>NZ_LYOY01000116.1 GCF_001653515.1 Streptomyces sp. ERV7 | reverse complement strand
CCCCCTCGCGGACCACCTGCTGGCCCCCCTGACCCCCGAGCTGTTCCGCCACCAACGCGAACTGGGCCTGAGCAGGGAGCACATCGCGGAGGGCCTGGAGGTACTGGCGCGCCGCACCCTCGACCGCTCTGATCAGTCCTCGTAACCGGTCGGCCCCGGACCGCCCGGCGGTGTACCGAGCGCCGCCTGTGCCATCGTCACGAAGCGCCGTATCAGCGGGTGTCCGCCGCGCTGCGGATAGACCAGGTTGAGAGGGACGCTTGGGGCGTCGGGGACGGAGAGGAAGGACACGAAGGGGTGGATGTGCTGGCGCCCGACGAACTCCGGCACCACGCCCACGCCCTTGTTGGAGGCGACGGCCTCCAGCCACTCGTCGAAATTGCGGCAGACGACGGAGACGCTGGGGCGGCGGTCCGACGGCCAGTCGGCCAAGTCGGTCGTCCCGCTCACCTCGTTGAGCACGAGCCGGTGGTCGGCGATCTCCTGCCAGCGGATCTCCTCCCGCCCGGCGAGTTCCGAACGCGTCGACACCGCCACGATCCGGCGCTCTCGCAGCAGGGTGACGGACCGCATGTTCGCGGCGGATACACGGCCTCGGAGGATCGCCAGGTCGGCGTCGCCGCGGTCCACTCCGGCGAGTTTCGCGTCATGGCGGTGGACGCGTACCGACATCCCGGTCTCCGCTTCGAAGGAGGCGATGACCTCCTGCGTCCATCCCGTGGGAAAGCCCCAGGCGAACCCCACGCGAAACACGTCTTCGTGGACCTCGGGCCGCAGCGCGGCCTCCAAGCGGGGAATGATGACCCGGAGTTGGTCATAGAGCTCCTCACCGGCCGGGGTGAGGGCCACCTGACGCGTGGTCCGTTCCAGCAGACGCCGGCCGACCAGCTCTTCGAGGCGTCGGATGTTGCGACTGAGCGTCGGCTGGGACACGTTCATCCGCTTCGCGGCCCGGGTGAAGTGCTTCTCGTCTGCCAAGGCCAGAAACCCGCGCAAGTGATGCAGCTCGATACTCATGGACAGCAGCATATGTAATGCCGCCAAGGGGCCCTTTACACCGTCGGACAGCACGTGGTTGTGGGAGCGCACGATACCTTATTCATTTCTCCCAAGGGTCATCGGCGAGTAATCGCGAACCCTCCGATGGAACAGCGGAGTTCCCCCTCTCAATGGAGCGTCGGCGCGGGGACGGGGCCCCGCGCCGACGCTCCATCCGGCCGGGCTTCAGTCCCGGTACTCCGCCTCCGTCACGTGTTCCTTCCATTCCGTCGGACCGTCCGTGACGGCTATGTGCGTCATGAATGTGTGAGGGCCCGCGCCGTGCCAGTGCTCTTCGCCCGGGTGGCAGACGACCGTGTCGCCCGCCCTGATCTCCTGGCGCTCGCCGCCCCGGTAGCCAACGACCCCTACGCCCTCGGTGACGTGCAGGACCTGTCCCGCGGGGTGCCGGTGCCAGGCGCTGCGGGAGCCAGGCGTGAACAGCACGTTCCGTACTTCCACGTGGGCGGTGGCGCCGATGCGCGGCCACAGCCACACATCACCGGAGAAGCGGTCCTCGGGACCCTTGATCGCGTCTCCGGGGTGACGGATGACATCCACAGTACGAACTCCATTTCTTTTCGGTTCATGCTTTTCTTGTGGGTTGAGGAAGGGAAATATCAGCTCTGCGCTGCCCTGTTCACGGCCTTGGACGCCTCGGCCTTTCCCGCGAGTGCTATCAGCGCGGCCGCGGCGAGCGACACAAGTGCCAGAACCGCGTTGGTCGTACTGAACGCGTCCCGCGGATCACCGCTGCGTTCGACGAGCCCCAGATAAACGGTTCCGAAGACCGCCACGCCCATCGTTCCGCCGACCTGGAGCGTCGTGTTGAACAGGCCGCTCACGTCCGGCGCGTACCGCGCTTCGACGGAGTCCGTCAGACGGGCGAGCGTCCCGCTGAACGCCGCGCCGTAACCGACGCCTCCGATGCCGAGGAGGACGATCAGCCAGCCGGTGCCCTGCGCGCCGGCCGCCACACCGGCGAACGCGACCGCCATCAGCAGGCCGCCGACGGGCGCCGCGAGCTTGCGGATGCGCGGACCCGTCCGCCCGAGCACCGGCCCGACCAGGGCGAACGTCGCCACCCACGCGATCGGGATCAGTCCCGCGTACACCGCGCTCTTGCCGAGCCCCTGCTGAAGGTAGATCGCGAGGACGAACAGCAGCGCGAAGTACCCGGCCCGGGTCGCGCCTTGGGAGAGGAGCGCCAGGGCGATCTGCCTGCGGGCGAGCAGTGAGACGTTCATCAGCGGATCGCCGCCGCGACGCGCGATGGCCCGCTCCACCCCGACGAACAGGGCGAAGGCCGGCACGGACGCGATCAGGCAGACCCATGTCCACAGCGGCCAGCCCTCGTCCTGCCCCAGCACCAGCGGTGTCACCAGCAGGAACAGGCCGAGCGACAGCAGCCCGACGCCCCGCAGGTCCAGCTTCTCGCGCCCCGTGCTCTGGTCGGCGGGAAGGAAGGTGTACGAGGTGATGAACAGGGCGATCCCGATCGGCACGTTGATCAGGAAGATGGGACGCCAGCCCATGCCCAGGATGTCGGCCGACACCAGGACGCCGCCGAGCGCCTGCCCGATCACCGAACTCACGCCGAGGACACCGGTGTAGGTGCCCAGGGCCCGTCGGCGTGCGGCGCCCTCGAAGTTGACCTGGATGCCCGTCAGGACCTGGGACACCATCAGCGCGGCGCCGAGCCCCTGCACGACCCGGGCGCCCACCTCGCGGACCACCTGCTGGCCCCCCTGACCCCCGAGCTGTTCCGCCACCAACGCGAACTGGGCCTGAGCAGGGAGCACATCGCGGAGGGCCTGGAGGTACTGGCGCGCCGCACCCTCGACCGCTCTGATCAGTCCTCGTAACCGGTCGGCCCCGGACCGCCCGGCGGTGTACCGAGCGCCGCCTGTGCCATCGTCACGAAGCGCCGTATCAGCGGGTGTCCGCCGCGCTGCGGATAGACCAGGTTGAGAGGGACGCTTGGGGCGTCGGGGACGGAGAGGAAGGACACGAAGGGGTGGATGTGCTGGCGCCCGACGAACTCCGGCACCACGCCCACGCCCTTGTTGGAGGCGACGGCCTCCAGCCACTCGTCGAAATTGCGGCAGACGACGGAGACGCTGGGGCGGCGGTCCGACGGCCAGTCGGCCAAGTCGGTCGTCCCGCTCACCTCGTTGAGCACGAGCCGGTGGTCGGCGATCTCCTGCCAGCGGATCTCCTCCCGCCCGGCGAGTTCCGAACGCGTCGACACCGCCACGATCCGGCGCTCTCGCAGCAGGGTGACGGACCGCATGTTCGCGGCGGATACACGGCCTCGGAGGATCGCCAGGTCGGCGTCGCCGCGGTCCACTCCGGCGAGTTTCGCGTCATGGCGGTGGACGCGTACCGACATCCCGGTCTCCGCTTCGAAGGAGGCGATGACCTCCTGCGTCCATCCCGTGGGAAAGCCCCAGGCGAACCCCACGCGAAACACGTCTTCGTGGACCTCGGGCCGCAGCGCGGCCTCCAAGCGGGGAATGATGACCCGGAGTTGGTCATAGAGCTCCTCACCGGCCGGGGTGAGGGCCACCTGACGCGTGGTCCGTTCCAGCAGACGCCGGCCGACCAGCTCTTCGAGGCGTCGGATGTTGCGACTGAGCGTCGGCTGGGACACGTTCATCCGCTTCGCGGCCCGGGTGAAGTGCTTCTCGTCTGCCAAGGCCAGAAACCCGCGCAAGTGATGCAGCTCGATACTCATGGACAGCAGCATATGTAATGCCGCCAAGGGGCCCTTTACACCGTCGGACAGCACGTGGTTGTGGGAGCGCACGATACCTTATTCATTTCTCCCAAGGGTCATCGGCGAGTAATCGCGAACCCTCCGATGGAACAGCGGAGTTCCCCCTCTCAATGGAGCGTCGGCGCGGGGACGGGGCCCCGCGCCGACGCTCCATCCGGCCGGGCTTCAGTCCCGGTACTCCGCCTCCGTCACGTGTTCCTTCCATTCCGTCGGACCGTCCGTGACGGCTATGTGCGTCATGAATGTGTGAGGGCCCGCGCCGTGCCAGTGCTCTTCGCCCGGGTGGCAGACGACCGTGTCGCCCGCCCTGATCTCCTGGCGCTCGCCGCCCCGGTAGCCAACGACCCCTACGCCCTCGGTGACGTGCAGGACCTGTCCCGCGGGGTGCCGGTGCCAGGCGCTGCGGGAGCCAGGCGTGAACAGCACGTTCCGTACTTCCACGTGGGCGGTGGCGCCGATGCGCGGCCACAGCCACACATCACCGGAGAAGCGGTCCTCGGGACCCTTGATCGCGTCTCCGGGGTGACGGATGACATCCACAGTACGAACTCCATTTCTTTTCGGTTCATGCTTTTCTTGTGGGTTGAGGAAGGGAAATATCAGCTCTGCGCTGCCCTGTTCACGGCCTTGGACGCCTCGGCCTTTCCCGCGAGTGCTATCAGCGCGGCCGCGGCGAGCGACACAAGTGCCAGAACCGCGTTGGTCGTACTGAACGCGTCCCGCGGATCACCGCTGCGTTCGACGAGCCCCAGATAAACGGTTCCGAAGACCGCCACGCCCATCGTTCCGCCGACCTGGAGCGTCGTGTTGAACAGGCCGCTCACGTCCGGCGCGTACCGCGCTTCGACGGAGTCCGTCAGACGGGCGAGCGTCCCGCTGAACGCCGCGCCGTAACCGACGCCTCCGATGCCGAGGAGGACGATCAGCCAGCCGGTGCCCTGCGCGCCGGCCGCCACACCGGCGAACGCGACCGCCATCAGCAGGCCGCCGACGGGCGCCGCGAGCTTGCGGATGCGCGGACCCGTCCGCCCGAGCACCGGCCCGACCAGGGCGAACGTCGCCACCCACGCGATCGGGATCAGTCCCGCGTACACCGCGCTCTTGCCGAGCCCCTGCTGAAGGTAGATCGCGAGGACGAACAGCAGCGCGAAGTACCCGGCCCGGGTCGCGCCTTGGGAGAGGAGCGCCAGGGCGATCTGCCTGCGGGCGAGCAGTGAGACGTTCATCAGCGGATCGCCGCCGCGACGCGCGATGGCCCGCTCCACCCCGACGAACAGGGCGAAGGCCGGCACGGACGCGATCAGGCAGACCCATGTCCACAGCGGCCAGCCCTCGTCCTGCCCCAGCACCAGCGGTGTCACCAGCAGGAACAGGCCGAGCGACAGCAGCCCGACGCCCCGCAGGTCCAGCTTCTCGCGCCCCGTGCTCTGGTCGGCGGGAAGGAAGGTGTACGAGGTGATGAACAGGGCGATCCCGATCGGCACGTTGATCAGGAAGATGGGACGCCAGCCCATGCCCAGGATGTCGGCCGACACCAGGACGCCGCCGAGCGCCTGCCCGATCACCGAACTCACGCCGAGGACACCGGTGTAGGTGCCCAGGGCCCGTCGGCGTGCGGCGCCCTCGAAGTTGACCTGGATGCCCGTCAGGACCTGGGACACCATCAGCGCGGCGCCGAGCCCCTGCACGACCCGGGCGCCCACCAGGGTGGTGCTGTCGGGAGCGAGCCCGCACGCGAGCGAGGACAGCGTGAAGACGGCGAGTCCGAACAGATAGGTCCGGCGCCGCCCACGGATCTCCCCCAGCCGCGCACCGGTGATCAGCAGCATCGCGTACGCGAGCGTGTAGCCCGAGACGATGAGTTCCAGTTCACCGCCGGACGCGTGCAGACGATCGCGGATCGAGGGGATCGCGACGTTGACGACGGCGATGTCCACGTTCCCGAGGAACATGCCGCCGAGCAGGGAGATCAGCAGCCACGTCGACCGGCGCCCGTCGGGTCTGGATGCGCCTTGCTCTGTCCCGGCTCGCCTTTGGTCATGTGCAGGAGACGTCTTCAAGGAATCCACACCCAGGACTGTAGCTACTAGTATGTACAGACCGCAACGCGAGGCGCCGCGGACCGCTCACCGGCCTACTGGACGGCGTCCCGCTGGACCAGCTGGAACTGGATCCCCTTCGAAGTCCCGGGCTCCGTCCACGCGTTGAGGTTCGGGCCGACCGGGACGGGCTCGCCGGTGGTGAGCTCGATGCCGAGGCCCTGGACCGCCCGCATCATCTGGGACACGTCGTCGACCTCGACGCCGATGTGCTCCAGCCGGGCCTGGTTGCCGTCGCCCAGCCTGCGCCGGCGGGCCTCCGGCGTGGTGGGCTCGATGAGCTCGATCCGGCCGTCCCCGCAGTGGTAGAACGCGATCTTCACGTTCCGGGCGGGTACCTCCTCGGCCCGTTCCAGCCGCATTCCCAGGCTCTCCAGGAGCGCCCTCGCTTCGGTGATGTCGTCGACGACCACACCGATGTGGTCGATGCGCTTGAACATGTCCGCCATGTCCGCCTCCTGTTGCGTGTGCTCTTATGCGTTTTCTTTGGAGAACTTGTTGTGCAGACCGGCCATTTGAGGCAGGTTCGACATGTTGAGCAGCAGCAGATCCGTGTCCGCCCCGTGGTTCTCGAAGTGGTGGACGTGCCACGCCGGGATCAGCACGATGTCGCCGTCGCCGAGGGCGACCTTCTCGGCGGTCTCGTCGAATACGAGGACACCCGATCCGGACCGTACGAAATAGAGATGCCACCAGGAATGCGTGTGCGGCGTGGTGCTGTCACCGGGCCGTACGGACTGGAAGGTCATCGACGTTCCCGGAACGACCTCGTGGTCGCCTCCGGGTGCGGCCAGCGTGACCGTGCCGTATTCCGTGTGCTCGGCCGCTTCGATTTCCTCGGCCAGGGTCTCCCACTGCCATACGACCGGCTCCGGCCGGTCCTGCACATGGCGCCTACGGAACTCCGGGTAGGGAAACTGACGTCCGCTCTGCACCGGCATGCTCGTCCTCCTGGCTGGTGTCGTACAGGTGCTGGATGTGCCCGACCATGCCGCGTACGGCGGCGTCGGCGTCGAGGGTGAACTGCGAGGCCATTCCCTGGCGCGGCAGCGCGTGGGTGTAGAACCGCGGCCCCTCGACGAGATAGCCGACGGCCCAGGCGGTGCGCAGCGGCTCGCCCGCCGCCGTGAGCGGACGGCCCTGCTCGTCGATGTCGATGCCGCCCGGCGTGAACGGGCCGTTCGCGTAAGGGCGGACGAGTCCGCGCCCCAGGAGTCCGGCGATCAGCGGCGACCTGTCGTGCTCGGGGTGGAACGCGTCGAGCCGGGCGACGACCAGGGCGTCGGCGTGGCGGATTTCGGGGCCGTCCGGGTAGTCGGTGCGGACGGCGAACCGTGCCGCGTCCCGGTCGAGCACCAGGCGCCCCCCGGGGCCGCCGGCCAGATCCACGATCCCGGCCCGCAGCAGTGCCAGGAGCTGGTGGTTGCGGTGCCGGGGCGGGCCGAACGAGACCCGGTTCATGACCGGTACGTACCGGGCGTTGAAGGTCCGGTGGGACGCGGGCGTCAGCCCGGAGAACTCGACGGCCTCCCGCAGGCTCGCCCGGGTGTCCCGGATGACGTCGGTGGCGGCCTTCAGCGGGCTCGTCGTGTTGCCCAGCTCCGCGTGCTCCAGGTCGTCCTCGACGTAGTCCACGAAGAACTTGGTGAACGCGTCCTGGTTCGCGAAGTCCAGGCCGCCCAGCGGGTCGAGGATCTCCTCGACCCGCCGACGGTCGGCCGGGGTGAGCTCGTACTCCTCGGGCGGAAGGGAGCCTTGCTCCGCCGCGCGACAGGCGTAGCCCATCTCGCGCAGCAGGAGCGGAAGGACGTCCTCGGTGAAGTCCAGCCGGGAGTCACCCCGTTGAGCCGCTCGCTCCCGCGCCCGCCGCACCGCTTCCTTGGTGAAGAACCGCGGCCGGTGGGCTCCGGTGATCCCCTTCTGGTTCACCCCCCGCGCGCTGAAGGGCAGGCACTGGCGGGAGAAGAGGAGGATCCGGGGCTCGCGTCCCGAGGGGCGGTACTCCATGGCGTGGCCGGAGCCGTGGAACGTACCGCCGCGGCCGACCGTGAGCTCGGAGACGACGTCGTGCGCGGTCAGCCCGAATCCCTGGACCGCGACGGCCGAGCCGGGGGCGATCGCCTGGAGCCGTTCGACCGGATAGGGAGTGGAGCAGTACACGAGCGCCGGGTTGCGGTCCGCGTTCTCCCGGGCGAACTCCTCGTACGCGAGGTCCTCTTCGGTCGGGATCCGCTCGCCGTGCCCGGTGGTGAGGAAGACGTAGTCGCTGGGGAGGGCGAAGCCCTTCTCCAGGTGGACCACGAAGCGGTCGCCGTCCGTCCGCTCGATGTCCACGGCCCGGTCGCGGTGGTGGACGACACGCACCCGCGGCGGCAGGGACCGGACCGTCCGGTCGAAGACCCAGCTGAGATACGCGCCGAGGATCTGCCGGGGCAGATAGGCGTGCTCGCCCAGCGGCTCGCCCGCTGCGCCACCGGTCGGGTGGAAGACGCCGTCGAACTCCCGGTACCCGGCGGCCCGCGCCCACTCGGTGAACGAGGGGCCCCGGTCGTCGGTGAACATCGTCACCTGGCTGGCGACGGTGTTGGTCAGCAGGTGGGAGGGCTGGCGGGCGGAGTGCGTGCCCTGGCCGCCGTCACCGGGGTCGATGAGGTGCACGTCCAGCGTGCGGCCCTCGGGCAGCTGGTCCGCGAGGTCGGAGATCCGCTGGAGAACGCTGAGACCGCGCGGGCCCACACCGACGACGGCCACCTGGAGCGACGTCACTGGACCCCTCCACCGGCCGCCGCGGCGGCCTGGGGGCCGTCGAGCGCGGGTTCATGGAGCCGCACCCAGTCGGACGCCCCCGGGAGCGCGGGGAACCGCAGGGCCACCTGGGGGTCGTGGCCGGGGATGATGTGGTCGTCGCCGTCCGCCAGCGCCTCGATCTTCTCGTACCCCTCCAGCATCGGAGTGAGGTGGTCGAGGATGGGGAACGGGCTGCGCAGCCGGATGTTCGCCCACAGGTGCGTGGCGTCGCTCGCCAGCACGACCCAGCCGCGTGCGGTGGGGACCCGGACCACCTGGGTGCCCGGCGTGTGGCCCGGCACCGGATGCACCGTCACGCCGGGGATGATCTCCGCTTCCCCGCGGTGCAGGACGAGCTGTTCCTCGAAGAGCCCCTGGACCGCCGTCTTGACGTTGACCGGCTCGAAGGGCTTGCGTACGACGTGGTGGCGCATGGCGGGCCCGGTGCAGAAGCGGAGTTCGTCCTCCTGCAGATGGATCCGGGCGTGCGGGAACCGGTCCAGGTTGCCCGCGTGGTCGTAGTGCATGTGCGTGATGACCACGTCCGGGACGTCCTCGGCCGCCACGCCGAGATCGGCCAGCGCGTCGACGGGGCAGCGGAACAGGGTGCGTCCCCGGCGCCTTGCCATCTCCTCGTTGAACCCGGTGTCCACGAGCAGGAAGTGCCGGTCGTTTCGGATCACCCAGAGATAGAAGTCCATGGGCATGTCGCTGCCCGGGGTGAACTGCCCCTCGTCGAGAAGGAAGTTGTCCCGCGCGGGCCGGTCGGCGTGCGTACCGAACCGGAGCGCCAGGACCTCGTACACAGGAGGCGTGTCCTCGGCCATGTCCCTCACGCCTCCACGAGGTCGAGCGGCTTGCCGAGTACGGAGTCGGTCGCGGACGGCTCGTCCTCGAAGAGGAACCTGCGCTCCCCGAAGGCGGGTTCGAGTTGGTCGAACCAGGTCGCGGCGGGGTCGAACCTCGCGTAGAAGGGCTGCCGGACGAGGTCGCCGCGACGCGCCTGGAGCAGTTGCAGCGCGAAGACCTTCTCGCCCCGGATCGTCGGTGTGCCGTCGATGAGGACCTTGCCGGGGAACGCGCTCATCGACGGCCCGCGCACGGTGCGCGCAAGCCCGGAGACGCCCGCGTAGGCCGTGCGGTAGATGTCGTACGCCTCGGCCAGTGGCAGCTCGAAGTAGGAACGCGCGCCGGTGTCCCGCTCGACGAACATGTAGTACGGGACGGCGCCCAGCTTCACGCCCGTGGTCCACAGCTCACGCCAGGCGGCCGGGTCGTCGTTGATGTGCCGCAGCACGGGGGACTGCATGCGCACGACGGCGCCGGTCGCGGTGATGCGCCGCAGGGCGTCCTGGGCGATGGCGGGGCGCAGTTCGGCCGGGTGGTTGTAGTGGCCCATCAGCGCGAGGTGCTTGCCCGCGGCCGTGACGCGCTCGAACAGGCGCAGCAGGTCGTCGGCGTCCACGTCGCTGACGAAGCGCTGCGGCCAGTAGCCCACGGCCTTCGTGCCGATCCTGATGTTCTGGATGTGGGCCAGTTCGGGCACCAGGAGCGGTTCGAGGTAGCGCTCCAGATTGGCCGTCCGCATGATCATCGGGTCGCCGCCGGTGATCAGGACGTCGGTGACCTCGGGGTGCCGCTTGAGGTAGGCGGCGAGACCCGCCGCGTCCCGGGCCGCGAAGTGCAGGTCCTCCTCCCCGACGAACTGCGGCCACCGGAAGCAGAAGGTGCAGTAGGCGTGGCACGTCTGCCCGGCGCTCGGGAAGAAGAGGACCGTCTGCGCGTACTTGTGCTGGATCCCGGGGACGACCTCGCCGTCCAGTTCCGGCACGTTGTGCGTCAGCTGGCCGGCCGGGTGCGGGTTCATCCGCGAGCGGACCACGTGGATCTGCTTGGCCAGCTGCTGCTTGTCACCCGACCGCAGGAGATCGCGCAGGGTCGCGAAGTCGTCCGGGTCGAGCATGCTCTGGTGCGGAAAGTTGAGCCGGTAGATCGGGTCGTCGGGGATGCGGTCCCAGTCGATGAGCTCGTCGAGTACGTACTGGTTGGTCCTGAACGGCAGGACGTGCGACACGACCTCGACCGCTTCGCGCAGGTCGTGCGGTATGCGCTCCCATTGCGGCGCCTTTTTGATCGACGACCGATTGTAGGGCTTGTACTTGATGGGGGTGGAATCACCCATGAGGATTCTCCGTCCGGAAGGCGGAAAGTGGGGGCCGGCGGTCTTGCCTCGACGGCAGGGGACCGCCGGTTGACGGGGATTGCGCGAGCGTGGAGGCTCCCGCGCATTTCTGCATCTCCACGCTCGCGCGGCCAGGTGGAACCCGACCTTGCGGGCAACCCTCGCTCGCCGGTTCAGAAAGCTATCCGGAGGAATTGCGAGGGGGGAAATAGGCTGACCGACCCACTTATTCAGCGTATGCATGAATGGATCTATGTGTCATATGAATCAATCGGTCGTGCGACGCATTGATGGATTTGCGCTCGGCTTAGGATCGGCAACTGCCCGAGCAGGAGACAACAGAAGAAGTGGGGCTCGCGTTGAACGGTCGGCTCAGC
The DNA here is from genome assembly GCF_001653515.1 of Streptomyces sp. ERV7. Taxonomy (GTDB): domain Bacteria; phylum Actinomycetota; class Actinomycetes; order Streptomycetales; family Streptomycetaceae; genus Streptomyces. Next base: position 4,453 of record NZ_LYOY01000116.1, on the reverse strand, counting down.
GTCGGCATCGTGGGGATGGGGCCGCGCGGGCTCATCGTCCTGGAGCGGTTGTGCGCCAACGCGGCGGTGGATCCCGGAGCCCGTCCGGTGACCGTGCACGCCGTCGACCCGGCCCCGGCGGGCGCGGGCCGAATCTGGCGTACGGACCAGTCCGCGCACCTGCTGATGAACACGGTCGCGGAGCAGATCACGGTGTTCACCGACGCGAGCGTCTCCTGCGCGGGCCCGGTGGTGCCGGGCCCCAACCTCCACGAGTGGGCGACCCTGATGGCCGTCGTCGGCGAGGCCGAGGGGTACCCGGACGACGTCGTCGCGCAGGCACGCGCGCTGGGGCCGAACTCCTACCCCACGCGCGCCCTGTACGGGCGGTACCTCCGGTGGGCGTTCCGGCGGACGGTGGAGACGGCGCCGCGCCACGTGGCGGTACGGGTCCACCAGGACACGGCGGTCGCGCTGGCCGAGCGGGGCGGGCGGCAGGTGCTGCGGCTGGCGGGCGGCGAGCGGCTGGTGGTCGACGCGGTGGTCCTGGCCCAGGGTCACCTTCCGGCAGCGCCCGCGTCTGCGTCCGTGCCCGCATCCACGCCCGCTTTCGGCCCGGCCGGACGCCACATCGCGCCGGGCAACCCCGCCGACGTGGACCTCGACGCGATCGCCCCGGGGGAGCCGGTGGCCCTGCGCGGCCTCGGGCTCACCTTCTTCGACTACCTGGCGCTGTTCACCCAGGGCCGCGGCGGCACGTTCGAGGAGCGCGCGGGCCGCCTCGACTACCGCGCCTCGGGCCGGGAGCCGCGCCTGTACGCGGGCTCCCGCCGGGGCGTCCCGTACCAGGCGCGCGGCGACAACCAGAAGGGCCTGGGCGAACGCCACGCGCCGCTGCTGCTCACGCCCCGGACGATCGCCGCGCTGCGCGAACGCGCCGCCGCGCACGGCGATGTCCGCTTCCGCAGGGACGTATGGCCGCTGATCGCCCGGGAGGTGGAGATCGTCTATTACCGGACGCTGCTCCGCCGCCGCGGTGCGTTGGGCGAGGCCGTGGAGGAATTCCTGCGGTGCTGTCTGCTGTGCGGGGCGGACAGCCCACTGGGCGGGGAACTGTTGCGGCGGTACGGGATCGAGGACCGCGACCGCTGGAGCTGGGCGACTTTCGAGACCCCCTATGACGGGCAAGCGCTGCTCGGGCCACGGCAGTTCGCCCAATGGCTGGTGGAGCACCTGGAACGCGACAGCGCACGCGCGAGCGGAGGCAATGTGGGCGACCCGGTCAAATCCGCTCTCGACGCCCTGCGTGATCTGCGGAACGAGATACGCCAGGTGGTCGATCACTCGGGGCTCACCGGGAACTCCTATCGCGATGAACTCACCGGCTGGTACTCGCCGTTCAACGCCGCGCTCTCCATAGGCCCGCCCAGGCGTCGTATCGCGGAGATGGCCGCACTGATCCGCGCGGGTGTCCTGGAGCCGGTGGGGCCGGGAATGCGGGCGGCAGCGGCGCCGGAGTCCGGCGGCTTCCTGATCTCGTCGTCCGTGGTGCCGGGGCCGCCGGTCCACGTCACCACCCTCATAGAGGCCCGCATCCAGGACCCGGACGTCCGCGCGACCGCCGATCCGCTGCTGCGCGGCCTCCTCGACACGGGCCAGGCCGCGCCGTACCGCCTGCCCGACCCGGACGGCGACCCGTACGAGACCGGGGCGCTCGCGGTGACGGAACGGCCCAGCCGCCTCCTGGACGCGTACGGGCGGGCCCACTCCCGGAGGTTCGCGCTCGGCATCCCCACGGAGGGGGTGCACTGGGCGACGGCGGCGGGCGTACGGCCGGGAGTGGACTCCGTGTCACTGGGCGACGCGGACGCGGTGGCCCGGGAGTTGCTCGCCTGCGGGGCGGTACGGCCCACGGGCAGGGTCGAGGCGAACGCGTCGTGAGCGTGCCGGTCCGTACGCGGCGGCGCGAAACGGCCGACGCGGCGAGCCGTCCACCGGCGGGGCTGTCCACCGCTTCGGGGGTCGCGGCGGTCACCGTCCTCACTTCGCTGCCGGTGTTCCTGCCCGGCGCGGCGAACGGCCTGATCTGCGCCGAGCTCGGCTGGAGCCCGGTGCGGATGGGGGCCGTCCTGGCCGTGTACTGGCTGGCGTCCCTGTCGGGCGCCTTCGTGAGCAGACGGGCCGCGCCACCTCCAGCGGTGGAACGGACGCTGTCCCTCGCACTGTTGGCCACCGGCCTGGGCCTGCTCACCGCGGCGGCGGCTCCGGCCGCGGGCCTCTGGCTCAGTTCGGCAGCAGGGGGCTACGCCTATGGCCGCACCCAACCCCACACCAACGCGCTGCTCATGCGGAGGTGCGCGCCCCGGCTGCGCGCGTTCGCCTTCGGCCTGAAGCAGGCCGCGGTGCCGACCGCCACGCTGCTCGCCAGTGTGGCGATGCCCATGCTGGCGGGCCCGGTCGGCTGGCGGCTGGTGTTCGCCGGGACGGCGGTGCTGTGCGGCGGGGGCGGCGGTCTTCTCCTACGACGAGGCCGCTCAGGCGCACGGCACCCGTCGCCACCACGGAAGCACGGTGGCGCCCCCCTCCGCATGGAACCCTTCCTCCTGGCCCTGACCTGCGCGGGCTTCTTCGGCGCCATGGTGGGGAACGGCCTGGGCGGTTTCCTGGTGCTCGCGCTGACGACACGAGGGGTGTCCCTGTCGGCCGCCGGAGCGGTGGCGACCGCGGGCGCCGCGCTGAACATCGCGGTCCGCCTGGCGATGGGGTGGCTGGTCGGCAGGGCGCCAAGGGCGGCCTGGACGGCCTTGACCGTGCTGTTCCTGACGGGCGCGGCGGGCACCGCGCTCCTGACCCGGCCGGGACTCGGAGCGCTCACCGTGGGCGCCCTGCTCGCGTACGGCGGCGGTTGGGGCTGGGCGGGCCTGCTCCACTACGCCATCGGCCTCCCCTACCCGGGCCAGGAGCAACGGGCAACGGCGTACAGCCAGATGGGCGTTTCCCTGGGGGCGGCCACCGGTCCGCTGGTGTGCGGCCTGCTGTTCCCGCTGAGCCCGGCCGCCGTCTGGTGGGCGCTGACGGCCGCGGGGTTGGCCGCGAGCGCCTGCGTCCTCGTGGCCCGGGGACGCCCCGAGCCCGGCGTCAGTCCCGCCCGGAACCGGCCGCGAGATTCGCCACGACCTGCTTGACCCCGTCGACCGCCTGCCGGAACGCCGCCGGGTCCTGATGGGCACGGGCCAGCGTGTACCCGCCCTGCACCGCCGCGATGATCAACGAGGCCATCATGTCGGGCTGGGTGCCGGCCCGGAGCTCCCCGGTGCGAACGCCGTCCGCGAGCACGTCCGCCAGACGCCCCTCGACCCAGCTGAAGAACTCCGCGGCGGGCGCGCGCAGGACGTCGTCGTTGACGACATCATGATCCTGCGTCAGACGCCCGATCCGGCACCCGGCGAGCGGGTCCCGCTCCAGGTCGAGAAAGGCGTTGACCCGCGCGACGGCCGACCCCTCACCGCCCAGCGCTTCCTCGGTACGGGCGCGGAGCTGATCACTCATCTGCACCATGGCGGCCACGGCGAGCTCGGCCTTGCCGGAGAAGTGGTGATACATACTCCCCTGCCCCGCCTGAGCCCGCTCCAGAATCATGGCCGGACTCGTACCGGTGTACCCCCGCTCCCAGAGCAGATCGGCCGCGGCCCGGGTGAGTGCCTCCTTCTTACTCATGGAGGGGAGTGTACCTACCACTCCTTACAGAACCCGCCCCAGACAACAAAAAAGCCCCGGACCGCCGGGCCTGGGGCTCTCCGAAACCCTGGACGTGCAGGGGGGTGCCCCACACCACCCTCTGGGGCACCCCCCTTCCCGCTTCAGGCGATGGGGTGGACTGTGAACCAGGTGGGCCAGTTCCTCCCCCGACTGGACTCCGGGGAGAGGCCGGCGAGAGCACGTGCGCAACGGGAAGTGTAAGAACAGATGACCGCGATCGAAATCCTGTGGGAAGACTTTGAGCTCCCCATCAAGGATGCACTCCACTACGCCGACGGGAGCTCTTACGAGGCAGCCCTCGACCGCGCCGCACCGAGGGGCTTCGCGGTGCTCTCCCCCTTCGATCTCAACGAGATGCTGGAAAGCGACCCGTCCCGGGTCTCCTCGGTCGATGGGCTTGCCGCCGTAGACCTGGGAGAGAAGGGGCTGCTGTGGGGCGGCGAAGGTTCGTACGGTTCGGAGGGGTTCATTGCCCGTTTGACTGTCGACCGTGCGCTGATTTGGGCGATGTTTTTTATGGAATCCAACCCATTCGACCGGATCCGGCTGTCCGAAAACGTCGCCACCTTTAGTTCGACCTCGGGAGTCGAGATCGTCCTCGACATCGATGACCCGCGGATCCCCATCTCTGGATGATGGGTCCAGACAACAAACAAGGCCCCGGTCATGGACCAGGGCCTTTGTCATGGAGCGAGTGACGGGAATCGAACCCGCG
>NZ_LYOY01000115.1 GCF_001653515.1 Streptomyces sp. ERV7 | reverse complement strand
GTACTCCAGCCTCCAGGACTGGGAACTACCCCCGCGGGTGCGGGGACGACGTGACAGGTCGGTCCGCGTACACCTCTGGCACTGAACTACCCCCGCGGGTGCGGGGACGACCGTCGACCGTCAACTGGCCACGCTCATCAGGCAGAACTACCCCCGCGGGTGCGGGGACGACGCGAACGGCGCGAAGAGCAAGCCCAACAACCGAGAACTACCCCCGCGGGTGGAGGGACGACGAGGGCGGAACCCTCACCGACAGCAGCCTGACCGAACTACCCCCGCGGGTGCGGGGACGACCTGGAAACTCTGCGCGAGAAGGATACGGAGAAGGAACTAGCCCCGCGGGTGCGGGGACGACAACAAGCTGGTTCACCACTGTGACGGGTCCGTGGAACTACCCCCGCGGGTGCGGGGACGACACGTACTTGAACTACGGCCAAGCCCGGCGCCGGGAACTACCCCCGCGGGTGCGGGACGACCCATGGATGTCCGAGCGCCTGGGGCAGGGCCTCGAACTACCCCCGCGGGTGCGGGGACGACTCTCACGCAGGCTGTTCCACGAGTGGCGGAGCAGAACTACCCCCGCGGGTGCGGGGACGACATCCCGGCGGCCTTGGCTCCGGCCGCCATCCAGGAACTACCCCCGCGGGTGCGGGGACGACGACAAGAGCCGCAACGGCGGCGGGTCGGAGCCTGAACTACCCCCGCGGGTGCGGGGACGACCGCGACACAGCCCAATCCGCGTACGTACGGGGAGAACTACCCCCGCGGGTGCGGGGACGACAAATGGGTCTAGCATTCCGTCATGGAACTCGCAGAACTACCCCCGCGGGTGCGGGGACGACGCTGCGGGTCGGTCAGTGGTGGTGTGTGGGCCGGAACTACCCCCGCGGGTGCGGGGACGACGCGAGCTGGGGCAGCGTCTCGGGGTCGTACAGGGAACTACCTCCGCGGGTGCGGGGACGACAACTGGTCCCGCACTTCTACGGGGATGGAAAGAGAACTACCCCCGCGGGTGCGGGGACGACGCCGCCGTAGCTGCGGCCGGTGGCGTCGACGAGGAACTACCGCCGCGGGTGCGGGGACGACGGCGTACGGGCCGCGGTGAGGCGGGTACCGTCGGAACTACCCCCGCGGGTGCGGGGACGACGCAGTACGGGTGTGGCCGGGTCCGCGATCTGCGGAACTACCCCGCGGGTGCAGGGACGACAGCCGGTAGACACTCGGGATGTTCAGCCGCGCGGAACTACCCCGCGGGTGCGGGGACGACGGCGCTCTTGCTTCGGGACGCGTTGACACCACCGAACTACCCCCGCGGTGCGGGGACGACGGCCTCGTCTACCGGCAGCGTGTGCGGGTGGCCGAACTACCCCCGCGGGTGCGGGGGCGACGTCGCACCCAGCAGCAAGTCGACGTTGCGCAGCGAACTACCCCCGCAGGTGCGGGGACGACCAGGCCCGCCTCCAGGCCCGCGCCGAGGCCAAGGAACTACCCCCGCGGGTGCGGGGACGACGGCGTCCCCCCCCCCGCAAGGGCCGCAAGGACACCGAACTACCCCCGCGGGTGCGGGGACGACTTCGGTGAGGGCGGCGATGATCTGCTCGACGACGAACTACCCCTGCGGGTGCGGGGACGACTGGGAGCACACTCCGCTCATCGCGATCACCTGGGAACTACCCCTGCGGGTGCGGGGACGACGGACGAAGACTTCCTGGGCCAAGTCCTCTGCTGGAACTACCCCCGCGGGTGCGGGGACGACCGGTACGCCTGGTACAGCCGGGGGTGTAGCAGAGAACTACCCCCGCGGGTGCGGGGACGACGTCAACGAGGGCGCCCGAGAATTTCCGAGAGGAGAACTACCCCCGCGGGTGCGGGGACGACGCCACGGCCGCCTCCTACGAGATGAGCGTGAAGGAACTACCCCCGCGGGTGCGGGGACGACCCGGGCCCCCCCCAGCGTGTCGTCGGGCTCGTAGACCTACCCCCGCGGGTGCGGGGACGACGACGCCCCGCCGGCCAACGTGCTCGGCGCCCTGGAACTACCCCCGCGGGTGCGGGGACGACCCCACGCCCACCACCTGCGCGCCCGCCAAGCAGGAGCTACCCCCGCGGGTGCGGGGATGACACCGAGGGCCGCCACTACATCGCCGGACGCCGCGAACTACCCCCGCGGGTGCAGGGACGACCTGGTCCATGAGGTACCCGGCGTTGGGGTCGCGGAACTACCCCTGCGGGTGCGGGGACGACACCGCGACCGTGTACGGGCTGGCGGGCGTGCAGGAACTACCCCCGCGGGTGCGGGGACGACTGACGCCGGGGCCGGTGATGACGGCGTGGTAAATGCCGTAGAGGGCGGAGTTTGCTGCGGACAGCAGGCGGTTGACGTCATCGCCTGCTGCGAAGGCGTCGCCGGGTTTGTATTTCCGCTTGGTCCAGGGCACTCCGGTGCGTTCGGAGTGCTGGGTGTAGAGCCGACGGATGCGTGTGCCTTCCGGTCCTCGAAGTTGCTGGACGGTGAGGGCCTCTGGTGTCCTCCCGGGGGAAGCGCATGTCGTACATGCGGCGGGCGACCTTGACGCGTTCTTTGGGCCGGGTGACCAGCCATGCCTGCCGTAGCTGCAGCTGGGAGCCGCGCGCGATGCCGTGGCCTGAGGCGTAGAGGCGCACCCCGTGCTCACCGACCCAGCACAGGGCGGTGCCGGAGTCGGCGAGCAGGGTGACGGCTGCGTGCGTGATGCGGCTTCCGGGGCCGATGAGGAGGACGGCGAGCCAGGCCTCCGGAACGTGCACGACGCGTGCTTTGTTGACCAGGACGACGGCGTTGTCGTCGCGGTCGATGTGGCAGCGCTCGGCGTACAGGCTGGAGACGCGGTCCTCCAGCCTGTGGACTTCCTGGGGGCCGGCCCGCCAGCACGGCTCAGCCATGCGTCACCGCCGCTTCGGCTGTTGCCGGAGCCAGGGTGAGCAGTCCCTGCCCGTATCCTTTGGCCGGCCCGATGCCCTGCAGCAGGGCAACGCGCAGTGCGGTGGGGTCGGTGACTCTCAGGCGCCCTTCGAAGGTGGCGGTGGAGAGAGTGATCCGGGGTCCGTTGCGGTGTTTGTGGAAGCGCAGGATGTCGCGGCTGGTGATCGTTACGGCGGGTCCTGGTGTGTGCGTGGCGTCGGCGGTGAGTCCTGGAGCTGGTGTGGGGGTGGGCGTTGGGGGGATGGTGAAGCCGTGGCGTTCGGCTCGGGTGAGGAGCCAGTCGAGTTGCTGGGCTGCGGTGCGGTGGGCGACACGGAAGCCGCGTGGGCGGCGGGCGGAGTCGGGTTGTTCGGTGTGGGCTTTGAGGCGCGCGTTCTGCTGCTCGCTCGGTTTGGCGGGGTGCGGCACGCTCTGGACGGGGTTGGCGGTGAGGCGGAAGGTGAACTCTCTGCCGAGTGCGAGGCGTTCGAGCAGTGGGGTGTAGTCGGCGATGCGTGGGTGGCCGCCGTCGGCGCCGGGCCAGCCGGCTTCGTCGATCAGGTGTTGCCAGGAAGGGCGGCTTTCGGTGAGGACGAGGATCTCGGCTCGGTGGGGGGCGTTGGTTTCCATTCGCCACAGGATGCGTTCGGTGACGGGCTGCACGGCGAGACCGGCGAGGATGGCCGCATGCAGGCGGTGGGGGCTGGACAGCAGGGAGACGGCTTGGCGGCGGCGCGGGTTGAGGGCGATTTTCGACAGGTAGGGCATGAGGGTCACCAGCCCAGGAGAGCGAACGGGTCGTGGTCCAGGTGAGCCGCGCGGGCGTGGCCGGCGGTGGATGGTGCTGCTGGTCGGCCGGTGGGGAGGGTGACCCACAGGTGGCGGACGGCCCGCCGTCTGAAGAGGGTGCCGGTTTTGAGGTCGTAGGTGTCGGGCACGTCCACGGCGAGTTGGTCGCCAGCGGGGTCCTCGACGGTGGCTTCCAGTGTCACGTCCGCCGTACGGACCTGGCTGCGACGGTGGGCGGATGCCTGCCAGGGGACAGCGATGAGAGTGTCGGCGAGTTCGGCGTCGGCCTGCAGGCCGAGGCTGACCGGTCCGGTGGGAGGGCAGGAGCGGCGGCCGAGGTAAAGCGGGTAGCGGGGGTGGCGTACCGCGTGTTCCAGGCGTTCCAGGAGGGGGACGGGACCCTGCAGCGCGGCGACGAAGACGGCATCTTGGAGATAGAAGCGCTGGGTGACGCCGGTGTACTTGGGTGGGCTGGTCTTCGTCTGGACGCCCTTGGCGTTCACCTTGGCGGAGGGCAGGGGGATGCCGCGGTGGTCGCTGAAGGTGTGGTAATCCCGGAGCAGAGAGCCCGGCTGGTCGACGCGTACGCCGAGCCTGAGGCCGAGGAGGTCGGTGATCGATGTCTCGCGGGAGCGGCCCTGGGCGGCAGCGAGGAGGCCGAGGACGCCGGACTTGGTGGGGTGGGGCTGGGTCTCACGCCGGTTGTAGCGGGAGGGGCCGCCCCAGGACTGCAGCGGCGCGGCCAGCCTGAGGGTGAGGACGGCGTGGCCGGTCATCACGCGTCCGCCTTGGTGATCTGGCTGTCGGCCAGCCATTGTCCGATCTGCTCACTGAGGGAGTCGAGCAGCTGCGGGAAGGAGAGGGACGGGCCGAACGCCTCGGTCAGCTTGTCGGCGCCGAGGCTGTAGGCGGCCAGGGTGCTGAGGGGTTGGGCGCCCCAGGTGGCGGCGACGGATGTCAGTTCGCCTGCCAGGCGGACGGCGGACTCGGTCGCCAGGCCGGTGACGCCCACGACCGGTTCCTCGTAGGCGGAGACCAGGTTGACCGGCTGGTCGGTGCGCAGGGTGAGGAGTACCAGGTGGGGCAGGGTGCGGTGGGCGAAGGAGTTCTGGTGGCCGGTCGGCATGGAACGGGTGAAGGCGTCGACGAACCCGATAGCCGTCTCCCGCGTGTCTTTCGCGGAGCTGAGGTTGTCGCGCAGCTGGTGCACGCCGAGGACTGCGTAGCGGTACAGGGTGGAGGAGTTGAACTCGACCGTGCCGATCATTCCCGCGCCGTGGTCCTCGGTGTTCTCGTCGTCGACCGCCGTGTAGTAGTCGAACTCGGTGCGCACGGCATGGGTGGACAGGGCGTGGGCGACCTGGACGGCGGCGTCCACGTTGAGGGCGGGCAGGTCGGCGACCATGCGGCCGAAGAGCGCGACTTCGGCGGGGTGGCCGGCTGAGAGGGTGGCGACCACGGGGAGCTTGGCGACCTCGTCTTTTAGGTCCGCGTCGGAGAGGGTGCACAGGTCTGCGGCACGGTTGTTGAGCAGCTTGACGATCTCGTCGAGCTGGCGCTTGCCGAAGAAGAGGAGGTATGCGGATTGCTCTTCTTTCTTGGACGACTTGGTGATCCCCAGAGGCTCCAGCAGGGCCGCGGCCAGCCGCTCGGCCTGGGCGGTCTCAAGGCCCGTGCCGCCTTGCGCGGCCGGGCGGGCGAGCCGCTTGGCGAGCAGGGCGGCGATCCGCTTGGTCCGGGTCGCGCGGTCGGCCGGCTCGATGGCCTTGGCGAATTCGGTGCGGGTGGCCCGCTTCCAGGACTGGGAGGAGACCCGGGCGCGGCGGGCGCCGCCGTAAAGCGCCTGCTTGGGAGTCCCGGAGTCATCCCGGTTGGCGTTGGAGGGGGGCAGGCTCTGCAGGATGTGGACCTCGACGAACAAGGCGGGGGACTGAGTCACGGACGGGCTCCTCGGTGAGAGGGGGCATCGCCGGTGGGCGATGCCCGGCTGAAGCAGGAAGGCATGCGCGGCACTGGCAGGGGCCGTGCCGCGGGGGTGTCAGGAGTGGCTGGATGTGGGCTGGATGCGGAAGTCGCGGTCCCAGCGGTCACGGAAACTGCCCTGCATGTGGGGCTGCTTGGGGTCGTCCCAAGTGCGCAGGGCGGTGCGCAGCAGGTCGTAGTCGAGTCCGATACCGGCGCGCGAGAGCTGGGGGATGAGGCCCCGCAGGTGCATCGCCACCTCGCCGGTGTCGATCGAGGTGATCAGGGCACCGAGCCGGCGTTCCAGTGCCTCGTGTCCGCTGTCGTTCTTCGCCAGCAGTAAGCGGGCGGCGGTTCCGGGACTGTTGCCGGGGACATGCATGGTCCGGCTGCGGCCCTGCTGGTGCTGCCCGAAGAGGAAGAGTGCGGTGTGCTCGGCGATCAGGTCTTTGGTGAGGGCGCCTTGGTCCCGCAGGAGGGCAGACATGCGGGTTCGGTAGTAGGGCCACATCGCGGGGACGGCGCCGGCTTCACGGCCTGTGCCGGACCTCAGAGCCGCGAGCTGTGCACCGCTGTCCGCCCCATCCGGTGCGAAGCGGTCCCAGTACGGGGCGGCATCGGTGTCGTCCTCGGCGTTGGGCGGTTGGGTGTACTGCAGCCCCCAGGAACGCAGGACGCGGTCCTGGGCCGGACTGTCCCAGGCAGCGAGGTCGTACATCAGCCGGGTGTAGTCGAGGCCGATGCCTGCCTGCCCCAGCAGCGGGACGAGACGGTACAGATGCTGGATGAGCTCATCGAGGTCTTGTGCAGTGGCGGCCGCGATCAGCCGCTGCTGCACAGCGTTCTTCGAGAGTGCTTCGGCGCAGCGCAGGTGCCGGCAGGCCGTGCCCAGACCGGCCCGGGGCCGGTGGGCGGGTTCGGTCGCTGCCTGCTGGTGCCGGCCGAACAGCGTGAGTGCCGCGTGCTCGGCGATGTAGAGGCCGGGCAGGCGGTCGGTGCTGCGGGCGGCGTCTGTCACGCGCACCCGGTGGGCCTCGCGCATGGCGGCAACCGTGCCCGGTTCGCCGCTGATGCCCTCGCGTAAGCCCCGCAGCTTGCGTGTGATGTGCTCGGAGAAGCCGGGGCGGCCTTCCTGGCGGCGGGCGTGCCAGTCGGCGGCTGCCTCGTCCCAGAAGTAGGCGCGCAGGCTAGTGCGGGTCCTGCCCGTTGTAGTGCTCATGCAGCGTCATCCTCGTCATCGGAGAGCAAGGGGAGCAGGGTGAGGGTCTCGGCGAGCTTTTTGTAGAAGAGGCCGGCGGCTTTGCCGCTGCGGTACACGACCTCCTTGCCGTTGCTTTTCTCGACCCGTCCCACCGTCGCGCGCGGCGGCGCGGCAGCAAGGAGCGCGTCGGCCTCCCGGACGGCCGCCGCGCGCAGGCACTGCTCCCAGGCGTGCTGGGCCTGCTCCAGCCGGTCGTCGTCCTTGCCGAGGGTGCGCAGCCCGGCGAGCAGGCGGCGCATCGTGGCGTCGAGGCTGTGCAGCAGCCGGGAGGAGGGGCGCTGGCCCTTGTCCCGGGCCAGTGGTTCGCCGCCGGACGCCCGCCGCAGATCGTTGTTGAGGTTGTCCAGGGCGCGGCCGACCTGGTCCGCCTGGCGCACGCATTCCAGGATCGCGGCGCGCAGCCAGGCGTCTTCGGCGAGCAGGCAGGTGACGGGGAGAGGAGGGCTGTCGCCGATGGCGTTCTCGACGACGGCGGACTGGGTGCCGTATTCGAGGCCGCAGATCTCCACACCGAGCGCGTAGTTTTCAGGCAGGGCGTCGTCGGCGCGCAGGTCACCGGTCTGCCGCAGAAGGACGGAGGTGTACGGCCCGTCGCTCTCGACGGGCAGGGCCAGCGCGAGCAGTGTGCTCAGCCCCTGCCAGGCCGAACGCCCGGAGATATGGCGGCGGGGGCGCCGGGCGGGCTGTCCCGCCTTCGGCTTCGCCGTGTGCGACCACGCCGTGTGCGGGTCTGCTTCCGGAGTCTGTGTGAGGCGGTCGCCGGCGCAGACGATCACGCGGTGCACACGCACTCCCTGCTCCGACTCGCACGGGATCAGCCGGATGCGGCGTGCCTGGAAGGTGAGCAGGTCCAGCAGCCCCCCGGCCGGGCGCGGCGACCACTGGGGGCCAGCTGGGGATTTCCATCCCAGCGAGGCAGGCCGTTCCTCCCACGCCCACTGCGGCCGGTCCGCCGGGTCCAGGCCGGCGGCCAGGATGGGCGTGTTCAGCATCAGCGTCTCGAACAGGTTCTGGCCTACCGGGACGATCACGCCGAGCTGGCCGAGCGGGCCCGTCGGGTTGCCGGTCGTCTTCCCGTTCTTCGCCTGTGGATCACCCACGGCCCCGGTTTTAATCGATGCCGTGTCCCAGCAGTGCGCATGGAGCAGCCACAACAGCGCCTGCCCGGGCGGCAAAAGCACCTCGTCGCCCTCGCTGACCGCGCTGAATAGCGGCACGTTGTTGCCGGAGGCGAGCGAGGGCACGAGCTGCCCAGCCGACTTCGCCTCGCCGTTGAGCGCTTGCAGACCGGCGACCTGGGCGAACGGGCGCTCATCGTCGAAAAGCCGGAAACGGTCACCGTATCGGGGCCCGAGGTAGTCGGTCAGCTGCTCCACTTCGGCATCCGAGAACCGGCCGCGGTTGAACCGCTGTGCCCACTCCTGCCGCGTGCGCGGCACGCCGATGGCATCCCACACCACCGGCAGCAGCAGCTGCCGCAGCAGCGCCGGCAGCATCGTCGGCACCGGCAGTTCCAGCCTCCGGACCGTGTGGGCACCGACCAGCCCACCTAACAGGCCGGTTTTACGGACGGCGCTGTCGGCGTCCGCTGTGCTCAGCCAGTCGCCGTGGACGAGATCTCCCGCAGCGTCCATGATCGATTCCCCCTCCAGGGATCGTGCGTACCCCCGAACGCACAGGTTGACTTGCCAACTCGCCCTGTCTGCAACTGGGTTGGCCCCAACGAGGCTGGCAGGAAAGGTTTAATGCTTGCAACTGATTCGGGGAATCCCAGCCAGCCCGTTTCTCTTTGGCCTGTTCGTGCGGGCGAGCCGGTACCCTGCCCCACGGCGCGAGGAGCCGCTGCCCCTCCCCGAATGCCGGGGGTGTTCCCGTTTAGTGCTTCACGTCGTCCCCGCAGCGCGGGGTGAGTGGAACTGCGGTCCCGGCTCCCGCGCCGTTCAGCCTCGGTCGACGACCAGCCCGAGCACGTCGTCGTACCCGACTCGTTCCTTGCCCAGGAGAGCTGTCCCGCCGTCTTCCAGGACCAGCGCCCGCGTATAGCGCAGCCAGGGATGACCGGCCCACCCCGGCAAAGGGGCGAGCTCCGCCTCCGCGGCTTCTGCGAGGCGTGCAGGGAGCCGCACTGTGCCGCCCAGCAGTCGGCTGACCGCCGTCTCGTCATCCACCTCGCCGTGCACCCCCATCCAGGTCCCGTCGAGTGCCCGGTAGCCATCGGGGGAGCGGCGGACGAGCACGACCTCCACCGACCGCTTGCCATCGCGTACCACGGCGTCGAGATCCTGTTCCGACGCCGCCCGGCTGCCCGCATAGTGCAACCCCTCCAACGTCGGCGCCCCCCATTCCCGCGGACGCGTCAGAAGGAAGCCCTCCGCGCACTTCTCCCGCTGCTGCTCCTTCGCCTGCCACGCCTCCCAGGCCACACCCTCATTCCAGTGCGGCGGGCAGACCGACGCCTCTCCGTAGCCCCTGGCCACCAGGCCCGGCACGTCAGCCGGAAGACTCCAGCCGCCCCCGCGCGCCGCATCTGTGCCCAACAGTCCAGCAGCCTCGGATACCAGAGCGGCTGCCCTCAACAGGGCCCACTCCCCATAGATCGCCTTCGACGCCGCAAGGAAGCGCGGCCGGCCGCCGGCCCCAGCCGCCACGCCCGTCACCAGGACACGCGGCGCGGCGAATGCCGTCGGTCTGCGGGTCCCGTTGTGCCGGTGGAGCCGCCCGATGCGCTGCAGCAGCAAGTCGACGGGAGCCAGGTCCGTGATCAACAGATCGGCGTCAATGTCGAACGACTGCTCGGCCAGCTGGGTGGCGATCACCACCATCCGGCCAGGCCGCCCCTCACCCGCCTCCGGCCCCAGCAGCCGCAGGCACTCCTCGGTCCGCTGCGCCCGGTCGGCCGCGCACAGTCGCCCGTGCAGCAGCCGCACCTGCCCCTCGAACCCCGCTTTCGTCAGCGCACGATGAATAGCCTGGGCACGGTCGACTGCATTGACCACCACCAGCACCACGCCGCCATCGGCAAGCTCTTCTGACACCGCCGAGGCGATCACCTCCCCGTCCCCGGTGATGTCCGGCAGCCAGCCAAGCCGCGTCGGCGTCGACGCACGCCAGGCCGGCACGGCCTCACGCGAACTCTCCGCCACCGGAGACCCACTGAGGGCATAGGCCACGGTGACACAGGGATATCCGGCCGGCTCCGGTACCAGGCAGTGGACATCCGCCGCGCTCAGAGCACCCGACAGATACGCGTCGACGAACGCCTGCCGCTGCGCCGGCGGGAGCGTCGCCGACAGCAGGACCACCGGAACCCTGGCCTGCCCGAGCCAGCGCAACGCCTCAAGGAGGAACTGACGCATGTAGACGTCCGCAGCATGCACCTCATCGACCACCACGACCTTGCCGACCAGGCCGGCGAAGCGCAGCATCACATGCCGCGTGCGGGTCGCCGCGTGCAGAAGATGGTCCACGGTGCCGACGGCAAACGCGGTGAGCAGACCCCGCTTATTGCCAAGGAACCACAAGGCCGGGCCGTCACGCCCCTCCTGCGGAGCGCTGTCGCCCCCCGGCGTCCAGGAGGGCATGCCGTACTCTGCATCCTCCTCCGTCGCCCCGTAGACGTCGAACGGGTCCAGGAACGCTGACTCCTCATCACTGCCGGACGTTCCCTCCTGTCCGGCTCGCTGGTGCTCCCAGATCTGCCGCCATGTCGGGTTGAAGCGGCGCTTGCCGTGCAGCAGCGTGACCTGCGCTTCCAAGTCCGGATCGAACGACCGCACCCACTCCAGCACCTGCTCGTACATCGGATCGCTGGTCGCCTGCGTCGGCATGGCCACGAAGACGCCGTCCAGCCCGAACCGGGCGGCCAGCACTTCGGCCGCCGCCAGCGCGGCCTTCGTCTTACCCTCCCCCATGGGCGCCTCTGCCACCATCAGCCCCGGCGCCGGCATCGACCACGCCCGCCCCACCAGCTCCCGCTGCGACGCCCTCGGAATCACCCTCAACCGCTCAGTCAGCGGAGCAAACTGACCTGAGGGAACCGCGAGTTCGTACCATCCGCCTCGCAGGCCGAGCCGCCGCCACGCCGCCTCCGCCCGCCGACGCGCCCCAGCGAGAGAGATCTTGTGCGCATCCGTGAGACCTTCGAACTGCTCGCTGTCACTGGCAATCCAGTCCGCCATAACAATCAGCCCGGACAGCCCCAACTGCTCCGCCCGGTTCAACGCCTCCACCGGGCGCGCATCCGCGAGATCCGCGAACCCCACAGCCCGGGTGAACACGTCCACCACCGCCCGCTGCGCCTCCGCCCACGCGGCCCCGCGCCCCTGCACCTCCCGATGCTTCGGCTGCAGCCCCTGCACCGACGGAAACGCCCCGTGATGCCCGGCCACCAACGGCCATACCCAAGCCGCACTCTCCGCGTTGCCCCACTCCGCGACCAGCCTCGGCCGCAATAACGCAGCACCCGCCACGTCATGCCGCCACCGCTGCCGCCGGTCCGCCGGCAGCCGCCCCCACGTCAGCCCCGCCGCCCTGACCGGAGCAGCCTCCGCATCGTCCATCGCCTGGAAAGCAGGACACGCCTTCCCGCAGTCATGAATCCCGCAGATCCACATGAACCACAGCCGCCCGCGCCCACCACTGACCTCCTCCAGCCGCTGCCGCAACGCGGCCGACAGGTACCGCTCCCACATCACCTCGGCCACGGCAGCGGTATCCAGCAGGTGCCCGAGCAGCAAATGGGACCGGCCCCCGTTCCGTGCCGCGGACTTCCCCCACAACCGCGACACCCTGGCAACAGCTGCATCCGAGAGGCCCATCACACGCATCAGGTCCACAACCGACCGCATGTCCTCCACCGGCACAGCCCCTTCCGTACAGTGGACCCGCACCATAGACCCACGCACTGACAACGGCCCCCAGCCACCGATGCCATCGGATGAAAACCAGCTTCACCGCTAGCATTAGCCCAGGTCGAGAAGGTCATCCCCGCACCTGCGGGGGTAGTCCAGCATGCTGGTCGACCAGTACCGGGCCAGCAGAGTCGTTCCCGCACCTGCGGGGGTTGTCCGCTGACGGCCGAGCGGCTGGCCGTCGGCGCCACGTCGTCCCCGCACCTGTGGGGGTAGTCCGACCGAGGACGCCCCCGAGCAGGCATGACCCGCGTCGTCCCCGCACCTGCGGGGGTAGTCCGTTCGGGTTCTTCCTGTGCCGGTGGAGGCCGCCGTCGTCCCCGCACCTGCGGGGGTAGTCCGCGGCCTGGGCGCCGTTCTAACTGATCGTTTCAGAATCAGGTTCGGAGTCGCCGCAGACAGATGATGCTGCAGGCGAGTTGGAGCAGGCCCAAGTGGAGGTCGGCGCGTATCTCGTAGCGGATCCGCAGGCGCTTGAACTGGTGGAGCCAAGCGAAGGTCCGCTCGACCACCCAGCGGGTCTTGCCGAGTCCGGATCCGTGGGCGACGCCGCGGCGGGCGATCCTCGGGGTGATGCCCCGGCGGCGGAGTATGCGGCGGTACTTGTCGTAGTCGTAGCCGCGGTCGGCGAACAGCCGGCGTGGTCGGCGGCGGGGCCTGCCGCGCAGGCCCCGGATCGGTGGGATGGCGTCCAGCAGCGGCAGGAGCTGGGTGACGTCGTGTCGGTTGCCACCCGTGAGCGTGATGGCGAGCGGAGTCCCCTGGCGGTCGACGATCAGGTGGTGCTTGGAGCCAGAACGGGCGCGGTCGACCGGCGAGGGGCCAACAAGATCCCCCCTTTGAGAGCCCGGATGTGCGATCCGTCCACGGAGCAGTCGTCCAGCTCCAGCAGGCCCCCGCGTCGGAGCTCGGTCAGCAGCGCGGCGTGCAGGCGCGACCAGACACCCGCATCGGTCCAGTCGCGCAGCCGACGCCAAGCCGTGACACCGGAGCAGCCCACGGTTTCCGTCGGAACGTCGCGCCAGGCGAAACCGGTTCGCAGCACGTACATCACACCGGCGAGTGCCACTCGGTCGGAACGCGCAGGCGCCCGGGGTGGCGACGTCGTCGTTCGGGAGTGGGCGGCAGCAGTGGGGCCACGCGCTCCCACAAATCGTCCGGAACAAGATCAGTACGCGCCCGGACACCTTGCCCACCGTGCCCCCAACGGCACAACCCGCTTGCTTGACTTGGCCCAGAACGTGCCTGTGAGGTAGCGGAAGCAAGCCAGATCAGTTCAGCGACGGCGGAACCCAGGCGTGGTGACGCAGGATCATATTCATGGCGACCCGGGACGGTGTCAGTCGCATTGCCGTGTTCCGCAGGGCGACGGCCAGCGGGTGGGACAGTTGCTGGCCCATTTTCCCGGCCTGCCGGGCGGCCACCGCGATGGCCTGGCTCCGTGGCCGGCGTTCGGCATCGTAGCGGGCGAGCGCGGTCTCGACGGTGGACCCGGCATCGAGGGCAGCGGCCAGAGTGACCGCGTCCTCCAGGGCCTGGCAGGCGCCCTGTCCCAGGTTGGGGGTCATCGCATGGGCTGCGTCGCCGAGCAGCGCGATCCGACCGACTACGTATGAGGGGAGAGGCGTGCGGAGTTCGTTCACGTCGTGATGCAACACGGCCTCGGGCCGGGTCGCGTCGAGTAGAGCGGGGATCGGGGCGTGCCAGGTGTGGAATCGTCGGCGCAGCTCGGTCAGTGGGTCGGCGAACCGCGTCCCGGCGGGGAGGCTGAGGACTGCGTGCCACTCGGCCCTCCCGTCCAGGAGAGCGATGTGTCCGAACTCCGCGCCTCGGCCCCAGGTCAGCTCGAAGTCGGTACGCAGATCGACCGCGTGCTCGGTGATTGCCCGCAACACTGTCGAGCCGCTGTGGACCGGACCAGGGTGGTCTGGGAAGAGTTGGTCGCGGACTGTGCTGCCGATACCGTCGGCTGCCACTACCAGATCGGCCTCCAAGACCGTGGTGCTGTGGCCGACGTGGACCGCCTCCGGGCCAACCTGTGCGACCGTTGCCGCCTCGGAGCCGATCGCCAGTGCCCCGGCGGGCAATGCCTCGCGAAGCAGTCGATGCAAGATGGAACGGGGGATGCCCATGATCGGCGTGCCCACCGCCTTCTCCAGTGCTGAGCCTTCCATCCGGGCCAGCCAGCTGCCCCGGGGCGTCCGGGTGCCGCCGCTGTACTGGCCTCGCGACGCGTCCCGAACCGCCCCGCCGACGCCGAGTTCGTCCAACGCGCGCAGGCCGTTGGCAGCCAATGAGATGCCTGCCCCCGCGTCCTCAAGCAGGGAAGAACGCTCAAGGACCGTCACGTCCCAGCCAATGCGGTGCAGGCCGATTGCGGCGGCCAGCCCGCCGATTCCCCCTCCGACTACCACTGCCGTGTTGCCCATGGCGGAGCCCCCTTCTTCTACATTTGTAGAAGCCGACTCTATCCCGAGCTTCTACGGGTGTAGAAAGGGGTCATGGTCTCGGATCGGCGCACCCTTCTTGCAGATGCAGCTCTCGACGTTCTCGCCGACGAGGGGATGCGCGGCCTGACCCACCGCGCGGTCGACCGCAGAGCAGCCATGCCGCCCGGCACTACCTCGGCCTACTTCCGCACCCGCGCCGCACTGCTGACCGGACTCGTCGCCCGCCTGGTCCAACTCGACCAGGCGGAACTTCACGCAACGGCCGACGATCTTCCACCCCTGCATACCGTCGAGGAACTGGTGGACGGCATGGTGACGCTCACTCGACAGCGACTCACCGGCGAGGGCCGCCGACGCTCGCTCGCCCGCCACGCTTGCGCCGTCGAGAGCGTGCGCGACAAAGAACTGCGCGAGATCCTCGTGACCCGCGAGAACGCCGGCCGCGAGGCCGTCCGGCTATTCCTCGTCAAGCACGGCGTTATCGACGTCGAGAACCGCACTCACACTTTGCTGACCTGCATCGACGGACTCGTCTTCGATCGACTGGTGAACGGCGGCGAGGTATCACGCGAGGCCCTCGAAGGACTGGTCGCCGCCGCGCTGCGTTAGACCCCAGGCGTCCACGGTCCCGCTCGAAACAGCCGGCAGCCCCAGCTGTCTCCACCACCTACGAACCTCATTCTGAAACGATCAGTAAGGGCGCGTCGCCGTCGTCCCCGCACCTGCGGGGGTAGTCCCATGGTGCTGCGTACGGGCGGGACCTTCACCCAGTCGTCCCCGCATCTGCGGGGGTAGTTCTGCGTTTGATGACGCAGGGACCGGCCCGCAGCGCTTCACCATCGCGCCTGATGCCCGCTGCGTCGGTGAGCAGGAAGGGCATCAGGGGTATCTACAGCCAGGGCCAGCTCCGCTGGCTCCGGCCGAAGCCCTCATGCAGCGGCGATGATCTCGTTGTCCGTTGTGTCGATGTCATGGAACGTGAGCGAGTACAGAACCGGCTCCGGAGGCCGTTCGATTTTCCGGTATTTTCGCAGGTCAGCGGCCTAGCTGACGCTATGTTAGCCGCACGGTCCCGCATGTGTCCCGCCAGAATAAAAGTGTCCGATAGATTTTATATAGCAGTTTAGTCCGATCTCGTGGTCCCGGGTAGGAGGCCGGAAATATTCCTACCGCTTCCCTGTGTTCCGCTTCGGTGTCCACGCGATCCGGGGGGTGTCGGGCCTGAAGCTGTTCCATACGACGAAGAGCGGCGTGACGGAGGTCATCCCGCGTTTGGCCGAGGCGGAGGCCGATGTGCAGGGCCTCGTCGAGGCGCATATGGAGGCTGTGCTGGGGGTGAGGTTCCTGGCGAGTGAGTACAGTACCGGGCCCGTGCACGGGGGCCGGATCGACTCCCTGGGTCTGGATGAGAACGGTGCCCCGGTGATCGTCGAGTTT
Organism: Streptomyces sp. ERV7; assembly: GCF_001653515.1. GTDB lineage: Bacteria > Actinomycetota > Actinomycetes > Streptomycetales > Streptomycetaceae > Streptomyces. The sequence continues at coordinate 7,585 of NZ_LYOY01000115.1, read as the reverse complement.
ACCGACCGCAGGTAGTCCCTCGACTTTCGCGGTTTTCGTAGGTTGTCAGGGGCTGTTGGCGCTGGCTGCGGCCCAGGCGTGGTGGACGGCGCGGATTTCGTCGTCGGTGGGTTGAGCGGGGTTGTTGGCGGAAAACCTGGCGGCGATGATCACGCGGCGGAGCTTGGCGGTCATGTCGGTGAAGGCCGGTTCGCTCTTCGTGATGTACCAGGGGGCTGTGCGGCGTCGTTCGGCGGTGTCGTCGGGGTGGTGGCCGTGGAGCGTGTACCAGACGACGGTGATCGTGTAGCAGTACAGGGCGAAGGGCACGGTCCGCTCGACCGCGCGGCGGGTACGGTTCTCGGCCTGCCCGGCGCCGAGGTGTTCCCGTGCTTCCGCGAAGGTGACCTCGATGGACCACCGGGATGCATAACGGGCCACCAACTCGGCGGCGGTACTGGTGAGATCGGTGGTGACCAGCACCAGGAGCGGGCGGCCCGGTATGGTATCGGCCACGATGACCACGCGGACCGTTTGGGTGTGCAGGGAGCCGAACCACAGACAGCGCCGCTCGGCGATGTGCACGGCGTCGGTGCGCTGGTAGCGGGTGACCGCGAACGGGCGGAAAACAAGCGTTTCGGCCAGGTCGGCGGGGGTGCCCAGGCGCTCTCCCTTGATACGGGGACGGCCGCGGCGGCCGGTTCGCGGGGGCGCGAGGCCGTAGAGGACCGCGTTCTTGGGCAGGCGGGTGGTCAGGGTGACGTGCTCGGGCAGGCCGCGCAGCGGGCGGCCGTGGTAGGCGGCATCCGCGACGATGTCGATGCGGCGCCGGTGGTGGCAGGCGGACAGGGTGCGGATCATCGCCGCGGCGAGTTCCACCTTGGTCTTCTCGCCTTTCGGCCGCCACAGCCGGGCCATGACCGGCAGACACACCGGCCGGGCGAGGAAGGGCAGGTGGACGATCAGGCCCAGAACGACGAAACAGGTCCCCCGCCCCGTCCCGCGGGGTGTCTTCGCGGCGCCGTCGTGCTGCCAGGCAGCGCCGAACACCTTCTTCCCTGACCGCTTGAACAAGGTGTCGTCCACCGCCGCCACCAGCGGTTGTCCCTCGGGCACCAGCAGACAGGCGATCACGTGCGAGCAGACGATGCCGAGCAGATCGGCATCCCAGGCGGCACGGGAGAAGAAGGAGTGCGCACGGTCGTGCGGCCAGCACTGCTGAAGGCCCGCGGCTGTGAGCATGCCGGTCACCGTCCGCCGACCGGTCTGCGCGATCGCCCCCACCACCAGCACGGCGAAGGTCTGAAACGTCGGCGTGGTGAAGCAACCCTTCAGCTTCGCCAGCACGGCGAGCAGAGACGGCGGTACGGTCGGAGCGGGAAGCATCGGCGGCCCCCTCCCTGGGAGGGCGGACTATGACACCGCCGATGCTTCTCTCATGCGGTCGCCACCACGGCCGACTCGGCCAATCCCGCCCCACCTCACGGCCTCACCGCACCCCCACGAAAACCGCGAAAGTCGAGGCCTCACCGCACCCCCACGAAAACCGCGAAAGTCGAGTAGTCCTGCCCGTGATGTCCGTCTGGGACTGTGACCAGCACGTCCCGGGCTTGTTCACCGACCGTGTCCGGGACGTCTGTCATGTTCTGGAGTCGGTACGGAGGACGAGTGGCACGGCACGTTGTGGTCGGGGACTTGAGGGTCCAGCAGATCGAGCGGAAGGACGGGCGCCGGTCGTGGACGGTCGTGTGGCCCGAGGGGACGGTGCACACGGAGGCGGATCGGTTCCTGCGTCTGCATGATGGTTCGGGAACGCAGAGGACGTACGCGTATCTGCTGGTGGACCATCTGCGGTGGCTGGAGCGGGAATGCCTGGCCTTCACCGCAGTCCAACTGCGAGACCTTGAACGGTACATGGGCATGGTCGGTGCCGCTCGGCGAGCCGTGGCGGGTCGGCAAGCGCCCCTACGGCCACTCCGCGTTGTCGACTGCGGCGGCTTGTCTGAAGGGTTTCTACCTGCATCAGTCCTCCCTCGGCATCAACGGCGAACTCGGCAAGAAGCTCGATAAGTCGCGGCTGCCGTCGCGGGTGGACCGGCGCCGTTCGTTCCTCGGGCATGTGAAGTCATCGCTGCCCACCAACCCGCTGGCACCGAAGGCACCGCACCGCCGGCATCCGAAGATGCTTCCGGACGGGGCCCGGGAGAGGCTGCTGGAGACGGTGAACGCCGCCCGGGACCGGCTGGTGGTCACCTGGCTCGCCGACGGCGGGCTTGGGCCTGTCCGGCGGATCATGGCGTCGTAGGCTTCAGGGCATGCACAGCACCCTGACGGAGCATGCCCGGTGTCTTTACGGAGACGAGTACCGACCAACCCCGGAGTGCGACCAGGAGCACGAGGAACGCTACTTCGTGGAGGAGCTGACCTTCGCGGACGCGGATGTGATCCTCGCCATGCTGCGTGAGCTCTGTCCGCAGGCAGTCGACGGTCAGTTGCCGGTCTGGGTCCGGAACCTGGCCTATCGGCTGGTGCTGCTGCAGCGCCCGGATGAACCGGCACTGATGCGGGAGGCCGCCGAAAACCTGTGGCTGCACGGACCGGACTGGGACGCCATCGCGGCCGACCTGACGAAGCGGGCCGATGCGCTGGAAGCTGGCTGATCATGCCTTGAGCCAGAGGCGGATCGAGGCCAGGGTGACGGTGCCGTGGAAGACATAGGTGCGTTTGTCGAACCTGGTGGCCACGGCGCGGGAGTTCTTGAGCGCCAAGATCGTCCGTTCCACTTCGTTCCTGCGCTTGTAGATCGTCGTGTCGAAGCTGGTGGGCCGTCCGCCCTTGCTGCCGCGACGTTGACGGTTGTCCCGTTGGTTCCTCGGTTCGGGGATGGTGTGCTTGATCTGCCGCCTTCGCAGGTAGCGGCGGTTGCGGCGGGACGAATACGCCTTGTCACCGCCGACATGGTCCGGACGGGCGCGGGGGCGTCCGCCGCCCCGGCGCCCGACGCGGATGCGGTCCATGACAGGGATGAACTGCGGGGCGTCGCCCCCCTGACGCGGCGTGATCAGCAGGGCCAAGGGGCGGAGCCCGCCTTCGCCCGCCAGATGGATTTTGCTGGTGAAGCCGCCCCGGGAGCGCCCGAGCCCTTCGTCGGGACGGTGCTGCCGGGGCGTGCGTCTTTTCCCGGTACCCGCGGGGGCTTCTTGCGTGCGCCGGCAGCGTGCTGATGGGCCCGGCAGGTGGTGGAGTCCACGGACACCATCGACCAGTCGATGCGGCCCTCGGCATCCGCGTCGGCCAGAACGGCCGCGAAGATCCTGTCCCACGTGCCGTCCGCTGACCAGTGTCTGTGTCTCTCGTACACGGTCTTCCACTTCCCGAACCGCGCAGGCAGATCCCGCCACGGCACACCCGTCCGGTTCCGGTACAGGATCCCGTTGATGATCCTGCGGTGACTGGCCCAACGCCCACCGCGCCGCCCCGACTTGGGCAGATGCGGCTTCAGCCGGGCCCATTCCTCGCTCGTAAGATCTCCCCGCCCCATGAACATGCCAACGGGCTGAGGCGAGAGAAGTCATATGATCCGCCGGACAGGCCCTAGTCATCCGCCATGCGAGCGAAGTGCTGCCGCACTGCCCGTTGTAGTTCGGCGCGGTTCAACCTGGCGTCCCTCTGGCGCTCGGCCTGCGGCCTCCCCGGGTGCAGCTCATCCCAGAACGTTCGAGGCGTCCTTGCTGCGCGAGTACCCCCCGGCATGTGGGCCCCGAAGCCTTCGACGACGACGTTCCAGACCGGTCGGTGATCACCGATCATGAGCCGCTCAGGGCCGATCGTCCAGATTTCGTCTACTGGGAGATACCGCACCAGGAAGTCCTGGACAGCAAGGTCGTGCACGTCCTCGAGCGATCGCAGATGGACGCGCAGCCGGTGATTCATGGAACCCCGGACGACCACCCCGCTATGAGACTTCCCACTCGGCACGGACTTGCCGACATAGATCGGAACCGCGCAAGCCGATGAGGACACCGGGCGATAGAGGGCGTGCGACCCCACGTAGTACAGGGCATACAGACCTTCAACCGGCGCCGCAGGGAACGAGGCGAGCGGGACGGGTGGAGCACTTTCCAGCGCCCACTGCACTGAACGTTCCAGGTTCTCGCGTCGTAGCGGGTCGAACCGGCCTGAAGTGTCGCCGGCGTCATCTACGTCAGAGCTGGGTTCTCGGGCGAACTGCCGACTCCGGTCCTCTGCTCGCGGCCCGGGGGGCGGAGTCCGTCGATCCTCCTTGGCCTGCCTGAGCAGTTCAAGCAACGGAGTCGAGTCCGCGCCGAGAGCCCGGCAGATCCTAACGACCGTGTCCGCAGATGGGACTTTCCGTCCCTTGCGGGCATTCAGTGCGTTGCTGATCACTGTCCGCCCCAGAGAATCGCACCTGGCGACGAGCTGATTGACGTTCCAGCCGCTCTTCACACGCAAGTCAGTCAGACGCTGACCCAGTTCAGCCAGCGGGTCACTCGTCACGCGCCCTCCCCCGCTCTCCTTGTTCACCTCTGTGCACCATTGTGCATGGTGAACAAAAAGTGTCGATCGCGGGTGGAAGGTAGGTCCGGACAACGACGAAGGAGGGCTGCAGGTGTCATACGAGTACGTCGTCATCTGGGTGTTGAGCGGGGTGGTAGCCGTGGAAACGGCCGTGATCTGCGGAGGTATCACGGGCGTGCTTCACCACCTCGGCGGCAACCCTCTTCCGGCTGTCCTGCTGAAGGCTGGCACGGCGTTCGGAGCCTGTCTCACGTTGAGCGCCGCGATGGCAGGGCTCGTGATCAGCAAGGGTTGATGGTCCCGGCGAGGCCAGACAGGGCCCTTCCGGATCTCGCTGGACGGGCCCTGCCTCACCGCACGCGTGCAACCGCTTCACCCTGCAGTGGCGGTGGGGCCACCCGATACAACAAGACCGCCACCATCTACCTCGCAGGACTCCGCCTCGCCGCCATCTTCATCTGGTCAGCGCGGTGATCGGAAGGAAACGCCTTGGCCCATGCACATGTGCGTTGCGCGGATGAAGTTGTCTGAGTGGAGGCGGGAGGCCTTTCGATGGGGTGGTTGGGGTGGCGGTGGAGGCTCAAGGATCCGCATGATCGCCGGTTTCGGAAACCGGGGATCATCCGCTATATATCCGCCTGTGCACCCCCCGGGGTGCACCCTGTCGGGGGATGGCCGCGCGTACGGCAGTTGCGGCACTGTGGTGCCGGCGCCGTACGGTCTGCGAGGGGAGCGACATGCCGGGTTGCACGTGGTCCGCGCCGAGGCGGAGGTGCCCAGGCGCCGTCCGGGGGCGGAGCTGTCGTCCAATCCGTCGCTGGTGACCATGGCCTTCTCCTTCTCGCAGTTGGCCTGAGTCGCCCCATCCGGTGACACGCTGCAGGAGTGGACGGTGACGCTCACCGCCCTGGACACGCACGAGGACGACACCGAGATCGGGTGTCTGAGGCTGTACCGGCTGTGCGACTACACCGGCTACAGCCGCATCCGTGGCGCCGACGAGATGTCCGGGGACCCCCTGCAGATCGCCGAGACGGTTCTGGACGGAGAGGCTTACAGCGCCGCCTTTGAGGAAGCGGTCGAGACGCCGGTAGGGGACCTGCTCATCCTGGACGAGGTCGTCCTGGACGGGGCATGGCGCGGCTTCCGCTTGGCCCCCGTGTTCGCCCTGGAAGCCATCCTGCGTCTGCAGGGCGGCTGTTGCGCGGTGGCCTGTACCTCGGGCGTCAGCGAGTGGCCCGCGGACGGGCGGGAACTGACGCGGGTGGAATACGACGTGGCTGCTGGGAAGATCGCCGCGCTGTGGCAGAGGATCGGCTTCCAGTCTTTCGCCGACGGGGTGTACCTGCGCGATACCGCCCTCGACTACAGCGAGTTTCTTCGGGCGCGCCGGGTGGACCTGGCGCAGCTGTTGGCCGAGTTCCGCGCCGCCCGGCGCTGAGGTTCTCGGTGGGTACTGGGAATCCGGCTCTGGGTCGCAAGGGGCTCAGCGGTGTGCTGTGGCCTCCCCCGCTCTCCTTGTTCACCTCTGTGCACCATTGTGCATGGTGAACAAAAAGTGTCGATCGCGGGTGGAAGGTAGGTCCGGACAACGACGAAGGAGGGCTGCAGGTGTCATACGAGTACGTCGTCATCTGGGTGTTGAGCGGGGTGGTAGCCGTGGAAACGGCCGTGATCTGCGGAGGTATCACGGGCGTGCTTCACCACCTCGGCGGCAACCCTCTTCCGGCTGTCCTGCTGAAGGCTGGCACGGCGTTCGGAGCCTGTCTCACGTTGAGCGCCGCGATGGCAGGGCTCGTGATCAGCAAGGGTTGATGGTCCCGGCGAGGCCAGACAGGGCCCTTCCGGATCTCGCTGGACGGGCCCTGCCTCACCGCACGCGTGCAACCGCTTCACCCTGCAGTGGCGGTGGGGCCACCCGATACAACAAGACCGCCACCATCTACCTCGCAGGACTCCGCCTCGCCGCCATCTTCATCTGGTCAGCGCGGTGATCGGAAGGAAACGCCTTGGCCCATGCACATGTGCGTTGCGCGGATGAAGTTGTCTGAGTGGAGGCGGGAGGCCTTTCGATGGGGTGGTTGGGGTGGCGGTGGAGGCTCAAGGATCCGCATGATCGCCGGTTTCGGAAACCGGGGATCATCCGCTATATATCCGCCTGTGCACCCCCCGGGGTGCACCCTGTCGGGGGATGGCCGCGCGTACGGCAGTTGCGGCACTGTGGTGCCGGCGCCGTACGGTCTGCGAGGGGAGCGACATGCCGGGTTGCACGTGGTCCGCGCCGAGGCGGAGGTGCCCAGGCGCCGTCCGGGGGCGGAGCTGTCGTCCAATCCGTCGCTGGTGACCATGGCCTTCTCCTTCTCGCAGTTGGCCTGAGTCGCCCCATCCGGTGACACGCTGCAGGAGTGGACGGTGACGCTCACCGCCCTGGACACGCACGAGGACGACACCGAGATCGGGTGTCTGAGGCTGTACCGGCTGTGCGACTACACCGGCTACAGCCGCATCCGTGGCGCCGACGAGATGTCCGGGGACCCCCTGCAGATCGCCGAGACGGTTCTGGACGGAGAGGCTTACAGCGCCGCCTTTGAGGAAGCGGTCGAGACGCCGGTAGGGGACCTGCTCATCCTGGACGAGGTCGTCCTGGACGGGGCATGGCGCGGCTTCCGCTTGGCCCCCGTGTTCGCCCTGGAAGCCATCCTGCGTCTGCAGGGCGGCTGTTGCGCGGTGGCCTGTACCTCGGGCGTCAGCGAGTGGCCCGCGGACGGGCGGGAACTGACGCGGGTGGAATACGACGTGGCTGCTGGGAAGATCGCCGCGCTGTGGCAGAGGATCGGCTTCCAGTCTTTCGCCGACGGGGTGTACCTGCGCGATACCGCCCTCGACTACAGCGAGTTTCTTCGGGCGCGCCGGGTGGACCTGGCGCAGCTGTTGGCCGAGTTCCGCGCCGCCCGGCGCTGAGGTTCTCGGTGGGTACTGGGAATCCGGCTCTGGGTCGCAAGGGGCTCAGCGGTGTGCTGTGGGGCGGGGGCTGGTCGGCAGTGTCGGCGGGAGGCTGGTGATGGGG
>NZ_LYOY01000114.1 GCF_001653515.1 Streptomyces sp. ERV7 | reverse complement strand
GTCGTCGCCGGTGCGGCGATCACCGGCCTGGCGGTGGCCTCACCCGGCCCCGCCACGGCGAACACCAAGCCGGCCGGTCCGGGCAGCGCGCTGCAGGCGGGGTTCGCCGACGCGGCGCGCGAGTTCCAGGTCCCGCAGAGCGTGCTGATGGCGGTCTCGTACCGCCAGACGCTGTGGGAGAGCCACGACGGGCAGCCGTCCACGACCGGCGCGTACAACGTCATGGGTCTGACCCGGGTGACGGCGGACGACGTCGAGCAGCCGACGGACGCGGAGCGCCTGTCGCACCTGAACATGAGCGGCGACCCGACCGTCATGAAGCACTTCGACGCCAAGCGCGCCCTGAAGGGGGCGCCGAAGGCCGTCGACACGAGCGACCCCCGGCTGCACACGCTGGACGAGGCCGCCAAGCTGATCGACAAGTCGGTCGACGCGGTCCGCGAGGACGAGACCCAGTCCGTCCGCGCGGGTGCGGCGCTGCTCGCGAAGTACCAGAAGGACGCGACGGGCTCGCTGCCCGAGGACGCGGGCAAGTGGTACGCGGCCGTCGCCCGCTACAGCCAGGCACCGGACACCAAGGGCGCGTCGCTGTTCGCGAAGCGGGTGTACGAGTCGATCAGGACGGGTGAGAACCGGATCACGGCCGACGGCCAGCAGCTCGCCCTGCCGGCCGACCCGTCGGTGAAGCCGGTCAGGCCGGAGACGATGTCGCTGGCGGCGTTCAGCGCGACGACCCAGACGCCGGAGTGCCCGGCGGGGCTGAACTGCGACTTCCGCCCGGCGGCGTACAAGCAGAACAGCTCGACGCCGGACGACTTCGGCAACTACAACGAGTCGAACCGCCCCTCGAACGGCGAGGACATCCGCTACCTCGTCATCCACGACACCGAGGGCGGCTACGACGGGTCGCTGAAGACGTTCCAGACCTCGACGTCCTACGCCAGCGCGCACTACATGGTCCGCGCCTCCGACGGTCTGGTCACCCAGCTGGTGGCGACCAAGGACGAGGCCTGGCACGCGGCCAACAAGACGATGAACATGCACTCGATCGGCATCGAGCACGAGGGCTATGCCATCAAGGACAACGCCACGTGGTACACCGAGCCTCAGTACGAGTCCTCGGCCGCGCTGGTGAAGTACCTGGCGAACCGCTTCAGCATCCCGCTCGACCGTGAGCACATCGTCGGCCACGACGAGGTGCCGGGTGTGCTGGACGCCAATGTGAAGTCCCAGCACTGGGACCCGGGCCCGTACTGGGACTGGAACCACTACATGAACCTGGTCGGCGCGCCCAGCGGCGACCAGGGCGCGGGCGGCCCGCTCAAGGCGGGTCAGC
>NZ_LYOY01000113.1 GCF_001653515.1 Streptomyces sp. ERV7 | reverse complement strand
GGTTCAGCCCGCCCGCAGCACCCGCGCCACGACCGGTCCCGCCGCGTCCCCACCGTGCCCGCCGGACTGGACGAGGGCGGCTGCGGCGAGCCCGTTGCCGTATCCCGTGAACCAGCTGTTGGACTTGCCCTGCTGGTCCACCTCGGCCGAGCCGGTCTTGGCGCCCTTGGGCCCGGGCACGCCCGCCATCGCGTTCACGGCCGTACCGCTGCCGGCGGTCGCCGCGTGCATCATCTGCTGGAGCTGGGAGGCGAGCGGGCCGGGCAGCGGCTTGGCGGTGGCCAGTTCGCGGTCGTCCAGGGACTGCGGCACGATCACCGGCTGGCGGAAGCCGCCGTTGATGACGGTGGCCGAGACCGACGCCAGGTCGAGCGGGCTCATCTGGACCTTGCCCTGGCCGATGTAGGACGCGGCGGTCTCCACTCCGGAGGACTCGGGAATGCTGCCGTCGAAGGACTTCACCCCGCCGAGCTTCCAGTTGTTCTGGCCCAGGCCGAAGTAGTCCCGGGCGGTCCGGCCGAGCGCGGTCCCGGCGATCCCCTTGTCGGTGAGCGGCTTCACCGGCTTGATGAAGGCGGTGTTGCAGGACCGCGCGAACGCGTCGGTCAGGGTGCCGTGCGGGATGGTGAAGTCCTTGAGGTTGTGGAAGGTGTAGCCCTCCCACGGGACCGTGGCCGGGCACTCGACGGCCTGGTTCGCCCCGCCCACCCCGTTCTGGATGATCATCGCGCCGGTCACGATCTTCATCGTGGAGCCGGGGGCCACGGACGCCTGGAGCGAGGCGGGGAACCCGTCCTTGCGGTTGTCCGCGACGGCCCGGATCGCCCCGCTGGACGGCTCGATCGCCACCACCGACGACTCCGCGAACTGCTTCACGGCCTGCTCGGCCGCCGCCTGGACGTCCGCGTCGAGCGTCGTCGTCAGCTTGCCCGGTCTGCCCTTGGCCAGGGTGAGCAGCGTCTGGTTCGGGGTGCCCTCGGCGCCGCCCTCGATCCAGGTCTCCACCCCCGGCGTGCCGTTGACCTTGGCGCCGTACTTCTGCCGCAGCGCGTCCAGGACGAACCCGAGCGAGGGGTACTTCTCCTTGGTCAGCACCCGCCCCCGGTGGTCGACGGCCTCGATCTCGGGGTTCTTGGCCGCCCCGGTCACCAGCTTCTCGCCCGCCTTCAGCTTCGGGTGGACGACGGTCGGCTGCCAGTCGACCAGGGCCTTGCCGGTGGTCTGGCCCCGGACGACCGTCAGCCGGGAGCCGTAGGCGAGCGGCGCGGTCTTGCCCTCGTAGGTGACCTCCGCCTTCACCGTGTACGCGACGGCCGCCCCCGTGGCCGCGCCCGGCGTGATCGTCACCTTGTCCACGTGCGCCTGGTCGTGGAAGCCGGCGAGCGCCGTCTGTGCGGCGGCGTTGTTGTTGGTCAGGGCCGAGGCCGCCGCCGCGTCCCCCTTGGACCAGGCGTCGAAGAAGGCCTGGGCGGTCTTGGTGATCTCGTCGGCGGTGGGCGGCCCGGTCCGTACCGGTGCCGCCCGGGTAGGCGAGTCGGAGGACGAGTCGTCCCCGGACAGCATCTGGTAGCCGCCGTACACCACACCGGTGCCGACCACCACGAACACTCCGCCGACGATGGCGGCCTTCGCTCCACTGCGCATCCGCAGCCCCTCCCCAGGAGTCTCTTGAACACGTTCAAGAGTTGCTTGGGAGGAACTTTACGTGACAGCAGTGACACTGGCCCCGCCCGTTACCGGACCGGGACACCGCTCACCGGCTCACACCCAGGTATCCAGCCACATCCGGTTTCGCCAGGAATCCAGCGGAATCGCCGTGCCCGTGTACAGCGGCCAGAAGTAGATGGAGTCTCCGGCGGTGGGAGCCTCACCGGCTCCCACCTGCGCGAACCCTATGCCGCCGGGGCGTCCGGGGACCCGGGGGCCGTCTGTGGGCCGTGATCTTCGTCGGGGAAGAGCGGGAAGACGTTGTCGACCGCCTTACGCGTGCGGCCCTCGCTGCTCGGCATCAGGTGCGTGTAGACCCTGAGCGTGAACCCGGGGTCCGCATGACCCAGGTACGCGCTGAGCGCACGGATGCTCTCGCCAGCGTCCAGGAGCACCGACGCGTAGAAGTGCCTCAGCGCGTGCATGCCATCCTCCGGAGCGGCGGCGTACCGCTCGCCCTCCTCCGGCTCCGGAATGACTCCTGCGACCACCAGTGCGGGCTTCCACATGTGGTCATTGAAGTGGCTCACCCGGACGTGGTCGCCGGAACTGCCGGAGAACAGGAGGTGCTTGGTCACGAGGGGGCCGTCAGGCGTACGCCACGGCAGCGTGACTTTCACCGAAGGGAATTCCTCGGAGTGGGCCCGGAGCGACTTTCCGACCGCGCTCGCAAGAGGAACGGTGCGCACCTTCCCGCCCTTGGGCAGGGCAAAGACGTACTTGCCCCGAATGCGCTTCAACTGGTGCGCGACGGTCAGCCACCCGCCCTCGTAGTCGAGTTCGTCCTCTGACAGACCGAAGATCTCGCCCTGACGAAGCCCGTTCCCGGCACCAGGGTCCACGGTCGCTTGGAACCGTCGGGGCAGCGCGGCGCGCACGTCGAAGACTCGCTTGGCTGTCCAAGGGACCACACGGGGCTTCCCTGGCTTCGGGAGTGTCACGGAGCGGGCCCGGCAGGGGTTCTGTGCCAAATTGCCGTCCTCAACCGCCGCGCTCAGCACAGCCGACACCGTTCCGACGATGATGCGGCGGTACGACTCGGCAGGAACGGTCTGCTCCAACTCGGCCACCCAGGAACGGATGTGCTCAGGCTTGAAGGAGCCGAGCGGGCGCGAGCCGATGTGGGGGTAGGCGTGCAGGCGCAGGCGCCGTTCGGCCGCCTCACGGCTGTTGATCTCGCCCGTGTGTGACTTGACCCACCCTTCGGCGTACTGCTTGAACGTGGTCCGACTGGCTTTCGGGTCGACGTACTGGCCGCGTGCCATGTCGGCTTCGATATGGCTCAGCCACTTCTCGGCTAGGCGCTTCTGCCTGTCAGGGAAGCTCTTGCTCTTCTCCGTGCCATCGGGGCCGATATAGCGGGCGCGGTAGCGCAGCCCGATGCCGTACCGGTCGCTCTTGACCCGGCGCGGCTTGCCGTCGGCGCCGATCTCGGTTTTGTACCAGCGGTCTTGGATGTGGCCTGCCATGTGAGGCGGGTCCTTTCGTGAAGGCGCCCGTAGAGCGCGCCGTGGGGCGCGCTCTACGGGCGTGGGTAGGTCTGGCTGGGCTCAGGCGACCGCGTCGGCGGCCATGCGCTCGGCGGTCCAGCGCCGGACGGCCGTGGGGTCGTACCGCAGGTGCTTGCCGACGCGGAAGCCGGGCGGGCCGGTGCGCTTCTTACGCCAGGCGTAGACGGTCTCTAGGGGCACGCCGAACAGATCGGCTATGTCGTCGGGGGTGAGGTAGCGGTCCGGGAGTCCGGCCCGCAGGGCAGCGCGCGGATCGCTGGACGTGGGCGTGGCCATGGCGGTGGGTCTCCTCATGTCCGGTAGCGCGGAGGGGAGGGAGCCTTTGAATGTGTCCGAGGTTCGGATTTCTGCGTCACGGCGTCACGTGCGTCATTTGGGCCTTTGACCTGCGTGTTTGCGTGACGTGGGGTGGACGGGGTGCGTCACCGCTGCGTCACGGCTTCGTCGTCTGTGACACGGGGCGTGACGCAGGTGACGCACGATGACGCAGACATTCGTGTCTGCGTCACGCCTGTTTCGGCAGTTCAGGGGCCGTTTTCCGTCGGCTGTGACGCAGGTGACGCAGCGTTCCCCTACTTAGGAAAAGAGAGGGGGTGGTGTCTGTTGTTGTGCGCAGCTCAGAACGTGAAGAAGGAGCCGCTGCGCGGCACGTCCTTGGGGCGGTGCTTCGCACCGAACAGCAAGAGGAGCACGCGGGGCGGTGTCGCCCGGGGTGCTCCTCTTGCTGTTGTGCGCGGTGACCTTGTGATCAGAACGCGGCTTCTTGCTGCGGCTCGGGAGTTCCCGTGGGTTCGGTGAGTTCGATGTAGCGGGCTTCGCGGGTGCGTCCCCAGTCGACGTTCAGGCCGCGGGCGGCGAGGGTGGGCTGAAGGCGCTTGAGGCGGTCGGAGAGGACCTTGCCGGTGGTCGGCCAGCCTTTGGGCAGGGGGCGGCAGTCCTCGCCGCTGTAGAGCCGCGTGAGGAGGTGGAGCCACTCGGCGGATGTCATCCGCTGTTGCTCCCCGGGCTGCATGTCGGCCGCATACTGCAACACGGTCTGCGCGAGCAGATCGCCCTCGATCACGTCGTCGTTGAGGTCGTCCAGTCCGGCCCGGTAGGCGGACAGGGCCCCGAGACCCATCGCGGCGTCGAGCTGCGCGCACAGGTGCGCGAAGTCCGCCATGCGCAGATCTGTCGGCGTCTCCGCGGCAGCCGCACGGATCTGGACCGTCAGGTCCAGCAGGGAACCGAGCACGATGGGCAGGACCTGCGCGTACTCCGCCCACAGTTCCGCTTCCGTGCGCCGCACCTTCGGCCGTTCCAGCCGCAAGGGCAGGAGGCGTTCGGCAAGGTCGGGCCGGATCACCCCCACGTCGATGCCGGTCAAGAGCAGCGGGCGGCGGTAGCGGGCGCGGAAGACATCCCCGTCGGTGAACAGGGCCCGCTTGACGGACTCGGCTCCCGTGACGATGCAGCACATGGCGTCGGAGAGGTCCGGGGTCATGTGGGAGAGGTTGTCCAGTGCCGTGACCCATCCCGCGGCGACGGCCGCGATCAGGTTGTCCTCATCCTTCGGGGCCCGCCGCAAATCGCTGCTCATGCCCTCGATGATGCGGATGAGCATCCGGCCAGCCGTCGACTTCCCCGCGCCTTGCGGTCCGGTCAGGAACGGGGCGGGGACGGGGACGGAGGGTTCCAGGCAGCCGACCAGCCAGGCCATGGCGAGGCATTCGGTTTCGGCGTTGACGAAGTTGCACAGGCGGAACAGCAAGTCGATGCCCTTGCCGTCGGTGTTCTTCTCCGGCAGGGGCAGTTCACCGGTGAGCTGGGTGCGCCGCCAGCACACTTCACGCGGGTCGGGGACGCGGATGTCCCAGCCGGTGGGGTGGATGCGTACCGACTGTCCGTCGCTGCGCCCGAGGTCCAGCCACGTCGCGCCGTCGAAGCCGGGGGCGACGCGGATGTGCACGGTCTGGGTGTTCTCGGTGAGCGCGAGTGCTTCGATCAAGTCCAGCGCCTCCTTGAGCGCGGTGCCGTTGAACACGCCGATCCCGTCTTTGAACAGGCCGACCATGAGCTCCTGGCGGTGGCTCCCCGTCGTGCCCTGGGAGCGGATGGGGCGGGCGACGGGGTGGCCGTTCTTCTGCGCGTAGACGGTGCCGTCGGCGGTGCGGAAGTAGCGGAACCGCTCCTGCGCGTATTCGGCGATGACTTCGCGGGCCGGGTTCTTGTCGTCCTCGGACATGGCTACAGTCCCAACCTCGTAAGGGCGTTGGTCCACGCGTCGGCACAGTGCCGGGCGCTCTCTCCTTTGGCCTGCGCGGCGGCGAACAGCCGCGCGATGTGGTCCTCGGTGAGGCAGCCGCATCGCCCGTGTGTCGACAGCACGGCCAGGAACGTGGCGTACACGGCCGCGTGAATACCGCTGGACGCTCCGCTGATGCGCTGAACGGCCATCGTGATGCCGCGTTCCAGGAACGCGGGCGTGCGATGCGGGCAGGTGCCCGCTGCGGCTCGTGCGGGCAGCGCATCGATGCCCGGGGCCTGGTAGACGGTGGGAGCCTTCACGATCAGCGACCGCACGGCCTCCGGCAACGCGGTGAGGGGGTCGGTGCCGGGGCCGCGCCAGCGGGCGTAGGCCATAGTTGACTTGATGTCGACGCCGTCGCGGACACCGTTCGCGGAGGTCATGACGCCCTGGTAGATCCAGTGCTGGCCGCGCGTCGTGGTCACGGTGCGGGTGGCCGGCAGGGTGGCGCGGGCCCAGGCGACGGCGTCGGCGTGGTCGAGGTCGACCACGGTCAGCCCGGCCCCGCCCGGGTGGTAGGCGACGCCCGCCGCCTCACGCCATGCCGCCGCCCACTGCCGGGAGTTGAGGACCCAAGGGTCGGTGGTGGCGGCGGCCCAGCCGTGACACGGCGCGGGGCAGGCGCAGGGGCCGGGCGTCTTCATGTGGGGGCGCCCACCGCACGCGCTGTACAGGCAGGCGGGGCAGTTGGCGAAGGGCACCTTGCCCTTGCGCAGCGGCAGGACGGGCAGGCCGTCGGCCGCGAGTCGTAGGGCGGTGCTGAGGTGGTCTCGCCGGATCAGGGCGGGATGGGTCATGCTGGGGTATCTCCTGCTCTTACGAGGGATGGGAGAGACCC
>NZ_LYOY01000112.1 GCF_001653515.1 Streptomyces sp. ERV7 | reverse complement strand
AAGGACGCATCGGGGCCGTTGTCCAGGACCACCAGCTCCACTCGCCGCTCCACGCAGACCTGATGGGAGGACTCGTCGCCCCCGGTGAACAGCCGGCCGACACCACGCGGCGGGAATTTACGGAAGCCCGGGCCGCGACCCTGGCCTGGCGGGGCCTGCTGACCGGCCGGTTTCCCGCACGCCGAGCGGATCCTGGCCGACCTGACCCGAGAAGCGTCCGGCCCGGACGCCGATACGGCTTTCCAGCACGCGGCGCAGCGATTCGCCATGGCTGGGCGGCGATCATTCCGCC
>NZ_LYOY01000111.1 GCF_001653515.1 Streptomyces sp. ERV7 | reverse complement strand
GGGTGGCGGCCGGGTACATCGCGGCAGCCGGGGAGATCCTGGACGCGCTCGCGCAGACCTCCGCCTCGCACACCCGCCGCGAACTACGAGACGCAGCCGCTACGTTCGAGCGGGCTACCCGCTCCCACGTACGAGCCGTACGCGGGCAGGACCGGGCGCTGCGCAAGGCCGCCCGCGACCTCGTCTACAGCGGCCCGGTGTCGGGGCGCGGGGAGGACGGGGCAACCACGGCGATGGTGATCGACATGGTGTTCTTCCTAGTCACCGTCGCCGCACACTGGCATGCGCGCAAGGAGCACGCCCAGCAGGCCGCTGCCGCCCGCCTGGCCGCCGAACATCTGCGCCTGGCCTACCGGGCCGCCGCCGCGCAGCCGATGGCCGTCCTCGCCGTACGGGGCCGATCCCTTGCCCTGCCGGTGCTGCGCCGCCAGACGGCCCGGCTGCGCGAGGCCCTGCCGGAGTTGGCCGAGCAGGTGCTGGCCGAGCCGGGGTGGGCGGCGCTGGCGGCGACTCTGGCCGATACCGAGGCCGCCGGCCACGATGCCACCGTGCTGCTCGCCGACGTCGCAGCCCGCCGGGAGCTGGCGAGCGCCGAGCAGATCAGCGACGTGCTGGTGTGGCGGCTGCGCCACTCGGCCAACCTGCCCGCCGGCGCCCAGGCGATGCCCCTGTCCGACGGCACCCGGCAGCGCCCGGCCCGGCCCGCGAACGGCTCCGCAGGACAGGGTCCGCAGCGTCGCGGACGGAGGTGATCCCCCAGTTTTCTAGAGTTGCCGCAGGTGGCGTGGTGGGGCACGCTCTGTCGTCCGCCGCCGCGCGCGGACACCCAACCGGGAGGGGAAGCCCACATGTTCGGTCGTCGCCGCAAAGCCCGCAAGCTCGCCGCCCTGTTCGCCGACTGCCCACCACTGCCCCAGTACCCCACGGGCTACTGGCCCGAGACCACCACGGCCACCCCGACCGCCTCAGCCTCGCCGAGGGTGGACGACTTCCTGCCGCCCGACCTGCGCGTCAACACCGGGATGAACCGGTTCATGGAGTGGGGACGGCCCCTGGTCCTCGACGGCGAGGTGCGTACCTGCCCGCAGTGCGAGGCATACCGGGACTGGGTCGTCCTGTGCACCCAGGGCCAGATCTGGCTGCACTGCCGCTACGGCCACCAGAGCCTGGAACCCCGCCTGAACGTGGCCTGGTACAACCGCCACAGCGGTCCCGTCGATTCCACCTTCGACACCCTGGACGAGGGCCTGCGACACCTCGGTCGCTGAGGCCACACCACCTGCCGCGACGGACAGGTCCTGGGAGTTGGGCCGCTACCCCGTGTGACCGCACGAGGGCCGCGTGGGGAAATGGCGAACTCCCGTCTGTGACTCGGGAGGTACGCGTGATGGACTCGATTCGAACACACGTACCCAATGGGGAGGATCATTGAGACGTATATGTACTTTATCGGCGCTGCGGCATGTCGCCGTCGGTGCAGTCCTGGCTGTTCTCGCAGGTGTGGGAACAGCATCGGCTTCCGGGTTGCCGCCGGATCCCAGCCCGTCGAAGGCTCCGGTGTCGTATTCGGTGGCCGGTCCGGAGAACGCGGCGGCATCAGGATCGCGGCCCGCGTCCGGCAGCAGCCCATCGGCCGGTACGGGGTACAAGTACGGAGGCTACTGGCGCGTCGTCACCCCGGATGTTGTGCTTCGGAACACGGTCACCGACCCGGACGGCGGCACAGTCAACCTCACGTTCGAGGTGTGGACGACGGATGCCAGCGGCAAGCCGAAAGACAAGGTCAAACTGACCGACAAAAACCCGTACGGCGTGGAAGTGTCGCCCTATGTCGCATCGGGGAAAACCGCGCAGGTCCCCGTGGAGCGCGGGCGGCTGAAGCCGGGTGTCACCTACACCTTCCACACCAACGCCTACGACGGCAGCCTGTACGAAACCGAGTGGTCGCCGTGGGCGAACTTCCGTATCGAGCCGTACCTGTCCTTCCCCGCGCCGCAGGCGTCCTCGACGATCGACCCGGTCGCGCAGAAGGTCATCGAGTTCACGCGCACCGACCCGGGCCCGGCACTGCCGACCCTGCGCAAGGACGGCACAACCTTCAAAGCCCCCACCCGCAAGCGCACGTGCGGTGCGCCTGACGCGCAGGGGCACAAACTGTGCATCGAACTGAACCCGCCGTCCAAAACGGCCCAGACCCCTCCGCGGGCGTCCGCTCCAGCAGGCCTGGACGTCGACCAGGTCGACTGGTGCTTCGCCAAACCGTCCGGCAAGAACTACATGAACCGGACCGAAGCCTGCCTGAAGAACATCGGCGGCGGAACACTGATCTTCACCGACACCGACCCGGACAAGCCGGCGCTGGGCACCGCCACCTTCAGCATCGAGCAACGCCTGAAGACCTATCCGAAGAAGGCCGACAGCGGCTCCGACCTCGCCGAGTTCGACCAGCAGGTCAAGCTGGTACCGACACACATCGACCCCGCGCTCAAGGGGGTGCGCATGAGGTGGAACGCCGGCACGGTATGCACAAACTGCGCGACGACGAACATCAGATGGGCGGACAGCACGGACACCCCCATAGGTGATGCGTACTGGAAGGTTGCGACGGACGGCATCTACGGCGACCGCTGGGGAACCATCCAGACCAGGTGGTCCGGGACCGGCAAGGAGACCATCGACCTGGGCTGGTCGATCACCGCCACGGTGGACGCCGGAGGCAACCCTGCAACAGCCGACTTCGGCAGCAGCGGCATCCACGCCGTTCGCGAGCTGGCCCCGCGCTGCGACGACATCCCCACGGGCATCAAGCCCGGCTGCGTGCTGCCGTACTTCAGCCCGACGTACACCGTCGACACCAACCTGTACCCGGCGGCTGGCGCGTACTACTGGCTGATGCAGCAGAAAATGCCTTACCACGACGGTTCGGTCAGGTGGGACTCTCTTCTCAGCTACCTCGGCCCGGACACCACAGTCAAGAACCCCAAAACAGGCCAGCCGTGGACCAAGAACGACAGCCGCGGAGTGGTATGCCCGGACAACTGGGCCAAGCATCCGGCCGACGCGTCACTGGGAACCCTGTCCTGCGACGAATACGCCATGGCCACCACCCATGAAAGCGGCGGCTTCCCAGCCCGTAACCAGGTGACATCAGGCGACCAGTGCGCCCAGCTGTTCGCCGACACAATGGGCGACGGCAGCAACTTCGGCCTCTGGGCCGACACGAGGACTGCCACGAACGGCCCCAGCGGCAAGGAACCCTGCGGCAGGGCGTCCATACCCGACCGTCAGAACTCGGGCGCGTTCCACGACTTTCCGGCGCCTACATGGCGCATGTTGGACGGCGACACGTTCTTCGTCTCCAACCCCGGATTCGAGCACTGCACGAGTGTCCACACCACCTGCGCCTGGCGCAAGGTCGGCTGACACGACCTGAACGCGTGTGTGGGGACCAGGGCTGCGGCCTGGTCCCCACACACGCGTCCGCGGCCGGACAGGTCAGCCGGTGTACTCCACCCACAGACGGTCCGGATCAGAATGGTTCGGCGGCCCCCACACCAGAGCCCCGCCCGCAAGACCCGGCCTGGCCCCAACGGCAAGGCCCGGTGTCTCCAGGAAGTCGGCGACCTCTTCCAAATAGGTGATCAGCGTTTCGCGTCTCTCGTCGTCTTGCGCCTCGTAGGAATTGCTCCACCTGTGAAGAGCTCCGGTCTCCGTATCGAGGTATATGCCATAAATGAGATCGGTCGGGCCGAAGGAGAAAACCGGTACCCACGAAGGTTTCCATATCGTGAACTCGTCTTCACCTCTCCCTTCTGCCCTCCGGATGGCGTTGAGGGTTTCCTCGTGCCGCTGGGAGTCCATTTTCATCTGGTAGACCGATACCACCCCATCCAGGTCCATCAGAGCGTAGTTGTCCAAGAGGAACCCTGCGCCCTGCCGGCCGCGAACACCAGCGTGCAGAGACCACAGCGCTTTCAGATCCGCCGGTACCCGCGCGTCGAGTGCTTCTTCCAGCGCGGCGATCTCCCCCTGCGAGGCGCCGGGCTTGAGGCAGGCGTATGACGCGGGGGCATGGGCGCGCAGCCATGTTTCGATGCGCTGCCACGCGTCGGTCACCTGCCGCACCGCCATCTCTTCCGGGTGCGGGCCTGGTTCCTGGGACTGGTCTTCGGGGACCGTGGAGGGGGGCTGGCTGGCGAGGAACTCCGCGAATGCCGCCGACTGCTGCGGGTCCATGTATCCCTGGCGTCCCTGGCGCGCCCGCTCTTCCAGCCAGGCAAGATCACCCGCAGAGCGCACCTCGGCCACGACGACCCGGTCCCGCGTAAACGTCATACGCAGCCCGTCCCCGTGCACGTACCGGGTATACGGGCCCTGCTGCTCCGGCCCCGGGATGCTTTCCCGCGATGCATCCGGAACGGGCAGCGGCGCTCCGTAGCCCCGCTGCGCCCAGTACTCCAGCTCGGCCAGCTCGGCCGCCGGAAGCACCACACCCGTCAACTCGCCGCCAACGGTAATACCCACGCGCTCGCCGGCCTCCTCGACCAAGGAGGCCAAGCGCTCAAAGTCCTCGACTGCAGCTGCCAGTTCAACACTCCTCATCGGCATGCCATCCGGCGCCACGTTCACTTCCTTTCCGCGGGCGGGCCATCTCGTGTCGTACGACACTAGCGCCGGCCCGTGCCGTACGGCACAGGCCCCGGTCGTGGCAGGTGGCCCCTGTCGGCCTGTCGTTAGAATTCCCGTCGTCGCCCGAAGAACGGCCCTGCCGCGTCCGGCGCGTGCTCTCGGAATACTGGGTGGGGCGTCCGCCTGGCCATCGACCCTGTCGAACGCCCCGATAGAAGCCGGCTGTCCTATCCGCATGTGCGGCCGCGGGACACGGTGCGCGTGGTGGCCATACGCAAGGACGCATCGGGGCCGTTGTCCAGGACCACCAGCTCCACTCGCCGCTCCACGCAGACCTGATGGGAGGACTC
>NZ_LYOY01000110.1 GCF_001653515.1 Streptomyces sp. ERV7 | reverse complement strand
CCACCCCACTGGTGACCGCAGTCCTGGAGGACCTGACCTCGCCCGAGCCGCTGCCCCGCAGCCCCGGCTCGCTCCCGGATGTGCTGCGCGACCGGACCCGTCTCACCCCCGCCCCCGCCCAGCGGGGCCAGGACGCGCTGTGGGAACGCGTCGACCATCTCACCGCCCACCGCAGCAGCGTGCCCCGGCCTCCGCAGCCGCCCGGCGGCCCCCTCCCGCGCCGCACCCTCTGACCACCCCGCGCGCTCCGCCGCGTCTGTCCCTTTAGGGAACTGCCCCGTTGCCCCAGTCCACTTCCTCATCCGACGGCTACGACATCGCCTTCAAGATCCTCATGGGGATCCTCGCCGTCACCGTGCCGCTGTCCCATCTCGCCTGGCTCGGCGGCAACCTCACCGCCTGGCTCACCGGCAATCCGTGGACCGGCTACCGGCCCGCCGACGCCCTCCTGCACCCCGACCAGCTCTGGCCCGGCCTGGGGGAAACGTCCCTGCTGATCGGCACCCGCATCGTGCCCGTCGTGGTCCTGCTCGCCCTCGCCGTGAGCGGTGGCCTGTGGTGGACGCGTAGCAAGAACACCACCGGACGGAAGAGGACCCGGGTCGAGGGCACCGCGAAGGCCAGGGACATCGAGCCGCTCCTCGCCAAGGCGATCACCGACAAGGCCCGCTCCCTGCGCCCGAGCCTGAAGGACGCCGACCGCATCGCTCCGTCCGACACCGGCATCCTCCTCGGCAACCTCCAGGGCACTCGCACCGAGGTGCGCATGGGGTACGAGGATGTCGCCGTCGCGATCATGGCGCCGCGCTCCGGCAAGACCACCAGCCTCGCCATCCCGTCCATCCTGGCCGCGCCTGGCGCCGTCCTGCTCACGTCCAACAAGGCCGCGGGCGACGCGTACACGGCCACGCTGGATGCCCGCGGGCGGGTGGGGCGGGTGTGGTCGATGGACCCCCAGCAGATCGCCCACGCTGAGCGCACCATGTGGTGGAACCCGCTCGCCGACGCGAAGTCCCTGGACGGTGCGAACCGGCTGGCCGGGCACTTCCTCGCCGCCTCCGTGGACGCCTCCCAGCAGGGCGACTTCTGGTCCAAAGCCGGATCCAACATCCTCTCCCAGCTGTTCCTGGCCGCAGCATTGGACGAGCGGCCCATCACCGACGTCATGCAGTGGCTCGCCTTCCCCGCCGACCGCCGCCCCCTGGACATCCTCCGCGATCACGGATTCACGTCCGTCGCGGCCCAGTTGAAGGGCACCGTGGAAGGGCCGCCGGAAACCAGGGACGGTATCTATGAGACCGCCCGGCAGTACGCGTCCGCCCTGCTCAACGCGGACATCGCCGCCTGGGTGACCCCGCAGCAGGGCATCGAGGAGTTCCGGCCCAACGAGTTCGTCGCCTCCACCGACACGCTGTTCCTGCTCTCCAAGGACGGCGGCGGCGGAGCGAGCGCGTTGATCGCGGCGTGTGCGGATTCGGTGATGCGGGCCGCGACGGCCCGCGCCGAACGCGCCGGGGGCCGCCTGGACCCGCCGATGCTGGCGATCCTCGACGAGGCCGCCAACGTCTGCAAGATCAGCGATCTCCCGGACCTGTACAGCCACTTGGGCTCGCGTGGGATCATCCCGATCACCATCCTGCAGTCCTACCGCCAGGGCCAGAAAGTGTGGGGCGAGGCCGGCATGGACGCCATGTGGTCGGCAGCCACCATCAAGGTCATCGGCAGCGGCATCGATGACCCGGACTTCGCCGACAAACTCTCCCGCCTGATCGGCGACCACGACGTGGAAACGAAGTCGACCTCGGTCTCCGACTCCGGCAAGTCCACCTCCCTCAGCATGCGCCAGGAACGGATCCTGCCGGCGGACGCCATCCGCGCCCTGCCCAAGGGCACCGCGCTCCTGTTCGCCACCGGCCTGCGCGCCGCCACGCTCGACCTGCGCCCCTGGTACCTGGAACCCGCCGCCGCCGAACTCGCTACCGCCTCCAAGACCGCCTCCGCCGCCATCACCGCCCGCGCCATCGCCAAAGCCTCACCCACCCAGGCCGACTTCGGCGTCGCCGCATGAGCCGTACGACGCTGGGTTTCCCCTTCTCTCCATAGTCTCTGCAGATGGCCTTAGCTACCCACGCCACCATCGAGCTGGGCGCCTCGGTGAAGTGTCTTGCTGGTCCTCACGCCCTCGATCTGGCCGGGGCCTTCGCCACTCGCAGAGTCATCCTCATCCGTCGCGGCTCCGATGTCCCGGGCCATCAAGGTCAGCACTTTGATGTGGCCGACGGTGCTCCGCTGGGATGTCCCCTCTCCGGAGGAGAACATGGCCTCGGCCCAGTCCGGCAGGTCGGTTCGCAGGCGCCGCAGGACGTCCTCGCGTCCAGTCGCGGGCAGGTCTTGCACATCCAGGTAGCCCAGCTGGTAGTCGAGAACCCTCTCAATCTTCCGCCGCGCGTCGGGATCCTCCACTGAGTCCCTCAAAAACTCCAGCACGGACATAACCAGCCCGGTCTGCGCACTCCATTGGTACTCATCGGAAAGACTGATCGTCCACGCCATGCCCGCCCCCAGTCACATTCGTACGACAGGTCATACGCTACCCGGCGTCGCGCGCTCACCGGCTTCGAGTGGACGCGGTGGAGGCGACCCATCGCACACCGGCACCGCCCGCTCGCCCGGCCGCCCCGCGCCGCTGACACCCTCCTTGCGAACCGCCCCTATGACCGAACCCGACCTGCCCCACGCCGGTGACCGCCTGCGCCGCGTCGCGGACGACTTCCTCGCCCTGCACCACACCCTCAAGGGGAGCAAACCTGTCGCCGGTATCCCCGCGTTCGACCCGCTTTCCTCGCCGTACGCCACCGCACAGGGCCTTGCGACCACCACCCTGGGCCTGCTGCTCACCGCCTCCGCCCACCCACTGGCTCACAGCAGCCGAGCAGGCCATCACGCCATCGAATACCTCGGCCACACCCTGCGCCTCGCCAGCACCACCGCCACCCACCTGGCCGACGCCATCGCCCTGGCCGCGGAATACCACCGCATCGACGGCCAGCCCGACCCGGCCACCGGCCGCACCCTCCCGCGGCGCCCCCAGCGCCGCGACAGCCTCGATACCCACCTCCAGGCCGCAGCCCGTCTACTGCGCGAGGGCTACCTGCGGGCAACCGATGCCGCCGAGTTCCTCGACGCGGCCCAGCACCATGGCCGTCCGCCGCAATCACCCGACCCTGAGCGCGCCCTCGCCACAGCACCGGCCACCACGGCACCCCGCCTGACCAGCGCGCAGCGCGGCGCCCTGCGCATGATCTCGCGCGGGTACGCCCGCCTGTACGAAAGCGCCAACGGCAAGGAGTTCATCGAGACCGGCACGTCCACGAAGATCACCATGGCCACCCTGGGCTCCCTACGGGGCAAGGGATTTGTCGAGCAGGAACGCGACGGGAGCCCGCTATACGTCGGCCGGCGTCTCCTGCTGACCCCCGCCGGCCAACAGGCCCTGGACACCGCCACGGAGATCACCGTCAGCGGCCCCGCCCCTGCCCCGGCACGCGCCTCGGCCGTGCGAAGCCGCTGAACTCCCCGCCGCCCACGGAGATACCCCTGCACATGTACGAACCGGTCGACCTGGAGGACATGGCGGCCCACCAGGCGTTGGACGCGGTCGCGGCCGACCTGCGCGAGCACCACGTCCGATGCGACCGGCACGGCCTGTTCACCGCCAGCCGCCACATCGACCTGCTGTGCTCCCTCGCCACCCGCATGACCGCCGACGCCGAATACCAGCTCTCCCCCGACCGCCCGCACAACGACGGCCATCCGGGGGCGAAGGCCCTCAGTCAGGCAGCCGGACACATCGGGCGGGCCATCGCCCACTACACCCAGGCCCTCACGCCACTCATCACCCTCACACAACAGCAGCCCCACCCCACACTCCAACACCAGCTGGACGCCATCGGCTTGACCAGCACCCTGCACACACACCTCGCCCACGCCCGCCAAGCACTGGCTGCGGCCCACACCTCGCTGCAACCACCCCACCGGC
>NZ_LYOY01000109.1 GCF_001653515.1 Streptomyces sp. ERV7 | reverse complement strand
GCATGGTCGTCCATCCCTTAGCGGGTGCGCCCCGCCTCGGACGCGGGACACACGTCCTGGCGACTCGGGCCGGACTCCGGATCGGGTCGGGATCCGCTACCGGCTGGGCGCACCTCTCGAAGCGCCGGGCCGCACTGAGGCCCCGCACTGGCTGGATGAAAGCGCCTCGGGGGTGACACGTCAAGTACCCCCGAGGGCCTGCCGTCCACGTGCCGCCGGGCGCCACGCACCACGTCAGGGCACAACAGTGCGCTTTTGGCCGAGCCGTGCGGGCTTTCGGCCTACTTGCCCGTACGGGATGCCCAACTGATCCGAACCGCACTAGATGTGAGGGCTCATCACCTTGCCCTGGCGTCTCCGGAGGATCACTTGAAGAATCGTTTCAGCAGGCTGCGGATCCTGATGGGCGCGGGCACTTCCGGGGCCGCGCTCGTCGCGACGGTCCTGTTCGGCGCCGCCCCCGCCCAGGCCGCCGCACCCGCCGGGGACACGGCCGCGAGCACCACGGGCGCGGCGCGACCGGTGGCCCCGGCCGCCTGCTCGGGCACCTACCAGGGCGACGAGCGGCTCGGCCCGCAGTATCTGCCCAAGCCCTGGCAGGACCCGGTCGGCCCGCTGGTGCTCGGCTACCACCGCACCGGGCACCTCAGCCCCACGGCGTTCCTCGCCACCTACTGGGACAGTACGGCGGGCAGTTGGAAGTACCCGCCCAACGACGGCTTCGCCAACCGCCCCGACGGCAGTCTCGACAAGCGGGCGGTGCGGCTGCGCGTCGGCGAGGACCTGGACCGCTTCGGCTCCGAGTACGGCGCCTTCCTCGCCCCGGCGGGGGCGGGCTACGGCCGCCGGGCGCTGCCGCCGCAGAGCCTGATCACCCGTGAGACCGCCTACCCGTGTGCCTACCACGCGTACGAGGTGACCAGGAGCTTCACCGTCTGGGAGGGCCGGATCGCGCCCTGGTTCGAGCAGCGCGGCGGCGGCGAACAGGTGAAGCTGGACCCGGCGTTCGTCGACCCGGGCGAGGGGCAGAGGCTCAATGTGAAGTGGCTGCTCGACCACGGGTATCTGAAGGCGGAGAACAACCCGGCGGCGGCCAGGAGCGCGCTGGCGGGCGTGGCGGGCGGCTGAGCGCGCCTTTCCGCTAGGGCGCGCTGAACACCAGCTCGGACCAGCGCACCCCGGGGCGGCCGTGCAGATCGGCGCGGCCGCCCCGGTGGGCGACTCGCAGCCCCGCCGCCTCGGCCAGCGCGACCGTCTCGTCCTCCGGCACGTCGAACATGCGCCGCCCGGACGGCACCGGGCCGCTGCGCACGGTCATCGCCAGTGTGCCGCCGGGGGCCAGCAGCGCGGCGACGGTCCGCATGCCCCGGGCGCGCTCCGCGGCGTCCAGGTGCATCCACACCGCGGTGAGCAGGATCAGACCGAACCGCTCGCCCCGCCCGGCCAGCACCGGCAGATCGGGCAGTGCGTCGTCCAGCCAGGTCAGGGCGGTGTCCGCGTGCAACCGCTCGCCGTGCAGACGCAGTTCGGCGGTCGGCTCGACGGCCGTGACGGTGTGGCCGAGCCGGGCCAGCGCCGCCGCGTCCCGCCCGGTCCCCGCGCCGAGGTCCAGGGCCCGTACGGGCGAGGCCGGATAGAGGTGCAGCAGCGCGCCGTGCACCTCCTCGAAGGTGACGCTCTCGTACTGCTCGGCCAGCGCGTCGGCCTCCACGCCGTACCCCTGCGTCCCCGCCACGGTGTCGTTCACCCGGTCAGGCTAAACGATCAGTGCGGGGCGGCTCACCGCGAAGGAGATCCTCAGAGCCTGTCTTTGAACCCCCGTCTGCGCCCCGACGCCCGGCACGCACGCTCGCCGCACGGTGTCCCAGGACAGGTGGCTCCGCCACATGACCTGGGACACCGCACGCCGATCGCACGCACCGACCGCCGCTGCGCCCGCCCTCCGGGCGGACGACGGGGGTTCAAAGACAGGCTCTCAGCCCCGCGTGATGCCCAGCGCCGCCCGCACCTCCTTGATGAGCCGCTTGTCCAGGCCGTTCAGGCTCATCCGGTTCTTGGTCAGCGCGAAGGAGAAGCGGTGGGCGGGGTCGCCGGAGGCGGCGCTTCCGCCCGAGCCGTTGGTGCCGAAGCCGCCGTCGGGGGAGCGGACCACCGAGCCCGCGCCGCCGAGCATGAAGCCGTAGCCCTTCAGGAGGGGGAAGCCCAGGGAGCGGTCCTCGCCCGATGTCCTCGGCGTCGTCGCCTCCTTGAGGGTGGCCTGAGACACCAGCCGTACGCCGTCGAGCTCGCCGCAGACCAGCGCCGCGTACATCCGGGCCGCGGCGCGGGCCGTCATCGTCCCGTTGGCCGGGAGCGCGGCCCGGCGGTAGTCGGCGCGGTTGGCGAGTGCGGCCACCGGCAGCACCGGCCGCGGTGCGAAGACCAGGAACGGCGAGTCGTGCGGCATCCCGTCCAGATAGTCCGACCAGCCGCCGTCGTAGCAGAGGGCCACCCGGTCGAGCAGAGGGTCCGGGACCGAGAACAGAAGCGAGTCGGCGACCCCCAGCGGCCCGGCCAGCTCGTCCCTCAGCAGTGCGTCGCAGGTACGGCCGGTGGCCCGGCGCAGGGTCTCGGCGAGCAGCACGCCGTACGTCCAGCCGTGGTATCCGCTCGCTGTGCCCGGCTCCCACAGCGGTGCCTGCCCCGCCAGCCAGTCGCCCATCGCCGGCACGTCGAACAGCTCCTCCGGCGTCACCCCGGCGGGCAGCTGCGGCAGCCCCGCCGAGTGCGACAGCACCTGGCCGAGGGTGATGCGCTCCTTGCCCCGGGCCGCGAACTCCGGCCAGTGGGCGGCGATCGGGGTGTCGTACGCCAGCGTGCCTCGGTCCACCAGAACCGCCACCAGCGCCGCCGCGACCCCCTTCCCCGTCGACCAGGCGGGCACCAGCGTCTCCGCCTCCATCGGCCGCGCGCCCTCGACGTCGGCCAGGCCCGCCCAGGCGTCGACGACGAGTTCGCCGTCGAGACAGGCCGCCACCTGGACGCCCGTCTCCTCGCCGGAGGAGACCGCCTCGTCGAGGATCTCCTGGGCCCGGGTCTGGGCGGCGTTGCGCGGTCGTGCCTCGGTCATCCCACTGCTCCCCACTCGCGCCGGTGGCCGCCCGCCGCGCGGCGCGACGGACGGCCACCCATGTCGTACCGCCAGGCTAACTGGCTACATCCTCGCGAACTCCGATCCCGTGATCACCTGGAACGGCAGCCACGTCGAAGTGGCCGTCCCCGGCAGGCTGTTCTGGGTCCGCAGCGTGGTCAGCTCGTCGGCCGACAGCGCCTTGCGGGTGATCCGGAACTCGTCGAGCGCGCCGGTCAGCGGGTTGGTCCCGTCCGTCTTGGCGCCCAGCCGGAAGCCGTCCACGGAGTAGGTGTCGCTCGCGGTCACCGAGCCCGCCGGGGCCGCCGCACTGCCCAGTGTCCGCCCGTCGACGATCAGCAGGAGCTGTCCGTCCGCCCGTTCCAGGGCCACGTGGTGCCAGGCCCCGTCACCGAAGCCGTCCGCCGCCGAGCCGTCCACCGCCGCGACCACCGTGGTCGCCGTGTCCGTCTCGAACGCCGCGTACAGCCGGTCCTGCGCGGGCTGGGCCCGCAGCCAGATCTGCCGCTCCGATGCGCCGCTCCCGTACGCCCACACCAGGACCTGGTCCGGACTGCCGCTGGCGGCCGAGTACTTGAGCCAGGTGCTGAGGGTGAAGTCGGCGGAGCCGAGCGCGGTGGCCGCTCCGTACGGCAGGTCCACGGCGTCGTCGGAGCCGTCGAAGGCGAGCGCGTCGCCGAACTTCCCCGGCGTCGTCGCCGCGCCGCCGCGCACCAGGCCGTGGCCGCAGTGGACGGTGGAGTCCGGGGTCGCCGGACCCGCCGCGGGCCGCACCACGTCCTTGGCGCCGGTGTACTGGTTCTCGAACGACCACCACAGCGCGGGCGGATCGGCCGGGTACGAGCCGGACGAACCCGCGGTGGAACCCGCGACCGTGGAGACCTCGGCGGTCGTGAGCGCCCGGTGGTAGATCCGGAACTCGTCCACGTCACCGTCGAACACACTGGTGTTGTCGAGCTTCGAGCCGACCCGCACACCCTGCTGGCCGCTGCCCTGCGCGGGCGTGAGCGAGCCGCTCAGACCGCTCACGGTGGCCGGGGTCCGCGCGTCCACGCCGAGCGTGACCTTGTCGGCCGAGCGGGTCAGCGTCATCAGATGCCAGGTGCCGTCCCCGAACGACCGCGTCGACGTGGTGTCCGGGAGCGCGACGGCCACCGAGCCGGTGTCCGACTGCACCCAGGCGTAGAGCCGGTCCTGCGACGGCTGGGCGCGCACCCACAGCTGCGGACTGCCGCCGCCCGTCCCGTACGCCCACACCAGCGCCTGGTCCGGGGAGGTGGAGCCCGCCGCGTACCGGAACCAGAGGGAGTACGTGAAGTCGTCCGCGCCGACGTCGAGCGTCGGTGAGAACCCGGTCTCGGTGCCCGGATGGGTGCTGTCGACGGTCGCCGCCAGCGATCCGATCCGGCCCGTCGGCAGGGTCGGCACGCCCCCGAGGAGGGTGCCGCCGGCGCAGTGGCCGGAGACGTCGTCCTCGATGGTGATGCGGCGCCGGTCCGGGACGACCGCCGTGTCGATCACCTGGAGGGGCAGCCGTGCCCCCAGCGAACGGGTGGCGGCCTCGGTGTCCAGCTCCGTGGCGTTGGCGCGGACCTGGGTGAGCTGGGCGTCCGTCAGTGCCGTGCGGTAGAGCCGGAACTCGTCGACGGCACCGCCGAACGCGTCGCTCACGCCCGTGTCGGACTTGGCGCCGATCCGGATGCCCTCGACGCCGTTCTGCGGTGCGTCCGTGACGGAGCCGGACACGCCGGCCGCCGTCCCGGTGACCGTGCCGTCGACGGTGAGCCGGATCTGCGCGCCCGAGCGGACGAGCGCCGCGTGGTGCCACTGGTCGTCGCCGAACGCCACACCCGACGAGGGGTCGGCCAGCGTCAGCCAGGCACCGCCGCCCGCGCCCTGCACCCAGGCGTAGAGCCGGTCGTCGGCGGGCTGGGTGCGCAGCCACACCTGCGGCTTGGTGCTGCCCTGCCCGTACGCCCAGAACAGCGCCTGCTGCTTGCTCGCGGTCGTCGCCGCGTACTTGAACCAGAGCGAGTACGTGAAGTCGCCCGCGCCCGGGTCGATGCTCCTGCCGTACGGCACGTCGGCGTAGTCGCCCGTACCGTCCAGGACCAGGCCCTGCCCGAACCGGCCGCTTGCGAGGGCCGCGTTGCCCTGGAGGTAGGCGTCGTTGGCGTCCGGCCCCGCATCCGGGCTGGTGCGGCCGGCCGCCGGGCTCTTCTGCGGGGAGGCCTTGCCGGTGAAGGTACCCGGTATCCCGAGGGCGCCCGGCGTGGTCACGTTGAAGCGGATCTCGTCGGCGGAGTTGCTGGGGCCGCCCTCGTAGAGGAGGCCGAGCTCACCGCTGTCGAGCTCGGCGAGGTCGGAGTAGGAGGCGCGGTCGTTGCTGATCAGGCCGTTGGAGGCGGCCGTCCATGTGGTGCCCTGGTCGGTGGAGTAACGGATCTTCATCAGCTTGCGGTCGGAGGGGTCCGACGGCGCCGAGAAGACCATGGTGTCACCGGGTGTGTGCTGATACGTCTGGCGCAGTGTGAGCGCCGAACCCTGCACCTCCGGGGTGATCAGGCCCGGGACGACCGTCGAGGCGGGGACGGTGGTGCCCCCGTCGGTGCTCACCGCGCGGGTGCGGTGGTTGGCGCTGCCGCCGATCTCGTTGCGGGCCGCCAGATAGACACCGCCGCCCGGCAGTTCGGTCACGGAGACCTCGCCGGGCTTGACCGCGCCCGCCACATAGGAGTTGGCGGTGGTGCTCGCCTGCCAGGTGGCGCCGTGGTCGTCGCTGTAGAGGACGCCCGCGTAGCGCGTGGTCGCGTCGGGGTTCTGGTGGGCGCCGACGACCAGCCGTCCGGCGTGCGCGCCCGCCGTCAGCTGGACGCCGTGCGAGGGGCCGGTGGCGAACCAGCCGGTGTTGGCGCCGCTGAACGTCGGCAGCGCCTTGGGTGCGCTCCAGCTCACCCCGTCGTCGTCGCTCCGCTGGACCCAGGGCAGCCGGGGACCGGTCGGCGTCTGCTCGTTGGAGGTGGTCAGCAGGAAGACCGAGCCGGTCTCGCGGTCCACCACGGGCGCCGGATTGCCCCGGGTGAAGGGCGCCGTACCGTCGGTGGGGCTGCCCTCCAGGACCACATGGACCGGGCCCCAGGTGCGGCCGTCGTTGGTGGAGCGGCGCATCACCAGATCGATGTCACCGCGATCGGCGCAGGTGGGGGACTTGCGCCCCTCGGCGAACGCGAGCAGGGTGCCCGCCTTCGTCTTCACCAGGGCCGGGATGCGGTAGCAGCCGTAACCGCCCACACCGGAGCGGAACAGCACCTGCTCGGCGCCGACGAGGGCGCGCGAGGACGCCAGCGGGCCGCTCGCGTACGAGACCGGCGCGGCGAGAAGGAGGGAGACGGCCGCGACGACGAGGGCGACCAGCCCGGCGACGGCCCCGGCGGGCGAGGGTCCGCACCGTGCGACGCGAGCGCCGCGTGATGCGGGTGGGTTGTACGGGGTGAACGACATGGGGATCATGGTGATGATCGTCCGGTACCGGATTCGACCAACATCCGGTGACCAGCCGCTGAACGGCCTGTGAAGATGTGCGCACACCGTCGGCCGGTCGGCCGAGGGGCGCCGGTGCGTCAGCCCCGCGCCGCCGACACCAGAGCCGCCGCCGCCTCGCGGGCCTGGAGCGCGGGCTCGGCGCTGTGGAAGATGCCGGCCGTCACCATCGCGCCCTCGGCCAGCAGCGTCAGAGGGCCGGCGAGGTGCTCGGGCAGCCCCGCCTCCGCGACGAGCGAGCCCAGGTACTCCCGGAACGCGCTCTTGTGGGCGCGCGCCTGGGCCGCGACCCGGGCGGAGGAGGCGCCGAGTTCGCCGTACGCGTTGATCCATGCGCAACCGCGGAAGCCGGGCTCGCCGAACCAGCGGTGCAGATGGTCGAAGACGGCCAGGATCCGCTCCTCCGGCTCCGCGCACTGCTCGACGTCCTGCGCCAGACGCCCGCGCCACACCGTGTCCCGGCGCTCCAGATACGCCTCCACCAGCTGTTCCTTGGCGGGGAAGAGGGCGTAGAGCCGCTTGAGCGAGACGCCGGAGGCGGCGCGGATCTCGTCCATGCCGACGCTCTGGATGCCCCGCCCGTAGAACAGCGTCCCGGCGGCGTCGAGCGCCCGCTCCCGTGCGACTGCGCTGTCCATGACCTCACCACTCCTTGAACTGAGAACGACCGTTCTCTAGAGTAGCCGCAGGACGGGGAGAACGTACGTTCTCCGTCGTTCGTCACGCCCGTTCGCGCCCATCAGCCCCGAGGAGCCCGCCATGACCGCACGTCCGCCCCTGCCCCCCTTCGATCCGGACACCGCCCGGCAGAAGGTCCAGGCCGCCGAGGACGCCTGGAACACCCGCGACCCCGAGAAGGTCTCGCTCGCGTACACCGAGGACTCCCGCTGGCGCAATCGGGACACCTTCGTCACCGGGCGGGCCGAGATCGTCGAGCTGCTCACCGCCAAGTGGGCACGCGAGCTCGACTACGCCCTGCGCAAGGAGCTGTGGGCCTTCGACGGCGACCGCATCGCGGTGCGCTTCCAGTACGAGTGCCGGGACGCGTCGGGGCAGTGGTGGCGCAGCTACGGAAACGAGCTCTGGGAGTTCGACGAGAACGGTCTGATGGCCCGCCGTGAGGCGAGCATCAATGACGTGCGGATCGGCGAATCGGAACGTCGGATCTTCGGAACACGCCCCGATTCCGAGCGGGGAGTTCCTTTTCCGCTCCGCTGAACAGGCGAATTTTGGAGTGATCGGCCCGGCGGTCTCGTTCTTCCAGGCGGCACCTGTCCGTCAGTGATCCGAGAACCAGAGGGATGGAAGTACCTATGAAGCTCACCAAGCGGGCCGGCCTCGCGGCCATGATGACGTGCATGGCCACGGCGGCGGCGGTCACGCCCGCCGTGGCCGGGTCGTCCGTACCCGTCACGGTACCGCTGGAAGGTCTGGACACGGCGCTGCCGTTCGAAGCCCCCTCGGTGAGCACTGGCGTACCGATCCCGATGCCGGGTTCCCCGGGCGGGCCGCGTCACGTCGTCGGCTCGCTGACGCCGTCGCCGCTGCTGCCGAAGCTGCCGGTCACCACGGAGCTGCCGCCGACGCTGCTCAACGCGCCGCTGACCGATCCGCTCACCGACGACAAGCTCGGTTCGGCGGCCGTCACCACGCCGTCCTCGCCGCTGCGCGCGGAGAGCCCGGGGGCGATCCTGGAGGCGCCGCTCACCCCGCCGCAGGCCGAGCTGTTCGGATTGCCCGAGCTCAGCGAGCCGCAGGCCGGACTGCTCGCCCCGACGCTGCGCGGCGCGCCCACCGCCAACCTCGGGCTCCTGTAGGGCTGTTCTCCCAGCAGTCGCTAGCGCATCACGCGTTCATCTGTCAAGAGCACTAGAAATGCGCGGACTCGGGCTCGTAGCGTGCTGAACAGCCCCCACCGTTGCACGAAGGAGCTCTTCCGTGGACCACTCGCGTCTTGTCGAGGTCAGTGAATACGTCAACCGCAATGCCCCTCACCTCGCATTCGAGAAGTCGTCATTCAGTGACCTCGACTACTCCAAGGATTGCGTCGGATTCGCCGTGGACGGCGACCGGATCGCCGTGACGCATACGAAGGACACCGGGGCACCGGTTCTGAGGTACACCCGGTCCGAGATCGCCGCCATGGTGCGCGCGGCGAAAGCGGGACAGCTGGACAAGTTCTGCTGAGTCCCTCGCTTCCCCCCGCCGCCCGCGGCCGCCACCGACGCGGCCGCGGGCGGCGTGCTGTCCTGATCACGACGTTCTGCTGAACGCAATGTTCCGGCCGAATCGACGCCGCCGCGGCGGGGGTTGTGAAGCCTTCACCACACAGCCCCACAGGCCGCCCCGGAGCCCGTGCCACCGCTGCGACGGGGGCGGGGACGGGTCTACCGGCCCGTAGGACGGGGGGATCGGGCGGCGCCGTACGGGGTAAGGGATCCGTGCGGGCATGCGAATTTGCGACACCGTACGCACAGTTTCCACATCCCGGGGCGAATTTGTTCGCGAAGTCGGTCACTATCACGGCCGTTGAGTACGTCATAGATGCGTATACCGAACAACGCCCGGCGACCGGCCGCCGGTGACTGTCCCGACGAGGGGGGCGACATGGAAGAGATCTGCGTTCCGTTGTATGTCGAACTACTGCACGAGGGTGATGCCATGACCCCCGTGGAGGCCTTGATGGCTTACGACCCCGCCGACCCGCTCGCCGTTTCGGTCGAATTCGTCTGCGGCAATGGCATGCATACGACATGGACGATGGGGCGCGATCTCGTGGCGGAGGGGCTGATCTCCCGCTGCCCGGTCGGCCTCGGAGATGTGCGGGTCTGGCAGTACGGCGACAGCGGACTGCGGATCCGGCTGCACTCGGACGAGGGCAGCGCGGACCTCCTCGCCGAGATCGAGGACGTCGCCGACTTCCTGTCCCGTACCTATCAACTCGTGCCCGAGGGCAGCGAGCTGGACGGCTGTGACGTCGACGAGGTGATCCGGATGCTGCTCGCCACCACACCGGTGCAGGGGCGCTGCTGGTGCGGCCACGAGTACCCGTGCCTGGACCACGGCGCCGAGTGAGCCGCCCCGCCCCTCCCGCACGGCGCCGCCTCAGCGCAGCTGCGAGGCGCCGAACCGCGCCAGCCGGTCCGCGGTCGCACTCCCCGGGGGAGGGGTGAAGAGCACCAGGCGGTGATCGCCCTCGGGGGCGAGCAGCACCTGGCAGAACAGGTCGAACGGGCCGAGCTCCGGGTGGAGCACACGGACCCGGTCGCGCCTGCGGACGGCGACCTCGTGCAGCTCCCACAGCGCCGTGAACTCGGGACTGACGCGCTGCAGCCGGGAGATCAGCCGCGCCGACTCCGCGTCGCCGAAGCGGCGCGCCGCGGCCGCGCGCAGATCCGCCACATGGAGGTGGCTGTAGTAGCTGTGCTCCTCCTGCGGGTACGGGAGGCGGGCGGACGGTTCGGTGAACCAGCGCCAGACGACGTTGCGGCCGTGCTCGGTGACCGTGCACACCTCGCCGAGAAGCTCGCGCGCCATGGGGTTCTGGACGAGCACGTCACCGAGGTCGCTCAGCACCACGGCCGGGGTCCCGGCGAGCTGTTCGAGCAGATGCAGCAGCCCGGGGCTCACCTCGCCGTCGCAGGAGTGCGCGGCGGGCGGGCGGTGCCCGGCGAGCAGATACAGGTGGTCGCGCTCGTCGTCGCTCAGCCGCAGGGCCCGGGCCAGCGCGGTGAGCATCTGGGGCGAGGGCTGCGGCCCCCGCGCCTGCTCCAGACGGATGTAGTAGTCGGCGGACATCCCGGCGAGCTGCGCGACCTCCTCGCGCCGGAGCCCCGGGGTGCGGCGGCGCGGCCCCGCGGGGAGTCCGGCGTCCTGCGGGGTGACCCGGTCACGGCAGCGGCGCAGGAAATCAGCGAGCTGGCGGCGGTCAGTCGTCATGATCATCATCATGGCGGACGCCGGCCGCCGGAACCAGGGACCGTCGGTACCAGGGTCCGCTGGACCCGCGCTGGACCCGGCGTCACCGCTCGTCGCCGCGGCCCGGTCCGCTGTACGGGACGGGTCCGCAAGGCGGGCGTAAGGCTACCGACAGAGCCGCCGTCACAGTGGAGGCCATGGAGTCTGCGACGGGGAGCCGCGAGCCTGCCGAACGGCTGCTCGTGGAGATCGTGGAAGCGGTGCTGGCCCGCACGGGGGTCGGGCCAGTCACCGGTGGTTCGTGGCGGCTGCGCGAGGGGGACTTCTGGTGCCATGTCTCGCCGCCGGGCGAGGCCGTCCGGCTGCAGGGCTGGAAGCTGCACGTCGCCGCGACACCACTGGCCGCGCCCCTGGTCCTGGCGCGGGCCGCGGAGGTGCTGGTGCGCCACGGGTGCCGGTTCAAGTTCGCCGGGACCATCGGCCGGGCCGGCGACCTCGTCTCGCACCGCTACGACCGGGGCGGCGGCGGGAAGTTCCTCACCGTCTACCCCGAGGGGGGCGACGCCCGGCTGCGGGAGCTGGCCGCCGAGCTGCACCGGGCGACCCTGGGGCTGCCCGGCCCCGCGATCCTCTCCGACCGGCCCTGCTTCCCCGGCAGCCTGGTCCACTACCGGTACGGGGTGTTCACCGGGGTGCCCGCGCTCGGTGACGACGGGATCCGCGGCGCCATGCTGGTCGCGCCCGACGGCCGGCTGGTCCCCGACCGGCGCCGGGCCTGGTTCGCGCCGCCCGAGTGGGCCCCGCGCGACCCGTTCACCCGGCGCGAGCCCGCCGTCACGGGGGGCCGGGCCACCCCGGCCGAGGTGCTGCTCGACGGGCGCTTCCTGGTACGCGGGGTGATCCGGCACGCCTTCGGGGGCGGCGTCTTCCGGGGCGTCGACGAGTTCACCGGCGACCCCGTGATCATCAAACAGGCGCGTCCGCACACGGCCGCCACCCTGACCGGCCGGGACGCGCGGGACCTGCGGCGCCACGAGGCGGCGATGCTGGAGGCGTTCGCCGGGAGCGGCTTCACCCCGGCCCCGGTCGCGCTCTTCGAGCAGCAGGGGGACCTGTTCCTGGTCCAGGAGGCCGTCGACGGTGTGACGCTCCGTCAGTGGGTCGTGGACCGGCTGGAGTTCGGTACGGACGAGCGGTGGGGGGTCCCCGTCGTCGACGCCCTGCGCCGGGCGCGCTCCCTGGCCTGTCTGATGCGGCTGGTGCACGCCGAGGGATGGGTCCTGCGGGACTTCAACCCCAACAACGTCATGGTCACCGGCGACGGCGAACTGTTTCTGATTGACCTGGAGATGCTGGCCCGCCCGGGCGAGCCCGCCGTGCGGATCCACACCCCCGGATACGCGGCGGCGGAACAGGTGCACGCGCCCCGCCACGGCTCCGCACCCACGGTGACCGCCGACCTCTACAGCCTCGGCGCGACCCTCTTCCACCTCGTCACCGGGGTCGACCCGCTGCTCGCCGCCGACGACCCCGGGGTGCGCGGCAACGCCGGCCGCCTCGCCGCCTGGCTCGGCCGTCTCGCCCCCGGCAACGAGGCCGCACGCCTGCTCGCCCCGCTGATCGTGGCCCTGCTCGACGACGACCCGGCCCGGCGCCCCGGCCTCGACGAGGTGCTCGACCGGCTGGACGAAGCCGCCGGCGCCACCGCCGGGCCCCGTGCCACCGCCGCGGCGCCGGGCGGGATCGGCCTCGCCGTCACCGAGGCCGATCCCGCCCCCGCGACGGGCGGACGCGTCCTGTCCGAGCCCGAGCTGAAGGAGCTGACCGCCGACGGGATCGACCATCTGCTGGCCACCGCCGACCCGCGGGCGGCGGACCGGCTCTGGCCGTCGGGGCCGGTGGGCGGCGCCACCGACGCGTTCAACGTCCAGCACGGCGCCGCAGGGGTTCTGGGGGTGCTCGTCCGCGCGTACGAGGTCGGTGAGCACCCGGCGGTCCTCGACGCCGTACGGAGCACCGCCACCTGGATCGCCGACCGGGTCGGCCGTGAGCCGCGCACCCTGCCCGGCCTCTACTACGGACGCTCCGGCACCGCCTGGGCGCTGCTCGACGCGGCCCAGCTGATGGGCGACGAGCCCCTGTTGGGGCACGCCATGGAACTGGCGGCCCGGGTGCCGGTCCGCCGGTCCGCTCCCGACGTCTGCCACGGGGTGGCCGGTGCCGGGCTGACCCAGCTGAGGTTCTGGGAGGCCACACGGGAGCGGCGCTATCTCGACCGGGCCGAGGAGGCGGGCGCGGAGCTCGCCGCCACGGCCCGGCGGCGCGAGGGGCGGCTGCTGTGGCCGGTGCCGCGCGCGATCCTGTCCACCCCCGACGACGTCGTGCACTACGGCTTCGCCCACGGGGTCGCGGGCATCGGCGCGTTCCTGCTCGCCCTCGCCCGCACCACCGGCGACAGCGCGCCCGCCGAACTCGCCGTCGAGGGCGCCCGGACGCTGCTCGCCGTCGCCGAGGTGGCGGACGGGGCCGCGTACTGGCGCTCCGGCGAGAAGGGCGGCCCGCGCAAGACGCACTGGTGCAGCGGCTCCTCGGGGATCGGCACGTTCCTGCTGCGGGTCTGGCAGGAGACCGGCGAGGACGAGTTCCTCGTGGCCGCGCGCCGGGCCGCCGAGGCCGTGCGCCGCTCCCGCCGGCACGTCGGCACCGCCCAGTGCCACGGCCTCGCCGGGGACGGGGAGTTCCTGCTCGACCTGGCGGACGCCTGCGCCGACCCGGCGTACCGGAGCTGGGCGGCCGAACTCGCGGTGGGCCTGTACGCCCGCAACGTCGTGCGCGACGGCCGCACCCTCGTGCCCGACGACACCGGCACCCAGGTGTGGGCCGACTACGGCACCGGCCTGTCCGGAGTGGTCGCCTTCCTGCTGAGGTCCGCCTGCGGGGGCCCCCGTCTGTGGCTCCCCCGCTCGCTCACCGCCCGCCCCGCCCAAGACTCCGGCATCGGTACGGTGCCGGCCTGCGACACCGCGCAGAGGGGGTGAACACCGTGAGGGAATCCGATGTGACCGCTCTCCAGATGCTCGAAGAGGAGGAGGCGCCCGGCTCCGAGTCCTGGCCGCCGCCCACCGCCGGCTCGTGCTGCAGCACGTTCTGACCCGCCGTCCCGGCCACCGTCGCCACCGCCTCCCCGCGTCGGCGACGGTGGCCTCGACGGCACAACCGCTCTACGAGGAAGCCCTGTTGGGCCCGTAGCGCAGATAGGTGAGCACCGCCGTGACCCTGCGGTGCAGCTGGGACTCCTCGGCCAGGCCGAGCTTGGCGAACGTCGAGTTGACGTGCTTCTCGATGGTCGACTCGGAGAGCGAGAGCGACTCGGCGATGTTCCGGTTGTTCTTGCCCTGCGCCATCTGCCGCAGCACGTCCAGCTCCCGGCGGGTCAGCTGCGCCAGCGGCGCGTCGACCGTGCGGATGTGGCTGCCGACCAGCACCTCCACGATGCGCGGATCGATCACCGAGCGCCCCGCCGACACCTCGCGCAGGGCGCGAAGGAGTTCCTCCAGCTCCCCGATGCGCTCCTTGAGCAGATAGGCCAGTCCGTTGGTGCCCTGCTGGAAGAGGGCGAAGGCGTACTGCTCGTTGGCGTGCTGGGACAGCACCACCACCCCGATGCCCGGATGCGCGGCCCGGATGGTGTGCGCGGCGGCGATGCCCTCGGTGTGGTGGTTCGGCGGCATCCTGATGTCCGCGATCACCGCGTCCGGGCGGAACCGGTCGACCGCGTCCAGGAGTTCCTCCGCCGTGCCCACCGCCGCGATCACATCGACCTCGCCGGTGTCCTCGAGGAGCCGTCGTGTTCCCTCCCGTACGAGATAGTGGTCCTCCGCGATCACGATGCGCATCCGGTCCGGGGCGTCAGGCATGGGCCGTCTCTCTTGAGCGTTCGGTGAGCTGGGCGCGGAGCATGGTGCCGCCGCCGGGCCGGCCGGCGATGGAGAGCCGGCCGCCGACCGCCTCGATCCGGTCGCGCATCCCGGTGAGACCCGAGCCGTGCCGGGAGGCCGCGGGCAGGCCCACCCCGTCGTCGCTGACGTCGAGGAAGAGCGAGCCCTCGGCGCGGGCGATCCGGATGGTCACCCCGTCGGCCCTGGCGTGCTTGAGCACATTGGTCAGTGCCTCGGAGACGAGGAAGAACGCCGCCTCCTCGATCTCCGGCGCGAACCGCGCCGCCGACACCGCGGGGTCCACCTCCACGGTGACGGGAATGGGCAGCCGGCGGGCCTTGGACATCACGGCGGCCGCGAGACCCTG
This sequence comes from Streptomyces sp. ERV7, assembly GCF_001653515.1. Classification (GTDB taxonomy): domain Bacteria; phylum Actinomycetota; class Actinomycetes; order Streptomycetales; family Streptomycetaceae; genus Streptomyces. The sequence continues at coordinate 6,509 of NZ_LYOY01000109.1, read as the reverse complement.
GTCGGTGAGGACGGGCGGATGGATGCCGTGGGCCACCTCGCGCAGCTCGTCGATGACCCGGTAGGCGTCGTCCTGGAGCTCGGTGAGCGTGGTGTGCACGGTGTCGCCGGTACGGGACAGCTGGTTGCGGGCGAGCCGCAGCTTGGCCACCAGGGCGACCAGCTCCTGCTGGATCCCGTCGTGCAACTGCCGCTCGATGCGCCGCCGTTCGATGTCCTGGGCCTGCACGATCCGGGTGCGCGAGGCGTTGAGCTCGCACGCCTGGCGCTGCACCTCGTCGACCCGGGTGGACAGCTCCGCGGTCAGCAGCGCGTTGTGGACGGCGAGCGCGGCCTGCCGGGCCAGCGTCTCGATCACATCCCGGTCCTCGGGGGTGAACCGGCCCTCCTCCTTGGGCCCGTACTCGATGGAGCCGAGCACCTCCTCCCCGTACCGCAGCCGCACCTCGCCCCACGGGCTCTGCCCGCTGTCCGCCTCCGCCCCGGCCGCCCCGGACCCGAACGGCAGCCGCCCGGGGCCCGCGGGGCCGAGACGCACCCGCACCCAGCGCAGATCGAGCCCCTCGCGCAGGGTGACGGCCAGCTGCGGGCCGAGCCGCTTGAGGTCGTAGGCGTGCTCCAGCGTGGTGCCGCACTGCACCAGGAGCTCGAAGTTGGACGGCCGGGCCCCGAACACGCTCCGCGCGGCGAGCCGGTTGAGCTGGCGGTGCACGGGCTGGAACAGCATGGTCGCGGAGACCGCCACGAACACCGCGAGACCGATCGGCAGATACTGGCCCGCGGTCAGCCCGAGCGCCGTGGTCATGCCCAGGTACCAGGCCCCGATGATGGTCCACAGCACCCCGTAGACCAGCGAGCGCCGGATCGCGAAGTCCATGCCGGGCAGCCGGTGGCGGAAGGCGGCGAACACCAGACCGGACGAGATGGTGATGTACGGCAGCGCCCCGAGGGCGGAGCCGACGAAGTAGTCGAGGCCCCGGCCGGCCAGCCACAGCCGGAACAGCCGGGCCGAGCCGCGGGCGCCGAACACCACGAAGGCGATGAGGGCGATCAGCCACAGCCGGTCCGTGGCCTCCGCGCCGCGCGCCCGCCGCTCGCGCGCGTCCAGGAGCGAGCGGAGCAGCAGAAGCCCGGCGCCCAGGCCCGGTGCCCAGGACTCGGGTTGGACCAGGAGCCATGGCAGGGTGCGGTCCGAGATGGGCAGCGCCATCAGCAGGACGGGGTAGGGCACGAGGACCCAGAGCGCCCGCAGCACCACCCGTTCGTGGCCGTACCGCATCCGTCCGTCCGGCAGCAGCGCCACCAGCCGGCAGATCGTGATCGCGGCGAGGACGTCGAAGGTCCGGGCGACGGCCAGGAACCCCCACTCGCGCGGTGAGGTGGCGTGCCATCCCGTCGCCGGGGGCTTGCCCATCATGAACCGCACGGCCATGCCGATCGCGGCGAACGACCCCGCCGCGAGCAGTCGGCGCGCCACCGGATGCCGTGGGGCGTGCCAGGACAGCGACAGTCCGCCCACATAGATGGGCAGGATGCAGGCCATGGTCCACGGGAGCGTCTGCGCCGCCGAGATCCACGCACCGACCGGCACCCCGAAGAGCACACCCAGCCCGCCGAAGATCGCGAGAACGCGCATCGGCCGTCCCTCAGGCTCCGCCATTCCGCCATTTTCCCGGGCCGCGCGAGCGCTGTACAGAAAGCCTCCCTCACCACCCTTATGGCGGACAGCCTCCATAGGGGAGCGAGGCGGCCCGGATTCCACGGCGGGGCGCGGATGCGCACACTGAAGCGGTGGAGTCCGGCGGCGTGGAAGGCGGACACTCCCGCACACCGCGTCTGACCAGCGCGGCCGGCGGACCCACCCGTGGGCGTACGAACGCATCAGACCCGTCCGACGGGGCGGGCAAGGGGGGAACGGATGAGTACGGCTCAGTTGGAGGAGCACAAGCGGGAGTCCACCGCGGGCCGGGGCGAGCCGGCCCGCGCCGCCCGTCCGCGGGGTCCGGCCGGCGCGGCGGGCGGGGAGCCGCGCACCGGCACCCTCGACGCGGCCGCCGGGGGGCGTCTGACGATGACGCACCACCTGCTCGGGGAGCCCGCGCGGGCACTGGAGGTACACCGGCGCACGGAGCTCACCGGCGCCGCGACCCCGGACGAGATCACCGCCCTGGCGTGGGCCGCCGCCGCGTACCGCGCACACGGCGAACTCCGCCGGGCGCAGGCGTCGGCACGCCGCGCGGTGCGGGCGCTCGCCCACTGCGCCGACCCGGGCGCGCAGGCGATCACCCACTCGGTCGCCGCCGTGGTGGCGGCCTGCGACGGGCGGGAGGCGGTGGCCGAGCACCACCGGGAGCTGGCGGGGGAGGCGGCGTGCGGGTCGGGGGACCCCACGCTCGTCCTGCTGGTGCGCGCCTGCGCCGCACAGGAGCGCATCGAGCAGGGCGACGCCCGCCGCGTGCTGGCCGGGCTGGACACGGCGCTCACCGCGCTCGCGGTGGACGGCGACCGGCCCGAGCCGGCGGAGCTCGTCCTGGCCGCCGGGTGCCTGCGCGGCTCGGCGCATCTGGCGCTGGGTGAACTCGACTACGCGGCCGCCGAGTTCGGCCGCGCGCTGGCGCGCTACCAGCGCCTCGGGGAGGCCTCCGGGCACGCGGCACTCGGCGCCCGGGCGCTGCTCGGGCTCGGCGACGTCCACCGCGAGCGCGGCGCCCTCGGCCCGGCGCGGGCCGCCTACCAGGAGGCGGTGGTGCGCAGTGAGCAGTGCGGCGACCGCCAGGTCCTCGCGGCGGCGCTCACCGGGCTCGCCCTGGCCCGCGGTGCCGAGGAGCCGCGCGCCGCGGCCCTGCTCGCCCGGCGCGCGGTCGGCCAGTGCGAGGGCCGCACCCGGGTCCGGGCGCTGATCGCGGCGGGCTGGGTGGCGCTCGCCGACGAACGGCCGGAAATCGCGGCCGAGGCGGCCCGCCAGGCCGCGGGCGAACCCGGCGCCCAGGCCTGCCGTCCGGTGTTCGCGGAGCTCCTGGAGCTGGAGGCGATGTGCACCCGCGAAGCACACGTACGCGAACGGCTCCTGGAGGACGCCCAGGCGATGTGGACCGCCGCACGCCGTCCCGTCGCCGTCGCCCGGGTGGCCGCCGCCCGCGCCCTGCTGTCCGGGGAGGGCGGCCCGCGGTTGCGCGAAGCGGTGGGCAGGCTGCGGCAGTTGGGGGTGCGCGAGCGCGCGGCGGACGCGGCGGGGCTGCTCAACCGGGCGACCGCGCCACTGCGGCCCTCGGCGGCCGTACGGGTCCTCGGCGGCTTCCGGGTCCTGCGGGACGGGGTCCCGGTGGGACCCGAGGAGTGGCAGTCGAAGAAGGCCCGCGACCTGCTGAAACTCCTCGTCGCCCGGCGCGGGCTGCCCACGCCGAGGGAGGCGGTGGTGGAGGCGCTGTGGCCCGAGGAGGACCCCGCGAGGTGCGCCAACCGGCTCTCGGTGGCGCTGTCGATCCTGCGGATGGTGCTGGACCCGGAACGCCGGCTGCCGCAGGACCACTTCATCGCGGCGGACAAGCACGTCATCGGCATCGCCCGGCTCCGCGTGGACGTCCAGGACTTCCTGGCCGCCGCCCGGCACGCCCTCGCGCCGGCCGAGCGCTCCGGCGGCCACGCCTACGCCGCGCTTGCGGACGCCGAACGGCTCTACCGGGGCGACGTGCTGGAGGACGAGCCGTACGCCGAGTGGGCGGTCGCCCTGCGCGAGGAGGCCCAGGCCGTCCACTCGGAACTGCTCGCCCGGCTCGCCACGGCGGCGGCCGAGCGGGGGGACCACCACGCCGAGGTCCACTTCCGGCTGCGTCTGCTGGAGCGCGACCCCTACGACGAGGAGACCCATCTCGCCCTGATCGCCCTGCTCGCGGCGGCCGGCCGGCACGGCGAGGCCCGGCGGCGCCATCTGCTCTACGTCCAGCGGATGGAGGAGATCGACGTGGAGCCCTCGCCGTTCCCGCGCCCGGACCGCCACGCCAGGGGCCCGGCCCGCCCGGCTCAGCGCGGCCGGGACTGATACAGCCGGGCGTGGTAGCGGCCCGCGCTCTCCAGACCGGCCGGGTCGTGGCCCGCGAGCACGACCTGCCCGATCGCGTGGGCGCGCTCGGCCGGGCCGGTGAAGAGCCGCTGGCGATAGGCCCGCGAGGCGTCCGAGGCGGTGACCAGGCCGTGTGCGGCGAGCGCCGAGGCCACCGGCGCGTACGAGACGGTGCGCAGGGCGAACGCGCTCACCCACAGCGGTGTCCGCGCGCATCCGAGCAGTGCCTCGAAGGTGCGGTGGGTGACGTAGCCGATGCCTCCGGTGACCGTGATCAGACCGGTGCGCGCGACCGCCCGGCGCAGCGGCTCGCTCGGCGGGGCGTGCTCCAGGTTCTCGGCGTACGCCTCGTCGAGCAGCCCGACCGCGAGTGCGTAGCCGACGGCACGCTTCGCCGCGTCAAGGCCGACGACCGGGCTCGCGTCGGCCCGGCGCCGGGAGGCGTAGAACGCCCGGTCGTACACGATGAGTTCGGCCGTCGAGAGCTCCGCCACCCGGGGACCGGTGTAGTGCGCGTACAGCTCGGCGAGGGTGAGGTGGTGGTTGAGGAGCGCCGCGTTGATCCCGTACGAGCAGCACAGGTCGAGCACCGTGACCGCGCCGCCCGGGCCGTGGGCCGCGGCCCGGGCGGCCCGGTCACGGCGGAAGACCTCCTGCGCGTGGTGCGGGATCTCGTACTCCAGCGGGGCGAGCCGGCGGAAGTAGGCGCGGGGGTCCGGTGCGTCGTAGATCTCGTCGAAGCGGGTCTTGCCCGGCGACGCATGGCTCGGTCCACGGCTCATGGGGCGTACCTCCGCAGGCAGGGGGCGGGTGTTGGGCGCATGAACCTCTATCGGACTCCCGGAGTACGCCGGAAGGCCGCCCGGCCCGAACCGGCCATCGGGGACCGGGCGGGGGACGGCCCCACGTAGGCTGTGATCACCATGACTCTCTTTGCCATCAGTGATCTGCATGTCGGCCATGCGGAGAACCGCGCGGTCGTCGACGCCTTGCGGCCGGACTCGTCCGAGGACTGGCTGATCGTCGCCGGGGACGTGGGGGAGAAGGCGGACGACGTGCTCCGGGCGCTGGAGCAGCTCGCGGACCGGTTCGCCACCGTCGTCTGGGCGCCCGGTAACCACGAGCTGTGGACACCGCCGGCCGACCCGGTACAGCTGCGCGGCGAGGCCCGCTACACGTATCTGGTCCAGCGGCTGCGCGACTTCGGCGTGGCGACCCCGGAGGACCCCTACCGCCAGTGGCCGGGCCCGGACGGGCCGGTCGTGGTCGCGCCCCTCTTCGTGCTGTACGACTACACGTTCCGTCCCGAGGGCGCCGACACCAAGGAGGAGGCGCTGGCCGTCGCCCACGGCACCGGAGTGGTGTGCGTGGACGAGCACCTGCTGCACCCCGACCCGTACCCCAGCCGCGACGCGTGGTGCCGGGCCCGGGTCGCGTACACCCGCTCGCGGCTCGACGCCGTCGACCCGGCGCTGCCGACCGTACTGGTCAACCACTTCCCGCTGGTACGCGAACCCACCCGGATCCTGCGCCATCCGGAGTTCGCCCAGTGGTGCGGCACGGAGGCCACCGCCGACTGGCATGTGCGCTACCGGGCCGCCGCCGTCGTCTACGGGCATCTGCACATCCCGCGTGCCATCGAGGTCGACGGGGTGCCGCATCTGGAGGTGTCGCTCGGCTATCCCCGGGAGTGGGGCAGCCGGTCGGCGCCGCCGCAGGGGCTCTGCCGCGTCCTGCCCGCACCGGACTCGGTGCGGCGATGGTGACCCGCGCGCTGCTCGCCGGGCTGCTCCCGGCCGGGGTGGCCGTGGCGGAGCTGTTCGCGGACCCGCCCTCGGTCGAGCTGTTCCCGCAGGAGGCGGCGCTGGTGGCCAAGGCGGTGGACAAACGCAAGCGCGAGTTCGCCACCGTACGGCTGTGCGCGCGCACCGCGCTGGCGCAGCTGGGGCATCCGCCCGGCCCGATCCTGCCCCTGGGGGAGGGCCCGGCCTGGGCGCAGCGCGCCCCGCGCTGGCCGGACGGCGTCGTCGGCAGCATGACGCACTGCGACGGCTACCGCGCGGCCGCCGTCGCGCCCACCTCGGCCATCGCCTCGGTCGGCGTGGACGCCGAGCCCAACGCCCCGCTCCCGGACGGGGTGCGGACGATGGTCACCCGGCCCGAGGAGGGCCTCACCCTGGACCGGCTGGCCGTCTCGCATCCGGCCGTGGCCTGGGACCGCCTGCTGTTCAGCGCCAAGGAGAGCGTCTTCAAGGCGTGGTTCCCGCTGACCGGCCGCTGGCTGGACTTCGGTGACTGCGTGATCACCCCGGACCCCGAACGCGGCACCTTCACGGGCGCGTTGCGGGTGCCCGGCCCGGTGGTCGACGGCGTCCGGCACGACGTGTTCAGCGGGCGCTGGCGCACGGTGGAGGGGGAGGACGGGGAGCTGGTGGCCACCGTCGTGGTCG
>NZ_LYOY01000108.1 GCF_001653515.1 Streptomyces sp. ERV7 | reverse complement strand
GGTCCTCGGGTGCGTGGGGCAGCTCCGCCCGGGGGTCGGGAACGGGCGGACTCACCGCCTCCGCAACGGACTTGAAGCGGTCGTCGAGGGTGTCGCCCGCGGCTGCGGGTGAGTGGTCCGGGGCGGGCTCGTCGTACAGGCGAGTCCACCAGTCGTCGTCCGAGGTGCGCCTCTCCCCCTGCTGACTCATGCCCCTATTGTCCACCGGACGGGCCGTACGAAAACCGTGGAACGGGTAAAAGTGGTCAGCACACAAATCCGCACCCCGTACGCGGACACGAGCCAACGTGCCTCCGCCGGGCGGCCCTTCCCCCCACGAGAGGGCCGCCCGGCGAACCGTCGGTGACTAGCGCACGGCGTACGCGCGCGTCACGGTCTGGGTGACGGAGTTGCCGTTGGCGTCCGTCAGTTCGGCCTTCAGGGTGACCTGCCGGCCCGCCGCGCCCGCGTGGTCGACCGAGGCCGTCCACGCCTCGCCCCGGTGGCCGACCGCTGCCTCGGTCCAGGTCGCGCCGTCGTCGTACGAGTAGGACAGACGGACCGAGGCCAGGGCGGCGGGGGTGTATCCCGCGTGGCCCGTCACCGAGAGCCCGATCTTCTGGCCGTCCGCCGCCGGGAGCGTCTTGAGGCCGTCCTCCGGCAGGGAGTAGCGCGGGAAGAGGATGCCGAGGCCCTGCGAGTAGACGTTCTCGTCGAGCTTCGAGCGGAACCTCCACACCGACCGGACACCGGTGGAGCGCTGCCAGACCTTCGCCGGGCCGCCGATCTTCTCGACGCGCTGCTCCAGCTCGTACGCCCCTTCCTCGGCCGGGACTTCGAAGACCCCGAAGGGCCAGCCGCTCTCGCCGATCACCTCGCCGTCGCGGCGCAGGACCAGGTTGCCGACGTCGCCGAAGGAGCCGGCCTGGGCGTAGTGCCCGCCGTCGCCCCACATCGCGTCCGCGAAGCCGATCAGGTTGCCCTGGCGCTCGGCCGCGAGGACCGGTTCGCCCGCCGTGTCGCGCGGGGCGACCGGGGCGACGACCCCGTCGTACC
>NZ_LYOY01000107.1 GCF_001653515.1 Streptomyces sp. ERV7 | reverse complement strand
GCCACATCCGGGTGTGTGACGCGGGCGTCGCGGTAGGCGACGGGGATGCGCAGTTGCGCGGCCTCCAGCGCCGGGGAGGGTCCCGGGGTGTCCGTGTCGGGTTCGGGGGCGGTGGGGTCGAAGGTGATGTTGCGTTCGGCGAGTTTGCGGGCGATCCAGGCCATCGCCGGGCTCTCGCTGCTCGTGCGCGGCGCGGTGGCGTAGGCGGTCACAGCGCGACTCCGAAGATCCCGGTCGGCTCGCTGGCGTTGAGGTAGGGCGTGTAGCCGCTGGGGGAGGGGGCCTGGCCCCAGGGCCCCGCGCCGGAGGCGGACGATGCGCTCCAGCCGGACGACGGCGCCGGGACCGGCTCGGCGTTGAGGACCTCGTTCACCAGCGAGGGCAGCACGCTGGGGTGCAGGCCCTTGGTCCGCAGCCGCTCCAGGGCCGGGCGCAGCGTGTCGGGTCCGTAGCCCTCCTCCAGCAGCAGCCGGATCTGCTTGCCGAGGTGGCCGAGGAAGGACTTCGGCGAGCGTCCGCCGGGGCAGGCGCGGATGTACTCGCTCATCAGCCGCTTCGCCGACCACTCACCCGCGCCCGCACCCTCCGGCTCCCCCTCGCAAGCGGCAGGCGGCGCGGGCGCCTCGCGCCCCCTACGGGAAGATCCAGGATCCAAGATCCTAGATCCAGTACGTGAAGCCTCACTGAATGTGGCCCCGATTACCTGCCCCTCGCCCTCGGAAAGGCCCTGACCTGCGGATTCGTCATTTGGCGGGACGGGTGCTGCGGGTGCGGGGGCAAGGGATGCGGCGATGGCTTCGGCCGTAACCTCGACCGGCATGGTGACCTGGGTCACCTTCGGCGGAGCCATGGTGATGCGGGTCACCACAGTCTTGGTGGCCTGCGTCACGTCGGCGGCTGCGGCGGGAGTATTCGGGGAGGCAGGCAATCCGGTACCGAGGCGAGGTGCTGACACCCCGCTGCTCGGCGCAGTGACCGCGGAGCCGGCGGCGTCACGCACCCCCGGCATGCCTGCGGCAGGCGCCAGGTCGCGGTGCGCGGCGGGGCACTGGGGGCGCTCGCATTCCCCGCACGCCTTGACGGCGTCGTGGGCCGGGCAGCGCGGCAGCCGGGAATCGCTCGGCCGGTTGATGCGCTGGTGGCGGTCCCAGGTGACGATGTGCAGCCACCGCTTGCCGTCGCAGCCGGTGTAGCGGCAGATCAGCCCCGCCTGGGCGAGCTGCTCCAGGTCGTCGGCGACGTCGGCGGGGGTGTGCTCGCGGCGCAGCGCCCACAGCCGCCCGGCGATGACCGCCGGATGGTCACGAAAGCGCCCGGCGTCGTCGGACTGGGTGAGCAGTCCGAAGAACGTCACCATCGCGGTGACCGAGACGCTCGCGAGGTCTTCGGACTCGAAGGCTTCGGGCTTGATGGTGCGGATGCGGGCCATCAGGCGGCACCTCCGCTCCGGCGGGCCGGATGGGGGCGGCGCGGCGTGCTCTTTGCGCCGTCCGCATCGCAGGCCGGGAAGCCCGGCCTTTTGCGCAGGGGCGTGCCCATGCAAGACTCTCTTTCGCAGTGATACCGCCGCCGGTATGCCCCTCGGGAAGGGCCGGTGCGGTGTTGATGGGTCTCTTCCGTCTTGCCGGACGGGAGATGAAGGGCTCATTCGCTTATGGCGCCCGGGAGTTGCCGTTCCCGGGCGCCGCAGCATTTGTGCGGGCTAACCGTCCCGTGTGCGGTGCATCTGGTCCTCACGTTGGTCGCCGGGTTGCCGCCCGGCGGGGGACGATGACCATACGTAGACGCCCGCGCAAGGTCCAGATCTGGCTCTAGAACCCTCCACAACATGTATGCGCCACGTTCTTTTGTGGTTCGCGTATGAGGCCGATGCTGGGCGAGTTGCTTGGCCGAACTGCCGAATAGCGGACGCGTGTGGGCCCCGGGCGCTCTGGCAGGTGTCGTGCCGGGGCGGGGTCCCGCTGCGGGGGCGTGCGGCAGGGAGGTCAGCTGCCGCCGGGGCGGCGTGGGCGTTGCGAGCCTGCCGGGCGTCGTGTGTGCTGGCCCGGGGCTGCGAGGGCTAGCGGCGTGTCGGCGGGCCGGGGCGCATAGAGCGCGGGCGGTCGGCCGGAGGCTGTCGGTGCATCAACAGCATGGCGGTGGGTTCCCCCTGGTGCATCCGGCGCGTGCGGGCGCGCGGTCGGCGAGGTCGTGAGCTGGACATTCAGAAGCGTGAGGCCACTGCCGGGCAGGGTCAGTGCCCCATGGCCATGCCGCCGTCCACCGCCAGCACGGCACCGGTGATGTAGCCGGCATCTTCACTGGCCAGGAAGCGCACGGCGGCGGCGACCTCGTCCGGCTGCCCGGTCCGTCCCAGCGGGATCTGGGCGAGAAGTGCGTGGTGCGGGGCGACCGTGTCGGTCGTCGGCCCCGGGGCAACCACGTTGACGGTGATGTTGCTGGGTCCCAGCTCGCGGGCGAGGGACCGGGCGAAGCCGATCAGACCGGCCTTCGCTGCGGCGTAGTTGGCCTGGCCCGCCGTGCCACGCAGAGCCGCCGCCGAGGAAACCAGGACGATACGGCCCGCACCAGCCTGCAGCATGCCGCGGCTGGCGCGCTTGACCGCGGTGAAGGCGGAGATGAGGTTGGTCTCCAAGGCTGCGTAGAAGTCGTCCTCGCCCATCCGCTCCACAGCGGAATCGCAGTGCAGGTCGGCGTTGGCAATGAGCACCTCGACCGCGCCGTGCCCGGCCTCGGCCTTTTTGAAGGCGAGGTGGACCTGCTCGGGGTCGGTGATGTCGCACCGCAGAGGCAGGCATCCCCGTCCCACCAGGTCCGCCGCCGGGACCCCGCTGCGGTAGGTGAATGCCACGCTGTCGCCTTCTTGCGTAAAAGCGCGGGCGATCGCGTGGCCAATCCCTCGGTTTCCGTCGGTAACCAGAACCGAGCGTGACATGAATGCCTCCCCATAGTGCCTGCGTCGCTTCCAGATTTCGGGGCGCCGCTCGTGATGCGGACTTTAAACGTGCAGGCAGGCGTACGAAAGAGGGGAAGTTACTAGTCAGGAACTACCAGTTCCGCTTACCATCTGGCCGGAACTGTCAGTTCCTCCCGTGCGTACATGTCAATTCGGAAAACCCCCTTCTGAGCAGGCTGAATAACTGGCTGTGTTGCACCCGTGACCCACGCCCGAAGATCAATTGCCAAAGGGATTGTGTCCTACATCTCAAAGGTTGTTCACGTGTCTCTTGTGGATCTGTCCGATTCCGGGCAGCCGACCATTACGCGCATCCTGCGCAATGCCCGAGCCCGCCGTGACCCGCGCGACATACCTGGATTCGAAGCCCTGCTCGGGCCGGCCCACCAGCTTGGCCTGACGCAGGATCACGTTGGCGCTCTGGCCGGCAAGAGCCCCCGCTGGTACCGGAATCTCGAGACCGGGAAGGACGGGAACTACAGCGAGGAGTTCCTCCAGGCCGTGCGGCGCATCCTCGACCTGACCGAAGCCGAATGGGAAACCGTCTACCGGCTCGTGCGCCACCGCACCCCACCGCCCACCACCGCCGCGCCGACCGTCAGTCAGAGCACCAGACTGCCGCCAGCCGTGCGGGCCCTTCTCGACCACGAGACCTGGCCCGCCTACGTGTGCGATCACCGCTGGGACGTCCTGGCCTACAACGCCCCGATGGCCACCTACTTCACCTGGCTCCTGCACGGCGAAAACGTCATGTTCTGGGCCCTCACCTACCAGGAAGCGCGCCGGCAGCTCATCGACTGGGAAGACGCCTGGGCCATTCCGATGATCACGCAGCTGCGCTTCCATGCCGAGCGGTGGCCACACGACGCCCGCATGCAGGCCGTCGTCGACGGCGTACTCGCCGACCCCGACGCCCGGCGCCTGTGGAAATCCTCGAACCTGCCCACCCCTGCCATGCCTGACGCCAATCAGCCCCGGCGCCTGTACCTCCCCGGCGAGGGCCCGAAGATCTTCAGCATCTCTCTGCTCGCGGCAGAGCTGGTCTCGATGCCGGGCTGCCGCCTGATGATCCTCGCCCCGGCATGAGAACAGACGCTCCCCCTGGTGTCGACGCGCAGGGGCCACCACGAGCTCCGACGCTCACGCCAGGGAAGGATCTCGTTAACGACCGTCGCCGGCGCCTCGCTGGATCCGTGCAGTGATCCTGCCGCGTGTACTCGCGTCAGAGTCTGCGGCCCCTGCCGCCGCAGGCGCTGTGAGTAGGTCCTCGGCTCGCCGGACTCAGCCGAGGCTGCCGCGCTTGCGGATCCAGGAGGGAAGGTGCGCGGTGTGCGCACATGCGCTGGTCAACATCTCCTCGGCCTCGGCCAGGGCGGTCGTGAGCTCGTCGACGTGCGTGTCATCCAACCTCAGCCGGGCCGCTAGAAGGATCATCAGGGCGCGGGCGGCGTCTGTGGTGGCCATGAACAGCGGGTCGGCGTCGACGGAGTTACCCACCAAGCGGAACCTCTCGCGCCTGTTGTGCAGTGCCCAGGCGATGTTGGTGACCTGCCAGTGCCAGAGCGGCAGCGCGGCATCCGCCTGGTCGTCCCCCTCCTCCATCGCGGTAATCGTGATGGGGATCAGCGCCTCCTCCTCCGGTTCCGCACCGCTCGCGGCGAGGTCCGCCTGCGTCTTCTGCGCGGCCTTCGCCGCGCGGGCGAAGGCCGCGGCAGCCAGCGCTGCCTGCGTGAAAGACTTGGTGGCGCCCGGGCCCTGCGGCGTGTACAGGTAGGGCGTGCCGCCCAGCAGCTCCACGACCTTGGCGAGATCCTCGATGCTGGGGACAGGGGCTGGGCGGGGAGATGCGCTCATGCCGATCAGCGTAGGGAGGAGCCACCTCCTTCGCTCGCCAGGATGTTCCATTGGGCTGCCGCTGCTGAGGTGGGTGAGCTGGCTGGTGCCCCGCGGCTACGGCGCCGCTCGATCGTCTGCGCCTTGCTCAGATGCCGGTACGGGCCAGCGTGGACAGCCGGTTCACCGGGGGCGATGACTCTTCCGGGCGGGGGCAGGCGTGCCGTGGGGCCGGGCGCCCGGCTCAGCACGGCGTTCCCACGTCGGCGGGAGCGGCAGGGGCCGACCCCGGTACGGGCGTGCGGTCCGTGTCGCCGATTGCCCGACGGGAGCGCCCCGAACTCCGCCAGGCGGGCAGTGCGCAAGGCTGCCGCAAGACGCTGGGCGTGACCCAGCAGCGGCTGCCCGTGTTCGGCGTGCATCTCCAGCAGTTCCCGCAGCGGCGATACGGCCAGCCGGTCACGCCAGGCCGGAAGGAGATCTTCCCGGGTACGCCATACCCCCTCCGCGCCGACCGCGAGCACCTCGGTGTAGGTCTGCTCCCAGGGCTGTGTGCCACGCGGGAACTCCGGCCGCTGCCGCTGCTCTGCCTGGCGGAGCAGACGGAAGAACGCAGCCCCGGCCTCCAGTTCCACAGGGGAGGGCACCAATGGCGGCGGTTGAGCGGCAGGGCAATCTCGTTCAAGCGGTCCGGCGGCGCAGGCGGGGACGCATTCATGGCCCTACGGTACGGACGCGCGGGAACGGGCCGCCACGAGTCCCGATTCGTCTGCGATAGCGGCGGTCTGCTCCGGTCCGGGCAGCCGACCAGGCCAGGCGTAACTCACGGGGCCGTTGTCAGGCGTAGGCGCTAGCCAGGGCCGTGTCCACGCGGGAGAGCTGGAGGGTGAGCGCGATGCCGTAGTGGTCGGAGTGCTCGCCCGTGTCGATGCGCCGGTAGCTGTCGAGTGCCGGGAGCAGGGCGGGAGTGAGATGGGCCTGGTCGACCCGGACCCGCCCCGCCTTCCCGGTCGGCTCCAGCAGCGAGGGGTCGCGGTGCAACACGGCCTGTATCGCCGCGGCATCGGTGAAACCGGCGTCCCGAAGAACCTGCCCGACGATGCGGTTGCCCCGCCACGGCTCGTCGTGATGCTGGCGACGCAGGCAGCGCGAGGCACGGTTGTAGGGCGGGACACGGTCCCAGTCGGGTTCCGGATCTCCCAGAGGCAGGTGGTTGATATCCCCTCCGATCAGGCCGATGCCGCCGTGCCGGTAGGCCCGCGCACACAAAAGCTGTGCCTCCTGTCCCGCGGCCTCGGCTGAGTACGGGGTCAGGTGAGCACTGATCGCCACCAGCGGGACCGGCCACGCGGCGGGAAGGCTCAGGGGTTGCAGCTGGAGTGCGCAGTATCCGTGGTGCAGGCCCGTGGTGCTGTACTTCGTCTCGGTGCCGATCACTTCCAGGTATTCGGGGTCCCAGGCGATGGCGGTAGGCAAGTGCCGGGACGGGGCGACAGCCAAGCGCAACCCAAGAGCCTTCTCGGCGTTCGCGGCCTGCTCGGGGTCAGCCAGGAAATCGACCTCCTGGAGGAGCAGGAGCTGCGGCTTGACCGTGCGGATGCAGTCGACCAGGCCCTCCCATCTGCCCGTGTCGGCGGCTCCGTACTGGACGTTCTGGCTCATCACGGTGAGATCCATACCTGTTCCTCATTTCGTGTCGGCAGCGGGTGCGAGGGGGTGGTTCGGTTGTGCTGGCCAGGAGGGCCTCGGCTCCGGGACCGTGCGGGCGCTGGGTGCGTAGCCGCGCGTGGCGTGGCGGGTGCGCTGATACGGTCGCCGCATGACGCTCCCGGCATCGCCAACCCGCCAAGTCGATCTGCGGGTTGAGCCTGTAGACGACGCTCTGGACCGGGTGGAGCGGTCTCTCGCGGTACGCCTGGACCGGACTGCCGCGGTGCGCAAGCGGCGTTCGGTGGGGGCGCGGACGGACCGTGGCACTTGGGTGCGGATTGAACGGCGGGACCTTGGCCGGATCGGTGTCCAGGGCTGGAACGGCACCGAGCTGGCCGCCCGCCTAGAGGGTGTCGTCCAGCCGGAGTGGCGGGGATGCGTGGTGTGGCGGGACGCGGTGGAGCCGGTGATGTGGCGGGCTGATGAGACCACGCTCCTGCCGGGCGCACCGGTCGGCACTGCCATTCTCAGCGAGGACCCGCGACTGCCGGAGGAGTGGTGGACGGCGTTCAACGCCTCGCTGGATGCCCTCGCTTCCCAGACCACCCGGCGCGTGGCCACGCCGGACACCGAGACGGTCACCCAGGACCTGATCACCAGGTCCCTTCGTGATGCCTTCCCCCACGCCGACGTCGATATGACCGTGGAGCGGTGGGTGCCGGCCCACGCGGACCTGAACTGGGCCAACATGACCGCGCCGGTGTTCTGCCTCTTTGACTGGGAGGACTGGGGCAGCGCCCCCCAGGGACTGGATGCGGCAGCCCTGTGGGGCAGCTCCCTCGCTGTCCCCGCGCTGGCTGAGCATGTGTGGCGGGAGCGGCGCGGCGACTTCGAGAGCAGGGACGGCAAGTTGATGACGCTGTTCGCGTGTTCGAAGATCCTGGGCCCGCACGCGCACCCGCAGGACCCGAGGCTGGATGCGGCACACCGCACAGCGGAGCAGATCATCGCGGACCTCCAGGCGGGCTGACCGCGTACACGTCCCGCAGGAGGCACCGGTATTCACGGATGGCCTGCTCGTCGACGTCGCAGGCCAGCGCATCAGTCAGTTCACCCAGGTGGGCACGATTGTCGGTGCCCACCGCCATCGTGGTCACGCGCGGGAGGTGGAAGGCCGTCCGGAACGCCGCTTGGAGGGGGGAGAGGCCGCAGTTGGGCGGCAGGAAGAGGCAGGGGTCGATCCGGTCCCAGATCGGGGCCCGGGTGCTGCCGCCGAAGGGACTCATCCCCCACACCTGCTCCTCGCCCAGACCCCACGCTGTGGTGAGGCGGTCAGCGGCGTCCAGAACGGGGAGGCTGGCCAGCAGCCCGGCACGGACCATGAGCACGGAGGGCCGTGGCGTGCTCGGGTCGATCAGGTCCGGCAGTGGTGCCGGGTTCCACGAGGCGATGCCCCATGCCCCGCACCACCCCCTGGCCGTCGCACTGGCGAGAGCGCCGCACGCCTGCGCCAGCACCTCCCGGCTCTGCTCGCTGCTGGGGCCGGGCAGGGAGCGCTCCGGGTTGTGCAGGAACACCAGATCGGGCTCGCGGCCCAGCTCCCGGGCCGTCTGCGCAACGGCTGCGGACAGCTGCACCGGGTCCAGGCAGTGCACTGCTCCGTTCGGCGTGGGGAAGTAGCCGACCTTGGTGGAGAGGCTGAACCGGGGCAGCAGATCACCAGCGACCCGCGCCAGCACCTGGTGGGACGTGAAGCCCAGGTAGTTGCTGCCGGTGTCGAGAGCGGTGACACCATGATCCAGGGCCCCGGTCAGAAGAGGGCGTTGGTGACGAGAGCGGTGTATCCCGAGGACAACTCGGGGGTCAGCACGGCGCATATCTCCTCCTCCACCAGGATCCCGGCCA
The DNA here is from genome assembly GCF_001653515.1 of Streptomyces sp. ERV7. Taxonomy (GTDB): domain Bacteria; phylum Actinomycetota; class Actinomycetes; order Streptomycetales; family Streptomycetaceae; genus Streptomyces. Next base: position 3,053 of record NZ_LYOY01000107.1, on the reverse strand, counting down.
CCTCCACCGCATCGGCCCCCAGGGCGGCAGCCGCCTTCTCCAGTACGACGGGCTGGCCGCTGAGCAGCAGCCGCAGCGCGGGCACGGCCTTCGCCGTGAACGTGAGCTTCTTTCCCGCAGCCACCACGTCGACGGTCTCCCCGTGTTGCTGGAGGCCGGGAGGGAAATGGGTAGTGCACACCACGGGATCCAGCGGCCCCAGGACATCGAGGTAGGGCACGTGCCGGGGCAGCGCCGTCTCCTGCTCGTTGGCGGACAGGAAAGCGGCCGGCGGGCGCTCGCCGATCAGCCGAACAGCAGCTTCGGCCAGCTCCTCGCTGCCGGTGCTGTGGTGGCGGTCGAGGTCATGGCGGAAGACTTCCCGTTCGCGGGACCAGTCGGCCAGCCACGCCAGCCACTCGCCCCCGTGCGCTTCGTGATGCCGAACGTCACATGCAGGCTCTGGCCCGGTCCCTGGCTGGTGCGGGTGGCCGGGTGCCAGTGGCCGCGGGGAATGTGCATGACGTCGCCGGTTTTCACCACCCCCGACCAGAGCACGTCTTCGCTGGGGGTGTCGTTGGGGTGGCTGTCCCGGTACATCGGCGCCTTCCGGGAGGCCGCGCGTACCTCCCATTCCTTCTGGCCGGCGAGCTGGACGATCAGCACGTCGTGGTCGTCCCAGTGCAGCGGGAAGCCGGCGGCGTCGTTCGTCGTCAGGTAGGCGTTGACCTGCACCCGCTCATGGGACCACCACTGCAAGGCCCGGCAGGCGACTTCCATGGTCGGGTCGAAGATGTTGACCTGGTCGAGGATGAGCGTGGCACCCTCGTGCAGGAGGCGGCCCAGGGCACGCATGTTGACCATCGGGATGCTCTGGCCCCGGGGGCTGACACTATCGGTGTAATAGACGGCGGGGTGGACCTCAACGCCGTGCTGAAAGCACCGGAACTGCGGGCGGTTCAGACTCCTGCGCATCACCATGTCGAGCAGACCTTGCGGTGTCAGGACGCGGGAGACGAGCGCGGCGTCGCTGAGGCTTCCCCGTACGAACCCTGATCCCAGCTCCTTCGCGCCATGCCATCCCAGTGCCTTCTCGATGCCGCTGACCAGCCGGTGTTCCATGACTTCCTCCTCATCGGTGCGTGTCTGATGGGACGTACGGGAGCCCGGCAGGGCGGGCCCCCGCCGCCGGGGTGCTACTCGGTGTCGCTCAGGTTGCCGTCACCACCGGGCCACGGTGCATCGCCGGACGAGCCGGCGTTGTCGGACCGGAGACTGTCGTACCGGTTGTGGACGGCGGTCAGCTCCTCCACCGCCACCAAAAGCCCACTGCGGGCCGGAGGCGGTGTCGCGTTCTCGGCCACCTCGTACTCCTTCCTCTTCGGCACTCCCACCGGGACTCCGGCGGGAAGACAAAAACCCCTCAAGGCCCAGGCCACCCGCGGGCGGCCCCCGTCTGGGCCGTCGTGTGGTGTGGTCAGCCGAACGCGGTGACGAGCAGCCACAGGAAGGTGGACCACAGTCCCGCGATGGCCGCGAGCACGAGGAAGGCCGCGAGCAGCGCCGGGCCGTTCCGCTCGCCCTCCTGCTCCTTCGCCAGGGCCTTGGCCTTCTCCATCTCCCGTGCGGCCTTCTGCTCCATGTAGCAGGCGTGGCAGTGCGCGTCCGATCCGGCGGGTGGTATGTGCGCGTCCATACGGTCCCTCCCTGGCGCCTAGGAGCGGGGGATGCCGGAGCGCAGCTCGACGGGCCCGGTGTTGTTCCACAGCGTGGTCAGGCAGGCGTCGAGGCGCTGGTGCAGAGGTTCGTGGACCAGGGTCTTGCTGTCGTCGGCACTGGCCATGCGCCATTCGGTGTGCTGGTGGGGGTTGAGGCGGATGCGGGCGAGGTCGTGTTCGCCGAGGGTGGTGCCGTGGAAGGTGTAGGCCATGCGGGACAACTGGGGTGTGCCGTTGATCCAGTCCACGGCCAGCAGCCGCCCCACGGGAAGGTCGAGGTGCAGCTGACCGCGCAGAACACGACGGGCGGCTTCCCGCGGCCCTTCCCCCATATCGCTGCCGATTCCATCCCCGGGCAGATGCCAGGTGGGGTCGTAGCCCGAAGCGGGGTGGAGCAGCAGGGCATGACCGGCCGGGTCGGTGAGCAGCACGTTCACCTCGGCGAGGACTTTAGGACGCATGGCCTGGTGAAGGTCGGGGTCCAGGGCCCGGGTGTCCTCCAGGTGGGCACGCTGGGCGGGGGTGAATCCGGCGGGGGAGCCCAGCTGCACCCGGCCGCCGACGAGGTGCGCGATGGAACCGGTGTGCCAGGCCGCGACGGCGGCCCGTAACCGGCTGGCGGCCAGCGCGGGCAGGAGCTGGATCACCGCCTCGGGCGCCAGCCACCGCACGGTCAGCAAGGGCGGTGTCTTCACGGCGCGGACCTGGTGCTCATCGAGCGGACCCACCAGATGGACGTGGCTGACGAGGGTAAGGACCGGCGACAGTTGCTCGCAGTCGACGGCCAGCAGCCGCTTCAGGTGGTGGGGATGCACCCCGAACTGGCCATACAGGGTGTCGGCGAGCTCTGCTTCCGGGGCGTGGGCGCCACTGGCCTGCACACTCGGCAGGCACGCCACCGCGCCGCCGGTGGGGCGGGGCATGGACAGCACCAGCATCCGGCCCCGGGTATCGACCACCAGGGCGGTGGCGAGCACCGGCGGGGACGACTCCCTCACGGCGGGTTCGATATCTTCTGCCGCGCTATCGCGGGTCGGACGGGTCTGGTTGGGGGCGGCCACGGAATGGGCTCCTTGGGACGGCTGTGTCACGGACGGGTCCGGGCTGACTGAGCAGGAGAGGTGAGCTGGTGGCCGGCGGCGCCGCGGGAAGCGTTGAGGACGCCGTAGGACCAGCCGAGCGTGATCAGGTGGCATTCGTTGGCCGCGTTCCACCGCTTCCGCAGCCCCTGCAGTCGGTGCTGCATGGCGGTAACCGACAGATGGCAGCGCGCGGCGGCCTCGGGGTGGCTGTCGTCCAGCGCGAAGCGCCACAAGATCGCTACCTCGTGCGGTTCGGCGCCACCGCCGGGGGGTG
>NZ_LYOY01000106.1 GCF_001653515.1 Streptomyces sp. ERV7 | reverse complement strand
GGAACCGGGGCCGCGCTCTGTGGAGGGCCGCGGCGCCTTCCACCAGGGGCCGACAGCTTCTCCTGTCGGGGTAGGGGTAGCCCCGCCCGTCCGGCTCGGGGGAAACACGGGCGGGCGGGGCCGTCTGTGAGGCTAGGCTCGCTATATGGCTGAGCCTTTCGTCAGCGGTGACGCACACCACCTTGCGTGTGGGATCTGTCCGTCTCGCCTGTTTTCGGTTGGCGAGTTCGACGTGTACGACCGCCCGACGAAAGAATGCCCGTTCAATCCCGCTGACGGGCACAGGTACGACGCCAACGGCGTGCCGGTCTGCGTCCACCCTGAGAAGGTCGGACTACCCGCGGCGAGGTACAAGAGCGAGGGCGCCGAGTTGGTCGCGAAACTCGCGCTTCCCGCGACCGAAGCTGAGCTAGTCCCGTTCCTGCGGGAACAGCTGTACGGCGCAGCGCCGTGCCTGCTCGACGACCTGCTCGAACAGGCTCACGTCGAGATTCCCCGGACGTTCCCGGGCGTCGACGTGTTGGCGACGCTGCGCCGCGCGCTCAACTAGTTGATCGTGGCGAACCCAGGAACGAACCGCCGGCCGCCGTCGAGGATGCCGACGGGCTCGTACTTGGCCATGACGACGGCGCGCCGCTTGGCGGTCTCGGCCTTGCCGAACCAGTACCGCTCATTCAGTGAACCCCAGGCAGCGCGGTACACCTGGTGGGTGTAGTCGCCATGGTCCCACTCGCCGATGGCCTCACGGTCGGTGGCGTGGACGAACTTGATGCCGGTGCGGTCCTGGATGCGAGACAGGACGGTGAACTGTGCGGCGAGGGCGTGGATCATTTCATCCACAGGGATGGCGACGGGGACCTCGGCGGCCTCTTCGTTCCCGTCGGTCATCTCGTAGACGGCTGACTTGATGGCCATGGCGCGCATGGCCTCGGGGAACAGGGGCTCGGTGTCCTTGTGGATATCGAACCCGTCCACGAGGGCGTAGCCCATGAAGCTCGTCCAGTCCTCGTCGTACTTGGCGCACGCGGTGCGCAGACGGTCGTACTCGGGGTCAGCCTCGACGGCCGCAAGGATCTCGCGGGCGCGTTCGGCGACCTTTTCAGGCGCGGGGCGGGACAAGATCACGTCACTCACGGTTGACTCTCCTTGTCGGTTTGGTGTGCCTTGCCGACCGCCCCACCTGCTTTTGGCCTTCCAGTTCCTTGGCGGGTGGGGCGGAACTTGGGACCCGTTACGCTCGGCCTCAGCGGGTCGGCCCGGGGTCTCTTCCACCTCGGGGCGGCCCGTCCTCGTGGGGTCAGGAGCGGCGGCGGGCGTAGGTGGTGCCCCACATGACTTGGCCGCGGTCGTGGCTGGCCCGTAGATGGGCGTCGGTTTCGGCGGGGGTGGCTGTGAGCGGCAGGGGGGCGAGAACGAGACAGATGCGGCACAGCAAGCCGGCCGCAACCAGACGTACCCAGTCCACGGGCGGCGAGGGAATGGTCATGACGTACTGGTCGTGGCCGTAGTCGAGTGCGGCGAGTTTGTCGCGGATGAGGATGCGTCCGCCGATCATCGGCGGTTCCTCGGCTCCGGGCCCTAGACACAGCGAGGTGGCGAGGGTCCGCATGTTGGCCTCGATGTCCTCGACGGTCTCGGCGGCTCGGCGCGGCCCGGGATGGATGATGAGCAGTTGGGCGATGTCGCCGTCCGTATCGCGGTGGATGCCGGCCGCAGCGGATACGCCGATGACGAATGCGGGGCTCGGCGGCACGGCGGTGGCGGGTTGTTGTGTGGGAGCCATGGGCGGGTTACCTCCGGCCCTTGACGGTGAGGGTGGCGCGGTAGGTCCGTTGTGCAGCGGTGGCGCGGTGCAGGAAGTCTTCGACTTCGGGCTGTTTCATGCCGAGGCGCAAAGGGTCAAGCACCAGGGTTACGGCGGCGCAGCCTACGCGGGCTGCTTGGATGCGCCATCGCGGATTGTCGTCCGGCAGGGCCAGTAAGACCCGGTCGTGTCCGTAGTCGAGCGTCGGGCGTCCGCGTTCAAGGTCGAGTCGAGCCTCGACGACAGGGCCGCGGTTGGTTGTGCGGCGGAGTCCGAGGCCCTTGGCGAGGCTGGTGAGGCGGCGGCTGATGATCGTCCAATCGTCGCCGTTCTGGCGTCGGGCGCCGTGCCCAATGAGCACGTGAGGGGCCACGGCGCCGGTTGGGGAGCGCGTGCACCATGTGGAGACGATGAGCTCGTCGACGAACTCGGCGCCCGGGAGGAATGGCGAGTTGGGAACGTACAGGTAGGTCATCTGGCCTTCACCTCTGCCCACACGGCCTTACCCGGCGGGATGTCGGTGATGCCCCAGGCTCCGGGGCACAGGGCGTCAAGGATGATCAGGCCGCGTCCGCGGTCGCTGTCGTCGGACTCGGGGCGCATTCGGGGGTGGGTGCGCACGGAGTCATGGACCTCGACGCGGGTCCGGGTGTCGTCGGCGTCGAGGACAACGCGCATGGTTTCGCCGGGGCCGGTGCCGTAGCGGATGGAGTTGGTTACCAACTCGGACGCGATCAGTACGGCGGCGTCAACGTAGTCGCCGCTGGCATCCGGAACGTTGTGGGTGACGTACTCATGAACGAACTCCCGTGCTGCTTTGGCTGATTCAGCCTCGCCAGCTAGCAACAGGATGGAAGGCGGGCCGAGTTGAGGTCCGCAGCAGGCAGGCAGCGTGCCCCGTCGTAGTTGGATCATGCATGTCCCCTTACGGGCAAGTCCCAACCCCAGCATGGCAGTTCGTCATCAGGGGCGGGCGCAATTGCATTTCTCTCCCACAGAGTGCTCCTATCGCGTGCGGTCTAGCAACCCCACACACGGTCGCGTAGAAAATTGCATATGCCGACAGGAGGGGAGAGGCGGGATGGTAAGTGAGCAGGTGACAGGCGATGACCGGTCACGGCAGACTGACGAGCACGAGCCCGGACAGGGAGGGGAACCAGTGAGTGCGCCTACTGTGCGCCGGCGGCGCCTTGGTGCGAAGCTGCGCGCCCTGCGCGGTGAAATGACCCTCGGCGAGGTCGCCGAAGCGTCCGGGGGCAAGTTCATCGACTCCAAGCTGTCAAGGATGGAAACGGCCAAGAGCGCGGCCAAAGCGAAGGATGTCGAGCAGCTGCTTGACCTCTACGTCGAGTTGGGCCGCGAGGTCAGCGACGAACTGCGCGCCGCGTTGGTCACCCTCACGAAAGAGGGCGGGCAGCGTGGTTGGTGGCACTCGTACCGGGGCGTCCTCACGCCTGTGTACGAGGACCTGATCAGCCTTGAGGCTGAGGCTGAATCGGTCTCGACATGGCAACTGGGTGTGATTCCCGGGTTGCTCCAGACGTCGGAGTACGCGCGCGAGATCATCCGCACGACGGCAATGTCTGAGGCGGTCGAGGCGCGGGTCGACGCTCTCGTCGAGGTCCGCCTCGCACGTCAGTCAGTGCTCACACGCGACAACGAACCGTTGACCCTGTGGGCGATCATTGCCGAGCAAGCTCTACGGTCGACCTGTGAAGACGCAAGCGTGATGCATGAGCAGTTGGGGCGGCTGCTCTCAATGGGGAAGCGGCCCAATATCAACGTTCAGGTGCTTCGCGCGGATGCTCCCCTACACGCAGGGCAGATGGGCGGCTTCACGCTCTTGGGGTTCGGGCCCCATGCGGATCTCGACGTTGCTCACTCGGAGAGCCTGACTTCGATTCTGTACATCGAGGATCAAAACCCGGTCGCCACATACCGGGACGCCTGGCAGCGTCTCACGTCCGCCGCTGAGTCGGTCGAGGCTTCGGCGGAGTTGATCACAGAGATAAGGAAGAACAAAGCATGAGCCATGTTGACGACGCTTCGACTCTGCCCGTGACGTGGTGGAAGTCGTCGGCGTCTGGTGCACAGGGGGACTGTGTCGAGTTCGGCATCGTCAGTACAGCGACGATTGCCGTCCGGGACAGCAAGGCCCCGCACGGGCCCGCGCTGCTGCTGGGTTATGAACAAACAGCCGCGTTTGTCGCGGCTGCGGCTTCGGGCCAGTTTGGCGGCTTGCAGTAAGGGAGCTGCGTTCCACACGACGGCCCGCCCCCGCGGCATTCGGGGGCGGGCCGTCTGGTGTGCGGGCTGAACCGTTCGAGAGTACGACGCGACGGCCACGGCGTCAGCAATGACAAAACGCCCCCACACGGCCGTGAGTGGCCGTGTGGGGGCTCTGTGTTCAGTGGGCCGGGGATGCCTGCCAGAGGGCCAGGAGCAGGCTCGCAACGGCGACCAGTGCCGCGATGGATGGCAGGGGCCATCGGGACCGCTCGACGGCGTCGAGGCGCTGCTCGTGGTCGGCGAGCTGGCGGTCGGTCTGGTCGCTGCGCTGTACGAGCAGGGCGAGTGCTCCGTCGACGCGGGCGAATCCCTCGGCCATCGTGCCGCGGAGCTTTTCCAGCTCGACGGCGACGGACGGCTCGGGCGGCTGGGTCACGCGCTACCGCCCTTGTCGTCGAGCAGGCCGAGGCCGACGCGGTCGAGTATCTGCTCGACTGCGGGCAGGGCCATGACGCGGGCGAGTCCGCCGGCGACGGCGAGGGCTCCGGCGACCCACGGCAGGGTGTCGGGGATGCCGGACGCGTTGACGATGGCGGGCAGGGCGACGGCGAACGCTACGACTCCCTGAAGGATGGTGCGGACGGTGCGCTTGGCGGCGTCAGTCATGGTGGGGGCTCCTGTTCGGGAAGGGGGCCCGCCCGGCACTGTGCTGGGCGGAGGTGGGGTTTAGCTGGTGACGTTGAAGCTGTGGCGGCGGGCGAGGGCGTCGAGCGAGGCACGGCCGGGGATGCCGTCGGCGTCGGCCCCGGAGTAGTTCAGACGTCGCTGCCACTGGGCGTACGCGGTGACGGTGGCGCTGCCGAAATGCCCGTCGACGTAACCGCGGTCGAGCAGTCCCTCGGCGGCGAGGGCGTCCTCGACGACGCGGGCCCCCGCGTAGGTGACGGGGGTGCCGTCCCTGTCGGGGTCCTGGCGGGCCGCGGCGACCAGCTGCGAGAGGTCGACGGACGGGCGGGCCGGCGGGGTGCTGCCCTTGGCGGCCCATGCCCGGAGTGCGGCGCGGTCGGCGAACGCGGCGACGTTGGTGTCGACGGGCTCGTCGGTGTACTGGTGGAACAGCCACTCGGCCTCGATGCGGGGCCGCCCGGCGGTGACATAGTCGGCGATCCACAGGGCGTCGCCGGCGTTGCTGGTGGTGTCGCGGTTCTTCCAGTATTCGAGGTTGCAGTACAGGCCGACGCGGTGGGTCGAGCCGCGGAGCCGCTTTACCTCGGCAAGAAACGCGTCCTTGTCGGCGCAGGAAACGCCCGCGTCTTCCCAGTCGGCGAACAGCGGGTCGCCCTCGATGCTGGATGCCTGCTCGACGAAGTACGCGGCCTGCGCGCGCATGCTGCCGGGACGCAGGAAGTGGTAGAAGCCGACGACCAGGCCGGCCGCGCGGGCGTGCTCGGCCTGCTCGCGCATCTTGGGATTGATGTAGCCGGTGCCCTCGGTCGCCTTGACGATGGCGAAGTCGAGGCCGGACGTGCTGAACGTCGCGGACTGGTAGGACGAGACGTCAACGCCCTTAACGGTCATGGTGGTTGTCTCCAGACATGAAGGAACGCCCGGCGCGGTGCGCGGGGCGTGCGGGTGGGGGTAGTGGCTAGACGTAGGCAAGCGCCATGACGGCTGGGTCGAGGCCGACCTCGCCGGTTGCCTGGTTCACGGTTGAGGGCAGGGACCCTTGGCTGTTCAGGCACCATGCGCGCTGGAACGTCGTGCCCATAAAGAAGTTGGCGGGGGCGCTCGGCGACTCGTTCTGAACGTGCATGTAATAGAAGTCGGTTGCGCTTCCGGCGGACATGAGGAATGCGGCCCAGTAGCGGCCCGGTTGCAGCGTGACGGCCGCCGACAGCGGCACCGGGACGGCGCCGATGTGGTTGGTTGCAGCGCCCGGGGCAACGCCCGTTCCTTGCCCGGCGGCGGGCAGGCTGGACACCTGCCCGGATGTCGCAATGAGGCTGCCCGCTTCGTTGTAGATACCGGCGTAGAACCGGGCGGCGGGTACGGCCGTGGAGCCTGCCCAACCACGCGCAAAGATCGCGACGCGGTTGACCTGTGTCGGCTCCGTGATGTTGATGCCGGACAGGTAGAGGCGCTGGACGACGGCGGCCTTGGTCGCGGTCGGGTTGGAGACGTGGGCAGGATCGCACGACCACGCCGCGAACCCGAGGGCCTGCGGCGTCCACGCGTTCCGCTCCGCGGTGGACGGTAGCTGCGCGGTGGGCAGACGGCTGGACGCGTCGAGGGACGCGACGCCGTTCGCCGCGCCCCGGGTAGCAGTGGCGAGGGCGCTCACGTCGGCCGCGGCAAGGGTGACATTGCCGGTCTTGCCGTTCACGGACGCGACGGCGCCCGTCCCGCCGGCGCCCAGCGTGAGTACGGTCCCGTCGGCCTGGCGGACCTTAAGCGCCCCGCCCTCGGCGTACAGGAGCACGCCGTTTGTGTGGCTGGTGGTTGGGACGGTGGCGGCGTTCTCCATCGCCAACAGGCCGCGGTCACCGTTGCCCAGCTGCTTCAGCGTCCCCACGTACAGGTTGCGTACGAGGGCGTTCGTGTTCGACGTGATCTCCGCGTCCTTGTTGACGGCGGTGTACACGGTCTCTGCGGCGTTGGACGCCTTGAACACGTCGGCAGTGGTGCCCGCGTAGACGACGTGCAGCATCCCGTCCATACGGGAGTAGGCGCCGCTGTTCGCGACGGCGCCCACGTCGGCCGCGCCGAGGGTGACAGCGGCGGCGCTCTTGCCGTTGACGGACTGCACCACGCCCGGGGCGCCCGCCGGGCCGGCGGGCCCAGTCGCCCCGGTGGCACCCTTGGCCCCGGTCGCGCCCGCCACGCCGGTCGGGCCAATGGCGCCGCGCGGGCCGGTGAGCGAGGTAAGCCACTGAGCGGCGGTGCCGACGAAACCGGCGGCGAGGGCGACCTCGTACGCACTGTCGCCGCGTACGGCGATGTACTGGGGCTTGGTGGGGTCGGTGGGGGCAATGTCGGCCAAGTCCACGACGGGGTGCTCGGCGGGCAACAGAAGCTGATACGAGCGGCCGGTCGGGATGCCCGACAGTTGCTCGGTGACGGTGTACGACCAGCCGCTCGGGTCCATGCCCGGCGCGTCGGTGGCGGGCAGGGTCGCGGATATCTGCCCTTGGGCGTCGAGCTGGGCGACGACGGGCCCGCCGAGGATGACATCGGCGGCGGGGAAGGTGAGCTGTGCCGGGGCCCGGAAGGTGACGGAGCCAGACAGGGGCTGACCATCGGGGGCCAGGAATCGGCCCCGGACGGTGACGGTCGGGATGGACTCGGGCAGCAGGGGACGACTCCCTAATCGGTGGAGGACGGCGCGGCCTGGGGCGCTGTGGCGCGGGCAAGTGAGGTCGGGCGCGGGTCGGGTACTTCGCTCTTGGAAGCGGTGGCGCGGGTGAACGCGCCAAGCACGTGCGCCATGACTCCGGACGTGCCGGACTTCTGGCGGACCTGTAGGCGGAAATAGCAGGGCAGCAGGTAGGCGGCGCCATGCAGCGGGGTGACGAACTGCTTTGCGGCCCACGCGGTGGACGTGGGGGCGGCGGTGACGCTCGCGGTCCCGATGTCGGTCCACGTGGTGGTGTCGGTGGTGCGGTACTGCAACAGGACTTCACAGGTCGAGCCCCCGCCAGCGCCGAACTCCACGACGACCACGGCGACGGGCTGCTGAGCAGGGAAGACGCAGAAGTACCGGTTCTGAAAGTTGGAGTCGTTGACGACGTCGCTTCCTGTGCTCACGAGCCGGTTGAACACCAACGGCATGTAGGGGGTGCCCATGCCCCACCCGGTGGTGGTCTCGTCGCTGAGCACCTGATTGCCGGACCGGTCCCACACGCTGACGGCCTGGGTGTCGACGCCGAGGGCGGACGGGATCGCGCGCACGGTGATGGCCTCGGTGCCGTCCTCGCGCTGGATAATCAGTCCCTGTTGCGGGGTGCCGTTGGTGTGGTTGTAGAACGGCGGGAGTTGGCCTACGCCGAACAGGCCGGTTCCGTCTGGCGCGGTGACGGACAGCGATCCGCCCTCGCCGATCCGCACGGCGCCGTGCGTGATCTCGTTCATAGCGGGGCGGATGTTGGCGCGGCCGGTGAGTTCGTGCACGCGCCGTTCAAGGTCGCGGATGCGGTCAAGCAGGTCGAGGGGCACAGCAGCCACTAGGCAGCCTCCAAGTACAGGCGGGCGGTTTCGGGACGACCGCGCTCGGGCGGGGTGATCGACAGGCCGACGACGCGGTATCGCTCGTCAAGTCCCTTGGGCCACCACAGGTCGCGGATGCGGAGCCGGATCACGGAGCCGAGCAGGGCGGGTGACAGTGGGGTGCGGTCGAGGGCGACCGTGATTTCGGGGATCGTGCGCGGGCGGCGGGCCGCTTGCCAGTCGGCGCGGGCGTGCGCGTCGAGGACGCTCTGTTGCACCACGGTCCCGTAATCCGACGTTCCGTCGAGGCGGGGCCATCCGGCGGCGAGGTCGTCGTCGGCGATCAGTTCGGCGGACATGAGCGGGGTGGATTCGCTGGTCTGATTCGAGTTGGTCGAGGCGCCCCTCGACTGCCACGCGTTCGCGCGCTGCGTCCCGTCGACGGGCCACGCGTAGGACAGGACGGGCCCGGGGTGGTCGAGGACGATGTCGGACGCCCCGCCATGGATGACGGGGTGTCCGAGCTGCAAGCGTTTGACTCTGCGCCCTGACTCGGGGTCGCGGTGGACGGCGATACGCCACTCGAACCCGCCCTCGACCTTGCCGAGTTGGTCTAGCAGGTCGCGGATGGTGGGCAGGTCGTAGCGGCTGTACGTGCGGTCGCGGACCACTCCCGAAAGCTGCTCGTCGTACTCGATGCCGATGTCGCCGCCGGGGGCACGCTGGGCATAGTCGACCAACGAGCGTGCGAGGTCGAATTGATCGACGCCGGTCGCGGTCTGGGTGTCGAACACGCGGCGGTGGTCGAGGTAGCTGTCGAAGGTGCCGGCCTGGATCTGCATGGCCAGGAACCCGCGGGCATCGCTGGCGACGTTCGCTGTCCAGATGATGCCTCCCCACCACAGATCGCGTCCGCGCTCGATCCACAGGGCGGTGCGTGCTGGCTCGACGGCGTCCCGGACGCGCGCGGCCATGGCGGCGTTGGGAATGGGGATGGTGCCTGATGCGCTGCCGGTCTTGCCGATCCAGTCGTCGAGCGTGACCCCTTGCAGGGGGAGTACGTCGAGGAGTTGATCGCTGCGCAGATCGCACAGCAGGGCGCGGTAGGTACCGGTCATGGGCCCTGCCATATGAGAGCGGCTTTGGAGTAGCTGGACGAGACGCCAGTCAGGGCGTTGTCTACGTAGATCTGCATCTCGATGTAGTCGCCGGCCTTGAGCACGACCGGCCGCCCGGCGGCGTTGGACTGTCCGCCGTTGCTGTTGGCGATGTACGACATGGACAGGCCGTTGCCGCCGTTGGTGATGAAGGTGGTGCGCCCGTTGACTGTGCCGCCGGGCCAGATCTGATGGGTGTAGATGAGGTACAGGCCGTCGACGGGGGCAACCAGCCGACTGTCTCGGGCGATGTTCCACATGCCCGGGTCGGATATGGCATCCGTCCCGTTCCATGACAGGGTCGTGTACCGGCCGCCGGCGAGGTTGTAGTCGCTGCTCTTGTAGACCGACACGTAATGCCGCTCGACCGCGTCCCGCCATGCCGTGCCCGTCCAGCGTTCAAGGCCGCGGCCACTGTCGCGGTACTGGCCGACGTAGGCGCCGGGGGTGGAGGGCCCGCCGGGCGGGGTGATCCCGCCGTGGCTGGTGGTGTAGCGGCGGCGGTCGGCAAGCGCGGTTGACCAGTTGATGCCGCCCGTACCGGCGGAGGTGCCGGCGGGAACCGTGATGTCCCACAGGCGCAGCGTCGCCGCCGGAAGGGCCGGCGGGGCGGGGGTGGACGTCTCCGGCCCCTTGATGACTTCGAGGCGGGCAAGGGTCTGCCCCGACGTGTCGTACAGCCCGTCATAGACCTTGACGACGACGGAGTCGATACGGCCGTACTGCGCGTGCCCATCGCTGACAGTGAGGGTTTCGGGCGCAGTGATGGCAACGGGGTAGGCGCCCTGGCCGAGGGTGCCCTGAACGATCGCGCGGCCGGTGGCAATGCGGACTTGCATCGTCCCCACGCCCGCCGCGAGGAGAGGATTTCCCCCGGCGATCACGCCGTCGCGGGTGAGTAGTTCGCCCTCGGGGGTCATCGTGCCGAGCGGCGCGAGGCGGGTGTCTTCCCGGGTCTGTCCGCCCGGGGCGGTGAGCAGCCAGGCAGAACGGACCGTCATAGATGCGGCCTCCTTACCAGTAGGCCGAGCGAAACCGCACGGCGGCGGATGCTCGGGGGTCGGATGAGCCGGGGGCCGCGCGGAACGCAAGATCGCTGGTGCCGGGCGGGAACGTGAACGTCTGCTCGGGCACGCTGCGCGCGGTGGCGGTGTAGAGCCGGCTTGCCGAGCCGTTGAGGGTGACGGTTCCGCTCGCGGTGTCGACGGCCAACTCGTCGCCGTCGGCGAGGGCGAGGTCGTACTCGACGGTGTCCCCGGTGTTGATGTTGGTCAGGCTCGGCCGCTCGGCCGGGCCCCGGAAGGTGATCAGGGGGTGTGCGGGGGCGTCGCCTTCGTTAAGTGCGGTCATGGCGCCCGTGGCCCCTGGCGGTCCCCAATCAAGCGGCCATGCAAGGGTGTTAGCCCAGTCGAGGCCGGGCTCGGCCTGCGGTAGCCGGGCCTCGATACGCCGCTCGGTGAGGCTGTAGCGGCGGGGGTCGGTGGCCTCAAACTGCAAGGCGGCGCCCTGGACGATGCCGACGCCGTACCCGCCGGTCCCAACGGGCACCGCGCGGCGCAGGCAACGAGCCCAACTCAGCAGCGGTGGCGCAGAGTCGAGCCGGACGACGAGGGGTATCTCGTCATCCCGCAGTGCCGTTGCGGCGGACAAGGCCCGAACCGCGCGGCTCATCTCGGCAGGCTCGGTACGGATGATGATTCCGTCGAGGGTGACCGTCCGGGCCTGCGCGAGCAGGCGACCCGGGTAGGCGCCGTGCCCGTCCGCCTTGTTGACCGTGCCGGAGTCCAGCGCGGGGGAGTCCTCCCACCCACTCAGCGACCGCCACCCAAACGCGGTGCCGGGGCCGAGCAGCAGGTCGCCGAACTGGACGTGTCCGGGCACACTGACCAGGTCACCGGGGAGCATGGTCACCCCCTCGCCTTGGCGTGCCACGCAAGCGCGCTTGCGTTCTGCTCGGGTGACTGGTCGCCGCCGTACCAGTGCTCAATGTGCACGGCCGGACCGCCCCAACTCGCCGAGCCATAAGCGGTGTTGGTGGGAGGGATACCGCCGACGCTGAACCGCGGGGCGGGAACGGTGACCAGGTTTTGCATGGTGCGGTCGACCGCACCGGCCCCAGATTTGATGCCCTCGATAATTCCCGTCGGGATGTGACGGCCGATCTGATCACGCATCACGCGCGAGGGAGAATGGATTCCAAGTGCTTTCGCGATGGGCCCCGGGATCATGTTTTTCGCGAACGACATGAGTTTCGACTTCAGCCATGAGCCCAGGGCCTTGACACCATTCCAGAGGCCGCGAACCAGGTCGCCGCCTTTGTCGTACAGCAGCGATCCGAAATCGCCGAAGTATCCCAGGATGGTGCCCGGGAAATTCACGAGCCAGGACAGTAGCTCGCCCGCTTTCCGGATCGTGCCATCCTTGATCGACTGCCAATGCTTGATGAACAGCCCGGGGAGAGTCCAGTTCAGGAAGAACGAGACGATACGCCCCGGAAGGGCCTTGATCCAATCAACCGTGCCGTTCCAGATGCGGACAGTGCCAGCCTTGATGTCGTCCCAGTGCTTGATGACATTGCCAACGATCGTCCAGTTGAGGAAGAAGTCGAGGAGGAATTGACCGATGCCCTTGATCGTGTCCCAGACGAACCCCCAGGCGGACACCGTCCATTGCTTGACGGTGTCCCAGTTGGCGACGACCAGGGCGACCAGACCGACAATGGCGGCGATCACCCAGCCAACGGGGCCCATCGCGATGACCCAGGCCGCGGCCATCCGTCCAGCCTGAATGAGGGACTGCACCCCCATGAGGACCCAGGCGGCAACTACGCGAACCGCGGTGGCGCCGGCGGCGACTCCCTGCGCGAGCCAACCGCCCACGATCAGGGCGTTGGTCGCCACGAACCGGACGGCTGCGACCGCGCCGGCGGCACTCTGGGTGATCCAGCCCCACACCACCAGGCCGGCCGTGGTGACGGCCTGAACGCCAAGGACGACCAGCGAGGGCAGCAGTACCGCGCCGATGACAACCGCGGCGACCTTCAACTCGGTCGAGTGCTCCCGAATGAATCCGACGGAGGCCCGGAACGCCTTACCGAGTCCACCCTCGTCCACCCATTTGGCGAGCGATTCAATGACGGGAATGGCCTTTCCGCCAATGAAGTTGACGACCTTAGTCTCTAGTCCCCGCTTGAATTGCTCAATCTTGGTTGCGGCATTGTCGCGCATCGCATCGCCCGCTTTATCGGTGGCGCCCTTGACATTGCCGAGAGCTTGCACCGCCGTTTTCGGGTCGAGCTTAAAAAGTGCTTGCTGCAAATCCTCGGCCTTAGTGCCGAAGAGTGCGACCGCAGTTGCATTCCTTTCCGCCGGGTCCTTAATGGCCTTGATGCGTTGCAGGACATCGCCGAGTGCCTTCGAGGCGTTAGGGCCACCCTTGGTGAAGATGGCGGCCATCTTGTCGCCGTTGAGTCCGATCGACTTGAACGCCTCGACGGACGTCTTACTCATGTCCTTCGAGCGGATCGCGAATTCCTTGAGCGCGTCCGCGACGGTGTCCGCGTCGCGCGCTCCGCCCTGAAGCCCCTGTTGCATGAGGCCCATTGCGGTTTGCGCGTCGAGCCCCAAGTCGCGGAACTGCGTGGGGTATTCGCTGAAGGTGTCGAGCAGATCCTCGGCGGCGTTCGTGCCGTTCTGGCTGCCCTTGACCAGGACATCCATCGCCTCGTCGGCGCTCTTGGCAATGCCGGACTTCAGCATCGTGCCGACCGCGCGCGAGACCTTGCCGACGTCCTCGCCTATGACCGCGGCGGTGTCGGCCACGCGCTTGCCCATCGTCTGGACCTGCGCCTGTGTTGCCTCGGGCGGCAGTAGGCCGTTTTGGGCTATGCCTTTGATGACCTCGGCGCCGTCCTCGACGCTGTCGACGATCGCCCCGGAGTACAGGGCGCCGGCGACCTTGCCGTACTTGGCTGCTACCGGGCCGGTGGACCCCAGTTGGGCTTGGAGCTTCCCAGCGACCTTCTGCCGGTTCATGGCCTCGCCGACTCCGGCCATCAGGGCGGCGCCGATACCGGCGCCGATCACCCCGGCGGCGATGCCCTTGAGGGCGGTGGACATGCCGCGGGCGGCGCGGTCGCCGCCGGATGCTGCGCCGTCGGCGACGCCTTGGCCGAGTTGAGTACCGGCCTGCTGTCCCGCGCGGTCGGCGGTGGCGGCGATCTGGTCGCCGCCGGCCTGGACGGCGGCGCGGGCCCGGTCCATGCCCGCGCCGGTCTGGGAGTCGTCGATACCGACGGTGGCGAAGAGTTCGCCCACCCGGAGCGCCATCGGGGCATCACCTCCGGGGGGTCGTGCCTCCCGGTGGTGCGGGAGCGTCGGGCGGAGGTGCGAGAACCGAGGCGAGGCGCGACTCGGCGGAGAGGAGGGCGAGGATGCGGACGCGCAGCCATCGCCACGAGCGGGTTTGGAGCAGGCCGGGGGCGCCTACGTCAATGCCGTAGGTCTGGTGCAGATCGGCTTCCACGAGCGGCCACTCGTCGAGGATGCGGGCCCATGTCACTTGCGGCGCTTGGCTGCTGCCTTTGCGCGGGGCGGTGCCGGGTGGGTACTCGTACCACTCGTAGAGCCCTGATTCCTGGTCGAGTTCGCCCCGCCCGATCGGCTGCGCCGGGCCGCTCGGTTCGGGGCCAGTCGAGAAGGGTCGCCGGCCGCGTTCCAGAACCGTTCGGCGGCGGCCTTGTCCTGGGCAACCCACACCATGGCGGTCAGAGCGCAGTGTTTGAGCGCGGGCCACGGCACGGCATCGGCGACCATCTCGTCGTAGGCCGGGCCGAGCAGGTCGCGGTACAGGTCGCGCTCGGCGGCGTCGCTGAGCACCTGCTCGTCAACCTTCCCGCCATCGGCGGCAACAGCCGCGGCGTGCACGATCGCCTGAGTGCGTAGGCCGATCTCGGCATTGGGGGCCGGGACGGTGTACGTCCGCTCTGCGATGGGGAGTTCGAGGGATTCGTCGAGCAGCTCCCCAAGGGGTGCGAACGCCACTATGCAGCCACCCCCTTGAGCGGGGTGGGCTCCGCGGCGGCGAGCTTGCTGGTACCGGCTGCGGGGTTGGCAATCTCGGCGAGCGGGCCGGATCCGGTGAACGTGATTTTCACGGTGTCGACCTCGTCCGGGCCTCCGCCGTCGGGCTCCCACGTAACCAGCGCGGTGCCTTCCTGGGCGTCGTCGGCGCCGTTGCGGTCGTAGAACCGTATGTGTACGTAGGACTTGGCACCGAAGGAACGAGCAGCCTTCCTGAGCGCTTCCTGAGCGGCGTTGAACTTGCCGGTCACGGGGTGCGCGCGGTGGGCGACGGTGGTCTCGACGGACCACGCGAGCATGGTGACAGCCTGCTCGACCCATCCGTCGGTGTCGTAGGTCGACACGTCCTGTTGGGTGGGTTCAATCTTGGGGGTGAACTCGGTGATCCCGGGCACGAGCGTCCACACAGGGGTTGCGGGCGCGGTGCCCATGTCCAGCTCAAGCCGGTAGCGGCGAGCAAGTGCGGTGATCGTCTCGGCCGGGGGCGTCGGCGTACTCACAGGGGGGCGCCTCCTATTCGAGGTGGGGTGTCGCGCGGTGCGCGCGGGCGTAGTAGTTGGCGGTCCGCTCCCAGCGGCCGGAAGAGTCGGCGCCGATCGGGGCGGCCGAGACGCGATAGAGCAGCTGCACCGGAACGGCCCCGAACCGGAAAGGCCCGGCGCCGTGCAACAGGGCGAACAGCTGGTCGTCGAGGGCGTCGACCTCGCGCGGGTCGGCACTGGCGCGGGTGCGAACCTGAATGCCGGTCGTCGTGTCGGTCAACAGCGACGACTCGGCGACGGGATAGGCCGCAAGGCAGATCAGGCGGTCGGGAGCGGGAGGGGTGGCAGCGATGGTGATCGCGGTCTCGTCCGGCGCGTACAGGCCGTCGGGCCGGTAGGTGCCGAGACCCTGCTCGGCGAGCAGGCGGGCGAGGCCGTCGAGGAGATCGACTGTGTACGTCATGAGCGCAGCGACCGCCGGAGCTGGGTGGCGATGATCTCGGCGACAACCGGGGCCTCTTCGGTGAGCGGCCCTTCGAGGTACTTCGCACTGCGCCCGGCGTCGTGCCGGTAGGTCAAGTTCTCGTGCTGCCGCACCGCGTACGGGGTGTCGTAGGACACGGCGGCGGCGAGGGCCTGCTCGTCGACGGTCGCCGTCCCGCTGCGTTCGAGGGTGGCCTCTTCGATCGGGACACGGGCGCGGGACGTGGCGAGGACATGCTCGGCGGCCAGACGCAGACCACGCGCGGCGGCCTCGCGGGTGCCGCGGACGGCGGCGTCGCCGGTCCAGATGAAACGGGCGCGCTGGGTCACTCGCAACTCACCTCCGTGGACTGCGGCACCGAAAGGCCCGGGGCGGTGTGGTGGGCGACGCTGATGACCCGGGTGGTGCGGCCGTCGGGCAGGGTGATGCGGGACTCGGCCGGACAGTGCAGATCCGGCGCGGCGATGATCTGCGCCGTGCTGATGACCTCGCGCCCCTGCGGGTTGCGGACGGTCCGCACGGTCTCAGCGACCAGTGCGGGCACGCCTGCGATTGGCGGCCCGTAGACAGGCCCGTATGCGCCGTCGCCCTGGTACGGCTGGATGGTGATGCGGTGGCGGAGCAGCCAGGCAGGGACGCGGTTCACCAGATCACCCCCGGCAACAGTCCGGCCCGCTTGAGGGCGCGGTGCGCGCGTGGGGCGAGGTCCACGGCGGATGCGGCGGCCGGTGGCTGTTGGCGGCCGGACAGGGAGACCGGGCCGATGCTGACGCTGTCCCACTGGCCGGCGGCTCCCGTGCCGTCATCGCCCGTGGCGAGCTGGTACTCGACCTGTGCACATACGGCGTCGCTCATGGCCTGCACCACCTTGGGCGCGGTGGGGTCGCCGTCGGCGTCGACCGCGTAGCAGGCGGTCAACAGGGCGTCGTCGATGTCCTGGGACGCGCGGGCGAGCAGGCGCTCGGCGCCGGGCGGGGCGGGGCTGCCGGTCCACGCTGAGAGCTGTTCGGGGGTGGCGTAGACGCGGCCCAACGGCTACACCTCCTTGCCCGTCTTGCGGCGGGACGGCGAACGCCCCGCGGCCGGTGGCTGCGGGGCGTCCTGGTCAGGCTCGGTATCTGGCGCGGGGGCCGGGTCGGGCTGGTGGTAGCGGCGCAAGAGCATGAAGGAACGTTTCCTCTCTCTGGTCAGGTGGTCGCCAGGGTGCCGATGCAAACGCCCTTGTCGTCGAGGCGCTTGACGGCGTAGTGCACGTTCGTCGTGATGACGGTGGTGCGCTTGAGGATGTCGCGGTCGGTCTCGACGATGGGGGCGCGCTTGTAGAGCGCGCCGAGACTGTTGTTCTTCAGAACCATGAACTTGCCCGGGGCGAGCCGGTTGGTGATGAACACGGGCAGTCCGGCAATGGCGCCGATCTGCCCGGTGCGTACGGGGGTGTCGCCGCCGAGCTTGGAAGCGTCGATGAACTGCGGGTCGTTGAACGCCTCAGCCTGCTGCGCGGAGTTGAGGAACAGGCCGGCGAACTCGGCCGGCTCCCACTCGTCGCCGAACTGCGCGAGCGCGGGAACGACCGCGTCAGTCCACGTGAACTTGGTCTTCCCCGTGAGGGTGTTGAACGTGTACGGCTTGCCTCCGCCCTGCGCGGTCTCGTCCGCCTGGGCCTGGGCGATGAGGGCGGCGTCGACCTTGCGGGCGGCGAGGATGCCGAACTGTCGCTGTGCCTCGCCGCGCGGGTCGCCGAGACCGGTAAGGAGTGCCTTGTCGGTGATCTCGACGGCCTTACCGGCCTCACGGATTACGGCCTCGCTCGACGCCTGGGTCATGACGCTGGTGGTCATGGCGGTGCCCTCGGTGAGGTCGTCCAGCTCGCCGAGCGCGGCCCACTTCGGAAAGTTGATCTTGTCGCCAGGCTGGCCAACGAGCGTATTGTCGGTGACGACGGCGCCGCTGCCCATGACACGCACGGTGCCGGTGAACAGGGCCTGTGCCATGTCGGCCCAGACTTCGGGAACGATCAGATTTGCGGCGGTAGTTGCGGGCATGCGGGCCCTCCTTCGTTACGGGGTACCGGCGAGGCGCCGGTAGGTGTCGGGGTCGGTCTGGAACAGCTCGGCGCGGGCGGCGTAGTCCATGCCGGCGAACTGCTGGGCGGTCACTCCGCCGCTCGGTCCGCCGGAGAACTCGGCGCCGCTGCGGGCGGGCCCGACGGGAGCGGCGGCGAGCTTCGGGTTAGTGGTGATGGCGGCGGTGATCGCGCCTTGTACGGCGGCGCTGTCGCTCGGGTCGACCTCGGCGAGCGAGGCGGCAAAGGTGCGGGAGTCGAGTAGGGCGTCGGCGTCGCCTCCAGCCGCGGCAGCATGGCGGTATACGGCGAGTTCGACGGCGGTCTGTCGGGCCTGCGCCTGCGAGGCGGTGAGCTGTGCCGTGAGCTGCGCGGGGTCGGCTTCCTGCCCGTCCGGGATGATGCCGAGGGCGCGGCCGATGTCCTGGGCGAGCTGGCTGCGGGCCTCGTCGGCGGCCTTCTGCTTGGCGGTGACGCGCTGCTTTCCAGCCTCGGCACGCGTGGCGGCGAGGTCGGATTCGAGGCGGGCGATGGTCGCCGCGCTGTCCTCACCCTGAGCGGGTGCGGGTCGGCGGCAACAGCCGCGGCGTGCACGATCGCCTGAGTGCGTAGGCCGATCTCGGCATTGGGGGCCGGGACGGTGTACGTCCGCTCTGCGATGGGGAGTTCGAGGGATTCGTCGAGCAGCTCCCCAAGGGGTGCGAACGCCACTATGCAGCCACCCCCTTGAGCGGGGTGGGCTCCGCGGCGGCGAGCTTGCTGGTACCGGCTGCGGGGTTGGCAATCTCGGCGAGCGGGCCGGATCCGGTGAACGTGATTTTCACGGTGTCGACCTCGTCCGGGCCTCCGCCGTCGGGCTCCCACGTAACCAGCGCGGTGCCTTCCTGGGCGTCGTCGGCGCCGTTGCGGTCGTAGAACCGTATGTGTACGTAGGACTTGGCACCGAAGGAACGAGCAGCCTTCCTGAGCGCTTCCTGAGCGGCGTTGAACTTGCCGGTCACGGGGTGCGCGCGGTGGGCGACGGTGGTCTCGACGGACCACGCGAGCATGGTGACAGCCTGCTCGACCCATCCGTCGGTGTCGTAGGTCGACACGTCCTGTTGGGTGGGTTCAATCTTGGGGGTGAACTCGGTGATCCCGGGCACGAGCGTCCACACAGGGGTTGCGGGCGCGGTGCCCATGTCCAGCTCAAGCCGGTAGCGGCGAGCAAGTGCGGTGATCGTCTCGGCCGGGGGCGTCGGCGTACTCACAGGGGGGCGCCTCCTATTCGAGGTGGGGTGTCGCGCGGTGCGCGCGGGCGTAGTAGTTGGCGGTCCGCTCCCAGCGGCCGGAAGAGTCGGCGCCGATCGGGGCGGCCGAGACGCGATAGAGCAGCTGCACCGGAACGGCCCCGAACCGGAAAGGCCCGGCGCCGTGCAACAGGGCGAACAGCTGGTCGTCGAGGGCGTCGACCTCGCGCGGGTCGGCACTGGCGCGGGTGCGAACCTGAATGCCGGTCGTCGTGTCGGTCAACAGCGACGACTCGGCGACGGGATAGGCCGCAAGGCAGATCAGGCGGTCGGGAGCGGGAGGGGTGGCAGCGATGGTGATCGCGGTCTCGTCCGGCGCGTACAGGCCGTCGGGCCGGTAGGTGCCGAGACCCTGCTCGGCGAGCAGGCGGGCGAGGCCGTCGAGGAGATCGACTGTGTACGTCATGAGCGCAGCGACCGCCGGAGCTGGGTGGCGATGATCTCGGCGACAACCGGGGCCTCTTCGGTGAGCGGCCCTTCGAGGTACTTCGCACTGCGCCCGGCGTCGTGCCGGTAGGTCAAGTTCTCGTGCTGCCGCACCGCGTACGGGGTGTCGTAGGACACGGCGGCGGCGAGGGCCTGCTCGTCGACGGTCGCCGTCCCGCTGCGTTCGAGGGTGGCCTCTTCGATCGGGACACGGGCGCGGGACGTGGCGAGGACATGCTCGGCGGCCAGACGCAGACCACGCGCGGCGGCCTCGCGGGTGCCGCGGACGGCGGCGTCGCCGGTCCAGATGAAACGGGCGCGCTGGGTCACTCGCAACTCACCTCCGTGGACTGCGGCACCGAAAGGCCCGGGGCGGTGTGGTGGGCGACGCTGATGACCCGGGTGGTGCGGCCGTCGGGCAGGGTGATGCGGGACTCGGCCGGACAGTGCAGATCCGGCGCGGCGATGATCTGCGCCGTGCTGATGACCTCGCGCCCCTGCGGGTTGCGGACGGTCCGCACGGTCTCAGCGACCAGTGCGGGCACGCCTGCGATTGGCGGCCCGTAGACAGGCCCGTATGCGCCGTCGCCCTGGTACGGCTGGATGGTGATGCGGTGGCGGAGCAGCCAGGCAGGGACGCGGTTCACCAGATCACCCCCGGCAACAGTCCGGCCCGCTTGAGGGCGCGGTGCGCGCGTGGGGCGAGGTCCACGGCGGATGCGGCGGCCGGTGGCTGTTGGCGGCCGGACAGGGAGACCGGGCCGATGCTGACGCTGTCCCACTGGCCGGCGGCTCCCGTGCCGTCATCGCCCGTGGCGAGCTGGTACTCGACCTGTGCACATACGGCGTCGCTCATGGCCTGCACCACCTTGGGCGCGGTGGGGTCGCCGTCGG
Source organism: Streptomyces sp. ERV7 (assembly GCF_001653515.1). Classification (GTDB taxonomy): domain Bacteria; phylum Actinomycetota; class Actinomycetes; order Streptomycetales; family Streptomycetaceae; genus Streptomyces. The sequence continues at coordinate 1,739 of NZ_LYOY01000106.1, read as the reverse complement.
CGTCGACCGCGTAGCAGGCGGTCAACAGGGCGTCGTCGATGTCCTGGGACGCGCGGGCGAGCAGGCGCTCGGCGCCGGGCGGGGCGGGGCTGCCGGTCCACGCTGAGAGCTGTTCGGGGGTGGCGTAGACGCGGCCCAACGGCTACACCTCCTTGCCCGTCTTGCGGCGGGACGGCGAACGCCCCGCGGCCGGTGGCTGCGGGGCGTCCTGGTCAGGCTCGGTATCTGGCGCGGGGGCCGGGTCGGGCTGGTGGTAGCGGCGCAAGAGCATGAAGGAACGTTTCCTCTCTCTGGTCAGGTGGTCGCCAGGGTGCCGATGCAAACGCCCTTGTCGTCGAGGCGCTTGACGGCGTAGTGCACGTTCGTCGTGATGACGGTGGTGCGCTTGAGGATGTCGCGGTCGGTCTCGACGATGGGGGCGCGCTTGTAGAGCGCGCCGAGACTGTTGTTCTTCAGAACCATGAACTTGCCCGGGGCGAGCCGGTTGGTGATGAACACGGGCAGTCCGGCAATGGCGCCGATCTGCCCGGTGCGTACGGGGGTGTCGCCGCCGAGCTTGGAAGCGTCGATGAACTGCGGGTCGTTGAACGCCTCAGCCTGCTGCGCGGAGTTGAGGAACAGGCCGGCGAACTCGGCCGGCTCCCACTCGTCGCCGAACTGCGCGAGCGCGGGAACGACCGCGTCAGTCCACGTGAACTTGGTCTTCCCCGTGAGGGTGTTGAACGTGTACGGCTTGCCTCCGCCCTGCGCGGTCTCGTCCGCCTGGGCCTGGGCGATGAGGGCGGCGTCGACCTTGCGGGCGGCGAGGATGCCGAACTGTCGCTGTGCCTCGCCGCGCGGGTCGCCGAGACCGGTAAGGAGTGCCTTGTCGGTGATCTCGACGGCCTTACCGGCCTCACGGATTACGGCCTCGCTCGACGCCTGGGTCATGACGCTGGTGGTCATGGCGGTGCCCTCGGTGAGGTCGTCCAGCTCGCCGAGCGCGGCCCACTTCGGAAAGTTGATCTTGTCGCCAGGCTGGCCAACGAGCGTATTGTCGGTGACGACGGCGCCGCTGCCCATGACACGCACGGTGCCGGTGAACAGGGCCTGTGCCATGTCGGCCCAGACTTCGGGAACGATCAGATTTGCGGCGGTAGTTGCGGGCATGCGGGCCCTCCTTCGTTACGGGGTACCGGCGAGGCGCCGGTAGGTGTCGGGGTCGGTCTGGAACAGCTCGGCGCGGGCGGCGTAGTCCATGCCGGCGAACTGCTGGGCGGTCACTCCGCCGCTCGGTCCGCCGGAGAACTCGGCGCCGCTGCGGGCGGGCCCGACGGGAGCGGCGGCGAGCTTCGGGTTAGTGGTGATGGCGGCGGTGATCGCGCCTTGTACGGCGGCGCTGTCGCTCGGGTCGACCTCGGCGAGCGAGGCGGCAAAGGTGCGGGAGTCGAGTAGGGCGTCGGCGTCGCCTCCAGCCGCGGCAGCATGGCGGTATACGGCGAGTTCGACGGCGGTCTGTCGGGCCTGCGCCTGCGAGGCGGTGAGCTGTGCCGTGAGCTGCGCGGGGTCGGCTTCCTGCCCGTCCGGGATGATGCCGAGGGCGCGGCCGATGTCCTGGGCGAGCTGGCTGCGGGCCTCGTCGGCGGCCTTCTGCTTGGCGGTGACGCGCTGCTTTCCAGCCTCGGCACGCGTGGCGGCGAGGTCGGATTCGAGGCGGGCGATGGTCGCCGCGCTGTCCTCACCCTGAGCGGGTGCGGGTG
>NZ_LYOY01000105.1 GCF_001653515.1 Streptomyces sp. ERV7 | reverse complement strand
CCGCCGTCCCCTCCGAGGTCGCGGACAAGGCCCGCTCGGCCGACGACGACATCTGCTCCGGACTCTCGTACGGGTAGGCCCGGCTGCTGGAGCCCACGGGCAGGGCCCGTGGGAAGGGCAACACCGCGGAAGGGCAAAGCCGTTCGTTCGCCGTACGCCCGCACCTCACAACTCGTTCATATTCGGCTCATAGCTTCGCCGCCATGAGATCCATGGGACACAAGCGCCGCAAGGCGCTGACGGTGGTGGCGCTGGCCTCCGCCGTCGCGGCGGGCAGCGCCGTCACGGCCAACTCCGCCCCGCAGCACGATGCCCGCCCGTTCCCGGGCCACGGCCAGGAGATACACAACGTCATCTACCTCCTCGGCGACGGCATGGGCCGCACCCATGTCACCGCCGGCCGCGAGCGCTACTACGGCGCCCAGGGCAAGCTGAACATGGAGCGCCTGCCCTTCACCGGCGCGGTCGCCACGTACGCCGTGGAGAAGGGCACCGACCAGCCCGCGCTGGTCACCGACTCCGCGAGCTCCGCGACCGCCTGGTCGTCCGGCGTGAAGACGTACAACGCCGCGCTCGGCGTGGACGCCTACGAGAAGCGCCGTGTGACGCTGATGGAGCAGGCCAAGAAGGCCGGCTTCGCCACCGGCAACGTCTCGACCGCCGAGGTCACCGACGCCACCCCGGGCGCCCAGTTCAGCCATGTGCTGCTGCGCGGCTGCCAGGGCCCCGTCTACTCGGACGCGGCCTGCCTGCCGAAGAACGCGGACGGCTCGTACGAGAAGGCCCCCGAGGACAAGACGCTGATCACCCCGGTCGCCGAGCAGATCGCCCGCAACGGCACCGCCGACGTGGTGCTCGGCGGCGGCCTCGCCCGCTTCGAGCCGGACGACCAGAAGGCCCTCCAGGCCCAGGGCTACCAGGTGCTCGGCAACTTCGGCGACCCGAGCCTGCCCGCCCAGACCGCCGCCAGCCAGAAGGTCGCCACCAAGGCCGACCTCGCCGGCTTCAAGGGCAAGAAGGTCGTCGGCCTCTTCAACCGCGGCAACCTGACCGTCGAGCAGGCCAAGGCCGGGCTCCCGGCGGACGCCCCGCAGAAGCAGGAGCCGACCCTCGCCGACATGGCGAAGAAGTCGATCGACCTGCTCGACGGGCGCTCCAAGAAGGGCTTCTTCCTCCAGATCGAGGGCGCCCAGATCGACAAGCGTTCGCACGCCAACGACGCCGCCCAGACGCTGGCCGAGGTCAAGGCGTTCGACGACGCGGTCAAGGCCGCGTACGACTTCGCCAAGAAGGACGGGCACACGCTGGTCGTCGTCACCGCCGATCACGAGTGCGCGGGCTTCAACATCATTGAGAAGGGCACGTACACCAACGCCGAGTCCGTCGCGCCCCCGGCCAACACGGACGCGGGCAACCCGGCGAACAACTCGACGCCGTCGCGCGACAAGTCGGGCGCCAAGGACCCGGTCCGCTCGTCCGGCATCCTCAACGGCGCCGGCTCCGGCGACGCCAAGAACTTCGCCCCGGCGACCTTCCGTACGCCGGACGACGCCGCGGGTGTCAAGGACGGCACCCCCGACGCGAGCCTGTGGCTGACCTACCTCTCCGGCAACCACACCGGCGCCGATGTGCCGATCTACGCCTACGGTCCGGGCGCCGAGCGGTTCGCGGCGAGCCAGATCAACACCGAGCTGTACGGCAAGATGTACCGCTCGCTGTTCGGCCGGGCGCCGCGCGGCTGATGCCGCAGTGGCCGTCGGCGGCGCACGGTTTCACGTGAAACGCGACGCACTGTTTCACGTGAAACACCGCCCCAACAGCCCGCACACAACGGACGGTTGACCTACCGTCGCCGCCCCACCAGGGGCCGGGGGATCACCCTTCTCCCGGCCCCGCACCGCCGACCCAGGAGTACGCAGTGAACCGCTCGATCCGTCTGGCCGCTCTCGCCCTGACCGCCCTGGCCCTCACCACGGCCTGCGGGGGCTCCGGCGGCGACAAGGCCGACGCCGGGCAGCGGCCTGTGCAGGCCGAGCAGGCGGCGGCTCCGGCCGTCACCTTCCCCGCGCCGAGCGGAGCACCGGCGCCCGCAGCGACCCTCGCCAAGGTCCCGGCCAAGGGTGAAGTGCGGCTGGAACAGGGCCCGTTCACCGACCGGGTGCACATCACCAAGCTCGCGCTCTCCGAGCGGAAGCCCTCGGTCTCCGGTCACTTCGCCATCACCTCCGACGTGAGCGACGTACTCGCGCTGGAGCTGCGCGCCGCGTTCTACGACGCGCGCGGCCACCTGGTCGGCACCGGCTCCTTCCAGTATGCGGAGGAGGGTGAGGCGGGCGAGGCCGCGCACGGCACCGCCGGGCACGCCAAGCCCCGCGCGGAGGGCGCCGGCATCGACTTCACCGCCGTACCGAAGGCCGCGCTGACGGGCACTCCGGCGAGCGCGGTCCTGTCGGTCCCGGTGCTCGTCAACGAGTAGCCGTCAGAAGCAAGTCCGCGTCACGGCGAGCGAGCGCGTCGCTCACGCCAGCCTCCGGGCCAGCGCCCGTCCGGCCGCCCGGCCCGAGAAGATGCAGCCGCCGAGGAACGTGCCCTCCAGCGCGTTGTAGCCGTGCACCCCGCCGCCGCCGAACCCGGCCACCTCCCCGGCCGCGTACAGCCCGTCGAACGGGGTCCCGTCCGGGCGTACGACCTGGGAGTCCAGCGTCGTCTCCAGGCCGCCGAGCGTCTTGCGCGTCAGCACGTGCAGCCGTACGGCGATGAGCGGCCCGTGGGCCGGGTCGAGCAGCCGGTGCGGCCTGGCGACCCGGGTGATGCGGTCCGGCCAGTACGCGCGCGCGTTGCGCATCGACATGACCTGGAAGTCCTTGCCGTAGGCGTTGTCGATCTCGCGGTCGCGCGCCAGGATCTCCCGCTCCACCTGGTCGAGTTCGAGCTTGGGGCCGGGGGAGATCGCGTTCATGCCGTCGACGAGGTCGCGCAGGCTCCGGCGCACCACGAAGTCCTCGCCGTGGTCGAGGAACGCCTGCACGGGTCCGGGCGCGCCCTTGCGCACGCGCGACAGGACCAGCTTCAGGTCCTTGCCGGTGATGTCCGGGTTCTGCTCGGAGCCGGAGAGCGCGAACTCCTTCTCCACGATGGAGCGCGTCAGCAGGAACCAGGTGTGGTCGTGCCCGGTCCCCACGATGTGCTTGAGCGTGCCGAGGGTGTCGTGGCCGGGGAAGAGCGGCGCGGGCAGCCGCCGCCCGGTGGCGTCCAGCCAGAGCGAGGAGGGCCCGGGGATGATCCGGATCCCGTGGCCGGGCCAGATCGGGTCCCAGTTCTTCAGGCCCTCGGTGTAGTGCCACATCCGGTCGCGGTTGACGATCGAGCCGCCCGCCTCCTCGGTGATCCCCAGCATCCGCCCGTCGACGTACGCGGGCACCCCGGTCACCATCGAGCGCGGCGCGGGCCCCATCCGCTCGACCGGCCAGTTCCCGCGGACCAGTTCGTGGTCGCCGCCGATGCCGCCCGAGGTGACGACGACGGCCTGGGCGCGCAGCTCGAACCCGCCCGCCGGCTCCCGCGAGGAGGCGACGCCGCGCGGCTCGGCCGACGGCACCAGGACACTGCCGCGCACCCCGACCGCCGCCCCGCCCTCGACGACCAGCCCGTCCACACGATGGCGGTACTTGAAGGTCACGCGCCCGCGCGCGGCGGCCTCCAGGACCGGCTCGCGGAACACCCGGACGACCTCGGGCCCGGTCCCCCACGTCAGATGGAAGCGGGGCACCGAGTTGCCGTGCCCGCCCGCCGTGCCCGTGCCGCGCTCGGCCCACCCGACGGTCGGCGTCACCCGCAGCCCGAGCCCGTACAGATAGCTCCGCTTCTCCCCGGCGGCGAAGTTGACGTACGCCTTCGCCCACTGGCGCGGCCAGTGGTCCTCGCGGTCACGGTCGAAGGCGGCCGAGCCCATCCAGTCGGCGAGCGCCAGGTCGTAGCTGTCCTTGACGCCCATCCGGCGCTGCTCGGGGCTGTCGACGAGGAACAGGCCGCCCAGCGACCAGAAGGCCTGGCCGCCGAGGTTGGCCTCGTTCTCCTGGTCGACGACGAGCACCTTGCGGCCCGCGCGGACGAGTTCGTACGTGGCGACGAGCCCGGCGAGGCCGGCTCCCACGACGATGACATCGGCGTCGTCACTCACGGCGGTCTCCTGGGAGGTAGGGGTCAGCGGGTCGCGGTGCGGGTGGTGCTTTCCGTGCTGTAGGCCTGGAGGACGTGCAGGAAGAGCGCCTCGCGGCGGGCCCGGACGGCCTCGCTGCCGGGGTCGAGCAGGACCTGTACGGCGGTGCCGTCGTGGACCGCGACGAGCGCCTGCCCGAGCGCGTCCTCGTCGGTCACCCGGCGCCCGGTGCGCCCGAGCGCCTCGACGACCGCGGGCAGCACGGCGTCCTGGATCGCCTGCTCGCGGGCGGCCATCACCCGCCGCAGGGCGGGGTTGCGCAGGGCGTGCGCGGTGAACTCGGCGGTGACCCGGTACCAGGCGTCGTCGACCGGGATGGCCCGCAGCGCGGCCCGTACGGCGTCCTCGGGCACGGCGGCCGACACCTCGTCGAGGGCGGCGCGCACATCCGCGAGCAGCCGGGTCGAGCGCTCCTCCCACATGGCGAGGAACAGCTCGTCGAGCGAGGTGAAGTTCGAGTAGAAGGCGCCGCGGGTGTATCCGGCCCGCTCGCAGATCTGCTCGACGGTGGACCGGCCGAACCCTTCCTCGGCGAACACGGCGAGCGCCGAGTCGAGCAGCCGCCGCCGGGTGCGGGCGCGGCGCGTGGTGACGCGCTTGGCCGCAGGTGGCTGCGCGGGCGGCTGTGCAGGCGCGGTGGGTGCGGTGGCCATGGGCTCCTCCTCTTGGATACGGGAACGTATCGGATACGCGGATGTATCGACAAGGGGTCTGACCTGGATGTCCGGGGAGGCGGCCGGCCGTGCGGCCCATCCGGCCGGGGTGTCTCGTATCCGGATGTCTCATATCCGTCCCCCTCGATTCGGCCGCGTCCCGGCTGCGCCGCCCTTTGTCGAGATTGCGTCCTGTACAGGTCCCGATCCCCGCAGCAGGGTTCTCCCCGGCGGCAGGGCCGCGGCGCCGGGGGACGCGCACTCGGGACGTGAGGGATGAGGAGTGGGAACCATGGGCGACTCGCTCGGCTCGGCCGGCGCGGCCGGGGCACAGGACCCCGGGCCCGAGGGCGCGGGCTTCGCGTACCACCCCGTCGACCGCGAGCTCATCGTCGTCGCCCGCCCCGAGCTCGCCGAGGGCGGCTCGACCGCCGGCGGCCCGCCGCTCGCCCAGGAGCCACCCGGATCGTCCGCCCTGGACATGTTCCTGATGGACCAACAGCTGGCCCTGGAGCCGCTGTTCGGCAGTGAGGCCCGGGTGCGTGAGGCGCTGGCGCTGCTCCCCCGGCACGGCGCCGACGTACCCGACCTCACGCTCTTCCACCGGGTGCGCGGCGGCGAGGACCGCCTGGAGGAGCTCGCCTCCCGGTTCGCGGGCCTCCCCGGGATCGAGACGGCGTATGTGAAGCCGAGCGCGCTCCCGGCGGCCGGGCCCTTCGGCGGGAAGGACGACGACGGCGACGAGCGCGCCGACGACGGGCGGCGCGAGAAGGAGGGGGCCGCCACCCCCGACTTCAGCGGCCGCCAGGGCTACTTGGGGCCCGCGCCCGAGGGCGTGGACGCGGCCTGGGCGTGGCTCCAGGCGGGCGGCTCCGGCGAGGGCGTGAGCATCGTCGACGTCGAGGCGGCGTGGCAGCTCGGCCACCGCGACCTCGGGCCCAAGCTCGCCGGGATCGTCGCGGGCACCCCGGTCGAGGACCTGGCCTGGCGCAACCACGGCACCGGAGTGCTCGGGGTGCTCGGCGGCAGCCGCTCCGGCAGCGGCACGCTCGGCATCGTCCCGGAGTCCGTCCTCGCGGTCGCCTCGGTCCACGGCATCGGCACGGCCCGGGCCATCACCGGCGCCGCCGACCGCCTCACCCCCGGCGACATCCTGCTGGTCCCGCTGCACCGCCCCGGCCCGCGCTTCGGCTACGCGGCCGACGACGACCAGCGCGGCCACATCCCGCTGGAGTGGTGGCCCGACGACTTCGCGGCCGTACGGTACGCGACGGCCCGCGGCGTGGTGGTCGTCGAGGCGGCCGGAAACGGCGCGGAGAGCCTGGACGACGCGCTGTACGAGTCGCGCCCGGACGGGTTCCCGGCGTCGTGGCGCAACCCGTTCGACCCGGCCGCCCCCTCCTCCGGCGCGATCGTGGTCGGCGCGGGCGCCCCGCCCCCGGGCACGCACGGCCGCG
>NZ_LYOY01000104.1 GCF_001653515.1 Streptomyces sp. ERV7 | reverse complement strand
GGCTCCCGCAGGATCTCCCGGTGCGCCTCCTGGACGGCGGGTCCCGGGTCGACGCCCAGTTCCTCCACCAGGGTGCTGCGCAGCCGCTGGTACACGGCGAGCGCCTCCGCCTGCCGCCCGGTGCGGTGCAGCACCAGCATCAGCTGCCGGTGGAAGGCCTCGCGCAGCGGGAACTCGCCGGTCAGCGCCGCGAGTTCCGGCCCGATCCCCTCATGGCGGTCGAGCCGCAGCTCGGCCTCGTACTTCCACTCCAGGACGAGCAGCCGCGTCTCGCCGAGCCGCTGGACGAGGGCGGGCTCCCCGTCGGCCGGGTCGTAGAGCCCGCTGAGCGGCGCGCCGCGCCACAGCGCGAGGGCGGCGGCGGTCTCCTCGGCCACCAGCGGCCAGTCGCCCCGGGTGTGCGCGGCGAGCGCCACGCGCGCGTGGGCCTCGAAGACCTGGGTGTCGAGCTCGCCCGGTCCGACCCGCAGGAGGTAGCCCGGCGGCACGGCCCGTACCCGGTCCTCGGAGTCGAGCAGCCGCCGCAGTCGAGCCACGTGGTTGTGCAGGGAGGCGGTGGCGGAGGCGGGCGGCTCGTCGCCCCACAGCGCCAGCTTCAGATCCTCGCTGGGGACGACCCGGCCGGGCCGCATCAGAAGGGCGGTGAGCAGGGACCGGATCTTGCCACTGCCGACGGACTCGCCCCCGACGGTCAGCGGCCCGAGCAGGCCGAACCGCACACACACGCCGACCTCCACCGGTTTCCCCCACTGCCCGTCCACCGGCTGCCCCGTTGACCGTTGGCCACATGTTAGCGATCTGTTGGTGGGCGCTGATTAGATCTTTCCATCGGATCCGGACCGCCGGTGCTCGGTGGACAACCACACTCGGGGGAGTGTCGCCGTCGGAATGGAACCGAAGGACAGAGAGGTCCTCAGGCATCCCAGGTGAATGCCTGGGGACCTCGTCCGTCCGTCCGGAATCGCCTCATTCGCCGCCCGATCCGGGCCTGCACGGCGACGCCGGGCCTCTACACGACGGCCATCGACGGCTCGGCGATTTTGCGCCAATTTTACGCGCACATACAACCTTTGAGCCGCCCGAGCGTCTCAGCCGACCCCTCCGTCGCCCTCGCCGTCGAGCAGTGACGCGACGTACTCCTCAAGCCGTCCGGTCAGCAGCTCGGGCGTCAGGTCCGTGCGCCCGAGCTCCCGCCACGGCCCCGCGACCTTCTCGGCGTCCGGTGCGTAGGCCAGCGCGTCCAGGAGCTGCCAGTGGAGCAGCCCTGCGCCGAGCCGCCCTCCCCCGGCGGTGTACCGCGCCACGAGCTCCCGTGCCGCCCCCGCCCCGTGCAACAGCGCGAGCGCCGTCGAGCAGTGCGCCACATCGAGCGCGGCCGGGCCCCACGACGTCTCCACCCAGTCGACGACCCCGCTGATCCGCAGCCCGTCGCCCGCGCCGCTGAACAGCACGTTCCCGGGGTGGAAGTCCCGGTGCAGGAAGCACCCCTCGTACGGGGGCGGCGGCTGCCGGATGACGTCGACCGCCCGGCGCCAGACGTCGGGCCGCGCGGTGTCCGCAGGAACGCGCACCCGGTCGGGGGAGGTCCAGGCCTCGTACGTACGGGGCCGGTCGGCCTCCGTCACCCGGATCCGGTGAATGTCCAGCAACTGCCGGGCGAGCAGCCCGATCCGCCGCTCCAGGTCGTCCTCGTCGAGCCGTACCGCGCCCTCCAAGCGCGTCATCAGCAGCGAGGGGTGGTCGCAGTGCTCCCCGTGCGGGTCCGCCGCCACGAGTGCGGGCGCGGGCACGTCCGTCCCGGCCAGCAGCCCCAGCACCGCGGCCTCGCGCGCGAGGAGGCCGGCCGCGTGCCTCCGGTAGAAGGGCCTGGCGAAGGACCGCAGCACCACTTCACGTACTGAGGTGGCCTGTTCTGTTCGCACGCCACCCTCCTCCGTAGGTACGCCGTCGTCCCCTTCCGTACGTATGCCGTCAGCCCCCTCCGTACGGACGAGCCGCATCTGGGACGTCCATCCGCCCCGCAGCACCACCGCGTCCCGTACCCGCTCGCCCTCCGGGAGGGACTTGTCGACCCAACGGCGGGTCAGCTCCCAGCCGTCCGCGCCCAGGTCGTCCAGGACCGCGTCCACGAACCGCCCGCGCTCGACCGGATGCTCCCTGAACCACACCCCGAGCCGGTGGTGCGCGCCCCCGAAGGCGAGGCGGGTGAAGCGGGACGCGTTCCCGGCGGCCAGCGCCTGTGTCACGGCCTCCGTGACGGCGTACGGAATGATCTCGTCCACCTCGGGTACGGCCAGGACCACGCGAGTGCGCAGGGCCCGGAAGACGTCCAGCGCGCGCGAGCCGCGCCAGCTGTCGGGCGTACGGAGGATCTCGGTGAAGCGCGACACAGGCGCGCCCGGCGGGGTTCCCGGCGCTCCCGGCTCGGCCCCGAACGGCTCGGACCAGGCCGCGTCCGCGTACACGGCGGGCGCGCACAGCCCGATGCCCGCGACCCGGGAGCCGTAGTGCGCGGCCAGGTCGGCGACGGTCTGGCCGCTCATGCTGAAGCCGGTCAGGACCAGGCTCTGGCCGGGCGGAACGTACGCGTCGACCGCCGCCCGCGCCTGCCGGAAGCGGCGCTCCAGGCTCAGCTCCGCGAGGGCGCCGCTGGAGGCGCCGTGCCCGGAGAAGTCGAGGGAGAGGACGCGGTGGCCGCGGGAGCGGAAGTCCTCCCCCAGCTCCGCGAGCCGCGCCTTGTCGCCGGTTCCCGCGCCGTGCAGCAGGACGACCGTGACGGAGGGGATCACCCCGTCGGGCTCCACCACCGCGCAGCTGATGCGCTCCCCGTCGAACTCCCCGACCAGCTCATCCACTTGGGCCACCTTTCAGCCACTTCCCCTCATGATCTCCAGGCTCCCCAGCCTAGAGTCACGGCCCCGGGTCCCGCCGTGACCTCACGGCGCCGGAGGCAGCGCGCGGCACAGGGCGTCCAGGGCCGCCTGATAGGCGTGGTCGGGCGGAGTGGCGTAGCCGACGACCAGACCGTCCTGAGCGGGCATGGTGGCGTCCGGGTGGCGGTATCCGGCGAGCCCGTCGAGCGCGATCCCCTGCCAGGCCGCGGCCTTCAGGACCGCCCGCTCGGTGCCCGGCGGCAGCCTCAGCACGGCGTGCAGCCCGGCCGCGATCCCGGCCGCCGTGATGTGCGGGGCATGCTCGTCCAGGGCCGCCAGGAGCTGATCGCGGCGGCCTCGGTAGCGCTGCCGCATCCGCCGCACATGCCGGTCGTATCCGCCGCTCTCGACCAGGTCCGCGAGGGTCAGCTGGTCCAGGACGCTCGCCCACGCCTCGCGCTGGCCCTTGGCCGCGAGCACCGGGTCGACGAGCTCCTCGGGCAGCACCATCCAGCCGAGCCGCACCGCCGGCGACAGGCTCTTGCTGACCGAGCCGATGTAGACGACCCGTTCGGGATCGAGCCCCTGCACCGCCCCGACCGGCTCGCGGTCGTAGCGGAACTCGCCGTCGTAGTCGTCCTCCAGGATCACCCGTCCCTGGCCCGCGCCCAGTCGACGACGGCCGCGCGCCGGTCCGGCGGGAGCGCCACCCCGACCGGGAACTGGTGCGCGGGTGTCAGCAGCACCGCCCCCAGCCCCTTCGACTCCCCCAACTCGCCGGTGAGCGTGCCGTGTTCGTCGAACGGCAGCGCCGGGGTGCGCAGCCCGGCCCGCGTCAGCAGGTCCCGGTGGACGTCGAGCCCGTACGCCTCGACGCCGATCTCGCGGACCCGGCGCGCCCGCAGCACCCGCCCGAGCAGCATCAGACCGTGCACGAAGCCCGCGCAGACGACGATGCGCTCGGGGTCCGCGTGGACCCCGCGCGCCCGCGCCAGATAGTCGGCGAGGACCGTGCGCAGCTCGATGCGGCCGCGCGGGTCGCCGTAGCCGAAGGCCTCGTGGGGCGCGGCCGTCAGCGCCCGCCGGGAGGCCTTCAGCCACTCGGCACGGGGAAAGGACGCCAGGTCGGGGCTGCCCGCGATCAGGCTGTACGCGGGGGTGCGGCGCGCCGGGTGCCGGGGCCCGGACGGCTGCGGGCGGCGCGGCGCGGTCCGCTGGGCGACCCGGGTGCCGGAGCCCTGGCGGGCGGTGAGCCAGCCCTCGGCGACGAGTTCGGCGTACGCGTCGGCCACCGTGTTGCGCGCGACGCCCAGGTCCGCGGCGAGCGAGCGCGACGAGGGCAGCCGGGCGCCGGGGGCGAGCCGGCCGCTGCGGACGGCCTCGCGCAGCGCGTCCATGAGGCCGGCGCGCAGCCCGCCGGCGCCCACCTCCACATGGAGGTCGACACCGAAGACTTCGGCCAGAGTTCCGGAGGAAGTGGCCCAGGATTCCACCATGAAAATGGACCATACCCGTGTGACATGTGCCGCGTACCGTCACTTCCATGACGACGAACGGGAACACGGGGACCACGGTGACGCAGAACGACGAGAGCCCGGACGCCTCCTACGCGACGGAGCAGGCGCCCCGTCTGCACTGGGCCAAGGCGGCACCGGAGGTCTACAAGGCCATGGTCAAGCTGGAGGCGGCGGCCGGGCGCGGGGTGGACCCGGTGATCCACGAGCTGGTCAAGATCCGTGCCTCGCAGCTCAACCACTGTGCCTTCTGCCTCGACATGCACACCAAGGACGCGCTCGCGGCGGGCGAGTCGGTGGAGCGGATCGTGCAGCTCAGCGCCTGGGAGGAGTCCCAGCACTTCTACACGGCGAAGGAGCTGGCGGCGATCGAGCTGACCGAGGCGATCACCGTCCTCACCGACGGCTTCGTGCCGGACCATGTGTACGCGAAGGCGGCCGAGCAGTTCGACGCGACCGAGCTGGGCCATCTGATCGCCGCCATCACGGTGATCAACGCCTGGAACCGCTTCGGCGTCACCACCCGGATGGTCCCGGGCCACTACACCCCCGGGATGTACAAGTGACGGCGCGCGCCTGGCAGGTCCCGCAGGAGGTCTACCGGGCCCTGGCGGCGGTGAGCGCGGCCGCCAAGAAGGCGCTCGACCCGACCCTGACGGAGCTGGTCATGGTCCGCGCCTCGCAGCTCAACCACTGCGCGTTCTGCCTGGACATGCACCTCGACCTCGCGCGCGACCACGGCGAGACCGAGGGACGGCTCGATCTCGTCGCGGCCTGGCACGAAGCGGGCGACCGCTTCAGCGAGCGCGAGCGTGCGGCCCTCGCACTCACCGAAGGCATAACGGTCCTGACCGACGGGTTCGTTCCCGACGAGCTGTTCGCGCTGGCGGCGAAGCACTTCGACGAGACCGAACTGGCCCATCTCATCGCCGCGATCACCGCCATCAACAGCTGGAACCGGCTGATGGTGGCCCGCCGTACCGCACCCGGAGAGACCGAATGGCACAGCTGACCCCCGTCGCCGCCTTCCGCGCCCTGCACCACGGGCGCGGACCGGGCGACCCCCTGATCCTGCCCGGTCCGTGGGACGCGGCCAGTGCACGGGTCTACGAGGAGGCGGGCTTCCCGGCGCTCGCCACGCCGAGCGCCGGGGTCGCCGCCTCGCTCGGCTACGCGGACGGCGAGACGCCCGGGGACGAGATGTTCGCGGCGGTCGCCCGGATCGTCCGGGCCGTCTCCGTGCCCGTCTCGGCGGACGTCGAGGGCGGCTACGGCCTCGCCCCCAAGGAGCTGGTGGCCCGGCTGCTCGACACCGGCGCGGTCGGCTGCAACCTGGAGGACTCGGCCGACGGCGCCCTCAAGGACCCGGCGCGCCACGCCGACTGGCTGGCGGAGGTGCGCGCGGAGGCCGGGGACCGACTGTTCATCAACGCGCGCGTGGACACGTACATCGAGGGCGTGACCGACCTGGACGCGACGATCGCGCGGGCGCGCGCGTACGTGGCGGCGGGCGCCGACTGCGTCTACCCGTACGGGGCTCCCGCCGAGCACCTGCCGAAGATCGCCGCCGCCGTACCGGCCCCGGTCAACCAGGTCGCGCTCGCGGACGGCCCGACCCCGCGCCGCCTCGGCGAACTCGGCGCGGCCCGCGTCACGTTCGGCCCGCTCCTCCAGCGCCGCGCGATGAAGGCGGTACGGGAGGCCGCGGAGCAGCTGCGCACCGGCTGAGAGCCTGTCTTTGAGGGCGTGCGGGGCCGGGCCCGAGGCCGCCGGCCCCGCACTCACTCCGGCACGAACGTGCCGAGCACCCTGTTCAGGACCCCGAGTTGAGCCGGCCAGTCCTCGTCCGGGCCGTACACCAGCACCGTGTACGGCACCCCGTTCCCGGCGACGAAGGAGCGGGCGATGCCCTGGATGCGATCGGTCTGGACGCTGCGGTTGTACGCGTAGACCAGCTCGGCCGCGTCCGTGGCGGTCACCTCGGTCATCCGGCGCAGCGAGATCTCCTGGTACCCGCGGTGGAGGGAGAGGTTGTCCGAGGTGATGCGCAGCGCCTCGTACGGGGTGATGCCCGGTTCCGTCAGCCGGAACATCTGGAGCAGATAGCGCTGGTCGGGCGAGCGGTAGAGGGCGCTGCTGCGCTCCTCGGTGCGGGTCCAGGTGGCCGGTACGGCCACGCTCCAGCCGAGCGGGTCCTCCACCCGGCGGAAGCCGTCCGGCACCGGGGGGCCGGTGTCGGGCGTGGCGGTGTCGGTGGGCTCCCGCGTCGGCGTGGCGGTCGACTCGTCGGTGGACGTGGCCGTGGGCGAGTCCGTCGGCGTCCCGGTGGGGTCGGTCCCCTCGACCGACGCCGAGGACGAGGCGGCCGCCACTCCCCCGCTCCCGGAGCCGCCGTCCCGGCCCCACAGCAGCCAGCCACCGGCCGCGCCGCCCGCGAGGACGGCGGCGGCGACCGCGGCGACGACCGCCCGCTGCCTGCGCCGCCCCGCGTCCACCGGCGCGTACGGGGGCGGGTGCGCCGGGTCGCGCGGCAGCTCGTACGCCCCCTGGGTCTCCGCCTCGTGGTACGCGCCCGGCGCCGGCCCGGCCTGCGGGAGCGGCCAGGACGGCGCTGGAGCAGATAGCGCTGGTCGGGCGAGCGGTAGAGGGCGCTGCTGCGCTCCTCGGTGCGGGTCCAGGTGGCCGGTACGGCCACGCTCCAGCCGAGCGGGTCCTCCACCCGGCGGAAGCCGTCCGGCACCGGGGGGCCGGTGTCGGGCGTGGCGGTGTCGGTGGGCTCCCGCGTCGGCGTGGCGGTCGACTCGTCGGTGGACGTGGCCGTGGGCGAGTCCGTCGGCGTCCCGGTGGGGTCGGTCCCCTCGACCGACGCCGAGGACGAGGCGGCCGCCACTCCCCCGCTCCCGGAGCCGCCGTCCCGGCCCCACAGCAGCCAGCCACCGGCCGCGCCGCCCGCGAGGACGGCGGCGGCGACCGCGGCGACGACCGCCCGCTGCCTGCGCCGCCCCGCGTCCACCGGCGCGTACGGGGGCGGGTGCGCCGGGTCGCGCGGCAGCTCGTACGCCCCCTGGGTCTCCGCCTCGTGGTACGCGCCCGGCGCCGGCCCGGCCTGCGGGAGCGGCCAGGACGGCGCGGACGGCGGCCGGTCCGGCGGCG
>NZ_LYOY01000103.1 GCF_001653515.1 Streptomyces sp. ERV7 | reverse complement strand
CCCCTGCGCCGCCGGGTGCTGCGCACCGGGGCGGGCGTCGTCGCCGGGGCGGCGGCGCTCCCCCTGCTCGACGCCTGCGCCTCGACCACCTCCGACGGCGTCGGCGCCGACGGCCGGGTCAACATCGAGATGTGGCACGGCCAGAACGAGATCGGCGCCAAGGCGATCCGTCGGCGCCGACGGCCGGGTCAACATCGAGATGTGGCACGGCCAGAACGAGATCGGCGCCAAGGCGATCGAGGCGCTCGCCGCCGACTTCAACCGCTCGCAGTCCCGCATCCGGGTGAACGCGAGCGGCGGCGGGGTGGTGGCGGACGCCATGCTCCAGAAGGTGACGGCCGCGCTGGCGGCCGGCGCCTACCCCGACATCGCGTACATCTTCGGCTCGGACCTCGCGAGCATCGCCCGCAGCCCCAAGGTCGTCGATCTGACCGGCGCGCTGCACGACGGCTCGCCACCGTGGAACGACTTCTGGCCCTCCGTCAGGGAGGCCGTGACCCTGCACGGCAAGGTGCGGGCCGCACCCTCGCTGCTCGACTCGCTGGCCGTCGCCTGCAACACCACGCTCTTCGAGCGCGCCGGGATCCCGCTGCCCCGACCGGGCTGGACCTGGCCGGAGTTCGTGGCGACCGCCAAGAAGCTCACCGACGCCGGGCACGGCACCTTCGGCACGGCCTGGCCGGGCGCGGGGGACGAGGACACCGTGTGGCGCCTGTGGCCGATGATCTGGGACCTCGGCGGCGAGGTGATCGCCCCCGACGGCAAGAGCATCGGCTTCGCCGAGTCCGGGCGGCGGGCCCTGGAGACGGTGGCCCAGCTGGTCGCCGACAAGAGCGTCTACATCGACCCCAAGCCCGGCAGCGAGCAGATGTACCAGGTGTTCGTCTCCGGCCGGATGGGGATGGTGATCACCGGTCCGTGGCAGCTGCCCAACATCGTGGAGTCCAAGCTGCCGTACGACGTGGTGCCCCTGCCCACCTACAGCGGACGGCCGCTGACCATCTCCGGGCCCGACACCTGGACCGTCTTCGACAACGGCAGGGCGCGCGCCCGGGCGGCGGTGGAGTTCGTCCGCTGGCTGATCACTCCCGCACAGGACGTGCGGTGGGACATAGGGGGCGGCAGTCTGCCGCTGAGCAGGGAGAGCGAGCGGGAGAACGCCTGGCGGCGGCACTCCGCCGACACGGTCGGCCTGCCCGTGTTCACCAAGGCCCTGGAGACCGCCCGGGTGCGGCCCATCCACCCCGCCTATCCGCAGATCTCCCAGGCCACCGGCGAGGCCGTGGTGTCCGTGCTGCTGGGCCGCGCCTCCCCCGCCAAGGCGGTGCGCCGGTGCGCCGACAAGGCCGACGCCGCCCTGCTGATTCCCCGATGAGGAGGGTCGTCGTGGACCGAGGATCCCGTACGGGCGCACCCCGCCCGCTCACCCTGGCGCCTGCCGACCGCGAGCCCGCCGAAC
>NZ_LYOY01000102.1 GCF_001653515.1 Streptomyces sp. ERV7 | reverse complement strand
AGCCGGGGGTAGGGGGCCCGGCTCGTACCCGGTCGATGGGGGCGGCGAGGGTCGCGCGAGGGCGACCGACGGCCGGCGTACGGGCACGGCCGTGATGCTCCGGGGGCGGGGGAACCGCGCGACAAGCCCCAGCGACCCGCAGGCGAACGAGCCCGGACGTCGCTGGTCCCCGGTGTACGGGCACGGCCGTGCTGCCTCAGGGCGCGGGGAGCCGCGCGACCGGCCCCCCACCGGCCCGCGGACGAACGCGGCCCGCAATCGCGCTAGTTCGCCGCCGCGGGCGGCTTCGGCGCCAGCAGCAGCTTCCCCCGCGTCCCGCCCGCCGCCAGGCGCTTGTGGGCGAGGGCGGCGTCCGCGAAGTCGAGTACGTCGGCGATCCTCAGCGTGAGCGTGCCCGCCTCGACCAGGCCGGACAGCTTGGCCAGCCGCTCGCCGTCCTGCTCCACGAACGACATCCTCACCTCGATCCCGCGCTCGGCCTGCGGGGCCGACGCCGGGACGATGGAGACGGCCCGGCCGCCGTCCCGTACGGCGGCGATCGCACCGGCGTGACCGGCGGTCTCGAAGAGGGCGTCGACCGTGCCCTCGGGCAGCGGCCGGTCCGAGGTGAGCACCTCGCTCGCGCCGAGGGAGCGGGCGAGCTCCTCGTCGCCCGGGCGCACCAGGGCGGTCACCCGGATGCCGCGCACGGCGGCGAGCTGGACGGCGAAGCCGCCGACCGCGCCGACCGCGCCGGTGACCAGCAGACTGCTGCCGGACTCTGCGCCGAGCGCCTCAAGGGCCTGGTCGGCGGTGAGTCCGGCCAGCGGCAGGGCCGCCGCGTGGACCAGGTCCGCGCCCTTGGGGGCGGGCGCGGCGATGGCCGCGTCGAGGGCGACCAGTTCGGCGTGGGTGCCGATGCCGGTGGCCATCTGGGCGGACATGGCGACGACCCGGTCACCGACGGCGAAGCGGGTCACGCCCTCGCCGAGCGCCTCGACGACGCCCGACAGGTCCCAGCCGAGCACCATCGGGAACGGGAGCTTCACATACTCGGCGGCGCTTCCCGAACGGACCGCCAGGTCCACGGGGTTGACCGCCGAGCCGGCCGTACGGACCAGGATCTGGCCGGGCGCGGGGGCCGGGGCGGGGAGCTCGGCGACGGCGAGCTGCTCGGGCTCTCCGTACTGGGGCAGGACAGTGGCGCGCATCAGGGGAACACCTCTCGATAACTCAATGCTTGCGCATGAAATCATTCCAGAGGTGACCCGTCCAGTACAAGCCGGGATTCGAGCCCATCCCGAGCGCCCCAACTCCAGCCACTCTCACCACCGTCCGATTTTGATTGCTTGACCATGCATTGATTTTGGGTATGGTTGCGTCATCTCAGACCATGCATATCCGAGAGGTGAGTCATGTCCGTCTCCCCCATCGAGGACTCCAGTCAGCTCGTCACCGGCACCGATCCCGGGCTCTTCCGCGGGCTCCCCCTCACCGGGCCGGGCGACGACGACGCGGGCCTCTACACGTTCAGCCAGCAGGTCGACTCCTGGGTGGTGCGCACCTCGAAACCGGTCAGCTACGAGATCCGGATCCGGGACGACCTCTTCGGCCTCTCCCGTACCGACCTCTTCGACGCCGGTGCGGCGCCCGAGGGCCGTATCCGCCGGTTCGTCGTCATCGACGCCGACGTGGACCTGCTGCACGGCGACCGGATCCGGGCCTATCTCGACCACCACGGCGCCGAGTACGAGATCTGCGTCGTCCCGGCCGACGAGACGCTCAAGGACTTCGACACCGCCGCCCGGATCGTGCGCGAGATCGACGCCTTCGGCATCGACCGGCGCCGCGAGCCGGTCATCGTCATCGGCGGCGGCGTACTGATGGACATCGTCGGCCTGGTCGGCAGCCTCTACCGGCGCGGCACCCCGTTCATCCGCGTACCCACCACGCTGATCGGCCTGGTGGACGCCGGTGTCGGCGCCAAGACCGGGGTCAACTTCAACGGCCACAAGAACCGTCTGGGCACCTACTTCCCGGCGGATCTCACCCTGCTCGACCGCGGCTTCCTGGCGACCCTGGACCGCCGCCACATCGGCAACGGCCTCGCCGAGATCCTCAAGATCGCCCTCATCAAGGACGCCCGGCTCTTCGACCTGCTTGAGCAGTACGGACCGGTGCTCCTCGACGAGAAGTTCCAGGGCGTGAGCGAGCGCGGCGACCTGGTCGCCGAGGAAGTGCTGCGCCGGGCCATCCACGGCATGCTCGAAGAGCTCCAGCCCAACCTCTGGGAGGCGAAGCTGGAGCGGACCGTCGACTACGGCCACACCTTCAGCCCGACCGTGGAGATGCGGGCGCTGCCCGAACTGCTGCACGGCGAGGCCGTCTGCGTCGACATGGCGCTCACCACCGTGCTGGGCTGGCGGCGCGGCCTGCTCTCGGCCGACGACCGCGACCGGGTGCTCGCCGTGATGCGCGGCCTCGAACTGCCCAGCTGGGACCCGCTGTTGGAGGACCCGTCGCTGCTGACCGCGGCCCTCCAGGACACCGTCCGCCACCGCAACGGCAAGCAGCGGCTGCCGCTGCCCGACGGCATCGGCGCCGCGGTCTTCGTCAACGACGTCACCGACGAGGAGATCACCCGGGCCGTGCGGGACCTGCGCGAGCTCGGCAGCGCCCGGAGCGGCACGCATGTCTGAGCGCACGGCGGCCCCGGGCGCGGTGATCGTCGCCGACACCACCGGTCCCGCGGACATCTACGGCGTCCACGGCACCGCGGGCCTGACCCACTGGAAAGCGCTGGCGAGCGGGCTCGACCTGGCCGCCGGGTGGGAGGCCGTCGAGTGGGCCAGCGTGCCGCCCGGCGGCGTCAGCGGCGAGCACCGGCACACCCGTACCGAGGAGATCTACTTCGTCCTGCGCGGCTTTGGGGAGATCGTGCTCGACGGCGTGGCCAGTCCGATCCACGAGGGCTCGATGGTGCTGACCGGTGTCGGCACCGTGCACGGTCTGCGCAACACGGGCGACACCGACCTCGACTGGCTGGTGATCGAGATCCGCTCCCCCCACACCGCGCACACCCTGCGCACCGCGGCCGGGCAGGACACCGAGTCCCCCGCCCGCCCCGTCACCGAGGAGACTCCCGTGAACGCACGCCTGCACGACCTGCGGGCCGAGAAGACCGTCGACCCGGCCGGTGTCTTCACCGGACCGCTGCGCCGGGCGGCCCTGCGGTCCCTGGAGCCGGGCGGCACGCTCGGGCTGCGCTCGGAGGGCGTCGAGCACACCGTGTTCGTCACCTCCGGGTCCGGCTGGGCCCAGTCCGACTCCGCCACCGTGGAGCTGGCCGCGGGCACCTCGGTGACGCTGCCGCTCGGCACCGAAGTCCGCCTGGGCGCGGGCAAGTCGGAGGAGCTGGAGTTCTTCCACGCCGAGCTGACCGTTCCGGCCACCGCCGGGGAGCACGCCCGGTGATCGTCAACCGTATCGACCTGCCCTCGCGCCGGATGCTCGCGACGGGCGGCGGGACCACCTGGCGGTGTCTGGCCCGGCGCGGAATGCTCCACAGCGAGACCGAGAGCTTCGACCAACTGCGCCTGGCGGCGGGCGCGGAGCTCGCGCACACCGCCGACAGCGGTGTGGAGCAGGCGCTGTACGTCGTCGCGGGCGCCGGTGAGGTGGTCGAGGGCTCGGGCACCCGTCCGCTCGCCCGGGGCACACTGCTGCTCGCCCCGGCCGCCGCCCCGCTGACGGTGCGCGCGGGCCGCGACGGCCTGGAGCTGATCGCCGTACGCACCCTGCCCGCGCGGGTCAGCGACCGGCTGCCCCGCCGCGTCCCGGACCTGCCCGAGCCGCAGCGCTCCCCCCTCTTCCACCCCACAGCGACGATTCCTGACCTTCCCGAGGGAGCGCCATGACAGAAGACCGCGAAGCCGCACCGCCCGGTGCCGTCCCCGTGCGCGGCACCTGGCCGCAGGGCCTGATGAAGGCGGCCGCCATCGTCGACGGCGGCAAGGCCGACCTCATCGAGGTGCCGGTACCCGAACCGGCCCGCGGCCAGGTGCTGGTCGCACCCAGCATCGTCGGCATCTGCGGCACCGACCTGGAGCTGCTGCACGGCACCGCGAGCTACTTCCGCGACGGACGCGCCACCCACCCCCATGTCTTCGGCCACGAGTGGGTGGGCCGGGTCGTCGCGGTGGCGGACGGGGGCGAGCAGACGCTGCGCGTGGGCGACCGGGTCGTCGGCCAGACGATGATCTCCTGCGGTTCCTGCCGCGCCTGCCAGCGCGGCCGGCGCAACGAGTGCGCCCGGCTGCGCGAGACCGGACTGTACGGGCAGCAGGGCGCGGCGGCGCAGTACATCCGCGTCCCCGTGCAGACGCTGACCGTGGTGCCCGCGGCCGTCGACGACCTCGCGGCGGCGCTGGTCGAGCCGGCCGTGACCGTACTCGCCGGTCTGGACCGGGTCGCCTGCTCCCCCGGGGAGCGGGTCCTGGTGCTCGGCACCGGGACGATCGGTCTGCTCGCGGTCCAGCTGGCCCGCAGGCTCGCCGGGACCGTGGACGTGGTCGGCGTGGACGACGCGGGTCTCGGGGCGGCGCTGCGGCTCGGCGCGGAACACGCGTTCCGTCCGGGCGAGGCCGCGCCGGGTACGTACGACGTGGTCGTCGAGGCGTCCGGGTCGCCGGCCGCGCTGGCCGAGGCGCTGCAACTGGCCGACATCGGCGGCCGGGTGGCGGCGATCGGCGTGCCGACCGAGCCGCTGCCCTCCGTCGACGCCGGTGAACTCGTCCTGCGGGGCGTGAGCTTCACCGGCGTACGGCACGGCCTCGACTTCTACGAGCGGGCGCTGCGCCTGTTCGCCGAGGGCGTGCTGACGGCCAAGGGCATGGTGGCCCAGGTCTTCCCGATCGACGAGGTCGCGGACGCCTTCCACCTTCTGGAGCACGGCCGCAGGGCCGCGCCCAAGGTCGCCCTGGCGCTGCCGCCGACGGCCTGAGGAGCCCGCACCCGGCCGCCGCCGCGATTCCCCCCGGGGCGGCGGCCGGGTGCGCCACCTCCCCCCATCCCCAGAACCTCCCTCCCAGAAAGGCACCCTCTGCCATGTCCCGACCGATCGCTGTCGTCACCGGCGCGAGTTCCGGCATCGGCGCCGAAGCCGCCCTGGCCCTCGGTGCGCTGGGCCACGACCTGGTCCTCGGATACGGCCGCAACGCCACAGCCGCCAAGGAGCTCGCCGAGCGGATCACCGAGGCCCACGGGGCACGGGTGGAGCTCGTCGCCCTCGACCTCGCGGACCCCGCGCTCGCCCAGCGGCAGCTCGACGCGGTGCTCGACGCCGTCGGCGGCATCGACGTCCTGGTGAACAACGCCGGGATCAACCGGCGGGCCGCGGTCGTCGAGGAGGACGCCGAGAACTGGGACCAGGTCTTCGCGGTCAACCTCACCAGCCCCTTCCGGCTCGCCCAGAGCGCGGCGGCCCGGATGATCGCGCAGGGCCGCGGCGGGCGGATCGTCAACGTCACCAGCGTCCACGAGCACGTGCCGATCGTCGGCGGCAGCACCTACTGCGCGGCCAAGGCGGCGCTCGGCATGCTCACCAAGGTGATGGCCCTGGAGCTGGCCCCGCACGGCATCACGGTCAACGCGGTGGCCCCGGGCGAGACCGCCACCCCGATGAACAACGTGCCGGCCGGCCAGGACGCCGCCACCATCGCGCGCCCGGCCATCCCGGCGGGACGGCCCGGCCGCCCGCAGGAAGTCGCCTCCCTCATCGCGTACCTGGCCGGGGCGGGCGCCGCGTACACCACCGGCACCTCGATCGTCTCCGACGGCGGTCTCACCCTGACCGCCGCCGTGGCCAACGCGGCCCGGGCCGGACAGGTCTGATCCCCTCCACCCCGAGAAAGAAGCAGATCCATGTCGATCGACACGACGGCGACGAGCACGGGCATCGTGGGTGCCCGCAACGTCGACCACTTCGCGTACACGGTCCCCGACCTCGACCGGGCCGTGGACTTCTTCGTCGGCGCGCTCGGCGCCGAACTGCTCTACACCCTGGGGCCGGTCGAGGAGCGCGACTCCGACTGGATGGCCCGGCAGCTCGCCGTGCACCCGCGCGCCAGCGCCCGGATCGCGCTGCTGCGGTTCGGGCCGGTGAGCAACCTGGAGCTGTTCCAGTACACCGCCCCCGGCCAGAACACGGTGGCGCCGCGCACCAGCGACGTCGGCGGCCATCTGCTGGCGATCGACGTCACCGACATCGACGCGGCCGTCACCTATCTGCGCGAGCAGCCGGGCGTCGAGATCCAGGGCGACGTCCAGCTGGTCACCGACGGCCCGGCCGCGGGCAACCGCTGGGTCTACTTCCGGGCGCCCTGGGGCCTGCAGATGGAGCTGCGCCAGGTCGCCGCGGAACTGCCGTACGAGAAGGCCACCGAGGCCCGGCTCTACCGCCCCGACCCCGAGTGGCGGGGCGCGGGCGTCCCCGGTTCGCGCGGGGTCGGCCACGTCGGCTACACCGTGCCCGACCTGGAGCAGGCCGTCGCCTACTTCACCGGCCCGATGGGCGGCGAGCTGGTCTACCGCGAGGAGCTGACGGCGGACGCCGGCTTCGCGGGGCGCCAGCTGGGCGTGGGCCGGCCGCTGGTGCGCGAGACAGCCGTCGTACGGCTCGGCCCGGTCACCAACGTCGAGCTCTCCCGGTACACGGTCCAGGACCAGCGCACCGAACTGCCGCGCAACAGCGACGTCGGCGGCCACCATCTGGCCTTCTTCGTGGACGACGTGGAGCTCGCCGCCGTCCGGCTGGGCGAGGTGCCCGGCACCGAGATCCTCGGCGCGCCCCAGCTCATCGAGGACGGCGGACCGATCCACGGCGACCGCTGGGTCTACTTCCGCGGCCCCTGGGGCGTCCAGCTGGAGGTCCTGAACATGCCCGACGGAATGCCGTACGAGCAGGGCACGAGCGCCCGCCGGTACGGGCCGAGCCCGGCCTGGACCAACCGCTAGCCACCGGCCCCGAGGACGAACAGCATGCGTTGGCAAGGAATCTACGTCGAGTCGGCGGCCGTGGTCACGGGCGAGCCGGAGACCGCGGCGGCCGCCGTCGCCGCCGGGCGGTACGACGCCGAGGAGGCGGCCCGCAGCCGACAGCGCTCCGTCTCGGTCAGCGACGGCCTCAGCGGGCCCGAGCTGGCGGTCGCGGCGGGCCGGGCCGCCCTGCGGCGCGGTGGCCGTCCGGCCCGGGACATCGGGCTGCTGATCCACGCCGCCTGCTGGTATCCGGGCCTGGAGTTCTGGAACGTCGCCGCCTATGTCCAGCACGAGGTGCTCGGCCACGGCCGGGCCCTGGCGTTCGAGCTGCGGCAGATGTCCAACGGCGGGATGTCCGCCCTGGAGACGGCCGCGAGCCGGCTGGTGGCGGCGCCCGGCGCGGGGGCCGCCCTGCTCACCACGGGCGACCGTTTCGCGGAGCCCGCCTTCCCCCGCTGGACCACCGACCGCGGTCTGGTCTTCGGTGACGCGGGCACGGCGGTCGTGGTCTCCGGGGAGCCCGCCGGGTTCCGGCTGGTGGCCACCGCCGCGTACTCCGAGCCCGTACTGGAGGGGCTGCACCGCGGCGACGAGCCGTTCCTGCTCAGCGGGATGGACGCCGAGCCGCTGGACCTCGTCGCCCGCAAGAAGGGCTTCCTGCGGCGGATGCCGGTGGCCGAGGTCACCGTCAGGAACGAGTCGGGGATGCTGACCGCCGTCAAGGAGTGCCTGGACGAGGCGGAGTGCGACCTGTCCTCGATGGCCGCGGTGATCGTGCCCTTCTTCGGCGCGGAGCTCTCGCGGCGCCAGTGCCTGGGGCCGCTGGGCATCCCGGCCGGGCGCACCCTGCACGACTGGGGTCTGGAGATCGGCCATCTGGGCGCGGGCGACCAGTTCGCGGGGCTCGCCCGGCTGCTCGAACAGGACGAACTGCGCCCGGGCGACCGGGTCCTGGCGGTCGGCGTGGGCGCCGGTTTCAGCTGGACCTGCGCCGTACTGGAGCGGGTGTGACCGTGGCGTACGACGTGGGGGGAACGATGTCGGGGGGAACGATGAAGGACGTCCTGGACCGGCTGTCCGCCGAGGGCGTGTCGGTGTGGCTGGACGGCGCCGACCGGCTCGACGAGAGCGTCCGGGCCGGGCGCGTCACCGGAGTGCGCCTGCGGACCGGCGCCTCGGGCCGCGGGGAGCGGCTCGCCGCCCTCGCGGCGCGCGGCGCCACGCCCGAGGAAGCCGTACGGGAACTGGCCGTACGGGAGCTGCGCCGCGCCTGCGACCTGCTGCTGCCGGTCCACGGGCACACCGGGGGCCGCGACGGCCTGGTCTCGGCCGACCTCGACCCGGGCAGCGCCCGGGACGCCGCCGCCACGGTCGCAGCGGCCCGCGCGCTGCGGTGCGCGGTCGGCCGGCCCAACCTCCTGGTGAGGATCCCGGCGACGGCCGAAGGCCTGGAGGCGATCGCCGCCTGCCTCGCGGAGGGCATCGGCGTCGACGCGACCCTGATCTTCACCCCCGAGCGCCACCGCGAGGTCGCCGCGGCCTTCCTCGACGGCCTGGAGCGGGCCCGCGCCGCCGGGCACGACCTCGCCGCGATCGCCTCGGTGGCGTCGTTCTCCCTCGCCCCGCTCGACACCGCGGTCGACGGCCGCCTCGCCGAGGCTGGTTCGCCCGAGGCCCGCGCGATGGCGGGCAAGGCGGCGCTCGCCTGCGCCCGTCTCGCGTACGAGGCGTACGAGGCGGGTCTGGCCGCGCCGAGGTGGCGCGCCCTAGCCGCGCTGGGCGCCCGCCCGCAGCGGCTGGCGTGGACCTCGACGCGGGTGCGCGACCCCGAGTACCGGGACACGCTGTACGTCGAGGAACTGGTCGCCCCCGACACCGTGGCCGTGCTGCCGCAGGCGGTCCTGGAGGCGGTCGCGGACCACGGGGAGGTATGCGGGGACCGGGTCCGGCGGCACTACGCGGACGCGCGGCGGATCCTCGGCTATCTGCCGTGGTTCGGCATCTCCCACGAGAGCGTCGCCGAGTCCCTGGAGGCGGCGGGGCCGGCGGCGCTGGTCCGCTCACGGGAGGCGCTGATCGAGGCGGTGGGGCGCGAACTGCTCGTACATGAGCGCTCGTTGGCGCCGACATGAGGGACCTGTCGCAGGCAGTCGACGTCGGCGGCCGGATCGGCTTCGATCGCGCCGCGCAGCGCCCGTGAACGCACGGAAGGGCCCCGGGTCGTCGACCCGGGGCCCTGGTGCGTACGTCAGGTCACTGCGAGGGCGTGGAGCCCGCCGGGTCGTGGCGCAGCCGGGCGACGAGCGGCGCGGTCCGCTCGTCGAAGGCGGCGATGTCGAGGGCGGTGCCGAACTCCTTCTGGAAGGTGCCGGTCGCCTCGTCGACGATCGCCCGGCCCCGCTCGGTGATCATCGCGTACGTACACCGGCGGTCGCGTTCGCTGACCGCGCGGGTGGCGAGGCCGCTGCCCTCCAGGCGGGCGACGAGCCGGCTGACCGTGGACTGGTTCAGCCCGATGGAGTCGGCGAGGTCCTGCATCTGGACGCCGTCGCCGCCGCCCTCGGCCAGGGTCGAGAGGGCCGTGAACTCGGACACGGAGACACCGTGCTGGCGCGTGAGCCTCTTGTCCAGGGAGCTGGACAGCACACTGGTCAGCTGGGTCAGCTGACGCCAGAGCTCCAGTTCGCCGCGCTGGCGTCGGCCAGAAGCAACCATGACACTCTCCGCAACCCGCATGGCCGACGGTTTACCGGCCTGTAAGGGAAACACTAATGCTTTCACAAGCATGTACCAAGCGGCCGGCCGCGCCTTCGCACCGGGATGAGTCTTTCGACCGTGGAGAACCGGCCGTACCGGGGTCAGTTCGTCCGGATCACACCCCGAAGGCGCTGCGGTACTGGGCGAACCGGAACCCCAGCTGCCGCCGGGAGAGACCGAACTCCTCCGGCTCGAAGTGCCGCGAGCCCCGGGCCGCGACGGCGGCGCCCCTGGCCAGCTCCAGCATGCTCTCCTCGACCGAGGGCGCCATCGGCAGCCCGATGAACTCCGCGACGCGGCGCAGCGTCCTGCCGGTGTCCCCGACGACGTCGGCGTGGCGCAGATCCAGGACGCCGCCGTCGTCGACGGCCGTACGGGCCTCCTCCGAGGCCGCGAAGTAGCGCTCCAGGCGGGCCGCCCACTCGGGGCCGACGTCGGCCGGATTGCTCACGAAGGAGCAGGCCGCGCGCTGCGACCAGGAGATGCCCGCGGTGGCGGCCAGCAGGTCGGCGGGGTCCCGGTGGAGCCGGACGACCCGGGCGTGCGGATAGACGCGCAGCAGGTCGCGCAGGTGCGGCGCGTGGAAGGGGTCCCGCAGGACCAGGGCGCCGCCGCCGACCCGGTCGGCCACGGCCTGGAGCTGTCTGCGGTGGAAGGCGTACGCGGGGACCAGGTCCTGCTCCTCCAGCCAGTCGGCGTAGCCCGGCACCCGGTAGGGCATCGCGAGCGCCGGGCTGTGGAAGGCGTTCGCCAGCAGCCAGTGGCAGGAGGCGGGGCGGGTCGCCTCGCGGAACCGGCCGACCGCGCGCCCGGCGGTGACCCGTGCGCCGGCCGCGGCGCGGGCCCGGCCGAGCGCGATCAGGGCGCGGCGCTCGTCGGGGGACCCGGTCGCGGCGGCGGGGTCGAGGAACTCCCAGAGCGTGGGCGCGTCGACGCCGGGATGCTCGGCGAGCAGGTTGTGCAGCAGGGCCGCCCCGCTGCCGGGCATGCCGGTGATGAACACGGGCGCGTCCAGGGCCGGGGACGACTGCGGCCGCAGGAACGACATGCGCTCCTGCACCGCGAGGGACGACCTGATGCGGGAACCCGCGACGGAGACACCGTCCGGGGTCAGCCGCGCCTGCGAGTTGAGCGATTCGACGAACCGCTCCAGGGCGCGGAGGAACGGCAGCTCGCGGTCCCCCGTGCTCGCGTACCCGCCCCCCGGGTGGACCAGATCGTCCAGGTCCACATGGACGGCGTGGCCGACTCTGTGCTGCCTCATCAAGACCCCTCAGTCACGCGAGAACCGAGGGAAGCGAACGCTATCGACTCCCCCAGTCGACGACATAAAAGAACCTACATGCCGGTTTTTGAATCGACAAGTTTCGGCCGCCATGCGGACAGGGGTGAATTGATGCCCTTGTTTGTACGCTTTAGTCAGCCCTACAGGGAGGTGAGAAGGCTGAACGGTTTATCGAGCCTAGTTCCATAAACCAGCACGCCCGTTTCTTTTTAGTGGTTCATACAAATAGGCCTGTCCCCCCGCCGACAGTGGCGGGGGGACAGGCCCGAACAGGGTGGAGCGGGGAAGCGGCGTCAGTCGCGCGGGCCGCCCGCACCCACCGGCGTCGCCTCCTCGGCCGCACGCGCGGCCGGGACCGCGGTGACGGCACGGGCGTTCCGGCGCTCACCGCGCGGCTTGCTCCAGTGCTTCATCATCGGCATCTCCACGTACTTGAAGAGCAGATGGCCGAGGACGAGGCTGATGACGGCGCAGGCCAGCCAGAGGCCGAGGCCCGCCGCGAGGCCGTACGGCTTGCCGTGCAGGAACTTGGTGCCGTAGATGATCACGACGCCGTGGATCAGGTAGAAGGCGAACGAGACCTCGCCCAGCCAGGTCATCACCCTGCCGCGGAACGGCGAGGGCTGGTCCTTCACATCGGCGACCGCGGCGGCCGGGATGAGCAGCGCGATCGGGATCAGGCAGACCGCGTTGAGGCCGTAGAGCCACGGCACGTTGAGCGCGATGGCGTAGCCGACGATCAGCAGGCCGAGGGCGTGGACCATCTTGACGTTGATCCAGCGGTCGGTGAGCACGATCCGGGCCATGATGATGCCGACCGCGAACTCCAGCATGCGCACCGGCGGCAGCAGATAGACGAACCACGCCTGCTTCACACCCACCGGGAAGCCGTTGGGCATCGGCGGGTCGGACGGCAGGACGGCGTAGGCGAACGCCGGGATCAGCATGACCAGCGCCGCGAGACCGGCCGCCCAGCCCCACAGGTGGGCGGGCTCGATCTTCTTGATCCAGCGGTGCAGCACCGGGAAGCAGAGGTAGAACACGACCTCGCAGGCGAGCGACCAGCTCGGCGGGTTGATGCCGAAGAAGGTGTTGTAGTCCGGGATCCAGGTGTGCACCAGGAGGATGTTCGGCAGCCACTGCTTCCAGGTGGCGGTGGCCCCCGCGAAGAGCAGCATCGACAGGGCGAAGGTCACCACGTGGTTCGGGTACAGCTTGACCAGGCGGCGGCGCATGAAGCGGCGGGGTGTGTCGCCCTCGCGGGCGGACCACGTCAGGACGAAGCCGCTGAGGATGAAGAAGAACGAGACGCCGACCCAGCCGCCCTTGCTGAACAGCCACTCCGCGTCATCCGCGAAGTCCCCGCCGAACGGGGTGAAGTCGGGGAGGGAGACGTGGAAGAAGAACACCATCAAGGCGGCGATGAACCGCATTCCGGTGAGCGAGGGCAGTCGTGACAACCGCGCCCGTCTGGCCTCGGCATCCCGCTCGGCTGCCTTGACGGTCATGAGGAATCTCCTTGTTCTGTCGGGACGCACCGCGGCTGGGTGCGCCCTGTGTGAAGTCGTGCCGCCTCGCGGGCGCGGGCGTGCGGCTCCTCACCCGTGGGTGGTCAGGAGCCCGGGCGTTTCGGGTGCGCCGGCCGCCGCCACGGCGTGGGCGCGGACCTTGGCGTGCCAGGCAAGCGCGGTCAGGGCGGCCGCCGCGACGAGCGCGCCGGCCGCCGGGGCGACGGAGCGCAGGCTCAGCGAGTCGATGACCCAGCCGCCGTACCAGGAGCCGACGACGGCGCCGAGACCGAAGGCGGACATGCTGACGGTCACCGAGAAGGTGGGGGCGTCGAAGGCCTGGGTGAGGGTGTACGTCTGGAGCCCGGGAGCCGCGACGAACGTCACGAAGGCGAAGACGAACAGGGCTCCGGCGGCGAGCACCGGGTTCGGGCTGACCCACCAGAACAGCAGGCAGACCAGGACGAGTACGCCCAGGCTGCCGATCAGGGCGGGCAGCAGGGAGGGGGCCGGGATCCGGCCGCTGACGACGTTGCCGAGCAGTGAACCGACACCGTAGGCGATCAGCAGCACCGGGATCGCCGACGCCGACCAGCCGCTCACGTCCTTGAGCACCGGGACCATGTACGTGATCAGGGTGAACATGCCGCCGGTGGCGAGCACCGTGATGAGGATGGACATCAGCACGCCGGCGGAGCGGAAGGCGCGCAGCTCACCCCGGAGCGAACCGGTCTCCTCCGCCTTGACCGTCGGCAGCAGCAGGCACATCACCACCGCACCGGCCACCGAGAGCACGGTGAGCGCGCCGAAGGTCGAGCGCCACCCCAACTGCTGGCCGACCAGGGTCCCCAGGGGCACCCCGAGCACCGTGGCCAGGTTGTAGCCGAGCACGATCGTCGAGACCGCGGCCGCCGTTCTCTCCGGCGGGACCATGCCCGCCGCCACCACGATGCTCACGGCGACGAACGTGCCGTGGGTGAGCGCGCAGACGATCCGGGCCGCCACGAGGACGCCGTACGACGAGGCCGTCGAGGCGAGGGCGCTGCCGAGGACGAAGACCACCATCAGGCCGATCAGCAGCGCCTTGGCCGGCGCCTTGCGGGTGAACCCGGTGACCAGCGGACCGCCGATCATCATCGTCGCCGCGTAGACGGCCACCAGCAGTCCGGCCGTCGGGATCGAGACCCCGAAGTCGTCCGCCAGCTCCGGCAGCACCCCGCCGGGCAGCAGCTCGGCCGTCCCGATGCAGAAGACGCAGAGCGTCAGCGCCAGAAGTCTCAGTGGCACGGCCGCACCCCGTCCGGGCCGGTGGATGTTCGCACTTGCTTCCCCTCCAAAGGGCTGGTGTTCGACGGTGATGCTAGGCGTTCTCAATTCATGTGTCTACATTGATTTTGAAAGCAATCTTGGTGAGAATCAGGACCGATCGCCCGAAGGAGTTGATGGCAGTGCCTCTGCAAGCCCCCGCGTTCTGCGTCCTGTTGGGCCCCGATCTCGCGGGCAAGTCCTCCGCGATGGCGGCCCTGCGGCAGGACCCGGACCCCCGCAGACTGATCTCCGCCGACGACGCGTTCCTCGCTCCCGAGCACGCGCTGATCGGCCGGCTGCGCCGGGAGGTCGTACGGGAGGTGGCCGCCCGGGAGGACCAGTGGTCGCCGGAGTTCTTCGCGGCGATGCTCCAGACGGCCGTCCTGCACCTGCGGGACCGGCTGCTGGACGACAGCGGCGGCGGGCCCGCCGTCGTCGACTCGTACTACTACAAGCTGCTGGCCAAGTGCCGGCTGGCGGGTTTGCCGGAGAACCCGATGTTCGCCTGGTGGCGCTCGTTCCCGCAGCCGCGGCACGTGATCTACCTCGACGTGAGCCCGGAGACCGCCTGGCGGCGCAGCCGGCGGGGCGCGCGCCTCAACCGCCTGGAGCACTACGGCCAGGTCCCGGACCCGGACTCCTTCCAGCGGTACCAGGCGGACCTGCACAAGGTCATGCGGGAGGAGATCCGGGACCTGCCGGTGACCGTGATCGAGGAACAGACCGACCCGGAGCGGACCGCGGCGGCGATACGGAAGGTGCTTGCGCATGAACTCGGTTGAGCCGTGGCCCGATCCGGAGCGGGTGGGGCGGTACCGGGCGCGGGTGTTCGCCGAGCGGTCCCGGCTGCGGGCAGCGTTC
>NZ_LYOY01000101.1 GCF_001653515.1 Streptomyces sp. ERV7 | reverse complement strand
GCCCACACCCCCGTGATCTTCGTGCACGGATACAACGCCGACCCCGGCGTCTGGGGCGGGATGCGCGAGGACTTCAAGGCGTCCGGATACACCGACGCCGAGCTGTTCTCCTGGGGCTACGACACCGGCCAGTCGGTCAACGAGGTGCTGTCCGGCCGGTTCGCCGCCTATGTGGACCAGGTCCGCGCCCGGACCGGCGCGGCCGAGGTGGACGTCGTGGCCCACTCCTTCGGGAGCCTGGTGACGCGCTGGTACGTCAAGTTCGGCGGCGGCACCGCCACCGTCGGCCACTGGGTCTCGCTCGCCGGGCCCAACCACGGCACGTCCACCGCCTGGGCCTGCGCGCTGTGGTCCCAGGCCTGTCGTGACATGACCCCGGGCTCGTATGTGCAGAAGCACCTGGCCGACGGCGACGAGACGCCCGGCGCCGTCCAGTACGCGACCTGGTGGTCCGGCTGCGACGAGGTCATCAACCCGGACAGCAGCGTGCCGCTCACCGGTGCGGTCAACAACCCGGCGGGCTGTCTGGCGCACAACGACCTGCTCGGCGACGACGCCGTCTCGCAGGGCGTGCGCGCCTTCCTCGCCCGCTGAGCGTGACCTCCGCCACCGGCCCCACCTGCCGGAATGCCATGGGACACCACATGGTTGTGCCGTACACGGTCCGGCGGGACGAGCCCGGCGGGCCGGTCGCGGAGAACGGGAACGATCCATGGGCGAGTTGATCCTGATACGGCACGGCGAGACGGCGTGGACCCTGACGGGGCAGCACACCAGCCACACCGACCTGCCGCTCACCGAGCACGGCGAGGCCCAGGCCCGCGCGGTGGCGCCGCTGCTCGCCGGACACCGGATCGGGCTCACCCTGGTCAGCCCGGCGGCCCGGGCCCGGCACACCGCCGAACTCGCCGGACTCACCGCCCCGCTGGTGCGCCCCGATCTGAGCGAGTGGGACTACGGCGGGTACGAGGGCGTCACCACCCCCGAGATCCAGCGCGACCGCCCCGACTGGAACCTGTGGACGGACGGGGTCGCCGACGGGCCCGCCGCGCATCCGGGCGAGAGCGCCGAGCAGGTCGGCGAGCGGGCCGACCGGGTGCTCGCCGAGGCCGTCGCGGCCATGGGCTCCGGCGGCGATGTCGCACTGGTGGCCCACTCGCACTTCCTGCGCGTCCTGACGGCCCGCTATCTGGGGCTGCCCGCCTCGGCCGGGGCGCTCTTCCTGCTCGGCACCGGGGCCGTGTCGCGGCTGGGGACCGAGCACGGCCGACCGGTGATCACGGCGTGGAACACGACTCTTCCGCAGGGCGTGCCCGCGTCCGTGGGATGAGGCGGCCGCTCCCCGCCGCCAGGGCGAGCTCGGCGAGCGCTTCGGGTGCGCCGAGCTGACCCCGTATCCCGGGGAAGGCGTTGACGTCGACGATGAGCGGGCTCCCGCCCACGTCGATGAGGTCGACGCCGTACACGTCCAGGGCGAAGACCTCACCCACCCGCAGCGCCAGGGCGGCCCAGCCGGGTTGCAGCGCGTCCAGGGGGAGCGAGCGGGTGGGGCCGCGGTCCCCGGGCGCGAGCTCGGAGCGGCGCAGGGCGGCGAAGACCCGGCCGCCGATCACCCACAGCTTGTGGTCCCAGCCGCTGTTGGCGGTGAACTCCTGCACCACCACCGGCTCCCGCGCCCACCCTTCGGCCAGCGCCCGCAGCCCCGCGCTGTCGTCGGCGCGGGCGACCAGGTCGTGGCGGCGGCTGTGGCGGCTCTTCACCACCAGCGGATAGGTGAGGTCCTCCTGGTCCGGCAGCGGGCCGAGCGCGGCGAAGGTACGGGTCGCCGCGAACGGCAGCCCGGCCCGGTCGGCCAGCTCCGCCATCGCCGTGCGGTCCTGGCAGAGGCCGGTCGCGGACGCGGAGTTCAGCACCGCGGCGCCGCGCGCCTCCAGCGCGCGGGCCAGCGCGAGGGCGGTGGGCGTACGGGACTTGAGCAGATAGACGTCGGCGACGCGGTCCGGGGGCGCCGAGTCCGGGTGCACCGGCTCCACCAGGTGCTCGCGGGCGAGCAGGGCGGTCGCGGCGGCGAGCAGCGGATGTCCGGGCTCGGGGGTGATCAGCCCGATCCTCATACGGCCGCCCCCGGCTGCTCCGAGATGATGGCTTCCGGGAAGACGTCCGGGGCGCTCGCCCGGCCCGTGCGGGCCAGTTCGAGCACGGCGCGCGCCACCCGCGCCGCCGCCTGGGGAACCTGGCGGAAGCTGGGGAAGTCATTGACGTCGACCACCACCGGCCCGTCGGGGCCGAGCAGGACGTCCACCCCGAAGAGATCGAGGCCGTAGGCCGCGCCGACCCGGCGAACGGTCGCGGCCACCTCGGCCGGGAGCGCCACCTGCCGCTCGCGGACCGCGTGGTCGGGGTGGAGCGGGGAGCAGCGCTCGGTGGCGTACAGCTCGCCGCCCACGCAGTACACCTTGAGGTCGACGCCCGAATTGGGCACATACGGCTGGGCCACCAGCATGCCCTGGCCCGCCAGTTGCCCCGCCATCGCGGCGAGCCGGTCCGGCGAGGGGACCAGGCACACCCCGCGTCCGGCGCTGCCGTCGGCGGGCTTGACCACCAGCGGGAACTCGGACTCGGGTATCTCCGCGAGCAGTTCGGGGACGGCCGCCGCGTAGGTCGTCGGCATCGGCAGGCCCCGGCTGCGGCCGATGGCCGCCGCGAGCGCCTTGTCCCGTACGCCCCGGATCGACCGGGCGTCGTTGACGGTGGTCAGGCCGACCGCGGCGGCGGCCTCCAGGAGCGTCAGTCCCGGGCCGCCGGACACCGTCTTGAGCACCCAGGCGTCATGGCTGCCCGCGGTGACCGCCTCGGACATCCGCAGCAGGGAACCACCCGGGCGCAGCACGTCCACCCGATGACCCCAGGCGACGAGTTGGCGGATCACCTCCACCGGCATGCCGTCGTGGCGGTAGTGCTCCTCCACCAGAAAGCAGAGCCTCATCGACCTTCCCCTGTAACCCCCCGGACGTCCGCCGATCCGATCTGTCCGGCGAGCTGTGACGACACAGGATGTCATGAACAGCCAGGAACCTCGCTGCCCGCCCCGGAACGGGCTCCGGCGCAGGTCAGCGCGGTCCCGGCAGGAGGGGACTTGCCCTTCACACTAATGTGAGGGTTCGACGATGGCCGTATGCCGACCGCACCACTGGCGCGCACCGCCGCGCCGAGCGCCGCCGAACCCGCCGCACTGCCGTGGGGCGGCCTGCTCACGCTGGCCGCCACGGCCTTCACCGCCGTACTGACCGAGTTGCTGCCCGCCGGGCTGCTCCCCCGTATGAGTGGCGGGCTCGGGGTGTCGCAGGGCCGGGTCGGATTCCTGGTGACGCTGTACGCGGCCGCCTCCTTCCTCTCCGCGATACCGCTCACCGCGCTGCTGCGCGGGCTGCCCCGGCGCACGGTCCTGACCGGCGCGCTCACCGGCCTCGCGCTCGCCGACGCCGTCACCGCGCTCTCCCCCTCCTACCTCCTGACGTGCGGAGCCCGGCTGCTGGCCGGAGCGATGGGCGGAACGCTGTGGGCGATGCTCGCGGGCTACGGCGCCCGGATGGTCCCCGCCCGGCGCCGGGGCCGCGCCATCGCGATCGTCCTCGCGGGCATCACGGTCGCGCTCTCGCTCGGTGTTCCCCTCGGCTCCGCGCTGGCGGGCGCGGTCGGCTGGCGTGCGGGCTTCGCCGCCCTGGCCGTCCTCGCCGCGCTCCTGGTGCTGTGCGCGCTGCGGTACGTGCCCGACTTCCCCGGCGAGCCGAGCGCCGGGCGGACCCCGCTGCGGCACATCGCGGCACTGCCGGGCATCCGGACCGTCCTGTCCGTCACCCTGCTGCTCCTCCTCGGCCACCAGGCGATGTACACCTTCCTGGTGGCGTTCGCCGAGCACGCCGGGTTCGGACGCGCGGACCTTGTCCTCTTCCTCTTCGGGGCCGCGACGGTGGCCGGGATCTGGCTCGCGGGCGCGCTGGCCGACCGTAGGCCGCGGGCCACTCTGCTGGCGGCGCTGGGG
>NZ_LYOY01000100.1 GCF_001653515.1 Streptomyces sp. ERV7 | reverse complement strand
CCGCGCACCTGCGCCGCCACCCCACAGCCCACCCCTGAGGACGCCTGCTTGAGCGGGGCGTCAGGGGCGTGTGCAGATGGCGAACGCGCTGACCTTGAGCGAATCGGTGGAGTGGGTGTTCCTGCCGCTCCAGTACCAGGTCGACCCGATCGCGAAGGACCTGGACACGGCGAAATAGACGGTGGTGCTGTAGCCACCTCCACCGGTGGGCACTTCACCCTCCGGGCACTGGGCGCTGACCGTCTTCTCCTGGCCCGCGCTGGCGTACTCCTCCGGGCCGTTGACCTGGTGGTACGGGGCGGCGAAGGCCGTCGTGGTGCTCGTGACGAGGGCGAGGAGGGCGGCGGAGACCGTGAGAAGGGCACGGCGAACCGGGGACCAGCGCTTCATGGGGCGTCCTTCGGGTAGTTCGGAAACCTGACCGATCACCGGTCACAGTGCCGGAACCCGGGAGGCAACCTCTGCACGACTTCGGCAACCCCCGTCGACGTCACCTGAACCAGCGACACCACTAGAGCCGTTGCATCAGTTGGGGTCTCGCGAGGGGCCCGCGCCTCGATCGCGGCCGCCTACTAGAGCTGCCGAAGGCTACGGACAGCCGCTGCGGTTCGAGCCGTCCTTACGCGGCCTCTTCCGTCGCGGGGCACATGGCCTCCTCGCGCAGGTGCTCGCAGCACTGGCGGAGCAGACGGCAGACGTGCATCTGGGAGATGCCGAGTTCGCGGCCGATGTTCTTCTGCGTCATGCCCTGGAAGTAGCGCAGGTAGAGGATCTTCCGTTCGCGGGCGGGCAGCGCGTGCAGTCCCGGTTTGGCGGACTCGCGGTCGATGAGGGTGTCGAGCGCCGGGTCGTCGGCGCCGATGGCGTCGGCCAGGGTGCAGGGGCTCTCGCTCCCGCTCTGCTCCGCGTCGAGGGACAGCGCGCGGAAGCTCTGCAGGGCTTCCAGACCGGCCCGGACGTCGGCCTCGCTCAGCCCGGTGTACCCGGCGACCTCGGGAACGCTCGGCTCGCCGCCTCCCGCGTCCTGCAGCTCACGGCGGGCCTCGCGGACCCGGTTGCGGAGCTCCTGGACGCGACGCGGCACGTGGACGGTCCACATGTGGTCGCGGAAGTGACGCTTGATCTCGCCGGTGATGGTGGGCATGGCGTACGCGATGAAGGCCGTGCCATGGGCGGGGTCGAACCCGTCGACCGCCTTGAGCAGCCCGACGGCGGCTATCTGGCGCAGGTCCTCGACCGCTTCGCCCCGGTCGCGGTAGCGCCCGGCGAGCCGTTCCGAGAGCGGCAGCCACGCCCGGACCAGCTCCTCGCGCAAGGCCGTCCGTTCAGCTCCGTCCGGCAGCGCGGCGAGCCGCACGAAGGCTTCGTCGGTGCGCGGAGTGTCGTCATACGTACGGTGGTTGTCACGGAGAGTGGTCATGACTTCCGCTCCTCGGGAACGAAGGGCCACCTTCTGGGGGGAACGGGCCGCGGGGTCCGGAAACCGAGTCCCCTCGTCACCGTTCCGGGGGAGCGTATGACCGCTGGGGTGGGCTCTATGCATGCCAGGAGGCCGGAATCGGAACAATTCACTGCGTACGCGGCCGGTCACCCGCACAGCGGGTAAGGGGAATCGACGCGCCGGTGACCGGATCCACGCCCGCTTCGGACAGCCCGTGCGCTCAGGCGCGACAGGTGGCGGTCGCGATCTCCACGAACGAGCGGATCAACGGACTCATCGCGCTCTCGTTCCACGCCACGACCAGGGAACTCGGTGGCATGTCGGTCAGGGGTACCACGGTGAGCCCCTCGGCGGGCTCGTGGTCCAGGACGGTGATACCGACCGTGCCGTTCCACAGGACGGCCTGTCGGCACTCCTGGACGGCGCGCACCACCGGGCCCTGGCGCGACTCCCCGCCGTGCCAGTACGACTGCCAGACGGGGTCGGTGCCCTGCGGGAACACGAACCAGCGGCGGTCGGCCAGGTCGGCGAGTGCCAGCCGGTCGCGGCGGGCCAGCGGATCGTCGGTGCGCAGCAGCGCTCCCACCGGATCGGCACGCAGTTCGCGCACCCGCAGGCCGGTCTCGTTGAACGGCCTGCGGGTCAGGGCGATGTCGACCAGGCCGGCGTGCAACCCGCAGGTGGGATCGGTCAGGTCGGTCTCGCGGATGCGGACCTCGACGCGCGGGTGGCGCCGGCGGTAGGCGTCGGCCAGCCGGATGGTGCTCGGATCGGCGCTGTCACCGAGGATGCCGACGGTGAGGGTCGCGGCGCCGGCCGCGGCGGCCACCCGTACGCGTATCCGGTCGGCCCGCTCCAGCAGTTCACGTGCCTCGTCGAGCAGTACCGCCCCCACCGCGGTGAGCGTGACACCGGCGGACGACCGGTCGAACAGCACGGCGCCGAGCTCGGTCTCCAGCTGCTTGATCGCCCGGCTCAGTGGCGGCTGGCTCATGTGCAGCCGGGCGGCGGCCCGGCCGAAGTGGAGTTCCTCGGCGACCGCCACGAAGTAGCGCAGCGTACGCAGTTCCATGCCGCAACGATACTCGTACGGTATCGAGTTCACGGAACAGGTCTTGGACGGTCTCCTCGCTCCGGCGGTGGAATCGCAGCATGACCGACGAAGCGAAAGCCGGCCCGCCTGCCGCCCACCCCGCCGTCTCGGTGGTCGCTCCCGGCGACGGTGAGACGATCCTCCTGGGCACCACACGACTGCGCGTCCTGGAGGACGGCAGCAACACCGGGCACCGCCTCGGGCTCGCCGAGTCCGTCCTGGCGCCGCACACCCCCGGCCCGCCGCAACACCGTCACGCCCAGCACGACGAGGGTTTCTACGTCATCTCGGGGACGGTGCGTTTCACGGTCGGGGAGACGGACTACGACGCGGCGGCGGGCACACTCGTGATGGTCCCGCCCGGAGCCCCGCACACGTTCGCCAACACGACCGACCAACCGGCCGTCATGCTCAGCACGTTCACCCCCGACCTGTACGTGCAGTACTTCCGGGACCTGCGGGACATGATCGCCGCCGGCCAGGCGCTGACCCCGCAGGCGACCCTCCGCACGATGAGCCGTTACGCCACCGAGCCCGCCGACGGCGACGCGGCGGACCCCGGTCCGGGCAGGCCGTAGACGTGGAAGGCCCGGCCGATCACGGGCTGGGCCACATTGCGTACCCGCACTCCTCTGCACGTGTTCCGTGGCGTGGAAACACGCGTCCCGTGTCACCGGCACCAGGCGGGGCACCCGACCGGAGCAGGCGCCGCGTTCTCACCGGTCGGCCCGGCGCCGATTGCGGGGTGCCCCTCGGAAGCGGAGGGTGAACACACAGCCGACCAAACAGCCATGGAGTCGTCATGCCTCGTGGATCCAGCCCCAAGCGGGAACGCCAGTACGAGCACATCAAGGAGAGCGCCGAGGACCGCGGCGAGAGCACCAAGCGCGCCAAGGAGATCGCGGCCAGGACCGTCAACAAGGAGCGTGCCCGCTCCGGTGAGTCCAAGACCGCCAGTAAGAGCTCCACGCAGGACATGTCGTCCTCCAAGCGCGGCGGCCAGCGCTCCCACAGCGGCTCCCAGGGGCCGACGTACGACCAGCTCTACGCCGAGGCCCAGCGCCGCAACATCCACGGCCGCTCCGACATGAACAAGGCCCAGCTCAAGCGCGCACTCGGCGGAAGCTGAGCAGGGAGCTCCGGGCCCGGGCCCGGGGTGAGACCCCGGCGTCCCACCCCGCCGAGCCGACACCTACGGCCGACTGCTGACTGCCGACTGCCGCGCACCCGTGGTGCGCACAAGGAGTCGTCACGGCTCCGTCGTCCCCGGCCTCCACCGACGCGGCACCCGGGCCCGCCTGCGCTGCCCGCTCCGTGCCGAGCAGGGGTGAATACGGTTCACACAGCCCGAGGGGGGTACCCGCAGGCACATGATCACGTTTGGGGTCGAAGAAGAGTATCTCCTGGTGCATCCCACCACAGGACTCCCCGTGGCCCGATCCGAAGGCGTGCGTGCCGCCGCCGGGCTGGGCCCCGCGGTCGACGAGCGGGAAGTCCAGCCCGAACTGCTCCAGGCGCAGGTGGAGGTCGCGACGCCGGTCTGTCTGGCGCTGGAGGAGCTCGGCGGCCATCTGCTGCGTCTGCGGCACGCCCTCGGGGCCGCCGCCGAGGGTCTCGGCTGCCGTCTGGCTGCCGTCGGCGCCGCCCCGGCCGTGGGAGCGGCCCCCGTGCCCGTCACCGACCGCCCCCGCTATCAGGCCATGCACACGAACGCGGGGCAGTTGGTCGACGAGCAGTTGATCAACGGCATGCATGTGCACGTCGGTGTGCCGGACCGCGAGGTAGGCGTCGCCGTACTCAACCGTATCCGCGTCTGGCTGCCCACACTCCTCGCGATGTCGGTCAACTCACCGCTGTGGGACGGCCGTACCACCGGATTCGCCAGCTGGCGCACCCTGGTCTTCAGCCGCTGGCCCGTCAGCGGCCCACCGCCGCGCTTCGCCGACCTCGACGACTACGAGAGCCGCGCGCAGGCGCTCAACGCGGCCGGCGCGGTCATGGACAAAGGCCAGCTGTACTGGCACGCCCGACTCTCCGAGCACTATCCCACGGTCGAAATACGCTGCTTCGACGTGCAGTTGCGGGCGGACGACGCGGTGCTGCTCGCCGGAATCGTACGGGCCCTGGTGGCCACCGCGATCCGCGAGCAGAAGGACGGGGTACCGATACCGGAGTGCCCGGGCGAGCTCCTCCAGGCCGCCACGTGGCGCGCCGCCCGGGACGGCCTGACCGGCAAGCTGGTCGCCCCCGACGGGCAACTGCGCGGCTGCGGCGATGTGTTGTACCTGCTCACCCGGCACATCGGCCCCGCCCTGGAAGCGGCGGGCGACACCCGGGGAGTGAACGCCCTGCTCCACCGGCTCCTGCGCGAGGGGACCGGAGCGGACCGGCAGCTGAGGGCCTTCGCCGAGGGCGGACTCCCCGCGGTGCGCGAACTGATCACGAGCCAGAGCCTGCTGGCCTGACGGCCTGAACGCTTCTCGCAAGTGGGAGCACCGCGGCGGGGTCACCCGCTGCGCAGATGGAGTTGCACATCCACTTCCTGGTCGCCCGAGGCCGTACCGTCGTCCGTCACCTCGAAGGCCCGCGCAAGAGTGTCGCGGAGGCTCGCGACGGCCCCTGGGCCACCCTGCATATTGACGACGACGGTCTCCTCCAAGGCCACCGGCTCCACCTCACCGGTGAGGTGGGAAGTGTCGACCATCGCGGTCCACACGGTCGGATGCGCGGAGATGTCGCGCGTTGAAGGGGCGGTGACTCCCCGCTCGGAGGAGAACCACCGGTTCAGGCTCACGAGTACCGCTTCCGCGTCACCGGGCGAGCAGCCGCCGAGCACCACATGCACACACTGCGCCGACGGCGCTTCGGGACCGAGGGTGGGTGCCATGATCCGTCCCTCCTTGCTCGTTCGCCCCCGGCATCCCGCGAGTACCCGTACGACATGGATGAAACCGCAGATGATGCGCCGGCCGTCAGCCGACCTCCCCCTCCCAGTCCTCGGGCAGGAGGGGCGCGGGGATGAGCGCGGCGAAGGCGATCTGCGCCGTGACCTGGAACACCAGGGGTTCGCCCGTACCGCACGCGATGAGCGGCCACACCCCCGGGGCCAGCGCCATCCCCAGCAGCACGCGGAACCGGGCCACGTCCATACGGCGGTGCACCGACACCGCGCACACCGAGATGAGCAGGGTCGGAACGCCGATGATCAGCAGCATGCCCGCCCCCAGTGCCATGATCTCCGGGAACGACTCGTCCTCCCACGGGACCGTCCACGAGATGGCGAGCCACGCCGCGCCGTGAATGAGCAGATACGTCAGCACGCACCGCCCCATGCGTCCGAGTACACGCCCCACCCTGCGATCGGCCACCTCGTTGACTGACACCCAGCACCCCCGCGACGCCACACTTGAACGCGTTCATATTTGAACGCGTTCAATCTAGCGTGCCAGTGGCCTCGCCGGAAGAGCCGCCGCGGGTCCAGGTGTCCGGCAGCGGTGCGGCTGAAATGCAGCTCGCCCGCGAGCAGCAGACAGACCTCGATGTCTCGCTGTTCCCCGACCGCCCCCGACCACCCCCGATCGATAACCCCCTGGTTATCGCCCCGATAACGGATTCTGTCTTGATCCGCCGTCGGCCCTCGCGGGAGGCTTCGCCCTGAAGGAGCACGAGGCCGAGTGGCTGGTTCTCGATGCCGCGTGCGCCTTGCCCAGTTTCTCCAGTCTCCTCAGTGACCGGCACAACGGCTGACGCCGTCGGCTCACCTCACCAACCGGCCGCCGCCGTGGCGCGCCGTCGACCCGGAACGGATCGCATGAGCAGTTTCGTGGCCGGATGGGTCTGCCGGTTCTGGTGGGTTCCCGGCCAGGCTCCCCCTTCCTCGCCCCCGGCCGGGTTGCCCCTCGCCTGGGTGTCGGTCGACCCGAAGATCGGCGTCGGGTCAACTCGCAGTACCTTTGCCTGCTCAACGCCTGATCCGCGAGGTGCCGGCGTCCTCCGTACACCTGACCAGGAGCCGTCATGAACATCACCACCTCCACCGTCTCCCTCACCGTCGCCGACGTGGATGCCTCCCGCGACTTCTTCACCACCTACCTCGGCTACCAAGTGGCCATGGCCGACGACGGCTTCGCCTCCCTGACCCGCGACGACGACGCCGTGGACATCGTCCTGCTGCGCCGGGGCACCGAGGTGCTCCCGGCCGAGCAGCGCGACCAGCAGGCGTCCGGGCTGATCCTGGCCTTCACGGTCAGCGACCTCGCGGCGCAGGAAGCACGGCTGCGAGGCGAGGGTGCCCCCATCACGATGCCCCTGCGCGAAGAGCCCTGGGGCGAGCGGCTGTTCCAGCTGACCGACCCCAACGGCGTCGTCATCCAGCTCGTCGAGTGGGCCGCCCAGGCCCAGTGACGCACACCGCCGGTCTTCACCACCAGCAGGGCCCGTCCAACCCCAAGGAGCACGAAATGCGTGTGTTGTTGTCGGCCTACGATTCGCGTGGGGGCGTCGAACCGTTGGTGGCACTCGCGGTCCGGTTGCGGGAACTGGGCGCGGAGGTACGGGTGTGCGCGCCGCCCGACGAGGAGTTCGCGAAGCGGCTGGCCGGGGTCGGCGTGGAGATGGTGCCGACCGGCCAGTCGGTGCGCCTGCTCGTGACCGGGAAGACGCCGCCGTCGCCAGGTGGAGTGCCCCGGCGCGCGGCCGAGTTGGTCGCCGCGTTCTACGACAGCGTCAGCGCGGCGGCCGAGGGGTGTGACGTCCTGGTGGCGACCGGCCTCGTACCGGCCGTGGCAGGTGTGAAAGCGGTGTCCGAGACGCTCGGCATCCCTTATGTGTACGCGAGTTACCAGCCGGTCAGCCTGCCCTCGCCGCACCACCCGCCGATGCCACGGCCCGGCCGGCCGCTCCCCCCTGATGTGACCGACAACCGTGTGCTGTGGGACAGGGATGTCCAGGACGTGCAGGAGGTGTTCGGCGAGGCGGTCAACACCCACAGGGCGTCGATCGGCCTGCCGCCGTCGGAGAACCTCCGCGACCTCGTCTTCACCGACCGGCCGTGGCTGGCCACGGACCCGGTCCTGGCCCCGTGGCCACAGCCGGCGGACCTCGACGTGGTGCAGACCGGCGCGTGGGTCCTGCCGGACGAACGCCCGCTTCCCGCCGAGCTGGTGGCGTTCCTGGACGCGGGCACACCACCGGTGTACGTGGGCTTCGGCAGCATTCCCGTACGCGATCCGCAGGACGTGGCCCGGGTGGTCATCGACGCGATCCGTGCGCAGGGCCGCCGCGCGGTCGTCTCCCGCGGCTGGGCCGACCTGGGCCTGGTCGACGAGGGGGACGACTGCTTCGCCGTCGGCGAGGTCAACCACCAGGCGCTGTTCGCCCGGGCGGCCGCCGTCGTCCACCACGGCGGCGCGGGCACCACGACGACGGCCACCTGGGCGGGCGCGCCGCAGGTGGTGGTGCCCCAGGGCGGGGACCAGCCGTATTTCGCCGGCCGGGTGGCCGAGCTGGGGATCGGCGCGGCACACGACGGTGCGACGCCGACCACCGAGTCCCTGTCAGCGGCGCTCAGGACGGCCCTGACCGCCGAGACCCGCGCACGAGCGACCGCCGTGGCCCGCGCCTTCCGCACGGACGGGGCGACCGTGGCCGCGCATCTGCTCCTGGATACTGTGGCGCGATGGCGACTCGGATGATCATTCTCAACGGTGGTTCCAGCTCGGGGAAGTCCGGGATCGTACGGTGTCTGCAGGACGTACTGCCGGATCCGTGGCTGACGTTCGGGTGTGACTCGTTCGTCGACGCCCTGCCCGCGAAGATGCAGGCGTCGGACGACGGGATCGCGTTCGCCGAGGACGGCGGGGTGAGTGTGGGGGCGGACTTCCTGGCGCTGGAGGCGGCGTGGCGGGAGGGTGTCGTGGCGATGGTCCACGCGGGTGCCCGGGTGATCATCGACGACGTCTTCCTCGGCGGGGCCGACTCCCAGCGGCGGTGGCGGAAGGCTCTGGACGGACTGCCCGCGCTGTGGGTCGGCGTCAGGTGTGAGGCCGCGGTCGCCTCGGGCCGCGAGCTCGTACGAGGAGATCGCGTCCACGGCATGGCCGCGTCGCAGGCGACCGTGGTGCACGAGGGGGTGTCCTACGACCTGGAGGTGGACACGACGCACACCGAGTCCCTGGTGTGTGCGCGCACCATCGCCACGCACGTCGGCTGATCGCCGGATCCCCTCCCGGCCGGCCGGTCCGGCTAGTCGGCGCGGCCCGTCGCCGCCACCGTCACGCCCAGGCCGATCATCGCGATGCCGCCCGCTCCGC
Organism: Streptomyces sp. ERV7; assembly: GCF_001653515.1. Taxonomy (GTDB): domain Bacteria; phylum Actinomycetota; class Actinomycetes; order Streptomycetales; family Streptomycetaceae; genus Streptomyces. The sequence goes on along the minus strand of NZ_LYOY01000100.1, from coordinate 880 downwards.
CGACCATCGACAGGCGGCGGTCCGAGCGGGCGAACCAGGAGCGGGCCGCTGCGGCACCCAGGCCCCAGAGGGTGTCCGTGATCATGCCGATGGCGACGGGGACCAGCCCCAGCACCATCATCTGGAGGGGGACGCGGCCCGCCGAGTGGTTCACGAACTGGGGCAGCACCGCCGCGAAGAAGACCAGGCCCTTCGGGTTGGTGACGCCCACGAGAATGCCGTCCAGGACCGTGCGCAGATCGCTGCGCGGCTCATCCGTCGGGGCCGCCATGGTGGCCGCGCGCATCTCCTTGCGGTGCCGGAACGCCTGCACCCCGAGGTAGCCGAGATACACCGCTCCCGCCAGCTTCACGCCCACGAACACCGTCGCCGAACTCTCCACCAGCGCGCCGAGGCCCCAGGCCACGGCGATCACCAGGAGGTACGAGCCGAGCAGGTTGCCGAGGACCGTCGCGAGCGCCACGCGACGGCCGTGGGCGAGGGCCCGGCCGATCACGAAGAGCACGCTCGGCCCCGGAATCACGATCACCAACAGCGACATCGCCGCGAACGCGAGAATGCTCCCCGTGGACACCATGTATCCGCCACCTCCTGTGCTTGTCTCCCCGGAGGCCATACAAACAGAGAGCGAACCGTGCGCTCTAGAGGCATCCATCCACCGGTATCGCCGGGCACGGAGAGGAACTGTGTCGGCACGCGGCACACGGTCGGGGGCACCGATACGATGCGGGGGCAGGCGGAGCCGTAGCGCAGAGGTCGACGCGCGCGGTCTCCAAAACCGCGAGGACGCCGGTTCGTATCCGGCCGGCTCCGTCTGCGCAGTTCCTTCAGCCGGATTCTCCCCCGCCCTGCCCTCGTCCCCGCAGCAGCGCCCTCACCC
>NZ_LYOY01000099.1 GCF_001653515.1 Streptomyces sp. ERV7 | reverse complement strand
GGGACGTCGGGGGGAGGTCACCCGGGGGTTCCCTCCTCGGTCGGCACTCATGGGAAATATCGCGCGTGATCCGATTTCCGCACTACTCAGGAGCCGTCTTGCACATACCCAGATACGCCACCGCCGTCTGTGCCGCCGCCGCGGCGACGGTCTTGGCCACCTCCACGTCCGCGGCCGCGGAGACCGGCCCCGAGCAGGACAACATCCTTCCCGCCATCGGCTACTCCATCCTCCACCTCGACATCGATCCGCCGGGCGCCAACGACTGGAACTGCCGTCCCAGCGCCGCCCACCCGCGTCCGGTCGTCCTGGTCCACGGCACCTACGAGAACCGCTACAACAACTGGGCCCGCATGTCACCCGAGTTGAAGGCTCAGGGATACTGCGTCTACTCCCTCGACTACGGCGACACCGACGACGCCGGAGTGGCTCTCGCTCCCACCGTCAAGGGCTACGGAGACATCAAGCAGTCCTCCAAGGAGCTGGCCGCCTTCGTGGACAAGGTGCTCGCCGCCAGCGGCTCCGGCCAGGTGGACCTCGTCGGCCACTCCCAGGGTGGGACCCTGTCCCGCTGGTATCTCAAGGCCGACGGTGGCGCGAACACGGCCGACCCCTCGAAGAACAAGGTCAAGAAGGTCGTCCAGCTCGGCGCGACCAACCACGGCACCACCATGAGCGGCATCGAGACTCTCGCCGACATGTTCCACATGCTGGAGTCCGGGGAGAAGCCCCTCGGGAAGGCGGGCGTCCAGCAGTACGAGAAGTCCGACTTCATCAAGGAGCTCAACGCCGACGGGGACACCGTTCCCGGGGTCGACTACACCGTGATCGGCACGAAGTACGACGAGATCACCACCCCCTGGCAGAGCACGTTCATGACGGCGGGCCCCGGAGCAACGGTGCAGAACATCACCTTGCAGGAGGGCTGCTTCGTCGACTTCTCCGCCCATCTGAGCATGTCGTACAGCCCGCGTGCGATCGGACTGGTCAAACGGGCCCTGGACCCCTCAGCGCCGGCTGCTCCCTGTGTGCCGAGGGTGCCCGCCTTCTGAATTCCGGCCCGAAGGTCCGCCTTGGCCGATCTCGATCGTCAGGCGGCCGCCGGAGGATTGCCGGAAGGTGAGGCGGCCGACTCCGCCCCCCGTCCCGTGAAGATCTGGCGGCCGCCGTTCTGGACGGTCTTCAACGCCCTCGTTCACCCCAGGAAACTCAACCGCACCTCGTTGGACCAGCGGTACAGCTGTTGGCGCTAGCCCAACCCCACCGTCCAGACCTGGGTCCTGCACGCTTACCGGAGCCGGCGCAACAACAGTGCCGGCCACCCGGACGTCCTGGCCGCCCAGCGCCGTGAACGTGCCCGCATCCGCGGGAACGTCTGCAGCGCTGGGGCCGCCCACGTCCCGAAGCGGCGCGATCCCGCGGGGAGGCACTCCAGTCGATGCATGAGGTCACTCACTCATTTCGCCAACCGGAAGTGCACGATGGAGATGGTGTCGGTCGGCTCGATCTGGGGGTAGTGAAACCGCAGTCTGTCGTGAAGCTCGGCGAGGTCACGGAAGCCGTCCGCCCGGGCGTCCGACTCGCTCAGCTGGGCAATCGTCTTTGCAGTGACCTGCGTGACGACACCCGGTAGTGCCACCTCGTCGTCCAACTCGAACACCAGGCTCACCGGGCCCGTCTCCACCGGGTCACGGAAACGTACTGTGGTCGTCTTCTGTTGGGCGCGTACTGCATCGAGATAGTCAGGATGGAAGTACAGGGTCTGAGTCGCCGTTGAGTGCTGCCATGAAGTGCTGTCGTCCATTCGGCGCACCCTAGCGGAACGAGCAAACCGTCCGTGTCCCACGATCCGGTGGATGCCCCGGGGCCCGGGTCGGCGAGCGTTTCCGGTCAAGCACTAGCCGTACGTCTGCCGCATACGGGCGTCGTACTCGGCCTGCGGTTGCAGACCGGCGCGAGCGCGCCGCTCATCGAGGTCGTCGGGGTCGGCGACCGGGTACGGACCGAACGTCCCCTCGACCGTCGTGTACTGCGTGCCGTATGTCTGCTCCTGGCCGCTGTTGCCGTGGGCGGCAAGTGATCCGCCCCCCCCGGGAACGCGGCGCCGCACAACCAGGGGCGGCTCACCACATTCCACCCTGCTGCCCGCTCCGGCGAAACCGTAGGCCGGGGAGGCAGCAGCCGGCTGCGGGGCCTGCTCCGCCGGTGGGCTCGGTCGGTCGGGCCCCGCCGAGCGGGCTGGACGGCGTCAGTCTCGCTTGCCGGAGTGGGGGAGGAGGGCCATCTCGCGGGCGTTCTTGATGGCTGCGGCGAGTTGTCGCTGCTGCTGAGCGGTGACGTGCGTGACACGCCGGCTGCGGATCTTCCCTCGGTCGGAGATGAACCTGCGCAGCAGATCGGTGTCCTTGTAGTCGATGTAGGTGATGCCGGCCGCGACGAGCGGGTTGGAGCGGGACTTCACCGGCTTGCGCGTTTTGACGTGCCGTGTCATGAGGCTTCCTCGGGGTGAGAGTTGGGGCGTTCGGTGTACGGGTTGTCGGGGGTCACATGGCGTCGAGCAGGGAGTCGAAGGCCGCGGGCAGGCGTCGCCAACCCGCAGGTCCGGTCGCGTATTCGGTGTCGGTGAGCAGGCAGGAGTCGAGGAGCTCTTCGATGCCGGCGCGGTCGAGTCCGGGGGAGGTGAACACGAGATGCTGGCAGCGGTCGCCGTGCTCGGGGTGCCAGTCCAGGGCCGCCGCCGCTCGGCGCACCGGCGGGACCAGCTCCCAGGCCGCGTCGGGAAGGGACGCGAGCCAGGGGCCCGCGCTTTCGACGCAGAGTGCGCCGCCTGCGGCGTCCCAGGCCAGCAGGGTGTCGGGGCGGTCGGCGAGCCAGAACCGTCCCCTGCTGCGTGCAGCTGCGCAGCACAGAGCTTCCAGCGCCTGGTAGAGGCGTTCGGGGTGGAAGGGCCGGGTGTGGTGCCAGACCAGTGTGGTCACTCCGGCTTCGTCGGCTTCCTGTGGCAGGAGCGCGCAGGCCGGATGCTGGGCCGTGGCCGCCGCTTCCACGTCGAATCCGGCGAAGGCCAGCTGGGCGAGATCGCCGGAGTTCGCCTTGACGTGGCGGGCGGTGGGGTGCAGTTGGGTGAGCAGGGCGTGGTCCTGTTCGTCCGCCTCCTCGCTGTCCACGAGGGCGAGCACGGGTGCGTACTCCAGTTGGCGTGCACAGGTGTCGCCGATGGTGCGCTGGTCGGTCGCCGCTGCGGCGAGTCCGGCTTCGGCCAGGTCGTCTCCGTTGGCGAGGTAGGGCAGGACCAGGGCAGGATCGACCGCGGTGATCACATTCGTGAGCCGCAAGTCGTCGCCGCTGTGGGCCGCGACGACCTCTGCCATCGCCTTGGGCTCGACCGAGTCCCACAGTTCCACGATCGCGAGCCGGCTCAGGCCGTGGCCGGCCAGGCGCTCGAGTTCGGGGACGAGGTCCTCGCGCAGTGCGCAGCAGGCGCAGTCGTTGAGAAGCGGGGCTTCGCCCGACGACAACTCGCCCGATACGTCGCGGATATGACGTCGCACGGTGCCCGTGTCCGCGGTGGAGAGGTCATGGTGCAGGGCGACGCTTCCGGGGATGGCGGTCAGCAGACGGTCGACGACGTGTCGGCGCGCCTCGCTGTGCAGGCCGCCGACGATGACGATCGGCAGTCGGCCTTCCTCGCGCATCACCGGCCCTCGAATCGGGAGTAGCGGCGCTCGAAGCGCTCCACCCGGCCCGCGGTGTCGAGGACTCGTGCCGTACCGGTGTGGAAGGGGTGGCTCGCGGACGAGATCTCGACGTCCACGACGGGGTAGGTGTGGCCGTCCTCCCACTCGATGGTGTGGTCGCTGGAGAGCGTCGAGCGGGTGAGGAAGGCGAAGTCGGCGGCCTTGTCGCGGAAGACGACAGGACGGTACGCGGGGTGGATACCAGGCTTCATGGCGGGCCTCCTGGGGTGGCGGGTGTTCGGGTCAGCGCTCTTCGCGGAAGTCGACGTGTCGCCGTGCGACCGGGTCGTACTTGCGCAGGACCAGGCGGTCCGGGTCGTTCCGGCGGTTCTTGCGGGTCACGTAGGTGAATCCGGTGCCCGCGGTGGAGCGGAGTTTGACGATCGGGCGTAGCTCGTTGCGTGCCATGCCGCTACTATATGGGAACGGTTTCCATTATCAATAAGGATCCCCTCAAGAACTCACCCAAGGAGAGGCAGGTCACTTCCATGTCCGCTCACTGTCAACTGACCGGCGCCCAGCCGGGCTTCGGCAATCGCATCTCCCACTCGCACCGGCGCACCTCCCGCCGCTTCGACCCGAATATCCAGCGCAAGCGGTACTGGCTGCCCAGTGAGGCCCGCCACGTGCGCCTGACCCTGAGTGCCCGCGCCATCAAGACCGTCGACGTCATCGGCGTGGAAGCGGCTGTCGCACGTATCCGCGCCCGGGGAGGTAAGGCCTGATGGCCAAGCGGAGCAAGATTGCGAAGAACGAGAAGCGCAAGGCCGTCGTCGAGCGGTACGCGGCCCGGCGGGCCGAGCTCAAGGAGCTCATTCGCCGCCCCTCCTCGACGGAGGAGCAACGCAGCGCCGCTGTCGCCGAACTGCGCAGGCAGTCGCGCGACGCCAGCCCCACCCGCGTGCGCAACCGCGACAGTGTCGATGGCCGGCCCCGAGGGTATCTGCGGAAGTTCGGGCTCTCCCGGGTCTGCGTACGGGAGCAGGCGCACGCGGGCCTCCTGCCCGGCGTCACCAAGTCGTCCTGGTAGGGAACTTCCCCCGTCATACGTGACCGAGGGGGAGGGGGCGTGGCTGTGGCGGCCGGTCGCGCCCCCGACCGGGGCGGCACCGGCATTGTGCACGCTTCCCGGCGTGCTCATCGGTGCCCCGGCAAGCGAGGTCAAGAACAAGAAGTGGGAAGAAGTCGTCTCTGGCAGGACCAGGCAGGAGCGCACGCATGAGTGACGTTGCGCCGGTGAGCGCGCAGCAGGCCGGGCGCGCGATCGGCGAGCAGAGCGATCACTGCGGCCGTGCGGCCGGTTTCGGCGACGGCTTCCGCCTGCTGGGGGTCGTAGCGCCAGGCTGATGGCGATCTACTGCGGACGCTGTCCGTCTCGCCTGCCCTTCTCCGGGATGCCGGGACCGGTATCCCGGAGTGGGTGACGGGCGGGGGCAGACGGTTGGGCGGTCGGTCAGGCGGTCTTGGTGAACGTGTGGAGATGTTCGCGGAGGAAGGTGTGCAGTGTCCTGGCGGGGCGGCCGAGGATGGTCTCGGTGGTGTCGTTGGGAGATTCCGGGCGTGCGATGGCCAGTTGCTGGATCTCTACCACGTGGCTGGCGAGCCAGGGCGGCATATGCGCGGTGGACAGGAGGTGGCTGTGGAACTCGCTCGGCGGCAGGTCGATGTAGCGAACGGGGCGGCAGGTCAGCTCGCCGAGTAGACGGGTGAGCTCGGGGTGGCTGAAGGCCCGCGGGCCGGTCAGGGTGTAGGTGGCGCCGGCAAGGCTGGGGCGCAGGAGGGTCTCGGCGGCGACGTCGGCGATGTCTCGGACGTCGATGTAGTTACAGGGTGCCTCGCGCATGGCCCCGATGAGTACGCCCTCGGCGATCGCTGGGGCGTTCAGGAGCAGCTTTTGCATGAATGCGTAGGGCCGGAGCAGCGTAGCCGTCATTTCGGTTTTCGCCAGGTGTTCCTCGACCCGCCAGTGGCTGCGCGAGATGGCCACCGGTGAGGCGGGCTCGGCTGCTGGGGCGGAGAGTTTGACCACGTGCCGTACCCCGCAGTGGGCTGCGGCGTCTATTACGTTGGTCTCCAGCTCGGCTTGACGCGGGCTGTTGGCCATGGCGAGGAACAGTTGCGTGGATCCCTCGAACGCGTCTCGGAGCGAATGAGGGTCTGCGGCGTCCGCACCGACGATCTCGACTGGCGTGTTCGTGCCGACGGCGGCGCGCAGATTGCCGGGCGTACGGCTGACGGCGCGGCAGGGGACTTCGAGTTCGATGAGCCGCCGGAGCAGGGCGCTGCCGGTGGCGCCGGTGGCGCCGATGATGGTGATCACAGTGTGCCTTTCGTGGGTGAGGGGTCTGGAGAGTCGGGTGGGAAGGGCTGGGTCAGGCCTGTTGCCGGGATGTCGTGCCGTGCCACCGCCAGGTGACGATGGCGGCGGCCAGGCCGGCCGACAGCGGCAGGTCGATCCGCAGCCGCTCCAGCCATCCGGCATCGGGCACCGGTGTGTGCGACGGCAGCCAGTCGGATCCGAACCATCCGGCCAGGCCGGCGATTCCGGCCGCTGTAAGGGCAAGTCCGAGGGTGAGTACCGGTCGCAGCGCCGAGGCTGTCCAGCGCTGGGGTCGGCCACGGCGGTGCAGCCACGCGCCGACGATGCAGGCCACCAAGGCCGATGTGGCCCCGATGGAGGTGAAGGCGGCCCTGGTCAGTTCGGGCTGGCCGCTAAGGAATCCGCCGAGCCCGGCGGTGAGCGCAGGGGCCAGGTAGGCGGTCGCGACTTCCTTCCACAGGGTGAACGGACGCGTGGCGAAACCGCGCTGGGCGGTTCTGGGAGGGCGATTCATGTGACTCCTCCAAAATAAATTAACTGACTAACCGGTTGATTAGGGAGCTAACTATATGGGTGCAGGAAAGGTGTCGCTCCGTCAAGGCGGCAGCCCCCGCGCGGAATTGGTGCCGCAGCTATTCGGCAGTCAATGCGTCGATCCGCTGAGTGATCCGCTCCAGGAGGTCGAGGAACAGCCCGCGTTCGTCGGCGGCCAGTCCACCGACCAGCGCCTCAAGCCGTGCGAAGTGGTCCGCGGACATATCGCGCAACCGCTGGCTGCCGCGCGCCGTGAGTACGACTACTGCGCCCCGCCCGTCCTCCGTTGAGGCGCGGCGAGCCACCAGGCCCTCTCGCTCCAGGCCAACGACCAGACCGGTCACTGTGGCGCGCGAGACGCCAAGACTCTTTGCGAGCTGCGACGGCGACTTCTCCCCGTCACTGTCCTCGAGATCCACCAGGAGGCGGTAGCGCCCGGTCGACAGCCCGGAACGCGCGAAGTGCACTTCGGACGCCCGGTCCAAGCGCGCCCCGGCGGCCATCAGGCGCACCGCGACAAGCACCGCCTGCGGGTCGGCCTCAAGCCCGTACCGCGCGATCTGCTTCCGCGCCTGTTCGAGCGTGGGTGCAGCGCCGGGGTTCCCATCCTCGTCACTCATGAGAAGTAATATGGCAGCTAACTATCTGCCGGTCAAGTCGCCGAGAGCCTCGCAGCCGCAGACTCCGGACGGCTCTGCCCCCGACTACAGCCCGCCGCGCCCGGGAGCCTCACCGCAGGCCTGGTCATCGGTGCCCTGAACGAGCCTGACGTGCCCGGTCGTCTGCCCCGGTGCCGACCGGGTCGGACGGTGCCGTGGCTGCGACCACCGCCCGGCCCGGGGTTTCAGGCGCTCCTCTCGAGTGCCGGGTGCTCGTCCTCGCAGGCGTCGTCGATGCCGTAGGTCTCCCAGGCAGGAAACAGGTCCACGGTCGACGCGCTGTCGCCGTCCGCCATGAGGCAGTCGCCCAGAGCTGCTTGTGGAGCATCCGCGTTCAAGTCCGTCCCGATGAAGACCAGATCCTGAGCCTCGGGGCTCTCGGTTTCGCGCGCGGTGGATGGCTCGAAGCGGACCACGGAACCGGCCTGTGAGCACAGGCCCGTCACGCGCGGGCGGCTGGCCAGGGTGAAGAAGCCCTTGGAGCGCAGGATCGGCCCGTAGATCCCAGTGTCGAGTTCCTCGGTCACCAATGTCCACAACCAGCCCGGACAAAGTGAGTTGGGAGCGGAAGACAGTGGATGAGATGCCGTACTCGTCCGTCTCCGGCACGTCATCCCCGATGAGTTCCATGACCCAGCCCGGCACCTGCTGGGCCCGTTCCAGGTCGAAGAGCCGGGGGCCAAGGACATCGCCGAGCGGTACGCAGCCGTGAACGGTGGGGACCATCCGCGCGGCCGGGTTGAGGCGGGTGAGTGTCGCCCGCAGCCGGTCGGCGGACTGGGTGTCGACGAGGTCGAGCTTGTTCAGCACGATGACGTCGGCGAACTCGATCTGGTCCATCAGCAGGTCACTGACGGTGCGTTCGTCGTCCTCGTACTGGTCCAGGCCGCGCGCAGCGAGTTCGTCCCCGCTCACCGTGAGTTGCCCTCACCCGGCATGCGGTGCTGCCCACAGCGGCTTCGGGAAGGGGCTGGCCGGGCATGCTCAGACTGCTCTGCCTTCTTCCGGGATGTTGTGGGCTGCGGGTTTCGCTCTGGTGATCCAGGACGCGCTTGCGCAGGCGATGGTCAGCGAGGACAGCAGGACCAGGGACGGGTTGACGTATCCGGGGACCTGGGCGGGGTAGCTGCCGCCTTGCTTGAGGCGGCAGAGGAAGCGCGGAGGGAAGTACCTGGCGTCGTATCCGTCGAGGTAGTCGTATTTCGTGGCTCCTTGGGCGGCGCGGCATGCCGCTCGCATGTCCGCGTCTTCCATGAAGATCAGGCTTCCGGCGCCCAGCATGTACGGGTCTGCTGCAGATGTAGGTGACAGGTGTGGTCACGCGGCTTGGAGAGCCGATGTGGTCATGACGGTTTCGTATTCGACGGGGGTCAGCCGGCCGAGCGCGGTTTGTCGGCGGCGTCGGTGGTAGGTCTTCTCGATCCAGGTCACGATCGCGATCCGCAGTTCCGTGCGGTTGTTCCATGTGCGGCGGTCGAGGACGTTCTTCTGCAGGAGGCTGAAGAAGGACTCCATGGCCGCGTTGTCGCCTGCCGCACCAACCCGCCCTATCGATCCGATCATGCGGTGGTTGTCGAGCGCCCGGACGAACTTCCGTGACCGAAATTGCGATCCTCGATCGGTGTGCAGGATGCATCCCGCGACACCGCCACGCCGGGCAACCGGGTTGTCCAGCGCCGCGACGGCCAGGCGGGACTTCATCCGCGCGTCGATCGAGTAGCCCACGATCCTCCGGCTGAAGACGTCCTTGATCGCGCAGAGATACAACTTCCCCTCGAC
>NZ_LYOY01000098.1 GCF_001653515.1 Streptomyces sp. ERV7 | reverse complement strand
TCGGGGGCGGTCGGGGAGGGTTCGGGGGGCAGGGGACTCACAGGGCCGTCCGCGGACTTGATCGTCAGGGTTCGCTGTACCGCCGCCGGGTACCTCGAGAGGACGCGCACCGTACGGCGGCCCGGAAGCGTACCTTTGGGGACCTCGAAGCTGACCGTCATACGGTCGCCCGACATCCGCATCTCCGTCATGTCCACGTACTGACGGTCGAGATTTACGACGACTCCTGTCGCGTCGCCGTAGTCGAAGTAGGTGCCCCGCAGCTCCACCTTCACCGTCTCCCCCGGCCGCGCCACCGTGTCCCCGCCCGCGTCCAGCCGGACTATGCGCCACTGGCACGCGGGCGCCCCGCCGCCCGGCGGCTTGCGCAGGGTCGTCGTGGCGCCGCGGTGCTCCCGGTGCCAGCGCAGCAGCCGGCCCAGGACCTTGTACGCCGCCCGGCCCTTGCACGTGGCCGGACCGCCGCCCGGCACCCCCTCGTACGCCCGCGCCGCCTCCCGCCAGCTGCCGCCCTTGTCCTGGATCGCCATGCACGCCTCGGCGAGACCGCGGACGACATCCCAGGCCTTCGGCTCGGAGTGGGCGGTCTCCTCGATGTCCTCAGGGGCGTCGGGAATCTCGCGCCGAGCCGCCCCGCAGTCGCGGGGCCGGTCCCGCAGCAGGTCGTAGACGCTCTCGGGGTCCGGCGCGTTCTCCGTATTGGGCGCATCGGGCCCGGGCGGCAGGAAGGAGAGGCCCTCGTTATCGGGTCCGCCCGGTCGTGGGCTGTCGTCGCCGGTGGGCGGCCGCCAGGTCGGCGTCCCGGTTGCCGACGCCGACGCGCTCGGCCCCGCCCCGGCGGAGCCCGTGGACCCGTCGTCGCAGCCCGCGACCGCGGCGAGGCCCAGGGCCAGGCCCAACAACACTCCGTATACACGCATCGTCCTCACCGCGTACCCCCCGGCTCCGGGTGTCCCTGGCCGTCATGATGGCGCCGCCTCAGCGGCCTGGGAAGGAGAACAGCCGTGCGGGCCGTACCCGCCGGGGAGCCAGGGAACAGCCGGGGACCGGCCGCCGAGCGGACCCCCGCACGCCCCCGGAGAAAGTGAGTGTTCCCCTCCAGCCGGAGCCGAGGGGCCGATGGCTCGTCGGAGGCGACGCTCCGGGAGTGGCCACTGGCCGCGCGCCGGAGAGAGTTCACAGTTCTACGAGATCAGGTGTTCCGTGGGGATGCGTTTCGGCGAACGACGGCTGGCACAGGGACCGTCTGTGAGCAGGGGGGACACAGGGTCGCCGGGGGAAGGAGTCGGACGTCATCATGGCTCCTCCGGTTGGACCCAATCAGGTAGGCGTGGCCGACCAACCCGGTGCGGCTGCGACTGTCTGGCAGGTTTCCGGTTGTTAAAGCGGAACTGTTGAGTTGCCTGGCTCGTGGCCGGGGGAACTACCGTTTCTCGGCAAACGTGCAGGTCATCATTGACGCGGACAGACGCCTGGTCGTCGCGAGCGCCCGACCGGCACCCGGAAACAAGGCCGACGCCCACGTGTGGCGGGAGTCGGATCTGCCGACGCAGGCCGCGGGCACCACCGTCATCGCGGACGGCGCCTACCTCGGAACCGGGCTGATCGTGCCCCACCGCAGAAGGCCCGGCCGACCCCTCCTGCGCGGCCAGGAGGAAGACAACGCCGAACATCGCCGGGTCCGAGCCCGCGTCGAGCGCACCTTCGCCCGCATGAAGAACTGGAAGATCCTCCGCGACTGCCGTCAGAAGGGCGACGGCCTCCACCACGCGGTCCAGGCCGTCGCCACCATGCACAACCGCGCCATGGCTCGGTGAAAGAGCAGGTCAGACGAAACATCGACCTGCCCACACCCACCCTTCTGCAACAACCTTTAGACCTCTGGGGCGACATCCGCGGTGTCGGCGTACCCGCGAACGTGTACGCCAACACCTGCTCGCTCGACACAGCCACGGGAGACGGTCGAGTCCCAAAACCTCACTGAATCACCGACCGGATGCAGCTGCAGCCTTCCGCGGCTCGACGGAGCACCCGTGGAATTCAACACCCCTCGTGTCCCAACCTTTCATCACTCTGTGCCCGGTCCGCTCGCCCGCCCGATCGACGTGATCTGAGGCCCGCAGGCAAGCAAAACACTGGCGCGCGGGCATCGTTCTCGAACAGGCCGTCATCACCGTCGACGTCAACGCACCGGGGTGCCCCCGCACGGCGTGGTAATAGACACCGCCGCCCCACGCATCGTCCTCCTGGCCGCCCGTTGACCGTCCCTGCACGTCATCCGTTCCTCATGGTTACGCGCAGTCTGCTCTCTCAGGAACACCTCAACGGGGCGTGCCAGGTGGTTCACCCAGGCAAGTCCTCGGGGGCTTCCTCCCGCCAGGCGGCACCGAGTTGCGCGAGCTCCGCGCCCAGTACGGCTCACTGTTCTTCGAGGTTCTCGTCGGCTGGCGAGGCGAGGTAGATGTTGCCCCGGTAGGGATTACCGACTGTGTTGTGCGTGTCGGGATCACTCGTCGGGGTGATCTGTGGGGCGTTCGCGTTCGCGTTAACCGATCTCGGTAAGCCTGTTCGTCGCGTAGGTATGCGACGGGAGGGTAAGTGCGTAGCGTGATTGTCCTGGACGACATTCGTGTGCAGGAGATAGTCCGGGGGGACGGTAGCCGGTCGTACACGGTCGTGTGGCCGGACTTGGCCGTGGATCAGGAGGCCGACTCCTTCCTGCGTCAGTACGAGGGGTCGGGGACGCAGCGGACGTACGCGTACACCCTGGTCGATCACCTGCGGTGGCGGGTGCGTGAAGGACTGGTAACAGCGACCATCTCGCTGTCGGACCTGCAGCGGTACATGGGCGCGGTGGGGGCACGGGTGCCGATGCCGTTTGGTGAGCCATGGCGGGTGCCCCCGAAGCGTCCGTACGGTGCCGATGCTCTCAAGGTCGCGGCCGCATCCTTGAAGGGCTTCTACCTGTATCAGTGCGTCCGGCAGGGGGTGAATCCCGCGCTCAGGGAGGCGTTGGATGTGCGTCGTCTACCGACGCAGCCAGACCGGGACCGGGCTCTGCTGGGGCACGTGGTGACTTCGATGCCGGCCAACCCGCTTACGCCTGCGGGCCGTTCGCTGCGCCGTCATCCCAAGATGCTCCCGGACGGTGCGCGGCCCGAGTTGCTGAACGAGGTCAATACGGCTCGGGACGCGATGGTGGTGACCTGGCTGTCCGACACGACGTTGCGGATCGGCGGATTGACCGGGCTGCACCTGGTCGACCTGCACCTTCGAGATAACGCGGCCTGCGGTGAGTGTAGGAGTCCGCATGCCCATGTGTGTCATCGAGGGGGTAACCCGAACCGGGCGGCGGCGAAGAAGAAGCCCGAGTGGCAGGTGCAGGACGGAGTGGTCATCGGCGGGGAGATTTACCGGGTGAGCCCGGCAATGATCAGCTCCTACTTCGCCTACATGACCACCGAGTACACGAGGTACGCCACCGGGCACGGGATGCTCTTGATCCAGTTGCACGGTCCGCGGATCGGCGAGCCGTGGACGGCGGACGCCGCCCGGGGCATGCTGCGCCGCGCCGGAAGACGGGCCGGTCTGCCCGGCCGCATCAAGCCGCACCAGTTCCGGCACTCCACGATGGGCGGGCTTCTGGATGCGTCGGGGAACGATCTGCTGGTGGCCAAGGAGGCGGGCAACTGGGCCTCGATGCAGATGGTCGATGAGGTCTATGGCCACCCAGACCAGCACTCGCCGCAGTTCGTCGCGGCCTTGAACACGGTCTGGGGTGAGGAGGAGTGACCGCCCCGGCCCGCCGGCTGCTGCCCGTAGCCTCGCCGCCCACAGCCCCGAGCCGCACAACGGCAGACCGGCTGGAGGTGCTGACGGCCTTGCTCAACTCCCCGCACTTTGATGCGGCCTTGCGCGGCGACGTCATCCACCTGCCTGCGGACCATCCTGTCTACGGGTGGGAGTGTGGAGTTCTCCATTGTCGGCGAGCTCTCTACCCGGGCGGCGATTTCTGCCTCGTCCACCAACGTGTGTGGTGGCGCGAACGGGAAGCAGGCCGCAGCATCACTGATTTCCTGGACATCGCCCAGCCGCTGGAAGCGAAGTCTTGGAGGACGCCCACGTCCTGCCGCATCTGCCCCCACCTGCCGGCTCACAGCCAGGAGGGCCTGTGTTACTCGCACGCCGCTCGCTGGGGCGTGGCACGGCGCCAGGGCCGGAAACGGAGTGGAGCCGAACCGGACTTCGCCGAGTGGCTGGGTGGGCAGCCGGTGCTGGCCTCGTTCGGGCAGTGCCGGGTGGTGGTGTGTCCGGAGGAGGCAGGGCATGCGCTGGGGCTGTGCCGACGCCATCGGCTCCTCTACTACCGTGCGGGCCGCCCTGGCGGAGCCCACCCGCCACACAACTGGGGCCGGATGGCCACCCAATGGCACCGGCCCGTGGTCGTCAGCTACCAGGACGAGGCCGCCTTCCGGCAATGGTGCCGCACGACCGGGCCGGCCACGCGGGCTCACGGCACACTGTCGCTGCTGGGCCTCAAGCCGCTGGTCAAGGCAGAGATCAAGTGGTCGATGTTCCATCACACGCAGGTGCCGGACCAGGGAAGCCACTGGCGGCTGCCCGTGATCCAGCACCTTGCCGAACATTGCCGCACCACCCGAGCGAACTCCCTGGCCGACCTTGACCTGGCCCACGTCAGTCACGGCATTCGCCAGATCGGCACGGCGATGGTCGGCTACCTGCGCCCCGTCTACTTCACCCGTGAGGACACCAGGGATGCCGGGTTCATCGAAACCGAGCACTTCGGTGTTCGCTTCCCGAAATCCAACGGCAGAATTGATCTGAGCCGGGTCACCCAGCGGTGGTTGAGGGATGTGCTCTGGGACATGATGGCTGCCCGGTTGACCGCGAACCCGCCCCGCAGCCGGAGCGTCTTCGATGAACTACGCCGCGGGTGCGTGGAGCTGAGCGCCTACCTGGAAGCTTTCGTCTCGGACGGCGGACACGATCCCACCGTGCTGACCGCCTCCCATGCGACCGACTTCGTGGCCGATCAGCGTAACCGGGCCCGGCAGCGCCTGAAGTCCCTGGGCATTCACCGGCCTCAGGGCCGGGAGAAGGCAGGCGAGCCGTCGACTGTCAGCGCCAGCACTGTCGCCACAGTCCTCTCGGGCGTCCGCCGCGTGCTGCGCAGAGCGCTGGAGACCGGCACCGCCGACAGGATCGGTCTGGACCGCGGGTTCATCCTCACGATGCCGAGCGCCAAGCCTCCTTCGCGCCGCCGGTCCCCTTTCCCCGACGACGTGGCCAGGGCTCTGGCCCACCCGGACAACCTGGCGAGCCTGGAGGTGTTCGATGTCAACGACCGCGGACTGCGCGACGCCTGGGAAGCACTGGTCCTGCTGGGACGCCGTTGCGGTGAGGTGCTCGACGTCCGCCTGGAGTGCATCGGCCGGCTGAATGGACTGCCGATGTTCTGGCACGACCAGACCAAGGTCGGCAACTATGACGCGGCCATCCGCATCCCTGAGCGGCTGTACCAGCGGATCGAGAGCCGCCAGGCTGTGACCATCGCCCGCTTCACCCGACGCAACGGCCGGGCCCCCACTCCGCGCGAGCGCCGACAGATCGCCCTGTTCCCCAGGGAGAAGAGCAACCGGAACCTCCTCAAGGGCGTCAGCTACGCGTGGTTCATCCGCCTCTTCCGCAGCTGGGTGGACACCCTCGACATCGCCCACTGCGTTCCCCATCAGAGTCGCCACACCCTGGCGACGAGCCTGCTGGGCAACGGTGCCGACCTGATCCACGTCAAACGCTACCTCGGCCAGGTCTCGGAGCGGATGGCCGAGCACTATGTCCACCTTGCCAACACCGACCCCCGCCTCGAGCATGCCCTGCAGACCATCTGGGTCGCCGGCCCCGGGACGGCCGAGCCCGGCCTCGTCCTGTCGGGCAGCGAGCCTATGTCCAGGGAGGAAGCCGAGGCCCTGGCCATCGACCTGACCCGCCGG
Source organism: Streptomyces sp. ERV7 (assembly GCF_001653515.1). Classification (GTDB taxonomy): domain Bacteria; phylum Actinomycetota; class Actinomycetes; order Streptomycetales; family Streptomycetaceae; genus Streptomyces. The sequence continues at coordinate 5,958 of NZ_LYOY01000098.1, read as the reverse complement.
TCGACCCCGGCCGACGGTGGGTTCTGCACCTTCCAGCACGTCGTCGAGGGAGCGGCCTGCCCTTTCAATCTCAACTGCCACGGCTGCGAGAAGTTCGTGATGTCGGGTGCCGACCTCGTCTACTGGCATCGCAAGCGCGAGCAGTGGCGCATGCTCGCCGAGCGCGCGCCGGACAGCGCCACAGCCGACTACCTTCACGGGGTGTTTGAGCCCACCGCCCGCGCGATTACCGGTCTGGAGCGGGCACTGGAGGCAGTCAGCCTCCTGGACGAAGCGCTCGCACTCGACCTTCGGCGCCCACAGGACTACTTCGGCCGCGTCTGGGCCACCGCCTTCCGAACGGCAGATCTCTCTAGCCCGCCGGAGTCTGAGGAGGGCGATGCCGCATGACGTCCACCGCCGACTCCACCGCGGCCGCGATCGCCGCCCGCCGTCGCCAGACACGCACCAAACTCACCGACCTGGAGAAGGCGATCAGTCAACTCCGGCGCGAACGCGGACGGGTCACCATCCGAGCCATCGCCGAGCGAGCAGGTGTGTCCGCCACCTTCTGCTACGAGAACCCCGACGCACGAGCCCTCGTCCAGGCAGCCGTCGCACACACCCGACAACGGCGCGCTCAAGGAGCCCAACAGGAACACGAGCGCATCGAAACCTCCTGGCGCGAACGCGCGCTCAATGCCGAGGAAGCACTCACCCGCACCCAGGAAACCGTGTTCGCCCAACGCAAGCAGATCGGTGAACTCATGGGTCAACTACGCGACACTGAACACAAGACCCCGGCGGACACCGCCCCAGCCCTCCGCACCGAGAACACCCAGCTCAAACGCCGCGTCGACCAACTGGCCCAAGAACACCGCTCACTCCAAGAACGACTCGAAGGCGCCCGCTCCAACCTCCGGTTCGCCGAGAAACGCATCGCCGACCTCGAAGTCCAACTTCTCGGACACCAGTTGTGACGAACGCCCCGACCCGGCCCGGACTGCCTGCATCAGCTCCGCCGCCGCGAAACGCCGCGAGCTGGAGATCCGTCACCGCCCAGCAACGAGGCCATCAGGGCTGGCCCGAGTCTTACAGCAGACCCCCGAATGGAAGGAGCGGAACAAGACCCGCGCCGGTGTCGAGGGCACCATCTCGCTGGGCGTGCTCGCCTGCGGCCTGCGCAGGTCCCGCTACTGCGGACTGAGCAAGACAAGCCTCCAGCACTAGCTGACGGAGCGGCGATCAACCTCGCTCGTATCGACGCCTGGCTCACCCACAGGCCCGGAGTCCGAACCCGGGCCTCCCACTTCGCAGCACTTCGGCCCATCGGTTGGACCAGCGGGCCGAATTCTCCAACGGCGACCGCCTCATCGTTGTACGGGCTGACAAGATCACCGGCAAGCAGTGATGGAGGCCAGAGCCCCGGCTCACTTCTTCTTGCGCCGCCACGCCTCGCGCACCGCCACCGCGAGCGTGAGGTAGACACCGATGACTTCCAGCGCCAGCAGATATGTTTCCATGTCGCCTTTCCCGTCTGGTCCGTGGCTTGCTTCCACGACCACGATCGCCGACGAGACGGGTATAGGCATTCACTGTTTCGCCTGGTCAGGGGCGTTGGTTCACGCCCGGCCCGGGGCTGTTGCGCGCGGCGTCGGGCAAGGTTTCGTGGGCGGACGCGCGAACCATCGCGTCCATCGAGGCCAGCGGCCTCAACTGACGCCATTCGTACGGCGGATGGCCCGTACTGGGATGGCGGCGGTCATGGACATTTGCCGCGATCCAGAACAGGAGACAACCCGCCATCACGGCCAGCACCACCCATCGGAGCGGCCCCTCGGCACCTGATGTCACACCCCTCAGGAACGAACTGCCGACCAGATAGGTCAGCAGCGGGTAGACGACAGCTTGGTGCCAGATCTTCGTCGGGGACAGCAGCTGCGCACGTGTGTAGAGGCCGGTCCGCACCTCCCACCGGCCCTGCCACAGGCCGAACACCAGCGGCGGCACCGTCATCGCCACTGCGGGCCATCCTGTGACCGGCACGGAGGCGGCGCGCTGGGAGTCGGTAAGCCAGACACCGGCCGCGCAGGACACGGCCAGTGCCGGATCGCCGTAGAGGAACGCGGTGAACTCGTGCCGGGGGCGCAGCAACCGGCGTTCCAGTACGAGGGCGAGCAGCGCCGGGGCACCGGGGCTCACGGCGAACACGGCCAGGAATGCCCACACCGGCCCATGTTCCAGCGCGGGTGCCATGAAGGGCCGCCAGTCGTCTACGGTAGGCATCGTCATTTCCCTAGCCCGGTGCGGGGCTTGCGGCGGCGGATGGCCGCCGCGGGCCCTTGGCCCTCCTGCCGCCCCTCGGTTCCCCACGTCTCGTTCACTAGACGTTCGACATCCTTGTCGCTGAAGAACCGGGCGTACGTCTGCGCGAATGCGGTCACGACTTGGAGGTGTTTGTTGCGGGATCCGGCCTTCAGCTTGTCCCCAGGCGGTGCAGCGCCGAAGAACTCGTGCTGCAATGCGTGCACGGCTTCAGCGGACTGCTCCAGGAACGTCGACAGCGAGCGCGGTCCCACCTTGGTCTCCTGGATGATTGTCGAATACCGGTCATAACTGGCCGCTGCGCGCCACAGATCGAGATCCCCGGGCCGGCGGACGAGGCTGTTGATCCAGGAAGGCCCACGGCGCGGGGGCCGGAATCTGGCCGCCGCTCCCGGGCGCGGAGGATGATGGCCGTAGGCGATCGCGGTGGCGATGTCGCGCATGTCCTTCTCGGCACCGTGCTTGGACAGCAGTGTCAAGGTGTCGGGGTAGAACTCGAACGCAGCCAGGAGATGGAGGATCCGGTTGTGCTCGCCGTCGGAGGTGAGGACGGCGGCCGGAACTCGCGCCTTGCCACACTCCTCCAGTGCGGCGAGCCCGGACTTCGTCGACTCATGGAGGAAATCGAGATCGATGAAGGCGAGCTGGAAGTCCCGGTCCGTGGTGAACTTCTCGGCCAGCTCCTCCGGGGACCGAACGCCGACCACGACGTGTTCGGCGGGAGCCAGGGCGCGGGCGACGGCCGATTCGACGATCCACTGGTCGTCGACCACGAGTACACGCATCGTTCACTCACTTTCTCGGACGGCTGCTTGGACCGGCCACCGCTCGGCCGGCTTCGGGGACGACCAGTCCGCGTCCACCCTGGTGCCACCGCCCTCACGCGCGGCGAACTCTATGGACCCCTGGTAGCGGTCCAGATCTCGTTTCAGGACAACGAGGCTGCTGTTCTGTCCCATCGCGTCCGAGTGCATTCCCGGCCCGTCGTCGGCCACCGTGACCCGGATCCGCACAACGTCTCCGCCCTGGGCGTCGGAAGCGCGGCAGACGCTCACGCTCACCACCACCTTCAACGCCCCGGCCCGGACGGCGTTGGTCACCAGGTCGGAGAGGAGACGCCGAGTGACCTGGAAGTCGGTGGACGGCAACGTGACCGACGCACTTCCTGGATCCAGCACGCAGCGCTTGCGTAGTTCGCGCTCCATCACGCAGAGCACCGCCTCCCACAGCGACCCCACGGTTCCTCCGCGCCCCCGCCCCGGAACAAGCCAGTCCAGGCGCATCTCCTCGATCTGCACGAGCGTGTCCCGCAGCAGACCGCGAACCTCGGCGCGCTGGTAGTGGTCGCTCCGTTCGGCCAAGGCCACCATGGAAACGCCGGTCTTGGACATGCTGTGCAGATCGCGGCACGCCTCGACGCGCACCCCCCGCTCGACGTCGACCGCAGTGGTGACCGCCGCGTCCAGGATCCGGTCGAAAGACCACCACACGACAGCGACCGCACCGGCGCCGAGGACGACGCACACCCGCGCGGCGCGGGGGACGGCCGCCAGCGACGCCGTCCAGTCCGGTACAAACAACCCCCCGGCGATCAGCAGCGCGCCGACGGGGATGAGCCGCCGCAACAGCACCAGCCACCTGTCCGCGGCGCCCCTGCTCTCGTCGGGCCCCAGCTTCATGTACTGGGATGGCGCGTAATAGCCCGGGTCGCACACGATGTTGACGAAGACCAGCGTCACGAACACCATGACGGCGGAGAGCTGGACGATCGTCACCGAGACGCCGGAGCCTTCCGGGCCGTACGGGCCGACGAGGGCGAGCCCCATCGCCGCCATGCCGAAGCCTTCCGCCAGCCCCGGCAAGTTGAAGGAGGCCCGCCCCCGGGTGCTGTCGAGGTGATCGAACAGCCGGTACAGCGGGGGGAGCCGGTCGCTGGCCTCCTCGATACGCCTCCTGGTCTCCGGATAGGCGTGCAGAAGGGACAGGACGGCTCCGGCGGTGGCGAGCAGGAGGGCGAGAGCGCTGTGTGTGCGCGCGGACGCCGGGGTCCAGGCCAGGGAGGCCCATAGCAGGGCCATGCTCGCGCAGCGCAGCCATGCGGTGGTGCGGTGGAGGCTGTCGAGGGCACGCACCGCCGTCACCCAGCGCAAGTCCTGGCGGCTGTCCGAACTGTCCATGTGCCACCTCACCGTCTAGTCCTGCGGTGGAATTCATGATGGGCGGTCACGCGCGGTCCCGACAGCAATACATCGCAGATGGTGCTGCGCTCGTGCGCAGCACCGCCCAGCCGGGGTTCCCAGGGGCATCACTCAGGTAGGCCCCAACGGGCCACGGGGTGATGGGCGTAGGGGCCGGCGCCTGTCGCGCTGCCCGCGCCGCGCACCGACACGATCGACACCACCCTCGCAACCGACACCGCCAGGTCACGGTCACCTACGCGACGCATCTGCCCAGTTCACTGTCCACCTGGTCAGATCAGCAGTCGGTAAAGTAGGGGCGGAAGCCGACCCTCTCCCACCCCGTGCGAATGCGTGCTGTCACACGGTCCCATTCGGCCCGGTCGAGGGTTCGTTGCTGGTCGAGACCGAGATCGGCGATTCCGGGCGAACAGGCCCGGCATCCAGGGAGCAGCTGGTGGATGGCCTCGGCGGCCAGGATCGCAGCCAAGCCGCGCCCCCTACATGGCCTGGCCAGCGTCACGCGGTCCATGATGAGCAGGGCGAGGCCGCCCGCGTCGGCGAGGGACTCATTCACTTCGTCCGTGAAGTAGCCAGCGTCCGGGTCGAGCAGCACCCGGGCGAACTCGTAGAGGCCCCCTCCCTCCTCGTACAAGGACCAGTACACATTCAACCCCCGGTCCAGGTGCACCCGCTAGAAGGTCACATCTCCCCGACTGGTTCATCCTCCCTCGCCTACGCGGGGCAGTCTGCGCTGGTGCACTCGCCGGGCACCGCCGGGCACCGACCGCCGTCATGCACGCGGCGGGCGTGGAGAATTTCGACCTCCCACCGCTCCAGCGTGTCCGAGTGGGGGGCTCGGACAGTTCGTCGGAGTAGGAGAGACGCAGATGGAGCCCGGAGGGGTCGCCAGGCAGCCGGGAGGAGTCGATCACCGCGGCGGCCTGGCACACGGACCGTCAGTACTTCCCGCGTCGCAGGTCTGGCCGTCGGCACCGATCGCACGTCGCGGTTGCCCTCTCGGCCGGGGCCGCTCTGAGCGATCCGGCAAAGCCGCCCCATCGGGCCCACGAGGACGGGACTCCGACCTGCCGTAGACCGCTGTCGTAGACGCCGAAGGCCCCGGAAACCTGGGGTTTCCGGGGCCTTTGGAGGCTGCGGTGCTACTGGTCATCGGTGCGCCGGTGCTGGCCGGTGGCGGGGGCACCGGCGTGGGTCCTGCGGCGGCGGGCGGCGTAGTAGGCGCCTGCTCCGGCGGCCAGGAGGAGTCCGCCGGCGCCGAGAAGCCAGAGGGTTCCGCTGCCAGCACCGGTGTGGGCGAGGGAGCCGTCCGCCTCGTCACCAGCCGCCGCACCTGCACCAGCGGAGGCGGAGGCGGAGGTGCCGATGGACGCGCTGGCGAAGGCGGGCGGTGTCGGCGTGCCCGTTGCGGTCGTGTCTCCCGCTGTGGAGGAGCTGGTCGGGGTGGGCCGGGTGG
>NZ_LYOY01000097.1 GCF_001653515.1 Streptomyces sp. ERV7 | reverse complement strand
TGAGGCGGGCAAGGCCTGCATGGCCTTGATGAATCCGTCGGCGTCGAGCTTGCCGTCGAAGAACCGCTGGATGGCGGTGTGCATCGGGGTGGCCGCGCTCGGCGGGTATGCCTGGTCCCAGGACAGCTGAAACGAGGGGGCGGCTTTGACCAGCTCGTACTGGTACGTGGAGTACGCGGGGCTGGCCGCCTTGTCCAGGAAGTCGACGGTGTTGACGGTGGTGGGCAGGTTGCCGATGGCGAGCTGGGCTTCGACGAACTCCTTGGAGTACATCAGCTTGAGGAACGCGGCGGCGGCCTCGGGGTGCTTGGTCTTCTTCAGTACCGAATAGAAGTTGTTGGTGTTGCCCACCACGTCGGCCGGGTCGCCCTTGCCCCCGCTCAGGGTCGGGAACCCGGTGTAGCCGAGGCCGGACTTGGCGAAGTCCGGGTTGGCGTCCTGCTGGGTGGAGTAGTACCAGGAGCCCATCAGCTCGAAGGCGGCCCGGCCCCTGGCCACCAGGGCCGGGGAGCCGCCGTCGGTGAACTTCACCGAGTCGAAGGTACGGCCGAACGCGCCGGATTCGGCCAGTTGCCTCAGGGCGGTCAGTGCCTTGCGGCTGTCCTCGCTCGCCCAGGCGGCCCGATCGCCGTTCACCGCCCGGGAGAACAGGCCGGGGCCGGCGATCCGGTCGTACAGGTACTCGAACCACATCAGGGTGGGCCACTGGTCGGCGCCGCCGAGCGCGATCGGGGTGATGCCCTTGGCCTTGAGGGCCTTGGTGGCGGCGATCAGCTCGTCCCAGGTGCGCGGCGGGGTCAGACCGGCGTCGGCCAGCACCTTCTTGTTGTGGAACAGCAGCACCGGCTGGGTGCCGCGCATCGGCACGCCGTACGGTTTGCCGTCCACGACGGCCGAGTTGAACACCGACGGCAGGAAGTTGCTCTTCAGGCCCGGGTCCTTGGCGATGAAGCCGTCCAGCGGGAGCAGCAGGCCGGCCTTGACGAAGGGCTGGATGGAGCCGCCGCCCCAGTTGAAGAAGACGTCCGGCGCGTGCGGGGTGTTGATGACGGTCTGCAGCTTCTGCTGGTAGTCCGCGCCGGGGACGGTGTCGAGTACCACCTTGACCTTGGAGGTCTTGTTGAAGGTCTCGACCATCTGTTTCTCGACCTTGTTGGCGGCGTCGCCGTAGACCATCACGTGGATCGTCCCGGAGCCAGCGCCGGAGGAGGTACCGCCCGAGCCGCACGCCGCGGTCATGCCCAGGACGAGTGCGGTGGTGACGGCGATCGCGGCAAGTCTCGGTCCCATGCCCCTACCCTCGTTCGCAAGTTTCGGAATATTGAGCGAATGTGGTCGGAAAGCTAGGACCGGCCTCGCCGCCCGTCAAGACTTCCGGCGAGATCCGATCCAACGGGCCGACCGGCTAGCATCCGTGCGGTCGGCCACCCACAGCGCAGTTCGCCCAGCAGGGCAAGGGCAGGAGGAAACCGTGAGCAGAGCGGCGACGCTCGCTGAGATCGCGCACGAGGCAGGGGTCTCGGCTCCGACTGTTTCGAAAGTCCTCAACGGCCGGGCCGACGTCGCCCCGGCCACCCGGGAGCGGGTGGAGGAACTGCTGCGCCGGCACGGCTACCGGCGGCGGCGGGGCACCCAGCCGAGCCCGCTGCTCGAACTGGTCTTCCACGAGCTGGAGAGCGTCTGGGCGATGGAGGTGATCCGCGGCGTCGAGAACGTGGCGCGCGCCGAAGGCCTGAGCATCGTCCTCTCGGAATCCTCCGGGCGGCTCACCCCCGGCCAGTCCTGGGTGGACGGGGTGCTCGCCCGCCGCCCCACCGGCGTGCTGCTGGTCCTGTCCGGCCTGGACCGCTCCCAGCAGGAACAACTGGCCGGCCGCGACATCCCGTTCGTCGTGATGGACCCGGCCGGCGACCCCGGCCAGGAGGTGCCCGCCGTCGGCACCACCAACTGGGACGGCGGCCTGGCCGCCACCCGGCACCTGCTCGACCTCGGCCACCGCCGGATCGGCCTGATCGGCGGCCCGGGCCGGATGATGTGCAGCCGGGCCCGGGCCGACGGCTACCGGGCCGCCCTCGACATGGCGGGCATCGCCTACGATCCGGAACTGGTCCGCGAGGGCGACTTCCACCACGAGGCGGGGCACCGGATCGGACGGGAGCTGCTGAACCTCCCCGACCGGCCGACCGCCGTGTTCGCCGGAAACGACCTACAGGCCCTCGGACTCTACGAGGCGGCCCGTGAGCTGGGGTTGCGCATCCCCGAGGACCTCAGCGTGGTCGGCTTCGACGACCTGCCGCTGGCCCGCTGGGTCGGCCCGCCGCTCACCACCGTCCGCCAGCCGCTGACCGAGATGGCCGAGGTCGCGGCCCGCATGGTGATCGACCTGGCCCGGGGCACCCGCCCCGGCACCCAGCGGGTGGACCTCGCCACCAGCCTGGTCGAGCGCTCCAGCACGGCCTCACCTCAGAAGCGCCCCCGAACGGTTGACGGAGCATCAGCCCGGTTCTAGGGTCAGCGACAGAATCGCTGTAGGGTTCGAAACTTTCGACAAGCAGACTCCCCCACAGCATCTCCGCACGGTCAGCGTTCCCCGCACCACCGCACGTCCGTCTCTCCTCCCCCACAGAGAAAGGACCACGCCGGTGTCAGTCCGGACGCCC
>NZ_LYOY01000096.1 GCF_001653515.1 Streptomyces sp. ERV7 | reverse complement strand
GTGCTGAGCGGGGGCCCGCCGGACGCCGTCGCCTGCCGCACCGCACTCGCGCCACCACCCGTCCTTCCGCGGCCGGTGGCCCGGACCGGACGGCTCTGCGGCACGGCCGTGGGCGCGCGGCCGCCCTGCCCCAGCAGTGCGGCCATGGCGGCGGCGGTGGCCAGGTCCGCGGGCTTCAGCTCGGCCATGGCCCGCACCAGATCACCGAGGAAGATCTCGCCGCGCCCGCTCACGCGGTGGGCTCCGAAGCGTCACGCCGCTTGCGCAGGGTCACCGCCTCCAGCGCGGCCCACTCGGGCGTGCCGGGCACCACGCCGAGTTGCTGGCTGGCCTTGAGCGCGTCGAGGTATTCGGCGGTGCTGGGCCCTGCCCCCGGCTCCTCCAGCGTCCTGCGGACGTCCAGGATGTGCCCGGCGACCTTCTCCGCGAGCTCCGGTTCGTAGCGCTCGCCCAGATGGAAGCCCGCGACCTTCAGCAGGTGCTCCTTGGAGGGGGAGCGCAGCTCGGAGACGATACAGCGGCGCAGGAACGGCCGGGGCAGCTCCCGCTCGTCGTTGGTGGTGATCACCACGAACGGCGCTCGCTCCGGCGGTACGGAGACGGATCGCTCGTCGTCCCACGGTACGGGGAACGACAGTGAACCCAGCGGTCCCAGCAGGCTGTTCGGCAGATCCGGGTCCGCCTTGTCGATCTCGTCGATGAGGACGACCGACCGCTTGCCGCCGGGGGCCGCGAAGGCCCGCCACAGCGGGCCCCTGGTGTAGTAGTGCCCCATGTCGTCGACGAGCCGCTGCGCCTGGGCGTCGTTGAGCCGCTTCAGGGCGTCGAACCGCCACAGCAGGTCCTCGGGCTCGGTGCGGGCCGTGACGACATGCGCGTGGTACTCCCAGCCCATGATCCTGGCCACGTTGGGGGCGAGCGTGGACTTGCCGGAGCCCGGCGGGCCGAACAGCAGGAGCGGGCGCCCCGTCTTGAGCGCGACATTGACCGCGAGGACGACTTCGTCGTCGTCGAAGACGTACACCTCGTCGTCGGCGGCGTACCGTCCCGCGTCCGCTGGGTCGCCCGGGACGTCGTTCTTCGGGTCGAACTCCTTGTCGTACCGCAGCACGCGGCCCTCCCTCGGCAATGCGTCCGGAAGTCATTCTGCACGCCCGCGCCGCGCCTCACAGCCGGACGCGGGAACGCGGCACGAGCTCCACTCCCGGCAGGTCCCGCCGCAGCGCCTCCAGATCGAACTTCCCTGCGGGCAGGGGGAATCCGAGCACCCGCAGCCGCTGCGCCCGGGCCAGCGCGGCGAGTGCGGCCGCCCCGGGATTGGGGGACACGTCCAGGAACACCACACCGGTGTGGGCGAGCGCCGTGAGGTCGCGGAGGGCCGGGCACCCCTCGATCCGCAGCGAACGCAGCCGCCGCAGCCCGGCGAGGCCGTCGAGGTCCGTCAGGGCCGGGCTGTCCGCGATGAGCAGATTGCGCAGGAGAGGCAGTCGGGTGAGTACGTCGTACGGGGGCGCGGCGCCGCGCCAGACCACGTCGTGGACGGTGGCGGCGAGCCGGTCGAGGTCGCTCGGCACCTCGCCGACCGACAGCTCCAACGCCCGGGCGCCCGCCGCCACTTGCCCGGGGGCGGTGGCCCATGACTCGACCCGGACGATCTCGGGAGCAGGCCGGGCGGGCTCTCGCCGCACACCGGCGGCGCGCTGCCTGCGGGCGGCGGCGAAACGGCGGACCAACTCATGGGCCGCAGCGCCACCGATCCGCTGGGCGGTTCGTAGGATCATCCGCGCTTCGGGGCCGTCGGGGTCGAGGCTCTCGGGCGTCGGCATGAACTCCAGTGCCAGTTCACCCACTTCGGCCAGCGCGTCGGCCTCGGCGGGCGTCCGGGGCGGGATCAACTGGGCCAGTCGGTACTCGATCTGTTCGCGGACGGCCGGGTCGACCATGACGGTGTACCCCAGTCCCGCCGCGGCCAGCAGGTGCAGCCGGACGCGGTGGTCCGGGTCCCGTTCCGCGCGGTCCAGCAGCCCCTGGAACAGCTCCTCGCTGTCGCGCCGCCGGGCATGGCCGAACGCCATGAGGACGACGTCCTGCCAGGCCGGCTCGTGGGCCCTGGCCGCGAGGAGACCGAAGTCGCCCTGCTCGACGGCCGCTCTTGCGGCGAGATGGGCCCCGAAGGTCCGGTGCAGGAAGGTGAGGCGACCGGGTGCGGGCTCCTGGAGCAAGCCGCTGCGTTCCCGCAGAAACGCGAGGACCCTCTCGGGTGTCTCCTGTACGGCGCCGGGCCGAAGGGCCGACACCTCCCCGGCGATCAGGCCGAGGGCCCTGTCGAAGTCCATCTCGGTCCGGCCGTTGTTCTGCATCCAGTAGGCGAGGCGTTGCAACAGGCGGGTCTGGACCTCCCGCCCGAGCGTGCTCATACCGGGCACCGATACGGCCCGTTCCTCGTCCCGCCGTGTCAGCATCATGTCGAGAACGACGTCATAGAGCTCCAGACGGGTACGGGGCAGCAGGCCGACCCGCTCCTCCTGGACGACGCACAGCAGCGAGCACATCAGCGGGTTGCCGGCCATCTCCCGCAGGTCGGACCGCTCGACGACAGCGGCCAGCAGCGCGTCCCGCCTCTCCTCCAGCGCCTCCCTTTCCGGCCGCCGCCCTTCCGCGCCCGTGGAGGCAAAGGCGTACCAGCGGGTGATGAGCTCCCTGATGTCCTCGGGACTCAGCGGCCCCAGGTCCAGAACGGTGAACTCCCACTCCTTCAGCCAGGGTTCGGGTACGGCATGGGCGCGCGTCGTCACCACGTACGAGCAGCGCGGATACGCGGTGAGGAGGTCGCCCAGCCATGAGCGGATCTCGTCCCGCTCGGACTCGCTCACCTCGTCGACGCCGTCGATGAGCAGCAGGCCCCGGCCGGACCCGAGCACGCGCTCCGCCCAGCCGTCGGGCTGCTCGTGCGCGATCACCAGACGGGCGGCGTCCAGGAACTCGGACGGGCGCGGGAGCCCGGGGCGGCGTCGTCCGAGGTTCCGCACCGGCAGGACGAAGGGGATGTGTTCGTGCAGATGGTCACTCGCGTTCAGTTGCCCCCGCGCCGCCGAGACGGCCATGTGCCACAGCAGCGTCGTCTTTCCGGAGCCCGCCGCACCGCGCACCAACGTCCGCCGGCTCCCGGCCAACGCGCTCCCCGCTGTCACCGCCGTGGCCTCCCCGGCATCGCCGAACGTCCTCAGATCGACGAACAGGTCCCCCAGCGGCCAACCGCTCCTGGACCGCCGCGACGAGACGTCGACGCCGAAGAGCTCGACCCGGTTGTACCTCCTGCCCACGAAGTCGAGATACCGCCTCTCGAACGTCGCGTCCGAGAACACCGGCTGGTTGTCCATCACCCCACCGTCCAACGGATCATCCACGCCTCGTTCTGGATCGAGATGACGTGCTCGCACTCGGCGACGAACGCCTCGGCCGCCTCGGGCGTCCCCACGGCCCCGGGCGCGTGCTCCCAGCGGTGCAGCAGCCGCTCCAACTCCTCGGCCGTGCGCATGAATTCGAGCTGTTGGTACGAGTACCGCTGGGCGATGGCGTGCGCGGTCAGGGCGACCGAGACCGATGCCACCACCGGCACCCAGGCGGCGAGCCCACCGACGGAGAACACGCCCGCGCCCGCCGCCAGCAGGGCGGCCAGAGCACCGAGGGCCAGCTCCACCCGGCCCGCGAGGACGACCTTGCCGCGCATCCACTCGGCCTTGGGCCGGTAGTACGTCTCGATCTGGCGCCGCAGACGGTGCTCGACATACGAATCGAGGTCGGTCACCGGCGGCAGCGGCCTCGGCAGGGCGGCGATCCCGGCGGTGTAGCGGACCAGGTCACCGCCGTCCGCCCGGTACGCCCGCCCGCGCTCGGCGAGCAGCGCGCCCGCGCCCTCCGGCTCCCGGTAACGCCCGACCCGCGCCAGGCAGGTGTACACCTCGGCCTTCAGCGCCTCGGACACGGCGCGCACCCGGATCCAGTCGCTGAGCCGGACCGCCCCGCCGCGCTGGGCGAGCAGCGGCGCCGCACCCGCCGCCACGGCCGCGGCGAAGGCGAGCACCTTCCCGGCCACCTCGCTGTGGCCCATCGCCTGGGCCGAGCCGGTCCCGAGCACCGCCGCGAGGATGGCGAGCACAAGCGCCTTGCTGCGCGCCCCCTCCACGGTCGTCTTCAGCCGGTCGGCGCTCCGCGACCAGACGTTCTGCTGGTCCCAGACCGCCGCGATCGCCGATTCGTCCTGAGTCAGTGCCACAGAAGGATTTTGACGGTAGCTCGGTGCTCGTGTCTGGTGGATTCGGGGTGTTGGCGGTAGGGATGGCCGCCATGACGGACGACACCC
>NZ_LYOY01000095.1 GCF_001653515.1 Streptomyces sp. ERV7 | reverse complement strand
CACGCCCTGAACGCGGCGGCGGGCGCGGCTGGCCAGCTGCCGGGCGGCCGCGGGACTGCGGTCCACGATGGACGCGATCTCCTCGAAGGGCACCGCGAACATGTCGTGCAGGACGAACGCGAGGCGCTCGGCCGGGTCCAGCGTCTCCAGGACGACCAGCAGGGCCAGGCCCACCGAGTCGGCGAGCATCGCCTGGTGCTCGGGGTCGGCGCCGTCCTCGGGGTCCAGGGCGGGCTCGGTGACCTGGGCCTCCAGCGGGTCCTCACGGCGGGCCCGGCGCGAGCGCAGCATGTCCAGACAGACCCGGCCCACGATCGTCGTCAGCCAGCCGACCAGGTTCTCGATGTCGTCCGTGTCGGCACGGCTGAGCCTCAGCCAGGATTCCTGAACGGCGTCGTCGGCCTCGCTCAGCGAGCCGAGCATCCGGTAGGCCACCGCTCTCAGATGGCTCCGGTTCTCCTCGAATCGCTGCGCCAGCCACTCGCGCTCGTCCATCGGTCACATCCTTTTTGGTTCGCGTTCCGTCAATCCCCTGACGAACCGGCCCCGGCGAATGTGACAACGTACGCCGCCGGTGGGCTCGTTCGCCGGTCCCCCGGCCGGCCAACTGTCGCACACCGCCGGGCATTTCGGACCCGGCGGTGTGCGGTGCGTCACCAGGCCTGTCCGGCCTGCTGCCGGGTGGAGGCGTTGAGGCGGTTGAACAGGTTGACCACACCGATCTGGAGGACCAGGGCGGCCAGTTGCTGCTCGTCGTAGTGCTTCGCGGCCTCGTTCCACACGGCGTCCGGCACCGCGTCCTCGCGGTCCGCGAGCCGGGTGACGTGCTCGGCGAGCGCCAGCGCGGCGCGCTCGGCGTCGCTGTAGAACGGCGTCTCGCGCCAGGCGCCCACCGAGAAGATGCGCTCCTCGGAGACGCCCGCCTTCTGCGCGGCCCTGGCCGACGCGTCCAGGCACGGGCCGCAGCCGTTGATCTGGCTGGCGCGCAGGTGGACCAGTTCGAGGGTGGCGTCCTCGACACCGGCCTTACGGATCGACTTGATCAGACCCAGGATGGCCGTCATGGAATCGGGCAGCACCTGCGCCGGGTTGTTCATCCGCGGAGCGGACATCGTCATCTTCCTTCAGCAGTACGGGTTGTGGGGAGAGAGACAGGGGGGGTGCTCACCAGGGCAGTGCGCCCTGGTCCTGTACGAACGTGGCGGTGGGGCCGTCCGCGTCCAGGGTGGCGAGCTTCACGGCGATCGCCGCGCCCTGCTCGGCCGACTTGTAGCCTTCGCCCCCGGTGATGTCGGTGCGGCACCAGCCCGGGTCGACCGCGTTGACCTTGATCGGGGTGTCCCACAGCTCCTTGGCGTAGGACACCGTGATCATGTTGAGCGCGGTCTTGGAGGAGTTGTACGGCAGGTTGTTCACGTGCCAGATCGGGTGGTCCTGGTTGAGCACGTTGGTGAGCGAGCCCATCTCGCTGGACTGGTTGACGATCCGGCCCGCCGGCGACTTGCGCAGCAGGGGCAGGAACGCGTTGGTCACCGCCACCACACCGAAGACATTGGTCTCGTAGAGCGAGCGCATGGTCTCCAGCGAGGTGGTGCTGGGCCGGCCCTCCTCGTGCGAGACGGTGATTCCGGCGTTGTTCACCAGGATGTCGAGCTTTCCGTAGGCCAGGTCGATATAGGTGGCGGCCTTCTTGATGCTCTCCGGGTCGGTGACATCGATCTGCACAAAGGGCTGACCGAGCTTCTCGGCGGCGGCTTTGCCGAGTTCCTCGTCGCGCGCACCCACGATCGCGGTGATTCCCAGCTCGCCGAGCTGGCGCGCGATTTCGAAACCGATTCCTTTGTTGGCACCTGTGATGAGGGCGATGGTCTTCATGGGGGGAATCCTTACAGTCGAATCTTGAACTCCACTTGAATGCAAGTGGTTCGGAGCAGGTCAGCTCGCCGCGGCCTTGGGGCGCCGGGGCTTCGACCAGTTACGGGTGATGGGGCGCTCGATCAGCGCGTACAACGCCCAGGAGGCGAGCAGCGCGATGGCGAATTCCACCAGGACGATGCCAATCGTCTGCGGCACCGAGTACATGTCGTGGCCCAGCCACTTGCGCACATATGCGAGTACGACGAAATGGACGAGATAGAAGGCGAAGGACACTTCGCCCAGCCAGATCATCGCGCGATTGCGGAACAGCGTGAATTGGTTCCTCGCGTCGGCGGTGGCGGCGGCCGCGATCAGGAAGATGATCGGGATGATGGTCATGGACCGCTGCGAGTAGAGGAACGGCACGTGGGAGGCCCACACATAGCTGCCGGCCAGCAGCACGCTCGACCAGGTCATGCCGATGTTCCACCAGCGTCCGTTGAGCACGGCCTGCGCGACCAGCATGCCGAGCGCGAAGTCGAGCAGCCGCACCGGCGGGAAGTTGTACGCGAACCAGTACTGGTTGGTGGAGGCGCGGGCGCCGAGCGCCGCGCCGCCGGGGAAGTTGGGGTTGTCCGGCAGCAGCAGGTAGGTGAAGAACGGCGTCGCGATGATCGCCGCCGTCACACCCGATATCCAGTACTTGAGGTGCCCGGCCCTGATGCGGCGGAATACCTTGTGCAGCAGCGGGAAGGAGAGATAGAAGAGCAATTCGCAGCCGAGCGACCAGCTGGGCTGGTTCACGCTGGAGAACACATCGAACGTCGGGACCCAGACGTGCACCATGAGCAGGTTGAGTACGGCGGTCCTGGTCGGCGTGTAGGCCGAGGCGAAGAGGACCATGGCCAGCAGCCAGGTGATCGCGTAGTTCGGGTAGATCTTCACGATCCTGCGGCGCCAGAAGGCGCGCGTGGTGTCCGTTTCCCGGACGGCCCAGGTGAGCACGAATCCGCTGAGGACGAAGAAGAACGTGACGCCGAGGGCGCCCGCGTTGCGGGTGACGTCGAACCAGTCCATCGCCGCGTCGTCGTCCTTGACCAGACGCAGGAACGGGAACGGCAGTCCGGTGTGGTTGAGGAACACCAGGAGGGCGGCGGGGAAGCGCAGTCCCGTCAGCGAGGGCAGCCGGGTGGTCTCGGGGCGCAGCCAGCCGTCGCGGGTGGCGACCGTGCGTAACCCGCTCGACTTCCCCAGTCGTAAGGACCGTGCCCGGCGGCCCGGTCCGGCCGCCGCGCCCGGCGGCCCGGCGCCGATCGTGTCGCCTTGAGTCATGGCAAACCCTCCTGAGGCATGGGGAGTTGGCCTCTCGCCGGGACAGGAGAGAGGTTCTCGGCTCGTTCGATCGTCGCCCACCGCAAGGGAGCGTCCCTTGAGCGATGCCCAAGGCCCCATCAAGGATCTTGATGATCGCCCTCCGCTTCAAGACGGGGCGAACCGGGGCAGCGCAGAATTCAGCCACCAACTACAGGAACGGCACGTTCCCGTCCGGGAATTGCCTGCTCCAGGTCAGAGGAACGTCAGAGAAGTGTCAGATCCAGCCGTACGTGGCTTTGCTCACACTTGACCGACAGGAGTCATCTCCGCCCTGCCGCCTTACACCGGCATCGGCTCGAAGTCCCAGTACGGCCGTGCCCCGCTCCTCATGTACGCGGTCTGGCGGTGGTTCTCGCCCAGGGCGAGCGTCAGGGTCGTCACCGCGTCCCGGAGCAGCTCGGCGGCCTGGGCCCGGCGGCCGAGCGCCCTCAGGTCCTGGGCGAGGCCCGCCTGGAGGTTGACCGCGAGGACGTGTGTCTGGCCCACCGAGGTCACCGCCCGCACCAGCGCGGAGCGGCCGAGCTCCGCCGCGCCCGGCAGATCGCCGTCGGCCGCCCTCGCCGATGCGGCGTTCATGGCGCAGCCCAGCGTCCAGGGGTGGACGTGGCCCAGCACCCGGGTGAAGGCCCTGAGGTTGCGTTCGCAGAGCTCGCGGGCGGCGCGGTGCTCGCCCGTCTCGCGCAGCACCAGGGCCACGTTGTCGTACGCGCCGATCGTGTACGGGTGTTCCGCGCCGAGCAGTTCCTTGTATCCGGCGGCCGCCGACGAGGCCAGCTCGTGTGCCTCGCCGTGCCGTCCCAGGTCCCTCAGGAGCATGGCGTAGTCGCAGGTGAACGCGGTCGCGTCGGCGCGCCGCAGCATCGCCTCGCGGGCCTCGCACAGCAGCCCTCTGGCCCGCTCGGGCTCGCCGTCGCGGCGCAGGCACAGGGCCAGGTTGTGCTGGGCGGTGAGCGTCTGGGGGTGGTCGGCGCCCAGGATCTGGCGGTGCAGCCGGTGGTTGTACTCCTGGATGGTCAGTGCCTCGCCGTACCGGCCCATCAGCCGCAGCATCTGGGCCTTGTAGAGCCCTGCCTGGAGGGTGAGGTGGTCCTTGCCGCCGAGGACGGAGATGCACTCCTCCAGGACCTCCTCGTGGCGCGAGAGGGACTTGGCGTAGTGGCCCTGGAGGGCGAGGGTGACCGCCAGGTTGTGGCGGATCGCGAGCAGCCGGGGCACCTTCCAGTCGCCGAGCAGCGCCGCGGTCTCCCCCGCCGCCTCCTCGAACAGGGCGCGCGCCTCGGCGTACTTGCCGAGCACCATCAGCGTGCCGCCCAGACCGTTCTTGGCGCGGACCACCTCGATGCCGCCGCGGCCCTCGGCCATCAGCCGCCGCAGGGTGCCGCGCCCCAGCTCCTCGGCACGGCCGTACTCCCCCAACTGGCGCAGCATGTGCGCGAGTTGGTGGGTGGCGACCAGGACGAGGCCGTCGGTGGGGCCCGACAGGGGCCGCCAGGACTCCACGGCGAGGCCGCTGAGCCGGCGCCCCTCGCGGAACTCGCCGCGCACCCGCAGGTACTCGATGCAGTTGAGGACCAGACGGCGCACGTCCGGGTCGGTGGCGGTGAGCGCCCCGGACGGCTCCAGATGCGGGATGAGCTCCGCGTAGCGCGGCCAGTTGTGGGAGCCGGCCGGGTCGCGCGGGTCCGCGGCGACCAGCACCCGGCAGGCGGTGGCGGTGGCCCGCTCGTGGTCCTGCTCGGGCAGGCTGCCGCGGACGAAGCGGTGCAGCAGCCGGTGGATGCGCAGGGAGCCGACGGTACGGGTGCCCAGGCGGCCGGGTTCGTCGTACTCCAGCGGCGTGGAGGTCACCCGGGAGAGCGTGCGCAGCGCCGAGTTCCAGCTGCTGGGGTCGGTGACCAGGTCGGCGAGGTGCTGCGGCAGATCGCTGACCCGGGCGTTCTGGAGCAGCCGCAGCGGCACGGAGTCGGGCGAGAAGTGGGCGAGCAGCTTGAGCAGCTCCCAGGCCTCGGCGGAGGTCTCGTTCAGGCTGTTGAGCGTCTTGGACCAGGCGGCCTGGAAGCTCGCCGGGTACTCGCGCGACGGCATGGTGGAGACGGTGTGCGGATCGCCCTGGCTGATGCCGCGCACATAGTCGGCGACGGAGGCGGCCGGGTTGTTGGCGATCCAGGTGGCGGTCTGGTCGAGCAGCAGCGGCAGGTCCTGGACCGCCTCGGCGAGCCGGTCCGCGTCGTGCTCGTCCAGGCGCTCGGCGCGGCGCCGGGCGAAGGCGACGCTCTCCTCGCGGTCGAAGGGCGGCAGCTGCACCAGCTGGGCGCCGAGGCCGGGCCACTCGGGCGAGTTGGCGGTGACCAGGACGTGCCCGGGACCCTCCGGGATGAGCTCGCCGACCGCCTCCGGGCTCTCCGCCCCGTCGAAGACGACCAGCCAGCGCCGCCCGGTCGTCTCCAGCGCGCCGCGCACACCGGTGATGACCTCGCCGAGCCGGCTGCCCTGGGGCAGGCCCAGGGCCGGGGCGAGCGCCGCGAAACCCTCGCGGGCGCTGGCCTTGGCGGCGGCGCCGACCCACCAGACGATGTCGTACTCCCCCGCGAACCGGTGCACGTACTCCATCGCGGCCTGGGTCTTGCCGACGCCGCTCAGCCCGTGCACCACCACCCGGCCGCCCTCCTCGCCGGAGGCCGCCAGGATGTCGTGGATCCGCTCGAAGGCGTCCTCGCGGCCGGTGAACTGGCGGTTGCGGCGCGGCGCGTTCCAGATCCCGGGCCGGTCGTCGGGGAAGCGGATGGGCCGCTCCAGGACGACCGCGCCGGGGTGCCCGGCGGGACCCGCGCACTCCAGGACGCGGCGGCGCGCCGCGTCGGGGCCGACCCCGCGCAGCGCGATGGGGCGCAGGGTGGCCGCGGCGGGCGGCAGCGGTTTGGCGGTGACGCTGACGGCGGCGACGCGGTCGCGGTGCTGCGGCAGGGTGTCGCGCAGCAGCCGGGCCCAGCCCTGGTACTTCTCCGAGTCGAACCGCAGATACCAGTCGTCCAGGACCACCAGGATGTGGCCGGGCGGCTCCAGCAGGTCGGCGAGGGCCGAGTCGGCGGGCTTGAGGTGCAGCGGATCCCACCGTATGAGGACGGCGGGGTGTCCCGCCCGCTCCAGCTGCTGCCCGATCCAGTCGGCCCAGGCCTGGCTCTGCCCGGCGAAGAGCACCGTGACGCGGGGTGACTCCTCGGCCGGCTCGGGCAGCGTGGGCTCCACGGCGCCCTCGTGGTCGGACATGCGGCGGACTCCCTCGGCTCGGGCCGGAAGCTGCTGGATGTGCGCGCACTTTCAATTGTGCGTCACAACGGTGTACATGAGCAGGAGTTGGCGGTCACGGGCCTCCCCGCCGGGGCCCGTCGGCGTCCGCGAGGCGGGCCGCGACGTGGCGGATCAGCCGCTCCAGGTCGGCGCAGTACACGCTGGGGTGGAGGAAACCGCTGTACGGGGCGTACCGGTGGGCGTAGTTGCCGCCCCCGCACACCTCCAGCACCGGGCACTGCACACAGTCCCGCGCCAGCCCGGCGGCACCCAACTGGCGTGCGGCGACGCCGGGATGGCGCAGGGCCCGGTCGAAGGAGTGGCGGAAGACGTCGAGTCCGGTGGCGGAGGCGCCCTCGTACGCCGAGCGCAGCGCGCCCGTCTGCTCGATCGTGCCGTCCGTCTCCACCACGACGGCCACCATCGGGGAGAGCCCCACCGACTCGACCGAGCTCGGCACGCCCAGGAGCAGCGCCACGATCTCCTGGAAGAGCCGCACCCCGGTCCGCATCCGGTCGTCGTCCCACCACAGGTCGAAGACCCGCACCAGCCAGTCCCCGTACGGGGTGGGGCGCGCGCGCCGCCCCGGCACCGGGGCCGGGGCGATCCCGGGCGGCGGCGCGGCCCAGGTGCCGTGCGGCAGCAGCAGGTCGATGCCGGGCGGGCCGAGCGCGAGCAGCGAGCGGTAGACGTCCTCGGGGTCGGCGGCGAGGTCGACCGTGCACAGGATGCCCGCGTACGCGGCGGGGCGCCGGGCGAGCAGCCGGGCGGCCGCGGCGACGGCGGGCCAGGAGGAGCGGCCCCGGCGGTCGGTGCGGCGGGTGTTGAGCCGGGCCGCTCCCCCGTCCAGGCTCAGTCCGACCCGGACGCGGGCGGCGGCGAGCCGGTCGAGGGTGCGCGGGGTGAGCAGGGTGCCGTTGGTCTGCACGGTCGCGGTGACCTCGCAGCCGCCGGGCACCACGCCCCGCACGGCCTCGCGCACCGCGCGCCGCACCTCGGCCGCGTACGCGAGGACGGGACCGGCCCCGCCGAGGAGCGGTTCGCCGCCGTGCAGGTCGATGCGGAGCGCGGTGAGCCGGTGGGCGGCGGCGTGCTCGGCGATGCGCCGGGCGGTGCGGCGCACGGTCGGCTCCGGGACCCGGGCCGGGCGCTCGCGCCAACTGGTGTCCTGGCCGCGGTAGATGTAGCAGTAGTCGCAGGCGAGGTTGCACCGGCTGTGCACCTTCAGGACGAACTGCCGCAGCGGTACGGGCCGCACGGCGTCCGGATCCAGCTCACGGTGCGGCCAGCGGGGCTCCTCGGCGGTGGTCACGGCACATCTCCGGGGCCGGGCTCGCCGGGGCGGACCGAGGGCGTGTCCGCGAAGTACGCGCCCGCCGCGTCCGAGGGCGCCGCGGCCGCCGGCGCGTCGCTGAAGTACGCCCCGGCGCGCCCGGCGGGCCCGGGCCGGTGGCACAGGTCGGCGAGGACCGCGGCCAGCACGGGGTGCCCGCACTCGTGCGGGGAGCGGGCCGCCAGAGGGCGCAGCGCCGGCAGCGCCGCGGGGTCCGGCAGCGCCCTTCCCCCGTCCGTCGCGGTCGCCGTCACGACGCTCCCAGCTCGCCGTCGAGCCGGTGGATCTCCGCCCGGCTCAGGGCCTCCGCCTCGGTGTCGGCCGCTCCCGACTCCGCGGCGGCCGAAAGGACGCGCAGTACCTCAAGGTGCTCCTCCCGTGCTCGTGCCGGTCCCGCCGTCCGCTCAAGGAGCAGCGCCCGCACCTGACGCGCCCGGGCCTCGGTCAGCGGCTCCCCGGCCGCCCTGCTCTCCGCCGCGGCCCGCAGCGCGTGGTCGGCCGCCTCGCCGAGCCGGGACGGCGAGCCGGTCCGCTCGGACAGCAGCCGCAGCACCTCGGCGCGCAGCAGCCAGATCCGGGCGAGGACCGCGCTGCGCTCGGTGGCCCGGGCGGCCGCGCCCAGTATCCAGTGGGCCTCGTGCAGATCGGAGAGGACCTCCTCGGCGTGGAAGCGCTGTACGTGCGCGGCGCCCAGCAGATAGCGCCTGCGGGCGAGTTCGGGGTCGGACTCGGAGGTCTCGTCGAGCGCCCGGCGCAGCGCCCGCACCGCGCCCCGGGCGTCGTCGACGGACTCCATGGCGCGGGCGCGCGCGGTGAGCGCGTCGCCGAGCTCGGTGAAGGCGGCGGCGCGGCGCGGGTCGTCCGGGCCCATCAGCTCCAGCGCCTCCGACCAGGCCACCACCGCCGAGTCGAGGTGGGTACGGCTGCGGGTCGACTCGTACCGCTCGCGCAGCACCTTCGCCATCCGCAGCAGGCACACGGCCTGGGCCTCGCGGTCGGGGCCCGCGTAGCGGCGCGCCTGGTCCAGGGCCTGCAGGACGATCAGCCGGGTGGCGTCGTCGGGCTCGGCCCGGGAGAGCTCCACGGCGTCGGCGTTGTCGAGCCAGGCCCGGCTGATCTCGGCGTCGGTCACCGAACCCGGCGCCAGCGTCTCGAACCCGGCGTAGAGGTCGGTCGCGGCGCGGTCGGCGTAGGCGCGGGCGGTGAGCAGCGCCTCCTCGTCGCGGCCGGCGGCCGTGTGGCGGGCGAGAGCGAGCAGCAGCGAGCCGCGCAGCAGCAGGACGTCGGCGGTGCGGCCCTCCGTGAGGAGCGCGTCGCTCACCCGGACCGCGCTGTCCAGACAGCCGCCCGCCCACTTCGGCTCCAGCTCCGCGAGCCGCCGCAGCACCCGCACCCGGGCCAGCGAGGCGGCCCGCCAGTCGGCACGCTGGGCCGCGGAGGCCGGCGGGATGCCGCCGATCAGGGCGAGGCTGCTGTGGGCGCGGTTGAGCAGGTACAGGGCTACCTCGTGGGGCGAGCGCACCTCCGGGCGCCGCGGTTCGGCCTCGGCGTCCGGGAGCGCCGGGGGCGCCTCCGGGACCGCGGGCGGCCGCCAGGGCTCGCCCGGCCGTCCCGGCGGCCCCTGCGGCTCGGTCAGCACCCTCAGCCACCACGCCTCGTCCGCGCCCGCCCTGCCCGACTCCGCCTCGTCGGCCATCGCCTCCAGGATCCGGGCGAGGGTGAGATGGGCCCGGCGCTCGTGCGGCAGCGCCTTCTCCACGGCGGACAGGGCCTCGCCCAGGTCCTCGCCGAGGCGCCGCAGCTCCCAGCGCAGCAGCAGCGCCTGCGCCAACTCCCCGTACAGATAAGCCCGTTCGGCGATCCGCTCCTCGCCCCGCACGGCGGCGCCCAGCAGCTGGACGCCCATGTCGAGGTCGCGGACCGTGCCGTACGAGCGGAACCGGTCGAGGCAGTCGTGGGCCCGCTCGGACAGCTCGCGGGGACCCGCGCCGTCGCCGCCGCCCGGCTGGACGAACTGGTCGGGCCGGCCGAAGCGCCGCAGCACCTGGGCCGAGACCCGGGCGAACACCCGCAGCCGGGAGTCGTCGGAGGGTCCGGCGGGCGCGCTGCCGCCGGGGTCCACCGACCCGGCGAGTACGGCCGCGGCGAGCGCGGGGAAGTTGCGCACGGTCCGCCCGTAGCGCCGCTCCACGTACTCCGAGCAGTGCTTGAGCACCAGGATCGCGCTTCCGGCGCCGAGGTGTTCGAGCAGTTCCTCGCGCACTCCGTCCAGGAAGGCGTAGCCCGGCAGGCGCTCCCCGCCGCCGCTCTCCTCGTCGGTCCGCAGCAGCCCGCTGAGCAGCACCTCGGCCAGCACCTCGGGCCCGCTGTCGACCAGCATCGCCCGCTGGACCAGCTGCATCACGGGCAGCACCAGGGGCGCCGCCGACAGACAGGCGGCGAGCTGGGCCGCGTCGGGCGAGGCGGTGTCGCGGAACGCGGCGACCCGCTCGGCGGGCGTGAGGACCTGCTCGGCGCGGGTGCTCCCGCCGGCCGGGGCGTGGTCGGCGCGGACCCGGCCGGCCGCCGCCTCCATGGTCTGCTCGGTGGAGCCGCTCACCAGCCGCGCCCAGGCGCCGAACGAGGACTGGCGCAGGGCGAGCACCGGCACCGGGATCCCCCGGGCCTCGCGGCCCCGCTCGGGCCTGCGCGGGCGGAACTCCAGCCGCCCGGCCGGGCCTTCCCGGCGCCGCAGCACCCCCTGCCGGGTGGGCAGATGGGTGGAGCGCCACATCCGCTGCGGCAGCGGCTGTACCACCGCGAGCGGGGCGGTCCGCGCCCAGCCGTACAGCAGCCGGTGCAGCTGCCCGCTGCGCCACATGGGGCCCGCGCAGTCACTGAGCAGCAGGGTCAGCGAGCGTCCGGCCGGGTCCCAGAACTGGGACGGGTCGACGAGGTGCCCCCCGGGGGCGACGCCGGTGCCCACGCGCGGCCCGCCGTCCGCGCCCTCGTGCAGATAGTGCAGCTGCACCTCGCGGAAGGCCCCGGCCCGCTCGCAGACCTGGCGCAGCTCGTCGAGGGTCTGCTCCCACACCACGGTCGAGGAGGAGACGTCCATCAGCAGGGCGAGCCTGGCCTGGCGGCGGCGGTCGGGCCGCAGCACCGGCAGGATCAGCCCGGTGTCCGCCGCCCGGTCGGCGGTGGCCTGCTCGTCGAGGCGGCGGCCGGTGGTG
>NZ_LYOY01000094.1 GCF_001653515.1 Streptomyces sp. ERV7 | reverse complement strand
GGGGGTGGAGGGAAGTGCGGGGGCTCAGCCGAGCGGTCGCAGCGTGCGGGCGAGCAGGTTGGCCGCGTTGCGGGCGAGCGGGACGTCCGCCTCGGCGGCGACCAGGCCGTGCTCGACGAGCAGCCGTCCCACCCGGGAGGCGATCAGGGCGAACCGGAAGCCGGCGAACACCTCGTACCAGTCCATGTGCGCCGCGACGGACCGCCCCGCCAGCTCCTCGTAGCGCCGGATCGTCTCGGCGCGCCCGGGCAGCCCGGACAGCCGGGGTGCGCCCACGCCCTCGCTGAGGTGCCGGTCGAGGTAGAGGTACCAGCCGAGGTCGGCCTCGCCGGGGCCCAGGAAGGTCATCTCCCAGTCCAGTACGGCCACCGGGGCCACACCGGAGAACATCAGGTTGCCCAGGCGCGCGTCGCCCCACAGCAGACTCGGCCGCTCCGGCTCGGGCGGCGTCTGGTCGCGCAGCAGCGCCAGCGCCTCGCGGACCGGGACGCTGTCCGCGCCGCCGAAGTGGTCCATATGGGCTTCGTAGTAGTCGAGTTGGGCACCGAGGCCATACGGCCCGTGCGCCGAGAGGCGCAGGCCGTCGAGGCCGAGCGTGCCCACGTCCAGTCGGTGGATGCGGTGCAGCGCCTCCACACCGCCCCACCACACCGCCGCCCGGCCGCCTTCGTCGAGCGCGGCCACCGGTCCGCCGTCGCGGTGGTACGAGGGCAGGTCCGGCGGGACCCAGCCCTCGACGCGGTCCATGGCGTAGAAGGGCGCGCCGAGCAGCCCGGGGTCGGCCTCGAAGCCGAGGACACCGGGCACCGGCACATCGGTGTCCCGCAGCGCGTCCAGGACGCGGTACTCCTCGTCGAGCCGGGAGCCGGGCATCACCCGGTAGCGGGTGGGGGCGACCCGGACGACCAGACGGCGGTGCCGCTCGGCGCCGGTCGGCCCCCACTTGGTGTCCACCAGCAGCGTCTCGTTGGAGAAGCCGAGGCCCTCGGGCACCTCCACGCGGACCTGGAGGTCCGTCGCCTCCGGCAGCCGTTCGGCGAGCCAGGTCGTCAGATGTTTCCGGGTGAGTTCGGGATCACGTTGCTGGGGCACGGGCATGGCCGGCTCCTCCATCCATATACGGGTGTCCCCCATGGTCGAGGGGGCCGATGGGGGACGGATGGAGGATGAACGGCGACCCCGGGTGCCGCTCGACGCGCTCATCGGCGGCTCTGCATCCGCCTCCGACCGGTTCCCCAACCACGGGCCGCAGCATTGCTGTTGACCGGAGAACATCATTGGGGAGGTCGACATGTCCTGGGCACCGCCTGTGGGGGCGTTCGTGGAGCCGCAGCTGTTCCGGCACATACTCGGCCATGTCCCGAGTCCCGTCACCGTGGTCACCGCGGCGACGGCGACCGGGCCCGCCGGACTCGTGGTGGGGTCGTTCGTGTCGGTGTCGCTGGAGCCACCGCTCGTGGGGATCTTCATCGACGAGAAGTCCGTCAGCTGGCCGCCGATGAGTGAGGCGGGCTCGTTCACCGTCAACATCCTCGCCCACGACCAGCAGGAGCTCTGCGCGCGCTTCGCCAAGAGCGGCGCACCGGGTGACACCGCGAGCAAGTTCGCGGGTCTGACGTGGTGGGAGTCGCCGCACGGCAACCCCGTGCTGCCGGGCACCACCGCGTGGCTGGACTGTCTGGTGCGCCAGGTCCAGCGGCTGGGCGACCACTTCTTCGCCGTCGCCGAGGTGGTGGGTCTGGGGGTGGACGCCGCGCGCCCTCCGCTGGTCTTCCACCGCGGCGCCCTGCACACCGTCGCACCCTCCGACGGCTAGCGGGGCCCGCGCGCATATGGCTTCGCCCCGCCGGTTGAACCGGCGGGGCGAAGCCGTATACGCCAGTGCTCAGGGTCCTCTACGTGGGTGCTCAGGCCAGACAGGCCAGCGCGCTCCCGTCGCCCAGACGGGCCATCTCGGCCATCACCGGCGCCGAGCGGATCTGGGTGTCCAGGGGTTTGCCGAGCGCCTCGGAGTAGGCGCGGTGCAGATTGGCCACCAGCCGCTCCGGGTCGCGCAGCTCCGCGTAGCCGCCGAGCGGGGTGTCCCGGGCCGCCTCGAACGGGGTGAGTGCCGCGTCGATCCCCTTCGTGGCGACCTCCTGAAGCCACCGCAGATACGCCTCGGCCTCGTCGAGCGCCTCGGGCCCGGCCACCGGCCCGTGCCCGCCCACAACCGTACGGGGATCGAGCGCCCGCAGTCGTGCGATCGCCTCCAGGGAGCCGAGGATGGATCCCGCGAGGAGGAACGGTGTGCAGCCGGGCATCAGAACGTCGCCCGCGAACAGCACCCGGTGCTCGGGCACCCACACCACCACGTCGTTGGTGGAGTGCGCCGGTCCCACGTACATCAGCTCGACGGCCAGCTCGTCGACGTACACCGTCAACCGGTCCTCGAAGGTCACCGTCGGCAGGGAGCGGCCGAGGTCACCGAGGTCGCCCCAGTCGGTGTCGGGCCATACGTGTTTGAGGCCCTCGCCCTTCTCGGCCATCTCGGCGCGGGTGTGCGTGTGCGCGATGACGGTGGCCCGCGGGGCGGCGACGGCGTTGCCGAAGGTGTGGTCGCCGTGGTGATGGGTGTTCAGGACGGTCCTCGGCTCGGCGCCGCCGCGGGCGAGCGCGGCGGTGCGCAGGGCGCGGGCCCTGGCCTCGGTGGCCGCGGTGTCGACGAGCGCCACCGAGTGGGGCCCGGCGAGGATCCCGGCGTTGTTCAGGCACCAGCCCCCGTCGGGCTGGACGTACGCGAAGATCCGGTCGGCCACCTCCTCCACACGGGGCGGCGGTACCCGGGAGGGGCGGCGGTCGGAGGGCGTTGTGGATGGCAGGCTCATACGTTCCACGGTGGCCGCACCTCCTGGAGGACAGGAGGTGCGCCGATGACCGGCGGCTGGAGGCGGCCGGTAGGCGTGACGGCAGCGGAGGGGCCCGGCGGTCCGCACAAACCGCCGGGCCCGTGGGAGGAAGGTCTCAGAGGGTGAGGACGACCTTGCCGTTGGCCCGCCGCTGCCGCAGCGCGTCGAGCGCGGGCTCCGGATCGCTCCAGGAGCCGACGGCGGCGACCTCGGGGGTGAGCCGCCCCTCTGCCACCAGCCGCACCAGCGAGGCCAGATCGCGCGCCACACTGCGGCGGGTCACCTCGTCGAAGAGGTGGAGATAGCTGATCCGCAGTCCGGGGCGCGCATGACCCCAGTCCATCGGCAGCCGCAGTTCCTCGCGCACGGTGTTGCCGTAGCACACGAGCGTGCCGCCCGGCCGTACCCGCCCGAAGGCACCGGCGAGCACCTGCCCGCCGACGCTGTCGACGAGCACGTCCACCGGACCGCCGGCGGCGGCGCCCTCCTCGTACGTCTCCACCGTGTGGGCGCCCAGCGCCCGCAGGCCCTCCGCACGGCCCGGGGAGCCCACCTGGGCGATCACCTCGGCGCCCGCCGCGGCGGCGAGCTGCACCAGCATCCGGCCCACTCCACCGCCCGCGCCGGTGATCACCACGGACCGCCCGAGCAGCGGTCCCGCGTACTCCAGGGCGTACAGCGCGGTCAGTCCGGCCACCGGCAGGGCCGCGGCGGCGGGCCAGTCCATGCCGCCCGGCACGGGGGTCAGCCGGGTGGGCGACAGGGCTATCCGCTCGGCCCAGCCGTCGCGTTCGGCGAGCGCGGTGACGCGGGTGCCGGCCGCGGGCCCGCTCCCGTCGGCCGCGGCGCGCAGCACTGTGCCCGCCACGTCCCAGCCGAGCCGGGACCCGGGCGGGAGCTGCCCCATCAGTGCGAGCTCACCGCGGTTGACGGCGATCGCGTGCACCTCGACGAGCGCCTGGTCGGGGCGCGGCTCGGGCTCGGCCACCGAGTCGAGGCGCGGTCCGGAGTCACCGGACACGAGTGCCTTCACGAGGCCTCCGCCCAAGTCGCTGTGGTCCATGGGGACATGGTTGTCGCTCTCCTTGTCTGGGGGTGGTGAACGTTACGAGGTGGGCAGGGGGTCGGGGCCGCGGTGGTGGTCGGTCACCACCGCAGCCCGCCGTTGACCTCCAGGACATGGCCGTTGACGTAGTCGGAGCCGTCGTCGGCCAGGAAGAGCGCGGCGTCGGCGACCTCGTCGGCCCGCCCGGCGCGCCCGGCCGCGATCTTGCCGCGGTAGTAGTCCCAGACGGCTTCGTTGCGGGCCAGCTGGCGTCCCATCCCCTCGTCGATGAAGCCCGGGCTCAGACAGTTCACCGTGATGGGCTGTCCCGCCAGCTCGACGGCGACGACCCGGGTGAGCATCTCGATCCCCGCCTTCGACGCCGCGTACGCGGACGAGCCGGGGGCCACCCGGGTCGCCAGCGCCGACGACAGGGTGATGATGCGCCCCCCGCCGTCGCGCAGAAGGTAGGGAACCGCTGAACGCACGGACAGAAACGTACCGTTGAGGTTGGTGGAGATGACGTCCGACCAGTGTGCGGCGTCCAGCCGCTCGGCCGGACCGGCCCGGCTGACGCCCGCACCGGCCACCAGGACGTCGAGGCGGCCGTATGCCTCGTAGGTGCCGCGCATCAGCGCTTCCACCGAGTCCGGGTCGCGGACGTCGACGGGGTGGTAGGCGAGGTCGCCCTCGCCCACCGGCGGCAGTTCGCGCCCCTCGTCGGGCTCGCGGGCGGCGCAGACGACGCGGCACCCTTCCTTGGCGTATGCCTGGGCGATCGCGTACCCCAGGCCTTTGGTGCCACCGGTGACGATGGCGACCTTCCCTGCGAGTCGCACGTGTGCCTCCTCGGGGATCGTGTCGACGGAGGCCGACGCTACGGAATCCCGAGGGAGGCTGGCTGAACTCCCGATGGGGGGCCGCGATGGCGCGAGTTGACGGATCCTGAACTCTCCTGGGAGAGCCGGGCGGGCCCCGGGGATAGTCTCGCTGAACAACGGGTCCGCCGTCCGTCGGCGGTTTCGCCAATGCGGGAAAACAAGCGAGAGGTCGTTATGGAATTCTCGGTGCTCGGTTCGCTGCGCGTGCGGGAAAACGGTCACGATTACGCCCCCACGGCCCCGAAGCAGCGACAGCTCCTCGCGCTGCTCGTCTTCAACGCGAATCAGGTTGTCACAGTCGGAACTTGTATCGAGGAACTGTGGGGAGAAAGTCCCCCGGATACCGGTCTTTCCACGCTTCAGTCGTACGTTCTGCAGCTCAGGCGCATCCTGAAGCGGGTGCCGCGCATCGGCAGCCTCAAGGCGGCGCGTGAACTGCTGCAGACCAGGGACGGCGGATATCTCCTCGCCGTGCGCCACGACGAACTCGATGTGAATCTCTTTCACGATCTCGTACGGCAGGGCCGGGCCGAACTCGGAAAGAACGACGCCGCCGCCTCCGAACTTCTGTCCACCGCCCTGGGGTTGTGGCAGGGATCGGCGCTCTCCGATGTCCAGTCGGGACCCGTTCTGCGTATTCATCTGGCGGGTCTGGAGGAAACCCGGATCAGCGTCCAGGAACAGCGCATCGACGCCGATCTCAGGCTCGGCAGGCACCATGATCTTCTCGGTGAACTGAGTGCGCTGTGCGCGCTGTATCCCACGCACGAGAATCTGCACGCCCAGTTCATGCTGGCGCTGAGCCGTTCGGGCCGGCGCACCCAGGCGCTGGAGGTCGTCCAGCGGCTGCGCAGGATGCTGGGCGACGAACTCGGCCTTGAACCGTCCCCCCGGATGAACCGTCTCCACCAGGCGGTGCTGGCCTGCGACCCGGTGATCGACGCCCCCACGAGGACCGCCCCGCTGCTCTCCCTCGACCTGCTGGCCCACAGCGGAGCCCGCTCGGCCTGAGCGGAAGCAGCACGCCGGAACAGCACACCACAACGCCCGGCCGCGAAGACCTCCACGGTCTTCGCGGCCGGGCGTTTCTGTGTCCGCGCCAAGGTGCACGGCCTGCTCCGTGCTCTGTGAGGGCGCTTCCTGTGTGGCCGGACCACACCTCCGCAGCCGTCGACCACGACCACAAAACTGCTCTGACCAGGGAGTTTTGGCAGCGAACAGGGCGGCCGCCCGGTCCTTTACCGGAACGTGCCGTTTCCCGTGGTGTCCGCCACCACCTCGGCTCGACACGTGTGACATGTCTCTCCGGCAAGAAGCGGGGGACGGAAGATTGGGCGCGGCGGGAGGGAGGTTACCCCTCGTTCCGGGTGGGTCAGAGGGTGTCCCCTCTACCTTGGCACGCGAGTGTGCGACGAGCATCGTTGGATCCGGAATCAAGTGGCTCGCCGGACTGCGCGGGCCTTCCTCCCATCTCATTCCAAGTCCACGGGGGACTCATGAATGCCGTTGCCGAGACACTGGAGAACTGTCCGTCGGACGACGACTGCCACCGGCCCAGCACGCCGCCCGCGACCTGGGACGAGCGGGTGCTCACCGAGGTGAGCACGGTGCTGTTCGCCTCGCTGCGCCGCAGCGACCAGCGGCTGAGGGGACTCGCGTATCTGCGCGGCCTCCTCGGGGCGAAGGGGCGCCGGTCGATACGCAACATGGCGGCCCTGCTGGGTGGTTCGGCCACCGAGCAGAGCCTCCACCACTTCGTCAGCGACTCGACCTGGGACTGGGTCCCGGTGCGCCGCTCCCTCGCCCGGCACATCACCCGGCTGGACCCGCCGTTGGCGTATGTGGTGCGGCCCATGGTCATTCCGAAGACCGGGGAGAACTCCGTCGGTGTGGACCGGCAGTTCGTCTCCGAGCTGGGCCAGCTCGTCAACGCCCAGCAGGCGGTGGGTGTGTGGGCCGCCAACGAGCGGATGAGCGTGCCCCTCAACTGGCGGCTGCACCTGTCCTCCTCCTGGCTCAACGACCACATCCGGCGCCGCCAGGCGTCCATCCCCGACGACCTCGGCGACCGCACCCTGGGTGACTCGGCGGTCGAGGCGGCCGTGGAGACGGCGAGCGACTGGGGGCTGCCGCAGCGGCCGGTCGTGCTGGACGCCCGGCACATGGACCTGGCGTCCACCATCGGGGCGTTCCGGGCCGCGGGCGTCCCCTTCCTCGCCCGGATCACCGGCGCGGTCCAGCTCACCGTGACCGATCCCGCGCTGCAGGGGCGCACACCCGAGGTCCAGCAGGCCATCCAGATCATGACCGCCGCCCGCGACCGGATGCGCCCGGCGCCGCTGCCGGGGCGCGACTCCGGGAGCGGGCGGCCGATACACCTGACCACCAAGCTCCGCGTCCGCCCCTCGCCCGCCGTACGGCAGTTGGCGGGGCCGGGCGAACTGGCGCTGCTCGGCGTGGCGGAGAGCCGCCGCCAGGGGCCCGTGGAGCTGTGGCTCACCGATATGACGGAGACCAGGCTGCCCACCCTGATGCGGCTGAGCCGCCTCGTCCGCCGCGCCGACCACGACTTCCGCGAGACCACCGACCGCCTCGGCATCCGCGACTTCACCGGCCGCTCGTACGCCGGCTGGCATCGCCATGTGACGCTCGCCTCGGCCGCCCACGCCGTGTCGGTACTGGAGGGGGACGACCCCGACGCGAAGGGGACGGGGTCCCGGCGACAGGACTGACCACCCGTCACCCCAGCGCGTCCGCCCACCCGTCAGTGGATCCGGGAGTGACCGCTTCTCTCGGCCGCGCACGGGTGGGCTGCCCCTCGTCCACCCCCTGGGCACAGCGGTGAGCCCTCGGCAGCGGACGACGGGGCCCGCGTCCCTACCGCCCCCGCTCCCCCAGCCAACCCACCGCACGGTCGAACGCCGAGTCCCTGTCGTGGGCGAACTCCGCTTCCGTGAACACCGGTTCGCGCAGCAGGGGCGGGACTCCGGACCCGTCGAACGTCGTCCTGCCGTCGCGGGCCAGGAACTCCTCGTTGGGCAGGCCGAACCACCACTTCTCGCGGCCCTCGCCCGGCAGTGCGCGCTCCATCACATCGGAGAAGACGCCCTGCGTGGGCTCCCCGATCCGGGTCGTCGGCGCCGGGCGCTCCATCATGGCCTGGGTGAACGTCTCGCCCGCGCTGAAGGTCGAGCCCCCGGTGAGCAGCGCGACCGGCCCCGCGTAGCGCGCGGCGGCGGCCGGACGCACGTACTGGGGCTGCGGGGCGGTGTGGCGGGTCCGCTTGGCGTAGGCGAAGTACGGTCGGTCGGTGAGCCGGGCGGCGAGGTCGAGGCCGAGGCTGTCGGAACCGCCGCCGTTGACGCGTACGTCGAGGATCAGCCCCCGCAGACGGTGCACCCGGTCGGGGGTGAGGATCGCGTCGAGGGCGCGGTCGAGCTCGGCGCGGTTGGCCGCGTAGGTGTTGCGCTCGCTGTAGCCGCTGAAGGCGGACAGCCGCAGATAGCCGTAGCTGCCGCCGTCCCGCGCGGGCACGTCGGCGTATCCGATGCGGCCCTTCCCGTACCGCTGGAGCGGTCGCCCCGCCAGATCGCGCCGCTCGACGAACGCGGTGACCTTGTCGTCGAGGTCCGGGCCGGGGACCTCGGTCCCGGGGCGGGTCATACCGAAGAACCCGGTCCTGTCGGCGGAGACGACGACATGGGCGTCGTGCAGGGGCGCGACCATCTCGGTGAGGACGGCGAAGAGCTCGGCGTCCGTGCGGGCCGCCTCGGCGCGCGGCCGGTAGCGGTCACGCACCTCCCGCCAGTCGATCCCCTTGGCGGCGAAGAAGGGGTAGTTCTCCTGGAACGTCCGCCAGAAGACGTCGAACGCACCGGGCTGAGGTGCGCGGCAGGTCGCGGGCAGGGCGGCGAGCCGTCGCAGGGTCCGGTCCCCCGGCGATCCGTCGATGTGCAGCTTCGCCCGCGCCCCGGCGCGCAGGGTGTACATGTCGCCGTCCGCCATGGCGTACCGCCCCGGCGCGCCCTTCTCCCGGGCGCCCGCGACGCCCGGCAGACAGCTGAGGGACGTCACCTGGTAGGTGGCCAGGCTCGCACCGCGTACGTCGAGCACGGTTCCGTAGTCGTCGACCTGCCAGACACCGTCGCCGTCGTGGCGGGGCCG
>NZ_LYOY01000093.1 GCF_001653515.1 Streptomyces sp. ERV7 | reverse complement strand
GGCCCCCGGGCCGTGACCGTGCCGTCGTCCAGGACAAGCCCGAAGTGGTTGTCGCGCACCTCGGCCGAGGCCGGGCCGGTGCGGGTCGAGTACGCGAACCGGGCGTAGCAGGGGTCCTCCTCCGCGCCGACATCGTTGTTGCTGCCGTGGTTGTGGAGGCGTACGAGGCCGTCGGAAGCCGTGGACTGGATCAGCATGTGGGGCGGACCCAGGGTCACCGCCGCGTCCCCTCTCTCCACCGGCAGCGGCTCCTCCACCGCCGTCCACACCGGGTGCTCCGGCGGCATGAGGAGACCGAGGAACCCTTTCGCCGCCCAGTACGGGGAGGCCGGGCCCGAGTAGCTCTGGACGATCGGCGGGTACGGGCCGCGCCAGCCCAGGGTGAGCAGACCCCGCTCGTCGGTGGCTCCCCGGCCGGGCTCCCGGTCCGTGAAGTACCGCAGCGCGCCGGAGCCCAGCCGGCGGGTGGCGCCGGGGGTGAGCGGGGTGTGGCCGGTGAGCGCGCCGAGCCAGGGGGCCGCGGCGGCGGCGAAGCGGTAGGTGAGGGAGCGCCCGTACGGCAGGGGCGCGCCGTCGGCGCCGAACATCCGGGTGTACGCGTCGAGATGGGCGTGCAGCCGGGGGCCGTACCGGTCGAGGAGTTCCCGGTTGTCACCCAAATGAGCGTGCAGGACGGGATAGAAGTGGAGGGCCCAGCCGTTGTAGTGGTCGAAGGAGCGGTTGGGGCCGTCGCTGTACCAGCCGTCGCCGAGGTACCACTGATCGACGTGTTCCAGCGCGCGTTGGACGGTGGCCGAGGCGCGGTCGGTCTCGATTCCGGCGTCCTGGAGGAATCCGGCGACGGTGAGACCGAAGAACCACCAGTTGTTGTCGACGGGCGAGGGGCCGAGGGCGGGCAGCAGCCAGTCCACGACCCGCTGACGCACGCGGTCGTCGAGGCCGTCCCAGAGCCAGGGGCGGGTGAGGCGCAGCCCGAGGGCGACGGAGGCGGACTCGACGACGGCCTGGCGCACCTCGGCCATACGGGGCCAGGAGTCCGGTGCGCCGCTGCCCGACTCCCCGGTGGGCAGCGGATGTTCGGTGCCCGATGCCAGGCCTTCGGCGTAGCGGCCGAGGTGGCCGTGCGGGTCGTCGCCGTGCGCGCCCGCGATCCGCAGCGCGGCAAGCAGCCAGGTGCGGGCGTACCCTTCGAGGCCGTCGGAGCGGGGCCCGGACCAGCTCGGGCGGTCGCCGGGCAGGTTGATCAGACCGTGGCGCGTCGAGGCGTAGGGGCGTACGGCGAGCAGGAGTTGATCGGCCGTGTGCTCCCAGTGACCGCGGGTCCGGCCGGTGTACGGACTGAGCTCGTGGTTCACGGGCGGTGTCGGCATGATGCTCCCCCGTCGCGTCGATACCGGTGCGGCCGTCGGTGCCGGTCGGCATGTGTCGGCCGGCGCGTGCCGGCTGACCGCCATCGGCCCCGAGCCGTCGACCGTCTGCCGTCGCGGCCGTTCGCCGCCTGGGCCGCCAGCCGTCTCGACCGCCGACCGTCTCGACCGGTCGACCGTCTCGGCCGTCGGCCTCGGGTGGGACCCGGAGTGGAGATCCGGAGTGGAGATCCGGAGTCCGGAATTTAGGGCTCTCGCTGATCGAACGTCAATGGAGTCGGACCGATTGATCGAAACTCGCGACGTTCGATCAGGGTGCATTAGGGTCGTGGCCCCGGGAGACCGGCCGCCACACCGCGAGCCACATCCGCGTGCCATGCGCGAGCCACATTGCGAGGGGGACTGCCGCCGTGCGAGAGAGTGCTGCCGAACGTCACGACCGACTGCTGGAGCTGGTGCGCCGGCGCGGCTCGGCCCGGGTCTCCGACCTCGCGGGCCAGTTGGGCGTCTCCCCCGTGACCGTGCGGCGGGACGTGGAGGCGCTGTCCGTACGGGGCCTCCTCGACCGGGTGCACGGCAAGGTCTCCTGGCCGCACCGGGAGGGCGTGCCCGGGACGCCCGCGCCGGGCGGCCCCGGAGGCGGCCGCGAGCTGGTGCTCGGCATGATCGCGCCCACCGCCACGTACTACTTCGCC
>NZ_LYOY01000092.1 GCF_001653515.1 Streptomyces sp. ERV7 | reverse complement strand
CCAGCTGGACGTCGGCGGCCAGCCGGCGCTCATCGACGTGGAGCTGGAGTTCTCCCGCCTCGAATGGCGCGGCGGCAAGCTGTCGCGGCTCAAGGTCCACTGGGTGCTGCGCCGCCTGGGGCGCCTGGTGGCCACCGGCTCCGGCCAGGCCCGGGTGCTGAGCCCCGGGGTCTACCGGCGGCTGCGCGGCGACCGGACCTCCCCGGGCGTCAGCGGCTACCTCCCGCTGCCCGTCCCCGCCGACCTGGCCGGCCGCACCCGCGCCGCCGACGTGGTGCTCGCGCCCTGCCCGCAGGAGCGCGTCTGGCGGCTACGGGTGGACACCTCGCACCCCACGCTCTTCCAGCGCCCCAACGACCATGTGCCCGGCATGCTCCTGCTGGAGGCGGCCCGGCAGGCGGCCAGCGCGGCCCTGGGACCCCTGCCGTTCGTCCCGGTCGCGGGTGACATAGCGTTCCACCGGTACGCGGAGTTCGACAGCACCTGCTGGATACAGGTCACCGACGCGGCGCCCCGGCGCCCCGGCATGACCAGTGTGCAGGTCACCGGCCACCAGGACGACAGCCTGGTCTTCCTCGCCACGCTGTCGGCGCCGCGCGGCGACTGACGGGCGCGGCAACGGAGAAGAGGCCGACGATGATCGTGGTGACCGGGGCGACCGGAACCGTGGGGGGCGAGGTCGCCCGGCTGCTCGCGCCCGCCCATCCGCTGCGCGTCCTGGCCCGACGGCCGGAGCGGGTGACGGTCACCGGCCCGGCCGTCGAGGTCGTCGGCGGCGAGTACGCCGACCGCGACAGCCTCGACCGCGCGCTCAAGGGCGTACGGGCGGCCTTCCTGGTCACCGGCAGCATCGGCGAACCCGACGACGTCCGGTTCGTGGAGGCGGCCCGCGCGGCCGGAGTGCGCCATCTGGTCAAGCTCTCCGCGCTGGCCGTCACCGACCCGGACGCCGACGACCTCATCACCCGCCGCCAGCGCGAGAACGAGGCGGCCGTACGGGAGTCGGGGCTCGCCTGGACCCTGCTGCGGCCGCGCGCCTTCATGACCAACACCCTGTCCTGGGCGCGCTCGGTGCGCGACGAGGGCGTGGTGCGCGCGCTGTACGGGGACGCGCCCAACGCGACCGTGGACCCGCGCGACATCGCCGAGGCGGCGGCCAGGGCGCTCACCGAGCCGGGCGCCCACGAGGGCCGCGCGTACGCGCTCTCGGGCCCGGCGGCGATCACGGCCGCCGAGCAGACCGCGCTCCTCGCCGACGCCCTGGGCAAGCCGCTCCGGTTCGAGGAGCTGGGCCCCGAACGCGCCCGTGCCGCGCTGCTCGCCCGCTATCCGCAGCCGGTGGCCGAGGCGCTGCTCCACAGCGCCGAGCGCCAGCGGGCCGGGGCGAAGGCCGGGGTGTCACCGGCCGTCCAGGAGCTGACGGGCCGCCCCGCGCGCGCGTACGCCGAGTGGGCCCGCGACCACGTGGCCGCCTTCGCCCGAGGCACGTAGGACGTACGGAAAGGGGCCTGGCCGGAAGCACCCGGCAAGGCCCCTTTCCGCCGCCTCAGCCGTTCAGCAGGAGCGGCAGCTCCCGGTGGCCGTTGGAGATGAACGACGGGAGCTGGGCCGGCTCTTCGCCCGGGGCCGCGAGGGCCACGTCCGGGAAGCGCTCGAACAGGGCCGACAGGGCCACGGTCGCCTCAAGGCGGGCCAGCGGGGCCCCCAGGCAGTAGTGGACGCCGTGCCCGAAGGCCAGGTGCTCGCGGCGCAGCGGACGCGACGGGTCGAAGCGGTCGGCGTCCTCGCCGTGCACCTCGGGGTCGCGGCCGGGCCCGGCGAGCGCGACCAGGATCGGCTCGCCCCGGGGGATCACCACACCGCCGATCTCGATGTCCTCCACGGCGTACCGCAGCGGCACATGGGCGGCCGGCGGCTCCCAGCGCAGGGTCTCCTCGACCACGTCCTCCCAGGAGGTCTCGCCGCGCCGGACGCGGGCCAGCTCCTCGGGGTGGGTGAGCAGCGCGTACGCGGCCTGGTCGATCAGATTGACCACGGTCTCGAACCCGGCCGAGATCATCAGCAGCAGGGTGTCCACGAGCTCGACCTCGGTGAGGCCGCTCCCGTCGTCCTCGTCGCGGGTGGCGATCAGTCCGCTGGTCATGTCGTCGCCGGGGTTGGCGCGCTTGAAGGCGATGAACTCGTTGAGCGCCACATAGAGTTCGCGGCCGGTCGCCTCGGCCTCCTCGGCGGTCACCTCGGTGAGGAAGGTGATGTCGATGAGGCGGCAGAGCCGGTCGCGGGCGCTCTCGGGGACGCCGAAGAGCTCGCAGATCACCTGGACGGGCAGCGGGCTCGCGAGCGCCTTGCGCAGATCGACCGGCCGGCCCTTGGGGGTGTCGGCGAGCTTGTCGAGGAGGTCGGCGACGATCCGCTCGATCGTCGGGCGCAGCGCCGTCGTCTGGCGTGCGGTGAACGCCCTGGACGTCAGCTTGCGCAGCCGGCTGTGCTCCTCCCCGTACGCGGTGATCATGCTGCGGACGGATATCCAGAGGGCGAGCGGCCAGGTGCGGGGGATGTCGCCGTTGATCCAGGCGGGCCAGTGGCGTTCGGCGTCCTTGGAGACGCGCGGGTCGGTCATCAGGCTCTTGGCCGCCTCGGCGCTGGTGACCGACCAGGCGGCCACGCCGCCCGGCAGCTCGACCCGGGTGACCGGGCCGTGCGCGCGGATACGGGCGATCTCGCCGTGGATGTCGGTTCCGGCGGCGTCGATGGCGAACGGGCAGTGCTGCTGGGGCATGGAGGTGCTCCGTAAGGACGGGATGGGGACGTGTGACTGTGCCGACTACTGTGGGCACAGGGGGAGATGTACGTCGATGCGGGTGCCGTTCCCCGGCACGCTTTCGACGGTGAGGCGCCCGCCGAGACCGTCGGTCCGGTCGGCCATCGAGCGCAGCCCCGGACAGCGGTGACCGGGGAAGAGCAGCCGCTCGGTGTCGAAGCCGATGCCGTCGTCGATGACGGTGGCGTGGGCCGAGCGGCGGGTGAAGCGCAGGGCCACGGTGATGTGGTCCGCGCGGGCGTGGCGAAAGCTGTTGCGCAGGGCTTCCCGTACGACGAGGAGGAGTTCGCGGCGGTCGGCGTCCGCGAGCAGCCGCTCGTCACCGGCCGCCTCCAGCCGGACGTCGACGGCGCTGGGCCCGAGAGCACGGGTGAACTCACGCAGGGCGTCGAGGAGCGGGGGAGGGTCCGGCTCGCGGCGCGGGGCGCCGGTGAGGTGCCCGCTGATGTCGATGGCCTGCTGGAGGGCCCGGCGGGCGGCGGCGAGCTCGGGGCCGCCGCCGGTCCGGGCCGCGTACGACTCCATAT
>NZ_LYOY01000091.1 GCF_001653515.1 Streptomyces sp. ERV7 | reverse complement strand
TCCCAGTCGGTGAGCACGTCCTCGCGCGCCTCGGGGTCGAGGGTCATCCACCGCATGGTGTTGGCCGGGACCTCACCGCGCGGGAAGAGCGCGGCGAACTCCTCGTTGTGCGCGAGCAGGTTCCAGGCGGCGTCGGTGATGTAGGCCATCGCCCCGTCGATCTGCTCGACGACCCGCTGCCAGACACCGGGCACCGACATCCCGGAGTCGCGGTGCAGGGTGTACGGCGGGTACTCGCGCCGGGTGAGCCGCCAAAGGAACGTCCACTCCTGCTCGTTGAGCCGCAGGGCGCGGGCCACGTTGGTCAGGAACTCGGCGGTGGGGTTGAGTTGCCCGTTCTCGAACCGGTTGTAGGTACCCGGGGTGCGCTCGAGCAGCACGTCCATCTGCTCCTGGCTGAGCCCGGCGACCCGCCGGCCCGGCCCCGCCTGACGCGGCGGAAACCCGGCGGACTCCGGGTGGATGGCGGCGCGCCGCTCCTGGAGGAGCGTCTTGAGGGACATACGGTCACGGGCGGCGAGCGGCAAAACGGGACCTTCGTTCACGGGGGGACGGGGACGAACGGCTGTCGTCGCGGCGGCACGGCGACGTCTGGTGGCCGGACTGTCGGTCGGTCTGTCCTTCGGTCTGTCGGTTTGTTGGTGAACACGCTCCTTGTCACCCGGGCCGAAGGGTGAGGCTGAATGTTGATGGCTGGATCATTATCTGCAATTCAGCCCCCTGGAAAGGGGGCGGGGTACCCCTTCAAACTGTTCCGCACGAAGCCCTTACGGGTCTCGTACGTATCGGCCCAGGTGAAAGCGGTTGCTTGGTGTCCTTCACCGGACGCCGCATCCCGCCCTCACCCGGGACGCGGCGGCTGTCCCTGTGCCGCGGGGACGCCCGGCGTACACGTACCCCATTCAGCGGCCGGTGTCGACAATCGCCAATACGTCGCGTCCTCGACACCGGCCGCCCGCGGCGCGCCGGAGAGCTACATTCCCCCGTCTCCGGCCAGCCCTGGCATGCGGGCCGGGGTTGAGACGGCCGGCGCCGTGGAGCCCGCCCCCTTGGGCGGCCCCACGGCGCCGGCCGTGTGCGTTCCGCGCGGCGGGAAGGCCGGGGTCTGGTGGCTGTTCAAGTCGGTGTCCTTCAACGCCTATTCGTCAGACGCACACCGCCCCGGTACGGGGGCGGCCCCCACGCGAGCCCCAAAACGCCGGAGCGCCCCGGCCGATGATCCCCGGCCGGGGCGCTCCGTAGCAGGTCAGAGGGGCTAGCCCCTCCCCTGCTGTGCGTAGGCCATGTCGGACTCGAACCGACAACCAACGGATTAAAAGTCCGCTGCTCTGCCAATTGAGCTAATGGCCCCTGGCATACCGCACCCCCGCAGCATAGCCCGACAGGGCCCGGCAGCCGATCGGGTATCGGCCGCCGGGCCCCGTGAGGCCCGTTCGGGCCTCGGTATGGCCCGGATGTGCAGCTCAGCATGGCCGGCATGCGCAGGTCACCGGGGCCGGTCCTGCGTCGGGTCCGGTGTCGGGCGGAGGAACCAGTGGCGGGCCGACACCGCCCACCATGTGGCCGCGAAGCCGAGGACCACCAGGACCGCGACCGGGGCGTAGTTGAAGTTCTTCGAGGTCACCGGGGACAGCTGGGGCAGCATGAACAGGACCGTGATCAGCGCCACCCAGGCCACCGCCGCCACGCCGATCGGGCGGGACCAGCGGCCCAGGTGCCAGGGGCCGGGAGAGAACGCGTCGCCCTTGCGCAGCCGCAGCAGCGTCGGGATCACATACGCGATGTACAGGCCGATCACCGCGATCGACGTCACCGCCGCGTACGCCGTCACATTGATCAGATACGGGAGGCCGAGCGCGAGGGCGCCCAGTGCCGCCAGCCAGACCGCCGCCACCGGGGTGCGGGTGCGGGGGCTGACCGTGTGCCAGACGCGGGAGAAGGGCAGCGCGCCGTCGCGCGAAAAGGCGTAGATCATACGGGAGTTGGCCGTCACCGACGCCATCCCGCAGAACAGCTGCGCCCCGATCACCACCAGCAGGAGCAGCTTGCCCGTCGTCGCCCCGAGCGCGTCCAGGAGGATCTGGGCGGGCGGCGCGCCGGTCGCCGAGCCGAGCTCGTCGTCGTAGGACTGGATGGCGTAGGTGAAGCCCAGCAGCAGCACGAAGCCCGCTATCCACGAGGTCCAGATCGCGCGCACTATCCCTCGCGGGCCCGCCGTCGCCGCGTCGTGGGTCTCCTCCGTCATGTGCGCGGAGGCGTCGTAGCCGGTGAAGGTGTACTGGGCCATCAGGAGGCCGATCAGGACGACGTAGAAGCCGCTGCCCCAGCCCGTGTTGTTCACGTAGTGGGTGAAGACGAACTTCGTGGAGCGGTGGTGGTCCGGGGCGAAGGCGAGGGCTCCCGCGATCACCGCGACCCCGAGCACGTGCCACCACACGCTCACGCCGTTGAGGATCGCCACGATCCGTACGCCGAAGGTGTTCAGGAGGCCGTGGAGGATCAGGATCGCCGCGAAGAGCGCGATCGTACGGCCCGGAGTCACCTCGAAGTCCCACTGGAGGTTCAGATACGCGCCCAGGAACGACGCCGCCCCGAAGTCGATCCCGGCCGTCACCGCGACCTGGCCGAGCACGTTGAACCAGCCCGTGAACCAGGCCCAGGCCGCCGCGCTCCGCTCCGGCGCCAGCCGGTGCGCCCAGAAGTACAGTCCCGCGGACGTCGGATACGCCGAGCAGATCTCGGCCATCGACAGGCCGACCAGCAGCGTCATCAGGCCCACCCCGACCCAGCCCCAGGTGATCAGGGCCGGGCCGCCGGTGTTCATGCCGAACGCGTACATCGTCAGACAGCCGGAGAGGACCGAGATGATGGTGAACGAGACGGCGTAGTTGGCGAAGCCGGACATCCGGCGGGCCAGCACCTGGGTGTAGCCGAGCTGCGCCAGCCGCTCTTCGTCGGACGTCGCCGCGCCGCCACCACTGCCGC
>NZ_LYOY01000090.1 GCF_001653515.1 Streptomyces sp. ERV7 | reverse complement strand
GGGGACGTGGGGGCGGGCTGGAAGCCTTGCTGTCTAACTCCCCACTTACCGAGCAAGGTTGACAAAAATCATCCGATTGGATGGAAATTCGTCCTGGGGGATGCGCCACCGCCTCGTGTGCGTGCGCGAGGCTCGTACTCGTCGAGCGGCGCGGCGGCCGTGGCGACGACTGCGGACGGAAAACGACAACCGGGCGTCCGCTCCCCACGGGGAGTGGACGCCCGGGCTCTCACCGCTTCAGGGGCTCAGGAGCTCCGCGAAGGCTCCGCGGTTTCAGAACGTGAGGTTCCAGCTGTCGATGCGGCCGGTGTCCCCGCCCGCGTTGTCGTTCACCCGGAGCTTCCAGGTGCCGTTGGCCACCCGTGCGGAGGCGTCGACGGTGTACGTCTGGTGGATGTCGTCCGCGCTGCCGCCGGTGTGGTTGTGCAGGGTGTACACGGTGCCGTCGGGGGCGACGAGGTCGACCTTCAGGTCACCGATGTAGGTGTGCACGATGTTCACCCCCGCCTTGAGCGCGGCCGGGGCGTTGCCGCTCACGCCGGAGACCGTGAGCGGGCTCTCGACGGTGGTGTTGTCGTTGACGGCCACATCGGCCGTGTTCTCGAAGTACTTGCCCGGCGGGACGGTGGTGCCGACCGCCTTGAGCGCGTCCACCTGGCCTTCACCGAAGAACGCGTTCTTCGCGGTGGTGCCGGTGCAGCGGCTGTCCGACGGGCAGGCGACGTCGTTGGCCTGGACGGCCAGCTTGTCGCGGAGCTGGGCCGGGGTGATGCCCGGCGTGGCGCTCGCAAGCAGCGCGGCCACACCCACGACGTGGGGCGAGGCCATCGACGTACCGCTCTTGGTGCCGTACTTGCCGCCCGGCAGGGTGGAGTAGACGCCGTTGGAGCCGTCGCCGCCGGGGGCCGCGACGTCGATGACGCCGTTGCCGAAGTTGGAGTAGGACGCCTTCACACTGCCGCTGCCCATCGCCGAGACCGTGACGACGCCCGGCAGTTCGGTCGGGATGTCGAGGCAGGCGTTGGTGATGCGGCGGGTGGTCGGCGTCGAGTCGTTGGGGCTCTCGGTGTCGGTCGTCTTGTTCGCCAGGTCGTAGTTGGAGTTGCCCGCGGCGGCGACCTGGAGGGAGCCCTTGCCCTCGGCGTACTCCTGGGCGCGGCGCACCCCCTCGATGATGGCGGCCTGGTCGGCGTTGTCCGGGCAGTTGAACTGCCACGGGTCGGTGTAGTAGCTGTTGTTGGTGACCTTGAAGCCG
Source organism: Streptomyces sp. ERV7 (assembly GCF_001653515.1). Classification (GTDB taxonomy): domain Bacteria; phylum Actinomycetota; class Actinomycetes; order Streptomycetales; family Streptomycetaceae; genus Streptomyces. The sequence continues at coordinate 5,193 of NZ_LYOY01000090.1, read as the reverse complement.
TGGTCACCGGCCCACACCAGACCGCAGACGGTGTTCTCGGCGTAGAAGAGCGTGGAGCCCGGCTCCGCGAGGCGGACCGAGGCGATCTTCACGCCGGGTGCGACACCGACGACGCCCTTGCCGTTCTTGGCGGCGGCGACGGTGCCCGCGACGTGGGTGCCGTGGCTGTCCACGTCACGCCAGGCGCCGGTGCGGGTGTCGGGCTTGCCGTAGGCGCAGGAGACCGAGTCGGCCGCGTCGAAGTTGGCGGCGAGGTCCTGGTGCTGGTCGTCCACACCGGTGTCGAGGATACCCACCTTCACCGAGGAGGATCCGGTGGAGACGGCCCAGGCCTGGTCGGCCTTGATCTGGCTCATGTCCCAGCGGACCGGCTCGCCGGCGGGGGTGGTCGACTGCGCGGGGTTGTTCGGCAGCGCCGGGTCGTAGGCGTCGGCCGGGACGTCCGCGGTGCGGGTGGCGCCGACCTGCTGGACTCCGCTGACGCCCCGCATGGTGGCGGCGAAGGTGCTGGAGGCGGAGTGGGCGACGACGACGCCGATCGCGTCGAAGTACGAGAAGACCGTGCCGCCGTTGGCGGTGACGGCCGAGCGCACCGAGGAGCTGTCACCGGGAGCGGTGATGACCAGGTAGGCGCGGGTGCCGGCGGCCCAGGCCGCGCTCCGGGCCGTGACCGGCGCGGCCGCGTGGGCCGGGGCGCCGGCCGCGGCCGGGGCGACGGGCTGGGTGCTCGCGAGAGCGGGAGCCGCGAAGGTCAGCGCGGCTCCGAGGGCGGCGGCCCCGACCAGGAGGCGTCGGGGGCGTCTGGATATGGGGGGTATCAATGCGTCCTCCGATGACCCGACAGGTGCTGGTGGCACCTACCGGGTCGTACGAAACGAGTGGTGGACGCAAGATGTCAGATGATCACCCGGGGAGGGAAGTACCTTTCACCGGACGGATGTTCATCTGCGGCGGCCGAAACGTGCCGGAAACATGATCGTTTCCGATACCGCCGCCGCGCCCGCACGGAGATGGCGGTCAGAGCGCGTGCCCGGTGGTCGCATCCACGTGGGCGGGTACCTCGTCGTGGCGGTCGCCGACCGTGAGGGTCCCACTGGGCTCGAACAGGAGGATCGAGGCACCGGACGGTGCGGACGGTTTGTGCTCCGTGCCGCGCGGCACGGTGAAGACCGAGCCGGTGGGCAGGGCCACGGTCCGCTCCCCGCCGGCCTCGCGCAGGGCGATGTGCAACTCCCCGTCGAGCACCAGGAAGAACTCGTCGGTGTGGTCGTGGACGTGCCAGATGTGCTCCCCCTCGACCTTGGCGACGCGTACGTCGTAGTCGTTGACGCGGGTGACGATACGAGGGCTCCACAGGGCGTCGAAGGAGGCCAGCGCCTGGTCAAGGGCGAGGGGAGAGACGGCGGGGGTGGTGGGTTCGTTGCTCATGGCCTCATCCTCGGCCGTGGCGCTCCGCCGGTGTGAGTGCTAGAAATCGCATATGCCGCAAGATTCCTCGCACAGGACCCGTGCCTCGCACACCCACCGGGTGGTCGTGATCGTCGACGAGAACTCCAACCCCTTCGAGCTGGGCTGTGTCACCGAGGTGTTCGGGCTGCGCAGGCCCGAACTCGGGCGTGAGCTCTACGACTTCACCCTGTGCGCGCCCGACCCGCGCACTCTGATGCGGGACGGGTTCTTCACGCTCACGGGTGTCGCGGGGCTGGAGGCGGCCGACACCGCGGACACCCTGATCGTGCCCAACCGGCCGGACACCGATGTGCCCCGGCGCCCCGCGGTCCTCGACGCCGTCCGGCGGGCGCACGCACGCGGCGCGCGGCTGGTGGGGATGTGCAGCGGCGCCTTCACCCTGGCCGAGGCCGGGGTCCTCGACGGGCGCCGGGCCACCGCGCACTGGCAGTGGGCCGACTCGTTCCGGGCCCGCTTCCCCTCGGTCGATCTGCGGCCGGACGTGCTGTTCGTGGACGACGGCGACATCCTCACCTCGGCCGGCAGCGCCGCGGCCCTCGACCTGGGGCTGCACCTGGTCCGCCGCGACCACGGCGCCGAGGTGGCCAACTCGGTGAGTCGGCGGCTGGTCTTCGCCGCGCACCGGGACGGCGGGCAGCGGCAGTTCGTGGAACGGCCCGTCCCCGACACCCCGGACGAGTCGCTCGCGCCCGTGCTCGCCTGGGCCCAGGAGCGGCTGGGCGACCCCCTCACCGTGGCGGACATCGCCACTCGCGCGGCCGTCAGCTCCGCCACCCTGCACCGCCGCTTCCGCGTCCAGCTCGGCACCACCCCGCTGGCCTGGCTCACCGGCGAGCGGATCGCCCTCGCCTGCCGTCTCATCGAACGCGGCGAGCAGCGGCTCGACGTGGTCGCCCAGCGCAGCGGCCTGGGCACCGCCGCCAACCTGCGTGCCCGGCTGCGCCGCGAGACGGGCCTGAGCCCCTCGGCGTACCGGCGGCGCTTCGGCCCCGAACCGACGCTCGCACGACGGTGACGGCAGAACGGGGCGTCTCGGCCCGCCGACCGCCTCACCGCCGTGGCGAGCGCGGCCACCGCACCGCCCAGGGCCATGACCGGGTTCAGCTCGCGCAGTACGCGTCCCGGTCCGGACGCACGCCCGTCGTCAGGAACGTGGTGACCGCACGGTCGCCGCACGCGTTGCCACTGTCCAGGTACATCCCGTGGCCGCCGTGGTCGACCGTGACCATACGGGCCCTGTCGCCCCACGCCGCACGCATCTTCAGCGCGCCGAAGTACGGCGTCCCGGGGTCCCGCAGACCCTGGATCATCAGGATGTTGGACGGGCCCTCGTCGGTGATGCGGACCGGCTTCTCGGCCGGCGCGTCCTTCCAGTAGGCGCAGGGCAGGACGTTGACGGGGCTGCCCGCGGTGAGCGGGTGGCGGATCCGGTCGGCCGCGACGGCCCGCTCGTACGAGGGGACCGACTCGGGCCAGCTCACGTCGTTGCAGAGCACCCCCACGATGACGGCGGCTTCCTCGTCGCTCATCGGCTCGGCGAGCGGGGGCGGCAGGACCGGGACCGCCCGGGGATCCTGGGCCGCCTTGATCAGCTGCGCCACCATGGGGAAGGAGCCGTCCGAGTAGAAGGCCAGCTGGAGCGCCTGGCGCAGCTGGTTGCCGGTGAGCGGGACCCCCTCCTTGGCGGTCTTCCTCGGCTCCGCGTCCAGCTTCGCCGCCAGCGCGAGGAACAACGGCCGCACCTCCTGAGCGTGTTGGGCCAGTCGCAGCCCCTCGGCGTCACGGGCCGGGTCCGAGGCCCAGGCCGCGAAGTCCGGGAAGCGGAGGTCGGCCGCCGGTGCCATGTTCGCCAGCCAGCCGCGCTCGACGCGGGTCGGGTCGGGGTCGCCGTTGCTGTCGAGCACCCAGCGGTCGGTGTGCCGCGGGAACAACTGCGCGTACACCGCGCCCACATAGGTCCCGTACGAGACGCCGTAGGCCGACAGTTTGCGCTCGCCGAGCGCCTGGCGGAAGCGGTCGATGTCGCGGGCCTCGTTGCGGGAGGTGAGGCTGCGCAGCTCCGGGCCGCCGTTGCGCCGGCACGCCTCGGCGATGCGGCGGGACCTGGCGACGTTCTCGCTGATGTCGCCGTCGGCGCCCGGCCACGAGCGGAGGTTCACCATCATGCGGTCGTCGGCGGAGAGTCCGCAGCTCGCCTTGGTGCTGGCACCCACGCCGCGCGGGTCGAAGCCGACGATGTCGTAGGCGCCGCCGGTCTCCTTGCGCAGGGCGGCCCCCTGCTCCGCCAGCATCCGCAGCCCGGATCCCCCCGGCCCGCCGGGTATCGCCAGCAGCACTCCGCGCCGCTTGTCGGGGTTCTCGCTGCGCAGTCGGGACACGGCGAGCGTGAGGGTCTTGCCGTTCGGGTCGGCGTAGTCGAGCGGCACGGGCAGTGAGGCGCACTCCCGCCCGGTCGTGGCGCCGTCGTCGGCGCAGGGCTTCCAGTCCAGCGCGGACACCCCGGCACCGGCGGAACGGGCCTGGGCCGCCGGGACGGCGGTGGCGGTCAGGGCCGTGGTGGCGGACGCGAGGGAGAGGGCGATCGCGAGGCTTCTGGAGCGGTAAGTCGTCATGGGACAAGGGTGGTTGAGGGATACGCGTGATCCCATCCGGCAGGCACGCCGCCCGGGGTGGGGCTAGCCCCCGAGTCCACTGGGCCGGTTCGCCTGCGGCCCCAGCCTCACAGGGTGTGCTTGTGGAGCACGTCGAGGTAGAAGCGGTCGCGGTCCGGCACGTGCTCGTCCCGGCTCGGCAGGGCGAACACCGCGCAGACGTCGGCGGGCCGGGTCCAGAGGCTCGACTGCTCGTCGAAGGTCAGCACGCTGTTGACCTCGTGGCGGCAGCCCGCGCTGTCCAGCGCCGCGAGCAGGTCCTCGCGCAGCACGGTCGCCCCGTACGACTCGCTGTCCGGCAGGACGAGGGGCGGCAGCCTGACCGTCGAACCCGGCTGGAGCCGGATCCAGATCCCGCTGACACACCGTCGGGTGACGACGAGCTCCAGACCGCCCCAGATGTACGGATAGCCGTCGGTGTCCGGGCCCTTCATCCGGATGACCGGATGGGGCCGCCCCGGCCCGAGCAGCTCCTCGGCCTCGGTCAGGGGCATACCGCAGTGCAGCGGCCCGATACGGCCGGTGGCGGCGAAGTCGACGAGGAGGGGGAGCAGGGTCACGAGGGTGACTGTGACATCCGGCCGGGCGCGCCGCACCCCGATTTCGGCGTGCGGCGCGGCTCCGTCGAAGGCGGGTCAGCGCACGATCTGGTCGCCGTCCGGCACGTCCTCGACGGTGACCTTGCCACGCGGCTGCTTGAGCCCGAGTGCCACCGCTTGGGCCAGGCCCTCGAAGTCCCTGCCCTGGGGCTGCGGGATCGCCTCCCCCTCGCCGTACGCCTCGATCGCCCGGGTGAAGTAGCCGGGGTGCCAGGCTCCCACGGCGCCCCGGACCTCGACGGCGGCGACCGGACGCCCCGCGACGGACTTGCGCAGCGCGGGCAGGATCGCGTCGGACCGCAGCTCGCCCGGCACCTGGAAGAGGCTGGCGTGGGCGCCGACCAGGCCGCCGCCGCGCAGCCGGACCGTCACGGTGAGACAGCTGGTGACGGCGGGGTAGGTGAGCACACCGCCCCGGGCGACCTCCCTGATCTGACCCTCGGTCACGGTGGCGGCCGCGGGCACCGGGTGGG
>NZ_LYOY01000089.1 GCF_001653515.1 Streptomyces sp. ERV7 | reverse complement strand
TTCCGTGACTGCTCCCTCGTCGGCGGCGGTGGACCCCCGCCGTTGGGTGGCGCTGGTCGTCCTGCTCATTGCGGCCTTCATGGACGCGGTGGACGTCACCGTGGTCAACATGGCCATCCCCCACATCCAGGAGGACACGGGCGCCTCGACCGCCCAGATCCAGTGGGTGGTCGGCGGCTACGCCCTGGCCTTCGCGCTCGGTCTGATCACCGGTGGACGCCTGGGCGACCTGTACGGCCGCAAGCGGATCTTCCTCGCCGGCATCGCCGGATTCACCCTCGCTTCGCTGGTGTGCGGCATCGCCACCACCCCCGAAGTGCTGCTCGGCGGCCGGATCGCGCAGGGCGCGGCAGCCGCATTGATGGTGCCGCAGGTGTTGTCCATCGTTCACGTCTCTTTCGCGAAGGAGGAGCGCGGCAAGGTCTTCGGTGTCTACGGGGCCATCACCGCGCTCGGCGTCCTGGCCGGGCCGCTGGTCAGTGCGCTGCTGGTCGAGGGTGACCTGTTCGGGTGGGGCTGGCGGCCGATCTTCCTGGTGAACCTGCCGCTGGGCGTGGCGGGCCTGGTCGCGGGTGCGCTGCTGATCCGCGAGTCGAAGGCCGAGCGCGCGGTCCGGCTCGACCTCACCGGCATGCTGCTGTCCGTCGTCGGGCTGCTCTTCCTCGTCCTGCCGCTCATCCAGGGGCGCGAGCTGGGCTGGCCGGTGTGGACGTGGGTGATGTTGGCGGCCTCGGTGCCGGTGCTCGCGCTGTTCGTCGCGCATGAGCGCCGGGTGATAGCCCGGGGCGGCTCCCCGCTGGTCGCACTCTCCCTGTTCACCCGCAGGAGTTTTGCGGGTGGCCTGGGCGTGCAGCTGCTGTTCGGGCTCGCCTCGGGTGTGTTCTTCCTAGCCTGGACGCTCTACCTGCAACTGGGCCTCGGCTTCTCCCCGTTGAAGGCGGGCCTGTCCGGACTGCCCATGTCTTTGCTGCTGATGGCCGGGGCCGGGATCTCGATGCAGGTCCTCGTGCCGCGCTTCGGCCGCCGCGTACTCCAGGCGGGCGCGCTGATCGCAGCGGCAGGGATGGTCCTGTTCGCGTGGCTGACCGGACAGTACGGGGCGGACATCGCGCTGTGGCAGACGATGCTGCCGCTGGTGCCGATGGGCATCGGCATGGGCCTGATCGTCGCCCCGCTCGCCGACATCATCCTCTCCGAAGTCCCCCACGAGGACGCCGGTTCGGCCTCCGGCCTGAACAACACCACCGTCCAGCTCGGCCAGGCCGTCGGCACCGCCCTGTCCTCGCTGATCTTCTTCAACCACCTGGGCGGCGACGGCAACCCCGTCACCCAGGCAACCAGGATGCCCGACGCTTTCGCGCACACGCTGCCCTATGTCGCCGCCGCGTTCTTCGCCGCCTTCGCGCTGCTGTACGCCGTGCCGCGCACAGCCGGCAGCAAGGAGAAAACCGCACGATCTTAGGACGCCAGATGTCCTAAAAGGTCTCTAATGTCAGAAATGAGCGAGTACGGCGGGCGGCATCGTGCAGCATCGCCCGCCGGACCCAACGATGAACGGTGGAAGCGCAAGCGCGCACTCCACCCCGGCCAAGGAGGAATGTCATGGGTTTCATGGATCCCGGAAACGTCGTCTGGTTCGAGATCAGCACCGCTGACGGCCAGGCCGTCAAAGACTTCTACGGCTCGCTGCTCGGCTGGAGCTTCGCCGTCGACCCCGACTCGTCCGTGAACGGCGTCACCTACACGCGGATCATGGCGCCGGGCATGCCCTTCCCCATGGGCGCGATCTACGACAACGCCCACAGCCCCGAGGAGACGATGAACGTCTCCATCGTCTCGGCCGACGTCGCCGCCGACCAGAAGAAGCTGGAGTCGCTCGGCGCGAGCGTGGTCGTCCCGGCCACCCAGGTCTCCGATGTGACCACGTTCGCGCGGCTCGCCGACCCGCAGGGCAACGTCTTCTCGCTGTTCCAGAACAACCAGACCCCCGAACGGCTCAAGGAGTTCGCCGGGCAGGCCGGCGAGCAGATGCAGGAGATGGCGGCCAAGCCGGGACCCGGCTCATACGCCTGGTTCGAGATCGGCACCACCAACCCCGCAGCGACGCAGGACTTCTACAGCCAGGCGTTCGGCTGGCGTCTCGTCTTCGACGACAGTGCCGGCGGCAAGCAGTACTACAACGTCTTCACCGGCAACCAGTGGCCCTCCGGCGGCATGTACGACCTCGGCGCGGACGGCATCGACTACCTGATGCCCGACTTCCTCGTCCCCGACGTACCCGCCGTCACCGCGAAGGCCCAGGAGCTGGGTGCCACCGTCGAGTTCGGCCCGGACGCCAACCCCGACGGGCTCGTCTACTCGCGGATCGTCGACCCGCGCGGCAACCGCTTCGGCCTGTTCTCCATGCCCACCGCCGCATAAAGGGAGAGACATCATGAAGATCGCCCTGCTGGGTACCGGCTTCGGCCAGGCCCACGCCGGTGTCTACGCCGCGCGCGGCGACGTCGAGGTGGTCATGTTCGGGCGGAACCCCGACAAGACCGCTGAGACCGCCGCACGGTTCGGCTTCGCCGCCTCCACCGACCTGGACCGTGCCTTCGAGGACGACTTCAACCTCGTGGACGTGTGCCTGCCCATCCCGCTGCACGCCGAGTACGCGCTGCGCGCCCTAGAGGCGGGCAAGCACGCCCTGGTCGAGCTGCCGCTCGCCGACAACCTGGCCGATGCGCAGCGCGTGGCCGAGGCTGCCGCGCGCAGCGACAGACAGGTGTTCGTCGACATGTTCGAGCGGTTCATCCCCGCCAACCAGGCCCTGACCGATGCCGCACGGCAGGGCACGTACGGGCGTCTGGAACAGCTGACGCTGTGGAACCTGACCGCGCCGCTGTGGCCGGGTGCCTCGCTGGGTTTGCGGGCCTTGCCGCTGGAGGCCATGCACAGCGACATGGACATCATCACGCGCACCCTCGGCAAACCGCACAGCATCGACGTCACCACCGTCGCCCGCAACGAGGACAGCGCCTCCATCGAGGCGGCACTCCGGTACGACGGCGCCTTCGCCCGCGACTCGGTGTCCGCACTGATGCCCATGTCCTGGGGCGCCCGCGGCGGCTACACCGCCACCTTCAGTGAAGGCGTACTGGAGTCCGTCTCCACCATGGGCTTCGACGGCAAGCCCTCCGGTGCACTCACCGCGTACACCGCCGAGGGCGCACGGGAGGTGGAGCTGGCGCCCGCCGACCAGTACACAGCGATGATCGACCACGTGCTGGCCTGCCTGCGCGGCGAGGCCGAGAACGAGATCGCCCCGGCCTCCGTGCTGGACGCCCTCGAACTCACCCTGGACGTGGACCGGCTGGTCAACGGCGCCACATCCGGCCGATGATCCCGGCGATCGGGTTCGGGACCTGGCAGCTCAAGGGCGACTACGCCTACCGGGTCGTCTCGCTCGCCCTGGAAGCGGGGTACCGGCACCTCGACACCGCCGCGCTGTACGGCAGCGAGGAGGCGGTCGGCAAGGCGCTGGCCGCCAGCAGTCTTCCGCGCGCCGAGGTGTTCGTGACGACCAAGTTCGCCCAGCGCCGCCCCGGTGGGGAACGGGAAGCGCTGGAGCGGTCGCTCGGGCTGCTCGGTTTGGACCACGTCGATCTGTGGCTGGTGCACTTCCCGCTCAAGGACCCGTACGAGAACATCACCGTGTGGGACGCCTTCCTGGCCGCCACTGATGAGCGCCTGGCCACTGGGGCCGGGGTCAGCAACCACAGCCTGCCCCAGCTGGACGCGCTGACCGCCCAACCGCACATGCCCCGGCCGTCAACCAGGTCCGGTTCAACCCGACCCTGTACGACCCGGCCGTCATCGAAGGGCACGCCGAGCGCGGGGTGGTCCTTGAAGGGCACAGCCCACTGCGACTGCGGGGGCCCGGACTGGGCCACCCTGCCCTCGTCGAGATCGCCTCCGCACGCGAGGCGACGCCGGCGCAGATCGTCATTGCCTGGCACGTCGCGCACCGGATCCCGATCATCCCCAAGTCCGGCCACCCGGACCGCATCTCGGAGAACTTCCTCGGCGCCGGCCTAGAACTCGACTCCGAGGAGATCGCCCGCATCGACGCCCTGGGGGCGGCGACCGCCGCGCCCCGTCCCCCGCGCAGATCGCCAGAGAGATCATGAACCAGGAAATCGTCATCGAGGGCGCCCGCGAGCACAACCTGCAAGGTGTCTCGCTGCGCATCCCCAAGAACAAGATCACAGTGTTCACCGGGGTGTCCGGCTCCGGCAAGTCGTCGCTGGTGTTCTCCACGATCGCGGTGGAGGCCCAGCGGCAGTTGAACGAGACCTTCACGACCTTCGTGCGCAACCGGCTGCCCCGCTACGAGAAGCCGGACGCCGACCGCATCGACCACCTCTCCACGGCCGTGGTCGTCGACCAGAAGCCGATCGGCGCCAACGCCCGCTCCACCGTGGGCACCTCCACCGACATCGCCTCGGTCATCCGGCTGCTGTTCTCCCGCGCCGGCGTGCCGTCAGCAGGGATGGCGACGGCGTACTCCTTCAACACGCCCGAGGGCGCCTGCCCGACCTGTGCCGGGCTCGGCCGCACCGTGCAGCCCGACCTGGACACGTTCTTCGACACCGCCAAGTCGCTGAACCAGGGGGCGCTGCTGTTCCCGATGTTCAACGTCGGCGGGGTGCAGTGGAACCTGTTCACCCGCACCGGCCGCTTCGACCTCGACAAGCCGCTGAAGCGCTATGCGCAGCGGGACTGGCAGCGCCTGCTGCACGGTGAAGCCGGCTCCACGTCGGCCTCCGACGAGGGCCTGCTCCCGCGCTTCGAGCGGCTCTACCTGAGCCGGGACATCTCCACCCTCTCGCCGCGCACCCGCAAGGCGGTCGAGGAGTACACCATCCAGGGCACCTGCCCCACCTGCCGGGGTGAGCGGCTCAGCGAGGCCGCGCTGAAGACCCGCATCGACGGACACGGCATCGCCGACTACATGACCATGGAGGTCACCGAACTCGTCGACGTGCTCGGCAAGATCCACCATCCCCTGGGCACGCCGCTGGCCGCGCAGGCCGCCGCCGGGCTGCGGCGCCTGGACGACATCGGCCTCGGCTACCTGAGCCTGGGCCGCGAAACCTCCACCCTGTCCGGCGGCGAAGCCCAGCGCCTGAAGATGGTCCGCTTCCTCGGCTCGGCGCTCACCGGCATGACGTACATCTTCGACGAGCCCTCCACCGGCCTGCACCCGCGCGACGTGGGCCGCATGAACACCCTGCTGCGCGAACTGCGCGACCGTGGCAACACCGTCCTCGTCGTCGAACACGACCGCGACGTCATCGCCGCCGCCGACCACATCGTCGACATGGGGCCCGGCGCCGGTACTCACGGCGGCCGCATCGTCTACCAGGGCACCCCCAAGAGCCTGCGGAAGGCTGGCACGCGTACCGGCCGGCAACTGCGCCGCACACCAGAACTGAAGCAGGCGCCCCGCACCCCCACCGGCCGCCTCACGGTCGCCGACGCCGCCCTGCACAACCTCAAGAACATCACCGTCGACATCCCCACCGGTGTCCTGACCGTCTTCACCGGCGTCGCCGGATCGGGCAAGTCCACCCTGGTCACCGAGGTGTTCACCGCCCAGCACCCCGAGGCCGTCGTCATCGGACAGGGCGGCATCGGCATCTCCTCGCGGGCCACCCCTCTCAGCCACCTCGGCGTCATGGACGCCGTCCGCACGGCGTTCGCGAAGGCCGGCGGGGTGGATGCCGGGTACTTCAGTTTCAACTCGCGCGGCGCCTGCCCCGTCTGCCACGGCAAGGGCGAGATCACCGCCGACATGGCGTTCATGGACCCGGTCACCACGCTCTGCGAGAACTGCGGTGGCACCCGCTACGCCCCCGACGTGCTCACCCACACGCTCGACGGCAAGAACATCGTCGAGGTCCTCGCCCTCACCGCCGAGGAAGCCACCGACTACTTCACCGACCGCACCATCACCCGCAAGATCAATCTGCTGAACGAGGTCGGCCTCGGCTACCTCACCCTCGGCCAGCCCCTCTCGACGCTCTCCGGCGGCGAACGCCAACGCCTCAAACTGGCGGGAGAACTCCACCAAACCGGCGGCGTCTACGTCCTGGACGAGCCCACCACCGGCCTGCACATGTCGGACATCCAGACCCTCCTCGCCCTCCTGGACCGCATGGTCGACGCGGGCAACACCGTCCTGGTCATCGAACACGACCTCGACGTCATCGAGCACGCCGACTGGATCATCGACCTCGGCCCCGACGGCGGCAGACACGGCGGCCAGATCATCTTCCAAGGCACCCCCGCAGACCTCCTGACGACGAAGAGGTCCTTCACCGCGGAGCACCTCCGCCACGACCTCGGCCTCCCCAAGCGGTCCCACGCATAGGGCCGGCAGGGCACTGCGGGGTGCCGTTCACTGATCGCTTTGACCCTGCACGGCGTTCAGTGCCCGCTCGGCGATCCGCCGCAGGTGAGGGACGAGTTCAGGCGGGCCGAGCAGGGTGTAGTCAAGGCGCAGAGCAGCGATGCGGTAGGCGAGGTACCCGGCGGAGTCAACGGCCGTGCGCAGGAGGCAGTTGTCCTCGTCGAGCTGACTTCTGCTTCATCTCGGCGCGAGTCAGAGGGGCAGATTCAAACCGAGCGCGTTGCTCCAGACGATGACGGCTGCTCCGTTCCTGCCTGGGGTCCCAGGTTCTCCGCCCTGGGTGCCGCCGTTGCCGCCGGAGCCGACCTGTGGGGGGCTCAGCGGGGCGAGGGAATGGCCCGGGGCGCCTCGTCCGCCGGACGTGCTGATCCCGTTGCCGCCGTTAGCACCGGTGAATTGCAGCGGGACCGCGCCGAGGCACTCGCCTTTGCCGCCTCCGCCTCCCACGCCGCGCTCGGAACGATCCGCATAAAAGTGGTTCTTACCGC
>NZ_LYOY01000088.1 GCF_001653515.1 Streptomyces sp. ERV7 | reverse complement strand
GCGAATGCGGCCGCGTCGGCGGGGAAGCGCGCGTCGAGGCCGGTGGTGGCGAGCCACACGGCGAGCCCGTCGGCCGAGGCCAGCAGGTCCTGGCGCTCCCCGTCGTGCATCCAGCGCGTGTTCAGCAGGTCGAGGGAGACGGGCTCTCCGGTGAGCGGACGCGGGTCGGGCGCGGACATCCCGGACTCCTCTCGTGCGGCGGTGCTAACCACTAAAGGTTACGTGACCGGTTGCATCTCACGCACCTAACCTCTAATCTCGAATTAAGAGGTTAGAAGAGACGACCTCGCTCGGGAAGGGGACCGCCATGACGGCGACCAGTACGTTCCGCACCGGCCACATCGGCCTCAATGTGACCGACCTCGACCGCTCCCTCGGCTTCTACCGCGACCTGCTCGGCTTCGAGGTCCTCTCCGAGGGCAAGGAGGACGGCCGCCGCTTCGCCCTCCTCGGCCGCGAAGGGCAGCTCTCGCTCACCCTGTGGCAGCAGGCGGGCGGCGGCTTCGCCCCGGACCGCGCCGGGCTGCACCACCTCGCCTTCGCCGTGGACACGATCGAAGAGGTGAAGGCGTACGAGGGTGAACTGCGCACGCACGGCGTGGAGTTCGCGTACGAGGGGATCGTCGCCCACCGCGAGGGCGCGGCCTCCGGCGGCATCTTCTTCCACGACCCGGACGGCATCCGTCTGGAGATCTCCTCGCCGCTGGGCGCCGAGACGGCTCCCGCGCCCGTCGCTGCCGCCCCCACCTGCGGCTTCTTCTAGAACAGGGCTGTTCCAGGACGGAGCGGCACCGCACAGGACAGGAGGTCGGTCCGATGACCGCGCCCACCCCGTACCACCCCGGGTCCCGGGCCGTGCAGGACCGCGTCGGCGTCCGGGAGGCCGCCGACCACGTCGGGCGCGCCATCGGCCCCGGCATCCGTCCGGTCGCCGCCGCCTTCCTCGAACTCCAGCCGATGCTGGTGCTCGGGGCGGCGGACGGGGGCGGCCGGATGTGGGCCTCGCTGCTCACCGGGCGCCCCGGCTTCGTCCGGGCCACCGGCCCCCACCAGATCTCGGTCGTGGGCCGCCCCGCCGGGAGCGACCCCCTCGCCGGGGTGCTCGCGGCCGGGGAGAGCCCCGTCGGCACGATCGCGCTCGACCCGCGCACCCGGCGCCGGATGCGGCTGAACGGCACGGCCCGCCCGACCCCGCGCGGCCTGGCCGTCGTGGCCGAGCAGGTCTTCTCGAACTGCCCCAAGTACCTCCAGCACCGCGAGATCGAGGCGTACGCGCCCGACGGGGCCGGTGCCGTGCGGCGCGGCGAGCGACTCACCCCCGACCAGGAGGAGTTCGTCCGCGCCGCCGACACCTTCTTCATCGCCACGGCCGCCCCCGACGGCGTGGATGCCAGCCACCGGGGCGGCAACCCCGGCTTCGTACACGTCACTTCCCCCACCCGCCTGGAGTGGCGCGACTACCCCGGCAACTCCATGTTCCTCACCCTCGGCAACCTGGAGGCCGACCCGCGCGCCGGACTGCTCTTCGTGGACTGGCGGGACGGCGCCACGCTCCAGCTCTCGGGCACGGCCCGCACGCTGTACGCGGCGGGGGAGCGCACGGTCCGGTTCACGGTCGAGCGCACGGTGTGGTCCGAGGCGGCGAGCCCGCTGCGGTGGTCCGCGCCCACCTACTCGCCCGCCAACCCGCCCCGGTGAAACGGTGATTGGGCTGAGCCGGGGATCCGGCTGAAATCCGCTCAACCCCGCCCCCGCCGGGCAACTCGTCCGGCGGGGGCGGAGTCCCCTGTGCCGACGGCCCCGCCACGGGCGCCGCGGGCGACAGGGAGAGCGCATGTCGGTACGTACGGGCAGGAGAGTCAGGACCGCCGTCCTCGGGGTGGTCGTCGCCGCCGGGGTCACCGCGACCCTGTGCGTGGCCCCGGCCTCCGCGCGGGAGGCGGCGCCCGCGACCCATCGGGCCACGCAGCAGGCCATGGACGCGGCCGTGCGCGACGGCGTGCCGGGCGTCGTGGGGACGGCCCAGGACGGGGGGCGCGTCTGGAACGGGGACGCGGGCGTCGCCGATCTGCGCACCGGGCGCGAGCGGCGGAGCGAGGACCGCTACCGGATCGGCTCCCTCACCAAGACGTTCGTGGCCACCGTCGTCCTCCAGCTCGAAGCCGAGGGCACACTGAGCCTGGACGACACCGTCGAGCACTGGCTGCCGGGCGTGGTGCGGGGCAACGGCAACGACGGCACGAAGATCACTCTGCGTCAGCTGCTGAACCATACGAGCGGCATCTCCAACTACACGGCGGACGAGGCCTTCGGGCAGCGGATCTTCAGCGTCGACTTCCTCCGGCACCGCTACGACACCTACACCCCCCGGCAGTTGGTGGACATCGCCATGGGCCACCGGCCGGACTTCGAGCCGGGCACCTCCTGGCACTACTCCAACACCAACTTCATCCTGGCCGGAATGGTGATCGAGAAGGCCACCGGCCACTCCTACGCCACCGAGATCGAGCGCCGCGTCCTGCGCCCGCTGCACCTGCGCTCCACCACGCTGCCGGGCACCGACGCCCGGATGCCGAAGCCCAGCGGCCGGGCCTACTCCAAGCTGTCACCGGAGACGGCCGGCAGGACGTACGACGTCACCGCGCTCAACCCGTCGATGGCGGGCTCGGCCGGTGAGATGGTGTCGGACTCGGCCGATCTGAACCGCTTCTACCGGGCCCTGCTGACCGGGAAGCTGCTGCCGCAGCGCCAGCTGACGGAGATGACCACCACCGTGCCGGTGGGCCCCGGGGCCCCCGAAAGCCGCTACGGACTGGGTCTGATGACGAGCAAGCTGCCCTGCGGCACCGAGGTCTGGGGCCACGACGGCGGGATCCACGGCTCCTCGTCGGTGGCGCTCACGACGAAGGACGGCCGCCATTCGCTGGCGTTCAACTTCAACAACGACTGGTCGGGCGACGCCGTGGCGGTCGTGCTCGCCGAGTTCTGCGGCACCGCACCGGCGGCGGGGCCCGCCGAGCCCGTCCACGCCCTCAAGTGACCTGGTGGTGCTTGCCCGTTCACCGGGGGAGCACCACCACATACGCGGCGGGCTCCCGGTCCGCCGAGGCCATCAGGGCGGTGCGGACCACGGTCGCCTGCTGCTCCATCGTCTCGCGCAGCTTCCTGGGCGTGAGGTGGACGACGGTGATCCCCAGCCGCTCCAGCGTCTCGCGCTTGTGCGTGTACTCGCACCACAGCTGGTCCTCCTCGTCCTCGTCGCGCGGCCGTCCCTGGCGCGGCGCCCGGGTGTCGAGCTCCACCGCCACCGCCTGGTCCGGCCAGTACGCGTCCACGCCCCCGATGTGCGGCCCGCCCGGCAGCCGCAGGTCCACGTTCCACAGCGGGTCGGGCAGATCGTGGGTGCGCACCATCTGGTAGAGGCGGTTCTCCGCGATGGCCCGCCCCTCGGCGAGCAGCGAGTCCACCGCGTCCACCACATGCGCCCGCGTCAGCAGCCGCGCCTGCGTCAACTCCCGTACGAGGGCGGCCGGTTCGCAGTGCCCGCCGCGTACGGCCTCGGTGAGCAGCCGGCGTACCGCGTGCGCGTCGGTGAGCTGGGCCACCGCGTCCGCGAGCGCCCTCGGGACCGGCGCCACCGGCACCCCGGCCACCGGCTCGGGGACCGGCATCACATGCGCCCGCACCAGCCGCACACAGCCGGTCGAGCGCAGCCGCCGGGTGCGCGGCACCAGGACGTCGATCCGGTCGAGCGAGAGCAGCGGGGGAGCGGAGGAGAAGCGGTGCAGGGCGAGCGCGGCGAGCCCGGTGACGATCGCGTCGGTGGGTGCCGCGTGCGCCTGGCCCTGGACCGGGATCGCCTTGGCGCGCTCGGGGACCGGGCGCCCCGCGTACAGCAGGGCCGCGTGCAGCCGCTCCTCGCTGGTGGGCGGTCCCGGGTGCAACACATAGACGCCGGGCAGCAGTTGCTGCCAGGGGCCCCCGGGTCGGCACTGGGCCGCGGCGCTGGCGGCCGGGACGCCGTGGGCGCGCAGCTGGGCCGTCGAGTACACGCGCCGGTGCACGTCGGTGAGGTGGCTGAGGGGGCGCGGGGAGAG
>NZ_LYOY01000087.1 GCF_001653515.1 Streptomyces sp. ERV7 | reverse complement strand
CCGCCCGCCGGACCGAGACCGTCCGGAGCCCCGTGGGCATCCGGATTCGTACTCGCGTCACTTGTCATGCCCCCAGCGATTCCCTCGCGGGGGGCATGACATGCGCCAAGGAGTGGCCAAAAAGTGCCCGGGAGGCCCGGAACCTGCTCCTAGAACAGGTACTTGTACATCTGCCAGCCGCCGCCGACCCGGACCCGGCCGCCGAAGTTGCCCTTGCCGTCACCCGGGTAGGACCACAGGACGCCGTCCGTGTCGCGGGCCAGCAGGTCCGCCTTGCCGTCGCCGTTCAGGTCGCCCGCGCCGACCAGCGCGTTGTAGACCTGCCAGCCGGAGCCGACCTTCACCCGGGTCGCGAGGGCGCCGGTGCCGCTGCCGGGGTAGAGCCACAGGACGCCGGAGGAGTCGCGGGCCAGCAGGTCCGCCTTGCCGTCGCCGTTCAGATCGCCCGCGCCCGATGCCAGCAGGTAGTTCTTCCAGCCGGTGCCGATCTTCACCCGGGCCTTGAAGTTGCCCGCGCCGTTCGCCTCGTAGAGGTACAGGTCGCCGGTGGCCGCCTCGCGCGCCACCAGGTCCGCGTGGCCGTCGCCGGTCAGATCGCCGGGAGACGTCAGCGCGTCGAAGATGTTCCAGCCCGAGCCGATCTTCGCGTACGGAGTGGACGGGGTCAGCGCCTGGCCCGCCGGCCGGTACACACGGAGCTCTCCGCCGGCCAGCCGGACCAGGACGTCGTTCTTGCCGTCGCCGTCCACGTCGTCGAACGGGACCGCCGCCGACACCTCGTTCACACCCGTCCAGCCGCTGCCCGAGACCTTCGGGTCGACCTTGCCCCCGCCGCCCGCGCGGAAGTCGGCGACACCACCGGACGTGAAGGCCAGCAGGTCACCGGCGCCGTCGCCGACGTAGTCGCGCGGGGCCGGGGCGGCGCCCTTCACCTCGAACGGGGTGGAGAACTCCTGGTCCGGGCCGCCGTCGGCGGGGACCGCCGTCAGTTTCCAGGCGTAGCGG
>NZ_LYOY01000086.1 GCF_001653515.1 Streptomyces sp. ERV7 | reverse complement strand
CTGGGGGTGTGATGCCGGCGGGGGATTGGTTGTATCGGGCTCTGTGCGAGGTGTTCGTACGGGGCGTGGGGGTCGAGGAGACGGGGGCGGCGCTGTCGCGGGTGGTCGCGCCGGTGGTGGGACATGACGCGTTGCGGTTGATGGTGATGAACCCCTCCCTTGGAGTGGGCGCCAGCGCCCTGGGGTTCTGGCACGGGTATGGGCCGGACGTGGGCCGTGAGTTGATGAGGGCGGGCAGCCGAGGCGCGGCCTTCACCCAGCTGGCGCGCCTGGCTCGCCGGCCCGGGCCGGTGGTGGTGGATCGCGGTCTGCGCGGTGGCTGGTACGACCAGCTGCTCGCTCGGCACGGGTTCGATGAGGAGCTGTGCCTGGTCCTGCGGGACGGCAGGGGAGTGTGGGGACTGCTGGGCCTGAAGCGCGCGCAGGGAAGTCGGCCGTTCGGAGCTGAGGACACACTCCGTATCGCGGGCATCGGGCCGGCGTTGGTCGGCGCGCTGCGCGGCTATGTGACCCGAGGGCCCGTCGCGCCCGGGGGACAGGGAGATGAGTTGCCGCCGGGAATGCTTGTCGTCAGCGACGAGGGCACAGTCGCCGCGATGACATCCCAGGCCCGCGCCTGGCAGGCTGTGATGGCGCACGGGCAGGCGGCACCGGAGTGGCTCATCGAGTACTGTTTCGCGGCTCTGTCGTTCGAGGCGCGCGCACACGCCCACAACCCGCGCAGGCGCTATCCCAGGGTGTGCACGCCTGTGATCGGGCACGGTCAGTGGGCCGTGTTCGAGGCCCAGCCACTCGGCGGCAACGGCGACATCGCCATCGTGATCCAGCGCGCCACTGGCGCGCTGCTGCTCCCGACGTTCTGCGACTGGTACAAGATCACCGCCCGCGAACGGCAGGTCATCGGATACCTGCAGAACGGTGCCGCACCGAAACAGATCGCCCGGCTCCTCGGCCTGTCCCTGCACACGGTCAACCAGCACCTGCGCGCGGTCTTCCACAAGACGGGCAGCTGCGGGCGCGACGAACTGATGGCCGCCCTCACCGCGTGATGGCCCCTGATCGGATGCGCGGAGAAGTGTGCGCTGACCGGCTATTTTGTGAGGAGGCAGATCGGGTCGTACGGAGGGGGTGTCGGGGCTGAGACTGTTCAGCACGAAGGGCGGGTCCAGGCAGCCGTGCCGCAGTCGGCCGGCGAAGCGGCGCAGGGGCAGGGCCTCGTCGAAACCCGCGATGTTCTCTCGGAGTTTGACGCCATGACTGAGCCGGCCCAGGATCCCCGTGTTCCCCAGGACCCCTATGCGACGTATGCGGCCATGCGGTCCGCGTGTCCGGTGCGGTCCGTCCCCGCCGGTTCCGCAGGGCGTGCCAACTACCTGGTCACCGGCTACGCGGAGGCCCGGGAAGCCCTCAGCGACTCCCGTCTGTCGAAGGACACGAGCACCTTCTTCGCGGGCAAGGAGTCGCGGCGCCGCCTGCATCCGGCGGTGGCCCACACCATGTTGGCCAGCGACCCGCCCAGGCACACCCGGCTGCGGCAGCTGGTGACCAAAGAGTTCACGACGGGCGCCGTCAAGCAATTGCGTCCCTTCATCGCCCGGGCCACCGACGAACTGCTGGACCAGTGGCCCGTCGGCGGACCGTTCGACTTCGTGGCCCGCCTCGCGGTGCCGCTGCCGGTCATCGTGATCTGCGAGCTCCTCGGAGTGCCGCAGGCCGACCGGTCCGCGGTCCAGCGCTGGTCCGCGGAGCTGTTCGCGGCGGGAGAGCCCCACGTCATCGACGCGGCCTCGCACGCGCTGGCCGGTTACCTGACAGACCTCATCGCCGCCAAGCGCCTGGGCCCCGGCAGCTCGCTCCTGGACCGGCTCATTTCGGCTCGGGACGAAGAGGACCGCCTGAGCGAGGAGGAGTTGGTCTCCCTGGCCGTGCTGCTGCTCGTGGCCGGACACGAGACCACCACCAATGCCCTCGGCAACGCCCTCTTGGCGCTGTTCCAGCACCCGGACGTGCTGGATCGCCTCCGGGAGAATCCGGACGAGGTCTCTGCCGCGCTGGACGAACTGCTCCGCTTCGACTCTGCGGTGAGCATGGCCACCTTCCGGTTCACCACGGAGGCAGTGACACTCGGCGGCACCGAGATCCCGGCCGGTGTTCCGGTCCTGGTCGCGCTGGGGGCAGCCAATCGGGACCCGGCCCGATTCCCGGAGCCGGACCACCTCGACCTGGGCAGGGAAGCGGCTGCTCATCTCGCATTCGGTCACGGTATCCACCGCTGTGTCGGCGCGCCCTTGGCCATGGCGGAGGTTGAGATCGCCCTTCGAGCAGTGCTGACCAGATTCCCCGGAATCCGCCTTGCCCTACCGCCCGACCGACTGGAGTGGCGGCGCACCCGTCTCGTCCGCGGCCTGGCCTCGCTCCCCGTGCTGGTCCAGGCGGTGACCGCACGTCGGTACACCCACGGCCAACGAACTCGTTGAGCGGCGATCACGCTCAGCGAACTCAGGGCTGTTCGTCGTCGAGTCGACCCGTGCCGTCTCCTCCGTCTTCGGTCAGCCTCGGCTCGGGCGGGTGCACCTGTTGCCGCCTCACCTGCCAGGGGTGAGCCTCCGCATGGGCGACGAGCGTGATCCCGGGCTCGTACCGGGGCTGGCGCAGCGCCGAAGATGAGCAATCATGAAGTGGCCTGTGTGCGGGCCGTGCGCCGTCCAGCGATACGGGCTGACCGGCGCACGGCCCGGTCCGAGGGGGCCGACCTGGGCGAAGTGCCGGGGCGGGCCCACTCCGAGCGCATTCTCAGCGCGGTCGTACAGACCGGGCGGGAACTCCCCGCGAATCAGGCCGACATCGCCTTTGACGTCCCGGGCCCCGCTCACCTGTGGCGGGTGACGCGCCGCGGGTGCGTCACCGCTGTGATGACGGTGGTGACGGCGGAGAGCCCGTCGAAGGGAGGCGCGTTGGGTGAACCGGTCACACCTGGGGCACCAACGGAACCCGCGTCCCGCAACCAGCGCAGGAGGGCCTGATGGCTGATCTCGTCGTACTCGGATTCTCGGACAGGGAAAAAGCGGAAGCGGTCCTGCGTCTCGCGAGGGACCTGTCTCGCCAGGAACTGCTCGACCTGGAGGACGCGGCACTGACCTGGCGGACCGTCGACGGCAAGATCCATGTGCGCCAGACGTACAGCACCACCGGCCACGGCGCGGCCGGAGGTGCCCTGTGGGGCTCGCTGCTCGGACTGCTCTTCCTGATGCCGGTGTTCGGTGCCGCGGTGGGGGCCGCCACCGGTGCGGTGGCCGGCAAGCTCAACGACATCGGCCTCAACGACGCGTTCGTGAAGGAGATCGCGAGCACGCTGGAGCCCGGCCGGGCTGCCGTCTTCGCCCTTGTACGGCGATCGACACCTGATCGGGTGCGTGAGGCGCTCCTGCCCTTCAACCCCATCGTGATCCGTACTTCGCTCACCAAGGACCGGGAAGAGGAGCTGGTGGCCGCATTGCAAGGGACGTGACCGGGGACGCGTGGTCTCTCCTCCCGCAGCCGTGTCCCGCCAACGCGCCGTCTCACACCGGGACTTCACCCGGGTGAGATGGCGCGGAGCGCGCTACCTGCTCGTTGGTCGCGACCCACACTTGGCGTATGACGTCACTGTGAGCCGAGAGCGAGGTGCCGCCCATGGTCGCGGGGCCACGCCCCACGCAGGAGAACGGCAGTTGTGGGGAGACCGTCGGTGGTGTGCCTGCGCTGCCCACCTGGCTCATTCCCAGGCGTCGGCTGACGGACAGGCTGGCCCGAGCGGTCGACGGGCCGTTGACCGTGGTCGTCGGGCCCGCGGGCGCCGGCAAGACGGCCCTGGCCGTGGAGTGGGCCCATACCCGCCGCCCGCCCGGACCGCTCGCCTGGGTCACCTGCGACGGCCGGACGGAGCAGCCCGACGTGTTCTGGCAACGCGTGGCCGGGGCACTGCGCTCGGCCGGTGTGGAAGTGCCGGAGGTGGTGACGCCCGGTGACAGGGGCCTGCTGGTGGCCGGGCTCGCCACCGCTCTGAGCGACCGCCGCGAGCCGGTGACTCTCGTTCTGGACGACTTCGAGACCGCCCCCAGCTCGCCGGTCGCGGACGGCGTCACGCGTCTTCTGCGGCATACCTCGGGCGTGCTGCGCATGGTGGTCCTCTCCCGCCGCGACCCGCCGCTGCACGTGCGTCGCGGACGGCTCGCCAGAGACGTCACCGAGCTGCGCACCGCCGACCTCGCCTTCGACGACCGGGAGACGGCAGCACTGCTCGCCCAGCACGGGATCGACGTACCCCAGCAGACAGTCACCGCGCTGCGGCGGCGCACGGACGGTTGGGCGGCAGGGCTGCGGCTCGCCGCGATGTCCATGGAGAAGCATCACGACCCCGTCCGGTTCGTGGCGCAGTTCACCGGGGAGGACGAGGCGATCGCCGGCTACCTGGTCGAGGAGGTCCTCGACCTGCAGTCACCGGACATGCGCCGGCTGCTGCTCGCGACGAGTCTGCTGGAGAGCGTGAACGCCGAACTGGCCGCCGAACTCGCCGGTGCGGATGCAGGCTGCCACTTCGCGGCTCTCGTCCGGGAGAACTCCTTCCTGTACCCCGTCGGCGAGGGTTGGTACCGCTGTCATCGGATGTTCGCCGATGTGCTGCGGAGGTGTCTGCACCACGAGGAGCCCGGTCTTGTCGCCGTGCTGCACCGCCGTGCGGCCGCCTGGCTCGATGGGCACGGCCGGTTTGCCGAGGCGGTCCGCCACTTGCTGGCCGCGGGCGACTGGGACCAGGCTGCCCGGCTGGTCGTGCACCGACTGGCGATCGGCCAGGTCCTGGGTGTGGCCAGGGTGCGGCTGCCCGTCGAAGAGACCAGGCGGCCGTGTGGCGTCGCCCCGGCGCAGGAGCTCGAACCCGCCCTGTTCACGGCGGCCGTCGCGCATGCCCACGGCGACGACCAGACGTGCGCCCGGATTCTGGAGCAGTGCGCACGGCTCCTGGCTCCATTGTCTCCCGGATTGTCTCCCTGGGAGAGCGAGCACGAGGCACGGTGCCGCCTGACATACGCGGTGATCCGCATGGAAGTGCTGCGCACTCGCAATCCGCGGCAGGCCCGCGCAGCCGCGGCCGAAGCGGAGGCGGCCGGACTGCGGTTGCCGCACAGGGCGTGGACGCAGAATCCGGAGATCGCGGCCCTCATCTTGACCATTCGCGGCAGCGGTGAGCTGCGGGCCGGCTGCCTCACGGCGGCTGAGGCCTCGCTCACCGCGGGGCTCAAGGCAGCGGGCGCCGCCGAGAACGGCGTACTGCGTCGCGATTGCCTGGTCGAACTCGCGCTCCTGGACACCCTGCGTGGACGCTTCCGGGCCGCCGACGAACTGGCCGCGCGGGCGTCCAGGCCGCCGCTGCCGGCCTGGACGACAGCTGAGCCTTCACGCGCCACCCTGCATCTGGTGGGGGCCTGGGTGGAGCTTGCGCGTGGAGAACCTGGGCGTGCGCGGCGCGAAGTCGCCAGGTGCGAGGGCCTCTTGAGCGGCCGGCCGGACACCTTCCTGTCCGAGATCGGCAAACTGGTGGCGGTGCTGTCCGCCGAGATGGAACGGGGACGCTTCGTGCGAGCGCCGATCGGTGACGCGGTGGCAGGGGCGCGGTTGCCGGGTGCGGTGCACCGGACGCTGGTGCCGGCGTGTGCCTTGCTGCTCGGCTCTGGCGGTGTCGGCCCGAGCGCTGTGACCACCATCGCGGTGGACGGCGCTGACGGCGTGTCCGCTCCCGCCGAGCGGCTCAGCGTACGGGAGCAGGATGTTCTGGCCCGGCTGGCACAGATGATGACCAATGAGGAGATCGCCCAGGAGCTGTACCTCTCGGTGAACACGGTGAAGACCCATCTCAAGAGCGTCTACCGCAAGCTCTCCGTGTCGCGGCGTTCGGCCGCTGTCCGAAGAGCCCGAGAACTCCAGCTGTTGTGATCACCGCTGGACAAGGCCCAGCTCCCTGGCCCGGGCCACTGCCTCGGCCCGTGAACACACACCGAGTTTGTGGTAAACCGCACGGGTGTGGCTCTTGATGGTGTTGTACGAGACGTACATCCTTTCGGCGATCTGCCGCAGCGGTATCTCCTCCTGCAATTGCCGCAGTACGGCGAGCTGACGGTCCGTCAACAGATGGGGTGCCGGCAGGGAGGGCTTGGTGTGCCCCGATGGTGCGGGTACCTCGGCCAGCACGGCTGATGCCTCGTGCACCAGAGCCCCCGCGCTGCGGGCATCCGCAATGCCCCCGGCCACCCCCACCAGGACGCCCGCTACCCACACCAGACAGGTCGTCACCGCCGCGTCCACCGAAGTCGCCTCATAGCTGAGCGAGCGCAGCCGCCCACGCAGGAGGGAGACGCCGTTCTCTCCGAGCGCGCATCCGGATACAGGCGCACATCGTACGTCGGACATGCCGCTCACCTCCCGGCGTGCAGGACATCGTCCCTCCACGGTCGGGGGCACACCGAGTATGCGGAAGAGACCATTCGGCCCAGTTTCCTCGGGACGAGCCGCCCCTCCCAGAGGGCTTCGGGGTCGGCGTGGGGCGGCCGGGCCGGGTGCGGCCCGGGCGCCCCGTGCCGTGTGGGGGAGAGGTCACCTGCCTGGTTTCGGCAGTGCGCAGGTGGCCTGGGTTGTTTTCGTCGGGTCGCTTTCCGAGCGGGCGGTGAGGACGACGGCGCCCGTGCGTTCGGCGCCCGGCTTCGCGGTGACGGCGACGTCGACGGGGACGGAGGTACCGGCGGCCGCGGCGGTGAGTCGGTTGGGGAGCCAGGCCGACCAGCCGCGTGCCGAGGTGGTGGCGGTCAGACGGTAGATGTCGGAGGACAGGTGTGGCTGGTTGTGGGGGTCGGGCTGGCCGGTGTTGGTGAGGCCGAAGGTGCACACGGCCCGGCCGGGGGCGGGTGCGCCGGTGACGGAGCCCTTGGTGAGGGAGACTGCGCGGGCCTGCGGGCCCGCTCCGTCCAGGGACTTGACGCCGATGTCGTAGGAGAGCACGCCGGTGGCGTCGCGTCGCACGTTGAGGACGTAGAAGTGCATCCGGTTGGCCTCGTCGATGTACTCGTACGAGCTTCCGGAGTCCGCCCCGGCGTGGAAGAGCGCGTCGCTGAGCTGACGGTAGTCGCCCATCGTGATCTTCTGCGGAGTGCCGTCGGGGCGGGTGAAGTCCACCAGGTTGATGTCTTCGGGGTGGGCGTCGACCACCCAGGCGAACGGCGCGCGGTCGGCGTTCTTGGTCTTGCTGAGGAGGACGCCGCTGTCGGGTGTGAAGGAGTCCATGCCCATGCGGTCGACGACCTCGACGGTGTAGTTGTCGTAGCCGCCGCCGTCGCACAGTGGGTCGGTGGCCCGGTCGCAGGTCGGCGACAGGTCGCGGCCCATGGTGATGTTGAGGCCGGTCAGCCCCTTGTCTCCGGGCGGGGCGGAGCGGGCGGTGACGCGGGCGACGACGAGGCCGGAGTCCTTGAGGGCGTCGCGGTCCAGGCGCAGGATGTTCTTCTCGTCGACCATGCCGAGTTTGAGCTTGTCGCGCAGGACGTGCTGGGCGCCCATGGAGCCGCCCGCGGTGGCGGGTATCTGCCAGCGGGTGTGCGGCCCGCCGGGGCCGTTGAACGAGCCGCGCGAGAGCATGCCCCAGATGCCGGTGTAGGAGCGGCTGAGCGGTGTCCCATAAGGGTTGTTGTAGTTGTCGCCGATGCCCAGGATGTGGCTGAGTTCATGGGCGAAGGTGGCCATGCCGGAGCTCTCGGCCTGGGTGGACGAGCCGTTTGCGGCGTTGGGCCAGATACGGGCGGCCGCCTGCCAGGACGTCCACGGCACATAGCGGGTCCGTGCCGAGTTCAGTCCGGAGGCGATGGGGGAGGGGGGTCCCCACGCGGCCGGCACGTCCTGGGCGGAGGCGAACTTCATCTGTCCGAACTCCTGCCAGGCGGAGGACTCGTCCACTCCGGCGGTGAGGTAGAAGACGAAGTCGAACTCGCCCGCTTTGCCGGCGCCCACGTCGGCGACCCAGGCCCGTTTGCCGTCGGCGCGGATGTCCTTGCCACAGGTGTCGCCCACGGGGCAGGCGTCCGGGTTCATGCCGGGCTCGATGCCGTACTGGTAGGACTTGCCCGGCATGCGGTAGGCGCCGAAGGCGGTCAGACCGACGCCGATACGGCCGCCGGAATCCTCCATCCAGTACTCGTTGATGGTGTGGCCGTGGTTGAGCGTGCCCGGCTTGTTGAGGAAGTCCTCGTAGAACTTGGGGACCTGGGCGCGGGGGATGCCGGACGCGCTGGGTAACGGATTGCCGAACTTGGCCGCGCCGGCGGGCTTGGTGACCGAGAAGTCCTCGTCCAAGTAGTCCAGCAGGACGAGAGCGCCTTTGAACTTGCGCTGGGTGGGCTGGCGGTTGGGGTTGGCCCAGTCCGTGCCCGGGACGGAACGGTATTCGGCCCAGGTCATGGCATCGGGGTTGCGCCAGTGCTGAGGGTCGAGCGGCCGGACCAGGGGCGGGCCCCAAGGCGCGGCATCCGGCGTCGCCCGGGCGGGCCCGGCCGCGACGGCTGCGACGACGCCGAGGAGCAGGACGACGATACTGAGTCGGCGCAGTCGACTTGGTCGGTGCAGGCGTCTGCGGTGCACGAACATGGCTCACCTCTTGCCTGGAGTCATTGAGGTCATGGGGTGCGGTGAATGACGGGGCGGGAAATGGCGCGCGCATGACAAGCCTTGCGAACTGTGGTGCGGGTGTGTCCCCGGTGCCACGGTAGAGCCGTGGGCAGGCATGACGCCAGAGTGCCTGCGTAACCCCGGCCCGAGGCACGCCACCCTGGCCGGAACACGGGCAGGTCAGCGACGAACGCGCCAACCACTGCAACGGCTACCGCCCGCGCGAGTGGGACACGCGCGCCGGGATTGTCGAACTCGCCATCCCCGGGCTCAGGTCCGGCAGTTACTTCCCAGGCCGGCTCCTCGAATGGCGCTGCCGGGCCGAGCAGGCCCTCATGCCGGTGGTCGCCGTCGCCTATCTGCCCGGCGTCAGCACCCGATGGGTCGAGATCTGGCCGCCTCCCTCGGCGTCACTGAGCTGCCGAAATTGCGCTCGTCTGGGTGGACGCGCTCACCCGGAAGCTCCGCGAGGGCGCCCGCGTCATCAAGTGAGCGAGTACGGGGCGACGTTCCTCGGCCTCGGAGCGCCCCACCGTGCGGACACGGACTGCGGAGAGCCGAGCAACCGTCTCATACCGGAACATAGTGCTCCACTTGCAAGATGGCTGAAGTTGCTCCCTGTGAAGTCACGGCTCCTGAGCGGCGTGCTTGCATGTGTTCATGATCGTTAATTTGCAGGAAACATCTGGACCGCGGACATACCTGGACCACATCCTGGAGCACTGGCACCAGGACGAGGACGCCGAGGCGCTCGTCCAGGGTGCGCAGAGGCTGACCCGGGGGGAGGCCCGACGCCGGCTGTTCAGTTTGGGGCACGCGCTGCGCCGGCAGGGGCTCGCGCCCGGCGACGGTGTGGGGTTGTTCCTGGCCAACCGCGTGGACTCCGTCCTGGTGCAGCTCGCGGTCCATCTCATCGGCTGCCGCGTGGTGTTCCTGCCGCCCGAGCCAGGACCCGGCGAACTCGCCGCGCTGGTCGAGCAGTCCAAGGCGCGCGCCGTGGTCACCGACCCTGTCTTCGCGGCGCGTGCCGCCGACGCGGCCGGCCGCAGCGCCCACGCGCCCGTGCTGCTCAGCCTCGGTCCCTGTGAGCAGCGGTGCTCGGATCTGCTGGCGGTGGCGGCCGAGTGCCCTGTGGTGCGCCCCGACGGCGTGCCCACCCCGGCAGCGGACGAGGCCGTCACCGTCCTCTACACCGGCGGCACCCTGGGCCGCCCCAAACTCGCCGCGCACAGCCACCGGCTGTACGACGTGCTGCTGGATCACGTGCAGGACGACGTGCACGAGGCTCCTTCCACGGGCTTCTTCCCGACCATGGACCCCAGCACGGACCGGATACTCGTCTCCACGCTCCTCACGCACGCCAGTGGCCACCTCACCTCCATTCAGGCGCTGGTGACCGGGTGTGCCCTCGTCGTGCTGCCCGAGTTCGAAGCGGGCGCGGCACTGACGGTACTGCGCGAGGAGCGCATCACCACCACCATGTTCGTACCCCCCATGCTGTACGCGCTGCTCGACCACCCGGAGTGCGAGCGGGGCGTACTCCCCGAGCTGCGGGGGATCGTCGTCGGCGGCGCGGCGTCGTCGCCCAGCCGACTCCAGCAAGTGGTCGAGATTTTCGGGCCCGTACTCGGCCAGGGCTACGGGCAGTCGGAGGCGCTCGGCATCGCCGCGTTCGGCGCGCAGGACCTCGCCTCGCAGGCAGCCCGGCGGCCCGAGCTGTGGCGCAGCTGCGGTCGCGCGATATCCGACACCGAGATCGAGATCCGCGGTGAAGACGGTGCGGCGGCGCTGCCCGCCGGGCAGATCGGCGAGGTGTGCGTCCGGGGCAAGTCCGTGATGCTCGGTTACTACGAGGACCCGGAGCGCACCGCGGAGGCGTTTTACGGCGGCTGGCTGCGCACCGGGGACCTGGGCTACCTCGACGCGGACGGATACCTCTATCTCGTCGACCGGGCCAAGGACATCATCGTCACCGGCAGCACCAGTGACAACGTCTACTCCCGGGTCCTGGAGGACTTCCTGCTCACGCTGCCCGGTGTGCGCAACGCGGCGGCGCTGGGCGTGCCGGACGAGAACTACGGGGAGGCCGTACAGATCTTCCTGGCCACGGCCGAGGGCACCGATGTCGACCCGGACGTGGTCGGCGCCGCGGTGACCGCCGAGTTGGGAGACCTGTACACGCCCCGCAAGACGGTCCTGCTCGACCAACTGCCGATGACCAAGGTCGGCAAGGTGGACAAGAAGGCGCTGCGCGCCGCGTGGACGAGCACGGCCGTGGACACTCCGTAAGTGCCGCTGCCTGAACGGGTCCTGCCATGTCCTCGCCCCGGGCGGAAAGGCTCGCTGCAACCCGCCGCCAAGCGGCTCGGCTCCAGCATGGTCGTCGGCCGCACTTCGGTCTCTGTTGGGTGCCGACCGAGCGGAGGCACTGGAGGCGATCGTCATGTCCGGCGGAGTCACCGGAGGACAATTGGCTTCGCTCGTCGGAGCGTCCGACGCCGCGGCCAGTCGGCGCGCCGCAGCGCTGCGGCGCGCCGGTCTGATCCAGAGCGTGCGCATCGGGCGGGAAAATCATGTGCCCGGGAGCGTCGGGGCCACTATGGTCGCCGTATGAACGTCAGAGGCCGAATCATCATCGCGACCGCGCGAGCGACCAGCTCGCCGGTTGCCGCCGTCTGATTTCTCCCATTCCCACCGGCGACCGGAAACGGCCTGTTGGTGGTTGCGTGGCGTTCTTTCTGGCTTCTCGCTGCGGTGCAATGACCGGCGTGGTCCCGTTATCCGGTGCCTTCCCCACTGTGATGGCAAGGAGCCACTTTCATGGACACGGAGACGATTGTCCGCACGTTCGTCGAGTACTTCGAGGAGCGTGATCACCACAGGATCTCGGGCTCGACCCTGTTGCCGCCTCCGGGCGACTCGGTGCTGTTCACCACCTCCGGTATGCATCCGCTCACCCCCTATCTGGAGGGGCGCCCCCATCCACTGGGCCGGCGCCTGGTCAATGTGCAGCGCTGTCTGCGCACCACGGATCTGGAGGAGGTCGGCGATGCCACTCATCTGACGGTCTTTCAGATGCTTGGTACCTGGTCGCTGGGCGACTACGAGGGCCCGCTGAGCCTGGACTGGGGGTACAGGCTGCTCACCGACGGGCTGGGTATCGATCCGGGCCTGCTGCATGCCACGGTCTATGGCGGCGATGACCAGGTGGGGCCCGACACCGCTTCGTTGCAGGTGTGGCAGGACCATGGCGTTCCCGTCGAGCTCACCGTGAAGGACAACTGGTGGTCCAACGGGCCGGTGGGCCCGTGCGGCCCCGACTCGGAGATTTTCCTGTGGAGCGGTGACACCTCACCGACGTCGACACCCACACGCGACGACCGTTGGGTGGAGGTCTGGAACCACGTGATGATGCGCTATCGCCGCCTCCAGGACGGCTCCCTCGTTCCGCTGCCCCAGCGCAACATCGACACCGGGCTCGGTCTGGAACGCCTGGCCTCGCTGCTGCAAGGCAAATCCTCGGTGTTCGAGTGCGACGTCTTCGAGCCCTGGCGCCGCCTCGTGCCGGCCCTGTGGCCTTTGGACGAGCAGTCGCTGCGTGTGGTCTACGACCACCTGCGCTCAGCCATCGTGGTACTCGGCGATGGTGTGCGTCCGGCCGCCACGGGACAGGGTTACGTGCTGCGCCGCCTGGTGCGGCGCGTGCTCACGGCTCTATGGCGGGACGATTCCTCGCGCACTCTGGGAGACCTCCCGCACGAGCTGGTCTCCCACACCCTGGACCACTTCCGTCAGGAAGGAGAGCTCAGCGAGGTATACCGGCTGCTGCTGGAGGAGGAGAACCGGTTCAAACGGCTCCTGGAACGCGGTCGGCAGGTCCTTGCCCGGCCCCGGTTCCAAGGCCCTCTGAAGGATGAGGACTTCCACTACCTCCACGACACCCATGGCCTGCCCCGCGATCTCGTCATCAGCCTGCGGTAGCAGTGAGGGCGGGTGGGGGCTGGGCCGGAATGACTCACCGGGCCGCCCCTGACGCTTGGGACGTGAACGTCAAGCCGATGGACGCGGCGATGTTCCAGGGGGACCAGCCGCCGGACTTCGGCCTGCGCCTCCTGCAGGTCAGGTTCCCGGCCCACGAACTGCCGGAACTGACCCGGCGCCTTCGCGAACACGCCGCAGGCCCTACGGTGCCGCCCGAGCCCGCTGATTGGAGCGCCGCGGTCACCCGCGCCGCCGCCCGCCCCCTCGTGGCCAAGGGTGCGGGCGGCGTGTGTCAGCGCACTCGGTCAGCCGCAGTTGAGATTGCTGACTGGGCCGATCTTGGTGCCGTTGGCCGGGCCGCTGCTCCAGTGCAGGATTACTCGGTGGTCGTGGACACCGGAGCAGCTCGCGCCCAGGCCGCGACTGGCACTGCCGATCCAGTGCTCTTCGGCGTCGTTGGCCCAGCCCCACCAGCGTGAGCTTTGCAGCTGGGCGGTGAAGGTCCAGTTGTTCGCACAGCCGGTACTGGATGCACCGGCGCTGACGTGGCCGGGCCGGTCACGTACCGGTGCCGAGACGCCGGTGTTGCACCCTTGCATCGTGGACGTCGTCGTGGCGGGCGCTTTGGTCTTGGGCGCGTCGGCCTGTGCGGTGAGGGAGGTGCCAAGGCCGAGGGCCACGAATGTGCCTGCGGCGGCCAGGGCGGTGTAGCGGCGAGGGATGCTGAACATGGTTACTCCCCGTGTGTGCTCGGTTGTTGGGGTTCGCGTATTCCCGCCGGCACCGGCGGG
>NZ_LYOY01000085.1 GCF_001653515.1 Streptomyces sp. ERV7 | reverse complement strand
CCTCCTCTGGTCCGCCTCCGGCGCCGTCGCGGCCGCCGGCATCTCCACCGCCGTCGCACTCGACGCGAACGGGAGCGGGAACGAGGACGACGGCGCTCGGGCCGGCAGCAGTGCCCCCTGGGCCCGCGGCCGCACCCTGTGGACCCGTGACCTCGGCCGCACCCAGTACGGCGGCGCCCTTCTGCGCCACGGCGACGCCCTCTACGTCCACGACGACGCCTCCCTCACCCGCCTCGACCCCGCCACCGGCGCCGTCCGCTGGCAGCGGGACGCCAAGGGCGTCGGCCAGGTCGTCCCGCACGGCACCGACCTCGTGTACGCCGTACGCGGCCGGCTCGGCGCCGCCCCGACGCTCGCCGCGCTCGACGCCGCCACCGGCGACACCCGCTGGGAGACCCGCGACCCCCGGCTCGAAGGGCTGCGCCCCCGCACCTCGCTGCTGCCCGACGACGTCGAACTGGAGGGCTCCCGGGGCATGATCGCGCTCGGCGACTCGGTCGCGTGCCTGGTCACGTACGAGCCGTACGACACCCTCTGGGCGCGGCGCACCGCGCCGGAGCGGCCCTGGCGGGCGTACGGCTACGACCGGGCGACCGGCGAGGGGCTCTGGTACCACGAGGGGACGGCCGCCGGGGTGACGGCGGTGCGGCACGCGGGCGGGCGGTTCGCGGTCGCCGCCTCCGCCCACGCCCCGTCGGACAAGCCCGAGCAGCTCAAGGCCCTGGCGCGGGACCCGCTCCATGTGCTGCGGGCCTCCGACGGCCGGTTCGAGACGACCGTCGTGGGCGGGGCGCCGCGGCCCGACGCCCACCCGGGGGCCACCGGGACGGGCTACTTCGCGCTCGGCGAGGCGGTCAGCGCCGTCGAGCTGGCGACCCGTACCACCCTGTGGTCCCGGGGCGTCACCAGCTCGGTGTCCGTGACGCCGACGGCCACCGGCGGCCTGGTGCACGCCGGTTCGTACGCCGAGGTCAGCGCCCTGGACGCGGCCACCGGCCGGACCCGCTGGCTGCGGACCGACGTACGGCGGCTCACCGAGGCGCCCTACGCGGCGCCGCCACCGCTGCTCTCCGAGGGACGGCTGTACGTCACCGGGCCGGAGCCCGGCAGTGGCCAACTCGCCCTGGGCGGGCCGAAGTGGGGGCTGCACGCGCTCGACCCGGCGACCGGCGAGCTGGTGTGGGCCGTGCCGTTCGAGGGCCGCGACGAGCTGCTCGGGAGCGCGGGAGACGGTCTGGTGCATGTGTGCGCCGGGTCGGTGCTCACCACCTTCCACGGCCCGGACGGCCCCGGATGACGGATCCGTTACTCGCCTCGGATCCGCGCCGCCTCGGCGGGATCCGGCTGCTCGGCCGGCTCGGCGCGGGCGGGATGGGGCAGGTGTACCTCGGCCGTACGCCGGGCGGGCGGCTCGTCGCCGTGAAGACCGTCCACGGGCACCTCGCGGACGACCCGCACTACCGGGAGCGGTTCCGGCGCGAGGCGGCCGCCGCGCGAGCCGTGACGGGCGCGCACACGGCCCCGGTCCTGGACGCCGATCCGGACTCGCCGGTGCCGTGGCTGGCCACCGCGTTCCTGCCGGGCGTGACGCTGAGCCGGGCCGTGGCGGCGGGCGGTGCGCTGCGGCCGGCCGCGGTGCGCGCGCTGGGCGCGGCCCTCGCCGAGGCGCTCACCGACATCCACGCGGCGGGGCTCGTCCACCGCGATCTGAAGCCGTCGAACGTGCTGGTGACGGCGGACGGGCCGCGCGTCATCGACTTCGGCATCGCCCGCGCGGTGCACGGACGGGCGCTGACGGAGGTCGGCGCGATCATCGGGACGCCGGGCTATCTGGCCCCGGAGCTGATCGCCGGGGACGGGCCGCCCGCGACGGCCGCGGCCGATGTGTTCGCGCTGGGCGCGGTGCTCACGTTCGCGGCGACCCGCCGGGGCCCGTTCGGCACGGGCACGGTCGCGGTCCTGCTGTTCCGCACGGTCCACGAGGAGCCCGAACTGTCCGGTGTGCCGGGCTCGTCCGGGCTGCGGGAGCTGGTGGAGCGCTGTCTGGACAAGGACCCCGCGGCCCGTCCGACCGTACGGACCGTGCTGCGGGCGGTGCGTGACACCCGGCCCCCGCTGTGGTGGCGCGAGGAGCCCTTGCGGTCCCTCGTCCTCGCCGACGAGCCGGTTCCGGAGCCGCAGGACGCGCCGCCGCCGACCGTACGGGAGCCGTCCCCCGTGCCCATACGCCCGCGGCGCGGCCGGGTGGCGACCCGGCGGGGCCTGCTGCTGGGCGGCGGGGCCGGACTCGCCGGACTCTTCGGGTACGCGCTGCTGCGGCCCACCCCGGACGGCGGCGGATCCGGGGCTTCCTGGGACCCGGTGGTGCGTACGGGCGCGGCGGCGG
This sequence comes from Streptomyces sp. ERV7, assembly GCF_001653515.1. Taxonomy (GTDB): domain Bacteria; phylum Actinomycetota; class Actinomycetes; order Streptomycetales; family Streptomycetaceae; genus Streptomyces. The sequence continues at coordinate 3,098 of NZ_LYOY01000085.1, read as the reverse complement.
GCGGGGCCCGCTGGAGCCTGGAGCCGGGGAACGGCGGGGTGGACGCGCTGCTGGTGGCCGGGACCTCGCTGCTGGTGCACGGCACCGGCCCGGGGGGCTCGGCCTCCAGTGTGGTCCAGGCGCTCGCGGGCGCCGACGGGGCGCCGCTGTGGCAGCGGAAGACGGACGGGGCGGCGAGCGGCTGGTGGGGCGCGTCCGACGGGCTGCTGCTCGCGCCGGACCTGGGACTTCCGGCCGTAGCCCTGGAATCGGGGGCCGTCCGCGTGCGGGCGCCCCAACTGGCGCCCGCCCTGGGCTGGTTCACCTCGGCGGGCGGGCTCCTGATCACTTCGTACGCGGAGACGAGCACCCAGTGGCGCACCCGGGCCGTCGACCCGGCCGGTGGCGCCGTGCGCTGGACCACCCCGCCGGGCCCGGCGACCGTGGCGCCCGCCGTGCTCGGCGAGGCGCTGCTGCTCGCCCCCGTGCCCGGCGCGTCGACGCGGCCGCGGTGCGTGGGGGTGAGGGACGGGGTGCGGCGGTGGACGTATGCGCCGACGACGGACGACGAGGGCGTGTGGGCGGTGTGCGCACTGGCAGAGCGCTTCGCGGTGCTCACCACCAACGGAAGGCTGCACCTCGTCGGCGCGGACGGCCGGGCGGTCCGCCCCGTACAGACGCTCGCGCGCAGGGACCTCCCCGCCGGGTCGACCGCGCTCGCCCAAGCGGCCGGCACGCTGCTGATCGCCGCCGGGAACCGGCTGCACGGCGTCCCCGCCGACCGCGTGGGTGACCGCTGGTCGCGGGACACCCTGGGGCTCGACGCCAGTTGGCCCCGGCGCCTCGGCGGGTCCCGCACGCCGGTGACCGGCGGCGGGCTGCTGCTGCACTGGCGGGACGCGGGCACCCTGGAAGCGGTGGCCCCGGCGACCGGGCAGGTCCGCTGGAGCGCGCGGGTGGGCGGCGGGGTCGCCCAGGTGCCGCCGGTGGTGGCGGGCCCGGTGGTCCCACCGCCCCACCACCGCCCCAAACATCGTTCCCGGCATTTCCCGGGGTCGAAATCCCGCCAAAAGTCCGGGACCCTCTTCCCTACGCTCCGCCACCGGGCGATAACTTCTTGCTGTCGCCGCCACACCGGGAGCACAGGGCTCCCAGGGACTCGCGGCGCTGGGGCGATTCAGGAGTGACTGCCACCACTGAAGCAACCACCACATTTACCTTCCAGCCATTCACCCGGAGCTGCCGGTTCATCTGGGACGAGGGCGATCACGTCCTCATCGGGGTGAGTCCGGGAAACAGCTATTTCAGCGCCGACCGCATCGCCGGTCTCGTCCGCTGGGCCTCCGCGCGCTTCGACCGGGTCGACCTCGTCTACGCCGACCGCCATGTGGACCGGATGTTCGCGACGCTCGGATACGACGACGAGCACGCGCGCCGACGCGCCGCCAAGGAGCTGAAGGCGGTCCGCAGAAGGATCGTGCGGGGCGTCGAGGAGGCAGGCCGCCCCGGGCCGGCGGTCTTCGTGCACGCGCTCTCGGAGTTCGAGGGGAACCCGGTGTACGACCTGCTGCACCGCCGGGTGCGGCACTTCCTGGCGACCGACCGCGAATTCCGCACCGGCTGCGAGGAGATGGCGGCCGCGTTCCTGGCCGGGAAGGCCGACGGCGCCCCGGTGAGCCAGGCGCAGACCGCCGCCTGCCTCGACTACATCGCCGCCGAGCTCCCGTTCTTCCTCGACACCCCGGGCATCCTCCAGGTCCCGTCCTCGGTGTCCTGCTACCACGCGCTGATCCCGCTCACCGAACTCCTCTACGCCAAGGGCGGCGGCCTGCGCGCCTCCCGCAACCAGGCGTACGCGGTCGTACGCCCGCAGGCCGTCCGCCCGGAAGGAGTCGCCGCATGAGCCGCACCGGCACGACCGGCACGGCCACGGCCGGGACCACCGGTCTTCACCCCGCCGCCGGCCCGCTGCTCGACTTCCCGCTCGGGCGGCGCGGCGATGTGCTCCCCGAGGAGTGCGCCGCCCTGCGCACCCGGGAGCCGGTGGCCCGGGTACGCACCATGACCGGGGACACCGCCTGGCTGGTGAGCAGTTACGCGCTGGCCAAACGCGTCCTGGAGGACGACCGGTTCAGCCTCAAGGACACCGCGGCCCCGGACGCCCCGCGCCAGTACGCGCTGACGATCCCTCCGGAGGTCGTCAACAACATGGGGAACATCAACAGCGCGGGGCTGCGCGGCGCCGTGATGAAGGCGCTCAACCCGCGCACCGACGGGCTGCGGGGCTGGCTGCGCGAGCGGGCGGACGAGTTCGTCGACGGGCTGCTCGCCGAGGGACCGCCGGTGGACTTCCGGGCGGGGTTCGCCGACCCCTTCTCGGCGGCTCTGCACTGCAAGGTGGTCGGGGTGCCGTTCGCGGACTGGCGGCGGCTGATGAGCGGCCTGGACATCGCGTTCATGACCAGCCCGCACGCCTTCGAGGGCTCCCGCCTCAACTGGTACAAGGACCTCGGCTACATGGTCGACCGGCTCAACGCGCCCGAGGACCAGCGCTCGGGTCTGCTCGGCCGGCTCGCGGAGCTGCGTACGGAGGAGGAGTCGGCGCATCTCACCGACGAGATGCTGGCGACGGTCGCGGTCTCGCTCTTCGGCGCGGGCGCCGTCTCCACCTCCGCGTTCCTGGTGCTCGCCGTGCTCGCGCTGCTCCAGCACCCGGAGCTGATCGAGTATCTGAGGGCGCATCCGGACCGGATGGGCCGGGCGGTGGACGAGCTGCTGCGCTGGAACCTGTCCATCGGGGACGGTTTGCCGAGGCTGGCCACCGAGGACGCCCGGGTCGGTGACGTCCTGGTCAGGAAGGGCGAGCTGGTGCTCGTCCTGGTCGAGGCCGCCAACTTCGACCCGGCGGTCTTCACCGACCCCGAACGGCTCGACCTGGACCGCGAGGTCAACCCGCACCTCTCGTTCGGCGCGGGCAGCCACTTCTGCCCGGCCACGGGCCTCGGCCGGGCCCACGCGGAGATCGCGCTCGGCGCGCTGGTGGAACGGCTCCCGGGGCTGCGTCTGGCGGTCCCGCCCGAACAGCTGGTGTGGCGCACCGGCTTCATCAAACGGCTGCC
>NZ_LYOY01000084.1 GCF_001653515.1 Streptomyces sp. ERV7 | reverse complement strand
GCCGTACCCGCCCCGCCCCGGAAACCGCCCCGCAGTCCGAGGTCCTGGAGGTGCTGGAGCGCCTCGGTGACGGCGACCTGGACCTCGACGACGCCATCGCGCTCCTCGACGGAGAGAGAACTCAGAAGTGAAGCACGAGCTCAGCGCCCTCATCGCCGACTACAGGGCGGGCAAGGTCACCGACAGCGAGGTCGGGGACCTTCTGCGGCGGCTCAGGGCGGGCGCGCGGACGTACGAGCTCTCCGAGGGCCAGCACGGTCTCTGGGCGCTCCAGAAGGCGTATCCGCGGATGGCCGCGTACAACGTCCCGCTCTGCTTCAGGGTCTCCGGGCTCGACGAGGCGGTGTTCGAGCGGGCCTGCCGATCGGTGGTCCGGCGGCATCCGGTGCTGGGCACGGTCCTGGGCCGCGAGGGCGACCGGCCGGTGCAGTCGGTCGATCCGGACCGCGAACTCGACTACGCGCGCGTGGATCTGCGCGCGCTGACCGAGGCCCGGATGCTGGAGGCCGTGGAGGCCGAGCACAAGCGGCCGTTCGCCATGGAAGGGGAGCCGCTGCTGCGGATCCGGGTCTTCGCCCGCCCGGCGGACACCTCGATCGTGCTCGTCAGCGTCCACCACCTCGTCTTCGACGGCAGTTCGGCCCGGCTCCTCGCCCAGTCGCTGTTCGACACATACGAGACGCTGCTGGCCGGGGGAGAGCCGGAAGCGGCCCGCGCGGGCTCGGACTTCGAGGCGTTCGTGCGCGAGGAGCGCGCGACGCTGCCGGGTCGCCGCGCGGAGCTGCTCGACTACTGGCGGCAGAAGCTGGCGGGCTTGTCCGCCGCGCTGAGCCTGCCCACCGACCGGCCGCACGCCGAGGTCGCCGACCGGTTCGCCGGAGAGACCCGCTTCAGCGAGCTGTCCGGCGAACTCGCCGACGCCGTCAAGGAGATGGCTACCGCAGGGCGCACCTTCGTCTCCACGGTCATGCTCGCCGCGTACGCCGTGACGCTCGCCAGTTACTCCGCCGAGCGCGAGGTCGTCGTCGGGATGCCCGTGAACGAGCGGGGCGGCGACGAACTCGCCGACGCCATGGGACTCATGATCAACATGATGCCCGTACGGGTGGCCCTCTCCAAGGGCACGACCTTCGGGCAGCTGGTGTCCCAGGTGCAGCGCGAGGTCGTCGACGGGATGCTGCACAGCTACCCGTTCGCCGCGCTCACCCGCGATCTGGCCCAGACAGCGCAGTCCGGCCGCTCGCCGGTCTTCCAGACCGCGTTCGTCTTCCAGGACGTGCTCGACGGCTTCTCGGGCCCGGACCGCCCCTACGAGCTGGTCGAGGAAGTGCACCAGGAGGGCGAGTACGAGCTGTCCGTCGAGGTGTGGGGCAAGGGCGACGGGTACGCGCTGCACTGGAAGTACCACCCCGAGCTGTTCGGCGCCGACTTCGTGGCGGGCCTGGGCGACCGCTACCGGCGTGTCCTCGAAGTCGTCACCGCCGACCCGGAGGCCCGCCTCGACGGCCTGCCTCGAAGTCGTCACCGCCGACCCGGAGGCCCGCCTCGACGGCCTGCGCGCGATGTTCGGCGCCGACACCGCGGTGACGGCGGCCGACGGACCGTGCGCGCACGACCTGTTCGACGCGGCGGCGGCCCGGACCCCGTACGCGGTCGCGGTGACCGGTGCGGACGAGATCCTCACGTACGACGAACTGCGCCGCCGCAGCGACGCGCTGGCGGCCCATCTGGTGGCGCGGGGCGTGCGCCCGAACGACCTGGTGACGGTCTTCCTCGACCGCTCGGCCGCGATGGTCGCGGCGCTGCTCGGCATCCTCAAGGCGGGCGCCGCCTACGTTCCGCTGGACCCGGAGCTGCCCGCCGCGCGGCTGTCCGACATCGTGGGGGACAGCGGCACTTCGCTGGTCGTCACCCAGGCCCGGCTCAAGGACCGGGCCCAGGCCCTGCTCGACGCGCGGCCGGCCCAGGCGCGTGCGGCGGCGCCGGGCGGCCTCGTGGTCCTCGACGAGCAGCGGGACGAGCTCGCGGCGGCCGCCGCGCGGGGCGAGCGGCCCGGGGTGACGGTGACCGAGTCGGACCTCGCGTACGTCATCTACACCTCCGGCAGCACCGGCAAGCCCAAGGGCGTGATGATCCCGCACCGGGGCTTCACCAACCTGCTGCGCTCGATGGCCGTCGAGCCCGGACTCGGCCGCACCGACACGCTGTTCGCGGTCACCACCGTCAGCTTCGACATGGCGCAGGTCGAGCTGTTCCTGCCGCTGGTCACGGGTGGGCGCTGCTATGTGTGCGACAGCGCGACGATCAAGGACGTCGGCCGGCTGAAGGAGCGCATCGGGCAGGTGCGCCCCACGGTCATGCAGGCCACCCCGGCGACCTGGAGCATGCTGTTCCACTCGGGCTGGCGCAACACCGAGGGCGTCCGGATCTTCACCGGCGGCGAGGCTCTGTCCCGGACGCTCAAGGACCACTTCCTGAGCACCGGCACCGAGGCCTGGAACCTGTACGGCCCGACCGAGACCACCGTCTATTCGACCGGCACCCTGGTGCGGCCCGACGCGCCCATCACCATCGGCAAGCCGATCGCCAACACTGAAGTCCTCATCCTGGACGAGCGGTTGCGGCCGGTGGCCGAGGGCGAGCCGGGCGAGCTGTGCATCGCCGGGACGGGGCTGGCCGAGGGGTACGTCAACCGCCCCGAGCTCACGGCCGAGAAGTTCGTGCCCCACCCCGTGGTCGCGGGCGCACGGCTCTATCGCACCGGGGACCTGGCGCGCTGGAACGAGGACGGCGAGATCGACTACCTCGGGCGGCTCGACTTCCAGGTCAAGATCCGGGGCAACCGGGTCGAACTGGGCGACATCGAGTATCACCTGGGCCGTCACGCGGCCGTCGCCGAGTGCGTTGTGGTGGCGCGCGGCGAGGACGCGGCCAAGCAGCTCGTCGCCTACTACCGGCCGGGCGCGGGCCGCACGGCGGGCGCGGCCGACTTCAAGGCTCATCTGCGCGAGAGGCTCCCGTCGTACATGGTCCCGGACTTCTACGTGCCGATCGACGACATTCCGCTGACGGGCAGCGGCAAGGTGGACCGCAACGCGCTGATGCGGCGTGAGATCTCTCTCGCGCCCGCGCCCGCGCCTGCCGCGCCCGTCCCGGCCCGTGGGCAGACGCCGCTCGCCGAGATCGAGGAGCGGGTCCTCGCCTGCTGGCAGGATGTCCTCCAGGTCCGCGACATCGGTGCCACCGCCTCCTTCTTCGAGGTGGGCGGCAACTCGCTCGCGGCCGTGGTGCTCGCCGAGCGCATCACCGACCGCCTCGGCGTGCCGTTCGCGGCGGCCGACCTCTTCAAGTACGCCAGCGCCCGCAGCATCGCCGCATTCGTGCACGAGCACGCGGCACCGCCCACCCCGGCCGTGCGGGCCGAGGAGACCGTTGTCCTGGCCCCGGAGGCCGCCGCGGACCTGCCCGACGACGCCGTGGCGATCGTCGGCATCGCCTGCCGTTTCGGGGATGCGGGGGACCACTGGCGGTTCTGGCAGGACCTGCGGCGCGGCGACGGCACCACCCGGTTCTGGACCGAGGAGGAGCTGCGCGGGGCCGGGGTGCCCGAGCGGGTGTTGCGCGAGCCCGGCTACGTGCCGCTGCGCTCCGCCCTCGCCGACAAGGACGTCTTCGACGGCGAGTTCTTCCGGCTCTCGCCGAACCACGTCGCCCTGATGGACCCGCAGTTCCGCCAGCTGCTGCTGCACGCCTGGAAAGCCGTCGAGGACGCGGGCTACGACCACCGCGACATCCCGGACACCGCTGTCTACGTCACCAGTGGCAACCACTTCTACGGAGCGCCCGCCCCGGACGCGGCGCCCGTGATCGAGGACCCGCAGCAGTACCTGTCGTGGGTGATGTGCCAGAGCGGCACGGTCGCCTCGATGATTTCGTACCAGCTCGGCTTCGGCGGCCCGAGCCTGTCCGTCCACTCCAACTGCTCGTCCTCGCTGAGCGCCCTCTCGCTGGCGGCCCGCGCGGTGCAGAGCGGCGAGACCGGCTTCGCCCTGGTCGCGGCGGCCTCGGCGGCCGGCGCCGACGGGCGTGGCTACGTCCACCAGCCCGGCCTGAACCTCTCCGGCGACGGCCGCGTCAAGGCGTTCGACGCCGACGCCGACGGCATGGTCGGCGGCGAGGGCGTCGCCGCCCTGCTGATCCGCCGCGCCAAGGACGCCGTCGCGGACGGTGACCACATCTACGGCCTGCTGCGCGGTGTGGCGACCAACAGCGACGGCGCCCAGGCCACCGGCTTCTACAGCCCGAGCGTCGACGGGCAGAGCCGGGTGATCCGCCGGGCCCTGGAGCAGACCGGTATCGACGCACGCTCCATCGGGTACGTGGAGGCGCACGGCACCGGCACCAAGCTCGGCGACCCCGTGGAGCTGGCCGCGCTGACCGAGGCGTACCGCGAGACCACCGACGAGACCGGCTACTGCGGCATCGGCTCGGTGAAGTCCAACCTCGGTCACCTCGACTCGGCCGCCGGGCTCGCCGGGACCGTCAAGGTGCTGCTCAGCCTCTACCACGGCGAGCTCGCCCCCACCCTCAACTACACGCGTCCCAACCCCCAGTTGAAACTGGAGCGGTCACCGTTCCACGTCGTCGACCGGCGGCGGGACTGGCCGCGCGGCGCGGACCCGCGCCGGGCGGCGCAGAGCTCCATCGGCCTGGGTGGCAGCAACGCGCACGCGATCTTCGAGGAGTACGCGGCCGCCGCGCCCGCCGCCGACGACCGCTCCCCGCAGCTGGTCCCGCTGTCCGCGCGCACCCGGGACAACCTGGCCGCCTACGCGCGAGAGCTGCGGGAGGCCCTGGAGGACCCGAGGCCCACGCTGCGACTGCGCGATGTGGCATACACGCTCCAGGTGGGCCGGGTGGCGATGGCCCACCGGGTGGCGTTCGTCGTCCGTGACCTGGGTGAACTCGCCGACGAGCTCGCGCTGTTCCTCGACGGCCGGGAATCGGCCCGTCGCTTCACGGGCGAGGTGCCCCGCGGTGGCGCCGCCGACGGTCCCGGCGCCGCCAAGGTCGCCCGCTGGCTGGAGAAGGGCGAGGAGAAGGCAAAGCTGAAGAAGCTCGCCCAGGCGTGGGCGCAGGGCGCCGACGTCGAGTGGCCGAAGCTGGCCAGGACCGCGGCGGGCCGGCGGACCAGTCTGCCCACCTACCCGTTCAGCCGGATGGTCCACCCGTGGCCGGCCCGTGCGGTCCAGACGTCCGGGCACGCTCCGGCGCACCCCCTGCTCCACGAGAACGTGTCGGGGCTCGGCGCGGTCCGCTACCGCACCCGGTTCACCGGCGAGGAGTTTCTGCTCCGCGACCACGTGGTCGACGGGAAGCGGCTGCTCCCGGCCGTGGCGAGCCTGGAGATGGCGTACACGGCCGTGCGCCGTGCGCTGCCCGCCGCCGGATCGCGGGTCACGCTGAAGAACATCAGCTGGGTACGGCCCGTGGCCGTCGGCGGCGAGGGCCGCACCGTCGAGTTCACTCTGACCGAGGACGCGGCGCCGGGCTCGCCCCGCTTCGAGCTGACCGGCTCGGCCCAGGACGGCGGACAAGTCCACGTCCAGGGACGCGCGACGGCCGCGCCCCACACCGAGCGGCCCACGGTCGGGCTCGACCGGCTGCGCGCCGCCCTGCGGTCGCGCCCGCTGTCGGGCGACGAGTGCTACACCTGCATCGCCCGCGCGGGAGTCGCCTACGGCCCCGGCTTCCGGCTGGTGCGCACCCTGCACCGGGGCGCCCCCGACGGGCGGCGCGAGGTGCTGGCCGAGCTGCGGCTGCCGGAAGCGTCGGGCGGCTCCCTGGAGTCGTACGCGCTGCACCCGGGCTTCCTGGACGCGGCGATCCACGCCTCGCTCGGCCTCGACCCCCGGTTCGATACGGAGGCGGGCGCGGCGTCGCGGCCCCGGGAGGCGTCGGCCACACCGGTGCCGTTCGCGCTCGACCGGCTCGACGTCTTCGCGGAGTGCGAGGAGGAGATGTACGCCTGGGTGCGCCCGGCGCCCGGGGAGCGGGCCGAGGGCGCGGGCCAGGTGCTCGACATCGACCTCACCGACGCGGACGGGCGGGTCTGCGCCGCGCTGCGGGGCCTCGCCTACCGTGCGCTCGACGGGAAGAGGGACGGCGGCCGGCCCTCGGCCCTGCGCACCCTCCTGCCCGTCTGGGAGCCCAAGCGCGGCGAACTCCCTTCTGCCGGTGGTGCGGTGGCGGGCCCGCCCGGTGAGGTGCTCGTCTTCGACGCCGACCGGCGACTGCGCGACGAGCTCGGGGCGTTGGTACCCGGACACCGGCTGGTGGAGTTGCCCGCAGGTGCCTCCGTGGCGGAGATCGCCGAGCGGATCCGCAGCACCGGGCGGAAGCCCGCGCACCTCCTCTGGGTGGCGCCGCACGATGGGCCCGATCCCGTCGCGGGCCAGGAGCGGGGCACTGTCGAGGTGTACCGCCTGGTGCGGGCGCTGCTGTCGCTGGGCCTCGGCACCAAGTCGCTGACCTGGACCGCGCTCACCTTCGCCACCCAGCGCGCGCAGGCCCGCGACCTGGTCGCGGCGACCCACGCCGGCGTGCACGGGCTGCTTGGCAGCGCCGCCAAGGAGCACACCCGCTGGACGGTCCGCCTCCTCGACCTGCCCGCCGCAGCGCCCGGCGACGCGCTGCGCGCGGCCGGACTCGCCCTGCCCACCGTCCCGGCCGGAACCACGCTCGCCCTGCGCGACGGCCGCTGGCTGGCCCAGGAGCTGCGGCCCGTCGCCCCGCTCACCCCCGCCACCGCGCCCTACCGGGACGGCGGCCGCTATGTCGTCGTGGGCGGCGCGGGCGGGATCGGTGAGCTGTGGAGCCGCCACATGGTCGAGCACCACCGGGCGGCGATCGTCTGGATCGGCCGCCGCCCGCTCGAAGGCGCCGTCGCGGCCTCCCTCGCCGACCTGGCGGCCCGGGCGCGGGCCGTCGGCGCCGGGGAGCCCCTCTACGTGCAGGCGGACGCGAGCGACGAGGCGGCCCTGGCCGCCGCGTACCGGCGCATCAAGGAGCGCCACGACCGGATCGACGGCGTGGTCCACTCCGCGATCGTGCTGGCGGACAAGACGCTGGCCAACATGGACGAGGAGCGGTTCCGCGCGGCGCTGACCGCCAAGGTCGACGTGGGCGTCCACCTCGCCCGGGTGTTCGGCGCCGAGCCGCTGGACTTCGTCCTCTTCTTCTCCTCGGTGGAGAGCTTCGTACGGGACGCGGGCCAGGCCAACTACGCGGCCGGGTGCACGTTCAAGGACGCGCTGGCCCTGGACCTCGCGGACCGGTGGGCCACCGCGCCGGGCGCCGCCCGTCCCGTGGTGAAGTCCGTCAACTGGGGCTACTGGGGTGTGGCGGGCGTCGTCAGCGACGACTTCTACCGCGCGCGCATGGCGGCGGCGGGCATCGACTCCCTGGACCCCGAGGAAGCCCTGCGCACCCTCGCGGACTTCCTCGGCGGCGAGCACGGCCAGATCGCCCTGATGCGCACCTTCGACGAGGCGGCGCTGCGAGGGCTCGTGCCCGACGCGCGCCTGGGCGCCTCCGCCGATGTGCCCGAGGACGCGCCGGACCGGCTGCCCTCCGTGCTCGACG
>NZ_LYOY01000083.1 GCF_001653515.1 Streptomyces sp. ERV7 | reverse complement strand
CGCGGGGGTAGTTCCACAGGCCCGGCGCTGCGGTCGCCGATGACTCCGTCGTCCCCGCACCCGCGGGGGTAGTTCCCAGTCCTGGAGGCTGGAGTACGGCACGAGATCGTCGTCCCCGCACCCGCGGGGGTAGTTCGGCCCGCATGGTCGCCGTTCGGCGCCGCACACCGTCGTCCCCGCACCCGCGGGGGTAGTTCGTCATGGGCGCCCTCGGTCTGCCGGTCGCCCCGGTCGTCCCCGCACCCGCAGGGATAGTTCGAGCCTTGAGTGGAGTTCGGGCCGCATCCGCTTGTCGTCCCCGCACCCGCGGGGGTAGTTCCCGTCCCCGCCCGTCCTACCGGCACGACGGCTGGTCGTCCCCGCACCCGCGGGGGTAGTTCGCGGCGCTGGGAGTCCATCCCCGGATTGAAGCTGTCGTCCCCGCACCCGCGGGGGTAGTTCCACAGGCCCGGCGCTGCGGTCGCCGATGACTGCGTCGTCCCCGCACCCGCGGGGGTAGTTCTTGATGCTGTCGAATCGGACGCTCGTTCCGGGGGTCGTCCCCGCACCCGCGGGGGTAGTTCGGTGTTCATCGCCTGAGCGGCGATCGTGGCCGAGTCGTCCCCGCACCCGCGGGGGTAGTTCTGGCAGCGGCTCCCACCGCCACCGCAGCACCGGGTCGTCCCCGCACCCGCGGGGGTAGTTCTCCTCGGCGCGCTCGCCCGGGGAATCGCGTCGAGTCGTCCCCGCACCCGCGGGGGTAGTTCGGGCGCGACGCCTCCTCACCCGCCGACGACTCGGTCGTCCCCGCACCCGCGGGGGTAGTTCGCTCAGCAAGTGGGGCCGGTTGTCGAACTCCGCGTCGTCCCCGCACCCGCGGGGGTAGTTCGACGTCCGCCATCGGCGCTCACCCCCCGGATTGGTCGTCCCCGCACCCGCGGGGGTAGTTCGACCGGTCCGCAGCAGCTGCTGGACGCCTCGGAGGTCGTCCCCGCACCCGCGGGGGTAGTTCACTGCCGTGGCGCAGCTGGCGGTACGCGGGTACGTCGTCCCCGCACCCGCGGGGGTAGTTCACTGCCGTGGCGCAGCTGGCGGTACGCGGGTACGTCGTCCCCGCACCCGCGGGGGTAGTTCGGAACGTCGTGACACAGACCAGCGGCACATCGGGTCGTCCCCGCACCCGCGGGGGTAGTTCCTAATGCGCGTAGTGACGGTGTTACCGCATATCGTCGTCCCCGCACCCGCAGGGGTAGTTCCAGGCCGCCGACGGCACGCTTCTTGTCCGCCTTGTCGTCCCCGCACCCGCGGGGGTAGTTCGTACGCCCGGCAGGAGATGACCAGCCCGCCGGAGTCGTCCCCGCACCCGCGGGGGTAGTTCCCCGGCGTTGGTCATGTCGACGGCGTGCCGGTTGTCGTCCCCGCACCCGCGGGGGTAGTTCGATCGATGCGACGTGGCGGCGCGGGACGATCTCGTCGTCCCCGCACCCGCGGGGGTAGTTCTCCCCCGGATCCATCGACTCCCTGCGTGAGTTCGTCGTCCCCGCACCCGCGGGGGTAGTTCTGTAGGGGTGTGCGCTTTACGCACACAAGGGGGGGGTCGTCCCCGCACCCGCGGGGGTAGTTCCCCCCGGAGCAGTGCCCCGAACCGCCGCCGACCGTCGTCCCCGCACCCGCGGGGGTAGTTCTCGGCT
>NZ_LYOY01000082.1 GCF_001653515.1 Streptomyces sp. ERV7 | reverse complement strand
GGCGACCACGGTCCCGCCCCGCCCGTGCGTGACCACGACACCGCGCCGGCGCAGCTCCTTGTACGCCGTCGCCACCGTGCCGGGACTCACTCCCAGGTCGTCCGCGAGCCGGCGGACCGGGGGGAGGGTGTCGCCCGGGGCCAACCCGCCGTCGGCGACGGCCCGTTCGACGGAAGCGGCAATTCCCTTGGCCGAGGCACCACTGATCGCATATTGTTCTGCCACGTACTGAACTATGTATCAATACATAATGCCAGTCAAGGGGGAACAGTGACATCGCGCAGCCGACGAGCCGCACTGTGGGAACGAGTCCCGGGAGGCCGCGACGGCCGACTGATGCTCTGGGTCGCCTTCGTCGACCGGACCGGAAGCGGCCTGTGGGCAGCCGTCTCGGTCCTGTACTTCACCTACGTGGCCGGGCTCTCGGTCGCCCAGGTCGGCACACTGGTCGCCCTCGCCGGCGCGGTCGGCATCGCGGGCGCCCCCCTGGGAGGCCGCATCGCCGACCGGCTGCCCCTCACCCGCGTGCTCATCGTCTTCCAGGTCCTGCGCGCACTGGCCTCCGCCGCCCTGCTCACCACCGACAACTATGTGCTCCTGCTGGTGTACTCGGCCGTCGGCAGCTTCGGCGACCGCTCCGCCAACGTGCTCACCAAGCTGTACGCGGCCCGCGTCGCCGGCCCCGACCGCGTCCGCTACCAGGCCGTCAGCCGCACCCTGGCCAACGCGGGCTGGGCCGTCGGGGGCCTCGCCGCGGCGGCCGCCCTCGCGCTCGCCACCACGGCCGCCTACCAGTGGCTGCTCGCCGGAGACGCCCTCTCCTTCGTCGGCGCCGCCCTGGTCACCGCCCGCTGCGCCGAACCGCCCTCGCCCTCGCGCACTGTCGCCACCTCCAAGGAGCCCGCCCCCAAGGCGCGACCGGGCAGCCCCTGGAAGGACCGCGCCTACCTGGCCTATGTGGCCACCGAGGCGGTCCTCTTCATGGACGACGCCGTCTTCAAGGTCGGCATCCCCCTCTGGGCCGTCTCCGCCACGGACGCGCCCCACGGCCTCGTGCCACTCCTGATGGTGCTCAACAACGTGATGGTGGTGGCCCTCCAGGTCCCCCTGGCCCGCTTCGGCGCCACCACCAAGGCGGCACACCGTCTGCTCCTCCCGCTCGCCGCCGTCTTCGGCGCCGCCGGCGTCGCCATGGCCGCCTCGGCCGTCCACGGCGCCGTAACGGCGAGCATCTGCCTGACCGTCTCGGCCGCCGCGTTCACCCTGGCCGAGATGATCCACGCCACCGTCTCATGGGAACTCTCGATCGCCCTGGCCCCGGAGCAGGCCCAGGGCAGCTATCTCGGCGTACACGGCCTGGCCCAGTCCGCCCAGCGCAGCGCGGGACCACTCGCCGTCACCGCGGCGATCGCGACCGGCCCCGTCGGCTGGACCGCCTTCGGCGCCGTCATCGCTCTGACCTGCTGTCTTCAGCACCGCCTGGTACGGGACCGGCTGCCGAAACCGGCATTGTCAGTGCCGCCGGTTACGGTGAGTGAGCACTGATCGACAGCGCTCAGGGGGAAACATGGCGCACATCCGCAACTCCAGGAAATCCACCAGCCCGACGGCCGCCACCCGGTCCCGGACACCCCGCGGCTCCCGGCCCGTCCAGGCGGCCAGAGCCATGCGGCGGACCCTGCGCAGGGAGACGCCCAGCACGGTGGGGCTGCTGGCCGACGCATACGACTTCGAGGCGATGACGCGCTACCGGTCCTTCGCCTTCGACGACCACACGGCCTATCTCCGCCAGGTCGACGGCCTGCTCAGATCCTTCGCGGCCCAGGGACTGCACACCACGGTCGCCCTCTTCGACCCGGAGGAGTTCACCGAGTTCTGCACGGCCAGCGGCATCGACCCCGACACCGCCGACAGCCGCACCCGCTTCACCGCCGAGATCGCGGCGG
>NZ_LYOY01000081.1 GCF_001653515.1 Streptomyces sp. ERV7 | reverse complement strand
CTCACGCGACTCGCCTCCCCACCAGCGGCGGTCCCGGGTCGGCGGCGGGGGCGAGCGCGGCCAGGCCGTCGTGGGTGATCTGCGGGGCGTACTCCGGGAGCGCGTTCAGCTGATCCAGCGTGTCGATCAGGACCGTGAGCGGGAGCGCGGCGCCGTCGAAGTGGGCGATGACGGCGGCCCGAGCGGCGACCAGGAGTTCGGCGTGGTCGTGGCGCAGAGCCGCCAACTGGCGCCGCAGCTGGCTGTTCAGCCGGGTCACCGAGGTGAGCGTCGGTCGAGGGACGGCCGGAAGGGTCCGGGTGGACATGAGGGGAAACCTCCGAAGGGAGGGCTGCCGGGTGCGCGCTGGCAGGGGCGACCCAGGGCCGCGCACAGGCCGGCAGCCGATGCAGAAGAAGGCGAGGGGGCTCAGCGGCGCCGGTAGCGGCCGCGCGGAACCGGTTGATTGACCATCGAGCGCAGCACCACGGCGCAGACGCTGATGGCCAGCGCGCAGACCGCGATGGAGGCGGCGACCACGGCGATGGACAGCAGCAGGGCCACCAGCACCGTGCCGACGACCAGCGCACCGCCCGCCCAGGCAACGACCAGCGTCGTCGGCGAGGGGCCGTGCGATCGCGTCGCGGGCGTGGGGGCGTGGCCGCAGCTGCATGGACACGTCGCCGTCTCCGCCTGAATGGGCGCGGAGGAGCTGAAGGTCCGGCCCGCCGCGTCCGTCAGGACGTACCGTGTCGCCGCCTGTACCTGCGGGAAGTTCGGCTCGTTCATGCCGCCGACACCCCCTTGCGCCGCAGGCGGCGCCGCTCGTCGGCGGTCAGCCCGCCGAAGATGCCGAACGCCTCGCCGCGCTCCAGAGCGAGCCGCAGGCACCGTGCCCTGACCGGGCAGCCCCCGCAGATCTGCTTGGCTACCTCGATTGCGCCCGGTGTCCCGTCGAAGAACACCTCGGGGTCCGCCTTGGTGCAAGCCGCGCCCGCCAGCTCGTGCCGTTCGGCGTTGAGTCGGTCGGCCACGGCGGGAACGGGGTGCAGGTGCGGGCGACGAACGCCGGCGAGGGCGCCGCGCGAGCCGCAGCGGTAGATGGTGCTCATCAGCGCACCTCCGCCCGCTCGATACGCGCGATGGGCGTCCACTCGTGGCCGCAACGGCCGCACACCTCACGGGCCGTGCCGCAACGCGAGACCTGCACCCGCCCGTCGCAGCGCGGGCAGGTTACGCACCGCGCGACCGGCCGCCGGTCGTAGAAGGGAGCCGTGCTCATCACGCCTCCCGACCCGAAAGGCGAATCTCCATACCGTTCTCCGCCGCCCACTCCCGGGC
>NZ_LYOY01000080.1 GCF_001653515.1 Streptomyces sp. ERV7 | reverse complement strand
CCAGCAGGCTGGACCCGCCGCGCCAGGCGTCGGCGAAGTCGAGGGCGACGGCGGGACGGCGCCCGGCCGTGCGGACCACCCAGCGGCGGCCCGGGAGCCGGTCCTGGAGGCCGAGGTGGTTCCATTCGGCGGCCGAGGTCACCTTGCCGCGGTCGTACCAGCGCAGGCCGTGCCCGGTGTTGAACGAGGTCGCGAACGGCAGCCGGTCGACCGTCGAGCGGTCGGCGACCACCGTCGCCGGGGCGCGCCAGCCGTCCGTGTCGGGCTGCGCCGGATCGAGCGAACGGCCGGTCCAGAACCGGTCGTCGGCCGCGTGGAACTGCGCCGGGGTGCGGCCCGCGGGCAACTGGTTGCGGGTCCACTCGGGCCGGTAGAGGCCGTACGAGACGATGTGCTCCCGGTCCCGGGGGACGATGGCGTCCCAGTCCACCGAGGTGTTCCACCCCTTGGCCTCGACGTCGACGCCCGCCCACAGCTCGTAGCGGTCGCGCCCGAGCCGCCCCGCCAGATCGCCCGAGGCGGCGAGGGTCCCGGGCGACCAGCGGAAGTCCACGAACATCGCGTCGGTGCTGCGGAAGAAGTCCTGGTTGCGGCCGTTGAGCGCGCCCTGCCAGCCCACCGAGCCGTCGACGGCCATCGCGTCGTACCAGGTGAGCCGCAGCCCCGCGGCCTCGCCGCGCTGGTGGAGGTCGCGTACGAAGGCGAGCATCTCGGCGCCGAGGGCCGCGTCGCCACCGTCGGTCTCGGCGTTCACGAACCAGCCGTCGAAGCCGTACGCGGTGGCGACCTCGACCAGTTTGGCCGCCAGCGGAAAGCGGCCCAGCGAGTCGCGCCGCACCAGGTCGCGGGTCCAGCGCAGCTCGCCGCCCCAGGCGGTCGGCGGCAGGAAGACGGTGCCGAGCACGGGCACACCGTTGCGGTGGGCCGCGTCCACGATGGGGGCGTTGGGCGCCAGGATCAGCCCCTCCCCCGCCGAACCGCCCCAGAAGACCAGCTCGTCGAGGTAGGCCCAGTGGGTGAGGGCGTAGTAGTCGGCGGTGGCGGCCCCTTGGGACGGGTTGCCCGCGGTGTGCTCGAAGGAGACGAGCGCCTGGATACGGGCCTGCCCACTGCGGGCGGTCCGGTTGACCGGCACCGGTGTGAACCGCTCGGCGAGCGGCACGGACGCGGAGTTGAAGGCGAGGTCCCTGTCGTCCTCGGCCCGCCAGTCCTTCAGGCTCCGCCAGGTGATCCCGGGGCCCGGCGTACCGGAGGGGAGGGAGTCGGGGTACCAGTAGGAGGCGTGGGGCCGGAGGCCGGCGGGCGGGCCGTCGGCGGCGCGAGCGACAGGAGCTGGAAGGACGACAGCGGCGGCGGTCGCGGCGCCCGTGAGGACGACGGCGCGCCTGGAGGGGTGGTGGGTCATGGTGGTGTCTCCGTTTCGGGTCGAGGGTCGTGGAGGACTGCGTCGGTCGACCTGAAGGGGCGCGGGGCTGTGCCATGTACGGCTCCGCCGCGCGGCCGAAACCGCACTCACGAACGGCCGAGCACGGCGCCCGGCACCACCACCTCCTCGATCCCGCGCTGCGCCAGGTGCTCCTTGTCGTCGGCCCGACTCGCGAGAACGGCGGTGGGCCGCACCCCGTCCGCCACCAGCCGGGCGAACGCCTCGAACACCGGCCCTCCGGGCGCACAGACGGATCGGCGCGGCGCCAGGACGTCGTCCCCCGCGTCGACCACCAGCGCGGTCGTACGCGGCGCGGGCGCATGCACCCGCCCCCGCCACTCCTCGGCGATCCGGGCCACCGCGGCGCCCGCGGGCTTGACCCGCCCGTCGCTGGTCAACAACCCGAGGCTGTACTCCAGTTCGGGGAAGTCCGCCAGCGACCGGTCCACGTCGTGCGAGCACCACCACGTGACCCCCCACAGATCCGCGCAGTCCAGCGCGTTGACCACGGTCGCCTCGGTGAACGCGGCCGCGTGCGCGGCCGGGATCAGCGGGGCGGGCGCGCCGACCTCCTGGAGCCACACCGGCCTGCGCGGGTCGTCCGCCCAGGCCTTCGACAGCTCGACGAGGTACGCGGCGTGGTGCTCGGTGGCCGTACCGGTGCGCCCGTGCGCCTGGGCCGTGCCGTTGAACACCCATGAGTGCACGGTGGTCATGGCACCGAGCCGGGCGGCGTGCGCGGGGGTGAAGGGCTGGTCGTCCTGGTACCAGGCGGCGTCGTACTCGGCGTGCACATGGGGCTTGCCGGGGGCGCCCTCCTCGCACGCGGCGAGCATCCGGTCCACCCAGGCTTCGGCCTGCGCGGGCGTGATGCGGTCGGGGTCGGGGTGCGGCCCGGCCGCGAACTGGTTGATCTCGTTGCCGAGCGTCATCCCGATGAAGTGGGGCCGGTCCGCGAGCGCGCCCGCGAGGGTGCGCAGCAGCGCGGCCTGCCCGTCGAGCACGTCGGGGTCGGTGAAGAGGCCGCGCCGGTGCCAGGTCTGGGTCCAGGCGGGCAGGAAGTCGAAGCTGGACAGATGGCCCTGGAGCCCGTCGACGTTGACGTCGAGGCCGCGTTCGCCCGCCGCGTCGGCGAGCTGGACCAGCTGCTCGACCGCGCGCGGCCGGATCAGGGTGCGGTTGGGCTGGAAATACGGCCATACCGGGAAGACCCGGATGTGGTCGAGGCCGAGCGCCGCGATCGCGTCGAGGTCGGCGCGTACGGCGTCGAGGTCGAAGTCGAGCCAGTGGTGGAACCACCCCTGGCCGGGCGTGTAGTTGGCGCCGAAGCGCACGGCAGCAGGCATGCGGGCCTGTGGTGAAGGCATGCGGGTCCGTTCTGTGGGCGTGCCGCGGGCGAAGGGGGCGGGGCTCAGCCCTTGACGGCTCCCTCGCCGACGCCGCGGAAGAAGTAACGCTGCAGACAGGCGAAGAGCACGATGAGGGGGGCGACGGCGATGACCGTGCCCGCCGCGACGAGCCGTTCGTCGTTGGCGAAGGTGCCGTGCAGATAGTTCAGGCCGATGGTGAGGGTGAAGCGGTCCGGGTCGCTGAGGACGATCAGCGGCCACAGGAAGTCGTCCCAGGCGCCCATGAAGGCGAAGATGGCGACCACGGCGAGGGTGCCCCGGACGGCGGGCAGGGCGATCCGCAGATAGCGCTGCCAGGCGTTGGCGCCGTCGACGTACGCCGCTTCCTCCACCTCGTACGGGAGGTTGAGGAAGGCGTTGCGCATCAGCAGGACGTTCATCGCGCCGATGGAGCCGGGCAGCAGGACCGCGATCAGGGTGTTGTTGAGGCCGAGGTCCCGCATGGTGGTGAACTGGGCGATGATGATGCCCTCGACGGGGACCAGCATGGCGAGGATGAACGCGAGGGTCGCCGCCCGGCGGCCCCGGAAGCGCATCCGGGCCAGCGCGTACCCGGCGAGCGAGGCGCCGACGCAGTTGGTGACGACGTTGGCGGCGGCGACCTTCAGCGAGTTCAGGGCATAGTCCCAGACCGGGATGGTGTCGGCCACGCGCGTGTAGTTGTCGAAGGTCGGGTGGCCGGGCAGGAACTTGGGCGGGGAGCTGAAGATGTCCTCGTGCGGGCCCTTGAGCGAGGTGGACAGCTGCCAGAGGAAGGGGCCCACGGTGAGGGCCAGGACCACCAGGAGCAGGAAGTAGCGCAGCAGGAGCTGCCAGAGGGGGACGCGCCTCCCTTCCGCGTCGGTGACGCCCTTGTGGCGGCGCACGGCGGGCGTCCCGCCCGTACGGGACTCCGCCCCGGTGTCGGTGTCGGTCCTCACGCGTCCTCCCTCCGGTCCGCCCGCAGGACGAGCAGCATCAGTGCGACGGTGACGACGAAGACGACCACGGAGATCGCCGAGGCGTAGCCGACCCGTCCGGTGAGGCCAGTGCCGACGCGCTGGACGAGCATCACCAGCGTGGTGTCCTCGCCCGCGGGACCGCCGCTGGGGCCGGCCATCAGATAGACCTCGGAGAAGACCTTGAACGCCGACACCGAGGAGAGCGCGGCGACCAGGACCATGGTGGAGCGCAGCGCGGGCACGGTGACGGTGAAGAAGCGGCGTACCGCCCCTGCCCCGTCGACCGCGGCGGCCTCGTGGAGTTCGCGCGGCACATTGGCCAGCGCCGCCAAGTAAATGATCATGTAGTAGCCGAGGCCCTTCCAGACCGTGACGGCCATCGCGCTGCACAGCAGCAGCCACTGGTCGCTGAGGAAGCCGACCTTGCCGACGCCCACCGCCTCCAGGACCGAGTTGATCAGCCCCCGGTCGTCGAGCATCCACACCCAGATGAGGCCGACCACGACGATGGAGGCCACCACCGGGGTGTAGAACGCCGCCCGGAAGAAGGCGATGCCGGGGATGTGCCGCTGGACGAGCATCGCGAGCAGCAGCGGCAGGATGACGAGGGCCGGGACGACGCCGAGGACGTACAGCGTGCTGTTGCGCAGACCGGTCCAGAACATCTCGTCGTGCCACAGCTCGCGGAAGTTGGCGAGGCCGACGTAGTGGCCGGGCACCAGGGTGCGGCGGTCCGTGAAGGCGTTCACCACGGTGCTGACGAACGGGTACAGGCTGAACACGCCGACGACGAGCAGTCCGGGCGCCGCGAACAGCCAGGGGCTGGACGGCAGATGGCGCCGGATGCGGCGGCCGGCCCGGCGCGGCCCGGAGCGGGGGCTCCGGGCCGCGGAGGCGGCGGCGAGGGTGCCGGACGGGTCCGCCGTGGCGGCGGTGGAGCTGTTCACGTACGGCTCAGCTCTGCTTCAGCAGCTGGTCGCAGGCCTTGACAGCGTTGTCAAGCGCTTCCTTGGGGCTCTCCTTGCCCTGGAGCGCCTTGGCCACCTCGTTGCGCAGCGCGGTCTTCATCTGCTCGCTGAACAGCACCGGCGTGTAGTTGACCGCCGTCTTCAGGGACTTGGCGGCGGCGATCCGCACCCGGGTCTCGTCGGTGCCGTCCTCCTTGGTGAAGTACGGGTCGTCGAGCGAGCCGGCGGTGCTGGGGAAGATGGCGACCTTCTTGGCGAACTCCATCTGGCGGGTCGCGTCGGTCACGAAGTGCGCGAAGGCGACGGCCGCGGGCTTCTGCTTGCTCTTGGAGTTCACCATGACGCCCATGACGTACATGTTCGCCTTGCCGGTGCTGGTGACCTGGTCGGTGATCCCGATGTTCTTGTAGAGCGTCGGGGCCTGCTTCTTGAAGTTGGCGAGGTCGAGGGCGCTGCCGGGGTTCATGGACACCGACTCGGTGAGGAACTTGTGGCCGGCCGACTCCGGGGTGGCGGTCAGCGCCTGCGGGTCGAGCGCCTTCGCGTCGTACAACTCCTTGTACTTGGTGAGCAGTTCGACGCCCTTGGCGTCGTTGAACGCGAAGCCGTCGCCACTCTTGTTCATCTGCCCGACGCCGTAGCGCCCGAAGTCCTCGATGGTCGGGACGTTGGCGAAGGTGGCCACCTTGCCGTCGCTCTGCCGCGCCATCCTCAGCCCGTCGGCGAAGACCTCCTCGTACGTCTTCGGGGGCTTCTCCGCGTCCAGGCCCGCGTCCTTGAACAGCCGCTTGTTGTAGAACATCGGGCCGGTGTTGAGGTACCAGGGGAAGGCGTACGTACCCTGCAGACCGGGTATCTGGTGGCTCTGCCAGGCGCCGGGCAGATACTCCTTGCGGTACTCGGAAGCCGCCTTGTCGAGGTCGAGCCCGAGACCGGCCTTGGCGAGCGGGGCCACCAGGTCCGGCGAGACGTTGACGACGTCGGGGAGCGTGCCGCCGGCGGCGTCGGCGCTGATCTTGTCGGCGTAGCCCTCGGCGGGCCGGTCGACCCACTTCACCTCGGTGCCGGGGTACTTCTTCCGGAAGTCCGCGATCACGCCGTTGAAGTAGTCCTTGAAGTTCGCCTGGAGGTTCCAGGTCTGGAAGGTGATCTTTCCTTCGACCTTGCCGGACGCGTCGGAGGAACCCGAGTCGGAGTCGCTGGAGCAGGCGCTCAGCGGCAGGACGGCGGCGAGGACGGCGGCAGCGGCGAGTGCCCTGCGGGAGATGCGCACGGTGTACGGCTCCTTTGCTCGGACCAGACGTGCGGACTGGCGGAGGCCGGGCTCGCACCGGGGCCCGGGGCTCTCCCCCGGAAAGACGCGGTACCGGACGCTCACATCGGCAGACTTTGCGGTGCGATTCTTCAAAAAGTCAATAGGCAGCCTCAGTTGGATGACATATACGCAGGTCACCGGTGTGCGCTGGGGTAGTTGCAGCGATCTACTAATGCGCTTTAGAGTCATAGGGCTCAAGCGCTTTAGTACGCTGGGGCATTCACCGGCCGCAGCCCGGCCGGATCCAGCGGGAAAGGGGCACGGGTGACGGACAGCCCGCCGTCCGGCAAGGACACGCAGGCGGCCCGGCGCACTCCGGCGCGCCGTCCGACGATGAAGGACATCGCCCAGCGGGCCGGGGTGTCGGAGAGCGCGGTGTCGTTCGCGCTCAACGACCGCCCCGGCGTCTCCGAGGTCACCCGGGACCGGGTCCGCCGGGTCGCCGAGCAGCTGGGCTGGCGGCCGAGCACGGCGGCCCGGGCGCTCTCCGGCGAGGGCGCGGCCACGGTCGGCCTGGTGGTCGCGCGCCCGGCGGCGACCCTCGGGGTCGACTCGTTCTTCCTCCAGCTGATCTCCGGCATCCAGGAGGTCCTGGCGGAGCGTCAACTCGGCCTGCTCTTCCAGGTGGTGGAGGACGTGCAGGCGGAGTGCGCGGTGTACCGGCGGTGGTGGGCCGAGCACCGCGTGGACGGCGTCCTGGTGGTGGACCCGCGCACCGACGACCCGCGCCCGGAGCTGCTCGACGAGCTCGGGCTGCCGGGCGTCGTCATCGGCGGGCTCCCGGGGGCGCACCCCAACCTGTCGCAGGTGCGCGCCGACGACACCGGGGCGATGGCGGCGGTCGTCGGCCGGCTGTACGAGCTGGGCCACCGCAGAGTCGTGCACATCGCGGGCCTGGACTCACTGGCCCACACCGACCGCCGTATCCGCTCCCTGCGCGCCGAGGCCGAGCGGCGGGGACTCACCGGGGTGCGCTCGGTGGCCACGGACTACTCCGACACCGAGGGTGCGGCGGTGACCCGCCGGGTGCTGGGCGGGGAGGCGGCGCCGACCGCGCTGGTCTACGACAACGACGTGATGGCGGCGGCCGGCGCGGCCGTGGTGGCGGGGCTCGGCCTCTCGGTGCCGGGTGACGTCTCGATCGTGTCGTGGGAGGACTCGGTGCTGTGCCGGATGGTCCACCCGTGGCTCACCGCGCTCTCCCGGGACACCATCGCGTTCGGGCGGCTCGCCGCACGGGAGCTGACGGCGCTGCTCGACGGCGCCGCCGCCCGGTCGGTCCCGATGCCGCTGCCCCGGCTGATCGAGCGGGAGAGCACCGCTCCCCCGCCGCCGCTCACCGGGGCCTGAGCAGCAGGAGCGCCACGTCGTCGCTGCGCCCCTGGGTCTCCTGGACATGGCGTACGAGGCTGTCGGCGACCTCCTCCAGGGGGCGCCCGCCCACCTCGGCGAGCCGGTCGGCGACGGCGGCCACCGACTCGTCGAGGTCGACGCCCGAGACCTCGACGAGGCCGTCGGTGTACAGGGCGAGGACCGACCCGGGCGGCAGTGGCACCTCCGTGGTCGGGTAGACGGCGTCGGCCTCGATGCCGAGGAGCGGGCCGCCCGCCAGATCCAGCGGGCGCACTCGGCCGTCCGGGTCCCTGAGCAGCGGCTGGGGGTGTCCGGCGCGGGCCAGCAGGGCGCGGCCCCGAGCGGTGTCCAGATGCAGGTAGATACAGCTGGCGAAGCGCTCGGCGGCGAGGTCGACGAGGAGGCGGTTGGTGGACTCCATGACGCGGCCGGGGCTCTGGCCGACGGCGGTGTAGGCGCGGACGGCGGTGCGGACCTGACCCATCAGACCCGCCGCGGTGACGTTGTGGCCCTGGACGTCCCCGATCACGGCGGCGGCCGCGGAGCCGACGGGCAGCAGGTCGTAGAAGTCGCCGCCGATGTCCATGCCCTGGGTGGCCGGCAGATAGCGCGCGGCCACCTCCAGGCCGGGCAGGTCCGGCAGGGTGTGCGGCAGCAGGGCCTCCTGGAGGCCGTGGGCGAGCCGGTGCTTGGCGTCGTAGAGGCGCGCCCGCTCCAGGGCCTGGGCGATCAGCCCGCCCACACTGGTCAGCACCGCGCGCTCCTCGGCCGTGAAGGCGCGCTCCTCGGCGTAGCCCAGCACACAGGTGCCCACGGCGCGGCCGGAGGCGATGAGCGGCAGATAGGCCCAGGCGGCCATGCCGTCGGGGGTGGCGTACCGGACCGGGTAGAGCCGCTCCAGCTGCCCGCGCGACTCGTAGAACCCCGGTACGCCGGTGAGCAGAGCGCGCACGCCCGGCGTGTGGGCGCTCAGCGGCATCCCGTCGAACCGCTCCACCACCGAGGGGTCCTCGTAGCCGCGCTGCCCCAGGACGTGCAGCCGCCCGCCGGAGGAGCCGAGCATGACCAGGGTCCGGCTGCCCACGGCCGGCATGATCTCGTCGGCCACCAGGTCGATCACGTCCCGTACGCCCACGGCCTCGGTCAGGGCGCTGGCCAGGCTCAGCACGTGCGAGATGGTCACCAGCCGCCCCGGCCCCTCCCCCGCGTCGCGCTGCGGACGGCCGCCCCGGGGCGTGGCGCGGGCCCGGGTGATGCGCACGCTGAGGCCGGTGGTGCTCGGGTAGAGCCGGAAGGAGAGCCAGTCGCCGGGCGGGTGCAGCGCCACGAACGAGGTGATCCGCTGGCTGAGCAGGGCCGCCCGGTAGCGGTCCTCGTACATCGGGTCGTTCAGCCACGGCAGGGTCACCCACGGCGGGGTGCCGAGCAGCCGCTCGACCGGGACGCCGAGCAGGTCGGCGGCCGCCTGGTTGGCGTACTCGACGCGCCCGTCGATGTCGAGCGCGCACAGCCCGTACGGCAGGCGTGCGGCCATCCGGGCGGCCTCGGCGGCGCGGGACTCCCCCGCGGGCGGCTCCACCGGGCGCACGCCGGACTCCGGCAGCACCGGTCTGCCCTGGCCCGCGGCCCACTCCATGTACTCGGCGAGCCGGTCGCAGGCGGCGGCGAGGCGCTCGCGCTCGTGGCGGGAGAGGTCCGGCGGGTGTGAGCCGGGCCAGGTGGTGTAGACGGCCCCGTAGACGGTGTCGGCGGTGGCCACGGGGAGCGCGGCCAGGGCGAAGGGGTAGGGCAGCACGACCGCGATCCGGGGGTAGCGGCCGGCCATCTCCTCCTCGCCGCCGACCCAGACGAGACGCCGCTCGCGGGCCGCGTCGGCGACCGGGATGGGGGCGGCGAGCCCGACGCGCTCCCAGGGCGCGGCGAACACCCTGGGCAGCCCCGCGATCGCGGCCATGACCAGGACCTTCTCGCCGGGATCGAGCACATAGACGGCACCGGAGTGGGCCTGGACGTCGTCGAGCAGCCCGGTCAGCACCCGGGACAGGACCGCCTGGTGCGGGGGCGCGCGGTCGGGCGGGGGGCCGGGCGCATCCCGGTCGGGCACGGCGGACCACCTCCTCCACGGCCGCGCGTGGACACCTCTGGAAGCTCCAGGCTGCCCGCCGGCGGCCGTCCGCGCACGGCGAGAGCGCCCGGCGGCGGGGTCCGGAGGCGCGGCGGGAGCCGACCGGGGGACAGCGCCTACGCCCGCCCCGCCGGGCACCTGGGTGTCGCCCCGAACAAGGGGGACACCAGCGTCCCCTGCCAGGCGGGGGTGTGCGACTACCGTCTGGACGTGCGCGGCGGCTGGTACGACGCGGGCGACCAGGGCAAGTACGTGGTCAACGGCGGTATATCCGTCTGGGAGATCGTCAACTCCTTCGAGCGGGCCCGCCGTTCGGGGAGCGAGGCGGCGCTCGGCGACGGGACACTGCGGGTGCCGGAGCGCGGCAACGGGGTACCGGACGTGCTGGACGAGGCCCGCTGGGAGCTGGATTTCCTGCTGCGTATGCAGGTTCCGGTGGGCAGGCCGATGGCCGGGATGGCGTTCCACAAGATGCACGACGCCCAGTGGACCGCACTGCCGACTCGGCCCGAACTCGACGACGCGCAGCGTGAGGTGCACCGCCCCTCCACCGCGGCCACGCTGAACCTGGCGGCCACGGCCGCACAGTGTGCCAGGGCGTACGCGCCCTACGACGCCGCGTTCGCCGCCCGCTGCCTGGACGCGGCCCGCCGTGCCTGGACGGCCGCCAAGGCCAACCCCGATGTGCTCGCCCCGGCGACCGACAACACTGGCGGCGGTGCGTACGAGGACGCCGACGTCTCCGACGAGTTCTACTGGGCGGCGGCCGAACTCCTCGCCACCACCGGAGAATCGGCGTACCGGGACGCTGTCGTCTCCTCGCCCCATCACGCCAAACCGGTCGACGGGTTCTGGTGGGGCGGCACCGCGACACTGGGCCGGATCACCCTCGCCACGGTCCCCGGCGTGGCTCTGCCCGCCGATGATCTGGCCCGGGTGCGCGGCCTGCTCACCACGGCAGCCGACAGCCACCTGTCCACCATGGCCCGCCAGGGCTACGCGGTGCCCATCCCGGCCGACGGCTACGTATGGGGCTCCAACAGCTCCGTCGCCAACAACGCGATGGTGCTCGCCGTCGCCTACGAGCTGACCGGCGCACAGCGGTACCGCGCGGGAGCGCTGGAATCGCTGGACTATCTGCTCGGCCGCAATGCGCTCGACCTCTCCTACGTCACCGGCTACGGCGAGCGTTTCTCGCAGAACCAGCACCACCGCTTCTGGGCGCACCAGAACGACGCCTCGCTGCCGCACCCCCCGGCCGGTTCCTTCGCCGGCGGGCCGAACTCGGGCCTTGAGGACCCGGTGGCCAAGGCCCAGCTTCCGGGCTGCGCACCGGCGGCCTGCTACGTGGACGACATCGGCTCGTACTCCACCAACGAGGTGGCGATCAACTGGAACGCCTCGCTGGCGTGGCTGGCGGCCTTCGCGGCGGAGCGAAGCGGCGCCCCGGCGCTTCCCGCCGTGCAGGTGGCACCGGCGGCGGTGACGGTCGCGGAGGGCGGCTCGGCGGCGGTGGGGGTACGGCTTACGGCCGCCCCGACGCAGAACGTCACCGTGACCGTGACCCGGAGCTCCGGTGACGAGGATCTGGCCGCGACAGCGGGAAGGACGCTGGTGTTCACACCGGCCAACTGGTCGACGTCGCAGCAGGTTTCGGTGTCCGCCGCGCAGGATGACGACGCGGTGCCGGGCAGCGCGACGTTCACAGCCGGCGGGCCGGGGGTGAGGGCGGCGACGTTCACGGCGACGGAGGTGGACGACGACGCGCCGTCAGCGGTGTCGTGCGCGGTGGCGTACCGGGTCGACAACGCCTGGGGCAACGGGTTCACGGCGACGGTGACGGTGAAGAACACCGGGGCGGCGGCGATCTCGGGCTGGACGCTGGGGTGGAACTTCGCGGGCGATCAGCGGATCAGCAGCGCCTGGAACGCCACGGTGAGCCAGGCGGGCGCCGCGGTCACGGCCCGGGACGCCGGATGGAACAGCGCGCTGGCGCCCGGTGCGAGCACCAGCCTCGGGTTCCAGGCGACGTACTCGGGTACGAACGCGGTACCGACGCGATACACCCTGAACGGTGTGCTCTGCTCCTGAGCACCGACCACACCCGGTGCCTGCCGCCCATGGCGTGGGCGGCAGGCACCGGGCAGGCAACGGACTCACGGATGAGAAGCCCGAACGGTCACAGTCGGGTGCAGGCGGCGGGTGTGGTCGAGCGGGCGCACCGGACCGGTGAGGCGCAGCGGTACGCAGAGACGGGCATCAGTGCTGGAGGCGGCGATCCGCAGCTCCAGCGCGCCGGGCTCCACGATCCGGTGGCGCTCTCGACCGGTGAAAGAGGCCAGGTCGGCGGGGAGCACCAGCTCCACACGGCACGCCGCCCCCGCGGCCAGCGCGATGCGCCGGTAGCCGACCAGCCGCTGCACCGGCTGCACCACACTGGCCACCGGATCGTGCAGGTAGAGCTGGACGACCTCGCTGCCCGCCCGGTCCCCCGTGTTGCGCAGGTCGAAGGCGAGCCGGAACTCACCGTCAGTGCCGGTTTCCGCCCTCTCGACCGCCAGCCCCGACCAAGTGAATTCGCTGTAGCCGAGTCCGTGTCCGAAAGCGTAGGCGGGTGTCGGGTCGGTGCTGGAGACCTCGCTCGCCTGGGCGAGCCGCGCGGCGAGGTAGGTGGAGGGCTGGACGCCGGTGTGCGTGGGGATACTGACCGGCAGCCTTCCGGACGGGTTGACCCTCCCGCTGAGCACGCCCGCCACGGCCTGCGTACCCGCCTCGCCCGGGAAGAAGCACTGCACGATCGCTGCCGCCTCGCTCACCGCTCGCCCCAGTACGTACGGCCGACCCGCCAGCAGGGTGACCACGATCGGGGTGCCGCAGTCCAGCATGGCGTCGAGCAACTCGTTCTGGCGTCCGGGTAGTTCGAGTGTCGCGGCGTCGCAGCCCTCGCCGCTGGTGCCGCGGCCGAACAGCCCGGCCCGGTCGCCGAGGGCCAGCACCACCACGTCGGCCCGGTGGGCGGCCCGGACGGCTTCCTCGATGCCGCTCGCGTCCTCACCGTCGATGCCGACGCCGCGCACGGTCCACAGTTCACCGTCGGGGAACTCCGCCTGCAACGCCTCGTACAGCGTGGGGAGTTCGATGCCGAGCGGCACCTTCGGGTGCTGGCTTCCCACGTGCACCGGAAAGGCGTAGCAGCCGAGTACGGCGGTGGGCTCGTCGGCGTTGGGGCCGATCACCGCGATCCGGGTGGGGCGGCTCAGCGGCAGCAGGCCGTCGTTGCGCAGCAGCACCACGGCCTGTTCGGCGAGTTCGGCGGCGAGTGCCCGGTTGGCGGGCCGGTCGAGGTCGACGAGGCCGCGCAGTCCCCCGACTGCGCTCAGATCGGTGCCGGCGAGGGCGTCGGGCACGGGGTTCCAGTCCGGGTCCAGCAGCCCGAGCCGGGCCTTCTGGACCAGCACCCGGCGCAGCGCCCGGTCGATCAGCCGCTCCGGTACGAGCCCGGTGGCGACGGCGTCGAGCAGGGGCTGTCCGAAGGTCTTCACGGTCGGCAGTTCGACGTCGACGCCGCTGGTGAGAGCCAGGGCGGCGGCCTGCGACCAGTCCTCGGCGACGCCGTGCAGGGCCTTGAGGAAGGCGATGCCGAAGTAGTCGGCGACGACCGTGCCGTCGAAGCCCCAGGTGTCCCGGAGCAGACCGGTGAGCAGCGTCTCGTCGGCGGCGCTGGGGATACCGTCGGTGTCGGTGTAGGCGTGCATGACCGAGCCGGGGCGCCCTTCGCGCACAGCCATCTCGAACGGCGGCAGGATGACGTCGGCGCGCTCGCGCGGGCCCATGCCGACGGGGGCGAGATTGCGTCCGGCGCGGGAGGCGGAGTATCCGGCGAAGTGCTTGAGGGTGGCGACGATTCCGGCCGACTGAAGGCCCTGCACATAGGCCGTGGCGATGGTGCCGACCAGGTACGGGTCCTCGCCGATGGTCTCCTCCACCCGCCCCCAGCGGGCGTCGCGCACCACGTCGAGGACCGGCGCGAGGCCCTGGTGCACGCCGACGGCCCGCATGTCGCGGCCGATCGCGGCAGCCATCCGGCGCACCAGCGCCGGGTTGAAGGCGGCGCCCCAGGAAAGCGGTACGGGATAGGCCGTGGCGCCCCAGGCGGCGAAGCCCGCCAGGCACTCCTCGTGGGCGAGGGCGGGAATGCCGAAGCGGTTGGCAGCGGCGATCCGGCGCTGGGAACGCAGCAGGGAGAGGGCGCCCAGTGCCGGGTCGACCGGCGCCGTCCCGAACGGACGGGTCAGCTGGCCGAGCCCGTACGGCAGCAGGGTGTCGAGGTCGGGCGGATCCTCCATCTCGTGCTGGTGCGGCGCGATGTCGCCGCCCTCGTCGCTGGCGCCCACCCAGACGCCGAACAACTGGGCCGTCTTCTCCCGCAGGGTCATCGCCGCGATCAGCGCGTCGGCGCGGGCCCGCGGGCTGAGCGCGGTGTCCCGCCAGGCGGGAACGCCGTCCGCGGCGGGGGTCGAGGTGCCACCGGGCTCGGGGTTCGGGGTGCCGATCATTTTCCTCCCACTCCCGTCAGGCCCTGGACGAGGGCGCGGCGGGCGAACAGGTAGACGACGAGGATGGGGAGCATGGACAGCACCACGGCGCTGAGCAGTCCGGGTACGTCGACGCCGTGTTCGGTCTGGAACTCGTACAAACCCAGGGTGATGACTTTGGTGGAGTCGGACTGGGTGAGGATCAGCGGGAACAGGAAGCCGTTCCATGCCTGGAGGGCGGCGAAGACCACGATGGAGGACAGGCCGCCCCTGGACAGCGGCAGCACGAGCTGCCGGAAGACCCGGGCCGGTGAGGCTCCGTCCATCGCCATCGCCTCGTACAGCTCGGGGCTGATGTCGCGCATCGCTCCGGTGAGGACGAGTGTGCAGACCGGGAGGCAGAAGGCGGCGGTCGGCAGGATGACACCGATGAGGTGGTCGTACAGCCCCGCCTTGCTGATCAGGTAGAACATCGGCACGATCACCGCTTGGGCGGGGATCGCCAGGCCCAGCAGGAACAGCCGGAACACCCAGCCGGTGGCCCTGCCGCGGGCTCGTACGATGGCGTACGCGAGCGGCGGGACGACCAGCAGCACGATCGCGACCACGCTGGCGGTGACGGTGAGGGTGTTGAGGAAGTCCTGGCCGAAGCCGTTGGACAGGTCGGTGAGGTAGTTGCGCACGGTCCACTGGGCGGGCAGGCTGAGCGGCCCCTCGGTGGAGTAGTCGGCGCGGGTGCGGAGGGTGGCGAGCACCAGCACGTACAGCGGCAGGCCGACCAGCAGCAGCCAGACCAGCGAGCCGAACCCGGCGAGGTAGTTGGGGCGCGGGCGTATCACAGGCCCTCCGTCGTGCCGCGCATCCGGTCGTAACCGGAGAACTTGACCACAGCCAGGGAGATCAGGGTGGCGACGACCACCAGGACCAGGGCGATGGCCGATGCGGCGCCGAAGTCGTAGCTCTTGAAGGCCTTTTGGTACATGTAGAAGGCGCTCACGGTGGTGTCGGTGCCGGGGCCGCCCTGGGTGAGGATCAGCACCGTGTCGAAGGTGGTGAGCCCGCCGACGACCATCAGAACCATCGAGGTGATGATGCTGTTGCGCAGTTGCGGCAGGGTGATGTGGAAGAACTGCCGGACGGTGCCGGCGCCGTCGATCGCGGCGGCCTGGTAGAGCGCTTGGGGGATGGCCCGGGCGCCGCCCTGATAGATCAGCGCGTGCAGGGGGGTGAACTGCCACACGCCCACGAAGGTGAGTACCGCGAGGGCGCCGCTGCGGCTGCCGAGCAGGTTGCCGTCGCCGAACAGCCAGGTCAGCTGGGAGGGTACGCCGAAGTTGGGGTCCAGGACGGCCCGCCACACCACGGACACGGCGGTCGCCGACAGCAGCAGCGGGACGAAGTAGATCGCGGAGAGCACGGCCCGGTTGCGCTGGTGCCCGGCGGCCCAGACGCCGAGCAGCAGGCTGACCGGCGTCTGGGTGACCACTCCGAGGCCGGCGAGCAGCAGGGTGGTCCAGACCGACTGGGTCATCACCGGGTCGTGGATCAGCGCACTCCAGTTGGCCAGGCCGTTGAAGTGCGGCTCGCTGATGCCGTCCCAGCTGGTGAAGGAGAGTACGACGACCAGGATGAGCGGCAGGATCGCG
>NZ_LYOY01000079.1 GCF_001653515.1 Streptomyces sp. ERV7 | reverse complement strand
TCCACGCCCCCGGCGCTCGGGATGTCCGCCCCCGTCGGACCCGTCGGACCCGTACGCAACGACCACCGCAGCGTGGTGGAGTCGGCGCTGTACCGGGACGGCCGCCGCGCCTCGTCCCCCGACACGCTCGCGGAGACCTTCCGCCGGCTGCGCGAGACCCCCGACGGCATGGCGTGGATCGGCCTGCACCGCCCGTCCGAGGCCGAACTGCTCTCGCTGGCCGAGGAGTTCGACCTGCATCCGCTGGCGGTCGAGGACGCGCTGGAGGCCCACCAGCGCCCCAAGCTGGAACGGTACGGCGAAACCCTCTTCGTGGTCCTGCGCGCGGCCCGCTATCTGGACGCCCCGGAGGAGGTCGACTTCGGCGAGCTGCACGTCTTCATCGGCCGCGACTTCCTCATCACGGTCCGCCACGGCGCCGCCCCCGACCTGTCGGCGGTCCGCCGCCGCATGGAGGAGACCCCCGAGCTGCTGGCCCTGGGCCCGGAGGCGGTGCTGTACGCGATCCTGGACGCGGTGGTGGACGGCTACGCCCCCGTCGTCTCCGGCGTCCAGAACGACATCGACGAGATCGAGACGGAAGTCTTCCGCGGCGACCCCGAGGTGTCCCGCCGCATCTACGAACTCTCCCGCGAGATCGTCGAGTTCCAGCGCGCCACCCGCCCCCTGGTAGGCATGCTCCACGCCCTGATGGCCGGCTTCGCCAAGTACGGCACGGACGAGGAACTCCAGCGCTACCTACGCGACGTGGCCGACCACGTCACCCACACCAGCGAACGCGTAGACGGCTTCCGCCAGGCCCTCACAGAAATCCTCACGGTCAACGCGACGCTGGTCACACAGCAACAGAACGCGGAGATGCGGGCGTTGGCAGAGGCAGGCTTCGAACAGAACGAGGAAATCAAGAAGATCTCATCATGGGCGGCGATTCTGTTTGCTCCCACGCTGGTGGGAACGATCTACGGCATGAACTTCGAGAACATGCCTGAGCTGGGGTGGGGGTTCGGGTATCCGTTCGCGATTCTGCTGATGGCGGGGGTTTGTGTGAGTCTGTACTTCATCTTCAAGAAGCGAGACTGGCTATAGCCAGAACACAAATCCACCAATCAACTTCGCGAAAGCGACCGGATGGTCGGTGTGACTTTGGGCCCTCGGGGAGAATCTGGGGAGAATGGGGGCAGCCGGGGAGCAGGACGTCGCCTGGCCGTCCAGCGCTCACCCAACGCGTCCTGCAGGGAGCTACCCCCTCAAGCGTCTACAGGCGCGCTACGGCGGGGCGGCTCACCTGGATGATCACCTGAGCAAGCGGTACCCGCCCCATGGCGTAGCGCGGTGGATCGTGCAACAGCAGCATGCACGCTCCAAGTTTCCAGGAAGTTCCACCACCGCACCTCCCCCACCGTCGCGCCGCGCTCCGCTCCTGTCCATACGCCGGAGCGGTGAGAAACCGGCACCGTCTGTCGCGGACCCCGGGCGCGGCAGGCGGTCACAAGGCAGCGTAGGGAGTTATCCGGAGCTGGCCAGGTGCTCAGACAGGGGGCCAAACAACTCGGCAGGTCGTGGACTCTGGCGGACAATCGCGTACGCACGCGCTGATCGCCGTCTAGAGACGTTGGCTGTCTGCTCAGGCAGACACCGTGACTCGCGTTCGGGACGAACGATTCGGGCCGGCTGGACGTGCCCGGCCTGAAGATCACCCCGCAACAGGTGGCACGCATCGCGCTCATACTTGAAGTGGAAAGCCCGACATGACATGGCAAGAGGACTACACAGCTTTCGTGAATAAAGCACGGGAGCACGCCAACAAAGCAGAGCACACACCAAGTGCGGGAGACCGGTACCTGCGCGAGACGAACGCCTCTCTCGCGGTCTACTGGTCAATGGAAGCCGCACGAGTCTGGCGAGAGAACAATCGGTAGGATCATGATCCCCGGGCCGTATTGGAGACAACTCCGGAACTGCCCGGGGAGCTCCCATGTCCACCTGCGGGAGTTCCTGGGGCGGTCGATCGGAGCATGCATGCAGCCCTTGCCCTTGCGCGCATTGCACTTCCGCTGAGTGGGACGCAGGTTGTCCTCGACCACTGGCCCTTCCGGCCTGGAGTGCACGTGTGCGCCGCACCGTGGAGCGAGCATTCCCTCGCGTGCCCACGGGGCATCCGCGCGCGCCGCCAAGTCCGGCGACTCAACAGCGCGGAGCCGTACAGCGCGAAGTTCGGTCCCGTCCGCCCCGGACCACGCTCGGCGCATCGCCCTCTCTACCGCGCCACGCTGCCCAGCCACAGCACGTCACGAGCTCGCGTCATCGCCACGAAGAGCTGGCTGCGCAGCAGTTCTTCGCGCTCTCGTGCCGTTTCGGGCACCTCCGCCGCGCTGGAGCCGCCGGCTGAAGGCCCGTTCGGCAGGGCAGCGTCGTACTGGGGCAGGTATACGTGCTTGAACTCCAGGCCCTTGGCCCTGCGGTAGGTGCCCAGTTTGACCGCGTCGACGGGACGGCCGTCGTAGTGCTCCAGCAGGCAGACCGGGATATCCGCCTGGGTGAGCAGCCGCTGGTAGTGGCCGATCGCCCGCATGGACGGGCACAGCACGGCCGCGTCAGCCCGCCCACCGGGGGGCAGGCCGCGCAAGGTGTCCAGGAGCACCTGGTCATGGGCGTCCACGGTCGGCCTCGTGACGCGGACCACCTCTCCGTCGTGGTACGTGAGGTCGATGTCGCGGCGGCCGGGCGTGCGCAGGCCGTCGATGTCCTCGAAGGCGTCGTCGGCCACGACCGTGAGCGCTGCGTCCAGGATCTGTTTGCTGTTGCGGTAGTTGATGCGCAACACCTGTCCGCGATCGCCGCGAATGTCGATGCCTGCGTCGGCGAGGCGGAACCCGCCCGGGTAGACGGCCTGTTGGCCGTCGCCGACCAGGAGCAGCCCGTTGGGGGCATCGCCGACGAGGGTGTGCAGGAGCCGTACGCCGACGAGGGTGAGGTCCTGGACCTCGTCCACGATGACGGCCCCGTACGGGGGCTGGTCCGTGTGCCGCGCCGCTTCTGCCAGGGCGAGCGAGAGGACGTCGTTGAAGTCGTGTACGCCGCGCTCGACGCGCAGCGACTCGTACGCCTCGTAGAGCTCCCACACCGCCTGCCGGTGCGACCGGCGCAGGCTCGTCCTGCGCCGGCGTCGGGGCACGGTCGCGTACTGCTCGAAGGTGGTAATGCCACGGCCCTTGATGACGTGGTCGATCTCCTCGTGCCAATAGCCTGGCGCGGGGTCTATCTCGGCCAGCCGGCTGTCGCGCCCGATGTGCTTCCAGGCGAGGCTGAAGGCGGTCTCGGCCTTGTCTCCGTGCAGCCGTACGGGGACACCGCGCTCGTGCAGAAACTCCTGTGCCCAGGAGTGCAGGCTCCTGAAGTCCACCCGGTCCGCGACCTCCGGGGACATGGCCCTGAGGAACGTGCCCTGCACACGCGGCAGATTGTTGGCGAACGTGACGTACAGGATCCGGCCACCGGTGCGCCTGGCGAGGTGGGCCGCGCGGTGCAGTCCGACCACCGTCTTGCCCGTACCCGCCGGGCCGCTGATGCGTGCGGGCCCCGACCAGTTGCGGCGCACCAACGCGACCTGATCGGGGTGGAGGAAGGTCATCCACTGCTCGATCGGTGTCCGCAACGCCTCCGCCAAGGCCGCGTCCCGCAGACCATCCAGGTCGAACAGTCCGTCGGACATGACGTGTCGCGGCTGCTCCGGTGTCAGCGCCTGCTGGGTGACCGCCGATCCCTCGTAGTCGGGAAAGACACGCTCCAGATGGTCGGCGATCGCACGCACCGACTCCGCGCGCAGTCTGCGGCGCTCGGACAGCAGCGCGGGACCGACCTCGTGCTCACCCAGGACCCGGATCCGGCCGAGGTCGGCGTCGACCCGTCGTCCCGCGAACACCATGAGCGGCCGGACGGCCACCGGCGACAAGCCAAGGGATGCGACCGCGCCTTCGGCGGCTTTGGTGACCGCGAGCAGTTTTGCCGCGTGCTCGTCTCGTGGCTCGCCTCCAGCTCGGAGCTTGCCGTCCGAGACTTCTGGGGCAGAGCGCCAGTTCTTGACGTCGATGACGAAGACACCGCCAGGGCCCACCAGCAGCATGTCCACATTGGCGGCGCGTGTCCCCGGCCATCGGCGATCCACGAGCAGCCGCCACCCGCGCTCCGTGAGCACCAGCAGCTGGGCGGCGACCAGCCGTTCGCCCTCGCTCGCCGCTTCCCACCGTCGGGCCTGCCGGCGAGCGGCGTGCCACTGCTCCCGCAGTAATCGCTCCTGCCGTCGCGCTTCCTGCGCCCGTCGCGACGCCGACCCGCCTGCCGCCATGCCCAGCCCCCTCATACGCGGAGTAGCGATCATAGGACGGTCCGCGAACGGAGTGGCAGGGCTCACAGCAGTTGAGGCAGGGGCGCTCCCCCGTCTGCGCGGCCGAGCGGCAACAGGATTCCGGCCCGCTCCAGATCCTTCTCGGAGCTCAGCCGCACCTGTGCCCGAAGTGGGAGTGCGCCGTCGCCCCAAACCCCCGCACCCC
>NZ_LYOY01000078.1 GCF_001653515.1 Streptomyces sp. ERV7 | reverse complement strand
CCCCTGAACCCTTTGGATCCGCGGACCGTGGGTGGTTCTCGCGCAGTTCCCCGCGCCCCTAAAAAGCCTGTGGCTGAGCTGGGTTCTCCGGCTGCGGCGGACCCCCTGAGGGGCGCGGGGAACTGCGCGGCCGGCCCCCACCGGCCGCAAGGTGGAGTCCGGGCCCAAAAGGGGCGCGAGCAACCGCCCGCCGGCCCGCAGGTGAGCTACGTGCTGCGCGCCGTCGCCGTCGCCCAGAAGTCCGTCAGGGCCCCCGCCAGCCGCGCGGGGTGCGAGACGTTGGGGGAGTGGCCCGCGCCCGCGATCACCGTGTGGCGCGCATCCGTGGAGCGCGCCAGCGCGGCCAGCTCGGACACGGTCCACACCGACTCCTCGTCCCCGTACGCGACGTGCAGCGGCACGGGCAGGGCGGCGATGTCCTCCGTGCGGTCCGGCTCCGTCCTCAACTGCCGCCCCGCGGCGATGAGTTGGCCCGGCCGGGTGTTGAACCACCGCTGCCGCAGGAACGCGGCGACATCCGGGGCGTCCGGCTCGTACGCGGGGTCACGGCTGTCCAGCCACCGAGTCGCCGCCCACACCACCGCCGGGGGCAGGACGGGCAGCGCGGCCCGCAGCAGCCGGATCTTGGCGCGCTGCTCCGGGCCGACGTGCCCCGGCCCGGACGACAGCAGGGTCAGCGAGCCGAAGGAGCGGGGGGAGAGGCGGACGGCCGCGCGGGCCACCAGACCGCCGAAGGAGTGGCCGACGAGGTGGACGGGCCCGTCGCCGAGCGCCGCCGCCTGGGCGACGGCGTCCTCGGCGAGGACGCGGGGGGTGTAGCCGGACGCGCCGCGCGGCCCGGGGCTCTCGTGCTGGCCCCGTCCGTCGACCGCCACAGCCCGGTACCCGGCCCGCGCGAGCGGCTCCAGGAGCGCGAGGAAGTCCTCCTTGCTCCCGGTGAAACCGGGCAGCAGCAGCGCGGTCCCGAGCGTGGGCCCGGCGGGCTCGCAGTCGAGCACGGCGAAGCGGCCGCGGGGCGTCTCCAGCGGGTACGCGCGCGTGCCGGAGGGCAGGGCCAGGGACCGGGGCTTGCTCATATGCCGAGCGTAACCGGGGTGCGCGGGCACCGGAGCGCCGCCCCGGGCGGCCGGGCCCGGACGCACTTCGGCCCGGCACCCCAGGGGGATGCCGGGCCGAAGAAGCGTGGTGCTTACGCCTCGGGCGCCGCGGTCTTACGGGCGCGGGTACGGCGGGGCTTGGGCTCCGCCGCCGCCTCGGGGGCGGCCTCCGCCGTCTTCTTCGCGCGCGTACGACGCGGCTTGGGCTCGACGGCGACGGACGCCTCGGGCTCGGCCGCGACGGCCTTCTTGCGCGAACGGGCCGGCTTGGCGGCGGCCTCCGCGGCCTTCGCCGCGGCGATCTCCAGGGCGGCGGACTCCGGGGTCATGAAGCCGACCTCGGCGACCGGCGCCACCTTGCGCGTACGCCGACGGGGCTTGACCGGCGCCTCGGCGACGACCGCCACGACCGGCTCCGCGACCTTGCGGGTGCGGCGGCGCGGGGCGGCCACCGGCTCGGCGACGGCGACGGCGGTCTCGGCGGCGGGCGCCGGGACGACGGGCGCCTCGGCGACGGCCGCGACGGCCTTGCGGGCCCGGGTGCGGCGCGGCTTGGGCTCGGCCTCCACCACGGTCTCCACCACG
>NZ_LYOY01000077.1 GCF_001653515.1 Streptomyces sp. ERV7 | reverse complement strand
GCCGTACCCCCAGACCCCGCCCACGCCTCCGCCCGCGCCATCGGGCAACGGCGGCCAGGGCCCCTTCCACCGCAGGCCGATGGTGATCGTGGCCGCCGCGGTCGCGGGCCTCCTGGTCATCGGCGGGGGCGTGTACCTCGCCTCCGGCGACGACGGCAAGTCCGCCAAACCCACCGCGTCGGCAGGCGAGAGCGCCACGCCCTCCGCGTCCGCCTCCGCCGACCTCGGAGACGGCACGGGCAGCGGCAACGGCGGTGCGAGCGGCGGCGACGGGTTCAACGACGGGATCAAGGCGGGCGAGGCACGTATCTGGGTGCGCGAGAACACGACCCAGCTGACCTCGGCGGGCGGCCAGCAGCTCGGCCCGTGGCGGCTCGGCGACATCGTGGCCAGGACCATGTACAAGGAGGTCACCGGGCACGCGGTGGGTGATGGCGCGCTGAAGTGGAGCGTGGCGCTGGAGACGCCCGTGTGCGGCGCCGCGCGCACGCCGACCGCGGAGGGCAAGCTGGTCGTCGCCACTCTGGAGAACAACACCGCACGCGCCCATTGCAAGTACCTCCAGCAGATCGATGTGGCCAGCGGCAAGGTGGGCTGGAAGATCGAGGTGCCGCAGGAGAACGAGTTCGACACCACCAACGAGTTCCGGGTCGCGGTCACCGGCAACACCGTCGCCGTCAACCACAGCGCCTACGCGAGCGGTTTCTCGGCCGTCGACGGCAAGAGGCTCTTCGGCACGTGGAAGACCCTCGGGTGCAGCCCCTACAGCGTCGGCGGCGGCACCCGGCTGATCGGCGTGGGCCTGTGCTCGGGCACCGGCGGCTCCACCAGGCAGCAGCAGCTGATCGAGGAACTCGACCCGGCCACCGGCAAGTCGAAGTGGAACTACAAGTACGCGCCGGGCTGGACCATCGGGCGGGTCCTCGCCACGGAGCCGCTGGTCGTCGCCGCGCACAACAGCGACACCAAGACGTGGAACATCACGACGTTCGCGCCGGACGGCAAGGTCCGCTGGCAGGTCGAGCCGAAGTTCAAGGTCACCGGCGCCTGCGACGGTTTCGGCGACGGCAGCGGCGACCTCCACGCCTGCACCTTCGCCGCGTCCGACGCGGCCACCCTCTACCTGGGCACCGCGGGCTCGGGCGGGGCGGTGCTCGGCGAGCCGGAGACCAACGAGGTCGTCGCCGTCGATCTGGGCACCGGCAAGGAGAAGTGGCGTACGAAGGAGCCGCACGGCCGCGCCATGCGGCCGCTGGCGGTCGAGGGCGGCAAGGCCGTGGTGTATGTCCAGCCGGGCCAGGGACCGAACGACTCCGCCGCGGTCGCCACCATCGCGGCCACCGGCGGCGCCCCCCAGATCGTGCTGCAGACCCCCGCGGCGGCGGCGGCCACCGAACGCGGTTTCTTCCTCAGCCCCCGGATGGTCTGGTCCGGCGGCCGGTTCTTCCTGCTCAACGGCCGGGTCATGAGCCCGACGGCCCAGCGGAAGGACCGCACGCTCCTGTCCTTCGGCAAGTGACGACACGGCCGACCGGACGGTGACGGGCCTCGCCGGGTACCCGGCGAGGCCCGTACACGCAGCTCACGGCGCTGGGTCGGGCGTCTGCCACTGGGCCATCTGCTCGCGGAACTTCGGGCATCTGACGATGTCCTCCTCGCTGCACTTGAGGGCGTGGTTCAGCAGCTGGTGGGCGTGGCCGAGATCGACCATGCGCTGCTCGATCTCGCTGATCTTGGCGCGGATCATCGCCTCCCTGTGCGGCTGCTCCCGCTGGAACTCGCTGATCTCGACCAGGGTCAGCCCGGCCTGCTGGCACTTGCGCAGCACCGTGATGCGCTCGGCGGCCTCCGGCGGATAACGCCGCTGCCCGCTCTCGCGTTCGGGCGCGGGCAGCAGGCCATGGCGCTCCCAGTACCGGATGGCCGAGGCGGGCACTCCGGTGATCTCGGCGAGTCGGCCGATCGTCATCCGCACGTTTCCGCTCCCTGCGCTCCTCGTCGGTCCCGGCATTTGACTTGAACCTTAGTTCAAGTTGAAGAGTGGTCGGCACGTGGACAGCGGCGAACGAGCGGCCGCTGGCAGCACACTTGGAGTGCCGGTATGAGCGATACGTATGTGGTGAAAGAGCGGGCCGACCAGCTGGTGGAGGCCGCGGAGAAGCTCTTCGCGGCCGGGGTGATGTCCCACTCCGGGCACGCCAACCTGAGCGCCCGGCTCGACGGCGAACGCCTTCTGCTGACGCCGGGGTTCGTCCACGGGCTGCGGCCCGAGGACCTGGCGACCGTCAGCTTCGACGGGCACGTCCTCGAAGGCGAACTGCAGTCCGTCAGCTCCGAGATCATCGCCATGCACAGCGCCGTGTACAGGGCCCGCCCCCACGTCGGCGCGATCATCCACACCCACTCGCCCTCCGCGACCGCCTTCGCGGTGGCCCACCGGCCGCTGCCCTGCCGCACCGAGCCGATGCTGCGCTTCGGACAGGCCGAGGAGGTTCCGGTGGTTCCCTGGGGGCCCCGCGGATCGGATGTGTCGGTGCGCGGCATCGCCGACGTCCTGGAACAGCGCCCGACGACGGCCGCGGCCCTGCTGGCCAACCACGGCCTGTTGGTGTTCGGCCCGGATGCGGCGGCCACCGCCCACCTCGTGGTGGCGATCGAGGAGAGCGCCGAGGCCGAGATCGCCGCGGCGGCGATCGGCGGCGCCGTGGACTTCCCCCCGGGCGCCCAGGAGGCCGTACGCGCCGCGATCGCGCGGGTCGCGTCATGACGGACGAGACCCTGGCCTCCCGTACGGAGGCCGTACGCGACCGGTACCGCGCCACCCTCGGCGCCGTGCCCGGCGGTGTGGAGGAGCGGCTGCGCCTGGCCCAGGAGTTCGGGCGGCTGCCCACCGAAGAGGCGATCGCGGCGCTGCGCCACATCGTGCTGACCGACAACCCGCTGGGCGGGCGTGTGCAGCAGCTCGTCCACTTCGGGCAGCTGCTGGCTCTCGGCCGGGCACACCCGGCCCGGATCCACGCCCAGGGCGCACTCCACGCCGGAGCCACGATCGCCGAGCTCATCGGTGTCGCGGAGACCGCGCTCATCACCGCGGGCGTGCCGGCGTACGCACTCGGCACCGAGATCGTCGCCGAACTCCTGCCGCCGGAGGACGGCGGCGACAACGGCGACGGCGGTGACGAAGTGTGACCGAAGGGCGCGTCACTCCGGGCGTCTGCCCGGCGAGGTCGTACATCTCCCGTGACGTCAGGCCAGTACGCACGTGACGTGCAGCGTCAGATCGAGGTACCGTCCCGCCAGCCCCCGGGCAGCGGTCACCGCGAAGTCGGTGCGGTCGACCCGGGCGGTGGCGCGGACGGTGAACGAGGCCGTACCTATCTCCGCGTGCACGACCGTGAGGGTCGCGGGGCGGGAGATCCCGCACGCGGTGAGGGTGCCGGAGACGGCGGTGGTGTCCACCCGCTCGGCGGTGAAGGTGATCAGCGGGTGCCGGTCGGTGTCCAGGAACCGTGCCGAGCGTACGTCGGTGTCCCGCCGGTCGTTGTCCGTGCTGAAGCTCGCCGCCTCGATCTCGACGCGCACCCGTGACTCGGACAGCGGCTCGGCCACGTCGACCGTGCCGGTGCCGATCGCGAAGGTGCCGCGTACGGGCAGCAGGCCGAAGAGGTGACGGCTGGTGAAGGTGAGGGACGAACGGTCCGTGCTGATCGTGTAGTGACCGAGCCGGGGAGCCGTCGTGGTGGGTTCGTCTGTCGCGTCCATGGCCTCATTCCACGGCAGCGCGACAGCGGTCCGGCAGGGCGGGCGGTCGGCTCCCGGAGCGACGAACGGCTGGTCGTCGCGGGTGGCATACGACTTTCGTAGGGTCCCCACGTGTCGGAAGCAGGGTGTGTTCCGGGCGCGGCAGGGGCGGCTGCACGCATGCCCTACCGTAAGCGCCATGACTGACGGACCGTGCGACCGTCGGCGCCGGGTGGCCGTGGACGTGGCGATCGCGGTCGCCGCCGTCCTGCTCGACACCGGCGCCACGTTGACCGGCCTCAGCTGGTGGCCGGACCACCCGGGCGCCCTCGCCTGGGTCATGCTGGGCGTGCAGGCGCTCGCCTGCGCCTCGCTGGCCTTCCGCCGCGTGTCCCCGCACGCCGTCGTCGGCGTGCTCGGCGCGTTCACGCTCGCCCTGACACTGCTGATCTCACCCGTCGGCGCGCTGACGCCCGCCGGCGGCACCAACGTATGGGCGCCCTTCGCGACCGTGGTGGCCGCCTATGGTCCCTTCTTCTGCGGGACGAACCGCCGCACCGCGTTCCTCGTACTCGCCGTCTTCACCCTCGTCATCATGCGGCCCTGGGAGCCGTCGGCCGGCGTCATGACGATCGGGCTGCTGCGCACCGCGGTGGGGCCGCTGCTGGCCCTGTACTTCGACGCCCGGCGGCGGATGGTCCTGGCCCTGGTCGAGCGGGCCGAACGGGCCGAGCGCGAACGCCACCTGCTCGCCGAACAGGCCCGCGCCGAGGAGCGCGCCCGGCTCGCCGGGGAGATGCACGACGTCGTCACCCACCGGGTGAGCCTGATGGTGCTGCAGGCCGGAGCGCTGCGGGTGACGGCACGGGACGAGCCGACCCGGCAGGCGGCGGAGGAACTGCGCGCCGCGGGCTGCCAGGCCCTGGAAGAGCTGCGCGACCTGGTCGGCATCCTGGGCACCGCGCCCGAGGGCGACAGCACGCCCTCGGTGGCCGCCTTCGCCGATCTGGTCGCCGAGTCCGTCGCGGTCGGCACACCCACCGAGCTGATCGAGGACGGCGACCCGGCCCTCGCCTCCCCGGTGGTCGGCCGCACCGCCTACCGCGTGCTGCGCGAGGCGCTGACCAACGTACGCAAGCACGCGCCCGGCGCGCGGGTGACCGTGCGGGCGCGGTACGAGGAGACACGGGTGCGCATCACCGTCCACAACACGGCCCCGACCGGCAGCCCCCGCAGCGCCCTCGCGGCCACGGGCTCCGGTCTGGGCATCGCGCATCTGCGCCGGCGCATCGAACT
Organism: Streptomyces sp. ERV7; assembly: GCF_001653515.1. GTDB lineage: Bacteria > Actinomycetota > Actinomycetes > Streptomycetales > Streptomycetaceae > Streptomyces. The sequence goes on along the minus strand of NZ_LYOY01000077.1, from coordinate 7,730 downwards.
CGTCCAGGGCACCCTGCGCGCCGGGCCCAGCCCCGACGGCGGGTTCAGCGTCGAGGCGACGCTGCCCGCGTACGTCCCGACCGCGGAACCGGTGGTACGGGCGTGATACGCGTAGTGGTGGTCGACGACGAGCCCATGGTGTGCGTGTTCCTGCGCACCATTCTCGACTCGGCCGAGGACCTGGAGGTAGTCGACCAGGCCTACGACGGCGCGTCCGGCGTCGAGGCCGTCCGGCGCGGCCGCCCGGACGTCGTTCTGATGGACCTGCGCATGCCGGGTATGGACGGGCTGACGGCCATCGAGCACATCACCAAGTTCGCGCGGCCACCGCACATCGTGGTGCTGACGACGTTCGACGCCGACCAGTACGTGCTGCGGGCGCTGCGGGCCGGGGCGTCCGGCTTCCTGGTCAAGTCGACCCCGCCGGAGGAGCTGATCGGGCTCGTACGGACGGCCGCCCAGGGGCACACCGTCCTCTCGCCCTCCGCCGCCCGCCGGCTCATCGCCGCCTCCACGGACAGCCTCTCGGCCCGCGACCGCGCCCGCGACCTGGTCGCCTCGCTCACCGACCGCGAGGTCGAGGTCCTGACCGGCCTCGGCGAGGGCCTCTCGAACGCGCAGATCGCGGCCCGTCTGTTCCTCTCCGAGGCCACGATCAAGGGCTATGTGTCGCGCATGCTGGACAAACTCGACTGCGCCAACCGCACCCAGGCGGGCCTGCTCGCGCACGACGCGGGGATCGTGGGCCCGTAGCGACCCGGACCCTGTCCGCGCCTGTTCCGGGCATCCCTGGCTACCGCTCCTCCACGTACTCCCCGTCGACCACCGAGAACTCCTCCAACCGCGCGGCGACATCCGTCAGATAGCCGACGAAGTCGCTCGCGATGGGCCCGCTCGGCCCGACTTCGTGATCCATGTCGATCACCTGGCCGACCTTCCCCTCGGGCCCCGGCGCCAGGTCCAGGACCGAGCCGTTTCCCGCGCCGTCGGCGTCGACGGAGACCCACCCCGTGTTCCACCAGCCCGCCTTGAGCGCCTTGCCACCCGAGTGGAAGTCCTTGAGGTCGTCGAAGGTGCCGTCGGCCAGGAGGTCCCGCCACACGGCGGTTTCGCTCAGGATGCCGTCACAGGACAACAGCCTGCCCTTGGGCCAGCCTCCGTCGGCAGAGCCGTCGTGCCTCCGCAGGGAGGCCTTCACCTCCTCGGGGAGCTGGAGGCCGAGCGTCGACTCGACCGAGGCGATCTGCTCGTCGGTGGCCGGCGGCAGGATCAGATGCGCGGCGCCCTGGGCCGCGTACCACCGCTCGATGTCTTCCCAAACCGCCGCGACAGCGGTCACCTTCGCGCTCACCGTGTAACCCTCTCCTGGCTGTCTCCGCCGTCGTCCCCCATGTTCCAGAGCCTAGAGGGTCAGCGGTAGTACGGCTCGACCACGGCCCGTACCTCCTCCAGCAGCGCGGGGCCGTCCTGCGGTACGGGCGGCCGGCCGCTGGACGGCCTGATGTCCAGGAGCTGGTCGTCGGAGAGGGCGAACACCACCCTGCGCAGGCCCGCCTGTTGGATGACGGTCCGGCACATCTCGCACGGCTGGCAGCTGGTGTACATCGTGGTGTGCGCGGCGGTGGCCGCGTCCAGCTCCCGCGCGGCCCACTTCCCCAGTTTCAGCTCCGGGTGTGCGGTGATGTCCTTGTCGGTGAGGGTGGTGTTGTACGCCTCCGCCAACACCGTCCCGTCCGGGCCCGCCAGCAGGGAGCCGAAGGGCGGGTTGCCGTGCGCGCGTGCCTCGGCCGCGAGGGCGATGGCGCGGCGGAGGAGGGTGTGGTCGTCGGGGTGGGTCATGGTTGTTCCGTTCCGGTGTGGGGTTGGTCGAGGTGTGCGGCCACCGTGGCGAGCGCCTGCCAACCCCGCTGCGGGTGGCAGGTCTGGCGCGGGTCGCCGTCGTACGGGTCCAGGACGACGGTTTCGGCACCCAGCAGGCGGAGTTGATCGAGGTCGTCCATGATCTGGTCGATCGTTCCCTCGCCCGCGAGTCGTTGCTCCCCGCTGACGGGTGCGGAGGTGAGGCTGAGGGCGATCCTGGGGGCCAGGGCGGGGGTGGGGAGCCGCTGTTCGTCCGCGTACTCCCTCAGCCGGGCGGCCGCGTCGCGCAGCCACGGCATCGTGTTGCGCAGGGGATGCCAGGCGTCCCCGAGCCGGACGGCGCGGCGCAGCCCCGCGTCGCTGTTGCCGCCGACCCACACGGGGATCTTCCCGTCTCCGTAGGACGCGGTGTCCTTCCAGGCCTCCCGGATGTCCCGCAGAACGGTGTCGGTCAGGCGGCCACGTTGCTCGAACGCGACGCCGAGCGCGGCGAACTCCTGACGGGCCCAGCCCACTCCCACCCCGAGCACCAGCCGGCCACCGCTCAGCTCCTGCAGGTTGGCCGCCATCCGCGCGGTGAGCAGGGGGTGGCGGTAGGGAGCGATGAGGACCGTCGTGCCCAGCCGGACGCGGGTGGTGAGACCGGCCAGCCAGGACAAGGTGGTGAAAGGGTCGTAGAAGGGTGCGGGATAGCGCTCGGCGACGTCGGGCGTGCCGGCCACGTGGTCCGAGACCATCAGCAGGTCGAAGCCCAGGCCCTCCACGGTCTGGGCCCAGCTGCGCAGGATGCCCGGGTCGGTGCCGGGGCCGAAATTGGGGACGTTCACTCCGATCTTCACGACGGTGAGCCTAGCCAGGGCGCATCGGCCGTCTGAAGGGATTCCCGCCTGTTCAGGGGCGGTTCAGCCGTGGATTCGCCGGTAATCTGGGCGGATGACCGAGAGTCTTGACGCGACGGACTGGGCGATCCTGACCGAACTCCAGCAGGACGGACGGATCGCGTTCACGGAACTGGCACGGCGGGTGAACCTGAGCGCGTCGGCGACGAAGGAGCGGGTGCGGCGCCTGGAGGCGACCGGGGTGATCACCGGGTACCGGGCGGAGGTGGATCTGGAGCGGACCGGCTATGGGGTGCTGGCGGTGGTGAGACTGAAATACCCCGGCCCGGGCACCCGGCACGAGCCGTTGCGCCGGCTGCTGGCGGAGCGCTCGGAAGTGCTGGAGTGCCTGCGGACGACCGGGGACGACTGCTACGTAATGAAGGTGGCGACGACGTCGATGGCCCACCTGGAGGAACTGGTCGACACCCTGGCGCAGTTCGGCAGCACGACCACCAACCTCGTCCTGAGCCGGCCGCTGCCGTTTCGGGGGCCGGGGGTGCCTCCCGGGGATGCCGGGGCGCTCTGAGAGCCCTGGCCGTGCTCGGGGAGTCACCGGCACCGCTACGGACAGTGTCGTCCTGCTCGGCATCGACCGGATCGACCGGATCAACCGCACGACCGGCGGACGGGTCCAGACCGCCCCCGTTTGAACGTGTTCAACTCCTGCTCTACTCTCAGTGCAACGGAGAAGGGGAACGCGATGAAGGTAGTCATTCCCGGCGGAACCGGACAGGTCGGTGCTGTGCTGGACCGCGCTCTGACCGCCGCCGGACATGAGGTGGTCATCGTCACCAGACGGCCCGCGCACGAGCGCGAAGTCTATTGGGACGGTGAGAGTACGGGGCCGTGGACCGAGGAGATCGACGGCAGCGACGTGGTGATCAACCTGGCCGGCCGCAGTGTCAGCTGCCGCTACACCCCGGACAACCTGCAGGCCATGATGGACTCGCGCGTGCGCTCGACACAGGCCGTGGGCCGCGCGATCGAGGCCGCCGCCCGGCCTCCCCGGCTCTGGTTGCAGATGAGTACCGCCACGGTCTACGCCCACCGCTACGACGCACCGCACGACGAAGCCACCGGCGTGATCGGCGGCGCCGAAGCGGGCGTCCCGGGGTACTGGGGCTACAGCGTCGAGATCGCCAAGGCCTGGGAGCAGGCGCAGCAGGAGGCCGACACCCCGCACACGCGCAAGGTCGCCCTGCGTTCCGCCATGGTGATGAGCCCTGACCGGGGCGGTGTCTTCGACGTGATGTCGTGGATGGTGCGGTTCGGCCTCGGCGGGCCCGTGGCGGGTGGTGCGCAGTACGTGTCGTGGATCCACGAGGACGACTTCGTCAGGGCCGTCCAGTTCCTGGTCGAGCGCGACGGCATCTCCGGCCCGGTCAACCTCGCCGCCCCCGCCCCGCTTCCGCACCGCGCCTTCATGCGTGGCCTGCGCGCCGCCTGGCGGGTCCCGGTGGGGCTGCCCGCCACCAAGGGCATGGCCGAACTCGGCGCGTTCGTCCTGCGCTCGGACACCGAGCTCCTCCTCAAGAGCCGTCGCGTCGTCCCCGGCCGCCTCCTCGACGCGGGCTTCACCTTCGACCACGGCGAGTGGCCGGACGCCGCCCGCGACCTCGCCGAGCGTCGGCGGGAGGGCCGCAAGGGTGTCAGGGGGCGGAATCCGCGTCCGGTCCGGTCGAGTGGGCGCTGAAGGTTGCGGCGGAGGCCGCGGCGGTGCCGCCGGTAGCCGGCCGGGGGGTCCTGGTGTCCTCGATGAGGGGTTTGACGACAAGGAGTTGTACGGCCGCGAGGGCCAGGCCGAGCATCGCGGTGGCGGCCCACAGGGTCGTGACGCCGGTGCGTTCGAGCAGCTGGGTGGCGGTGACGGGGGCGGCGGTGGTGGCGATGCCCCAGCTGATGCCGTACGCGGCGAGGTAGCGGTCGCTGGTGCCGGGCGGGGCCAGGTCGGCCACGACGCTGATGGCCCGGCCCAGGATGATCACGTCGCCCAGGCTCCAGACGGCGGTCGCGATCAGGAACGCGGGCAGGCTGTGCGCGAAGGCGTAGCCGGCCAGACCGGTCGCCAGCAGGAGGTAGCCGACGGTGAGGGCCGCCGGGGCGGGAAGCGCGGTGAGGCGGCGCAGCCGCAGGGCGGGCTGGGCCGCGATGACGGTCACGGCCGAGGTGGTGAACAGCAGCCCGGCGTCGGCGGCCTCGTGGCCGCGCCGCTCCAGGGTGAGCGGCAGGGCCATGACGATCTGCATGGAGACGAGTGCGAACGCGGTGCCGGACGCGAACATCGCCCACAGCGCACGGTCGCGCCAGGGGCGGGCCGGTACACCGGGATCGCGGTGGTGGCCGGCCGGTGGGCGAGGGCGGTCGGCGGGCAGCGCGAGGTGCAGGGTCAGCGCGCACGCCAGACAGGTGAGCGCGTCGGCGACGAACAGCCAGCGCAGGTCGTAGCGGCCCAGACCGGCCGCGATGAGGCCGGCGCCCGTGCCGCCGGCCGCGAGCGCCGCGTTGAGCAGGCCGTACGCGCGTACCCGCTCGGCGGCGGGGACGGTGTCGGCGATGATCGCCTGGCTCGGCGGTTCGTAGAGCTCGAAGGCCAGGCCGAGCAGGATCGCGAAGAAGGCCACCGCGGCCAGGGAGTCGGCGGCGGCGATGCCCAGTTGGGCGAGGGCGCAGCCGGTGAGCCCGACGACGATGGTGCGGCGGCGCCCGAGGCGCGCCGCCAAATGGCCCCCGGCGAGCCGGGACGGGATCGTGGCGAGGCCGAAGGCCGCCGAGAGCAGGCCCGCCGTGGTGGTGCTCGCGCCGAAGTCGGTGCTGATCAGGACCGTCAGGAAGGGCAGGGAGAAGGCGCCCAGCCGGTTGATCGCCCGGGCTGCCACCAGCAGCCATACGGTCCGCGGCATGGCCGCCACCCCCACGTAACTGTCGAATCGAGTAATGTCAGTCACTGACGTCGATGACGCTAACCATCGAAGGAGTGACTGGTCAAGTGATGTTCGACAGTCACGTCGCGGTGCTGCTCGACCAAGCCGTATCGCTCGTGAACACGTTGACCGACGGACAGGCGCGCGGCCGCCCCTACAGCGCGCCGCGAGGAGCAGAGCTGGCGGACGCGATCGACGCCGCCGTTCCGCGCACCGCGGCCTCGCTTCCGCGCGCCATTGACGCCGAACAGGCCGCCTATCTGACCGGTGCGGCTCAGCGCATGCGCGACGTCTTCCAGGCCATGCAGGACGGCAGGGAGGACGCCGCCGCCGAGACCGTCAACGCCCTGCTGCGCGACACCGCTGCCCGGCCCCGGCTGGACCGGGTCGGGGCCGAGCCCTGGCAGATGCACTTCCACGGCCCGGACGACTCGTTCGCGGCGGGCAGCAGCGCCAGCTGTGCCACCGCGCTCGCCCTGGCGGTGGGCGGCGGCCTCGCCGGCCGACTGGGCGTGTGCCGGGCCGAGCGCTGCGACCGCGTGTACGTCGACACCTCCCGCAACGCCGCCCGTCAGTTCTGTTCCACCGCCTGCCAGAACCGCACCAAAGCCGCGGCCTTCCGCGCCCGTAAGGAGGGCGGCGGCTGACACCGCGCCGTTTCCGTGACCGTGTCGGCCCTCGTCACTTCTCCAGCAGCGGACGCAGCTGGGCGTGAGCCCACGCGCTGAGCGGGGTGGGGGTGGTGGTGAGCAGGTCGCGGGGCTGCTCGGGTACCAGGCCGCGCGATCCGGCGGTCATACCGACCATGCCCTCCACCGCCGACGGAGGCAGCCCGGCGGCGCGCAGCGCGTCCCGCGTCGCGTCGTCGCTGACGGGGTGGAGCCGGATCGGGTGCCCGAGCGCCGCGCTGAGGATCCGCGCGACCTCGTGGAAGGAGAGGTCTTCCGGCCCGTGCACGGCCTGCACCACCCGGCCGTGCCAGGTGTCGTTCAGCAGCCGTGCCGCGACCACGTCGCCGATGTCGCGCGGATCGGCCCAGGGCATCGGGTGGCCGGGATCGAAGGCGGTGGTCAGGACCCCCTGGGCGAGTCCTTCGAGGTCGAACAGGAGGTTGGTGAAGAAGTACGCGCAGCGCAGATGCAGGACGTCCGCTCCGGTGGCGTCGAGTTGTTCCTCGATCCCGGCCAGGGCGTCGATGTGCCCGACCCCGTGCCGCTTCTCCGCGCCGATGCTGCTCAGGAACACCACTCGGCCCACCTCGCCCGCCCGCGCGGCCTCGATCAACGGCGCGGCGGTCCGCAGCGAGGTCTCGATCGGGTCGGCCGTGGTGTGGGGTGTGGGATCCACCCAGAAGACGGTCCGTACCCCCGCCACCGCCTCGCGGACGAACGCGGCGTCGGTCAGGTCGCCCTGGCGCACATCGACCCGCGAGCGGGTCTCTTCCTCCAGGCGGGCCGGGTCGCGGACCAGGAGGCGGGGGCGGACGCCGGCCTGAAGCAGCAGTCGCACCACGCGTGATCCCACGTGTCCGGTTGGTGTGGTCACCGCGATGGTCATCGGGTGTCCCTTCGTGGACTCCACTGGCCCTTCGCACTCTAGGGCCTCGCGTGTACGCAGTCGCTTCGGAGGGCGAACCGGCTTTGACGCGCTTGATGCCGTGCCGCGCGGTCAACTGGTGAATGGGGCGTGGGGGTTTGGTGCCTGATCCACCGTCCGCGACTGTTCCCCGTAACTAGCTTCGTCATGCATGTAGTCTCGGGATGGATCAATCGTCTCGTGTTTGGAGGAACTACCCATGACGAAGGTCCCGTTCGTGGCCATGTCCGTCGCACTCGCGGCACTCGGAACCGTGCTCGGTTTCCTCACGTTCCAGCTGCGCGCGAACGGTTACGAGCCGTACGTCGAATCCGTAGCCACCTTCAGCGTCCTGATGTACGTCACCGCGGCTCTGGTCATGGTGACTTGGGTCCGGGACGGCCGGCCGCGCTCGAACTGAGCCGTACGCGGACAAGCGCCGATGCCCCGGCTCGCAGCGGTGCCGCCCCATCCCCGTCACACGCCGTCCGCC
>NZ_LYOY01000076.1 GCF_001653515.1 Streptomyces sp. ERV7 | reverse complement strand
GCGGCCTCCCACGGGAACACGCCCTCCTCCGCGTACCGCTGGATGGCCCGGACGTTCTCCGGGTCCTCGAAGACCAGGCGATTGGTGGCCAGCGCCGCGCTCTTGGCGTGCTCGGTCACCGGCGACAGCTCGCGCAGATACGCCTTGTACCGCGTGACCGCCTTCTTCGACAGCCGCCCGAGGCGCTGGAGGTGGGTGCGCAGCAGCGCCTCACTGTCCGGCCCGTACGCGTCGACGAGCCCCCACTCGCAGGCCCGCGCCGCATCCGCCGTGCGGGTCGTGGCGGCGAGGTAGTGGGCGTGCTGGAAACCGGTGCGGCGGATCAGGAACGGGAGCACCACGGCCGGTATCAGGCCGAAGAGCAGCTCGGAGAGGCTGAACGTGGCGCCCTCGTCGGCGATCACCACATCGCTGGCGGCCACCAGGCCGACCCCGCCCGCGTTGGCCTTGCCCCGCACGTGCGCGACCGAGAGGAAGTCGCCGTACGCGAGGAGGCGGAACAGGTCGAACAGCGGCTCGGGGTCAGCCGCCGTGCGCCCGCCGTCGCGTACCGCCTCGCCGATCGCCCCGAAGTCGGCGCCGAAGCAGAACACTTCGGGCAGCCCTTCGAGCACGACCACGGTGGCGGACGAGCGCGAGGCGCGCGTCAGGACCTCGGTGAGCTCGCGCACCAGGGTCTCGTTGAGCGCGTTGTCGGCCTCGGGCCGGTGGATCCGCACGTACCAGGTGGTGCCCTGCTCGCGCAGCACCAGCGTGGCGGGGGCCGGTCCGTGGGTCAGCCCACCCATGCGTACTCCCGGTGGTAGTTCTTGATCTCTTGCAGGACGAGCCGGGGCCCGCCGCCTTGGCCGGTCGCGGGGACGAGGTCCTGGTTGACGGCCGTCTCGCGGGTGCCGAAGCGGATGAAGTCGCGGTCGCTCAGCAGTTGGTCGTACTCGTCCAGGGAAAGGCGGTAGCGGCCGTCCAGATGGGCCTCGATGTCCATCTCCTTGAGCCGGGCGGCCCCGTCCGGGGTGACCACGCCGCTGTAGAACTCGGAGCAGCAGCCGGAGCCGTACGAGAAGCAGCCCAGGCGCCGGGGCGCGTCGAAGCCGCCGTTGCAGATGGTGCTCGCCAGTGACAGGAAGACGGTCGCGCCCATGATGTTGCCGACGCGGCCGCAGTACTCCAGGCCCGGCATCACCCGGCGCTCGAAGTCCTCGGCGATCTCGGCGCCCTTCGCCTTGGCGACCTTGCGCATCATCGTGCGGTGGGCGCCCTTGACCATGCCGCCGAAGGGGGTGTGGAAGGCGAGGTACTGGAAGGAGTCGCGGTAGTCGGCGCCCTCCACCTTCTTCTCGTACGCCCGGTAGGACTGCTCGCAGCAGTCCAGGTAGGACATCAGGGACAGGTCGACGTCGCCGGACTCGCTGTCGGGGGCCGGACGGCAGGTGTCCATGACCTCGTAGCCGTAGTAGCCGCTGGCACCCACGTCGAGCTGGAAGACGTGCGGGGTGTCGCTGATCAGCATGGCGACCGCGCCGGCGCCGCCGCTGGGCTCGGCGTACGCCCACTCCTGGGCGGCCGCCTCGTCGCCGTCCTCAAGGAGGTAGCGGGAGATGTCGGTGGCGATGACCAGCGCCTTCGCGCCCGGAGAGGTCTGCGACAGGATGAAGTTGCAGGCCATCTGGAACCCGGCGGTGCCCGCGTAGCAGGCCTGCTTGAGCTCGAACATCCGGCAGTTGCGGCTCAGGCCCAGCTGGTCGTGGAGATAGGTGCTGGTCGACTTGGAGAAGTCGATGCCCGACTCGGTACAGGTGATCAGCAGCTCGATGCTGTCCTTCTCCTCGGCGCTCAGCCGGTCGAGGAGCGGCCGGGCGGCGTTGGCGCCGAAGGTCACCGGGTCCTCGAAGGGCAGCGCCACGGTCTTCTCCCTCATCAGGAGGTTCTCCAGGCGCGGGAGGTCGAGCCCCCGGTGCTGTGCCAGTGCCTTGACGTCCAGCACTGCCGAGCCGCCATACACGTTCATCGCTTCGATACCGACGCGGGACATGACCTTACGCTCTCCGTGATTCGCACTTGCTCATGCAAAGTGCCGTGTTGATGCCGCCGAATCCCATGCTCAGGCTCAGGCAGTGGTCGATCTCGGCGTCCACGGCCTCGCCGCGCACCCAGCGCAGCCGGTCGTCGATGGGCTCCACCAGGTTGCGGGTGGGGTGCAGCCTGCCGTGCCGCATCTGGAGCAGCGCGGCGACCGCCTCCACCGCCCCGGCGGCGGTGAGTCCGTGCCCGGTGATCGACTTGGTGGCGTTGACCCGGGCGCGGGTGAGTCCGGCGGCCAGCAGGGCGTCGGCCTCGGTGCGGTCGCCGACCGGTGAGGCCGTGCCGTGCGGGTTGACGTAGTCGATGTCGCCGGCGCTCAGCCCGGCCCGCTCCAGTGCCTGCCCGATCGCCCGCACCTCACCCTCCAGCGAAGGGTTCGGGTTGCGGTTGCCGTCCAGCTGGACCGACCAGCCACTCAGCGCCGCGTACGGTGCCGCGGGCGCCGGGCGGGCGCCGACGCGCTCGATAACCAGCGCGCCGCACGCCTCGCCGAAGACGAAGCCGCCCCGGCCCGCGTCGAACGGACGGCAGGCCAGCTCCGGCGCATCCGCGCAGGACTCCGGCGCCATCGCCCCCATGGCGCCCAGGCCCAGGTACTCCCAGTACGAGAGGTCCATCAGGGCCCCCACCGCCACGCACACGTCGACCCGGCCGGACGCCACCGCCTCGGCCGCCTCGATGACCGCGAGCTGGCCGCTGGCCGAGGCGCCGCCCACGGTGTGGGCGAAGCCGCGGATGCCGAACGCCGCCGTGGCGAGCCCGCACAGATCGGTGTCCAGGAAGGACAGCCCGTAACTGGGCCGCAGGAAGCGGGGTTTGGCCCGGTGGCGGTCCTGGGCCAGGGTGAGCTCGCGCTGCTGGAGGTTGCTGCCGCCGACGACCAGGCCGATGCGCTCTGCGGGGAGCTCGTCCAGGCGCGCCTCGGTCCAGGCCTCCTCCAGGGTGGCCAGCAGGACCTGGCCGGTGAGGGAGACGGTCCGCAGCTCGCGCGCGGCCAGCCTGGTCGTCGGCACGAAGGAGGGTATCTCCGCGCCGACGAACCGGGTGTCGGCCTGGCGGCCGGGCCGCTCCATGACGGCGAACCGGTGCGCCCCGGCGAACAGCGCCTCGGCGAAGGCGGCCTTGCCCTGGCCGACGGCCGTGGTGACCCCCAGCCCGGTCACGGCGATCTCGGGCACGTTAGCGAGCCACCGCGGTCTTGTCGGCGAGGTGCCGGGCGAGCTCGCCCAGGTTCTGCGGGCCGAACGTGTCGACCAGCGGAATCTCCAGGTTCATCGTCTCAAGGACGATCATGACGATCTCGGCTCGGTCCATCGAGTTGGCGCCGAGCGCGTCCAGCGAGTCGGTCTCCTGGAAGTCGTGCCCGTCGAGCTCTGGCAGGACCTCGATGATCGCCTCGTGGATCAGGGGGAGGATTTCTTCGCTCTTCATAGTCACACCATCGCTAGGGAAAGAGGGGAACAGGAATCAGTGGGACGGGGCGGGACGACGGCCGGTCACAGCTCCGCGTCGGCCGCGGCCGCGCGTAGCTCGGCCAGGCCCGCACCCGGGGTGGCGACGATCTTCAGCAGCAGCCGCTCGTACAGCGCGGCCATCCGCTCGGCCGTGCGCCCGGCGAACAGATCGGTGCTGTACTCCAGATAGCCGTTCAGGCCCGCCGGAGTCTCGCGCACCACCAGGTTGAGGTCGAACTTCGCCACCCCCGCGTCCGAGGAAACCGGCAGCGTCGCGAACTCCGGCAGGGGAGCCTCCTCGCCCGGCGGGGTCGGTGCGGGCGCCGGGATCAGGTTGAACATCGCCTGGAACAGTGGCGAGTGCGCCGGATCGGGCTCGGCGACCAGTTCCTGGGCGAGCCGCGCGAACGGCACGTCCTTGTGCTCGTGCGCCTCGGCCGTGACGCGCTTGGCCTGGGCCAGAAGCTCGTCGAAGCTCCGCTCCCCGGCCACATCGAGTCGCAGCACCAGCACATTGATGAAGTAGCCGATCAGCTGCTCAAGCGCCGGGTCCGGGCGGTTGGTCACCGGCGAGCCGATGGCCGCCTCGCGGTCCTCGCCGTACGCGCCGAGCAGCACCGCGAAGGCGGACAGGAGCGTCATGTAGAGCGTGACGCCCCGCTCCTGGCCGTATCGCCGCAGCTGTACGAGCAGCTCGGCCGGGACATTCACCGCCACCGTCGCGCCCCGGTGGGACTTGACGGCGGGGCGGCGGTAGTCGGTGCGCAGCGAGAGGCAGGCGGGCAGCCCGGCCAGCTGACCGCGCCAGTAAGCCTCCTGCCGGGCCAGCTCCGCCGCGTCGACCGCGCGGTGCTGCCAGTGGGCGAAGTCGGCGTACTGGAGCAGCAGTTCGGGCAGTCCCGGCTCGGCGCCCCGGCGCAGGGCCGCGTACACCGCGTTCAGCTCGGTCAGGAAGACGCCGGTGGACCAGCCGTCGAAGATGCCCCACGGGCGGGTGACGACGGCGATGTGCTCGTGCGGCGACAGCGTCAGGAGGTGCACCCGCAGCATATGGCGGTCCTGCGGCGCGAACGGCCGTGCGCGCTCGGCCCGCAGCCACTCGGCAACCGCCGCGTCCCCGGCCATCTCCTCGAAGGCGACGGCGAAGCCACCGGCTTCGTTGACCTGCTGCACATATGCCCCGTCGCGCAGGACGTAGCTGGTACGCAGCACCGCGTGCCGGGCCACCAGCGCCTCGAAGGCGCGTGCGTAGGCGGCGCGGTCCAGGGTGCCGACGATCCGGTAGGCCATCTGCACGTTGTCGTACGCCGTGCCCAGGTGCTCGCGGTGGTGGAGGAACCACAGCTCGCTCTGCTGGAGGGAGAGCGGCGCGCTCAGGGCGCTGTCGCCGGGCGCGGGCAGCTCCAGTGCCACCGGCTCGTCCGCCGGGGCCTCCTCCAGGGCCGCCGCCATCTCCTGGACGGTGGCGCCGCTCAGGACCACCTGGAGCGGAAGGTCCTTGCCGGTCTCCTGCTTGACCCGGCTGGTGAGCCGGGTGGCGAGCAGCGAGTGGCCGCCCAGGTCGAAGAAGCCGTCCTCCAGACCGACCCGGCCAAGACCCAGCACGTCCTCGACCAAACGGCACAGCGTCCGCTCGGTCTCGGTGCGCGGGGCGACGTACACCTCCTTGAGGACATCGCTCTCGTCGGGGGCGGGCAGCGCCTTCTTGTCTACCTTGCCGTTGGCGGTGATCGGCAGCTCTTCGAGTGCCACGAACACGCTGGGCACCATGTACTCGGGCACCCTGGCCGAAAGGTGCTCGCGCAGCACCCGGGTCATGGTCTGGCCCATCCGGGCCACCTGCGGGGCGTTGGCGAGCTGCGGGCGGCGGTAGGCGCCGCGCGCCCGCACCCGGGGCAGCTCCCCCTTGCCAAGGACGAGATCCAGGCCGTCGGGGCGGTCCTGCGACCAGGTCGCGGCGACGCTGAACCCGCTCGCCTCTGCGTACCGCAGGGCCGACTCCAGCTCGCGTATCCGCTCGGTGGCCGCCGCGGACAGGCGGGCGCCGCCCGGCAGCGGGTCGACCTGGCGGTTGGCGGGCCAGCGCGTCAGGCCCTCGGCCACCAGGACGTCGTCCTCGATGCGGGGGTTGGTCAAGCCGGTGACGCCGAACCGCTCGGGCACCTCGCCCGCCAGCAGCGCGCGCAGCGCCTGCGGCGAGTCGGCCTCCAGCCACGGCAGCGGCTCGGCGGGCGCGCCCGCGCCCTTGGTGAGGACCACGTCGTAGCGGTAGCTGAGCATCTCGTTGTCGCCCAGGCCCCGCTTGACGATCAGGTCGACGGTGCCCAGCTCCGGGAAACGCTCACCCAGGCCCGCGAAGAAGGTGGGGCTGACCAGTAGCTCGCCCTCCTGTCGGCGGCGGCGCTGGACCTGGGCGGCGAGCGCCCCGGCCGAGGTGCGCACCTGCGTACGGCTGCGCTCCATCGCGCCGAGGTGCGCGGAGAACAGGTCGAGGTTGCGGACGTCGCCGATCAGGATGCGGCCGCCGTCCTCAAGCAGCGGCAGGATCCGGGCGATGGCCTCTTCCAGGTAGACCCGGTTGGGGAAGTACTGGACGACGGAGTTGAGGACGACCGTGTCGAAGGTGGTGCCTTCCGGTGCCGTCACCGACAGGGCGTCGCCCTGGCTCAGGGTGACGTGCGACCAGCCGCGCCGCTCGGCGCCGCGCTCGACCCCGGCGAGGGCCGAGGCGGAGATGTCGACGGCGTGCACCGACTCGCAGGCGCCCGCGTAGCGGTACAGGAGCAGTCCGGTGCCGCAGCCGATCTCCAGAAGCCGACGGGGCCGCAGCTCCTCGATCCGCGCCACCGTGCCGTCGATCCACTCGCGCATCTCGGGCTCGGGGATGAGCTCACCGGTGTAACTGCTGTTCCAGCCGACCAGGTTGAGCTCGGCGTCGGTGGCGTCGGCGCTCTCGTCGTCGGCCGCCGCGTACTGGTCCTCGAAGAGCTTCTGCCACTGGCCGAGGTGTTCGGCGTTCTGCTCCTCGGCGGCGGTGTCCAGCCAGGCGTCCGTGGGGCGGACATAGGCGACGAGCTTCTTGGTGTCGCCGCTGTCGCGGGTGGTGACGACGGCGCTGTGCACCGAGGGGTGGGTGTGCAGCGCGCTCTCGATCTCGCCGAGCTCGACGCGGAAGCCACGCACCTTCACCTGGTCGTCGATCCGGCCGACGAACTCCAGGGCGCCGTCGGGCAGTCGACGCACCAGGTCGCCGGTGCGATACAGCCGGGCGCCCGGAGCGTCGGAGAAGGGGTCGGCGACGAACTTCTCCCCGGTCAGGTCGGGGTTGCCGAGGTAGCCGCGTGCCACGCCGGCGCCGCCCACGCACAGCTCGCCGACCACGCCGCACGGCACCAGCCGCAGTCCGGGGCCGGTGACATGGGCGGTGGCCTGACCGATGGGGCGGCCGATCGGGATCGGCGCGTCCTCGCCGATGTCGCGCGGGATCTCGTGGCAGGTGGAGGCGATGCTGTTCTCGGTGGGGCCGTAGGCGTTGACGACGGTCAGGCCCGGGTGCGCCGCGTACAGGATGCGCACGTCGCGGGCGGAGAACGCCTCGCCGCCCACGCCCAGATAGGCCAGCGGCAGCGTGCGGTGGCGCGAGGCCTCGGCGAACGCGGGCAGGAACGCGGCCGACAGCGCCATCATGGTGACCCCGGAGCGCTCCACGCGGTCCAGGAGCTGCCCCACGTCCTTGGAGTCGCCGTCGTGCAGCACCAGCCGGCCGCCGTTGAGCAGCGGGCCGAGCACCTCCTGCGAGCCGACGTCGAAGGAGATCGACGAGTGGTGCAGCGCCACGGTCTTCTCGTCGGTCGGGAAGTACTCCCGGTTGCGCACCAGGCGCACCACACCGCGCTGCTCGACGAGCACGCCCTTGGGCACACCCGTGGAACCCGAGGTGAAGATCACGTACGCCAAGTGGTCGGGGGTGAGGCCGAGTTCGGCACGGGCCAGGTTGTGCTCGGGGTGGTCCGCGAGGACCTGGACGCCGTCCGCCGCGCGCTGCCCCGTGTCCAGGTGCAGCACGTCCGTGCCCTCCAGCACGGCGGTCGGCAGATGGGACTGGCTGAGCACCAGGGTGACACCGGAGCTCTCGATGAGCGTGCGGATACGGGCCTCGGGGTAGCCCGGGTCGATCGGCACATATGCGCCGCCCGCCTTCAGGATGCCGAGCAGACCGGCGACGAGCTCGGGCGAGCGCTCGGCGCAAAGCCCCACCAGGGAGTCCGGGCCCACTCCCCGCTCGCGCAGCTCGTGGGCGACGCGGTTGGCGCGGGCGTTGAGCTCGGCGTAGCTGAGCGCGGTGTCGCCGTGCTCGACGGCGACGGCGTCGGGCCGCCTCTCCACCTGCTCCTCGAACAGCTCGAAGAGACAGCTGTCCTGCGGATAGGGGTGCGCGGTGGCGTTCCAGTCGGTGAGCAGCCGGTCGCGCTCGGGCGCGGGCAGGATGTCGACGGCGAGCGCCTCGGTGCTCGCGCCGCCGTCGGTGACGAGCGCCGTGACGATGCCGGCCAGCGCCGCTTCGAGGTAGCCGATCAGCGCGTCGGGCGACAGCGAGGCGTCGACCTGGGCGTTGAGGGAGAGCTCGGTGCCGATGTCGTCGATGGACAGACCCACCGGGTAGTTGGTGCGGTCGACCGAGCCGAGCCAGCGCACGCCCTGGGCGTCGGTCCCCGTGGGGCCGTCGTCGTCGCGGCCGGGCTCGAAGTGCCGGAAGTTGATCATCGAGCTGAAGAGCGGGACATCGCCCTCGACCCCGCTGGACCGCTGGGCGGCGATCAGCGAGCTCTGCTCGTACGTGATCAGCTCCTTGAGCGCGGAGTCGACCTCGGCGACCAGCTCTCCCACGGTGCGCCCGGCCAGGCGCACTCGCAGCGGCAGGGTGTTGATGAAGTTGCCCAGCATCCGCTCCACGCCGGGAACGCCCTGGAGACGGCCCGACAGGACGGTGCCGAACACCACGTCGTCGCGGCCGCTGCACGCCGCCACTACCACCGACCAGGCCGCGTGGCAGAGAGCTGCCGGGCTGGTGCGCAGCCGCTGGGCCTGCGCGCGCAGATCACGGGTCAGGCCCGGCGCCAGCGAACGGCGCAGATCGCGCACCCCTCGCCCGTCCCCGCGCACATCGGCCAGGCCGAACGGCGTGGTCGGCTCGGTGACGTCGCCGAGCCGGTCCCGGAAGAACACCTCGGCGTCGTCGGAGGCCAGCCGATGCAGGGTGTGGGCGACGAAGTCGCGGTAGGGCGCGGGCGGCGCGAGGCGGTCGACCCGTCCGGCCATGTGGGTGACGAGCTCGTCGAGGATGAGGCGCAGCGAGGTCGCGTCCTCGATGAGGTGGTGGGCGCTGAGCAGCAGGAACCGTCGTGTGGAGTGCGGGTCCTGGGCGATTGCCAGCTTCAGCAGCGGGGCCCGGCCGAGCGTCATCCGTCCGGGCTGCTCCAGCAAGGCGCGGGCCTGCTCCTCGGCGTCCCGGTCCGCATCGAACGTCACGTGCTCGACGGGCAGCTGGGCGGTGCGGTGGACGACCTGGACGGGTTCGCTCAGCCCGGCCGTCAGCACGGCGGTGCGCATCACGTCGTGCCGGTCGATCAGCGACTGAAGCGCGGCGGCGAACGCGTCCCCGGCGGCCGCGTCCTCGGCGGCCAGCAGGATCGGGATGACATACGGGTCGTTGTCGGGATCCATCAGGTGATGGAAGAGGATGCCCTCCTGCGAGGGGACCAGCGGGTAGACGTCCTGCACATTGGGCGCCCCGCCGGGAACAGTCGCCACCACCGCGTCGAGCTGGGCCTGGGTGAGGTCCGCCAGCGGCAGCATCGCGGGGGTGATCCGCTCACAGTCGGCCGGTATGAGGTTCGGCGGGACGCTGAAGTCGGCGCCGGCCTCGGCGCCGTCGATCTCGGCCGCGAGCAGCGCCAGCGTCGGGGCGTTGAAGACCGCCCGTACGGTGACGGCGAGGCCGTGCTCCTTCAGGCGGGCGATCAGGACGGTGATGAGCAGCGAGTGGCCGCCCAGCGCGAAGAAGTTGTCCTCGGCGCTGATCTTCTCCCCGTCGAAGCCGAGCAGCTCGGCCCAGACGTCCGCGAGCAGCTGCTCGGTGCCGGAGCTCGGGGCGACGTAGGCGCGCTGGGCGTAGGCGTCGATGCCGGGGGCGGGCAGGGCCTTGCGGTCGAGCTTGCCGCTGGCGGTGACCGGCAGCGTGTCCAGGACCACGAAGGCACTGGGCACCATGTAGTCGGGCAGGGCGCGCTCCAGGTGCGCGGCGAACTCGTTCCGGTACTCGCCCGGTTCGCCTTCCAGGACCGTGTACGCCACCAGCTGCGCGCTGCCGGGCTGGTCCTCGCGGACGACTACGACGCAGGCGCGCACTGCGGGGTGCTGGGTGAGGCGCTGCTCTATCTCGCCGAGCTCGATGCGGTGGCCGCGCAGCTTGACCTGGTCGTCGATGCGCCCGAGGAACTCCAGGGTGCCGTCGGCGAGCCGCCGCACCAGGTCGCCGGTCTGGTACATCCGGGCGCCCGGGGCGTCGTCGAACGGGTTGGGCACGAACCGCTCGCGGGTCAGGTCCGGGTTGTTGAGGTAGCCGCGTGCGAGCCCGGCCCCGGCGATGTACAGCTGGCCCACGCAGCCGATGCCCTGCGGCTCCAACGCCTCGTTGAGGACGTGCAGCTGGATGTTGTGGATGGGGCTGCCGATGGGGACCGTGCGCAGCGGCCGGTCGGCCGGGCAGGTCCAGTGGCTGACGTCGACGGCCGCCTCGGTGGGGCCGTACAGATTGTGCAGCGGGGCGGGGTGCAGGGCGTAGTGCCGGGCACAGAGATCGCCGGGCAGGGCCTCGCCGCTGCAGAACACCTGGCGCACCGACGCACAGTCGGCCCAGCCCGGCTCCTCCACGACCGAGCGCAGCATCGACGGCACGAAGTGCAGGGTGGTGACGCCGGTGCGGCGGATGAGGGACAGGAGGTAGGCGGGGTCCTTGTGACCCTCGGGCTCGGCAACGACCAGCCGCGCGCCCGCCATCAGCGGCCAGAAGAACTCCCACACCGACACGTCGAAGCTGAACGGCGTCTTCTGCAGGACGACGTCGTCCTCGCCCAGGTCGTAGGTGTGCTGCATCCACTCGATGCGGTTCACCGCCGCGCGGTGCTCGATCATCACACCCTTGGGGCGGCCGGTGGAGCCAGAGGTGTAGATGACGTACGCCAAGTGGCCCGAGTTGAGCCCGAGTTCGGCCGCGTCGAGGTTGTCCTCGTCGAGGCCGGTGAGCTCCTTGCCCGCGTGCGCGACCCGTCCCTCGGTGTCGACAGTCAGCAGATGCTTCACCCCGGACACCGCCTCGGTGTCCAGGTGCGGCTGGGTGAGGACGACCTCGACGCCGGAGCTCTCGACCACGTACGCGGTGCGCTCGGCGGGGTAGGTCGGCTCAAGGGGCAGATAGGCGCCGCCCGCCTTCTGGATGCCGAGGATCGCGGCCACCATCTCCGCCGAGCGTTGCATGCGCAGGCCGACCACGGTGTCCGGGCCGACGCCGTGGCGCCGCAGGGCGTGGGCGATGCGGTTGGCGCGGGCGTTGAGTTCGGCGTAGCTGAGCGCGTCCTCACCGAAGACGACGGCGGTGCGCTCGGGGTGGCGTCCCACGGCCGCCTCGAACAGCTCGTGCAGGCAGCTCTCGTCGGAGAAGGGGTGGCGGGTGTCGTTCCACCCGGTGAGGACCTGGTGGCGTTCGGCCTCGTCGAGCGCGGACAGACGGGAGACGCGCGCGCCGGGCGCCTCGGCGACGGCGGCGAGCAGCCGGGTGTAGTGGGCGACGAAGCGCTGTACGGTCTCGCTCTCGTACAGCGCGGTGGCGTACTCCACCGCGCCGACCAGCCCGTCCGGCGTCTCGCGCAGATCCAGGGTGAGGTCGAACTTGGTGATGTCGAAGTCGAACTCGATCAGCGAGACGTCGAGCGCGCCGAGGCGGACCTCACGCTCGGACTGCGCCTCCTGGAGCACGAACATGGTCTGGAAGACCGGCGAGTGGCTGAGGCTGCGCTCCAGGTTCAGCGCGTCCACGATGGCCTCGAACGGCACGTCCTGGTGGTCGTAGGCCGCCAGCGCGCTCTGCTTGACCCGGGCGAGCAGCTCGTGGAAGGTCGGATCGCCGGACAGGTCGGTGCGCATGACCACGGTGTTGGCGAAGAACCCGATCAGGCCCTCGGCCTCCAGCCGGGTGCGCCCCGCCACCGGGGTGCCCACCGCGATGTCGCTCTCACCGGTGTACTGGTGCAGGGCCAGCGCGTACACCGCGAGCAGCGTCATGTACAGGGTGACGTCGTGCCGCTCGCTCACCTCGCGCAGTCGACGCAGCAGCTCGGGCGGGCAGGTGAACCGCTCGTGCCTGCCCTGGTACGTCTTGATCTCGGGGCGCGGCAGGTCGGCGGGGAGGGTGAGCCGGGCGTCGACCCCGGCCAGCCGCTCCTTCCAGTAGCCGACCTGGCGCTCCTGCACCTCGTCGACCAGCCACTGGCGCTGCCAGTGCGCGTAGTCCGCGTACTGGATCGGCAGCTCGTCGAGCGGCGACTCGGCGCCCACGCAGTACGCCTCGTACAGCGCGACCAGGTCGCGGAAGAACACGCCGAGCGACCAGCCGTCGGAGACGCTGTGGTGCATGGTGACCAGCAGGACGTGCGCCCGCTCGGACTCACGCAGCAGGCGCACCCGGATCAGGGACTCGTGCGCCAGGTCGAAGGGCGTGACCGCCTCGCGCTCGCACACGCCGGCCAGCGCGGCCGGGTCGGCGAGCTCCTCATAGGCCACGGCGAAGTCGCCGCCGTCGCCTATCTCCTGGTACGGAACGCCGTCGCGTTCCACGAAACGGGTGCGCAGCACCTCGTGGCGGCGGACGATCTCGGCCAGCGCCCGCTGGAGCGCGGGGCGGTCCAGCGGACCGCTGAGCCGCAGCGCCATCGGGATGTTGTAGTACGCGCTGGTCCCGTCCAGCTGGGCCAGGAACCACAGCCGCTGCTGGGCGAAGGAGAGCCGCACCGGCTCGGTCGCGGACCGGGGGTGCTGGGGGATGGTGTCGAGCGCGGAGAGGTCCACGCCCTGCTTGCGCAGCAGCGCGATCAGGGCGCGCTGCCGCTTGGCGGGCAGCGACCTGATCTTCTTGATCAGGTCGGCGCTGTCTTCGTTCACAGTGGTCATCGTCCGGCCCCGGGTTCCTGGTTCTGGCTTTCCAGAGCGTCCAGCTCTTCGTCGCTCATGCTCTCGATCAGACCGAGGCTCTCGCGGATCCTATCCACGTCGAGCAGGGCCTCCTCCCCGCCCGTGGGCGCATGTCGCTCCAGCTCAGCGGCCATGCCGACGAGTGTCGGGGCGTCGAAGACGGCCTGGATGGGCAGGTCCGCGCCACTGTGCTGCTTGAGGCGGTTCACCAGTCGGGTCACGAGCAGCGAGTTGCCGCCGAGGGCGAAGAAGTTGCTGTCCAGGCCCAGCTGCTCCACGTCGGTGTGCAGCAGTTCGGCCCAAACGGCCGCGACGGCGCGCTCGGTGTCGGTGCGGGGCTCGACCAGACGCTCGCCCCGGCTCCGGGCACTCTCGGGGTCGGGCAGCGCCCGGTGGTCCAGCTTGCCGTTCTGGGTGAGCGGCAGTGCTTCGAGCAGGACCTGGACGGCCGGGACCATGTACTCGGGCAGCGCCTCGGCCAGGGCGGTGCGGACATCGTCGAGCAGCGCGGTGCGAGCCGCCCAGCGCGGCGCCGCCTCCTGCTCACCGGTCCCGGGCACGCGGGCGCCCTCCTCGCGGATCGCGTACACGTTGTAGAGCGGGGTGCCCTGGAGCAGCCGGTTGTCCTGCTCGCTGACCACCCGGTAGCCCAGCGCCCGCAGCAGGGTCTCCACCTTCTCCAACTGGCCGTCCACGTCGTGGAGTTCCACCACCAGCTGGCGGATCTTGGGCCAGTCGCGCCAGTGGATGCCCTTGAGCACCTCGTACTCGGCGTTCTCCACGTCGATCTTCAGCAGGTCGATGCGGTCCAGTCCCTGCTCGGCGACGATCTCCGAGAAGGTGCGCAGCTCGCAGGTGAACCGCTCGCTGTCCAGGCGCGCGTCGACCAGCTCGGCCACCAGTTCGTCACCGGCGACCGTGCCGTCCTCGGTCAGCTCCTCCTGGTTGCGCAGGTAGGAGCGGACCATCTCGTGCGCCTGCTCGGCGGTGGTGACGCTGCTGGAGATGACGGTGTTGTGGCGGTAGAAGGTGAACGTCTCCTCCTTCGCCTCGGCCGCCAGGCCGCACGCGAACACCTGGGCGTTCAGCCCGTGCAGCTCCACGTTGCGGCGCAGCGAGTCGAAGACCGGCGGGATCGGCTCGAAGGCGAGGATGCGCGCGCCAGGGCAGCGCGTCCCCGCGAACAGGGTGAACATGCCGATGTTGGCGCCGACGTCGACGATGGTGTCGCCGTCGCGGATGGTGATGCCGTTGCGCAGGTATTCGAGGTTGGTGAAGATCTCCTCGTAGACGAAGTCCGTCTCGCTGCGGTTCTGCTGGAACACCGTCATACCGTTGGGCAGTTCGTACGTCCGCTCCAGCGCCTCGGGTTCGGTGCGCTCGATCCGCAGCAGCTCGCGCACCGCGTGCGCGCGCTCGGCCGAGGGCACGACGTAGGACACCAGGCGCTGGTCGCCCTCGCCGTACTCGCGCACCACCACGCGCGCGTCCTCGACGCCCGGGTGGGCCAGCAGCTTCGCCTCGATCTCGCCGAGCTCGATACGGAAGCCGCGCACCTTCACCTGGTCGTCGTTGCGGCCCAGGTACTCCAGGGTGCCGTCGGGCAACACCCGGGCCAGGTCGCCGGTGCGGTACATCCGCGCATCGGGCTCGGGGCAGAACGGGTCGTCCAGGAAGCGCTCGGCGGTGAGCTCGGGCCGGTTGAGGTAGCCGCGGGCCACGCCGTCACCGCCGACATACAGCTCGCCGACCGCGCCGACGGGGGCGGGCCGCCCGTGCCGGTCCAGGACGTAGGTGCGCAGGTCGGGGATCCGTTCGCCGATCGGGCTCACCGCGAGCTCCGCGTCGGCCTCGGTCAGCGGCCGGTAGGTGACATGCACGGTGGTCTCGGTGATCCCGTACATGTTGACGAGCCGGGTGCCCTTGTTGGCCGCGCGGCGCAGCCACGGCTTGAGTGCGGCGACGTCCAGGGCCTCGCCGCCGAAGACGACCGTGCGCAGCCGGTGTGCGGCCGGGCTGTCGCCCTGGGCCGCGATCAGCTGCCGGAAGGCGCTGGGCGTCTGGTTGAGGACGGTCACCCCCTCCGCGCACAGCAGGGCGTAGAAGTCGTTCGGGTTGCGGGTGGTGGCCTGCGGCACGATCACCAGACGGCCGCCGTGCAGCAGCGCGCCCCAGATCTCCCACACGGAGAAGTCGAAGGCGAAGGAGTGGAACAGCGTCCACACGTCGTCGCGGCCGAAGCCGAACCACGGCTCGGTGGCGGTGAACAGCCGGGTGGCATTGCGGTGTTCGACCATCACGCCCTTGGGCGTGCCGGTGGACCCCGAGGTGTAGATCACGTACGCCATGTGAGAGGGCGTCAGACCCGTGGTGGCGGCGGGCAGATCGGTGTCCGGACGGTCGGCCCAGAGCTCCGCGTCGGCCCGGACGTCCACCATCGGCACCTCGGGGGCGCGCAGGCCCTCGGGCAGCGGGCCGTCCACCAGCAGGGCGCGCGGCGCGCTGTCGTTGAGCAGATGGCCGAGCCGGTCCACCGGGGAGGCCGGATCCAGCGGCACATAGGCGCCGCCCGCCTTCAGGACGGCCAGCAGGCTGACGACGAGGTGCTCGCTGCGCGGCAGGCAGAGCGCGACCAGCACGTCCGGACCGACGCCCAGCTCGCGCAGATGGCGGGCGAGCCGGTTGGCGCGGGCGTTCAGTTCGCGGTAGGTGAGGTTCTCGGCGCCGTAGGAGAGGGCGACGGCGTCGGGGGTCGCGGCGGCGGCCGCCTCGAACCGCTCGTGCAGAGCACGGTCGTCCGCGTACGAACGCGGGCGCCGGTTGTCGTCGACGAGCAGCTGCCGGCGCATCGCCTCGGGCAGGACGGAGATGTCCAGGGCGGCCACCGGCTCCTCGGTGTCGAGCGCGCCGAGCAGCCCGGTCATGGCGGCCTCCAGGTACGCGATGACCAGGGCGGCGTCCTGCGCCTGGTCGATCTGCGCGTCCAGGGAGAACGAGTGCCCCAGGTCGTCGACCGAGAGCGCGACCGGGTAGTTGCTGCGCTCGATCACCCCGGCCAGCGACCGGACGCCCGCGCGCTCCAGCTCGTCCTCGTCGATGCGGTCGTCGGACTCCAGATGACGGAAGTTGAAGATCGCGTTGAAGAGCGGGGTGTCGCGGGGCACATCGCTGTGGCGGTGGGCGACGGCGAGCGGAGTCTGCTCGTGGCGCACCAGCTCGCGCAGCGCGCGGTCGGTCTCGGCCACCAGCTCGCGCACGTCGCGCCCGGTGAGGTCGAGCCTCACCGGCAGGGTGTTGATGAAGTTGCCGAGCATCCTCTCGATACCCCGGGGGCCCTGCAGGCGCCCGGACATCACGGTTCCGAACACCACGTCGTCGCGCCCGGCGCAGGCCGCGACGACCAGCGCCCAGCCCGCGTGGAAGAGCGTCGCCGGACTGACCCGCAGCTCCTTGGCCCGGGTGCGCACCCGCTCGCCGAGCTCCGCGTCGAGCGGCTTGCGCAGGTCGGCGACCCGGCGCCCGTCGCCGTGCACGTCCTGCATGCCGAACAGCACGGTGGGCTCGGTGACGGAGCCGAGCCGCTCGCCGAAGTACGCGGCCGGGTCCAGGGCCTTGGCCCGGTGGGCGGCGTGCGCGATGAAGTTGCGGTACGGCTCCGGGGCGGCGAGCTCGGCGGCGCGGCCCGTCATGTGCGCCACGAGCTCCTTGAAGAGGAAGCCCAGGGAGGTGGCGTCGTCGATGACGTGGTGCAGATTGAGCACCGCGGACCACTGCCCGCTCCCCGGGTCGCGGACCGCGCGCAGCCGGATCAGCGGCGCCCGGTCCAGGCGCATCGCCTGCGAACCGGACAGCAGCCTCTGGATCTCCTCCGCCGCGGAACCGCCCGGGGCGACCGCGAACTCGTCCACGGTGAGCTCGGCGCGGCGGACGACCACCTGCACGGGCTGCGCAAGACCGTCGGTGAGGATCGCGGTGCGCAGCGCGTCGTGGCGGGCGATCACCGCGCGCAGAGCTTCGGCGAAGTGGTCCAGGTGATCGCGGCTGTCGAAGGAGAACACCCCGGACAGCACATACGGGTCGCGGCCGCTCTCCTTGAGGTGGTGGAAGAGCATGCCCTCCTGGAGGGCGGCCAGCGGGTACACGTCCTGGAGGTTGGCGGCGCCGCCGGGCACGGCCGCGACGACCGCCGCCAGCTCGTCCTCGGTCAGCTCCACCAGCGGCAGCATGTCGGGCGTGATCCGGGTGCAGCCCTCGGGAACGCGCGCGGCCGGGACCACGAAGGTGTCACTGGCGCCGCTGCCGTCCACGGACGCGGCGAGCTCCGCCAGCGTGGCTGCCGCGAAGACCGCGGGCAGGTCGCAGTGAAGGCCGGCGGCGGTCAGTCGCGCGGTGAGCTTGGGGATGAGCAGCGAATGTCCGCCCAGCGCGAAGAAGTTGTCCTCGACGCTGATCCGGTCCGCCGGGAACCCGAGTACTTCGGCGCAGATCCCGACCAGGATCTCCTCGGCCGGGGTGCGCGGGGCGAGATAGGCGCGCGCCGCGTACGCACCGGCGTCCGGCGCGGGCAGCGCCTTGCGATCGAGCTTGCCGTTGGCGGTGACCGGCAGCGCGTCGAGGCGGACCAGGGCGCCGGGGACCATGTAGTCGGGCAGCGCGTCCTTGAGGTGGGTGAGCAGCTCGGCGTGGTGGTCGCGGCCGGGCACCTCGTCGAAGCCCGGGTCGAGCACCACGTAGCCGACCAGGCGGGGGTCGCCCGGGCTGTCCTTGCGGGCCAGCACCGCGCATGCGCGCACCTCGGGGTGGGCGCCGAGCCGGGCCTCGATCTCATCGAGCTCGATGCGGAAGCCTCGGACCTTGACCTGGTTGTCGATGCGGCCGAGGAATTCCAGGGTGCCGTCCGCGAGGCGCCGTACGAGGTCGCCGGTGCGGTACATCCGGGCGTCGGCAACCGTGGCGAACGGGTTCGCCACGAACCGGTCCCGGGTCAGGTCCGGGTTGTTGAGGTAGCCCCGGGCCAGACCGTCCCCGGCGATGTGCAGCTCTCCGGCGCAGCCGACCGCCGCCGGCTGGCCGAAGTCGTCGAGCACATGGAGCTGGATGTTCTGGATCGGACGGCCGATCGGGACCGTGCGCGGCTCCTCGCCCCGCGGGCAGGTCCAGTGGCTGACGTCGATGGCGGCCTCGGTCGGGCCGTACAGGTTGTGCAGCGGCGCGCGGTGCACCGCGTAGTGGCGCGCCGGCAGCTCGGGCGGCAGGGCCTCGCCGCTGCAGAACACCCGGCGCACCGACGCACACCGCGCCCACCCTTCGTTCTCCACCATCAGGCGCAGCATGGAGGGCACGAAGTGCAGGGTCGTCACACCGGTGCGGCGGATCAGCGAGACCAGGTAGTCGGGGTCCTTGTGGCCCTCGGGTTCGGCGACGACCAGCCGGGCACCGTTGAGGAGCGGCCAGACGAACTCCCACACCGACACGTCGAAGCTGAACGGCGTCTTCTGCAGCACGACGTCGTCCACGTCGAGGCGGTACGCGTTCTGCATCCACTCGATGCGGTTGATGGCCGCCCGGTGCTCGACCATCACGCCCTTGGGGCGGCCGGTGGAGCCGGAGGTGTAGATGACGTACGCCAGGCTGCGCGCGGTGGCGGCGCAACCTCCCGCGACGGCCCGCTCGGACCGGCCGCCCTCGACGCGGCCCTCCCGGTCGAGGTACAGCACCTCGCGGGCGGCGGACAGGCCGTCGCCCTTCACGTGCCGCTGTCCGAGCACCAGTTGGGCGCCCGAGTCCTCGATCATGTACGCGAGGCGGTCGGCCGGGTAGCCCGGCTCCAGCGGCAGATAGGCGCCACCCGCCTTCATGACCGCCCACAGGGCGACCACCATCTCCACGGACCGCTCCATGCAGACGCCGACCACGGTGTCCGCGGTGACCCCGCGTCCGCGCAGCTCGGCGGCGACCTCGTCGATCCGCGCCCCGAGCTCGGCATAGGTCAAGGAGCGCTCGCCGAACACCACCGCGGTGCGGTCGCCGTGGCGCGCCGTGGCGGCGTCGAGCAGCTCGGGCAGGGAGCTGTCCTCGGAGTAGGGGCGCCGGGTGTCGTTCCACTCCACAAGCAGCCGGTGTCGCTCCTGGTCCGACAGGTGCGAGGCGGCCGACAGCGGCCGCTCGGCGCCCTTGAGCAGCGAGTCCAGGAGCCGCTCGTAGTGGCCGAGGAACCGCTCGACGTCGGCGGCGTCGAAGCGCTGGGCGTCGTACCTGAGGTGCAGTGCGTAGTCGTCGGCGTTCTCGAAGACCTCCAGGTGGAGCTTGAACTCCCCCTCCTGTGAAATCCCTTCGACGAACTGGATCGACCGCGCGAGCTCCAGGCCGAGCACCTCGTCCGCGACGTGCATCATGCGCTGGTTCTGGAAGACGTAGGAGACCTGGAAGACCGGCGAGGAGTCCGGGTCGGACTGGAGGTTCAGATCCTGCACCATGCGCGGGAACGGGTATCCGGCATGGTCGAGTCCGTCGGCCAGGACAAGCGAGAGCTCGCGCACGTACTCGCGGAACGGTACGTCCTCCCGCGGCCCGAACCGCACCGGCACCATGTTGACGAAGTAGCCCACGGAGTCGGCGTGGGCGAGGTCCGGGCGGCCCATCGACGGCACGCCGACGATCAGGTCCCGCTCGCCGCTGTAGCGGTGCAGCAGCAGTTCGTACACCGCGAGGAAGAGCACGGCGGGCCGCACTCCGCTCGCCGCGCACCAGGTGCGCACCCGGTCACCGGCGGCGCCGGACAGCGCGAGCGAGGCGGTCCGCCCGAGCACCGGGGCGCCGGGGGCGGGCGCGCGCTCGACGCCGAGACGGAGCACCGGCAGGTCGCCCGCCAGCGTCCGCTGCCAGAACGCGCGGTGGCGCGCGCCCTCGGGCCCGTCGAGGAAGGCCTGCTCCCATCGGACGAACTCGTCGTAGACGTCCGGCGCGGACGACTTCCAGTCGGCGCCGCGCCCCAGAGTCTCGTACGCGGACACCAGGTCCCGCAGGAAGAGCGGAGTGGAGGCGCCGT
Source organism: Streptomyces sp. ERV7 (assembly GCF_001653515.1). Classification (GTDB taxonomy): domain Bacteria; phylum Actinomycetota; class Actinomycetes; order Streptomycetales; family Streptomycetaceae; genus Streptomyces. Next base: position 7,956 of record NZ_LYOY01000076.1, on the reverse strand, counting down.
CGAAGACCAGGTGGTGGAAGACCAGCAGGACGACGGCCCCGGGGGCGTCCGTCTCATAGACGTACGCCCGCGCCAGCGGGTCCGACGCCAGGTCGAAGGGGGTCTTGGCCGCCCGGCGCACCTCAGCCAGCAGCGCGTCCTCGGCAAGGCCGGGCACCCGCTCGTGGCGGAAGTGGACCGGCCGGTCGGGGCAGGCGACGAGGTAGGGCACGCCGTCCCGCTCCGTCACCGCGCCGGAGAGCTGGGTGTGGGCCGCCACCACCAGGGCGAAGGCCCGGCGCAGCCGGTCGACGTCGAGGGGCGCGTCGGTGCGGAAGCAGACCGGGACGTTGTAGACGTCCGTGTCGGGCCGCAGCCGGTGCAGCAGCCACAGGCCCTTCTGGCCCTCGGAGAGGGGGCGCTCGGCCGCGTGGCGCTGGAGCTCTTCGTAGAAGGCGAGAACGTCGTCGGCGGAGAGGGTGCCCGCCTTGAAGCCCGCCAGTATCTGATCCTCGTTCACGCGCTCGGTGCTTCCTTCATGAGTGCCTTCAGATCTTCGAGGCTGACGTGCCCCTGCCGGAACTGCTCCAGCGCCCGGGCCTTGGCGGCCCGGGGGTCTTCGGTGTCCGGACCCGGGCCGGGGGCCGGGTCGGTGGCGGGCTCGGCGGCGCCGGTCGCGGCGCGGAGCCCGGTGAGGCGGGCCGCGATGCGTTCGAGGGTGGCGCCCTCCAGGATGTCGCGGGTGGACAGGCGCAGACCGAGGTCGGCCTCGATCCGGCGCCGGAGCCTCGACCAGAGGATGGAGTCCACGCCGAAGCCGTGCAGGTCCTTGTCGGCGGGCAGTTCGCCCGCGTCCAGGCCCAGGGCGTCGGCGAAGAAGCCCGCGAGGTAGCGGGTCAGGTCGTCGGGCGGCCGCAGCGCCTCGGACGGCTGCGGGGCTCGCGTGGCCTCGGGCAGCTGCGGTGCGTTGGGGGCCTGTACGGCCTCGCGCGGCTGTGGTGCCGTGTCGATCGGCGGCTGCTCGTCCCGCCGGGGCTGCTGCCCGGCGTCGACCCGCTGCCCGTCCGGCCGCGGCTGCTGCCAGGTGCGGCCGATCCAGTACCGCTTGCGCCGGAACGGCGTGGTCGGCAGGGTGACCCTCCTGCGGCGCCGGCCCGCGTGCAGCGCGTCCCAGTCGACCTTGGCGCCGCCGGCCCACAGCCCGGCGAGCCGGTCCAGGTCGCCGTCCGCGACCAGCGCGGCGACGAACGCCTCGCCGTGCGCACCGGAGAGCAGGGCGGTCAGCGGGTTGGCGCCGTCCTCGGTGTTGCCCCCCTGGACCTGGACTCCGAGCGCCTCGGCAGCACCGTCCGCCTCGCCGAGGTGGTGGGCGAGCGCGGCGCGCAGCTCGGCCCGTGAGCCCACGACGGCCGCGAACCGCTCCGGCAGCGCCTCGCGCCCGGTCTGGAGGGTGTACGCGAGGTCCGCGAGGCCGGTGGAAGCGTCACCGTCGACGAAGTCGAGCAGCTGACGGACGGTGTCGCGCAGCCGCTCGGGGTCCTTGGCCGAGACCACGACGAGCTGCGGCCCGCCGTCACCTGCCACCGGTTCCGCGCCGGATACCGGCGCCTCTTCGACGACCAGGCTCACGTAACTGCCCCCGGCACCAACGGAGTTGATGAGACCGCGGCGAACGCCCTGCCCCTCGGACGGGCGCGGCTGCCACGGCGCGAGCCGCTCGGACAGCTCGAAGGGCGCGGCCTCGAAGTCGAGGTTCGGGTTGGCGGTGCCGCCCTCGACCAGCGGGGCGAGCTCACGGTGGCGCAACTGGAGCACCACCTTGGTCAGCTGGGCGATACCGGAGGCCGCCTCGGGGTGGCCGAGGTTGGACTTCACCGAACCGAGCGCGACCGGCTCGGGCACCGCGCCGAAGACCTCGCGCAGCGCGCTGAACTCGACGGCATCGCTGAGCGCCGACCCATTGGCCGCCGCCTCCACGTAACCGATCGACTCGGGCGCCGCACCGGCCCGCTCCAACGCCCGCCGCATCACGGCGACCTGGGTGCGGTGGCTGGGCGTCATGAAGCCATTGGCCCGGCCGCCGTGCAGCGAGGCGCTCCCCTTGACGACCGCGTGCACGGTGTCGCCGTCGCGCAGCGCGGCGGCCAGTGGCTTCAGCAACACCGCGCCGACGGCTTCGGCGGGCAGATACCCGTCGCCGTCGCGGAAGCTGCGGCTGCCCGGGTGGCTGCCCAGGAGCTGCGCCTGGGAGAGCGCGAGGTACTTGTCCGGGTGGACCGTGAGGTTCACCCCGCCCGCGATCGCCAGCTCGCTCTCCCCGCGCAGCAGGTCCGCGCAGGCGAGGTGGATCGCCTGGGCCGAGGACGAACACATGCTGTCCACGGCCAGGCTCGGGCCTTCGAGCCCGAAGAAGTACGAGACGCGGTTGGCGATCATGTTGTACGAGGTCGCCGAGGTCAGCGCCGCGCGCGGCACGTCCGCCTCGTCGGCCCGGTACATCTGGTACATCGAGCCGACGTACACACCGACCCGGCGACCGTAGCGCTTCTCGATGGCGTCCTGGGTGACCCCGGCCCCTTCGAGCAGCTCCCACACCGTCTCCAGGAAGAGCCGCTGCTGCGGGTCCATCGCCTCGGCCTCACGGGGCGAGATGCCGAAGAACAGCGGGTCGAACCGGTCGACGCCGTCGAGGAAGCCACCCCAACGGCAGTAGGTGCGGCCGGGCGCGTCCCGGTCCGTGTCGAACAGCGCGTCGTGGTCCCAGCGCTCGGCCGGCACCTCGGTGACACTGTCCCTGCCGGACCGCAGGTTCCCCCAGAACGCGTCCAGGCCGGCGGCCTGCGGGTAGCGCCCGCTGATCCCGATGATCGCGACGTCCTGGTCGACCGACAGGGGACCGGGGCGCGGGGACCGGTCGGCCGCGCCGGCGACGGCCGCCGCCGTGCGCACGGGCTCGGCAGGCCGCACCGTGCTCACAGCCGGGCGCGGCGCTCCGGGCTCACCGAACATCGTCCGCAGCACGCCCTCGTACTCGGCCACGAAGTGCTCCGCCAGCGCGCGGACCGTCTGGATCTCGAAGAACAGGGTCTTCGAGAGCGGGCCGAAGCTCTCCTCCAGGCGGGCGATCAGATCGGTCGCCACGACCGAGTCCATGCCGTACCGCTCCAGCGGTGTGTCGGCGTCGAGCCGCTCGACGCCCAGCTTGAGGGCCCCGGCGAGCAGCTGTCGCAGATGGCGGACGGTATGGTCCACGAGCGCGCGGTCGGCGCCCGGTACGGGCTGCTCCTGCTGCACCGATTCCCTTTCCCCAGTTGTGTGATGACGGGCCGTCAGTCTCGGCAGGAGTGCCTCGCGGTCGCCCGCGACGACCACCAGGCGGCCGTCGTCCAGGCCGTTGCCGCGGGCGGCCGCGCCGACCCGCAGGGCGTGCAGGGCGCTGCCGGTGTCCAGGGGCGCGAGGTCCATCTGCCGGAGCTGTTCCTTGGTAGCGTCGTCGACCTGCATGCCACCGTCCTCCCAGAGCGGCCAGTTGACGGAGAGCGTCATGCCGTGCCGCAGCCCGTCACCGACGAGGCGGTTGCGGTGCACCGCATAGGCGTCCATGAAGGCGTTGGCGGCCGCGTAGTCGGCCTGTCCGGGGTTGCCGAAGGCGCCGCTGGTGGACGAGAAGCAGATGAAGAGCTCCAGCGGGTGGCCCTTGCTCGCCTCGTCCAGGTTGACCAGGCCGGACACCTTGGGGGCCAGCACGCGGGCCAGCTCCTCGGACGTCTTCCTGACGATGAAGTCGTCGCTCAGCACACCGGCGCTGTGCACGATGCCGGTGAGCGGACCGTGAGTGTCCTCGACGTACGCCATCAGCCCGTCCACCGCCGCGCGGTCGGTGACATCCGTCCGCCGGTGGTCGACGCGCAGCCCGGCCGCCCGCAGGGCGTCGAGCGCGCGCGACTGCTCCGCGTCCAGCGGGGAGCGGCCGGTGAGGACGACCGTGGCGTGCTCGACGCCGTCGGCTATCTCGCGCGCCGCGACGAGGCCGAGGGCTCCGGCACCTCCGGTGATCAGATACACGCCGCCGGTGCGCCACGGCGCCGCCGCCGGGCGCGCGGGAGTCACTTCGTCCAAGCGCCGCACATACCGCCGCCCGTCCCGGTACCGCACCTCGGGCTCGGCCGTGCGATGCGCCTCGGCGAGCAGCCGGGCGGCGACGGCCGGGGCCGGGGCCCCGTCCAGGCAGTCGAGGTACTGCGTGCGCAGCCGGGGGTTCTCCAACTGGGCGGTCCTCAGCAGTCCGGTGAGACCGCCGAAGCACTCCGCGGCACCGCCGCCGCCTGTCAGGACCACCTGGAGCAGCACGGGCCGGCGCGGGCCGCCCGCCAGGAGCTCGCGGGTCCGGGCGAACACCTGCCGGGTGACGTCCAAGTACTGGGAATCCAGCGACACCTCGCCCGGCTCCACCACCTCGAAGGCGGTCGTCCCGGTGAGCGCGGCCGCGTACGCGTCCCGCCCGGCGGCGTCGAGCGAGCCGATCAGGACGACATGGTGCTCGGCGTACTCCTCGGCCGTGCCCTCGTCCGCCGCGGCGGCCTCTTCCCACACCGGCCGCAGAAGCAGCAGCTCGTCGTGGCGCGACTGGGCCGTTGCATCCGCCACGTCCTCGGTGTCGAGCCAGTAGCGCTCTCGGGCGAACGGGTAGCCCGGCAGGCTCACACGCCGCACCGGCGCGTCGGTGCCGTGCAGCGACGCCCAGTCGACCGCGAGGCCACGCACCCAGCGGGCCAGGACCTCGTCGTACTGCCCCTGCTCCCACCAGGCGCGGACGGTCTCGGCGGTCTCGCGCGGCACGTCGCCGTCGGGCCGTACGGTCCCGCGCGGCCGGGTTCCGGGCGCGGCGGGGTCGGTGACGAAGGCGTCCAGGTGCTGCTTGAGGGACTCGATCGAGGTCGCCGTGAAGGCGAGCCGCTCGTCGAGCGCGACACGGCCGGTCTGGAGCGTCCAGGCGACGGCCGCGAGGTCGGTGTCGTCCAGTTCCTCGGCGCGGGCCCGCAGTTGGCGAGCCTGCTGGACGAGCTGCTGCTCGCTCATCGCGGACAGCACCACGGCCACCGGCCAGGTCCCGTCGGCGGGCACCTCGCGGTGCGCGGGCTCCGGCTCGTACTCGGCGAGGATGACATGGGCGTTGGAGCCGCCCGCGCCGAAACTCGACACCCCGGCCACACGCGGCAGTTCGCGCTCCTCGCCGCCGACCGTCAGGGCAGGACGGTGCCACGGCTCCAGGTGCTGCTGGACCCGGAAGGGCGTCCGCTCGAAGTCGATGTGCGGGTTGGGCACGGCCGAGTGCAGGCTCGGCACCAGCTCGCGGTGCTTGAGCTGGAGCAGCACCTTGGTGACCGCGGCGATGCCCGCCGCGCTCTCGCAGTGGCCGATGTTGGACTTGACCGAGCCGATCGCCAGGCTCTGCGGCAGCGCGCCGCCACCGGCCGTGCGGAAGGCCTTGACCAGGCCCGCGATCTCGATCGGGTCGCCGAGCGCGGTGCCGGTGCCGTGGGCTTCGAGGTAGCTCAGCGCGGCCGGGGAGACCTCGGCTTCGGCCAGCGCCGCCGCGATGACTTCGCCCTGTGCCGCCGGGCTCGGCACGGAGAACCCGTGGGTGCGGCCGCCGTGGTTGAGCGCGGTGCCCTTGATGACGGCGTGGATGTGGTCGCCGTCCGCGATCGCCCGGTCCAGCGGCTTCAGCAGGACCGCGCCGACGCCCTCGCCGGGCACATAGCCGTCGCCGCCCTCGCCGAAGCTGCGGCAGCGGCCGTCGCTCGCCGTGAACCTGCCCTGACTGAGCATCAGGTACTTGTTGGGGTGGACGCTGACGTTCACGCCGCCCGCCACCGCCGATTCGCACTGCCCGCTGCGGATCGCCTCACAGGCGAGGTGGATCGCGGTCAGCGACGACGAGCACATGGTGTCCACGGCCATACTCGGCCCGTGGAAGTCGTAGAAGTACGAGACGCGGTTGGCGATGGACGAGGGGCTGCCCGAAAGAGCGACGTGCTGCCCGCGTGCCTGCGCCTGTGCGCCGTGGAGCTGGTACTCCTCGTACATCACCCCGACGAACACCCCCACCTTGCCGGCCGGGGCCAGGTTCGCACCGGTGTATCCGGCGTCCTCCAGGGTGTGGTGCACGCACTGGAGGAACAGGCGCTCCTGCGGGTCCAGGTACTCGGCCTCGCGCGGTGAGATGTGGAAGAACAGCGGGTCGAACCGGTCGACGCCGTCGAGGAAGCCGCCCCACTTGCCACCCGGGTGCTCCCGGTGGTCCCAGCGGCTCCGCGGAACCTCCCGGATGCAGTCGCGGCCGGAGCGCAGGTTCCGCCAGAAGGCGTCGAGGTCCTCGGCCTCCGGGTAGCGCCCGCTCACACCGACGATCGCGATGTCGGTGCGCGCACGCGGGCCACGGCGCTCACCGCTGGATTCGCCCGTGGAGTCCACCAGGGCGGCGGACGCGGACGTGGACGTGGTCACCGGCTCGGCGCCGGACGCGCCGAGGGCCGCCCGCACCTGCTCCGGGTACTCGGCCAGGAAGTGCTCGCTCAGCGCCCTGATGGTGCGCACCTCGAAGAACAGCGTCTTGGACAGCGGTCCGAACGGCCCTTCGAGGTGGCGGGTGAGCTCCATCGCCATCATGGAGTCCATGCCGTAGTGCTCCAGCGGGGTGTCCACGTCCAGCCGCTCGGGGGCGACTTCGAGCGCGGTCGCCAGTTGCCCGCGGATGTAGTCGAGGGCACGGTCGGCGGACGGCGCGTCGCCGGGCGCGGTCACCGGCGTCACCGCCGCCTGCGGAAGTGGTGCGGGCGCGGGCCGCTCACTGGGGACGCCCGGCAGGACCCGGGCGCTCAGCCCGGTCAGCTCCACGCACACCTGACCGCGCTCGTCGAGGACGGTCACGTCGAGCTTGGCCAAGGGGGCGTCGGGGCGGCTGCCGTCCTGGTGGCGGATCCAGGCGTACGCCGTCGCCGGGGTCGCCCCCGCCGCCGTCAGACCCTGGAGGGCGAAGGGCAGCGCGGGCCGCCCGGCCTGCTCGGTGCGCGCCCCGGCAGTCAGGCCGAGGCCGATCGTGGCCTGGAGGGCACCGTCGACGATGCTCGGGTGCAGCAGGTAGCGGTCCACGGGTTCGGCCGCCGCGGGAAGGCGCAGCTCGGCCAGGACCTGCGGCCGCCCCTCGCCGTCGGTACCCACGCCGAGGCCCGCGAGGGAGCGGTGGGCCGGGCCGTACTCCATGCCGACCTTCGCGTACAGGTCATACAGGTCATCGGCCGTGAACACGGCCTCGGCGCAGTGCGCGCGCAGTGCGGCCAGGAGCGGCGGACGGCTCCCGGCGCCGCCGGTCACACTCGCCCGGCCCTGGCTGCACAGGGTGCGCTCGCCGTCGCGGTCGACGGCGTGGATGGCGTACTCGTACGCCCCCTCGGCCGTCGCGCGCACGGTGACGCGCAGGTCGAGACCCTCCCGCCCGCACAGCGCGGGGCGCAGCCACACGACGTCGGACAGCCGGACGTGGTCGGCGTGCTCCGGGCCGATCGCCCGGGCGAGCGCGGCGCGCGCCATCTCCAGGTGCGCGGCGCCCGGCAGCACCCGGCCGCCCTGGACGCGGTGGTCGCGCAGGAACGGCTCGCTGCCGTCGAAGCGCGACTCGTACGCCTCGGCCCCGTCAACGCCGCCGGACGCGGCCCGGTGCAGCAGCGGGTGCGGGTGGGCCACCGGTGCGGCCGGGCGGCGGGTGCGGCCCGCCCAGTAGCGCTCGTCCGCGAAGGGGTAGGTGGGCAGGCCGAGGCGCTCCGGGCGGGCGCCCGGGGCGTACAGCCGCTGCCAGTCGACCGGGTGCCCGGTGACCCACTCGGCCAGCACGCGGGTGTCGTCCCGGGCGTCCAGCCAGGCGTGCGAATCGGCGAGGCGTGCGGTGTCGCGCCCGGCCGCCTTCGGGGCGCGGCG
>NZ_LYOY01000075.1 GCF_001653515.1 Streptomyces sp. ERV7 | reverse complement strand
GGACTTCCCGTCCGCGGCACACGCCGTTTCCGTACGCCCGGGGGCCGGCCGGCGCTACTTGCGCAGCTGGCGGACCGGAAGGACGCAGTGGCCCGCGGTGGTGAGCGTCTCCTCGTCGCCGACGAAGGCCCGCATCAGCTCCTCGGTGAGCACCCTGCCCGGGACCGCCTCGGGCCAGGGGCGGGTGGCGAAGATGAAGTGCGCGGCGCCCTCGGCCTGCGCGGCCGCCATCCACTCGGGGGGCGTGACGCACTGGACGTTGAGCTGAGGCAGCGTCAGCGTCACCTGGCCGCCCTCCAGAAGGAGCGTCACCGGCAGCCTCGCCCCGTGGGAGGCGTCGTTCACGCTCCCGGCCGGCATGCCGATCTCCTCCAGCAGCTCCCGGGCGGCCGCCTCGGCACCCTCGGCGCCGCCCTCACCGTCACCGAGCGAGTACACCATGAGGAACGCGACGTCCCGGTCCTCCTCGAAGTGCGGGCCGCTCCATGCGAGCAGGGCGAGCGTGCCCAACTGGGCGGTCCTGGAAGGGTGTACGGCACTGGAAGCTGAGGTCATGCGGGGACTCTAGCGACATCGGGGAGACACCAGGACCAAAGGCCACTCGTTAGGGCGAATCGGATTGCGGGGCGCCCCGGACGGCCGCCGACCGTCCCCGTCCGCCCGTCCCCGTCCGGGCCCGCCACCCGGGCACCGGGGCCGTCCGCATTTCCCGTTCCCGGGAATTCGGAAATCGAGCGAAACTCTTGCCCGGCGTCCTCGAAAAGAGAATTCGCCGCTTTCTCGCCGATTTCTTGCCGCTCTTTATCAGTGACCGACGGGAAGGCCGCCGAGAAGGCCCGCCGGAACAAGGCCATTGGTCTTGTTCGCGGTGCCGGTGGCCTGTGCGACCGTGTGGAACAGGGAGTCGCTCTTGCTCGGGTCGAGGGCGTCCGTCTGGACGACCGTCGGCGTGGGGTTGGCCAGCGCCTGGCCCGCCAGCGTCTCCACACCGCCGTTGAGGCTGGTGGGGGGCATGCCGGCGGCGTCGAGGCCGCCCGAGGCGAACGCCGGGGCCGCGGCCCCCACCACCGCAAGGGAACCGGCAACGATCGCGGCGACCTTCATCGGCTTCATCATGCATTCCTTCCACTGGCGACATTTCGTCGCGGTTTGCTGATCGACTGCCTGCTGTATGCGCTATTCGAAGTGCCATGCGCTTCGCTTCCTCTTGGCTAACGACCTCCCTGCCCGAGGGAAACCCAGCAATCAGGAAATTGTTGCCGGACCACTCGTATGAAGTGGGCCGCGCCGATTCTCGTACGAAAAGGATCCTCTTATCAGCATCCAGGCGGCCGCACGCACGAAGCGCCGGTCCCTGTGCGGGACCGGCGCTTCGGGGTGCTGCGGTGGGGTGCGCTCAGGAGACCGGCAGGGGCAGCGGGAGCGGCAGGGGCAGCTTGGGGAGTTCGGGCAGGGGCAGCTTGGGCAGACCGGGCAGTCCGCTGCCGAGCACCGCGGCCAGCAGCGCGTTGAGCAGTGCGGAGACCACGGCCGTGGCATCGCCCACGAGCGCCCCGACGTTGGCGGCGGTGAGGTCCTTGACCAGCTGGTCGACGGCCTTCTGGACGGCGGCCAGGGCGTCGGCCACGGGGTCCGCGGCCGGGGCGCTGTGCGCCGCCGCCTTGTTCACGGGCAGCTTGGGCAGCGGGAGCGACACGGGCAGCGGCAGGGGCAGCGCCGGTGCGGCCGGGGCCGCGTCGGCCGGCTTCGCGGGAGCGGCCGGAGCGGCCGGATTGGCGGCCGCCGTCACCTTGGCGATCGCGGCCTTCACGGCGTCCAGGAGCTTGGTGATGTCCGCGGCGGGCAGGCCCTTGGCGACCCCTTCCAGCAGTTCGGTCACCGCGCTGACCACACCCGCGACGGGGCCGACCGCCTTCAGGGGGGCGAGAACCGCGTCGAGACCGGGGACGGGGGCGTCGGCCGGGAGGGTCACCGGCCGCTTCTGGGGCGGTTCCACGGCCATCGCGGTGCCCGAGGCACCCGCGACGCCGAAGACGATCGCCGCCGAGACGGCGGTTGCGGTGAGACGGCGAGAGGCGCGACCACGCATGGAAGTGGGTCTCCTTCGGTGAGGGGAAGATTTCCCTCACCATGTGCGGGCAGTGACACGCCTGCAACCGGATGATCACACCACGTGATCGACTGACGGCCCCTCACGTCGCTGAACTGGGAGAACCGGTGGGAGTGAGCTGACGGACCGTACGGCCAATCGAGCGCGGACACCCCGTACGGCCCAGACCGCCGCGGGCTCCCCCACCGACGAAACCGCCCTTCCCCCCGACGGGGGAAGGGCGGTTCGGTGTACGGCGGCGCCGCACTCCTGACGTGAGGGGACGTCAGTCGTTCTTGCACTCGTTGCCGAACGCCGGGTTCAGCAGGCCGATCAGCTGGGCCGTGTTCCCGCAGACGTTGACCGGGATGTGCACCGGCACCTGGATCAGGTTGCCGGACAGGACACCCGGGGAGTGGGACGCGTCGCCCGACGCGTGGCTGTCGGCGGCGGCGACGCCGGCACCGCCGGCGACGGCCGCTGCGGCAGCGGCGGAAAGGGCGAGGGCCTTGGCGGTACGCGACATGAAGAAGCGCTCCTCTTGATGTGGGGCTGTGGCCGGGCGTTCTCGCCCGGCCTATCGATCAACGCAGGTCAAGGCCCCGAGTTGTGGCCCGACTGGGTGAACTCAGCGGTTGGTGCAGTGGTTGCCGAACGCGGGGTTCAGCACGCCGATCACGTTCACGGTGTTGCCGCAGACGTTGACCGGGATGTGCACCGGCACCTGGATGAGGTTGCCGGACAGCACGCCCGGGGAGTGGGTCGCGTGGCCCGACGCGTGGCTGTCGGCGGACGAGACGCCCGCGCCGAGCACCACCACGGCGGCGCTCGTACCCACCATTGCTACGGACTTGACAATTCGCTTCATCACTTTTTCCTTTCGCGGGCAAAGACGAGGCACTTCATCAACGAGGCTGTTTACGATTGGATACGGATGATCACCCGATGGGACACTCCGAAACACATTCATGACGATCCCCGGCGATGAATACGGCTACAGTTGCTTCCCACCCATTGACCACGCGAAACAGCAGTAGGCCGGGTGCTCGGCCATCCGGCTCAGCAATGCGGAATTCCGTGACCGACCCGGGGGGAAACCGCACCCGTTCGGCGGGCCGCTTATACGAATACCTTCACATGAGCGGAGTGACTGCGCGTGCAGCCGCAATTCCCCGATCCCGGACCGGAAACCGGACCCGCGTCCGAAGCCGCGCCCCGGAGCCCGCACGTCCTGCACCTGGTGCAGCCCGTCGACGGCGGAGTGGCCCGGGTCGTGGCCGATCTGGTGCGGGATCAGCTCCTGGGCGGGATGCGGGTGTCGGTGGCCTGTCCGGGCGCGGGGCGCCTGGGCGCGGAGGCGGCCCGGCTCGGCGCCGACACCCACGCCTGGGAGGCGACCCGCTCCCCCGGCCCGGGCCTGCTCGGCGAGACCTTCCGGGCCGCGCGCCTGATCCGCCGCCTCAGGCCCGACGTGGTGCACGCACACAGCGCCAAGGCCGGGGTGGCCGCGCGGCTCGCGGTGCGCGGCAAGGTGGCGACCGTGTTCCAGCCGCACGCCTGGTCGTTCGAGGCCGTCACCGGCCCCGTCGCGCTCGCCTCGCGCGCGTGGGAGCGGGCGGCGGTGCGCTGGACCGCGCGGGTGGTGTGCGTCAGCGAGGGCGAACGGCGCACCGGCGAGAGCGCCGGGGTCCGGGCCCGCGCGGTGGTGATCCCCAACGGCGTCGACCTCGGCCACTACCGCCCGTCGGCGCCCGGCGAGGACCCGCGCGCCGCCCTGGCCGCGCTCGAAGCGGTGGACGCGGACGCTCCGCTGGTGGTGTGCGTGGGGCGGCTGTGCCGGCAGAAGGGCCAGGACGTCCTCCTCGACGCCTGGCGGGAGCTGGCCGCCGAACTGCCCGCCGCCCGCCTGGTCCTGGTGGGCGACGGCCCCGACGAGGCGGCGCTGCGGGCGGCCGCGCCCCCCTCCGTACTGTTCGCCGGGCCCGTCGAGGACGTCACCGCCTGGTACCGGGCCGCCGACGTCGTCGTGCTGCCCTCGCGCTGGGAGGGCATGGCACTGGCACCCCTTGAGGCGATGGCCTGCCAGAAACCCGTCGTCGTTACTGATGTGGGCGGCTCGTCCCAGAGCCTGCCGCCCGGGCACGCGCTGTTCTGCCTCGTCCCGCCGGACAGCCCGCAGGCGCTGGCCCGGGCCGTCGGCGCTCTGCTCCTCAACGCGTCGCTGCGCGACACCCTGGGCCACCAGGGCCACCAGCACGTGACCACCACCCACGATGTGCGCCAGACGGCGGAAGCGATCGCGGACCTCTACCGCGAACTGACCGGCGCCCGGCGCTCCGAGTGCAGGGAACCCACCTTCAAGTGACTGCGGACAACACCGTCCCCTCCCCAGGAGGGGGCGTTCCTTCCCCGGCGGGTCCGCGCGGGGGCGGCG
>NZ_LYOY01000074.1 GCF_001653515.1 Streptomyces sp. ERV7 | reverse complement strand
GTCTCGGGGTTGCCGAGGCTGGTCCAGCGCTCCTCGAAGTCGCCGCCGGCGCTCTTCTGCTGGAGCAGCACTATCTCGCGGGTGTCGTCCTTGTCGGAGGAGCCCAGGCCGGTGAAGCGCAGGCCGAGGACGAGGTGGCGTCCGTCGGCGGCGACGACCGCGCTGAGGGCGGGGGCGAGGGGGCCGCCGCCGAGGTCCTCGGCCGCGCCCCAGCCGCCGCTGAAGGGGCCGGACTCGCGCCAGCGGGCGGCGCGGGTGCCGAGTACGGCGTACGCGCTCATCCGGCCGTCCCGGTCGACGACGACCTTGGGGCCGGCGGTCGGGTAGCGGCGGTGGGTGGAGCGGACCCAGCCCTTCTTGGACTTGAGGACGCCGTTGAGGCCGACCGAGTAGTCGCCGCAGCCGGAGGCGTTGCCGCACTGCCAGCTGGAGCCGCCGCCGTAGGCGTTGAGGTACTCGGTCTTCTGGTGGACGGTGTCATTGGGCAGGTTGTACGGCCAGCGCTGGTTGTAGTAGCCGCGGAAGGCCTCGGTGAGGAAGCCGGGGGTGCGCGAGCCCTGGGAGCTGCCCTGGCCCCACTGGGAGAGTGCGCGCCAGGTGAACAGGGCGACGGCGGTGTGGTCGGGGTGGTCGGAGTAGCCGACCTGGTCGCTGCCGCGCGGGTGCAGCTTGTCGTGGACCTGGGCGTCGGGGTCCGGGTCGAGGGTGCGCACCAGCGTGGGCCGGTACTTGCGCAGCAGGAACAGCAGCGAGTCGGTGAGCTCGTCGCGGCTGTAGGTGTACTTCTCGCGGACCGGGGACTCGGGGGTGGGCTGGGTGCGCAGCACCACGCCGGGGGTGTTCCACAGCTGGGTCATGCCGACCCAGCCGCGGCCGGTCTTCTCGTGCATCCGTACGCCGAGGAAGATCAGTTCGGCGCGACGGCCGTTGTACTCCAGGACGTTGAGCTCGGCCTCGCGCCCGCCGGGCAGCTTGAGGGCGGTGCGGGTCCACGGGCTGAACAGGGTCGCGCCGAGCATCCGGGCGTACGCCTGGCGCAGGCCCTGCTGGCGCGCGGAGACGTAGGCGGGCACGTCGGGGCGGGCCTTGGGCTCGCCGGGTGCCTGGTTGACGCCGAAGGAGCCGCCGCCGGTGACGTACACGGAGACGACGGGGACGCCGCGCTCGATCGTGTTGAGCGTGTCCGGGTTCATGAAGAACAGGTCGTCGTCCGGGTGCGCGACGATCGCCATGGCGAGCGGGCGGCCGGGGGTCTCGAAGCTGCTGCGGCGGTCGACCGGCAGCAGGGCGACGGGCTTCGGTGGTTCACTTGTGACGGCAGCGCCTCTGGCCGACGGGTGCTTGCTGTCGCATCCGGCGATCGCACCGGCTGCCACTACCCCCGCCATCGAAGCCAGCACGGCACGCCGGGAGGCCACTTGGCGTCCCATCTTCGGCCAGCGTCCCATGTTCCTTCTCCCACTCCCCGCTTCACGTTCATCTGCGATCAAGCAGACCGCCACACGAGGAGAGGGCGGAAACTTCATTTGGGTTCCACTCGATGAAGCAATCGTGATGCATCGATAGAATTACGAAGCAACTTGCCGATCTTACGCATTATTGGCACCATGCAACGCTGACCATTAGCCCAGACGAGAGCTAGGTTCACCGTGAGTGACTCGCTGCTGCCCTATGCGGTGGGCGCCGCCAAGCGGGCGCGCCGCGCGGCAGTACGTATGCGCCGACGTGTCGAGCAGATGCATACCGTACCGGCGATCGACGGAGTCAAGCCGCGGCCGCTGCTCAAGGCCGTGCACTTCTCGGTCTCCGGTGGGCGCACCCTCAACTTCGCGGTGACGTTCCCGCGCCGCCCCGAGGCGGTCAGCGCGGCCCACCTGGAGATGTCGCGCGGGCGCAAGGTCGTCCATGTGGAGCTGGAGCAGGAGCCGCAGAGTGACGGAAGTCTCCTTCTGACGGCGACCGCCCCGCTGCGCCATGACGATCCGTCGGAGACCGGCACCCGCGGTCCGGTGCTCTCGTCCGGTATGTGGCGGATGGAGGTCGTGGTCACCGAGAGTGACGGCCGTGAGCTGCGGGCGAAGATCGCCTCGGCTCCCGCGGAGTCGTCCGACGGCCCCACCCTGTCCACCTCGCCGTCACCCACCAGCGGCGCCGTCTTCCGCCCGGTGCGCTCGGTCGACGGCCGCTCGATGCTGAACGTGCGCGGCCCGCGCCACCAGGCCGAGCTCACCTCGTTCGAGCTGCGCTGGGACCGGATCACGGTGCACGGCCGGCTCATCGCGCCGAAGGCCCCCGTCGAGGAGTACGTGGCGGAGGCGGTGCTGCGGCGCAGCAACAAGTCGGCCGCGGCGACCCCCGTGTGGGACGGCGACCGCTTCACCGTCGACGTACCGCTCGCCGAGATGGCGGTCGGCCGCACCACCCGCACCTGGGACATGCATCTGAGGGCCGGTGGAAACCGGATCAAGATCGCCCGGAAGCTGACGGATGTGCGTCACCCCAAGCAGGTCTACCGGACACCGTTCCGTATCGTCGCTCTCGACAACGGTGCGCTCGCGCGGGTGCACGCCTATGTCACCCCGGCCGGCGTGCTCGCCGTGTCCTGTACCGGATTCGGAACCGCCCCCCGTGGCGCAGAGGAAGTTGCATGAAGATCACGTTTCTGCTCACCTGGGGCGACGAGATGGGCGGCACCGAGATGGCCGCCTACACCCAGGCGATCCATCTCGCTCCTCGGCACGACGTCGAGGTGCTCAGCGTCTTCAAGACCCGCCCGGAGCCGTTCTTCTCGGCCGCCCAGCAGGTCAGGCGGCGCTACCTGGTGGACAGGACCGAATCGTACGGACGCCCGGTGCGCCCGAGCGCCCTGGACGAGAACGCCTGCCGGACCCTTGAGTCGCTGCCGAGCGAACTGATCAAGCCGTCCTGGGAGTCGACCTTCGACCGGCTCTCCGACATCGAGATGACGGCCGCCCTCGGCTCCCTCGACTCCGATGTGCTGGTCACCACCACCCCGGCGCTGCTCGCCGCGGCCGCCGAGCTGGCCCCCTCCCGGGTCGTCACCGTGCACCAGGAGCACCGCGCCTCCCAGCTGCGCGGTGTCTCCGGTGAGCCGCTGCTGGTCTACGGCCCGCGCGTGGACGCGCTGGTGTCGCTGACCGAGCGCACCAACGACTGGTTCTCCGACTCGCTGCGCGAGTCCGCCCCGGAGCTCGCCGCGATCCCCAACGCGGTGCCCGACGGCTACCGCCCGCGCGCCGACCTGGAGTCCAAGACCATCGTCCTGGCTGCCCGGATGACCCCGGAGAAGCAGCTGGACCACGCCATCCACGCCTTCCAGCGGATCTCCGCGGACTTCCCCGACTGGCAGCTGCGGATCTTCGGCGACGGCCCGCAGGAGGTGCGTCTGCGCCGCCTCGTCGAGGGCTTGGGCATGCACTCGCGCATCGAACTGGTCGGCCGCTCCTCGCAGATGGAGCAGGAGTGGGCCAAGGCCAGCGTCTGTCTGCTGCCCTCGCGCAACGAGGCGTTCCCGCTGGTGCTCCTGGAGATGTTCGCGGCCGGTGTGCCGGTCATCGCGTACGACATCGTCACCGGGCCCGCCGAGATCATCCGCCACGACGTGGACGGCCTGCTGGTGCCGCCCGGCGACATCGACTCGCTGGCCGCCGCCATGTCCCGTCTGATGGGCGAGGACGACACCCGGCACGCGTTCGGCAAGGCCGCCCGCAAGGGCGTGTACGAGCGGTTCGGCGGCGAGGACATCACCTCCCGCTGGGAGCAGCTCTTCACCAAGCTGGTCGCCCGCCGCGACACCCCCGAGCGCCTGGCCCAGCGCGCCGACCGCACCGCGCTGCGCATCGCGGCCGGCGGCACCCGCAGCTTCAGCGTCGCCGCCCCCGTCTCGGCCCTGTCGAACTCGGCGGACGAGCAGAAGGCCCGCGAGGTGCTGATCCAGGCACAGGACCGCACCGGCACCCTGATCCGCTCGGCCGGCCGCCTCGCCGAGCAGCGCGACGACATCAACGGCCCGCGCATGGCCCAGATGAACCTGGAGATCACCGCCAAGGTCCTGGAGGACGCGGGGATCCCCTACATCCTGCTGCGCCACGACGCCGGCGTCGCCCACCGGGTGGCCGTCCCCGTCGAGATGCGCCGCCGGGTGATGGAGGCCATGTCCACCGCCCTGCACGGCAAGCCGGTCTACGCCGAGCTGGTCACCCCGCGCGGCGCCGCGCCCGGCGCGGTCCTCGCGGAGCGGCTCGGCGACGTCGGCGAGGTCGCGGGTCTGCGCGTGTTCAAGCCGATCACCTCCGAGAGCCGCACCCTGCGGTACGGCCCGGCCTACGGCTGCAGCCTGGAGTTCTGGGCCGAGTCGGAGGAGGACGGCTGGCGCGAGACGCCCCGGCTGACCACCCTGCTCGGGCGCCGGCTGCCGAACCTGGAGGCCACCGCCAAGCTCCGGGTCGGCGAGCGCGACTACCCGACGCTCGCGCAGTTCACCAAGCAGCTGATGTGGGACGTCGACTACCCGATCGACGTCGTCTACACCTGGGTCGACGACACCGACCCGGCCTGGCAGCAGCGCCGCGACTCGGTGCGCCGCAGTCGCGACATGCCGACCAACGACGCCGACAGCGGCGACGTGCGCTTCCGCAACCGCGACGAGCTGCGCTACTCGCTGCGCTCCCTGGAGATGTTCGCGCCCTGGGTGCGCACCATCTACCTGGTCACCGACGACCAGACGCCGGACTGGCTGGACACCGAGCAGCCCGGCATCAAGGTCGTCAGCCACCGGGAGATCTTCAAGGACCAGGCCTGGCTGCCGACGTTCAACTCGCACGCCATCGAGAGCCAGCTGTACCGGATCGACGGCCTGGCCGAGCACTTCCTCTACCTCAACGACGACGTGTTCATCGGCCGTCCGCTCAACCCGTCCTCGTTCTTCCTGAGCAACGGCGTGGCCAAGTTCTTCCGCTCGCCCACGGCCGTCCCGCCGACCGAGCCGTCCCCGGACGACGAGGGCTACTTCGCGGCCGCGAAGAACAACCGGGCGCTCCTGGAGGAGGCGTTCGGGCGGACCACGACGACCAGCTTCCTGCACGCGCCGCACCCGCTGCGCCGCAGTGTGCTGACCGAGATCGCCGACAAGTTCCCGGCCGAGGTGGGCCGTACCGCGGCCAACCCGTTCCGCGCCAACTCGGACCTGTCGATCACGTCCTCGCTGCACCACCACTACGGCTACCTGATCGGCAGCTCGGTGCCGAGCGCCATCTCGTGCAGCTACATCAACGTGGGCAACTACGAGCACCACACGGTGCTCACCCGGCTGCTGGCCGAGCGCGGCCACGACACGTTCTGCATCGGTGAGTCCGCCGACGCGGAGGTGTCGGTGGAGGAGCAGGACCGCGTACTGCGGGCGTTCCTGAGCGCGTACTTCCCGGTGAGGTCCCGCTTCGAGCGCGACTGACACGGCCGACGCGCCTGTCGCGTCGGATACGGCAAAGGGGCTCGGCACCGGGAAGTACGCGTCGAGGAAGGGCGTGATCAGGTCCTTCTGCTCGTGCACGTCCTGCTCGGTGGAGACCGTGTCGTTGACGCAGAACACCGTCTTGTCCCGGTTGGCGAGGAGGCGGCCGAGCCGCGTCTCGGTCCACGGGTGCGTCAGGTCGAGGTAGGTGTACGGGAGTTCGGAGGGCACCGCGCGCTGGGTGTGGTACGCGTAGTAGTGGTGCAGGGACGACGAGATGGAGATGTCGTCCTCCGAGCGGAACCGGCTCGCCTCGGTGTAGCGGTACTCCGGCCCGAACTCCGTCTCGATCTCGGTGAGCAGGCTGCGGCGCAGCGGGTGCGGCATGTGCTTCATCTTCTGCACGACCACCGCCCCGTACCGCTCCTCGATCAGACGGCGGTTGTTCTTGCCCGCGGCGGCCACCGGCGGGTCCTCGGGGGTGCGCGCGCCCAGCGGTACGAGGGCGGGCGACGGGAAGAACTTGGTGAGGCCGCTGGAGAGGAAGAAGTCCTGCGGGGTGACCTCGTTGCCGAGCATCACGTCGTCGTTGAAGTACAGGAAGTGCTCGGCGAGGCCCTCGATGTGGTGGAGCTGGCTCTCGATGGCGTGCGAGTTGAAGGTGGGCAGCAGGCCCGGGTCTCGGAAGATCTCCTTGTGGCTGACGACCTTGATGCCGGGCTGCGCGGTGTCCAGCCAGTCGGGGGTCTGGTCGTCGGTGACGAGGTAGATGTTCCGCACCCACGGCGCGTACATGTGCAGCGAGCGCAGCGAGTAGCGCAGCTCGTCGCGGCTCAGATAGCGCGCGGCGTTGGCGGACTCCGCGTGGTAGGTCTCGCCCGCGAACTGGGCGCGGCGGCGCAGCCAGGCGGGGTCCGCGCCGTTCACCCAGGTGTAGACGACGTCCACCGGGAAGGTGATCTCGTCGGTGGGGTGGATGGCGAACTCGGCGCGGGTGCGCACCTGGGCGGCGTCGGGGGCCTCGCGCGGGGCGAGGTGGGTGAAGTACGCCTCGGAGACCTGGGAGACGGGGCCCTCGGCGGGGAGCGTCTCGGCGAGCTTGCCGACGCGCGGCGGCACCAGCCGGCCGTCCTCCTCGTGCCAGAACTCGACGTCGCAGCCGTAGCGGTTGCCCAGGACGAGGCGGTGCGTGGCGTCCGTGCGGTACCAGGTGACCCTGACGGTCCCGGCGGTCTTGAACCGGCGCCAGGTGGCGTCCTCGTACCCCGGCAGGGAGGTCTCGGGGACCGGGTTGTTGCCCTTGACGTGGGTGACGTAGCCGGGCTGGTCGCCGCAGAGCGCCTCCAGGACCTTCAGCACGGCCGTGCGGTCGTCCTCGCGGACGGCGACGGCGGCGGAGGTCTCCGAGCGGCCGCGTACACAGAAGTGGTCGAGGCCGGCCGCGTGCAGGGCGCGCAGCACGGTGTCGAGGTTGGCGCGGCGGGCCTGGAGCGGGGTGACCCCGGGCGCGACGAGGGCGACCTTGGGGTCCTTGCCCACGTGCACGACCGCGCGGTCGGCGCCGGAGGCCAGGGTCTGGTAGCGCTTGGTGACGCGGGCGGCGCGCATCTTCTCGGCGACGGCCGCGCCGCCCGCGATGCGCATCTTGACGCGGCGGCGCATATCGGCGTCGACCTGCGAGACGATCGCCTTGCGGACGCTCTCGGGCACGGCC
>NZ_LYOY01000073.1 GCF_001653515.1 Streptomyces sp. ERV7 | reverse complement strand
GGCACGGCGGTCGGCATCAGGACGGGCCTCGACGCCGTCGGGACCGGCTTCGCCTTCGGCGCGGCCGTCCCCGTCGGCGTCCGTCCGCGCGGGGGGCTTCGCCCTCCTGGCCTCCTTCCACGCCGTCCTGCCCGCCCGGGAGAGCGTGGTGGCCCACACCATCGCGCCGATGACCGTGGAGACGCCCAGCAGCAGCCACTTGACGGTCTCCAGCGCCGTCGCCGCGGCGAACGGCCAGTCGTCGACGCGGCCCCGCACCTTCAGCGCGCCGACGAGCAGACCGTTCTCGACGAGACCGAACACGGCACCGGCGAACGTGGCGATCATCGTCCAGTGGGAGACCTGACGGCCGCGCAGCCCGGAGTAGGTGTGGTGGCCGATCTGGAACACGAGCAGCAGCGTCGCCGCGCCGCAGGCGACCCACACCATCTGGGCCACCAACGCGTCCCGGAACGCACCGGCGTGCCCGTCGTACACCGCCTTGGCCGCGTCGGCCGTACCGGCGAGCTGGAGCCGGGCGAGGTCGACGTCCGGGGCGCGCCACAGGAAGTAGGCGACGCCGAGCGCCGCCGGAACGAGCGCTGCCCAGGCCCGGAGGAACCCCTGCCGGGCCGTGACGGGCCGGGCCGGTCGGACTGCCGTCGGGAGCGGCGGCGAGGAGTGAGGCATCGGGTCACCTCATGAGGTCGGTGGTCATACGTACCGTCCCGGTGGTCCACGGCCCCCGCCAGTGGGCGACCCGGACGGTACGCGCGGGTCAGTCCGGAGGTTCCTCCGGCTCCACTTCGTCGGCCGGTCCCTTCTCGTCCGGGCCCTCGCCGTCGTCCGGGGCTGATTTCTGGGCCCGGCGGTCGTCCAGTTCGCGCATCCGGCGCCGCAGGCCCGCGCGCACGCTCTGGTGGCCGGGCTTCGGCGCGGCCGCAGACATCGGTGGCGGCAGGTCGGGCGTCTTGGGTCCGTCCTCCTCCGAAGCGTCCTCCGGGTCGCCCCGGCCCTGGGGGTGCTTGTCCTTCTCGGCCATCTCAACCCTCCTTGCCGGGCGGGCCGGCAGCCGCGGCCTCGTCGGTCCCGGGCAGGAGGGCGAGCCGGGTGACCAGCATGCGGGGCTCCTTTCTGCCGGAACTCTGTTACGGGGACGGTCGCCCGGGGCGTTCACGCGCCCCGGGCTCAGGGGGATTTGGGGTCAGGTCAGCAGGCGGGACAGCGCGTCGGCGTAGTCGGCCGGCAGGTTCATCTCGTCGGCCAGGGTGTGCAGGAAGGTGCGGTCGCCGGACGCGGTCAGCCCGTCGAGGACCACCGGCTCCAGCTCCCCGGCGGCGGTGGGCGCGCCGATGCCGGGCCCGGTCGGGTGCGGTGCCCCGCTCGCGCTCAGCAGCGGCAGGCGCGGGCGCAGTTCGGCACCGGTGGGCTCGATCTCGTCCAGGGCCAGCTGCCAGCGCACACCGCCGTCGGGGGCCGCTGTGAGCGGCGCGACGGGCTTGGCGCCGAGAGCCGGGAGGTCGGCGAGCGCACCGGTCAGCCGGTCGGTGGCGTCGCCGAGGGTCAGCCCGGCCACGATGTTGTCCGCCGTGCCGTCGTGCAGATGCAGTACGTGGTCCGCCGACATACCGGGGACCTGCTCCAGCGTCTCCCCCGGCGCCAGGGCGTGCAGCAGCCGACGGGATCCGTACCGGGCGACACCGTCGATGGCGACCAGCCGGATGTCCTTGTCGCGGGCGTCGATGAGCGAGGTGTACGGGTCGCCTTCGGCGCCGTCGACGACGACGAGGTCCGCGCGCATTCCCGCGCCCAGCGAGCCCAGCGCCCCGTCCCAGCGCAGGATCCGGGCCGCGTCCCGGGTGACCATGGCGACCAGCTCCTGGTCGCTGAAGACGGATCCGGCGGCGGTGGACGCCAGCCGGGCGGCCTTGAGCTCGCCGAGCAGACCCTTGCTCCCCGACACCGACCAGTCCGAGCCGAGGCCCATCAGCACACCGGCGTCCTTGGCGGCGGCGATGTCCGCGGTATTCCCGTACAGCAGGAGGTTGGACAGCGGCGACCACACCATGGAGCCGCCGTGTCCGGCGAAGACGGTGAAGTCGTCGGCCGTCAGGCCGGTGCAGTGGATGCCCACCAGGTTCTCGGTGATCGCCCACTTGCCGGGCTTGAACTGGAGGGCCTGGAAGTGCGCCCGGGCGGCCGCGTCGGTGCCCTCCGCGAGGTGCAGGAGCAGCCGGTGCGGCTGTTTGAGCCGGGCCAGGAACTTCTCGGCGTCCTCCGCCTCCACGTCGGCGATCCGCGAGGCCGCCTCGGGCAGGTCCGGTGCGTCGGTCTGCTCGACGTTGCGGACGATGCCCCGGTACATCCGGCGGGCGCCCGCGTTGCTGAACAGGGCGATGCCCTGGCTGGTGGTGGTGCCGTTGACGAGGCACTTCGCCTCGACGTAGCGCACGACGGCGGGCATCAGAAGGGGATCCTGGCCGAGCGCCTTCATCGGTCCGGTGACCAGGGTGTGGTAGGCGGGGTTGCTGCTGCCGCCCCACTGCGAGCGGTTGCCGTACTTCTTGGGCACCTGCCACAGCGGCAGCACGTCGTACGGCAGATGGTTGTGCAGTTCGATGAGCCCCGGGTAGACCGAGCCCCGGGTGTCGACGGCTTTCACCGCCTCGAAGCCCGGTGGGGCGGGTGCGGTGGCGGGGAGGACCGCCGCGATGCGCCCGGCGGCCACATAAAGGATGCCGTCCTCGATCACGGTGCCCGCCGCGTCGAGGGTGACGATCCGGCCGCGCAGGGCGAACCGGCCGGTATCCGGGGCGTCTGCTCCAGGTGACATTGCGGGCATCCCTTCTCGCCACTCCCGAGGAGGCACGGATGAACACCACATATCGGATGAACATCACTTAATAGACACCATGCCGTAATGTCATCCACCGATCACCTTCTGTCATAACTGATCGCCCGCATGGAGTAGGAGCACCGCATGCACCCCTTCGATCCCGGCTACGCACAGGAGCCGTACGCCACGCTCGTGAGCGACTACCCCGGCCCGGAGATCTATCCGGCCACCGACTTCCGCGTGGAATGGGGCCCGATCTTCCACCGCGGGCGCCTCGACGGCACCGCCCGTGTGCTGGTCATCGGGCAGGACCCGGCCTCCCACGAGGCCGTCACCCGCCGGATCCTCGTCGGCACCGCGGGCCGCCGCTTCCAGGGCTTCCTGGCCAAACTCGGCATCGACACGAGCTATGTGATGGTCAATACGTTCGTGTACAGCGTGTTCGGGCAGCAGGGCGGCAACACGCACGCCAAGGACGAGAAGATCGCCGCGTACCGGCACAGATGGCTGGACGGCATCGTCGCCCACCAGCCCATCGAGGCCGTGATCGCGCTGGGCGGCCTCGCGGACACCGCGTACCGGACCTGGCGCGAGACCCCGTCAGGCGCCGCGTTCACCGGTGCCTACCAGCACGTCATCCATCCCACCTTCCCCGACAGCGCGGCGGGCTCCGGGACCGACCCGGCGGTGGCCATGAACAAGCTGCTGACGAACTGGAACAGCGCGCTGGAGGCGCTGCACGGCACGGTCACCCCCGACACCAGCCGGCCGCTCGTCCGCTACGGCAGCACCCTGACCCCGGCGGACCTCGCCACCATCCCCTCGGCCGACCTCCCGCCGGGCCTCCCGGCGTGGATGCGCTCCGACGAGCCGTGGGCCAGCCGGCAGGGGGCGACCCCCGCGGAGAAGCGCGCCACGATCATCGTGCAGATCCCGCCGGACCAGCGCCCCTTCTCCTGAGAGCCTGTCCGTGAACCCCGATCCGGGCCACGGGCCTACTTGGCGCCGACGGGGCTCACATATGTGCCGGGGTGCGTGGCCCCGTCCTGGAGCAGGATCGAGCCGACCGGCCACCGCAGGGTGTGGGAGTGGGTCTCGCCCGGCGGGGTGACCACGATGCGGGTCGGCCTGAACTCCTCGCCGCTGCCCTGGGTGTACGGCAGGTAGTAGATGTTGAAGGTGGTGGTGGCGCCCGGCCGCACGGTCACCCGGTGCGGCCGCTCGGCGGTCTGGCGCGGCAGCGACCACGTCAGGGGGCCCACGAGATCCACGCCCGGATACCCGGTCAGCGCACAGGACTTGGCGCTCTTGTTGGTGAGCGTGATGGTCAGCGCGTACTGGATGGCGGGGTTCTTGGCACGGCTGGTCGGCACGATCGCGAAGCCGAGGTCCGCGGTCCGGCAGCCCCCTCCGGATGCGGCGCCCGCACCGGTGCTCGCGGCGCCGTCCGGCTTCGCCGGTGTCGGCGCCGTACCGCCCCCGGTCGCGGTCGCGGTCCCCGGACCGGTGGCGGACGCGCCGGACCTGCCGCCGGTCGCGGCCGCCTTCCCCGAACCGCCGTCGCTGCAACCGCTCAGCATCAGACCGGCCGCCACGACGGCGACGGCGGGCGTGAGAATTCGGGGACGCGACACAGCGGGCTCCTCAGCCTCGTGCTCCATATGGACGACTCACGGAACGGCTCTCGCCGCACACCACCATGACGCGTACCACCCTGACGCGGTTTCAGACCGCCCGCGTGCGCGGCTCCGCGGCGGCCCCCTCCTCTCAGGCCGGATGCACCAGCCGGACCTCCTCGCTGCTCGCCCGGTTGTGTTCGTCCGCCCAGTTCCGCAGCGCGTTCAGACACGCGTGGTCGAGGTGGCGCAGTCCGGCCAGATGCAGGTGTACGGCACGGTCCTTGGGGAGTTTCTCCAGGGTCTCCAGGATGCGGGGCAGCCGCAGGAACGTGGCGTTGCCGATCACATGGGCGCTGACCAGCCCCTCCCCGTCGTCGGTGACCTCGATGTGGACGTGGGAGGTCTCCCAGGCGGCCTTGACCACGGCGAGCAGCAGACCGATGAGAACGCCCTCGAACATGTTGGTGAGGAGGATCGCCAGCGCCGTCGCCGCCAGCACCACCGCCTCGCCCCGGTGGGTCTTCCAGAGCCCCGACAACCCCTTGACCGGCAGGAGCTTGCATCCGGCGTGCACGAGGACACCGGCGAGCGCGGCGGTGGGTACGTAGGTGAGCGCGCCGGGCAGCAGCGCGGCGAAGAGCAGGAGCCAGACCCCGTGCAGCACACGGGACGCCTTGGTCCGCGCGCCCGCCTGCACATTGGTGGCGCTGCGGACGATGACCGCGGTCATGGGCAGCGCGCCGAGCAGCCCGCACACGGTGTTCCCCATGCCCTGCGCCATCAGCTCCTTGTCGTAGTCGGTGCGCGGCCCGGTGTGCAGCCGGTCCACGGCGGCGGCGCTGAACAGGGACTCGGCGGAGGCGATCAGGGCGAACGCCAGCACCGTGGCCAGCAGCCCGGTGTCGGCGAGCTTGGCGAACTCCGAGGAGCCCGGCGGCTGGACGGCGGAGCCGAGGCCGCTCACCCGCACCCGTGCCACCGGCAGGCCGAGCAGCACGGTCAGGGCGGTGGCGCCGCCCACGGCGGCCAGTGCGCCGGGCAGCAGCTGGCAGCGGCCGGGCAGCCTCTTCCAGAACGCCATCACGACGATGGTGCCCGCGCCGACGGCCGCCGCCGTGAGCGCGGTCGTGGAGTGCGCCACCTCCATGGCCAGGCGGGGCAGGCCCGCGATGTTCGGCACGCCCGCGCCGGGGCCCTTGCGGTCGGCGAGGATGTACAGCTGGCCGGCGATCAGGAGCAGTCCGATGCCGGCCAGCATGCCCTCCACCACGGCCAGCGAGATGGCACGGAACCAGCGGCCCATCCGCAGGGCCCCGAGGGCGAGTTGGATGAGGCCCGCCATCAGGACGACGACGCCGAGGGCGGCGAGGCCGTACTCGGTGACGGCGGTGTAGACGAGGACGGTCAGACCGGCCGCGGGGCCGGACACCTGCAGACTGCTCCCGGGCAGCAGCCCGGCGACCAGTCCGCCGACTATGCCGGTGATCAGGCCGAGTTCGGCGGGTACGCCGGAGGCGACGGCCACGCCCACGCACAGCGGCAGCGCGACGAGGAAGACGACGAGGGAGGCGGCGAAGTCGGTGCGCAGCGCGCGGGCCGGCGCCGGACGTGTGTTCATGGCGTTCCGTTCTGTCAGTGGAGGGAAGGAACGTCGCGGACTGTCGCGACCGGGCAGACGGCCCAGGGTGCGGCGTCGGGAAACGTACGGCAGCAGCGGACAGAGCCGGGCCGGGTGCCGTCGGAAGGTGTGGGTATGAGCATGGTCGGCGCTCTACCGCGTCGGGTAGGGGCGGCAAGGAGCACGTCCCGAGCGCACCGGGATCATGACCGGCTCACACCGGGGCGCGGGCGCCGCTTCCGGTACCTCCGGCGGCGACGTGGACACGGCGTATGCGGCCGTGCGGGAGAGCGGTGCGGAGTTCGCGCACCCGCCGCAGGACGAGGAGTGGGGCGTACGCCGGTTCTGGGTACGCGACCCCGACGGGCGGATGGTCCATGTGCCGGCGCACCGCTGACGCGCGCTTCCCCGTCGGCCCGGGCGCGGGCCCGGGCCGACGGGGCGGCGCTGGGGTCAGCCGCGCAGGTCCACCACCGAGCGCAGTTTGCCGCTGGTGGGGCTGCGGTCCAGGGACGCGCCGTCTACCGCCTCGACCGTGAGGTCGAGCAGCCGCTCGGTCACGGCCGAGCGCAGGTCCGGATAGTCCGCGAGGAACGCCTCGCGCAGTCCTTCGGGGTCCGCCGCGCCGGAGCGTTCCACCCGCACGGTGAGCCGTTCGCGGGTGTCCCGCCGGGTGAGGACGGTCTGGAGTTCACCGCTGTAGCCCGCCCGTTCCTGCGCGATGACCCCGAAGCGGCGGTGGTTGAGGAAGTACGTGGCCACCCGCATCACGTCCCCGGTCCTGCCGCGCAGTTCGAAGCGGGGTGCGTGGCTGCCGCAGGGGCAGCGCCCTTCGACCGCGCGACCGAGGTCGCCGATCACATAACGCCCGAGGTGCTGGCCGCGCCGGGCGTGCGTGGTGAAGACGAGCCGCCCGGTCTCGCCCGGCGCCACCGGCCGGTCGGCGTCGGCGTCGACTATCTCCATGGTGTGCAGATCGGCGTGCAGATGGTGGACGCCGCCGCTGCTCTCGGCGCACTGGTAGCCGAGCGGGCCGAGGTCGGTGCTGCCGTAGGTGATGGACCGTACGACCTCGATGCCGAAGGTGTCCCGCAGGGTGCGCTGCTGGGCGTCGGTGAAGTGCTCGCCGCCGTAGAACACCTTGCGGATGCCGCCGTACTCGCGCAGGGCGTCCGCCTCCTCGTGCAGCAGTTGCCACAGGTAGGAGGGCATGCCGAAGAGGGTGTCCGCCCGGTGGGCGATCAGCGCCCGCGCGGTGGCCCGGTGGTCGGGGCCGGCCGCGAGCGGCAGCTGGACGCCGCCCAGGCGCTCCAGGATGGAGAAGAAGCTGATGAAGCTGCCGTACATGCCGCCGCAGTAGAAGAGGTTGGCGGTGCGGTCCGCCAGCGGGTCGTAGCCCGCGGCGAGCAGACCCCGGGCGGCGGCGTGCATCTGGGTGTCGTAGTCGTCGTAGCTGAACAGCGAGAGGGCGGGGGCGCCGGTGCTGCCGCCGCTGTGGAAGTACAGCTCGGCGTCGGCCCTGGAGACCTGGCGGTTGAGCTCCTGGACCTCCTCCTTGCCGGTCAGCGGGCCGCCGGGCGGCGGCAGGACGACCGGCCGGGCCAGGTCGTCCAGGCAGGCGGTGGTGGCGAACCGGGTGTCGGCCTGGACCGCGACGCGTCGGCTGTAGCGCTGGAGCGCGTACACGCCGTCGTGCGGCTCGCCCGAGTACCCGGCGAGCATGGCGCCGAGGGGGGTGACGCGGGTGACGCCCGCGGCGAAGGCGGCGCGGGAGAGCTCGGCGGTGTCGGTGGGGCTCGCCGCGATGCCGGCGGTCTGCAGATACCGGCGCATGGGGCGCAGGGCGCCGATCAGCTTCTTGCGCGGCAGCGGCTTGACCCACACGCTGCGGTGCAGCGGCGAGGCGGTGAGGGCGGACCGGGTGTCGGCCATCACCCGCCAGGAGCCGTCGGGAGCGGCGAACACCCTGGTGAGGCCGAGGTGTTCCTCAAGGCGCGCGACCAGCTCGGTGGTGGTCAGCTCGGCCTGCTCGGCGATGTCGGGGCCGTCGGGCGCGGGTTCGGCGGCGGGCCGGGCGGCCAGTACGTCCGCGAAGCGCTCGGCGAAGGCGAAGACGTCCTGCTCGTCCTCGGTGTCGAGGTAGACCACCTGCGGGCTGGAGCAGGCCTGCTGCTCGTACTGGCACACGTCGGCGGCCAGGGCCTCAAGCGTGGCGCTCTCGTGCCAGGCGTCGCGGGTGAGGTAGGCGAAGGAGATGCGGTGTCCCCACTCCACCAGACGGCAGCCCGGCGGCACATGGGCCGAGACGCCCTCGACGGCGCTCTCGCCGCCCCAGACGGCGACCGCGTCGGCGGGCGCGCACATCAGCGCCAGCCACTCCTGCCGGGAGGAGGAGAAGCGCAGCACGATGACGCGGGCGGCGAGGGCGCCGGTGGTGTCCAGCGCGGCGAGCTCGGCCAGCAGGTGCTGGGTGAGCAGGGTGTCGCCGCCGCTGGTCTTGAGGATGTTGACGTTCCCGGCGAGCAGGCCCTCGACGATGCTGAGGGGGGCGACGGAGGCCGCGTTGCCCGGGGCGATGTGGGCGACCAGGCCGACCGGCGCCCAGGCCTCGTAGACCGTCTCGCGGGCGTCGGGCCGGTTCAGCCGTCCCGGGGCGGTGCCGCCGAGTTCGCGGCGCAGCTTGCGGGTGAGTTCGGTGCGGCCCAGGTAGGTGGCCAGCTCGTCGAGGAGGGCGGGGTCCTCGCCCTCGGGCAGATGCCGCGCGAGCCGTTCGCGTACCGGGTGGCTCGGGTCGCGCAGAGCCGTGGCGAGCGCGTCGCAGGCGGCGAGGACCGTCTCGGTCTCCAGCGGGCCGGCGAGCGCCTCCTCGACGGCCGCGGGCAGCTCGGCGAGGCGTCGCCCGGCCTCCTCGTCCCCGATGAACGCGCCCTGCCAGTAGTGGTGTTCGTCTGCGCGGTCCATGGTCTTCGTCCCTGCGGTCACGACATGCCCTTCATCAGTTCGGCGGCGGCCACCGCGCAGCTCTTGTTGCGGCTCACTCCGGCGCGCCCGTGGACGGTGAACCAGTCCGTGCCGAGCTCGCACCCGCACTCCTCGCCGGGGTGCAGCGAGGCGAGGTCGCCCATGACGACGCTCTGCGCCGGTACGGAGGTGATGTACGGGGAGACGAGGTGCAGATAGCCGGTCTCGCCGTACGGCAGGGGTTCCAGGGTGCGGGTGGAGAGGATGGACACGCGCGACCAGACGGGGGCGTGCAGCCGGTGGTGGTCGCACTCGATGTACGGGATGCAGTGCTCGACGGAGCCGAAGGTGTCGCGGATGCGGTCGCCGGGGATGCCGAGCTGCTCGGTGACGCGGGCGTACAGCTCGTCCTTGCCGATGCGCCGGTCGGCGTGGCCCTTCCAGCCGCCGCCGAGGACGACCAGGGAGCCCTCGGGCAGGCGCAGGGGCGGCAGCCCCATGGCGCGCATCCGCTCCAGGGTGAAGTAGAGGAAGGCGGGGAAGCCCAGGATGCGCACCGGGGCGTCGTCGTGCTCGAAGCGGCGCAGTGCGGCGACGCAGCCGAACGGGTCGAACTCATGGCCGCCGCCGGTGTTGCGCAGCGCGTACTCGACGGTGCGGGCCGGGGCGAAGTCGCAGAGGTAGTTGTCGGTGAAGGCGGTGCCGAGGTTGAGGGCGGGGGCCGGCTCGTAGCTGTAGAGGAGGTAGTTGACCTCCTGGTCGGGGGTGATCCAGCCGTTGCGCTCGAAGATGCGGGCGACCATGCGCTGGGCGGAGCGGATGGTCCAGTTGTCGAAGAACATCTGCGACTTCTGGCCGGTGGTGCCGGAGGAGGTCAGATGCAGGTCGACGTCCTCGCGCGGGATGGACAGCACTTCGTGGCGCTTGAAGAAGTTGGCGTGCACCAGCGGCGCGCGGTACGGGTGCGCGGGCGGCGCCGCCTCGTACAGCGAGCGGAAGAACGGGGAGCGTGCGGCGTGCCAGGCGTTGGTCTCCGCCATGGCCGCGGCGAACAGCGCGTCCTCGGCGGGCCCGCAGGCGTACGGGTCGGTCAGGTCGCACAGCTCCTGCACATGCGGCAGCAGGGCGGGGTCGGGGACGCCGACCGGGGCGAGATGGGGGTTCATGAGGCAACCTCTAGTGTGGGCAGGTAGGTCGACGCCCAGGCCGACAGATAGCAGTCCAGATAGGGCTGGAGGGGTGGCTCGACGACGACGCCGCGGAAGTCGATCTGCTCGGTGGTGCGCGAGAGCACGACGTAGTCGTGGAAGCCGTCGCCGTCCGCGCGCATCGCCGGGTAGAGCGCGCCCGCGACGAACCCCTGGGCCAGGAACGCGGAGAGCGCCTGGTGGTGAGCGAGCGGCACCAGTGCCTCCACATAGCCCGCCCCGGCCCGGGTCAGGGCCCGGGTGACGGGTTCGAGGTGGGCGGCCGCGGCGGCGGGGTCGGGGTGGGCGGTCAGGAGCGAGCAGTAGCCGCCGGTGCGGTTGAAGTACGCGTAGACCTCGAAGCTGCCGTCGTCGGGGGTGAGCAGCACGTTGGGCGTGTGCAGCGGGTAGAACCAGCCGGCCGTGTCGGGGAAGCGCTCGCGGAAGCGGCGGCGCACGAAGGCGGGCGCCTCGATCATCTCCAGGCGCTCGGTGGGACCGCGCCCGGCCGCCGGGAGCGGGCCGGTGGCGCGGACGTCGCCGTAGCTGACGCCCAGACAGCTCTCCACGGCCTTCAGGAGCGGGAGCAGCGCGGCGGGCACCTCGGTCACCGGTACGCGGCGCTCCAGCACCCCGGCCGAGTGACGCGCGTAGAGTGCGAGGCTCTCGCGGCTGCTGAGATCCACGGCGTTGGGCAGGACGCCCAGCGGGCGGAACCCGTTGCGGGCCACGACGCGCTGGGGTCCGGCGCTGACCGTGCGGACCGTCGCGTACACCGAGTCCAGGCGCCCGCTGTCCAGCATCTGGGCGCAGAGTGCCTCGGTCAGCGTGGCGGCCAGGCCTCCGGCGCGGTGGTCGGGGTGGACGGCGAGGCCTTCGAGGCGGCCGATCCGGCTGCCCGGCTCGCCGTGGATGGCGGCCGACGCGGCAAGCGCGCCGGTGTCCGGGCAACGGGCCACCAGCCACAGGGAGTCGGGGTCCTGGATGAGCCGGGCCATCTCGGCCGGGTCGGTGCCGAGCCCGGCCGGGTAGTGGGGCCCGTAGACGGCGTAGTAGAGCTGGCGCAGCTCGGCGATGTCGGCGCCGGTGGCCGGTGTGACCAGGACGCTCATCGCCCGCTCCCCACGGGTTCGGGGGTGCGGTCGGCGGGTGTGCTCGAACTCGCGACGCCCTGGGGCGAGTTGGGTGAGCCCAGCAGCGCCAGGGCGGCGGCGGCCGGCAGCAGACCCGCGGCCTGCACCAGGCACAGGGTCTGCGCGGAGAAGTGGTCCCCCGCAAGGCCGAACAGCAGCGAGGCCACCGGGAAGGAGGCGCCGAGGACCGCCTGCATCACCGCGAAGAACCCGGGCTTGTCGGCGGCGGGCACCAGCCGCTGGAACAGGGCCACGAAGCGCACCCCGATCACCCCGACGCACCAGCCGGCCACGACCAGGCACCCCGCGAAGACCAGCCGCCCCGCGAACAGGCCCGGCAGCGCGAGGGCGCAGGCCATCAGGGTCAGACAGCAGGCGCCGGTGACGGTGGGCCGCCCCGGCACCCGGGCGCCGGTGAACGAGCCGATGAGCGTGCCGCACCCCAGGGACGCCTCCAGGAGGGCCACGGTGGAGCCGCCGTCGCCGAGGACGGTCCGGGTGTAGAGCGGGATGACGACGAAGACGGCGGTGGTGAAGAGGTTGGCCGCGGTGAAGCAGACCAGGATGCGGCGTACGTACGGGAGTCCGCCGAGGATGGCGCGGAGCGTGCGCGGCTCGGACACCTGGGTCGCGGCGGCCTCGCCGTCGGCGCCGGGTGCGGCGGTACGGAAGCGGACACCCGCGACGAGCAGCGCGGCGGCGAGGTAGGCGGCTCCGCAGCCCGCGCCGAGCCCGGCCACGCCCGCGCGGTCGACGGTCACGGCGCCGAGCAGCGCGCCGCCGAGACCGGCCAGGGACTGGGTGGACAGCTCGAAGCCGGTGGCCGCCTCGATGTCCTCGTCGTCGACGAGTTCGGGCACCGAGGTGGTCAGACAGGGGTCGAAGAAGGCCTGGCAGGTGGCCAGGGCGAGGGTCGCGGCGTAGACGGCGGGCAGCGGCAGCCCGCTGGTCCACGCCCAGACCGCCAGGGCGACGGCGACGGCCCCGGCCACCGCGGCGGCCGTGCGCAGCACCGAGCGGTGGGCGCTGCGGGCGACGACACGGGCCACCACCGGGGCGAGCGCCACGGCGGGCAGGGTGCTGACGGCCATGAAGAGCCCGGAGGCCAGGCCCCGGCCGCCGTCGACCGCGTACGCGACCAGCCACCAGGAGACACCGACCTGGAACATACGGACGGCGGCCTGGGTGAGGACCTGGCTCAGCCACACCGCGCCGAAGGCACGGTTGCGCAGGACGAGCGGCCGACGGCGGCCCTCGTCCACGAGGGGGGTGCTCATGCGGTCGGCCTCTCGTCCAGGACGCGGACGAGCTTGCCCGTGCGCGGGTTGACGACGAGGTCGCGGTGGCGCGCCCACTCGACGGCGAGCGGGTGCACGAATCCGGTGCTGACACTGTCCGGATACAGCGGCCGGGCGCTCTCCAGCTCGGTGACCACGGCCTTGGTGAGCAGTTCGAGCGCGGCCGGGTCGTCGTCGCCCGGGGCGGTGGCGAGCCGCAGCACCAGTCCGTCGCGGCCCTCCCAGCGGCGGACGACCAGCTGCATGCCGACGATGCGGCCCTCGGTGTCGGCCTGGGCGACGGCGTCCTGCGCGTCCTGCGCGTACAGCGACACGGGTCCCACGCGGACGCCTTCCTCGGCGCGGCCGAGGATGCGGAAGTGGCCCAGAGCGGTGTCGGTCCACTCGGCGCGGTCGCCCGCGGGGTAGCGGATGACGGGCATGAGACGGCGGAAGAGGCTGGTCACCACGACCCGGCCGGGCCGTCCTGGCTCGGTGATGGGCTCGCCGGTGGTGTCGTCGAGGATCTCGATCACGGACTGCGGGGTGAAGGCGCGGTGCACCCGGGGGTCGGGGCCGGGCACCGGGCGGCCGAGCAGCCCCGCGTCGACGCTGGCGTAACCGACCGAACGGATCGCCGCGTTGGGGAACGCGGTGGCCAGGAGCCGGCGCTGGTCGTCGAAGAGGGCCTCGCCGCCGAACAGGACCAGCTCCACCGCGTCGAGCCGCAGGCCCGCCGAGAGGATGTGCTCGGCGAGGCGGCACAGCGTGGTGGAGGTGCCCGTCACGACCTGCGCCGCGAAGTCGCGCAGCGTTTCCACCGTCGACTCCAGCGGCGCGGCGCCGCCGATGGGCAGCCGTACGTTGTCGACGGGGGCGTGGGCGAGCGAGTCGAGCAGGAAGAGGAAGCTGGCGTAGAGCTCGCCCGCGTAGAAGAGGTCCGCGACGCGGTGGCCCGGGCGCAGGCCGGTGTCCACCAGGCCCTGGCCGAAGGCGGTCACGAAGGTGCGCCACTCGTCGCGGGTGTAGACGGAGAACTTGGGCGCCCCGGTGGTGCCGCCGGTCTTGTAGACGGTCGCCTCGCTGAGGGGTCCGGTCAGGACGCGGTTGCCGTCGAGGGTGTTGGCCGCCCAGAACTTCTCCTGGTCCACGACCGGGAGGTCGGTGAGACGGTCGGCGTCCGGCGGCAGGGACGCGTAAAGCTCTTGGTAGAAGGGCGAGTTGTGACGGGCGAACCGGATGAGGTCCGAAAGCTGCTGGGCGGACATGCGGCCTTTGCCTAGGTGAACGGAACTGGTCGGGAATCACCGCGGCATGGCGAGACCGTGTGCTCGCCGCCTGCGGGATCGATCGGTGTACAGGGGATTCCCCGTGCCCCTGACTCCTTGAGACGCGTCGAGAACTGACGCGCGGTCACGATGATGGAACATCCGCGCGCGAATCGCAAAGTTGGCCGCACATCCACCGGTCTTCATGGCCGAAAACGATGATTCTTATGGGCCCAACGGTTGATGATGCAACGATTCGAAGGCTGAACGCCCCGATCCGGGCACTCTTCTATGGTTGAGCCATGCACACCGTGGCCGTCCTCGCCCTCGACGGAGTCATCCCCTTCGACCTGTCCACGCCGATCGAGGTGTTCCAGCGCACCCGGCTGCCCGACGGCGGCGGCGCCGCCTACCGCGTCCAGGTGTGCGCGCCCGTCGAGGAGGTCGACGCCGGGGCGTTCACGCTGCGGGCCCGCCGGCGCCTGGACGCGCTGGCGGAAGCGGACACGGTGATCCTGCCGGGCTGCGCCGACCCTGCCGCGCCCGTCCCGGACGACGTCCTCGACGCCCTGCGGCAGGCCGCCGCGCGGGGCACCCGGATCGCGTCGATCTGCACGGGTGCCTTCGTACTCGCCGCCACCGGGCTCCTCGACGGGCAGCGGGCCACCACGCACTGGGCCGCCGCCGCGCTGCTCGCCGAGCGCCACCCCGCGATCGATGTCGACCCGGCGGTCCTCTACGTCGACAACGGCCAGTTGCTCACTTCGGCCGGTGCCGCCGCCGGGCTCGACCTGTGTCTGCACATGATCCGCCGGGATCTGGGCTCGGCGGTGGCGGCGGACACGGCGCGGCTGTCGGTGATGCCGCTGGAACGCGAGGGCGGACAGGCCCAGTTCATCGTGCCCGACCATCCGCCCGCCCCGCGCGGCTCGACGATGGAACCGCTGCTGCGCTGGATGGAGGAGAACGCGGGCGACGACCTCAGCCTCGACGACCTCGCCGCCCGGGCCGGGATGAGCGCCCGCACCCTCCACCGGCGCTTTCGCGAGCAGACCGGCACCTCGCCG
Organism: Streptomyces sp. ERV7; assembly: GCF_001653515.1. Classification (GTDB taxonomy): domain Bacteria; phylum Actinomycetota; class Actinomycetes; order Streptomycetales; family Streptomycetaceae; genus Streptomyces. Next base: position 11,518 of record NZ_LYOY01000073.1, on the reverse strand, counting down.
CTGCAGTGGCTGCACCGGGCGCGGATCCGCCGGGCCCAGCACCTCCTGGAGACCACCGCCCACCCCGTCGACCGCATCGCGCTCCAGGTCGGCTTCGGCTCCCCCACCGCCTTCCGGGACCGCTTCAAGCGCCTGATCGGCACCAGCCCGCACGCCTACCGGCGCAGCTTCCAGCGGGGCTGAGAGCCTGTCTTTGAACCCGGACATGCCGGAGCCGCCCGCCGGGGAGAGCTCGGCGGACGGCTCCGGTGTCATCGACGACCGGCGGTCAGCACTGTCGCAGACCGTAGGCCGGGTCCTGGCCCGTGTTCACGTCCACGGCGGGCACATTGCCCCAGGCGCCGTTGTCGAGCTGGGTCCAGTACCAGATGTCGTTCTGGCCCTGGTGCGGGTCGCCGTGGCCCCAGCACGCGAACCAGCTGAAGGTGCCGTTCAGCTGGCCGCGGGTCGCCGAGCGGTACGAGCGGTCCGCGTAGCCCTTCGCACCCGCCTTGTTGCCGCAGTACAGCCGCCCGTCCGAGCGCACCCCGCACTCGGCGGCGGGCTTGGCGGCCTTGGCCGGGGCGGCGGCCACGGCGGGAACGGCGGCGGTGAGTCCGGCCGCGAGTACGGTGGCGGACGCCATCAGGGCGAGCCTGTTGCGTACGTTCATGGTGTGCGTGCTCCTTGTTCGCGTCGTACGAGTCCTGCACGTGTCCCGTGCCTCATGGAGCGGCATCGCGAGAGGTGGGGGTGGCGTCCGCCGCTGGTCGGGACGGGTCGAGCCTGGCCGCCCGCCGGGGGCGCTGTCGAGGAGGCGGGCGTCGCCCGTCGGGACGTGAAACGGGAAACACCCGGGGAAACAGCACCGGCGGACCTTGCTTGACCCGCCGTCAGCCGGCCGGCCCGCAGACGCGTTCGTACGGCAGCCCCGGCAGCAGCCGGGCCCAGCTGCGCGGCCCCGTGTCCCCGAGGAGACGGCAGACCTCGCCCTCGCGCGCCCGCAGGTCGGTCGTCCACAGCCGGACCGTGCCGTCGTTGCTGCTGCTCGCCAGTGTCCGCGCCCGTCCGGCGGCTCCGGGGGCGAAGACCACGCCCCAGACAGCGCCCGCGTGGCCGCTCAGGCTGGCGACGAGCCGTCCCGAGTCGGGCTGCCACAGCCGTACGGTCCGGTCGCTGCCGCTGCTCGCGAGCACCGCCCCGTCCGGGCTGAAGGCCACCGCGCGCACCGACCCGCTGTGGCCGGTGAGCGAGCGGAGGGAGGCGGCGCGCCGGGGGTCCCAGAGGCGGACCGTCCCGTCGTTGCCACCGCTCGCCAGGGTGCGGCCGTCGGGCGAGAACGCCACACCGCGCACCGAGCCGGTGTGGCCGCGCAGGACCGTGCGCACCGCGTGTCCCGCCGGGTCCCACAGCCGGACCGTCAGGTCGTCGCTGCCCGTGGCGAGGGTGCGCCCGTCCGGGCTGAAGGCGACCGCGTTGACGAAGTCCGTATGGCCGCGCAGGACCGCCGGCGCGGCACCGCCGTCCGCGCGCCACAGACGTACCGTACGGTCGGCGCTCCCGGACGCCAGGGTGCGCCCGTCCGGGGAGAACGCGACGGCGAACACCGAACCGTCGTGCCCGGTCAGCGTGGTGAGGAGCCGGCGCCGGGCCACGTCCCACAGCCGGACCGTGCGGTCGGCGCCCGCGGAGGCCAGCAGACGGCCGTCGGGCGAGAAGGCGACGGCGAACACCGAGCCGTCGTGGCCGGTGAGCGGCGGGAGCGGGCGGTGCCCGGCCACCTCCCACAGCCGTACCGTGTGATCGGCCGCCGCGGCGGCCAGCAGCCGGCCGTCCGGCGAGAAGGCCGACTGCCACTCCTCGGTGAACGGCCGTGCCACCAGCACCGGTCCGCCCGGGTTCCACAGCACCACCGACTGGTCGAACCCGCCGCTCGCGAGGCGCCCGTCGGGTCCCGCCGCGACCGAAAGGACATAGTCGGTGTGGCCCGAGAGCACCGCCGCCACCCGGCGTTTCACCGGGTCCCACAGCCGGACCGTGCCGTCGCCGCTCGCGCTGGCGAGGGTGTCACCGCTGCGGCTGAAGACCACGGCGTTCACATCGTCGCCGTGGCCGGTGAGGACCGCGCCCGCCGTACCGTCGGCGATGTTCCACAGCCGTACGGTGCGGTCGGCGCTGCCGGACGCCAGGGTGCGCCCGTCGGGGGCGAAGGCCAGTCCGAGCACCTGGTCGGTGTGGCCGGTGAGCACGGCGCCCGGACGTCCTTCGGCCGCGTCCCACAGCCGTACCGTCCGGTCGGCGCCCGCCGAGGCGACGGTCCGCCCGTCGGGGGCGTAGGCGACGCCCATCACCGCGTCGCCGTGCCCGGTGAGCACCGCGCGCTCCGTACCGTCCGGCACGTCCCACAGCCGTACCGTGCGGTCGGCGCCGCCCGAGACGAGGCCGCGTCCGTCCGGGGCGAAGGCGACCGACCGCACCGCGCCCCGGTGGCCGGTCAGGATCGCGGTCATCCGGTGCGAGGGCATGTCCCACAGGCGTACGGACCCGTCCGTGCTCGCGGTCGCCAGCCGGTGGCCGTCCGGGGCGAAGGCCACGGCCGTGACCGGGCCGTCGTACCCGGTGAGCGTTGCCGTCTCCCGGTGGTGGACGGTGTCCCAGATCCGTACCGAGGCGTCCGACCCGGCCGAGGCGAGCAGACGCCCGTCGGGGCTGAACGCCAGGCTGTTGACGGCCCCTTGATGACCCGTCAGACGTCCGTCGAAGTACTGGGCCTGGGTGCTGAGCAGGGCCCCGCGCGACTCGGGCGTCGAGGCCGTCCGATAGGCGGCGGCCGCGAGCAGCATGGACGCCTCCGGCCGCCCTTCGGCGAGCGCCTCCGACCGCACCGCCATGGCCTGCGACTGGGCGGTGCGGCGCTCCTGGTACGCGTCGGAGCGCTGGCGGAAGGCCACGGCGCCCGCCGCGAGGGCGACGGTGAGCAGCGCGGCGAGGGCGCCCAGCAGGACGCGGCGGACCCGGACGTGGCGGCGCGCCGCCCGGCGGCCGCGCTCCTCCTCGGCCAGGCAGGCCGCGACGAACGCGGCTTCGCGCGCCCCCAGCCGGTCCCCGCCGCCGGGCCGCCGGTCCCAGCCGCGGACCGCGTCGAGCCGCGCGCCCCGGTACAGCAGCCCGGGGTCGCGGGCCGCGCGCGCCCACTCCACGGCGGTGTCCGCGAGCTGCTGGCGCTGGACGAGGGCGGCCCGGTCGCTCTCGATCCAGCCGTGCAGCCGGGGCCAGGCGTGCAGCAGCGCCTCGTGGGTGATCTCCACGGTCTGGGTGCCCGCCGTGACGAGCCGCGCCCGCACGAACGCGTCGAGGGCGCGCGCGGCGGCCTCCGGATCCGCCGACTGGCCGGGGATCAGGGCGCGTTCGAGGGGTCTGCGGGTCTGCGCGGCGGCCCCCTCACCGACCTGCACCAGGCGTACGAGGAGGTGGCGTGCCATCCGCTGTTCCGCCGGATCGAGGCGGGTGAACACGGACTCGGCGGTGCGGGCCACCGCTCCGTGGATGCCGCCGGTCGTCTCGTACCCCGCGACCGTCAGGGTGCGGCCCGCGCGCTGCTGCCAGGTCGCCAGCAGGGCGTGGCCCAGCAGCGGCAGCGAGCCCGGGGAGGCCGCCGGGCCGGAGCGCAGATCGCGCAGCAGCAGCTCGGCCAGGCCCGGTTCCAGGGTGAGCCCGGCCCGCTCGGTGGGACCGGTGACGGCGGCGCGCAGCTCGGCGTCGGACATCGGTGCGAGCGCGAACAGGCCGTGGGTGAAGGCCTCGGCGAGTTCCGGGTGGTCGAGGCAGTGCCCGAAGAAGTCGGCGCGCACCCCCAGGACCACGGCCGCCTCGGCCGGAGCCGCGGCTCCCGTCGGGGTCCCCGACCCGCTGCCGGTCGCCAGCGCGTGCAGGACGGCGACGAAGGCGCGGCGCTCGTGCTCGTCGGCGCAGAGGGTGAAGACCTCCTCGAACTGGTCGACCACGAGGACGAGTCCGGGGTGACCATGGGCCTCGCGCACCGCGGCCGGCAGGGCGTACGGCCGCTCGGCCAGAGCCTCGGGGGTGAGCCCGGCGCCCGCGCGGCCCAGCAGATCGGCTGTGCAGCGCACCAGTTCCTTGAGCGGGTGCGCGGTCGGGGTGCACACCACGGCGGGCCACGCGGCGGACCCGGCGACCGGGAGCGCGCCACGCCGCAGTGCGGGCAGCAGTCCCGCCTGGAGCAGCGAGGACTTCCCCGCGCCGGACGGCGCGACCACGGCCAGCGGACCGTGGCCCACGCGCTCGGCGAGCCGCCCCACCAGCTCCGCCGTGGCGCCGTCCCGGCCGAAGAACCACTCGGCGTCCTGCGGCCCGTAGGCGGCGAGTCCCCGGTACGGGCACCGCGCCCGCTCCGGGTCCCCACTGCCCCGCCTCTGTGAACGTGCCGTGCCCAAAGGCGAGTTGGGCCAGCGCCGTGGCTACGTAGGCGCGGTCGCCGGGACCGGTGGCCGAGTCGAGGGCCTGCGTGAGGATCCGGTGGGAGGCGTCGGTGTCGCCGCGCAGCTCGTGGACGTAGGCGAGCCGGCAGAAGACGGGGATGCCTGGCCTGCGTTCGTCTGCGGTGCGCGCCGCCGTCAACGCCTCGTCGTAGCGGCCGAGTTCGACCAGGGCGTCGACGCGCAGTGCGAGGGCCAGTTCGTCGTAACCGTTGACGGCGAGTGCGGCGTCGGCCGCGGTGAGCGAGCCGGTGAAGTCGTGGCGGGCGGCGGCCAGCGCCGCGCGCCCCGCGAGTGCGGCGTCGTTGTCGGTGGGCCGCAGCTTGAGCGAGTGCTCAAGGGCCTGATCGGCCTGCGCGTAGCGGGTGGGGTCGCCGTTGGTCCGCGCCTGCTCGACGTAGGCGGCGCCCAGCCCGGCCCACGCGGTGGCGTCTTTGGGCTGCGCCTTGAGGTGGGCCTGCAGGGCGGTGATGCCGCGCGGCAGATCGGCCGGGTCGAGGCGGCCCGCAGGGGCGGCGGCCACGGCGGGAGCACGCGGCGGGTCCTGGCCGTCGAAGGCGAGCGCCCCGAGGCTGAGCCCCGCGGCGAGCGCCAGGGCGACGGCGCTGCGACGCAGGACCTTCCCGCGCCACCGGGGCGCGGGCGTGGCCTGGGTGCTGGTCATGGCGGATCCTTTCAGGAGGCGTGAGGAACGTTCCGGGGCGTTGCGTAGCTGGTCGCGGACGGGGCGGCCGATGGCAGGACGGGGCCAGGAGGCCGGTCGCCGCGGTGCGGACGGGGCCGGGTGTGCTCGGTGGCCAAGGGCAGCCGTTGCGATGCGGCTCTCCGGATGGGCGGCCGTCATCTGGTTGGTCGGGGCGGTTTCGGGCCGCCCCGGCTCGGTGGGGACCACCGGGCCGGGGCGACGGTTTCGGGCTTGACTTCCCGGTGTGGCAGGGGCCGTCGGACGGTCCGGAGCAGGCGTTACGCGCCGGTCTCCCGGCGCCGCAGCCGCCACCACACCAGGCCCGTGCCGATCAGGGCGATGCCCGCGGCACCGGCCGCCGCCGAGCCGATGAGGAGGGTGTTCTCATCGCCGCCGGACGAGACGGGGCGCGCCCCACCGGTGAGCTGAGTGCTCGTCGCACCGCTCGTCCGGGCACTGCTCTTGCTGCTCTTGGCGAGCGGGCCCTGCGACCCCGAGGCCGGCAGTGCTACGTATGGGAAGCTCTTGCCGAACTCCGCGTCGTTGGCGTTGACGGCGTCACCCAAGTCGTTCTTGGCGCCGGTCAGTTCGCCCTCCACCACCTGGAGCGAGATGTCCACCACGTCGTCGGCGAGCCGGCGGCCGTTGGGGTAGCCCGCGGTGTCGCCGTCGAGGACGCCAAGGCGCTTGGGCGAGCTGCTCGGCGGTATGGCGGTGTTGAGCCGGATCATCTCCGCCGGGCGGACGTTCGGCGGCTGGTTGAGGTCCTTCACCCCGGTCAGGAATACCGACACCAGGTCGGTGCGCGGCTGCGCCGGAGCCTTGATCTTGTAGATCGACTCGATCAGCTTCGGCAGTTCCGGCTTGGTGACGTACGAGGCGAAGTCGGCGTCGTTCCAGGGCGCGGACGCGTTGAACTTGTCCTTGTCCTTGAGCGGCACCACGACCTCGTTGACCAGGGGCATCCCGAGCCGGGACACCTGGCTCCAGCCGCCCGAGGCGTTCTTGCGCTGGGTCGTCGACCAGATCCCGATGACCGGTTGCCGGGTCGACTTGCGCAGCTGGGCGCTCGGCACCTGGAGGGCGATCGTGTTGACGTTGTAGCCCTTGAGGGTGTCCTTTCCGACCTCGGAGAGGTTCCCGCCGTACAGCAGGTCGAAGACGCGCAGGTCAAGGAAGAACGGGTCGTCTGCCTGACCCGCGAACGCCGTCGTCCCGCCCGGCAGCTGCCGCACCGCCTGTGAGCGCAGCGCGCCGTAGTCCGGCATCGACGCCTTGCCGACGTTGGACGGCGACACCGGCAGGCCCTGTGCGAGCTTGGTGCTGGAGATGACCTTCTGGTCCTTCAGCTTCAGCAGCTCGATGTCGTATGTCTGGGTGAAGTTGAGGTCCGGGTCGTCCAGTGTCGTCACCGGGCCGGTGTTGTAGAGGAACGTGTTGCCGTTCTTGACGCGGTTCTTGAACGTCCAGCGGTACAGCAGGTCGCCCTGCCCGTCCCCGTCGCTGTCGATGTGGATGTCGTGCTGGGCGTCGCCGGCGAACGGATAGAAGTTGGGGCCGCCCGCCGGTTCCTCGAACGGTGTCCAGTTGGCGATGAGCGTCGTCGTGTCCGGCCGGTCCGGGCTGACGAACGCGTACACATCGGTGTTGTCGTACTGGGGCTGCCCCGAGATCAGCGGGGCCTCCCGGTGGCTGGAGGCGCTTGCCGCCCCCGGCCGCAGCGCGGGCACACCGGCGGCTGCGAGCCCCCCGGCGGCGAGCGCACCAGCGGCCAGCACGGCGATGGAGCGGCGTGCCGGCCTGCTCCTGGTGTTCGGTGTCATCGCTTCCGTCCTTCTCGTGGTGCGGTGGCGTGCTTGACGGGAAGCCATTCGGAGCCCGGCCCGCAGCGGATTGGTGGCACGGGCAATCCGCCTCGGCCTCTCGCTCCGAAGGGGCGACGACGGGACAATGGCGCCTGCGGAGAGGGGGAGCCGGTGGAGGCCGACAGGCTGCTGGTCCTGGTGGCCGGAGGCGACCAGAAGGCGTTCGAGGAGCTGTACGCCCTGGTGTCCGGGCCGGTCTACGGCCTGGTGCGCCGGGTGCTGCGGGATCCCGCGCAGTCCGAGGAGGTAGCCCAGGAGGTGCTCCTCGAACTGTGGCGCCGCGCCGCCCGCTTCGACCCGGGGCGCGGCACCGCCCTGTCGTGGGTGCTCACTCTGGCGCATCGCAGGGCTGTTGACCGGGTGCGTTCGGCGCGGGCCGCGAGCGAGCGCGAGGAGAAGGCCGCCCGGCGCTCCGAGGGGCCCGCCTTCGACCAAGTGGCCGAGGAAGTGGAGAGCGGTCTCGAACGCGACTGGGTGCGCCGCTGCCTGGAGCGGCTCACCAGCCTCCAGCGCCAGTCGGTCACGCTCGCCTATTACGACGGCTACACCTACCGGGAAGTCGCCCAGCGGCTCTCCGTCCCGCTCGGCACGGTCAAGACACGGATGCGGGACGGTCTGCAGCGCCTGCGCGAATGCCTGGAGAAGGCCGTATGAACCCCCTCGCCCCCCTCAGCCGGATCAGAGGCGTCCATTCCCTCGCCGTTCCCTACGCCCTCAACGCCCTGGAGCCGCGCGAGCTGCGACGCTTCGAACGCCATCTGGCCCGCTGCGCCGTCTGCGCCGCCGAGGTGCGAGAGCTCGCCGCCGGGACGGAGCGCCTGGGGCGCGCCACCGCACGTCCGGCCCCGGACGCCCTGCGGGAGCGAGTGCTCAGGGAGATACGCACGACAGAACAGGAGCGGCCGGCGGCCGCGTCGACGCCACTGCGGCCCCCCAGGCCCGCCGTGCGCCGCCCGTTGCTCCTCGCCACCGCCGGGGCCGCCGCACTCGCGCTGGCCGGCGCGGTGCTGCTCGGGGTGCAACTGGACCGTACCCAGGACCGGCTCGATGCCGAGCGGGCCCGGGCGGCATCGATCGCCGAGGTGCTCGCCGCTCCCGACGCGCGTACCGGTACGGAGCGGGACAGTCGGGGACGCGGCATCAGCGCGGTCGCCGCACCCGGGCTGCACCGCGCCGTGGTGACCGTGGTCGGACTCGGCGCGCCGCCCAGAGGACGCGTGCGGCAACTGTGGGTGATGGCAGGTCAGAACGCGGCACCGCGCTCGGCCGGGCTGGTGCGCGGCGAACATCCGGCCGTGGTCACCGGAATCGCACCCGGAAGCACGGCATTCGCGGTGACCGACGAACCAGAAGGCGGCTCACCTCGTCCCACCACGCCGCCGCTTGTCCAACTCGCCCTGGAACCAGGAGAATTCGTGGAGTGAGTACGGAATGCCGGCCGCGCGGGCTTATCCGGCTGCGAGGGGTTGCAGCGATCGGTGGCGGGTGTGGTCAGTGCTGTAGGTCGGCGCGGAGGAGGTTGGGGTTGGCGCCGGTGAAGTAGGCGGCGCTGGGGACGTAGACGGCGTTGCCGCGTACGGCCACCGAGGTGGGGTTGGACAGGCCGTCGCTGCCAGTGAGGACGGTGTGGTGATGGCCGTCGGCGGTGATGTAGGCGGCCGTGTTGGGGACGTTCAGAGCGGCGATCAGGGCGTCGCCGTGCCCGGTGAAGGCGAAGTCGTCGATGCCCGGCAGGCCGCTCGCGCGGACCTGGGCGGGTCCGGCCGTGCCGTCGCGGCGGATGGGGATGCGTACCAGGGTGCCGGTGTCGCTGTTGCTGACCCAGACGGCGTGGTGGTGCACCTTGATGCCGTTGGCGCCGAACGCGGTGGTGGGCTTGATCAGCTTGTCGTCGGACCAGGTCTTCGCGGTGCCGCCGTTCACCGGAAGGGTGTGGACCACGCCGAGTGCCGAGTCGGCGCTGTAGAGGCAGTGTTCGTCCTCGTCGAGGGCGAGGCCGTTGGGGAATCCGGTCACGGGGAGGGTGGCGATCCGCTCGGGCCTGCCGCCGGGGCGCAGGCGCCAGATGCCGTGCAGGTCCTTGGTGCCGGTGGCGTAGCCGAAATAGAGCGTGCCGTCGTGGGCACGGGCGATGCCGGTGACGACGGCCGCGCCGATGAGCGGGGTATGGGGATGTGCGGGGGCGGGCAGGGTGGCGAGGAGGGTGAGGTGGCCCTTGCGGTCGACCCGGGCGATCTGACGTGCGAAGGACAGTGTGAGATCAGCGGAGCCGTCCGGCTCGACGGCGATGCTCTCGGGCTGCTGGCCCTTCGCCAGATCGAAGTGCCGGATGGTCCGGGGGTGGGACAGCGGGGGCGAGACGGCGACGACCGCGGTCGCGGCGGACAGCGCCAGGGCGAAGCCGGCGAGGACGGTGCAGGCGGGGCGGAACTTGCGCCGGGTGGGCCGGGTCGGCTGGGACATGGTTTCTCCTCATCCGGTCAATGGGTCGACGGGACGGTGATCGTCGGGGTGAGCGCGGTGCGTAGGTCAGCAGAGCACGCCCGTTGCCGCGCCGGCCCTGGCCCGCCGCCGCGCCCGCCGTAATGTCCCCCGGTTGGCCGCCGCCGCACGGCGGCACAGCTCTGTCGCCACGGGATCGGAGCGGGGCCCGCCGCAGGTGTACGTGCGCGACGGGTCCCGCTCGCGCATCGGGTGCGTCGTGGTGTCAGCCGGTGCGGATCAGCCGGACGGCGTCGGTGTGCTGCGCGTTGTGCTGGTCGGCCCAGCCTTGCAGGGCGCTCATGCAGGCGTGGTCGAGATGGCGCAGCCCACTGAGGTCGAGCTCGACGCCGCGGCCGTGGGGCAGCCGCTCCAGTGCGTCCAGGATCCGCGGCAGCCGCAGGAACGTGGCGTTGCCCGTGATGCGCACCCGTACGGTGCCGCCGCCCTGGTCGGTGACGTCGATGTGCACGTGCGACGTCTCCCATGCGGTCTTCGCCACCGCGAGCAGGATGCCGATGAGGACGCCCTCGAACATGTTGGTCGCCAGGATGGATCCCGCGGTCACCACCAGGACCACGGCCTCGCCCCGGTGTTCACGCCACAGCGGACCCAACTCACCCACCGGCAGCAGCTTCCAGCCCGCGTGGACCAGCACTCCGGCGAGAGCGGCGGTCGGGATCACGCTGAGCGCACCGGGCAGCATCGCCGCGAACAGCAGGAGCCACACACCGTGCAGCACGCGCGACATTTTGGTGCGGGCACCCGCCTGGACGTTGGCAGCGCTGCGTACGATCACTGCGGTCATCGGCAGTGCTCCGAGCAGCCCGCAGACGGTGTTTCCCGCTCCCTGGGCCATCAGCTCCTTGTCGTAGTCCGTACGGGGACCGTGGTGCAGCCGGTCGACGGCCGCCGCGCTGAACAGGCTCTCCGCCGAGGCGATCAGGGTGAAGGCCACCACGGTGGCGAGCACGCCGATGTCCGCCAGACGGCCGAAGTCGCCGACGGCGGGCGGCTGGATCGCCTCCACCAGCCCGCTGACCTGGACCCGGGCAATGGGCAGGTCGAAGGCGGCGGTGACGGCGGTCGCCGTACCGACCGCGACGAGCGGACCGGGAAGCAACTGCGCCCTGTCCGGCAGGCGCTTCCAGACCACCATGAGGAGGATGGTTCCGGCGCCGACGCCGAGCGCGGTGAGCGCCGGCCCGGAGCGGAGGATGTCGGCCCCGAGGCCGGGCAGGCCGGCGACGTTGGCCGTGCCGCTGCCGGGCGCTTTACGGTCGGCCAGCGCGTACAACTGCCCGGCGATCAGAACCAGGCCGATGCCCGCGAGCATGCCGTGGACGACGGCGAGCGAGATGGCCCTGAACCAGCGGCCCAGCCGCAGTGCGCCCAAGGTGAGTTGAATGATCCCGGCCGCGAGGACGATCACTCCGAGTACGGACAGGCCGTGTTCGCGTACGGCGGTCAGGACGAGGACGGTCATCCCTGCGGCCGGACCGCTGACCTGAAGGCTGCTGCCGGGCAGCAGCCCGGTGACGAGGCCGCCGACGATACCGGTGATCAGGCCGAGTTCGGCCGGTACTCCGGAGGCGACGGCCACGCCCACACACAGGGGCAGGGCGACGAGGAAGACCACGAGGGACGAGGTCAGATCGGTGCGCAGAGCGCGCTTGAGCGAGGAGGTAGGCGAAGGCATGGCGTTCTCTCGTGAGGAGGAAAAACGTCGTGGCGTGCGTGACCCCGGACCGGCGGACGGGAGTCCGCGCCGTACGCGGTCATCGGGGCGGAACGTCCCGCAGCCCGTCGCGGCGCCGTCCAGAGGCAGATGCGTGAGTGGACCGGCCGCTGTGGGCCGCGCGTACGGCGGTCTCTTCGCCGGAATGCCCGAAGGGGCGAGAAGAGCGTTCGGCGCATCTGGGCATGGCCTACCGGAGCGCGGCAAGGGAGCGGCGGAGCAATCCGGCGCAGCTCTGCTCAGCTCGCGGCGGCCCTGGTGGGACGGGTGGGCG
>NZ_LYOY01000072.1 GCF_001653515.1 Streptomyces sp. ERV7 | reverse complement strand
CCCCCGGCACGGCAACGCGAACCCCGCCCACCGCGGTGCGCGTCCTGCGCTGGCCCGAGCAGTCGCACCAGCTCGACCAGTGCCGGGCCCAAGGCGTTCCCCGCCTGCTCCTCGTCGCGCCGACCTCACCTCCCCCGCACTGCGTCGACCAGCTGGAGGACTGGATTCGCACACCCGCCGATCCCCAGGACCTCCAGGCACGCCAGGCCGCGCTGCAAGTGCGGGCAGCACCCCGGGACCCGGTCCTCGACCACCACGGGATCCTGCACTTCGCCGATCAGGCAGTGCCGCTCGGGCAGGGCGAAGCCGATCTGGCCCGCATGCTGCTCGACTCCTACCGCGCGACCGTCGGCCGCGAGGAACTGACACGACGGATGTGGCCCGAGGGCGAGATGCCCCGCCGCAACGCCCTGGACGTACGCGTCCTGCGGCTGCGCCGACGCCTCGCCCCGCTCGGCCTGGTCATCAAGACGGTGTGGGGCAAGGGCTACATGCTCGACACCCAGCCGGAAACCCAGGCTGCCTACCGCCGCACACCCGGAGGCGAGTAAGTACCATGCCCAGCACCACCCTCACCCTCGCGGACCTCGCACCACGCGGCGCCGAACGCTGGCCCCAGGCCCCGGCCCTGCGCTGGCGCACCCCGGAGGGAACACCGCGCCACCTCACCTTCGCCGAAGCCCACGAAGCCACCGACGAGATCGCCCGGGGGCTGCTGGCACTGGGCCTCGCCCCCGGCGACCGGGTGGCGATCCAGAGCCGGCTGCGCCCCGAGTGGACCCTGGCCCTCCTGGCCGCCGCCTCCTGCGGCCTGGTCCTGGTGTCGCTGCTTCCCACCACCGTGCCCGAAGAGGTCGTCCATGTCATCAACGACTGCGACGCAAAGGCGGTGATCTGCGAGGACAGTGAGCAGCTCGCCAAAATACGCACCGCTCTGCCCCGGCTGCCGGGGCTGCGCCACATCATCGTCATCGACGAGGACCCCGCCTCCACCGACCCACCGACGACCCTCGACGAACTCCGCAGGGCCGGCATCCGCGCGGTGCCCGCCGCCACGCTCGCCCGACGTCGCGCCGCGGTCACACCCGACGACCTGCTGGTCATCATCTACACCTCCGGAACCACCGGCCCGAAGAAGGGCTGTGCCCTCTCCCACGGCAACTACGTGGCGGTCCTGCGGGCCCACCCCTCGCCGCCACGGCGCTCGCCGGACACCTCACACGGCACGATCTTCGTCGTCACCGGGCCGCACACCATCGCGCTCCTGATGCAGTTGCTCAGCTGGTGGTCCGGATACACCTTCACCAGTTTCCACGGCAGTTCACCCGACACCATGCCGGCCGAGCTGCGGGCCGCGGCACCCGCCATCGTCCCGCTCGTTCCCCTGGCACTGGAGATGATCTACCGATCGGTCCTCGCCTCCCGCTCCCCATCCGAGCGCACCGAGCTCATCGACGCCGCACGCACCGGCCTGCGCGTGCGGCGGATGCGGGCTGCCGGCGAACGGGTACCGGCCGAACTCCAGGAGTGGTTCGACCACGCCGAAAGCACCCTCTTCGCCGAAGTACGCGAGCGCTTCGGCGGCAATCTGCGCCGCGCGACCGTCTCGGGAGCGCCGGTCTCCCCGGACATCCTCTCCTTCTTCGTCGGCTGCGGGCTTCCCCTGGTCGAGTGCTACGGAATGACCGAGACCGCGGCCGCCGCGACCTCCAACTCCCCCGACGACAACCGTCTGGGCACCGTCGGCAAACCCCTGCCCGGTGTCGAGATAGCCATCAGCGACGACGGCGAAGTCCTCATCAAGGGCGACCACGTCTTCCACGGCTACTGGGGTTACGACGAGGGCGAGTTCGGCGCCGTCCGTGACGGCTGGCTGCACACCGGCGACCTCGGCGAACTGGACCGGGACGGCTATCTGCACCTGACCGGCCGCAAGAAGGAACTCATCCAGCTCTCCAACGGCATGGCCGTTACCCCCCACCCCCTGGAACGGGAACTGCGGGCCCACCCCCTCATCTCGCAGGCCGTGCTTTACGGAGAGGCCAGACCGCACCTGGTCGCCCTGCTCACCCTGGACGCGGAACACGCCGCGCAGTGGGCCGCCGAACGGGCTCTGCCCACGGATCCGCGCGCCCTGGCCTCCCATCCGCTGCTGATCGAGGAGCTGGGCAGGGCACTGGACGGCGCCAACGCCACCCTGCAGGAATACTTCCGCGCCAAGGCGTTCCACGTACTCGACCGTGACCTCAGCATGGCGACCGGAGAACTCACGGTCTCCATGAAGGTGGCCCGCCCCGTCGTGCACGCCCGCTTCCGCGAGCTGTACGAATCGCTCTACGAGTAAACCCCGCAGGGACACGAGGAAGGCCCCGGTTCAGCCGAACCGGGGCCTTCCTCATACCCGCCGCACACGGGGTTGCTTCCTCCTCACATCACCAGGTCGGGCTTGTACAGGTCGAGCCAGACGTGCAGGTCGAGGAGCTTCTCCAGCAGGAGGCGCTGCCCGGGCGCGTTCGCGGAGGCGCCGCAGGGGGTGTCGGCGGCACGTATCGCGGCCTGGCGGTCCACCAGGGCGAAGACCGCCGCGTCCCGCTCCCCCAGGACCGCCCGGGCCTGCCGCTGCAACGCCTCGACGTAGCGGACGTCCTGCGTCATGGGGTACGGGCTCTTGGTGCGGCGCTGGACGACCTCCGGCACGACATGGCGGGTGGCCTCGCGCAGGATGCTCTTCTCCCGCCCGTCGAAGACGTGCAGGGGCCAGGGAATGTTGTACGCGTACTCGACGATCCGGTGGTCGCAGAACGGCACCCTGACTTCGAGGCCGGCAGCCATGCTCAGGCGGTCCTTGCGGTCGAGCATCCCGCCGAGGCTCCGCGTGAGGTGCAGGTAGAGCATTTCACGGGCCCTGCGCCGGTCCGCGTCCTCGCCGTCGAGGAAGGGGGTGGCGGCGACGGCCTCGCGGTAGCGGTGTTCGGCGAACTCCGGCATCTCCAGGGCCCTGCGCAGATCCTCCCCGAGGAAACCGCGCTCCTGCCGGACAGCGCCGGTGGCGGCGGTCAGCCACGGGAAGCCCGCGCTCGCGTTGATCACGGGGTCGTGGAACCACCAGTACCCGCCGAACATCTCGTCGGCGCCCTCCCCGGACAGTGCGACGGTCGAGTGCGCGCGCACCGCACGGAAGAGCAGGAGCAGGGAGTGGTCCATGTCGCCACGCCCCACGGGCAGGTCCCGCGCGGCCACGCAGGCGCGCCGCACCTCCTCGTCGGCGAGGGCCGCCGGGTCCAGGACCAGGTTGGTGTGGCGGGCACCCACGTGATCGGCGACGGCCTGGGCGAAGGCGGTGTCGGGGCTGACGTTGTGTCCGTCGGGGACGAAATGCTCCTGGTGGCCGACGAAGTCGACGGAGAAGGAGCGCAGTGCCTCGCCGCCGTAGGCGAGTTCCCGGGCGGCCAGCCCTGTGATGGCGCTGGAGTCGAGGCCGCCGGAGAGCAGGGTGCACAGCGGTACGTCGGCGACCAGTTGCTCTCGCACGGAGCCCTCCAGCACGGCGGCCAAGCGGCCGGCGGTGACCTCACGGCCGTCGGTGTGCTCGGTGGCCCGCAACTGCCAGTAGGAGCGCTCACGCAGCCCCGACCGGTCGAGCACGGCCAGGTGGGCCGGCGGAAGTTCGCGCATGCCCTCCCAGACGGCGACGCCGGGCGTCTTGACGCCGAGCATGATCTCTCGCAGCCCGTCGAGGCCCACGGCGGCGTGGACGTCCGGGTGGGCGAGGATCGCCTTGGGCTCGGAGCCGAAGAGCACACCGTCCGGTGTGGGGTGGTAGTAGAGAGGTTTGACCCCGAGCCGGTCGCGGACCAGGACCAGCCGTTCGGTGCGGCCGTCCCACAGACCGAAGGCGTACATCCCGTTGAGGCGCTCGACCAGGGCGTCGCCCCACTCCAGGTAGCCGCGCAGCACCACCTCGGTGTCGCTTGCGGTGGTGAACCGGTGGCCGCGGGCGCGCAGTTCGGCGCGCAGCTCGCGGAAGTTGTATACCTCGCCGCTGTAGGTCAGTGCCACCGTGCCGTCAGCGGTGGCGGCGGTCATCGGCTGAACACCGCCGGCCAGGTCGATGATGGACAGCCGGCGGTGGCCCAGGGCCGCGTGCCCCTCGATCCAGATGCCGCCCGCATCCGGCCCGCGGCCGGTCATCGTGGCCGTCATCCGTTCCAGCGGGTCCCGCCGTCCGGTGAGGTCACCGTCGTACGACACCCATCCAGTGATTCCGCACATCTCTTTCCTCCGGGGTGGTTGTGCAGGCCACCGGGGCGGGCCGGCGTCAGGTCGCGGCCCCGCCCCGGTGGCAGTCGCGGGAAGGAAGGGCTAGTCGACGAAGATGTGGTCGCCGCGGAGGGTGGTGCCGTCGGGTGTCGCCTCGGCCGGATCGGATCCGAGGGAGACCACCTTGTTGTCGGCGTCGACGAAGACGACCTTGGGCTCGACCTTGGCGGCCTCCGAGGCTTCGACCATCCCGTACGCGATGATGATCACGAGGTCGCCCGGGCTGATGAGCCGGGCCGCGGCCCCGTTGATGCCGACCACGCCGGAGCCCCGGGGTCCTTCGATGAGATAGGTGGAGAGCCGGTTGCCGTTGTTGATGTCGACGATGTCGACCTTCTCGCCCGGCAGCAGGCCGGCGGCGTCCATGAGGTCGGCACACAGGGTGAGGGAGCCGACGTAGTGGAGGTCCGCCTGGGTGACGGTGGCACGGTGGATCTTGGAGGTGAACATGGTACGGAGCATGGGAAGGGTTTCCTGTCTGTGCGGGGGAGGTTGAGGGATCAGAGCTGGACGGACTTGACTTCGAGGAACTCCTCAAGGCCGAGGACGCCGTGTTCACGGCCGTTGCCGGACTGCTTGTAACCGCCGAAGGGGGTACGGGGGCTGAAGCCCGCACCGTTCACCTCGACCTGTCCGGCACGGATCCGCCGGGCCACGGCCAGGGCACGGTCCCGGTCCGCCGACCACACCGCGGCGGCGAGTCCGTAGGGCGTGGCGTTGGCCAGCGTGACGGCATCGTCCTCGTCGTCGTAGCACTCGATCACCAGCACCGGGCCGAAGATCTCCTCGTGCTGCGCGTCCATCGCGGTGGTGACGTCGGACAGGACGGTCGGGCGGACGTAGTACCCGTGCGGCAGGTCCTCAAGGGGTTCCGCCCCGCCGGTGATCAAGGTGGCGCCCTGGCCCTGTGCCCGCTGGATGTGGCGGCGCACCCGGTCGCGCTGCCCGGCGGAGACCAGCGGGCCGAGCTGGGTGCCGGGCAGCAGGGGGTCACCGATCCTGGTCGCCTCGGCGGCTTTCGCAGCGGCCTGTTCGACCTCGGTCTTGCGGCTGCGGGGCACCACGAGGCGGGTCAGGGCACAGCATGTCTGCCCGTTGTTGAGGAAGGCGGCGGCGACGGCCCGGGGCACGACATCGGCGACGTCGGCGTCCGGGAGCATCACCGTGGGGCTCTTGCCGCCGAGTTCGAGGCCGACCCTCTTGACCGTGCCGGCGGCGGCCCGGCTGACCGTCTTGCCGACTTCCGTGGAGCCGGTGAAGGAGACGAAGTCGACGTCCGGGTGCGCGGCGAGCGCCTGCCCCACCACCGGCCCGGTGCCGCTCACCAGGTTGAAGACCCCTGCGGGGAGACCCGCTTCGTCCATGATCTGAGCGAGGACGAAGACGCTCAGGGGCGCCATCTCACTGGGTTTGAGCACCACCGTGTTGCCTGCCGCCAACGCGTAGGCGGCCTTCGCGGCGACCTGGTACAGCGGGTAGTTCCACGGTGTGATGGCGCCCACGACGCCGAACGGTTCACGGATCAGGAGCGATGGTGCCTGGTGGTGTTCGTACGGGTAGGACTCGCCCACCTCCGCGGCGGTGCGGAAGGCCAGGGCCGCGAGGCCGACCTGGGCGATGCGGGCGAAGCCGATCGGCGTTCCCACCTCACGGGCGATCAGCTCGGCGAGCTCCGGCCCGCGTCGCTCGATGCCGTCGGCCACCGTGCGCAGATACGCGGCCCGGCGCTGGGCGGGCGTGTCGGCCCAGTCGGCGAAGGCCCGCCGTGCCGCACGTACCGCGGCGTCGACGTCCTCGGGTGTGCCGCTCGGTGCCGAGCCGATGACCTTCTCGGTGGCCGGCTCGATCACGTCGATGTCGCTTCGCGAGGTGGAGTCGGTCCAGGTGCCGTCGAGGTAGATGTGGCGGTGGTGCATGCCTTTGCCCCTTCCTGAGGGCCGGGTGGGGGTGGTCATGACGCCGCGCCTGGGCGCCGGAGGCCCGGATACGTTCGCGGCGCGGTGGGCGGGCAACTGCGCACGGCGTGCTCGATGTCGCGCAGCGCCATCTGGAAGGCGGTGAGGTGGGGGAGCAGGAAGAAGATGTGCAGTGCTCCGGGTATCCGGCTCAGCGTCGCGGGCACCTGGTCGCGCTCCAGACGCCGTGCGTACTCCTCCGCCTCGTCGCGCAGGGGGTCGTGCTCGGCGGTGAGGACGAGGGCGGGGGGCAGTCCGGAGAAGTCGTCGGCGAGGAGCGGGGCGGCCAGCGGGCTGCGGGCCACCTCCGCATCGGGCACGTACAGGTCCCAGAAGCGCTCCATCGCGGCGCGGGTGTTGAGATAGCCCTCGGCCTTTTCCCGGTAGGAGGCGAAGTGGGTGTGCCGCGCGGGTGCCAGCGGAGGGCAGATGAGAATCTGCAGCGCGGGGCGCGGGCCGCCCTCCTCATAAGACATCCGGCATGCCGCGGCGGCCAGGTTCGCCCCGGCACTCTCGCCTGCGACGATGAGGCGGCCGGGGTCGGCGCCGAGCGCGGCCGCGCGTGCGGCGAGCGCGCACAGGGCGGCGTACGCGTCGTGCACGGGCCCGGGGAACTGGGTTTCGGGGGCGAGCCGGTACCCGGCGCTGGCGACGACGGCACCGGTCGCGTTGGCCAGCCGGCGCAGCGGCCGGTCGACCAGGTCGACATCGCCCGCGGCCCAGCCGCCGCCGTGGAAGAACACCAGGAGCGGACGCGGCCCGGAGCGCTGCTCCGGCTGGTACACCCGCACCGGCAGCATGCCCGCCGGTCCCGGCACGAAGGTGTCGAGGACGTGGGCCACCGGTTCCGCGGGGCCCTGGGCCTGGCGCAACCGGCCGACCAGCAGCCTCAGTTCGGGGACGTCGGCGCTCTCCAGCGGCGGAAAGCGCTGCTCGCGCAGCGTGTTCAGGAGGGATTCCGAGTCCGCCTGCGACTGCGAGGGGGGTGGTTCTTCCTGGTGCGGGGTCATGGCGTTCCTTGCGGTGAGGGAGACGGACACGAGGTCACGGCCGGCGCTGCCGGGGCAGTGCCGAGCGGAAGTCGGCCAGGTTGAGGCGCGCGGTCCTGCGGCGGTACTCCACCGTCTGGCCGGGCCAGTTGTTGGTCACCCGGCCGGAGGAGTGCCGGTACCAGCTGGTGCAGGTCGCCCACACCGAGCGCCGCGTCCGCCGCGTCATCTCGGCGTCGAAGGCCTCGGCGACCTCGGGGCGCACTTCGAGGAAGGCCCGGGTGCCCTTGGCCAGTTCGAGGACGGCCGCCTTGATGTAGCGGATCTGGCTCTCGATCATGTAGACGGCCGAGCCGGCGCCGATGTTGGTGTGGGGTCCGTAGACGAGGAACAGGTTGGGAAACCCCGGCACCGTCATCCCCAGATGGGCGCGGGCCCCCTCGCTCCACAGGTGCGAGAGCTCCGCGCCGTGCCGTCCGCGCACCCGCAGCGGGCCCAGGAAGTCGGCGGCGGTGAACCCGGTCGCGTACACGATGGTGTCGATCTCGTGCTGGACGCCGTCCGAGGTGCGGATCGCGGTTGCGGTCATCTCCGTGATCGGCTCGGTCACGAGGGTGACGTCGGGCCGCTGCAGCGCCGGGTAGTAGGCGCTGGAGATGCCCACCCGTTTGCACCCGATCTCGGTGGTGGGCGTGAGCTGTTCCCGCAGCGCCGGGTCGGTGAGCTGCTTGGTCAGCTGCGCCTGGCTGCCGCGCCGGGTCAGCCCCACGGTGGGCCGGCGCCGGGTCAGCCCGCTGACCAGTGACTCGTTGAACAGCCACCAGCCCAGCCGCGCGGCCTTGTGCCGTACGTCCCGCACCGGGCGGGGCCCGCGGCGGGAGGTGGGCAGTGGGCGGTCCCACTTGGGCACGACATAGGGTGCCGAGCGCTGGAAGACGGTGAGGTGCTCCACCTCGTCGGCGATGGCCGGAACGATCTGCAGGGCGCTGGCGCCCGTGCCGATCACGGCGACCCTCCGGCCGGACAGCGAGTGGCCGTGGTCCCAGCGCGCCGAGTGAAAGGCCCGTCCGCCGAAGTGCTCCGCCCCGGGGATGCGGGGCACGACCGGCCGGCTGAGCTGGCCGCAGGCGGCGACGAACACCTCCGCCTCGATCGTCTCCCCGGCCGCCGTACGCAGCCGCCACAGCAGCCGGTCCTCGTCGAAGACCGCGTCGGTGACCTCCTGCCCCAGCCGCAGATGGGGGTCCAGACCGTGGGCGGCCACGCACGAACGGAGGTAGTCGAGGATCTCGGCCTGCGGGGCGTACCGCCGCGACCAGGGGTAGCGGGGGCCGAAGGAGTACGAGTAGAGGGATGCGGGTACGTCGCAGGCCGCGCCGGGGTAGGTGTTGTCCCGCCAGACGCCGCCGATGCCGGGAGCCTTGTCGAGGACGACGAAGTCGTCATGGCCGGCCCGCTTGAGGGCCATGGCCACGCCCAGTCCCCCGAAGCCGGCGCCGACGACGGCGACCCGTACGCGCCGGTGGGCCGTGCGGGTGCTCACCGCTCGTCCTCGGCCGGGGCGGGCGGGATGTTGTGGTTGAAACGGAGCAGGTTGTCCGGGTCGTACTGGGCCTTGACCCGGGCGAGGCGCCGCAGCCGGGCGTCGTTCCAGAACGCGCTGACCCGCATGTCCGCGTCGTCCTCGCTGAGCAGGTTGAGGTAGGCGGCGCCGGTCCCGAAGGCGCGCAGCTCGGCGCCCGCCTCGCGCACCCAGCCGCGGCACCGCTCGTTGTCGGCCGGGTCGGCCCACTGGCCCACGATGTGGATCAGCCAGCTCTCCTCGCGGTGCGCGAAGGCGGTGGCGTCGGCGGGGATCCGGGTCGGCTCCGCGTCGAACGGGATGACCTGGAGCGCGGTCTCGGAAGAAGGGAGGTCCGCACCGATGCGCGCCACCGTCTCCCGCTCGGCGACGCCGAACTGCGGCAGGAACTCGCTGGTCCAGTACTGCTGGTGGTCACGCGGGTTGGCGGGGTCCAGCATCGACTGGACCTGGACGAGCGGCATCGGGGCGATGGCGTCGATGAGCGGCTCACCGAACTCGCGGAAGCGCCGCACCACCTCCCAACCCTCCTCGACGTCACCGGCGTAGCGCAGGAAGAAGGCCACGACGGGCCGGCCCTGGTGCTCTTCGGGGAAGAACTCCAGCCGCGGCACCCGCAGGAAGACGACGTCGGTGCTCAGTTCGTCCGGTGTGCCGGCGATCTCCTGGTGCAGGAACTCCAGGACCGCCGGGGCCTCTTCGACCGGGTAGGCGACGATGCCTGCCAGCATCATCGGACCCACCGGATGGGCCCGGTACTCGAAGGAGGTCACGACACCGAAGTTGCCCCCGCCGCCGCGCAGGGCCCAGAACAGCTCCGTGTTCTCGTCGGCGCTGGCGGTCACCAGCTCCCCGTTCACCGTGACCATGTCCACCGAGAGCAGGTTGTCGCAGGTCAGGCCGTACTTCCTCTGGAGCATGCCCATGCCGCCGCTGAGGGTGAGGCCCGCGATGCCGGTCTCGGAGACCTGACCGCTGGGCACGGCGAGGCCGTGGACCTGGGACTCGCGGTCCACATCGCCCAGGGTGGCCCCCGCCTGGGCGCGAACGGTGCGGCGCGCGGGGTCGACGTGCACCGCGCGCATCAGCGACAGGTCGATGAGGAGCCCGCCGTCACAGGTGCCGTGGCCGGCGATGCTGTGCCCGCCGCCACGCACGGCGACGGGAAGGCCCACCTCGCGGGCGTGGGCCAGGGCAGCGAGAACGTCGGCGGTGCCGAGGCAGCGCACGATGAGTGCGGGCCGGCGGTCGATCATCGCGTTGAAGACACGGCGCACGGTGTCGTACTCCGGATCCGCCGGAGTGATCAACTGTCCTCGCAGCGCGGCACGCAGCTGCTCAAGGGCGGGGGAAGTCATGCCTTGCCTCCTGGGGGCGTTCGGCGGTGAGGGAGAAGGCGGACGGCACGGCTGCCCGCCGGTGGTGACGGTCAGGCGTGGGCGGCGGCCGCCTCGGCACGGCGGCGCTCCATGAACTCCTCGAACTTGTCGTGGAGTTCGTCGGTGGCGCGCATCAGCCGGCCGGTGGCGGGATCGACGAGCGAGTGCACCGAGTGGGCTTCCGCGAGGAGGCGTCCGCCGTTCGTGCGGTAGATCTCGTAGTGGCACTCGAGGTGGCGCCGCGGGGTGATCGCCCAGGTCCGGATGGTCAGGTCGTCCAGATACTTGGCCGGCTCGTGAAAGCGCGCCCGGAAGTTCGTCGTGGTGATGGTGTAGTTCCAGAAGTCGACGCCCACGGCCAGCGCGAACGCCTCGCGGCCCAGGTCGAACCAGGGAACGTAGCTGGCGTAGTAGGCATGGCCCTGCACATCGCATTCGCCCCAGCGGACACGGGCGGTCGTATCGATGTGGTTCCAGCCCTCGATGGCGGAAACCGTTTCAACCCAGCGCGGCATGACGCCTCTCTTCTCTCACGGGGGGTTCAGAAAAGGCAGGCCCGGAGGAATGTCGAATTCCTCGACGAGCGCCGAAATGCGGAACTGAGCCGCATCGACATCAGCAGGCTAAGCAGATACGGATAGGCCCGTCAACAAGGCTTCGAAAGCAACTACTCAGCGCCTGCCACCATGACGTTGAGCTGCCAAATCTTACATACTTCTGCCACTTCTTACCGCCCCGGAAAAGAGGACTTTCACGCCCAGTAAGAAGAGGGGACAACAGCCACAGATCGGTTGACACGGATACGGGACGGAATCTAACTTCACTCTCGAGACGGGAAACCGGCAGCCATCCGGAAGGCCTGAATTCTTTCTCGAATTCTGCTTCTTATCCCGTTCTTCAATTTCCCCGACCATCGCGCAGCGACAGGAGTCGTCGATGGAAATGTCAGAAATTCTTCGCGCCACGATGCCCCAGGACGTCCATGCGGCGGGCATCGACCTGGTCGACATGTGCCGATGGGACCTGGCGGTCGCCCGGACCAAGGGGGAGCTTCTGCAACGCGTCTTCACCCTGGCCGAACGCCGCACCGCCGAGGACCGCGCCGACGCGGACACACCGCACGAACGGCTCCTCGGCAAGGCGTTCGGTGTCAAGGAAGGCGTCATCAAAGCCGTCGGAGGACTGCCGGTGGACACGTCCTTCAAGGACATCGAGGTCGAGGTCGCCCCCGGCGAAGCCACCTGGCCGGTGCGCCTCCACGGCGCACTGGGGCAGTGGGCCGCCGCCCGCGGGCTGGAGATGGTGGGCGGCGCACACGACCTCGGCGACGACATGGCCGCCGCATGGGCCGCCGCCCGCACGCCGGAGGAGCCCGGAGGCAGCACGCCATGAGCGGCCTCCCCACGGCCTTCGTCTTCCCCGGGCAGGGCAGCCAGTTCCCCGGCATGGGCCGGGAGCTCGACCGGTTCGGGGACCAGGCCGGGCAGGTCGTCGCCCGCGCCGAGGAGGTCACGGGCCTGCCGGTCGCGGAGCTGATGTCCACGGCCGACGCCCGCACCCTCACCGACCCCGAGATCGCCCAGGTCCTGGTCTTCGTCTGGTCGGCCGCAGCACTGGCCCGGCTGCGCGCCCAGGACTGGCAGCCCGCGTACGTCGCCGGGCACAGCCTCGGTGAGTTCACCGCCTTGTACGCCGCCGGATGCCTGGACCTGGACACCGCACTGCGGCTCGTCTCCTGCCGGGGCCGGGCCATGCGCGACGCGGCCCGCCTGTCCCCCGGGTCCATGGCCGCGATCGTGGGGCTGTCCCTGGACCTGGTCCGCGGCGTGTGCCGCGAGGCCTGCGACGACACGGACCTGGTGACGGTCGCCAACGTCAATTCCCCCCGCCAGGCGGTGGTCTCGGGAAACACACCGGCGGTACGGCGCGTCGTCGAGCGGGCGCAGGTCCTCGGCGCGCTGCGGGCCCGGCAACTCCCGGTCGGCGGCGCCTACCACTCCCCCCTGATGGCACCGGCCCTGCCACCCCTCGCCGCCGAGCTGGCCCGGACCCGGCTCCGCCCGCCCCGTACCCCCCTCATCTCCAGCACCACCGGCCACC
>NZ_LYOY01000071.1 GCF_001653515.1 Streptomyces sp. ERV7 | reverse complement strand
GCCGGGGCCGTCGGGCGCGTCGGGTGCGGGGATGCGGTTCACGGTGGGCTTCCTTGTGTGGTGGACCGGGTCAGTGGGACGGCCCGGCGTCGGTCCGGTGGCGGGTCGCGCGCTCCGCGGCGGCGAGGGCGTCGGCCAGTCGGTCGAGGACGGCGTCCGCCTGTTCGTCGGTGAGGGTGAGGGGAGGCAGCAGTCGTACGACGCTGGAGTGGCGGCCGCCGAGTTCGACGATGAGACCGCGGCGCAGACACTCCCGCTGGACGGCGGTGGCCAGCGCGGGCGCGGCGGTCGCGGTGCCGGTGCGGGGGTCCTCGCGCTCGGGGTCGACGAGCTCGACGCCGATCATCAGGCCCCGGCCGCGGACGTCGCCGATGCCCCGGTGGTCCGCCGCGAGGCCCTCCAGCCGGGCGAGCATCCGGCCGCCGAGCAGCGCGGCGCGTTCGGCGAGCCGGTTCTCGCGGACGTAGGCGAGGGTCGCGGCGCCCGCGGCCATGGCGAGCTGGTTGCCCCGGAAGGTGCCCGCGTGGGCGCCGGGCTGCCAGACGTCGAGGTCGTCGCGGTAGACGATCACGGCGAGCGGCAGCGAGCCGCCGATGGCCTTGGATAGGACCATCACGTCCGGGACGATCCCGCTGTGCTCGACGCCCCAGAAGGCGCCGGTGCGCCCCACCCCGGTCTGCACCTCGTCGGCGATGAGCGGGATGGAGCGGGCGGCGGTGATCTCGCGCATCCGGCGCATCCAGGAGTCGGGCGCGGGGTTCACCCCGCCCTCGCCCTGCACCGGCTCGACGATCATCGCGGCCGGGGCGGGCACCCCGCCCTTGGGGTCGTCGAGCAGGCTCTCGGTCCACCGGGCGGCGAGCTCGGCGCCGCGTTCGCCTCCCACGCCGTACGGGCAGCGGTAGTTGAGCGGGTAGGGCAGCCGGGTCACCCGGGAGGTGGAGGCGCCGCCCGAGGCGTCGAGGGCGCCCGCCGTCATGCCGTGGTAAGCCCCGGTGAAGGCGAGCAGTCCGCTGCGGCCGGTCGCGGTGCGCACCAGTTTCAGCGCGGCCTCGACCGCGTCGGTGCCGGCCGGGCTGCAGAACTGGATGCGCGCGTGGTCGGCGAGGGGGCGCGGAAGGGTGGTGAACAGCTCCGTGGTGAAAGCGTCCTTGACCGGGGTGGCCAGATCGAGCGCGTGCAGCGGGGCGCCGGAGTCGAGGACCTTGCGGATGGCTTCGAGCACGACCGGGTGGTTGTGCCCGAGGGCCAGGGTGCCCGCGCCCGCGAGACAGTCCAGGTAGCGCCGCCCGTCCGCCCCTTCGATGGTCAGCCCGCGGGCGCGCACGGGCACGATCGGCAGCGAGCGGGCGTACGTCCGGGCGGCGGACTCGCGCAGGGACTGCCGCCGCAGGATCCCCTCGTGGGCCGGTGGTGTCCGCGGCGATGTGGTCGGCAGCTCGGCCGGCGTCGGTACCGGCGCGGATTCGGTCACGGCCACGAGTTCTGGTCCTCCCACGGTGCGCGCTCCGCTGTGCCTGCTGTGCCAGCCGCGCCGGGTCCCTGTGACGGTTCCGTGGCACGCCCGTTGCCCGGTGCGAACGGTGGGGCTGAACGCTGGCCTGTTGTCCCCCGTACGTACCAACGACGCCGGGGCCGGAGGATCACGGGCAAGCGCGAAGATCCTTGGCGAGCGGAACCGCGGCCCTGCCGCACACCGTCCCAACCGGCACCGGCATAGTGGGGGCCGCACTTCGGCCGGTACTTTTCGGCCGGGGCGAGGTGAGCCGACGGCTTCGCGCAAGCCGGCGGGTTCGCTTCAGTAACGTGCAGGCGGTGGAGCAACGGTGGCTGCACCGCGCATCAGCAACTTCAGTACCGAAGTCCCAGGGGGATCAAGAACATGCGACCGACACGTCCGAACTCCGCGGCCCGTGGTGGGAGGGGCGCACGCCGGAACTCCCCCGTGCTGGCCGCGCTCGGCCTCACGGCCGCTCTCACCCTGACCGCCACCGCGTGCGGTCCGGGCGGCGACGACAAGGCCGACGCCAAGCCGACCGCTTCGGCGACCGCCGGCGACGACGGCCTCCAGATCCCGGACGACATCAAGGACCGGCTCAAGAAGCACGGCATCGACCTGGACAAGTGGAAGAACGGCGAGTGGAAGAACTGGGACAAGTCCAAGTGGCTGCGTGAGGCCAAGGACTACGTCAACCCGATCATCCAGGACCTGTGGGACCCGGACCGGATGCGCAAGGCCGACAAGCCTCCGCAGAAGCCCGTCCCCAACGACATCTCGGGCGACAAGGGCGTGACGGACCCGACCCCGGCGCCGGTCAAGGCCCGGGCGCAGAAGGCCCCGTACCACCAGAGCCTGCCGGAGCTCGGCAAGCTCTTCTTCGACGGCCCCGAGGGCTCGATGGTCTGCTCCGCGACCGTCGTGAAGGACCCGGCGCACCCCGGCAAGTCCAACATGGTGTGGACGGCGGGCCACTGCGTCCACGCGGGCGCCAAGGGCGGCTGGTACCGCAACATCGCCTTCGTGCCCTCGTACAACAACGCCGACATGTCGCTCGCGCAGCTGCAGAAGGCGACCAAGCAGCAGATCGCGCCGTACGGCGTGTACTGGGCGGACTGGGCGCAGACCTCGCAGCAGTGGATCCAGGGCGGCGGCCCGACCGGCGGCCAGGGCGCCCCGTACGACTTCGCGGTGCTGCACGTCACCCCCGAGAAGGGCAAGGTCGGCAAGTCCCTTGAGGAGACCGTCGGTACGGCCCTCCCGGTGGACTTCAACGCCCCGGCCGTGCCGAAGATCCCGAGCATGACGGCGAACGGCTACCCGGCGGCGCCGCCGTACGACGGCCAGAAGCTGTACCAGTGCAAGGACAAGCCGGGCCGGCTCTCGCTCGACGCGAGCACCCCGACGATGTACCGCCTGGGCTGCACGATGACCGGCGGCTCCTCCGGCGGCGGCTGGATCGCCGCGGGCGCCGACGGCAAGCCCGCGCTGGTCTCCAACACCTCCATCGGCCCGGTGACGGCCGGCTGGCTGGCGGGCCCGCGTCTGGGCCCGGAGGCCAAGGGCGTGTACGACTCGGTCAGCAAGAAGTACGCGGGCCGCTAGGGCCTTTCCGGGGTCAGGGAGCTCTCCACGAGAGCTCCCTGACCCCTGTACGAGACCCCCACGCGCTACCGGCATAGTGGGGGGCTGCGAAACGGCGGTCCCGGAAGACCCCGTTTTCTCGTATGACGTGCCCATGGCAACGCACAGCTTCGCGGCGTGTGCTGCCGGGCGGGCGCGCGCAGCTGAACGACGTAAGAGCAAATCCTCAGGGGGAATCGTTTCCATGCGATCCATACGTCCGCTGCTGGCCTCCACCGGCCTCGCGGCGGCACTCGCGCTGACGGCCACCGCGTGCGGCCCCGGCGACGACGGCGCGGACAGCAAACCGTCCGCGTCCAGCACCGCCCAGGGCAAGGGCGACCAGGGTCTTCCCGACGATGTCGCCGGCGCCCTCAAGAAGCACGGCGTCGACCTCGACAAGTGGAAGAACGGCGAGTGGAAGAACTGGGACAAGTCCAAGTGGCTGCGTGAGGCCAAGGACTACGTCAACCCGGTGATCGCCGGTCTGTGGAAGCCCGAGCGGATGAAGTCCGCCAAGGACCCGCAGAAGACCATGGACGCCGGCGACATCAGCGGCGGCCAGGGCGTCACCGACCCGGAGCCGCGCCCGGTCCAGGCCAAGCCCGAGAGCCTGCCGTACCACAACTACGCCGCCCCGGTCGGCAAGGTCTTCTTCGACTCCCCCAAGGGCTCCATGGTGTGCTCGGGCACCGTCGTGAAGGACCCGGCGCACCCCGGCAAGTCCAACCTCGTGTGGACCGCCGGCCACTGCGTCCACGCGGGCTCCCAGGGCGGCTGGTACCGCAACATCGCCTTCGTCCCGGCCTACAACGACAAGGGCAAGTCGGCGGCACAGCTGCGCAACGCCCAGCCGCAGGAGATCGCCCCGTACGGCGCGTACTGGGCCGACTGGGCCTCGACCTCGGGCGAGTGGATCACCGGTGGCGGCCCCACCGGCGGCACCGGCGCCCCGTACGACTACGCCGTGCTGCACGTGAAGCCGGAGAACGGCACCAAGTCGCTTGAGGAGACCGTCGGCAACGCGCTGACCGTCAACTTCTCGACGCCCGCCGCGCACTCCGTCTCCGCGATGGGCGCCTGGGGCTACCCGGCGGCGCCGCCGTACGACGGCCTGAAGATGTTCAAGTGCGTCGACCGCCCCGGCCGGCTCTCGATCAGCCCCAACACGCCCGCGATGTACCGCATCGGCTGCACGATGACCGGCGGTTCCTCCGGCGGCGGCTGGTTCATCACCGGTAAGAGCGGCAAGGCGGAGCTCGTCTCCAACACCTCGATCGGCCCGGTCACTTCGGGCTGGCTCGCCGGACCCCAGCTGGGCGCCGGCGCCCAGCAGATCTTCACCCAGATGAGTCAGAAGTACGGCGGCCGGTAAGCACGCTGACGGCTGACGACGACAAGGCCCGCCCCCTCGTACGGAGGGGACGGGCCTTGTTCACTTCCTGAGCGAGC
>NZ_LYOY01000070.1 GCF_001653515.1 Streptomyces sp. ERV7 | reverse complement strand
TCCGCCACGTGTTCAGCACGCAGCGCCAACTGGTCACGCAGCTGTGACTCGCGGGCCTCCGCGAGCTCCTTGCCATGGCGCGCCTCCGCGAGAGCCAGCGCGTGCTCGTGCCGTACGCGCTCCAGCTCGGCCCGCAGCGCGGCGACGTCGTCACTCAACTCCAGGACGTGCTCCTGGTCCCGGCCGCCATGCACAACCACCGCGGCCGGGGGCGCCTTGGGGGCGGGGCCGGCGGGGGCGTTCAGCCGGAATCCGGCAGCGAGCAGATCCTCCACCGGGATCAGCCACCCGCGCTGTGGGGCCTGGACAGCCCCGGGCAGACCGCCTTCCTCGCGGCGGCGGGATCGTTGTGCGGCTCACGCCGCACGCGTCGGCGGCCTCGCGCTGGGTCAGCATCGGGCGGGTCATACCTCGTATCCTCCCTGCCCAGGGCGCCGGTGATAGTCCGACCCTCCCGCCCTGGTACACACTGCCGCTCGTAGGCGCTGCACTGCTCTGCTATTGGGCCGGATGCCCTTCATGGTCGTCGTCGGAGGGCGACGGCTCCTGTTCGAAGGTTGCTGAGGGGCGAGCGGGCCCAAGTTTGACGGTCAGGGTCGGGGAGACACGGAGTTCGAGTTCCTCTCTGCGAGCGGCTTTGCGGGAGAGCTTGTCGAAATAGAAGGGCGGGAGGACGAAGCGTTCGGGGCGGCCACGGATGGCGAAGAAGAAGTCGGCTGTGGGCATCGGCCTGGGGGCCGCGTTGCCACGGCCGGGGGTGTTGCGGGGCCGGCGGATACCCGGATACAGCGCGGCGTAGAGCTCGCGGAATCGCTGGACGTGTTTGAGCCCGGCAGTCGTCAGCTGGGCGGCGGGCATGTCGGTGAAGAACTGCTGGCGCACGAGAGAGGAAGGCAGCAGCTGCATGGTGCCTTCACGACCCAGCAGTATGGAGGGTGCCCAGGGTCCCTCCGGTCGGCAACTGGCATCGTGGAGGTCGACCAGCACTTGCCACGTGTCGGACGGCTGGGCGGCGCGGTGAAAGTCTTCCAGCCGCCGGGGGATCGAAGCGACTTCCCGGGCCTGTATGTATGACCAGCGTTCGACCGCGCTGTAGGCCTGCTGCTGGCGGTTGGGGTCGCGGTCGTACTCGGCGATCACCTGTTCACGCTTCAGCCGCACCATGATCTGGCGCAGTTCACCGAGTTCATGGGTCAGCACCCGCCGGGTGCGCTGTGGCGGTCTGCCGTACAGATTCGCGAGCTCCAGCAGGTCGTGGTCTTCTGCGGCGGGGCCCTTCCACATCCCAGGCTGATCCACGTAGCGCTCGACCATGCGCTCGATAAGGACCTTCGCCTGGGCCCGACGTACGGAGACCTGCGGAACGTTGTCGATCGCGCGCTCAAGCACGGCCAGCCGGACACCCAGCTCAAGGCTGACATCGTCCAGGAAGCGAGGCCTGCGTCCGGGGACGATGCCCTCCCGCTCGAACCGGCGGTAGGACTTGGGCGAGATCCCCAGGCTGTCGACCAAGTCCTGTGCCCGCAGCGCGCTGGCTCGCCGTAGATCCGCCACAGTCCACAGGGGCTCCCGTTCACGGTTCATCAGCGAGCGTGGGTGCACCCCCAGGACTTCCGCCAGATCCCGTAGTCGCGGGGGATCAGGTACTTGATGCCCGTTCTCATACGCCAGGATTTGCGCCTTGGTCGTGCCCACGAGCTGCGCCAGTTCGCCGGCGGTGAGCGGCTTCTGGCCCGTGCGGTCGACATGACGCGCGGTGCGCAGCAGCATGAGCACCTGGGGATCAAAATCAGCCAGTCCTCGGCTCAAAGTCCCTCCCGGGTGGCGGTCTCCGCACTCGCCCAACTTTTCGGAGGTGCGGTTTAGAGGTACTTTAGAGGTACTCCGCCCGGGCAGTTCGTTGCGCACCAAAGCCCACTGACCTAACGCTATGATCCGTTCACTGGCCAAACTACTGGCTTGCACGAAGGAAATACGCGAGGTTGGGCAGCGCTGCGAGCAGGGTAGGAGCGGCCCTGCGGGTCTGCAGCTCAACAACCTGTTTGTGCCAGCGAAATGGCCCCGTACCCCCTTCAGGTTCATGACGCCTGGGGGCACGAGGCCGGCGTGTGGAGCTACGGCTCCGGAACCCGGGTCTCCTGTTACCGCAGGGGACCCGGTGCCGTTTACGAGTGATCATCGGTCAGGTAACGGATCAGAGCACTCAGGCCCTGAAGCGTCAGCCAGCCGAGAACCTTCATCACGGCCTTCCGGTACCGCTTCTCCCCGCCCTCGGGCGGGTTGGCGTCCACGCGCATCACCTCCTCTCCCAGGGCGGTCGGCCCCGATCGGAAGCGACCGAACCGGGCTCGTGAGAGAAGGCGCGCTCAGACTCTACCGGTTCGGGCGTACTACACCTGCCCGAGCAGGCTCAGTGGTGTGAGTAACATCCGCTGGCGTCACTCAAGTTGGGAGAGGAAGGGGGCGCGGAGCCTCCGGTTCCGCCATGACAGCCGCTCCGCAACCCGCCCGCCTGAGCAGGCAGTTGGGGGCAAAGCCCCTGATCAGTCAGCTATACCGGCGCCCGTGGCCTTCCCCCTGATTCATCCATAGGGGGGAGCGCGTGCCATCCACATGCGCTCCCCGGTGGCCCTGACCATCCGATGCAGACTCTGCGCGGCGCGTGCGTCCGGCGCTGATCCCTCGACCATGGCGACGGGCACCAGCGGCGGCATAACTCCGCAGTCGAACTCTTCGCATGGCTGGGTGGCTTCGCTGCGCTCAACCAGAGGATTGGAAGTCTGCGAGGTCGGGCTCCACCCCGCACCGCTGACGAGCCGTGATGCGGTTTATGGCCGGCCCTCAGTCCGGTATGACCCAGAACCCCGTCGCCCACGCGGAGAGAAGGCGCACCGACCGCCGGGGCGCAAACGGGGTTCAAAGACTATGGCCGCTGGCATGACGAGAAGGGGCGGCACCCGTTGAGGGTGCCGCCCCTTCTCGTCATGCCAGCGGCCATTCAACTTCCGTCGTCAGCCCCACCAACGCCGACGACGCCCTCCGCGTCCGCCTGAGTATCCGCGGGCACGGCCGGAACCTGCCTTCCCGTCCCGGCATCACCAGCGGCGCGGCGTCTAGCTCGGGGCGGACATCAGCACCCCGAGCCGTACCGCGCTGACCAGCTGTGGATGGGCTCATGGCCAGCCTCCGCCAGCCCGTGGTGCGGCTTGTGGTGGGGCCAGACATTCGACCCCCTAGACGAACTGTGGGGCGGTAGTTGCGGGGCTTGCCCCCCGCCTGTTCCACCCTGTGCCGCGTCCGCGTCCTGTCCGGCGCTCTGCCCGGGACGCAAGGAGTGCACACCCGCTCTGTCATCCATGACCCGCACGCGCCGCTTTTGTCGTGTGCCCGATCCCCTGGGGGGACCCATGCCTTCTCTCACCGTGCTCATGCTGTCCGTCGCGGTGCTCCTGGTCGCTGTCGGCGTCGCCATAGCTGTTCACCGCCGCTCAGCGCTGGTGGTGCCGGTACAGGTCGCCATCGGCACCGCCACGGTCCTTACGGGCCTGCTGAACACCGTGGTCGTGGCGGGCAGGCTCTGAACCTGCCGTGGTCGGGGGTGGGCAAGCCTCCGTGACCGAGAGGGCACGGGGATCGTTGAACGGGGCGTTCAGCTCCATCCCCACGGGGCGCACCGGGGACCCGCAGCCATCCGGTCATGGCCTGCTGCGGGCCCCTCCCGTGGCTCCGACCCCGAGAGTTGTACCCACGGTTGTTTGCACCGTTGCGTGGACAGGTGCACCGGAAGGTGCTCCGGAGGTACTACCGCAGGTGTGAACCCCCCTTTCGTGTAAGGGGGCGTTCTCCCTGATCAGCGTAGGTGGGCAGGCATGTTCACCGTGCCGACACCTCTTCTCCGCGTAAGTCGGAGGCTGAGGTGAGGTACGGGCCTACGGTCGCTGCTGGTAGCTGTCCTGGAGTTCGGGAATGGTCAGTGATCCGACCCGGGAGTCGGATCACTGATCGTTTTCAGTCGGGATCAAGCCCCGGGATCTCCTGAGCTATCCCCTGAGCATTCTCCTGCCCTTACCTTGCGGCGTCGTGGTGAACGCCGCTGGTCACCATGGGGTTTTGGGTGGTCGGGGGTGCTGACATCCCCTCCAG
>NZ_LYOY01000069.1 GCF_001653515.1 Streptomyces sp. ERV7 | reverse complement strand
CCTCGCCCGCATGCGGGCTGAGGACATCGGCTCCGACCAGGGCGAAGAGGACGATGCCCAGCAGGATGCGGTAGATCACGAACGGCATGAAGCTCTTGCTGGAGATGAACTTCATGAACCACGCGATGACGACGTATCCGACGCCGAAGGCGATCACCGTGGCGAAGAGTGTCTCGGCCATCGGGGCCTGGCCCTCGCCGCCCGCGTCCTTCAGCTCGAAGACGCCCGAGGCCAGGACCGCGGGGATGGCGAGCAGGAAGGAGTAGCGGGCCGCGGACTCGCGGGTGTAGCCCATCAGGAGGCCGCCGCTGATGGTGGCGCCCGAGCGGGAGACGCCCGGGATCAGGGCCATGGCCTGGCACATCCCGTAGACCAGGCCGTCCTTGACGCTCAGGTCCTGGAGCGACTTGCGCTGCTTGGCCGCGCGGTGGCGGCCGCCGGCCTCGTCGCGGGCGGCGCGGCGGTCGGCGATGCCGAGGACGACGCCCATCACCACCAGCGTGGTGGCGATCACCCGCAGATCGCGGAAGGTGGTGTCGATCTGGTCCTTGAGGACGATGCCGAGCACGCCGATCGGGATCGAGCCGACGATGACCAGCCAGCCCATCCGGGCGTCCTGGTCGCCGCGCATCGACCGGTCGGTGAGCGAGCGGAACCACGCCGAGATGATCCGGACGATGTCCTTGCGGAAGTAGATGAGGACGGCCGTCTCGGTGCCGATCTGGGTGATCGCGGTGAACGCCGGCCCCGGGTCCTGCCAGTCGGCGAAGGCCGCGGTGAGCCGGAGGTGCGCGCTGGAGGAGATCGGCAGGAACTCCGTCAGCCCCTGGACGAGCCCGAGGATGAACGATTCGAACCAAGACATGGGGCGTGGGCCATCCCGGGTGCTGAAGACGGTTGTGGGCACGACGATCCGACGGCCGGTATGACGGTGTGATCGGCGGCCGGTCGCAGGGCAGCGTACAGGCCCGAGATGAAGCGGGAGTTATGCGGTCCTGCCGGGCACGGGCGGCCCGGCGGGCTCGGCCGCATACTCCCCGGTGGGCTCCCCGTCCGTGGCGGCCGTCCGCGGCCCCGCCGGCTGGGCCCGCCCGCTCAGCCGGTGCCGCTTGCGCCACGCCACCGCCGCCGCGCCCAGGCCCGACACCGCGATGAACGCCATCGCGATCAGGAACACCGGCGAGGTCGGGGACGCGGCGCGGCTGCCCGCGACCACGTACGCCGCCGTATTGGGCACCGAACCGAGGCCCGTCGCGAGCAGGAACGGCAGCCAGCCCATCCGGGAGACGGCGGCGCAGTAGTTGGCCGCCGCGAAGGGCACGCCGGGGAAGAGCCGGATCGCCAGCATCGAGCGGAACCCGTGCCGGCTGAGCTGGCCGTCGGCCGCCTTGAGCCAGCGGCCCCGCAGCAGCGGCCGCAGCGCGTCCTGACCCAGCACCCGGCCGAGGCCGAACGAGATGCCGGCGCCGAGCACCGTTCCGGCGAGTGCGGACGGCAGCCCCGCCTGGGACCCGAAGATCGCTCCCGCGGCCAGGTTGAGCAGGGGGCGCGGTACGAAGGCGGCGGTGCACAGACCGTACGCCACACCGAAGAGCACCACCGCGGCGCCGCCGCCGAGGCGGTGCGGCCAGCCGTCGGCGAGCAGCCGCTGCGGCTCAAGGAGCAGCACGGTCGTGGCGGCCGCCGAGAGCACCAGCACCAGGAGGGCCAGGCGCGCCCAGGGCGAGAGCAGGACCCTGGTGCAGCGCACGGCGAGCCCGGCGGACGGGCGGGCGACGTCGTCGAGCATCCGGGGAGACTAACCGACGCGGGCATGTGATCGCCGTAACGGGCGTCGCGTTATGGCCGCCGCCGGGTCGACGGGTCGTCGCCGGGCAGGCGTTGGCCATCGTGTGCGGGGCACCCTGCCATGACGCGGCGGCGCTTCGGGGCGGTGCTTCGCGGCGGTGCTCGCCTGGTGGGCCTCGGCCGTGGCGTCGGCAGCGGGCGGGCCTCGGCCGTGTCGCCGGGA
Source organism: Streptomyces sp. ERV7 (assembly GCF_001653515.1). Classification (GTDB taxonomy): domain Bacteria; phylum Actinomycetota; class Actinomycetes; order Streptomycetales; family Streptomycetaceae; genus Streptomyces. Next base: position 8,409 of record NZ_LYOY01000069.1, on the reverse strand, counting down.
CCGGGCGGCGTGCCCTGCTGTGACGCGGCGGCGCTCGCCGGGTGGGCCTCGGCCATGTCGCCGGGACCAGGGCAGCCGTCGGCCACCCCCACGACGCCCGCCACCACCCTGACCATCACGTCGACCGTCCGTCAGCTCAAGCACGGCACGTGCATACGGTGGACCGGGCCCGCCATCGGTGAAGGGCTGCGCATCGACCGGGGCGTTCACGTCTGGAACTTCATCAAGGTGCGGGGCGGTGTCCTCGTACAGACCGAGGAGACCTGGACCGGTGACCAGGTCGAAGCGGATGTGCCGACCTCCCTCAAGTACCTCGGAGGAGGCCTTGAGGAGTGGTTGAAGGAGCTGACGGCCACGGCCGAGGCCCGTTCCCCCCGCCACTCCGGGCAGGGCTGACACGCCGGTCGGACCGGGACTGCCGTACCGGGTCAGGCGTCCAGAGGACGCCAAGCCGGGCCGGTTCCGTCCTGCCGCACGTGTCCGAACACCACGTCGGCGAAGTGGACACCGAAGCCGATCGTGCCGGGCTCCGCCAACTCCGCGACGAGACGCCGGCGGTGGCCGGCGGTCAGGGCGGGATCGTGGTCGAAGCCCGAGGACCACTCGGGGTGGTCGATCTGGATCGGTGAGTGCACGGCGTCGCCGAACGCGATCAGTCGCCGCCCGCCCCCGGTGATGACGTATTCGGCGTGCCCGACGGTGTGGCCGGGGGTGATCCGCACCCGTACGCCGGGGAATACCTCCTGCCCGTCGGCGATCGTCCGTACGCGCGGTGCCAGGGCCGCGACCTGCTCGGCCATTCCCTCGGCCTCCAGGAGGTCGCGCCCCTGCCATTCCACCTCGGAGATCAGGTAGTCGGCGTGCGCCAGCAGGGGCTGCTCACCGCCGGGAACGGGGTGGCAGGCCCAGCCGAGGTGGTCGGGGTGGAGGTGGGTGAAGGCCACCGCCTCGATGTCCTCGGGGGAACGGCCGAGTGCGGCCAGACTCTCCGGGAGAGCGCCTCCCTGGATCACACCGAGCGGCCCGTCCGGAGCCTCGTACGTCTGCGGGCCGAAGCCCGTGTCGATCAGCAGCGCGCGCTCCCCGTGCTCGACCAGCAGGCCGCCGACGCTCCCCACCAGATGGCCCGTGGCGTCCAGGTACTCCGGGTGTGCGGCCCACACCTCATCGGTGGTGTCCTTCAGCAGGTGCAGCGGCCGGAGCCGCACATCGCCGTCCGGGACGTACGAGACCTTTGTGTCGCCCAGCCATATGGAGCGGATTCCCGCAGGTCGGCGCAGTCGTACAGCGTGATCCACCGTCAGGTCGGCCATGGATTCTCCCCTGTGAGCCATCGTCGGATCGCCGCTGCTCCTGCGGCGGCGACGCCCACCATAAGCATCAAGTTCGAATCATTCAAGCTGTAATTATGTTGTCTTGATGGAGTTGCTAAGGTGGTGGCATGACGACGTCCCCCGAGCAGCAGGCCATCGCCGAGCGACAGCTGTGCGGTCTGGTGAACGGGCTGGCCCAGCGGATCGCCGAGCATGTACGGGAGCGCGCCGTCACCCTGGGGCTGACCGCGTCCCAGGCGACCGCACTGCGGGAGATGAGCGGGCCGATGACCATGCGGGAGCTCGCCGAGCGGATGAGCTGCGAGCCCTCCAACACCACCTTCGTCGTCGACAAGCTGGAGAAGCAGAGCCTCATCGAGCGCCACCCGCACCCCACCGACCGCCGCGCCAAGCACCTCGTCCTCACCGCCGAGGGCACCGCACTGCGCGAACGCCTCCTCGGGCTCCTCGCGGTGGACTCCCCGCTGTCCGGCCTCGCCCCGCAGGAGCAGCGCGTGCTCCACGGTCTGCTGGAGCGGGCCATCACCTCCGCGTGAGCCGGCCCCGGCGCGGCCGCTAGCCCTCCTGGGGCGAGAGCGGCCGCTCGAAGAACGTCTCCAGCACCACCGTGGCCTGGGTTCCGCTGACCCCGTCGATGGCGTAGATCCGGCGCAGTACGTCCTGCAGTTGCTCGGTCGTCGCGGTCCTGACCTTCACCAGCACCGAGGCGCTGCCGGCGATGACGTGCGCCTCCAGGACTTCGGGGAGTGCGGCGAAGTCGTTCGCCGAATCACCCATCCACGAGGTCGAGTCGACCATGACATAGGCCAGGACGACACTGCCCACCGCGGCCGGATCCACCTCGACGGTGGTGCGCCGGATGACGCCGCGCTCGCGCAGTTTGCGCACACGCTCATGAGCGGCACCGGCGGACAGGCCGACGGCCTGTCCCAGTGCGGCGTAGGACTGGGTGGCGTCCTGCTGGAGCTGCGCCAGCAGGGTCCGGTCTATGTGATCCACAACTCTCCATTCGGGATCGTCTTGTATTGACCATAGCTCATCCTGCAATGTGCACGGCAGGCCGAATGAACTTCGGCAGGTGTGACATCCGTGGACGAGGGAGGGCCCCATGGCCGGCGAGCACGCAGGGCTGTACGAGATGTTCGACGAGCGGTTCCGTACCGGACGCTGCATGAACGGAGACGAGGCGCTGGAGGTCCTGTACACCGGGTGCCGCTGGGCCGAGGGGCCGATCTACGTGCCCGCCTGGCGGCAGGTCGTCTGGAGCGACATCCCCAACGACCGGATGCTGCGCTGGGACGAGGAGACCGGTGCCGTCAGCGTCTTCCGGCGCTCCGCCGGGCACACCAACGGCAACACCCTCGACCGGGAGGGCCGGCTGGTCACCTGTGAGCAGGGCAACCGTCGGGTGACCCGCACCGAACACGACGGCACGGTCACCGTCCTCGCGGACCGGTGGCAGGGCAAGCGCCTGAACAGCCCGAACGACGCGGCGGTCAAGTCCGACGGTTCGATCTGGTTCTCCGACCCGGACTTCGGTATCACCAGTGACTACGAGGGCTATCGCGCGCAGAGCGAGATCGGGGCCAACAACGTCTACCGCGTCGATCCCGCCACGGGTGAAGTGCGGCTGGTCGCCGACTGCTTCGGGGCGCCGAACGGGCTGGTCTTCTCGGACGACGAGCGGCAGCTGTTCGTCTCCGACACCCGGGCCGGCTGCATCCGGGTCTTCGACGTACGCGACGACGGCACACTGTCCGACGGCAAGGTCTTCGCCGAGGCGCAGGGCCGCGAGAGGGCCCGCTTCGACAACCTGCGCTTCGACGACGGCGGTCGGCTCTGGGCCGCCGCGATGGGGGACGGGGTGCACTGCTACGACCCCGACGGCACCCTCATCGGGCGGCTCAACGTCCCCGAGGCGGTCGCCAACATCTCCTGGGGCGGCGCCAAGCGCAACCGCCTCTTCATCGCCGCCGAGACCAGCCTCTACTCGGTGGTCATGGCCGTCACCGGCACCCACCCGACGGGACCGGGCCGACGTCCCTGGCTGCAGGCGTAGTACCTATGCGGAGCCCTCGGCTGTCGCTGATGCCGTGCGTCGGCGACAGCCGGAGGGGCTTGCGCAGTCCCGCGGACCCGGACCCGATCGTCGCTCGGGTCACGGGCCGGGCTACTTGCTGATGGCGAAGCGCATCAGGGCGTGCTCGTCGCCCTGCTTTATCTTCCCCGTCACATTGATGACTTCGAGCTTCCAGCTGTTGCCGACCCGCATGGCCTTGGCCACGGCGCAGCCGTTGTCCTGGCTGAGCAGGCTCGGCCAGATGTCGGCGACCTGCTGGGCGCTTCCCCCGGTCGCGTCGTAGACCTTGAAGCTGATGTTGCGGGCCTTCTGGAAGGAGCTGCCCTTCTTGAACGCGGCGGCGACGAACACGACCGAGGTGATCTGCTCGGGGATCCGCGCGAACTCGACCGTGACGGTCTCGTCGTCACCGTCGCCACGACCTGTCTGGTTGTCACCGCTGTGCACCAGCGAGCCGTTGCCCATGGGGTCCAGCGAGTCGAGACCCGCGAGGCGCACCGGGTCCGCGCCCTGCATCGCGACGGCGATCAGGTCCAGGTCGGTACCCGACTTGCGGCGGAGCAACCCGACAACTCCACCACTGCTGCCGGCCGTCGGGTCCCAGGAGACCCCGATGGACAGATGGGTCACTCCGTCCAGGTCTGCCGGGCCGGAGTCCTTCGTAAGCGTGATCATGCGTGGCTCATCCTCTTCGGTAACGGACTACAACACACAAAGTGTGCCTAACGCCCTGGTGATTGAGGCAGGCGGGTGGTCAGGTGTGCTCCGTGCGGGGCGGGAGTGATGGTAAGCGTGCCACGGTGGAGGGTGGTGATACGGAGGGCGATGGCGAGGCCCAGGCCGGTTCCGCCGGTGTGGCGGGTGCGTGCGGTGTCGAGGCGGGTGAAGCGTTCGAAGACACGGGCGTGGTCGCGGGGTGGGATACCGGGCCCGTCGTCGAAGACGTCGAGGACGGCCTGCCGTTCGGCGGCGTCGTCCCTGAGACGGACGGTGACGCGGCTGGTGGCGTGGCGTTCCGCGTTGTCGAGGAGGTTGCCCAGGACCCGGGCGAGCAGGGCGGGATGGCCACGGACGACCATCGGCTCGGCGAGGATGTCGAGGTGGAGTGCCACATGGGTGGGCGGGTGGCGGCGGGCTGTTTCCTCACGGACCAGGTCGGTCAGGTCCACCTTCTCCATGCGGTGCTGCTCAGGGGGCTTGTCGAGGTCGAGACGGGCCAGAAGCAGCAGGTCCTCGGTGAGGTGCTGCAGGCGCCGGGTGTCGCCGAGGGCGGCTCGTACCACGTCGGGCCAGTCGGCCCGGTCCGGGCGGGCCAGGGCGATCTCGAGCTCGGCCTGAAGTGCCGCCAGGGGGTTGCGCAGTTCGTGCGAGGCGTCGGCGACGAAGCGCCGCTGCTGCTCCACGGTGGTCTGGAGCCGGTGCAGGCCGGAGTTCATCGTCCGGACCAGTTCGTTGAGCTCATCGCCGTTGCCGGGGAGGGGGAGGCGGCTTCTGGAGGCGCCCGAGACGATCAGGGAGAAGTAGCTGCGGGCTTCCTCCACCGGTCGCAGCACGCTGCCGAGGGCGAACCAGCAGGACCCTGCCGCCACGACGGCGACCGCGGTCACCGCCCACAGCCACATCCAGCCGGAGACGGCCGGATCCGCTGGTGTCTCGTGCGGGCGAACGAGCCCCAGGTTCCGGCATATCTCCAGGACCGGGGAGTCCCGTCCGGCCGCGGATGATCTGTCATCGGAGTCGCGGAGGTCGACGCTGTCGGCGGTGAACACGGTCACCATGCCCAGGACGACGACGGTGCCGAGGGCGGCGATGCCGGCCGCACGACGGGTGAGCCGGGCGCGGACCGTCGTGGGCGAGAGCAGACGGGACATCTCCAGACGGCTCATACGGGTGTCCTGCCGTGGTCGAGGCGGTATCCGACGCCGCGGACGGTGTGGATGGTACGGGTGCCGAACGGGGTGTCGATCTTGCGCCGCAGAGCGGAGACGTACACCTCGACGATGTTCACGTCGCCGTCGTAGGCGTGGTCCCACACGTGTTCCAGGACCTCGGTCTTGGTCACGACCTCGCCGTGGCGCAGGGCGAGGTATTCCAGCACCGAGAACTCCCTCGCCGTCAGGGCGAGTACGGTCTCACCTCGTCGGCAGCGCCGGGCGGCCGGGTCGATCTCGAGGTCACCGATGTGGATGACGGCGGGGCGCTCACGGCGGCCGCGCCGGACGAGGGCGCGCAGTCGGGCGACCAGGGCGACGTAGGAGAAGGGTTTGGTGACGTAGTCGTCCGCGCCGGTGTCCAGCCCCTCGGCCTCGTCGTACTCGCCGTCCTTGGCGGTCAGCATCAGTACCGGAGTCCATACGCCGGCCTCCCGCAACCGGGAGCAGAGGCGGAAGCCGTTCAGCCCGGGCAGCAGGACGTCCAGCACGATCACGTCGTAGTCGTCGCCGTGCGCCAACTCCAGCCCGTGCGGCCCGTCGTGGGCCACATCCACCGCGAACCCGTCACCGGACAACCCCCGGCGCAGCAGCTCTGCCAACCGTTCGTCGTCTTCGACCAGCAGTATGCGCATGCTCACACGATGCCGTATGCCGCAGGGCAGTTGAAGGTTGCTGAAAGATCCTCAGGAACCTTCAGGATCCCTTCAGCCGGGGGCTGGGAGCATCCTCATCACCACCTCGCGACCCGGTGGTTGGCGCAGGGGGATCCCGTCAACAGCGGCAGTGCCACGGCGGACGCGTCCGGCATCCGGGTGGCCACGAGCGCCGCGGGGGTGCGCTCGACGTCGTTGCGGCACAGCCTGGAGAAGGCGGCCGGGGGTATCCCGGTCGTGGTCGAAGAGGAAGGGCCGGCAAGGGACATGGGTGGTTGAGGTCCGTCCCCCACCCACCGGCGCCGGTCGCGGGAAGCCCCGCGACCGGCGCCGGGGTGTGGTGAACCACCGCGTACAGCCGCCGTGTGTGTCACTCGGCCGCGGCGATCCAGGTCTCCAACTGCTCGGTGGTGGTGGAGGGATCCGCGACGAGCACGGCGAGCTCGTCGTCGGGGGAGTTGAGTGTGGTGATGGCGGGGCAGCGGTGGCAGGCGTCCACCCCCGCCTGGTGCCACCACTTGCAGTGGGGACGCAGATGGCACCGTGGCACGGCCCCCGAGGTGTCGGGTGACGGCAGGGTCTGTATGCGCTCGATCAGGCCGCAGGCGTCGTCGACCCGGTTGGCGCAACCGGACACGCAGTGCGAGGCGAACCGGAGCACTCGGTGGGGCGCGATGCCCTCCGGGATGCCGGGCAGCACCTGAGCTGCCGGCACCGGCTCGGCCAGATAGACGACTTGGCCGTTCTCCCCCGACCGGACACCCAGGACGACGGATTCCGGACGGTGTGCTTCCCCGCTGGGGCACCAGGTGACGTGGTCTTCCCCCGGACTGTCCACGGTGCGCACCCGCGCCCGCTCAGGAGTCGACGGTGTCGGGACTGCTGGTCACGGCCCCGAGGATGGGCCCACCCGTGGTCTCGCCGTTCGCCTGCTCCGCGGCGACCGCCTTGTCGAGGTGTGCGGAGAGCTGCTGCGCGTCGATGCGTTGGGCCGCCTGGGCGGTGCCGGCGGCAGCGAGGAGCCCGGTGACGAGCGCCGCGGTCGCGGCCGCCGCCCGTATGTTGTGGTTCATGCTGTCCCTCCCTGAACGTTCTCTTCACGACTGACAGAGGCGACCGTATGCACCAACTCACGTTCGTGGAAGTTGTTTTGGGGCGCATCTTTTCAGCCACGGACAGGGTTTCGGGCGGCGGCGGTGGAGGTCTGCCGGGACGCGTCGGTGTGAGCCGTCAGGCCTCGCCGCGCGCCTCGCGCCACTCCCGTACGGCCTCGTTCACGTCGATCGGCTTCCTGCCCAGCGGCGGTCCCGGAGGCGGCTGCCGGAGCATGGCGGTGATCTTGTCGTTGACCGGTTCCAGAAGCGCCCGCACTACTCGTTCGGAAGGCGCCTTGGCCACCGCGGCCAGCGTGTCCTCGATCTCCTTGCGGAGTGCCAGGGACGGCGGCAGCATCCCGGTGACGCCTTCGCGGGCCATCTTCTGGCGTATCCACCACATCTCGTCGTACGGCTGCGCGGCGTCGGGCAGTGGCTTGCCGAAGCCCGGCAGCTCGGTGAACTCGCCGCGCTCCTGCGCCTCACGGATCTGCCGGTCCACCCATGTCTCGACGCTCATACCCGCCGGCTTGCGCTCTGTCACCAGATCACTCTCCCCGTAAACGGAAACCGCACGCTCAATCCTGGAACGACACACTCAAGCCTAGCCGGGGTGCCGGTCCGGGCAGGGGAGGGGTGCCGGTCCGTTCGGGCGGGCGGTGCTCAGGTGCCGACCGGAGGGGGCGTGTCCCCGTACGACTCCAACAGCCCTTCCAGTGTGGCGGCCAGGTGGGAGTGGTCTTCGGCGGACAGAGCTCGGAGCAGGCGGGCCTCGTTGGCGAGGTGCAGCGGGAGTACGTGGTCGACGACGTCGAGGCCACGCGGTGTGAGGCGGATCTTCACGGAGCGGCGGTCGGCGTCGTCCCGCACTCGTGTCACGAGGCCCTTGGCGTCCATCTTGTCGACGCGCAGGGTGATGGCGCCGGTGGTGACCAGCGACGTCTTGAGGAAGACTCCCGCGGTCAGCTCATAGGGGGCGCCGGACCGCCGAAGGGTGGCCAGTACGTCGAACTCCCCGGGGTCCAGGTCGTGTTGGGCCAGGAAGTCCTTGATTTCCTTGTCCCACATCCGGGACAGCCGCATGATCCGGCCGACCACCGCGACCGGCGACACGTCGACGTCCGGGAGCTCGCGGCGCCACTGCTCCAGAACCCTTGCCACGGCATCGGCCATCGGTCCTCCAGTTTCCAGAAAGTGAATGAGCGCTCATTGAATCATTGACGCATGCATGAGTGCTCGTTATCTTAGTGCTCATCTAATGAGTGCTCGCCCATGAGGAGAAGCGGCCATGTCCTACCCCGACCCCCGTTACCC
>NZ_LYOY01000068.1 GCF_001653515.1 Streptomyces sp. ERV7 | reverse complement strand
GCGGCCGTGGACAGGAACAGCTTGAGCAGGCGGCGCAGCCCCGCGCTGCTCTCGGCCGGTGCCGGGCCGCACCAGCCGACCGACCCGTCCTCGGCCAGGTGGTCGAAGGAGTAACGGCCCAGCAGGTTCGCGGGGTTCCCGGCCAGGAACACCGTTCGGGTGAATGAGCGCCGCCAGGCCGCCGCGGTGTCGGGTGCCAGCCCGAGCGCGAAGGCGGACGCGTCATGGACCCAGGCCGCGGGGTCGAAGCGGCGTACGACCGCCACCGCCTGGACGGCGTCGGCGTCCGGCCGCTCCGCGACCCGGCTGCGCACCGCCAGCAGCGCGTCGAGATCCGACTCGCCCTCGGCGGCGGCCAGTTCGGGCCGCGCCTCCCGCAGTCGCCGGAACGCCTCCGCGTGGAGCCGTCGTTGGGTCAGGGGCACGGGGGCGCCCGCCGGGGGGAGCCGGTGCTCGGTCAGGGGCACAGGAACACCTCCTTCAGCAGATCGCGCGCGGGCGCGGCGCGGCGTCGGCCGAGCAGGCTGGTGGTGAGCCGGTACGGATCCACATAGGTGTGGTCGCGGCGGTGGACGCCCAGCCGTTCGGGCAGACCCGGCTCCGCGGTGTCGGGCGCGCCGCCCAGCAGGCGGTCGGCGCGCTTGAGGCACTGGCTCAGCAGATCGGGCCTGTGCGACTGGGCCTGGCCCGGTCCCAGGGTCGCGATGAAGTAGAGCCGCATGCCGAGCCGGATCGCGGCGTCGTCGTGGTCGGCGGAGGCCGTCTCGATCAGCGAGGCCGCGTCCAGTCCCCGCCAGCCGCCTGTGCGGGCCGAGCGGATTTCGCCGTCCACGGGGACGCGCCCGACCGTGACCCGGTGCACGACGGGGCCCAGGGGCCCGAGCACGCGCGCGAGGAGCTGGTAGTCCGGGTCGAGGTCGCGGTCGTACAGGAACACCAGCTCGTCGTAGTGCGGCGCGAGCGGGAGGAGTTCGCGCAGTGCGCAGGCGAGGTAGTTGGGGCGGCCGTCGGCGGTGACGATCTGCCGCAGCGGCAGACCGTGCCGTGTCAGGTCGAGGTAGACCGGGCCGCCGAGTTCCCGGTGGTCCAGGCACACGCCACGCGCGCGCAGATGCTCCAGCATCTCCTCCAGGCCGAGGCCGGGCGGCTGGTGGGCGAGCAGCCCGGGGTCGTACAGGCCAAGACGGGCGTAGTGGCCCCGCCACAGTTCGAGGACGCGGGTCGCGGCCGGGTGCACCCAGCCGTGGTGCTCGACGGCGTCGGCGTACGGGCGCAGCGCCGCGGCCGGAACCCGGTCCTTCGCCGCCCGGTGGCGCACGTACAGCGAGCCGATGTCGTCCTCGGTCAGCGAGGCGTAGGCGGTGTCTCCCTGGGTCCGGTCGAGGAATTCCCAGAACGCCAGGGTCTGTTCGGTGAGGTGGTACGTGGAGTGGCTGAAGCGGTAGTCGACCTCCGACAGACACGCGGTCGCCCGGTACATCACGTCCGTCCAGAACAGCCCCTTGAGGTGGGACGGCGTGAGCGGCTTGGAGGGGGTGATCGTGACCGGGGCCAGCAGCACCCGGCGGCCCGCTCCCACCGCCGGCCGGGGCCGGGGCGAGGAGACGACGGTGGGGGCGGTCACGGGCGCCCTCCTTCCGCCACGGAGGCGGCGCGTCGACAGAACGGCGTCACGACGGGTCTCCTTCCGCCGCTACGAGGGCGTCGAGGAGGTCCTGGCGGGGCAGGGGCGCGGTGCTCTCCGGGACCGCGCCACGGGGCGCCTGGGCCACTCGGTGGCGGAACTTCTCGTCCCCGAACACCTCGTCCGGAGTGCTCAGTCCCATCAGGACCCGCATCAGCCCGCGC
>NZ_LYOY01000067.1 GCF_001653515.1 Streptomyces sp. ERV7 | reverse complement strand
ACCGTCGCCGTGCCGAAGGTCGCGACCGCGACCACCGGGGTGATCGAGTCGCGAACGGAGGTGTACCCCTCGAAGATCGCGTCGAGCTCGGTGGAGACCGTGGTGCCGGGGCCGACCAGCTGGCGCAGCGACGCGAGCGCCGGACCGGCCTCCAGGGAGGCCACGGAGGTGGAGAGGCCGTGCAGCCGGCGGGCGTTCATGGTCTGGGTGCCCGGGGCGATGTCCGCGTACAGCTCGGGCCTGCCCCCCGCTTCGAGGAGCGCGGGCGCCGAGTCGGCGCCGAGCAGCAGGCCCGCGTACCAGTAGTGCGGATCGTCCTCTTTGGGGGTGCTGGGGATGAACTGGGGGTCGCGCAGCGCCGGTGCGGTGGCCCAGTAGCTCGCGTCGGGGAGCAGCGGGCGAACGGTCCCGGTGATCCGGATCGCCAGCGGCTCGCCCTTGGCGCCCGGCACATGGATCACCGAACCGGGGGAGATATGGAGCGCCTTGGCGGTCGTGGCGGTGACCACCGCCTCCGCCGTGTGCGAGGTCGAGTCGGCCTTCGCGGTGGGCAGCCGCCCGCTCACCAGCCGGGCGTGGTCGGACAGCGAGGACCGGGAGGCGATCAGCAGACGCGGCGGCAGGCCCTCCGGCCTGGGCAGCCAGGCGTCCAGCGGGGAGTTCGCGGGCACCTTCTCGGCGGTGCGCACCCCGTACGCCGACTGCCCGGTGTCCGCGCCCAGCGGCGCCGGGATCGCCGCCAGCTGCTCCAGGTACCCGCGTTCCATGGGCCCCGGGCGGAGCGCGGCGCCCGGGTCGGGGTCCTTCGCGTCGCTGTTCGCGGGCATCGGGCCGGACAGCCGCAGCACCGAGTTCTCCGGCGCCGCCGACGCCACCGCGTGGCGCAGCCCCCGGTCCTCGTACCCGTCGATCCCGCGCGGCAGCGCGCCGGCCAGGAACGCGGTGAGCAGCACCAGCAGGGCGAGCGCGCCCGCGGCGCCCGGCGCGGTCCGCAGCCGGGTGCGCACCCAGGGGGCAACGGCCTTGGCATTCATGTCAGTTGTCCCCCTGGTGGCGCAGCGAGACCGCCGGGTCGGTCCGCCGCAGCGCCAGCGTCGCGACGATCAGCAGCGGTACGGCGGCGACTCCCGCGAACAGCACGGCGAGCCGTCCGGCGGGCAGCTCCACCAGCACCTTCGGCACCGGCTGGGTGGCCTGCCCGGTGAGCACGATCAGCGGCACCACCGCACGCGTCAGCACCTCGCCCAGGGCGAGCCCCACCAGCAGCGCGAGCGCGATCAGCACCCCCTGCTCGGCCGCGATCAGCCGGGCCAGCTGGCGGCGCGGGGCGCCCAGGGCGCGCAGTACGGCGAACTCGGCGCCGCGTTCGCGCAGCGAGCCCGCCGCGCTCACCGCGAAGCCGACCGCCGCGAGGGCCGCCGCCACGATCGCGGCGGCGATGAGCGCGGCCTGCGGGCCCGCGCCCAGCGGGTCGTCGCGCAGCTGCTCGGCGACCTCGGCGCGCACCAGCACCTGCTGCGGGTCGATGTCCGGGCGGGCCCGCAGCGTCGCCGCCGCGCGGGCCGCGTCGCCGGGTCCGGTGGCGAGCCACCACTCGGTCGGGGCGAGGCTGGTGCCCGTGTCGACGGCGAGCCGCTCGTTGACCGCGCGCAGATCGAGCAGGAGTGCGCCGCCGTCGCGTCCGCCGCCCCCGGCGGTCTCCGCGCCGGGCCCGGTCGTCGGAAGCTCGGCCATCCGGTCGACGACCTTGGCGCGCAGGGTCTGACCGGCCAGGACGGCCGTGACGGTCTGCCCGACCCGGGTCCCGCTGGAGGCCAGGAACCGGTCGGTGGCGATCGCGGTGAGCGCGGGCGGCGCGGGCCGGACGGCGGTGAGCCGGACGGCGCGGCTCGGAATCGTCATCGAGGTGTTGGACGGCGATATCGAACCCGTGGTGTACGGCACCGACAGGGACCGACCGCCGCTCTTCGGGGTCAGGGACTGCAGGCCGCCCGGGCCGTCGCCGGACTCCAGGGAGGAGGCCCGCCAGCGGTCGGCGGCGGGCAGCGCGAGGGGGGCGGTGCCCCCGTCGCGAGCCACGGTCCGCAGCTCCCGCACGGTGAAGCGGTGCTGCTCAGCCGTCTCCGGTACGGAGAAGTCCAGGTCGACGCCCATGAGCGTGAGCGGCGCGGCCGGGCGGCCGACCGGCGCGCCCGCCGCCAGGTCGAGGGAGACCCGGCGCTCGGCCGGGCGCCCGTCGGCCTCCAGGATCCCGGCCGGGAGGCGGTACAGGATGCCGAAGCGGTCCTCGACCTCCACCGTCACGTTCACGGTGAGCGGGTTCGCGGAGGCGCCGTCCCGGGCGCCCTCGGTGCCGGTCTGCAGGCTGAGGGCGAGCTCGGCGGTGTCCGCCGGGAGCGGCACTCCGGGCCGGTCGGTCTTACGCGGGGTGAGCTCGGACAGGAGCCCGCGGGCGGACCCGCCGAGGTCCTTGCGGAGCAGCAGGCCGTCCGCGTGCGCGGTGTCCAGGGCGAGCAGCGTCCCGGAGCGGCCGCCGGAGAGCTCCACCGAGGAGCGTGCGGCCGGGGCCACCGCCCGCACGCCGGGGACCGCGTCGTACGAACCGGCCTGCCCGAAGCCGTTCAGGCTCGACCCGAAGACGCGCACCGAGGTGCCCGCGCGGAAGTCCGCCTGGTCCTGCTGTGAGCGGTCCCAGGAGGCCGACTGGCCGATCGCCAGCATGCCCATGGCGACCGCGAGCACAAGCAGCAGCACCGGGCCCGCGCCGCGCAGCGGACGGCGGCTGAACTGCCAGCCCGCGAGCGCCGCCGGGAGCCCGCGCCCGCCCGCGGCCCGCCGCTCGGCCAGCTTGGCGGCGGGCGGCAGCAGCCGCAGGGTCAGTACGGTCCCGGCGAGCAGGGCGAGCGCGGGCGCGGCCACCAGGAGCGGGTCGATGCCCAGGCCGCCCGCGCCGCCGGTGCTGAGCGCCCCGGAGCCGGTCTGCCGGTCCAACTGCCAGTAGGCGACCCCGGCGATCACCAGGAGCCCGATGTCGGCCCCGGCGCGCACGGGGGCGGGCAGGGTGGCGGCCCGGGCGCGCGAGGTCCGCGCCGCCGACAGGGCCGGGGCGACCACGGCCGCCGCGCACCCCAGCGCGACCAGCCCCGCCACCAGCCACACCGTCCCGGTCGGGCCGGTGTCCAGGTGGATGCCGATCCGGGCGAGCGGGCCGTGGCCGGCGAGCAGCCGGGTCAGCGGGCCGGAGAGCAGCGGTGCGCCCACCGCCGCCGGGGCGGCGAGCAGCAGCGCCTCGGTCGCGGACAGGCCGAGCAGCCGGGCGCGGGAGCCGCCGCGCGCCCGCAGCAGCTCGGTCTCACCGGTCCGCTCGCTGCTCAGCAGCCGGGCCACCAGCAGCAGCGCGTACCCGGCGAGCAGCACCAGCTGCAGGGCCACGATCAAGAGCGTCGAGCGGGAGACGAGCAGCGCGCGCTCGGCCCGGTCGAGCACGTCGGGCAGCGAGGTGGCGGCGGTCGCGTCGCCCGCGAACACCCCGCCCTCCACCAGGGACTTGGGGCCCTTGGCCGCCGCCGCGCGCAGGGCGCCGAGCCGGTCGGTGCTCAGGGTGGAGAAGTCGGCGGAGGCCAGCCACGAGGTCTGCCCCGCGCTCAGCCTGCCGCCGGTGAGCGCCGCGGGGTCGGTGAGCAGCGGCCCGTAGGTGGTGAAGTTGACCCGGCGGCTGCCCCGGCCGCCCAGGTCGTCCAGCTGCCAGTACGCCTCGGTGGCGTCGACGGGGCGGTAGGTGCCGGTGACACGGACCTGTACGGCCGGGCCGCCCATGCGGTCGGCGAGGGTCAGTGGGACGGGCCAGCGGCGCAGGCCCAGCTGGGCGGCCGCGGTCTCGGGCAGCGCGGCCTGGATCTCGCGGCCGGTGCCCGGCGGGGCGGGCCAGCTGCCGCCGGTCAGCCGGACGCGGGTGCGGTCGACGGAGGCGAAGAGCGTGAGGTCGGGCTCGCTGCCCTTGCGGGCGTCCGGCGACTGGAGGGTGCGCGGCAGCGCGTACGGGCCGGACTGCGTCAACGTCCTCGTGGTGACCGGGAGTCCGTCGAAGGTGCGGCTCGCTCCCGCCCGTACGGCGGCGTCGGCGGTCTGCCGCTTCGCCTCGGGGACGGTCGCCTTGACGATCAGCGCGGCGGG
>NZ_LYOY01000066.1 GCF_001653515.1 Streptomyces sp. ERV7 | reverse complement strand
GTCCTCGACCCGGCGCGCGCCCTGGCCCGCCGTGACCGCTTCACCGGGCGCGGCGACGACACCGGCCAGGCCGACTGGCTCAAGGGTGCGGGCATCGCGCTCGTACGGGGGCACGGACGGCTCGCGGGGGAGCGCCGGGTGGAAGTGACCCGGGCCGACGGCACGGTCCGTGCCCTGCGGGCCCGGCGCGCGGTCTCGCCGCGGACACCGCCTATCTGCGCAGTGTGCTGGCCGCCGTCGACGGACCCGTCGTCCTGGTCGGTCACTCCTACGGCGGAGCCGTCATCAGTGGTGCCACGGTCGGCGACAGCCGGGTGAAGGCCCTCGTCTACATCGCCGCGTTCACTCCCGACAAGGGTGAGAGCGCGGCTGAGCTGGCCGCCAAGTTCCCGGGCTCCACCCTCGGCGACACCGTGAACCGGCAGTCGTATCCGCTGCCGGGCGGTGGCACGGGCACCGAACTCGTCATCGAGCGGGCCAAGTTCCACCGGCAGTTCGCCGCCGACGTCCCCGGCGCCGAGGCCGCCGTCATGGCCGCGACCCAGCGCCCGGTCGCCACCGCCGCGCTGGAGGAGAAGGCCGAGGCAGCGGCCTGGAAGACGATCCCGTCCTGGGCGCTGATCGCCACCGCCGACAAGAACATCCCGCCGGCCGCCGAACGGTGGATGGCCCGGCGCGCAGGCTCGCGCATCACCGAGACGCACGCGTCGCACGCCGTGGCCGTCGCCCGTCCGGCTGTGGTCACCGACATGATCCTCGACGCCGTACGGGCGACCTGCTGAGCCTTCGACCTGCCCCATCCCTGCATCCTCAGAAGGAGAAACCCCTCATGAACAACCGTCCGGTCCTCGAACCCGCCGCCCAGGCGTTCGCCGAGGCCACGGCCCAGCCGCCGTACCTCTACCAGATCCCCGTCGCCGAGGGCCGCAAGGCCGTGGACGGCGTCCAGAGCGGCGAGGGTGTTGCCCTGCCCGCCGTCGAGGAGGAGTGGATCACCGTCCACGGCGGTGCGACCGGCGACGTCCGCGCCCGGATCGTGCGCCCGCGCGGCGCCGCCGGCCCGCTCCCCGTCATCCTCTACATCCACGGCGCGGGCTGGGTCTTCGGCAACGCCCACACCCACGACCGGCTCGTGCGCGAACTCGCCGTCGGCAGCCGGGCGGCCGTGGTGTTCCCCGAGTACGACCTCTCGCCCGAGGCGCGCTATCCCGTCGCGATCGAGCAGAACTACAGCGTCGCCCAGTGGGTCGCCCGCGAGGGCCACCACAAGGACCTCGACGGCACGCGGATCGCGGTCGCGGGCGACTCGGTCGGCGGCAACATGAGCGCCGCGCTCACCCTCATGGCCAAGCAGCGCGGCGACGTCACGCTCGCCCAGCAGGTCCTGTTCTACCCGGTCACGGACGCCAGCTTCGACACCGACTCCTACCACCGGTTCGGTGAGGGTTACTTCCTGCGCCGCGAGGCCATGAAGTGGTTCTGGGACCAGTACACGACCGATGAGGCCGAGCGCGCCCAGATCACCGCCTCCCCGCTGCGCGCCTCCACCGAGCAGCTCACCGGACTGCCGCCGGCCCTGGTCATCACCGCCGAGGCCGACGTCCTGTGCGACGAGGGCGAGGCGTACGCGGCGAAGCTCCGTGCCGCCGGCGTCCCCGTCACCGCCCTGCGCGTGCAGGGTGTCATCCACGACTTCGTGATGCTCAACGCGCTGCGCGAGACGCAGGGCGCGGAACTCGCCATCGGTCTCGCCACCGCCACGCTGCGCAAGGCCTTCGCATGAGCGGGCCGTCGACGAGCATGCCGGTGGCGGGCCTCGGCCCCGCCCCGCGCAGGGAAGCCGGGCACGCCGACCTTCTGGTCCGCAACGCCAAGGTGTTCACCGGTGACCCGGACCGACCCGAGGCCCGTGCCGTCGCCCTTCGCGACGGCCGGGTCGCGGCCCTCGGTGACGACCACGACCTCGCCCACCTCGTCGGGCCGGGAACGAGGGTCGTCGACGCCCTCGGCCGCCGGGTGATCCCCGGCCTGAACGACTCGCATCTGCATGTCATCCGGGGCGGCCTGAACTACGTCCTGGAGCTGCGCTGGGACGGCGTACGAAGCCTGCGACACGCCCTGGCGATGCTGCGCGAGCAGGCCGGCCGCACCCCCAAGGGGCAGTGGATCCGGGTGGTGGGCGGCTGGACCGCCGAGCAGTTCGCCGAGCGCAGGATGCCGACCGTCGCCGAGCTGAACGCCGCCGCCCCCGACACCCCGGTCTTCGTCCTGCATCTGTACCAGTCGGCCCTGATGAACCGGGCCGCGGTGCGGGCAGCCGGATTCACGCGCGACACCCCCGATCCCCGCGGCGGGCAGATCGTGCGGGGTCGGGACGGTGAACCCAACGGCGTCCTGCTCGCCGCTCCGAGCGCGCTGGTCCTGTACTCGACCCTGGCCAAGGCTCCGGCTCTCGACGAGGCCGACAAGCGGACGTCGACGCGTCACTTCCTTCGTGAGCTGAACCGCTTCGGACTGACGTCCGCGGTCGACGCCGCCGGCGGGTTCCAGAACTTCCCCGACAACTACGCCACGGTCGTCGACCTCGCCAGGTCGGGGGAGCTGACCCTGCGGATCGCCTACCACCTCTTCCCGCAGACGGCCGGGCAGGAACTCGCCGACCTGAAGCGCTGGACCGAGATGGTCAAGCCCGGGGACGGGGACGAATGGCTCCGGCTGAACGGCGCGGGCGAGAACCTGACCTGGGCCGCCGCCGACTTCGAGAACTTCTCCGAGCCCCGGCCCGAGCTCGCCGCAGGGTACGAGAGCGAATTCGAGAGTGCCGTCCGGCTGCTCATGGAGAACGGCTGGGGCTTCCGGCTCCACGCGACCTACGACGAGACGATCCGCCGCGACCTGGCCGTCTTCGAGAAACTCGCCGCGGAGGGACTGTTCCCCGGCGGCAACCGCTGGCTCTTCGACCACGCCGAGACCGTCTCGCCCGGCAGCCTCGACCGGATCGCCGCCCTGGGCGGCGCCGTCTCGGTCCAGAACCGGATGTCCTTCCAGGGCGCCGCGTTCCTCGACCGCTACGGCGCCGAGGCAGCCGCCCACACCCCGCCGGTCCGGGCCATGCTCGACCGGGGCCTGACCGTCGCGGCCGGAACCGACGCCACCCGCGTCTCCTCGTACAACCCGTGGGTGGCACTCCACTGGCTCGTGACCGGGCGCACCGTCGGCGGCACGGCCCTCTACCCGGCCGCGAACCTGCTCGACCGGGAGACCGCCCTTGACCTGTACACCCGTGGGGGAGCTCGGCTCACCGGCGAGCAGGACGTCAAGGGGACCTTGCGTGAAGGCTCGTACGGCGACCTCGCCATCCTCTCCGGCGACTACCTCACCGTGCCCGAGGACGTCATTCCCGGCATCGAGTCCGTCCTGACCGTCGTCGGCGGCCGCATCGTCTACGCGACCGCGGAGTACGAGGGGCTCGACGAGGCGGTCCCGCCGGTGAGCCCCCAGTGGAGCCCGGTGGCCCACTTCGGCGGCTACCAGTCGGGCGCCCGCCAGGCGTCACTCGTGGCCGAGGCCGTCGCCGAGTCCGAGCAGCACCGCCACTGGCGCGTCGCGCGCGGCTCCGCTCCCCAGACGACGCCGTCCTTCGTCGACCCCTGCTTCGATCACTGAAAGAGAGATCCACCCGATGACCGCAGCCTCCCCCACCGCCGACGACGGCGACACCCCGCCGGACGTCGTCCCGGAGCGCCGTTTCGAGCCGGACCTCCGGTCGATGACCCGGATCACCCTGCGCCCCATCGCCTCACCCATGCCGCTCGGCTTCTTCACGATAGCCATCGCTTCCGTGATGACGGGCTGCCTCCAGCTCGGGCTCTTCGACGAGGCGGCCCGCGCCGCCGTCGCCTTCACCGTGCTGCCGGCCTTCGCCCTGCAACTCCTGGTGAGCGTCCTGGCCTTCGGTGCCCGTGACGTGATCGCGGCGACGCTGATGGCGGTGTTCGCCGGCAGCTGGCTGCCCTACTCGCTCATCATGCTCACCGGCGCGGACGACGGCCTTCAGGTCCTGGGCGTGTTCAACCTGGCGCTCCTGTGCTTCGGGGCGCTGATGACCGCCGTGACCCGGCCCAAGCGCGCACTGTGGTTCGTCCTCGCGGTCTCCCTGCCCCGCTGGGCGGCCACCGGCCTTGCGGGGATCACCGGCACGGAATGGCTGACCCGCACCTCCGGTGCGCTCGGCCTCGTGGTGGCGCTCGTCGCGATGTACACGGCGTTCGCCCTGATGCTTGAGGACATGCGCAGCGAGCAGGTCCTGCCCATCGGCCGCAGCGGCCCCGCCCACCTCGCCATGGAAGGCGGCCTGGCCGTCCAGCTGCGCAACCTGGAACGCCAGGCGGGCGTGCGCCGCACGCTGTGACCATCCACACCGAGATCGACAGCCGGTTCGCCGGCCGGGGCCTGGGCGGGGTGCTCGCCCGCGAGGCCCTGGACGACGCCCGCGCCCGCGGGCTGAGCGTCCTGCCGTACTGCCCCTTCATCCGGGGCTGGATCGCCAAGCACCCCCAATACGCCGACCTGGTGCCCGAGGGGCACCGTGCCCGCTTCGGCCTGTGAGACACGACGCAACCCCT
This sequence comes from Streptomyces sp. ERV7, assembly GCF_001653515.1. Lineage (GTDB taxonomy): Bacteria > Actinomycetota > Actinomycetes > Streptomycetales > Streptomycetaceae > Streptomyces. The sequence continues at coordinate 9 of NZ_LYOY01000066.1, read as the reverse complement.
TCCCCGCCC
>NZ_LYOY01000065.1 GCF_001653515.1 Streptomyces sp. ERV7 | reverse complement strand
GGCGGCGGGTGGGGGCATCGCCGCCAGGAGCCCGGACAGCGCGGTCACATACCCGGACCGGGCCTCCACGGCGGCCTCCAGCCACTGCACATCGAACCGCAGCGCGTCGGCGTCGAGGGTGTCAAGGCCCGCGTCGGGCGCCATGTTTGCGCGGACCCGGTCACGCACGCGGACCACCTGCACCTCCGCCACCGCCAGGAAAGCCCGCAGCTCCAGCGCACGGACGAGAGCAGGCGAGGCACCCGGACCTACCGCACGCTCGTGCAGGGCTTCCAGTCCGGCGCCGAAAACCTTCTCCAGCAGCGCATCCTGACTGCTGGGCCTGCGAACCGTGGTCATCGCAGAGCACCCCGGATCCGGGCAGGCTGCGCCGGCGCGGCCGCGGGCAAGGTGGTGCTCACCCGCGGGACGGGACGGGGGCGGGAGCGCGTCTGCTCGACCGGCGCCTCCAGCAGGAACCGCACCGTTGCCGCACGAGCGTCGCGCAGCTCGACGGCCGTGTTCACCTGTTGGGCGAGGTCCATGACGGGGTCGTCCAGGCCCTCCCCCACCGCTGTCTCCAGCGCGGCAACCAGCGCGTCCTCGGCCTTCTCCAGCACCTCCTGGGCCTGGGCGAGCAGCCCGTACCAGTGCACCAGATGCGTCGCCGCCGGGCTGGCCTCGGGGGCGGCCTGCACCCTCCGGGCCAGCTCCGGCAACACCAGACCGAAGCGGGCCTCGACCGCCTCGCCAAGCAGGGCAACCACATCACCGCCGAGGACATCGGGGACGTCGGACACGAACAACTCCAAGGAATGGAAAGCCGAAGGTGGAGGTCAGCAGGGGTGCAGGCGCGCCTCGCGGCGGCTGCGCCCGGCAGGGGTCCAGCCGGTGGTACCGCAGGCGGTAGTGACATCCCGCCAGGCGCGGTCGGGGCGGGCGTGCACGGCGACCGCGAGGACCGGCACGCTCCATGGCGCCGGACCGTACGCCGGGCAAAGCGGTACCGCGCCGGGAGCAGGAGCCGCTGGGGAAGGGGATGGAAGGCTGCCGTTGAGCACCAGGGCAGTGATGGAGGCAGGCGAATAGCACACGGGGGATCTCCAGACCAGGGCGGAAACGCAGGACGCACCGGCCCACGCGGGTCGGCAGTGGTCACAGGGTCCGGAGAATCCCCGGTTTCGGAAACCGGGACTTCGCCGCTATATTGCGCCCCGGCTCACACCCTGGGCCCGCCTCCGAAGCGGCATCGGATACCCAACAGGGCGCGTAGAGCGGGGCGTTCAGCGCTTCAACCCTGGGGCATATCTGGCTGGCAGGCCGCGCGGCATGTGGCGGGCAGTCGCGCAGACCAGGACCAACGGGCTGAGCCTTACCCGCAGACGGCGGGTGGGGCGTCCGATCAGCGCGACTCCCCCGGCGCCGCCCATGCTGCCGCCGTACCGGTGAATCCGGCCGCACCTACGCACCAGCCTTCGTACCGCAGGCACACCCTCGCGGCAGCAACATCCGTTTGTCGCCGAACTCGCCGACGTCACCGAGGATCTCCCCACACTGCAGGGTTGCCGAAAATCGGACAGATCCGACCTCCGAATACCCCACTGAACACGCCCATCCACCTCACAGGAACACCACAGAAAACCCTGGCCTCGCAAGGGGACGGCGCACCACCGTGCCCCTGTGGGGCCGGTCGCGGTTTCGGCCAGAATAATCGAACACCTGTCCTGTGCGGTGAGGTTGTGCCTACGGTTGCCCGCATGCACGGAGGGTTCTGACCCGATCCCCCGTGCCCGCACGTCCAGTAGTGGCCGGGGGACAGCTGCCGCCCATGGCGGGTGAGGTGTGCCCTGGGTTCGCTTTGACCCTGTGATGAAAGGCACCTGCTTTGCGTTCCAGATCACCGAACCCTCTCTTACCCAGGCCCGGACAGTCGGGACTGGCTGCCCGGATCATCCTTCTGCTGACCGCTGTTGCGATGGTGGTCGGCGTCGCGGTGCGGCCCGATCTTGCGGGAACTGCCGACCGGGACACGATGGACCTGGTCGGGGATTCCTACGACGGCTACGACACCAAGTCCGCTGAACAGCTGCGTGAGGACCAGTGCGTGGCCGCTCAGGCCCTGCGCAAGAGTGGACCCAGCCTGTTCGCCCTGGCGCAGGACGCGATCACCCTGCCCCCGGACCAGCTGCACCAGAAGGTCCGCCGGGACCTCATGGACGACAAGACGCCCCTGCACCAGGCGAACGACGCGGACCGCGCCAGCACGGACCAGTGGTTGAAGAAGGTCAGCGACCAGGAGCAGGCGTGGTCCGGCGCGGTGAGCGGTCTGGATTACCCGCACCCGCCGCGCGGGGGCGGCAAGATCTTCGATCAGGTGGGGCTGCTTCCCTGGCTGTACCAGTCGTACGGGGCCGGGGACGACGTGTGGAACCCGCTCTACGATCCGTCGCCGACCGCGGACGACAAGTCGAAGGCGGCCGCGCTGGCGATCGGCGACCGGCTGTACACCACCACCGGCACCCCGCAGGAGCAGCAGGCGTGGGCGCTGTGGAAGAAGAACTCCGGGAAGGTCGAAGAGAACCAGTGGTTCGTTCCCCGGGTGTTCGCCGACGACGCACGGATCTTCCTGTCCTCGGGCGGCTTCCCCACCACGGCGCCGGCCCCGGACAGTCCTGAGTTCCGCATCGCGGTCGAGGACCTCAAGGCCCGCTTCGCCAGCTGCTCGTGGCACGACCCCATCGACCCCGACCGGGTGCTGGGCAAGGAGGTGGGGCAGGCAGCGGCCGAGTGGCAGCAGGAGATCACCTCCCAGGCCACCCAGCGTCAGCAGATCCTCGGCGCGAGCTCGACCGCCACGAAGGCGTTGCAGGACGGCACGTTCGCCCTGGGCAGGCTGCTCGGCCACTCGTGGGTGGCGGACTACTCCACCCGCTGGCTGGACTACTCCACCGAAGGTGGCCTCGGCTGGATCGGCGACGCCTCCAACGTGATCAAGGTGGTCGCCGCTCCGGGCAAGTGCCTGGATGTCGCGGGGGGAAGCACGGACAACGGCGCTGCCGTGCAGATCTGGACGTGCAACAACGGCCCCGAGCAGGACTGGCGGCTGGAACCCGACGGCAGCGGTCTGCACTTGCGGAATGTGAAGTCGGGCAAGTGCCTGGATGTCGACCATGCCAACAGCGCGGACGGCACGAAGATCCAGATCTGGAACTGCAACCAGGCACCGGCCCAGACGTGGGAAGCCGACGTCCGCGCCACCACCAGCCTGAAGAACACGGGCACCGGCAAGTGCCTCGACCTGCACACCTTCACCAACAGCCAGGACGCCTTCCTCCTGTCCTGCAACGGTACGGACGGGCAGAAGTTCAAGATCTCCCCCAAGGGACACACCGGTCCCACCCCGACCAAGTCCAACGTCGACAAGGCCAAGGCGAACGTCACCGCCGCGCAGACGGAGGCGAAGAAGCAACTCGGCGCTCTCCGAGTCCAGTTGGAGACCGCCAAGAAGGCCGGGGCCACCTCCACCACGGCCCAGCAGGCGGCCTACGCGATCGCTGACCAGAACGGGGCCCCGCGGGGCCGGGGGCTGATCGTCGGGCAGCAAAAGGACCAGGTCACCCAGGGCACGGTTGCCGCACTGGAGGCGATGGTCAAGGCCGGGGAGACCGCGGAGGCCGCAACCCGCGCCTCGGCGGCCGACAGCGACACCATCACCCAGCGCGCTCTTGCGCAGGCGGCGCAGGCGCGGGCCGAGTTCCGTAAGAAGGCTGCCGAGACGGCCGAGATGCAGGCCAAGGCCGCCCGGGATGCCGCCAAACTCCACCGCGACAATGCCAAGACGGATGCCGAGACCGCGAAGGCGAAGCTCGCCGACGCGGTGAAAGCCGAGGGCGAGGCGAAGGCCGCCGCGGCTGATGCGCACGCCAAGCGGCTTGCGGCGGAGGCCGAGGAGCAGAAGGCGAAGGCGGAGAAGGAGACCGCTGCCGTCAAGCAGGGCGAAGCCAACCAGCACAAGCAGAACGCCCAGGCAGAGGCCGGGAAGGCGAAGGGCGCCAAGGACCGGGCCGAAGCCGCCGAGCAGACCGCCAAGGGCAAGCGCGACGACGCGGTCAAGGCCCGCGACAAGGCCGTGGAGCTGCGCAGCGACGCCTACAACGCCGAGCAGAAGGCCAACACGGCGCGCGTCAAGGCCGACGCCAAGGAAGCCTACGCACAGTCGCTGGACGCCGGTGAGGCGGCTGATGGCGCCCGCAAGGCGGCGGACGAGGCCGCAGCCGCTGCCAACGACGCCGTGGCGGCAGCCAAACGCGCCCGTACCGAGGCCGATGTCGCCAGCCAGGCCGCAGCCGAGGCGGACGCCGCGGCCACCCGGGCGGAGGCCGCGGCCATGCGGGCCCGTGCCGACGCCGATGGCGCGCAGGCCGCGAAACTGAAGGCCGACGCGGCGGTCAAGACGGCCACCAGCGCCACCGCGGACGCCATCGAGGCAGCCCAGCACGCGGCAGCCGAGGCCGCGGCCGCGGTCAAGCAGGCAGGCGTGGCCACAGCGCAGGCGAAGTCGGCCAAGGCCAACGCGGATGCCGCTATGAAGGAGGCCCTCACCGCACTCGCCGCCGCAGCCAAGGCGGCGGGCTACGCCCATGTCACCGCGCAGGCCGCGGCTGACGCCACGGCGGCGGCACGGCAGGTGGCCAAGCCGGCCAACGACGCCGTCCAGCTCGGCGGCCCGTACGCGGACACCGACAGCACCGCCTCCCTGGTCGTTCTGACCGGGCAGGCATCGCGGACGATCGCCGAGCAGCAGCAGGCCGTCGCCCAGGCGCACGCCGACAACGCCAAAACCGAGGCCGAGGCGGCCAAGGACATCGCCACCCAGGCCCAGGGCGACATGAAGGAGGCATACCTCCACGCCGCCAACGCGGCAGCGTACGCGGCCGAGGCCAAGGGGTACGCGAAGGAAGCCCTCGGCTACTCAGCACAGGCCGCCGGGTATGCGTCCGAAGCCGCCAAGTCCCTGGCCCGCACCGTCGAATACGACCGGCAGGCCACCGAGGACGCAGCAGCGGCCGACAAGGCCGCCGGCCGCGCCGAAGGCTACGCCAAGGAAGCCCGCGCCTCCGCCGACGAGGCCGCGCTCGACGCGGCGGCAGCGCAGCAGGCCGCCAGGCAGGCCGAGCAGTCCGCCAAGGACGCACAGGCCGCGGCCGACCGCGCCAACACCGCCGCCACCGAAGCAGAACAGGCAGCCAAGGACGCCGACCAGGCGTCCAAGGACACCCAGGACGCGGCACAGCGCACCGAGACGAAGGAGAAGAACACCCAGATCTCGACCGGGGCCGGCAGCATCGGCGGCGTCTTTTTCAAGACGAAGGTCGAGCCCGTCGGTGAGCCGGAGAACGTCAAGAAGGACAACTGCAACGTCATCATCCACACCGGTGACTGCGTCATCACCGCGACGATCACCTCGAAGGTGTTCGTCGACCTCTACCTGTGCACCAACCCCGACATCCCCGACGCACAGTCCGGATGCCTCCCCTCCGACACCCTGTTCCTCGCCAGCCAGGAGCTGAAGCAGCCCCAGACCCAAGAGGTCACGTACACGATCGGCCAGAACGAGTTCAACCGGGCGATCGCCAAGGGACTGCTCAAGGCCCTCACTGAGGACTTCACCGGCTGCTGGGACAAGTTCACCGGTGGCGGCGGGAGCTGGGGCAACTGCGGCTGGGCCGCCTTCGACATCACCACCCTCGTCTTCGGCAACATCGCCGTCAAGGCGATCTCCGACGCGGTGAAATCCTTCGACGCGGCCTTGCGATTCGGCATCGGAGTCGAGGACGCATGGAGGGGGCTGCGCACCGCCGGCCTCACCGAGGCCGCCAGCGTGGGCATTGGTGCAAAGCTTCTCGACAACTTCACCAAGACATGCCTCACAGGTGGACACGCAGCGCGTGCTCCCAAGCTAGCCGCGTCCGCGAAAAAATGCCCCGAAGAGCTGATCGCCTACAACAGTGACGAGATGAGCCACCTGGCGTACAAGTACCGGACGGAGAACACTTACTTCGAAGCGGATCACAACGTAGCTGTGGCGAGGGTGCCGGGTTGGAACGACCCCAAGACCGGCGACTACGTGATCGCCAACAGCAAGTTCAGCGGGCACTCGGAGACGGAAATCCTTGGCATGCTAAAAGAAAAGGGTGTCGATCCCAAGAAAATCACCGCCATGTACACCGAACGGCAACCGTGCGGCGACTGCGCTGATTCCCTTGGGAAGGCTCTCGCGGCAGGGACCCCCATCACATACTCTGTCCCCTACGGCCCCGGCTACGAGTCGGCGGCAAAGAGTCTTCTCGCGAGCTACATCAAGCGAGCCAACGGCGGGAGACTGGCCCCTTTCGCACTCCATGACCAAGGGGCCATGGAACAGAAGCACGACTGACCAGAAGCAGTGAGCACACG
>NZ_LYOY01000064.1 GCF_001653515.1 Streptomyces sp. ERV7 | reverse complement strand
GGAGTTCCTCCCCCGCCACACGGACCCGGTCACGGCTCGCGGTCTGGTCGCACTGATGGACGGCATCTGCCTGCAGGCGCTGCTGACGGGGGGCGAGTACGACGAGCGGTACGCGCGCGTGCTGCTCGCCCGGTTGCTGCCCTGACGTTCATCCCCTCGTTATGTACGCCCGTACGCATCGCTGTGTACGCTTGTCCGTATGCCGTACGTCCTGCTCTCCTGCGCCATCGCGTCGGAGATCGCCGCCACCTCCGCGATGAAGTACAGCGAGGGCTTCACCCGGCTCTGGCCCTCACTCGTCACCGCCTGCGGATACCTTCTGGCGTTCTATCTGCTCTCGCTCACCCTGAAGTCGATGTCCGTGGGCACGGCGTACGCGATCTGGTCCGGCGCGGGCACGGCCGTCATCGCCGCCATCGGGATGCTCTTCCTGGGCGAGACGATGACGGCCGCCAAGTTCGCCGGGATCGCGCTGATCATCGTCGGTGTGGTGCTGCTCAACCTCGGCGGCGCCGCGCACTGAGAGCCTGGCGGGGGTTCAGCCTCCGCCGCCCGCCCGGCGCACCGCGTCGAGCGCCGCCCGTACGCTCGCCTCGATGTCGGTGATCGGGTACAGCGCCTCGACGACCGTCCGGTCCCGGTCGACCACCAGCGTCAGACGCTTCAGCCGGCTCACCCCCGCCGTGCGGAAGGTCGGCAGCCGCAGCGCGGCCGTCAGCGTCAGGTCCGCGTCCGACAGGAGCGGGAAGCGCAGTCGCTCCTTGTCCGCGAACGCCCGCTGCTCGTCCGGGCGTTGGGTGGACACGCCGTGCACGGTCGCGCCCGCCGCCGTGAACTCCTCCAGCTGGTCGCGGAACGTGCACGATTCGAGCGTGCAGCCCGGCGCCCCCGGGATCCCCGCCCAGCCGGGCGGATAGGACTCCTTGCGGGCGTAGGCGCCGGGAAAGCAGTAGAGCACGGTGTACGCGCTCTCCCGCGCCACCGGATCCCTCAACTCGCCGTCGAAGTCCATGAGTTGGACCTCCGGCACCTTGGTGCCCACCAGCTCCCGCACCCGCCCGGTCTCCCCGGACCTCTCCGTCGCCGTGGCCATCGTCTCTCCTTCTCCCAGCACCCAGGTGTCTCCCCAGTCCTGGAGTGCGATCAGTACGGGCAGCAGGGCACGGCCGCGCGGAGTCAGGCGGTACTCGTACCTCACCGGGCGCTCCTGATAGGGCTCCCGGGTCAGCACCCCGGCCTCGACCAGCAGCTTCAGCCGCTCGGCGAGCACCTTGCGGGACATGCCGAGCTCACGCTGGAGCGCGTCGAAGCGGTGCACCCCGCGTGCGGCGTCGCGCACGATCAGCAGGGTCCACCAGTCGCCGACGACGTCCAGGGCCTGGGCGATGGCGCAGTGCTCGTCGTCGAGCCGGGTGCGTTGAGGCATGCCTCCATCCTTCCGTACGCCGTTGACCTGCGATCCCCATGCTGACATAGTCCGTTCCCATAAGGAACTCACTACGGATCAAGGGGGCGGCCGCGTGAAGACCTTGCGTGCGGTGCCGAGAACCGTCCGGCTGCTGTGCTTCGGCATGTTCTTCAACGCGGTCGTCAGCTTCACGTTCATCTACCTCTTCGTGTACCTGACCGGCCCGCGCGGTCTGAGCGTCGGCCAGGCCGGAGTGATCAGCGGGGTCGGCGGCATCGGCCTGGTCGCCGGGAACTTCACCGGCGGCTGGTTCGGCGACCGCTACGGCCACCGCCGCGCCCTGCTCGCCGGGGCGCTGGTCAGCGGCTCCCTGCTCGCCGTGCTCGCCCTGCTGCCGACCCCGGCCCTGATCGCGGCCCTGCCGCTCGCCCAGTACGCCTCCGGAGTCGTGCGGTCCGCGAACTCCGCGCTCGTCGCCGTCGGCGTCCCCGAGGGCAGCCGCCGCCAGGGCTTCGCGGTGATGCGGTTCGCGTCCAACGCGGGCTTCACCGTCGGCCCGCCGCTCGGCGCCCTGGTCGCCGACCACTGGTCCTACGACTGGCTCTTCGCCGCCGACGGCGTCGGCACCCTGCTCTTCGCGGCGTACGCGGCCCGGGTGCTGCCCGCCCGCGCGGCCGCCC
>NZ_LYOY01000063.1 GCF_001653515.1 Streptomyces sp. ERV7 | reverse complement strand
CCCCGGGGCCCCGTATCCGTACCACCACACCCCCCACCAAGGAGCGCGCAACCGTGACGACGACCTGGCCGCACACCCTGGACCGCGCGGGCATCACCAGCCCCGCCCTGCGCGAGGCCTACAGCGCCCAGCGCGGCCTCGTCGCCCGCTATGCCCGCGCCGAATACACCGCCGTACGACTCCTTCTGCCCGCCCCGCTCGTCCCCCATGTGATCGCCTCGACCGCGTTCATGCACCACAGCGACAACCTCATCGACCAAGGCCCCCTCGACCAGCGTCTGTCAGCCCTCGCCGACTGGAGCACGCGCACCCGCGCCGCCCTGGCCGAGGAACCGGCCCACCTCGAACCGGTGCTCGCGGCCCTGCGCCACACCGCCCTGGCGCACCCGCACCTGCGCCCGCACATCGACGCCTACCTCAAGGGCGGCGAGCTGGAGGCCCGGTGGACCGGCTTCGCCACCGAGGACGACTTCCGGGCTTACGTCGACACGTACGCACTGCCCGCCTTCATGGTCATCGCCTCGCTGCTCACCCCTCCGGACGAGCCGGAGGCCTTCGAGGCGGGGTGCCGCGCCTTCATCCTCGGCGGCCAGCGGCTCGACTTCCTCGAAGACCTCGCCGAGGACCTCCGGTCCGGCCGGCTCGGTATGTCCGCGGAGGCGCTCGCCGACTGCGGTCTGACCCGTGACGGGCTGCTCGGCCGGCCCGACCCCGCCCTCGTCCGGACGCTTGTCCGCCACCAGGCCGCCCTCGTCCGGCCCGACCTGAGGGCCGCCGCACGCCTGGAGCACCTCGCCCTGGCTCCCCACCGGCCGTTCCTGCGCGCACTGGTCCGACTCCAGTTCGCCCGCCTCGCCGCGGCGGAGTCCCACGGGCCGAAGCTGCTGGAGAGCGCGCCCGCAGCCCCGTTGGGGCGGGCCGCGTCGATCCTGCTCCGGGCCCTCGCCGCCCGGACGCCACGTCCGTGAGGAGGGTCCGTGAGGAGGTCGCCCCCGGCGGCCTGCGAAGAACGTGAACGTGGACGCCATGCGGACGTGGACGCCGCGCGGGCCGTGTCGTACAGTCCGCTGGCGCGTCGGCCCGAAGGCGGGGCCCGGTCAAGAGGGGGGCCTCGGAACATGTCTGGTATGCCGCTGAGATCCGGCGAATCCGAAGAGGAGGACTGGGCCAAGGGGTTCGAGACGTACGCCGGACTCGAAAGCGACGCTGTGCCGTCCCGCGCGGCGGCGGTGCGAGGGCCGGGTTTCCGGCCGGTACGGGGACTGGCGACGGCCGTCACGCTGCTGCTCGCGCTGGCCGCAGCCGCTGCCGTCCACGGGCTCGTCGCCGACATCGACGCCTTCCGCCACGCGGGTGGGCCGTCGCCGGCCGGGGGGTATGACGCGAGGGCGTTCCGCCTGCTGGACGAGGTGCGGGACCGCCACGGCACGGCATCCAGCCTGCAGTTGTGGGCCATGGCCGCGACGGCCGGCGTCTTCATCGCCTGGTTCCACCGGGTCCGCACCAACGCCGACGCCCTGCATCCGCGGGCGTGCTCCACGGGAGCCGGATGGGCCATCGGGGTCTGGTTCGTGCCGTTGGTGAATCTCGTCATGCCCTGGCTCATCGCGCGCGAGGTGACCTGCGCGAGCGGCAGACCGGCCCGCGAGGGCGCGGCGCGCCACGAGGACGTGGCGCGCACGGCGTCGCTCACCCTGCTGAACGCGTGGTGGGCCGCATGGGTCGCGTCCAAAGCACTGCTCGTGATCGGCTCGCGCCTGCCCGCAGCAGACGACGAGATGGCTTTGACACACGGCACTTCGGGCGTCTGGATCGGCATCGACGCCCTGAACCTCGTGGCGGCGGTCCTCGCGATTCTCCATGTCCAGCAGCTGACACGCCTGCAGCAGCGCGGCCACGCGCGGGTGACGGCCCCCGCCGCACCGCGGGGCGACTGACGGGCATCGCAGGGCCTGGACCACGGCACGGCCGGAGTCGCCGTGGGTCGCGAGCCTGCGGCACACCTGCCCCCGGTCAGGTGCGGTGCGCGATCTGATACGCCTCACGGATGTCGGCGGGGATCGCGCGGAGCTGGTGCAGCGCGGTGCCATCGCCGTACTCCGGCCCGAACGCCCAGCCCTCGCACTCGCCGGCGCCGACCACACCGGCTACGTCTTGGCCGGGACGGGGCCGGCCCGCCCACACCATCGCACGAGTCTGACGACCCGTCATCGCGCTGAACCCGCCCTCGCCCTCGCCCTCACAGTCCAGGCGAGGCAGCCATCCTCTGACACCCCTCAGTAGGTCCACCCACGCGACTCGCCGGAACCGGCCCGCGCCTCACCCTCGCCGACCTTGCCCATGGTCCCGAGTGGGGCGGTATCCGCTCCCCGCTCCCCGCTCCCCAGTGGGAGGGATCCCTTGCCCGGGGAATTGCCACCGGGCCATGACCTTCATCAATCGGGAGGGTCGTTCCGGCCGCGTGATGATGGCACGGTTCGCGCGTACGAACGCACGGAGACATGGGCCACCGATGCCTACGAGTCCTTCCGCTCGGCGAATGACGTCGATGCCCTGGCAGGCTCACTGCAGAACGCCCCGCGCATAAACGGCGCTCAGGGGTTTTCGCGAGATGAGATTGCCGCGGTCAAGCAGCACATATTCGAAGACACGCACCCATTGACGTCCTACGACGGCGAGATCATCCACGCCCGTTACGATCCCAACCCTGACATGGCGGAGGCGTGGGTGCGCCCCTGCCCGGCGCCGTGCGTTCCGATGTCCGAACCCGGCCGGGCGCCCGGTTGTTGTCGAAGCGCCCCTTGGGCGGACCTTCACCGGGCGGAGACGACGTCGGGCCTGACGGGCCCACGTGTCCGGGGAGCTCTTCAACGCTGCCGCGTGAGCGCCACTACTTCCCTGATGCGTGCTTCACCGCCCCGGACTCGGCGGGGACCGGCGGGCTCCGGACCCGTCGGCGAGCCATCGCTCGACGGGGGCGCGGGCGTCCTCTCGGCCCGCCTGTCGTCAGGCGGGCCGGCGCACGGCCCCGGCGGCCCTCGTAAATCAGTTGCCGTCTCGGAGGAAGAGGAGTACTACCACGCTCTTCTACGTCTTTCAAGGCGTTCTGTTGTCATACTGCTGACGTACCTGTCCAAGATCTGTAGTCAGGTTGGTGTACACCGCTCTTCGTAATGACGATACTTCTCACGGCTCTTGAACGATGAACTGTCCATTAACCGGGAGCGCTGGCCGGGCGGGGCGGCCAGTGGTGCCGAATACGAGGGAAACGACGGATCGTCTCCGTGCGCCCCTTTCGAGCGATCTGCCGTGATGGCTTCGCGAGGGGGACCCCGATCGGCTGCTCACACGCCGTGAGCGAGACTCTGCTTTTCCATGGATATCCACACTTGCGCTGCCCGTCTTTGCGACGAATCGAAACAGGACGTACAACCGTTCAACGGCGGATAATCCGTGGTCGAACACTCCGCCAACGGGGAAGAACTCCGGCATTGCCGACTTTTGGCAATGTTCGCATGCGGAAAGCAATGCCTGCTCGCGCGGGTTTGGGGGCATGGGCGGACTTCGCCCGTATCGCTTGCGGCGATGTTCTGCGAGGGAGTACGGAATCCTTGATTCCTGGGTGCGATGCGGGATTCACTGAGCGTCTTCTATTCGCCCCCATCCGCAGGGAGTACAACCATGGGCCGAGATGTGATTGTTGTCGGCGCGGGCCCGGTCGGGCTGATGCTTGCCGGGGAGCTCAAGCTTGCCGGTGCCGATGTTGTCGTTTATGACAAATTGCCGAAGGCCAGTGGAGAGTCCCGCGGGCTCGGATTCACCCGGCGTACCGCCGAAGTGCTCGACCAGCGCGGTCTGCTGGAGCGGCTCGGCGGGTTCCGCTGGGGCAAGCAGGGCCATTTCGGCGGTGTGCGCGTCGACTTCGACCAGGTGCCGGACCGCCACTACGGCGTGATGGGGCTGGCCCAGTCCCACACGGAGGAGGCCCTCGGCAAGTGGGTCGAGGAGCTGGGTGTGACCGTGCGGCGCGGCTGCCGGGTCCTCGACCTGCGGCAGGACGACGCCTCGGTCACCGTCGTGTTCGAGGGGCCCGACGGGCAGGGCGAGGACACCGCCTCGTACCTGGCCGGCTGCGACGGCGGCAAGAGCACGGTGCGTGAGCTCGCCGGTATCGCCTTCCCCCTCCAGCCCGCCACGCGCGGGATATTCCTCGCCGACGTCGTGGGCGCAGAGCTGCCGATGAACCCCATCGGCCGGCACATCGAGGGCGGTGGGATGGTCCTCTCGGTCGCCCTGGGTCCCGGCGTCTCCCGGATCGTCATCCACGAGCCCGATGTCCCGCCGCAGCACGGCGAGAGCGAGCCGACGTTCCAGCAGATCGCGGACGCCTGGAAGCGCATGACGGGCGACTCCATCCACCACGGCGACGCCACCTGGATGGCAGCGCTCACCAACGCCCAGGGCCAGGCCGAGCAGTACCGCAGCGGCCGGGTCTTCCTGGCCGGCGACGCCGCCCACGACCACGCCCCGCTGGCGGCGCAGGGCGTCAGCACGGGCCTCCAGGACGCGGTCAACCTGGGCTGGAAGCTGGCCGCCGTGGTGGGCGGCCGGGCACCCGAGGAGCTGCTGGACACCTATCACTCGGAGCGCCACCCGGTCGGTGAGCGCCTGCTGCGCGACACCCTCGCCGCGTCGCTGCTGTACCTGAGCGGGGAGGAGATGGAGCCGCTGCGCGAGGTGATGCGCGAGCTGGCCCGGATCCCGGCGGCCGCACGTCATCTGGCCGGCATGGTCTCCGGCGTGGACATCCGTTACGAGATGGGAGGCGGACCGGAGGCGGTGCACCCGGCGCTGGGGCTGCGGCTGTCGCCGGACCGGCGGATCACGGTGGACGGCACGGTCCGGCGCTCGGCCGAGCTGCTGCACTCCGCGCGCGGCGTGCTCATCACGGCGGAGGGCGCCGCGTACACGGCGGACGGCTGGGCCGATCGCGTCGACACCGTTCGCGGCACGTGGGTGGCCGACGAGGACGACGGCACGGCGGGCGCGCTGCCGGTGGCGGACGCCGTGCTGGTGCGCCCCGACGGATACGTGGCGTGGGCCTCGCCGGACGGCGGCGACCTGGGCTCCGCGCTCACCCGATGGTTCGGTGAGCCGGCCGCGTAGTAACGGCGAAATGCCGGGGCCCGCAGCGGTTTCACCGCTGCGGGCCCCGGCATTTCACGCGGAGTCGGCGCGAGGCATCAGCCGAGCAGCGTGCCGCCGCTGGCGTCGATGTAGCTGCCCGTGATCCAGCGGGCCTCGTCGGAGGCGACGAACGCCACCACGTCGGCGATGTCCTCGACCCGGCCCACGCGCTTGAACGCGGACAGTTCCGCCAGGCGGGCCACCACGGCCGGGTTGGAGAACTGCGGCTTGCCGTTGTCGGTCAGGCCCGGTGCGACGCTGTTGACCGTGATGCCGCGGTCGGCGACGTGGCGCGCCAGGTGCAGGGTGAGCTGCTCGATGACTCCCTTGGACATCGCGTAGGCGATCATGTCCGGCTGGGCGCTGCGGGTGATCCCCGACGAGATGTTGACGATGCGTCCGCCCTCGGCGAGCACCGCGAGCGCCTGCTGGGCCACCAGGAACGGCGCCCGCGCGTTCACCGCGAGGTACTTGTCCAGCTCGGCGACGGTGACGGCTTCGGGCAGCGTGGGCCGGCCGTCGTACGCCGCGTTGTTGACCAGGATGTCCAGGGCGGCGGAACCGGTCCGCTCCCTGAGCTCCCGCTCCAGCGCGGCGAACAGCTCCGTCACCTGCTCGGGGTCGGCGAGGTCGGCGCACACGGTGAACGCCTGCCCTCCCTCCGCGCCGATCAGCTCGGCCGTCTCCTTGGCCTCGGTCTCGCCGGTCGCGTAGTGCACGGCCACCAGGGCGCCGTCCCGCGCCAGTCGCCGGGCGATACCGCGCCCGATGCCCCGGCTTGCGCCGGTTACCAAAGCCGTTTTGTCAGTCAACCTACCCATGAAGTGAACCCCTCCCGGTACGCGCGGCGAATTCCTGCCGCTTCTTGCATTGCCCACCTTGGCGAATCATCGCGGCTAAGTCGAGCGGATTGGCTGAGACTGTTCAACTATCACTTCACCATGGTCAAACACTGCGGCTCTAGCTAGAGTCAAGGAAATGCGATGAAGGGGATGGGTGAACCGCAATGTCGAATGAATTGGCTATCGAGGCCCCCGTGGTGCCGGAGAATGCAGAACTGGCGCAGTCGCTGGACGGAGACTTTCAGAGCAAATTCGCTGATGTGAATGGAACGCGCCTGCATTACGTCGAGGGCGGCACCGGAGACCTGGTCGTGCTGCTGCACGGATGGCCGGAGACATGGTGGGCATTTCGGAAGCTGATGCCGCAGCTCGCCGAGCACTACAAAGTCGTCGCGGTAGATCATCGGGGCATTGGAATTCCGGACGAGCTGAAGCCCTCGGACGGGTTCACGAAGAAGAACATGGCGCGCGACGTCCATGAGCTGATCCGCTCACTTGGGTACGAAAGCGCCCACATCGTGGGTCACGATCTCGGAGCGATGGTCGCGTACAGCTTCGCCGCGAACTATCCCGAAGCGACCCGGCGGCTGGCCCTGCTCGATGTTGTCCATCCCGACGAGAGCTACTACGACCGGCCGATGCTGCGGCGCCCCCGTACCGGCTTCAACATGTGGTGGATGGCGTTCAACCAGGTGCAGGGCCTGCCGGAGAAGGTGTTCGCCGGACACGGCTGGGACCTGATCGACTGGCTGTACAGCAATTCCCTCAAGGACCCCGAGTCCGTCACGGCTTTCGACCGTGCCGTCTACGCGCGGGCGTACGACACGGCGGAGGGCATCCGGGCGGCCAACGGCTGGTACCAGGCGTACCACCAGGACATCGAGGACCTGAAGACCTACGACAAGGTGTCGGCGCCGCTGCTCGCGCTCGCGGCTCCCACCCAGTACGACCAGGTCGAGGAGCAGCTGTCGCACATCGCGACCGACGTACGCATGGTGCGCGTGGACAAGTCCATGCACTGGCTCGCCGAGGACGACCCGGAGCTGGTCTCCCAGGAGCTGCTCGGTTTCCTCGCACAGTAGGCCGTGCGATCAACGGGGAGGAAAATCCAATGAAGCATGACGTCATCGTCGTCGGGGCCGGTCCGGTTGGGTTGATGCTCGCC
>NZ_LYOY01000062.1 GCF_001653515.1 Streptomyces sp. ERV7 | reverse complement strand
CCCGGACGTCCACGAAGTCGCGCCGGGCGCGCAGGGGTGCGAGCCGCAGCTCCGCCGGTTCGTCGGCCTCGTCGGCGGGCGCCGGTGCGGCCAGGCGCTGGGCGACCGTTCCCAGGAGGCTGCCCGGGGGCACGCCCGGGCCGGTGGCGTTGGCGACCCGCAGCACCACGGCGGCCAGGCCCGTCTCCCGGGCGGTCTCCAGCACCGCCCCGGTGGCGGCCAGTTTGGTGCGTCCGTACACCGAGACGGGTGCGCACTCGGCGTCCTCGCCCGTGCTGGTGCCCGGCTCGCCCGGCCCGTACTCGTGGGAGCTGCCCAGCTGGACGAGGCGGACCGGGTGCGCCAGCGCCGCCGCCGCGTGGGCGAGCCGCTCGGCGAAGCGGGCGTTGAGGGACCACATCCGGTCCTCGTCCGCCTGCCACACCACCCCGGCCGCGTTCACGACCACCTGGGGTGCCACCTCGGCCAGCAGCGCCGCCACTTCCTGCTCCGGCGCCCCGAGGTCGCGGCGCAGATGCACGGTGGCGTCGTCGCCGGGGTGGTCCGGGGACGGGCCGCGCGAGACACGGACGACGCGGTGACCAGCGGCGCGGAACGCGGCGCACAGATGGGTGCCCATGAATCCGGTGCCGCCCAGCACCATGACGGTGGGGGTCATCCGCGGCC
Source organism: Streptomyces sp. ERV7 (assembly GCF_001653515.1). Classification (GTDB taxonomy): domain Bacteria; phylum Actinomycetota; class Actinomycetes; order Streptomycetales; family Streptomycetaceae; genus Streptomyces. Next base: position 11,877 of record NZ_LYOY01000062.1, on the reverse strand, counting down.
GTCGCCCTTCAGCGGCTTCCACCAGGCGGGGTTGTCGCGGTACCAGGCGAAGGTGTCGGCGAGGCCCTGCTCGAAGGAGACGCGGGGGGCGTAACCGAGCTCTTCCCTGATCTTCGTGTCGTCCAGGGCGTAGCGCAGGTCGTGTCCCAGGCGGTCGGCGACGCGGTGGATCACGGAGGTGTCGGCGCCGCCCAGTGCCACCAGGCGCTCGGCGATCTCGCGGTTCGTCCGCTCGTTCCCGCCGCCCACGTTGTAGACCTCGCCGGCCGCCCCCCGCAGGAGCACCAGGCAGATGGCCCGGCAGTGGTCGTCGACGTGCAGCCACTCCCGGATGTTCGCGCCGTCGCCGTACAGCGGGAGCGGGCTGCCCTCGATGAGGTTGGTGACGAACAGCGGGATGAGCTTCTCGGTGTGCTGGTACGGGCCGTAGTTGTTGGAGCAGCGGGTGATCGACAGATTGAGGCCGTGGGTGCGCCAGTAGGCCCGGGCGATCAGGTCGGAGGCGGCCTTGGAGGCGGCGTAGGGGGAGTTGGGCAGCAGCGGCTCCCGCTCCGTCCAGGAGCCGGAGTCGATGGAGCCGTACACCTCGTCGGTGGAGACGTGCACGACCCGCTCCACGCCGGTGCGCCGGCACGCCTCGAAGACGTTCTGGCTGCCCTCCGCGTTGGTGCGGACGAACACGTTCGCGTCGTCGATGGAGCGGTCCACGTGGGACTCGGCGGCGAAGTGCACCACCGCGTCGTGACCGGGCAGCAGGTCAAGCAGCAGCGGCAGGTCGAGGATGTCGCCCCGGACGAAGTTCAGGCGCGGGTGCTCGGCGGGCAGGTTGGCGCGGTTGCCGGCGTAGCTGAGCGAGTCGAGGACGGTGACCGCGGCGCCCTCGAGGCCCGGGTAGCCGTCTTCGAGCAGGGTACGGACGAAGTGGGAACCGATGAAGCCGGCCCCACCGGTGACGAGGACTCTCACCGCGCCACCTTCTTCACGAGGGCACCTGTCCGGCGCCGGCCTGCGGTCATCACTGCGTCTCCTCGTCGGTTTCGGACGGTGTGCGGGTGGACGGGCCGGGAGGCCCACCGGTGCGGCGGGGTGCGCGGTGCGGCTGCGGCGTTGCCGCGCACCCCGGTCGCCGGTCTCAGCCGGCGGCGAGCTTCTCCAGGACGCCCGCCACCTCGGCCGGTGCCGGAAGCGCGGCCATCTCCTGGGAGAGAACGCGCGCACGCCGCGTGTAGCGCGCGTCGGAGAGGAGCTCGCGGCAGCCCGCGGCGATCGCCTCGGTCGAGTCCTGTCCCGACGTCGCCACGGTGAGGCCGGCGCCGAAGTCCGTCAGGGCCTTCGCGACGATCTCCATGTAGGAGGCCTCGGGGGTGATGAGCTGCGGGACCCCGGCGTTCATGGCGGTCATGGCCGTGACCCCGCCGCCGTGGTGGACCAGCAGGTCGCAGGTCGGGACCACGATGTCCAGCGGCAGCCAGCCGATACGGGTGTCGCCCAGCTCCGGGGCGAACTTCTCGGTGACCTGCTCGGGCGCCGCGATCAGCACCTCGGCCCCGGTCCGGCCCAGCTCCTCCACCAGGCGCCGCATCTCCTCGGCGGACTGGAAGGCGAGCGCCCGGGTGCCCGTGGTGATCACCACGCGCTTGCGGTCCTGGGGGCGGGTGTACATCCACCGCTCCAGGCGGCGCTGGCTGTTGCCGGGGAGCCAGTGCATCGGCTGTGCCCCGTCGGCGTGCGGCGAGGGCAGGTGCGGCCGCAGCGACGGCGGACACACATCGATGTTCAGGGCCGGCACCGGAAGTGAGGTGAGGCCCAGGCGCTCCAGCTCGGGCCGCAGCTCGTCCTCGGCGCCCGGGTCGGCCTCGGTGGTCGGGACGACGTCCCAGTCCTGGCGTACGTAGGGGACGCCGATCTCGGCGGCGAACAGCCCCGCCACGTACGTCATCGAGCCGCCGACGATGACGTCGGGCCGCCAGTCCTCGGCGAGGCGGCGCAGGGTGTCCAGGCCGGCGAGGCCCATCCTGGCGAAGGACCGGGCGGTGTGCAGCATGTTCTCGTGGTGGCCCTGGGGCGGGTCTATGGGGTTGCCGGCCCGGTCGAACCGCATGAACTGGAACACCGGCTCGGGGTTGAGCGAGACCGAGGGGAGCCCGACGCCGGCCGCCGCGTCGGTCAGCGGCTGGTTGGCGGCGACGAGCACCTCGTGCCCGGCGTTGCGCAGGGCCGTGGCCAGCGGAGCGATGGTGAAGACGGTCGCGGGGCTGCCGCCGGCGATGAACAGGAATTTCATGGGTTCAGGAGCTTCCGGTGAGTGGGCGTGGGTGGCGTGGGTGGGGGCGCGTTCGCGTACGGGGTGTCAGGCGGTGTGATCGAGGCGGACCGCGCCCGTGCTGAGGCAGGACAGCAGCGTCCGGGCCTGGACGTTGACGTAGTGCCCGTGCGTGGTGAGCGCGCTGAGCTGGCCCGGGGTGCACCACCGGAATCCCGGCGGGGGATCGAGCGGCGCCACGGTCTCGTCGGCCTCGACGAACATGTAGCGGCTCTCGGCGTAGAGGAAGCGCCCGCCCTCCTCGGAGTGCACCGCCTCGTAGCGGACGCGCTCCGGTGAGGCGTCGAGCACCTCCTGAAGGAAGGGGGGTCGCTCTGCGGGGTCCAGGTGGTCCCAGTTCCCCGGAGTGCACTGCACGGTGGGGCCGAGCTCGATGGTGTCCAGGAACCCCGCTTCCGCGCGGGCCCGCACCAGCAGGTGCGTGACGCCGTCGATGCGGCGGAACAGGAAGGCGGTGACTCCCAGGCCCACGGGCTCGAACAGCGGCTGCGACCAGGCCGGCACCTCACGGCTTCCCGCCTGGACGGCGACCGCGACCACGCGGAAGAACCGGCCGTCGGTCCGGGCGAGCGTGTCGTCGCCCCGCTCCCAGCCGTCGATGCCGGAGAGGGGGACGAGCCGGGTCAGCACGTCGTGGCCCGAACGCTCGGTGGTGATCCAGGACTGGAACTCGGCGTCGGAGTGCAGCGCCCGCGCCCCGGGCTCCCCGAAGGGAAGGCAGGCGAGCACGGTCCGGGCGTCCATGTTGATCACGTTGTCCCGGTGCAGCAGCTCGCCGATCTGCCCAAGCGTCAGCCAGCAGAAGTCGTCGTGCTCCGCCACGTCGCCGATCGCCTCGACGAGCATGTTGCGGTTGGCCTTGCGGTAGAACCACGAGCCGTGCTCCGACTGGCGCACGTCGTAGAGGATCCGGCCCCGGTCGGGCTGGGTGAAGTGCTCCAGATACCGCACCTGCGCGCCCTGGTGCACCCGCAGGTAGTTGCTCCGGGTGGCCTGCACGGTGGGCGACAGCTGGAGCAGATTGCGGTTTCCGGGTTCCAGCTTCGCCTGCATCAGGAAGTGCAGTACGCCGTCGAACTCCTTCGCCACGATGCCCAGGATCCCGGCCTCGGGCTGGTGGATCGTCGGCTGTTCCCAGCGGTGGAAGGGCCCCTCGGAACTGGTGACGGACAAACCCTCCACCGAGAAGAACCGGCCGCTTCGGTGCACCAGGTTTCCGGTGTCCTTCGCGAAGGACCATCCGTCCAGCTCGGCGAACGGGATGCGCTCCACGGCGAAGTGATGGGCCTGTGTGCGCTTTTCGAGCCACTTGGCGACATCTTCCGTGCGCAGGCTGTGCCCCGTGTCCCGCAGGCCCGCCGATCTCGCCAGCCGCTCTCGCAGGTCGTGTTCCGTCCGCGGGCGAAGCCGCGTAGTCGTGCTCATCCCGTGCCCTCCCCAAGCCCGGTGAACAGCGGCCTCATCCGGAGAGGGCCACTTCCATGACGTACTGGCCATAGGGCGACTTCGACAGACGGCTACCGAGCCGGTAGCACGCGTCGCGGTCGATGTACCCCATGCGCCAGGCGATTTCTTCGAGGCAGGCGATCCTCACGCCCTGCCTGTGCTCCAGGATCTGCACGTACTGACCGGCCTCCGTCAGGGCGTCGTGGGTGCCCGTGTCCAGCCAGACGAACCCGCGGCCCAGCGGTACCAGCGTGGCCCGGTCGCGCTCCATGTAGATGCGGTTGACGTCGGTGATCTCCAGCTCGCCCCGCTCGGAGGGCCGCAGCCCCCGGGCGATGTCGACCACGTCGTTGTCGTAGAGATAGAGCCCGGTGATCGCCATGTTGGTGCGCGGCTGGGCCGGCTTCTCCTCGATGGAGATGAGCTTTCCGCGCTCGTCCACCTCGCCGACGCCGTAGCGCTCCGGGTCGCGGACCGGGTAGCCGAAGAGGACACAGCCCTCCACGTCCTGGACGGCCCGGTGCAGCAGACTGCCGAACTTCGGGCCGTGGAAGATGTTGTCACCGAGGATCAGGGCGACGGAGTCGTCGCCGATGTGGTCGGCGGACACCAGGAACGCGTCCGCGAGCCCGCGGGGCTTGTCCTGCTCGGCATAGCTCAGCGAGATGCCGAGTTCGGACCCGTCTCCCAGAAGGCTCCGGAAGTTTTCGAGGTCGTGCGGTGCGGAAATGATTTGGATATCAGTGATTCCCGCGAGCATGAGCACCGAAAGCGGATAGTAGATCATCGGCTTGTCGTAGACGGGAAGCAGCTGCTTCGAGACACCGATCGTAATCGGGTGCAGCCGTGTGCCGTGTCCGCCGGCAAGGATTATCCCTTTCACACCGCTCCCCTTTTTGCTTTCGTTTCGATTCAACGGACAACGACAACAAGGATCACTTCCCGGCCGTACTGATACAAGCCATGCGGAGTCACATGATCGTCAATTTACTGTCAGATCTCTGCAGGTTTGCGAGGCAATGCGTGTACGTGAATCGAGGTGAATGCAAAAGGCGGGCCGACCACCACCGCACACGGGGGCGGTAGGTGATCGACTCGCCTCGGTATGTACGTATCCGAAGAGGGCCGTCCTGGTGTCTCCCGCCCGTCGCGGTGCCGGAGGAAATAGGCCGGGACGGATGGGGAATCAGACGTTCCGGCTCATCACCCGGTCGACGGCGATCTCGATGACCACCGGGTTGGGCGGGTTGAGCCAGTCCTTTCCGTAGCGCTCGGAGTACCGGCGTGACCCGTCCGCCAGGCGCTCGGCGTCGTCGTGGACCGTACCGGTGCCCTCAAGGGTCACCCACGAGGAGATGTTGTCCCGCTGGCACAGCGAGACCCGCCCGCCCGGCGCCTGGACCAGGTTCCGGGCCTTCTTCGACATGCCCACCGTCATGACCCGTGCCAGCCGCGCCTCGCTGTCCCAGGTGAAGCTGACGGGCACCGAGTGCAGGGTGCCGTCGGGCCGCAGGGTGGTGAGAATGCCCTGACCGTCCGCTGCGAGGAATTTCTCAATCTCGGGGCTGAGCGGCCAGCCCTGCGTGTCACGGTGACCCGCAGGCATGACGCCCACCTTCGGCTTGTGTGCGGCATCAGTCGTCATTGATTTCCAACTCCTCGAAGCTAAAGCGTTCGGCGGCCCTCTGTGCGGCGTTTTCCAGCCCATCGGCACAGGAAAGTGCATCCGCCACCGGATTCGGCGGAAATGTCCATTTCTGCCATCTGTGGGGGAATTCCTTGGCTACCGTTTCCGTCACCCGGGCAGGCGTCTTTCAGACATCGCCAAGAATTGCATAGTGACGCATGTGGCAGGGGATGCGTTCAACTGCGAAATACCGCGCTTGCACACAGGCGGCCTTGAACATTGCAAGATCCAGCTGGTTGCGATCATAGTCGCGGATGTCGGCGGGTCGTTCTCGTACTGAAATAAGGATTTGACAACGCGCTGTGCCGCTATACGGCAGAGCCCGATGTCCACCGGTCTCAGCGGTGACCGTCACGCACCGAAACACCGGCGCCCATGGACGCGCCGACCGAGCAGAGGAGGGCCACTCCATGAAGAGGCCGGTAGTGGCGGTCACCGCGGACGCGGTTCCCGCGAACTGGGGTATCTGGGGCACCATTCCGGCGGCCGTGCAGCCCTGGGCCTACATCGCCAGGGTGACCGAGGCGGGCGGCTCGCCGCTGCTGCTTCCGCCGGTACCCGAAGCCGTCGAGGACGTGATGGCAGGCGTGGACGCGCTGCTCATCACCGGCGGCGGCGACATCGACCCGGCGCGCTACGGCGCCGAGCGCGACCCGCACACCTTCCCGCCGGACAAGCTGCGCGACGTCACCGACTTCGCCGCCCTGGCCGTCGCCGAACGGCGCGGCATCCCGGTGCTCGGCATCTGCCGCGGCCTTCAGGTGATCGCGGTGTCCCGGGGCGGGACACTGCACCAGCACCTGCCCACGCACGGGCCCACCGTCCCGGGCCGGCACACGGTCCGCGACATCGACGTCCTGTCAGAATCCGTGCTGGGGACCGCGGTTGGCTCCTCCACCAGTGGAAAGTGCCACCACCACCAGGGCCTGGCGACGGTCGGTGAGGGACTCGTCGCCACCGCCTGGGCGCAGGAGGACGGTGTCATCGAGGCGGTGGAGGACCCGTCCGCGCGCTTCCTGGTCGGCTTCCAGCCGCACGCCGAGGAAGGCGACCTGGAGATCGCGGGCCTGTTCAAGGCCTTCATCAACGCGGCGTACTGAGCGGCCGGCGCGGCGCGGGGGACAGGGCGTCCCCGGGCGGCGCCGCTCACCGGCGCCGACGCCCGCCACGACTGAACACCGCCGATCGGGCGGTCACCGGCCCACGGTGACCGCCCTTCGCCGTGTCCGGGGCCGGGCTCCGGACACCGGGGGACCGGTCACGCCGGCGCGGGCAGCTCCACCCGCGCGAGCCTGGCCGGGTCGACCACCGCCCTGATGCCGGTGATCCGGTCGTCGGTGACGGTGAACGCGAGCAGCGCCATCGGAGTGCCGTCCTCGTGCCAGGAGAGGACCCCCGGAAGGCCGTTGACGAGTACGGGGAGCCCCCGCGCGGCCGCGCTGGCCGAAAGCCGGGCGCCGGCCGCGACCTCGGTGGCGCCCAGGGTGACGACGGTACCGGCCGGGGTGTCCACGGTCAGCTTCACCTCGGGGTCGAGCACTCTCAACAGCCCCTCGAAGTCACCTTCGTGGGCAGCCGCGAGGAAGGCCTGGACCACGGCGCGCTGCTGCGGTCCCGCGGCCTCCGGCCGCTCGTTCGCCTGCACCTTGCGGCGGGCGCGGCTGGCGAGCATCTTGGCCGAGTCGCTGGACTTGCCCAGGATCTGGCCGATCTCGTTGAACGGCACCGCGAACAGGTCGTGCAGGACGAAGGCGAGCCGTTCGCTGGGCCGCAGCGAATCGAGGACCACCAGGAGCGCCAGTCCGACCGCGTCGGCCACTTCCGCGTTCTCCTCGGGAGCGAGCCCGTCGTCGAGGGTCACCTCCAACTCGTCGAGGCGGTCGTCGTAGAAGGACTCCGGGCGGGCCTGGCGCGAGCGCAGGACGTCGAGGCTGATCCGGCCGACCACCGTGGTGAGCCACCCGGTGAGGTTGTCGATGGTCGCCGTGTCCTGACGGGAGAGCCGCAGCCAGGCCTCCTGCACCACGTCCTCCGCGTCGGCGTGCGAGCCGAGCACACGGTGGGCGACCGCGCGCAGCCGGTCGCGCTGCGACTCGAACGCCTCGGCCACGGAGTCTGTCGGAGTGGTGTCGGACATGTTGTTACCTTCCTCGGTCCTGCTACGTCATAAGGAGTGAGAGCACAGGTAATCCGATCAGCTAACCCGATGAAGGAGCAAGGACCATGGAGTCCCGTATCAAGAACGCCAAGCTCAGCCCCGACCTCTACTCCGCGATCCAGAGCCTCCACAAGGCGATTGCCGCCGGTGGCGTCGACCAGAAGCTGCTGGAGCTTGTCCACCTGCGCGCCAGCCAGATCAACGGCTGCGCGCCGTGTGTCTACGCGGGCATCGCCGGGGCGAAGAAGGCCGGGGAGACCGACGAGCGCCTGCACAGCGTCGTCGCGTGGCGCGAGTCGCCCTTCTACACCGATGAGGAGCGTGCGGCGCTGGCGCTGGCCGAGGCCGCCACCCGGCTGCAGGACGGTGCCGCGGGTGTCACCGACGAGATCTGGGACGCCGTTGCGGACCACTTCACCGAGGAGCAGCTCAACGCGATCATCCTGGAGATCGCGATGACGAACTTCTTCAACCGCATCAACCGCACCACGCTGGAGCCCGCCGGCAACACCTGGTCCTAGTCGGCCGGCGCCGCCGTCCGGGTATGCCCCGGCGGACGGCGCCCCACCCGGCCGCGCCCCCTCGGCGGCGCGGCCGACCGCGCGGGTCACGGCGGAGCACCGCCGAAAGGCTCGCGTGTGGTGTACAAGACCCTTCACCGGGCTGGGAGTTCTCCCGGCTGAAGGCCCCCCAGGGACTCCGGAGTCCCTGGGGGGCCTTCGGTTTGTTCCGGTGTGAAGCGCCGCAGAGCCCGCCGCCCGTGGTGACGCAGAACGCCCGCGGAGCAGCCGTGAGTCCACCCGGCCTGCGGCCGAGACCACTCCCACCGCACGCACGGTTTCGGCTGCGGTGATTCGACGGCGCGGACCTGTGATCCGTGCCCATGAACGTGGGGAACGAGGGCATGGCAGAGGACCATTCGACGTGGCGTCCGCGCCTCGGCGACGACCTGGCAGTACGCACGACACCGACGCGCCCGCCGCGAGTGCGCAGAGCGTCGCGTGGCGGCGGCACGGCACGGGGCGGGCGAGGATGAGCAGGACCGTGCCCGCCCCCGGCGGCGACACCCAGACGGCGGCACCCCGGCCCACCGGGCTCAGCCACCGGCAGATCATGACCATCCTCAGCGGCCTGATGCTGGGGATGTTCCTGGCCTCGCTCGACCAGACCATCGTCTCCACCTCGATCCGCACCATCGCGGACGACCTGAACGGGCTCAGCCAGCAGGCGTGGGCGACGACCGCGTATCTGATCACGTCGACGATCGCGACGCCGCTCTACGGCAAACTGTCCGACCTGCACGGGCGCAAGCCCTACTACCTGGCCTCGATCACGATCTTCATCGTCGGTTCGGCGCTGTGCACCTTCGCCACCTCGATGAGCGAGCTGGCCGCCTTCCGCGCGCTGCAGGGCATCGGCGCCGGCGGTCTGATGTCGCTGGCCCTGGCGATCATCGGCGACCTCGTGGCGCCCCGCGAACGCGCCCGCTACCAGGGCTATATGCTCGCCGCCTTCGGCGCGTCCAGCGTCGCCGGTCCGCTCGTCGGCGGCTTCCTCGCCGGGCAGAGCAGCATCCTCGGCGTCACGGGCTGGCGCTGGGTGTTCCTGGTCAACGTGCCGGTCGGCGTCATCGCGCTGTTCGTCGTCGCCAGGTTCCTCAACATCCCGCACACCCGCCGCGACCGCCGCATCGACTGGTGGGGCGCGCTCACCATCGCCCTCGGCGTGGTGCCGCTGCTGCTCGTCGCCGAGCAGGGCCGCGCGTGGGGGTGGGGCTCGACGTCGTCGCTGGTCTGTTACGGCACCGGCGCGGTCGGCGTCGTGGCGTGGATCCTCGTGGAGCGCGGGATGGGTGACGACGCGCTGATCCCGATGCGGCTGTTCCGCAACAGCACGTTCAGCAAGACCAGTCTGCTGTCCGTGCTGATCGGTGCGGGGATGTTCGGCGGGATGCTGATGATCCCCCAGTACCTGCAGATCGTGAAGGGCGCGAGTCCGACCCGGGCCGGCCTGGAGATGGTGCCGGTGATGCTCGGCGTGATCATCGCCTCGATCGTCAGCGGCCGGATCACCGCCAGGACCGGCCGCTACAAGATCTTCCCGACCCTCGGCACCGTCGCCATGGGCGTGGCGATGCTGCTGTTCCACTACAGGGTGGAGTGGGACACGCCGCTGCCGCAGACCATGGTGTTCATGCTGCTGTTCGGGCTCGGCCTCGGCGCGTGCATGCAGACCCTGGTGGTCGCGGTGCAGGACGCCGTGCCGCCCCGGGACATGGGTGTGGCGACCGCATCGGCCACGTTCTTCCGGCAGATGGGAGGCACCGTCGGTACGGCGGTCTTCCTCTCGGTGCTGTTCAGCGGCGTCGGCGACAAGGTCTCCGCGGCGCTCAGGTCCGCCTCGCGGACGCCACGGTTCCAGTCCGCGCTCCAGGACCCGTCCGTCCTGGGGGACCCGGCCAACAAGCCGGTGCTCGACATGCTGAAGAACCCCGGCTCGGGCACCGGGGGAGCGGACGTGCTCAACGACTCCTCGTTCCTGCAGCGCCTGGACCCGCGCCTGGCCGAGCCGTTCAAGCAGGGTTTCGCCGACTCCATGCAGGTGGTCTTCCTCCTCACGGCCGGTGTGGTCGCGCTGGCGTTCCTCACCGTCCTGTGGACCAAGGAGGTCCCGCTGCGCAAGGTGTCGGGCCTTGAGGCCCGGGCCGCCGAGGAGAGCGGCACCACCGCGAACACCTGACGGACAGCGGTACGGACAGCAGTACGGGCCCGGCACGGTGTGTGCCGGGCCCGCGTACGGCCGCCCGCTGTGCCCGGGGTCCGGCCGGCTCGCCGTACCCCGGGTCGGTGTCCTTTCGCGCGGTAGGGCCCTAACGGCCTCACCGGGCTCAGACCGTGGCCCCGGCCCTTTCGGCTCTTGCCTTCCGGGAGGTGGCGAAGAGGCGGTAGACCGGCCGTTCCAGCACCGCGTACACCATCCAGGAGAACAGCACGGCGATCGCCGTCAGCATGATCTCCAGCCCCACCGTCTGCGGTATGGAGTACAGGTCGTGGCCCAGCAGCTTGCGCCCGTACTGCAGGACGAGGAAGTGGCACATGTAGAAGGCGAACGACACCTCGCCCAGCCACACCATCGCTCTGTTGCGGAAGATGGTGAACTCGCCCCTGACGTCCTTGGTGGCGGCCGCGGCGATCAGCAGCGCGATCGGGATGATGGAGACGGAACGCTTGGCGTAGAGCATGTCCACGTTCTGGGAGACCCACCAGCTGACCGCGACCAGGAACGTCGACCAGATGAGGCCGATGTTGCGCCAGCGGCCCCGCATCACCGCCTGCGCCACCAGCATGCCGAGGGCGAAGTCCAGCAGCCGGACCGGCGGCAGGAAGACGGCGACCCAGTACTGCATCACCGAGGCGTCGCCGGCCGAGGAGGTCTGGTCCGAGGTCATCTGCGTACCGTTGCCGGCGATGAAGGTGTAGGTGAACCACGGCGTCAGGATGATCGCCGCCGTCACACCGGCGATCCAGTACTTCAGGTGCTCGTCCCGGATGCGGACGAAAAGCCGGTGCAGCAGCGGGAACGAGAGGTAGAAGATCAGCTCGCACGCCAGCGACCAGCTCACCGGGTTCACGCTGTACATGTACGCGAAGTCCGGCTTCCACACCTGGACCATCAGCACGTTGGCGATCGCCACGCGGGTCGGGGTGTAGGTGGAGGCGAACAGGATCAGCGCCAGGGCCCACGCCAGCACGTAGTTGGGGTAGATCTTGACGAACCGCCGGCGCCAGAAGGCGGGGGCGGTGTCCTTCGTCCGTGCGGACCAGGTCAGCACGAAACCGCTGAGGACGAAGAAGAAGGCCACGCCGAGCGCGCCCGCGTTCTCGGTGAACTTGGCGAGATCGGACGCCGCCCCGTCGGATTTCAGCAGGCGCAGCTGGGGAAGCGCCAGACCGACATGGCTCAGGAAGACCAGGAACGCGGCGGGGAACCGCAGTCCGGTCAGGGAGGGCAGCCGCGTGAGAGCGGGGCGCTGCCCCTGCTCCGACGACTCCTCGGTGGGTGGCTTGGTGATGCCGTGCGTCATGACCAACCTTTCAGTTGGAGAGGGGACGGTGAGAGGCGGCGACGAACCACCGCGCGACTGCGTCGCGGGGTTCGCGGCCGTCGCGGGGACAGCGGGGTGCGCGGCCGTCGCCGGGACATACGGGCGACGGCCGCCGCCGGGGGCGGTCGGAGGACCGCCGCCGGGGAACGATCAGAGGG
>NZ_LYOY01000061.1 GCF_001653515.1 Streptomyces sp. ERV7 | reverse complement strand
GTCCCGCCCACGCCGCTCACGTTCCGGCCCCCTTGCGGCCGGGGAAGTCCTCCGCGTACTCGCGTACGAACGCGGCCATCGCGATCACGGTGTTGCGCAGTTCGGAGAAGAGGACCCGTTCGTTGGGGGCGTGCAGGTTGCACATGCTGTCCTGGGCACCGAACAGCAGCACCTCCGCTCCCGGCGCCGCCTTGGCCAGGCCGTTGACCAGCGGGATCGAGCCGCCGGTGGCGACATACGAGGCCTCCTCGCCCCAGGCCTCCTTGAGGGCGGTGAGCGCGGCGCGGTAGGCGGGCCCGCCGGTGGCCGCCTCATATCCGGGGCCGGTGTCGCCGGGGGTGACCGTCAGCGGGATGCCGAACGGCCGGAGCGCGCGCAGATGGTCCACCAGCTTCTGCTGCGCCTCGCGTGGGTCCTGGAGCGGATGGAAGCGCAGGTTCAGCTTGGCCCGGGCATAGGGCACCACCGCCGAGGCCGCGTGCTCGACGGCCGGCGCGTCCAGGCCGATCACGGTGATCGCGGGCCCGCTCCAGAGCCGCTCACCGAGCGATCCCGACCCGATCAGGGGGAGTCCCTCCCGTACGCCCGCCAGGGAGCGGAACTCCTCCTCGGTGTACGTCGTCCCGGTCCACGGGTCGCGGCGCAGGCCCTCGACGGCCACATCGCCGTGCACGTCGTGCAGGGTGGCCAGGACCTTGAGCAGGGCGAGCAGCGCGTCGGGCGCCGCCCCGCCGAACTCGCCGCTGTGGCGCGGCTCGTCCAGGGTGCGGACCTCGACCGTCACTTCGGCGGCGCCCCGCAGCCCGGTGGTCAGGGTCGGGGTGCCGGGGCGGAGGTTGCCGAGGTCGGCGATGACCATCGCGTCGCAGGCGAACCGCTCGGGGTCGGTGGGCGGGAAGGTGTCGAAGGCGCTCCCGTACTCCTCCTGCCCCTCGATCACGATCTTGACGCCGACGGGCGGCCGTCCCCCGTACACCCGCAGCATGCCGAGGTGGGCGATGACGTTGGACTTGTCGTCCGCGATGCCCCGGGCGCGCAGTCCGCCCTCGACGGGGGTCGGCTCGAAGGGCGGGGAGAGCCACAGGCTCTGGTCGCCGGGCGGCTGGACGTCGTAGTGGCCGTAGAGCAGGACGGTGGGCGCGTCCGGGGTGGGGGCGGGGATCTGCCCGTACACCACCGGGGCGGTGCCGGGCAGGTCGAGCCGTTCGATGTGGGGCACTCCGGCCTCGCGGAGCAGCTCCGCCACCAGGTCGTGCGCCTCTTCGACGGGTTCGGGCGGAAAGCCCGGGAAGGCGATCGAGGGAATCGCCGCCAGCCGTTCCAGATCGGCGCGGAGCCCGTCCATGAGGCCGTCGACCTGTGTTTCCAGCTCCATCGCACGCCGCCCTGACTGCCGCTCCGCCGCCGCGCCCGGCGATCGGGCCGGCGGATCCGAATGCCATCGGGACACCACGATTCGCGATCGGGCGCACGGGCGCACCCCGGGTGGTGCAGCCGGGTCACCCGCGCCCGCACCGGGCGTTGTCAGTGGTGGGTGGCACGCTGGCGGGTATGGACGAGCTGATACGGCGCCGGGTCTACGGGGCCGACCACGACGATCCGGATCCCGGGCCGCAGCCGGGGCGCCGCTACCGCGAGCTGGTGGCGGGCCCGCTGGACGGGCTGCTGCTCGACGTCACCGGCTGGACCGACGGGCAGCTGGGCGAAGGCGCCGCGCTGGCCACGGAGATCGGCTCCCACGGCCCGGGCGGCCGCGCCTGGTACGGGCCGAGGCCCGGCGATCCGCAGCACTGGGACTGGGCGGGCGACACCCCCTGACCGCGCCAAGTCGCTCCCCGGGGCGTCAGGAGCCCCGCTGTCCCGGCCCGCGGACGATCAGCCGGGTGAGCAGGACGACGGACCGGGGCGCCGAGCGATCGCCGTCGATGCGGGAGAAGAGCAGCTGGGCGGCGGTGGCGCCGAGCGCGACCGGATCCTGGCTGACGACGCTGAGCGGCGGGCTGAGGCGGTCGGCGAGCGGGAAGTCGTCGAAGCCGACGACGTCGACGCGGTCGGCGTGCCCGAGCGCGCCCATCACCCCCATGGTGATCACGTCGTTGGTGGTGAACAGGGCGGTGGGCGGCCGGTCCAGGGCCCGCAGCGCGGCCAGCGCCGCCGCCGCGTCCGCCCGGCTGCGCAGTTCGTGCCGTACGAGCGCGGGGTCCTCGGGCAGGGAGTGCGCGGCCAGCGCGTCGAGGTAGCCGGAGTGGCGTTCGCGCTGGGTCCAGATGCCGAACCGGTCGCCGAGATAGGCGATCCGGGTGTGGCCCTGGGCGAGCAGATGGCGTACGGCCCGCTCCGCGCCGGCGCGGTTGTCGACCGTGACGGTGTCGACGGCCAGGCCCTTGGCGGGCCGGTCCACGCAGACGACGCGCGTGCCGCCCTCCATCGGCTGCTTCAGGAAGCCGTGGCCGCCGATGGTGGGGACCAGGAGGAGGCCGTCGACCTGGCGGGCGGTGAAGGCCGCTATCACCTCGCGTTCGCGGCGCGGCTCGTCGTTGGTGCTGCCGACGAGGACGAGAGAGCCGCGGCGGTGCGCCTCGTCCTCCACCGAGCGGGCCATCAGCGCGTAGAAGGGGTTGGCCAGGTCGTCCACGACGAGCCCGATCGTGGACGTCCCGGGGTTCTTGCGCCGTAGGTTGCGGGCGTTGTCGTTGCGCTGGTAGCCCAACTGCCGTACGGCCTGCTCGACTCGGGCGGCCGTTGCGGGGGAGACCCCTGGCTCGCCCGACACCGCGCGCGACACGGTCATGGGGCTGACCCCGGCGGCGCGGGCCACGTCCTTCATCGTCGGGCGCTTCACGGGCCTCCTCGGCGGCGGATCCCTCTCGGGGAGGGACTGCGATGCGTCGATGATTGCAGACGGAGCCGCATGTCAGGCCGGATGAGGGGACCTTGGGGCCGCTGGTGCGGCCTGGGCCCCGACGCGTCCCCGGCTTGGTAACGTTCCCATCCTTGACGGCCCGTGCCGCGGCTTGTTCATGTCCCGCACTCTTGACGAGTCGTCAGGGACACCTCAACAATCCTGAGTTGATTGGTAACGTTCACACGCCCACCCAGCACCCGCACTCCGAGCATCCCCGTCCCCGAGGCAGCCCGCCGGACGGCGAGCGGGCCTCCGCGAGAAGGTGGTCCCCCCTCGTGCTCCGATCCGTGCACCCCTCCAGATCCCGTCTCCGCTCCCGGTACACGGGGGCGTTGAGCGCCCTCGCCCTGGCCGCCTCGGGCCTCGTCGGCCTCGCCGCGGCGGCGCCGGCCCAGGCGGCGGCGCTGCCACTGACCCAGTACGTCGATCCGTTCATCGGCACCGACGACAGCAACGCCCCCAATCCGGTGCCGGGCGGCGCCGGGGGCAGCACCTACCCCGGCGCCGTGGTGCCCTTCGGCGGTGTGCAGTTCAGCCCCGACACCCCCACCGCCTCCCCGTCCGGCTACCGCTACAAGGACGCCACCGTCGAGGACTTCAGCCTCACCCACTTCGACGGCGCCGGCTGCGCCAACAACGAGGACCTGCCGCTGCTGCCGGTCACCGGCGCGCTCGGCACCTCACCGGGCTCCAACTGGACCAGTTACGCGTCCGGTCACACCAAGGCGAACGAGGTGGCCAGGCCCGGCTACTACAAGACCCGCCTGGACCGCTACGCCACCGACGTCGAGCTGTCCGCCACCACCCGCACCGGCATGGGCAAGCTGACCTACCCCGCCTCGGCCGCCTCCCGCCTGCTGGTCGCCACGGGCCGCAGCGCCACCGGCAGCCGCGCCGGAACCGTGCACATCAGCGGCGACGAACTGACCGGCAGCGTCACCGCAGGAGGGTTCTGCGGCTCGTCCAAGACGTACCAGATCTACTTCGACATCCGCTTCGACCGCACCCCGACCGGCTTCGGCACCTGGTCGGGCGCCACCGTCACGGACGGCTCGGCGAACGCCTCGGGCACCAACACCGGCGCCTACGTCACCTTCGACACCACCGCCACCTCCACGGTCCAGTTCAAGGTGGGCCTGTCGTACGTCAGCGTCGCGGGCGCCCAGGCCAACGTGGCCGCGGAGAACGGCGGCTGGGACTTCGGCGCGGTGCGCACGGCGGCCGACGACTCCTGGAACCAGATGCTCAACCGGGTCCAGGTCGGCGGCGGGAGCACCGCGGAGCGCCAGAAGTTCTACACCTCGCTCTACCACGTCCTGCAGAGCCCCAACGTCTCCAGCGACGTCAACGGCGACTACCGGGGCTTCGACAACGCCGTGCACAAGTCGTCCCGGCCCGTCTACCAGAACTACTCCGGCTGGGACATCTACCGCTCCTGGGCGGCCCTGATAGGGCTGATCGCACCCACCGAGGCCAGTGACATCGCCAAGTCGATGGTGCTGGACGGGCAGCAGGGCGGCCTGCTGCCGAAGTGGTCGCAGCAGACCAACGAGGACTTCGTGATGACGGGCGACCCGGGCCCGATCATCGTGGCCAGTCTGTACGCGTTCGGGGCGCGCGACTTCGACACCGGCGCGGCGCTCGCCCTGATGGAGAAGGCGTCCAACGGCGGCACCGCCCAGGGCAGTGCGATCCGCGGACGCCAGTCGACGTACACCAACCTGCACTACCTCGACGACCCCTCCGACTCGCTGGAGTACTCCGCGTCCGACTTCGCGGTGGCCCAGTTCGCCAAGGCCCTCGGCGACACCGCCGCCCACACCACCCACATGAGCCGCGCGCAGTGGTGGCGCAACACCTTCAACTCCGAGTCCTCGTACGTCCAGCAGCACAAGGGCGACGGCTCCTGGACCTGGCCGCTGGACCCGGCGAGCCAGTCCACCTTCACGGAGGGCAACGCCTCCCAGTACACCTGGATGGTCCCGTACGACTTCGCCGACCTGATCAACTCCATGGGTGGCCGCCAGACCGCCGTCCAGCGCCTGGACCACCACTTCACCGAGGTCAACGCGGGTCAGAGCAGGCCCTACTACTACATCGGCAACGAGCCCGAGCACGGGGTGCCGTGGGCCTACAACTACGCCCGCCGTCCGGCCGGGGCCTCGGACGCGGTGCGCAAGGTGATGGCCGAGTCCTTCACCACCGGCGCGGGCGGCCTGCCCGGCAACGACGACCTCGGCGCCACCTCCGCCTGGTACGTGTGGGCGGCGCTCGGCATGTATCCGGCCACGCCCGGCGCGGACGTCCTCGCGCTGCACGGGCCGCAGTTCCCCTCCGTCCTCATCCAGCGCGCGGCCGGGAACATCAGCATCAGCGCCGCCGGCTCCGGCCCCTATGTGCAGGGCCTCGCCGTCAACGGCACCGCCACCGGCCACAGCTATCTGCGCTACCCGGACCTCGCGGCCGGTGCCACCCTCTCGTACACCTTGGGCGCGACCCCCGGCCCCACCTGGGGCACCGGCGCGTCCGATGTGCCGCCCTCCTTCCAGGACGGCGCCACTCCGGTACCGGCCGCGCCCGAGCTCGGTGCCGACCTCGCCCAGGGCGCCACGGCGACCGGATCGGCGGTCTGCGCGGCGGCCGAGTCGGCCGACAAGGCGGTGGACGGCTCGCTCAGGAACAACAGCAAGTGGTGCTCGGCCGCGAGCAGCCCCTCACTCCAGGTCGATCTGGGGTCCGCGAAGACGGTGTCGTCGTTCGTCGTCAAGCACGCCGGTCTCGGCGGTGAGAACACCGGCTGGAACACCAGCGGCTTCCAGATCCGGACCAGCACCGACGGCTCCTCCTGGACCACGGCGGCCACTGTCACCGGCTCGCGCTCCAGCCGGACCTACCACCCCGTCTCGGCGCGCGCCGCCCGCTACGTCCGTCTGGTGGTCACCAGCCCGGCCAACACCTCGGGCAACGCGGCGCGTGTCTACGAACTGGAGGTGTACGGGGGCGGCAGCGGCAACCTCGCCCTGGGGCAGCCGGCGACGGGCTCGGCCCCGTGCAACGCGTCGGAGACCCCGGACAAGGCGGTCAACGGAAGCGTCAGCGGCGGCAACAGCGACAAGTGGTGCTCCCTGGCCTCCGGCACCAAAGACCTCCGGGTCGACCTGGGCGCCTCCCACCCGCTGAACTCGATCACCGTGCGCCACGCGGGCGCGGGTGGCGAGAGCGCCGCTCTGGACACCAAGGACTTCGACCTGAGTGTCTCCGCCGACGCGGCGACCTGGACCACGGTGGCCCAGGTCCGCGGCAACAGCGCCGACTCCACCACCCACCCGGTCGCCACCTCGGCCCGCTATGTGCGGCTCTCGGTCCTCAGCCCCACGCAGAGCGGTGACCAGGCCGCCCGGATATACGAGCTGGAGGTCTACGGCACCTGACGCACCGGCCCGGTCGACGGGTTGTCGCCGCGCGCCGACGGACAGCTGAGGTCGGCGCCCGGCAGCCGCCCGTCGGCCAGGTAGGCGTTGACGGCACCGTTGACGCAGGTGCTGCCGTAGGCGGTTCCGTACACGGCGTGCCGGTACGAGTTCTCCACGGTGATCAGCCGGGAGCTCGGCCACTTGGCGTGCATGGCCAGGGCCTCCGTGTACGGGACGCGCGGATCACCCGTGGCGTTGACCATCAGCGCCGGAACGTCGTTGTCCACGACGGTCGGCCGCTCGCGCGGCGCGGGCCAGAACGGGCACGGGGTGATGTCGTTGAGGATCGGGCCGAACAGCGGGTGGGCGGCGCGGCTGCCTTCGACGGCCCGCCAGAAGACCTCCGGGTCGCGCGGACCAGGGGTGTCGGCGCACAGATAGGCCGTCTGGGTGCTGCCGTAGGCGGAGTAGGCGCCGGTGAACAGCCCCGGCAGCAGCTCCGCGAGCCCGGGGTCGGGCTCGGCGTGGCCGGTCTCGGCGGCCCGCTTCAGCGTTCCCACCATGACGGCGATGTCCGCGTCGCTGCGCTCCAGGTCGTCGCCGAGGACTCCGTACACGAGCAGGGGCAGCAGGTGTTCGTCGAGGCGGTAGGTGCCGACCGTGAACGGGCGGCGGGCGGCGGCCGTCCGGATGCGGTCCACCGTGGCGAGGACCGCCTCGGGTGTGGTGCCCAGGCCGTAGACGGCATCGCGCGGCGCGGCCCACCCGGCCCAGTGGCGCAGGGCGTTCTCGTTCACCTCCTCCGTTGCGTACTCGGCCCACGGGGCGAGCCGGCGCGGCTCGTGCACGCCGTCCAGGACGACCCGGTCGGTGCGGCCCGGGAACATCGCGGTGTACACCTCGCCCAGATACGTGCCGTAGGAGATCCCCAGATACGAGATCCGCCGCTCGCCGAGCACCGTGCGCACCACGTCGAGGTCGCGTGCGGCGTTGCGGGTCGAGGCGTAGGGCAGCAGACCGGCCGCGTTGCGGCGGCACTTGGCGGCCAGCTCGCGCTGGAAGGCCGCCATCCGGTCGAAGCCCGCCCGGTCCTCGCCGGCCGCGCGGAAGTACGTACTGGTCGGCCAGCGGCAGTCGATGGGCGTGTTGCGGCCGACGAACCGGGGGTCGACCCCCACCAGGTCGTACCTGGCCGCGAGCTCGCCCAGGGCGGCCCGGCGCTCCAGCAGGTAGTCGATGACCGGGTCGGCGGGGCCGCCCTCGTTGACCACGAGCGCGCCGATGCGGTGGGCGGTGTCGGTGGCCGGGATGCGGGCGACCGCGACGGTGAGGGCGGGGCCGCCGGGGCGGG
>NZ_LYOY01000060.1 GCF_001653515.1 Streptomyces sp. ERV7 | reverse complement strand
GTTCCCGCCCCGCCGCCTACAGCCCCGTCGCTTCCGTCACCGCCGGCGGTAGCGCTGGCGCCGCCCCCGCTGCCGCCCATTCCGCTGACGGCGGTGCCTATCCAGTTGCCGCCGCCTCCACCGCCACCGGCCACCAACAGGCGCTCGCTCAGGCCGTTGCCGCCCTGGCGTACATCTGAGGCGCCTCCTCCGGCGCCGCCATCGGTGTCCGGATCAATGCCCTTACCTCCGGGGCCCGAGCCGCCGTAGCCGCCCGACCCGCCGACGTTGATCTGGAGGATCTGCCCCGGCGTGACCGTCAGCTGGCTCTGGGCCTCCCCGCCCAGTCCGCCCGCGCTGCCACCCGCGGGCCCGTCCTGGCCCTGGGCGCCGAAGGCGTCCACGCTGATCGAGTACACCCCGTCGGGCACGGTGAAGGACTGGGCGCCGCCGGTGTAGTCGAAGGTGACCGTCGTTGCGGCCAGCGCCGGTGGCGCGAGAGCGACCAGCCCGGCCCCGGCGAGCGCGAATGCCATCGTGCCGGGCAGAATCAGTGTGGTCAGCCGCCTGGTCAGGCCGCCCCGGCGCAGCCGCGCTGTCGACGATCTGCTCTCGCTCGCGCGAAGAGGTCTGTGTGACATGGGGATTGTCCCCCTTTCATGAGGGCTGCGGCCCTGCCCCGGCGGCCCCCCTCGGGTCGACTGGACGCGGCAGGCCGCCATGGCCCACCGCCCGCTCCTGCCCCAAGCATGAACGGACGCCGGCCCGGTGTTCCGTCCTCATCAGTGCTCCACCCGTGGTCTTTCGGCCACGGCCCACGCAGAGATCCTGAGGTGAGTCCGCTGCATACCGTTCACAGGTCAACGAGCATGCCGCCCTCGAACCTGAGCCGAAAGGAGTCAACAGGCCACAGTTATGACTGACTGGCCCACGCCGCCCGCACCGGCCCACGTACCACAAACAGCTGACCCCGCTCAGTCGTCGCAGACTCCTCAACGGGAAACCAGGCGTGACGTTGATCGCCGCCAGTAGCCACCGGGGCTTGCCGCGCGCCCGCCAGTAGCCACTCGGCTTGCCGTACGCACTGCCCCTACTTGGTCGTGTGCGTGGGGTAGACCTGAACGTCGGTGTACGCGCCCTTGATCTTTCCCGCGCCCGCGGGCCACTTCAGGCTCACGGTGTGGGTCTCGTTCGGGGGCGTCACCAGGATGTCGGTCGGGGACGCGAGGCTGTGGCCGGTGCCTTCGATGTCGTAGGCGAGGTTGAAGACGGCGGCTTCGCCGGGCTTGAGGGTGGTGATACGCGGCTGGGCGTGGCCGCGCTCGATGGGGTTCGAGGTGTGGTCGGCGTCCTTGATGTCGACGCCCGCGAAGCCGGTCGCCGAGCAGGTGGTCGAACCCCGGTTGACCATGGTGATGTCGATCCTGCCGGAGACCTTGTCGGGGGCGGCGTTCCTGGCGTCGATGGCCAGGTCCGCCGTCTTGCAGAACGTGACCTTGCCGCCGGTCTTCGTCCCGCCGTTCCCGGCTGCCCCTGTGTCGGTGTCCCCACCGGAGCCCGTCTTCGCGTTGCCGGCCTGCGAGCCGTCGGAGCCCGAGCCGCCCTCCGGCTTCGAGTCACCGTTCGGGGACGAAGAAGACGAGGGTAACGAGCCCTTGGAGGATGAGTCCTTCGCGGAGTCGTCGCTGCCACAGGCGGTGAGCGAGAGGGTGGCGGCGACGCCGATCGCGGCGAGAGCGGTGCTGCGGGTGTACTTCACGGTGTTCCCCCAGAAGTGGCGCGGTGCGTGCGGTCGAAAGTATTTGTATCTCGCACCGAGTCACAGGCAGTCCTCTGCGACGTCTTCGTTCTGTCACAGGCGTGTTGGTCTCTGGCTCCGCCAAGGCATCGCCGAACGGACACCAGCCTGACCCGAGTTGGACGGCGCCGGCCTTTCCTCCGAGATGAACTTCCCCTGCCGCTGACCGAGAAGACCATGCCCTCCAGCGGTCGGTGGTCAGCGACCCTGGAGGACGGGTGAGGCACGCGGGTGGTCGTGTCCTACGGGTGGGTGAAGGCGCTGCGGTAGGCGGCCGGGGACATGCCGATCTGGCGGTTGAGGTGCTGGCGGAGCGACTCGCCGGAGCCGAGGCCGCTGCGGCGGGCCACGTGGTCGACGGTGAGGTCGGTGGTCTCCAGCAGTTCGCGGGCGCGCAGCAGCCGCTGCTGGAGCAGCCATTGGAACGGGGTCACACCCGTCTCGGCAGTGAAGTGGCGGGTCAGGGTCCGCACGCTGACCTTGGCGTGACCGGCCAGGTCGTGCAGGGAGATCGGCTGGTCCAGATGGTGCAGTGCCCAGATGCGGGCCGCGTCCAATGAGGAGTCGGTCGTGGCCGGGAGTGGGGTCTGTACGAACTGCGCCTGCCCGCCGTGGCGTACGGGGGTGACGACGGCGGCGCGGGCCGCGGTATTGGCCACCGCTGCGCCGTAGTCGGAGTTGATCAGGTGCAGGCACAGGTCGATCCCGGCGGCGGAGCCGGCGCCGGTGACGATGGGTCCGTCCTCGGCGAACAGGCGGTCGGCGTCCACCCGCACCGCGGGGAAGGCGCGCTGCAGTTCGTCGGCCAGCGCCCAGTGGGTGGTGGCGGCACGGCCGTCGAGGAGCCCGGCCTGGGCGAGGACGAAGGCGCCGCTGCATATCGAGGCGATGCGCTTGCCTCCGGCGGCCGCCTGCCGCAAGGCGTCGAGTGCGGCCGGCTCCGCGTCGTGCCGACTGGCGGTCGAGGGGACGATCACCGTGTCCGCCGCCGCGACGGCCTCAAGGCCGTGCCGGATCACCACGTCGATGCCGCCGGAGGCGGCGAGCGTACCGGGTGTGGCGGTGCACACCGTCACCTCGTAGCCGGGGCGTCCGCCGATGTCGGCGGCGCCGAGGAGCACCGACGGCATGGACAGGTCGAAGGGCTTGACCGCGGGGACGGCCAGGACGGCGACACGGTGCATGGCTAGATCCTTGGAGCTCGTGGCTATCAGGCCACTGACTCTACCCCGCGGCCGCACGGCAGAGTTGGGTCTGCGGCCGGGCCCCCGCGCACCACGTTTCCCCGTCGGGGAAGCGTTCACCTTTGAAGGAAGACGGAGACAACGCCATGGCTGAATCAGTCGTCATCGGGGCAGGCGCGACCGGGATCGCGACCGCCGGGCAGCTGGCGGACAGCGGCAGACAGGTCCGCCTCATCACCCGCAGCGGCAGTGGCCCCGACCACCCCGGCATCGAGCGGATCGCCCTGGACGCGGGCCGCACCGACGAGCTGGCCGAGGCCCTGGCCGGAGCGGCCACGGTCTTCAACGCCGCCATGACCGCCTACCACACCTGGCCGCAGACCATGCCCCCGTTGTTCGCCTCGATCCTCGCCGCGACCGAGCGGGCCGGGGCCGATTACGTGATGCTCGGCAATCACTACGGCTATCAGCAGACCACGGAGCCGATCACGGAGCGCACCCCGATGGCCCCGCACACCCGCAAGGGCCGGGTGAGGGCCGAGCTGTGGCGGCTGGCCAAGAGTGCCCACGACGAAGGGCGGCTGCGGGTCACCGAAGTGCGAGCCGGCCAGTATCTGGGCCCGGGGGCGGTCTCGCCGTTCACGCTGCTGGTCGCGCCCCGGGTCAGGGAGGGTGAACTGGCCTTCGTCCACGGCAATCCCGATGCGGCGCACTCGTTTTCGTACACCGAGGACGTCGCGACGGCGCTGGTGGCGGTCAGCGGCGACGAGCGGGCCTGGGGGCGGGCCTGGCACGCCCCCGTCATCACCACGACTCCGCGCCAGGTGGCGATGGACCTCGCCGAACTGCACGGAGCGCCCGAACCGCGGTTGGAGCCGCTCACCGAACGGGACCTGGCGCTGCTGTCGTTCACGGATCCGGTCTGGCGGGAGTTCGCCGAGATGGGCTACATGGCCGAGCGGCCGTTCCTCGTGGACGACAGCGACATCCGCGACACCTTCGGGCTCAAGCCCTCGACGCTCCGCGAAGCGCTGGCGGTCTGACGCGGCGGTGGGCGGGCCGGGGCCCTGTTCCCACCCGCCCCCGGTGGGTGAGGTGGGGATGCATCGAGAAGCCGGCGACCCACCCCGCTGTCGGGACTGCTGTGCACACGGCCACAGCCGAGCCGCTCGACGCAGTGCGCCCGTTCCCGTCGAACCGAAGTCCGACGGGAACGGGCGCGGTCACCCAGTCCAGGTGGCTGCTGCAGCGGCTGTCACCCGGTGGAGGCGTGAGGCAGGGATCAGAAGAAGGTCTGGAAGCGGGTGGAGTCGCTGCGCAGGGGCAGGGGGTGGGCCGGTTCGAAGGGGACGGTGGTGCTGTCGCGGCCGGAGTAGAACGCGGAGCCGGAGGAGCCGACGGCGTAGATGTCGGCCACGCCCTTGCCGTTTCTGCCCGCCGGGATGATGTGGGTGTACTTCTGCCAGCCGCCGCCGATCTCGCGACGGGCGGTGAAGGTGCCGTCGCCCTTGCCCAGGTAGAGCCAGAGGACACCGTCCTTGTCGCGGGCGAGGAGGTCGCCGCCGGAAGCGCCCGCGATGTTGCCCGGGGCGGTGAGGAGGTTGTAGACGCCCCAGCCTCCGCCGATCTTCTGACGGGCCTTGAAGGGCGTGGTGGCGTCGCCGGTGGAGGCGTAGAACCACAGCACGCCGGTTTTGTCGGTGGCGAGGAGATCGCCCCGGCCGTCGCCGTTCAGGTCGGACCCGCCGGTGATCTGGTCGTAGATGTTCCAGCCGCCGCCGATCTTCGTGCGGGGCAGGACCTTTTGCTGGTCGCCCTGGTGGAGCCACAGCACTCCGTCACGGTCCCGGCCGACGACGTCGTCCGCGGCTGAACCCGCCAGGTTTCCGGGGGAGGCCATCAGCGTGTAGGTGTTCCAGCCGGTGCCCAGCACGTCCGGCTTCGGGTCGCGGACGACCGGCGGGCAGCCTTCCTCATGGCAATCGGAGCTGTTGCCCATGGCGAGTATCTGGCTGAGGTCGTACGCGGAGAGGTTGCCGGAGCTGTCGCGGACGAGGGCGTCCGCCTGCGCGTTGTTGTTGAAGTCGCGCGCCGCGGTGCCACGGTCCACCGTGGTGGTACCGGTCTTCACGGCGACGGGGCCGACCCCGGACGCCGGGCGGGCAGTCATCTTCCAGGTGTACGCACCGTTGTAGGCGCCGACCACCTGGTCGAGGTAGCCGTTCCAGTTGATGAAGGTGTCGTAGTAGCTCCAGAGCGACACCGTGCGGCCGGTGGCCACGTGGGTCAGTTCCAGCGTGACGCCCAGGTCCGGCTGGTTGGCCTTCCAGGTGACGCGCTGGTCGGTGCCGTCGAAGCGGAACACGCTCGGTATGTTCACCTGCTCCAAGGTCATTTCCAGCGGATTGTGTCCGTCTCCGATCATGGTGGCCACCGGGGTGCCGCCCGTGTCGAGCGAGATACGGAAGAGGCCTTGGCCCTGTCCGAAGGTGCCGCCGGACACCAGGAGCGTGCCGTCGCCGGCCGGGGCCACGCGAGTCGCGAGGTCGAGGAAGGTGACCTTGCGGCCGTCCTTCAGTGACTTGAGGACGATCGGCTTGTTCGGGTAGGTGACCCCGTCGACAACGACCTTGTCATCGCTCGTGATCGCCAGCCAGTCGCCGCCCAGGACGACCTGCGCCCGGTAGGGGAGGGTCTCGGCCTGCTTGGTCTTCCGGTCCACGATTCTGGTCTGGCCGCTTGCCGGCTCCCAGAGCACGCGGTCGGGCGTGACCTGCGCGAAGCTGCTGTAGCGATCGAGGTCGTAGGTCTCGACGGTGGCGGCCGTGGCCACGTCGACCAGGGCGAGGCGGAACTGTCCGCCCGGCGCCGAGGTCTGCACGGCGACCGTACCGGGCGTGGAGCCGTGGAACTCCCAGGGGACACCGGCCGGCATCCCCGTCACCTTGCGGTCGACGACCTCGTCCCCGGGCGCCCGGCTCACGAGGTGGAGCTCGTGGGTGGCCTTGTCGACCATCACGAGCGTGGATCCGTTGACCTCGCGCAGCTCGTACGGGATGTCGATGACGACCGGGGCGCCGCCCTTGGTCATGTCGTGGACGGTGTGGCGGGTTCCTTCGCTCGCCACGACGATGTCGGCTCCGGCGGCGCCCCGGTAGGTGACCGCAGGGCTCTTGGGGAACGTGGTGGTGGAGCCGTCCGCGTACCGCGTCCAGACGACGTCGTCCGTCCGGACGGCGAGCAGCCCGGTGGGCCCAGCGGTCGCGAGGACGCTGTTGAGGAACGGGAAGGCCGCGTCCCCGGCGCCCTGCCGCGCGCTTGCGGCCGTGCCGGTGGGGGCCGCCGTCGCGGCGGTGGCCGGGCCGGCGAGCGTGCCGACGGTGGTGGCGGCCAGGGCGACGGCGACGGCGGCGGTCAGCCGGAACCGGGGGGTGCGGACGTGGGCGCGTGACATGGGTGGAGCCTCCTCGGAGAAGAACGTGCGCGTGTGTCGGAGAACGCGACACCCACCAAGACCCATGAGAAGAACGGACGGTTGTACGCCCTATGCGATCAAATATCCCGGAACGAGGGCTTTGTGGCCCACCCCACGGCTGAAGGCCCTCATGAACGAGACCGGGCGGTGCGTACTGCGGTGCGCAGTGACCTCTGTGACGCCTGATCCGAGCTCACGGTTGCACGGGACGCGACTTTCGTGGTTTTCGTAGTCGTAGGTCCCCCAGGGGAGTTGGCGCTGGCTGCGACCCAGGTGCGGCCCGGGCGCGCTGGACGCGGCGGCAGGAGACCGGTCAACCGGTCTCCACCAACCCTCAAGGTCGGACGGGCGGCATCAGATCGCTCTCGCTGATGGTGTACGTCAGCACGGGGTAGATGAAGTCCGTCTCTTTGTTCTCACGGCGCCGTAGTTGGTAGAACTCGCGCCTCTGCTCATCGTCAGCCGACATGAGACGCGCACCCTGCGGGAGGTGTGCATGTCCGTCATGGAACCGAACGAAGGTCTTGGACGTGCGAAACGTGACACCCAGCCATTGGTTGTTCGCCGCCTGGCCGGGCATGGCCAAGACGATTTTGTGTCTGAGGCGCTGATTCGATCCGACAGAAAACACGACGACACTGTTGTGGGCGAGAGGGATCTCGAACTTCTCGCCATCTGACCCCTTCGATTCGAAGACGAGCTTCCTCGGCGGGCTCGATTCGGGGTGTTGGTAACAGGAGAAGATGGCGATGGACGACTCGTTGGCCAGATCGAGGGCTTGGTCGGAGTGGCTGCCCATGGTTGTGTAGGCGTTCGTGTAGCTCTCGATGAGCGCGTTGTTGAATTCGACCGGGAGCGCCGCACGTTCTTGAATCTGTCGTGCCAGCCGTTCGTGCACGGGCCGGAAACACTGCGTCGGGTTGCCATATCGGGTGGTAGTGCGTACGAGAGGCACACCACCCGCCTCGTCGATCCGGGTAAGCGTGGCGCCTCGCCGGCCTTTGCCTACGTCTTCCCAACGAACCGACGCCGAAAGCTCCGCGAAGAGATTGCCATCGGTCGGCAGATCGCACGAGAGGATCTCATCCAAGATCCTGGACTCGGGGAGCAATGTAGTCTCCTGTGTTCATACTGAAGAGAAATTTATCGCCGTAATCAATGAAGGACGAGGTCCTGTTCTCCTCGGCGTACAGCCCGCGCAGCTCGTCCATGCCGGCCGGTGTGGGTGGCCCCAGCTTCACCAGATCTCCGGCCACTTTGAGGAACGTGCTGCCGGTCTTGTGAACGGCTTCGGCGCTCGAACAGCGCACCACGTAGCCCAGGCGCGTCGGGAGCACCTCGGCGTCCAACGGTGAGGGCCGAACTTCGTGCGTATACAGGCGGTTGGTGGACAGCGGCATGAAGAACACGGAGCCGGGATAGAGGGTCACGGTGAACTGCGGGGGGAGGGCGACCCCGTCGTGTGTTTCGGTCGGCTCCTTGAGGCGAAAGTGGAGCTTGGTCAGCGCGCTGGCACCCTTCACGCCATAGTCGAAGGCGTCTTCGGCCAGAGGCTGCAGCTTGTCGAGCCGGTCATAGAAGGTGCAGAAGGCCATGATGCCATTGACGGGCATGTCCTTGGTCTTGTCGGCATGGGCCGAGATCTTGGCCTTGGACTGCTTGCGCTCCGCCGTGGCAAGGGTGTTGTGGTAGATCTGAGCGAGGACGTGATTCAGCGGTGCCTGGTTGCGGAAGACGGCGGCGGCCTCGCGGTTCAGAGCCTCGACGACGCGCGTGTCGGTCGGGCCGAAGCTCTCGGTCGGCCCCGAGAGATTCGTGGAGCACCGGAGCAGGCGGAAATGCAGTTCGTCACCGTCTCGTGTGACGGGCGTCAGATAGATGCCGCTGCGATGGGCCGCTCCAGGCTTGGTGGACTCCGTCAGGGACTGGAAGGTGTGCTCCGCGCAGATCTCTCCGAAGTGATCGGCGCCGAGTTCGAAAAATCGGCGGTAGTACACGCCGACGCCCTGTACGCGGATGGGGACTCGGCCGAGGCCGACGAGGGACCAAGGTGTGTCGACGTCCTCGTGGTAGCCGTGTGACAGCTCCCGGATGACGAACACCCGGGCAGCCGTACGCAGTTGGAGGCTGCTGATCCCGGATACATCGCCACACAGGTAGACGGTCTTCTGCGCGAGGTCGGGCGAACCAGAGGCAAGGCTCTCTGGCGTGATGACGGACCCGAAGAAGCCCCTGATCAAGTCATTGTCTTGCAACATCGAAGGCGCAACCAAGATGTTGCTCGTGTCATCGATGCGGGCTTCTGTCAGCTCTGTTGTGCGCATCAAGCGGTACCTGTCGTTCGCAGATCTTTGTGGCTTGCTCAAACTGTGGACAAGGCAACGGCCCGTACTCTTTCGTTCGCGTTGCGCAGGGCAACGAAAAAGAGACGGACCGTGGAAACTTGATGCTCTCACGGGGCTCGGCAGCGGGCAACGGGGTTGTGCTGTACCGGCGGTGTGCGCAGTCGCTCCGCGCACAGCGTGTCCCCGGCCCGTGTCGGGTCTGGCCGACCAAGCCGTTTACCGACCGGCGCGGCAGCAAATCCGGTTGTGAGCCGTCGCCGGGGTGCGTTAGCGTCGAAGCGTACTTGTTGCCGCCGTTGGGAGAGGCCCGTGCGCCGCTGAGGTCCGAGACACCGTGCACGCTGTTCGCGTGCCGACGAGTGTGACCTCGCAGGCGAGCCGTCTGCGGGCCGGTCTTCATGCTGCCCGGCCCGTCCCCCGCTTGCGGCGCCTTCCCCTCCTCGTGCCATCCGCCGCCAGCGGCGGATGCGCGGTGTCTCCACGCGCCGGTCCCCGCCACGAGTACGCCCGATGGGAGACACCCACTCATGACCACGCACCTGTCCGCGCCCGTCCTGTGCACCGGGCTCACTTTCACCTGGCCCGATGGCACGCCCGCCCTGAGGGATCTGAGCTGGACGGCCGGCGACGGCCGCACCGGCCTGATCGGGAACAACGGGAGTGGCAAGTCCACCCTGCTCAAGCTCATCGCGGGCCGGCTCACTCCGGCCGCGGGTTCCGTGCGGGTGACGGGCGAGCTCGGCTACCTCCCGCAGGACCTCACCCTCGACGCGAGCCTGCCCGTCGACGTGGTCCTCGGCGTCGCCAAGTCCCGTGCCGCACTGCACGCCATCGAGTCCGGTGATGCCGACGAGCGGCACTTCACCGCGCTGGGCGACGACTGGGACGTGGAGGAACGCACCCATGCCACCCTCGCCCGCCTGGGCCTGGGCCACATCGGCCTGGACCGGACCGTCGGCGACATCTCCGGCGGCGAGGCCGTGCTGCTGCGGCTGGCCGCGCTGCTGCTGGCCCGCCCGGCGGTTCTGCTCCTGGACGAGCCCACCAACAACCTCGACCGGGAAGCCCGCACCCGACTGCGTCGAGCCCTCGCCGACTACCGGGGGACGGTCATCGTGGTGACCCACGACCGTGAACTCCTCGACCACGTCGATCAGATCGCCGAACTCCGCGACGGCGCCGTGCGGAGCTTCGGCGGAAACCTGACCGCGTACGAGGAGACCGTCGCCGCCGAGCAGGAGACGGCCCAGCAGGCTCACGCCACGGTCCGCGCGGGCGTCGCCCGCCAGCGCCGTGACCTGCTCGCCGCCCAGACCCGCCAGGCACGCAGCGCCCGCTACGGCAAGCAGGCCTTCGCGGACAACCGCCTGGACAAGGCGGCCGCCGGGACGATGAAGCGTGCCGCACAGGTATCTCGCGGCAAGCAGCAGGCCGTCCACGAAGAGCGGCTGACGCAGGCTCATCAACGGCTGACGGCTGCCGAGGAACGCCTGCGCGACGACGACACCATCCGTATCGACCTGCCCGACACGGCCGTGCCCGCCCACCGCACGGTCCTCACCCTGGAAGGCCTACGGCTGCGCACTGGCCGTACGCTCGACGACTTGCGCGTGCACGGGCCCGAGCGCATCGCGCTCACCGGCCGCAACGGCACCGGGAAGACGACGCTGCTGCGTACCGTCGCGGGTGAGCAACTGCCCGCCGAGGGCCGGGCAACCGTCCACGTTCCGCTGCGCTACCTGCCGCAGCGCCTCGACCTCCTGGACGACGACCGCTCGATCTTCGACAACGTCTGCGGCCTCAACCCCCACGCGGTCCCCAACCGCATCCGCGCGCAGCTCGCCCGGTTCCTGTTCAAGGCACACCGCGCCGACCAGCCGGTCGCCACGCTCTCGGGCGGGGAACGCTTCCGGGCGACGCTCGCGGCCCTGCTGCTGGCCAACCCGGCCCCGCAGCTGCTCTTGATGGACGAGCCGACCAACAACCTCGACATGGCCAGCACCGGCCAACTCGTCCAGGCCCTCGCCGGCTACCGGGGCGCGCTGATCATCGCCAGCCACGACGAGCACTTCCTCTCCCAGATCGGGATCACCCGGTGGCTGTCCCTGGACCCCGCTGCGGCCCCAGGCACACCCGACCGGCAGGCGGACGACGCGCAGACGCTGGACGACTGACCCAGCGGGGGCGAGGGCCGGAGCCATGCGAGCGGCGGGCTCCTGCGGCTAGTGGGGGGCCTCCGACGGCTCGCTCTCCCCGTCCCCGTCCCCGTCCTGGTCCTCGTCCGTGTCCTCGTCGTGGGACTTGGCCCGTACGTCCGGTGGGGTCGGTGCGGTGATGTTCCGCTGCTCAGCGGACCGCTCCCGCGCCTGCTCGTCCACCCGCGGGTCGTCGTTCCTCTCCTCAGGAGTCCTCACAGCGATCATCCCTTTCGTCGGTCCGTCCACAGTGGCACCTGGGCTCGTCCGGCGCATCCGCCCGAGCGAGCAGATGGGTACTGCATGAGGAACGACACCGAGGGCAGGGCTTCGGAAATTGGGGTGCGCCGGGGCCGGGTGGCGTACGACGATCGGGTATGACCTGGCATCTCACCGACGACGTCGACGCTTTCCACGCGGCCGCGCACCCCTTCCTGGCCGCCGATCCGGCCCGCAACACGGTGCTGCTCACCCTCGCCGAGCAGGCGCGCGGCGGGCACTGGCCGGGCGCGCGGTTCGGCTGGTGGACGGGGCTGGAACCGGCGGTGGGCGGTGCGTACGTCCAGACCCAGGGGATGCCGCCGGTGCTGGGCACGATGCCAGAGGGCGCGGCCCGGGAGCTCGCCGGGGCGCTGCGCGGCGACGCACTCGTCGGGGTGAACGGCGCGACCGCCACCGCCCGGGCCTTCGGTGAAGCCTGGGGGCCCTACCGGGTGGACCGGGAGGAGAGGCTGTTCCGGCTCGCCGAACTCGCCGACCCGGCACCGGTGGCGGGCCGCGCCCGTCTGGCGACCGAGGCGGATCTGACGCTGGTCACCGCGTGGCTGACCGCGTTCCTCGACGAGGTGGCGCTGCCGCCCGGCCTCGGCGCGGCGGCGGCCGCTTTCCGGCGCACGGCGGCCGGGCAGCTGATGCTGTGGGAGACGGACGACGGTCCGGTGTCGCTGGCCGCCGCCTCCGGGGTGCTGGCCGGCCAGTCCCGTATCGGCCCGGTCTACACCCCGCCCGCGCGGCGCGGCCACGGCTTCGCGGGCGCCGCCACCGTGGCCGCGACCCGGCTGGCCCTGGGGTGGGGAGCGGCGGAGGTGGTGCTCTTCACCGACCTCGCCAACCCGACGAGCAACGCGCTGTACCAGCGGCTGGGGTACCGGCGGGTCCAGGACCACCTGGTGCTGGACTTCACGGACTGAGGCGGCTCCGGCGGCTGGGGGACGGGGCAATGGCCGAGCTCAGTCGGCCTCCGCGAGCGGGGACCATACGCCGAACCACTGCTCGGCGCCGTACTCCTCGAACCGCTCCCTCTCGGTGAATCCCAGCTTCGCGGCGAGGCGCATCGCGCGGACGTTGGCGGTCTGGGTGGAGAGGACCACCGGCTCGCTGGGAAGCGCGTCGGCGAACCAGTCGAGTGCCGCTGTGCACGCCTCGGCGGCGTACCCGCATCCCCACGCCTGTGGCAGGAACATGTAGCCGAGCTCGGCTTCCCCGGCATCCGGCCGGACATGACCCGGGCGCTCGGCATCGCGTCGATCGAGGGTGATCATGCCGATCATCGCTCCGTCGAGATCGACGACGAACAGGCCAGGGCGGCGCCCGGGCACCTCAGGCACTGCACGTTCGAGCTCATGACGCGGTCGAGGGCCACCGATGTAGGTGCCCACCTCCGGCGAGGCGAACAGCTCGATGAACGCTGCACGGTCCCGGGCCTGGGACTCGCGGAGCACGAGTCGTTCGGTCGCTATCGGGGCAGGTGGCCGGGCGACGGATCCGAGGTCAGTCATGACGGGGAACCTATCGCACGCCCGTGCGGACGGTTTGAAAGAGAGACCCTGGTGCTGCGACGGTGCTTGCCGGCACCGGCGGCCAGCACCGCCACCGTCCCGCTACTTTCGCCCTCTTCTGGCGAGGGGGCCCCTCGGAAGCGGTCGGTGGCGGCGGATGGCCCGGTCGAAGTCGGAGCTGTAGCAGTGTTTGACCCGGCCGGCAGGCCAGAGGGTGCCTTGCGGGGAGCGGACGAGCACCCATTCACCTGGGTAGGGCAGGCCCATGACCTCTACTGGCAGTGGGGCATCCGGTTCCAGGGGCGATGGGCATGGGGGGATGTCGTTGAAGAAGCCCGACGGCAGCGCCAGCGTGTAGTCCTCGGACCACAGATACGTACGCTCTTTGGACGGAATGGTCACGGGCATCCCTTGATCCGTGACGGTGGTGTACGCGGGTTCGACATACGTGTTGAGCAGCATGCGGCGGACCGGGAGCTCGGGGATCCTGAGAAACCGCTGGAGTTGGGAGCGGACCCAGACGCGGTAGGTGAAGGCACTCACGAAGAGCCCGCTCAGGAGGTCAAGGATGAACGGGTAGATCGGTATCTGGTCGGGAACGTGCGGAGTCAACACCAGCACGGTCATCACCACGGACGCGGCGAAGGCGATGAGCGATCCCGCCAGCGTCCAGGGTGCACGCGTGAGCATGCGGTACTTCCGGTCGTGTGCCTTGAGGACGGTGTGGGTGGCATCGGGCTGGGTCGGTCGCTCAGTGGTGGGCCAGCTGCTGGTCGCGCGTGCCTGCTCGAAGGCTTTCAGCTGTTCCGCCGGCCAGGTCACCCTCCCCCCGACGCCGTCGGGCAGAGTGAACCGGACGCCACCGTCCGGGGTCGCCGTACCGGTGAGCCGTGCCCGCCTGCGGCGGTATCCGAGCGGCTGGGCGGCGAACCACCACCCCTGGACCTCGCCGCCGCTCGCCGCCGCGAGGAGCGTGTCCAGGTAGACGCTCAACGTCCCCCGCGAGCCGGGCAGCAGCACGTGCATCGCCCCGGTGAAGTGGCATTCCACGGAGGGCTGTTTGCTCGGACCCCGGGTGGGCGTGAACACGGGGCAGGTGTCCAGGGAGGCTTCGCGCGGAGATCGCCCGGCCGGCTCGACCGTCCGCTCGACCGGCACGGGTCGTCGCGCCAGCCGTATGTCGCCGGTGTGTTCCTCCGTCTTGGAGCACGACAGCTGGCCCGTACCGCGCAGTTGGTCGTTCACGTAACGCAAGACCTCGTAGGCCGTGACGTAGCCGTCGTGCGCCACCGCTCCGTGCCGCAGCGCCGCGACGAGGTGGCCGGTGAACAGGCTTGGCTCACCTTCGCTGGGCGCGTCCCAGGCGGTGCCGCGCCGTTCGCAACTGCTGATGACGACCCGTCCGCGGCCCTCGAAGGGGGCTGCCGGATCAGGCCCCTTCGCGTCGGCCGCCCGACCGCTGTAGCAACAGTCCAGGACGACGATGATCGTGCGTGCGGGGCAGTGGTCCATCAGATCGGTGACGTAGGAATGGTGAACCGCACGCAGTCCCCTCCTGGCGAGGGTCGTGTCCTGTGTGCACAGGCAGAGCCGACCGCGTATGTCGAGCAGGCCGTGACCGCTGTAGTAGAGCAGCAACTGGTCGTCTCGCGCCGCCCCTTCGAAGAAGTCGTACATCGCCTCCTCGACCTCCTGGCTGCCGCGGTCGAGGAGCTCACTCACCTGCCAGGGAAGCCCCACCTCGGGATCGGTCAGCGCGGCACCCAGCTCTCGGAGGTCGTTCGCCGGGCCCCGCAGCGCGTGCAGCTCCGGTTCGTCCGGGAAGTCGGCGTTGCCGATCAGCAGGGCGCGGTACGGCGGTGGTGCCTCAGCCAACAGAATCGCCGTCCGCCGGCGGGTCACCCTGTGTAGGAGCGGGTTCTTCCTCCTCAGCGGCATCACGGAATCTGGAGCGCAGCCAGTGCTCCACGGATGCCTGCAGGACGGCGTTGTCGCTGTTCTTGGTGGTGACCGTCAACGTGCCCTGCGCGCTGCCCTCTTCCCAGTCGAGATGGACACTGCGGTCGCGGCTGTTCTGGAGCCAGTCCCTGATGACCGCCACGATCCCGGCGATGGCCGACGGGACGATCACCAGGACCACGTCCGGCAGTCCACCGCTCTTCGCACCCGGCTCACCGGCCGTGTGCCGCGTCTCCAACTGGACTTCCCTGCCCAGCTCGTCCAGGAGAAGGCGCACCTGGGAGAGCCACCTGGCGTCGTCAGCGTCGAAGCGGTCGCTGGTCGCCCTGATCGGTACGTGCAGCTTCTGCACCGTGCACCACCCCCGACGGAGAGGGTACTGACAGCAGTGCGACCGGGGGACCATTTCCCGGAGTTGGACGTCGCCGAGCTCCCGTCCCATCGCGTACAGCTACGAAATGGGGCCGCCGGAACCAGCAGCCCCAGCACGCACGGCCGAGCGCGGGGCGGCCGTTACGACGACGGCGCCAGCATCCGCTTGCTGATCCACTCCAGCGGGCCGTTGGCGAGGGACTTCGCGTACTGCCGTCCGCTGTGCTTACCGTTCTGGATCATGTACAGATTGGTCTTGACGGGACCCTTGCCGTACTTCGCGAGGAAGTCCTTCACATTGCGCTGCCCCGATTCCTTGGTGCCCAGCATGATCGAGAGATTGACCGTCGGACCGCCCTTGTTGATCAGGTCCTGGGCCAGCTTCTCCGGGTTGTTCGCCTGCTTCTCCTTCTCGTGGCCGTTCCACAGCGGGGAGTCCGGGCGGGTGTCGGGACCGCCGGCGATGGCGGCGCCGAAGCGGTTCGGGTACTGCAGCATCATCTTCATCCCGACGTATCCGCCGGACGACGAGCCGAAGAAACCCCAGCCCTTGGGGTCCTTGAAGGTACGGAAGTTCTCCCGGACCAGGTCCGGGACGTCGTCCGACATCCAGGTGCCCATCTTCGCCTGGCCGGGGATGTCACTGCCGTCGTAGTAGTTCTTCTTGTCCGCGTTCAGCACCGGCATGATCACCACGAACGGAAGGCTCTTCCCCTTGCCCGCCTGCTCGGCGATGGTCTCCTGGAGCTTCAGGTCACCGCCGTACCAGTAGTTGCTGGGGTAGCCGTTGCTGCCGGGCAGGGCGATGAGGACCGGAAAGGCGCTGTTTTTGTACTTGTCCTCGAAGTACTCCTTCGGGGCCCACGCCCACACCTTGCCCTCGAAGCCCGACTTCTTGCCCTTGAGTGTGGTGCGCACGATCTTGGTGCCGTCGGCGAGTTCGCGCTGCGTGGTCCACTCGCGCGGGTTCGTCGGCAACTGCACCTTGCTGTTCTTCGGCGCCTGGCTCCGGGTCGTGCCTCCCTTGGCGTCGTCCTTGCCGAAGTTCACCGGCTTGCTGTCACTGGAACAACCGGCAACCAGCACGGCCGAGCACACGGCCAGCACCGCAGCCGACGCCGTGGAGAGGCGCTTCATACTCAAACTCCGAAAGTCGAGGTCGGTACACCGCGGAAGACGGCACCGGGCGGGAAGGCGACACCCGCACTGATCGACATCCCCACTCCAGGCAAACAGACGCGAAGAGATCCCATGGCGTTCCGTCGCACCTGCTGTGATCCCACTCACCCGGCTCCGTCGAGCAGTGGGGGACCGGGGATCCGGGGCCGCTTTCCTTTCATGATCGTCAAGGGCAGCATGATCCGCATGACGATGACACGAGTGATCACACAGCAGGCTCTCGGCGGCTCCGACGTGCTGGAACTCGCCGAGACACCCCTTCCGTCGCCGGGCCCCGGCGAGGTCCTGGTCCGGGTGCGGGCTGCCGGCATGAACCCTGCGGACTGGAAGGTCCGCATCGGCAAGGTGGACTTCTTCGGCCCGCCGCCGTTCGTGCTCGGCCACGAGTTCAGTGGCACGGTGGAGGGCGTCGGCGAGGGCGCGGCCCGCTTCGCGGTGGGCGAGGAGGTCTACGGTTGGACCGTTCCGCCGCACGGCAGCCACGCCGACCACGTGGTGGTCACCGAGGACCGGATCGCGCCCAAGCCGCGCACCTTGGACCACGTCGGTGCCGCCGCCCTGCCGATCTCCGGCTTCACCGCCTACCAGGCCCTGGTGGCCCTCTCCGACGTACAGCCCGGCCAGCGGGTGCTGATCCATGGCGCGGCCGGCGGGGTGGGCCACCTCGGTGTGCAGATCGCCAAGGCCCAAGGCGCGTACGTCATCGGCACGGCCCGCGCCGCCAAGCACGACTACCTGCGCGGACTCGGCGCCGACGAACTGATCGACTACACGGTGGAGGACTTCTCCACCCTGCGCGATATCGACGCGGCACTGGACACCGTCAGCAACGACTACGGCTTGCGCACCCTGCCCACCCTCAAGCCGGGCGGCATCCTGGTCGACGTCGTCGGCGTCGGCGTGGACCGCACCGAGGTGACGGCCCGCGCCGCCGAACTCGGCATACGGTTCGTGGAGTTCTTCCTGGAGCCCACCCCCGCCGTGCTGACCGCCTTCGCCGAACTCGTCGACACCCACGGCGTACGCCCCACGATCGCCGGGACGTTCACGCTCGCCGAGGCCGCGAAGGCCCACGAGCTCAGCGAAACCGGCCGGGTACAGGGCAAGATCGTCCTCGTTCCCCAGGCGGTGTCCCCACGGTGACACCGGCCGGCGCCCGAAGGGCGTGGACCGCGGTGCCCGGTGCGGTGCGCCGTGAGGCGGCGGAGCGCGACTCGTAGTTGGCCCGGTACGGCATGTGCCGCGTCCGGGTGCTTCTTGCGCTGTGGGGGTGCGCCCTACCGCCGGGGTCCGGTGGTCGGATTCTGCCGGTAACAGGCGGGCCGGGGTCTGCTCGCGCCCGGGGACGCACAGCGCTGACCGGCCACCGCGCGCCCTGGCCGAGCGATGTTCCCCGGGGCTGGTGAAGGGGCGTACCGCCCCTTCACCAGCCCCGGAGGTCCGGGTGTCAGATCCCGAACGGGGCCGCGTAGCGGATGGTGCCGCTGGGCAGCGGGTGGTCCTCGTCGAGGGTCATCGCCATCAGTGCCTCGTCGGGGACCTCGATGGTCAGGCCAATTCCGTGGGTGGAGGCACGGGTGAAGCCGAACCGCGGGTAGTACGTCGGGTGTCCGAGGACGGTGACGTGATGCTCGCCCATGTCCTTGGCGGCCTTGAGGGCAGCGTGGATGGCGGCGGAGCCGGCGCCGGTCCTCTGGTACTCGGGGAGTACGGCGCACGGTGCCAGGCACAGGGCCGGGGTGTCGCCGATGTGGCAGCGGGTGAGCAGTGCGTGGCCGACGATCCGGTCGGTCTCGTCGGTGGTGACGAGGGAGAGGCCGTCGATCCAGGAGGAGTCGGCGCGCAGGGCGTCGACGATGTCGGCCTCGCCTGGGGTGTCGAAGGCTGCGAGGTGCACGCCACGGATGGCCAAGATGTCGGCAGAGGTTTCGGTGCGGGTGTTCCAGATGGTCATGCTGAAGGGTCCGTTCATGGACAGGAGCCCCGATGACGCAGAACCCGCGCATCCGTCCGGCCGACAGACTCGGGCGGGGCGTGAACGTCAGGTCAGACCGGGGCCCGGGACGTGAGGATGGTCCGGGCACTGCGCATGGCAGCGGCCTCTACGGCAGTCATCAACCTCACCTCATCCCAGCTCCAGCAGCCGACCCGGTTGTCTCTGCGACTTCAACCGTAACATGTCGCCCACCAGCGCCCTTTTCGCGCACGGTCGCCGCCGCGAGCAAGCGCGGCAGGGCCGAACAGACGCCCACGCCCGCATCGACACTGACCGCCGACTGGGGCTGCGGTGGTGATGGTCGGGCGAACACCGCGTTGCCGGCGGGGTCCACTCCCGTACCGCGAGCGGGGTCTCAGCCACCGAACCGGTCGTCGAGGTCGGTGTGGAAGTCGGCTCCGACGAGTCGGGAGAACTCGCTGTAGCTGTGTTGCGGGGGACCGCCTGCGGGCGTGCCCGCGCTGCGGAGGTGGGCCAGGGCGTCAGCGACGGCTCGGGTGGCGGTGAACAGAGCCGTCACGGCGTAAAAAGCCAGGGAGAACCCCAGTTCCTGAAGGTCCGTGGCGGTCAGGCGGGTGGTCTCGTTTCCGTCGACGACAGACACCACTTTCGGGCCCTGGACCTGCGCGGCCACCGCCTCCAGTTCGCTGATCTTCTTGATGCCGTCGACGAAGACCAGGTCAGCACCCGCGTCCTGGTAGAGACGGGCGCGCCGGACTGCCTCGCTGATGCCCTGCGCGGGCAGGGCATCTGTGCGGCCGATGACCAGCATGTCCCCGGACCCACGTGCCTCCAGCGCGCACCGCAGGCGCTTGACGCTGTGCTCTGCGTCGAGCAGTCGCACGCCGCTCGTCTGGCCGCACCGTTTGGGCATGGCCTGGTCTTCGAGGTGGATCGCCGCCGCACCGGCGGAGAGGAATTCGTGCACGGTACGGTCGATGTTGCTGGGGCCGCCGTAGCCGGTGTCGGCATCCGCGATCACCGGGATCGCTACCGCACGGGTCATGTTGCGTGCGTGTTCGGTCATCTCGGTCTGGCTGAGCAGCCCGATGTCCGGCATCCCCAGTCGGCTGGCCGTCGCGCCGAAACCCGTCATATACACCGCGGGGAAACCGGCCGCCTCTACGAGACGAGCCGTGATCGAGTCGGGCGCTCCCGGGGCCAGAACGATCTCCGGGCCCTCCAGCAAGGTCTTCAAGGTCGTGCCGGCAGTCAACAGAACCCCTCCAGCCACATATGGACCACGGCGCCATGAGCGGAGAACAACCCGACTCGGCGGCTCGCCACGCAACGATAGCTTCCCTAGGGAACGCGATGGACTGGAGGGACAGTTGGAGGCAGCCTCAGTGCCGCCAGTGCGCTGAGCAGGGCCCCGCCTGTGACGAGCAGCGCGGTCACGAAGATGGCGTGCGCCGAGGGGCCGGCCGGCCGGCCGTCGGCCGCGCCGAGATACACGCTGCCGTACGCCGCGACGCCGAGGACCTGCGCGATCTGCGCCGCGGTCGTCATCACGCCACTCGCGTCCGCCGCGTCTGCCGGCTTGACCTGGGCCAGTGCCACGGTGAGCAGCGGGCTGGTGATGTAGCCCATCCCGATGCCGACGACCAGCTGAAGGGCCGGGAGCGCGATGCCGCCGTGGCCGCCCGAGCGCATGTCGAAGCCGATGGCCAGGTAGCCGGCGGCGGCGGCCACACACGCGGTGGCGATCATCGGCCGGTGCAGCCGCTCGGGCACCTTCTGCCAGGTGAGACTGCCGGTCGCGACGCCGATGGCGAGCGGCGCGAACGTCAGACCGGTACGGGTCGCGGACTCGCCGAGACCCGACTGCATGTGCTGCGAGAATGCGAAGAGGAAACCCGCGTACCCGGCCATCGCGAAGAAGTTCGCGGACGCTCCCGACATCAGACCGGGCGTCTTCAGCACCCGGCCCGGCACCAGCGGCGCTCCGCCGCGGCGTGCGACCGCACGCTCGACGAGGGCGAACAGCAGGAACGCGGGGAGCGAGGCGACCAGGGAAATCCTCATCCACAGTGGCCAGTTCTGCTCGTGGCCCATGACGAGCGGCACGACCAGCAGAAGCAGCGACGCGGTCAGCGTGAGCAGCCCGGCGATGTCCAGGCCCTTGGGCTTCGGGGGCTTGCCCTGCGGCAGCAGCCGCAGCCCGGCGAACACCAGCACCACACCCACCGGCACGTTGATCAGGAACACCGGTCGCCAGCCGGTGCCGAAGAGATCCGCGCTGACCAGGAGGCCGCCGGCGACCTGGCCGATCACTACGCCGAGCCCGATGACCGCCGCGTACAGACTCAGTGCCCGGGCCCGCGCGGCCCCTGCGAAGTTCAGCTGAATCAGGCTGTAGATCTGCGGCATCATCGTCGCCGCGCCGACGCCCTGCACCACGCGGGCGCCGATCAGCGTCGTCGTGCCGGGTGCCAGACCGCAGGCGAGGGAGGCCAGGGTGAAGGTGATGAGTCCGAACAGGAACATGGTCCGGAAGCCGTTGCGGGCGCCGAGACGGGCGCCGGTGACCAGCAGCGTGGCGTACGCGATGGTGTAGCCGGAGACGATGAGCTGCAGCGCCGAGCCGGTGGTGCCGAGGTCGGTGCGGATGGTCGGTGTCGCGACGTTGACGATGGTCGAGTCGAGCAGGGCCATGAACACCGCGCCCAGCATGACGATCAGCATGCGGTTGTTCCGGCGCTTCTGTACGGCGGGGTCGGGGGCTGGTGGTGGGCTGCTCTGAGATGGGGGTGCAGCAGCCCGGTTCTGTGTCGTCTCGCTCATGACGGCGATGATCCTGGCCGTCACATAGGGGTACCAGATACCCAGTCATCCCGGTACTGGGGGTATCTGGCTGGGCTGAGAGGCCGTCGCGCACACTGGGGTGGTGATACCCGACAACATCGACTCCGCGAACGGTCCCACCAGCGATTCCGCAGGGAGCGAGGCCCAGCGGCGCTCCGAACTGGGCGCCTTCCTCAGGCTGCGCCGGGAGCGCACCACCCCGGAGGAGGCGGGTATTTCGCGCGGCACCAGGCGGCGTACGCCCGGGCTGCGCCGCGAGGAGGTCGCCCAGCTCTCCGGTATCGGAGTTGCCTGGTACACGTGGCTGGAGCAGGGGCGTCGCATCAATCCCAGCGTCCAGGTGCTCGACGCGATCGCCCGGACGCTGCGGCTCGACCGGACCGAGCGGGACCACCTCTACCGGCTCGCGGACGTCCCCAGCGTGCCTCTGGAGGTGTCGGCGAGGCAGCCCCAGCCGCCGGAGCACCAGATCATCCTCGACGCCCTGATCCCGCTTCCGGCGAGCATCGTGACCGCCCGCTACGACGTGCTTGCCTTCAACGACGCGTACGCGGCGCTCGATCCGGGTCTCGCGCTGCTGGCGCCGGCGGACCGCAATGTGCTGTGGCATCTGTTCACTGCCGAGGAACATCTGCAGCCGCTGGTGGAGTGGGAGCGCGAAGTCTCCTTCATGGTCGCCCAGTTGCGGGCCGAGTCCGGCCGCCGTCTGGGCGACCCGCACTGGACCGGGTTCATCCGGCAGCTCTCCGAGGTGAACGAGCGATTCGCCGAGATCTGGGCCAAGCACGAGGTCGCCTCGTCCGTCACCCGGCGCAAGTCGTTCTGGACCGTCGACGGGGACGAGATCACCGTCATCGCGACCGGCTTCGCGATGGCTTCCACCCCCGACACCAAGATGTGGATCTACACACCCGATGACGCGGAGACGCAGCGGCTGCTCGGTCAGCTCGTCGGCCGCTACCAGGAGCTGGGCCCCGCCGGGCTACTGCGGCAGGGCGCCCGCACCGGCCGGGGCGGGCGGCGACATTCCGCTCACTGACCCGGGCCCTGCTCAAAGGGCCCGGCCGGTGAGCTGCCGCTGCTGCACCGCCCCGAGCGCGGCCAGCCGCTCCCCGCGCGTCGGGCGCTCTTACCGTGGGTTGCTCCGCAGGGTCTTCTTGGCCAGTTCGTAGGCAGGGAGCATTTCCTTGTGCTCTTCGGTGTCCAAGCCGCCCAGCTGCAGGACCACCGGACCGCTCGGGCTGGCCACGGCCAGGGCGTGCTCCTGCTTCGACTCCTCCAGGAGCTTGCTGTACGTCTCGTAGACGACTTCGGTGGCAGGCAGCGAGCCTGCCTTGACCTCCGAATACGTCGCCTTGCTCGCGTCCTTGTCGGCGGTGACGAACGCCTCCAGGGCCGCGCGCGGGCTGCTGCCCTTGGCCTTGCTGGTCCAGGCGCGCAGGAAGCCGATGTTCCCGGCGGGCTTGGCGTCGATCTCGCAGGCCATGGTGAACGGGCCCTGCTTGGCGAGGGTGTCCAGTGCCGTGCCGTCGAGCTTGATCGCTTTCGCCTTCCACTTGTCGGCGATGGTGAAGGTCACGGGCAGCGGACACGCCGATCCGGCGGCCCCGACCAGGTCATGACCTGTGGCTGCCGGA
Source organism: Streptomyces sp. ERV7 (assembly GCF_001653515.1). Classification (GTDB taxonomy): domain Bacteria; phylum Actinomycetota; class Actinomycetes; order Streptomycetales; family Streptomycetaceae; genus Streptomyces. Next base: position 362 of record NZ_LYOY01000060.1, on the reverse strand, counting down.
GCGCTGGATGCCCTGTCGGACGCTTCCGAGGACGCTTTTGCGGGGGTCGCCGTCGGCTTGTCCGCGGAGTCCTTCTCCCCACCGCACCCCGTGAGCACCGCCGTCGCTATCGCGGCCGCGGCCACACTCCGTACCGAATTCCGCACTGCACGTCCTTCTGCCCCATATGGTTCGAGACGGCTGGTTGGCCGCTCAGGGAGATTAGCCGACCCGGTGACGGAGAAATCGGCGCTCTTCGTCCGGCGCCTCGCCTGCGCCCCCGCACGCCGCCGGTGCTTGTCTGTCGTGGCCCGCGCCGCAGCCCCGGTGGTGTCAGAGGACGGCTGGCATTGTGCTGGTGTGCGCGGCGGGCGGGGGCTCAC
>NZ_LYOY01000059.1 GCF_001653515.1 Streptomyces sp. ERV7 | reverse complement strand
CTCGTCCACATCGCCGAACCCGAGCACCAGCCGGGGCGGAGCCGTCGCGCCCGTCGAGCGGAGCGGGGCCATGCCGTACAGGCCGACGGAACGCGCCCGCGCGGCGGCGGTCACGGCCTCCTCGCCGACCGCGTCGTCGAGGTGCGCCACCGCGTGGAAACCCGCGGCCAGGCCGCTCACCTCGACCCCGGGCGCGTGTGCGGCGAGCGCTTCGAGCAGGGCGGTGCGGCGTGCCGCGTACACGGTGCGCATCCGGCGCAGATGGCGGTCGAAGCGGCCGGACTCGATCAGCCGTGCCAGGGCGAGCTGGTCCAGGGCGGGGGAGCCGCGGTCGCTCAGCCGCTTGTGCTCGACGACGTCCTCGGCGAGCGCGGGCGGGCACAGCAGCCAGCCGATGCGCAGCGCGGGTGCCAGGGACTTGCTGACGGTGCCGACGCAGACCACCCGGTCCGCGGCGAGCCCCTGCACCGCCCCCACCGGCTCGCGGTCGTAACGGAACTCCGCGTCGTAGTCGTCCTCGACTATGTACGCGTCCCGGCGCACCGCCCAGTCGATGAGCTCGCGCCGCCGCCCCGGGGAGAGCACACACCCGGTCGGCCACTGGTGAGCCGGTGTCAGCACGACGGCGCGGGCGTCCGTCGCGGCCAGCGCCCGCACATCCACGCCGTCGGCGTCGACCGGCACCGGGACCGCCGAGAGCCCGGCCGAGGCGGCCGCCGCGGACACCGTGGCGGGTGAACCGGGGTCCTCGTACGCCACCGTGCGCACACCGGCCCCGGCGAAGGCCCGCAGCGCCAGGCCCAGGCCCTGCGCGTAGCCCGAGCAGACGACCATGAGCTCCGGGTCGGCCGCGGCCGCCCGCACCCGGCGGGTGTATCCGGCGAGCACCTCGCGCAGGACGGAACTGCCGCGCGGGTCCCCGTAGTCGAGCGCCGCCGTCGGCATGGCGCGCCCGGCCTCCCGCAGCGCCCACAGCCAGTCGTCGAGGGGGAAGGAGCCCAGGTCGGGCACGCCCCAGCGGAAGTCGGCCAGCAGCGCGGGGCCGGTCCCGGGCGGCGGCGTGGGCGTCGGCGGTATGTGCGCGCCGGCCGCGACCCGGGTCGCGGCGCCGACCCGGGTGACGAGGTACCCCTCGGCTTGGAGCTGTGCGTAGCACTCCTGCACCAGGCCCCGCGACACCCGCAGGCCCAGGGCGAGTTCGCGCGAGGACGGGAGCCGCTCGCCGACCTGGAGCCGTCCCGAGCGGATCGCCTCGCGCACCTGCCGCTCCACCTGCGCCCGCAGCTGCTCGCCGCTCTCGCGGTCGAGGGTGAGCAACAGGCCGGGCGTGCGACCGGACCACTGGACAGCCATGGAATTGGAGCTTACCGGTGGTCCGGTCGGCCCCTAGCGTCGGCCCCATGACGACCTCGCTGCCCTCCCGCACACCGGCTTCCGCCGCCGCCCGACCGCCGCTCCTGACGCGGGCGTTGATGCTCCGCTTCGTCAGCATGGTCGGCGCCTCGGCGAGCTTCTTCCTGCTGCTGTCCGCCGTACCGCTGTACGCGCGCGAGTCCGGCGCGGGCGGAGACACGGCGGGTCTGGCCACCGGCGCACTGATGCTGGCCACGGTCCTCGGCGAACTCGGCGCGCCCCGGCTCGTCGCCCGCTACGGCTACCGCGCGGCGCTGGCGGCGGGGCTGTTCCTGCTCGGGGCGCCCGCCCTGCTGCTGACCGCCTCCGGGACCATGGCGTGGATCGTGGGGGTGTGCTTCGTGCGCGGCCTCGGCTTCGCGCTCACCCTGGTGGCGGGCGGCGCGCTGACCGCGTCGCTGATCCCGGCCGAGCGCCGGGGCGAGGGGCTCGCCCTGGTCGGCGTGGTGGCCGGGATACCGAATCTGGTGGCCCTGCCGCTGGGCGTCTGGCTCGGCGCGCATGTCGGATACGGCGCGGTCTCGATCGCCTCCGCCGCTCTCGCACTGGTCTCGATCGCCTCCGTACCGGGGCTGCCCGGCCGGGAGCCGACGCACGGCGAGTCGGTCGGTGTGCTCGCGGCGCTGCGCACCGGCGCCCTGGTGCGGCCCGGCGTGGTCTTCGCCGCCACCGCCGTGGCGGCGGGCATCGTCGTCACCTTCGTCCCGCTCGCCGTTCCGTCGTCCATGGGCGCGGTGGCGACGGCGGCCCTGTTCGTGCAGCCCGCCGTCTCGACGGCGGGCCGCTGGTGCGCGGGCCGCCTCGGCGACCGGTACGGCGCCGCCCGGCTGGTCCTGCCCGGTCTCCTCCTGTCGGCCGCCGGGGTGCTCCTGACCGCGCTGATCCGCACGCCCGTCGCGGTGGTGGGCGGGGTGGCCCTGTTCGGCGCGGGCTTCGGCATCGCCCAGAACGCGACCCTGACCCTGATGTACGCCCGGGTCTCCACGGCGAGCTACGGCACGGTCAGCGCGCTGTGGAACCTGGCGTACGACGGTGGGATGGGCGTCGGCGCGGTCGGGTTCGGGGTGCTCGCCGACCGCACCGGCTATGCGTACGCGTTCGTGCTCACCGCCGCGCTGATGCTGGTGGCGGCCGTCCCGGCGGTGCGCGACCGCGGGAACGGCCCGGTCACGCCGTGCCCGTGAGGCTGTCCACGACCGTGCCCGCGAACTCCTGGGCGAGCGGGCCGAGCGCGTCCCACTGGCGCACCGCCCAGCCCGCCGCCAGCGGCGGCAGCATCGGCAGCGGCACGAAGCGCAGGGCGCCCTGGCCGGATGTGGTCCACCCGGGCAGCGCGGGCACCACGGCGTGGCCGAGCCCGAGCTCGGCCAGCAGGATGGCGGTGTCCCAGTCCGTCACGCTGGTGGTCGACGCCAATGCGATGTCCAGGCCGGCCAGTTGACTGTCCAGGTGGTGCCGCGACCGGGAGTTCGCGGGCAGCTGGATGTGGCGGATGTCGGCCAGGTCGCCGGGCTCGATGCTGCTTCTGCGGGCGAGCGGGTCGTCCGCGTGGACGGCGAGGACCCAGGGCAGCTCGATGACCGGGCGCTGCTCGACGCCTCGCGCGGGGGTGCCGATGGTGATCCAGGCGAGGTCGGACTCGCCCGCGGCGAGGGCGTTGAAGCAGCCCCGGCTGGAGTTCTCGGTACGGAACTCCAGCTTGACGTGGGGGTGCGCACGCCGGAAGCGCACCACCCCGTCGGACATGAAGTGGCGCACGGTCGTGGCTCCGGTGGTGATCCGGACGGTGCCGCCGTCGCCCTCCCTGAGTTCACGGAGCTGACGCAGTGCCAGCTCTATGTGGCCGATGCCCTGGGCGGCGGCCTGTTGCAGGATGCGCCCGGCCTGTGTGGGGGCCACTCCCCGGGGGCGCCGCTCCAACAGGGGCAGGCCGAGCTCGGCCTCCAGACGCTTGACGTGCTGGCTGACCGCGGACTGCGTACGGGACAGATCGCGCGCCACGGCGCTCAGATTGCCGCTCTCACAGGCGGCGACGAAGACACGGAGATCGTCGAGAGTCATGAACTCCAAGGTATTGCTTGGATCTTCGAAAGAAAACCAGAGGATTGACTGGGGTGCCCGTCGCCCACAAGGATTTGTCCGGGGCGGCAACCCGTCCGTGGGCGCCGTCGGGGATCCGGACCCCGACGACGCGGTCCACGGCGGGTGCCGACC
>NZ_LYOY01000058.1 GCF_001653515.1 Streptomyces sp. ERV7 | reverse complement strand
GGGAGGGCGTGCCCGGGACGCCCGCGCCGGGCGGCCCCGGAGGCGGCCGCGAGCTGGTGCTCGGCATGATCGCGCCCACCGCCACGTACTACTTCGCCGAGGTCATCCGGGGTGCGCACGAGGCGGCGGCCGCCGCCGGGGCACGGCTGATCCTGCGGATCTCGGACTACCGCCCCCGGGAGGACGCGGCCCGGGCGGCCGGGCTGCTCGCCGCCGGGGCCGAGGGGCTGCTGGTCGCCCCGGGCTGGAAGGAGCCGCACGACCCGGCCGAGCACGGGCGGTGGATCACCGAACTGCCGGTCCCCACCGTGCTCCTGGAGCGGCGCGGGGTGCCCGGCGGGGCCCTGGACGACCTGGACCGGGTCTGCTCGGACCACGGGCACGGGGTGCTCCTGGCCGTACGCCATCTGACGGGGCTCGGGCACCGGGCGCCGCTCCTGGTGGCGCGGGCCGACAGCCCGACGGCGCTGGCGGTGCGCGCCGGGTACCGCCAGGCGCTGGGCGCGCTGGGGCTCACGGAGCCGCACCCGGTGATCGACTCGGTCCCGGCGGAGGCGGATCCGGCGGGGTTCGAGGCGGCGGCGCGGGCGCTGTGCGCGGCCGTCCGCGCCGGGGAGGCGACGGCGGCCCTGGTCCACAACGACGTGGACGCGATCCGGATCGCCCAGCGCCTGGGCGAGCTGGGGGTACGGGTCCCGCAGGACCTGGCGCTGGTGGCCTACGACGACGAGGTGGCGGCGCTCGCGGACATCCCGCTGACGGCGGTCGCTCCGCCCAAGCACGAGGTGGGGCGGTATGCGGCGCAGTTGCTGATCGAGCGGTTGCGCGGGGCCCCGGCGGAGCCGGGCGGGCAGCCGCGCCGCCATGTGGACCTGCTTCCCCGGCTGCGCGTGCGGTCCTCGTGCGGGGCACCCAGGGCGGGCGCGTCCGCCACCGTCGCGGCCACCAGCACCAGCGACGACCCTCAAGTGGTCTAGACCTCTACCCCCCTTCGCGCCCCACTCGATCATTTTTCGATCAATCGAACTTTCGCTCTTGACTTCGGTCAGGACCGGCTCAAGGATCGCGGCCATCGCCTCGTCCCCTCACGTTCAGGAGCCGTTCCGTGAACCGCAGTTGGACCAGATCGACCGCCGCCCTCTCCGCCGTCACCGCCCTCGCCCTGCTCACGGCCTGCGGGGGCGGTGACGGCGACTCCTCCGACGCGGGCGAGGGCACCGCCGACAAGCCCGTCACCCTGACCTTCTGGGCGTGGCAGAAGGGGTCGAAGGACGTCGTGGACGCCTTCAACTCCTCGCACAAGAACATCCGGGTCAGGTTCGAGGAGATACCGTCCGGCAACGCCGGCGGCTACGCCAAGATCTCCAACGCCGTGAAGGCGGGCAACGGCCCGGACCTGGTCGCCGTCGAGTACCCGATGCTTCCCGAGTTCGTCAGCCAGGGCGCGCTCCAGGACATCGGCCCGCACCTGACGGACGAGGTGAGGAAGAAGTTCCTGCCGCAGGCGGTCGACCTCACCACGCTGGGCGGCAAGAGCTGGGCCGTCCCGTTCGACGCCGCGCCCCAGACGTACTTCTACCGCAAGGACTTCTTCGAGAAGAACGGGATCGAGGTGCCGAAGACCTGGGCGGAGTTCCGCACCGCCGCCGAGAAGGCGAAGAAGGCCGACCCCAAGGCACGGATCGCGACCTTCATGCCGGACGACCCGACCACGTTCGAGGCGATGGCCTGGCAGGCCGGGGCCCAGTGGTTCAAGGCCGAGGGCGACACCTGGAAGATCGACACCTCGGACGCCGCCACCGAGAAGGTCGCCGACTACTGGCAGGGGCTGATCGACGACAAGCTCGTGCAGACGGCGGTCTCCTTCAGCCCGGAGTGGACGGCCGCGCTCAAGGACGGCTCGACCGTCGGCTACCTCGGCGCCTCCTGGGGCGCGGGCGTCCTGAAGTCGACCCTGCCCGACCAGAGCGGCAAGTGGGGCATCGCTCCCGTACCCACCTGGGACGGCAAGCCCGCCAGCGGCATGCTCGGCGGGTCCACCTGGGCGGTGACCAAGGGCAGCCGGAAGGCCGCGGCGGCCGTCGAGTTCGCCACCTGGATGTCGACGACCGAGGACGGCGTCAAGGCACGCATCGCCCCGGGCACCTCCAGCGCCTTCCCGGCCGACGTCTCCCTGCGCCCGGCCGCCAAGAAGGCCTTCGACGCCGGGTTCTACGGCGGCCAGGACATTTACCGGCTCTTCGACGGGGCGGGCGCCTCGATCAACCCCCGCTGGAGCTGGGGCCCGACCACCGGCACCACCAACACCACGCTGAAGGACCAGTTCGGCAAGGTCTCCGGCGGCTCGGTCACCGTCAAGGGCGCGGTGAAGACGGCCCATGACGCGACCGTGGCCGAGCTGAAGAAGCGCGGACTGAAGGTCGAGGGCTGACCGTGGCAGCGAAGGCCCGGACCAGCCGCCGCACGGGCGCCGCCGCGGGCGTCCTGCTCACCCCCTTCTTCGTCCTGTTCACCGCGGTGACGGTGGTGCCGGTCGGCTACGCGGTCTGGCTGAGCCTGTTCACCGAGAAGCAGTCGGGGCTCGGGTTCGGCGGCGCCGAGTCCGTCTTCAGCGGGTTCGACAACTACACCGCCGCCCTGGGCGACCGGGCCTTCCGCGACGGCTTCTGGATCCTGCTCGGCTACTGCGCCGTCTACATCCCCCTGATGGTCGGCGGCGCGCTCGCCCTCGCCCTGCTGCTCGACTCGGGGCTCGCCCGGGCCCGCCGCTTCTTCCAGCTGGCGCTCTTCCTGCCGCACGCCGTGCCCGGCATCATCGCCGCGCTGATCTGGGTGTACCTCTACACACCCGGCCTCAGCCCGGTGGTGCGGGCCATGGACTCCGGCGGCATCGGCTTCAGCTTCTTCTCCCCCGACGGCGCCCTCCCCTCGGTGGTCAACATCGCGCTGTGGGAGTGGCTCGGCTACAACATGGTGATCTTCTACGCGGCTCTCCAGGCCATCGACCGGTCCGTCCTCGAAGCGGCCACGGTGGACGGCGCGGGTGCCTGGCGCACCGCGTTCAGCATCAAGATCCCGATGGTCCGGGCCTCGTTGGGGATGGTCGCGCTGTTCACCGTCATCGGCTCGCTCCAGCTGTTCACCGAGCCGCTGATCCTCAACCAGGGGTCCGGCTCGGCGGTCACCTCCACCTGGACGCCCACCATGTACGCCTACACCGCGGCCTTCGCCCGCAACGACTACGGCCTCGCCGCGGCCGCCGCCGTCCTGCTCGCCCTCGGCGCGGCGCTGCTCTCCTTCGCCGTCACCCGCCTCACCACCCGGAAGGGGGCGCGGGCATGACCCATCGGGCCAGGAACGGCCGCTGGTTCTCCAGGGCCGCCGTCAACGGCACACTGCTGCTCTCCGTCCTCTACACGCTCTTCCCCCTCGTCTGGCTGGTCACCGCCGCCACCAAGGACACCGGCGGACTACTCACCGGCGACGCCTTCTCCTTCAAGGGCTTCGACCTCGGCCACAACCTCTCCGAGCTGGTGTCCTACAACGACGGCGTCTATCTGCGCTGGTACCTCAACTCCCTGCTGTACGCGGGCGGGGGCGCGCTCGTCTGCGCGCTGATCAGCGTCGCCGCCGGGTACGCCTTCGACAAGTACGACTTCCGGGGCAAGGAGAAGCTGTTCGCGGTGGTGCTGCTCGGTGTGCTCGTGCCGTCCACCGCGCTCGCGCTGCCGATGTATCTGCTCGCCAGCAAGACCGGGCTGGTCAACACCTACTGGTCGGTGCTGGTCCCCGTCCTGGTGAACCCCTTCGGGGTCTATCTCTCCCGGGTGTTCAGCGCCAGTCATATCCCCGACGAGGCGCTGGAGGCGGCGCGGATCGACGGGGCGGGCGAGCTGCGCGCCTTCTGGTCGATCGGGCTCCGGATGGTCATGCCCGGGTTCGTCACCGTGTTCCTCTTCCAGTTCACCGCGATCTGGAACAACTTCTTCCTCCCCCTGGTGATGCTCTCGGACCAGAAGCTCTTCCCGCTGAGCCTCGGTCTGTACGCGTGGAACTCCAACACCCACGCCGAGCCTTCGTTCTACCCCATCGTCGTCACCGGCTCCCTCCTCGCCGTCCTCCCCCTCGTCGTCGCCTTCGTCGCCCTCCAGCGGCACTGGAAGGCGGGTCTCACGGCGGGCAGCGTCAAGTGACCGGACGGACGCACAGCCGGTTAGCCATGGACAACGCCCCCGTGAGGAGCCCGAGTTCCACCATGCACCACGCCACTGACAACCGCCCCGCCGTCCTCCTCGCCATGGGCCCCGGGATCGCCGAGCGGCTCCTCGCCGAGCGGCACCGCACCCGTCTCGCCGCGCTCGCCCGCACCGACCCGTACCTCGTCGCCCACGAGCTCCTCGCGCCCGCGCCGGCCGTGGCGGCGGCGCTGGCCGAGGCCGAGGTGCTGCTGACCTGCTGGGGCGCGCCGCCGCTCACCGCCGAGGTGCTGGCCTCGGCACCCCGGCTGCGGGCCGTCGTGCACGCCGCCGGGTCGGTGAAGCACCACATCACCGAGTCGTGCTGGGCGCGGGGCATCGCGGTGACCTCGACGGCCTCGGCCAACGCGCTGCCGGTCGCCGAGTACACGCTGGCCGCGATCCTCTTCGCGGGCAAGCGCGTCCTGGCCTCGGCCCAGCGGTACGCGGAGCTGCGCGCCCCGCACGACTGGCTGCGCGAAGGGGACGGCACCGGCAACTACCACCGTACGGTCGGCCTGGTCGGCGCCTCCCGGATCGGCCGCCGGGTGATCGAGCTGCTGCGCCCCTTCGACTTCCGGGTCCTGCTGCACGACCCGTATGTCGACGCGGCCGGGGCGGCCCGGCTGGGCGTCGAAGCGGTCCCCCTGGACGAGCTGTGCGCCCGCAGCAGCGTCGTCTCCGTGCACGCGCCGCAGCTCCCGGCCACCGAGGGCATGATCGGCGCCCGCCAGCTGGCCGCGATGCCGGACGGGGCGACCCTGATCAACACCGCGCGCGGCTCGCTGGTCGACGGGGCCGCCCTGCTCGGCGAGCTCCTCTCCGGCCGGCTCCATGCCGTACTGGACGTCACCGAGCCCGAACTCCCGCCCCGCGAGAGCCCGTTGTACGACCTGCCCAACGTCCTGCTGACGCCGCACATCGCCGGGTCGCTCGGCAGCGAGCTGCACCGGATGGCGGATCTGGCGCTGGACGAGGTGGAGCGGTTCGCGGCCGGGGCGCCGTTCGCGGACCCCGTCCACGCGGCGGCCCTGCACCACTCGGCCTGAGCC
>NZ_LYOY01000057.1 GCF_001653515.1 Streptomyces sp. ERV7 | reverse complement strand
CCCCCGGCCGAGGCCGAGCAGGAGCACCCCGGCGTCCGGCGCAGCGCACACCGACGCGGGCAAGGGCACCACGACGGCCAAGGGGCACACGGGCGGAGGCCAGGCACCCCGCACGACCACGCCGCGCAAGGACACCGCACCGAGCGGCACCGCCGCCGCGTACGTCCAGCAGGTCGTGGACCTCGCCAACGCCGAGCGCGCCAAGGCGGGTTGCTCGCCCTTCAAGGCGGACCGCCGCCTCAACACCTCCGCCCAGGCGCACGCGGACGACATGGCCGCGCGGGACTACTACGAGCACAACAGCCCGGAGGGGCGCAACGCGGGCGACCGTATGAGCGCCGCCGGATACGACTGGCACAAGTGGGGCGAGAACATCCACCGGGGGCCGAAGAGCCCGGCCGACGCGATGCGCGACTGGATGAAAAGCCCGGGCCACCGCGCCAACATCCTGGACTGCGGCTTCAAGGACATCGGCGTGGGCGTGAACCTCAGCGGCAACGGACCGTGGTGGGTACAGAACTTCGGCAGCTGACCCGCACGCACCCGGCACCGGTGTGGCCTCAGGACATCGAACCGGCGAAGTCCTGCACCCACACCGTGCCGTCGGGGCCGGGCACGGCGGCCACACCCGTGTCGCGGTACCCGCAGTCGAGCATGTTCCGCTGGTGGATCGCGCCGTCCGTCCAGTCGTCGACGATCCCGGCCGGGTCCGCCGTACCCCGGTCCAGGTTCTCCGCCCAGGCCCCGACGGGATACCCGGCCGCCCGCATCCGGGCGTCGGCGTGCTGCCCCTCCGGGCTCGCGTGGTCGTAGTAGTCGCGCGCCACCATGTCCTTGGCGTGCCGGACCGCCGCCGCAGTCAGCCGCGGGTCCATGCGCAGCGGCGCGCAACCGGCCGCGCCACGGCGGCTGTTGACCAGCCGCAGCAGCCGCTGCTCGGGGGTCGCGACAGCCGGCGTGGTCCTGACGGGCTTCGGGGTGGCCTTGGGCGAAGGGCTCGCCTTCGGCGGCTGCTGTACGGGCGTGGCGGAGGGGGACGGCGGGACGGCGCTCGCCGTGACGTGCGTCGCCGCGGGTGGCGCGGGGGTGGCCTGCGGACGCGGATCGGGCCACAGCAGCACGGTGAGGATCGCGAGGACGACGGCGAGCACGAGGGCGAGCGCACCCCTGACCGCGTACGCGCGCGCCTTCCCCGGGGCGGGCGAGCCGGGCCCGGTGCTGCCCGGCGCCGGCGCCGTGGACGCGACCGGGGCCATCCGGGCACCCGGGACGAAGTGGGCGGCCCCGTACAGCGGCACCAGCAGCGCGAGACCGGCCAGCAGCCCCTCGGCGGGCACCAGCCCCGAGCTCCGCCCCGAGCAGGCGCGGCAGTCACGGGCGTGGCGGGCGATCCGCTTGCGCCACACCGGGGCGGGGCGGCCGTCCCACCCGGCGACGGTCCGGGCCAGCTCGTCGCAGAGCGGCCGGGCGGCGAGCGCCCGCACCACGGTCCGGCCCACCTCCAGCTGGGCCTTCATGCGCTGGACGCGGACGGCGGCGTGCTGCGGGGTGAGCGCCATCGCCTCGGCGAGTTCGGCGCGGGTGAGCTCGCCCGCCGCCTCCTGCCACCACAGGGCGAGGAGTTCGCGGTCGCTCTCGTCGAGCCAGCGGGTCGCCTCGGCCACCTCGCGGCGCTGGCCGGACAGACCCAGGCGCAGGATGGTGAGGTCCACGAAGTCGGGTTCCGGGTCGGCGGCCCCGTCCAGTTGCTCGGGGCTCGCCGGGGTCGTGTACTGCTGGGCGCGCCAGCGGTGGCGTATCTGGTTCATCGCGATGGCGATCAGCCAGGACCGGAAACGGGACGGCTCGCGCAGTCCGTCGAGGCTCTCCAGGGCGTGGAACATGGTCTCCTGCACGACGTCGTCCACGTCGGCGTGGCCGTCCATCGCCCGGCCGACGACGTTGTAGACCAGCGGGAGGTAGTCGGAGACCAGCCGCTCGCGCGCCTGTGCGTCGCCGGTCCGCGCGGCGCCCACCAGCTCCGGCATGGACGTGCTGTCCCTGTGCATCTGCTCCCTCACCCGCTGGCGTCGGTCGTGCGCTCCCGTCGTTCGGAGACCCCTGGCGGACACGGGGATAACAGGAACTCGGCCCTCATTTTGTACGACGCCCCGGGCGACCCGGAACGCGCACGTCCGAATGCGGCTCCCGGCCGCGTTGCGAGACCTCCCGCGTTGTGGTGCGGGGCGGAAAGCGAGACGCTGGAGGTGCATGCGGCCGGGAGTGACCGGTGCGCCGAAAGCAAGCACCCACCCGGTCGAGAAGGGGTGAGTGTGGTGCGCACACTGATGAAGATCGAAATGGACACGGAGAAGGCCAACGACGCCATCAGGAACGGCACGCTGCCGAAGACCGTGGAATCCGCCCTGGAGGCGCTCCAGCCCGAAGCCGCCTACTTCACCACCCAGAACGGCTGTCGTACGGCGTTCATCTTCTTCGACCTGACGGACTCGTCGCACATGCCGAAGTTCTCGGAGCCGTTCTTCATGGAACTCGGCGCCAAGGTTTCCTACACGCCGGTCATGGACCGGGACGACCTCCGCAAGGGCCTGGCGGCCCTGGGGCGCTGACCCGTCGGGGCCCGTCAGGAGTCAGGACGCCGGACCCGCCGGCGGGGCGCCGCTGACCGCGGCACGGTAGAGGGCCCGGGTGGCGGCACCGAAGTAGGCGCTGTAGGAGACCTGGGGGGTGTTTCCGCCGGTGTGGTAGCCGCCGATGACCCCGATCACGCCCCAGCCGTCCGGCCCCGGCACCAGCATCGGCCCGCCGCTGGTCCCGCCCACGAACGCGTCGCAGGCGATGCGCGGGAAGGTGCCCGGGTCGGCCGGGTCGTCGCTGGCCCATCGGGTGGTCCAGCTCCAGCACTCCAGCGGCTTCTGCGCGTTGCCCGGGTAGCCGATCATCCGTACCGGGAGGTGGTAGTACCCCGTGCCGGTGAGCAGGCGTACGCCGCCCACCGCGTCCTGGAGGCGGGTGCCGTCCCGGTTGGGTTCGGTGACCGCGAACCCGAAGTCGTAGGCGGCTCCGGCGTGCTCGCCCAGGTCGTAGTACCGCTGCGCCACATAGACGCCGTCGGCCGCCACGGGGAAGAGCCCGAACGGCTTGAGGCCGTCGTGGTACTGCGGCACGAAGGCCAGGTGGCGCCGGGGCGCGGGGCCCGCGTAGCCCTTCAGACAGTGTCCGGCGCTCAGCACCAGGTCGCGCCCGGGGCTGCGCACCACCGAGCCGCTGCACGTGCGCCCGGTGCCGTCGGCATCGGTCCAGAAGAAGGTGCCCGCCTGCGGGATGCCGTCGAAGCTCCTGCTGGGCGGGATGTACTCGCCGGGCCGGGGCCCGTCCTCGGTGGGCGACGCCGCCCGCGCCGACGGCCCCGCCCCGGCGCCCTTGGCCGTGTCGCCGGGCAGCGCGGCCGCCATCCGGGCCGGGCTCCAGTAGGTGTCGAGCGCGGCGGCCGCCGGGTTGGCCCCGGTGCGGCCGCCCTCGGCAGCGGCGGCGGCCGGGGCGAAGCCCACGCCGCACAGCAGGGCGGCCGCGAACGCGGCGGTGTGCCGGATGATCCTGGTCCTGCGCACCATCAGTTCCCCTCTGGCCGGACACAAGTGACGACCCACCATAGGCGTGGTGCGTTACGGGCAGAAGTGCCCGCCGTGACCTCGGATCCGCGCCCCGGTTACGCGGTGGGGACGGGCTCGGCCGATGATTCCAGCAGCCCGGCGCGCAGTGCGCCGACCAACTCCTCGTCGGCGCCGAGCAGTTCGGCCGCGTATCCGCGCACCGAGCCGTGCCGCGCCGCGAGGTCGGCGAGGAAGAACCGCATGATGGCGGCGGGGGCGCGGCCGTAGCCCGGCCAGGGGATCTCGCGGGCGGGGGTGGGCGCCCGCCA
>NZ_LYOY01000056.1 GCF_001653515.1 Streptomyces sp. ERV7 | reverse complement strand
CGAGGAGCGGCAAGGGAGGGAAGCCGTGCTGTTCACGGACCCAGCGAGGCCCGGTGATCCGAGCGCCGGTCAGGACGTTGGTCCACGTCCCTTCGGGCACGTAGTACTCCACCGTGCCGTCGTCGGTGAAGACCGGGGGGACGAGCAGATCGTCGCCGAGCATGTACTGCCGGTCGAGGGCAGGGTGCGCGGCTTTTGGCGAGGTACCAGTCGCGGGCAGCAGGGTTGGTGACGTCCACCAGCGCCGTACCGGGCTGCCACAGGTCCCACTGCCACACACTGCCGTCCGGGCGGCGCACCAGATAGTCGTGGCCCATGCCCTCCTCGAACATCGCCCGAGGTGGAAGACTCGCAGCAGGATGCCGCGCTCGGCCATGCCGCCGCGCCGAGGCAGTCGCCACGTACACACCTACCACGTCACCCGGACCGGAACCTCGGTGACCGGCACCGTCTCCTGACCCCTTCGCCCTCGCCCCGGCCGTCGGCCTTCCGGCTGCCGGGGCCGCCTTGGAGCCTGCTCTCCTGGTCGCACCGCCTGACCACCCGGGCCGACCGGTGGACGCCCGACGGCAACGCCCATCGGGCCAACTGCCGTTCCGTGCCTTCCTCTTGACGTGTCCCTCGCAAGCCTGGCTTGATGAAGTGGGAGCGCTCCCAACCTTCATCCCCCGTCCACAGCCCCCACGCGAGGAAGGCCCCACCCGTGCCTCCTGTCGTCCTTACCCGCCGCGTGCCACGTCGCGCGGCCGCCGTGCTCGTCGGGCTCGCCCTGGCCGCCGGTGGTCTGACCGCCGCCGCGCTTCCGGCGCACCCGGCCAACGCTGCCACCGCCACTTCTGCCGACAACCCCGTCCGGGTCAACCAGCTCGGCTATCTGCCCGACGGCCCCAAGCGGGCCACGGTGGTCAGCTCCGCGACCGGGCCGCTCGCCTGGCAACTGCGCGACGCCGCCGGTGCCGTGGTCGCCTCGGGGGCCACCACCGTGCACGGCGCCGACCAGGCGTCCGGCCAGTCCACCCACCTGGTGGACTTCGGCGCGTACACCGCGACCGGCACCGGCTTCACCTTGGCCGTCGGCGACCGCACCAGCCATCCCTTCGGCATATCCGCCACGCTGTACGACGGACTGCGCGCCGACAGCATGTCGTTCTTCTACCAGCAGCGCAGCGGCATCGCGATCGACGCCGCGCTG
>NZ_LYOY01000055.1 GCF_001653515.1 Streptomyces sp. ERV7 | reverse complement strand
CTCCGGGGAGGCAGTGGTGGTCATTGCTGGAGCACTTTCGTGGTGGTGTCGATGGCCTGGTAGTCGCGGGCGGCTTGGGCGAGTTCGCGGGCGAGGTGGTTTCCGGCGAGTTGGGGTTGTTGCAGGAGGCCGCTGATGCGGTGCATGGCGGTGCCGAGTTGCCGGATCCGCAGCTCCGGGGGCAGCTGGAAGAGGTAGTGGAGTTGGTCGCCGGCGCCTTCGAGTTCGCCGGCGGCTAATCGTGCGGTGGTGATGTCCAGCCTGGCCAGAGCCTCGTCCCCGTACGAGCGGTCTTCCCGGGCGCCGTTCTCGTAGAGGGTGAGGGCAGCGGTGGCGTGCTGTTCGGCGAGGGCGTGTTCGCCGAGCAGGGTGTAGGTGCCGCCGATGTAGTACTCCTGTTTGGCCTCGGGGAAGGTGAGCAGCCCGCCGAAGCGGCCCAGGCCTTCTGGTTCTGCGGGTTGTTCGCGGGCGGTGCGCAGGATGTCGAGGGCGGCGAGGGCGCGGGGGCGGTCGCCGATGCGGGCGGCGGCGCGTGCCTGGATGGCGGCGATGCGGATGCGGGACTCGCCGCGGGGTGCGTGCCGCAGGGCTTCGCGTGTGTAGGTGAGGGCGGCCTGCCGGCGCGGGGACCATTCGGCAATCAGTGCGGCGGTCCCTTTGGACCAGGCGCGCAGGCCGTGGTGGTCGGCCCGCTCGGCGCAGGTCCAGGCGGCGCGGATCTGGGCCATGGCGGCCTTCTCGTCGCCCAGGTTCTGTGAGGCGTGGGCGAGGAGGAGGCAGCTGGTGCCCGCGAGCAGGAACAGCTCCCGCGTCTGGTGCGGGGCCTGGTGGCCGTCAAGGAGGGCGAAGACCCGGTCTCGGGTGCCCAGGAGATCGTGGAGGAGGGGGTGGAGAGGGGCGTGGACGTAGGCGGTGGCGATGTCGGCCAAGGCGTAGGTGAGGTCTTCGATGTCGTCATCGGTGACGTTGCTCGTGCTGAAGCGGTCGGCGAACCGGAGCGACTGTGTCGCCGCCTGGCTGGCCAGCTCCCGCAGGTCACCCAGCATGTCGGAGGTGGCGGGTGACTCGGCGTCGGTGAGCGCCGGGGCCTGTGTGTTGCCGGTGATGCGTAGTTCGGCTGGTACGCCTAAGCCGTCGAGGAAGCCGCTGATGCGGTCGATGCTGGCCAGGCGTCGTGCGCCGGATTCCAGCATCGACAGGAAGCTCTGCGTAAGCCCGGTGATCGTGGCGAGGTCGTCCTGCCGCAGCCCCGCCAGTGCCCGAATCCGTCTGCTGGCCTGCCCAAAATCGCCGCAGAGCAATGCCCGACGCAGAATGGCGTCCTGCCAGACCATGACGGGCACGGCGGGCGGCTCAGAAGTCTGTGGGGTTGCGATCGACCGTTCGCACGACGCACACAGGTCGCCGCTGTTGTACCGGCTGAGCCTGCTGCCGCAACGACACGTCCGCACGCGTGCTGACATTCCCGCCCCCAGTCCGTCTGCTGGCAGCAGCGTACGACGCGGCTTGGGCTTCCGTATCACTCCGGTGATACGGGCTGGTCAGCCGACTCTCTCCCCGCCCTTCGGGGACACCCGGCTCTGGCGCGATCCCCGTCGATCAATTCCGGCAAGGCCCTGGCCTCCGATTGCGATCTTTCCTCTGCGTCTGGCAGGCGGGTGAGCCGGGTACAGGCGCTGTCGGAATGCCCCGTTCTGGCGAGCAGCTGGTGGTTCCCCGGTTCACCAAGGAGCAAAGAGCCCGCCGACTCCCTGTGAACAGATGGGCCGAGACTTGATCGTCACGTGTGGTGCCGTTGCCGCCGCTGCGGTCGTCGCTCTATCCTCGTGGGCAACGCGTCGACGGAGACGAGTAGCCGCGGGTTCACGTGAGCTGAGAGAGCTGCCGGTAGCTGGGAAGGCAGTGTCACACCCCGTGGTGAAGACCCTCCCGAGCGCGGGGAGGAACGGCCCTGGATGGGTCCAATGCCCCGCCGGCTGGCCCCCGTGACCGGGCCTGAAGAGGCCACCACTGGGTGGTGGCGAAGGCGTGGTGGTACCGCGAGTCCCCTTCTCGCCCACGCTCCCAAGGGATCATGACGACGCCCCCGGAGGGCCGCGATGATCCATCCTACGAGCCGCGTACTGGTCGCTGACCTGCGGCAACATCTCGACCAGACCGTTTCGGTCTGCGGCTGGGTGAACACTCACCGCCTGCAGCGCAAAATGCAGTTCGTCCTGGTGCGTGACCACACCGGCACGGTGCAGGTCACCCATCGGCGCGGCGGAGACGGCGACCTGATCGAAGAAGCTCTGGAGCAGGTGACCGTCGAGTCCGCCGTGCGGATCACGGGCCGGGTGGTGGACAACCCGGTGGTGAAGCTCGGCGGCCTGGAGATCATTCCGGAGTCGGTCGAGGTGCTGAACCGGGCCGAGGCTCCGCTGCCCATCGACGAGCACACCGCCCTGGAGCAGCGCCTGGACTGGCGGTTCCTGGACGTGCGCCGCCGTCCTGCCGCACAGCTGCTGTTCGCGGTGCAGACAACCCTGGAGCAGGGCATGCGCGCGTATGCCGACGAACAGGGCTGCACCGAGATGCACACCCCGAAGTTGATGGGCACCGCCTCGGAGTCTGGGGCGGAGGTGTTCAAGCTCGGCTACTTCGACCGGTCCGCCTACCTTGCCCAGTCGCCGCAGTTCTTCAAGCAGATGGCGATCACCGCCGGGATCGACCGGGTGTTCGAGATCGGCCCGGTTTTCCGGGCCGAGCCGTCCTTCACGTCCCGGCACGCGACCGAGTTCACCGGCGTCGATGTCGAGCTGGCGTGGATCAACAGCGTCGAGGACGTGATGGTGTTCGAGGAGCAGATGCTCGCGCACGCCATCGCCCAGGTCGCCGAGCAGCACGGGGAGGCGATCCGGGAGGCGTACGGCGTGGAGGTCGTCGTACCCAAGACGCCGTTTCCGAGGATCATGATGGCCGAGGTCCAGGCGGTGCTGCGGGCCAGGGGCTGGGACCCGGAGGGCGTGAAGGAGGACCTGGACCCAGAGGGTGAGCGCGCGATCGCCGCGTACGTGCGGGAGCAGACGGGGCACGAGTTCGCGTTCATCACGCACTACCCCACCAGCATCCGGCCCTTCTACCACATGCGTCCGGCCGGTCAGCCGGAGGTGACGCTGAGCTTCGACCTGCTGTGGAAGGGGCTGGAGGTCACCACCGGGGCGCAGCGCGAGCACCGCTACGACGTGCTGCTCAAGCAGGCCGCGGAGAAGGGCATGAGCACCGAGCCGATCCAGGACTACTTGAACTGCTTCCGGTTCGGGTGTCCGCCGCATGGCGGGCTCGGCATGGGGCTGGGGCGGGTGCTGATGGTGATGCTTGGCCTGGACTCGATCCGCGAGGCCACGTTCCTCTTCCGTGGGCCCAACCGGCTCACCCCTTAGCCGAGTTGCCTGGACAATGGCCGCCTCCGGTGGCGCTGCGGCAGGTGCGCGGCGTCACCCGGGACGGCTTCAGGCCCTGCGCGGCCGCCGATGGCGCTCGAGCCCTGCGCCGGTGCCGCCGAGGTCAAGCAAGGAGGGCAGGGGTGCGCCGCTGTTCCAGGAGCCGAACAGGTCGCGATTGAGGGCCACGATGTGGTGTTTGAGCGCGAGCTGGCGGGCGCTGGCGCTGTACTCGCAGGTCGCGACGAACAGGGCGACGTCCGCATGGTGTTCGGCGAACGCCATGCCGACGAACTTCTGCATGTCGCCGCTGGGGACCTTTCGGTGCGGGGCGTAGTGCTTGACTTGGACGACCAGGCGGCGGCCGTCGGGCAGATGGCCGAGGATGTCGGCGGCCAGGTCGCCCGAGCCGCCGACCACGGTCACCTTGGTGCAGCCGTCACGTCGGCACAGCTCGGCGACGTACTCCTCGAAGCCCTGCCAGCTCATGGCGTCGATGGCTGCCATGGAGCGTTCGAGCTCCATACGCCGGTTCTGCTCCCTCCAGGTCCGGTCGCCCTCCTGCTCTCGGCGATGAGCTCGCCAGAGGAACACGCCGCCCGCACTCAGGAACGTGGCGACCACGAGGGCAAAGAGCAGCCACACGTACTGCCAGAAGACGAAGAGGGAGACGGCAAGCACTGCTACAGCGGTTCCGGTGCGTCGGCGCAGTCGTTGTCGCCGAGCCTTGCTGGTCCGCCTCTTGCGCTGTGGCATGCCGGTCTCCCCCGTCCGCTGATCTGTTGGCAGTGTGAGGATGCTCGGCCGTTGCGCCAAGGGGCTCTTTCCAGCCTCCGCGTCAGTAACGGGCGTTGCGGAGATCGGTGAGCCACGGTTGGTCGGGGTGCTTGTCCCAGTGGTCGCGCAGGACTTGCTCGCGCGGGGCAAACCGGCCATGCCGGGCCAGGCCCCCGTGGGAGAGGTTGATGCTCATGCTCAGCGCCGCGCCCCCCGTGACCCAGTGGGGGGTCAGGATGTGACTCCACAGTAGGTCTCCGGGCCCCATGCGCACGGCTTGGACTGTACGGGCGTCATGGAGTGGCGGGTGTTCGCCCGTGGACTCGCAGCGGATCGCGGCGTCTGCCGACAGTACCTGGTCTGGGGCGTGGTAGCTGTGGAAGGTCTTGGCGCCCTCGATTTGCCAGACCAGGCCGTGGGACTGGTCGGTGTGGTAGGTGGAGTTGCCCCCTGGGCCCGAGAGGAACAGGAGTGGGGAGCAGCGGTGCCAGGTGAATCCGTGGGCGGACAGGAAGGTGCGCCACGGGATCATGACGTTCTCGTGGAAGTGGGCCAGCAGGTTGTCGTAGAAGCGGGCCAGCTGGAAGTGGACGAGCCGGAACGGCCACTGGGTGATCTCTTCGACGGGGGCGTGCCGGAAGGCCCTGGTTCTGGTGCTTCGGGCCTCCGGGTCGAGGTCGCCGAGCAGCGTGAAGCGGACTTGGTCGTCGCTCCGGATGATGTCCAGGACCTCCAGCGCCGGCGGCAGCGTGAAGTGGAAGGGCCGCAGGTCCGGGGCAAGGCGGAAGTTGGGCGGGTCCAGCCAGCGTTGGGTGAACTCGTCCGGTGTGGTGATGGTGTCGTTCATCGGCTTCCCCTTCTTCGGTTCAGCGTGTGGCACGGCAGATCGCGGCGCAGTCCGGGGTGACTTTGTCGCCGGGTGGTGCCGCCAGGTAGTCGCGGATCACGGTCCGCGGGGCCTGGACGGGGACGCCGGTGGTGCCGTACGGGCAGCGGCGAAGATGTCCGTCCATCGAGACGTACAGCAGGGACGACCGGCACGACACGCTCCGGGGATGGAGCAGCATGGCGTGCAGGGCCGTGAGGTGCTTCTGGAACCGCGGGCTGAACTGGAAGTAGTGGGCGAGGTGGTCGGTGTCGTTCCGCTGGCGCTGTACGTACTCATCCAGGCTGAGACCGGCCTTGGCCTGAGCGGCGGGGTCGAGCATGACCGGGCTGAGCTGTACCTCGAACTCCGCGTCCCGCAGCGCCGTGTGGACGGCTCGGGCCTCGGTATCGGACATGTCCCAGTACGTCAGGTGGAGCACTTTCGCGGGCGCTGGCACGGCTCGCAAGGTGGCGAGAGCGGTCTTCACCGAGCGAGTCGTACGCCCGAGGTGCATGGCGCCTGTCGAGTCGGCGGACACGGTGAGGTTCGCCAGAAGGTGCCCGATCCGGGCGAGGCCCGCGACCTCGGCTTCCGCGCGCGCAGAGGTCACTACCGACACGGCGAGCCCGAACTGGTGGGCCAGGCGGATGAGGTCGCGTAGCTGCGGGTGGTGGGCTGGCTCCCCGCCGGTCAGGCAGACCCCTTCGACGCCCATTTCCTTCAGACGCGAAAGGGTCCGGGTGTAGGTGGCAATCTTCAGGTAGCCGGGCGCGCGGTCGGGGCGCAGGCAGAAGCCGCATGCGATCTTGCAGTGGCCGGCGGTGCTGACAAGGGCCTCCGTGAAGCGGGCAGGTACCGGTATGGCGCTGGTCATTGGACCCCCGTGTTGTCCCAGAGCGCGATCTCCACCGTGTTCTGGTAGAAGGCGCACATCTCGGGGTCGGGTTCGCTGCCTCCGATCAGGAGCTGCTCGTTGCGGGAGGGGCCGCCGCAGATCGCGAGGGCCGGGCAGGTGCCACACGCGGGGATCGGCGCGATCGTCTTCGCGATGCTACGGAGGAGTTCGGGCTTCGCCTTCAGCTCGTCGATGCTGCGGAGGAAGGCGGGCTCGTCGAAGTTGATGTCGCACAGGCTCAGACGGTCGCCGGGGAGCAGTGCGGCGTTCAGGGTCTGGTCGCTCTGCATGTGGTCGAACAGCATCGGGTGACGCCGGTCGAGGGCCTGGAACGCCCGGTCCAGCACGGAGAACATCATCGCGCCGCGCCCGAGTGCCACCATGCGCGCCTCATACAGTTCCTTCGCCAGCGCGGCCCCGCTGACTCTCCACCGGCCGCCGGTGGGGATGGGGGTGTTGGTGTAGATGAACGTGAGGCCGAGTTCGTCGATTATCCACCGTACGGTGTCCGCGAGCTGGCCGATGTTGGCGGACGTCGGCGTGAGGTTGCAGCCCACGTGCACGCCGTCGGTCTCCAGGAGCCGTCGGACGTTGCGACGGATCCGGTCGTCGGCAGGCTGCCCGCCGAGCAGCAGCCGGTTGGCCGAGTTGATCGCCGGTGGTCCGTCGATGGAGACGCCGACGCCGTACTGGTAGCGGGCGAAGTGCTTGACCATGGCGTCCGTGTGGCGTGCGCCGTTGGTGACGACGGTCCGGCGGATGCTCTGCACCCTGTGCTGGGCGGCGAGCCGGTCCGCGAGCTCGTCCCCGTACTGCATGAGGTCGAAGCGGATGGTCGGCTCGCCGCCGAACCACTGGATGGACACTTGGTCGTGGCCGGCGTTCGTTTCGAACAGGTAGGCCAGCCCGGTGGCGACTTCCTGCTCGGTCATGTCGGGCTTGCCGGTGTTCGTCTTCACGAAGCAGTAGTCGCACGCCATGTTGCACTTGTCGGTCAACACGATGCGAAGTCCACTGATGCGCAACGGTGTCGCATCGAGTCCGAGGCGGGCGAGGCGGTTTCGGAGTGCTGCGCGTCCGTCGGTCCGTGGGCCGTCGGATACGAAGCCGAGCTCGGTGAGAGCGGTGTGGGTCGCGGTCGGGGGAACCGCGGAGAGGTCGGTGACCTCCCCGCGGTCGAGGTAGACGCTCTCCAGCGAGACCGGGTCGAGGAGAACTGCTTCCCCGTCGCGGTCGAACTGGAGGTACTTCCCCCACAGAAGCTGGGAGGCGGCCACTGTGCTAGGCGGCTTCCACCTCGGCGATACCGAGCTGCGCCATTGTCGTGCGGACCAGCTCCACGCCCTTGTCCCGAAGGATCTGCGAGGCAATCGGCGACCCGCCGTCGGCGAGGACGATCATGCCGGGCAGCGTCGGGTTCGGGGCGATCACGGTGATGCCCGCCGGGTCGGTGCTGATCACGAGAACGGCGTTCTCCAGGTTGACCCAGTCGGTCTGCTCCTTGAGGGCTTCGCTGATCTTGGCCTGGTCGGCCTTGAAGGTCGCCTTCTCTCCCATCCACACCCCGGCCTTCGACTTGGAATCCACGACGTCCGCATGCAGCAGGTGGTCACCCTTGCTGCGGCGTGAAATCGGCATAGCACTCATCTCCTGTCCTGTTACGGATAGTTGTGGACTGGTGCCGTGCAGGGCAGCAGCCAAGCTGCCCGGACAGGAGCGTGACGGGGATCAACCGGAAGCGCACATCGCCGCGGTGATATCACTACGGCGATGGAGAAGGACGGGAGGTCAGGCTGGGCGCCGTGCCGCCGTATTCAGCGAGGCATGAGATGGAGAGTCCGAGCAACGTTCCATCGGTAGGCTCGCTCCTCGCGGCGCAGTACCACCAGATGTACCTGTTCCACGACAATATCCACAGGATCGAGTTCCCGCAGCGTCCGCAGGGCGGCGCGGACACCGTCCGCGGGCAGCGTGCGGTTGGAGTAGGCGATACCCAGGTGTGGACGAAATACCGCTGCAGGCTTCCGGAATGGCAAACCGTGGTGCGCCCCGACCTGATGAAGCATCTGATAAAGGTCCAGGATCGGCATCCACGGCGCGACGCTGTATCGGATCGCCCCGCGCGACGCGGTCAGCGGGATGGCCCGGAGCGTGAAACGCTCTGGAACCGTCTGCTGCGCAGCCGCCGTCAGCCGGTCGAGCCGGTCGCCACTGATCTCCCCGACAAGGCCGATCCTGCCAAGGGTCAAATGCAGGCCGTCGGGGGCGATGTTGTCGAACCCGAAATGGGCCAGGGCCTGCTGGCACTGCCGCATGTGGCTGACCAGGGGGGACTCCTCAGGAATGGTCAGCATCCAGTAGTACGCCTGGGTATCCCCGCTCCATCCAGGCCGCTCCCAGTGGTCGGCCATCTTCTCAACCGCGTCAAACGCGGCCCAGTCGTGCGCGGCAATGACCGCCGGGTCAGTCGTGCTCGGCGGGGGGCTGGGAGGGAAGGCTCCCGAATCGACTGTGAGCTGCATCCGCGGCCCTTCTGGTCGGCTGCACCGGCCGCGCCAGTTTCGCAGAACCCACCAGCGCCCGCGCTTGCGGGGCAGACTGCCACACCCTCAACACTTCGCCGTACTCCCGCACCGCCGGAAGATTCCGCCACGGAGCAGCCAGCGCGTACAAGTCGCCGGCCCGCTGAACCACCGAGCGGATCGGGGCCCCACCACCCGCCTCCAGGACCTCGCGACCGAGCACCATGGCCTGCTCCACGTCCGGACGCTCACTCGTGAGCACGGCCGTTGCCACATCCAGACGGACCAGGGCGCGGCTCCAGGCAGAATCCGACTGCTCCACGCGTTCATCGATCGCATCCGCGTAGCCCAGGACACGGTGCGGACTTCGCAGTGCCACGTGGACGGTTGCGGCGTTAGCAAGGGTACGGGCCAGGGCATAGGGGGCGAACGAGATACACGGGGTAAGGCCGTCAGGCACATCGTGCCGCGCGCTCAAGTCCACGGCAGCCGCAATGGCCCGCTCCGCCCCAGCAGCATCGCCAAGTTTCCCCAGGGCCCGAGCCCGGCCGTTGGCCTGGAGCCTGATCGCCTGCGGGTGACCCGGGCCGAGCGCCACCCCCGCATCGGCAAAGGCCACGGCCTCCTCGAAGCGACCGGCGTAGTAGGCGTTGAGGGAACGGGTCCCCTGGATCCACATGACCAGTTCACGGTCGTCGATGTGCCAGGCAAGCTCTGCCGCCTCCGTGCAGTACGCCTCAGCCAGAACCTCTCGACCCGCGTTGACGGCCATGTAGGCCAGCAAGGCAGATGCCTGGGCAGCAAGCCGGAACAGCACCTCGCGCTGACGCGGGAGCTGCCGGCCCTCAAGCAACTCGCCGACGTATCGCCGCACCTCCAGGACCTCGCCCACGAGACCGTACGGCCCTTCGCCCTCATAGCGATCCACTACACCTCCGATCGTCTCCTGGAGGACCAGCAAAGTGCTGGGATCTGTGTTGGAGGAGGCGGCGGTGTGGAGTCGACGCGCGACCTCGACCGGGCTCTCCCACGCTGGCTCCTGCACGACTCCAGTGGCCGCAGTACGTAATCGAGAAGGGGAATCCGTAGCTACAAGTTCGGGAGCAGCCTCTGGTGGCACACCCAGCCCCCGGAGAACCGTCCCGATCCTCTCCACATGCGTCAGCCGTCGGGTACCGGACTCCAGGGCAGACAGATAGGACTGACTCAAACCAGTGAGGCTCGCCAGATCCTCTTGCCGCAGATGAGCAATCTGCCGTATCCGGCGGAAAGCCGCCCCAAAGTCCCAGTTTGCGAGCGATACCTTGACGTCCGCATCGCGCCAGACCCTCTCGGGGATGCAAGGCTGACGGTGGAAGTCAAGAGCGGAAGCGCGGGCGCAAGTAACGCAACGGGTATCGGGGTTGTAGCGACTCAAGCGTAGACCGCATCCGTCACATCGACGCTGCTCCGATGCCATCATCTGCCTCCGCCACAGTCGGGAGACCTACAGTAGATCCCTCCAAGGCGCGGCCACGACAATCGCTCCTCCTACTTGATCGACGAACGACGCTTCCTGGCCACGCCGTTGAACTCCATGCGTCTGGGTATCAGCGGTCGCGTGATGTCCCGTAGCCCCGAGCGGCACCCTCACCATCACCGTGAGCTGGATAATTCTCCGGTTTGGAACATTTCAGCCAGAGGCCCGAGCGTCGCGAACCGATTGCCGAGTATCTCTTCGCGCCCTTTGTACGCAGGTGCCCCCCGGCCCGCTGGCACAGCTTCGAAATTACCTGAGTGATATCACCATCGGCATGTGCGCGGAGTGCCCGCCACAAGGAGACTCTCGACACAACACGCCTCCCCGCAAAGGAGGTCGTGAAGCCCAAGGTCGCCATCCCGCACGTCGGCCTGCAGAGGTTCCGCATGCTCATCAGATCCGTCCGCATTCAGCTAATGCCTACATGGCCACCCAGGCACGTGAGCCGCGACCCCTGGCGCGGGCTCGGCTGGCGGGTCCGCTATGGCCATTAGCGTCTCGGCGGTCGTCCTGTTGGCGATCACCGTTTTTCTGCTTGTCCGGAAGGGCGGCCTGAAGGCTGGTCACGCTGCGGTGTCTGTCCTTCTGGGCTTCTACCTGGCGAGTTCGTCGGTTGCTCCGTCAATCAACCAGCTCACCGCGAAGGCCGCCAGCCTCATCAGCGGCATCAAGTTCTGAAACACGGCGCGGCCGCCACGTAGAGCCTCTTCAGCTCCCTACTCTCCATCGAGGATTCCCGATGCATGCCCAGCAGCCGATGGCTCGCCCCCCGGGGCACTCCCGGCCCGCGTTTCGGCTACTCCAGTCCGGCGGGGTGAGGTGATGCGGGAGGCCAGGGAGCCCGTGGGCTTTCAGGACTTCGCACCGGTCTATCACCCTGCGGGGTTCGATCAGGAGCTGCGGGTCGTGCTTGCGGATGTTCAGCTGGGGCGGTGGCTGGCGGTGCGGGATTTGCTGGCGCGGACTGGGGGTGACTGGGCGTTGCGGACGGCGCGGACGCAGGTGTTGGCGGCTGCGGCGGCGCGGACGGATGCGGTGGAGGCGTGGCTGGCGGAGGAGCCGGAGAGCGGGGACGCGGTGGTGATGCGGGCCCGCGTGGCGGTGGAGCGAACCCTGCAGGCGCATCGCGCCGGGGAGGCGACGGTGGGTGTGCTGGAGCGGGAGGCGCGGCAGGCGTGTCTGCTCGCGGCGCAGCGGCTTCCGTCAGATCCGGTGCCGTGGGTGTGCCTGCTGGCCCTGGCGCAGGTGGATGTGGGCCTTCAATGGGGGGAGCACTGGCGGCCGGCTTGGGAGGAGATGCTGCCGGCCGGGCCGTGGGGACTGCTGGCGCGGGTGGGCGAGCGGGACCAGGCAGGTAACCGGGAAGCGTTCCACCGCATGCTCCAGTTCTTCTACGCCTGCCCGCATACGTCGGTGGCGGATGCGATCAACTTTGCCCAGTGGGTGGTGTCCTGGGCGCCGGTCGGCTCGCCGCTGCGGATGCTGCCGCTCTATGCCTACATGGAGAGCTACTGGCGCCACCGCCAGGACGGGACACTGGATCCGCTCCAGCACCGGCAATGGTCGCGCGAACCAGTCATCCACTACGTGCGGCGCGCCTTCCACGGCTGGAACGACCGGCCCGCGAACGGTACGTCGGTGGTGGATCTCAACTACCTGGCCCACGCGCTATGGGCGGGACACCAGTACGCGGATGCAGCAAAGGTGTTCGAGACGCTCGACCGCTACGCGACCCGGCTGCCGTGGGCGTACGTCTGCGAGGACCCGTCCTCTCCCGAGTGGGCGGTGCGGGAGTTCGTCCGCACCCGGGCCCAGTGCCTGACGACCACGCGAACCCGCGCCGCCGCCTCCCCCAAGCACCGCCTTCGCTTCATCTGAGACCGCATCCCTACGACTTCAGGAACCAGAGGCTCCAGAATGTCATATACACATCAACTATCTGGCGTGCGCTCCGACGATCAGCACTTACGCGAACTTGGCTACAAGCCGCAGCTGTTCCGGCGGATGGGCGCGTTCGGGAATGCAGCCGTCTCGTTCTCCGTGATCAGCGTGCTGACCGGCTGCATGACCATGTACGGCTACGGCCTGTCCACCGGCGGTCCGTCGGTGATGATCTGGGGCTGGATCGGCGTGGGCGGGATGGTGCTGTTCGTCGGCGCCGCCCTCGCGGAGGTGACCAGCGCCTACCCCACGTCCGGTGCTCTGTTCTTCATGGCCGACCGCCTCGGCGGACGGCGCTGGGGCTGGTACACAGGCTGGCTCAACCTCCTGGGCCTGTTGGGCGGGATCGCGAGCATCGATTACGGGTGTGCCCAGTTCACCAGCGCGTTCCTCGACCTCCAGTACGGCTTCCACCCCACGCCCGGCAAGACCCTGTGGATCTTCTTCGCGATCCTGGTCCTGCATGCCGTGCTGAACCTGTTCGGGGTCCGGCTCGTCGCGGTGCTGAACACGGTGAGCGTGTGGTGGCACCTGGCCGGCGTCGCCGTCATCGGCGGCGCCCTGACGATCACACCGGCCCATCACCAGTCCGCTGATTTCGTGTTCACCGAGTTCGTCAACGGCACCGGCTGGACCAGCAGCCTGTACGTGATCGCGATCGGGTTGTTGGTGGCGCAGTACACCTTCTCCGGCTACGACGCCTCCGCCCACCTGTCCGAGGAGACCACCCACGCCTCCATGGCCGCGCCGCGCGGGATCCTACGGGCCATCGTCTGGTCCTGGGCCGCGGGGCTGGTGCTGCTGGTCGGGCTGACCTTCGCCATCCAGGACTACACCGGCACCCAGAACACCACCACGAAGGTGCCGCCCGCGCAGATCTTCATCGACGCCCTCGGCCTGGGCGGCGCCAAGGCGTTGCTCTTGGTCGTGATTGTCGCGCAGTTGTTCTGCGGGAATGCGGAGACGGCCGCGTGCAGCCGGATGGTGTTCGCGTTCTCCCGCGACGGCGCCCTGCCGGGACAGAAGTGGTGGACACGTACGGACAACGCCAGCCGGACCCCGAGGGCGGCCGTGTGGCTGTCGGTCACCGTCGCCGGCGTTCTGGCCCTGCCCTCGCTCTACAGTCCGACCGCGTACGGGGCGGTCGTCGCGATCAACGTCATCGGCATCACCCCCGCCTACGCGATCCCCATCTACCTGCGCATCCGCCACCGCGACCGCTTCACTCCCGGACCGTGGAATCTGGGCCGCTGGAGCATCCCGGTCGGCGTGGTCGCCGTGGTGTGGGTCGCCTTCGTGACCGTGCTGTTCTGCCTGCCGCAGTCGAAGCCCGCGACGGGTGGGCTGGTGACGGTGGACACCTTCAACTACGCCCCCATCGCCCTCGCCGTGGCGCTGGTGCTGGCCGGCCTGTGGTGGCGGATCGCCGGGCGGCGCTACAAGGTGCCCGTCGTCGCGGCCGACAGGGAACTGTCCAAGATCCAGGAGGAGATCGTCTGATGTCTACGACTCCGCGTTCGTTCTCGCAGGTGCCCCGGCTCAGTGCCCCGTTCGCCGCTCCCCCTCGTGCGCGTAGGAAGCGTGCGTTCACCGGGAAGCTGAGCCTGTCGGATCTGAGGGATGCGGTGGATGCCGATCTGATCGACACGGTCGTCCTGGCGCTGGCGAACTTGCAGGGGCAGTTGAAGGGAAAGCGGTACGCTGCCCGGCATTTTTTGGACAGGGTCGCACTCGGCGGTGCCCACATGTGCGCCTACCTGCTGGCCACCGACGTTGAGATGAGCCCTCGCCACGGCTTCGACTTCACCTCGTGGGACAGCGGCTTCGAGGACACCGGCATCATGCCGGACCTGTCCACGCTGCGTCGTGTGCCGTGGATGGCGCGCACCGTGATCGTCCTCGGGGACGCGGTGGACACGGCCAACGCTCCGGTCGAGGTTGCTCCCCGGCAGATACTTCGCACGCAGCTCACGCGGCTCGCCTCCCTCGGCCTGCATGCCCAGGTCGGCCTGGAGACCGAGTTCCTGCTCTACCAAGGCACCTACACCCCGGCGACCGGTATCGGGCCCGGCGGGCTGGTACCGGCCGCGGACGTGAATCTGGACTACGCCCTCGACCACAGCCCGCACCTTGACCGCTACTTCCGGCGCCTGCAGGCGGCTCTGGCAGGGGCGGGGATGCCGGTGGAGGCGGTCAAGACCGAGGGCGGCCCCGGCCAGGTCGAGGTCACCTTCCCCCACAGCGGCGCGCTCAGGGCCTGCGACCAGCATCTCGTCTTCAAGCATGCCGCGCGCCTGCTGGCGGCGCGGGCGGGGATGACGGCGACGTTCATGGCCGCCCCGGAGACCGGCATCGGCAGCGGCCTGCACCTGCACCTCTCCCTCACCCGCAGCGCCACCCCCATGCTCCCCACCCCCGACG
>NZ_LYOY01000054.1 GCF_001653515.1 Streptomyces sp. ERV7 | reverse complement strand
CGGCGTCAACCAGGACGGCCGCAGCAACGGCATCACCGCGCCCAACCGGTGGGCTCAGCAGGAGCTCATCGAGCGGGTCTGGCGCTCGACCGACGTCGGCGCCGACGACATCGGCTTCATCGAGGCGCACGGCACCGGCACCCTCCTGGGCGACATGATGGAGGCCCAGGCGCTCGGCCACCTCACCAGCGGCCGCAGCGGCGGCAGCGTCGCGCTCGGCTCGGTCAAGAGCAACTTCGGGCACGCCGAGGGCGCCGCCGGGATCGCGGGGGTCGTCAAGACCGTCCTCGCGCTGCACCACCGGACCGTGCCGCCGAGCCGCTTCGCCGACGACGAGAACCCGGGGCTCCAGCTGCCGGGGCGGCGTCTGTCGCTGCTCAGGTCCCCGCTACGGCTGCCGTCCGGCACCGTGCACGCCGCCGTCAGCAGCTTCGGCATGGGCGGCACCAACGCGCACGCCGTACTCTCCTCGCCGCCGCGCGCGGTGCACCGCTCCGGCGAGCGGGTCCCGGGGGTGTTCACCGTCTCCGCCCGCTCCGCACGCCAGCTGCGCCCCAATCTGCTGGCCCAGGCGGAGGCGCTGGCCCAGCTGCCCGAGGACCGGCTCGCCCAGCTGTGCTGGACCAGCAACCGCGTCAAGTCCCGGCTGCCGCACCGCGTCGCCGTCGCCGCGGGCGACCTGGCGGCGCTGGTGGCGGGGCTGCGCGAGGCGGCTGACGCCACCCACGACGAGGACGGCGGGGTGCGGCGCACGGCGCCCACGGTGGCGTTCGCGTTCACCGGACAGGGCGCCCAGCACCCCGGCATGGCCGCCTCCTGGTATGCCACCTCGCCCGTCTACGCCCGCCTCTTCGACGAGATCGACGGGCACCTCGCCCACCATCTCGGCCTCTCGGTGCGCGACGCCGTCCTGGCGGGCGACCCGGGAGTGCACCGCACGGGCCTGGCCCAGCCCGCGCTCTTCGCGGTCGAGTACGCGATGGCGGGCGCC
>NZ_LYOY01000053.1 GCF_001653515.1 Streptomyces sp. ERV7 | reverse complement strand
AAATGACCCTGCGCCCACTCCACATCCCCGAACCGGGCCAGCAGCCCCCGCTGGTCGAAGACCTCCGCGGCACGCCGCGTGAAACCCACCCCCCGCGACTCACCACTCGGCCCGGGCAACCGGTCATAGACAGCCACGTCCACACCGCCCAGCCTCAGCTCACCGGCGAGCATCAACCCAACCGGACCGGCCCCGACGACGATTGCGCCCTGAGTCATGTCACTCTCCTCGTACACATGTTGAACAGGCCATGGGATAAGTACCGTTGACGGGCCCGCCCCGGATCGGGCCGGTCAGACGAGGAACTTCAGCAGTTCGCTGCTGAGCAGCTCGGGCTGCTCCTCGGGGATGTAGTGGATCGACCGGTCCGCGCACACCACGCGAACGTCGGCCGCCAGCGTCGGCAGCACCTGCCGGAACTGGTCGTAGGTGAGCCGGGAGCCGATGCCCAGTACGGGCGCGGTCACCTTGCCGTAGGTCTTGAGGTCCGCGATGTCCTGGTGGGCGGCCTTGTACCAGGCGGCGCCCGCCCGGACGGCGTCGGGCGAGTCGTAGCGGTGCGCGTACACCGCACGGTCGAAGTCGGGCACGAGGGCCTGGTCGGGCAGGGAGTTGGCGAAGAGCCAGTCGACGATGTGCCGCATCCGGCCGGCCGCCAGCTGCTCGGGCAGGCCCTGCACCTGGTTGAACGCCCACCACCAGAGGTTGAAGCCCTGGTCGGGGCGGGGCAGCAGCGGGATGTCGTACTGGGTCTCGTCGACGTGCAGGGTGTCGAGGAGCGCGAGCCTGCGGGTGGCCGCCGGGTGGTTGGCGGCGAAACTGAACGCCACCATCGCGCCCATGTCGTGGCCGACCATGTTGACCCGGCTGTAGCCGAGCGAGCGCACCAGCGCGTGCACGTCACCGGCCATGGTCTTCTTGTCGTAGCCGCCCTGCGGCTTGTCGGAGCCCCCCATGCCCCGGATGTCGACCGCGATGACACGGTGGCGGCGGGCCAGCTCCGGCATCACGTGGCGCCAGGCCCACCAGGTCTGCGGCCAGCCGGCGAGCAGGACCACCGGGGTGCCGGAGCCGCCGGCGACATAGTGCAGCCGTACGCCGTTGACGTGCGCGTAGCGGCTGCGGAAGCCACCGGAGAGAGACCTGGCCAGTGCCGCGTCACTCGGGACGCGGTGCCTGGGGGCGGCCGTGGCGGGCTCGGCCACGGCGACACCGCCGGCCATCGCGAGGGCGGCGGACCCGGCGCCCAGGCCGATCATCTTTCTGCGGTCCAGCGACATACTGCGTCCTACCTGTCATACGTGTGCCTACATGGGGGGATTGCCTACGCCGTGGGGGATGGCGGTTTTTCGGGCCGGGCGGTCAGCCGCGGAACGGGCCCGCGTACTCCTCGGCCCACTCGGTGAAGGGCCGGCCCGGGTGGCCGGTGAGCTTCTCGACGTCACCGGTGAGCGGGACCGGGGAGGAGCTGGACGCCCAGAGTTCGAGCAGCGCGTCCGCGATGTCACCCGGCATGAAGTCGGGCTTGTTGGCCCGCCACACGGCCGGGGGGACCTCGGTGACCGGGATGGAGCGGCCCGCGGCCGCCTCGATGGCCGCGATGTGCTGAGTGAACGTGAGCGCCTCGGGGCCGGTGAGGTGGTACGAACGGCCGCGCAGGGACGGGTCGGTGAGCACCGCGAGCGCGGCCTCGGCGACGTCCCGCTCGTTGACCGGGTCGGCGTAGCTGTTGGGGTAGGGCAGGCCGACCGTGCCGCGCGCCTTGAGCTGCCAGGCCCACGGCATGGCGTTGCTGGCCAGGGCGCCGCAGTTCAGCGCGGTCGAGGTGATCGAGGAGGCGGCGAGCGCCCGCTCGACCGCGAGGTGGGGCGCGGCGATCGGGTTGACGGCGGCGTCGGGGCGCAGCACCGCGTCGGCGGACATCACGACGACGTGCTCGACACCGGCCTCCTCGGCCCGCTGGACGAACTCGTCGATGGCGGCGGCCTCGCAGTACAGGAAGACCGAGGTCACCCCGGCGAGCGCGGCGGGGAAGTCGGCGGGCTCGTCGAGGGCCAGCTTCACGGACTCGACGCCCTCGGGCAGCGTCAGCTTCTCGGGGCTGCGCGACCCGGCGCGTAAGGAGACGCCCCTGGCGGCCAGGAGCCGTAAGAGGTGCGAGCCGACTTTGCCGCTGCTGCCGGTGACGAGGACGGTCATGGTGATTCCCTTTCGGAGGGGCTGGGGTGGGCGTACGGCCAGGGCCTGTCCGGCGGGTAGGCGCCGGACAGGCCCTCGGCAGGGTGGCGGCTGGTACTGCGGATCCAGCTTCTAGCCGGCCACTTGAGCCGCGCCGAACCACTGCTCAAGCGCGTCGCGGAGCTTGCCGCCGTCGGGCGCGGCCCAGACGACGTGCCCGTCGGGGCGTACGAGAACGGCCTCGGGGTCCTGGTCGGTGGCGGTGTCCGAGGGGATCCAGCTGCCGCGAACCACGTCGACGCGGTCCGCCCAGCCCTCGGCGAGCTCGGCCGCCTCGCCCGAGCCGCCGGTGGTGATCAGGACACCGCGACCGGTGTGCAGCAGCTCCGCGACCCGGGCCTGACCGCCGTCGGTGAGCTTCACCTCGCGGTTGGGGGCGAGGCGCAGCCCGAGCAGCGGGTGGCCAGTGCCGTCGGTGTCGACGTCGTACCGCACGTCGAGACCGCTGACCAGGCCCGCGAGGTGGCGGGCGGCGTCCGGGATCTCCACCAGCTCGCGCAGCACGGCGCGCAGCGGCTCCATCTCCTCGCCGCTGAGGTAGATCAGCGACTGGGCGAGCGTGTTGCGGAGCAACTGCACGCCGACCGGGTGCCGTTCGGCGTGGTAGGTGTCGAGCAGCCCGTCGGGGGCCTGCCCCTTGATGGCCGCGGCCAGCTTCCAGCCGAGGTTGACGGCGTCCTGGAGGCCGACGCTGACGCCCTGCGCACCGAGGGGGGCGTGGTCGTGGGCGGCGTCACCGGCGAGGAAGACCCGGCCCTTGCGGTACTCGGTGGCCTGGCCGGTGGCGTTGGTCAGGGCGCACATCCAGCGGGCGCTCGCGCCGTGGATGTCCTCGCCGGTCATGCGCTGCCAGGCGTCCGCGAGCTCGGAGAACTTCAGCTCGCCCTCGCCGTGGTGCGGGCGCACACCCGGCTCGTGGATGACGATGCGGTCGATGCCGGGCTCAAGGGTGACCGAGAGGACCATGCCGCCGCCCTCGATGCGCTCGCCGATGGGGCGCATCCGCAGTCCGGCGCCGACCACGTCGGCCAGGTACATCCCGCGGGTGGCGGGCTCGCCCGGGAAGTCGATGCCGGCCAGGCGGCGGATGGTGGAGCGGCCGCCGTCGGTGCCGACGAGGTACTGGGCCGCCTCCTCACCGGGGCCGTCGGGGCCCTGGTACTCGACGACGACGCCGTCCTCGGTCTCGCGGTAGCCGGTGACCTCGTAACCGCGGCGCATGGTGACGCCGAGCTCCTCGACCCAGGCGCCGAGGGTCTCCTCGGTGCGGGACTGGGCCAGGCCCATGATGCCGTAGTGGCTCTCGTCCAGCTGGTCGAAGTTGATGCGGACCCCGCCGAAGTGGCCCTGCTTGCCCCAGCGGAAGTCACCGAGCTTGGCCAGCAGCCCGCGCTGGTCGAGTACTTCGGCCGTACGGCCGGTGAATCCGAGACCGCGCGACTCTCCACTGGGAGCCGGAAGCTTGTCGTAGAGGGCGACCTCCACACCGGCAAGGCGGAGTTCTCCGGCGAGCATGAGTCCTACCGGACCGGCCCCGACAACAATTGCGCCCTGGGTCATATTCGCACTCCTCGTGCAGCTGGATGACATGGATCAGCCGATATGACCGATGCTGGCAGCAGCTACCTGAGTACGACTCAAGTCCACTATTGAAAGCGGCAGTTGCTCCTTACCGCTGTCAGGAACACGAAAAACGCGGCACCGCCGGATTTTGTGGTCCGGCGGTGCCGCGCTGTGGAGAACCTGCGGTGAATTACGGGGACGGAATTACGTATTGAGGTTCATCACCCGGTCGACGGCGATCTCGAGAACCACCCGGCCGGGCGGATTCGGCGGCGCCGACCAATAGCGCTTGGCATAGCGCCTGACACCCTCGGTCACCCGCGCCGGGTCGTCCGACACCGTGCCGGTGCCCTCCAGGGTGACCCAGGCGAAGCCCTCCACCTGGCACAGGACGGCCCGGCCGCCCGGGTTCGCCAGTACGTTGCGGGCCTTGCGCGAGGTGACGACCGTCATGACCCGGGCGAGCCCCGACGCCGCGTCCCAGGTGAACCGGACGGGCGCCACATGGGGCGAGCCGTCGGGCCGCAGGGTGGTCAGCGTGGCGACGAGCGGTTCGGTGAGGAACGCCTCCACCGAGGCGGAGACCTCCGGAGCGCTCGTACGCCCTCGGGGCAGCGACATTGCGGATACGTCCTTCCAGGCGTCCCTCGGGGCCGCGGCCACGAACGGCCCGGCCCCCCAACGACCGGTGGCGCTCCTCCGCCAGGTGTCGGAGGAGCGCCACGGCCTGCCCAGCCCTATGCGGCGAGCGGGCGGTTCACAAAGGTCACTTCTCGACGCCGGCGGCCTCGGGCGTACCCGCGACCTCCGCGTCGCCGGTGCCGTGGGCGTGCGCGGAGCTCATCGACTGCGCACCCTTCGGCATGAAGAACAGCGCGACCAGGAGGGCGCTGAAGGAGAGGATGGCGGCGGCCAGGAACGCGAGGTGGTTGGCGTCCGCCTGGACGTCGTGGATCTTGGCGGGGTTGCCGCCCGTCTTCGCGAGCTTGTCCTCCAGGCCGTTGTACGCGATGGTCGCGATCACGGCGAGACCGAGGGCGCCACCGGCCTCCTGGCTGGTGTTGATGAGGCCGGCGCCGACGCCCGCCTCCTCGTCCGGGATGCCGACGAAGGCGGCGATCTGCAGGGTCACGAAGACCATGCCGCAGCCGAGGCCGAGCAGGATGAACGCGGGGAGCAGGTCGACCACGTAGCTGCCGTCGGCCGGGGCGCGCCACAGCAGGAGCAGACCGGCGGTGGTGCAGACCAGACCGGCCGCGAGCACCGGACGGGCCGCGACCTTGGCGATCATGCCGGAGGCGGCACCGGCGCCGACCGCCACCGAGAAGGCGAGCGGCACATAGGCGAAGCCCGCCTTCATCGGCGAGTAGCCGAAGGCCTGCTGCATGAAGAGGCTGGCGAAGAAGAACAGCGCGCCGAACGTACCGAAGACGAGGATCGCGGAGAAGTTGGCGACGCGCATCGTCTTGAGGCGGAAGATGCGCAGCGGCATCATCGGCGCCTCGACCTTGGTCTCGATGACGAGGAAGGCGACCAGCAGGACGACGACGCCGGCCAGGCTGCCGATCGTACGGGCGGTGCCCCAGCCGACGTTGATGGCCTCACCGAGGGTGAAGATGAGGAGCAGCAGACCGGCCGTCAGGGTCCCGGCGCCCGCGAAGTCGAAGCGCTGGCGCGGTGCGTCGGACTTGGACTCGGGGACGACGCGCGGGGCGAGCAGGGCCAGGCCGATGCCGATCGGCACGTTGATCCAGAAGATCCACTCCCAGCCGGGGCCGTCGGCGAGCACACCACCGAGGATCACACCGAGGATGGAGGCGATACCGGCGAGCGAACCCCACACACCGAGGGCCTTGTTGCGCTCCGGGCCCTCCGGGAAGGTGTTGGTCAGGATCGAGAGCGCCGCGGGGGCGATCATCGAGGCGCCGAGGCCCTGGAAGCCGCGGGAGGTGATCAGCATGGCGGCGTTCTGCGCCAGACCCGAGGTGAGCGAGGCGAGGGCGAAGATGAGGAAGCCGCCCATGAGGAACTTCCGCCGGCCGAAGGTGTCGGCGAGTCGTCCGCCGAGCAGCAGGAAGCCGCCGAGCACGGTCGAGTAGGCGGTGACGATGTAGTTCAGACTGACATCGGACATGTCGAGGCCGTCCTGGATGGACGGCAGGGCGAGGTTCACGATCGACACGTCGATGAAGACCATGAACTGGCCCAGGCAAACAAACGCCAGGATCGCACCGGGCTTGAAACCAGCCCCGGGTCCCGACCGCGCGAGTGAGTCGGCGGCAGCCATTACGAGACTCCTAAACTATGCAGGATCGAGTAGGTGAGAGCGCCCCCGGCGATGCCGGGTGGCTGCCGGACACAACCGCGGTCGGGTACGGAACGCCGCCCGAGAGTTCTGTTCCGGACGCGGGACGAACGTGTCAAAGGCTGCTCTCCATCGGGGGCTGGTGTATCGGGCGCCCCCCAACGAGGGCGACGGACGCTCCACCGGCGCTGCCCCCCTCGGCTCACCGGCCCGGACTCGTCCGTCACTGATATGACGGATCCCGCACGGCGAATGTGACCGCTGGACGAAAAATAGTTTTAGAACGGCATCTGACCTGCGGCGATGCCCCCGAAAACGGACGAAGGCCCGGGTCCGCCGAAGCGGTCCCGGGCCTTTTTCGCCCTCGCGGTGCCCTCTCGGGCGCCGGGGATCAGGCGCTCAGCAGCACCAGATCCAGCGCGTCCAGGCGGGCCGGGTCGGTGATGACCTCGATCTCGGTGATCACCGAGTCGGAGAAGCCGAAGCTCATCACCCGGAAGCCCGGCTTGCCGCGGTCCGCCACCACACCCGGCGAGCCGTCCACCAGGGCGGGCTCGGCGGACTTGGCGAATTGGGCGAAGGTGAGGGCCTGGCGGGCCACGGCCGCGGAGCCGCGCAGCACCGTGCCGCCGGGGCGGTCCGCCGCGTACGAGCGGGCCACGACGTCCGGGTCGAGGACGGCGACCAGGGCGTCGAAGTCGCCGCCGCGGGCCGCGGTGAGGAACGCCTCGACGACCTCGCGCTGGCGGGTGAGGTCGGGGG
>NZ_LYOY01000052.1 GCF_001653515.1 Streptomyces sp. ERV7 | reverse complement strand
CCCGCCGGTCGGGAACTGGTGGGCGGGCGTGAGCAGTACGGCCCGTACGCCCTTGAGCTCCGGCCGCTCGGCCAGCTCCGCCACGCGCGCGCCCTGCTCGTCGAGCCCGACCGGCACGGTCCGTACGCCCGCCGCCGCGAGCAGGGAGCGGTGGAAGCCGAGTCCGTACGACTCCACGGCGAGCGGGCCGCGCAGCACCTGGCCGCCGTAGAGCAGCCGCAGGGCGTGTGCGAAGCCGGAGCAGACCACGATGCGGTCGGGGGTGGTCCGTACGCCCCGCACGCGCGCGAGGTAGCCGGCCAGCGCCCGGCGCAGCTCGATGCGGCCCTGGGGGTCGCCCGGCCCGAAGGCCTCGTTGGGGGCCGCGTTGAGCGCACGGCGGGCCGCCGACAGCCAGGCGCCGCGCGGAAACGATCCGGCGTCCGGCTGCCCCTGCATCAGGTTGTGCGCCGGGGCGGCGGCCCGGCGGGGCACCTTCTTGGGCACGCGCGCGGGCCGTACGGGCTCGGCGCGGGGCGCGACCCGGGTGCCCGAGCCCTGGCGCGCGGTCAGCCAGCCCTCGGCGACGAGCTCGGCGTACGCGTCGGCGACGGTGTTGCGGGCGAGCCCGAGGTCGGCGGCGAGCGAGCGGTAGGGGGGCAGCCGGGTGCCGGGGGCGAGCCGCCCGTCCTGGACGGCGGAGCGCAACGCGCGGATGAGGGCGGCCCGCCGACTGCCGGATCCGGCCAGTTCCACATGGAGGTCGGCACCGATCCGCTCTGCGGAATTGACCCATGAGTCCGCCATGACACCCGCCCTTTCACCTGGTCGCCGACGGTCAAGCCTAGGGGCCGTGGACACCGCCGCAGACCACGTCAAGCTCCACACTTGAACGCTGCCGGGGACTCCGGGAACCGCGAACATCCGCAGCTCCAGCGGGACTTGAGTGACAGCCGAGGTCGCGCCGTACTGGCCAACTGCCCCACCCGTCGGCCGGATTCCGTGGCAGGATGCCGATCCCTCGGGCGCGGGGATCGTGGGGGAGGCAGGTCCGCGGGGCAGCGAAGGACCTCGGGTGATCCCGGAACGGCCGCAGGGCTCAGAGATCGATGAGGCTCACAGGGGAGAGCAAGGCATGATCACACGCAGGTCGTTCATCGGGATGGCGGGGGCCGGAGCCGCGGCCGTTTCCCTGTCGGGGTTCACCACCGCCACCGCCACGACCGCCAGCCAGTGGGACCGGCTGCGCGCGCATCTGACGGGCACGCTGGTGCTGCCGTCCGACTCCTCGTACACGGCGGCCAAGACCGTCGAGTACGGCCAGTACAGCCTCACCAACCCGCAGGCCATCGTGTACGCGGCGAACGCCGACGACGTCACCGCCAGCCTGCTCTTCGGCCAGTACCACGACATCCCGGTGACGGCCCGCAGCGGTGGCCACAGCGGTGGCGGCTTCTCCACCACCACCGGCCTGATCATCGACGTCTCCCGGCTGAACGCGGTGACCGCCGGTTCCGGCACGGCGACCGTCGGCGGCGGTACGCAGCTGGTCGACGTGGTCAACGGCCTCGGCGCGAGCGGCCTGGCCATCCCGGGCGGCATGTTCCCGACCGTCGCGCTCGGCGGCTTCCTCCAGGGCGGCGGCGTCGGCCTGCTCACCCGCCACTCCGGGCTCGGCGCGGACAAGGTGACCTCGGCCAAGGTCGTCCTCGCCAGCGGCCGCCAGGTCACCGCGTCGCCGACCTCCAACCCGGACCTGTACTGGGCGATCCGCGGTGGCGGCGGCGGCAACTTCGGCATCGTGACCCAGTACACGGTCACCCCGACCGCCGTCCCGAACCTGAACGTGGCCGAGCTGCTCTTCAGCTACGACCACGCGGTGGGCGCGATGCACGGCCTCACCCAGTGGCTGGAGACCGCGCCGACCACCTTCGGCAGCCGCTCCAACATCGACCTGTTCGACTCGGCGGCGGGCCACGCCCCGCTGGTGACGCTGCTGGTCACCTCGATCGGCACGCGCGCGGAGTTCGACACCGAGATCGCCCGCCTGATCGCCCTGACGGGCGCGGCCCCGATCCAGCAGAACGTCTACACGGACACCTACAAGTCCGCGATGATGAAGATCTTCGGCTGTGGCTCGTACTCGCAGCAGCAGTGCCACAACAACACCTGGGACCCGGCCAACGGCAAGCTCGCCCCGTTCGGCCACGTCCTGGGCCGCGGCCGGCTGCTGAGCCGATCGCCCTCGGAGACCGAGTGGGCCCGGCTGGTCGGTGTCTTCGACACCGAGCGCACGGCCGGTCACTTCCACAAGTTCGAGATCATGGCGCTGGGCGGCGCAGCGAACAAGGTGTCGCGCACCTCGACGGCGTACGTCCACCGCGACAGCACCCTGCTGATGTCGTACTACACGTTCGCCTTCGGCATCCTGTCGGGCGACGAGCTCGCCTCCGGCCAGCGTTTCGTCGACAACGGCTTCACCGCGGTCGACCCGATCTCGCGGGGCGAGTCCTACCAGAACTTCATCGACCCGGCGCTGACGGACTGGCGCGAGGCGTACTACGGCGAGAACTACAACCGCCTGTCGTACGTGAAGTCCAAGTACGACCCGTACGGGGTGTTCTCGTTCGCGCAGGGCATCGACTGACGGCCGGCCACTGACCGGGCGTCAAGCATCTGCGTCAGGGCGTCACCGTAACGAGTGAAGGCCAGGTCGGAACGCATCCGGCCTGGCCTTTCGTTACCTACCCACAAGAGCACTACTCCTGAGGCAGGTCACCGAGTCGCGGCGAAGGGGGGCTCCACCGTGCCGGTCTCCACGGGCTCGCTCGTCACCACGAGGCGGTGGCGGAGGGTCGGCAGCATGTTGGTCGGGTGGGAAAGACCCCAGACCGTGCCCGCGACGATGAACTCCTTGATACGGGCGCCGGCCCGGCCCGTGATGACGGTGGACGTCATCCGGTCCTCGTGGGTCACGCGCTGGAAGATGGCATCGCGGCGCCCGAGGCTGATGCACTGGGCGACGTAACCGACCGGGGCGTCGGGGACCTTGCGCCCCGTCAGACGCGCGGCCAGGGCGTCGGCGGCCAGCCACGCCATCGGGTTCGCCGTGGCGCAGGCCATCCGCAGCGGCTTGCCGCCCGCTCCGATGGCGAACGCGGCGTCACCGACGGCGTACACATCGGGGTGCGAGACCGAGCGCAGGGTGGCGTCGACGACGATCCGCCCGGTGTCGGACACCTCCAGGGTGCTGGCGGCCGCGATCGGGTGGACCGCGAAACCACCTGTCCAGACGGTCACTTGGGCCGCGATCTCCCCGCCCGCGCCGGTCACCACGCCGTCCGCCCCGACGCGTGCGATGTCGGTCCGCTCGTGGACGGTGACGCCGAGCCGGTCCAGCGCGCCGCGCAGGTGCTTCTGGGCCTTCTCGCTGAGCCAGTCGCCGACGCCGCCGCGGGCGGCGATGGACACCTTGAGCCCCGGGTGGGCTTCGGCGATCTCGGTGGCGGCCTCGATGCCGGTCAGACCACCGCCGACGACGAGTACGGTCCCGCCCGGCGCCAACTCGCCGAGCCGCGCCCGCAGTCGCAGCGCGGCCTGCTTCCCGGCGACGTTGTGGGCGTACTCGGCGACGCCCGGGACACCGTGGTCGGCGAGTGTGCTCCCCAGGGCGTACACGAGGGTGTCGTAACCGAGGGTCCCGCCGCCCTGCTCGCCGCCGAGTTCGACGGTCTTGCGGTCGACGTCGACGGAGGTGACCCACGCCGCCCGGACCCGCACACCCGTACCCGCGAAGAGGTCGCGCAGCGGGCGGCTCGGCAGGTCCTGACCGCTCGCGAGCTGGTGCATCCGTACCCGCTCGACGAAGTCGGGGTCGCCGTTGACCAGGGTGATCTCGACGTCGTCGCGGTGGAGCCGCTTGGCGAGGCGACCGGCGGTGACGGCTCCGGCGTACCCGGCCCCGAGGACGACAATGCGGTGCTTCATGACTCGCTCCTGTCCGGCCCGGCCAGCCTGTCCGGCTTGGCCTGTCTGGCTGCGTGCACCTCCTGAACCGGACAGCCGCGCGATCCCTGACAGGAAACCGCTGTGACGCGGGTCACCACATGACGGCGAGGGGCTGATGCGGTCCCTCCGCCGCCCATTGGCGCGTGATGCGCTCCAGCTTGTCGGGGTTGACCTGGATGTGGAGCGCTCCGACGCGGCCGGGGGTCGTGTCGAGGCAGATGACTCCGGCGACCAGCTCGCCGACCTGGATGAGCACGGCCGGGCTGCCGTTGACGACGGCGACATGGAGGGCGGGGCTGCCACCGGTGTACGCCCGCTTGGCCTCGTTCGGCCGGAACAGGCCCCGCAGGTACCGCGCGATCCCGAGCGCGCCGATGACCGGCGACCTGCGGGCCGAGACCCGGCCGCCGCCGTCGGCGATGCTGACCGCGTCGTCGGTGAGCAGCCGGATCAGCGGCTCGGTGTCGCCGCTGAGGGCCGCCTCCAGGAACTCCTCGACGATCTTCCGCGCGGCGGCCGCGTCGACCTTGCCGCGGGACCGGTCGGCGGTGACGTGCTGCCTGGCCCGCCGGTAGATCTGCTGGCAGTTGGCCTCGGTGAGATCGAGGATCTCCGCGATCTCCCGGTGCGCGTAGCCGAACGCCTCGCGCAGGACGTACACCACGCGCTCATTGGGCGAGAGCCGCTCCATGAGGGTGAGCACTGCGAGGGACACCGACTCGCGCTGCTCGACGGTCTCGGCCGGACCGAGCATCCGGTCCCCGGCCAGGACCGGTTCCGGAAGCCACTCCCCCACATAGGTCTCGCGCCTGACCCGCGCCGAAGTGAGCTGGTTGAGGCAGAGGTTGGTGAGCACCTTCGTCAGCCACGCCTCGGGCGTCTCGATCCGTTCCCGGTCGGCCGCGTGCCACCGCAGGAACGTGTCCTGCACCGCATCCTCGGCGTCCCCGGCCGACCCGAGAAGCCGATAGGCGATCGCCTCCAGGCGACCCCGGTAACCCTCGAACTGATCGACCTCGTACGTACTGAGCGACATCGGCCCATGGTCAGCCATCAGCGCAGGTCACGTCCACCCTTGCCGCCCTCGGACGCCCGGGCCCGCCAGCAGATACTAGCCATGTACATAGTATCCATGTACTGTATCTGCCATGAGTTCAGCAGCGGAGAACGCCACGGCGGGGTTTCTGGTCTGGCGCCTGTCGACGAAGTGGCGGGTGGCCGTCGACCGGGCGGTCGCGCCCCTGGGCCTGACCCACGCCCAGTACGCGCTGATGGGCGCGCTGTACGGCATGCGGCGCTCCGGCCTGCTGCCCAGCCAGCGCCGGCTCGCCGACCACACGGGGCTGGAACCGCTCTACGTCTCCAAGCTCGCCCGGTCCCTGGAAACCGCCGGACTCGTCACCCGCACCCGGGACCCGAACGACCCGCGCGCCATGCTGCTCTCGCTCACCGAGCAGGGAAGCGACGTCGCCCACCGCGCGATCCAGGTGGTCCAGGGGCTCCTCGACCAGTGGCTGGAACCGCTCGGCGGCCAGGACAGCCCGCGCACCCGGCAGTTCACCCGCGAACTGGCGACCCTGCTCGACGTACCTCTTGATCCACTTGATCCACCCACCGAGAACGAGAAGGAGCAGCCATGACCACCACCGCACCCAGGGTCGACGCGCGCGTCATCGCCCTGGCGCACTACGCCGCACGCGCCCTCGCGGAGGGCGTGGTGACCCGCCACGGCGTCACGTTCCACCAGAATGTGACGCTCCGCGCCATCGCGGTCGCGGGTGAATCCATCGGCCGCGACGAGCTCGTCGCCGACGTCACGGGCTCACTGAAGGCCGACGAGTCGTTCGTACGCGCCGTGATCGAGGAGCTGACAGCGGCGGATCTGCTGGAGGAGGACCCGGCGGAGACGACTCGGCTGCGCCTCACGAAGGCCGGCCGCACGCTCTACGGGACCACCACCGCGGAGACCGCCGCGATCGCCGCCCGCCTGTACGCCGACATCCCGCCCGAGGACCTGGCGGTCGCAGGCCGCGTACTGACCCTGGTCACGACCCGGGCGAACGCGGAACTGGCGACCGTCTGAGACCCCGTCCGGCACGGCCCACGCCCCAAACGACCCCGGAAATAGCAAAAGCCCCAGGTCACGGCGAGTGAGTCCTGAGGCTTCTACAGAGCCGCCTTCGGGATTCGAACCCGAGACCTACGCATTACGAGTTGTCCGGGCCTATTCCAGGGAG
>NZ_LYOY01000051.1:330000-1467234 GCF_001653515.1 Streptomyces sp. ERV7 | reverse complement strand
GGGTAGGGGTGCGCGGGTCGCCCCGGGGGACCCGGGAACGGGCCGCTTCGAGGTTGACGGAAAGCCTACTTTGGCCCGGCGCGACACCTCCGTAGATTCGGGAGGCGCTTCTGTCCGCAGCACCGCAGCAGGGGCAAGGGGACCGAGCCGGGATGAGTGACCGCGAGATCGTTGTGATGACCGACCACAGCTCCATGGAGGGCAGTCGCGCCGCTCTGGCCGCCGCGGTCGAGCTCCTGACGGGACGGCCGCCGGTGCTGGTCGACGCACGGCACTTCCTGACCGGCGGATCGGGCCGGACGCATGTCGCGGACTCCGTGGTCCGTCTGGAGGTGCCCTCCGAGGACCTTTCGGTCACCCCGTCCGCCGTGCTCGTCTACGAGGTCCAGCCGCCCGAGCGCCGCAGCTTCGAGCCGTTCCAGCGGCTGCTGAAACGGTACGGGACGGTCTCGCTCGGGACGGACGCCGACGCGTGGCGGGCGGCCACCGACAAGAACCTCACCATGGCGCGGTTCGCGCTCCACGGCATCGCGCACATGGAGACCGTCACCCTGACGCGGCCCAGCGTGGACGCGGCCGCCATGGCGTTCGACCGGCTGGGCCGCGACGTCTGGGCCCGGCCCGCACGGGGAACCTGCGGTGACGACGTCCTGCACATCACCACGTACGAGCAGCTGTTCCAGGCGCTCGCCCGCTACGCCGACTCCGAGCAGGACTGGCTGATCTCGCGGGACGCCGGGAACTTCAACGCCGCCGGACAGCGCCACCAGTTCCGCGTCTCGGTGCTCGACGGGCGGGCCGTGCAGGCCTGCGAACACGTCCAGACGCGTCCCGACGCACCCTGCAACGAGGCCCAGGGGGCGGCCTGCACCCCCATGCCGGTGGACGACCTGCCGGTGGACCTCTGCGAACTGGCGGTCGCCGCCACCAAGTCCGTGGGGCTGCGCTTCGGCGGCGTCGACCTCGCCGTGGAGAACGGCGGTGTGGTCTTCGAGGTCAACGTCCACCCGATGCTCGGCGCGGCGCACCCGGCGGAGTCGGTGGCGGTCCCGTACGTGGAGGCGCATCTGGCCATGCTGTGACCGGGCGGCCGAACCGCCCGCCGGGCCGGCTCAGCCGGTGATCGTGACGCAGGGAAGCCCCACGCTGGCGTCGCCGCGGAAGCCCTCCGCGCAGAGCCGGGTACCCGCCGGGAAGTGCCGCTGGGGGTACGCCTGGTCCCGGTAGGTCCGGAACGCGGAGACGTCCTCGACCTTGGTGTTGGCGCTCCAGCCGTTGGTGGTCCACACGCGCGCGCGGATGCGGTGCGGCTGGTTGGTGTTGACCACCGACACCTCGACCCGGCCCAGATAGGTGCCGATGTCGTACGTCTGGATGCAGACCGAGTTGTTGCACCACTTGCCGTCCGCGGCCGCGGGCGGCCCGGCGGCGACGACACAGCCGAGCGCCAGGGCGGCGGTTCCGACTCCGGCGATGATCTTCTTGGTGATGGTGTGCACGGTGAGCGACCTCATGCGTTCCTCGTGGTCCGGCTGGGTCCGGCCCTGACCGGACCAACGCAGGAAAGGATCATGGGTTACGGGCCGGCCGCCTCGGTGCGGCGGCGGATGACCCCAGGGCCCTACGCGCCGGGCGGGATCCAGTGGTTGTGCACCTTAGAGATCGTCGGCTCGGGGCCCTGGGGCAGGTTGGCCTCGGCGGCGAGCGGCATCACGATCTCCATGAAGTTCCGCATGGCCTGCTCGGACTCCCACAGGTCGGTGATCTGCAGGCCACCGCCCGTCGGGACGCAGACGTGGGCCAGACAGCCGTCGAACGGGC
Source organism: Streptomyces sp. ERV7 (assembly GCF_001653515.1). Lineage (GTDB taxonomy): Bacteria > Actinomycetota > Actinomycetes > Streptomycetales > Streptomycetaceae > Streptomyces. The sequence goes on along the minus strand of NZ_LYOY01000051.1, from coordinate 1,465,413 downwards.
TGCTCGGCAGCGCCTGGAGTTTGGCGTTGAGGGTGTCGTACTGGTCCGTCGTCACACCGGGCAGCTCGGCCTGCATCAAAATCGCCATCGGGTTCTCCTCCGCGAGACGGGTCTCCTGCCTCCCCACCGCCACGATGGCGGTCCGTGCCCAGGGTCAGCACAGCACGCCGGTCTGCGGTGGGCATTCCGCCCGGCGCCGTACGGGTGGCGTGTCCTGCGGGGATAGCGGTGCGTGACCGTTCCGGATGCGCCGGGCCCGGGGCGCTGATTCCCTGGTGGCGTCCGCTCCCCCCAGATCCAGGAGTGATCATGAGCATTGCAGACGAGACCGGCGGCCGTGCCCGGCAGATGCGCCAGAAGGCGGAGCAGCTGGAGCAGGCTGCCGAGCGTGCCAACGACCCGGCCGAGCGTGACCGGCTGAAGGAGAAGGCGCGTCGGCTGCAGGAGGAGAGCAAGCAGGCGAACGAGAGGGGCAGTGGCGGCATCGACCCCATGTGACGCCCCCTGTGCGTGGTTCACACGCATGACCAGGCCGGCCGGTGGCCGCCCCCGCGAGCTCGCGGGGGCGGTGTCACCGGTCGGCTTGCGGCGTTACGGGAAGGGTCGTCAGGGGAAGGGCCAGCGTCGCCCGCGCGCCGCCGTCGGCGGGGTTGTCGAAGACGAGGTGCGCGCCGAGGAGCGCGGCCTGGCCGGCCGCGATGGTGAGCCCCAGGCCGAGGCCCGTCCCCTCCGCGCCGGTACGGAAGCGCTGCGGGCCCTGTGCCACGAGGTGCTCGGGGAAGCCCGTGCCGTGGTCCCGTACGCGTACGGTCGGCCCGTCGACCTCGACCAGGACGGGCTCGGCCCCGTGCCGCAGGGCATTGGTGACCAGGTTGGTCAGCACGCGCTCCACACGGCGCGGATCGGTCTCCACCTCGGCGTCGGTGACGACGTCGACGCGCACATCGGGCGCGGTCCCGCCGGTGGCGGTGTACCCCTCGGCCGCCGCTCGCACCACCCGCCGGGCCAGGGCGCTCAGCTCCACCCACCGGGGCTCGGCCGCCTCGGTGCCGCTGTCGAGCCGGGCCACTTCGAGGACGTCCTCCATCAGGTCCCGCAGCCGGCCCGCCCGTTCCTTCACCATGTTCTCGGCGCGGCCGTCCGGCAGCAGAGCGGCTGCCGCGATCAGTCCGGCGACCGGGGTACGCAGTTCGTGGGCGATGTTCGCGGTCACCTCGCGCTCGGCCTGAAGGCGGGCGGCGAGTGCGTCGGCCATCGCGTTGACGGCGTGGGTGAGGGTGGTGATCTCGTCCCGGCCGGTCTCCGGCAGCCGTGCGGTCAGATCGCCGGCGGCGATCTGTTCGGCGCTGAGCGCGGACCGTCTGAGGCGTCTGGCGAACCGGGTGGCCAGGCCGAGCCCGATCACCGTGGCCACCGCGGTGCCGACGGCGCCGGACTGCCACATGAGGCGCTCGACCTCGTCACTGAGCCCGTTGGAGGCGGAGCGCATGGCGAGGACGGCGCCCTTGTCCGACACCTCGGCGGCCCAGATCATGTCGCCGTGTTCGGTGCTCTGCACATAGGCGGCCGGGTGCCCGCCGAGGACCTTGGCGCGCAGCGGCGAGGGCAGGTCGGGCGGGTCGACCTCCAGGCCCTGGGCGGGTTTGCCCCGCTGTTCGGTGAGCCGTGCCGCGTACCGCAGGCGTTCGAGTTGCATGTCGCGCTCACGGTTGGTGAGCAGGACCGGTACCTGGCTCGCGGTGACCATCGCCGCGAGGGTGGCGGTCACGGTGATCGTGACGCCTATCTTGATGCGCAGTCCCATGACCCGGCCTAGTCCCCCGTGGAGCGGTTGTTCGCGCCTGAGCCTACGAAACCCGCTCCGGCGGCCGGAGGGCAGCCCGGGGTGGGTGAGAGCCCGGGGCGGACCGGCTCCCGCCGGGTCCACGGGAATCTCCGTCGGCGGAACCGGGTTGCTCGCTGTGACAGTGATGACCAGGGGGGACCGCGGTCCACCGCGGGAAGGGGAACGGGAGCCGATGAGCCTTCGCCAGTTCGAGTACGCCCTGGCCGTTGCCGAGGAGGGCTCGGTGACGGCAGCCGCTGAACTGCTGCACGTGGCTCAACCGTCGGTGTCCCAGCAGATCCGCGGTCTGGAGCGGGAACTCGGCGTGGAACTGTTCACCCGCACACCGACCGGCCTGGTCCCCACCGTGGTCGGGCGCGCGTTCCTGCGGGAGGCGCGGGCCGCGGTGAACGCGGCGCGGCGGGCGAGGGCGACGGCGCGGGCCGGTGCCGACGAGCTGGCGGGTGAGCTGGTGGTCGCGGTGCAGATGGGCTTCGGCACACGTCAGCTGCCGGGCGCCCTCGCCGCTCTGCGCCGCCGTTTCCCGCGCCTTGAGGTCACCGTCTTCGAGGAGCCGAGCTCCGCCGAGCTGGACCGCCTGTGTCGCCGGGGCGTGCTCGACCTCGCCCTGATGGCGAAGTGCGAGCAGAGCCCCGACGACGCCCACCACCTCGGCGACGAGGAGTTCGTCGTGGTCCTCGCCGCCGGGCATCAGGAGCTCGCCGCGGACCGGGTCGAGCTGGGCGCCCTGGAGCGCGAGCCCTGGGTGCGGTTCGACCGCGACAGCGCGCTCGACGCCGTGCTGGTGAACGTGCTGCGGGACAACGGTCTGACCCCGGACACGGCCGCCCGCGTCTCCCGGACGACGACGGCCGTGCGCTGGGCCGCCCACGGTCTGGGGGTGACGCTCGTCCCGGCCTCCGCGGTGCCCCACGGCCATGAGCACCTCGTGCGCCCGGTGCTCCCGGCCGTGTCCCAGCCCGTCATCGCCGTACTGCGCTCCGGCGCGGGCCCGGCGGAGACGGCCCTGCTCGAACTCCTGCGCAAGGAGACCTGGTCCGAGTCCCCGTCCTTCTCACGGGCGCCCTGACGGCCGAAAGGAATCGGGCGCCGCTGAAGGGAATTCGTCTGAAGTGAATTTGTCTGAAGGGAATTTACCTGAAGGGAATTCGCTGAACCGGAGTTCCCGGAAATTCTGTCCGCGTCATCCCCTGGGGAATTCGCCGCCGTCCACGACGAGTTTGCTCCCGGTCAGCCAGCTCGCCCGGTCGGACACCAGGAAAAGCACCGCGTGGGCGATGTCGTCGGGCCGGCCGTCGCGCCCCAGCGGGGTGGTGTCGTGGGCGTTGATCCGGCCCGGCTCCGCGTGCAGGCGCGCCCACTCCTCCCGTGTCGCCTCGCCGCCGGGGGTGGCGACCCTGCCGGGAGTCACGGTGTTGACCCGTACACCGAACGGGGCCAGCTCCAGGGCCAGTCCCCGGCTGTAGTTCTCCAGCGCCGCCTTCGCCGCCGTGTAGTGCAGGAACGGGCCCATCGGGGTGAGGACGGCGGCCGTGGAGACGTGCACGATCCTCCCCGAACGCCGTTCCCGCATCCCCGGCGCCAGCAGGGAGTCCAGCCGCACCGACGCCAGGTAGTTCAGCTCCAGCGCGTCCTGCCACTCCTCGTCGGGGATGGTCAGGGCGCCTTGGTGAGGTCCCGCCCCGCCCGCGTTGTGGACCAGGATGTCCACCCCGCCGAGCATCTCCTGAGCGGCCGCGGCGAGCGCCTCCGCTCCCGCCCGCGTCCGCACGTCGGCCCGCACGAAGGCGGCCCCCTCCGGCACCGTGCTCGTCTCCGACCTGGCGGTCGTGAGCACCTCGGCGCCCGCGTCCAGGAGTTGGCGCACGACAGCCTCTCCGATACCGCGAGAACCACCGGTGACCAGGGCGCGCTTTCCCGCGAGTTCCCGCGTTCCCGATTCCTTCTCGAACTCGAATGTGGTCATGCCACCGGTCCTCTCGATCGCGTAATTGTCCGCTCGACAGAAACACGGTACGTACGGGAAAGAGCGAGAGGCAAAGACGAAATGTCAGCAGGCGCTATAGGGAAGTCCTATGGCACCCCGGCCCCTCCGTGGTCCCCTCGGCGGTGAACGCCCTGCGGGCCGCGCGGCGCCAGCGGTTGGCGGGGAGGGACGGGCGCAGTACGGCGAGGGCGCCGCAGTACTTGGTGAAGACGGCGGGCCGTACGCGGTGGGCGTGCAGGAGGCGGTCCGCCTCGGTGAGGTGTTCCGCCGACTTGGTCTCGACGAGCACGAGGCCGCCGTCGCAGCGCACGGTCCGCCCGCCGCGCAGGTCGACGCAGACCAGCCCGGCGTCGCAGGTGATGCGCCGGCCGTCGGCCACGAACGTCGAGCGCAGGTAGTCCGTGGTGAGCGAGGGCCCCAGCAACGGCGGCGGGGCGATCTCGTAGGCGCGGTGCAGGGTGTCCGCGAGGAACGCCTGCGGGGCGGTGTCCAGCGGGGTGTCCGTGCCCGTCAGGGGGCTGCGGTGTTTCACGGTGTCACCACGGCCGCCCTTGAGCTTGATCTCGAACTGCCGCTCGCCGCTGTCCGCGTAGAGGCGTTCGCGGATCTTGAAGCGGAGGCGGCGGCCCTGGCGGTGGTCGTGGAAGGAGCGGAGTCCGGGGGTGTCGTAGTAGACGGAGTGGTAGTGGAAGGCGCGCCGGTCGTCGATGGCCAGCGCCCGGAACGGCTCACCGTGGTGGGAGGGCCGGGTGAGTTGGCCGATCACGCGCAGGAATGTCGCGGTCGGCACCAGATAGCTGCGGTCGAAGCGTGCGAGCAGCGCGGACCGCTCGTTGAGTTCGGCCAGGGAGATGGGCCGGGCCCGGTGGGCCGCCTCGTCGATGGCCCGGAAGGCCGCGGTCCGCGCCGGTGCGCCGGTGTCGGTGGTCATGCCGCGTCCAGGAGGGGTTCGGTGCGGCGCACGACCTCGTTGCCTCCGGCCCGTCGACGCGCCACGCCCGCCCCGGGCTCGCGGTAGCGGACGTCGAGGACCATCAGATCGCGGACGAAGTCGACCTCCATGACCGTCCACTGCATCGGCTCGCCCAGTCGCAGCGCGAGGTCCGCGCGGAGCGCGTCGGGGTCGCTGTGCACGGCGTCGAGGGTGATGACCGCGCGTCGTACTCCCGACAGCAGCCTCGGGTGGTCCGCGGTGTAGACGACCAGCAGGAGGACGGCGCTCATCGCGGCGGCGAGTCCGAACGCCAGGTGCGGCAGCCCGCAGATGAGGCCGAGGACGAGGGTGGTGAAGTAGTACGCCACCTCCTCGTGCTGGACGGCGTCGGAGCGCAGCCTGATGATCGACAGGACGCCGAACAGACCGAACCCGAGCGCCATGCCGCCGCTGCCACCGACCTCGGCGAGGGCCGCGACGATGGTGAACAGGGATACGTTCAGGGCGAGATACGCGGGTACGAGGTCGCGTCGCCGGTGTCTCGGGTAGTAGATCGCGAAGGTCAGCAGACATATCGCCGTGAGGTCGAGACCGAGATGGGCGGTGAGGTGACGCAATGAGTCCATGGCTCCGCTCCCTGTGAGTTCGGGGGTGGGACACCCAGACTCTAGGAGTACGGAGAGTGAACGGCAGGCAACTTGTCGATGAACAACGCGGATTGTTGATGGGGGTGCAAGGTATTTGTCCGATACCGCGCGGCAGGTGTCGCGTTCGGCGCTCTTGCCGGACCGGTCCTAGCGGGGATCGAGGAGACCGGAGGTGACGGAGGCGGCTCCGCCGATGGGCGCGCGGTACTTCTCGGTGAGGGAGAGGGTGCGCAGCAGGTCGCCGGGGGTGACGAAGTTCGGCTCGGCCTCGGTGACGCGGATCCTCTCCAAGGCCTGGTGGGGCGTGAGGGGCTCGGCGCCGTCGCTGTCCGCGCCGGCGGCCTGGTGCAGCGCGGTGCCGAACGCCGTCATGGACGCCAGCAGCTCCTCGTCGCTGGGGTCGGTCGGGGCGCCGACGCCGGGAAGGCGCTGGGCGGCGGGGATGCCGTTCGCCTTGCCGACGGCCGCGTTGTACGAGGAGAGCACGGGCGCGAGCGCGGCCTCGGCGCCGACGGGGTCGTACGCCCCCAGTGCGGTGGGCGCCTTCAGCGGGACGCGGGGGAGCGCGGGATGGCCCTCGGCCCACCGCAGAAGCGTCTCCTCCCCGGCGGGTGCCGTGGCCGCGCGCATCCGGAGGTCCAGGGCGTACGGGGGCGCGGGCCGGGCCTCCGTGTGGCAGCGGTAGACGAACTCGGAGCAGATCATCGGTTGTTGGCCGCGCTCGGCCATCGTGTTGAGGACTCCGGCGGCCCGGTCCAGGACGGCGCGCACCATGTGCTTTCCGCCCGGTGGCAGCGGGATGCGCCGGGTGAGGGCCAGTACGGCGAGCAGCACGATCTGCTGGTGGGCGTAGGCGTGGCGGGAGCCCAGATAGCGCTGGGCCACGTCGAGGACGGGGGCCATGTCCGCCGGGTGGGTCAGCGTACGCCCGACGACGAGGTCGTGCTCGTCGAGGGCCTTGGCGTAGGTGAGGGTGTGCAGGCCCTCGCCGACGGCCTCGGCCAGGGTGTCCGGCCCGATCGCGAGCGCGGCGTGGCTGACCTCGGAGCCGTCCAGGAGGCAGATGGCACGGGAGATGTGTCCCGTGCCGCGTGTCAGGACGACGTCACCGGTTCTGAGCTCGGAGGGGAGGGGCATGGGGGGCGTTCCCGTCTGTCGTGTGCGGCTGTGGGCGCAGGTTCGCTGCTGCCATGCCCACCGCCGCCGCGCATCCGACACGTGGTTCGGAGGATCACTCCCCAGAGTGATGAAGTATCGGTCCTGCTCGCCGAATGGGGGCCGACCGACGGCCGGTGGGGCGAGGGTTACCGAGCCCGCGCCATGACCACGAGCCGTTCGACCACCCGTATCAGCTCGGCGGGGCTGCCCGCCGTCTTCAGATCGCTCCGGTACTTCCCGTTGACGAGGAAGGTGGGAACCCGCTGGACGCCGGCTCTGCGCACCTGCGCCTTGGCGGCGGCCAACTGACCCTTCACCCCGAAGGAGTTGAGGACGGACAGATAGCGTGCGCGGTCGACGCCGAGCCGGGCGACGAAGTCCGCCTGTTCGTCGGGATCGGCCAGCCGCCTCCCCTGGTGCTGGACGGCCTCGTACACGGCGTGCATGGTCGCGGTGTCGGCGTGCGCCAGGGCCTCCAGCGCGAAGTGCAGCTGCGCATGGGCGTCCCACGGCCCGCCGAAGGGCACCGGGACGCGGACGAAGGTCACCCCCGTCTGCCTCCCCGCCCAGCGGCGCACGGCCGGCTCCATGGCGTACGAGTGCGGGTCCCCGTACCAGAAGAACTCCCACACCTCGACTGTGCCGGAGGTGGTCCTCGGGGCGGGTGGTGACAGCTCCACATACCGCCCGCCCGTCGGAATCTCATCTGCCATGTGGTGCTCTTCCTCATCTGTGAGCTGCGCCGAGGGCGGTCCGCTTGCGTTGGAGTGCGCTCCAGGTTCTAGTTTCGGTCATATGAACAGCGCACAGAACTCCGGAACCGCATCCTCTGCCTCTTCCGCCGCCGCTGCCACCGGCACCGCCCCCGACACCGACGAGCGCTTCGAGCGCGGTCTCGCCCTGTTGCGGAAGGTCAGCGGCAGCGAGCGCCCCGCCGTGCTCGACAGCCTCGCCGACATCGCCCCCGACCTGGGCCGGATGACGGTCTCCTTCGGTTACGGGGAGCTCCTGGCGAACGACCGGCTCACCCTCCGCCAGCGCGAGGTGGCCACCGTCGCCGCGCTGGCCGCGATGGGGACGGCCGCTCCCCAGCTGCGCTTCCACATCGACGGGGCGCTGAACGTGGGTGTGACCCCGGCCGAGGTCGTGGAGGTGCTCATCCACGCCGCCGTCTACGCCGGGATACCCGCGGCGCTCAACGGCATCGCGGTCGCCCGCGAGGCGTTCCGCGACCGGCCCGGACTCGCCCATGAGCCGGCCGACACCGGCGAGCGCGACCAGCGGTACGAGCGGGGGCTCGCCAAGCTCGCCGAAGTGGACGGCCACGCGGGGGACGCCGTCGTAGCCTCCCTCCAGGACATGGCGCCCGACCTGGGGCGCTACATCATCGAGTTCGCGTTCGGCGACATCTACTCCCGTACCGCCCTCGACCTCAAGTCCCGCGAGCTGGCCACCGTCGCCATGTGCACGGCCCTCGGCACCGCCGCCCCGCAACTGCGCGTGCACATCCACGGCCTGCTCAACGTCGGCGGCACCCGCGAGGAGGTCGTCGAGGTCATCACGCAGATGGCCGGGTACGCCGGATTCCCCGCGGCCCTCAACGGGATCGCCGCCGCGCGCGAGGTCTTCGCGGAGCGGGACCGCTGACCTCGACCGGGGTGAAGCCACCCGCGCGGCGGCCCCGGCCTCGCAGCGGCGAGACCGGGGCGGACGGTGGGTGAGCCGGACCAGGAGCAGGAATCAGTGTCAGGCCTCCGAGAAGGCCACCCGCATACTGCGCTTCAGCGCCTTCCCCGTGACGCCCACGTGCTCCTCGGCGCCCTTGACGAGGACCTTCTCGATCGGCGGCCAGCCCCGCTCCGCCAGCAGAGTGTTGACACGTAACCGGAGCTCCTCCAACTCCGCCTCGGAGGAGGGCACGTCGATGGTCAGCACGGGCAGCTGGCTGTCGCCGTCGGCGCTCTCCACTCCGACGATCGAGCAGTCGACGAGGTCGGGGAAGTGGCGCAGTACCAGCTCCTCCGTCTGGGCGCTGTAGAGGACTCCGTTCGCGGTGGTGATCCGGTCCGTCGTCCGGTCGACGTGGAAGTAGAGGCCGTCCTCACCGCGATAGGCGAGATCGCCGGTGAGCCAGTAGCCCTGGATCCGGTTCTTCTCGCTGAGCAGGCTGTTGTTCCAGTAACCCCCCGTGATCGTGGGCGACTTGAGCGCGAGGCGGCCCACCGTGCCGTGTGCCACGGGCTCGTCGTCCGCGTCGAAGATCTCCACCTCCACCCAGCCGAAGGGCCGGCCGATGCACCGCTGGTAGCGGTCGCTGGTGGGGGTGTGCACCGTACGGAACATGGCGAAGCCGAACTCGGACGAGCCGAAGTTGTCGATGAACAGCGAACCGGGCTGCGGACTCCCGTCCCGGTCGACGTGGTTGCCGCGCGCCACCAGCTTGCGTATGTGCCGCTCGTGGTTGGCGTCGCCGGTGGACATCCAGCGCGCGACCGAGGACAGGTCGTACGCGTCCAGGTCGACGCGGCACAGGTCGACGAAGGTCTTGGGGAAACCCGCGACCAGGTGCGGCCGGAACTCCTGGATGGCCAGGGCGATGTCCTCGGGGCCGCGACGGGTCGCGAGCAGGGTGGTGGCACGCCGGGCGACCGCCGACATCAGTACGGAGATCGCGGACGCGTGGCTCTGCGGCAGGGCGGAGAGGATGCGCGAGCCGAGGTCGGCCCTGATCTGCTGCCTCACCCCGAAGAAGAACCCCTTGTGGTTGAACTGCACGGCCTTCGGGATGCCCGTGGTCCCGGAGGTGTGGGCGATCAGCACCGGGTCGTCGTCCTCGTGGGTGAAGAGCTTGAAGGCGCCCTGGCCGTACGGCTCCTCGGCGTAGTACGCGATCGGCAGCCGGTCCTCGGCGAGCCGCTCGGGGTCGGACACCACGGCGGCCGCGCCCACGTGCTCGATGAACCGCGCCGCGATCTCCGAGGGGAGCGAGCTGTTCACGAACACGGGGATCGCGCCGATCTTCGTCAGCGCGATGTAGTGCACGAGGTAGCGCACGCTCTCCGCCACGAAGACCGCCACCGGGTCCTTGGGGCGGATGCCGTCGGCGTAGTACCCGGCGGCCACCCGGTCGGTGAGCTCGTCGAGCGCCGACAGGGAGAGTCTCTCGTGGGTGACCCCGGTGGGAGCGTGATAGGGCTGGTCGAGTTCGATCACGGTCTCGGTCGTCTCGCTCGCGGCCGCGGCGGCGAGGCGGAAGAAGTTGCCGGCGCCGAGCCCGTCGGTCTCGATCAGGCCGATCGGACCGGTGGCGGAGTCCGTGCGGTTGCTCGTCATGAGTAACGCTCCATCGCTGTGCGGATGTCCTGGGGAATGGGGATCGGGCCGTGTCCGTCGAGCGAGGTGGTCACCAGCACCGCGCGGATCCGGGCGCGTACGTCCTGGCCCGGTGACCCGGCGCACTCGTACCGCAGCTCGAACGACGACTTTCCGATGCGTTCGACGGTGAGCGTGATCTCCAGCTCGTCGCCCAGCCGGCTCGGGGCGAGGAAGTCGCATTCGAGGCGGACGGTGGGAATGCCGATCCGGCGCTCGGCGAACAGCCCGGCGTAGCCGACGTCAAGACCTGTCTCGAACCAGTCCTGGAGCACCTCGTTGATCAGCAGCAGATACTGCGGGTAGAAGACGATGCCCGCCGGATCGCAGTGGTGGAAGAAGACGCGCTTGTGCTGGGTGAAGCCGGTCGGGCCGGGGTCAGGCGGAGGCAGCGTCACCGGCTGCTCCTTCCAGTTCGGCCGACGGGCCCGAGCCGTCGTCGGCCGCGGCGCCGCGCAGTCGGAAGCGCTGGACCTTCCCGGTGCCGGCCCGGGGGAGTGCGTCGCAGAAGGAGATGAGGCGCGGATACTTGTAGGGCGCCATCTCGGTCTTGGAGAACTGCTGGAGTTCCAGGACCAGTGCGCGGGAGGGGGTGTAGCCCTTCGCGAGCACGACATGGGCCTGCACCACCGTGCCGCGCTCGTCGTCGGGGGCGGCGACCGCCGCGCACTCCCGGACGGCCGGATGGGTCAGGAGCGTGGCCTCGACCTCGACCGGCGAGATGTTGTACCCGGCCGACACGATCATGTCGTCGAGGCGGGCGTGATAGTGGAGATAGCCGTCCTTGTCGGCCCAGCAGGCGTCACCGGTGAGGTTCCAGCCGTTGCGTACGTAGTCCACCTGGCGGTCGTCGTCGAGGTAGCGGCAGCCCGTGGGCCCCTTGACGGCCAGCGCGCCGACCTCGCCGTACGGCAGCGGGCGGCCCGCGTCGTCGACGATCGCGGCGAGGTAGCCGGGCACCGGGCGTCCGAGCGCGCCGGGCCGGGTCGCGGCCTCGTCCCCGCGCATCGCGATGAAGATGTGCAGCATCTCGGTGGAGCCGAGCCCGTCGATCAGATCGTGGCCGGTGCGCTGCTTCCACATCTTGCGGGTGACCGGCGGCAGCGGCTCACCCGCCGAGACGCACTCGCGCAGCGAGGACATTCCGTACGGGGCCGGGTCCATGCACATCGCCCGGTACGCGGTCGGGCCGCTGAAGCACACGGTGGCGCGGAACTCGTCGATCGCGCGGGCCAGTTGCTGCGGCGAGGCACGGTCGAGCAGCACGACGGAGGCGCCGATGTGCAGGGGGAAGAGCAGCAGCCCGCCGAGGCCGTAGGTGAACGCCAGCGAGGGGGTGCCGATGAACCGGTCGTCGCCGGTGGCCCGCAGCACGTGCTGGGGGAAGGAGCTGCACACGGCCATCACGTCGCGGTGCGAGTGCACGGTCGCCTTCGGCATCCCCGTGGTGCCCGAGGTGAAGGCGACCAGGCAGGGGTCGGTGGCGGCGGTGTCGACCGGCGCGAACCAGTCGGGGTGCCCGGCCATGGCCCGGTCGAGGTCGGCGTCCGGGTGCGGCTCCGGGGCCTCGTCAGCGGACGCCTCGGCGCGGAAGTACATCGTCCGCAGCCGGCTCCCCTCGGCCCGCGCCGACTCCAGTTCGGCGCCGAGAGCGGACTCGCACAGGGCGTGCGTGATGCGCGCCTTGTCGATCACATACGCGAGCTCCTTGGCGCGCAGCAGCGGCATCGTGGCCACGACCACCCCGCCGGCGCGCACCACCGCGAGCCAGATCGCCACCAGCATCGGGGTGTTGGAGCCCCGCAGCAGCACCCGGTTGCCCGGCACCAGGCCCATGTCCTCGGTGAGCACATGAGCGATGCGCGAGACGGTGGCGAGGAGTTCCGCGTACGTCCAGCGCACCCCGTGCGGTGAGAGCACCGCCAGCCGGCCCGCGCGGTCCGCCGGTCCCGAGGGTCCTTCGAGGAGCTCGGTCGCGCAGTTCAGCCGGGTCGGAAAGCGCAGTGTGGGCAGGTCGAGCAGGGTGTCCGGCTGGAGCGAGGCGGGCGGCAGACGGTCCTGGACGAAGGTGTCGAGGTGCGCGGTGCGGAGCTGCGGCGGTACGGGTGGTGGGGAGGAGGACGAGGAGGAGGACGGTAACGGGGAGGGAAAGGGAGATGGGTTGCTCAACTGCCTGCCCTTCAGGATGACTTCTGGTCGACTGACGCCTCATTCAACGGCCGGCGCCAGGGTGATTGCCTTGACGATGCGTGCACGATGGTGGCCTGATCGTGCACGGACCGCGCGTACCGTCCCCCGTGGCGTGGAGGTGCCGCTACGGGGGAGTGGGGGGCAGGTGGTCGGGAGAGGGGGGCAAGTGCCGTCCCCGCCACGCTAGGGCGCTTCTCCGCGGTAGGTAATCCCGCAGTTTAGGGATTGCAAAATGACGCGGAGGGTGAGGCCGTGGGGAGGGATCTCTGGCTGAAACGCGGCCAGGAACGACGAGTTGGCCGCGGCGAGGGGTTGGCCGGAACGGCACGGAGCCCGGACGGCGATGCCGACCGGGCTCCGTGTCCGTGACCGTGCTGCTCAGTTCGCCTGCCGGGCCGCCCGCCACTCCGGCGCGAGCACCGACCAGATCTCCTCGTCGTGCCGCTTGCCCCGGTAGAGGTAGCTCTCGCGCAGCACCCCGTCCTTCGCCATCCCGAGCCGGCGGGCCACGGCGATACTGGGCTCGTTCTCGACCGAGACCCACCACTCCACCCGGTGGACGCCCCGCTCCTCCACGGCCCAGTCGATGATCACGCGCACGGCCCGGGTCACGAGCCCCCTGCCCACCGCCGACGGCTCCAGCCAGCAACCCGCCTCGGCGGTGCCCTGGGCGGCGTCCAGCTTCCGCAGCAGCACCGCGCCGACCAGGGTGGCGCCGGTCCAGATGCCGAGGAGCCGCCCGGTGTCGGCCGCGGCCTTCTCCGCGTACGCCTGGAGGAACGCCCGGCTCGACGCCAGGTCGGCGACGACGTCGGGCAGACCGTTGTGCCGCCCGATGAACTCCCGCCCCCGGTCCACGTGGGCGAGGAACTCCTCGGCCTGCCACGGCTCGATCGGACGCAGCTCAGCGCCGTCGTCGCCCAGGGATATCGCGTACATCGTCACCCTCCACACGGTCGGAACCAGCGCCCGCGGCGCGGAGCCATGGCGCGAAAGCGATCTTCGCAGGTCCTTCGCAGCGGGTTCCAGCCCTTGGGTGCCGCGCACGGGAGCCATGTACGGACGCCACGCACGGGCGCCATGCACAGGGGCCGCCCGAAATGCGATCTTAGTACGCATATGCGAATCTGGTGTGATTCATCCCCTGTGATTCATCCTCCGAGACGCTTGAAGGAGGCATCGTCGTGGGCAAGAAGCAGACCCGACAGAACCGCGGCGCCCGCACCGGCGGCCACGAACGCAGTGCGACGGCGGAGACGAAGGAGCCGACGAGGTCACCCGCCGCACAGGACGTGGTGCGTCCGGCCCCGCAGGAGGTCTCCCACAAACAGCCCCGGAAGTTCGGGCACAACTGACCCTTTCCGCGCGGCAGGCTCACGAGCCGATGTCCGGGGCGGGCCAGGGCGGCTAGGACGTCCGTCGCAGGCGGGCCGAGAGGTGGTGCTGGAGCGGCTGCCCGACCGCCGCGAGATCGTGGACGAAGGTGAGCGTGTCCTCGTCGGCGAGGGTGTAGCGGCGCCGGGTCGCGGTCACCTCCTTGGCGGTGGGGGTGAGGGCCACCTGGCCGGTGGAGAGGTCGACCGTGTTCTCGCCCGCGTGGCCGACGGCGATCTCCGCGATGCCGGTGGGCTGGGTGATCAGCGCCTCCACCCGTCCGTCGGGCTGGATCCGCCACCAGCCGCTCTCCCGGGCGGAGGGACGCAACGGGGTGTCGTCGGCGCCGAGCAGCCAGGCCCGGGCCTCGTAACGGAGGAACGGGCGGCCGTCGTGGCTGAACGTCACCTCCTGCGCGTAGGCGAAGTCCCCGCTGATCGTCGGGTACTCACCCTGGCCCCGACCGTGCCAGGTGCCGAGGAAGCCGAGCACCGGCGCCAGCAACTCGTGCGGCGCGGGCACGTCGTCGGGCCGCAGGCTGTCGGGGTACGGGTTGTCCAGTACGGGGTCGAACACGGGGTGCGCTCCTGAGGTCGGGGTCGGTGGCCGGGCCGGTACCGGGTGGGTGAAGCCTAGAGCGTCGTCCCCTCGGCGACGGGCTCACCGCCCCGTCACCGACGGACGGCTGTCCCGTTTCGCGTCGCGGTGACCGCCACCGTCGCGTAGCCCATGGTGAAACCGCCGCCCACCGCGTCGATGGCGGCCCCGATGCCCTCCAGCACCTCCGCCAGTCGGTCGGGCGGGAGCCTGGTGAGGACGCCGTGGGTGGGCACCTGCTCCAGCCACGCCTCCCGGCTGTAGGACCACTCCCAGTCGAAGCGCCACTGCTCGGGCTCGCTGAACACACCGGCCCCGCGCATTCCGTCGGCCGCCTTGGTGAACAACGCCCGATACGCGTCCAGGGGTTGCCTGGTCACCGCTTCCAGGTCGAACGGCGAGTCCGGCAGCACCCGCCGGTAGACCGCGGCGAAGGCCTCCGCCACCTCGGGCGGCAGCTGGAACACGTTCCAGAACGCCGCCAGTCGACCCCCGTGCCGCAGCACTCGCGAGGCCTGGGCCGCACCCGCCGCCGGGTCCACCCAGTGCCAGGTCTGTCCGGCGACGACCGCGTCGAACTCCCGCCCGCCGGGATCCCACGCCTCGAACGTCGCCACGTCGACCTCGACCCCGAGCCGACGCGCCACCTCGGCCATACGCGCGTCCGGCTCGACCCCGAGCACCTCGCAGCCGACCGCCTGGAACTGCCGGGCGACGATGCCGGTCCCGCAGCCGACGTCGAGGATGCGGACGTCCGGCGTGCGGGCGGTGATCCGGTCCACGAGGGCGGCGGGGTAGCGCGGTCGCGCCCGGTCGTATCGCTCGGCTTCGGTGCCGAACGACCCGGCTGCTCCCCGCAGTTGATGTGTCTCGGCCTCGGAAGAGCGCCGCGGCTCCGGCGGTAAGGTGGGCATGCGCCCACTATCGCGGGCGTGTGCCCATGCGTCGACCCTGCGCGGGTCCGCCGCCGGAGGAAGTGCGCAAGGGTATGACCAGGGTCCTCGCCACCGTCGTACCGTGACGATACCCACCCCGAGGTCAGACCACCCACCACGAATTGGCCTTGGCGTGGCTCGATCGGCCCTTCTACGGTCCGAGTCATGCGTATGCACGTTGTCGACGCCTTCGCCGACCGTCCGTTCGCCGGGAACCCGGCGGGTGTGTGTCTCCTGCCCGCCGGGGAGTGGCCGGAAGGGTGGATGCGGCAGGTGGCGGCGGAACTGAACCTCTCCGAGACGGCGTTCGCGCGCCCGTCGCCGCCGGGTGCCGACGCCGACTGGGACATCCGCTGGTTCACTCCGCTCGTCGAGTCGCGGCTGTGCGGCCATGCCACATTGGCCACAGCACATGTGCTGCGCACCGAGCGGGGGCTCCTCGGTGCCGTGCGCTTCCGCAGCCGGTACCACGGCGTCCTGGTCACGCACGCCGCCGAACACGGCGGTATCACCTTGGACTTCCCGGCAGCCCGGGCCACGGAAGTGCCCGCCCCGGTGGGGTTGTCCGAGGCGCTGGGGGCCGAGCCCGAGGCGACCTTCCGGTCCGGCGCGCTCGGCGACCTGCTGACCGTGCTGCCGGACGAGTCGGTCGTCCGCACCCTGACTCCCGCCCTCGGCGCCCTGGCCACCCTGACGGACCGTGAGGACCTGCGCGCGGTCATCGTCACGGCCCCGGCGGACGCCATGGCGGGGGACGGTGTGGCACACGACTTCGTCTCCCGCTTCTTCGCCCCGGCCCGGGGCATCCCGGAGGACCCCGTCACGGGCAGTGCCCACACCGTGCTCGCCCCCTACTGGTCGGGCCGCCTGGGCCGCGACCGGCTCACCGGCATCCAAGTGTCCGCCCGCACGGGCCTGGTGCACACGGTGCTGCACGGTGACCGCGTCCACCTGACCGGGAACGCCGTCACCGTCATGCGCGGAGTCCTGGAGCCCGGCGGCCCCGGAGTCCTAGGACCCGCCCACCCCGACCCCGCGCGGATCCACGGGCGTCAGCACTCCGAGCCGGTCCTCGACCGCCTGGGCAGCCGCTAGGCACAGGTCCTCGCGGAAGGGCCGCCCGATGATCTGCACCCCGCAGGGGAGCCCGTCGGTCAGCCCGGTCGGTACGGCCACCGCCGGTACGCCGACGAAGCTGGTCGCCGTGCACAGGCGCATCGCCGAGGTGACGCGGTCCCGGCCCGCCCTGTCGCGCGACTCCAGACCGGGCTCGACCGGCGGCTCGGTGAACGACGGGCCGAGCACGAGCGGGTAGGTGTCCAGGAACTCGGCCCAGGAGCGGCGGAGGTTCATCCACGTACCCATCAGCTTCATGAGCTCGTCCACACCGGTGACCGGCGGGGTCCGCTCCATCGCCATCTCGATGTAACGGTCGCCGCCGTCGCCGAGGAGGGTGCGCACCACGGGCCAGTTCGGGGCGAACTCGGTCATGGTGATCCGGTCGTACGCTTCGAGGGTCTCGTCCAGCCTCGGTACGTCCGGCACTTCGCGCACGTCGTATCCGGCGTCGCGGAGCGCGTCCGCCGCGCTCCGGACGGCCGCCGCGACGGCGGGGTGGACGCCGCGGGCGCCCGGGTCCGCCACGACGGCCACCTTCGCGGCTCCGGGCAGGGGTTCGCCGTACGCGGGTACCGGAACAGCCCGGGGGTCGCGGGGGTCGGTCCCGGCGAGCACCTCGTAGGCCAGGCGCAGGTCGGCCACGTTCCGGGCCAGCGGGCCGTCGGTGACCAGCATCTGGGAGGCCGGGCCCGGGTCCTGCGGACCGAGGATGCGGTGGTCGGCGGGGAAGCGCCCGGGGGTCGGTTTGAGCCCCGCCACTCCGCAGAACTGGGCCGGGACGCGGATCGACCCGCCGGAGTCGTTGCCGAGACCGAGCGCCGCCATCCCCGTGGCGACGGCCACCGCGTCACCCCCGCTGGTGCCACCGGGCGTCCGGCCGGGGTCCCACGGGTTGACCGTGTCGCCGAACAGTTCGCTGCGGGTGTGCATCCCGGCCAGGATCAGGGTGGGCATGTTGCTGTGCCCGATCGGCACGGCGCCGGCGGCACGCAGCCGGGCCACCGGGGGTGCGTCGGCCGGGGCGACCAGTTCACGGAAGCGCGCCACACCGAAGGTGGTCGGCACACCCTCGATCGCGGTGGACTCCTTCACCGTGAACGGTACGCCCGCGAGCGGCCCCAGTACGTCCCCCGCCGCCCGCCTGCGGTCGGTCTCCGCGGCGGCCTCGCGGGCGCGTTCGGCCAGGAGCTGGGTGACCGCGTTCACCCGCGGGTTGACCGCGGCGATGCGCTCCAGATGACTCTCGACCAGCTCGACGGCCGACACCTTCCCGCTCCGTACGGCTGCCGCCTGTGCCGCCGCGGGCCTCCGCCACAACGCGTCCTGCATGGTTCGCACGCTCCCCTACTCGTTCCGATGCGCTCGCATCGGAACCATAACCCGGGTTCCGATGCGAGCGCATCGAATAGAGTGGGCGGAGCGCGACAGCCGCGGTGAGCACGGCAGAGGGAGGCGGACCGGGATGCCCAGGCAGGTGGACCACGAGGGCCGGCGTCGTGTGATCGCCGAGGCGGTGTGCCGACTGGCCGACGAACGCGGCCTGGAGGGCGTGACCCTGCGCGATGTCGCCGCCCGTGCGCAGGTGTCGATGGGCGCGGTGCAGCGCTGCTTCCGCACCAAGGAGGAGATGCTGGTGTTCGCCCTCGGGGCCGTCGGCGAGCGGATCAACGAGCGCGTACGGGCCCGCCTCGTCGCGAGCCCGGCACAGTCGGCCGCGTCCGCGCTGGGCCACGCGGCCACCGAGATCTCCCTGCTGCGGGAAGAACACCGTGCCGAGGCCAGGGTGTGGCTCGCCTTCGTCGCCCAGGCGGCGGTCAGCGAAGCGCTCGCGGGCACACTGAAGGCGAACTACGCGGCCCTGCACGAGGCGTTCGCCCGCCTCATCGCGGAGGCCGACGAGAGCACCACGTATGTGGAGCCCCTCGACGCACAGCACGAAGCCCGCGCGCTGCTGGCCCTGGCCGACGGCCTGACCGCACACGTCCTGATCGGCCACCTCACCGCGCGCCAGGCCCAGGACGTGCTCGACACCCATGTGAGCCGGCTGTGGCAGCGGCCGACCGGCGCCCCCGCCGCGGGCAGCCGAACCGATCCGTGAGGTCCCCCGCGCCGGACAGGGTGGGAAACGCGGTGCCATGGGTCCAAGGCGCCTCTCTGTACGGTGTCTTGGGCAGGGTGCGCCGCACCACGGCCAGAGAGAGGGAGTTGCATGGTGGAAGCGTCACCGCCCCCGGCTGCCGACCGCAGGGTCGGCAGCATGGTCGGACTCTTCTGGATCAGCGGGGACGAGGTATACCTCGGCACACCGCCGACGCCCGAGGGGGCGGGCGTGCTCCTCTCCCCGGCGGGGGTGCGGATCACCGGGGACGCCCCGCGGGAATGGCGCTGGTCGGACGTGATGGACCTCCAGGTCACCGACGCACCGGTCCGCTCCGCACTCACCCGGTGGGCGGCCCGCGCGCTGAGCGTGGCGGCCGCGGCCCTCGACGCGTGGGTTCCTGACGGCCCGCCGGAGATGACGGTCGTCATCACCACGGCGGAGGGGGACCGTGTCGAGACGCCCGTGTTCTCGGGCGCCGCGACCGCCTATACCGAGCGAGAGGTCGATATCTCGCTCGGGTTGCTCGCCCGTTTCACCCGAGGCGAGTCCTCGCCTGCCGTACTGACGCACTGGTGGAACGAAGTCCGGCCCGGCGAAGTCCTGCGGTCCCGCGACCGCGAGGCCGTACTGGAGGGTTGGCTGGCCACGTCACACTGACGGTCCCGAATCGCCCGGTGTGTTGCGGGGGGCGCAGGTCATGTCGAGCGGGCCCGGACCCAGTGTGCCGCGCACCCGTACGTGCAAAGTGGCCTCCGGGTCGGGGACCAGATCCCAGCGGGTGCACACCGTGGCGAGGGCCAGGGTCATCTCGGTGAGGGCGAACTGGTCGCCGATGCACTTGCGGTTGCCGCCCCCGAAGGGCACGTGCGCACCCCGGGGCAGCGCGTCCGCCTCGCCGGTGGCCCAGCGGTCCGGGTCGAAACGCTCGGGATCGGGGAACAGCTCGGCCTGGTGGTGCAGGAGGTACGCGCTGTAGAGGAGGGCGGTGCCCTTGGGCAGGGGGTGTCCGGCGAGGGTGGTGTCGGCGGTGGTGACGCGGGTGAAGAACCAGCCCGCGGGGTACATACGCATCACCTCGTGGATGATGCGCTGGGTATAGGCGAGCCCGTCGAGGTCGGCGGGTGTGGCGGTGCGCCCCGCCAGCGTCGCGTCCACCTCGGCGTGCAGCTGTTCCCGTACCTTCGTGTCCTGGCTGATCAACCACAGGGCGAAGGCGAGAGTGTTGGCGGTGGTCTCGAAACCGGCGCCGATCATCACCATCAGCTGGTCGCGGATGTCCTCGTCGGACATGGGCTCGCCCGTGTCGTCGTCGTGGGCGGCCAGCAGCACCGACACCAGGTCGTGCTCGCCGGGCGCGGCCCGGCGGGCGGCGATGATGTCGTCGATGGCGCGGTGCAGCCGCGTACAGGCGCGGCGGTAGCGCAGGTTGCCCCGGGTGGGCAGGCGGTAGAGCGGTCCCAGCGGCAGCATCACGCGCTGGTAGATGCCGTCGATGACGGTGTGCAGGCTCTCCAGCACCTCGGCCACCGCCGAGTCCTCCGCCTCCGCGGCCAGCACGCTGCGGGTGACGATCCGCAGGGTCAGGGTGGTGAGCGCGGCGGTGACGTCCAGCCGCTGACCGGGCTGCCAGGCGGTGGTCATACGGTCCACCTCCTCGCCCATCACCACCGCGTACCCGTCGATCCGGCCGGGCTGGAAGGCGGGCTGCATCTGACGGCGCTGCCACCGGTGTTCGCGCCAGCCGGCCATGGGCAGACTGCTGCCGAACAGCACGCGCGCCTTGTCGAAGAACGGGCCGCCCTTGTCGAAGGTCCGCGAGTCGGTGAGCATCTGGTGCGCCGCGTCCGGACGGCAGACGACATAGGCCGGCCAGGGGCCCATCCCGATCCGTACCAGGTCCCCGTGGGCCGGCAGCGAGGACAGGAACTCCAGCGGGCGGGCGTGGAGTTGCCAGGCGTGGCCGAGCAGCGGCAGGCCGCCGGGAGCCACACCGGCGCGCGCCGGTGAGGGGGTGGTGGTCACAGCGGGACACCTCCATGAAGGACATGCCGGGCCCTGTGCGCGGCAGGCCGTCGGCTTCCGACTATCCTCCCCAGGCACCCGTACGGGAACCCGGCGCGAAGCAGCCCGGGAGGGCGCGGCAGGGGACCGGCAGCGACCCCTGGCCTGCGGGTGCCGGGCCGCCGTGGAGGTGCGGGAGCAGGAGCACGCATCCACCTGGCAGGTCGACATCAGCGGTTCTCTATCCTCCCGGTATGAAAAATCGTCTGCGCCTACCGCGGCTGCTGGCCGCCGCGCTGATCGGGGCGGTCCTGCCGGCTCTGCTCGGCGCGCCCGCCACGGCGGCCGCGCCGCCGCCCCCCAACACCTCGAAGTCGGCCGGACAGCAGTGGGAGCTGCTCTCGCTCGCCACCGGAAAGTACGTCTCGGTGGAGGCGTCCAGCGGCGATGAACTGCACGCGCGGGCGGGTACGCCGGGTATCACCGAGCAGTTCACCCTGCACACCGACAACGTGGCCAAGGGGGCGACGGTCGCTCTCCGCTCGCAGGCCAACGGTGCCTATGTGGCGGCGGAGTTCGGCGCCGGGGCCGACGGCCGGTACGGGAAGCTGCGCGCCCGTACCGAGGGGCCGCCCGCCGGCTGGGAGAAGCTGGAGCTCGTGCCGCAGCCGCAGGCGGGCGCCGACGTCTACGCCCTGCGCTACCACGACGGCACGCGGGAGCGCTATGTGACGGCCGACGCGGGAGCGACCGGCGACGGGCTGCTCCAGGCCCGTGCCACGGCGGTGGCCTCGTGGGAGCTCTTCCGGCTGCTTGCCGTGCCCGCACCCGCCGACCCGCCACCGCCGCCGGCCGCTTCCCCGCGCGCCATCAAGGCGCTGACCTGGAACGTGTGCGCCGACAACAACAAGAACTGCGGCTTCTACCACACGGCGGCGGGCCCGCTGGCGGAAGAGATCACGGCCCGCGCCAAGGCAGCCGGAAACCCCGATGTGATCCTGCTGGAGGAGTTCTGCGAGAAGCTCGCCAAACCCGTGGAGCTGGCGCTGGAGACAGAGCTCGGCGGCGGCTGGGACGTACGGTTCGCGCCGGTTCAGTACGAGGTGCCCGGGACGAAGGTCAAGGCGCGGAAGAACTGTCAGCCGGACGCGTCGGGAGCGGACCGGGGAGCGTACGGTGTGGCGCTGGCGGTGCCGGAGGAGAACACCTGGTACCGGGCGGTCGAGCTGCCCTCCCCGCCCGGCGTCGAGCAGCGCACCGCGCTGTGCGCCACGGTGGCGTCCTGGGCGGCGCAGGTGTGCGCCGCGCACTTCAGCACCGGCGGCCCCGGCTATGACGACCCCGAGCGCGTATTCCAGCCGCAGCAGGCTCAGGCGCTGCGGCAGGCGGCGTCGCTGCCCGGCTACCGCCCGCTGCTCGGCGGTGATCTGAATGCCGCGCCCTCGACCGGTGTGCCGGCCACGCTGTACTCGGCGTACGAGGAGTGCGACGCCCACTCGGCGACGCCGAACCGGCCGACAGCGGGCAGCAGCAAGATCGACTACCTGTTCGGCGGGGGCACCTGGAGCGGCTGCGGGGTCGCGACGGACACCGGCTCCTCCGACCACCGGGCGGTGTGGGGCACACTCACTCTGTCCTGAGGCGGGGGCGCCCGAGCGGACACCGCCACTACGTAGAAGCCGATCTGCTGCGGCTCCAACAGATCCTGCTGATGCGGGAGTTGGGTCTGGGGCTGCGCGAGATCCGGGCGGTTCTGGACAGCCAGGTCGACCAGGTGGCGGTCCTCCGTGAGCACCACCGGCGGCTGCCGCTTCGCGGAGTTGATGGTGGCCGGCACCCCGGTCGACGATGGTGCGGTGCAGGCCGAAGTCGACGTCCACTACCAGGGCGTCTGCCGCTTCTGGCCCCCGAACGCGGCCGCGTACAAGGGCCTCGGCCGGACGTATGTCGACGACCCGCAGTTCCGGGTGAACTTCGACAGGATCGCCGAGGGGCTCGCGGTCTACCAGCGCGACGCGATGGTCGTCTACGCCGACGCCCGGCTGGACTGACCGGCGGTCGGCGCGCTCGGGGTGCTCCGCGTGGCGGGCCGGGGCACACACCCGGCCCGCCCGCCGTGACGTGTGGCGGAGGAGGCGGGCCGGTCGGGCGTATGGCGTGTCCGCCGTACGGGTGTTGACTGCGGGTGACGGCCCGGAAGGGGTGCGGCGTGGGTGCGTGCGCCCGGACTACTCCCCGTGTGCGCGCAGGAAGCTCTCCAGGCCCGCGAGGTCGTCGGTGTTGATGTGGTCGACGTCGGCGGCGAGCAGTTCGCGCCACAGGGCGTCCCGCTCGGGCCCGGCCAGGTCCGGGGTGGCCCAGAACCGTACGCGCTGGCGGTGGGCGTGGGCCTGGGCCACGATCGCGCGCAGCTTCTGGCGCTCGGCGGCCGGGAACGGCCCGGCGCCGAGCCAGCTGAAGCTCTGCGTCCAGTTGCTGCTGATCAGCGGGATGAAAGCGGCGGTGGCGGCCGTGCCGAGGTCCTCCAGGCGGCCGTCGTAGAAGGCGTGCCGCACCTTCTGCGCCTCCATGGGCACCCGGGCGGCGCGGTCGCCGGAGATGACGGGGGTGACGGCGCCGGTCGTGACGCGGCCGTGCGCGTAGCTGCTCAGCATCCGGCGGTACGGCCGCAGCCGCCGGTCGAGTTCGAGGTAGGCGGCGGCGCCGTCGGTCTTGATGTCGACGAGGAGCTGTACGGGGCGGTGGTAACCCCGGTACACCGAGCCGTGGTTGGCGCGGACGCGGGCCATCAGCGGGTCGAGGTAGAGCTTTTCGAGCGTGCAGGCCGGGTCGAGGTCGGACGGGTCGTGGGCCACCAGGAGCTGCCCGTCGACCAGGAAGATGTCGGCCTCGACACTGGTGAACCCGTGCCCGAGGGCGTCGAAGAGCGGGTGCGGGTGCGCGAAGTCGTTGTGCGCGTGGGTCCGGCGCAGCGGTCTGGGCCCGGCGGGGCGGGCGCAGGGGCGCTCGGCCGCGCCGGCGGCGGGCGCGATGGCGGCGGAGGCGGCGGCCGCGGCGAGGGCGGCGACGGCGCTGCGGCGGGTCGGTCGAGCCATGGGGTGCTCCCGGGGCGGTGGGACGGGCGGACGCGACCGAGTATGCGGGCCCGCCCACGCCGACCGGCAGGCTGCTTCGCAGAGTTGGCCGGTACTTCGCCGCCCGGTCACCCGGTGGCCGGGCGGCGGGGCCGCGCGAGAGGCCTCGTGGCCGGGCGGCGCACGGGAACGGTTGTCGCAGGGACGTTACTGCGACAGCTCGCCCCACTCCGCCGCCCGGTCGCACCACCGCGACAGCAGGGTGCGGTCGTGGCCCACCGCGAGGAGGGACGCGGACGTCTGGGTGCGGTAGCGCTCGACCACCGCCACGAGGGCCGCCGTCGTCGAGGCGTCCAGCATCGCCGTCATCTCGTCGCAGACCAGCAGCCGGGGCCGCAGCACCAGGGCGCGGGCCAGACAGGCGCGCTGGAGCTGGCCGTCGCTGACCTCGTGGGGGCGGCGGTTGAGCAGATCACCGCCGAGGCCGACCAGGTCGGCCAGTTCGTCGACGCGCTCGCGGACCTCGATCTGGCGGCCGGTCGCGCGCAGCGGCTCGGCGACGATCTCCCGCAGCCGCAGCCGGGGGTCGGCGGCGAGCCGGGGCGACTGGAAGACGACTCCCACGGTGGTGCGCAGCGCGCGCGGCGCGCGGTGGCGCCAGTCGGTGACGAGGGCGCCGTCCAGGGTGACCGTGCCGTCGTCGGGGCGATGCAGCAGCGCCGCGACCCGGGCCAGGGTGGACTTGCCGCAGCCGCTGGGGCCGAGCAGACCGACCGCCTCGCCGGGGGCGACGGCCAGGCTCACCCGGCGGACGACCGGGCTGCCGCGCTCGTAACCGGCGGTGATGTTCTTCAGGTCAAGCACGGCCGGGCTCCTCCAGATGGTGACAGGCGACCTGGCCGTCGAACGGCGGCAGGGTGCCGCACTGGCCGGTGGCCCGTTCGCAGCGGGGCGCGAACGCGCAGCCCTCCGGCAGATCGCCCAGCTCGGGCGGCATCCCGGGGATGGGCGCGAACGCCCGCTCCGGGAGCGCGTCGAGCAGGCCTCGAGCATACGGGTGACGGGGTCCGGTCCCGCCGAAATACGAGGTTGCGTCGGCGAGTTCGACGACCCTCCCGGCGTACATCACGGCCACCCGGTCGGCGATCCGCTCGGCCGCCGCCAGATCGTGGGTGATCATCAGCAGCGCCCGGCCGTCGTCGGCGGTGCGGCGCAGTTCGTCGGCCGTGCGGTCCACCAGGTCGCGGTCGAGCCCGGTCGTCGGCTCGTCCGCGAGCAGCAGCGGCGCGTCCCCGACGAGGGCGAGCGCGGTCGCGGCGCGCTGGGCGAGGCCGCCGGACAGCTCGTGCGGATGGCGGTCGAGGTGCCCGGGCGGGAACGCGGCGCGCGCGGCGGCCGCCTCCGTCGCCGCGCGCAGCTCGCGCCGGGGGGTGCGGGTGAGCTCGCGCAGGGTCTCGGCGAGCTGCGCCCGTACGGTGCGCACCGGTGTGAGGTGGGCGGCCGGGCTCTGCGGTACGAGACCGATGCGGCGCCCCCGTACCGTACGGGCGAGTGTGCGTTCGTCGGCGGCGAGCAGGTCGACGGGGTCGCCGCCGCCGTGCAGCACCGCGCTGCCCGCCGTCTCGGCGTTGCCGGGCAGCAGGCCGAGGAGCGCGGAGGCGAGGACGGACTTGCCGCAGCCGCTCTCGCCGACCAGGGCCAGACACTCCCCCGCCGCGAGGTCGAAGGAGACGTCGGTGACGGCGGCGACATGGCGGCCGCCGCGCATCCGGAAGCGTACGGACAGGCCGCGTACCGAGAGGACCGTGGTCACAGCAGCCTTGGTCACAGCATCAGCTCCGATCGGCGGCGCGGGTCCAGGCGTTCGCGCCAGGCGCCGGCCAGGCCCGCGACGGCGAGGGTCGGGACGATGAGCAGCAGGCCGGGGAAGAGGGTCGGCCACCAGTGACCGGCGAGCAGCGAGCCGCGCGCGGACTGCACGAGGTTGCCGAGGCTGGCCTGGTGGCTGGGCAGGCCGAGGCCGAGGAAGGAGAGCGCCGACTCGTGCCACATGGCGTGCGGCACCATGAGGACGGCCGCGAGCCCGGCCTGCGGCAGGACGCCCGGCAGCAGATGACGGGTCGTCACCCGCAGTCGGGAGGCACCGCCGGAGATCGCCGCGTCGATGTAGGGGCGCGAGCGCAGGGAGAGCACCTCGGCGCGCACGATGCGGGCGGTGGACAGCCAGTGCGTCACGGCGACCGAGGCGATCACCGGCCACACGCCGGGGCGGAACATCGCGACCACGAAGATGCCGAGAAGCAGGTGCGGCACCGACGAGAAGACGTCCACGAGCCGCATCACCAGCCGGTCGGTCCAGCCGCCGAGGGCGGCGGCCGCCGCGCCCACGACCGTGCCGACGACGGTGGCCACCAGCGCGGCCACCACACCGACGAGGAGCGAGATCCGCAGCCCGTAGACGCAGCGCAGCAGCAGGTCGCGGCCGACGTCGTCGGTGCCGAACGGGTGCTCCCAGGACGGCGGGAGGAGCTTGTGCGAGAGGTCGACGGCCTGCTGGTCGAGGTGGGCCAGCGGCGGTACGAGGAGGACGGCGAGGACGGCCGCCGCGAGGATCACGGCGGAGGCGCGCACCCTCAGGGTGCGGGTGGAGCGGCGGGTGCGCCCGCGCGGGCGCCACACAGTGGTCGCGGTGTCAGCCATCGAATCCCACCCTCGGGTCGGCGAGGCCGTAGAGCAGGTCGGAGAGCAGGTTGCCAACGAGCACGGCGGCGGTGGCGAGCACGGTCAGCGCGGCGAGCAGCGGGAAGTCCACCGAGGTGGCGGCCTGCACGGTGGCCGCGGCGATGCCGGGCCAGCTGAAGACGGTCTCGACGAGCAGGGCGCCGGTGATGAGTTCGGGCACGCGCGAGCCCACGAGGGTGAGCATCGGCAGCATGCCCGAGCGCAGGGCGTGGCCGAGCAGGACGGTCCGCTCGCTCAGGCCGCGCGCGCGTGCCCCGCGCACCGGGTCCTCCTCCAGGGCGTCGGCGACGCCCTGGCGTACGTACAGGTAGAACCAGGGAAGTTGGGAGATGCCGAGGACGGCGGCGGGCAGCACGAGGTGGCTGGCCACCTGGCCGAAGGAGACCGTGTCGCTCGCCGTGTCGGTCAGCCCGCCGGCGGGCAGCACATCGAGCCTGAGCGCGAAGAACCAGATGGCGAGCAGCCCGAGCCAGAAGGCGGGCGCGGCTTCCAGGGTGTACGCGAGGGAGCTGACGCAGCGGTCGAGCCGGCCGCCCGGGCGGCGCGCGGCGAGCACGCCGAGCGCGGTGCCGAGGAGGATCGCGACCAGGAAGGCGGTGGCGGCGAGCAGCACCGACCAGCCGAGCCGTTCGCCTACGACGTCGGCGACGGGCTGGCGCAGGGTGCTGGAGTCGCCGAGGTCGCCGGTGAGGGCGGCGGTCAGCCACTGCCACCAGCGGGTGACGAGCGGCTGGTCGACGCCGAGATTGGCGCGCAGCTGGTCGAGGTTCTCCTGTGAGGCCGTGAGCCCGGCGGTGCCCGCGTACGCCTTGACCGGGTCGAAGGGGGAGGCCGCGGCCACGGCGAACACGCCGAAGGTCACCACCAGCAGGACGGGGGCGGCGAACAGGGTCCGCCGCCCCGCCATCCGTGCCATCGGCCCCCAGGGGAGGCGGCGGCTCACTTCTTCGGCGTCCAGGTCTCGACGTTCCACCACGGACCGGAGGCGAGGCCGTGGTCGTGCGGCTCGGTCTGGGTGGAGAGGCCGTCCCAGCGGTCGGCCACGACGTAGAGGTGGTCGATGTGGGTGAGGAAGGTGTAGCCGGGGTTCTTCACCAGCTCGCGCTGGATGGTGTCGTACGCGGCCTTGCGCACGGCCGCGTCACCGCTCTTGCGTCCGTCGTCGAGCGCCTTGTCGACGGCCGGGTCGGCGTACCACGCCATGTTGTTGAAGCCGTCGCCGCCGAGGGAGGACTTGAGCAGCGCGTACTGGTCGAAGTCGGGGTCGCCGGGCGAGCCGCCGCCCGCGAGGACCGCCTCGTCCTTCATCTTCGGCTCGATGACCTCCCAGGTGCCGGACCGGGTGGTGATGGCGATGCCCGCCTTCTTGGCGTCGGAGGCGTAGGCGAGGGCGTGGTCCTGGCGGAGCTTGTCGCCGGAGAGGTACCAGAGCGGGAAGGCGGCGCGGACGCCGTCCTTCTCGCGGATGCCGTCGGCGCCGGGCTTCCAGCCGGCCTCGTCGAGGATCTTCTTCGCCCCGGCCAGGTCGTGCCGCCGCTCGGTGCCCTTGGCGAACCAGGGGCTGCCGGTGGGGACCGGCCCGTAGGCGGGCTTGCCGGCGCCGTCGAGGATCTTGTCGACCATCGCCTGGCGGTCCACGGCGAGGTCGAGCGCGCGGCGCACGGCGGTGTCGCCGGTGACCTTGTTGCCGGTGGGCAGGGTCACGTTGCGGTAGTCGTAGGTCTTCGCCGTGTGGATCTTCTTGTGCTTGTCCTTCTCGAAGCCCTGGGCGAGGTTGGGCGGCAGGATCGCGCCGTCGAGGTCGCCGGAGCGCAGCCGGGTGGCGCGCACGTCGTCGTCCTTGATGATCGCCATGGTGAACTTCTTCACCTTGGGCGCGCCGCCCCAGTACGACGGGTTGGCCTCGAACGCGATCTTCTCGCTCCTGGACCACTTGACGAGCTTGTACGGCCCGGTGCCCACGGGAGCGGTGGCGAAGTCGCCGGTGTTGACGTCCTGCTTGCCCGCGATGTGCTCGGGCACGATCGGCAGCACCGTGCGCTGCGCGAAGGGCGCGTAGGGGTACTTGAGCGTGAAGACCACCGTGTCGTCGCCGTCGGCGCGGACCTCCTTGACGGCGTCGAGCTCGCCCTTGGCGGGGTTGTTGGTCTTCGGGTCGAGGATCGTCGAGTACGTGAAGACGACGTCCTTGGCGGTGAACGGCTTCCCGTCGCTGAACGTCACGCCCTTGCGGAGCTTGTACGTGTAGGTCAGCCGGTCGGCGCTCACCTCGGGCAGGGCGACAGCGAGCGCGGGCTTGAGCGCCATCTTCGCGTCGAAGGTCAGCAGCCCGTCGAAGATCTTGGAGTTGCCGTCCTTGCCGTAGCCGAGGAGCGGGCTGAGCGTCTCGGGCTCGTACGCGATGCCGACGACCGCCGAGTCCTTGGCGCCGGTCTCCCGGCCGCCGCCGGGACTCGAACAGGCGGCCGCGGTGAGGGCCAGTGCTCCGGCCAGCGCCGCGGCGCCCGCTCCTCGCATCGCCCTGTGGATCGATCGGGCGACCATGCCCCACACCCCTTATTGAAGATCGACTGTTATTGCGAACTGATCGCAACAGTTCGCAATTTAAACAGCACGCAAAGGGGCGGTCAAAAACGGGACACTCGGCGCAGACTATGCAGGTCCGGGCAGCCCCACGATCTCCGCGACCGACGCGCGGTGCTCACCGGCCGAACCCAGCGCGCCCTGCGCCGACTTGGCCCGCTTGAGGTAGAGGTGCGCGGGGTGCTCCCACGTCATCCCGATGCCGCCGTGCAACTGGACGCACTCCTCGGCCGCGTGCACCGCGACCCGTGAGCAGTACGCCTGCGCGACCGCCACCGCGAGCGGCACGTCCGGGCTCCCGCTCGCCAGCGCGTCGGCCGCGTTGCGCGCGGCGGCCCGAGCCGACACCACCTCCAGCCACAGCTGCGCCATCCGGTGCTTGAGCGCCTGGAAGGAACCGACGGGCCGGTTGAACTGCTTGCGGTCCCGGGTGTACGCGACGGTCTCGGTCAGACACCACTCCGCGACGCCCAGTTGCTCGGAGGCGAGCAGCCCGGCACCGGCGAGCAGACCCCGGCGCACGGCGGCCCGGCCGGTGCCCGCGTCCGCCAGCGGCGTGCCGCGCACCCCGTCGAGGACGACGTCGGCCAGGGGGCGGGTGAGGTCGAGCGGGGTGAGCGGGGTGATCGTCGCCTCGCCGGCCCCGACCGCATAGAGCCCCTGCCCGGTGGGCACGAGCAGCACGTCGGCGGTGTCGGCGTCCGCCACGGTCCGCACGACCCCGTCGAGCCCGCCGCGCAGCCGCAGCGAGTCGGGCCCGTACGAGAACGGCACGGCCAGCGCCGCGGTCCTGCGGCCCGACGCCAACTCGCCGAGGAGCGCGGCGACTTCCGGGACAGTGGTGTCCAGGCCGAGCAGTGTCTCGGTGGCGACGACGGAGCTGGTGAGGTACGGGACCGGGGCGACGCTCCGGCCGACCTCCTCCAGCACCACGGCGGCCTCGCGATGTCCCGCGCCCTGGCCGCCCAGCTTCTCCGGCACAAGGAGACCCGCGAGCCCCATCCCGGCGCCGAGCGCCTGCCACAGCCGGGGGTCGTAGGGGGTGCCGGACTCGGCGCGGGCGAGCGCGGACGGGGTGTCGGTGCGGTCGGCGAGGAGGGAGCGCACGGCGGCCCGGAGGTCTTCCTCGGCCTCCGAGTACAGCAGGTCGGGGGCGGTCTCGGTCATCGGGCCAGGTCCTTCCAGGCGACGTCCTTGTCGTTGCGCGGCTCGGCGGGCAGCCCGAGGACGCGCTCGGCGACGATGTTCAGGAGTACCTCGCTGGTGCCGCCCTCGATGGAGTTGCCCTTCGAGCGCAGATAGCGGTATCCGGCGTCGCGGCCGGTGAAGTCGACGAGTTCGGGCCGGCGCATGGTCCAGTCGGAGTACAACAGCCCCTCCTGCCCGAGGAGTTCGACCTCCAGACCGCTGATCTCCTGGTTGAGCCGGGCGAAGGCGAGCTTCATGCCCGAGCCCTCGGGGCCGGGCTGGCCCGCGACGAGCTGCTGACGCAGCCGCTCCCCGGTGAGGCGGGCGACCTCGGCCTCCACCCAGAGGGTGAGGAGGCGCTGGTGCAGGTCGTGGGTGCGCAGCTCGGGGCGCTCGCGCCAGGTCCTGGCGACCGGCCCGATCATGCCGCCCTCACGGGGCAGGCGCATCCCGCCGATGGAGACCCGCTCGTTCATCAGGGTGGTCTGGGCGACCTTCCAGCCCTCGCCGACCGCGCCGAGGCGGTGGGCGTCGGGGATGCGGACGTCGGTGAGGAAGACCTCGTTGAACTCGGCCTCACCGGTGATCTGGCGCAGCGGGCGCACCTCGACACCGGGGTCGGCCATGTCGCACACGAAGTAGCTGATGCCCTGGTGCTTGGGCAGGTCGGGGTCGGTGCGGGCGATCAGGATGGCCCAGCGGGCGAGATGCGCGCTGGAGGTCCACACCTTCTGCCCGTTGACGACCCAGCTGTCACCCTCGCGCACGGCCCGGGTGCCCAGCGCGGCGAGGTCGGACCCGGCGCCCGGCTCACTGAACAGCTGGCACCACACCTCCTCGCCGACCCACAGCGGCCGCAGGAACCGCCGCTTCTGCTCCTCGGTGCCGTACTTGAGCACGGTCGGCGCGGCCATCCCGAGCCCGATCCCGATCCGGCGCGGGTCGTTGTCGGGCGCGCCCGCCGCCGTCAGCTCGGCGTCGACGACCGGCTGGAGCGAGCGCGGCACCCCGAGCCCGCCGAGGCCCACCGGGTAGTGCACCCAGGCGAGCCCGGCGTCGAAGCGGGCCTTGAGGAAGTCGAGCGCCTCGGTCGTGGCAGGCGGGTGCGCGGCGAGCAACTCCCGGGTACGGGAGCGCAGTTCAGCCGCGTCGGACTGCTGCTCGCTCATCGGCCGGCTCCGTCCGGGAGCACGACCACACGGCCGGTGGTGGTGCCGTCGGCGACCCGCTGGACGGCGGCGGCAGCGTCCTTCATCGCCACCCGCTCGCTGATCAGCGGCTTGACGGCGCCCTTGGCGGCGAGCTCGGTCAGCTGCTCGTGGCAGCGCAGGATCGACGCGGGGTCCTTCTGCGCGTACAGGCCCCAGTGCAGGCCCACGATCGAGTAGTTCTTCACCAGGGCGTGGTTCAGGGCGGGGGCGGGGATGCTGCCGCTGGCGAAGCCGACGACGAGGATGCGGCCCTCGAAGGCGACGCACTTGGCGGACTTGGCGTACGCGTCGCCGCCGACCGGGTCGTAGATCACATCCGCGCCGCGCCCGCCCCCCCATCACCACGTCGTTCCCCGCGAGCACCAGCCGGAGCCGCCCCGCCAGGACGTACAGCCACTCGTACCCCTCGTGGACGCGCGGCTCGGGCGGGCCGCCCGTCCCCCGGTCCACCACCTTGTACGCCTGGAGCCCGCCGGGCTGTCGGGTGAGCGGCACCATGGTCTTGCCGCCGCGCACGATCGGCTTGGCCCGCACCCGGGGGTCCCCGACCGGCGGGGCGCCCACCAGGTCGTCGAGCGGCACCTGATGGGCCCGGGCGATCGGCAGCAGCAGTTCCAGGCTGGGGCGCCGGTTCCCGGACTCCAGGCGGGAGAGCGTGGAGACGGAGATCCCGGTCGCCGCCGACAGATCCCCGAGGGTGGCCCCGCGCTCCTTCCGGATCCGCCGGAGCCGGGGGCCGACCTCGGTCAGTACGTCGTCGAGTGCGCGTTCCTCGTCCATCCGCCCATTGCAGGATCGGCAAGGCGGTTTGTCAATCCGGCCAAGCGGTCCCCGCCGTCGCTACTCCCCCGCGGCGGCCAGCTTCCGGAACTCCCAGTGCGTGATCACCATGTCCTGCTCCTGTCCCGGGGTCAGCCCCGCCAGCCGTACGGATCCCTTCCGCTGCCGCGCGGTGGCCGCCTGCTGATGGGCGAAGACGAACAGCAGACGGGGGAAGGCGGCGAGCAGCCGGTCGAGCAGATCGGTGTCCGGCGGCTGGTACAGCACGATCGTGAACGGCCCCGACTCCGCCTCGTGGCGCGCGAGCAGCCGCCGCAAGGTGTCGTCGTCGTGATCCATACCGAAGCCGATCGCGTCGAGCACACAGGCGCGCACCTCGGCGATCACGCCCTCGACGAAGTCCACCGCGTCGTGCCGGGGAGCGGGTTTCCCGACGAGCCAGGAGTCCGGGTTCTCGCTCGCCCTGCGCACATACATGTCCGCGGTCTCCTTGCGCGTCGACCCCAGCAGCGCCACCCGGTCGCCGGCCCCCTCCCCGACCAGCCGGAGCTGGTCGGCCGCCTTCTTGGGGACGCGGGCGAACGGCACCACCAGGTCCACGATCTCCTGCCGGTGGTCCCGGCTCCTCACCTTGGGCAGCAGGTGCTTGACCGCCTTGCGCATCACACAGCTGTCGCCGACGTTCTCGACCGGCCGCTCCACCAGCAGCCCCTGGGCCACCGCGTAGCGCGAGTGGCCGCGCGCGTAGGCGAAGGTGGCGACGCCCAGGATCTCCGCCGTGTCTTCGAGCGCCGAGTCCGAGAGGTCGGAGATACGCCCCACGAGGAAGTCGGTGACCTCCGGATACGGCAGGGAGCCCTGGCGCTCGATCAGCGGCCGCAGCGTTCTGGCGATCTTCGCCGGGGGCCGGCCTGGCCCGTACTGCTTCCGCCAGTCCACCATGTCCAGACGGCCGAGGTTGAGCTTCCCCAGACCGCTGTCGGGAAGCTGGCGCCGACGCACTCCGGGCAGGGTGACGGGCAGGACCACGAAGGCGTCGTCGGTCGCGGCCCGCTCGGCGTCGGCGACGATCGCCTCCACCATCACGTAGTACGAGTCGAGCGCGTGCGGTGACAGCAGGATGATCATGCCGTGGCAGTTCTTGAGCTCGGTCAGCACCTTGCCGTACCAGGGGTCGCCGCCGTTCAGGATGCCGCTGTCGACGACCGGTTGACAGCCCAGGTCTTCGAGGTGCGCGTGCAGCGCCTGCAGATAGGCGCGACAGTCGCACCCGGACTCGGGGGTGCACTGCGAACTGTGGCTGAGGAAGATGCGGGGGCGTGCCATGGCGCTACTCCCCCAGGCCGCGGGTGCGCGGTATCGGCAGGAGCCGGAACCAGCGGACGGCGCCGGCTTCGACGGTCACGGTGGCGGGGACGTCGTTCGAGCAGGGGGCCACGGTCCCGTCGAACAGGTCGAGCAGCCGTGCGTCGCCCGCACCGTCCAGGTCGTCCGGGGTGACGTCGAACGTCTCCCGGTCCGCCCCGGCGTTGGCGACGCACAGGACGATCTCGTCACCGTGCCACCGCACCAGGGCGAACACCTGTGGCCGCGACAGCTGGAGTTCACGACTTCCGCCCCGGGACAGGGCCAGGTGGTCCCTGCGCAGCTCCAGCATGGCCGCCACCTCCGGGTCATGGCTCTGAAGGAGCGACAGGGGAAGGATGGGGCAGCCCGGGAGGCAGAGCAGCGTGCGTAGCTCCAGCGCCTTCTGCGCGGGCGCCGTGAGGTCGTCGGGCAGGACATAACCCCACTGCGGTCCGGACCTGGCCGTGCTCATGAGCGACTGCGGCCCGATCAGCGCCATACTCGCGCCGGCGAACCCCCCGTACAGGCGCGGCACCACGACATGGCAGGCCGCATCGAGGGATCCGGTACCGCCGAAGTCCCTCACCGCCGTGTCGGATCCCTCGGTGGTGCGCATTCCGATGAGTACGCGATCCTCGTAGCCCTCCAGCAGGTGACGGACCTCGGCGAGTACGTCCACGGTGAGGCCGTGGTCCCCGACCAGACGCAGCCCGTCGACGTCATGGTCCAGCCACTGACGCATGGAGTTGAGGATCCAGCCGACCGGCACAGCGGTGTCCCCCTCCCGTAGGGCCGTCAGATCCATGTCGACAATGACCCGCACCCCGTGGTGGTGGGCGGACATGAGCAGCGACACAAAGCCTCCGAAGTCGCCCAAGGAGTGGGGTATTTCCTCGTCACGCGGAATACTCTCCACGTCACGCCTGACAGCCGGGGTGATCGGTCCGACGGCCAGGCAGGTGACGCCACCCGCCCGGATCGACGCCATCGTCTCCGCCAGGGCGACGAAGGTGACCGGGTCGCGGCCCGCGCGCACCTCGGCGATCACTTCGCCCCGCAGCCACGCGGGCACATCCGCCGGTTCGAACAAGGCCAGGGGGTCGGGTGTGATGACGTACTCGCGACCGTCGTCCGTGGTGAGTTCCACCGGTCCGCCCGTGCCCGAGAGGGCCCACCCGCCGTCGGACAGGGCGAAGACGCGGTCGGCGCAGAACTCCAGGCGCCGTTCGTGGCGTACGGCAGCTCCACTCGTGAGCTCCCACAGCACGAGCCGGGAGTCACCGCCCACGGCCGCGATCCAACGGCCGTCCGCGCTCATGGCCAGGGAGGTGACCTGCCAGGGCGCCGTGTCGTACACCTTCAGTACGTCGCCGCTGTCGCCGACCCACGCTTCGATCCTTCCGGTCGTGCACGCCCAGACCACGTGCGTCCCGTCCGGCGCTCCGGTGACGGCGGTGGCCTCACGGTCCAGGAAATCCCGCGCCGCCCCGTGGTCGAGCATCCTCACCACCCCCCATCCATCGACGACGGCAGCGCACTCCCCGTCGGCCGACAGCCACAGCGCCCGCACCGGGCCGGCCGCACGAACGCGGACATGGCCCATCCCCGGACGCCCGGACAGGAAGAACCGGTCGTCCTGGACGCCCAACTGCCCGAGGCCCGCCGCGTGATCCCCCGGAAAACGCACACGGTCCACGTAGCCGGGCCAGCCGTGGGCGGCGGCCTGTCTCGCCGTGGCCGTCTCGTACTCGATCGCCCTTCCCCCCTCGGTCCAGGCCACGCCCGCTCCGTCCGCGGACAGGCTGAGGGAGCCGCGCCGCGACCCCTCGAAGGTGGCGGGGATCCTGCCGGTCTCGGTGCCGTCCTCGGCATGCAGCACAACCGTGCCGTCCGCCAGCAGTACGGCGTACCGCACGCCCTCCTCCACCGCACCCGAGGCCACCGCCACCTCATCCGCGCTCCCGGCGTGCGCGATCCCCTGGCCCGGCTCACCGCTCACCGACACCCGCTGCACCACGGTGAAAGGCAGATGGACGCTCTGATCCTCCTCCAACTCCAGCCGCACCGGCGGCGATTGCGGCGCGAGCAGGCTCGCCGCCTCGATCCGTGCCGTACGCACCCCCGCCGCCAGCACCGTACGTGCCCCCTCGACCGGCGGGCGGCTGAGCACCAGACCGTCGGAGCGGGCCACCACCCCCACGGGGAGGTCCCGCTGCACCAGCGCACGCGCCGCGGCCGTGGTGCCGGGCGGGCGCGGGAAGTGGTCCACCGGCGGTGCGAGGCCCAGGCGTTCGGAGGACGCCACCTGGATCCGCCAGGCGTCGTCGTACCGGCGCACCCCGCTGGGCAGGCGCGGCACATAGTGCAGCGCCCAGCGCCCGATTTCGTCGCCCGCGTGACCGGCCGCCGTGACCGCGCGCAGCACGCGCCGCAGCTGCTCGCCGATGTGCTCGGGCGTCGACGTGGCCGGGAAGAGATCGGCCCACAGCAGGTCCTCGAACCAGCGGGCGACGGGCTGCGCCCCCAGATGCGCCTCGACCATCAAGTCCCGTACGTCCTGGACGAACGGGAGGGGCCGACGGGCCAGGCGGCGCCGCAGGACGGCCGCCGCGGCCGGGTCGAGCAGCAGGGAGTGCTCGCTCGCCGACTCCACCAGCGGGGAGAACCACAGCTCGGCCTCCAGGCCCGCCGCCGAGCGCGGCAGAAAGCGCAGCCGGACGCGCCGCAGCAGCGGTCGCTCCACTCCGGCGGCGAGCGAGAGGCACTCGGCGAGCCGGACGAGCTGGGGCCGGCTGCGCGCGAGCTGCGGGATGTACTCCTCCATGGCGCGGTCGGCCTGGGACACCAGCCGCGCCCCCGGTGCCTCGACGGGGCTCGTCATGGGCACTCCAGCCATCCGCGCACCCGCGCCGCCGCCTCCCGTGCGTGCCGCAGCGAGACCCGCCGGTCGAGGGGGACGAACGCCACCTTCTTGCGCAGCAGGGCCGGATAGTCGGCGCTGTCGTACGGAGTGAGGCACACGACCGGGCAGCCGGAGTGGGCCACGGTGTGGACGAAGTCGCGCCACTCCTGCGGACCGGCGACGGCCCGACCCGCGAACGGCGGGCGCATCCGGCCGAGGTCGGAGAAGAGGATCACCGGGGTGCCGGGCGGCGGCGGCCTGTACGGGTCGATGGTGAGGGGGTCGTGGCGCACCACCCCGCGTCCCGGCGCGCCCCGGAACCTCAGTACGTCGACCCGGTCGCGTCCCGCGATGCTCCCCACCAGTTCGCGCAGCCATACTGCGTCGTCGCGGAAGGGCGCCATGCCCGGGCCGTGGTCGAGCAGCAGTTGCGCACCGCGCCGGGTGCTGAGGCGCCGCCGTCTCGGCACGGCGCGCAGCGCCTGGCGGCCCACGACGCCGCGCAGCAGCGCCCGCTGGTCGACCTCCCTGCTCTCCACGGGGGTGGCCGCCACCGCGAACATGATTCCCCGGGCCCAGTCCGCCTTCCAGGGCGGTTCGTGGGAGAGCCGGGCGGCGGTGGCGGTGCGCGCCGGCAGCTCCGCGCCGGTGCCCGCACCGTTGGCGCCGTCCGCCTCGG
Organism: Streptomyces sp. ERV7; assembly: GCF_001653515.1. Lineage (GTDB taxonomy): Bacteria > Actinomycetota > Actinomycetes > Streptomycetales > Streptomycetaceae > Streptomyces. Next base: position 1,428,646 of record NZ_LYOY01000051.1, on the reverse strand, counting down.
CGGCCTGCCGCGCGGGTCCGCCGATCGCGGTGAGTGAGAAGTCGACCGGTCTAGCGGTCAGCAGGACCGCCCGTTCCGCACCGCCGGGCGCGGGGTCTGCCCGCTCCGGCTCGAAGGGGTGCGACGACTCCGCTCGTGCCGCCCGCTCCACGGTGACGGCCCGGGGAGGCGAGGCGGGTGTGCTGAGCGGGGGCCTCCCCCGCCCGGCACCCGCGCGCTGCCGCCGGGGACCTACGACGACACCGTGGTCCTGGTCACCGGCGGCGGCTCCGGTCTCGGGAAGGCGATGGCCGCCGAATTCGCCCGTCTGGGGGCGGATCTGGTGCTCGTGGGGCGCGGTGAGGAGCGGCTGAAGGCGGCCCGGGAGGAGCTGGCGGAGCTGGGTGGCCGCGTGGTCGTGGCCATGTGCGACGTCCGCGAGCCGGAGGAGGTCGGCGCGGCCTTCGACCTGGCCGAACGGGAGGTCGGCCTGCCCGGCGTGCTCGTCAACAGCGCAGCCGCCAACTTCCCTTCCCCCGCCGAGGACTTGTCGCCCAACGCCTGGCGCGCGGTCGTGGACATCACGCTGACCGGCACCTGGTTCACGACGCGTGAGTTCGGCCGCCGCCACCTCGCGGGCGGGACGACCGGGTCCGTGATCAACGTGGGGGCGTCGTACGCCTGGACGGGCGGCCCCGGATATGCCCATTCGGCGGCGGCCAAGGCCGGGGTGCGCAATCTGGTGGAGACGCTCGCGGTGGAGTGGGGTCCCTACGGCATCCAGGTCAACGGGCTTGTGCCGGGACTCTTCCCGCACCCGGACATGCCCGAGGCCATCCGGTCGGGGCTTGAGGAGGCGGCGGCCCGCGGCGAACTCGGCGCCCGGCAGCCCGCGTTACGGGTGGGAGAGCCTCGGGAGCTCGGCTGGGCGGCGACCTTCCTCGCCTCCCCGTACGCCCGTTTCATCAGCGGCCACACCTTGGTGGTCGACGGCGCGAACTGGCAGCGCCGTACGGTGGTGGCCGCGCCGGTGACGCCCGTACGCGAGCAGCTGGGGCGGGAGCGGTTCGAGGGGTGAGCCCCCACGCGTGTCACTTCCCGTCGAACGTCGGCGGGCGGCGGGCCGCCTTCGCCGCGTACCCCTCGCGGGCGTCCTCCGAGGTGAGGGTGAGGGCGGCGGACATGGCCGTACGGTCGAGGGCCTCGGCGAGCCCCGCGTCGGCGAACGCGTCGATGTTCCGCTTCACCGCCCGCACGGCGAGCGGGGCGTTGGCCGCGATCTCGTCGGCCAGCGCTCGGGCTTCCGCCTCCAGCTCCGCTGCGGGAACCACCTGTTGGACCAGGCCGAGCCGCGCCGCGGTGGGTGCGTCGATACGGCGGCCGGTGAGGGCCAGGAGCTTGGCCCAGCCCGCGCCCGCGTCCCGGGCGATCCGCAGGTCGCCGCCCGCGTCCACGGCGACGCCGATCCCCGTCTCGGGCAGCGCGAACACCGCGTCCCGCGCGGCGACCCTGATGTCGGCCATCAGCGCGAGCTCGAAGCCGAAGCCCAGGCAGTAGCCCTGGACGGCGGCGACCACGGGCTGCGGCAGCCGGGCGAACGCGGCGAAGCGCTCGTGGACCCAGCGGATGCCCTCGTAGTAGCGGTGGGTGCGCTCGGCCGGGGAGCGGCCGGCGAGAGCGCCGCCGGGTGCGGTGACGTCGATCCCGGCGCAGAAGGCCCGGCCCTCGGCGCGCAGCAGTACGGCGCGGATCTCGTCGTCGAAGCGGATCCGGTCGGCGAGGAGGCCGAGCTGACGGCTGGACTCCCAGCTCCAGCCGTTCAGCTTCTCGGGACGGCAGAGGGTGAGGACGCCGAGCCCCCGCCCGGTGACCTCCAGGCGTATCCGCTCCTCACCGTCCCGGACTTCCCGATCGAGGGTGTCGATCACCGCTGCCCCCATTTCCCGTACCGTGAAAGGTAACTGACGGTACGTCAGAATAGTGGGAGCCGGGTGTGAGCGGGAGGATCCCGCTCGGCCCTGCGGTTCCTCCCCTACCGGGGGAACAGCTCGAACGTCACCGCCGGGCGGCCCCCGAACCGGGCGGCCGCGCGCTCGGCGTTGGCGGTCAGGAAGGTGCGGCAGTACGTCTCGGGCTCCTCCTCGGTGAGGCCCTCGATGTAACTGCGGTGCTCCATCAGTGAGTCCACCGACCGTTCGAGACCGGCGCTCGCGTCGACGGCGTGGGTCGGGGAGTCGGAGCCCGCCACGGCCACCCACCGCACCCCGTTCCAGGGCTGGAGGCCCTGCTCGGTGAGCTCGGGGAAGATCCAGCGGTTGCCCGCGTCCCCGGCGGCGTCGAGCGTGGCCCGGCCGACGGCCCGGTGGTCGGGCGTGTTCCAGATGACGCCGCCCCAGGTGTCCCGGTGGTTGAGCGTGATGACCAGTTCGGGGCGGTGGCGGCGGATGGCGGCCGCGATGTCCCGGCGCAGGCCGGTCCCGTACTCGATCACCCCGTCCATGTGGTCCAGGAACTCCACCGCCGAGACGCCGACGACGGCCGCGCTCGCGCGCTGCTCCTGCTCGCGCAGCGGGCCGCACTTGGCGGGCTCGATGCCGTCGATGCCCGCCTCGCCACGGCTGGCGAGCAGATAGGTGACCTCACGGCCCGCGTCGGTCCATCCGGCGATCGCGGCGGCGCAGCCGTACTCCAGGTCGTCGGGGTGGGCGACGACCGCGAGGGCGCGCTGCCAGTCGTCGGGCATCTCTTCCAACTGTTCCAACTGCTGTGTCATGGCCGCAGCTTACGAGGCCGGACGGACACCGCGGCGCCGCGTCCCCATCCGCCGGCGGCTACGCCTCACCCCGTACGAGGGCGAGCAGGCGGTCCAGTACGCGCTCGCCGCCCGCCCGTACGCCGTCGTGCTCGTACTCGTCGGTGACCCAGGTGCGCAGTCCCCGGACGGCGCGTGCGGTGGCCAGCGAGTGCGCGGTGTCGACGTACATGTCGTCGTGGTAGACGGCGGCCGCCACCGGCACCTCGTTGGCGGCTAGCGCGGCCGGGTCGTACAGCGGCGTCCAGTCGGTGCGGGCGGCCAGCAGATCGGCGGTCTCGCGCAGTCGGCGCAGCGCGGGGTCGGTCTCGAAGTGCCAGGGGTGCACGGATTCACCGGTGAAGAGGACGGGGCCGTCGCCGGCCAGGGCCTTCTCGGCCGAGAACCGGGGGAACTCGGTGCGGACCCGGTCGGCCGACCAGTCGGTGGGGCGGGTGTCCTGGGCGTAGATCGCCTCGTGGAGGACGGCGTAGAGGGGGTGCCCGGCGAAGGAGAGGGCCGTGTGCACGGACTCCTGGAATGCGTCGGAGAGCGCGGGGCCGGCGGCTGTGCGTACGAAGGCGTCTTCGAGGAGGTAGTGCAGCTGGTGGGCGCCGTCACCGGCGCCGAGGAGGATGCCGAGCGACTGGAAGGCCGCCGGGGTCAGTACGTATCCGCTGGTCAGGACGGTGCGTTCGGTGGCGAGGAAGTCGGTGACGCGGCGCACCCGCTCGATGTCCTGCGGATAGCGGGCGTAGTACGCGGCGTTCTTGCGCTCGATGCGGGGGAAGGCGGCCCGGTACACGTCGTCCGCGTGGGCGTCCAGGGAGGGCAGTCCGCCGGTGATCAGGACGGCGGCGAGGCCCTCGGGCGCGGTGGAGAGGTAGTGGGTGGCGCAGAAGCCGCCGAAGCTCTGGCCGAGGACGGTCCAGGGCGCACCGCCGGTGAGCCGGCGGCGGATCAGCTCGCAGTCCTTGACGATGGAGTCCGCGCGGAAGTGGGCGAGGTAGTCGGCCTGTTCGTGGGGGCCGCCGCGCAGCGGGAGCGTCTGGCGGTTGGCCGGGGTGGACAGGCCGGTGCCGCGCTGGTCGAGCAGGAGCACCCGGAAGTCGCGCAGGGCGCGCCCGAGCCAGGCTTGGCGCCCGATGAACCGCCGGGCGCCGAAGCCGGGCCCGCCCTCCAGATAGAGCAGCCAGGGCAGCCGCTCCCGCTCGGCCGCACGACCCGCGGCGACGACCTCGCGCGCGTAGAGCTCGATCTGCTCACCGTCGGGGCGGGCATGGTCGAGCGGCACGGCGAACCGGTGGTCGACGAGGACGGTTCCGGGCTGGCGGTAGGCGGGCGCGGTGGTCAAGGGTGCGGGCTCCTGATCTCGGTCTTACGTCCGGCTCGGCCCAGTGGATCACACCGGCCGGGCCGCGCACGTCCCCGCCCGCCGCCATCCGGACGGCCGGGAGCGCACTCCCCCGGCGGCGGTCCGTGTGCGTACGGGCAGCGGGGCTCCTAGCGTGGATCCATGATCAGGTTCGAGCGGGTCAGCAAGGTGTATCCGGACGGCACGAGCGCCGTCGACGGCCTGTCCTTCGAGGTCCACGAGGGGGAACTGGTCACCTTGGTGGGTCCTTCGGGCTGCGGCAAGACCACGACCATGATGATGGTGAACCGCCTGATCGAGCCGACGTCCGGCCGGATCCTGGTGGACGGCGAGGACATCGCCTCGCTCGACCCCGTGAAACTGCGCCGCCGGATCGGCTATGTCATCCAGCAGGTGGGCCTGTTCCCGCACCGCACGGTCCTGGACAACACGGCGACCGTCCCGGCGCTGGTCGGCTGGAAGAGGGCCAAGGCGCGGGCGCGGGCGGCGGAGCTCCTGGATCTGGTGGGCCTCGACCCGAAGGTCTTCGGCTCCCGCTACCCGGCCCAGCTCTCCGGCGGCCAGCGCCAGCGCGTCGGGGTCGCGCGGGCGCTGGCGGCGGATCCGCCGGTGCTGCTGATGGACGAGCCGTTCGGCGCGGTGGACCCGGTGGTGCGCGAGCGGCTCCAGAACGAGTTCCTGAGCCTCCAGGCGACCGTGCGCAAGACCGTTCTGCTGGTCACGCACGACATCGAGGAGGCGGTGCGGATGGGTGACCGGATGGCGGTGTACGGAGAGGGCCGCATCGAGCAGTTCGACACTCCGGCGGCGGTTCTGGGCGCCCCGGCGACCCCGTATGTGGCCCAGTTCGTGGGCGCGGACCGGGGTCTGAAGCGTCTGTCGGTCACCACGGTCGAGGAGGCCGACCTGGAGCAGCCGCCGCTCGCCCGGCTCGACGAGGTGGCCGAGGTGGCCGCCGCGCGGCTGCGCGAGGCCGGGGCGCGCTGGGCGGTGGTCCTCAACACCTCGGGCGAGCTGCACGGCTGGGTCTCCACCGAAGAGCTCTCGCTGTCGGGCACCCCGGCCACGGTGGCGGATCTGGCCCGCCGTATGGAGGCCTGGGTTCCGGTGGGGGCGCCGCTGAAGCAGGCGTTCAGCGAGATGCTCCAGTACGACGCGGGCTGGGTGGCGGTCCTGGACGGCTCCCACTTCGCGGGCGTCCTGACCCCGGCGAAGCTCCACGAGGCACTGCGCAGGTCGGTGGACGCGGATGCGCAGGGGGTGGGGCGGGACGAGGTGGAGTTCGATTCGGTGGCGGACGCGTAGGGAGGGGCGTCACCGTGGCTACCCGGCGCGCAGCGCCTCGACCGCGATGCGGGCCGTCGTGCCGATGACCGCGTCGGCCGGGGGCAGGGTGGCGGCGGTGGCGGCGGCGCGGGTGAAGACCGCGACGGCGTAGCGACCGCCGTCGGGGTACTCGATGACGCCGACCTCGTTGCGCAGGGTCGGCAGGCTGCCCGTCTTGCCCGCGACGTGGACGTCGTCGAAGGGGAAGCCGGAGGCCATCCGGTGGGGCCACACCTGGAGCCCCAGCAGCCGGCGGATCGCGGCGCCGTGCTCGGGCGCGCAGGCCTCGTCCCGCCACACGGCGGCGAGCAGCCGGGTCATGTCGCGGGGCGTGCTGCGGTTGGTGCGGGCGGGGTCGAGTGCGCGGAGCCGGGCGATGACGTACGGGTCGGCGAGCGCCTGGGCGCCGCCGGGACCCGCGTCCTCCTTGATGGTGGCGAGGAGTTCGCGGAAGGTGTGGACGGCGTAGGTGTGGGTGAGGCCGAGCCGGGCCGTGGTGGCGTTGACGGCGTCGAGGCCGACGCGGGCGAGGAGCAGTTCGGCGGCCGTGTTGTCGCTGACGGCCATCATCAGATAGGCCGCGTCACGCAGCGACATCCGTACGGGATCGAGCATCGCGGCGACGCCGGTTGGCCCCAACTCCCGTTCCTCCAGGGGCACTTCGATCTGCTCGGTGAGGTCCACCCGCCCCGCCGCCGCCTCTTCGTGGAGCGCGACGAGCACACAGAGCTTGTGCACGCTCGCGGTGACCACGGCGTGGTCACCGCCCACGCCGGTCTCGGCGCCGGAGTCGATGTCGAGGGCGTGCAGCCAACCGGTGACACCGGCCTCGTCGAAGGCCTCGCGGATGCGGGCGAGGGCGGTGGTCACAGCCAGTACTCCGCGGCCGGGCGCAGATGGAGCGGGCGCGGGGGCAGTTCGGTGCTCACGGCCGAAGTCTGGCGCAACGCGCGCGTGGCCGCCTCGGCGAACGTGCTCACCGCCGTGTCGCCACGCCCGCGCGGCCACGCCACCGACAGCCGCCACGACAGCGGCGCACCGGCGAGCGGCCGCCAGACGAGCTCCGGGTCCCGGCCGGCGGTGTGGGCCGGGTGGGCGTCCCTGGGGCTGAAGGCGACGGCGTTGGCCGAGAGGATCAGCCCGCGGATGAAGCTGGCGCCCTGGCCGTGCCGTACCGCCGGGGGCGTGTAGCCGTTGCGCGCACAGGTGGTCAGGACGTCGTCGTGGAGCGCGGGCGCGGCGGCGCGGTGGAAGAGGATCAGGCCGTACGGGGAGAGCGCGGCCAGCGGGACCGCCTCCAGCGCGGCCTCCGGGGCGTCGCGCGGCAGCAGGACGCCCACTTCCCGGCGGAGCACCGGGCCCAGTTCGAGGCCGGAGACGTCGCAGGGGTGGTGGATGAGCCCGGCGTCCAGGTCGTGCGAGGCGAACTGGGCCAGCTGCTGGCTGGTGGTCAGCTCGCGCAGTTCCAGCTCCACGCCCGCGTGCCGCTCCTGGAAGTGCGCCAGGATCGCGGCGACGGCCTCACCCGAGATGTCCGGCGGCAGCGCGGCGCGCAGCAGCCCGCTCTCGCCGTCGCGGATACGGCGCGCGGTGGCCATCAGCGCCTCGGAGCGGGCGAGCAGCTCCCGGGCCTCCTCCAGGAGCAGGGTCCCGGCCTTGGTGATGGTCACCTGGCGGCTGGTGCGCTCGAAGAGCCGCACGCCGAGCTCGCGCTCCAGGCGCTGGATGCGCTGCGACAGCGGCGGCTGAGCCATGCCGAGCCGCTCCGCGGCCCGACCGAAATGTGACTCTTCTGCAACAGCCGCAAAGCATTCCAGATGCCGGATCAAGTCCACGACCAGCGACGATATCGCAATTTTATCGATCAAGGACTGATAGTGAACTTGGACATACAGCACAGACTGCTGCTCTCCTCGTGCCATGTCAGCCGCCGGCCCACGGCCGGCACCCGCCCACGGCCTCAACCGGAGTGTGATGAACCGGCCCCTGCGACGTACCGCCGTCTTCTGCGGGGTGCTCACGCTCGCCCTGCTCATACGGGCGACCTGGGTGCAGTTCGCGCAGAGCGACACGCTCGCCCACCACCCCAACAACCGCCGGGTGCAGATCGAGACGTTCTCCCAGCCGCGCGGCAACATCATCGTGGGCGGCTCACCGATCACCGCCTCGGTGGCAACCTCCGGCTCGGACCTCAAGTACAAGCGCGTCTACAAGGACGGCCCGATGTACGCGCCCGTCACGGGCTATCTCTCCCAGGCGCAGGGCGCCACGTTCCTGGAGGGCGTCCACGGCGACGTGCTCAGCGGCAAGGACAGCAGACTGCTCGCGGGCCCCCTCGACACGCTGACCGGCGTGAAGGCGCGCGGCGGCGACGTCATCACCACCATCGACCCCAAGGCGCAGAAGGCCGCGTACAAGGGGCTGACGGACCTGAACGCGAAGGGCGCGGTGGTCGCGCTCGACCCGCGTACGGGCCGGATCCTCGCGATGGCGAGCACGCCCTCGTACGACCCCTCGGTCTTCGCGGGCATCTCGCGCAAGGAGGGCGAGGTGTTCAAGAAGCTCGACCAGGACAAGAGCAAGCCGCTGAGCAACCGGGCGATACGCGAGACCTATCCGCCCGGCTCCACCTTCAAGATCCTCACGGCGGCGGCCGCCCTTGAGCACGGCACGGTCACCGACATCAACGCGCCCTCCGGCGCCCGTGCCCCGTACCGGCTGCCGCTCAGCACGACGGTGATCGGCAACGTCGTCCCCGACTCCCAGTGCGACAAGGTCTCGATGAAGACCGGCCTCCAGTGGTCCTGCAACAACGTGTTCCTCGACGCCGCGCTGAAGACCGGCAAGGACCACATGCGCGAGACGGCCGAGAAGTTCGGCTTCAACAAGGAGCAGTTCACGCCCGTACGCGCGGTGGCGAGCGGCTACCCCGAGAAGCTGGACAAGCCGCAGACCGCGCTGACCGGTATGGGCCAGGGCAGCGTCACCAGCACCCCGTTGCAGATGGCCATGGTCACGGCCGGGCTCGCCAACGACGGCAAGGTGATGAAGCCGTACCTGGTCGAGGAGCTGCGCGGCCCCGATCTGGCACCGCTCGCGAAGTCCCGGCCCGAGGTGCTGAGCCAGGCCGTCTCCGGGGCCACCGCGAAGAAGGTCCAGGAAATGATGGAGTTCACGGTCACCGACGGCTCGGGCAGCAAGGTGCGGATCGACGGCGTCACGGTCGGCGGCAAGCCCGGCACCGCGCAGCACGGCGCCAACGTGCGCGACGAGCGCCCGTACGCCTGGTTCGTGGCGTACGCCAAGCAGAGCGACGGCACCTCGCCGGTCGCGGTGGCGGTGCTCGTCGACCCCGAGGACATGGACATCTCGCGTGACGCCATCGCGGGCGGACGGCTGGGGGCACCGATAGCGAAGGCGGTCATGCGGGCAGTGCTGAAGAAGTAGCGCCACCCCTGGGTGGCGGTGGTGCGACGGCGGTTCAGACGGTTCATCGGATCGGACGAGGAGAGAGCGGTGGCGGGCGAGTCCCCCGACGAGGGCAACAAGCCGAAGACGGACGCGGAGGTCGTGGAGGTCGCGGAGGAGGCGAGCGGGGCCGGGACGAGCGGTATCGAGGCGGGCGCCGCCGAGCCAGGCGGTTCGGGCGGCCCGGGCGGCCCGGGCACCTCCGAGGTGGCCCACGAGTCGGCCTCCGAGCGCACGAGCGAGTTCGTGGCGCTCAAGCCGGTCGACGTGCCGGCCCTCAAGCCACCGCGCCCGGTGACGCCCGGCCCCGCGTCCGGCGCCCCGCGCACGCCCGAGGAGCCCGAACCGGTCCCGTCGACCCCCGACGCCGAACCGCCCGCCGCCGTGCCCGCACCGGCTCCCCTCCCGCCCCTGGAACTGCTCGCGGAGCTGACCAACACCCCGAAACCGCCGGAGACCCGGACCCGTACCCTCACGCGCCGCTTCAAGATCTGGGTGCCGGTCCTCCTGCTCCTGGCCCTCGTCTTCGTGATCGTGCAGGCGGTCCGCCCCCTGCCGGCCCCGTCCCTGAAGCTGGGCGCGGACACGTCCTCGTACACCTTCGACGGGCGCTTCACCCTTCCGTGGCCGGCGAAGGGCCAGGGAGCCGTCCAGGTCCAGGGCTCGGGGAGCCTCGGCACGTTCGGGGAGCAGCGGCCGGTGCCGACGGCGAGTGTCGCCAAGGTGATGACGGCGTACGTGATCCTCAAGGGGCATCCGCTCAAGAAGGACGAGGCGGGGCCGACGATCGGGGTCGACGAGAAGGCCGTACGGGAAGGACAGTCCAAGGACGAGTCGCGGATCGAGGGGCTGACGGCCGGGGCGAGCTTCAGCCAGCAGGACATGCTGAAGATGCTGATGATCCCCTCGGGCAACAACATCGCCCGCCTGCTGGCGCGTTGGGACACGGGAACAGCTGACGAGTCCGCGTTCGTGGCGAAGATGAACGAGGCCGCCAGGGCGCTCGGCATGAAGGACACCACGTACACCGACCCGAGCGGTCTGGACGCGGGGACCGTGAGCACCGCCGTCGACCAGCTCAGGCTGGCCGAGGCGGTCATGCGCTTCGACGCCTTCCGCCCGATCGTGGCGCTGCCCAACGCCACGATCAAGGGTCTGCCCCAGCCGATCAACAACAACAACGACGACCTGCTGCTGGCCGGGCTGAGCATCAAGGGCATCAAGACGGGGTCCAACACGGCGGCGGGCGGTGCGCTGATGTGGGCCGCGTACAAGACGGTCGACGACCGGACGCCGCTGCTCCTCGGCACGCTGCTGGACCAGCGCGTGGACGGCCCGGACCCCAATGGCGGCAACAGCCTCACGCTGGTGAAGGAGAACAGCAAGAAGGTCGTCGCGGCGGTCCGTGACGCTCTGACCTCGGCCGTCGCCGTGAAGAAGGGCCAGGTGGCCGGGTACGTGGACGACGGCCTCGGCGGCCGTACGCCGCTGGTGGCCACCCAGGACCTGAAGCCGATCGGCGTACCGGGCCAGCGCCTGCCCCTGCGGGTCACCGAGGCGGGCAAGCCCGTACCCCACTCGGCCGGAGCCGGGGCGGTGGTGGCCGTGCTGACGGTCGGCACCGGCCCCGACGCCCCGAAGGTCCCGCTCGCCCTTCAGAGGCCTCTCCACAAGCCGTCCTTCTGGGCGAAGCTGACGCGGCTGGGGTGATCTCGGGGGCCGGTGGGCGTGGCGGCCGTGGCGGGCGTACGCGATCGGGGGCAGGCTGGAGGGCGGAGAGCGCCGACACGGGTCCCGACCGGAGGGAACGACCATGATCACCCCAGCCGATGTCCGTGAGTGGCGCAACCAGGCCGTGATCGACCCGAAAGGGAGCAGGATCGGGGTGCTCGAAGCGGTGTACGTGGACACGCGCACCGACGAGCCCGCCATGGCCACGGTCCTGACCGGCCTGCCGACCCGTCGCCGCCTGGTCTTCGTCCCGCTCGACGAGGCGGTCCTGGGCCCGAACTACGTCCAGGTGCCCTATCCCCGAGGACTGGTGCGGCAGGCCCCGTCCATCGGGACGGACGACGTGCTGCCCGCCGAGCAGGAAGAGGCGATCTTCCTGCACTACGACATGGAGTACCGACAGGGCGCGACCGGCGAGCGCCGGCTGGCACGCCGGTGATCCCGCTGGCCGCCCGGCCTCCACAGAAGCCCGATCTCCACGGAAGAAGGAGTTGGCCACCCCATGGCGCTGTTCCTGTTCCTCATCCTCGTGGCCGTCGTCCTGGGACTGATCGGCGCGGTCGCGGACGGCCTGGGCTATCTGCTGGCCATCGGCGTCATCGTCCTGGTCGCCGACGTCGTCTTCTTCGGCATGCGCTGGTCGCGGCGCGGTCGGCGGCGACCGCTGAGGTGAGGCCCGGCGGCCGAGCCGCCCGGCCGGGACGGCCGTGCTACGACCGGTTGACCCGCCCCGCCACCGCGTGGCCGATCATCAGGTAGACCACGGCGGGCAGGCCGTAGTTGAGGATCGTGCGCCAGTCGTCCGACTCGACGTTGAACATGTCGCGCGACCAGCCCGAGAGCCAGTTCGCCGCGTGGTGGACCCACGACACCAGGTCGTTCGCGGTATTGGCGTCCAAGAGGAAGAAGGCGATCCACAGGATCAGGATCACCGCGGTGATGTCCGCGACGATAAGGATGATCGTCGCGGCCGGGTTTCCGCCATAGCGTCTGGACATGCCCACCGGGTTGCCGGGACAGTCAAGTTGAAACCAGCCGCGCGTACGCCTGATGTAATGGGCTGTACTGTCCGTGCGGGACCACAGAGATGTGTGGGCTGCGGGTTGGGAGCGGGGACGCGTGAGGGAAGTACTGCTGTCACTGACACCTGACGAGGAGTCGGACGCGGAGGACACCGACCGGCTGATGCGCCGACTGCGCGCGGAATTGCGCGAGTTGGACGTCGACGTACTGCGTCCGGTGCCCGCCTCGGAGCTCCCGGCGGGTGCCAAGGGCGGCGACCCGGTCACGGTCGGGGCCATCGTGGTGGCCCTGAGCGCGTCCGGCGGGGTGTTCACCGTGCTCATCGACACCCTGCGGGACTGGCTCGGCCGGCAGTCGGCCCGGCACCGCATCTCGGTGACGATCGACGGCGACACGATCGAGCTGGAGCACGCGACCGCCGAAGAGCGGCGGGAGTTGATCGACGGCTTCGTACGCCGCCACAAGGCGGGCGAGTAGCGGTGGGCCGACGGCTGGCCCTTCTGGTCGCGACGTACGAGTACCAGGACGCGGGTCTGCGCGGACTCACCGCGCCCGCCCACGACGCCGAGGCCCTCGCGGGCGTGCTGCGGGACCCGGACATCGCGGGGTTCGAGGTCACCACGCTGATCAACGAGCCCCACTACCGGGCCGGTGAGGCCATCGGCGACCTGTTCCGCGACCGGCGGCGCGACGATCTGACGCTGCTGTACTTCACCGGGCACGGCCTCAAGGACGACGAGGGCCGGCTGCATCTGGCGATGAGCAACACCCGCCGCGACAACCTGGCGTTCACCTCGCTGCCCGCCGAGCAGATCGACCGGGCCATGACCGGCTGCGTATCCCGGCAGCAGGTGCTGATCCTCGACTGCTGCTACAGCGGCGCCTTCCCGGCCGGCCGCCTCGCCAAGGGCGACGCCGACATGCACACCCTGGAACGCTTCCGGGGCCGGGGCCGCAGTGTCCTGACCGCCTCCGACGCCACCCAGTACTCCTTCGAGGGCGACCAGGTGCACGGTCTGGCCCCGCAGTCGGTGTTCACCCGCCATCTCGTGACCGGTCTGCGCGACGGCAGCGCGGATCTCGACGGCGACGGGGACATCACCCTGGACGAGCTGTACGCGTACGTCCACGACAAGGTCGTCGAGGAGATGCCGCAGCAGCGCCCGAAGAAGCAGGAGGACGTCGAGGGCCGTATCGTCATCGCCCGCAACGTCAACTGGCGGCTGCCCGAACACCTTCGGCACGCGCTCGCCAGTCCGGTCGCCGCGGACCGGCTGGGCGCGATCGAAGGCCTCGCCCACCGCCACCAGGTCGGCAACGCGTCCGTACGGGAGCAGATCGCGGCGGAGATGCGGCGCTTGCTGGACGATGACAGCCGCGCTGTGTCGACTGCGGCGGCCGCGCGATTCGGCCCCCTGCTCGGCACGGGCGGTTCGGGGCCCACGGCCTCCGAAGCGGGCTCCTCGGCACCCGTGGCGCTGCGGTCACCGAACCGCCCGACGGCCACGATCAAGTGGACCTTCCCCACCGAGGCAGCCGTGCACGCCGCCCTCGCGGTCATCAACCGGCTCGTCTACGTCGGCAACAGCTACGGGCGGGTGCACGCGGTGGAGACGGCCACCGGGCGGAGTCGCTGGCGGTTCGAGGCCGGGAGCCCCGTGCGCACGGTGCTGGCCGTGACCGAGGGAGCCGTGGCCGTCGTCGCGAGCCCGTGCCTCCACATGCTCGATGCCCACACCGGCGGCGAACGCTGGCAGTTCAGGGCGCGTTCGAGGGCGAGCCTGGTCCTTGCGACGGACGGAGGGGCGGTCTACCTCGCCTATGCGAACAGCGTGGTCGCCCTGAACCTCGCTACGGGCGACAAGATATGGACGTTCTGCCCCCGGATAGCGCACTTCCGCTGGCTGGCGGCGGCGGGCGGGCTGGTGTGGACCGCCACCGACCGTGCGGTGTACGGCGTCAACGCGACGACCGGGAAGCGGAAATGGCGCACCGCGGTCACGACCCCGGTCTCGTCCCGGTCCGCCCTGTCCGGCTGGGTCCTGTACGTCGGCAGCGGCGATGGGCACCTGTACGCGATCGACGCCCTGACCGGACAGCTCAGATGGCGCACCCCCACGGGCGGAGGCATCACCACCTCGCCGGCCGTGGCCGACGGCTTGGTCTGCGTCAGCACCGACGCGGGCGTGCTGTGCGGCATCGACGCGGCGACGGGCGAGATCCGCTGGAAGTCCGCCAGGCACATGCTGACGCAGTCACCACCCATCGTGGCCAACGGCACGGTGTACGTCGGCAGCGCGGACGGCCACCTGTACGCCCTGTCCGCCGACACCGGGGCCGAGCGGTGGGGGGTCTCCACCACTCTCGGGATCCAGCCGCCCCCGCTCACGTACGGCGGCGTCGTGTACGTCGCCGATGCGAGCGGCCGACTGTACGCGGTCGAGACTCGCGGCGAGCCGTAGGGCCCGCTACACCCCCTTCACCCCGTCGACGCGCTCGCGGAGCAGATCCGCGTGCCCGTTGTGCCGGGCGTACTCCTCGATCATGTGGATCAGGATCCACCGCAGGGAGACGCCCGGGTCGCCCAGGACCGCCGCGTTCTCCTCGGAGAGCGTGCCGGAGTCGTCGAGGGACGCGTCGGCCATCAGCTCGCGGCCCCTGGCGATCTCCGCGCGCCACAGGGCCAGCGCCTCGTCGATCCCCCGGTCCGGGTCGAGCGTGAACCCGGCGTCGCCCTCCTTGCCGAACAGGAACGGTATGTCCTGGGCGGCGAACACCCGCTGGAACCAGTTCCGTTCGATCTCCGCCATGTGCTGGACGAGGCCGAGCAGCGTCATGGCGGACGGCTCGACCGAGGCCACCCGCACCTGGCGGTCGTCCAGACCCGCGCACTTCAGCGCGAGCGTGGCCCGCTGGAAGTCCAGCCAGCCCTCCAGCATGGCCCGTTCGTCCGCGTGCGGCGGCGGAATGGGCCGCCCGTCAGGTGCCGTACGTCTCTGTGTCGTTCCCATGTGGACCACCTTCGCACGGGCCACTGACAACGGGGAGGGCGTGCTGGATCGGGCGGCACTCATCCCGCCTCGGGCGGCCCTACTCCCCCACCACACCCTCCAGTTCCCCCAGCAGTTCGCTCACTGGGGGCCGCTGCTTCCGCTCGGGTGCCAGCAGCATGCGCAGCAGGGCGTCCCGCAGGCCCGGCAGCTCGTCCAGGCCGCCACCACTCTGGAACTCGGCCACGACGTGGTCGAACTTGCGTCGGCCGGTGAGGCAGCGGGCGGTCAGCAGGGCCAGGCGGTACCGGTCGACATAGGTGTCGGCGTCCGACGTGCTGGGCGTGAGCGGATCCTCCCAGCCCGGCTGCTGTACGTTCGGGCCGACGCGGAGAGTGCATCCGTCGACGTCGATGACGTACGCGGTGTGGTCAGCCACGCACCAGAACGCGTTCGAGTACGACCAGTCCGAGTACACCAGGTCGTGCTTTTCGAGGACGGCGGCGACCCTGGTGACGCTCAGGCATACGGCGGCACGGTCGCGCAGGCTCTGGGGCGGGATGCCACGGCGTTCCAGCACCTCGTTCGCGTTGGCCAGCCAGTCGATCTCCAGATAGCCGTGCTGGGGCCGGCCCGAGGGCGCGGTACGGGCGAAGACGAACTTCTCGGGCGCCCTGGGCAGCAGGCATCCCACCACCGCGTCGCCCTCGGTCGCCGCCGCCAACGGCCAGCAGCTGCCGTCTCTCAGCACGGCGCGGTCGGCCGCGTCCATCGTGTCCGGGAGCGCCACCAGGGTGCGCAGCCGCTCCGCGCGCTCGTGTGGCGCGGGCGTACGGAAGATCTTCAGCACCACGTCGGCGCGCCCGGGCACCTCGAAGACCCCGCCACGGCCGGAGGCTCCCTGCGGCGAGTGTGCGGCGGACGCCGTCCCGCGGACGGGCTGGGGGACCACGCCGGGGTCGTTCAATCCAGGTCCTCCGTAGAGATGGACTTCGCGGGGGCGTCCGGGATGGACAGCGTCATCCGCCGGGCCACGGCCGAGGAGACCATGGAATTCAGCATCGACCCCACCGCCCTGACCAGTTCCTCGCCCGGCACCGGCACCGGTTCGTTCAGATCGGCCCGGAACGCCGCGAACGTGGCGGTCCGCTTCACGAACTCGTACGCCTCAGGAGTGAACCCGTAGCCCATGATGTGCGGACGCGCCCGATGCGCGGGGTCGATGAGCCGTCTGAACTCCGCGTGCCAGCCGTTGTCCCCCTGTGCGGGGCCGCCGTTGCTCAGGAGCAGCACCAGCGGTCTGCGGACGGCCCATCCCTGTTCGCCGAGGACGGCGATGTCCGCGGTCATCCGCTCGCGCAGCAGCGCGAAGGAGGCCGCGTAGTCGACGGCGCCGAGGCAGGTCACCTTCGGCATCCGGATCAGGTCGTTGAGATCGGTCAGTTCGACCACGACATAGGGCTCGCGGGAGAACGCCACGACACAGACGTGGGCCAGCTCCGAGATGCGCGGTGCGAAGGCCAGTTGGTCCAGGAGCGCGCCCAGCACATGGTCGAACTGCGCCTCCCGCCTTCCGGACGGTCCCGGCGCGTCCACCACGATATAGACGGGCATACAGAGCTGCCGGGCCACTGGCTGGTACGTGTGCTCCGAAGGGGGCGCGGGCGCGAGTTCCGGCGCGCGCATGAACTCGGGAGCCTCGGTCGGCGCCGCCGCGCCGAGCCACAGCGAGTGGAACCGCTCGATCTGCGCGTCGGAATCCGCCGACGGGACGGCGTGGGCCGCCAGTACGCGGACGACGCCGGCCCACTTGATCCAGCCCACCAGCGTGGCGCCACGGAGCATCGTGCGGAACGTGGTGTGGCTGACGGTCTCGGTGCACTTGGGGTCGCCCCGCACCCAGGCCTCCACCAGTCGGGCCGGCGGCAGCCCGGCGGCCTGGTGCAGCCCGTGCAGCTCTACGGTCAGCGTCCGCTGCGGGCCGTGCGGCAGCACGTCCGGTCCGGGTAACTCGCTTCCGGGCAAGGGCGCCTCCCCAGGACGGAATCGCTGCAGGGCGTCGATCGGACCGGAATTATGTCAGGCTTCGCGCCGTCTTGGCAGGCAGAGCAAAGTTCCGTCACTTTCCGTCACTTTCCGATTCCTCCCACCGCTTTCCTTCGACACTGAGGCGCACGCCGTCCACCGGACGGCGTCGCTCGGCTCAGGACACATCACGGGAGGGGCCTCGGATGCCCGGCATGGAGACGTACAGCAGAGAGATGTGGCGCACGGTCCGGCTGGCCATCACCAGCACCGGAATGACCGTACGGCTGTGCGCCATCATCCTGGTCGCCACCGCGGTCCCGTGGCTGATCACACACTGGTGAACGGGGCCGGGGCAGGTGCCCGCGCGGGCGCGCGGGACCGCTCACGCCCGCTCCTTCGCCGACCTCGCCCCCAACTCCCGCAGCCACCCGACCACTTCGCCGTGGCCCGCGCGGACGGCCGCGTCCAGCGGGGTCAGCTCGTCGTAGCCGACCCAGTCGATGTCGCCGCCCCGGTCGCGCAGATACGCGGCCGTCGGCTGCCGGCCTCCGTGGCAGGCGCACCACAGCGCCTCGGTGGTCTCGATGGCGGGAGGCGGCGGGGCGCCGGGGGCGAAGTAGGCGGCGACCCGGTCGAGTTCGCCGAGGCCGGCCGCCTGCCACAGTGTCGTACGGGCACCGCGTTCGAGCAGTCGGCGGGCGGCCCGCCACTGGCCGAAGGCGACCGCGTCCGCGATCGCGGTGCCGCCCGCGATGACCGAGCCGTCGACCTCGATGTCGGCGCCCAGGTCGAGCAGCACGTCCAGGACGGCGACGTCGTCGCAGCTGGCGGCCCAGTGGAGCGGGGTCTCGGCGTGCGGGCCGGTGAACCGCGCCCCCACGTCCGCACCCGCCGCGACGAGCGCGGCCACGACCGCGGGACCGTTCGGGAAGTGGCCGGGCCAGTCCGTGGCCACGTGCAGCAGGGTGCGGTTCACCAGCTCGTCGCCGAGGCGCGCCGCCGCGAGTCCGGGGTGTGCGGCGAGGAGCCTCTGGAGGCCCGGGAGGTCCCCGGCACGGATCGCCGCCGCCACGTCGACGGCCAGCGGTTCGTGCGCGCCGATCAGCAGCGTGGTCATGGTGGCACCGGCCCCTTCCGCCGAGGAGTCACAGGTTCTGGAGGTGTGCGGCGAGGCGTGCCGTACACATGCGCGTACAGCGCCATCCTATTCCTCGATGGCCCCACCCACAGCGCGCAGATGCTCACGGAACGTGAGCGCGGGGTTGCCGCGGCGCCCGTCGAGGTAGCGGGCGAACTGCACCTGCTCGCGCAGGGAGTTGCCCTCGCGGATGCGGTCCGCCTGGCGGCGCTCGGTGTCCCGGATCGTCTCCGCGACGGTGAGGAGTTCGGCCACCCGGTCGGCGGGGACGAAGAGCACCCCGTCGTCGTCCCCGAGCACCACGTCCTCGCGGCTCACGGTCCACTCCCCCACCGCGGCCGTCTCCAGGGCGTCCTTGGGGCGGCCGTCCAGCCGCTGCGGCCCGGCCGGGGTCGCGCCCATGCTGAAGACGGGCAGCCCGATCGCCCGGATGTCGGCCGTGTCGCGGTGCAGGCCCCAGATGACCACGCCGGAGAGACCGGCGTCCTTCGCCTCCAGGACGGCGAGGTCCCCGACGCAGGCCTCGTCGAGCCGTCCGCCGTTGTCGACGACCAGGACGTCGCCGGGCGCGGCCTCCTCGTACGCCTCCAGGAAGATGTCGACACTGCCGACGTGTCGCGCCGGCGCCACCCGTCCGGCCACGCGTCCGCCGTCGACCACGGGGCGCAGTACGGACGGCGCGCACCGCACGGGCACGCGCGCGCGGAGGCAGGCGTCCGCCAGGTGCGCGGTGGTCAGTGTGGCGAACCGGCTGTGGAGCTCGTCGTGATCCATACCCTCGTGTCCCTCTCGCCCGTTCATGCGCTTGCTTCCTCGACCCCATTGTCGGGGTAGGACCGGGACCGCCCCGGGGTCGACCCGGGGGTGAATTCCTCAAGTCCCTTACTGGCGTGAATGTGGACGTGAAAAATCGGCGGGGCGGTCCGGCTGGAGCGGCCCCCTCCGGCGGCGCTCCGCTGCCATGATGGGCCCATGCCCCAGCTGGTCCCTGCCGTTGTCCCGGCAGGCCGCCTCGGCCGGTCCGACCAACCGTCCCTCGCGGTATCCGCCGGTCTGTTCCTGCGGCCCTGGGAACTCGACGACGCCCCGTTCGTTTACCAGGCGTACCAGGATCCGGCGATCCAGCACTGGACGCGGCGGCGCGCGGACTGCGAGATCGAGACCCGGGGGTGGATCGCGCGCTGGCGCCAGGGCTGGCGTGCGGAAACGGACGCGCACTGGGCGGTGGCGCGCGCCTCGGACGGCGCGCTGGTCGGGTGGGTCGCGCTGTGCTGCCTGGACCTGGCGGTGGGCCGCTCCGAGTGTCGGTACTGGATCCTGCCCTCGGTCCGCGGTCAGGGAGTGGCGCCCGCGGCGGTCGCCGCGCTGGCCTCGTGGGCGCTGGACACGGTGGGGCTGCACCGGATCGAGATCGCCCACCCGATGGCGAACCACGCGGCCTGCCAGGTCGCCCTGAAGTCGGGTTTCACTCCGGAGAGCACACGCCGCAGCGCCCAGTTGCACGCGGACGGCTGGCACGACATGCACGTCCACGTGTGTGTACAGGAAGGCGCCGACGACCTGGAGGACACGGCGCCACCGGACCGCGCGACCGGGCGTGTCCAGCGGCGGCTGCACCGGCGCGGCAAGGACCGGCTGCGCGACCGCATTCAGGGCCGCAACAGGCCCTTCGACACCAAGTAGTCTTTGGCCACGTCCTTCGGCAGCCGCCGCCAGCTGTCCACCTGCTGGTTGAGACTCGCCAGGTCCGCGGTCGTCAGTACGGTGTTGAGCGCGCCCAGCGCGCGCGTGACGCCCTCGCTCCCCGCCCGCGACCGGTTGACGACGGGCACGATGTAGTCGGCGTTCTGGAGATGGCGGTCGTCGGCGAGGAGCACCAGCCCGAAGGCGTCCAGGGTCGCGTCCGTCGTCGTGGTGAGGACCATCTGGTCCTGCCCGTTCTGCACGGCCTGTTTGGACTGGGTGGTGCCTACGCCCTTGGGGTCGACGGCCGTGATGTCGATGCCGTACGTCTTCTTCAACCCCGGTTCACAGTAGGGCCGCTGCACGCACTCGTCCCCCGCGGCGAGCCGTACGGGCAGCTTCGCCGCACCCAGATCGCTGAGCGTCTTGAGTTTGTGCTCCCGGGCGTACGCGGCGGTCACGGCGAAGGCGTTCTGGTCGACTGCCTTGCCGGGGTCGAGGACGGTGAGGCCGCGTGGGGCGGCGAGGGTGCGCAGGGCACTCATGGTGGTGGCGAGGTCGGGCGAGCCGACGGCCGGTGCGTCGGGCCCGTTGGCCTTGGCGTTGAGCCAGTCGGCGAAGGTGGCGGCGTACTCGGGCACGACGTCGATCTGCCCGGCTTCCAGGGCGGGTTCGTACAGCTCGCGGTTGGTGACCGAGAGGATCTTGGTGCGGTAGCCGGCGTGGTTGAGGAGCAGGGCGTACATCTGGGCGAGGAGATCGCTCTCGGTGAATCCGGCGGTGCCGATGGTGAGGTGTTTGCTGTCGCCGGGGGGTGCGGTGACGGTGCCTTGGTTTTCGAGGGTGGGGCCGGTGGTGCAGGCGGTGACGGCGAGTAGTGCGCCCACCAGGGTGAGCCGGGCTTTCATGCGGTCCCGCCCCTCGACCAGGCGGGGGCGGGCCGCTGGGCGGCCCGCGAGTCCGAAGACCTGCCACTGCCCGTGCGCCACCCGTGCGTACGGTGATCTCGGCGGCCTTCGAGGGGAGGGCCGGCGGAGCGGGCGGACACGCACTCGGACACGCGTGCCACCGGCGCTGCCGATCCTCCGCACCCTTCGCCTTCGCTTCTCGGCGAATTCCGGTTCCTCGCGACCAACCGCCCGGGATCCCCACCGCGACTCGCGAAGGAGAGTCCCGTGCACCCCATGGGCATCCGCACGACCACCGGCCGCGCCCACAAGGCACCCGCCGACTCCCGGGTCACCCTCGCGCACATCATGAGCGAGCACGACACCAATCTGTACGGCACGATCCACGGCGGCGTCGTCATGAAGCTGATCGACGACGCGGCCGCGGCCGCCGCGGGCCGCCACGCGGACGGCCCCGCCGTCACCGTCTCGGTGAACCGCATGGCGTTCCTGTCCCCCGTCCGCGCGGGCGACCTGCTCACGGTGCACGCCGAGTTGGAACGCGCCGGCCGCACCTCGATGGACGTCGCCGTCCACGTCACGGCCGAACGCTGGAACGCCTCCGGCCCCACGACGGAGGTCGCCACGGCCCAGCTGACGTTCGTGGCGATCGACGCGGACGGGAGCCCGAGGGGCGTGCCGGAGCTGACTTCCACGGCCTGATACCAGCCGACGAGACGGTGCGAGGGTGGCGGGGCAGCGTTCCGCCCGCCGCCCCCGCACCGCAGGAAGCCGTTACGAACCGGCGATGTCCAGCGTTCCGGACACGCGCAGGGACGGGCCCTGGCCGTCCGCGGGGGCGGCCGTCAGGGACCAGGTGTAGCCGCCGGTGGGCGCGGTGCCGTTCGTGGTCGTGCCGTCCCAGGAGACGGGCACGGTGCCGCGTGTGGCGGTGCCGGTCCAGGTGCGGACGACGGTGCCGGTGTCCCGGCCGCGCAGGGTCAGCTTCCAGGAGGCGGCGGGCTTGGAGAGCCACCACCGGGGCTGCCAGACAGCGCCGTCGCCGGTCCGGAAGGCCGCCGGGACCGAGCTGTCGGCCACGGTCAGCGGCGAGACGGTCCGCTGCACCGCGGTGACGTGGACGGTGTCGTCCTTGTCGACGAAGGCGATCTTGCCCGCGTGCCGGTCGGCCGTCCAGGTCACGCCGCGGCTGTCGGTCGCGGAGGTGTCCTTGACGCCGCTGACCAGGCCGAGGTCCGTGGTGGTGCCGTCCTCGTTCAGGCCGGTGAGGCGCACGGTGTCGCCCGCCGCACGCTGGGCGAGGAAGCCGTCGCCCAGCAGCACGTCATGGGCCAGTGCCGGGTACGCGACGTCGGCCGTCGCATCGTACACCCCCGCCCGGTCCTGGCTGGTGCAACTCCAGTAGATGAGCTTGCCGTTGGTCTGCAGGTCGTCGGGAACGCAGCCCGCCTGGAGGGCGATGGCACCGCGCTGCTCGCCGGTACGCAGATCGGTGGCGATCAGCGTGCCGGAGCTGTTCGGCTGCGCGGTCCAGAGCGTGGAGTGGTCCAGGGTGGCGGCCGGTGCGGCCTGCTCTTGGACGATCTTGTCGTGGGCGGTGTCGACGACGTAGTTCCTGCCGTCGGCGCCGGGCGCCCGGTAGAGCAGGTACTGCGGGGAGACGTCCACGATGCGGCCGCCCGCGGCGGGCAGCGGCAGACGGTGGCCGGGCTTGGCGGGGTCGTCCCCGGTGACCAGGACGTCGTTGCCGGTGTCGGGGTCCGCGACCAGCCGGGCCAGGCCCTCGTCGCCGCCGTCCGCGAACCGCCCCGGCGCGGCGGCGTCGAAGACCGGCAGATCCGCTCCGGCGGCCGGGTCGAGGCCGGTGCCGACGTCCTTTCCGTACAGGCGCACCGCGTCGGGCAGCGCGTCGGCGAACCGGACGGTTCCCCGGTCCAGACCGAGCGCCCGCACCGAGCCGTCCGCCTTCTTGGCCGGCTTCAGCACACGCAGCGGCAGGTCGAAGACGAGTCCGCTGCCGTCCACGGTGAACAGGTGGATGGCGCGGGTGCCGTCGGCGGTCCTGCCGAGCGCGGTGAGCATGCTGTCGGAGCGCTCCAGTCCCTGTTCGAACTCGGTGAGGAGCACCCGGGGAGACTCCGCGCCGTCGATCGGCGTCAGGTTCAGAGCGCCCTTGGCCCCCTCGCTCCACAGCACGTTCCGGCCCACGACATACGAGGTGACCTCGCTGTCGGCGGACTTCAGCGGCAGTTCGAGGACCTTCGGCGGGCCGCCGGGCGTGGTGCGCGAGAGCACCCGCACGCCCTGCCCGCCCTGGCGGGTGAACCAGGTGATCACATCGCGGGTGATACGGAAGCTGCTCGCCTCGCCCGTGACCGGCAGCGCGCTGACGGCGCCGGAGATGCCGTTGAGGACGCCGTAGCCGTAGGTCGAGCCGACGCGGTAGCGGATGACCAGGGAGGTGGACTCGCCGCCGTACAGCACCGGTTCGGCCTCGGCGGTGGCGCCCGCCGGCAGCCGTACCGCGACGTCGTACGGTGTGCTCGCGCCGCTGGGCCGCAGCACGCGCAGATCGTGTCCGCCGTCTTCCGTCGCCCGGGTGGCGAGGACGAAGCCTCCGGACATCCGAGGGTGGGAGTATCCCTGCGGCAGGGTCAGGTCCGTCCTGGTGTTCTTCTCGACGTTGACCAGAGTGATGGTGGTGGTGCCGTCCACCGTGGTGGCGTACGCCGCCCGGTCGTACTCGTCGTGCTGCGTGAAGATCGCTGCACGGGGTACGCCGTCCAGGGCGGTCACCGGGACGGTCTGGCGGTTGTAGGTGTTGGTCCACAGATAGCTCGCCGATCCCTCCTCCTGGTGCAGCACCCCGTTGTTGCTGGTCGAGAGGAGTGTGTCGGCGAGGTCGGCGTAGGCGTCCGGCGCCGGTATGAGGACCCCGGAGGGGTCGGCGGCCTGAGCGGTCGCGGGTGCCGTCAGGACGGCGCTCGATGCGAGTGCGAGAACACCTAAGGCGAGAGCCGCTCCGCGTCTGCCGCGTCTCGGGTGTTTTCTCGGGTGCTTCCTCGGGACGAACATGGTCTACCCCCTCGTTGACGGACGGCGGCGGCAGGGATGGTGCCGGACACCGTCGCGTACAAGCCAGATGATCTTGCGATCTCCGGCAAGAATAGGATCAAGTCGTCGCTTGTCGGCAAGTTTTCAACAACTTGCAAGTGTGGGTGGGGCGGTGGTGGACGGTACGTGCGGATCCTGTTCGGCCGGGGATGTGTGCCGGCCGGCCGAACAGGCCCTGGCTTCCCCTCAGAGCGGTCGGGTCTGCGCCCAGTCGTAGAGGTGGCGTGCGCTGTCACCCAGGCGGGTGGCGTAGAGCGTGGGTGTGGGACCGCCCGCGAGTTCGTCGGTGGTACTGGTGACGCCGACGACGGTTCCGGTTCCGGTTCGGGGGTCGAACCGGGCGAAGTGGGGGCCGCCGCTCGCCCCGCTCGACATGTCGCACGACTCACCCCACAGAAGGGGCGCCTCGGGGCCGGGCCTGGCCGGCCCCGCGCAGTGGATCATGCGTGATCCGGCGTGTTTGGCCGTGGGGTCGTTGAGGCGGGCCTTCGGATACCCGAAGGCATGAATGAACTCGCCCTGGACGGGCTTGGTGAAGGCGATCTTCTGGCTGCCCGTGACATCCGCGATCCTCCGCCCCTCGGCCGAGGGGTTGGCGACGAGGATTCCCGTGTCGTAGCCGGCGACGGCGATGTCCGCCGATGTCGTCCCGCCCGGATCGGTGTTCCAGCGGGAGGAAGTGGCCGCGCTCTTCACGGTGAAGCCGCCCAGCGGCTTCGTTCCGTTGCGATAGCCGGGCACGAAATAGAGGTTGTGGTTCCAGGTGCCGTCGGCGGCGGGAGCCCCGACACTCCTCAGACAGTGCGCCGCTGTGATGACGGTGCTGCGGTTCGCGCTGCGGACGACCGTCGCGGTGCAACTGCCGTCGTAGCCGTCGGCGAAGGTGAAGAAGAGCCGCCCGACACTCGTGCCCACCGCGCCCCCGTACCTCCAAGTGGCCCCGGAATCAGGGGTGTCGGCGGGCAGCGGAAGCGGATCGTCGGGCGTGTTGTCGTCCTCGGGTACGGGGGTGATCTCGGGGACCAGGGCACCCGCCAGCTTCATACGTGCCGGGGTCCAGTAGGCGTCGACCTGGCGGCGCTCCTGTTGCGTGGTGGCACCGGAATGCGTGCTGATGGACTCCGGTTCCGCGGCGAGGGCGGCGCTGCCCGGCGACAGCAGGGCGGCCATGGTGGCAGCCAGCAGAAGGGCTGACGTGGTGGCGATCTTGTGCGGGAACGACCGATACAGCGACCGGTATTTGGCTGACATTGCCGCCTTTCCTGATGCTTCGCGTACGGAGACTGACGGGACTGCGGGGAACGTCCCTTGCCCTGTACGACGTGCGACCAGGCGCGAGGTTGCGGCTCCGGAGAAGACGCCACCCCCGACATCACACCGCGTCGGATTCCGAAGCCAGCGGGACCTCGCCCGCGGTCTTGCTGAAGCCGAGGGCCTCGACGATGCGGCCGTCCACCACACGCATGACGTTGACGCCGCTCACCCAGTCGTGGGGGCCGTCCCCGAAGCGGTAGTTCCACAGGATCGTGGCGCGCTCGCCCGCCACGATCACCTCCTGCGGCAGGAACTGCGAGCCTCGGTCCTCGACAAGCACGGTCCACCACTGCGTACAGGCTTCACGCCCGACGACCCGCTCCCCGCGCGGCGCGGGCTGGACGCTCTCCATGACGCACTCCTCGGCGATGAGGTCGAGCAGGAGATCGGCCTCGTGGTCGGTGAACGCACGGTTGAAGAGCTCGATGACGTCGGCGGTGCCGCGTACGGACATGAATCCTCCCCGGAAGCAGTAGACCAATCGGTCTACATATATAGATAGACCGGTTGTTCTACCGAGTCAAGGGCTGGCACAATCACGGCATGACCACCTCCGCCAAGCCCGGCCCCCGTGAGCGACTGCTGCTCGCCGCCCAGGAGTTGACCTACACCCAGGGCGTCGGCGTCGGCGTGGACGCACTGCTCAAGGCGGCGGGCGTCGCCCGGCGTTCGCTGTACGAGCACTTCGGCGGCAAGGACGGCCTCATCGCGGAGATGCTGCGGCGCAGCACCGCCGAGGACGAGGAGCGGTACCGCGCGACGATGGCCGACGCGGGTGACGAGCCCCGGGTCCGGCTCCTCGCGGTGGTCGACCGGCTCGGCCGCATCGCGTCCGAGCCCGACTTCCACGGCTGCCGCTACCTCGCCGCCGACCTCGCGCTCTCCGACCCGGAGCACCCCGGACACGAGGTCACCCGGGCCTACCGGCGCGTCCTCCACGGCCTCTTCACCGACGAGTTCGCCGCCCTCGGGCACGCGCGGCCGGAGTTCGCCGCCGACCAGCTGCTCCTCCTCGTCGACGGACTGCTCGCCGCCGGTGCGACCCGCCCCGGGAGTCGGCCCGCCGCCGCGTCCCGCGAGCTCGCCGAGCACATCATCGACTCCGGGCTCCGCGACTGAGCCACCACCGCGTACGGCGCTGCCCGGCAGGCCCTACTCCTCGCGCTCCTGCGGCACAGGGGCTACCGGGCACCGCTCACCCTCGACGGACCCCGCCCACCTCCGGCAGCAGCGCGACCAACTGACGTGTGTGGCCGGGCAGTTCGCCGTCCGCGAGGCCGACGACGATGCCCCTGAGCGACAGGGGCTGATCGACCAGGAGTTTGTCGTTCGACAGGAGCAGGGCGGGTACCGGTGTGTCGAGTTCGGCTTCGCTCAGCACCGGCCCGCCGAGCGCGCACAGGGCGTCCGCCTGGAGGCCGATACGGTGGCGCAGCCCGGTGTTGCCACCGGCGCGCTCGATGGTGCGCTCGATGGTCCAGAGGTCGAGCGCGACACGGTTGTCATACGTCGTGTGCACCCCCGCCGTGACGGACGAGACGGCGGCGATGGTGGCGGCGCCGACCAGGGAGACATGGGCCAGGATCTGGTCGGCGTTCCACTCTCCGGCAGGTGGAACGGCCACCGCTCCCTCCGCCTCGGCCACCGCGGCAGCGGCCTCCAGCAACGTGCGGTAGGCGTCCCGCAGGGTCGTGGTGTCCATGGTTGCGCACCTTCTCTTTCTGCGTACGTGTACGGAGTGCGTACGGGAGAGGTCGTGGCCACCGCCGCCCTCACACCTGCGGACGGGACATCTCCCAGGGCGCCTGCGGCAGGACCTCACCGGTTTCGAGGAGGGACTTGAGGTTCGCCAGGACGGCGGGCCAGCCGTGCGAAATACCGTTGAGCATCTCCACGTTGGGGAGGTTCTCGTGGGTGACGGTGAGCCGGACGATGTCCTTGTGCGGTTCAACGAGGAAGGTGACGACCGACGGGTCCCGCGTCGCCGCGGCGTCGGGAGTGTCCTCGAAGGTGACGACCAACCGCGTGGGCGGCTCGGCCGCGATGACCCGGCCGACGACGTCGACCACGTCCGACCCGTCGACGCGCCGGTGCTCCCAGGCGGAGCCCGGCCGCCAGTCCGAAACGTTGGCGTGCGCCCAGTAGCGCGCCGTCAGATCCGCGTCCGTCAGGGCCTCCCACACCTGCTCCGCACCGGCGCGGATGTAGGTGACGTATACGTAGCTCGGCACGGACATGGTTTCGCCAGTCATGGCGTACTCCTCTGCCTTGTTCCGGATGACGCTGATCGCTTGCGGACGGGGTTCATCGAACGCCGACGTGCCGGGCCGCCGACTGGCACACACACCTGCCCAGCGGCTCGCACGCTCATTATGCAGGCATTTACTTGCCTATTGTCAATGGTGGCCGGTGACGCCACGCAACCTGATCAACCGGCCGCCCCTGGAGGGGCGTTACGGCGAAGCCGCTCCCCCTCTATGAAATTTGCCATTCAAGATCTTGATGTTTGTTCATCCCCATGCCAGATTCGGCGCAGCACCACCTGGATCAACGCTGGATCAACGGCGGAGTTCGTCCCGACACGCCGGAACAGCTGCGGGGAGAGGTCACCGACATGCCCGTACAACACGCCCCCGGGGACCGCCTCGCGATGGAGAGGCGGACCATCGAGGCCGTCCCGGACGGCGAGCGGCACGGCACACCGCGCAGCCAGTTCACGCTGTGGTTCGGCGCCAACATGCAGATCACCGCGATCGTCGACGGCGCCCTGTCGGTCGTCTTCGGTGCCGACGCGCTCTGGGCGATACCCGCGCTGCTGATCGGCAACGTACTCGGCGGCGTCGTCATGGCGCTGCACTCCGCGCAGGGGCCGCGGCTCGGCGTACCGCAGATGATCTCCAGTCGCGCGCAGTTCGGCGTCTACGGCGCGGTCCTGCCACTGCTGTTGGTGATCCTGATGTATCTCGGTTTCGCCGCGACCGGCAGTGTGCTGGCCGGACAGGCGGTGTCGGAGATGCTGCACATCGGCACCGACGCCGGGATCCTCGTCTTCGGAGCACTGACCGCCGTGGTCGCCGTCACCGGCTACCGCCTCATCCACCTCGCGGGCCGCATCGCGACCGTCGTCGGCTCACTCGGCCTCGGCTATCTGCTGGTGCGGCTGTTCACGCAGTACGACGTCGGCGCGCACGTCGGCAACAAGGGGTTCGAGGCGGCGACCTTCCTGCTCGCCGTGGGCCTCGGGGCCGGTTGGCAGCTGACCTTCGGCCCGTATGTCGCCGACTACTCGCGCTATCTGCCCCGCGACACCAGCACGCGCGCGACGTTCTGGTCCACCTTCGCCGGCTCCGTCGTCGGATCCCAGTGGGCCATGACGCTGGGCGCGCTCACCGCGGCCGTCGCGGGCAAGGCGTTCCTGCCCGACCAGGTCGGCTTCCTCGGCGATCTGGCGGGCCCGGCGTTCCTCGCGTTCCTCATCTACCTGGTGATCGTGGTCGGCAAGCTGACCGTCAACTGCCTGAACGCGTATGGCGGTTTCATGTCGATCCTGACCACCGTCACCGCCTTCGACCGCCGCTCAGGCATCTCGGCCGCCGTACGCGCCGCCTACATCGTCGGCTTCATCACGGTGTCCATGGTCATCGCGCTCGCCGCCAGCGACGACTTCCTGACCAACTTCAAGAACTTCGTCCTCCTGCTCCTGACCGTGTTCACCCCGTGGAGCGCGATCAACCTGGTCGACTACTACCTGATCTCCCGCGAACGCGTCGACATACCGGCCCTGTACGACCCGGACGGCCGCTACGGGCGCTGGAACGTCACCGCGCTGACCTGCTACGTCGTGGGCGTCGCCGTACAGATCCCGTTCCTGGCCACCAAGCTGTACACCGGCGCGATCACCAAGAAGCTCGACGGCGCCGACATCTCGTGGATCGTCGCGCTGGTGGTCACCTCGGGCGTGTACTGGCTCTGGGCGCGGCGCACCGCCAACCCGCCCGCCGAGACCATCCACCCGACCGTGACCGAGGACGGCGAACGGTCGGCGACGGAGCCGGTCGGCTGACGCGGCGTCACCCCGTCGGCACGACATCCGCCCACAGGGCGGCGGCGTCGGCCGAGAGCGGTGCGACCGCTCCGGCCGAGGCCTCGTCGTCTCCGTCCCACCACACGCCCTGACCGGGCATCAGAACACGTCCTCGTACGCCGTCCTGCCAGCGGCCGCTCAGCACATAGAGCACCCCTGCGTGCCCCGCGCGCGGCACGACCGGGCCCGCGACCCGGTCCACCCCGACCGTCCAACGGCCGCGCCGCACCATGAGGTTGAGCACCCGGCAGGCCCCTCCCGGCAGTTCGGCGGCCAGCGCGAGGTCACCGGAAAACCCGAACGGCTCCCCCGCACGCACCAACAGTTGGTCGAACACACCGGGGCACATCAGCCGCACCCCGTCTCCGGTCAGCAGGGTGAGCGTCCGCTCCACACCCGGAAACGCCGAGAACGCCCCGTCCCGTTCAATATCGGCGACACTCGCCCGCCACCCGAACGCCTCGGCACCCTCGGGCCGCGAGACGATCTCCCTGGTCGCCCCACCACCGTTGCGCCAGCGGCCCGCCGGCAGTGTTTCTATGTCGAAGTGGTGCATGGGTGGGCTCCTGGGGTGCATGACGTTCGGGCACGGGCACCTCGTGCCCGACCTGGTGGCCATGCTACGCGTCGATCGTCTGCTGTACGGGGGCCTGGAAGGGCATCTCAGGGTGCGGTAACGGTCAGCGTCGCCTTCTGCTCGCCGTCGTCGCTCAGAACAATCCTGTAGGACGCGTACGTACGGTCGGTGTCGACGGAGGCTTTGATCTTGGCCGTGCCGTCGGCGTCCGTCGTGCTGCTGCTGCGGATCAGCACCGTCTCGGCGCCGGACGCGTCCCTGCCGGTGACGCTCACCACCAGGACCGCGCCCCGACCGGCGTCGGTCGCGGACGCGGACGCTGTGAGGCTGTGCTTCCCGCCGGATCCGGCACTCTGCAGGGCGACCTGGTACGCCGGAGTCGCCACCAGGGCCGCGACCACGGCGGCCACACCGGCCGCCAGGACCCCGCCGCACAGGAGCCATCCCGCCACGGCGACCCGCCTCGCCTTGCCGAGCTCCTCCTCGTACCAGGCCTCGACGTCCTTCAAGTTTTCCAGATTGACCTCGCGGCTGCGCAGTACGAGCGTCCACAGGGCCAGCAGGACCGCGCCCAGCGACAGGGCGAACGCGAACACCGCGAGACCGAGGAGCTCCGGGCGGTGCGTGAGCCGGGTGATGGACACCAGACCGGCCGCGGAGAGCGCGGTGCCCAGTACCGTGATGGACGTCAGGACGAATTTCGCGTTGTCCGCGATCCTGCCCAGTGTGTGCTCGGGTTCGAGTGCGTCGGCGGCGCGCTGCCAACGCCGCGTCTCGGGCGACACCACGTCGTGCGGCGGTGTCCTCGTGTCGTTCATGACGCGACGACCCCTTTGAACTCGTGGTCGTGCGCGTCCTCGCCCGAACCGGTGCCGGGACACCGCACCACAACGGTGAACGGCTGGTTCTTCCGCTTGCCGCCGCGCCGCCGGAGGGAGAAGCCGAAGTTCACTACCCGCACGGGGTCGTTGGACAGCTGCTCGATGACCTGGTCCGTCAGATCAATTCTGTGCAGGGTGCACGGGTAGGTCTCCGGCGTGAGGTTGCCTTCCACGTCTTCCCTCCATTCCGGTGTGGCCGGCCCGTCGCGCGCCAGCATCCAACGGACCACGTCCAGGTGCTCGGAATCGACCCTCCGGAAGCTGCGCTGGGTCTGTACTACGTCCAGGTCGTGCTCGGCCACGTGCAGCAGGAACCTCCTCCGCCCGGCGTGCCCGACGCCGCGCACGGCCACGACGACCTCGGCGTAGGCGTCCATGGCACGCTCGACCGGCTCCATGCCGAGCAGCGCGAGCGCCAGGTCGAACTGGACGGGACTGAAGGGCTCTTCGAGGAGCAGGGCCTGGCCGAATTCGCGGGCGGCCTGCTCGCACGAGTCGACGCGGAGATGGCACCAGCCCTTCTGGGCCAGCTCGGTCGCGTTCTCTCCGGGGAGCTCCAGCAGGACCTTGTCGAAGAGTCGCCGGGCTTCCTCGGGATCTCCTTCCTGGAGCCGGAGGTCGGCCAGTCCGATCAGCGCCCAGGCGTCCGCCTCGCTCTCGGCCGCCTGCTGGAAACTCCGGGCCGCGTCCTCCCGCCGTCCCACCATTTCCAGGATCCAGCCGCGCAGTATCCACGGCCAGCCGTTGGACGGTTCCAGCTCCAGAGCGGCGTCGAAGGCCCCTACCGCCCGGTCGAGTTCGTCGGTGTCCATGAGCACGGCTCCCTTGAGTACCCATGCCCAGGCGTACGCACCGTTCCGGAACAGTGCCTCGTCGAAGCACGCGAGCGCCGCGTCGTAGTCCTTCAGCAGGTACTCGGTGGCACCGAGGTTTCCCCGGAGCCACGCATCGGCGGGCCACCGGTCGATGCCCCGGGTGAGCACCTCCCGCGACTCGGTGAGCCGGCCCTCCTCCCGGAGCAGTTCCCCCAGTTCGGCATGGGCGAAGCTGGGGCTGTCAGCGGTCGCCGTGGCATCGCGCAGGGTCTTCTCGGCATCCCTGTCGCCGGTGGCACGCAGCACCTGTCCCATCGTTCCCAGGAGCCAGCCGCTGTCCGGGCGCAGCACGAGAACGCGTTCCAGATGGCGGCGGGCCTCGTCGTTGCGGCCTGCTCCCCGCAGTGCTTCGCCCAGCCAGAGATGTACTTCCACCACCGTGTCGTCGTCCTGGGCCTCCCCTTCGGCGGCCTCGTCGAGTCGCCGTGCGGCCGTCTCCAGAGGGGTCAGCGCCTTTTCATGGTCTCCACGGAGAACGGCGATGTGCCCCTGTGTCATCAGGAGCCGGGGGTCCTCCCCGTGGATCCGCAGTCCCTCAAGGACGAGGCGGTCCGCCTCGTCGAGCTGGTCCTGGTCGACGAGCAGTTCCGTAAGCCGCCGTCTGACGTCGAGCGAGTCCGGGACCAGGTTCAGGCATTGCCGGAGCGGCCGCGCGGCCTCCTCGGCCCGCCCGAGCCGGATCAGCGCCTCACCCTGTGCATGCAGGGACATGGAGTTGGTGGGATCCAGTACGGACGCGTCCAGCGCCGCATCGAGAGCCTCCTGGAACCGTTGAAGGTGTACCAGGATCAGCGCGCGGCGCCCCAGCAGGGCCGCGTTGCCCGGCAGGAGGAGCAGAGCGTGCTCCGCCTCGGTCAGGGCCCGTTCGAACTCGCCCATGCCGACAACCATGTCGATCACGTCGAGCCGGTCGTCGGGAGTGGCCGCGTTTTCGGCGAGGAGTTCGCTCAGGATCTCCACCGCGTCCTCCCGGCGGTCCAGGGAGCGCAGGATCAGCGCCTTCAGTCTGCGCAGTTCGACCGTGGGCAGCTCGGCGAGCAATTCCTCCACGGCTGTGAGAGCCTCCTGCGCCTGCCCCGCGGAAAGCAGTGTGCGGGCCCGAGCGGTGCGCAGCTCCGGGAGCGCGCCGGAGCGCGCCAAACAGTCCTCCAACAGGTGGAGCGCCTCGTCGGTCCGGCCCAGCGAGCCGAGGAGCTGCGCCGTGTACGTGCACGCCTCGACGGATTCCGGATGGCGATCCAGCGCACGCTCGACGGACGCGAGTGCCTCCTCGAACCGTCCGAGGTCGGACAGGGCATAGCTGCGGCCGAGCATCGCGCCGATGTGGCCGGGGTCCAGGCCGAGGGCCAGGTCGAAGCATCTGCGCGCCTCGCCGGGCGCTCCCCCGGCTCCGTACCACATGCCGGCCTGGGCAAACGCGTCGGCCGCCTTGTCCGTCGGGCCGGCCTCGGCCAGGCTGCGGGCGAGCCGCTCGGCGATCGCGGGGTCTTCCGCCCCGGCGTCGAGCGCGAGGTTCAGCAGTCTGTCCGCCTCGGCCGGTTGGGACCGTCCGCTCAGCAGGTCGGCGATCGCCAGGACCACCTTCGCGGGTACGAAGGCGTCCAGTTCGAGGGCCAGGGCGACGAACGGCTCCGCCTCCTCCAGCATGCCCAGTTCCCCGAGCGCCGTGCCGTAGTCGGCGAGTTCGTCACGCCGCAGCTCCGCTCCGGCAGCCACCGCGCTGTTGAAGATTTCCACCGCGTCCTCGAACCGGGCGAGGCCCTCCGACAGGGACGCCATCAGCTCGGCACGCCCCAGGGTGGTCAGTGCGGACGCGTGGATCAGTTCGAGGCGCTGCCGGTCCTCGGTGTCCTCGGCCGCCGCTCGCCCAGCGACGATCTCGGCCACCAGCCGCGCGGCGATCGCCGCGCAGTCCTCCGCCCTGTCGAATCTGAGTGCCTCCCGAACTGTCGCCAGTTCCGAGGACAGCTGACCCACCAGAGTCCCCTTGAAGCCCCACGGGCTGGCCGTAGTCACTTCAACCACTCCTCGGCGGGCGGGACTCGCCGCCTACGGGTCCCGGCTCTCCCCGGCCCGGGGTATGCAGATCGATGATTTCCTGGCAGAGATCACGGGTCGCACGGGCTCCTTCCCGCGCCCAGCCGGGCTGCTGGAGCCGTACGTACCAGGCTGCGTTGAGCGCGTCCCGAAGACGATGCGTCGGCCGTACATCGCCGGGGCGGGGAACCTCCACGCCCTCCGTCAGCTGATCGATCCATTTGCCGCCCCATCCCGTCGCGGTGGTCCAGTCCTGCGCGGTGTAGTCGGAGCCCGGATGGAAGACCTTCTTGAGTTTGTCGAAGACCGCCATGGGATCCAGGGTCAGCGATCCAAGCGGGTCGGCTGCCTCGGCTGGGGCGTGCGGCAGCGACGCGATCGCCTGCTCCCAGCACCTCGCCAGTTCCTGGCCGAGGTGCGCGTGGATCAGACGATGGGTGTCGAGGGCTTCGATGATTCCCATGACCATGTCGGCACGCTGGCGCACCAACGCGCGCGACTCCAGAGTCGGCGCGACCACATCGAGCCTCAGCAGCATGAGCGCACAGGCATAGGCGGGCCCGTGCGTGAACGTGGCGAAAGCGTCCGCGAGGAGCATACGGACTCGCTGCTCGACGGCTTCCAGTGCGACATCCGGGCCGGCCGCGAGGTGCGCGTGCAGATCACTCGCGGTCTTCCGGGCGAAATCGTTGGCCTGAACGGATTCGGCGATCGCCACCCGACCGAATTCGTGAACGACGAGTGGCAGGGCCCAGACATCCCATTCGGGGTAGCGGATATGGGCGATGCGGCGCGAATCCAGCGGCGGCACGCGATCCGGGGAAGGGATGACGAGCGTCGGGATCATTCCCACGCTGATGGCGCACTCCTTGAGCAACGCATCCGCGAACACACAGATCCGCTCGTCCAACTCCTTCTCACGGAAGACCAGACCGCCCAGCAGCTCCAGGCATTCGCGGAAGACCTCCCCGCTCAGCCCCTCGATCTCGGAGTACTCCTGCCAGGCCTCGCTCGGATCAAGGCTGCCCTCGGCGACCTTCTCGATGAGGACCTCCAGCCGCTCCAGGCCGTTCGCCGAGTTGCTGCGGATGTCGTCGAACGCCTTGATCCAAGGCTCGGTCTTCAGTTCGAGTTGCACGAACCTCGCTTCCATGGCGGAGGCGGCGTTCGCCCGCCTCAGATCGCGGCGGAGCGAGGCGATACGTTCATCCAGAACCGAGAGGACCATCAGGGGACCTCCTGCGAAACGCTGAACTCCGCCAGGCTCCTCGCCTGTCGCGCGATCCGGAGCCGGGCCCCGGCATCGGCGCTACGGATACGGGCCAGCCAGCCGGCGTTGACGATGTCGCACATCCGGTACGCCACGTCCGGAGTGCTCCTGCGGCCCACCAGCTCTTCCCGGTCCTCGTCAACGAGGCGCGGTGCCAGCTCCAGTACCGTCCACCAACCGTCGTAACGAGCCTGCATGAGGTGTCCCGACATGAATGTCAGGCAGGCGTCTATCCAACTGCCGAAGGGTTCCGTCAGCCCCTCCTCGTCCTCGGTTCCCGCCTCGGCTGTGCCCGAACTCCACACTGCACGCATGGCGTTGATGGCATGGTCGTAGCGGTGGTCCTGGTTCAGCCGGTCCAACACCGTCCCGATGGCCGCGATCCGGAGGTTGGGGGCGGGATGCGTCTCGGTGCCGTGCCGGGCCACCGCCGGGTCGAACCGGTCGAACGCACAGGCCAGGCCGTAGGCCGGACCCAGGACATAGCTCGCGAAGGTGTCGGCGAACAGCTCGTGCAGCCAGGGCCAATGCGCGTCGGGTGACTCCTTCCGCGCATCGTCGAGCAGGTCCTCCAGCGGGTGGACGGTTCGCACGCCTCCGTCGACCGTCACGGCGGGACCGGCGAAGTGTCCGTACTCGTGCGCGACCACCGGGAGGTCCCAGAACGACCGGCCCGGGAAACGGACCCGGATCACCCGTGTGGAGCGCGCATAGATCTCCTCGGTGCCCAGCACGGTGAACGAGTCCCACGCGACCGGGGTCCTGCCGCCGATCTCGTCCAGCAGAACATCGGCCAGTACGCAGTACCCCTCGTCGAGGCGCGCGGCGCGCAGGGCCGCACCTTCCACCAAGGAGAGGGTCTCCTCGAAGAGTTCGTCGAGTTCGAGCTGGAGTCGATAGAGCTTCGCCCACAGCGCCGCCGGCGCCACGCCGTCGTCGATCTCGGTGAGCAGCTCACGGGCTTCGGCGCCCCGCAGGTGGAACGCCGTCGTCAAACGCGTCGCGACGCGCCCGCGCAGCTCCGGCCCGATCTCCTGGCCACTCGTCCTGGCCGCGCCGATCTGGCCGATCAGCGTTTCGACGCGGGTCCGCAGGAGCTCTCCCGACAAGTCCGATGAGACTCCTCCGAGCATGTCGCCGTCACCTCGCAGGTTGGCCTATGCCCTACCTCCATTGTGGGCAGCATTGGACGATTTGTCCCGGCCGACGGATTCTTGAAAGGGGTATTACCGCAGCCACGCCCTGGTCGGGCAGGCCCGTACGCGCCCACTCGCCTTCGCGCCCCCAGCACTCGGACGCCGGCTCAGCGCACCCTCCCCCGAGCCTTCAACCCCACCGCCGGCAACTCCGGCGCCGCCAGCCGCCCCCCGTCGTACCCCTTCACCTCACCGAACCGCGCCCCCGACATCCACTCCTCCCGCGCCTCCTCGATGTCCGCCTGCGAGCGCCCGATGAAGTTCCACCACATCACGATCTCCTCCTCGAACGGCTCGCCGCCCAGGAGCATCAGGCCCGCGTCGGAGGGGGCGTGCAGGGGGAGTTCGGTGCGGCCGCAGCCGAGGTAGAGCATGGAGCCGGGGAGGACCGGGACGCCGTCCACCCGGGCCTCGCCGGACATTCCCAGGACCGCGTACTCGAAGTCGGGGTCCAGGGGGAGGGACAGGTCCGCGCCCGCCGTGAGGGACAAGTCGGCGCCGACCAGCGGGGTGTAGATCGTTCCCGGCGACGCCGCGCCGTCGAGCTCGCCCAGGATCACCGTGGACTTCAGGCCCGGCGCGGTGACGGTCGGCAGGTCCGCGTGGTGCTGGAAGTGCGGCTCGGTGTGGCGGTGGGCGTCGGGCAGGGCGACCCAGAGCTGGGCGCCGTGCAGCAGGCGGGCGTGCGGGCGGGGGCTCTCCTCGGAGTGGCTGATCGCCCGCCCCGAGGTCATCAGGCCCAGTTCGCGCGGGCGGACGGTCTGCAGACTGCCGAGGCTGTCGCGGTGCAGCACCTCGCCCTCGTGCAGCCAGCTCACCGTCTGCAGCCCCATGTGCGGGTGCGGCGGCACCTGCATACCGGGCTCGTCGGCGATGTCGTCCGGGCCGTAGTGGTCGACGAAGGCCCAGGCGCCGACCATACGGCGGCCGAGGTTCGGCAGCAGCCGGCGGACCTCGGTGGACTCGCCGAGCTTGACGGTGCGCGGGGAAAGGAGCTCCCGCACCGGCTCGGCGACGACGAAGCCGCGGCCGCCGCACACGGAGAGTGTGGCTTGACGATCGAGATTGCTCATGGCGGTCAACCTATTCCTGTCGGGGCACCCGGTGGCAGCCTCCCACGCGCGCCCACCCCGCAAGGTAATGGAATTTTCAACGAGGGCCTCGCGTTGCCGCACTCGTATCGGAGTCGCAAGTGCCGGGCATTCCCCCGCGCCGCACAGGAAGGACGTCTCGTGGTCGACAGCTACTACGAGTTCGGGACCACCGCCGAGCGCTGGGACCGCGCCCAGCAGTTCTTCGAGGCGAAGGAGTACGTCACGGCCGTACGCATCCTGGGCGGCATCGTCGACGAGGTGCCCGAGCAGGTCGCCCCGAGGCTGCTGCTCGCCCGCGCCTACTACCACTCCGCCCAGCTCAAGAAGGCCGAGGCCGAGCTGCGGGCCGTCCTGGAGCGCGACCCCGTCGAGCAGTACGCCACGCTCATGCTCGGCCGCACCCTGGAGCGCCAGGGACGGCCCGAGGACGCGGCTCGCTATCTGCGGCTCGCCGCCGCGTTCGACGGGGATGTCGCGGCACGGCCGTGACCTGCGGCCTTGGCACTTTGACCGGCCTTTGAACGGCGCGTGGCACACTGGCCGCCGATCCGCCGAAGGAGTTCCGCGCCGTGCCCATGATCCGCAACCTCCGCAGGGCGGTCCGCCGTGCCTACCGCCGCACGGTGGACCTCAGCCACCCGGCCCGCTCGCCGCTCGGCAGCGCCGTGGTGAACTGCGTGGTCTACCGGGACGGGGTGCGCCAGCCCGGCGACTGCCCGGTGGAGGAGGCCGTACGGCGGGTGCGCAAGTCCGGGGAGGGGTTCGTGTGGGTCGGTCTGCACGAGCCCAGCGCCGAGGAGTTCGCCGGGATCGCCGAGCTGTTCGAGCTGCATCCGCTGGCCGTCGAGGACGCGGTACGCGCCCGTCAGCGCCCGCAGATCCAGCCGTACGACGACGTGCTCTTCGCCGTCTTCAAGACCGTCTGCTATGTCGAGCACGAGGAGCTGACCGCGACCAGCGAGGTCGTCGAGACCGGTGAGCTGATGATCTTCACCGGGCCCGACTTCGTGGTCACCGTGCGGCACGGCAAGCACGGCTCGCTCGGTCCGCTGCGCGAGGCGCTGGAGGACACTCCCGACCAGCTCGCCAAGGGCCCGGCGGCGGTGCTGCACGCCATAGCGGACCACGTCGTCGACGACTACCTCGTCGTCATCGACGCCATGCAGGTCGACGTGGACGCCGTCGAGACCGCCGTGTTCAGCGACACCGCGGGGCGCGGCGACGCGGGCCGCATCTATCAGCTCAAGCGCGAAGTCCTGGAGTTCAAGCGGGCGGTGACCCCGTTGTTCCGGCCGCTCCAGGCCCTCGCCTCCGCGCCGATGCCGCTCATCGGCCCGGACACCCAGCCGTACTTCCGTGACGTCTTCGACCATCTGGCCCGGGTCAACGAGCAGATCGGCTCGTTCGACGCGCTGCTCGACTCGATCCTCCAGGCCCATCTGGCGCAGGTGACGGTGGCCCAGAACGAGGACATGCGCAAGATCACGGCCTGGGCGGCGATCGTCGCGGTGCCGACGATGGTGTGCGGGGTCTACGGCATGAACTTCGACCACATGCCGGAGCTGCACTGGAAGTACGGATATCCGTTGGCGCTCGCCCTCATGACGGTCGCCTGCTTCGCCATCCACCGGGGGTTCCGCCGCAACGGCTGGCTCTGACCGGAGGGTTGGCGGGCCGCGGTTACCCTCCGTAGAAGCGGGCGTTCCGACTCCGCCACCGATTTTCGGCCAACTCGACTACAGGCATCACCGAAGCGGTCACGCTGTGCCACATTGCTCGGCATGAAGACCAACAGCGTGTTCTGCACCATCATCCCGCCCCATGTCCTCGACAAGCTCGCGCAGTCCGAGGACCCCCGCGCGTACGAGCCGGCGCGCCGCACCCTGGAGCACGACGCGCTCCTGCGCACCCGCCGCCGGATCACCACCGTGCGTGGCATGGTCCCCCCGACGGGCACGCCGTCCGACAAGCCCACCCGCACGATCTACGACGCCCGGAGGCAGGAGACGCTGCCCGGGTCGAAGGTGCACTCCGAGAGCGACACGCCGTCCAAGGACGCGACCGTCAACCGGGCGCACGCCGGGCTGGGTGCCACTTTCGAGCTGTATCTCAAGGCGTACGGCCGGCACTCCATCGACGACTCGGGGCTGCCGCTGGACGCGACCGTGCACTACGGCGAGCAGTACGGCAACGCCTTCTGGAACGGCGAGCAGATGGTGTTCGGCGACGGGGACGGCGAGCTCTTCCTCGACTTCACCATCCCGGTCGACGTCATCGGCCACGAACTCACCCACGGCGTCACGCAGTACACCGCCAACCTGGAGTACTTCGGGCAGTCGGGCGCGCTCAACGAGTCGTTCTCGGACGTCTTCGGCTCGCTCATCAAGCAGTACGCGCTCGGGCAGTCCGCCGACCAGGCCGACTGGCTGATCGGCGCCGGGCTGCTCGGCCCGGGCATCGACGGCGAGGCGCTGCGGTCGATGAAGGCGCCGGGCACGGCGTACGACGACCCGCAGCTCGGCAAGGACCCGCAGCCCGCCACGATGGACGACTTCGTGCGCACCAGCCGGGACAACGGCGGGGTGCACATCAACTCGGGCATCCCCAACCACGCGTTCTACCTGGCGGCCACGGCGCTGGGCGGCAACGCCTGGGAGCGGGCCGGGAAGATCTGGTACTCCACGCTGACCGGCGGGGAGCTGACGAGCGACGCCGACTTCGCCGACTTCGGCCGGCTCACGGTCGCCACCGCCCGCACCCTGTTCGGCGACGGCGACGAGCTCGAGGCCGTCATCAAGGCGTGGAGCCAGGTCGGGGTGCCGATCGCCTGAGACGGTCCGGGACCGGTCAGGGAATCGGGATCTCCAGCTCCGGCCGGTCCCACATCACCGCGGGCGGGTTCGCGCGGGCCGTGCCGGTCCGCAGCGCGCCCACGCTGCGGTAGAAGCCCTCGGCGGGCGGGTGCGAGACCACCCGGACGCGGTCGAGGCCCGCGTCCCTGGCCCGGCCGGTCATGTGCGCGATGAGCAGGCGCCCGATGCCGAGGCCCTGGGCGTCGTCGGCGACGAACATCAGGTCCAGCTCGGGCGGGGCCAGCAGCAGGGCGTAGAAGCCGAGCAGCCGTTCGTCGGCGCCCACCGCCGCGTACACCTCGTGGGTCTCGATGTAGTCGGGACCCACCCGGTAGCCCTCGACCATGGGGGCGTACGGGCCCTCGTACGCGCGCGAGGACCGTACGAGCCGGGTGAGGCGCTTGGCGTCGCGCGCGGCCGCGCGCCGGATCCGCACGCCCTCGCCACCCTTGCCCGTAATGTGTGAGGTCATGTGGTGAGTATTACCGATGGGCGGCGGTGCGGGCGAACCGGGGCGGTCGCTCCGGCTCCTTGGCCAGCCTGCGCAGCACCGCCCCGCAGCCGCGGGCGTACAGCCGCTGGGCGACCGGGACCAGCGGACCGGCGAGGCGGGTGTACCAGCTCGCGGGGTGACTGAAGGCGGTGACGGTGAACCAGACCTGCCCGCTGCCGTCGAGCTCCACGACGAAGGACTCCTCGCCGCACTCCGGGTGCCCCGGGAGCGTTCCGTAGGCGAAGCCGATCCGGTGCGGCTCGTCATCGGCCCACACCACCCGGCACGGCGCCGAGACGCTCACCGGGCCGACGCCGACCGCGAGGCTCCCGGGGACGCCGGGCTCGGCGCGCTCGGCCGGCGAGCGCACCCCGACCCCGAGGGCGCGGTGCATGCGCCACTCGACGACAGCGGCTCCGGCGCGGCGCAGGGTGTCCGGTCCGTGGCCGATCCGCGTGCTGTGGTGGAGATGGTGGTAGCCGGCGGGCAGACGGTGCAGCCTGGTGCCGCCGACCTCCGGATAGGTGAAGACGGGGACGCTCATGCGCTCACCCACCCCTCGTTCTGAACGCGTTCAGATGCAGGGCGAGCCTATCCCGTATTGAACGCGTTCAACAAGGCGGGGGCCGGAGCGGACGACAGGTACGCGCAACGGCGTACGGCGCTGTGCGCGCCGGGGACCGGCGTACCGTAAGTATCGAGCCGTGCGGGGGCGCACGGCGCCCGTGCGGCGGATGCTGGCTGTGCCCGGTGTGCACCCTGAGGAGGCCGTCGTGGGAATGCTCGTGATCGAAGGTACGTACCGGGTCACCGGTGCCCGCCCGGACGGCGACTCCGTCCGCTTCTACCCGTCCGACCCCGCCCAGTGGGACCTCGTGCCGGGGCCGCACCGCGTCCAGCGCAACCGGAGCGGCGGCGCCCAGCTGCGGCTCGACGGCATCGACACCCTGGAGACGCACTACATCCCGGCGCACGGCCGCGAGACGCACCAGCCGCCGCCGTTCGCGGACGAGGCGGCCGACGCCCTCACCACCTGGCTCGGCTTCACCGGCGTCGAGCGCGACGCCCACGGCACGGTCACCGCCTCCACACCCGACCGGGCCCCCGGCTTCGTCCTCACCCGGGGCGCCGACCTGCACGGGCGCTGTGTGGCGCTGGCCGGGCGGGGCGCGGCACCCGGGCCCAGCGGGCAGCAGCACTTCGTGGACGCGGCGCTGCTCCAGCAGACCGCCAACTTCGCCCAGTTGGCTGACGGCCTCGCCTATCCGACGTACTACACCAAGCTGTTCGTCGAGCTGCGCGCGGCGATGACGGCCGCGGTGCAGGAGGCGCGGACGGCCGCCAACGGGCTGTGGCCCGTGGACCTGACCGCGAGCGGCGCGAAGATCGACGGTCTGGTCTCGCTCACCGACAGCGCGGTCGTGCTGCCGAAGCTGTTCCGACGGCTGGCGGACTATCTGGTCCTGGGCGCCGGAGACCCCTCGCTCGCCGGGTTCAAGGCGTTCCTCGACCAGCGCCCCGATCGCGTACTGATCGCGTCGAAGGGGCAGTTCACCACGCTGTCGACGGTGGTGGAGGTCGCCGACCAGACCGTCCGGATGACCGAGCCCCCGGAGAACCTGGTCTTCGAGGAGCGCTGACGGCGGCCTCCACGCACCCGCCTACTGGTCGCGGTACGTCTCCAGGAGGCGCAGCCACACCTCGCTGATCGTCGGGTACGCCGGGACGGCGTGCCACAGCCGTGCGATCGGGACCTCGGCGGCGATCGCGACCGTGGCGGAGTGGATGAGCTCGCCCACGCCGGGGCCGACGAAGGTGACGCCGAGCAGGACCTCGCGGTCCAGGTCGACGACCATCCGGGCGCGGCCCCGGTAGCCGTCCGCGAACAGACCGGCGCCCGCGACCCCGCCCAGGTCGTAGTCGACGGCCCGGACGCGGTGTCCGGCCGCCTCCGCCTCGGCCAGGGTCAGTCCCGCCGAAGCCGCCTCGGGGTCGGTGAAGACGACCTGCGGGACGGCGGCGCGGTCGGCGGTGGCCGCGTGGGCGCCCCAGGGGTCGGTCTCCAGGAGCGGGACCTTCGCCGCGCGCGCGGCGATCGCGGCGCCCGCGATCCTCGCCTGGTACTTGCCCTGGTGGGTCAGCAGCGCCCGGTGGTTGACGTCCCCCACCGCGTACAGCCAGTCGCTCCCGGCCACCCGGCAGGAGTCGTCGACCGGCAGCCAGGAGCCGGGCTCCATGCCGACGGTGTCCAGGCCGATGTCATCGGTGCGCGGGGCCCGGCCGGTGGCGAAGAGGATCTCGTCGGCCTCGATGCGGCCGCCGTCGTCCAGGACGACGGTGACGGGGCCGGTGCTGCCCTCCCGTACGACCTCGGCCACGGACACCCGGGTACGGACGGAGGCGCCCGCCTCCTTCAGGGCCTCGGCGACCAGCTCGCCCGCGAACGGCTCCATCTTCGGCAACAGCCCGTCGCCGCGCACCAGGACCGTCACCTGTGCGCCGAACGCCTGCCAGGCCGTCGCCATCTCGACGCCGACCACTCCCCCGCCGACGACCACCAGCCGGCCCGGCACCTGCTGGGCGCTGGTGGCCTCGCGGCTGGTCCAGGGCCGGGCGTCGGCGATGCCGGGCAGGTCGGGCAGGACGGCGCGGCTGCCGGTGCAGACGGCCACCGCGTGCCGGGCCGTCAGCACGTGGTGCTCGCCCTCGGGGCTGGTGACGCTGACCTTGCGGGTGCCGTAGAGACGTCCGTGGCCCCGGTAG
Source organism: Streptomyces sp. ERV7 (assembly GCF_001653515.1). Classification (GTDB taxonomy): domain Bacteria; phylum Actinomycetota; class Actinomycetes; order Streptomycetales; family Streptomycetaceae; genus Streptomyces. The sequence goes on along the minus strand of NZ_LYOY01000051.1, from coordinate 1,385,656 downwards.
AGGTGGGCGCCGATGCTCTCCAGCCAGCGCACCTGGCCGTCGTCCTGCCAGTGCGAGACGTACTCGTCGCGGTGCGCGAGCACGGCCGGCACGTCCAGCGGGCCCGTCACGCTGTCGCGCAGGCCGGGCACCTTGCGCGCGTCCGAGCGTGCGATCACCGGCCGCAGCAGCGCCTTGCTGGGCATGCACGCCCAGTACGAGCACTCACCCCCGACGAGTTCGCTCTCCACCACGGCGGCGCTCAGCCCCGCCGCCCGCACCCGGTCGGCGACGTTCTCGCCCACCGGTCCCGCTCCCAGCACCACTACGTCGTATTCCAGGGCTTCCGTCATGGGCACAGTCTGGTGCGAGGAGTACCTCGGAGCCACAGGGGCAGCCGTGAGTCAGCGGAAAACACACGGAATACGACGACGGCGGCCGCCGTTGTGCGAAACGGCTTCACGGTGAGGCCAGGAAGAGGGAGTGCGTGATGGCGACTGTGGAGCTGACCAAGGAGAACTTCGACGACGTCGTGTCGGACAACGACTTCGTCCTGATCGACTTCTGGGCTTCCTGGTGCGGTCCCTGCCGGCAGTTCGGCCCGGTCTACGAGGCGTCTTCCGAGCGCCATGACGACCTGGTCTTCGCCAAGGTCGACACCGAGGCCCAGCAGGAGCTGGCGGCGGCGTTCGAGATCCGTTCGATCCCCACCCTGATGATCGTGCGCGACAACGTGGCCATCTTCTCGCAGCCCGGCGCGCTGCCGGAGGCCGCTCTGGAGGACGTGATCAAGCAGGCGCGCGCCCTCGACATGGACGAGGTCCGCAAGTCGGTCGCGGAAGCCGACAACAAGGCGAAGTGAGGCGGGCGGGGCGGGCCTCCGCGCCGCCCCGGTCTCACCCCAGCTGCCAGGCGATCAGCGACAGGGACACCATCGACAGGAGTGTCGAGAGCAGCACGGTGTCCCTGGGCAGCTCCGTGTCCAGGGAGTACTCGGACGCGAAGATGAAGGCGTTCTGCGCGGTCGGCAGCCCGGCGCACAGCACCACAGCGAACAGCGCGTGCCCGTCGAGCCCGAAGAGCCAGCGTCCCAGCGCGTAGGCGAGCAGGGGCTGCGCGGCGACCTTCAGCCCCACCAGGATCATCCGCTCGGCCCGGCCGTCGGCGTCGGTCCGGGCGCGCGCGTTCAGCGACATGCCGAGCGCGAAGAGCGCCGACGGGACGGCGCCGCCGCCCAGGATCTGGAGCGGCGAGACCACCTCCGCGGGCAGCCGCAGCCCGCTACCCGCGACCACGAGCCCCAGGGCGGACGCACCGATCACCGGGTTGCGGAAGGGGAGTTGGAGGATCCGCGTCCATCGCTCGCGCCCGGCCCGCCGTACGTCGAGCTCGATGAGGACCAGGATCAGCGGCGTGATGAAGAGCATCTGGAAGAGCGCCGCGGCGACGATGAACGAGGTGTCGTGCAGGACGTGCACGGCGACCGGGATGCCCAGGTTCGCGGAGTTCACATAGGACGCGGCCATCGCGCCTATCGCCTGCTCGCCACGCTTGCGCCGGAACATCCAGCGGCTGACGAGCAGCCCGGCCGCGAACACCGTGACCAGGCTGGCGGCGAACACCGCCACGCCCGGCCGGGCCAGATCGCCCGGGTGCGAGCGCGACATCGTCAGGAACAGCAGCGACGGCATCGCGAAGGTGAACGCGAACCGCCCCAGCACGTGCTGCGCCTGGTCGCCGAGCACATGGAAGCGCCCGGCGCCCCAGCCGCAGGCGGTGAGTGCCCAGATGGGCAGGAAGCCACTGATCACGGAGTGCACCGCGTCAGGGTATGCCGTGTGTCGCACACGGGAACGGGCAGTCGCCCCCGGGGCGGTACCGCTAGAAGCCGTGGCCCGTCGGCTCCCGCCGTACCGTCGTCCAGCGCATCTCCGTGAACGCCTCCAGGTTCGCCGCGCCGCCGAAGCGCGCGCCGGTTCCGGATGCCGCCACTCCGCCGAAGGGCGCGACCGCCTCGTCGTTGACCGTCTGGTCGTTGATGTGGGCGATGCCGGTCGGGATGCGGTCCGCGAGCTCCAGGCCGAGTGCGGTGTCACGGGTGACGATGCCGAGGGAGAGCCCGTACGGGCCGTCGGCGGCCAGCGCGGCCGCCTCGTCGAGGGTGCGGAACGGCCGTACGGGCGCGACCGGCCCGAAGACCTCCTCCGCGTACGCCGGGGTGTGGTCGTCGACGTCCGCGAGGACGGTCGGCCGGTAGAACAGCTCCCGGTGGGTGCCGCCCGCCGCGAGCCGGGCGCCGCTCGCGGTACTGGCCTCCACCAGAGCGTGGATCTTGGCGAGTTGGGTGCGGTCGACGAGCGGGCCGAGATGGACCCGCTCGCGGTACGGGTCGCCCACGGCCAGCGCGTCGGCCCTGGCGGCGAGCCGCTCCACGTACTCCTCGTACAGCGAGGCGTGGACCAGGTGACGGCCGGTGGTCATACAGATCTGGCCCTGGTGGAAGAAGGAGCCCCAGGAGGCCTGGGCCACCGCGCCCTCGATGTCGGCGTCCTCCAGGACGACCAGCGCGGAGTTCCCGCCGAGCTCCAGGTGGGCGCGCTTGAGCAGACGTCCGGCGGCCTCGCCGACCCGGCGTCCGGCGGCGGTCGAGCCGGTGAAGGAGATCACCGGGACGCCGGGGTCCGCGACCAGGGCCTGACCCGCCTCGGCGCCGCCCGGCAGGACGTGCAGCAGTCCCTCGGGCAGCCCGGCCTCCTCGAAGACCGCGGCGAGCGAGAGGCCGCCGCAGACGGCGGTGCGCGGGTCGGGCTTGAGGAGTACGGCGTTGCCGAGCGCGAGGGCGGGCGCGACCGAGCGGATCGAGAGGATGAGCGGGGCGTTGAAGGGGGCGATGACGCCGGTCACCCCGACCGGGACGCGCCGGGTGAAGCTGAGTCTCGGCTCCTCGCTCGGCAGCACCTCGCCCAGCGGGCGGGAGGCGAGCGCCGCCGCCTCGTAGCACTCCTGGGCGGCCACATGCAGCTCGAAGTCGGCCTTGCCGGGTATCGAGCCGGACTCCCGTACGAGCCATTCGCGCAGTTCGTCGGCGTACTCGGTGAACAGATCGCCCGCGCGGCGCAGTACGGCCGCGCGGGCGAAGTGCGGGGAGCGGGCCCAGCCGGGCTGGGCCGCGCGGCCCGCCGCGACCGCCGCCGCGATGTCGTCGGCGGTGGCCAGGGTGAGCGCGCCCAGGCCTTCTCCGGTGGCGGGTTCGGTGACCTCGTACTCACCCCCCGACAGCGTCCGCGCCTGCCAGGTCTTGGGGTCGAGCAGGGGCATGAAGGATCTCCAGTCTCACGCGTGATCGAGGGGCAGCCATGATCGCGGGGAAGTCCCGTGCGGCATCCTAGGGCCTGCCCGGCGGATCCGGTCCGGTCCCCCGGGGGAAACGTCTCTCCCGTGCCACAGCTGACTCACCGGCAGCTCCTCGTACGCATAGGGCAGTTGATCCGGAGGACTCCGGTCCGCTCCCGTACCCGGCTGGTGCGCCCCTAGCGCTCCAGGACCAGCGCGAGCCCCTGGCCGACGCCGATGCACAGCGCGGCGAGTCCCACGCCCGATCCCGCGGCGGCCAGTTGGTGGGCGACCGCCCCGGCGAGCCGGGCGCCCGAGGCGCCGAGCGGGTGGCCGAGTGCGATGGCGCCGCCGCGCGGGTTGACCACGGCCGGGTCCAGCTCCGGCCACTCGGCCAGGCACCCCAACGACTGTGCGGCGAACGCCTCGTTGAGCTCGAAGACGCTCAGGTCCCCGAGCCCCTTGCCCGCCTTGGCCAGCGCCGTGCGCACCGCCTCGACCGGGCCGAGGCCGAAGAGCTGCGGCTCGATCCCGGTGACCGCGGAGGTACGGATCCGGGCGAGCGGCTCGCGGCCGGTGGCGCGCAGCCCCTCCTCGTCGACGAGGAGCAGGGCCGCGGCCCCGTCGTTGAGCGGCGAGGAGTTGCCCGCGGTCACCGAACCGCCCTCACGGAAGGCGGGCTTGAGCCGGGCGAGCGCCTCCATGGAGGACTCGCGGATGCACTCGTCACGGGCGAGGTCGACGCCCTCGTACGGAACGACCTCGTCCGCGTACCGGCCCTTCGCCCAGGCCTCGGCGGCCTTGCGGTGGCTGTCGAGGGCGAACGCGTCCTGCTGCTCGCGGGTCAACGCGTGCCGTTCCGCGATCAGTTCGGCACCCTCGCCGAGCGCGACCGTCCACTCGGCGGGCATCTTCGGGTTGGTCATCCGCCATCCGAGCGTGGTCGACCACAGCTGCTGGTGGCCGGCCGGGAAGGCGCGCTCGGGCTTCTGCATCACCCACGGGGCACGCGACATCGACTCCACCCCGCCCGCGACCGCGATGTGCGCGTCGCCGACCGCGATGGCACGGGCGGCCTGGATGACGGCTTCCAGGCCCGAGCCGCACAGGCGGTTGACGGTGACACCGGGGACGGACACCGGCAGTCCGGCGAGCAGGACGGCCATCCGGGCCACATCGCGGTTGTCCTCACCGGCGCCGTTGGCGTCGCCGAAGTAGACGTCGTCGATCCGGGCCGGGTCGAGCTGCGGGGAGCGGCCGACGAGCGACTTCACCACGTGTGCGGCCAGGTCGTCGGGCCGCACCGAGGAGAGCGCGCCCCCGAACCTGCCGATGGGGGTGCGCACGGCGTCGACGATGTACACGTCCCGGATGCTCATCGGTTCTCTCCCGCTGCTCGGTCGGCCGTGCCCGCGTGGTGCGCGACGCCTTCGGTCCGACGCACTCTGTTCGCCCAGTGAACTTTGGTTCACAATCAATGCCGAGTCTCGGCCCGCCCCGGCGCGCTGTCAACGGCCCTTGGAGGACCCGTGTCCGAAGACCTGTCGGTCGGCCCGCTGGAGCGCGGGCTCGCGGTGCTGCGCGCGCTCTCCGCGCGCGACCTGGACCGGGGCGCGCTCGTACGGTCCACCGGGCTCGCCCGGGCGACGGTCGACCGGGTGGTGGCGACCCTGGACCGGCTCGGCCTGGTCCGCACCGACGGCCGGGAAGTGGCGCTCGCGCCGCCCCTGATGGCGCTGTCCGGCGCCTATCTGCGCGGCAGCGGCATCCCCGCGGCGCTCGGGCCGCTGGTGGGACGGCTCGCGGACGGGCTGGACGAGTCCGTCTCGGTGGCCGTGCCCGACGGGTCGGGCGTCCGTGTCATCCTCCAGGCCGCCGCCCACCGCCGCAGGATGTCGCTCGCCTTCCGCATCGGTGACCTGCTGCCCGCCGACCGCTGCGCACCCGGCGCGCTCTTCGCCGACAACGCGCCGGAGTGGGCGCTCGACGAGGAGCTGATCGAGCCGGGGCTGATCGCGGTGGCGGTGCCCGTACGGAACGCGGCGGGCACGACCGTGTGCGCGGTGAGCGTGGCGAGCCACACCAGCAGGCACACGCCCCAGTCCCTGCGGGAGGCGGCGCTGCCCCGGCTGCTGGAGGCACGGGACGCGATGGAGGCGGCGCTCGCGGGGCGCCGGGCGGCTGAGGAGGCGGACCGGGTGGCGGGCGCCCTGGTCGAGGCGTCCGCCGGGCTCAAGCAGGAGCTCGGGCCCGGGTTTCTGCAGTCCCTGGCCCGTGGGCTCGCGGTGCTCTGCGCGCTGGGCGCGGACCGGGGCGAAGGGCTGACGCTCACGGCCGTCTCCGAGGCGACGGGCCTGGCGAGGGCCACCGTACGGCGCTCGCTCCTCACCCTCGCGCATCTGGGGTACGTGGAGTGCGCCGGGCCCGGCGGGCGCCACTTCCGGCTGCTGCCCCGGGTCCTCGAACTGGGCTGTGCCCGGCTCTCGGCGCTGGGGCCCGCCGAGGTCGCCCAGCCGCATCTGGCGCGGCTGGTGGCCAGCACCGGCGAGTCGGCATCGATGGCGGTGCTCGACGGGGCCGACATCCGCTATGTGGCGCGCGTCCCGACCGTACGGATCATGAGCATCGACATCACGGTGGGGACGCGGTTCCCGGCGTACGCCACATCGATGGGGCGGGTGCTGCTCGCCGGTCTCGCGCCGGGGGAACGACCGCCGCTGCCCGACGGGCTGCCCGCCCTCACCCCGAACACGGTGACCTCCGCGGCCGAGCTGGCCCGGATCGTGGAGGGGTGCGCGGCCGACGGGTACGCGCTGGTGGCCGAGGAGTTGGAGGAGGGGCTGCGCTCGCTGGCCGTGCCGGTGCGCGATGCGGACGGGCGGGTGGTGGCGGCGGTGAACGTGGCCCAGCACGCGGGGCGTGGGAGCCCCGAGGAGATGCTGCGGACGCTGCTGCCGGAGCTGCGGGCCGCGGGCGCGGGGATCTCCGCGGATCTGGCGGTGCTGGGTGTGCCGGGCGCTTTGGGGGTGCCCGGTCACTCTTCGGGGGCGATGAGCGCGGTGAGGCCGTAGTCGAGTTCGGCGCCGTCCACGAGGAGGGCCTCGACGGCGCGGGTGCGGGGGTCGACGTCGGCGACGATGCCGTGGCCGGCGTAGCGGGGGTAGCCCGTCTCGCCGGTCTCGCCGGTCGCCTCCACGAGGGCGGAGCGGACGGCGCTGTCGGCTACGGAGGCGGTGCCGCGGGTTTCCACATGGGAGGGGACGATGAGGATGACGAAGCGGGAGGGGTGCATGGACCGCCGACCGCTCGGGCATCCGGCTGCGCCTCGACGACGAGCAGGCCGAGTTCTCCTGGGACGAGCTGAGCGCCGTCGAGTACGCGAGCTCACGCTGGACCCGGCGGTTCACGATCACGGTGCATCTGCCCCGGCCCCGCTGGTTCCGTACCGACGTCCAGGCCGAGGACCGGGCGGCTCTGGCCCTGTGGTCCGAGCAGCTCGAAGAAGTGCTGAACGCGTACTTCGAGGAGTAGGACCAACCGCCCCCGAGGCGCACGCCCGACGCCTGCACCGCGCCGAGTCGCCGACCCGCGACCTCGGCGCGGACGTCGTGGTGCCCGGTGGCTTGATCCGCACTGCTCGGCCGTCATCTCCTCCACCGGGCAAGGCAGACTCAAGCGGAAGCTGACATGAACAACGCAGGAGCGGGGGGCGTTCCCGAGGAGCTCCCCCGACGCCGTCGGCACATGGCTCGACATGTGCTTCGAGACGCCACCCGGTGTCCCGCTCCTGACGCAAGCCGCACAGCACCCGCTGCGAAGGACCGGCGTATCCCGGGCACGGGGCCGAGGGGGAGAGACATGCTCGCACTGTCGTGGGTCAGACCGGTCTTGGCACCGGACTCACCAGCCGTCGCGCGGAAACACCCGTCAGCGGTCGCTCGGGACGGTGGGCGATGACGACCCTCGACGAACGAGGCCGGGAACACCACGAGGAACCCGGCCTCCCCACCGGTGCGGCCCTCGCGCTGGACCAACCCGCCGCACGCATACCGCTGTCCACTGGTTCCAAGGCCGCGAACCTGGCGCGCGCCGCGGCCGCCGGGCTGCCGGTCCTGCCCGGCTTCGTCATCCCGCACGGCGCCGGTGACGACGTCCGGGCCCTGCGCCACGCCTGGCGCGAGCTCTCCCACGACGGCACGGCTCCCCTGGTCGTACGCTCCTCCTCCCCTCAGGAGGACACCCAGGAGTCCTCCCTGGCGGGGCAGTTCGCCTCCGTGCTCGACGTCCGCGACTGGCCCGCCTTCCGCGCGGCGGTGCGCACGGTCCTCGACTCCGCGGACCGCCCCGACGGCACCCGGGCCCCGATGGCCGTCCTCGTCCAGCCCATGCTCGACGCACGCGTGGGCGGTGTGCTCTTCGGCGCCGACCCCGTGGAGGGCCGCCTCGACCGGATGCTGGTCAGCGCCGTACGCGGCGGACCCGACACCCTGGTCAGCGGCGAACAGGACGGCACCGGCTACCACTTGACGCGCTCCGGCCGACTGCTGCGCCCCACACCCCCGCACACCGCCGACGAGCGGCTGCTGACCCGTACCGAGCTGTACCGCCTCGCCCGCCTCGCGCGGCGGGTCGAGAGGATCTTCGGCGGACCGCAGGACATGGAGTTCGGCTTCGACGGCACAGGGCGCCTGTGGCTGTTCCAGGCCCGTCCCATCACGGCCATGACCGCGCGGCCCGCACGCGGCGCACGGCTGCTCGGCCCCGGCCCCGTCGCCGAAACCCTCCCCGGCACCCTGCAACCGCTGGAGGAGGACCTGTGGGTGGCGCCGATGGCCCGGGGGCTCTCCTCCGCGCTCGACATCGGCGGCAGCGCACCGCGCCGACTGCTGCGCACCCACCCCGTGGTGACCACCGTCGCCGGACGCGCCGCGGCGGACCTGCGGCTGCTGGGCGCCGTGCCGCCCCGCCACCGTCTGCTGGCCAGGGTCAACCCGCTGCCGGGTGCCCGCCGTCTGGCGGCCGCGTGGCGCACCGGGCGGCTGACCCGCGCCCTGCCCGACCTCGCCCTCGACCTCACCGCGGACATCGACCGCCGACTGGCCGAGACCCCAACGCCGGCCGGCCTCTCCCGCGCCGACCTGGCCGACCTGCTGCGCTGGACCCGCTCCGCCCTGGCGGCCCTGCACGCGCAGGAGGCGCTGGCGGGCGCGTTACTGCGCGAGAGCGACACCCGTACGGCCGCGAGCGCGGCACTCGCCGCACTGGCCGCATGCCGGGGCAGGGGGCTCACCGACGCCGAGACCGTGGCGGCCGCACCGGTGGTCCTGGCCCTCACCCCACCGCAGCTCACCGGCCCGCTGCGGCTGCCGTCGACCGGAGACGACCGTGACGGACCCCCGGGCACGGCGACGGATACGCGTCACCCCGCCCTGCCGACCCGTGAGGCACTGCGGCTGCGCATCCGCTGGATCCACCAACTGCAGATCCACCTCGTCCACGACGCCGCACGCCGTCTCACCCTGTCGCACCGCGCGGTCGCCCTGCTGCGCTGGCACGAGGTGCTGAGCACACTCGACGGCGACCCCCTGCCCGCCGACGTCGCACAGCGGCGCCCCCGCCCCGACGGCCCGCCGCTGCCCGACGCCTTCCGCCTGGCGGACGACTCGGCGGTGGTCGCCGAACGCCCGCGCAAGGGAGGCGCCCCGGCCCAGGGCGTCTCCGGCGGCCGCGCCACCGGAACCGCATGGGACGGCCTGGGCGAACGCCCCGAGGACGCCGTCCTGGTCGTCCGCACCCTCGACCCGGCCCTCGCCCCCCTGCTGCCGCAGGTGACCGCTCTGGTCGCACAGACCGGCAGCCCCCTGTCCCATCTGGCCGTCCTGGCACGGGAGTTCAAGGTTCCGGCCGTGGTCGGCGCCGCCGACGCCGTGCGGCGCTTCGCCCCCGGAACCCGTCTGGCCGTCGACGGCACCAGTGGCGACATACGTCTGGAAGAAACCCGTACCCGAGAGGCGGCGGACCGGTGAAGCGACTGGCACACCTCTTCGCGGGCGCGGCCGGACTCGGCGCGGGCACCTATGTCGTCATCTACCTCTACCGCTGGCAGTGGCAGCGCGCGATCATGTGCGGTGTTCTGCTGATCGTCGCCGAGGTGCTGCTGCTCGGCCTGATCGTCCTGGGGCGTCTGAGCCGTATCGAGCAGCGCATCAACGAGGGCGACCGGCGCCACGCCGACGTCCTGGCCCGTCTGGAGCAACCCCGCACGGAGGATCCCGCCGCACGCTTCCGGTGGCTGGACGACATCCGCGTGGAGCGCACCCATGTCTTCGTCCCGGTCCTGATGGCCGCGGGCGCCGTGCTCTCGGGGCTCGCGCGGCTCGTCCAGAAGATCGCGCAGAGCACGGTCCGGCCCGCCGCCGACCGCCAGATGGCAGGCCGTCTCGCGGTCCTCGCCGCACCGCCGCTGGGCACCGACCTCGACGCGCTGCCCCCGACGGGCCCGGACCGGCGCCGCACCCGCCACCGGATCACCGGGTTCGTCGCCGGGACCACCGCCCTGGCCGCACTCGTTCTCGGCCTCGGCGAACTCACCGAGACCCGCCCCGAGGAGCGCGCCCCGGACACCGTGGCGACTTCCGTGGTGGTGCGCCTCGCCACCCGAGGTGTTTCCGGCCAGGAGTACCGGGCGCTGCTGGCCCACGAGATCTGGAACCGCTGCCGCCACTCCACCGCCGTCCCGCTGTACGACGCCACGCTCGGCAGCCTCGGCGACGGCCTCTACGCGGGCGTCGTCCACCCCGCCCTCGCCGACCACGACCGGATGCGGCTGCGGGGCTGCCTTGAGGACACGGCGACCGACCGCGCGTACTTCAAGGTCGTCGGCATGGACCAGACCAGGAAGGACTGACGCGGAAGGGGCGGCCGCAGGGGCCGAAGTGAGCCGTAAGGCGGCGGGAGACGGTGGGCGCGGGCCGGGAGGGTATCCGCACGGGAGGAAGTACGGTTCCCCTCCCCGTCAGGAGGCCACCTGTGGCTACCGCTTCGACACCCCGCCGTCGGCCGCCCCCGGACTACGGGACGGTCCGTCCGAAGCGCTCGGTGTGGGCGGGGGTGCTGATCGGGGTCGGGATCGCCGCGTTCGTCGACGAGACGGTGTTCCATCAACTCCTGCACTGGCACCACTTCTACGACAAGTCCACCCCGGGCGCGGGCCTGGTATCCGACGGCCTGTTCCACGCCTTCGGCTGGTTCGCCGTCGTCATCGGCCTGGTGCTGGTGGCGGATCTGCGCCGGCGCGGTGCGCTGACCGGCCGGGGCCTGACCGGCGGGATCCTGCTGGGCGCGGGTTTCTTCCAGCTCTACGACGGAACCGTCCAGCACAAGCTCCTCAAGCTGCACCAGATCCGCTACCACGTCGACCTGGTCCCCTACGACTGGACGTGGAACGTACTGGCCGTCGTCTTCCTGATCGTCGGTACGGTGATGGTGAGGCGCTCCCGTCCGCGTGAAGTGCACGCGCCGGAGGCGGTGGTGGGCCGGGAGCCGGGCTGATGACACCCATGCCGGGGCAGGCCATGGGTGTTCCCGCCGGGGTGGCCGCCGTTCTCGCCCTGAGCGCGGGGGTGGCCTACCTCCTGGCAGCGCGGCGGCTGCGGCGCCGGGGAGACACCTGGCCCTGGTCGTGGGACGCCTCCTTCACCGCGGGCCAGGCGGGTCTGGTCGCGGTGGCGCTGGCGCCCATGCCGGGCGGGGAGTTCACCGGCCATATGGTCCGGCACCTGGTCATCGGCATGGCCGCCCCGCTGCTGCTGGTGTGGGGGCGCCCGGTGACCCTGGTCCTGCGCGCCCTTCCCGCAGGGCCCGCCCGGCGCGGCCTGCGGGCCGTGCTCCGGTCCCGACCGGTCGGCGCGCTGGTGCTGCCGCCGGTGGCCGCGGTGCTCGACGTGGGCGGGCTGTGGCTGCTGTACCGCACCGGGCTGTTCGCCCACCTCCACGGCCGGCCCTGGCCGCACGCGGCCGTGTACACCCACGTCCTGGCCGCCGGCCTGCTGTTCGCCTTCGCCCTCTGCCGGCTCGACCCCGTACGCCACCGCTACGGACTGCCACTGCGCGCCGCCACCCTCATCGCCGCCGCCACCGCCCACTCGGTGCTGGCCAAGACCCTCTACGGCAGTTCCCCGCCCGGTACCGCGTTCACCGGCCACGACCTGGCCCGCGCCGCCGAGGTGATGTACTACGGCGGCGACCTGGTGGAGGTCGCCCTGGCCGCCGTCCTGGCCCGCCAGTGGTACACCGCCACCGGCCGCCGCCCCGTCCCGCGCGATCTCCCCGCCTGCTGAGGGCGTCCACCCGCACCGGAAGGGGCACACTGTGCGGGTGGACGACTATCCCCCGGTGCACCGGGAACCCGCACCCGAAGCGTACGGACGCCTGCTCGTGCGCGGCACCGGCCTCGAAGCCGCCCGCTGGCTCACCGAACGGGCCCCGGGGCACGGGGACTTCGGGACGGTGGCGGGCGTCGCCGCGCCCGGGTTCGCCGCGTACGCCCGGGTGCTGCATCCCGCGTCCCTGGAGGAGCGGCCGGTGCGATGGGCGGCCGTGGCCGCCGCGTACGGACGCGCGGTGGCGCCGCACACGAACTGGCACGAGGCGATCGGGACGGACCGCGACTACCACAACGCCGGCGAGTACGGCCTGGCCGGTGTCTGGGACGAGCACCCGGCCGAGGGCCCGACTCCGCCCGCCGTCGCCCAGGCCCTCATCCCGGTCCTGGCCCGGCACACCCGGACCGCGCACACCTGCTGGTTCGGGCTGTGGTGCGGGTACGGCCGGTGGGACTTCGACGGCGTCCCCTGCTTCGAGACCCCCGGCCGGGACGAGGTGCTGCTCTCCGGGACACTGGCCGACGCCGTCTCGCCGGTGGCCCTGGACGAGTTCGCCGAACTGCCCGACCTGTGGTGGCCCGAGGACCGTGCGTGGTGCCTGGGCGGCGATGTGGACCTGGTCAGCACCTACGTCGGCGGGACCCGCGAGCTGATCGCCGAACTGCTGGCCGCTCCGGGTCTGGAGACGCACCCGGTGGCCCCGGACGACCCGGTCGGCTGACCCCGCCGCCGCACTCACCCCCGGCGGGCGCCTCACGCCCGCCGGGCGGCCGTGAACACCCTCTCGAAGGCCCTCAGCGTCGCCCGGTCCGCGGTGCGGTCCAGGACCGCGAAGACCACCTCGTCGAAGTGGCGCGCGAACCGGCCCTCGCCGGTGAGGTGGGCGTGGAAGGCGCCCGCCACCCCCGCCGGGTCGTTGCGGAAGACACCGCAGCCCCAGGCGCCGAGCACCAGCCGCCGGTGGCCGCGGACGGCCGCGGTCTCCAGGACGCGCTCCGCGCGCCGCGCGAGGGCCTCGGGGATCCGGTCCACGGCCTCCGGGGTGCGCTGCCGGATCACTCCCGCGTTGGGCGCGGGCGAGGTCAGGAAACCCACCCGGAACGGCTCGTCCAGGAGCCGCCCCCGGTCGTCCCGGAAGACCGGGACGCCGGGCGAGTGGATCACCCGGTCGGTGTAGAAGACATCGCGGTCGGCGCGGTGGTGCTCGTAGAATCCGGGCGCGCGCAGCAGGGTCGGGTAGAGCGCGGAGGAGCGGCAGAGCGCCTCCTCCTGGGCCTGCGCCCCGTTCAGGAAGCCGCCGCCGGGGTTGCGCGCGGAGGCGAAGTTCAGCACGGCCACCTCGCCGGGGCCCTCCCCCACCAGCCGCCGGGCCGCCTCCAGGCTGCTCTCGCCGGTCACCGCGCATACGCTGGAGCGGTCGGCATCGGGCGTCACCGGCACCGGGCCGGGGCCGAAGATCCGGGTTCCGTCGACGGCCGCCGCCAGCCAGGCGGCGATCGAGACCGTGGCACCGGCGGGCGTCTCGTACGCACCGGCTTCGGTGATCGCCACGGTGTGGCGCGCGAGGTCGCGCAGTCGTGCACTCATATCTAGCATCGTTGACGCCGGGACAACACTCCCGCAACATACTTTCCGTCCGGATGGGCACTCTTGTGCGAGAAGACGGCAGTGGCTTAGGTGGGACAGTGCACCGAAAAAGCCCCCGAGTTGGGGAAGCGACCATGCTGACCAGACAGTTCACAGAAACGGAAGCAGACGATCTGCTTCGATGTATCTGCTTCAAAACGGGCCCGCCTCGCGCTGTCGGGGTAGAAGTGGAGTGGCTCGTCCATGATCTGCACGACCCGCACCTCCCCGTTCGGCACCACCGACTCGCCGCCGCCTACGCCTCGTTAAGAGCGCTTCCCCTGCGGTCGGCACTCACCGTCGAACCCGGCGGCCAGCTGGAGCTCAGCTCGCTTCCCGCCGGTTCCCTCATGGAGTGCGTCGACTCCGTGGCGGCCGATCTGACGGCCGTACGGGCCGCGCTGCACGCCAGGGACCTCACACTCACCGGGCTCGGCCAGGAGCCGTGGCAGCCGCCGCGCCGCTTTCTGCACGACCCCCGGTACGACGCCATGGAAGCCCACTTCGACCGGACCGGCCCGGCCGGACGGGCCATGATGTGCGCGTCGGCCTCCGTCCAGGTCTGCCTCGACGCCGGGTACGAGGAGCCGGGCCCGCTCGGCTTCGGCCGCCGCTGGCGACTGGCCCACCTCCTCGGCGCGGTCCTGGTGGCCGCGTTCGCCAACTCCCCCGTCCAGGAGGGCGAAAGCACCGGCTGGCGCTCCTCCCGGCAGGCGATGTGGACCGACATCGACCCGGTACGGGCCCTCGCGCCCCCGCTGGACGCCGAGCCCCGGGCGGCCTGGGCGGCGCACGTCCTGGACACGCCCGTGATGTGCGTCCGGTCCGACGGCGACGCCCCGTGGGACGCGCCCGAGGGGCTCACCTTCCGGGAGTGGCTGCGCACCGGCGAGCCGCGCCGGGCCACCCGCGAGGACCTCGACTACCACCTGACCACGCTCTTCCCGCCGGTGCGGCCGCGCGGGCACCTGGAGCTGCGCATGATCGACGCGCAGCCCGGCGAGGACGGCTGGATCGTCCCGCTCGCCGTGACCACCGCGCTCTTCGACGACCAGGAGGCGGCCGAGACCGCCTACCGTGCCGTCAAGTCCCTCGCGGAGAGGGCCGGTTCGCCACCCGCGCCGCGCAACCCGCTCTGGGCCGACGCGGCCCGCTCGGGGCTCACCGACCCCGAGCTGCGGGAGGCGGCCCAGACCTGCTTCGCCGCCGCGCTGGAGGCACTGCCCCGGCTCGGCGCCACCACCGAGGTCCAGCGGGCGGTCGCCGCCTTCACGGACCGCCATGTCGCACAGGGCCTCTCGCCCGCGGACACCTCGCCCGCCCCCGGGAAGGACACCTCCTCATGACCGGCCCCGAACCCACCGGAGCGGCCACCGACCCGGAGGCGCTGCGCCTGCGCGCCCTGGACGCGCTCACCGCCGCGCGGGCGCGCACCGCCACCCTCACCTCCTGCGTCGACGACCACGACCTCACCGCCCAGCACTCCCCCCTGATGTCGCCCCTGGTCTGGGACCTGGCGCACATCGGCAACCAGGAGGAGCAGTGGCTGCTGCGGGCCGTCGCCGGGCGGGACGCGATGCGCCCGGAGATCGACTCGCTGTACGACGCCTTCGAGCACCCCCGCGCCAGCCGGCCCTCGCTGCCGCTGCTCTCCCCCGCCGAGGCGCGCCGCTACGCCGCCGAGGTGCGCGGCCGGGCACTCGACGTCCTGGAGTCCACCCCGCTGGAGGGCGGCCCCCGCCTGGTCGACGCGGGCTTCGCCTTCGGGATGATCGCCCAGCACGAACAGCAGCACGACGAGACCATGCTGATCACCCATCAGCTCCGCAAGGGACCGGCGGCGCTCTCCACCCCCGAGCCGCCGCGCGGCTCCACCGCGGACCTGCCCGACGAAGTCCTCGTCCCCGGCGGCCCGTTCACCATGGGAACCTCGGCCGAGCCGTGGGCCCTGGACAACGAGCGCCCCGCCCACCACCGCATCGTCCCCGCTTTCCACCTGGACACCACCCCGGTGACCTGCGGCGCGTATCTCCGCTTCATCGAGGACGGCGGCTACACCGACGAGCGCTGGTGGGAGCCCAAGGGCTGGGCGATGGTGCGGCAGCACGAGCTGACCGCCCCGCTGTTCTGGCGCCGCGAGGGCGGCCAGTGGCTGCGCCGCCGGTTCGGGGTGACCGAGCCCGTACCGCTGGACGAGCCGGTGCTCCACGTCAGCTGGTACGAGGCGGACGCGTACGCCCGCTGGGCCGGGCGGCGGCTGCCCACCGAGGCGGAGTGGGAGAAGGCGGCCCGGCACGACCCGGCCTCCGGCCGCTCCCGGCGCTACCCGTGGGGCGACGCCGACCCCACCTCCGAGCACGCCAACCTGGGCCAGCGCCATCTGCGCCCCGCCCCCGCCGGGGCCTATCCGGCGGGCGACTCCCCGCTGGGCGTACGGCAGTTGATCGGCGACGTGTGGGAGTGGACGTCCAGCGACTTCATGCCCTACCCGGGCTTCGTCGCCTTCCCCTACCGCGAGTATTCGGAGGTGTTCTTCGGGCCCGACCACAAGGTGCTGCGCGGCGGTTCGTTCGCCGTGGACCAGGTGGCCTGCCGGGGCACCTTCCGCAACTGGGACCTGCCGGTGCGCCGCCAGATCTTCGCCGGGTTCCGGACCGCGAGGGATGCCTGATGTGCCGTCATATCGCGTTCCTGGGAACGCCGTCGACGCTCGGCGAGCTGCTGGTGAGCCCGCCGCACGCGCTGTACCGGCAGTCCTGGGCGCCGCGCCGGCAGCGGTACGGGACGGTCAACGCCGACGGCTTCGGCGTCGGCTGGTACGCCGAGGGCGACCCGGTGCCGGGCCGCTACCGCCGGCCGGGGCCGATCTGGGCCGACCCGTCGTTCGCGGACCTGGCCCGGGTGGTGCGCACCGGCGCGCTGCTGGCGGCGGTCCGGGACGCCACCGAGCCGGGCGCGGACGGCGAGGCGGCCGCGGCCCCCTTCGCCGCCGGGCCCTGGCTGTTCAGCCACAACGGGGCGGTGGGCGGCTGGCCCGGCTCGCTCGCCCCGCTGGCCGCCGCGCTGCCGCCGGAGGAGTTGCTGCGCCTTGAGGCCCGCTGCGACTCCGCGCTGGTGTGGGCGCTGCTGCTGCACCGGCTGCGGGCGGGCGACGAGATGGGCCGGGCGCTCGCCGAGACGGTCGCCGAGGTCGCCGGGGCGGCCCCGGACTCACGGCTGAACCTGCTGCTCACCGACGGCGCGACGATCGCCGCCACGGCCTGGGGCGACACCCTCTGGTATCTGGCCCGGCCGGGCGAGCGCACGGTCGTCGCCTCGGAGCCCTACGACGACGATCCGCACTGGTACGAGGTCCCCGACCGCACCCTGCTGGCCGCGACCCGTACCGACCTCGTACTGACCCCCCTCAAGGAGCCTTCCTCGTGCACCAGTCCCACCCGTTCCAGCTGACCCGCACTCTGCCCGAGGACGCCACCGGGGCCGCGCTGCGCGCCGACGTGCTGCACGGGCTGACGGGTACGCCCAAGACCCTGCCGCCCAAGTGGTTCTACGACGCCCGGGGCAGCGAGCTGTTCGAGGAGATCACCCGGCTCGACGACTACTACCCGACGCGCGCCGAGCGGGAGATCCTCGACCGTCGGGCCGCCGAGATCGCGGCCGCCTCGGGCGCCCGCACCCTGGTCGAGCTGGGCTCGGGCTCCTCGGAGAAGACCCGGCTGCTGCTCGACGCGCTGCCGGACCCGCTCACCTACATCCCGGTGGACGTCAGCGAGAGCGCCCTGACCGGGGCCGCCACCGCGCTGATCGAGGAGCGGCCGAAGCTCGACGTGCACGCGCTCATCGCCGACTTCACCCGGCCGCTCGCCCTGCCCGCCACCCCGGGACCCCGGCTGGTGGTCTTCCTCGGCGGCACCATCGGCAATCTGCTCCCCGCCGAGCGTGCGGAGTTCCTGGCCTCGGTCGCCGCCGTGATGGAGCCCGGCGACAGCCTGCTGCTCGGCACCGACCTGGTGAAGGAGGAGTCGGTCCTGGTGCGGGCGTACGACGACCGCGAGGGGGTGACGGCCGAGTTCAACAAGAACGTACTGGCCGTCATCGACCGTGAGCTCGGGGCGGACTTCGGCCTCGACGACTTCACGCACGTGGCGCGCTGGGACGCCGAGCACGAGTGGATCGAGATGCGGCTGCGGGCCCGCGCCGACCTCACCGTGAAGATCCCCGATCTGGACCTCGTGGTCCGCTTCGAGGAGGGCGAGGAGCTGCGGACCGAGATCTCGGCGAAGTTCCGCCGCGAGGGCGTACGGGCGGAGCTCGCGGCCGCCGGGCTGACGGCCACCCACTGGTGGACCGACGCCGACGGCCGGTTCGCCCTGTCCCTCGCGGTCCTCGGCGGTGAGGGCGCCGTCACGGGAACAGCAGCGAGCTGATCCGCGAGGAGGCCGACTTGGCCGCCGTCTTCGGGTCCGCGCCCGTGAGCACGGCGCTCATGTACGGCTTGATGGGGTTGTCGGCCTCGACGGCGGCCCACTGCGGCGAGTTGGGCGTGGCCCTGCCCCGGGCCGCGCCCTGCGCCATCGCGGCCGTGCCCGCCTGGTTCTCCACGGCGGCCGCGAGCGCGGGCTTGTTCGGTACATAGCTCATGGTGGCGGCGAGGTCCTGCTGCCACTTCTCCCCGGCGAGCGCCTTGACCACCTCCACGGCCTCGGTGTGGTGCGCGGACCGCTTGGGCACGATCAGGTCCGAGCCGCCGGTGAAGACCGCGCCGGGGCTGGCCGCGGTCTTGCCGGGGATGGGGAAGTAGCCGAGCTTGTCCGCGAGGGCGGGGTTGGCCTTCTGGATGGCCTTGGCGGTGCCCGGGACGGCGATGATCTGGGCGACCTTGCCCCGGGCGAAGACCTCGGCCTGCGGGGGCGTTGCCTCGTCGGCGTTCTTGGGGCCGTCGCCGAGCGCCTGGAGCCGGCGGTAGAAGTCCATGCCGCGCAGCGCGGCGGGGGTGGCGAGGGTGCCGGTCCACTCCCCCGCGCTCTCCTGGGCGAGTTCGCCGCCCTCGTCCCAGACGAACCCGGCGAGGGTGTACCAGTCCTGCCCGGCGAGGTAGACGCCCTGGGTGGCGCCGGTGTTCAGCTTCTCCGTGTCGCTCAGCCACTCGGCGCGGGTCCTGGGGGCCTTGGTGATGCCCGCCGCCTCGAACAGGTCCTTGTTGTAGATGACGACGCGGTTCGCCGCGTACCAGGGGATGCCGTACTGCACCCCGTCGACCTTGCCGGGTTCCGCCAGGCCCGGCAGCCAGTCCTTGCTGCCCCAGTCGCGCAGCGACTCCAGGGTGAGGTCGAGCAGCCCGCCGCTCGCCGCGTACTGGGAGACCTGGGTGTTGCCGACCTCGATGACGTCGGGCGCCTCGCCCGTCCTGAGGGCGGCGGTCACCTTCTGGCCGACGCCGGTCCACTCCTGGATCCGTACGTCCAGCTCGACCGAGCGGTGCTCCTTCTCGAACTCCTCGGTGAACCGTCTGACGAACTCGTCGGAGGCGCTGTCCTTCATCAGCCAGACGGTGACGGTGGTGGTGGAGTCCCCGCCCACGCCCGGCAGCGCGCCGCAGCCGCCGAGCGCGAGGGCCGTGACGAGCACGACGGGGGCATGGAGGAAGCGGTTCTTCACGGAGGTCACCTTCTGCGTCATGGCACGGGCAGTCATGACCCGACGTGGGGAAAGCGCAGACGGCTCTTCTGGGGGAAAGCGCGGTTGGCTAGTTCGGGTGCGGCCGATTTTGGTCTGTACCAATGGACCGGTCAAGCCCCGTTACGGAACCGAGGCCGCACCCGTCCCCCGTCCGACGCCTCGCGAACCGGCGCGAGGTGGGGCACGGTGGAGGGACGCGACGAAGAGGAGTGCACCTCCATGTCCAACCACACGTACCGCGTGACCGAGATCGTCGGCACCTCCCCCGAGGGCGTCGACCAGGCCATCCGCAACGGCGTCGCCCGCGCCGCGCAGACCTTGCGCAATCTCGACTGGTTCGAGGTGACCCAAGTACGCGGCCAGATCGCCGACGGGCAGATCGAGCACTACCAGGTGGGCCTGAAGGTCGGCTTCCGGCTGGACGACGACCAGGAGGTGTGACGGCCGGGGCGGCGGGGTCCGGCGGACCCCGCCCGCTCAGGTCCGCCCCTCCCGCTCCTGCGCGTCCCGCATCGCCTCGGACGGGGCCGTCCACCGGGCCCGTACGACCCGGAAGCCCGCCCGTTCGGCGGCGTCGCACACCAGCTCGTCGTCGTCGACCAGCATCCGCACCTCGCGCCGGGCGCCGAGGCGGCGCAGAAGCTCCAGCTTGGTGGTCCGGGCGGGCCTGCGGTCGGCGTTGGGCCGCATATGGAGCGCCCCCTCGGGCAGACCCTGGGCGGCCAGCCACACCAGGGTGTCCCGGCGGCAGCGCTCCGGCCTGCCGGTGAGGTAGACGACCTCGCACTCCTCGGCGGCCGTCAGACACAGCGCGATGCCCTCCGCCAGCGGCGGATCGGCCGGGGCGGCGGCGAAGAAGGCCTTCCAGTCGCGCCTGGCGCCCTCCAGGAAGTGCTGGCGATGACCGCTGTCCGCGAGCGTGCCGTCCAGGTCGAATACGGCCAGTGGCCTGCTGTTCTCCGTCATGCGTCCAGCCTAGGGAATCCTGGCGCCGCACAGACGTTGAAGCCTGTGTGAGCTCAGTGATCGCGTCGACGCGCTTCTCCGTCCTGGACCGTTCCCGTATCCGCGCGGGCCACCACGGCCCGCAGGCGCTGCGGGACACCGTGGCCTTCGCGAAGGAGGCGGAACGGCTCGGCTACCACCGCTTCTGGGTCTCCGAGCACCACAGCGTGCCGGGGGTCGCGGGCTCCGCGCCGACCGTGCTCGCCGCCGCCGTCGCCGGTGCGACCTCCGTGATCCGGGTCGGCACGGGCGGGGTGATGCTCCCCAACCACCAACCGCTCGTGGTCGCCGAGCAGTTCGGCGTACTGGAGTCGCTGTTCCCCGGCCGGATCGACATGGGCCTGGGCCGCTCGGTCGGGTTCACGGACGGGATCCGCAAGGCGCTGGGCCGCGACAAGGAGGACGCCGACGCGTTCCCGGGGCAGCTGGCCGAGCTCCTGGGCTACTTCGACGGTACGCAGACGGCCCATCCGCAGGTGCACGCGCGCCCCGCCGAAGGCCTGCGCGTCCCCGCGTTCGTCCTCGCCACCGGCCAGGGCGCCCTGCTGGCCGCCGAGGCCGGGCTGCCGCTGGTCATCGCCAATGTGCGCGGCGAGGACGCGATGCTGCGGGTCATCGACGACTACCGCGAGGCCTTCCGCCCCTCGGCCTGGAGCGAGCACCCGTATGTGGTGCTCTCCGGCACGGTCGCGGTGGCCGGCACGACCGAGGAGGCCCACCGCATCCTGCTCCCCGAGGCGTGGTCCACGGCGTACTCGCGCACCCGGGGCGCCTTCCCGCCGCTCTCCCCCGCCGAGGAGATCGCCGCGGTGACGATGACGGAGCGCGAACGGACGCTGTACGAGGAGGCCCTGCGCGGCCAGATCCACGGCACCGAGGACGAGGTCGCGGACGCCCTGGAGAAGCTGCTCGCGCGCAGCGCGGCCGACGAGTACCTGGTCACCACGAGTACGTACGACCGCACGGCCATGCGGGACTCCTACCGTCGGCTCGCCCGGCTCGCGGGCCTGACCAGCGAGGCCGCCTAGAATTTCCGGTATGCGAAACCCCGCGCGACCCGACAGCGACCCGGGCGACCGCGCCCACGATCCCTACGTCCGGGTCAGGGGCGCCCGCGAGCACAATCTGCGCGGGGTCGACGTGGACATCCCCCGGGACGCGCTGGCGGTCTTCACCGGGGTGTCCGGCTCGGGCAAGTCCTCGCTCGCCTTCGGGACGATCTACGCGGAGGCCCAGCGGCGCTACTTCGAGTCGGTGGCGCCGTACGCCCGGCGGCTGATCCACCAGGTGGGCGCGCCGAAGGTCGCGGAGATCTCGGGGCTGCCGCCCGCCGTCTCGCTGGAGCAGCGGCGCTCCTCGCCGACCTCGCGCTCCTCGGTCGGCACGGTCACCACGCTCTCCAACTCGCTGCGCATGCTGTTCTCCCGCGCGGGCACCTACCCGCCGGGCGCCGAGCGCCTGGACTCGGACGCGTTCTCGCCCAACACGGCCGCCGGCGCCTGCCCCGAGTGCCACGGCCTGGGCCGCGTCCACCGCACCAGCGAGGAGCTGCTCGTCCCCGACCCGTCGCTCTCGATCCGCGAGGGCGCGATCGCGGCCTGGCCGGGTGCCTGGCAGGGCAAGAACCTGCGCGACGTCCTCGACACGCTCGGATACGACGTCGACCGCCCCTGGCGCGAGCTCGACCCGGCCGACCGCAGGTGGATCCTGTTCACCGACGAGCAGCCGGTGGTCACCGTGCACCCGGTGCGCGAGGCGGGCCGCATCCAACGCCCGTACCAGGGCACGTACATGAGCGCCCACCGCTATGTGATGAAGACGTTCGCCGAGAGCAGGAGCCCGACGCTGCGGACCAAGGCCGAGCGCTTCCTCACCGCCGCCGACTGCCCGGTCTGCGGCGGCAGCCGGCTGCGGCCGGAGGCCCTCGCGGTCACCTTCGCAGGACGTACCGTCGCGGAGCTGGCCGCGCTCCCCCTCGACTCCCTCGCCGAGGTGCTGCGTTCGGCCGACGGCGGGCCCCCGGCCGAGGTCCTGACGGCCGACCTGCTGAGCCGGATCGGCCCCGTCACCGAGCTCGGCCTCGGCTATCTCAGCCTGGACCGGACCGCGCCCACCCTCTCCGCCGGGGAGTTGCAGCGGCTGCGGCTCGCCACCCAGCTGCGGTCGGGACTCTTCGGGGTGGTGTACGTGCTGGACGAGCCGTCGGCGGGACTGCACCCGGCCGACACGGAAGCCCTGCTCACGGTCCTCGACCGGCTCAAGGCGGCCGGGAACTCGGTGTTCGTCGTCGAGCACCACCTCGATGTGGTGCGGCACGCCGACTGGCTGGTGGACGTGGGTCCGCACGCCGGTGTGCACGGCGGTCAGGTGCTGCACAGCGGGCCGCCGCGGGCGCTGGCCGAGGTGGCCGGGTCGCAGACCCGCCGCTTCCTCTTCGACACCGCGCCCGCGCCGGTGCGCGAGGTGCGCGCGCCTTCGGGATGGCTGAAGGTCGGCCCGGTGACCCGGCACAATCTGCGCGGCCTGACGGCCGGGCTGCCGCTGGGCGTCTTCACCGCGGTGACGGGTGTCTCGGGCTCGGGGAAGTCCACGCTGATGGGCGAGGTCACCGAGGAACTGCCCGGTGTGGGACGGCTGGTGACGGTCGATCAGAAGCCGATCGGACGCACCCCCCGGTCCAACCTCGCCACGTACACCGGCCTCTTCGACGTCGTGCGGAAACTCTTCACCGCCACCGAGGAGGCGCGGGCGCGCGGCTACAGGGCGGGCCGGTTCTCGTTCAACGTGCCCGGCGGGCGCTGCGAGACCTGCCAGGGCGAGGGGTCCGTCTCGGTGGAGCTGCTGTTCCTGCCGAGTACGTACGCGCCCTGCCCGGACTGCCACGGCGCCCGGTACAACCCCGAGACGCTGGAGGTCACCCACCGGGGCCGCACCATCGCCGAGGTGCTCGACCTGACGGTGGAGGCGGCGGCGGAGTTCTTCGCCGACACCCCGGCCGCCGCCCGGAGCCTGACCGCGCTGCTCGACGTGGGCCTGGGCTATCTGCGCCTCGGGCAGCCCGCCACCGAGCTCTCCGGCGGCGAGGCCCAGCGCATCAAGCTGGCGTCCGAGCTCCAGCGGGTGCGGCGTGAGCACACGCTGTACCTGCTGGACGAGCCGACGACGGGTCTGCACCCGGCCGATGTCGAGGTGCTGCTGCGGCAGTTGCACGGGCTGGTCGACGCGGGGCACTCGGTGGTGGTCGTCGAGCACGACATGACGGTGGTGGCGGGCGCGGACTGGGTGGTCGACCTCGGGCCCGGCGGCGGCGACGCGGGCGGCAGGATCGTGGCGGCGGGCCCGCCGCGCGAGGTCGCCTCGGCCGGGGTGGGGCGCACCGCTCCCTATCTGGCGAAGGCGTTCGGAGACCGACGCCGGAGCGCGGAGCGGCGCGATCAGTAGCAGAACCTCACCGGACAACAAGCTGACGGTCCGTCAATTCATGGCGGATCCCCGGCTGTTCGACCCGTAAAAGCGGACTTACTCTCAAGTTCACCAGGGTTCGACGTCACCCGAGTTCCTCCTCGCACCCCCACCCCATCGAAGTCATTCGAACGAGGAGCCCCCCATGGCACTTCGCACCTTGCGGACCCCGGCGGCCCTGCTCGCCGCCGCGGCCGCGCTCACCCTCGGCGCCACCACCGCCGCCGGCGCCCTCTCCGCCGGGTCCACCACGGTGACCCCGGCCGGCCACTCCTTCGCCGCCAAGCTCAGCGGCAAGGCCACCTTCACGGCCGGTTCCACCACCATGACCTGCACGGTCTCCGCGTCGGTCCCCAACGGCACGGCCACCAACAAGGTCCCCGCCGCCCCCGGCAACCACAACGCCGCGGGACCCGTCTCCGCCCCCAGCAACCCGCCGACCTTCAGCGGCTGCACCACCAGCATCTTCGGCGTCGGTGTGACGGTCACCAGCAACGCCACCAACGGCCAGTGGAGCATCTCGGCCCAGTACGGGTCGCCCATCTCGGCCGCGCTCACCATGCCCAAGGGCGGGGTCGTCATCAAGACGAGCGGCCTGGCCAGCTGTACGCTCACCACCTCGCCCACCGGCCCCACCAGCGTCAACGGCACCTGGACCAACGGCGCCCCGTCCAGACTCGCCATCGCGAACGCACCCGTGGCGGCCACCGGTACGGGTGGGTTCCTCTGTCCGACCGGCAATCAGACGGCGACCTTCTCCGCCGCCTACGACGTCACGGACACCACCGACGCGGCCCAGCAGATCACCGTGACGAGCTGAGCCGTACGGCGCAGGCGTGTGCCCCGGACCAGGGTCCGGGGCACACCCACCGCGTCCCGCCTCAGCGGCCGACCTTCCTCGCCTTCCGGGTCGCGCGCAGCCACTCCTTGTTCATCGCCGCGATCGACGGCAGCGGGATGCCCTTGGGGCAGGCCGTGGCGCACTCACCGGTGAGGGTGCAGCCGCCGAAGCCCTCCGCGTCCATCTGGCCGACCATGTCGAGCACCCGGGTCTCGCGCTCGGGCGCACCCTGCGGCAGCACGTTCAGATGGTTGACCTTGGCCGAGGTGAAGAGCATCGCCGAGCCGTTGGGACAGGCCGCCACGCAGGCGCCGCAGCCGATGCACTCGGCGTGCTCGAAGGCGGAGTCCGCGTCGGGCTTGGGCACCGGCGTGGCATGCGCCTCGGGCGCGGCTCCCGTCGGGGCGCTGATGTAGCCGCCCGCCTGGATGATGCGGTCGAAGGCCGACCGGTCCACCACGAGGTCCTTGACGACCGGGAAGGCCGAGGCCCGCCACGGCTCGACGTCGATGGTGTCGCCGTCCTTGAACGCCCTCATGTGCAGCTGGCAGGTGGTGGTGCGCTCGGGCCCGTGCGCGTCGCCGTTGATGACCAGACTGCACGCGCCGCAGATGCCCTCGCGGCAGTCGTGGTCGAAGGCGACCGGGTCCTCTCCGTCGAGGATGAGCTCCTCGTTGAGCGTGTCGAGCATCTCCAGGAAGGACATGTCGGCCGAGATGCCGTCCACTTCGTAGGTGGACATCGCTCCGTCGGCGTCGGCGTTCCGCTGCCGCCAGACGCGCAGGGTGAGCTTCATGCGTAGCTCCGCTGGGTGGGGTGGACGTACTCGAAGACGAGGTCTTCCTTGTGCAGGACGGGGGCGGCGCCGGTTTTCCCGAACTCCCAGGCGGCGGCGTACGAGAACTCCTCGTCGCGCCGGGCCGCCTCGCCGTCCGGGGTCTGGGACTCCTCGCGGAAGTGGCCGCCGCAGGACTCGGCGCGGTGCAGCGCGTCGAGGCACATCAGCTCGGCGAGCTCCAGGTAGTCGACGATGCGGTTGGCCTTCTCCAGGGACTGGTTGAACTCCTCGCCGGTGCCCGGGACCTTGATGCGGCGCCAGAACTCGTCGCGGATCTGCGGGATCCGCTCCAGCGCCTTGCGCAGCCCCTCCTCGGTGCGGGCCATTCCGCAGTGCTCCCACATCAGTTCACCGATCTCGCGGTGGAAGGAGTCGGGGGTGCGGTCGCCGTTCACGGCGAGCAGCAGGTTGAGCCGGTCCTCGGTCTCGGCGACCGCCTCCGCGACCGCCGGGTGCTCGGCGGTGACCGGCTCCTGGTGCGGGTTGCGCGCCAGATAGTCGTTGATGGTGGAGGGGAGCACGAAGTAGCCGTCGGCCAGGCCCTGCATCAGGGCCGAGGCGCCGAGCCGGTTGGCGCCGTGGTCGGAGAAGTTGGCCTCGCCGATCGCGAAGAGCCCCGGGACGGTGGTCTGGAGGTCGTAGTCGACCCACAGCCCGCCCATCGTGTAGTGCACGGCCGGATAGATCCGCATCGGCACCTCGTACGGGTTCTCCGCGGTGATCCGCTCGTACATCTCGAAGAGGTTGCCGTACTGCTCCTCGACCTTGTCGCGCCCCATCCGCGCGATGGCGTCCGCGAAGTCGAGGTAGACGCCCTGGCCGCCGGGGCCGACCCCGCGGCCCTCGTCGCAGACGTTCTTGGCGGCGCGCGAGGCGATGTCACGCGGGACCAGGTTGCCGAAGGAGGGGTAGATCCGCTCCAGGTAGTAGTCGCGCTCGTCCTCGGGGATCTCGGCGGCGGGCCGGGTGTCGCCCTTGGCCTTCGGCACCCAGATCCGGCCGTCGTTGCGCAGCGACTCGCTCATCAGGGTGAGCTTGGACTGGTGCTCGCCGGTGCGCGGGATGCAGGTGGGGTGGATCTGGGTGAAGCACGGGTTGGCGAAGTAGGCACCGCGCCGGTGGGCCCGCCACACCGCGGTGGCGTTGGAGTTCATGGCGTTGGTGGAGAGGTAGAAGACATTGCCGTAGCCGCCGCTGGCGAGCACCACCGCGTCCGCGAAGTAGGTGTCGATCCGGCCGGTGACCAGGTCGCGGGCGACGATGCCGCGCGCCCGCCCGTCCACCACGACCAGGTCCAGCATCTCGGTCCGGGCGTGCAGCTCCACGTTCCCGGCGGCGATCTGGCGCGACAGCGCCTGGTAGGCGCCGAGCAGCAGCTGCTGGCCGGTCTGGCCGCGTGCGTAGAAGGTGCGGGAGACCTGGACGCCGCCGAAGGAGCGGGTGTCGAGGAGTCCGCCGTACTCGCGCGCGAAGGGCACGCCCTGGGCCACGCACTGGTCGATGATCTCCACGGAGATCTGCGCCAGACGGTGGACGTTGGACTCGCGGGCCCTGAAGTCACCGCCCTTGACGGTGTCGTAGAAGAGGCGGTGGATGGAGTCGCCGTCGTTGCGGTAGTTCTTGGCGGCGTTGATACCGCCCTGCGCGGCGATGGAGTGGGCGCGGCGCGGGGAGTCCTGGAAGCAGAACTGGACGACGTGGTAGCCCTGTTCGGCCAGGGTCGCGCCGGCCGAGCCGCCCGCGAGTCCGGTGCCGACGACGATCACGGTGTGCTTGCGGCGGTTGGCCGGGTTGACCAGTTTCGCCTCGAAGCGGCGGGTGTCCCAGCGCTCGGCGACGGGCCCGGCGGGCGCCTTGGTGTCGGCGATCGGCTCGCCGAGCGTGTAGCGCGTGTAGTCGTTGGACAAGGTCATTCAGCTCACCACTCCGGTCATGACGGCGACGGGGACGGCGATGAAGCCGGCGGTCAGCACCAGCGCGAGGACGTTGGCCAGGGTCTTGAGGATCCGGTCGCGGGCCGCGCTGCCCGCGCCGAGGGTCTGGGCCGCGCTCCAGAAGCCGTGCTGGACGTGCAGGCCGAGGGCGAGCATCGCCACGATGTAGATGACGTTCCCGTACCAGGTGGAGAAGGTGTCGATCACGTTCTGGTAAGGGTGCCCGGACTGGAAGCCGCCGGGGTGCACGGTCCCGGTGGTCAGGTCGAGGACGTGCCAGACGATGAAGAGTCCGAGGATGATCCCGCCCCAGCGCATGGTGCGGGTGGCGTAGCTCGCGCGCGGCCGCTTGTGCACGTACTTGCTGGGGCGGGCCCTGATGTCGCGCCGGCTCAGCTGGTACGCGGAGACCGCGTGCGCGACGACGGCCGCGACCAGCACCACCCGGATGATCCAGAGCGCCCACTCGTAGTGCAGGAACGGCTCGCCGACGGTGCGCAGCCAGTGCGCGTACCCGTTGAAGTCGCCCGCCCCGAAGAAGATCTTGAGGTTGCCGAACATGTGGACGGCCAGATAGGTCAGCATGATCAGACCGCTGACGGCCATGACCGTCTTCTTGCCGACGGTGGAGTCCCACACGGTGCGCGTCAAGGACGGTTTTCGGTCCGTCCGCGTTGCCAGAGCCATGTCATAGACGCTAGGGCCGGAGGTCCCGAGAGGTCCAAGACATGAATACGCTCATTTCCATAGCCATGGCCTATCGTGTTCCCATGCAGTTCCAGCAGCTCCTGTACTTCGTGGCCGTCGCGGAGACCCGCCACTTCACCCGCGCCGCCGAGCAGGTCCATGTCGCGCAGCCCTCGCTCTCCCAGCAGATCAGGGCGCTGGAGAAGGAGCTGGGCGCCGAGCTGTTCAGCCGCGCCCGGGGCAACATCGCGCTCACCGACGCGGGCGAGGCACTGCTGCCGCTGGCCCGCCGCATCCTGGCCGACGCGGACACCGCCCGGATCGAGGTGCAGGAGCTGGCCCAGCTCCGCCGCGGCCGGGTGCGGCTCGGCGCCACCCCGAGCCTGTGCACCGGCCTGCTGCCGGACGTGCTGCGCGCCTTCCACGACCGCCACCCGGGCATCCAGCTCCTGATCGAGGAGGGCGGCTCGCACGACCTCGTACGGGAGCTGGCGCGCGGCGCGCTCGACCTCGCCCTGGTGGTGCTCCCGCTGCCGCCCGGCTCCCCCGCGCTGACCAGCGTCGAGCTCTTCCACGAGGACCTGGTGGTGGTCTCGGCCGCCGCCGAACCCGCCCCCGGCACCGACGGGCGGGTCCACGTCCGCGATCTGCGCGAGGCGCCGCTCGTCATGTTCCGGCACGGCTACGACCTGCGCGAGCTCACCGTCGCGGCCTGCCGCGCCGAGGGCTTCGAGCCGGCCTTCACGGTGGAGGGCGGCGAGATGGACGCGGTGCTCGGCTTCGTACGGGCCGGGCTCGGCATCGCGGTGGTGCCGAGCATGGTGGCCGCGCGGGCGGGCCGCGACCTGCGGGTCACCCCGCTGGCCCGCCCGGGCCTGCGCCGCACGATCGCGCTCGCCCACCGCAGTGACGTGGACCCGCCGCGCGCCGCACGGGAGTTGCAGCGGGTCCTGCTGAGCATCGGTACGGGTCAGACGGCGTCCGTGAGGGCCAGCGAGTGAATGCGGTCCGGGGCGCCCGGGCGGGCGTAGTACCAGCCCTGGGCCGTGTCGCAGCCCAGCTCGCGCAGCTGCTCGGCCTGCGCCCCGGTCTCCACGCCCTCGACGGTCACGGCCAGTTGCAGACTGTGGGCGAGTGACACGATCCCCTCGACGATCTTGATGTCGACCGGGTCGGCCGGGTGCTGCTGCATGGACTGGGTGAACGAGCGGTCCAGCTTCAGCACGCTCACCGGGAGCCGGCGCAGGTTCGCCAGGTTGGAGTAGCCGGTGCCGAAGTCGTCCAGGGCGATGTCCACGCCCATGTCCGCGAGCTGGCGCAGCGGCTTGAGCAGGTCGTCGTCCGCGCCGATCAGCGCGGACTCGGTGACCTCCAGGCACAGGGCGCCCGGCTCCAGGCCGGAGCGCTCCAGGACCTCCACCGTGTCGGCCACCAGACCGGGGTGGTGCAGCTGCGTCGGCGAGAGGTTCACATTGATCCGCAGCGGACCGCCCGCCCGCGAACCCGGGTGGCGCTCCTGCCAGAACCGCGCCTGGCGTACGGACTCCGCCATCACCCAGCGCCCCAGCGGCACGATCAGACCGGTGTGCTCGGCGAGCGGGATGAACCGGTCAGGGCCCAGCACGCCGTGCTGCGGATGCGACCAGCGCACCAGCGCCTCCGCCCCGTGCACACTGCCGTCGCCCAGGTGCACCAGCGGCTGGTACTCGATGAAGAACTCACCGCGCTCCAGCGCGGCCGGCAGCGCGTTGGTCAGCCCGTGCCGGGTGATCGCCCGGGCGTCGGCCTCCGGGTCGGCCCGCTCGAAGCGGTTGCCGCCCGCGGCCTTGGCCCGGTACATCGTGATGTCGGCGCTGCGCAGCACCTCTGCGGCGCCGCGCTCGCCCGCCGGGCCCTCGACCACGCCGATCGAGCCGCGCACGGTGAGCTCGCGGCCCTCCAGGCGGATCGGGGCGGAGAGCACGTTGAGGATGCGGGAGGCCAGTTCGTCGACCTCGCGCAGGGTGTCGGTGCCGGTGGTCAGGGCCACGAACTCGTCGCCGCCGAGCCGCGCCACCATCTCGCCGGGCCCGGTCGCACAGCTCTGCAGCCGGTCGGCGACCTCCACCAGGAGCCGGTCGCCCGCCGAGTGGCCCAGGCTGTCGTTGACCGCCTTGAAGCCGTCGAGGTCGAGGTAGCAGAGCCCGAAGCGCTTGCCCCCGGCCGCCGCGAGCGCCTTGTCGAGGCGCTCGAAGAACAGGGTGCGGTTGGGCAGCCCGGTCAGGGCGTCGTGGGTGGCCTCGTAGCGCAGCCGCAGGTTCAGCAGCCGCCGCTCGGTGGTGTCCTCAAGGAGGGCCAGCTGGTACTGCGGGCGGCCCTCGGCGTCACGCAGCAGCGAGACCGTCAGATTGGTCCACAGGACGGTGCCGTCGCCCCGGTAGTACGGCTTCTCGATCCGGTAGTGGTCGCGCTCGCCCCGGACCAGCTCCTCGTAGAGCTTCCAGACCTGCGGCGCGTCCTCGGGGTGCACCCACTCGCTGACGTTGCGGCTGCGGATCTGCCCCTCGACGCCGCCGAACATCCGGGTGAGGGTCTCGTTGACCTCCAGGACGCGGCCTTCGAGGTCGGCGATGCCGATGCCGACGGCCGCGCCCTCGAAGATCGCGCGGAACCGGGCCTCGGTGGTGTGCAGGGCCTCCTCGGCGGCGCTGCGCGCGGAGAGCGCGGAGCGGGCGATGGCCTCCTGCTCGCTCA
Organism: Streptomyces sp. ERV7; assembly: GCF_001653515.1. GTDB lineage: Bacteria > Actinomycetota > Actinomycetes > Streptomycetales > Streptomycetaceae > Streptomyces. The sequence goes on along the minus strand of NZ_LYOY01000051.1, from coordinate 1,355,155 downwards.
GGGTGCGTTCGCGCAGCGCCTGGGCGAACCCGGCGGCCAGCGCGTGCTGGAGGCGGGCGCACCGGGCCCGTGCCTCCTCGGCCCGCAGTCCGCCGCCCGTACCGCAGTACAGGACGAGGTAGGAGTCGACCACGCCGAGGGTGCGGCTGAGCGCGTCCGGGTCGGTGCAGTGGGCGCCGACCAGGGCGGCGCCGATCTCGTGCGCGGGCGCCGGGTCGAAGTGGCGGCCGTGCAGCGCCTCGATGAGCCGGCGGGCCAGCGGCAGCAGATGGCGCTCGAACTCGGGTCGGGTCAGCGAGGTGGCGGTCACCGGGAAGATCGCCCGGCTCCAGATCGTGGCGAACCGTCTGAGCCTGGACTCCGGGCCGTCGGGATCGACGGGCTGCCCGTCCGCCTGGATCGGGGTGCTCACGCTATGTGTCCCACGCCGGCGAACCCCGAGAAGGCATAGGGGTCTTCCTGCTCCGGCGAGTTCTCCGGGCGCCACATCGGCATCTGCACCAGACCGGGCGCGACCATCTCGAACCCGTCGAAGAAGGTGGCTATCTCCTCGCTGGTGCGCATGACCAGCGGGTTGCGGATGGTGCGGTAGACGCCCACCGCGCCGCCGGCCCGGTCCTCGCTGAGCGGGATGCCCTCGTACGCGGCGTGGGTGAGGATCAGCAGGCTGCCGGGGGCCAGCGCGTCGCGCAGCGCGGCGACCGCTGCGCGCGGGTCGTCCGCGTCCTCCACGAAGTGCAGGACCGCGACCAGGAGCAGGGCGACCGGCCGCTCCAGGTCGAGCAGCCGGCCGACCTCGGGGCTGCTGAGGATGTCCTGCGGCTTGCGCAGATCGGCGGCGACCACGCCCGCCCGCTCGTTGCCCTCCAGGACGGCCCTGCTGTGCGCGACGGCGACCGGGTCGTGGTCGACGTAGACGACCCGCGCCTCGGGGGCGCCGCTCTGGGCGACCTCGTGGACGTTGCCGAACGTCGGGATGCCCGAGCCGATGTCCAGGAACTGCGTGACCCCCTGGTCCAGGGCGAAGCGGACCGCCCGCCGCATGAACGCCCGGTTCGCCTGCATCACCTTGGGCAGCCCCGGAATGAACTCCATGGCCTTGCGCGCGGCTTCCCGGTCCACCTCGAAGTTGTGCGAACCGCCCAGGTAGTAGTCGTAGATGCGGGACACACTCGGCACCGAGATGTCGATGCCCGTAGGGGCCCAGGCAGGACGCTCCATCTATGTCTCCAACAACTCGCCGCGGGGGGTGTGATGGCCATGTGCATGGTCAGTGTTCGAGCTGAGGCTACTGATCGTCAGCCAGGAGGGCGAGTAAAAACGGAAAATGCCGATCCGTTATTGGTCACACACCCATGCGGTCACATCCCCGGGGCGCACGTCGAACCCGCCACCGCGCGGGGGACACGGTGACGGGCCGACGGCCTTGGGAGGGCGATTACTTGGTGGTAGCGATCAGCTTCCCCTCGGGCGACACGGCCCACCAGGTGCCGCCCACGCCCTGGCCGTTGGTGTCACCGGGCTTGCTGTCGCCGGCGTAGGTGTAGATCGGCCAGCAGTTGACGGACTGCTGCTTGATGCCGTCGGGCCGGTCGAAGGTGACGAAGCCCTTCTGGATGATGCCCTCGGTGTCCTTCTTCTCCACCGGCGCGACCACCGGCCACTTCTTCAGGCAGTCCCCGGTGCAGGCCGACTTCATGGGCCAGGCGGAGTCCTTCTTGAACCGGTAGACGGTCATCCCGCGGGAATCAACGATGATCTTGCCGAGCTTGGCGTCGTCGCGGACCGAGAGACCCGGCAGGCTCGGCTTCTCCGCCCCGGCCTCGGAGCTGTCCGCGGAGGGCGCCGCCTTCTTGCCGTCGGGGGCCGAGGCGTGCCAGGTGCCGCCCACGCCCTGTCCCATCGCGTCGCCGGCCTTGGTGTCCTTGGTGTACCGGTACATCGGCCAGCCGGCGATCGTCAGCTGCTTGGTGCCGTCGGCGCGGGCCACCTCGCCGATGAGGCTCGCGTCGGTGCCGGGGGCCGCGACGGCGCTGCCCGCGGGCACCGCCGGCCACAGCTTCGCGCAGTCGCCGTCGCAATTCGACTTGGGCGGACTCGCGGTGTCCTTGTCGAAGCGGTAGAGCGTGAACCCGGCGCTGTCGGTCACCACCTTGCCCAGCTCCTTGCTGTCCCACACGGCCAGCTGCCCGGCCGACTTGGCGGCCGTCTGGGAGGCCGCTCCGTTCGCCGAGCCGTAGCCGCCGTCCCCGTATCCGTAGCCGGTGTCGCTGCCGGCGGCCTGGGCGGCGTTGCCGACCGGCTGGCCCTTGGGCGAGGCACTTCCCTTGTCCTGGCCGCACGCCGTCGCCGTGAGTGCCAGTACTGCCGCCGCCGTCACCGCGAGCGAGGCGTTGCGCCAGGTTGCCATGTCAACTCCCGTTGATTCTCTTCTTGTTGTGGCGCCTGGGTGCGCCTTTCATGGCCCTAGGTACGCGCGGCAGCCCCCCGAGCGTTCAAAAGCCTGCGAAAGAATTTTCCTCTCCGGGACCGCGGGCGGCCAGATCCGCCGGACAGACCCTAGGGCGACCCCCATCGGGGCCGCCCCGCGGAACAGCCGTGAACCGCCGGTCGCCCCGAGTCCTGGCCAGGACTCGGGGCGACCGGCGGTTCGGCTCTGTCCGGGAGGTTCGGCCGGTCAGATCCGCCCGCCGGCTGTGCGGCGGCGCCGTGCCACGAACACGACACCGCCGATGGCGGCAAGCGCCACCAGGGACCCGCCGACGGCCATCTCGGTCTGGGTCGGACCGGCGGCGCCGCCGAGCCCGCCCATCGCGCCGCGGCCGGGGAGCACCGTGAAGCTGCGCGTCTCGGTCCTGGGGTTGTCGTTGCAGCGGACCGACAGGTTGTACGACCCGGGCGTGATGTGGTCATGGATTCTGGCGGTCGCGAAACCGGTGTCCCCGCCCGACAGGGACGTGGGGGAAAAGGCGTTGGACGTCACGATGCCGCCGTGGCCGCAGCCGTTGGCCGTGATCGTCAGCGTGGAGCCCGGGTGCACCGCGCTCGGGTTGACGGTGACGTTGCTCGGGCCGAAGTTGGCGGCGGCGAGCGGGGCCGAGAGCCCCACCGCCGCGAAGGCGGCCACGGCCACCGGGAGAGCGCGTGCAGCACGCATGGTTGAACCTCCGAGGGAGGGCGCCCCAAAGCCGTGCTCCGGGAAATTCGACGAGTACGCCTCCCATGACGAACCCTCACCGCACCCTCTTCACCTCGCATGTCGGCGCTGGTCCACCCTGGTGAGCCGACACGCCGGGGGACGGGCGGCCGATCTGACGGACCCGCAGGTCACAGACCGTCAGAACTTTTATCGGACCATGACACGGATGGGTCACCGCCGGGTGCCGCCCCCGGCTCACCGCCGCCCGGGCCGCCGTCCGGCCACCACCCGTTCGCCCCTCCCTGATCGCCGGAGTGCGCTCATCCACTTACCGTGCCTACAGGTGGCACGGAGGGCTTTGGAGGGAGCGAGATGGGGCAGGAAGAGGGCGGCTCGGAGCATCGGAGGCGGTCGCCGTGGGGGGCGCTGGCCCTGGTGATGCTCACCGGTCTGGCGCTGGTGCGCAACGGCGCCGACGTCACGATGGGCCCCCCGCAGCCCGCGGCGGCCGCCGCGCTGGCGGGCAGGTCGGAGGTGTTCGTTCCCACCACCTCGCTGGCCCCGGTCGAGCCGCTGGCGTACGCGCCGGCCTCCCGGGTGAAGATCGACGCGATCAAGGTCGACGCCCCGGTCATCGAGGTCGGCATCGACCAGGACGGCTGGGTACAGGCGCCGCCGCCGGACGACCCCAACCTGGCGGGCTGGTACCAGAACGCGATCGCCCCGGGCCAGCGCGGCACCGCCGTCATGGTCGGCCACGTCGACACCATGCGGGGCCCCGCCGTCTTCTACGGCCTGGGCTCGCTCAAGAAGGGCAACCACGTCGAGGTGACCCGCTACGACGGGCATGTGGCCGTCTTCGAGGTGTACGGCGTCGAGGTCTACGACAAGAACCACTTCCCGGGTGCCCGGGTGTACGGCGACACCGGGCACCCGGAGCTGCGGGTGATCACCTGCGGCGGCGGCTTCACCCGGGCCAGGGGCTACGACGGCAACGTGGTCGTCTACGCCCGTATGGTGGCCACCCGCTGAACCGCCCGCGGCCCGCCCGCCCTCAGCGCCGCTTGGGCGGTACCCGCAGGTGGTAGCCCGAGGTCAGCAGCCGGGGCAGATAGGTGCGCAGCGCGGCCACGCTCTGCGTGCGGTCGCCCCCGGCGTCGTGCGAGAGCACCACGACGCCCGGGGCCGCGCCGTCCCGGACCCGGCGCACGATCGTCTCGGTGCCGGGCGTCGTCCAGTCGAGGGTGTCCAGGGTCCAGCCCATCGGCTCCATGCCCAGTTCGGCGCCGATCTGGAAGGAGTTGCGGTTCCAGGCGCCGTAGGGGGCGCGGAACCACTGCGGCCGCTCGCCCAGCACCTCCTCGACCACCTCGCTGGTACGGGTCATCTCCTCGCGTACCGCCTCCCGCGCCATCTTGATGAGCAGCGGGTGGGTCCAGGAGTGGTTGCCGATCACATGCCCGTCGTCGTGCATCTCGCGCAGCAGGTCGCGGTTGTCGGTGGCCATCTCACCGCAGACGAAGAACATCGCGCGCACGTCGTACTCGCGCAGGGTCCGCAGGATCTCCGGCGTGTAGCGCGGGTCGGGGCCGTCGTCGAAGGTCAGCACCATGGTCTGCGGGCCGAGTTCGGGCATGCTCAGAAACGGCCGGCGCCGCACCGGCGGCAGCGCGGTGCGGTACTGCGGCGGGGCCTGCGCGGTCATCGGCTCCAGCCGGTACGCGGTGGACTTCAGCCGGGGCGCGGCGGCCTGCGGGCCCGCGACGGGGCCGGCGGGCCCGCTCTTCGGAACGCCGGTGTCCTCGGCGGTCAGCATCCGCAGGGCGGCCGCGGCTCCCAGACAGGCGCCGAAGCGCAGGAGCGTACGCCGCCCGGGGAGCATCTGATCCTTTTTCATGACCCATGGCTCGCACGGCACACGGTCCAAACGGCTGAAGCGCACCGCCCGCGCGGCCGAAAACACCCGTTGGGGTGTACTCGGTCGAACCGTTGCCGCGGTCCGTGGCTCAGTGGCGGCGCACCAGCGGGAACGGCAGTGTCTCACGGATCGTCAGGCCCGTGAGGAACATGACGAGCCGGTCCACGCCGATGCCGAGTCCGCCGGTGGGCGGCATGGCGTACTCCAGCGCGTCCAGGAACTCCTCGTCGAGCTCCATCGCCTCCGGGTCGCCGCCCGCCGCGAGGAGCGACTGCGCGGTGAGCCGTCGCCGCTGCTCCACCGGGTCGGTCAACTCCGAGTAGGCGGTGCCCAGTTCGGTGCCGAAGGCGACCAGGTCCCAGCGCTCGGCGAGCCGGGGGTCGCGGCGGTGCTGGCGGGTGAGCGGGGAGACATCGGTGGGGAAGTCCTTGTAGAAGGTGGGCAGCTGCGTCTTCTCCTCGACCAGCCGTTCGTACATCTCCAGGACCACGTCGCCCCGGGAGTTCTCCGGCGTGTGCGGGACTCCGGCCCGGTCGCACAGCCTGCGCAGCGCCCGCTCGTCGGTGTCGGCGTCGACCTGCTCGCCCAGCGCCTCGGAGAGCGCCCCGTACAGCGTCTTGACCGGCCAGGGGCCCGAGATGTCGTGCTGCACGAGCCGTCCGTCGGGACCGGCCTTGTGTGCCACCGGCGCGCCGAAGGCGGCGGTCGCCGCGCCCTGGATGAGCTCGCGGGTCAGATCGAGCATCACGTCGTAGTCGGCGAAGGCCTGGTAGGCCTCCAGCATCGTGAACTCGGGGTTGTGCTTGTACGAGACGCCCTCGTTGCGGAAGGTACGGCCCATCTCGAAGACCTTCTCGACCCCGCCGACGCACAGCCGCTTCAGATACAGCTCGGGGGCGATCCGCAGATACAGGTCCAGGTCGTAGGCGTTGATGTGGGTGGTGAACGGGCGGGCGTTGGCGCCGCCGTGGATCTGCTGGAGCATCGGTGTCTCGACCTCCAGATAGCCGCGCTCCAGCAGGCCCTGGCGCAGCGCCTGGACGGCGGTGGAACGGGCCCGTACGACGTCGCGGGCCTCGGGCCGGGCCACCAGGTCGAGGTAGCGGCGGCGCACCCGGGCCTCGGGGTCGGCCAGGCCGAGCCGTTTGTCGGGCAGCGGGCGCAGACACTTCCCGGTCATCTGCCAGCCGGTGACGAAGAGTGAGTACTCGCCCTTGGCCGTGGTGCCGGTGGTGCCCGTGGCGCTGATGTGGTCGCCGAGGTCGACATCGCGGGTGAAGCGGTCGAGCACCTCCGCGCCCGTACCGTCCCGGGTGAAGGCGAGCTGGAGGTCGCCCGACCAGTCGCGCAGCACGGCGAAGACGACCCCGCCGAAGTCGCGTACGGCGAGCACCCGCCCGGCCACCGTGGCGGCCGTTCCCGCCCCGGCGGCGCGCAGCTCCGCCAGGGTGTGGGTGCGCGTCGGAATGACCACGGGATACGGTTCGGCGCCCTCGGCGCGCAGCCGCTCCAGCTTGCGGTGGCGCACCCGCACCTGCTCGGGCAGCCGCCGCTCCCCCGCCCCCTCGGCGCCCGGCCCGGCCAGTCCGAGCGCCTCGATGGACGGCAGGCCCTCGGTGGTGACCGGGCTGGTCACGCCCCTGGGGTGCCCCTTGCCCCACAGCTTGCGCAGGCTGGGTACGGAGACGAAGCCCTCGGCGATGCCGGAGGCGAGGCCCACGCGGGCGAGCGAGCCCGCGTCCCCGTAGCAGAGGAAGCGCGGGAACCACTGGGGCTGGTACTTCACGTTCGAGCGGTACAGCGCCTCCAGCTGCCACCACTTGGAGAAGAACAGCAGCAGCCTGCGCCACAGCCGCAGCACCGGGCCCGCGCCGATCCGGGCGCCCTCCTCGAAGGCCGAGCGGAAGACGGCGAAGTTGAGCGAGATCCGCCGTACGCCCAGCTTCGGCGCGTACGCGCAGAGCTCGGCCACCATGAACTCCATCACGCCGTTGGGCGCGCTGCGGTCGCGCCGCATCAGGTCCAGCGAGATGCCGTCGGGGCCCCAGGGCACGAACGAGAGCAGCGCGATGAGCTTGCCCTCGGCGTCGAAGGCCTCCACGAGCAGGCAGTCCCCGTCGGCGGGGTCGCCGAGGCGGTCGAGCGCCATGGAGAAGCCGCGTTCGGTCTCGGTGTCGCGCCAGGCGTCGGCCCGGTCGACGATCTGCCCCATCTCCTCGTCGGTGAGCGCCGAGTGGCGGCGGATGCGGGTGGTGGCGCCGGTGCGGGCGACGCGGCGGACGGCCTGGCGGGTCACCCGCATCTCGCGGCCGTCCAGGTCGAACCTGGCGACCTGCAGGATCGCCTCGTCGCCCAGTTGCATGGCGCCCAGACCGTGCCGGGCGTAGACGGTGGCGCCCTCCTCGGAGGCGCCCATCACGGCGGGCGCCCAGGCGTACTTCCTGGCCACGTCCAGCCAGGCGGCGATGGCGGGCCCCCACGCCTCGGGGTCGCCCACCGGGTCGCCGCTGGCCAGCGCCACCCCGGCCTCCACCCGATAGGTGACGGCGGCCTTGCCGCTCGGCGAGAACACGACCGCCTTGTCGCGGCGGGTGGCGAAGTAGCCGAGCGAGTCGTCGCGGCCGTAGGCGCGCAGCAGGGCCCGGATGCGCGGCTCCTCGTCGCCGTGCAGCGCGGCCTCCATGCGCTGTGAGCGGAAGAGCGTGGTGGCCGCGCTGAGCAGGGCGATCGCGCCGAACAGGCCGAGGAAGAAGAAGAGCGGGCGGGGTGGGCGGCCGTCGAACTGGCCGCCGGAGGCGAGGCCGCCGAGCACCCGGTTGCTGGCCCACAGCAGCCGCTGGCCGCGCGGGAGCGTACCGGGGAAGATCTCCACCAGCGCCCAGCCGGCCAGGACGCCCGCGGCGAGCCCCAGGAGCAGGACGAGCAGCGCCCGGCGGACGGCGCCGCGCCGGGTCTCGGCGTAGAACTCGCCGCGCGCCAGGATCAGCACGAGCAGCGCGGCCCCGCACACGACGCCGTTGGCGGCCCACATCCACTCGGTGACGGCGACGAGCAGCACATCGGCGAGGAAGAGCAGCCCGAGGTAGCCGACCACCAGCCACCAGGCGACCTTCTTGCGGGCGCCGATGGCGGCGGCGAGCAGCAGCAGGAAGACGGCGTAGGCGAGGTTGGCGCTGACGGGGACGGTGACCCGGTCGAGGAACCAGGAGACCGGCCGCAGCAGCCGGCGCAGGGCGGGCACCAGCGCGATGACCCCGCAGTAGAGCCCGAGGCAGGCGAAGAACATCGCGAAGGCCTCCGGCACCCGGCTCAGGAACCGGGATCGCGCGGCCGTCGGGACCCGTGCCGGTATGGGCGTCTCCTCGCTGACACTCATGCCTTGCACTCTAGGGAGCGCCGCGCCGGGCCGCCTGTCGGACGCGCCTCGCCGCGGGGCTAGCCTCTTTTGTGTGACAGCACCATTCGAACGTGGTACGGACGGTCCGAAGGTCATCGTCGTCGGGGTGGACGGCTCCGACTCCTCGCTGCGGGCGGCGGCGTACGCGAGCGGTCTCGCGCGGCGGCAGAACGCGCTCCTCGCGGTGGTCTACGTCCAGCCGCTGGTGCCCGCGGGCGCCGCGATGGGGGCGCCGATCGCCGACACCACCGGGGAGATCGCCGAGGGCCTCGCCGAGGAGATCCGCACGGCGGCGGAACGGGTGAGGGACATCTGGACCGTGCGCTGGGAGTTCCACACCCTGCGCGGCGACGCGTACGGGGGCCTGGTGACGGCCGCCGACGACCTCAAGGCGGACGCGGTGGTGGTGGGCGCCTCGGAGTCGGCGGGCCACCGCATCATCGGCTCGGTGGCGGTCCGCCTGGTGAAGGCGGGCCGCTGGCCGGTGACGGTGGTGCCGTAGGTCTGGCCCGGCCTTTGTCTGCGGCTGCGTGGTGGGTTGCTCGCGCAGTTCCCCGCGCCCCTGGAAGCCCTCGTTCAGCCGCGGGCCGTGGGTGGCTGGTCGCGCAGGTCCCCGCGCCCCTAAACCCGTGTTCGACTGCGGGCCGGTGGGGGCTGGTCGCGCAGTTCCCCGCGCCCCCAGGGCACCTGGGGCCGGTGGGAACTGCGCGGGCAACCCACCACCGGGCCGCGGATCTAGCGCTCCGCCATCGTCAAGCCGTCCCGCGCCGCCCCGCGCCCCAGCACCGCCTCCCGGATCTCGGACTGGGCCGTGCGGTAGTCCTCCCGGTCCGGGGAGGTGCGCAGGGCCTCGGGCAAAGCCACCACACGGCCGCGGTCCGCGTCGACCCACTGCGGGATGAACTCCGCCTTGGTGACCTCCCAGCGCGCCCCCGGCCCCGTGGGCGGCGCGAAGGTGAAGCGGGCGATGGAGCTCATGTTGCCGCGCGCGTCGCGCGCGCCGCTGTTGTTGAACATCTCCCCCGCGATCTGGTCGCCCTCGCCGTAGACGATCCAGGTGCCGTTGACCTTCTCGTACGCCTGCGGGATGTGCGCGTGCGTGCCCAGGATCAGGTCGATGTCGGGTCGGCCGCCGGTGCGCGCGGCGGTCAGCGCCTTACCGAGCCGGAGCTGCTGCTCGTCGGGGTCGGTCTGCCACTCGGTGCCCCAGTGGAGGCTGACGACGACCACGTCGGCCCCGGCCCCGCGCGCCGCGCGCGCGTCCGCGACGATCTTCTGCTCGTCGATGAGGTGGACGGCCCAGGGCTGTCCATCGGGCAGGGGATAGCCGTTGGTGTCGTACGTGTACGCCAGCTGGGCGACCTTCGCGCCGCCCGCCTCCATGAGCGCGGGCGTGGCGGACTCGGTGGCCGTGCGGGCCGACCCGGTGTGCTTGAGGCCCGCCTTGTCGAAGGCCCGCAGGGTCCGGGCGATCCCGTCGGCCCCGTCGTCCAGGCTGTGGTTGGACGCGGTGGAGCAGGAGTCGTACCCGGCGTCCCTGAGCGCCGCGGCCACCTGCGGCGGCGACTTGAACGCCGGATAGCCGGTGAAGGGCCCGCCGTCCTGCCCGTACACCGTCTCCATGTGGCAGATCGCCAGGTCCGCCCGGGAGATCACCGGCTTGACGCCGGCGAGCATCGGCCGGAAGTCGTAGCCGTCCCCGGACGCGTCGGTCGAGGCGCGCTCGATGGTCGAGGAGTGCGGCAGGACATCACCGGTGGCGACCAGCGTGAACGGGCGTGCGGCCGCCGTCGCCGCACCGCCGGCCGGCGAGGGCGTGCCGGGCCGCTCGGAGTCCTGGTGGTGCGGCAGGCGCGCGGGGGCGGGGTGCTCCGCCGCGCACCCGGCGGTCGCGGCGAGGGCGAGGGCCGCGACGGCCGCCCTCCGCCGGCTCGTTCTGCTGGTCATGGCACCGGGCTCCATGGGTCGACATTGCCTGATGGATTATCAGATATCCATATAGTGCCTATTCCGCCCGAATCCCTAACCGTTCGCCGCACCATTCGCCGCTTCATTCGACCGTTCGTCGCATGTCGCGGTCCGGCGGCTGTCCCTTCGCGTCCGACTGCGCTCGGATACGGGCTGCGGCCTGCGGACTTCTCGGGAAGGGAGCACCACGGTGAGCACGGGATTCTCGGATGCGGCCCCACGAGGCGCGGCGCCGCCGCGGCGCTACACCCGCGAGCCCGATCTCGCGGCGCTCCAGCGCGAGCACGGCCCCGCCCTGATGCACTTCCTGCTCGGCCTCACCTACGGCGACCGCCAGCGCGCCGAGGACCTGCTCCAGGAGACGCTGGTACGGGCCTGGCAGCACCCGGAGGCGTTCGAGGGCCCGTACGCCTCGATGCGGCCGTGGCTGTTCACCGTCGGGCGGCGCCTCGCGATCGATGCCCGCAGGAACCGGCAGGCGCGGCCGTTCGAGGTCCACGACGCCGTCCTGGACGCGCGCGTGGAGGCGGAGGACGACCACGCCGAGCGGTCGACGGCGGCGCTCGACGTGCGGGACGCGGTGCGCACCCTGAGCCCCGAGCACCGCGCGGTGCTCACGCAGATCTACTTCCGGGGACTGAGCGTGGCCGAGGCGGCCGAGGTCCTGGGGGTGCCGTGCGGCACCGTCAAGTCCCGTTCGTACTATGCTCTGCGGGCCCTGGCGCGGGTCCTGCCGGGCTACTCGTCCGGTGGCCCGTCCGCCAGGTCCTCCTCGGAGAGCAGGGCCAGCATCGAGGGCGTCTCCGCGACCTCCAGGTAGGCCGCGCGGCAGCCCGGGCAGGTGCGCAGATGACCGGCGACCCGGCGGTCCTCGTCCGGTGCGAGGGCGCCGAGGACGTACGCGCCGAGCAGCTGCCGCACATGCATGGGCACCTCGTGTGGGACGACGGATCCTGCCCTTCTGGCCACGGCGGGCGCGCGCCCCCGGTTCAATGCTCCCTGGAGCTCCCTGGAGCGCCTGGACAGTCGATGAAAGAGGCGAGACGGAATGCGTCCGGAGGGTACGAACGGGACCAGTGGTGGCGAGCTGCTGGTGCCGATGGCTTGGATGTACGCGGAGTACATCGCCGACGAATTACTGCGCACCGGCGATCTCATGCCGCCGACGACGCTCGAATTCAGGGCCGGACGCAACGCCTTGGCGTTGACGATCTTCCTGTCGGACGGCGCGGTCGGCGGCGCACGGGTGGTGGCCCGGCTCGACGAGTGGAGCTCGCTGACCGCGGCCGGCCGGCCGTGGCACGGCTGGGTCCGCGAGCGGCTGGAGGAGCGGGAGGCGGCCGGGTCCGGCCCCGACCTGGCACTGGCGCGGGACGCGTGGCGATGGCTGGAGGAGACCGAGCTGCTGGCCGCGGACCTGGACGCGGTGGTGCCGGGCGGAGTGGACCCGCGCGCCGAGACCGAGGACGAGCCGCGGGTGTGGACCCCGGCGTGGGAACTCGGCCTGCCGCTCGGGCATCTGGCGATCCATCTGTTCTGACGAACCACCAGAACGTGGAGTGGGCGGATCGTCAGCGGCCGCCGCGACGCAGCAGCTGGTCGCGGAGGGTACGCGCATGGCGGCGGCTGACGGGGAGCTCGGCCCCGCCGATGCGGACGGTCATGCTGCCCGCGTCCAGGCGCAGTTCGTCGATCCTGGCGAGCGCCACGAGACGGCTGCGGTGGATGCGGACGAACCCGTGGGCGCGCCAGCGGTCCTCCAGCGTCGAGAGCGGCACGCGCACCAGGTGGCTGCCCGCGTCGGTGTGCAGCCGGGCGTAGTCGCCCTGCGCCTCGGCGTACGCGATGTCGGCGACGGCCAGGAACCGGGTGACGCCGCCGCGCTCGACGGGGATGTGGCCCGCCGCGGTCTCCGGGAGCGCCGGGGCGCGCTCGCCCCTCATCTCGGCCACCCGGCGCACCGCCTCGGCCAGCCGCTCCCGGCGGACGGGCTTGAGCACGTAGTCGACCGCCTTCAGGTCGAAGGCCTGGACCGCGAAGCCCTCGTGCGCGGTGACGAAGACGATCAGCGGCGGCCGGGCGAACCCGGCGAGCAGCCGGGCGATGTCGAGGCCGGTGAGCCCCGCCATGTGGATGTCGAGGAAGACGACGTCCACGCCCTGCTCGCCGTCGTGCCCGGCGTCGAGCGCGCCCCCGATCAGGCGCAGCGCGTCGGTGGCCCCGGTGGCGCCCTCGGCACTGCGGATCCGCGGATCGGAGCGCAGCAGGTACAGGAGCTCTTCGAGGGCGGGGGCTTCGTCGTCTACCGCCAGTACGCGCAGCATGCGGTCGGATTGTAGGTGCGCCGACTCCTTACTGTCCCTTCCCGTGTGACTTGAGTGATTGGGCCCTCGTCTGCGTACCAGACGGCATGAGGCCGCTGGAACTCCACCGGGACGTCGGGGCGTACGCGCTCGGTGTGCTCGGTGTCGCCGACACCTTCCGCTTCGAGGAGCACCTGGCGGGGTGCGCGCACTGCGCGCGCCTGCTGGAGGAGCTCGGGAGCGTGGAGGCGCTGCTCGCCGCGTACGTCCGCTGGACGCCTCCCGGGGTGGATCCGGTGGCCACGCCGTCGCCCGCGCTGCTGCACTCGGCGCTGGGCGCGGTGGGCGGGCGGCTGCGGGCGCAGCGCAGAAGGCGGCTCGGACTGCTGGTGGCCGCGGCGGCGCTGGTGGTGGGCGCGCCGTTCGGGGTGCTGAGCCTGGTGGCGGACCCCGCCGCACCGCACTGGACGGCGACCGCTTCGGCGCCCGGGGTGACGGCGACCCTCGCGGCGGCGCCCACCGGGTTCGGCACCGATGTGGGGCTCGACGTGGGCGGGGTGCGCGGCCCGGCGGTGTGCACGCTGGTCGCGGTGGGGCGCGGCGGCGAGGAGAACACGGTGGCGACCTGGGCGGTACGGGACGGGGCCCAGGTGACGATGCGGGGGGCGGCGGCGCTGGCGCCCGCCGACATCTCCCGCTTCGAGGTGCGCACCCAGGACGGGGCGCGGCTCGCGACGCTGACGAGATCCGGGTGAGCGGCGGCCACCCTCTTGTGACGGCCTCTACTTGAGGAGCCTGGACATCCGGCGGTCGGCGAGGATCTTGCCGCCGGTCTGGCAGGTGGCGCAGTACTGGAGCGAGGAGTCCGCGAAGGAGACCTCGCGGACGGTGTCGCCGCAGACCGGGCAGGGTTCGCCGGTCCGGCCGTGCACCCGCATGGCGCTCTTCTTCTCCGCCTTGAGACGGCCCGCCGCGAGCCCGTGCGAGCGCTCCACGGCCTCGGTGAGGGTGGCGCGGACCGCCTCGTACAGCGTGGTGACCTCCTCCTCGGTCAGCCGGTCCACCGGCTTGAACGGCGACAGCCGTGCCACGTGCAGGATCTCGTCGCTGTAGGCGTTGCCGATCCCGGCGATCAGCGACTGGTCGCGCAGCGCGCCCTTGAGCCGGCGCCGCTCCCCCGCGAGCAGCTCGGCGAGCCGGTCGCGGCCGAAGTCCGGGGCGAGCGGGTCGGGTCCGAGCCGGGCGATGCCGGGCACCTCCCGCGGGTCGTGCACCAGGTGGGCGGCGAGGCCCTTGCGGGTGCCCGCCTCGGTCAGGTCGAACCCGGCCCCGCCCTCCAGCGCGACCCGCAGCGCCAGCGGCCCCTTGCCGGGGCGCGGCGGGTCGGCGGGCAGGGCGTCGTGCCAGCGCAGCCAGCCGGCGCGGGCCAGATGGACCGCCAGATGAAGGCCGCCGGCGTCGATGTCGAGGAACTTGCCGTACCGCCCGACGCCGGTGACCGTCCGCCCGTCGAGGGCGCTCAGCGGCGGGTCGTACGTCTTGAGGACGCTGATCGCGACGGGCAGCGCGCGGGCGATCCGCTGGCCGACGAGATGGGTGGCGAGGAAGTCACGGAGCGCTTCAACCTCGGGCAATTCCGGCATACCTCACAGATTAACCGGGTGGAAGCGCGGATTCCGGCCGGCCGACGTCCGGGGCGGCCATCCGTCGTACGCGCCACCGGCGGCGCGTCACGCGTCGGTGGCGGCGCTGCGTTCCGGGACGACGAACTCGCACCACACGCATTTTCCGCTGCCCCTGGACTCCACGCCCCACACATCGGCGAGCCGGTCCACCAGCATCAGGCCGCGCCCCGACACCCCGGAGTCGCCCGCCTCCCGGCGGCGCGGCAGGGCGCTGGAGCGGTCCTCGACCTCGACCCGCATCCGCCGCTCGGGCCCGGCCAGGACCCGTACGGTGACGATGGCGCCGCCATCGGTGTGCATCAGCGCGTTGGTGATCAGCTCGTCGGCGGCCAGCTCGATCTCGTCGGCCCGCTCCCTCGCGCCCCAGGCCCGTACCGCGGCCCGGATCATATGGCGCGAGGAGCTCAGCGCCTCCGGGTCGTTCTGCGCCACGTGCTGCTGGAGCCGGCCGCCGCTCTGCGGGGCCTCCAGGGCGCGCCGGCGCAGGAGCAGCAGCGCCACGTCGTCGTCGCCCGCCCGGTCGTCGACCACGTCGCACAGCCGGTCGGCGAGCTCCTGGAGGTCGCCGGGCCCCGAGCGCACCAGCGCGGCGAGCAGCTGCATCCCGTCGTCGAGGTCCGCGCCTGGCTGCTCGACCAGGCCGTCGGTGTAGAGCAGCAGGGTCTGGCCGGGGTCCAGCTCGACGGTGGAGACGGGGTACTCCAGGCGCCCGAACTCCGCCGACAGGCCCAGCGGGAGGCCGCCCTCGACCGGCAGTCTGCGGCAGCTGCCGTCGGCGTACCGCAGCAGCGGGTCGACGTGCCCGGCCCGCACCAGCTGGACGACTCCGGTCGACAGGTCGGCCTCGGCGTAGGTGCAGGTGGCGAAGCGGTCGGTGTCCAGCTCGTGCAGGAACACCGAGGCGCGGGCCATCACGGTGGCCGGGGTGTGCCCCTCGGCGGCGTACGCGCGCAGCACGATCCGCAGCTGGCCCATCACGGCGGCGGCGTGCGTGTCGTGGCCCTGGACGTCGCCGATGACCGCGCCGACGCGGCCTCCGGGCAGCGGGATGACGTCGTACCAGTCGCCGCCGATGTCCCGGCCGAGCCGGGCCGAGCGGTAGCGCACGGCGATCTGGGCGCCGGGCACCTCGGGGATGCGGCGCGGCAGCATGGCCTGCTGGAGCCCCTCGGCGAGGTCGTGCTCCTGCTCGTAGAGCACCGCCCGCTGGAGGCTCTGCGCGATGGAACTGCCGAGCGCCACCAGGAGGTTGCGCTCGTCGGCGGTGAACCCGGTCTTGTCGCTGTACAGCAGCCCGAGGGCGCCGATCGGGCGGGCCTGGGCGATCAGCGGCAGATAGGCGGCGGCGGTGATGCCGAGACCGCTGATGTGCGGCCAGAGGCGGGGGTAGGAGCGGGCGAAGTCGTCGGCGGTCTGGATGAACCGGGGGGCCAGGGTGCGCACGACCTCGCTCATCGGGTACTGCTCGTCGACCCGGGTCCAGCGGGTGCCGGGCACGAAGCTGTCCTCGGGACCCTCGGCCACCAGATGGATCCGGCCCGCCTCCAGGAGCCCCATCACCAGGCTGGTGGCGCCCAGGTGCTCCAGGCCGTGCGAGCCCTTGAGCACGTCGATGACGTCCTGGACGGTACGGGCGTGTGCCAGGGCCGCCGTGGTGCTGTCCACCACGCTGGTACTGCGGCGGCGGTCCTCGTCGTCGGCGGCGGGGCGGTCGGAGTACTCGGTGAGCTCCTGGGTGGCGTCGCGGACCACGCCGATGATGCGCTGCGGCAGGCCGGTGTCGTTGCGGACCACGTACCCCTGGGTGTGCGTCCAGCGCGCGGTGCCGTCGCGCAGCCGGACGCGGAAGTAGGCGCCGTAGTGGACGCTGCCGTTCTTCAGCGCCTGTGAGACCAGGGCGTCGAGCCGGGCCGCCTCGGCCGGGGTCACCCGGCTGCCCAGCGTCTCGGGCCGGCCGTCGTACTCCTCGGGCACCATGTCGAAGACGGCGAGCGCCGACCGGTCCATGTGCATCTGCCCGCTGGTGAGGTCCCAGTCGAAGGTGCCCATGCGGTTGAGGGCGAGGCCGAGACCGGGGGCCGCGGGCCACTCGTCCATCGTCACTCCGATCCTCGGTCCGATCGGCGGCGTCCGTCAGGAGAATCGGGCGTCCAGCGGCGGCTCGGTGTCGAAGTCGGAGGTGCCCGTGGGTACCTCGCCGCCGCCCGACGGCTCCGGCGGGAAGACCGGCGGCGGCTCGGAGGGCAGCGTGGGCAGCTCGGTGGACGGGGTCGGCACGATCTGCTGGCTCGGGGCCGTCGGTGGCTTCGTGGTCAGCTTGGGGCTGACGGTGACGGTGGCCGTCGGGCAGCCCGAGGGCGGGGGCGTGATCGGCGTGTTGCCGCCCGGCGGCACCGACGGGGGCGACTTCGTCACGGTGACGGTCGGGGCCGGGCTCGGGCAGTTGGTGCTCGGGGAGGTGCTGGACGTGGACGGCGTGGACTCGCTCGGCGAGACGGCCGGGCTGGACTGGTCCGGGCTCACCGGCACGCTCGGCGAGTCGGTGACCACCGGCGCCGTCGGGTCGATCTGGATGTCGGGCCGCTCGCGGTCGTGCTTGCCGTGGTCACCGGTCGGCCGCTCGATCCAGGTGTTGTTGACGACGTTCACGATGATCAGGCTGTTGATGACCGTGGTGGTGCGGTTGATGACGACGGTCCGCTGCGGCTGGTAGCCGGGCCAGGACTGGCCCCGGGAGGCGGCGCCCCGGGTTGCCACCGGCGGCTTGAGCGGATTGCCGCAGGCGCAGCGCACGCGCGGGGAGCCGTGGTCGTCGACCATGACGGCGGTACCGGCCTGGAGCACGGACTGGAAGGCGGTGGCGTGGCCGTCCTTGAAGCCGTGGTTGGTGACCCGGGTGTCGGCCCGCAGCACCACCGGGGTCAGCCCGCGCAGGAACGTCGGGAGGTCGTCCGGGTTGATCCCGGCGGTCTCCGAGAACGCGCGCGCCTTCACCCGGTCGGCGTTGAGGAAGCGGATCTGCTGCTCCACGTCACAGCTGGCCACCGACTGGGTGCCGCCGTAGAGGCCGGGCGTGGAACCCGAGACGGCCCGGACGGTCTGCACGGTCGCCGTGGGGCTGCTGGGGGCGCTGGGCGGCGCCTGGGAGGGCGTGAGCGGCTTGGCGGACTTGGCGGACGACTCCGTGAAGGGGTCGGGGCCGGAGGCCGCGACCGGCTGCAGGAACAGCTCCTTCTGGTCGGAGGCGCTGGTGCCGCTGCTGTCGCCGCCGCAGGCCGCGACGAGCACTCCGAAGGACATGACGACTGCCGCCAGGGTGAACCGGCGCGGGGTCGGGCGCACGTAGATCTCCCACCTGTTCGCCCCGAGTTGTCCCTCATTGTCTGTCGGAGGTCCGCCCGTCCCGCAAGCGGACCGCCGCCGTACGGGAGCCGCCTCCCCGTGTCGCGGGCGCCACCGGACACACGCGTGCCCCCTGCCGGAACAGGGGGCACGCGTCGCGCGACTTCGGTCAGTCGATACCAGGCAGGATGTGCGGCTCGGCCAGGTCGTCCTCGTAACCGGCCAGCCGGATCGGGGCCGAACGGGCCCAGACCTCAAGGTTGCGGAGCTTTTCGGGCCGGCCCGGCCGGTCGCCGCGTTCCGGCGTCCGCTGTTCGCGTTCTGTCGTCTCTGGTGTCACCGCGCACTCCTCTGTGTCGCGTAACCCTGGGCGTACTGGCGGCTCCGGTCTCTTCCCGGTCGCCGGCCGTCCAAGGGGGCAGGGGGCAGGGGCAGTTCTGACGCGGTGGCGCCGGCACTCTGTCGGAAGCTCGGCCCAGTGTGCGGGCCGGTTCCGGAACGGGCATCGAGGACTGGTCGATCCTTTGATGGCTTCCGTCGGGGTCAGAGTAACCAAATGAGCGGGGCCCCGCTCGATGGGGCCATTTCCTTTGCGTCAACTTTCCTTCGCCGCCCGTTCAGCACGGAGTTCATCCAGCCATGATCTGCTGACCCGCGACGACCGCCACCCGGGGAGGAGTTCACATGGACCTGCCGAGCCGGCCCCGGTCCGTCGGGGAACTGATGGACCTGCTGCACGCCTGCCGGGACGCCTGGGACACACCGGACCGCAGCGGCGATCCGGTCGATCTGCACGACCACGCCCTGCAGACCGCCCATCTGCTGCGCCGCGCCCATCCGAGCGACAAGGAGCTCCAGGTCGCGGGGCTCGTCCACGACCTGGGGCATCTACTCCGTCCGGGTGATGACGCCGGGCACGCGGACCGCGCGGCGGAGGCGGTGCGTCCGCTGCTGGGAGCGCGGGTGGCCCGGCTGGTGCGGCTGCACGTTCCGGCCAAGCGCTACCTCGCGGCGGTCGAGCCGGACCGGACGCTGTCGCGGCAGAGCGAGCTGACCCTGCGGGCGCAGGGCGGGGTGATGACGCCCGAAGAGGCGGACGCCTTCGCGCTCGACCCGGAGGCCGAGGCGGCGCTCACCCTGCGCCAGGCCGACGACGCCGGAAAGGTCGTGGGGCTCGACGTGGGCGTGATGGAGGACTGGCGGCCGGTCCTGGAGCTGGTGGCCGCACGGCACGGCAGCGCTCGGAGCGTCTGAACACACCGGTGGCCGGACTCCCCGGGGGAGTCCGGCCACCGTTCGCGTATCCGGCGCGGTCTACCAGTTGCCGGGCGCGTAGTCCTTGAGGAAGACGCTGTGCAGGTCCTCGCCCGACTCGCCGCGCACGATCGGGTCGTAGACGCGCGCGGCGCCGTCGACCAGGTCGAGCGGGGCGTGGAAGCCCTCCTCGGCGAGGCGCAGCTTGTCGTGGTGCGGGCGCTCGTCGGTGATCCAGCCGGTGTCGACCGAGGTCATCAGGATCTTGTCGGTCTCGAACATCTCCTGGCCGCTGGTGCGGGTCACCATGTTCATGGCGGCCTTGGCGGCGTTGGTGTTGGGGTGGCCGGCGCCCTTGTAGCCGCGGCTGAACACGCCCTCCATCGCCGAGACGTTCACCACGTAGGCGCGGCCGTTGGGCGCCTTGCGGGCGGCCTCGGCCATCACCGGGCGGAGCATGCTGATCAGGATGAACGGCGCCGTGTAGTTGCACAGCTGGGTCTCCAGCAGTTCGACCGGGGAGATCTGGTCGATGGACTGCACCCAGGTGTTGGTGTCGACGACGTCCGGGAGCAGGCCGCCCGCGTCGATGGCGGTGCCGTCGTGGTGCCGGGCGATGCTGGCGTTGCCCGCGACCAGGGCGAGGTCGGCGACCCGCTGGGCGTCGAGGCCGGAGGTGCCGAGCGGAAGCGCGGCCAGGCCGTCCACCGCGCCGGAGTTGAAGGCGCCGATGACGTGGTGGGCGGGGAGCTCGCCGGCGGGCAGCGGGGCGCCCTCGCCGTCGACCAGGGCCGCGTAGGCGGAGGGCAGCCGGCGCACGGTCTGGGTGGCGTTGTTGATCAGGATGTCCAGCGGGCCCTGCTCCGCGGTCTGCTCGGCCAGGGCGACCGCCTGCGCCGGGTCGCGCAGGTCGATGCCGACGACTTCGAGACGGTGCATCCACTCCGCCGAGTCGTCCATGGCCTTGAAGCGGCGGATGGCGTCCTTGGGGAAGCGGGTGGTGATGGTCGTGTGGGCGCCGTCGCGCAGCAGCCGCAGCGCGATGTACATGCCGATCTTGGCCCGGCCGCCGGTGAGCAGCGCGCGCTTGCCGCTCAGGTCGGTGCGGGCCTCGCGGCGGAACCGGTTCTCGGCCGCGCACTTCTGGCAGAGCTGGTGGTAGAAGTAGTCGACCTCGACGTACCGCGACTTGCAGATGTAGCAGGAGCGCGGGCGCTGGAGTATCCCCGCGATCTCTCCGGTGGGGGTCGCGGAGGACGGCAGGATGCCCTCGGTCTCGTCGTCGATGCGCTCGGCGGAGCCGGTGGCGGTGGCGTGGGTGACGGCCCGGTCGTGGGCGGTCTTGGCGGCCCGGCGCTCCTGGCGGCGGCGCTGCTTCACGGTCCGGTAGATAGCGGCGGTGGCGCGGCGCACGGCGATCGCGTCCGGGTGGTCGACCTCGATGGTGTCGAGCTCGGCCAGCACGCCGAGGCAGAGGGCGAGCCGCTCCGGGTCGATGCCGGGGCCGTACTCCATGTCGGGTTCGCCGGGCTCCTGGCCGATGCCGGGACCGTACTCCTGGTCCTGGATGTCCTCTGTCACCGTCATCGCCGTCGCCGTTCCTCGGTCATGTGTGCGGTCTCGCCCGCGCGTGGAAGTTCCCAAAAGCGCAATCGTACGGATCGAGGGCGCCGCACACCAAACCGCGAGCCCGGGGACCGGTGGTCAGGCGCGGGCCGGCGGCCGGTCGAAGACGCAGTCACCGCACAGTCCCGCGCCCGGGCAGCGGTAGTAGAGGCAGCAGCTGCGGCGCCGGAAGGCCGGGCCGGGAAGCAGGGTGCCGGTGCCCGCCAGATCGGGGTGGGCGAAGAGCTCGGCGCCGAGCTCCAGGGCCCGCCGGGCCGCGTCGGGACGCCCGCCGCGCAGCGCCCAGCGGTGCAGCTCGCGGACGGCCCCGGCGAGCGCGGAGCCCGCGTTCCCCCACAGCAGGCCGGAGGAGACGGGGGTGTCGCGCCGGAAGGCCTCGGCGAGCGGGACGAGGTGGCCGTACTGGACGCTCTCGCGGATCCGCTCGGCGGTGCCGGGCAGCGCCCGGACCCCGTCGAGCAGCAGGTCGTCTGGGGCGCCGCTGCCGCCGTCCCAGGACAGGGCCCCCGGATCGAGGTCGGGCAGCTCGCCGTGGAGCACGGCGGACCCCAGGGCGATCGACCAGAGCCGGGCGACGAGTCCCAGGTGGGCGATGGAGGCGCCGGTCCGGCGGTCGGGGGCGCGCAGGGCGGCCGTGACGGTGTCGATCCGGGCCGTCAGGGGGGCGTCCTCGCCCGCGTACAGCCGCGCCAGCGGGCGGTGCTCGCCGTCCGCCGGTCCGGTGCGGAGCGCGAAGAACCCGCCCACCGATGACAGCGCCGCCAGATCCACCACTCGTCCCCTTGGTTCGCACCTGCGGGCGACGCCGTGCGCCCCGGACCGCCACCCCCTGGAAGACACCGCGGACACGGCAGGCAGAGCCAGACGTGGCGTGTCCGCGCCAGGATCGGCGCAATTCTTCCAGATTTTCGATCGAACTCACATGCGACTACTACCGGACATCCTAGGTCGTACGGCTGGCCGAAATAACCCGATCCCACCCACCCCCACCAGCAGTTGTACCGAATGTCCGATGTATGGACGACTTCTGGAGTAGGCGCGTACTCCTATGGCAGTACGTGTCAATGCGGTCTCAAGGACGACGACGGAAGGCGATTCGCGAGAGATCGTGGATGCATGAGTGCCCTTGCCCTGTCCGTGCTGCTCTCCCTGGTCTCCGCCGTCGCCTACGCGGCCGCGGCGATCGTCCAGGAGCGCGTGGCCGCGGCCACCCCCGACAGCACCTACCTCCGCCAGAGCGCCTGGTGGGTCTCCGTGGCACTCAACGGTCTCGGCGCCCTGCTGCACGTCGTGGCACTCGCGTGCGGACCGCTGACCCTCGTCCAGCCGCTGGGCGCGCTGACCATAGTCTTCGCGCTGCCGATGGCCGCCGTCTTCGTGCGCCGCAAGGCGGGCGCGGCGGCCTGGCGCGGCGCGGTCATGGCGACGGCCGGCCTCGCCGGGCTGCTGGCCCTCACCACCGACGCGGACGCCGACTCGGTGGGCGGCGGACAGCGCACGCTGCTCGCGGCCGTCACCTTCGGCGGGATGGCGGTGCTCTTCCTCGCCTCGCGCGCGGTGCACCGGCCGGTGGTGCGCAGCGTGCTGCTCGCCGCCGCGGCGGGTGTCTCCTTCGGTATGGCGTCGGTCTTCACCAAGCTGGTGGCCGAGGACTGGGACGCGGGCCTCCAACTGAGCGAGGTGCCCAGCCTGCTGGCCATAGCGGTGCTCGCCGCCGCCGGACTGCTGCTCTCCCAGGCCTCCTACCGGGGCGCCGGGCTCGCGGCGCCGCTGGCGACCGTCACCGTCGTCAACCCGGTGGTCGCGGCGACCGTCGGGCTCACCATGTTCGGCGAGGAGTTCCGCTACGGCACGGCCGGTCTGGTCCTCGCCCTCGCCAGCGGCGTCGTGGCGGCGGGCGGACTGATCCTGCTCACCACGCCTGCCGTGCGCCGACCGCCTTTATGCAACTTGTTGCACAACCGCGTCCCGTGCTCTACAACTGGAGCTGACGACACCGCCGTATCCGGAGGCCCCCCGATGAGCGACTACCCCCACCTGCTGAGCCCCCTCGACCTCGGCTTCACCACCCTCCCCAACCGGGTGCTGATGGGGTCCATGCACATCGGGCTCGAAGAGGCCGAGAACGGGTTCGAGCGGATGGCGGCGTTCTACGCCGAGCGCGCCCGCGGCGGGGTCGGCCTCATGGTCACCGGCGGCATCTCCCCGAACGACGCGGGCCGCCCGTACGAGGGCGGCGCCAAGCTCACCACCGAGGCGGAGGCCGCCCAGCACCGCACGGTCACCGACGCGGTGCACGCGGCGGGCGGGCGGATCGCGATGCAGATCCTGCACTTCGGCCGGTACGCCTACCACCAGGACCTGGTGGCGCCCAGCGCGCTGCAGGCCCCGATCAGCCCCTTCGTGCCGCACGCCCTGACCGACGACGAGGTCGAGCAGACCGTCGAGGACTTCGTGCGCGCGGCCCACCTCGCCAAGTCCGCCGGGTACGACGGCGTCGAGATCATGGGCTCCGAGGGCTATCTGATCAACGAGTTCATCGCGGGCGCCGTGAACCGGCGCACCGACCGCTGGGGCGGCTCGTACGAGAACCGGATGCGCTTCCCTGTCGAGATCGTCCGCCGTACCCGGGAGCGGGTCGGCGCGGACTTCATCCTGATCTACCGGCTCTCCATGCTGGACCTGGTGCCCGGCGGCTCCACCCTGGAGGAGGTCGTCACGCTCGCGAAGGCCATCGAGGCGGCCGGGGCGACCCTCATCAACACCGGCATCGGCTGGCACGAGGCCCGTATCCCGACCATCGCGACCTCGGTGCCGCGCGGCGCGTACACCTGGGTGACCAAGAAGCTGATGGGATCCGTCTCCATCCCGCTGATCACCAGCAACCGCATCAACACCCCCGAAGTGGCCGAGCGGCTGCTCGCCGAGGGCCGGGCGGACATGGTGTCGATGGCGCGGCCGTTCCTCGCCGACCCCGAGTTCGTCGCCAAGGCGGCCGCGGGCCGCTCGGAGACCATCAACACCTGCATCGGCTGCAACCAGGCCTGTCTGGACCACACCTTCAGCGGGAAGATCACCTCCTGCCTGGTGAACCCGCGCGCCTGCAACGAGACCGAGCTGGTGCTCTCCCCCACCAAGCGCCGCAAGAGCCTCGCCGTGGTCGGCGCGGGCCCGGCCGGGCTGGCCTTCGCGGTCTCGGCGGCCGAGCGCGGCCACGCGGTCACCCTCTTCGACGCGGCGGCGGAGATCGGCGGCCAGCTGAACATCGCCAAGCGCGTCCCCGGCAAGGAGGAGTTCGACGAGACCCTGCGCTACTACCGTACGCAGCTCGAACTGCGCGGCGTGGACGTCCGGTTGAACACCAGCGCGACCGCCGACGAGCTCACCGCGGGCGGCTACGACGAGGTCGTCGTCGCCACCGGCGTGATGCCCCGTACCCCGGAGATCCCCGGCTCCGACCACCCCAGCGTCGTCACCTACCTGGACGTGCTGCGCGACGGCGCGCCGGTCGGCGAGCGCGTGGCGATCGTCGGCGCGGGCGGCATCGGCTTCGACGTCGCCGAGTACCTCACCGACGGCGGCGACGCGGCGAGCCTGGACCCCGAGACGTACTTCCGGCAGTGGGGCGTCGACACCAGCTACAGCGAGCGCGGCGGGCTGCGCGCGCCCGAGCGGCCCAAGCCCCCGCGCGCGGTGCACCTGCTCCAGCGCAAGGCCTCCAAGGTCGGCGCGGGCCTCGGCAAGACCACGGGGTGGATCCACCGCACCGAGCTCAAGCACCGGGGCGTGACGATGGTGCCGGGCGTCAGCTACGACCGCATCGACGACGCCGGGCTGCACATCACCGTCGACGGCACCTCCACCGTGCTGCCGGTGGACACCGTCGTCCTGTGCGCGGGGCAGGAGCCGCGCCGCGACCTGTTCGAGGAGCTGACGGCGGCGGGCGCCACCGTGCACCTGATCGGTGGCGCGGACGTCGCCGCCGAGCTGGACGCCAAGCGCGCCATCGACCAGGGCACCAGGCTGGCGGCGACCCTCTGAGAGCCTGTCTTTGAACCCGGCGGGAGAGGCGGAATCTAGGATGCGCTCATGTCCCTCCCGCACGCGATCCTGACCGCTCTGCTCGAAAAGCCCTCGTCGGGGCTTGAGCTGACCCGCCGGTTCGACAAGTCGTTCGGCTTCTTCTGGTCCGCGACGCACCAGCAGATCTACCGCGAGCTGGGCAAGCTGGAGCAGTCCGGGGCCATCCGCGCGCTGCCGGCCCAGACCCCGGCGCGCGGCCAGAAGAAGGAGTACGAGGTCCTGCCCGCCGGCCGCGCGGAGCTCGCCGCGTGGGCCGCCGCAGGGCAGGACCCGCGTGCGATGCGGGACCCGCTGCTGCTGCGGGTGCGGGCGGCGGCGGTGGTCGGCACGGAGGGGCTCACCGCCGAGCTGCACCGCCATCTCGCTCTGCACGAGCGGCAGTTGGAGCTGTACACGGGCATCGAGCAGCGGGACTTCCCGCCGGAGCGGGACAGCGAGCAGGACCGGCTGCGCCATCTCGTGCTGCGCGGCGGCATCGAGCTGGAAACGTTCTGGATCCGCTGGCTGACACAGGCGCTCGACACCGTGGACGGGGAGGAGTGAGCGCGGGCGCCCGCCACGGATCCCGGCGCGGCCCCGAGTGGCGCGGGAGCGCCGCCCCCATTGGCGTTGTATTGTACAACTAGCCAGTGAGAGGACCAGCCGTGCCCAGCCGAGACCAGTCGGTCACCACCATCCAGCGGGAGCTGACCGCGTTCGCCCGCCGCGCCCGGGCCGCCGCCGCCCGGATGCACCCGGAGCTGTCGCTGGTCTCCTTCACCCTGCTGTCCCATATGGAGGACCAGCAGGGGTGCCGGGCGACCGACCTCGCCGCGTACTACATGCTCGACAAGTCGACGATCAGTCGGCAGATCTCGGCCCTGGAGAAGCTGGGGTTCATCGAGCGCCGCACCGACCCGGCCGACCACCGCATCCAGCTGCTGCATCTGACCGCGGCCGGCACCGAGAAGCTCGCCGAGGCGGCGGTGCTGCGCAGGCACGCCTTCCACGAGCGCCTCGCGGACTGGGAAGAGGCCGACCTCGACCGCTTCGCCGCATACCTCCTCCGCTACAACAGCTCGGCCTCCGACTTCAGTTGACGCCCGGCGGCGCTACCGTGCCCCCTGGCCGGGGGTGACCAGCCCCGACTCATACGCCAGCACCACCGCCTGGGCCCGGCTGGCCAGGTCCAGTTTGCTCATGGCCCGGTTCAGATGGGTCTTGACCGTCGCCTCGCTGATGAAGAGGTGATCGGAGATCTCCAGGTTCGACAGTCCGCGCGCGGTGAGTTTGAGGACCTCGGTCTCGCGGGCGGTGAGCGCCTCCAGGTCCGAGGACAGGTGCGGGGAGCACTCGGCGGGCCGCGCGAAGGCCTCCACCAGGCGCCGGGTGACGCTCGGCGCGAAGAGGGTGTCGCCGCCGCCGACCGCCGCGACCGCGGTGAGCAGCCGCTCCGGCCCCGAGTCCTTGAGCAGGAACCCCGAGGCACCGGCCCGCAGCGCGGAGTACACGTACTCGTCGAGGTCGAACGTGGTGAGGATCAGGACGCGCGGCGCCGGGTCCTCGGCGTCCGCGAGGATCCGCTCGGTGGCGGCGATCCCGTTCATCCCGGGCATCCGGATGTCCATGAGGATCACATCGGGGCGCGTCCGCGCCGCCTGGGCGACGGCCTCCTCGCCGTCGCTCGCCTCGCCGACGACGTCGATGCCCGCCGCCCGCAGCAGCGCGACCAGACCGGCCCGTACGAGGAACTGGTCGTCGACCACGAGTGCCCTGGTCATCGCAGCGCGTCTTCCCCCTGTGTCATACGGTCCCGGTCAGGCGGTCGGCTGGGCCGAGGTCGGCAGGAGCAGCCGGACCTCGAAGCCTCCCTCGCTCCTCGGGCCGGTACTGATCGTGCCGCCGTAGAGCTTGGCCCGTTCCCGCATGCCGATCAACCCGTGTCCGCCACCCGATCGGTTTCTGACCGGATTCACTCCCGTACTCTCGTTCACGACGGCGAGCGAGACATGGTTCCGCCGGTAACAGACTTCCACGGCCGTCCGCGCGCCGGGCGCGTGTTTCAGGACATTGGTGAGCGCCTCCTGTGCCACCCGGTACGCGCACAGATCGACACCGGGCGCGAGCTTCCGGGCCTCCCCCAGCACCCTCAGCTCGACCGGCAGACCGCCGGCCCGCAGCCGCTCCACCATCTCCGACAGGCGCGCGAGGCCCGGCATCGGGGCCGACGGCTCGCCGTCCAGATCCTCGGCGCGCAGGACGTGCAGCATACGCCGCAGCTCCTCCAGCGCCTCCTGGCTCGTGGCCGAGATGGTGCCCAACGCCCCGCGTGCGGTGGGCGGATCGGATTCGAAGACGAACCGGGCCAGACCCGACTGGACGGATATCACCGACATGTGGTGGGCGATGATGTCGTGCAACTCCCGTGCGATGCGGCCGCGTTCCTCGGCCACCTCGCGCCGGGCCCGGGCCTCCTGCTCCTTGGCGAGCTGGTCGGCGAGCTTGGTGGAGCGGCGCGCCACGCGCCCGAACCGCCAGATCACGGCGGGTACGGCGAGGGCCTGGACGGCCACGGACGGCATGGAGTTGCTGCCGACGCGCAATCCCGCGAACAGCCAGACGGCGCCGAGGAGCGCGGCGCAGATCCCGGAGGTGCGGGCGGGACGGGTGGCGGCCACCGTGTAGCACGCGATCATCCCGCCGTAGCTGCCGACGACCGGCCAGTTTCCCAGGGCGACATAGAGCGTCCACGTCGCGACGACGAAGAGGCAGACCCCCACCGGCGCCTTGGAGCGGAACGCGCACGCCATGTTGATGACCACGGCGAGCACATATCCGGCCAGGTCGAGCGGGGGCTGCCCCTGGCTGGACGCCTCCCGTCCCAACAGCACGGCGACACACGTCTGTGCCAGCGCGATGAACACATCGGCGGCAACGGGGCGGATCCGCATTCCCGCAGCTTAGATGCAGGTCAGACGCGCGGCGTCAACCAGTTGCGGTGCACGGACTACCGCAGAAGTTGTAGACGGACCCACTCCTTCCGCAGCGGTCCGAAACTCGTTTGTCCCAGCCGCCCGCCGATGCTGGAGTGGGCGCATGGACAACGACGAAGTGCTGGCCCTGTTCGACCGGCAGATGCGCGAGACCTCGCCGCCCGACGGCCCCGCCGCCCGGGTCGAACGCGCGGGCCGGGTCGTGCGCCAGACAGGACCCGATCCCGCCTGGAACGGGATCCTCTGGTCCGGCCTCGACGAGGCGTGCGCCGACCGCGAGATCGCCGAGCAGGTGCGGCACTTCACGACGCTGGGGCGCGAGTTCGAGTGGAAGCTGTACGCGCACGACACCCCGGGCGACCTCGGCGGGCGGCTGCGCGCGGCCGGGTTCACGGCCGAGCCCGCCGAGGCCCTGATGGTGGCGGAGACCAAGGACCAGCTGGGCACGACGGAACTCCCCGACGGCGTCGAGCTGGTGCCGGTGACCGACACGGCCGGGGTCGCGCTGATGGCGGCCGTCCACGAGCAGGCGTTCGGCGACGACGCCTCCAGGATCGCCCGGCGCATGGAGCTCCAGCTCGCCGAGGCCCCCGACACCCTGGTCGCGGTGATGGCGGTGGCGGACGGGGTGCCGGTGTGCGCGGCCCGGATGGAGCTGATCCCCGGTACCGAGTTCGCCGGGCTGTGGGGCGGCGGCACCGCCGAGGCCTGGCGCGGCAGGGGCATCTACCGGGCGCTGGTCTCCTACCGCGCCCGCGTCGCCGCCGAGCGCGGCTACCGCTTCCTCCAGGTCGACGCCTCCGACCGGAGCGAGCCGATCCTGCGCCGCCTGGGCTTCGCCCGGCTGAGCACGACCACGCCGTACGTGTACCAGCCGTAGGCGGCGGGCGGCGGGGGCGCCCGGCTCGTGCCCACGGGCCGGCCCGCCGCGCGCCCCCTCGCCGAGGGTCTGATCAGCCAGCACACTGGTCGCCATGGCCGTGAAACGCAGCGCGGGGCTCCTCCTCCACCGGTCCGCACCGACCGGCGTCGAAGTGCTGATCGGGCACATGGGCGGTCCGTTCTGGGCCGGCCGGGAGGACGCCGCCTGGTCGATCCCCAAGGGCGAGTACGGCCCCGAGGAGCTGCCGCAGGCGGCGGCCCTGCGCGAGTTCGAGGAGGAGCTGGGTCTGCCCGCCCCCGAGGGCGACCGGGTGCCGCTCGGCGAGGCACGGCAGGCCAACGGGAAGGTGGTGACGGTCTGGGCGGTCGAGGCCGACCTCGACCTCGACCGCGTCGTGCCCGGCACCTTCACCATGGAGTGGCCCCGGGGCTCCGGCGTGCAGCAGGAGTTCCCCGAGATGGACCGCTTCGCCTGGCTCGCGCCCGCAGAGGCGTCGGTCAGGCTGGTGGCGGGGCAGCGGGTCTTCCTCGACCGGCTGACCGCCCATCTGCGGGACTCCGGGCGGATCTGACGGGTCAGAGTCTGTCTTTGAACCCCCGCCTGCGCAGCGGCGCCCGGTGCGTGCGATCGGCGTGCGGGCGGACAACGGGGGTTCAAAGACAGGCTCTCAGGCCGCGCGCGGGACGCGGCGGCGGTGGCCCGCGATGATCTCGGCGTAGTGGCGTCCGCTGCCCTTGACCGTGCGCTTCTGGGTCGCGTAGTCGACGTGCACCAGGCCGAACCTCTTGTCGTAGCCGTACGCCCACTCGAAGTTGTCCAGGAGCGACCAGGCGTAGTACCCGGCGAGCGGGGCGCCCCTGCGGGCGGCGCGGGCACAGGCCGCCAGGTGTTCGCGCAGGTACCGCACGCGCTCGGGGTCGTGGACGGTGCCGTCGGGCCGTACGGCGTCGGGGTAGGCCGAGCCGTTCTCAGTGACGTGGATGCGGCGGGCCCCGTAGTCCTCGGTCAGCCGCATCAGCAGGGTCTCGATGCCGCTCGCGTCGATCTCCCAGTCCATGCCGGTGCGCGGCAGCCGGGCGCGCGGGACCTGGCGGGCGAAGGGGTACGGGCCGTGCGGGTCGTCGGCGACGCGCACTCCGAAGTAGTAGTTGAGGCCCAGCCAGTCGAGCGGCTCGGCGATGGCGTCCAGGTCGCCGGGGCGCTCGGGCAGGTCGACCCCGTACACCTCCCTCATGTCGGCGGGGAAGCCTCGGCCGTGCACCGGGTCCAGCCACCAGCGGTTGGTGTGCCCGTCCACCCGGCGGGCGGCGGCGAGGTCGGCCTCCGCCCCGGAGGCGGGCTCGACGGTCGAGAGGTTGTTGACGATGCCGACCTGGGCGCCGGGGGCGGCGGCACGCAGCGCCCGGGTGGCCAGGCCGTGGCCGAGCAGCAGGTGGTAGGAGGCGCGGACGGCGGCCGTGATGTCGGTGAGGCCGGGTGCCATCCGCCCTTCGAGGTGGCCGATCCAGGACGAGCACAGCGGCTCGTTGAGGGTGGCCCACAGCGGGACGCGGTCGCCGAGCGCCCCGGCCGCGACGGCCGCGTACGCGGCGAAGTGCTCGGCGGTGTCCCGCGCGGGCCAGCCGCCCCGGTCCTGGAGGGCCTGGGGCAGGTCCCAGTGGTAGAGCGTGGCGTTGGGGGTGATCCCGGCCTCCAGGAGGGCGTCGACGAGGCGGGAGTAGAAGTCGAGCCCGGCCCGGTTGACCGGCCCGTCGCCGCCCGGCAGGATGCGCGGCCAGGCGAGCGAGAAGCGGTACGAGGTGACGCCGAGCTCCTTCATCAGCGCGATGTCCTCGCGCCAGCGGTGGTAGTGGTCGCAGGCGATGTCGCCGTGGTGGCCGCCGTCGACCTTCCCGGGGGTGTGCGCGAAGGTGTCCCAGATCGAGGGGGCTCGGCCGTCCTCGGCCACGGCCCCCTCGATCTGGTACGCGGAGGTGGCCACGCCCCAGGCGAAGTCCTTCGGGAGGGCGGCGAGGTCGATGGGCTCGGTCACGGATGTCCTTTCGGGAAAGGGTGGCTGACGGCTCGTCACTTCACTGCGCCGGCGGTCAGCCCGGCCACGAGATAGCGCTGGAGCAGCAGGAACCCGGCGACCACCGGCACACTGACGACCAGCGAGGCGGCCATGACCTGGTTCCAGTACACGTCGTTCTGGGTGGCGTAGCCCTGCAGGCCCACGGAGAGGGTGCGGGTGCTGTCGTTCGTCATCACGGAGGCGAACAGGACCTCGCCCCACGCCGTCATGAACGCGTACACCGCGACCGCCACGATGCCGGGGACCGCCGCCGGGACCACCACCCGCAGCAGCGCGCCCAGCGGCCCGCAGCCGTCCACCATCGCCGCCTCGTCGAGGTCGCGCGGGACCGAGTCGAGGTAGCCGATGAGCATCCAGATGGAGAAGGGCAGCGAGAAGGTGAGATAGGTGAGGATGAGCCCGCCGCGCGAACCGTAGAGGGCGACTCCGGTGGTGTTGCCGACGTTGACGAAGATCAGGAACAGCGGCAGCAGGAAGAGGATGCCCGGGAACATCTGCGTGGACAGCACGGTCACGGTGAACACGCGCCTGCCCCGGAAGCGGTAACGGCTCACCGCGTACGCCGCGAGGATCGCCACCACGACGGACAGGACGGTCGCCGAGCCCGCCACGATCAGGGAGTTCATGAAGTACTCGGCGAGCGGGACGGTCTTCCAGATGTCGAGGTAGGGGCGGACGGTCAGCCCGCTGGGCAGCCAGCGGAACCGCCCCGACACGTCCTGCAGCGGCTTCAGGGAGCTGCTGGCCATCACGTACACCGGCAGCAGGACGAAGGCGGTGAGCAGGGTGAGGAAGACGCGGCGGGCCAGGACGAAGGAGCGGGGCAGAGCGGTGGGGCTAGCGCCGGCCATCGGTGGACTTCCTTCCCGTTGAGGTCAGGAGCAGATAGAGGGCCGTCACCACGAGCAGGAAGAGCAGCAGCAGGACCGACATCGCGGCGCCGGTGCCGAAGTTCCAGGTGACGAACGACGACTGGTAGATGTGGATCGAGATCAGGTCCGCGGCCTTCGGTGCCGAGCGTCCGAACAGCACGTACGGCGTGTTGAAGTCGTTGAACGTCCACAGGAACAGGACCAGGACGAGGACCTGGTTGACCGGGCGGAGCGAGGGCAGGGTGATCCGGCGGATCCGCTGCCACATCCCGGCGCCGTCGATGGCCGCGGCCTCGTACAGCTCCTTGGGGATGTTCTGCAGCCCGGCCGTCACGATGAGGAACGCGAACGGCCAGCCCTTCCAGACCGAGACGGTGAGCAGCGCGTAGAAGCTGTTGTCGCCGATCAGCCAGAAGGCGCGGTCGCCGCCGAGTCCCAGCTGGTCGTGCAGGACGTGGTTGACCAGCCCGTTGTCGCGCTGGAACATGAACGCCCAGGTGATGACGGCCGCGTAGACCGGCAGGGCGTACGGGACGAGGAAGAGGGCGCGCAGCAGGCCCCGGCCGGGGAAGCTCTCCTGCATGAAGATCGCCGCCGCCGTGCCGAGCAGCCAGCACAGCGCCACCGAGGCCACGGTGAACAGGCAGGTGGTGACGAAGGAGTCGAGCAGGTCCCTGCCGACGGGTGCGGAGAAGTCGACGGAGATCCGGTAGTTGTCGAATCCGGCCCAGGGCGCGGTGGACCAGTCGCGGATGAAGAACTGGGTGAGCGTCTTGAAGCTCATCACGGTGCCGATGACCATCGGCACCAGGTGGACGAGGAGTTCGAGGGCGAGGGCCGGGAGCAGGAGCAGATACGGCAGGCTCGCCTTGCGGATCCGGCCGGGGGCGCGGGGGCCTCGGCGGCGGGCCTTCGGCGGCCCGGACCGCCCGTCGGCACCGCCGCCCCCCGCCCCCCGCGGCGCGCGGCGCGCGGCGCGCGCGTCAGGCTCTCAGCACCCCGATGAGCCGGGTGACCGCCTGCACCATCGCCTGTCGCCCGACCGTCAGATAGCTGCGGGCGTCCACCGCCTCCGGATGGGCGGCGAGATACGCGCGGATCGCGTCGGTCATGGCGATGTTCAGCGCCGTACCGATATTGATCTTGGACATTCCGCCCGCGACCGCCGCCGCCAGCTCGTCGTCGGGGACGCCCGAGGAGCCGTGCAGCACCAGCGGGACGTGCAGCGCCGAGTCGAGGCGGGCGAGCAGACCGTGGTCGAGCGCGGCCGTACGGGTGGTCATGGCGTGCGTGTTGCCGATGGCGACGGCGAGCGCGTCGACCCCCGACTCGGCGACGAAGGAGCGCGCCTCCTCGGGGTCGGTCCGGGCGCCGGGCGCGTGCGCGTCCAGCGGCGGCTGCCCGTTCTTGCCGCCGACCTCACCCAGCTCGGCCTCGATCCACAGGCCCTGGGTGTGCGCCCAATCAGCGGCGGCACGCGTCGCGGCGAGGTTCTGGTCGTACGGCAGATGGCCGCCGTCGTACATCACCGAGCTGAATCCGGCGTCGGCCGCCTGGCGCAGCAGGTCGTCGCGCTTGACGTGGTCGAGGTGGAGCGCCACGGGTACGGCGGCGGCCTCGGCGGCCGCGACGGCGGCGCGGGCGAGCGGCAGCACCCGGCCGTAGCGGAACTTCACCGCGTTCTCGCTGATCTGCAGGACGACCGGCGAGTGCGCGGCCTCGGCGCCGGCGATGACGGCCTCGGCGTGTTCGAGCGTGATGATGTTGAAGGCGGCGACGGCGCTGCGCTTGGCGGCGGCTTCGGTGACCAGGGCCCCGGTCTGGGCGAGTGGCATCGTGCTTCCCCTGTCCTCTTTCTCTTCCGTACGTCGGGCTCTGCCGGATGCGTCGGGCTCGGGTCAGGAGCCGTCGAGGATCACCGAGCGGGTGAGGTGGCGCGGGCGGTCCGGGTCGAGGCCCCGGGCGGCCGCGACGGCGACCGCGAGCCGCTGCGCCCGTACGAGCTCGGCCAGCGGGTCGAGGTGCCCGGCCACCCACTGGGCGCCGGTGGCCCGCACCTGTTCGGCGAGGCCGTCCGGGGCCTCGCCGAACATCCAGGTGGCCGTGGTGTGGGTGGAGATGCTGATCGGGCCGTGGCGGTACTCCATGGCGGGGTACGCCTCGGTCCAGGACAGCGACGCCTCGCGCATCTTCAGCGCGGCCTCCTGGGCGAGCCCGACGGTCCAGCCGCGCCCCAGGAACGTGAACTGGGTCCGCCCGACGAGCCCTTCGGGCAGCGGCTCGGCCAGCGCGGTGCGCGCGTCGGCGACGGCCTGCTCGGTGTGGAGGCCGAGGTGGGCGCGGAGCAGGGTGAGCGCGGTGGTGGCGAAGCGGGTCTGGACGACCGACTCCTCGTCCGCGAACTCCAGGACCACGATGTCGTCGGCGGCCCGCATCACCGGGGTCTCCGGGTCGGCGGTGATCGCGGTGGTACGGGCGCCGCCGCGCACCTTCGCGAGGAGTTCGAGGACCTCGGTGGTGGTGCCGGAGCGGGTGAGGGCGACGACCCGGTCGTAGGCGCGGCCGGCCGGGTACTCGGACGCGGCGAAGGCGTCGGTCTCGCCCTGGCCCGCGCCCTCGCGCAGGGCGGCGACGGCCTGCGCCATGAACAGCGAGGTGCCGCAGCCGACGATCGCGACCCGCTCGCCCGGCGCGGGAAGGGCGTCCTTGTGGTGCACCGCCAGCTCGGCGGCGCGCTTCCAGCACTCGGGCTGGCTGCTGAGTTCGTTCTCGACATGGCTCATGCCGGGCTCCCACTCACTCTGGTCACTCTGAATCCAGGACTGGATCCATGGACTGCTACATGGACTGGATGCATGTTTGTGCAAAATATAGCGAGCTTTCGAGCACAATCAAGCATCTCGGGGTGGGTTAAAGTCATCACCGACGGTGACGACGGCGAGATGTGCGAGAGAGCACGGGAGAGAAGAGGATCCGGATGTCGCGCGACGCCCGCTGGCAGGCACTCCTTGAACTGCTCGTGGAGCAGGGCCGCCTCGACGTCGAGGAGGCGGCGACGGCGCTCGGCGTGTCGGCCGCGACCATCCGCCGCGACTTCGACCAGCTCGCCGAGCAGCAGATGCTGGTGCGCACCCGAGGGGGCGCCGTCGTCCACGGCGTCTCGTACGAGCTGCCGCTGCGCTACAAGACGGCGCGGCAGGCCTCGGAGAAGCAGCGCATCGCGAAGGCCGTGGCGGATCTCATCGCGCCCGGCGAGGCGGTGGGGCTCACCGGCGGCACCACGACCACCGAGGTGGCTCGGGCCCTCGCGGTACGGCCCGAACTCGCCTCGGGGTCACCGGCGTTGACGATCGTGACCAATGCGCTGAACATCGCCAACGAGCTGGCGGTGCGGCCCCAGTTCAAGATCGTGGTGACCGGCGGGGTCGCCCGGCCCCAGTCGTACGAGCTCACCGGGCCGCTGGCCGGGGGCGTACTGAACCAGATCACCATGGACGTGGCCGTGCTCGGCGTCGGCGCGTTCGATGTCGCGCACGGGGCGACGGCGCACGACGAGGACGAGGCGGGGATCAACCGCCTGCTGTGCGAGCGGGCGGAGCGGGTCGTCGTGGCGGCGGATGCGACGAAGCTGGGGCGGCGGACTTTCGCCCGGATCTGCGCGACGGATCAGGTGGGGACGCTCGTGACGGACGCGAGCGTCTCCGAGGAGACGGTGGCGCGGTTCGCCGACGCGGGCGTCGTGGTGCTCGCGGTGTGAGCGCGGCCGTTCGGCTGAGGTTCAAAGACAGGCTCCGAGGGGCCTCTGACGTGCCCTCAGTTCAGACCCAGCGCCGGAAGGATCACCGCTTCCAGGAACTCCGGCAGGGTCTCCGTCTCCGCGAAGCGGTCCTCGAAGAGGCGTTCCACTCGTAGGACGCCCATGAACGCGGGGGCGACGAAGGCGATCGCCCGGTTGTCCGCGTCCACCTCCCCCCGCTCGGCCCCGCGCCGCAGCATCGCGTCGAGCGCGGCGATCTCCGGGTTCAGGACGGTCTCGCGCAGCGCCTCGCGCAGGTCGGGGTGCATCACATAGGCCTGCCCGACGGCCTCCATCAGCTCGGTGTCGCGGCCCTTGCGGCGCGACGCGGCGCGGGCCGCCTCCCGTAGGTCGCCCGCCAGCGTGCCCGTGTCGATCCCGGTGAAGAACGAGCAGCGGCTCGCCCCGAGCGCCGCCGTGACCAGGACCGGCTTGGACTTCCACTGGCGGTAGAGCGTGGCCTTGCCGCACTTGGTGCGCGCGGCGACGCCCTCCATGGTCACGGAGTCGTACCCGCCCTCGCGCAGCAGGTCGAGCACTGCCTCGTACAGCTCCAGCTCCCGCTCGGGGCTGATCTTGCTGCGGCGTGCTGCGGCCGTCGCGGCCTGCGTGGACATCGCGTCCCTCCGGTGCGTGGGGCAGTGCTTCTGCACATACGAGAGTAGGCCCCGCTCAACCGAGACGCAAACGTATCGAGACGTTTGCGTCTCGATGAAATCCGATCTAGCCTTCCTACGTTTGCTTGTCCGATTTTTGATTTCCGCTCGATTTCTTGCTCAGAGGGGCCGGAGAATGGCTGCCGGTATACGTCCAGGGACCCGGCGTCCCACCGGACCGGAGACGACGGGTACCTCCCGGCCGCCCCTGGTGCGCGAGCTGCTGCTCGTGACCGCGCTCTTCGTCGTGTACAAGTTCGGCCGGCAGCTGGCGAACGGCCACGAGACGCGCGCCTTCCACAACGCCGACCGCGTCTGGGACTGGGAGCGCGCGCTCCATCTGCCCGGCGAGGGCGCGGTGCAGAGCCTCCTGCTCCACAACGACGACCTGATCCGCGTCGCCAACGCGTTCTACGCCACCGTCCACTTCCCCGCGACGGTCGCCTTCCTGGTCTGGCTGTACGTCCGCAGGCCCGCCCACTACCTCTGGTCCCGCCGGGTGCTGGCGCTGGTGACCACGGCCGCGCTCGCCCTGCACATCCTGCTGCCGCTGGCGCCGCCCCGGATGCTGGCGAGCGCCGGACTCGTCGACACCGCGCAGGTGTACGGGCCGTCGGTGTACGCGGCGACGCCGGACACGGACACCATGGCCAACCAGTTCGCGGCGATGCCGTCGCTGCACTTCGGGTGGGCGCTGATGGTGGCGATCGGCCTGATCGCGGCGACCCGGGGCCGCCTGCGCCGGCTCTGGCTGCTGCACCCGGTGCTCACCCTGTTCGTGATCGTCGGCACCGCCAACCACTACTGGCTGGACGCGCTCGTCGCGACCGCGCTGCTCGGCGCCGCCCTGTACCTGGTGCCGCGTCCGCAGCCGGTACGCGGTGGCCGCACGGTCGCCGTACACCTGCGGCCGAACCCCACGCCACGGCCCGCCGTGGCCCCCGAACCCGTCCGTGCCCCGGAATCTGCCCTGACCTCCGGGCGCACGGGCGCTCCCACGTCCGCTGACGCTTCCCGGCTCGCGGAGGCGCTGCGATGAACGAGTCCGCCGTCCTCGCCGTCCTGCTCTCACTCGCCTCGGCCGCCGGCTACGCCCTGGCCGCCGTCGCCCAGTCCCGGCTGGCCACCGCGAACGGGGGCGGCGGACTCGCCGCCCTGCTCGCCCGGCCGCAGTGGTGGTGGGCCGTCGGGCTCAACGCGGCGGGCGCGCTGATGCACGTCGCCGCGCTCCACTACGGCCCCCTCACCCTGGTCCAGCCGCTGGGCGCGCTCACCCTGGTCGCGGCGCTGCCGATCGGCGCGTACTACCAGCACCGCCGGGTCACCCGGCGCGAATGGCGCGGCGCCGCCTGGACGCTGGCCGGGCTGACCGGCCTGATCGCGCTGACCGGGCCCGCGACGCCCGGTGACGCGTTGAGTCTGCGCGAGGGGCTCGCCGTCGCGGCGGTCACCGCGCTCCTGATCGCGGCCGCCTCCCGGGCCGGTTCGGGCTCGGGCCGCGTCGGCCGCGGCCACGCCACCGCGTCCGGTGTCGCCTCGGGCGTGGCCTCCGCGCTCACCCAGACCGTCACCGCCTCGCTCGCCCGGGAACTGCCGGGCGGGCCGATGGCCTGGTGGCAGACGACCCTGCTGGCCGTGCTCGTGGCGGCGTTCGCGGTGGGCGGGCTGCTGCTCTCGCAGGCCGCGTTCCGGGGCGGGCTCGCGGCGCCGCTCGCCGTGGTGAACCTCGCCAACCCGGCGGCCGCCTCCGTGATCGGCGTGGCACTGCTCGGCGAGCGGTTCCACGGCGGGCCGCTCGGCTGGCTCACGGCGGCGGTGGCGGCGGTGGTCGCCGCCCGCGGCGTCCTCATGCTGACCGGCGCGGAGCCCCCGCAGGTCCCGGCCCCGCGCGCCCCGGAACCGACCCACGTGCCGGTCTAACACTCCTGTTCGGCGCTACGTCGGACGCCTATCCCGTCAGCACCCTCAGCAGGGCCGTCGCCAGCACCGCGCCCAGCATGGCCACCAGTAGCGGGGCCCGGCCCAGCCGCAGGACCAGGGCGACGGCGAGGCCCCCGAGGACCGTGCCGTCGACGGCCGCCCAGTCCCGGCCCGCGACCGCCACGACCACGAACCCGGCGAGCAGCGCGGGCGCCAGCTGGGCGAGCATCGAGCGGGTGCGCGGCGGAAGTTCACGCCCGCCGAGCAGGGCGGGTCCGATTCCCTTGAGCGCGAATCCGAGCACCGCGACGGCGCCGACCGCTGTCCAGACGGTCATCGCACGGCCTCCCGGGTGGTGCGCAGGGCGAGCAGCGCCGCGGCCGCCGCGCCGATCAGGGCCGGGCCGGTCGGCAGGATCAGGAGCAGTGCCCCGGCGACGGCCCCGCCGAGGGCGGCGGGCAGTCGGCCCGCGCGCTCGCGGCGCACCTCGTCGAAGAGCAGGATCAGGAACAGCCCGGGCGTCAGCACATCGAGGCCGAGCGTGTGCATGAGTCCGGGGTCCGGGGCCACGACGACGCCCAGCGCGGTGCCCGCCACCCAGGCGGGCCACTGGACGGCGGTCGCACCGAACAGGAACGCCCGGTCGAAGCGTCCGCCGCCGAGATGCGCGGCCGCCCAGGAGCCGTCGACCACGGCCTGCCCCTCCACCGCCCGGCGCAGCGGGCCGCCCCGCAGATCCCGGGCCACGGCTATGCCCATCGGCACATACCGCACATTGACCAGGGCCGCCGCGACGACGGCCGCCACGACTCCGCCGCCCGCGCCCAGCGTCCCGGCCAGCGCGAACTGCGCCGAGCCGGAGAAGACGACCAGCGAGCAGACCACCGGGGCGAGGGAACCCCAGCCCTGCGCCTGGCTGATCGCCCCGAAGCTGATGGCCATCAGGAAGGCGCCCGCGGCGAGCCCGGCTCCGGCCCTGAGTCCCGCGTGGAAGCGGTCGCGGGGCAGCGCGCCGCCCCGGTCCGGCAGTTGAGTGTCCATGCGGGCACACTAACAATCATGAGGCATTTAGCTCGTTAGTTTTTCTGCTCCATGCCTACGATGGGCCGGTGAGCGAGAAACAGCCCTCCTTCATCGGCGGCCATCCGGTGCTCGACTTCGTCAACACCGTGGCCTGGCGCACGGACGCGGACCGCCGCGTCGACCGCGTGACCGACGCGCCGGGCTGGCTGCGCTGGGCCGTCGCGGCGAAGGTCTTCCCGGCCGCACCGGAGGGTGAACTCCCTTCCGGGGAAGGCGCGTTGGCCGGACTGCTCGCACTTCGTGGCGCGCTCGAAGCCGTCCTGGACGCCGTCACCGACGGGCAGCCGCCGCCCGCTCCCGCCTGGGGGAGACTGCGCTTGGCGCTGCTGGAGGCCCGCGAAGCGGCCGCGCTGCCGCCCGGGCTGCCACTGCGGTGGGAGGCGGACGCCCGGAACCTGGCGGATCTGCGCCACGCCCTCGCCCTGCGCGCCGAGGAGTTGCTCGCCGGACCCGGCGCCTCGCGGGTGCGGCGCTGCGCGGGACCCGGCTGCGGCTGGTTCTTCCTGGACCGTACGCGCGGGAGCACCCGCCGCTGGTGCAGCTCCGGCGACTGCGGCAACCGCGACCGCGCCCGCCGCCACTACGCGCGCACCCACCCGGCGGCCCACTGACGGCGAAGGGCCGCACCGGGATGTCCGGTGCGGCCCCCTGCTGCCCGTCGGGTCAGCCGAGCGTGACCGTGAAGCCGTGCGCGGTCGGGACCGAGGCGGTCTTCACCTCCGTCACACCCGTCCTGGCGTCGTGGAACCAGCCCGACCCCGCCGCCG
The DNA here is from genome assembly GCF_001653515.1 of Streptomyces sp. ERV7. Taxonomy (GTDB): domain Bacteria; phylum Actinomycetota; class Actinomycetes; order Streptomycetales; family Streptomycetaceae; genus Streptomyces. Next base: position 1,315,417 of record NZ_LYOY01000051.1, on the reverse strand, counting down.
CCAGCTCCTGCGCGGAGCCGTAGCGGTGCAGCCGTCCGCCGCCCGCGGTGACGGCGCCGGGCGCGGACTCGGTGTGCACCGTGAAGCGGTACGCGCGCGCCGAGGGCTTGCCCGCGTAGCTGCCCACGCTGGGACCGACCTCGATGACCGAGGCGCCGCCCGCCGAGCGCACCTGGACCTTCTGCGTGGCCGAGGAGCCCTGCGCGAACTGCCGGGTCACGCCGTCGTCCTCGTACAGCGTGTACGAGGACTTCCCCGCCTGCGGATAGATGTCGTAGTCCAGCTCGCCCTTGTCCCGGGTCTGCCAGGACAGGGTGCCCTTGGGCCACATCGGCACGATGGAGCCGCCCTTGACGAACAGGGGAAGCGTGTCGAGCGGGGCCTTGTAGCCGTTGACGGTGGTCGGGCCCTGGTAGGTCCTGCCGGTCCAGTAGTCCGTCCAGGTGCCCTTGGGCAGATAGATGCCGTCGCGTACGTCCGTGTCGCTGTAGACCGGGGCGACCAGGAAGTCCGGGCCCGCCAGGAACTCGTACTTGGCGTTCGGGCCGAGCGTTTCCGGGTCGTCCGGGTACTCCAGGGAGAGCGGCCGGACCGCGCCGACGCCGGTCTTCGTCGCCTCCTTGGAGAGCCCGTACATGTACGGGATGAGCCGCTCCTTCAGCTGGAGGTACTTGCGGTTGATGGAGGTGTAGGGCTCGCCGTCCAGCCACGGCTGCTGGTCGTGCGGCTTGTGCGTGGTGAGGTCGCTGGACCAGCCGTCCATGGTCATGATGGCGGGCAGGAACGCCTTCCACTGGAGGTCGCGGGCGTACATCTTCGGGTCGTGCGCGTAGATGCTGCCGACGTCACCGGTGTTGTACGCGATGCCGGAGAGGGTGGCGCCCGCGTAGGTGGGGATCTGCCAGCGGATGTAGTCCCAGCTCAGCTTCTGGTCGCCGCTCCACAGGACGCCGCAGCGCTGGGCGCCCGCCCAGGAGACCGGCAGCCAGACGAAGCCGCGGGCGTCGCTGTTGTCCTCGATGCCGGACTTCGCCTGGTCGCAGGCGTTCAGGGCGAAGCCGTAGCCGTTGCCGACCCAGGCGACGTCGAGCTTGGCGACCCGCTGGCCCGCCTTGACCTGCTCGGCCAGCTTGTCGAGGCCGTCCTGGGTCCACAGGCCCAGCTGGGCGTTGTGCGCGTTGAGGCCCTGGCCGGTCTCGGCGAGGTTCTCGTAGCCGCAGCCGTAGCCGTCGTTGACGAGCATCCAGCCGAGCGGCATCTGGTTCTGCGTGTACCCGTCGGCGACCTTGAGCGCGTCCAGGGTGTGCCGCTCGCCCCGGTTGGCGTTGTGCAGATAGCAGTCGGAGTCGCCGGGTTCGAGCCCGTACACCGGCGGCATGAACGGCTTGCCCACCAGGGAGGTGTACTTGCCGATCACGGACTTCACATCACCGGTGAAGTAGTAGGCGTCCAGGCGCCGTTCCTGCTGGCCGGTGCGGACCCGGGGGCCGAAGTCGTAGACGCCGGGCGCGAAGGTGTTGCGGAAGACTCCGTAGCCGGCCGAGGAGACGTAGAACGGCTGGGAGTTGTTGTAGCCGCCCTCGTTCCAGTTGGTGTTGTTGCCGACGTTCCTCACCTGGTCGCGGTGCGAGAAGCTGCCGTTCTGCTCGCCGCCGCCGAAGAACTGCTCGGTGGCGCCGCGCACCAGGCTCTGGCGCAGCCCGCCGGTGGTCCAGCGCAGCGGGTCGGCCTCCTGCCAGATCGCGGTGCGGTTGTCGGCCTTGTAGAGCCCGAACCGCAGGGGCTTCTTGTAGACGCGCAGGACGGTGTCCTTGGCGCGGATCCCGTAGTAGGCGCCCGCGTCGAAGGTACTGGTGGCCCGGCGCGGCTTCGGCTGCTGCTGGATCATGCGGCTGCCGGGCGGGTCCGCGAGGACGCCGTCGGGGGACGCCTGAAGCCGCAGGGTGTCGTCCTCGAAGAACTCGGCGCGGGCCTTGAGCGCGCCCGCCGCGATCTCGTACGTACCGTGTCCGCCGCCGAAGCCGGTCAGGTTCCCGGCGTCGCTCGCCTCGGGCAGATAGGCCTTGCCCGTGAAGGAGTTGTCGTGCACGTCGTACGGGACGACGACCACGTGGTACGTGCCCGAGGCCTTGGGGATGACCGTCGCCTCGGGGTCGGCGGTCCCGGCGCTCTCGGCGACCTTCTTGCCCGCCGAGTCGTAGATGTAGAGGTCGAAGTCGTCGGTGGGCCTCTCCCACTGGATGGAGACGGGGACGCCGCCCTCGGGGTTGTCGTCCCACTCGCCGGACGGCGGGTTCACCGTCAGGTCGAAGCGGGCGCAGACGGCGTTGGCCGGGTCCTCGGCGGGGGTGCCGCACTTGTCGGGCGAGCCGACCGTGCCCTTGGGGTAGACCGGGCTCTGCCAGGTGACGCTCTTGGTGGCACCGTCGAGGGTGCCGGAGGGCGGGGTGGCGTCGGCCGCCGTGGCGGCCGGGACCGTGAGCGCGGTGAGGGTGAGCGCGGCCGCCGCGAGCACGGCGGCGGCCACTCTCCCCCGGCGGTGTCGAAGATTCCGCAAGGAGTGTTCTCCGTTCGTACCGAGCCGCTTCCGAGCCTCTTCCGAGCTGCTGCCGAAGCCGCTTTCGAACAACAGGGGGGCAGTGCTTGCGCATTCATGCTTGGAACAGTGGAGTTTCGAGCATCAAGATTCATGACGCGGCCGGTACATGTCAACGGCTGCGCGGATACCGGACAGGTAAAACCATGCGCGGCGAAGACCGCTCTCGTCACCTTGACGATATCCAGGGGACCCCATATCGTCGTGGTGACGAAAACAGGGAGGTCCCCCACCATGGCCGATATCGACCGCCGCCTGGGCTGGCGCCATCTGCGCTCCGCCCCCACCGCCCACATCCGCCACCACAAGCGCGGCCGGCTCGCCCACGACGGGCCCGGGCTCAGCTTCTGGTTCCGGCCGCTGGCCGCCGCGCTCTCCGAAGTGCCGGTCGACGACCGCGAGTTGGCGATGGCCTTCCACGCCCGGACCTCCGACTTCCAGGACGTCACCGTGCAGGCCACCGTCACCTACCGGATCAGCGACCCGGCCGTCGCCGCCGCCCGGCTCGACTTCTCGATCGACCCGGACAGCGGCGCCTGGCGCGGCACCCCGCTGGAGCAGCTGTCCACGCTGCTCACCGAGACCGCCCAGCAGCACGCGCTCGACGTGCTCGCCCGCACCCCGCTCGCGGCGGCCCTCGTCGACGGCGTGGCCTCGGTGCGGGAGAGGATCTCCGACGGGCTCGCGGCCGAGCCCCGGCTGCCCGCCACCGGTATCGAGGTGGTGGCGGTCCGGGTGGTCGCCATCCGCCCCGAGCCGGAGGTGGAGCGGGCGCTGCGCACCCCCGCGCGCGAGCAGATCCAGCAGGAGGCCGACCGGGCCACCTACGAGCGCCGGGCCGTGGCCGTCGAGCGCGAGCGCGCGATCGCCGAGAACGAACTCGCCAGCCGTATCGAACTCGCCCGCAGGGAGGAGCAGTTGGTCGAGCAGCGCGGCACCAACGCCCGCCGCGAAGCCGAGGAGAACGCGGCCGCCGACGGCGTACGCGCGCAGGCCGAGGCCGCCCGTACGGTCCGGCTCGCCCAGGCCGAGGCCGAGGCCGCCCGCGCGACCGGCGAGGCCCGTGCCCAGGCGCAGGCCGCCTGGCTGGGCGTCCACGCGGAGGCCGACACGGCGACGCTCCACGCGCTCACCGCGGCCCGGCTGGCCGAGAACCTGCCCCGGATCGACAGCCTCACCCTCTCCCCCGACGTGCTCACCGGGCTGCTCGCCAAGCTGGCCCGCCCGGCCGGGGAGGAGCGGTGAGCCTCGCGCCGCGCGCGGTGCTCGTCCACCGCACCACGGAGTACGAGGAGTTGCTCGCCCGGCACGGCACCCACGGCCAGGCCGCGTTCTTCCTCGCCTCGCGCGGGCGTTCCCTGGACGAGGTGGCCGAACGCCACCACCGCACCCGGCGGGCGCTCGCCGAAGTGGCGGCGGCCGTGCCCCTCCAGTGGCGCCGGTCGCGGGTGGAGCGCGCCGATCTGGACCGGTTCCTGTTCGCCCCGGAGGACGTGGTCGTGGTGGTCGGGCAGGACGGGCTGGTCGCGAACGCCGCCAAGTACCTCTCGGGCCAGCCCGTGGTCGGCATCGACACCGACCCGGGCCGCAACCCGGGCGTGCTGGTGCGCCACCGCCCCTCCGAGGCGGGCACGTTGCTGGTGTCCGCCGCCTCGGCCCGCGCCGACGAGCTCACCATGGTGGAGGCGGTCGCGGACGACACCCAGCGGCTGCTCGCCCTGAACGAGATCTATCTGGGCCCGCCCGGCCACCAGACCGCCCGCTACCGCCTGGGCCCGGACGACCCGGACGCCGCCCCGGAGCCGCAGGCCTCCTCCGGCCTGCTGGTGGGCACCGGGACCGGGTCCACGGGCTGGCTGCGCTCGCTCTGGCAGCAGCGTGGCAGCGCTCTCGCACTGCCGGGCCCGGCCGACCCCCGGCTCATCTGGTTCGTACGGGAGGCCTGGCCCTCGCCGACGACCGGAACGGCCTTGGTGGAAGGGGTCCTTGAGCACACTGAGCGTCTGCGGTTGACCGTCGAGTCGGACCGGCTCGTGGCGTTCGGCGACGGAATCGAGTCGGACGCACTGGAGTTGACATGGGGTCAGACGGTGAGCGTGGGCCGGTCGGACACCGCATTGCGGCTGGTCGGCTGAGCCTCGCCGGGCGCCGGGCGCACTCCCGCGTGAGCCCCCTCACAGTGGGTCACTGGACTTTAAATGGCGTTGACCCTGCCAGAAGCGACAAATACTCTTCATCCATGTTCGTTACGGGGTAAGATCACCGCTCTTCGGAGCGGAGATCATCAATATCCACCGGCGCTGCCGGAAGATCCCTTCAGGGCGTCGGCGGAGTCATTGGATTCCAGCACGAAGCACGGGGGAAGCACGTTGAAAGTTCGTCTGCTCGGATCTCTGGAAATCACCGACGGCCATCTCACCTTCCGGATTCCCGGTGAGAAGTTACGGGCGATCGTGGCAGCACTCGCCCTCTCGCCCAACCGGCCCGTCTCACGTCACGATCTCATCGACGAGCTGTGGGGAGAGGAACTCCCCCGCAACGCCGAGAACTCACTCCAGGGCCATGTCGCCCGGCTGCGCCGCATCATCGAGTCCCGCACGGGGCGCGACGGGCTGCGCGGCCTGATCCAGACGTCCAGCTTCGGCTATGCGCTGTCGCTGCCCGAACGGGACGTCGACGCCATGCTGTTCACCGCTCTGGTGCGGCAGGCCACCGCCGCGCGCCGGGCGTCCCCGGAGCGGGTGGTCCGGCTGCTCACCGAAGCCCTGGCCCTGTGGCGCGGTCCCGCGCTCCTCGACACCGGCCAGGGCATGATCAGCCGGCTCGCCTACACCCGGCTCACCGAGGTGCGGCTGATGGCGTACGAGCACCTCTTCGACGCCGGACTCGACCTCGGCAGGCACCGCGAGGTGATCACCGAACTCCAGCAGCTGCACGCCCAGTACCCGCTGCGCGAACGGTTCTGCGAGCAGCTCATCACCGCGCTCTACCGGTCGGGGCGCCAGGCCGAGGCGCTCGACGCCTACCACCGCACCCGGCAGCGGCTCTCGCACAACCTCGGCCTGGAGCCGGGGGACGCGCTGCGCGCCCGCTTCCAGGACATCCTGCGAAGGGAGCCCGTCGCCCTCTGACCCGGTGGCCGTCAGGGCGACTTGGCCAGCCGCAGCAGCTGGCCCAGCGCCCCGGCGGCCGCCCGGCCCCGCCACGCCAGATAGCCGGGCTGCACCAGATGCGGATCCCAGATCCGCTGGTAGGCGAGCCGCCCGGCCGTCGCGCGGCGCCACTCACCGCGTTCGGCGGCCAGCCGCAGCAGCCTCGCCGCCGCCGTACTGGCGGACCCGAGCTCGTACTGCGCGCAGAGTCCGGCGAACGGGGTGAATCCGAGGTGCAGCCACTGCGCCTGTTCGGCCGTGAAGACCCGCACGGCCTCCAGGTTGACCGCTTCCAGGGCGCCCTCCGGCGCGCCCGGCGCCCGGTGGGCGGTGTGGTGCAGCCAGCCCGGGCGGGTGCCGAAGACCGGCAGACAGGTGAGGGACGCGACGGTCTCGTCCCCGATCCGGCCGGTGAACACCCGCCGCCCGTCGGCCGCTTCGGATCCGGCCGCGCTGTCCTCGTACGCCGCTTCGGCCGCCTCCACCCCCGCCGCCCACGCCCGCGACACCGCGAGCCGCAGATCGGCCAGGCGCGGGCCGCCGAGCCGGAATTCGGGAAGATAGACGGAATAGGACGAGCCCGCCTGGTTCACCGTGAATCCGCAGCGCTGGAAGAGTTCGGCTTCCGGGCGCCGCAGCCGGGTCGCCACCACTTTGCGGCGGCGTTCCGCGGCGAATTCCGTGAAGGCGCGCAGCAAGGGCTCCCGGCCGTCGTCGGGCGCGATCACTCCGGCGCACTGGTGCAGATGGCCGCCGGTATCCCGATAAGGGATCACTCCGTTCCGGCCCGCCACGGTGAAGTACTCCTCTCCCTCACTCATCGCCAGAATCGCGCTGGGATTGTCGCCGTAGGCGCGTAATGCCCCGAAACCCGTGTCGCCGCTGCCCACGGCGAAGGTGTCGATACTCATGACATTCCCCCCTGTCCTGAGCATCGTCGCAGCCGCGCGCCCCAATTCCCTGACACGCCCGTCTCAGTACCGTCTCAGAGTTCTCTCGGCGGGCGGTGGCAGTTTTCCCCTGTTCGCGGGGAAAGGGGCCTTGGGGAGAAGGGCCCTCGGGGCGAGGGGGCGAACCGGGAGATGACGGTGGCGGCGGTGGTCCGGCAGCGGACCGGCCGCGAGGCACTGCGCAGGCTGTACCGCTCCCGGACGGGCGAGGGGCGCGCCCTCGGCGAACTGCTCGGCGGCCGGCTGGAAGGGGTCTCCCAGGGCGCCTGGATCACCACCGACGCGGGCGGCCGGTTCCTGGACTGCGGCGGCCTCGGCATCCCGCTGACCGGCGCGCGCCACCCGACCGTACTGCGCCATGTCCGCGAGCAGTTGGAGCACCGGCCGGTGGCGAGCGGCCACTGCCCCGAACCGCAGTCCGCGCTCGCCGCCGACGCGCTCCTCTCGGTCGCCCCGCCCGGTCTGGAGCGGGTCCACTTCACGGGTTCGGCCGTCCAGGCCCTGACGCCGGCGGCCCGGATGGCCCGAGCCCGCGGCCGGACCCGGCTCGTTTCCCTGACCGGCAGCCGACACGGCCTGCTGCTCGACGAACTGACACCCGGCGACAGCTCCACCGTCCCGTACGGCGACGCGGCCGCCCTGCGGCGGGTGCTCGCGGATGCGGCCGGGCGGGCCTGTGTGTTCGTCGAGCCCCTCCAGGACGAGGCGGGGGTGGCTCTGCCGCCGCCGGGCCGGCTGCGTGCGGTCGCCGCGCTGTGCCGGGAGTACGGGGCGCTGCTCGCCCTGGACGAGACCGCGACCGGGCTCGGGCGGCTCGGGGCCTGGTGGGGTGCGGGCATCGAGGAGGTCGCACCGGATCTCCTCGTCGTCGGCGGCGCGCTGGGCGCCGGGGTGGTCCCGCTGGCGGCGGTGGTGGCGACGGCCGGGGTCTCCGCCGCCTTCGACCACGCCCCCTGCCCCGACCCGTACCCCTGCTCCGGCGCGCCGCTGGCGATGGCGGCCGCGCGCGGGGCCCTCGCCGCGCTCCGCGAGGACAACCTGGTCGGACGGGCCCGGGTGCTGGGCGAGGAGATCCTGCGGGTGGGCGGCCGGATCGTGCGCGGGCACTACGGACCGGAGGTGCGCGAGGTGCGCGGGCGGGGGCTGCTCCTCGGCATCGAGTTCACCGGCCCAAAGGCGGCCACGGGGCTGCTGATCGAGCTGGTCCGGCGCGGCGTGATCACCGGTCGCGCGCCGAGGGCCCCGCACGTCCTGCGCCTGGCCCCGCCCGCCGTGCTCACCCGCGCCGATCTGGACCATCTGTACGAGGCGCTGGACCGCTCCTGCCGGGCCCGGGCGGGACGCCGCCGGAGACGCTGAGAGCCTGCCCTTGAAGGCCCCTAGGGTGCCAGGCAGGCCGCCAGGGTCCGTACCACCGCCGCCGCGGCCACCGCGTGGCCCCGGCTGTTCAGCCGGCCCGGCTGCGGGCCCCACAGGGTGCGGGGGTCGGTGTCCGGCTGCTTCATCAGGTCGATGTGCAGGGCTCCATGACGAAGGGTCACTATCGTCAGCCGCTCCACCAGGAGGCGCTGGCGGGACCGCACCCGCTCGCGCTGGGCCGGGGTCACCTGGCCGGAGACGGACCAGTCGAAGGGGCTGACCACCACGGTGTGGCGGCAGGCCGTCTCCTTCAACGAGGCCAGAATTCGGCTGAGTTCGGTCTCCACCACATCCACGTCGAAGCGGCGCGCCCGTACGTCCGGCCCGCCGCACGCGATCAGGGCGAGGTCGGCCCGGAAGGCCAGCGCCTGGGCCAGCTGGCGGGAGCGCACCTCGGCGAGTACGAGTTCACGCCGCGCCTGCACCAGCAGACAGGCGAGGCCGGGGCGGGCCTCGCGCAGCGCCCGGGCCACCCGGTCGGGCCAGACCCGGGGCCGGTAGCCGGGGACCACGGCGCCCCGGGCGAGCCGGCCCTCCTGCCCGCTGAGCACCACGGCGCGCCGCCACGGGAGGCCGCCGAGCAGGGTCGGGGCCTCGCCCGGCCGCAGACAGCGCGGATCGTCGTCCTCCATCGCACGGCCCAGCCTTTCGCTCGCCCCCGCGCTGCCGTCGTAATGACCGGCGGGCCCGTAGTCAACTGCCCGTGGCACCGGGACAGTTGTGCTGCGGGCAGTTCGGGCCACCCCCGCTGCCCTGCGGCGGGTACCGCGGGGCACGGCGGGTAAGACACGCGTCTCAGTGTCGTCTCAGTGGGGTCTCAGCGACCCCGGCGAGGATCCATGCGTACGACGATGGGAGAGGTACCCGAAGAGGTCCAACGGGGGTTCCGGGTGTGCTCCGGACCGGGCACGAGCAGCCCGCGCAGGTTCGAATCCTGTCCTCTCCGCCACAGCACTGCTTCGCCGAGCGCGCCGAGGTGTCCGTCGATGAGTCCGTCCCCCAAGTCCGTTCTGGTGGTGGCCAATCCAGCCGCGGGAACGTACTCGCGGGAGATGGCTCATGAGGTCGCGCGACGGATCGCGGGGGCCGGTGTGCCCGTCGAGCTTGCTGTGACAGAGCGGCCGGGCCATGCCCAGCAGCTCGCCCGCACCGCGGGCGGGCCGGGCGGCCCGGCCGTCCTGGTCTGCGTGGGCGGCGACGGCACCGCTCACGAGATCATGACGGGGCTGCTCGCCGGGCGGGAGGAGCGGCGCGCCGCCCTGCTCGTCCTGCCCGGCGGCCGCGGCAACTCCTTCTACCGCGAGCTCTGGTCCGACCGACCGTGGCCCGCCGCCCTGGAGGCCGCGCTCTCGGCGCCGCGGGTGCGCCACGTCGATCTGGCGCGGATCGCCGAGACCGGGGAACTGGCCCTGCTCGGCGCCTCGTCGGGGCTGGCCGCGCAGGCGCTCACCAGTGTGCGGGACGCGCTGGGAACGGGCCGGCGGCGCTATCAGACGGCGGTGGCGCGCACGATGCTCGCCTTCCGGCCGTACCGGGGCCGGGTGAGCGTGGACGGGGTCGTCGTGCAGTCCGGGGAGACCGTCTCGGTCCTGGTGGGCGGCGGACGGCGGCGGGGCGGGCAGTTCATGCCGCTGCCGCGCTCGGTGCTCGACGACGGGCTGCTCGACATCTGTGTGGCGGGCGCCGAACTGCCGCTGCGGGAGATGGTGCGGCTGGCCCGGGACGGCAGCCATGTGGGGCACGAGGGGGTGGTGTACACATGGGGGCGGGTGCCGCACCCGCCTACGGCCCGTCACCATGGAGTCATGACACAGCCGACCGAGACCCCCGTCGCGCCGCCGGACCCGGATCCGGGCCCGGTGCCCGCTGCGCCGCAGCTGCGCCGCAGCGGGCACAACAAGGTGATCGGCGGCGTCTGCGGCGGGCTCGGGCGGTACTGCGACATCGACCCGGTGATCTTCCGGGTCGCGCTCGGCGTGCTCACCGTCACCGGTGGCCTCGGCCTGGTCTTCTACGGGTTCGGCTGGCTGCTGCTCCCGCTGGACGACGAGGACGAGAACGAGGCGCGGCGGCTGCTGTCCGGGCGGGTGGAGGGCCCGGCGCTGGCCGCCGTGCTGATGGCGCTGGCCGGCTGCGGGATCTTCCTGTCCATGCTCAACAACGGCTCGGTGATGAGCTTCGCGGGGCTGCTGACGGTGGCCGTCGCGGGCATCGGCGTGTGGTCGCAGCGCCGCTCGGTCATGCCCCCGGACGCCCCGCCGGACGCGGTGACCGCCCAGACGGTGGGCGGCACCCCCTCGCCGCGGCGCAGTCCGTCGACCACGGTGCGCAGGTCGGCGGCCGAGCGGGCGCTGCCCCTGCGCAGCCCGTTGGCGCGGCCGAGCACGGTCCTGGCGGCCCGGTCGGCGCCCACCGCGGCGGCCGCCACCGACCCGAGGGCGAGGACCGCCATCCCGCCGAGCGCGGCCCAGAGCATCTTCGAGGGGTGGGCGTGGGTGGTGTGGAGGGTGAAGACGACGGCGGCCGTGCCGCACAGCACGGCGGCCACGGCGGGCAGCACCGCGGTGCGCAGCAGCTGGGGTCGTATGCGGCCCTCGGTGGACGGCGGCTGCCCGCTCGGCGGACGTCCCGCCGGAGCCGGGGCGCTCGCGGGTGCGGCCGGGGGCTGCGGCCGGTGTGCCGTACGTCCGTGCCGCCCGCCCTCGCGGCGGTCGGACCGCGCGGCGGGTGCGCGAAGATGAGACATCTGCGTCCTCGGTACGTGGGGTCCCAGAGATCGTGGTCCCGGGCCCAACTCAACCGCTGTGGGCCCGCGTTGATCGTCGGCCACTCACAGTAGTGGTCAACCCCTCACCCTCGGTACGCAGTTGGGAAAGTCCCCCCTACCGTGTCCCGCTCTGGTATGACGCCTCGTACGGCAGCGCGAAATGCCGTGGATCCCCGCTAGGAGACGACCGGTGCCGTCTCCTGTTCCCCCGCCTTGGCGGGCATGCGGATGTGCGTCGGCCAGCCGCCCTCCGGGGTGGGCGCGACGGGGCGCCACCATGGCGCGGACGGCACGTTTTCCGAGGTGGGTTCGAAGGGTTCCCCCGGGATGGGCAGCGCGATCCCGGCGCCGGTGGCCGCCGCGGCGGCCATCGTCCCCTCGCCCGGCTCGGCCCACGGGTGCGGGGCGAGGTTGAAGGTGCCCCAGTGGATCGGGAGCATCACGCCGTGCGGCCGGCCGCCCTGGAGGTCGAGGTGCGCCCGCATGCCTTCGGCCGGAGTCATATGAATGTCCGGCCAGAACTCGCTGTAGGCGCCGATCTGGATCATCGTGGCGTCGAACGGGCCGTGCTCGGCGCCGATGTCCTTGAATCCCCCGAAGTAGCCGGTGTCACCGCTGTGGTAGATCCGGTGCTCGGGACCGGCGACCACCCAGGACGCCCAGAGCGTGTGCTGCTGGTTGCGCAGGCCCCGGCCGCAGAAGTGGCGGGCGGGGGTGGCGGTGAGGGTGAGCCCGTTGACCTTCGTCGACTCGTTCCAGTCGAGCTCGTGGACGCGGTCGGCGGGGACGCCCCAGTGCTCCAGGTGGGCGCCGACGCCGAGGGGGACCGCGAAGACCGTCTCCGTACCCGCGAGGGCGCGGATGGTGGGCAGGTCCAGGTGGTCGTAGTGGTCGTGCGAGATGACGATGACGTCCACCGGGCCGAGAGAGGCCAGCGGGACGGGCACCGGGTGCAGCCGCTTGGGACCGGCGAAGGCGAAGGGGGAGCAGCGCTCGCCCCACACCGGGTCGAAGAGCACCCGGCGGCCGTCGATCTCGGCGAGCACGCTGGAGTGCCCCATCCAGGTGAGCCGCAGTCCGGTGGCGGGCGGCTTGGCGAGGTCGGCGAGGGTCGTCGCGTGCACCGGGATGTTGCCCACCGGGGCGCGCAGGGCCCGCTGCTCCTTCTGGAAGTAGATCTTGGCGAACTCCACCATGGAACCGGACGGCCGCGTCCGCGCGCCCTCCGGGTTCTGGAAGACCCCGTCCGCGAAGTTCGGCGAGCGGCGGATCCGCTCCAGGCGCTCGCCCGCCGGGTCGGCCCCGAACGCGGCGGGGCGCAGCTCGCGCAGCCGGGAGCGGAGTGGGAGCAGAGAACCAGCGCCGGTCACGGCACCTCCTGGGGCTCGGGGGGTCAATCCATTATGTGCGGCGGGTACGACAACGCGGGAACAGCGCCGTTACGCGGCAGCGACCCGCCGGGGACGGCTCAGGCGCGCGGCTGTCCGTAGGCGCGCTCGACCCGCAGCCGGAGCACGACGCGCCGGTCGCGGACCATGGCCCGCCGGTAGTCCTCCCAGTCCGGATGCTCGCCCTGGACGTCCCGGTAGAGCTGGATCAGCTCCTCGACGGTCGCGTCGTGGGGGTCTGCGGCCACCGGGGAGAGGTCGGCGACGCCCTCGGCCACGGTCCAGGCCCAGCGGTCGGCGCTGGTGACGTGGTAGCTGGCGCGCGGGTCGCGGCGCAGGTTCTTCGTCTTCGCCCGGTCGTCGGTGAGGGAGACCTTGATCACGCCCTCCTCCGGGTAGTAGGCGTGGTTCACGTTGGAGAGCTGCGGCCGGCCGTCGCGCTTGAGCGTGGCGAGGACGCCGCCCTTCTCCGCCGCGACCAGCTTGAGCAGTGCTTCCTCGGTTCCGTCGAATGCCGTCATGGCCACTGGAACAGCGCGCGCGTACGTCCGATTCCCGCGCCCTCGCGCGCGTGGTGGAGGACATGTGGGGAAGGACTGATGACGGTGTGATGGACCCCGCAGTGCCGGTTCGGGGCCGATTGTCGGACCCTGCGCTTAGTCTGGACACATGTCCACTACCGCCGACCTCCCTGGTTCCGTACTGCCGGACGCCGAAGCCGCCAACGCGGCGATCCGCGACCTCGTCGACAGCACGGACCCGGACGGCGGCTGGCCCGCGGAGGAGTACGAGCGGCTGCTCGCGCTGTGGGCGGCGGCCACCACCGCCGATCTCGACGAGGCCGCGTAGCGCCTGGCGCCGCTCCGGCGGGTCCGGGAGGCCTCGGGCCGGTCTCCGGTCGGCTTCGGTCCGGGCGACAGCTCGACGGTAGGCTCGGCCTGCCCTTATGTCCGTGCGGGGCCCGCGGCACACCCGTCGGCGGCACCCGCCCGGGCCACCAGTCACCACAGGAGAGCGCCCGCCTTGTCCGAGACATCCGAGAACCGCGTACGTCAGCAGGCCGCCACGGCGCCCGGTCCGGCGGACGACCGCTCCGGGCTGCGGGCCGACTGCGCCAACTGCTTCGGTCTGTGCTGTGTCGCGCTGGCGTTCTCGCGGTCCACGGACTTCGCCGTCGACAAGGCCGCCGGGGAGCCCTGCGGCAACCTCGGGCAGGACTTCCGCTGCGGCATCCACGACAAGCTGCGCCCCAAGGGCTTCCAGGGCTGCACGGTGTATGACTGCTTCGGCGCGGGCCAGAAGATCTCCCAGGTCACCTTTGCCGGGCGGAACTGGCGGGAGTCGCCGGACGGGTCGCGGCAGATGTTCGCGGCGCTCCCCGTGATGCGCCAGCTCCACGAGCTGCTCTGGTATCTCGCCGAGGCCCAGGCCCGCCCGGCCGCGCGCCCGGTCCACCGGCAGCTGGCGGCCGAGCGGGAGAGGATCGAGCGGCTCTCGCTCAGCGATGTGGACACACTCCTGGAGCTGGACGTCGCCGCGCTGCGCGCCGGGGTGAACACGCTGCTGCTGCGCACCAGCGAGCTGGTGCGCGCCGAGGTCAAGGGGAAGAAGAAGGACCGCAGGGGCGCCGATCTGTTCGGGGCCCGGCTCAGGGGCGCCGATCTGCGCGGCGCTGACCTGCGGGGCGCGTATCTCATCGCGGCCGATCTGAGCGGGGCGGACCTTCGGCTCGCCGATGTGATCGGCGCGGACTTCCGCGACGCCGACCTCGCCGGGGCGGACCTCACCGACTGCCTCTTCCTCACCCAGACACAGGTCAACGCGGCACGGGGTGACGGCGGCACGGTCCTGCCGGCGGGCCTCGACCGCCCCTCGCACTGGCCCGCGGGCACGACCACTCCTGCGGCGCCGTCCGGCGGCGGGGATGCGGCGCAGGCCGCCGCCGGCCGCAAGGGCGCGGCCCCCGAGGCCGCCTCGGGCCGCAGGGGTGGCCCGGCCCGCAAGCCCGGCACCTCCCGGCGCAAGGGCTCCGGCCCCGCCGGATCCCGCCGCAAGTAGCCGTTTCCCGCTCTCCGCATGTCCTGTCCGGCTTGGAGCCACCCCACTATGCATGCGGTGTATACACCTCGCGTATAGTCCGGCGTGTTCTGGTCCAGACCGAAGGGGAGACGCGCCATGCGCAGCAGTAATTCCGAAGTCCGCCGGTCCCGGGTGCGGGCCGCGGCCGCGCTGGTCGCGGTGGCCGCGCTCGGTCTGACGCTGACCGGATGCTCCGACGGCGCCGTCTCACCCCGCTCGGCCCGCAACGACGCGCTCGACAGCAAGGCCGCGGCGGGCGCCGACGCGGGCACCGCGGGCGGGGCGGACTGCCGCAAGGCCAAGTGCATAGCCCTGACCTTCGACGCCGGGCCGGGCCCCAAGACGCCCCAACTGCTCGACACCCTCAAGGAGAAGAAGGTGCCCGCCACCTTCTTCCTGCTCGGCAGCAACCACGTCGAGAAGTACCCCGACACCGTGCGCCGGATCGCCGCCGAGGGCCACGAGGTCGCCAACCACACCTGGTCGCACGAGCGTCTGGACAAGCTGAAGCCCGCCGAGATACGCACCGAGCTCAACCGCACCCAGGAGGCGGTGGCGAAGCTGACCGGCCGCAAGCCGGTCCTGATGCGGCCGCCGCAGGGCCGTACCAACAAGGAGGTCACCAAGGTCAGCAAGGAGCTGGGGCTCTCGCAGATCCTCTGGAGCGCGACCGCCAAGGACTACTCCACCAACGACTCGGCCCTGATCACCGAGCGCATCCTCGACCAGGCCGACCGCGACGGCATCATCCTGCTGCACGACATCTACGACGGCACCGTGCCCGCCGTGCCCGGGATCATCGACGCCCTCAAGGCGCGCGGCTTCACCTTCGTGACCGTGCCCCAACTGCTCTCCCCCGCCGCCCCGAAGCCCGGCCAGCTCTACCGCCCCTGACGCTCCCCCGGCCGCGTCCGCCCGGCCGCCGCGATTTCGCCCTCAGCATGCAACGGTTCTCAGAAGCCGTTCCGGCGGGCAGAGTTGCGGCCATGAAGCTGTTGATACTGGGTGGTACGGAGTTCGTCGGCCGCGCCGTGGCCGAGGCCGCGGTGGCGCGCGGACACGAGGTGACGGTCTTCCACCGGGGCCGCCACGAGCCGCCCGCGGGGGTGAAGGCGCTGCTCGGCGACCGGACGGCCGAGGACGGTCTGGCGGCGCTCGCCGACGGCCGGTGGGACGTGGTGGTGGACACCTGGTCGGGGGCGCCCTCCCTGGTGCGCGACGCCGCACGGCTGCTCGCCGAGGGGCGCGCCGCCCGGTACGTGTACGTGTCGAGCCGGTCCGTGTACCAGGACCCGGTCCCGGCCGGAGCGGACGAGACCGCTCCGCTGGTCGACGGTTCGCCCGACGCCTCGGGCGAGGTGGCCTATCCGCAGGCCAAGCGCGGCGGCGAGCTGGCCGTCGTCCGGGAGTTCGGCCCGGACCGCTCGCTGCTGGTGCGCGCGGGGCTGATCCTCGGCCCGTACGAGAACATCGGGCGGCTGCCGTGGTGGCTGGGGCGCATGGCGCGCGGCGGCAAGGTGCTCGCGCCGGGGCCGCGTGACCTGCCGGTCCAGTTCATCGACGTCCGGGACCTGGCGGAGTGGATCGTGAGCGCCGCCGACTTCGGGCTCTGCGGCCCGTACAACCTGGTCTCCCCACCCGAGCACACCACCATGGGCGAGCTGCTGGAGGCCTGTGCGCGGGTCACCGGCGGCGGCGCCGAGCTGCGCTGGACGGACCCGGAGCCGATCCTGGCCGCCGGGGTGGAGCCGTGGAACCACCTGCCGGTGTGGATTCCGCCGGGCGAGCTGCACACCACGATGCACGGCTCGAACGTGTGGAAGGCGGTGCTGTCGGGGCTGAACTGCCGTCCGGTCGAGGAGACGGTCGCCGACACCTGGGCGTGGCTCCAGTCGATCGGCGGCGAGCCGCCGCAGCGGCCGGACCGCCCCCGGGTCGGACTCGACCCGGAGACGGAGCGGAAGCTGCTGCACGGCTGAGCCGCGCGTGCGGCGCCGCCGCCCGTACGACGGTCCGTCAGTGATGCCGCCGGTCCCGAGCGGACCAGCGGGCCTGATGGGCCGTCAGAGGGGCAGCAGATCGGGGCGCTTGGGCTCCACGTGGTCGCCCGAGCTCTCCCCGCGCAGCCGGCGCCCGATCCACGGCACCAGGTGCTCACGCGCCCAGTGGATGTCGTCGCGCCGCACCTCAAGGGTGTTGCGCGGCGGCATCGGGGGCCACTCCTGGTCCGGGTCGGCCGGAATCTCCAGGCCGAGCACCTGGGCCGCGCGCAGCGCCACCCGGGTGTGCCCCTCCGGCGACAGGTGCAGCCGGTCGTCGTCCCACGCCCGCCGGTCCTGGACGGACCGGAGCGACCACAGGTCGAGCACCGGGCACCCGTAGCGGTCCGCGATGGAGCGCACATGCGCGGTGTACGTCGCCACCTTGCCCCGCAGATGCTTGAAGACCGGCACCCCGCGCGTATCGAACCCGGTGGTCACCATGACCGTCGGGATCGCGCTCTTCAAGTCGGCCACAGCGCGCTCGAAGCGCTCGGCCACGTCGTCCGGGTCGCTGCCCGGCCGGATGATGTCATTGCCCCCCGCACAGAAGCTCACCAGGTCGGGTGCGAGCTCCTTGGCCCGCGGCACCTGCTCCTCGACGATCTGGTCGAGGAGCCTGCCGCGAACCGCGAGATTGGCGTAGCGAAAGGCCCCCTCCGGTCGCTGGTCTGCCAGTAGCACGGCGAACCGGTCCGCCCAGCCGACGAACGCCCCGTCCGGGCCGGGGTCGCCGACGCCTTCCGTGAAGCTGTCGCCGATCGCCGTGTACGACCCGAACGTACCGCTGTTGAATGATCTCGAATCGTCTGCCACGGGACCATATCTTTCCCTTACGGATGTGACCTACGCGACCGTAAGGAGGGGTTGACGGTGGGTGATATAGACCACCCGGTCAGTTGTCCCCAGCGGGAATACGCCCGGCTTCCCGGACGGGGCCCGGAATGTCAGAGGTTCGCGCCCTGCTGGCGGAGGTAGGCGACCGGGTCGACGTCCGAGCCGTAGTCCGGCGTGGTGCGGATCTCGAAGTGCAGATGCGGGCCGGTGACATTGCCGGTGGCGCCGGAGAACCCGAGCTGCTGGCCCTCGGTCACGGTCTGCCCGGCCGAGACGGAGAGCTGCGAGAAGTGGGCGTACTGGGAGTACATGCCGTCGGCGTGCCGGATGACGACCTGGTTGCCGTACGCGCCGCCCCAGCCGGCCGAGACGACCGTGCCCGCGCCGACGGCCTTCACCTCGGTGCCGGTCTCGGCCGCGAAGTCGACGCCCGTGTGGTAGCCGCTGGACCACATGGATCCGGCCATGCGGTACGGGGTGCCGATGCTCACGCTGTCGAGCGGCGCGCGGAAGCCGGTGGCGGAGCCCTGGTTCTCGGTGGTGGCGGACGCGTTCGAGGCCGTGGAGGTCGAGGCGGACGACGACGTCGACGTGTGGGTCCGGGGGGCCGCCTTCTTCGTCCCGGACGCGTGCGAGCCGCTCGTCTCGGCGGAGCCGTGCGACGTGCCGGAGGCGTTCGCGGAGGCCTTCGCCCCGAGGACGAGCTTCATGCCCGGGCGGATCAGCGCCGGGTCGGAGCCGACGACCTCGCGGTTGTCCTGGTAGAGCCGCTGCCAGCCGCCGAGCCGGTGGTCCTCGGCGATCCGCGACAGGCAGTCGCCGCTCTTGACCTTGTACGTGGTGGGCGCGGCGGCCGGAGCGGCGGCGCGGGCCTGCTGGGGCGCGGTGGCGGACCCCCACCAGCGCCCCGCACAGCGACGTCCCCACCGGTCACCAGGACCAGGGGAAGGTCGGCGGCGGCCTGTTCGACCCGAAGCTGCTGGTCAAGTCGTTCCCGGACGCGATCAGGAAGCTCGACCCCCGGGTGATGGTCAAGTCCCCGGTGATGTTCGTCGTCGAGATCGGGTCCGTACTGACGACCGCCCTCGCGATCAAGGACCCGGGTGACGGGTTCGGCTGGGCGATCGCGGGCTGGCTCTGGCTGACCACGATCTTCGCCAATCTGGCGGAGGCGGTCGCGGAGGGCCGGGGCAAGGCGCAGGCCGACACCCTGCGCAAGGCCAAGACCGACACCGTCGCCCGCCGGCTGTCCGCGGACGGCCGGAGCGAGGAGCAGGTCCCGGGCACCGAGCTGCGCATCGGCGACCTGGTCGTCTGCGAGGCGGGCGACATCATCCCGGGCGACGGCGATGTCGTCGAGGGCGTCGCCTCGGTCGACGAGTCCGCGATCACGGGCGAGTCCGCACCGGTGATCCGCGAGTCCGGCGGCGACCGCTCGGCCGTCACCGGCGGCACCAAGGTGCTCTCCGACCGGGTCGTCATCAAGATCACGACGAAGCCGGGCGAGACGTTCATCGACCGGATGATCAACCTGGTCGAGGGCGCGGCACGGCAGAAGACGCCGAACGAGATCGCCCTCAACATCCTGCTGGCGTCCCTCACCATCGTCTTCCTGCTCGCCGTCGTCACCCTCCAGCCCTTCGCGAAGTACGCGAACGCCGAGCAGTCGATGATCGTCCTCGCGGCCCTGCTGGTCTGTCTGATCCCGACCACGATCGGCGCACTGCTCTCCGCGATCGGCATCGCGGGAATGGACCGCCTGGTCCAGCGCAATGTGCTGGCCATGTCCGGCCGGGCCGTGGAGGCGGCGGGCGACGTGTCGACGCTGCTCCTGGACAAGACCGGCACCATCACCCTGGGCAACCGCCAGGCATCGGAGTTCGTCCCCGTACGCGGCACCACCGAGGCGGAGGTCGCGGACGCCGCCCAGCTCTCCTCGCTGGCCGACGAGACCCCCGAGGGCCGCTCGATCGTGGTCCTGGCCAAGGAGAGGTACGGGCTGCGCGAGCGCCACCAGGGCGAGCTGACGAACGCGGAGTGGATCGCCTTCACCGCCCAGACCCGGATGTCGGGCGTGGACGTGGACGGGCGCAAGGTCCGCAAGGGAGCGACCGGTTCGGTCGCGGCGTGGGTGAAGGAGCGGGGCGGACGTGTCGCGGAGGACACCCAGCGGCTCACCGACGGGATTTCCCAGGCTGGTGGCACGCCGCTGCTGGTGGCTGTGGAAGACGCGGACGGGGCCCGTGTCCTGGGTGTCATCCACCTCAAGGACGTGGTGAAGGAGGGCATGCGGGAGCGGTTCGACGAGCTGCGCCGGATGGGCATCAAGACGGTCATGATCACGGGTGACAACCCGCTGACCGCCAAAGCCATCGCGGAGGAGGCGGGCGTGGACGACTTCCTCGCCGAGGCCACCCCCGAGGACAAGATGGCGCTGATCAAGCGCGAGCAGGCCGGCGGCAAGCTGGTCGCGATGACGGGCGACGGCACCAACGACGCCCCCGCGCTCGCCCAGGCGGACGTCGGCGTCGCGATGAACACCGGCACGTCGGCCGCCAAGGAGGCCGGCAACATGGTCGACCTCGACTCCAACCCGACCAAGCTGATCGAGATCGTGGAGATCGGCAAGCAGCTCCTGATCACCCGGGGCGCGCTGACGACGTTCTCCATCGCCAACGACGTGGCGAAGTACTTCGCGATCATCCCGGCGATGTTCGCGGTGGTCTACCCGGGCCTGGACAAGCTCAACATCATGAGCCTGCACAGCCCCGAGTCGGCGATCCTCTCGGCGGTCGTCTTCAACGCGCTGATCATCGTCGCGCTCGTACCGCTCGCCCTCAAGGGCGTCCAGTACCGCCCGACCAGCGCCGACAAGATGCTCCGCCGCAACCTCGCCGTCTACGGCCTCGGCGGCCTCATCGCCCCCTTCGTCGGCATCAAGCTCATCGACCTGGTCGTCTCCCTCATCCCCGGGCTGCATTAACTCGAAAGCGTGCTGATCCGTCATGAACAACTCGGTAACCAACACAGCCCGGTTGATCGGTGCGGGCCTGCGGGCTCTGCTGGTCCTCACGGTGATCTGCGGCGTCCTGTACCCGCTCGCCGTCACCGGCATCGCCCAGGCGGCCCTCGGCGGCAAGGCGAACGGCTCGGAGATCAAGTCGCAGGGAAAGGTGGTCGGTTCGGAGCTGATCGGCCAGCGCTACGACCTTCCCAAGAAGGACCCGGACGACCCCGAGGAGGCGGCCCGTCCGGACCTGCACTGGTTCCAGCCGCGCCCCTCCAACGGCCTGGGCGCCAACAGCCTCAACACCCGGTACCAGCTGCTCCTGTCCGGCGCGACCAACCTCTCCGGTGACAACGAGAAGTTGATCCAGCAGGTCAAGGACGCCAAGGCGGCGGTGGTCAAGGACAACTCCACGCCCACGTACCGGGTGGACCCCTCGGACGTCCCCGCCGAGGCGGTCACGTCCTCGGGCTCGGGCCTGGACCCCGACATCTCCCCGGCGTACGCGAAGCTCCAGGTCCACCGGGTGGCGCGGATCAACGGGCTGCCGGTGGCCGAGGTGGACAAGCTGGTCGCCGACCACACGACCGGCCGCGTCCTCGGCTTCATCGGCGAGCCCCGGGTCAACGTCCTGAAGCTGAACATCGCGCTGAAGGAACTCGTGGGGAAGTGACGGGGTTAGCGACGGGCCGGGTGCTCCCCGGCGCCGGGGGAGGAGGTGCGCCCGTGACCAGGGTGCTGGTGGTGGAGGACGAGCCGCAGCTCGTACGGGCGCTGGAGATCAACCTCAGAGCGCGGCGGTACGACGTGGACGCGGCCCCCGACGGCGGGACGGCCCTCGTCCTGGCCGCGGCGAACCCGCCGGACGCGGTGCTGCTCGACCTGGGCCTGCCGGACATGGACGGCATCGAGGTGATGCGGACGCTGCGCCGCTGGTCACGGGCCCCGATCCTGGTGGTCTCGGCCCGCAGTACCTCCGACGAGAAGGTCGAGGCGCTGGACGCGGGGGCGGACGACTACATCACCAAGCCGTTCAGCATGGCCGAGCTCCTGGCGCGGCTGCGGGTGGTGACCCGTCGTACGGACGCCCCGAGGGAGCCGGCCGCCGGGTCGGAGGGGGCCCCGGGGGTGGTGCGGACGCCGGGGTTCACCCTCGACCTGGCGGCGAAGAAGGCGACGCGGGACGGGGCCGCCGTCCGCCTCACACCGACGGAATGGCACGTCCTGGAGGTCCTGATCCGCAACAGGGGCCGCCTGGTCACCCAGCGCCAGCTGCTCCAGGAGGTCTGGGGCCCGACGTACCGGACGCAGAGCAACTATCTGCGGGTGTACATGGCCCAGTTGAGACGAAAGCTGGAGGCGGACCCCTCGCACCCGAGGTATCTGGTGACGGCGCCGGGGATGGGCTACCGGTTCGAGGAGTGAGCGGCCGCGATGCGGGGGGAGAGGGCGGCTCATAGACTGACCGTGACGATATGTCCCTGTTGGTACGGATAAGGGAGATGCGGTCCATGTCCAAGCGAGGCAACAAGCGACGCGCACGGAAGAAGAAGAGCGCGAACCACGGAAAGCGCCCGAACACCTGATCCCGTAGGTCGATGGGCCCCTGGGCCGAGAGGCCCCGGCTGCCGCCATGGTCGTGGCGCAGGCCGGGGCCGCCGACGTGTCCCACAATGCCCCTATGGACCTGGAAGCGGCACGCGCCCTGCTCCCCGTCGCGCTGGAGGAGGCCCGGGCCGGACGGGCCGAGGGCGGGATCCCCATCGGCGCGGCGCTCTTCGACGCCGCCGGCACCCTCCTCGGCCGCGGCCGCAACCGCCGCGTCCAGGACGACGACCCGTCCACGCACGCCGAGACGGCGGCGTTCCGCGCCGCCGGCCGCCAGACCACGTACCTCGGTACGACGATGGTCACGACCCTCGCCCCCTGCTGGTACTGCAGCGGCCTGATCCGGCAGTTCGGCATCTCCCGGGTGGTGATCGGCGAGGCGCGGACGTTCGACGGCGGACAGGACTGGCTGGCCGGGCACGGGGTGGAGGTCGTGGTGCTCGACGACGCGGAATGCCGGTCGCTGATGCGGGAGTTCATCGCTTCGGAGCCGGGGCTGTGGTTCGAGGACATCGGGGAGCCGCCCCCGAACGCGAGCCGGTCCGGGGACTGAGTACGCGTACTCATGGCTGGCCGGAATTCGCCCCGTAGCCTGCCGGAAGGAAGATCAGCGAACGAGGGGCGCAACGGCATGTCCACACCGATCGGCGGTCCCACCACGGGCTTCTGGATCACGCCAGGCGAAGTCCAGAAGGCCGGCGAATCGGCCCGCAAGGTGGCCAAGGACATCCCCGACGAGATCAAGACGCTGTACACGCCGACGGACGCGGCGGTGGCGGGTCTCGCCGGGTTCGAGACCGCCAAGGCCATCGACGACTGCCTGGAGGCGTGGGCGAAGGCGCTGCGCTCGCTGGCCGGCATGGTGGAGGGGGCGGCGGACGCGGTCGGATCCTCCAGCACGAGCTTCGTCCGGGAGGACCACGCGCGCGGGAAGTCGTTCCAGGGCTTCGGCCCGTACGCGCCGTACGCTCCGGGTGTCACGGCCCCGACGCCGCACGGCCCGTACGCACCGGGCGTCACTCCCACCCCCGGGCTCTTCGGCCCGACGGTCACCGTCCCGCCGGCGTCGAACGGGGGGCACTGACACATGCGGGTCTCACAACTGCGCGACGCCAAACCGCTGCTGCTGACGGACGCGGGCGACGCCTGGGACAAGCTGGCGGAGAAGTTCGCCACGCACACGAGCGACTGCGGCAAGTATCTGCACGCACCCCTCCAGCAGGGGAACTGGGGCGGGCTCGCCGCCGAGTCCGCCGCCGACCGGCTCGCCCGGATGCAGCGCGACCTGGTGGTGGCCAAGAGGGAACTCGACGCCGTGGGAACGGTGTTGAGGGCGTGCGGCGAGGAGTTCGCCGCGCAGCAGGGCAAGCTGACGAACGCGATCGCGGACGCGACGGGCGCCGGGTACAGCGTCGCGGACGACGGCAAGGTCACCGCGCCGAGTGTGGACACCGGCGGGATGAAGCCCGGCGACGTGGCGATGATGCAGCGCGACCAGGCCACCCGCGCCCAGGGGTACGC
The DNA here is from genome assembly GCF_001653515.1 of Streptomyces sp. ERV7. Classification (GTDB taxonomy): domain Bacteria; phylum Actinomycetota; class Actinomycetes; order Streptomycetales; family Streptomycetaceae; genus Streptomyces. The sequence goes on along the minus strand of NZ_LYOY01000051.1, from coordinate 1,292,054 downwards.
CGACCGCATAGGCGACGCCCTGTCGGCGGCGCAGACCGCCGACAAGGAGTACGCGAAGGCGGTCAAGCTCTTCACCGACGCGGCCAACCGGTGCGCCAAGGGCGACTGGAGCATGGGCTTCGTGGAGCTGGCGAAGGCGGACGAGCTCAACCGCGAGCTGCTGCACGAGCTCGGCATGCCGGACGCCAAGGGCTCACCCGCCGCCGTACAGCAGTGGTGGGCGCAGCTTTCCCCCAGCCTCCAGGCCGAGCTGATCCAGGACTACCCGCAGCAGATCGGCAACCGCGACGGCATCCCGGCCGTCGACCGCGACAAGGCCAACCGGACGTATCTGCCGATGCTGCTGAACAGCCTGGAGGGGCAGTACGCGGCGGCGGACGGGGACGAGGCGAAGGCGCTCAAGGACAAGGTCGAGGGGCTGAAGGGCATCCAGAAGCAGCTGTCGGCGTCCGGCGAGCCGCGCCCGTACCTGCTGGGCCTCGGTTCGGAGGGCAAGGGCCGGGCCATCGTCGCCTTCGGCAACCCGGACACGTCGAAGAACGTCTCCGCGTACGTACCGGGCCTGAACACCAAGCTCAGCGGCCACTTCGCGTCGGCGGACGTGGACCGGGCCCGGAACGTGGCGACCATGGCGAACAAGATGTACCCCGACACCACGACCTCCTCGGTGGTGTGGCTGGGCTACGACTGCCCGCAGCTCGACAGCTTCTCGTGGTCGGCGACGGACGTCATGAGCAAGGACGACGCGAAGGCGGGCGCGCCGGCGTACGACCGGTTCCTGAGCGGGATCCGGGCCACCCATGAGTCCGGCTCCCCGCATGTGACGGCGATCGGCCACTCGTACGGCTCGCTCACGGTGGGCCAGGCGAGCCAGCAGCCCGGCGGCATCCCGGCGGACGACGTGGTGCTGGTGGGCAGCCCCGGGGTGGGCGTGGACAAGGCGTCGGACCTGGGCGTGGGCGCGAACCACGTATACGTGGGAGCGGCGGAGAACGACCAGGTCACCTATCTGCCGTCGCCCAACCTGCTGGAGTACGTGGCACCGGGAAGCGAATACGGCCCGAAGAAGAACTGGTTCGGCACGGACCCCGCGGACAACCACTTCGGCGGCCACCACTTCGCCGTCGCCCCCGGCAAGGACACCGGCCTGATGGGCCTGACGAGGGGCGACCTGCCCGCGCACTCGCTCTACTTCGACCCCGACGCGGGCGGCGACTCCCTCCCCAACATAGCGAGCGTGGTCACGGGCCACGGCGACCAGATCAAGACGGCGGCACCGCGATGAGGCGGAGGGTGGGTTGCGTGTTCGTGATGACAGTCCTGGCGGCGCTGACGGCGTGCGAGCCGGACGGGGCCGGGCAGACGAAGAGCGACCAGTCGGTACGCCAGTCGGTACGACAGACCCAGAAGGCATCGAAGATGAACATGCAGCAGGCGGGCGAGGGCTCGGAGACGATCCTGGACGGCACGCTGGCGGCGATCCGGCCGCCGGTGAAGTGGGCGTACGGAGCCCCCATGCGGCAGGCGTGCACCACCGACCTCAACGAGCCGACGGGCAGGACGACGGTCACCCGCAGCCGCAACATCCTGACGATCGTCTCCCCCCAGCGCCGAGGCAGCCTCCTGGGCGTGGTCCAGCGCCACTGGGAGCGCGAGGGCTTCAAGGTGACGAGCGTCCGCGACGGCTCGATGCCATGGGTACGAGCCAGCCGCCCGGACGGCTTCAGCGTGTCGCTGCAGGTGGGGAGCGTGGGGAACGTATTCATCAGCGCGAGCTTCGGCTGCGCGGAGGATGCGCCGATGACGTATCCGAAGGGGACGCCGGGGCAGCCCGGGGGGCCTCGGGGGGAGGAGCTCCGGCCGAGCGAGCGGTCGGAGTTCTGGTCGGCGACGGAGGGGTAACGGCAACGCTGGCGAGTCAGACTTTGATGACGGTGAGGCGCCCGCCGCACAGCGCTGCGATGTCCTCGGGATCGGAGGTCAGCACGGTCACGGGCCCGGGGGAGGCCAGGGCGGTGGCGCCGAGCATGGCGTCGATGGCGTACTTGTGGCCGTGCAGACCGGCATCGGCGAGCAGGGCAGCGGCGTGCCGGGCGACGGCTTCGGTGACCGGCTCGACGACGAGGCGGGACAGGGTCCACTCCAAGGCCGGGCGGTTGATGCGGGGGTGGACCACTTCGACCAAGGTCGCCGCGGATGTGATCACCCGCAGGTCGTCGGCGCGGGCGAGCGCGAGCCAGGTGGTGACCGCGCGGTCGCGCAGGACGGCCTTGGCCAACCCTTCACTGTCGAGCACGAGCGTGCCACCCGGGGCGGCTGGGGAAGGGCTCACGCGGCGTTCGCTCCACCACTGGCCTGCTGCTGACGGGCCTGATGGAGCTGGTCGCGCAGAGCCTGGATCTCCTCTTCGGTGATGGATCCGTGCTCGGCCTCGGCGACCTGGATGAGCTCGTTGAGGTTGTCGCGCTCGATCTGCCGGGCGACGGCGGCGGCGACGTAGGCGGACAGCCCCGAAGGGCCACCGCGAGCGCGGGCGGCTTCGGCGATGTCACGCGGCATGGTGATCGAGTATTTGCCGGTAGGCTCGGTCATGCTACCTATCCTACCTCTTATGCTCCGCCAGTGAGGGCGGGAAGGCAGGCCCGCTCGCGCCGACTATCCGCCTGCCCGGCGGAGCGGAGCGCAGCCGCGTGCTTGATGAAGTAGAGAAAGCCTGAGCCAGACGCGGTGTCAGGGCGTGTATGGGAGCGCCCAGTTGTCCCCCGGGGGGCAGAACCCCTCCAAGGTGCGACGCTCCAAGGTCATCACGCCCGCACAACGTGATCACCGCTGTCCGGCTGCTGTCGCGGGCATCCACCCCCACGCACACGCAAGAAGACCCCGCACCCAGCGAAGTGGCTGGTGGCGGGGTCTTTAGGCACCTACTAACAGGTGCCCCCGGCAGGATTCGAACCTGCGCACACGGCTCCGGAGCACAATCAGAGTTCGGCTTGCGAATGGTCTCCGACCAGCAGGTTTCATGATCACGGGTGCCATGCGGAGCCTTCCTGTATCGCAGATAGTGCGTAGAAGGGGCAACTATGGCCGTGTGTGGTCGGAGAGAGCCCACCGCACGGGGCTACAGGTCGTACGGCAGCAGCTCGAACGCGGGCACGTGGTTGGGCCGCACCACGCTGAAATGCCGCCGGTCGACGGTGGCCACCTGCTTGGCCTGCCAGCGTTCCGCGATGGCGACGACGCATGCGTCCGTGCCCCCGAGCGGCAGACTGGCGTACTGCCGCACGAGGTGGGCCATGCGCTCGATGTCGTCGGGCATGACGCCTGTGACGGTGCCGAGTTGGCCGGCCGCGAGGGCGTCCAGGAACGCGGCCTCGACCTGGGCTCCGCAGCGCGTGCCGATCAGGTGGCAGGCTTCCGCGATGACCGGCGCCGGGATCACGAGGTTGCGGGGGTGGACGCTGTCGTACCAGCGCGCGCACGCCGTGTGGTGGGCGTCGTCAGCGTCCGCCAGGGCCACGAGCGGGCCCGTGTCGACCACGATCACTCGCCGAACCCTGTCTCCCTCAGAATCTCGTCCGCGCGGGCGGACGTGTCGGAGTGCCCGGACCGGCCCATGCCGATGAACGAGGGCCGCGTCCGACGGGACGTGGGCCCTATGAACGGCCGCAGGGTCTGTACCACGGCGTCGAGGTCGTCATCCGGCACGCGGTCGATGAGCGCGTGGAGCTCTTCCCGTGTCGTCATGGTCCCAGGGTAGCCATGGGGCCCGCTCGGGAGGGGCGGGGAGAACTCCCTGAGACCCGCCCTCCAACATTCCGCTTAGAGCCTGAACAGCAATGAGGACCGGCCTGCGGCCGGGCGACCTTCGAGCGCCCATGCGTCTGGAGCTCCCGGACAGACGGCGGCTGCGGCCGGGGGAGACGAGAAGAGGCCACCTCGCGGCGGGCGTGGTCTCTTCCATCCTTAGACGCCGAGTGACGGAGCGTGGCGGGGAACCCCCTTCGGCCCCGGATGCCAGAGCAGGGCGGCCCGGCCCGCCGCCCCGGCCCCGCCGGGGTCCCGCTCGGCTCTCATCTCGTGCACGGCAGCGGCCCTTTCGTTCGGACGTGTTCAGTTCGTACGGGGTCGTTCACGCGGTCTTGAAGTACGCGTTCCAGCCGCCCGTCGGCGCCTGGCCGACGTCCAGCGCACGCAGCTTGTCCAGCACCCGGGGGTCCTGGGCGTCGAGCCAGTCCACGAACTGGCGGAAGGACACGAGCCGTACGTCCTTCTTCCCGGCCATCCCCTTCAGGGCCTCCTCGACGGCGTCCATGTAGATGCCGCCGTTCCACTCCTCGAAGTGGTTGCCGATGCAGAAGGGCGCGCGGTTCGTCTCGTACGCACGCTGGAACCCGGCGAGATAGGCGCGGGTCGCCTGCTCCCGCCAGCCCGGGTGGCGCGAGGGCATGCCCCGGGTGGTGTTCTTCGACTGGTTGGCCAGGATGTTGTAGTCCATCGACAGCACCTCGAAGGAGTGGCCGGGGAAGGGCACGCCCTGGAGCGGCAGGTCCCAGACGCCCTGGCGCTTGTCGGGCCACACCTGGCGTCCGCCGGGCGAGGAGGCGTCGTAGCGCCAGCCGAGCTGCCGGGCGGTGGGCAGCAGGTTGCCCTGCCCGAGCAGACACGGGGTACGACCTCCGATCAGCTCCTTGCGGTAGTCGAAGGGCAGCGGTGGGAGGTCGTGCCAGCCGGTGTTGGTCCGCCATTCGGTGACGAAGGAGACGGCCTGCTCGATCTCGCTGCGCCATTGGCCGGGCGACCAGTTGGCCACCGACCCCGAGCCGCCGCAGAAGTGCCCGTTGAAATGCGTTCCGATCTCATGGCCGTCGTACCACGCTTCGCTCACGTATTTGAGCGTCTCGCGCACATGTGCGTCGGTCAGATAGCCGATGTCGGAGGCGCCGACCGGATTGTTCGGCGGCCGGTAGCGCGACTTGCCCGATTCGGGCAGGAGATAGATTCCGGAGAGGAAGAACGTCATCGAGGCGCCATGGTCGCGGGCGAGTTCCAGAAAGCGCGGGAAGAGCCCGTTGCCCACTTCTCCGGCGCCGTCCCAGGAGAAGATCACGAACTGCGGCGGGGTCTCGCCCGGTTCGAGCGGCCGGGGCTTGGCGGGCTGGTGCGGCTGCTGGCCGGTATCGGCCGTCGAACCATCACCGAGCAGTCTGACCTGGGAGTTCGCCGGTGCATTGGGTGCGGCCGGATGGCCGGGTCCATTCCCCGGCGCATACGGTCGGCCCCCGGCGCCCTCCTGGCCCTCGGTGCCGCATCCGGCGGCTCCGGCCGCCGCGACGGCACCAAGTCCGGCCCCGAGCAGCCCCCTTCGGGTGATCTCGCGCATCGTCTCTCCCGTCAGTCGTCCCACGGACCCCTGAGGTACGGACCGGAGAGTTCTGAATTAACCCGATAGCCGATAACCGCCTCAGCGTACGACGTGTTCAACGCCATTCACGGTAAACACAGAGGGGCCGCACCGGATTTCTCCACGACGGCGTCAATTTCCGCGGCGCCGGACTCCCGGCCGGTCGAGCGAAGGACCCGTACGCCGTGTTGCGCACTCACCCCCGAATCGGCCCGCCGGCAGTGGTGACGGCCGGGCCCGCCCACCGGGAAGATGTGGGCCATGCAGGCAACTTCCCACTCGGGCACGCGGGGTGCCTCACCCGCGTCGCGACTCTCGTTCCGGACCGGGGACCTCGACGAGGCACGCCAGGTGATCGGTGAGACGTACTACGCCAACTCCATCGACGTACTGGACCGCGAGCACCGGCTCGACGCCTCCTTCGAAGTGGTGCGGCTGGGGCCGCTGACCCTGGGGGACCTGCGCTGCGGCACCGATGTGCACATGCGCTTCGGCGACTTGGGGGCCTACCACGTCGACGTCCCGCTCTCGGGCGAGCTCGTCTGGCGGCAGGGGACGCGGACGCCCGCCGTCGCGAACGCCCGGCGCGCGGCGGTCTTCCAGCCGGAGGGCGCGACGACCCTGGAGCGGTGGAACCGGGACTGCCGCCTCCTCGCCGTCAAGATCTGCGCCCAGGACCTGCTGCGCCATCTGGAGGTGCTGCTGGACCGCTCGGTGCCGACCGGGATGCGGCTCGCGCCGGAACTCGACATCAGCCAGGGGCCGGGCCTGAGCTGGTCGCGGGCGGTGGCGCTGGTCGTCCAGGAGATGGACAACGAGCACGGGGCGCTCGCCCAGCCGCTGATGGCGGCCCGGCTCCAGGACGCCCTGCTCACGGGGTTGCTCCTGGCCACCGGCCACCGCTACCGGGAGGAGCTCGACAAGCCGGTCGGGGCCGCGCTGCCCGGCCCGGTCAAACGGGTCGTGGACGCGATCCACGCCCACCCCGAGCGCCCGTACACCACCACCGAGCTCGCCGGCATCGGCCAAGTCGGCACCCGCTGGCTCCAGGAGGGCTTCCGCCGCCATACGGGCATGTCCCCGATGGCGTATCTGCGCGACGTCCGGATGACCCGGGTCCATACCGAGCTGCGCCAGGCCGACCCCGCCCAACTGACCGTCGGGGAGGCGGCCTACCGCTGGGGCTTCACCCACCTGGGCCGCTTCGCCGACAGCTATCGCACACGCTTCGGCGAACTGCCCTCCCAGACGCTGAACACCCCCTGACCGGCGACGCGGCCCCCCGGGCTGCGTGAAACGGCCACGCATCCCGGATCGGCCGACGGAGATCCCGGCGATACGTTGTGCCCACCGTGCCCGGGACCCGGCACGGCGTCGGCACCCTCGTCGACGGCAGCATGCGGGCTGTTCCTGGGCCAGATCAGCTCCCCCCGCTGAGCCGGGGACAGCCCGCGGTCCCGGGGGGACAGACGGAGCCCGCGCCCCGGCGTCAGGGCCCCGGACGCCCTCACGCCACGCCGCCCGGGGCCCGCAAAAACCTCGACCGGGCCCGGAGGGCTCCCCGTGGCCCCGGAACGGGCCGGGCTGTACGGGCCGGGCTGTACGGGACCGGGCTGTACCCTGGAGGGTCCCTCAATCCTCCGTTTCGCTCGCCTGCCGGTTGGCGGTGTGCCCGCCCTGACAGGTCTGCTTCCCTTGCCTGAATCGCCTGACTCCGCTCTGCCCGCTTCAGCGCGGCTGCGCGGCTTCCGCCCGTCCTGGCTGTCCCCGAAGGTGCTGCGCACCGAGGTGCTGGCCGGGCTGGTGGTCGCGCTCGCGCTGATCCCGGAGGCGATCTCGTTCTCGATCATCGCCGGGGTGGATCCGGCGATCGGCCTGTTCGCCTCGTTCACCATGGCGGTCACGATCGCGGTCGTCGGCGGCCGGCCCGCGATGATCTCCGCGGCCACCGGGGCGGTGGCCCTGGTCATCGCCCCGCTCAACCGCCAGCACGGCTTCGGCTACCTGGTGGCCGCGGTCATCCTGGCCGGGGTCTTCCAGATCGCGCTGGGCGCGCTGGGCGTGGGCAAGCTGATGCGCTTCCTCCCGCGCTCGGTGATGGTCGGCTTCGTGAACTCCCTGGCGATCCTGGTCTTCATCGCCCAGGTGCCGCAGCTGCGGAACGTGCCGTGGGCGGTGTATCCGCTCTTCGCGGCCGGTCTTGGACTGATGGTCGCCCTCCCGAGGATCACCACCGCGGTCCCGGCTCCGCTGGTCTCGATCGCGGTCCTCACTTTGGTCACCGTCGCCGCGGGGATCGCCGTGCCGACCGTCGGGGACATGGGCGCGCTGCCGTCCTCGCTGCCCGTTCCCGGACTGCCCGACGTGCCCTTCACGCTCGGCACGCTGACCACCGTCGCCCCGTACGCGCTGGCCATGGCGCTCGTCGGGCTGATGGAGTCGCTGATGACGGCGAAGCTGGTCGACGAGATCACCGACACCCGCTCGTCGAAGACCCGGGAGTCCATCGGGCAGGGCATCGCGAACATCGTCACCGGCTTCCTCGGCGGCATGGGCGGCTGCGCGATGATCGGCCAGACCATGGTCAACGTGAAGGTCTCGGGAGCCCGGACCCGGCTGTCGACCTTCCTCGCGGGCGTGTTCCTGATGGTGCTCTGCGTGGCCTTCGGGCCGGTCGTGTCCGACATCCCGATGGCCGCGCTGGTCGCGGTCATGGTGATGGTCTGCTTCGCCACCTTCGACTGGCACTCCCTCGCACCCAGGACGCTGAAGCGGATGCCCGCGGGCGAGATCACCGTCATGGCCGTCACCGTGGCGGGCGTCGTCGCCACCCACAACCTCGCCGTCGGCGTCGTCGCGGGGTCGGTGACCGCGATGGCCGTCTTCGCGAAGCGCGTCGCCCGGCACGCCGACGTCACCGCGGTCACCGACCCCGACGGCGGCCGGGTCGTCTACGCCGTGACCGGCCAGCTGTTCTTCGCCTCCGCCAACGAGCTCGCCGGCCGCTTCGACTACGCCGGAGACCCCGACAAGGTGGTCATCGACCTCTCCGCCGCCCACATCTGGGACGCCTCCTCGGTCGCGGCGCTCGACGCGATCGAGCACCGGTACCGCCTGCGCGGCAAGACCGTCGAGATCACCGGCCTGAACGGGCCCAGCGCCCGCCTGCACGACTCCCTCAGCGGCGAACTCACCGCGACGGGCTGACCCGGTGCGCGGCCGGCGGGCTCAACTCGCCCCCGGCCACGGCAACACCGTCGGGCACACGAGGTCGGGCATACGAGAAAGGCCGCCCTCTCACGGATGAGAGAACGGCCTCCGACCTGCGTGAAGCAGAGTCGGGACGACAGGATTTGAACCTGCGACCCCTTGACCCCCAGTCAAGTGCGCTACCAAGCTGCGCCACGTCCCGGTGCCCGTCTGACCTGGGGTTTCCCCTGGCCGGTCGTGCATGAGAACCATACCTCACTCAGGGCGGTGTTCCGGTACGGGGAGCGACCGCGGGGGACAATGGGCGCATGGAGACTTCTTCGCGCCGGGACCGGGACGCCGAGGGACGGGCGCGCAACGCGCGGCCCAGGGACGGGCTCGGGCGGCCGCTGCCCTATGGGGCACCCGGAGTGGAGCGGCAGCCGGAGGGTGTGGCGCGCACCCCGGACGAGACCGTGCGGGAGGCGCAGCGGCTGCTCGACGCGGGGATGCCGTTCCATGCGCACGAGGTCTTCGAGGACGCCTGGAAGTCGGGGCCCCAGAGCGAGCGCGAGCTGTGGCGGGGGCTCGCGCAGCTCGCCGTCGGGCTCACCCACGCCGCGCGCGGCAACGCCAGGGGCGGCGCCGCGCTGCTCGCGCGGGGCGCGGACTCACTGGGGCGGTATGTGGGGATACCGCTGTACGGGATCGATCTGACCGGGCTCATGACGTGGGCCCATGAGCTGACCGACCGGCTGCCCGGGCCGGTGGACGCGGCGGCCGAGGCACCCCGGCTGACCCGCTGACGCCGCTGACCCGGCGCCTGGTGCCCCGCCGACTCCAGGGGGCCTCACTCGCTGAGGAGCACCACTTCCAGGGTGCGCGGGCCGTGCACGCCCTCCACCCGGTCCAGTTCGATGTCGCTCGTCGCGGACGGGCCGGAGATCCAGGTCAGCGGGCGTGCCGGGTCCAGGCGCGCCATCGCCTGCGGGACCGACGCCACGACCTGGTCCGGCACCCGTACGACGCAGATGTGGTGGTCCGGGATCAGGGTGATCCGGCGGCGGCCCTGGTCCGGGCCGCCGTCCAGGACGAGGGTGCCGGTCTCGGCGATGGCGAGCGCGCAGCCGGTCACCACGCTGTCCGCCACGTCGAGTTCGGCCGGGGTGGACGCGGCCCGGTCGTGGACGCGTACGGGGTCGGCCGCGCTCAGCCAGTACGGGGGCAGCGCGGGCGGCACCAGGATCGTGGCCGCGCCCCGCTCGGCGAGCAGGCGCATGAGCAGCATCGGCAGATCGTCGGCGTCCGTGCGGTGCACGATCGCCCGGTAGTCGGCCAGGTTCTCGTGCAACAGGTCGACCATGGCCCCGGGGTCGTCCGGGGTGTGGCTCGTGAGGTAGTCGCGGGTGGGCCCGGGGGCCTCGTGGGCGTCGGCCACGGCCGCGCGGACGCGGGCCAGGACGCGGTCGCGGGAGTTCATCGGCTGCGCTTCTTCCACCAGTCGCGGAACGGTTCCCCGGGCATCTCGGGCAGGGCGCGGCTCTCGGTCCACGCACCGGCGCCCGGCGGGTTCTTCGGGTGGAGTCCGCGGGTCCGTGTCGCCGCGCGCTCGGCCGCCGCCAAAACCGCCGGCCGGTCCATGGCCCAACTCGCCGCCTTCATGGCCGCCTTCTCCAGCCGGTGCCCCTTGCCACCCTGCTCCGCCACCCGCTCGCGCAGATGCACCAGCACCTCGGGGATGTCGATGGCGACCGGGCACACCTCGTAACACGCCCCGCAGAGGGAGGAGGCGTACGGCAGTGAGGCGTCGATCTCGCTTGCGGTGCCCCGTAGTTGGGGGCTGAGGATGGCGCCGATGGGGCCGGGGTAGACCGAGCCGTAGGCGTGGCCGCCGGCGCGTTCGTACACCGGGCAGACGTTGAGGCAGGCCGAGCAGCGGATGCAGCGCAGCGCCTGGCGGCCCACCTCGTCGGCGAGCGTGTCGGTGCGGCCGTTGTCGAGCAGGACCAGGTGGAACACGGAGGGGCCGTCGCCGTCCGTGGTGCCCGTCCACATGCTGGTGTACGGGTTCATCCGCTCGGCCGTGGAGGAGCGCGGCAGCGTCTGGAGGAAGACCTCCAGGTCCTGCCAGGTGGGGATCACCTTCTCGATGCCGACGACGGAGATCAGCGTCTCGGGGAGGGTCAGACACATCCGGCCGTTGCCCTCGGACTCCAGGACGACGAGGGTGCCGGTCTCGGCCACCATGAAGTTGGCGCCGGAGATCCCGACCTTGGCGCGCAGGAACTTCTCGCGCAGATGCAGTCGGGCCGCCTCGGCCAGCTCGGCGGGGCTGTCCGTCAGACCGTCCGGGGCGGGGCGGCCCCAGCTGCCCATCTCCTCGCGGAAGATGTCGCGGATCTCGCCCCGGTTGCGGTGGATCGCGGGGACCAGGATGTGGGAGGGACGGTCGTGGCCGAGCTGCACGATCAGTTCGGCGAGGTCGGTCTCGTACGCGGAGATGCCCTCGGCGGCCAGTGCCTCGTTGAGGCCGATCTCCTGTGTGGCCATGGACTTGACCTTCACGACCTCGCGCTCGCCGGTCGCCTTGACCAGGTCCGCGACGATGCGGTTGGCCTCGTCGGCGTCGGCGGCCCAGTGGACGGTGCCCCCGGCCCGTACGACGGACTCCTCCAACCGCACCAGATGGCGGTCGAGATGGCGCAGGGTGTGGTCCTTGATCTGCTTTCCCGCTTCGCGCAGCTGCTGCCAGTCGGAGAGCTCGGCGACCGCTTTGGCGCGTTTGTCGCGGATGGTGTGGGTGGCGTGCCGCAGGTTGGCGCGCAGGGTCGTGTCGTGGACCGCCTCCTTGGCCGCCACGGGGAACGACGGCATGCCGACGAACGTCGCGCTCATACGAGGGGCTCCGCTTCCGTACTGGCCAGGATCTCGGCGAGGTGCAGGGCCCGCAGCGAGTCGCCCCGGCGGCGCAGGATGCCGCCCAGGTGCATCAGACAGGAGCTGTCGGCGCCGCACAGCACCTCGGCGCCGGTGCTGAGCGCACTGTCCGCCTTGTCGGTGCCCATGGCCGCCGAGACGTCCGGGTTCTTGAGGGCGAAGGTGCCGCCGAAGCCGCAGCACTCCTCGGCGCCGGGCAGTTCGCGCAGCTCCAGGCCCTTGACGGCCTCCAGCAACCTGCGCGGCCGCTCCCCGAGACCCAGCATCCGCAGACCGTGACAAGAGGGGTGATAGGTGACGGTGTGCGGGAAGTAGGCGCCGACGTCCGTGACGCCGAGGACGTCGACGAGGAACTCGGACAGCTCGTACAGGCGCGGCACGAGCGATCCCGCGATCTCAGCGAGCTCCGCACCCCGGCCCTCGGAGGCGGCCTTGCGGGCGATACGGGGGTAGTTGTCGCGGACCATCGCCGCGCAGGATCCGGACGGGGTGACCACATGGTCGTACCCCTCGAACACCGCGCCCATCCGGCGCACCAGCGGCTCGGTCTCACGGCGGTAGCCGGTGTTGAACTGGGCCTGTCCGCAGCACGTCTGGCCGGGTGGGAAGTCGACCTCGACGCCGAGACGTTCGAGGAGTCTCACCGTCGCGATGCCCGTGGCCGGGTACACCGCGTCATTGACGCAGGTGACGAAGAGTGCGACACGCATGGTCGGAGGATAGGCGGTAGTTCCCGGCCCCGGTAGGCCTCGCTGTTCGCGCCCTCGCATGGATGCGGCAGACTCGGGGCCGTGAGAAAGATCTATGTGATCGGCATCGGGGCGGGCGACCCCGACCATCTGACGCTCCAGGCCGTCAAGGCGCTGAACAAGGCGGATGCCTTCTTCATCATGGAGAAGGGCGAGGAGAAGTCCGATCTGACCGGGCTGCGCAGGGACATTCTCGACACCCATGTCACCGGCCGCCCGTACCGCCTCGTCGAGGCGCGCGACCCCGAGCGCGACCGCAAGACATCGGACTACTCGCCCGCCGTCGACGACTGGCGCCGCCGCCGGGCCGACCTCTACGAGCGCTTCATCGTGGACGAGCTGGCCGACGACGAGTGCGGGGCGTTCCTGGTGTGGGGCGATCCCGCGCTGTACGACTCCACGCTCGGCATCCTGGAGGAGATCCTGGAGCGGGGCGGGGCCGCCTTCACCTACGAGGTGGTGCCGGGCATCAGCAGCGTCTCGGCGCTGCTCGCCAAGCACCGGACGGGGCTGAACCGGGTGGCCCGGCCCGTGCAGATCACCACCGGCCGACGGCTCGCGGAGGGCTGGCCGGAGGGGGTCGACGACGTGGTGGTGATGCTGGACGCCCGCCAGGCCTTCACCCGCCATCTCGACCAGGATCTGTACATCTACTGGGGTGCCTACGTCGGCACGCCGGACGAGATCCTGGTGCAGGGGCGGCTGTCCGAGGTCTCCGACCGCATCGAGGAGCTGCGGGCCCGGGCCCGGGAGCGCAAGGGGTGGATCATGGACACGTATCTGCTGCGGCGGCACTGAGCAGCGCGAGCACGCTCTGCACGTCCGGGGCCGTACGCACCCCGGCGGGCGGTTCGGGCCGGCGCACCACCACGACCGGCAGCCCGAGCTCGCGGGCGGCGGTGAGCTTGGCGGCGGTGGCGGGGCCGCCGCTGTCCTTGGTGACGAGCACGTCGACGCGGTGCTCGCGCAGCAGCCGCCGCTCCCCTTCCAGGGTGAACGGGCCCCGGTCGAGGAGGACTTCGCAGTGGCGGGGGGCCTGCTGGGGCGCGGTGGCGGGGGCGGCGGTCTGCACCGCGGCGTGCGCGCCGGTGGCGCCCAGCAGCGGGATGGCCAGCGCGGCGCCGCCCGTGCCGGCGGCGACCATGCCCCGGGATATCGGGCTGGACTTGGGACGGCGGTGCTTACCCTTCGCGGGCATGGCGGATTCCTCTCCGGCGCCTGCGAGGTGAGCTGTCGGGTTCGGGCTGGAGCTGCCCGGCCGGGCACCGCGTGCGGTGCTCCGGCTTCACCCCGAGCCGTGCCGGAATTCCGGACGGCGCTTACCTGGGTCCCCCGCTCCTGCCACGCGTGGATGGGTGCGGATTCCGAGCGGTGGCAGGATTCGGCGGTCCACCCGGATTGCGGTGACCGTAAGCGAGCCCGGCGTGCCACGACAAGTGCCCATTCGTCATCCGTATTCCCGGCCGGGAATTCATCCGGGAATTGCGGTCACCCTGCGTCGACCGGAATTCCCAACAGGCCCCGCCGGACGGGGGAATTCATTCGGGGCCGCCACCACGGAACGTCACGGGTATGACGCTGCTCACGGGCAACCTCCCCTTCCCGTCGGGGAGATGGACAGTGACCACCAAATCACCCAATCCGGGCGAAAGTTCCACCCGCATTCACCCTCCTGGACACCTATCGCCCCACTCTGTCCACTTTTAGGCAGTCCCTCCTTATGGGGCAATTCACCGCGCCGGGATCGCGCATTCCTTATGCCTCGCCCCCGCCATCAGCCTCGCCCTCGCCCGTCCGCCGGAAACGGAACACCGCCGCATCAAGATCACCCCGAAGCCCGGTGTCCAGACCCCGGTGCAGCAAGAGCGCTCCCCTGTGCACGGCTCCGGTGTCCAGGCACCGATAGGCCGCCGCCGGGTCCAGGCCGCGCAGCCGCACGGCCGGGGGCCGCTCCCCGTAGTGCTGGGCCTGGAGGTGGGCCAGGACCACGGTGTCGTCGCCGCGCACGTACTGGACGGCGCTGAGCCCGCCGCTCGGCGGCCGCAGCCGGTACTGGGCCCCGAGCTGCACCACCGGCCGGATCGCCTTGTACAGCTCCACCCACCCGCGCGCCTCGGCCAGTTCGGCCTCGCTCCACCGGGCGAGGTCCCCGCCGATGCCGAGCACCCCGGCCATCGCGCTCACGAAGCGGAAGCGCAGGCTGCTGCGGCGGCCGTTGAGCTGGGTGTTGGGGCTGTCGGTGACCCAGGCGGCCATCACCCGGGCCGGGTGCAGCTGACTGAAGCCGTGCTGGATGGCGAGCCGGTCCAGCGGGTCGGTGTTGTCGGAGGTCCACACCTGGTCGGTACGGGAAAGGATGCCGAGGTCGATCCGGCCGCCGCCGCCCGAGCAGGACTCGAAGTCGACCGAGGGGTGGGCGGCCCGCAGCCGGTCCACCAGCCCGTACAGCGCCCGGACGTGCTCGGTCCAGAGCCGCTGCGGATACTCCTCACCGGGCCAGCCCGCGTCGCTGAAGCAGCGGTTGAAGTCCCACTTCACATAGTCGACGGGCACGCCGGCGAGCAGCCCGTCCAACTGCTCCCAGAGGTGGTCCTGGACGTCCGGGCGGGCGAGGTTGAGCACGAGCTGGTTGCGGAACTCGGTGCGCCGGCGGCCGCTCTGGTGCTGCACCCACTCCGGGTGCGCCCGGTACAGCGCGCTGTCGGGGTTGACCATCTCCGGCTCGACCCAGATCCCGAACCGCATACCCAGCGCGTGCACTTCGTCCGCGAGCGGCTTCAGCCCGCCCGGGAAGCGCACGGGGCTGGGCGTCCAGTCGCCGAGCCCGGCCGCGTCGTGGGTCCGGTCCCCGAACCAGCCGTCGTCGACGACGAACAGCTCCACGCCCAGCCCGGCCGCCCGCCGCGCCAGCGCGCGCTGCTGCTCCTCGCCGATGTCGAACCCGGTGGCCTCCCAGGAGTTGAAGAGCACCGGCCGCGGCCGCCCGGCGTCCGGGATCACCCGGGCCAGCTGCCAGGCGTGCCACTCCCGGCTGGCCCCGCCGAAGCCGTCGGGGCTCCACAGCCCGGCGAAGACGGGAGTGGTGTACGACTCGCCGGGCGCGAGCGGGAGCAGCCCGGAGTCGTCGTACCCGGCGCCGCCGCTGATCTGCACCCGGCCGTCCGGCAGCTGCGCCACGGCGATGCGCCAGGACCCGGACCAGCCGAGCGCGCACCCGTACACCTCGCCGCTCTCCTCGGTGGCGGCGCCCTCGGCGTCCAGGGCGACCCAGGGCAGGTGCTGGTGGCCGGTGTGGCCGCGGCGGCTGCCGAGGACCTTGTCGCCCGGGGTGAGCGGGGCCCGTACCAGCCGGGACTCGGCCGCCCAGCGGCCGTGCAGCTGGCTGATCCGCCAGCCGTCGCGCAGCGGCAGCGTCCACACGGCCGCGTCGGCGCGCAGCAGCTCCAGGTCCGGGTCGCCGGCCGTGCCCTCGTGGGCGACGGTGGCCCAGCGCTCGACGACGTCGGCGTCGTCGCGCATCCGGTAGTGCAGGGTGAGCCCGAGGCGGTGCACGGCGTCGGCGAACCGCAGCCGCAGCTCGTCGCCCCCGGTCGCGGCGCCCACGAAGGTCCACTCGGTACCGCGCACTTGAGGGGTCCGTACGGAGAGCGCGGGGCGCGCGAAACGGGGCCCGCCCTCCACCACGTACTCCTCCTGACCATCCAGTGGTGACTCGAAGGGCCAGTAGGGCGGCAGGGGCTGGGCTGCCAGTGCCTCGGCGTCGGCGAGGGCCAGGCGCGGGCCCCAGTGCAGATGCAGGAGCTCCCCGTGGTCCGTGAGGTGCAGCGCATAGCCGCTGGTGCGGCCGGAGAGCAGCCACACCCGTCCGTCGTCCGCGGTCTCGATCATCCCGACTCCCCAGTTCCGCACAGGTACGCACAGGCATGAACAACCGCACCAGGATCGGGGCAGCGCACCCGTGAGGGCAACGGGTGCGCGGGGGTCGCATTCCGGTCGGGCCATCGAGATGATTGCCCCGGGAATCCATGTCGTATCGTCGGATCGAGGCGGCGTGATCTTTCTTTCGAACCACATCAGGAGCCAACGTGACACAGCAGACTCCGCAGATCCCTTCGACCGAACCCGAGCTCTCCGGGGTGCGCAACTTCCGTGATGTGGGCGGACTGCCGACCGTGGACGGCCGCCGGCTGCGGCACGGGCGGCTCTTCCGCAGTGGCCACCTGGCACACGCGACCGAGCAGGACGCGGCCTTCCTCGCCACCCTCGGGCTGCACACCATCTTCGACTTCCGCAACGCGGCGGACCAGAGGCTGGAGGGGCCGGACGTGGAGCTGCCGGGGGTACGCAACGTGAACATACCGCTGACGGACCCCGCCGACGGGGCCGAGTTCTGGAAGATGGTCCGCGACGGCGACATCAACCAGCTGCGGTCGGTCCTCTCCGACGGCCGGGGCGCCGACCGGATGGCCCGCTCGTACCGGACGATCATCCAGCAGCGCACGGCCGAGCACAGCCGGGTGCTGCACGCGCTCGCCGAGGACAGCGTCCCGGCCCTGATGCACTGCGCGGCGGGCAAGGACCGCGCGGGCCTGTCCATCGCGGTGTCGCTGCTGGCGGTGGGTGTGGAGCGGGAGGCCATCGAGGCCGACTACCTCAAGTCCAACGACCCGCACCGCCGCTACAAGATGCACCGCAGCGACAGCTCCCCGGCCGGGCTGAGCGCCGAGGTGGTGGAGCTGCTCAACCCCCTCTTCGACGCCCGCGCCGGCTATCTGCACGCGGCCTTCGAGACGATCGAGGAGACCTGGGGCACCACCGAGCGCTACCTCTCCGAAGGCCTCGGGCTCTCCCCCGAGACCCGCGAGCGGCTGCGCGAGCGCCTCGTGGAGGACGCGGCGTAGCCGGCCTCCGGACGGTCACTTCCCGACGGTGAACAGGAGATAGAGGAAGGCCGCGAAGATGTGGCCCGCGATCAGATAGGCGAAGAGCCGGATCACCAGGCCCCGGGGGAACTTCGTCTCCTGGGTGCTCGCTCCGGACCGTCCCGAGGATTTCTGCGACATGTTCGTGCCTCTCAGCCGTGCGGGTGGTGCGGATGCGGATCGGGGCTCTGGAGCAGGGTGTGGACGAACAGGAACTCGGCCCCGCCGTGCGACACGGCGGAGATCCGGTGCGGGGTGAGCGAGTCGAAGTGCGCGCTGTCACCGGGGTCGAGTTCGTGGGTGGCGTCGCCGAGGGTGAGCCGCAGCCGCCCGGACAGGACGTGCAGCCACTCCTCGCCCGGGTGGACGCGGACGAGCTCGCGCTGGGTGCCGTACGGGACCTCGACGCGCAGGGCCTGCATGGCCCGGCCGGGGTGGCCGGCGCGGTGGTAGGTCCAGCCGTCGGCCTCGGCGGGCTCGGCGCGGCCGCCCCGGATCACGGGTTCACGCTCGGGCGGCATCTCGCCCAGCAGCTCGGAGACCGTCGTACCGTAGGTACGGGCGAGCGCGAGCAGCATCGGCAGCGAGGGCTGGCGGGCGCCCGTCTCCAGCCGGGAGAGGTGCGCCGGTGAGAGACCGGCCCGCGGGGCGGCGGCCTCCAGGGTGAGGCCCCGGCGGCGCCGCAGGTCGCGCAGGCGCGGGGCGACATCGGGGAGCGCGGGGCCGGACGGCTCCCCGGCGCCTTCGGCGGGAGTGCTCATGCACTCCATTCAGTCAGCGGCTTGCCTCTGGGGCAAATTTTTTGCCCCAGAGGCAAAAACACCCGCCTACCGGTTGGCGACCGCCTGCTTGACCAGGGTCCGTCCGAAGTCCCACATCAGGCCTCCCCCGCCGTGCGCGTCCTCCATCACGGCGGTGAAGGCGTCGACGAACCGGTCCACCTCGCGCTCGCCGATCGTCAGTGGCGGGATCAGCTTGATGACCTCAAGATGGTCGCCGGAGACCTGGGTGAGGATGCGGTGCTTCTGGAGCAGCGGCACCACGACCATCTGCGCGAAGAGGCCCTTGCGGGCGGCCTGGAGCATGGTCCAGCGCCCGCGCAGCCGGATCGAGGAGGGCTTGCCGAACTCGATGCCGATCATCAGGCCTCGGCCGCGCACGTCGTGCAGCAGCTCGTAGCGGTCGACCAGCGCGGCGAGCCGGGACCTCAGGAGCTCGCCGGTGACGCGCGCGTTGGCGACGACGGCCTCGTCCTCCATCACCGCGAGCACGGCGAGCCCCGCCGCCATCGCCTGGGCGTTGGAGCCGAAGCTCGCGGAGTGGACCAGGACCCGGTCCATCGACGAGTAGACCTTCTTGAAGATCCACTCCTTGCCGAGGGTCGCCCCGACGGGCACATAGCCGCCGGAGAGCGCCTTGGCGACGCAGACCAGGTCCGGCTCGACGCCCTTGTCGTGCTGGTACGCGTAGAAGTCGCCGGTCCGGCCGAGACCGGTCTGCACCTCGTCCGCGATGAGCAGCGCCTTGTGCCGGTGGAGCAGCTCCTGGGCGGCGAGCAGATAGCCGGGCGGCGCCTCGTGGACGCCCTTGCCCTGGATCGGCTCGACGATCAGCGCGGCCACGTCGCCCCGCTTCAGCTCCCGTTCCAGGGCGGCGAGATCGCCGAGCGGGACCGCCGTGTCGGGCAGCAGCGGGGCGAAGCCGTCGCGGAAGCCCGACTCGCCGTTGACCGAGAGCGAGCCGGTCGTCAGCCCGTGGAAGGCGTGGGAGCAGTACAGGACCCTGGGCTTCCCGGTGGCGTACCGGGCGAACTTCAGGGCGGTCTCCACCGCCTCCGTACCGCTGTTGCCGAAGAACACCCGGTCCAGGTGCGGGCTGTGGGCGAGCAGCTTCTCGGCGAGCAGACCGGGCAGCGGCTGGCAGTCGAAGCGGGTGAGGTCGGCGAGCGAGGCGTCGAGCACGTCGTGGAGCGCCTTGCGCACGACGGGGTGGTGGCGGCCCAGGCCCATCACCCCGAACCCGGCGAGCATGTCCAGGTAGTCCTGGCCGTCCGCGTCCCAGAAGTACGCGCCCTCGGCCCGCTCGTAGACCTTGTCGAAGCCGATGGTGTGCAGCATCCGCGGCAGCTGGTGGTTGAGGTACTTGGCGTGCAGCTCGTAGCGCTCGCCGCCGCGTTCGGCGAGGAGCCGGGCCAGGTCGAAGCCCGAGGGTCCGCCGTCGGTCATCCGTCGTTCTCCTTCTCGGCCGCCGCGGCGGCGTCCTGGCGCGCCGCGAGCGCGGCGCTGATCCGTCCCGCGATCTCCACCGGGGTGAGCCCGATGTCGGCGAGGACCTCGGCGCGCTTGGCGTGCGCGAGGAACTGCTCGGGGATGCCGAAGGTGCGCAGCGGCGTGTCCACCCCGGCGTCCCGCAGCGCCTGCCCGACGGCCCAGCCGACGCCCCCGGTACGGCTGTTGTCCTCCACGACCGCGACCAGCGCGTGCCGCTCCGCCAGCGGCGCCAGCTGCTCGTCGACGGGCTTGACCCAGCGGGGGTCGACCACCGTGCACCGGATGCCGCGCCCGGCGAGCAGGTCGGCGGCCTGGAGGCAGACGGGCGCGAGCACCCCGACCGCGAGGAGCAGCACCTCGGCGTCCTCGTCCCGGCGCAGCACGTCCATGGCCCCGACGCGGGCGAGCGCCGGGATGTCCGGGCCGACCGACTCCTTGGGGAAGCGGAGCACCGTGGGCGCGTCGTCGACCTCGACCGCCTCGCGCAGCTGGGCCCGCAGCTGGGCGGCGTCGCGCGGGGCGGCGATCCGCAGCCCGGGCACGACCTGGAGGACGGAGAGGTCCCACATGCCGTTGTGCGAGGCGCCGTCGACCCCGGTGACCCCGGCCCGGTCCAGGACGAAGGTGACCCCGCACCTGTGGAGGGCGACGTCCATCAGGACCTGGTCGAAGGCGCGGTTGAGGAAGGTGGCGTAGACCGCGACCACCGGGTGCAGCCCGCCGGTGGCGAGCCCGGCCGCCGAGACGGCGGCGTGCTGCTCGGCGATCCCGACGTCCCAGACCCGGTCGGGGAAGCGCGCGGCGAACTCGGTGAGCCCGGTGGGGTGGAGCATCGCGGCGGTGATCGCCACGATGTCGTCGCGCTCCTCGCCGAGGGCGGCCAGCTCCTTGCCGAACACCGACGTCCAGGAAGGGCCGTTGGACGGGGTCAGCGGTTCGCAGGTCAGCGGGTCCATCGCGCCGACGGCGTGGAAGCGGTCGGCCTCGTCGTCCAGGGCGGGCTGGTAGCCGCGCCCCTTCTCGGTGAGGCAGTGCACCAGGACGGGGCCGTGGAAGCGCTTGGCGCGCCGCAGCGCCGACTCGACGGCCTCGATGTCGTGGCCGTCGATCGGCCCCACGTACTTCAGCCCCAGGTCCTCGAACATCCCCTGCGGCGCGAACGCGTCCTTGAACCCCTTCTTGGCGCCGTGCAGCGACTCGTACAGCGGTCGCCCCACCACCGGCGTCTGCTGGAGCACCTGCTTGCCCCAGGCCAGGAAGCGCTCGTAGCCGTCGGTGGTGCGCAGGGTGGCCAGGTGGTCGGCTAGGCCGCCGATGGTCGGGCCGTAGGAGCGCTCGTTGTCGTTGACGACGATGATCAGGGGCCGGTCCTTGGCGGCGGCGATGTTGTTCAGCGCCTCCCAGGCCATGCCGCCGGTGAGCGCGCCGTCGCCGATGACCGCGACGACATGGGCGGACCTGCCGCGTACCTGGTTGGCCTTGGCGAGGCCGTCGGCCCAGCCGAGCACGGTCGAGGCGTGCGAGTTCTCGATGACGTCGTGCTCGGACTCGGCGCGCGAGGGGTAGCCGGAGAGCCCGCCCTTGGAGCGCAGCTTCGAGAAGTCCTGCCGCCCGGTGAGCAGTTTGTGTACGTAGCTCTGGTGGCCGGTGTCCCACAGGATGCGGTCGATGGGTGAGTCGAAGGTGCGGTGGAGCGCGATGGAGAGCTCCACCACCCCCAGGTTGGGCCCCAGATGGCCCCCGGTGCGCGCCACCGCGTGGATCAGGAACTCCCTGATCTCCTGGGACAGCGCGGCGAGTTCGGCGCCGTCCAGCGCCTTCAGGTCGTGCGGCCCCCGAACATTCTCCAAGATCGTCACGCTGGAGCCCCCTTCGGATCCCGTTCAGCTCTCGGTGGTGCCGGTCAGCCCCGCGCGGTGACGCTCGGGGCGCCGGAGGCGACGCCCTCCCCCTCCATCTCCTCGGCGATCTTCATCGCCTCTTCGATGAGGGTCTCGACGATCTTCGACTCGGGCACCGTCTTGATGACCGCTGCCCGCCCCGATGTCCGACGTACGCGTCGTCGTCATCGACTGCACCGAGACAGGGGCATCCCCGCCGACCGCCACCGACCCGACCTGGATGCGCCGCGAGGGGCGGCGCATCGCCGGCGGCCGGGCCGGCAGCGCGGGGAGGCCCAGGGAGACGGGCTCTCCGGTCCTCATCACGTCACCCGCGGTTTCCCTGCACGGTCTCGCGGACCGCGCGCAGCGACTCCTTGAGCGACCCCATGGTCGCGAGGACGGCGGTGGGCTCGTAGCCGCAGTGCGCCATGCAGTTGGCGCAGCGGTCGTCCTTGCCCCGGCCGTACTTGTCCCAGTCGGTCTCCTCGACGAGCTGCCGGTACGTCGGTACGTACCCGTCGCTCATCAGATAGCAGGGCCGCTGCCAGCCGAAGAGCGAGTAGTTGGGGATCGCCCAGGCCGTGCACGGGAAGTCCGCCTTGCCCTCCAGGAAGTCCAGGAAGAGCGGCGAGTGGTTGAGCCGCCAGCGCCGCCGGTTGCCCCCGGAGAACGCCTTCTTGAAGAGCTCGCGGGTCTGCTCGACGCCCAGGAAGTGCTCCTGGTCGGGCGCCTTCTCATAGGCGTACGCGGGCGAGATCATCATCTCGTCGACCTGGAGGTCGTCGTTGAGGAAGTTGAGCACCTCGATGATCGTCTGCGGGGTGTCGGTGTTGAAGAACGTGGAGTTGGTGGTGACCCGGAAGCCGTGGCGCTTGGCCTCCTTGATCGCCGCCACCGCCTCGTCGAACACGCCCTCCTTGGCCACCGACTCGTCGTGCCGCTCGCGCAGCCCGTCGATGTGCACGGCGAACGCGAAGTACGGGGACGGGGTGAACTTCTCCAGCTTCTTGCGCAGCAGCAGGGCGTTGGTGCAGAGGAAGACGTACTTCTTCTTCGCCACCAACTGCCGCACGATCTCATCGATCTGAGGGTGCATCAGGGGCTCGCCGCCCGCGATGGAGACCATCGGGGCGCCCGACTCCAGGACGGCGCCCACGGCCTGGGCGACCGGCATGCGCTGCTTCAGGATCCCGGCCGGATGCTGGATCTTCCCGCAGCCCTCGCACTTCAGATTGCACGCGAAGAGCGGCTCCAGCTCGACGATCAGCGGGAACTTCTCACGCCTGCGGAGCTTCTGTTCAAAAAGATAGGTCCCGACCCTGATGGACTGGCGAAGCGGCATGGCCATCTGGCTCACCTCCTGGGGAGCGGCAAAGAACGGTGCCATTCAAAGAAAGCGGGAAGGACGGCACGAAGAACACGGAAAGCTGATATTCCACCGCGTACCGTGCCGATCCGGACGAGTTCATGTTCTGGAGCGTCCACGACCACCCGTACGGCCGCAACCGGACGCTCTCCGGCCCCGACGGCGCTCCACAGCGTCGCCGCGGACTCCATGTCCACGGCGATCGCCCCGGTCGCGCGCAGCTCGGCCCGTTCGTGGCCACGGACCACGTGGTCGGAGCCGATGAGCGGACCGGTGTGCACGGTGCGGCCGGGCAGCGCCGCGCTCAGCGCCTTGGCCAGCACCTCCGTACCCACGCAAGGAGTCGTGCCGCGTGGGTCGCGGGTCTCTTCGGCGACGACCAGGTCCCCGGGGTGCATCCCGGGGGCGAGGCCGGCGCAGAACCCGGAGGCGATCACGGCCGCCTCCCGGTTGGTCGCCGTGCCCAGGCCGCGCAGCACGGCCCGCTCGGCGGCCCTGGGCCCCATGCCGCTGCGCAGCACGGTCACCACCTGCCCGGGCGCCCGGCCCCGGCCGCCGCTGCGCAGCGCCAGCTCCTCGATGGTGAGCGCACAGGCGACCAGCAGCGGTACGGGTTCCGGGGCGGGGGGGCGTACCTCCATCACTTCCCCTTGCGGGCGTTGGGGGAGAACGGTTCTCCATGGACATAGCGGCCGAGCGCGGTGAGCGGGAACACCTGCCGGTAGAGGTGGTAGTTGATCGAGAAGTCCCAGGGGAACCCGGTGCCGGTGAAGTACGGCTCGTCCCAGGAGCCGTCCGCCAGCTGGGTCCCGGCGAGCCAGGCGACGCCCCGCTCGACGGCCTTGCCCTCCCGCTCCCCCGCCGCGAGCAGCGCCAGCAGCGCCCAGGCGGTCTGGGAGGCGGTCGAGGTGCCGTGCCCGATCCACTCCTGTTCGCGGTAGGAGCGCAGGTCCTCGCCCCAGCCGCCGTCCTCGTTCTGCACCGACTCCAGCCAGGCGACGGCCCGGCGGACCGCCGGGTGCGAGGCGGGGATCCCGGCGGCCGTCAGCGCCGGCACCACCGAGCCGGTGCCGTAGACGTAGTTGACGCCCCAGCGCCCGAACCAGGCGCCGCTCGCCTCCTGTTCGGCGAGCAGCCACTCGATGCCGCGCCGGGCGCGCGGCTCATGGGCCCGGCCCTCGACGGCCAGCATCTCCACGACGTGCGCGGTGACATCGGCCGACGGCGGGTCGATGACCTCGCCGAAGTCGCAGAACGGCAGCCGGTTGGGGAACGGGCTGGTGTTGTCGGCGTCGAAGGCGCCCCAGGCCCCGTTCCTCGACTGCATGCCGAGCGTCCAGCGCGCGGCCCGGCCGATCGCCCCCTCGACCCGCTCGGGGTCGGGGTGGCGCACCCGGCGCAGCGCGAGGATCACTTCGGCGGTGTCGTCGATGTCCGGGTAGTTGTCGTTGTGGAACTCGAACGCCCAGCCGCCCGGCGCCAGTTGGGGCTTCTTCACCGCCCAGTCGCCCGGCCGGACGATCTCCTCGTCGAGCATCCAGTCGACGGCCTTGACCAGGGCCGGGTGGTCGGCGGGCAGGCCCGCGTCGGCGAGCGCGATGGTGGCGAGGCAGGTGTCCCAGACCGGGGACTGGCAGGCCTCGATCATCCGGGCGCCGTCCTCGCGCCACACCGCGAACCGGTCGAGGGATTCGAGCCCGGCCCGCATCACCGGGTGCTGGAGGTCGTAGCCCAGCAGATGCAGGGCGATCACCGAGTAGACGGCGGGTGGCTGGATACCGCCCCAGCAGCCGTCGTTCTCCTGGCGCTCGACGATCCAGCGGGCGGCGGTGTTCATCGCGGCCCGGCGCAGTCGGCGCGGGGCGAGGCGGTGGTAGACGTGCAGCGCCTTGTCCAGCCGCTGGAAGGCGCCGTCCCAGCTGGCGGCCGGGGCGAGCGGCTTGGCGGGGTTGGGGTCGCGCGCGTCGGTGTGCAGCTCGTCGAGCGCGAAGGGCGCGGGCCGCACCGGCCGCTTGGCGGAGACCACCGTGAGCGGCACGATCGTCTGCCGGGCCCAGCAGCCGAAGTCGTAGATGTTGAGCGGGAACCACTTGGGCAGGAAGAGCAGCTCCGGCGGCAGCTCCGGCAGGTCCTCCCACTTCCACCAGCCGAACAGGGCCAGCCAGATCCGGGTGAAGACCCGGCAGGCGGCGATGCCGCCCTGGCTCCTGACCCACGCCGAGGCCCGCGCCATGTGCGGGTCGTCCGGCCGGTCCCCGGCGAGCCGCAGCGCCACATACGCCTCGACGGTGGCGGAGAGCTCGGAGGGGCCGCCGTAGAAGGTGGCCCAGGTGCCGTCCTCGCGCTGCTCGCCCCGGATGAAGAGCGCGGCGGCCCGGACGGTCTTCTCGTCCTGGATGCCGAGGAACTGACGGAGCAGCAGGTCCTCGGCGTCCATGGTGACGTTGGTCTCCAGGTCGCCCTTCCACCAGCCGAGGGCGTCCTGCCTGCCGAGCAGGTGCTCGACCGAGCGGTCCGCCGCCCGCCGGGCGGCGCCGAGCACCTCGTCCGCGCCCGGTGGTGGCGCCGTCGTACCGGTGACCGCGGCGGCCGGGGGCCGCGTGGCCCCGGCGCTCGGGTCGGTCGTCGCTGTCATGGCTTCCCCTTAATGCAAGTGCAGTGCTACTTCTGCTGTGCTGGGGTCTCCGTCGGACGCGGGCCCCCTGGCGGGCCCGCTCCGGCGACGTCACGTCATATGCGAATGGTGATCATCTCTTCCGTACGACGACGAAGTCGGCAAGTGCGGTCAGCTGTGCCCGCACCCGCTCGGGCATGTCGACGCGGCCCAGCGCCTCGATCGCCACGGCGTGCTGCCTGCGGGCCTCCTGCGAGGTCCACTCCCGGCCGCCCGCCTCCTCGATGAGGGCCGCCCGGGTGGCGAACTCCGCCTCGGAGAAGCTGTCGAAGTCGTTGCTCTTGGCGTCGGCGGCGAGCAGCTCGCCCAGGCGCTCCGAGGCCGGGCCGCCGGCCGCGAGCGCGGCCACCACCGGCAGGGACTTCTTGCGCTGGCGCAGATCGCTCCAGGTCTGCTTGCCGGTGGCCTCCGGGTCGCCCCAGATGCCGAGCAGGTCGTCGATGGCCTGGAAGGCGAGGCCGAGGTGGTAGCCGTACGCCTCCAGCGTGTCGGCCGTGCGGTCGTCCGCGCCGCCGAGCACCGCGCCGATGGAGCAGGCGCAGGCGAGCAGCGCGCCCGTCTTGTTGCCCTCCATCTCCAGGCACTCCTCGACGGTGACCCGCTCGCGGTGCTCGTAGGAGATGTCCTGGGCCTGGCCGTCGATGAGCTTGCGGCTCGCGGTGGTCAGCCGGCGGGTGGCGCGCCCGGCCTCGACCGTGCCGAGCTCCAGGAGGACCTCGTTGGCCAGCGCGAAGAGCGCGTCGCCGACGAGGATCGCCTGCGCCGGACCGTGCACCTTCCACACCGTGTCGCGGTGGCGGCGCTGCTCGTCGCCGTCCATCAGGTCGTCGTGGAGCAGCGAGAAGTTGTGGACCAGCTCGACCGCGACCGCGCCGGGCACGCCGACCTCGGGCCGGGCTCCGGCCGCCTCGGCGGAGAGGAGGGCGAGCGCGGGCCGTACGGCCTTGCCGCCGTCGCCGTCCGCCGGGTTGCCCTGGGCGTCGATCCACCCGAAGTGGTAGGCCGCGACGGTGTCCATGGGAGCGGCGAGCCGCTCCACGGCCGTGCGCAGCACCGGCGTGGACAGCGTCCGCCCGCGCTCAAGCAGCGCGGCGACGTCCACGGTGTCGACAGCCGAGTCAGCCGAAGGCACAGTCGGCACGGTCTCTCCTCTTGTTCCAGTGCTGCTAAGGGTCATGCCGCCTCCTGAAGCGGATGGGCGTGGGAGCGGCCGAGTACGGCGAGAGCCGCGCCCGCGGCGCTGAATCCGCTGCGTACGGCGCTCTCCATCGTCGCGGGCCAGCCGGTGGCGGTCCACGCGCCGGCCAGGTAGAGGCCGGGCGCATTGGTGTGCGCGCCCGGGCGCAGCCGTCCGACGCCGGGGGTGGGGGCGAACGTCGCTGTGCGCTCCCGGGTCACGAAGAAGTCCCGTACGCCCGCGCCGCGCGCGGCGGGCAGCAGCCGTTCGAGCTCGGGCAGATAGCGCGCGCGCAGCGCGGCCACCGGCTCGTCGATCTCGTCCTCGGCGGCCGACTGCGAGACCGCCAGGTACTGGCCGCCGCCGGTGAGCCCGGAGGACTCGGTGCGGTCGAAGACCCACTGCACGGGCGAGCCGAGGGCGGCGAAGAACGGCTGCCGCAGCACCTTGCGGTCGTAGACGACATGGAGGTTGAGGATGGGCGCGGTGCCGATGTCGAGCAGTTTGCCCGGGTCGTCGAGCGCGCCGTAGGGCAGCAGGTCGTGCGCCTCGCGCTGCGGGACGGCCAGCACGACCACCTCGGCGTCCAGCGTCTCGCCGCCCGTCTCGACCCGCCAGGCGCCGCTCTCGGTACGGGAGACGGATTCGGCCTTGGTGCGGGTCTCGACGCGGACCCCGGCCGAGGCCAGCGCCTTGCGGGCCAGCGTGTCGTGCAGCTCGCCCAGCGGTACGTGTGCCCAGCCGATGTCGGCGGCGCCCGGCTCGGAGAGCAGACCGGTCTTGAAGACCATCGCGGCGAGCCCCAGCGAGGCGTGCGGCGCGGTCGCGTTCAGGGTCGCCACGCCGACCAGGTCCCACAGGGCCTCGACGGTGCGGGCGGACTGGCCGTGGCGGCCGAGCCAGGTGGCGAAGTCCACCCCGTCGAGCGCCGGGTCGGCCGGGTCGAGGCCCTTGAGCGCGAGTGCGGCGCGCCCGACGGAGGCCCGCTCGGCGAGCGAGAGGTGCGGATAGGTGGCGAGGCTGGCGGCCAGGTGCAGCGGGACCGGCAGGGCGGTGCGGCGCAGCCGGCCGAGCCGGGGTCCGCGCGGGTGCGCCACGTCCAGGACCGGCACGTCGAGGCGGTGCTGGAGGGGGGCGAGGTCGGCGCCGCCGACCCGGTCGAGGAACCAGCGGTAGGCCGTGCAGCAGCGCAGATACACGTGCTGTCCGTTGTCGACGGTGAGCTCGCCGCGCCGGAAGGAGAAGGCGAGGCCGCCCAGCCGGGGGCGGCCCTCGATCAGGGTCACGCCGAGGCCGGCGCCGGCGAGTTCGAGCGCGGCGGTGATGCCGGCCAGGCCGCCGCCGACGACCACCGCGCGTTCGGGCTGCGGGGTTGTCATGCGCCCTCCCCTTCGGCCGTGCCGGTGTCGTGCGCACGCCCGGCCGTCGAAGTCAGGGACGCCCCGGCCGGAGCGGGGGTTGCACACCCTGTGCGCGTAATGCTCCTCGGCCGCACGTCCAGGTGCCCATGGGCCATCAGGCGCGCCTCCTGGCGGTCTGCCGGGAGACGGTACGGGTGTCGAGCCCGGACAGTCCGCGTACCGCCACGTACGCCTTCTCCCTGCCGGGCAGCGAGACCCGGCCGCGCAGCACGGCCTCCGGGTCGCGCTCGATGCGGTCGAGCAGCCGGCGGTAGATTCCGGCCATCGCGGCGACGCAGGCGCCGCTGCGCCGGTCGAGCATCGGCAGCAGCCGGTAGCCCTCGGCGAACAGGGCTCTGGCGCGGCGCACTTCGAAGTGGACCAGGCCCGCGAAGTCGGAGCCGGCCGGCGGCACCGGGGTGTGGAAGCCCGTGGCGCACCCGAACTTCGCCAGGTCGTCGGCGGGCAGATAGGTCCGCCCGTTGCCCGCGTCCTCGCGAACATCTCTGAGGATGTTGGTGAGTTGCAGCGCCAGGCCCAGCGTGTCGGCGTACTCCGCGGCGCGCTCGGTGCCCGGTGCGCCCGGTTGTGTACCGAACACGCCCAGGGAGAGCCGCCCGATGGCGCCCGCGACACACCGGCAGTAGACCTTCAGGTCGTCCCAGGTCTCATAGGTCTCGCCGTGCACGTCCATCAGGACGCCGTCGATGAGCTCGTCGAGCCCGTCCAGCGGGATCGGGAAGCGGCGCGCCGCGTCGGCGAGCGCCACGGCCACCGGGTCGGTGTCGTCCTCCTCGACCGTGCCCTCGGCGATCCGGCCGAGCAGCGCCCGGGTGTCCTCCAGGCGCTGCTTCTTGGCCTCGCCGGGCAGGGTGCCGTCGCCGATGTCGTCGACGCGCCGCGAGAACGCGTAGAGCGCGGACATCGCCTGGCGCTTGTCGGTCGGCAGCAGCCGGATGCCGTACGCGAAATTGCGCGCCTGCTGTCCGGTCACCGCCTCGCAGTAGCTGTACGCGGCCTGTACCGGCGCGGACACATGTGCGTGTGGTTCCACGGTCCGGCTCACCCCTCTCTACGCGCTCTACGCAACACGGCTCCCACTTCGCGCAGCAGACTGGACTTGGTGGGCTTGGGAGGTCCAGGGAGTACGTCGTGGCCGGCGGCAGCGACCGCGTCGAGCGCGGCGCGTCCCCCGGCCACGAATCCGGCCAGCAGCAGTCTGAGTCTGCCGTGGACGCTACCCACCAGGGAGGTGCCTTCATTCAGCAGCTGTGCGGCGCGTTCCGCTTCGAACGCGACCAGGGCGCGCACCGACGCGCCCCCGCGCGGCGCGGCCAGATCGGCCTCCGTGACATGGAACCGCCTCATGTCCTCGGCGGGCAGGTAGATCCGGTCCCGGCCGAGGTCCTCGGTGACGTCCTGGAGGTGTTCGACGATCTGGAGCGCCGTGCAGACGGCGTCCGAGCGGCGGACGCGCTCGGGGCTCTCGGTGCCGGTGATCGCGAGCACCAGGCGCCCGACGGGATTGGCCGACAGCTCGCAGTACGCGACCAGGTCCTCATAGGTCTCGTACCGCCTGACCTGCTGGTCCTGCCGGTTCGCCGCGATCAGCCCGAGGAACGGGCCGGGGGTGAGCGAGCGGCGGCGGACGGTGGGCTGCAGGGCCCGAAGCAGCGGGTGGTGCGGGGTGGAGTCGAAGACGCGGCGCAGATCGGCCTCGAAGGCGTCGAGCATCACGAGCCGGTCGTCCGCGTCGGCGGGGGCCACCCCCAGGTGCCGGGCGTCGGCGCCGCCGGGGGCGAGGTCGCCGTCGCCGATGTCGTCGACCAGGCGTGCGTAGCCGTACACGGCCATCAGGTCGTCGCGCCAGGCGCGCGGCAGAAAGAAGGGGGCCACCGGGAAGTTCTCCTCCGTGGCCTTGTCGAGCGTGGTGCGCGAGGGGGAGTCGGTGCGCACGTCCCGGACACCTGTCACCGGGGGCCGCCCGGTACGGGAACGGCGGAGGTCTCTCGTAGCTGGAGATTTCCCGTAGCCATTGCCGTCACATCTCCCGTTCTACACCGCCGACCCAAAACATCCCATTTCGGACACGCCGCCGAGCCTCCCGAGTGGAGGACGGCTCCCGCGCGGGGTGCCCGGGGCGGTACCGCCCGTCCGTCACGATCAACACCGGTACAGCTTACGTTGTACAACGCCTGACAACACGTCGGGGTGTTGCGCGCATTACAAGAACACTTCAATCCACGCCAACCTTCCCCCGACACGGGCGACTTGACGGAGCCTTGACAGCCGGGTCCGCCGTGACCACCGCCCCGGAGGACGCGAAGGCCCCCGCCGGGGTTGATCGACGGGGGCTTTCGGCGGCGCACGGCCAGTGATCGGGTGTCAGCGACCCGTTTCCTTCTGGTACGCCTTGACGACCTCGTCGGTGGGGCCGTCCATCAGGAGCTCGCCCCGCTCCAGCCAGAGCACCCGGTTGCAGGTGTCCCGGATGGACCCGATGCTGTGGCTGACCAGGAAGACCGTGCCCGCGTGCTTGCGCAGCTCGCGGATCCGCTCCTCGGAGCGGATCTGGAACTTGCGGTCACCGGTGGCGAGCGCCTCGTCGATCATCAGTACGTCGTGGTCCTTGGCGGCGGCGATGGAGAACCGCAGCCGGGCCGCCATGCCCGAGGAGTACGTCCGCATCGGCAGGGTGATGAAGTCGCCCTTTTCGTTGATGCCGGAGAAGTCGACGATGTCCTCGTACCGCTCCTTGATCTCCTCGCGCGACATGCCCATGGCCAGGCCGCCCAGGACCACGTTGCGCTCGCCGGTCAGCTCGTTCATCAGCGCGGCGTTGACGCCGAGCAGCGACGGCTGGCCGTTGGTGTACACCCGGCCCTTGGCGGGCGGCAGCAGTCCGGCGATCGCCCGCAGCAGCGTCGACTTGCCCGAGCCGTTGGTGCCGATCAGGCCGATCGCCTCGCCGCGGTACGCGGTGAAGGAGACACCCCGTACGGCGTGCACCTTGCGCATGCCGCGCGACTCGCCGGTGTCCCGCCTCACTATCCGGCTCAGCGCGGCGGTGGCGCTGCCCCGGCCGCCCCCGCCGTTGACCGTGTACACGATGTGCACATCGTCGGCGATGACGGTCGGGATGCGCTCGCCGCTCGCGTCGGCGATACGGATGTTGTCCTCAGCCACGGCCGTACTGCTCCTCTGCCTTCCAGAAGTACACGAAGCCCGCGACGCCCACGACGAGGGCCCAGCCGACCGCCGCCGCCCACACGTGCGGCGGCAGGTTGCTGGCACCGTACCCGTCGATCATGGAGTACCGGGCCAGGTCCATGTAGACCGCAGCCGGGTTCACCTGGAGGACCTGGGCGAGCCAGTGCGGCTTGCCCTGGAGGACCACCTTGATGCTGAACATGACGCCCGACGCGTACATCCAGGTACGCAGGATGAACGGCATCAGCTGGGCCAGGTCGGGGGTCTTGCTGCCGAGCCGCGCCATGATCATGGCCAGTCCGGTGTTGAAGACGAACTGGAGCGCCAGGACCGGCACCATCAGCAGCCACGACGCCATCGGCATGGTGCCCGAGGCGACCACCACGAGGACCAGGACGATCAGCGAGAACAGCAGCTGCTGGAGCTGCTGGAGCGCGAAGGAGATGGGCAGCGAGGCGCGCGGGAAGTGCAGCGCGCGCACCAGGCCGAGGTTGCCGGAGATCGCCTTGACGCCCGCCATCACCGAGTTCTGGGTGAAGGTGAACACGAACACGCCCGTCACCAGGAACGGGATGTACACGTCCGACGGGATGCCCCGCTTGGCGTTCATCAGCACGCCGAAGATGAAGTAGTAGACCAGCGCGTTGAGCAGCGGGGTGGCCACCTGCCAGATCTGGCCGAGCTTCGCCTGGCTGTACTGGGCGGTCAGCTTCGCCTGCGAGAACGACAGGATGAAGTGGCGCCGCCCCCAGAGCTGGCGGCAGTAGTCGAGCAGCCCCGGCCGGGCGCCGCTCACCGCCAGGCCGTGCTTGGCGGCGAGGTCCGCCGGGGACAGAGTTGTGTCACTCACAAGAGGAAACTTTCGCTTTCAAAGAAGTACGCCCGATGACCGATGACACGAAGTGCCCGGGACCCGACGGCCCACACCCGATGTGCTCAGACCCGATGCAGCTCAGACCCGAGAGTGTCAGATGACGGGCGGTCGGCCCAGCCGGGTCAGCCGCCAGACCGTGCGCCACTTCATCGGACGGCGCGGTCCGCAGGGAGTGGTCCAGCCCTCCTTGAAGCCGCCGAACCACGCCTTGAGGGCGGGCCCGGAGGGCTTCCTGGCGAGCGTGAGCAGCATCCAGACCCCCAGATAGACGGGGACCAGCAGGGCCGGCAGGTTCCGCCGGGCCAGCCAGACCCGGTTGCGGGCCACCATCCGGTGGTAGACCGCGTGCCGGGACGGCGCCGTGGTGGGGTGGTACAGGACCATGTCCGCGCGGTAGTCGATCATCCAGCCGGCGTCCAGCGCCCGCCAGGCCAGATCGGTCTCCTCGTGGGCGTAGAAGAACTCGTCCGGCAGCCCGCCGACCTCCGCGACGACCTTCGTCCGTACGGCGTTGGCGCCGCCCAGGAAGGTCGTCACGCGCGAGGAGCGCATCGGGTCGGAGGCGCGCAGCCGCGGCACGTGGCGGCGCTGGGTGACCCCGGTCTCCGGGTCGGCGATGCGGAAGCTGACGATGCCGAGCTCGGGGTCGGCGGCGAACGCCCGGCGGCACAGCTCGGCCGTGTCGCTGTTCGCCAGCAGACCGTCGTCGTCGAGGAACATCAGGATGTCGACCTCGGCGCCGGACGGGCCGAACGCCTCGATGCCGACGTTGCGCCCGCCGGGGATGCCCAGGTTCTCGGGCAGCTCCACGGTCCGTACACCCGCCGGGACGTCCGGGACCGGAGCGCCGTTGCCGACCACCACGACCTGGACCGGGTCGCCGTCCTGCTTGGCGACCGAGTCGAGCAGCGCGCGCAGCTCCTCGGGGCGGTTGCCCATGGTGATGACGACCGCGCCGACCTTCAGCGGGGCACTCATTTGAGCCTGCTGGAGGCGAGGATGGACACCAGGTGCAGCACGCTCTGCAGCAGCGCGATGCCCGCGAGCACGGCGACGCCGAGCCGGGAGAAGTACAGGTCGCCGCGGACGTGGTCGACGATCGCCAGGACCAGGATCAGCAGCGTCGCCTCGATCCCCATGACGAGCCGGTGGAACTTGAGCGCTCCGGCGGCCCGGCGGGCCAGCGCCATGCCGGAGGAGCGCGGCTCGGCCGCCGCCTCCTTGACGGGCGGCATGCCCTGCTGGTGGCGGGCGACGCCGACCAGGTCCGTCTCGGACTTGATCAGTATGGCGCCGAGCGCGGCCAGGGTGCCGAGGAAGGCCCACAGCCAGTCGATGCGGCCGGTGCCCCAGATGTCGGCGGCGCGCAGCCCGAAGCCGACCAGGACCGCGGCGTCGAGGACGTAGGCGGCGACCCGGTCCACGTAGACGCCGACCATCGAGTACTGCTTCTTCCAGCGGGCGACCTCGCCGTCGACGCAGTCGAGCAGCAGATAGACCTGGGCCATCACCACGCCGAGCACGGCGCCCCAGATCCCGGGCACCAGCAGGGCCGGGGCCGCGAAGGCGGCGGCGACGGTCATCACATAGGTCAGCTGGTTGGGCGTGACCCGGGTGGTCACCAGGTGCCGGTCGACGCGCAGGGAGACCTCGCGCATGTAGA
Organism: Streptomyces sp. ERV7; assembly: GCF_001653515.1. Taxonomy (GTDB): domain Bacteria; phylum Actinomycetota; class Actinomycetes; order Streptomycetales; family Streptomycetaceae; genus Streptomyces. The sequence continues at coordinate 1,258,339 of NZ_LYOY01000051.1, read as the reverse complement.
GCCGGCCGCCCCAGTGCTCGCCGCTCCGCCGGTCCTTGACGCCCGGAGGGTGCACGACCGGGCGGAGTTCAGCTACCGATGGCTTTTGCATAGTCGGCGTAAGCGTCCTTGATCTGGTCTGCGGACAGGTTGAGGTGTTCCAGGATCGTGAAACGGCCCGGCCGGGTCTGCGGGGCGTAGGCCACCGCCCGGACGAACTCGTCGGCGGAGAAGCCGATCTCCTGCGGAAGCACCGGCAGGCCGTGCCGCCGCAGCACCTCCGTGAAGAGACCGGACTGCTCCGCGGCGCCGCGCAGATGCATCGCGAAGGCGGCGCCGAGGCCGACCTGCTCGCCGTGGAGCGCGGAGCGCTTGGGGTAGAGCAGGTCGAAGGCGTGGCTGATCTCGTGGCAGGCGCCGGACGAGGGGCGGGTGTCGCCGCTGATCGACATGGCGATGCCGGAGAGCACCAGCGCCTCGGACAGGACGGTGAGGAACTCGTCGCCGCCGACCCCGCCGGGGTGGCGCAGCACGGACTCGCCCGCGGTACGGGCCATGGCCGCGGCCAGACCGTCCACCGGCTCGCCGTTGACCTGGTGCGAGAGCTCCCAGTCCGCGATCGCGGAGATGTTGGAGATCGCGTCGCCGATGCCCGAGCGGACGAACCGGACCGGGGCCTCGCGGATCACGTCGAGGTCGATGACCATGGCGATGGGCGTGGGCACGCCGTAGGAGCCGCGGCCGTTGTCGTTGTCCAGGATCGAGACCGGCGAGCAGATGCCGTCGTGCGAGAGGTTGGTGGCGACCGCGACCATGGGGAGGCCGACCCGCGCCGCGGCGTACTTCGCCACGTCGATGATCTTGCCGCCGCCGAGGCCGACGACCGCGTCGTACCGCTTGCCCTTGATGTCGTCGCCGAGCTGCACGGCCGAGTCGATGGTGCCGTCCGCGACCGGGTACCAGTCGGCGCCCGGCAGCACCGGCGCCAGCTTCTCGCTCAGCGCCTGGCCCGAGCCGCCGCTGACCGCGATCGCCAGCTTGCCGGAGGCCGAGATCCGCTGGTCGGCCAGGAGGCCCGCCAGATCGTCCAGGGCGCCCCGGCTGATGTCGACGACGACCGGCGACGGGATGAGCCGGGTCAGTACTGGCACGCGATCTCACGGCCCTTCGCGAGGTCGTCGTGGTTGTCGATCTCGACCCACGAGACCTCTCCGATGGGGGCCACGTCGACGGTGAAGCCGCGGTCGACGAGCTCCTGGTAGCCGTCCTCGTAGTAGAGGTCGGGGTCGCGCTCGAAGGTGGCCTTGAGGGCGTCCGCGAGCTCCTCGGCGGCCTCGGGCTCGATGAGGGTGACGCCGATGTACTCGCCGGAGGCGGTGGCCGGGTCCATCAGCTTGGTGATGCGCCGCACGCCCTTGCCGGGCTCGGTGATCACCTTCATCTCCTCGTCCGCGAGCCGCTTGACCGCGTCCAGGGCGAGGATGATCTTCTTGCCCTCGCCGCGCGCGGCGAGCAGCGTCCGCTCGACGGAGACCGGGTGCACGGTGTCGCCGTTGGCGAGGATGACGCCCTGCTTCAGGACCTCACGCGCGCACCACAGGGAGTAGGCGTTGTTCCACTCCTCGGCCTTGTCGTTGTCGATCAGCGTGAGCTTGACGCCGTACTTCGCCTCAAGGGCTTCCTTGCGGTCGTACACGGCTTCCTTGCGGTAGCCGACGACGATCGCGACCTCGGTGAGACCCACCTCGGCGAAGTTGCCGAGCGTGAGGTCGAGGACGGTGGTGTCGCCGTCGACGGGCACGAGGGCCTTCGGGAGCGTGTCGGTGTAGGGGCGCAGACGCCGTCCTGCACCGGCTGCGAGTACGAGGCCGATCATGCCGTTTCTCCTTCGTCATGTACTGCGGGTGCTCCGGAGGACACCCAGAAGCGGATGGACTCCACGACCACCAGGAGCGCGAGGGCCACCGCGAGGGCGGTGAGCGCCAGGGTGAGGTCCGTGCCGCGGGTGGCGAGGGCCGCGGCGAGCACCGCGACCACCAGCGTCCGCCCCTCGTGGCCGCCGGTCAGGCGCACCAGCCAGCGCGGCGGCGCGCCGGAGCCGCCCTTGATGCGGTAGACCGTGTCGTAGTGATGGTAGGCGACCGCCGCCACCAGTCCGAAGGCCGCGGGCAAGGCCCCGTTCACTTCGGAGCGGGCCGCGAGGGCCAGGACCGTGCCGTATTCGGCGGCCCGGAAGAAGGGCGGCACCAGCCAGTCGAGGGCGCCCTTGAGGGGGCGGCTCACGGCGGCTCCCGCGAACACGGCGTACAGCGCCGCGCCCACCACGACGTACGGGCCGTCGAGGTCCTGGGTGAGGGCCGCGCCCACCACCGCCGCCGCGCCGAGCAGGGCGAGGACGGGCGCGGTCCAGGCGCCCTTCCTGATCGGCGCCACCTTGGCGAAGACCTCCGCCAGCGGCCCGCTGTCGGCGAGCTCCGCGAGCGCCTGAGCGGCCCGGTCGGTACGGGTCGCCCGGCGGCTCAGCGAGCGCAGCACGCGGCCGGCCGTGGTGTAGGTCGCCGCGAACGCGCACCCGATGAGCAGCACGTAGAAGACGGTGCGGGGGGTGGTGACGGCGGTCAGGACCGCGATCATCGCCCAGCGCTCACCGATCGGCAGCACGATCATCCGGCGCACCCAGACCGTCCAGCCGACCGAGTCGAGCCTGCCGGAGAGGGCGGCGGTGGGGCTGGTGTTGGCGGTGGCATCAGTGCCCACGACGTGCGCCTCGTTGAACGAGAAGTCCACGACGTGGCGGCAGGTCTGGAGCACCATCGCGCCGAGCGCGAGCGCCCACACGTCATCGCCGCCGCGCGCCGCGCCGAGCGCCAGGCCCGCGTAGTACGCGTACTCCTTGGCCCGGTCGAAGGTCGCGTCCAGCCAGGCGCCGAGCGTGGAGTACTGGAGCGAGTAGCGGGCGAGCTGCCCGTCGGTGCAGTCCAGCACGAAGGAGAAGAGCAGCAGCGCGCCGGCCGCGACGAAGCCGCCCCGGGTGCCGGTCGCCGCGCAGCCGGCCGCGATCAGCGCGGTGAGCAGCGAGGCGGTGGTGACCTGGTTGGGGGTGAGGCCCCGGCGCGCGCACCAGCGGGCGAGGTAGCGCGAGTACGGGCTGATGCAGAAGGTGGTGAAGAACCCGTCGCGGGACTTCACGGCCGTACGCAGCCGCACCGCCTCGTCGTCCACCGCGTCCACGGCCTTGCGGGCGGCGAAGGCGGCCTCGGGCCCGGCGGGCACGGTGGCCACCAGCGAGCCGAGCTCGGGGCGGTGCACGGCGACGCCGCCGTCCGCCAGGGCGGCGGCGACGCGGTCGGTGAGGGCGCCGGTGGCGGTGGCCGGGGCGTCCACGGCGACCGCGCCGGCGGGCGCGGCGGGCCCGGCGAGGTCCGCGAGCGTGCGCGCGAGCGCGGGGCGGGCCTCCGCCTGGACCGCCAGGGCACCGGTGACCGCCGCCGCCGGGAAGCGGGGGTCGGTCAGTGCGAGGCGCAGGGCGTGGGTGTGGCCCACGAAGGACGGGTCGACCAGGGCGACCCGCTCACCGGGCGGGACCTCGGCGAGCAGGCCGGGCAGGTCCTCGGGCCGCTGGGCGGACCGTACGTCGAAGCCCAGCGAGCGCAGCTCGGGCCCGAGCTGCGACCCGGGGACCGGCAGGCCGGTCAGGATGGCGGTCGACAGACGAACTCACTCCTTGGAGCTGGCATGGCTGATGTCCGAGGCCGGCCCGGAATCAAGCGGCGGGCGGCGCGTCGGCAGAGGCTATCGGGAGGCTATCGGATGCGTGGAACCGGGAGTTCACCGCCTGTTTACGCCCCGAACGGGCCCGTGCGGCAGGGGCTGCCGCGTGGATCATCATCGTCGATCAAGGCCGCGCCCCACAAACCGCCCCCCGTCCGGCGGGCCCGGGGCTCCACGCCGCCGCGGCCGGTCGCGCACCGCCCTGACCTGCGACGCCTGTACGAATGGCGCACGCGCGTCGCATCAAGGACGTTTCCGCAGGTCAGGGCACATGACAACGGTGTTCAGTGCCGTGTTGCCCGATACCCCCCGCCCGTAGTTCACTGACCCCTCGTACGCAGATCGCACAACCATGCCAAGAGTCTGAGAGGTGGCCTTCCATGGGGGCTGGGCACGACCACGGACACACGCACGGCGGGCCGCCGCCCACCGGGACGGCTGCCGCGGCGTACAAGGGGCGGCTGCGGGTGGCCCTGGGCATCACGCTGGGCGTGATGGTGGTCGAGATCGTCGGCGGGCTGCTCGCGGACTCGCTGGCGCTGGTCGCGGACGCGGCGCACATGGCGACGGACGCCCTCGGGCTCGCGATGGCGCTGCTCGCCATCCACTTCGCCAACCGCCCGGCCGGCCACAACCGGACGTTCGGCTACGCCCGGGCCGAGATCCTGGCCGCGCTCGCCAACTGTCTGCTGCTGCTCGGCGTCGGTGGATACGTCCTGTACGAGGCGGTCCAGCGGTTCGTCGAGCCGGCCGCCACCTCGGGTCCGACGACGATCGTTTTCGGCCTGATCGGCCTGGTCGCCAACATGGTCTCGCTCTCGCTCCTGGTCGGCGGCCAGCAGGAGAGCCTGAACGTGCGCGGCGCCTTCCTGGAGGTGGTCGCGGACGCGCTCGGCTCGGTGGCCGTGCTGCTCTCGGCCGCGATCATCATGACGACCGGCTGGCAGGCAGCCGACCCGATCGCCTCGCTGGTGATCGGCCTCATGATCGTCCCGCGTACGGTGAAGCTACTGCGGGAGACGCTGAACGTGCTCCTGGAGGCCGCGCCCAAGGGCGTCGACATGGGCGAGGTGCGGGCGCACATCGTGGCCCTGCCGGGCGTGGAGGACGTCCATGACCTGCACGCCTGGACGATCACCTCGGGGATGCCGGTGCTCTCGGCCCATGTGGTGGTCAGCCAGGAGGCCCTGGACTCGGTGGGCCACGAGAAGCTGCTGCACGACCTGCAGGGCTGCCTGGGTGACCACTTCGACGTGGAGCACTGCACCTTCCAGCTGGAGCCGAGCGGCCACGCGGCCCACGAGGCCGGGCTCTGCCACTGACCGGCGTGGGGTCCGAACACTTCTTATCGCTCACACGTTCGATGATTCCGGGCCGGTGAGGCTGGGCACGATCCCTGCTTCGGTGGTGTCGCGCACCCGACGCATTACGGACATGCGCCGCCCGTCGAAGTGCGGACACGCCGCTTTTGTACGGCAGACTTGGCAGCCGAGGACCGAAGCGAAGGATGGTTATGCCGACCACACCAGCCACTACGGCGAACAGCTCGTCGAACGGGACCGCCGAAGAGATCTTGCTCGAACTGGTCGACGAGAGCGGCAATACCATCGGCACCGCGGAGAAGCTCTCCGCCCACCAGGCCCCCGGCAGACTGCACCGGGCGTTCTCCGTCTTCCTCTTCGACCCGGCGGGCAAGCTGCTGCTCCAGCGCCGCGCGCTCGGCAAGTACCACTCCCCCGGCGTCTGGTCCAACACCTGCTGCGGGCACCCCTACCCCGGCGAGTCCCCCTTCGCGGCCGCCGCCCGGCGCACCTACGAGGAGCTGGGCGTCTCGCCCTCGCTGCTCGCCGAGGCGGGCACGGTCCGCTACAACCACCCGGACCCGGACTCGGGCCTGGTGGAGCAGGAGTACAACCACCTCTTCGTCGGTCTGGTGCAGTCGCCGGTGCGGCCGGACCCGGAGGAGGTCTACGAGACCGCCTTCGTCTCGCCGCAGGAGCTGACCGCGCTGCACGAGCGGGCCACCTTCTCCGCGTGGTTCATGACGGTCCTGGACGCGGCCCGGCCCGCGGTCAGAGAGCTCACAGGGCCTGCCGCGGGCTGGTGACCGCGCCGGAGACCGGGGCCAGCGGCAGGGCCACCCAGATGATCTTGCCGCCGCTCGCGGTCTGCTCGACGTCGCAGGCCCCGCCCGCCTCACAGGTGATCTCCCGTACCAGCAGCAGCCCGCGCCCGCCGGTCTGCGCGTAGTCGGTCTCCAGCGCCTTGGGGCGGTAGGGGTGGTTGTCCTCCACCGAGACCCGGATCCACTCGGCGCCGATGGCGACCTCCACGGCCACCTGCGGGGAGAGCAGGGCCGCGTGCTTGACCGCGTTGGTCACCAGCTCGGAGACGATCAGGAGCAGGCCCTGGACGAGGTCGTCGTGGACCGGCACGCCCTGCCGGCGGAGCAGGTCGCGTACGGCGTGCCGGGCCTGTGGGACCGAGGCGTCCACCGCGGGGGCGGTGAAGCGCCAGACTCCCTCGTACGGGAACGGCCTGGCCGGCGCGGCGTCGGGTGGCACGCTCCCGCGGATCTCCATGTTCCGGCACCACCCTCGCACTCGGCTGTCAGGCTCTTGGTAACGAGAGTGGGGAGTGGGATGGTCCGGACCGGGCGACTGAACAGAAGTCAGCGCGTATCGACGCCTTCTGATCACAATCGTCCGCCGATGTCACTTCGCCAGACGCCCCTGATCGCTATCTGACGGCTTTGCCACGGCTTGCGGGGGTGTCTGCGGTACGGTTTCGGCCTCCCGGAGGTCGTTCTCCGCCGCCGCCTCCGTGACCAGGCCCACGATGCGCCGCCCGCCGACGCCCAGCGCGATCAGGCCGAGGCCGTCGAAGAGCAGGCCGAGCGAGAAGAAGCAGCCGATCACATAGCGGCTGCTGCTCGGCCAGCTCGCCAGCACCAGCACCCCGAGCAGCACGCCGAAGGCGCCCTGCACCAGCGTCCAGCCCATCTGCGGCCCGCGCACCACCACGCTTCCCGCGAGCCGGAACACCCCGCCGGTGAGGAAGAGCAGCGCGGCGAACATCGTCAGCGCCTCGGCCGAGCCCTCGGGACGGCGGATGACCACCACACCGGCCGCGATGTTCAGGGCCGCGACCACCACGCCGAGCCAGAAGAAGTTGGCGCCGCGCGACTGGATCGCGTGCGCGAGACCGACCACACCGCCCACCAGCAGCAGCCAGCCGAACAGGAGCATCGAGGTGAGGGTCGCCACGCCTGTGTAGACGAGACCGACCAGGCCCGCGAGCGCGAGGACCGCGCCGAGGACGGTCAGCCGTCCGAAACTGCGCCGGAGCTTCCTGCTGTCGCGTGCGGACGCGGGTGCGGCCATCAGCGTCTCCCAGTGGTCTCGCCGGTCGGCCCCCTCTTGATCATAGGAGCGGCCCGCCCGGATAGCATCCGGCGCATGGAGCCGCAGCTGGAGCACACCGTGGCGGACGGGGTGGCCACCGTCGTCATCAGCAACCCCGCCAAGCGCAACGCGATGACGGCCGGGATGTGGCGGGCGCTGCCGCCGCTGCTGGACGAGCTGGCCGCCGACCGGGGCGTACGGGCCCTGGTGCTGACCGGCGCCGGGCCGACGTTCTGTGCGGGCGCCGACATCTCCTCGCTGCGCGCGCCCGGGCCGGGCGAGGACCCCCAGGCGCTCGCGGTGGCGGCCGAGGAGGCGCTCGCCGCCTTCCCCAAGCCGACGCTGGCCGCCGTGCGCGGCTACTGCGTAGGCGGCGGCTGCCAGCTCGCGGCCGCCTGTGACCTGCGCTTCGCGGAGGAGGGCGCCTCGTTCGGGATCACGCCCGCCAAGCTGGGGATCGTCTACGCCTCCTCCTCCACCCGGCGCCTGACCGCCCTGGTGGGGCCGTCGACCGCCAAGTACCTGCTGTTCTCGGCCGAGTTGATCGACTCGGCGCGGGCGCTGCGGACCGGCCTGGTGGACGAGGTGCTCCCGGCCGGTGAACTGGACAAGCGGGTCGCCGAGTTCACCCGGGTCCTCACCACCCGCTCCCAGCTGACCCAGGCGGCGGCCAAGGAGTTCGCCGACGGCCGCACCGACCGGGACGCGCACTGGGGGGAGCAGGCGCGCGGCAGCGGCGACACCGCCGAGGGCGTCGCCGCGTTCCTGGAGCGCAGGACCCCGCGCTTCGGCTGGACCGCGTCGGGCTGACCCGGGCTAGTCGCTCACGACGGGGTGGCCCCCGGACCTCAGCCGGGCCACCAGCTCGGCCGGGGCCTTGCTGGTGGAGCCCGCGTCGTAGGGCGGCTGCGGGTCGTACTCCGTCAGCAGCTGCACGGCCTGCGCGAACTCGTCGCCCGCGAGGCGGCCGACCAGGGTGAGCCCCATGTCGATGCCGGAGGAGACCCCGGCGGCGGTGAGGTACTTGCCGTCGGTGACCACCCGCTCGCCGGTCGGCTCGGCGCCCAGCGCGGCCAGGGCGTCGTAGCCGAGCCAGTGCGTGGTGGCGCGCCGGCCCTTCAGCAGCCCGGCCGCCGCCAGCAGCATCGAGCCGGTGCACACCGACGTCGTCCAGGTGGTGGTGGCGTCGACGGCGCGCAGCCAGCCGGTCAGGGCCTCGTTGCCGAGGGCCTCCCGGGTGCCGGGGCCGCCCGGGACGACCACGACGTCCGGGGTGCGCACCTCGTCGAGGCTCTTCTGCGCCACGACGTGCAGACCGCCCCTGTCGTTGATCACGGGCCCGGCCTGCTCGGCGACGAAGACCGTCTCGGTGTCGGGAAGGCGGCAGAGCATCTCGTACGGGCCGATGGCGTCCAGGGCGGTGAAGCGGTCGTAGAGCAGGATGGCGATCTGCATCGGGTTCCTCTCGGGGTGGTGCGGACGGTGGGTCAGCCGGCGGGGTGGAACCGGCGCCGGTACTCGGTGGGAGGCGTTCCCAGGGACTTGAGGAAGGCACGGCGCATGGCTTCCGGGGTGCCGTAGCCGCAGGCGCGGGAGATCTCCTCGACTCCGTCGGCGGTGTCCTCCAGCAGACGCCGGGCGTGTTCGACGCGGACGCGCTCGACATAGCGGCCGGGCGTGGTGCCGGTCTCGGCCTGGAAGGCGCGGGCGAAGTGGCGCGGCGAGAGCCGGGCGCGGGCCGCCAGCGCCTCCACCGAGAGGTCCCCGCCGGGGTGCTCGGTGATCCAGTGCTGGACCTCGCGCAGCGGCTCGCGCTGAGCGGTCTGGGCCGAGAGCTGGGCGCTGAACTGGGCCTGGTTGCCCGGGCGGCGCAGGAACACCACCAGGTGCCGGGCCACGGTGAGCGCGGCCTCGCGCCCCAGGTCCTCCTCGACGAGCGCGAGCGAGAGGTCGATGCCGGCCGTCACGCCCGCCGAGGTAGCCACGTTCCCGTCGCGTACGTAGATGGGGTCGGGCTCGACGGTGACCTTCGGGTGCCGGCGCGCCAGGGACTCGCAGTACGCCCAGTGGGTGGTCGCGCGGCGCCCGTCGAGGAGCCCGGCCGCCGCGAGGAGCTCGGCCCCGGTGCAGACCGAGACCAGCCGCTCGGCCCGGGGCCCGTGCTCGCGCAGCCAGCCGATCAGGGCCGGGTCCGGGGCGCGGGTGCCGCGGCCTCCCGGCACCAGCAGGGTGTGCGGCCCGGGCGCCCGCACCAGTGCGAAGTCGGGGACCAGGACGAGCCCGCTGGAGCTGCGGACCGGGCCGCCGTCCAGCGAGGCGGTGCGGACGCGGTACTCCTCGCCGACCGCCTCGGCGAGCTGGCCGGCTCCGGTGAAGACCTCCATGGGGCCGGTGACGTCCAGGCTCTGGACGCCCTCGAAGAGGACGATGAGGACGGTTCGCTGTGCCATGTCCACGATTCTTCGGGGCGCCCGCGGTGTCCGCAATGACGAGCACCCCACCTTTCCTGCCATGGCGCGTCCGTCCCGGGGCTTCACGCCGTACCGACCAGTCGGTAACCTGCGGGTATGACGTCTCTCCCGCCGCGCGCCGGCCGCCGCTGCCACAACTCCGTCAACCCGTTGCACTCGACCGTCTACTTCTCCCCCGACTACACCGAGGAGCTCAAGGCGCTCGGCGTCGAGGACGAGCGGGCCGCCTACTTCGCCGGGCGCGCCGCCGCGTTCGGCGCGGTCGGCCCCGGCACGATCACCGCCACGTTCTACAACTTCAACCACGAGCTGGTCGCCCGGCACGTGCCCGCCGTCTGGGACATCGTCTCCCCCGAGGCGGTCCTCGACGCCCGGCTGCGGGCCGCCGACCGCACCCTGCGGCGACTGCTCGGCGACGCCGCCGTGGCCTCGCCGGAGATGGCCGAGGCGGCCCGGCTCGCGCTGCGGGCCACCGAGGGCTGCACCCGGCACGCCCGGCCGCTGTACGCCGCCCACGCCGACCTGCCGGTGCCCGAGGAGCCGCACCTGGCGTACTGGCACGCGGCGACGCTGCTGCGCGAGCACCGGGGCGACGGCCACCTCATGGCGCTGCTCGACGCCGGCCTCGACCCGCTGGAGGCGCTGGTCAGCCACACCGCCACCGGCAAGGGCATGGCGCCGCGCTGGGTCCTGGGCTCGCGCGGCTGGCGGCGCGCGGACTGGGAGGCGGCCTCCGCACGGCTGCGGGAGCGCGGGATCCTGGACGCCGAGGGCGAGTTGACCGAGGCGGGCACCGCCCTGCGCGCCGAGGTCGAGGACCGCACCGACCGGCTCGACCTCGCCCCGTACGAACTGCTCGGTGCGGAGGGCGTGGACCGGCTGACCGAATTGGCCCGGGGCTTCCTGATGGCGGCGGTGGCGGCGGGCGCCTTCCCGGCCGACCTCACCGGCAAGGCCTGACCGCCGGTTGTCGGTGCCGCCTGCCACAATGGCGCCTTCAGGCTCTGCGAGAAGGCGGTACGGGATCGTGACGACGTCCATCGAAGGCAGGATCGCCGAGGAACTCGGCGTACGGGAGCGGCAGGTGAAGGCCGCCGTCGAGCTGCTCGACGGCGGGTCGACCGTGCCGTTCATCGCGCGCTACCGCAAGGAAGCGACCGAGATGCTCGACGACGCCCAGCTGCGCACCCTGGAGGAGCGGCTGCGGTATCTGCGCGAGCTGGAGGACCGCCGCACGGCGGTCCTCGACTCCGTACGCGAGCAGGGCAAGCTCACCGAGGAGCTGGAGCGGCAGATCCGCGCCGCCGACACCAAGGCGCGCCTTGAGGACATCTATCTGCCCTTCAAGCCCAAGCGGCGCACCAAGGCGCAGATCGCGCGCGAGGCGGGCCTGGAGCCGCTGGCGCAGGGGCTGCTCACCGACCCGTCGGTGGAGCCCCTCGCCGCCGCGGCCGCGTTCGTCGACGCGGACAAGGGCGTCGCCGATCCGGCGGCGGCCCTGGAGGGCGCCCGCGCCATCCTCACCGAGCGGTTCTCGGAGGACGCCGACCTGATCGGCGAGGCGCGCGAGCGGATGTGGACCAAGGGCCGCCTCGCGGCGAAGGTGCGCGAGGGCAAGGAGGAGGCGGGCGCCAAGTTCGCCGACTACTTCGACTTCGCCGAGCCGTTCACCGCGCTCCCCTCGCACCGGGCCCTGGCGATGCTGCGCGGCGAGAAGGAGGACGTCCTCGACCTCGTCCTGGAGCCCGAGGGCTCCCCGGAGGAGGCGGCCGCCCCCGGCCCCTCGGCGTACGAGAACATGGTGGCGCGCCGCTTCGGCATCGCGGACCGGGGCCGCCCGGGCGACAAGTGGCTGGCGGACACCGTCCGTTGGGCCTGGCGCACCCGGATCCTGGTCCACCTCGGCATCGACCTGCGGCTGCGGCTGCGCACGGCCGCCGAGGACGAGGCGGTGCGGGTCTTCGCGTCGAACCTGCGCGACCTGCTGCTCGCCGCCCCGGCCGGCACGCGCGCGACCCTCGGGCTCGACCCCGGGTTCCGTACGGGCGTGAAGGTCGCCGTCGTGGACGCCACGGGCAAGGTCGTCGCGACGGACGTGATCTACCCGCACGTCCCGGCGAACAAGTGGGACCAGGCGCTCGCCAAGCTGGCGGCGCTCGCCAAGGAGCACGCGGTCGAGTTGGTCGCCATCGGCAACGGCACGGCGTCCCGCGAGACCGACAAGCTGGCCGGTGAACTGATCACCAAGCACCCCGAGTTGAAGCTCACCAAGGTGATGGTCTCCGAGGCGGGCGCTTCGGTGTACTCGGCGTCGGCGTTCGCCTCGCAGGAGCTGCCGGACATGGACGTGTCGCTGCGCGGCGCGGTCTCCATCGCCCGCCGCCTCCAGGACCCGCTCGCCGAGCTGGTGAAGATCGACCCCAAGTCGATCGGCGTCGGCCAGTACCAGCACGACCTCTCCGAGGTGAAGCTCTCGCGCTCCCTCGACGCGGTCGTGGAGGACTGTGTGAACGGGGTGGGGGTGGACGTCAACACCGCGTCCGCGCCGCTGCTCTCGCGCGTCTCCGGCATCGGTGCCGGACTCGCCGAGAACATCGTGGCGCACCGCGACGCCAACGGCCCCTTCCGCTCCCGCAAGGCGCTCAAGGACGTGGCACGCCTTGGCCCGAAGGCGTACGAGCAGTGCGCGGGCTTCCTGCGGATCCGCGGCGGCGACGACCCGCTGGACTCGTCGAGTGTGCACCCCGAGGCGTATCCGGTGGTGCGGCGGATGGTGAAGACGGCGGGCAGCGAGGTCGCGGCGCTGGTCGGCAACACGTCGGTGCTGCGGTCGCTGCGGCCGGACGACTTCGTGGACGAGACCTTCGGTCTGCCGACGGTCACCGACATCCTGCGCGAGCTGGAGAAGCCGGGGCGCGACCCGCGGCCCGCCTTCAAGACGGCGACCTTCAAGGAGGGCGTCGAGAAGATCGGCGACCTGGAGCCCGGGATGGTCCTGGAGGGCGTGGTCACGAACGTGGCGGCGTTCGGCGCGTTCATCGACGTCGGCGTGCACCAGGACGGGCTGGCGCATGTCTCGGCGCTGTCGAACAAGTTCGTGAAGGACCCGCGCGAGGTGGTCAAGCCGGGCGACATCGTCAAGGTGAAGGTCATGGACGTCGATGTGCCGCGCAAGCGGATCTCGCTGACGCTGCGGCTGGACGACGACACCTCGGGCGGTGGGCCGAAGCGGGAGGGGCGGCCGCCTCAGCAGCGCCAGCAGCAGCGGGGCGGTGGCGACCGCAATCGTGGTGGCCGCCAGTCGCCGCCGCCCCCGGCGAACGGGGCGATGGCGGACGCCCTGCGCAAGGCGGGACTGCTGGACCCGAAGGGTCGCCGGTGACCGCCTGCGTGCGGTGACTTCGGCCGCGGGTCCGCTGTGGCTGGTCGCACCGTTCCCCGCGCCCCTCTGGGGCGCGGGGGCATGGGTTACGCCTCCAGGGCCACCGGGCCCGTCGTGAGGGGTTCCGCGTTGCGGCGGGTCTTGGCCCAGCCGTTGCGGCCTCGGGCCATGCGGACGAAGGCGCGGGCCGAGACGATGAACAGGTGGTACGCGTACAGCCACAGCGCCACCCCCCACAGCACCGCCGTCAGCCGGGACGCGTCCGGGGCGTGGTCGCGCCGGTACACCGGCCCCCACAGCACGAACGGGCAGATGGCCAGGGCCGCGAGCACCAGCGTGAGCGGCCACAGGACGAGCGAGCCGACTCCGCCCAGGACCAGCATCGCCACGCTCAGCGCGAGCGTCAGCAGATGCGCGACCGGCTGGCAGAAGGTGTACAGCGTCTCCAGCACGCCCCGGCCGCTGTAGTGGCGGGACGAGACTATGCGCGGGGCGTAGCGCACGCACTGGAAGTTGCCCTGCGCCCAGCGGGTGCGCTGGGTGAGCAGCCGGCGGGCGTGCGGCAGGCCCTCCTGGGAGACCCAGGTGTCGGCCATGTGCGTGATGCGGAAGCCCGCGAGGATCATGTGGAGGCCGAGCTCGTAGTCCTCCAGGAGCGCGCCGCGCTGCCACGGGCGGCGCTCGGCGTCCGCGATCCGGTCGAGCGCGGAGAGCCGGGTGAACTGGCCGTTGCCGCCCAGGCCGACCGAGCCGGTACGGCCGCGCAGCAGCTGCATCCCGGCGTTGGAGACGGCGAACTCCATGTCCTGGACGCGGACCAGGAGCCGCGCGAACGCGTTGGCGAGACGGCCGCGCTCGGGCAGCGGGCGCGGGTCGTCCACGTTCCGCATCCGCACGCTGACCTGCACCCCGCCGACCTCCGGGTCCCCGAACGCGGTCGGGCCCGAGACCACGTCCAGGGCGCGCGGGTCGAGCCGCCCGTCGGCGTCCACGACGCACACCACGACCCGGTCGCGGTCGGCGCCCCGCGAAAGGAACTCCCCGAGCTGGTCGTACGCGGCGTTCAGCGCGTCGCCCTTGCCGGTACGGGCCTCGGGGCGCACCCGGCGTACGAGGTGGACCCGGCGGTCGTCCTCCGCGAGCGCGGCGACGATCAGCCCGGTCCGGTCGTCGCTGTCGTCGTCGACGACCCACACGTGCGCGGCCGGGAAGTCGGCGCGCAGCTGCCCGACGGTGGCCCCGACGACGGCCTCCTCGTCCCGGCACGGCACGAAGAAGTGCCAGTCGAGGGCGGCGGGGTCACCGGCCTCGGCCTGCGGCCGACGCAGATAGGCGTGCCGGGCCCCGGCCCAGTAGAGCAGGAAGCAGGCGAGGAGGAGGAAGGGGAAGAGGAGGATGAGCAGGCTGTCGAGCATGCGGCTTTCCGGTGGTTCGGTGAGGTGAGGAAGTGGGGGGCGCAGCCCCCTGAAGGGGCGCGGGGAACGGCGCGACCAGCCGACGACGGCCCGCGGGCAAGGCACGAGCGCGCCCGCCGGCGCGCTTGCGCTCCGGGCGTCGCAGGCCCCCGCTGGGAAGTGGGTGGCCGGTCGGCGACGGCCCGCGGACGGACGACCGCGGCTACGCCGCCGCGTACAAGGCGGGCCCTGCGAGGGACCCGCTGGGCGCGGCCAGATCCGCCAGCAGCTCCACGATCCGTCGCGACGCGAGACCGTCCCCGAACGGGCTCGGCAGCGCCGCGAGCCGTGCGCGGCCTGCGGGCCCCAGGGCCAGCCCGTCCCGCGCGGCGCGCCCGAGCTCGGGTCCCGGCGCCACCAGCGTGGCGAAGTCGGCCATCGCCTCCGGCCGCTCCGTGGAGTTGCGGACGACCACCAGCGGGCGGCCGAGCACGGTGACCTCTTCCTGGACGCCCCCGGAGTCGGAGACGAGCAGCGCCGCGTGCCGCGCCAGGGCGAGGAACTCGCGGTAGCCGAGCGGCCGGGTCACCCGCAGCGTCCCGAGCAGCTCGGCCGGCCCCGCCGCCTCGATACGGGCCCGGGTGCGCGGATGCAGCGGAAGGACCACCGGCAGGTCGGCCGCGAGCGCGGCCAGCTCGGTGAGGATCGCGCGCAGGGCGGCCGGGTCGTCGGTGTTCTCGGGGCGGTGGACCGTGGCCAGGACGAAGCCGTCGGGAGCCAGCCCGAGCTTCTCCAGGTGCGCGGAACGCTCGTCCGCGTCCGGCAGCTGGCTGTGGACCGCCTCGACCACGGTGTTGCCGGTGACCTGCACGCGCTCCGGGGCGACGCCCTCCGCCAGCAGGTTGGCGCGGTTCTCCGGGGTCGCCGCGCACAGCACGTCCGCGAGTCGGTCGATCAGGACGCGGTTGTGCTCCTCCGGCATGTTCCGGTCGTGGCTGCGCAGCCCGGCCTCGACGTGGACGAGCGGGACCGACCGGGCGTTGGCGGCGAGGGCGCCGGCGAGCGCGGCGTTGGTGTCGCCCTGGACGACCGCGGCGAGCGGCGGCCGCGCCAGGAACAGCGCGTCGAGCTGGGCCAGGGCCGCCGAGATCTGCACGGCGCGGGGGTGGCCGCCGATGCCGGTGAGGTAGGTGGGCTCGGGTATGCCGAGGTCGGTGAGGAAGCGGCCGGAGAGCTCCTCGTCGTAGTGCTGCCCCGTGTGCACGACGTGCGCGGCGGGTCCGAGCAGCCGGATCAGCTCGGTGAGCTTGACCAGCTCGGGACGGGTGCCGAGGACGACGGCGATGCTGCGGGGCGGCAGAGCGGACACGTGGACTCCAGGGACGGACCGACGGGGACGTCCCAAAAGGTCGCCTTCGTCCGTTGCCCGGACGGATAACGCTCGGTTGCCCAAAGGTTGCGGAAGCCCGTATCTCAGGAATTCGGGACTTTCGGCCCGCCCCGGATCAGGGACTTTGGTCCCCGCGATAGCGGTAGCCCATCCCCCGCACCGCCTCGATCGGGTCGGACTCCGGGCTGCCCGCCCCCTGCTGCAACTTCCGCCGCAGTCTCAGTACCGCGAACTTCACCCGGTCGCGGCCGATGCCCTGGGGGTCGTCCCAGACCTGGTCGAGGAGCTGGTCCGTGGTGACCACCCGGCCCCGGTTGCGGACCAGGAGCTGGAGCAGGCGGTACTCGATGTCGCTGAGGCGGACCTCCTCTCCGTGCCAGATCGCCGAGCGGCGCTCGGGGACCAGGCGCAGGGCCTCGTCCTGGGCGGCTCCCGCCCAGCGCGCGGGCGCGGCACGGCGCAGCAGGGCCTCGACCCGGGCCAGCAGTTCCTCGTTGCCGAAGGGCTTGGGGAGGTAGTCGTCGGCCCCGGCCCGCAGGCCCCGCACCCGGTCGCTCTCGGCGCCGCGCGCGGTGAGGAGCAGGACGGGCAGATCGGTCATGTCCCGGGTGCGCTCCAGGACCTGCCAGCCGTCGAGCCCGGGCAGCCCGATGTCGAGCAGCATCAGGTCGGGGGCGTCGGCGAAGAGGCGGCGCAGGCCGTCGCGGCCGTCGGCGGCGGCCACCACCTCGTACCCGGCCCGGGTCAGCAGCACCCGTAGCGCGGTCGCCACGTCGGGGTCGTCCTCGACGACGAGGATCCGTGTCACGGCGCCTCCCCGGGGCGCGCGGGCCCGGCGACCGGCAGGCGCAGGGTGAAGACCGCTCCCCCGCCCGGCGCGTCCGCGACGGAGAGCTCACCGCCGTGGCGGCGCACGATGTCCCGGCTGAAGGTGAGGCCGAGGCCGGTGCCGGGGAAGCCGCCGCTCTCGGCGTTGGGGGCCCGGACGAAACCGGAGAAGATCTCTTCGCGGTAGTCCTCGGGCACCCCGATGCCCGTGTCCGAGACCGCGATGCGCCAGCTGTCGTCCTCCGGCGCGGCCTCGATCGCGACCCGGCCGCCGGGCGGGGTGTACTTCGCCGCGTTCTCCAGCAGATTGGCGAGGACGTGTTCGAGCCGGTGCTCGTCGCCGTACAGCAGCGGGCCGGGCGCGCAGTCGAGGACGGTGAAGAGGCCGGCTTCGGTGAGCGCCGGCATACGGTCGTGCACGGCGTGCTCCAGCATCCGCGCGATGTCCACCTCGCCGAACTCCAGGCGCAGTCGGGGCTCGCGCATCCGGGTGGTGTCCATCAGCGTGGTGATCACGGTCGCCATCCGCAGGGCGTTGCGGCGGATGGCTTCGAGGAACTCCCGCCGGTCCGCGTCCAGCGGGCCCGACGCGGGGTCCGCAAGCAGGTCGCAGAAGCTGATGATGGAGGTCAGCGGGGTGCGCAGGTTGTGAGACGCGGAGGCGAGGAACTCGTTGCGCTGACTGGCCAGCTCCGCGAGCGCCTCGTTGTCGCGCCGCAGCGCGTGCTCACGGCGCTTGTCCTCGGTGATGTCCTCGGCGGTCCACAGCGACCCGAAGGGCCGCCCGCCGGCGTCGTGGAGCGGCTCCACGTCGCGGCGGATGACCCGGCCGTCGGTGAGGTCGATCTCGGCGGCGCGGTGGATCCGGCGGGCGGCGATCGTGTGGGTGCTCTCGACGGCCCAGGCGGGGCGGTCCGCGAAGGTGTCGCAGACCGCCTCGACGACGGGCCCCAGCGGCGCGCCGGGCTCGTACGGGACCCGCCCGGCCAGGCCGAACATCTCGACGAAACGGCGGTTGACGGCGACCACGTGCTCGTCGCCGCCTTGCACGATCGCCGCCCGGGGCAGCGCCTCCAGAACGGCCTGCAGTCGGTCGCGCTCGCGGTCCACGCGCTCACCGTACGCGCGGACCGGCCGCCGCTCACGTAACGCGGGCGCGTCCTACTGCTCGGTGACCTTGCCGTCGGCGACCTCGATGCGCCGGGTGGTGTGCACCGCGTCCAGCATCCGGCGGTCGTGGGTGACCAGGAGCAGGGTGCCGGTGTACGAGTCGAGGGCGGACTCCAGCTGCTCGATCGCGGGGAGGTCGAGGTGGTTGGTCGGCTCGTCGAGGACGAGCAGGTTGACGCCCCGGCCCTGGAGCAGCGCGAGCGCGGCCCGGGTGCGCTCGCCGGGCGAGAGCGAGGCGGCGGGGCGCAGTACGTGGTCGGCGCGCAGACCGAACTTGGCAAGCAGCGTGCGCACCTCGGCCGGCTCGGTGTCGGGGACGGCCGCGCAGAACGCTTCGAGCAGGGACTCCTCGCCGACGAAGAGCCCCCGGGCCTGGTCGACCTCGCCGACGATCACGCCGGAGCCGAGCGCGGCCTGCCCCGAGTCGAGCGTGAGGCGGCCGAGCAGGGCGGCGAGCAGGGTGGACTTGCCCGCGCCGTTGGCGCCGGTGATCGCCACGCGGTCGGCCCAGTCGATCTGGAGGGAGGCGGGGCCGAAGGTGTAGTCGCCGCGCCGGATCTCGGCCTGGTTGAGGGTGGCGACGACCGCGCCCGAGCGGGGGGCGGACGCGATCTCCATCCGCAGCTCCCACTCCTTGCGGGGCTCCTCGACGACGTCCAGGCGCTCGATCATGCGCTGCGTCTGGCGGGCCTTGGCGGCCTGCTTCTCGCTGGAGTCGCTGCGGAACTTCTTGCCCATCTTGTCGTTGTCACCCGCCTTGCGGCGGGCGTTCTTGACGCCCTTGTCCATCCAGCCGCGCTGCATCTGGGCCCGGCCCTCCAGGGCCGACTTCTTGTCCGCGTACTCGTCGTAGTCCTCGCGGGCGTGCCTGCGGGCGGTCTCCCGCTCCTCCAGATACGCCTCGTAGCCGCCGCCGTAGAGCGTGATCTGCTGCTGGGCGAGGTCGAGTTCGAGGACCTTGGTGACGGTACGGGTGAGGAACTCGCGGTCGTGGCTGATCACGACCGTGCCCGCGCGCAGGCCCTTGACGAAGGACTCCAGGCGCTCCAGACCGTCCAGGTCGAGGTCGTTGGTGGGCTCGTCGAGCAGGAAGACGTCGTAGCGCGAGAGCAGCAGCGAGGCCAGTCCCGCGCGGGCCGCCTGACCGCCGGAGAGGGCCGTCATCGGCTGGTCGAGGCCGATGGTCAGGCCGAGGGCGGCCGCCACCTCCTCGGCGCGCTCGTCCAGGTCGGCGCCGCCGAGGTCGAGCCAGCGCTCCAGGCTCTCCGCGTACGCGTCGTCGCTGCCGGGGGCTCCGTCGACCAGGGCCTGGGTGGCGGCGTCCATGGCCTCCTGGGCGGCGGCCACACCGGTGCGGCGGGCCAGGAAGGCGCGCACGGTCTCACCGGGGCGCCGGTCCGGCTCCTGCGGCAGATGCCCCACGGTCGCGCCGGGCGGGGAGAGCCGCAGCTCGCCGTCCTCCGGCGTGTCGAGTCCGGCGAGCAGGCGGAGCAGGGAGGACTTCCCCGCCCCGTTCGCCCCGACGAGGCCGATGACGTCGCCGGGGGCGACGACGAGGTCGAGCCCGGCGAAGAGCGTGCGGTCGCCGTGGCCGGCGGCGAGGTCCTTGGCGACGAGAGTGGCAGTCATGAGGACATAGATCCTACTGGGGCGTGCGGACACCCACCGACGAAATACCGGCCGGGCCCGCGCCGGGCCCTGCTCCCCGGCGGAGCGGTTCCGCACTCGGCTCCAGCGGACCGTTTCAGCGCACGACCGCCGCCGTGATCACTCCGCCGGTGGTGCGGGCCACCAGGAAGGACTCTCCGCGCAGGGCGCGCTCGTCCAGCGGGATCCGGTGCGGGCCGGGGTCGAGGACCGCGTCCAGGACCTGCTGGGTGCGGACGCGGTGCAGCCGGTCCAGGCGGTACGCGGTGAGCCGGACGCGGCAGGTCGCGCCGACCGCGAGCCGGGCCTCGTCCGGGGAGGCGGAGAGGTAGGTGAGCCGGCGCTGGGCCGGCGGGGTGCGGTCCAGGGCCTGTTCCAGCTGGGCCACCAGGAGCGGGGTGACCGGGGCCAGGCCCGTCACGTACACGGGGTGCGCGCGGGCGCGGGCGAACGCGGCGCGCACCGCCGCGCGTTCGGCCTCCGGGACCGCGCGGCCGAAGGCGACCGCCCCGTAGGCCAGCAGCTCCTCGGGGATCGCGTCGGTGACGTCGTGCGCGATGTCCGCGCCGATGCCGATCGAGCGCAGGGCCGCCGCGAGCTTGCCGAGGACGGCCGCGCGGGCCCCCACGAGCAGGACCCGGCGCCGGGGCGGCTCGTCGCAGAGCAGCCGTTCCAGGGCGGCTCTGTACTCCTCGGCACGGAAGCGGAACGGCCCTATCCCGTGGTAGCCGTTGAGCATCAGATCGGGCACGGGCTCGGTCTGCCAGGCGAAGTCCCGCCAGATGATGTCGTCGCCGCAGCGCTCGATGACGGCGGTGACCGCGCCGCACGCAAGGTCCTCGCACTCCGGGCAGGCATAGACCACGTACCGCCCGTCGGCCAGCGGCGGTGCGGTCTCCAGGAGCAGGCTGCGCACCTGGGCCCCGAGGATGGCGGGCGGCACGTCGGCCGCGAGCGGGGAGACGGCGTCCAGGTCGGCGAGTTGGAGCAGCAGCGGCCGTCCGTCGACGACGAAGTCCATGAAGTCGCGGTGCAGCTGGGGAGAACCGGCCCCCGCGACATCGCCTGCCCGCATCGCGGGGGCGAGTGAGAAGGTCGCGTACGCGGCTGACATGTCCTGAGTATTCCCCTCTGTGGCGGATCCGAGCACGGCGTCACCCATTCCGCTACCGTCCCGCCATGAGCGAGCAGATGATCGTGCTGGGTGGCGGAGTCATCGGTCTGACCACGGCGGTGGTCCTTGCGGAGTCGGGCCGGCAGGTGCGGGTGTGGAGCCGGGATCCGGTCGGGGAGACGACGTCGGCGGTGGCGGGGGCGCTGTGGTGGCCTTACCGCATCGAGCCCGCCGGGCGCGTCGGCGACTGGGCGCTGGCCTCCCTGCGGGTGTACGAGGAGCTGGCCGCCGATCCCGGGCGGACCGGGGTCCGGCTCGTCGAGGGGCTGCAGTCGGGCGTCCGGCTCGGCGAACTGGGGCCGTGGGCGGCCGAGGTGGACGGGTTGCGCGCATCGGCGCAGGGGGTGCGCGCCCGGATACCGCTGATCGACATGCCGGTGCACCTGGCCTGGCTGCGACGGCGTCTGGAGGCGGCGGGCGGGACGGTGGAGACCCGGGTGGCCGACGCCTTCCCCCAGGCACCGGTCGTGGTCAACTGCACGGGTCTGGGCGCCCGTACGCTGGTCCCCGACCCCCTGGTGCGGCCGGTGCGCGGCCAGTTGGTGGTGGTCGAGAACCCCGGGGTGAGCGAGTGGTACACCCACGTCGACCACTCCTCCAGCGACACGACGTACTTCTTCCCCCAGCCGTTCGGGCTGCTGCTCGGCGGCACCGCGACGGACGGCGACTGGGACCTCGTACCGGATCCGGCGGTCGCCGAGGCGATCGTGGCGCGGTGCGCACGGGTGCGTCCCGAGATCGCCGGGGCGCGGGTGCTGGCCCACCGGGTGGGGTTGCGTCCGGTGCGGGAGTCGGGGGTGCGGATCGAGGCGGAGACCACCGCGTCCGGCGGTCTGCTGGTGCACAACTACGGGCACGGCGGCGCCGGGGTCACCGTCGCCTGGGGGTGTGCGCGGGAGGCGGCCGCACTGGCCGCCTCCCGCACTCCCCTCCGGTGAGAACCCGTCTCAGCAGCGCTGTACGGGTTCGGCCGCCGTCAGCCCGTACTGCGCACGGGCGTCGAGCAGCAGGGGCACGAGCGCCCGCAGCGGCTGGCGCAGCGGGACGAACGCACCGTCTCCGGACCGCCCGGCCCGGACGCCGTGCAGGGCCAGCCGGTCCTTCACGTCGGCGTACTGGGCGGCGGTGAGGCGGTAGCCGCACGGCGGGTCGGCGAGGATCTGGGCGGGGGTGGCGGGCTCGTTGTCGGCGCCGCCGAGGTAGACCGGTCCCCGGTCGCGGTAGCCGGCGAGGCGGGCGGCCTTGGTCGCCGCCTCGATGTCTCCCCTGCGCCCGGCCGTGAAGGCCAGCAGTCCGCGCAGCCCGCTCAGTTGCGAGACCACCCGGCGCCGGTTGTTCAGCGCCGGGTCGGCCTCCTCGGCGTCGCTTCCCGGGTCGACGCGGCTCTCGATGAGCAGGCCCACCGCGTGTTTGATGCCCGCCGTGTTGCGCAGGATCCGCTCCTGGCCGTCGCCCGCGACCTGTTTGACGGGCTCGCCGGTGACCGGGTCGGTCCAGATGCCGTAGGTGCCGGTGGAGAAGCCGTCCGCGCGGGCGGCCTGCCGTACGTACGCGCCGGACAGCGTCCTGGCCTCCTCGTGCACCGCCGGGTCGGTGTTGAGGTTGCGCGGCCACAGGTCGAACAGGTCCTTGTCGTAGTACTTGGGGGTGGCCCCGTACTCGTGCAGGTCGTAGACGACGTCGGGCCGTTCGTCGCGCAGGACCCCGGCCACCGCCCGCGCCTCGGCCGTGCGCAGCGCGATGTGGTCGCGGTTGACGTCGACGCCGTCGGCGTTGACGCGGGTGTCGGCGGCCCGGCCGTCCGGGTTGGCGGTCGGCACGACGTAGAGCGTGGTGTGGGCCAGGAGCCGCCGCGTCGCCCGGTCGTTCGCGTAGGCGAGGTCGCGGACGGTGGCCAGACAGGCCTCGCGGCCCGCCGGCTCGTCGCCGTGCTGGCTGCACACCAGCAGGACGCGGTTGGCGGTGTGCCCGCTGCCGACCCGGACCAGCTGGAGCGGGCGGCCCCGGGTGGTGGTGCCGATGCGCGTGACCGAGGCGCGGTCGCTGCCCTGGGCGACGGCCGCCAGGAAGTCCTGCTCCTCCACCTCGCCGGTCCAGCGCGCCCCGGCGCTCACCTCGAATCCGGTACGGGGCGGGCTCGCCGTCGCCCGCGCCGGCACCGTCACCAGGGGCACGGCGAGCGCGGCCCCGAGGACGCCGAGGAGCGCCGTCCGGGCTCTCACCACGCCTCCGGGACCGGGCGCGTCAGGTGCGGGGCCTCGACCCCGGCCGGGTGCGGGACCCTCGGCGCGCTGTGGGGCGGGGCGCCGGAGGTGGCCCGCCGGAACGCCCCCGTACCGCCGAGGAGCGGCAGCTTCGCCGAGGTGCGGGCGAGGTCGAGGGTGAGCGTGGGGCGGCTCGCGGGCGGGTCGATGAGGTCCCTGTCGGTGCCCGCGACGATCAGCGCGAGGCGGTGGCCGGCCGGGACGACGTGGTCGCCGGCGTGCAGGTCGAGGGTGATCGTGTACGGCTTGCCCGGGGTGAGCGGCCGCCCGGTGCCGCCCGCGTAGTTGCCGAGGTCGGCCCAGCCCCGGCTGAACACGGTGTAGTCGACGGCCTTGGTGTCGGCGGCGGTGACCTTGAAACAGGCGCTGTCGCCGGCCGTGCTCTCGCCCCAGCAGGTGCGGGTGGTGCCGGTGAGGATGCCCTCGCCGTCGCCGCCGTAATTGCGGATGGTGTCGGGGCCGAGGTCCACCAGGACCGCCGAGAGGTGTGCGCTGGTGGTGGTCGGGGTCGCGGTGACGGTCACCTTGGAGGAGCCGGAGAGCCGCAGGTCGGCGGCGAGGGGCTGGGTCGTGAACCCGGCCTTGTCCGGGGTGGAGCGGTCCACGGCGGCCGCCCACTTCACCTCGTCCAGCTGGGGGTCGTCGGTGAACGTCTCGGTCGTCCCGGCGGGCGCCGGGCTCAGGGCGAGGCCGCCGACGCCGGGCGCGGAGCCCGCGACCGGGCGCAGCACGGCGTCACGGGTGCCCGCCGGAGGCCAGGTGCGGTCGGTGGACCACTGGTCGGGGTGGCGCTCGACGTCGGCCATCGGCTCGCGCTCGATGCCGTTGTCATAGCCGAGGAGATAGTGGTCGAACCACTTGTGGAGGGTGGGGACCCAGTCGGCGCGGCGGTAGTCGAAGGGGTCGACGTGCCCGGTCTGGGAGAGCCAGATCTTGCGCTCGACGCCCTGCGCCGCCAGCGCGTCCCACCACTGGCCGTAGTTCTTGGGGCGGACGTTCAGGTCCTGCATGCCGTGCACCACGAACACGCTCGCCCTGACGTTGCCCGCGTCGGCCACGTAGTCGCGTCCGCTCCACAGCGGCGTCCAGTCGCCGGTGCGCGGCGCCCCGTCGACCAGCTCGCGCTGCACCGCGTCGCAGTGGGCCTGTCCCGTGGGGCTCTCGACGTAGTGGGAGAGCCAGTCGGGCCCGGAGTCGTAGAGCGGGGCGCCCTTGGCGAAGTAGTAGTCGTACCAGGAGGATATGGAGCTGATCGGGACGATCGTCTTGAGGCCTTCGACGCCGGTGGCGGCCACGCCGTTGGCTATGGTGCCGTCCCAGCTCTTGCCGATCATGCCGGTCCTGCCGTTGCTCCAGCCGGCGTCGGCCCGCCGGGCGCCGGTCCGGGTGGTGTACGCGCGGGCGCGGCCGTTCAGCCAGTCGACGACCGCCTTGGCGGACTGGATGTCGGAGGGGCCGCCGATGTCGACACAGCCGTCCGAGCGATTGGTTCCGGCCAGGTCGACGCCGACGAAGGCGTAGCCGCGCGGCACGAAGTAGTTGTCGTAGAAGAGCGGCATCTGGACGACGTCGCCGTGCGCGTCGTACGTCTTGAGCTGGCTCTCGTTGCCGCGCCCGCAGCAGGCGTAGTACGGCGAGGCGTCCATGATGACCGGAACCCTGCGGCCCTGGCTCGCGGGCTCGCGGGGGCGGACTATGTCGACGGCGACCCGGTCGCCCTTGCCGTCGCCGTCCGCGTCGAGCCGCGTGTCGACCCAGACGGATTCGCGTATCGCGTTCTCGTACGAGTAGACGGGCGTGCTCTCCCTGGCACGGGCCGCCTGGGCGCCCACCGGGGAGAGGAACAGGGCCGTCAGGGCGGCCGCGAGCGCCACCACGAGCAGGCGCGCCCGACCGGGCGACCGGAGCGATCTGAACCTCGTGCGGCTGGGCCGCGCAGGAATCGGCATGGGCGGACGGTACTCCCGTCAACTCCCGTGCAAAAGGGGGCAGGCACGGTCCGGAAGTGGTCCATGGCGAGCAGGTCACCATGTCGGCGCAATGGCGATCGTGTGACAGCAGGGGCCATGGACATGACTTGCCGGAGGGGCGCTGAATAGGGTCCGAAGAGATCGTTCACCCCGACGACTTGGAGCACTCGTGCACCGCAGAATCCTCGCCCCGAGCGTGCTCGCCGCGTCCCTGCTGCTGGCGATCCCGGCATCGGCCACGGACTTCACTCCGGGCGCGCCGGGTATCGGCGACCCCTACTACCCGAGCAGCGGCAACGGCGGTTACGACGTTTCCCACTACGACCTGAGACTGAAGTACCAGCCCGCCACGGACCTCCTGGAGGGCACGGCGACGATCCTCGCCACCACCACGCAGAACCTCTCCCGCTTCAACCTGGACTTCGGGCTCGCGGTGAGCGAGGTCCGGGTCAACGGCACCCTGGCGAAGTACACCAAGTCCGGCACCCAGGAGCTGGAGATCACCCCGGCGGCGCCGCTGGCCAAGGGCCGATCGGTCACGGTGGTGGTGAAGTACGCGGGCAAGCCGTCCGAGCTGAGCATCGACGGGTACACGGCCTGGCACCGCACCCCCGACGGCGGGGTGGCGGCGCAGGAGCCCGACTCGGCCGTGTGGTGGTTCCCCTCCAACGACCACCCGCTGGACAAGGCCACCTACGACGTGTCGGTCCTCGTCCCGGACGGCACGCAGGCGATCAGCAACGGCACGCTCCAGTCGCAGAGTTCGAAGCTGGGCTGGACGCGCTACAACTGGCGCTCCAACAAGCCGCAGGCCAGCTATCTGACGACGGTGGCGATCGGCAAGTTCGACATCACCACCGACACCCTGGCCAACGGGCTGCCGGTGATCAACGCGTACAGCAAGGACCTCGGTGACAACGACGGCGCCGCGCGCGCCAGCATCGAGCGCACCAAGGAGGTCGCCGAGTGGCTGAGCGACCTCTACGGCCCGTACCCGTTCAACTCGGTCGGCGGCTATGTGCCGAACGTGACCTCCGGCTTCGCCCTGGAGACCCAGACCCGCCCGTACTACAGCCCCAAGCAGTTCGCGAACGGCGCCAACGTCTCGGTGGTCGTCCACGAGCTGGCCCACCAGTGGTACGGCGACAGCGTCTCGGTGGACGGCTGGAAGGACATCTGGAACAACGAGGGCTTCGCCCGCTACGCCCAGTGGCTCTGGTCGGAGAAGGAGGGCGAGGGCACCGCGAAGGAGCTCGCGGACTACGTGTACGCGCAGCACCCGGCCGACGACGCGTTCTGGAAGGTCAAGCCGGGTGACCCGGGCCCGGACAACCAGTTCGACCTGGCCGTCTACGACCGGGGCGCGCTCGCCCTCCAGGCGCTGCGCGACACGGTCGGCGACACGAGCTTCTTCGCGCTGCTCAAGGGCTGGCCGACGGCCCACCAGTACGGCAACGCCAAGGTGGGCGACTTCGTGCTGTACGCGGAGAAGGCCACGGGCAAGCCGCTCGCCGGGCTCTTCGACACCTGGCTGTACCAGGCCTCGAAGCCGGCCGCCCCGGCCGCCAAGAAGGCGAAGCTGGCGGCCGGTGTGCCGCTGACGCAGCCGAAGTCCTGGAAGAAGATCGCGGCGACCAACGAGATCCACGACCACCGCTGACACGGTCGGCCGGTGGGCGGGCGCGGCCGCGGAGCCCGCGCCCGCCCACCGGGTTCTCCGAGGCCCGCAAACGAGGCCCGGGAACAAGGC
Source organism: Streptomyces sp. ERV7 (assembly GCF_001653515.1). GTDB lineage: Bacteria > Actinomycetota > Actinomycetes > Streptomycetales > Streptomycetaceae > Streptomyces. The sequence goes on along the minus strand of NZ_LYOY01000051.1, from coordinate 1,231,745 downwards.
CCAGGAAGATGAAGTAAGCGCTCTCAGCGGCGTGTTGGCACCCGATACGCTGAAGGCGGCGCATCGCCGTCCGCCGCCCGCGAGGAGCACCCGCCGTGACCGAGCAGCACCTGGGGGCCCGCCCCACCCTGGAAGCCGTCGCGGCGCGCGCCGGCGTCTCACGGGCCACGGCCTCCCGGGTCGTCAACGGCGGCACGGGGGTGCGGCCACCGCTGGTCGACAAGGTGCGCCAGGCGGTCGAGGAGCTGGGTTACGTCCCCAACCACGCCGCCCGCACCCTGGTCACCCGGCGCACCGGCGCCGTCGCCGTGATCATCCCCGAGCCGGAGATCAGGATCTTCTCCGACCCGTTCTTCTCGCAGCAGATCCGGGGTATCAGCAGGGAACTGACCGCGCACGACACCCAGTTGGTGCTGCTCCTGGTGGAGGGGCCGGGCGACTACGACCGGATCGCCCGCTATCTGGCGGGCGGCCACGTCGACGGCGCGCTCGCCTTCTCGCTGCACACCGACGACCCGCTGCCCGCGATCGCCCGCAGGACGGGGATGCCCACGGTGTACGGGGGCCGCCCGAGCTGGCCGACGGCGCCGGGCGAGCGGCCCGTGCCGTATGTGGACGCCGACAACCGGGGCGGCGCCAGACAGGCCGTCCGCCATCTGCTCTCGCTCGGCCGCACCCGTGTCGCCCACATCGCGGGCCCCAGCGACCAGACGTCGGCGACGGACCGGCTCGACGGGTTCCACGACGTGCTGCCCGACGCCGACCCCGAGCTGGTCGAGCACGGCGCCTTCACGGCGGAGAGCGGGGCCCTCGCGATGGCCCGGCTGCTGGGGCGGCGCCCGGACCTGGACGCGGTGTTCGCGGCGAACGACCTCATGGCCTCGGGCGCCCTGCGGGTGCTGCGCGAGCGGGGGCGCCGGGTGCCGAAGGACGTGGCCCTGGTCGGCTTCGACGACATGCACGGGGTGGCCGAGAGCACCGACCCGCCGCTGACCACGGTCCGCCAGGACATCGAGGGGATGGGCCGGCTGATGGCCCGGCTGCTGCTGCGGGGCCTGCGCGAAGGCCCGGCGACCGCGCCGACGTCGGTGATCATGGAGACGGCGCTGGTGAAGCGGGCGTCGGCCTGAGAGTCACCGGGGCCGCGGGCCGGAGCTCCCCGTCCTGAACCGCGCCCTCGCCTCCCGGGCGAGCGGGAGGTAGCGCAGCCGCTCGGGCAGTACGGGCACGACGGCCCGCACCACGCGGCCGAACCGGCGCAGTTTCCGCTCCTGTGCGTCGGTCCACTCCAGGCCGAGCGCCTCGCGGGCGTCCGGCGGCAGGAACCCGAGGGTCACGAAGCGCCGGAACCGGGCGATCGGAGGCAGCAGCACCGGCCAGCACAGCCGGAGCAGCAGCCGGACGGGGAGCGGGCCGCGGTCGGGGGCCGGGACCTTCGCGTCGACGGATATGAGTTCCTCGACGACCGCGTTGGAGGCGATCTCGTCGCCCAGCATCTTGCGGTAGTACGGCCAGAACTCCTCGATGGTCTGCGGCATGTCCCGGTCGTGGATGCCCAGGATGCGTCCGACCTGGAGCCACTCCGCGTACATCTGCCGCTCCTGGGCCTCGGTGAGGGGGCGGTTCAGATACTTCTGGGAGTGGGCGAAGACGGGATAGCCGGTGGCGTGCACCCAGGCGTAGTTGGCCGGGGTCAGCGCGTGGTAGCGGCGGCCCCGGGTATCGGCGCCCTGGATGGTCCGGTGCAGCCGGCGCAGCCGCCGCCCCTCCTCGGCCGCCGCCTCGCCGCCGTACACCCACAGCTGGAGGGAGCGCAGGGAGCGCTCGCCGCGCCCCCAGGGGTCGGTCCGGAACACGGAGTGCTCATCGACCCCGGCGCCGACGGCCGGGTGCGCGACCTGGAGGGTGAGTGCGGCGGGCAGCGTGAGCAGCATCCGCACGTCGCCGGCGAGGCTCCACAGGACACCGCCGGGCGGAGGCGGGACGGGGGCGGACGGCGTACGGCTTTCGATCATGTATCCAGGCTTACCAGATGACAGATGACACATTTCCCCCTCTGTCACCCGGGGTCCCGTCCGTCACCCAGGGGCCCGGCGCACCAAGATCGCCCGCTCGTTACGCCCCAGTAAAGAATTGCGCCACCAGATGGTTACCCCAAGGTAACTGTGGCTGATTTGATGTGCGCGCCAGTCCAACCCCCCACTTCACCCACGGGAGTTCCAGTGCCGCACTCCGCGCTTCGCCGTGTCCCCGGCGCGGCCCTCGCCACCGCGCTCGCCGCCGTCACGCTGGCCGCCGCCACCCCGTCGGCCTCGGCCGCCACCGCCGCCGCGGACGCGCCCCGGCTGAAGGTGCTCAGCTACAACACGTTCATGATGAGCACCAACCTCTACCCGAACTGGGGCCAGGAGCACCGGGCCCAGGCGATACCGGCCGCTCCCTTCTTCCAGGGCAACGACGTCGTCGTCCTTCAGGAGGCGTTCGACAACACCACCTCGGACGCGCTGAAGCGGAACGCCGCCGCCCAGTACCCGTACCAGACCCCCGTCGTCGGCCGGAGCAAGGACGGCTGGGACGCGACGAGCGGCTCGTACTCCTCGACGACACCCGAGGACGGCGGTGTCACCGTGCTCAGCAAGTGGCCGATCCTCCGCAAGGAGCAGGTGATCTTCAAGGACGCCTGCGGCGCCGACTGGTGGTCCAACAAGGGCATCGCCTACGTCGTGCTGAACGTCAACGGCACCAAGGTGCACGTCGTGGGCACCCACCTCCAGTCCACCGACTCCGGCTGCGGCGCGGGCGAGGCCGCCAAGGACCGCTCGCTCCAGCTCAAGGCCGTCAAGTCGTTCCTCGACGCCAAGAACATCCCGGCGAACGAGGAGGTCATGCTCGCCGGTGACCTCAACGTCGACTCGCACAGCGCCGAGTACGCCTCGATGCTCAGCGACGGTGGGCTCGTCGGGGCGGACTCGCGCACCGGGCACACGTACTCGTTCGACACCGTCGACAACTCCATCGCCGCCTACCGCTACCCCGGTGAGCCGCGCGAGGACCTCGACTACGTGCTCCACTACCAGGGGCACGCCCGTCCCTCCGGCTGGAACAACGACGTCGTCAAGGAGCAGTCGGCGCCCTGGACGGTGAGCAGCTGGGGCAAGAGCTACACGTACACCAACCTCTCCGACCACTACCCGCTGGTCGCGGGCGGCTGAGCCGGGCGGCCCGTTCCCCGGGTGGGTGACCACGGCGTGGGTGACAACAGTGGTGAGACAGCAATACTGTTGCATCGCAGTCCGCGCACCCGGGGAAACGAGGCACCGCCATGGCGACGGAGACCGAGGAGCCGACCCTGACGGTCGACGAACTGGCCGCGCGGGCCGGGGTCACCGTGCGCACCATCCGTTTCTACAGCACCCGAGGCCTGCTGCCGCCCCCCGCCATCGGGCCCCGACGCGTCGGCCACTACGGCCCGGCGCATCTGTCCCGGCTGGCACTCATCGAGGAGTTGCAGCACCACGGGATGACGCTGGCCGCGATCGAGCGCTATCTGGAGCAGCTGCCGGCCGACCTCAGCGCGCACGACCTGGCCATCCACCGGGCCGTGGTCGCCTCCTGGGCGCCGGACGCCGCCGAGGAGGCGACCCGGGCCGAGCTGGAGCGGCGGGCCGGGCGGCCGCTGTCCGACACGGATCTCGACCGGCTGGCCGCGATGAGCGTCCTTGAGCGGACCGAGGGCAGGGCCGACGCGTTCCTGGTCGACCCCGGACTGCTCGCGCTCGGGGTGCAGCTCCTGGACGTGCCGATCGCGCACGAGACGATCCTGGCGGCGCGGACCGTGCTCCTCGAACACACCCGCTCGGCCGCGCACGAGCTGACACGGCTGTTCCGGGACGAGGTGTGGAACCCGTACCGGGAGCGGGAGTCGGATCCGGACCATGTGGCGGCGATGCGGTCGCTGTCGGCCCATATGCAGCCCATGGTGGTGCAGGCCCTGGTCACCGCGTTCCAGCGGTCGCTCAAGGAAGAGCTGCGGGCGGCGTTCCGCGCCGAGTCGGAGTGACGGGCGGGGGACTCTCCGGTCCCCCGCCCTCACCCCTCGCTCACGCGTCGGTGAACTTCTCGCCCTTCTCCGCCTTCTCCACGAGCAGCGCGGGCGGCAGGAAGCGGTCGCCGTAGCGCTCGGCCAGTTCGCGGGCGCGGGCCACGAAGCCCGGCAGACCACCCTCGTAACCGTTGATGTACTGGATCACGCCGCCCGTCCAGGCCGGGAAGCCGATGCCCATGATGGAGCCGATGTTGGCGTCGGCGACCGAGGTCAGCACGCCCTCCTCGAAGAGGCGGACGGTGTCGAGCGACTCGGCGAAGAGCATCCGCTCCTTCATGTCCTCGAAGGGGACCTCCGCGCCCGGCTGGCCGAAGTGCTCGCGCAGGCCCGGCCACAGCCGTACGCGCTTGCCTTCGCCGTCGTACTCGTAGAAGCCCGCGCCACCGCTGCGGCCGGGGCGGCCGAACTCGTCCACCATGCGGTCGATGACCGCGTCCGCCGGGTGGCCGGGCCAGACGCCGCCCGCCTCCTCGACCGCGCGCCGCGTCTCGTCGCGGATCTTGCGGGGCAGGGTCAGGGTCAGCTCGTCCATCAGCGAGAGCACCTTGGCGGGGTAGCCCGCCTGGCCCGCCGCCTGCTCGATGGAGGCGGGCTCGACGCCCTCGCCGAGCATCGCGACGCCCTCGTTGATGAACTGGCCGATGACCCGCGAGGTGAAGAAGCCGCGCGAGTCGTTGACCACGATCGGGGTCTTCTTGATCTGACGGACCAGGTCGAAGGCGCGGGCCAGCGCCTCCTCGCCGGTGCGCTCGCCCTTGATGATCTCGACGAGCGGCATCTTGTCGACGGGCGAGAAGAAGTGCAGCCCGATGAAGTCGGCCTGGCGGGTGACGCCCTCGGCGAGGCCGGTGATCGGCAGCGTCGAGGTGTTGGAGCAGAGCAGCGCGTCCGGCTCGACGACGTCCTGGATCTCCTGGAACACCTTGTGCTTGAGCTCGGTGTTCTCGAAGACCGCCTCGATCACCGCGTCGCAGCCCGCCAGGTCCTGCGGGGTGGCGGTGGGGGTGATCCGGGCGAGGATCTCGTCCCGCTTCGCCTCGGTGGTGCGGCCCCGCGAGAGCGCCTTGGCGAGGAGCTTCTCCGCGTACTCCTTGCCCTTCTGCGCGGCCTCCGGCGAGACGTCCTTGAGGACGACCTCGATGCCGGCCCGGGCGCACGAGTACGCGATGCCCGCGCCCATCATGCCGGCGCCGAGGACGGCGACCTTGCGGACCGGGCGCGGCTCGATGCCCTTGGGGCGGTTGGCACCGGAGTTGACGGCCTGGAGGTCGAAGAAGAACGCCTGGATCATGTTCTTCGCGGTCTGGCCGGTGACCAGCTCGGTGAAGTAGCGGGCCTCGATGGTCAGGGCGGTCTCGAAGTCGACCTGGGAGCCCTCGACGGCGGCCGCGAGGATGTTGCGCGGGGCCGGGTAGGGGGCGCCGTTCAGCTGCTTCTTGAGGTTGGCCGGGAAGGCGGGCAGGTTGGCGGCGAACTTCGGGTTCGACGGGGTGCCGCCCGGGATCCGGTAGCCCTTGACGTCCCAGGGCTGCTGGGACTCGGGGTTCGCGTCGATGAAGGCGCGGGCCTTGGCGAGCATCTCCTCGGGCGTGGCCGCGACCTCGTGCACCAGGCCGTTCTCCAGCGCCCGCCGAGGGGTGTACTGGGTGCCCTGGAGCAGCACCTTGAGGAGCGCGTCCGCGATGCCCATCAGACGGACGGTACGGGTCACGCCGCCACCCGCCGGGAGCAGGCCGAGGGTGACCTCGGGCAGGCCGATCTTGGAGCCGGGGGCGTCTAGGGCGATGCGGTGGTGGCTGGCGAGGGCGATCTCGTAACCGCCGCCGAGCGCCGCGCCGTTGATGGCGGCGACGACCGGCTTGCCCAGGGTCTCGATACGGCGCAGCGAGTGCTTGATGGCGGTGCCGGTGTCGAAGGCCTGCTGGGCGTTCTCGGGGCCGACCTGGATCATTTCCTTGAGGTCGCCGCCCGCGAAGAACGTCTTCTTGGCGGAGGTGTAGACGATGCCCCGGATGGAGTCCTTCTCGGCCTCGGCGCGGTCGGCGATCGCCGCGATGGAGTCCTTGAAGGCCTGGTTCATCGTGTTGGCGGACTGGTTGGGGTCGTCGAGGACGAGGGTGACGACGCCGGTCTCGTCCTGTTCCCAGCGGATGGTCGTGCTCTCGGTCATGTGATGCTGCTCCGTAACGGGGTTGGCCGGGAAGAGGACGGTCAGAGACGCTCGACGACGGTGGCGATGCCCATGCCGCCGCCCACGCACAGCGTGGCGAGGCCGTAGCGCTGGTCGCGGCGCTCCAGCTCGTCGACGAGCGTGCCGAGGATCATCGCGCCGGTGGCGCCCAGCGGGTGGCCCATGGCGATGGCGCCGCCGTTGACGTTGATCTTGTCGAGCGAGAGGCCCATGTCCCGGGCGAAGCGCAGCACCACTCCGGCGAACGCCTCGTTGATCTCGACGAGGTCGATGTCGTCGATGGTGAGCCCGGCCTTGGCGAGCGCCTTGCGGGTGGCGGGGGCGGGACCGGTCAGCATGATCGTCGGCTCGGAGCCGGAGACGGCCGCCGAGACGATACGGGCGCGCGGGGTGAGGCCGTAGCGCTCGCCGACCTCGCGCGAGCCGATGGCGACCAGGGCGGCGCCGTCGACGATGCCGGAGGAGTTGCCCGCGTGGTGGACGTGGTCGATCTTCTCCACCCAGTGGTACTTCTGGAGCGCCACCGCGTCGAAGCCGCCCATGTCGCCGATGGCGGCGAAGGACGGCTTCAGGGCCGCGAGCGAGTCGGCCGTGGTGCCGGGGCGCATGTGCTCGTCGTGGTCGAGGACGACCAGGCCGTTGCGGTCCTTGACGGGCACGACGGACCGGGCGAACCGGCCGTCCTTCCAGGCCTCTGCGGCCCGCTCCTGGGAGAGCGCCGCGTACTCGTCCACATCGCGCCGCGAGAAGCCCTCGACCGTGGCGATGAGGTCGGCGCCGATGCCCTGCGGGGCGAAGTTGGTGTCGAAGTTGGTCATCGGGTCGGCGAACCAGGCGCCGCCGTCCGAGGCCATCGGCACCCGCGACATCGACTCGACGCCGCCCGCGAGCACCAGGTCCTCCCAGCCCGAACGGACCTTGGCGGCGGCCATGTTGACCGCTTCCAGACCCGAGGCACAGAAGCGGTTCTCCTGGACTCCGGCGACCGTGTCCGGCAGCCCGGCGGCGATCGCCGCGATCCGGGCGATGTCGGAGCCCTGGTCGCCGACCGGGCCGACCACGCCGAGGACGATGTCGTCGATCGCCGCCGGGTCGAGGCCGGGGAAGCGCGCGCGGATCTCGTGGATCAGGCCGACGACGAGGTCGATCGGCTTGGTGCCGTGCAGGGAGCCGTTGGCCTTGCCCCGGCCGCGCGGGGTGCGGATCGCGTCGTACACATACGCTTCGGTGCTCACTGAAAAGCCTTTCAAGGAGGGTTAGCCGAGCAGGGAACGACCGATGATCTCCTTCATGATCTCGGTGGTCCCGCCGTAGATGGTCTGGATGCGTCCGTCCGTGAAAGCCCTGGCGACGCGGTACTCGCTCATATAGCCGTAGCCGCCGTGCAGTTGCAGACAGCGGTCGGCGGTGCGCTTCTGGAGCTCGGTGGCCCACCACTTGGCCATCGAGGCGTGCACGGCGTCGAGTTCCCCGTTCGAGTGATCCACGATGCAGCGGTCGAGGAACGAACGGGTGACGGCGCACTCGGTGGCCATCTCGGCGATCTCGAAGCGGATGTGCTGCTTGGTGGCCAGTGGCCGCCCGAAGGCCTCGCGCTCCTTCACATACCGCGTGGTGATCTCAAGGAGGTGTTCGGCGGCGGCGATCCCGGCGACGGCGATGGCCATGCGCTCCTGCGCGAGATTGGTCATCAGGTGGACGAAGGCGCCGTTGAGCTCGCCGAGGAGGTTCTCCTTGGGAACGCGTACGTCGGTGAAGAACAGCTCGGCCGTGTCCTGGGACTTCTGGCCGATCTTGTCGAGGTTGCGACCGCGCTCGAAGCCGGCCGTGCCCCGCTCGACGACCAGCAGGGAGAGCCCGTGCGCACCGCCCTCGGGCGTGGTCCTGGCGACGACGATCACCAGGTCCGCGAGGATGCCGTTGGAGATGAACGTCTTGGAGCCGTTGAGCAGCCAGTGGTCGCCCTTGTCCTCGGCGTGCGTGGCGATGCCCTGGAGGTCGGATCCGGCGCCGGGCTCGGTCATGGCGATCGCCGTGATCAGGGAGCCGTCGCAGAAGCCCGGCAGCCAGCGCCGCCTCTGCTCCTCGGTGGCGAGCCCGGTCAGATACGGCCCGATGATGTCGTTGTGCAGCCCGATCGCCAGGCCTGCCGCGCCCGCCCTGGTGAACTCCTCGGCGAGCACCGCGCTGTAGCGGAAGTCGGCGTTGCCGCCGCCCCCGTACTCCTCGTCCACGGCGAGCCCGAGCAGGCCCTGGCGGGGGTGGGCGGGGGCCTCACGGAGCGAGAGCACGGGCGCCACACACGCGTCCGACCCCTCGAAGACGGCCGTCCACTCCGCGCGCGTACGGGTGCGGAACCGCTCGGTGATCGCGGTGCGCAGTTCCTCCCAGCGGGCGAGGTCCTTACGGGCCGGGGCGACCGCGTCCAGGCCCAGGAGGCGGATGAACTCGTCGTAGAACTGCTGCTCAAGAGAGCCGACGGCCATGTACTCGCCGTCGGCGGTCTCATAGGTGCCGTAGAAGGGGCAGCCGCCGTCGAGCAGATTGGCGCCGCGCCGGTCCTGCCAGCCGCCGGCCGCCATCATGCCGTGGATCATGGTGGCGAGGTGGGCGGCGCCGTCCACGATCGCGGCGTCCACGACCTGCCCCTCGCCCTTCGTACGGGCGTGCTGGAGGGCGGCGAGGACACCGACGACGAGATAGAGCGAGCCGCCCGCGTAGTCGCCCACCAGGTTGGCCGGGACGGTCGGGCCCTCGTCCGGCTTGCCGATCATGCCGAGGGTGCCGGTGACGGCGATGTACGCGATGTCGTGTCCGGCGCGGGCGGCGAGCGGGCCCTCCTGGCCCCAGCCGGTCATCCGTCCGTAGACCAGCCCCGGATTGCGGGCCAGGCACTCCTCGGGCCCGACGCCGAGGCGCTCGGCGACGCCGGGGCGGTAGCCCTCGACGAGGATGTCGGCCTTCTCGACCAGGTCGAGGACGCGCCGGGGGCCGTCCTCGGACTTCAGGTCGATCAGCACGGAGCGCTTGTTGCGGTTGGTCAGGTCGTACGCCGGGTCGACGGCCAGGCCCGCGCCGCCGGGGCGGTCGACCCGCACCACGTCCGCGCCCAGGTCGGCCAGGAGCATCGCGGCGAACGGGCCGGGCCCGATCCCCGCCAGCTCGACCACGCGCACCCCGGTGAGCGGGCCGTTCCCTGAACCTGTCATCGAGCCCCCAGCACTGTGACACAACTGATGTAACATCAGTGATGCTAAGAACACGTTCCACTTCGCACAAGCCCTCTGCGCGAGCAAGCGCTTGGTTTTTACCGAGTGGTACGCCAGTGTTCCACCGGGCCCCGCTCAGCCGGCGTCGAGCTCCGCGATCAGCTTCTTCGTGGCGATCGCCCGATAGCTCTCCTCCACCCACTCGCACAGCAGATCCGCCCTCGGCGCGCCCTTCTCGGCCAGCGGCACCTGCACCCAGCCCGACTTGCCCAGGCCGTACCCCGAAGGCTGGGCCCCGGGCGAGGACAGGGCGTGCGCGTGCGTGGCCTCGTCCGTCAGCTTGACGCCCATGCCCAGTGGACAGCTGCCGTCGTCCACGCCGAGGAAGACGAAGATCTTCTTGTTGACCTTCACCACGGTCTCGCCCCAGGGGTGCTCCTCGACGGCCCCCGGCAGGCCCAGGGCAAACTCCCGCAGCTTCTCCCATTTCGCCAGCGCGGCCTTCGGCGGTGCTCCCATGTCCGTCCTCCTTGATCACCCGCGACCCGGCTTCTCACGCTAGCCTCAGCCACCGACAACGGCGCGGGAGCGCGACCGGTGCAGATGCGGAGGGCAACACTGTGAAGCGGTCGGAGCGGTCGGCGGAGCAGCGGGCGCGGCGGGCGGCCAGGCCGTACGACATCGTGCTGTTCGGGGCCACGGGGTTCGTGGGCACGCTCACGGCGGAGTATCTGGCCGCGCACGCGCCCCAGGGGTGCCACTGGGCGATCGCGGGGCGGTCGGCCGCCAAGCTGGAGGCGCTGCGCGAGAAGCTGGCCGCCATCGACCCGGCGTGCGCCTCGCTCCCCCTGATCACGGCGGACTCCGCCGACCCCGAGTCCCTGCGCGCGCTCGCCGGGTCCGCGCGGGTCGTGGTCACCACGGTCGGCCCGTACGTCTGGTACGGCGAGGGCCTGGTCGCCGCGTGCGCCGAGGCGGGGACCGACTACCTCGATCTGACCGGCGAGCCGGAGTTCGTGGACACGACGTACGTACGCCATGACGCGCGGGCCCGGGAGACCGGCGCGCGCCTGGTGCACGCCTGCGGCTTCGACTCGGTGCCGTGCGACCTGGGCGTGTACTACACGGTCAAGCAGCTCCCCGAGGGTGTGCCGCTGAGCGTGGACGGCTTCGTGCGCTCGAACGCGATGTTCTCCGGCGGCACCCTGGCCTCCGCGATCACCGCGATGGGGCGCGGCCCGCAGCAGCTCAGGGCGGCCCGGGAGCGGCGGCTGCACGAGCCCCGGCTGGTCGGGCGCCGGGCCCGCGCCCCGCTGGGCGCACCGCACTTCAGCCGGGAGACGGGCGCCTGGGCGCTGCCCCTGCCGGTCCTGGACCCGATGGTGGTGGCCCGCTCGGCCGCCGCGAGCGCCCGCTACGGCCCCGACTTCCGCTACCGCCACTTCGCGGCGGTGCGGCGGCTGCCGATGGCCCTGGGCGCGGTGGCCGGAGCGGGCGCGGCGCTCGGCGTGGCCCAGCTGCCCGCCGCGCGGCGGTGGCTGATCAACCGTTACGAGCCGGGCAGCGGCCCCGACCAGGAGCGCCGCGACCGGAGCTGGTTCTCGCTGCGCTTCGTCGGCGAGGGCGGCGGGCGCCGGGTGTTCACCGAGGTCTCGGGCGGCGACCCGGGGTACGGCGAGACCGCGAAGATCCTCGCCGAGGGGGCCCTGAGCCTCGCCCTCGACGAACTGCCCGATCTGTCGGGACAGTTGACGACGGTCACGGCGATGGGCGACGCCCTGCTGGACCGGATCCAGAAGGCGGGCATCCGCTTCCGCGTGGCAGACGCCCGCTAGGAGGGGGTCATACGGGCCGGAGCGCGGTGCGCAGTGCCTCGCGGCACAGCGCGTCCGCGCGCCGGGTCGACTCCGGAAGGCGGTAGCGCGGGCTCAGCCGCAGGGTGTGGGCGCAGGCGTTGTCCAGGCTCACCCGGTGCCCGACGGAGACGAACACCGGCTTGACGCCTCGCTGGGTGCGCAGCGCCCGGCCGACCTCCTCGCCCTGCCCGTCCACCAGCGCCGAGGCCGCACCACGCCCGGCGCCGGGCTGCTCGTAGGCGAAGGTGAACGGGTTCTTGGCGACGCCGATCACCGGGAGCCCGGTGAGGACGCCGAGGTGGGAGGCGAGGCCGAAGCGGCGCGGGTGGGCGAGCCCGTAGCCGTCGCAGACCACCAGGCCGGGGTCGGCTCGCAGCGCGCCGAGGGCCGCCAGGACCGTGGGGATCTCCCGGAAGGCGAGCAGCCCCGGTACGTACGGGAAGGCGACGCGGCCGACGGCGGTGGACTCCTCGACGACCTTCAGGGTGGCGGCGTCCAGGACGACGGCGGCCGCCGCGACGACGTCCCGCTCGTCGTCGTAGGCCACGTCCACGCCCGTGACGAGACCGGTGCCGGGCGGCGGGCCGGGCTCGTCGAGCTCGACGCGGCCGCGCAGTTCGTCCTGCACGGCCAGCGCCCCGGCCTCGTCGACGGGCCAGCCCTCGGGGATCTCTGTGAGCGTCGCCATTCCCTCAGCCTAGGGGCTGCCCGGAGTAGCCTGACGATCATGTTCATACTCGACCTGAGCTACACGGCTCCCCTCTCCCGCGTCGACGAGCTGCTCGACGCGCATGTCGCCTGGCTGAACGGGCAGTACGAGGCCGGGGTGTTCATCGCCTCCGGGCGCAAGGAGCCCCGCGAGGGCGGGATCATCCTGGCCGTCGGGGACGACCGCGCGGAGATCGAGCGGATCACGGCGACCGACCCCTTCAGCGTCCACGGCGTCTGCGCGTACCGGATCACCGAGTTCTTCGCGACGAAGGTCGCCCCCGGACTCGCCCCGTACCGGCAGGAGTTGCCCGCCCGCTAGGGCCTGCGCGCGAGCCGCGCCACCCTGCCCTTCTCCCCCGCCGCCCAGCAGCCGAGGTCGGGGGCGCAGTCCACGGTGTCGTACGAGCCGGTGTCGACGGTGTGCCAGGTGCGGCCGCCGTCGGTGGTCGCGTCGGTGCCGGTGGGGCCCACCGCGAGCGCGGCCGACCGGCTGTGCGGCAGCCAGGCGACGCCGGAGCGGTAGGCGGCGACCGGGGCCGCCGCGGGGGACCAGCTGCGGCCGCCGTTCCCGGTGACCTCGGCCGCCCGGGGCGAGAGCTGCCCGGCCCGGTAGTCGCCGCCGACCGCGATCCCGTGCGTACGGTCGCGGAAGGCGAGCCCGAAGACGCCGCGCGCCGGGTCACCGGCCGGGATCGTCGAGGTGCTCGCCGTCCAGGTCAGGCCGCGGTCGGCGGAGTGCAGGACGCGCGCGGTGGCGGCGCCGCCGGTGGCGAGCCACACGTCGTGCGCCCCGGAGCTCACCAGGCACTGGCCGCTCGCCGCGAAGGAGGCCTCGCCGGGCTGCGCCTCGGGCATGCCCGCGTTCGGCAGCACCTTCCAGGAGCGGCCGCCGTCGGCGGTGGACAGGACGCGGTACTTCCCGTCGACCGGGTCGCTCACGGCCAGGCCGTGGCGGTGGTCGAAGAAGGTGAGGCAGTCGTAGAACGCCTTGGGGTCCGGGTTGCGGAACGACTCCTTCCAGGTGGCGCCGCCGTCCTCGGTCCGATAGACCCGGGACGCCTCGCCCTCGCCGATGGCGAGCACCACGGCCCGCCGTCCGTCGAAGGCCTCCACGTCCCGGAACTCCAGCCCGCCCGCGCCCGGAGGCGACACATCGCGCCAGGTGCGCCCGCCGTCGGAGGTCCGCAGCACCGTGCCTTTCGTGCCGGCCACCCACGCGGTGCTCCGGCTGACCGCCGCGAGCCCGCGGAACCGGGCGTCCGTACCGGTCGTCGTCTGCTGCCAGGCCGGCGCCGGGCCCGTGTCGTCGTGGCCGTGCGCCTGGGCCGGTGCGGTCAGCGCGGCCGCCAGCGCCACCCCGCCCAGCCCCACCGACAGCATGCGTCTCGTCTTCCCCATGGGCTTCATGGCGCTGGAAGCTAGCCGACCCCGCGAGGGCCGTCCAGAGGGCGAAATTCGACCGTATCGACATCAATCCGGATCCCGTTGAGTACCGCGTGAAGCCGAGCGGTGACACACCGGAAAGTGACGCACACGTAGCGATCAGGTGACACAGCTCACCCCCGGCTCATGTGCACGGAACCGTGTTTTCTGCCGTCTTCGTGAGCAGCAGCAAGAGAAGTACCCGGTCGTGAGGTTAGGGGAACAGGGCCTTGTCCACTGTCATCGAGCAAGCCGTCGAGGCCCGCCTGATCGCGTCCGACCCCCGGGTCCAGACCGTCCCCGCGACGCTGAGCTACGACCGCGAGGACCCCTTCGCCGTGCGGATGGTCTTCCCCGCACCCGCCACCCTCGAAGGGGTGGAGGTCTGCTGGGCGTTCTCGCGCGAACTCCTGGAGAGCGGGGTGGACACCTCGGCGGGGATGGGCGACGTGCGGGTCCGGCCGTACGGGTTCGACCGCACGGTCGTGGAGTTCCACGCCCCGGAGGGGACCGCGATGGTGCACATCCGCACCTCCGAGCTGCGCCGCTTCCTCAAGCGCACCCAGCTGATGGTGCCCCCCGGCCACGAGCACCACTACCTGGACCTCGACGGGGACCTCACCGCCCTGCTCCGCGACGCCTGCTGACCCGCACCCGCGACGGCGCGGATCGTCCCGGGCCGTAAATCGTTTGCACCCGGCCCGCGCCCCGTCGTACGTTCTTCTCGGCCCTGTTGTCGTCGATCGGAGTAGGACGTTGCTCGTCTGAGGCACCTGAGACACCGTTTCGCGCACTCCCTTCCGTGTCGCGCGCGCGGTGTGACCTGCCTCCGAGCCGTCCTCCACGACCAGGGCCTCTTTTCTTCTCTCCTGCTGCCCTGACACCGGTGTCTCAGTTCCCGTTGCCCCCGCCCTTCCCCGCAACAGGGAGACATGTATGTCTACTTACTCCGCGTCCTCGACGCACATCGGCTGCTCCGGCCTCTCCTTCGCCTGGCCCGACGGCACCTCGGTGTTCGACGGCTTCCAGCTGGCCGTCGGCCCCGGCCGCACCGGTCTGATCGGTCTCAACGGCTCCGGAAAGTCCACGCTGTTGCGGCTGCTCGCCGGTGAACTCACCCCCACCGACGGCCGCGTCACCACGGCGGGCGAGATCGGCTATCTGCCGCAGAACCTGACCCTGGCCACCGCGATGCGGGTCGACGAGGCCCTCGGCATCGACCGGGTGCGGGCCGCGCTGCACGCCATCGAGGCGGGCGACACCCGCGAGGAGCACTTCACGGCGGTCGGCGACGACTGGGACGTGGAGGAGCGGGCCCTGGCCGCGCTCGGACAACTCGGCCTCGACGCCGTCGGTCTCGACCGGACCATCGGAGAGCTCTCCGGCGGCGAGTCGGTGCTGCTGCGCCTGGCCGCGCTGCTGCTGCGCCGCCCGGACGTCCTGCTGCTCGACGAGCCGACCAACAACCTGGACCTGCGGGCCCGTCGGCGCCTCCACGACGCCGTCGCCGCCTGGCCCGGGGTGATGGTCGTGGTGAGCCACGACCGCGAACTCCTCGACCGGGTCGACCAGATCGCGGATCTGCGCGACGGCGAGGTCTCCTGGTACGGGGGCAACTTCTCGGCGTACGAGGAGGCACTGGCCGTGGAGCAGGAGGCGGCCGAGCGGATGGTGCGGACCGCCGAGGCCGATGTCCAGCGGCAGAAGCGCGAACTCACCGACGCCCACGTCAAGTTGGCGCGGCGCCAGCGGTTCGCCCAGAAGAGCTATGAGAACAAGCGGGTGCCGAAGATCGTCGCCAACGGCCGCCGGAGCGAGGCCCAGGTGTCGGCCGGAAAGCACCGCATCCTCCAGACCGAGCGCCTCGCCCAGGCCCGGGACCGGCTGAACGAAGCCGTCGACGCGGTCCGGGACGACGACGAGATCCGCGTGGAGCTCCCGTACACCAAGGTCCATCCGGGCCGGGGCGTGCTGACCCTGCGTGACCTCCGGCTGCCCTACGCGGAGCGGGCGTTGGGCAGTCTGGACATCCACGGGCCGGAGCGGATCGCCCTCGTCGGCCGCAACGGGGCCGGCAAGACGACCCTGCTGCGCGCGCTCGCCGGGCAGCTCGCCCCGGCGGCGGGCGAGGCGGAGGCCCTGGTGCCGCTGCGGTTCCTGCCGCAGCGCCTCGACGTACTGGACGACGAGCTGAGCGTGGTGGCGAACGTGGCGCGGTACGCGCCGGGCGCCACCGCGAACGCGATCCGGGCGCGGCTCGCCCGCTTCCTGTTCAAGGGGGCCCGCGCCGACCGCTTGGCGGACACCCTCTCGGGGGGCGAGCGCTTCCGGGCCTCGCTCGCCGCCCTGCTGCTCGCCGAGCCGGCGCCGCAGCTGCTGATGCTGGACGAGCCGACGAACAACCTGGACATGGCGAGCGTACGGCGGCTGACCGACGCGCTGGCCGCCTTCGAGGGGGCGCTGATCGTGGCGAGCCACGACGTGCCGTTCCTGGAGTCGATCGGGATCACCCGCTGGCTGCTGCTCGACGGCGCACTGCGCGACACCACGGCCGAGGAGGTGCGGGAGGGTAGCTGAGGATGTCCGACTTGTCTCTCCGTAACCCACCTTGACCTGGGAGAATAACGGAGAGTAGTGGACTGGAGGGAGGACGGGACTTGGCTGGGGCTTACTGCGCGCTTAACCTACGGTCTCGTAACCTACGTAGCCGTAGGTAGCCCGTCCCCCCTCCCCGTCCCCCTGGAGCACCCTCGTGACGATCACCTCTCCCCACCTCGGCAGTGCGGACGCGTGGACCGACGCCCGACTGCTGTACGCGCTGGAGGAAGTGGTCGAGAAGGAGCTCAACCGGCACCTCAAGGTCGCCAAGGACTGGATGCCGCACGACTACGTGCCGTGGTCGGACGCGCGCAACTTCCCCGGCCTCTTCGAGGACGGCGAGGCCTGGGAGCCGCAGCAGTCCAAGGTCACGGACATAGGCAGGATCGCGCTCGTCGTGAACCTCCTCACCGAGGACAACCTGCCCAGCTACCACCACGAGATCGCCTCCCTCTTCGGCCGCGACGGCGCCTGGGGCACCTGGGTGCACCGCTGGACCGCCGAGGAGGGCCGGCACGGCATCGTGATGCGCGACTACCTGCTCGCCTCGCGCGCGGTGGACCCGGACAAGCTGGAGCAGTTCCGGATGGCGCACATGGCGGAGGGCTTCGAGTCCGACAACCGGCACTCGATGCTCCACTCGGTGGCGTACGTGGCCTTCCAGGAGCTGGCCACCCGCATCTCGCACCGCAACACCGGCCACCAGTCGGGCGACCCGGTCTGCGACCGCATGCTGGCGCGGATCGCGACCGACGAGAACCTGCACATGGTCTTCTACCGCAATCTGCTCGGCGCGGCCTTCGAGCTCGCCCCCGATCTGACCATGCAGGCGGTACGCGATGTGGTCGTCGGCTTCCGGATGCCCGGCCACGGCATGCCCGGCTTCGAGCGGGCCGCCGCGCAGATGGCGATCGGCGAGATCTACAACCTGCGCATCCACCACGACGACGTGCTCCAGCCGGTGCTGCGCTTCCTGAAGGTCATGGAGATCGACGGGCTCGGCCCGGAGGGTCTCCAGGCGCAGGAGGAACTCGGCCTGTACATGGGCGGCCTGGACTCGGAGGCGAGCAAGTTCGACGAGAAGCTCGCCGCCCGCAAGGCCCGGCTGCTGGCCCGCGGCAAGGCCTGACGGTCACCGCACGCCCGACGGCTGCCGCGCACCCTCCCGCACGCCCGACGGCTATCGCGCGTCCTCCCGGATCAGCTCCGCCGCCTTCTCGGCGAGGGCGACGGTCGGGGCGTGCGTGTGGCCACGTGTGATGCGCGGCATGACGGAGGCGTCGACCACCCTCAGGCCCTCGGTGCCGCGCACCCGCAGCCGGGGGTCGGTGACCGAGCCCTCGTCGCCGCCCATCCGGCAGGTGCCCACCGGGTGGTACAGCGTCTCGGCCGAGCCGCGCACCGCCGCCGCGAGCGCCTCGTCGTCCACGACACCCGGATAGGGCGCCAGCGGCCCTGATGTGTGCTCGGCCAGGGCGGGGGTCGCCAGCAGCTGCTCCGCGCGGCGCACCCCCACCATCAGCCGGCGCAGATCGTCCTCCGCGGTGAGATAGCCGGGGTCGATCCGCGGCGGCGTGGTGGCGGCCGTCCCGCCGAGGTCGATACGGCCCCTCCCGTCGGGCTGGAGCAGGACCACCCCGATGGTGAGGCCGTGCTCGGTGGGCGCGGTGAGCCCGTGGTCGACGAACGGCGCCGGGGCGAAGACCAGCTCGATGTCGGGCGCGGGCAGGTCGGGCCGGGTGCGCACGAAGGCGACGGCCTCCCCGAGGTTGGAGGTCAGCGGGCCCCGGCCGCGCAGCAGGAAGCGGCCGAGGTTGGGGAGCGTGTCCGCGCCGGTGAGCGTGACGGGCCGGGGGCAGCGCACGGTCACCGCGTAGGAGAGATGGTCCTGGAGGTGGCGGCCGACGTCCGGCGACGCCACCTTGACCTCGACCCCGGCCTCCCTCAGCCGGTCCGGATCGCCGATCCCGGAGAGCATCAGCAGATGCGGCGAGCCGATGGCGCCCGCGCTGAGGACGACCTCGCGGCGGGCGGTGAGGGTGCCCGGGGCGCCCTGGGTGAGGACTCCGGTGACCCTGTTCCCCTCGAACTCCAGCCCGCGCACCCTGGTGTGGGTGAGGACATCCAGATTGGGGCGGTTGGCGGCCGGTTTGAGGTAGCCGTCGGCGGCGCTCCACCGGCGCCCCTTGCGCTGGTTCACGGGAGTCGTCGCGTACCCGGAGTGGTCCGGGCCGTTGAGCTCCCTGAGCCCGGTGAGACCGCGGTCGTGGCAGGCGGCGAGGAAGGCGAGGGTGAGCGGGCTGGGGTCGCGCAGCGGCGAGATCCACAGCGGCCCTTCCGTGCCGTACACCGAGTCCCGGGGCGTCGGGCCCGTCCAGCGCTCGGCCTTGCGGAAGTACCGGACGAACTGGTCGTACGCCCACTCGGGCCCGGCCGCCTCGCCCCACGCGTCGTAGTCGGCGCGGTGGCCGCGGACCCACATCATGGCGTTGATGGACGAGGAGCCGCCGAGGGTGTGGCCGCGCGGCCAGTAGAGCTCGCGCCCGCCCAGCGCCTCCTGCTTCGCGGTGGTGAAGTCCCAGTCGTACGAGGTCTTGAAGAGCTTGGGGAAGGCGGCGGGGATACGGATCTCGGGCTTGCGGTCACGCGGTCCCGACTCGACGAGCGCGACCTTGACGCCGGGGTCCTCGGAGAGCCGCGCCGCGAGCACACAGCCCGCCGAGCCCGCTCCCACCACGATGTAGTCGTATGTGCGCTCCGCCGTGCCGCCCGCTGTCCTCAACATGCCCCCCAGGCCGTGACGTTGGGTCCTCCACCGCGCCCAGCATGACCGGCCGGGGCCGGACGTGCCAGGGCGTCCCCGGCACCCCGTGCCTAAGGCGACCGGATCCGCGGGGGTGGACCCGGAGCGCGGACGCGCGGCCCGCCCCCGAAACGGGCACGCGCGTCCGCCGGCGGAACCCGGCCGTTCCTGAGGCGGCCGGGTTCGTGGCTCGGTCTTCCTCAGGCCCGGCCGCGGCGGAGCTCGCGGCTGCGCTGGAGCTGGAGTCTCTCCTGCTCGGAGAGGCCGCCCCAGACGCCGAACCGCTCGTCGTTCGCCAGCGCGTACTCCAGGCAGGCCTGGCGCCCCTCGCAACTGCCGCAGAGCTGTTTGGCCTCCCGCGTCGAGCTGCCGGGCGCGGGGAAGAAGAACTCGGGCCCCGCCTGGGCGCACAATGCGGTCTCCTGCCAGGCGAGTTCCTGCCCGGCGATGGTGGTGTTGATCGACATGCCATCCATGCTGGACCGGCCGGATCAACGTCCGGTCAATGATCGTTGAACGTCCCCCGCCGCCCGCGTCAAGCGCTCTCCTCCCCGCGCGCGATCTTTGGCCGATTACCGCTGACCGGCCACTCCCCCGTCGGCGTACCGTCCGCTGCCTCCCGCACGCCCGCACCGGCCACCGACCACACCGGCCCAAGCGGTTCCGGCCGCCTTCGCCGTTGCCCTGAGCGACCAGAACACCCGGCCGTAGTGTGGAGCCCTTCGTCGATCACGAACCGGCAGGGAGCCGATATGACCGAGGCAACCGCGGTGCGCACACCGACCGGCGCGCAGGCCGTGCAGCGCGCCCTGGAGGTGCTGCACTCCTTCCACGACAACGGCCCCGACCTCAGCGCGTCCGATCTCTCCCGGCGGCTCGGGTTACCCGTCTCCACCGCGCACCGGCTGGCCCGCACCCTCGTCGGGGCGGGCTTCCTGGAGCAGGACGTACGGACCGCGCGCTACCGGCTCACCGAGCCGTACTCGGACTGGTTCACCGGTCTTGTCGGCGCCCGGCCCGCGAAGAGCCCGGCCGACGTCCAGCGGGCCGTGGTCGAGGTGGGCGACCGTCGCCATCCGGCCACCGCCGCGCTCCCGCTGGAGTGGAAGCGCCCGGACCGCTGGTTCAACTGGGCCAAGAACCCGTCCGGCCAGGTGCACACGGTGGCCCGGGTGCGCGAGCTGACGTACAAGCCGGGCGAGGGCGCCAACGGCTGGGACCACCCGGTCTCCTGGTGCCGCGACTACGACGGCGGCCGTTCCTTCTACACCGCCATGGGCGGCACGGCCTCCTCCTTCGACGAGACCGACTTCCGCGCCCATCTGCGCGGCGCCCTCCAGTGGACCACCCGCCTCTCCCGCGCGGACTGCAAGGCCACCATCGACGCCAACTACACGGCGGAGCGCGTCACCAGGCCCAACCAGCCGGGGCAGTCCGACCAGATCGGCGAGCCGCACGGTCTGGCGGTCGCGCCCGACGGGCGCGTGCTCTACATCGGCCGGGGCGGCGGCGACGCGAGCGCCCCGGTCGTCACCGACTGGAACAGCCCCGACGTCGGCAAGGGCCAGGGCCAGATCCACGTCTACGACCCGAGGACCGGCAAGGTCACCCTCGCGGGCGCGCTCACGGTCTTCGGCAACAAGGGCGGCGGCGACGAACTGGTCAAGGCCGAGGAGGGGCTGGTCGGCATCGAGCTCGACCCGGCGTTCGAGCGGAACGGCTGGGTGTATCTGCACTACACCCCGCACGCGCGCGTCAACCGCGACACCCGGACGGGCGAGCGCCGCGTCTCCCGCTTCACCCTGGACCTGACCACCGACAAGCTCGACCTGGCCAGTGAGAAGGTGCTGCTCAGCTGGCCCGTCCAGCTCCACAGCTGCTGCCACGCGGGCGGCGGGATGACCTGGGACTCCCGGGGCAACCTCTACATCGCCACCGGCGACAACAACTCCTCGCGGTTCAGCGACGGCTACTCGGGCAACAACCCCGAGCCCGCCTACAAGGGCCTCTCCTTCGCGGACGCCCGCCGCACCGCCGGGAACACCCACAACCTCAACGGCAAGATCCTGCGGATCCACCCCGAGCCCGACGGCACGTACACGCTCCCGGCGGGCAACCTCTTCACCGGACAGGAGCCGGACGAGGGCGGCGGAAAGACACGGGGCGAGATCTATGTGATGGGTGTACGCAACCCGGCACGCATCTTCGTCGACAAGTCGACCGACATCCTGTACGCGGGCTGGGTCGGCCCGGACGCCGGGGAGCCGTCGACGACCTGGGGCCCGGCCAAGTACGACACCTTCGCGGCCATCACCCGCGCGGGCAACCACGGCTGGCCGTACTGCATGGGCAACAAGCAGCCCTATCGCGACCGAAATCTGCCCGACCCCACCAAGCCGCTGGGCTGGTACGACTGCGACCACCCCCGGAACGAGTCGCCCAACAACGACGGCCTGGTCAACCTGCCGCCCGTCACCGGCAACACCATCTGGTACTCGCCGCAGGGCGGCGGCCCCGACTATCCGCGCGACGCGGCCGGTGTGCCGAGCTACCGGACCAGTGAGCAGAAGCTGCTGCTGCCGTGGCTCAAGGGCGGCGGGCAGGCGACCATGAACGGTCCCGTCTACCGGTACGACGCCGCCTCGGCCGGTTCCGGCGCCTGGCCCGCGTACTGGGACGGCAAGTGGTTCGTGGGCGACTTCTACGACGGCGAGCAGCCGCGCCACGCGGTCCTCACCGACCCCAGGACCGTCGGCAGGGGCGGGCTTCCCGTACACGCCGAGTCACTGAAGAAGATCATCCCGGTGGGCGCGGACGGCATCCGCAACCTGATGGACTGGAAGTTCGCCCCGGACGGCTCGCTGTACGTCCTCGACTACGGGCGCGGCTTCTTCACCTCGGACGCCAAGTCGGCGCTGTGGCACATCACCTACCGGGGCGGCGCCGAGACACCGGCCGCCTCCGCA
Organism: Streptomyces sp. ERV7; assembly: GCF_001653515.1. Taxonomy (GTDB): domain Bacteria; phylum Actinomycetota; class Actinomycetes; order Streptomycetales; family Streptomycetaceae; genus Streptomyces. The sequence goes on along the minus strand of NZ_LYOY01000051.1, from coordinate 1,209,884 downwards.
CTGGCGAGGAGGGCGGCCCGGTGAGCGCACATCGCAAGGGGCTCTGGGCCGCTGTCCTCGGCGCGCTGCTGCTGGTCGTCGGAGTGAGCCCGGCCGGGGCGCGGGGAACACCGGCCGCCCACCGGGCCGTCGCGACCGACCAGGTCCTCACCTGGACGGCGGGCGACGACATCACCGCTCCCGAGACGGCGGCGAAGGTCGACGGCGACCGGAAAGCGGACGGGGCCTACCTGGGGACGGCCACGGTCACCCTGAGCGCGAGCGACGCGGGCTCGGGCGTCGACCGCATCGAGTACGCCCTGGCCGACGGCGCCTGGCAGCCCTACACCACGGCCTTCATGGTCCATGAGCTCGGCAGCCACGCCGTGCGCTACCGGGCGACGGACAAGGCGGGCAACACCTCGCCGGCCGCGCGGATCGCGTTCACCGTGGCGGAGGGCGGCGGCGCGCCGGGGCGGCACACCGGCTACCGCGACCTGTTCGACGGGACGGCGAAGTCCTTCGCCAAGTGGCAGCAGGTGGGCGGCGGTTCCTTCGCGCTCAGCGCCGACGGCTCGATGACCAGCGGCACCTCCAGGGACGGCCTCGGCATGCTGTGGTTCCCGCAGCGCACCTACGAGGACTTCTCGCTGAAGCTGCGCTGGCGGGACGACGCCCCGGGCACCGGCAACGCCAACAGCGGGGTGTTCGTGCGCTTCCCCTGGGTCCACGACCACCCAGGGGAGCCGCGCCCCGAGTGGGTCGCCATCAAGTACGGCCACGAGGTGCAGGTGCTCGACCGGCCCGACGGCGACATGTACAAGACGGGTTCCGTGTACGGCTTCGACCGGGTGGGTCTGGCCGGTGCGGGCGTCACCCCGAAGGGCACCTGGAACGACTACGAGATCAGGGTGGTCGGCCAGCACTACTCGGTGCTGCGCAACGGTGTGCTGATCAACGAGTTCGACAACACCGGCGGGCAGGTGTTCACCCCGCCCAGGAGCGACGACCCCGGCACGGACGGGCGCCGCTTCGACGCGGGCTACATCGGGCTCCAGGTGCACAGTGCGACGGACGTCGTCTCGTACCGCGACATCCGGATCAAGGAGCTCTAGGACGATCTCTGCCTAGGACTCCTCCTTCTTGGCGCGGCTCGGCTGCACCCGCTTGGGCTCCCCCGGCATCTTGGGGTAGTCCGGCGGGTACGGCATGTCGCCGAGCCGGTGTTCGTGCTCGTCGCGGGCGGCGAGTTCGAGCAGCGGCTCCAGCCCGAAGGCGTGGTCCTCCATGTCCGCGTGGACGTCTCCCACCTCGGCGTACCGCGCGGGCATGGTCTTCAGGTCGAAGTCCTGGGGGTGCACGTCGTCGAGCTCGTCCCAGCGCAGGGGTGCGGAGACCGGGGCGTGCGGCTTGGGGCGGACCGAGTAGGCGGAGGCGATGGTGCGGTCGCGGGCCGTCTGGTTGTAGTCGACGAAGATCCGCTCGCCGCGCTCCTCCTTCCACCACGCGGTGGTGACCTTCCCCGCCATGCGCCGCTCCAGCTCGCGTCCGATGGCGATGGCGCAGCGGCGCACCTCGGTGAAGGTCCAGCGCGGCTCGATGGGGACGAAGACGTGGATGCCCCGGCCGCCGGAGGTCTTGGGCCAGCCCCTGATGCCCGACTCCTCCAGCAGGGCGCGCAGTTCGTGGGCGACCGGGACCGCGTCGTCGAAGTCGGTGCCGGGCTGGGGGTCCAGGTCGATGCGGAGTTCGTCCGGGTGGTCGGTGGCCTCGCGCCGCACCGGCCACGGGTGGAAGGTGAGGCAGCCCAGGTTGGCGGCCCACAGGACGGCGGCGGGCCCGGCCGGGCAGATCTCGTCGGCGTGGCGGCCGCTGGGGAAGGAGATCCGGGCGGTGGGGATCCACTCGGGCAGGTTCTTGGGGGCCCGCTTCTGGAAGAAGGACTCGCCGTCGACGCCGTCGGGGTAGCGCTCCAGGGTGGTCGGGCGGTCGCGCAGGGCGCGGGTGATCCCGTCGGCGACGGCCAGGTAGTACGTGGCCACGTCCAGCTTGGTGTAGCCGTGCTCCGGGAAGTACACCTTGTGGGGGTTGGACAGCCGGACGGCCCGTCCGGCCACGTCCAGCTCGACGGCCTCGCCCTTGCTCGTGCCCATGCAGGCCACGGTAGGCGCGAGCCGCAAATGGCGCATATCGGCACAGTCCGGTGAGAATCGACGGTATGGATCTGCCGGTGATGCCGCCCCTGAAGCCGATGCTCGCCAAGTCGGTCGCCAGGATCCCGCCCGGGATGCAGTACGAGGCGAAGTGGGACGGCTTCCGGGCGATCGTGCACCGCGACGGCGACGAGATCGTCATCGGCAGCCGCAACGGCAAGCCGCTGACCCGCTACTTCCCCGAGCTCGCCCAGGCCCTCAAGGAGCGGCTGCCGCGGCGCTGTGTGGTGGACGGCGAGATCGTCATCGTCCACGAGGGCCGCCTCGACTTCGACCGGCTCACCGAGCGCATCCACCCGGCCGCCTCCCGGGTGAACCTGCTGGCCGAGCGGACCCCGGCCAGCTTCGTCGCCTTCGACCTGCTGGCGCTCGACGACGCCTCGCTGCTCGACACCCCGCTGAGCGAGCGCCGGGCGGCCCTGACGAAGGCCCTGGAGGGCGTCACGGCGCCGGTGCACCTGGCGCCCGCCACCACGGACGCCGAGGAGGCCCAGGAGTGGTTCGAGCGGTACGAGGGCGCCGGGCTCGACGGGGTGGTGGCCAAGCCGCTCGATCTGCGCTACCGCCCGGACGCCCGGCTGATGTACAAGATCAAGCACGAGCGCACGGCCGACGCGGTGGTGGCGGGCTACCGCTTCCACAAGAGCGGCCCGATCGTGGGATCGCTCCTGCTCGGCCTGCACGACGGCGCCGGCGCCCTCCAGCACGTCGGCGTCTGCGCGGCCTTCCCGATGAAACGGCGGGCCGAGCTGGTGGAGGAACTGGCGCCGCTCCTGATGGACGACCCGGTGGGCGGCGGGCACCCCTGGGCGGCCTGGCTGGACGAGGCCGCCCACGAGGGCGCCCGGCTGCCGGGCGCGCAGAGCCGCTGGACCGGCAAGAAGGACCTGTCGTGGGTGGCACTGCGGCCGGAGCGGGTGTGCGAGGTGGCCTACGACCACATGGAGGGCGACCGCTTCCGGCACACCGCCCAGTTCCGCCGCTGGCGCCCGGACCGGTCCCCCGACAGCTGTACGTACACCCAGCTGGAGGAACCGGTCCGCTACGACCTCTCCGAGGTGCTGTCCGGCGGGTGACCGGCGCGTTCACCCGTCGCGGCGGGCGATCACCCGGTACGCGTTGGAGAACCGGGTCCGGCGCACCAGCGGGTTGAGCAGCTGGTCCAGCCCGTACACCGCGATCAGCACCGGCAGCGCCGCCCACACCAGCGTGAACCGGACGGCCCGGGAGGCCCGGCCGGGGCGGCGCGGCAGCCAGGGCGCGTCGTCGCGCGGCAGCAGCCGGTCGAACAGGAACCAGGTCGCGCACACCAGGTCCGCGGGGATGTGGGCGTCGCGCCGCTCGGCCACCTCGACGGTGAAGCCCAGTTCGGTCAGCCGCCGGCACAGGTTGCCCATCGGGACCATGTTGAGGTGCTGGGGCTGGAACCAGGGCAGCCAGCGCCGGCCGAGGAGGCGCCCCGACAGCGACTCGGGGTCGGGGACCTCGATCAGCAGATGCCCGCCGGGGGCCAACGCCGTGTGCGCGGCGGCGAGTTCGCGGTGCGGGTCGAGGGTGTGCTCCAGGTAGTGGAACATGCTGACGGCGTCGTAGCGGCCCGCCATCTCCTCGGCCAGCTCCACGAAGAGGCCCCGGTAGGCCTCCTTGACACGGCCCTCCTTCGCCGCGAGTTCGACGCCCTCGCCCATGTCGAGACCGTCGAACTCGGTGTCGGGCAGCACCTCCTTGGCGGTGGCGCAGAAGTGGCCGAGCGAGGTGCCGACGTCCAGCCACCGGCCGGGCAGGGCGACCCGGCGCAGCGCCCGGGCGCTGCGCCGGAACCGCTTCTTGCTGCCGTTGCCCTCGAACATCTTGGCGGTGGTCTCCGCGCCGAGGCCGTCGTAGAAGTCCCGGTAGTAGAAGTCCAGGCCCTCCTGGCTGAGGCGCGGGTTCTGGAAGACGTGCCCGCAGCCCCGGCACTCGTCGAGGACGAACCGGCCGGGCTTGCCCTGGATGAGGTCGGTGGTACGGAACTTGCGGCGCGGGTCCGTGCCCAGGCACCACGGGCAGTCGGTGCGCGCCGGCAGGAAGAAGCGGGCCGTGCCACGGGCCAGCTCCTCCTGGTAGGACGGGCGGAGCTCGGCGATCCGTTTACTGTCGGGCATGTGCGTCCCTCTCTGTGGGGCTCTGTCAGGGGTGTCCCGCGGCGGCGAGCTTCTCCAGGTGTGCGGCGGCGGCCGACTCGCCGCCCGCGGCGCGGAAGGCGTCCCGGACACGCCGGGCCGCGTCCCGGTGGCCAGGACCGGTCACCACCGCGTCCAGGGCCGCGCCGATCTGCTCGCGCCCGGCCCGCGCGAACTTCACCCGCACCCCGGCCCCGGCGCCCACCACCTGGGCCGCCACGACCGGCTGGTCGTCCCGGATCGGTGCGACCACCAGCGGCACCCCGTGCCACAGCGCCTCGGTGACGGTGTTGTGCCCCGCGTGGCAGAGGACCGCCGACATCCGCTCCAGCAGGGCCACTTGCGGCAGCTGGGCCCTGACGAGCACATCGGGCCCCGGTGGCACCGCCCCGAGCAGCCCGCCCGGATCGCCGACCACCGCCCGCAGCCGCCCGGCGCGGGCGCGGACCGCCGCGACGCTCTCGGCGAGGAAGCGGCCGCCCGCGTCGGTGTTCGCCGTACCCAGCGTGATCAGGACCGCCGGCGTCCCCGGCGCCAGGTCGAGCCACTGCCAGGGGAAGTCCCCGGAGTCGGAGCGCCGGGCGGCCAGCGCCGGTCCGACGAACCGCAGCTCCGTCTGCGGGGTGGTGTACGGGCCGGTCAGCTCGGGGGTGGTGAAGGCGAGGGTCAGCGACGGCGAGAAGCGCGGGTCATGGGTGGCGGCCGGGTCGCCGATGCGCCGGCGCAGCTCCCGGAGCAGCCCGGTGAGCCAGCTGTCCACGCCCGGCATCCCGGCCATGCTGTCGGTGAGTTCGGCCGATGTGGTCGACGAGGTCGCGAAGGGCACCCCGAGCCGCTCCGCCACCAGGGCGCCCGCCACGGTCTGCTGGTCGGCCACCACCACGTCCGGCCGGAAGGCGGTGACCGCCGCCGCCACCCCGGGCGCCATGGCCTCGGCGAGCGGGCCGAGGAACCGCTCCCAGAGGAACTTCAGGGCGGCGACCCCGCGCAGCTCGGGCGGCCGTCCGCCGATGCCGTCGGGACCGGCGCACTCGTACACCCGGGGCCGCTCCCCCGCCAGCCGCCCGACGACCTCCGGGCGGCCCGCCCACGCCACCTCGTGGCCCCGGGCGGCCAGTTCGGCGGCGACCGCCGCGGCCGGGTTGATGTGGCCGGTCAGCGGCGGCACCACGAACAGGAAGCGGCTCACCGGGCGGGACCCGGTTCGCCCGGGCGGGAGGCGGCGTGCTCGGGCAGGGCGCTCGTATGGTCGCGGATCCAGCTGAGGGCCAGCTCCCCCACGGCGTCGGACGCCTCCACGAGGACCGAGTGCTTCTGCCCCGGCACCACCGCGACCCGGCAGCGGGGCAGCAGCGACCGCAGCCGGGCGGCCTCGGCCGCCACCAGGCCCTCCTGGCCGTTGATCAGCAGCACCGGGCAGCGCACCCGGCCGAGCTGCTCGTCGGTGAGGACCCGGCCGCCGGGGATGTCCTCGGCGATGGTGGTGGACCGCACCAGGCGTCCCGCCGCCTGGCCGAGCCGGCGGATGTGGGCGTCGTGGCGGGTGTCGCCGGTCCGGGTCGAGGAGAGCGTGCCGTACTGCTCGGTGAACCAGAGCAGCGCGTCGTCCTCCGCCATGTCCCCGGCGTGCCGCAGCGCCGCCGACATGGTGTCCGACCAGCTGCGGCTGGCGGGCCCCGACTCGATCACGGTGACGGTGGCGACGCGCTCGGGCCGGTGGACGACGTAGTCGAGCGCGACCGTGCCGCCGAAGGAGTTGCCCACGAGGTGGACCGGTCCTTCGATGTCCAGCTCGTCGAGGAGGGCGTCCAGGTCGGCGGTGAAGTGCTCCAGGGTGTAGCCGGACGGCGGGCGTTCGCTGCGGCCGTGTCCGCGCAGGTCGTACATGACGGCGTCGTATCCGGCGGCGGCGAAGACCGGGCCGAGGGTGAAGTAGTAGCTGGCGAGGCTGTCGATGAAGGCGCCGTGGATGAACACGGCCGTTCCACAGGGCCGTTTGTTCCTGGGGGTCAGCCGCTGGACGTGCAGCCCGAGCCCGTTGGCACGGATCATCACCATCGCGCGGCTCCCGGTCCGGGGGTCTCGCCCAGGCACCGCACCACATGCGCGACGAGCTGTCCGACGGTGAGCGCGATGATCTCGTCGATCTCCAGATGGGCGACGAACTCCGCGAAGTTGACCCGCTCTCCGTACCACTCCTCCAGATGCCCGGAGAGCATGACGAGGTCGATGCTCTCCAGCTCCAGGTCGTCCCCGAAGAGGGTGTCGGGGCGGATCTCGGCGGGGTCGGGGGCGTAGTCCCCGAGCACGGTCACGATCAGCTGGACGATCTCGGCCAGGACGGTCTCCTCCAGGGCCCTGGTCTCTGTCGTGACGGTCTCCTCGTCGGGCGGTGCGAGCGGGGCGGGGCCGGGCGGCCGTTCGCTGGTGGTCACTGAGCACTCTCCTTGGGGGGCGGCGCAGACGTGGTCCAGGCCACGACATGGGTGTGGGTGACGAGGGCGCAACGGACGTGGTGGCGGCGGCCGTCGACCGTGACGGTGAGGGCGTCGGGGGCCGCCTCGGTCACCTCGAAGGCGTGCGGGCGCCCGCCGAACCCGGTGCCCTCCGCCTTGGCGGCGGCCTCCTTGGCCGCCCAGAACCGGGTGAACCACAGCGCCTCGGACTCCCCGCCCCCGGCGACGAGCGCGGCGAGGAGGGCGAGTTCGCGGGGGCCGAGCGCTACGCGGTGAGTCCCGGGGGTGCGGTCCGCGATCTCCTCGACGTCGATACCGACGCCACTCGGATACGGGTCCGGTGCGGCCGGGCGTACGAGTGCGACCGCCAGGTCGCCCCGGTGGGCGAGGGAGAGGTCCAGCGCCGGGAGCGCACGGCCGTACGTCCCCACGGCCCTCGGCCGCCCCGACTCCTCGTTCACGATCTCGATCTCGGCCGGGAACACCGCACCCTCGCCGCGCTCCCACAGCCACCGCCGTACCGCGTCCTTGGCGGCGATCCGGCCGAGCAGCCACTGCCGCCGGCCGCGCGGCGGCCGCGCCTCGTACGCCTCCCGCTCGGCGCGGCCCAGTTGCATCCGCATCAGCAGATCGCGGGACGCCGGATCCGGCCACGCGTCCCGCAGCAGGCACCAGCCGCCGGGCTGCGCCTGGGCGAGCGCCAGGTGCTCCGGGTATCCGCCGGACCTGCGCGCGTCGAGCCCGGAGAACCGGCGGTCGCGCCAGCCGGAGAGCTCCGCCCACACCGTCCCGTCGGGCAGGGTGAGCCGGACGTCGGCGAGGAGGGTGTCGTCGGTGAGCGAGGTGATGACGGCATGGCAGTCGACGGGGGTGCCGGTGGGCGGGGGCGGCCCGAAGAAGCGGGCCTGCGCCAGGGCCACGGGGAAGATCACGGTCCTGGTGGGGTGGGTCGACATCAGCCAGTAGCCGAGGAGTTGGCCCACGTTGTCGAGGAGCGCGCCCGGCGCGGGCGGCGTGGTGATCGTGCCCCGGACGTGGCCGGGGCCGATCCCCGACAACGCGGTGACGCCCTGGAAGGCGGGCCCGTGGAACATCCACCGGTCCTCGTACAACTGGGCCGCGAGGAGGTCGGGCGGGCGCTCGTCGGCCGCGTCGAGCGGTGGCGCGGGCGCCGGGTCCGGATAGGCCGGAGCGAGCTCGACGCTCGCGCGGGCGTACGGCTCGAAGGTGACGGCCCACCGGCCGGGTCCCTGCGGCGCGGCGGTGATCGTCACGTCCACGGCCGGGATGGCGTTGACCCACCTCTCCAGCCGCACGTCATGGACGGCGACGGCCCGCTGCCCCGGCGCGGCCCGCTCGGCGGCGGCCATCAGATGGTGCAGCACGGTGGTGGCGGGGACGACCGGATGCCGGTCGGCGGGCTCGGGCCAGCCGGGCCGCTGCGGGAAGAAGCAGTGGTCGAGCAGGTAAGGCATGTCGCTGGTGGAGACGCGGAGCCGGGTGCGGTGCTCGGGGGGCGGGGTGCCCGTCTCCGGTGCGGCCGCGCCCGGCGGGGCCTTCGCGGTCTCCACCGCGCCCGCCGCCTCCAGTACGGCCGTGACGCTGTCCGCCGTCTCCCGCAGCAGCGCGTCGAGCTCGGCGGCGACGGGGTGGCGCCGGGTGACCGCCTCCCCCAACACGCCTGCCGACCTGGGATGTTCGGCAGCTCCTCCGGTACGGGGGCGCAGCTCGGCGCGTAACTCGTCCAGGCGGTGCGGGTCGAGGGGGACCAGCGCGGCTCCGAGGTCGAGGGGGACCGGGGCGGCGGAGGAACGCGGCCGGGCCAGGGAAGCGGCGGGGACGCGCGGCCGGGCGGGCGCCGGCGCGTACCCCTCCGCCCACAGCCCCGTCTCGACCCGCAGCAGCTGCGCGAGTCCGCCGCGCCGGGGCGAGTTGGCGGAGAGGGCGAGGTGGTCGCGCGTCTTGAGGGTGTCGTCGATCAGCGAGGTCAGACGGCCGGTTCCCACCTGGACGAAGGCGCGGAAGCCCGCCGCGTACAGGGCGTCGACGAGCGGCCGGAACCGTACCGGCTCCAGGAGGTGGCGGACGAACAGGGCGCGGACCTCGTCGGGTTCGGCCGGGAAGGGGGCCGCCGTGGTGCCGGACCAGACCGGGATCCGCTGTGGCAGGATCTCCGCCGCGTCCACGCCCCGCCTCATGGGGCCCAGATACGGGGCGAGCATCGGGGTGTGGAAGCCGGAGCGGAACGGGAGCACCTGGCAGATCACGCGCTCGGCCCGCAGCTTCGCGGCGAACTCCTCGACCGGCCGCTCCGGGCCGCACACCATGGACTGGCCGGGCGAGTTGTCGTGCGAGAGGACGAGGCCGGGCCAGTCCGCGAGCACTTCGCTCACCCGGGCCGCCGGTGCGCCGATCGCCGCGAACACCAGGCCGGGCACCCGGAGCGAGTCGGGGTCGACGGAGGCGAAGAAGTCGTCCGCCCTGTCGGCCGCGAACATCCCGCCCGCGATCATCGCGCTCCACTCCCCCACGCTGTGCCCGGCCACCCCGTCGGGCCGGACGCCGAGCGTGCGCAGGGCCTCGTCGAGGACCCGGCCGACGCGCAGCACGCCGAGCCCGTGCCGGGCGACGTCGGTCGCGTCGGTGTACGCACGGCCGGGCAGCCGCAGCCCGTAGTGCTCGGCCACCTCGTCCACCCGGGGCGCGAACTCGGCCTCAAGGCCGGGGAAGACGAACGCCACCTTGCCCCCGCCCGCCTCCCCGAGCAGCGGGCGCGGGGCGAACCACACATCGCCGCGGCCGCGCCACGGGCGCCCCTGGGCCACCGCGCGACGAGCGAGCGCCAGCCGTTTGGCCGTCGGGTCGACGATGCCCAGCCGGGCGGCGGGGGCACCTGAGCCGTACGAGGCGGGTGTGCCCGGCGCGTACGAGGTGGCGGCACTCGGAGCGTACGAGGCAGTACCCCGCGCCCGTACCGCCGCGTCGTCCGTGTCCAGGAGCCGTGCCAGGTCCTCCGGCGTGTCGGCGCTCAGGCGCAGCACCCGCTCCGGCTCGCGCACGGCCGCCCGGCGCGGGGCGGGCGCGGCTCCCGGCGCCTGCTCCAGGACCACATGGGCGTTGATCCCGCCGAACCCGAACGCGTTGACGGCGGCCCGGCGCAGGGGCCCCTCCCAGGGGCGGGCGAGGGCCGCCGGGCGGAACCGGGTGCGGGCGAGGGCGGGGTGCGGGTCCTCGCAGTGCAGGGTCGGCAGCAGCGTCGCGTGGTGCACGGCGAGGGCCGCCTTCACCAGGCCGGCGACGCCCGCCGCGGGCATGCAGTGGCCGATCATCGACTTCACCGAGCCGACGACGGGTGCGGCGGCGCCGTCCGCGCCCGACCCGAACACCTCGGTCAGCGTGGCCAGTTCGGCCGCGTCGCCCGCCGGGGTGCCGGTGCCGTGCGCCTCCAGGAGGCCGAGGGAGTCGGGGGCGCGCGGATCGAGACCCGCCGCCCGCCAGGCCTGGCGGACCGCGCGGGTCTGGCCGCCCGGGTCGGGGTTCATCAGCCCGGCGGCGCGGCCGTCGCCCGCCACGCCGGTGCCCCGGATCACCGCGTACACCCGGTCGCCGTCGCGTTCGGCGTCCGCGAGGCGCTTGAGGACGACGACGCCCGTGCCCTCGCCGATGAGGATGCCGTCGGCCGCCGCGTGGAAGGGGCGGCTGCGCTGGCTCGGCGAGAGGGCGCGCAACTGGGCGAAGACGCTCCACAGGGTGATGTCGTGGCAGTGGTGGACCCCGCCCGCGAGCATCAGGTCGCAGCGGCCCGAGGCCAGTTCGCCCACCGCCTGGTCGACCGCGATCAGCGAGGACGCGCAGGCCGCGTCCACCGTGTACGCCGGGCCCCGCAGGTCGAGGCGGTTGGCGATCCGGGACGCCGCCAGGTTGGGGACGAGCCCGATGGCGGACTCCGGGTGCTCGGGCCCCAGCGTTTCGGTGAAGGCGTCCCGCACCCGGTCGAGCTGGTCCGGGGCGAGGTGCGGCAGCAGTTCGCCCAGGGTGCGGGTCAACTGGTGGGCGGTGCGCACCCGTTGGTCGAGGCGGACCAGGCCCGGGTTGAGGTAGCCGCCCCGGCCGAGGACCACCCCGACCCGGCCGCGCTCGGGCAGCCGCTCCTCGCCGCCCGCGTCCGCGATCGCCCGGGCCGCGACCGAGAGCGCGATGAGCTGGTCGGGCTCGGTGCCCGCGACCGAGCCGGGCATGATGCCGAAGCGGGCGGCGTCGACCTCGGCCAGGCCGTCCACGAAGCCGCCGCGCCGGCAGTAGATCCGGTCGGCGGCGCCGCCCGGGTCCCCGGGCCGGTAGTACACCGGGTCCCAGCGCCCCTCGGGCACCTCCCGTACGGCGTCCACACCGTCGACGAGGTTGCGCCAGTACGCGTCCAGGTCCTCGGCGCCGGGCAGCAGGACGGCCATGCCGACGATGGCCACCGGCACCTGACGAGCACGCACATTCCCTGCGGTCGGCTTCCCGTCGGCCATGTCACCAGCCCGATGCCGTGTAGACGACGGACGTGGCGGACGCGTCGCCCCAGGCCAGCTCCCGCAACAGGGCGAGCGCCCCCTCCTCGCGGTCGATGAGCTCCACCCCTCGCCGGGCGTACTCGCGGGCGAGGTGCGGGGTGACCATCCCGCCGTGCTCCGCCGAGGGCGCCCAGGGCCCCCAGTGCACCGTCAGCGCCCGGCGGCCGGTGCGCCGCGCCCACCGCTCGCCGAGGCCCGCGAGCGCGTCGTTGGCGGCGGCGTAGTCGCCCTGCCCCCGGTTGCCGAGCACGGCGGAGACGCTGCCGAACAGCACCGCCGTGCGGGGACCGTGCGGGAGCTGGGACGCGGCGTCGAGCAGCGCGCGGGCGCCGTCCACCTTCGTCGCGTACACCCGCCGGAACGACTCGGGATCCTTCTCCTCGATGAGCCGGTCCTCGATCACGCCCGCCGCGTACACCACCACGTCGATGCGCCCGTGCTCCGCCTGGATCTCCTTGACGGCCTGGGCCACGGCCGCGCCGTCGCACATGTCGGCGACGCGGTACGCGGCGGGGCTGCCCAGCCGCTCCAACCGGTCGAGCGTGTGGGTGACTTCGCGGCCCGCGAGGACGTTCCTGACCTCGCGCTCGATCGCGGCGGGGGCCAGGTCCCCCCGGGCGGCGAGCAGCGCCCGCAGCGCGCACCCCGCGCCACACCCCCTGGCCCGCCCAGCAGCCCCACAGCAGCAGCGCCCAGCCGCCGGTGAGCAGCGCCAGGAGTGTCGCCCAGGCGAGGACGAGGCCGCAGACGGACCACAGCAGCACGCCCGAGCGGTCACCCGTGCCCGGGGCGCGTCCGCGTCGGCGCGCGTCCAGCGACCACACCTGGGCGCACCGGGTGAAGACGAGGTAGACGGCGGTGATGCGGAAGATCGTGTCACCCGCGTTGAGCACGTTCTCGTTGCGGTGGTCGAGGGAGAGGACGCTGACGAGGAACAGCAGCGAGGCCGTCCGGGTGCGCCAGCCGAGCAGGAGCGCCACCGCGACGGCCGCCGAGAGCACGTAGAACACCTCGAACCACAGCTCGCCGCCGGACCAGCGCAGCACGCTGAACGCATGGCTCCGCTCCAGCGAGTGCTCCGCGAGCCGCCAGCTCCAGGGGGCGTCCGGCCCCCAGATCCGCTCACGCCGCCAGAACTCGTGGACGAGCAGGAGCAGCCAGGCCCCGGCCATCCCGATCCGTACGGCCGCGCTCTGATGGGCCCAGACGCGCACGTCGCACGCCCGCGCGAGCGCCCGGTCGAGCGTCGACTCGGCTCTCTCTCCGGCTGGTTGCGGCTTCATGACGTACGCCCCTCCGCGAAGTCGGCCGCGCCCACCGGCCACCAGGGGTAGAGGCGCGCCACCGGCGCGGTGCGGGTGCCGCGCGCCTTCCACGGCGGGGGCGGGACCGTGGTGTCGGTCGAGCGGAACTGGATGCGTTCGATACGTACGCCGTGCGGGGTGGTGGGCATCCGGGACAGGGCGAGGCGCTTGAGGTACTGCTCGCTGTCGAGACCGGCCGGGCCGACCGGCCGCTGTTCGGCGTCGTGCGAGGCGAGCATCGTCGTCCAGGCGGTGGCGAGTTGCTGGCGGACGCGGCTCGGCAGCGGGTTGCCGCGCAGCTCGGCCAGGTCCTGCGCGGTGAGATCCCGCCAGGGTCCGGTCCGGGTCGTGCCGTCCGCGGCGCGGAGTTCGACGCGGGCGCCGACCGCCGTCATGGTCCGGGTGATGTCGGGCGCGAAGAGCTGCCAGCTCTGTGCGAACTCGGGCGCCATATAGGAGTTGACCGTGTCACCGACGGCGTCGGTGGCCGCGTTGCGCGGGGCGAGGTGCAGGAAGGTCGCGCCGGTGTGGACGAGCAGGCCGAGCGCGACGGCGGACGCAGCGGCGAGGACGGCGAGACGCTGCCCCGGCGAAAGGTCCCGCAGGCTGTCGCGGCGGTCGGCTCCAGGACGGTCGGCGTCAGGACGGTCGGCGTCCCGACCGTCGGCTTCGGGCCGGTCGCGTTCAGGATCCATCGCGCGTCCCCTGTCCGGCCCCGGCGCCGGCCGCCGAGATCGCCTGGGCGCAGTCCGGGTTGTCGTCGAACGCCTTCCTCAGCTGGGGGTCGGCCCGCAGGTCGTCGGCGGGGCCCTTGTACGCGCCCACCTCCTTGAGGGACGAACCCGCCGCGTCCAGCGCCGACTTCAGCGACTCCTCGTCCGTGACCCGGGCCCGGGAGAGCGTGGCGACCGCGTCGCCCACCGACGTACGGGCCTTGTCGAGATGGGCGAGGGCCGTGCCGAACGCGGCCGCGCCGCCGTCGACCGGCGGCGCCCCGTCCTTCTGCATGTCCGCGCGCAGCGACCCGAGCCGCTCGGAGAGCGCGGTGAGGAAGGTGACCAGCTGGCCCTTGGCCCGCACCGGCCGCGTCCGGTCGACCGTGGGCACCGCGAGTCCGGCGCCGCTGTCGGCGAGGTGCGCGCAGACCCCGCCCGCCCAGTCCACCTCGGGCGGCGGCTGCGCCGAGGAGCCGCACGCGGTGGCCGCGAGGCCGACGGCGGCGAGCAGCGCGAGGTGCGCCGCCGCCCGGCCCACTTGTCGAGGAATCACGGCTCTCACTCCTTGCCCTGGTCGGTCGCGGCGCCCGGCGCGCGCTGGAAGGTGTCGAGGGCGGCGATCCGCCAGATGCCGCCCTGGCGGACCGCGTCGACGGCGAACATCGCGGCGGCGACGGTGGTGCCGCCGCCCTTGCCGGTACGGGTGCTGCTCTGGTCCGCGAAGACCAGGACGCGGGCCCGGTCCCCGTCGACGACCTCGACGCCGCTGTCCGTGACGGTGGTGGTCAGCACGAGCTTCTGCCGCGGCCCCTGCTCGCGGACCTGCCCCATCAGGCTCCGGTACTGGCCGACGGCCGCGCCGGTGAGCCGGCGCGCGGCCGCCGCATCGGTCCTTGCGGGGTCGGTGTGGTCGTACGAGAAGATCCCGCGCACGGCCTCCTCCACGGCGCCCTTCACCTCGCTGGTACGGGCGGTGTCGGCCAGTGCCGTGTTGCGCCCGGCTCCGTCCTTGTGTCCGTGTCCGCCCTGGACGTGAGCGAGCACGGAGAACGCGGCGAGCAGGACGGTCAGGGCGGCGAGCGCGGCCGGCCAGGGCAGGAACCGGCTTCGGCCCTGCCGGGTCGCCCGCTTCCGGCGGGCGGTGGGTGCGGCGTGGCGGAGCGCGGGCGCCCGGCGCGGCTCGGGGTCGGCCGGCCGTGCGGAGGGCGGGCGGGCCGCGGCCAGTCGGCGCTGCCGGTTGACGAGGTGGCGGGTGGTCGGCATCGGGGCCTCCGGGTCAGCTGCCGCTGGGAGTGGGCGTAGCGGCGGGAGTGGGCGTACCGGCGGGCGAAGGGGCGGGACCGGCGTCGCCGACGGGTGCCTGGCCGAGGCCGCTGAGCTTCCAGCCCTCCGGGGTGCGGGTGAGTTCGCCGAGCATCCGGCTGTCCTTGGTGCTGCTCCGGTGGTCCGCCGCGACCACCGTGATACGCGTCGCGACCATCACCCGTGCCCGGCCCGCCCGTTCGTCGAGTTCGGTGACCGCGCCGGAGAGCACCTTGGCGGTGGTCGTGGTCCCGGCGCTCGCGACCTGCTGCTCGAACTGCTTCCTGCTGTCCCTGAGTTCCTTCAGCAGGTCGCCGGTGGCCGACTCCTCCCAGAGGTCGAGGCCGTGCGCCAGATCGCCGTGGTCGAGGGTGTTCATGTTCTGCACGCCCTGCTCTCCGGCCTGGAGCACCTCGTCCCTGGTACGGGCGAACGCCCCCCGCTCGTCGTGCGCCACCGCGTACCAGGAACCGCCCGTCCACACGGCGAACGCGCAGGCCAGCGCGGCCGCGAGCCCGGTCGTCGCGGTCGGTGACGGCCGTCTGCGCGCCACCGATGCCCTCCGTGCCATGGCACCTCCCCTCCCGCCCTAACGGGCCTTGATCGCTGTGATCCGCCAGTGCCCGCCATCGCGCCCGGCGGACACCGAGAGCTGCGCGGCCACCGTGGTCCGTCGGCCGCCGCGCCGCACACTGGTCTGGTCGAGGAAGAGCAGCAGCTCGGCGCGGGTGGCCGTGAGCCGGGTGACCCCGGCGCGGGCGACCGTGGTCGTGAGCGTCAACTGCTGTTCCGTTACGCGCAGTTGGACCTGCCCGAAGAGCGCGTCGTACTCCTTCGCCGCCTCTCCCCGCAGCAACGCGCGGGCGCCGTCGCGGGTGCGGGCCAGGGTCTTCGGGTCGTAGCTGAAGACACGGCTCACCGCCGTCCCCACCTCGTCAAGGACCTCGTCGGTCGCCGCGCGGTCGGTCAGGGCGCGGTCGGCGGCGGCCGGGGAGTGCCTCGACTGGGCGGCGAGCAGCAGCAGGACGCCGCTCGCCACCACCAGGGCCACGATGAGCAGCGGCAGCGACAGGCGGCGCGGCCCGCTGCGGGCGACCGGTGCCTCGGCGGCCCGGGCCGTGGCGGCAGGCTCGTCGATCGTGGTCATCGACTCGTCCGTGGTGGCCATCTGCTCGTCGGTCATGGTCGTCGGGTCCTCGGTCGTGGTCATCGCGTCCCTTCCCCTCGGCCCGTCTCGGCCCGTCTCAGCCCGTCCCGACCGCGACGGCGGTCAGGGAGGCGAGCTTCCAGCCACCGCCGGTGCGGGTGAGGCCCGCCTCGAAGCGTTTGCGGTCGGTGGTCGGCCCTCCGGTGCGCGGCTGGGCCTCGATCCGTACGGTGGCGATGAGCCGGGCCGTGCCGGACCGGTCGTCGAGTTCGGTGAGGGCCGCGTCGGTGACCTCGGCGCGGGTGGTGGTGCCCTGCTCCTTGAGGATCCGGGCGCTCTTGTCGCGGGTCGTGCGCAGTTCGTCGCCGAGCGGTCCGGTGGTCGCGTCGAGCCAGGCGGCCAGGCCCTTGTCGACGTCGCGGGCATCGAGGGAGTTCAGCCGGGCGAGGTGGCGGCGCCCGTCGGCGAGCGCCGCGTCACGGCTGTGCGCGTACGCCAGATCGCCGTCGCCCCGGGCGCGTGCGTACGACCACCCGGACACCCCGCACAGGGCCAGGGCGAACACGAGCCCCAGGGCCAGAACCAGTTGCCGGCGCCTCATGGCCTCACTCCCCCAGTCCCAGCAGCCCGGCGAGGCCCGTGGGGCTCCGCGGCGGTACGGAGGGCGCGCCCAGCACGCCGACTCCCCTGCCCGAGCCGGACAGCGAGCCCGGCACGGCCGGGGTGGGCAGCGGGCCTCTGGGCGCGTTGCCCGAGCCGCGGACGTTCTGGCCGCCGGCGGCCGGGGCGGTGCAGCGGGCGGCGGTGTTCGCCCGCGGGCTCCCGGAGGTGTCGAGGCCGTCGCGGTAGCGGGTGCCCTCGTAGCCCGTCGTACAGGGCAGGGGCTTGAAGAAGGTGGTGACCATGCCGAAGTCCACCCCGCCCGGCCCGACGGCGGTGGAGCCCGCGGCGGCCACCCGGGGCAGCCGCACCATCAGCTCCTCGGTGCCGTGCTGCCGGGTGACCAGGAGCTCCGAGGTGGTGGTCAGATTGGCGAGCAGCACGCTCAGACCGGGGCCGGTGTCACGCAGCAGGGCGGTGAACTCGTCCGCGGTGCCCGGGGTTTCGTCGATGACCCGGCGCAGGTCGGAGTCGGAGTCCCGGAGCCGGCGGGCGAGCTGTCGGGCCCCGGTGGCGAAGGAGGTGAGGGCGCGGGTGCTGTCGGCCTGGGTCCTGAGCACGGTCTCCCCGTCGGTGAGCAGTTCGGTGGTGGCGGGCAGTGCCCGGTCGGCGGCGTTGAGGAACTGGCTGCCCGCGTCCAGGAGCACCTGGAGGTTGGTGCCCTGGTTGGCGAAGGCCCTGCCGAGCTCGTCGACGGCCGTGCGCAGCTCGTCCGTCGGCACCGACGCCGCGAGGGAGTCGACGCCGGTGAGGAGGCGGGTGATCGGGGCGGGCGTGCTGGTGTTCTCGCGCGCGACGGTGTCGCCGTCGCGGAGGTAGGGCCCCCGGTCGGTGCGGGGCGCGAGGTCGAGGTACTGCTCGCCCACGGCCGAGAGACCGGCCACCTTGGCGTCCAGGTCGGCGGGGATCGGCGGGGTGCCGTCGTCGATGGCCAGGCGCGCCTCCACCCCGTCACGGGTCAGCGCGATACCGCGGACCCGGCCGACGTCGACCCCCCGGTAGGTGACGTCGGATCCGGTGAACAGGCCGCCGGTCTCGGCCAGTTGGACGCGTACGGTGTACGAGCCCGGCGCGCCGACGAAGCGGCCCAGGTCCGCGTACGTCACCGCGATGTGGCCGAGCACCAGCGCGCCGAGCAGCAGGAAGGCGAGGTTCTTGAGGTGCGTGCCGAGGGTGATCATCGGGCGCCGCCTTCCCCGACCGACGGCAGCGGCAGCGCGCCCCCGGCCGGTGCGGGTGTGCCGTGCGCGGGGAGGACCACGGTGCCGGGGGCGGCGGCGACCTTGAGATAGACGTTCAGGTAGTCGCCCTTGACGCCGCTCAGCACCTCGTCGGTGAACGGGTACGTCATCAGGACCTGGAGCGAGGCGGGCAGGTTCCGGCCCGCGTCGGCCAGGCCCTTCAGCGTGGGCGCGAGCGCCTTCAGATCGGCCACGATGTCGGCCCTGGTGCGGTCGACCGTGCCGACGGCCGCCGTGGAGAGCGTGTCCAGGGACCTGAGCATGGTGACGAGCGAGCCCCGCTGGTCCCGGAGCACCTTGAGGCCGGGGCCCAGCCGGTCCAGTACCGCGCCGACCTCGGCGTCCCGGCCGGCCACGGTGGACGACAGCCGGTCGAGGGCGCCGAGCGCGTCCGTGAGGTCGCCGCGGTGCGCGTCGAGGTCCTTGGCGAAGGTGCCGATCCGGGTGAGGACGGAACGTGCGGTGGACTGCCGGCCGTCGAGGGCGCGGTTCAGTTCGCGCGTGATGGTGTTGATCTGCTGCACCCCGCCGCCGTTGAGCAGCATCGACAGCGCGCCGAAGACCTCCTCGACCTCCGCGTTGCGGTTGGTGCGCGCCGGTGGGATCACCGCGCCGTCCGCGAGTGGCGCGACCTCGCGCGCGGTGGCGTTCCGTAGCCCCGAGTCGTCGTTGAGGTCCGGGCGCGGAGCGAGGTCCTTGGGCGCGACGAGCTGCACGTACTTCTCGCCGAGCAGGCTGGACTGCTCCAGGTTGGCGTAGGCGTCGGAGGGCAGCCGCACCTTGCCGTTGACCTTCATGGTCACCCGGGCCAGCCAGTCGTCCCCGCCGACCGTGATCTTCTCGACGCGGCCCACCACGACGTCGTTGACCTTGACCGAGGACTGCGGGAACAGGCTGGTGACGTCCTTGAAGACCGCGGTGACGCGGTACGGATGGCTGCCGAGGTCGGCGCCGCCGGGCAGCGGCAGGTCCTCGATGCCGTGGAACGAGGGCAGCCCGACGCCCGGCACCAGCGCGAGACCGGTGACGACGGCCGCCGCGCACAGCGCGAGCCCGGCCCGGGCGGCGCCGCGCCTCATCGCCCGGCCCCCGGCGCGCGCTGCCCGTACGTCCCGACGGCGGGCAGCGGCAGCAGACCGAGCTCGTTGAGGTCGGCGCGGCCGTCGATGGTGCGGGTCGCCGGGTCGTAGGCGTTCTCCAGGTTGGACGCGGCGAGCGGCAGCGTGTCCAACGCCTCGCCCAGGGAGGCGCGTTGGTCGACGAGCGACTGGGTGAGCGTGGCCAGCCGGTCGACGTCCTTCTTCAGCTTGCCCCGGTTGTCGCGGATGAAGGTCCTCACCTGGCCGAGGGTGGTCCCGAGTTGGCGCAGCGCGGCGGCGAGGTCGTCCTTCTCTCCCGCGAGGAACGTGGTGACGTCGGAGAGCTGTTGTTCGGTGGTGCGGACCGTGCCGTCGTTCTCCTTCAGCATGGTGACGAACGACTGGAGTTGGCGCACGGTCCTGACCAGGTCGGCGCTGGATCCGCCGAGGACCTTGGCGGCGCCGCCGAGCTGCTGCACGGTACGGCCGACGGCGTCGCCGTTGCCCTTGAGGTTCTTGGCGCCGGTGTCGATGAGGTCGGAGAGCGCGCCCTTCCTGTTGGCGCCGTCGGGGCCGAGCGCGTCGACGAGTGTGCTGACGCTCTTGGCCAGTTCGTCGACCTCCATCGGGGTCGCGGTGCGCTCACGCGGGATGACCGCGCCGTCCGCCAGGGTGGGTCCGCTGCCGCTGTAGGCGGGGCTGAGCTGCACGAATCGGCCGGAGACGACGCTGGGGGCGACCACGACGGCCTGCACGAGCTGCGGGATCCGTACGCCCTTGTCGACGCTCAGACGCACCCGCACCTGTCTGCCCTCGGGGCGGATGCGGTCGACGCTGCCGACCCGTACGCCCAGGACGCGCAGGTCCGACCCTTCGTGCACCCCGACCGTCCGGTCGAAGTACGCGGTGATGTGCAGCGCCCCGTCGTCGCCCAGGACGCGCACGGCGACGGCCGAGACGGTGGCCGCGACCAGCAGGGCGAGGGCGATGCCGAGCACAGGGAGCTTGCGCGGCCGGGGCAGGGTGACTCGCAGGGCTCTCACCTTCCGCTCCCCTTCCCTGGCTTCGGGGGCATACAGCCGTCCGGCGGTGTGCTGCCCGGGGGCAGATACGTCTTGGGGACGAGGCCGCACAGATAGCTGTCCATCCAGTGGCCGTTGCCCAGGGTGTTGCCGACCAGCCGGTAGTACGGGCCCGCCTGGGCGAGGATCCGGTCGAGGCCCGCCTTGTTCCTGGTGAGGACCGCCGTGACGCGGTCCAGCGAGTCGAGTGCGGGGCCGAGCCTGCCGCGGTTGTCCGCGACGACCCCGCTGAGCTGGGCGCTCAGATCGCGGGAGCCGGTGAGCAGCCCGTGGATGGCGTCCCTGCGGTAGCCGACCTCGGACAGCAGCTGACCGCCGTTGACGAGGAGACTTCGCACCCGGTCCTTCTTGCCGTCCAGGGTTCGGGTGACCTGGTCGGTGCCCTTGAGCAGCCGGGTGATCCGCTCGTCGCGGCTCGCGATGGTCAGCGACAGATCGGCCAGACCGGTGACGGCCTTGTGCACGTGCGGCGGGGTGTTCCTGAACGTGGCCGAGAGCGTCTCGAAGCTCTTGGCGAGAGTCCGCGTGTCGAGCTCACCCACTGTTCGGCCCAGCCCGTCGAGCGCGTCGAGCACGTCGTACGGGGAGGTCGTGCGGGTGATCGGGATGCGCCGGTGCGGGTTCTGGGCGGCGGTGCCGCGCGGGTCGACCGCCAGGTACTTGGAGCCGAGGAGCGTCCTGATGGCGATACCGACGGTGCTGCCGTCACCGACCCAGGCGTCCTTGACGGTGAACGCCACCTTCACCTTGGGCCCGTCGAGCCCGACCGCGTTCACCTCCCCGACCTTCACACCCGCGATACGGACCTCGTCGCCGGGGTGGAGCCCGGCCGACTCCTTGAAGTCGGCGGTGTAGCGGGTGCCGCCGCCGAGGAACGGCAGCGCCCTGACGTTGTAGACGAGCAGCCCGACCAGGGTCATGGAGAGCAGCCCGACGACGGCGATCGCCACGGGGTGCCGCTCGGCCAGTGGTCTGCGCACCTGCTTCGGGCGGCGCCGGCCACGTACACGCATCCGTACAGGAGTCATCGGCGGCACCTCTGGTCCTTGATCGTGATGCCGGTGGGGGGCGGGCTGCCGTCGTCGGTGGCGACCCCGGTGACCTTCGCCTCGCAGAGGTACAGGTTGAGCCAACTCCCGTACGAGGCGAGGCGGGTGAGGGCCTGCATCTTGGCGGGGGTGCGCCGCAGGAACTGTTCGAGCAGCGGCCCCTCGTCGGCGAGGCCGGCGGAGACGCGGCCCAGCTGGTCGATACTGCCGCGCAGCGGCTCCCGGCCCTCGTCGAGCAGTCCGGCGGTGCTGGTGGTCAGCGCCGCCAGCGAGCTGATCGCCTGCCCGATGGGCTCGCGGTCGCCGGCGAGGCCCGCCACCAGGTCGTCGAGGGTGTCGACGAGGCCGGTCAGCCGGCTCTCCCGGGTGTTGACCGTCCGCAGCACGGTGGTGAGGTTGTCGACGACCGACCCGATCACCGCGTCCTTCGCCGCGAGCGTGCTGGTGACCGAGCCGATGGTGGTGACCAGGCTCTCCACCGTGGGACCCTCGCCCTGGAGGACCTGGACGACGGAACCGGCCAGCTTGTTGGTCTCGGCCGGGGAGAGCCCCTGGAAGAGCGGCTGGAAGCCGTTGAAGAGCTGGGTGAGGTCGAGCGCGGGCGAGGTGCGGCGCAGCGGGATGGTCCCGCCGGGCCGCAGCGGCGGCTGCCCGACCGGGCCGGTGCCGCGCTCCAGGGCGACATAGCGCTGGCCGACCATGTTGAGGTACTTGATCGCGGCGGTGCTGGAGGCGGGCAGGACCCGGCCGCGCCGCACGGAGAACCGCACCTCCGCGTACCGCCGTTGGACGATGTCGACCGACTCGACCTGGCCGACCCTGACGCCCGCGATCCGGATCGAGTCGCCCTCGGTGAGCCCGGTGGCGTCGGTGAACCAGGCCCGGTACGTGTCCTTGTCGCCCACGCCCGTGTCGCTGATGCTCAGCGCGAGCACCGTGGTGGCCAGCACGGTGACCAGGACGAAGATCGCCGACTTGATCAGCGGCCCGGTGAGCGGCGCGCGGTTCACCCCGCCCTCACCTCCCGGGTCGCCCCGGTCCTCGCCCGCGGCGTCGTCTCGGCCATGTCCCGGCTCACCTCAGCCTCACGTCCGCGCCGCGCAGCACCGGCCCGGCGAGCACGCTCGACCAGTCGGGCAGCGCGTCCGGAGTCCGCTTGTCCCCGGCCGCGAGCACCTCGTTGACCAGGGTGTTCTCCTGGGGCGAGTTGGCCACGCCGAGCCCGCCGCCGACTGTGGCGAGCGGCGCGGAGACCGGGGACGACGCCGGGGAGGCCGGGCCGCCCCCGTACGGGACCGGGTAGCAGGCGGGACCGCCGGTCGCGGTGTAGCTGGGCGTGTCGTGGCCCGGCCGGTAGGCGCCCCGGTCCCGGACCACCGTCACGTCGACGTGCAGCCCCGGCTCGTCGGTGGCCTTGCCGAGCGCCCGGTCCATCGCGGGGACGAAGTCGGCCAGGGTCTTCAGGGTGCAGGGGAAGGCGGGGGCGTACCGGCCGAAGATCTGGAGGGAGGGGCGGCTCGCGGCCGTGACGCGGACGAGGTTGTCCCGGTTCTGCCGGATCCAGGTGGTGAGGTCCCTCGACGAGGTGGTCACCGACGCGTACACCGCCGCCAGGTGCTGCTGCTCGGCGGCGAGCGTGGCGCTGGTGGTGGTCGCGTCGTAGAGCGCGTCGACGATGTCGGGCGCCGCCTGCGCGTACCCCTCGCTCACCCGGACGAACTCCTTGACGTCCCGGTTGAGGACGGGCAACTGGGGGTTGAACTTGCCGAGATACGCGTCGAGTTGGGCCATCGAGGCGCCGATCCTGTCGCCGCGTCCGCGCAGCGCGTCCGAGACGGCCGTCAGGGTCGCGGACAGCTTCTGCGGCTGTACGGCGGTGAGCAGCGGCAGCAGGTGGTTGAGCGCCGTCTCCAGTTCGACGGCCTTGCGGCTGCGGTCCTTCGGGATGACGCTGCCGGGCACCAGCGGCCGCGCGGAGGGCCGCGCGGGCGGTACGAGCGCCACGTACCGCTGGCCGAAGAGCGTGGTGGGCAGCAGCTGGGCCGATACGTCCGAGGGGACCCGGCGCAGTTGCCCCGGCTTCATGGCGAGGGTGAGCCGGGCGGTCTCGCCGTCGGTGTCGATCTTCTCGACCCGTCCGATCACCACACCCCGCAGCTTCACATCGGCCTGCGGGCGCATCTCGTTGCCGACCGAACCGGCCTCCACGACCACCTTGGCGGTGTCCTCGAAGTCGTGGTGGTAGAAGGCGAGCGAGAGCCAGACCAGCGGGACCGGCAGCAGCAGATAGGCGAGCCCGGCCAGTCTGCGGCGGCGGGCGAGCACGGTGTCCGCCCGGCGCCGCTTCGCCCGGACGGCTGTCGGCCGCTCCCGCACGGGCGCGCTCATCCCGCCACCTTCACCGTGGTCGTGGCGCCCCACAGCGCCAGGCTGAGGAAGAAGTCGGTGACGCTGATCAGCACGATGGCGGTCCGCACCGACCGGCCCACGGCCACGCCGACGCCCGCCGGACCGCCTGTGGCGCGGTAGCCGTAGTAGCAGTGCGCCATGATCACCAGGACGCTGAAGACCAGCACCTTGAGGAAGGAGAGCAGCACGTCGGTGGGGGCGAGGAACAGGTGGAAGTAGTGGTCGTAGGTGCCGGTGGACTGGTTGTTGAAGAGGACGGTGACCATCCGGGACGCCAGGAACGACCCGAGCAGCCCGATCCCGTACAGCGGGACGATGGCTACCGCTCCCGCCACGATCCGCGTCGAGACCAGATACGGCATGGACCGCACGCCCATGCTCTCCAGGGCGTCGATCTCCTCGTTGATGCGCATCGCGCCGAGCTGGGCGGTGAACCCGGCGCCCACCGTGGTGGACAGGGAGAGCGCGGCGACCAGCGGGGCGATCTCGCGGGTGTTGAAGTACGCGGAGACGAACCCGGTGAAGGCGTCGGTGCCGATCTGGCTGAGCGCCGCGTACCCCTGGAGGCCCACGACCGTGCCGGTGAAGACGGTGATGCCGATCATCACGCCGACCGTGCCGCCGATGACGCTCAGCCCGCCGGTGCCGAAGGAGACCTCGGCGAGGACGCGCTGGACCTCCTTGGGGTAGCGGCGGACCGCGCGCGGGATCCAGAGCAGGGCGCGGAGGTAGAAGAGCAGCTCGTCGCCGGGCCGGTCCAGCCAGGCGAACAGACGGCTCGGCTCGCGTGCTCCGGCTTCGGTGTCGCCGCGGGCGCGGCCTCGGGCCCGGTCCAGGAGTGCCATGTCACAGGCCCTTCGCCGGGACCAGCTGGAGGTAGAGCGCCGTCAGCACCATGTTGACGAAGAACAGGATCAGGAAGGTGAAGACGACGGACTGGTTCACGGCGTCCCCCACGCCCTTCGGCCCGCCCTTGGGGTGCAGGCCCCGGTAGGCGGCGACCACTCCGGCGATGAACCCGAAGAGCACCGCCTTGAGTTCGCCGATCAGCAGGTCGGAGAGCTGGGCGAGGGCGGAGAAACTGGCGAGGTAGGCGCCGGGGGTGCCGTGCTGCACGACCACGGCGAAGAAGTAGCCGCCGAGCGTCCCGACCACCGAGACCAGACCGTTGAGCAGCAGCCCGACCGACATGACCGCGAGGACCCTGGGCACCACGAGCCGCTGCACCGGCGAGACGCCCATGACCTCCATGGCCTCCAGCTCCTCGCGGATCGTCCGCGCGCCGAGGTCCGCGCAGATCGCCGAGCCCGCGACCCCGGAGATCAGCAGCGACACGATCAGCGGGCTGGCCTGCTGGACGAGGACCAGGACGCTCGCGCCCCCGGTGAAGGACTGGGCGCCGAACTGCTGGATGAGGGAGCCCACTTGGAGCGCGATGACCGCGCCGAAGGGGATCGTCACCAGCATCGCGGGCAGGATGGTGACACTCGCGATGAACCAGAACTGCTCGATGAACTCCCGCAGCTGGAACGGCCGCCGGAACGTCAGCCGTACGACGGTCCAGCCGAGCGCGAAGAGCCTGCCGGTCTCGCGCAGGGGGTTCAGGACGCGCAGCGGCGGCCGTGGCACCGGCGCGACGGGCCCGGTGGGGGCGCTCACAGCGGCCCCCCGCCCTCATAGGTGTGCGGGGGTCCGGTCCGTACGAGCGTGTCGCCCGGCGGCACCTGGCTCAGATCGGCCTCGACGGCCGCGCGGGCGGCGGGCGGGAGCTCGTCGAGCAGCGTGCGCACCCGGGCGCGGCGGCGCTGGACCGCCCGGCGGACCGGCAGGCCGGGGGTGGGTTCGAGCTGCGGGGCGAGTCCGCGCCCTGCCCCACCCCCCGTACAGTGCCCCGGGGCCGTCCGGAGCCCGTCGGACGGGAGGGGTTCAGGTGGGGCAGGTGCGCGCCGCGCGGTGGGGGCGGTTCGCCGTTCACGTGCTGCGGGGGCAGGCTCAGGTCGACTTCGTGCCGAGCGCCGTGACCGGCGCGGTCTTCTCGGTGGGCCTCTTCGTCGCGGGCTGGCACTACGGCCTGTACGGGCTGCTGGGCACCGCCGTCGGCACCGCCACCGCCCGGCTCCTCGGCGTGGAGCGGGGGCGGGTCGCCGCCGGGCTGGAAGGCTTCAACGCCTGTCTGGTAGCCGTCGGCGTCGCGGTCGGCCTGGGGCCGGGACATCTGTCCACCGCGCTGCTCGCGGCCGGTGGCTGCGCGGTGGTCACCGTGGTCGCCGCGGCCACCGCCACCGTGCTGCGCACCTGGGGCCTGCCGTCCCTGACGCTCCCCTTCTGTCTGACGGCGAGCGCCATGACGATCGCGGCGCCGGGCTTTCGCAAGGTGTGGCACCACGGCGACGGCCCGGCCGCGCTCGCCCGCGCCGCCGAGGGGCCGGTCGCCCTGGGGCCGCACGAGGTGGTGCACGGCTTCTTCGCCAACGTCGCCCAGATCTTCCTGGTGCCCCAGT
The DNA here is from genome assembly GCF_001653515.1 of Streptomyces sp. ERV7. Taxonomy (GTDB): domain Bacteria; phylum Actinomycetota; class Actinomycetes; order Streptomycetales; family Streptomycetaceae; genus Streptomyces. Next base: position 1,184,025 of record NZ_LYOY01000051.1, on the reverse strand, counting down.
GGTACGTGGGGCTGATCTTCCTCGCCGGGATCTTCGCGGCCGACCGGCTCGCGGGCGCGATGGCCTGCGCGGGCAGCGCCGTCGCGATCCTCACGGCCTGGGCACTCGGCGCCCCGGCCGCGCGGATCGCGGACGGCACGATGGGGTACAACGCCGTCCTCGTGGCGATGGCCCTGTGCGGGGCGCTGCTGGCCGCCGACCGCTGGAGCCTCGGCTTCGCGGTGGCGGGGGCGGCGGCCGCGACCGTCCTGGGCCCGGCGCTGAGCGCACTGTTCGCCCCGGCCGGGGGCCGGGCGTTCACCTGGCCGTTCGTCCTGACCACCCTGGTCTTCCTGGCGTCGGTCCCGGCGCTGCCGAGGCTGCGGCGTACCGAGGTGCGGGCGTCCGTCGAGCCGGACGCGACCGGCGCGGCGGTGCCCGGCTGAGCCTCGCGCCGACTCACCCGCACGGCCTACCGCGCATGCGCCCCACCTGCGGTGGTGTGAGGGTGCGAGTGTGACCACAGCCAGCGACACCGCACCCCCGGCACCCGCCGCGCCGCCCGTGCTGGACGTCCGCCGGCGGAACGTCGTCTTCGGCACGATCATGCTCGGGATGCTGCTGGCCGCCCTCGACCAGACGATCGTGGGCACCGCGCTGCCGACGATCGTCTCGGACCTCGGCGGCGCCGCTCATATGTCCTGGGTGGTCACCTCGTATCTGCTCGCGGAGACCGTCGCGACCGCGCTGGTCGGCAAGTTCGGCGACCTCTTCGGCCGCAAGGTGGTCTTCCAGGTCTCGGCGGTCGTCTTCATCACCGGCTCGTTCCTGTGCGGGCTCGCGACCAACATGTCGCTGCTCATCGCGTGGCGGGCGCTCCAGGGCATCGGTGCGGGCGGTCTGATGGTCACCGCGATGGCGCTGATCGCGGATGTGATCCCGCTGCGCGAGCGTGGCAAGTACCAGGGCGCGATCGGCGCCGTGTTCGGCGTCGCCACCGTCATCGGTCCGCTGCTCGGCGGGCTGTTCACGGACCATCTGAGCTGGCGCTGGGCGTTCTACGTGAACGTGCCCATCGCGGTCCTGGTGGTCATCGCCGCCGCCCGCACCATCCCCTCGATCCGCTCGGTCGCCAAGCCGGTGATCGACTACCTCGGCATCGGGCTCGTCGCGGCCGGGGCGAGCGCCCTGATCCTGGCGACGAGCTGGGGCGGCAACGAGTACGCCTGGTCCTCGCCGACCATCCTCGTCCTCTTCGCGGGCGGGGTGGCGGCGCTGGCCGCGTTCTGCTGGGCGGAGACCCGGGCCGCCGAGCCGATGCTGCCGATGCGGCTGTTCCGCAACCCCGTCTTCACGGTCTGCTCGGTCCTGAGCTTCATCGTGGGCTTCGCGATGCTCGGGGCAATGACGTTCCTGCCGACCTACCTCCAGTACGTGGACGGCGACTCGGCGACCGTCTCGGGCGTGCGCACCCTGCCGATGGTGATCGGTCTGCTGATCGCCTCGGTGTTCAGCGGCAACGTGGTCAGCAAGACCGGCCAGTACCGGATCTTCCCCATCGCGGGCGCCCTGGTGATGGGCGTCGGGCTCTATCTGCTCTCGCTGATGGGGCCGGACAGCGGCGCCTGGCTGGAGTCGCTGTACATGTTCGTGCTCGGCCTCGGCATCGGTCTGTGCATGCAGGTCCTGACGATCGCCGTGCAGAACACCGTCGACTACGCCGACCTCGGCACCGCGACCTCCGGCGTCACCTTCTTCCGTACGCTGGGCAGCTCCTTCGGCACCGCGGTCTTCGGCACCATCTACGCCAACACCCTCAAGCCGAACCTGACGGACGGGATCGCGGCCGCCGCGAAGGCGGGCGGCGCGGACCCGGCGGCGCTCGCCACGGCCGCGCAGTCCCCCGAGGGCCTCAAGTCGCTGCCCCCGGACACGGCCGCGCCGATCGTCCAGGCGTACGCGGACTCGCTCCACACGGTGTTCCTGTGGACCGTGCCGGTGGCGGCCGCCGGGTTCCTGGTGGCGCTCTTCCTCAAGCAGGTCGAGCTGCGCGACACCGCCCGCTCCTCCTCCACCGACATGGGCGAGGGGTTCGCGCAGCCGTCGACCGGCGACTCGCAGAAGGTCCTGGAGCTGTCGGTCGCCAAGATCGTCCGCAGTACGGGCATGGACACCGCGCGCCACATCGTGACCCGCTCCGACTCCCGGCTCGACATCGCGGGCGCCTGGGCGGTGATGCAGGTGGAGTTGTTCACCAGGATGGTCGGGCACGCGAGCCTCGGCCTGATCGCCTCCCGCCGCCATGTGCCGCCGGAGGTCCTGGTGCCGGTCTTCCAGCGGATGGTCGACGAGGGGTTCCTGACCCGCGAGGCCACCTACTTCTCGCTCACCGAGGGCGGGAGCCGGGAGGTCGACGCGATCAGCGCGTCCTGGTCGGACTGGCTCAACGAGCAGCTGGAGCGGGACCGGGGGCGGCCGCGCAGCGCGGAGCTGCGGGCCGCCGCCGACGCCATCGCCAAGCGGCTGCTCGCCGAGGACCTGGCCAACGGCCTGCCCCCGGCCGACCGCCGGACGGTGGGTGCGGCCAGTTCCTGACCCGGCCGCACCCTGCCCCCCCAGGAGAAGGAGCTCCCGTGTCTCAGCCCGAGTGTCCCCCGTGGCCGTCGTGGCCGCCGTGCCCGGCCGCGTGGTCGAACTTGAGCGCCTCCGCGGGCGCCACCACGAACGGCCGCATCATGCCCATGTCCTCGTGCTCCAGCAGATGGCAGTGGTACATGAACCGCCCGTACGCCCCGTCGAAGCGGCCGAGCACCCGCACCAGCTGTCCCGCCGGGACCCGGAAGACGTCCTTGAAGCCGCGCTCGTTGGGCGCGAGCGGGACCGGCCGGGACGCGTCGTAGGCCACCGGCGTCCGGGTGCCGCCCAGCTTCTGGTCGAAGCCGTTCACGGTGTACGCGTCGCGGCCCATCAGCTGGAAGTCGGCGAGGTGGATGTGCATCGGGTGGACGGGGCCGCCCAGGTTGAGGAAGCTCCACTGCTCGAAGACGCCCTCGGCAACGGTGAACCCGAGGCCGTCGTTGAAGGTGCGGGCGATCCGCCGGTACGTCTTCACCTTGCCGTCGGCTCCCCGGAGCTGGATCACACCGTCCGCCGGCTCGGTGGGGGCGTCGGTGACCTCGGCCATCTCCCAGATCTCCGGGTGGCCGCCGCCCCCGACGGTGCCGGGCGGGGTGAGCACGACGAGGCGGTGGCCGTGGTGCAGCTGCGCGTGCTCGTACCGCCGGAACGAGCCGGAGAGCACCTGCGGCAGCACGAAGTCGTCGCGCTCGGCGCACTCGCGCACCCGGAACTCCATCACCTGGGGATAGCGGACGTTGCCCGCCGGGTCGGGCACCCCGGCGGGCTTGCCCGCTCCCTTGTTGACCAGGCGCAGCCGGCGGCCCGCCAGCTCCCGGAAGTCGATCAGCAGGTCCATGCGCTCGGCGGGCGCCACGGTCAGCGTGGGCAGCGCCGCGTCGAAGCCGACCGTGACCGGGGCGGGCAGCAGTCCGCCGTCGCTGCCGATCTGGTGGAGCACTCCGGGCACCGGGTTGTCGTCCTCGTCGAGGAGCACCAGGTCGTAGATGCGCGCGTTGGAGGCGTTGACGAGCCGGAAGCGGTACCAGGCGGCGTCGGTGTCGAGGTAGGGCCAGATGACGCCGTTGACCGTGGTGAACGGGCCGGTGAAGGGGGCCGTGACCGGGCGGCCCGTCTCGGCGTTCTTCGGGTCGACGACGATCGTCTTGTGCAGCAGCCGCCCGTCGAGGCGCCCGTCCTCGTCGGTGTCCAGGTTGCGGTCGATGAGGATCAGCGGCATCTCCCGCTTCCCGTGCGGCAGCCGCAGGGCGTCCTCCTCCTCGTCGCGCACCAGATACGTGCCGACGAGCCCGGCGTACACATTGAACCGGGTGATGTTCATGGCGTGGTCGTGGTACCACCACTGCACGGCCTGGTGGTCGTTCGGGTACTCGGAGAGCTGGGCGTCGCCCTCCCCCAGTGCGTTGTCGGCCCAGCCGTCGTTGCCGCCGCCGGTCTGGGCGCCGTGCAGATGCGTGACGGTCCAGGCGGGCAGCGCGGCCACATCGGCACTGGCCTCGGCGTTCCCGCGGCCGGGCTCGGTGGTGGCGGGCGCGGTGCCCTGCGGGCGCAGCGGCACCTCGACGGCGGTGACGGGGTACTCGCTGCCGCGCGGCACCCGGTTGGTCCAGGCGATCCGGACACGCTGGCCGCGCCGCACCTCGATGGTGGGGCCGGGCACCGTGCCGTTGTAGCCCCACATCAGGGTGGGCGGCAGTTGGCTGTGCAGCCGCACCCAGGTGGGGCGGACGGCGATCTCGGTCTCCCGGCGCACATCGGCCTTGGCGGGCCGCAGTACTTCGGGAATCGGTAAGCGGTCGGTGTACGGGACGAGTTCGTCCCCGGCGATGTCGGACATTTTCTCCCCCTGATCCCGGCCATCACGGCCGTTCACGGGAAAGACGCCGAAAGCCCCGATCCGGTTCAGTCCGTGAAGACGGCGTCCAGATACACCCAGGCACCGTCGTACCGGACGAATCGGCTCCGCTCGTGCAGCGAGCCCTCGTCGCCGCCCTCGGTGTAGTGGGCGCGGAAGGTGACCTCGCCGGTGGTGTGGAAGGCGCTGCCGCCCTCGGTGTCCAGGATCTCCAGCCGGGTCCAGCGCGTCCCCGGGTCGAACTCGACGCCGGCGGGCCGGTGGTCGGGGTGCCAGGTACGCAGCAGATAGGGCTCGTCCCCGACCGCGAAGGCGCTGAAGCGGGAGCGCATCAGGGCCTCGGCGGTGGGCGCCGCCTGCCCGGCGTGGTAGCGGCCGCAGCACTCGGCGTACCGCGCGGGCAGCCCGCAGGGGCAGTCCTCGGGGGGCTGGGGTCGGGGGGTGCGTCGAGCCATGCCCCTATCTGACCACATCCGCGTCGGGCCGCCTCCGCACGGCCGCGCGCAGCCGTGCGGAGGTGGCCGGCAGCTGCCGGCGGCGGACCCGCAACTGCCGTGCGCCCACGGAACACTGGGCTCGATTGTCTCTTCCGGCCTGACGGCCGCATCCGTAAGCTCCTGCGCCGACGTGACCGTTACCACCGGTAATAGGGGGCACCATGGAGCGTTCGGGCAGTACGAGGCGCACGTTTGTCGCGGGGACGGCGGTGGCGGGCGCGGCGACCGCCCTGGGGCTCGACGCGGCGGTCCCCGCCGTCGCGGCGGCGGCAGGTCCGCGGACCGCCCCGGCGGGCGGGCAGTCGGTGGTGGTGCTCGGCGGCGGCGTCGCCGGTCTGACCGCCGCCCACGAGCTGGCCGAACGCGGCTTCCGCGTCACGCTCTACGAGCGCCGGGCGCTCGGCGGCAAGGCCCGCAGCATGGACGTGCCGGACAGCGCCCGGGGCGGCCGCGGCCCGCTCCCGGCCGAGCACGGCTTCCGCTTCATCCCCGGGATCTACCACAACCTCCCCGACACGATGCGGCGGATCCCCTTCCCCGGCAACGCGCACGGCGTCTGGGACAACCTGGTCGCGCCCAAGGAGATGATGTTCGCCCGGACCGGCTACGAGGACCTGCGCCTTCCGCTGCCCTGGTCCGGCACCCCGCAGCAGCTCACCCTGGACGCGCTGCGGCGCGCCCTGACCGGTGTGCTCGGCACCTTCCAGCGGCTGCCCGCACGTGAGGTCGCGTACTTCGCGGACCGGCTCGTCACCTTCCTGACCAGCTGCGACGAGCGCCGCAACGACCAGTGGGAGGCGACGCCCTGGTGGACCTTCACCAAGGCGGGGAAGATGAGTTACGAGTACCAGCGCATCCTCGCCGTCGGCGTCACCCGCAACATCGTGGCCACCAAGGCGGAGGAGGCCAGCACCCGCACGGTGGGCTCGCTGCTTGAGGCGTTCGTCTTCAACGCGCTCGGCCGCGGCGCCGACGGCCCCCTCGACCGCATCCTCAACGCCCCCACCAACGAGGCGTGGATCGACCCCTGGGTCGCCCATCTGCGCACCCTGGGCGTGGAGTTCCAGGTGGGCTGGACCCTGCGGGAGTTCGCGTACGACGGGGCGAAGGTGACGGGGGCGGTGGTCGAGGACCCGGGCGGGGCGCGTCGCACGGTGAGCGCCGACCACTATGTCTGCGCGCTCCCGGTCGAGCACGCCCGGCCCACCTGGAGCGCCGCGATGCGCGCGGCCGATCCGCAGCTGGCCCGCTGCGACAAGCTGCGCACGGACTGGATGACAGGCATCCAGTTCTATCTGACCGAGCGGCCCGACGGGGTGCACGGCCACTTCGACTGCATCGACTCCCCCTGGTCGCTGACCGCGATCGCCCAGGCCGAGCACTGGCCGCACCACGACTTCCGCACCGACTACGGCGACGGCACGGTGGTGGACTGCCTCTCGGTGGACATCTCCGAGTGGGACAAACCCGGGATGCTGTACGGCAAGACGGCCAAGCAGTGCACCCGCGAGGAGGTCGCGCGCGAGGTGTGGGCGCAGCTGAAGGCCTCGGTCAACGACACCGGCAGGACCGTGCTGAGCGACGGCAAGCTGCACTCGTGGTTCCTGGACCCGGGCGTCTCCGGTATCGGCACGCCCGAGCCGAGGAACGAGGACGAGCTGCTCATCCACCCGGTCGGCACCTTCCACCACCGCCCCTCGGCGGGGACGAAGATCCCCAACTTCTATCTGGCGGGCGACTACGTGGCCGTCCCCATCGACCTGGCGACGATGGAGGGCGCCAACACCTCGGGCCGCCTCGCCGTCAACGCGCTGCTCGACCGGGCCGGTTCGGCCGCCCCGCGCTGCTCGGTGACCTCGCTCTACAGCGCCCCGGAGCTCGATCTGCTCAAACGCGACGACCGCTTCCGCTACCGCCTGGGGCTGCCCAACATCTTCGACGTGGGCTGACACGACTCGGCCGCCGCCCCTGCCCCGAGAGGGCTGCGGGCGGCGGCCGTTGAGTGGATCACGTCAGCAGGAAGTCGGCCTGGCCCGACTTGGCGCCGAGGATGAACGCGGCGATCTCGTTGCTGGTGTAGATCAGAGCGGGGCCCTCCGGGTCGGCCGACTGGCGCACCGCGACCCGGCCGTCGGCCAGCTTCATGGCCTCGACGCAGTTGCCGCCGTTGCCGCCGCTCCACGGCTTGTGCCAGCCCTCAGTCCCGAGTTCACGGGCCGGCATGCCGTTGTATATGTGATCCATTCACAGCTCCTCGCGGAGATCCGCGAGGATCTCCTTCGTGCGTTGTGCAGTCGCGGCCTGGGCCGCCATGCGATCCATGACTTCGAGGTGGGTCGCCACCTCGGGGCGCGCGTCCAGATAGACCGCGCCCGTCAGGTACTCGCTGTAGACCATGTCCGGGAGTTCCGGCACGGCGAATCTGAAGAGGACGAACGGGCCGTAGGTCCCCGGGTGATGCCCGGTCGCGAACTCCGCGAGCTGGAGCGTCACATGGGGCAGCTCGGCCGCCTCCAGGAGCCGGTCGAGCTGGCCGCGCATCACCTCGGGACCGCCCACCGGGCGCCGCAGGACCGTCTCGTCCATGATCACCCAGAACCTCGGGGCGTCCTCCCGGGTGAGCAGCGACTGGCGCTCCATGCGCAGCGCCACATGCCGGTCGATGTCGGCGACCTTGGTCTGCCCCAGCGCGCCGCTGACCATCACGGAGCGCGCGTACTCCTCGGTCTGCAGCAGCCCGGGAACGAAGTGCGGCTCGTACGTCCGGATGAGTGAGGCGGCGCCCTCCAGGCTCACGTACATGCTGAACCAGTCGGGCAGGATGTCGTGGAAGCGCTGCCACCACCCCGGCTTGTTCGCCTCCTCCGCGAGCTCGATGAAACGGTCCGTCTCCTCGTCCCCGATGCCGTACGCCTTGAGCAGCAACTGTACGTACGGGATCTTCAGCGAGACCTCGGCCGTCTCCATACGACGGATCGTGGCGGGGGCGACCCGGAGCACCTTCGCCGCCTCTTCGCGCCGGAGGCCGGCCCGCTCACGCAGATCCTGCAGGCGTCTGCCCAGCACGACCTGCCCCACGGTCGGGGCGGACCGGGGTTCACTCACGTCAGACCTCCCCTAACCCTGTTGCCGAGCAGTGTGCCATGCCACCTCAGCCCAGAACACAGCACTCTGCAATTTTCAGAGTGCCCCTTGCCAAGTGTCACGGATGGGTGGAAGGTAGGTCGGTGAACGCCAGCACATGCGGCTGTCGCGCGCGACGCCGCTTCCCCACTGTGAGGAACCGGTCGTGGCCCCTGGTAATGCGCTCGTCCCGCAGCTCATAGGCGCGGCCCCCACGGTGTCCGTCGCCGATGTCCGCCGGTACGCGTTCGATCTCGCGGCCAGGCCCGAGTCCGCCTCGGCGGCCCGCCGCCACACGGCCGAGGTCACCGTCCGCTGGGGGCTCTGCGAGGAGCTGGGTGACGCGGCCGCCCTGGTGATATCCGAGCTCGTCACCAACGCCGTCGTCCACACCGCGGGCACCCGGGTGTCCTGCGAACTCTCCTTCGCCACCGGGCACTTGACCGTCGCCGTCAGGGACCAGGGGTACGGCGCGTGCGGACCCACGCTGTGCGACGCGGCGGACAGCGAGGAGGGCGGCCGGGGGCTGCTCCTCGTCGACGCGCTGAGCGTGGCCTGGGGCGCCCACGACGTGCCGCAGGGCACCGGCCGGATCGTCTGGGCCCGGCTCGGGGCGGACCGTACATGCCGATGAGCCCACACACACTTCTGTCCAGAGGCGGCCGGGAAGAGGCTGGGGGGCCTCGGGGGCCCGGCCCGCAAGGGGGCGCCGGAGCGATCGGCGGCAGCAGACTGGTGCTGCCGCCGACGCTCCCGGCGTCTCTGGGCTGCGACGCGGTCGCGGTACCCGCCTCCTACGGCTTCCGGGTCCTGGCGCGGCTGCCCCGCTCGGGGTGCGTCTTCGCCGACCCGGACCGCTGGTGGTGGATCGTCCCGGCGGGCTCGGACCACGAGCTCGCCTGGCCGTACCCGGCCCGCTACGCCCCGGACGCACGCGTCCCGGAGAACCCGGGCCGAAGGATGATCCACCGTCCCGAGGGCAGCAGCCCTTATACGCCCCCCATCCCGCTGTACCTGGTGGTATGCCAGCTGACTGGAACGGCACCGGCATGGACCTAGCCCGCACGCCCGCCCTTCGCGCCGACCCGGGATGGGACTTCACTCCCCGCCCCCGCCGCAGCCGTCCGACCAGCGCCTGCACGGCCGCGGCCTCGTCGGCGGGCGGGGTGTCGTCGTCGCCCCAGAGCCGGGCGGCCAGCGCCGGTACCGGCACCGCGCGCCCGGCGCCCGCCGCCAGCGCGGCGAGCAGCGCCCTCAGCCGGGCGCCGCCGAGCGGGACCTCACTGCCGTCCGGGCACAGGGCCCGCGTCGGTCCGAGTACGTGGTAGCGGAGTGTCACCCGCCCATTGTGTACGGCGGCCGCGGCGGGTGGCTCCGGCTCAGCTTCCGGCGGGGGCCGGGTCGGTGCGGACGAGGCTCAGATGGCCCCGGCTCCGGGTGATCACGGCGTCTCCCGGCGCGCCCTTCGGTTCGTGGGCGCGGGGTGCGCTCCGGGGTTCGTGGGCGCGGGGTGCGGCGGGCGCGCGGCGCAGGACCAGGGTGACCCGGCGCAGTCCGAGCTCGCCCAGCGTGCCGGAGGACTCGTCCAGGACCCGGCACTCCACGGCGTCCCAGCCGGGGTCGGGGTGGCGCACGGCACGGACGGCCCCGTCGTGGTCCACGGCGGCCGGGCCGACCATGCGCATCCAGTGCGGCAGGCCCTGCTGGTAGGCGGCGCTCATCAGCGGGTCGTCGGCGATCTCCCGGCGCACGGCCCGCAGTTCGGGGTCGTGCGGGTCCCGCTCCAGGGCGGCGGAGAGCTGCGCGAGCATGGGCAGGCACCAGCTCGTCTCGTGCTGGGCCAGCACGGAGCCCGCGTGGGGATGGAAGAGGACGAAGCGCAGGAAGTTGTCGCGCGGCATCGCGGTGGGGTGGGGGCCCACGGCCTTGAAGAGCGTGTCGTACGCGGTGTTGGCGTGCACGACGTTCCAGCTGCGGTCGACGAGGAACGACGGTAAGTCCGTGGCGTCCATCATCGCCATGTGGTCGTCGACGTAGGCGCGCGCCTCGGCGTCCCACTGGCCGGTGGCGGTGGCGGCGGTGCCCCGTACGTTCTCCGGTACGGGGCCGGTTGACCTGTTCACCAACGGTTCTTTCACCATCGAGAACGCGACTCCTCTTGCAGGCACGCGGTGCGCCTGCCGTCCTCCACGTCCTCATCGCACAGAGGTCGATCTTCGCACCGTGTGGCGATCCTGCTCCCGTCGGCAAGAGAATGTCAACCATCGTGGCATTCCGGCCCGAGAACGCCTCAAATACGCCACAGCTGTGGCAAGTTCTGGTTCTCGCTGGCGTGAGCAAGTAGCCTCCGGACATCTTCACTCTGTGTTCGAGCTGTGCGGAGCAACTCGTGTGATCTAGGAGAATTACTGGTGACGGACGGCTTCTCGGATCCGGGACCGGCGGCCGCGGGCCCCCTGGGGGACATCGCCGCCCGCGTCGACGACCTGGCCCGCAAGCTCGGAATGAGCCAGGCAGAGGTCTTTGACGTGCACCAGCTCTCCGATGCCTCGGGGGTTCCGGCCGACGTCGTCCAGGCGCTGCTCGACGGCCGTGCGGCCGGTGAGCCGGACGTCCAGGCCCGGTTCCTCCAGCGGTTCGCGGCACTGCGCCGCTCACGGCTGAAACCCAACGGACGCCCCTACACCCAGCAGGAGATCGCCGACGGCGCCGGGATGTCCCGGCAGCAGGCGGGTGCGCTCATCAACGGCGACCGGCGCCCGACCATGGAGCACTGCGACGCCATCCAGCGCTTCTTCAAGGTCCACGCGGGCTATCTCACCGCCGAGGACAGCGAGGCCCTGGCCGACGCCCTGCTCCGCACCGAGCAGGAGCTGCTGCACGCCTTCGCCGCCCGTGAGCACGACCGCGAGCGCGAGCTCGACGCGCTCGCCCCGGCCGGCGAGGACCCGCTGGAGCGCCTCCTCCAGGACCACGGGGTGCGCGGCATCGCCTGGCGGGCCGCCCAACTCCCCACGGACAAGCACCGGGACAAGGTCACCGAGTGGCTGGACATGCTTCTGGAGAGCGTCAAGCGCGTGGATCCCTGAGGGCCGCCGGGCCCGGCCCCGGCGGAACCGGGCGCCGCACCGCCGGATTCGGGCCCGCTGGATTTGGGCGGTGATCCGATCTTCCATAGGATCCGGCGATGATCACCAGAAAACGGCTGGCGGCCGGGGTGGGCGCGCTGCTCGCCACCCTCGCCACCGGTATCCTCCCGGCCGACGCGGTCGCGGCCGACGGACCGCCCGCGCAGAAGGCCGCCCCCAAGGTCGAGTTGGTGCTCGACGTCAGCGGCTCGATGCGGGCCCGCGACATCGACGGCCAGTCCCGGATCGCCGTCGCCAAGCAGGCCTTCAACGACGTACTGGACTCGGTACCGCCGGAGGTCCAGCTCGGTATACGCACGCTCGGCGCCAACTACCCGGGCAACGACCGCAAGGTCGGCTGCAAGGACACCCGCCAGCTGTACCCGGTCGGCCCGCTCGACCGGACCGAGGCGAAGACCGCCGTCGCCACCCTCGCCCCGACCGGCTGGACGCCGATCGGCCCCGCCCTCCAGGGCGCGGCGCAGGACCTCAAGGGCGGCGAGGCGACCCGCCGGATCGTGCTCATCACGGACGGCGAGGACACCTGTGCCCCGCTCGACCCGTGCGAGGTGGCGCGCGACATCGCCGCCCAGGGCATCCACCTGGTCATCGACACCCTCGGCCTCAACCCGGACGCCAAGACCCGTGACCAGCTGACCTGCATCGCGCAGGCCACCGGCGGCACGTACACCTCGGTGAAGCACAAGGACGAGCTCAAGGACCGCGTCAAGCAGTCGGTGGACCGTGCCGCCGACCCGGTGGTCGTCCCGGTCGCCACCAACGGCGCCGCGAGCTGCGAGAGCGCCCCCCAGCTCAAGCCCGGCCTCTACACCGATCGCGAGACGTTCGGCGAGCACCGCTGGTACAAGGTCGACGTCAAGCCCGGCCAGGAGCTGCGTGCCGCCGTCAGCGTCGGCGCCGACCGCGCCGTCAACAACGACTACGGCGTCCTGATGCGGGCCGTCACCCGGCACGGACGGGAGATCGTCCGCGGCTCGGAGGCGGGCGACGGCCGCACCGACCTGATCTCCACGGGTCTGCGCTATCCCAAGCCGGAGGCGAAGGACGACGACGACAAGGACACCGTCGAGACCGTCTGCCTCCAGGTCAGCAACTCCTTCTCGGCGCCCGCGTCGGTGAAGACCACGCCGGGCATGCCCGTCGAGCTGACCGTGGACGTCGTCGACGGTCCCGACCAGCCCTCCGACGTCGCCGCCTTCGGCCTCGGCCGCGGCTGGTGGCTGCTCGGCGTCCTGGTGCTCACCGGCTTCGTCGCCGGTCTGCTCTGGGGCTGGATCTCGCGCTGGCGCGTGGCTGTCTGGAGGACCAACTGATGCGTACCCCGAGAATGCTGGCCGCGGCGCTGCTCACCGGCGCCGCACTGCTGGCCCCCGCGGCCCCGGCGCTGGCCGACACGCCGTCGCCGAGCCCGAGCAAGTCGAGCGGCGCGCCGACGGAGGCGGGCACCACGTTCCGTACCGCGACGCCCGTCAAGCAGGGCCAGCAGGCCACCGCGACGGCTTCGAGCGGTGACTACCTGTACTGGGTCTTCCCCGCCGACGCCGGGCAGCGCCCCACCGTGGACGCCACGGTGACGCTGCCGTCGGCCGGCCGTCAGGCCACGACGACCTGGCGGATCGACGTGTACGACGGGCTGCGCCGCCGCCAGCCGTGCATGTACGGGGCGCAGTCCCGCTCCGCCGCGCCCGACGCCACCAGCGTGACGCTCTCCTGCACGCTGCGTCCGGTGCACGCCTGGGCCGACGCCTGGGCCGACGACATGCTGCCGGGCAGCTACTACGTACGGCTGACCGCCGTCGGTCTGCCCGCCTCCGAGCGGGGTCTGCCCGTCAAGGCGGAGATGAAGCCCCGGACGGTGAAGGCGGGCGGCGCCCACGCGGTGGGCGGCGGTCTGTCCACCCCGCTGGGGGCCGGCGGCCCGAAGACCGAGCCGGAGGACGGCTGGTCGTCCGGCTGGTGGACCGACCGATGGATCTGGACGGGCATCGGCGGTGTGCTCGCCGCGCTCGCCGGTGTCGGCGGATACGCGCTGACCCGCGGCCGGGGCCGCCCGTCGCACGTCCCGCAGGCCTGACGGTCCGTCACTCCGCCTGCGTCGTGGGCTCGGCCAGCACGCGCTGGGCCACGGCGAAGGCGGAGTTGGCGGCGGGCACCCCGCAGTAGACCGCGGTCTGCAGCAGCACCGCGCCTATCTCGTCCGGGGTCAGCCCACCGCGCCGCGCGGCCCGCACATGGAGAGCGAGCTCGTCCAGGTGCCCCCGGGCCACCAGCGCGGTCAGCGTGATCAGACCGCGCTCGCGCCGGGTGAGCGTCGGGTCGCCCCAGATCTCGCCCCAGGCGTACCGGGTGACGAGGTTCTGGAAGCGGGCGGTGAAGGCATCGGTGCGGGCCTCGGCCCGGTCGACGTACGCGTCCCCGAGGACCTCGCGGCGGATCGCGGCGCCACCGGGCGCGGGCGGCGCGAAGTGGCCCCGCAGCGCGGCCAGTACGGCCTCCGGGCGCTCCACCGGCGCGAGATGGGAGGCGCCCGCGATCTCGACGAGCGAGGTGCCGGGGATGGCGTCCGCGAGTTCCCGCGCGTGCGCGGGCGGTGTGACCGGGTCGGCCCGCCCGGCGACCACGAGCGTCGGCGCCGCGATCTTCTTCAGCTCCGTGCGCAGATCGAACGCGGCCAGCGCGTCGCAGGCCGCCGCGTAGCCGCGCGGGTCGGTGGCGCGCAGGTCCGCGAGCGGGCCCCGGGCCTCGAAACCGGGCGTGAACCACCGCCCGGCGGCGCCCGCCACGACCGGCTCCATCCCCTCCCGGCGTACGACGACGGCACGCTCGTGCCAGGGTTCGCGGCCGCCGAAGTCCGCCGAGGCGCAGACCACGGCGAGGCGGTCCACCCGGTCCGGGTGGTGCGCGGCGAGCCACATCCCGACCGCCCCGCCCAGCGAGACCCCCGCGTACGAGAAGCCGCGCACGCCCAGCGCGTCCGCGAGGCGCAGCACCAGGTGGGCGTAGTCCCCGACGCGGGCGCCGGGGCCGATCGGCCCGGTCGGCGAGCCGCCATGGCCGGGCAGGTCCCAGCGGACGACCCGGTGGGTGGCGGCGAGTCCGGGGGCCACGCCGTCCCACACGGCGGTGGAGGTGCCGAGGGCGGGGCCGAGGATCAGCACCGGGCCGCCCGCCGGGCCTTCGCACCGGTGGTGGAGCGGCTCGGCGTCCCCGGGGTCAGTGGAACTCAAGGAACACCGTCTCCTTCGCGCCCTGGAGGTGGATGTCGAAGCGGTGGCCGCGCGCCCCGGGGTCGGGCGCCGCCACCAGCGTGCGGCGCGCCTCCGGCTCCAGGGAGTCGAGCAGCGGGTCCGCCGCCTCGCTCAGATACACCCGGGTGCGGAGGTGGTCGAGCAGGCCCCGCGCGAAGACCGCGACGCAGAGGTAGGGCACCCCGCCCGGCGCCAGGGTGCGCAGGGTCCAGTGGCCCGCCGCGTCGGTGGGGACGCGGCCGAAGCCGGTGAAGTCGACCCCGTTGCGGCCCAGTGAGCCGGGCTTGCCGGTCCGGGAGCCGTCGGGCCCCGGCTGCCAGAACTCCAGGAGGGCGTCGGGCACCGGCTCGCCCTCGCCGTCGTAGACGTGGCCGTGCAGCGTGAGGGTGCCCGGGTGGCCCGGCGGGGCCATCGCGGCGCCGCCCGCGAAGGGCAGCGCGTGGCCGTAGAAGGGGCCGATGGTCTGGGACGGCGTGGGGTGCCTCACCGCTCCCCCTCCTCGAACGAGGTGGCCGAGGGACCGTCGAGCACGATGTCCCACCGGTAGCCCAACGACCAGTCGGGGACCGAGAGTTCCGGGTCGTACGCCGCCACCAGGCGTCGGCGCGCCCCCTCCTCGGGGACCGCGAGCAGGATCGGGTCGTAGTCCAGGAGCGGGTCGCCCGGGAAGTACATCTGGGTGATCAGCCGCTGGGTGAAGGCGGTCCCGAAGAGCGAGAAGTGGATGTGCGCGGGCCGCCAGGCGTTCTCGTGGTTCTGCCAGGGGTAGGCGCCCGGCCTGATGGTGGTGAAGGAGTAGCGCCCCTGCGCGTCGGTGAGGCAGCGGCCGAAGCCGGTGAAATGCGGGTCGAGGGGCGCGCGGTGCCGGTCGAGCTGATGGGCGTACCGCCCGGCCGCGTTGGCCTGCCAGATCTCGGTCAGCTGGCCCGCCACCGGCCGCCCCCGGCGGTCCAGGATCCGGCCGCTGACGGTGATGCGCTCCCCCAGCGGCTCGCCCCGGTGGTGCGCGGTCAGGTCGTGGTCGAGCGGGCCGACGTCGGTGGCGCCGAAGACCGGCCCGCGCAGCTCGACGGCCTCCGGGTCGCGCACCGGCACCGGCGGGCGCCGGGGATGGCGCAGCCTGCTGCCCACGTACGGAGGGACGTCACGCGGCGGGTGGCCCGCGCCCCGCGCGGCGGCCCGGGCGTCGACCGCCACGGTGTCGATGACCTGCTGATCGACACCTTCGGGTGGTGCCCCGTACTGCTGACGCGATGTCATCCCTACCTCTTTCAGGCCGATGTGAGGGCTCTCAGCTCTCTCAGCTCCGCTTCGCTGGGCGGCGGTGTCACCCCCACCCGGTCCGCGGTCCGCAGCCGCCACCCGGTCGCCCGGCGCACCTGCTCGACGGTGACGCCGGGGTGCACCTCGGTCAGGACCAGTTCGGCGGTCCGCGGGTCCGGGCGCAGCACGCCGAGGTCGGTGATGACGGCGACCGGGCCCCGGCCGCGCAGCCCGTACCGGGCGCGGTCGCCGGGGCCGCTGCCGTGGCCCAGGGTGGTGACGAAGTCGAGGCGCTCGACCAGGGTGCGCGGCGAGTGGCGCAGCGCGATCAGCACCTCGCCGCAGTGCGCGGCGATCTCGGGGGCGCCGCCCGCCCCGGGCAGCCGCCCCGGCGGGCGGCCGGCACCCCGGTCCACCTCGGTCGTGTTGATGTTGGCGTACCGGTCGAGCTGCGCGGCGCCGAGGAAGCCGACGTCGATACGGCCGCCCTGGAGCCAGTAGTTGAACATCTCGGTCACCGGGACCAGTGTGTCGGCGGTCTCGGCGAGCTCGCCGTCGCCGATGGAGAGGGGCAGCCGGGACGGCTTGGCGCCGATGGCGCCCGACTCGTAGATCAGGACCAGGCCGGGGTTGTGGAGGCGGCGGGCGAGGTTGGCGGCCGTGGACGGCAGTCCGATGCCCACGAAGCACGTCCGCGCGCCCGCGAGGGCCCGCGCCGCGCCGACCTCCATCAGCACGTCGCCGCCGAGGCGGCCCCGGCCCGGCCCGTCGCTCATCCGGTCACACACTCCTTGAGCCACTGCTGGAACACGTCGCGGTCCCGCGAGACGAAGTCCCACTCCCGGTAGTAGTCGTTGTCCCGCTCCGAGTACCCCGCGGCGTACGAGGGATGGGCGCCGCCCGGCACCCAGGCGACGGCGTCGACGACCCAGCCCGGCAGCACCACGCCTCCGGGGCGCGGCTCCAGCTGCTCGACGAGTTCCTCGACGGTGACGAGCACCCGCTCGGCCGCGAGGACCGCCTCCTTCTGCACCCCGGCCAGCCCCCAGAGCTGGACGTTGCCCTCCCGGTCGGCCTGCTGGGCGTGGATGACCGTGACGTCCGGGTTGACCGCGGCCACGGCGGCCAGCTCCTGCCCGGTGAAGGGGCAGTCGATGGTTGACAGCGTTGTCGTCCGGCGTCCCAGGTCGCTGCCCCGATAGCCGTTCAGCAGCGCGAACGGTAACCGGGAGGCGCCCGCCGCATAGCGGTTGGCCATGCCCGCGTGGCTGTGCTCGTCCAGCTCCAGCGGACGCGGCCAGCCGTTCTCGACCGCGTCGCGGAAGCGGTGCAG
Source organism: Streptomyces sp. ERV7 (assembly GCF_001653515.1). Taxonomy (GTDB): domain Bacteria; phylum Actinomycetota; class Actinomycetes; order Streptomycetales; family Streptomycetaceae; genus Streptomyces. Next base: position 1,166,941 of record NZ_LYOY01000051.1, on the reverse strand, counting down.
CGAGCCGACGCCCGGGTTGCCGCCCCAGGAGAACACCAGCTTCCTGGCCAGCCCCGCCCCGATGAGCTGGTCGTAGATCACGTCCGGGGTCATCCGCACCAGCGTGAGATCGGTGATGCCCTGCCGGATGACCTCATGGGCCGCCGCGAACGGAATGAGATGGGTGAACCCCTCCATGGCGACCGTGTCCCCGTCGTGGATCAGGTCGGCCACCGCCTCGCGCAGCCCTCGAATTTCGGCCATTGCTTCCCCCTGCCCTTCGCTTCCCCGTAGCGGTAGGGTCAGTGTTTAGTCAGTGCACTGAGTACCTACCGCTTCCGAAGCTAACGGGACGACTCGGACGGGTCAACACCCTTCGGGCGCTGAACACTTGACCGTACGCGGTTGACCGAAAGCGCTCGCCATGAGCGGCAGGACGAGAGGAACACGCCGTGTCCGCAGTCGACTTGAGCGGCCATCCCGGACATCTGGCCCGGCGGCTCCAGCAGGTCCACTATCTGCTCTGGAACACGATGGTCTCCGAGCAGACCACCTCCCCGCAGTTCGCCGTCCTCAACACGCTGGTCGCCTCTCCGGGCCTGGACCAGCGGACCGTCGGCGAGCGGGTGGGTCTCGACCGGTCGACCATCGCCGAGGTCATCAGCCGGCTGACCCGGCGCGGTCTGCTGCGCAAGACGCGCGACCCGCTCGACGGCCGGCGCTCCCGGCTCGCCGTCACCGACGAGGGCCGGGCCGTGCACCGTGAACTCACGGCCCGCACGGCCCGGATGAACGAGGTCTTCCTCGCCCCGCTGGCCCCCGCCGAACAGACCCTCTTCCTCGATCTGCTGCGCCGGGTCGCGGACGCGGCCGAGGGCTTCGGCGGCGTGGCCGAGGCGGCGGAGGCGAGCTGACCGGGGGGCTAGACCCCCTCCCGCCGCATCGGCGGCTCCTGCGGGGTCGGCCGTACGGATCCGAACAGCACCGCCTTGGCGATGCGCGGCGCGAACAGCGCGGACACCGGGTGGGTCAGATACAGCACGTCGCGGAAGACCCTGCCGACCGCCGGATCGCCGGGCGCGCGGGCCTCGACGCGCCCGAGGTACCACCCGGCGACCCGGTCGGCCACGGTGCTGCGCGCCGCGCTGCCCGACGCGGTCGGCATGTTCTTGTCCGACCCGGCCGAGATGTCCCACGCCTGGCGCGAGGCCGCGTACATCGCCTTCTGGACACGCTCTGTGGTCGGCGTACGGCGGTTCTCGCCGAGCGCGTCCCGCAGCGCGAGGGCGCTGAACGCGGCGACCGTCATCCCCTGGCCGTAGATCGGGTTGAAGACGCACTGGGCGTCGCCCGTGGCCAGGAACCCGGCGGGGCGACGGCCCGGGCGGTCGTAGCGGCGGCGGATGTTCGCGGTGGTGCGGTAGGCGAGCGCGGGCGCGTCGGCCTTGGCCGCGTCCAGCCAGTCGCGGGTGATCGAGTGCGGCAGCCGGTCGGCGAACTCCGTGAACCCCCGGTCGTCCAGCGGCGGTTCGGCGCCGCGCAGCCCCGAGAGCGTGACCATCCACCGGTCGCCCTCGGCGGGCAGCACGACCGCGCCGAACGTCTGGCCGGGGTTGGGCACGATGAAGTGGCCCCGCACGTCGCTGTCGCCGGATCCGTCCTCGTCCGCGCGGTAGAAGCGGGTCGCGTAGGCGAGGCCGGTCTCCAGGGTCTCCTCGACGGGCGGTTCGGCGCCGATGGCGGTCAGCCAGTCGGCGGCCTTGCTGCCGCGGCCGGACGCGTCGACCACGAGGTCGGCGGCGAGCCGCTGCGGCTCCCGGCCCACGGCGACGGCCGCCGCCCCCCGCTCGCGCAGCAGCACCCCGCGTACCCGCGAGGCGTCGCCGACCAGGCCCACGGTCTCGGTGCCCTGGACGACCTCGATCCGGGGGTTGGCCAGCACCCGGCGGCGCACCAGCCATTCGAGGAGCGGCCGGGTCGGCGAGATGAAGTGGGCGGTCTCCTCGGTGCGGCGGAACCAGCGCCCCGCCTGCCACTGCACCAGGTCGCTCGGCGCGCCGACGCGGGGCGCGCCGAGCGCCATCAGCTCCTCGCAGAAGCCGGGCAGCAACGCGTCGTACGCGCGTTGACCGCCCGGGATCAGCACATGGGTGTGGCGGCTCTGCGGCACCCCGCCGCGCGGCTCGGGGCCGTCGGGCAGCCGGTCGCGCTCGACGATCGTCACCCGGTCGGCGTGGTCCGCGAGCACATGGGCCGCGAGCAGCCCCGCCAGACTTCCCCCGACGACGACGGCGTGCCGCCCCCCGCCCCGGGACGCGCCCGTCCCGTTCACCGTGTCCACCAACGTAAGTCCCCTTGCTCGGCGCGATATCCGGCCGACCAGTATGACGCGCCGCGGGGCCCGGAACCTGCCTGAGCCATACGATTTGGCCCGATCCGGCCGCTCGCTCGGCAGAGGCCGGCCCAGCGAACGCACCGGCCCGTACACGCGGACCGGGCCGCCCCCGAGGGGACGGCCCGGCCGCACGCGTCGGATCGGTCAGGCCGTCAGGATCGCCGGGTCGCTGACGCCCGCCGCGCCGGTCTCCACATGTCCGGCGAACCGCCGCAGGAACACCGCGTCGGCGCTGGACACCACCGACACGTCGTACCAGCGCCCGCTCGCCGTCAGGTCGACCGTGTACTTGACGGTCGCGCCCGGCTGGACGTTGAGCGCCTGGGACGCGCCGCCGTACCCGTTGGTGACCGTGAGGCGGGCGCTGGAGGTGCCCGCGTTGGTCAGGGTCAGGTCGAGGTTGCCGGTGGCCGCGTTGTGCCGGGCGGTCACCTCGGGACCCGCGGTTTTGCCGGGGTTGCGGAAGGTGCGCAGGAACCCGTTGGGCCCGAAGACCGTGAGGTCGGTGGTGCCCTTGGAGTACGCGGTGTTCCAGGTGTCGGAGAGCGTCTTGCCCGCCTCGGTGGTGTACGTCCACGGCCCGTCGGTCCGGTTCGGGGAGGTCACCAGGAACTGCGCCCCGGCCGAGGCGCCGGCGCCGAAGGTCAGGGTGAACTTGCCGGTGGACACGTTCGCCGCCCCGTCCACGTACGGCGCGTACCGCAGCGGCCGCGTCCTGCGCGCGCCCCGCTCCTGCTTGGGCAGGCTGCCGGTCGCGGGCGGCACCGGCACGAAGTCCGGGTGGCGGTTGTGGTCCGGCGGCACATAGGCGGCGGTGGACGGCAGCGACGCGGGCGCGGTGTTCGACTTGCCGAAGTCGAACGCGGACGTCAGATCGCCGCAGATGGCCCGCCGCCAGGGCGAGATGTTGGGCTCCTGGACACCGAAGCGGCGCTCCATGAACCGGATGATCGAGGTGTGGTCGAAGGTCTCCGAGCAGTTGTAGCCGCCGGTGGACCAGGGAGAGACGACGAGCATCGGGACGCGCTGGCCGAGCCCGTAGGCACCGGCCGCGTGGCTGATGTCACCGGTGTAGTAGTCGGCCGAGGTCGAGACCGTGGAGAGGCCCTGGTTGGCCGAGGAGGGCGGGAACGGCGGCACGACGTGGTCGAAGAAGCCGTCGTTCTCGTCGTACGTGATGAACAGCGCGGTCTTCGCCCACACATCGGGGTTGGAGGTCAGCGCGTCGAGCACCTGGGAGATGTACCAGGCGCCGTAGTTGGCGGGCCAGTTGGGGTGCTCGGTGAACGCCTCGGGCGCGGCGATCCAGGAGACCTGCGGCAGCTTCCCGGCCTTCACATCGGACTTGAGGATGTCGAAGAAGCCCTGGCCCGCCTTGGCGTTGGTGCCGGTGCGCGCCTTCTCGTAGAGCGCGTCGCCGGGCTTGGCGTTGCGGTAGGTGTTGAAGTACAGCAGCGAGTTGTCGCCGTAGTTGCCGCGGTAGGCGTCGTTGATCCAGCCCCAGCCGCCGGCCGCGTCCAGGCCGTCGCCGACGTCCTGGTAGATCTTCCAGGACACCCCGGCCTTCTCCAGCCGCTCGGGGTAGGTCGTCCAGCCGTACCCCTTCTCGTCGTTGCCGAGGACGGGCCCGCCGCCGGTGCCGTCGTTGCCGGTGTACCCGGTCCACATGTAGTAGCGGTTCGGGTCGGTGGAGCCTATGAACGAGCAGTGGTACGCGTCGCAGATGGTGAAGGCGTCGGCCAGCGCGTAGTGGAACGGGATGTCCTCACGGGTGAGGTACGCCATCGTCGTGGACGTCTTGGCGGGCACCCACTTGTCGTACTTGCCGTTGTTGAACGCCGTGTGGCCGCCGGCCCAGTCGTGGTTGAGGTCCTGGATGAACTGGAGACCGAGGTTGTCCGCCTTGGGCCGGAACGGCAGCACTTCCTTGCCGCCGCTCTCCTGGTGCCAGACCGACTTGCCGCTGGGGAGCGTGACCGGCCTGGGGTCGCCGAAGCCGCGCACGCCCTTGAGCGAGCCGAAGTAGTGGTCGAAGGATCGGTTCTCCTGCATCAGGACGACGATGTGCTCGACGTCCTGGATGCTGCCGGTGCTGCCCTGCGCCGGGATGGCGGCGGCGCGGGCGATGCTGTCGGACAGCATGGTGAGGGCCGCGGTGCCGCCGGCGAGCTGCATGAACCGGCGCCGATTGAGTTCAGCCATGAGTGAGATGACCTCTGCAAGGGTGGGGGACAGAGCGACTGGAGTGTTCCAAGAACAGCGAGGAATACGGAAGACCCCGTGGCGTATCCGTGTCGCCCGGCGGTACGGAAGACGAACAGGACCCCGTCGTGGACGACGGGGTCCTGTCGTGTGTACGCGGGGAGTCCTGGCTGTGTACGCGGGGCCGCGAGGTCTCCTGTCTAGCGCGGCCGACGCACCTCCGCCTCCGTCTGCGTCTGCTCCTGCGCCTCGTGCCCGTGGCCCGAGCTCTGGATCTGCTTGTACTCCTCGACGGTGGCCTTGGGCACGTGCGAGCCCGGCCCGTACAGCGCCTTGGCGAGCTTGGCGCGCAGCCGCTGGGAGCGGCTGACCTTGCGGCGTACGCCGTTCCCGTCGACCTCCGGGCCCAGTTCGAAGGGCGCGGGCTGCTCGTGCTGGGTGAGCTTGTAGAGCTGGCCCTGGTCGAGCGGCTCGTGCACCTCCACGTACTCGCCGTGCGGCAGCCGCTTGATGATGCCGCTCTCCCGGCCGTGCAGCGCCTTGTCCCGGTCACGGAGCTGGAGTCCGTGGCAGATGCGCTTGGTGACGATGAAGGTGAGCACCGGCCCGGCGAAGAAGCCGATGCGGACGAACCAGGTGATCGAGTTGATCGAGAGGTGGAAGTGGGTGGCCCACAGGTCGTTGCCGCCGCCGATCAGACACACGAAGTACATGGCCAGCCAGGCCGTGCCGAGCCCGGTGCGGACGGGGTGGTTGCGCGGCCGGTCCGCGATGTGGTGCTCGCGTTTGTCCCCGGTGACCCACGCCTCGATGAACGGATAGGCGCCGATCGCGGCGAGCAGCAGCGGGAAGAGGGTGAAGGGGATGAGGACGCCGAGGGCGAGCGTATGGCCCCAGGCGTTGATCTCCCACCCCGGCATCACCCGGATCAGGCCCTCGGAGAAGCCCAGGTACCAGTCGGGCTGGGCCCCGGTCGAGACGAGGTCCGGCCGGTACGGTCCCATCGCCCACACGGGGTTGATGGTCGCCACCGCGCCCATGATCGTCAGCAGCCCGAAGACCAGGAAGAAGAACCCGCCGGCCTTGGCGGTGTAGACGGGCATCAGGGGCGCGCCGACCACGTTCTTCTCCGACCGGCCGGGCCCGGCGAACTGGGTGTGCTTGTGGTAGAAGACCAGGATCAGATGGGTGACGACCAGCCCCAGGATGAGTCCCGGCAGCAGCAGCACATGCGCCGAGTAGAGCCGCGGAATGATGTCGTGCCCGGGGAACTCCCCGCCGAAGAGGAAGAAGGAGATGTACGTACCGATCACCGGGATCGACAGGATCGCGCCGTCCGCGAACCGGATGCCGGTGCCGGAGAGCAGGTCGTCCGGGAGCGAGTAGCCGGTGAGACCGGTGATGAGGGCCGTGAACAGGATGGTCCAGCCGAACAGCCAGTTCAGCTCGCGCGGCTTGCGGTAGGCACCGGTGAAGAACACACGCATCATGTGCACCAGCAGCCCGGCGCAGAAGACCAGCGCGGACCAGTGGTGGACCTGACGGATCAGCAGCCCGCCGCGCACGTCGAAGCTGAGGTCGATGGTGGACTCGTAGGCCCTGGTCATCCGGACGCCGCTCAGCGGGGTGTACGAGCCGTGGTAGACGACCTCCACACCGCTCGGCTCGAAGAAGAGCGTCAGATAGATGCCGGTGAGAATGAGGACGAGAAAGCTGTAGAGGCAGATCTCCCCGAACATGAAGGACCAGTGGTCCGGGAAGATCTTGCGCATCTGGGTCCTGGCGATCGAGTAGATGCCGAGTCGCCCGTCCGCCCAGTCGGCCAGCTTCTCACCCTTCGCCGGCTCCGCCGGCCGCTCTGTGTCCTCCGTGCCACTCCTGATATCGGTACTCATGCGTCTCCCCCTCAGGCGTTCCATCCCTCAAGGCCTGTAACAGGGTAGACATCCGACCAGCCGGGCCAACAGCCCTTACCCGGCCGCGACTTGAGTGAGCCGGACCACTTGGCCATGGGCGGCGGGCGGTGGTCAGCCGACGGGACGGCCGTCGTGCGCGACGAACTCCCAGGTGGGCTCGGCTGCGAGGCAGCACGTGGGCGTGGATGCGAGCTCGGATGCGGCTGCGGGCATGACGGTGGCGTTCAAGTGTCGCTCCCCTGCGAGGTGTTCTGGATCGGGGTGGGGGTGGGTGACGTAACGACGGCGGCTCGCGACGCGGACCCGAGAATACCAACCGGAGGGTCTACTTCACTAGCGGCACCCCTCACATATCACCGCCACAAACAGGCCATACCACCCAATAGAGGAATCAACCACTGACCAAAAACAAGCAACAAGGTCGGATACTCGCTCCACTCACTCCACCACGGGCAGTGCGGCCAGCCGCTCCGGCGAGAGGGGATACCGCTGGGCGAGGGCGGCGATGATCTGGTGGGCCACGTCCCGGTCGGCCTCCGGGTCGGCCACTTCGAGCGCCGGAGTCCCCACGCCGGGCGCGAGCAGCTCGACGAGCTCGTCCCGTACGGACTGCTCGTGCACCCCGTACGTGCGCGCGTCGGCGAGCTGCTCGTCGACATAGCGGTGAACACGTTCCAGGCTTGCCCTGACCGGCCGCCCGCTGAACTCGGCCTTCACAACGGACTCGACGGACGCCTCCGGCCGCCCGGCGGGCGGCGCCAGCAGGGCGACCACGGCATCCTTCACATCGAGACGGGTCAGAAAGACGCTGACGACGGACATCACTGCTCCTGGCGGGCTCGGCACTGGTCGCGGCGCACGGGTCATGGGGGCGCCGTTCGTAGTCCGTGTGTATCGCACCGGGCTATAGGGAGACTCGCCCACCCGCCCACAGGGGGGGCCATTGGGCACGCGGCTGGTCGCACTGCCGCCCAGAAACGCAGAAAACCCCAGGTCAACTGGGGTTCTCGCTGGTGTCCGAGGGGGGACTTGAACCCCCACGCCCGATAAAGGGCACTAGCACCTCAAGCTAGCGCGTCTGCCATTCCGCCACCCGGACAAGGTGTCTGTCTCGCGGGCTTGTTCCCCGCGGCGACAGAGATAACTCTACCAGGGGTTTGAGGTGGCGTTCACCCGTATATCGCGTGGTCAGGCGGTCGGCGGGCCTTGGCATGAGTGGGGTTTCGGGCGAATCCGCCATTGATCGCGGGATCGGGGGCAGAGGGTGGCCGTCGGTGCACCCAGCGTGAACCTCGCAGGGTGCGCGTGCCGTGAGGGCGCGTCGGTCGGGGGGGCCGTAGCCCGGCCAGGTGATCTCGCGGCCGGGGTTGGCCGCCCGCCAGTCGGCGATCAGGCGGTCCGTGGCGAGCTCGGTGAGGGTGAAGTCCTCGACGATGACGTCCTCGGGGACACCGAGCAGCGTCAGCACGAGCGCGGCCAGCAGACCGGTGCGGTCCTTGCCGGAGGCACAGTGGAAGACGAGCGGCCCGCTGTCGGGTGCGGCGATCGTCCGCAGCGCCTCGCGCAGCTCCTCGACCCCGTCGTGGGCGACTTCCAGGAAGCGGTCGGCGAGGTAGCGGCCGGTCTCCACGTCCGCGCCGAGGCTCGCCTGGTCGTACGGGCGATGCTCGATGCTGAGGTTGCGGTACGTCAGCGAGGCGTGCTCGGGGACGCGTCCCTTGCCCTCGATCTCCCACGGGTAGCGCAGGTCGATGACCGTGCGGACGCCCAGATCCAGGAAGCGGTCCCAGTCCTCGTCCTGGAGCTTGCCCAGCGAGTCGGAGCGGAACAGCCGCCCCCATCGCACGGTCAGGCCGTCCTCGGTGCGGTAGCCGCCCAGGTCACGGAAGTTGTGCAGCCGCTCGAACCCGATGTGTCTGTTCACAAGACCGCACCCTACGGCCGTCCCGGCGGGCCCGGACCGTGGCGTGGATCACTGCGCACACCGCCGGGAATCGGGTGGTGGGGTGCCGCACGGGGTTGAGATCCTCTCGCCATGGCCGACTGGGCAACCTTCGCCGTCGTTCCCGAGAACGGCGACCACGAGCGGTACGAGCTGTACGAGTCCCGCTTCGGGGCAGCCGGGCTCGATCTCGATCTCCTGGCCGGCCCCGACGTCGTGCTGCCGTTCCTGCGCGCCCACGACCCGGCGCGCCACGGCTGGCGCGACGACGCCCGCTGCGAGGGCGCGGTCCTGGTCGACCCGCACCGCCGGGTGCTGCTCGCCTTCGTCTCGGACGGGCCGACCACCTGTATGCGGCACCGGGCCGCCGCGCTCGACCTGCTGCACCACGCCTGGCCCGGCTGGCAGGTGCGCTGGACCTACGACGGCCCGGCGGAGCTGCGCGCCTATCTGGGCCTGGACCCGGCCGCGGTGCGCGATCCACGGGGCGAGGTGAGCGCGGGCGCGGTGCTCGGGCCGGGAGAGGAGGAGCCTGACGAGGACGATCCGCTCGCCACGGTCGTCACCGTGGGCACCGACCGCTGCCATCTGATCGCCGCCACCGGCGACCACCCGGTCGCCGAGGGGCCCGCACTCCTGGACCGTCTCGACTCGGCGCCGGACCACGGCCGTTGCGAGCTGGCCGTGCTCTCCGGGATACACCTCGACCCGGCGCGCCGCCGGGTGGGCTGGTGGCTGCTGGGCGCGCAGGCCGGGGCGTACGAGATGGCGTCCCGCTGGCCGGGCTGGACGGTCGAGTTCTGGCAGGACCGGTGGCAGGAGCAGGTACGGGCGGCGGACGGCCTGTTCGCCCCGCCCCCGGTCGAGCGCGCCCAAGCCCTCGTCGACGTACGGGACGAGGCCCGCGAGCACTGGGCGGGCGGACGGGGTGCGACGGCGGGTGTCTCGGTGCGGGCCGCCGCGGCCGACGGCCCGCTGCTCGGCACCGGCTTCCTGCCCGACGTTCCGGCCGACCTCGCCCCGGCGGCCCTGCTCTCGGTGGACTCGGCCTGGCGCCGGGCCGTGCGGGCGGCGAAGGGGACGGTCTGAGCGGCGGCACACCGGCTGCCGCGGGACCGGTCACCTCGCCCCGGACACCGTTTCCCGGGAGGCCGGTCACCTCGCCCGGACACCGTTTTCCGGAAGTTCGGCCCGCAGGTCGCCGAGCGCGAGGAGCAGTGCGCCGAGGACGAAGGCGACCGACACCAGCAGTCCGTGGTCGTAGGCCGTGGCCCAGTCGCCGTGCGTCAGTTGGGCGAAGAAGACCGCCCCGACGGCCGCGATGCCGATGGCGGAGCCGACGCGCTGGCCGGTCTGGAGGGTGCCGCCCGCGCTGCCCGCCGAGCGGACCGGGACCCGGGAGAGCGTCAGTGTCTGGTTGGGGGCGATGACCAGGCCGCTGCCGAGCCCGGCGAGCAGCAGCGGGGCCGCCATCGCCCACGCCGCCGACCTGCCCGGGGCCAGCTGGACGGCGAGTGCCGTGCCGCCGAGGCCGGTGGCGACCATGACCAGGCCCACCGCGACCAGCCGGCGCCCGAAGCGGGCGACCAGCCGGCCGCCGATGGTGGCGGCGACGCCGGAGCCCACCGCGAACGGCGTGATGGCGAGGCCCGCGAGCAGCGCGCTCAGCTTGAGCCCGGCCTGGAGGTAGAGCGCGGTGATGAAGAAGATCGAGGTGAATCCGCCGAAGTAGAGCAGGATCAGGGCGCAGCCCAGCCAGTAGCCGCGCTCACGGAACAGGGCGAGGTCGACGACCGGGGAGGCACCCCGCGCGCTCTGGCGCCGTTCCCACCCCACGAAGGCCGCGAGCAGCGCGGCGGAGACGGCCAGGAGCAGCCACTTCTCGGGCCCGTGCCACTGCTGCGCCTGGACGAACGGCAGCAGCAGTGCCAGGACTCCGGCGCCGAGCAGCAGCACACCGACCGGGTCCAGGGCACGCAGCGGGACACGGCGGGCGGACGGGGTGTCGGGGAGGAGGCGCCGGGCCAGCACCAGACAGCCGACGCCGATGGGCACGTTGACGTAGAACACCCAGCGCCAGCCCTCGTGCGGGCCCGCCGCGTGGATGAGCAGCCCGCCGAGGAGCGGGCCCACAGCCGTGGAGATGCCGATGACGCTCCCGAGCATCCCGAAGGCGCGGCCGCGTTCGGCGCCGGAGAACATCTGCTGGATCAGGGCCGAGATCTGCGGCGAGATCAGGCCTCCGGCCAGGCCCTGGACGGCGCGGGCGGCCACCAGCCACAGGCTGGACTGCGCCGCCCCGCAGGCCGCCGAGGCGAGGACGAACAGAGCGAGCCCGGTCATGAACACCGCACGCCGCCCCCGGGCGTCCCCGATCCGCCCGGCCGGGACGAGGAACAGGCCGAAGGCGAGCGCGTACCCGGAGAGCACCCACTGCAGATCGGCCTCCGGGGCGTCCAGCGCCACCCGGATCGACGGCAGGGCCACATTGACGATCGACACGTCGAGCAGCGTCATGAACCCCGCCACCAGACACACCGCGAGCGCCCGCCAGCGGACCCGGTCGGCCAGGGTCCCGGCGGCGGCCGTACCGGCACCGCCCGGCCCGCCGTCGCGCCCCCCTTCGGAATGCGGAGCCACCGGCGGCCTTCTTTCTCGCGCCTTCTCACGGACAGTACGCAACGGTACGCATCCGCATGATGACCCAGGGGCACGACCGCCCGCGCCCTCCCGCGCCGCCGCGCCCCGCCCTTGTTACGACCCCTGGCCGTGGCGATCCGCACTCACGGGAGGATCATGGGATCAGGGGAACGACGCGAGGGCACCGCGTCCGGCCGCCGCGCCGCACGGGAACACCGGTGCGCACAGGAGGACCCATGACCGCCGAGCTGAAGACTCCCCGGTCCCGCTATCGGGAGCAGACCCGTGCCGAGATCAAGGCGGCGGCCCTCGACCAGCTCGCCGACGGCGGCGCCCAGGCCGTGGCGCTGACCAGGATCGCCAAGGACATGGGGCTGTCCGGGCCCGCGCTCTACCGCTACTTCGCCAGCCGCGACGAGCTGCTGGGCGATCTGATGCGGGACGCGTACGACGATCTGGCGCACGCCGTCACACACGCCCAGGGCGTCGGTGCGACCGATGCCCGTACCGCGCTGCACACCCTCGCCGACGCCTTCCTCGACTGGGCCACCCTGCAGCCGCACCGCTATCTGCTGATCCAGGGCACCCCGGTGCCGGGCTATGCCGCGCCGCCGGACACGCTGGAGCGCGCGCGGGCCGCCCTCGGCCCCTTCCTCACGGTCTTCGCCTCCGGGAATCCCGCCGAGGCGTTCGGCCCGACGGTCGAGGAGATGGCCGGGTGGCTGCGGGAGGACGCCTCGCTGGCCGCGTGGGTGGCGGAGCGCACCGGTCGCCCGCCGCACGACCCCCGGGCCGCGACGGCGCTGGCGGGCGCGGTGCTCGCCTGGTCGCAGCTGCACGGCACGGTGAGCCTCGCGGTGTCGGGCCAGTACGGCGGGATCGGCCACCGGGCCCGGACCCTCCTCATGGCCCAGGCCGACGCGCTGGCGGACGCGTTCAGGCTCGCGTGAACCGCGATCAACCCGTGGGGGAAGCGCGGCGGTTCGAGGCGGGAAACCCGTCCCCGCGGAGTGACGGGCTCAACCGCAGCGCCCCAGCTCAGAGTTGTTGCGTCTTCGACTAATCAAGGGAAAGAACTCATTGCGGTCTCGTTCATCCTCAACTCCTTGACGCCCCATTCGCCTCCCAGTTGACTTCCAGCCACCTCGGTCGCGAGGACGCGGCCATGTCAGGGAGGTCTCTCGATGAACACCCGTATGCGTCGTGCCGCCATATCCGTGACCGCCACCGCGATGGCCGTCTCTCTCGCCGCGTGCGGAAGCGCCAAGAAGTCCGGGGACGGCGTCAAGGACCCGGGGACGAAGAAGGGCGGAGCCATCAAGATCGGCCTTCTGCTCCCGGAGAACCAGACCGCGCGTTACGAGAAGTTCGACAAGCCGCTCATCGAGAAGATGGTCAAGGACCTCACGGCGGGCCAGGGCAAAGTGATCTACGCGAACGCGAAGCAGGACGCGACGACGCAGACGCAGCAGGTCGACACGATGATCACCAACAAGGTCGACGCGCTGATCGTGGACGCGGTGGACTCGAAGGCGATCGCGGGCGCGGTGAAGAAGGCCAAGGACCAGGGCATCCCGGTCGTCGCCTTCGACCGTCTGGCCGAGGGCCCGATCGACGCGTACACGTCGTTCGACAACGAGCAGGTCGGCCATGTGCAGGGCAAGGCCCTGGTGGACGCCCTCGGCACGAAGGCCAAGGACGGCCAGATCGTGATGATGAACGGCGCGATCACCGACCCCAACGCCGCGTTCTTCAAGAAGGGCGCGCACGCCGAGCTCGACGGCAAGGTGAACATCGGCAAGGAGTACGACACCAAGGAGTGGAAGCCGGAGAACGCCAACGCCAACATGGAGGGCGCGATCACGGCCCTGGGCAAGGACAAGATCATCGGTGTCTACTCCGCCAACGACAGCATGGCCGGCGGCATCATCACCGCCCTCAAGGCGTCCGGCCTGTCCAAACTCCCCCCGGTCACCGGCCAGGACGCGGAGCTCGCCGGTGTGCAGCGCATCGTCATGGGCGAGCAGTTCATGAGCGTCTACAAGCCCTACGTCCAGGAAGGCCCCGTCGCCGCGCAGATGGCCGTCGCCCTGGCCAAGGGCCAGCCACTGACCATCATCACCAAGACCACGGTCGACTCCCCCACGAAGAAGGCCATCCCCTCCGTGATCATCCCGATCGTCTCCCTCACCAAGGCCAACATCAAGGAGACGGTCATCCGCGACGGCGTCTATTCGACCGCCGAGATCTGCACGGCCAACGTCAAGGATGCCTGTGACGCGATGGGCCTGAAGTAGCCGCGAGGGCTCTCGGGCAGCCGCCGCGCCGGGGCCGTCGCCCGGCGCGGGAAGCCGAACCGACGCCCCTCCACCGCCGGCGCGGACCCGCCGCCCTCAGTGCGCCTGGTCCAGGGAAGTCGTGATCCGCCCGAGGAGCCGCTGGAGCGAGAGCACCTCCGCCACCGAGAGACCCGTGGCCGAAAGGATCTTCAGCGGTACGGGCAGCGCCCGTTCCCGCAGCCCGGAGCCTTCCTCGGTGAGCCGGACCGTCACCGAGCGCTCGTCCTCGGCGCTGCGCTCACGGGTCACCAGACCCGCCGCCTCCAGCCGCTTGAGGAGGGGCGAGAGCGTGCCCGAGTCGAGCCGCAGCCGTTCGCCGATCACCTTGACGGGCTGCGGGCCGTGCTCCCACAGGACCAGCATCACGAGGTACTGCGGATAGGTCAGACCGAGGTCCTTGAGCGCGTCGCGGTAGACGCCGCCGAAGGCGCGCGACGCGGCGTGCAGGGAGAAGCAGACCTGGTGGTCGAGGCGGAGGAGATCGACGTCGGACGCCAGGGGCGGGTGCGACGCGGCGGGAGTCGACGAGGAGCTCATGACACCAGGGTAGCTTGTCGACCGCCATTGAGTTGCGCACAATTTAGTTGTGTGCAACTCTTTGAGCACAGGGAGCGGGCGCCGCTCACCACCGGACGGAAGAAGAGGCATCCCATGGACGCGCTGTACACCGCCGCCGCCACCGCCAACGGGCGCGAGGGCCGGGCCGTGAGCTCGGACGGCCGGCTCGACCTGCCGCTGGCCATGCCCCCGGCGCTGGGCGGGAACGGCGAGGGCACCAACCCCGAGCAGCTCTTCGCCGCCGGGTACGCGGCCTGCTTCGCCAGCGCCATGGGAGCGGTCGGCCGCCAGATGAAGGTCGACACCAAGGACGTCTCGGTCACCGCCGAGGTCTCCATAGGCAAGGACGACACCGGCTTCGGCCTCGCGGTCGTCATGCGCATCGAGCTGCCGGACGAGCTCGCGGGCGAGACCGGCCGCCAGCTGGTGGAGGCGACCCACGCCTACTGCCCGTACTCCAAGGCGACGCGCGGCAACATCGAGGTCGAGCTCGTCGTCGAGTAACGACCGACGGCACACAAGAAGCCCGGGCCGACGAGGCGTTCCTCGTCGGCCCGGGCTTCGCCGTATGCACCGCGGCGCGGGCACTCAGCCCGCCGCGGCCTCCGTACGGATGCGGTCGAACTGGGCGCCCATGGCCTCGGCCAGGGCGTGGGCGCCGGACAGCGGACGGACCATCACCGTGAGGTCGTCGATGAGTCCGTCCTCGTCGAAGTGGAGGAAGTCGCAGCCGTTGACTTCCAGCCCGCCGACCTTGGCCGTGAAGACCAGGGCCTGGTCACGGCCGTCGGCGCCGACGATCTCCCGTACATAGCGGAAGTCGGCGAAGACCCGGCCCACACCCCGCAGGATCGCCGCTGTGATCGCCTTGCCCGGGTACGGCTTGAACGCCACCGGACTGGTGAACACCACGTCCTCGGCGAGCAGTTCCTCGATCGCGGCATGGTCGCCGGACTCCACGGCCTTGCGGAAGGCACTCGTCGTCATCAGTCGCCCCCTCCTCGCATACTCAATTTTTTGATTAGGTGCAGGAGACACTAGACACCTTCCCGGCAGCACGTCCAGACCCCGCCCCCACCCTCCTCGTCGAGGGTCGATTTCCAGCCATGACGGACTGTGACAGCCGGTTCACAGCTTGACGCACGACCACCAGGGGCTGCGGAAATCCCTTGGCCGGAAAGCCACTTATCGCTCGGCCCCGGTTCCCCATCCCGCAGACGCATTCAGGTCATTGTGCGGACACCTTCATGACATGTACGCGCCCCACCTGCAACGCTGTGCTCGCACGTGGCACCCGCACCCCCCACCTCCCCCCTCAGAAGGGACGCTCGCGTGACCTCTCGTATACCTCGCTCTACGCGCGTCGCCGGCTCCGTCGCCGCCGCCGCACTGCTCGCCGCAGGCCTCACCGGCCTGGCTTCCGGATCCGCCGGCGCCTCCCCCACGGGCGACGACTCCTCCGCGCAGCCGCTCCGGCTCTCCGCCTCCCAGCGGGCCGAGCTCATCCGCGAGGCGAACACCACCACCGCGAAGACCGCCGCCGAACTGGGCCTCGGCGCCCAGGAGAAGCTGGTCGTCCGCGATGTGATCAAGGACGCCGACGGCGCCGTCCACACCCGTTACGAGCGCACCTACGCCGGGCTGCCGGTCCTCGGCGGCGACCTCGTCGTGCACGAGACCAAGGCGGGCAAGTCGGCGGGCGTGACCCGGGCGACCAGAGCCGCCATCAAGGTCGCCTCCACCACCCCCGCCCTCGGCACGGGCGCCGTCCAGCAGAAGGCGCTCACCGCCGCCAAGGGCGCCGGGGCCCAGAAGGCCACGGCCGACCAGGCACCGCGCAAGGTGGTCTGGGCGGCGAAGGGCACCCCGGTGCTCGCCTACGAGACCGTCGTCGGCGGGCTCCAGGACGACGGCACCCCGAGCCAGCTGCACGTCGTCACGGACGCCACGACCGGCAAGCAGCTCGCCCAGTGGCAGGCCGTCAAGACCGGCACGGGCAACAGCGAGTACAGCGGCAAGGTGACCCTCGGCACCACGAAGTCCGGCTCGACGTACCAGCTCAGCGACTCCGCCCGGGGCGCCCACAAGACGTACGACCTCGGCCACAAGACCTCGGGCAAGGGCACGCTCCTCACCGACGCGGACGACGTGTGGGGCAACGGCCTGGCCTCCGACACCCAGACCGCGGCCGTCGACGCGCACTACGGCGCGGCGGTCACCTGGGACTTCTACAAGAGCGTGCTGGGCCGCAACGGCATCAAGAACGACGGCGTGGCGTCCTACAGCCGCGTCCACTACGGCAAGAACTACGTCAACGCGTTCTGGGACGACGGCTGCTTCTGCATGACCTACGGCGACGGGTCCGGCAACGCCGCCCCGCTGACCTCGCTGGACGTGGCCGGGCACGAGATGTCGCACGGTCTGACGGCGGCCACCGCCAACCTCGAGTACAGCGGCGAGTCCGGTGGCCTCAACGAGGCGACCTCGGACATCTTCGGCACCTCGGTGGAGTTCTACGCGAAGAACACCACCGACGTCGGTGACTACCTCATCGGCGAGAAGATCGACATCAACGGCGACGGCACCCCGCTGCGCTACATGGACAAGCCGAGCAAGGACGGCGGCTCCAAGGACAGCTGGTACTCCGGTCTCGGCAACCTCGACGTGCACTACTCGTCGGGCCCGGCCAACCACTTCTTCTATCTGCTCTCCGAGGGCAGCGGCGCCAAGACCATCAACGGCGTCAGCTACGACTCGCCCACGTCGAACGGCTCCACGGTCACCGGCATCGGCCGCGACAAGGCCGTGCAGATCTGGTACAAGGCGCTCACCACGTACATGACGTCGACGACCGACTACAAGGGCGCCCGCACCGCCACGCTCGACGCGGCGAGCGCGCTCTACGGCGCGAGCAGCGCCGAGTACAAGGCGGTGAACGCGGCCTGGGCCGCGGTCAGCGTCAGCTGATCCGGCTGCCCACCGCACAAAAGGCGGGCGTCCACCCCGGAAAGGGGTGGGCGCCCGCCTCGCTGTGTCAGAGGCCCGCACCCCGCAGCGGCGAGCCACCGAAGAGGCTGCCGAGCACATGCCCCGCGAACTGGAGGCCCGCCTGCTCCCGGGGCGTCAGTTCCGGGGACTCGTCGGAGGAGACGGCGGTCGCGGTCCCCGCGGTGAGGCAGGCCGCGGCGGAGAGGCTGACGAGGACGACGGCGAGACGACGGAGCATGGAAGTTCCTTGGCTGGTGGACGGGCCGGCGTGTGCGGCTGATCGCGTACGACTCTCGCCAACCCGGCACGCCCGGCGCGGTAGGCAGGGCTGGGGGGTGCCCCGATCGGATGAGCGCGCGCGGCCGCCGCGGCCGTCCGCCGGCGCGGGCTCCCCCGGGGGTCGACCTGCCCGGCGCCTGAACCGGGCAGGAAGCAGGGGTGTGGGGAAGGTCTCCTCCGCGGCCGGGCGCCGTGGGCGTACCCTCATGGCATGACTCTTCTCGTGATGCGCCGACACGTGGACTACGTGCGCGTCACCAGCATGAGCTGTCGCCCGCAGGACTGACCCTCGCGGCCTTCGCGGCCACGGCCCCGGCCCGGCTCTCCGCCCGCCCCGGCCCTCGCCCTTCTGCCCCACGGTCCTGTCGCGGTCCCCCGGTTCCGGCGCACCCATACGCCGATCCGTTCCGGCCGTCCTCCCGCCAACCCCGGGAACAGGACCTCCGTACGTCCCGGAACGGAAACGGAAACCGCTCATGTCCAGCACCACCCTGCTTCCCACCTCCCTCCCCGTGGTCGACCTCTCGCAGGCCGACGACCCGGCCACGCGTGACGCCTTCCGCGAGGAGCTGCACCGAGCGGCTCGGGACACCGGGTTCTTCCATCTCACCGGGCATGGCATCGACGCGGCCGAAGTCGCCCGCATACAGCGGCTGACCAGGGAGTTCTTCGCCCTGCCCGAGGCCGATCGGCTCGCCCTGAGCAATCTGCGCTCGCCGCACTTCCGCGGCTACACACGGATCGGCCACGAGCTGACCGGCGGGCGTTCGGACTGGCGCGACCAGCTGGACGTCGGGGCCGAGCGGCCCGCGCCGGTGGTGGGGCCCGAGGACCCCGCGTACCGCTGGCTGGAGGGCCCGAACCAGTGGCCCGACGCGCTGCCGGAGCTGCGCACCGCCGTGCTCGACTGGCAGGACCGGCTCGCGGCCGTCGCACACCGGCTGCTCAAGGAGCTGCTCGCCTCGATCGGCGCCCCGGCCGACTTCTTCGACGCCGCCTTCGCCGAGCGCCCGCATCTGCACACCAAGCTGATCCGCTACCCCGGAAGCGCGCCGGAGGGCGACGGCCAGGGCGTCGGCGCACACAAGGACTACGGCTTCCTCACGCTGCTGCTCCAGGACTCGGTGGGCGGGCTCCAAGTCCGCCTCGGGGACGGCTTCGTGGACGTGCCGCCGCTGCCCGGCGCGTTCGTCGTCAACCTCGGCGAGCTCCTGGAGATCGCGACCGAGGGGTATCTCTCCGCGACCGACCACCGGGTGGTCTCGCCGCCCGGGGCGGTGGAGCGGTACTCGGTGCCGTTCTTCTACAACCCGCGCCTGGACGCGCGTGTCGACACGGTCCCCGGCGGCTATCTGGCCCACGCGCCGGGTGTGGCGCACACCGCCGACAACCCGCTGCACGCCGAGTACGGCCGCAATGAGCTGAAGGGCTGGCTGCGGGCGCACCCGCAGGTGGCGCGGCTGCACCACCCGGAGCTGGTGGACTGAGCGCGTCCGCGGACTCGTTTCGGGGCGCCGTCCTCCCGCGATCGGCGCCCCGGAGGGAGCGGGGCCGTCTGCTCGGGGATAGACGGCCCGGCTCCGATTCCAGCTTGCGCCGTACTTCCGGGAAAAGCACGGGGTGTGCGACCACGTAAAGTGGCCAATTCGGCTGCGCCAGGGCCGCCCTGTGGGCGGTGGGGCGGGTGATGCGCATGCGGTCACGCGGCGTGACCGGGTGAATCGGTCAGGGTGACGGCAGCGTCAAGGCGCCCCGGGCCCGGGCTCGCGCCGGCTACCGCGAGCGACCTACCGCCCCGGTATGAGGCGCCCCCGTGGGCTACCTCCGAAGTTCATACGGGTTCAATCCCACGGTGAATGCGGGGCGGTAGCCGCGATTCCTATGGTGTTCCGCACCCGAGGACATGAGTCCTCCGGGGACACTCAGGAAGGGAACGAGTCCATGACCACGGTACGGGGGAAGTCCAGGTTCGCGTACGGCGCCGTCGTCGCGATGGCCGTCACCGGGATCGGCGTCCTGCCGGCGCACGCCGCGCCGACGCACGCCGAGGCCGCACAGCAGCAGTCGGCCGTGTCGGCCACCAGCGGCAGCACCAAGGCCGCCGCGTCCCGCAGTTACACGTACCTCTCCTTCAAGATCAACCGCAAGGACACCTCCAACTCCCGGCTGAGCCTGGTGTACGTCCAGGTGATCAACCCGGACAAGGTCCGCACGTACACCGTGAAGACCTGGCGCGCCGGGTCGGGGACGGGCAGCACCAACGCGTGCCTCAAGAACCGTGGTGTGCTGCCGAGCGGCGACTACACGATCCGCTCGTTCGAGGCCCACAAGGACGGCGGGCGGGGCGGCATCCACGGCCTCGCCTGGTATGTCGGGGAACGCCCCTGCAAGCCCCACAGCAAGGTGAACCGGGACGCGCTGTTCGTCCACAGCGAGATGCTGCCCAACGGCAAGCAGGGCAAGAGCGAGCCCTACCGCTGGGACGGGAACAGCGACTACAAGTCGAACGGCTGCATAAAGCTCAAGCCGTCCGACGCCCGCGACCTGGCCGGCTTCCGGTCGAACTACCCGCACCCCGGGAAGCTGTACGTGTCGTAGTCAGCGCTCACAGGGGCCCTCGTCGACCGGTGTCGACGAGGGCCCCTGCCCCGCGCTAGCCGCCGACGAACTCCTCGGCTCCGTACCGCACCTCCGCCTTGTTCCAGTCCACTCCCAGTTCGGCCACGAACTTCTTGGCGAGGGGGAGGTCGGCGAGGGGGGCGATCAGGACGAGGCGGCCGTCCCGGGCGGTGACCGAGCCGCCACCGAGTTCGTCCCGGGCCTCGGGGTCCGCCAGGAGCGCGTCGTGCAGCTTGCGCGAGGTCACTCCGCTCGCCTCGATGTCGACCGCGTTGGTCTCGGGCGAGGTACGCGGAAGGTGGCGGAACGTCAGGACGGACTCCTGCTTGTACTCCTTGCGGATGACGTCCGCGATGTGGTGCAGCCCGGCCGCGCTGACGTGGTTGACGTCGAACTCGCGCGAGCGCTCGTACGTCGCCTTCTTGAGGTCCGACGACCAGAAGACGCCGTCCAGGAGCGTCGAGCGGCCGGCCTTCGCTCCCTGGGTGCGGATGATGTTCCGGACCTCGTGGTCGAAGCGGGTCAGCCGCGTCTTGAGGCGGGGGTCCGCGGGATCGGTGATGGTGGCCGTGTTGTTCGTCGCGAAGATCTCCGCCGTCGCCGTGGTGTGACCCGCCGGGAACGGGACCGAGGCCGCCGCCGTGCCCGCGCCGGTCACGCCGAAGGTCAGCGCGCCGACCGCCGCGAGGGTACCCAACCGTCGATTCATTTCCCGCCACTCCCTGGCCCTGGGCCCCGTGGGCCGTGATCTCTCCGCGTCGGCGACACGGCAGAGATCACGGTAGGGGGCGCGAGGGGGCGCCTTCCGGGATATGTACGCGTATGGCCGATAACCGATGTCGACGACCGGCCCCCTGGCCGCCCCTAGAAGAACACCCCGCACCTCAGCAGCACGTTCGCGTACGGCCGCGCCTCCCCGGTCCGTACGACCAGCCGCGCCCCCGCCGACAGCGCCTTCAGCTCGTCGTGCGCGACCAGTTCGAGGCGGGGGAAGCGCGCGGCCAGCAGGCGCGCGGCCGGCGGGTTGGCCTCGCGCACCTCCCGCGCGGCGGTCGCGCCCTCCACCACCAGCTCGGCGAGGAGTCCGTCGAGCACCTCCGCGAACGAGGGCACCCCGGCCCGGAAGGCCAGGTCGACCACGCGCGGGCCGGGCGGGATGGGCATGCCCGCGTCGCACACCAGGACCCCGTCCCCGTGGCCCAACTCGGCCAGCGCGCCGGACAGATGACGGTTGAGGATGCCGGCCTTCTTCACCGGGCGAAGACCTCCTCGGCGGTGGGGAAGGACTCCTGCGCCCCCTGCCGGGTGACGGCGGCCGCGCCGACCCTGGCGGCGAAGGCGGCGGCCTCCGCCAGGCTCTCGCGCAGGCTCAGCCGCCACGCCAGGGCGGCGGTGAAGGCGTCGCCCGCGCCCGTCGTGTCGACCGCGTCGACCCGCGGGCTCTCCACGCGGACGAAGGAGGTCGTGCTGCCGGCCGCGACCAGGGCGCCCGCCGCGCCCAGAGTGATCACCACCGAGCGCGGACCGCGCAGCAGCAGCGCCCGCGCCCAGTCCTCGGGTTCGGGGCCCGCCGAGGAGCCCAGCAGGAAGCGGGCCTCGTGCTCGTTGACGATCAGCGGGTCGCAGGCCGCGAGCACCTCGGCGGGCAGCGGGCCGGGCGGTGAGGGGTTGAGGACGAACCGGCTGTCGAACGCGAGGCTGCGGACGGTCTCGACCACCGTCTCCAGCGGGATCTCCAACTGCGCGGAGACCACCCGCGAGGCCTGGAAGAGGCTGGCGGCGGCGCGTACGTCCTGGGGGGTGAGGCGGGCGTTGGCGCCGGGCGAGACCACGATGCTGTTGTCCCCCGACGGGTCCACGGTGATCAGCGCGACCCCGGTGGGCGCCCCGCCGACCAGCATGCCGACCGTGTCGACACCGGCCGCCCGCTGGGAGTCGAGCAGCAGCCGTCCGTGCCCGTCGTCGCCGACGCGGGCGAGCAGCGCGGCGCGCGCGCCGAGCCGGGCGGCGGCCACCGCCTGGTTGGCGCCCTTGCCGCCGGGGTGGACCACCAGGTCCGAGCCGAGCACCGTCTCGCCGGGGCCGGGGCGCCGGTCGACGCCGATGACGAGGTCGGCGTTGGCGGACCCGACGACCAGGAGGTCGTAGTCGTACATCCGTGTCCTGCTTTCGCTGAGTGGCGGGTGGGCGTCCGTCATGAGAAGTCGGAGACGTTCTGCCGGGTGACGACCTTGACCGGGACCTTCACGGTGCTCTCGACCGTGTCGCCCTTCGCCGCCCGCACCGCGTTGCGCACCGCGATACGGCCGAGTTCGGCGGGCTGCTGTGCGACCGACGCGTACAGCGTGCCCGCTGCGACCGCCTTCAGGCCATCGGGGGTGCCGTCGAAGCCGACCACGGCGACGGAGCTGCCCGCCCGGTCGCCCAGTGCCTTGACCGCGCCGAGCGCCATCTCGTCGTTCTCGGCGAAGACTCCGGTGACGTCGGCGTGGGACTGCAGCAGGTTGGTCATGACGTCGAGGCCCTTGGTGCGGTCGAAGTCGGCGGGCTGGCGGGCCACGACGGTGATGCCGGGGTACGCCTTGACGCCCTCGGCGAAGCCCTGGCCGCGCTCGCGGCTGGCGGAGGTGCCCGCGGTGCCCTGCAGGACGACGATCCTGCCCTTGCCGCCGAGCTTGTCGGCGAGGGTCTTCGCGGCGAGCCTGCCGCCCGCCACGTTGTCGGAGGCGACGAGGGTGGCGGTCTCGGCCTTGTTGACGCCCCGGTCGGCGGCGACCACGGGGATGTCCGCCTTGTTGGCACCGCGCACGGAGGGGCCGACGGCGTCGGAGTCGACCGGGTTGACGATGATCGATTTCACCCCGGCGCCGGTGAAGTTCTGGATCTGGTTGGCCTGTTGGGAGGCGTCGTTCTGGGCGTCGGTGACGGTGAGGTCGATTCCGGCCGCCTTCGCCTCCGCCTTGGCCCCGGCCGCCATCTGGACGAAGAAGGGGTTGTTGAGGGTGGAGAGCGACATCCCCACCTTGGTGGACGAGCCGGACGAGCCGGTGTTGACGAACGAGAGGGCGCCCAGGACCGCCGCCAGGGCGACGGCCGCGGCCGCGAGCCTGGCCGCGCCCCGCCTGCCGCCGAATCCGGGCGCGCCGCCCGAGCCGGGCAGCGCCGACCCGGGTGCGGCTCCGGCGCGGCGGCGCGCCGTGTCGAGCAGCACCGCCAGCGCGATCACGGCACCGATGACGACCTGCTGCCAGAAGGCCGACACCGACAGCAGGTTGAGGCCGTTGCGCAGCACGGCGAGGATCAGCGCGCCGATGAGCGTGCCGGACGCCTTGCCGACGCCGCCGGACAGGCTGGCGCCGCCGATGACGACGGCCGCGATCGCGTCGAGCTCGTACCCCTGGGCGGCCTGCGGCTGCGCGGAGACGAGGCGGGAGGCGAGCACGATGCCGGCGACGGCGGCGAAGAGGCCGGAGAGAGCGTAGATCGCGATCTTCTGCCGCTTGACCCGCAGCCCCGAGAGCCGGGCCGCCTCCTCGTTGCCGCCGATCGCGTACATGGACCGCCCGATGTACGTACGGGACAGGATCAGGGCCGTGAGCAGCCCCATCACGACCATCACGATCACCGGGACCGGCAGATGGCCGCCGAGCGTGTCGCCCACCTTGGAGACGGACTCGGGGAAGGCGATCGGGCTGCCCTGCGAGATGACCAGGGAGAGGCCCCGGCCGATCGAGAGCATGGCCAAGGTGGCGATGAACGGCGGGAGTTTGCCGTACGAGACGAGGGCGCCGTTGACGACGCCGCAGGCCAGGCCCGTACCGATGGCGAGGACGACCGCGAACCAGACCGGCAGGCCCTGCTTGGTCGCCGTCCACGCGAGCACGGTCGCACTGAGGGCGGCCACGGAGCCGACGGAGAGGTCGATGCCGGCCGAGACGATGACGAAGGTGACGCCGAAGGCGAGGATGGCGGTGACGGCGGCCTGGACACCGACGTTGAGCAGGTTCTGCGTGGTCAGGAAGTCGCCGGAGAGCAGCGACATCGCCACCGCCAGGACCACCAGGGCGCTGAGGGCGCCGTTGTCGAGCAGCAGTCGGCGCACCGCCCGGGCGCCGCTCGCGCCCGTGGTGCTCTGGAGCGTGTCAGTGGCCACGGGAGCCCTCCTCTTCGTGCGGTGCCGGGGCGGCGGCGGGGGCCGCGCCGACGGCGAGTTCCATGACGGCTTCCTGGGTCGCCCGGTGGGCGGGGAGTTCGCCGGCGATCCGGCCCTGGGCCATGACGAGCACCCGGTCGCTCATGCCGAGCACCTCGGGCAGATCGCTGGAGATCATGAGGACGGCGTGCCCGGAGGCGGTCAGTTCGTTGATGAGCCGGTAGATCTCGACCTTGGCGCCGACGTCGATGCCCCGGGTCGGCTCGTCGAGGATGAGCACCTTCGTCTCGGCCAGCAGCCACTTGCCGATGACGACCTTCTGCTGGTTGCCGCCGGACAGGGTGCGCACCTGCTGGCCGAGCCCGGCCATGCGTACGCCCAGTTCCTCGGCGATCCGTGCGGCCGCCACCCGCTGTCCCCGGCGGTCCACGAGCCCGGCGCGGGTGGCCGAGCGCAGCGTGACCAGACCGAGGTTCTCCTGCACGGAGGCGTCCAGGACGAGCCCCTGGCCCTTGCGGTCCTCGGGGACCAGGCCGATCCCGGCGCCCATGGCGGCGTTCACGTCGTGCCGGGGCAGCCGGGCGCCCAGCACCTCGACCTCGCCGCTGTCGTAGCGGTCGGCGCCGAAGACGGCGCGGGCGACCTCGGTGCGGCCCGCGCCGACCAGCCCGGCGAGGCCGACGACCTCACCGGCGCGCACCTCGAAGCCGACGTCGTGGAAGACGCCGTCACGGGTGAGTCCGCGCACCGAGAGCAACGGGGCGCCGACGTCGGGGCGTTCGCGCGGGTACTGCTGGTCGATGCCGCGCCCCACCATCAGACGGACGAGTTCGTCCTCGGGGGTGGAGGCAGGCACCTGGTCGACGCTCCTGCCGTCGCGCAGCACGGTGACACGGTCGCCGAGGGCCGCGATCTCCTCCAGGTGGTGGGTGATGAAGACGACGCCCACGCCGTCCGCCCGCAGCGAGCGCACGATCGTGAAGAGCTTGTCGACCTCTTCGGAGGTGAGGACGGCGGTGGGCTCGTCCATGATGAGGACACGCGCGTCGAGGCTGAGGGCCTTGGCGATCTCGACCATCTGGAGCCGGGCGATGCCCAGTTCACGTACGCGCGCGTGGGGCGGGACGTCGACGCCGACACGCGCGAGGAGCACGGCGGCGTCCGCCTCCATCCGTGTGCGGTCGATCAGCCCGAAGCGGCGCGGTTGGCGGCCCAGGAAGATGTTCTCGGCGACGGTGAGGTCGGGGACGAGGGTGAACTCCTGGTGGATGGTGGCGATGCCGAGCCGTTCGGCGTCCTGTGCGCCGTGGATGCGCACCTCGTGCCCGTCGACGAGGATGCGGCCGCTGTCGGGTCGGTGGGCGCCGGAGAGCACCTTGATGAGGGTGCTCTTGCCCGCCCCGTTCTCGCCGAGCAGGACGTGCACCTCGCCCCGGCGCAGGGCGAAGTCGACGCCGTCGAGGGCGAGCACTCCGGGGAAGGCCTTGCGTATGCCTTCGACGCGCAGCAGGTCGTCGGGGCCGCTCACGGGGTGCTCCTCCGGTTCGGGGTGCCCTCGCCGCAGGAGCTGCGGACGACCAGGCGCGCGGGCAGGGTGACGGACTGCGGGGGCCGCCCCTCGATCCGGTCGACGAGGGCGCGGACGGCGGCCCGGCCCAGTTCGCCGGTGGGCTGGGCGATCGCGGTGATCGGCGGATCGGTGTGGACGAACCACGGGATGTCGTCGAAGGCGGCGAGCCCGATGTCGTGCGGTACGCGCAGACCGTGCGCGCGGATCGCGTCGAGTGCGCCGAGCGCCATCAGGTTGTCGGCGGCGAAGACGACCTCGGGCGGCTCGGGGAGCGCCAGGAAGCGCTCGGTGCTGCGGCGGCCGCTGTCGGCCTGGAAGTCACCGTGGCCGATGTAGGCCTCGGGCAGCGCGAGCCGGTGCTCGCGCAGTGCGGCCCGGAAGGCCTCGACGCGCTCGCTTCCGGTGGTGGTGGCGGCCGGGCCCGCGATGATGGCGAGCCTGCGGTGGCCCAGGGCGTGCAGATGGGCGACGAGGTCGCGGATGGCCGCGCGCCCGTCGGCCCGGACGACGGGGACGTCCACGCCGGGGATCCAGCGGTCGACGAAGACCATGGGGGTGCCCGCGCGGGCGGCGTCCAGCATCAGCGGGGAGCCGCCGTCGGTGGGCGAGACGAGCAGCCCGTCGATCCTGCGGTCGAGGAGTGTGCGGACGTGGTGGTCCTGGAGTTCGGGCCGCTCGTCGGCGTTGCCGATGATGACGCTGTAGCCGAGCGCGCGGGCCTCCTCCTCGACGGAGCGGGCCAGTTCGGTGAAGTACGGGTTGAGCACGTCGCTGATGACCAGGCCGAGGGTGCGGGTCTGGTCGGTGCGCAGCGACCTGGCCACCGCGTTGGGCCGGTAGCCGAGCGCGTCGACGGCGGCGAGGACGCGGGCGCGTGCCTCGGGGCTGACGGACGGGTGGCTGTTGAGGACACGGGAGACCGTGGCGACGGACACGCCCGCGCGGGCTGCCACGTCCTTGATGCTCGCCATGCGCCGGACCACCTCCTTGTGAGCCCGTGGAATCGATTACACGGAGGATTGGAATCGATTACAGGCCCCGGGGCAAGCCCCTTCCGGGGCTCCGAGATCCGATCGTGATGAACGCGCGCCCGGATGAGCGGCACGGCGGCCGGTTCGGCGGAGCGGCAAGGACTGGCCGCCGTGCCGCTTCCGATGGCGCCGGGGTCGGGCCCGGTGTCGGGCCCGGTGTCGGGGCCGGTGTCGGGCCCGGTGTCGGGGCCGGTGTCGGGCCCGGTGTCGGGGCCGGTGTCGGACATCACATACGACCCGGTCCACCACCACCTGGCGGCGGCCACCTTCGGACGGGGTTTCCGCAGACTCCTTACCGGTCAGTAGGTTTGACGGCCCGTCAGGCCCCCGTCGGCGCGGCCGGCGGGGGCCTCTCCACGCACGTGCATGGAGAGGTCGGCGGCGGCCGGTTCGGATCGGTCCCTTTTGGCCACTGCACCGTTGCGATCTCGCCATGTACCGTTCAAATACGTGTCGTCCGGCAGCCTCCCAACTGCCGTTCTACGCGCGCAGACTGGGCGCCCGCACCGCCTCTCCCCCACCCCTCATGGAGGTAGCAGGATGCTCCGAACCCGGAGTTCCGCAAGGTCACGGCAGAGACTCACGACCACCCTCGCCGTGTTCGGCATGCTCGGCGCGGGCACCGCCGCGCTGGCCGTGACCGCACCCCCGGCCGCCGCGGCCACCACCCCGCACCGTGTGCTCTTCGACAACTCGAAGGCCGAGACCGCGGGCAACGCCGACTGGATCATCGGCACGAGCCAGCCGGACCCGCTGGGCCAGAAGGCCAGTCCCACGACCGAGAAGGACTGGACCGGAGCCCTTTCGGCCTGGGGCGTCGCGCTCCAGAAGACCGGCGACTACTCGCTCAAGACGCTGCCCTCCGGCAACACGATCACCTACGGCACGTCGTCGGCGCTCGACCTGCAGAACTTCGACACGTTCGTGCTGCCCGAGCCCAACGTCCTGCTGTCGGCGTCCGAGAAGACCGCCGTGATGAAGTTCGTGCAGAACGGCGGTGGTCTCTTCATGATCTCCGACCACATCAACTCGGACCGCAACAACGACGGCGCGGACGCGGTCGAGGTCCTCAACGACCTGATGACCAACAACAGCGTGGACAGCACCGACCCGTTCGGTTTCTCCATCGACTCGCTCAACATCGGCACCGACAACCCGAGGGCCGTCTCGAACACCACGGACCCGGTGCTCAACGGCTCCTTCGGCAAGGTCACCGGCAGCATCATCCGCAACGGCACGACCGCCACGCTGAAGCCCGCGGACAACCCGGCCGTCAAGGGCCTGGTGTACCGCACGGGCTCCTCCGGCAACACCGGCGCGTTCTTCGCGACCAGCACGTTCGGCAGCGGCCGGGTGGCGTTCTGGGGTGACAGCTCGCCGATCGACGACGGCACCGGCCAGTCGGGCAACACCCTCTTCAACGGCTGGGACGACCCGGCCGGCACGGACGCGGCCCTCGCCCTCAACGGCACCGAGTGGCTCGCGGGCGCCGCGGGTTCGAGTGGCGGCGGAGACGGCGGCGGCGGAGGTGGCGGCACCTGCACCGCCGCCCAGCTGCTCGCCAACCCCGGCTTCGAGTCCGGCGCTTCGGCGTGGTCGGGCACCAGCGGCGTCATCACCACCGACTCCGGCGAGGCCGCGCGCACCGGCTCGTACAAGGCATGGCTGAGCGGCTACGGCTCCGCCCACACCGACACGCTCTCCCAGTCGGTGAGCGTCCCGGCGGGCTGCACCAGTGCGAAGCTCAGCTTCTATCTGCACGTCGACACGGCCGAGACGACCACGACGACGGCCTACGACACCCTCAAGGCGCAGGTGGTCGACGGCAGCGGAACGGTGCTGTCCACCCTCGCCACGTACTCCAACCTCAACGCCGGCAGCGGCTACACCCTGCGGACCCTCGACCTCGGCGGGTACGCCGGGCAGACGGTCACCGTGAAGTTCACCGGCACCGAGGGCTCCCAGCTCCAGACGTCGTTCGTCATCGACGACACCTCACTCGACGTGAGCTGACTCCCGGGACCCGACACGGCGGCCGCCGCCCACCCCGTCGGGGGTGGGCGGCGGCCGCCGTGCGTCCTGCGGCTGTCAGTAGCCCGACGTCGAGGGGATGTAGGTGTAGCAGTAGCCGTGACCGGCGTAGCCGTCCTTCGGGTCGTTCGTCAGAAGGGCGTAACCGGTGCGCGGTCCGACGACGCCGTCGGCCTGGTTCGAGGTGAAGGCGTTCTGGAAGTCGATGACCGCCTGCCGCGTCTGCGGACCCCACACACCGTCCTGGGCGATCTGCGGGGCGCCCGGCCCCCAGCTCGCCTTCCAGTTGTTGATGATGTGCTGCACGCACCACACCGCGTTGGTGTTGTTGGCGTAGCCGTCGCCGATGTAGGGCGCACCGGCCCTCGCCTGCGCCGTTCCGGCGAGACCGCTCACCGCGAGGGCCGCCGCCGCGCCCACGACCGCTGCCCTGGCTCCGAACTTCTTCAACACGTCTGCCCCCGATCTCGGGCCCGTCGTACGGGCCGTGCACTGCTGGTGGTGTCGAGCGGCTCGGTGCCGCTCAGGGAACGATCATCCAGCGGCCCGCCAACAGATCTCTAACGGAGGGCGCGGGCACCCGGTATCCGCCGCCGTCATGGCTCTTGTCCGGCTCTTGTCCAGCTCTTGTCCTGGCTCTTGTCTTGTCGGGCGCCGCTCACTACCTTCCGGTAGCCACATCGCACCGTGATTGTCATGTCCCCCCACCGATCATCCGGAGTGACGATGCCCGTGTACCGAACCCTCGGCTCCCTGGCGGCCGTGGTGACCCTGGCCGTGACCGGGTCCTCCGCGACCGCGACCGCCTCCGCGCCCCCTTCGGCCTCCGGCGCCGCGGCGCTGCGGGAGGTGATGTTCGTGGGCAACAACTGGGACGGCACCGCCGACGTCGTGAAGTCCAGCGGCGACCTGGCCCGGATCGGGCGGGTCAACGTCATCCCGGACAAGGACCAGCGGCTGACCGAGATCTACCTCAACCCGATCAAACTGGCCTATTTCTTGGGCATCAGACAGGGCCCGGGTGAGGGCCACGACCAGTTCGTCGACGACATGTACTCCACACCCGACGGCTCCGCCATCGTGGTCTCCCGGCCCAGCTTCGCCGATGTGGTGTCGATCGACCTGGCCACCGGGCACATCAACTGGCGCTTCCCCGTGTCGGGTTACCGCTCGGACCACATGGCCGTCTCCCCCGACGGCACCCGGGTCGCCGTCTCCGCCTCCACGTCGAACACCGTGCACGTCCTCGACATCGCGACCGGGCGGCAGCTCGGCTCGTTCACCACCGGCGACAAACCCCACGAGAACGTCTTCACCGACGGCGGCAAGTACCTGTGGAACATGGCGATCGGCGAGGTGAACACGGCCCTCGACGACCCGGTGTGGGACTGGACGAAGGGCGACCGGCGCATCACGGTCGTGGACGCGCACACCTTCAAGCCCGTCAAGGTCATCGACATGCGCGACCGGCTCGACGCGTTCGGCCGCAAGGACCTCTCCGACGCCGTCCGGCCCGTGGTCTTCACCCCCGACGAGTCCAGGCTCTACTTCCAGGTGTCGTTCTTCAACGGCTTCCTCGAATACGACATCGCCGCCGACCGGATCACCCGCTCCAAGACGCTCCCCAAGAACCCCGCGACCAGCGAGGACCGCACCACCTGGGTCAACGACTCGCGCCACCACGGGCTTTCGATCAGCCCCGACGGGAACAGACTCTGCGTCGCCGGGACGATGGACGACTACGCGACGGTCGTCGACCGCACCACCTTGCGGGAGGGCCCGCTGGTTCCCGCGTCCAAGCCGTACTGGGCGACCGTGAGCGGGGACGGCAAGTCCTGCGTCATCTCCGAGAGCGGGGCGGACCGGATCACCGCGATCGACTTCGCGACCGGGCAGAAGACGGTGTCCGTCGCGGTCGGCGACCATCCGCAGCGGGTCCGCCTCGGCCACGTCGCGGCCGACTGGACCGGCTCCTCGACGGGCTGATCCCACCGGCGTCGGCCGCCCGAGGGGAGTGAGAGAATCACCCCGGCCGACGTGCTTCATCTGCTCGACCCCCTACGTTTCCACCCATACGCAGAGAAACCGCCGTCCGCACACTGTGATCACCAGCACAGTGTGCGGACGGCGCAACCATCTCGGCCGGGTCTGCATCTGGACCGTTGACACGACCTGGGGAACGCGCAGAACACACGGCCGGTGGCTCTCCGTTCACCCACACCGGGGCGATTGTTAAATCTGAGTGCCAAAGGAACATAAGCCGAACAAACGGCTTTACATGGGCATGTCAGGCGTAGCAATGTTCGGTCGGGGCCACACAGTCCCCGCGGTGCCCCCGGGTATCGCGCGTACGGGCGGTTGTAGCCGGCCGCCCCCGCACCACATAAGGACCTCCATAGTGCGTACACCCCACATACGCAGACTGGCGATCGCCCTGGCCGTCACCACGGCCGCGACCATCACGGCAGGGGGCGTGGGCACCGCCTTCGCGACCTCCGCCGTCACCGGGACTTCCTCCGTCGCCGCCGCCAAGTCCGCCAAGTCGGTTGTGGAGACGGCGCGCGCCGCCGCCTTCGCGCACGCGTCCGCCACCGGTGTCTCCAAGGACGACACCCTGACGGCGACCGACACGCTGATCGACCCGGACGGCAAGCAGCACGTCCGGTTCGTCCGCGCCCACAAGGGCCTGCCGGTCCTCGGCGGCGACCTGGTCGTGCACCTGGACGCCAAGTCGAAGTACCTGGACGTCACCCGCGCCTCCCGTCACGAGGTCGCGGTCGCCGCCAAGGCCCCGAAGCTGACGGCGGAGCAGGCCAAGGCGAAGGCGGCCTCGACGGCCAAGGGCGACGCCGGTACGGCCGAGCTGGTCGTCGACGCGCGCGCCGGCCGCACGACGCTCGCGTACCAGATCAAGGTCAGCAACAGCAAGACCACCGAGGCGGGCGGCGTCCGTACGGTCGTCATCGACGCCGCGACCGGCGCCGTGCTCACCGACATCCCGGCCGCGGACTCGTTCATCTCGCCGAGCCTCAAGTCCAAGCTGCGCAAGAGCGGGCAGAAGGTCGCGCCCGTCGCGGGTGCCACCGCCTCGGGTGCTACCGCCGCCGCGGCCGGTGCCAAGCCGTTCAACCCGCCGAAGACCGTGGGTATCCCCTCGGTCGGCTCCGGCTCGTCGATCTTCGTCGGCAACGTTCCGCTGAACACGCTGAAGACCGGCACCTCCTCGTACCTGCTCAAGGACGCCACGCGCGGCAACACGGAGACCCGCGACGCGGGCGGCCGTGAGCTGGAGCAGTTCGCCCAGGGCAAGGCGTTCACCAACACCACCAACAGCTGGGGCAACGGCACCCCCGGCAACCGCCAGTCGGCCGCGGTGGACGCCCAGTACGGCATCGTCAGCACCCTCGACTTCTACAAGAAGGTGCTGGGCCGCAACGGCATCAAGAACGACGGCGCCGGTGCCCGCGCGATGGTGCACTTCGGCACCAACGTGGGCAACGCCTTCTGGTACTCCGAGTGCGGCTGCATGCTCTACGGAGACGGTGACGGCCAGACCTTCACCAAGCCGCTGGTCGTGCTCGACGTGACGGGTCACGAGCTCAGCCACGGTGTCGTCGACGCCACGGCCAACCTGCAGCCGACCCGGGTCGACGCGCAGGGCAACCAGTTCGGTGAGGCGGGCTCGCTCAACGAGTCGCTGGCGGACATCTTCGGCAGCAACGTCGAGTTCCAGACCAACAACCCGAAGAACCCGCCGAACTACCTGCTGGGCGAGAAGCTGGGCCTGGACCAGACGTTCCTGCGCCGTCTGGACAAGCCGTCGCTCGACAAGCTGGAAGGCACGGTCGACTACTGGTCGGCGGCTTCGTACGACACCGAGGTGCACGCCGGTTCCGGTGTCTCCTCGCACGCGTACTACCTCCTCGCCGAGGGCAGCGGCAAGAAGACCATCGGCGGGGTCGACTACGACTCGCCGACGTACGACGGCTCGACCGTGACCGGCATCGGCCGGGACAAGGCGACGCAGATCTTCTACCGCGCCCTGTCCCGCTACATGGTCTCCACCACCGACTTCCACGACGCCCGCACGGCGACGCTGAAGGCGGCGGCCGACCTGTACGGCGCCACCAGCGCCGAGTACAAGACGGTCGACAAGGCCTGGGCCGCGGTCAACGTGACCGCGGCGAACACGCCGAAGCGCTGACGCCCGGCGCAGTGCTCAGGAGGCGCCCCCGCGGGATCCGCGGGGGCGCCTTCGCCGTCGATTGACCGGATTGCATCGCCCCAGCGGCGAAGCCGCGCCATTTTCCCGCCGGGATCCTGCCGTCCCGCGCGCCCCTCCCCCATGCTGCGACCCGGCGCCCGACCGGCGCCCCGAGAGCGAGGCGCCACCGCGCCCGCACCGCCGACCGAGGGGCAGGCACCCGATGCAGCGACAGCGCACCCGCACCACCGGACGCACGCGCACACACCGACGCGGCCGCCCCGCACTCGCGGCGGCCCTCCTCACCGTGTCGGCCGCCGTCGCGGGCCTGACCGGCGCCCCGCACGCCACGGCCGACTCCCCCGCACTGGGCAGCGGCACCGGGGTCTTCGACGGCAAGGTGCCGCTGACGACCACCAGAACGGCGAGCACGTATCTGCTCCAGGACCCGACCCGGGGCAAAACCGACACCGTCGACGGGCAGACCCACGCCATCCTCACCGACGCGGACAACGTGTGGGGCAACGGGCTGCCGACCAACCGCCAGTCGGTGGGAGTGGACGCCCAGTTCGCGGCGGCGGCGGTGTGGGACTACTACAAGTCCTCCTTCAACCGGCTGGGCGTGCGCAACGACGGCAAGGGCGTCCGCAGCGTCGTGCACTACGGCTCCAACTACCCCAACGTCTTCTGGAGCGACGCGTGCGGATGCATCAACTACGGTGACGGGGCGGGCAACGCGCACCCGCTCACCGCGCTCGACATCGGCGCCCACGAGATCACCCATGGAGTCACCTCCGCCACCGCCGGGCTCGGCTACAGCGGTGAGGCGGGCGCGCTCAACGAGGCGACGTCGGACATCTTCGCCACCATGGTCGAGTTCCACGCCGACATCCCGGCCGACGTGCCGGACTACTTCATCGGCGAGAAGCCCGACTTCAACGGCGACGGCACGCCCCTGCGCTACCTGGACCGCCCCTCCCGCGACGGAGTCTCGCCGGACTACTGGTCCCCCTCGCTGCCCACCCTGGACCCGCACTACGGCTCCGGTGTGGCCAACCACTTCTTCTTCCTGCTCGCGGAGGGCAGCGGCCCCCGGGTGATCAACAAGATCGCGTACGACAGCCCCACCGTCAACGGCGCCAAGCTCCTCGGCATCGGCCGTACGAAGGCGGCGGCGATCTGGTACCGCGCCCTGACCCAGTACCTGACCTCCAACGCCGACTACCGCGCCGCCCGCACCGCCACGCTCAACGCCGCCCGCGATCTGTACGGGGTGAACAGCACCGAGCAGGCGGCAGTGGCGGCGGCCTGGAGCGGCGTCAACGTGAACTGATCCGGCCGCGCGCGGGCCGGCTGTCAGGCCCGGCCCAGCGGCCGGGCGTAGGTGACGTACTCGCGGTGGGCGGTGAAGCCCAGCCGTTCGTAGAGGCCCAGGGCGCCGGAGGGGTTGGCGGTGTCGACGGTGAGCGAGGCGCTGTCGTAGCCGTGGGTGAGGGCCGCGTCGAGGGTGGCGGCCATCAGCGCGGGCGCGGCGCCGCGGCCCCGGTGCGAGCGCCGGGTGGCGAGATAGCCGATATGGCAGTCGCGGGTCCCCTCGGCGGCGGTGTCGGCGTCGTACTCCTCGGCGATCAGATACGCCACCACCTCATCGCCGTCCAGGAGCAGCCGCGACAGGGCCGGGCGGAACGAGCGGGCGCCCACGACCCAGGTCCGCCAGTCGGTGCCGTCCATCTCGGTGAAGTCCCAGTGGTCCCGGAAGGCGTCGTTGTGGGCCAGCCGGGTGGGCTCGTCGTGGGCGGCCTCGAACGGCACCAGCCGCAGCCCCTCCGGCACGCCCCCCGTCATCGGGCGGCCCGTGTTGAGGGGGTGGGTCATCTCGAACCACCAGCGGCAGGCGGTGAAGGAGGCGCTCGACGCGAGCGCCTCCAGGTTCGCGTCGCCGGCCTTCCCGTTGATCAGCAGCTCGCCGGGCAGCCGTGCGAAGCCCTCGGCGTACAGCGTGCGGGCCCGGGAGTCCATCCAGGCGACCAGATGGCGCCCGAGGCCCTGGCGCCGCCATTCGGGGCGGACCGCCGCGTCGCCGCGGAAGCGGGCCGCGTCCACGGCACCGTCCGGGGCGTGCACCAGGGCGTAGGCGACCATCCGCGCGCCGTCCCACAGCGTCAGGGTGTCCCGCTCCAGGTCCAGCTTGGGGTTCTCCAGCTCTTCGGCGAGGTCGTCCGCGTCGACGTGGTGGCCGGTCCGGTCGACCCGCTCCGCCTCGCCGCGCAGGCTCAGCCAGGCGGCGACGTCGGCCTTGTCCATCGGCCGCGTCAGAAACCCCCCGGGTGCGATGTGCGACGTGGTGTTCACCGCTCCATAGTCGGCCGCGCGCGAGGGCCCCGCCCGCCGAGCCCGGTGCGTCCGGGGGCCCGCTGGCCCGTCCGGGTGGAGTGCGCGGGGACTCGGCGCCCCCTCGCCATGGGAAATGACAGCGCCTGTCACCGTAGGTCCCCGTGTCCACGACGCGTCCCGCCCCCTCTCCGCACGCTCCCCGCCGGGCTCTGCTGCGCGCCGCCGTGACCGGCGGGCTCGCCGCGCTGGCGGCGCCGCGGCGGGCCAGGGCGCGCCACAGGCGCAGCGCCGGGGCCGCGTCCGGGCCCTCCATCCACTCGGCCGCGCGGTCCCGGGTGGTGCGGTCCTGGAGGCCGAGGAGCAGGGCCGCCGCCTCGTCGTGGGCGATCAGGCCGTCGTCCAGCGCGTCCGCGTCCGGACGGCCCACGGCCGGGGGCGCGCCGGAGAGGCGGCGCATCAGGCATCCCGCCAGGTCCAGGGTCTCCCGTCCGACCCGGAGCCGCTCCTCCTCGTCCAGGATGCGTGGCACCAGCGCCTCCTCCGCCGCCGCGAGCACGCGCTCCTGGTCGGCTGCCGCCGGGCGTCGCCACGGGATCAGCCGTGCCTCCATCTCCCGCAGGGAGCCCCGGACTTGGAGCCCCGCGAAGGTCGCGGCCGCCGCCAGCACCGACGTACCGGGCAGGGCCAGTACGTTTCCCTCCGGCGGGCAGCAGCGCGCGTCCGGGCAGCAGTACGACCAGTACCGTCCGTCCGAGATGCACAGCGCCTCCAGGACCGGCACGTCCAGGGCGCCGCAGGCCGTCCGCAGTAGTTGCGCCAACGGCCTGAGTGTCTCCATCACTTGACTGCTCGTCACTTCACCGGTCAGGTCCGGGTCCTGGCAGAGGAACACGATGATCCCGTCCGGGCGCGGCCCCCGCCGCTCGCTCCCCGCCACCAGGCACTCGGCCAACTGCTCGGCGACATGCGGCCACTCCCCGGGCGCGCGCGGAATGCCGAGCCGGAGCCGCCCGCCGAAGCGGCCCCGGCGACCGTGGAGGGCGACCATCACGATGGAGTCCGTCGGATGGAAGCCCATCAAATACGGCAGTGCGTCGGCCAGTTCGGCCGGGTTGCGCAGGGTGAGCTGCGGGTCGTCGTCGGGCAGACCGTGGGAACCGTGGGATGCGCGGTGCTTGTTCATGCCTCGACGGTCCCGCGCCCGGCCACCCCTCACCACCCCTGTGGAAAACGTTGTCCACAGGCGAAAACAGGCCACCCAAAGGATCTGCATACTGAGGTGCGGTGCGACCGTCGCGTCTCGTCGCACGAGGGCCGTACCGCCCACTCGGTCCGGGCCGAGGTCCGGGTGGAGGTCCCTGTCGAGGCCCCGGTCCTGGCCCGGGCCGGCCGTGCCGAACACCCGCTAGGCCGTGCCTACCACTTCTGGCCGGCCTGCTGCTTCGTCGTGGCGTTGAGGCGGTTGAACAGGTTGCTGACGGCGATGTGCAGGACGAGCGACGCCAGCTCCTGCTCGTTGAAGTGCTGGGCGGCCTCGTTCCACACCGCGTCCGGGACCGGGTCCTCACGGTCGTTCAGCCGCGTGACGTGCTCGGTCAGCGCCAGTGCCGCGCGCTCGGAGTCGGTGTAGAAGGGGGTCTCGCGCCACGCGCCGACGGAGAAGATCTTCTCGTCGCTCTCGCCCGCCTTGCGCGCCTGGCCGGACGCCGACTCCACACAGGGGCCGCAGCCGTTGATCTGGCTCGCACGCAGGTGGCTGAGCGCCAGCAGACCCGCCGGGACGCCGCCCGAGTACGTGGCCTTGTACAGGCTCTGGATGGCCTGCATCGCGTCGGGGAGGACCATCGCCGGGTTCTTCATCCGTGCTTCCATGACTGCTCTCCTTCAGAGATCTACAGCGATCTTTCAGCGGTGACGCTGGCTTGATCCCATCGCTGGAACCCCGCGTCACTGGTCTGACGGGGCCCGGCCCAGGAGTGTGACCGAAGGGGAGGAAGATTTTTCCGACGCCCTGGAGGGCGGCCCGGGTGCGGCCTTCGAGCGGCCCGCCGACCGGCCTCGCCACCGGCTCTGCGGCCGTACGGCGAGCCGTACGACGAAGCGGCCCCGCAAGGCGTCAGGAGCCTTGCGGGGCCGCACGTCACACAACGGTCGGCGAGTCGCCGATCCGCTGATCCCTTCCTGATCCCGGGATCAGGAAGGGATCAGAACAGGGGCGGGACTACTGGTCCGGACTACTCCGTGACCTTGATCAGCTGGCCCTCGGTGCCGACCGAGTTGTTGCTCACGTAGATCTCGTTGTTCGGGCCGACGGCCAGGCCGGTGGACATCGCCAGCTTGCCGTCGGTCGGGATCTCGGTGACCGCCTTGGTCTTGATGTCGATCCGGCTCAGCTTGCCCGGCAGCGGCGGGCCCTGCTGCTGGAAGCCACCGGTCAGCGTCAGCGCGATCAGGTTGCCGTTCTTGTCGGCGGCCAGGTCGGTCACCGCGGTCAGACCGCTGGCGAAGACCTCCGGGCGGTGGCCCGGCAGCATCCGCCAGATGCGCGAGGCACCCGGACGCAGGCCGCCCATGTCCGCGATGTAGAACGCGCCGTCCGCACCCTTGACGATGCCGCTGGGCACCGCCTGGACCTTGACCGTGCCGTCGGCCGCGACCGACTTGGTCTGCGGGGCGAGCGACTCCAGGACCTTCTTCTCCTTGGCCGACGGGGCCGCGGCGCCGCCCGGGGCGGGCAGCTCGTTGTCCGGGAAGATCGCCTCGGTCGTGGTGCGGCCGCCGAAGCCGACGCCGATCAGGTCGTTGGCACCGGCGTCCGTGGCCAGGAAGCCGCGGCCGTTGCGGGCGAAGCGCCACGGGTTGCTGTGGACCGACGCCTCCTCCGGGTTGGCCGGGTGGCCCAGGACCCAGTCGGGGTCGAGCAGCGTCTCGTGCTTGACCAGGTCACCGACGACCCAGCCGCTGCCCGTCTGGAGCGTGCCCTGCTTGGCCGCGTCCGCACCGAGCTTGGCCCGGTCGTCCGTGCTGCCGCCGAAGCCGTTGAGGACGAGGTAACCCGACCCGTTGGCCTCCACGTCGTTGGGGCCGGCGGCCGAGATCGGCTCGTACGGGTTCGTCGGGGCCACCGCGGCGGACGTCAGGCCGGTGACGACCCGGCCCTGCTGGGTGCCCTTGACGCGGTAGATGGAACCGGTCAGCCCGACGCACTTGGTGCCCGCGGCGCAGCCCGGCTTGCCCACGCCCGACTCGGCGACCAGGATCGTCCCGTCCGCCTGGACGGAGAGGCCGCGGGGGTTGTTGAGCTTGCTCGCGATGACCTCAATGTTGGCAGTGGCGGCAGCGGCCTTCGCCTCCTTCGGCGAGGTCGGCGAGGCCTGTGCCGGGCCGGGGATCAGCGTGACAGCCAGGGTGCCCACGGCCGCCGCTGCCACGAAGGCCCCACTCCAAGACCTGCGTATTCTCGACATGTCTCTCCCTCATCATGGCGTGCCCCCGTCATTGGGAGCCGACTCAACCGGCGCCACGATAGACGCTTCTACCTCAACCGTCCTGTATTCGCCGGTAAGTTGTCAGGCCTGTCCGACTGCGGCCTATCCGCAGTTGCACACTTGATTCGCACTCGGAATTCACCAGGGTCGAACTCGCGTAGGGAATTTCGGCCAACTCGGGGCGTGTTCTCGCGCGTTGAGTGGTTGTTCGCCGCCGTGCGCGGCTCTAGAGTCTGCCGGGCGACGCCCATAGTTTCCGGTATCCCGGTAATTGAGACTCTTGATACCGCTGCGCAACCGCCCACGGAGGATACGCATGCCCCCAATTCCGCCCGCCCGAGTCGTCCGCATCGTCGAAGGGTTCCGCGCGCGGGTGCAGCGCTTCGCCCAGCTGATGGTGCCCGCGCCGATCGCCGTCCTCGAACTGGCCCAGGGCGCCTGGGTGTCCCAGGCGATCTACGTGGCGGCCGAGCTGAAGATCGCCGACCAGCTCGCCGACGGCCCGCTGTCCTCGGAGGAGATCGCCAAGCGGATCGAGGCCGACCCGGACGCGGTCCACCGGCTGCTGCGCGCCCTCGCCAGCTACCGGATATTCAGCGAGCAGAGCGACGGCCGCTTCAAGCTGACGCCGATGGCCGACGCGCTGCGCACCGGGACGCCGATGTCGATGCGTGACATGGCCCTGTTGACAGGTCACCCCGCGAGCTGGGAGGACTGGGGCGCGCTGATCCACACCGTGCGCACCGGCCAGCCCAGCCTCGAGAAGAACCGCGGCATGCACGCGTACGAGTACCTGGGCCAGAACCCGGAATTCGGCGAGATCTTCCTCAACGGCATGGGCACGCTCTCGAATATGGAGACCGAGCCCATTCTCGCCGCGTACGACTTCTCCAAGTACAAGACGCTCGTCGACGTCTTCGGCGGCCGCGGCGGTCTGCTGTCGGCGATCCTGAAGAAGACGCCCCAGTCGAAGGGCATCCTCTTCGATTCCCGGGCGGACGAGCTGGGCGCCGACGCGTTTCTCACGGAAGAGGGCGTGGTCGACCGGGTCGAGATCGACAAGGGCGATCTCTTCGGTCCGCTGCCGGCCGGTGCCGACGCCTATCTGCTGAAGCACATTCTGCATGAATGGCCGGAGCCGAAGGCTCTGGAGATCCTCAAGAACGCCCGTGAGGCAATCAGCCCCGACGGCCGGCTGCTCGTCATGGAATTCGTTCCTCCGGAGGGCAACGCGCCGCACGCCGCCAAGCTCGTCGACCTGTGGCTGATGATCCTGGTCGGCGGCAAGGAGCGCACCGCCCGCCAGTACTCGGAGATCCTGCGGGCCACCGGCTTCGAGCTGGACCGCATCGTGCAGACCGCCGCGGGTGTCTCGATCGTCGAGGCGCGCCCGGTCTGACGGACCCGCGTCCCCGTACGGGAAGTTCCTCACGTACGGAGAAGCTCCTCACCTACGAAGAAGCTCCTGGCGGAACGTTTCCGCCAGGAGCTTTCTCCGTGGTCCGCACAGGGCGTCAGGCCAGGCCCGCCAGCCTCAGCAGCAGCCCCTTCACCTCGGTGGCCTCCACCTCGTCGCCCACCGCGTCCGGAGCCGAGCACAGCAGCAGCGGCCCGTCCCGCGGGTCGTCGGGCAGCCGCCCGTGGCTGCCCCGCACCGGCGACGGATCCAGC
The DNA here is from genome assembly GCF_001653515.1 of Streptomyces sp. ERV7. Lineage (GTDB taxonomy): Bacteria > Actinomycetota > Actinomycetes > Streptomycetales > Streptomycetaceae > Streptomyces. The sequence continues at coordinate 1,126,602 of NZ_LYOY01000051.1, read as the reverse complement.
GGCACGACCGCCATCCGGTAGCGCATCCCCAGCTTCTTGCGGGCCAGCGCCTTCGCGGCCTTGACCTTCACATACGGGTCGAGCGGGTCCATGAACAGCTCGACCGGGTCGTACCCGGGCTTGCGGTGGATCTCGACGAGCTGGGCGAAGTCCGGGGCGCGGTCGTCGTCGAGCCAGTAGTAGTACGTGAACCAGGCGTCCGGCTCGGCGACCGCGACCAGCTCGCCCGAGCGCGGGTGGTCGAGACCGAAGCTCTTCTTGCCCTCGTCGTCCAGGAGCTGGTCGATCCCGGCCACGTCCGCGAGGGCCTCGCGGGTGGCGTCCATGTCCTCGGGCCTGCGGACGTAGATGTGCGCCAGCTGGTGGTCGGCGACCGCGAAGGCGCGGGAGGCCATCGGGTCCAGGTACTCCATGCCGTCCTGGGTGTGGACCTCCAGGAGCCCGGCGCGGCGCAGCGCGCGGTTGATGTCCACGGGCCGGCTGACCCGGGTGATGCCGTACTCCGACAGGACGACCACCGTGCGTCCGGCCGCCTCGGCGTCGTCGAGCAGCGGCGCCATGGCCGCGTCGAGGTCGGCGGCCGCGCGGTAGGAGCGCGGGTCGTCGGGGCCGTACCGCTGGAGGTCGTAGTCGAGGTGCGGCAGATAGCAGAGCGCCAGGTCCGGGTTGCGGGTCGCCAGGATGTGGCGGGTGGCGTCGACGATCCACTGGGAGGAGACGATGTTCGCGCCCGGTCCCCAGAAGTTGAACAGGGGGAACGTGCCGAACTTGTCGTGGAGTTCGTCGTGGAGCGCCGGGGGCCGGGTGTAGCAGTCGGGCTCCTTGCGGCCGTCGGCGTAGTAGACGGGGCGCGGGGTGACCGTGATGTCGGTGTCCGCGCCCATCGCGTACCACCAGCAGATGTTCGCGACCGTGTAGCCGGGGTGGGCGCGGCGGGCCGCGTCCCACAGCTTGTCGCCCTCGACCAGGCCGTTGTGCTGGCGCCACAGCAGGACCTCACCGAGGTCGCGGAAGTACCAGCCGTTGCCGACGATGCCGTGCTCGGAGGGGAGGGTGCCGGTCAGGAACGTGGACTGGGCGGCGCAGGTCACGGCCGGGAGCACGGTGCCGAGCCGGGCCCGGGAGCCGGAGCGGCTGAGCGTCTTGAGCCGGGGCATGTGGTCGAGCAGCTTGGGCGTGAGGCCGACGACGTCCAGGACGAGGAGCGGAGTGGGGGCGGGAGCGTCGGTCATGGCAGTTCCTTGAGGCCGAGGTCGGTCAACAGGTCCCGGGCGAGGGCGAGTTCCCCGGCGATGCCGTCGGCGAGCTGGTCCCGGTCGCGCGGGCGCAGCTCGGCGGGCAGGGCCTGCCAGGTGTACGTCTCGACCTCCAGGTGCCGGGTGCGCGCGACCGGACCGCCGACCAGCGTGGCCAGCGCCTCGCGCAGCACGGGCATGGTGGAGGTCAGCGGCGCGGCGGGCCGCTCGTGCAGCGGTACGTGGAAGTGCGCGCGCCAGGGCGCGGTGTCCGGCAGCACGTTCCCGGCCAGGGCCTCGCCGAGGTCGTCGGTGCCGAGGAGCCCGGCGCCGTCCCTGGTGCGGGTCTGGTGCAGGAAGCGCGGCTCGGCGAACTCGGCGAGAGCGGCGCGCACTTCGGGGCGGTCCGGCTCCTCGGCGTGCAGCGCGGCCGACAGCTGGACCTTGGGGATCGCGATCCCGGCGGCCTCCAGCGCGTCCAGCGCCGTGGCCGGGTCCTCGAAGGAGGTGGCGAGATGGCAGGTGTCGACGCAGACGCCGATCCGCGGTGAGCCGATCGCGGTGAGCGGGGCGATGGCGTCGGCGGTGGTCTCGACCGTGCAGCCGGGCTCCGGCTCCAGGCCGATCCGGACCGACTTGCCGGTCTCCTCCTCCAGCGCGTCCAGGCGCGCGGCCAGCGTGCGCAGCGCGGTGTGCGCCCTCTCGGCCGCGGCAGCGCCGTAGCCGGTGCGCCAGGCGAGCGGGAGGGTGGAGATGGTGCCCTCGGTGATGTCGTCGGGGAGCAGCGCGGCGAGCAGCCGGGCGAGCTCGGCCGTGTGCTCCAGGCGTTCCGGATCGGTCCAGTCCGGCTTGTAGACGCGGTACTTGACCTCCTCGGCGCCGAATCCCTCGTAGGGGAAGCCGTTGAGGGTGACGACCTCAAGGCCGCGTCCGTCGAGTTCGGCGCGCAGGCCGCGCAGCGCGGCCGGGTCGGCGCTCAGCTCCTGGGCCGCGCCCCGGGCCAGCCACAGGCCGATGCCGAGCCGGTCGGTGCCCAGGCGCCGGCGCACCGGCTCGCAGTGGTCGCGCAGCTGGGCGAGGACGCCGTCGAGGGTCTCGGCGGGGTGGACGTTGGTGCAGTACGCGAGGTGGACCGTGGAGCCGTCGGGGTGGCGCAGTCGCATGGACTCACTCTCCGCCGCGGAGGATGGAGTTGCCCTCGTGCAGGGCTTCGGGCGCGGTGAGGTCCAGGTCGAGGCGTCCGCTCAGCCCGTAGAACGCGACCGGGTTGCGCCACAGCACCAGGTCCACCGCGTCCTCGTCGAACCCGGCCTTCAGCATGGCGTCGGCCACCTTGCGGGTCTTCAGCGGGTCGCTCTTTCCCCAGTCCGCGGCCGAGTTGACCAGCACCTTCTCCGGGCCGTACTCGTCGAGGATCGCGACCATCCGGTCCTCGTCCATCTTGGTGTCCGGATAGACGGAGAAGCCGAGCCAGGCGCCGCTGTCCTTGGCCTCGCGGACCGTCGTCTCGTTGAGGTGGTCGAGCAGCACCCGGTCGGTGGCGAGCGCCGACTCGCGTACGACGTCGATGGTGCGGCGCAGACCGGTGAGCTTGTCGCGGTGCGGGGTGTGCACCATGGCGGGCAGCCCGTGCTCGGCGGCGAGCTGGAGCTGGGCGGCGAGCGCGTGGTCCTCGGCGGGCGTCATCGAGTCGTAGCCGATCTCGCCGACCGCCACCACGCCGTCCTTGACCAGATAGCGCGGCAGCTCGTCGATGACGGGCGTACAGCGCGGGTCGTTCGCCTCCTTGGGGTTGAGGGCGATCGTGCAGTGGTGGGCTATGCCGTACTGCGCGGCCCGGAACGGCTCCCAGCCGAGCAGCGCGTCGAAGTAGTCGAAGAAGCTCGCGGGCGAGGTACGGGGCTGGCCCAGCCAGAACGCGGGCTCCACGACCGCGCGCACGCCCGCCGCGTACATGGCCTCGTAGTCGTCGGTGGTGCGGGACGTCATATGGATGTGCGGGTCGAAGATGCGCATGGTCAGGACTCCTCGGCCCCGGTGAGGGCCAGTACGCGGTGCAGGTCGTCGGGGACGGGGCGGGCTGCGGCGATACGTTCCTTCGCGTAGTCGCCGAGCATCCGGGCGAGTTCGGTGTCGCCGTGGGCGCGCTCCCGCAGGGAGGCGACGGCGTCCACGGGCACACCGGTGAACAGGCACTTCAATACGGCGTGCCGCCAGGCGTGCGGGTCCAGGTGGGCCGCCGCGTAGGGGCCGACGGCCGCCGCCACCAGACGGGTGTCGTTGGCGCGCAGCGCGTCCTCGACGAGCGGCACCCCGGCCGCCGCGTCCAGGCCGAGGTCCGCGAGGGCCAGCAGGACGGCGCGGCGCTCGGCGGCGGTGCCCTGCTGGTAGATCCGGGTCGCGGTGGGCGCGTCCACGCGGGCGGTGTGCAGCAGCAGGACACGGGCGTCGTCCACGGCGTCGGCGCCGAGGTGGCGCCCGGCCGAGGCGAACCGCAGCTCCCAGGGGGCGGCGCCGTACCCGGCCACCGGGCGGGCGGCGCTGTGGGCCGCCTCGGCGAGCGCCTCGTCGAGCCAGGCACGGGCGGCACCGCCCAAGCGGGCGTCGAGTTCCGCACGAGGTATCACGGCTAGGCTCCCTTCGGGGGCGAGGCGGCACCCGCGATCAGCGGGCGCAGGAACTCCATGGAACGACGGGCCTGTTCGGGGCCCGCGTGGGAGTGGCGGGGCAGCTCGACGACGGTCAGACCGCCGTATCCGGTGGCGGCCAGCGCCTCCAGGACGGGCGGGAAGTCGATCTCGCCGTCCCCGAACGGCAGATGCTCGTGCACCCCGCGCCGCATGTCCTCGATCTGGACGTGCCGCAGCCAGGGCGCGGCGGCGCGTACGCACTCCGCGGGCGAGAGGGGCTCCAGGCACTGGCAGTGCCCGATGTCCAGGGTGAGCCCCAGCGGTTCCGGGTCTCCCAGCTGCTCGCGCAGCCGGTGGAAGTCCGCGAGGGTGGCCAGGAGATGGCCGGGCTCGGGCTCGATCGCCAGCGGAACGCCCGCGTCCGCGGCCGCGTCGAGGACCGGCGCGAGGGCCTCCCCGAGGAGCTTCCAGGCGGTGTCGTCGTCGGTGCCGTCGGGGGTGATGCCGCTGAAGCAGTGCACGGCGTGCGCGCCGAGGTCGGCGGCGACGCGGACGGCCGTGACGAGCAGCTCGGTGCGCCGGGTGCGGGCGTCCGGGTCCGGGTCGAGGAGCGACGGGCCGTGCTTGCGTCCGGGGTCCAGAACGTACCGGGCGCCCGTCTCCACGGTCACGCCGAGGCCGAGCTCACCGAGGCGGTCGGCCACCTTGCGGGTGCGGGCGGCCAGTTCGGGGGCGAGCGGGTCGAGGTGCATATGGTCGAGGGTCAGTCCGACGCCCTCGTACCCGAGGTCCGCCAGCAGCCCGAGGGCGTCGTCGAGACGCAGGTCGGTGAGGCCGTTGGTGCCGTAGCCGAGTCGGAGGCTCATGTGGGGCTGACCTTTCGTGCGAGCTTGCGGGCCACGGGGATCAGACCGGTCAGAGCTGCGGCGGTACGGAGGGATCCGGCCCGCGCCGCGAGCGCCGCCTGGAGCGGGATCATGGCCTTGATGCCGCCGCCGACCGCGCGTTGGGTGAGCGGGGGCGAGGGGTTGAGGGTGGCGTGGAAGTAGGGCTTGGCGGCGGTGCCCACGTAGACGGCGGCGAGGGCTGTTCGGGCCAGGTCACGTGGCGCGACCGGGGCTCCGCCCGGGACCCGGCTTCGGCTGCGGGCCGCGGGTGGGTGGTGCCCACCCGTTCCTCCCTGCCGAGCGCCCGGCCACAGGTGGTGGGGACGGCTGGCGAGGGCGCCCAGCACGGTGGTCAGCCCCAGCGCCGCCAGTGGTGCCCCCGCCACACCCCCCTGCGTCTCGTTCCGCGACACCGTCGTCACCGCATAGGTGTGCGCGCCCAGGGCCGCGGCCGGGAGCAGGGCCGGCTTCGCCACCTTGCCGCCGGTGGCCGTCGCGCCCAGGAGGAGGTCCAGGGAGCGGGCCGCGGCCATCGCCGCCGGGCCCGCGGCCGTGTGCTTCAGGCGCAGGTCGTACGCCCACACCGTGCCCGCGAGCGCCGTCGCCACCAGCCCGGCCGGACGGCCCGCGCGGTAGGCGAGTGCCAGGCCCGCGCCGGTGAGGCCGGCCGCCGCCGCCAGGGCCGCGGCGGGCTTCACGCGGCCGGACGGGATCGGGCGGTGCGGGCGGTCGACGGCGTCCTCCTCGCGGTCCGCCCAGTCGTTGAGGGCCATGCCCGCCTCGTAGAGACAGAGGGAGGAGCCCACCGCGAGCGCGGTGCGCGTGTTGGGCCGCAGCCCGGCGGACGCCGCCCCCGCGAGGGCGTCGCCGGGCACGGTGAACAGGGCCGAGACGCGCAGGAGTTCGGCCCAGTCGCGCAGCACCGGCTTCACCGGGCCTCCCGCAGGCGCTCGGCGAACGCCAGCAGGGCCGCGTACTGCTCGGCGAGCGCCGAGGAGCCGCCGTCCGGGTCCTTGAAGTAGAAGCCCAGCTCGGGGCGGGGGCCGCCGAGTCCGGCCTCGTGGGCGCGGGCGGTCAGCCGGGCCAGGTCCAGGACGAGCGGCGCGGCGAGCGCCGAGTCGCAGCCCTGCCAGATCGTCTGGAGCACCATCCGCGAGCCGAGGAAGCCCTCGAAGACGATGTGGTCCCAGGCGGTCTTCCAGTCGCCGAGCGCCGGGACGTCGTCGATGTGCACCTCGCCCTCGGGCAGCGTCCCGAGGTTGTCCTCCAGGACGCGGTTCTTGCCCGCGTTCTTGGCCGCCGCGGCCGCCGGGTCGGCGAGCGAGGCCCCGTCGCCGCCGCCGAGCAGATTGCTGCCGGACCAGGCCCGTACGGCCAGGGCGCGCTGGCGGAACATCGGCGCGAGCACCGCGCGGAGCAGGGTCTGGCCGGTCTTGCCGTCGCGGCCCGCGTACGGGACGCCGGCCGCGTCGGCCGCGGCCTCCAGGCGGGGGTGGCGCAGACCGGTCGACGGAGTGAAGTTGACGTACGCGCACCCGGCGCGCAGCGCGGCCGCCGCGTACAGCGAGGAGGCGGGCAGCCGGGTGTCGCCCTCGGCGGGCGCGGGCTCGGTGGAGGAGACGTTGACGACGACCGTGCGGGCCACGCCCGTGCGGCGGGCGAAGTCGGTGAGGTCGGCCGCGAACGCGGCGATCAGCTCCTCGTCGTCGCGGGTGTCGCCGGGCAGCGGGCCGCCCATGCGTATCTCCTCGTCGGCGGCGGCCAGTTCGGCGCGCACCGCGGCGGGCAGACCGTGCGGGAGCACTCCCCCGGCGGCCAGCTCCTCGGCCCGCTTGGGCAGCGGGCTGCTGGCCACGTCGTGACCGCCGAAGACGAAGGACGACAGCTCGGGAAGGCCGGTGCCCGCGAAGTCGGGGGTCTCGGTGACCATGCCGGTGGCGGGCTGGAGCCCGGCGGCGACGGCGGCGCATCCGGCGACCGCCGTGGTGGCGACCGAGCCTCGGGCTCCGATGAACCAGACCCCCGTCCGAGGGCCTTGGTCGCGGGTATCTGCGTAAGGGGACACGGACAGCCTCCTGGTTACGTCAGCGCGTTGAAGCCTTTCCAACCTGACGTTAGTGGCGGCTGGTTGGGCAGCTGTTCGAACGTATCGATGATCCGCCCGCCGACGGACGGATGCGGGTGTGCCGCAGTTGCACGGGCGAACGGGCGGAGTGCCGGCGCGGGCTTCGGGCCCACGACCAGCACTCCCCCCTCGTCGCTCGTCACCTGTGCGCGGTGTTCAGCGCTCACCGGCGCTGTCACGGCCGGCGCCCGGCCGGCTCACTCGGCCCGCTGCTGGAGCTGCTCGGCAAGGGTCTGCCAAGCGGCGGCGCAGCTGCGCGCGAGGTCGGCGACCTCGGGTGCCCAGTGCCCGGGCAGACCGCGGCCCAGGCTCTCCATGCCCTCGCCGTCCACCGTGTAGTGGTGGAGCCAGCGCAGGGTGCGCCGGCCCGCCTCGTTGAGCCGCAGCGAGGGGTCCTCGCTCAGCTTGGCGAGCAGCTTCTGGCGGTCGACGGAGGTCTCCCGCCGCTCGCTGCGGGCGCTCACCGCGCGCTGCGTCTGCCGGGGCACCACGGGGGTGCCCGGCGCCGGGCTCTGACCCGCGGCCGCGCGGTAGCGGCCCGGTACGGGGTCCTCGCCCCGGTCGATGCGCTGGCGCACGTCCCGCACGGTGGCCGGCGAGAGGCCGGTCGCCCGGGCCACCTCGCGCAGTCCCGCGGTGGGCCGCTCGTGGATCATCGCGGCGGCCTGCTGTCGGCGGTATCCGCTGTCCAGCGGGCGCAGGCGGCCGTCGCGGCCGAGGCGCGCGTTCGACTGCGGAGCGTCCGCCGAGGAGCGGGACCGGATCCGGGAAATGGTCTTGTCGGAGAGGCCGACGGCCGCGGCGACGGCGCGGTCGGACCACTGCGGGTGGGTCATGATGATGCGCGCGGCGGCCACCGAGCGGTCGGACCGCGAGAGCGGCAGACCGTGGGTGACGTTGGCCTTGACCGCGAGGACGTATGCGGCGCCCTCGTCGCAGTCGACCATCCGTGCCTGGATGCTCGTACGGCCGTTGAGGAGCGCGGCGCGCACCCGGTGGGTACCGTCGATGACGCGCATCGACGGACGGTGGACGGTGATCGGCGGCAGCGAGTCGCCGGCCTCGGCCAGCACGCGCACATGGTCCTCGTCCGCGCCGCCCAGACGGGGCGAGTCCTCGAAGACCAGGGAGTCGATGCGTACTTCACCGGCGGGATGCGACTCGATCCAGACCATGGAGGTCACGACCTCGTCGAGGTCCGCCGCGTGGATCTTCAGTAACTGATCGTCAATCGATTGCTCGGCCAGACTCACTTTGCGCCCCCTCGCAATGAATCGGAACCGGAATCCACTTCCGGTGTGCGAAATGAAAGGCGACGGGCGAAGCCTTGTCAACCACTCCGGAGCCGGTTCGCGAGGCCCGGATTCCCGTACCGGACAAGGTCGTTCACGCGCGCGCGAGCATCGCGCAGGGCAGCCTCAAGGACCCCCGGAGCGGTGCGTACCGCACTGCTGTACGAGGGCAAACGCCGGACCGCCAGAGCGGAAGTTCAGGTTCCGTCAAGCGCGGACAACCTTCTGTACCGTCGAAGGTGAACAGGCGGGGGAATCGGCCCACCGAGTGGGGCCGGACGTCAGGGACCGTCAGAAGAGGGGCCGGAATCACACATTCCGGCCCGCTGATCGGCTTCGCACTCGTGATGCGCCCGGGGCGGTCGCCCACCCCCGGGGTAACCGCCGGTCGCACTTCCGGCGCGAAGCGTCGGGGCAACTCCACCCCACTGGCGTGAAGTTGGCCGGTTTATTGGCCGAGAACAGACCCGGAACCCGTCACACCGGCGTGACGGGCCCCGGGCCTGCGAAGCGTCAGTCGGCGCAGATGCCGTCGACCGCGACCTTCTCGTACAGATGGGGCGAGACGGTGCACCCCTCCGGGTAGCCCTCACCGCCCGGACGGAACTCGGGGTTGCTGTGCGCCGCCGCCAGATGGGCGGCGGACTGCCAGACCGCGACGTTCACCAGGATCCGGCTGCCGGCGATGCCCCGGTGCATCTGCGTGGAGACGAAGCCGGGCTGCCGCGTGAAGTATGCGGCGTCCCGGCGCCAGAGCGCCAGGAACTCCTCGGCCCGGCCCTGCGGCACGGTGAACGTGTTGACGAGCACGACCTGGCCGGTCCGCTCCTTGAGTTGCTGTGTATAAGGAGTGGTCTCGTCGGCCTCCACGAATTCGATCACGGCACCTCCTGCGGGCCGGCGGGATGTGCGGTGCCGGGTCAGCGGGGCGAGCCGAACCAGCGGGCGAGCGCGTCGAGCAGCTCGCCGCCGTCCGGCGAGACCCAGGCGACGTGTCCGTCGGGACGGAGGAGGACGGCGTCGGGCGTCGTCCCCTCGGCCGTGTCCGCCGGAACCCAGCCGTCCGGGACGATGTCCACCCGGTCCGACCAGCTCGCGTCCGTGACGATGTCGATCCGGTCGGACCAGCCCGCGGCGAGCTTGGCCGGCCCGGTGCTGCCGTCCGCGACCACGAGCACACCGCGCGCCGGGTGCAGCAGTTCGGACACCCGGGTGGTGGAGCCGTCCCCGAGCTTGACCTCGCGGTCGGGCATCCGCAGCCCGAGCAGCGGGTGGCCGGTGGCGCCGCCCATGTCGTACCGGATGCCGAGCCCGCTGACGTGCCCGGCGAGGCGCCGCGCCGCCTCGGGCGAGCGCACCAGCTCGCGCATCACCTGGCGCATCGGCTCCATCTCGTCGCCGGTGAGATAGAGGGACGCCTGGGCGAGGGTGTTGCGCAGTAACTTCTCGCCCACCGGGTGCCGTTCGGCCTGGTACGAGTCGAGCAGGCCCTCGGGAGCCCAGCCATTGACGGTGGCGGCCAGCTTCCAGCCGAGGTTCACCGCGTCCTGGACACCGACGCTCAGCCCCTGGGCGCCGGCCGGGATGTGGATGTGGGTGGAGTCACCGGAGAGCAGGACCCGGCCGCGCCGGTACTCGGCGGCCTGGCGCGTGGCGTTGGTGAACGCGCTGACCCACTTGGTCTCGGCGCCGTGCAGCGACTGCCCGGTGAGCTCCTGCCAGGAGTCCGCGATCTCCTTGAACGTCAGCTTGCTGTTGTCGCGGGGAGTGAGCTTCGCCGGGTGGATGATGATCCGGGTCACCCCCTCCTCCAGGCGGATCGCCATCACCATGCCGCCGTCGACCCGCTCGCCGATCACCCGGGGCTTGATGTCGGGCCGGTCCACGATGTCGGCCACGTACATACCGCGAGTGGCCTCGCGCCCGGGGAACTCGATGCCGGCCAGCTTGCGGATCCTGGAGCGCCCGCCGTCACAGCCCACCAGGTACTGGGCGGTGTGCTCGGCACGGCCGTCCGGCCCTTCGACCACCACCGTGATGTCGTCCGGCCCTTCCCGGAAGTCGACCACCTCGTAGCCGCGGCGCACGTCCACGCCGAGGTCGAGGACCCACGCCTCCAGGATCTCCTCGATGCGGTACTGGGCCACTCCGCGGATGCCGAAGTGGTTGTCCTCCAGGGCGGTGAAGTCGATACGCACACCACCGAAGTGGCCCTCGTTGCCGATCTCGATGTTCCCGAAGCGGGCCAGCAGTCCGCGCTGGTGGAAGACCTCGGCGGCACGCCGGGTGAAGCCGACTCCGCGCGACTCACCGCTCGGGGTGGCTCTCTGCTCGTAGACAACGACGTCGACGCCGTTCAGCCGGAGTTCGCCGGCCAGCATCAGCCCGACGGGTCCGGCACCGGCAATGATCACGCCAGTTCCCATTTTTCGCCCTCCTGGATGAGATATGCGAGATCGAATTCAGCACTTCGGGAATCAACTCGCAGCGCCTCTCGATGCCGCTCAATCGGCCTACCGAGATCAAAAACGGAGCGTTACGCGATCATGTTCAGTGGCTCACCGAAAAGACCTTTCGGGCCGCCGAAGAAGTCTGCAACTCGTCGATCAGGGGCGTCAAGGGGAATGAGTCCTGCTGTTTTTCGCGATCTTTTCCTTGATCCCCATCCACCACTCGGGCAAGACTTATTGAAATGCGCACCAGATCTTGCCCATTGATCATTTTCCGCCCCTCGGAAAATGTCGGTGAAACGGAATAGGAATGGGCCATTCAGGAGACCGTAGTGCCTTGTTCCGGATAGCTCATGAGGTAGAAAGATCCACTGAGCCGCTCGACATCGACTTTCCGCGGTTGCCCTCTTGACTCGGAGAATTGGATGTTGGAAGGGTGATCCACGCAGAACACCAGACTTAATAAGGAGAGCGATGTCCTCCGCAGCCACCCAGAAGCTCACGGTTTTTCTGGCGTTTCCGCAGGATGCCGAGGAGGCGGTGACGTTCTACACGTCCCTCTTCGACGACTCCGAGGTGATCAACACCATTCGCGCCCGGGCCGGCGAGCCCGGCTGGGTGGAGGGGACCCTGCAGCACGCGATCTTCACCCTCGCCGGCCAGCAGTTCATGTGCATCAACATTCCACCGGACGGCGCCCGGGGCTCCGACCACGCCCCCTGGGCCAGTTACGCGTTCTCTCCCGCGATGGCCGTCTATGTGCAGTGCGACTCGGACGAGGAGTTCGACCGGGTCTTCGAGGGCCTCTCCGAGAAGGGTGAGGTGATCATGCCGATCGGCACCTACGGGTTCAGTGCCAAGTTCGCCTGGGTCAACGACCGCTTCGGGGTCTCCTGGCGGATCAACCTCTCCGAGAGCAAGGTCAAGTAACCGCACTCCCCCGCTTCACCGTCGGCCATGAGGCACTGCTGCCTCATGGCCGACACTTCCCTGCGAAAACGTTTTTCCAGATAGCTATTACTTACCAGTCAGTCACTTGAACCCGGCATCCACGACACGGTCGACATATGTCCGTCGGTCGACCGCGCGCTTTCCCCTGCCCGGATTATCCGCCCGTTGGTATTGCCTTCGCAAAATGCAAGACATCCGTCGGACGTCCCCCCTTGACCACGGGAGAACACATGATCTTGGTAACCGGCGCGACCGGGAACGTCGGCAGAAACATCGTCGACGAGCTGCTCAAATCGGGGGAGCAGGTGCGGGCCATCGCACGCGACCCCGCCAACTCCGCCCTGCCGAGCGAGGTGGAGGTCGTGGCCGCCGACCTGAGCCGGCCCGAGACCCTGGCCCGGGCGCTTCAGGGGGTGGAACGCCTCTACCTCTGGCCGGTGTTCGGCGAACTCCGGGGAGCGGTCGACGCCATCGCGCAAGCCGGGGTGCAACATGTGGTCATGCTGTCTTCCGAGGCGGTCACCTATGCTGCCGAAGAGCCACACATCGCGTGCGAGAAGGCAGTTGTCGAGTCGGGAATGTCGTGGACGTTCCTGCGGCCGAGCGCGTTCATGTCCAACGACCTCCTCTGGATACCCCAGATCGCCAAAGACGGAGTGGTGCACGGCGTGTACGGAAGTTCCGCGATGGCGCCGATCCACGAGCGCGACATCGCGTCGGTCGCGGTGAAGTCCCTGCTCGCGGCGGAGTCCGGGAGGATCCATGCGATCACCGGGCCCCAGTCGCTCAGCCCGCAGGAGCGCGTGCGCATGCTCGGTGCCGCGCTCGGCATCCCCACCCGCTTCCAGGAAGTGCCGCGCGAAGCGGTCCGCGCCCAGATGGTCAAGTACCTCTCCGGGTACGTGGCCGACCAGATCCTCGACCGGCGCCGCGCGCAGCAGGGCGAGGACGCGGAAGTGCTGCCCACCGTCGACGTCATCACCGGCCGGCCGTCCTACACGTACGCCGAGTGGATCACCCACCACGAGGCGGAGTTCCGCCCCGTACTCCAGCTCTGACACTTTGTGAGGTGCACTGTGCATTCCGCCGTCAATGAGACCTTGAACTCGCTGGACCGCACACCTCGGCCCGTCATCGGTATCACGGCCGTCGTGACCCAGATCAAATTCGCGATCTTCGAGATGGACGCGACGTTCGTACCCCAGACGTTCGTCCAGAAGGTCGCCGACGCCGGCTGCATACCGGTGCTGCTCGCTCCGCAGCCCGGCGTGGAGCAGACCATCGGCGGGCTCGACGGTCTGCTGCTGCTCGCGGGTCCCGACGCGGACCCCGCGCTGTACGGGCAGGAGAAGCACGAGAAGACCGGTTGGAACGACACCACCCGCGACCGGGCCGAACTCGCCCTGATCGAGGCCGCTTTGGAGGACAACCTGCCCACGCTCGGCATCTGCCGGGGCGAGCAGCTGATCAACATCCTCCGTGGCGGCACGCTCCAGCAGCACCTGCCGGACGTCGTCGGCCACGACAACCACTCCCCCGGCGGTAAGGAGTACGGACAGCAGAAGGTGCGGCTCGAACCGGGCAGCCACCTCGCCAAGTTCCTCGCCAAGGACGTCGTGCCCTGCCATCACCACCAGGTCATCGACGAGGTCGGCGAGGGCCTGACGGTGACGGCCTGGTCCGAGGACGGCACGGTCGAGGCCATCGAGGTCAACGACCACCCGTTCGCGGTCGGCGTGCAGTGGCACGCCGAGGAGTCCGACGACGACAGCCCGTTCACCGCGCTCGCCGAGGCGGCGCGCCAGCGGATGTCGGTACGGCGCGGATGACTCGCGGCGGATTCCCGGCCGATGCGCGCGGCGTGCGCACCGGCTAGGAATCCGCTCAAGGAACGACAGAGGCGCAGCACGGCCCGATGGCCGCGCTGCGCCTCGTGGTGTTGCATGGAACGTGTCGCGTGGAGTGGCGTTTCGGGGAGCAGGCACCCCGGGAAACAGGGAGCTTTCCCGGTTTCGCGGCTCCTTCGACGGCTGCTCCTACGCCACCCGCCGGGGCACGGGCCGCTACTCCGTCAGCACCTTCACGTCCATTTCGTCCAGGTACTCAGGGTCGGCGAGCATGTCGATCGCGGCGATCCGCCCGTCCACGACGATGAAGTCGAACACCACCTTCACGCTGCCGTTCGGTGCCCAGACCATGCCCGGAGCCCCGTCCACCAACGCGAGTTGGGCAACCTGGGCCCGGCCCGAGAACGTCTTGGCCACCGCCTGGGCACCCAGCGCGCCGCTCGCGCCCATCGCCAGGGCGGCGCCGTCGACGCGGACCACGACCTCCGGGTCGAGCAGGGCGAGCAGTTCGTCGAACCGGCCGCCGCGCGAGGCGGCGAGGAAGGCGTCGACGATCTGCCGCTGGCGCCCACGGTCGACGGTGGGGGCGGCCTCGGCGCCCTGCACCCGGCGCCGCGCCCGGCTCGCGAGCTGCCGGGTCGCGATGGTCGAGCGCCCCACGACCGGGGCGATGTCGTCGAAGGGCACGGCGAACATGTCGTGCAGCACGAACGCCAGGCGCTCGGCCGGGGAGAGCGTGTCGAGCACCACGAGCAGCGCCGGGCCGACCGAGTCGACCAGCACCGCCTCCTGTTCGGGGTCGGCGCTCTCGTGCGCACCGTGGTGGACGGGCGGTGGCCGCTCGCCCAGCAGGTCCTCGCGCCGCGACTCACGCGAACGCAGCATGTCCAGGCAGACGCGCGCGACGACCGTGGTCAGCCAGCCGCCCAGGTTCTCCACCGCGCTCACGTCCGAGCGGCTGAGCCGGAACCAGGACTCCTGCACGGCGTCCTCGGCCTCGCTCAGCGAGCCCAGCATCCGGTAGGCGACGGCCCGCAGATGGGGGCGGTACGCCTCGAAGCGCTCCGCCAGCCGTTCGGTCTCGTCCATGGGTCACATTCCTCCACCGGGCCCGTCGTCACACACTGCGAAACCCAGCCTATGGGACAAGTCACATCAAGTTCAGATCTTGGATGTTCGGTATCCAGTTCGGTTATTTCCTATGAAATTGTCTGAATAGGGGGCATGGCCCGATGTTCGCTGTCCCCGGCGCCGTCAGCCGAGCTTGGCGGTCAGGAACTCCTCCCAGGTCACCCGGGCCGTGTCGTACCCGTCCGCCGGGCCCTTCGGCAGCAGCCCGCCGGAGCGGATCCTGCCGATGCCGGGCATCCACACCGGGACCACCGGGGAGCTGCGGTGGACGGCCTTCAGATAGGCGCGGATCATCGCGACCGCGTCGGTGGCCTCGGGCCCCACCAGGTCGGGAACGCGCCCGGCCGGCTTGTCCAGGGCCAGCTCGGCGAGCCGGACCGCCACCTCCTCGGGGTCGATCGGCTGGACCTTGAAGCCCGAGGGCACCGGGACCAGCGGCAGCTTCTTCGCCTTCTGGGCCCCGCCCAGGATGAAGTCGTAGAACTGGGTGACCCTCAGCAGCGTCCACGGCACCGCGGACTCGGTGACCACCCGCTCCGACTCCAGCTTGGACTTGAAGTAGCCGAAGGAGACGTCCTCGACGCCCACGATGGAGATGTAGACCAGGTGCGTGACCCCGGCCGCCTCGGCCGCGCGGACCAGGTTGCGGGTGGCGTCGGCGTCGCCCTTCTTGTCGCTGGCGCAGTGCACGAGTGACCGGACGCCGTCGACCGCGGGGCCGATCCCCTGGTCCTTGGCCAGGTCGCCGGTCACATACGTGACGCCGTTCTCGGCCGGGCGGCTCTTCCTGCTGAGCACCCGGACGTCGGCGCCCGCGTCCCGCAGCCGTGAGACGACCAGTCGTCCCAGCGTGCCCGTGCCGCCGGTCACCAGAATGGGCGACGTCATGGCTCCTCCTCGGTTGAAGTGTCGCCACACTGACGAGGCGGCCCGCGAAAGTGTGACGCGGCGGTTCCGCACCGGCCCCGGACATACGCACGGGCGCACCGCTCCCGCTGGGGAAGCGATGCGCCCGCGATCGAGGACCGCACGTACGAGCCGGTGCGTGTGTCGTACGTACGGGGTCAGCCCAGCCGCGCCGATTCGGCGCGCGGCCTGACCGGAAGGTCCGCCTCGTCGCGCTCGGGATGCCCCGGGCGCCAGAACTTCGGGCCGAGCTCAAGTGCGAGCGCCGGGATCAGCAGGCTGCGGACGATGAACGTGTCCAGCAGGATGCCGACCGCGACGAGCAGGCCCTGCTGGAGCGAGGCCACGGTCGGGATCGCCGCGAGCACGCTGAAGGTGGCGGCCAGGACGAGGCCCGCCGAGGTGATCACCCCGCCGGTGACGGTGAGGCTGGTGAGGATGCCGTCGCGGTGGCCGCGCTTGCCGACCTCCTCGCGGGCCCGGGTCATCAGGAAGATGGTGTAGTCGACACCGAGGGCGACCAGGAACAGGAAGCCGAACAGCAGCAGCCCCCGGTCGATCCGCGGATACCCGACCGCGTGGAAGAGCAGCGCGGCGGCTCCGACGGCCGCGGTGTACGAGAGCACCACCGACAGCAGCAGCACCAGCGGCGCCACCAGCGCCCGCAGCAGGATGATCAGCATGATCAGGACCACCGCGAGGATGAGTGGGATCAGTACCTTCTCCTCCTTGCCCTGGGCGTCGGAGGTGTCCAGCGCGATCGCGGTCTGCCCGCCGACCACCGCGTCCCGGGCCTCACCGGAGGCGTGGTCGAGCGCGGTGCGCATCCGCTCGATGGTCTGCTTGGCGGCCTGGGTGTCCGGGGCGTTCTTCAGGACGGACTCGATATGCGTCCAGCCGTTCCTGGTGTCCACGGTGGTCGCGCTGGTGACACCGGACACGCCCTGGACCGTGGAGAGCGCGGTGGCCGCGCCGGCGTCCTTGACGTACACGTCGGCGGGCGCCGAGGAGCCGGCCGGGAAGTGCTGGGCGAGCAGCTCCTGGCCCGCCACCGAGTCGACCTTCTTGGTGAACTGCTCGGCCTGGGTCTGGCCGGTGGACAGCGACATCGCGCCGAACGCCAGGGCGGCGAGGACCAGCACCGTACCGATCCAGATCGGGCGCGGCCGGCGGCCGACGAAGCCCGCGATGCGGCCCCAGAAGCCGTGCTCCTTCTCGACGCCGGCGTCCACGTACTCGGTCGAGTAGCGCGGGGTGAAGGGCCAGAACACCCAGCGGCCCAGGATCACCAGGAAGGCGGGCAGCAGCGTGACCATCGCGAAGTAGACGATGACGACGCCGAGCGCCACCACCGGGCCGAGGCCCCGGGTGGAGTTCATCGAGCCGAACACCAGGCAGATGGTGGCGATGCCCACGGTCGCCGCGGACGCCGTGATGGCGGGCAGGCAGCGCTGCAGCGCGTACACCATCGCCTCGTGCTTGTCCTCGTGGCGGTGCAGTTCCTCGCGATATCGGGCGATCAGCAGCAGCGCGTAGTCCGTACCGACGCCGAGGACCAGGACGATCAGTACGTAGGCGCTCATTCCGTTGACCGTCAACCCGGCGTGCTTGGCCAGGAGGTAGACGACGGCGCTGGCGACCTGGCTGGCCACGAAGACCGAGATCAGCGGGATCAGCCAGAGGATCGGGCTCCGGTAGGTGAACAGCAGGAAGATCGCGACGAGTCCGATCGTGGCGCCCATCAGCGCGCCGTCCATGCCGGAGTAGACATCGATGAAGTCGGCGATGCTGCCGGCCGGGCCCGCGATCTTGACGTCGAGGCCGTCCGGCGCGTTCGCCTGTGCCGCCTTGCGCAGGTTCTTCACACCGTCGCCGAGGACCTTGTTGTCACTCTTGTCCGACTTGATGGGCACGCTGAGGAACGCGGCCTTCTTGTCGGCGGCGACCGTGACCGGCGGGATCTCCGCCGCCGCGATCCTGTCCGTGACGAACCGGCCGCGGTCGGCGTTCACCTTGGCCAAGTCGGCTTCGGTGAGGCCGTCTTCGCGCGCGTAGACGAGGACCGCGCCGAGGCGGCCCTTGTCCTGGAAGTAATCCTCGGCGATCTTCACCGCCTTGGTGGCCTGCGCGTTCTTCGGCAACCAGGTCTGGGACTCGTTGTTCTGGACGTCACCGAGCTTGGCCGCAAGGGATCCGCCCACGCCCATGAGCAGCACCCAGAGCACGAGGACGGCCCATTTGGAGCGGCGGCCGGCCACCGCTCGCGCGAACTTGTGGGCGAACGAGGACGTGGGTGGGGGCGGCGGCTCCTCGGTGGACTGCCTCGGTGATGGAGGATGCGTCGTCATGACTGCTCGCTAAGGGTCGGGAGTCCTGCGCGGCCAGTGCGGCGCTCAGGGCTCGGTCGAACTCTGGTTGTTCGAGGGGCCTCCCCTGTACGACCCGATCGCCTCGACTCGATCGGGGTACCTCTTCCTGTCACATGAGCTGGGTTTTGTTCGTCACTGCTATGACGGAACGTGGCCAGAGGGTGTGACCGTGACGCGTTCGTCACTCACTGACGGAGCGCGACGGAGGAATGTGACCGATGGACGACGGCGAATGGCTGGCGCGGCGATTCGAGGAGAACCGCCCGCATCTGCGGGCCGTGGCGTACCGGATGCTGGGGACGCTGAACGAGGCCGACGAAGCCGTCGAGGAAGCGTGGTTACAGATCATCGACAGCGGCGACGACGCCACGGACGAGGGTGTCCGGGGCCTGCCCGCCTGGCTGATGACAGTGGTCGCGAACGTCTCCCTTGACCGGCTGCGCACGCGCAGAACGGTTTCCCCGGCCGCTCCCCTGCTGCCGCGGGTGCCCGCGGCGCGCCGGGCGCCGGACGACCTGGAGGCCCCGCTGCCCGACGCGCTGGCGGCGGACCTGTCCCGGATGGGCCCGGTCCACGAGGAGTTGCTGGCCGACTCGGTGGGCCTGGCGCTCCTCGTCGTCCTGGAGACGCTGGACCCGGCGGAGCGGATGGCGTTCGTCCTGCACGACCTCTTCGGTCTGCCGTACGAGGAGATCGCGCCGATCGTCGGCGTCGCCGGGCCGGAGGCCGCCCGTGGCCTCGCGGGCCGGGCGCGCGTACGGGTGCAGAGCGTCGACCCGCTGCCGGACGACGGCCCGGACCGGCTGCGGCGGATAGTGGACTCATTCCTGACCGCCTCGCGCGGCGGCGACTTCGACACCCTGATCGCGATGCTCGACCCGGACGTGGTGCTGCACGCCGACCCGGAGGCGGTGGCGGCGGGCGCGCCGACGGAGGTGCGGGGCGCGCCCTCGGTGGCGCGGACGTTCTCGGGGCGGGCCCGCTATGCCCGACTGGCGCTGGTGGACGGGTCGGTGGGCGCGGTGTGGGCGCCGCGCGGCCGGCCGAGGGTCGTCTTCGGCTTCACGATCGTGGACGAGCGGATCACCGGCATCGACATGCGGGCCGCTCCGGACCGGCTCAGCCGGACCGATCTGACGATCCTGGGCGAATGAGGAGGGACGACTCCGCGTACCGCGGCCCTCGTTGAGGTGACGTCCGGCACCACCGCGGCGCGCCACCGGGTGTTCGACCCGGTGGCGCGCCGCTTGCGCGCGCCTCGAACACCGCTCGCGTCCGCGGCTCCCCCGGGCCTCGCCCGCACTTCGCTCTCGTTGAACAATTGACGTCCCGGGAAAATCCCCACCCGCCCGTCGACCGCATACCCGAGCGCCTCTTACCGGGTGGCGTCGATCACCTTTTGGACCGCGTCGATCACGGGATTCCTTTGCCTCACCCATAGGCCGGTGAAGCGGAAATGCGCACCGGAATGGATAACGGACACCAAGCCCAAAAAACGGTAAGGTGACACCAGTAAGCAGCCGCGCGTGAAGTTGCCGCGCGGCGCGGCGCGCACAAGGTGTTCGACTGCGAAAGTTCCGCGGTTGCACGGACGCGCTTCGCGTATACCTTCGTGCGTCGTGACCCCCAGGCCCTCGGCCGACCGGCCGCCGCCCCGGCTCACACTCCCAGATCCTCGCAGGTCAGATGGCCCATCGCGGGGTCCTTCGGGCCGCCGTACCAGCGTCTGCGGCGTGCTGACTTGAGCATATTGCGTCCCCTTGCGGAACCGGGGATTATCAAGAGTCCGCGCGATTCAAGATTCCCTCCAGCAGGAATCCACCACACGTTTTGATCCGCGCCTGCACACCGCTCGCCCGCCGTTCCCATGAAGCGGGCCTCCGTGTAATTCTGGCCGACGTCGCCGAAGTGCGGCGCGCTATTGATGCTCTCTTACGTGGTCACGAGCGAAACAGGACAAGAGGGGGGCCACATGCCCACGAATACTTCGGACGACTCACTCGACGAGGTGGAAGGCTCGGTATCCGGGCGCAACAAGGTGATCGCCGAGCGACAGCGCAGCGAGACGTGGAAGAAGCCGCCGCGCCGCATCGAGCGGGCCGAGTGCATCACCTGCGACACCTGCCTGCGTGCCTGCCCGCCCGAGTTCAACGCCATCTTCGACAACGGGCTCGACGTCGTCATCATCCCCGAGCTGTGCTCGGGCTGCCCCAAGTGCGTCCTGGAGTGCCCCGTCGACTGCATCTACGTGGACGAGGACTGGACCCCGACGTCCGACGAGATGTGGAACCACATCGGGCTTACCGCTGAGGGTGTGTCATGACAAGTTTCGCTGAGCGCAACGGCACTTCGCGCCGGGCCATCAACGCCAAGAAGCGGCAGAGCCGCCGGCCCAGCCGCCTGGGCGCGGTGGCCGGCGCCACGCCGAAGCCGGACCGGCTGAAGGACGAGGAGGCCGGTTTCCCCACCCTCCTCAAGCGCGCCTGGGAGAAGGCCGTCGACGCCCCCGATCTGCGGACGGCGGTGAACGCGCTGCTCACCCTGGACGGCCATGTCCCCGGCGACGTCCAGCTGCGCGCGCTGCGCACCGCCGACGAGGCGGCACTCAAGGTGCTCTGCGGCATCTCGTGGCGCGAGGAGGACCTGCCCGCCCCGGTGCGTGACACCAAGGAGCGCCCGGCGTTCCTGGGTGAGCTGGGTCTGACCACCACCGGCCGCATCGTCATCCGCGTCCCCTCCCAGGGCTCGCTCGCCGACGAGGAGAACCTGGTCGACGGCGTGATCGACGTGCCGTGGTCGGCGCAGGACCTGCTCGACTACGAGAGCGAGGTCAACCGCGCCGCCGCCCGCTACGCCGACCAGGTCGTCGACTGCCGCCAGTGGCTGGCCGCGCTCGGCACCCCGGCCCGCGACGAACTCCTGGAGACGGTACGGGAGTCCGCGCTGCGGACCGCCCCCTTCGTCCTCCACCAGGAGGGGAAGCTCTACACCAACTTCCGCGAGGGCAACAACCTCATCGGCAAGACCCTCTGGGCCGGCCACCCCAGCGAGACGTTCAGCAGCCTGCTCGGCGTCGAGATGGAGCGCTGGTCCGACCACGACGCGATGCTGGTGGTCTGCCTCACCCTGCTCGTGCGGTCGGCGGGCGCCGGCCGGATCGAGGAGGCCAACGGCACCCAGCTCACCCTGGACCACCTGGCGTTCATGCTGGAGCGCACCCGCGGGAACTACAACGCGGTGCCCGGCGGCGAGCCGGTCCCGGCCGCCCCCACGCACCGCGTCGAGGCGCTCAACTCCCTCGCCATGGCGCTGCGCGAGCGCCGCGTCGGGCACGTACTGCCCAACGCCCAGCTCTACCGCGAGATCCACGGCGCGCTGATGCACAAGATCGAGCGCCTGGCCGGGCCGTACGGCGAGGCATCGAAGCAGCGCGAGGCGGAGCTCAGCGAGCGCCTCAGCGAGCGGCTGCCGGTCACCGGCGCCACCTTCGAGGAGCTGAGCGCGAGCCTGGCCGCCTCTCCCGGCTGGCTGGCGCGGCCGCACGGCGACTTCGGCACCGGGCTCGAAGCCCTGGTGTACGAGACGGTGGCCGGTGCCACCGATGTCTTCGAGGCCGACTTCGCGATGAGCCGGGGCATGCGTTCCATCCCCGAACTCATGCGAGCCCTGCGCGAGCAGAGCTGGACCGAGATCACCAAGTGGGACATCACCGACTTCTTCTGCTGCGTGGTGCCCGCCCCGGCGGCCAAGCGCCACTACGAGGACTCGGTGCTCCAGCTCGCCGACAACGCCTGGGCGATGTCGTCGCGGATGCAGTACAACTCCTGGCACTTCATCGCCGGCAACCTGCCCAAGGTGCCCGCCGTGGTGGAGCGGGACCACTTCATCCCGCCGACCATCCCGGACGTCGCCTTCTACTCCGACCAGCACCACCACGGCCATGTCGCCACCAAGGTGCGCTTCAGCATCCGCAGCCCGCAGTCGGTCGAGGTGATGGACCGGAAGTTCAACGGGTTCATGGACCTGCGCCTGCTGCGCTGCGACGGCCGGCCGTTCGACGAGAGCGACCTGCTCGCCGCCCACCGGACCTCCGGGTTCATCGCCGGCGCCATGAGCGCCGCCGCCGCGCTGGTGGCCGAGGGCGAGGACATCGAGGTCACCGCCTTCGACTCCGAGTGGCACCTCCAGTCGGTCCAGGCCGCGGCGGCCAACGCCAGGCAGCCGCACCAGGTGTCGTGACCGGCGTCCCACCTGTCCTTGCAAGGAGATCCGTTGACCTCCATCGGTGACATACGCGAGCTCCTCGCCCGGGGCGAGCTCACCGCGGCCGAGCACGTCCAGTCGGTCCTCACCGCGATCCAGAAGACCGACATCGAGCTCGGGGCGTTCGTCTCGGTCGCGGGCGACGAGGCCGTACGGGAGGCCGAGCTGGCCGACGCCCGGATCCGCGAGCTGGGCCGGGCGGCGTTCGAGCGGCAGCCGCTGCTCGGGATCACCGTCTCGGTGAAGGACCTCATCCAGACCGGGGACCTGCCCACCGCCCGCGGGTCCCTCCTGGAGAACCGGCGGGCCCGGGCCGACGCGCCCTCGGTCGCGCGGCTCCGGGCCGCCGGTGCGATCGTCGTGGGCAAGACCACGACGTCGGAGTACGGCTGGAGCGCCTCCACGGTCAGCCGGGTGGCGCCGCCCACCCGCAACCCGTGGGACCCCGACCTCACCGCCGGCGGCTCCAGCGGCGGCGCCGCGGCCGCGGTGGCCGCGGGCCTCGGCTCGGGGGCGCTCGGCACCGACGGCGCGGGCTCGATCCGCATCCCCGCCGCGTTCTGCGGCGTGGTCGGCTACAAGCCGTCCTTCGCCAAGGTGCCCTATGTGCCCGCCTGCGCCGACCGGCTCTCCCACCAGGGGCCGATCGCGCGGACCGTGCCGGACGTCATCGAGCTCGCCTCGGTGATCACCGGCGGGCACCCGGGCGACCCGGACTCGCTGATCGGCGCGGCCGACGTACCGGGCGAGCGCCGCTCGCTGCGGATCGGCTGGATCGAGTTCCCTGGCACCTCGCCGGAGATCCGCCGGGTCAGCGAGCAGGCGTTGCCCGCGCTCGCCTCGCAGGGCCATCACGTCGAGCGGATAGAGGTGCCCTTCCGCGACCCGTATCCGGCCCTCGTCGACATCCTCGCCGCCAGTGACGCCGCCTCCACCTCGCCCGCCGACGAGGAGTGGTGCGACCCGGGCCGCCTCGCGATCGTCCGGCACGGGCGCACCCTCAGCGGCGCGACGGTGATGCGGGCCGAGGAGGTGCGGCTCGCGCTGCGCACCAGACTGCACGAGATCTTCGACCGGTACGACCTGCTGGCCATGGCCACCGTGCCCATCGAGCCGTTCGACCCCCACGCGATCGGCCCCCAGTGGGCGAACCGTCCACAGGACCTGCTCTGGCTGGCGTGGACACCCGCCACGTATCCCTTCAATATGACTGGCCAGCCGGCCGTTTCCCTCCCGGCCGGACTCACCCGCGCCGGTCTCCCGGTGGGGCTCCAACTCGTGGGCCCGTTCGGGGCGGACGATCTGGTCCTGTCAGCCGCACGCCGTCTTGAGGCGGACCTCGGGCCCCTGCCGGCCGCACCGGACCGAGTAACCGAAAGGATCCTGTAAACCATGTTCTCCCGGTCGTGGTCCAGCCCCTTCTCCGAGTCGGGCGGTGTCGGACGCCCCGCGTTCGTCACCGAGTTCGGCCTGTGGACCGATGAACAGGCCGCCGCCGCCGAGCAGATCGAGGCGTCGCTCGACGAGGTCGACCTCGTCCGCCTGGTCTTCGGCGACCCGCACGGTCTGGCCCGCTCCAAGACGCTCACCGTCGACGCGTTCCGCTCGGTCCTGCGCAACGGCATGGACTTCAGCTCGGGGCCCTTCATCTTCGACACCGGCCACGCGGCCGCGCTCGACTACCTCTCCGACCCGGGCGTCGGAGTCGACGAGATCGCCGGCGCGGGCAGCTTCGTCCTGGTGCCGGACCCGCTGACCTTCCAGATCCTGCCGCACGAGGGCCCGCGCACCGCCTGGGTGCTCGGCGACGAGTATCTGCGCGACGGCTCCCCGCACCCGCTCTCCGCGCGCAACGTGCTGCGCCAGGTGATCGCCCGGTACGCGGCCCGCGACCTCACCCCGGTGCTCGGCCTTGAGGTCGAGTGGTACCTGACGAAGCGTCTGCCCGGCCCTCCCGGGAACGCGGGCAACGGCTTCGGCCTCCAGGGCGCGGCCCCCCAGGTCGAGGCGGTGAACGCGGGCTACCAGTTCAACCTGGACTCCAACTACGACTCGGTCGCCCACTTCACCAGCCCGCTCGCCCTCAAGCTCCTCGAACTCGGCCTGCCGCTGCGGTCGATCGAGCACGAGTCGGGCCCGGGTCAGATCGAGACGACCTTCAACCCGATGCACGCGCTGGACACCGCCGACGCGATGCTGCTGTTCCGCACCATGGTCAAGCAGACCGCGACGCGACAGGGCTACCACGCCACCTTCATGTCGCTGCCGCGCGTCGACAGCTTCGACCCCAGCGGCTGGCACCTGCACCAGTCGGTGATGGACGCGGCCGGCCGCAACATCTTCGCGGCCGAGGGCGGCGGCATCTCGGACCGGGGCAGGGCGTACATCGACGGCCTGCTGGCCCGCGCCCGCGACCTGTGTCTGCTCTCGGTGCCGACGATCAACGGCTACCGCCGCCTCAGCTCGGAGTTCACGCTCTCGCCGACCCGGATCGGCTGGAGCTACGAGGACCGCAGCGTGATGCTCCGCGTGGTCGGCGGCGGCTCCGCGACCCACATCGAGAACCGGACCGGCGAGCCCACCGCCAACCCGTACCTCGCCATCGCGGCCCAGCTCTCGGCGGGCTTCGACGGGCTCACCGCCACCCCCGGCGCGGCCCCGCGCCCGGCCGGCGGCGAGGGCGTGTACGAGACCCTGCCGCAGTCGCTCGACGAGGCCCTGGAGGCCTTCCGGGCCGGTCAGGGCGCCGAGCTGCTCGGCAAGCCGCTGGCCGCCACCCTGGCCAAGCTCAAGGAGAGCGAGGTCTCCCGCTTCGAGGCCTGGCGCGCCCAGGAGCGCCCGGCCGAGGGCCAGGTCACCGAGTGGGAGCAGCGCGAATACTTCGAGGCCTACTGATGCCCCGTCCGAACCACCTGTCCACGAGCTCACCCTGGGGGTGCTGGCCCACATGATTCCCCGCTATACCCTGCCCGCGATGGCGGACATCTTCTCGGACCAGGCGCGTTACGCGACCTGGGTACGGGTGGAGATCCTCGCCTCCGAGGCCCAGGTGCGCCTGGGCCGGGTGCCCGAGGACGCCGTCGAGGACATGCGGCGGGCCAAGGTCCCGACGCCCGAGCGGGTACAGGAGATCGAGCGGGAGCGGGACCACGAAGTGCTCTCGTTCCTCGCCGCCTACTGCGAGGACATCCCCGACGAGTCGGCCCGCTGGGTCCACCTCGGCATGACGAGCTACGACCTCGTCGACACCTCCCTCGGCCACAACCTGGCCCGCGCCACCGACCTGGTCCTCGCGGCCGGCGTGGAGCTGCGCAGGACCCTGGTCGAGCGGGCCCTGGAGCACTGGGAGACGGTCATCGTCGGCCGCACCCACGGGGTGCACGCCGAGCCGACGTCCTTCGGCCACAAGCTGGCGCAGTTCGCGTTCTCCGTGGACCGCTCGCTCACCCGGCTCAAGGCGGCCCGCAAGGCCGTGGCGGTGGGCACCATCTCCGGTTCGGTCGGCACCTACGCGCTGATCGACCCCTCGGTGGAGGCCTACGTCTGCGAGGAGCTCGGGCTCGGTGTGGAGCCGGCCCCCAGCCAGGTCGTCGCCCGCGACCGGCACGCCCAGCTGCTCCAGGCCATCGCCCTGCTCGGCGCGAGCATCGAGCAGGTCGCCCTGGAGCTGCGGCTGCTGCAGCGCACCGAGGTCCGCGAGGTGGAGGAGCAGCGCACCTCCGCGTACCAGGGCTCCAGCGCCATGCCGCACAAGCGGAACCCGACCACCAGCGAGCGGCTGAACGGTCTGGCCCGGCTGCTGCGCGGTTACGCGGCCACCGCCCTGGAGAACGTGGCGCTGTGGCACGAGCGCGATCTGGCGCACCAGTCGGTGGAGCGGGTGATCCTGCCGGACGCGCTGGCGGTGGGGCACTTCCAGGCCACCATGGCGACCCAGCTGGTCCGTGACCTCAAGGTCTTCCCGGACCGTATGCGGGCGGGCATCGACCGCACCGACGGCCTGGTCTACAGCTCCGCCGTCCTCGCCGACCTGCTGGCGGACGGGGTGGAGCGGGAGAAGGCGTACCGCACGGTCCAGGCCGCCGCGAACCGTACGATCGCCACGGGCGAGCACTTCGGGGACACGCTGCGCCAGGAGGGCATGGACATCGGCCAGCTGCGCCCGGAGCGTTTCCTCGTCAACCACGGCGTGATTCTCGATCGATTGGAGCAACTTCGTGACCTGGAAGATTGAGCGTGTGGAGGGTGCGGACCTGGACCTGGAGGAGGTCCTTGAGGTCTACCGCTCCTCCGGGCTCGGTGAGCGCCGTCCGATCGAGGACGTGACGCGGTTCGCCGCCATGGTGCGGAACGCCAATCTCGTGGTCGTGGCCCGTGCGGAGGGCAGGCTGATCGGCATAGCCCGCAGCATCTCCGACTTCAGCTACGCGACGTACCTCTCCGACATCGCGGTGAGCGGCGACTACCAGCGCTCGGGCATCGGGCGGGCGCTGATCGACGCCACGCAGAAGGAGGCCCCGCAGGCCAAGGTCATCCTGCTGTCGGCGCCGGCGGCGGTGGACTACTACCCGCACATCGGCTTCGTCCAGCACAACTCCGCCTGGGTTCTCAACCCGTAGGAAACCGGCGGCAGTTCACCCGAAGGCCCCCGCGGCCCGGCTCGGCCGGGCGCGGGGGCCTTTCGTGTGTACGGGGTGTGCAGGACGATGTTGCACACAATTGATGTTCTGGGGAATCACTGATATGGCAGCGGGGCCTCCGGAGGTAATGCCATCACCTCCGGAGGCCCCGGCCCAAAACCCGCCCTACTCCTGGTAGCCATTACCGGCTGCCGCGCCAAAGAATTCTTGGGATATATGACGGTTGTTCAACTTGTTTTTCTCTTGTTGCGCTCGGGTGGAAAGGCGGAAATTCACCCGTTGCCGAGCTTGAAACCGACCCCGCGCACGGTAATGATCCATCCGCTGTCACCGAGCTTGCCGCGAAGACTGCTGACATGGGTGTCGACAGTGCGGCGCGACCATGAGTCGCCCCAGACCTGCTGAAGCAGGCGCTTACGCGGAATGACCGTGTCCGGATGGGACGCGAGCAGGCAGAGGAGATCGAATTCCTTGCGGGTCAGCCCCACCTCTCGGCCGTCCAGGCTCACCTCGCGGGAGCTCACGTCAATGCGCAACCGCCCGTGCAAGATCTCTCTGGCAACAGGCGGCTGGAACCTAGCGCGGCGCATGACGGCTTCGATCCGTGCCATTAATTCCCGGAAGCCGTACGGCTTGACCACATAGTCGTCCGCGCCGGCCTGGAGGCCGAGGACGCAGTCGAGCTCGGAGCCGCGGGCCGTGACGATGATCACCGGGATGCCGCTGACCGAGCGGA
Organism: Streptomyces sp. ERV7; assembly: GCF_001653515.1. Lineage (GTDB taxonomy): Bacteria > Actinomycetota > Actinomycetes > Streptomycetales > Streptomycetaceae > Streptomyces. Next base: position 1,099,140 of record NZ_LYOY01000051.1, on the reverse strand, counting down.
TGGCCCGGCAGACCTCCAGACCGTCGAGGTCCGGGAGCTCAAGGTCCAGCAGGACGAGATCGACGTCCTCGTACGCCTGCAGGGCCGTGCTGCCGCTCTTCACGCCGATGGCTTCGTGGCCGTGCCTGCGCAGTCGGCACACCAGGGACTCCGCGCCGTCGACGTCGCTGTCGACCACGAGGATCCGCCGGCCCCGGGAGAGGCCCGCCACCCTGCGTACCGCTTCGGACACGCCCTCTTCGATCAGGTGTGGTCCCCCTGGACCACGCTGGACAGGTATATGAGGCTCCAGCACTGCCTCTGACGAACTCTGAGTCATGCCTCCCCCGCGAGTCATGTCCCTCCCCCATCTGAGTGAGTCCCATAGGAGATCCGATCCGGATCTCACCGACGAACACCGACGAACCTACAGACCGCTGCTACGGAATTCAAAGAGGTTCGAGCAAATAACAAATAAACTGTGTCGGTTATTGAGTGAGATCGGACAGAGCGCCTCTTCGTTTCCATACGTGATCACGACGGGGAGCCCCCGTCAACCAGTGCTCGCCATGCGGAAGCGGAACACTGGTGGATCCGTTGATTCAACCAAGGGTAACTCGCCGCGACTCGTATAAACCGGCCATCTTGGCGCGCCTCTGACGTTGACGTAGCCATGACATGATGTTCGCCACACCCGCCTGGATGTTTACGGAATTCAGGCGAGTCTGCTGACAACTAGTTAACTAACAGGTGTCCAAGTGGCGTCACTCTGGCCGGTGGCTTGAATTCGCCGGTACTGCGCCTCAGTCGGGCGCGGCTCGCGCCCCCCAGCGCTCCCTGTGATCGGGCTGTAGCTTGCAGTACGGCAACACCTGCATGACGAAGACCCCCATTCACCGCACAGAATGGTCTTCGGGGAGAGTGTGTGTCAAGTAAAGTCCGGGCGGCCTGAACAGCGGCGCGCCCCGGGCGGGGCCGCCGGGTCGGGGCGGCCCGCTCGGGGCGCTGCGCACTGCTCTTCACGGCAGAATCCGTGGTGCTGACGGTAATTGACGAATCGTCAGGACCTTCCGTCAGGCGAGCACGGGGCCGCCCGCCCGCCAGGTGCGCGGGCCGTCGAAGCCCGTCGCCCGGTCGGTACGGCGCCAGCTCGCGGAGCGCCGCTGCCTCGGGATCATCACCCGGGCCGCCTCGGCCCGGGCCTCCATGGCGGAGAAGTGCGCGAAGAACAGCGCGGCCAGCGCCGCCAGTTCCTCGGGATCCGGATTACCGCGCTCCACTCTCAGCAGCTCACGGCAGTGCTCCAGGGTCATCTCGGCAGGCTCGGCGGCGGTCTCGGCGGGCTCGGTGATCTGGGTCATCTCGCTCATGTCGGTCACCTCTCTACGGGAGTCGGGCCTACTGGGGCGGGTTGCCGTGCTTGCGGCGGGGCAGTTCGGCGTCCTTGGCGATGAGCATCGCGACCGAGCGGCACAGCACCGAGCGGGTCTCGCGCGGGTCGATGACGTCGTCGACCAGACCGCGCTCCGCCGCGAAGTAGGGGTGCACCAGCTCGTTCTTGTACTCGTCGATCTTCTGCCTGCGCATCGCGTCGGGGTCCTCCGCGGCGGCGATCTCCCGGCGGAACACCACGTTCGCCGCGCCCTCGGCGCCCATCACCGCGATCTCGTTGGTGGGCCAGGCGAACGCGAGGTCGGCACCGATCGAGCGCGAGTCCATCACGATGTAGGCACCGCCGTACGCCTTGCGCAGCACCACCGAGATACGAGGCACGGTCGCGTTGCAGTAGGCGTAGAGCAGCTTCGCGCCGCGCCGGATGATGCCGTCGTGCTCCTGGTCCACGCCCGGCAGGAAGCCGGGGACGTCGACCAGGGTGATCAGCGGGATGCTGAAGGAGTCGCAGAACTGGACGAACCGCGCGCCCTTCTCGCTCGCCTTGATGTCGAGGACGCCCGCCATGGCGGAGGGCTGGTTGGCGACGATGCCGACGACATGGCCGTCGAGCCGGGCGAGCGCGACCACCAGGTTGGGCGCCCAGTTGGCGTGGATCTCCATGTACTCGCCCTCGTCGACGAGCTCCTCGATCACCGAGCGCACGTCGTACGAGCGGTTGCCGTCGGCCGGCACCAGGTCCAGCAGGGCCGTGCCCTCGCGGTCCACCGGGTCCGAGGTCTGCGCCAGCGGCGGCATCTCCCGGTTGTTGGAGGGGAGCAGCGAGAGGAGGTAGCGCACCTCGGCGAGGCAGGTCTCCTCGTCGTCGTACGCGAAGTGCGCCACGCCCGAGATCCCGGCGTGCACGTCCGCGCCGCCGAGGCCGTTCTGGCTGATCTCCTCGCCGGTCACCGCCTGCACCACGTCCGGGCCGGTGATGAACATCTGCGAGGTCTCGCGGACCATGAAGACGAAGTCCGTGAGCGCGGGCGAGTACGCGGCGCCGCCGGCGCACGGGCCGAGCATCACGCTGATCTGCGGGATGACGCCCGAGGCCCGCGTATTGCGCTGGAAGATGCCGCCGTAACCCGCGAGGGCGCTGACGCCCTCCTGGATACGGGCGCCGGCGCCGTCGTTCAGGGACACCAGCGGCGCACCGGCCGCGATGGCCATGTCCATCAGCTTGTGGATCTTGGAGGCGTGGGCCTCGCCCAGCGCGCCGCCGAAGATCCGGAAGTCGTGCGCGTAGACGAAGACCGTACGGCCCTCGACCGTGCCCCAGCCGGTGATGACACCGTCCGTGTACGGCTTCTTCGCCTCCAGGCCGAAGCCCGTGGCGCGGTGCCTGCGCAACTGCTCCACCTCGGTGAAGCTGCCCTTGTCCAGGAGGAGTTCGATCCGCTCGCGCGCGGTCAGCTTGCCCTTGGCGTGCTGCGCCTCGGTCGCCTTGTCGCTCGGGCCGCGGACGGCCTGTTCCTTGCGCTCGCTGAGTTCGTCCAGCCGGTCGGAGACCTCGGCGGAGGACTGTGTGGTCGGCGTGGTCGGCATGGTGTTCTGTTCCCCCTGTAGGTTGCGGATCCTTGGTGCGGAGTCGACTGCCTTCACGGTCACGTCGGGTGGTTGCGCAGTGCGGCCGCGGCGGCGTAGCCGGGCTGTACGGGCACATTGCGCACCGTCCAGCCTTGCGGGCGGCCCCGGGCGTCGCGGTCGCCCAGGTAGTCCGCCGCGGGTGAGCGGGTGAGTCCGGTGCCCAGACCCTTGAGATAGGCCTCCTTGCGGGTCCACAGCCGGGCGAAGGCCACCGTCCGCTCGTCGGCGGGCAGCGCGCGCAGCTCCTCGCGCTCCTGCGGGTGCAGCCGGGGCAGCACCATCTCGACGGCCTCGGGCGAGGGGACGCGCTGGACGTCCACGCCCACCGGGTCCGCCGCGACCCCGATGGCGATCAGACCGTGGCTGTGCGAGAGGTTGAAGTGGAGCGGCACGGGCGGATCGACCAACTGCGGCTTCCCGTACGGCTCCTCGCTCCGGCCGAGGACGATCCGGCCGGGGTCGAGACCGGTGTACGCGGCGAGCAGGCCCCGCAGGGTGGCGTGCGCGGCCACGTACTGGATCCGGTCGCGCGCGGAGACGTAGGACTCGGCGCGCGCCGCCTCCATCGCGTCCAGGGCCCGCATCAGCGGGCACACCTGCGCCACCTCCTCGGCGGGCGGCCGGAACACCAGCAGGTGCAGCCGTCCGGCCGCGGGGGCCGCCCGCAGCGGCGTACGGGTCGCGTTCACCGGCCCACCGCCTCGTGGACCGGGCCGTCCTGCTCCGGCTCGCCCTCGACGGCCTTCGGGGCCCGGGCGGGCTCCGTGCGCCGGCCGCGCCGGTCGTACGCAAGCGCGGTGAGCGCCGCCGCCAGCGAGACCAGACCGCCGACGTAGAAGCCCGAGCGGGCGCCCAGGTGTTCGGCGAGCCAGCCGATGAGCAGCGAGCCCAGCGGGGTCGAGCCCTGGAGGATCAGGGTGTACAGCGCCATCACCCGGCCCCGGTACTGCGGGTCGCTGCCCAGTTGGACGCGGTGGTTGACGGCCTGGACGAAGAAGATGGTGGCGCCGCCGGTGAGCGAGAGCAGCACGATCGCCGCGGCGAAGTTCGGCGCCCAGCCCGCCACCGTCTCCAGGACCGCGAAGACCAGCGCCGCGCCCACCACGAGCCGGCTGGAGGGGCGGCTGCGGCGCGCGGTGGTGGCGAACGCGGCGATCAGCGAGCCCGCGGCGAACCCGGTGGTGAGCAGCCCGAAGGAGGCCGCGTCGGCGTGGAAGACGGTCTTGGCGTACAGCGGCAGGGTGAGCTGGAAGTTGAGCCCGAAGAGCGAGATCACCCCGACGAGGGCGAGCGGCAGCTTCAGGTCCGGGTGGGAGGCGACGTATCTGAGCCCGTCGACCACCCGGGGCCGGGTGTCCTGCCGGGTGCCGAGGAGCAGTTCGCCGGGCCGCATCATCCGCAGCCCGACCACGGTCGCCAGATAGCTGACGGAGTTGAACAGCATCACCCAGCCGGTGCCGAAGCCGGTGATGAGCAGCCCCGCGAGGGCCGGTCCGACCACCCGGGCGGTGTTGAAGTACGCGGCGCTCAACGCCGAGGCGTTGGGCAGCAGTTCGGGCCCCACCAGCTCGCTGACGAACGACATCCGGGTCGGCACCTCGACGGCGTTGACGACGCCGAGGCCGAGCGCGCACAGCCAGATGTGCCACAGCTGCACGGCGTCCGCGAACGCCAGCATCGCCAGGACCAGGGCCAGCACACCGGACGCCAGATTGGCGCAGGTGAGCAGCAGCCGCTTGTCGTAGCGGTCGGCGAGGCGCCCGCCGTACAGGGTGAGCAGCAGCAGCGGCGTGAACTGGAGCGCGGTGACGACGCCGAGGGCGGTGCCGGAGTTGTCGGCCAGACCCAGGACGATCCAGTCCTGGGCCACGACCATCATCCAGGTGCCCGCGACGGAGACGACCTGCCCGGCCGCGAACAGCCGGAAGTTCCGTACGGCCAGGGAGCGGAAGGGATGGGCGAAAGTGCTGGTCATAGGCTCGGATGGTCAGGCATCGCGTCCCGCCCTGGTGATGCAGTCCTCCAGGAACGCGAGCGTGCGCAGGTGGTAGGAGCGGGCCGCCCAGCCGAGGCTGATGTTGTGGCCGGCGTCCGGCTGGCGGTCGACGACGATGCGGGGTGCGGAGGTGAGCTGGGCGGCGAGGTCGGCGAGGTCCTTGTCGCCGTGGAGCCACCACCCCTCGTGCTCGGCGAAGGTGAGCCGGACGGGGATGCGGACGCGCGGCGCGAGGGTCGCGAACAGCTCGGGCCAGCGCTTGAGTTCACTCGCCTCGCGCTCCGGCATCGGCGCCACCAGGGAGCCGCTGCTGCGGAAGGTGTTCGGCGGGTAGAGCCGCAGCGGGCCCCAGTGCCGGGCGATGTGCTTGAGGCCCTTGCGCAGGACGCCCGGGGTGACGGCGTAGCGGTGACCGCAGCCGGAGATGTCCAGGCCGAGGAGTCCCTCGCCGGTGCAGTGGGCCGCGGCGGAGAGCGCCAGCTTGCCGCCGAAGGAGTGGGCGACGAGCAGGATGCCCACGCCGGTCGGGTACTTGGCGGTGAAGTCGTCGATGCCGGCGCGCAGCACATCGGTCTGCTCGGCGACGGTGAGGCCGTCGGGGAGCTGCGCGGCGGAGTGCCCGTAGCCGGGCCGGTCGACGGCCAGGACCGTGTACCCCAGACGGGCGCCCAGGGTGAGCAGGGACAGCTCGGGGTGGGCCTGGCCGTCGAAGTACCCGGCGCTCATCCCGCCGCCGTGGACGGCGACGACGGTCGCGCGGGGGGTGCCTTCCGGCTCGCACAGCAGCGCGGACAGGGTGACACCGCCCGCGTCCAGGGTGATCCTGCGAACGCCCTGGGAGACGGCCGCCGGTGCGAGCGTGCTTTCCATCAGTGCCCCTGTCTGGGTTGACTGTTGAGCGGACGACTGTTGATCGACCGCCCACCCTCGCCCCGATAGGGGCGCGGGGAACTGCGCGACCTGCCAGAGCCGGTCCGCAGACGCAGATCCGCCTGACGGACCGAGCTCGTCCGCGTCACGACTTGGCGGGACCGAACCACCGGCTCAGGGAGTCCGAGAGACCCTCGGCGGTGTTCCCGGCCCAGGCGACGTATCCATCGGGCCGTACGAGCACCGCGCCCGCGCCGGCGAGCGGGTCGGCGCCGCCGTCCACCGGCTTGGCCGACGCCGTCACGACATCGACCCGTCCCGACCACCCGGCGGCGGCGTCCCGTACAGCGGAGTCGTCCGCGAGGTCGAGCAGCACCCCCCGAGCCGAGTGCAGCAACTCCGTGGTGCCGGTCTCCCCCGCCGCACCGACCAGGGTGCGCGGAGCGATCCGGCGCCCCGCCAACGGGTGCCCGTCACCCAGCTCGTACCGGATGTCCAGACCACTGACGACGCCGGCGAGGTGCCGCTTCACGTCGTCGTACTGGATGAGCTCCCCGAACAGCTGCCGCAGTGGATCGGCCTCGGGGCCGCCGAGGAAGACCATGCCCTGGGCGCGGGTGTTCATCAGCAGCCGCGCCCCCACGGGGTGCCGCTCGCCGTGGTACGTGTCGAGCAGCCCCTCGGGCGCGGTCCCGGCGATCTCCGCCGCCAGCTTCCAGCCGAGGTTGGCCGCGTCCTGGACGCCGGTGCTCAGCCCCTGGCCGCCGGCCGGGAGGTGGATGTGGGCGGCGTCGCCGACCAGCAGGACCCGGCCGCGCCGGTACTCGGAGGCCTGGCGGGTGGCGTCGCTGAAGAAGCTGACCCACTCGGCGCCGCCGTGCGAGATGTCCTCACCGGTGATCGACTGCCAGGCGGCGGCGACCTCCTCGAAGGAGACCGACTCGCCGCTGGCGCGGGCGGGCGCGTTGTCGGGGCAGACGATGATCCGGTCCACGCCCGGGGCGAGCGGGGCCGCCATCACCATGCCGTTGTTGAGCCGCTCCCCCAGGAAGCGCGGGCGCAGCTCGCAGCCGGTGACGTCGGCGAGGAACATCGCCCGGGTCGCGGAGGTGCCCGGGAACTCGAACCCGGCGGCCTCGCGCACCACGCTGCGGCCGCCGTCGGCGCCCACCAGGTAGGAGGCGCGCAGCTTGCGTACCGCGTTCGGCGTCTGGACGGTGATCTCGACGTCCTCGCCGTCCAGGAAGCCGTCGGTCAGTTCCAGGAACTCCCAGCCGCGCCGGATGTCGACGCCCAGCTCGGCCGCCCACTCCTCCAGGACCGCCTCGGTCTTGTACTGCGGGATGCCGCGCGCCCCGAAGTGCCCGCCCTCCAGGACGGTGTAGTCGAACTGCACCCCGCCGAAGTGGCCCATCGGGCTGATCTCCAGCGTCTCGCCCTGGCCGAACCGGGGCAGCAGCCCGCGCTGGTCGAAGATCTCCATGGCGCGGGCCGTGAAGCCCAGGCCGCGGGACTGCCCGGTGGGCTCCGCCAGCCGTTCGACGACGACGACCCGCGCCCCGCCGAGGCGCAGCTCGGCGGCGAGCATGAGACCGGTCGGACCCGCGCCGACGATGATGACATCGGTGTCCACGGCTGTCCCCTCCATAGTGTTCCCTTTCCTGGACGTGCCCTGTGGTGCCCTGTCGTGCTGTGGAGTCGTGCGGTCGTGCGCGGGGGTGGGGGGTTGGGTGTGCCCGGCCTAGGCCGGGGGCAACTCCTTGACCTGGATGTTCCGGAACGACACATGGTCGGCGGAGCTGTGGTTCTGGAGGCCGATGTACCCGTCCTTCAGGCTGCGCGCGGGATCGGTGTTGGTGAAGTCGTTGATCTTCACTCCGTTGAGGAACACCTGCATCCGTTCACCCTGCACGCGGATCTCGTAGCTGTTCCACTGCCCGGGCGGGCGCAGGGCGCGGTCGCGGGCCGGCAGGTCGGCCGACTTGAACGAGTAGATCGCGCCCGTGGTGCGGTCGGGGGCGTCAGTGGCGTCGATCTGCACCTCGTAGCCCTTGTCCACCGCCGACCAGGGGTCGTCGGACTCCGGGAAGCCCACGAAGACACCGGAGTTGTCGTCGCCGGTGAGCTTCCAGTCCAGCTTCAGGGAGTACGAACCGAGCTGCTTCGCCTGGTACCAGAGCAGCCCCATGCCTCCCTGGGAGCGCAGTTCGCCGTCGACGACGTCGAAGGTGCCGGGTCCGGCCTGCTTCCAGCCCTCCAGGGTGTGGCCGTTGAACAGCGGGCGGTAGCCGGTGCCCGGGGTGCAGTCGGCCTTGACCTGGCCGGTGGCGTACCCCAGCCCGCCGAGCAGGTGCCGGCGGAAGGCGGGGTCGGCGTAGGACTCCTTGGTGTGGCCGCCGCCGGTGTAGAAGGAGCGCCCGCCCTGGTAGCTCTGGCACCAGGCGATGGGGTGGTCCCCCCGCATGGTGCCGCCCTGGTAGGTCGTCTCGTCCAACGTGGCGAGGATCCTGGCCCGACTCCGGGGGTTGGTCCGGTAGTTGTACCACTCGTCGCTGCGCTGCCAGGCGTCGCCGAGGTGCGAGGTGGCCGGGTGGGCGTGATCCTCGACGCGTACGGTGGCGGGCTGGATCTGCGGGTGCGAGGAGAAGTAGGCACCCACGAGCCCGCCGTAGAAGGCCCAGTCGTACTCGGTGTCGGCCGCCGCGTGCACCCCCATGTAGCCGCCGCCGGTGGCGATGTAGTGCTCGAAGGCGCTCTGCTGGTCGCCGTTGAGGACGTCGCCGGTCGTGGACAGGAACACGACGGCGTCGTAGCGGGCCAGGTTGCTCGTGGTGAACTGGGCGGGCTCCTCCGTCGCGTCCACGGTGATGCCGTTGGCCGAGCCGAGCTCCTTGAGGGCGGCGATGCCCGCCGGGATGGAGTCGTGACGGAAGCCCGCGGTCCGGGAGAAAACCAGGACCCGCTTGGCCGTGCGGTCGGGCGGGCTGCTGGAGAGCTCGAAGTCGTCGACGTCGAAGAGCGCTCCGGCGCCGCCCTTGAAGACCAGGAACAGCTCGGTGGCCTTCGACGGCACCCCGTGCAGCGGCACGTCGACGTCCTGGAAGGTCTCCCAGCCACCCGTCACCGGCACCGGTGTCGAGCCAAGGAGCGTCCCGGTCGCGGACCCGGCGCGCACCTCCAGGAAGCCGCCCGCGCCGCCGGAGGAGATCCGGGCGGCGAGCTTGGTGGTGCCACTGAGGATGTACGGCTTGAAGGAGATCCAGTCGCCGTTGTCGATGTCCCCGACGGTCCTGCCGCCGTGGGCCGCCGCCTTGTCGTACGTACGGATGCCGGACGAGGCGGTGAAGTGCTCGGCCTGGCGGTGGCGCGGCTGGAGCTGGGACTGCGCGTGACCGCTGAGCGCGGGCTGGCCGCCGCCCCCGTTGTCCGTGTACGAGGCGTCGATCACCCCGAAGATGTTGGCGTTGGGGTCGTGGCCGCCGTCGATGGCGGTCTTGATGGTGCCCGAGCACCCGTTGACCGTGGTGACGGGGTGGCCGTGGCTGTCGTGGCCGAGGACGAAGCGGACCTGGACCTTGGCGCAGTCGACGGTGCCGTCCTCGGGGTCGGTGACGCTCACCTTGAAGGGAATGTCGTCACCGAAGCTGAACAACTGCCCGTCGCCCGGGAGTTGCAGGACCACCTTGGGCGCGGTGTTGCCGACGGTGACATGGACACTGGCCGAGCCGGTGCGGCCGCCCGGGTCCTTGGCGGTGACGGTCGCGGTGTAGGTGCCGTTCTTCCGGTAGGTGTGCACCGGGTTGGCGGCCGTCGAGGGTGCGGTGCCGTCGCCGAAGTCCCAGGCGTAGGTGAGCGCGTCGCCGTCGGCGTCGGTGGTGCCCGCCGAGGAGAAGGCGACGCGCAGGGGCGTCTGGCCGGAGGTCCGGTCCGCCTTCGCCTCCGCGACCGGGGAGTGGCCCGCGGTGGCGTTCTCGATCCGGTAGAGCGCGGAGTTCTCGTCGCCGCCGAACCAGGCGGTGCCGTAGTCGAGGACGTAGAGCGCGCCGTCCGGGCCGAAGGCCATGTCCATCACCTGGGTCCCCGTCCAGGGGACGGGGTTGATGGACTGTACGGATCCGTTGGCGTCCTGCCGGATGTGCTTGATCCAGCGCCGGCCGAACTCGCCCGCGAAGAACTCCCCGTCGTAGGCCTGGGGGAACTTGACGGGCGAGGCGAGGGAGGCGTCGTAGTGGTAGACGGGCCCGCCCATGGGCGACTCGGATCCGCTGCCGAACTCGGGCACGGACCCTCCGTCGTAGGGGATCCACGCGGGCTGCGCGGGCGGCAGGTCGACCAGGCCGGTGTTGTACGGCGAGGTGTTCTTCGGCGCGGCGCAGGTGAAGGCGGCGCCGGAGGTGCGGGTGGCGAAGTCGTAGTCGACGTAGGGGTCGTTCTTGCCGGCGCAGAAGGGCCAGCCGTAGTTGCCGGGCTTGTCCACCCGGGCGAACTCGACCTGCCCGCCGGGTCCGCGTCTGGGGTCGGCGGCGCCCGCGTCCGGGCCGTAGTCACCGACGTAGGCGATGCCGGTCGCCTTGTCGACACTGAAGCGGAAGGGATTGCGGAAGCCCATGGCGTAGATCTCGGGGCGGGTCTTCGCGGTGCCGGGGGCGAAGAGGTTCCCGGCCGGGATCGTATAGCTCGCGTCGTCGTTCACCTTGATGCGCAGCAGCTTGCCGCGCAGGTCGTTGGTGTTCCCGGCCGAACGGCGGGCGTCGTAGGCCGGGTTGCGGCCGGGGCGCTGGTCGATGGGCGTGTATCCGTCGGAGGCGAACGGGTTGGTGTCGTCGCCGGTCGACAGGTACAGATTGCCCTGCGCGTCGAAGTCGATGTCGCCGCCGACATGGCAGCACAGGCCGCGCGAGGCGGGGATGTCGAGGATCTTCTTCTCACTGGCGTTGTCGAGCGTGCCGTCCGCCTTCAGGACGAACCGGGAGAGCCGGTTCACCCCGTCGAACCTGGCGAAGTCGGCGGGGGTTCCGGTGTCGGGCGCGTCGCCGGACGGCGTGCTGAGCGGGGGCGCGTAGTAGAGGTAGACGAACCGGTTGGTGCTGAACCTGGGGTCGATGCCGATGCCCTGGAGGCCCTCCTCGTCGTGCGAGTAGACCGGCAGGGTCCCGGCCAGGCGGGTGTTGCCGGCCGCGTCGGTCAGGCGCAGCTCGCCGTTGCGCGAGGTGTGCAGGACGCTGCGGTCGGGGAGCACCGCGAGCGACATCGGCTCGCCGGTCTCGGCGGCGCCCTTGGCGAGGGTGACCTGCTGGAACTGTTCGGCGGCGGGATTCGGGGCCGGGTCGGCGGCCGCCTGACGGGGTGCGGTGAGCGTGAGGGACGCCGCGGCGAGGAGGCCGCCGGTGAGGAGTGCGAGGGCGTTCCTGGCTCTGGACCGTTTTCTGTGCACGTGTGTCCTCCGGTAGTGGCCGGTGGCCGGTCGTACGGGGCGGGTTGCCAGGGTCCCGGGGTGCGCCGTCACTCCATGGGGACCCACCTATGTCCTGAACACCTCAAGGACGCTAGCGGCGTTCGTCCGGACCGGAAAGCCCTTGTGCGGAGGTTGGGTTGAACTTCTTCCTGCTGCGGGACAAAGCGGTGCGAGGGCGCCAGGGACCGGCCCGGCGGCCTCCCGCCGCCGGGCTTCGGACCTGCGTGGACGCCCTATTCAGCGGCTCCGAAGGCCGCGTCGAACGACGCCGAGGGCGGCTCGAAGTCGTACCGCTTCAGCGTGGAGAGCGCCTCCGGGGCGCCGTGGAGCCGGTCCATCCCGGCGTCCTCCCACTCGACGGAGACCGGCCCGTCGTAGCCGATGGACCGCAGCATCCGGAAGACGTCCTCCCACGGCACGTCGCCGTGCCCCGCCGAGACGAAGTCCCAGCCGCGCCGGGGATCGCCCCACGGCAGGTGCGAGCCGAGCCGCCCGTTGCGGCCGTCGAGCCGTTTGCGGGCCTCCTTGCAGTCCACGTGGTAGATCCGGTCGCGGAAGTCCCACAGGAACCCCACCGGGTCGAGGTCCTGCCAGACGAAGTGGCTCGGGTCGAAGTTCAGCCCGAAGGCCGTCCGGTGCCCGACCGCCTCCAGGGCGCGGTGGGTGGTCCAGTAGTCGTAGGCGATCTCGCTCGGGTGGACCTCGTGGGCGAAGCGCACGCCCTCCACGTCGAAGACGTCGAGCACCGGGTTCCACCGCTCGGCGAAGTCCTGGTAGCCCCGTTCGACCATGTGCGGCGGGACCGGCGGGAACACGCCGGCGGGAACATCGCCACCAGATGCCAGATGGACGAGCCGGTGAACCCGACGACGGTGCGCACCCCGAAGGCGGCCGCCGCCCGTGCGGTGTCCGCCATCTCCCGGGCGGCCCGCCGCCGTACGCCCTCCGGCTCCCCGTCGCCCCAGATCCGGGCGGGCAGGATGCCGCGGTGCCGCTCGTCGATCGGGTCGTCGCAGACGGCCTGGCCCACCAGGTGGTTGGACACCGCCCAGCACCGCAGGCCGTACTTGTCGAGGAGCGCGTGCCGGGAGTCCAGATACCCCGGCTCGGCCAGCGCCCTGTCGACCTCGAAGTGGTCGCCCCAGCAGGCCAGTTCCAGGCCGTCGTAGCCGAAGTCTCGGGCGTGTCGGCACACCTCCTCCAGCGGGAGGTCGGCCCACTGGCCGGTGAAGAGGGTGAACGGTCGGGGCATCAGGGAACCTCCCGGTCCGGTGGAGTGGCCGCCGACGGGGGGTGCGGGGCCGGTACGGGCGTGTAGACGGCGTTCTCGGCGGCGCTCTCCTCCACCGCGGCCAGTACTCGCTGCACCTGGAGCCCGTCCGCGAAGGAGGGCTCCGGATCGGTCCCGGCGGCGATGGCCGCCACCAGGTCGCGGGCCTGGTGGACGAAGGTGTGCTCATAGCCGAGGGCGTGACCGGGCGGCCACCAGGCCTCCAGATAGGGGTGGTCGGGCTCGGTGACCAGGATCCGGCGGAAGCCCGCCGAGGCGGCCGGTTCGGTGTGGTCGTGGAAGGACAGCTCGTTCAGCCGCTCCAGGTCGAACGCCAGCGAGCCGCGCTCGCCGTTGAGCTCGATCCGCAGCGCGTTCTTGCGCCCGGACGCCATCCGGGTCGCCTCGAAGGACGCCAGCGCCCCGGAGGCGAGCCGGCCGGTGAACAGCGCCGCGTCGTCCACCGTCACCGGCCCGCGCCCGGCGCCCGCCGCCCCGGACAGGGCGCCGGACACCCCCGCGAGCAGCGGACGTTCCCGTACGAAGGTCTCGGTGAAGGCCGACACGCCGACCAGCGGCTCGCCCGCCAGATACTGGGCGAGGTCGACGATGTGCGCCCCCAGGTCGCCGAGCGCCCCGGAGCCCGCGTGCTCGCGCCTGAGGCGCCAGGTGAGCGGGAACTCGGGGTCGACCAGCCAGTCCTGGAGATAGGTGACCCGCAGATGGCGCAGTACGCCGAGCCGCCCCTCCACGATCATGCGGCGGGCGTGGGCGACGGCCGGGACCCGGCGGTAGTTGAAGCCGACCATCGCCAACTGACCGCGCTCGCGCGCCTTCTGGGCGGCCGCCGCCATCGCCTCGGCCTCGGCCACCGTGTTGGCGAGGGGCTTCTCGCACAGGACGTGCTTGCCCGCCTCCAGGGCCGCGATCGCGATCTCCGCATGGCTGTCGCCGGGGGTGCACACATCGACGAGCTGGACGTCGTCGCGGGCCACCAGGTCCCGCCAGTCCGTCTCGGCGGCCGCCCAGCCGTGCCGGGCGGCCGCCGCCCGTACCGCCGGGGCGTCCCGGCCGCAGAGGGCGGCGAGCACCGGCCGCAGCGGCAGGGGGAAGACGCGCCCCGCGGTGCGCCAGCCCTGGGAGTGGGCGGCGCCCATGAAGGCGTATCCGACCATGCCGATGCCGAGCTCCTCCAGCGCGGGCTCGCTCTCCGTCCGTGCCATGCGGGTTCCTCCTCCTGGTGCGGCGACTGGGGTGAAAGCGGCGGGGCCGGGGCCGCTCAGCTGAACCCCGTGGACAGGTACTGGTCGACGTTCTCCTTGGTCACGACGGCCGAGTAGAGGGTGATCGAGGCGGGGATCTCCAGTTCGGAGAGGCCGCCGACGCCCTTGGCCTGCCCCAGCGCACGGGCCAGGTCGATCGCGGAGGCCGCCATGGTCGGCGGATACAGGACGGTCGCCTTCAGGACCCCGCTGTCGGCCTTGATGGCGTCCATGGCCGATCGGGCACCGGCCCCGCCGACCATCAGGAAGTCCTTGCGCCCGGCCTGCTGGATGGCGCGCAGCGCTCCCACGCCCTGGTCGTCGTCGTGGTTCCACAGCGCGTCGAAGTCGCCCTGGGCCTGGAGCAGTTGGGCCATCTTGGCCTGACCGGACTCCACGGTGAACTCGGCGGCCTGGCGGGCCACCTTCTTGATGTTGGGGTAGTTCTTGAGGGCGTCGTCGAAGCCCTGGCTGCGCTGTCTGGTCAGCTCCAGGCTGTCGAGCCCGGCGAGCTCGACGACCTTGGCGTTGGACTTGCCCTTGAGCTGACGGCCGATGTAGTTCCCGGCGTTGAGCCCCATCCCGTAGTTGTCGCCGCCGATCCAGCAGCGGTAGGCCTGCGGCGAGGCGAAGATCCGGTCCAGGTTGATGACGGGGATGCCCGCCTTCATGGCCTGCAGGCCGACCTGGGTGAGCGCCTTGCCGTCGGCCGGCAGGATCACCAGGACGTCGACCTTCTTGTTGATCAGCGTCTGGACCTGGCCGATCTGCGCGGCGGTGTCATTGGAGCCCTCGGTGATCTCCAGGGTCACCTCGGAGTACTTGCGCGCACGGGACTTGGCGTTCTGGTTGATCGCGTTCAGCCAGCCGTGATCGGCCTGGGGGCCCGCGAACCCTATGGTCACCGGCTTGCCGGGCTTGTCGTCGGCGGCGGGCTGCCGCTGGGCTGCCGGATCCGCCTCCTTCGCCTCTTTCGGTTCGTTGCTGGTGCAGGCGGTGAGCAGCGCGCCCGCCGACACGGCGGCGGAGCCGAGCAGCAGACCTCTGCGACTGGTTCGTGGCATGGCGAGGGAACCCCTTCGATCGGCCGTGCGTTGGATAGGCAGTACGGGTGGGGCGAGCGGGGCGGTCAGCCTTCTCCGGCGGTGCGGCGCTGGACGAGGACGGCGGCCACGATGATGGCGCCCTTGGCGATCTGCTGTACGTCGCTCTGGAGGTTGTTGAGGGCGAAGATGTTGGTGATGGTGGTGAAGACGAGGACGCCGAGCACCGAGCCGACGATGGTGCCACGTCCTCCGCTGAGCAGGGTGCCGCCGATGATCGCGGCGGCGATGGCGTCGAGTTCGTAGAGGTTGCCGTTGGTGTTCTGACCGGACCCGGCCAGGACGATGAGGAGGAAGGCAGCGATGCCGCAGCAGAGACCGGAGAGCAGATAGAGGTAGAGCCGCTGGCGGCGGACGTCGATGCCCGCGAGCCTGGCCGCCTCCGCGTTCCCGCCGACCGCGACCGTGCGCCGTCCGAAGGTCGTACGGTTCAGGAGCAGCCAGCCGAGGACCGTCACCCCCGCGAAGACCAGGACCAGGGGCGGGATACCGAGGACATAGGAGTCGGGGACGCCCAGGTCCAGGACCGACTTCACGGTGACGATCTGCGTCTTGCCGTCGGTGATCTGGAGCGCGAGGCCGCGCGCGGAGGCGAGCATGGCGAGCGTCGCGATGAACGGCACCAGACCGCCGTACGCGATCAGCAGCCCGTTCACCAGCCCACAGCCGAGGCCGACCACCACGGCGGTGAAGAGGATGCCCGCGAAGCCGTACTCCTGAGTGGCGAGCGTGGTGGCCCAGACCGAGGAGAGCGCGACGATCGCGCCGACCGACAGGTCGATGCCGCCGCTGGTGATCACGAAGGTCATACCGACGGTGACGACACCGATGACCGAGGCCTGGGTGAGGACGAGCTGGAGGTTGCTGGTGGAGAGGAAGGTGTCGGGTTCGGTGATGCCGCCGACCGCGACGAGCACGGCGAGCACCCCGAGCAGGGAGAGGTTGCGCACGTCCGCCCGGAGGCCGAGGCCCCGCCAACCTCCGCTCCTCTCCCCGGACTTGTCGGATACGGCGGCCGGGACCGGGGCCTGCTGCTGCGCCGGCGAGACGGGCTGCTGGGTCACGGGGTCGGGCTCCCTTCCATCACGAGGTCGAGTACGCGGTGCTCGTCCAGCTCCGCCGCCGGGGCCCGGTGCACCACGCGCCCCTCGCGCAGCACGAGCACCCGGTCGGCGAGGCCCAGGACCTCCGGGACCTCGCTGGAGACGAGCAGCACGGCGAGCCCTTCGTCGGCGAGCCGGCGGATGACGGCGTAGAGCTCGGCACGGGCGCCGACGTCCACACCCCGGGTCGGCTCGTCGAGCAGCAGCACCCGGCAGCCGCGCAGCAGCCAGCGGGCCAGCACCGCCTTCTGCTGGTTGCCGCCGGAGAGGGTACGGACGCGGGCGTCCGGGGCGTCGGGGCGCAGCGACAGTGCGCGGGTGGCCTCGCGGGCGGCGGCGCGTTCGGCCCGCCGGTCCAGCCAGCCCGCGCGCGAGAAGCGGGAGAGGGAGGAGAGGGAGACATTGCGCGTGACGGACTCCAGCATCAGCAGTCCCTGCGCCTTGCGCTCCTCGGGGGCGAGCCCGATCCCGGCCCGGACCGCGGCGCGTACGCTGCCGGGCCGCAGGGGCCGCCCGTCCACGAACACCCGTCCGGCGCTGGGACGCCGTGCTCCGTACACCGTCTCCAGGACCTCGGAGCGTCCGGAGCCGACCAGACCGGCGAGCCCGACGATCTCGCCGGCCCGCACCTCCAGGTCGAAGGCCGCGAACTCGCCCTGTCCGGCGAGCCCTTCGACCCTCAGGACGGGTGCGGCACCGGGGCCGGAGGCACTGTCGGCGCGCGGACGCGCGGGCCGGGGCGGGAAGACGTACTCGACCGTACGGCCGGTCATCATGGCAACGATGTCACGCGTCGGGGTCTCCTTGGCCGGGAGGCCGACGGCGACCGCACGCCCGTCCTTGAGGACCGTGACCCGGTCGCCGATCCGGCGGATCTCCTCCAGCCGGTGCGAGATGTAGACGACGGCGACCCCGGCGGAGGTGAGGCCGGCGACGATACGGAACAGATTGTCGACCTCGTCGGGGTCGAGCGCGGCGGACGGCTCGTCCATCACGATCAGCCGGACGTCGTGGGAGAGGGCGCGGGCCATGGAGACGATCTGCCGCTGGGCGGCGGAGAGCGCGCCGACCAGCCGGTCCGGCGGGATCTCCGGGTGGCCGAGCCGTCGCAGCAGGGCGGCGGTCGCGGTGCGGGCGGCTCTGCCGCGCACGACGAACCCCGCGGTGGTCGGCTCGTGGCCGAGGAAGACGTTCTCGGCCACCGACAGGCCCTCCACCAGGTCGAGTTCCTGGTAGATGGTGGCGATCCCGCGCCGCATCGCGGCGATCGGGGACCTGAGCGAGACCGGCTCGCCCTGCCAGACGATCCGGCCGCCGTCGGGCTGGTGGACCCCGGCGAGGACCTTGATGAGGGTGGACTTCCCGGCGCCGTTCTGGCCGAGCAGACAGTGGGTCTCGCCCGGCAGCACCTCCAGGTCGACGCCGTCCAGGGCGCGCACTCCGGGGAAGGACTTGGTGATGCCGGACATGGTGAGCAGGGGCGGGGGCGGGACGGGTGGTGAGTCGTGCGCTGGTGCCATGGCGGTTCCCCTCGGAAATCAGGGCAGGGCAGGGCAGTACGACGTACGAGGACCGGCGCGGGGGCGAGCGTGGGGATCAGGCCGGTGAGAACAGGTGGTCGCTGATGAGCCGGGCCGCGCCGGTGACCCCGGCGACCGGCCCCAACTCGCCCAGGACGATGGGGAGGTTGCCGGTCGCGAGCGGCAGGGACTGGCGGTAGACCTGGGTGCGGACGCTGGCCAGGAGGGTGTGGCCGAGGCCGGTCACCCCGCCGCCGATCACCACGAGGCCGGGGTTGAAGAAGGAGACCAGACCGGCGATGACCTGGCCGACGCGGTCGCCGCCGGCGCGGATCAGCTCCAGGGAGACGGCGTCCCCGGCGGACGCGGCCACCGCCACGTCCGCGGCGGTCAGGCGACCGGCCGCCGCGAGCCGGGCGGCGAGCTCGGCGGAGCGTCCGGAGTGTGCGGCGGCCTCGGCGTCACGGGCCAGGGCGGCACCGCTGAAGTGGGCTTCCAGACAGCCCTTGTTGCCGCAGGCGCAGGCGCGGCCGTCCGGTTCCACCTGGATGTGGCCGATGTCGCCGGCGCTGCCGGTGGTGCCCCGGTAGACCTCTCCGCCGACGACGATGCCGCAGCCGATGCCCGTGCCGATCTTGACGCAGAGGAAGTCGCCCACCGAGCGCGCCACGCCCGCGTGCTGCTCCCCCATCGCCATCAGGTTCACGTCGTTGTCGACCATGACCGGGCAGCCGAGTTCCTGGCTGAGCGCCTCGCGGACCGGGAAGCCGTCCCAGCCCGGCATGATCGGCGGGGCCACCGGGACGCCCTCGGGGAAGCGGACCGGCCCGGGGACGCCGATCCCGGCCCCGTCGAACCCCTCGGCGAGCCCGGTCGACCGCAACTTGGCGGCCATCGCGAGGACTTGCTCGAAGACGGCGACCGGTCCCTCGCGTACGTCCATGGGCTGGTTGAGGTGGCCCAGGACCTCCAGCTCCGCGTTGGTGACGGCGACGTCCACCGAGGTGGCGCCGATGTCCACGCCGAGGAAGCGCAGGCTCGGTGCGAGGCGGATGTTGTGGGAGCGGCGCCCGCCACGCGAGGCGGCGAGGCCGTCGGCCACCACGAGACCGGTCTCCAGGAGCCGTTCCACCTCGACGGCCAGCTTCGACCGGGAGAGGTCGACCTGATCGCCCAGCTGGGCCCGGGAGTTGGGCCCTCCGTCGCGCAGCAGCCGCAGCAGCCGCGCCTGATGGGCGTTGGCGGGTCGTGCCGTCATACGTCTCACGCGCCCCTCCCTGCCGTCGCGGCCGTGTGGCTTCGCAGGGGAACGTAGCAGCGCCGCTCCGGGGTGGGAAGAAGTTACGCAGGAATCGATGACGACTTTCCCCACACCGAGGACAAAGCCTGGACCGACGACAAGTCCCGGGTGCGCGACCGGACTTGGGCGGCTACGCCTGCCGCACCCGCTCGTGGTACGTGGTGCGGGTGTGCTCGGTGTGGGTCCGCATGACCGAGGTGGCGGTCTGCTCGTCGCGTGCGGAGATCGCCGCGGTGAGCTCGCGGTGCTCCACCCAGGACTGCCTGCCGCGACGGCGGGCCACCGGTGTGCAGTACCAGCGCACCCGGCGGTCCACCTGCGCCGCGAGCTCCGCGAGCACCGGGTTCCCGGCGAGCTCCATCACCTTGGCGTGGAACTCCGCGCTGGTCGCCACCGCCAGGTCCACGTCGTCGTCGGCGACCGCCCGCTCGCCCTCGGCGCACAGTGCCTCCAGGGCGGCGATCCCGGCCGAGCCGGAGTGGGCGGCGGCCAGCCGGGCGGCCTCGGCCTCCAGGAGGGTGCGGACG
The DNA here is from genome assembly GCF_001653515.1 of Streptomyces sp. ERV7. GTDB lineage: Bacteria > Actinomycetota > Actinomycetes > Streptomycetales > Streptomycetaceae > Streptomyces. The sequence goes on along the minus strand of NZ_LYOY01000051.1, from coordinate 1,079,734 downwards.
GAGAGGAGGTGGTCGGCCTCGTCCTCGGTGGGCTCGTGGACGAACGCACCCTGCGCGGGGCGCAGATCGACCCAGCCCTCGGTGTTCAGACGCTGGAGCGCCTCGCGGACCGGCTGCCGCGACACCCCGAGGTGCCCCGCCAGTTCACTCTCGACCAGGTGCTGGCCGGGGCGCAGCACGCGTGTGGTGATGAGTTCGAGCAGCGCCTCGTACACCCGCTCGCGCAGCGGTCCCGGCCGCTCCAGCTTGGGCACGGTTCCCTGCGGCAGTCCTGCGGACGACATCGGGCCCCCTCAAGGTCGGCCCCCGGCTCGCTCCACCGGCGACGCGATCGTCACGCTCGATTGGCTATCGTCTACAGTCTACCGATCGCGAAGTCCAGCGCGCCCGGTCCCCCGCGGCCGGTTCCGCGCCCCGCGCCCGACCGGCTACGGGCAGCGGATGACCTGGCCCGCGTAGGACAGGTTGCCGCCGAAGCCGAAGAGCAGGACCGGGTCGCCGGTGCCGATCTCGCCGCGTTCCACCAGCTTGGACAGGGCCATCGGGATGCTCGCGGCCGAGGTGTTGCCGGACTCCACCACATCGCGGGCGATCACCGCGTTCACCGCGCCGATCTTGCGGGCCACCGGCTCGATGATGCGGAGATTGGCCTGGTGCAGTACGACGGCGGCTAGTTCCTCGGGGGTGACCCCGGCCCGCTCGCACACCCGGCGCGCGATCGGCGGCAGTTGGGTGGTGGCCCAGCGGTAGACGGCCTGGCCCTCCTGGGCGAAGACCGGCGGGGTGCCCTCGATCCGTACGGCGTGGCCCATCTCGGGGACCGAGCCCCAGAGCACCGGGCCGATCAGCTCCTCCTCCGCGGCCTCCACCACGGCGGCGCCCGCGCCGTCGCCGACCAGGACGCAGGTGGTGCGGTCGGTCCAGTCGGTGATGCCGGTCATCTTGTCCGCGCCGATGACCAGGGCCCGGGTGGACGAGCCGGCCCGGACGGCGTGGTCGGCGGTGGCCAGGGCGTGGGTGAAGCCCGCGCAGACGACGTTGAGGTCCATGACCGCGGGCGAGCCCATGCCGAGGCGGGCGGCGACCCGGGCCGCGGTGTTCGGGGAGCGGTCGATCGCGGTGGAGGTGGCGACCAGGACCAGATCGATGTCGGCGGGGGTCAGCCCGGCGGCGGCCAGCGCCTTGGCGCCGGCGTGCGCGGCCAGTTCGTCGACCGGCTCGTCGGGCCCGGCGACATGGCGGGTGCGGATGCCGACCCGGCTGCTGATCCACTCGTCGCTGGTCTCGACCATGGCGGCGAGCTCGTCGTTGGTGAGCACCTTGGCGGGCTGGTAGTGCCCGAGCGCGACGACGCGTGAGCCTCGCATGCCGGTCATGCCGCGGTTTCCCCTCGTAGGACATCAGGAGCCATCCAGTCTTCGTGGCTACCGACCGGTACAGAGGCAAGAGATCCAACAGGCTTCCCGGCGCGCCTTTGGAGCCTTGTGTCAGCCGCCGTGCGTCCTGCCCCCGCAGCACGCCCGCTCCCTTGACCGCTCAAAGGCATACTGTCGACAATATTCTGTCGACCAGGCCCCTCCGCCGTGCGCCTCCGGTGCACCCGTACGCGGGGCGGCGGATCGAGAGCGTCGCCCCGGGCGGGGCCGTGAGCGCCACCCTGCCGCCCGAGCGGGCGATCGGCTGTGCGGTGTACGCGGCCACCGGGATCGAATCCCCCGGTGTCGTACGGCACTTGGAGGGGACCCGCAGCCTGGTCGAGGCCCATGCGCGCGGCGGGCACCTGGGACGAGGCGGCGCGGACGGCGACGACGACGGTGTGCGCGTACCGCGGCGTCGGCTGCAACCTCACCCTCCATGTGCAGGACAATGAGATCGTCAAGGTCACCTCACCGCACGACAACCCGGTGACCCACGGCAACCTCTGCATCAAGGGCCGCTTCGGCTTCCAGCACATACAAAGTGCCGGTCAGTAACGAATGCCGGTCGGAAACGAAGGAATTGCGTCATGGGACGGGTCACCGAGCGCCGCCGCGTCATCCGCATCCGGGACGGGGCCGTCTCCGCCCGGCCGGACACGCTGGTGGCCGAGGAGCCACTGGAGATCCGGCTGAACGGCCGGCCGCTCGCCATCACCATGCGCACCCCGGGGGACGACTTCGCGCTGGCGGCCGGGTTCCTGGTCAGCGAGGGCGTCATCGCGGCGGCCGACGAGGTGCAGTCGATCGTCTACTGCGCCGGGGCGACCGCCGACGGGGTCAACACGTACAACGTGGTGGACGTGAAGCTCTCCCCCGGTGTCGAGGTCCCCGACATCACGCTGGAGCGCAACGTGTACACCACGTCGTCCTGCGGGCTGTGCGGCAAGGCCAGCCTGGACGCCGTCCGTACGCAGGCGCGCTTCCCGATCGCCGACGCTCCCCCGGTCCGCGTCACGCCCGAACTGCTCGCGAGCCTCCCCGACCGGCTGCGCGCGGCCCAGCGGGTCTTCGACCGGACCGGGGGCCTGCACGCGGCCGCGCTCTTCACGGCGGAGGGCGAGCTGCTCGACGTACGGGAGGACGTGGGCCGGCACAACGCGGTGGACAAGCTGGTGGGGCGGGCCCTGCAGGACGGGCGGCTACCGCTGTCGCAGGCGGTGCTGCTGGTCTCGGGGCGGGCCTCGTTCGAGCTGGCCCAGAAGGCCGTGATGGCCGGGATCCCGCTGCTCGCCGCCGTCTCCGCGCCCTCGTCGCTGGCCGTGGACCTGGCCGCCGAGACGGGTCTGACCCTGGTCGGCTTCCTGCGGGGAGCCAACATGAACGTGTACGCGGGCGAGCACCGCATCGCCCTGGAGGCTCCGGCCGCCCAGGGCTGACGGGCCCGTTCCGCCGCACGGGTACCGGGCCCGGCCAGCGGGGAGCGCCGGCCGGGCCCCGCCGTTTCCCTGCGGCCCTCGCGCCGCCTACTCCGGCTCCTCCACCCCGATCCGCCGGAGCAGCGCCATCAGTTGCCCGCGCTCGGCCGCGCTCAGCGGTGCCAGGAGCTCGTCGTTGGCCCGCTCGGCCGCCGTCGCGCAGCGCGCCAGCATCGCCTCGCCCCGCGACGTGACCGTGACGGCGTTCTTGCGGCGGTCGCGCGGGTCCGGCTCTCGGACGACATACCCGTCGGCCTGGAGGTCGTTGAGGACGCCGACCAGGTCCTTGGGGTCGAGCGAGATCCGGCGCCCGAGCTCGGCCTGGGCGAGCGGCCCGTATTCGGAGACGGCCGCCAGCACGGCGTGGTGCCACATCTTCGCGCCCTCGTGCGCGATGGCCGCCGCCACCAGGCTCCGGCCCCGGGTGGCCGCCCGGCCGAGGACCCAGCTGGGCAGGGCCTGGATGCGCTGGAGTGCGGGGAGGGAGTCGGCTCGTCGGGTCACGGCACCGATCCTATCCAGAAACCATTGGACTTCCCAACGACTTCTTGTCTATCGTTGGGACATCCAACGAATTCCCCCATCCCCCTTCATCCACCCCGGGAGAGTCCATGCGCCGTGTTCGCTTCGAGGTCAACGGCGGCCCCGAGGTCCTGTTCACCGAGGACGTCGAGGCCCCCGCGCCCGGCCCCGGCGAACTGCTGGTCCGCACCGACGCCATCGGCGTCACCCTGCCCGTCGTCCGCAAGGTGCGCGAGGGCAGGGAGCCGTTCCCGCTCGGCGGCGAGGTCGCCGGCACGGTGGTCGCCCTCGGCGCGGGCGTCACCTCCTTCGCCGAGGGCGACCGGGTGACGGGGCTCTGCTTCTCGCACGGATACGCCGAACTGGCCGTCCTCCACGAGACCATGGCCTCCCGCATCCCCGGGCACGCCACCTCCGTCGAGGCGGTCGCGCTCGTCCGCAGCGGTCTGGTGGCCCGGGGCGCCTACGAGTCGGCCCGGCCGCAGCCGGGCGAGTCCGTCATGGTGACGGCGGCGGCGAGCGCGGTCGGCCAGCTCGCGCTCCAGCTGGCCCGGGGCGGCGGCGCGAGCCGGGTCGTGGCAGCCGTGAGCTCGGCCGACAAGGCCGATTTCGTACGGGAGAGGGGCGCCGACGAGGTCGTGCTCTACGGCGACGCCTCCTGGGGCGAGCCGGTCGACGTGATCCTCGACGGCGTCGGCGGCGAACTGCTCACCCCGGCGGTGAAGGCGCTCGCGCCCGGCGGCCGACTGGTCGCGTTCAGCTCGGGCGGCGGCACGGTCGAGGTCTACGACCTGCTGGTCGGCGGGAAGTCCGTGATCGCCTTCCAGATGGCGATGATCGCCCGCGGCAAGCCGGAGCTGTACGCGGCCTGGCGCGACGAGCTGTGGGAGCTGCACCGGAGCGGGAAGCTGCGCGCGGCCGTCCACGCCGAGCTGCCGCTGGAGGAGGCGGCCCGCGCCCATGAACTCATCGACTCACGGCGCAACCTGGGCAAGGTGGTGCTCGTCACGGGCGGCGCGTGAGGACGGGCGCCGCCCCGCCCCGGGCGAGCGGGCCGGGCTCCTCCAGCGGGTCGCGCGCCCGCCGCCGGGCGATGACCGCGCAGACCATCAGCTGCATCTGGTGGAAGAGCATCAGCGGCAGCACCGCCAGGGCCGCCTGGGCTCCGAACAGGACGCTGGCCATGGGCAGCCCGGCCGCCAGGCTCTTCTTGGACCCGGCGAACTGGATCGCGATCCGGTCGCCCCGGCCGAACCCGAGCCGCTTCGCCCCGTACCAGCTCAGCGCGAGCATCGCGGCGAGCAGGACCGCCTCGACCCCGAGCAGCGCGCCGAGGCGGCCCGGGCTCACCTGGTGCCAGATGCCCCGGACCATGCCCTCGCTGAACGCGGCGTAGACGACCAGCAGGATCGAGCCCCGGTCCACCAGGCTCAGCACCTTCCGGTGCCGGGCGAGGAAGCCTCCCACCCAGCGCCGCAGCAACTGCCCCGAGGCGAACGGCACCAGGAGCTGGAGGGCGATCTTCAGCACCGAGTCCGCCGAGACGCCTCCCGCGCTGCCGCCGAGCAGCAGCGCGGCGAGCAGCGGGGTCACGAAGATCCCGGCCAGGCTGGAGAACGAGCCCGCGCAGATCGCCGCGGGCACGTTTCCGCGCGCGATCGAGGTGAAGGCGATCGAGGACTGGATGGTGGAGGGGACCAGGCAAAGGAACAGCAGCCCGTGGAACAGGTCCGGGGTCAGCACCACCGGCACCAGGCCCCGCGCGGCGAGCCCCAGCAGCGGGAAGAGCACGAACGTACAGGCGAGGACCGTCACATGGAGCCGCCAGTGGCGCAGCCCGTCGAGGGCCTCCCGGGTGGAGAGCCGGGCCCCGTACAGGAAGAAGAGCAGGGCGACGGCCCCGGTCGACGCGCCGCTCGCCACGTGCGCGGCGCCGCCGGAGACCGGGAGCAGCGCCGCCAGGGCCACCGTGGCGATCAGCGTCATGATGAACGGGTCGATCGGCAGCCAGGACGGCAGCTGGGGCGTGCGGCGGTTCATCTGCTCCACTTCGCTCTGTGCTCGGCGCCGTGCTTCGGCTCTGCGTACGGGCGGGTCGTGCCCTCTCGATGATTCACCTCCGGCGGCCGATCGGGAATCCCGTACACCACTCTGACTGTCATCACGTTCCGCGATAACCTGCTGCCGTGTACGAGCCGCAGCAGCTCCGGACCTTCCTCGCCGTCGCGCAGACGCTGAGCTTCACCCAGGCCGCGCGGCGGCTGGGGCTGCGGCAGTCCACGGTCAGCCAGCACGTGCGGCGCCTTGAGGAGGCGACCGGGCGGCCGCTGTTCAGCCGGGACACGCACAGCGTCCGGCTCACCGAGGACGGCGAGGCGATGCTCGGCTTCGCCCGGACGATCCTGGCCGCGCACGAGCGGGCCGCCGCTTACTTCACCGGGACCCGGCTGCGCGGGCGGCTGCGGTTCGGCGCCTCCGAGGACTTCGTGCTCACCCGGCTCCCCGAGGTCCTGGAGTCCTTCCGGCGCGACCACCCTGAGGTCGACCTGGAGCTGACGGTCGAGCTGTCCGGCACCCTGCACCGCCGCCTCGAGGCGGGCCGCCTCGACCTGGTGCTGGCCAAGCGGCGCCCGGGCGACACCCACGGCGAGCGGGTCTGGCAGGACGCCCTGTGCTGGATCGGCGCGCCGGGGCTGCGCCTGGACCCCGACCGGCCGGTGCCACTGATCCTCTTCCCGCCGCCGGGCATCACCCGGGCCCGGGCGCTGGAAGTCCTGGAGGAGCACGGCCGGGCGTGGCGGATCGCCTGCACCAGCGGCAGCCTGAGCGGACTGGTCGCGGCGGCCCGGGCGGGGCTCGGCGTGATGGCCCACACCCGCGGTCTGGTCCCGCCGGGGCTGGCGCCGCTGCCGGCGAGGTCGGGGCTGCCGGAGCTGGGGCCGGTGGACTTCGTCCTGCTGCACGGCGGGCGCCGCCCCTCGGCGCAGGAGGCGGCGGACGCGCTCGCGGCGGCGATCCTGGCGAGCGGTCTCAGCCCCCGTACGTCAGCTGCTTGACCTGGCGCAGTAAAGGGGCGGTCTCCACGTGCTGGACCCCTTCCAGCGTGCCGAGCTTCTCGCTGAGATACGTGTAGAGCCCGGCCGGATCGCGGCAGATGACCACCGCGACGAGGTTGGCGGGGCCCGAGGTGGCACCGGCGAAGGCGACCTCCGGGTGCGCGGCGAGGGCCGCGCCCACGGTGGCCAGCGCCGAGGGAGCCACCGTGATCCACAGCAGCGCCCTGGTCCGGAAGCCGAACCGGGTCGTGTCGAACTCGACGTCGATGAACAGGGCGCCGCAGCGCAGCAGCTGGTCCAGGCGCCGCTTGACCGCGGACTCCGAGCGCCCGGTGGCCTTCTGGAGCTCGGGGTAGCCCGCCCGTGCGTCGCGGGCGAGCGCGGCGATGAGAGCCTCGTCCTCCGCGTCGAGCCGGATCGGCCCGGCCGGGGGCTCCACCGGCGCGGGCAGCAGCGCGGCCCGCTCCTCGGCGGTGAGGACCGAGTCCTTGGCGAACCAGCCGAGCGGGCCGCCGTAGAAGCGGTGGAGCAGCTGGTGGGCGCCGATCTCGACGATGCTCGGGGTGCGCGGCAGCTTGCCGAGCAGCAGCGCCTCGTGGTCCTCGGGCCGGCGCGCCTCGGTGGTGCACACCACCTCGGTGCCGCCCGAGGTCAGCCCGATCCAGGCGGTGTCGGGCCGCCGGGCCAGCGCCGTGGCGATGGAGACGGACGCGTCGGGGGTGCAGCGCAGCCGCAGCATCCAGCGGGTGCGGCCGAGCCGTTCGGGGTCGCGGACCCCGACGACCCTCAGCTCGCCGTCCGCGTACAGCCTGCGGTAGCGGCGGGCGACGGTCTGGTCGGAGACACCGAGCACGGCGGCGATCCGGCTGAACGGGGCCCGGCCGTCCAGGGCGAACGCGCTCACCAGCCGCTGGTCCAGCTCGTCGAACTCGGGTGAATCCATCGCCCTGAACCCCTTCGGTGTCGGATTCCTGCGTGCTGAGCGGGCTGGGTGGAGCTTTGGCCCGGCCGCGACCGATCGTACGGGACGTCGAACGAACAAGGTCGGAGGAATGAGATGCGCAAGTGGGGACCGTTGGTCGCCGTGTGTCTGGGAACGTTCATGCTGCTCCTGGACGTGACCATCGTGACGGTCGCTCTCCCGGACATGGCGAGTTCACTGGACGCCTCGCTGTCGAGTCTGCAGTGGGTGATCGACGTGTACGCGCTGGCGCTGGCCGCGCTGCTGCTCGGCGCGGGCGCGGGCGCCGACACGGCCGGGCGCCGGAAGTTCTACGCGGCGGGCACGGTGCTCTTCGCGGGCGCCTCGCTCGCCTGCGGGCTGGCGGGCGACGCGGGGACGCTGATCGCGATGCGCGCGCTCCAGGGGGTCGGCGCCGCCGCGATGTTCGCGACCACGCTGCCGCTGCTCGGCGCCGCCTACCAGGGCCGCGACCGCTCGGTGGCGCTCGGGGTGTGGGGCGCGGTCAACGGCGCCGCCGCGGCCCTCGGCCCGATCCTGGGCGGGCTGCTCACCGAGGGCTTCGGCTGGCGGTGGATCTTCTTCGTCAACCTGCCGGTGAGCGCCGCCGCGGTGTGGCTGACGGTCCGGGTGGTCCCGGAGTCCAAGAGCCCGGCGGCCGGCCGTACCGACTGGGCGGGCACGGTCCTGTTCGCGCTCTTCGCCGCGGCCCTCACCTACGGGGCGGTCAACGCGGGCTCCGACGGCTGGGGCGACTCGCGCACCCTGCTCTCCTTCGCCGTGTCGGCGGCCGCGCTGCTCGCCTTCGCCGTGGTGGAGAGCCGCACCGAGCGGCCGCTGATGGATCTGTCGCTGCTGCGGCGACCCGCCTTCGTCGGCGTCCTGGTGGCGGCCCTCGCGCTGAACTCGGCCGCCTTCGGGGTGCTCCCGTACACCTCGATCTGGCTCCAGACGCTCCTGGACATGAGCCCGGTGACCGGCGGTCTGGCGCTGGTGCCGCTGGCGCTGGCCTCGTTCGTGACCTCGGCGCTCGGCGGCCGGTTCCTGCACGGCGTCTCGCAGCGGCTGCTGATCTGTGCCGGGCTGCTGCTCATCGCCGCCGGTCTGTTCGGCCAGGCGCTGCTCGACGCGGGATCCGACTGGACGGCGCTGGTGGCCGGTCTGGTGGTGACCGGCATCGGGGTGGGCCTGGTCAGCCCGGCGCTGGCGTCGGCGGCGCTCGCCTCGGTGCCCCAGCGCAGCAGCGGCATGGCGACCGGCGCGATGAACACCGTGCGCCAGCTCGGCTACGCGGTGAGCATCGCGGTGTTCGGCACCCTCGCCACCTCCCGGATGGCCGACTCGCTGGACAGCACGCCCGAGGCCCGGGCGCTGGCGGGCGGCGCGGCCGGTTCGCTGCGCGGCCGGGTCCCCGACGAGGCGCTGCACACCGCCTTCGCCTCGGGTCTGAACGGGGCCGCGGTGGCCGCCGGGGCACTCGCCGTGGTGGCCGGTCTCGCCGTGTTCGCGCTGGTGCGGACGCCTACGGCCGCACCCACCCAGGTACGTACCAAGGGCGCGATCCCGGTAGAGCGGGCGTGACCAGGTCGTACAGATTCCGTGGAGAAAAAACGGCCCGCTACTGACTCCAGGGTCAGAATGCGGGCCGTACGGCCCCTACAGGGCCGCATCCACGGTGCTGACCTGTGGTGATGGGCGTCACTGTCGCACTTGACCGGATTCCTTGAGGCCCCTCCCGTCGGGACCCCCGTTGGGGTACCGTCACCGGCGCTGTGCGGAGCGCCACAAGGAGCAAGGTATTGCGCGAGTTCACTGTCCCACCCATGGCGATGGCGCCTCACGTCGGCGGGCTGGCGGACGTCGTGTTCGACCACGCCCTCGACGATCCGGACCGGGTCGCCCTGGCCCGCAAGGACGAGGCGGGCCAGTGGCAGGACGTGACCTCGGCACGCTTTCGCGACGAGGTGCTGGCGCTCGCCAAAGGGCTGATCGCGGACGGTGTGCGGTTCGGGGACCGGGTCGCCGTGATGTCCCGCACCCGCTACGAGTGGACGCTCTTCGACTTCGCGCTCTGGTCCATCGGCGCCCAGCCGGTGCCCATCTACCCGACCTCCTCCGCCGAGCAGGTCTTCTGGATGCTGCACGACTCCGAGGTCACCGCGTGCGTGGTCGAGCACGAGGACCACGCCATGACCATCGGCTCGGTGGTGGACCGGCTGCCGCACCTCAAACGCCTGTGGCAGCTCGACGCGGGGGCGCTGGCCGAGCTCCTCGCGGCGGGCGCGCAGATCGAGGACGACGTGGTGCACCGCCACCGGCGCGCGGTCACACCCGAGTCGACCGCGACCGTCATCTACACCTCCGGCACCACCGGCCGCCCCAAGGGCTGTGTGATCACCCACGCCAACTTCATGTTCGAGGCGGACACCATGGTCGCCCGCTGGGAGCCGGTGTTCCACTCGCGCCCCGGCGACGAGGCGTCGACCCTGCTGTTCCTGCCGCTGGCGCACGTCTTCGGCCGGATGGTGGAGGTCGCCGCGGTCCGGGGCCGGGTGAAGCTCGGCCACCAGCCCGCGCTCTCCGCCTCCGCGCTCCTGCCCGACCTCCAGTCCCTGCGGCCGACCTTCATCCTGGCGGTCCCCTACATCTTCGAGAAGGTCTTCAACGCCGCCCGCCGGCGCGCCGAGGCGGACGGCAGGACGGGGCCCTTCGACAAGGCCGTCGAGATCGCGGTGAAGTACGCGGAGGCGCTGGAGCAGAAGGCCTTCGGCCTGGGCCCGGGTCCCTCGGCGGCGCTGCGGATGCAGCACCAGTTCTTCGAGAAGGTCGTCTACGGCAAGGTCCGCGAGGCGATGGGCGGGCGGGTGCGGCACGCCATGTCCGGCGGTTCCAGCATGGGCCGCCGCCTCGCCCTCTTCTTCGCCGGCGCGGGCGTGACGATCTACGAGGGGTACGGGCTGACCGAGACCACGGCCGCCGCCACCGCCAACCCGCCCGAGCGCACCCGGTTCGGCACGGTCGGTCTGCCGGTGCCGGGCACCACCGTGCACATCGCCGAGGACGGCGAGGTGTGGCTGCACGGCGGCCAGGTCTTCTCGGGCTACCTCAACGAGCCCAAGGCGACCGAGAAGGTCCTCAAGGACGGCTGGCTGGCCACCGGCGACATCGGCGCCCTCGACGAGGACGGCTATCTGACCATCACCGGCCGCAAGAAGGAGATCCTGGTGACCTCCGGCGGCAAGAGCGTCTCGCCGGTGGCCCTGGAGGAGCGGGTCAGGGCGCACCCGCTGGTGGCCCAGTGCATCGTCGTCGGCAACGACCGCCCCTACATCGCCGCCCTGGTCACCCTCGACCAGGAGGGCGTGGACCACTGGCTGGCGATGCGCAACAAACCGTCGATGACCGCGTCCGAGCTCGTACGCGACCCCGACCTGGAGACCGAGGTGCGGCGCGCGGTGGTCGCCGCCAACACCCTGGTCTCCCAAGCCGAGCAGATCCGTACCTTCCGGATCCTCGCCCATCAGTTCACCGAGGAGCACGGTCTGCTCACCCCGTCGCTGAAGCTCAAGCGGCGGGCCATCGAGGAGGCCTACACGGTGGAGGTGGACGCCTTGTACCGCTGAGCCGTCGCGGTACAGGGCGCGCCACCCCCGTGTCAGCCGGTCGGTCCGCCTCTCACTCGGGTCACTTGATCAGCACCTTGAAGACCTTGTCCGAACCGTCGGGTGCGTGTCCGTTGTTGTCGCAGTTGGTGGTCGACAGCCACAGCGCGTCCTCGCCCGGCACCTTGGTGACCGTGCGCAGCCGTCCGTAGGAGCCGACGTAGTACGCGGTCGGTGTGCCCACGCTCTCGGTGTCGCCGTTGATGGGGATGCGCCACAGCCGTTCGCCCTTGAGCGCCGCCATGTAGATGACGTTGCGGACGATGGCGATACCGCTGGGCGAGGCCTGGGCGACGGGCCAGGACGCCTTCGGGTTGGTCATCCCCGCCGTGGAGCAGGAGCCCTCGCACACCGGCCAGCCGTAGTTGTTGCCCGGTTTGATGAGGTTGAGCTCGTCCTTGGAGCTGTTGCCGAACTCGGCCTCCCACAGCCGCCCGTCGCGGTCGAAGGCCAGGCCCTGCGGGTTGCGGTGGCCGTAGCTGTAGAGATGGGTGCCGAACGGGTTGCCGGGAGCCGGCTTGCCGTCGGTGGTCATCCGCAGGATCTTGCCGTTGAGGGAGTTCTTGTCCTGGGCGAGGTCGGGCGTCTGGGCCTCACCGGTCGCGGCGTACAGATACCCGTCCGGGCCGAACGCGAGCCGTCCGCCGTTGTGGTACTTGCTCTTCTTGATCCCCTTCAGCAGGACGGTGTACCCGCCGAGCGCACCCCCGTCGTACGTCATCCGCACGATCCGGTTGCCCTCGGAGGCGCTGTGCATGAAGTAGACGTAGTGGTCGGTGGCCCACCCGGGGTCGACCGCGACGCCCATCAGACCGCCCTCACCGTCGGTGGTGACGGCGTTCGGCACGGTTCCCACCTGCGTCTTCGTGCCGGCCGGGGTCAACTTGTAGACCTTGAAGCTGTCCCGCTCGGTGACCAGCGCGCTCGATCCGTCCGGCATCCAGAAGGTGCCCCACGGGATCGTCCAGCCGCTGGAGAGCGTGCTGATGGAGGACGGGACACCGCCGTCGCTCCGGCAGGCACCGGTGGTGAAGGTGACCGCGTTGCCCGCCGGTGAGGTGTTGCCGCCCGCGTCCCTGGCCACCACGGTCAGGGTGTACGGGCTGTCGCAGGCGAGCCCGGTCACGGTGGTGCTGGTGGCGGGCGGTTTCCCGGTGACGGTCTGGTAGACGCCGGCGCCGCTGCGCACCTCGTACGCGGTGACGCCCTTGTCGTCGGTGGAGGCACCCCACTTCAGGTCCGCGCTGGTGGCGGTGATGTGGGAGGAGGTGAGGGTGCCGGGTCTGGTCGGCGGGGTGGTGTCGGTGCTGGGCCGGGTGGTGCAGTCGGCGGCGGGGCTGGCCGGGGAGACGTTTCCGGCCGCGTCCCGGGCGAACACCGTCAGGTTGTACGGGGTGTCGGGGCGCAGGCCCGTGAGGGTGTCGGAGGTGAGGTTGCCCGCCACCTCGCCGATCTTGTTGCCGTGCTCGTAGACGTCGTACATCGAGACGCCCACGTTGTCGCTGGAGGCGCCCCAGTTCAGGGTGAGCGCGTCCTCGGTGATCGCCGAACAGCTGGGCGCGCCCGGCGCGGTGGGTGCCTGGCCGTCGCCGCCGGAGGCCTGGACGTCGAGGTAGTCGATGTTGGCGAGCCCCGCCGCGGAGGTGGCGCTGAGCCGGATCCTGTTGCTGCCCGCCCTCACCGGCGCGGTGAGGGCGGAGGTGGCCCAGGTGTCCCAGTCGGCGGTGGCGCCGAAGGCGCGTGCGGCGGACACGGCGGTGCCGTTGACCAGGACGTCGGCGGGGCGGTCGGCGGTGGTGCCGTTGGAGTAGCGGACACCCACCGTCGCGTTGCCCGCGGCGGCCGCGTCGACCGTGAACTCGACGTACGCGCCCACCGCGTTGCCGGAGTTGACGAACCCGGTGCCCGAGTAGCCGGTGTGGTTGGCGTCGACCGTGGAGCCGGCCGAGTAGGCGCCCTGCTCCGCCTCGTAGCGGGTGGGGGCGGCGGACGCGGACTGCGGCACCGTCTGCACCAGCGCGGCGCAGAGCAGCAGCACGGCACTCGCGGCGGTCTTCCTCGTCAGGCTTCTCGCAGGTCGTGGGGGTGGTGCGAGACGCATCTGATCCTCCTTCACCCTCTTCACGGCACCCAGTGGTTGCCGGATGCGACGATCATGGACTGGAGCTGGACGCTGGCTCCGTAGTAGAGCTTCGGGTTCACCGGGGTGGCGGCGAGCTTGCCCCAGAGCGCGTCGAGCCAGGCCTGCGAGCCGGGGTCGGTGAGCGCGGTGACGGCGAACGGGGCGGTGAACGCCATGTCGTCGCCGTTCTCGAAGGCCGAGCCGTTGAGGTGGTAGCCGGTACCGATCTTGTTCGGATCGCCGCCGGCCTTGGCCTTGATCCAGCCGTTGATCTTGCGCGCGGAGGCGAGCGAGGCGGCGTCGCCGCTGGTCACGGCGTCCGCACCGATACGCCATGGGTCACGGCAGGCGTTCCAGCCGAAGTCGCCGTCGTGGGAGCTTTCGAGCACCTTGCCCGACGCGGGCCTGGGTGTCTTGTCGGTACTGACGACGAAGTCGGCCAACAGCCCGGTCGTGGAGGCGTACTTGGACTGCTGCGAGGTGATCAGGTGCTGGTGCGCGGCGCGGATCGTGTCCCAGGCGCTGTCGCCGGTGGCGGTCCGGAACGCCCGGAAGTGGTCGATCATCCAGTCCGAGGAGCGGGTGATCCAGTGGTGCGACTCGCCCGACCCGGACCAGTCACCGAGCAGCATGAGGTGGGTGGTGGAGTTGACCTCGCTCTTCTTGATGGCGGCGATGTGCTTCACCGCCAGACTCCTGTAGTCGTACGTACCGCCGCTCCCCCACTGCCGGTCGGCGAGCAGCAGTCCGTACGCCACATCGAGGTCGCCGTCGGTGGCCGAGTCGGAGCCGTCGACGCTCTTGCAGGAGGAGTCCTGCTCGGCGGCGAGCAGCCCGGAGTTGTTCACCGAGGGGTGGGCCAGGGTGTATTTCACGAGCCCGTCGAAGATCTTCCTCGCGTCGGCGTCCGCGCCCGCCATCAGCGCGGTGACGACCATCCCGTAGCCCTGCCCCTCGGCCACATAGGGGTGGTCGGCGTCCGGCGAGCGCACCTGGTACCAGCCGTTGCCGCAGTTCTGCTTCACGAACGCGGACTTCCACGCCTTGTACGTGGCGACGACCTGCTGGTCGAGCGCCGACTGCGTGCCGCTGGGCTTCAACGTGCCCGCCGCGTAGGGGAACTGGTGGCTGCCGAAGGGGACGGCCGGGCCGGCGCTCGCCGCGGCGGCGGGCTGGGTGGTGGCGAGCGCGGTGACCAGGAGGCCCGCCACGGCCGCGAGGGCACCGGCCGCGGGGAGGCGGCGTCGTATCCGCTGCTGTGTCATCTCCACTCCCTCAGCCGGTGTACTGGACGACGATCTTGGTGAAGGCGTAGGGCGCCTGGGAGACACCGCTGCAGGCGTCGCCGCTGCCGCCCGAGCCGCACTGGCGGTCCCGGTTGACCGACCAGAAGGAGAACCGCGCGATGTGGTGCTGCCTGGCGTAGCCGAGGATGGTCTGGAAGTCGCCGGTGGTGACGGTCTCACCGGCCTCGTCGGTCCTGCCGTTCATGGAGGACACACCGATGTGCCGGTACGCGGTGTCGTCGCCGTAGCCGTACGCGCTCTTCACCGCCGCCTTCAGCCCTTCGAGGGCGCTCACGGTCGCCGAGCCCATGGAGCCGCTGCGGCCCCCGAAGTCGAACGGCATGATCACCCAGCCGTCGTTGGCGAGCCCGGCGGCGGCGCCCTTCTTGATGAGGTCCTTGCCGTTGGCGTCCGGCCCACCGGGTGTGGTCCCCATGGTCACGTAGGTGACGATCCCGGGGTTGTCGGTCTTGACGATCTTCAGCGCGTCGACGACCCGCTTGCGCACGGTGGCGTTGGAGAACTCGGTGTCCTCGATGTCGATGTCCAGCGCCTTGAGGTGATACGCGTTGATCACCTTCTGGTAGGCGCCGGCCAGCGCGGAGGCGCTGGAGCACTTCTCGCCGAGCTTGTTCCCGCTCCAGCCGCCGACGGAGACGACGACATCGCCGCCCGCGCCCCGGATGGCGTTGATCGCGGACTGGTCCGAGCCGCCGGTGAGCGCCCGCGACCCGTCCCACTTCGGGTTGCAGCCGCCGTCGGAGAGGATGAACGCCAGGGTGAACCACTTGACGCCGGTGGCGGCCATGACGTCGGTGGGCTTCTGCGGGCTGCCCCAGCCCAGGTACTCGTAGGGGGCGGCGGCCATGGTGCCCGCGGCGAGCGGCGGGGAGGCGACGGTCCCGGGCGCGGAGGCGAGGGCCCTGGGGGCCGGCCGCGACCAGGGGCAGGACGAGACAGCCGAGGCCGGCGGCGACCGCGGCGGCGCGGCGTCGGGGAGCGGCAGCGTGCATGGGGGGTTCCTTCCGAGGGGGGAGGGGAAGAGGGTTAGGAAAGCTTCCTAACCAACACTGCATAGCAGTGCCTGAAGGGCCTGATGTCAATGGCCTGCGTAGGCTCAACTTCCGTTGGACATGGGCCCGTTGGGTGATTTGCGGTGGGAGCGCCCGGGATCAGCCCCGGCCGGCGCGGTCCGGGTTCGCCTTGGCGGCCGTGGCGTAGGCCGAACCCAGCCAGGACTCGTCGATCCGCAGGCGCTTGTAGCGGGCGGTGTCGGTGGAGGCCGCGTAGGTGCTGGTCACTTCGAGGCGGACGTGGCGGGTGGTGGTCGCCGGTAGGTCGATGACCGCCACACCCCGCGCGCTGGGCAGCGTCCCGGACTTCACCGGACTCCCCCAATGGGAGCCGTCCGCGCTGACGTACACCCTGTAGCCCTTGATGCGCGCCGACTGCTCGGTGTCGGAGCGCGCGTAACTCACCGAGTCCTCGCGCTGGTTGACGCCCAGGTACTGGACCTTCCTGGCCGCGCCGAGGTCGTAGTCGAGCCGCACGGGGAGGGTCTTGCCGTTGTCCCAGTACGTCAGGTGGCTGCCGTCGGCCGCCGCGGCGGCCTCGTGCCCGCTCGCGGAGGCGCTGGCGGTCACGGTGCAGGCAGAGGCGGGGATGATCCCGGCCCGCCCGGCCGTGGTCACCTTGAAGACGGTGTCGTACGGGTCCCAGCCGCCCAGACCGCGGAGGGTGAGCGTGCCGCCGGACTGGCTGTACGGGATCGCCGCGCCGGTACGGAGGTTGGTCACCCCGGTCACCCGGTAGCCGTTGTCGCGCAGCTTGAGGGTGGAGGTGGTGGGCGGGGTGATGACGTGGACGTACTGCCGGTCGGGGTCGGCCTTGCTGACGGTGGTGACGCCGTGGGCGCCGTCGTTCCAGGACCCGGGCTTGAGCCCGCCGTACAGGTACCCGCCGCCCTCGACGCCGTGCAGTGACTCCCGGATGGGGTCCAGATAGCCGTCGGCGAAGTCGTTGAAGGCGGCCTGGTTCGACGGGAACTTCCCGTTCACCTGGGCCGTTTCCGCCATGAGGGCTTTCACCGACGACCCGGCGTTGGTGACGAGCCGTCCCAGGGTGAGTTTCCTGTCGACTTCCGGATTCGATCCGTCGTACCACCAGGCGCCGGTGGACGGCAGTTTGAAGTCGGCTTCGGTGAGCCGTGGTTGGGCTGTGTAGAGCGCCTGCGGATAGTCGTAGGCGGGGCTCATCCCGGTCTTCTGCTCATTGCTGATCATATCCATGACCGGCGTGTCCTCGTTGTTGTTGCTGAGCGTGAAGGAGGGGCGTTTCCGCTGGATCTGCTCGTAGAGGTGGTGGCTCTCCCAATAGGCGTTGTCGTTGTCGATCCAGAAGCCGCCGAGGTCGGGGTAGCGGTCCATGACCTCGAAGAAGTTGTCGTAGCTGAACTGCCCGAACCCGTCACGGGTGGTCAGGTCGACACTGCTGCCCTTGTACGAGGAGTAGGCGGCGGAGTCCAGCCACTCATGGCCGCCCTGGTCGTGCCACTGGGGGTCGTCGGTCATATAGAGGATGGTCTTCAGGCCCTCGGCCTTGGCGGCCGCGATCAGCTCGCCCAGGAAGTCCCGCCCGGTCGAGCAGCTGCCGGGGATCTTCGACGGCCAGGGGCGGGCGTAGCCGAGGCGGCTGTGGAAGGTCGCGAGGACCAGATACTGCGCGTGCAGCTTCTGCGCCTCACCCACCCAGTATCCGGGCGTCCAGCCGCCGCCGGTGACGTCCGACTCCCAGCCCGAGCAACTGGTGTGCGCGGGCGCGGTCCGCTCGCCCCAGTGCAGGAAGAGCCCGGAGGTCGAGGCGCGCAGGAAGTCCTGGCGCGGGTTCTGGAGGTCGGCCCGGGCGGGCCCCTGGAGGGTCAGCGCCCCGAGCACGAGCGCGAGGACGAGCAGGATCCGGGAGCGTCTCTTCACTTGTCCTCCGCCAGTTGCTCGTTCATGATCAGGAAAGCGCCGAGGCCGTGGAAGTCGTTGGTGGCCCGGGTGCGGGCGGCGTAGTAGGCGTACTCACCGACGTTGGTACCGATGGAGATGTCGGTGAGGTCGGTCCTTCCGTCCGCGCCGAGCGAGATCCTGGCGAGGACGCCCCGGTAGCCGCGCCGGGCGACCGCTTCGTAGTGCGGGTCGAGATAGCCCTGCTGAACCGCGCGGTCCAGCGCGTAGGTGAACATGCTGGAGCAGGACGTCTCGGTCCAGTTGTCGGACCGCGCCCCCTTGTCGACGACCTGGAACCAGCGGCCGGACTTCGGGTCCTGGTAGCGCTCCAGCCCGCCCGCGAGGTTCCGCAGATGCGTCAGGAGCCCGGCGCGCCGGGGATGCCCGGTGGGCAGCGCGTCCAGGACGTTCACGAGCGCCATCGCGTACCAGCCGATGGCCCGGCACCAGTGCTCGGGGGCGAGCCCGGTGGACGCGTCGGCCCAGCTCGCGGTGCGCGACTCGTCGTAGGCGTGCTTCAGCAGACCACCTGGCACCTGCAAGTGACGTCCGTAGACGGCGAGTTGCCCGGCCGCCTCGTCATGGGCGTACGCGGCGTCGCCGAACTCCTTGCCGTACTCGACCAGGAAGGGGTTGACCATGTACACCCCGTCCGCCCACAGCTGATGGGCGCGGCTGCTGCTGTCGGCGTGCCAGAAGCCTCCGTCGGCGGTGCGGGGATAGGTGTTCAGCCGGTCGCGGATCTTCTTGGCGGCGATCCGGTAGCGGTCCTGCCCGGTCTCGTGGTGGAGGATCACGAGCAGCCGCCCCGCCTGCATGCTGTCGAGGCTGTTGAAGCTCTGGCCGATCCTGCCCGAGGCGTCCACGAACCGGTCGACGTAACTCCTGATGTAGGAGAGCAGCTTGGGGTCGTGGGTGCGCTGGTAGACCTGGTACTGACCGAAGAGGTAGAGGCCGACGGGGTACGACCAGCCGCCTATCGAGGCCGGTGTGTAGCGGGCCATGGTCGACGCGGTCATGGCGACCGACCAGTCCGTGGCGGCCCGGACGTCGGAGCGCGGGTTCGGCCCGTGCGGGGCGGCCGTGGCGGGCGCCGTGGCGGCGATCCGGCCGTGAACGCCTCGACGAGGTGGTGGTCGGGAGCGCGATGGCAGGCCGGGTCGGTCCGGGCCGGGTCGCCGGTCAGCGCGTACGCCTGGCAGCGGCAGCCGCCGAAGTCGGTGGTGCGCAGCGCGCAGCCACGGCAGGGGTCGGGCATCCAGGCGGTGCCCCGGTAGGCGTGGAACGCCGGGGACTCGCGCCAGATCCACTCCAGCGGCCGGTCCCGGACGTTGGGCGGGTCGAGGCCGGGCAGTGAGGCGGCGGCCGGGCAGGGCAGTACGGTCCCGTCGGGCGCCACGGTGAGCGAGACCGCACCCCAGCCGCCCATACAGGGCTTCGCGGTGCCGTCGAAGTAGTCGGGGACGACCCAGACGAGCTCGACACGCCCGGCGAGCCGCGCCCGCCAGCGGTCCACCGCCACGCGGGCACGCTCCAACTGGCCGCGTCCGGGGAGGAGTTGCTCGCGATTGAGCAGGGCCCACCCGTAGAACTGGGCGTTGGCCAGCTCGATGCGGTCGACGCCCCAGGCGAGTCCGAGCTCGACGATCGCGTCCAGCGCGTCCAGGTTGTCGCGGTGCAGCACCACATTGAGCCCCAGCGGCAGCCCCGCCTCCCGCACCAGGGTGGCGGCCCGCTCCTTGGCCGCGAAGGAGCGGCGGCGGCCCGCGATGCGTTCGGACGCCGACGCGTCGGCGTGCTGCACCGAGAGTTGCACGGCCCGCAGCCCGGCGCGCACCAGACCCTCCAGGCGCTCCGCGTCCAGACCGATCCCGCTGGTGACGAGCTGGGTGTAGATGCCGGCCGCGTCGGCGGCGGCGACGATCGCGGGCAGATCGCGACGCAGCAGCGGTTCACCGCCGGAGAGGTGGGTGTGGACGACGCCCAACTCCCCCGCCTGACGCATGACCTCACACCAGCCCTCGGTGTCCAGCTCGCGGGTGCGGCGCACCAGCTCCACCGGGTTCGAGCAGTACGCACAGTGCAGCGGGCAGCCGTGGGTGAGCTCGGCGAGCAGCGCCCAGGGCGGGTCGACGGCCACCCCCGGCTCGACGGCCGTCGCAGCGTCGGGGTTCAGTGCGGGATCAGGGTTCAGCGCGGGATCGGGGGTCATCGCGGGATCGGGGGTCATCGCAGCCACCCTTCCTCCCGTAACTTCCCGAGGAACGCAGGGACTTCGTCGGCCACGGGCGCGCCCGGGAAGCGCGCGCCGAGCTCGTCGACGATGGCCCGCAGATCGCGTCGGCCGTCGCACAGCCGGACGATGTGCCCGGCGGGTCCGCGCAGCACGACCACGCGCTCGGGCAGCACCAGCAGATCGCAGCCGCGCACACGGTCGTGGCGCAGCAGCACGGACCGGGAGAGCACCGGCCGCCAGGTGCCGGCCTGCGCACCCGGGACCCCGGCGGCGCTCATGACACACCCCCGGGCGCGCCCGCTCCCCCGTACTCCTGGACTCCGCCGTGCTCCACCGCGTCGAGCAGTGACCACAGGACGTCGCACTTGAAGGCGAGCGCGGCGACGGCCCGTTCCTGCTGCTCACGGGTGCGCGCCCAGGCCTTGACGAGCGCGAGCGCCTCGCCGCCGTCGCGGCCGCCCTGCTCGATACGGGTACGGAAGTATGCGAGCCCGCCGGCCTCGATCCACGGATAGTGCTCCGCGAACGCCTCGATGCGGGTGCGCATGAGACCGGGCGCGGCGAGTTCGGTGAGCGAGGCGGCGACGGCGTCGAGCGGCGGCCGCAGCCGGCAGAAGTTGACATATCCGTCGACCGCGAGCCTTACGCCCGGCAGCACTTCGGCCCCCGAGGCGAGCCGCACCCGGTCGATCCCGGCGGCCTCCCCGAGCCGCAGCCAGCGCTCGATGCCGCCTTCGCCGTCCCGCGTCCCGTCGTGGTCCTGGATGCGCCGCAGCCAGGTCCGCCGCAGCGCCGGTGTGTCGAACTTCGCCAGGACGTGGGCATCCTTGACGGGGATGTGCCGCTGGTAGTGGAAGCGGTTGAGGATCCAGCGCCGCAGCTCGTCGGGGCGCAGCTCGCCCTTGTGCATCCGTACGTTGAAGGGGTGCCGGTCGTGGTACCGCGCTTCGGCGACGGCACGCAGGCGCGACTCCAACTCCTCGCCGGTCCACGGCACTTGGACGCCGTCGACGGCGGCTCCGCCGGAACTCATATCTCGATCACCATCCGCTCGGCGGCGACTTCGATCCCCAGTTCGGCCAGCCGGACGTGCTCGGCCGCACCCGGGTCCGTAAGGGGGTTGGTGTTGTTGAGGTGGGTGTAGAGGCACCGGCCACGCACCCCGGCGAGCCGACGGGCGGTGCCGTCGGGCCCGTCGATGGGCAGATGGCCCATGGCGGTGGCGGTGCGGAGCGAGATTCCCGTACGTACGGGCTCGTCGTCGTCCCAGAACGTGCCGTCGACCAGGACGCAGTCGGCGTCCTCGACGGCCTTCCCCAGGGCGTCCGGCCAGGCGGCGAGGGCGGGGGCGTACACGGCACGGGCCCCGGTGGCGGGTTCGTGGAGCCGCAGGGCGACGACCCAGGCATCGCCGGGCGGCTCCGGGGGCGTGGGCGACGGCAGTCCGACGGCGTACCGGGGCCGTTTGGCCGAGATGGACAGGGCACTGATCTCTACGGCATCGCCGAGGAGACGGGGCTCCCTCCCCAACTCCCCCCATTCCAGAGGCGCATAGGGCCCGATCACCTCACCCAGGCGCTGTCCGGCGAGCAGTGCGTGGCGTACGGGCGGGGTCGCCCACACCTCGACTCCGGCGCGGGCCTCGCGGAGCCGGACGATGCCGAGGGTGTGGTCGAGTTCGGCGTCCGTGAGGACGACACCGGCGACGGGGGTCTCGCGCGGGCCCGGGCCGGGGTGGAGGGCGGGGGCGGCCTCGATCTGGTCGGTGAGGTCGGGTCCCGCGTTGACGACGTACCAGCGGTGGTCGGCCACCCGTACGGCCAGTGACGCGTGGCGGCGGCGCCGGTGCGGGTGGGCGCGTGCCCCGGCACAGCCGGGGCACGCGCAGTTCCACTGGGGCAGTCCGCCGCCCGCCGCGGTGCCCAGCACCTGCAGCAGCATGGCGGTGGGTCTACCGGTCGGCGAGGAAGTAGGCGGTGACTTCGAGCGCGGTCTCGACGACCACATACTCCGGAGTCACCCAGACGGGGGTTTCCTCCGATGTTTCCTTGCGTTCATTCATGGGGGCGTGCCTGCCTTTCCGTAACTTCGTGGGGGGCGGGTTCAGCTGTGAACCCTGTACGGCATATGCGGGGCAGAGGCGAACGCGGCGTTCACAAGGATGTACCGCGTTCAGTTATGTGCCATAGGGTCGCGTCTCGCGGGAGTGCGGTCAATGGTCTGAATCGAGAAGGTCGGATCTGTAGCGCGGAATTCTGATGACGCCCACCATCGGGGAAGGGTTCGGGGGACGATGCGGGGCCCGATTCGGGGAATGGTTCTGTCCGCGTGATCGTTGATGTTCCGAGTACCAACCGACGACGTAAGGATCGACCGCTCGTGAGCAAGGTCCCCTCCATCACCCTCAACAACGGCGTCGAGATGCCGCAGCTCGGTTACGGTGTCTGGCAGGTGCCGGACGACGAGGCCGCGCAGGCGGTCACGACCGCGATCGAGACCGGGTACCGGTCGATCGACACAGCCGCGATCTACGAGAACGAAGTGGGCACCGGCAAGGCGATCGCGTCGTCCGGAGTGGCCCGCGAGGAGCTGTTCGTCACCACGAAGCTGTGGAACAGCTCGAAGGAGACGTGGACGCGTGACAGCGTCCTGCGCGAGTTCGACGCATCGCTGGCGAAGCTGGGCCTCGACCACGTCGACCTGTACCTGATCCACTGGCCGCGCGCGGTGCGCGAGGACTACGTGACGATCTGGAACGCGTTCGGCGAGATCGCCAAGAGCGGCCGCGCCAGGGCGATCGGCGTCTCCAACTTCAAGGAGCCGCAGCTGCGCCGGATCATCGACGAGTCGGGCGTAGTCCCGGTGGTCAACCAGGTCGAGCTGCACCCGCAGCTCGCCCAGCCCGAGCTGCGCGCCTTCCACGCCGAGCACGGCATCGCGACCGAGGCCTGGTCGCCGCTGGGCCAGGGCAAGGGCCTCCTGGAGGTCCCGACGATCGTCGCGATCGCGCAGAAGTACGCGAAGACCCCGGCGCAGATCGTGCTGCGCTGGCACCTCCAGCTCGGCACCATCGCCATCCCGAAGTCGGTGACGCCCTCGCGCATCGCCGAGAACTTCGACGTGTTCGGCTTCGAGCTCGACACGGAGGACATCACGGCGATCGCCGCGCTCGACGAGGCGAAGCGGCTGGGGCCGGACCCGGACGACTTCGACTCCAACTGAGGCCGCACGCCCGTACCGGGGTCGTGGCGAGGGACCGCCGCCCCGACAGCTCGGTCGTCGTGAGCGGCGGGCATCGCACCGCACGGGGCGCCCGGTCCGTCTGCGGACCGTGCCGGGTTGCTCGCGTACTGCCCCGCGCCCCCGACTGCCTGGGGGCGCGGGGCAGTACGCGACCAGCCCTGTGCGGCCCGCAGACGAGCCCCGGGCCCAAAGGCGAAGTCCGCCTTCTCAGCCCGCGCGCCTCGCCGTGTGGATCGACCTGGCCGTCAGGAGGAACACATCCGGGCGGCGCGCCAGACCCGCCTCGTCCGCCGGGTCCACCAGACGTCGCAGCACCGCCGCGTCCTGCGCCGACAACTGGTCCCCCACCGTCTCCGAGGTCCGGGCGAACGCGTACGCCACCTGCTCGCGTACGGCCGGGTCCAGCGGCGCCGGGAAGTCGACGAGGAAGCTGCGGGTGGCCGGGGACGTCAGCCCCACGGACGTGAGCAGCGCCGCCCAGTCCTCGGTCTCCTCCTTGGCCTCCGGCAGCTCCGCCCGCATCCGCGCGAACCGCTCGTCCACCAGCACGTCGATCCTGGCCTCCAGACCGGGCTCCCCCATACCGATGTCACGGGGCAGCCGGCGGGTGGGCAGCCCGCCTTCGGCGAGGGCCACCGTGCCGCCCGGCCGCAGCAGACCCGCGAACCCGGCGAGCGCGGCCCGCTGGTCGCCCAGGTGGTGCAGCGAGTTGCCCGCCCACACCAGGTCGGCCTCGCCCAACGCGCCGAATCCGTCGGGGAGTTCCGTCTCGATCGTACGGACGCGGTCCCCCAGGCCCAGGCGCTCCGCGCGGGCCAGCGCATGGCCGAGGAGCGCCCGGTTGCCGTCGACGGCGACGACCTCCGCCTGCGGGAAGGCCTCCGCGAGCAGACAGGTCACCACGCCGGGGCCGCTGCCGATGTCGAGGATCCGGCGCACCTCGGCACCCGGCCGCCGCCCGGCGATCCAGGCCGCCGCCTCCCGGTACGCCCCAGAGAACAGTTCGGCCTCGCCGACCAGGAGCGGGAGCAGGGCCTCCCAGTCGAAGTCCACCCAGCCGTCGCCGTGCCCGTGGCCATGACCGTGTCCGTGACCGTGGGTGCGGCCGTGGGTGTGTTCCCGGCCGCCGCCGTCGTCGCCGTGGCCGGTCCGGCTGTTCTGGGTGTCCTGGCCGTCGTGGCCGCGCGAGTCGCTCATGGCTCCACCCTGCCCCCGACCACCGCGGAGCCGGGAATCTCTTTGCCGTTTCGGCAATTCGTCCGGTGCTCCTGCGGGCTGATCCCCCGCACCCGTTTGAAGGCGGCGCTCAGCGCGAACGCGCCCCCGTACCCCACCTGCCGCGCGATCGCCTCGACCGTCGCGTCGTCCTCGCGCAGCAGATCCGCCGCGAGCGCGAGCCGCCAGCCCGTGAGGTACGCCATCGGCGGCTCCCCCACCAGTTCCCCGAACCGGCGGGCCAGACCGGCCCGGGAGACCCCGCACTTCGCGGCGAGCGCGGCGACCGTCCACGGGTGCGCGGGCTCGTTCTGGAGCAGCCGCAGCGCGGGCCCCACCACCGGGTCGCCCATCGCCCGGTACCAGGCGGGCGCGTCGGCGCCCGGCCGGTTGAACCAGGCCCGCAGCACCGCGATCAGCAGCAGGTCGAGCAGCCGGTCGAGGACGACGCTCTGGCCGGGCTCGTCCCTGGAGATCTCCTCGTCGAGCAGCGGCATCACCGAGCAGTTCCACTCCTCGGCGGTGAGCACGAGCAGCGGGGGCAGCGCGTCGAGCAGCCGCCCGCTGATCTCACCCTCCATCAGATACGTGCCGACCAGCATGGTGGCCGAGCCGTCGGCGGCGTTGCCCCAGGTCCGTACGCCCAGCTCCATCGACTGCGCCAGCGGCTCGCCGCGCAGGGTGGTGCACACCCCGCCCGGCCCGATCCTGGCGGACGGCTCGGCGTCCGGCGCGTGCGTGACGGTGTACGGGTCGGGGCCGCGGGCGACGACGATGTCACCGGGGCGGGCCAGGACCGGCCGCCCGGAGTCCGGGACGATCCACGCCTCGCCCCGGGTCACCGACATCAGACAGATCGGCGCCCGGTCCTCGATCCGTACGGACCACGGCGGTTCCATCACCATCCGCAGCAGAAACGCCCCTCGGGCGCGCGGTCCGTCGAGCAGTCCGGCGAGTGCGTCCATGGGGCCGAGCCTATGCGCTCCGCCGGACGTGCGGTGAGTTCGGCCGCGGGTCCGCCGGGGCCGGTCGGAGCGGGCGGCGGCCCCGTGGACGCAGACGTATGCGCATGAGCCCCTGAAGCATGGAGAGACCGGACCGCGCCCACGAAGCTGGACACATGACGAACACAGCGCAGAACACCGAGCGGAACACCCACCTGAACACCGACGCGAACACCGGCCTGAGCACCCGTCAGGACACCCCGGACACCACGCGGACGGTGCTCGTGACCAACGGCACCGGCAAGACCGGGCACCGCGTCGTCGAGCGGATCACCGCGCTCGGTGTGCCGGTCCGGGCCGGCTCGCGCAACGGCGAGGTGCGCTTCGACTGGGCGGACGAGTCGACGTGGGGGCCCGCGCTCCAGGGTGCGGACGCCGCCTATGTGACCTACTTCCCGGACCTCGCCGCACCCGGCGCGGTCGAGGCGATGCGGGCCTTCGGCGAGCTCGCCGACCGGCACGGTGTGCGACGCCTGGTGCTGCTCTCCGGGCGCGGTGAACCGGCGGCGGTGCTCGCCGAGGACGCCCTGCGCGCCTCTGGCGCCGACCTCACGGTCATACGCTGCGCCTTCTTCGCCCAGAACTTCAGCGAGGGCGCGCTGACGGAGGCCGTACTCGCGGGCGAGATCGCGTTCCCGGCCGGTGACACGGCCGAGCCGTGGGTGGACGCCGACGACATCGCCGACGTCGTGGTCAAGGCGCTCACCGAGGACGGACACGCGGGGCTCACCCATGAGTTGACGGGCCCTCAGCTGCTGACGCTCGCCGAGGCCGCGGCGGCGCTGTCGGACGCGGCCGGCCGCCCGGTGCGCTATGTGCCGGTGACCGGGGCGCAGTACGCGGAGCTGCTGGTGCAGTACGGTCTGGACGAGGGGGAGGCACAGTGGCTCGCGGAGCTGTTCACGACGCTGCTCGACGGGCACAACTCCTCGACCACGGACGACGTCAAGCGTGTCCTGGGCCGCGAGCCCAAGGCGTTCGCGGACTTCGCGCGGGATGCCGCGGCGACCGGTGACTGGCAGGGCTGAGCGCCCCGTTGAGCACCCGGCGGGGTACCCGGACGACCGCTCCGGGTACCCCGCCGACCGCCTCAATCGTTGCTCTCAGGCCAAGTGACCGAAACGTGCCGTGACCAAGACCACGCCCTCCGTGAGTGTCCGATTACCGCAATCGGGGCCTGCCGTCGGGTCGCCGCCATTCCTTCGCACTAGGTTTTCGTCTGTCACCGCATTGACGGCACGCCGCGACGAAGGAAGCTGAACCGATGGACGAGAACGAATCCCTGGCCGAGCGTTTCGAGGAGAACCGCCCGCGCCTGCGGGCGGTCGCCTACCGGATGCTCGGCTCGCTGAGCGAGGCGGAGGACGCCGTCCAGGAGGCCTGGTTGCGGGCGGCCAGCTCCAGCGAGGGCGTGCAGAACCTGGGCGGCTGGCTGACCACCGTCGTCTCGCGGGTCTGCCTCGACATGCTGCGCTCGCGCCAGGCCCGGCGCGAGGACCCGCTCGACGTCCATGTGCCCGACCCGATCGTGGACCGTCCGGACCGGGTGGACCCCGAGCACGAGGCGCTGCTCACCGACTCGGTCGGGCTCGCCCTGCTCGTCGTGCTCGACACCCTGGCCCCGGCCGAGCGGCTGGCGTTCGTCCTGCACGACATGTTCGGTGTGCCGTTCGAGGAGATCGCGCCGATCGTGGACCGCGCCCCGGCGGCGACCCGACAGCTGGCCAGCCGGGCCCGCCGCCGGGTGCAGGGCCGGGCCGTTCCCGACCCGGACCTGAACCGGCAGCGCAAGGTCGTCGACGCCTTCCTCGCGGCGGCGCGCGGCGGCGACTTCGAGGGCCTGCTCGCCACCCTCGACCCGGACATCGTGCTCCGGGCCGACTACGGGCCGGGCTCGCTCACCCCGTCCAAGACGGTGCTCGGCGCCCACGCCGTGGTCCAGAACGCGCTGTCCTTCGCCCAGTACGCCAAGTTCGCCCGTCCGGCGCTGGTCAACGGCGCCATGGGCGTGGTCAACGCCCCGGAGGGCCGGACGATGGCGGTGCTCGGCTTCACGGTCCGGGACGACAGGATCGTCGAGATCAACATCCTGGCCGACCTGGAACGACTGGCCGAGCTCGATGTGGCGGCGCTCGACGCGTGACCCCGGCGCCTCCCGGGGCCCGAGCGCCCCGGGAGGTCAGCCCGCGCCGTGGCCGGGGGCGATCGCCTCGACGCGGTGGGCGAGCTCGAAGTCCTTCTCGGTCACCCGGCCGCCCGCGTCGTGGCTGTTCACCGTGAGCGCCACCGTGTTGTAGCCGAGCGTCAGATCCGAGTGGTGGTTCAGCTCGTCCTGGATCTGCGCGATGTGGATGACCATCGCGGTGGCCGCGAAGTGCGAGGCCAGCCGGTAGGTGCGGGCGAGGCGCTCCTCGCCGTCCGCGAGCGACCAGCCCGGCAGTTCGCGCAGGCGGTCCTCGATGTCCTTCTGCGACAGCGGCTCAACGGGCATGACCGGACTCCTTACGAGGTGGTGACGGTGCGGAGTGGAGCGCGGTGTCTCCGGCTCCGTATCCGTAGCGTCGCCCCTATGCGTGTACTTGTCACGGGAGGCGCGGGCTTCATCGGCTCGCAGATCGTTACGGCCCTCTCCGCCCGGGGCCATGAACCAGTCGTCCTCGACCGCGCGGTCGACCCCGCCGACGACGTCCGCGACCGCGAGGCCGTCGCCCGGGCGCTGCACGGCGTGGACGCCGTCTGCCACCAGGCCGCGATGGTCGGCCTCGGCACCGACTTCTCCGACGCGCCCGACTACGTGTCCTGCAACGACCTGGGCACGGCGGTGCTGCTCGCCGCGATGGCCGAGGCGGGCGTGGACGATCTGGTGCTCGCCGGATCGATGGTGGTGTACGGGGAGGGGCGCTACGAGTGCCCGCGCCACGGCCCCGTACGCCCCGGGCCCCGGCCGTACGAGGAGCTGGCGGCCGGGCGCTTCGAGCCGCTGTGCCCGCGCTGCGGCGCGGAGCTGACGCCGGGCCTGGTCGGCGAGGACGCGCCCGCCGACCCGCGCAATGTGTACGCGGCGACCAAGCTGGCCCAGGAACATCTGACGGCCGCCTGGGCACGCGCCACCGGCGGCCGTGCGGTGTCGCTGCGCTACCACAACGTGTACGGGCCGGGGATGCCCCGCGACACCCCGTACGCGGGGGTCGCCTCCTTCTTCCGCTCGTCCCTCGCGCGCGGCGAGGCGCCCCGGGTCTTCGAGGACGGCCGCCAGCGCCGGGACTTCGTGCACGTACGCGATGTGGCCTCGGCGAACGCGGTCGCTCTGGAGGCCCTGCGCGAGCGCCCGCCGGGCACCCTCACCGCGTACAACACGGGCAGCGGGACCCCGCACACGGTGGGCGAGATGGCCGAGGCGCTGGCGGGGGCGTACGGCGGGCCCGCGCCGGTGGTGACGGGTGAGTACCGGCTCGGGGAGCAGCGCGGCCACCACGAGCAGCACCACGACGGCGCGGCGCAGGGCGGCGAGGAGAACGGGCGGCATGCCACAACCCTGCCCGCGAAAGCCCATGAACTGCCCGGATCCGGGTGATATCCGCTCTCCCGGGTGAACGCCCGTCAGTGCACCCGGAACACCGGCCCCTTGGGGGTGAACGGCAGCGCCCCGCCCTGCGGCACGAGATAGGCGTGCTCGCGCCCCACCCGCAGCACATCGCACCAGCCGTCGGTGATGATCAGTACGGGAGCGGCGGCCGGGAAGTCCTCGGCGCGCCGCAACAGGTCGATGCCGGGCTGCAGGACGGTCCCACCGCGCCCCCGCACCCGTACCCGCCCGGCGATCTCGGCCGGGGGCAGGAAGCCCGCGTCGTACGGGGCGGCGTCGCAGAACACCACCCGCGCCGCCGGTACGTCACGCGCCTCGGCGTAGGAGGCGATGGCGCCCAGAGCCTTGCCGAGCAGGCGCCGGTCCATCGAGCCGGAGGTGTCCAGGACCACCCCGAAGGTGCAGCGGCTGGTCTCCTCGGGCGGGAAGTAGCGGCCCGCGCGCGGGATGTCCGGGGTCGCGGCCTGGCGCCGGGACGGGCGGGCGTAGCTGCGCACGGGCTGCGGCCGGGGCACGAACTCGTCGAACCAGCGCGCCAGTCGGGCGTCCCACGGCACCGGCGGGTGGGCCAGCGCCCGGATCTCCTCGACGAGCCCGGCCGGGAGCAGCCCGCGCTGCCGGTCGCCGTGCAGCTGGTGGCCCTGGACCAGGGCGCGCCGGTAGAACGCGTCGAGGTCGACCGCGTCGGACGGGCGGTGGCCGAGCGGTTCGCCGAGGATGTCGCCGACGCCCTTGCCGCGCAGGGTGGCGAGCCGGCGGCGACGGCGCAGATCGGTGGCGATCCGGTCGTACACCTCCTCGGCCGAAAGGCCCTTCAACGACGGGTCGTACAGCAGCCCTTCGGGCATCTGGCCCACGCCCATCTCGACCAGCCAGCCGTTGATGACGTAGTCGGCGGCGACGTTGAAGAGGTACGGGTCGCGGGCGCCGCGCCGGTCGCCGTGGCGCAGGGCGGCGTGCAGCATCTCGTGGCCCAGGACGAACCGCCACTCCTCGTCGTCGTACCGCACCAGGGGGTTGAGGTAGATCTCGCCGAGCGTGGCGTCCACGGCGGCGACGGCGATGCCGTGGGCGCGGGCGAGTTCGGCGTCCGCGACCACGCGCATCCCGGCGGCGACGCCGCCGAGCAGCGGGTAGGAGGAGACGAACCAGCTCAGCGCCCGCTCCCAGGGCTGCTGGACGAGCCGCTCGCCGGTGAGGCTGTCGCGGCGGCCGCCCGCCACGTCCATGGCGGCGGAGACGGTCCGGGTCAGCGCGTGGGCGAAGCCGAGCTGCCAGTCGGGGGCGGTGCCCTGCCAGCCGTGCCACTCGACGAGGAGCTGGTCGGGCGTGCCGTCGGCGGTGCCGCAGCGCTCGTAGACGGCGGGGATGCCGTCGCGCCGCCAGCGGGCGGCGAGCTGCTCCTCCTCGCCGTCCGGGTAGCTCTCCGGCAGGTGGTCGGGCGCGACGCCGACCGGGAAGCCGAGCAGGAAGCGGTTGACCACCGTGCAGCGGGCGGCGAGGTCGAAGCGGTCGGGCTGGGTGCGGGCGCCCTTCTCGGCCGGGACGTGCCCGAAGCCGAGGTGGATGAAGGCGTGCGCGAGCGTCCAGGCCCACTCCTCGGGCTCGGCCCGCCGGGTGGGGTGGACGTGGACGCACCCGTCGGAGTCGACGACCGCGAGCCCCTGGCCGGGGTGGACCGAGCAGGTGGCGCCGCGGCACACGCTCGCCTCGACGGCGGCGAGCGCCGGGTTGCGCTTGACCAGTGCGAGCCCGGCCGCGAAGGCCTCGGCGGCCGGGTCGGGACGCGCCGGGGAGACCTTGCGGGGACGGCTCACTGGCGCGCCTCCACCAGGCGGGGCATGTCGCGCGCGGCCTCGACGAGGAACCAGGCGGGCAGCACCGGCCGGCCGTCGGCGTCCTCGGCGATGACGGTCTGGGCGACCTCCACGGAGATCTCGGCGAGCTGCACCAGCAGGGACTTGGCCCGGTAGGCGGTCTCGCGGACGGCGGCCGAGGCGTGCCCCTTGGACGTGGGCAGCTCCTTGACCAGCCGGCCGCGGAAGGCCTCGGCGAGGTAGTAGAGCAGGTCCCGGTCCTCGATCCGGCGGGGCCAGGAGGCGTCGCCCTTGATGATCGCGTCGATCCCGTAGGTGTGCCGCACGATCTTGGCGTAGCCGCAGAAGGAGACGGCGTGCGCCGGGGTCAGGGTGCCGTGCGCGAGGACCTTGAGGGTCTCCTCGTCGAGCGCCGTCCCGAACGAGTGCAGGGCGTCGGAGAGCATGTGCCAGGAGCGCGGGGTGGAGAACGGCTCCTCGCTCTTGGGCGGCTGCGACCACAGGTGGTCGGGACGGTCGGCGAGGTAGTCGGTCACCCAAGGGTGGATGCCGTGCTCACCGGCCCACACCAGCCAGTCGGACGAGGAGGCCCGCAGATGGACGTGGGCGAGCCGGTTGACCAGCGCGGAGGCGATGGGGCGGGCCAGCGCGTTGTCGGTGGCGCGGTTTCCGGCGCCGATCACTATGGATCCGGCGGGCAGTTCGTAGCTGCCGATGCGGCGGTCCAGGATCAGCGAGTAGAAGGCCTTCTGGACGTCGGGAGTGGCCGCGTTGAGCTCGTCGAGGAAGAGGCAGTACGGCTCGTCGCGCGCGATGGCCTCCGGCGGGCAGAACACCGAGCGGCCGTCGCGGATCTGCGGCACGCCGATCAGGTCCTCGGGCGCCAGCTGCGTACCGAGCAGGCTGACGCACTCCAGGCCGAGCGACTCCGCGAACTTCCGCACCAGCGACGACTTCCCGATGCCGGGCGCTCCCCAGAGGAACACGGGCCGCACGGTGGCGAGTCCGAGCAGCAGCTCGGGTATCTGCGCGGGCGTGACGGTGACGGTGGCCTGCAAGTGCGGGGCTCCTCAAAGGGGTACGTGATGTCCGGAACGCCCAGTGTGGGCGGGCCGGACATCGCCCCGCACCCCATTTACGCGCGGGCGCTCTCCCGTACCGCCTGCTCGGGGAGCTCCGCCGCGTCCTCGCGGGCGGCCTGCTTGCGGGCCGCGAGCAGCGCGTACACCAGCACGCCCGCGAAGAGGAACAGCACGCCCTGGTAGACCGCCTCGTAGCCGGAGCCGGCCACCAGCCACAGGGAGAAGGCGGCGGCGAGGCCGGCGAGCAGCCCGTCGCGGACCAGCTGGCCCCGGTGGACGCGGTCGGCGCGGCCGGAGGCGAGGAAGTAGATCTGGGCGGCGGTGGACAGCAGATAGGGCACGGTCGCCGTGAAGGTGGTGACCAGGACCAGCATCTCGAAGACGCCCTGGGAGCCGGCCGTGTAGTTGTAGACGGTCAGCGACGAGGCGAGGACCACCGTGACCAGGACACCGGCGATCGGCACGCCCCGGGTCCTGCGGGCGAAGACCTTCGGGAAGAGACCGTCCTGGGCCGCGGCGTACGGGGTCTGGGCGCTCAGCAGGGTCCAGCCGTTGAGGGCGCCGACCATGGAGACCAGCGCGGCGACGGCGACCGCGGTGCCGCCCCAACTGCCGCCGAACATGGCGTTGACGGCGTCGGTGAAGGGCGCGGTGGAGGTCACCAGACGGTCGTGCGGCACGGTGCCGAAGACCGAGAGGGTGCCCAGGAGGTAGATCAGGGCGGCGCCGACGGTGCCGAGGATGGTGGCGCGGCCGACGTTGCGGCGCGGGTTGCGGACCTCGCCCGCGCTGACCGCGGCCGACTCGACGCCGATGTAGCTGAAGAGCAGGATCGCGGCCGAGGCGGAGACGGCGCCCATCGCGCTCCGGTCGTCGGCCTGGAGCGGGCCGAGGTTGGCCGGGTCGAAGAAGAAGAGCCCGCCGACCGCCACGAACAGCAGGGGCGCGAACTTCAGGACCGTGGAGACCAGTTGGACCGCGCCCACGTACCGGGTGCCCGCGAGGTTGGCGAGCGCCGGGAGCCACTGGAGGGCCAGCGCCGCCGCGATGGTGGCCGCTTTGTCGCCGTGCAGGGGTATCAGCACGTCGAGGTAGCCCACGGCCGCCACGGCGAGCGCCGCGTTGGAGACCCAGGTGGTGATCCAGTACGACCAGGCGGCGAGGAACCCGGCGAAGTCGCCGAACGCCTCGCGCGCGTAGACGTAGGGCCCGCCGGTCTGCGGCAGCCGCTGGGCGAGCCGCCCGAAGACCAGTGCCAGCGCGATCGCGCCCACGGTCAGGACCGCGAAGGCGACCAGGCTGATGGTGCCGAAGGGGGCGACCGACGCCGGGAGCAGGAAGATCCCGCCGCCGATGATGTTGCCCATGACCAGTGCGGTCGCCACCGGCAATCCGAACTGCCGGGCATGCCTGCTCTGGGTCTCTTGCGTGGTCATGGGGTGGTGCGCCTCTCTCCGTGCCAAAACCCGTTCATGGTCGGGTACGGAGGGCCCCGCTCAAAATCACGCGGATTTGTCCCGCAGGGCCGCCCCTTCAACCGGAAAAGGTCCGTCCACTTCGTCTTCCGACCGGGGAATCTGCGCGGCGGGGGAAACCGGCACCTGCGGTCCCATGCACTCGCGCAGCCAGCGCCGCAGCACGTGGTGCACCTGCTCGGCGCCCACCAGCCGGTCCCCGTCGGCGACCGGCGCCGACAGCTCGCGCGGCGACAGCAGGAACGGGTGCGCCTGCTCGCCGCCGAGCCCGCCGTGCGAGCCGATCTGCTCCTCGAAGGCGTGCACCTCGCCGGTGACCGGGTCGTACATGGAGTTGACCATGATGTCGGCGGTGTGCGGGAAGGTGTCGGTGCGCCGCACGGCCTCTGCGGCGCCGGGGGCGAACCCGGTCAACGGGCCCTTGCCGTCCTCCAGCTCGGCGAGCGGCACCTCCTGGATCCGGTCCGTGCCCGCGCCGCCGATGACCACCGCGCCGCACTCCTCGCTGCGCACCAGGAGGAACCCGATGCCGGGGTGCCCGGCGAGGGTGCGCAGCAGCGCGGGGTGGCGGCGGTCGATCTCCTCGCGGGCGATCCGCCCCTCGGTGTCCGGGAAGGAGACGAGCCCGAGGTTGCCGGAGGCGAGCACGACGGGGTCGGAGGCGGGCCCCGGCTCCCCGTTCTCCGGGACCGGCCGGTGCAGTGCGACGCGCACCGCGTCCCGCGCCTCCGCGCCGCTCTTGGTGCGCCCGGCGCTGCGCGGCACGGGCAGCCCGCAGCCGGCCCGCACCAGGTCCTTCAGGGTCAGCCCGTAGGCACCCGCGAACGTCTCGCCCGGGCTCTGCCCGTGGTCGGAGAGCAGCACGATCCGGTACGCGCGCGGGGCGTGCTCGGCGACCTTGGCGAGCAGCGCGATCGACCGGTCCAGACGCTCCAGGACCTTCTGGGCGTCCCGGCCGTGCGGTCCGGAGTGGTGGGCGACCTCGTCGTACGCCACCAGGTCGGCGTAGACGGCGGTGCGCCCGGCGAGCATGTCCCCGATCACCGCGGCGACCACCACATCACGCTCGACGACGGTGGCGAAGGCCCGGATGAACGGGTAGAGCCCGCCGCGCCGCACCCGCGGCGCGTCCCCGCGCAGCCGGGCGCGGGTGGACTGGCCGATCTCGCGGCCGACCTCGGCGACGAAGGAGAGCGCGGTACGGACGGCGTTGGCCGGGTCCGAGAAGTACGCGAAGTAGCCCGCCCGGGAGCGGTTGCGGCGACCGCGCCGGGCCGCCATCGACAGGACCAGGGCGAGCTGGTCGGCGCCGCCGGAGAAGAGGTTGCCGCGGCTGGCGCCGTCGACGGTGAGCAGCCCTCCGTCGCCGGTGCGCTGCACGGCCCGGCGCTGGAGCTCCACGGCGGAGGCGGGCCGGTTGGAGACCATCAGCTCGCCGGTCTCCTTCTCGTACCAGCGGAAGGCGGGCACGTCGAAGGTGCAGCCGTGCAGGATGCCGAGCTGGCTGGCACCGGTCTGGCTGGACCAGTCGGTGCGCCACGGGGTGAGCCGGTGGGTCCGCTCCAGCCAGCCGGCCACGGTCGGCATCAGACCGGCCGCGACCGCGTGGCACAGCACGTCGTGGCCGACGCCGTCGAGCTGGAGGAAGACCGTGCCGGGCGGCTCCGTTCCGCGGTCCTCGTCGCCGCGCCGGCGGCGGCGCCGGTCGGCCAGACGCGAGAGCCGGCGCCGGTAGGCGTTGTCGTCCCGCACCGCCAGCGCGGTGGAGGTCGCCGAGGCGACGGCCGACATCGCGGCGGCCACCACCACCGCGGTCTCCGGCTGGGCCGCGCCGCGCCCGCTGGGGATCAGGCTCAGCGCGATCAGCAGCAGCGAGCCGTTGAGGAAGAACACCAACAGGCCCAGGACGAGGGCCGGGACCAGCAGGAACGCGCGCACCACCAGGGGCCACACCAGGGCGCTGAGCAGACCGAACGCCCCGGCGCCCCAGGCGGCGGTGAGCGCCACGCGGGTGATGCTGTCGCCGCCCGCGGACTTCAGCCGGAAGTCGGGCAGGATCCCCGCGAGCACCATCATGGTGAGGGTGGAGACCACCCACACCACGATCACCCGCACCAGGGCGCTGCCCGCCGTCCGCCATCGCCCTGTACTCACGCCGCTCGTCACTGCCTCTCGCCTAGCCGATCCCTCCCAGCGTGTCACAGGGAGGGAAACCGGCCGACGCAATTGATCCCGGCAGGTGGCGGCCGCCTCAGCAGCCGTCGTACCCGGCGGTCGGCATCGAGAGCCTGCGGTGGATGTGGGCCTTCTTGGCCGCGTCGTACGACGGTTCGTCGAGCCCGGCCGTCTCCAGGCGCACCCCGCGCCGCTCGCACTCGGCGGAGAAGTCCGGCACCGACGTCAACGCCCGCTCCAGGACGCGCTCGTTGGGCGCGACGAAGAGGTCCACCTGGCCCGCGTCCACGTCCGCCCACAGTCCGACGTGGTCGGGGCGCAGCCCGTAGAAGAGCAGCTGCCGGGTGACCACGTACCCCTTGTCGGCGGCCCAGCGCGCGCACATCTCGTGCTGGCTGCGGGTGTCCACCAGGAAGGGGTCCAGGTCGAGTTCCTCCAGCGGGGTCAGACTGGCGATCGCCGCCACTCGCACGTCACCCATGACCGACCCCCATGCCCTTCGTTGTGGTGCCGACCCTACTCCTGGTTCACGGCGGCGAGGAGTAGCCGCAGGAGTGGCAGATCTTCCAGCCGTCCTGGGTGACCGCGAGTATCCCGCCGCAGCGCGGGCACTGCTCAGAGTGCATGATCATGCCGGGCCTTCCCTTCGTGGACCGATGCCTACCCCGGACCCCGTCCGGTGCGCCCCACGACACTTAGGCTCGTACCCAACAGCGCGCGCGGTGGATTTCGAGCGGAGGAGATTTCGGGTGCCGGTGGAGATCACCTGGTGGGGTCACGCCACCTGCACGGTCGAGGACTCCGGGGTACGGGTGCTGACCGATCCGCTCTTCGCCCGGCGCCTGGCGCATCTGCGCAGGCGCCGGGGTGCGGTGCCGCCGCCCGAGGCCGCCGTCGCCGAGGTCGTGCTCGTCTCGCATCTGCACTCCGACCATCTGCACCTGCCCTCGCTGGCCCGGCTCCCGCCCGGCGCCCGGCTGGTGCTGCCGCACGGCGCGGTCCGGGCCGTGCCGGGGCTGCGCAAGCTGGGGCTGCGGCTGACCGAGGTCCGGGCCGGTGACCTCGTCGAGGCGGGTGACCTGCGCATCCGTGCGGTGAGCGCGCGCCACGACGGGCGGCGACTGCCGTTCGGGCCGCACCGCGCCGCCGCGCTCGGCTATGTCATCGAGGGCCGGGCGCGCACCTACTTCGCCGGGGACACCGGGCTGTTCGACGCGATGGCCGAGGAGGTCGGCCCCATCGACGTGGCACTGCTGCCGGTCGGCGGCTGGGGGCCGTATCTGGGCCCCGGCCATCTGGACGCGGGCCGGGCCGCCGAGGCCCTGGCGCGGCTCGGCGCGCGGGCGGCGGTTCCGGTGCACTACGGCACGTACTGGCCGATCGGGCTCGACGGGGTGCGCCCGCACGAGTTCCACGCGCCCGGCGACGACTTCGTCCGCCACGCGGCCCGGCTGGCGCCCGGGGTGACGGTGCACCGGCTGGCGCACGGCGAGAGCGTACGGCCCGAGGTCGCCCGGTGATCGGCGTGTTCCTGGCGCGGGCGGCGGGCCAGGTGCCACCGGAGTCGACCCAGCAGGCGCTCGGCTACCCGTCTCTGTTCATCCTGGTGGTGCTCGGCTCGCTGGTGCCCGTGGTGCCCACCGGGGCGCTGGTGTCGACGGCGGCGGTGGTCGCCTTCCACCAGACGGCGTGGTTCTCGCTGCTGCTGGTCTTCGCGGTGGGCGCGCTCGCCGCGTTCCTGGGGGACGTGGCCCTGTACTGGCTGGGGCAGCGCGGGGTGCGCTCGCGCGGCGGGTCGCGGTGGCTCGCGGCGCTGCGGGACCGGGCGGCGCCGGACCGGCTCGCGCAGGCCGAGGAGAAGCTGAACCGGCACGGCGCCGCGGTCCTGGTCCTGTCCCGGCTCGTCCCGGCGGGCCGGATCCCGGTGATGCTGGCGTGTCTGCTGGGCGGGATGCCGCTGCGCACGTTCGTACGCGGCGACGTGCCCGCGTGTGTGGCCTGGGCCGGTGCGTACGGGCTGATCGGCATCCTGGGCGGCTCGCTCTTCCCGGAGCCGTGGCAGGGCGTGGTCGCGGCGGTCGTGCTGACGCTGCTGATCAGCGGGGCCCCGACGGTGTGGCGCAGGCTGCGGCACGGGGCGGCGGCCGAACCGGCGAAGGCTCCGCACCCGAAGTAGGGCTCAGGCGGCCAGCACCCGGGAGGCCCCCACCGGCAGGTCCCACAGATGGGCGCGCGGCCTGCCCGTCCGCTCCCAGGCCGCCCGTACCCGGGCCAGGGGTTCGAGCACCGGCTCGGCGGAGAGCACGAAGGTGCCCCAGTGCATCGGCGCCATCCGCCGCGCACCGAGGTCCTCGCACGCCTGGACGGCCTCCTCCGGGTCGGCGTGCACATCTCTGAGCCACCAGCGCGGCGCGTACGCCCCGATCGGGAGCAGGGCCAGGTCGAGCGCGGGATGGCGGCGGCCGATCTCCTTGAACCAGTGGCCGTAGCCGGTGTCCCCGGCGAAGTAGACGCGCTGCCCCCGGCGGTCGCCGAGCACCCAGCCGCCCCACAGCGAGCGGCAGGTGTCGGTGAGGGAGCGCTTGGACCAGTGGTGGGCGGGCACGAAGTCGAACCGCACGGGTTCCCTGCCGGGCACGGCCAGTTCGGCGGACTCCCACCAGTCGAGCTCGGTGACCCGGGTGAACCCGCGCCGTCCGCACCAGCGGGCGAGGCCCGCCGGGACGAAGAGCGGGGTGCGGCGCGGGAGTCTGCGCAGGGTCGGCGCGTCCAGGTGGTCGTAGTGGTTGTGGCTGATGACGACGGCGTCGACCGGCGGCAGGTCCTCCCAGCGCACTCCGACGGGGGTGAGCCGGGCCGGGGTGCCCAGGATGCGGCGGGGCCAGACGGGGGCGGGCAGGAAGGGGAGCCCGCCGATCCGCATCCGCACCACCCAGCTGGCGTGCCCGGCCCAGGTCACGGCGACCGTCGCGGTGTCCACGGCGGGCAGCGGCCCGGGCGCGAACGGCAGCTCGGCGATACCGCGCAGCCCCTGCGGGGACGGCCGCAGCGCGCCTTCCCCGCAGGCGCTGGGCCCGTTCCGTCTCTTCCGTCTGTTCCGTCATCGAGGCGGCTCCTGATTCATGGCGGTACCTGTTCGGTGGCGGCTTCCGCTCCGGTGGCGGCGGTCTCCCGCGGAGCGCCCCGGTGGCCTCGGCCACGGGTCACAGCCCGTCGAGCGCCTCCCGGAACGCGGCCAGCGCCCGCCGTACATGCGGCAGTTCCAGCGGGTGCGCCGCGTCCAGCGTCCGCGCGCACTCCTCCTCGGTCGCCCCGAGCAGCGGCCCCGTGGCGAGCCGGGCGCGCAGCGCGCCGAGTTCGTCGCCGAAGCGGTGGCCGCCGGGGGCCGGGGCGCCGAGCCGGCCGGTCAGACACTCCTCCAGCTCCATCGAGTCGGTGACCCCGCGGGCGGCCAGCCGGTTGCGGAGCGGGCCGAGGTCGGCGTAGAGGTGGCGGCCCGCCTGCGGGGGCCGGGCGAAGGCCCCGGCGGCGAGGAGCGCGCGGTGGGCCTCGGTGGCGAGGGCGCCGTGCAGGGCGGCGGCCCGGCGCATCCGTACCGCCACGGGGTCCGGCTCGCCCAGGGCGTAGGCGGCGGCCTCCGCGACCGGGCCCGCCACGACCGAGCCGAGCGCGGTGAGGACGTCGAGGGTGCGGGCCCGGCGCTGGGCGCCGCGCTCGGTGGCCGGGAAGCGGGCGACGGCCGCGGGCCACCCGGCGGGGGTGAGCGCGCCGGACAGGTCGGACAGGACGGTGACGTCCTCGGGGCACATCTCGGCGGGGCTGAACAGGACCGTGTCGTGCGGGCGGTGCAGGGTGTCGCGCCAGGTCTCGTCGCTGATGATGTGCAGCCCCTCCCCCACGGCCGCCTCGCAGGCCTCCCGTACGGTCTCGGGCGGCGCGACCGTCGCGGTCGGGTCGTCGGCGACGGAGAGCACCAGGAGCCGGGGCACCCCGCCCTCGGTGCGCACCCGGCGCACGGTCTCCAGGAGGGCGAACGGGTCGGGGACGCCGCCGCACTCCGCCGGGGTCGGCACGTGGTAGGCGGGCCGCCCGAGCAGCCGGGCCTGCGGGGTCCACCAGGCCGGGCAGGGACGGGGCAGCAGGACGTCGCCCCCGTACGAGGCGAGCAGGGCGAACAGGAGCGGCTGGGCGCCGGGCGCGGCCGCCACCAGGTCGGGCTCGCCGCGCAGTCCGCGGCGCCGCCAGTAGCCGCAGGCGGCCGTGCGCAGTTCGGGTCCGCCACCGGGCGGTTCGGGGCCGGTGCGCCCGGCGGCGCCCGCCAGGACCCCGGCCAGCTCGGGCAGGACGGGCAGCCCGGTGCCGGGTGCGGGCGGTCCGTAGCGGACGGGTCCACGGCCTTCCGCCACCGTCCCGTGCATGCGCCGCCTCCTTCGCACCCCGCGGTCCGCCGTTTCGGGCCCTTGAGCCCTTTATACGGAGGTTTGCTCGGCGGCGCCGCTCCGTATGCCCGCGCGGACGTACCGGACCGGTCCCGGGCGGGCGGCGGTCAAGTGGGGCGGGTGAGGGCGGCGAGCTCGTCCTCCAGGCCGCGGCCCTTGGTGCGGACCACGCCCTCGGCGACCTCCGACAGCTTGCGGTTGGCGTGCTGCGAGACGGTGCGCAGCACGGCGAAGGCCTCCTCGACGCCACAGCCGAGCACATGCATCACGATGCCGCTGGCCTGGTCGATCACCGGGCGGGAGCGCAGCGCCGTCTCCAGTTGCTCCACCTCGGCCAGGGCCGCGCGGTAGCGGCGGTCGCGGACGAGGCCCGCGGTGGTCTCCTCGCCGAGGATGCGCACCGGGCCGCACACGGCGTCGTCGAGCGAGCCGGGGCGGAAACTGTAGAGACTGAGGGTGACTTCGATGCCGGAGCGGCGGAACGGAAGGGTGACACTGGACCGTACGCCCGACTCCAGTGCCAGGGCCCGGTACCCGGGCCAGCGGCGCTCCGTCAGCAGGTCCTCGGTGTCCACCGGGGCGCCGACGTCCAGCGCGGTCGGGATGGGCCCCTCGCCGCAGTCCAGCTGGACGCCGGCCAGCGGCGCGAGGTCGGGGTGCGTGGCCGCGAACCGGCGCTCGGGCCCGCTGTCGGCGATGGTCGCGACGGCGCCGCAGGAGGCGGGCGCGCAGCGCACCGACTGCTCGGCGAGCCGGGAGAGCCGGCCCACGGGCGAGACGGACTGCGGTCGTTGACGTTCCGGCTCGGAGAGCATGGGAAAACCTCCTGACCCGCACCTTCCCCGCCCTTGGTCCGGGAAACGGTGCGAGCGGCTAACTTGCTGCTATGACGCAGACGGCGGACGATTTCGGCGACGAACTGGCGGATTTCGTCAGACGGGTCGGCGAGCTGCGCACCGCGCGCTCGCAGGACGCCGGGGAGCAGCTGACGGTCCTCGACGCCGCGCTCTTCGAACTCCAGCACGTGGCCGACCAGTTGTGGCCCCGGTACGAGCAGTTCGTCGCCGACGCCGCGGGCGCGGCCGGCTCACCGGGCGACCGGCTGGAGCGGCTGCTGCTGAAGGCGCTGTTCCAGCGGCTGCCGCTGCCGGTGGTCCTCGTCGACCGCGAGACCGTGGTGCGCAGGCTGAACTTCGCGGCCACCGGTCTCACCGGGGCCCGCGCCGGATACGCGACCGGACGGCCGCTGGCCTCCCTGCTGATGCCGGGCGACCGTGCCGCGTTCCGCTCCCAGGCGGCGGCGGTGGCCCGCGGCGAGGGCGACCGGGGGCTGACCGTACGCCTTCAGCAGCGCCCCGAGGAGCCGCTGCTCGCCACGCTGACCGCGCTGCGGCCGCCGGACGAGCCGCACCCGGCCGTCCTGGTGGTCTTCCAGCCGGGGATATCCCGGGCCGCCTCGGCCGCCGCCCCGCCGCCCGAGGTGCCCGACCTCGCCGAGTCGACGCGGCACGCCCGGCTGATGGACCTGGTGGACACGATGGCGGGGGCGCTGCTGCGGCTGCCGCCGGGCGACCGCGCCGAGGTGCTCGGAACGGCCGCCCGGGTGCTGTGCGGGCGGTTCGCCCAGTGGGTGATAGCCGATGTGGTGGAGGGCGGGCTGCGGCGCGTCGCCGTGCTGGGGCCGGCCGCCGAGGAGGACACCGGGCTGCGCCGCGCGGTCGCCGGGCAGGACCCGGCCCGCGCCCCGCTGGTGGCCGAGGCCGCCCGGGCCGGGGCCACCTCGCTCCAGGTGCGGCCCGAGGACTCCGACGGGTTCGGGCACGACCCCTCGGGCGCGCCGGTGCTGGCCCGCGCGGACGTGA
Source organism: Streptomyces sp. ERV7 (assembly GCF_001653515.1). GTDB lineage: Bacteria > Actinomycetota > Actinomycetes > Streptomycetales > Streptomycetaceae > Streptomyces. The sequence goes on along the minus strand of NZ_LYOY01000051.1, from coordinate 1,038,105 downwards.
CGTCCCTGCTGTGCGTGCCGCTCGGCGCGCCCGGCCCCGTACAGGGAGTACTCACCCTCTTCCGCACGGGGTCGGCCCGGCCGTTCTCCATGGCCGAGGCGCAGGCGATGGACGTGATGTCCCGTCATGTGGCGCTGGCTATGCGGCGTCCCGCTCCACCGGACGGCGAGCGGCCGGAGCCTGCTCCCGCAGGGCCTGATCCCGCAGCCGAGTGCAGCAGCGACTGATCAGCCGGGAGACGTGCATCTGGGAGATGCCCAGGTCCTCGGCGATCCTGCTCTGCGTCATGTCGCGGAAGAAGCGCATGTAGAGGATCTGCTGCTCCCTCGGCGGGAGGCGGCGAAGGCCCGGTTTGACGGACTCGCGGTCGACGACGACGTCGAGCGCCGGGTCCGGCGCGCCCAGGGAGTCACTGAGGGTGTATCCGTCCTCGGCGCCCGGCAGTTCGGCGTCGAGGGAGAGCGCGGAGAAGCTGTCGAGGGCTTCGAGACCGGCCTTGACCTCGTCCTCGGTCATCCCGGTGTGGGCGGCGATGTCCGCCGTCGAGGGGTTGCGGGTGCCCGCGGTCTGCATCAGCTCCTGGCGGGCGGCGCGGACCCGGCCGCGCAGGTCCTGGACCCGGCGCGGCACATGGAGGGTCCACATGTGGTCGCGGAAGTGGCGCTTGAGCTCGCCGGTGATCGTCGGCACCGCGAAGCTCTCGAAGGCGGCGCCGCGCTCCGGGTCGTACCGGTCGACGGCCTTGACGAGGCCGAGGGCGGCGACCTGGCGCAGGTCGTCGAGGGCCTCGCCCCGGTTGCGGAACCGGCCGGCCAGCCGCTCGGCCATCGGCAGCCATGCCCTGACCAGCTCCTGGCGCAGCGCGTGCCGCTCGGGCCCGGGGGGCAGGGCGGCCAGGCGGGTGAACGCGGCGGCGGTGTCGGGTGCGTCGTCGTGCGGGTGCTTCGCTGTGGCGGGTGCGTACGTACGCATGCGGACAGCTCCCTGAACGGTGGAATCGGATGGTGGTCACCGCTGGGAAGGGCTGCGCCGGGGCCCGGCCGGAGCTCGGGCACGCCCGGAGCGGACAGCCGCTCCCACGGACGTGCCTCCGGTCCGAAGCACGATGAGCGCCTGCCCGGGGTCATCCGCTCCAAACGCCCCGGGTCCGGGCATGGTCGGCGCGGGGCGGGGTACTGCGGCGGAACCGACCCGAGACGGAGAAGAGGCGGACAGCGATGGCACGGTACGTCCGTGAAGTCATGACGGCGGGTGTCACGGCCGTGCGGCCCGATGCCTCACTGGTCGAAGCGGCCCAGCTGATGCGTGCCCAGGACGTCGGGGACGTGCTGGTCGCCCGGGGCGACCGGCTGATCGGGGTGCTCACCGACCGGGACATCGCGGTGCGCGCGGTGGCGGACGGCGCCGACCCGCTGACGGTCAGCGTCCAGTCCGTGTGCACCCGTTCACCGGTGTGCGTGGGGCCCGACGACGAGCTGGCGACGGCGCTGCGGCTGATGCGGCGGCACGCGGTGCGGCGGCTGCCGGTGGTCGAGGGCGGGCGGCCGCTGGGTCTGGTGAGCCTTCGCGACGTCGCCGCCCACCAGGAGCCGCGCCCGGCTCCGGCGGACCCCGGCCGGTCGGCTCCGCGCGGCTGCGGGGTGCCCCGGCAGGGCGGCCGGGGCGACCGGCCGGGGCCCTCCCAGGCGTTCTGACCCGCCGTCAGACGGAGCGGCCCAGCATCGCGAGGAGCCGTGTCTGGGCGTCGGCCCCGTCAGGCACCTCGACGGGCGCGTCGAACATGCTCGGAGGCAGCTGGTCGGCGTACCCGCCGAACTCCCGCGCCGCCGCCTCGACCAGGGCGTCCGGCAGCCGCTCGTCCGCGCCGATCGCCCGGGACAGGTCCCAGGAGTGCACCACGGCGTCCGCCACCATCTGCGAGCAGTACGCGGCGGCGGGCGTCTTGCCGTACGAGAGGTGGACCGTGCCGTCGAGCGCGCCCGGCTCGGCGAACGCGGCCACCGCGGCGGCCACGGCCGTGTCCCAGACGCCCACCGGCCCGGCGCCGAGGACATCGCCGTCGAAGGCGTCCCCGACGTCGGCGATGGTGCGGCCCTCGGCGACCAGCGGCGCAACCCACAGCTGCTCGACGGCCAGATGGTTGACGAGGTCCCGCACGCTCCACTCGGCGCACGGTGTGGGCAGGTCCCACTGGTCGGGCCGGACGGCGTGGACGCGGGAGCCGAAGAGGGCGACGGCCTCGCGATGGAGGCCGAGGAGACGGGCGTGGTCCGAGGACGCTGGGGAAGCCATGGGACCACTCTGTCCGACCGGGGCGTACGGCTCAAGCACGGATTGCGCTGACCGGGCGCGGGTACCCATGGGCCATGTCTTTTCCGTCCCTGCCGCCCGTCTCCTCCACCCGGCCGCTCCCGACGAGCACCCTGCCCCGCCGGCTCAGCGCCCATGACCGCGCGCTGTTCCAGGTGGCCGCCGACCGGAACTGGCCCGGGGCCCGCGCCGTGCTGCCGCGGCTGAGCCGGGCCGCCGACCACGGGCTGCTGTGGTTCGGCGCCGCCGCCGCGATGGCGGCCACCCGCTCGCCCCGGGCGCGTCGGGCGGCGCTGCGCGGGGTGGCCTCGCTCGCGCTCGCCTCGGCGACCGTCAACACGGTGGTCAAGCGGTCGGTGCGCAGGCCCCGGCCGATACTGGAACTGGTGCCGCTGGTACGGCAGTTGAAGAGCCAGCCGATCACCACGTCCTTCCCGTCCGGGCACTCCGCCTCGGCGGCGGCCTTCGCGACCGGGGTGGCCGCTGGTACGGCAGTTGAAGAGCCAGCCGATCACCACGTCCTTCCCGTCCGGGCACTCCGCCTCGGCGGCGGCCTTCGCGACCGGGGTGGCCCTGGAGTCACTGGGCTGGGGCGCGGTGGTGGCGCCGGTCGCCTTCTCGGTGGCCGCCTCCCGGGTGTACACGGGAGTGCACTATCCGGGTGACGTCCTGGTGGGCGCGGCCCTCGGTGTCGGCGCGGCGTTCGCGGTACGGGGCCTGGTCCCCACCCGGCGCCAGCTCCCCGCGCCCGGGCGGCCGTACGCGGACGCGCCCGCGCTGCCCGGCGGCGAGCACCTGGTGGTCGTGGTCAACGAGGCCTCCGGCACGGCCGCCGCGAAGGCCTCGGCGGTGCGCGACGCGCTGCCGCTGGCCGAGGTGGTCGAATGCGCCCCCGAGGACCTGACGGCGGCGCTCGACAAGGCGGCCCGGCGCGGCCGGGCGCTCGGGGTGTGCGGCGGCGACGGCACGGTCAACCGGGCGGCGGTGGCGTCCGCCCGACACGGCGTGCCGCTCGCGGTGTTCCCCGGCGGCACCCTCAACCACTTCGCGTACGACCTGGGCATCGAGGAGGTCCAGGACACCGCCCGCGCACTGGCCTCGGGCGACGCGGTCAAGGTGGACCTCGGCCGGTTCAGGCCGGGTCCGGACGGCACGGACGCCGGGTACTTCGTCAACACCTTCAGCCTCGGTGTCTATCCGGAGCTGGTGCGGCTGCGCGAGCGCTGGTCGCCGAGGATCGGCGGCTGGCCGGCCGGAGTGCTCGCGGCCTACGAGGTGCTGGGCGGCGAGCGCCCGCTGGAGGCCGAGCTGCACGGCAAGGCGCACGCGCTGTGGCTGCTGTTCGCGGGCAACTGCATCTACCAGCGCCTCGGCCCGGCCCCGGCCCACCGCTACGACCTGGCCGACGGGCTGCTCGACGTCCGTGTGGTGCACGGCGGCCGGCTGCCCGGCCTCCGGCTGCTCGCGGCCGCGCTCGCCGGGCCGCTCAGCCGCTCCCCCGTCCACGCGGCCCGGCGGCTGCGCCGGCTGCGCATCGGCGCGCTCGCCCCGCGCACTCCGGTGGCGTACGACGGTGAAGTCGCCCACATAGAGGGCGAGTTGACGGTCGACAAGCTGCCCGAGGCGCTGACGGTGTACCGGCCGCCGGTACGCGCCTGACCCGAGGGCCGGGCGCCCGGCGGCGGACGCCCGGCCGTTCCCGTACCGGCAGCCGTTCCCGTACTAGTCCGTGAACGTCGCCCCCGGCTTCAGCAGCCGCAGCCGCTCGCCGAGCCCGGCGGCGGCGAACGCCTCGGTCAGCGTGTCCGCGCCCTCGCTGAAGTGGCCCCAGTGCTCGAAGTGGAGCGGCACCACATGGCGGGCGCCCAGGATCTGGGCGGCCTCGGCCGCGGCCTCGCTGGTCAGGGTCAGCGGGGCGCCGTCGAAGAGCGGGGTGCGCGCGGCTCCGGCGAAGAGCACGGCCACGTCGACCGGGCCGAAGCGCTCGGCGACCGCGCGGACGTGGTCCAGCGAGGCGTTGTCACCGCTCACATAGACGGTCGGCACCGCGTCGCCGTGCAGGACGAAGCCGGTGACCTCGCCGGTCAGCGCCTCGGCGCCCGCGGGCCCGTGCAGCGCGGGCACACCGGTGATCCGCAGCCGCTCACCGAGCTCGTACGTCTCCCAGTTGGGCAGCGCCGTGACGGCGTCGCCGAGTCTGCCACGCGCGGCGGCCGTGGACAGGACGAGCGGAACCCGGGCCAGATAGGCGCGGCCGGACTCGTCCAGGTTGTCGGGGTGCTGGTCGTGCGAGAGCAGCACCGCGTCCACGGCCCCGGTCTCGTCGGCCTCGACCGCCGGGCCCGCCGTCTTCACCAGCTTGCGGTCGCCGATCGGATAGTCGCCGGGGGCGTCGAAGGTCGGGTCGGTGACCAGCCGGAATCCGCAGATGTCCACGACGGCGGTCGGCCCGCCCACGTACCGGATCGCTACCTCACCCATGGTGCCCTCCCAAGTGATCTTCCTTGCTCGGCAGGGGTAACGCACCCGACGCTACGACTTGTTCCACCTCGGCGGTAGTGCCGACTGGGCGGCGCGCGGCTGCCCCGGAGCGCGCCCGGCGGACCCGCCCGCGCTGTCCACATGCCGAAACACAGGTCTCACCATGCGACATGGCGGCGTACGGTGGCCGAACCGACCGAACGTCGGGAACACCCGAGAGAGTCGAGAGAGGGAGCCGGTCATGCCGAAGGAGACCGCCGTCTACACCCACGGCCATCACGCCTCCGTACTGCGCTCGCACAGCTGGCGCACCGCGGCCAACTCCGCCGGGTACCTGATCGGCGAACTCGGGCCCGACGCAAGGGTCCTGGACATCGGCTGCGGGCCCGGCACCATCTCCGCCGACCTGGCCGCACTGGTCCCCGACGGCCATGTCACCGCCGTCGACGCGGCACCCGGCATCGTCGAACAGGCGCGCGCGTACGCGAAGGAGCGCGGGCAGTCCAACATGGCGTTCGCGGTCGCGGACGTCCACGCCCTGGACCACCCCGACGACTCCTTCGACGTCGTCCACGCGCACCAGGTGCTGCAGCACGTGGGCGACCCCGTCCAGGCGCTGCGCGAGATGCGCCGGGTCACCCGGCCGGGTGGTCTGGTGGCGGTGCGCGACAGCGACTACGGCGCCTTCACCTGGTTCCCCGAAGTCCCGGCCCTGGACACCTGGCTGGACCTCTACCACCGGGTCGCCCGGGCCAACGGCGGCGAGCCGGACGCCGGGCGGCGGCTGCGGTCCTGGGCGCGCGCGGCCGGGTTCACCGACGTCAACTCCACCGCTTCCACCTGGTGTTTCGCCACGCCCGACGAGCGCGCCTGGTGGAGCGGGCTGTGGGCGGAGCGCACGGTGGCGTCCTCGTACGCACACCTGGCGGTGGACGGCGGACACACCACCGAGGCGGGCCTCGCGGCGATCGCCGAGGGGTGGCGGGAGTGGGCGGCCGACGAGGACGCGTGGTTCATGGTCCCCCACGGCGAGATCCTCTGCCGCGTGTGACCGTCACCAACTAGGCTCATTCATATGGAGATCCTCGGAGCCACCCTGCGCATCTGCGTCGACGATCTGGAGACCTCGGTGGTCTTCTACGAACGCCTCACCGGAAGCAAAGCCCTGCGCTCCGAACGCGGCGGGGTGTCGGTCGCCGCGGTCGGCTGCTTCCTGCTGATGAGCGGTGCGGAGTCGGAGCTGGAGATCCTGCGCAAGGTGTCGGCCACGATCGCCGTCAAGGACGTCGACGACGCCTACCGCGCCCTCACCGGGGTGGGCGCCCGCGTCCTGGTGGGCCCGGTCGCCACCCCGGGGGGCCGCAATCTGATCGCGGTACATCCGGACGGGTCGGTGTTCGAGTACGTGGACCAGGGAGGGTAGCCCGCGCCCCCTAGGGGGACGACGGCGGCCGCATCCGATAGGCGTACCGGTCGGGCAGCGGCTCATCGGTGAGCCGGGCCCACACCTCGTCCAGGATCTCCGCCCCCTCCCGCAGATCCGCCACCTCGAACCCGTTCGGGGGCGGGAGGCCGGGGTCACTTGCCCCGGAGCGACTCGACCAGCTTGTCGATGCGCCGCTGCCGCGTCTCGGGGCTCTTGGCGCTCTCGATCTCCCCCACCTGCTTGCGCTTGAGGCTGAAGGCCATCCGCTCGTACGCCCCGCGCAGCGCGGGGTCCGCGTCGAGCACGGCCGCGAGGTCGTCCGGCGCCTCCACCACGCGCGGCTCGTCGTCGAGCCGGAGGTCGACCTCGATCTCCTCGCCCAGGTCGACCCCGCTCGCCTCGCGGTTGGCCGCACTGATGCCGATGAGGATCTGGCCGCGCATCGCGGCGACCCTGGTGCGCCAGGAGTGGCCGTTGATCGCGACCACCACCGGGGGCCGCTTGCCCTGCCCGAGCTCGTCGATGACGTCCTGCGGCACCTCGACGCCCAGCGCGTTCCCGGACGGGATGACCTCGGCCTTGAACTTCATGCTCGCACTCCTCGTCCGTGCCGGTGTGGCGTCTCAACCGGCCACGATATACCGAGAGTTCTCGATCATTTGTCCCGTTCCCGTCGGCCCCGCCCCGCTCCCGCTCACCTGCCCCGCCGGCGGATGAAGTAGCCGCCGCAGATCACCCCGACCACGAACACCGCGAGCAGCGCCAGATAGAGCGGCATGGAGACCTCGGGGATCAGCAGCCGGATCTTGACCTGGCGGGTGTTCTCGAAGATGAAGACCAGGGCGAGGACCGCGATCGTGATGACCGCGACCCGCGACGGTGTGAGGGCGCCCCCGAACCCGGTGCCGCCCTTCGTCCCGCCCGACGCGTCCTTGGGGCTCATTGACCCGGCCCTTTCTGGGGTGCTTGGTCTGGAGTGCTCGGTCTGGGGTGGTTCTGTGGGTGGTGGCACCCCTTCCGTACAGGATGAGCTGATCTCGTACGGGAAGGGGCCCTGGAACGGTCCGTACGGGTGAGCGGGCCTGTCCGGTGCTTCGAGGCGTCCGACACCTGGTGGACCCGCCTTGTCAGACAAGTGAGGCCCGGGCCATGCTTGCGCCATGGCAGTCAGCGGACAGCAGCGCAGGCCGGTCGTCGCCCTGTACGAGCGGATCGCCGACGCGATCCACGACGGCACCTATCCGCCGGGCTCCACCCTGCCCTCGGAGCCCCGGCTCGCGGGCGAGCTGGGGGTGAGCCGTCCGGCGCTGCGCGAGGCGCTGCTGCTCCTCCAGGAGGACGGGCTGCTCTCGGTGCGCCGGGGCGTGGGGCGGACCGTGAACGACCGGCCGCCCCGGCGCGGCTTCGAGCAACTCCAGCCGCTGGAGGACCTGCTCGGCGCGGGCGGTCCGGTGCGGGTGCGCGCCCTGCTGCGCAGCGTCGAGGAGCCGACCGACTTCACCACCCAGCATCTGCTGCCCAGCGCCGGTGCGGAGCTGCGGTTCTGGGAGTCGGTGCTGGTCGGCGAGGCGCTGGCGGTGGCGCTCTGCCATGAGTGGGCCGCGCCCCGGGACGTGCTCGAACAGCTGCACCCGGCGTTCGCCGCCGCCCTGGCCGAGGAGCCCGCCCGCTCGATGCTCGCGGTGCTCGCGGACGCCTCCCGGGGTGTGCCGCTGACCGCGCACAGCGGGGTGACCGCGACCCTGCTCGGGCGCCGCCGGGGCGAGCAGCTGGACCGCCCGGCCGACACCCCCGCCGTCCTGGTCACCCAGGTCGTACGGGTCGCGGGCACCCCCGTCCTCGCCGCCAAGCACATGCTGCCCAGCGGGGCCCCGGCCCTCCCCGTCCTGCAGAACGGCTAGGGCCCGCGACCGAGGCTGTACACTCCCCGGTCATGCACTTGTCTGACAACCTCGCCGCCCAGCCCGTCGCCGACTGGATACGCCGCGCGCCCAAGGCCGTCCTCCACGACCACCTCGACGGTGGTCTGCGCCCCGCCACGATCGTCGAGCTGGCCCGCGCCTGCGGCTACGACGGCCTGCCGACCGAGGACCCGGCCGAGCTCGCGGTCTGGTTCCGCGACGCGGCCGACTCCGGCTCGCTGGAGCGCTACCTGGAGACCTTCGCCCACACCTGCGCGGTGATGCAGACCCGCGAGGCGCTGGAGCGCATCGCGGCGGAGTGCGCCGAGGACCTGGCGGCGGACGGGGTCGTCTACGCGGAGGTGCGGTACGCGCCCGAGCAGCACCTGGAGCGCGGGCTCACCCTCGACGAGGTCGTCGACGCGGTGAACGCGGGCTTCCGTGAGGGCGAGCGCCGCACCGGCGGCCGGATCACCGTGCGCGCCCTGCTCACCGGGATGCGCCACACCGACCGCTCCCTGGAGATCGCCGAGCTGACCGTCGCCCACCGCGACCGCGGGGTGGCCGGCTTCGACATCGCGGGCGGCGAGATCGGCAACCCGCCGGCCCGTCACCTCCCGGCCTTCCAGCACCTGAAGCGGTCGAACTGCCACTTCACCATCCACGCGGGCGAGGCCGTCGGCGCCGAGTCGATCCACGAGGCCGTGCAGATCTGCGGCGCCGAGCGCGTCGGCCACGGTGTGCGGATCACCGACGACATCACGGTGCACGAGGACGGCACGGCCGACCTCGGCCACCTCGCCTCCTACCTGCGCGACAACGGCATCGCCCTGGAGGTCTGCCCGACCTCCAACCTCCAGACGGGCGCGGCCAAGGACTACGCCTCGCACCCGATCGACCTGCTGCGCCGCCTCGGCTTCCGGGTCACCCTGAACACCGACAACCGGCTGGTCTCCGGCACCACCATGAGCGAGGAGTTCCAGCACATGGCGGACGCCTTCGGCTACGGGCCCGAGGTGTTCGAGCAGTTCACCGTCGCCGCCGTGGAGGCCGCGTTCCTGCCGCTGCCGGAGCGCCGCCGCATCATCGACGAGCTGATCCGCCCGGGCTACGCGGCCCTGTAGCGGACGAATGCCCGGTGCGCGCCCCGTCCGGCGCGCACCTGCCCGTCGTACGCCTCCCCCTCCTTCGGCGTACGGCCTACGCCAGCGCGGGCACCTCCAGAGTGAGCGTGCCCGCGTCGGCGTCGAGCACCGCGGGCACCCCGAGCGGCATGGTGGGCGAGGGGGCGCAGTGGCCGAAGCCGAAGTGCTCGACCCCCGGCACCCCGAGCGGGGCGAGCCGGTCGTACAGCACGGCCCGCAGCTTCTCGTACGGTCCGCACCCCTCCCAGGAGCCGAGCGCCACCCCGGCGACCCCGTCCAGCCACCCCGCGCGCAGCAGCTGGGTGAGGATGCGGTCGATCCGGTAGCCCTCCTCGCCGACGTCCTCAAGGAGCAGCAGTCCGCCGCGCACCGAGGTCCTGGTGTGCGGGGTGCCGACGCCCGCGCCGAGCAGGGCGAGGCAGCCGCCCACCGTCACCCCCCGGGCCCGGCCGGGCACCATCGGGCGGGCGCTCGCCGGGCCGAGGCTGAGGGCCGCCTCGGGTGCGAAGAGCGTGGTGTGCAGCGAGCGCTGGGTCGGGTCGTCCTTGAGGAACGTCTCGGCCGACACCATCGGCCCGTACAGGGTGGAGAGCCCCAGGCGCGCCGCGAACGCCTCGTGGAGCACGGTCGCGTCGCTGTAGCCGACGAACACCTTGGGCCCGGCGGCGCGCATCGCGTTCCAGTCGACCAGGTCCACCATGCGCTGGGCGCCGTACCCGCCCCGTGCGCAGAGCACCGCGTCGACCGACGGGTCGCACCACGCCTCCTGGAGGTCGCGCGCCCGCGCCTCGTCGCCGCCCGCGAGATAGCCGAACTCCGGGTGCCGGTCGCGGACGTGGGGCATCACCACCGGGTCCAGATCCCAGCCGCGCAGGATGTCAAGACCCGCGTCGAGCCGCTCCCCCACCACCGGCCCGCTGGGGGCGACCACCGCCACCCGGGCGCCGGGCCGCAGTCGGGCGGGCCGGGTGAGTGCGGCGGGGGCGTGGTGCGGCGAGGTCACTTGTTCAGCTCCAGCAGGGGGACGTCGGGCCGGTCGATGCCGAACGTCTGGGCGTACAGGGAGAGTTCGGCCTCCAGGGCGCGGATCATGGTGTCCGCCCGGCGGAAGCCGTGTCCCTCGCCTTCGAAGGCGATGTACGCGTGCGGTATGCCGCGCCCCGCCGTCCTGGCCAGGAACCGTTCGCACTGTACGGGCCTGCAGATCACGTCGTCGAGCCCCTGGAGCAGCAGGAACGGCACGGTGATCCGCTCCGCGTGGGTGATCGGCGAGCGCTGCGCGTACCGGCCGGGGAGGTCGGCGCGGGGGCCGATGAGGGACTCCATGTACTGCGACTCGAAGTCGTGGGTGCCCTCGTCCGACGACCAGTCGGTGAGGTCGAGGACCGGGTAGATGACGGTGCCGCAGGCGTAGACGTCGGTGGTGGCGAGCGAGGCCGCCGAGGTCCAGCCGCCCGCGCTGCCGCCCCGGATGGCGAGCCGCCGGGGATCGGCGGTGCCCTCGTCGGCGAGCGCCCTGGCCACGGCCGCGCAGTCCTCGACGTCGACGACGCCCCACTGCTCGCGCAGGCGGTCGCGGTACTCCCGTCCGTAGCCCGTGGAGCCGCCGTAGTTGACCTCGGCCACCCCGATGCCGCGGGAGGTGAAGTAGGCGATCTCCAGGTCGAGGACGAGGGGGACCTGGCCGGTGGGGCCGCCGTGCGCCCAGATCACATACGGCGCCAGCTCGTCGGCGGGCGCCACCCGGCCGGGGTGGTGCGGCGGGTAGACCAGGGCGTGGATGTCGCGGCCGCCCGGCCCGGTGAAGGTGCGGATCTGCGGTTCCGGGTAGTACGCGGGGTCCACCGGGTCGTCGTGGGCGCGCCCGACGACCCGGGTGCGGCCCGACCGGGTGTCCAGCTCGACGACTTCGGGCGCGGTGCGCGGGCTCGCGGCGACGCCGACGACCCTGCTGCCGTGCACCGCGAGCGTGCTCTGCCAGGCGGTCCAGGGCCCGGCCGCGTCCACCACCTCGCCGCTCTCCGGGTCGAGGATGCCGAGCGCGGTCGAGCCCCTGCCGTGGACCACGGCGATCAGGCCGTTGTCCAGCGGGTGGAACCAGCGGCGGCCGATCTGCCAGAGCGGTCCGCCGAACTCCTCCTCGCGCGGACAGAGCGCCACCGCGGCGCCCTCGCGGTCGGCCGGGTGGGAGGAGGGCGAGACCGCCGGCGCCGGGTCCGCCCGGTACAGGTTCCACCAGCCGGTGCGGTCGGAGGAGAACAGCAGCCCGCCGTCGGGCGCCCATTCCACCTGCGCGACGGACTCGCCGGGCCCGCCCGCGACCGGCCGCGCCCCTTCGAGGACCCCGTCGTCGCCGATGTCCGCGAGGATCAGCTCGGTGCCGTCCCACGGCATGTTCGGGTGGTCCCAGGCGAGGTGGGCCGCGCGGGAGCCGTCCGGGGAGATCCGGGGGCCGGTGACGAAGCGGTGCCGCCCGTCGGAGAGCTCGCGCACCCGGGAGCGGTCCTCGGCGGCCGACCCGTCCAGCGGCACGGCCGCGAGCACCCGGCGGACGTCGGTGGGCGCGTCCCCGGTGAACTCCTCAAGGACACACCAGACTTCGCCCCGCTCGGGTACGAGGACCGGGTCGGCCCAGCGCAGCCCCTCGCCGACCGCCGAGAGCGGGGTGAGCGGCCGCGGCTCGCCCGCGCCGTCCGGCTCGTACCCGTACAGCCGCTGGTCGGGGAAGTGCGCGAAGACCACGAGTGGGCCCCGGGCGCCGCGCTCCACGGCGGCCCAGGGCTTGCCGCCGTACTCGATGACCCTGGTGCGTACGTTCCACGGAGGCGGCAGCAGGGACTGGGTGGCGCCGTCCGCCCGGCGCCGGACCAGGGCGCGGCGGCCGCCCTCGGTGGGGCGCGGCTCGGTCCACCACACCTCCTCGCCGACGACGCCGACGAAGTCGGGCGACCCGTCACGGCCGGCGGCGAGCTCGGCGTCGATGGGCGACGGCCAGGTTCCGTAAGGCCCGATGGGCATCATGTCTTCCAACTCCCCCTACGCGGAACGCAGATAGTGATCGAGGACGCGCACGCCGAAGTGGAGCGCGTCCACCGGGACCCGTTCGTCGACGCCGTGGAACAGGGCCTGGTAGTCGAAGCCGGGCGGTAGTTTCAGCGGCGAGAAGCCGTAGCCGGTGATGCCGAGCCGGGAGAACTGCTTGGCATCGGTACCACCGGACATGCAGTAGGGCACGACATGCCCCTCGGGGGCGAACCGCTCGACGGCGGCCCGCAGTTTGGCGAACGTCGGGGAGTCGACCGGGGCCTGGAGGGCGACCTCGTTCTGGTAGAACTCCCAGTCGACGTCCGGGCCGGTGAGCCGGTCGAGCGTGTCGCGGAACTCCTCGCCGGCGCCGGGCAGGATCCGCCCGTCCACATACGCGGTGGCGCTCCCCGGGATCACATTGACCTTGTAACCGGCCGACAGCATCGTCGGGTTGGCGCTGTTGCGCACGGTCGCCTCCACCAGGGCGGCGGCCGGGCCCAGCTTGCCGAGGAACTCGTCGACGTCGAAGTCGGCGGCGGCCGGGTCGGCGCGGATCCCGTACAGCCCGGCCAGCTCGGCCAGGGCCGCCCGGACCGTCTCGGTGAGCCGGACCGGCCACTCGTGCTCCCCGATCCGGGCGATCGCGGCGGCCAGCCGGCTGACCGCGTTGGCCCGGTTCACCCTGGAGCCGTGGCCGGCGCGGCCCTGCGCGGTGAGCTTCAGCCAGCCGGTGCCGCGCTCGCCCGCCGCGATCGGGTAGAGCTCCATGCCGGAGCCCCCGTGGAAGGTGAACGCACCGGATTCGCTGATGCCTTCGGTGCACCCCTCGAACAGCTCGGGGTGGCGACTGACGAGGAAGCCGGCGCCGTCGATCGCGGTGGCCTCCTCGTCCGCGGTGTACGCGATGACGATGTCGCGGCGGGGGCGGATTCCCGCGCGTGCCCAGGCCCGGACGACCGTGAGGACCATCGCGTCCATGTTCTTCATGTCCACGGCGCCCCGCCCCCACACCACGCCGTCGCGGACCTCCCCGGAGAAGGGGGGCACGCTCCAGTCGGCGGCCTCGGCGGGCACCACGTCGAGGTGGCCGTGGACCAGCAGGGCGTCGGCGGAGCGGTCGGTGCCCTCGATGCGCGCCACGACGTTGGTGCGCCCCGGCGTCCGCTCCAGGAGGGTGGGCTCCAGACCGGTGGCGGCGAGCCGCTCCGCCACGTACTCGGCGGCGGGGCGCTCGCGGCAGTCCCCGCCGCCGCGGTTGGTGGTGTCGATCCGGATGAGCTCCGAGGTGAAGGCCACCACCTCGTCCAGCGCCCGCCCGTCGATGTGCTCAGCCATACTGCTCCTCCACCGCGGACGAGACGATCGTGGTGACCGCCTTGAACGTGCGGATGCCGTCGTACATGGTCTCGCTGGTGTAGGCCACGCGGCGCTCCCCCGTCCGTTCGGTGCCCGGGACCACCGTTGCGGCCATCGTCAGGTGCTCCGCGTCGAATTCGAGCTCCACGGTGAACGGCCCGCCCCGCACCGGATCGTGACGCCCCGCCAGGCCCGCTGCCTCCTTGGCGGCCGCCCTGATGTCGGCTGCCGTGCGCGAGGGGGTGCGGCACACCGCCGCGTACCGCGAGACGTGGTCCTTGACCGCCACCTTGTGCGCACCCGGCGCATACCCCTCGGCGTCCGCACAGGTCAGGTCGTCGCCGGTGACCAGGACCACCGGCACCCCGTACTCCGCGACCACGTGTGCGTTGAGCAGGCCCTCGCTCGCCCTGGTCCCGTTCAGCCAGACGCCCGTGATGGAGTTGGCGAGATAGGTGTGGGCCAGCACGCCTTCGGTGCCCGCGCCCGTGTGGTACCCGACGAAGGCGATGCCGTCCACGTCGCCGTGCTGCACACCCTCGACCATGGACAGCGACTTGTGCCGGCCGGTGAGCATCTCCACGCGCTCGTCCAGCCGTTCGAGCAGCAGATTGCGCATGGACCAGTGCGCCTCGTTGATGAGGACCTCGTCGGCGCCGCCGTCGAAGAAACCCAGCGCCGCCGCGTTCACATCCGAGGTGAAAAGGGCGCGGCAGCGCTCCCACTGCGGGGTGCCCGGCAGCACGTCGGCGGGCCAGGTGACACCGGTGGCGCCCTCCATGTCGGCGCTGATGAGGATCTTCATGCGTACGACGCTACCGGCCGCCGAATATGCCGGCCAGAGGCCGCACCGCCGCACCTGGGGCAGGGCCCGTAGTCGGCCCGGTGGTCCAGGCGATCGGGCGGGTCGCCCGGGGATGGGATTTCCCCGGGCGACCCGGCCTCTCGGCGCTTCGCGAAGTGGTGTCCGGAGCGTCGGTTCAGAGGTGGACGCGGACCGGCCGCAGGCCCGCACGCACGTGGGCCGATGCCAGGGTCAGGACGGGTCGCCGTACTGGAGGCCGCGTCCGTTGGTGCCGACGTACACGCGGCCGAAGGTGTCGGGGTCGCCGGTGATGACGCCGACGCCGCCGATGCTGCCCCACTGGTGGGCGTCGTCGTTGACGCGGAGCCAGGTGGCGCCCTTGTCGGTGGAGCGGAAGACCCCGGTGACGTCGTCGACCGTGCCGATCAGGTACAGGGCCTGGTAGGAGGCGCCGGGTGCGGACTTGCCGAAGCCGACGGCGGAGGCGGACTTCACCGTGGTGAGCGTGGTGAAGGTGCTGCCGCCGTCGGTGGAGTGCAGCAGCCCCTGGCCACCGCCGGCGATCCACAGGTCCCCCGCGACGCCGGGGACGGCCGTGAGCCGGCCGTCGGCGGGCAGCTTGGCGGCCCGCGCGTGGAAGGTCGCTCCGCCGTCGGTGCTGGCGTAGAGCGTGCCGCCGGCCAGCGAGTAGAACGTGCCGGCCGAGGAGCGGTCGGCGACGACCACGGCGTCGGTGCCCAGACCACCGGCCTTCGACCAGCTCGCCCCCTTGTCGGTCGAGCGGTACGGAACCTGGCCGGCCTCGGTCCAGACGATGGAGGAGCCGTCCGCCGCGAGCGCGACACGACCGTCCTGGGCACCGGCCACCGGCTCGGCCTTGAAGCCGTTCCAGCTGATGCCGCCGTCGGTGGAGTAGGCGCCGTCCTGCGCGCCGCCATGGCCGACGCGGACCATCACCGAGGGGGTGGACTGGGCGAAATCGATATCGGTGCTGTTGGACATCATCGGGTTCGCCAGCCGCCCGCCGGGCACCTCGGTCGGAGAGCCGTGACGGAAACCGCCCTGGTCGCCCATGGCGGTGATGACGGCGGCACCGCCGGGCGGGGCGATCGCGTCCATCAGCGCGGTCTCCTCAAGACCCCGTGCCCCCACGGTCCAGTGGCTGGTGCCGCCGCTGTCGGTGGCGTTGCCGTCCTTGCTGCGCCAGATGCCGTTGCCGGTGCCGTACAGCACGTGCCCGGAGTCGAAGGGGTCGATGGCCAGGGCGGTCATCCAGTGCCCGGTGTGGGTACCGATGTACGGAGCGGCCGAGGCGTCCCGCACCGACTTCCCGGCCAGCGCCGTCCACGTCGTGCCGCCGTCGGTGCTGCGGTAGATCTCGTCCTCGGGCCACCAGCGGTCGAGGGTGGTGACCATGACCGTGGACGGCTTGCGCGGGTCGAGGGCCAGACCGGAGAACCCGTGGCTGCCCTGGGACGGGGAGATGTTCTTCCACGCCCCACCGGCCGGTGTGTACTTCCACACCGAGCCCGCCGTCACGCCGTTGGGTCCGAGGGCGTTGGTGTACGTCAGGTACAGCGAGCCGTCCCCGGAGAACACGCCGTGCTGCGGCAGTTGACCGGTGGGCTGCCCGGAGACGGCGTGCCAGGTGCTGCCGCCGTCGGTGGAGCGGTACAGGGAGGTGGACCTGTCGGCGACGCCGACGTAGACCGTGTTGCTGCCGGCCGGGCCGTATGTCACGAAGGAGATGCCCGCGCCGCTGCTCGCCCCGTCCTTGACGGGGAACGACGACACCTGCCGCCATGACACACCGCTGTCCGTGCTGCGCCACAGGCCGTTCTTACGGGTACCCAGCAGCAGGGTGCGGTTGTCCGAGGGGTCGATCACGAGCCGTTCGCCCGCCCCGCGGCCGTCCTCGTTGCCGCCCAGCTTGAACGGCAGATCGGTGCGCCGGAAGGTGCGGCCCCGGTCGGTGGAGCGCAGGATCGCGCCGTTGCCGCCCCAGCTGTTGGTGTAGGTGCCCGCCGCGAGGTAGAGCCGGTCGGGGTCGACGGGGTCGGCGGCCAGCGCGTCGATCCCCAGCAGGTTCCAGTCCTTCTCGCCGAGCCAGTCGGTGAGCGGGATCCACTGCTCGGCCGCGGCGTCCCAGCGGTAGGCGCCGCCCATGTCGGTGCGCGCGTACAGCAGGCCCTTCTCCCGTGGGTTGAACACCAGCCCGGTGACATAACCGCCGCCCACTGCCTGGGCGTTCTTCCACACATACGGTCCGGCCGCCGGCGTCTGAGGGTCGGTCACCTTCACCAGCCTCCAGTGCTGGTTGGTGCTGCCCCTGCCGGGATACTGGATGATCGCCGCGCCCTGGGCCGTGGAGCCTCCGGAGACGTCCAGGACCTGGCCGCTCTTGCGGGAGGTGAAGGTGACGGCGCCGGAGCCGCTCACGTCGTCGATCCGCCACTCCTGGGAGGCGGACGAGCTGTCGGTCTGCTGTTCGGCGGCAG
Organism: Streptomyces sp. ERV7; assembly: GCF_001653515.1. GTDB lineage: Bacteria > Actinomycetota > Actinomycetes > Streptomycetales > Streptomycetaceae > Streptomyces. The sequence continues at coordinate 1,021,156 of NZ_LYOY01000051.1, read as the reverse complement.
CCGACTGGGCGGTCGAGCCGCCCGCTATGCCCAGCACCTTGCCGCTGTTGCGGTTCACGAGCTCGTAGTAGCCGTCCCCGGTGGGCCTCAGTCTCCACTGCTGGTTGACGGTGCTCTGGTCGGTCCACTGCTGGATGCGGGTGCCGTCGGCCGTGGAGAAGCCGTTGACGTCCACCACCTTGCCGCTGCGCACGGAGACCAGCCGGTAGTAAGCACTGCCGTCGACCGTCGCGGCCTGCGAGTCCTCCTGGGTGAGCAGGAGGTACGGCACGACCGCTGCGGGCACACCGAGCAGCAGGGCGGTGGCGCTCCAGCGACGACGGTGACGCCCGCGGCGGCCGCCGTTCGTGGGGTTGTTCATAGGGAGGTGTTCTCCTTGCATGTCGCCGTGGATCGGGCAGGTCAGCGCTGGAGCGTCAGGAGACCCGGGCGGTACGGCAGTTGGTCGTACGGGCCGGTCGCGGTGGGCGACTTGCCCTGGTAGAGGAGTTGCAGGTGGCAGGGGTCGACGGTCATGGTCTGGTCGGGGTTGGTGCGGACCAGGTCACCGTGGCTGATGTCGTTGGTCCAGGTGGCACCGCTGTTGGCCTTCCCCGCGAAGGGGTTGCTCTCGCTCGCGGCCTGCGGGGTCCACGTGCCGTTCAGGCTGGAGGCCGTGAACGAGCGGAAGTAGCGCTGCTCATTGGCACCCCGGGCCTCGACGATCATGAGGTACTGGTTCTGGCCCTGGACCTTGTAGACCTGCGGCGCTTCGAACAGGTTCTTCACCGTGTCGCTCATGACCGTCGTGTACGAGGAGCCGAAGCTGCCCGGGAAGTTCCCGATCGGCATGCTCGCCCGGTAGATCTTGCCGTTGTCACCGGCGAAGAACAGGTACATGTTCTGGCTGTCGGCGATCAGGGTCTGGTCGATCGGGGCGGCGCCGGGGATGCCGCCGGTGAACAGCGGCTGCGGCGCGGACCAGCCGTTGGGGTTGGTGGGGTCGCTCGACGTGCGGTAGATGAAGGGCCACGCGCCCCACTGGTACGCCAGCACCCAGATCTTCTTGGGCGCGAAGTAGAACAGCGTGGGCGCCACCGCGGACTGGCCCATCCCGGTCTGGCGGGCCGAGGACATGTCCGACCAGTTGGTGAAGGGGGCGAAGGCCATCGAGCCGTACGAGGACCCCGCCACGTTCGAGGCGTAGACCAGGTGCTTGCCGCCGTACATCACGTGGGTGAAGTCCTTCACCGACCTCCACCCGTTCGCCGGCTGCGCCAGCGCTCCGGTCGACGTCCACCGGTACGTCGACGGAAGGGCACAGGTGCCGCCCGTCGGCGCGGGCGACGTCGGGGCCGGCGTCCCGGAAAGGCCGGTCCACTTCTGGTTGGCGCCGGACCAGCAGGAGTACAGCTGGATCCCGGTGCCGTTGGCGGTGGCCGCGCCGACGGCGTCGAGGCACAGCCCGGACCGGACGCCGGCTATGGTGCCGTCGGTGTTGAGGTTCCACTGCTGGTCGGCGCTGCCGTCGCAGTCCTGGATGACCACCGCGGTGCCGTTGCCGGTGCCCTTGGCCTTGGCGTCCAGGCACTTGTTGCCGTAGACCATCAGCTGTTTGCCGGCGGTGTGGGTCCAGCGCTGGTTGGTCTGCCCGTTGCAGTCCCACAGCTGCGCCTGGGTGCCGTTGGTGGTGGAGGAGCCGTTGATGTCGATGCAGCGACCGGAGGGAACGCCCTTGATCTCCCCGCCACTGCCGGATCCGCCGGTGCCGGATCCGCCGGGGGTGGGGCCCGGGGCGGACTTGAGGGCGTTCATGACGGCGGTGTAGGCGGGCTTGGGTTTGCCGTTGTTGTCGAACAGCAGGGGGCTCTCGCCGCTGCGCCAGGAGTCGCTGTCACGGACGCCCCACACCGTGATCCCGGTGCACCGGGACACGGACAGGCAGGCGTTGACCGCGTTGGCGTAGTGCGTGGGCGACGCACCGGCGATGTCCAGCTCGGTGAGCTGGACGTCGACGCCGAGCGCGGCGAAGTTGGACAGGGTGGTCCGGAAGCTGGACGGCGGCCCGCCGGTGCCGAAGTGGCTCTGGAACCCGACGCAGTCGATCGGCACGCCGCGGGACTTGAAGTCCTTCACCATGCGGTAGACGCCCTGGGTCTTGGCGTCCGTCCAGTTCTCGATGTTGTAGTCGTTGTAGCAGAGCTTGGCCGAGGAGTCGGCCGTCCGGGCGGTACGGAACGCCTCCTCGATGAAGCCGTTGCCGAGCACGTCCTGGAACACCGAACCGCGGTGCTGGCCGGAGCCGTCGGCGAACGCCTCGTTGACCACGTCCCAGGCGTAGATCCTGCCCTTGTAGTGGTTCATCTCGGTGGTGATGTGGTTCCTCATCACGCCGCGCAGGGTGTTGGCGTCGTGGATGGAGCGGACCCAGGCGGGTAGCTGCGAGTGCCAGACCGTGGTGTGGCCGCGCAGGCGCTGGCCGTGTGCCAGGGCATGGCTGACGATCCGGTCGGCGGCTTCGAAGGTGAATGTGCCGCGGGACGGCTCGACGGCGTCCCACTTCATCTCGTTCTCCGGGGTGACCATGGTGAACTCCCGGTCCGCGATCGCGGTGTACGCCGGGTCGCCGAGCCGGCCGGAGGCCAGAGCGGTGCCGAAGTACCGGCCCGAGGGGGCCGCCTGCGTACCCAGGGCGGCGGCTCCGGCGGAGTGGGGGAGCAGCGTCATGGCACCGGCCACCAGCGCGGCGGCGGACACTCCTGTCACCACGGTGCGGCGACGCCGGCCGAGCCGGTGCAGGCCCTTCATGATGTTCCTCGGAGGTCGTGGATGTGTCGCGTCATGGGAGCGGCTTCCTTCAGGGGATACGTCAACGGGAAAGTCGGGGCCCCTGCCGCGCCGGCACGCCAGGGCGAGCGGCGGGAAGAGCACCCCACACCAGGGGAGGCCGGTGAACCCACGGTCCCGTAACGGAAAAGTGGCGCCGCCCGGAGGATTGCCCGGTGATGCATCTCGCAGGCAGAAAGCGTTACGCGAGGCCCCGCGATCCGGTCGTCCCGGTGGGAAGGGCGTGCCTCGCCCCGGGGTGCCTACAGGTGGCGGTCGCGGCGCGGCGGCCGTCGTCCCGCCTGTCCGTACCGCCTGCTCAAGGAGCGGTTCCTCAGGCCCAGGCCCTGCGCACGATGAAGGAAGCCTGTCCGGCGAAGGCGCGGGTGCCGTCGGAGCCGTCGAGCCAGATACCGCCGTCGCGCCGGCGCAGGACCGACCCCGGGTAGTTGTGGGCGTGCAGGGTCACCGACCCGGCGACCGCCCCTGGGCGCGCGCAGAAGGTGGCGTCTTCGCGGAACAGGGCGCTGCCGTCGCTGCTGCTCAACCGCAGCCGCAGTTCACGATGGCGCAGATAGCGGCCGTCGGCGGCGCGGAAGGTGACGCACCGGGAGTCGGCCAGCCCCCTGACGACCGTGAAGGTGACCCGCTGCCGTGTCTGCGCGTCGCTGGACGCGGAGACCGGGCCGAGCGTCGCGAAGTCGCCGGAGTACGTGAGGTACCGGTCGGGGGCGTCCACCGACTCCAGCGACTGGGCGCCCAGCGGAACCGTGCCGGCGGCGGACGGACTCGCCACCGAGGACGGTCCGGCCGACGGGGTGGTGCGCGACGGGCTCGGCTTGGCGGAGCGCTTGGCGGAGCGCGAGGAGGTCGGCTCCGGATGACCGACCGTGGGCTGGACACCCCGGGGATCGCCGGCTGTGGGGGCGGCGCTGACACCGGGCGCCAGATGCGCCGGTTCGGGCCAGGTCACGTAGACGGCGGTCCCCGTGACGAGCACCGCGCCGGTGGCGAGGGCCAGCAGCGGATGCGCGGTCACCGCGGAGAGTTTGCCGATCAGCGAGCCGTGCAGACCGCCTCCCCCCGCCGCCGTGCCGAAGGCGACGGGGGTGGTGGCCAGTCCGGCGGCGCTCACGGCCGTACCCGACAGCAGGCCCTTGGCGGCCAGCGCGGCGACGAGCCCGGCAGGGACCGCCAGCGGCGCGAGGCCGAACAGCAGGAGTTCGGCCGGGACCCGCGCCGCCGTCGTCGCCCCGCAGCGGGCGCATCCGCGGGTGTGCCGCGCGATCCGCTTGCGCCACACCGATGTACGCGGGCCGTCCCACCCGGCGACGGTCTCGTCCAGGCCCGGGCAGCGCGGGTCGGCCTCCAGCGCGGCGACGATCGTACGGCTCAGCTCCAGTTGCTCGCGCATGCGTTGCAGGCGTACTCCGACGTGGGCGGCCGTGAGCCCCGTCGCGGCGGCGATGTCGTCACGGCTCAGCAGGCCGGCGCGTTCCTGCCACCACAGCGACAGCAGCACCCGATGATCCGCATCGAGCCACCGGGTGGCTTCGACGACCTGACGGCGCTCGTCGGACATGCGCAGACGCAGGATCGTCCTGTCCTCGGGTTCGGCGCCGGCGTCCGGTATCTCGCGTGCCTCGTCGATGACCGTGGTCCGCCCGGCGAAGGCGCGCTGCCGGTGGCGGTGGGTACTGATCTGGCGGATGGTGATCGACACCAGCCAGGACCGGAAGCTCTCCGGGGCCCGCAGGGCGGGCAGGTCGCGCACCGCGCGCAGCAGGGTTTCCTGGACGACGTCGTCGACGTCGGCATGTCCGCTCAGCGCCCGCCCGACGATGTTGTAGAGCAACGGCAGGTACGCGGCGATGAGTTCCTCGCGCGCCCGATCGTCACCGGCCTGCGCCGCGACGACCAGCTCCGCGTGGTCCGCGTCCATGAGCCCCATTCCCACCTTCTTCAGGGGAGCGATCCGCCGAGTACGGCGGCATACCTTAGCGTCGGCAAAGGTGTACGGCCAAAGCGTGTGGCGAGCGCGAGGTCGCTCTCGCCGTGCAGAAGGCGAACTTCCCGCCCCCTGACCCGTTTCGGCCACCACAGCGCCGCCGTGCGCTACCGGTCCGACCAGGGCCGTACGCGTCGCGGAACGCCCTCACCAGCCCTGTGGACAACCCCCGGCGCGTGCCCTTCGGCGCGCCCCGCCGACCGTCCCCGCAGCAGTCAATTGGTGCAGACCTCTTGCATGTTGGTCCAGACCAATGCCAGCCTCTGGTCTGAACCAGCTGAGAAGGAGCCCCCACATGTCCGTACGACGCACAGCAGCCTCGCTCGGTGTTCTCGGTGTGGCGTCCGCGTCACTGCTCTCCGTCGCCGTCTCGCCCGCGACCGCGCACGGCGCCGTGTTCAACCCGGTCAGCCGGGTCGCCGCCTGCTACGCGGAAGGCCCCGAGACGCCCAAGTCGCAAGTGTGCAAGGACCTCGTCGCCGACTCCGGCACCCAGCCGCTCTACGACTGGAACGAGGTCAACATCGCCAATGCCGACGGCCACCATCAACAGCTCGTCCCGGACGGCAAGTTGTGCTCGGCCAACCGCGAGAAGTACCGCGCGCTCGACTGGGCCCGCACCGACTGGCCGGCCACCGGTGTGTCGGCGGGCTCCTTCGGCTTCAAGTTCCGGGTGACGGCCGCGCACTCGGGGACGATGACGCTCTACATCACCAAGGAGGGCTTCGACCCCACGAAGCCGCTGAAGTGGTCCGACCTGGACTCCCAGCCGGTCGCCACGTACGCCACGTCGAGGAACGCCACCGACGGCTACTACAACTTCACCGGGAACCTGCCCGCGCGCACCGGCCGCCACATCATCTACAAGGTCTGGCAGCGCAACGACAGCCCCGAGGCGTTCTACAGCTGCTCGGACGTCGTGTACGGCAAGTCCACGCAGGCGGCGGCCCAGCCGGCCGCGCCCAGTCAGCAGAAGATCGACGCGGGGGCGGCCCTGTCCACCGTCAGCCACCAGGGCCACGGCGGCGGTACGCCGCCGAAGGACTCGTTCGCCTTCGGCTCCGCGGCACAGCCCGTCGCGGCGGTCTCCATGGCGGGCGTCCTGGCCGGCGGCGTCCTGCTGCTGCGCCGGCGCAAGGACTCCTGACCCACCGCCGATACGGCCACGCCGGGCCTCACCCGGTGCGCCCCACCACCCACCACTTGGAGGGCAGGGCGATCCGGGTGCCGTCCGGCCGGTACTCGGTCGTGGTCAGCGGCAGTTCGCCGCGGGCCACGACCGAAAGGCCGGCCGCGCCGAGCAGGGCGGGCACGGCCGCGTCGGCCACCTCGCCCGGGGTGAGGCCGTGGGCGAAGACCGGGCGCAGCTTCGGCGGCGCTCCCGCCGGGTCCTGGGCCAGCCCCATCAGGACCGGCTTGGCCGCCTCCGCGAGCTCCACCAGCAAGGCCCGGCCGCGGGTGCCCACCAGCGTGGCGACGGCGTCCGCCAGGGGCCGGCGGTCGGCCGGCTCGCACTGGTGGAGCACCCCGCGCACATACACGTTGGCGTCGCCGAGGCGCGCGTGCAGCTCCTGCACGGCCTTCTCCTCGGTCGCGTCCAGCTGCTCGAACCGGGCCCGCCCGTCCGGGTCCTGGCTTCTGGCACGCTCCACCGCCGCGGGTGAGAGGTCGACGCCGACGACGCTGTCGTAGCGGTCGGCGAGGAAGCGGGTCTGGGTGCCGTTGCCGCACCCCAGATCGACCATCGGCAGCGCCAGATCGGCGAGATGGGGCTCGAAGAGGGCCAGGTGGGGGCCCGCTGTCAGGGCCGGCTCGGCGTCCCAGAACACCGCGCCCGTCTCATCGGGCGCCTCGTTCCAGAAGCCTTCCCAGGCGTCCTTGTACCGACTCGTCACGCTCATGACCGACTCCCCAGGCTGGCACGCACAGTGTCAAGATCGGTCTATCGCTCCGGGGGCACGCCGACAAGCACCCGGCGCAATCATTCACCCCGCGTTCGAGCCGCTTCAGCGCCTCGTGCGCCCCCTGCGCGGCAGCGGCACCTCGAACCACGCGGTCTTGCCCTCGGCCGTGCGGCTGGTCCCCCATTCGCGGGCCAGTCGGCTCACCACCCGCAGCCCTCGCCCCGCCTCGTCGAGCGGTCCCGCGTGCGTCAGCATCGGCAGCGTGTGGTCGTCGTCGACGACCTCGCAGCGCAGCGTCTCGGCCCGTACCATCCGCAGCTGCAGCTGGCGGCTGTGCGCGTGCCGTACGGCATTGGTGACGACCTCGCTGACCAGCAACTCCACGGTGTCCGACACCTCTTCGAGGCCCCACTCGCGCAGCTGGTCGACGACCAGGCGCCGGGACCGGGCCACCTCGCGCGCGTCTATGGCGAGCGGCCACTCGGCCACGTCCTCGCGCGCGATGCCGTTGAGCCGCGCCATCAGGAGGGCGACGTCGTCCTTGCGGCCGCCGCGGATGTTCAGGGCGCGGATGATGGTGTCGCAGGCGTCGTCCATGGAGGCGGCCGGGTGCGCCGCGGACTCGCACAGCGTCGCGAGTCCCACGCCGATGTCCTCGCCCCGCACCTCGACCAGGCCGTCGGTGCACATCACCAGGCGGTCGCCCGGCTCGACGCGCAGCCGCACGGCCTCGAACGGCACCCCGCCGACGCCGATCGGCGCCCCGGTCGGCAGGTCGAGCAGCTCGCTGCGGCCGTCGGCGGCGCGGACCAGGACCGGCGGCACATGGCCCGCGTTGGCCATCAGGAGCTCGCCCTTGATGGGGTCGTAGACCGCGTACAGACAGGTCGCCAGATAGTGCTCGCCGAGCCGCTGTGCCAGGTCGTCCAGATTGCGCAGGAGCTGCGCGGGCGGCAGGTCCAGGGCCGCCATGGTCTGTACGGCGGTGCGCAACTGACCCATCATCGCGGCGGAGTTGAGGCCGTGGCCCATGACGTCGCCGACCACGAGGGCGATCCGGGAGCCGGGCAGCTTGACGGAGTCGAACCAGTCGCCGCCGACCCGGCCGAGCAGGGTGCCAGGCAGATAGCGCGTCGCCGTGTCGCAGCCGGTCATCTGCGGGGTGACCTGCGGCAGCATCGAGTCCTGGAGGGTCTCGGCGACGCTCTCCTGGTAGGTGTACATCCGGGCGTTGTCGAGCACGAGCCCGGCGCGGGCGGCGAGTTCGGCGCCGGTCACCCGGTCCATGTCGTTGAACTCGGCCCGCTCCGCGTGGCGCAGCAGGATCATGAAGCCGAGCACCACATTGCGCGCCTTGAGGGGAACCACCAGCATCGACCGGCCGTTGATCAGAGGCCGGATGTCGCGCTTCTCGAACTGCGAGGCGATGGCGGTGCCCATCTGCTCGCTGATCCGCGGGACGAGCACGGGCTCCCCAGAGGTCATGCACTGGAAGAAGGGGGTGTGCGCGGGGAACGGCATGGACTCGCCGACCGGTACGACGTCGTCCCACCGCCCGGGTGCGTCGACGTGCTCCACGGCGACGCGGTGCCACAGGGTGGTCTCGTCCGGCGGCCCGTCCGGGAACCCCTCACCGGCGATGACCTGTTCACGCAGATAGGTGCCCGCGACATCGGTGAAGCGCGGCACCACGGCGGCGCTCACCTCGTGGATCGTCCGGGACAGATCGAGGGAGGAACCGATTCGGCCACTGACCTCGTTGAGGAACTCCAGCCGCTCGCGCACGGCGGCGTACTCGAGATCCTGCTCGAAATCGGGGGCGGGCGCCGTGCCGACGGCGGCCGGTGCCTGTCCGGCGCCCTGGACGGCCCTGCGCCCGGGGCGGCGGGGCACACCCCAGTCGGGCGTCACGGGCACCCGGTCGTGCTGGCTGAACTCCAGGACGGGATAGCCGAGTTCGAGCACCTGCGAGACGATCCGGGAGCTCTCCCCGACGCTCATGCTGGGCAGGATCTCGGGCAGCCGTCCGGCCAGCTCCTCGGCGCCCTGGAACTCGGTGTGCAGCGCGAATCCGGGTGCTATCCGCTCCACGCCGCCCCGGCCGGGCCCCGGGTGCTCGGCGTGCAGCAGCCGGGCGTCCGCCGCCAGCACGAGGAGCTGCTCGGAGCCCGGCCCGACCAGCGGATACGCCCACCAGAGCACATCGACGCGAGGCCGCCCGGGATCCGAGAGGGTGGCCCGCCCGGCCGTGGGGTACGAGGTCAGACCGTTGAGCGAGGCGTCCAGGGCGGGGCCGAACGCGTCGTAGGCGTCCAGCTCCCGCAGGACGTCGTCGGACGGGTCCTCGCGCAGCGCCCCGGAGACCGGGAGCAGATCGAGGGCGGGCCTGCCGACCGCCTCCTCGCGGGCGGGCCCGAAGAGCCGGCGCGCACCGGTCGACCAGTGCGAGACCAGCCCGTCGCCGTCCACGACGATCACGGCAAGCGGAATCCGTCCGGCCACGGCGGACTGCCGCGGCAGTGTCGGCGGAGTGCCACTGTCCATGGGTGGAGGCTCCTTCCCCGCCGCAAGGATCTGCGGCTGTGCCACCTACCGTACGGCCATGCGAAGGCCCCGCGCGGGGCAACGCCGGAATAGGGCGCACGCCCGCGTGTAGCGGGCATGCGGTTGACGAACAGTCAGTCCTCGTGGCCCAGTTGGAGGTCCCGCTCGGTGCGTCCGCCGCCCGCGACCTGGAGCACCGTGGCCACCGGCGGATAACCGGCCGCGATCACGGTGTACTCGCCGGACGAGAGGTCGACGAAGCGGAAGGTGCCGTCGGGGCCGGTGGTGAGGGTGTCCACCACGTTCCCGGCGGCGTCGAGCAGTGTCACGCGCGCGTCCTCGACGGGCCGCCCGCCGGTCGCCCTGACCGTGCCGCGCAGCACCGCGCCGCCCGCGAGCTCGATGTCCTGGCGGGTCTCGCGCGAGGCCTGGACGCTGACCGGGAGGGCCGCGGGCCGGAAGGCGGGGGCACTGGCGGCCAGGGTGTACTCGCCCGCGACCAACTCGCTGATCACATAGGCCCCTTCGCGGCCGCTTCGGGTGGTGGCGACGACCTCGCCGCGTACGTCGGTGAGGGTGACGGCGGCGTCGCGTACCGGGGTGCCGTCGGCGGTGACCACCGAGCCGGCCAGCCGTCCGGCTCCGCCGAGGACCACGTCGAGGTCGACCGGGCGCTCGCCGACGGTCACCGAGACGGCCTGGGGCTGGTGTCCTCCGGCGGCGGCGATCAGGACGTACGACCCGGCGCCCGGCACGCTCAGCGCGTACCGCCCGTCCTCGCCGCTGCCGCCGCGCCCGACCTGCTGCCCGCGCACGTCGACGAGGGTGAGCGCGGCGCGCGGCACGGTGGTCCCGTCGCTGTGCTGGACGGTTCCGCAGACGGGAACTCCGCTCGCGTACGGGGCGTTGGCCGTACGGGCGTGGGGTACGGGTGCCGGTTCGACGGCGGGGGCGTTCTGGGACACCAGCGGTTTCTCCTTGAGGAAGAAGGCGAGCAGGAGGCCGAGCACGAGCACCGGCACCAGATAGAGGAAGATCCGCGGCATCGCCTCGGCGTAGGCGCGGATGTAGCCGTCGCGCACGGCCGACGGCATGGTGTGGACCAGCTGCGGGGTGATCGACTCGGGGTCGGGGAGGCGGGTGCCCGCGGGGAACTGCTCGGTGAGGGGGGCGCCGCGCCCGCCGCCGCGCCCCCTCGGACCCGCCCTGCGCCGGGTCCTTCACCAGAGTGATCCCGCCCACGTCTGCTCCCCTCGTCGCGCCGCCTGATTCGCCTGCGCGGCGTACATACTGCGCATCGGGCGCTAATAGGGAGCAAGCGGAAGGGAAGCGGGGCGCGGGCGCACAACTCGCCCTGGAGGGGCGCGTGTCCACGGCCCCATCAGCGTGTTTCACACGGCCCGGGACGCGCGGGCGCACCACCGGGCCGCCATGAAAACCACTCGAACCGGTGACCGCGACCGGGAACGCCCAGGGGCAGCGGCCTGTCGGCCCGGTCCTACTTCTCGACCTCGGCGGCGAGCTTGTCCAGCACGGTGTCGTAGATGCGGTTGAGGCCCTTGGGGGCGAAGGTCTTCTCGAAGAAGCCGCCGATGCCGCCCGCGCCGTTCCACACCGTGGTGACGACGACCCTGGAGCCGCCCTCCCCGGCGGGGGTGACGGTCCAGGTGGTGACCATGGAGGAGTTGCGGTCCTTCTCGACCAGCTGCCCTTCGGTCGGCTCGGAGACCTCCAGGAGGCAGTCGCGCACGCGCTTGCTGGTGGCCTGGAGCTTCCAGTGGACGAGGGTGCCCTCGCCGTCGCCGCCCTCGCGCACCTGGTACTCGCTGAAGTGCTCGGACAGAAGCTTCGGGCGGCTGTCCTTGTAGTCGGCCACGGTGTCGAACACCGTCTCCGGGCTCGCCGCGATGATCCGCTCCGTGGTGGCCTCGACCTGCGCCATGGCTCTTCCTCCAGCACTCGTGACATCCGGGGGGTGCGCCCGGATTCGGGGTGGGCAAAGCCAATCACCTCGGGTGCGGGCCCCCAAAATCGGGGTTGCCACGATCATGGGAACAGGTGTTCTATTCTGAGGTCAGTGCTACGGACGAGGCCCGAGGAGGCGTGTATGCGCTGGGACAATCTGGCCGAGAACGATCCGGTGCCACCGGGCGCGGGCCGCGCGGCCGCGCTGTTCGACGCGGACGCGGTGGTCACCCGTACCGTCGACACCCCCGAGTTCCGCGGGGTCACCTTTCACGAGGTCCGCGCGCGTTCGATCGTCAACCGGGTGCCCGGGGTGTCCCGGATGCCGTTCGAGTGGACCGTCAACCCCTACCGGGGCTGCACCCACGCGTGCGTGTACTGCTTCGCCCGCAAGACGCACAGCTATCTCGACCTCGACACCGGGCTCGGCTTCGACTCGCAGATCGTCGTCAAGGTCAACGCGCCCGAGCTGCTGCGCCGCCATCTCGCCTCCGGCCGGTGGCAGGGCGCGCACATCGCCATGGGCACCAACGTCGACTGCTACCAGCGCGCCGAGGGCCGCTACCGGCTGATGCCGGGGATCATCGAGGCGCTGCGCGACCACGCCAACCCGTTCTCCATCCTCACCAAGGGCACGCTGATCCTGCGCGACCTGGAGCTGCTCCAGCAGGCCTCCGAAGTGACCCACGTAGGCATCTCCGTCTCCGTGGGGTTCCTGGACGACGCCCTGTGGCGCACGGTCGAGCCGGGCACGCCCGCACCCGAGCGCCGCCTCGACGTCGTACGGACGCTGACCGATCACGGCATCGGCTGCGGGGTCCTGATGGCCCCGGTCATCCCCTTCCTCGGGGACCACCCCGACCAGCTGCGGGCCACCGTCCGCGCGATCGCCGCCTCCGGCGCCACCTCGGTGACGCCACTGGTGCTGCATCTGCGGCCGGGGGCGCGCGAGTGGTTCATGGCCTGGCTCGCCGAGCACCATCCCCATCTGGTGCGGCGGTACGAGCGGCTGTACGCGGAGGGCGCCTACGCCCCGAAGTGGTACCAGCGCCGGATCACCCGCCAAGTACACGACCTGGCCACCGAGTTCGGCATCGGACCGGCGCACCGGGGCGCGGCCCGGCGCATTCCGCAGCGCGTGGAGCCGGAGCCGGTCGGCCCGACCCAGCTCACCCTGCTCTGACCGGACCGGACCCGACCGATCCGACCGGAGCCCTGCGGCCGAACCGCCCTGGCCGAACCGCTCTGACTCAAACCCGGCGGCCCGATTGTCAGTGGCATGGTTCAGGATGGGCACATGACCGCTCTCACACATATCGCCACCCCGGACGGCGTCGCACCCGGCGTCAACTACAGCCATGTCGTATGGGGCACCGGCCGGTTCATCGCGATATCCGGCCAGTGCGCCTTCGACGAGAAGGGGAACGTGGTCGGGGAGGGCGACCCGGTGGCGCAGGCGCGGCAGGTCTTCGAGAACCTGCGCCGCTGCCTTCAGGCCGCCGGGGCGACGTTCGAGGACGTGGTGAAGCTGACCGTCTTCGTCACCGACGTCGCGTATCTGCCCGCCGTCCGCGAGGCGCGCGACGAGCACCTCGACAGCGGCCGGCTCCCCGCCAGCTCGGCGGTGCAGGTCGTGTCGCTGTTCCGCCCCGAACTCCTGATGGAGATCGAGGCGTTCGCGGTGGTCGCCGACCGTTGACGACGGACACCCACGTCCGGGACATGGCCGTGGCCGACTGCGAGGCGGTCGCGGCCGCCCGCATCACCGGCTGGCGCACGGCGTACCGGGGCCTGATGCCGCAGAGGTATCTGGACGCCCTCAGCATGGAGGCGGACGCCGAGCGCCGCCGCGCGTATCTGGCCGACGCCGACCGATCGGTCCTCGACGTGGTCGCGGAGCGGGCCGGCGAGGTGATCGGCTGGGGGTGCTGCGGGCCGTACCGGGAGGACGGCGGCGGCCGGACGGCCGACGGCGAGGTGTACGCCCTGTATGTGCACCCGGACCACTGGTCCACGGGCGCCGGACGGCTGATCCTCGCCGAGCTGACCGCCCGCGCGGCGGCCGACGGGTATCCCCGCCTGCTGCTGTGGGTCCTCAAGGGCAACGACCGGGCCCGGCGGTTCTACGAGCGCGCCGGCTTCGCCCCCGACGGCGCCGAGGAGGACTTCGTCGCGGACGGGGTCGCCGTCCCCGAGGTGAGGTACGCGCTGCGCCTCGCGAGCCCCGTCAGGTGATGCGCCTGAGCGCCACGGCCGCCGCCGAGGCGAGCCGGGGGCGGGCCAGCGCCGTCTCCAGGACCTCGACCGCCCGTTTGTCGCCCAGCTCCCCCAGCCCCTCCACACAGGCCAGCGCCACCCGCCAGTAAGGGGTGTCGGGCGAGAGCAGCGGCCGCAGGGTGGTGATCAGCGCCGGTACGGCCTCGGGGGCGCGCAGCGCGGTGAGCAGCCGCACCGGGTGCAGGGCGTACGCGGTGCGCAGCTGGTTGGTGGCGAGCGCGGCGGCGGCCCGCGCGGTGCGCGGGTCCCCGAGCCGGGCCAGGGCGTGGGCGGCGGAGACACAGCGCTCCGGGTCCCGGTGGTTGAGCAGCAGCACCAGCGACTCGAAGGCGCGCCGGTCGCCCGCGCAGCCGAGCCGGAAGGCCGCGATCTCCCGCGCCCACAGGGGCCGTTCGCGCTCGGTGAGCACGGCCGCGAGCTCGTCGTGGTCCCGGGTCGAGAGCAGCCGCTCGTACGCCGCCACCGCGTCCGACGCCCTGGCCTCGTCCCGCAGCCGGTCCGCCAGGGACCGCAGCTCCTCGTCCATGCGGGCAGCGTAGTGGCCCCTCGCGGGCAGGTGAGGAATCCGGCCGCGGGCAGGGAGGACGTCCGGCCGCGGGCGGAGAAGACGTCCGGCCGTGCGCCGCGTGGGCGCGAGCCAGATCACATCGACTCCTTGGGTCCCCACTATGGCGCGCTCGTTACTCACGAGTTAATCTCAAGTGAGCGGGCACCCCCCGCAGACTCCGGTGGCCTGGTGACGCAGCCACCGAGAGTGTTCGTCGGTTCGGCAGTTTCACGGCGTGGCCCCGGGACCGGGTCCGCCGGCCCTCAGCACCACCACGACACACCTCCGCACGCCGTGCGCCCATGCCGCGCACCCGCGTCTTCGTTGACGCTTCGCGACAGCCGGATGCCGGTCGCGTGCGCCCTCTCCTCAGTCGTCACTCACCCTGGAGTCCCGTGATGGACACCCCCCTGAACACCGTCGCCGTGGTCGGTCTCGGCACCATGGGCACCGGCATCGCCGATGTGCTCACCCGCGCGGGCCGCGAGGTCATCGGCATCGACATCAGCGAGCAGGCCGCCCGCCGGGCCGTGGCCTCCCTGGAGGCGTCCACCGCCCGGGCCGTGACCCGCGAGCGCATCACCGAGGAGGAGCGGCGCGACATCCTCGCCCGGTTCCGCACCTTCACCGACCTCCAGGCGGCGGCCGACGCCGACCTGGTCATCGAGGTCGTGCCCGAGTCGTACGAGCTCAAGCAGCAGGTGTTCGCCGCGCTCGACGCCATCGTCGCGCCCACCGCGATCCTGGCCACCGGCACCAACGCCCTCTCGGTGACCCGGCTCGCCGCCGAGTCCTCGCACCCCGAGCGCGTCCTAGGGCTGCACTTCTTCAACCCGGCACCGGCCATGAAGCTCGTCGAGGTGGTCTCCTCGGTCCTGACCGCGCCGCCCGCCGTGGAGGCGGTCACCCGGCTCGCGCTCGACCTCGGCAAGGAGCCGGTCGCGGTCGGCGACCGCCCGGGCTTCGTCGCGGACGGGCTGCTCTTCGGCTACCTCAACCAGGCCGCGGCGATGTACGAGTCGAAGTACGCGTCCCGCGAGGACATCGACGCCGCGATGAAGCTCGGCTGCGGACTGCCGATGGGCCCGCTCGAACTGCTCGACCTGATCGGCATCGACACCGCCCGCACGGTCCTGGAGGCGATGTACACCGACTCGCACGACCGGCTGCACGCCCCCGCGCCCATCCTCGGCCAGCTCGCCGAGGCGGGCCTGACCGGCCGCAAGGCGGGCCGCGGCTTCTACACGTACGAGGCCCCGGGCAGCACGGCGGTGGTGCCGGACGCGCAGACGCCCGCCGCGGCCACCGGCGCGGGCGCCGGCCGCGAGATCCGCTCGGTCGGGGTGGCCGGGTCCGGCACCATGGCCTCCGGCATCGCGGAGGTCTTCGCCAAGGCCGGGTACGACGTGGTGCTCGCCGCGCGCGGCCTGGAGAAGGCCGAGACCGCCAAGTCCCGTATCGCCAAGTCGCTTTCGCGCTCTGTCGACAAGGGCCGGATGTCCGCCGAGGCCCGTGACGAGACGCTCGCCCGCATCACCCCGGCCGGGGCGCTGGAGGCCTTCGCCGAGGTGGACCTGGCCGTCGAGGCGGTCGCCGAGGACCTGGGGATCAAGCAGCAGCTGTTCGCGACCCTGGACAAGATCTGCAAGCCGGGCGCGGTGCTCGCCACCACGACCTCCTCGCTGCCGGTCGTGGCCTGCGCCCGCGCCACCTCGCGCCCGCAGGACGTCATCGGGATGCACTTCTTCAACCCGGCGCCCGCGATGAAGCTGGTCGAGGTGGTCCGCACGGTCCTGACCTCGGACGAGGTGCACGCCACGGTCCGCGAGGTCACCACGAAGATCCGCAAGCACCCGGTGGACTGCGGGGACCGGGCCGGGTTCATCGTGAACGCGCTGCTCTTCCCGTACCTCAACAACGCGATCAAGATGGTCCAGGAGCACTACGCCTCGCTCGACGACATCGACGCGGCGATGCGGCTCGGCGGCGGCTACCCGATGGGGCCGTTCGAACTCCTCGACGTGGTCGGCCTCGATGTGTCGCTGGCCATCGAGAAGGTGCTGCACGCCGAGTTCCGCGACCCGGGCCTGGCGCCCGCCCCGCTCCTGGAGCACCTGGTCGCGGCCGGCTGCCTGGGCCGCAAGACGGGCCGTGGATTCCGCGAGTATGCCCGGCGCTGAGCCGTGGGGCTCCCCCGTCCAACGGCCGGGGGAGGGCTGGGGCGGGCTGCTCGATCCCTCGGGCGGTCCGCCCCCGCGAGCGCGACTTCCTGCACATATGCAGTACGTTCGGTCCATGCCCCAGCCCGCTGCCTCATCGAAACGGCCGACCCGAACGTCCGCCACGTCCGACGCCCCGGAAAGTGCCGCCGGCAGCCGCGCGGCCGCCCAGCGGCTGAAAATGCGCCGTGAGCTGGCGGCCGCGGCGATGGAGCTCTTCTCGGCCAAGGGGTACGAGGCCACCACGGTCGACGAGATCGCGGCCCGCGCCGGGGTCGCCCGCCGCACCTTCTTCCGCCACTTCCGCTCCAAGGAAGAGGCGATCTTCCCCGACCACGACGACACCCTCGTACGGGCCGAGGCGGTGCTCAACGCCGCTCCCCCGCACGAGCATCCGCTGGACACGGTGTGCCGGGGGATCAAGGAGGTCATGAAGATGTACGCCTCCTCCCCCTCGGTCTCCGTGGCGCGGTACAAGCTGACCCGCGAGGTGCCCACCCTGCGGGAGGCCGAGATCGCCTCGGTGGCCCGCTACGAGCGGCTCTTCACCCGCTATCTGCTCGGCCACTTCGACGAGCACGACCACCACACCGGCAACGACGACCCGCTGCTCGCGGAGGTGGCCGCCTCCGCGGTCGTCACCGCGCACAACCACGTGCTGCGGCGCTGGCTGCGGGCGGGCGGCCAGGGCGATGTGGAGACCCAGCTCGACCACGCCTTCGCGATCGTCCGGGACACCTTCGGCTCCGGGATCGGGGCGGGGCGCACCGCCGAGCCGAAGCCCGCCGCCGCGTCCGTCTCCACGAGCGACGAGGTGCTGGTCGCGGTGGCACGTACGGACGCGCCGCTGGACGAGATCATGCAGTCGATCAAGAAGGCGCTCCGACAGCGCTGAAACAGTACGGAATCTGGTACATCCGGACGAAAGCCGCCCCATCAGGGCGGCTTTCGTCGTTCCCGGACGGCTTCCCGGGGCATTCTGGAAGCGGAATCGATCGATCATCGCTCATCCGTGCAGGTCATTACGCAATTGAGAGAAACTGTTGGCACGCAGTGTCTTGCCGACTGGCACCGCGTGCCATACGTTGATGTTGTCCGGGCGGCCGGCGTGCAGAGACCTCTCGTACGCCGGCTGTCCCCGCAAGCTTCTCCAGCGAGCGCGCCCGGACGCCTGCGTCACAGGCACCCTCCCGCGCCCACCAGGCGCCGCCGATCCCGTAGTACCGCCGAACCGACGGCACACCTCCACAGCAGCAGTCCCCTCAGCGTTCCCAACGCGCTTCGCCGGAGGCAACACCGTGAAGGAAATCCTGGACGCGATTCAGTCGCAGGACAGCACCGCCGCCGACATCGCGGCTCTGCCCATCCCCGAGTCGTACCGCGCGATCACCGTGCAC
Source organism: Streptomyces sp. ERV7 (assembly GCF_001653515.1). Classification (GTDB taxonomy): domain Bacteria; phylum Actinomycetota; class Actinomycetes; order Streptomycetales; family Streptomycetaceae; genus Streptomyces. Next base: position 1,003,490 of record NZ_LYOY01000051.1, on the reverse strand, counting down.
AAGGACGAGGCGGAGATGTTCGCCGGGCTCACCACCCGGGACAAGGACCCCCGCAAGTCGATCCACCTGGACGAGGTGCCGGTCCCCGAACTCGGCCCGGGCGAGGCCCTGGTGGCCGTCATGGCCTCCTCGGTCAACTACAACTCGGTGTGGACCTCGATCTTCGAGCCGGTGTCCACCTTCAACTTCCTGGAGCGCTACGGCCGGCTCAGCGAGCTCACCAAGCGCCACGACCTGCCGTACCACGTGATCGGCTCCGACCTCGCGGGCGTCGTCCTGCGCACCGGGCCGGGCGTGAACGCCTGGAAGCCCGGCGACGAGGTCGTCGCGCACTGCCTGTCCGTCGAGCTGGAGTCCAGCGACGGCCACAACGACACGATGCTCGACCCCGAGCAGCGCATCTGGGGCTTCGAGACGAACTTCGGCGGCCTCGCCGAGATCGCGCTCGTCAAGTCCAACCAGCTGATGCCCAAGCCCGGCCACCTGAGCTGGGAGGAGGCGGCGGCGCCCGGTCTGGTGAACTCCACCGCCTACCGCCAGCTCGTCTCCCGCAACGGCGCCGGGATGAAGCAGGGCGACAACGTCCTGATCTGGGGCGCCAGCGGCGGCCTCGGCTCCTACGCCACCCAGTTCGCCCTCGCCGGCGGCGCCAACCCCATCTGTGTCGTCTCCAGCCCGGAGAAGGCGGAGATCTGCCGGGCCATGGGCGCCGAGGCGGTCATCGACCGCAGCGCCGAGGGGTACAAGTTCTGGAAGGACGAGCACACCCAGGACCCCAAGGAGTGGAAGCGCTTCGGCAAGCGCATCCGCGAGTTCACCGGCGGCGAGGACATCGACATCGTCTTCGAGCACCCGGGCCGCGAGACCTTCGGCGCGTCGGTGTACGTCACCCGCAAGGGCGGCACCATCACCACCTGCGCCTCCACCTCCGGCTACATGCACGAGTACGACAACCGCTACCTGTGGATGTCCCTCAAGCGCATCATCGGCTCCCACTTCGCCAACTACCGCGAAGCCTGGGAGGCCAACCGCCTCATCGCCAAGGGCAAGATCCACCCCACCCTCTCCAAGGTCTACAGCCTGGAGGAGACCGGCCAGGCCGCGTACGACGTCCACCGCAACCTCCACCAGGGCAAGGTCGGCGTCCTCGCCCTCGCCCCCCGCGAAGGCCTCGGCGTCCGCGACCACGAACTCCGTGCCAAGCACCTCGACGCCATCAACCGCTTCCGCAACATCTGAGCACGGAGCGAAAAATGACTGAGCGTCAAAAGGACCGGCCCTGGCTCATGCGGACGTACGCCGGTCACTCGACCGCCGAGGCGTCCAACGAGCTCTACCGGCGCAACCTCGCCAAGGGCCAGACCGGCCTGTCGGTCGCCTTCGACCTGCCGACGCAGACCGGCTACGACCCGGACCACATCCTCGCCCGCGGCGAGGTGGGCCGGGTCGGGGTCCCGGTGTCCCATCTCGGTGACATGCGGCGGCTGTTCCAGGACATTCCCCTGGAGCAGATGAACACCTCGATGACCATCAACGCCACCGCGATGTGGCTGCTGGCCATGTACCAGGTGGTCGCCGAGGAGCAGGGTGCCGACATCACCCGGCTGCAGGGCACGACGCAGAACGACATCGTGAAGGAGTACCTGTCGCGCGGGACGCACGTCTTCCCGCCCGGTCCGTCGCTGCGGCTGACCACCGACATGATCACCTACACGGTCAACCACATCCCCAAGTGGAACCCGATCAACATCTGCAGCTACCACCTCCAGGAGGCGGGGGCCACCCCGGTCCAGGAGATCTCGTACGCGATGTCCACCGCGATCGCCGTGCTCGACGCGGTGTTCGCCTCGGGGCAGGTGCCCGAGGACCGCAAGGGCGAGGTCGTCGCGCGGATCTCGTTCTTCGTGAACGCGGGTGTCCGGTTCATCGAGGAGATGTGCAAGATGCGGGCGTTCGGCCGCATCTGGGACAAGGTCACCCGTGAGCGGTACGGCATCGAGGACGCCAAGCAGCGCCGCTTCCGCTACGGCGTCCAGGTCAACTCCCTCGGTCTGACCGAGGCGCAGCCGGAGAACAACGTCCAGCGGATCGTCCTGGAGATGCTGGCCGTGACGCTGTCGAAGGACGCCCGCGCGCGGGCCGTCCAGCTCCCCGCCTGGAACGAGGCGCTCGGCCTGCCGCGCCCCTGGGACCAGCAGTGGTCGCTGCGGATCCAGCAGGTCCTCGCGCACGAGAGCGACCTCCTGGAGTACGAGGACATCTTCGCCGGGTCGCACGTCATCGAGGCCAAGGTCGACTCGCTGGTCGAGGAGTGCCTGGCCGAGATCGAGCGGATCCAGCAGATGGGCGGCGCGATGGCGGCCGTCGAGTCCGGCTACCTCAAGTCGCAGCTGGTCTCCTCGCACGCCGAGCGCCGTGCGCGCATCGAGGGCGGCGAGGAGAAGATCATCGGCGTCAACTGCTACCAGTCGACCGAGCCCAACCCGCTCACCTCCGACCTGGACACCGCGATCATGACGGTGGACCCGGCGAACGAGGCCCGGGTGGTGGCGAAGCTCCACGAGTGGCGCGACAACCGGGACGAGACCCGGGCCTCGGAGGCACTGGCGGCCCTGAAGAAGGCCGCCGCCGGGTCGGAGAACCTGATGGCCGCGACCCTGGAGTGCGTCCGCGCGGGCGTCACCACGGGCGAGTGGTCATGGGCGCTGCGTGATGTCTTCGGCGAGTTCCGGGCGCCGACCGGTGTCTCGTCCGCCCCCGTGGCGGTCACCGCCGAGGCGGGCACGCCGCTGGCGCTGGTGCGCGAGAAGGTGATCCGCACGGCCGACGAGCTCGGCTCAGGACGGCTGCGCCTGCTGGTGGGAAAGCCGGGCCTGGACGGCCACTCCAACGGGGCCGAGCAGATCGCCGTACGCGCGCGTGACGCCGGTTTCGAGGTGGTCTACCAGGGGATCCGGCTGACCCCCGAGCAGATCGTCAACGCCGCCCTGGCGGAGGATGTGCACTGCGTGGGCCTCTCGATCCTGTCCGGCTCGCACGCCGAGCTGGTCCCGGACGTGCTGGCGCGGCTGCGCGAGGCCGGCGCTCCCGACATCCCGGTGATCGTCGGCGGGATCATCCCGCCGGCCGACGCCGAGGAGCTGTGCAAGGCGGGTGTGGCCGCCGTGTTCACCCCGAAGGACTTCGGTATCACGGAGATCATCGGCCGTATCGTCGACGAGATCCGGAAAGCGAACAAGCTCGACCCTCTGGAGGTCCCCGCATGACCGTCAACCGTCTCCGCCCGCGCCGTTCGTGCCTCGCCGTCCCGGGCTCGAACCCGCGCTTCCTGGAGAAGGCGCAGGGCCTCCCCGCCGACCAGGTCTTCCTGGACCTGGAGGACGCCTGTGCGCCGCTCGCCAAGCCGGAGGCCCGGCACACCATCGTGAAGTTCCTGAACGAGGGCGACTGGACCGGCAAGACCCGGGTCGTGCGGGTCAACGACTGGACGACCGAGTGGACGTACCGCGATGTCGTGACCGTGGTCGAGGGCGCGGGGCACAACCTCGACTGCATCATGCTGCCGAAGGTGCAGAGCGCCGAGCAGATCGTCGCGCTCGACCTGCTGCTCACCCAGATCGAGAAGACGATGGGCTTCGAGGTCGGCAAGATCGGCATCGAGGCGCAGATCGAGAACGCCCAGGGCCTCAACAACGTCAACGCCATCGCGCAGGCCTCCCCGCGCGTGGAGACCATCATCTTCGGCCCGGCCGACTTCATGGCCTCCATCAACATGAAGTCCCTGGTGGTCGGTGAGCAGCCGCCCGGCTACCCGGCGGACGCGTACCACTTCATCCTGATGAAGATCCTGATGGCCGCCCGCGCCAACAACCTCCAGGCGATCGACGGCCCCTACCTCCAGATCAAGAACATCGACGGCTACAAGGCGGTCGCCCAGCGCGCCGCCGCCCTCGGCTTCGACGGCAAGTGGGTGCTGCACCCCGGCCAGGTCGAGGCGGCCAACGAGGTCTTCTCGCCCTCCCAGGAGGACTACGACCACTCCGAGCTCATCCTCGACGCGTACGAGTACTTCACCTCCGAGGCCGGCGGCAAGAAGGGCTCGGCGATGCTCGGCGACGAGATGATCGACGAGGCCAGCCGCAAGATGGCGCTGGTCATCTCGGGCAAGGGCCGGGCGGCCGGTATGCAGCGCACGTCGAAGTTCGAGATCCCGGAGGCGTAACACCATGCAGTTCGGCCGCACCTACGAAGAGTTCACCGTCGGGGACGTGTACAAGCACTGGCCCGGGAAGACGGTCACCGAGTACGACGACCACCTGTTCTGTCTGCTCACCATGAACCACCACCCGCTCCACATGGACAGCAACTACGCGGAGAAGACGACCGACTTCGGCAAGAACGTCGTCGTGGGCAACTACATCTACTCGCTGCTGCTCGGCATGAGCGTGCCGGACGTGTCCGGCAAGGCGATCGCCAACCTGGAGGTGGAGTCGCTCAAGCACGTGGCGCCGACCTTCCACGGCGACACGATCTACGGCGAGACCACGGTCCTCGACAAGACGCCCTCCAGGTCCAAGTCGGACCGCGGGATCGTCTACGTCGAGACCAAGGGCTACAAGCAGGACGGCACGCTGGTGTGCGTGTTCCGCCGCAAGGTGATGGTCCCCACCGAGACGTACATCAAGGAGCGCGGCGGCGAGCAGCCCGGCCGCCCCCAGCCGAAGCAGCAGGAGAAGTAGCCATGGCCCGTCTCGCGCAGACCGCCGGTCTGACCGATGTCCAGCAGGAAATCCTGGCCACCGTCCGGGACTTCGTCGACAAGGAGATCATCCCGGTCGCGACCCAGCTGGAGCACAAGGACGAGTACCCGACGCAGATCGTCGAAGGCCTCAAGGAGCTCGGCCTGTTCGGGCTGATGATCCCCGAGGAGTACGGCGGTCTGGGCGAGTCGCTCCTGACGTACGCGCTCTGCGTCGAGGAGATCGCGCGCGGCTGGATGTCGGTCTCCGGCATCATCAACACGCACTTCATCGTGGCGTACATGCTCAAGCAGCACGGCACCCAGGAGCAGAAGGACACCTTCCTGCCCCGGATGGCGCTCGGCGAGGTGCGCGGCGCGTTCTCGATGTCGGAGCCGGCGCTCGGCTCGGATGTGTCGGCGATCACGTCCAAGGGCGTCAAGGACGGCGACGAGTACGTCCTGAACGGCCAGAAGATGTGGCTGACCAATGGCGGAACGTCATCACTCGTGGCCGTTCTGTGCCGGAGTGACGAAGGACACCCCGAGGGCACCGCCCCCCACAAGTCGATGACGACCTTCCTGGTGGAGAAGGAGCCCGGCTTCGGTGAGGTCCGACCGGGCCTGACCATCCCCGGCAAGATCGACAAGATGGGTTACAAGGGCGTCGACACGACCGAACTCATCATGGACGGACTGCGCATTCCGGCCAATAGGGTCCTCGGCGGGGTCACCGGCCGAGGGTTTTACCAAATGATGGACGGCGTCGAGGTCGGCCGCGTCAACGTCGCCGCGCGTGGCTGCGGTGTCGCTCAGCGTGCATTTGAGCTGGGTGTCTCGTATGCCCAGCAACGTCACACTTTCGGTAAGGCCATCGCCCAGCACCAGGCGATTCAGTTCAAGCTGGCCGAGATGGCTACCAAGGTCGAGGCTGCTCATGCGATGATGGTCAACGCAGCACGCAAAAAGGACTCCGGGGAACGAAACGACCTTGAAGCAGGGATGGCGAAGTACCTCGCCTCCGAATACTGCAAAGAGGTCGTGGAGGACGCCTTCCGTATCCACGGTGGCTACGGCTTCTCGAAGGAGTACGAGATCGAGCGCCTGTACCGCGAGGCGCCGATGCTGCTCATCGGTGAAGGTACCGCCGAGATCCAAAAAATGATCATTGGGCGTCGGCTTCTCGAAGAGTACCGATTCCAGGGTTGATTGTCGCTTTTGAGTCGGTTCGGCCGCGAAGTAGATCACACCCTGTAGGCGTTTTCTGAGGGGTTCCGGCCGACCGACTCGGCTTCTGGCTTTCCCAGTTGCGGCTCGCAACCGATAGCATCGCTGGTAAACCAGCCGCCGTCCCCCACTTGCCAGCGCGGCATCATCCGCTACGAAGGTCATCCATGCCCCACAGCCAAACCTCTGCATCTCGCGACGGTTTCCTCCAGGGACGTCTTGCTCGCGGAGCATCGCCGTGGCTTCTGCCGACCGTCGCCACCGCAGCCCTCAGCCTCGCCCGCGCGCGCCGCTCCGGCGCCGCCAAGGCCGTGGCCGTGCCCGCCACCGCGCTCGCGGCGGGCATGCTGTGGTTCTTCCGCGACCCTGAGCGCGAGATCGCTACCGGGCGGGTCATCTCCCCCGCCGACGGTGTGGTGCAGAGCATCATGCCGTGGAAGGACGGACGCACCCGCGTCGCGATCTTCATGAGCCCGCTGAACGTCCACGTCAACCGCGCGCCCCTGGCGGGCACGGTGACGTCCGTCGAGCACGTGCCCGGCGGATTCGTTCCGGCGTTCAACAAGGAGAGCGAGAACAACGAGCGCGTTGTCTGGCACTTCGACACCGAGCTCGGCGACATCGAGATGGTGCAGATCGCGGGTGCGGTGGCGCGGCGGATCGTCCCCTACATCCCCCAGGGCACCAAGGTGGAGCAGGGCGAGCGCATCGGTCTCATCCGGTTCGGCTCCCGCGTCGACATCTATCTGCCGGAGGGGGTCGAGGTCGCTGTCGAGGTCGGGCAGAAGACCACTGCGGGGGTGACTCGAATTGACCGTGATTGATCCGGATACCCAGACCGACTGGGTGCCGGGCGCGGACGCCGACGACGACGCGGAGGAGATGCCCCTCTCCCTGCGGCTGTCGATAGCGGACACCCTGACGCTCGGCAACGCGACCTGCGGGTTCATGGCGGTGTACTTCACCACCACCGGAATCCTCATCCCGCACCTGTCGGGCAGCGCCGAGACCGGCATGGCGCGGCACTCCGCCGCGACCGCCGTGATCCTGATGCTGCTCGCGGCGATCTTCGACCTCTGCGACGGCCTGGTCGCGCGGAAGCTGCGGAGCTCGCCGATGGGCGCCGAGCTGGACAACCTCTCGGACCTGATCAGCTTCGGGCTCGCCCCGGCGTACTTCGTCCTCGTGTACGGCATGGTCGCCGACGACGCCCACCAGCGCGTCGCGGCCGTGGCGGCGATCACGGTGCTGCTCGCGGTGGTGCTCAGACTCGCGCGGTTCTCGTGCGTGACGATGAAGGACGGCATGTTCCAGGGCATGCCGAGCCCCTTCGGCGCGCTGACCGTCGTCTCGATCGTGCTGCTTGAGCTGCCGTTCGTGCCGACGCTGCTCGCCGTCATAGGGGTGGCGTGGCTGATGGTCAGCCGGGTCGAGTACCCGAAGCCGCGGGGCATCCTCGCGGTGGCCATGCTCAGCTGGATCGTGGGCGCGATGGGGCTGCTGGCGGCGTGGGCGTTCGACGCGCCGGGCGGTCAGCTGCTGCTCCAGACGGGCTGTGTACTGCAGGTCGTGCTGGGTGCGGTGATTCCGCTGTTCGCCACGGCTCGCCGGGTGAACTCGATTCGCGACAACCGCCGTGAGGCGCGGGCGGCGCAGCCGTAGCGCCTGGCGGCGCGGTGTGAGGGCCCTGGACCGTTTCGGTCCGGGGCCCTTTCGCTTGCGCGGGGTGGGGTGCGATTTCGCTTGCGCGCGGCGGTCACCTGCGGGCCGTCTGTGGCTGGTCGCGCGGTTCCCCGCGCCCCTCTTGCCCTGTAGGTGCGAGCAACCCAGCACGGTCCGCAGGCGAGCGACAACCCCTCTGCGACCGCGGACCGTGCGTGGCTGAGCGCGCGGTTCCCTGCGCCCCCAGGTAGTCCGGGGCGCGGGGAACCGTGCGAGCGGGCCGCAGGCGGAAGGTCAGGCCAGGAAGTCTCGGGCGATCTGTTCCGCGCTGCGCTCCAGCAGCGGGCCCGCCTCGGTCATACAGCGGGACGGGTCCGGCTCCAGTGTCGTCAGGGCGTACGCGCGGCTGATTCCGGCTGATCCCAGCGCCTGAGGCGTCAGCGCCAGGCGGCCGCAGACCGCGACGACCTCGATGCCGGCCGCCCGGGCCGCCGCCGCCACACCCGCCGGAGCCTTCCCGTGCAGGGTCTGCTCGTCGAGCGAGCCCTCACCGGTGATCACCAGCGTGGCCCGGGCCAGGGCGGGGGCGAAGCCCAGGACGTCCAGCATGACCTCGATACCGGGACGGAAGGTCGCCCCCAGGGCCACCAGCGCCCCGTAGCCGATGCCGCCCGCCGCGCCCGCACCCGGGGCGAGGGCCGCCTCGGCGGCCGAGGCGCCCAGGGACGTCTCCAGGACCTTGGCGAAGTGGCCGAGCGCCCCGTCCAGGGTCGCCACATCCTCGGGCGTCGCGCCCTTCTGCGGGCCGTACACCGCGGGCGCGCCCTTGGGCCCCGTCAGCGGGTTGTCCACGTCGCTGGCCAGTACCAGGCCGACCGAGGCGAAACGGGGGTCGAGGCCGGAGAGGTCCGCCGTCGCCAGGCTCGCCAGGGGGCCGCCGCCCGGTGCCACGGGCTCGCCCGCCGCGTCCAGGAAGCGCGCGCCGAGCGCGGAGAGCATGCCCGCGCCGCCGTCCGTGGTGGCGCTGCCGCCCACCCCGAACACGATGGTCCGCGCCCCCGCGTCCAGCGCGGCCAGCAGCAGCTCGCCCGAGCCGTACGTGGTGGCGGTCAGCGGGGCGAAGACGCCCGGGGGGAGGTGCTGGAGGCCGGACGCCTCCGCCATCTCCACCACGGCGACCCCGTCCCGTACCGCGAAGGCCGCGGTGACCGGGGTGCCGAGCGGGCCGGTGACCCGGGCCTCGCGGCGGTCGAACCCGGCCGCGATCGCCGCCGCGACCGTGCCGTCACCGCCGTCGGCGACCGGCAGGGTCTCCACCGCCAGACCGGGGACGACCCGCCGCAGCCCGGCCGTCACCCGCTCCGCGACCTGTACGGCCGTGAGCGAGCCCTTGAACTTGTCCGCCGCCACCAGCACGCGGGCGGTTTCCAAAACTGCTCCGTCCGTCACCTTGCTAATCCCTTGCTATCGAACAGGCAGTCGCGCCGCTCCGACCCTATCCGCCGCGCGCGCCCCTGCCCATAGGTGTCATGCACGGCGGGACGGCGTGCCACCCCACGAAACCTCCATATCGCGGACCATAGTGGGGCGCCATGAGCACGGATTCGATCGATCATTCGGCCCCAGGTGCCCCGCCCGACGCCCCGGAGAACCCGGCCCCCGACCTCACCGTCGTCGCGATCGGGGTGGCCGCCGTAGTGGCCGTGGTCGCCTGGGCCGCGCTCGGCAAGCACTCCTTCGACAGCGCCTCCTCCACCGCGCTGGCCTGGGTGCTCGCCAACTTCGCGTGGCTGTTCGTGATCGCCGCCGACGCCTTCCTCGTCCTGTGCGTGGTGCTCGCGATCAGCCGGTACGGGCGGATCCGGCTCGGCGCCGACGACTCCGAGCCCGAGTTCACCAACCTCGCGTGGATCGCGATGATGTTCAGCGCGGGCATGGGCATCGGCCTGATGTTCTACGGGGTCGGCGAGCCGCTCACGCACTACCTCGCCCCGCCGCCGGCGAGCGGCGCCGCGCCGCGGACCGGCGACGCGGCGCGCACCGCCCTGGAGTACTCGTTCTTCCACTGGACGCTCACCCCCTGGGCGATCTACGGCATGGCCGGCCTCGCCCTGGCGTACGCCGGTTTCCGCAAGGCGCGCGGCAACCGGCTCTCCGCCGCGTTCGTCCCGCTGATCGGCGCCCGGCGCGCCGACGGCTGGCCCGGCCGGTGCATCGACCTGCTGGCGGTCTTCGCGACCGTCTTCGGCACCGCGACCAGCCTCGGCCTGGGCGCGCTCCAGGTCGCCAAGGGCCTGAACATCACGGCGGACGTCGAGGACTCCACGACCACCCAGCTGATCATCATCGCCTCGCTCTCGGCGGCGTTCGTCCTGTCGGCGTTCTCCGGGCTGCACAAGGGCGTGAAGTGGCTGTCCACGATCAACATCGTGCTGGCCGCCGCCCTGATGCTCTTCGTCTTCCTGCTCGGGCCGACCGTCTACGTCCTGGACACCGTCCCGGCGTCCATCGGCGGCTATCTGCACCAGCTGCTGCCCATGGCCAGCCGCACCGGCGCGTTCACGGACCGGACCTGGCTGGGGGCCTGGACGATCTTCTACTGGGCGTGGTGGCTGTCCTGGGCGCCGTTCGTCGGCACCTTCATCGCACGGATCTCGCGCGGCCGGACCGTCCGCGAGTTCCTGGTGGGCGTACTGCTGGTGCCGAGCGGGGCGACCGTGCTCTGGTTCTGTGTGATGGGCGGGACCGCGATCCGCCTCGACTCCACGGGCACGGCCGATCTGGCCGCCAAGGTGAAGGACGGCGCCGAGGCCTCGCTCTTCGCGATGCTGGACGCGCTGCCGATCGGCACGGTCACCTCGTATCTCGCGATGGTCCTGGTCATGACGTACTTCATCACCAGCGCCGACTCGGCCTCGCTGGTGATGGGCTCGCTGACCAGCCGGGGCTCCCTGCATCCGCCGACCTGGCTGGTGGTGCTCTGGGGCGTCCTGATGGCGGCGGTCGCGGCGGTGCTGCTCGTCGCGGGCGGCCTCAAGTCGCTCCAGACGGCGACGATCCTGGTGGCGCTGCCGTTCGTCCTGGTGATGCTCGGGCTGTGCTGGGCGCTCCTGAAGGAGCTGCGCGAGGACCCGGGCGCCGGTCCCGCGCGCGGCCACGCGCTGCACGGGGTGCGGGACGCGGTGCGGGCCATGGTGGGCGACGCGCTCACCGAGCAGGGTCCCGCCCGCCACCACCGGCTGCGCCGCGCCGCCAAGTCCCGTACGGGCGACGACGGTTCCGGTACACCGGAGGGATGAGAGGGCCGACGGACCGGATTTTCGGCGGACGCCGGGGCCCTGTGCGGCGGTGCGGCTCCGCCGCGTGGGCGCGACCGGCCCCACGACGGCCGCGGCCGAAGAGCGGGCGCCCTACGCTTCACGCGTGACCACCCTTGACTACGCCACGTACATCGCGGGGCTCCCCCGCGTCCTCGCCGGCGCCGCCCAACTCCTGCGCGACGCCGAAGGCCACGTACTCCTCGTGGAGCCGAACTACCGGAACGGCTGGGCGCTGCCCGGCGGCACGATCGAGTCCGCTCAGGGCGAGACCCCCCGCCAGGCCGCCCACCGCGAGACCCTGGAGGAGATCGGCCTGGACGTGAGCCCCGGGCGGCTGCTCGCCGTCGACTGGGTGCCGGGCACGGACCGGCCGCCGATCGTCGCGTACGTGTACGACGGCGGTGTCCTCAGCGAGGAGCGGCTGAAGGCGATCCGCCTCCAGGAGGAGGAGCTGCTCGGCTGGCGGCTGGTCCCGTGCGAGGAGATCACCGCGTATCTGCCGGGCGGGCTCGGCCACCGCGTGCTCGCCGCGCTCGACGTGCTCACCGCGGGTGCGGGCGCGGTGGAGCTGGAGAACGGCCGGGTGGTGGGCTGACGGCTGCGGGAGACCATCGCATTCCGTCAACTGGGCTGCCCTCCACGCCTGTTGGCCGCACAATGTCCCCGTGCCGCATGACGATTACGACGACTACACGGAACTCATCCTCGACGACGGGGCCCGGGTCAGAGTCGAGCTCACACCCGTAGGCGGGCCACGGGCCGCCCCGGCGGTGGACGACGACCTGCCGGGCGGGGTCGGCGGGGGAACGCCCGTCGGCCGCGGCGAGCGGGTCGCCGCGCTCGCCACGGACACGCTCGCGGCCGTACTGCGGCCACTGGGTCCCGTCCTCCAGCAGGTGCACGACTCCGTACGGGGCATCCCGGACCCGCCCGACTCCCTCTCCGTCGGCTTCGGGCTGCAGATCGGCCAGGACCTCAAGCTCGGGATCGTGGGCACCAACGGCCAGGCCAGCATGACCGTCTCGGCCACCTGGCAGCTGCGGCCCGACGGCACCGGCACCCCCACCGGCCCCGGCGGCGCCTGACCCGTGGGCTGGTTCAAGGCGCCGGGCGCCGACCCGTCGGCCGACGCGCGCGGCGCGCTGGTGCGGGTGCTCTCGGCCGACCAGGGGCGGACCGCGGGCGCGGGCGTCTATCTCGCCGGCCGCAGACTGCTGACCTGCGCCCACGTCGTCAACGCCGCGCTGGGTCTGCGGATGCTCAGCCCCCGGGACCCGGGCGCGGTCACCCTCGATGTCTCCTTCCCCGCGCTGGCGACGGGCGCCGCGGGCGCCCGGCAGGCGCGGCTGGTGGCCTGGGTGCCGCCGCGCGCCGCGCACCACCAGGGCCCGGTGGCCGACGGCTCCCTGGAGTGGGGCGGCGACCTGGCCGTACTGGAGCTGGACGAGGAGCCGCCGCCGCCGGTGGGGCCGGTGCGCTGGCTGGACATGCGGGCCGGACAGCTGGTGCGGGCCTGGTACGGCGGCGGTCAGCCCTTCTCGTACGCGGACGTCCAGGTCGGCTCGTGCGACGGGCGGATCGGCTATCTCGACGGGCAGCTCTCCGGCGCGGCCGTCGACGAGGGGTACAGCGGCGGGCCCCTGTGGTCGCCCGCCGACGGCGCCGCGGTGGGGCTGGTGATGGGCAGGATCACCCCGCCGGACGGGGCGTTCGACACGCAGCACACCGTGCGCCGCAGCTGGGGTCTGACCTGGCAGTCGGTCCGGCAGGAGCTGTCGCGGGTCGGGGCGGCCCCGGACCCGGCGCCGCCCGCCGCGCGCGAGTCCGCCGGGGCGGCGGGCGACGAGTCGGTGCGGGACATGATGGTCGGCCCGCTGCACGCGCTGCTGGGCGATCCCACCGTACGGGCGGCGCACGCCACCGCGCTCGGGGCGGCGCTCGGGCTGCGCACCCGGACGGACGGGACGGCGCCGTCGGTGGAGGAGCTGGCGGTGGTGCTGTGCACGGTCGAGCGCGCGCTGCCCACGCTGGCCGAGTCGCTCGCCCCGTCGCTCGGCGGCGCACGGGGCCGCTCCGAACTGGACCGGCTGCTGGCGCTCGGCCGGCTCACCGACGCGGCCGGGCTGCTCTCCGTCGCCGAACACCGGGCGCTGCTGGTGAAGTGGGACCATCTGACCCGCCAGGACCCCGGGCTGCTCCCCCGGGCGGCGACGGCGGCGCTGCCGTACGTGGACCTGCCCCGGTCGCTGACGGCCGCGCGGCTCGCCCCCGAGGACGTGCCCGGCGCGGTGCGCGAGCTGGAGGAGTGGCCCGGCGACGGCTCGCCGGTGCCGGATGAGACGCCCCGGCTGCCCGCGCTGCTGCGGGTCGTGGAGTACGCGGCCGCGGAGACCGGCGGCATCGCCTGCCAGGCGCTCCAGGACTGGAGCGGCCGGGTCGCGACCCGGCTCGGCATCCACCCCTCGGCGCTGGGCGAGCGCCGGGCGGACGCGGCGCGCTGGTCGGACCGGTCGGCCGGCGCCGGGGTCCGCGTCCTGGTGGAGCTCAGCCGCCACACCGAGGACCCGGCCGGCCGCTACCGGTGCGCGGTGTGGCGGATGCGCGCCGACGGCACGGCCGCCCGTACCGCCACCGGCGCCGAACGGCCGCGCACCGGACGGGAGATCGCCCGGCTGGTGCGCGAGGTCGCCGGGGGCGCGGAGGGCGCGGGGCGGAACGTGGCGCTGGTCGCGGTGTCCGTCGCCCCGGACGCGCTGCATCTGCCGGTGGACGAGTGGGACGGGGCGAGCGCCGAGGAGTTCTTCCCGGCGCCGCTGGGCGAGGACTTCCACCTGGTGCTGCGCTGCCCGCAGATCAGACGCCGCTCGCGCACCGGTGCGGGCGACCTGAAGCGCCGCTGGGGCGCCCGCCACCAGAGCGAGCCGCTCGTCGCGGACCACCACATCTCCGACGAGATGGAGCTCATCCGGCTGCTCAAGACAACCCACTACGACGCCGCCCGCGTCATAGTGCACGGGCACCCCGGCAGCCGGACGCGGCTGCTGCACTTCTGTCTGGCGATGGGGGTGCCGATCGTCCTGTGGGACCGCGCGGCCGTCGAAGGGGCCGACGCGGCCCGGCTCGACGGGGCGGGCCCGTACGGCCCCGTCGACGAACTCCCCGAAAGAGTCCGGCACTTCAGGGTTCGCGCCTATATGGACCCCGAAGTGCCCGCACGCCCGGCGCTGGTGTGGGAGGACGCCGAGCTGCCGCTCCCCGACGAGCTGCAGCTCGCCGACCCCTCGCAGGGACCGGAAGGAATCGTCCGCCCCTCACAAGGAACGGATCAGGCGACATGACGGAGAACGACGGGTGGCGGCTCTTCCGCGGCGACCGCACGGCCCGGGAGGTGGACTTCCCCGAGGCGCCGCCGTGGCGGCAGTTCGCCAACGGCGCCCCGGGAACACGGGTGCGCCACCGCCCGTATCTGATCGGCCGCACCGAGGCCGACGTGGTGAGCGCCGCGCTGCATCTGCGCCGCCCGCTGCTGGTCACCGGGCACCCCGGCACCGGCAAGTCCTCGTTGGCGCACGCCGTCGCGCACGAGCTGTCGCTGGGGCCGGTGCTCCAGTGGCCGGTCAACAGCCGGTCCGTGCTCAAGGACGCGCTGTACGGGTACGACGCCATCGGGCGGCTGCGCGAGACCCATCTGCGCCAGGAGCACGGCGCCTCCGAGCCCGACATCGGCACCTTCGTCCGGCTGGGGCCGCTGGGCACCGCGCTCGTCCCGCGCGAGCGGCCCCGGGTCCTTCTGGTGGACGAGCTCGACAAGGGCGACGTCGACCTTCCCAACGACCTGCTGACGGTGTTCGAGGAGGGCGAGTTCGAGATCCCCGAGCTGTCGCGGCTGCCGGAGGCGCAGTCCGAGGTGCCGGTGCTCACCCATGACCCCGACGGCGGACGGGTCACGGTCACCCGGGGCGTGGTGCGCTGCCGCGAGTTCCCGGTGGTGGTGATCACCAGCAACGGCGAACGGGACTTCCCGCCCGCGTTCCTGCGCCGCTGTGTCCGCCTCGACCTGCCGGATCCGGACGAGGAGCGGCTGCGGGACATCGTGGCCGCGCACCTGGGCGAGCACGCCCTGGAAGGCGTGGACGACCTGCTGCACGCCTTCCTGAACCGCCGGGCGCCGGGCGAGCTCGCCACGGACCAGCTGCTCAACGCCGTGTTCCTGCGCAAGGGCGGGGTGAATCTGAACGCCGAGGGCCTGCTGGACGCGGTGCTCCACCGGCTGGGCGGATCGGTCTAGCCGTGCCGCGCGCCGAGCCCTCGGACGCCTTGGCGAAGCTCGCCGCCCTGGTGGGCCACGAGCTGTCCACGCACGAGCTCCTGGACACCCTGTGGCTGGCCTCCCGGCTGCCCAGCACCGCCGCCGCCCCGCTGGCGAGCGCCCTGGCCCCCGACCGGGCGCGCCGGCCGGGCCCGGGGCCGCGGGAGGGCACGCGGACGCCGCCCGAGGGCACGGTGGCGCCGCCGGACGGGCCGGGGGACGACGAGGACAAGGAGGGGACGGGCTCCCAGCCTCCGCTCCCCACCCAGCTGTTGGGCGCCCTGCACGCGGCCGCGGCCGCCCGCAGCGCCCCCGAGTTCGCCGACGCGACCGCCTCCCCGCGCCGCCCGCCGCGCGGCGCCGGGGCACTGCCCGTACGGGTGCCCGAGGAGAAGGCGCTCGGCGACGGGGAGCTGCGGCTGAGCCGGTCCCTGCGGCTGCTGAAGCAGCCCCGGCCGGGCTCGCACTTCTGGGAGTTCGACGAGGAGGCGACCGCCACCGCGATGGCCGAGAGCGGCCTGCCCGACGTGGTGCTGCGGCCCGCGCGCCGGCGCTGGCTGGATCTCACCCTGCTCATCGACGACGGCCTCTCGATGCTGCTGTGGCGCAGGCTCGCCACCGAACTGCGGTCCGTCTTCGAGCGGCTCGGCGCCTTCCGGGACATCCGGGTGCACGGTCTGGACGCCCGCTCGGCCGACGCGCCCGGTCTGCGGGTGCGCCCCTTCGACCCCGGCGGGCCGCTGCTCTCGCCCGCCTCCGCCGCCGACCCCTCGGGCCGCACCCTGGTCCTGGTGATCAGCGACGGCGTGGGTGCCTGCTGGCGGGACGGGCGGATGCACTCGGCCCTGGAGCGCTGGGCCCGGCAGGGCCCGACGGCCGTGGTGCACGCGCTGCCCTCCCATATGTGGGACGCCTCGGGCATCCGCTCGGAGCAGTGGTCGGTGACCACCCGGCGGCGCGGCGCGGCCAACCACACCTGGGAGGTGACCGACCCGCTGCTGCCGCCCGGCCTCGGCGACCGCTTCCCCGGGGTGCCCGTCCCCGTACTGGAGCCGTACCCCCCGGCCGTCGCCGCCTGGGCGCGTCTGGTGGCCTCGCCCGGGGCCGGTGCGGAGCTGCCGCTGCTCGCGCCGCCGGGCGCCCGCAGCCCCCGGGGCGAGGCGGCCACCCGGGGCACCGACCCGGCCGACGCGGTGCTGCGGTTCCGGGACGCGGCGTCCCCGCAGGCGTACCGGCTCGCCGCGCACCTCGCCGCCATCTCGCCCCTGACGGTGCCGGTGATGCGCCTCGTGCAGACGGCCGTGCCGTGGCGCTCCGACACCGCGCACCTGGCCGAGGTGTTCCTCGGCGGGCTGATGCGCCAGGCCGACCCGCCCGGCGCCGGACTCCCCGCCCAGCACCGCCGGTTCGGCTTCCTCGACGGCGTCCAGGAGATCCTGCTCGACACCGCCTCCCCCATCGACCTGCTGCGCACCACGCGCGCGGTGACCGACCGCCTGGCCACGCTGGTGGGCCGCTCCCCCGACTTCCCGGCCTGGCTCGCCCATCCGTCGGGGACGGGCGAACTCCTGCCGGGGACCCGGCCGTTCGCCTGGCTGGAGGACCGGCTGCTCACGCATCTGGGGGCTCGGCCGATGACACCGGTACCGCCGGCGCCGGTGACGGAGTACGAGGAGGTGCGGCTGCCGTCGGGGCTGGACACGGCGCCCTGCTGGCTGCCGCTGCGGCTCCAGGACCTGCACGCGCTCGGCCCGTACACCCTGCTGATGCGCCAGGACACCGGCGGCAAGCCCGTCGCGTACATCGGCGAGGACCCGGAGGGCCAGAAGGTGTTGCTGCGGGTCGCCCACACCTCCGACCCGTCGGTTGCCCGCGAGCTGCTCGCCACCGAGTACCGGGCGCTGCGGCGGATGGACGGGGTGTACGCGCCGGGGGTACTGGGCAGCGAGCTCAGCAGCCTCGGCTGGGCCACTCCCTGGATCGCGCTGCGGCTGGACAGCCTCAGCTCCGGGCTGCCCGCACCGACCCTGCGTGCGGTGCTCCGGGCCGCCGGGCCGCTGCGCGACTCCTCGCTCCTGGCCTGGCTGGGCTGGAGCCTGGCGCGGGCGATCAACCGCTGTCACCGCAGAGGACTCGTACACGGCTCGCTCACTCCCGGGACGGTCCTCGTCACCGAGCGGACGCTGCACATCATCAGCTGGGCGTCCGCCCGGATCGACGGCGCCTCCAGCGCGTCCTCGCTGGCCATGCCCACCAACTCGCCCTACCGGGCGCCCGAGGTGACATCGTGGAGCGAGTCCCGGATCGCGGCGGGCGACGTGTACGCGGTGGGCACCATCCTGCTCGAAGCGGTGACCGGGCGGCACTGGCGCTGGTACGAGCACGATGTGCTGCGCCACCACCCGGAGTTCCGCCGCCTCGACGAGAGCCTGCGCGATCTGCTGCTGCGCTCGGTGGACGAGGAGCCCGAGGCCCGGCCGACCGCGCGGGAGATGGCCGAGGCGTTCGGCGCGCGCCTGGTGGTTCCGGTGGAGTGGGACGACGAGGACGACGACCAGGTCGCGGCCGACGCCGAGGAGGAACCGGAGGACGAGTCGGAGCGCGAGGAGTGGATCCGTACGATCCGCGCGCCGCTGCACCGCCCGCTGCGGATCGCGGTCCTCGGGGTCAAGGACCGGGCCGGCTGCACCACGACCACCACCGTGCTCGGCGCGGTCCTGGCCGAGCAGCGTCAGGAGCGGGTCCTGGCCATCGACACCGACCGGCACGCGGGCAGCCACATCCACATGGCGCGCCGGGTGTACCGGGCCACGGCGGCCCGGCTGACCGAGCTGGCCCGCTCCGCCCACGAGGTCACGGGCTTCGAGGTGCTGCGCCTGTTCCTCTCCCAGCACCGCTCCGGTCTGATGGTGCTCGCCAACGACTCGGTCTCGCATCCGCCGACGGTCGGCCAGTTCTCGGACCAGGAGTACCGCAGGGTCGCGGAGGTGGCGGCCCCGTACTTCGACATCATGCTCGCCGACACCGACAAGTTCCCGCAGGCGGTGCTTGAGCTCGCCAACCGCGTGGTGATCGTCTCCCGGGCCGACCCGGCCGGGGTGACCCAGGCCCAGCAGGCCGTCGACCGGCTGGTGGCGCTGGGCCGCCCCGATCTGGTGGCGGACGCCGTCGTCGTCCTCAACCACAGCCGCCCGGCGGCCGGCTGGACCTTGGACGCGGCCACCATCCGCAGCCTCAGCTCCCGCTGTCGGGGCGTCTTCACGGTCCCCCGCGACGGCCATCTCACGACCGGCAGCACCGTGGAGCTGTCGTGGCTGGCGCCGGAGACGTACAAGGCGTTCCTGCGCCTGGGCGCACTCCTGGTGGCCGACCGGAGGGGGTAGCGGGCCCTCAGAACAGCGCGTCCTCCGCCGCCCCCTTCTCGAACGCCAGCAGCCGCTGCTTGCGGTCGAGGCCGCCGCCGTACCCCGTCAGGCTCCCGCCCGAGCCGATCACGCGGTGGCAGGGGACGATGATGCTCACCGGGTTCTTGCCGTTGGCCAGGCCCACGGCGCGGGAGGCACCGGGGTTGCCGAGGAGCTGGGCGAGCTCGCCGTACGAGCGGGTCTCGCCGTACGGGATGTGGCACAGCCGATCCCACACCGCGCGCTGGAAGTCGGTGCCGCGCAGGTCCAACTCCACGTCGAACTCGGTGAGTTCGCCCGCGAAGTACGCGTCGAGCTGGCGGATCACCTCGGGGAACGGGCCGCCGTCGTCGGGCTCGCCGAACGTCTCCTCGGCCGGGCGGTGGCGCTGGCCCTCCATGTGGAGGCGGCTGAGGACGCCGTCCTCGGCGACGAGGGTGAGCGAGCCGTACGGGCTGTCGGTGACGGTGTGTGTGGTGGTCATCGTGAACGTCCTCATACGGGGAGGGTGTTGATGGGGTGGTCGTCGGTGGCCCAGAGGTACTGGACGGCATAGGCCCGCCACGGGCGCCAGGCCGCGGCGCTCGCGGTGAGGGCGGCGGGCGAGGAGGACAGGCCGAGCGACCGGGCCGCGCGGCGCACGCCGAGGTCGGAGGCAAGGAAGGCGTCCGGGTCCCCGAGCGCCCGCATCGCGATCACCTCGACGGTCCAGGGTCCGAAGCCCGGCAGCTCCAGGAGCTGGGCCCGCGCCCGTTCCCAGTCGGTGTCGATGCCCAGGGGGAGGCTGCCGTCGGCCAGGCCCGCGACCAGGGTGGTCAGGGTGGTGCGGCGGCTGCGCGGCAGGGCCAGGGACTCCGGGTCGAGACCGGCCAGCGCCTGCGAGGTCGGGAACAGATGGGTCAGACCGCCCGCCGGATCCTCGACCGGCTCGCCGTGCGCGGCCACCAGGCGGGCCGCGTGGGTGCGGGCGGCGGCGGTGGAGACCTGCTGGCCGAGCACCGCCCGTACCGCGAACTCCGCCGCGTCGACGGTCCTCGGCACCCGGCGGCCGGGCGCCTTGTCGACGAGCGGGGCGAGCAGCGGATCGGCGCGCAGCCGGTCGTCGACGGCGACCGGGTCGGCGTCGAGGTCGAGCATCCAGCGGCAGCGGCTGATGGCGATGGTCAGGTCGCGCAGATCGGTGAGCGAGAGCAGACAGCCGATGTGGTCGGGCCCGGGGGTGAGTTCGACGATGCCGTGCCCGTACGGCAGGGAGAGCGTGCGGCGGTACGCGCCGGCCCGCCACTCCTCCACGCCCGGGACCGCCGTCGCCGCCAGATGCCCGAACAGGTTGTCCGGGTTGAGCGGGGCGCGGTAGGGCAGCCGCAGGGCGATCGTGCCGGGGGCCTGGCGGGCGATGCCCCGCGCGGCGCGGGCGCGCAGCTCGGTGGGGGCGAGGGCGAAGACCTCGCGCACGGTGTCGTTGAAGGTGCGCACCGAGGCGAAGCCCGCCGCGAAGGCGACGTCGGCCATCGGGAGCGCGGTGGTCTCGATGAGGATCCGGGCGGTCTGGGCGCGCTGGGCGCGGGCCAGGGCGAGGGGTCCGGCGCCGAGCTCGGCGCGCAGCTGGCGCTCGATCTGGCGGGCGCTGTAGCCGAGCCGCACGGCGAGCCCGGACACGCCCTCGCGGTCGACGACGCCGTCCCGGATCAGGCGCATGGCGCGGGCGACGGAGTCGGCGCGGGCGTTCCACTCGGGCGAGCCGGGCGTGGTGTCCGGCCGGCACCGCTTGCAGGCCCGGAACCCGGCCTGCTGGCAGGCGGCGGCGCTCGGATAGAAGGTCATGTTCGCGACCTTCGGCGGCACGGCCGGGCAGCTGGGCCGGCAGTAGATACGGGTGGTGAGTACGGCAGTGAAGAACCAGCCGTCGAAACGGGCGTCCTTGGACTGGACGGCCCGCACACAACGCTGGGTGTCGGTGTGCATGGCGGCCGGGGCCGCGGTGGCGCTGTCGGCTGGGTTCATGGGCCCAGGATCGTTCACGACGGGGGTGTGCCGCTGGCAGGAATCCGACATCAACGTTCGTTTGTGCCCGGACTTCGCCCGCGGGCCGGTGGTGGGTTGCACGCGCTCCTCTGGGCCCGGACTTCGCCCGCGGGCCGGTGGGTGGCTGGTCGCGCCCCTCTCTGGCCCGGACTTCGCCCGCGGGCCGGTGGGTGGCTGGTCGCGCCCCTCTCTGGCCCGGACTTCGGCTGCGGGCCGGTGGGGGCTGGTCGCGCGGTTCCCCGCGCCCCTGGGGAGTCCGCCGCAGCCGGGGAAGTTTGGCTCCGCCATGCGGCGGGTTTTTTGTCCGCGGACCGTGGTGGGTTGCTCGCGCAGTTCCCCGCGCCCCTGGGTAGTCGGCCGCAGCCGGAGAGCTCGGCTCAGCCACAGGCTGCCTTTTAGGGGCGCGGGGAACTGCGCGAGCAACCCACCACGGTCCGCAGACGACCGAGGCTTTTGGGGGCGCGGGGAACTGCGCGATCAGCCACCCACCGGCCCGAGCTCGTTGCGGTCGATCTTGGCGGAGAGCGCGGCGAGCGGGTCGACGCCGAGGACCTGGCAGAGCTGGAGGAGATAGGCGAGGACGTCGGCGACCTCGTCGGTCACCCGGTGGGCGCGGTCGGGGTCGTCCATGACGCGGTGGGACTGTTCGGGGGTCAGCCACTGGAAGATCTCAAGGAGTTCGGAGGCCTCGACGCTGAGGGCGGAGACAAGGTTCTTGGGGGTGTGGAAGGGCTGCCAGTGGCGCGCGGCCGCGAAGTCGGCCAGTCGGCGCTGGAGTCCAGCTACGTCGGGTTCGGTCACGGCTCCAGGTCTACCACTGCCGCCCCCTGCACTCCTCGGGCGCATGCGGCGTCGGTGACGGTGCTGGTGAGGCGGATGTGGCCGCGTCGGCACATCTCGGCGGCGAGGGAGGCCAGTTCGCGCGACTGTCGCCGGTCGAGGCCCCGGTCGAAGCCGTCGGTGAGGACGGTGAGGGTCTGCAGGGCGGACGGGATCTCGGCGACGGTGTCGACGGCGAGCACTCCGGGGCCGGTGAGCAGGACCAGGGCGAGCGCGAGGTAGCGCAGTTCGCCTTCTCCCAGGCGGGCCACGGGCGTGGGTGTGCGCTCGCCCCGGCCCACCACGGCCCTTAATGTGCCGTCGACCAGTTCTTCTGCGGCGAGCGCGGTGACCGGGCCGGCGCAGCCCGCGCGGGCCGCGGTGACCAGCCGGGCGTGGCGGATGGTGCACTCCTCGGCGGTGCGGGAGAGGATCTCGGCGAGGTTGTCGCACCCGCGCCGGAGCCTTCCCTGGCCGGGCGGGACGGGTTCGCGCATACGCTGCGGCTGGGGGTCGCAGACGAACACGGACCGCAGGGCGACCACCACTTGTTCGGCGGCGGCGAGGACCCGCAGCTGTCCTTCGGTCGTCCCGGCGACGCGCAGCGGAAGCAGTGCGGTGCCGAGCCGGTCGTCGGGGAGCGGGGCGCGGGTGACCGGGACGGCGCCCGCGGTGTGCCAGGCCGCCTGCACGGTGGAGCGGCCGGGGTCGCGCAGGGCGGTGGACAGGAGGGTGTCGCCGTCGCTGGTCAAACGTTCGCCGACGACGCGGAGTTCCGGCTCGGCCTGGACGGCGAGGTCGAGGCGGACGGGGCCGGCAGGTCCGTCGACGGTGCAGCCGATGCGGAAGCCCCGCCGGCCCTGGGCGTCCGCCTCGGCGCGTTCGGGTACGCACCCCGCGGGGTCGGGGAACGCCGAGGCGAGGGTGGCGCCGGCGCCGAGCCGGGCCAGTGCCTCGTACGCCTGGAGGACGCTGGACTTGCCGCTGCCGCTCGGTCCCGCCAGGAAGGTGAGCGGGCCGAGCGGGAAGACCGCGCCGCGGTGCGACTTGAAGGCGGAGAGCCGCAGTTCGGTGACGGTGGGCCGGTCACAGGTTCCGTTCATGAACGGACCGTATGAGGGCGAAAACCGACGAACCGTTACGCCTCGATCACCTTCCTACGAACGAGGGACGGTTCCCCGTACGGGAGGGCAGCCGCCCCTACGCATGGGGGACGACGGCCTCGGCGATGCCCTCCACCTCCGTGCCGACGGGGGCGAGGAGGAAGACGTTGCGGTCGACGCGGTGCATTCCGCTGCCCAGGCCGAAGACCACTCCGCTGCTGAAGTCGAGGATGCGCTTGGCGACTTCGGTGTCCGCGCTCGTGAGGTCGAGCAGGACCGGGGTCTGCGCCATCATGTATTCGGCGACCTCGCGCGCGTCGGCGAAGACCTGGACGCGCAGGACCACGAAGCGGCGCTGTGCGGCTGCCGCGTACTCGTTGGCGATGGTGCGGTGGTCGACTCGCGAGGGCCACTCGTTGCGACTGCGCAGCGGAACGACCTGGGCGAGCCCCTCCCACTGCTCATCGGTGACGTCGTACCTGCTCACCGGACCACCTCGCCCCTGTGCTGTATCTGCATCCCGCCATGATGAGGCCGCTCACCCGTTCAGCCCAACTCCGACACGGCTCTGAGCTGTGAAGTTGTCCGCACCGAGGCGTACTAGCGTGCGGTGCGGGAGTCCACGGCGTCGGCCACCTGGGCGAAGAACCGGGCGTGGGCCCGGGCGCTGCACGGTGCCTCCGGGTTCCACGGCAGCACGCGCGTGCGGTCCTCGATCGTCTGCCAGTGCGCGTCGGCGCGCAGTTGCTCCACGGGGGTGGCGTTCACGCGTACGTCGCACAGGACGATCTCGGCGGACAGCGCGGCCGCCGCCTCCCAGGTCAGCGTGGTCCAGTTCGCACCGGCCGCGGCGGGCGGCTCCACCAGGCGCACGCCGTGCTCGGCCAGTGCGCGCAGCTCCGGCCAGGCGTCCGGGCGCGCCACGTGGACCTGCTCGGGCCCGGCGGGCGAGAGGGCGAGTACGCGGGGCCCCTCGGGCGGATCCGTCTGCGCGTGCGCGCGCGTGGCGGCCGTCACGGTACGCAGACGGCGCTGGGCGGCGTCGAGGAGGCGGGCGGCGTCCTCGTGGTGGCGGTCGCCGCCCAGGGCGCGTGCGAGGTCCGTGAAGCGGTTCCTGATCTCGGCCAGGGAGCGCGAGTGCCCGATGTCGATGACGACCACCGGAACGTGTTCCTCCAGGTGTTTGGCCGTCTCGGGGTCGAGGCCGTAGACCTGGCCGCCTCCGTAGCTGACGGCCACGACGAGGTCGGGCGTGCCCCGGAGCAGCGCGTCGAGGTCCAGGGCGGTGCCCGCGCCGAGGTAGCGCAGGCGGTCCAGGGGCAGTCCGCCGGCCTTGGCGCGGTCGGGGGCGGCCCCGTCGTGGAAGGAGCCGAAGACGGCTCCGGGGCCCACTCCGTGGTCCCAGAGCGTGGCTCCGGCCTGGATGTAGGCGGTCACCCGGGTGGGTACCTGCCCCGCCGTCGCCATCTGCCCGCGGTCGTCCGAGAACTGCCAGACCGGCTTGTCCATGAGGTCACACGCCCCCTGTAGGTCGCTGTGCGCGCCAGCGCCGGGTCACGCTACGCCCGAGTCGTCCCGCCCCGCCAGGATCCGTACCCGATTACCTGCCCGCCGTCCCGGCGCGTCACCCCTTTCGGCGCGCTCCGGTCGTCCGCGCCCCCGGCGCCCGGAAGCGCTCGACGCGCGGGGTCGCGGACGGCTGGCTAGCGTGGCAGGCCGGACCGTCTGTCACACAGGAGAGAGCACAGTCATGGCCGCAGAACCAGAGGGCACTCCGTGCTGGGCCGATGCGATGTTCACCGATGTCGAGGGAGCGAAGAGCTTCTACGGTGGCGTGCTGGGCTGGACGTTCGGTGAGGCGTCGTCGGAGTACGGCAACTACACACAGGCGTACGCGGACGGCAAGGCGGTGGCGGCCGTCGTGCCTCCGATGCCGGGGCAGGAGGGCCAGTCGGCGTGGTGCCTCTACCTCGCCTCGCCCGATGTCGCCGCCACCGCGAAGAAGGTCAAGGACAACGGTGGCGAGGTGCTGATGGAGCCGATGAAGGTCGGCGACTTCGGCTCCATGGCGATCGTGCGCGAGCCCAGCGGCGCCGTTTTCGGCGTGTGGCAGGCGGGCAGCCACGAGGGCTTCGAGGCCAAGGCGGTGCCCGGCGCGTACTGCTGGGCCGAGTTCTTCACCCGCGACCCGGCGAAGGTCGACGCGTTCCTGCCCGCGGTGTTCCCGTACCGCGCCAAGCAGATGCAGGACGCCGCGGCGGACTTCCGGGTCTTCAGCGTGGGTGACGAGATGGCCCTGGGCCGCATGAAGATGACGGAGGAGTTCCCGCCCGAGGTCCCGTCGTACGTGAACGTGTACTTCACGGTCGCCGACTGCGACGACGCGGTGGCGAAGGCGACCAAGCGGGGCGGGGTGCTGCGGTTCGGGCCGATGGACACGCCCTTCGGCCGGTTCGCGGCGCTCAGCGACCCGCAGGGCGCGTCGTTCTCGGTGATCGATCTGCAGACGACGCAGGGCGAGATGCCGCAGATGGCCGACGTGTAGCAGGCTCCGGCGGGTCCCGGGGTGTGCGGGCACGCGCGCGTGCCCGCACACCCCGGCCGTGTCAAGACCCCTGCCGCACCTGTGCCCTGACCGTCCGGGCGGCCTCGACGAGGTTCTCCAGGGACTGCCTCGTCTCGGTCCAGCCGCGGGTCTTCAGACCGCAGTCGGGGTTGACCCAGAGCCGCTCCGGAGCGATGGCCGCGAGCCCCTTGCGCAGCAGTGCTGCCGCCTCCTCGGCGCTGGGTACGCGCGGCGAGTGGATGTCGTAGACGCCGGGCCCCACCTCGCGCGGATAGCCCGCGGCGGCGAGTTCGTCGGCCACCCGCATATGTGAGCGGGCCGCCTCCAGGCTGATGACGTCGGCGTCGAGGTCGTCGATGGCCTGGAGGATGTCACCGAACTCGGCATAGCACATGTGGGTGTGGATCTGGGTGTCGGGACGTACGCCGCCGGTGGTCAGGCGGAACGATTCCGTGGCCCAGTCGAGGTAGGCCGCGCGGTCCGCGGCGCGCAGCGGCAGCGTCTCGCGCAGGGCGGGCTCGTCGACCTGGATGACCGAGGTCCCTGCCGCCTCCAGGTCCTCGACCTCGTCGCGCAGGGCGAGTGCCACCTGGCGGGCGGTCTCGACGAGCGGCTGGTCGTCGCGGACGAACGACCAGGCCAGCATGGTGACCGGCCCGGTGAGCATGCCCTTGACGGGACGGTCGGTGAGCGACTGGGCGTAGCCGGTCCAGCGCACCGTCATCGGCCGCGGCCGGGAGATGTCGCCGGCCAGGACCGGCGGGCGGACATAGCGCGTGCCGTACGACTGGACCCAGCCGTGCTGGGTGGCGAGGTAGCCGGTCAGCTGCTCGGCGAAGTACTGCACCATGTCGTTGCGTTCGGCCTCGCCGTGGACGAGGACGTCGATGCCTGCCTTCTCCTGGAAGGCGACGACCTCGCGGATCTCGGCCTGGATGCGCTCCTCGTAACCCGCGGTGTCGACGCGTCCGGCGCGCAGGTCGGCGCGGGCGGTGCGCACCTCGGTGGTCTGCGGGAACGAGCCGATGGTGGTCGTGGGCAGCAGCGGGAGCCGCAGGCGTGCGCGCTGGGCCGGGGCGCGTTCGCCGTACGGCTGGGAGCGGCGGCCGTCCGCCTCGGTGACCGCCGACGTACGCGCGCGTACCGCCGGGTCGTGGGTGAGGGCGGATCCGGCGCGCGAGGCGAGGTCGGCGCGGTTGGCGGCGAGCTCGGCGGCGATGGCGCCGGTGCCGCGGGCGAGGCCGCGGGCGAGCGTCACGGTCTCGGCGGTCTTCTGGTGGGCGAAGGCGAGCCAGCGGGCGATCTGCGGGTCGATGTCGCGTTCGGCCGCCGCGTCGAGCGGGACGTGCAGCAGCGAGCAGGAGGGGGCCACGTCGACCCGGTCGGCGAGTCCGAGGAGCGTGCCGAGGGTGGCGAGGGACTTCTCGTAGTCGTTGATCCAGATGTTGCGGCCGTCGACGACGCCCGCGACCAGCCGCTTGCCGGGCAGCCCGCCGACGGCCGCGAGGCCGTCGAGGTGGGCGGCGGCCGGTCCCGTGAAGTCGAGGCCGAGGCCTTCCACGGGCGCCTTGGCAAGGACGGGCAGCGCCTCGCCGAGGCGGTCGAAGTAGGAGGCGACCAGCAGCTTGGGGCGGTCGGTGAGACCTCCCAGTGCCCGGTAGGCGCGGGCGGCGGCGTCCAGTTCTGCGGGGGTGCGGTCCTGGACCAGGGCGGGCTCGTCGAGCTGCACCCACTGTGCGCCGGCCGCCCGCAGATCGGCGAGCACCTCGGCGTAGACGGGCAGCAGCCGCTCCAGCAGCGCCAGTGGCTCGAAAGCGGCGTCGACGCCGGGCGCGGGCTTGGCCAGCAGGAGGTAGGTGACCGGTCCGACCAGGACGGGCCGGGCCGCGAGACCGAGCGCCAAGGCCTCGGCGAGCTCGGTGACCTGCTTGCCGGAGTCGGCGGTGAAGACGGTGTCCGGGCCGAGTTCGGGGACCAGGTAGTGGTAGTTGGTGTCGAACCACTTGGTCATCTCCAGCGGCGCCACGTCCTGGGTGCCGCGGGCCATGGCGAAGTAGCCGTCCAGCGTGTCGGTCTCGACGGCGGTGCGGTGCCGGTCGGGGACCGCCCCCACCATCACGCTGGTGTCGAGGACGTGGTCGTAGTAGGAGAAGTCGCCGGTGGGGACCTCGTCGACGCCCGCCTCCGCGAGACGGCGCCAGTTGGCGCGGCGCAGGTCGCGGGCGGTGTCACGGAGGCCGTCGGCGCTGACGCGGCCCTTCCAGTACCCCTCGACGGCCTTCTTGAGCTCCCGGTCGGGGCCCTGGCGGGGGTAGCCGTACACGGTGGCCCGTGCTGCCGCGGCTGCGGGCTTGATGGTCACGAAACTCTCCTTCGCGAGAATGTCCCGAAATCGACCCCGGTACGGGTCGTGGGCGCGAAGGAATGACGGACAGGGCGGCCCACGCGGAGCAGTGCCCGCGGTCGAACCCGCCACTCGTCTCGCCGACCCGCCCACGAGGTCACCAAGGTCTCCGCGCGCGATCGGTCGCGCACGGGCAACGGGCAGGTCTTCGGACTCGCGGGCACGCCTGCCGGTTTCCCGGCGGACACCTAGTGGCCGTCGCTTCCCGGGCCCTCGCGGGCCCAGTGCGTATGACGGCGGTCGTTCCCGCTCACCGCTGCGGGGCAGTCCCGGATTCCCACCGGGTTCCCTCTTGCGACGCATCCCGCCTGGCGGACGGGGCGAACCAGCTGCGATCGCCACCCTACAGAGTCGCAGTGCCGGGCCCACGGATCCCGGCTCGATCCACACCCCTCACACCGGGCCCGGACGCCTCGTGATGTCCGACATCGGAGGCGTGCCGCAGTCGCACACAGGTGCTCACAGCATCGGGGCGCGATTAGTGTGGCCGACGTAACCACTCGTGATCGCCGCACGTGACATCGAAGTAACGGGCATTTCGTACGGTCGGAGCCCAAGGGATCCCGGCCGAGACGAGAGGGGACACCCGTTGACCGCACAGGGCACGCGGGCCGCCACCGAACAGGTGCGCACGGTCTGCTCGTACTGCGGTGTGGGCTGCGGGATGGTCCTCGACATCACCGTCGGGCCGGACGGCCGGCGCACGGTGCTGAAGGCCTCCGGCGACAAGGCGCACCCCGCCAATTCCGGACGGCTGTGCACCAAGGGGGCGACGACGGCCGACATGCTGAGCGCTCCGGGACGTCTGTCCACCGCGCTGGTACGGGGTGAGCGGGGCGCCGAGCCGGTGCCCGCGGGGGTCGACGCGATGATCGCCGAGACGGCCGGCAGGCTGCGGGCCATCGTCGACGAGCACGGGCCGGACGCCGTCGCGCTGTATGTGTCGGGCCAGATGAGCCTGGAGGCGCAGTATCTGGCCAACAAGCTGACCAAGGGGTTCATCGGCACCAACCAGATCGAGTCCAACTCCCGGCTGTGCATGGCCAGTGCGGGCAGCGGCTACAAGCTGTCGCTCGGCGCGGACGGGCCGCCCGGCTCGTACCAGGACTTCGAGAAGGCCGACGTCTTCCTGGTCATCGGCTCCAACATGGCCGACTGCCATCCCATCCTCTTCCTAAGGATGATGGAACGCGTCAAGGCGGGGGCGAAGCTGATCGTCGTCGATCCGCGCCGTACCGCGACCGCCGCCAAGGCCGACCTCTTCCTCCAGATCAAGCCGGGCACCGATCTCGCGCTGCTCAACGGGCTGCTGCATCTGCTCCAGGAGAACGGGGACACCGACCCCGCCTTCATCGCCGAGCACACCGAGGGCTGGGAGGCGATGGGCGAGTTCCTGGCCGACTACCCGCCCGCCTGTGTCGCGGAGACCACCGGGATCCCCGAGGACGACATCCGTACGGCGGCGCGGTGGATCGGCGCGGCCGGGGAGTGGATGACCTGCTGGACCATGGGGCTCAACCAGTCCACGCACGGCACCTGGAACACCAACGCCCTGGTCAACCTGCATCTGGCGACCGGCGCGATATGCCGACCCGGCAGCGGACCGTTCTCGCTGACCGGCCAGCCGAACGCCATGGGCGGCCGCGAGATGGGCTATATGGGTCCCGGGCTGCCCGGCCAGCGCTCGGTGCTCGTGGACGAGGAGCGGGCCTTCACCGAGGAGCTGTGGGGGCTGGAGCAGGGCACGCTGCGCACCGACGGGGCGGGGCTCGGGACCGTCGAGATGTTCCGGCGGATGGCCGACGGCGACATCAAGGCGTGCTGGGTGATCTGCACCAACCCGGTCGCCTCGGTCGCCAACCGCCGGACCGTCGTCGAGGGCCTGCGGGCGGCCGAGTTCGTCGTCGTCCAGGACGTGTTCGCCGAGACCGAGACCACCGCGTACGCGGACGTGGTGCTGCCGGGCGCCCTGTGGACGGAGGCCGAGGGCGTCCTCGTCAACAGCGAGCGCAACCTCACCCTCGCCCGGCAGGCCGTCGACGCGCCCGGCGAAGCACTGCCCGACTGGCAGATCATCGCGCGCGTGGCGTGTGCGATGGGGTACGAGGAGGCGTTCACCTACGCCGGTCCCGAGGACGTCTTCGAGGAGATCAAGCGCGCCTGGAACCCGAAGACCGGCTATGACCTGCGCGGGGTGAGCTACGAGCGGCTGCGCGCCACACCGGTGCAGTGGCCCGCCCCGACCGCCGAGGGCCCCGACCGCAACCCGATCCGGTACGTCGCCGAGGACGGCTCCGGCCCGGTGTTCCCGACGGCGAGCGGGCGGGCCGTCTTCCACGCGCGCCCGCACCTGCCGGCCGCCGAGATGCCCGACGACGACTTCCCGTTCGTGCTCAACACCGGACGGCTGCAGCACCAGTGGCACACGCTCACCAAGACGGGGAAGGTGGCCAAGCTCAACAAGCTCAACCCGGCGCCGTTCGTGGAGCTGCATCCGCAGGACGCCGAGCGCCTCGGCATCCGCGAAGGCGACGGGGTGGAGATCGCCTCCCGTCGTGGACGGGCGGTGCTGCCCGCCGTGGTGACCGACCGGGTGCGGCCTGGGTGCTGCTTCGCGCCGTTCCACTGGAACGACCTGTTCGGCGCGGATCTGAGCATCAACGACGTGACGAGCGACGCGGTCGACCCGATCTCGCTGCAGCCCGAGTTCAAGGTGTGCGCGGTGTCGCTGACGAAGACGGCGGCCGAGGTGGTACGGCCGGTCATGCCGGGGACGGCGGCGGCCGCGGACGGGGTGGCGGCACGCGCCGGTGGCTCCACCGAGGCCACGGCAGGCGTGTCCGGAGCGCTCGTCACCGGCGGCGCGATAGCGGTGGCGGCAGGTGCGAGCGGCACGGTGGGGGCGCCCGTCACGGGTACCGCGCTCCTCAATGCCCCCGCGCCCCTCACCCACGCCGTTCCCGCCCAGCGCACGGCTCCCGACGCGCAGCTGTCGGCGGGCCAAAGCGCCGCCCCCGCAGCCGTGTTCGGGCTCGGCACGCCGCCACCGGTCCTCACCGAGCGGGAACGCCAGTACCTCGCCGGGTTCCTGGCGGGACTGGAGTCGGGCGCGCCCGGCATCCCCGTACTGCCGCCGACGGCGCCGTTCAGCGAGGAGCACGCGCTGTGGGTGAACGGCGTGCTGGCCGGGATGTACTCCAGGACGACCCCGCGGGGCTCGCCGTCGCGGGCCACCGGATCCGGCTCGTAGCCATGGACGACGCCGCTCCGGACACACTGCCCACCGACGCCGAGGTGCTGCTGATCACCAGCACCACCGGGGACGGCGAGGCGCCCGACAACGGCGCCGCGTTCTGGGACGCACTGGCGGAGGACGAGGCCCCGCGCCTGGAAGGGCGCCGCTACGCGGTCCTGGCCTTCGGGGACTCGTCGTACGACGAGTTCTGCGGGCACGGCCGACGCCTGGACCGGCGCCTGGCCGAGCTGGGCGCGGTACGACTGCTCCCCCGCACCGACTGCGAGCCGGACTTCGAGAACGGGGCGCAGGAGTGGCTCGACGGCGTGCTGGCCAAGCTGGAGGAGCTGTCCGCCGCCGGAGGCGGGACTGCCGACGGGACCAAGTCTGCGGGTGCGCCCGCCGGTCTCCCGGGAGATACGGCCCTCGGTGCCCCCGCCACGGACGCCTCCGGGGCGCCCGGAAATCTCCCCGGCGAATTCGCGGACGGGCGGGAACTCGCGGCACACGGCGTCCGTTCACCGGGTACAGCAACAGCCTCGGTCCCCAACACGGCACCCATCCCTACGAGTTCCACGACGGCCCGCTCCCGGGTCGTCCCCGCCTCCACCGTTCCTCTCCCCAGCTCCCGGGCCGCCGCCATCACGGCCCGGCTGACGGGGAACTCGCTGCTCAGCCTCCCCGGTTCGAGCAAGGAGGTGCGGCGGTTCACCTTCGACACCCGCGCGAGCGACGTCCCGCTCACCTACGCGGCCGGGGACTCGCTCGGCGTGCACCCGGTCAACTCACCCGACCTGGTGGCCGAGTGGCTGGCCGTCACCGGTCTGGACTCCACGGTCCCCGTCGAGATCGGCGGGGTCGGCGAAGTCCCGTTCGGTACGGCGCTGCACGAACACCTCGACATCACGCGGGTCGGCCCCGACCTGCTCAAGTTCGTCGCCGAGCGGACCCATGACCGCCGTCTGAAGCACTTGCTGCGCCCCGACAACAAGTGGCAGCTGGCGCAGTGGTCGTGGGGCCGCCAGGCGGTGGACGTGGTGGCCGAGCACGGGGTGCGCGCGAGCGCGTCCGAGTGGGCGGGCGTCCTGCGAGGCCTGCGGCCCCGGCAGTACTCGATATCGTCCAGCCCGCTGACCGACCCGCACGAGGTGTCCCTGACGGTCTCGGTCGTCCGGTACGAGAACCGCCTCGGCCACCCGCGTGCGGGCGTGTGCTCGGCGCTGCTCGCGGACTCGCCGCCGGACGCGCCGGTGCCGGTGTACGTCCAGCGCACCCGGCACTTCCGGCCACCCACCGACCCGGGGACGCCGATGGTGATGGTCGGCCCCGGTACCGGAGTCGCCCCGTTCATCGGCTTCCTCTACGAACGCCGAGCCCTCGGCCATACCGCCCCGAACTGGCTGTTCTTCGGCGAACAGCACCGTGCCACCGACTTCTACTACGAGGACGAGCTGACGAAACTGACTGCGGAGGGCACCCTCACACGCCTGGACACCGCGTTCTCCCGCGACCAGCGCGCCAAGGTGTATGTGCAGGACCGGATGCGCGAGCACGGCCCGCTGCTGTGGTCCTGGCTCCAGGACGGGGCGCACTTCTATGTGTGCGGCGACGCGTCCCGTATGGCCAAGGACGTCGACCGGGCGCTGCGCGACATCGCGATAGCGCACGGCGGGCTCGACGAGGAGTCGGCGGCGGCGTACCTGAAGCAGCTGACGGCGGGGAAGCGGTACGTCCGGGATGTCTACTGAGTGGGTCGCGAAGTGCGCTTCTCAGTGAGCACGCAGTGAGCCACGGGCTGGGCTGCCGAGCGGCCGCGGGCTCATAGGCATCCACGCGCCTACGGCATCTGCGCCGCCGGGGGAAAGCCGCCGATCCAGATGCTGGTGATCGCGCTGACGTAGCGCGCCCCGCACCGGTCGGGCGGGACCACCAACTGACTGCCCTCGGCGTCGAGTTCACGGCCGTCCATACGGGTGGCGAGCAGGATCGGTTTGTCACCGAAGTCGGCGTCGATCTCGGCCCAGGCCAGGACCGCGTGGTGGCCGTCGCCCCCGCTGACGGCCAGCAGAAACCGGGACCGGTCCTTGCGGCGGCGCACGTCGAAGGCAGGCCCGGCCGCGGCGACCACGTCGCGCAGCAGCGGCCCTTCGAAGCGGTGGCGCTGGGGTCCGTTGGTGGCGCAGTCGAAGACGACGTCGGCCCGGTGGGACTCCCAGCCCTGCCGAAGATCCACGACGGTGAGCGTGGCGGGACGGAGCACATCACCGCACAGGGCAAAGGACCTCACCTGCGAGCTTGGATCACTGTTCCGCCTCGCCTCTGTGAATCCAGTACGCGTCATGGTCTTGCATATGCCCATTCGGGACCGACGCCACACGGCGCCGCTTCCGGCAACCCCGCCGACCCCGGGACGCTGCCCGGGGTGGCCGGAAATGACCAGTGCGCCCAGCGCGGAACATCCCAGCACCGCGACCAACAGCTGGAGGATCAGCCAAGAACCATTCCTTCCCATCCACCTGGCATTTACGATGGCCCAACTCGCACTCACCTGGTGAATGTGAGAAGCCGGGCACCTGCCCGCCCGGCGGCCGCGCAAGGAGCCAGAGCATGCACGTCGGACACCTCCTCCAGCTCGACAGCCTGGACCTCACCCTCCTGTGGGGCGAGGCACCGCTCCTCGGCCGCGAGATCAGCGGTGTGACCGCCACCGATCTGGAGGACCCGGCACGCTTCCTCCAGGAGGGCGAGGTCGTGCTCAGCGGTCTGGTGTGGTGGAGCCCCGGCCAGGACCGCGCGAAGACCGACCGTTTCGTCTCGGCACTGCGCACATCGGGGGCGATCGCGCTCCTGGCGGGCGAGGAGACCCACGGCACGATCCCCGACGAGCTGATCGACTCCTGCCGCGCGCACCGGGTGCCGCTGCTCGCCGTCCCCGCGCGAACGAGTTTCCGCGCCATCACCGAGGCGGTGTATCTGCGCCAGTGGGGCGACCTGAGCCGCCTTCCGGCGCCGCACTATGTGCTGCCCGAGAACGTACGCACCGAGCTCAGCCGGCTCCTCGACCGCGGTGCGGACCCCGACGAGCTCCTCGACCGCGCACTCGCCCCGCTCGGCGGCCCGCCCTGCTACCTGCTGACCAGCAGCGGCCGCACGGTGGCCCGCACCCCTTCGGCGCCCGCGCTGTCCGCGGACCGCGCCTCGCTCGACATACGCGGAGCGGCGGGCACGACGCTGCGCATCCAGACGGAGGGCGGCTCGCCCACCCCATACGGCCCGTTCACCCCGTACACCCCGTACACCCCATGCAACCCATGCAACCCATACGACGCCTGGCATCTGCACCTGCCGCCGGGCACCGCCGAGGTCCCGCCGCGCGTGCTGCACGAGATAGCCGAGGTCCTCGCCCAGTCCCGGCACGACCACGACCGTCGCAGGGCGGCGGAACGGCAGGCGGCGGACGAGCTGGTCACGGCGATAGCGGCGGGCGCAGCAACGCGGACGGGAGGCGGATCGGACGCCAAGGCCATGGAGGGCGCGCTGCGCGCGTGCGGGCTGCCGACCGAGGGCCCGTACCGCGTACTGGTCGCGACCCTCGGCGGTACGGAGGGCCAGAGCGGCGCCGCCGACGCCCTGACGGAGGCGCTGAGCCACACGGCTGCGACGACCTTCGCCGTGGGTATCAGCACGGGAGTTCGTGGCGCGGGCACGGGTGGGGGCGAGGCGGTGGCGATCGTCCAGGAGCCGGAAGGCATGGAGGATTCCGGGCACCAACTCACGGACGCATGGCCCCTGTTGGCCGTATGCCTGCCGGGTGCCCCGCTCCACGCCGGAGCGAGCGCACCCACTGACGCGGCCGGGCTCGGCGCCGCTCTCGTACAGGCGCGGTACGCACTCGCAGCAGCCCGGACCACGTCACCGGGCACCGCCCGGGTGACGGCGGTCGAGGATCTGTCGACGCTGGAATCACTGCTCGCGGGCGTACCGACGGATGTGCGGGCCGCATACTGCGCACGCACGCTCGGTCCGCTTACACGAACCGACAGCGCGTCACATGCCACACTCCTGGAGACACTTGAGGTCTTCCTGGCGCACAACTGCTCGTGGGCGCGTACCGCCGAGGCGCTTCATCTTCATGTCAACACGGTCCACTACCGCATCGAGCGCGTGGAGGTTCTGACCGGCCGCGACCTGTCCCGGCTCGACCACAAACTGGACCTACGGGCGGCGCTGCTGTGCCGCTGAGCATGACGGCCCGCGGCTCACCGCCGACCGCTCACCCCAGGTCGACATGGACATTCGTCGACTTGACCCGGGCGGTCACGGTCACCCCGACGTCGATGCCGAGCTCCTCGACGGACTCGCGCGTCACCAGCGAGACCACCCGGTGCGGTCCGCACTGGATCTCCACCTGCGCGGCCACGTCGTCGAGCGTCACCGCCGTCACGATCCCCACGAAGGAGTTCCGCACGGAGGTGGCCACCGCGCCCGGCACCTCGTACGCCCCGGCGGCCCTCTCCCGCGCGAACGCGGCGAGCCCGACCCCGTCGATCACCCGGTTGCCCGTGCCGTCCCGCTCCATCCGCAGCCGCCCGGCGTCGGCCCACCGCCGGACGGTCTCGGAACTCACGCCGAGCAGCGCCGCTGCCCGGCCAATGCTGTACGTCGGCACGACAGCACTCTAGGCCCGAGGGCGCCGGACAGGGGCGGCGACCTCACGCGATGGACACGATGGCCGCCATGGACGCGATAGACGCGATGGGCACGATGGACTTACTAGGACGTCCAACTATATGTTCGGGGAGATCGTCTCGAAGATCCGCAAGGATCTGCACGGATCCGAAAGGAACCGCCAGCCCATGGGCCGCAGCAGCACACCCCCGGACACCGCCCCCGACGCCGAGGACGTCCTGCTGGCGCGCCATGGCCGCGCCGCCCACCTCACCCTGAACCGGCCGAGGGCGCTCAACGCGCTCACCCACGCCATGGTCCGCCGGATCGACGAGGCACTGACGGCGTGGGAGCACGACCCGGAGGTGGAGACGGTCGTCCTGACGGGCGCCGGCGAGCGCGGGCTCTGCGCGGGCGGCGACATCCGCGCGATCTACGAGGACGCCCGCGCGGGCGGCACGGCGTCGGCGGACTTCTGGCGCGACGAATACCGCCTCAACGCCCGCATCGCACGCTGGCCCAAGCCGTACGTGGCCGTGATGGACGGCATCGTGATGGGCGGCGGGGTGGGGATCTCGGCCCACGGCAACGTGCGTGTGGTCACCGAGCGCTCCCGCATCGCCATGCCCGAGACGGGCATCGGCTTCGTCCCGGACGTGGGCGGTACGTACCTGCTCAGCCGCGCGCCCGGCGAACTGGGCACCCACCTGGCCCTCACGGGAGCGCCGGTGGGCGCGGCGGACGCCCTACTGTGCGGCCTGGCGGACCACTACGTCCCGTCCCCCCAACTCCCGCACTTCCTTGAGGCGTTGTCGACCAAGCCCGTACGGCAGGCTCTCCCCCACCACACCCACCAGACCCACCAGCCCCCACCGCCCGGCGAACTCACCGCACACCGCGAGTGGATCGACCACTGCTACGCGGCGGACACGGTGGAGGAGATCGTGGACCGCCTCCTGACCTCCGGCGTCCAGGAGGCGAAGCAAACGGCGGAGACGATCCTGACGAAGTCCCCCACCTCGCTCAAGGTCACCCTGCGGGCGATGCGCCGAGCCCGCGAACTCCCCACCCTGGAGGAGGTCCTGGCCCAGGAGTACCGCATCTCCTGCGCGGCCCTGACCTCCCCGGACCTGGTCGAGGGAATCCGAGCCCAGGTGATCGACAAGGACCGGGAGCCCCGGTGGCGTCCGGGGACGCTGGGGCAGGTGGGGGATGTGGAGGTGGAGAGGTTCTTCGGGACGCGGCCCTAGGGCAAGGGTCAGGGGCAATTCCGTCCTCGCCCGTCCATCGCGGCGCCGACCCGTATCGAATGATCGCCGATGTGGAACATCTGCCAGTCCGCGTCACTGTGCCAGAGCCGGGCGGCCTTCTCGCCCCGGCGCTGTGCGAAGACGAGCTCCTCCCCGTACTCGTTCAGGAAGTAGCCGACGTAGTCGTCGCTGGTGATGGCGCCACCGCACAGGCGGGCCAGAAGCGGCTCGATCGCAGCAGGGACATCACTCATGCCGCAGGCTCCTCTGCAGAGTCGGTGTCCTGTAGTGCGGAGGAGAGGGCCAGCATCCGCGCCGCCGACTCCAGCAGGGTCCCGTACGTGATCACTTCTATGCGTGTCGAATGCGTGTTGTAGGTGCGTAGCGTCTCCGCGAGCTCCTGGGGTGTGATGCTCGCGCCTACGTACTTCGGGTGCCCGATCACGACGGTAGCCGACGCTCTGCGGGTGTCTACGCCGTAGTCCGCGAGGATGGTCGGGCGGTTCTCGTCCAGGGTCCGGAGGTAGTTCTGCGCCTGGGACACGGCGTGATGCACCGGGGCGCCGAGCATGAGGTGGCCGCTGGGCCGAATGACCAGGTGCTCGACGTTGGCACGCTTGAGTTCCACCACATGCAAGGAGCCGTCACCACGGAGCAGCGGGATGTCGAGAATCGCGTCGGGGGTGTACTGCCGCCGCGCCAGTTCGGCCACGTAGGCCCCGCCGAAGATCCACTCCTGGTTCTTCAGGCAGGCGTGGAGCGTGCTTTCGGAACTGGCCGAGTCCTCCACTGCGGTACGCAGGGCCTCCAAACCGACTCGCCTGGCCTTCAATTCGAGCAGTTGGGCCAGCATTCCCGCGTCGGCCTCCTCCAGCGCGTCACTCATCATCCGCGACGCCGCCTCGACCGATGCCGGTCTCGGAAGATTTCGCAGGAGTAACTCCATGTGGCCGTACTTCTGGAGCCACTTCATCTCTTTGCTGGAAAGCTGAATGCCGCCGTCGCCGGTCCCGAGGCCCAGGTGGCCGACGGACAGAGCGATGCCAAGGAAGAGGTCGCGGGCATCGGCGGCGGTGGCGTCGGGTCTGTCGCGGCACATGACGTCCAGGGCGGCCACCGCGCGGTCCGCACCCATGGCGGTCATCCTCCGCATGTGTTCCTCGCTGCGCCGCCGTGCCCTCTCGTCGTAGTACATCTCCAAGATGTCGAGGAACAGCTCACCCCCGGCATAGGCGGCGAAGCGCTGGAATCGCTGCGCAAGCTCGAAGTCCTCGTGAAGTAGAGCGTCTTGGGCTACATCCTCCAGGGCATTCACCAGCGGTCTGCCTTTGCCGTACGTCCCGCCGAAGCCGCCCATGACGCGCAGTACCGCGTCGATGCGCTCCAGGACGCTCGCCTGTTCGGTGAGCTCCCGCGCGGCCTTGACCATGTTCCAGAGCGTGAACCCGGCTCGGAATGTCGTCATGTGGGTCACTGTAGGAAGGGGGACTGACAATCGCGGCCGGTGCATGTGCACGACGCCTGCATGGGCACGAAGCGCGTCGACTCCCGTCAGACGCCGAACGGTTCTGAGCCACGTGGCCCAACACATCAGGGCCGACTCGACCAGCAACGCCACCACACCTGGCGCCCCTCAGAACACGCCCCACGTGGGCGCTGTCCCGACGCCAATCCAGCACCTGCAGCACCCAGGCGGCACGTCGCCTGCGGGACCGTCAGCGCACCTCCGGCATCCGTTGCCTCTCCTCGGTAGAAGAGCCCGTCGCGATCGACCACAGCCTGCGCCGTCGTCGGACCTGATGGCCGGACAAGCCGCCCCTGCCCGGCGCGGCAACCCGAAGGGCTGCGCACAGCTCCAACTCTCCAGGCTCGTGATCCACTTTCTGTTCTAGAATGGCGGGCACCATCTCAGCGGCCCGCCGGGCTTCCGCTCCACATCTGTGGATGTCGAAGGACATGCCCCCACCCGCACGAGCGACTTCGTGCTGCCTGGGGGCACTTTCTTGCTGTTCCGTGAGTCTGCGGCATCGCTGGCCAACCGCACCCGTGTCGAAGGACGGCTGGCAGCGCTCCTGACCGAGAACTTCCTGCACAAGCACCGCCACCGGCCCCAGCCGTCGGAGGTGCGCTCCTGGGAACGCAGCATCCCGGCGCTCACCAACGCACTGGTCGAAGCCGGGCTCGGCGAAGTCGAGATGCTGCTGGAGTACGGACTGCCGCTGACCAGCAAGCGCGCGGACGTGATACTCGCCGGCGTCCACCCCGCCACGGGGGAGCCGTCGTACGTGGTCGTGGAACTCAAGCAGTGGAGCAACGCCTTCCCCGAAGAAGACGATCCGCTGAGATGCCGCATCGACGCGTACCCCGTGCCGGTTCTCAACCCGATCGAGCAGGTGCGGGGCTACTGCGACTACCTGGTGTCCTTCAACGGGGCACTGGAGCGGGTCCCCGAGTCGGTCACCGGGGTGGCGTACCTGCACAATGCCACCGAGTTCGGCGTCGCAGGGCTACGCGCGGTTCCGGAGGATGATCGGGGCCGTATGTTCACCGGTGAGCAGCGCGGCGCATTCCTGGCCTACCTGCGTTCGAGGCTGGCCCCGAAGCCCGGTGTCGACCCGGCCGACGCCCTGCTCCAGGGGAAGGTTCGGCCGTCGAAGCAGCTGATGGCCGCCGCTGCCGAAGAGGTCCGCCACCGGGAGCAGTTCGTGCTGCTTGACGAGCAACGACTCGCCTACGAGACGGTGATGTCCGCAGTCAGGAAGGCTCGGCGGTCCGACCACAAGCAGGTGATCGTGGTGGCCGGCGGGCCTGGTTCCGGCAAGAGCGTGATCGCCCTGTCCCTGTTGGGAGAGTTGTACCGGCGCGGAGTGCCCGCACTGCACGCCACCGGATCGCAGTCGTTCACCAAGACCATGCGCAAGGTCGCGGGCGCCCGCAAGCCCGAGGTCCAGCGGCTCTTCCGTTATTTCAACAGCTTCATGGATGCCGAGCCCAACGATCTGGACGTGCTCGTCTGTGACGAGGCGCACCGGCTGCGCAAGACCTCCGCCAACCGGTATACCAAGGCCGACCTTCGCACGGGCCGTCCGCAGGTGGCGGAGCTGATGGACGCCGCCCGGGTTCCCGTGTTCCTGCTGGACCAGCACCAGGTGGTGCGCCCGGGTGAGATGGGCACGGTGCAGGAGATCCGGGATGCCGCAGCCGGGCAGGGGCTGGAGTGCACGGTGGTGGAGCTGGACAGCCAGTTCCGGTGCGGTGGCAGCGACGCGTACCTGCGCTGGGTGACGGGCTTGCTCGGGCTGGAAGGCGACGGTCCTGCCGTCTGGGAGCCTGACGGCAAGGTGGAGTTGCTGACTGCGGACAGCCCTCAGGAGCTCGAGGACTTTCTGGTCGCACAGCACGCCCAGGGCTACGGGGCTCGCATGTCCGCAGGCTACTGCTGGAAGTGGACGACGAAGATCACGCCGGACATGAACGCCCTGCCGACGGACGTCATCATCGGCGAATGGGCACGGCCGTGGAACCTGTACGGGGACCGCTCCCGCTTCGGCGCACCTCCTGCCCCACTGTGGGCCACCGATCCTGCGGGCTTCGGCCAGGTTGGGTGTGTCTACACCGCGCAGGGTTTCGAGTACGACTGGTCGGGCGTCATCCTTGGCCCTGACCTCGT
Source organism: Streptomyces sp. ERV7 (assembly GCF_001653515.1). Taxonomy (GTDB): domain Bacteria; phylum Actinomycetota; class Actinomycetes; order Streptomycetales; family Streptomycetaceae; genus Streptomyces. The sequence goes on along the minus strand of NZ_LYOY01000051.1, from coordinate 963,090 downwards.
CTGGCGGACCGATCGCTGGATCGTGGACCGTACGGCGTCCAAGGATCCGTCCTTCACCAAAGCGACCCCGGACGACGACGTCGACCGCCTGGTCCGTAACACCTACAAGGTGCTGCTGACCCGGGGCATGATCGGCACGATCGTCTACTCGACGGATCCCGAGACCCGCGAGAAGCTCCGCTCGCTCGTCCCCGCAACACACTGATTCTGCCCACGGGTTAGCATGAGGCGTGCTGCGCACCTTCCCGGAGGGTACGAGGCAGTAGTTCATGCGCCTGCCCCAACGGGCGGTGAAGGATGGATGGTTGTGCCCGTCATGTGGCGACACCTGACGTGAGCGTGGATGCCCGGTAGGGCGTCCCCCTGCCATTCCGTTTCTCACTGCTCTGGAGTGGCCATGGTCTCGGTCGAGTACAAGTCTGCGCGTCGTGAGCGGATCCGCGAGATCCTGATCGACATCGCTGCGGGAGTCGTCTCCAATCTTCTGGTGGCGGCACTGGCGACGATGGCACGCCTGCTCTTCTGAAGCAGGCAGGTGGCGGGGCCGGTGAGCCCGCCACCTCCACTCCCCGACGTCCTCCGTCAGAACAGCCGCAGACCGGGCTCCTTCGTCTTCCGCCTCCCTCGGCCTCCCGCTCCCCTGCGAGGGCGGGGCAGATGTGGCGTCCGGGCCTCCGGGGGCAGGTTCGCCCAGGTAGGCCGCAAATCGTGGAGTTCGACCTCTCCGACGAGTTCCTTGAGGTACGCCCGCGTTTCGGGATCCGTGGAGTACAGCACCGTCGCGCGGCTGGCCCGGGTCATCAGCACGTGGTAGGCGTGGCGGATGAGCCGGGCGAATTCATCGTCGTCGACGCTGCCCGGTCGCACCTTCGGGTCGAAGGAGCCGGGCCTGTCGACCCTCTTGATGTTCGAGCCCTCCTCCTTGCGTTCCTTACCCCGGCGAAAAATCCATTCATCACCCCGACGCACCATGTCCTCGCCCATGATCACGCCGCACCAGTCCCACTCGAGACCCTGCGCCGTGTACACGCAGCCGATCTGCCCGAGACCATTCGCGTCTACGGACCAGGTTTTCGCAGGCGGCACCTGGCCGCCCTCGCAGTAGCTGTCGCTGTCCGCGTTCCACGGCCGGTGCCAGTCGCCGATACGGACATCGGGCTCCAGCCGCCTCTCCTTACCGAGTGGCTTCGTCCAGGGCCAGCAGTAGCCCGCGACCATGCGCCCGGAGGCGCCGGCCAGCGCTTCGGTGCGGATGATCCGTTCGAGCTCCTCCGGTGTGTCCACCACCTCGATGTGCATCAGCCCATCCGGTCGCCACTCCTCGACGGGCTCGCCCGACACCCCGAGCACAGCCCGTACCCACCGGATGTAGGCGTCGCTGCCGCCACAGCGGTACTGCTGCCGAAGATTGCTCGGGACGATTCGGGCGTCGTGTCTCCTGGCCGCGTCCTCGATGAGAGCTACGGTGCCGACCTCGTTCGGCCGGACCGACTGGCCCTCGTCCATGAAGAAGACAGTGAGGCGCGAAGCCGCGAGAAGCTCGTCGACCTGCGGGCCCGTACCCCAATCCTCCGGCTTCCAGAACCTGTTGGTGGACCGGTCACGAAGGCGGTGCGCCTCGTCGCAGATCAACACGTCAAGTGGTGGGTCCGGCGGGGTGACGAAGTTGCTGAAGTAGGTGAAGGATTCTCTGAACTCCCGGTCTCCATAACCGACGTGCTCCTGAAGCGCTCCGTTGAAGGCCCTGCTGCCGCTGGCGTACTTGACCGTCCGTCCCTGCGCCTCCAGCTCCGCCTTGATCTGAAGGCCGATCGCACTCTTCCCCGTGCCGGCTCCGCCCGTAACCAGGAAGATCACTCGCTGTTCGTTCGGGACGAGGGCAGGACGCTCGGGGTCCGGCAGCACCTTGGCAGCGGCTTCCAGGACTTGATCAGCAACCTCCTTCTGTTCTCGTCGCAGGGTGAAGACGGTGTCCTCGCCGCGGGACCGGATCATTGCGTCGAGCAGGGGTGTGTTGCGCAGACCCATGCGCTGCAACAACCTCTCGGCCTCGGACACGGCGCCGTCATCCGCGAAGTTCTTTCGGAGGTCGGACAGCAACTGGCCGCGACCGTCACCCGTGTACACACGTGCGTAGGCCCCCGTCGGCGCATCCACGTCCATCAGGGGGCGCACCGAATCGTCCGTGGCATTGTGCAGGTAGGCGAAGCCTCCGCACGCGAAGTCGATGCTCCCGAGAGGACCACATTCACTCGTGAACGCCTGGTAGTACTCGCGCAGTTGAAGAGCCGGGTGCTTCTTCTCCCCCATACCTGGCACGTGGACCAGATCCGCGGTGGCCCGTTCCACCCGGGTCACCATCGACCACCGCTTCAACTCGACCAACTGGACGGATGGCCCGCTCCCGTCCGGATGCCGGCCCACCAGGACGACATCGATGAGCCGGGGGGCACCGGGCCGGTCGCTCTCGTCGATCGTCGCGGCGCATTCAACGATCATCTCCACATTTCCACGCCCTGCGGCGACGAGGTCATTCGCGAGACTGACGAGGCTCTCCGCCCATGCGGACCGCTCCGACAGCGAAGCGTCCGCCCCCCGGAAGTGCCGCCATCGGGCGGCGAGGTGCGGGACCATACGGCGCCGGGCGTTCAGGGTGAGCAGGTCTTGCGCCGACAACTTCAGCAGGAGCATGGACACGAGGTGGTTCCCCCAGGGCACGAGTGACTCGTGCGGGTGGGGGCATGTCCTCATCGGAAGCCCGTCGGGCCGCATTCGGTTCCGGTGATCTTAAGGAATGGCCCCACGCTGAGGAACACCGCCACGACCGTCGGCCGGAACCGTGAACATCGTGGCTGAATCACGCGGCGGAATCGCGGGCCGACTACGCAAGGCGGCCTGCCCGGACCCGCCTCGACCGCCCGCCTCCGGCAGACATCGACCCACGTGACCTACCGAGGATGCGTGCTGCCTGCACAGCGGGGCGGCCAGCGGCCTCGAGAGAAGCCCTGGTCCTTCCCGTGCTCGTTCCTCACGGCTGCCCCTGATGTCAGACTCCGCCATACGGGGCGCTGCGAAGGCACATCTGATGTACAGAGCAGGGGCAGCACGTCCGGGGAGGCCGGTGAACCACGGCCACGGGATCCGAGTTCGATCAGCGTCGTCAGATGGAGACACGTTCGGCATTCGGGATGCCGAAGAGCTACGCCCTCGCGGATGGGCGCCCAGAGCCATCGGCCCAGTCGCGTCCGTGAACTCGACCGGGCCGAGGTGATGGGACTTCAGAACGGGCGTCATCAGCCGGAGGAGCTCCCTGACGCCTCTCCCTGCGATTCCTACGGCCCCTGCCAAACGGCAGGTCGAGCAGTTCTTAGCAGTCGCCGCACGCATTCACCCGCTGGAGGAACGGAAACAGGTCGAGCCCCCGTGGTCAGCCATGAAACAGCACGTAAGGAGCCCTTCGCGGCAGGCTCCAGAATCGCCACACACTCCACATGGTGAGTCATCGGGAAGAGGTAGAGATCCGGGCCGTTTCAAGAAACCGCAGGTCAGAGCCACATTCGAGCCTCTGGATGGGCCCGTTTGGAGCTCCGCGCGTAAAACGAGCGTCACGGTTGCTGGCCAGCGTCAGGCGTGCGTCACCGCCTCCCCACTCGGGGGTCACCCGTCCACATGCTGGCCCGCACCTATGACGATAGCGGAAACGGGTTCGGCGCTGGTGCCCGTACCCAAGTTGGGTACGGGCACCAGCGCCGAACAGAGCTGTGGCGGTGAGGACGTCGTCGTTGTCAGGGTGACTCTTGGTCACCGTCCTGCGGACCCGGCGAGTACTACGCCCGAGGCTGCCGAATCGGGAACGATCAGCTGAGAATCCAGCCGAGTCCAGGCGCCGAGGACTGCCTGGTGCGCATCGGGGGCGAGGTGCGCGTACCGCTGTGTCGTCTGGTAGCTCTCGTGGCCGAGGAGGTGCTGCACCTCGTACAGGGACACGCCCTTCTGCACCAGCCAGGAGGCGCAGGTGTGACGCATGGAGTGCGGAGGGTAGTGCGGCACGGGCTGAATGGTGCCGTCGGCATCGGCAAACCGAGCCTGGTGCACCGCGGGCCACCAGGCGTGCTTCCGCCAGTTGCCGTCATCGAGCAGACGACCCGACCGGCCCTTGGTGACCGTGGTGAAGACGACAGCGTTTCGATCTTGACCGTGCACGTGGCGGGCCAGCGCGTCGAGGACGTGCTCGGGGATCGGGACCTCGCGACGGCTCTTCGAACTCTTCGGGTATTCCTTGATGCCCGACTGCGTGTTGACCTCGACGACGAACAGCCGGCCCCGCTGCCAGTCGATGCGATGCCCGTGCAGGCCGGAGAGCTCGCCCCACCGCAGGCCGGTGTAAAAGGCCAGGAGCGCCATCGTCTGCCATGGCTGAGCCAGCTCATCAAGGATGGACTGCGCTTGCGCCAACGTGAACCACTGCGGAGGCTTCACCGCCTCTTCTGGCAGACCAATACTCCGGCAGGGCGTGACCGCGATGAGGTCCTCGTCAACGGCAGAACGCATGAGCGAGGACAGGAGGTTGTACGCGCGCCAGATGGCCGAAGCACCCTTATCGTCCAGGATGAGCTTTCGGACCCACGACTGGACGTCGATGCGGCCTATGGCCCCTATCTCGGGTCTGCTGCAGATGTAGGTGACAGGTGTGGTCACGCCCGATACCCCTCGTACGCCCGCCCCAGCCCCGCGATCCGGGCCAGCGCCGTCGGTGAGGTGTCGAAGACATACGCACGGGCGGGCGGCAGGTCGTCGAGCCGCTTCACCTCGAAGCCGGTGTGGACCGAGCCCCCCAGGTCGCGCAGGTACGCGGCGAGCGCGTCCGAGATCGACTGCGAGCCGCCGCGCGGCAGCGGCCAGCCGTTCTCGTGCGCGGCCAGCGCGAAGACCAGGCCGACGGCGGAGGTCGCGAGCCCGCTCAGCGGGGCGATGACATGGCCGACCAGCCCCGCCATCAGGGCGCGCGCCCGGTCGTCCTTGAAGCGGCGCATCGTCCACTCGTACGGCGGGAGGCCGTCGAGGCCGAAGCGGGCGAGGCCGATCGGGTCGCGGGGCAGGGCGCTCAGGGGCAGCGACATGAAGTCGCGCACCAGGACGTCCCACTTGCCGCGGTAGGGCGCCATCATCCTGCGGTACGTGCCCGCGTCGCGCGGGCCGAACGAGGCGGCGGTCTCGGCGACCGAGCGGGCGAGCACGGCCGCGGTGCCGTCGTCGAAGGGGTGCGCCATGGGCAGTTCGGGGTGCAGCCACTCCAGCCCGTACCGGTCGAGCGGCATCCGGCGGAAGGCCGGGGAGCCGATGCCCAGCGGGTGCACGGCGGAGCACGGGTCGTGGCGGAAGCCGGGGAGGGTGAGCTCCTCGGTCCTGGCGCCGCCTCCGATGGTGTCCTTGGCCTCGAAGACCTCAACGGACAGACCGCGCCTGGCCAGTTCGACCGCGGCGGTCAGTCCATTGGGTCCCGCCCCCACGACGACGGCATCGAGCATCGACGGCACCTTCGGACTCCTCACGCCCTTGTGGCCAAGACACCCAGCATATTCCGGGCCGGTGACAATCAGGCCCGGGGTGGGTGCGGTTGCGGCCAGGGCCGCGCGGCGCCCGACGGGCGCCGCGCCCGCTCACTCCCCGGCCAGCAGCCTCCGCACCCGCTCCGCCGTCGCCGCGTCCCGGGCGGCCGTGAACGGCAGTGCGTTGCCGCCGGTTATCCGGAACGGCTCACCCGTCAGGGTCGTGTGGGCCCCGCCCGCCTCGGTCACCAGGAGCAGGCCCGCCGCGTGGTCCCAGGCGAGCTCCCAGGAGAACGCGGTCGCGTCCAGTTCGCCGCGCGCGACCGCCAGGTATTCGAGTCCCGCCGAGCCGCAGGGGCGCGGGCTGACGCCTTCGGTGCGCAGCCCGAGCAGCGCGCGCTTCTGGTCGTCGGTCGTGTAGTCCGGGTGGGAGGTGGCGACCTCGATCACCGCGCCGGGCGCGGGCGCCCCGGACCGGATCACCTGGCCGTTGAGCGTCGCGCCCCGGCCACGGACGGCGACCGCCATGAGGTCGAGCGCCGCCCCGTACGTCCACGACGCCAGCACCTCGCCGTGGTGCGCGAGCGCCACCAGGGTGCAGAAGCCCTCCTCGCCGCGGACGAACTGGCGGGTCCCGTCGACGGGGTCCACGATCCACACCGGCGCGTCGCCGTCCAGCGCGTCGTACGACGACGGGTCGGCGGCGACCGCCTCCTCGCCGACGACGACCGAGCCGGGCAGCAGCGCGGGCAGCGCCTCGGTCAGGAACTCCTCGGCGCGCCGGTCGGCGACCGTCACCAGGTCGTGCGGGCCGCTCTTCTCCAGGACTTCGTGTGTGGCGAGCTGGCGGAAGCGCGGCATGATCTCGACGGCCGCCGCCTTGCGGACCGCCTCTTCGACGTGGGACGACCGGTCTTCCAGAAACTCTGCGAGCAACCCTTCGATCATGCGTCCAGCAAAACACGCCCCACTGACAATCGGCGAACGTGGCCCCAACCCCGGGCGTCATCGAGGTGACGTCACCGGACGCCCGTGGTCACCGCCCCACCGCGTACCCCTGCATCCCGCGCGGATTCGCGGCGGCGGACAGGATCCCGGTCGCCGGGTCGCGGGCGACCGCGCACAGCCGCCCCTCCGTCCAGGCGCCGCCGACCGTGACCCGGTGTCCGCGCCGCCGCAGCCCCGCCACCACCTCCTCGGGGGTCCGGGCCTCGACCGTGACCGCGCCCGGCCGGGTCACCCGGGGATGGAAAGAGCTCGGGAAGGACTCGTTGTGCCAGTTCGGGGCGTCGATCGCGCCCTGGAGGCCGAGACCGCCGCGCTCCTGCGCTCCCAGGGCGACGGCGAGGAAGAAGTGCAGCTGCCACTGGTCCTGCTGGTCCCCGCCGGGCGTGCCGAACGCCAGCACCGGGAGGCCATCGCGCAGCGCCAGGGTGGGCGACAGCGTCGTACGGGGGCGGCGCCCCGGGGTCAGCGTGTTCGGCAGTCCCTCCTCCAGCCAGGTCATCTGGAGCCGGGTGCCGAGCGGGAAGCCGAGCTCGGGGACGACCGGGTTGGCCTGGAGCCAGCCGCCGCTCGGGGTCGCGGCCACCATGTTCCCCCAGCGGTCGGCCACGTCCAGGTGGCAGGTGTCGCCCCGGGTGGTGCCGTCCGGGCCCACGGTCGGCTCCCCCGCACCCGCCGCCGGCGTGCCGGAGCCACGCGCGCGCAGTGCCTCGCGGGCGATCCGGGGCGGGCGCCCGCCCGGGCTGCCGGGCCGCAGCTCGTACGAGGCCTTCGCCCCCACCAGCGCGCGCCGGGCCGCGTTGTAGCCGTCCGAGAGCAGCTCGGCCAGGGGCACCCCGGCCGCGTCCCCGTACCAGGCCTCCCGGTCGGCCATGGCGAGCTTGCACCCCTCGACGAGGAGGTGGACGTACTCGTCGGAGCCGTGCGGCGGCAACTCGTCCGGAAGAAGCGCCAGTTGTTGGAGGAAGGCCGGGCCCTGGCTCCAGCCGCCCGCCTTGCAGAGGGTCCAGCCGTTCCAGTCGTAGGTGACCGGGTCCTCGTACGTCGCGGACCACTCGGCGAGGTCGGCCGCCGTCAGGGTGCCGCTGTGGCGTTCGCCGCTGGTGTCCAGGGTGGGGCGGGCGGCCTGCGCCACCAGCGCCTCGGCGACGAACCCCTCGCGCCATATCCGCCGGGCCGCCTCTATCTGCCGCACCCGGGCGTCTCCGGTCGCGGACGCGCGCGTGGGGGCGGACTCCGCGAGGAGGCGGCGCCAGGTGCGCGCCAGGGCGGGGTTGCGCAGCAGCCGCCCCGGGCGCGGGGCGCGGCCGTCCGGCAGATACACCTCGGCCGAGGAGGGCCACTCGCTCTCGAAGAGCGCGCGCACCCTCTCCACGGTCTCCCCGACCTGCTCGACGGGCGGGTGGCCGTCCTCGGCGTAGCCGATGGCGTACTTGAGGACGTCGGCGAGCGGCTTGGTGCCGTGGTCGCGCAGCAGGAGCATCCAGGCGTCGAACGCGCCGGGCACGGCGGCGGCCAGCGGCCCGGTGCCGGGCACCAGGTCGAGGCCGAGGGCGCGGTAGTGGGCGACGGTGGCCCCGGCGGGCGCGGTCCCCTGACCGCACAGCACCCGCACCGGGTCCCCGGAAGGGGCGAGCAGGATCGGTACTTCTCCCGCTGGGCCGTTCAGATGCGGCTCGACGACATGCAGGACGAAGCCCGCCGCGACGGCGGCGTCGAAGGCGTTGCCGCCGTCTTCCAGAACGGCCATCGCGGATTGCGAGGCGAGCCAGTGGGTGGAGGACACCATGCCGAAGGTGCCCTGGAGGGTGGGCCGGGTGGTGAACATCCCCGCAGGCTAGACCGGCCCGTCCTGGAATGTCAGACCCCGCCCGTAACGTTGATGGGGCTCGGAACGGATGGAGGAGCAGCGGTGCACGGTGAGTACAAGGTCCCCGGCGGCAAGCTCGTGGTGGTGGACCTGGACGTCGAGGGCGGGGTCCTGAGCGGTGTGCGGGTGGCGGGCGACTTCTTCCTGGAACCGGACGAGGCGATCCTCTCCATCAACAGCGCCCTTGAGGGCGCCCCGGCCGACACCGACGCCGCCGGGCTCGCCGCCCGTATCGACGCGGCGCTGCCGCCGGGCACGACGATGTACGGACTGACGTCGGAGGGCGTCGGCGTCGCGGTCCGCCGTGCGCTGGCACACGCGACGGACTGGACGGACTACGACTGGCAGCTGATCCACGACGGCCCCCAGTCCCCCGCCCTGCACATGGCGCTGGACGAGGTGATCACCGCCGAGGTGGCGGCCGGCCGCCGGCCGCCGACCCTGCGGGTCTGGGAGTGGGGTGCGCCGGCAGTGGTGATCGGCAGCTTCCAGTCGCTGCGCAACGAGGTCGACCCGGAGGGCGCCGAGCGCCACGGGATCACGGTGGTGCGCCGGGTGTCGGGCGGCGGCGCCATGTTCATCGAGCCGGGCAACACGATCACGTACTCGCTCTCGGTCCCCGACGCCCTGGTCCAGGGCCTCTCCTTCGCGGACAGCTACGCGTATCTGGACGACTGGGTCCTGGGCGCGCTCGGCGACATGGGGGTGAAGGCCTGGTACCAGCCCCTGAACGACATCGCCACGGACGCGGGCAAGATCGCGGGCGCCGCGCAGAAGCGGGTGGTCGCGGACGAGGGGGCGGTGCTGCACCACGTGACGATGGCGTACGACATCGACGCGGACAAGATGCTGGAGGTGCTCCGCATCGGCCGCGAGAAGCTCTCGGACAAGGGCACCAAGAGCGCGAAGAAGCGTGTCGATCCCCTGCGCCGCCAGACCGGCCTGCCCCGCGAGGCGGTCATCGAGCGGATGATCGCCTCGTTCCGGGGGCGGTACGGGCTGGCCGAGGGTCAGGTCACCGACGAGGAGATGTCCCGCGCCCGCGAACTGGCGAAGACGAAGTTCTCGAACGAGGAGTGGACGGCGAGGGTGCCCTGAGCGCTCCGCCGGGGAGGCGGATGTTCGTCTGCGGGCCGGTGGGGGCCGGTCGCGCGGTTCCCCCGCGCCCCTAGGGGGACTGTCGCGCAGGACCTGGCAGAGGGCTTCGAGTAGGTCCGCGAGCGAGGTCCGCGCCAGCCGGTCCTCGTGCTGGTACGCCTCGAACTCCCGCACCAGGTCGGCGGGCGCGAGCGTGGCCAGCCGCTCCGACAGCGCCTCCACACCACCGCGCCGAAGCCTCCTCTCGCGCTCCATCTCCCAGATCCAGAGCGCCAGTTGCCCGGGCGTGCCGATGGCACGGGCCTCGTGCTCCGGGATGGCCAGACCGGCGGCCCGGCAGCAGGACTCGATCCGGTCGCGCAGACCGCTCCGCGAGTCGCTCAGAGCCCCCTGCGGCGCGAAGACCCGCCGCGCCACGTCCGCGAGCTCACTCCCCGAGAATCGGTAGAGCCCGGACGTCTCCGTCCGCAGCGCCGGAAGCCGGAAGCCGCCACCCGGCGTGGCCGACAGCCTCCACGAATCCGCCCCGACGCCGTCCCGCTCGTACACCTCGCGCATCAGCCGCACATCGTGCTGGAGATCACGCGTCCGCTCAAGCCGCACAGCCCGCACACGCTCCCGGTAGTGGTCGCCGAGCTGCCCCGGAAGCCGGGCGAACGCCTCCTCGCACCGCTGAAGCCACGGCAGTTCGGTGTACGCGGGCCCCCGGGCCGCCTCCAGCGCCGCGAGGACGGCGTCCAGCAACCGCGGATCCGGGTCATCGGCCGCGAGCGACTCCGCATGCGCGGCCAGCGCCACCCCGCCGTCGCCGGGCGTGCCGACCAGGACCTGGGCCGCGAGCTCCAGGGCGTCGTGGCCCGGGCGGGCGAGCAGCAGCCGGGCCTCCTCGGCGGCCACCTCCGGGGGCAGCCGCAGCAGGGTGCGGCGCGCCGATGCCCGTACCGTCGCGTTGCCGTCCCACAGCAGGCGGTTGAGGGCGCGAAGCATCTGCGGGCCGCCGGTGACCGCGAGGCGGTCCATCTGCTCGGCGACGATGCGGCGGACGAAGTCGGACTGCCGCGAGGACAGCTCGTCCACGAAGTCCCAGAACCGGGCCCCGTGCGGGTCCAGCTGGAAGACCAGCTGGGTGCCGATCCCCCGCCACTTCCAGTCGCGCTCCAGCATCGCCCGGATCACCGCGAGGTGTGCCTCGTCGGCCGCCCTGCGGTCCTCCAGGCGCAGCACCAGGAACTCCAGCGCGCCGCGCAGGGTGGCGAATCCGGGCTCCTGGGCCATCAGGACGAGCGCGTCGGCGGCGATGTCGTCGGGGTGCTTGGCCTCCCAGGCCTGGTCCACGTAGAGGCTCAGCGCCAGGACGTACTCCGCGAACCGGTCGTAGATGAAGACGACATTGCGGACGCCGATCTCCTCGTCGATGCTCTCCTCAAGGATGATCTCCTCGTCGATGACCCGGCTGTAGAGCGAGTCGCTGCTGTCGAGCTCGGCGGCGGTGGCCCGCAGGGTCGCGGCGACGGCGCTGCGCGGCACCGAGGTCGAACGGCTCTGCCGCATCAACCGGGCAACCTCCAGGACGAGTTCGGCCACCGCGCCCTTCCCCTTGAGCGAGGTGGCGTACGCGACCTGCGCGACCTTGCGCTCCCAGAACAGCTTGAAGAGGCGGAAGAGCCGGAAGTCCTCGACGACGCCGATGTCGCGGTCGCGGTACGCCTCGCACAGGATGCGCAGCACCAGCGCGTGCCGGCAGCGCTCGGCGGCCTCGCCGCGCAGCCGCCCCCGGATACCGAAGGCGCCGAAGTAGGCGGCGGCGACCTCGGGGAAGGAGTCGAGGGGGAAGAGCGGCACGTCCTCGACCCGGGTCGCGGGCGTGGCTCTCGGGCCGTGCTGCACCGGCTCGCGCTGCCAGACGTAGCTGGCCCAGAACGGGGCGCGGTAGAACTGCCAGAAGTCGGTGCGGCAGGTGACCACCACCTTCACCCCGGCGCTCTCGGCCTGCCGCAGCAGCTCGTGCAGCGCCGCCTTCATCGCCTCCGGCTTGGCCGGGGACTCGTTGATCGCGTCGAGGAGCAGCAGCGGCGGACGGCCGGGGGCGGCGGTGCGGGCGAGGTCGGCGAAGCAGCCGGGCCAGTCGGCGCCGTAGCCGAGGCGGGTGGCGACCAGGCTGAGCAGCCCGTGCGGCTCGGAGACCGGCACGCGCGCCGACATCAGCAGGACCAGCGAGTCCTCCAGGCGGCGCTCGGCGAGGGAGCAGAGCAGATTGGTCTTGCCCCGGCCGGGCTTGGAGACGACCAGCAGACAGGTGCTGTCGTTGGCCAGGAACTCCTCGACGCGGTCCTCCAGTTCGCGGTGGCGGAAGTAGAGCTCGCGCAGGTACTTGGAGCCGATCTCGGAGATCTCCCGCAGGGTGGTGCGCCGGGCCCGCTCGCGCAGTCCGGCGAAGGGGGTGCCGGTGGCGGTGAGCGCGTCGAGGTCGGCGGGGTCGAGCCCGGCGACCTCGTCGGCGAGCCGGGCCATCGCCTCCTGGCGGTCCACCCCGACGACCGCCACCGCGGCGAGCGCGCGGACGAAGTCCGCGAGGGCGCGCGGGCCTTCCCCGGCGACCAGGGCGATGACCGAGGTGAAGAAGGAGACGGTGGTGGTGTGGGAGGGGACGCGCTGGAGCATCTCGCCGTATCCGGCGCTTTCCAGGAGGAACGCCCGCTGCCCGGGCTCGTTCATACCGGGCAGCGTGGCGAAGCTCTGGATGAGTCTGCCGCGCAGCCCGGCGCGGTCCGAATCGGGCATGGCCCTCTCTCCGGGGTGCAATGGCTCAGCCGAGGCGGGAGCGGACGTCGGGCGGGAGTTCGCGCAGGATCCGGCTCAGCAGGATCCCCTCGTTGCGGTAGTAGTAGCTGCCGGTGGCGGGTTCCTGGAGATTGCCGCCGGCGTGGTGGACCGCGCAGACCCGCCAGTCGTCGGTGAGCACGGGGGCGCCGGAGGAGCCGGGCAGGGTGGCCGTGACGTACTGGACGACATCGGCGTCGGCGTACTCCACGAAGTTGCTCTGGAGCGCGATCTGCTTGGGCCGCCCGGCCGGGTGCTGCACGATGTTGACGCGGTCGCCCTGCCGGGGCGGCTCACCGGACATCTCCAGATGCCCCCACTCGCTGCCGGGGCTCTCCGCGAGCTCGACGAGCGCGAAGTCGTGGCGCTCGTCGGCCAGATGGAGCCGCCCGGTGGCGCGCACCTCGTGCACCGGGCGCGGCCGCCCCGACGAGTCGTCCTCGTAGTTGAAGAGGAAGCGGGCGCCGCCGAGCAGGTTCGCGTGCGGCAGTACGTGATGGTTGGTCAGCAGCAGGTCGTCCGCGATCAGGAAGCCCGTGCCGGTCCAGCGGCCGGCGCCGTGCTCCACCACGATCTGGCAGACCGGCCGGGCGGCGGCCAGGGCGAGCTCCAGGAAGTGGACCGGCCGCAGCGTATTGGCGGCGATGATCTTCTCCTCGACCCCGCCGGGGCTGGTGGCACCCTTCCAGACGGTGACCGCCGGGGCCGGGGAGACCGGGACCATCATGCGGTGGCGCAGCAGCAGGGCGGCGAGGAAGTCCTGCTGCTCCTTGCCGGTGAGGGTGGCGATCACGTTGAGGAGCAGACCGAGGGCCTCGTGGTCGTAGGAGACCCTGCCGTACGCGGAGAGGTGCGTGACGATGCGGCTGACCGCCACCAGCGTGGGACCTTCGAGGTCGATGTGCGGGACGAGGCCGCCCAGACCGGCCAGGGCCAGGATCTCGGCGCGCCCGGACGGGGAGCCGAGGACCGGCACGGCGGTCAGCAGGGTGACGAGCCGCTGACGCTCTTCCACGGACAGTTCGACCATCGCTCCCCCTGAAGCACCGCCGGAATTTCCCCATGGTGCCAGCGCGGGGGCGCTTTCGCGGCAGGTCGGCGAAGGTCGGCCGCGGAAACCTTCCGGGAGCGCGGGGAGAACCGGAAAAGCTCGGCGCGGCGACGGGAAAAGCCGGGGAAAAGGCGACCGCCCCGGCCGGGCGTGATGCCGGCCGGGGCGGTGGGGGTGCCGCCGCGGATCAGGCCAGGGTGGCGATGGCCTGGTTGAAGGTCGCCGACGGGCGCATGACCGCCGCCGCCTTCGCCGGGTCGGGCTGGTAGTAGCCGCCGATCTCGGCCGGGGAGCCCTGGACCGCGATCAGCTCGCCGACGATGGTCTCCTCCTGCTCGGCCAGCGTCTTGGCCAGCGGCGCGAAGGCCTCCGCGAGCGCCGCGTCGTCGGTCTGCTTGGCCAGCTCCTGGGCCCAGTACAGGGCCAGGTAGAAGTGGCTGCCGCGGTTGTCGATGCCGCCGAGCTTGCGGCTCGGGGACTTGTCCTCGTTGAGGAAGGCACCGGTGGCGCGGTCGAGCGTGTCGGCCAGGACCTGGGCGCGCGCGTTGCCCTTGGTCGTGGCGAGGTGCTCGAAGCTGACCGCGAGGGCCAGGAACTCGCCCAGGCTGTCCCAGCGCAGGTAGTTCTCCTTGACCAGCTGCTGGACGTGCTTGGGCGCGGAGCCGCCGGCGCCCGTCTCGAAGAGGCCGCCGCCGTTCATCAGCGGGACCACCGAGAGCATCTTGGCGCTGGTGCCCAGCTCCAGGATCGGGAACAGGTCGGTCAGGTAGTCGCGCAGCACGTTGCCGGTGACGGAGATCGTGTCCTCGCCGCGGCGGATGCGCTCCAGGGAGAACGCGGTCGCCTCGACCGGGGACAGGATCTTGATCTCAAGACCGTCGGTGTCGTGCTCCGCGAGGTAGGTCTTGACCTTCTCGATGAGCACGGCGTCGTGGGCGCGCTCGGCGTCCAGCCAGAAGACGGCCGGGTCGCCGGTGGCGCGGGCGCGGGTGACGGCGAGCTTGACCCAGTCCTGGATCGGCAGGTCCTTGGTCTGGCACATCCGGAAGATGTCACCGGCGGCGACCGGCTGCTCCAGGACGACGTTGCCCTCGGCGTCGACGACGCGGACGGTGCCCTCGGCGGCGATCTCGAAGGTCTTGTCGTGGCTGCCGTACTCCTCGGCCTTCTGCGCCATCAGACCGACGTTCGGGACCGAGCCCATGGTCGCCGGGTCGAAGGCGCCGTTGGCGCGGCAGTCGTCGATGACGACCTGGTACACGCCGGAGTAGCTGCTGTCCGGCAGGACCGCGAGGGTGTCGGCCTCCTGGCCGTCGGGGCCCCACATGTGGCCGGAGGTGCGGATCATGGCCGGCATGGAGGCGTCGACGATGACATCGCTGGGGACGTGCAGGTTGGTGATGCCCTTGTCGGAGTCGACCATGGCGAGAGCCGGGCCCTCGGCGAGCTCGGCCTCGAAGGACGCCTTGATCTCGGCGCCGAGGTGCGGCACGGAGTCCAGGCCCTTGAGGATGGTGCCGAGGCCGTCGTTCGGGGACAGACCGGCGGCGACCAGCGCCTGGCCGTACTTCGCGAAGGTCGCCGGGAAGAAGGCGCGCACCACGTGACCGAAGACGATCGGGTCGGAGACCTTCATCATCGTGGCCTTGAGGTGCACCGAGAACAGCACGCCCTCGGCCTTGGCGCGGGCGATCTGCTCGGTGAGGAACTCGCGCAGCGCGGCGACGCGCATCACGGAGGCGTCGACGACCTCGCCCGCCAGGACCGGTACGGACTCGCGCAGCACGGTGGTGGTGCCGTCCTGGGCCGCCAGCTCGATACGGAGCGAGCCGGCCGCGGAGACGACCGCGGACTTCTCCGTGGAGCGGAAGTCGTTCTCGCCCATGGTCGCCACGTTCGTCTTGGACTCGGCGGTCCAGGCGCCCATGCGGTGCGGGTGGGCCTTGGCGTAGTTCTTGACCGAGCCGGGGGCGCGGCGGTCGGAGTTGCCCTCGCGCAGCACCGGGTTCACGGCGCTGCCCTTGACCTTGTCGTAGCGGGCGCGGACGTCGCGCTCCTCGTCGGTCTGCGGGTCGTCCGGGTAGGCCGGCAGCGCGTAGCCCTGCGCCTGCAGCTCGGCGACGGCGGCCTTGAGCTGCGGGATCGAGGCCGAGATGTTCGGCAGCTTGATGATGTTGGCGTCGGGCGTCTTCGCCAGCTCGCCGAGCTCGGCGAGGGCGTCGTCGATGCGCTGCCCCTCCTGGAGGTACTCCGGGAAGTGGGCGATGATCCGCCCGGCCAGCGAGATGTCCCGCGTCTCCACAGTGACCCCGGCCGTCGAGGCATACGCCTGGACCACAGGCAGGAACGAGTACGTCGCCAGCGCGGGCGCCTCGTCAGTGTGGGTGTAGATGATGGTCGAGTCAGTCACCGGGTGCTCCACTCCACGTATGCAACATTGCTCGACATCAAGATATCTCGTGACGGGCCCGGGCCGGACAGGGCCCTGCCGTGGAGCGGCGGGCCGTGGAGCGGGCCGCGAAACGGGGTGAAAACGCACGGAAAGCCGCCTTCTCCGATGGAGAAGACGGCTTCCGACCTGCGAAAACGCTGGTCGGGACGACAGGATTTGAACCTGCGACCCCTTGACCCCCAGTCAAGTGCGCTACCAAGCTGCGCCACGTCCCGATGCCCCTCTGACCTGCGGGTTTCCCCCGGCCGAAGGTGCACGAGAACAATACCGCACTTCGACCGGTGGTCACGAACCCCTTTCGGCCGACGGGCCCGGCGGACCGTCTCAGCGAAGCTGACCCGCCGCGAAATAGGCCGCGAGCTCCGGATCGAGGGGTTCGACCCGGCGGGGCGTGCCGCCGTCGCGCAGGGACATGGTCGCCTCGTACCCCGCCGCCACCGCCATCCGCGCGGCCACCGGCGAGGTGTCCGTGCGGCCGCCCTCGCGCACGAAGCGCAGGAACTCGTCGATCAGGAGCGGGTCCGCCCCGCCGTGGCCGGAGTCGTCCCGGGCGGGCGGCACCTCGTGGACCTCGTCGGGCTCCTCCCGGAAGTGGGAGCGCCGGGCGTTCCACACCTTGACCCGGCTGCCCGGCCCGTCGCCGAAGTTCTCCAGCCGGCCCGCGTCCCCGATGACCGTGTAGTTGCGCCAGTAGTCGGGGGTGAAGTGGCACTGCTGGTAGGCGGCGAGCACACCGTTGTCCAGGCGCATGTTCAGCAGCGAGACGTCCTCGATGTCGATCACCGGGTTGAGGGCGCGCTGGGTGTGCGGCGGCCAGTGGCCGTCCTTGGTGTACCAGTCGTCCGCCTTGGGCTCGCCCTGAGCGCGCCGGTGCGGATTGTCCCCGTAGACCATGAGGTCGCCCATCGCCTGGACATCGCGCGCGTAGCCGCCGGCCAGCCAGTGCAGTACGTCGATGTCATGGGCGGCCTTCTGGAGCAGCAGACCGGTGGTGCGGGCGCGCTCGGCGTGCCAGTCCTTGAAGTACCAGTCGCCGCCGTAGCCGACGAAGTGGCGGATCCAGACCGTCTTGACCGTGCCGATCGCCCCGCGCTCGACGAGGTCGCGCATCAGGCGTACCACCGGCATATGGCGCATGTTGTGGCCGACGTACAGCCGCGACCCGGTCTCCTGCGCCGTGCGCAGGATGGTGTCGCAGCGCTCGACCGAGATGTCCAGGGGCTTCTCCACGAAGACGGGCTTGCCGCCGCGCAGGGCCTCGCAGGCGAGGTCGGCGTGGGTGTGGTCGGGAGTGAGGATGAGCAGCGCGTCGATCTCGGGGTCCTCGACGACCTTGCGGTGCTCGCCCGTCATGGCGGCGTCGGGGAAGGCCTCGGCGGCCCGCGCGCGGGCCCGGGGGTCGGGGTCGGCGAGCGCGGTGACGACGGAGCCTCGGCCGGGGCGGTGGGCGACGCGGGCGAGGCTGCCGCGCAGGCCGAAGCCGAGGACGCCGATACGGAGGTCGGTCATGGTCAACTTCCTTACGGTCTGGGCGGGGTGGCCCGGCACGCCGGAGCGGTCCGGTGCCCGATGATGACAGCGGCGCCCGGTCCGGTGCCGCACGCCGGAGTCCGCACCTGGGCCCGCTCTTTCGCGCTGCCACCACCTGGCCCACTCCAACGCGCCGGTCCGGAACAGCGCTTGGCCGTCGCATCGTGAAACGATCAGGTTCGCACAGGCGGAGGCCGTACGACGGGCGGCCTGCGGGCTTCCGAATGCGTTCACGCCCGGCGCCCAATCGCGCCCCGGGGTGCTCCTGGATGCCGTCCCTGTGCACATCCGGGACCGAAAGCTGTCCCTCAGTGCCGTATGCCCACGAAACCTTTGCCGTTGGCATGTGGCAAAAAGTGGGGACCGGGGAATGCCAACCGAGTGGAACCGAGGAGGCCAACCTCACAGAACACACCAGTAGTCAAACGTCAACACGCCGCCTTTCGGCCAAAGTTGACAAGTGCGTTGAAGCGCCACCGAATGATCAACAACATGATGAGGTCGGCCTCTTCGGGACGGGGACCACTGCCGATGCACCACCTGCTCGAACACCGTTACGAGCAGGCGTTTCGCGGAGGAGGGCTCGCCATGGACGGATACTTCAGCAGCCGCCCGCATCACCAACTGCGGGAGTGTGTACGGCAGTTCGCGGAATGCGAGATCCGGCCCCGGATAGCGGCGATGGAGGCGGCACGTTCCGTCCAGTACGACCTGTCCCGGCTGATCGCCCGGCAGGGCTGGATAGGCGCGACCGTCAGCCCGTCGTACGGGGGAATGGGCGTCGGACACCTCGGGAAGACCATCATCATCGAGGAGTTGTCCCGGGTCAGCGGCGCCATGGGCGCCATGGCGCAGGCCTCCCAGCTGGGGGTGGCCAAGATAGTCCACTTCGGCAGCGAGGAGCAGAAGAAGCACTGGCTCCCCGCCATCTCCGCCGGTGACTGCCTCCCGACGATCGCCGTGACCGAGCCCGAGTCCGGCGGTCATGTCCTGGGGATGACGGCGAGCGCGGTCCGCGACGGCGACGACTACGTCCTCAACGGCCGCAAAGTGTACGTCGGAAACAGTCATGTAGGAGATGTGCACGGCGTGGTCGTCCGCACCGGCCCCGGCTCGCGGGGGCTGACCGCGTTCCTCGTCGAGTCCGACCGGCCCGGGTTCTCGGTCGGCGCCGAGCGCGACACGATGGGGCTGCACGGCTTCAGCTTCGGCGAGCTCCACTTCGACAACTGCCGGGTGCCGGTGGAGAGCCGCCTCGGCGAGGAGGGCGACGGGCTCGCCGTGGCCTACTCCTCCAGCGTCCTGTACGGCCGGGCCAATCTCACGGCCGTCTCGCTCGGGATCCACCGGGCGATCCTGGAGGAGACCACCACGTTCTGCACGGAGCGGATCCGCTACGGCAAGCCGCTGTACGAACTGCCCAACATCAAGATTAAGCTGGGCCGGCTGCAGTCCCGGCTGATGACGGCCCGGCTCGCCGCGTACCACGCGGTGCATCTGCTCGACCAGGGCCTGCCGTGCGACGCCGAGCTGATGAACGCCAAGGTGGTCAATGTGGAGTCCACGCTCGACTCGGCGCGCAGCGCCATGGAGATCCACGCGGCGGCCGGTCTCTTCACCGACCGTCCGATCGAGCGCTATCTGCGCGACGCGCACCACATTTTCGCCCCGGCCGGCACCACGGACGTCCAGCTGCTGCGGCTGGCCGAAGTGGCACTGGGCACGACGAAGGGCCAGTGGTCACAGCGGCTCTCCGATGCCGTACGCATGGAGGAGTTCGCGGCGGCCCACTGACCGCGCGGGAGCCGGTGGGGCGGCGGTCAGAAGCCGCCGTCCTCCCGGCGATGGATCTGCTCGATCAGCTCGGCCGCCATCGACTTGATCGTCTCCAGGCCCGCCCGGCCCCACGGCCGCGGCTCGGTGTCGACGACGCAGATGGTGCCGAGCGCGATCCCGGTCCGGTCGATCAGCGGGGCGCCGAGATAGGAGCGGATGCCGATCTCGTCGACCACCGGGTTGCCCGCGAAGCGCGGGTAGTCGCAGACGTCCTCCAGGACCAGGGCTTTTCGGCGCACCACCACATGCGGGCAGTAGCCGTGGTCGCGGGCCATGAACCGGCTCACCCCGCCGGACGCGGCCACCGCGTTCAGATCGGTGTCCGCGTGCGCCCCCTCCGGGGTGTGCAGCCCGGCGAAGAACTGCTGGTTCTCGTCGATGAAGTTGACCATCGAATAGGGCGCCGCGGTGACCTCCGCGAGTTTATGGGCGAACTCGTCGAACGCCGGATCGGGATGCTCCCCCATACCGAGCTGGCGCAGCCGCTGCACGCGGACCGGTGCCTCCCGGTCGACCGGGGTGAGCAGCAGATGGCCGGTGGGGTCGTACGTCATGTGTGGGCTCCATGGCTGGTGGCGGCCGGAAAGGTGGACAGCAGATGCTGGACCAGGGTGACCAGGGTGCCGATCCCGGAGCTGCCGATACGGGCGTCGCACAGCACGACGGGAACCTCCGGCTTGAGGTCTATGGCGGACCGGACCTCGTCCGGGGTGTACCGGAAGGCCCCGTCGAACTCGTTGACCGCGACGAGGAAGCCGATCCCGCGCCGCTCGAAGAAGTCCACGGCGGAGAAGCAGTCCTCCAGGCGCCGGGTGTCCGCCAGGATCACCGCGCCGAGCGCACCCTCGGAGAGCTCGTCCCACATGAACCAGAACCGCTCCTGCCCGGGCGTGCCGAACAGGTACAGCACATGCTGCTCGTCGAGCGTGATGCGCCCGAAGTCCATGGCGACCGTGGTGGTGGTCTTGGACTCCACCCCTTCGAGGCTGTCGTGCGCCACGCTGACCGTGGTGAGCAACTCCTCGGTGGAGAGCGGTTCGATCTCGCTGACCGCGCCCACGAAGGTCGTCTTGCCGACCCCGAAGCCGCCGGCGACGAGGATCTTCAGCGCGGTGGGGAAGAGATCCACGGCAAGGCTGACGTCAGAGCCGTCGTCGTAGGCCATCGAGCACTGCCTCCAGCAGAGAACGGTCGGTCGGGGTGTGGTGAAAGCGGGGCGCACGGGCCGTCACCGCCCCGCAGTCCACCAGGTCGGACAGCAGGACCTTGGTGACGACGGCGGGCAGCCGCAGATGGGCCGCGATCTCCGCCACCGAGGTGGGCCCCTCGCACAGCCCGAGCGCCTGCGAGTGCTCGGGCCCGAGATGTGTCTGGGGCGGCTGCCCGGTCGCCATCACCTGGGAGAGCAGGTCCAGCGTGGCGGTCGGCCGGGTGCGGCCGTTGCTCACGGTGTACGGGCGGATCAGCCGCCCGGCCGCGTCGTCGAGCCACGGTCCGTCCTGCGGGGCCGGCACGCTCAGCGCCTCGTGCCGCTCGGTGTACCGGCACCTTGCCGGGCCGGTGTCACGAGGTAGGGCCGTACGCTCTTCACCAGCATCGCCATCTCGTACCCGAGCACCGCCGCGTCCGCCTCGCGCCCGGCGAGCACGGCGAGACAGGTGCCCGAGCCGGCCGTGGAGACGAACAGCAGCGTGGAGTCGAGCTCCACCACCACCTGGCGGACCTCGCCGCCGTCGCCGAAGCGCGCGCCCGCGCTGCGGCCCAGCGAGTAGAGCCCGGAGGCGAGGGCCGCCATGTGGTCGGCGCTGTCGACGTCGAGACCGTGAACGGACTTCACCAGCCCGTCGGAGGAGAGCAGGACCGCGTTGCGTGTGTAGGGCACCCGCTGGACAAGGCCGCTGAGCAGCCAGTCGAGGTCCGAGACGTGTCCGGTCGGCGCATCGCTCGCCATGGTGCATCTACTCCTTGGAGTGTTCGGCGTCAGTTTCTGCCTGGGGGTGGTGTAACGGCTGTGCGGGGTGGGGCGGGGCCGTGCGGGGCGGGGAGTTCCCCGGGTCGGGAGCGGGGCGCCCGCGGAGTCCGGGCGCCCCTGGACTCCTCAGCTCAGCGCCGGGATCACCCGCTCCCCGTACGCGTCGATGACCGACTCGCGCGCGTCGTGCATCGCGTACACCGCGAACTGGTCGACGCCCAGGTCGCGCAGCGCCTTCAGCTTCTCGATGTGCGCCTCGACGGGGCCCAGGAGGCAGAAGCGGTCGACGATCTCGTCGGGGACGAAGGCGGTGTCCGGGTTGTCGGTGCGGCCGTGGTGGCTGTAGTCGTAGCCTTGGCGCGCCTTGATGTAGTCGGTGAGCGCCTCGGGCACCAGGCCCGAGTGCTCGCCGTACCGGGCCACCAGGTCCGCGACGTGGTTGCCGACCATGCCGCCGAACCAGCGGCACTGCTCGCGGGCGTGGGCGAGGTCGTCGCCGACGTACGCCGGGGCGGCGACGCAGATGGTCACCGAGGCGGGGTCGCGCCCGGCCTCCACGGCGGCCGTGCGGACCGCCTTGACCATCCACTCCGTCAGGAACGGGTCCGCGAGCTGGAGGATGAAGCCGTCGGCCTGCCGACCGGCCAGGGCCAGCGCCTTCGGACCGTACGCCGCCATCCAGACGGGCAGTTTGCCGTCCCTGACCCAGGGCAGCTTCAGGCGCTGTCCGTCGACCTCGGCCTCGCGGCCCTCCGCGAGGTCGCGGATCACGCCGATGGCCTCGCCCAGGCGGGCCAGCGTGTTGGGCTTGCGCCCGGCGACGCGCATCGCGGAGTCGCCGCGGCCGATGCCGCAGACGGTGCGGTTGCCGTACATGTCGTTGAGGGTGGCGAAGGTGGAGGCGGTGACCTCCCAGGTCCTGGTGCCCGGGTTGGTCACCATCGGGCCGACGTGCATCTGCCGCGTGTGCTCCAGGATGCGGCTGTAGATGACGAACGGCTCCTGCCACAGGACCGCCGAGTCGAAGGTCCAGCCGTAGCGGAAGCCGTTGCGTTCCGCGCGGCGCATGAGGCCGACGACGGTCGAGGCGGGCGGGTCGGTCTGCAGGACGAGTCCGAAGTCCATGTGGTGCTGCTCCTGGTGACTAGCGGAGGTACTGGGAGGTGGCCCGCGGGGTGTAGACGCCGTGTCCGGCCCGTCCGGTGAACCGGCGCTCGTCGACGACGAGTTCGCCGCGCGAGAGGACCGTCTCGACCCGGCCGGTGATCCGCCTGCCCTCGTACGCCGAGTAGTCGACGTTCATGTGGTGGGTCTCGGCGGAGATGGTCTGCTCGGCGTGCGGGTCGTAGATGACCACGTCCGCGTCGGCGCCCGGCGCGATGGTGCCCTTCTTCGGGTAGAGCCCGAACATCCGGGCCGGACTCGCGCAGGCGATCTCGATCCAGCGGCGCCGGGTGAGGTGGCCGTCGAGCACGGCCTGATGGAGGAGGTCCATCCGGTTCTCCACGCCCGGCAGCCCGTTGGGGATCTTGGAGAAGTCGCCCCGGCCGAGCTCCTTCTGCCCCACGAAGCAGAACGGGCAGTGGTCGGTGGAGACCACCTGGAGGTCGTTGGTGCGCAGCCCCCGCCAGAGCGCGGCCTGGTGCTCCTTGGGCCGCAGCGGCGTCGAGCAGACGTACTTGGCGCCCTCGAAGCCGGGCTCGGCCAGGTTGTCCGTGGAGAGGAAGAGGTACTGCGGGCAGGTCTCGCCGAAGACGGGAAGTCCCTTGTCCCGGGCGGCGGCCAGTTCGGCGACCGCCTCCTCGGCCGACACGTGCACGACGTAGAGCGGGGCCCCGGCGACCCGGGCCAGCTGGATCGCGCGGTGGGTGGCCTCGGCTTCGAGCAGGGCGCGGCGCACCTCGCCGTGATGGCGCGGGTCGGTGCGGCCGGCGGCGAGCGCCTGCTCGACGAGGACGTCGATCGCGATGCCGTTCTCGGCGTGCATCATGATCAGCCCGCCGTTGGAGGCCGAGCGCTGCATCGCCCGCAGGATCTGGCCGTCGTCGCTGTAGAAGACGCCCGGATACGCCATGAACAGCTTGAAGGAGGTGATGCCCTCCTCCACCAGGAGGTCCATCTCCTTGAGCGAGTGCTCGTTCACATCGGAGAGGATCATGTGGAAGGCGTAGTCGATCGCGCACCGGCCGTCCGCCTTGGCGTACCAGGCGTCCAGGCCCTCGCGCACGGCGTGGCCCGGTGACTGCACGGCGAAGTCCACGATGGTGGTGGTGCCGCCCCAGGCGGCGGCCCGGGTCCCGGTCTCGAAGGTGTCGGAGGCGAAGGTCCCGCCGAACGGGAGCTCCATATGGGTGTGGGCGTCGACGCCGCCCGGGATGACGTACTTGTCCGTCGCGTCGATCGTCCGCTCGGCGCTCCAGCTCTGCGCCGCGCTCGACCCGTGCGCGGCGAGGGCGGCGACACGGCCGTCCTCGATCAGTACGTCGGCGTGGATTTCGTCGGCGGCGGTGATCACCAGGCCGCCGCGGATCAGTGTGCGGGTACTCATGGGTGGTGCCCTTTCGTACACGGCCGTTCTCGCTCCGCTCGGGAGCGTCGACTCTCGACTGCGGGCCGTCCCGGGCTCGTCGCGCGGTTCCCCGCGCCCCTTGACGGCACCTCCTGCGCGCGGGGGCTACACGCCCCTCAGTGCTCGTTCCAGGATTGCCGCGCCCTCCTCCGCCTCCGCGACCGTGAGGCTCAGGGGCGGGGCGACGCGCAGCACGCTGGTGTTGTGGCCGCCGCCCTTGCCGATCAGCAGGCCGCCTTCACGGGCCGCTTCGAGCACGGCGGCCGCGGCCTCCGGATGGGCTTCGTCGGTACCCGGCTTCACCAGCTCGATGCCCGCCATCAGGCCCCGGCCGCGCACCTCCCGTACGAGGGGGAGCTGGGCGGCGACGGCCCGCAGCCGCTCGATGAGCAGTCCGCCGACGCGGCGCGCGTTGCCCTGGAGGTCGTGTTCGAGCAGATACGAGAGGTTGGCGAGGCCCGCGGCCATGGTGACCGGGGAGCCGCCGAAGGTCGAGATCGAGTTGGCGTCCAGGCAGTTCATGACGCGGGCGCTCGCCACCACACCGCCGATCGACATGCCGTTGCCGATGCCCTTGGCGAAGGTGAGGATGTCCGGCGGGCCGTTCTCGGCGTGCGCCTGCCAGCCCCAGAAGTGGTCGCCGGTGCGGCCCCAGCCGGTCTGCACCTCGTCGCTGATCCACAGGATGCCGTGCCGGTCGAGGACTTCGCGGAAGGCGGCGTAGAGCCCGTCCGGGGGTGAGGTGAAGCCGCCGACGCCCTGGATGGGCTCGGCGATGAGCGCGGCGACCTCGCGGGTGTGCCCGAGCAGGTCCTCCAGGTCGGCCACACAGGCGTTGATGAACTGACGGTCACTCAACTCCGCGTAGGGGCCTCGGGACCGGACGCCGCCGTGCACGTACAGCGTCTGCAGCGGCGACAGGCTCGTCGGGGACCAGGCGTGGTTGCCGGTGATGCCGACCGCGCTGAACGAGCGGCCGTGGTAGCTGTTGCGCATCGCCAGGATCTGGTTGGAGCCGCGGTGGGCGGTGGCGAGCAGCAGCGCGGTGTCGTTCGCCTCGGTGCCGGAGGTGGTGAAGAAGACGCGGGCGTCCGGGATGCCGGAGAGGTGGGCGATCCGCTCGGCGAGCTCCACCATCGGGCGGTTGAGGTAGAGGGTGGAGGAGTGGATGATGCGGCCGGCCTGGTCGGAGACGGCCTTGGTGACCTCGGGCAGGGCGTGGGCGGTCATCGTGGTGAGGATGCCGCCGAAGAAGTCGAGGTAGCGGTTGCCCTCGGCGTCCCAGACGTGGCGGCCCTCACCGTGGGTGATCTCGATCGGGTGCCGGTAGTAGAGCGCGAGCCACTCGGGCAGGACCGCGCGGTGGCGGTCGAAGAGCGAGGTCACGGCTTCACCAGCCCTTCGTAGGCGTCGGGCCGCCGGTCGCGGTAGAACGCCCACTGCTGGCGCACCTCGTCGATGAGCCCGAAGTCGAGGTCCCTGACGAGGAGTTCCTCCTCCTTGTCGCTCGCGGTCTCGCCGACGAACTGGCCGCGCGGGTCCACGAAGTAGCTGGTGCCGTAGAAGTCGTTGTCGCCGTACTCCTCGCGGCCGACCCGGTTGATGGCGGCCACGAAGTACTCGTTGGCGACCGCGGAGGCGGGCTGTTCCAGCTGCCACAGATAGGCCGAAAGTCCACGCGAGGTGGCGGACGGGTTGTAGACGAGCTGGGCGCCGTTGAGACCCAACTGCCGCCAGCCTTCGGGGAAGTGCCGGTCGTAGCAGATATAGACGCCGACCCTGCCCACGGCGGTGTCGAAGACCGGCCATCCCAGGTTGCCCGGTTTGAAGTAGTACTTCTCCCAGAACCCCTTCACCTGGGGGATGTGGTGCTTGCGGTACTTGCCGAGGTAGCTGCCGTCGGCGTCGATCACGGCCGCGGTGTTGTAGTAGAAACCGGAGCCCTCGCTCTCGAAGACCGGGACGACGATCACCATCCCGGTCTCGCGGGCGAGCTCCCGCATCCGCTGCACGGTCGGCCCGTCCGGCACGGGCTCCGCCCACCGGTAGTGCTCGGGCTCCTGCACCTGGCAGAAGTACGGGGCGTTGAAGACCTCCTGGAAACCGATGATCTTCGCACCCTGCCGGGCCGCCTCGCGGGCGTGTTCCTCATGTTTGGCGATCATGGATTCGGTATCGCCGGTCCAACTGGCCTGGACCAGTGCGGCGCGGACAACAGTGGCCATGAGCTGCTCCTTAGACGGGCCGTCAGCCAGGCATCCACACGCGTAGATTGCGTGTGGAGAGACGGTAAAGCCCGTCACGCACCGTGGCAAGACCATCTCCATTACGCCACGAAGTCGATCACATTTCCCTCGGTACGGGGCCGGGCAGCCGGGCCCAGTTGCCCCGCCGGGCGTGCCTCAGCAGCACCGGGTCGTCGCCGACGACCACCGGGTTGCCCACCTCGGCGAGCAGCGGGAGATCGGCCGCCTCGTCCGCGTACGCGTAGCAGTCCGCGGCGAGCAGGGCGTGCTCGCGCAGCAGGGCGCGGGCCGCGTACCCCTTGCCCTGGCCGGCCATCGGGGCGCGCGGCCGGGCGCAGAGCACCGCGCCCGCGCCCAGCTCGCGGGCGACGGGCGCGACGGCCCCGGCCGACGACGGCGTCACCAGGACCACCAGGTGCCCCCGGGCGGCGTGGCCGTGCAGGGCCGCGAGGACGGGCGGGTGCCAGAGGCGGCCGAGCGGCGGCCCGGGGCCGCCGGGGGGCAGCTCGGGCAGCGCCAGGAGCGTGCCCTCGACATCGAAGAACGCGGCGACGGGGGGCCGGGATATATGGGCGTCGTTGTCCATCATCACTACGGACCCTGCCCAGCCGCGCCCTCACCTCAATCCAGCGACTTCAACGTTCTGTTGCAATTCTGGCCACCCGGAAGGCGTGGACGACGTCCCGCCGCCGCCCCTCGGAGACCGCCCCGGCGGCGGCGAGCAGCTGCGGGCCGAGGCGTGCCGGGGCGTGCGCGGCCAGATGCGCCGCGTCCTCCGGCGTGCGGACCCGGACGAAGGCGTTGAGGAGCGCGTCCGCCTCGCGCTCGCGCCCGGCGTCGCCCAGCGCGAGCACCGCGTCCGCGATCTGCTCGGCGGGCCGGGTCACGCCCTGGCGCAGCAGCCGGTGGCAGTCGGCGCTCTGCCCGGCGCCGGCGAGTGCGGCGGCCGCGGCGGCGAGCCGGTCGGGCGGCAGCGAGGCAGCCTCCCACAGCAGGGTGGCCCAGTCGGCGCCGCCGCCAGCCGCGCGCCCGCAGCCGCTCGGCGACGGCGCTGCCCAGCGAGTCCACCTCGGTGGCGAGCACATCGCCGACCCTGCGGCCGGTACCGGTCGCGGACTTCAGCAGGGCCGCGTCCCAGCGCCGGTAGGCGGGCGAGGGCCCGATGCGTACGGCGAAGGCGCCGGCCCGGCGCAGATGGCGCAGCAACGGCCCCATCCAGCGGTCGATTTCGGGGTCCGCCCAGTCCGCGACCGGCCCCTCGGGAAGATAGGCGAAGTACTTCCGGGTGCCCGGGAACTGCCGGTAGAGCACGAGCGCCGCGCCCTTCAGCTCACCCGTGTCAAGGTGCCAGCCGACCCGTTCCGCAGACCACTGGTCCTTCACCTCGGCCCATGAGGGGTGCTGCAGAAAACTCGCGCCGGAGCGGCCCGCGAGGAAGGACCGGTACTCGGCGACGGAGAGACCGCGCACCCGCAGGTCCTGGTCGCGGTCGCGATCGCCGGTCACTAGCAGTGCGGACACGTGGGTGACCTCCAAGTACGCCCCGTCATCGGTTCCACGGGGATGCACAGGATGCTCACAGCGGACCATGACCGGGCCGCGCGACGGATGTGACCGGACGGTGACAGTTCCTCTGCGGTCGTCGTCACAATCGAATCCCGGAGATTTCCCGCGCTTTGTGCAACCTAGAGTCGAGTGACCGACTCTCTCCTACGGAGAAGCATTGCTACGGAGGTTTTCCAGTTGAGCCGCATACGCCGTCACACCCCGCTCCGCCGCCGCCCGGTCCGTAACGCCGTCATCGCCGGCACCGCGGTCCTCGCCGCGGCGCTCACCGCCTGCTCCGGTGGCTCGGGCGGCTCCGGTGACGGCAAGGGGGGCGCCGACATCGCATCCGCCAAGAAGGCCGAGATCTCGGTGAACCTGACGGGGCAGCAGGCGAAGGCCGGCGAGCCCGTGAAGGTGACCCTGGCCGGGGGCAAGCTCCAGCAGGTCACGGTCACCGACGCCAAGGGCGGGAAGCTGGCGGGGAAGATAGCCGCCGACGGCAGGACCTGGACCTCGGACCGCAACGCCGCGCCCGGCACCACGTACGCCGTGGAGGCGAAGGACGACAAGGGCTCCACCGCCAAGGCCGGCTTCGCGACCGCCGCCGCGGACAAGGTGAACAAGCTGACCCTGGTCCCCGGCAAGAACTCCACGGTCGGCGTCGGCCAGCCGCTGTCGATCGTCTTCGACCACCCGGTCAAGGACAAGGCGGCGGTGGAGAAGCAGCTCAAGGTGACCACCTCGAACAACACCGAGGGGTCCTGGGGCTGGATGGAGGACTACTCGGGCAAGTCCCGTGTCGACTGGCGGCCCAAGGAGTACTGGAAGAGCGGGACCAAGGTCACGCTCAACGCGGACCTCAACGGCGTCGACTCGGGCAGCGGCTGGTTCGTGCGCGACTACACGACCAACGTGACCATCGGCAAGAACCAGGTCGTCAAGGTCAGCCTCGACAACCACCACCTCAAGCTGTACCGCGACGGCGCCGTGGTCAAGGACATCCCGGTGTCGGGGGGCACGCCCGGCGGCGACAAGGCGTCCTGGCGCGGCAAGGCCGTCCTGATGGCGAAGGAGGGCACGATCAACATGAACTCCGAGACGGTCGGGCTCGGCGACGCCTACAACAAGATGGTCGACTACTCGATGCGCCTCACCTGGTCCGGGATGTACGCGCACGCCGCGCCCTGGAACGCCGACTACTTCGGCAACACCAACCACAGCTCCGGCTGCATCGGCATGAGCGACGCCAACGCCAAGGAGCTGTACGGCATGGTGCAGCCCGGCGACCCGTTCGAGATCACCGGCGACGACGCCAAGGGCACCCAGGCGCTCAACAACGGCTACGGCGAGTGGAACCTCAGCTGGCAGCAGTGGCAGGCCAAGAGCGCCCTGAGCGGGGCTTCCACCACCGCGGGCTAGAGCCCCACCGGTGCACCACCAAGGAGAGCGGCACCCTCGTCGCATATCTGTACGACGAGGGCCCGCTCGGCCTCGGCAAGCCGGTCAGCAACGCCCCCTACACCTTCCGTGGACACCGTCGACCCGCTCTACAACGAGCGCAACCCGACCGGCGCGCAGCTGACCTTCTCCTCGCCCGCGTCAGACCCGTCGTATCTGACGGTCCCTCTCCGCGAGGAGTGATCACCGGCTGCTGCCGGGAGGGCTTGCCCCCTTGCTACTGCACTCCAGGCAGCAGCGTCCCTGGTTCGGCCGGGGCGACGTCCACGGCCTCCGTCTTGGGATTGCGCTTCTGTCTCCTGGCCATCCAGGTGGCGAACCAGGAGAGCAGCATGCACATCCCGATGTAGATCGGCGAGATCACCATCACCACGGGGATGAACGGCAAATCGTAGTCGAG
This sequence comes from Streptomyces sp. ERV7, assembly GCF_001653515.1. Classification (GTDB taxonomy): domain Bacteria; phylum Actinomycetota; class Actinomycetes; order Streptomycetales; family Streptomycetaceae; genus Streptomyces. Next base: position 933,686 of record NZ_LYOY01000051.1, on the reverse strand, counting down.
ATTCGAAGCGATGAGCTTCCCCGCGTGCAGGAACTCCTCATAGGTGATCAGATAGCCCAGCGAGGTGTCCTTCAGCGCGACCACCAGCTGGCTGATGATGGTCGGCAGCATCGCCCGGATCCCCTGGGGGACCAGCACGTACGTCATGACCTGCGTCTTGCGCATCCCGAGCGAGAATGCCGCCTCCTTCTGGCCGCGTTCCACGGAGTTGACGCCGGAGCGGAACACCTCGGCGAGCACCGAGCCGTTGTAGAGCGTCAGTCCGGCCACCAGCGCCGGCAACGGCTGCACCTTCAGCGCCACGAAGATGAAGAAGATCATGACCAGGACGGGCATGGCGCGGAAGAACTCGACCACCAGCGTGGCGAGCCAGCGGACCGCCCGGTGGTCCGAGAGCCGCCCGGTCGCCAGGACCGCGCCGAGCACCAGCGAGAACAGAGCCGCGAACCCGAAGGCCTTGAGCGTGTTGCCGAGCCCGCGCAGCAGCAGCCGCTGGATCCCCTCGTACTCGAAGGGCCGCCACTTGGTGACGGTGAACTGGTCGGTGTCGAACAGCAGATAGATGATCCAGCCCAGCAGGGCGAGGATCAGAAACGTGGAGCCGACCCCGTAGAGCAGATGCCGCTGCCGGGTCTTCGGGCCGGGGATGTCGTAGAGGGCGGTGGCCTCTCTGGCCAGTTGTGCGGTCATCGGGCGACTCCCCAGTACTTCTCCAGGAGGTTGAAGACGGCGCTGATGGTGAGCGTGATGATCAGATAGCCGACGGCGATCCAGATGAAGGTCCAGACGATGTCGTAGCCGAGCTCGTTGAGCGTCTTGTACGTGCCGAGCAGCTCGGTGACGCTGAACGCGCCCGCGATGGCGGAGTTCTTGGCCAGCGCGATGAGGGTGGAGCCGACCGGCGGGATGACCGAGCGGAAGGCCTGCGGCAGCACCACGCCGGACAGCGTCTGGCCGAAGGTCATCCCCAGGCTGCGGGCCGCCTCGCCCTGGCCGGTGGGCACGGTGTTGATGCCCGAGCGCAACGCCTCGCAGATGAACGCGGAGGTGTAGCAGCCCAGCGCGATCACCGCGAACAGCTTGAAGGGGAGCACCAGGCCGAAGCGCGGCAGCCCGAGCAGCACCGCGAAGAACAGCAGCGTGAGCGGGGTGTTGCGCAGCACGTTCACCCACACGGTGCCCAGCGCCCGGAACGAGCCCACCGGCGAGACCCGGAACGAGGCCATCAGGAAGCCGAGCACCAGGGCCACGGCCGAGGCGTAGACGGTGAGCTCGACGGTGCCGAGGAAGCCCTTGCCGTACAGCGAGAAGTTCTTGGTCAGTACGTCCATGCGGGGCCTCAGCTCGCCGGGTAGCGGTCGATGGGCGGAGCGGGCGCGGCCTTGCGTCCCGACAGACCGAGCGTCGCGTCGTACGCCTTCTGCCAGTCGCCGTTCTTCTCGTGGGTCTCGATGGCGTCGTCCAGGGCGAAGCGCAGGGCGTTGTCGCCGCGCGGCACACCGACGCCGTACGGCTCCTTGGAGAATGGCTTGCCGACGACCTTGAGCTCGTCGGGCACCTTGGCCGCGTACCCGCTGAGGATGGTGTCGTCGGTGGTGACGGCGGCCACCTGGAAGGTGAGCAGGTTGTCCACACAGACGGAGTACGTGTCGTACGCGACGAGTTCGGCCTTCGGGTAGTCCTTCTGGATGCGCTGGTACGGGGTGGAGCCCGCGGCCGAGCAGACGCGTTTGCCGTTCAGGTCCTGCGGCCCGTCGATGTCGTCCTCGTCGGTGCGCACGAGCAGGCCCTGGCCGGCCAGGTAGTAGGGCCCGGCGAAGCCGACCAGTTTCTTGCGGTTGTCGTTGATGGTGTAGGTGCCGACGTAGTAGTCGACCTGGCCGTTCTGCAGGGCGGTCTCGCGGTTGGCGGAGGCGATCGTCCTGAACTCGACGGACTTGGGGTCGAAGCCGAGCGAGGCGGACATCATCTTGGCGATCTCGATGTCGAAGCCGGAGTAGACGCCGGTGGCCGGGTCCTTCTCGCCCATGTAGGGCTGGTCCTCCTTGGCGCCGACGACCAGGTGGCCGCGGTTCTTCGCCCGCCGCCACACCGGTGAGTCGGGCAGCGTGAAGCCCGTCATGACCCGGTAGTGGGGCAGTTGGTCGGGCTGCGGGCCCTTGACCGGCGGGCTGCCCGACTTGCCGCACCCGGCGGCGGCCAGGAGCAGTGCGAGGGCGGCCAGCGCGCGTCGCGTACGCGTCATGGTTGCGTCCACTCCCCGTTCAGTGCTTGAGGATCTTGGAGAGGAAGTCCTTGGCACGCTCGCTGTGCGGGTTGGTGAAGAACTCGTCGGGAGTGCGGTCCTCGACGATCTTTCCGTCGGCCATGAACACGACGCGGTTGGCGGCGGAGCGGGCGAAGCCCATCTCATGGGTGACGACGACCATGGTCATACCGTCGCGCGCCAGCTGCTGCATGACTTCGAGCACCTCGTTGATCATCTCCGGGTCGAGCGCGGAGGTGGGCTCGTCGAAGAGCATGACCTTGGGGCTCATGGCGAGGGCGCGGGCGATGGCGACGCGCTGCTGCTGGCCGCCGGAGAGCTGTGCGGGCAGCTTGTCGGCCTGGGAGGCGAGGCCGACCCGGTCGAGGAGCTCGCGCGAGCGCTGGTCGGCCTCCTCCTTCTTGCGTCCCCGGACCTTGATCTGGGCGAGGGAGACGTTGGCGAGGACGGTCCGGTGAGCGAAGAGGTTGAAGGACTGGAAGACCATGCCGACTTCGGCGCGCAGCGCGGCGAGCCCCTTGCCCTCCTCCGGCAGCGGCCTGCCGTCGATGGAGATCGCGCCCGACTCGATCGTCTCCAGGCGGTTCATCGTCCGGCAGAGCGTCGACTTGCCCGAGCCGGACGGGCCGATGACGACCACCACCTCCCCGCGTCCGACGGTGAGGTTGATGTCCTGGAGGACGTGCAACTTCCCGTAGTACTTGTTGACGTCACGCAGCTCGATCAACGGATCGACGGCCATACGCTGTCCTGCCCACTCATCGCTGTGTCGAGGTCAGCGCAAACTATCCAGCCCGGAAAGGGACTTCACTTCGACACGCACGAACAGGACATAAACCGTATTTTGGGTTACCGGCGGGTTGGGTCAACGCCACGTTGACTTCCGTGTGCGCGACGGTCAGACCTCGGAGGCCTCCGCGTACACCTGCGAGAGCTCGGGCGTGCCGCTCGCCGCCCACTCGACGCCGGCGCCCACCACGTCGACTTCGCGCCCCGAGGCGAGCCGCACCACCGGCTGCCCGCCCGGCCACACCTGCCAGGAGGCGCCCTCGACCGTCCGCACCAGCACGGTGCCCAGATACAGGCCCGCGTCGTTGCCCAGCCAGGGCAGTTCCTCCGGGTCGTCCCGCCAGCGCGGCGGCAGCTGGTCGAGCGCCGCCAACGAGGCCGGGCTGTCGTCCAGTTCGAGCCCGGCCTGCTGCGCCCTGACCCGGAGCAGCTCGCACTCCGCCAGCAGCTCGCCCACACCCTCCGGATCGGTCTGCACCGCCTCGGCGAGGGCCGCCGTCCGCTGCGAGCCGTGCCGCTTGCGCCAGTTGTCCAGGATGTTCATGGCGTCAAGCGTCCCATTCGCACAGAGCCGCGCACCACAGGGCACGCGGGGTGCGATTCTCAGATCTCCCGTCTCAGATCTCCAGGTCGACGACGACCGGCGCGTGGTCGGAGGCGCCCTTGCCCTTGCGCTCCTCGCGGTCCACATAACTGTCCTTGACGGCCTTGGCGAACGGCTCGTTGCCGTACACCAGGTCGATGCGCATGCCCCGGTTCTTGGGGAAGGACAGCTGGCGGTAGTCCCAGTACGTATACGGCCGGTCGTACTTCAGGGGGCGGGGCACCACGTCGGAGAGGCCCGCCTCGCGCAGCGCGGCGAGCGCGGCCCGCTCGGCCGGGGTGACATGGGTCTGGCCCTCGAAGAACGCCACGTCGAACACGTCCTCGTCGGTCGGGGCGACGTTGAAGTCGCCGAGCACCGCGAACGGCCGCTCCCCCGCCGCGTCCTGGGCGACGGCCGCCTTCAACGCCTCGAACCAGGCCAGCTTGTACGCGTAGTGGCCGTGGCCGACCTCGCGGCCGTTCGGCACGTACACCGACCACAGGCGCACTCCGCCGCAGGTCGCCGAGACGGCGCGGGGCTCCAGGGTCTCCTCGAAGCCGGGGTCGCCGGGCAGACCGAGGACCACGTCCTCCAGGCCCACCCGGGAGACCAGCGCCACTCCGTTCCACCTCCCCGTCGCGTGGACCGCCGACTCGTAGCCCAGCTCGCGGAGCTCGGCGGCGGGGAAGCCCTCCAGGGTGGTCTTGGTCTCCTGGATGCACAGCACATCCGTGCCGGTGCTCTCCAGCCAGGCCAGGAGGCGGGGCAGCCGGGCGGTGATCGAGTTGACGTTCCAGGTCGCGATGCGCATGCGAGACAGCCTAACGGCGGGGTCCGACAGTCACCGGCGTCACAGGTCCGCCGAGTCCCCCGGGCTCAGCCGGGTGTGGTCGGCCCCGCCGAGATTGCCGAGGTGGGTGTCGTAGATCGGCCGGGCGAGGTCGGTCAGGAGCGCGTCGTGGATGTCGATGGCGCGGCGCGGCCCGACCTCCCGTACGTACTCGATCACCTCGGAGATCTTGCTCCACGGCGCCTGCACCGGAAGCATCAGGGTGTCCACCGGGTGGTCCGGGACGGTCAGCGCGTCGCCGGGGTGGAAGAGCGAACCGTCCACCAGGAAGCCGACGTTGGTGATCCGCGGCAGGTCCGGGTGGATCACCGCGTGCAGCTCGCCGTGGACCTGGACGTCGAACCCGGCCGCGCTGAAGGCGTCGCCGTGCCCGACGGTGTGGACGCGGCCGGGGAAGGCCGCCGAGACCTTCTCCGCGACGCTGCGCAGGGTCCAGATCTCGGCCGCCGGGTTGGCCTCCAGAGCGGCCCGCAGCCGGTCCTCGGCGAAGTGGTCCGGGTGCTCGTGGGTGACGAGGACGGCGTCGGCGCCGAGCGCGGCGTCTGCCTCGCTGAAGGCGCCGGGGTCGATGACCAGCGTCCGGCCGTCCTTCTCCAGCCGGACGCACGCATGGGTCTTCTTGGTCAGCTTCAGGCTCATGGCCCCATCCTGCTACGGCGGGCGCCGTGGCGCCCGGACGCACCCGGAGGGCTCAGGGCTGCGGGGTGGTCTCCTCGCGGATGACCGCGGCGGCCGCCCGGAAGGCCGCGCCCGCCGCCGGGAGGCCGCAGTAGACCGACGTCTGGAGCAGCACTTCCCTGATCTCGTCGGGGGTGAGCCCGGCCCGCAGCGCGGCGCGGGTGTGGGCCGCGACCTCGTCGAGGTGCCCGCCCGCCACCAGCGCGGCGAGCGCGACCACGGCCCGGGTGCGCCGGTCCAGCCCGTCGCGGGCCCACACCTCGCCCCAGGCGTAGCGGGTGGCGAGCTCCTGGAAGTCTCCGGTGAAGCCGTCCGCGTCGGCGGTCTCCTCGTCCACGCGCGCGTCCCCGAGGACCTCGCGGCGCAGCTTCATGCCCTGCTCGTACGGGTCGGGCCGCCCGGCGGGCGCGGGCGCCGGGGCCGGCGCGGGCTCGGCGGCCATGGGGACGGGCACGTGCAGGGTGTACGGGGCCTGCGGCGGCTGCGCGGCCGCGGCGACCGCGGGCGCGGCCGGTACCGGGATCGCCGGGAGCGTCTCGTGCCAGGCCGTCGAGAAGTGGTGGACGAGCAGGTCGGTGACGGCGGCGGGCTGCTCCACGGGCGCCAGGTGCGCGGCACCGGGCACCACCGCGAGCCGGGCGTCGGGCACCCCGGCGACCAGGGTGCGCGCGGCGCCGGGCCCGGTCACCCGGTCCTCGGCGCCGGCCAGCACCAGCGTCGGGACGCCGATACGGCCGAGGTCGGCGCGGATGTCGAAGGCGGCCAGCGCCTCGCAGGCGGCGATGTAGCAGCCGGGGTCGGTGGTGCGGACCATCTGGACGGCCCACTCCACGATGGCGGGCTGGGCCGCCGCGTAGGCGGGGGTGAACCAGCGCTCGGGCGCGCTGCGGGCCATCGGGTCCATCCCGTTGCTGCGGACGACCACACCCCGCTGGCGGAACTCGTCGGCGGTGCCGAACCGGGCGGAAGCGGCGACCAGCGCCAGCGAGGCGAGCCGCCCCGGGTGGCGCAGGGCCAGGTCCGCGCCGACGGCCGCGCCGATCGCGCTGCCCGCGTAGCCGAAGCGCTGCACACCCAGCTCGTCGAGGGTGGCGATCAGCCGGTCGGCGAGCTCGGACACCGAGGCCGCCGGGTGGGCCGGGGCGCCGCCGTGGCCAGGGAGGTCGAAGCGGACGATCCGCCAGCTCCCGGAGAGCTCGGGTATCTGGCGGTCCCACATGTGCCAGGTGGTACCAAGCGATGGGCCCATGACCAGAACCGGTGCGTCTTCTGGCCCGTCAGAGCGGTATTGCAGGGTGTTCGGCTTACTCTCACTCACCGGCTCACGCTCCCACATCTCGCCACAGGCCCTGGAGGCGGGGTCCTGGCCGTAGTGGTCCGGCCATGTGGCAGAGCTCCGGCTCCGTGGAGGGTCCGCGCGAGGCCGGATCGGGCGGGGAGTGCGGTGCTCGGCCGAAGAGCTGAGCGGGACCGGCCGCGCCCGGTACGGCAAGCGGGGCCCGGTCCGCGCCTCGCGGTCCGGGCCCCGCCCCGTGCGGTGCCGCCCTGCGGCGGCGGTGCGTCAGCTCTGTGCGGTGTCGTCGCCCGTCTGCCCGGCGCCCTTGGCCGCGGCCGCCTTCTCGCGCATCTTGCGCACCAGCTCCGCCTTCTTGTCGGCGGCACCCTGGCGGTCGAGGTTGCGGTACGGACCGTTGTTCTGCCGTTCGGCGCGGGACTGCTTCTTGCGCTGGCCGCCGCCCTGGCCCACGGGGTTGTTGACGTTCTTGCTGTCGGTCACGGGTTCTCCCGATGGTGATGTGTGGTGATGTGCGGATTCATCGGTGGGGGACGGGCGCGGCGACGTCAAAGGACGTCAGCGGGGGCCCGTCACGCTCTCACTCGTAAATCGGCGTCTGGAAGAACATGACAAAGACGTTACCCGCTTCCGTCGGCCCCACACACCAGGTTTTCCCCGTGCCGAGGGGCCCCACCGGAGATCTCCGACCGGTGGGGCCCCTGATTCGCAGTGGTGCGAGGGCGTCAGCTCAGCACGGCGGTGAACAGGAAGTTGCGCGGGACGTCCGTCACATGGCGCGGCAGGACGAGGTACGGCCACCGGCCGGACCCCTCCTCACCCGGCTGCTTGATCTCCTGGACGCTCCAGCCGCACTCGGCCAGCAGGTCCTCCGGGGTGTCGGTGCCGAAGAGCCACGGGGCCCCGTCCTCCTCCAGCGCCTTGATGAAGGGGCGGGCCACCGGGTTGCTGAGCGCGGCCGTGCTGATGAGGTCGCCCGCCACCAGCGCGCCGGGGCCGGAGAGCCTGGCCAGGGATTCGAGGAGCCCGCGCACCGCGCCCTCCTCCAGGTAGTACAGCAGGCCCTCGACGATCCACAGCGTGCGCGCCTCGGTGCTGAAGCCCGCGTCGAGCAGGGCCGACTGCCAGGAACCGGCGAGATCGACGCCGACGGTGGTGCGGGTCAGGCCCTCGGCCGGCTCCGCGTCCGCGAGGAGTTCGCTCTTGACGTCCAGCAGGGCGGACCGGTCGAGTTCGAACACGGACACCTTGCGGCCCCAGCTCAGCCGGTAGGGGCGGGTGTCCATGCCGGCGGCGACCAAGACCACCTGGTCGATCTCGTGCGCCTCCAGCGAGTTCAGCAGCACCTGGTCGAGATAGGCCGTGCGCAGCGCCAGGTACGCCACGGTGACCGGGCTCGCGTACCGCTCAAGGAGCTTGAAACCGGCCTCGCCGGCCACGGCGCGTGCGTAGGGGTCGCTGAACAACGCGTCGTCGCGCTCCGTTTCGAGGGCGCGGGCTGCGGCGGTCCACTGGGCGGTGTAGGAAACGGCTTCCATGACGGTGTGCTCCTCCGAAAGGGGCGTATCGGGTGTCACTGTGCACCACGGGTTCGTTCGAGGCCGGGGCGGTCGAGCACCGCCGAGAACACGTCGGACAGGGTCCGGCCGGGGTCGGCCGCGGCCTCCTCGGCACGCCAGGCGACGAAACCGTCGGGCCTGGCCAGCAGTGCGCCATCGGCACCGGTGCCGGCCGCTCGGGCCCAGTCGGCCGTCGGGTCGTCGATGTCCGCGCCGGCTCCGCCGATCCGGTGCACGGCGAGGTCGAGACCGGCCTCCGCGGCGATCTTGGCGGCCGTCTCGCACCAGACGGCGCCGTCCGGCCCTGCCAGCAGGGTCCAGCGGGCCGCCGCCAGGTCCAGGGTCGAGACGCGGTCGCCGGCCCGCGTCACCCAGTGGTGCGGCAGGCGCGAGCCGGGGGCGCCGTCGAGACTGGCGGCGACGTCCTCGGTGGAGGGGATCTCGGTCCTGGCGTCCACGACGGCGGCCGAGTCGTACCGGTATCCCAGGTGCACGACGGGGGTGTTGGCCATCCCCGCCTCCTGGCGCTGGGCCCCGGCGAACGGGTTCCAGTGCAGGCCCGGGTTCTTCAGCCGGAGCAGGGCCTGGCGCATGGTGAAGGCGGCGACGGGGTGGCGCTCGGCGTGGTATGTGTCGAGCAGCCCCTCGCCCGCCGTGCCGCGCAGCACCTGGGCGAGCTTCCAGGCGAGGTTGTGGGCGTCCGCGATGCCGGAGTTCATCCCGAAGGCGCCGAGCGGCGGGATGGTGTGGGCCGCGTCGCCCGCCCCGAAGACCCCGCCCCCCCCCAGGCGAGGTCCGCCGCGCCGACCATGCCCGCCTCCGGGCCCAGCTGCGCCTTGGCGATCCGGGCCTCGGGCCGGTAGCCGCGGCCGGTCAGCTGGCGCTTGAAGGCGTCCCTGGCCGGGCCGATCAGCAGGTCGTCGGCCGCGCTGACGCCACCGCCGATGACGAAGCAGGACGGGTCGAGGGCGGCCGCGAGGTTGGCGATGCCGACGCCGAGCCACTGGCCGATGTCCTGGAGCAGCTCGACGCACATGGCGTCGCCCTCGCGCGCGAGCTCGGTGATCAGCGGCCCGGTGATGTCCGGGATGTTGCCCTTGACCCGCTCCAGGATGTTGTACGCGACCGGCGAGTCCGCGACCGCCAGCTCGCGGGCCTCGCGGACCAGGGCGTTGCCCGAGCTGTACTGCTCCCAGCAGCCGCGGTTGCCGCACGGGCAGCGGTGGCCGCCGGGCACGACCTGCATATGGCCGAACTCGCCGGCCACGCCGTACTTGCCGCGCTTGACCCGGCCGTCCTCCAGGATCGCGCCGCCGATGCCGGTGCCGAGCGTGATCATGACGAGGTGGTCCTCGCCGCGGCCCGCGCCGAACCGCCACTCGGCCCAGGCGGCCGTGTTGGCGTCGTTGTCGACCATGACCGGGACGGCGAGCCGGGACTGCAGGGCGTCCCGCAGCGGCTCGTTGCGCCAGGCGAGGTGCGGGGCGAAGAGGATGGTGCTGCGGTCGGCGTCGACCCAGCCGGCCGCGCCGATGCCCACCGCGTGCACGTCGTGGCGGTCCGAGAGGTCGAGGACCAGCTCGGTGATGGTGTCCTCGACGACCTTGGGGCTCTTGGACTTGTCCGGCGTCTCGGTGCGGATCTTCTCCAGGATGGTGCCGTCGGCGTCGACGACGCCCGCCATCACCTTGGTGCCGCCGATGTCGATGCCGACGGTGGGGACACGGGGTGCGGTCAGGTGCGAGCGGCGCTCGCGGGTGCCGACGGTGCGCAGGACGGTGGCCCGGGCGGAGCCTCGGTAGGTGTTCATCGGGCCGCACCCCTTCGCGGAGGGAGGGGGGTGTCCTGGAGTGCTCGCACGACTGGTGTCGTCCCTGGAGGTCTCGGGGAGCCGGGGTGGCCGGCGGCGGACGGCGCCCGCCGTGCCCGATTCTGCCACCCCGGCCGGGACCCGACCTCGCGTGCCCGTACCGCCCCGGCCGTTACTTGCCGGTGTCGGCGGCCCGGCCGCCGAGGTGCGGCTCGGGGGCCCGCTGGAGCTCGTGGCTGAGCTCCTCCAGCTCGCTGCCGCCCGCCATCTGGCGGGTGAGCTCGTCCAAGGTGATCTGGGTGCGCAGATGGCTGCCGGTCATCGTGCCGCGCTTGAGCAGCACGAAGCGGTCGCCGACCAGATAGGCGTGGTGCGGGTTGTGCGTGATCAGGACCACGCCGAGGCCGGCGTCCCGGGCGGCCGCCACGTACTTGAGCACGACGCCGGACTGCTTGACGCCGAGCGCCGCCGTGGGCTCGTCCAGGACCAGCACCTTGGCGCCGAAGTAGACCGCCCGGGCGATCGCCACGCACTGGCGCTCGCCGCCCGACAGGGTGCCGATGGGCTGGTCCACGTCCCGCAGGTCGATGCCCATGCGCAGCAGCTCCGAGCGGGTGGTGCGGCGCATCAGGTCGACGTCGAGGCGCTTGAAGGGCCCCGCGCCCTTGGTCGGCTCGGAGCCGAGGAAGAAGTTGCGCCACACCGGCATCAGCGGGACGACCGCGAGGTCCTGGTAGACGGTGGCGATGCCCCGGTCGAGCGCCTCGCGCGGGTTGCTGAGCGAGACGTCCTCGCCCTCGATGCGGAAGGCCCCGGCGTCGTGCCGGTGCAGCCCCGCGATGATCTTGATGAGGGTGGACTTGCCGGCGCCGTTGTCACCGAGCACACAGGTGATCTCGCCGCCGTGGACCTCCAGGGAGACCCCTTCGAGGGCGCGGATGTTGCCGTAGTACTTACTGACGTCGTCGAGCTCCACGAGGGCGCTCTTGGTCAGGGTCACGTCCGTCATGCCGTCGCCTCCGCCCGCTTGCGCACCCACGCGTTGAGCAGGGTGGCCAGCAGGAGCATCGCTCCCAGGAAGAACTTGAACCAGTCCGGGTTCCACTCGGCGTAGACGATGCCCTTGCTGGTCATGCCGAAGATGAACGCGCCGACCGCGGAGCCGATCGCGGAGCCGTAGCCGCCGGTGATCAGACAGCCGCCGATGACGGCCGCGATGATGTAGATCAGCTCGTTGCCGACGCCCTCGCCGGACTGGACCACGTCGAACGAGAAGAGCAGGTGCTGGCCGGAGATCCAGGCGGCGAACGCCACGCCCATGTACAGGCCGATCTTGGTCTTGTAGACCGGCACGCCGACCGCGCGGGCCGCGTCGGCCTCGCCGCCGACCGCGAAGATCCAGTTGCCGAACCGGGTGCGCAGCAGGACCCAGGTGGCGACCGCGACCAGGCCGAACCACCACAGGATGGTCACCTTGAGGTTGACCGAGCCGAGGGTCAGCTGGGAGGCGAACACCTTCTTCGCGGAGGCGAAGCCCTCCATGTCGGCGATGGACTTGGTGGAGACCGTGCCGCTGATCAGCTTGGTGAAGCCGAGGTTGAGGCCCGTCAGCATCAGGAACGTGCCCAGCGTGATGATGAAGCTGGGCAGTTTGGTACGGGTCAGCATGAAGCCGTTGAAGGCGCCGAGGGCGAGCGTGGTCAGCAGCGAGACACCGATGCCCACCCAGATGTTCGCCGTCATCTGGTAGCTGAACATCGACGAGACGAGCGCCGACGTCGTCACCAGCACACCGGCCGACAGGTCGAACTCACCGCCGATCATCAGCAGCGCCACCGGCACCGCCATGATGCCGATGGTCGACGCCGCGTACAGGACGGTCGAGAGGCTGGAGGCGCGCAGGAAGCTGTCCGCGACGACGGAGAAGAAGACGAAGACGGCGATGGCGCCGACGACCGAGCCGAGCTCCGGGCGGCCGAGCAGCTTGCGCAGCACCGACCGCTGGATCAGCCGCTCGTCCTTCGCGGGCGCCGGCGCTGGTGCTGTGGCGGTCATCGGGTCCCCCGCTTCGTGTAGTCCTCCAGCTTTGCGGCCGCGTCCTTGGTGATGATCTGAGGTCCGGTCAGCACCGGCAGCCCGCCGCCGAGCACATCGCCGTTGTACTTGTAGAGCCAGAGCAGGTCCACGGCCTCGTACCCCTGGAGGTAGGGCTGCTGGTCGACCGCGAAGCCGAGGGTGCCGTCCTTGAGCTCGGCCGCGACCTTGGCGTTGAGGTCGAAGGTGTCGACCTCGGCGGAGCTGCCCGCGGAGTTCCTGGCCTTGACGGCGGTGTCCGCGAAGGGCGCGCCGAGGGTGACCACGGAGTCGATGGACTTGTCCGCCTGGAGCTTGGCCTCGATGGAGGACTGGACGTCGGGCATGTTGGTACCCGTGACGTAGAGGTTCTGCAGGTCGCCCTTGAAGGTCTTCTTGGTGCCCGCGCAGCGCTGCTCGTGGCCGACGTTGCCCTGCTCGTGCAGGACACAGAGCGCCTTCTTCTTGCCGCGCTTGTTGAGCTCCTCGCCGACGGCCTCGCCCGCGATGGTCTCGTCCTGGCCGATGTGGGTGAGCGCGCCGAAGTCCTTGGACTTCTCGGAGCCCGAGTTCACCGTGATCACCGGGATGCCGGCCTTGGCGGCCTTGGCGACGACGTCCTTCATCGCGTCCGGCTTCGCGAGCGTGACGACGATCCCGTCGACCCTCTGGTCGATGGCCGCCTGCACGAACTGCGCCTGCTGCTGGCCCTGGTCGCTGTGCGAGTACAGGAAGTCGATGTTGTCCTTGACGGCGGCCTGCTTGGCGCCGCTCTGGACGATGTCCCAGAAGGTGTCGCCGTCGCCCGAGTGGGTGATCATGGCGACCTTCCAGCGGGGGGTGTTCACCGCCGCCTTGCCCTGTGCCGAGGCGGCCTTGCGCGCGTCCTCGGCGCGCTTGCCCCCGGTACTGCTGCATCCCACCAGGGAAGCTCCGAGCACCGCCGCCAGCACCGCGCCCACCGCGCGTACCCCTGTCCGAACCCTTGCCACGACGCCGTGCTCCTCTTGCTGTACTCCCAGGTGCGACCGGGACTGGTGCGGACCTGCCCCGGCCGCCCAAGTATGGGTCACATCAGGTCGGCGGCGGATCATCGGGTACCGCGAGCGGTGTACTTCTCCAGCGCCGGCACGTCCTTCTCGGTGACGATCGCGGGCCCGGTGAGGACCGGCCTGCCGCCGCCGACGATGTTGCCGTTGGTCTTGTGGAGCCACAGTTCGTCGACCGCGAGATACCCCTGGAGATAGGGTTGCTGGTCGACCGCGAAGCCGATCTCCTCGGCCTTGAACTGCTTGATCACGGCGGCGTTGAGGTCGAAGGTGTCGACCTCGGCGGAGCTGCCCGCGTCGCCCTTGGCCTTGACCGCGGCGGCCGCCATCGGCGCGCCGAGGGTGACCACCGCGTCGATGGCCGTTCCCCCGGAGCCCGCCTGGAGTTTCGCCTCGATGGAGGACGTCGCTGCGGGCGTGTTGGTCCCGTCGACGTTCAGGTTCTCCACCGAGCCCTTGAAGGTCTTCTTCACCCCGGCACAGCGCTCTTCCAGCGACACGTTGCCCTGCTCGTGGATGACGCAGACGGCCTTCTTCCGGCCGCCCGCGTTCAGCTGCTCGCCGACCGCCTCGCCCGCGACGCCCTCGTCCTGGCCGATGTGGCCGAGCGCGCCGAGCTCCTTGGAGTACTGGGCGCCGGAGTTGACGGTGACGACCGGGATGCCCGCCGCGACCGCCTTCTTGACGACGTCCCGGACGGCCTCGGGCTTGGCCAGGGTGACCACGATCCCGTCGACCTTCTGGTCGATGGCCGCCTGGATCAGCTGCGACTGCTGCTGGCCCTCCTTGTTGGCCGAGTACAGGAAGTCGACGTTGTCCTTGGCCGCGGCCTGTTTCGCGCCGCTCTGGACGATGTCCCAGAAGGTGTCGCCCTCGCCCGAATGGGTGATCATCGCGACTTTCATCCGGGGAGTGGAGACGCCCTTGCCGCCCGAGGCGCTGTCGTCGCCCTTGTCCTCGGAGTCCTTGCCGCCCGAGCCGCTGCATCCGGCGACCGTGAGTGCGAGGGCCGCGGCGACCGCCGTCGCCGTGGCTGCCGTGCGGGGTATGCGCATGGGGTCCGCCTTCCGCCTGGGCCGCCGGATCGCGGCACGTGAGTTCTAGCGGCGTACGGACGGACGCGTCAATACTTTGTCCGAACATTCTTACGCGGCGATCGCGGCCGGGGGCGCGCCCGGGACCGCCGCGCGGATCACGGCCGTACGAGCAGCTGGAACTCGAAGGCGTACCGCGAGGCCCGGTAGATGTGGGTGCCGAACTCCACGGCCCGCCCGGTGTCGTCGAAGGTGGTGCGCTGCATGGTCAGCAGCGGCGCGCCCTCGGTCTCGGCGAGCAGCCCGGCCTCGGCGGCGGTGGCGGCCCGCGCCCCCACCGACTGCCGGGCGCTGTGCAGGGTGATCCCCGCGCCGCGCATCAGCCGGTACAGGCCGGTGGTCTCAAGCAGCGGCGTGTCGAGCGCCAGCAGCCCGGTGGGCAGGTAGTTGCGCAGCTCGGCCATCGGCTCGCCGTGCGCGTACCGCAGCCGCTCCACCAGGTGGACATCGTCGCCCTCGGCCACGCCGAGGGCCGCCGCCACCTCCGCGGTGGCCGGTTCCACGGTGTTGCGCAGCACCTTGGTGGCGGGCTTCTGCCCGGCCGCCTCCAGGTCGTCGTAGAGGCTGCTCAGCTCCAGCGGGCGCTTGACCTGGCTGTGCACCACCTGGGTGCCGACGCCTCTGCGCCGCACCAGCAGACCCTTGTCGACCAGGGCCTGGATGGCCTGGCGGACGGTGGGGCGGGACAGGCCGAGGCGGCCCGCGAGGTCGATCTCGTTGCCGAGGAGGCTGCCGGGCGTGAGGGTGCCGCGCTCGATGGCCGCCTCCAGCTGCTGGGACAGCTGGAAGTAGAGCGGGACCGGGCTGGTGCGGTCCACGCTGAGCTGGAGCGGCACGGCGGGATCCGGCACGGTTCTGGGCTGCTTGGACACGGGGTGAGCGTAGTGCGCGGGCCATGTTGACGGGAAGTCGTGAAGTCTGATTGTCAGGACAAACTCTTGACAGGACGATCCGGCACCGTCACCTTTTGGCCATGCGTATCGGACTCATCGGAACGGGACGTATCGGCACCTTCCACGCGGAGGTGCTGGCCGGCCACCCCTCGGTCACCGAGCTCGTCGTCGCCGACGCCGACCCCGAGCGGGCCGCCGTGGCGGCCGCGCGGACCGGGGCCGCGGCCGCCACGGTCGACCAGCTCTTCGCGGCCGGGCCGGACGCGGTGGTGATCGCCTCGGCGACCGCCGCGCACGCCGGCCTGATCGCCCGCGCGGCCCGGGCGGGCCTCCCCGCCTTCTGCGAGAAACCGATCGCCCTGGACCTGGCCGGCACACTGGCGGCCCTCGACGAGGTCGAGAGCGCGGGCACGGTCCTCCAGATCGGGTTCATGCGGCGCTTCGACGCCGGGTACGCGGCGGCCCGCGAGCGCGTGCGGTCCGGCGGGCTCGGGCGGCTGCACACCGTACGGGCCGTCACCTCGGACCCGGCGCCGCCGCCCGCCGCGTATCTGCCGCTCTCCGGCGGGCTCTACCGGGACTGCCTGGTCCATGACTTCGACAGTCTGCGGTGGGTGACCGGCCGCGAGGTCGTCGAGGTGTACGCGACCGGTTCGGACGCGGGGCCCGCGATGTTCCGCGAGGCCGGGGACGTCGCCACGGCCGCGGCCCTCCTCACCCTCGACGACGGCACCCTCGCCACGGCGACGGCGACCCGGTGCAACGGCGCCGGGTACGACGTACGGATGGAGCTGGCCGGGGACCTCGACCAGGTGGCCGTGGGGCTCGGCGAGCGCACCCCGCTGACCTCGGCCGAGCCGGGCGCGCCCGAGCCCCCCGCGAAGCCCTGGCCCGGCTTCCTGGAGCGGTTCGCCCCCGCCTACCGGGCCGAGCTCGACGCCTTCGTACGGGTCGTACGGGGCGAGCTGGCGAACCCCTGCGACGGCCGGGAGGCGCTGCACGCGCTGCGCGTCGCGGAGGCGTGCGAGCGCTCGCGGCACGAGCGCCGCCCGGTGGCCGTCGCGGAGTTCACCGGCTGAGGCTCATCCCCCGAGGTTCACCGACCCGGGCTCACCAGCGCACCGGCAGGCTCTGCGGGCCGCGCACCAGCAGCCCCGAACGCCAGGTCAGCGCCGCCGGATGGATGTCGAGCGCCAGGTCCGGGCAGCGGTCCAGGAGCGAGCGGATCGCGATGCGCGCCTCAAGGCGGGCCAGCGGCGCGCCCAGGCAGTAGTGGATGCCGTGCCCGAACGCCACATGGCCGCGCGCGTCGCGCCGGATGTCGAAGCGGGACGGCTCGGGGTAGCGGGCCGGGTCCCGGTTGGCGTCGGCCATGGCGACCAGGACCAGCTGTCCGCCGCCGGGCACGACCGTGCCGCCGAGGTCGACCGGTTCGGTGGTGAAGCGGTACGTCGGGGTCTCCACCGGGCCGTCGTAGCGCAGCATCTCCTCCACCGCGTTGTCGATGAGCCCGTCGAAGTCGGCCCGCAGCGCGGCCAGTTGCTCCGGATGGCCGAGCAGCGCGAGGACGCCGTTGGAGATCAGGTTGACCGTCGTCTCGTGGCCCGCGACCAGGAGCAGCCAGGCCATGCCGAGCAGTTCGGGGCCGGAGAGGCGGTCGCCGTCCTCGTCGGCGGTGGTGATGAGCGCGCTCATCAGGTCGTCGCCGGGCCGCTCGCGCTTGCTCTCCAGGAGCGCGGTCAGATACTCCCTCATGGCCCCGGCCGCGGCCATCCGGTCCGCCAGGGCGGGCGCGGAGACCGCGGTGTTGGACCACTGGCGGAAGCTGTCCCGGTCGAAGTCCGGCACGCCGAGCAGATCGCCGATGACGGTGATCGGCAGCGGGAAGGAGAGCGCCTCGACGAGGTCCGCCCGGCGGTCCGGCCGCTTGAGCATCGCGTCCAGCAGCGCGTCGGTCGTCCGCTGGACCCGCGGGGCGAGCAGCTCGACCCGGCGCGGGGTGAACTCCCTGCTCACCAGCTTGCGCAGCCGGGTGTGAGCGGGGGCGTCGGAGCTGAGCACGGTGGTGCCGGAGGCTATGTGCCGCACCCCGAGGCCGGGTGCGGCGTTGCGCCACTCCTTGGACAGGCGCGGGTCGGCGAGCGCGGCGCGGCCCGCCTCGTAGCCGACGACGAGCCAGGCGTCGGCGCCCTCGGGCATCCGGACGCGGTGCACCGGGCCGCGCTCGCGCAGCCCGGCGTAGACCGGGTAGGGGTCGCGGGTGAAGCCGTCACCGAGAGCGGCGAGGTCGACGACGGCGTCCTCTGTGGCATCGCTGGTCAACGAGGTTCCTTTCAGGGCGTCGTGACGGAGCGCTCACCCTGACTCTCCAGTAGCTTCAAGGGCTTCTACCCTGGTCGCGGCGAGGGGAGGCGCGGTGCTGAAGCGTTGGTGGTTCATGGGGGTGCTGCGTCCGGGCATGCCCGCACAGCGGGCGTGGGAACCGTCGAAGGAGGAGCAGCAGCGGATCCTCGACGAGTGGGAGACGGCCCGCGCGCGCCTCGAACGGCTCGTGGCGGCCCGTGTCACGGCCGTCGGCGACGTGCTGCGGGCGGCCGAACTCCCGGTCGGGGCGGGCGGTCCGGACGCGCCGGGGCCCGGCGGGGACGCACGGGACGAGCACGACTACACATGGGTGCTCGACGCCTTCCAGGCCGCGGGCAAGCTCCTGGACGAGGCGGCCGATCTGCCGGACCTGGCCGCCGCCGCGGTGCTGGCCGAGCGCGCCCTGGTCCGGTTCGCCGCGCTGCACGCCCGCCGCACGGGGCAGCCGGCGCCCAGGCCGCCCGAGCGCTGCTGGTACAACCCGCTGCACACGGCGGCCGAGAGCGGCGGGCCGCCCGCGCGCAAGCAGCACCGCGAACGGGCCCGGCGCCGCACCGGGCCGCGCGAGGCGGCGGCCGACCGCCGTCCCGCCTGCCCGTCCTGCCGCAAGGCGATCCTGGCGGGCGAGCGGCCGGACGTGCTGCCCGCGCTGGTCCCGGTGAAGGTGTCCCGGCGGCGCACCGCGCGGATGCTGGTGCCGTACTACTCGGTGCCGCAGCAGTGGTCGCTGTGGTCGGTCTCGGCGTGCGGCGCCCACGGGGACGAGTGGCCGGGCCTGGTGCTGCGCGGTGAGCACCGCCGCAGGGCGGCGGCGGCCCGCGAGGCGTGAGTGCCGCGCCTCACCAGCGCACGGGCAGATGGCGCACACCCCGGATGAGCATCCCGGGCAGCCACTCCAACGGCCCCTCGCCCCCGGCGAGTTCGAGACCGGGGGCCCGTTCCAGGAGCGTACGGACCGCGATGCGGCCCTCCATCCGGGCGAGCGGGGCGCCCAGGCAGTGGTGGATGCCGTGGCCGAAGCCGAGGTGGCTCTGCGGGGCGCGGCGGATGTCGAAGCGGTCCGGGTCGGGGTAGCGGGCCGGGTCGCGCCCGGCGGAGGCGAGGCCGACCAGGACGGGCGCCCCGGCCGGGATGACGGTTCCGCCGCATTCGACGTCCTCGCGCGCGAAGCGGTACGTGGCCGTCTCCACCGGGCCGTCGTAGCGCAGCATCTCCTCGATCGCCCCGTCGATGAGACCGTCGAAGTCGGCGCGCAGCGCGGCCAGTTGCTCCGGGTGGCCGAGCAGCGCCCGTACCCCGTTGGAGATGAGGTTGACGGTGGTCTCGTGGCCCGCGACGAGCAGCAGGAAGGCCATGCCGATGAGCTCGTCCGGGGACAGCTGGTCGCCGTCCTCGTGCCGGGTGCGGATGAGGGCGCTCATCAGGTCGCCGGCGGGGCGGGTGGCGCGCTTGTCCTCGATGAGCTCGACCAGATAGGCGCCCATCTCCAGGGCGGAGGCGTTGGTCCCGTCGTTCTCGGTGGGGGCGACGGCCTCGTTGGAGAGCCTGCGGAAGGTCTCCCGGTCCAGGTCCGGTACGCCGAGGAGTTCGCAGATGACCGTCATCGGCAGCGGGAAGGCGAACGAGTCGACCAGGTCGGCCGTGTGGCCGGGGGCGGCCAGCATGGTGTCGAGCAGACCGTCGGTGATCTCCTGGACGCGCGGGCGCAGCCCCTCGATCCGGCGCGCGGTGAACTCGCGCGCCACCAGCTTGCGCAGCCGGGTGTGCTGCGGCGGGTCCGAGTCCAGCATGTTGGCGCTGACCGCGGCGAACTCGTCGGGCTCTTCGGCGATCGCCCGCCAGTCCTTGGAGAAGCGGCCGTCGGCGAGCGCGGCCCGCGCCTCCTCGTGCCCGACGATCAGCCAGACCTCGTCGATCTCGGGGGTGCGGACGCGGTGCACCGGCCCCTCCGCGCGCAACTTCGCGTAGTACGGATACGGGTTGGCGGTGAAGTCCTCGTGGTCGCGCAGGTCGACGAGCGGCATGGCGGTGTTCCCCCTCCGGTGGTCCGGTCAGCCTATGTCGCCGTCCTCGTCGAGGAGTCCGGCGTCGTGGACGAGCAGGGCGATCTGGACACGGTTGTTGAGGCCCAGCTTGGCCAGCACCCGGGAGACATGGGTCTTCACCGTGGGCACGCTGAGGAAGAGGGCGGCGGAGATCTCCGCGTTCGACTGGCCCCGGCCGACGGCGACCGCCACCTCGCGCTCCCGCTCGGCGAGTTGGCCGATCCTCGCCCGGGCCCGGGCCGCCCGGTCGCCGGATCCCTCCGGGGCGCCCGCGACCTGGTGCATCAGCTGGCGGGTGACGGCCGGGGAGAGCACCGGCTCGCCCGCAGCCACCCGGCGTACGGCGGCGACGATCTCGGCGGGCGCGGTGTCCTTCAGGACGAACCCGGCGGCCCCCGCGCGCAGCGCCCGTACCACCTGCTCGTCGGCGTGGAAGGTGGTCAGGACGATGACCTCGGGGGCGTCGGGGCGGCCGCGCAGGGTCTCGGTGGCGGAGAGCCCGTCGACGACCGGCATCCGGATGTCCATCAGGACGACGTCCGGGCGCAGCCGGTCGGCGAGCTCCTCCACCTGGGAGCCGTCCGAGGCCTCCCCCACGATCTCCAGGTCGTCGGAGCCGCCGAGCATGAAGGCGAGTCCCGCGCGGACGAGGGGGTCGTCGTCGACGACCAGCAGCCGGATGGTCATGAGGGCCACGGTAGCCAGGCGCGGACCTCGAACCCGCCACCGGGCGTGCCTCCGTGCTCCAGGCGGCCGCCCGCGAGCGTGGCGCGCTCGGTCAGCCCGATCAGCCCCTGCCCCGACCCGGGCACCTCCGGTACGTCCCCGACGGGCGCCGGGTTGCGCACCTCGACGGTGAGCCCGTCGCCCGGGCACCCGGTGACGGTCACGGTGACCTCGGCGCCGGGGGCGTGCTTGCGGGCGTTGGTGAGGGCCTCCTGGGCGATGCGGTAGGCGTTGCGCCCGGTGGCCGCCGGGACGGTGGCGGGATCCCCGATCCGGCTGTCCAGGATGACCTTCGCCCCGGCCTCGCGGGACTCGGCGACCAGCGCGTCCAGGGTGGCGAGCGTGGGCTGGGGCCGGTCCTCGGCACCCTCGTCGGGGCTGCGCAGCACACCGATGATCTGGCGCAGGTCCTGGAGGGCCTCGTGGGCGCTGTCGCGGATGACCCCGGCGGCCCGGGCGACCTCGGCCGGGGGCGCGTCGGGGCGGAACTCCAGGGCGCCCGCGTGCACGCTGAGCAGGGTGAGCCGGTGGGCCAGCACGTCGTGCATCTCGCGGGCGATGGCCTCGCGGGCCAGCCGCTGGGCGTTCTCGGCCCGCAGCGCGGCCTCCTCCTCGGCGCGCACGGCCCGCTCGCGCAGCGCCACCACCAGCTGGCGCCGGGAGCGGACGAGCATGCCCCAGCCCATGACGAGGAGGACCATCACCGTCCCGGTGACCGCGTTGGCCAGCAGGCTGGTGTGCGGGTCGGGGCGGACGACCGGCTGCAGCACCGAGCTGACCACGGCGGCGGCGCCCACGACGGCGACGGCGGGCTTGAGGGGCCGGTGCACGGCCAGGCTGAACAGGGCGACGAGCAGCGCCCCGGAGGCGACCGGTGCGACCACGGTGACCACGACGAGCACCGAGGCGAGTCCCACGGGCCAGCGCCGGCGCAGCCAGACCGTGCAGCAGGCGAGGGCCCCGACCAGCTGGTCGGCCGCCTGGAGGATCTCGGAGTAGTCGGAGGCCTGGTTCATCGCGTCGGCGGCGAGCACGCCGATCAGGGCGGCGCCGACGAACGCGCAGGTGTCGACGACCCAGTCCCGTACGGTACGGCGCGGCCTGCTCCGGTCGGACCGGTCGCCCGGCAGCTCGGGGGCGACGACGGCGGACGGCAGCAGCCAGCGGTATTCGGGACCAGCGCGTGTCATACCGTCCAAGCTACGCAGGTCAGGGGTGGCGTGGCGGCTTCCGGACGGGGTGCGCTACCAAAGTCGTACGGTCCGAGACTTTCGCCGCGCCGGGTGAGCCCGAAGGCCGACGCGGGGGCCGGGGCGGGGGTACGGGCGATCCGCGCGGCCAGCAGGGGCGGCGACACCCAGGCGGGCGGCATCACCTTCCCCGCCGCGATCGCGGGTGTGGTCGCGCTCAACGAACTGGTCGTCCACGGCTGGGACCTGGCCCGGGCGACCGGCCAGCCGTACGACCCGGGCGCCGCGAGCCTGGAGGCCGTCCACGGCTTCTTCGACGCGAGCCGCGACGACGCGATGCGCGCCCCCGCGTTCGGGCCGGTCGTCGAGGTGCCCGAGGACGCTCCGCTGCTCGACCGGGTGGTCGGGCTGAGCGGGCGGGATCCCGGCTGGGCCGTCTGAGCCGAGCCGATGAGGAGGCCGCGGACCCGCTCGGGCCCGCGGGCTCGCGTACGTCAGACAGGCTCCCGCGTAGGGATCCTGAGCTGGTTGAAGCCGTAGTACAGCGCGAGCGCCCCGTGCGCGGCGAGCGTCAGCGGCGCCGAGACGAAGGCCAGCAGCACCGTCGCCGGATAGGCGAGCGAGCCGAGTGCGAAGCGGGCGCGGGTGGCCCGGGCGGCCGCGAAGTCGACGCGGTCGTCGAAGAGGTGGCCGGTGCGGGTCACATGCCACCACAGGGCCTGGAAGTTGAGGGCCATGACGACCATGAGCCCGCTGTAGACGGCGGCGGCCACATGTGACGCGTTGTCCTCCCTGAGGTATTCGGCCATCAGCCCGGCCGGCCAGGGGATCGCCGCGACGGTCATGAGCAGCATCAGATTGAGGAACATCAGTGTGCGGTCGACGCGCACCACGTAGCTGAACAGCGTGTGGTGGTTGACCCACATGATGCCGATGACCAGGAAGCTCACCACGTAGGCGGCGTACGAGGGCCACTGGTGGCCCAGGTCGCTCCAGAGGTGGTCGCCCGCGTGCGGGGGCACCTTGATTTCCAGGATCAGAAGGGTGATCGCGATGGCGAACACGCCGTCGCTGAACGCCTCGACCCGGCTCGATTCATTCACCGGGTGAACTGAACCCGACGCGGCCGAAATCTTCAACTTCCTTTTGCCACAAGGGTGTACGCCTCCCGCGCGCTAGTGGTAGGAAAGTTTCCTAACAAAACAGTGAACGACGAACTCCCCCCAGGAGGTCAGGTGCTCACCCCCCACCACAGCGCCCTCGCACGTCGTCTGAGGATCACCGCGTCCGCCGTGCTCGGCGCCGCCGTGATCGCCCTACCCGCGGCCACGGCCACCGCCGCGACCAGCCACAATGCCCCCATGGCAGCAGCGGCGGCCGGGCTCGACGACCCGGCGAAGAAGGAAATAGCGATGGAGCTCGTCTCCAGCGCGGAGAACTCCTCACTGAACTGGAAGGCCCAGTACAAGTACATCGAGGACATCGACGACGGCCGGGGCTACACGGCCGGGATCATCGGCTTCTGCTCCGGCACCGGCGACATGCTCGACCTGGTCGAGCTCTACTCCGCCCGCGAGCCGGGGAACGTACTGGAGAAGTACCTGCCCGCGCTGCGCAAGGTGGACGGGAGCGACTCGCACGCCGGGCTCGACCCCAACTTCACCAGGGACTGGAAGACGGCCGCCTCGGAGACCGCCTTCAAGAACGCCCAGAACGACGAGCGGGACCGGGTCTACTTCAACCCGTCCGTCAAGCAGGGCAAGTCCGACGGAGTGGGCACGCTCGGGCAGTTCATCTACTACGACGCCATCGTCATGCACGGCGACGGCGGCGACCCGACCAGCTTCAGCAGCATCCGCAAGAAGGCCCTGGCCAAGGCGAAGCCGCCGTCCCAGGGCGGCGACGAGACGAAGTACCTCAACGCCTTCCTCGACGCCCGCGTCTGGGCGATGAAGCAGGAGGAGGCGCACAGCGACACCAGCCGTGTCGACACCGAGCAGCGGGTGTTCCTGAAGAAGGGCAACCTCAACCTGAACACGCCGCTGGACTGGAAGGTCTACGGCGACTCGTACCACATCGGCTGATCCGGCCACGAGTCTGACCCGGCCACGAGGCTGACACGGCCGGCAAGAAGAGCGGCGCGTACGACACGGGGTAGGTGTCGTACGCGCCGCTCGCGTGCGGGCCGGGCGACGGCGGGCTCAGTGCGCGGCCACCACGGGCTCCGCGAGCACCCCCGCCTCGTCCGGTGAACTCTCCTTCTGGCCAAGGTGGTTGAAGGCGAGATTGAGCACGATCGCGACCACGCAGCCGGTGGAGATACCGGAGTCGAGCACCACCCGGACGTTCTCCGGGAAGGCGTCGTAGAAGGTCGGCGCGGCGATGGGGATCAGCCCGATGCCGAGCGCGGCAGCCACGATCAGGGCGTTCTCGCCCTTCTCCAGGGCCGCCGTGGACAGCGTCTGGATGCCGCTGGCCGCGACCGACCCGAAGAGCACGATGCCCGCGCCGCCGAGCACCGGCAGCGGCACGAGCGCGATCACGGAGGCGGCCACCGGGCACAGGCCGAGCAGGACGAGGATGCCTCCGCCGGTGGCGACCACGAAGCGGCTGCGCACCTTGGTCATCGCGACCAGACCGATGTTCTGGGCGAAGGCGCTGGCCATGAAGCCGTTGAAGAGCGGGCTCACCGCGCTGCCGAGGGTGTCGGCGCGCAGTCCGCCCTCGATGGTCCGCTCGTCGGCCGGCCGCCCGACGATCTTGCCGAGCGCCAGCATGTCGGCGGTCGACTCGGTCATACAGACCAGCATCACGATGCACATCGAGACGATGGCGGCGGCCTCGAAGTGCGGGGCGCCGAAGTGGAACGGGGTGGGGAAGCCGACCGCGTCCGCGCCGCGGAGCGCGTCCAGGCTGGTCATCCCGAAGGGCACGGCGACCAGGGTGCCCACGACCAGGCCGAGCAGGATCGCGATCTGCTGCAGGAACCCGCGCAGCAGCCTGCGCAGCGCGAGCACGATCACCAGGGTCAGCGCGGCCATGCCGATGTTCTTCATCGAACCGTAGTCGTGGGCGGTGGCGTTGCCGCCCTGCGCCCAGCGGAAGGCGACCGGGAGCAGCGAGACACCTATCAGGGTGATCACGGTGCCGGTGACGACGGGCGGGAAGAAGCGGAGCAGCCTGCTGAAGTACGGGGCGAGCACGAAGCCGAGCACACTGGCGACGATCACCGCCCCGAAGATGACGGCCATCCCCTCGTGGCCGCGGTCCTTGCCGATGGCGATCATCGGGGTGACCCCGGCGAACGAGACGCCGTTGACGAACGGGAGGCGGGCGCCGACCTTCCAGAACCCGAGGGTCTGGAGCAGGGTGGCGAGCCCGGCGGTGAAGAGGCTCGCGCCGATCAGGAACGCGGTCTCCTTGGGGGTGAGCCCTACGGCGGGCCCGACGACCATGGGCGGGGCCACCACGCCCGCGTACATCGCGGCCACGTGCTGGAGGCCGCTGGTGAACATCTTCAGTGGGGGCAGGGTCTCGTCGACCGGGTGTTTCTCACTGGCGGGGTCGGGAGTGACTGCATCGTTGCGAAACCTGGGCTGCGGGGCCACGGGCGGTTCCTCCGGTCGGTTACGCGTCGGCGGCGACGCGGGTGTCAGGGAGGTGGTGCAGGATGACGCGTGTGTGATGCGGCGGTGTTACGTACGGCGTACGGCAGGGTCTCGTACGGGGTACGGGTGTTACGGCGTGCGGCGTGGAGCGGCGGTGCCTCGTGCGGGGATGGGCACGGGTCACCGTCCCGGGGGGTGCGCACGTTCATGTGGTGCGCACCCCCCGGGCGCGGCTGCCGCGGACCCCGCTCGGGTCCACGGCGACCGGCCGAGGGCCGTCCCCCTCGGCCGGAC
Source organism: Streptomyces sp. ERV7 (assembly GCF_001653515.1). Classification (GTDB taxonomy): domain Bacteria; phylum Actinomycetota; class Actinomycetes; order Streptomycetales; family Streptomycetaceae; genus Streptomyces. Next base: position 908,518 of record NZ_LYOY01000051.1, on the reverse strand, counting down.
TCCTGGGCGGGAATCCCGGGCCGGGATCAGCCCTGCGCGGCGATCCGCGCGAGGCGCTGCGCCTCGTCCCGCGTGGCGCGGGCGATGGCGTCCTCGTCGACCGTGAGGAGGTGGTTGTCCTCGACGATCTGCTTGCCGTTGACGAACGACGCCGTCACCGGGGCGGCGGCGCCGAAGACCAGGGCGGTGACCGGGTCGGCGATGGAGGCGTGGGCGAGGGTGTCGAGCTTCCAGAGCACGAAGTCGGCGAGCTTGCCGGCTTCGAGGGAGCCGATCTCGGCCGCGCGGCCCAGCACCTGGGCGCCGCCGTACGTTCCGAGCCGCAGCGCCTGGCGGGCGTTGAGAGCGGCCTCGCGGTGGGCGCCGAGACGGTTGATCAGGAGCGCGTTGCGCAGTTCCGTGTGGAGTTCGCCGGACTCGTTGGAGGCGGTGCCGTCGACACCGAGACCGACCGGGACACCCGCCTTCAGCATGTCGGGGACGCGGGCGATACCGGCCGCGAGGCGCGCGTTGGAGGACGGGCAGTGGGCGACGCCGGTGCCGGTGCGGGCGAAGGCGGCGATGTCCGAGTCGTTCATGTGGACGCAGTGCGCCATCCACACGTCCTGGCCGAGCCAGCCGGTCGACTCGAAGTAGTCGGTGGGGCCCATGCCGAACAGCTCCTTGCAGAACTGCTCCTCCTCCACGGTCTCCGAACCGTGGGTGTGCAGCCGTACGCCCTTGCGGCGGGCCAGTTCCGCGCCCTGCTTCATGAGTTCGGTGGAGACCGAGAACGGCGAGCAGGGGGCGACCGCGACCTGGGTCATCGCGCCGAACGAGGCGTCGTGGAAGCGGTCGACGGTCTCCTCGGTCCCGGCGAGCGCGCCCTCCAGGGTCTCGACGGCGAAGTCCGGGGGCAGGCCGCCGTCCTTCTTGCTGCGGTCCATGGAGCCACGGGCCAGCGTGAAGCGGACGCCCATCTCGGAGGCCGCGCCGATGATCGCGCCGGACAGGTCCCCGGCGTTCCGCGGGTACACGTAGTGGTGGTCCATCGCGGTGGTGACACCGCCGCGGGCCATCATGGCGAGCGAGCCCTGCGCGGCGACGCGGCCCATCTGCTCGTCGATGCGCGCCCAGGTGGGGTAGAGCGCCACCAGCCAGTTGAAGAGGTTGTGGTCGGTGGCCAGGCCGCGCGTGATCCACTGGTAGAAGTGGTGGTGCGTGTTGACCAGGCCGGGGGTCACCAGGTGGCCGGTGCCGTCGATGCGGCGGACCACGTTCTCCAGGCCCTGCGGGGCACTGCCCGCCCCGATCGACTCGATCCTGTTGTCGGCGACGACGAGGTACCCCGAGGCGTACTCGGTGTCGTCGGCGTCTACGGTCGCGATCGCACAGTTCTCGATGACGATGCGCTGGGCTGCCGATGGTGCCATCGTGCTTCCTCTTTTTCTGCGACTGAACGTGGGGGTCCCCCCTGCTCCTTGAGAGCTTGGGGGAGGGCACGGCAGGACCCTAGAGGATTTGAGTGCCGGGGCCGGGTGACCCACGGGTGCCGAGTGAGGAACGCGCCCCCGGGCGGCGGAGTCCGGGGGCGCTCCGCGTCAGAGGATGGTCATGTCGACCGGGATGCGCGGCTCGACGCCGTCCCGCAGGATGGTGGCCTCGATCAGACCGTAGGGCCGGTCGGCCGCGAAGTAGACCTCGTTGTCGTTCTTGAGCCCGAACGGCTCCAGGTCGACCAGGAAGTGGTGGTTGTTCGGCAGCGAGAAGCGGATCTCGTCGATCTCGCTGCGGCTGTTGATGACCCGCGAGCCCATCTGGTACAGGGTCTGCTGGAGGGAGAGCGAGTACGTCTCGGCGAAGGCCTGCAGGATGTGCTTCTTGGCCTGCTCGTACGACTTCTCCCAGTGGGGCATCCGGTCTTCGTCGCTGGTCCAGTTGTAACGCCAGGCGGCGCAGACGTCGGTGCACAGGATGCGGTCGTACGCCTCCTTCAGCGTCGTGTACTTGTCCTTGACGTAGCCCCAGAACTCCGAGTTGGTGGAGTTCATGACCGTCAGGTCCTTCAGGCCGGAGATGACCTCCCAGTTCTCACCGTCGAAGGTGATCTGGGTGGTGCGCAGCTCCTGGCCCTTGCGGGCGAAGGAGTGGCGTACCTCGTCCGAGCCGATGAACTTGGAGTTGGCGTCGGAGGTGGCGATCCGCTCCCAGGCGTACTCCTCGATGCGGATGCGCGCCCGGTGGATCGGCTCCTGCGACGTTACGAAGTGACGGGCGAGGTGGATGCCGAACTGCTCGGCGGACTCGATGCCGTGCTCCTTGGCGAAGGCGAACACCGTGTTCTTGGTGGTGTCCGTCGGCAGGACGTTCGCGTTCGAGCCGGAGTAGTGGACGTCCTCCATGTCACCGGAGAGGGCGACCGAGACGTTCAGGTCCTTGATGTGGTGCGTGTCGCCGTCCCGCGTGATCTTGACGACGCGGTTCTCTGCTTTGCCGTACTGGTTCTGGCCGAGGATCACGGGGCGGGTGGGGCGGGAAACGTCGGGCGGAGGTGCGACCGGTGCCGGGCGAGGGTGTCGACGCGGACGGCGACGGCGACGCGGACGGCGACGGACTCGCCGTGCCGGGCCCACCGCTGGGCGCCGGGAGGAGGGCGCCGGGGCCCTCCTGGTAGACCGTCGTCCCGGGCGCGGCCGAGGTGTGGTGCCGCCCGAGGACGACCCCGGCCAGGGTGGCCGCGGCGAGCAGGGCGAGGGCGGTGACCGTCCCCAGGAGGGCGAGCGTTCTTCTGGCGCCCCGCCCGGGCCGCGGGTCGGGCACGGCAGGGAGGGCGGGCGCCCGCGAGGCGGGCACGGCGACGGACCTGTCCAGCCGTTCCAGGACCACGCCCTCGACGACGTACGGACGGAAGGAGACCGGCCCGGTCAGAGAGCCGGACGGAAGGCGGCGAACCCGCTTCCACAACCACCGTGCGTCGGCGCGCTGTTGCGCCAGGGCGTTCCCGATGCGGACCAACTGGACGCAGAGCGCGGCGTCGGCGACGGCCGGGACCCGGCGGACGCCGCCCGGGACGGCCGACAGGCCGGGGGCGCTCCGCTCGGGATCCGTGTGCGGCGCGCCCTCGCCTTCGCTCAACTCCCGGGTATCCGGCTGGATTTCGACTGCTTCCCGCGCCGCCGTGTCCCGCTGGGCCTCGGCGTCCGCGACGGCTCGTCGTGCCGCCGCCTCCACGGACCGTGCCGCCGCCAACTGGTCGACGGCCTGGTCCAGGCGCAGCCGCACCTCCTGGGTCGCGGTGGATTCCGCTTGCTCGGGTACCGCGTCCGGTGACCTCGCCTCCTCGGGCGCGGGGGAGGCGCTCGGCCGTCCGGCGGCGGCGCTCGCGTACCCGGCCCCGCCGTCGTCGACGCGTTCGCGGAGCAGTGTCACCATCGCCAGCAGGTTCTCCACCAGTCGGCCCGACTCGGCGAGGTCGGTGCGTGCCTGACGGAGTGCCTCCTCCACGCTCGGCGCGGGGCGGCCCGACGCCTCGGCCGTGAGCGCCCGGTCGTGCAGCCGGCGGGCCTCGGCGAGGAGCCCCTGGCGGCGGGGCTCGCGGATCTGGTCCTTGAGTACGGTGTTGAGGCGCCCGAGCGCGATGATCCGGGCCCCCGAGCGGTATTCGCTCCAGGCCGTCTTGCCGCCGCCGTACCGGTGTGCGAGCTCCCGCACCGTCAGGCCGCGGGTCACCTCGCGCAGAAAGCGCGCGAGGTCGTTGGCGGCTTCCGTTCTGCCCTTCGGAGTCCCCTGCGGACGTCCTGCTCTGGCCATGTGTCCCCCCTGATCCCACGAACCGGCCACCCGGTCCGTGCGTTGACGGCGCGCGTGCGGCCCCCCGGCCGCTTCCCCCGCGCGAGCGCGGCACAGGGAACACCCTCCGGCTCGTCACGTCCAGCACACCAAGCCACCGGTGTCTCGAATACGTGCCTGTCGCCACCGGTGGAACGGGCGCCGGGCCACCACGGCGGTGAGCTATGTTTTGAACACACATGGCACGAGAAGGAGGCCCGCCGGTGTCATCGGGGCAGAAGGCGCGCGCCCAGGCGGCCGCGATCACGCCGAGCGGGCAGGCGTCGGACCACGAGCGCCCCGCGGCGGACCGGGTCCGGGCCCTCTTCGACGGCCACCGCCTCTCCCCGGGGCAGCGGCGCATCGCCCAGTACCTGATCGACCACCTGACCGAGGCCGTGTTCCTCTCGATCACCGAGCTCGCGGAGCGGGCCGGGGTGAGCCAGCCGTCCGTGACGCGCTTCGCCGTGTCCCTCGGCTACAGCGGCTATCCCGCACTGCGGGACGTGCTCCAGCCGATCGCCCTCAGCGCGGTCGCGGTCGCGCCCGAGACCCGTGAGGAGATCCGGCACAACGAGCTCCAGGCGGCGGTGGACGCGGAGATCGAGAACCTGGAGAACGTGCGCAGGCTGGTGGCCAACACCAACCAGGTCCTGGAGATCGGCCGCGAGCTGGCCGGCTCGGTGCCGCTGACCGTCCTCGGACTGCGGATCTCGGTGTCCCTGGCGGAGTACTTCGCGTACGCGGCCCGGCGTATCCACCCCGATGTGCGGCTGGTGACGCGCGGCGGCAGCGTCGCCTACGACGCCCTGCTGCAGTCCCGCTCGGCGGGCGGCACCTGGGTGCTCGCCTTCGCCATGCCCCGGCACGCCAAGGAGAGCCTGGCGGCGCTGCGGGCGGCCCGCAGCGCGGGGCTGCGCATCGCGCTGATCACGGACACGACCCTTGGCCCGCTGGTCGACGAGGCCGATGTGGCCCTGACCGCCGGGACCGGGTCACGGCTGGTCTTCGACTCGTACGCGGCACCGGGCGTGCTCGCGGCGGCCCTGCTCCAGGCGATGGCGGACGCCGATCCGGAGCGGACGCAGGCGCGGCTGGAAGAGTACGAGCAGGCCGCCGACCAGCACGGTTTCTTCCTCTAGGCCCCGATTAGGACCCGATTCGCCCGCCCGGCTCCTTGGGATCTTCACACCGTACGAGTGCATGAATTTTTTCATACCCTTGTTTACTCAACGGTATATATGTTTACTGAGGCGGTGGCGATCCCCCGATCCCCCAGATGCCAAGGAAGGCGCTTCCCCACGCCTTCCCAGAGCGGACAGCCGACGTGACGCCCCCCTCCTCGCGTCAGCCGGAAGTCCGATCGAGGCTTTCGGATCCGGGCGGACGCCCACGGGCGGCCTCGGCCAACCCCTAGGCCGGGGCCGCCCCCCTCCCACCTCTCGATCAGAGTTCGACAACTTCGGAAGCGACGAGAATGCCCCACACGGCCCCCACCATCGCGCTCAGCCCGGACTGGCCCTGTCAGGTCAAGGAACCCGGGACGCGGGACTGGGAACGCACGGCCACCCGCTGGCTGCGCGACCTGCTGCCGGCCCGCTACGCCGGCTACTCACCGCTCACCCGCCACCACGTCATCCTCGCCCGGCACGCGCAGCTCCAGCTCCAGCACGAGATGCGCGCGGTCCGGGTGGCCCTCCAGACCAGCCGGGCCGAGCTGCCCACGCTGGGCGTGGCGGAGGCGGTCATCGAGAACACCATCCGGATGTACGCGACGGAGCTGGACCAGCTGGGCCGCCTCGCCCGCGGGGTGCGCCTGGTGACGGACGCGCTGGCGGGCGACCATCCGGGTCACCGCAGGCCCTAGGCCCGGGCGGCCCGGGGCCCCGCCCTCACGTCAGCGCCGCCCCCAGCGCCACGAAGCCGCAGATCAGCACGAACAGGATGGCCAGCAGCGGCCAGACGAAACGCAGGTACTTGTCGTAGCCGACCTTGGCGAGGGCGACGCCGCCGATCGTCACGGCCGTCGTCGGCACCCACAGGTTCATCCACCCGCTGGCCGCCTGCCAGGCGGTGACGACCACCGCGCGCGAGACGCCCGCGAAGTCGGCCAGCGGGGCGAGGATCGGCATGGCGAGGGTGGCATGGCCGGAGGTGGAGGGGATCAGGAAGGCGAGCGGCAGGTTCACCACGAAGACGATGATGGCGAACAGGCCCGACGAGGTCCCTTTCACCACGCCTTCGATGGAGTGCAGGACCGTGTCCGTGATCCGGGAGTTGTTCATGATCACGGTGACACCGCGGGCCAGCATGATGACGAGGGCGGGGGAGATGAAGTCCCCCGCGCCCTGGATGATCGTCGAGCTGGTCTTCTGCTCGCCCAGCCGGGCCACCAGGCCGACCAGCACCGCCGCGCACAGGAAGAGCGCCGCCAACTGCGGGAAGGACCAGCCCAGTTCGAAGGAGTACGGAGTGGCGTCGGCCTTGCCGGTCAGCGCGCTCGACCACGGCACCACCGAGAAGATCATGAAGGCGAAGACGAGGCCGAGCACCACGAGCACGGCCTTGTGCGTGCCGGTGAGCTCGGGAGCCTCGCCCGCGTCCGTCGCGTTCAGTTCGCGGTCCCCGGGCAGGAAGCCGCTCAGCGAACGCGCCGGAACCTTCTGTACGCGCCGGGCGTAGCGGACGACATACGCGATGGTCACCGCCGTCAGCACCAGCCACATCACGAAGCGCAGCGCGATGCCGTCGCCCAGCGAGATGTCGGCGGCGGAGGAGGCGACGCCCGTCGCGAAGGGGTTGACGGTCGAGCACAGCACGCCCACCCCCGCGCCCAGGATGGCGGTGCCCACCGCCACCATCCGGTCGTAGCCGAGCGCGAGCATCATCGGCACGAGCAGCCCGTAGAAGCCGAGCGTCTCCTCGGCGAAACCCTCCACCGTGCCCAGGACCGAGAAGACCACCATCACCCCCGCGATCAGCAGGGTCCCGCGCTCGCGCAGCCGGTGGGCCAGGCGCTCGATGCCCCGGTCCAGGGCGCCGGTGGCGAAGACGACGGTGATGAACGCGCCGATCGCCAGGACGAAGAGGAACACTCCCGCGCTTCCGTACAGATCGCCGGTGAGGCTGGGGCCGACCTCGCCGGAGGCGGTGTCGCGGATGCCGTACAGACCGTTGACCGGCGCCAGGAAGAGGTCGTTGAGACGGTCGACGAAGCTCTGGCCCGACGACACGCGGTGGTAGGTGCCCTGGACCGGTGCCCCCTTGTCGTTGCGGTCGTACTGGCCGGAGGGAATGAGGAAGGCGAGCAGCCACACCGCGACGGTGACGATCGCGAGAACGGTCAGCGCACTCGGAAACGCGAGCTTCCGCTTCTGTGGCGGGCCGGGCGGCTCGGTCGAGGCGGTCTCCCCGGGCCCCACGGGCCCGCCCGGCTCGCCGGGGCCGACCGGTTCCAGCGGCTCGTCCGGCTCCCCGGTCCTCCCGGGGCCGGTCATGTCTGCTAGCTCCCTCGGTAAACGGAGTAGCCGAACGGGTTGAGCAGCAGCGGTACGTGGAAGTGCTCGCCCGGCACGACGGCGAACGTGATCGCCACCTCCGGGAAGAACGCACCGCTGTCCCTTACGCGGGGGGCGTCCTGCTGCGCCTCGGCTTGCTTCTTTTCGAAGTAGGACTCGACCTCGAAGTCGAGTCGCACATGGGTCGTGCCCTCCGGCAGCGCCGGGAGGTCCTTGCAGCGCCCGTCCGCGTCGGTCGCGGAGCCGCCGAGCGTCACCCACCCGGCGTCGCGGCCCGAACGGGCGGCGAGCGAGATGGCGACGCCCTCGGCGGGGCGTCCGATGCTGGTGTCCAGGATGTGCGTGGACACCGAAGCGGTGGTCGCGGTGCTCATCAGTCCCTGTCCTCTTCTTCTGCTGTTTCCACGAGACGGGTCAGCCGGATTCGGTTGATCTTCCCGAGTTCGGCGCGCACGATCTCGCGCTCCGCCTCGGCGGTGTTGCCGATCCTGGCCTTCATCGCGTCGCGCATCTGCTCACCGGTGGCCCCGGTGGCGCAGATCAGGAAGACATGGCCGAACCTGTCCTGGTACGCCAGGTTGAGTTCGAGCATCTCGGCCCTGAGCTCCTCGGTGGCGCCGGCCATCCCCCGCTGCTCACGGGCGGAGGTCGGGTCGCCGGGCTTCGGCCGCCCGATCGGCGCGTGCCCCGCCATCGCCTCTTCGAGGTCCTTCACGTCCAGCTCGGCCATGGCGGCGTCGCTGGCGGTGAAGAGCTCGTCGGCGGTGGTGTACGGGCGCCGGGCGAGCAGCTTGCTCCCCCATACCGAGCTGGCGCACACCTCGTGGAGCGCGGCGAGCGCCGTGCTGTCGTCGGAGGTGTTGAACCGGGCGAGGCCCGGCGTCGAGGTCGAAGTCACGAACGGCCTCCGTGGCCTTGGTGCTGGACGGGCTGCGGATAGCTAACGCCCTCGGAAACATCACGTCAACACTTTGTTGAAAACTTGGAGCAACAAAAAGCCGCCGCCCGGGATTCCGGACGGCGGCTCGGCGAGCACGGCTCGCGGGCGGGCGTTCTTACTCGCCTCTGGCCGCGTTTTCCCTGTTCAGGTAGTTGTACACGGTGAAGCGGCTCACCCCGAGGGCGGACGCGACGGTCTCCACCCCATGGCGTACGGAGAAGGCTCCGCGCGCCTCCAGGGTCCGTACGACCGACTGCTTGGCCTTGCGGTCGAGCTCGGCCAGCGGCTTGCCGTGGCGGCGCTCCATGGCGGCCAGGATGTGATCGAGGGAGTCCGACAGCTGCGGCAGCCGCACCGCGATGACGTCCTCGCCCTCCCAGCTGAGCACCACATCGTCGGGCTGGGCCTGGTCGGGCCCCAGTATCTCCGCCCCCATGGCGTCCACCAGCGGCTTGACCGCCGTGACCAGCGGGTGGTCGGCAGGCTCGGTCACTTCTCGCCCTCCCCGACCACGTTGACCTGGAGCGACACCCGGGTGGCGCCGGCCGCCAGGGATCTGCGCAGCAGCGCGTCGACGGCGGTGAGCACCTGGTCGGCGCCGCCCTCGGCGGTGTTGCCGAAGGGGCCCACGTCCACGGCGTCGAGCGCCGCCGTCAGCAGGACCTCGCGGGCGGCCACCGCATGCGGGGGCGCCTCGTCCAGGTCGAAGGGCTCGGTCGTGAACTCCACTCTCAATCGCACGCGCACAACCTACTGCCCGGATTCCGGAATCCGGGAGGCCAATCGGACAGGCCCCCTTGACAAGCTCACCGCTCTCCCTGCAACCTTCCATCAAGCAGAAAGTAACTTCCGCAATACGGAAGGAGCGCCGACCCTCATGGGATACTCGGACCAGCGCTTCGATGTGAACCTCTCGATCCTCTTCACCGAGCTCCCGCTCCTGGAGCGCCCCGCGGCAGCCGCCGCGGCGGGCTTCACGGCGGTCGAGCTGTGGTGGCCCTGGATCGAAACCCCCACTCCGGCGCAGGCCGAGCTCGACGCCCTGAAGAAGGCGCTCGACGACGCCGGCACCCAGCTGGTGGGGCTGAACTTCTACGCGGGCGCCCTGCCGGGCCCCGACCGCGGAGCCCTCTCCGTACCCGGCGAGGAGTCGGACCGCTTCCGCGCCAACATCGAGGTCGCGGCCGACTTCGCCGCCTCGGTGGGCTGCAAGGCGCTCAACGCGCTGTACGGCAACCGGGTGGAGGGCGTGGACCCGCAGATCCAGGACGCGCTCGCACTGGAGAACCTGGTGCTCGCCGCCCGCGCGGCCGACCGGGTCGGCGCGATCCTCCTGGTCGAGGCCCTCAACAAGCCGGAGTCGCCGCTCTACCCGCTGGTGAGCGCCCCGTCCGCGATCGAGGTCGTCGACAAGGTGAACGCGGCGACCGGCCTCGGCAACGCCAAGTTCCTCCTCGACATCTACCACCTGTCGATGAACGGCGAGGACGTCTCCCAGGTCATCGAGGCCTACACGGACAAGACCGGCCATGTGCAGATCGCCGACAACCCGGGCCGCGGCGCGCCGGGCACCGGCTCGCTGCCCCTGGAGGCGCTGCTCGACCAGCTCGCCAAGGCCGGTTACGACGGCTGGGTCGGCCTGGAGTACAAGGCCGCCGACGCCGCCGCCTCCTTCGCGTGGCTGCCGGCCGAGGCCCGCGCGGCGCGCTGAGGCTTCGCCGCCCCACGAACTTCCTGACGCAACACAGCAGTTGAGAGAGGCCCCCCAATGAGCACGCTTGCAGACTCCTCCCGGCCCGCCCGCCCGGCGATCGCATGGATCGGCCTCGGCATCATGGGCTCCCCCATGGCCGAGAACCTGATCAAGGCGGGTTACTCCGTCACCGGCTTCACCCTGGAGCAGGACAAGCTGGACCGCCTGACCGCCGCCGGTGGCACCGCCGCCGCCTCGATCGCCGAGGCGGTCAAGGACGCGGACGTGATCATCACCATGGTCCCGGCGTCCCCGCAGGTCGAGGCGATCGCCTATGGCGAGGCCGGCATCCTGGCGCACGCCCGGTCGGGCGCCCTGCTGATCGACATGTCCTCGATCACCCCGCAGACCTCGGTCGACCTGGCGAAGAACGCCAAGGAGGTGGGCGTCCGCGTGCTCGACGCCCCGGTCTCCGGCGGCGAGGCCGGCGCCATCGAGGCCGTGCTCTCCATCATGGTCGGCGGCGACAAGGCCGACTTCGACGAGGCCAAGGGCATCTTCGACGCGCTGGGCAAGACCATCGTGCTCTGCGGCCCGCACGGCTCCGGCCAGACGGTGAAGGCCGCCAACCAGCTCATCGTGGCGGTCAACATCCAGGCGTGCGCCGAGGCCGTGGTCTTCCTGGAGAAGTCCGGCGTGGACCTCGCGGCGGCTCTGGACGTCCTGAACGGCGGTCTGGCCGGCTCGACCGTGCTGACCCGCAAGAAGGACAACTTCCTCAACCGGAACTTCGCGCCGGGCTTCCGCATCGACCTGCACCACAAGGACATGGGCATCGTCACCGACGCCGCCCGCAACGTCGGTGCGGCGCTCCCGGTCGGCGCGGTCGTGGCCCAGCTGGTCGCCTCGCTGCGCGCCCAGGGCGACGGCGGCCTCGACCACTCCGCGCTGCTGCGCGCGGTCGAGCGCCTCTCGGGCGCCCAGATCTGAGCCCTCGGGCTCCTCGGCCCGCCGGTGCGGGCCCCCAGACTTCCGGGCGGCGGTGGCGCTGACACCTGTCCTGTCGCGCCCAGGCGTCGCCGCCGCCCGGAACACCCACTTCATTTTCAACAGACTGTTGACGTTCGCTTCGGGGCGTACCTACGCTCCTGACACCGCAGACCGTTCAGCAGTGCAGCTCCCGTACGGAAGGTCACGATGTCGAAGCGCGTGCTTACGACCGAGTCCGGCGCCCCCGTCGCCGACAACCAGAACTCCGCCACCGCCGGCGTCGGTGGCCCCATCCTCCTCCAGGACCAGCACCTGCTGGAGAAGCTCGCGCGCTTCAACCGTGAGCGGATCCCGGAGCGCGTGGTCCACGCCCGCGGCTCCGGCGCGTACGGCTACTTCGAGGTGACCGACGACGTCACCGGCTTCACCAAGGCCGACTTCCTCTCGCAGGTCGGCAGGCGCACCGAGACGTTCATCCGCTTCTCCACGGTGGCGGACTCGCTCGGCGGCGCGGACGCGGTCCGCGACCCGCGCGGCTTCGCGCTGAAGTTCTACACGGAGGACGGCAACTACGACCTCGTAGGCAACAACACGCCGGTCTTCTTCATCAAGGACCCGATCAAGTTCCCCGACTTCATCCACTCCCAGAAGCGCGACCCGTTCACGGGCAAGCAGGAGCCGGACAACGTCTGGGACTTCTGGGCGTACGCCCCCGAGGCGACGCACCAGGTCACCTGGCTGATGGGCGACCGCGGCATCCCGGCGTCGTACCGCCACATGAACGGCTACGGCTCGCACACGTACCAGTGGACGAACGAGGCGGGCGAGGCGTTCTTCGTCAAGTACCACTTCAAGACCAACCAGGGCGTCCGCAGCCTGTCGTCCGAGCAGGCGGCGGAGCTGGTCGGCAAGGACGCGAACTCGCACCAGACCGATCTCCTCCAGGCGATCGAGCGGGGCGTGAACCCGTCCTGGACGCTGTACGTGCAGGTCATGCCGGCGGCCGAGGCGGCCGACTACCGCTTCAACCCCTTCGACCTGACGAAGGTGTGGCCGCACGCCGACTACCCGCTCCAGCGGGTGGGCCGGCTGGTCCTGGACCGCAACCCCGACAACGTCTTCGCCGAGGTCGAGCAGGCCGCCTTCTCCCCGAACAACTTCGTTCCCGGCATCGGCCCCTCCCCCGACAAGATGCTCCAGGGCCGCCTCTTCGCCTACGCGGACGCGCACCGCTACCGCCTGGGCGTCAACCACACCCAGCTGCCGGTGAACGCGCCGAAGGCGACGACCGCCGACAACTACGGCCGCGACGGCCTGATGGCGACCCGCTACGGCTCCCGCCACGACAAGAACTACGAGCCCAACTCCTACGCGGGCCCGTCCCAGACGGACGCGGCGCTCTCCGCCCCGCTCGCGATCGCGGGCTGGACCGGCACCCACGCGGCCCCGGCCCACGTCAAGGACGACGACTTCTTCCAGGCGGGCGAGCTGTACCGCCTGATGTCGGACGACGAGAAGTCCCGCCTGGTGGCGAACATCGCCGGGGGCCTGTCCCAGGTCACCCGCGACGACGTCATCGAGAAGAACCTGGCCCACTTCCACGCCGCGGACGCCGAGTACGGCAAGCGCGTGGAGGAGGCGGTCCGCGCCCTGCGCGAGGACTGAGCCCTTCCCCCGTAACAACTCCCAGACCGCGTACGAATTCTGACGGGAGGTCAGATCTCGTACGCAGTCCGAACCACCGGCCCGGATGAGGGGTGGTCGGTGACTTCGGACGACTCGGTGATCGCGGCGGCGTGTCGATGCCAGTGCGGTGGTCAAGGTCTGGCCCGACCCCTTCCTGACCTGAAGGAGGGCGTCCGGGCCACACCAATCGCCCCGCCGCCGCGATCCCGCACCACGGGCTTCGGAAAGCCCGCACCTCCCCCACTCGACTCCGCCCGGCGGTGCGAACGTCCTGTCGCGCCAGCCTCGCCCCGTCGGGCGGTCACCACTTCAGAGCCCGGGTGCTGGGTTCGGTTTACGGTCCCGAATCGAGCGCTCGACGATCAAGGCTTCACCTGCACTTTTGGGTGGAGCCTTGATCCTTTTTTCGCCCAGGTGGCGCTCCTGCGGAAGCCGGCCGCGCCGACGGCCTCGGGGAGCGGGACGCGTCCCGCGTATCCCGCGTCAACAATCCCTTTACGGCCACAGAATGTGGCGGTATCGGACATTCAGCCGAACAGCGATCAACGAGCCTACTGATATTCAGCGGAATGAGGTACCAAACGGGGAAACACCGGCCACCAGAAACGGGGGAATGATCCATATGAAAGCTGGGAAAAGGAGTCGGTTCGCCGCTTTGAGCGGGGCTCTGACCGTAATCGTCAGCGCGGGGCTGTGGCTGGCGCCGGGGGCCGCCGCCGACAGTGACAGCCAGCTCGGCGGGTGCGGGTTCCTCGGGCGCAAGATCTGCGGCCACGGCGGCGTCAACGGCGGCAACCAGCGGGTCTACGCATGCGACACCTATGCGAACGGCGAGGGGTTCCTCACCCGCTGGTGGACCATCGACGGGCGCGAGGGGTACGTCGGCGACGGGAATGGCGCCGACGATCCCTGCGGTGACGTATGGCCGGGGAACTACATATCCAAGTACCAGGTGTGCAGGAATACCAGCCCCTGGATCTGCCGCCCCATCGTCTATTTGTAGTCGGCTTGCAGTCAGCCGATTTCTCCGCACCAGAACGTCGTCAAGGCCCCGTCCGCGAATCAAGTGATCACGGGCGGGGCCTTGCCGGGTAGTGCGGGGCCGCTCTGAGGTCAGAGGCGGTGCATGCGGGTGTAGGGGCTCAGGATGCGTGCGCGTCGGGAGCCGAAGTCGACGAGCATGGCGACTCCGTCCTCGACGCCCACGATCGTGCCCAGGCCGAACTGGTCGTGGGAGACCCGGTCGCCCAGGGCGAAGGTCTTGGCCTGCGGCTCGACCGGAGCTTTGAAGGGACTGGTGGGCAGGTGGCGCCTCGGCGCGGACGGCTGCGTCATGGTCCTACCAGTATGCGCCGTCCGGGCCCTTCCCACCGGCCTCCACTCGTCTCGGATTCGACACGATTGGCTCGGGAGCCCCTTGGAACGCCGCCGGAACACCGTCAGGTGAACTCGAACGAGTGAACGGCGACGGAGTAAACGCAAGAGAAAAACGGCGACGGCCCCGGTGCCACCCCCCACGGGAAGCACCGGAGCCGTCGGTCCGGCAGGCGGGCTCGCTCAGCCGCCTTGTACGGTCCTACGAGGTCTGCAGCGGGCGGATCGCCGTCGGGGCGTGGCCCGGCTCCGTCGCCAGCTCCTCGAACTCGTTGATCGCGTCGATCTTGACGCCCATCGAGATGTTGGTGATCCGCTCCAGGATCGCCTCGACGACGACCGGGACGCGGTACTCCGCGGCCAGCTTCTTGGCCTCCTCGAAGGCCGGCAGCAGCTGGTCCGGCTCGGTGACGCGGATCGCCTTGCAGCCCAGGCCCTCGACGACCTTGACGTGGTCGACGCCGTAGACACCGAGCTCCGGGGAGTTGATGTTCTCGAACTCCAGGTTGACCTGGAAGTTGATGTCCAGGCCGCGCTGGGCCTGGCGGATCAGGCCCAGGTAGGAGTTGTTCACGAGGACGTGGACGTACGGGATGTTGTGCTGCGCGCCGACCGCCAGCTCCTCCAGCATGAACTGGAAGTCGTAGTCGCCGGAGAGGGCGACGACCGGGGTCTGCGGGTCGGCCGTCGCGACGCCCAGCGCGGCCGGGATGGTCCAGCCGAGCGGGCCCGCCTGGCCGCAGTTGATCCAGTGGCGCGGCTTGTAGACGTGCAGCATCTGCGCGCCGGCGATCTGGGAGAGGCCGATGGTGGTGACGTACCGCGTCTCGGGGCCGAAGGCGCGGTTCATCTCCTCGTACACGCGCTGCGGCTTCAGCGGGACGTTGTCGAAGTGCGTACGGCGCTGGAGCTGCGCCTTGCGCTCCTGGGTCGAGGCCGCCCACGCGCCGCGGTCGGGCAGCTTGCCCGCGGCCTTCAGCTCCTTCGCCACCTCGACGAAGAGGGTGAGCGCGGCCTTGGCGTCGGAGGCGATGCCGTAGTCCGGTGCGAAGATCTTGCCGATCTGGGTCGGCTCGATGTCGACGTGGACGAACTTGCGGCCCTTGGTGTAGACGTCCAGCTCGCCGGTGTGGCGGTTGGCCCAGCGGTTGCCGATGCCGAGGACGAAGT
Organism: Streptomyces sp. ERV7; assembly: GCF_001653515.1. Taxonomy (GTDB): domain Bacteria; phylum Actinomycetota; class Actinomycetes; order Streptomycetales; family Streptomycetaceae; genus Streptomyces. The sequence continues at coordinate 893,340 of NZ_LYOY01000051.1, read as the reverse complement.
CGGAGTCCAGGAAGTTCGCGTTGCCGTAGCGGTGCGAGGTCTGCAGGCCGACCATGCCGGCGTTCAGCTCGTGGTCGTCGGCGAGGATGCCCCAGCCCATCAGGGTCGGGACGACCGGAGTGCCGGTCAGCTCGGCGAACTCGACGAGCAGCTCGGACGCGTCGGCGTTGATGATGCCGCCGCCCGCGACGATCAGCGGCCGCTCCGCGTCGAGCAGGAACTGGAGCGCCTTCTCGATCTGCGCGCGGGTCGCCGACGGCTTGTAGACCGGCAGCGGCTCGTACGTCTCCGGGTCGAATTCGATCTCGGTGAGCTGGACGTCGATCGGCAGGTCGATGAGGACCGGGCCGGGGCGGCCGGAGCGCATCAGGTGGAACGCCTGCTGGAACACACCGGGGACCTGCGCGGCCTCCAGGACGGTGGTCGCCGCCTTGGTGACCGGCTTCGCGATGCTCGCGATGTCGACCGCCTGGAAGTCCTCCTTGTGGAGCTTGGCGACCGGCGCCTGGCCCGTGATGCAGAGGATCGGGATCGAGTCGGCGATCGCCGAGTACAGGCCGGTGATCATGTCGGTGCCGGCCGGGCCGGACGTGCCGATGCAGACGCCGATGTTCCCGGCGTTGCTCCGGGTGTAGCCCTCGGCCATGTGGGACGCGCCCTCGACGTGGCGGGCCAGCGTGTGCTGGATGCCGCCGCCGGCCTTGAGGGCCGCGTAGAAGGGGTTGATCGCCGCGCCCGGCACGCCGAACGCGTTGGTGACGCCTTCGCGCTTGAGGATCTCAACTGCCGCTCGGGCAGCGGTCATACGAGGCATGGAGTGCTCCTGCTTCGGCCTGGCGGATCGGGCTCTGTCGCGCCACCTGAGAGCCGTGATTCCGTAATGCGGAAGTTTAGTTCTGCTATATGGAAGAAACATAGGGGGCGTACGCAGGCGCGTCAAGGGATCGCCGCGTTCGCCTCCCGGCCGGGCGCAGGTGGAGGACGATGGACCGCACGGCGGCGAGTACGGCGGGGTGGACGACATGGGCATCGACGGAATCGGCGACGGGGCCGGCGGAACCGGCAGGTACGGCGGGCTCCAGGGACCCGGCGGGTCGCCTGGCGGCGGGCGCGGGGGATCGCCCGGCGGCGGCCGTGGCGGGGCACCCGAGGGTGCGCCCGGGACCCGACGCGCGGGCGGCAGCGGTGGCCCCGGCGGAGCCGATGGTCCCGGGCACGGGCGCCCCTCCGGAGGGCAGCCCCGAGGCGGTCTCGGGCGGGAGACCCTCGGCGTGCGGTGTCCTCTCTGTCGGCGTGAGCACCGGTACGCCGCGACCACCTACCCCTGCCCCTGCGGCGCCCCGCTCGCGCCGCCGCTGCAGCGCGGGGGCTCGCCCGAGCCGATCACCCATCGCACCTGGACCGAGGACTGGGTCGTCGTGCGCTGCGACGCCTGCGGGCGGCAGGACCAGTGGCCGCAGCCGGAGCTGGGGTGCTCGTGCGGCGCCGTGCTGCGGATCCCGGTCCGGCCGGTCACCGCGCCGCCCGTCCCGCTGCCGGTCCACATCCCGGTCCCGCCGACCGCCGCACCCCCGCGCCCGGCGTTCCGGCCGGTGACCATCCGTACCGCCAGGGACGCGGTGACGGCGGCGGCGCTCTATCTGAGGTGGCTCGGCTTCCGCGATGTGCTGCAGTCCGAGGCGCGCCCGGCCTCCGGGATCGATCTGCGCGGGCCGGGCCTGGTCGCCCAGGTCGACCCGACGACGCGCCCGGCCTCGCTGCGCGCGGTGGAGTGCCTGTGGCTGAACGCGCTCAGCGGCTCGGCCACCGGCGTCTACTTCTCGCTCGCCGGGTACACCAAGGACGCCAGGGCCCGCGGCGACGAGTTGTCCCTGCCGCTGTTCGTGATGGACCTGACGGGCACGCCCCAGCCGGTCAACGACGCGGCGGACGAGCTGGTGGCGACGGGCCCCTGAGCCGGGCGGGGGAGTCGGGGGCCCGCACCGGACGCGCTACTCCCCGTACCCCTCCCTCAGCTCCACCTTCCGCACCTTCCCGCTCACCGTCATCGGGAACGCGGTGAGGATCCGCAGCCGCCTCGGCACCTTGTAGTGCGCGAGGCGGTCGCGGCAGAACTCCGCGATGTCCTCCCGCGTGGGCGGGTCCGCCGGGTCGCGGGGGATGACGCAGGCGAGGATCTCCTCGCCGTACTTCTCGTCGGGGACGCCCACCACCTGGACGTCCGCGATCTTCGGGTGGGCGTAGAGGAACTCCTCGATCTCGCGCGGATAGACGTTCTCGCCACCCCGGATGATCATGTCCTTGATCCGGCCGACGATCTGCACGTAACCGTCCTCGCGCAGCACCGCCAGATCACCCGTGTGCATCCAGCGCCCCGCGTCGATCGCCTCGGCGGTCCGCTCCGGCTCGTCCCAGTAGCCGAGCATCACGCTGTAGCCCCGGGTGCACAGCTCGCCCGCCGTGCCGCGCGGCAGGGTGACCCCGGTCGCCGGGTCCACCACCTTCACCTCGATGTGCGGCATCACCCGCCCCACCGTGCCGGTCCTGCGCTCCAGATCGTCCTCGACGCGCGTCTGGGTGGAGACCGGGGACGTCTCCGTCATGCCGTAGCAGATGGACACCTCGGCCATGTTCATCTCGGCGACGACCCGCTTCATCACCTCGACCGGGCACGGCGACCCCGCCATGATTCCCGTACGCAGCGAGGACAGGTCGTACGAGGCGAAGTCCGCCAGGTTCAGCTCCGCGATGAACATCGTCGGCACCCCGTACAGCGAGGTGCACCGCTCCCGCTCCACCGCCCGCAGGGTCGCCGCCGGGTCGAAGGACGGCGCCGGGATCACCACGCAGGCGCCGTGCGAGGTGGCCGCGAGGTTGCCCATCACCATGCCGAAGCAGTGGTAGAACGGCACCGGCACACAGATCCGGTCCTGCTCGGTGTAGGAGATCATCTCCCCCACGAAATAGCCGTTGTTGAGGATGTTGTGGTGGGAGAGCGTGGCCCCCTTGGGGAAGCCGGTGGTGCCCGAGGTGTACTGGATGTTGATGGGGTCGTCGCACGACAACTCGGCGCCACGGGCGGCCAGTTCGTCCGGGGTCACCGACGCGCCCGCCGCCAGGAGCCCGTCCCACGACGCGTCCCCGATGTAGTGCACGGCTCGCAGCTCCGGACACCGCGGACGCGCCTCCTCCACCAGCGCCCGGTAGTCACTCGTCCTGTGCGCCTGCGAGGCGACGAGCAGCGAGATCCCGGCCTGCTTCAGTACGTACGCGAGCTCGTGCGCCCGGTACGCCGGGTTGATGTTCACCATGACGGCGCCGATCCGGGCCGTGGCGTACTGCACGAGCACCCACTCCGGGCAGTTGACCGCCCAGATGCCGACCCGGTCGCCCTTGCCGACGCCGCTGCCGAGCAGTCCGCGCGCGAGCTCGTCGACGGCCGAGGCGAACCGTGCGTACGTCCAGCGCCGCCCGGACTCCACGTCGACCAGCGCCTCGCGGTCCGGCCAGGCGGCGACCGCCCGGTCCAGACTGGCCCCGATGGTGTCGCCGAGCAGCGGCGTGCCGCTGGTGCCGTGGGCGTACGAGAGGTCCGTCATCGCAGGTCCCCCTCGGCGTACTCGGCCGACGAGCCCGCCGCCGTCGCCTCGCGCAGCTCGATGCGGCGGATCTTCCCGGAGACCGTCTTGGGCAGCTCGCCGAACTCGATCCGGCGGATGCGCTTGTACGGGGCGAGGACCGCGCGCGAGTGCTCGAAGAGCACCTTCGCGGTGTCCGGGCCCGGCTCCCAGCCCGCCGCGAGCACGATGTACGCCTTGGGCACGGCGAGCCGCAGCGGGTCGGGCGCGGGCACGACGGCCGCCTCGGCCACCGCCTCGTGCTCCAGGAGCGCGCTCTCCAGCTCGAACGGCGAGATCTTGTAGTCGGAGGCCTTGAACACGTCGTCGGCGCGGCCGACATAGGTGATGTAGCCGTCCTCGTCGCGGGAGCCGATGTCGCCGGTGCGGTAGTAGCCGCCCGCCATGGACTCGGCCGTACGCTCGGGGTCGCCGTGGTAGCCGGTCATCAGGCCGACCGGGCGGGCCGAGAGGTCGAGGGCGATCTCTCCCTCGACCGCGCCGGGCTCGCCCGTCACCGGATCCAGGAGCTCCACCCGGTAGCCGGGGCTCGGCCGGCCCATCGAGCCGGTCTTGAGCAACTGGCCCGGGGTGTTGGCCACTTGGACGGCCGTCTCGGTCTGCCCGAAGCCGTCCCTGATGACCCGGCCCCACGCGCGCCGGACCGTTTCGATGACCTCCGGGTTGAGCGGTTCGCCCGCCGCCACGACCTCGCGGGGCGGGGTCTTCAGCGCGCTCAGGTCCGCCTGGATCAGCATCCGCCACACGGTGGGCGGCGCGCAGAAACTGGTGACGCCCGCCGCGTCCATCGCCGCCATCAGCCTGGCCGCGTCGAAGCGTGTGTAGTTGTGGATGAAGACGGTGGCCTCGGCGTTCCACGGGGCGAAGAGGTTCGACCAGGCGTGCTTGGCCCAGCCGGGCGAGGAGATGTTCAGATGTACGTCGCCGGGCTTCAGCCCGATCCAGTACATCGTCGCCAAGTGCCCGACGGGGTACGAGACATGGGTGTGCTCGACGAGCTTGGGGCGGGCCGTGGTGCCGGAGGTGAAGTAGAGCATCAGCGGGTCGGCGGCCCGGGTGACACCGTCCGGCTCGAACCGCGCCTCCGCGCCGAACGCCCCGTCGAAGTCCAGCCACCCGGGAACGGGGTCGGCGCCGCGCGGCTTGACGGCGATCCGGGTGTAACCGCCGGGCACGTCCGCGAACTTGGCCGCGTCCTCGGCCCGCACGATGACATGCCGGGCGCGCCCCCGCTCGATCCGGTCCCGCAGATCGGCAGGTCCGAGCAGCGGAGTCGCGGGGATGACGACCGCCCGCAGCTTCATCGCGGCCAGCGCGGTCATCCACAGTTCCTGCTGGTTGCCGAGCATGACGAGGACGCGGTCCCCGGCCCGTACCCCCTGGGCGCGCAGCCAGTTGGCGACCTGGTCCGAGCGCAGGGACATCTCGGCGTACGAGAGGGTGATCTCGCTGCCGTCCTCCTCGACGATGTGCAGCGCGGTGGCGCTGTTGCCCTCGGCGATGACGTCGAACCAGTCGAGCGCCCAGTTGAACCGCTCGGGGCGCGGCCAGGTGAACCCCTGGCAGGCCGTCGCGTAGTCCTCCCGGTGCTCCAGCAGGAAGTCCCGTCCGGCCCGGAACTCCTCCGTGGCGCCACGTGCGTCCATATGCCCTCCTCGTTGCCTGGCCACTCTCTACCACCTCGCGGTGTGTGACCAGGCCTCTTTACCCCCGTAGGGGGGTGCGGGGGAAGCCCGCGCGGCGGATTCCCCCGCCCCCTCGGAGCACGTCCGGGCGGACAGCGGGGCCCTACTTGTCCGCGGTGAGCTTCCCCGCGGCGCCCCAGCTGTCGGCGGGGGTCTCGTGGATCCACACCTGTACGGTCTCCGCCGGGATCCGGTACGCGTCGACGAACGCGTCCGTGACCCGCTTCACCAGCTCCCGCTTGAGCTCGATGTCGCGCGGACCCTGCTGAATGGTGACGATCGGCATGACGGTCAACTCCCTTGCCGGCGGCGGCTTCCCGGTCCTTCCGGGCCGCTCACCGGCGTGACCCCAGTCCATCCCCTCCGGGTGCGCCGACCAAGGAGCAGACCACGACCACAGCGATCAGTTTTCGTGATCGTCACTGGTCAGAGCAGGTTTGGGCGACTCGCACGCCGTCAACAGCAGATCGAGGTCCGGCGGCGGTGTGCGCGTGTGCACGGCGAGGCCGGTCGGCAGGGCGAGGCCCGGGGCGCGGAACGGCAGGAAGGCGACCCGGGGGCTGTGCAGCACGCGCGCGTGGGCGGCGTACACCACCGTCCACAGCGGCCGGGCGCCCGTGCCGATGGTGGCGAGCGTGTCCTGGAGCGAGCCGCTCACCGGCCCCGGCAGCGGCTCGAACCCGGCGGCGTGGCAGGCGCCGACCACCAGGTCGACGAGCGCCGGGTTGTTGCGGCGGGCCGTGATGCACAGCCCGAGCCCGGCGAGCTCGCCGACCGCGATGTCCGCCGCCCGGGCCAGCGGATGCGCCGCCGGGACCGCCGCGACCAGCGGGTCCTCCCACAGCGGCAGGATCCGCACCCCCGCCTCGGGCGCGGTGGACCGTACGAAGGCCGCGTCCAGGCGGCCGTCCGCGACCTGTTCCAGACGGTCCCGGGTCGCCGCCGACACCAGCTCGACCGGGGTTTTGGGGGCGAGCTCCCCGAACCGCGCGAGCACCCGGTCGAGGTGGGCCCCGAGCCCCGTACTGGTGCCCAGGCGCAGCCCGGTGCGACCGCGCACGGCGGCCCGGGCCCGTTCCGCCGCCGCCAGCACCGTCCGGGCCTCGGGCAGCAGCCGCTCACCGGCGCCGGTGAGCCGGACGTGCCGGGGCGAGCGGTCGAAGAGCTCCGCGCCCAGCTCGCGCTCAAGGCGGCGCACCTGCTGACTCACCGCCGACTGCACGATGTGCAACCGCTCCGCGGCCCGCCCGAAATGCAGTTCCTCGGCGACGGTGACGAAATAGCTGAGCTGCCGCAGTTCCATGCGGTGACTCTAACGAGGGAGACGCAGAGGCCACCGGGGGCGCTAGGGGGCCGTCAAAGTCGGGCGGAACGGGGTCAACACGGCGTCAGGAGGCGGCTCCGGGCCCCGCGGGCGGGCATAACGTCGACGCGGTCGCACCCAGCGGCGCCACGACGGAACGGCAGCCCTGCCAAAGGCCGGTTCCGCACTCACCCATCAGAACGCGCCCATCGAATCGGGCGGGTCCGCCGCGCTGCCCCGCGTACAGCGCTTCCGGCAGATGGAAGCGGGCCAGTATCGCGGCCGTGCCCGCCGGGATCCGGGCGGGCGTCGCCAGGGACACCAGGATCATCGTGAGGAAGCCGAGCGGCACCGACCACAGGGCGGGCCAGGCGAGCAGCGCGTGCAGCGGTCCGCCGCCCGGGAGTCCGGCCATGGTGGCGGTGACCGCGAGCAGTGCCGAGCCGCCGCCCGCCACCATCCCCGCGACCGCGCCCGGCGGGGTGAGCCCGCGCCACCAGATGCCGAGCACCAGCAGCGGGCAGAACGAGGACGCGGAGACCGCGAACGCCAGGCCCACCGCGTCGGCGACCGGGAGTCCGCCCACCAGGGCGCTGGCCGCCAGCGGTACCGCGACCGCGAGCAGGGTGGCGAGGCGGAAGTGCCGGACGCCCCGGGTCGGCAGCACGTCCTGGGTGAGGACGCCCGCGACCGCCAGGGTCAGCCCGGACGCGGTGGACAGGAACGCCGCGAAGGCGCCGCCCGCGAGGAGTGCGCCGAGCAGGTTGCCGCCGACTCCGCCGATGACCAGGTGCGGCAGGACGAGCACGGCGGCGTCGGCCTGTCCGGTGAGGGCGAGTTCGGGCGCGTACAGCCTGCCGAAGGCTCCGTAGACGGGCGGCAGCAGATAGAAGGCGCCGATCAGGCCGAGGACGACGACCGTGGTGCGGCGGGCGGCGACGCCGTGCGGGCTGGTGTAGAAGCGGACGACCACGTGCGGCAGGCCCATGGTGCCGAGGAAGGTGGCGACGATCAGCCCGTACGTGGCGTACAGCGGGCGTTCCTGGCGGGCGTGGGCGAGGGGCGTGGACATGCCCGCGCCGCCCGCGTCGCTGCCGGGGACGGGGTCGCCGGGGGCGAAGACGAGCCGGGTGCCGCGCTCGACGCGGTGGGTGCCGCCGGGCAGCAGGAGGCGTGCGTCCTGGTGGCGGGTGCCGTCGACGGTTCCGGTCGCGGTGACGGTGAGCGGGGCGGCGAGCTTGATGTCGAGGGTGTCGTCGACGCGTACGGCCCGCTGCTCGCGGAAGGCGGCGGGCTCGTCGAAGGCGTCGCGCGGGGCGCCGTCGCCGCGCCAGGCGAGCACCAGGAAGAGCGCGGGCACCAGGAGGGCGGTGAGTTTCAGCCAGTACTGGAAGGCCTGGACGAAGGTGATGCTGCGCATGCCGCCCGCGGCGACGGTGGCGACGACGACCACGGCGACCAGGACGCCGCCGAACCAGCGCGGCGCCCCGGTGAGCACATGGAGCGTGAGGCCCGCGCCCTGGAGCTGCGGCAGCAGATAGAGCCAGCCCACCCCGACGACCAGGGCGGCTGCCAGCCGCCGCACGGAGCGCGACTCCAGGCGCGCCTCGGCGAAGTCGGGCAGGGTGTACGCGCCGGAGCGGCGCAGCGGGGCCGCGACGAACACCAGCAGGACGAGATAGCCCGCGGTGTAGCCCACCGGGTACCAGAGCATGTCGGGCCCGTGGACGAGGACGAGTCCGGCGATGCCGAGGAAGGAGGCGGCGGAGAGGTACTCGCCGCTGATCGCGGCGGCGTTGAGCCGGGGGCCCACCGTGCGCGAGGCCACGTAGAAGTCGGAGGTGGTCCGGGATATGCGCAGGCCGAGCGCGCCGACGAGGACCGTGGCGAGGACCACGAGGGCCACGGCCGGTACGGCGTAGTTCTGGTTCACGTTCTCACGTTCCTCGGCGGCGCCGGGCGGGCGGTCAGCGGTCCTCGACGAGGCGGGCGAAGTCCTGTTCGTTGCGCTCGGCCCGCTTCACGTACCACCGGGCGAGCAGCACGAGCGGCGGGTAGACGCCGAAGCCGAGCACGCCCCAGACGAGCCCGGGGTTCTGCGGCCGCACCGCGAACACCAGCGGCAGCGGCCCGACCAGCAGCACCAGGAAGGCGAACACGGTGAGCCCGGCGAGCAGCTGACTGCGCATGAGGGAGCGCACATAGGTGTGGCCGAGGGTGGTCTGCTCGTCGATCTCGGTCCGGGGGCGGGAGCCGCTGAGCCCGCGGGTGCGCCGGGGCACCCCGGTGACGACGACACGGCGTTCCGTCGGTTCCTGCGGCACGGCTGCCTCCCCAAGGCTGTGTGTCGCCAGAGACTAGTCGCGATGGCGCGGCAGGAGCATGGCGGCGTCGCCATGCCCGCCCACGACGCGGATGGTGCGCGCAGACGTACCTATGTATCCTAGGTTTTACCCTAGAAGCCCTAGGAACGGTTCCGTTCCGGGCGTCCATCACCGACTACGGAGGTACGGGGCGCATGGCGCGTGCGGGACTCACGGCGGACCGGATCACGGCGGCGGCCGCCGATCTGGCGGACGAGACGGGCTTCGACAACGTCACCCTCTCGGCTCTGGCGCGGCACTTCGGTGTGAAGGACGCGAGCCTGTACTCGCACGTCAAGAACGTGCGGGACCTGCGTACCCGGGTGGCGCTGCTGGCCGGCGGCGAGCTCATCGACGGGATCGCCGTCGCCGTGGCGGGCCGGTCGGGGCGAGATGCCCTGATGGCGTTCGCCGACGCCTACCGGGCGTACGCGATCGCCCACCCGGGCCGGTACGCGGCGACCCAGATCCGGATCGACCCGGCGCTCGCCGCCGACTCGCCCGCGATGCGGCGGACCGGGGAGATCACCTACGGGATGCTGCGCGGCTACGGGCTCGCCGAGCCGGACCTGACCGACGCGGTGCGGCTGCTGCGCAGCACCTTCCACGGCTTTCTCGGTATCGAGGCCCAGGGCGGCTTCCACCACGTACGCGACGTGGACGCCTCATGGCGGCAGGTCGTCGCGGCCCTGCACGTCGCCCTCGAACACTGGCCGGCCCCCTCCGCAGAGGAAGCGAACCATGCCTGAACTGCGCGCACCCGGCGCGATCCTGCACTACGAGAAGCGCGGCACCGGTCCGGTCCTGCTGATGATCCCGGGCGGGGGCGGGGACGCCTCCTCCTTCGACCTGGTGGGGGCGGACCTGGCCGACCGGTTCACCGTCGTCGCCGTCGACCCGCGCGGCAAGTCCCGCAGCGCCGCCGGTGAGCGGGGCCGCGACCAGCGGGTCGAGGTGCACAGCGACGACATGCACCGACTGCTCGCCGAGGTGTCGCCCGCCGAGCCCGCCTTCGTCTTCGGCGCCAGCTCGGGAGCGGTCATCGCGCTCGACCTGCTGGCCCGGCACCCGGAGCGGCTGCGTCTGGTGGTGGCCCACGAGCCGCCGGTGCTGGGGCTGCTGCCCGACGCGGACCGCCGGCGGGCGGCCTTCGCGGGCGTCGCCGAGGCGTTCGGCCGCGACGGCCTGGAGGCGGCGATGGCCGCGCTGGGCGCCGCGGTGGGCCCGGAGGGCGCCGACGGGCCCGACGACGAACGGGACGGGGCCGCCGGGCCGGACGGCACACCCGCCGACGCGGAGCGCTTCCGGCGTATGCGCGAGAACATGCCGCAGTTCCTGGTGCGCGAACTGCGCCAGTTCAGCGGCCACATGCCGGACCTGGACGCGCTGGCGGCGCACTCCGGGCGGCTGGTCCCGGCGTGCGGGCGCGCCTCGCGGGAGCAACTGCTCGCCCGCCCCGCGAGGGTGCTGGCCGAGCGGTTCGCCACCGGGCTCGTCGAGTTCCCGGGCGGCCACGTCGGTCTGAGCACGCATCCGGTGCGGTTCGCCAAGGTGCTGCGGCGGACGCTGGCGGCGGCCATGGCCGAGGACGCGGTGTAGCGGCCGGAACAGGGCGTCGCAAAAAAGGTCTGGACCAGGCGGTTGACCGACTGGTCCAGACCTTCTACGTTGCGCAGCGATCCGCCCTGTCCCATCCCCCACGGCACCGCAGGGAGGAACGATGTCCTCGCCTTCGCCGGCCTCGCCCTCAGCCGGCTCGTCGCCCCACCGAAGACTCCTCGCACTGCTGGGCGCGCTGCTGCTCCCCGTCGCCCTGCTCACCGGTCTCGCCGCCACCCCCGCCCACGCGGCGAGCGGCCTCACCGCCTCCTTCAGCAGCCAGGACAACGGCTCCTGGTGGAAGGGGACGTATGTCATCCGCAACACCACCTCCGCCCCCGTCACCGGCTGGAGCCTGGAGTTCGACCTCCCGGCCGGGGTCTCCATCAGCGGCCACTACCACGGCGACGCCACCGTCAGCGGCCGCCATGTGACGGTGAAGAACGCCTACTACAACGCCACCGTCCCGGCCAACTCGACCACCGAACCGTACAGTTACTGGTTCGTCGCCAACGGCCCGATCGCCGCGCCCGGCGCCTGCACGGTCAACGGCGACAAGTGCGACGGCACCCCGGACACGCCGCCGTCCGCGCCCGGCACCCCCAGGGCCACCTCGGTCACCGCCCACAGCGTGTCGCTCGCCTGGGCCGCCGCGACCGGCGGCGACTACCCGGTGGCCTCGTACGACGTACTGAGCGGCACCGCGGTCGTGGCCACCGCGACCACCCCGTCCGCCACGGTTGCCGGCCTCACCCCGGCCACCGCCTACAGCTTCACGGTCCGGGCCAGGGACACCCGGGGCAACCCCGGTCCGCGGAGCGCGGCGGTCACCGTGACGACCACCGACCCGGCCTCCGACCCGACCCCGCCGACCGCGCCCACCGGGCTGCGCTCCACCGGCCGGACGTCGACGAGCGTGGGCCTGGCCTGGAACGCGTCGAGCGACAACGTCGGCGTGGCCGCGTACGACGTGTACCGCGACGGGGCGCTCTCCCAGACGCTCCCCGCCACCACGCTCGCCGCGACGGTGGCCGGGCTGACCCCGGCCACCAGGTACACCTTCACGGTGAAGGCACGGGACGCGGCCGACAACGCCTCGCCCGCCTCCGACGCCCTGGACGTCACCACCGACGACCAGGCGGGCCCCGGCAAGTACCTGAAGGTCGGCTACTTCGCCCAGTGGGGCATCTACGGCCGCCAGTACTTCGTCAAGAACCTCGACACCTCGGGCTCGGCCGCCAAGCTGGATGTCGTCAACTACGCCTTCGAGAACATCGATCCCGTCAACCTGACGTGTCTGGCCGGGGTCACCAAGGGCGTGGGCGCCAACCCGCAGGACCCCGACCAGGGCACCGGTGCGGGCGACGCGGACGCCGACTACGCCCGGCCGTTCGCCGCCGCCCAGTCGGTCGACGGCGTCGCCGACGACGGTTACGCCAAACTCCGCGGCAACTTCAACCAGATCAAGAAGCTCAAGGCCAAGTACCCCCATCTCAAGGCCGTCGTCTCGCTCGGCGGCTGGACGTACTCGAAGTTCTTCACGGACGCCGCCGCCACCGACGCCTCGCGCAAGAAGTTCGTCTCGTCCTGCGTCGACGTGTGGATCAAGGGCAATCTGCCCGCCTACAACGGCGCGGGCGGCCCGGGCACCGGCGCCGGGGTCTTCGACGGCATCGACCTGGACTGGGAGTGGCCCGGCTCGCCCGACGGCCACGCGGGCAACCACTACTCCACGGCCGACAAGGCCGATCTCACCCTGCTGCTCGCCGAGTTCCGCAAGCAGCTCGACGCGCTCGGCGGCCCGCACCGGCTGCTCACCGCGTTCACTCCCGCCGACCCGGCGAAGATCCAGCAGGGCTGGGATCTGAGCAGGATCTTCTCGTCCCTCGACTTCGCCAATGTGCAGGGGTACGACTTCCACGGCGCCGGCAGCGACAACTCCTGGGAGCCCGACCGCACCGGCCACCAGGCCAACCTGTACACCGACGCCCAGGACCCCTACAGCACCCACTTCAGCGTGGACGGGGCCGTGCGGACCTATCTGGACGCCGGGGTCAACCCGCGCAAGCTCACCGTCGGCTTCCCGTTCTACGGGCGCGGCTGGCAGAGCGTCACCGACGGCGGGGCGCACGGCGAGTGGCAGGCGGCCAAGGGGGCCGCGCCCGGCCAGTTCCCGGAGGAGGCGGGGGTGCGCGGCTACAGCAACATGATCGGCGGTGTGCCGGGTCTGACCGTGTTCCATGACGAGCAGTCGGTCTCCACCTACGGCTACACCGGGTCGGACGGGCAGTGGTGGACCTTCGACGACACCTGGTCGATCGGCAAGAAGACGGCCTACCTGAAATCGAAGGGGCTGCTGGGTGCCATGGTCTGGGAGATGTCGGGCGACACACCCGGCGGCACCCTGATGAGCGCCCTGGCGGGAGGGCTCGGCTGACCGGCTCTCAGAGCCTGTCTTTGAACCCCCGCCTGCGCAGCGGCGGTCGGTGCGCCCGCCCTCCGGGCGGACAACGGGGGTTCAAAGACAGGCTCTCAGGACGCAGCGGGCCAGCCGATGCTCCGGAAGGCCAGCACCGCGTTGTGGCCGCCGAAGCCGAACGAGTCGCTGAGCGCGATGTCGCCGTCCAGCGGCAGCGAGCGCGGGCTGCGGCGCACGACGTCGAGGGCGATCCCGTCCTCGATGTCGTCGCACCCGGCCGTCGGCGGGATCAGTCCGTCCCGCAGCGCCAGGACGGCGGCGATGGCCTCCACGCCGCCCGCGCCGCCCTGGAGGTGGCCGAGCGCGCCCTTGTTCGCGGTGACCGGGACGTCCGGCGTATGGGCGCCCAGGACCCGGCCCAGGGCCCGTGCCTCGGCCCGGTCGCCCTCGACCGTGGCGGTGGCGTGGGCGTTGACGTGGACCACGTCCGCCGCCGTGGCGTCCGCGTCCGCGAGGGCCGCCCGCAGCGCGGCCTCGATGCCGCGTCCGCCGGGTTCGGGGGCCGCCATGTGGAAGGCGTCGGCCGACAGGCCCCAGCCCGCGGCCTCGCAGTAGATGCGCGCGCCGCGGGCCCGGGCGTGCTCCTCGGCCTCCAGGACCAGGACGCCCGCGCCCTCGCCGAGGACGAACCCATCCCGCTTCTTGTCGAACGGGCGGGAGGCGGACGCCGGTTCGTCGTTGCGGGTGGAAACTGCTCTCATCGCGGCGAAGGAGGCCAGGATCGCGGGCGTGATCACGGCCTCGGTGCCGCCCGCCACCACCAGGTCGAGGTGCCCGTCGCGAATGCGGTCCACCGCGCGCCCGATGGCCTCGGTGCCGGAGGCGCAGGCCGACACCACGGTGCTCGCCTCGCCCAGGATGCCGAGGTCGATGGAGATCTGGGCGGCGGCCGAGGACGGCACCAGCATCGGCGCGGTGTGCGGCGAGACCGCGCGCGGGCCCCGCTGCTCCAGCCGCCGCTGGGCCTCGACGAGCACCGGCGCACCGCCGATGATCGACCCCATCGACACCCCGGCACGGGCGGGCAGCAGCCCGCTCTGGCGGGCGCCCTCCAGGTCGAGGCCCGCATCCCGCCAGGCCTCTCGGGCGGCGAGCACGGCCAGTTGTGCGGACCGGTTCATCCGCCGCGCCAGGGGCCGGGGCAGCAGGTCCGCCGGGTCCACCGCGGCCCGGGCGGCGAGCCGCACCGGCAGCCCGTCGAACTCCTCCCCCTCCAGCAGCACGACCGCCGAGCGCCCCGAGAGCAGCCCCTGCCAGAGCCCGGACACATCGGGGCCGAGCGGGGTCAGCGCGCCGAGCCCCGTCACCACGACCCGGCGCCGGCCCGTCCCGGGGCCCTCGGGTGTCCCGGCGCCGGCGGGGTCGACCCGGCCCACCCGCACCACCTGGCGCTCGCGCCGGTCGAGCAGGCGCTCCTGGTCGGGGCCGCCGCCCACCGGGCGCAGCACGAGCCGGGTCCTGGCCTCGCTGGCGGGGGCGGTGCGCACCACGACGTGCCAGCGGTCCACACCGGTCGCGACCACGTCGCCCGGTACGAGCTCTCCGGTGGTCAGGAGCAGGCACGCCCCGCCCATGACCGACTCTTCGCTCATCGCCGCTTCCTGGTTCGCACGTGTGAACGGCTCCAGGGCATCACTTCAGCCCTACGAAGTCGATAAAGCGATCTGGGAACATCTTGCCCGGCCCACCTCGTACGAGCACCTCGGGAGGCCGGTGCCCGCGCCGGGCGCCCGGCCCTCTTCCGCACTGTCCGACCAGTCGGTACGGTCCGGCCATGCCCTCCATGACTGAGCCCGTGCCGCCGGTCCACGGCCACTGCGACCCTGGCTTCGAGGCCGTCCGCACCGCCTTCGAGGAGAACTTCCGCGACCGCGCGGAGCTGGGCGCCGCCGTCAGCGTCCTCGTCGACGGCATCGGCGTCGTCGACCTGTGGGCGGGCTGGGCCGACGGCGCCCGCACCCGCCCGTGGGAGCGGGACACCCTGGTCAACGTGTGGTCGACGACCAAGGGCGCGACCGCCCTGTGCGCCCATCTGCTCACCGACCGCGGCCTGCTCGACCTGGACGCTCCGGTCGCCGCGTACTGGCCCGAGTTCGCGGCCGCGGGCAAGGAGTCCGTACGCGTACGCCATCTGCTGGCGCACCGCGCCGGGCTCGCCGGGCTGCGCGAGCCGCACACGGTGGCCGACCTCTACGACTGGGAGACCACCGTCGCGCGCCTGGCCGCGACCGAGCCGTGGTGGGAGCCGGGCACCCGCTCCGGCTACCACGCGCTCACCTACGGCTATCTGGTGGGAGAGGTGGTCCGGCGGGTCACCGGGGTGCTGCCCGGTGAGTTCCTGCACCGGGAGGTGACCGGGCCGCTGGGCCTGGACTTCACCATCGGCCTGGACGCCAAGGAGGCCGGGCGCGCCGCCGAGCTGGTGCATCCGCCGGCCGCCGACAGCAGCGAACTGGCCGCGCTCTTCGCCCGGTTGGAGCCGGTGGCGACCGCCGCGCTCACCAACCCGCTCGCCGGGGCCGCCGACGCCAACACCCCCGAGTGGCGGGCCGCCGAGATCCCGGCGGCCAACGGCCACGGCACCGCCCGCGCGATCGCCGCGCTCTACGGGATCTTCGCCCGGCGGGGCCGCTGCGGCGACCGCCGCATCCTGTCGCCCGAGGCCGCCGAGCGGGTCCGCGAGGGCCAGGGCGCCTGCCGCGACCTGGTGATCGGCGCGGGCTTCGCCCACGAGAGCGAACTCGGCCTCGGACTGTGGCTGAGCGGCCCCAACGGCTCGTACGGCCCCAATCCGCGCGCGGTCGGCCACGACGGCTTCGGCGGCTCCTGCGGCCTGGCCGACCCGGAGGCGGGGCTCTCCCTCGGCTACGTCATGAACCGCATGGGCTCCAACATCGTGGACGACCCGCGCAAGATGGCACTCGTGGAGGCCGTCTACGGCGCGCTGTGAACCCCGGGCCGCTCACGGGCGGCCCGCCTCCGGGACCGCCTCGCCGCGCCGCACCGGCTCCGGCGGGGTGCCGTCCCCGAACGGCCGGCCGCCGAGCTCCTCGCGGTGATGGGGCGTCAGCCAGCCGGACAGATCCGGGCCGACGGGCACGATGCCGGTCGGGTTGATGCCGGAGTGCACCAGGTAGTAGTGCCGCTTGATGTGGTCGAAGTCGACGGTGTCGCCGAAGCCCGGGGTCTGGAAGAGGTCCCGGGCGTAGGCCCAGAGCACCGGGTCCTCGGCCAGCTTGTTCCGGTTGCACTTGAAGTGCCCGTGGTAGACGGCGTCGAAGCGCACCAGCGTGGTGAAGAGGCGGATGTCCGCCTCGGTGATGGTGTCCCCGACCAGGAAGCGGCGGTCCGCGAGGCGCCCGGAGAGCAGGTCGAGCCGGCGGAACACATCGCGGTGGGCCTCCTCGTACTCACGCTGCCCGGTGGCGAAGCCCGCCCGGTACACGCCGTTGTTGAGGTCGCGGTAGACGCCCTCCATGACCTCGTCGATCTCGTCCCGCAGCTCCTCGGGGTAGAGGTCGGGCGCGCCCGCCCGGTGCAGCTCGCGCCACTCGGTGGCGAAGTCGAGGGTGATCTGCTGGAAGTCGTTGGTGACCAGCTCCCCGCTGGGCACGTCCACGATCGCCGGGACGCTGACGCCGCCCGAGTAGCCGTGCTTGCGCGCCTCGTACGCCTCACCGAGATAGCGGATGCCGAGCACCGGGTCGCGCCCGTCCGGCTGGAGGGTGAAGCGCCAGCTGCGGTCGTCCTGGATCGGGTCGGCCACCGCGAGCGAGAGCGCGTCGTCCAGGCCGAGCAGCCGCCGGGAGACCAGTGCGCGGCTCGCCCAGGGGCAGGCCCGGCTGACGACCAGCCGGTAGCGGCCGTACTCGACGGGCCAGCCGTCGCGGCCGTCCCGCGTGACGCGGTCGACGAAGTGGCTGTGCGAGCGCTTGAACGGCCTGCTCCCGTACCCGGCGTTGCCGCCGGTGCCCTCCATGCCCGCCGTGTCGCTCTCCTCGGGGCGGCTCATCCCCGTCTCCTTCCCGCTGGACTCGCGTACTGGCGTACTGACTGCGAGCCTTCCCCCGCGACGGGAGATCTCCCACGGGATGAGCCGCCCGGTCGAACTTCTGTCCCTCGTCGGGGGCGGGCCCTAGCTGAACGGGTCGAGCGTCAGATACGCCTGCTTCGGATCCCCGTCGTGCACCAGCGACTCGTGGTTGCCCACGTCGTCGAAGGCGAAGGCGTACGCCTTGCCGTCGGCCATCCGGGCGTGGATCTCACGGGCGTACTGGTTGGTCACCGCGTCCTGGTAGAAGGCGCCGGACCCGGTGTCCGGCTGGTTGGGGTTGACCAGCAGCGTGGAGCGGTTGTAGCCCGCGCAGAGCGTGCGCGAGATCGGGCCGCGCACCAGGTCGTTCGGGGCGTCGAGCAGCTTGTAGCAGCCGAACACGCTGTCGGAGTCGGGCTTCTGGAAGCGGGTGACGACCGCGCCCGCGCTGTTGGTGAAGTTCATCGTGGAGCCGGAGACCCGGCCGAAGTACTTGGTGTCCGGCCGGTCCGCGAACGGCGTGACGGTCAGCGCCGAGGTGCTGTACTTCTGCCACACCCGGTTGATGTAGTCGTCGAGGACGGTCTTCGCCAGTGCCCCGGACTCGATGCCGTGGCCGGGGGCGAGCGCACGCAGCACCGATCCGTCGGGGCGGGTCTGGACGAGGCCGGCCCAGCCGCCCGGCTTGCCCCTGAGCGCGCCGAAGAACCCGTTGTAGCCGCCGGGCTTGAGGTGCCCGGTCGACTTGACGCCGCCGTCGGCCGCCTTCACTCCGACCGCGTACGGCGCCGAGACCATGTCGACCTGGGTGCTGTTGATCCACAGTCCGGCGTCGTTGAGGGTGTACTCGGACCAGTTGAAGAGAATGTTCCGGTTCGGGTCGCCCGGGTTCTGCACGGCGGGCTGCACCAGACCGCCCGTGGTGAGCTTGAAGACGAGCTTCTGCCCGTACGAGAAGTAGACGCGGCCGGAGAACTTGGGCATCCGGATGGTCGTCGACTGCCCGTTCGCCGGTCCCGCTATCGAGGCGTCGGGCGCCGGGGTGGGCGGGTTGCCCCCGGCCGGCCAGGGGTGGAAGGTGCCGTTGGCGTCGGCCCAGCCCTGCTGGCCGGTCGAGAGCAGCGTTCCGAGGTTGTAGACGTAGAGGGGTTCACCGCGCCCGGAGTTGTTGGTCACGGTGAGCGGGATGGTCGAGGGCACGGCGGCGGTGGCGGGGGTGGCCGCACCGGTGGCCGTGAACCCCGTTGCCACGAGCAACGCGGCGACCAGGGGCGCCAGCGGCTTTCCTTGGGCAGACACGCTCCAACTCCTCATCGGATCCGGTGGTTCACGTGGGGGGCGCCGCAAGGAGGAATCATCTCTTCCACCTCGTGAGAGCGCTCTCAGAATCGTGGCCCGGACCAGATGTGTCAATGAGGGTGCGTCAACTTCCTTGAAGGATCAGGGGTGTTGACGGGGCCGGACCGTTCACTTGATGTCGTGGCCCCGCCGCCCACCCCCGTGCCCGCGCGGCCCTAAGAGCCTGTTGCCGCCGAGACCACCGGGCCCCGGGCGACCCAGCCGCCGTGACCGTCGCCGCCCGCCCAGGTGTACACGGACGCCGCCGTGGCCGAGGGGCCCGCCAGGACGTAGTCGGCGTTGCCGTCCCCGTTGAAGTCGGCCAGGGACACCCGCGCGGCGTCCTCGGTGAAGCCGGTGGTGGTGTTGCCGAGGTCGACCCAGCTGCCCCGGCCGTCGCCGCCCCGGTTGAGGAAGGAGCGGACCGCGCCGCCCGCCGCCACCACGCTGTAGTCGGGGCGGCCGTCGTCGTCGAGGTCGGCGAAGCGCACCCGGCTCGCGTCGGCGGTCACGCCGGTGGCGACCCGGCCCCAGTCGGTCCAGCCGCCGCGGTCGTCGCCGCCCCGGTTGAGCCGTACCCGTACCTCGCCGGTGGAGCCGAGGGTGACGTAGTCGGTCCGGCCGTCGCCGTCGAAGTCCGCGAACACCACCTGGCCCGCGTCCGCCGTGCTGCCCCCGGTGACGTGTCCGAGCAGCTGCCAGCCGCCGTGACCGTCGCCGCCCCGGTAGAGGCGGACGGAGACGGCGCCGCTCTCGTCCAGGGTGACGCAGTCGGCACGGCTGTCGCCGTCGAAGTCCGCGAACCGCACCCGGGCCGGGTCGGCGGGCAGACCCCCCAGCACCCGGCCGAGCGGCTTCCAGCCGCCGTGTCCTGCGCCGCCCCGGTTGAGGTGCACGAAGACACCGCCGTGCCCGTCGAGCGTGAACCGGTCCATGCGGCGGTCGCCGTCGAGGTCCGCCCAGCGCACCGGGCCCGCACCGCCCGCCTCGGTGCCCGCGCCGAGCGCGGGGCCGCCGGGCTCCCAGCCGCCGCGCCACACCGCGTCCAGGGGCCTGAAGAAGGACCAGGCCATCCGCCGGAATCCGGCGTCGTTGGGGTGCAGCTGGTCGACGAACTCGGCCGGGGTCAGCGCGGGCGGCTCCACATAGCGGAACTTCTGCCCGGCCTCGGTCTCGGTCTCCTCCAGCTCCTTGACCCGTACGTTGAACGCCTTGGCGGGCTCCTCCAGTCCGCTCGTGGTGGGGATGAGGCCCATCACGAGGACGGTGACGCCCGGCTTGTCCGCGTAGATCCGGTCGACCAGGGCGGCGAGGCGGTCGGGGGCGTGCGGCAGGTCGATGCCCCTGGCGATGTCGTTGATCCCGACGTGGAGCAGGACGACGTCGGGCCGGGCGCCGGCCATCCAGCCGTCGATGCCGGCGGTCAGCTGGTCGATGACATAGCCGCTGTGGCCCTCGTTGGAGAAGTCGGCGAAGCTGCCGGAGGCCTTGGAGCCCACGAACCGTACGGTGTAGCGGCTTTCGTGCCGCATGATCTGCCAGAGCGGGCGCCGGTACGAGGAGAGGGTGGGGCTGCCGCCGCCCCAGGTGATCGAGTCGCCAAGCGGCATCACCCGCAGGACCGGGGTGCCCTTGTGGTCGGCGGCCGAGGGGCTCGCGGGCAGCGTCGCCAGGGAGAGAGCGCCCGCGAGGGCGAGGAGACAGCGGGTCAACCGGATACGTCTCATGATCTTCCTCCAGCCGAAAAGGCGCCGGTGACGCCTTGTCTTGACGGGGCATCAGTTGCCACGGCAGTCATGGGATCACTCCCGACCACCGTCTCGCGTGTTCTTGTACAGCAGGAGAACCCGGCCGGAGCAGTGGACGGCGCCCGTGTTGACGCGCGCTGGACAAGGAACAAGAGGCGGGGAACGCCCCCTTGCCCGCATGACGAGCCGCGCGCACGGTACTCGCAGGACGAGAACGCGCGGACCCCGCGCACCGACCCCGACCCCAGGAGGTGGCTTCGGATGACGGAGCCGATCAGCTCTGCCGTGGAGAAGCCCGAGACCCCCGACACCGACGAATACCGCAGCGGTACTTCGGGCACCACCCTGCAGACCGCGCGGAGCGGTGCCGGTCAGCCACCCGCGACCCGGGGCCGCACGACGATCGCCGGGGGCGTGGTGGAGAAGATCGCCGGCCTCGCCGCGCGCGAGGTTCCGGGCATCCACGCGCTGGGCGGCGGGTTCGCCCGTACCATCGGCGCGATGCGCGACCGGGTGCCGAGGGCGCGCGGCGCGGCCGTCAGCCGGGGCGTGAAGGTCGAGGTCGGCGAGCGGCAGACCGCCATCGACCTGGACGTGGTGGTGGAGTACGGGGTGAGCATCACGGCGGTCGCCGCCGAGGTGCGCGAGAACGTGATCGCGGCGGTGGAGCGGATGACCGGTCTGGAGGTCGTGGAGGTCAACATCTCGGTCGACGACGTCCACCTGCCGGACGACGGCTCCTCCGACGCCTCCGAGGTGCGCGTGCAGTAGCGGGAGCGGGCCGCCGGGGCCCGGCTCATTCGTTCGGGGCCGCCGAGGTGGCCCGGCGGCCCCCGACCCGGGAGGCTGGGGAGGACTCCCACCGCCCCGAGGAGAGCCGATGGCCCCGACGCCGTACCGCTATGACGACCTGCGCGCCCTCTACGTCAACTGCACGCTCAAACGCTCCCCCGAGGTCAGCAACACCGAGGGGCTGATCGACCGCAGCCGCGCGGTGATGGAGGGGAACGGGGTGGCCACGGAGGTGGTCCGCGCCGTGGACCACGACATCGCGACCGGGGTCTGGCCGGACATGACCGCGCACGGCTGGGCGAGCGACGCCTGGCCGGAGCTGTACGAGAAGGTGATGGCGGCCGACATCCTGGTGCTGTGCGGGCCCATCTGGCTGGGCGACAACAGCTCGGTGGCCAAGCGGGTGGTGGAGCGGCTCTACGCCTGCTCCAGCCTGCTCAACGAGCAGGGCCAGTACGCGTACTACGGCCGGGTCGGCGGCTGTCTGATCACCGGCAACGAGGACGGCGTCAAGCACTGCGCCATGAACCTCCTCTACAGCCTCCAGCACCTCGGCTACACCATCGCCCCGCAGGCCGACGCGGGGTGGATCGGTGAGGCGGGGCCCGGCCCGTCGTATCTGGACCCGGGCTCGGGCGGCCCCGAGAACGACTTCACCAACCGCAACACGTCGTTCATGAGCTGGAACCTGATGCACCTGGCCGCGCTGCTCAAGCGGGCGGGCGGCATCCCCGCGCACGGCAACCAGCGCTCCGCCTGGGACGCGGGCTGCCGGGACGACTTCGCCAACCCCGAGCACCGGTGACCGCGCGGCCCCGGCCGGCCACCGGCGCCGGGACCGCTCAGATCGTCCGAAACGCAGCGGTACGGCGCCGCCGGACCGGGGGTCCGGACCGCCGCCCGCCGCCGCTGTCCGCTCAGCCGAGGTCGACCGGGATCTCCTGGTAGCCGAAGGCGATGAACGACGGCACCTGGCTCAACTCGTCCGGCCGCGCGGCCAGTCGCAGGTCCGGGAAGCGGTCGAAGAGGGCGGGCAGCGCGGTGAGCGCCTCCATCCGGGCCAGCGGTGCGCCGATGCAGCGGTGCACGCCGATGCCGAAGGCCAGGTGGTCGTCGGCGGCGCGGGTGGCGTCGAAGGCTCCGGCGTTCTCGCCGTAGTGGGCCGGGTCGTGGCCGGCCGCCGCGTAGGTGGTGACGATGGCGTCACCCGCCGGGATGGTGACCCCGTCGACCGTGATGTCGCTGACGGCGAAGCGCAGCGGCAGGGTGGCGATCGACGGGTGGACCCGCAGGACCTCGTCGATCACGTTGTCCCAGCTGATCTCGCCGGAGCGGACGGCGGCGAGCTGGTCGGGGTGGTGGAGCAGGTCGACGACGGCGTTGCCGATCAGGTTGACCGTCGTCTCGAAGCCGGCGCCGATGACGAGCAGCAGCGTGTAGACGAGCTCCTCGTTGCTGAGCCGGTCGCCGTCCTCGTCCCGGACCTTGATCAGCTCGGTGGTCATGTCGTCGCCCGGCACCTCGCTCTTGAACGCGATGAGGGCGGGCAGCACATAGGCGATCTGCTTCTGGACGGACTCGGCGTGCTCGGGGCTCGGGTCCGAGGTGTCCATGATGGCCGCGATCAGCCGGGCCATGTCCTTGACCAAGTAGCCCGGTACGCCGAACAGTTCGCAGATCAGCCGCATCGGCAGCGGGTGCGCGTAGGCCGCCTTCAGATCGGCCGGCTCGCCGGAGGCGGCCGCCTCGGCCAGCTCGTCGAGCAGCTCCGCGGTGATCTCCTCCACCCGGGTGCGCATCGCCTCGGTGCGCCGGGCGGTGAAGCTGGGGGCGACGAGCTTGCGCAGCCGGGTGTGGTCGGCCCCGTAGGTGGAGAGCATGTTGATCACGCCGACCCAGCCCAGGATCCAGCCCCAGTCGGGGTGCTCGCCGAGCTCGGACCACAGCCCCCAGTGCTGACGGGGGTCCTTGCTGACCCGGGGGTCGAGGATCAGCGACTTGAGGGTGTCGTAACCGGTGGGCGCCCAGGCGGGGATGCCCCCTGGCAGCTCGACGGGCACCACCGTGCCGAGCGCGCGCAGCCTGGCGCTCTCGGCGGGGATGTCGGCGCCGAACGGGTCGAGGGGCACTCGCGTGGACGGGGTCATGCTCGTTCTCCTGGCTGGTCGGGGGTGCGCGGGGTGAAGCGGACGGGCAGCGACGTGAGCGAACGGTGGAACGGGCCGGGGCGCCAGGTCAGACGCCCGCGCTCGGTGGTGGGGCCGAGGTCGGGCAGCCACTGGGTGAGCCGCTCGATGGCCTCGGTGGCGATCAGCAGGGTGTGCTGCTTGACCGGGCAGCCGTGGTTGCCGGCCGACCAGGACAGATGGGAGGCGTCGTGCGGGTGGTGCGCCCCGGCGAAGTCGTGCTCCGCGAAGTGGCCGATGGCGCCGTAGGAGACGACCACCGGCACGGCGGCCTGGATCCACACCCCGTGGAAGCTCAGCGACTGCCGGGCGAAGTGGATGCCGTAGTTGGAGAGCGGCGTCTCGTACCGCAGCACCTCCGCGACGGCGTCCGCGACCGGGCGCGAGCCGCTGGTCAGGGTGGAGTAGTAGGCGGGGTTGCCGAGGATGCGCGACAGGGCGTTGGAGACGAGGTTGGCGGTGGGCTCGTGGCCCGCGCCGAGGGTCAGGAACACCTGCCAGGTGACCTCCTCGGGGGTGAGCCCCGCCGGGTGGTCCAGGAGCCGGCTGGTGAGGTCGTCGCCGCGCCGCTCGCTCTTGGCGGCGACGAGTTCGAGGACGTAGCGGCCGTACTCGGCCTCGCCCTGCGCCGCCTGCTCGCCGCCCTCCATCATCTGGCCGAGCGAGTCGTTGAGGCGGCCGCTCTCGCTGTCGGGCAGGCCGAACAGGTTGTTGAAGACCAGCGCCATCAGGGGCCGGGCGAACTCCGTGACGAGGTCCGCCCGCCCGGCCGGTCCGAACCGGCCCACCAGGATGTCCACCGCCCGGTGCACCCGCTCGCGCAGGTCGTGCGGCTCGACCAGGTCGAAGGCGTCCAGCAGGGTGCGCCGGTAGCGGATGTGGGCGTCGCCGTCCGCGAACAGGGCGTTGGGCCGCCAGCGCATCATGCCGAGGATCGGCGAGTCCGAGGCGACCGTGGCCTCCCAGGGCCTCGGGTCGTGCGACCAGGTGTCGCTGTCGTGCAGCAGGTCGAGCGCGGCCCGCCGGTCGGTGACGACGTACGCGGGGACGCCCGGGGCGAGTTCGGCCCAGCCGACGGGGCCCTGGGCGCGCAGCGCCGCGTAGTAGGCGTGCGGGTCGGCGGCGAAGCCGTCCTCCCACAGCCGCACCGGCGCGGAGAGCGAGAAGGCGGCTGCGGGGGCGGGGTAGGCCTCCCGAAACGCCCCGCCGCCCCTCATCCGGCCTCCAGCGCGGGCCGCACCTCCGACGGCCGTCCGGGGGCCGGTGGCCGCGCCGGACGGACCCGCTCAAGCAGCGGCCCCGTCATCATCGTCGTGACCACCGCCATCAGCACCATCGCCGTGAACAGGCGGGTGTCGATGACGCCGAGGCCCAGGCCCACGTTGAGGATGACCAGTTCGGTCAGGCCCCGGCAGTTCAGGAGCACCCCGAGGGCCGTCGCCTCGCGGGGCGTCGCACCGGTGAGGCGGGCCGCGCCGAAGGCGCCGGTGAACTTGCCCGCGCAGGCGGCCACCAGCACGGCCGCCGTCATGACCAGGCCCCGGCCGCCGAGGCCGGAGACGTCCACGGACATGCCGGTGACGGTGAAGAACACCGGCAGGAGCAGCAGGCTGGTCTGCTCGATGCGCTCGGGGACCTGCGGGGCCGTCTCGTCGATGCGGCGGTGCGGGGCGACGGCGCCGAAGGCGAACGCGCCGAAGACGGCGTGCAGACCGATCTCCTCGGTCGCGACGGCGCTCAGCAGGACGCCGACGACGAGGACGGCGTGGGTGAGCGCGGTGCCGCCCGCCCAGGGTCTCGCCGGGTCGAGCAGCCAGTCGAGGCCCGGCCGTACCAGCAGGACGAGCGCGGCCAGCAGCAGCGCCGACTCCAGGGCCATCCGGGCCAGCGGCCACGGCCCGCTCGCGCGGACCACCACGACCACCGCCGCCAGGATGCACCACGCGAGGAAGTCCTGGACGGCCGCGCAGGCGAGCGAGATCGCACCCAACGGGTCTTTGTACAGACCGCGTTCGGCCAGAATGCGGGCGAGGACCGGGAAGGCGGTGATGGACATCGCCGCGCCGAGGAAGAGCGCCGGGCCCAGCGGTCCGTCCGTCTTCAGCTCGGACTTGCTGAGCCAGGAGTAGAGCCCGTACGCGAGGCCCACGCCCAGCGCGAACGGCAGCGCCACCGACGTCAGCGACACCGCCGCCACCTGCCGTTTCGCGGTGGGGGTGCGCAGATGCCCGATGTCGAACTGATAGCCCACGCCGAACATGAAGAGCACCAGGCCCAGTTGGGACAGCAGCTGGAGGTAGGACAGGGTCGAGGGCGGGACCAGCCGGGTCTCCAGGTCGCCCGGGAAGAGGGAGAGCAGGCTCGGGCCCAGCAGGATGCCGCCGACGATCTCCCCCATCACCGCGGGCTGCCGCACGCGTTGGGCGAGGCGGGCCAGCGCGAAGGCCACCGCGAGGATGACGGCGAGGGCGAGGAGGAACCGTCCGGTGGAGGGCGCGGCGGGTGCGGCGAGTAGGAAATGCGTCTGCACGTCGGGTCACTCCTGTCGGGCCGCAGGGTGTTCCGCTGTCGCGCTGTTCTACCGGTGATATACGGAATGGCACAACTCCCGTTCAACCGCGTATTTTTTGACATTGAACAGCCCTCGTCACCACAAAGGAACCCCTATAGAATTGCGGCGCACCCGAACCTCAACCCGATGATCACCTTTGTGTCCTGCAGGACTTGGAGGGAGTTGGCGGATGGATCGCGACGAGGAACTCCGGATCCTTGACCGTGCCCTGGAGCATCTTCGTGACAAGCGACTCCCGCTGACCGACACGGACACCCGGGTCAGCGTCGACCGCTATCGGTCACCGCAGTGGTACCAGGCGGAACTCGACCGCATTTTCGCGAAGTTGCCCTCCATGCTGGTGCACAGTTCCGAGATTCCCTCCCCCGGCACCTTCGCGACCCTGGAGCATTTCGGCAGGCCGTTGATCGTCAGCCGCGACCAGGACGGCGTGGCGCATGTCTTCCTCAACGCCTGCCGGCATCGCGGAGCCCGCCTGGAAAAGGAGCCGTCAGGCGAGCGCAAGCAGTTCACCTGCGGCTATCACGCCTGGCGCTACGACCTGGACGGCACCCTCGCCGCGATTCCGAGCCCGCACTGCTTCCCCGGCGTCGAGCGGGGGAAACGCAATCTGGTGGCGCTCCCCGCGGTGGAGGCGTACGGGTTCGTCTGGCTGATGCCCGAGGAGAATCCGGGCCGCGCCGACCTCGACGCGTTCCTGGGTGACTTCCGGCCCGACATCGCGGATCTGGATCTCTCCTCGTACGAGATCTACGGAGCCGAGAGCCAGGAGTGGGAGATCAATTGGAAGCTGGTCGTCGAAGGGACCCTTGAGGGGTACCACTTCCCGTTTCTGCATGCGAAGAGCGCCAACCCGCTCTTCGAGAACAGCACTTTCTTCTTCGATGCGTTTGGGCCGCATCTGCGGTCGATCCTGCCGAAGCGCTCGATAAACTTCATCACCAGGACGGAACGTAGCGAACGGCGTCTTCTGTCGGTGGCGAACGTGATCCACACGATCTTTCCCAACGAGACGGTGCTGCACCAGTCGGACCACTTCCTGTGGATTACCAGTCACCCACTCGGCCCGACCCGGACGCTCGTGAAGCTGCGCCTCATCGTGCCGAAGGGATCGGTGCGGGAAGGCAGTGCCGAGCAGTGGGAGGAGAACCGTCAGCTGACCTATCAGGTGCAGTACGAGGACCTGGAGATCTACCGGGAGATCCAGATCGGGCTGACGAGCGGGGCCAACGAGGAACACTGCTTCGGTACGCAGGAGTTCGCGCTCCAGAAGTACAACGAGGCGATCGAGGCGCAGCTTTTCGGAGAAGCCGCGGACCGGTGACAACCTCGCAGCTCACTTCGCCGGCAGTCGCCTCTTCGCCGCGTACAGCGCGCCCCCGGCCAGCAGCCCCCAGAACGCGCCGCTGATCCCGAAGAACTGCACCCCCGACACCGTCACCACCAGCGTGACCACCGCAGCCTCGCGGTCGCCGGGGTCGGTCACCGCTCCCACCAGGGAGTTGCCGAGCGCGCCGAGCAGCGCCAGGCCCGCCACCGCCTCGATCAGGGTGGGCGGGGCCGCGCCGACGAACGCGACGGCCGCACCGGCGCCCAGGCCGAGCAGGATGTAGGCGCCGCCGCCGATCGCGGCCGCCCGGTAGCGCTTGCGCGGGTCGGGGCCCGCGTTCTCGTCGGCGCACAGGGCGGCGGTGATCGCGGCGAGGTTGACCGCGTGGCCGCCGAAGGGCGTCGAGGCCAGGCCGAAGGCGCCGGTCCAGCCGAACAGCGGGCCCGGCTCGGGCTCGTACCCGTTGACGTTCAGGACCGCGATGCCCGGGATGTTCTGCGACGCCATCGTCACCACATACAGCGGCAGCGCGATGCCGATCACGGCCGCCGCCGTGAAGTCGGGGGTGACCAGGACCGGCTTGGGCCACAGCGGTCCGAGGTCGGCGGCGGAGATATGGGTGGTCGCGGTGATCAGGACCACGGCGACGACGACCGCGGCCGGTACCGCGTACAACTTCCTGAAGGTGCCGACCAGCGCCCAGACGCCGACGATCGCGAGGCCCACCGCCGGCTTCTCCTGGACCGCCTTGGCGGGGGCCAGACACAGTGGCAGCAGGATCCCCGCGAGCATGGCGTTGGCCAGCGGCTTCGGGATGGCCGAGACCCAGCGGCCGAGCGGCTTCCACAGCCCGGTGACCACGATCAGCGCGGCGGTCACCAGGAACGCGCCGACGGCCGCGGCGAATCCGCCGTCGACCGAGGCCGCGCCGGCCAGCAGCGCGGCCCCCGGCGTCGACCAGGCGACGCTGATCGGCATCCGCAGCCGCAGACTGAGGAAGATCGCGCAGGCGCCCATCGAGACCGAGAGCGCCATCAGTCCGGAGGCCGCCTCGGCGCGGCTCGCGCCGACCTTGGTGAGTCCTTCGAGGACGATGGCGAACGAGCTGGAGAACCCCACGAACGCGGCGATCAGCCCGACCGTCCCGGCCCTTACCAGGTCGGACATCGGGCCCGGCGCCTGCTTCGGGCCCGGCGCGGGACCCGGTGGGCCGCCGGGGCCGGTCGCCTCCGTCTCGGACGTGGTCACGGCAACTCCTCGTATCCGCTCTGTACGACGATGTCGCGCATGACCTCGCTCGCTCCGGCGGCGACGGTGGCGGCTTGGGCGTCATGCACGGTCTGGACGATCGGCGCGCCCTCCCGGAAGCCCTCGGAGCCGTGCAGATGGCGGCATTCCTCGGCAACGGTCCGGGCCACTTCGGTGGCCTTGAGCTTAGCCATCGAACAGGCCGTGATCGACAGCGGGTCGCGGGCGTAGCTCCAGGCCGCGTGGTGGGCCAGCAGCCGGACCGCCTCGACCTCGGTGAGCAGATCGGCCATCTTGTGGCGGACCGCCTGCTTGGCGCTGAGCGTCGACTCGAACATGGCGCGGCTCTTGAGGTATCTCCAGGTGACATCAAGGCAGTTGGCGGCGTCCCCGACCGCCGAGATGCCCGCCGCCAGCCGCTCCAGTTGCATGTTCTTCATGATCTGGACGAAGCCCGAGTTGCGCCGGCCGATCACGTTCTCCCTGGGCACCCGCACCCCGCGCATGCTGACGTCGGCCATGGCCGAGGCCCGCCAGGCGATGGAGTCGTTGGGGCGTACGTGGACGCCCTCGGCGGTGCGGTCCACCACCAGCAGGGTCAGCTCGCCCTGGCTGGAGCGGCGTCGGCCGGGCCCGGTACGGACCGCCGTGACGAAGAAGTCCGCGAAGCCGCCGTTGACGACGAACCGCTTCTCGGCGTCGACCACCAGATGGTCGCCGTCCTCGACGGCCGTCGCCTCCAGGCGCCCGAGGTCCGAGCCCGCCTGCGGTTCGGTGATCGCGAGACCGGCGATCAGATCGCCCGCGACGGCAGGGCGCAGATAGCGCTGCTGGAGCTCGGCCGAGCCGTTGGTGGCGAGGTAGCTGGTGCCCATATACGCGTGCAGCGCCACCGCGAAGCGCACTCCCCCGAAGCCGGTGCGGCCCAGCTCCTCCAGGAAGACCACCGAGTGGAAGAAGTCGAGGCCGGCGCCGCCCACGGACGTGGGGTGGTTGAGGCCGAGGAGCCCCTCGGCGGCGAAGGCGTGCCAGGCCGAGCGGGGCATCGCCCGCCGCCGCTCCCACTCCGCCGCGTAGGGGACGACCTCCTTGCGGAAGAACGTACGGACCGAGGAGCGGAACTCCTCGTGCACCGGCGTGAGATGGGGCGACGGGCTGCTCAGCGGGTCCGTCACCGCGCACCCCCGGTCCCCAGCCGCCCGGAGATCGTCGCGAGCACGGCCTCCTCCTCGTCGCGCAGGAAGAAGTGCCCGGCGGGAAAGGCCCGGATGGTGAACTCCGCCGCGGTGTGGTGCTTCCAGGCCACCATGTCCTCGTACGGGTCGATGTCGTCGTCCTCCCCGCAGAGCGCCAGGATGGGCGCCGCGATCCGCCCGGGCGAGGGCTGCCAGGTCTCGGCGAGCCGCAGATCGGCCCGGAGCACCGGCTCCAGGAGCGTCATCAGGGCGCGGCTGGCGAGGACTTCGGGCGGCACGCCGTTCATCTCGCGCAGCCGTCGGTGCAGGGTGGGCCCGTCCATGGTGTGCATGGGCGGGGTGCGCGGTGGCACGCCCGGCGCGCGGCACGCCGAGACGACCAGCAGCTCGGGCGGGCGGTGGCCGTCCGCGGTGAGCCGGTGGGTGAGCTCGTACGCCAGCCGGGCGCCCAGGCTGTGGCCGAAGAAGGCGTACGGCCCGCGTGCGGTCTCCGGGGCCAGGGCCTCGGCCAGCGCGCCGAGCGCCTGTGGCCAGGCGTCGAAGGGCCGCTCCCGGAAGCGCTGTTCGCGCCCGGGCAGCCGGATGCCGGTCACCCCGACGCCCGGCGGCACCCGCTCCTGCCAGCCGCGGAAGACCTGGGTGCCGCCGCCCGCGTACGGGAAGCAGTACAGCCGGGTGGTGGCCGCGCCGTCGTCGCCGAACCGGGCGAAGGGGTCGCCCGTCGCGGTCCTCGGCGGCGCGGCGGCGCGGGGTGGGGGGCGCACGGCGGGCCTACGCCATCGCCTCGTCGACGGCCTTGGCCAGACTGCTCAGCCTGGCGTCCTCGTAGAGCGTCTCGGGCAGCAGCACGTCGACGGCGAAGCGCTCCTCGACCCGGGACAGGAACTTGATGGCGGTCAGCGAGTTGCCGCCGAGCTCGAAGAAGTCGTCGCCGACGGCCACGTCGGTGATACCGAACAGGCCGCGCCAGATCTCGGCGATCGCCTCCTCGGTCGTGGTCATGGGCGGCGTGCCGAGCGCCGCCCGGGAGTCCTGGGAAGTCATGGTCCTCTCCTCCGTACGGTCAGTCCCGCGAGGCCACCGGCTGTGCGGCCGGGGCGGCGGGGGGTGGGGTGTGGGTGTCGTGCGCGGCGAGCAGCGCGCGGCCGTCGACCTTGCCGGTCGGCGTCAGCGGCAGCGCCTCGCACAGATGGATGCGGGCCGGGACCAGATACGCGGGGAGCCGGGTCCGCAGATGGTGGCGCAGCGAGGTGGGTGTGACGGACTGGCCGTCCGCCACCACGAAGGCCACCAGGGCCCGTTCACCGCGTTCGCTGCTCACGGTGACATGGCTGCGCCGTACCTCGGGGTGGCGGTCGAGGTGGTGGGCGACCTCGCCCAGCTCGATGCGGAAGCCGTTGATCTTGACCTGATCGTCCTCGCGGCCCTGGAAGACCAGCGAGCCGTCGGGGAGCAGGGTGCCGTGGTCGCCGGTGCGGTAGAGCCGTTCGGTGACGCCGTCGACCACCCGGTCCACGAAGCGCTCCGCGGTGAGCTCCGGCATGCCGAGGTAGCCGGGTGAGAGCCCGTCGCCCGCCAGACAGATCTCGCCGGTCCTGCCCGGCTCGCACAGGGTGTCGCCGTCGGTCACATACAGCCGGGTGTTCTGGATCGGTGTGCCGATCGGCAGCAGCCCCGAGTCGGGGATCAGCCGGTCGACGGGGTGGTGGGTGGCGAAGGTGGTGGCCTCGGTGGGACCGTACACATGGACGAGGCGGCCCGGCCCGTACCGCCGCAGCGCCGCCGCCACGTGCGGAATCGAGTGGAGTTCGCCGCCCATCAGTACGGTCTCGGTCCCGTCGAGGGCGTCGGGCGCCTCGTCGACCACGGCGTTGAACAGCGCCGTGGTGAGGAAGACGACCGTGACGCGGTGTTCGTCGATGACCCGCCCGAGCCGGGAGAGCCGGACCAGGCCGTCCGGGTAGAGCACACACGTACCGCCGTTGAGCAGCGCGCCCCAGATCTCGAAGGTCGCGGCGTCGAAGGTGACCGGCGCGAGCTGGAGCAGCCGGCTGTCCGCGTCCAGCCGGGCGAAGCGGGCGCCGAGGACCAGCCGCGCGATGCTGCGGTGCCGGACGGCCACGCCCTTGGGGCGGCCGGTGGAGCCCGAGGTGAAGTTGACGTACGCGAGGGAGCCGCCGTCCACGTCGACCACCGGGGTGGCGTCGGATCCCCCCAACTCTCCCTCAACACCGAGCACTTGGCACTCTCCGAGTCGCCGGGAGAGCTGTTCATGGCGGTCGGTCAGCACCCATCGGCAGTCGGCGTCCGTGAACAGGCCGTGCAGCCGCTCGTCGGGCCAGCCCACGTCGAAGGGCAGATACGCGCCCCCGCACTTCAGCACCGCGAGCAGCGCCACGATCAGCTCGGGCGAGCGCGCCAGGCAGACCCCGACGGTCGAGCCCGGGGTGAAGCCCTCGGCGAGCAGACGGTGGGCGAGGCCGTTGGAGAGCCGGTCGAGCTCCTGGTAGGTGTACGCGCGCTCTCCCTGCACCACCGCGAGCGCGTCCGGGGCGCGGGCGGCGGTCGCGGTGAAGAGCGCGGGCACGGAGCTGTCCCGCGGATAGTCGGTGGCGGTCCGGTTGATCCGGCGGTGGAGGGCGAAGGCCTCGTCGGTGCCGGTGAGTCGGGTCCCCGTTTGTCTTTCCAGCGCAGACACCCCTCGGGATGTGGCGGCGTTCTCAGT
Source organism: Streptomyces sp. ERV7 (assembly GCF_001653515.1). Taxonomy (GTDB): domain Bacteria; phylum Actinomycetota; class Actinomycetes; order Streptomycetales; family Streptomycetaceae; genus Streptomyces. The sequence continues at coordinate 861,105 of NZ_LYOY01000051.1, read as the reverse complement.
GGAGGTGGGCGAGCGGGGGTCAGCGGTCCGACCGGAAGGGCGTGCCGTTGACGGTCCGCTCGACGAAGCGGTTGTGCCGGTAGGCGTCCTCGCCGGAGACCATCACACAGCCGAACTTGTCGAGGCTGGCTTCTCCGCCGAACTCCTGGAGGGCGTCCGAGAACGGGTAGACCTGCACCTGGGTCGGCAGATAGCGGGCCGCGTACCCCAGTCGCATGTTGTCGGTCAGTCCGGCGTGCGGGTGCGAGGCGTGCATCAGGGTCGACCAGAAGACGATGAACTGGCCCTGCTTGAGCACCATCGACTTGGCCCGGGACTCGTCCGGGCTCCAGTTCGGGTCCTTCTGGAGCTGGCGGTAGTCGTAGCCGAAGAAGCCGCGCCGTACGCCGTCCTTCTCCACCTTGCCGATGGAGTCCGCGTCGTACGTCATGACCTTGGACTCGTCGTAGTTCATGGTCCGGTGCGAGCCGGGGATGAACTGGAGGCAGCCCATCTCCACGCTGGCGTCGGTGAACGCCGACCAGACGGTGATGGTGCCGCCGAACTCGGAGTCCTCGGGCCAGACGATCTGGGGGTGCTTGGAGCCGGCGACGTTGGAGAAGTTGTCGGCCTGGTGCCAGTCCGTGCCCTCGTCGCCGGGGTACTTGGGGAAGAACTCGGTGCGCCAGCAGAGCACGTCGGGGCCCAGCAGACTGGCGACCCGCTGGACGATCTCGGGGCGGGTGATGTGGTCGGCGAGGAAGTCGACGTCGAGGTGGCGGTCGTAGTTGGCGAGGTTGGTGACGCCGGAGACCGCCTTCTCCTGCCCGTAGATCGCCCGCTTGGTGTTGAGCAGCTTGGGGCGCAGGGCGCGGAGGTTCTTCTCCATCTCGTCGGGCTCGTACATGTCGAACGGGCCGATGTATCCGTCCCGGTGGAACTGCTCGATCTCCCGCGCGCTCAGGGAGAAGTCGGTGCTCGTGGTGCCGGCCAGGTCGTCCATGCATCACCTCTGTGTAAGCGACACTCCGCTGTGGCAGCGGACGGGTAAATGCGTGCTGTTCCGGTCAACTCTCGCCAGTCGAGGGCGAGTTGTGCTCTGTTTAACACACGACCTCCTCCGGACGCTTCTATTCCCCGGAGTTGCACAGTCGATCGCACACGGCGGACATCGTGCGGGTGGCGGGGCATGGGAGGCCGCTGGACCGCCGTACGGATCAGCCGCGGCCCGGTACGGGGGCGGGCGGCGCGGCCCGCCGGGACCGCGCACAATCGGCCGTGCGCGGGAGATACCGGCATAGGCTGGCATAGGCGTACAGAAGGTGCGGGCGCCGGGCGGCCGGAGGCGATGGCCGCTCGCGCTGCGCACACGGCGGGTCCCGCCGGGGCGCGCGACGGCCCACGAGGGCGCGCGACTTGCGCCTTTCGGCCCTTGACGCGGCATCCCGAGGTGGAGAAGACTCTCGCTGATAATCCGCATCACTGACGATGCCCTCCGGGGCCCTTCCGGGAGGACCCAGTGCGTCTGTCCCCGCCCTTGACCACGCCGCTGCGGATCGCGGCCGCGACCCTCTGGCTCCCGGACCGGCGCGACACCACCGAGGCCGCGCTCGCGGCCGGCCGGGTCGACGAGGAGACGGCGACCCGCCTCGGCTACCGCGAGGTCACCGTGAGCCCCGACCGCGCGGCACCGGAGATGGCGGTCCTCGCCGCCACCGACGCGCTCGCGGCGGCCGGGTGGGACGGGGCGGAGCTCGGCATGGTGGCGCATGCCTGGACCTACCACCAGGGCCATGACTTCTGGGCGCCCGCCAACTACGTCGCCCACCACATCGGCGCCTCGACCGCCACCGCCGTGGGCGTCCAGCAGATGTGCAACGGCGGAGCCGCCGCACTCGAAGTCGCCGCCGCCCGGATGATCGCGGACCCGGGAGTGGCGCGCGCCGCGGTCACCACCGGCGACCGCTTCCTGCCGCCCGCCTTCGACCGCTGGCTCGGCGACTACGAACTCGTCTACGGCGACGCCGGCACCGCCCTGCTCCTGGACCGCGACCAGGGCCCGTACGAGCTGCTGTCGGTGGCCACCGTGGTCCGCTCCGAGTACGAGACGATGCACCGCGGCGACGACGAGTTCAGCTCGATGCCGCGCACCCTGCCCCAGGTCGACGTGCGCCGCACCAAACGGGCGTTCGTCGCCTCCGGGGCCGAGCCCGGGTTCGACGCGGCGCTCATCGAGGCCGTGGTCGACGTGGTGAACACCGCGCTCACCGAGGCGGGGCTCGCCCCCGACGACCCACGCGTGCGGTTCCTGACGCTCCCCCGGCTCGGCGCCGGACCGCTCCAGGAGTTCTTCCACCCGGCCGTCGAACGCCTCGGGCTGCGCCACGCCGAGATCCTCAACCTGGGCGGCGGGACCGGGCACCTGGGCGCCGGGGACTCCGCCGCCAACCTGGCCGCCCTGCACTCCGGGAAGCGGCTCGCCGGGGGCGAGGTGGCGCTGCTGCTCAGCCTGGGAGGCGGGTTCAGCTGGTCGTGCGTCGCGGTCCGGGCGGTGACCCGATGAGAGCGCGGCCCATGGCCGACAAGCTCGGCGACCGCGGGATCGTGGCCGTCCTGTGCACCGGGTTCTTCCTGCTCGACTTCGACCTCGTCGTCATCAACCCGCTCATGGTCCCCGTCTCCAAGGACTTCGATGTCAGCCTGGGCACCATCACGCTGGCCCTCACCGGCTATCTGGCGATGGTCGGCATCATGCAGCCGGTGCACGGCACGGTCTCGGACCGGGTGGGCCGGGTGCGGGTGCTGCGCACCGCGCTCCTCGGACTCGGCGTCGCGGACCTGGCGGCGGCGCTCGCGCCCAACGCCGCCCTGCTGATCGCGGGGCGCGCGATCGCCGGCGGCTTCGCCGCCGCGCTCATCCCGGTGACCGTCGCGTATGTGGGCGACCACATCCCGATGGAGCGCCGCCAGCGCACGATGGCGGCGCTGATGTCCTCCAGCGCGGTCGGCGCCGCCTTGGCGACCGTCGTCGCGGGCGCGCTCACCGAGCTGCTGAACTGGCGCTCCGCGCTGCTCATCCCGGCCGTCGCGGCGCCGCTGCTCGCCCTCGTCTACACCCGGCTGCCGGAGGCGCCCCGGCCCAAGGCCGTCGCGGGGCCGAGTGTGCGGCAGCGCTTCGCCCAGGTGCTCGGGGACGGCTGGTTCCGCTTCTTCATCCCGTTCACCTTCGTCGAGGGCGCGGCGATGATGGGCCTCTTCAACTTCTTCAACGCGGCCCTCCAGAAGCACGGCAGCAGCGTCCTGATGTCGGGCCTGGTGACCAGTGCGTACGGGGTGGCGGCGATCGGCGGCAGCGTGGTCGTCCGAGCCGTCGACGCCCGGGCGACCGGCGCGGGCATGTTCGGCTGGGGCACCGGTCTGCTCTTCACCGGCTATCTCACGGCCGCGCTCACCCAGTCGGTCGCGGGCATCCTGATCGCCAGCGCGCTGGCCGGACTCGCCCTCGCCGTCGGCCAGTCGGCGCTCCAGGCGTGGATCCTGGAGGCGGCCGCGCCCGAGGTGCGCGGCAGCGCCACCGCGCTCATCGCCTGCTCGGTCTTCACCGGCGCCGCCATCAGCACGGCCGCCGTGGGCCCGCTCGCGGGGCGCGGCGACTTCGGGCTGCTGTTCGGCATCGCGGCCGCCGCGACCGTACCGGTGTCGATCGTCGGCACGTTCGCGCGGGCGCGCTTCGCCCGCTCCGACCGCGCCCTGCGGATGCCCGCCGGGCCGCCCGTGGACCAGGAAGCCCCGAACCCACTCAACTGAAGGAGAGACGTCCATGGCGCTGTTCGCGGTGATAGCCAAGCGGGCCCCGGTCGGCATCAGCATCGAGGAGTTCCAGGAGAAGCTCGCCGAGGGCTTCCGGTACACCCAGGAGCTTCAGGAGAAGGGCCTGATCAGGGACCGCTGGATCCTGGTCGGTGCCTCGGCGGGGCTCAACATCTACGACGTCGAGTCGCACGAGCAGCTGATGCAGCTGCTGTACCGCAGCCCCGCCGGACTGCACCTGGACTTCGAGGTGTACCCGCTGATCAGCCCGCCGAGCTACGATCCGACGGCCGAGGGTCCGGCCCACTGAAGAACGCCCGCTCGATCCGGCTCAGCGAGCGGAAGTCGTCGAGGTCGAGGTTCTCGACGTCGACCGGCCGCCCGCTGAGCCGCTCGATCAGCACGATGAACTCCAGAAAGCCCAGCGAGTCGATGAGCCGGCTCTCGATCAGATCGTCCTCCGGGCCGATCCCGGGCGCCTCCGGGTGGCGCCCGGCGATCCAGGCGACCACCTCCGCCAGCTCGGCGGCGGCCGCCCTCACCGCTCGGCCCCGCCGGTCCGGTCCGCCCCGCCGAGTGCCGCGGCCGCCTTCTCCACGGCCCGCGTCGCCGCCTCCCAGCTTCCGTACCGTGTGTGAAGGACCGAGAGCCAGCGCTCCAGGCCGAAGGCCGCGCAACTGGTGTGGACGGCCTGCCCGGTGGCGTCCAGGGTGATCCCGCACCGCTCGCCGAAGAAGTTGCGGTGGACGTTGAGCGAGGCGATCGCGAGGCCGTCGACGAGGAACTCGTGCTTGACCGGCGCGAGCCGCTGGAGCAGCGCCCGCTGTCCGCCCCGGTCGTAGAAGGGGTCGGTCGCGGCCTCCTTGCGCAGCGCGAGGCCGAGGGCGTCCGCGAGGGCGGTGACACGCTCCTCGAACCGGCGCAGATGCTCCTGGGTGAACTCGTACGAGCCGAGCGCCACGATCTCGCGCATATGGAAGCCGAGCAGCCGCCGCAGCCCGTCGTAGTGGTCCTCGCGGCGGAAGCAGCGCCCGAGCACGGTCACCGTAGTCCCGTCGGGCAGGGCGCGGCCCTCGTGGTGGAGGTAGACGGCGAAGCAGGCGGCCGAGGGAAGCCCGAGGAGCGCGGGTTCCAGGGCGCCGGGCGCGAACTCCTCGTAGGGCACGCCCTGTTGATGCCGGGTCAGGTCCAGCGTGGTCACCACGAGCGCCTGGTGCGGGAAGTTGTCGTACACGTCGAGGCGGGAGAGGTCGGCGACCGGGAGCAGCGGAGGCATGATCATGGGGGCCGCTCCGACGGCGGTCCCCCAGCCCTCCAGGAGCGCGTCGAGCCGCTTCAGCAGGACGGTCGGACCGGCCGGGAGGGTCTGCAGACCCGGGCCGGCCGCCGGGGCCGCTGTCATGACACGACTTCGGCGGCGGCGCCGCCGAGCGCGAGGCGCAGTACGTCCTGGGCGCAGCCCCAGGAGAGGCCGACCGCGATGCCGCCGTGACCGTAGTTGTGGATCACCCGCGCCGAGCCGACCGGCTCCACTTCCAGGCGGGTCTGCGGCCGCGAGGCCCGCAGGCCGACCTCGACGCCGGTGACCTTCGCCCCGGCGATCCGGGGCTCCACGGCGATGCAGCGCGCCAGGATCTCCTCGGTCTTGGCCGGGTCCGGGTCCATGCTCCACACCCCGCGCTCGGCGGTGCCGCCGCACACCAGACGGCGCCCGTGCGGGAAGTAACTCGTCGAGTCCGGGCCGGGGTTCTGCTCGAAGAAGAACTCGTCGATGCCCGGGTTCTCCACGATCACGTGCTGGCCGCGGACCGGGAAGACCTTCGGGTCGTCGGCCAGGGTGCGCGCGCCCACTCCCGTGCAGTTGACGACGAGCGGCGCCTGGGCGGCCGCCGCCTCCAGCGAGTCCACCGCACCCACCTCGACGGTGCCCCCGGCGGCGGTCACCCGGGCTGCCAGGTACTCCAGGTACACGGGCATGTCCACGGTCGGCAGGTCGACCCGGAACGCCACCGGGAACCCGCCGCTCTCCTCCTCCCCGCACGGCGTGTAGCCGGGCAGATGGGCGGCCCACTCGTGGCCGCCCGTGGCCTGCCGGTTGACCAGCCGGCCACGGGTCAGCCGGACGCCGCTGTCGGGCTGCTTGGCGAGCGCGGTGAACTCGGCCAGGCTCGCCTGGTGCCAGGGCCGGGTGATCGCGGTCGGCGCGAACTTGGCCTCCGCCTCGGTCTCGTCGGCGATCGCCGGGCCGCCGACGATCGCCCCGGCCACGGCCGACGTGGTCTGCCGTGGCGCGCGCTCGGCGACGACCCGGACCGTGAAGCCGCGCTCGGCCAGACACACCGCCGTGGTCAGACCGGCCACACCGGCACCGATGACCAGGGCCTCGTTACGCTCTGTCATTCGACTGCACCTCTCACTGTGGAAGCTGTACGAAAGAGCCGTGCGGGAATGCCTCACGGGGAAGACGTTCCGCGCCCGCCAGGTGTGACGCCCGCCGGTCTATTCGTGGGATATCGCGACGCAGGACCAGGTGAAGCCGTTGCCCGCGCTCAGGAACAGCGCGACCTCGCCCGGCGCGAGCCGGTCGTCGGCCTGGAGGGTGGCGAGGTTGGCCACGGGGTCCCCGGCACCGAGGTGCCCGGTGTCGCGGCCGAGGTCCAGGATCTCGGTGTGGGGCAGGGCCAGTTCGTGCACGGACGGCCCGTAGAACTGGGTGAGCGCGCCGGTGCTGAGGCGCGGCAGGACGAGGTAGCGCAGCCGGGGGTCGGCCGGGGTGAGTCCGGCGTCGGCGATGGCGTCGAGCACCACGCGCTGCACCGAGCGGCGCAGTACGGCGACGAACTTGGGCCAGCCGCCGCCCGCCCGGAAGAACAGCTTGGTGCGCCGGGCACTGATCGTCTCGTACGCGCTGCGCGGCGCGGGGGTGAAGGCGTCGTCGCCCCGGTAGAGCACCTCGTACTCGGGGACGCTCACCGAGGCGATGGCCAGCAGCCGGTAGGGGCCCGCGTCGCGGTCGAGGAGCAGCGCGGTGGCCGCGTCCCCGTACGCCACGTCGATGTCGCCGGACCAGCGGTCGAAGCCGGGTTCCACGAACCGGTCGGCGGTGGTCACCAGGCACCGGTTGACCGTGGGGTCCAGGGCGAGGCGGGCGGCGGCGGTCTCCAGGGCGGCGACGCCTCCGTTGGAGGTCTGCTGCACCCCGAGCGGGGTCGCGTGGCGGGCTCCGATGCCGTGGGCCACGTAGTGCGGCGGGGACCAGAAGTCATGGCCCTGGTGGTAGATCCACGCGTGGACGACGAGACGGAGGTCGTCGGCGGACCAGCCCGCGTCGGCGAGCGCCTTCTGGGCCGCGAGCACGGCCATCTCGGGGGCCGCCCGGTCGGGGCTCTCGCTCAGCGCGCGGTAGCCGAGCCGGTCGGCGGTCTCCTGGTCGAGCCGCCCGGCGGCCACCGCGTCCGCGGTGTCCAGGCGGCGGGACGGGAGCCAGAGCACGGCGGCGGCTATGCCCGGCGGTTCGGGTAACGGCGGACTCAGTCTCACGGGGCTGCCTCCTCGGACCGGCCCGACGACTCGGGCCGTACCTCCCGGCTGCCCACTATATTGTCAGCGTTATTGATTGTCAGGCATCTGTCTCTCGACTTCGCGCACGACCGGCGCGTTTCAGGCAGCGCGCGCCGGGCTTGCGCGGAGTGTCGTTCGGGATGTGCTGTCGTTCTGCTTGGTTGTCGTGGTTCCGGAGTGTGAGGAGATACGTGGTGTCCCATCCGCCCGCCCCTCTCGGCGCCGACGCGGTCGTGCCGCTGTCGCCGATCGGCTATGTCGTGACGGAGTACGCCCGGCCCCAACAGGCGCCGCCCCAGGCGACCTTGGCCTACGGGGACCAGGGCCGGGTCGTGCTCTACGACCCCTACGCCGCAGGCCTCGACGGCATCGCCGAGGGCTGGTACGTCTGGCTGCTGACCTGGCTGCACGACCAGACCGACGAGGAGACCGCGCCGCTCCAGGTGGTGCCGCGCGGCTGGGAGAAGAGCGGGCGTACGACCGGCGTCTACGCCACCCGTACGCCCAACCGGCACAACCGCATCGGCCTGAGCCTGGTCCGCGTCCGCGAAGTGAAGGGCAACGTCCTGCACTTCGACGGCGTGGACCTCGTCAACGGCACTCCGGTGCTCGACATCAAGCCGTATTCGCCGACGTCCGACACCCCGCCCGAGAACGAGTAGGGCGGGGGTCAGGGGTCAGAACTCGTCGGCGGTGTGCGGCAGTCGGCCGGTGCGCAGCGCCGCGCCCAGGACCGCCGCCGCTCCCGGGGTGTGCTCGGTGACCAGACCCGCCGCCACGAGGTGGCGCGGGTCGGTGCCGCCGAGATAGCAGGCGCCGAGCTCACGCACGTCCAGGGCCAGGTCGGGGCGGGCGTCGGTCGGTTCGTACGAGGCGGTGTACGCGTCGGTGCCCGCCGCGTCCGGTTCCGGCGCGACCGTGAGCCGGAAGCGGCCCGTGTTGGCCGGTACGCGCTCGTCGCGCACCTCGACCACCAGATCGGCCGGGGCCGCCCAGGAGCGCGCGGTGAGCGCGGCGCGCACATCGAGCAGGCGCAGCCACAGCGCCGGGAAGATCTGGGTGACGCGGACCTGGTCGCGGTCGGCGGCGAAGTGGTGCAGCGGGTCGTCCGGGGCGCCGCCCCAGTGGCGCACCCGGCCGGTCAGGTCGATGGCGGCCAGATAGCGCCAGAGCGCGGCCGCGCCGGCCGGGGTGTCGGCCTCCAGCTCGTCGACGCGGACCAGACCGGGCGTACCGGCGTCGTCGTCGCCGCCCTTGGTGCGGTACACCGCGTACCCGCCCAGCGGCTCGTCCGGCGCGCCGAGCGCGACGATCCTCGGCGGGCTCAGCTCTTCGTCGTCCTCGTCCTTGTCGGCCAGCCACTCCTTGCGCCAGCGGACCTCGTCGCGGGCGATCCGGCCGGGTGTGCGGGCGCGGGTCGCGTCGTAGTAGGGGCCGAGGAGTGCGGGGGCGTCCGACGGGTCGACCAGGCGCAGCGGGCGCTCGTCGGGGGCGATGCGCAGGGCGAGCGGGCGGCTGGAGTCGATCTCCACGGTGGCGCCGTGGGTGGCGGAACCGAAGCCGAAGCGGCCGTAGATGGCCGCCTCGGAGGCCCACAGCGCGGCGACCGCGCGCCCCTCGCGCGCGCTGCGGCGGAAGAACTCCCCGATCATGCCGGTGAGCACACCCCGGCGGCGGTGGGTGGGCGCCACCGCGACGAACGTGAGCCCCGGGCACGGGAGTTCACCGCCGGGGACGGAGATCGTGAAGCGGAAGGCGGCGAGGAATCCGACGAGTGTGTCACCGTCGTAGGCACCGACGCGGTCGCAGTCGAGGAGTGCCTCGCGGTGGTACTTGCGGATCTCCTCGTCCTCGGGGCGCTCGTGGAAGACGAGGTAGCCGAGTTCGAGGGCGCGGTCGACATGGGCTTCGGGAACATCGCGAAAGCGCAGCTGATCCATCCCTCGACACTAACCCGACCGAATCGGACAGTCATCCGTATTTCGGGGGGCCGGTCAGCCGGACACGGGCGCGGCGGCCCGGCCATGGTCGACGGCCGCGCGTTCGGCGCGCGCCGCCAGCGGCCCGGTGACCGTTCCCGCCGCCAGGAACAGGGTGCCCAGGAGCAGCCAGCCGGAGACGCCCCCATGGGTGACCAGGGCCGCGACCAGCAGCGGCCCGCCCGCCCGCGCCAGGTCGGAGCCGAGGCTCCAGGCACCCAGGAACTCGCCCTGGCGGTGCGGGTCGGCGAGGCCGTACGAGATGCCCCAGCCGCTCGCCGAGGAGAGCAGCTCCCCCGCCGTCAGCAGGGCCACTCCGACCGCGAGCACCAGCACGGCGGCCACCGGCGGGAGGGCTGCCGTGGTGGCCGTCACCGCGCAGGCGGCGAGCAGCGCCCACCCGGCGCGCCGGCCCGCGACCGCCGCCCCGGCGACGGTGTCGCTGCCGCGCGCGGCCCGTACCTGGAGCAGGATCGCCAGCGCGGTGTTGAGCAGCATCAGCACCGCGACCGACCAGGTGGGCGCGTGCGTACGGGACGAAATCCACAGCGGGAGACCGAGGTTGAGGACGTCGGCGTTGATGTAGAGCAGCCCGGAGAGCGCGGCGAGGGCGAGGAAGCGGCGGTCGCGCAGGGCGCCGAGGCGGTGCGCGGGCCGCTCGGCGGCGGCCGGCGCGGGCCGCGGGCCGTCGTCCGGCATCCGGGCCACGACGGCGGCCACGATCGCGTACGAAGCGCAGTTGCCCAGCACGAGGACCGCGTATCCGGTACGGGAGTCGACGGCCAGGGCGGCGCCCGCGCCCAGACTGCCCAGCGAGAAGCCGATGTTGAGCATCACCCGGGTGTACGCGCTGGCCGCGACCAGCGCCGAGTCGTCCGCGATACGGGCGAGGTAGGCGCCGCGGACCGGCCGTGACGCGCTCTCGGCCAGGGCGATGACGCAGACGACGGCGAGGAAGCCGGCGAACCCGTCGACCAGCAGATAGCCGGCGAAGGCGACGGCCCGTACGGCCACGGTGGCCAGATAGACCCGGCGGTGGCCGAACCGGTCCCCGAGCCGCCCGGCCGGGACGGCGACGGCGGGTCCGAGCAGAGCGGCGATCGTCAGACCGAGGCCGACCTGGGTGGCGGCGAGCCCGACGACCCGGGTGAAGAAGAGGGCCGCGCCGGTGTGGAAGAGGCCGTTGCCGATCCAGTCGACGAGGGTGCTGAGGGCGTACGCGCGCATGGGGCCGCGGGGTGGCAGCAGGGCTGCCACCCCGGTGGAGGTGGAGGACATGCCCCCAGCCAACGGCCTTCCGCCGCGCAGTGACAGACATTTAGGCTGGGGCTCAATGCTCAGCTACCGCCTCGGCGTCGACGACCTCGCCGACATGCGCTTCGCCTGCTCCCCGCTCCTGGAGGCCGCGACCAGCCTGTGGGCGCTGCGGCGCGCCGACAAGTACGCGCTGCACCTGCCGTGGGTGCGGCGGACGCGGGCGGCGCTGGAGGAGGCCCCCGGTCTGGACACCGCGCTGCTCGACGAACTGGTCGTGCGCGGCAGCGGCTGGATCCCGGACTTCCTCACGCCGCGCCCCGACTCCCCGCTGCCGGAGGTACGGGACGAGCTGCGCCGGGTCCGGGCGACGGCGCCGTCGAAGGCCCTGGCGGACGTCCGCACGGCGTACGCGGGCCGCGCCCTGCCCCCGCGCCTGACCCAACTGGCCGCCGACCCGCTCCGGCTGCGGGACGCGATGGCGGACGTACTGGAGGCGTACTGGGAGTTGGCGATGGCGCCGCACTGGCCTCGGATGCGGGGCGTCCTGGAGGCGGACATGGTGTGGCGGGCGCGGCTGCTGACCCACGAGGGCGCGGCGGCGGTGCTCACATCGCTCGATCCGACGGCGGTGTGGCGGGGCGGCGAGCTCACGCTGTTCGTCCACCGGGACCTGGAGCTGGGGGCGGCGGTGGACGGGCGGGGCCTGTGGCTGGTGCCGACGCTGTTCGCGCAGCACGCGATCAGTCCGGTGGGTCCTGAGGAGCCTCCGACGATCGCGTACCCCGCGCGGGGCGTGGGAACCCTGTGGGAGTCCCGCCCGCCGCGCCCGCCCGGGGCCCTCGCCTCCCTGGTGGGCGCGCCCAAGGCGACGCTGCTGCTGTCCCTGGACGGCCCCGCGTCCACGACGGAACTGGCCCGCCGCCTGTCGGTGACGCCGAGCGCGGTCTCCCACCACTTGGCCGTACTGCACCGGACGGGCCTGGTGAGCCGGGCTCGGGCGGGGAGGGTGGTGCTGTACGCGCGAACGGGGTTGGGCGAGGCGCTGGCGTCGCCGGGGGCGTGAGGTTGCCCCGCCCCTTCCCGCTGCGCGCCTGTCTGCGGGCCGGTGGGAGCCGCTCGCGCAGTTCTCCGCGCCCCCTAAAGGCTTGCGGCTGAGCTGAGTTCTTTTCTTCGGGGCGGTGAGCGCGGGGACTTTGGCGTGTCCGTGGCCCTGGCGATAGGTCGGGAGTCCACCACCACGCGCATCCCGATGCGCCCTTGACGGGTGCGCCAGCAGGGGTGACGCTCAGGCAATCGGCCGCAATCGGATCGACGCAGGGAGAGGTCATGCACTTGCGTTTCCTCGGGATCATCCCGAACACGCCCGTTGACGACTCGCCGACGATCTGGCTGGACGAGACCAGCGGGGACCTGCTGATCCAGTCCTACCGGGCTACCGAGGAGGATGTGATCCCCGAGTTCGCCCGCTGGCGTGCTGGTCACCGGTACAACTGTGACCCTGCGAACCTGCCCGACTGGTGGGGGACGTGGCGGGACCTCGTGCAGGAGACGACAGCGCGTGGTGTCGTGATGCGGCGGGCGCGGATCGTGTCGGAGCCGATGACGGCCTACATCCGATATGAGCACGACATGACGTTCGCCAACGTGGCGGCGGGTGAGCTTGTGCGCTGGCTGCCCCGGCGTCGGGCGGCTGATATCCCGCTACCGGGAACGGATCTGTGGATGTTCGACAGCGAGTCGGTGCTCTTCACGTACTTTTCCGGCCTCGGGGAGGTCGTGGACCGCGAGTTGCGGACTGAGCCGGGGGTCATCCAACTGGTCTCATCGGCGTTTGAGTCGGTGTGGCAGCGGGCTACACCGCACGAGGAGTACATCCCGGTCTAATAGGTCATGCCCGAATCATCATCCAGCGTCCAGCGAGCCCGGCAGCTCCTTGCCGATCGCCTACGCGAGTTGGTCACGGACTCCGGGCTGGAAGGCAAGGAGGTAGCCGCTCGCTGTGGCTGGTACCCGTCCAAGGTCTCCCGGATCGCGACGGGGAGGCAGAAGCCCAGTGAGAACGACATTCGCGCGTGGTGCCAGGCGTGCGGCGCCGAGAGTCAGACAGCGGACCTGATTGCCTCGCTGCGGGCTGTTGAGGGCATGTGGGTGGAATGGCGCCGCATGGAGCGGGCGGGGCTGCGACGGGCACAGGAAGCCGTGCTGCCTCTGTTCGAGCGTACGCACTGGTTCCGCGCCTACTCCTCATGGTTCGTGCCCGGTTTGCTCCAGACCCACGGCTACACAGCCGATGTGCTGCGCGCCGTCCAGCGACGCCGGGTGTCGGTTGATGATGTGGCTGACGCTGTGGCCGTTCGTATGGAGCGCCAACGGGTACTCCACGATGTTCCGCGTCGCTTCGCGTTCCTTGTCGAAGAGTCCGTGTTGAGCAACGGGCTTGGAGATGCTGACACCCAGGCTGAACAGCTTGAGCGACTGCTCACGGTCGGGGCGCTGCCCAACATCAGCGTAGGAGTGGTCCCCACCCGTCTTGGCCGGACCCACATGCCGGTGGAGGGGTTCTGGATCTTCGACACGCTTCAGGTCAACGTGGAGCTTGTGTCCGGGCACCTCACACTGACCCAGCCCAGCGAGGTGGGCATGTACGCCGATACGTTCGCCACGCTGTCCGATATGGCGGTCTACGGCGCCAAGGCTCGCGCGCTGATCATCAAGGCTCTTGAGTCGCTCGCGTAATCCACACGCAATCAGGCGCAATCGACTGTGAGTTGGTATTCCGGTCTCCCTAGCGTGGTTGTCATCGGACCATGCGAGGGGACAGCGACATGACGATGACCAACCCACAGACGTACCCGCAACCAGCGGTCGAGCTCGCCGGGTTTGTCGATGACCACCTGTACGGCTGTGAGCCCGTGGCCGACTGCGGGGTCTGCGGCGCATTGGCAAGGGAGCTTGCCGAGGCACGCGACGCCAGGGAACACGGCAAGGCGTACGACGCTGCGGCAGAGATCAGGAATCACCCCCACCCTGCGAAGCGGAAGCCGTGAGCGCTCCCGCACGGGTTCACAGACAGTGCACGGCGGAGTTACCGGCCCCGAAGTCGGTTGCGTTGATCGACGCTCCTGACGGCCCGTACGCAGACTCTCCCAAGGGCTGGTGGACCGAGTACGGCGGGGCGCTCGATGTGCGGTCCGGGGTGGTCCACATCCCGCGGGGGGTGTCGCGTGCCTCGCTTCCGAAGTGTCCCTTCCCGTGCGCGCGTTGCGGGACGGCATAAGCCGGCGACGGCCCTGGCGGTGCCGACCGGTGCGGTCCTCTGGAGCAGCGTGCTCGTGCTGATGGCCGTCCGCCTGTGATCTCCCGCTCTCTGTCGGCCGGTTCCCCTTGGCAGTGGTCCCCAGCAGAGAGCGGGGCGAGCCGCCCGATCGCACGCCCCTGTACAGCCATCGCAGCGGGCGCAGTGGGACGAGCTGCCCGTGAAACGCTGGTCAGCAGCGAAGCAGTAGGCCCTTCAAAGCTACGCCACCGAACCTATCCGCCCCACCGCCCCGTCAGGGCCCTCGTGGTGGATCGGGGTGTGCGCGCCCGTCAACGACACCCCCGTACCACCCCGCCGATTCGCCACGATCTCCGCCGCGATCGACAGCGCCGTCTCCTCCGGCGTACGCGCGCCGAGGTCGAGGCCGATCGGGGAGCGCAGGCGGGCCAGTTCCAGTTCCGTGACGCCGACCTCGCGCAGGCGCGCGTTGCGGTCCTCGTGCGTGCGGCGCGACCCCATCGCCCCGACGTACGCCACCGGCAGCCGCAGCGCCAGCTCAAGGAGCGGTACGTCGAACTTGGCGTCGTGGGTGAGGACGCAGAGCACCGTACGGGAGTCGACCTCCGTCGACTCCAGATAGCGGTGCGGCCACTCCACCACGATCTCGTCCGCCTCCGGGAAGCGGGCCGGCGTGGCGAACACGGGCCGGGCGTCGCACACCGTGACGCGGTAGCCGAGGAACTTCCCCACCCGTACCAGCGCGGAGGCGAAGTCGATGGCCCCGAAGACGATCATCCGCGGGGGCGGGACGCTCGACTCGACCAGGACCGTGAGCGGCTGCCCGCACAGACGGCCGTCGGCGCCCAGGGTGAGCGTGCCCGTGCGGCCCGCGTCCAGCATGGCCCGCGCCTCGCCCGCCACCGCCCGGTCCAGCTCGGGGTGGCCGCCGAGGGCGCCCTCGTACGTACCGTCGGGGCGGATCAGGAGGGGGCGGCCGACCAGTTCGGACGGGCCCTCGGTGATGCGCGCGAGCGCCGCCGCCTCGTCCTGCGCCGCGGCCGCCAGGGCCGTGGCGAAGACCGCCCGGGAAGGGGAGTCGGCGGGCACCGGGGTCACCAGGATGTCGATGATTCCGCCGCAGGTCAGGCCGACCGCGAAGGCGTCCTCGTCGCTGTAGCCGAAGCGTTCGAGGACGGGCTCGCCGTCCGCCAGCGCCTGCTGGCACAGTTCGTAGACCGCGCCCTCCACGCATCCGCCCGAGACCGAACCGATCGCCGTGCCCTCGCTGTCGACGGCGAGGGCCGCGCCCGGCTGCCGGGGCGCGCTGCCGCCGACCGCCACCACGGTGGCGACGGCGAAGGTGCGGCCCTGCTCGACCCACCGGTTGAGCTGTTCGGCGATGTCCAGCATGTTCGGTCTCCTTATACGAACGGATGATGGAGGGCGTCGGGTCGTACGCCCTGTTCGTGGCCTACTTGACGCCCAGCCAGCTCTCGATGGGGCTGAGCGCGAAGTAGACGAGGAAGATGCCGGACAGGGCCCACATGAACCCGCCGATCTCCCGCCACTTGCCCTGCGCCGCCTTGATGACGGTGTAGGAGATGACACCCGCGCCGACACCGGCGGTGATGTTGTACGTGAACGGCATCAGGGCCACGGTGAGGAACACCGGGATCGACACCGAGCGGTCGTTCCAGTCCACGTGCCGCGCCGCGCTCATCATCATCGAGCCGATCACGACCAGCGCGGCGGCGGCCACCTGGGCCGGAACCAGCTGGGTGAGCGGGGTGAAGAAGAGACAGGCCGCGAAGAAGAGGCCGGTGACGACCGAGGAGAGGCCGGTGCGGGCGCCCTCGCCGGCGCCGGTCGCGGACTCGATGAAGACGGTCTGGCCGGAGGCTCCGGAGACGCCGCCGATCGCACCGCCCGCGCCGTCGATGAACAGCGCCTTGGACAGGCCCGGCATCCGGCCCTTGTCGTCGGCGAGCTTGGCCTCCTGGCCGACGCCGATGATGGTGGCCATCGCGTCGAAGAAGCCGGCCAGCACCAGGGTGAAGACGATCATGCCGACGCTGATGGCGCCGATCTCGCCCCAGCCGCCGAACTCGACGTCGCCGAAGAGGCCGAAGTCGGGCTTGGCCACCGCGCTGCCGTCCAGGCCGGGGGCGAGGCCGCCCCAGTCCTTGTCGTTCAGCCCGGCGATCTTGGTGACCACGAGCGAGAGGACCGTGCCGGTCACGATGCCGATCAGGATCGCGCCGGGGATGTTGCGCGCCTGGAGGGCGAAGATCAGGAGCAGGGTCACCGCGAAGAAGAAGACCGGCCAGCCGACCAGTTCGCCCGTGGCGCCGAGGGTGACGGGGCCACCCTGGCCCTTGCCCACGAATCCGGCCTTCACCAGGCCGAGCAGGGCGACGAACATACCGATGCCCATGGTGATCGCGTGCTTGAGCGGCAGTGGGATGGCGTTCATGATCATCTCGCGGAGGCCGGTGACGACCAGCAGCATGATGACCACGCCGTACATGACGCACATGCCCATGGCCTGCGGCCAGGTCATGTTGGGGACCACCTGGGTGGTCAGGGCCGCGGAGACGTTCAGTCCGGCGGCCAGCGCGAGCGGGACCTTGCCGAAGAAGCCCATCAGCAGGGTGCTGGCCGCGGCCGCGAGGGCGGTGGCCGTCACCAGGCCCGCATGGCCCAGCGTGTGCTTGTCGACGTCGGGCGTCGAGAGGATCAGCGGGTTGAGCAGGAGGATGTAGCACATCGCCATGAAGGTGGTGATGCCGCCGCGCACCTCTTGCGCGACCGTGGATCCTCTGTCCGTTATGTGAAAGTACCGGTCGAGCCAAGACCTGCCGGCGGGAACGCGCGAGCCGGAGCCCGCCTCCTCGGCGGTGGTCTTGGGCTCCACAGACTGCTGGGTCATGGTGCCTACTCCCAAGGTTCAAAGGGGCACCCGCATAAGACTGGGGGAACTCAGTCAGACAAGCTGCGGGATTTGGGATGGTGCGTGGGCTGCACGACCCGGGGGACGGCCCGAGACGAACGTTTCCTCGTACGGCGGGGGTACCGGTTCCGGTACCGCGGTACGGGGTGGTGCTGAGTCATTCGGGTACTGCCTTGTGGTGCCGGTGCTGCTGGTGTTGCTGGTGCGGGGTGAAGGACCGCGAGCGGTGCGGTACTTCTGTGCTCCGGGCGGTGCGGGCGGTAGGGAAGTGTGACGTTCCTGGGTGGCACGCACCGCCCGGAGGGTTCAGGGGGTCAGGACGACTCGGTGCCCGTGAGGTGCTCGGGGCGGACCGGGGTCCTGTTCAGCTCCAGACCCGTCGCGTTCCGGATCGCCGCGAGGACGGCCGGGGTGGACGACAGGGTCGGGGCCTCGCCGATGCCGCGCAGCCCGTACGGGGCGTGCTCGTCGGCGAGTTCGAGCACGTCGACCGGGATGGTCGGCGTGTCGAGGATCGTGGGGATGAGGTAGTCCGTGAAGGAGGGGTTGCGCACCTTCGCGGTCTTCGGGTCGACGATGATCTCCTCCATGACCGCCACGCCCAGGCCCTGGGTGGTACCACCCTGGATCTGGCCGACGACGGACAGCGGGTTGAGCGCCTTGCCGACGTCCTGGGCGACCGCGAGCTCGACGACCTTGACGAGGCCGAGCTCGGTGTCCACCTCGACGACCGCGCGGTGTGCGGCGAACGAGTACTGGACGTGGCCGTTGCCCTGGCCGGTGCGCAGGTCGAACGCCTCGGTGGGCCGGTGGCGCCACTCCAGCTCCAGCTCGACCGCCTCGTCCTCCAGGACGTCCGCGAGGTCCGCGAGGACCTCGCCGCCGTCGGTGACGACCTTGCCGCCCTCCAGGAGGAGTTCGGCCGTCGCCCAGGCCGGGTGGTAGGAGCCGAACTTGCGGCGGCCGATCTCCAGAACGGCCTCGCGGACGTGCTCGCAGGTGTTCTTGACGGCGCCGCCGGTGACGTACGTCTGGCGCGAGGCCGACGTGGAACCGGCCGAGCCGACCTGGGTGTCGGCCGGGTGGATGGTCACCTGGGTGACACCGAGCTCGGTGCGGGCGATCTGCGCGTGGACGGTGACACCGCCCTGGCCGACCTCCGCCATCGCGGTGTGCACGGTCGCGACCGGCTCGCCGCCCACGACCTCCATGCGCACCTTGGCGGTGGAGTAGTCGTCGAAGCCCTCGGAGAAGCCGACGTTCTTGATGCCGACCGCGTAGCCCACACCCCGGACGACACCCTCGCCGTGCGTGGTGTTGGACAGACCGCCGGGCAGCGCGCGGACGTCGGCCTGCTCGCCGGCGGTCGCCCACTGCTGCTCGGGCGGCAGCGGGCGGGCCTTGATGCGGCGCAGCAGCTCGGCGACCGGGGCCGGGGAGTCGACCGGCTGGCCGGTCGGCATGATCGTGCCCTGCTCCATCGCGTTCATCTGGCGGAACTCGACCGGGTCGATGCCCAGCTTCGCCGCCAGCTTGTCCATCTGCGCCTCGTACGCGAAGCACGCCTGGACCGCGCCGAAGCCGCGCATGGCGCCGCAGGGCGGGTTGTTGCTGTAGAGCGCGATGGCCTCGATGTCGACGTCGTCGATCACATACGGGCCGACGCTCAGCGAGGAGGCGTTGCCGACGACCGCCGGGGAGGCCGACGCGTAGGCACCGCCGTCCAGGACGATCTTGCACTTCATGTGCGTCAGCTTGCCGTCCTTGGTGGCGCCGTGCTCGTAGTAGAGCTTCGCCGGGTGGCGGTGGACGTGACCGAAGAAGGACTCGAACCGGTTGTAGACGATCTTGACCGGCTTGCCGGTGCGCAGCGCGAGGAGGCAGGCGTGGATCTGCATCGAGATGTCCTCGCGGCCGCCGAAGGCACCGCCGACGCCGGAGAGCGTCATCCGCACCTTCTCCTCGGGCAGGCCGAGGACGGGGGCGATCTGCTTGAGGTCCGAGTGCAGCCACTGGGTGGCGACGTACAGCTCGACGCCGCCGTCCTCGGACGGCACGGCGAGGCCGGACTCGGGGCCGAGGAAGGCCTGGTCCTGCATGCCGAAGGTGTACTCGCCCTTGACGATGACGTCGGCGCGCTTGGCGGCCTCGTCGGCGTCGCCGCGCACGATCGGCTGGCGGTGCACGATGTTCGGGTGCGGGACGTGGCCGATGTGGTGGTCGTCGCGGCCCTCGTGGACCAGGACCGCGCCGGGGGCGGTCGCGGACGCCTCGTCCGTGATGACCGGCAGCTCGACGTACTCGATCTTGATCTTGGCGGCGGCGCGGCGCGCGGTCTCCGGGTGGTCGGCGGCGACCAGGGCCACCGGCTCGCCGTGGTGGCGGACCTTGCCGTGCGCCAGGACCGGGGTGTCCTGGATCTCCAGGCCGTAGTTCTTGACGTCGGTCGGCAGGTCGTCGTAGGTCAGCACGGCGTAGACGCCGGGCATCGCGACGGCCTCGGAGATGTCGATCGACTTGATCTCGGCGTGGGCGACCGTGGAGCGCAGGGTCTGACCCCAGAGCATGTCCTCGTGCCACA
The DNA here is from genome assembly GCF_001653515.1 of Streptomyces sp. ERV7. Lineage (GTDB taxonomy): Bacteria > Actinomycetota > Actinomycetes > Streptomycetales > Streptomycetaceae > Streptomyces. The sequence continues at coordinate 841,729 of NZ_LYOY01000051.1, read as the reverse complement.
TGTCCGAGGAGTACGCGAACTCACCGGTGACCTTGAGGGTGCCGTCGGGGCGCAGCGTCGACTCGCCGATGCCGCCCTTGGTCTTGGAACCCTGGGTGATGTTGGTGGGAGTACCAGTGGTGGCCATGATCGTCAGACCGCCTCTTCCTGACGGGCGGCCGCGAGGCGGACCGCGTCGAGGATCTTCTCGTAACCGGTGCAGCGGCAGAGGTTGCCGGAGAGGGCCTCGCGGATGTCCTGGTCGGACGGGGAGGCGTTGCGCTCCAGGAGCTCGTCGGCGGCGACCAGCAGGCCCGGGGTGCAGAAACCGCACTGGACGGCGCCGGCGTCGATGAACGCCTGCTGGATCGGGGACAGGGCGCCCGCCTCTCCAGTCTGGCCGTCGGTGGGCTTGGCCTGCCAGCGCTGGGCGGCGTCGATGGAGGTGCCACAGGCGCCGGAGGCGCAGGCGCCGCCCGGGTGGACATCCTCTCGGTGCTGGGCGTAGTCGGCCAGGCCCTCGACGGTGACGACCTCGCGGCCCTCGACCTGACCGGCCGCGACCAGGCAGGAACAGACCGGCACGCCGTCCAGGCGGACCGTGCACGAACCGCATTCGCCCTGCTCGCAGGCGTTCTTCGAACCCGGAAGACCCATGCGCTCGCGCAGGACGTACAGAAGGCTCTCGCCCTCCCATACGTCGTCGGCTTCCTGCTGACGGCCGTTGACCGTGAAATTGACGCGCATGGTTATGCAGCTCCTTCAAGCGAGCGGCCGGTGCCGCGGTACTGCTCCCAGGTCCAGCCGAGCGTGCGGCGGGCCATGATGCCCACGGCGTGCCGGCGGTACTTGGCAGTGCCTCGTACGTCGTCGATCGGGTTGCAGGAGGCGGAGGCGAGCTCCGCGAACTGCTTGGCGATCGAGGGGGTGATGATCTTGCCGCTCTCCCAGAACCCGCCCTCGTCGAGCGCGGCGTTCAGGAACTCCTCGGCGGCCTTGGCCCGGACCGGGGTCGGGGCGGCCGAGCCGATGCCGGTGCGGACCGTCCGGGTCTCGGGGTGCAGCGCCAGGCCGAAGGCGCAGACCGCGATGACCATCGCGTTGCGGGTGCCGACCTTGGAGTACTGCTGGGGGCCGTCCGCCTTCTTGATGTGGACGGTCTTGATGAGCTCGTCCGGCGCCATCGCGTTGCGCTTCACCCCGGTGTAGAACTCGTCGATCGGGATCAGCCGGGAGCCGCGCACCGACTCCACCTCGACCTCGGCGCCCGCGGCGAGCAGCGCCGGGTGGGCGTCACCGGCCGGGGAGGCGGTGCCGAGGTTGCCGCCGACGCCGCCGCGGTTGCGGATCTGCGGGGAGGCGACGGTGTGCGAGGCGAGCGCCAGGCCCGGCAGCTCGGCCCGCAGGTTCTCCATGATCTGGGTGTACGACACGGACGCGCCGAGCCGTACGGTCTCCTCGCCGACCTCCCACGCGCGCAGCAGCTCGATGCGGTTCAGGTCCAGAAGGTACTCGGGCCGGCGGTGGTCGAAGTTGATCTCGACCATCACATCGGTGCCACCCGCAATGGGCACAGCCGTGGGGTGCTCGGCCTTGGCGGCGAGCGCCTCCTCCCAGCTGGCGGGGCGAAGGAAGTCCATGAGTGGCTCTCTTCTTCTCAATCGGGGTCGTTCGCGCGGGTCCCGGGGACGGCAGGCCCTTGGCTATGAAGTCGTTCATGTGCTGTTAACGCTGTGTGGCCCCAGTACACAAGCCTCACTCCGCCGGGTGCAGTCACCGAAACCATGAAGGAGTTGGCTGGTCTCCATCTACGTCTTGTAGATTCGTATGAAAGGCGGTGCTCAGTTACCCCACCGCTTTCCACCGGCAACAACAAGACAGATCGGCGGCGACACGCGATGCGGCTGCGCGCACTTCTGGAGACCGACGCGCTGGGGCTGCGGCTACTCGGCGGCGAGGACGAGCTGGACCGCACCGTACGCGGTGTGATGACCACTGACCTGCGCGATCCGAGCCGCTATCTCTCCGGCGGCGAGCTGGTCCTCACCGGCCTCGCCTGGCGCCGTGACGCCGACGATTCCGAGCCATTCGTACGGATCCTGGCCGGAGCCGGGGTGGTCGGCCTGGCGGCCGGCGAGGCCGAGCTGGGCGCGATCCCGGATGACCTGATCCGTGCGTGTACACAGCACCGGCTGCCGCTGTTCGCGGTGAACGAGTCGGTAGCCTTCGCCACCATCACGGAGCACGTGGTGCGCCAGGTGTCCGGCGAGCGGGCCGGGGACCTGGCGGCCGTGGTCGACCGGCACCGGCGGCTGATGACGTCGGGGCCCGCGGGCGGCGGCCCGGAGGTCGTCCTGGACCTGCTCGGCTCCGACCTGGACCTGCGGGCCTGGGTGCTCTCCCCCACCGGACGGCAGATCGCGGGCGCGGGCGAGCCGCTCGCCCCGTCCGTCGCCGCCACTCTGTCGGGTGAACACCTCGGCGCGACCCGCACCGGCCGCCGGGGCCCGCACCGGGCCGTGGTGCAGGGCACCACGTACTCGCTGTTCCCGATCCGCCACAGCGGGCGCGGGGCCGCCCCGGCCGCCCGTGATGTGCGCGAGACGGTCCTGTCGGACTGGCTGCTGGCCGTGGAGGCGGACGCGGGCGACTGGCCCGCCGCCCGGCTCGACCTGCTCCAGGGCGTCACCCAGCTGATCGCCGTGGAGCGCGACCGCCGCGACGCGGCCCGTACGGTACGCCGCCGGCTCGCCCAGGAGGTCCTGGAGCTGGTACAGACCGGTGCCGCGCCCGCCGAGATCGCGGCCCGGCTGCGGGTCGCCGCCCCCGTGCTGCTGCCGGGCCTCGGCTCGGCGCCGCACTGGCAGGTGATCGTGGCCCGGGTCGACTGGAGCCAGTCGGCCGCCACCACCGCGGAGATCGCGGGCGGTCCGGTCGCCCAGGCCCTCCTTGAGGAGGTCCTGGTCGACCCGGCCGTCACCGGCTCCGACTCCTCGGACCGCATCGCGGTCGCCCATGCGGGCGACGAGGCGATCGCGCTGGTCCCGCTGCCCGCGGTCGGCCCGGAGGGCAGCGAGGCCGGGCTGCACGCGGACGCGCTGCTCGCCGCGGTCCAGGCTCCCCTCTCGGCGGGCCTCGCCGACGACGGACGCCTGACACTGGGTGTCAGCGCCGCCGTGCACTCGGCGGAGGGGCTGCGCGGCGCCCTGGAGGAGGCCCGGCACGCCCGCCGGGTCGCCGCCGCCCGCCCGGGCCGGGTCTGCGCGGCCGGCCACCACGAGCTGGCCTCGCACGTCCTGCTGCTGCCGTTCGTCCCGGACGACGTGCGCCGCGCCTTCACGGCCCGTCTGCTCGACCCGCTGCGCGACTACGACCGGCGCCACCGCGCCGAGCTCATCCCGACCCTGGAGGCGTTCCTCGACTGCGACGGCTCCTGGACCCGCTGCGCCACACGACTGCATCTGCACGTCAACACCTTGCGCTACCGGGTCGGCCGGATCGAGCAACTGACGGGGCGTGATCTTTCGCGCCTGGAGGACAAGCTGGACTTCTTCCTGGCCCTGCGGATGAGCTGAGGGGGCGCGCGGCCGACGCGGCGGGGCCGGAACACCACCGGGACGCGCCGCAATTCGCCGTTTGTGAAGGAATTCACGCGTGGGCCTTGGCCCGGCGTGCCAATCCGTGCTGAGATTCGCCACACGGCTCAACAGCTCGGACTCAACGGCTCGATGGCGCGCTCGGGGAGGGCAACGTGGCGTACTCCGCCATGTCTGATTCCGGAACGACTGCAGAGAACGGGGATCCGCTCCATCCGCTCCAGACGGCAGTGTGGCGGCTGCGCTCGCGCGGCTGCTGGACGGACGCGGCGGCCCTGCTCGAACCGCACGGTGCCCAGCCGGAGGCGGCGCTCCAGCGGGCCGCCCTGCTCACCGAGCAGTGTCTGTACACCGGGGACGGCTGGGCCGAGGCCGAGGAGGCCCTGCGCGGCGCGGAGGCGGTGGCCGGGGACGACGAGGAGCGCGGCGCGGCGGCGTGCGAGCGCGGCCAGCTGGCGTACGCCTCGACGCTGCTCGGGGTGCGCGACCGCGCCGACGAGGCCCGTTCGGCGCTGGGCCGGGCGGCGGCGCTGATCGCCCCGGCGGCGCGGGGGCGGGCGCTGCTCGACTTCCGGCGGGGGCTGCTCGCCGAGAACGTGGCGGACGCGCCGCAGGCGGCCCGGGCCGCCTACCGCCCTCCTCGCCCCCGTCCGCACCGTCCTCGTCGACCACGACGGCACCCTCTCCCGCCCCCACGCGCGCGAGGCGATCCGGGCGCTCGTCGGCTCGGGGCGGCGGATCGTCGTGGTGACCGGTGGCACGGTGGAGGCCGTGGAGAGGGTGCTCGGGGACGCGGCGGGCGACCTGGCCGGGATCCGGGCGCGGACGCAGATGGGCGAGGACGCGATCCTCCAGTCCCTCGGCACCGTCGCAGGGGCGCTGGTCGTCGGCCGGATGCCCGGCGCGGCCGCGACCGCCGCCCGGCTCGGCGTCCCCTACATCGGCCTGGCCGACGGGGCCGCCTCGGCGGCGGACCTGCGGGCGGCCGGGGCGACGCTGGTGACCACCTCGCTGGGGGCGATCACCGACGCGCTCCAGGAGAACTAGGGCCTGTCCTTGCCCTGCCCGTCCCGCGTCCCGTGCAGCCGGGACTTCACGTCGTCCGGCGGCAGGAAGCGCGACCACCGCTCCGGGTACTCCGAGGGCATTCCGGCGTCGGCGGGGTCCAGGTCGTCCAGGTCCTCCGGCTCGGCCTGGTAGGCGGCCCGGGCCTGGGCCGCGCGGGCCACGATCTCGGCGGCCTGGGCGGTCTTGACCCGCTCGTTGGCGGCGCGGGCGGCGGCCGTGGCGACCGACGGCCACACCCGGTCGATGGCCGCGTTCACGGCCGCGCCCACCAGGACCGCGAAGGCCGAGACGCCGATCCACAGCAGCACGGCGACGGGCGCGGCCAGCGAGCCGTAGATGGTGGGGCCCTCGACCGTGTTGGTGAGGTAGATCCGCAGCAGGAACGACCCGAGCACCCACATGGCCAGCGCGACCAGGGCGCCCGGCACGTCCTCGATCCACGGTGAGCGGACCGGTACCGAGACGTGGAAGAGGGTGGTCAGAAATGCCACCGAAAGGAGGATCATCACGGGCCAGTACAGAACGCTGATCAGATCCGTGCCCCACGGGATCAGCTCGACCACCCGGTCCGGGCCGACCACAGCCAGCGGCAGCACCACCGCGCCGATCAACAGGGCCACGATGTAGAGGAGCAGCGAGAGCATCCGGGTGCGCACGATGCCCCGGTGGCCGTCGAGCCCGTACATCACGGTGATGGTGTCGATGAAGACGTTGACGGCCCGGGAGCCCGACCAGAGCGCGAAGGCGAAGCCGAGGGAGACGATTTCCGGCCGTTTCCCCTTGGTGACGTCCGCCAGGAGCGGCTCGGCGAAATCGTGGACGCCCCGGTCGGAGAGGACCGACTGGGCGGCGTTGATGATGTTCTTGTTGATGGTGGCGACGGTGTCCGTGTTGGTCCAGCCGTCCACGTAGCCGAGCAGCGCGATCAGGCTGAGCAGCAGCGGAGGCAGCGAGAGCAGGGTGAAGAAGGCCGCCTCGGCCGCGAGCCCGAGGATGCGGTACTCGATGCACGAGTTGACGGTGTCCTTCAGGAGCAGCCAGGCCATCTTCCGCTTCGATACGTTGCGGTAGAGGACGCGGGCCCGATGGAGACGGCTCGGGGCCCGGTGGAGTCGGCCCGATGGCCGCTCGGGTGTTTCATTTGCTGGCTGCACCTCCTTACCGTATCGGCATGGCAGCCACCACCCACACAGTGACCAACCAGGCTCCACCCCTGGTGGGATACGACGTCTTCTTGTCCGACCGCGCTCTTGCCGAGGGGGTGGAACGGCATCTGGCGCCCGAGATCGCCGCGGAGGCGCGGGACGAGCTCAGCGGGCTCGGACGCACGGCGGGCTCCGCGCAGGCGCAGGAGTGGGGCGTGCTCGCGAACGAGAACCCACCGAAGCTGCGCACCCACGACCGCTACGGCAACCGGATCGACGAGGTCGACTTCCACCCGAGCTGGCACCGGCTGCTCGGCCACGCCGTGGGGGCGGGGCTGACGGACGCCTGGGGGCGGCCGGGCGGCCATGTGCGGCGCGCCGCCGGGTTCCTGGTGTGGACGCAGGCCGAGGCGGGCCACGGGTGCCCGCTGTCGATGACGCACGCGGCCGTGCCCGCGCTGCGGGCCGACCCGGCGCTGGCCGCCGAGTGGGAGCCCCGGCTCACCTCCCATGTGTACGAGGAGGGGCTGCGGCCGGCCGGTGACAAGGCCGGGGTGCTCTTCGGGATGGGCATGACGGAGAAGCAGGGCGGCAGCGACGTCCGGGCCAACACCACGCAGGCCAGGCCGCTCGGGGACGCCGGTGAGTATCTGCTGACCGGTCACAAGTGGTTCTGCTCGGCGCCGATGTGCGACGGGTTCCTGGTGCTGGCGCAGGCGCCCGGCGGGCTGACCTGCTTCCTGGTGCCCCGGGTGCTCGACGACGGCACCCGGAACACGTTCCGCATCCAGCGGCTCAAGGACAAGCTGGGCAACAGGTCCAACGCCTCCAGCGAGGTCGAGTTCGACGAGACGTGGGCGCGCCGGGTCGGGGACGAGGGGCGCGGGGTGCGCACCATCATCGAGATGGTGGCGGCGACCCGGCTCGACTGCGTGGTCGGCTCGGCGGCGCTGATGCGGCAGGGCGTGACGCAGGCGATCCACCACGCGGCGTACCGCAGCGCGTTCGGCGGGGTGCTGATCGAGAAGCCGCTGATGAGGAACGTCCTGGCGGATCTGGCCCTGGAGTCGGAGGCGGCGACCACGCTGGCGCTGCGCCTCGCGGCCGCCAACGACTCGGGTACGGAGGAGGAGCGGGCGCTGCTGCGCCTCGCGGTGCCGGCCGCCAAGTACTGGGTGACCAAGCGCTGTACGCCGGTCGTCGCCGAGGCCCTCGAATGCCTGGGCGGCAACGGGTACGTGGAGGAGTCCGGGCTGCCCCGGCTGCTGCGCGAGTCGCCGCTGAACTCGATCTGGGAGGGCTCGGGCAACGTCCAGGCGCTGGACGTACTGCGGGCGCTCCAGCGTGAGCCGCACGCCCTGGACGCCTTCCTCCAGGAGGTCGGCCGCGCGCGCGGCGCGGACCACCGGCTGGACGGGGCGATCAAGAACCTGCTCACGGAGCTCGCGGACCTGGACGGCATCGAGGCCCGGGCGCGCCGTCTGGTGGAGCGGATGGCGCTGGTGCTCCAGGGTTCGCTGCTGGTGCGCTGGGCGCCGTCGGAGGTCGCGGACGCGTTCTGCGCGTCCCGGCTCGGCGGCGACTGGGGCACGGCCTTCGGGACGCTGCCGCACACGCTCGACCTGGGCGCGGTCGTGGAGCGGGCGCGCGCGCAGGTCTGACCGGCGGTGGGAGCGGGCGCCCGGGGCCTCAGCGGCCCGGGCGTCCTGACCGGGACGTGCGTCGGGGGTGGTGCTGCGCCGACACGGCACCACCCCCGCACTCCCATGCGCCCTTGCGGGCCATGAATGACCGGACGTCCGGTGTTCCACCACCTTCGTACACACGCACGGCCGTTCGCGAGAGTTGCAAAGGGTTGCAACCTTGTGAGGCATATCGCCCCGCGCCAACGCCCGGGCGGGCACGATGAATACGTGGCACCCGCGTTCACCGACACGCTCTGAACTCCCCCCCCTCGGAACGCCGGTGCCGGCAGGAGGACCCAGTGCAGGACACCACCCCCCTCGACCCGGCCCGGCTGGCCGCGATGGACGTACGGGAGGCCACCCGGCTGCTGAAGGGCATGCGGGCGGCCGCGCTCGCCGGACTGCCCTCCAGGCTCGCCCCGCGCGCGGAGATCGACGCCTCCTGGCGCCGGGTGCTGGGCCGCGGCCTGGACCCGGACGGCGCCGGCCACGCCGGGCTGCTGCCGCTGGCGGAGGTGGAGCGGCGCCGGCAGGCCTCGCCGCTGCGGGAGGTGCTGCCGGTGCTGCGGGAGGCGCTGGTGTCGGTGGCGGACGCCGCGCAGCACATCATGGTCGTCTCCGATGCCGACGGGACGCTGCTGTGGCGCGAGGGCCACGCCTCCGTCCTGAAGAACGCCGACGCGCTGGGGTTCCAGGTCGGGGCCGACTGGAGCGAGGGGGCGGTGGGAACCAACGGGGTGGGCACCCCGCTGATCACCGGCCGCCCGATGCAGGTGTACTCGGCCGAGCACTTCGTCTCCACCCACCACACCTGGACGTGCGCGGGCGCGCCGGTCGTGGACCCGCGCGACGGACGGCTGATCGGCGTGGTGGACGTGAGCGGCCCGCTGTCGACGATGCACCCGGCGACCCTGGCGTTCGTCACCTCCGTCGCCCGGCTGGCCGAGGCCGAGCTGCGCACCCGCCATCTCGCCGCCGTGGAGCGGCTGCGGACGGTGGCCGCGCCCGTGCTGTGCCGGATCGGCGGCCGGGCGCTCGCCGTGGACACCAACGGCTGGACGGCCGCGGTGACGGGGATGCCGCCGGTGGACCGGCTGCCGCTGCCGAAGTCGTTCCGGGCGGGCCGGGTCTGGCTGCCCTCGCTCGGCATGTGCGCGGTCGAGCCGCTGCCGGGCGGCTGGCTGGTGCGGGCGGTCGGCGACGGCGCGGGGCGGGCGGACGCGCTGCCCCGGCGGGTGGTGCTGGATCTGCGCCGCCCGCGCCGCTCGTCGGTGACGGTGTCGGGGGACGCGGGCAGCTGGGCGCAGGAGCTGAGCCCGCGCCACGCCGAGCTCCTGTATGTACTGGCCCTGCACCGGGCCGGGCGCACGGCCGCGCAGCTGGCGCACGACATCTTCGAGGACCCGACACGTACGGTGACGATACGGGCGGAGATGTCCCGGTTGCGGCGCCATCTGGCCGAGGTGCTCGCCCATCGGCCGTACCGGTTCGCGGAGGACGTGGAGGTGGAGGTGATCCAGCCGGCCCATCCGGCGGACCTGCTCCCCCACTCCACGGCCCCGGCGGTCCGAGGTGCCCGCCACCACCCGTACTGACCTGCGCTTGAAGGCGGGCCCTTCCCCGTGATTCGGTGACGGCATGAGCATCCCCGTCACCACCTGGTCCCTGGAGCAGACGTCCCCGGCCGACCTGCGCCCCGCCGCCGAGCCCACCGGAGACATCCGGATCGTCCGCGCCGAGGTGCCCTCGCCGGAGTTCAGCCGCTTCCTCTACACGGCGGTCGGCGGCGACATCCACTGGATCGACCGCCTGGCGTGGCCGTACGCGAAATGGCGGGAGTTCCTGGCCCGGCCGGGCGTGGAGACGTGGGTGGCGTACGAGAACGGCACCCCGGCGGGTTACGTCGAGCTCGAAGCGCAGGACGAGGGCGCGGTGGAGATCGTCTACTTCGGCCTGCTCCCGGCGTTCCGGGGCCGCCGCATAGGCGGCCACCTCCTCTCCCACGGCATCGCCCGCGCCTGGGACCTCGCCGACCGCTGGCCGGACCGCGCCGCCACCAAGCGGGTGTGGGTGCACACGTGCTCCCTGGACGGGGAGCACGCGATGGACAACTATCTGCGGCGCGGGTTCCGCCTCTTCGACACGAAGGTGGAGGAAGAGGCGGAGGTGGAGACGCCGGGGCCGTGGGCGGGGGCGCACTAGTCCGGCCGGTCCGCCTGGTCGGGTGAGCGCGGTTTCAGGTGGTCCCGGACCAAGCCGCGCAGGAGCGCGTCGAAGGCGCGGGCGTGGCGGAGGGGGAACCGCGATCGCGCGCCCTGTGCGCCGGCCCGTTCCCAGTCGGCCCTAGGGACCACTCCGAACTGGCAGAGCAGGGCCCCGGCGAACGACCGCTCGGGGGCGGGAAGCTGGGCGAGCATGCGGACCTGGACCGCATGGAGGCCGGCCAACAGGAGAAAGCGCTCCCCCACCTCCGGGGCGACACCGTCGTACAGAGCCTGTGCCACCCGGAAACCCGAGACCGCCTCGTCGGCCCCGAGTCCCAGCTCCCGCGCCAGCCTCGCGTCGGACACCTGCGGGGCAAGGTGGGCGAGCGGTGCGCTCGCGTCTCCCACGAGGGCCAGCGCGGCCAGGATGCGCGGGTCGACCCGCACTCCGTACGGCACGCCCAGCCCTCCCTCAGCCCATATCTGCCCCGCGAACAGGCTCACCCGCTTGACGAGGTGGTCGTCCTCCCCGGTGGCGAAGGGCCTCCACACCCACAGGAAGTTGTCGTCGAAGGACCGCTGCGGGAGCTCCCGCAGCGCCTGCTCGATCTCCGGGTCCCGCAGCATGTCCCCCATGAAGAACGCGGCCGCCCGCCACATCTCGATGTGCTCCCCGGGGTAGGCCGCGAGCACCGCCGCCGCGCGCGGCGTCCGGATCTGCAACAGCAGCCGTAACGCGCCCCGTTCCCCGCGCAGCACTGCCCGCCGCAGCGCGGGGACCGCCAGGTCGCCCATGGCCACGAGGGCCGGTCCGGCCCCCGGGACCGCGGGCAGCAGTTCGGCGAGCCGTTCCGCCGCCCTCGGCAGATTGGTGGCGGCGAGCGCGGCCAGGGCCGCCTCCTGGCGGTCGGCGCGGCGGCCGTCGGCCGCGAACTCCGAGAGCATGTCGAACACGGCGGTGCCCCGTGGCCGCCGGTCCCCCGCCACCACCCCGAACGCGGCGATCACCGCCTGGCGGTCCGCGCCCGGCTCCCGGCCCAGACGGTCCCGGAACATCCCGACGATCTCGTCGACGAGCCCCCCGTCCACCACCTGCGCGTCCGCCAGACACTGGAAGGCAAGCACCGGATCCCGCTCCAGCACCGCCCGTACGACCTCCGTGCAGTCCCGCGGCTCCGCGCCGCACCACAGCCGTACCGTCTCCCGCCACGCCGCCGGGTCGCGGGCGTAGCGGGCGAGCAGGCCCGGCGGGTCCGCCGCGAGGCGGGTCGCGGCCAGGTACTCCTGGAGCGTGAGGTGCGCGAACTGGTAGCGCTCCCCGCTGTCCACCGCGAGGAGCAGCCCGCTGCGCTCGACGATCTCCTCCAGGACCTCCTGGGCCCGGTCCTCCGGACGGCCCTGCTCCGCGAGCGCGGCCCGTACGTGCGTGAGCACCGCCCGCTCGGGCAGCGCCAGGCGGTCGTGGACGTCCGAGGGGATGTCCTGAGCGGCCAGCGCCAGGCGTTGCAGGACCGCCTTCTTCACCGGGTGCGAGAAGCGCGCGTCCCGCCGGCGGTCGCCGAGCAGGCCGTCCGTGACCTGCTTGTAGAAGTCGGCGCGGGTGTGCGGAAGCACCTGGTCCGTGCCCGCGTACACATGGCTGTACAGATACGCGATCATCGTCAGGAGCAGCGGGTTGCGCGCCAGCGGCATCAGCTGCGGGGTGTCGCGCAGCGCGCCGAGCAGCTGCTCCACGGTGTCGGCGGGCAGATGCTCCGGCCAGGGCCAGCCATGCAGGAAGCGGCGCACCAGGCGCTCGTCGAACTCCTCGACCCGCAGTGTGCGGTCGGCGTCCTCGTTGAACTCGCCCCGGTAGACGGCGATCCGGCAGGTGACCACCGTCCGGCACTTCGCGTGGGTCCGCATGAACTGGCCGATCGCGTCCGCGACCTCCTTGCGCCGGGTCGTCGGCACCTCGTCCAGACCGTCGAAGTACACGGCGAGGCGGCCCTCGGCGAGCGCCCGGTCGGCCCACTTCCCGGCGCCCGGGAAGTCATGGTCCGCGAAGTGTTTCACGATGTGGTCATGGAGGTCCCCCTTCTCCAGGTTCACCTCGTGCAGCTTCAGCAGGACCGGTACGTCCACGAGCTCCCCCGGCTCCGCCCTCGGCGGGCGCCGGCGCCCGTACCAGGCGCGGCGCCGCGGCCCGTCCGGGCGGTAGCGCTCGCGGCACCAGGCGAGCACGGTGTGGCGCAGGAGCATCGTCTTGCCCGCGCCGGGGACGCCGAGGACCACGGCCCGGCGCGCCTCGCGCAGTGACGCCGCCGCCTCGTTCCGCTCGGCGCCCGCGCCGAAGCCGGAGGCGGTGCGCAGCGGGACGTACACCGCCGCCATGTCCATGGCCTGCGCGTCGTCGACCCGGAAGGAGACGGAGAAGCGCTCGTGGCGCTCGTGGACGCGGACGATATAGCGGCGCAGCGCCGTGCGGGCGAGCAGGGCGCTGCCCGCGAGGCGGTGGTAGAGGAGGGCCGCCGTCTTGTCGACGAGCGTCCTGAACCAGTCCTTCAGCTTGAGGAGCAGGACGCCGAGGACGAAGGCGCCCGCCGCCGGGATCCATGACCGGAACTGTTCCCACATGAGCGTGCCCCCCTCGCCCGCGGCCTCCCCGGCACCAGGCAGGATAGGAGCGCCGCGGGTCCCGCGTCCGGCGGACGGCCGAGGTGACCCACAACACATCGTCTCGGCATTCGGGACATTGTTGTCCACATTTTGGATAGTGGTGGACTGGCCGGAGACGCGCGTGACACGCTTCCGTCATGTCCGGAACTGGAATTGCCTTGGTGAGTCGACGACACGTCGACCTGGGCCGCATGTCCAGCGCCATCTGTCCGGCCCGCTGAGAGACCCCAGCACCGCCGCCCCCAGTCTTCTTCACCGTACTTGCGCACCGCCGCGCCCTCAGCGCGAGTGTGCAGGTCAGAGCCGCCCTCCTGCAGTCCCGAAGGACGTATCCCCATGGCCGCCACCCCAGACAAGCCCGCCTCCACCGCCGCCCGCCGCAAGCCGGGGCGCCACCGTGGTGAAGGCCAGTGGGCCGTCGGTCACTTCACCCCGCTCAACGGGAACGAGCAGTTCAAGAAGGACGACGACGGTCTCAATGTGCGGACACGTATTGAGACGATTTACTCCAAGCGTGGTTTTGACTCCATCGACCCCAACGACCTGCGCGGACGGATGCGCTGGTGGGGTCTGTACACCCAGCGCAAGCCCGGGATCGACGGCGGCAAGACCGCGATCCTGGAGCCGGAGGAGCTGGACGACAAGTACTTCATGCTGCGCGTGCGCATCGACGGCGGCCGGCTGACCACCCAGCAGCTGCGGGTGATCGGCGAGATCTCGCAGGAGTTCGCGCGCGGGAGCGCGGACATCACCGACCGGCAGAACATCCAGCTGCACTGGATCCGCATCGAGGACGTCCCGGAGATCTGGAACCGGCTGGAGGCCGTCGGGCTGTCCACCACCGAGGCCTGCGGCGACTGCCCGCGCGTCGTCATCGGCTCGCCGGTCGCCGGGATCGCCGAGGACGAGATCATCGACGGCACCTGGGCGATCGACGAGATCCAGCGGCGGTACATCGGCAGCAAGGAGTTCTCCAACCTGCCGCGCAAGTTCAAGTCCGCGATCTCCGGCTCGCCGCTCCTCGACGTGGTCCACGAGATCAACGACATCGCCTTCGTCGGCGTCGAGCACCCCGAGCACGGCCCCGGCTTCGACCTGTGGGTCGGCGGCGGTCTGTCGACCAACCCGAAGATCGGTGTCCGGCTCGGCGCCTGGGTCCCGCTGGAGGAGGTCCCGGACGTCTGGGCGGGCGTGATCGGCATCTTCCGCGACTACGGCTACCGGCGGCTGCGCACCCGCGCCCGGCTGAAGTTCCTGGTCGCCGACTGGGGTCCGGAGAAGTTCCGCCAGATCCTGGAGGACGAGTACCTCAAGCGCGCCCTGGTCGACGGTCCGGCGCCCGCCGAGCCCACCCGGCGCTGGCGCGACCACGTCGGCGTGCACCGCCAGCAGGACGGCCGCTTCTACGTCGGGTTCGCCCCGCGCGTCGGCCGCGTCGACGGCGCCACGCTGACGAAGATCGCCGAGGTCGCGGAGGCCCACGGCTCGGGCCGCGTCCGTACCACGGTCGAGCAGAAGATGATCGTCCTCGACGTCGAGGAGGCGCAGGTCGAGCCGCTCGTCGAGGCCCTGGAGGCGCTGGACCTGACCGCGAAGCCGTCCCCGTTCCGGCGCGGCACCATGGCCTGCACCGGTATCGAGTACTGCAAGCTGGCGATCGTCGAGACCAAGGCGCGCGGCGCCGCGCTCATCGACGAGCTGGAGCGCCGCATCCCGGACTTCGACGAGCCGATCACCATCAACCTCAACGGCTGCCCGAACGCCTGCGCCCGTATCCAGGTCGCGGACATCGGTCTCAAGGGCCAGCTGGTCCTCAACGACGAGGGCGAGCAGGTCGAGGGCTACCAGGTGCACCTGGGCGGCGCGCTCGGCCTGGACGCGGCCTTCGGCCGCAAGGTCCGCGGCCTGAAGGTCACCTCGGCCGAACTGCCGGACTACGTCGAGCGCGTCCTCAAGCGCTTCGAGGCCGAGCGCGAGGCCGGCGAGCGGTTCGCCACCTGGGCCGCGCGCGCCGACGAGGGGGCCCTGTCGTGAGCGAGCGAGCGGCGCCCTTCTACTGCCCGTACTGCGGGGACGAGGACCTGCGCCCTTCCGAGGAGGGCCACGGGGCCTGGGAATGCGCGAGCTGCAACCGCGCGTTCCGGCTCTCGTTCCTCGGACTGCTGGCCCGTGGGCCGCGGTCCAACGACCTGCGGGAGGAAACCTCATGACGACCCTTCAGGCACACTCGGCCGACGAGCTCAGGGCGCTGGCGGAGACCGCCGGGCGCGAGCTGGAGGAGGCCGAGCCGCTCGACATACTGAGCTGGGCGGCCGACACCTTCGGCAAGCGGTTCTGCGTGACCTCCTCGATGGAGGACGCGGTGGTCGCCCATCTCGCCTCGCGGGCGATGCCCGGCGTGGACGTGGTGTTCCTGGACACCGGCTACCACTTCCCGGAGACCATCGGCACCCGGGACGCGGTGGCGGCCGTACTGGACGTCAACGTCATCACGCTGACCCCGCGTCAGACCGTGGCCGAGCAGGACGCCCAGTACGGGCCGAAGCTGCACGACCGCGACCCGGACCTGTGCTGCGCGCTGCGCAAGGTCAAGCCGCTCCAGGAGGGCCTGACGGCGTACTCGGCGTGGGCGACCGGCCTGCGCCGCGACGAGTCCCCGACCCGGGCCAACACCCCGGTGGTCGGCTGGGACGAGAAGCGGCAGAAGGTCAAGGTCTCCCCGATCGCCCGCTGGACGCAGGACGACGTGGACGCGTACGTGACGGAGCACGGCGTGATCACCAACCTGCTGCTCATGGACGGCTATCCGTCCATCGGCTGCGCTCCCTGCACCCGCCGGGTGGCGGAGGGCGAGGACGCGCGGGCCGGCCGCTGGGCCGGGCGCGACAAGACCGAGTGCGGGCTGCACGGCTGATGACCAACACCCAGGAGAACCAAGTGAGCGGGCACACCACCGGAGCCACCGTCTGGCTGACCGGGCTGCCCAGCGCGGGCAAGACCACCCTCGCGTACGAGCTGGCGGACCGGCTGCGCGACGAGGGGCACCGGGTCGAGGTGCTCGACGGCGACGAGATCCGCGAGTTCCTCTCGGCCGGGCTCGGCTTCAGCCGCGAGGACCGGCACACCAATGTGCAGCGGATCGGCTTCGTCGCCGAACTGCTCGCCGCCAACGGCGTCAAGGCGCTGGTGCCGGTGATCGCCCCGTACGCCGACAGCCGTGACGCGGTCCGCAAGCGCCACCAGTCCGAGGGCACCGCCTATCTGGAGGTGCATGTCGCCACTCCCGTGGAGGTCTGCTCCGAACGCGATGTGAAGGGCCTGTACGCCAAGCAGGCGGCCGGCGAGATCAGCGGGCTCACCGGGGTCGACGACCCCTACGAGGCGCCCGAATCGCCCGACCTGCGGATCGAGTCGCACCAGCAGACCGTGCGGGAGTCCGCGTCCGCGCTCCACGCACTGCTCACCGAGAGGGGTCTCGCATGACGACGACCGCCGCCGCCCCCACCGAGGGCAGGGACACCCCGTACGCGCTCACCCACCTCGACGCCCTGGAGTCCGAGGCGGTGCACATCTTCCGCGAGGTGGCGGGCGAGTTCGAGCGGCCGGTGATCCTCTTCTCCGGTGGCAAGGACTCGATCGTCATGCTGCATCTGGCGCTGAAGGCGTTCGCCCCCGCGGCGATCCCCTTCACGCTGCTGCACGTGGACACCGGGCACAACTTCCCCGAGGTCCTGGAGTACCGCGACCGCGCCGTCGCCCGGCACGGCCTGCGCCTGCACGTGGCCTCCGTCCAGGAGTACATCGACGCCGGAAAGCTGCGCGAGCGCCCCGACGGTGTCCGCAATCCGCTGCAGACCGTGCCGCTGACCGAGGCCATCCAGCAGCACCGCTTCGACGCCGTGTTCGGCGGCGGGCGGCGCGACGAGGAGAAGGCCCGGGCCAAGGAGCGGGTGTTCTCGCTGCGCGACGAGTTCTCGCAGTGGGACCCGCGCCGCCAGCGCCCCGAGCTGTGGCAGCTCTACAACGGCCGGCACGCGCCGGGCGAGCACGTGCGCGTCTTCCCGCTCTCCAACTGGACCGAGCTGGACGTGTGGCAGTACATCGCCCGCGAGGGCATCGAGCTGCCGCAGATCTACTTCGCGCACGAGCGCGAGGTGTTCAGGCGGGCCGGCATGTGGCTGACCGCGGGCGAGTGGGGCGGCCCCAAGAAGGACGAGAGCACCGAGAAGCGGCTGATCCGCTACCGCACGGTCGGCGACATGTCCTGCACCGGCGCCGTCGACTCCGACGCGACGACGCTGGACGCCGTGATCGCCGAGATCGCCGCCTCCCGGCTCACCGAGCGGGGCGCGACGCGCGCCGACGACAAGATGTCCGAGGCCGCGATGGAAGACCGCAAGCGCGAGGGGTACTTCTAAATGACCACCACGATCGAGCAGTTGGCGGGTCTCTCCGCCACCACCCTGCT
Source organism: Streptomyces sp. ERV7 (assembly GCF_001653515.1). Lineage (GTDB taxonomy): Bacteria > Actinomycetota > Actinomycetes > Streptomycetales > Streptomycetaceae > Streptomyces. The sequence continues at coordinate 824,926 of NZ_LYOY01000051.1, read as the reverse complement.
GCGCTTCGCGACCGCCGGGTCCGTCGACGACGGCAAGTCCACCCTGGTGGGCCGGCTCCTGCACGACTCCAAGTCGGTCCTCACCGACCAGCTGGAGGCCGTCGAGGCCGCCTCCGCCAAGCGCGGCCAGGAGGCCCCCGACCTGGCGCTGCTCACCGACGGCCTGCGGGCCGAGCGCGAGCAGGGCATCACCATCGACGTCGCCTACCGCTACTTCGCCACCCCCCGGCGGCGGTTCATCCTGGCCGACACCCCCGGGCACGTGCAGTACACCCGGAACATGGTGACCGGCGCCTCCACCGCCGACCTCGCCCTGGTCCTGGTCGACGCCCGCAACGGCGTGGTCGAGCAGACCCGCCGGCACGCCGCGGTCGCCGCCCTGCTGCGGGTGCCGCACGTGGTGCTCGCGGTCAACAAGATGGACCTGGTCGGGTACGAGGAGAAGGTCTTCGCGGCGATCGCCGAGGAGTTCACCACGTACGCCGGCGAGCTGGGCGTACCGGAGATCACCGCGATCCCGATCTCGGCGCTGGCCGGCGACAACGTGGTGGAGCCGTCCGCCCACATGGACTGGTACGGCGGCCCGACCGTCCTTGAGCACCTGGAGACGGTCCCGGTCAGCCACGACCTCACCGGCTGCCACGCCCGGCTGCCCGTGCAGTACGTGATCCGCCCGCAGACCGCCGAGCACCCCGACTACCGGGGCTACGCGGGCCAGATCGCGGCGGGCACCTTCCGGGTCGGCGAGAGCGTGACCGTGCTGCCCTCGGGCCGCACTTCGAAGATCTCCGGGATCGACCTGCTCGGCGAGTCGGTGGACGTGGCCTGGACCCCGCAGTCCGTGACGCTGCTCCTCGACGACGACGTCGACATCTCGCGCGGCGATCTGATCGTGCCGAGCGGGGACGCGCCCGCGACCACGCAGGACGTGGAGGCGACGGTCTGCCATGTGGCCGACCAGCCGCTCGCCGTCGGCCACCGCGTGCTGCTCAAGCACGGCACCCGTACGGTCAAGGCGATCGTCAAGGACATCCCGTCCCGGCTCACCCTCGACGACCTGTCGCTGCACCCGCACCCGGGGCAGCTGGCCGCCAACGACATCGGCCGCGTCAAGATCCGTACCGCCGAGCCGCTGCCGCTCGACTCGTACGCCGACTCCCGCCGCACCGGTGCCTTCATCCTGATCGACCCGGCCGACGGCACCACGCTCACCGCGGGCATGGTCGGCGAGTCGTTCGCCGCTCCCGAGCCCGTCAGGGCCGAGAACGAGCCGGACGGGTGGGACTTCTGACCATGACCACCCACGACTTCTACTCCACGTTCGCCAAGGAGGGCGGCCGCGTCGGCAGCGGCGTCCTCGGCAGCGGGCAGGGCGGAGTGGGCCGATGTGCGCGATGACGTACGCGCACCGCTCGCGCGCCCAGCGGCTCCACCCGCAGCACCGCTCCAGACGAAAACCCGCCGACCTCCCGGCCACCTTCCCCGTCCCCAGGGGGAGTTGACCGCCGGGCCAACGAGAGGAACACCTCCCGTGCCTGCCAATCACCCCGCTCTCCGCCGCGGCCTCGCCGCCGCCGCGGCCCTCCCCCTGCTCGTCCTGGCCGCCTGCAGCTACGGGTCGCAGAAGGACAAGTCCGACGGCGCCCAGAAGGCCGGGGTCGCCGCCGACGCCAAGAAGCTGTCGGCGGACTCGGTGAAGATCGGGTACTTCCCGAACCTCACCCACGCCACCGCGCTGGTGGGCGTCCAGGAGGGTCTGTTCCAGAAGGAGCTGGGCGGCACCGAGGTGAAGACCTCCACCTTCAACGCGGGCCCCTCCGAGATCGAGGCGCTGAACGCCGGGGCGATCGACATCGGCTGGATCGGCCCCTCCCCCTCGATCAACGGCTACGCCAAGTCCAAGGGCCAGAACCTGCGCATCATCGGCGGCTCCGCCTCGGGCGGGGTGAAGCTGGTGGTGAACCCGGACAAGATCAAGTCCCTGGACGACGTCAAGGGCCACAAGATCGCCACCCCGCAGCTCGGCAACACCCAGGACGTGGCCTTCCTCAACTGGATCGCCGAGAAGGGCTGGAAGGTCGAGGCCCAGAGCGGCAAGGGCGACGTCTCCGTGGTCCGCACGGACAACAAGATCACCCCGGACGCCTACAAGTCCGGCTCCGTCGACGGCGCCTGGGTGCCGGAGCCGACCGCGTCCAAGCTGGTCGCGCAGGGTGCGAAGGTGCTCCTGGACGAGGCCGACCTGTGGGCCGACAAGGAGTTCGTGATCACGAACATCATCGTGTCGCAGAAGTTCCTCAAGGCGCACCCCGACGTCGTCGAGGCGGTGCTGCGCGGCTCGGTGAAGACCAACGACTGGATCAAGGCCGACCCGGACAGGGCCAAGGCGTCCGCGAACGCCGCACTCAAGTCGCTCAGCGGCAAGGCGCTGCCCGCGAACGTCCTGGACCCGGCGTGGCAGTCGATCAAGACCACCGACGACCCGCTGGCCGCCACCCTCGGCATCGAGGCCGACCACGCGGTCAAGGCCGGTCTGCTGAAGAAGCCCGACCTGGACGGCATCTACGACCTGGCCCCGCTCAACAAGGTCCTCAAGGGCCTGGGCAGGCCCGAGGTCGCCGACGCCGGCTTCGGCGTCAAGTAACCCCGTATCCGCACCAGTTCCCAGGAGGTGACGACCATGGCCACCGCAGTCGCCGCGGCCGAGGAGCGTGCCACGACGGAGTACGCCGCCCGGATCGGGCACGTATCGAAGTCGTTCGCCGGCCCCGCCGGCCCCCAGCTCGTGCTCGACGACATCACCCTCGATGTCGCACCGGGCGAGTTCGTCACCCTCCTGGGAGCCTCCGGGTGCGGCAAGTCGACGCTCCTGAACCTGGTGGCGGGCCTCGACAAGCCGACCGCCGGAACGATCGAGACGCCCGGCGGGCGGCCCGCCCTGATGTTCCAGGAGCACGCGCTCTTCCCATGGCTGACCGCGGGCAAGAACATCGAGCTCGCCCTGCGGCTGCGCGGGGTGCCCAAGGCCGAGCGCCGCGGGCGCGCCGAGGAGCTCCTTGAGCTGGTGCGGCTGACCGGCGCGTACGGCAAGCGGGTGCACGAGCTGTCGGGCGGGATGCGCCAGCGCGTGGCGATGGCCCGCGCGATCGCCCAGGACAGCCAACTGCTCCTGATGGACGAGCCGTTCGCGGCGCTCGACGCGATCACCCGGGACGTCCTGCACGACGAGCTGACCCGTATCTGGCGCGAGACGAACCTGTCCGTCCTGTTCGTCACGCACAACGTGCGCGAGGCCGTCCGCCTCGCCCAGCGCGTGGTGCTCCTGTCGTCCCGGCCGGGCCGGGTGGCGCACCAGTGGACCGTGGACATCCCGCAGCCGCGCCGTATCGAGGACTCCGACGTGGCGGAGCTCTCCGTAGAGATCACCGAACAACTGCGTGGGGAGATCCGCCGCCATGGCCAGCACTGAGACGTCCGAGGCCGAGAAGGCCGGCAAGGCCGTCGGGGCCCCCAGGGACACCCATGACCTGGCCGGTCTGGAGGCGGGCCTCGACGCGCTGGAGACGGTCCAGAGCGGGCGCACCCCGCTGCGCGAGACCCTGGTCCAGAAGGTGCTGCCGCCTGTCTCGGCGATCGCCCTGGTCCTGGCGGTCTGGCAGGGCCTGGTGTGGGCGGAGGTCGCCGACAGCACCAAGCTGCCTTCGCCGTCCTCGGTCTGGTCGGGCCTGCGGGAGCTGTGGCTCCAGGGCACCCTGCTCGACATCGTCTGGACCAGCGTCTCGCGCGGACTGCTCGGCTTCCTGCTCGCGCTGGCGATCGGCACCCCGCTGGGGCTGATCGTGGCCCGGGTGAAGTTCATCCGGGCGGCCATCGGGCCGATCCTGTCCGGTCTCCAGTCGCTGCCCTCGGTGGCCTGGGTGCCCCCGGCGGTGATCTGGCTCGGCCTGAACAACTCGATGATGTACGCGGTGATCCTGCTGGGCGCGGTGCCCTCGATCGCCAACGGCCTCGTCTCCGGCGTCGACCAGGTCCCGCCGCTGTTCCTGCGCGCGGGCCGCACGCTGGGCGCGACCGGGCTGCGCGGCACCTGGCACATCGTGATGCCCGCCGCCCTGCCCGGCTATCTGGCGGGCCTCAAGCAGGGCTGGGCGTTCTCCTGGCGCTCGCTGATGGCCGCCGAGATCATCGCCTCCTCGCCCGATCTGGGCCTGGGGCTCGGCCAGTTGCTGGAGAACGGCCGCAACAACTCCGACATGCCGGGCGTCTTCCTCGCCATCTTCCTCATCCTGATCGTGGGCATCGCGATCGACCTGCTCATCTTCAGCCCGCTGGAGCGCTATGTGCTGCGCAGCCGCGGTCTGCTGGTGAAGAGCTGAGCCACGATGTACGGACCCGTCCTCCTCGTCATCGCCCACGGCAGCCGCGACCCGCGGCACGCGGCGACCGTGCACGCCCTGGTGCGGCGCGTGCGCTCGCTGCGCCCGGGGCTGCGCGTGGAGACCGGCTTCCTGGACTTCAACGCCCCGGCGGTGCCGCGGGTCCTTGAGCGGCTGGCCTTCGAGGGCGTACGTGAGGTCGTGGCCCTCCCCCTGCTCCTGACCCGGGCCTTCCACGCCAAGTCCGACATCCCGGCGGTGCTCGACCAGGCGCCGCCGCAGCTGGACATCCGCCTCGCCGATGTCCTCGGCCCCTCACCGCTGCTGCTCTCCACGGTGGAGCGACGGCTCCAGGAGGCCTTGTACGAGGCGGGGCTCGCCCCCGCCGACAAGCGCTCGACCGGGGTCGTCCTGGCCTCGGCGGGCTCCACGGACCCGGAGGCGATCGCAGTGATCGCAAACGTAGCGCGGGAGCTGCGGCACACCGGTTGGTGCGCCGTGCGACCTGCGTTCGCCTCCGCTGTGTTTCCCGGGGGCTATCCCCGTACGGAGGACGCCGTACGGGAGTTGCGGGCGTCCGGTGTGCGGCGGGTCGCCGTCGCCCCGTACGTCATCGCCCCGGGTTTCCTGCCGGACCGTATCGCCCGGGGCGCCGAGGGCGCGGACGTCCTCGCCGATGTGCTGGGCGCGGCCCCGGAGCTGGCCCGGCTGCTGCTCGTGCGGTACGACGAGGCACGGCAGCGGGCGCGGTGCCCGCAGGTGCTCAGCGCCTGACCGGCCTCACCCTCTGAGCAGTTCGTTCCCGAGCGCCGTGCGGGCGTACTCCACTCCCCGGCCGCGCCGGCTCCGGTGCAGCAGCCCCGCGTCGTAGAGCACCGACAGATGCTGGCTGACCGCGCCCGGGGTGACGTCGAGGCGCCGGGCGAGCTCGGTGGTGGTGGCCGGATCGGCGAGCAGGGTCAGCAGCCGCGCCCGGGCCGGGCCGAGCAGCCGGACCACGGCGCGGTCGCTGACCGGAGGGGGCGTCTCGGCGAGCCTTCCCCGGCCGTGCGCCGGGTAGTTGAGCACCGGCGCCCGGGTGGTGTCGACGGAGGTGATGGCGCCGCGCACGAACGTCGTCGGGACCAGCACCATGCCCCGGCCCGCCACCTGGACGTCGGCGGCCGGCCAGATGGCCGGGACCGGGTGCCGCAGCCGCAGTACCCCGGGCCGCCAGGTCAGCCGCGTGTCGAGGCCGCAGAAGAGCCCGGCCGCCCCCTGCTCGGCCAGCACCCGTGACTGATGGGCGAGATCGGCCTCCAGGACCGCCCTGGCCCTGGGCCACCAGTCGGGGGCGAGACACTCGTGCCAGTACCGGTCGAAGGCCGAGGCGATGCGCTCCAGGAGCGCGGCCGGGTCGGCGAGCCCCTCGGCGACGACCGGCGGGAGCGGCACGCCGGGACCGAACGTCCGCCGGAAGTCGGGCTCGATCGACTCCACGGGCGTGGCCCGCAACTGCGCCAGCTGCTCGGCGAACGAGGGCCGCACACGCTCCGGCCGGGGCGTGAGGAAGTCCGGGATGAAGCCGTGCGGGGCGATGAGCGCGTCGAACAGCTCGGTGTCCTGACGCTCGTACAGCGGCCGCAGCCGCCGCAGCCAGGGCCGCTGATGCGGGAACCGGGAGCCGTCCCACCAGCCCCAGAGCGAGAAGACCGCCTCCTGGTAGGGCGAGTACGCGAAGGACGTACTGGCCAGATCGCCCACACCGAACCTGAACTCGATCACTCCCGGCCCCCGTGCCCCCGGCATCCTTTTAGCCGGACACTAAATGAGTGCCCCTGGCGTGTACACAGCGGGTTGGCTGTCCCCATGACCACCGCGCAGACCCGCCCCCGCCCCATGGCCAGATCCGCCTTCGTCCCGGACGAGCCGGTGCTCCGCCGGCTCGCCCTGATGACCGCCCTCAACTCCTTCGGCAACGGCCTGTTCTTCCCGGTCAGCGTGCTCTACTTCACCCGTATCTGCGGTATCGGGACGACCCAGGTCGGCTTCGGCCTCACCATCGCCGGGCTGTTCGGCGTCGCCGCCGGCATCCCGGCCGGGCGTGCCGCGGACCGCTGGGGCAGCCGCCGGGTGATCGCCGCGCTGTGGCTGGGCTGCGGAGTGGCGATGGCCGGGTACTCCCTGGTCCACGGGTACGCGGGCTTCCTGGTGGCGGCTGTCTGCTTCGGCGCGCTCAACCAGTCGAGCTGGGGCGTCAAGGGCGCGCTCTTCGCGGACGTGCTGCCCGCCGCGACCCGGGTGGAGGCGCGCGGCTATCTGCGGATGGTCACCAACGCGACGATGGGCCTGGGCGGGGCGATCGGCGCGGTGGCTCTCCAGATGGACACCCGGGGCGCCTACATCTCCCTGATCCTCTTCGACGCGGCGACGTATCTGATCCCCGCCGTTCTCGTACGGACCCTGCCGCTCAACGAGGCCGCGTCGGCCGCGCGAGAGGCGAACGGCTCGGCCGACACCCCGTCCGAGAGCCGCTGGCGCGCGGTCCGCGACCTGCCGTATCTGGCGGTGACCGTGCTCAACGCCGTGACGACCCTCCAGTTCAGCCTGCTCGAAGTGGGCATGCCGCTGTGGATCGCCGAGAACACCGAGGCCCCGCGCTGGTCGGTCGCCATGGTGATGATCGTCAACTGCGTCCTGGTGGCGCTGCTCCAGGTCCGCGCCACCCGGGGCGCCTCGGACGTGCCGGGAGCGGTACGGGCGATGGGCCGCGCGGGACTGCTCCTGGGCGCCTCCTGCGTGGTGTTCGCCCTGTCCGCCGGCCTCTCCCCCCTGTGGGCGGTGGCCGTGCTCGCGGCGGGCGCGGTGGTCCAGGTCTTCGGCGAGGTACTGTCCTCGGCCGGCGGCTGGACCCTGGGCTACGAACTGGCCGACTCCCGCGCCCACGGCGTCTACCAGGGCGTCTTCAGCTCCGGCTCGGCCGCGGCGATGATGGCGGGCCCGGCCCTCGTCACGATCACGGCAGTGGGTCACGGCTTCGCGGGCTGGGCCTTCCTGGCAGCCCTCTTCGCCACAGCGGGCCTGGCAGTACGCCCGGCGGTGCGGTGGGCCCAGCGGGACGGCGAATGGAGAGGAGAGAAGCCGGCGTAGGCGCGGCTTCGGGGCGGGGGGCGTCCCCGGCGAGAAAGCGCGGGCACTCCACCCCGTCCGGGGACACGGACCCGTCCCCGCCCAACCCAACCCCCCTCAGGACCGCGACCCGCTTGAACTCCGCCACGTCGACACTCGCCCGCCCCGCCTCCGTACCGTCGGGCCGCAGGGCGTACGCCGTATAGCCGGTGACCGGCGAACCCCCGTCGACGAAGCTGGGGTTGAACGTCACATACAGCCCGTCGCCGCCGCCCGTACTCGTCCCCACCCGCGCCGGCGCCTCCGGCACGGACACCGCCCCGACCCTACGGGTGAGCACACTCGCGTACGCGGGCTCGATCCCGGCATGGGCGACGGTCTCCGGGGGCGCCTCGGACAGCCCGGCCATGATGTGGTTCCCCCTGGTCACCAGCCCCTTGTTGGAGCCGTCGGGAGCGCCCTCCTCCCACCAGTTCCCCTCGATCAGCGTCGGATCGTTGTTGCCGAGCGCATCGCGGTAGTCGGTGTGGCGGCTGCCCACGTTCGCGTAGGCCGCCCCGAAAAGAACATTGCCCCGCACGGTCTCGTACGTACAGCCGTTGTCGGTGTAGACGCTCTTGCCCAGGCCCCACTGGTCGTGGATGACGTTGCCGGTGACCTGCTCGCCGTCGGCCATCGAGGTGCCGGTCAGGCCCTGGGTGTAGATGCCGCCGCCGTCGTCGAGCAGCTGCATGTAGTCGAAGATCAGGTTGTCGCGCACCGCGTTGTCGTGGCTCGGGTTGGGCGTCGCGGGTGAGCCGATCTTGTCGGGCCAGCCGCCCCAGCCCAGCGAGATCGCGCTGTAGCCGAGGTGGTCGAGCTGGTTGTGCGCGAGGGTGGTGTGCTGGGTGTACCCGTCGAGAATGCCGACACCGCCGTGGTACTCGCGCGGAAGCCCGTAGAGGTGATTGTTCGTCACCTCCACTCCTGAGGCGGCCTGTTGGCCGTCCACCCCACCGATCTCCAGCCCATTGCCCGAGATGTCGGTGAAGACACTCCCCCGCACGACCGAGTCCGTGGTCCCGGCACCGAGGTCGAGCCCGGCCGCGCCCAGGTGCGCGAAGACGCAGTCGCTGATGCCGATGCGCTGCCCGTACGCGAAGGACACATTGCCCGGCATCTTCGTCCAGGAGGCGAACGGGCAGCTGCCGCCGTCGACGAAGCCGCAGAGGCCCTGCGTCGCCCAGCCCTTGGCCCCGGTGAGGGTGTAGCCGGCCTGGATCTCGGAGAAGCCCTCGGGCCCGGACGGCGTCAGCCAGGTCGCATAGCCGAACTGGACGCCCTGGAAGGCGATGTCGTGCAGGGGCGCGGCCCGGGTGCCCCGCCCCTCCACGAGCTTCTCGGCGAAGGCCGCCTCCACATCGGCGCGGCCCAGGTCCTCGCCCTTGCGCGGCAGGTAGTACACGGTGTGCGCAGCGCGGTCGAGGTACCACTCGCCGGGCCGGTCGAGGAGTTCGTAGGCGTTCTCCACGTACGAGGCCCTGCCGCTGTTGGTGAGACGGCCCGGACCGACCATGCTCACGGTCCGGCCGGGCCGGTCGGGGAACTCCACGCGCCTGGTGGAGTTGTCCCAGCAGGGCTGGGCCATGGTGATCGCGGTGCCGCGCGCCGAGGCGATCCGGCAGCGCGGCTCGGTCCACTGGCCGAGGCCGTTGCGTTCGACGTTCCAGAGCGCCTCGCCGCTGGTGTAGACGAACTCGGCGTCGGAGGGGTGGCGCCAGCGCGCGAGCGTGTCGGCGGTGGCGGTGTAGCCGGTCGCCGTCACGCCCAGACCGACCGGGACCTCGCCGCGGGCGCGCTGGGCGCGCACCCCGTCCACGTACAACTGCCGGGTGTCGGTGAGCCCCTGGGGCGCGGGGGCGGACCAGAGCCCGGGGCGCCCGGCCACCGGGCGCCAGCCCTCGACCCTGCGTCCGCCGCTGATCAGGGTCGATTCGGCGCCCGCGCCCTGCCAGACGATCCGGTGCCCGGCCGGGCCGGAGTCGCGCCCGTCCAGGACGAGCGGCCCGGTCGTCCGGTACGTACCGGGGGCCAGGTGCACGGTGATGTCGCCGGAGTAGCGCGCGGAGCCGTAGTGCGCCGCCTTGTCGCGCGCCAGGTCGCGGGCGCGGGTGAGGGTGCGTACGGGGTGGCCCGACGTGCCGTCGGCGGCGTCCCGGCCGGAGGGGGAGACATGGACGTCGGCGGTGCGCGGCACGGCGTGGGACCCGGCCCCGGCCGACGGCACCAGACCGGGGCCGGTCAGGACCAGGGCGGCGAGCACACCGGTCAGTACGGCTCGTAGGGGCGTGCTCCGGAGCGCGGGCATGCTGCCTCCTCTGGGGTCCAGGGAAACATAGGAGCACTGACGCCGGACGGTCAACGCGTGAGCCGAATTTTCTCCGTACTGGCACTCAACTCCCGCCAGTCATCGGATCACTTGATACGGCTCAGTCGAAGCGGAGACCGCCGGTACGGGTCCGCTTCAGCTCGAAGAAGTCCGGGTGGGAGGCGATCACGCGCACGCTGTCGAAGAGGCGGGCCGCCTCCTCGCCGCGCGGGATGGATCTCAGCACCGGACCGAAGTAGACCGTCCCGTCGAGGTGCATCGTCGGGGTTCCGACATACGCGTCCGCCTCCGGATCCTTGCCCGCGTCGTGGCTGCGCCGCACCGCCTCGTCGTACGCGGGGTCGTGGGCGGCGTCCGCGAGCGCCGCCGGAAGGCCGAGCTCGGCCAGCGCCTGCGCGATGACCTCGTCGAAGTCCGCGTTCTTCTGCTCGTGTATCCGGGTGCCGTACGCGGTGTAGAGGTCGCGCAGCACCCCCTCCCCGTGGTCCCGCGCGGCCGCGACGGCCACCCGTACCGGACGAATCGAGTGGTCGACCAGCTCCCGGTACCAGTCCGGGAGTTCATTGCCGACGTTGTGCAGATAGAGGCTCATCACCCGGAAGCGCAGGTCGATGTCACGGTGCCGCTCGACCTCCAGCATCCAGCGCGAGGTGATCCAGGCGAACGGGCAGGCGGGGTCGAAGTAGAAGTCGACGGTGGTGGGACCGGTGTGCTCGATGGTGTCCATAGGACGAAGGTAGCGGCGGATTGGCACGGGAGTCCGGGCCATTCGCACGTCAGTCGACTGGGCCACTTCGAGGACCTCCCGGGGCCCGGGGGCCCCGGCGTCCCCCGCTCCCTCAGGCGTCGGTCATCTCCACGAGCGCCTTGACGGTGTTCCAGTTTCGGGCCGTCGCCTCGATGCCCTTGAGCAGGGCGGGCTTCGCCAGGGCCTCGGCGAGCTTGGAGCGGCCGATGCCGTCGGGCGCGTACAGATAGAGGACCCGGTCGCCGAGGCGGAACGTGTCGGGCAGGAAGGCCTTGGTGTCGATGCCCGCGAAGCGCTCGGGGTCGGCGGGGCCGGAGAAGAAGGTGGCGTGCAACTGCCTGCCCTCCAGCTCGTCGGCCGGGAAGGGGCAGGCGTCCGCGACGGCCTTCAGATAGGCGCCGGTGCGCACCATGCAGGCGACCCGGAAGCCGAAGTGCTTCTCGATGGCCTGCTCCAGCTCGGCGGCGAGCGCCTCGGGGTCGGCGGAGTCGCTGCTGAAGACCGCGTTCCCGCTGTTCAGATAGGTGCGTACGGAGCCGTGGCCGAGCTCGGTGAGCAGTGCTCTGAGCTCGGCCATCGGGACCTTCTTGTTGCCGCCCACATTGATGCCGCGCAGCAGAGCGGCGTACATCCTCGTCATGTCCACACGATAGGACGGCCCCCGTGCCTCGTGGGGGATGGCACGGGAGCCGTCGTTCACGACTGCCGGGGAAGGGTTACTCGACGACCTTCAGCAGCTTGTTCGGGGTGCCCGCGCTGGGGTTGGAGATCTTGTCGGCGGTGGCTCCGCCGGTCAGCGCGTCCGAGACCTGGGCCGGGGTGGCGTCCTTGTGGCCCGCGAGGTAGACGGCGGCGGCACCGACGACGTGCGGGGTCGCCATGGACGTACCCGAGATCGTCTTGGTGGCGTTGTCGTCCGTGTTCCAGTCGGAGGTGATGTCCGAGCCGGGGGCGTAGATGTCCACCACCGAACCGAAGTTGGAGAAGTCGGACTGCTTGTCGTCCTTGGTGGAGGAAGCGACGGTGATCGCCTCCTTGACCCGGGAGGGCGAGCCCTGGCCCGCGTCGGCGGACTCGTTGCCCGCCGCCACGGCGAAGGTCACACCGGAGGCGATGGCCTTCTGCACGGCCGTGTCGAGCGCGGGGTCGGCGCCGCCGCCGAGGCTCATGTTGGCGACCGAGGGGCCCTTGTGGTTCTTGGTGACCCAGTCGATGCCGGCGACGACCTGCTCGGTGGAGCCCGAGCCCTCGTTGTCGAGGACGCGGACGGCGACGATCTTCGCCTTCTTGGCGACGCCGTGCGCGGTCCCGGCGATGGTCCCGGCGACGTGCGTGCCGTGGCCGTTGCCGTCGTCGGCGGTGTTGTCGTTGTCGACCGCGTCGAAGCCGGAGGTGGCCCGGCCGCCGAAGTCCTTGTGGCTGACGCGGACGCCGGTGTCGATGACGTACGCGGTGACGCCCTCGCCGGCGCTGTCCGGGTAGGTGTACTTGCTGTCCCCGGCGGTGTCGGCCTGGTCGATCCGGTCCAGCCCCCACGACGGCGGGTTGGCCTGGCTGGCGTTGATGTGGAACTTCTTGTTCTGGACGACCTTGCCGACGGCCGGGTCGGCGGCCAGCCGCTTGGCCTCGGTCTGCGAAAGCCCGCTCGCCGAGAAGCCGTTGACGGTCGAGGCGTAGTCGCGCTGGAGCTTGCCGCCGTACTCGTCGGCGAGCTTGGCCTTGGTGTCCGCGGAGGCCTTCTCGTCCAGGAGGACGATGTAGCTGCCGTCGATCGCGCCCTGGGCGTCGAGTCCGTACACCGTGCCCTCGGCCGGAGCGGCGGCGCCGGCCATCTGGGTGGTCATGACGGTGACTCCGGCCGCGGCCGCCACGGCGGTTATCCCGGCCGTGAGCTTGAGGCGGCTTTTGCGCTTGTGAGTTGCCATGAAGAGGGGTCTCCTCGTCAGTTTTTGTGGGGGGTTGGCCTGCCGGATGGAAACCTTCCGGGGCTGGTTCGAAACCCTTGCCGATTGACGAGCGCAGATCAAGGGCTCCACGCAGCTGTGACTTACGCAACAAGGTTTCGTAATAAAAAACAGGCCAGGCCTGGTCAACTCGCCCTTTGTGCAGGCTTGGTGGATACCCCGTGGCGACACGGAACCGGATCTTCCCCCTCAATCGGCTTTACGTGTAAGGGGCTTCAATCCCACTTGTAGGGGATGCCCCCACATCCCAGGGAGTAGATACCGGAGGCCCGGTTCACCAGGGAGTACGACGAGACGGCCGAATCCAGCCCCTAGCGTCGTACCTGGATGGCGGCGACGGGCTGCCACCGCTCGTCAGGGGGGCTTCTCGCCATGGTCAACGGAGTCACAAGAGTGCGCGGTGTAGCCGCGCGGGCCGGCGGTTGGAGCGCCCGCCACCGCTGGGCGGCAGTGGTGATCTGGGTGCTCTTCGTGGTCCTGGCCATGGGCATCGGCTCGGCGGCCGGGCGCGTCGACGTGAAGGACAACGCACTGCCCGGCGAGGTCGGTCAGGCCCAGAAGATCATCTCTGACGCGGGGCTGGAGGAGCCGGCCGGCGAGACCGTCTTCGTCCAGGGCCTGGACGGCACGACGAAGGCGACCGACCCCGAGTTCCGCGCCGCGGTGGACGCCGTGATCAAGGCGGTCAACGGCACCGGCCAGGTCACCAAGGTGACTTCTCCGTACACCGCGAAGACGCTCTCCAAGGACGGCCGCAGCGCGCTGATCCAGTTCGAGGTGACCGGCGACGCCGACACCGCGCCCGACCGCATCGAGCCGGTGCTGGACGCGGTGAAGAAGGTGCAGGGCGAGCACAAGGGGCTGCGGATCGAGGAGATCGGCAGCGCCAGCATGGGCAAGACGTTCGAGGACGCCTTCGGCGACGACTTCAAGAAGGCCGAGTACTCGGCGGTCCCCGTCGCCCTCGGCATCCTGCTCATCGCGTTCGGCGCGCTGGTCGCCGCCCTGCTGCCGGTCGCCCTCGCGCTCACCGCGATCATCGCCACCATGGGCCTGATGGCGATCGTCAGCCACGTCCAGGCGATGAGCGACACCGCCAACTCCGTGATGCTCCTGGTGGGTCTGGCCGTCGGCGTCGACTACTGCCTCTTCTATCTGCGCCGTGAGCGCGAGGAGCGGGAGGCCGGGCACGACGCCCAGACGGCCCTGCGCATCGCCGCCGCGACCAGCGGCCGGGCCATCATCGTCTCCGGCGTCACCGTCTGCGTCGCGATGGCGGGCATGCTCTTCACCGGCCTGGCGGACTTCGAGGCGATGGGTCTCGCGTCCCTGATGGTGGTCGCGGTCGCCATGGTCGGCTCGGTGACCGTGCTGCCCGCGCTCCTCTCGCTCCTCGGTGAGCGCGTCGAGAAGGGCCGGCTGCCGTTCCTGAACCGCATCAAGCGCGGCAGGCGCAACAAGCGCGGCACCGGCGCCGAGAGCCGTTTCTGGCGCGCCGTCCTCGGCGCGGTGCTGCGCCGCCCGAAGGCCGCCCTGGCGCTGGCGGCGGGCGCGCTGATCGCGATATCCCTGCCGGCCCTCGGTATGCACACCCAGAACCTGACGCTGGACCAGGAGTTCGGCGACTCGCTGCCCATCGTCGGCACCTACGACCGCGTCAACGAGACCTTCCCCGGCGGCGCCAGCCCGGCCAACGTCGTGATCAAGGCCGCCGACATCAACGCTCCGGAGGTCAAGCAGGCCATCGCGGACTTCCGTACGCAGTCGATCAGCCGGGGCGCCTCGGACGGCCCCATCAAGATCACCCTGCACAGCGCGGAGAACGTGGCGGTCGTCGATGTGCCGCTGATCGGCGGCTCCGACCAGAAGAAGGCGGAGAAGAGCCTCGACCTGCTCCGTGACCACATCCGGCCCGACACCCTGGGCAAGGTGCGCGGTCTGGAGGCGCCGATCACCGGTCAGGTCGCCGGGTCCAAGGACTTCAACGCCCGGATCGTCGGCGCGGTGACCCCGGTCTTCGCCTTCGTGGTGGTCTTCGCCTTCCTGCTGATGCTGCTCTGCTTCCGCTCGCTGACCATCGCGGTCACCGCGATCATCCTCAACCTCCTCTCGGTGGGCGCGGCCTACGGCGTGCTGACCGCCGTCTTCCAGCACGGCTGGGGCGCCTCGCTCGTGGGCGCCGAGGGCGTCGGGGCGATCGTCTCCTGGCTGCCGCTGTTCCTCTTCGTGATCCTCTTCGGTCTGTCGATGGACTACCACGTGTTCGTGGTGTCGCGGATCCGCGAGGCCCGGCTCCAGGGCCGCTCGACCCGCGACGCCATCCAGCACGGCGTGGTGACGACGGCCGGTGTGGTGACGAGCGCGGCGATCATCATGGTGGCGGTGTTCGCGATCTTCGGAACGCTGTCGATGCAGTCGATGAAGCAGATGGGTGTCGGGCTCGCCACCGCCGTACTGATCGACGCCACGGTCATCCGGGGCGTGCTGCTCCCGGCGGTCATGGCCCTGCTGGGCGAGCGCAACTGGTACTTCCCGAAGTGGCTGCGCTGGCTGCCGGACCTCACCCACGACGAGTCGGCCGCCGTACCGCCGGTCGCCGCCCACCACGGCGACGAGGACCGCGACCGGGTGGTCCGGGTCTGACCCGCACGACTGCCCCTCACGGAGGCGGGCCGTACGAGCGAGCCGTGTGAGGTGGTGAGGGCCGGGGCCCGGGGAGCAACTGCTCCCCGGGCCCCGGCTTGTCCGGGCAGTGGGTCCGGCGCCCCCTGGCGGACGAGGCGGTCCGGACGAGGCTGCGCCGGGCGTCAGCGCGCGAGGGCCGCCTCGATCAGATCCGCCGCCTGCCGGGTGCCGCCCTCGCGGGCCAGGCCCTGGCGGACGGCCTCGGCGCGCTCGGCGACCTCGGGGTCGTCGACCAGCGCCAGGACCGCCTCCCGCAGGGTGTCCGCCG
Source organism: Streptomyces sp. ERV7 (assembly GCF_001653515.1). Classification (GTDB taxonomy): domain Bacteria; phylum Actinomycetota; class Actinomycetes; order Streptomycetales; family Streptomycetaceae; genus Streptomyces. The sequence continues at coordinate 809,409 of NZ_LYOY01000051.1, read as the reverse complement.
TGGCCTCCTCCATCGGTACGTGGCGGGCGACCCCCAGCGACTGGAGTACGTCCGCGTTGCCGAACTGGTCGACGGCCTGCGGGACCGCGACCATCGGCGTCGCGGTGGCCAGGCCCTCCTGACTGCCGCCCGCGCCCGCGTGGGTGATGAAGGCATCGGCCTCGTGCAGCACCGCCAGCTGGGGCACCCAGTTGTGCACCTCCACGTTGGCGGGGACCTCCCCGAGCTCCGACGCGTCCACGAACTTGCCTATCTGCAGCACCACATGCCACCCCGGAAGGTCCCCGAAGGCCTTCAGGCACTCGCGGTAGAACGCGGGCTGCTTGGTGAAGGTCGAGCCGAGCGACACCAGGAGGACCTTCTCGGCCCCTTCCGGACGCTGCCACTCCCCCTGCTCGGCGCGATCGCCCTGGCAGGCGCCGACGAAGGTGTAGACGGACTCGTCGACCCGGTCGGCGTGCGGCTGGAGCGCCCTGGGGATCAGGACGAGCGAGCGCACGGGACGGCCGACGAGCCGGTCCGGGTCGGTGTGGTGCATCCCGTGCTCGTCGAGCCACGCCCGGTACCGGGCGTAGTACGCCTTGCCCCGCTCGGAGGCGCGCAGCTCCGCGTACATCGGGTCCGCCACCTCCTCCTCGTACCCCTCCCACGCCACCAGGTTCGGTGAGAGCTGGAGGTAGGGAACGCCCCAGCCGTGGGCGAGCACCGGGGCCGGGTAGGAGGTGATGTCGCTGATGACCAGGTCGGGCCGGTCTCCCTCGAAGGCGTCCGCGAGCTGGGGCAGCGCCTGCACGGCGTCCGCGAGGAACGGCTCGATGTTGTCGATCAGTTCGGTCCCCCAGTCCTCCGGATGCTCCTCGGTGGGCAGTGTCGATCGGTAGATCACCGGCTCGGCCCCGGTCTCCGCGACCTTGGCGGCGAAGGACTCCGGGATCGCGTAACTCACCCGGTGGCCACGGGCGACGAGTTCGCGGATGACCTCCAGGCTCGGGTTCACATGCCCGTGGGCGGCGATGGAGAACATGGCGATGTGGGCACGCTTCGATGCGGTCATGACGCGAACATAAGCGAGACGAGACGTCTCGTGCAATGTATTTACGGCCATCCGGGCGCGCCCCCTCTCCGAGCGGTCCTTGGGTCGCGGGGTCAGCGCTGATAGCGGGCCAGCACTCGATTCCCGTCCTTGACCAGGCGTTTTCGCAGCTGTGCGAGGTCGATCGCCCCGCTGTAGTACTGCTGGAGCGCGGGGGTCGCGACCTTGTCCTTCCACTCCGGGTATCCCCGCACCGACTGGGCGGGGGCCGAGCGCAGGGCCTTCGCGAGCGCGGCGCCGGTCGCCCAGCCGTACCGCTCGGTGTGCAGGGCCGGATCCTTCAGCGCGGCGGTGCCGGTCGGCAGCATCCAGTCGCCCTGCGCGAGCCGGACCATGTTGCCCGGCCGCAGCAGGAAGCCGATGAACTCGGCCGCCTCCTTCTTGTGCGGGCTGTCCTCGGCCACCGAGAGCGTCTGCGGACTGACGCCCTGCGCGAGCCCTTCGCTCCCGGCCGGGGCGGGGAGCACGGTCCAGTCGAACCCCTTGGGCGCCTGCTGGACGATCTGCTGACGGTACGAGAAGCCCAGCGCGGCCATCGCGTACCTCCCGCCGAAGAAGCCCGGCAGGGTGTCGGATCCGCCCATGCCGAGCGTGGTCCGCGCGGCGCTGCCGTCGACGTTCACCTGATCGTGGACGACCGAGGGGACGCCCGCGTCGCCCTCCTCGAACGCCACCCGCACCTTGCCGTCCGCCTCCCGGTGGAACAGCCGGCCGCCGGTGGAGAGCCCCAGGTTCAGCGTGATCGACACGGGCTCCTTGAGCGGCCAGGCGATCCCGTACCGCCCCCTGCCGGTCAGCCTTCTGGTCACCTGCCGGAACTCCTCCCAGGTCCACGGCTGTTCGGGGGTGGGGATCCGCACCCCGGACGACGTGAGGATCTTCGTGTTGGCCATCAGGACCCTCGGCTCCTGGAGGAACGGCACTCCGTAGACCCCCTTGCCGAAGGTCGCCGTCTCCCAGCTCCGCGCGGGGATGTCCTCCCTGAGCCCGGCGGGCAGCAGGCCGCTCAGATCGGCGAGGTAGCCGCCGTAGGCGAAGTCCGCGAGGTCGTCCGAGGCGTCATGGATGACATCCGGCGCCTCACCGCCCTCGAACGCGGTGAGCAACTGGTCGTGGACGGTGTCCCAACTGCCCTGTACGTACTGGACCTGGATGTCGGGGTGTGCCGCGTTCCACTCCTTCACCAGCTCCTTGGTGGCCGCTACCGAGTCCTTCTGCCAGGCCAGCGACTGAAAGCGGAGTCTCACCTTCCCGTCACCGCCCGAGCCGCTGTCCGAGCAGCCGGTCAGGGTGGAGAGCAGCAGGGCGAGCACCGCCCCGGCGAGCGTCAGCAGGCGTGTACGCATCAGCTCTTCACCGCCCCGGCGAGCATTCCGCTGGTGATCCGCCGCTGGATGAGGGCGAAGACGGCCAGCGAGGGCAGGGTGGCGAGGAAGGCGGCCGCCGCGAGCGGGCCGAGGTCGGCGGCCCCCTCCGCGCCCAGGAAGTGGGTGAGGATGACCGGCAGGGTCTGCTTCTCCGGTGTTTTGAGGAGAACGAGCGCGAAGAAGAATTCGTTCCACGCGGTGATGAAGGCGAAGAGGGCGGTGGCCACGAGGCCGGGGGCCAGCAGCGGCGCGGTGACCGAGACCAGCGTGCGCAGCCGCCCCGCCCCGTCGACGGCCGCCGCCTCCTCCAGCTCCGGGGGAACGGCCCGGACGTACCCGACGAGCATCCACAGCGCGAAGGGCAGCGACCACACCACGTACACCATGACCAGCCCCGCCACCGAGTCGACGAGGTGGAGGTTCTTGAGGACCAGGAAGAGCGGAATGATCAGCAGGACGAAGGGGAAGGCCTGGCTGACCACCACCCAGCCGGTCGCCGCCGTCGCCAGCCTGCCGCGTCTGCGCGCCATCACATAGGCCATCGGGGTCGCCACCACCACGGCGATCAGCGCGGCCGAGACCGCCGCGACCAGGCTGTTGAGCCCCGCCCGCAGCAGTGGCTGCTCGTCGAAGGCCTGCCGGAAGTTGTCGAGGGTGGGATGCCGGGGGATCCACGTCGGGTGCAGCGAGCCGAGTTCGCGCGCGGGCTTGAAGGCCGTGGAGAGGAGCCACAGGAACGGGAACGCCAGGAAGACGAGATAGCCGAGGAGCGCCAGATACTGCCCGGCGCGCCCCCATGAGCCAGGTGAACCGCCACGGGTCCTCATCGGTCCTCACCCCCGCCGAGCCGCGCCGCCAGATGGAACGCCAGGAACACCGAGACCACCGCGACCATCACGCAGCCCATCGCCGCCGCGTACCCGAACTGCCCGTACCGGAAGGCCTCTTCGTAGGCGAAGAGCATGGGCAGCCGGGTCTTGCCGCCGGGCCCGCCGTTGGTCAGCACATAGACCAGGGCGAACGAGTTGAAGTTCCAGATGAAGTTGAGCGCGGTGATCGCCAGGGCCACGGGCCGGAGCGCGGGCCAGGTCACCGTACGGAAGCGGCGCCAGGCGCCGGCGCCGTCGATCGCCGCCGCCTCGTGCAGTTCGTGCGGGGTGTTCTGGAGGCCGGCGAGCAGGGCAACCGTCGTCTGCGGCAGACCGGCCCAGACGCCGACGACGATCACGGCGGGCAGCGCGGTGCCGAGTCCGGTCAGCCAGTCCCGGCCGTCACCGAGTCCGAGGTCGCCGATGGTCTCGTTGAGGATTCCCGCGTCCGGGTTGTAGACGAGCCGCCACATGATGCCGACGACGACCTCGGGCATCGCCCAGGGGATGATCGCCAGCGCCCGCGCCAGCCACCGGAAGCGGAGGTTCTGGTCGAGCAGCAGGGCGAGTCCGAGTGCGAGCAGGAACTGGGGCACGGTGACCCCGACCGCCCAGAGCAGGCCGATCCTGAACGACTCCCAGAACAGGGTGTCGTGCAGCAGGTCCCCGAAGTTGAGCAGCCCGGTCCACCGGGTGGGAGCGGTGCGGCCCGCCTGGGAGTCGGTGAAGGCCAGGGCGATGCCGTAGAGCAGTGGTCCCACGCTCAGTACGAGGATCGGGATCAGCGCGGGCAGGACCAGGAACCAGGCCCCGTGGTCCGGGGGTTTGCCGGGGCGGCCGCGTGAGCGTCTCCCCGACCGTGCCTTTGCGATGACCGATGTCATTGTTCGACCCCTTTGCCGGGATTGCCGAATGACCCCCGTCATCGTGCTGACGGTCTGTCGGTTCGTCAAGACAACCTGCCTCCTCACCAAGACGACCTGCGTGAATGCGAGACTTGGCCGGTACGGAACGATCACCGGGAGCGAACAGTGGACGAGGCACGGGCGCGCGAGGTACTGGCCGCGGCGGGACTCACCGCAACGGAGCCCGCCGGGGTGGCAGCGGGCGCGGCGGGCACGAAGGCCCCTGCCGAGCTGCTCGCCCTCGGTGAGAACGCCGTCTTCGCGACCGGCGATCTGGTGGTCAAGGTCGGCCGCGACGCAGCCTGGCACCCGGAACTACTGGCGCGCGCCGAGCGCGAGGTGGCCATCGCGGGCTGGCTCGCGGAGTGCGGCGTCCCGGCGGTGCGGGCCGCCGAGCCCGCGCCCCGGCTGGTGGACGGCCATCCGGTGACGCTCTGGCACCGGCTGCCCGCCGCCGTCCGCCCCGCGGGCGCGCGCGACCTGGCCGAACTGCTGCGGCTCGTCCACGCCCTGTGGTGACCTGCAACGTTCACCACAGTGCCGCAAGGTAAGGGCAGGAGACTGTTCAGGGGATAGCGCAGGAGATCGTGCAGGGGACCCCCGGGGCTTGATCCGACTGGGAATGGTCAGTGATCCGACTCAGGAGGCGGATCACTGACCATTCCCGAACTCCTCGAACTCCAGGACAGCTACCAGCAGCGACCGTAGGCCCATAGGTCACCTCTGCCTTGGCCTGCGGCCCTGGCAGGCCCTCAACTCCCGTGGTCACAACCGGGTTGGCTCGGGGAGTTCGGGGAGCTCCCCGAGGGTGACCAGGCGGACGACGTCGCCGGGGGTAACGACTTGGGCGCGGAGTCGGGCGCGTTCGGCCAGGGCGGCACCGTCGGCGGTGAGGGGGCGCAGCGGGTCGCGGTCGGGGTCGTCGGTGGTGCGGGGGCCGTCGCCCCAGACGGCTTGCCACTGGATCAGGGCCTGTACGGCGGGCTGGGAGGTGAAGTAGCAGGCTGGTGCGTACGAGGGTGGTCAGATCGGCGGGCAGACGGATGGTCAGGGTCTCGCGGGGGCCGGTGGTGCCGGGGACGGGGCAGGCGCGGACGCGGTCGTGTCCGGTGCCGACCGGGCGTCCGGGGGAACCCGCGATGGTGGTGGCGGGCAGGGGCGGCCACTGGTGGTTCCAGCCCTGGGCGGTGAGGACGTCGCGCACGCCGTGGGCCACCACCAGGTCGTGTGTGCCGCGCAGCTCGCCCGCAGCGCGCAGGGCGGCGCGGTCGGTGCGCAGCTCGGTGCGCATGCGGGCCAGGTCGGTGAGGTGGGCGGTGCGGCGCGCGGCGTGGTCGCCGGCCTCGGGGCCGGCGGGACGCGGCAGCGCCTGCGCGTGCTCCTAGGTGCGGGCGCGGCGGTCGGCCAGCCATGCCTTCTCGCGGGTGGCCTCGGTGGCGACGACAGCGGCCAGCAGCGCCCGGGACCCGGCAGGGACATCGACCGTGACGTGGGGGTTGCCATGCGCAGACGCTAAGCGGCTCCGCCGAAGTCCGCTGCTGATCCGCACCTGGGTACAAACCTGGCTGCCCTTGGTGAACGGGGTCTGGGGGCCGAGCCCCCATAGCCCCCCAGGAACTTTCTGTTCCCGCACCTCAGCGGAGCCGCTCAGGGCCTGTCTCGAAGTCGGGTGTGAGCTTGTGCCAAGATCACGGGATGCTGCGACTCACAGATTTCATTATCGACTGCCCGGACACCATGAAGCTGGCGGCTTTCTACTCCGAAGTGACGGGCCGTCCGATCAAGGAAGGCAGCTCCGAGGACTGGGCCGGCATCCAGTTCGGCGAGATCGAGCTGGCATTCATCCGGGTGGACGACTACCGCGCTCCGCAGTGGCCCGACAGCGAGCACCCCAAGCAGTACCACCTCGACTTCGAAGTGGACGAGATCGAGTCCGAGCAGCGCCGCGTCCTCGACCTCGGCGCGACGCTGAAGCAGGACTCCATCGGCCCCAACGGCTACGGCTGGCAGGTCTACACCGACCCGATAGGCCACCCGTTCTGCCTGTGCCGCAACAAGGGCGTCATCTGGACGGACCAGGGCCCGATCTGGCCCAAGCGCAACTAAGCGGCTCGGATACGGTTTGTTGCTGACTGTCGGATCCGGTCGCGTTGATGGTTCATGGCCTGATCGACGGCCTTGCCGATGGCGTCGGTGCTGTTCTGCGTGCGATGCGGGTAGTCCTGGTACTTCGCCTGGCGCCAGACCAGTTCGATGTCGTTCAACTCCGGGCTGTACGGGGGCAGGTAGAACAGCTCGACTCCGATCTTCGCCAGCTGCCGGCGGCGGCCCTTGAATGCCTTGGCCGCATGCGCGGAAGCGTTGTCCAGCACGATCGTGCACGGCCGTCGCCGCTCCCAGACCGGTATGACGTCGATGCCGAGGCCGTCGGCGGCCAGGTCCAGCACGGCTGCCCCGCCGCCCAGACCCGCCAGGCGGACACAGGCGAACTCCAGCAGCATCCCGGCTCGATCTTGCCGCTGGTGCGCTGCCAGACCAGGTCCGGCTCGCTGCCGACGATCTTCGCGCCGAGCACGTTGACCCGACGGTTTCGGGTGGCCTCCTTCGCCACCACCGCCCGCTGCCCGACCCTGGACCAGGTGTATCCGGTGGGCATAGTCGGAGCGAACCCGGACTCGTCCAGGAAGATCAGATCCCGCCCGCCCGCGTGCGCCTCCATCCGTAAGTCCGCAAGTCCTCCAGCTGCGCCTTCGCGGCCTGCTGGAGGACGGGGTCGGCCTGGTGCCGCACGCTGTCACGGGTCCGTTTCCAACGGAACCCGTCACGGCGCAGCAACTCCCACAGCCAGTCAGCAGAGATCTCCACCCCGCGCCGCTCGCGCAGCCAGTCACGCAGGGCCGGGACGGTCCAGGCGACGCCGGCCGCGCCGGACCGGTCCAGCAGATCGGCCAGCCCGGCGCGGTCCACGCCGCCCAACACCCTCGCTCGCCGACCCGGACGCGCGGCGTCGGGCAGCGCCCCAATTCCGCCGTCGTTGAAGCGGTGGACCGCCGCGCGGACGGTGACCGGATTGCATTCGAGCAGGTCAGCGACCTCGGATGCGGTCTTGCCGCGATCGATCAGGCGGATGCACTCCGCCCGCTGCCGCGTATGACGGGTCAGGTCCCGCCGTGCCAGCAGAGCGTGCAGCTCGCCACGCTGATCGTCAGTCAACTCGACGCGGAGGATATTCGACATGGCGTCCCTCCCACGGGACGCCTACCCAACCCACAGCCGACTTCACCCAAACCGCTTAGGCCGTGTATCGAACGCACGGACAGGCAGGGCGGGGTGATGCCCCGGTCCGGCCCGTCCGCTCTCTGCTAAAGGTCGAGCTGATGCTGGTGTGTCGTGTGCGTGGGCGTGTAGCCGAGACCGTCGTTGATCCGTCGCATGTGCGTGTTGCTGTCGGCGGTATCGGTCAGGAGGCCGTCGAGGTCCGGATAGTCCCTATGGGCTTGTCGGATCGACTCGGCCTTCATCCATCGGCCGAGGCCGTGACCACGGTGCTCGGGCAGCACGCCCGTGCCGTAGTGCTGGCCGTCACCTGCGCCGTTGCCGGGGATGACGAGTTCGGTGAACCCAGCGATCGAGCCATTGGAGGCGTTGATGGCGACGACGGTGTGCAGGTGGTCGCCGCGCTGTTCGACGGCCTTCGCCGCGGCCCGCACGCGGTCCACGTCCCAGGCCACGGTGCCGTACTCGGCGTCGTCCATGGGCATGTCGTCCATGGCGCGGCGTGAGACGGCGAACGTCCGGGCGAGGTCGTCAGGGACGGTTCCCTGCCATGACATCAGCCGGTAGCAGGGATGAGGACGCTCGACGATCCCAGCGAGGATGGTGGTGTCCACCTCGGCCATTGCCAGGCGGGTGTACCTGAAGGTGAGAACCTTCCGGAAACCGCGGGCTGCCAGGAAGTGGTCGCCGGGCGATCCGGCTTCTGCCTGCGCGACGACGCGGCGTCGGGCGTTGTCCCGGGCGCTGGCCACGGCGGTGTCGAGGAGCCGGGAGCCGACGCCCTTGCGGCGCTCCGCGGGATGAACGCGGAGGTCGAGCTCGGCGAGGTGCTCCTGTCCACCGTCGAGCAGGCGCAGGAAGGCGGTCCCGGCAGGGATGGAGTCCGCGTCCGACGCCAGCCAGGCGAGACGCCGGCCGTGCGGTCCGTGAGCGGGGTCGGTCAGTGGGGTGATGCGAAGGAACAAGGTGTCTCCGTCGAGAGGAGGTGGCAAGGGTCAGTACGCGAGCTCAACTCCTGGGCACTCGTGCGCATGTGCTCCACACCTCCTGGTCGACGGCGCCGGCCTGCACCAATGCGGGCGGCTGGGCGAACCTAACTGGCCGCCGGACCCCTGGGCAACGGATTAACGAAAAGGCGGTGCGCGTGTGTGGTCACAGCCACTCGTTGATAGCCGCGACGAGGACGGTCGCCTCATAGCGGACCGCGAGCTTGTCGTATCTCGTGGCCACGGCGCGATGCCTTTTGAGACGATTGATGCCACATTCGACCGCGTGCCGAGCCTTGTAGTCCTCGGCGTCGAACTCGGGCGGCCGACCGCCGCGAGCGCCGAGTCTTACCTCCGGAGCGCCTTTAGGTGCACCTGTCCAGACAACGGTGCAGACAACCGTGGATACCACCCCAGGGGCAACGGCGCGGCCTGGAAGGCCGGGAGGGACCCGCAGCGGCCATGACCGGATGACTGCGGATCCCCGCTAAGGCCCCGTGGGGATGGAGCTGAACACCCCGTTCAACGAACCCGGGACGCCTCCGTCACGACGGCTTGCCCGCCGTCTCGGCGTCACACTGTTCGATTACCTGTTCTATTTTACTCACGTGTGCCACGCCCCGAAAAGACGCAGGTCAGGACGTTGCCGCAGCCTGCAGAGCGGCGGCTACCTACGGTGGAATGCGAGGTACATCCCTTTATGTGAGCCTGGTGAGGCCCTTCCGATCCCACCCCGAGGAGCGAAACCGCATGGGTAGCAAGGACCAGTTCCAGGACATGGCCCAGCACTTCAGCAACAAGGTGAACAAGGCGGCGGCCCACGCCAAGGACGACGACATCAGCGACCGCGCCTCACAGGCCCAGGACGTGGCCAGCGATCGCGCCACGGAGGCCGAGGACGAGTTCGACCAGGACTACGACGCCTGACGCGGCACTGCCTGTGCCCAGTGAGGCCCGCCCGGGGCACCGGGCGGGCCTTCTCATGCCTGTGTGGCGTGCTCGTTGCGCTGCGAGTGCGCCGGGAACTGCGCTGATGCGCGCCCGCCCATTGGGGGGATCCTGCCAGGGCGTGGGATTGCGACGGGTTTGTGGCAGGTAGGACGACAGGCATGATCAAGAAAATTGCGCTCGCGCTCACTATGGCGCTGGCTGCTGGTCTGTCGTCGGCTTCCGTCTCGTCTGCCGCTGCCGCGCCCGTACGGGAGATCTGGGGAAGCGGCCTCGACGCCTGCCCGCAAGAGTCCCTGTGCCTGTACCAGAACGACGACTTCAACGGCAGCTCCGACGCCCGTATCTGGATCGTCACCGGTGATGTGGGCAACCTCAGCACCTACGACGCCAACGACCGGGCCACATCCGTCTACTACAACGCGTCCCACGGTTCCGCCACCCTGTACGCAAACAAGCACTACAACAACGGAAACCTCGACGACATGCTCCGCCTCTCGGGAGGCGACAGGTACGCAGACCTCCACGAGTCGCTGCCGGGCCTCCACGGATCGGACGATGACGGTGAGAGGCCGGCCACGGTGAAGATGAACGACCGCATCAGCTCCGTCACCTTCTCCACCTTCTGACCGGACCGCAGTCACCCGGTGAGCACCCCAGCCCATGACACGGGTCGGGACACTCAAAGCCCCTCTCTGAACTCCTCGCCGTTCTCAGCAGGGAAACCCGGCCCGACGCTCGGGGGCACGCTCCAACAGGGCTCCCGAGCCACGTTGCTCCGGTCGATCCCAACGAGGTCAGTGAGCCCGGCGGAAACGTTGTAGCCGTTCGCTCAGACGTCAGGTTGACGTCTGAGCGAACGCCAAGTCGGCGCCGAAGAAACTCCGAGACTGGCCTTGAACTGGGCTTTCCGATTTCAGAAACATCGCCGATGTTCATCGCCCCGGTTCCCGCACCCCACACCGCCTCGGTTGCAGCCATCGGTCGCCGCCGGGCGCGCGGTTGCCGTGCTGGCGTTGGCCATCGCCGCTGCCGTAAGCGAGGTCATTTCCGGGGCCGCCGGCCCACGTCTCATGTCGTCGCGTGTCTGGCGCGGTGACACCGCAAGCCACTATAGGAGTGCTATGGTCACTCTATGGCGAATACGACGATCCAGGTGACGAAGCAGACCCGCGACCACCTCGCCCAGCTCGCCGAGGAACGCGGGCTCAACATCGGGCAGCTCGTCGACGTGCTCGCGGCCGCGGAGCCCACCGCCGCCCAGAAGGCGGCGCAGGTGGCCGCGGCCCGGGCGCATGCGCGTGAAGTGATCGGCGTCGACATCAGCGATGAGGAGTTCGCGACGCTGGATGTGCTGGGGAATCTGCGGCGGATCGCGGCGGAGAAGCTTCTGGCCCTGCCCGGCAGGGACGCCGCGTGATCATCGTCGACACCAGTGCCGTCATGGCCCTGGCCGCGGGCCACAAGGCCCTCAACGCGCTCGCGGTCAACATCACCGCCAGCGGCGACCGGCTGCTGGTACCGGCCCTGTGCCTGGCCCAGGCCGAGGCGAGCCAGGCGGGGGCCGCCCGGGCGGTCCTTGGATACCCGTGCGCGGACGTCGAAGCCCTCGCTCAGATCGACGCACCGGCCGTCGGCACCATGGTCCGCGACGGCTACGGAGCCCTGGACACCTGCCACGCCCTCTACAGCGCCCTGCGCCGCACCGGCACCGGCGGCATGCCGATCCTGCTGACCGACGACGAGGACCGATACCCGCCCGGCATCCTCGCCATCGGCATCGACACACCCGGCATGCTCGGATTCCACTGACCCCGCCGCCAGACCTGGCCCCGGCGCGCCGGTCGACGACGGGGACTGTGCAGCCGCCTTGATCAGCAGCTTCCGAGCCACGAGGCGCGCGACCAGCTCGTGTACTGGGTACCTGCAACGTTCGTCTGCGTCAGGGAGGCCACGTACCAGTGGCCGCCCTTGGCGCACTTTGCGGAGATGGACCGGCCCCCGAACTTGCTCCAGTAGGTGCCGCTACGGGCGACTTCGCGGTACTTGCCACCGGTGTTGCGCCAGAGCTTGAACTGCGACCAGCCTGCGTAGGTGCAGGTGTTCCAGCCGTAGGTGTAAGCCCGGCCGGAACCGCTCCAGGGCTGGTCAACCCCCGAAGAGCACTTCTTCGCGCTCACCGTACCCGTCGTATTCGGCGCGGCAGCCTGTGCCGGCCCTGTGGCCGTCCCCCCTGCCAGCACCGCGCCGGCCACGAGCGATGCCGCGAACAACCGCTTGGTCTTCATCCCGCTCCCCCAGTTCCTCTCAGTCGTGAGCCACCCACCACTCTCCGCCAAGCGGGCGGAGTCACGCGTCACGTACCGGGTTGAACTTCAACTCCACCCAGCGGTGTACCGCGCGAAGGCACTGCCGCGTGAGTGGGAGAAACACGAACGCCGAGGAGCTGAAGCGTGCCCTCAGAGCGGCACCCGCCGGTGAAGGCTCCGAGCGCGCGTGCCATCTCGCCCAGGTCCTCGAAGGCGAACCGCTGCCGACTCTCCAGGAGTTCGTCCCGGTCGCGCCCGCCCGCGACGTCCCCTGTCCAGTCGCGCAGCCGGCCGGCCAGGACCTCGATGGCCCGCACGGCCCACCCGGCATGGTCGGCGACGCCGCCCGGCCCCTCGACCGCTACCGCGCCGACCGCCCGCGCGACCGCGTCCCACTGCCCCTCGACCTACCGGAGCCCCGCCTGCACAGCGGCCTGGTCGAACTCGTCAGCCCTCAAGGCCTCCAGGAGCACGGTGGCCGCATCCCGCCGGGCCAACAGAACCGTCGCGCACGCGCTGTAGGCCTGGCGCCGGGCCCTCCGCTCCTCAGTGTTCATCTGCACCCGGCTGGTGATCCTGGCCGAGCCCAGCGTGGCGGCCGCTCCAACGACCCCGCCCAGCAACGTGCCACCGATGCCAACCAGGCCAAGCAGCGCCGTTGAGTCCACGCAGGCATTCTCGGGAAAAGGGGAGCACCGCCGGGCACCGCACGCCAGCCCGCACCACCCAGAAGGAGGCTCTGCGAAGACGTCACCCGCCGACACGGACTCATGTCACCACAGCATCCGGACCACTGACACCAAACCCAGACAGCCAACCAGCACATAGATAGCTTCCACCGACGACACGCGAAGCCGGACATCTCAGCGACAGACCCCCCGAACGTCACAGGCGTGCTTGATCTTCACACCCCAGGAACTCGCGCGGCCGTCTTCATGGCACGGCCTGCCCGGGAAACCGGTCAGACCCGGTCCAGGGATCGGTGCGGACCGCTGGGAAGCTCCATTTCGATCGTGTCGCCAGGCCGCACTACGCCGCCTTCCCTCACGATGCTCATGATTCCGGCTTTGCGCACGATGTTCCCCGCCTCGTCGCGGCCGACGACCTGCTTCAGCAGCCCGTCCCGGAAGTTGTCGATCTGCAGGCAGGGATTGCGGAGGCCGGTGACTTCCAGGACGGCGGAGTCGCCGATACGCAGCAATGTGCCGACCGGCAGACCGAGCAGATCGATGCCGCCCGTGGTGATGTTCTCGCCGAGTTCGCCCGGCGCCACCTTGAAGCCTTCTTCACCGACCTCGGCGAAGAGCTCTTCATGAATGAGGTGGACCTGGCGCAGGTTCGGCTGGGTGGGATCCTGCGCGACGCGCGAGCGGTGCTTGACCGTCACACCAGCGTGAACGTCCCCCTCCACACCAAGACCAGTGAGCAATCTGACGCTGTCCCGGTTCGGCTTGGTGAACGAATACTCCCCGTTGCTGCTGACCGCCGTCACTCGCCCGCGCATACCTCGGAACCCCCTCGTCGGTAACCGTGATCAGCCACGAGCCTAGCCCTCGCCCCTCAAGGCACAGCATCCACGATCAATCGCGGGTGAGGCCGTTAGTCCGGAAAAGTTCGGTCGCGGTCGCGGTCGCGGAGGAGATGGCGGAGCGCCTGCGTGCGGCAGGGGTCGGGGTGGAGGTCGAGCATCGGCACATCGGGCGGCCACTCCTGCCGTGACGTGGCACCCGCAGCTCACCCGGCACGAGAGGGCCGCGCTCCGGCTGCTCACACGCGGCATGCCACCCCCCACCGACTGCTGCTCACTTTCGCTGAACGAGCAAACCTCAGTCCCGCCCAGTACAACTGAACAACCTGCAGGTCACGGTCATCTCCACTGATCAGAATCACTGGTTCTCAACAAGGGTGGCCAGATCGGCCGGGAGACGGACCGTCAGGGTCTCGCGGGGGCCGTCGATGCCGGGCCCGCAAGCCGCCAAGGCCTCTGAGAGCCTGTCTTTGAACCCCCGTCTGCGCGCCACGACGCCCGGCACGATCGAACGCGCCGACCGCTGCTGCGCCCGCTCTCCGAGCAGACGACGCGGGTTCAAAGAGGCGCTGTGATACCGATAAATGCGTGCAGTCACCGGGTACGCGAGATCGCGGATGCGGAGCAGGAGACCGTCCGCGAGATCGTCGGGGACGGCGGACGGCTTCCGGGGGTCGGGCACCGGCAGTAGGGGCGGCCCTGCGCGCGCGCTCCATAGGGCAGCACCGCCGACAGGACGGCCAGAGTCCGTTAGGTCACAGTACGTGCCGCTCTACCGTGCCGAGGACGCCCATGGCCGCATGGTGGCTGACAATGCACGCGCAAGGCCCCGTCCGTCCTCGTGAGCCGAGCCGAGGGCCTCGTTGTCCGCGGACAATCACCTTTGTCCTCCCGAAAGGGCAGCGTGGACCTGCGGCTTGCCGACAAGGGGGTCCGGACAATATGAGCTTTCACCAGGGTTGCTCTCGACCGGACAGAAACCGTCCACGAGGTCCAGCAACGGAGGGTGTCGATGAGCTTTGTAAGAATCCGCGCGCAGGTGAGCCGGTGGAGGATTCTAGCGATCCTCTGCGTGCTCCTGTCGGCTCTAGCGGTCATGGTCTCTCCCGCACAGGCGCAGACACAGGCTCGGACTCAGACACCGGCCAGAACGCTTGCGGGAACGGAGGTGAACTTCTACAACGTGGCGACGGAATGGTGCGCGGATCTGCCGAACTACGGCGCCACATACAACTCCTATGTCTACCAGCACGCGTGCGACTACACGTCGGGCGACAACCAGCAGTGGGAGATCGTCCCCACGCGCTCAGTGGACGTCGGCGGTACGCGACAGGACCTGTTCTTGATTCGCAACGTCAAGAGCCGCCAGTGCATGGACCTCCCGGGCTCCGGCGCCAACCCGGCCACCACACCGATCTGGATGCACAAGTGCATTGCCACCGACGACAACCAGGAATGGTTTTTCATGCCCGGCAATTCCGGCGGCTGGTACTACGTGAACCTGGCCGCCAACATGTGCCTCGATGTCCCGGGATGGGCCCGTGACGGCTCAGACAAAGGCAACCCCAACCCGCTGACTATCTACCCGTGCTGGGACAAGGACTGGGCCTTCGACGGGGCCGACGACCACTTGTGGATCCTGCGCCAGCTCGCCTGAGCCCTTCCCTGTGAACCCGCCTGCGCCACGACGCCGGCACGATCGAACACGCCGACCACCGCTGCGCCCGCCCTCTCCGGGCAGACGACGGGGTTCAAAGACAGGCTTTTACAGCTCGGGCCCGGCCCTCCGGTAGGAGGGCCGGGCCCGACAACTGTGCAGGCGGTGTTTCAGCGGGTCTCGGTGTTCCCCTCCGGCCGCACCGCCTTGTTCAGCGTGGGGTTGTCGCTCTTCTTGTCGGAACCGATCATCGCCGTGTTGGTGAAGGCGGCGACGAAGTCTGGCTGCGGCGCCGGGGCCGGGGCGGGACAGGCCGGCGCGGGAGCAGGCTGGCCGCTCCCCTGATTCTGTCCGTTGCTCATGGGGCTCAAGTGTGCAGCAGGAGTGCGACAGTCGACAGGCCGAGCCCCGCAACCAGCGACCACAGGCTGATCCCCCAGTACCGGGCCTTCAGCTTCTGGCGTCGCGCATTGACCTCGAAGATCGATGCCCGGGACGCCGCCAGTGCGGCCAGGACCTGACTCTTGGGCAAGTGGACGTGGTTAGCGATCATCTGGGGAGGCTCCAGTTCCTTGTGTTCCGCCACGCGGATCGTCAGCACTCCCGTGAACAGGGCGCCGGCGTACGCGGCCAAAGCGAAGTAGGCGAGGACGTCGTGGTGCTTGTGTGTCGCCAGGAACTGCGCGGCGGTGGCCGCGAACCCGATGAGGAACACCGTCTTGGTGTCGATCTTCGCTAGCGATTCCGACTGGCGCGTCAGGCGCGAGGCCGCCTCGTTGTTGAGGAGTTCCAGCGTTTCCTTCTGCGCCTCGAGTTCAGCCGGTGTCATCGTCATGCCGAGAGCCTAGGAGCCAGGGCCGGAAGGGTCGCAGCCCGCTCTACGGATCGGGTCGGCCGGCGGAAACGACTCACGTGCCCTCGGACTCCTTCGCGCGGCGGATCTTGCACTGATCGAGCAGCCGGGCGAAGTAGCTGTAGGCGGCCAGCCGCTCCATGCCCATGCCGATGCGAGGAATTGTCAAATTCTGTGGACCGACCGGACAGCCCAATGAGAGGTCGATCAAGCAAGCGGCTTGCGGTATCGGACATACTCGTTCTGCCTCCGGAACCCCACGCTCTCGTAAAGATCGTAGGGCCGGTGCGGATTTGCCGTGCCCGTGTACAGCCTGGCGGTCGTTGCACCCTGCTCGCAAAGGCTTCGCAACCCGTCCAGCAGCAGGACCCGGCCGATTCCGAGGCGTCGCTGGTCTGTTCTGACACTCAGCTCTTCCACCTCGCCCACGGTGTGGTCGTGACGGCGGATGGAGCAGAGGGCCACGCCGAGCATGTCCTGCCCGTTCCAGGCAGCCCTCCAGCATGTCGGGTCGGCGGTGTCGACGAAGTCCTGGAAGGACCATTTCTGCGTGAAACCGGTGTCCGCATACGAATCGGCGACCGTCCTCCACGCTGCACGGTAGTGGCTGGTCCCGATCGGCCCCGTCCGTATCCCGGCCGGGAGCTCGCTGCCCGGCTCGGGCAACTGCCGCAGATCGCCCAGCTCCAGCTCGACCAGGCTGAAGACACGCCGATAACCGGCCGCGAGCAGAAGCGCCGTGGCGTCCCGCTCGGAGGCCACGGCGTTCGCGCCGATCACTGCCGTCCGCGCCGTGCCATGTTCTTCGACGAGCTGGCGGATCCGCTCTTCGGCCCAGCTCAGCATGGCTGATCCGATGCCCTGGTGGCGATGCTCGGGCAAGAGGTAGCCGCGGTGCAGGTAGAGCCACGTATCGTCCCGCTCCTGCCACCACCGGATCGTCGCATAGCCGACGACCCTCCCGTCGTGCACCACCAGGATCTGGTTCTTGGACGGCTCCTGAAGCGTGGCAGAGGCTTCGGCGATCTCGGCCGCTGTAGGGAGCCCTTCCACAACCGAACGAGCGTCGACCCGGTCCCGTTCGGCACAACCCAGCCGCACCGCGGCCATGGGGCCGTGGTCTTCGTCGCCCCGATATGGCCTCAACCCGAAGCCGGCTGGGAGGTCCTGTCCTGGCGTGTCACCCGACATGATCGGATGATCTCGAACTTTGAGGCAGGTCCGCCACCCTGTTCATGATTCATGCGGCGGTCGTTTCTCCCTTCCCCAGTGCCCGGCTGAAGGACAGTGAGCAGCCGGTCGGCCTCGGCCTCCGGCATCCATCGGAGGTTGTCGGAGGAGAGGTAGATCAATGTCACTGTTCGGTCCCGCTTCCCGTGTTCCAAGGCCCAGCACGGGCCGTAGCCCACGCGGCTGAGCGCCAAGAGTACGGAGAGGGATCGGCAGTCGAGCGTTCGTCTACTCCGGGCCAGGATCACGTAGCGGGTTGCGGTTCCCGCAGTCCCAGCACTTCACTGTCCCGGGGAGGTTCTCGAACCGGGTACCGGGGAACGCCTTGAGATCGCCGACGCGGTAGAGGAGTTCGGCGCCGCGCTTGTCTGCCGAGGCGGGGAAGCGGTTCGAGGGGATGGCCGCCCGGTACGTGAATAAGGCGTTGGCGGGCGCGGCGCAGCTGGCGCAGACGTTCGCATCGCTGGCGGTCGCAGCCCGGATGGAGCGCATGGACTGGCGTATGCGGGTGCTGGGCTGCCAGCTCGGGGGCGTGGAGACGGCGATGACCCTTCTTCGCCACAAGCTGCCCGAGCGGTGACGTCCATCAGGCTGGCAGCGGCGCTGCTCACCGTGGAGCCGTGACCACACCCTCCGATGACGCGGCCAGGCCGGTGCCGGTACGGGTCGTGCTGCCCTTCGACCGGTGCTCGGGCACCCGCAGCAGCAGGTCGTAGCGCGGCTGTGGAGGCGGCGGCAGACCGGGACGGGCTGGGTATACCTCGTGGGCCTGCCGCCGTATCGGGATCTCGAAAACAGGAGATTCAGCTGGTTTGGCCGCGACGTCTTCGTTGTCAGTGGGACTGCGTATGCTCCCGCCCTGTCCACATGGCGTGAGGCATCTTCAACTCAACAGAGGCAACGTGGCAAAGATCGACCCCATCGCCCGCGCGGCGGAGATGTCCGCGCGCGGTCTGATCCTGAAAACCCCTTACCCTGGCGCGGACAAGCCCTGGCCGGCCCTCTGCGTGACGTGCAAAAACCCCACGAGGTCCAGCTACAGCAGCGTCATCACCAAGGGGCAAGGCCCCTGCTTCACGTGCGGGCAGCGCAAGAGCTCTGCTGCGGCAGCCCTCAAACGTGCCGTGCCAGCCGATGTCGCGGAGGCGCAGGTCCGTGCGGCAAATGTCGAACCGCTGGAGGACTTTCCCGGCACTCGGGGCACTTGGCGTTGCCTGTGCCTTACCTGCTTACACGAGATTGACGTGTGGTACTCCAGCGTCGTCTACGCCGGCAACGGAGCCTGCGACTACTGCTCCGGAAGCCGGGAGCTCCCGGACGCCGACACCCGCGCGGAACTCCTCGCCCTCGGTCTCGAAGCCCTCGTCCCCTACCGGGGATCGAACGTGAAGTGGCGCAGCCGCTGCACCGCGTGCAAGAAGGTCGTCGACCCAACGCTGTGCAACGCCCGCAAGACGAAGTACCCCTGCCGGTACTGCGCTCAGCGCGCTACAGATCCTGACGTCGCCGTTGAGATCATGAAGGAGGCTGGCCTGCGACCGCTCGCCCCCTTTCCTGGGAGTGTCAAAGCCGGCTGGAAGGCCGAGCACATCGCGTGCGGCAAGCAGGTCGACGCCGTATTGGACAAGGTCATTCAGCGTCGCCGGGCTTCCTGCATCCACTGTGTCCGGTACGGCTTCAAGCCGGGTCTGCCCGCCTTCCTGTACTTGATGGTCCACATCGCGTTGGGTGCCGCGAAGGTCGGCATCTGCAACGAAGGCAGCGGACGGATTCGAGATCACGAGCGCAACGGCTGGAAGCAGGTGCTGATCAGTCCGTTGCCCGGCTATCACGCCATGCGAGCCGAGCAGCACGTCTTGGACCGGTGGCTTCTGCTCGACCTTCCCCAGGGGGTCTCCCGCCTCGACATGCCGCAGGGCGGCTGGACCGAGACCGTCGCCCTCTGCGACCACACCCTGCCGAAGCTTCGCAAGGACTTCCACACGGCGGTTGCAGCCACCCTCGAAGTCGGACGCGGCGGCCACTCGAAGGAGTGAAGATGGCTCTCGCTGCAGGTGCCGACCCGGTTGTCAACCCTCCGCTGCGGGCCGGCGGAGTAGCGGGACAGCCTTTAGCTTGATCTTTAACGTCGGTCATCGAATGGCACGTCGAACTGGGTCACTCGGTTCGGTATCCGGCGGACATGGAGGCGGCCTTCGGCTGAACATGTGCTCCGACCAAGGAACACACACGTTCAGCACGAAGGCCGTGAGGATGAGTCTGCTGCATCGCGATGCCCGGTTGGAGGCCTTGACTGAACTGTCAGGCTTCCGGGGCGAGTTCTACTCCTGCCTGACAGCTCGTTCGGACGCTTTGTTCGAGCTGGCAGATGCGGTTCTGTGCGGTGACGGGCCGGTGAGATCACTGCCCGAACTGTCACTGGTGGGCGAACACCGCCGCGGCCACGGAGGGCTCTACGCCGCTCTGGCCCGTGGACGCATCGATACCGGCCGACTGCGGAGGGCACTGGCCGAAGTGCCACTGCCGCGATCCGACGACGGCCGGCTGGTCCTGGCCATCGACATCACCTGCTGGCTGCGGCCCGACGCGCACACCTCACCGGAACGCATCCTGTGCCATACCTACGGCCGGGGCAAAGACCAGTACATTCCGGTCCCCGGCTGGCCCTACTCGATCATCTGCGCCCCCGAACCCGGCCGCAGCTCATGGACCGCACCGCTGGACACGACCCGCCTGGCCCCCGGTGATGACACTGCCACCGTCACCGCCCGGCAACTACGCAATCTGCTCCGGCTACTGATCGACTCCGGGCACTGGCAGACAGGCGACCCGGACATTCTCGTCGTCGCTGACGCCGGATACAACGCGCCCCGCCTGGCGTTTCTCCTCAAGGATCTCCCCGTGCAGGTGCTGGCGCGGATGCGGTCGGACCGCGTCCTGCGCAGGACTGTCCCACGCCGTCAGCCACACACCATGGGCCGGCCACCCCGGCACGGAGGCGAATTCGTCTTCGGGCAGCCCGACACCTGGGGCACGCCGGACACCCGGACGGTCACGGACACTCGCCTCTACGGCACGGCCACCGCACGTTCCTGGGACCGGCTCCACCCCCGGCTCACCCACCGCGATTCCTGGACCGCGGCCGACGGCACACTTCCCGTCATCGAGGGAACGGTGATCCGCCTGGACATCGACCACCTGCCCAGCGGAGCAACCCCCAAGCCGGTCTGGCTGTGGTGGTCCGCCACCGACGCCGTCCCCGCGGACACCGACCGCCTCTGGCAGGCCTACCTGCGACGCTTCGACATCGAGCACACCTTCCGCCTGTTCAAACAGACCCTCGGCTGGACGGCCCCGAAGATCCGCACCCCCGAAGCCGCCGACCGCTGGACGTGGCTCATCCTCGCCGCCTACACCCAACTCCGGCTCGCCCGCCCACTCGCAGCCGACCTGCGCAGGCCCTGGGAGAAGCCACGGCCCCCGGACCGACTCACTCCCGCCCGCGTCCGCCGCGACTTCCGGCACATCCGCCCACAAGCCGACTGCCCTGCCCTGCCCGAGCACCGAAACCCTCCCGGCCCGGTCCTGGACGACCACCGGGCCGCAAGAACACCCGCCCCACGCCACAACGTGCACACACCCCGCAAATCGCAGCCACCCAAACGGCAGACGAAGACATCAACCACCCCAAAACCCCGCCGCACAGGTTAAAGATCAAGCTAGGCCCTTGACACCTATCGATACCCTCAGTGTGCGGTCAGCTACGGACCGTAGCTGGAGTTCAACACGAAGGGGACACGCATGAGCGACAACACCGGGGCTACCGGGGTAACGGTCTACTCGGATGCCAAGTTCGCCGGTCAGAGTGCGGAACTGGCCGTCGGCCGATTCGCCCTCAATCCAGACCTCGACAACACCATCTCCTCGGTACGGGTCCCGGCCGGGTACACCGTCACGCTCTACGACGGACCCGACTTCACAGGCCAGAAGCTCACCCTCACCAGCGACACCACACAGCTGGACTCCGGATTCAACGACAAGACGTCCTCCATCGTCGTGACCTCCACCGCCGCGCAGGCGCAAGCCACGGGAACCGGAGCCAGCAACCCCAACAACACGGCGGCCGTGGATGGCTCCGACTACACCGCCATCCACCAAGAAAACGTGAGCGTCACCTTCGCCGAACTCTGGTAGCACCAGGTGCCGCAAGGGCGGCGGGGCTGAATCCCCGCCGCCCACTGGCCAACTACCGTCACGCCCCCGTCGCCGCTCCACCCGGCGGGCCGGTCGGTAGGGTGACCGAGCCCGGGGCGGGTGGCTGGCGTGTGGCCGGTAACGGAACTCCCGCCCCGAGCCCTGCCGGCCGCTGCCGTCGCTGCTCCCGACCCGTCGGCTACCCGGGCCACCGCGGGTTTCAACGGAGAGCCCCGGCCGGCGCTCGGGAGCGAGCACCGGCCGGGGCCGGGGGACCGCGCCGCCAGGAGGGGAACCGGCAGCGGCACGGGATCAGGAGCGGGAGCGCTCACGCTGGCAGTGCAGACACATGTAGCCCGTGCGCAGGACCAGCCTCATGGCGTCCGGGTCCTGGTGGATGGGGCACAGCCACGACAGCTCGGAGTTCTCCGGCAGATCCCTTTTCAGGAACTTGCGGGCTGTCGCGCGGGCGCTCCCATCGCCTGAACCGGGGGTGCTACTCGTCATCTCCGTTGCCGCTCTCGTCGGGCTCCGGCTCGGGGGCGCTGATGATCTCCTCGCCCGCCACGTCGTAGCCGTTCACTTCGTCCCTGCCCATCATGGGCCTCCCTCGGTATCAACACGGACGTTGTGCGCAGTTGTGCCGAACTGCCCACCCCAGGGCCTTTCCCCGGGGCGGGCCTGCCCCTGGCGTCATCCGGCGGGAACGGACCTCACGGTTGACCGGACGGACCATGAGTGGACGCCGCCCCCTGGCCGGGACGGATCACGCACCCATGCGGCGTGACCGTGCCAGGGAGCGGAGGTCGGGTGCGCGCGGTCTTTGACGCGCAGGCCGGACAGGTCCCTCTCGCCGTGCCGCCTCATGTCTCGGCTCGCACGTGCTCGACGCTCACCCCGCACGGCCGGCTGCCGACTGCCGGGCGGCGGCCCGCTCCATCTGGAGGGCCTCGGCGCGCCGTTCCTGCTCCTGGCGGCCGTTCAGCACGACGCAGGCCATGTCTTCCACGGTGCGGGTGAACAGGGCGTGGCCCGTGGCGGCGGTGTGCTCGATGACCGCGACGCCCCCGGCGTCCAGATCACTGGTCGCGTCCAGCTCCCACCCACAGCCGTCGCCGGACATACAGCGGGCGGTGAGGGTCACCTCGCTGTCCGGGTGCCGCAGCAGCCGGTAGACCACCCCCCGCAGCGTGCTCCGGACGCTCACCGGGCCGCCTCCCCACCGGGCCACGTGCGGTGGTGGGGGTGGCAGATGATCTCTGCGTTCGTTTGCCGCACCCGCCGGTGGGTGCGGTCCTCGCGGGCCACCGCCCGCTCCGCGCGCCACGCGTCGCACAGATCGCAGCCCGCGGCGCCCTCCGGCTCCAGACCGTAGCTCGCGTCAAGCACGCTCATGATCGCTGGGCCGTGCCTGGGGTCCGGTGACGGTCCCACCGGTGGTGCCCACATCACCGCCGCCCCCGCACGGGCACGGGGGTGTTGAGGACGCGTGCCCGGACCAGCTCCTCGGGGCGGGTATCGCGCAGGGCGTCCGGCGCCGTGGCCCACTGACGGCCGCCTCCTGGCGGTCGCAGGTACACGCTCCCCTCGTACCGCTCCTCAACCACCCCGACCCTGCCACTCGCGGTACCCACTACGTACTGCGCGCTGTCCACGCCGTCTCGCCGTCCCCTCTGCTGGCCACGGCCCCGGCCGCCGTCAACACGGCCGCGGCGCCTCTGCCAGCAGTCAACGCCCGTGCGGAGGGCGGGCCTTGCACACTGTTTGCACAGTTGTGGTGCGGGTACGCAGACGGCTTGCGAGCATGGGTACACGGGCCGTCCCAACGCCGGAAGAGACACGATCATGGGCAATACAGAGACCGAACTCGCCCCGGGCGCACACGTCGCGGTGCTCCGCAAAGCACGCGGCTGGTCACAGGCCAAACTCGCCCGACGCGCGGCCGTCTCGGTCAGCCTGCTCAGCAAAATCGAGATCGGGGACCGCGCCCTTACCCCCGCCGTCGCTGCTGCGGTCGGCCAGGCCCTCGGGGTCTCCATGGACCAGGTCCTCGGCCGCGCTCCCATCACACCGACCGACGAACAGCACCTCGAAGCCCTGCGCGCCGCAATGCGGGACTACGACCTTCCCGACCGCCAGGCCGTCCAGGAGGACCTACTCAGCGCCGCCCTGGGCCAGGCGCACGAGCTACGCAACCGCGTCGACGTCACGCGGCTCCTGGCCGTACTCCCCCCGCTGCTCCGGGACGCCACCACGCACGCGTACCGGGCGAACACACCCGCAGCGTGGATGATCGTGGCGGAGGCGTACAGCATCGCGTACTGGCTCGCAGCAAGGCACCGGTGGATGGACATGGCCGAACTCGCCGTCACCCGCCAACGCTGGGCCGTCGAGCAGCAGCCCAACCCCCTGGGAGCCGCCGTCGCATGCCGCGACCGCGCCGGAACCTACCTCAACTTCGGGGACGTCGAACGCGGCCTGACCCTGGTGGACCGGGCGATCGCCGACGCACAGCACACCCTCGACAGCACCGACCGCGACCTCGCCGTGTGCCTCCTCAACCTGCGCGGCATGACCCTCGCCGGCCGACTCAGGGACAACCGCGAAGCGGTCCGCGAAGCCGAACGGCACATGCAATCCGCGATGGCCACCTCCCAGGGCATGAACCGCCCCTTGGACGTCCACGGCCTGACCGTGGGACCGCAGAACGTCCTCGCGCACCGGCTCGCCACCTACGTCGACCTCGGCAAACCCCACGACGCCCTGGGCCTGAGCGACGACCTGGACCAGGCCCTCACCGGGATGCCCGCCACCCGGGTCGCCCCCACCCACATCAACGCCGCCCGCGCCCACCTCGACCTCGGCAACCGCAACGACGCACTCACCCACCTGACCACCGCATGGACCGTCGCCCCCCAAATGGCACGCATCCACCCCATGAGCCGCGAACTCTTCCGCGTCCTCTCCTCCCTCAACCAACGCAGCAACGCACAGTTGCTGACTCTGTCCAAACTCTCCGGAATCCCCCTCTGATGAGGCGGCCGCCGCGTCGTCCACTCGTCCTCGACCAGCTCACCGTCGACCCCCGCGCCCCGTCCGGCTCGACCGAGCCCATCACGGGCGCCGAGCTGCGGCGCATCGGCACCGCCCCCACCCCTAACGCGGCGTTCCTCACGCACATCAGCCAGCTCGGAGTCCTTTCCTGCGGCGCCGAAACCGACCCTGATGAGCCTGGAAACCGACGCTGGGGCGGCACTCCTGCCCCAAGAACCAGCGCCCACCGCAAAGGCGGAAGCGTGTGCGTCAGTCCCGACCGCTCACAGCACTGCACGGGACGGCCGCTTCCAGCGAACGGGACGCCACCTTCCCCGACGCCATCGGTAAGCGTTCGTGGACCGCTCGGGGTCTCCTGTCAACGGTGGCATACGGGACAGATGAAGGCGGCGCCCGTGATCCTCGCCCGCTCTGCCAGCACTGACAGGGTGTAAGCCCACTCGCCGCACCCCCAAAGACCCAGGCGGGATTCACTCCTGAGGGGAAGAGATCCTTCACTCAGTACGACCCGGGACATGGCGGTTCGGCTGAATTCGCCGTTCCCGAAGGCAACTTGGCTCTCCTAGCCTGCCGATATGGGCAAATTCTCGTTGACCCACGACATTCAGGTCTCTGCGGCCGATGTGTGGGCACTGCTCCTCGACAGGTCGTTTGCCGAGCGCACGTTCGGCGAGATCTACAGGCAGTACACGGTCACCGAACAGTCCGACAGCGGGCAGACAGTCATCCGGAAGGCGATCCTGGAACCCGCCGCGGACTTCCCGGGCCCGCTCGCGAAGGTTCTCGGCTCCGGCTACAGGGAAGCGGAGGAAAGCAACTTCGATACGCCCCAGAGCCTCTGGAGCTGGAAGCGCGTGCCGTCGACGCTGTCGGACAAGGTGCGCATGGAGGGCGTCGTCCGCATTGAGGAGGCCGGGGGCGGGCACAGCCGCATGGTCACCGAGATTGACATCGAGGCCAGGATCTTCGGCATCGGAGGCCTTTTCGAGAGCACCTTCGAGAAGCGGTACAGGGAGGACTGGGACAAACTGGCCATCGCCCTCAACAAGGGCTAACCGGCCCGCCACCAACCAGTCTTCCCACAGGCCACCACCTCGCGGGGGACGAAGCGCGCAGCGGCCGGCCAGACAGCAGGCCGCCCTGGCCCCGGACGGCCTCAACCCGCAGGACGAGCAGCCTAGCCGCCGCCATCGCCACCACCATGGCGATGGCGATGGCGATGGCGATGGCGGCGGCGAACGCCAGGACGGCGGGGAGGATTCCACCCTCGGACGGCTGGCCCCTGAGGAGGGCCAGCTCCCCAAGGGAGCAGCCCCCCTGACCCGGGCCGTGCAGCAGGCGTTACGGCGTGGTGAACAAGCACCATGGGGAGGTGTCATTCTGCGAGCAGGAAGAACACCTGGCTTTGCTCACGAGTAGAGCAGCGTTCGTGCACCAGCTTGGGAGGCGCTGAAACCAGTTGCGGAATCGAACGCTGGCCTCACTGAGCGGCGTGCGGCGGAGGGCGCGGAGCGCCTGTTCTGGCAGCCCTGGAGGAGCGTGCGGCCTCACCGCTCGGCAGAACGGTGAGGCCGTGGAAACGCCTTGCGGCTACGGGCGCGCGGGTGGAGTCCAGGGTAGATCTTGGCCAGGTCTGTCAGCATGGACATACTGCCAGGATCGCAGCGCCGTGGTCCGGCCCCTGGACCGCCTAAAGCTTCGTGACGTTCTCCGCCTGGGGGCCCTTGGGCCCCTGGACCACGTCGTACTCGACCAGGTCTTCTTCGTACAGCTCCTTGAAGCCGGTGCCCTGAATCGCGGAGAAGTGGACGAACACGTCCGGACCGCCGTCATCCTGCGCGATGAAGCCGAAGCCCTTGTCCGCGTTGAACCACTTGACCTTGCCCGTCGCCATGCTGCTCTCCTTCAGAATTGGTCGGCGACAACGTACCGCCCCTGAGCTCCCCGTATGGTGAATGACGCAAGACCGCCCTCCCCGCGATCCCAAACCCAGAGCACTGCTGACGCCCCGTCACAGGTCCGCTGATCAAATTTCGGTGACACGAACCGACCGGTCGTTGGGCCAGAGTCCGAACAACGGCCTTAACCGGTCGGCAAACGACTGTCACTGACCGGCGTTGCGCAGTGCTACAGAGGTGGTCGTCCTGAAGGACTGTTAGCGCGAACACAGCCACACAGCGGGCTGCACCCGCCCGCTCTACGCCACCAGCGGGCGCAGCGCGGAGGCCCCGCCGACGCGCAACGCGAAGGCCGGCGCCCGATCCCCTCCAGCGCCGCTCGCCCCGCCTCCCCCATTCTCTCTTTTCTGGGGTGGGTGAGGGCTCTGGAGGGGATCGGGCGCCGGACCACCCACAACCCCGTGACGGCCTGCGGCGTGCGTAACGGCGCCGCTAGGTAAGGGCAGGAAACTGGGCGCGAAAACGTGCAGGAGATGGTGCAAGGGATGGCGCAGGAGATCCCGGCGGTGCTGATCGGTCTCAAGGTCACTGCGGTCACCTTGGCCCAGGGGCGCCGCCGGGACAGCTACCGGCAGCGACCGTACGCCGCCCCAGGCTCATCAGAGATCCAAGACCTCTCATTACTTCGGTGCACGCCGCCGTGGTGTTCCTGGCGGCCGTCATCATCGGCCTCGTCATGGGCGGCCCCATGTTCCTCCATGACAAGTCCGTGCCCGCAGCTGTCGCGTCGGGCCTGGTGGCCGCTGGAGGCAGCACCCCCGTGCTGCACAAGCTGATCGGCGGCGGGCGCCGGGTGCACATGCTGCGCCCGGCCCCACCGCCTGCGTCAGGCGGCGTCGAACTCGGGCGTGGCCGCCCCGCCACTCCACCCACCGCGGGTCGTCAAGGATGGCCTCGGGTTCGGCGACGCCGGCGCCCTCGAGGAACACGACCAGGCCGCGGTCGCTGTGAGCGGTGCCGAAGATCTCGCCGGAGGAACCCGCAACGGGAGGGGAATGTGATCATCCGTCATGCACACCCAGCGGCGGAGCTCGCTGTTACGAGCTCTATGGCGAAATGCCGCATGACGGGTCCTGGAGGGTCCGGGCTTCTGTTGGTTATTTCCGTATTCTAACGCCGTCATATTGGCCTAATTTCGGCTGATCCCGACGCCCGCTGGCGCATAGGCTCTTGTGCCTGTCGGCCAGTCAATCGGAACGTGGTGCGACGCAAGCGAATCATTCAGGCCATCCGTGTGCTTTCTGACCGACCTGCGGACCGGCTCTGGCATTCTGTGCGGCTCTAGGTCGAGTGCGACTCCTGCCGGGCCAGTATCTGGACCGGCGACCCGTTGGCACCCCGTAAGTTCTTACCTTCGCCCTGATTCGGAAGGACTGTGGAAATGCCGAGGCTCAAGGCAATATTCGCTGCGGCGAGTGCGGTCGTAGCACTCCCGCTCATCTCTGCGACGCCGGCTGCAGCAGTGGACTATCCCGCAACCTACGGCACCTATAACATTCAGAACTATCACAGCGAGAAGTGCTTGTTCGCGCCGAGTGCCGCCGCGGAGTCGCCTGTGGTTCAAGCCGACTGCGCTGGATACGCCGACCAGCGGTGGTACCTCTTTCCCGGCCCTGAACCGTCGCCGCTCAGCAGCGATCAGTGCCTGGGACAGCGCACCGGACAAGAAGCCCGACTGCTTCCCTGTAATTCTCACGCCGACACTCAATGGCGTTTCTATACAATCAACGAAGCGGACCCACAGTGGAAGTTGATTCAGAACCGGGCGACTGGTCACTGTCTTGTTCCGCAAAGCACCGCGCTCAACGCGCCGATCATGCAGGGAATCTGCGACTTCTCCGCCCACGACCAATGGTGGCGTTTCACCTAACTTGACTCTGTCGGTGATCTTGGTGGTTGAGGTCAGGTGCCGAGGGTTCGCCAGGACTTCGAGCGGGAGATCCCGTGCTGGTCGAGGTAGGTCTGGAAGGCGGTCGGCGGTCTCGGCGTAGGGGATTCCTCGGTTGCTGGTTGGCCACTGAGCCGTTCGATGTTCACGGCGATGGCCGTGAGTACGTGCTGCAGATGGGCTTTGGGCTGTCCTCGGTAGCGGCAGCGGCGCATTCCGTGTCCGTGGGCGAACTCGTTGACGGCGCCCTCCACTCCGGAGCGGAGCGCGTAGCGGGCCTTCCACTCGGGCGTCTGCTGCTCGGCACGGACGCGCAGTTGCAGGTCGCGGAGTTCTCGCGGAGGAAAGCCCACGTTCCTGGCCGGGGCGCTGGTGCACCGGGTCCGGTCCGGACACGGCTGGCACTGGCTCTTGGCGAACCGGGCCACGATCAGGGGTGCGCCGGCGGGCTCGGAGGTCGGGTAGGGGCCGTGCCAGCCGGCGCTGACCTGGCCGTTCGGGCAGGTGACCTGGCGGCGGTCGAAGTCGATGTGAAAGTCGTCCCGGCCGAAGCCCTCGCCCAGGCGGTGCTGGCGGGTGGGGTTGACCGTGTACAGGCGCCGCATGTGGGCCGCGGCTCTTGGGCGGGAGCCTTCGCCCGACTCTCCCGCTAGCGGGTCGTCCAGAAGTCGGCCCATGCCCGGGTCGCGGCCACCGCACGTTCCAGCCCGAGGCCGTTCCGTAGTCCTTCCAGTCCTGCCACGACCGCGCCTCGGCCTGCGCGAGGAGGCGTACGCCGTCGCGCGGTGCGCGGGTGAATGCGGGAACGCTGGCCACCCATGCGGCGGCCTGATCTGGGGTCTGCCGGCCGTCCAGGACTAGGCGGAACCCCCACAGGACCGTATCCACCCACGCGGGCCCCGGGCCGCCCACGCCCAGTCGACCAGCCACGCCCGCCCGCCCCCGATCACGAAGTTCGTCGCCGCGGGGTCGGCGTGCACGAGGTTGTCCCCTGCCAGGAGCGGTTCATCACCAGGGGTGCAGTAGGGGCCCCACCGGCCCCACACGGTCATCAGTCCGACTTCCGGACAGGGCCGGGTGCTCAGCTCCCGCATCACGGCCGCCACCGGTTCCAAGTGCTCGCTGCCGGCGGTGAAGTCGGCCCACGGGGTCCCGGTGAGCCCTTCGAAGCCGAGGAGGGTCCATCCGCCCGCCGACTCCCGCCAGATCAGCCTGGGGGCGAAGCCGGGCAGGAAGGGACTGACCTTCGCCTCGACCTCCAGCTCCCCGGCCCGCTCATGGTCGCAGGGCAGTCCCTTGACGAACGTTCCCGAACCTGTGAGCCAGACAGTCACACGCGAGAGTGGCTGAAGTGGACCCCACTCCCGCGTTGCCGTAGAAATGCGACAGGGCCTCCTGGACCGCACGTTGGATTCGACACCCTTCGAGCTACCAAGAGGCCCTGCTCTCATGCACGGCAGCCGCCGCAGTCACCCGATCGACTGACTTCTCGACGAAATCGGGCCGACGGCAGTCGCGTCGCTTCTCGTGATCGCTGGGACGGACGAATTCGCACTGCCGTCCAGGTAGACGGTCGGCCTGGTGGCGCCCCGAGGCCGCCTCGCGGGTTTGAGCCCGGTGCCGCGACTGACGAACCTGGCGAAGAGTCGTGTCCTATCGGCTCGAGGCGCGGCCAACCGCCCCCACTACGTCCTACTTCTCCTCCGGCTCCCAGGCGCGGAGCAGGTCGAGCAGCCCTGCGTCTCCGTCAACGTGCAAGGAGTCGGCCTGGATCCGGTCGTACAGGTAGAGGACCAGCTCACTGGCCGTGCCGTGGACGGAGGCGCCGGCTGCGTCCGCGTCTTCGCCGGTCGCGGCGGTGGGCGCGGGGATGCGGGTGATGCGTGCGCCGTCGCCGTCGACGGTGAGGCGCCAGGAGCGGCCCTCGGCGGCGTGGAAGTCGAAGGCCGTGGGCTTGTGCGGCCATGCACTCGGCGTGGCGCAGACGGTGAACAGGAACTCCTCCACACCGTCGAGTGCCAGCTCGACCGGCAGCGGCTGCGGGGAGCCTCCGGCGAGCTGGGCGTCGTAAGTGTGCACCGCGGTCTCCTGGACCCGGTGCCGGGCGGTACCGCCGGCGGTCTGCGGTGACTGCGACGCGGGCCACCACGTCCAGCAACCGCTCTCCGGTCCCGCCGCACGCAGGGCGCCCAGCAGTAGCTGCGTCGACGCGTCCAGCCAGGCCAGCAGGGCCTCACGCTCCTGCGGCACTTCCAGCGCGGCGCGCGCGGCGACGGCCTCCGCCGGGGGAGCGTCGGCAGACCCCGCGCCGACGATGGCGGCCCAGAAACGGTCTCCCCCACCCAGGTGCTTCACCAGATCGAACAGCGTCCATCCGGGGCAGGTGGGCACCTGCGCGTCGAGACCGGGCGCGGCGGCGACCACGGCGCGGAAGGCGCTCGACCGTTCATCGATCAGTCGCAACAGGTCAGGGAACTCAAGATTCTTTTCCACGCCGGATGTCTATCACCGTGCTCCGGTGATCGGACAGCGATTTTCACAGTCGCCGCCGGTTGGCCATTGCGGACGTCCTCGCCTACCACCTCTCGGGTGACAAGCTGCGCACTGCGGCGAGGACGCTGGCCGTGGCGGTACGCCAGGCGTCGTGCCTGTGGGTGCTCTGGCCTCGCCCTGCGGCCGGGCACCTCGACAACGTGACGTCCACCCGGTGCGCGCGGTCGTGCCGCCGCTCGATGTGATGGACGCGGAGGTCACGATGGCGGGGAGAGGAGGAGGGGGGAGGACCGGTCGGGTCTGGAGTTCAGGTGACTCCCGTTCGACCAGCACTCCTCAAGGTCGGAACAACAACAGCCACTTACTGTCGTCGTGTGCCGTGAGCTTCTCGGGTGATCTGACTGTGGCTATCACCCTTGCCTTCACCAGCTGGATCGATCCAGCCACGCTGCCGCCGTCGCCCCGCGCCCGCAAGCAGCCTCCCACCGCCCACGGTGCAGGATGATGCGGTGACCAACCACAGCCACCTCTTAGCGTCCGACCGACCCGACGGAATCAGCTCGATCGTCCTGCTCTTCATCCTCCTGGTCGGACTCATCATCGTGTTCAGCCTGACCGGCTACCTCATATCTTCCACAGTCGAGCGTGGAAGCCTCCCGAAAACCGCAAGCACATGGCTCCAGACCTCCGCCGTCCTGCTCGCCGGCGCGACCGTCGTGATGTAGGGTCTGCCGCACGATCGGGTGACATCTGAACTGGCTTGCACCGGGGTGGTCCACCGGAACGCCGATCGCTGCCGCAGGGGACCCGCGTCCAGGCGTTTCACACTGGTGACGGGCGGCTGCCACAGGGGCCAGCGCTCCACGTCGGTCTGCAGGTTCCAGATGGTGCGCAGCGGCGCGTGGACGACGGTGGCCGTCCGGTACCGGATCTTGGCAGCGGGATCGACGCCCTTGCCCTGGCAGGTGAGGGAAGCGAGCGGGGGGCTGGGCGCAGTTGCCCGGCCGGGAGCGGCGGCGCCGAGGACGCCGGCGACGGCCAGCGGAACCGTCAGCAGGGCGGCGCGCAGGCGGCGGGTGTTGCGTAAGGCGGCGGATCGGGGCCGCTGGTTCAGCGTGTCGGGCAGGGCGGTCATGGGGGATCTCCTTGTTCGGCGCCTGGGCTGTTTGTTCGGCGTCCGGAGTGGTGACCATGCCATGAGTGCGTGCCCGATGGGCGAGTTCGACGCAAAAGCGGAGGGTTCACGCCCTGGAAGAGCGGCGGCCGCGAGTTCCGCCCGGGTGCGGCTCAGGCCCAGGCGGCGCCGAACACTCGCTGAGTTCGCCCGCACCGGTCAGCGGCGTACAGCCGGGGACCGGGGGCTGATTTCTAAGACGTCCGGCTCAGTTGTGTGCAGTGGGTGCCGACGTAGGTGTTTCCCTCCGCCACCCTCAGCTGCTGGGCGAGGGTACTGGCGGGGCTGACGAAGAAGTAGACCGGGGGATCGTTCAGGCACCACCAGGTCTCGCGGCTGGAGCCGTCCTGAAAGGTGATCACGGTGGCCCTGTCAGAGGGAAGTTGCCGATTGCACTGAATGCCGACCGTGGTGAAGGATCCACCTTTTCCGATCAGGCACGTGGTGTGCGGTGTGGCGTTCGCGGGGGCCGCAGCAGTGAGCGTGAGACCGGTCACGGACAGGGTGGCAATGCCGATCGAAGCCAATAGGCGGGCTGCCTTCATGGCTTACCCTCCTCCTTCTCTCTCGATGACTTTCGGGGTGTCGCTCTGCCGCGCACTCTGTCAGGCCGTATACGGCAACCGCCAGTCCGATCAGCCCCTCGGGTGACATATCGGCCACTAGATCTTGGCGGAGAAGGGCACCGGCAAGGCCGATCAGGCCGCTCTTCTGAATTTCCGGCCGAAACACACTGGTGTCCGGGTGACATCTCGAACAACTTCGCCCCACCGCCCGGCACTTATGGCAAGGCTGCGATCGCTACTCCCTGGGCACATTCCGTAGGCACATGCGGCCGCCTGAATTGGCCGCCATGCTCCCAGGTCGCGACGTACGACCTTGTCAACCGGAGGTCATCATGGGCATGTTCCGTCTCAGCAGGCGCCTCGGTCTGGCCGGTGCGGCACTGACCGCGCTGGCCATCGCCGCCTCCCCGGCGGGCGCCGGGTCGGCGGTGGCCGGGATGGCGTGTTTCGACCGAGTAAAAGAGCCCTACACCTCGCAGGTCGACAGCCATCTGCACTTCCGCCCCTTCGGCGGGCCGTCCATCGGGTTCGAGGAACTCACCGGCTATCTGCACAAGAGCGGCGTACGGCACGCGAGCATGTACGGCATCGGGCAGATGCTGCCGGTGAACTCCCCCTGCACCTACTATCTGAACTGCCCCGGTACACCCGTGGTGCCGAGCATGAAGAACGACTTCGCCAACGCCGAGAACTACCTGGCGGCAAAGCCCAGGGATCCCGAACTCGCGGTCTCCATGACGTTTATGGACCTGAACCACCCGGAGACCATCCCGCCGGGCATCGCCCTCTACGACAGGGAGTTCCCGGGGGTGTTCCGGTGGGCGGGCGAGGTGAACCTCGTCAAGCAGGCCCTGTTCCCGAATCATCACACACCCGCGACAAGCGAGAACATCAAGAACTGGGCGCCGTTCATGAAGGTGCTGCGGGACCGCGGAATCCCCATCACCATCCACTCGGACCTCGGGAACAATGCCGATCAGATGAAGTATCTCCCTTTGATGGAACAGACCCTGAGCCAGTATCCGGGGAACAAAATCGTGTGGGCGCACATGGGTCTTTCCAAGGAACTCACCACCATGGATCCCGACCGGCACATCGCCCTCATGAAGAGGCTCCTCGACAGGCACCCCCGTCTCACACTGGACCTCAGCTGGCGGGTCCTGGAAGACAACTACTTCAGCAAGCCGGGAGTACGGCAGAAGTACGCCGCGTTCCTCGACCGGTATCCGACCCGGGCCATTCCCGGTACCGACTTCGTCGCCTCCCGCGACAAGGACTACGACGTCTACGCGCAGGAACTGGAGGTCACCAGCCGCATCAACAAGGCACTGGACGACCGGGCCTTCCGTGACATCGCCCTCGGGGAGAACTACTACCGGCTGCTCGGTCTCAAGGAGAGCGCGCCGCAGGTGTGCCGGGCACGGTGACATGGCGGGCCACGGACCGAGTTCGCCCGTGGCCACCATGCTGAGGCGCGCGCCGAAGGCCCTGCGCGAGGTCGGGGCGATACCTCGGGTTCTGCGGGGCCGGCCCCGTATCAGCCCTGGCAGGCACATCCGGCGGCACTCTTGGCCGAATCGGCGGTGACCGCCGGGTCGGTCGTCCGCTCGGCCGGGGTGCAGCAGGCCGTCACGCCGCAGCAGGAGTCCTCCACCGCGGGCATCTCCACCGCGGGCATCTCCACGGCGGTGGCGGGCTTGGCGGCGCGGATGACGGCGGAATGCATGCCGTCGGCGACCGCGTGGGTCGGTGTGATCTCGATGGCCGTGAAGCCCGCGGCCTCCAGACCCGCGCGGTACTCGGCGAAGGACAGCGCTCCCGCGATGCAGCCGACGTAGTCACCGCGCTCGGCCCGCTGTTCGACGGTGAGGGTGTCATCGGCGACGACATCGAAGACGCCGACACGGCCGCCGGGCTTGAGGACGCGGAAGGTCTCGGCGAAGACGGCGGGCTTGTCGACGGACAGGTTGATCACGCAATTCGAGATCACGACGTCGATGGTGGCGGCGGGGAGCGGGATCGCCTCGATGGCGCCCTTGAGGAACTCGACGTTCCGCGCGCCCGCCTTCGTCGCGTTGGCGAGGGCCAGAGCGAGCATCTCGTCGGTCATGTCCAGGCCGTACGCCTTGCCCGTCGGGCCGACGCGGCGGGCGGACAGCAGCACGTCGATCCCTCCGCCGGAGCCGAGGTCGAGCACCCGCTCGCCCTCACGCAGCCCGGCGACGGCCGTGGGGTTGCCGCAGCCGAGGGAGGCGGCGACGGCCTGCGCGGGCAGCACGTCCCGCTCGTCGGCCGCGTACAGCGTCGAGCCGAAGTTCTCGTCGACCTCGACCGGCTGCGGCCCGCAACAGGCGGTGCCGCCTTGGGTTACCTGCGTGGCCGCCGCCGCGTACCGCTGACGGACGGTTTCCCGCAGGTCGATGGACGGATCGCTCATGACTCACTCCCAGGTGAGGGGCCTAATAGCGGCCCGGGACCAGCCTGTATTGATGTTCGTTGATGCAAGCTTGCGCCTTGAATCGAAAAACGTCAACATAGAGGCATGTCGAAACAAGAGCTTGCGGTGATCGGCCAGGACGCCGCCTGCTGCCCCGGGCTGTCCGCCGCGCCGCTGGACGAGGACCAGGCGGCGGAGCTGGCGAAGGTGTTCAAGGCGCTGGGCGACCCGGTCCGGCTGCGCCTGATGTCGATGATCGCCTCACGCGGGGACGGCGGCGAGGTCTGCGTGTGCGAGCTGACCCCGGCCTTCGACCTGTCCCAGCCCACGATCTCCCACCACCTCAAGCTGCTGCGCCAGGCCGGACTCATCGACTGCGAGCGCCGCGGGACCTGGGTCTACTACTGGGTGCTGCCCGGCGTCCTGGACAGGCTCGCCGCGTTCCTGAACGCCTCGCAGCCCGCCGGGGCCGGCGCGTGAGCGCGCCGCTCGGCCGCCGCGCCGCGGCCGAGGCGATCGGGACCGGGCTGCTGGTCGCGGTGGTGGTCGGTTCCGGCATCCAGGCCACCGAGCTGTCGCACGACATCGGCGTACAACTGCTCGCCAACTCCCTCGCCACCGTCTTCGGCCTGGGCGTGCTGATCGCCCTGTTCGGGCCGGTCTCCGGCGCACACTTCAACCCCGCCGTGACGCTGGCCGCCTGGTTCACCGGCCGCCGCTCCCCGGACGGCCCGACCCTGCGGGACGTCGCCGCGTACATCCCCGCCCAGATCGCCGGGGCCATCGGCGGCGCCGTGCTGGCGGATGCGATGTTCGCCCAACCGCTGGTGAAGTTCTCCACCCACGACCGGTCGGCCGGCCATCTGTGGCTCGGGGAGATCGTGGCGACCGCCGGTCTCGTCGCCCTGGTCTTCGGCCTGGAGCGCATCCGGCGGGCGGCCCTGGCTCCGGTCGCGGTGGCCTGCTACATCGGTGCCGCCTACTGGTTCACCTCCTCCACGTCGTTCGCGAACCCCGCGGTGACTGTCGGCCGAACCTTCACCGACACCTTCGCCGGGATCGCGCCGGCCTCCGTCACCCCGTTCATCGCCGCCCAGTTGCTGGGCGCCGTGCTCGGCCTCGGCGTCGTGGCAGCGGTGTACGGCCCGGATTCCGCCCGGGCCCGCCGCGAACCCCTCACGCACGGCGAACCCGAACTCGCCTCCTCCTGAACCACCTTCGAGAAGGACCCCCGCCATGAGCACATCCGCCGCGCGCCCATCGGTGCTGTTCGTCTGCGTCCACAACGCCGGCCGTTCCCAGATGGCCGCCGCCTTCCTCACCCACCTCGCGGGCGACCGCATCGAGGTCCGCTCCGCCGGCTCCGCCCCCGCCGACACCGTCAACCCGGCCGTGGTCGAGGCGATGAGCGAGCGGGGCATCGACCTCTCCGCCCA
Organism: Streptomyces sp. ERV7; assembly: GCF_001653515.1. Lineage (GTDB taxonomy): Bacteria > Actinomycetota > Actinomycetes > Streptomycetales > Streptomycetaceae > Streptomyces. The sequence goes on along the minus strand of NZ_LYOY01000051.1, from coordinate 773,188 downwards.
GACCCCCAAGGTGCTGACGACCGAGGCCGTCCAGGCGTCCGATGTCGTGATCACCATGGGGTGCGGCGACGTGTGTCCCGTCTTTCCCGGCAAGCGGTACCTCGACTGGCAGCTCGACGATCCGGCCGGCCAGGGCGTCGCGGCGGTACGCCCCATCCGCGACGCGATCGAGACCCGCGTCCGGGCACTGATCTCGGAGGTGGCGCCCGACTGAAGGTCGGGCCGCAGGGACCGGCTTCGGGGCCACCGCGCTCCCGGCGTCAGGGCATCCCCGGTTTCCCGGGCGGCGGGCACCCTAGCCAACCCCGTGCATGTTCCGCTGGAAAATGCCATAACTTCCCCTGGTGGGCGACACGCTGCGTAACCTCTCGTCACCTCAAGCCGCGCCGGGCACCACGCGCGGCGCCCGTCCACGGCGACGCCAGGGGAGGAAGTCGGGGCGTGCTTGGCATCGACGAGTGTCTGCTGGAAACCATGGGGTTACCCGGTGTGCGCGGCGCCGCCGTGGTCGACTGGACCAGCGGGCTGGCCCTGGGGACCATCGGCGACTCACCCTGCGGCGACCACGAGACGACGGCCGCGGAGGCCGCCGAATTCGCCCGGACGGCGGCCGAACACCCCGCCTTCGTCGCGGACGAGGTGGACCCCGACGGGCCCCTGCCGGTCGAGGACGTGCTCGTCACCGCCCGCACCGGCTACCACCTCCTGCGGTTCGTCGAGACGACCTTCGACAGCAGCCTCTTCCTCTACCTGTGGCTCGACCGCGAGCAGGGCAACCTCGCCATGGCCCGGCTGCGCCTGCGCGACCTGGCACAACGGCTGGTCCTCGGATGACCCTCACCGATGACACCTGCGAGCCCGTACTCGGCTCGCCCATGCTGGTACGGCTGGTGGCCGAGCGGGCCACCGGCGCCCTGCTGCGCGACACGGGAACGCTGTACCTCGTCGACGGGCAGGTGGTGCACGCCGAGAGCCCCGCCGCACCCGGCCTGGACGTCCTGCTCACCGCGGGTGGCCGAATGCGCCCCGAGGCCTGGCGGCGGGCCGTGGACCAGGCCGGAGCGCGCGGCGCCGTCGGACGCTTCCTCGTCGACAGCGGCCAAGTCACCGGCGGTGAGCTGGAGTTGTGCCATCTCGGCGCGCTCCACGACGCCGCGTTCTTCGCGCTCGCCCCCGGCAAGGGCCCCACCCGGTTCCGGTACGGGGCCGTGCACTGGATCGGTCCGGTACGGCCCGTCGCCGCCCACGCACTGGCCCGGGAGGCCACGCGCCGCAGGGAGTTGCTCGACCGGATCTGGCCCCACCCCGAGGTCGACGCCGCGCCCGTCGTCCCCGTAGCGGACCGCCCGGGTCTGCCCGTCACCGTCCGCCAACGCGCCCTGCTCGCGGCCGCGGACGGGGTGCGGACCCCGGGTGCCATCGCCCGCCGGCTGGGCCGACCCGCCTTCCACACCATGGTCGACGTACGCAGACTCGCGGCCCTCGGCGCGGTCGAGACACCCCTCGCGCCCGCCCCTGCGGAGACCGTGCCCGACTGGATCGCGCGCGTGTCGGCGCAGGCGGCCCAGCCCTCGGACGAAGCCCTGCTCCGCAGAGTGCGGGACGCCCTGGAGGCCATGCGGTGATCCGCGCCCTGCGCCAGCGCGCCGAAAGGAGACAGCTGATGACGGCCGAGGCGGAGATCCTCGCCGAACTGCGCCGACTGCGCACGCGTCTGCCCCAGATCACCGGCGCCCTGACCGCCAGCGTCGACGGCCTCGTCCTCGCCCAGGACGCCGTCGACGACGCCGAGTCCGTCGCCGCGCTGACCGCCGCCGCCCTCGGCGTCGCCCAGCGGCTCACCCACACCACGGGCCGCGGCGCCTTCCGCGAGCTCCTCCTCCAGGGCGAGAACGGCTACGCCGCCACCTACGCGGCGGGCTCCGCCGCGGTACTCACCCTGCTCGCGCCGCCCCGTACCAACGTCGGCCGTCTGCACCTGGAAGCCCGCCGGGCCGGAGCCCGGATCGGCGAACTGGTCGACGGCGCACTCGAACGGCTGGAGACCTCATGACCAGCACCGGATCCCGGGCCGCACGGCCCCGGAACACGACACCCAGCACCCACCGGAAAGGAAGTGCGAACCCCATGGGCAACACCGAAACCGCGCTCAAGGAAGCCATGACGTCCATCGAGGGCACGATCGGCGTGGCACTCGTCGACTACAGCAGCGGTATGGCCCTCGGCACGCTGGGCGGCGGCAAGGACCTGGACCTGTCGGTGGCCGCCGCCGGAAACACCGACGTGGTCCGCGCGAAGGTGCGGACCATGGAACTGCTCGGTCTCAAGGACGAGATCGAGGACATCCTCATCACCCTCGGCAGCCAGTACCACCTGATCCGTCTGCTCAAGAGCCGCGGCCACACCGGACTGTTCCTCTACCTGGCCCTCGACAAGAGCCGGGCCAACCTGGCGATGGCCCGCCACCAACTGCGCCGGGTGGAGGACACGCTGGAAGTGTGAGGCCCCTCCCGTACGGGCAGGGCGTGCCGGGTCCAGGGGGCTGGACCCGGCACGCCCACGTGTCCTGATAACCACAGGGTTATCAATCACCGCGCCAAGTGTGCGTTGATCCCGACGCGGCACCGCTGGAAGGTAGAGACGCCCGGGAAACACCCCCGCGAGAGGGATCCCGCGGCCGTCCTCCCACCTCAGCCGTCTTGCCGTGCCAGGAGACACACCCACGTGAACGACAGACTCGACATGACCCTCATGTACGCGATGCACAACGCCCTGCGTCGCGAGCTGCGGCACATCGCCCGGATCACCGCCCGCTGCGACCCGGACCCCGGGCACACCTTGCGGACCGCCCCCGGCTGGGAGATGTTCGGGAGCGCCCTGCACGCCCACCACGGGGCCGAGGACGACGCTCTGTGGCCCGCACTGCGCCAGGCCCTCGAAGGCCGGCCCTACGATCTGACGCGGCTGGAGGCGATAGAGGCCGAGCACGCGGTGATCGCCCGCCTCGCCACCACCGTCGACGACGCCCTGGACGACCCCGGCGCCGGCCCGGACCTCATCGGTGAGCTCCTCAACTCCCTGGTCACCGGCCTCGCCGGGCATCTCGCCCACGAGGAGGAAGCGGTGTTCCCGCTGGTCCAGGACGTCGTGACCGAGCGGCAGTGGGAGCACTTCGGCCGGGCCCACGCCCAGCGGGTCGCTCCCCACGCGGCAGTGCTCCTTCCGTGGCTCCTGACCGGCGCCGACGAGCACACGACCACCCTCGTACTGGCCCAGCTGCCCAAGGCCGCCCGCCGTGCGTACACCTACCAATGGCAACCCACGTACGCCGTGCTCGACCGCTGGAGCACCCGGGCCGTCATGACGGCCCCGGGACCGTGACCCACACGATCGCCGAGCCCGGGGCACCGGCCGAGGCACGTCCGCCACGGCCGCCGGCGCGTCCTCAGTGCCGGTCCGCCGCCGCGGGGCTGTCGTCGAGGAAGCCGCCCGACTGGTGCTGCCACAGCTTCGCGTAGGCTCCGCCCGCGGCGAGCAGTTTGTGGTGGGTGCCCTGTTCGACGATCCGTCCGCGGTCGAGGACGACCAGCCGGTCCATGGTGGCGACCGTGCTGAGCCGGTGCGCCACCACGAGCGCCGTACGCCCGTCCATCAGCCGCCACAGCGCGTCCTGGACGAGGATCTCGCTCTCGGAGTCCAGTGCGCTGGTCGCCTCGTCGAGCAGCAGGATCGGCGCGTCGCGCAGGATGGCCCTGGCCAGGGCGACCCGCTGGCGCTGGCCGCCGGAGAGTTTCACCCCACGCTCGCCCACCATGGTGTCGAAGCCGTCGGGAAGCGCGTCGGCGAACTCCGTGACGTGGGCCGCCTCGGCCGCGCGCCGGATCTCCTCGTCGGTGGCGGCCGGCCGGGCGAAGGCGATGTTGTCCCGCAGCGTCCGGTGGAACATCGCCGGGTCCTGCGGCACATAGGCCATCAGGCTGCGCAGTTCACCCTGGCGCAGTCTGCTGATGTCCCGCCCGCCGATGAGGATCCGCCCGCCGTCGATGTCCGTCATCCGCAGCAGAAGACGGGTCAGGGTGGTCTTGCCGCCCCCGGACCGGCCGACGAGACCGATCTTCGTGCCGTGGGGGATGGCCAGGTCGAGATCCTCGAAGAGCGGCCGCGCGCCCGCGTGGGCGAAGGTCACCCCTTCGAAGCGCACCTCGCCCGCCCGGGTGGGCAGCGGTTCCGGCGCCGCCGGGTCGAGTACGGTCGGCGGCTCCAGGAGCAGTTCGGTGAACTGCGCGGCCTCCGTCATCGAGCTTTCCAGGCGGCGGTAGATCTGGTTGAACTCGAACATGATCCGCGTCGCGTTGGCGTAGTACGTGAAGGCGACGATGACCGCTTCGACGCCGTGCTCTCCCCCGCCGAGACCGACGGCCAGCAACAGGCCCAGCACATTGGTCAGTACGGACATGGGGGCGACCAGCGTGTCGATGCGCAGATTGCCGTAGTCCCACGAGCGCAGGGTGAGCCGCCGCGACTCCGCGACGCGGGAGCGGTGTTCGGCCGCCTCGCGTTCCTCGGCGGCGAACGACCTGACCGTGTCCATGTTCATCAGGCTGTCGGCGACATGGCCCGACACCCGGGCGATCGCCTGCTCCCGCTGGGCGACCAGTGCCTGACGGCGCCGGATCAGGGGCGTCACGCACAGCCCCGTGAGCACGATCAGCACCAGGAGCCCGACCACGAGCAGCGGGTCGTACTGCCACAGCACCACCGACGCGAACACCAGCGGCACGAAGCTGCCGACGACGTGGAACGTCACTGTGTCGACGCAGTCCTCGAAACGGGTGGCGAAGCTCAGGACCCGCTTGGTCAGCGAGCCGGCGAAGTTGTCGTGGAAGAACGCGGCGTCCTTGGCGAACAGCTCGTCCATGCCGAGCACATACAGGTGCTCGACACCCCGGGCGTCGAGGCGGTTCAGACAGTGCAGTCCGATGCGCCACAGCCCCTCCGAGAGCAGCAGGACCCCGGCGAAGCCGAGGACGTACGGCAGCGTCGGGCCGATACGGACGGTGTCGCCCTCCCCGGCGATGCGGGCGACGAGCTTGGCGACGACCAGCGGCGCGATGTACTGGATCCCGATGTTGCCGAGCGCCGGCAGCAGCATGGCCGGCGCGGTCAGCCGCCGGAGCCGGGCCAGTTCGCGCCCGTAACAGCGAAGCGCGAGGAGCACGGAGCCCCTGCCCGGTAAGCCCTCTTGCGATGCGGTCGATCCCATCCCACCCCTGTGTTCTCGTGCCTGCAGGTGAACACATGAGTGTCCCGCGCCGGGGCGGGCGCGGTCCACGCGTTTTCCCCCGCCGACGGGCGGGTTGGCTCACTCTCACGCGCTCGCGCGGACGTACGCCTCCAACAGATCGGCGAGTTCCCCCGGGTGGCTCAACGCCGCCAGGTGCCCGCCCGGTACCTCGTCGGGTGTGATGCCGAGGCGGTCCTGTGCCACCTGGCGCTGGAAGGCGGCGGGGAACAGACGGTCGTCACGGGCGGCCACCACCCGGGTCGGCACCTGTGGCCACGCTTCGAGGGCGAACGGGGTCGCGAGGACCGCGTCGGACTCCTCCTCGGCGTGCTCCGCCGAGGCGTCGATCTCCGCCTGGTCCAGGTCGTGCAGGAAGTACGTCGTCAGGTCGAAGGGCGCGTCCGGGTCACGCCCCTCGCGCACGTCGTTCGCACGGCGTGCGGCCTCCTGTCCGGTATGGGCCCACCACTCCCCCGGCGTCTCGCCGGGGCGCGGGATCATCCCGTTGACCAGCACGAGGAGTGACACGGGCAGGCGTGTGCACACCAGAGGCGCGGTGAACGCGCCGAGGGACTGTCCGACCACCACCAGTTCCCCCAGTTCCCCGCGTTCACCGACCGCGTCGACGACCGTGTCCACGTACTCCGGCAGTCCCGCCGCGGCATCGGCTCCCGGCAGGTCGACGGCCACCACGTCCCGCCCGCGGCGGACCAGTTCCTCCGCGACGCCGTGCCAGTACCAGGAGGAGCCGCCGGCTCCGGGAATCAACACGTACGTGGTCATGGGGGCACCCTTCGCGCCGGGACGTCCTCTGCTGCCTTTCTGACTGCCGGTCCCCGTGGAACTCATCGGACGCGGAGAGGACCGCGTCGTCATGCGGTCTGTCTGCGGGTGATCGTCCGCTGGTACCGTCCGGACCATGCCGCGCCTGGTAGACGTCCATGGATACATACGATTCTGGACCGCCTCGGCCATATCGGCCTTCGGTTCACAGGTGACCGGGCTCGCCCTGCAGATCCTCACCGCGGTGACGTTGAGCGCGTCAGCCACAGAGGTCGGCCTCGTCAACGCGGCCCGCTGGGTTCCGTATCTGCTCTTCGGGCTGGTGGCCGGAGTGCTGGTGGACCGCTGCCGGCGCAAGCCGATCCTGGTCGCCACCGATGTCGGACGGGCGGTCCTGCTCGGTGCGATCCCGCTGCTCTACGCGCTGGACCGGCTGACCATCCCGACCCTGTGCCTGTTCGTCTTCGCCTTCGGTGTGCTGTGTCTGCTCTTCGACGCGGCCAACCAGTCGTACGTGCCACGGCTCGTCCCACAGGAACAACTCGCCGCGGGATACGCCCGGGTCGAGCAGGCCAACGCGGTGGCCGGCTCCACCGGCCCGCTGATCGCCGGGGTACTCATCAAATTCGTGGGCGCACCGCTCGCCGTACTGGTGGACACCGTCAGCTATCTGGCGTCCGGCGTGCTGATCGCCTCGGTCAAGGCGCACGACCCCGTACCCGATCGGGGCACCCGGCGCAGCCTCGGCAGTGAGGTGCGCGAGGGGGTCGCCTGGGTCTACCGGCATCGCACGCTGGCGCCCATGGCGCTGACCTCGCACGCGACGCTGCTGTTCAACACCATGGTCAGCACCGTCTTCGTGGTCTTCGCGCTGCACGAGCTGAAGATCGGGGACTTCGGGCTCGGGGCCACCTACGCGTGCGGGGGCGTGGGTGCCGTACTGGGCGGTGCGCTCTCGGGTCCGGTGACTCGCAGGCTGGACGTCGGCGCCACCCTCGTCGCCTTCCGGCTGCTGGCGGCGATCGGCTGGCTGCCGCTGGTCCCCGCTCAGCGTGGGCCCTGGGCGCTCGTCTGCGCCGCCCTGGCCTTCTTCATCGTGTCCCTGGCCATCGGCATCGGGAGCCCCGTCGAGATGGGCTATCGCCAAGCGGTGACGCCCGACCGGCTGCGGGGGCGGATGAACGCGACGATCCGCTCGTTCAACTGGGGGATGGCGGCGGTGGGCGCGCCCCTGGGCGGCGTGCTCGCCGATCAGGTCAGCTTCCGCTTCGCGCTGTGGATCGGGCTGTCCGGAGCGGTCGTCCAGGCACTCGTCCTCGCCTTCTCCGGCACCCGGGAGGCGCGCACCGCCGATCACCTCGCCCCCGAGCCGTCCACGGCGGCCTGAGCGGGACCTTCGCCGGTCAGCGCGGGGCGCTGAGCCAGTCCTCGTAGCGGGTGGGGGCGATCCGCGCGTCCGGGCCGGCGACGAGCACGTCGCCGTCGACGGCGGCGAACATGCCCGCCTCCTCGTCGGTGACGACGGAGCGGCCGTCGTCACGGGCCGACAGCGTGAGGCGGCCGAGCGCGTCGAGGGCGAGGACATCCGGACCGGCGACGTCGAGCGTGCCGCCCCGCGGGGGCGCGGTGGCGACGTCGGCGAGGGCGGCGACGACATCGGCTGCCGCGATGGGCTGGACCGGGGTGGAGGGCAGCCGCACGGTGTGGTCGTCGGCGGCCCACGAGATGACCGCGTCCATGAACTCGAAGAACTGGGTGGCGCGCACGATCGAGTACGCGGTGGGCCCCTGCCGCAGCAGCTCCTCCTGGAGCGTCTTCGCGCGGTAGTAGTCCAGCTGCGGCACCTGGTCGACTCCGACGATGGAGAGGATCACCTGATGCCGTACGCCCGCGCGTTCCCCGGCGGCCAGCAGGTGGCCCATGGTGGTGCGGAAGAAGTCCGGGGAGGCCTCGTCGAACGTCGGGGAGTTCGTCACGTTGACGACCGTGTCCGCGCCCTTGAGCGCCTGGTCGAGCCCGGCGCCGGTGAGCAGGTCGACTCCGGTCGACAGGGACGAGGCGACGACCTCGTGCCCGGCCCCGCGCAGTCGGGAGACGAGCTGGGAACCGATCAGGCCGGTGCCCCCGATGACCGTGATCTTCATGACCGTGTCCTTCCGTTTCCGTCCGTGTCCGTCCATGAACCGAGTGCGGCCGAACCGACCGCAAACTCGGATATCTCATGTCCGAGATAATACTCGGATACTCTGTGTCCGAGTCAAATGGGAGGTGGCATGAAACTGTCCGGTGGCGTGGAGTGGGCGCTGCACTGCTGTGTGGTCCTGACGGCGGCGACCGAGCCGGTCCCGGCCGCCCGTCTGGCGCAGCTGCACGACGTCTCCCCCAGCTACCTGGCCAAGCAGATGCAGGCCCTCTCCCGGGCCGGCCTGGTGAAGTCCGTACAGGGCAAGACCGGCGGATACGTACTGACCAGGGCCGCCGCCGACATCACGGTCCTCGACGTGGTGCAGGCGGTCGACGGGGCCGACCCGGCGTTCGTGTGCACCGAGATCCGCCGGCGCGGCCCGCTGGGGACGCCGCCCGAGGAGTGCACCAGGCCCTGCCCCATCGCGCGCGCGATGAGCGCCGCCGACGCCGCCTGGCGGGCCTCGCTGCGGGGCGTCTCCATCGCGGACCTCGTGGGCACGGTGGAGCGGGAGAACGGGCCCGAGGCCCTGCCGGGCATCGGCGCGTGGCTCAACTCGGCGAAGGCCTCCGACGGCTGAGGCCCGCTACGAGCGCGGCCCTCGCGCGCGGACGCGCCACCACCAGTCGTCCCGCGCCCCCGTCTCCTGGCAGGCTCAAGGCACTTGAGCCTGCCCTATGATCGGCCGATGAACGTCTCCGTCATCCTCACGGCCGCCGCGACACCGACGGCGCCCCCTCTCACCCTTCGCCCCTGGCGCCCGGACGACATTCCCGCGCTGATCGAGGCGTACCAGGATCCCGCTCTGCGCCGTGGGGCAGCCGCCCCGTTGGAGAGCGAGGGCGATGTGCGGGAGTGGATGCGGATGCAGGAGGAGGGCTGGGCGACGGGCGACCGGTTCGGCTTCGCCGTCCTCGAAACGTCCCAGGGCGCGGAGCGGTTGGTGGGCAATGTGGTGCTCAAGGGCGTCGCGGCCGAGAGCCCCGGCGCCGAGGTCGGGTACTGGACGGCAGCGGTGGCGCGTGGGCACGGTGTGGCTCCGCGAGCCCTGGAGACCCTCACGACCTGGGCGTTCGATACCTTCCGCGCCGATGGCCTGGAGCGCCTCGAACTCCTTCATCAGGTGGACAACGCGGCTTCGTGCCGCGTCGCGGAGAAGACCGGATACGCCTTCGACCGGATCCTGGCGGCATGGCCGCCCACCTATCCGCTCGACGGCCACCTGCACGTCAGGACTGCGGCGGGGAAAGGGATTTCAGGTGATGCGCGGGCCTAGTAGGGCCTGCCCGGCGGGTGTTGCCGGACAGGCCCCCGGTTTCGTGGAGGGCTCAGCGCTTGAGCGTGAAGGTGAAGGCGCCGGAGAGCTTCCCGCCCAGCCGGACAGCCGAAACCAGCTTCCCCTCCGCTATCAGCCGCTCGACCTCGGCCCGTGAAAGACCGCACCCCTCAGCGATGAGTCGTACCGGCCGGACAGGTATCCGCGCCGCGAAGCGGACCGAGACGTCGATCACCTCGCGGTCCAGGTGGTCCGATCCGCCGGTGTCCAGGCGCCAGGCGTCGTCCCAGTCGAGGGCTATGCGATTGCGGCGCCGCACGACCGGATCCTGGAGCAGCTCGGCCGCCAGGCCGGGGTCGTTCCGGTGCAGACGGTCCAGCAGCGCGGGCCGTACGGAGCGCACGTTCATCCGCTCCAGGACCGTGAGCTTCGCGGTGTCCCCGCAAGCGGTGCAGAGCACGAGGAGCCAGGCGTCCATGAGCTTGTGGTTGGCGTTGACGCGGAATTTGCCGTTCGCCCGAAAGCTCTCGGACGCGCACGTGTGACAACGGCGGAGGACGAGCGGAAGGCAGGTGGGTATGACAACCCAGGTATTGAGCACAGAAGTACACCGGTTCAGTGAGAAGTCCGCAGCAGGAAGCAGCACGGCGCACAGGTGCGACGCGCGACAAATCAGCACTCGGGGGGTCTCACAGGGTGTACAACGGGACGTCCTTGCCCAGACGATGTGGTCCGGCAGCACGGTAATGGCGCACGGCGGCGCTGTTCCACTGGTTTTTGAGCGCCCGTCGCGCTCCCCGCGCGGACGGGAGCGGTCGGTACCCCTGACCACGGCCGGGGTACCGACCCATCGCCGGCATCGTTGACGGGCGGCTCCGTTATGCGCGCAGGAACCCGTCCCCGTGCGCGGCGATGTGCGCCTCCAGGGCGCTCAGTACCTGCTGCGTCGCATCGGGGGTGCCCGAACCGCGCCGCTCCGCGTAGTAGGCCGCCCCGAGCTGCTTCAGCAGGTCGTTTCCGGCTCGTTGGGCTTGGACTTCGTCCACCTTCTGCTTTCCCTGGTTGAGTGCGGACTGGGCCTGCTCCTTGGCCCGGTCGAGGAATCCCGGCATGACAACCTCCGCGTTTGGTGTGCGGCCATTCTGCTTGCTCGGGCAGCCTGCCCGGGCCAGGGCGCGCCGCAACACATATCGGGCGACGGCCTGAGGCGCGCTCACGGGCCCCCAACGCAACAGCGCCGCCCGGTCCCGCCACCGCGAGGGGACGCCCCCGCGCCCGTATCCTCGTCCGACAACATCCGACGACGTCCGACAACGCGCTCAAGGCCGGAACCGAGGAGGCTCCAGGTGAGTTTCGACGACTTCACGGCGCTGGTCGACTCTCCCGTCTACGTGGTGACCGCGTCGGCGGACGGGCAGCGGGCGGGGTGCCTGGTGGGGTTCGCCGGGCAGTGCTCCCTGCAACCCGAACGCTTCGTCGTGTGGCTCTCCACGGCCAACCACACCTACCTGGTGGCCCGGCAGGCAACGGTCCTGGCGGTGCATCTGCTCCCGCAGGACCACAGCCTGGCCGAACGGTTCGGTGCCCGGTGCGGGGCCGACGCCGACAAGTTCGACGGCCTCGACTGGACCGAAGGCCCCGAGGGGACACCCCTGTTGACCGATGCCGTGGCCCGGTTCACCGGGCAGATCCTGGACCGGTTCGACGGAGGCGACCACATCGGGTTCCTCCTGGCCCCTCTCACCGTCGACGCGAACGGCGGCACACCGCTGTCCCTGCACCAGACACTCGACATCACGGCCGGGCATCCCGCCTGACGTCCGCACGCTCGGCAGATCCTCTCCGATCCGGCACACCATGTCCCCGCCGCCCGGGGGTTAGCCCTACCCGCAGCTGTGCGGGTAGCGGGATCGCCCCAGGTCGCCGTATCCGGAGAAGCTGGGGCCGGCACATACCGCCGCTTCCCAACCATCCCCGTGGAGTTGACTCGTGCGTGAGCAGGCATGGCAGAGGTTCCGTTCCTCCGAGCGGCCGGGCGGCCGGCGCCGAGGCGTACCGGCCGCGGTCGCGGTCGCCCTGGGTGTCATAGCGGCGGGGGCTCTCGCGCCGCTATGACACGGCCACAACCCCGCCTGGCCGGGCCTCGCCCAGCCCGGCAACCTCGCCCGCAACCGCCCCACCACCGCCTCCAGCACCGAGACGCCGAACTTCCCGCCCGCCTCGGCCACCGACGGCGACCCGGCCACCCGCTGGTCCAGCGCGTACAGCGACCCGCAGTGGCTCCAGGTCGACCTCGGCTCCACCCAGAGCGTCAACCGCGTGGTGCTGCGCTGGGAGGCGGCGTACGGCAAGGCCTTCCAGATCCAGATCTCCGACGACGCCGCGACCTGGCGCACGCTCCACTCCACCACCGGCGGCAGCGGCGGGGTGCAGGATCTCACCGGGCTGTCCGGCTCCGGACGGTACATCCGCCTCTACGCCACCCAGCGGGGCACCTCGTACGGGTACTCGCTGTACGAGTTCGAGGTGTACGGCGGCCAGTTGAGCGGCACCCGGACCCTCACCGCGAGCGGCAAGGCGCTCGACGACCCGGCGAGTTCCGGCACCTCCGGCACCCAGCTGATCACCTGGACCCCGCACGGCGGCCCCAACCAGCAGTGGCAGCTGACCCTCAACGGCGACGGCGGCTACACGATGGTGAACGGCGCCTCCAAGCTCTGCGCGGACGTGGCCGGGGGCGCCACCACCGCGGGCGCCGCCGTCGTCCAGGCCACCTGCACCGGCCGCGACAGCCAGCGCTGGCAGCTCACCGCACTCGGCGCGGGCCGCTACTCGGTGGCCAACAAGAACAGCGCGCTCCTGCTGACCACCGCGTCCGCCGCCGACGGCGCGCAGGTCACCCAGCAGACGGCCGACGGCTCGGCGTATCAGCAGTGGCAGGTCGTCTGACGAGCCCGTCCGCAAGCGGGTCCGGCGGTCTCACTGCGGCAGCCCGCCACCGGGCATCGGCCCCGGCCGCAGTCCACGGCGGCCCGCCGCCCAGTCCCGCAGCTCGGTGGTCGCCACGTCGTCCATCTCCTCCTGGAGGCGGCGACGGGGCTCCTCGTCCCGCTCTCCCTCCGGGATCAGCCGATAGCGCCGGATCGCCAGCCGCAGCCTCGACCAGGCCTCCGCGGCGAGCACATGGCGCTCGGCGTGGTTGAACACCTGCCGGAACCCGCCGATGAAGACGGTGAGTCCGGCCAGGGTGGCCGTGGTGGCGGCGGGTGCCTGGATACCCGCCGCCACGACCGTGGCGGCGCCGGTGAACAGGGCGCCGAGTTCGGTGACCCAGTGCCACCGCCGGGCCCGGTCGCGCGCCCGCGCGTACCAGTCGAGGTCGGCGAGGGCCTGCTCCAGGAGGGGGTCCTCGACCGGGGCGGGCTGCGGCGGTGTTCGTCTGCGTATCGGCACGCCCCCATGCTCTCCCGGCTACGCCGTTCCGTGGGCGCGATCTCCTTGACGGCTTTCCCGGTAGCGGCCGGGCGTGGTACCGAACTCCCTGCTGAAGGCATGGGAGAAGGCGTACGGGGTCCCGTAGCCGACCTTGGCGGCGACGGCTGCCAGCGGGTCCGTCGTGTCGCGGAGCAGGGTCGCCGCGCGGGTCAGCCGCCACCAGGTGAGGTACGCCATCGGCGGGCGGCCCACCAGTGCCGTGAACCGGCGGGCCAGGGTGGGGCGGGAGACCCCGGCCTCGGAGGCCAGCCGGTCGTTGCTCCACGGGGCGGCCGGGTCCGTGTGCAGCGCGCGCAGGGCGGCCGCCACCACCGGGTCGCCCAGGACGGCCGGCCACGCACCGGCCGTGCTCTCGCTCATCCAGGCCCGGATCATATAGACGAGCAGGAGGTCGAGCAGGCTGGACACCGCGACGCACGCGCCGGGGAGCCGGTCGTCGAGTTCGCCCGCCAGCAGGTCGATGGCGGCGCGGAGTTCGGGGTGCCGGCCCACACGGTGCGGCAGATGGACGACCTGCGGCAGCTCCGCCATGAGCGGGTGGACGCGGCTGTGGTCGAGCCGGTACTTGCCGCAGAGCACATGGAGCGGGGCCCGCGCGTCGGCGGGCGCGGTGGAGGGGTGGCCCTCGCCCGGCCAGTCCTCGAACGGCACCGCCCGCGCCACGGCCTCCGCGTCGACGGCGGAGTCCGCGAGCACATGCCCCGCCCCGTGCGGCAGCAGCACCGCGTCGCCGACCCCCAGTGCGACGGGAGCACCGCCGTCGGGCAGCAGCCAGCAGGAGCCCTCAAGGACGATGTGGAAGCCGGCTCCGTCGTACGGGGCGAGGCGCGTGCACCAACTGCCGCTTGCCCGCACCCTGTTGGAGGAAGGCCGCCCGATCCGCACGGCCGAGATCGCATCACTCACCACGTCCACCCCCACAGCGTATCTCTCGGGCCGACGATGAGACGTACGCGTATCCAGATGAGTAGAACGGACATTGAGAAGCTCAACTTCCCCGCCGTAGTGTCGAGGACATGGACATCGAGAGCGCGCAGAGCATCACCCTGGGGGATGTCGAGGTCACCCGGGTCGTCGAGTGGCAGGGGCCGTTCGTGCCTGCCCGGGGGCTCGTCCCGGAGGCCGGGGCCGAGCTGTGGAAGGACAACGAGGACTGGCTGGCGCCCGACCACTGGGAGCCGGAGAGCGACTCGGCGGTGCTCGCCCTGCAGACGTGGGTGCTGCGCAGCGGCGGGCGGACGATTCTGGTGGACACCGGGGTGGGCAACGGGCGAGAGCGGCCCGACTCACCGCGCTTCCACCACTGGCAGGGCGACTTCCTCGGCGCTCTGGCGCGGGCCGGGGTGCGCCCCGAGGACGTCGACGTCGTCGTCAACACGCACCTCCACAGCGACCACGTCGGCTGGAACACCAGGGACGCCGACGGGGAGTGGGTGCCCACGTTCCCCCACGCCCGCTATCTCGTCCCGGCCGCCGACGACTTCCACTACGGACCGGCCAACGCGTACGCGAACGGCGTCCGCCAGGACGACCGGCTGCTCTACGAGGACAGTGTGGCGCCGATCCACCGGGCCGGGCAGTCCGTGCTGTGGGACGGCTCGTACCGCATCGACGAACACCTCACCCTGGAGTCCGCCCCCGGCCACACCCCGGGCTCGTCCGTTCTGCGGCTCGCGTCCGGGACCGACCGGGCGGTGTTCGTGGGGGACCTGCTGCACAGCCCGGTGCAGATCCTCGACCCGTCCTGCAACAGCGGCTTCTGCCTCGACGCGGAGCAGGCGGCCGCCAGCCGCCTCCGCATTCTCGAACGGGCCGCCACCGAGCGCGAGTTGGTCGTCCCGGCGCACTTCGGCGGGTCCGGTGTCGTCGAGGTCCGGCGTGAGGGCGCCGGGTTCACCCTCGCGCGGTCGACCGTCGGGCAGGGCCGGTCAGATTAGCGGGCGGACCTCCTCGGCGGTGAACCGGACGAACGCCTCCGCGTCCGGCTCGTCGGCGGTGGGCTCCAGGATCACCCGGTCCGCCCCCGCCCCGGCGAGCCCGCGCACCGCCTCCGCGACGGCGGCGGCGTCCCCGGCGACACCGAATCCGTCCCCGCTCTTCTTCGCCGCGAGCTCCGCGCCGACCCGTGCGGCGGCGTCCGGTCCGGTGGCGGCGAGCAGATAGACGACCAGGGGGTGGTGGTCGGTGCGGGCGGCCGCGGCGCGGCCCTCGTCGACGAGCGTACGGGCCCTGCGCACCCCGTCGGGGCCGGTGCCCGCCACCAGGACGCTGCCGTCGGACGCCTCGCCGGACAGACGCAGGGTGCGCGGTCCGGTCGCACCGGAGAGCACCGGGGCGGGCCCGTGCGGCGGATAGTCCAGCGCGACCCCGTCGAGCCGCACATAGCGGCCCTCGACCGTGACGTTCTCCCCGCCCAACAGGCCGCGCAGCGCGACGAGGTGCTCCCGCAGCAGCGTCAGCGGCGACCCGGGCCGCGCGCCGACCTGTTCCATCCAGTCCTGCACCCCGTGCCCGACGGCCAGGGTGACGCGGCCGGGGAAGAGGCGATGCAGGGTCGCGCTCTCCATCGCGGTCAGCGCCACATTGCGCAGCGGCACCGGCAGCAGCCCCACGCCCACATGCAGCCGCTCGGTCCACGCCAGCGCCGCGGCCGCACTGGCGATACCGCTCTCCAGGAAGCAGTCCTCCCAGAGCCAGAGCTCTTCGAGACCGGCGGATTCGGCGGCCAGGGCGACGGAACGCAGACGTTCGGGGGCGTTCTGCGGGCGGAAGACAGCGCCAAGTGTGGTCATGGCGGGGTTACTTCCCCTGGTCGCGGCGGGCCGAAACCGGGCGGCTCGAACGGGCGTGCCCGGGGACCTGAGTACGGGTGAGCACCCGTGAGTACCCGTGAGTATCTGAGTACGGAACTGAGTACGACCGCTCAGGTCCGCGCCCCACCGGGAAACGGAGGCTGGGGCCATGACCACACCGTCCTCCGTCAGCCCCCCGCCCCTTCCGCCGACGCCCCCGCTCCAGCCCGGGCGGCCGGGCACCCGGCGCGCCTGGATCGCCGGCGCCGTCGGTGCGCTCGTCCTGGTGCTCGTCGCCGGGGCGGTGTGGTGGCTGAGCCGGGACGAGGACACCTCCCCGCTGGCCGGGCGGCCGCGCGTGACGGACTCCGTGGCCGGGCTCTCGTACGCCGTGCCCGAGGACTGGAAGCGCAACGACGGCAAGGACCTGATCCAGGCCTTCACCTCCTCGATCACCACGAAGGGGTCCGACGGCCGGGGCGGAGCCGTAGTGCTCGCCGGGCGGGGCAGGCCCGTCGAGGAGTCCGCCCTGAAGCAGCGGACCGAGACGGCGGCCCGGTCCAACGCGGAGTTCTTCTACCCGGACGGCAAGTCGACGGTCGAGGAGTCCCGGGCCACGACGGTGAGCGGCCGTGCCGCGTACACGGTGGTGCTGAACGCGCACGACGACAGCGGGAGGGCGGGCCGGATGCGGCTGACCATCGTCGCGGAGAGCGGCGACCAGTCGGGCTTCCTCCTCGGCGTCACCGAGGCCCCCGAGTCGTCCGATCCGTCCACGGCGATCGACGGCCGCGAGGTCGACGCGGTACTGGCCGACGCCGCGGTGGAGTAGCGGCCGAGGGCGCCGCCCGGTGCCCGCCTGCCCGGTGCCCGGGGCGGCTGTGACACGCTGCCGCTGAGGATGCACCGGTATGCCAGGAGGCACGACACCATGAACACTGCCGAACCGCTCGACCACCGGGCGGCCGTCGCCGCCGAGAGCGCCCGGTTCGCGAGCCTGGTCAAGGACGCCGACCTGACGGTCAGTGTGCCCAGCTGCCCGGGCTGGACCCTCGTCGACCTGGTCAGGCACACCGGCGGCGCGCAGCGCATGTTCACGGCGCTGCTGCGCGGGCGCGTCCAGGAGCGGCCGACGAGCCGCGACGTGGACCTGCGGCTGCCGGAGCGGGAGGACGGCTACGCCGACTGGCTGGCGGCGGGCGCGGCCGAGGCGGCGGAGGCGTTCGCGAGCACCGACCTCGACGCGCCGATGTGGGTCTGGGGCGCGGACGGCCATGCCCGCTTCTGGGTGCGCCGGATGCTTTTCGAGACCCTGGTGCACCGCGTCGACGCGGAGCGGGCGCTGGGGCTGCGCTCCGAGATCGACCGCGCGCTCGCCCGGGACGGCGTCGACGAGTTCCTGGTCAACCTCCCCTACGCCGCGTTCTTCGCGCCCAAGGTCGCCGAGCTGCGCGGCGCGGGCTCCGTCCAGCACATCCGGTTCACGTGCGCGGACACGGACGGCGACTGGCTCGTACAGCTGCGCCCCGACGGCTTCGGCCTCGTCGCGGACCAGGACGGCACGGCCGCCGACGCCACCGTCCGGGCGGCCGCCGCCGACCTCCTGCTGCTCGTCTACGGCCGCCTCGACCGCTCCTCCGAGTCGGTGCGGACCAGCGGGGACGCGGAGCTGCTCCAGCGGTGGTTCGTCAACTCCGCGTTCTGACGGGGGATCCGGGACGGAGGTTCTCCGCCGGCCGCTCCTCGGCCGGAACGGGAGTCCGGCCGCCGCACCGCGTGGACGTGTGCGGCGGCCGACCGGCGCCCCGGACGCGGGCAGCGCCCGGTGTTTGGCCCCGCCTCGCGAGGGCACGCGGGAACCCTGTCCGCCTGCCCCCAGCCCACGGGAGCCGAACGTGACCACCCATACTCCGGACCGTCCCCGCATCGTCGTCGTGGGGGCCGGGTTCGCCGGGTACCAGGCCGCTCGCACCCTCTCCCGCCGTATGCGCGGCCGTGCCCGGATCACCCTGCTCAACCCCACGGACTACTTCCTCTATCTCCCGCTGCTCCCCCAGGTCTCCGCCGGGATCCTGGAGCCGCGCCGGGTCACCGTCTCGCTCACCGGGACGCTGCCCGGGGTGCGGCTCGTCCTGGGGAAGGCCGGGCGGGTCGATCTGGACACCTCGACGGTGCACTGCACGGGGCCGGAGGGAGTGCCGGGCGTGCTGGAGTACGACCGGCTGGTGCTCGCCGTCGGCAGCGTCAACAAACTGCTGCCGGTGCCCGGGGTCACCGAGCACGCGCACGGGTTCCGCGGGATACCCGAGGCGCTGTATCTGCGCGACCACGTCACCCGGCAGATGGAGCTGGCCGCGCAGGGCACCGACACCTCGCGGGAGCGGGCCGCGCGGCGCACCTTCGTGGTGGTCGGCGGCGGCTACACCGGCACCGAGGTGGCCGCGCACGGCAAGCTGTTCACCTACGCCCTCGACCGGCGCGAACCGGCGCGCTGGATCCTGCTCGACATCGCCGACCGGCTGCTGCCCGAACTCGACCGCAGGCTGTCGACGACGGCCCACCGGGTGCTGCGCCGCCGAGGTGTCGACGTACGCACCGGTACCTCGGTGAAGGAGGCGACCGACGACGGGGTGCACCTGGACGACGGCGAGTTCGTCCCGACCCGCACCCTGATCTGGTGCGTGGGCGTACGTCCGGATCCGCTGGTCTCGGAGCTCGGTCTTTCCGTGGAGCGCGGGCGGCTGCTCGTGGAGCCGCAGCTGAGCGTGCCGGGCCGCCCCGAGGTGTTCGCCTGCGGCGACGCGGCGGCCGTGCCCGATCTGACCCGGCCGGGCGAGTTCACCCCGATGACCGCGCAGCACGCCGCCCGGCAGGGCAGGACGGCCGCGCTCAACGTCGCCGCCTCGCTCGGCCTCGGCACCCAGCAACCGTACGAACACCACGACTTGGGGTTCCTCGTGGACCTCGGCGGGGTGCAGGCCGCGGCCAACCCACTCGGCGTACCGCTGTCGGGTCCCCTCGCCGGGGCCGTCACCCGCGGCTACCACCTCGCCGCCATGCCCGGCAACCGGGTGCGTGTGGCGGCCGACTGGCTGCTGGACGCCGTCCTCCCCCGCCAGGGCGTCCAGCTGGGCCTCGTCCGGTCCTGGTCGGTGCCGCTGGACACGGCGACACCGGAGCAGGCCCGCGTTCCCGGCGGCCCCGCGCCCACGACCCGAAAGGACTGACCGACCATGAAGAGCGCCCACACCCCCCGCCGCACCGAACTCGCCGCACTGGGACAGCAGTTGAGGGTCGACGCGGTCCGCGCGGCCGAGGCCGCCGGGTCCGGCCACCCCACCTCGTCGATGTCCGCGGCCGATCTCGCGGCCGTACTGCTGGCCGGACATCTGCGCTACGACTTCGACAAGCCCGAGCACCCCGCCAACGACCGTCTGATCCTCTCCAAGGGCCACGCCTCCCCGCTGCTGTACGCCATGTACCGCGCGGCCGGGGTCGTCGACGACGAGGAACTGCTCACCTTCCGCAAGCTGGGCAGCCGGCTGGAAGGGCATCCCACGCCACGGCTGCCGTGGGTGGACGTCGCCACCGGCTCGCTCGGCCAGGGGCTGCCGGTCGGGGTCGGCATGGCGCTCGCGGGCAAGCACCTCGACCGTCTTCCGTACCGCGTCTGGGTGCTGTGCGGCGACAGCGAGCTGGCGGAGGGCTCGGTCTGGGAGGCGGCCGAGCACGCCGGGGACCAGCACCTGGACAATCTGACGCTGGTCGTCGACGTCAACCGGCTCGGCCAGCGCGGCCCCACCCGCCACCAGCGCGACCTCGCCGCGTACGCGCGCAGGTTCCGCGCGTTCGACTGGCACACCGTCGAGGTGGACGGACATGACGTCGAGGCCGTCGACGCGGCGTACCGGGAGGCGGCGGCCACCTCGCGGCGGCCCACCGCGATCCTGGCGGGCACGGTGAAGGGCAAGGGCGTCGCCTCCGTCGAGGACCGCGAGGGCCTGCACGGCAAGCCGCTGCCGGACGCCGAGGCCGCCGTCGTCGAGCTGGGCGGCCCCCGCTTCGTCCGCGTCGACGTCACCGCGCCGCCCTCCGCCCGCACCTCCCGGCCCGCGCCGTCCGGCCGTCTTGAGCTGCCCCGCTACGAGGTGGGCGAGAAGGTGGCCACCCGCACGGCGTACGGGCAGGCGCTCGCCGCGCTCGGCACCGCGCGCGGCGATGTGGTGGTGCTCGACGGCGAGGTGGGCGACTCGACGAAGGCCGACCTCTTCGCGAAGGAGCACCCCGAGCGCTACTTCGAGTGCTATATCGCGGAGCAGCAGATGCTGGCGGCCGCCGTGGGTCTCGCGGCCCGGGGCTGGACGCCGTACGCCGCCACGTTCGCCGCGTTCCTGACCCGCGCCCACGACTTCCTGCGGATGGCCGCGATCAGCCGGGCCTCGCTCACCGTGGCCGGCTCGCACGCCGGGGTCGCCATCGGTCAGGACGGGCCCTCGCAGATGGGCCTTGAGGACCTGGCGATGTTCCGTGCGGTGCACGGCAGTACGGTGCTCTACCCCTGCGACGCCAACCAGACCGCGAAGCTCGTCGCGGCGACGGCGGACGGCGAGGGCATCCGCTATCTGCGCACCACCCGGGGCGAGACCCCGGTCCTGTACGGGCCCGACGAGGAGTTCCCCATCGGCGGCGCCAAGGTGCTGCGGGCCTCGCCGCACGACAAGGTGACCCTGGTGGCGGCGGGCGTCACCGTCCACGAGGCGCTCATCGCGGCGGACGCGCTGGAGGCGGGCGGCATTCCGGTGCGGGTCATCGACCTGTACTCGGTCAAGCCGGTCGACGAGCAGGTGCTCCAGGAGGCCGCCGCGCTGACGGGCTGTCTGGTCACCGTCGAGGACCACCGTTCCCAGGGCGGCATCGGCGACGCGGTCGCCGAGTGCTTCGCCGACGGCCGCCCGATGCCCCGCCTCGTCAGGCTCGCCGTCGAGGACATGCCGGGCTCGGCGACCCCCGAGGAGCAACTGGCCGAGGCCGGGATCGACGCGGCGTCCATCACGGCGACGGTCCGGGTGCTGTACGAGCGGGTCGTCACGAGCTGATCGAACGGGTTTGCCCCGCCCGCGCGGGGCTACCCGGAAAGCCTCACAGGCGAGGTGACATGGCGAACACATCAGAGAACCGGTCCGGCGACAAGCGCAAGTCCGAAGAAGAGCTGCCCGGCGCGATGGAAGTACTGCGCGGCGCGCGGGCCCAGCTCGCCGAACTCACCGGTATGGAGGCCGAGTCGGTCTCCTCCTTCGAACGCACCGAGAACGGCTGGGTGCTGCGGATCGAGGTCCTCGAACTCGCCCGGGTCCCGGACACCATGAGCCTGCTCGCCTCGTACGAGGTGGAGCTGGACCCGCACGGCGAGCTGACCGGCTACCGGCGCCGGCGCCGGTACGAGCGGGGGCGGGCCGACCGCAACCCCTGAGCCCGGGCCGGCGGACTCCCCCGATGTCACTCGGCTTCACCTCACCGCACACGACCTCACTGACGGCTTCACCGAAGACCTCACAGACAAGGAGGGCCGGACACCATGACGGTTGTCCCGGCACAACAAGGCGGCAGCGGCGGGACCAGTGGTCTCTACGACGTCCTGGAGCTGGTGCTCGACCGGGGGCTCGTGATCGACGCGTTCGTACGCGTCTCCCTCGTCGGCATCGAGATCCTCAAGATCGATGTACGGGTGGTCGTCGCGAGCGTCGACACCTATCTGCGCTTCGCGGAGGCGTGCAACCGGCTCGACCTGGAGGCGGGCCCGCGCAAGAGTCCCGGACTGCCCGACCTGGTCGGGGAGATCACCGAGTCCGGTGCGCGCGGCAAGTCCAAGGGCGCGCTCTCGGGCGCCGCCCAGACCATCTCCGACGCCTTCCAGCAGGCCCGCGAGGAAGGCGAGTCGGAGCCGGAGAAGCGCCCTCGCACCCGGCGCACCACCGCACGCCGGAAGGAGGAGCAGGAATGACCACCTACGTCTACGGGATCGCCCACCGCACCCACACGCACCTGCCCGAGGAGATGGGCGGCGTCGGGGATCCGCCGCGCCCGGTGCGCACCGTCGCCCAGGGCGAACTGGTGGCGCTGGTCAGCGACGCACCCGAGGACCTGCGGCCCAAGCGGCGCGATCTGATGGCCCATCAGAGTGTGCTCGCCGAGGCGGGCGCGGGCGGGGCGGTGCTGCCGATGCGGTTCGGTGGCGTCTCACCCGACGACGACGCCGTACGGGCCGCGCTCGCCGAGCACGGCGAGCGGTATCTGGAGCGCCTCGAAGCCCTGGAGGGCAGGGTCGAGTACAACATCAAGGCCGCCCACGACGAGGAGGCCGTGCTGCACCAGGTGCTCTCCGAGAGCCCCGAGCTGCGTGCCATGAGCGAGGCCAACCGCCGGGCGGGCGGCGGCACCTACGACCAGAAGCTGCGGCTCGGCGAGCGGATCGCCGCGGCCGTCCAGCAGCGCGAGGCACGGGACGCGGTGCTGATCCAGCGCGCCCTGGAGCGCGCCGCCGAGGACGAGCGGCCCGGGCCGCAGTCCACCGGCTGGCTGGCCAACCTCTCGTATCTGGTGCCGCGCGAGCGGGCGGACGAGTTCGTGGCGTCCGTGGAGACGCTGCGCAAGGAGGCGCCGCACCTCATCGTCCAGGTGCACGGCCCGCTGCCCCCGTACAGCTTCACGGACTGAGACGCCCGACCCGACGGGAGGCTCCCGCGTGGGCCTGCTCAAAGAACTGCTGCTGCTTCCCGCGGCACCTGTGCGCGGCACCTTCTGGGTGCTGGAGCAGGTGGTGGCGCAGGCGGAGCAGCAGTACTACGACCCCTCGGCCATACGTGACGAACTCGCCCTGCTGGAACAGCGGTTGCTGGCGGGCGAGATCGACGAGGCCGAGTTCGACCGCCGCGAGGACGAGCTCCTCGACCGGCTGGAGAACAGGAATCCCTCACGATGAACAACCGACTGGCGATAGGGCTCGCGGTAGGCGCGGGCTATGTGCTCGGTCGCACCAAGAAGGCCAAGCTCGCGTTCGGCATCGCCACCATGGTGCTCGGCAAACGGCTCACACTCAGCCCCGGGGCGCTCGCGGAGTTCGCGGCCGGGCAACTGGAGCACAACCCCCAGTTCAAGGAGATCGGCGACCAGCTGCGCGAGGATCTGCGCGGGGTGGGCAAGGCGGCGACCGGCGCCCTGGTCAACCGGCAGCTCGAAGGGATCGCGGACCGGCTGCACGACCGCACCCTGGATGTCCAGGACCGTATCGCCGGGGTGGTGCCGGACGCCGGGAGCGGGGCCGAGAAGGCCGAGAAGGCCACGGCCCCCGCCAGGAAGGCGGCCGCGAGGGCGAAGCGCTCCGCGCCCGCGAAGAAGGCGGAGTCGGCGAAGAAGTCCGAGCCGGTACGCCGTGCCACCACCGCGAAGAAGACCGCCGCGCGCCGGGTCACGGGCACCAGGAGCCGCTCCTCGGAGCGCACCGATGCGAAGGGGGGCCGCTCCCGTGACTGAGCCGGACGCGACGGACACCAAGAAGGCGACGGGTCTGGTCGACAGCGCGGTCACGGACCGCCTCAAGTCCGAGCTCCAGGCCCTCGCGCTCGCCCAGTTGGAGCGGGCGCTGACCGGGGTGGGGCGCAAACTCGGTGAGTCCACGGTGAAGCTGAACGACATCGCCGAGGGGCGCAGCCCCGGGTTCTCCGCGCTGGCGCTGAAGGGCGGCCGCAAGCTCACCGAGGGCAAGGGGCCGGTGCGCACCGCCCTGGAGCTGGGTGCCGGCCACCTCAAGGAGAACGTCACCGACGCCCTCAAGAACCTGGGCGGCAAGCGCGGCAAGGGCGGCGGCGGGCGCAAGCCCACCGTCATCATGGAGTCGGTGGACGTCGGCGTACCGGTCCGCGACGCCTACGACCAGTGGACCCAGTACCAGGAGTTCTCCCATTTCACCAAGGGCGTGCGCAGCGCGAACAGCGCGGACGACGCGAGCTCCGACTGGAAGCTGAAGGTCTTCTGGTCGAGCCGCAGCTGGAAGGCGCACACCACCGAGCAGGTCCCCGACGCGCGTATCGCATGGACCTCGGAGGGCGCCAAGGGCACCACCAAGGGCGTGGTCACCTTCCACCCGCTGGGCGCCTCCCTGACCCGGGTGCTGCTGGTGGTCGAGTACTACCCCAAGGGCCTGTTCGAGCGGACCGGCAACATCTGGCGCGCCCAGGGCCGCCGCACCCGGCTCGACCTGAAGAACTTCGCCCGCCACATCGCCCTGCGCGGCGAGGCCCCGGACGGCTGGCGCGGCGAGATCCGCGACGGCGAGGTCGTCCTCAGCCACGAGGACGCACTGGCGCGCGAGGAGAGGGCCCGCGACGAGGACGCCGAGAGCGAGAAGGCTTCCCAGGACACCTATGAGGAGGCCTATGAGGACGAGGAGCCGCTGGAGGGCGAGTACGAGGAGGAGCCGGAGGAGGACGAGGAGCTTCCCGAGGACGCTCACGAGGAGGCTCCCGAGGACTCCGACGCCGTCGCATACGACGACGAATGGGAAGAGGACATGGCCGAAGAGCCCGAGCCCGGGGAATCCGGGCGCCGGCGCGCCAAGTCCGGCTCGCGGAGGCGCTGATGACGACCCCGGGACGGCTCTCCGATCCGTATGCGTCGGACGGCGGCAGCGCGAATCTCGCCGATATCCTCGAACGCGTCCTCGACAAGGGAATCGTCATAGCCGGGGACATCCGCATCAATCTCCTCGACATCGAACTGCTCACCATCAAACTCCGCCTCATCGTCGCTTCCCTGGACAAGGCGAAGGAAATGGGCATCGACTGGTGGGAGGACGACCCGGCGCTCTCCGGCGCCGCCCGCCGCCGTGAACTCGCCCGGGAGAACGAGCAGTTGCAGGCCCGCGTAGCCGAACTGGAAAGCCGTCACGACGACTCCCGCCGCCATGACGGTTCCCGCGGCGCCCGGGCGGAGGTGGCACGGGATGAATGAGGCACTGTGGTATGTCTACGCGGTCGTGCGGCCCTTCGAGGAGGCGCTGCCCGACGGAGTGCGCGGACTGGACGGCGAGCCGCCCCGGCTGATCGGCCATGGCGGACTGTGCGCCGCCGCGAGCCCGGTCCCCGCCGCGGACTTCGACGCCGCCCCGCTCCGCGCCCGGCTGGAGGACCTGGACTGGCTGTCCGCCACCGCCCGCGCCCATCAGTCCGTGGTGGCCGCGCTCTCCTCGGTGACCTGCGCGGTTCCGCTGCGGCTCGCCACGGTGTGCCGGGAGGAGAGCGGGGTGCGCCGGCTGCTCGACTCCGGGCGCGACCGGTTCGTCGCGGCCCTGGAGCGGCTGGACGGGCGGGTCGAATGGGGGGTCAAGGTGTACGCGGAGGCCGGGAGTCCAGAGCCCGCGACGGCGCCGGGAGCCAAGCCCGCGACCGGGCGGGAGTATCTGCGCCGCAGGCTGGGGCAGCGCCGGGCCCGGGAGGACACCTGGCGCGAGGCGGGCGCCCTCTCCCGCACTCTGCACCGGGAGCTGTCCGGGCAGGCCGAGGCGGAGCGGCTGCACCGGCCGCAGAACGCCCGCGTCTCCGGGCAGCCCGGCGAGAACGTGCTCAACGCCGCCTATCTGGTGCCGCGTGAGCGCAGCGCGGAGTTCGTCGCCCTGGTGGAGCGGCACGGTGCGCAGGTGGCGGGGGTGCGCGTCGAGGTGACCGGGCCCTGGGCCCCGTACTCCTTCGCGGGCACCGCGGACGCGGACGGAGGAGGAGCCGATGGCCCCGACGGCATCCGCTGAGCACGCCGAGCGGCGGATAGCCCTCGTCGATCTGCTCGACCGGCTCCTGGCGGGAGGCGTGGTCCTCGCCGGCGACCTCACCCTGCGCATCGCGGACGTGGACCTGGTCCGGATCGACCTCAACGCGCTGGTCAGCTCGGTGAGCGCGGAGGTCCCCTCACCGTTCGAGAGCGCCTATGAGAACGCCTACGAGAACGCCTACGAGAACGACGCGCCCGCGCTGCCGACGGGTGCGGACCCGTACGGCCCCTCCGGCTTCGGGGAGGGCCCATGAGCGGGCGGCGGCGCGTGGAGCTCGACGCCGACACGGTGGAGCGCGATCTGGCGCGGCTGGTCCTGACGGTGGTCGAGCTCCTCCGGCAGCTGATGGAACGTCAAGCCCTGCGCCGCGTCGAGACCGGCGAGCTCACGGACGAACAGGAGGAGCGGATCGGACTCACCCTGATGCTCCTTGAGGACCGGATGGGCGAGCTCAGGTCGAAGTTCGGGCTGCGTCCGGAGGATCTCAACCTCGACCTCGGACCGCTCGGCCCGCTGCTGCCCGTGGAGGCCTCCGGCGGCGACGGACCCGGTGAGGAGCGCGGACGGTGAGCCGGAACAGCGACAGCAAGGCGTCCGGGGCGGGCGCCGGCAAGGACGGCGGCAAGGACACCGGTACCCGGCTCACCGTCCTCGTCGCGCTCGGCGCCAATCTGCTCATCGCCGTGGCCAAGGCGGTCGGCGGCGCCTTCGCCGGTTCGCCGGCGCTGCTCTCCGAGGCGGCCCACTCCGTCGCGGACAGCTTCAACGAGGTCTTCCTGCTGGCCGCGCTGCGCCGCAGCCGCCGCCCGCCGGATCGCCGCCACCCCTTCGGCTACGGCAAGGAGCGCTTCTTCTGGTCCCTGCTCGCGGCGGTGGGCATCTTCGTGATGGGCGGCTGCTTCTCCGTCTTCCAGGGCATCGAGGCGCTGCGCTCGGGCGCGCACGAGTCGCACTCCGGCTACGTCGCCGGCTCGCCGTCCTCGCGGTCGCCTTCCTCGCCGAGGGCGCGTCGCTGCTGCGGGCCCTGCACCAGGTGCGCGGACAGCCGGGCGGCATCGGGCGCGATCCCGCGCTGCGCACCGTGGTGGCGGAGGACGGGACGGCCGTGCTCGGTGTCGCGCTGGCGATCGCCGGGATGGCCCTGCACATGACGACCGGTCAGCCGGTGTGGGAGGGCTCGGCCTCGCTGGCCATCGGTGTGCTCCTCGGGTACGTGGCGTACCGGCTCGGCAAGGACGCCCGCGACCAGCTCATCGGGGAGGCCGTCGACCCCGAGATGCGCGACCGCATCAGGTCCCTGCTCGACGCCCAGCCGGAGATCGACAGTGTGGAGGCGGTGCTCACCATGCGGCTCGGCACCGACTCCGCGCTGGTCGCGGCCCGAGTCGACCTGGTGCCGGGCCTGGAGAGCGAGCAGATCGAACTGTCCTGCGAGCGCATCAAGGACTCGGTGGCCACCATCTGGCCCGACGCCGACCAGGTTTTCCTCGACGTGACGGATGCGGCCACGGCCGGGGCCCGTACGCGCGGAAACCGCCCTTCCTGAAAACAAGTCTCCCCCGGATTTCCAGGGAAAAGCTCCTGTCCGGAATTCGCCGCGCATGACACGGCCCGGCAGGGGCACTCGATTTCCAGGAGGTGCATAGCATGGTTCCCCTGCTTGTCGTTCTGCTGCTCGCACTGCTTCTCTTCGGCGCGGGATTCGCGCTCCAGGTGCTGTGGTGGGTCGCCGTTGTCGTACTGGTCCTGTGGCTCGTGGGTTTCGTCGCACGTCCCGCCGCCGGTAGCGGACGGCGAGGCCGCTGGTACCGGTGGTGAATTCGGTGACGGAGAAATTCCCGGCGTGCGAGGTACACGTTTGAGATTCCACTGAACGGTCAAACTCGGACGTGACCACCGAATTCACAAGAGATCAGGGTGTGAGTACCGTGACCGCGAAGAATGAGAAGGCCAAGGCGAAGGCCGAGCAGGCCAAGGGAAAGGCCAAGGAGACCCTGGCCCGCGCGGTGGGCAATGAGAGCAAGACGGCCGAAGGCCGCGCCGAGAAGGCCAAGGGCGATCTCCGGCAGGCCAAGGAGAAGGCCAAGGACGCCTTCAGGAAGTAGTCGGCCCCCTGCGCTGCGGGGCCCCGCGGAGCGACTGCGCGGGGCCCCGCAGCCATGGGCCGTCACGGAGCGCAGTCCTACGGCTCGCGCAGGCCCCCGGACCCGGTCAGGATGGGTGGGCTGGGCCCGCCCCAGGTTCAGGAGGACATGATGCTGCTGCCCGACAAGGAGACTCTCGCGCGGCTGCTCTCGCACTATCGGGCGCACGAACGCGCGGTCCTGGCACAGCCCCACGAGCCCGCCCTGCGCCGACTCTTCGAGGACAGCGCCTACACGCTCTGCGTGCTCATGGGTGAGCGCACCGCGCGCGAGGCCGTGCACGCCGCCGAGCGGTATCTCAGCCGCAACCGCCCGGCGCACCGGCTCGCCCCGGCCGCTCCCCCGCCCTCCGCCTAGGTGTACGGGTCGCGTCAGGACGCGTCCGTCCTGGAGAAGACGTGCTCGTCCAGGACGATACCGATGGCGACGGCGGCCGGAATGGCGACCAGGGCGCCCACGACACCCAGCAGTGCCCCGCCGATCAGTACGCCCACGACCGTGACCAGCGGGTGGACGTCGACGGCGAACCTCATGACCCGGGGCACGATCAGATAGTCCTCGGCCAGCCGGAAACCGACGTAGAAGCCCGCGGTGGCCAGGGCGACCGGCAGCGACACCGACAGGGCCACCAGGCTGACGACGACGCCGCCGATGGTGGTGCCGACGATGGGGATCAGGTCCATCAGGGCGATGAAGACGCCCAGGGCCGCGGGGTAGGGGACGCCGGTGACCGCGCACCAGACGAAGGTGGCCGCACCGGCGATGACCGAGGTGGCCACGTTGCCGAGCATGTAGCGCCCCACCCGGTTGAGGATCTCCTCGGTGACCTCCTGGGCGTGCGGGCGTTTGCGGGACGCCACGAAGTGGAGGCAGAACCCTTTGAGCGCGGGCAGGAAAGCCATCACGTACACCGTCACCACGATGACGATGGCGGCCGAGGTGACCGCGCCGACCACGAACTTCCCCGCGCCGAGCAGCCCGCCGGCGAGCCCGGCCGCCCCACCGGAGGAGAACTGCTGCTTGGCCTTCTCCACCAGGTGGTAGCGGTCCTCGAACCGGCCCAGCGTCGAGTTGTGGTCGTGCAGGTCCCGCAGCCAGCCGGGAACGGCCTTCACCAGCGCGTTGATCTCATCGGCCGCCGGCGGTACGACCAGGGCCAGGAACCCCGCGAACAGCGCGAGCAGCAGCACCAGGACCACCGCGACGGCCCAGCCGCGCCCCATCCGGTGGCGGGTCAGCCAGACGACGACGGGTTCGAGGGCGAGCGCGAGGAACACCGCGAGCAGCAGCAGGGTGAGCAGGCTGCCGACCTCAAGCACGGTCCGCACCGTCAGCCACGCCAGCGTCGCGCCCAGGCCCAGCGAGAAGCCGACGGCGAACCAGGAGCGGCCGCCCACGCCCTTCCCGCTGACGCCCCGGGCACGGATGCCCGTCGGCCGCGGCCCCGCTTCGGCCGCCCGCTCCGGCTCGCGGCCGTCGTCGCCGTCAGGCCCGGTGGACGTCATCGCGCACCCACGGGGTCAATGCCACCTGCATGGCGTGCGCTCCCTTCCCGTCGCACCGCGTGCGGTCGCGGCCCCGGCCGCCCTCTCTGGACCGAGCATCTCCGACCGCCGGGCATCCGGCCACATGGGCCGTACGGGGCTCGGGGCGCGCTGGCGCCCGCCGGGCCCCGGGGTGTCGTGGCGCCGGGTGCCCCTCCCGGTCCTGGCGAAACAGCGGTCCCGCCGTCCGGGGATTGCCGTCGCGGCCGCCGGGTACCCGCTCGCCCGGAGGGGCCCGGGCGGCCAGGTGCGCGGTGTGCCGCGGTGGCGCCGCGCGCCGTCGTCGGCCCACGCGCCCGCAGTGCTTTCATGAGCGCACTCCATGCGACGCGGGTACGCCCCCGTTCCGGGTGCGCCCACCGGCTTCTGAGCGCTTCGAGGTGATGTACGGATGGGTCGAGCGGCGGCCGTGACCGCCGAACTCCTCGCGTGGTGGCTCGTGCTGATGGCCGCGTGGCTGGTGTTCATCAGTACGGTGGACGCCCTGGAGGGGCTCGTCGGGGCCGGGTGCGCCCTGCTGGGGGCGTTCGCCGCCTGTGCGGCCCGGCGGGCGATGAGCGAGCGGTGAACGGGTGGCTGTGGGCCGCGACCGTCCTGCTCGCGGTGGGTTTCGGGCCGGTGGTGTGGGGCGTCGCGACCGGTCCGGTGGGACGCCGGGTCGTCGCCCAGAACTTCGGCACGTCGGCGGTGTGCCTGGTCATGCTGCTGCTCGCCCAGGGCTACCAGCGCCCGTCGTACACCGATCTGTCCCTGGTGCTCGCGGTGCTGGGCCCGGTCGGCACGCTGGTGTACGCACGGCTGCTCGCCGACGACCTCTCCTCCACTGGGCCGCACACCGACGCGCTGACCGCGGCGGCCGCCCTCGCCACCACGGCCGTGGTCACGGCGGTGTGCACGGCCGCCGGACCCGGCCGGGCCATGGTGAAACTGCTGGCGACCGGGGCGCTCCTGGTCGCCGGGAACGTCATCGCGTCGCGGGCGGTGTCGGGCGGCTACCGGGGCGCGGAGGTGTCCCATGGCTGATGTGCTCACCGTCCTCGCCCTCCTGCTCGTCGCGGTGTCGGCGACGGCCGCGGTGGCGGTCCGCGACCCGGCCCGTCAGGCGCTGGTGCTCGCGGTGCTCGGGCTCGCCCTGGCGGTCCTGTTCACCGTCCTGCAGGCACCGGACGTGGCCCTGTCCCAGCTCGCGGTCGGCTCCGCGCTCACCCCGCTGCTGATCCTCCTGTCGGTACGCAAGGTCCGGCGCCGGGGCAGGGAAGGGAACGCCGGCCGAGAAGGGGACGGCGGCCGGTGAGCCGGCGGCTGCGGCTGTGGGTGCTGGCCCTGGGCGGTCTCGGCGTGGCCGCGCTGCTGGCGGCCGCGTATCTGCGGCTGCCGGGCTTCGGCGGCGACGTCCACCCGTACGGGGACCGCGCCGTCGAGGCCTCCCTCGCCCGCCACACCTCCAACACCATCGCGTCCGTCAACTTCGACCAGCGGGCCTTCGACACCCTGGGCGAGGAGACCATCCTGTTCGCCGCGGTGCTCGGGACCGTCGTCCTGCTGCGCCAGACCCGCGACGAGCGCCAGGTGCGCCCCGCGCCCGCGAGGGTCGCCACTCCCGTCCGCCGCTATGCGCTGGTCCTGCTGCCGGTCGCGCTGGTCACCGGGCTCTACCTCATCGCGCACGGACAGCTGAGCCCCGGCGGCGGCTTCCAGGGCGGCGTCGTCGTGGCGACCGCACTGCACCTGCTCTACATCGGGGCGGACTACCGCGCCCTGGAGCGGATCCGGCCGGTCGGCCGGTACGAGGTCGGGGACGCGGCGGGCGAGGCGGCGTATCTCGTCCTCGGTGTCGCGGGCCTCGTCGGCGGCTCGGCGTTCCTCGCCAACACCCTGCTGCCGTACGGCACGTTCAACACCCTGGCGTCGGGCGGCACCGTACCGCTGCTCAACGCGGCGGTCGGTATGGAGGTGGGCTGCGCGGTGGTGGTGCTGCTCGCCCGCTTCCTCGACCAGGCCGTGGAGATCGAGCGGAGTCCGGGAAGCGGGAAGGAGCGGGACGAATGAACGGGGGCGCGAGCGCGCGGTGATGTCCGTACTGCCGTACCTGGTCGCCGGCTGGATCTTCCTGGCGGGCTGCTACGGCCTCGCCACCAGCCGCCATCTGGTGCACGCGGTGGGCTGTCTGGCGGTCTGCCAGTCCTCCACCTACGTCCTGCTGCTCGCCGTGGGCTACCGGGACGGCGGCACGGCGCCGGTCCACTCCGACCTGGAACCGGGCTCGCGGCCGGTCGTCGACCCCGTGGTGCAGGCGCTGGCCCTGACCGATGTCGTGGTCGGGGCCACCGTGACCGCGCTGCTGCTCGCGCTGGTGATGCAGGTGGCCAAACGCCACGGCACGGTGGACCCCGACGAGCTCTCCGAGCTGCGCGGATGAACGAACTGCTGCCGCTGGTCGTGGCCCTGCCGCTGCTCGGCGCCGCCGCCCTGGTGGCCGCCGGGCGCCGACTGCCGCGCGTCGCCGCCGAGTCGGTCGGCGCCTGCACCGCGGCGGCGACGGCCGCACTGGCCCTCGTCCTGCTCGTCCACTCCTCGCCCGACGCCGAGGAGTGGGTCGGCGGCCGGCGCCCGAAGGACGGGGCGGGCGTCGGCATCGTCCTGACCGGGGACGGCCCCGGCACCGGGCTCGCCGCCCTGGTCTCCGTCCTCGTCGTCGCCGTACTCGTCTACTCCTGGCGCTACTTCGACGAGCCGCCGAAGCGGCACGCGGGCTCCTTCCCCGCACTCGTCCTGCTCTTCCAGGCGGGCATGTGCGGCTTCGCCCTCACCGGGGATCTCTTCAACGCCTTCGTCTTCTTCGAGCTGATGAGCGTGGTGGCGTACGCGCTGACCGGCTACCGCGTCGAGGAGGCCAAGGCCGTCCAGGGCGCGCTCACCTTCGGAGTGGTCAACTCCCTGGGCGCGTACGCCACCCTGACCGGCATCGTGCTGCTCTACGCCCGGACCGGCGAACTCGGCATGCGGCAGATCGGGGCGCGACTGGACGCGCACGGCGGCCCCGACGCACTGACCCTGGCCGCGTTCGCCCTCGTCCTGACCGGCCTCCTGGTCAAGGCGGCGGCCGTGCCGTTCCACTTCTGGCTGCCCGACGCGCACGCGGTCGCGCCGACGCCGGTGTGCATGCTGCTGTCCGGCGTCATGGTGGAGCTGGGGGTGTACGGCACCTGGCGGGTGTACACCACCGTCTTCGCGGGTCCCGGCGGGCTGCCCGCCCCGGACGCCGAGCGCGCCCTGGTGGTCCTGGGCACGCTGACCGCGCTGGTCGGCGCGGTGATGTGCTGGCAGCAGCGCCACCTCAAGCGCCTGCTCGCCTACTCGACCGTCGCGCACACCGGCCTCTTCCTCGTCGGCGTCGGTCTGCTGCGGCCAGAGGCGACCGGCGGGGTGGCGCTGTACGTCCTGGGCCACGCGGGCGCCAAGGCCGCCCTGTTCGCCTGCACCGGCATCCTGCTCGACCGCTACGGCAGCGTCGACGAGCACGAACTGCACGGCCGTGCCCACGGGTTGCCGCTCGTCGCGACCCTGTTCACGGCGGGGGCACTGGCCCTGGCGGGGCTGCCGCCCTTCGGTACGGGACTGGGCAAGTCGGTGACCGAGGAGGCGGCGGGCGGCGGCTTCACCGTGCTGTTCGTCGCCGTCTCGGCGCTCACCGCGGGCGCCGTGCTCAGGGTGGCCGCGCGGGTGTTCCTGGGGCTGGGGCGGCCGCCCCTGAGGGACCCGGCGTACGAGACGAGCGGCGAGCACGAGGAGCCGGAGACCGAGGGCCGCATCGGCCGGGTGCCCGCCACCATGCTCGGGGTGCCCGCCGCGCTGCTCGCCGGGTCACTGACGACGGGCCTGGTGCCTGCTCTGGCGGACGCGACGGGCCGGGCGTTCGGCGTGGAGGGGCACCACGCGCCGCACTGGACCCCGCCCGGGCTGCTCCTCGGGCTCGCCTCGGCGGCGCTGGCGGCGGGGCTCGCCGCGGCGGCGGTACGCGGCCCGGCGCGCCACGAACCGTACCGCTGGACCCAGCCG
The DNA here is from genome assembly GCF_001653515.1 of Streptomyces sp. ERV7. Classification (GTDB taxonomy): domain Bacteria; phylum Actinomycetota; class Actinomycetes; order Streptomycetales; family Streptomycetaceae; genus Streptomyces. The sequence continues at coordinate 739,806 of NZ_LYOY01000051.1, read as the reverse complement.
CTGCGGCGGCTGCACTCCGGCCACATCGGCGACTACGTCGCCTGGCTCCTGGCCGGCACCGCCCTGCTCGGCGCGCTCGCGCTGCCGGGCATCCTCACGGGCTGACCGCGGGCCGGCGCGAGGCCGAGGTGGTGTCACAGCTCGCGCAGGGCGGGCAGCAGCTTCGTCTCGGCCCAGTGGATGAAGGGGAGTTGGTGCTCGCCGCCGATCTGGACGAGGGCGACCTCCGTGAAGCCCGCCTCGACGAACGGCCGCACGGCGTCGGCGAAGGCGTCGACGCCGTCGCCGCACGGGATGGCCCCGGCCACGTCCTGCGGGGTGACGAACCGGGTGGCGCCCTCGAAGCCGGACGGGCCCGGGAGCTCCGAGTTCACCGGCCAGCCGCCGCCGAACCAGCGGAACTGGTCGTGGGCGCGGGCGATCGCCGCGTCCCGGTCGGTGTCGTAGCAGACCGGCAACTGGCCCACCCGCGGCTTTCCGCCGCCGCCGTACCGGTCGAAGGAGTCGAGCAGCTCACCCTTGGGCTCGGTGGCGATGACGAGATCGGCGGACCGGCCCGCCAGCGCGCAGGAGCGCTCGCCCGAGACGGCGATTCCGAGGGGCGGCGGCTCGTCCGGCAGATCCCACAGCCGGGCGTCGGCCACGTCGAAGTGGGTGCCCTGGTGGTTGACGTTGCCGCCTTGGAACAGGGCGCGGATGATGTCGACGGCCTCGTCCAGCATGTCCAGGCGGACCTGGGGAGAGGGCCATCCGGCGCCCACCACGTGCTCGTTGAGGTTCTCCCCGGAGCCGAGGCCGAGGCGGAACCTGCCCTGGGAGAGCAGTTGCATCGTCGCGGCCTTCTGGGCGACGACGACGGGGTGGTAGCGGACCGTCGGGCACGTCACATACGTCATCAGCGGGATCCGCTCGGTGGCCTGGACGGCCGCGCCCAGCACGCTCCAGGCGTAGGACGCGTGCCCCTGGGATTCCAGCCAGGGGAAGTAGTGGTCGGAGATGACGGAGAAGTCGAACCCGGCGCGCTCCGCGGCGACCAGGTCGGAGACGAGGGCGCGGGGGCCGGTCTGCTCGGTCATCATCGTGTAGCCGATTTGCACCATAACTGACGATTACCTGGCTCCCCGGATCGAAAACCTCCCGAGCCGTCGCGGTCGCCGTCCGCACTGCGAAGGTCGAGAAATGGCCCACTCACAGCCGTCCGAAATGGACCAGAAGGAAGGGCCACCGGAGTCATAGTGTCCTGCTCATGACGACCAGAGCGGTGTCCCCCGCGGGCCCCCGGCGCCTTCTCGCGCTGGCCCAACTGACCAACTCCGTCGGCGACGGCGCGTATCTCGTCACCTCCGCCCTGTACTTCACCCGCGTCGTCGGCCTCGCCCCGGCGCGCATCGGTCTGGGGCTGACCCTCGCCTGGGCGGTCGGCTCGGTCGCGGGCGTACCGCTCGGACGGCTCGCGGACCGGCGCGGGCCCCGGGGGACGGCGGTGCTGCTGGCGCTGGCGACCGGCGCGGCCGTGGCGTCGTTCCTGGTCGTCCGCTCCTTCGTCCCGTTCCTCGTGGCCGCCTGCCTCTACGCCACCGCCCAGTCGGGACTGGCGGCGGCCCGTCAGGGGCTGCTTGCCGGGCTGGTGCCCGAGAAGGAGCGGACGGCGACCCTGGCCCGCCTCCAGGCCACGCTCAACGCGGGCCTCGCCGTGGGTGCGGCGCTCGGCGGCGTGGCCCTGCGCTCCGGCACGAGGGGTGCCTACCTCACGGTCTTCGCCCTGGACGCGGCGAGCTTCCTGGTCTGCGCGCTGCTGCTGGCGCGGCTCCCCCGGGTCGCACCCGTGCCGCGCACCGAGGGGCGCGGCGGGCCGACGGTCCTCGGGGACCGCCCGTATGTGATCGTCGCCCTCCTCAACACCGTGCTGCTCCTGCGGATGCCGCTGCTCAGCCTGGGGATTCCGCTGTGGATCACCCAGCGCACGGCCGCGCCGGCCTGGCTGGTCTCGGCGCTGTTCGTGCTCAACACCGGCGCGGTGATGCTCTTCCAGGTCCGAACGGCCCGGGCCGTCAAGGGACTTGCGACCGCCGTGCGGGCGGTGCGCCGTTCCGGCGCGGTGATGCTGGCGGCCTGCGCGGTCTTCGCGCTCTCGGCCGCGGGCGACTCACCCTGGGTGGCCGCCGCGGCGCTCGTCGCCGGATCGGTGCTCCTGGTCGTCGCCGAGATGCTGCACTCGGCGGGCTCCTGGCAGATCGGCTTCGACCTGGCACCGGCCGACCGGATCGGCGAGTACCAGGGCCTGTTCGGCACCGGCGTGACCATCGCCCGCACCCTCGGCCCGCTCCTGCTGACCGCGCTCCTGGTGGACTGGGGCGGCCCGGGATGGCTGCTGCTCGGCGGGATGATCCTGGTGGCGTCGTACGCGATGGGGCCCGCGGCACACCGGGGCGCACGCCGAGCGGCCCCCGCCGCCCCGCCCCGCGCCCCGGTCACTTCCGGTCAGTCCGGCTGAAGCGAGCGCCAGACGCGGTCGGGCAGGATCCGGTAGGCCTGGGCGAGGTCGATGTCGTACGTACTGGACAGCCAGCGGCGTGCGGTTTCGGCCGGGGGCCCGAGGATCAGGACGTCGATCAGGGGCGACGGGAGCGGCGCGATCTCGCCGGCCTCGACGCGGGGCCCCAGCCAGGCGGCGATGGCGGCCAGCTTCTTCGCCTTGACCCTGCGGATCTCGTCGGCGTGGGCGGCGAGATAGCCGGAGTAGGCGGAGGCGTGCAGGAAGAGCGCCACGTCGGGGTGCTCCTCGGTGAAGCGCAGATAGCACTGGACCAGCGCGCGGATGCCGGTACGGGCGGTGCGGGCCCGGGTGAGCACGGCGGTCATCTCGTCGAACAGCTGCTCCATGCACCGGGTGTAGAGGGCTGCGGCGAGACCGTCGAAGCTGCCGAAGTGGTGGTAGAGGCTGCCGAGGCTGACCCCGCTGGCGCGGGTGACGGCGCTGACGGTGAATCCCTGCTGGCCCGACTCGGCGAACACCCGCAGTGCGGAGGTCAGCAGCCGGTCGACGGTGGCCTCACCGCGCTGCTGCCTAGGCGACATGGCCGAGCCCCGCTCGGTGGCTGTCGTGCCCGGCCCGTCGACCTGGGGCACCTGGCGCGCCCCAGGGGGCACCGATCGGGAAGCTGTCTGCCATGACGGCAACCCTAGCGTAGCAATCTGTAGAAAACTGTTCTAGAAATCGCCTCCCCAACAGCCGCCGCATCCACCACACTTGACCGTATGACTCGACGCCCGCCCGGCGAACGGCCGGAGACCGACACAGCCACCGAGGACGGCATCCGGGACGACTTCTGGTGGCCCATCGCCACCCTGCCGACGGCAGCCGACGGCAGAGAGCCGCAGAATCCCTCCGACTCCCTCGTGACCAGGCAATTCTGATGCGCTGAGCGATCCGGATGTCTATGGTGGCGCGGTGACTCTTTCCCATGATGTGGCCGGAAGCGGCCCGGCAGTGATCCTCCTCCACTCCACGGTCTGCGACCGGCGGATGTGGGACGCCCAAGTGCCCGCGCTCGTCGGCGCCGGCTACCAGGTGGTGCGCTGCGACTTCCGGGGCTTCGGCGCATCGCCCATGCCCGACCGGCCGTACAACAACGCTGAGGACGTTCTCGCCCTGCTCGACACGCTCGGCATCGAGCGCACGGCGCTGATCGCGTCGTCCGGTGGCGGCCGGGTCGCGCTGGAGATCGCGGCCCGCCGGCCCGAGCGCGTCACCGCCCTGGCGCTGCTGTGCACCGCGCTGGCCGGACACGAGCCCAGCGCCGACCTCATGGCCTTCGGCGACCGCGAGGACGCGCTCATCGAGGCCGGTGACATAGCCGGGGCGACCGACCTCAACGTGGACGCCTGGGTGGGCCCGGACGCCGACTCGGCGACCCGGGAGCTGGTGCGACGGATGCAGCGCAACGCCTTCGACGTCCAGCTCGCCGCCGAAGAGGAGTTCGGCCAGGTCAAGGTCGAGACCGACCCCGCCACGATCAAGGCCCCCGCCCTGCTCGTCTCCGGTGACCACGACTTCGCGGACTTCCGCGCGATCGCCGTCCACCTCACCGGTGTGCTCGCCGACGCCCGCCACCTCGAACTCCCCTGGGCGGGCCACCTTCCCAACCTGGAGCGCCCCGACGAGGTGAACGCGCTGCTCGTCGACTTCCTGAACCGGACGAGCTCCTGAACCGGACGAGCCGGACCGACGCGGCGCTCTGAGCGGCCGGGGCCCCGACGCCGTCAGACGCCCGCCGCGTAGCAGCGCAGCGTCACGGTCTGCCGGGGCTCCCACTCCTGCTCGACCTCGGCCAGCAGCTCCCAGCCCATCCGCTCGTACAGGGCGGTCGCCGCGGTGTCGGAGGCCACCACGTCGAGCACCGGGTGCAGACCGCGGGCCCGGGCCTCGTCCACCGCCCGGGCCAGCAGCAGCCGTCCGATCCCGTGGCCGCGCGCCTCGGGAGCGACGAACAGGCGGCTGACCACGGCAGTCGCCTCGGGGCCCACGCCCGCGCGGGCGCTCCACAGACCGGGCGCCACATCCCCCGTACCGCCGGGCGACAGACCGATGTGGCCGGCGACGCGGCCGTCCAGCTCGGCCACCCAGGCCGCCAGCGGCGACGGCTGCGCAAGCCAGTCGCCGGGGCGCTCGGGCCAGTTGACCGGGTAGCCGTCACGCTCGTGGACGGCGGCGAGCGCGTGGACGCACGCGTCCAGGTCGTGATCCGCCCGGGGGCGGATGTACGGGGCCGGGCGGGCGCCGGACAGTTCGGTGTTCTCGCTGTTCACCGCGTCATGGAAACACGGCGGGGCCCGGACGCCCGCTTCGGCTCCGGGCCGGACCTCGACCGCTCCTCAGCGCTGCCACGCCTGCGGCATCCGCGCCAGGTTCGCGCCGACCATACGGGCCGCACGGCGCAGCGGTTCCTCCGCTCCGGCGAGCCGACCGCGTTCGAGGACGGACACCGCGAGCGCGGCGACGACCTTTCCCGACGGAGCGCGGACGGGCGCCGCCAGACAGGCCACCAGGGTGTCGGCCTCGTAGTGGTCGACGGCCGTGCCGTGCTCGCGTGCCGCGACGATCCGTCGCCGCCAGCGCGCGGCGCCGTGGTCCTCCGGCGGCGCCAGGGCCGGTGCGGCCGCCGCCAGGACCACCTCGGCGGCGCTCCCGGGCGGCAGGACCGAGCCGACCCGCAGCGGGAAGACGTCGTCCACTTCGCCCGGCAGCATGGCCACGACCAGCGGGCTCCCCGTGCCGGCCACCGACACGCTGACGCTGGCGCGGGTGGCCGCGGCGAGATGCCGCAGCGGCCCGGCGGCGGCCGTGTGCAGCGGCCGGTCGGGGTTCCAGGCCCGCCCGAGCCGGACGATCGCCGGCCCCATGCGGTACCGGCCGAACCGGCGCTCCACCACGTCCAGCGCCACGAGCTGGTCCAGCATCCGGTGCACGGTGGTCTTGGGCAGTCCCGCACCGGCCGCCAGCTCGCTCAGTCCCCCGTCCTCCAGCCGGGCCAGGACCTCAAGCAACGAGAACGCGCCCTCCAGCACCCCGCGCCCCGCCGCGCCTCCGCCTCCGTCACCGCCTCCGCCGTGCCGAGCCGGTCTCCGTCCGTGGTACTCCACCGTCGCCCCCCGTGGTCGTCGTTCCCGTCCATGCTCGGACCACGTGGGCGGCGCTCGCCATCCCCAACGTTGGGTATGGCGCGCAATGGTGTTCAGGTGGTGGGATGGCCTACGGGCCTCGCCCGGCGTCAGACCAGGGCGTCGTGGACGAAGCACCAGCGCCAGTCCTCGCCGGGCTCGAAGGAGCGCACGATCGGGTGCTCCTCGCTCTCGGCGTGCGCGCGGGCGTGGCGCTGCGGGGAGGAGTCGCAGCAGCCGACGTGGCCGCAGACGAGGCAGAGCCGCAGATGGACCCAGGGGGAGCCCAGGCGCAGGCATTCCTCGCAGCCCTGCGGAGTCCGGGGCTCCACGTCGCGGATCATGGCCAGATGCGGGTCGGGCTCGGCGGTCATCGCGTCCTCCAGGGGGCGGCCTGCTGCCCACCCAGCGTAGGAACGCCCGGCAGCGGCCGCACGCCGTCACCGTCTCGCGGCCGGGGCGCCGCCGAGGGACCCTGGGAGTACGAAGGGCGAGCCCTGGAGGTGATCCGTCATGACCACACTCGTCGGGTGGCATGTCGAGCTGGAATTCTCCGAGGTCGGTGACCGCACCAGCGCGGTGGGCCTGCTCAGACTCGGTGACGGCACCGAGCTGAAGGGGCACGGCTACGCCATGCGCCACCCCTTGGACCCCGAGCAGCTGCGGGTCGGCGAGGAGATCGCCGGGTCCCGGGTACTGATGGACCTCGCGTCCCAGCTGTTGCAGAAGGCACACATCGAGATCGACGAGGCAGCGGGGCACCGGTCCCGGCCGCTGACCCGCTGACGGCGCTACCGGCCCCCTGTCCTCGCGCCGGGCGACGGTGACGTGCGCGCTGCTGGAGTCCGTCGCGGGGCCGCCCGCACCCACCGGGCAGGCGCGCGGGGTGGCCGTGTTCGCGCTGTCGAGAAACCCTCGCCGACCCCCTCGGCACTGCCCTCTTGATGGCCTTGGACGGGGGTCGGGACAGCGTCCGTCCCCCACCCATGGGTGGAGACCCTTTTCGCGGCCCTCCCAGGCCTTCACGCGGCCGCTCGCGAGCCTCCCGCACCCAGCCTGACCTGGTCTTTCGCGCCTGTCCTCCCTACGATCACGGGACAGGGAAAGGGAGCCCGCATGGACCGGAACATCCGCACCATCGGGGGCCATCGAGTGGGCCGAGGAGCGCGCCGGGGAGGCGGGAGCCGACATCCGGTTCCACTGCGGTGACGCGTTCACGCTCGCCGAGACGGTGCCGGCCGGTCCGTACGACCTGATCCACGACTCGGGCTGCTTCCACCATCTCCGACCTGGCGGAGGTCGAACTGCGCCGGATGCGCAACGAGCCTCCCGACTCCCCGCGCTTCGGCGAGCCGTTCCTGTGGACCGCGCTGTTCCGGCGCGAGCCCACGGCGTAACGAGCAACACCGGAACGGGCAACGCACCGCGCCCCCTTCCTCGTGGAGGGGGCGCGGTGCGTGTGCGTCGGGGCCCGCGGCTACCTCTTCGCGTAGTCCGAGAATCCCATCCAGTCGACGACGACGCACGCGTCGTCACCGAGGACCCAGGCGTCGTGGCCGGGCGCGACGTTCATGTAGTCACCGGGGCCGAAGTCCTCTTCCTGGCCGTCGTTCATGACGACCTTCATACGCCCGGCGACGACATAGCCCGCGTGGGCGGCCAGACAGCTGTCGGTCTGCGCGATCGGCTTGACGTGCTCGGACCAGCGCCAGCCCGGCTCGAACGTGGCCCGGCCGACCTGCCCCCCACCGACGTTGACCAGCTCCAGGCGCCCCTTGCCGTCCTCGAACGGACGGACCTCCTCCGGCGCTTCGAAACTCTTGCGTACGAGACCGGCCATGAGTGCTTCTCCTCGGGCGGCGGTTGGGGTGAACGATCGACGGTCCGAACGTAACCACGGCTACGGGGGGCCGCGAACGGCATGGGCCATACGGGTGACGGGTGACTGAACGCGCGGGGGCGCGGCGCCGTATCAACCGGGCAGTAGCGTGTCGCGCCCGAGGAGGAGCCCGTGCCTTTTCTCCGTCTTCGCCATCCACGCGGTCCGAGCAGGCGCCTCCGGGGGACGACGGCCATATGGTTGCTCGTCGCCGTGGTGGCCGGTGGACTCGCGTACACCGTCACCAAGAACTCCACCGGGCCGCACGGAGGTTCCGGCTCGATCGGGTCCGCCGATCCGGCCGGGTCCGCCCGCCGGGCCGCCCCGGGAAGGACACCGGGCGGGTGGCAGGACTGGAGCGTGGGGCGCTGGCTGCGGGGTGCGGCGGACTTCGTCAACCCCGTGGTGGACGGGCTGTGGGGGCCGGAGCGGATGGCCGGAGCCACCGAAGGCGAGCGGTCCTTCGACGGCAGCGAGATGCCCAGGGGAGTCTCCGACCCCGAGCCGGACGCCGTGCCCGCGCGACCCGTCGCCCGCCCGTACGGGGAGCAGGCGCCCACCGCCGGCAGGCTCTTCTTCGACACCCCCAAGGGCCCGGCCGCCTGCTCCGGCACCGTGGTGCGCGACCCCGCCCACCCCGGCCGGTCCAACCTGGTGTGGACCGCCGGCCACTGCGTTCATTCGGGCAAGGACGGCGGATGGCTGAGGAACATCGTCTTCGTCCCCGGGTTCGACAAACGGGGTTCGGGCGCGGCGAACGGGCGCAACACCGCGGCACCCCTCGGGATCTGGTGGGCCGACTGGGCGCAGACCTCCCAGCAGTGGATCGACCACGGCACCACCGGCGCCGGTACGGGCGCGGCCTTCGACTTCGCCGTACTCCACGTACGGCAGGCGGCCGGGGCCACACGGTCGCTGGAGGAGACGGCCGGGGCGGCTGCGGACGTCGGTTTCGACGCCGAACTCTCCGGCTCCCGGAGCCTGGTCGACATCGTGGGGTATCCCGCGGGTCGGCCCTTCGACGGCTCGTCCCTCTTCCACTGCGCCGACCGGCCCGGGTCGTTCTCGGTCGCGGCCGACCAGCCGGACATGTACCGGATGGGCTGCACCATGACCGAGGGCTCGTCCGGCGGTGGCTGGCTGGTGCGCCGGGGTGACGGCGGGCTGGTCCTGGTGTCCAACACCTCGCTCGGCTCCCGTCCGGCCGCCTGGCTCGCGGGGCCGCATCTGGGCGCGGACGCGCGCCGCGTACTGGCGGCGGTGAGCCGGAGGTTCGCGGGCGGGTGACGCCTCCTGCGATGTTCGCTGACCCACCATCAAAAATGTTCTTTCGCAATCACGGTGAACACCACACCCGTCACATCCGTACCTAGGACTGCACACCTTCCGCCGATCGTGATCGGCTACGGAACACAGCTCAGGAGGCGGCGAGTTGACTCACAGGCGCATACCCAAGCGGCGGGCCGTAATGGCAGGAGCGGGGGCCGCAGGCCTCATCGCGGCGGCCGTACTGCTCCCACGTGCGAACGCGTCACAGGCGCAGTCCGAACCCCCGTCGGGGGCCGCGGCCGGGAAAGTGAACGCCGCCTCGGCGGCGGCCGCGGTGCGGGGCCTGGCCCAGCAGCTCGGCGACGCGTTCGCGGGCTCGTACTACGACGCCGCCAGGCAGCAGGTCGTCGTGAACGTCGCCGGTAACGACAGCAATGCCAGTGCACGGGTGAAGAAGGCCGGGGCGGTGCCGCGCGCGGTCCGCAACAGCGCGGCCGAACTGCGCTCGGCGGCGCACACCCTCGCCCGTACGGCGACCATCCCGGGCACCGCCTGGGCCGTCGACCCCCGGACCAACCGCATCGTGGTCTCGGCGGACCGCACGGTGAAGGGGGCGCAGTGGACCAGACTGGAGAAGGCCGTGCGGTCCCTCGGCGCGGACACCGCCCGGATCCAGAAGTCCGCCGGACAGTTCAAGGCGTTCAGCGAGGGCGGTGACGCCATCTTCGGCGGCGGCGCGCGCTGCTCCCTCGGCTTCAACGTCACGACCCAGGACGGCAAGCCGGGGTTCCTCACCGCGGGCCACTGCGGTGTCGCGGCCAAGCAGTGGTCCCTGAGCGCCAACGGGGCGCCCGCCGCCACGGTCCAGAAGGCGACCTTCCCCGGCAACGGCGACTTCTCCCTGCTCACCTACGACGACGCCGCCACGCAGGCTCCCAGCGCGGTCGACACGGGGGCGGGGAAGCTGGTCGAGATCACCGGCCCGGCCGACGCCTCGGTGGGGCAGCGCGTCCTGCGCATGGGCAGCACCACCGGTCTGCACGACGGTACGGTCACCGGGCTCGACGCCACGGTGAACTACCCCGAGGGCACGGTCACCGGGCTCATCCAGACCGACGTCTGCGCCGAGCCGGGCGACAGCGGTGGTTCGTTGTTCACCGCCGACGGCAGCGCGGTCGGACTCACCTCCGGCGGCAGCGGGAACTGCAAGGCGGGCGGCGAGACCTTCTTCCAGCCCGTCACGACCGCCCTGGCGGCGACGGGCGCGACGATCGGTGCGGGGGGCCAGGGCGGCCAAGGCGACCAGGGTGGTCAAGGCGACCAGGGTGGTCAAGGACAAGGTGACCAAGGCGGCCAGGACCAAGGCGGCCAAGGCCAGGGTGGCCAGGGACAGGGCCAGGTATCCGGTGGCTCGGGCGGAGAGGACGGGGTGATCTCGATGGACCCCGCACCCGGCTACGGCCGGCAGTGAGAGAAGCCGACTGAGAGCAACCCGGTGGCCGCTGTTCCGGCGGACGGCAGCCGGGTTGACTCCACGGACGTGGCCACCCCGTTCAGGTGCCTGGGCACCGGGGTGGCCACGGTCGCGGTGGGGGCGCGGTCCCGTCAGACGGTCGCGTCGGCGGGAGCGGCCGCGGGAGCCGTGGCGGGGGCGGCCACGGCTTCGGCGGTGGGTGCGTCGCTCTTCGCGGCGGGAGCCGGGTCGCGGTGCGCCGTGTAGAAGACGGAGCCCTGCCTGCGCTCCCGCTCCAACTCGCCCTTGGCGACGAGTGCTTCGAGCGTGTTGCGGACCACCTGGGGGCTGGTCCCGCGGTCCGGGTGGGCGGTGGTCAGCTCGGTGAGGATGTCGGCGACCGTACGCGGCTCCCGGTGGTCCGCGAAGAGGCCGAGCACCAGCTCACGCAGGGTGGGCCCACTGCCGTCCGCGCTCTTGCGGGTCGCCTTCCTGGCCGGTGCGGCAGCCTTCTTGGGGCTCTGGGCCGCCTTGGTCACCTTGGTCGCCCCGGCCTCCTTCGTCTCCGGCTTCTCGGCCCGGGGCTTACGGGGCTTGGGCACCGCCGCGACGGTGGGTGTGGTCGCGGGGGCGGTTGCCGCGGCGGGGGCCGATGTGGTGGCCGGGGGCTGTGTTTTGGCGGTGCGCTTGCGCGTCGCCGTCGCCTTCGAGGCCTGTGCCGCCGTGGCGGCGGTGCCGCCGAGGGTGTGCTGCATGGTTTGCAGCAGACCGTGGTCGTGCTCCAGGGATTCCAGTCGGCCCTTCAGCGTGTCGAGTTCGTCGCGGATGCGTGCCTGGTCCTGCTGGTTGGCTTCCAGGTCGGCGGTGACGCGCGCCGCGTACTGGTCCTTGAGTGTGGTGAAGTCCGGCTCGTCCGCCATGAGAAGTCGCTTTCCTCGTGCTGGATGTTGCCGCCGGATGCTACCCATCTCTGCGGCAACAGCACAGGTGGGTGTGCACAAGATTCACACGTTGGAGACACCACGGGCCACAAACCGTCGGTTCGCGACAGTGGACTGACGGTGGTTGTCGGCCCAAGGGGCGTGCGGTGCACGCCATTTTCCGCCGTGCGCTCCCGTGCGCCGTACCCCTGGGGGAAACGAAGACGCGGGTTCGGGACGTCAAACAAGTACACCCGAAGGGGGACGGTCCGGGGAGGCCGTGCGGTTACGAGGGGGACGCTGTGGGACGCAGGTGGAAGACGCGCGGGTTATCGGTGGCGATGCTGACGGCGGTGCTCCTTGCGGGCATGGCGGGGCCGGGCTTCGCGAGCGGCGCGCCGGGTGTCGCTCAGGGGACGACCGCGGTGGCGGAGCCGAGCGCGCCCCCGCCACCGGCGCCCGGCCTGTCGCCCTCCGCGTCGAGCCCCGCACCTTCCAAGTCCAAGGGTGAACCGTCCCCTTCGAAGCCGTCACCACCGCCCGAGGAGGAGCCCACCACACCGAAACCCAGTACCCCGAAGCCCACTCCGCCGAAGCCCAGCCCGTCCAAGACCCCGGTGGAACCGACCACGCCGGTGCCCACCACCACCCGGCCGATCCACCCTCCCGTGGCTCCGGTGCTGTCGGTGTCTGCCGAGAAGGTGGAGCGGGGCAAGAGCGTGGTCGTGTCCGGCAGCCACTTCGACTGCGGGACGAGTGAAGACGGAGAATCGAAGGCCGGCCCGCTCACGCTGACCGGCGACCTGCCGGCGACGATCGCCGTACGGACCGACGCGTCCGGTGCGTTCTCGCAGCAGGTCAAGTTCGCCGAGACGGCACCCCTGGGCCGGTACGAGGTGGTCGCGACCTGCGACGCGCGCCCGTCCGTGACCCAGGTGGTCACCTGTGAGGTGATACCGGGCACGGTGGTGCCACCGCGCCCCACCCCGGTGCTCCGTCTCGCACCCGGATCAGGGACGCCCAGGACTCCCGTGGAGGTCTCCGGCGAAGGGTTCCTGTGCCGGGGCCCCGCCCGACTTCTCTGGGACGGGGTGGAATTGCCGGGGGTCGGCGCGACTCCCGGGGCGGACGGCAAACTGACTGCCTCCTTCGCCGTACCGTCCGGTGCCGGTGCGGGTACGTACAAGGTGACGGCCACGTGCGAAGCGGCGCCCGTGGGTGCGGGGGTCGTGGGAGTCGGTCCGACCGGTGCGCGGCCGGTGGCGGCCGGGGACATCGCGGCCTCGCAGACCTTCACGGTCACCCCACCGCCCGTCACCCCGCCGCCCGTGGGGAAGTACGAGATCACCATCCATCTGACCGACTACCCCGCCGCCTGCACCTGGGGCAGGATCCTCATCGACGGCAAGGGTCTGCTCGATCCCTGGCTGGACGCCGACTCGTCCAAGGGCGACGCCGAGCCCGGCCGCTGGACGTTCATCGACCTCCATGCCTTCATTCCCCCGGACATGAAGGGCCACCGGCCCGTGGACCTCGACTGTCCCGGACGCGAGGTGGAGCGGGCGGGGACCATCGACCTTCCGCCCGAGTCGTTCACGGCGTTCTCCCTTCCCAAGGGTTCACCGGCCGCCCACCACGCCGAGGGCAGCACCGGTGTCCTGCCCAAACCGGACCTGCCGGGGATCACACCGCCCTCTGAGAGCCCTTCCGCCTCCGACACACCGCACCCCAGCCCCACCGAGTCGGGCGGCGCGACGCCCGGGCCGACACCTGGACCCAGCGGGTCGACGACGCCACCGCGTCCGGGTGGGCACCACGACCGCCCGGCCGGGCTGGTGGGCAGTATCCGCACCCCGGCGGAAGTGTCCTGGGCGCTCAAGGACATCGCGGGGTCGGTCGGGATGGCCGCGTGGTTCCTGCTGCTCGTGCTGCTGCTGGAGAAGGCGTTCCCCTCGCAGTTGGCGGACAACGCGCTGAGCCGTTGGTGGCAGCGGCGCCGTGCGCAGCGGCCGACGCGGGCGGCCCGGCTGCCGGGCTGGATGCGGATGGGCTCCTTCGCCCTGCTCGGCGGGGCCCTCGTGGTCTGGGCCGACGCCACGGCCCGCTGGACCATGCCGACCGTGGCGAAGGTGCTGGGAGCGGCGGTGGGCACCCTGCTGATCCTGGTGACGTACGAGAAGACGAAGGACTCCCTGCTGCGCCCCGGGCGGGGCGGTGTCCGGGCCGAACTGCGGGTGGTTCCCGCGGGCCTGCTCCTCGCGGCCCTGATGGCGGTGCTCTCGCGCGGCCTGGCGTTCCCCGTGCCGTACGTCTACGGCCTGGTGGCGGTCTACATGGTGCTCGGTGCGGCGCCTCCCGGCTCGCGCGACCCGCGCCACGCCATGCCGAGGGGGCAGGCGGTGATGATCGGCGGCATCTGCGTCCTGAGCGCCTCACTGCTGGTGTGGGTCCTCGGCACACCCCTGATAGAGGCGGGCCGTACGGCCGGGGCCCACAGCCTGCACCATGTGCTCGCGTACACCGTCGCTCTGACGGTCGTCGGCGGTATCGAGGTCGTGGTGTTCGGGATGCTCCCGCTGTCCGGTATGGACGGCCACATCCTGAAGAGCTGGAGCAAACCGGCGTGGTACGGCCTGTACCTGCTCGCCCTGACGCTGTTCTTCCACGTCCTGCTGAACTCCGTACACCCCGGCCTCGGCCCGGGATTCGTGGTCTCGAAGGATCTGCGCTGGTGCACCCTGGCCATCGCGACCGCTCTCTTCCTCGCGGCCTGGGCGTTCTCCCTGGGCCTGCGCAGGCATGTGGCGAGGCTGGAGCGCGGGGCGGCGGCGGTCGGCTGAGCCTCGCACCCCCGCCGGCCCTCGCCGGTGCGGCGGCGTCACCGGAGCGGCGGTGTGCGCGGTGCGCGGGCGGCGCCGATGATGGGAGCGCTGTGCCGGGTAGGTATACGAGAGACGGGACCCAGCGATGCCGCAGGATCGAGCGGGGGAGCCGGCCGGGCCGTCGTCCCCCGAGCCGTCGCCGCCGGGAGCGGGACGTGCCTGGTCGGGACAGGAGGGGGCGGAGGCTTTCGCGGCCGTGGAGGCGGCGACCGACTGGCTGCTCGGCTATCCGTTCGTGTTCAGGGCCTTGGCCGGGGCGGGCAGGGAAGGCGCGGTGCTGCTGGACTTCGGCTGTGGACCGGGCCGCGTCGCCGATCGCGCGGCCCGGGTGCTCGGGATGCGGGTCATCGGTGTGGACGCGTCCCCGGACATGCTCGCGCTGGCGCGTGAGGAGGGCACGCCCGGTGCCGAGTACCACCTCGTCGCGGACGGCCGGGTGGGCGGACTGCCGGACGCCTGCGCGGACGCGGCGATGTGCAACCACGTGCTGGCATCGCTGCCCGACGAGCGCACGGTGCTGGAGGTGTTCACCGAGATCCACCGTCTGCTGCGGCCCGGGGCACCGTTCGCGCTGCTGACCACGGACCCGGCCTGCGCCGGCATCGAGTACGCGTCGCTGTGCGTGGGCGAGCGGGGTGTCACCTATGGGCCCGGCGAGCCCATGCCCGTACGACTGCTGCGTACGGACGGTTCGTGGCAGGCCGTGAGGAACCACGCCTGGCCGGTGGAGACGTTCCCGGCGTTGCTGGAACGCGCGGGCTTCACCGGGGTCGCCCAGCACCACCCGACGCCGGACGAGGCGGTGGGGGTGGCCGACCCGGAGCATGTGCGCGGCCATGACTGGGCCGCCGAGCGGCTGCGCCCCCCGCTGGTGGTCACCACGGCGGTGAGGGGTTGACGCCGGGCGCGGGCCCAGGACCCCGTGCTCGGGCGGGGGGTTGGGCGCGACGCGCGGTGTGCGGCCCTGTTACGAAGCGGCCGGGCGCCGGAGCACGGGGCGGAGAAACGCTGGGGTGTTGACATAAGTGGTGGTTACGGAAATGTCCTGAATTCGTAAAGAGCGTCGGGTCGACGGGTCCTGATCGCCTCGGCAGGCCAGAGTGTGGCTCCTCGGCACCAGCCGGGAACCTGGCCCGCCCCTTCCCCGGCCCGTTCAAGGCCTGGTCGGGGCTTGTCCTTGAGAGAGCACGCACATGTCTGCATCGCGCACCAGCCGCCGTATCCTCGCCACCGTCCTCGCCGCCGGCACCATGGTCGGGGCCGCCGCCCTGCCCGCCGCGGCGGACGGCCACCACCGGCACGCTCCCCGCTCCACCGTGGTCATCGGCGAGGTGCAGTACAACAGCCCCGGCCGCGACGACCGCTCGAACCGGAGCCTCAACAACGAGTGGGTGGAGGTCAAGAACACCGGGCGGCACTCCGTGAACCTGCGCGGGTTCACGCTCACCGCGAGCGACGGAGCCCAGTACCGCTTCCACGCCATGCGCCTGGAGGGCCACTCGGCGGTCAAGGTCCACACGGGCATGGGCCGTGACAGCAGCCGTGACGTCTACCAGGACCGTCACCACTACGTCTGGGACAACCACCGCGACACGGCCACCCTGCGCAACGACAACGGCCGGATCCTCGACACCGCGATGTGGGGGCGTGCCCACCACGGTGGCCACCACCGTCACCACTGACACCCGTCCGTGACCGGCCCCGAGTGCGGGGGCCGGTCACCGCTCGCACCACCGCGCGGCGCGCCCCGCGGCCACACCGGCCGTGGGGCGCGCCGCGCTTCGTGTGCGGTCGTCCCGGTCCGGGGAGCCCCCGCGTGTGCCGCCGGATCGTGGCACGGGCGGGGCTCCCCGACAGGATCAGGACGTCTCGGGCCTGACTGCCCCGGCCTTGGCACCGCTGCGGAGGGTGCCCGCCATCGGCGAGGCGAGCTGAGTCCAGCCCTCGTCCCAGACGAAGGTCTGGCCGTTGGTGTCACCGTGGGTCTGGTAGACGGTGCCGTCCGTGGTGACCACCTTGATCCAGGTGTCGTTGCCGTGCGAGTCGATGGCGATCCCACAGACGTGGTCCGGGTACCTGGGGTTGTCGGCGTTGGTCAGATCCGTCCAGACGACCGCGCCCCCGGGGGTGGACTGCCGGCCGGCGAACGCCTTCCCGTTGATGAGCGCCGCGCTGAAGGTCTCGTTGTTGGAGGGGGCGTTGCTGTCGATCTCGTAGCACGATCCGGCCGGGCCGGTGTCGCCCTTCGGGCCCTGGGGGCCCTGCGGACCCTGGGGCCCCTGAGGCCCCTGCGGACCCGTGTCGCCCTTCGGTCCGGGAGGGCCCTTCGGGCCCTGGGGTCCGGGGGGGCCCTGGCAGCCGTCGCCGCCGCCACCGGCGGCCACGCCGGGAGCCCCTGCCCTGTCGTCCCCCCTGTCGTCGTCGTAGCCGTGCGACGGCCTGCAGTGGTCGTCTCCGCCGTGGCCGGGACTGGTCACCCGGCTTTCGGCTCCCGGCGCTTCGGCGGCCATGGCGGGGCCGGCCGCGCCGGCCAGCATCAGGACGAGGGACGCCAGGGCGCTTCCGGCGAGCCACTTGCCGCGGTGCGGCAGCGGCCCGAGCGGTGACACCGACCTGTGATCAGAGTTCATTCGTTTGCTTCCCCTTCGGGAGGTCCGGTGCGTTCGGTGAACGCCTCCGCACCCATCCCCGTTTCGCACGAACTCTTTCGCCGACGGACCGGTAAACACGCTCGACAGTCGCTGGATCGGGCTAGCGACACCACCCTGATGGGTCAGCGATTCCTCAGCCCAGCCGCTCGATCGCCACCATCGCGGCGTCGTCTCCCAGACAGTGTCCCGCCGCGTGGGTGAGCAGGTCGTCGCAGAGGTGGCGGAGCAGGGCGCCGGGGGCGTGGGGGCCCGTGTCCGACCAGGCGGCCAGGCGTTCCGCCAGGGGGTAGAACATCCCCGTCTCGTCGCGTGCCTCGATGACTCCGTCCGTGTAGAGCAGCAGGGTGTCGCCCTTCTCGAAGGCGAAGGTCTCGGCGGCGAAGGTCTCCGCGGCGAAGGCGGGCCGCACGGACTCCCCGGGCTCGACCGATGCCGCGTGCTCCACGAGCCCCGAGAGGCCGAGCGGCGGTGCCGGGTGGGCGACGTCGAGGGGAAGGACCCGGCCGCCGCGCAGGAGCAGGGGCGGTGGGTGCCCGCAGTTGACCAGCCGGAGGATGGGACGGTCGTCGGGTACGTCGAGCACCGCCGCGGTGATGAACGCCTCGCCCCGGTCGTCGGCGTCGCCGGCGCAGACGTCGCCCAGGTCCGGGGTGACGGCGCCCTCCAGATAGGCCACGAGGCCGGACAGCTCGGCCTCCTGGTGGGCCGAGGCCCGGAAGGCGCCCAGGACGACCGCCGCGTCCCCCACGGCCTCCAGGCCCTTGCCGCGTACGTCGCCGATGAGCAGCCGGGTCCCGTGGGCGGTGCGGGCGGCGGCGTAGAGGTCACCGCCGATCTGCGCCTCGGCCTCCGCCGCCAGGTACACCGACGCCACGCGCAGCGGGCCGATCCGCTCCCGCAGCGGCCGCAGCACCACCTGCTGCGCGGCCTCGGCCACCGAGCGCAGCTGGACGAGCTCCTTCTCGTGCACCTCGCGCAGATGGGCGAAGAGCGTCACGAACACCGAGATCAGGATCAGCGAGCTGATCTGGAAGGAGTGGTTGAGGTCGGTGACGCTGCCGCGCGCCATCGCCACCACCACCTGGGCGAGAACGGCGACGGCACCGACGAACCCCGTGGTCCGGGGCCCGGCGAAGGACGCGGTGAGCGCGGGCGCGGTCGCCAGGAACGGCCCGAGGTGGACGTCGGGCGGGGCCTCGACGTCGACCACCGTGACGATCGCGATGAGCGCGAACGGCGTCGCGAGCAGTGCGCGGCGCATCCGGTGGGACTGGTGGCGCCGCGCGCTCAGTGCCCGAAGATCCATCCCTCCTGCATACACCGCACCGCGGCCGGGAGCTCCCAAGCCCGGCCGACACGACCGTGAAGTCCTGCGACGGGGATGTGGGGCTTGGGGTGGGTGACGAGCAGCGGGCCGCGGGTGCGCTCGCCGATCAGGCGGGGCAGGAGCCGGGCGGTGTCGGCGTCCCGGTAGATCGTTTCCGTCGCGCAGTCCTCGCGGGCCTGGCCGCGGCGGCGGACGGCCTTGGCGCCCTTGACCTTCACCGGGCACTGGCGGGCGGCCAGGTTGAGGTCCTCGATGTTGACGCCGAGCAGCTCGTCCGCGCGGGCGACGGTCTCGTAGAGCATCCGGCAGGCGACCTGGCCTTCTGCCGCAGGGCGACATCGCGCCGGGCGATCAGGCGGTCGGATGGCAGTCTTGGAGCGCACCGGGGTCTCGGAGCCCGGGTCGGGCATCCGCTTGCACCAGGCCGGGATGCGCGGCGGCTCGAGGCCCGCCTCGTGGCACCAGGCGAGCCAGCCACCGACCGCGCCACGGCGGGAGTTCCAGGTACTGACGGCGGCGGTGCCCCACAGCTGCTCGAGGACCTGGCCGATCTCATCGTCGGCGAGGGAGGACAGCGGCCGGCCCTCGCCGAGCTCGGAGACGACCTTGCCAAGCGCCGTGGTGTAGCTCCGGCGGGTGTTCGCCACGGTGATGGAGTCCAGGTAGCGGTCGGCGACGCTGCCACGGTCGCCGTTCCGGAGGCGGTCTTGAGGGAGACGACGGTCGAAATCATGCGTTAGTTGCAACATTTGAGGCGACCCCTGGCGTGAGCACTCAGTTCACTGACGCCGGGCCGGGGGCGCTAACGGCGATAGCACCCCGCCAACATGCACGCCTCCACAACCACGGCTGCGCCCGCTCACCCCGCGCAGCCCAATTGTCCTGCGCGAACGGCATGCTGAGTCCTTCGCCGCCGCGCTCGCGATGGCCGCCGCCGTGTTCTCCATCGGGTGGGAGCTGCTCGGCGTCCGCGGGCTCAAGCCCGAGCACCGCATCGACTCCAAGACGCTCTTCGACCTGGTGAAGCTGTCCTTCGGGGTGGTGGCCGGGTCCGGCGCCCTGGTCGCCCTGGTGGTGGCCTACCGGCGCCAGCGCGTCGACGAGGAACACGCCCTGCGGGAGGCCACCCGCCTCCACACCGAACGCTTCACCACCGCCATCTCCCAGCTCGGCGCGGACGCCGCGGCCGTCCGCCTCGGCGGCGTGCACGCCCTGGCCGGCCTCGCCGACGACGCCCCCACCCGCGACCTGCGCCAGACCTGCATCGACGTCCTGTGCGCCTACCTCCGCCTGCCCTACACCGCCGAAGCCGATCTCCCCGCGGGTGACGCCGGGGCCTTGCACGCGCACCGGGCCCTGCGGGAGGTCCGGCACACCGTCATCCGTCTCATCGGCAACCACCTCCGCCTGCTAGCCGCGCACCCGCACTCGTGGCAGGGCCACGACTTCGACTTCACGGCCGTCACCTTCGACGGCGGCGACCTCCATGGCGCGGTCTTCTCCGGCGGCCGGGTCGGCTTCGACAACGCGAAGTTCTCCGGCGGCGAGGTCTACTTCGACAGAACGGTGTTCTGCGGCGGCCAGGTCTCCTTCAACGGCGCACGGTTCACCGGCGGCCAGGTCACCTTCAACGGTGCTGCCGGTGGGCCGCCAGATGCTCTGGCTCCGTCGGCCGGAGCGCCTCTCCCTGATGGCCTACACCTGCCTTCGGGGTGGCATCCGCCCTCCTCTTGAGACGCGGCTGCCCTGCCTTCGGCACGCTGGAGCCTGTGCCGGCGTCCAGAGGGGACGAACGCCTATGCCGGGGCGGGATGGCGGACGCGGCGGAGCCCGCCCGCTACCGTGACCGCTCTCAGGCGGTGCGCCCCTTGTCGGCGAGATGGCCGAGCAGCGCGGCGAGGCCGGCTTCCTCGTCGGACATGGCCATCACCTTGTCGATGGTTCCCCCGGCCAGCTCGTCGGCGAGGTCGAGCACCTGGAGGCGTACCTCGCGCAGTTCGGCGAGCTGATCGTTCAGGGTCTGCAGCTTCGTCCGGCCCGACGGGCTGAGGTCGGCAAGCTCGCAGTCGACACGCAGCCTCGCAGGAACCCGCACCCGCGGCCGGCTACGGGCGCTCGGCGCTGTCGCGGATCGCCTCGGTGTTCTCCCGGATCGCGGCGGCGACTTCGAGCAGCGCGTGGGTGACAGCGGCCAGCCCCTCGCCCGTGGCGTCCGTCAACTTCTCCCCGCCCTGGAAGTTCGCGGCCTGGCCCGCCAGCTCCACCGCCCGGTCAGTATCCCCATGCCGGCTGCCCCTCCCTCGGCGGACCCTCCGCCGCGGCGTCCTCACCCTGCCCACGGCGGACCCGGCGCGAACCCCCACCCGGGGTGGGTGGGTTGTGTACACAATGCACCCGGTGGCAACGCGCTTACTGAGCGTTTGGTCCTGTGAGGTGTGTCCCCTTTATGTGTCGCCTTGAGTGAGCCCCCGAGCTGTTTTACGGCCGCAAAACAGCTCGGGGGCTCACTGCTCCAGGATGCAAAAAAAGCGGCGCCCCCGCCCGGATCAAGGTCCGGGCGGCGGGCGCCGCTTGGTGTGTTCAGTCGCTCAAGTCGATGTTCGCCGGGAGGCCGCGCCCGGCGAGAGCGTGGGTGAGGAGTCGGTACGGCGTCCTCCAGCTGCCATGGATTCGGGACCGGGCGCAGTGGAGGACGCCGGTGAGGCGGTCTCGGTGTCGGGGTGGATGAGGATCAGGGCGACGGGGTCGGCGTCGGGCTGCTGCTCGGGGAGCGGGCGTGCGCGCTCCAGGCCGTGCTCACCGATCCGTACGGCGATGTCGCCGGGGTGAAGGGGGCCGGTGCCGTGTCCGCAGCGGCGGTAGCGGGCCGTCACGTGCGCACCGTCCGGCGGTGCAGCCGCGTCCGGATCCGGTAGCGGAGGGAGGCGCGCTCCTCGTTCTCCTTGATGGCGTCGGCGAGCAGTTCCTCGAGCTTGGCCATGTGCTCTTCGGCGAACCGCTGGGGCTGGTAGTCGTCGGGGCAGACCGGGCACGGGTGATCATGTCCGGCGTACTCGAGCCACGGCGCGCAGCCGACTTCACCGCAGGTCGGCTGGGTGGGGTTCACGCCGATGCCGGAGCAGTAAGGGCAGGGGGTGAAGCGGTAGTCGATGGGGGCGCCGTGGTGGAGGTCGGAGTGGAGCTGGGCGAGGCCGCGGATGCCGAGTTCGCGCATTAGGGCGTCGGCGGCGAGGACCTGGCGGTCGATGCCGGTGTGGTGGTGGTCGGCGAGCATCGTCACGGCGGTGCACCAGGCGAGGGTGGAGCGGTCGACCGGGACGGCGTAGCTGCCGGTCCACGGGTCGGCCGGGTTGAGGTCGGCGGGCGGTGGGGCCGGCGTGGTGAGCGGGATGCCGAGGTTGGTGAGCTGGGCGGTGACGTCGGCGGTGCGGCGGGTGAACTGGTCGAAGACGGTGGTGGGCATCGGCCCTCACATGGACGGGGCCGCCGGGACCGTGGTGCTCCCGGCGGCCGGAGCGGGTGGGGTCAGCGGGTGGTCGGGGTGAGGGCGGCCTTGTGGCTGTTGCGGTGCTTGCGCTGTGCCGGTTCGGCGAGGACGCGCAGGCCGTGCGGCTCGCCGATCGGGCCGCAGGCGCTGCACACCACGGCGTAGTTGCGGCGGCCGGTGCAGCCGGAGTCGGCGTCGCGGGGCTTGCCGGAGGGCCGGATGGCGTGGGTGCACTCGCTTCCGTCCGGGTGGAGCGCGGCGATCTTGACGCTGATGCGGGCCATGGGCTTGGTCTCCTGTTCGGGTTCGGGGAAGGGCAGTTGGTGGAGCGCGGGTGTGGGCGGCCGGCCTCGGGTGGGGCGCGCCGGGGTGGGCGGCTCGGTGCGGACGAGCGCGGTCTCGGGGAGGAGCCCGAGTTGTCCGGCGGCCGCCGCGCGGGCGGCGAGGGTGAGTGAACGGGTGATCCGGTGGTGCCCGTGATCAATCCGGAGATGGCAGAGCTGGCAGGCGGCGAGCAGATTGATCTCTCGCACGTCTTCGGGGGTGTGGTTGAGGTGGGCGGTGGTGAGGCCCACCACGGACCCGGTGTCCGGGTGGATCTCCTCGTGAACGGCGGGGCAGCGGCCGCCGGGGTGCGCCAGGCCGCAGTGGCCCGTGCTTCTCTGCACTTCACTCTCACGGGTGAAGAGGGGTATGTGAGTCGTCAAAGGGCCTCCGAGATGGATGGGATGGGAAAGCGGATGGTCGGCGACAGCTCGGCTGGTCGCGGGGCCGGTACGATCGGCGCTCTCATGGGGAGTGCGATGCGAAGATCAGGGCGGGGTGGCGAGGGGCAGAAGTACGCGCTGACCTCGGACGAGGACGAAGCTGACTTCTGGGGCTTTGCTCAGGAGGCCGAGGGGTTGTTCACGCCGCTGCCGGATAAAGATGGAGCCCGCCGAGTGCACCTGGCGGGCTGCCTCCCGCAGGGTGGCCTACTGAAGAGCCTTGACCACGTCGGCCGTCGTCGTGCCATGGCGGGTAACGCCTGGTTCGAGCTCCTCGCCGCCGACGGAGCCACCATGGGGTCCTACTTCGTGGGCGAGGTCACCGTCATCGACGTCAAGCCCTCCGCCCGCGGAGCTGGCCTCGTCGACCTCACGATGACGCTGTGGTGCGAGAACGCCCTGGCCGGGGCGGAGCGAGTATGGGATCTGATCCGCACGGGTCAGCTGAACCGCACCGGCATGTGGCATGAACTTGACCCCAAGAACAGGCACGCGTGGCTGTCGGTGGCGCTATGGTCCTGGGAGTACCGACGCCAGGGAAGGCCCGACGCTCCGGCAGGCCAAGTGTTCACCTTGGACGGTCGACGCACCGTCGACAGAGACAGCTTCTACTGCGCGATCGGCGAAGCCATCAACGGGCCTGGCGGATACTTCGGCTGGAACCTTGACGCCCTGGACGATTGCCTGAGCGGCGGCTGGGGCGCCAATACCCCATTCACCTTGCAGTGGGATTCTTCGGCCGAAGCCAGGGCACGGCTGGCAGAGCCTGTGCCCACAGGCGATGGCGAGGTGTCGCTGTTCGACCTGCTCCTGGAAATCTTCGAGCAACGGAGCGTGAGCGTCGTCCTTCGGTGACAGCTGGTCGCTCCCCAGCATCGACCTGGGGAAGGTCATGCTGACTCCTGCGGCCGGCGGCGTTCGGGGATGCCGAGGTCGACGGCAGGACGGCGAGCCGCGCGCTGAGACTCGTCGCGCTTGGAGCGGAGGAGGGCGAGCGTGAGGTCGAGTCCTTCGATCTCACCTGCCCACCCCTCCCGCTCAGCTCTGTCCCGGCGGGCGAGGAGGTCCTTCTCGAGTTCGTCGAGGCGGGCCAGCATCTTGGGGTTGACGTGCAGCATTGGGCAGCGGATGCAGGCATGCTCGTGCTGGCAGGGGGTGCCGTAGGGGCGTCCGCACGAGCCGAGTTCGACCTTGCGCTTGTCGAAGTGCTCCGTGAACTCGTCCCACTCTTCTGTGCTGGCTGGGCGGTACTCGTCGCTGGGGCGGATCTTGCGGCGGTTGTCGAGGTGGGTGACGTAGTGGCGGATGACGTCTTCGTTGAAGACCGCGACGTATCCACGGGTGGTTTGGATGTTGAGGTGGCCAAGTAGGGCGGCGCCGATGTGGATTGGCAGTCCGCTGTTGACCAGTTCGGTGGCGAAGATCCTCCGGAAGTCATGCGGGGTGAAGTGCAGGTCCCGGAAGCCAGGGTGTTCTTCACCGAGCGCCTCGCAACGGCGCCGGATCATGTTGAGGACGGTGTTGGTGCCGATCACTCCGCGGTTCGCGCCGATGCGTCGTTGGAACAGGAACGGCAGGGGCGTGCTCCAGAGCTTGTCGTGTGGGTCGTAGCGACTGAGCAGCGGAACTGGCTGCCCGTCACGGGTGTGGCGGCGGATGAGGCAGGCGACGACGTGGAAGAGCTCGGGCGACATGGGGATGACGCGTTCGCGGTCGGTTTTGGACGGTGTGATGACCAGCAGGCCAACGACTTCGCCGCTAGGGCGTTGGGGTCTGCCGCACGATCGGGTGACATCTGAACTGGCTTGCCGCCACCCTCACCCCCCACCTCCCGCCGGGCGCGATCCACGGCGACGCGCTGCCGCGCAACGTCCATGTGGGCCCCGACGGCCCGGTCCTGGTCGACCTGGAGACCTTCTCCGCCGACTTCCGGGAGCACGACCTGGTGGTCATGGCTCTCTCCCGGGACCGGTACGGGCTGCCGGACGAGCAGTACGACGCGTTCACCGAGGCGTACGGGTGGGACGTGCGGGAGTGGGACGGGTGCGCGGTGCTGCGCGGCGCCCGGGAGACGGCCAGCTGCGCCTGGGTCGCCCAGCACGCACCGTCCAACCCCAAGGCGCTCGACGAGTTCCGCCGCCGGGTCGCCTCCCTGCGGGACGGCGATCCCGAAGTGCGCTGGTACCCGTTCTGAGCCGGAGCGCCCCGCGCCGGGCCGTGTCCGGGACCGCTGACCGCGCGCGTACCGTCAGCCCTGGACCGGGGCCGGTTCCCGAACCGGCCACGTCGGGTCGACTATCGCGTCCGCCGTGCCCTTCCCGCGCAGGAACCGCTGGAAGTCGGCGGCCCACGCCGCGTACCACTCGATCTGCTGCTCGTGCAGCTCCGGCGGGACCAGCCGGGCGACCTGCGGATGGCGGTCGGCTATCGCCACGGCCACCCGGACCGCCGCCAGCGCGTCCGCGCCCGCCTCATGGGCGCCATCGAGCACCACTCCGTACTCCACGCACACCGCCTCCAGCGTCCGCTTGCCCTTGCGGTAGCGGTCGACCGCACGGTCGATCGTGTACGGGTCGACGACCGGGCCCATGGGCGCGCCCCCCAGCCGGTCGGTGAGCGACGGCAGTCCGTGCCTGCGCAGTTCGGCCGCCAGGAGCGTCAGGTCGAAGGCCGCGTTGTAGGCCACGACCGGCACCCCCTGCGCCCAGTAGCCCGTGATCGTCTCCGCTATCTCGTCGGCGACCTCACGCACCGGACGGCCCTCGGAGGTCGCCCGCTCGTTGCTGATGCCGTGGATCGCCGAGGCCTGTGCGGGGATCCGGATGCCGGGATCCGCCAGCCACTTGCGCTGCCGGACCACCTCACCGCCCTTGACGCCGACGATCGCGGCCGTCACGATCCGCGCCTCCAGCGGGTCCGTGCCGGTCGTCTCCAGGTCGAATCCGACCAGCGGTTCGCGGTGCCACCCCATCTTGGCCCTCCCTTTTGGTGCTCTCCCCCAGTGACGACCAGCCTCGCACGCACCACTGACATCGGGGCCCGGACGGCCCGGACGGCCCGGCGGACCGCCGGAAGACGGCCCGGCGGACGGTCAGGAAACGGGCCGCGAGTCGGCCCACACCGACTCGAACTCCTCGCGGTATGTCTCGAAAAGTCCGTGTTCGGCATCCTGATCGGGGCGTACGACATCCCGCCGCGCGCCCCCGCGCAGCACCAGGACCGGCGCCTCCATCCCCCGGGCCCGGCGCAGATACGACTGGACGACCGCGAGGCCGTCGGCGCCGTCCCCGTCGACCAGGTACGCCGTGAAGCGCGGGGTCTCGTCGAACACCTGGATCTCGAAGGCCCCGGGGTCGCGCAGCCGGGCCCGCACCCGCCGCATGTGCAGGATGTTCATCTCGACCGAGCGGCTCAGCTCGCCCTTCTTCAGGCCCAGTTCGCGCTCGCGCCGCTTGACCGCGCTGCTCGCCGGGTTCAGGAAGAGCAGCCGGACGCGGCAGCCCGACTCGGCGAGGCGCACGAGCCGGCGCCCCGAGTAGTTCTGCACCAGCAGATTGAGGCCGATGCCTATCGCGTCGAGCCGGCGGGCGTGGCTGAACAGGTCCTCGGCGGGGAGCTGGCGCTGCAGCCGCACCCGGTCGGAGTGGACCGAGACCACGTCCGCGTACCGGTCGCCCACCAGGTCCTCGACGGCGTCGATGGGCAGCCGGTGCGCGGCGGGCGCGCCCGCGCCGCCGCCCAGCACATCGAGCAGCCGGGCCGAGGCGCGCTCGGCCTGGGCCAGCACCGCCTCGTTGAGCGCGCGGTTGCGCGAGACCACGTTCCGCGCGACCTCCAGCTCGTCCAGGGCGAGTTCGACGTCGCGCCGGTCGTCCACGTACGGCTCGAAGCACGGCCAGTGCTGCACCATCAGCTCGCGCAGCTGCGGCAGGGTGAGGAAGCTCAGGACGTTGTCGTCGGCGGGGTCCAGCAGATACCCCTTGCGGCGCGAGACCTCCCGTACGGCGACGGCCCGCTGCACCCACTCCTGCCCGGCCGGGCCCGCCGCCGCGACCACCCAGTCGTCGCCGTGGACCGGCTCGTAGATGGGACGCAGCACGGCCGCCACCACGGCCCGCAGCCGCTGCTCCACCAGGTTGAGCCAGATGTAGGCCCGCCCGGCCCGCTGCGCGCGGGTGCGCACCTCGCTCCAGGCGTCCGCGCCCCAGTCCAGTTCCGCACCGATCTCCACCGGACGCGCCACGGACACCGCGCCGGGCGGGATGTCGCCGGACTCCCCCTCGTGACCCGTGTCACCAGGGGGCAGCTCCAGCCCTCCCGAGCTCACCCGCGCACCGCCTTCCGGTCCCCCTCCAACGATCAAGGAAGAGTACTCCGCGAGCAGGATGCGGTGCAGCCGGATGGAAAGGCTGTTTCCCAACTCCCGTGTTGACGTGATCCGTTCCGTGTGGCGCGTTCGGGGGGAGTGAGCTGATTCATAGCGGTTCCACCTGGGCCGGGACCCCGGGTGGCCCCGGACAGTGGCCGGATCCGTCCGTACAGGCCGTCCGGATCGCCCCGGGTACCGGCCGCCCTACGGGGGTAACCGCTGTGGGGATCACCCTCCGGAGCACTCCGGCGTCCTAGGGGACGGACTTCTTTTCCGGGAGGATCTGCGTCAAGTGCCCCTCAGTACCCGGATCAGAAGTGGAAGAGTCTTGCCCATGCAGGTGTGGCCGGGACAGGCGTATCCACTCGGCGCCACGTACGACGGCGCCGGGACCAATTTCGCGGTCTTCTCGGAGGCCGCCCGCCGGATCGAGTTGTGCCTCCTGCACGACGACGGCTCCGAGACGGCGGTGGAACTGCGCGAGAGCGACGCGTTCGTGCGCCACGCCTATCTGCCCGGGGTGATGCCGGGACAGCGCTACGGCTTCCGCGTGCACGGCCCGTACGAGCCGCGGAACGGGCACCGCTGCAACTCGGCGAAGCTGCTCCTCGACCCCTACGCGCGCGCCATCAGCGGCAGCATCGACTGGGGCGAGGCGGTGTACGGCTACTACTTCGACCGCCCCGAGGCCCGCAACGACATGGACTCGGCGCCGCACACCATGACATCGGTCGTGGTCAACCCGTACTTCGACTGGGGCGACGACCGGCCCCCGCGCACCGAGTACCACCGCACGGTGCTGTACGAGGCCCATGTGAAGGGCCTGACGATGCTCCACCCGGAGCTGCCCCCGGAGACGCGCGGCACGTACGCGGCCCTGGCGCACCCCTCGGTCATCGGCCATCTGACGGAACTGGGGGTCACCGCTCTGGAGTTGATGCCGGTGCACCAGTTCGTCAACGACCACCGGCTCGCGGACGAGGGGATGTCCAACTACTGGGGTTACAACACGATCGGGTTCTTCGCCCCGCACAACGCCTACGCCTCCTGGGGCGACCGGGGGCAGCAGGTCCTGGAGTTCAAGCAGGCGGTGCGGGCGCTGCACGAGGCCGGTATCGAGGTCATCCTCGACGTGGTCTACAACCACACGGCCGAGGGCAACCACCTGGGCCCGACGCTCTCCTTCCGCGGCCTGGACAACGCGCAGTACTACCGGCTCGCCGACGATCCGCGCTACTACGAGGACACCACCGGCACCGGGAACTCGCTCCTGATGCGCTCGCCGCACGTCCTCCAGCTGATCATGGACTCGCTGCGGTACTGGGTGACCGAGATGCATGTGGACGGCTTCCGCTTCGACCTCGCGGCGACGCTGGCCCGGCAGTTCCACGACGTGGACCGGCTGTCGTCGTTCTTCGACCTGGTGCAGCAGGACCCGGTGGTCAGCCAGGTGAAGCTGATCGCGGAGCCCTGGGACGTCGGCGAGGGCGGCTACCAGGTGGGCAACTTCCCGCCGCTGTGGACCGAGTGGAACGGCAAGTACCGCGACACCGTGCGGGACCTGTGGCGGGGCGAGCCGCGCACCCTCGCGGAGTTCGCCGGGCGGCTCACCGGCTCCTCCGACCTCTACCAGGACGACGGCCGACGACCGCTGGCCTCCATCAACTTCCACACCTGCCACGACGGCTTCACCCTGCACGACCTCGTCTCGTACAACCAGAAGCACAACGAGGCCAACAAGGAGGGCAACCGGGACGGCGAGAGCCACAACCGGTCCTGGAACTGCGGCGTCGAGGGCGACACCGAGGACACGGGGGTGAGCGAGCTGCGTGAGCGCCAGATGCGCAACTTCATCGCCACCCTGATGCTGTCGCAGGGCGTGCCGATGCTCAGCCACGGCGACGAGTTCGCCCGCACCCAGCACGGCAACAACAACGCCTACTGCCAGGACAGCGAGCTGAGCTGGGTGCGGTGGCCCGACCCGGGCGGCGACCCGGAGGGGACGCTGCTCGCCTTCACCCGGACGATGGTGTGGCTCAGGCGCGACCACCCGGTGTTCCGGCGCCGCCGCTTCTTCCACGGCCGGCCGGTGGAGGGCACGCACGACGAGCTGTCGGACATCGCCTGGTTCACCCCTGAGGGTGAAGAGATGACCCAGCAGGACTGGCAGGCGGCCAGTGCCAAGGCGCTCACCGTCTTCCTCAACGGCAACGCGATCTCGGAGCCCGGCCCGCGCGGCGAGCGCATCGCGGACGACTCGTTCCTGCTGATGTTCAACGCCAGCGCGGAGACCATCGACTTCCTTGTGCCGGTCAACCACGGGCGCCAGTGGCAGGTGGTGGTCGACACGGGCCGCCGCGAAGGGGTGCCGCCGGGCGAGGGTGCCAAGGTGTCGGCGGGCGAGCGGGTCACCCTCGTGGGGCGGAGTCTGACGGTGCTGCGGCGCCCGGCCTGAGCGGGACCGGGGCGCGGGCGCCCGACGCGGCCGGCAGGCCCCGTACGGACCACGAGAGCACCACGCACAGGGCCGCCGCGACCACCATGACCGCGAAGGCCGCCACCGGCCCGTGGTCCTGCGCCAGCCGCCCCGACAGCGCGAGGGCGAGCGCCTGCCCGCCGACGATCCCGCTGGTCAGGAACGCCATGGACTCGGCCAACCGGGCGGCGGGGACCAGCCGTTCGGTCAGCGCGAAGAGGGTGATCAGATGCGGTGCGTACGCCGCCCCGAGAACGACCACGGCCGCGTAGAGAGTTCCCAGCGATCCCACGAACAGCAGCGGCACGGAGAGCAGCACCAGGGCGGCGGTGGCGATCCGCCACCGCGCGCGTAGCGCGAGCCCTTCCGGGACGGCGACCATGGCGAGGCCCGCCGCCGCGCTCATCACCCCCATCGCCGCGTACACGAGCCCGGTCTGCGACGGCCGGCCGAGCCGCTCGGCGAGGGCGGTGATGCCCGCCTGGGAGGCGCCGAACATGGCGCCCTGGAGCACCATGGTGACGCGCAGCGCGTACACCGCCCCCGGCAGCCGGGTGCGCGGCGTCCTGACGCGCTCCTCGCCCACCACCTGCCCGGCGCTCGGGTGCAGGGCGAAGGCGGTGCCGCAGACGGCCAGCAGCCCGGCCGCGGCGAGCAGCGCGACCGCCGGGTGGGAGAGGGCCGCGGCGAGCCCGACGAGGGCGGGTCCGAGCACGAACGACACCTCGTCGAGGGTGCCTTCGAAGGAGAGCGCCGCCGCCACCGTCCGCTCGTCGGCCTCCGCGCGCCGCGCCAGGGACACGGTCCGGGTCCGGGCCAGCGGTCCGACCTGCGGCACGCTGGCCCCGGCGAGCGCCCCGAGCAGCGCCAGCCGGCCGGTCCCCGTGTGGGCGAGCGCGGCCAGGACGAGGGCGGTGACGGCGGCCGCGTTGACGAGCGCCGCCGCCGGCACCACCCGCCGCTGGCCGTGACGGTCCGCCGCGCGCCCCAGGAGCGGACCGCCGGCGGTCTGCCCGAGGGCGAGGGCGCCGCCCGCGAGCCCGGCGGTGGCCAGGCTGCCGCTGGTCTCGGCGACCAGCAGCACACTGCCCAGCTGGCACATGGCCGTCGGCAGCCGTCCGAGGAACGAGACGACCGGCAGCAGCGGCCCGGTGAGGGCGATGACCTTGCGATAGGTGTGCAGCGCTCCGGACATCAGGCGAAGCTAACGCGGCAGACGGGTGCGGACGCATGGGCCGAAGGCACAGAAGCCGCGTTGCGGGGTACGTACGTTCGCATGACACCCACTGCGACCTACCGGCTGCAGCTCCAGCCGGACTTCCCTTTCCGTGCCGCCGAGCGAGCCGTCCCGTATCTGGCCTCGCTCGGGGTGTCGCACCTGCATCTGTCGCCGGTCCTGGAGGCGGTGCCGGGGTCGACGCACGGCTATGACGTCGTCGACCACGCGCGCGTACGCGAAGAGCTCGGCGGCGAGGACGGGCTGCGGCGGCTCGCCCGCACCGCACGGGCGGCCGGGCTCGGCCTGGTGCTCGACATCGTCCCGAACCACATGGCGGCGGTGCCGCGCCACAACCGGCAGCTGTGGGAGGTGCTGCGCGAGGGCCCCGACTCGCCGTACGCCGCATGGTTCGACATCGACTGGACGGCGACCGGCGGCAAGGTGCTGCTGCCGGTCCTGGCCGGGCCGGTCGGGGGCGAGCTGGACCGGCTGACGGTGGACCGGGCGAAGGGGGTACTGGCGTACGGGGAGGCGCATGAGTTCCCCTTGCGCGCCGGTACGGAGGGGCTGCCCCTGCCGGAGCTGCTGGACGCGCAGTGGTACCGGCTCGGCTGGTGGCGCCTGGCCCGCACCGAGCTCAACTACCGTCGCTTCTTCACCATTTCGGAGCTCATCGGCGTGCGGGTGGAGGACGAGGACGTCTTCGCCGCCACCCACGCCAAGGTGCTGGAGCTGGTCCGGGACGGGGTGGTGGACGGGCTGCGGGTGGACCACCCGGACGGGCTGGCCGATCCGGAAACGTATCTGCGGCGTCTGAGCACGGCGACCGGAGGGGCCTGGACGGTGGTGGAGAAGATCCTCGCCCGCACCGAGCCGCTGCCCTCCGGGTGGGCGGTCGCCGGGACGACCGGCTACGACGCGCTCCGCCGGATCGACGGCCTCTTCCTCGCCCGCACCGAGCCGCTGCCCTCCGGGTGGGCGGTCGCCGGGACGACCGGCTACGACGCGCTCCGCCGGATCGACGGCCTCTTCACCGATCCGGCCGGGCACCGGGAACTTCAGCGCCACTACCGGGAGTTCACAGGTCAGGACGGCGACCGGGGCGGGCACTGGGAGCCGACCGCCCGCCGTGCGGCGTACGAGGTGGTCACCCATGACCTGGCCGCCGAAGTGGACCGCCTGACGCGCGCGGCTGTGCGGCTGTGCGCCCGCACCCCGAGCCTGCGCGACCACGCGCCGTGGGCCCTGCGGCATGCCCTGCGCGAGCTGCTGGTCCGGATGCCGGTGTACCGCCCGTACGGGACCGACGCGCAGGAGGTGCTGACCCCGGAGACGGCGCGCCGGGCCAGGGAGGCCTTCGCGGTACCGGAGGAGGCCGCAGCGGTCGACGCCGTACGGGACCTTGTGGTCGGACGGTACGGAGCCAGGGACCCCAGCGGCGAAGGCCTCGAACCGGGTGCCGGTGACGGCCTCGAACTGGAAGCCTTCCGGGCCCGTTTCGCCCAGACCTCGTCGGCGCTGCGCGCCAAGTCACTGGAAGACACGGCGTTTTATCGATACATCGCCCTGCTGTCCGCCAACGAGGTGGGTGGCGACCCCGGCCAACCGGCCGTCGCTCCGGAGGAGTTCCACTCCTACTGCGCCCGCGTCGCCCGCGACTGGCCCACCACCGGGACCGTCCTCTCCACGCACGACACCAAACGCAGCGCGGACGTCCGGGCCCGGATCGCCGTACTGTCCGAGTGCCCCGAGCGGTGGAGGGCGCTGCTCGACCGGCTCGCCTCGGCGCCCGTACCCGATCCGCATCTCGCCTGGGCGGCCTGGCAGACGGCGGTCGGCCTCGGCGCCGACGGCCTCACCGGGGAGCGCCTGGGCGGCGCCCTGCTCAAGGCCGCACGCGAGGCGGGCCTGCGCACGAGCTGGACCGAACAGGATCCGGTGTACGAGCGGGCGCTGGCCGACTTCACCGCGTCGGGCTTCACGGCGTCGGGGCCCGCCGGGGCGCTCGCGGCGGAAGTCGCGGAGTTCTCCCGGAGCCTGGCGTCGGCCACGCGCGCGAACGTCCTGGGCGCGGCGCTGCTGCATCTGACGATGCCGGGCGTGCCGGATGTGTACCAGGGCACGGAGTCGGAGTGCCTGACGCTGGTCGACCCCGACAACCGGCGGCCGGTGGACTTCCCGGAGACCGGCCTGGGCTCGCCCCCGGACGAGAAGGGCGTGGTGTCCGTGGCGGCGCTTCGGCTGCGGCGGGAACTTCCGGAGGTGTTCGGGGAGTTGAGTACGTACGAGCCGCTGATCGCCGGCGGCCCGGCCGCCGACCACTGCCTCGCGTTCTCCCGCTCCGGCGAAGTGGTGACAGCGGTGACCCGGCTCTCCCTGCGGCTGGCCGAGTCGGGCGGCTGGGGCCCGACGGAGCTGGCGCTGCCGGAGGGGGCGTGGGTCGATGCCCTGCACACCGGTCTCTCCGAGGACTCCCGTGGCTCCGGCCGGGAGTTCAGGGGGGCGGTGAAACTGAGCGATCTGTTCGCCGCCCGTCCGGTCGCGCTGCTCAGGCGGGTCGTACGAGAAGGGTCCGCGGGGCCCGGGTGAGCAGCCCCGTCTCGGTGGGCCGGAACCCCTCGGCCCAGCGGAGCTCCGGCATGGCCTCGGCCAGCGCGCGCACCGCGCACTCGGCCTGGAGCTCAGCCACCCGCGCTGCCGGGCAGTCCGGGGGCCCGAAGGCGAGCGGGGCCGGAGCGGTGCGGCGGGGATCGAAGCGGTCCGGGGCGGCGAACCGGTCGGGCCCCAGCGGACCGGACCTCCCCACCCCCGGGCTCAGCCCGTCGTCAGACCTTCCGCCGCCCGGGCCAGGGCGTCCAGGACCGGGCTGATCAGCGGGTGCCGCTCGGCGCCGCTGCGGACCGCCGCGAAGACGCGGCGGGGGGCCGCGGGGCCCGCCACCGGGCGCACCACCGTGTGCTTCTGCTCCATGCCGCGCAGCGCCGAGCGGGGCACCAGGGCCACGCCCGCCCCCGCGCCCGCGAGAGCCACCACGGCGCGGAAGTCGTCCGAGGAGTGGATGAGCCGCGGCTCGAAGCCCGCCAGCTCACAGGCGAGGAAGACCACGTCGTGGCAGGGGTTGCCGGGGTACGGGCCGATCCAGTCGTCCTCGGACAGGGCCGAAAGACGCACCTCCGGCGCATGCGCCAGCGGGTGCCCGGCCGGGAGCACCGCGTCGAAGGGCTCCGCGTAGAGCGCGACCCGGGCCAGGCGCCGGTCGTCCTCCCTGGGGGCGCCCCGGTACTCCACCGCCAGCGCCAGGTCCGCCTCGCCGTCCAGGACCATCGGCAGCGACTCGTCGCCCTCGGCGTCGCGCACCCGGACCCGGATGGTGGGGTGGGTCCCGCGCAGCCGGGCCAGAGCCGGGGCGAGCACCTCCGCGATGCCCGTGGCGAACGCCGCCACCGTCACATCACCGGCCGCGCCGCCCGCGTACGCCGCCAGCTCCGCCTCCGCCCGCTCCAGCTGCGCGAGGACCGCGTTGGCGTGCTCCAGGAGGATCTCGCCGGCCGCGGTGAGCCGTACGCCCTTGCCGCTGCGGGTCAGCAGCGTGTGGCCGGTCTCCTGCTCCAGGGCGGCGAGCTGCTGGGAGACGGCGGAGGGGGTCAGATAGAGCGCTGCGGCCGCGGCGGTCACCGTACGGTGGTCCGCCGCGGCGCGCAGGATGCGGAGCCGGCGCGGGTCGATCACCCGGCCATTGTCGCCCGAGCGTCGATGAAGGCCGCCACCGCCCGCTCCACGTCCGCGGTGGAGTGGGCCGCCGAGAGCTGGACCCGGATGCGGGCCGCGCCCATCGGGACCACCGGGTAGGAGAAGCCGATCACATAGACACCGCGCTCAAGCAGCAGCTCGGCCATACGGCCGGCCTCGGCGGCGTCGCCGATCATGACGGGGGCGATGGCGTGGTCACCGGGCAGGATCTCGAAGCCCGCCTCGGTCATCTTCGTCCGGAAGAGCGCGGTGTTGGCGGCGAGCTTGTCGCGCAGGTCGCCCGCCGACTCCAGCAGGTCGAGCACCTTGAGCGAGGCGGCCGCGATCACCGGGGCCAGCGAGTTCGAGAAGAGGTACGGGCGCGAGCGCTGGCGCAGCAGGGCGACGATCTCGGCGCGGGCCGCCACATAGCCGCCGGAGGCGCCGCCGAGGGCCTTGCCGAGGGTGCCCGTGATGATGTCGACGCGGTCCATCACCCCGTGCAGCTCGGGCGTGCCCCGGCCGCCGGGGCCGACGAAGCCCACCGCGTGCGAGTCGTCGACCATGACCATCGCGTCGTAGCGGTCGGCCAGGTCGCAGATCTCCTGGAGCGGGGCGACATAGCCGTCCATGGAGAAGACACCGTCGGTGACGATGAGGCGACGGCGCGCACCCGACGTCTCCTTGAGCTTCGCCTCCAGCTCGGCCATGTCGCGGTTGGCGTACCGGTGGCGGGCGGCCTTGGAGAGGCGGATGCCGTCGATGATCGAGGCGTGGTTGAGGGCGTCGGAGATCACCGCGTCCTCGGCGCCGAGCAGGGTCTCGAAGACACCGCCGTTGGCGTCGAAGCAGGACGAGTAGAGGATCGTGTCCTCCTGGCCGAGGAACGCCGAAAGACGCGCCTCCAGCTCCTTGTGGACGTCCTGGGTGCCGCAGATGAAGCGGACCGAGGCCATGCCGTAGCCCCAGCGGTCCAGGGCCTCCTTGGCGGCGGCGACCACCTCGGGGTGGTCGGCCAGGCCCAGGTAGTTGTTGGCGCAGAAGTTCAGGACCTCGCCGGTGGGCACGGCGACCGAGGCGTTCTGCGGGGTGGAGATCACCCGCTCGGGCTTGAAGAGACCGGCCTCGCGGATCTCGTCGAGGGTCTTCTGGAGGTCGTCGCGGACGGACGCGTACATGCTTCAGGCTCCTAGATGCCGAGTGGCGGGCGAGGGGACTCAGACGGTCCAGTCGAGGATGATCTTGCCGCTGCGGGCGGTGGCGGCCTCGTCGAAGGCCGCGTCGTAGTCCTGGTACCCGTAGCTGCCGGTGATCACCGGGGAGAGGTCGAGGCCGCCTTCGAGCAGCACCGTCATCGCGTACCACGTCTCGAACATCTCACGGCCGTAGATGCCCTTGACCGTGATCATCGAGGTGACGATCTTCGACCAGTCGACCGCGAACTCCTGCGCGGGCAGACCGAGCATCGCGATCCTGCCGCCGTGCGTCATGTTGTCGATCATGTCGCGCATGGCCTCGCCGCGGCCGGACATCTCCAGGCCGACGTCGAAGCCCTCGCGCAGACCGAGCTGTCGCTGCGCGTCCGCGATCGAGGACTGCGCCACGTTCACCGCGAGTGTGGCACCCGCCTTGCGGGCGATCTCCAGGCGCTCGGGGCTGACGTCGGTGATCACGACGTTGCGGGCGCCCGCGTGCTTGGCGACGGCCGCCGCCATGATGCCGATCGGGCCGGCACCGGTGATCAGGACGTCCTCGCCGACCAGCGGGAAGGAGAGCGCGGTGTGCACGGCGTTGCCGAACGGGTCGAAGATCGCGGCGACGTCGAGGTCGACCGGGGTGCGGTGCACCCACACGTTGGAGGCGGGCAGCGCCACGTACTCGGCGAAGGCGCCGTCGCGTCCCACGCCCAGGCCGATGGTGGAGCGGCACAGGTGGCGGCGGCCCGCCAGGCAGTTGCGGCACTTGCCGCAGACCAGATGGCCCTCGCCGCTGACCAGGTCGCCGACCGCGATGTCCCGGACGTCCGCGCCGACGGCCGCGACCTCGCCGACGAACTCGTGGCCGAGGACGAGGGGGGTCTTGACGGCGCCCTGCGCCCAGCCGTCCCAGGAGCGGATGTGCAGATCGGTGCCGCAGATGCCGGTGCGCAGCACCTTGATCAGCACATCGCCGGGGCCGGTCTCCGGCTCCGGGACGTCCATGAGCCACAGTCCGGGTTCGGCGTGCTGCTTGACAAGGGCCTTCATGGGTGGCGGCTCCCGGGACGTACAAAGAGGGGCGAAAGCCATGGTTCCATGGCTGATCACCAATCTGCCGAGCAAGAGCCACTCGCGTCCATCGAGGATTTCTTAAGCGGGCCAACAGCCGAGCTTCACGCGCCCCTGGCGCACTCCCCCTTCACCCGGGTCACCACCGCACCTCAGACCAGGGATGCGGCCGCCTCCACCGCGAGTCCGTGGCCCTGCGCGTGGGCGCGCCGGTACGCGGTGTCGTCGAGCACGGCGCGCAGTTCCGCCTCGGCGCGGCGCCGCACGGC
Organism: Streptomyces sp. ERV7; assembly: GCF_001653515.1. GTDB lineage: Bacteria > Actinomycetota > Actinomycetes > Streptomycetales > Streptomycetaceae > Streptomyces. The sequence goes on along the minus strand of NZ_LYOY01000051.1, from coordinate 703,181 downwards.
CGGCTCGGACGGCAGCGGGCGCAGCCCGAAACCGCCGTGCTGCCCGCGGGCGTGCCGGTCGTACGCGCCGAGCAGCCGGGCGCCCTCCTCGGCGGCGCCCAGGTGCGCCTTCGCCCAGGCGGCGACGAGGAACTGGCTGATGATCAGGTTCGGTGCGACCAGATACGCCTGCGCCGCCAGCCGGCGCACCGCCTCCCGCACCCGTCCGAGCCCCTCGGCGTACGCACCGTCGAGGCAGTCCAGCCAGCCGTCCACCCCGGCCACCAGACCGCGGAACATCTCCGGCACGGCCTGGGTGAACTCGGCCTCCATCAGGCGCAGTTGCTCCCTGGCCAGGCCGACGCGGCCGGTGGCCGCGTAGTGGTGGGCGAGCAGCATCCGGGCGGTGCCGACGCCCTCGCCCGCGTAGTGGCGCGACTCCTCGACGGCGTCCAGCAGCAGCCGCTCGGCCCGCCCGCTCTCCTCGGCCGTCCGGGCGAGGGCGAGGCGGACGGTGGCGAGGCGCGCCTTGAACATGGGCCCCTGGGCGTAGGCCCCGGTCCAGGTGGTGGACTCCATGGCGCGCTCGAAGTCGGCCGCGGCTTGTTCGTACCGGCCCTGCCGGGAGTGGTCCTCACCGCGTGCGGAGAGCGTCTCGGCGATGGCCCACGGGTCCCCGAGGCGCTCGAACAGAGTCAGGGCCTCGTCCGCGTCGGGGCCGCCGACGAGCTTGGAGCGCAGCAGCAGCGCGAAGGCGAGGTCCCACGGCTCGCCGAGCGCCCGGCAGTCCTCGACCATCTCGTCCACGGCCTGCGGGAACCCGGCGAACTCCTGGGTCAGCATCCGGGCGAAGTACCAGACGGACCCGGGCTGGCGGCAGTTCTGCGGCATCGCGGAGCCGTACGCGGCCACGACGCGCCGCAGATACGGCTGCGCCACGGGACTGGCGAACTCCGCCCCCTCGCCCTCGCCGCCCCCCGCGAACAGCATCATCCGCACACCGCGCCGCGCCTCCCACACCTGCTCCTCGGACCACGGCGGCGGCGCGTCGGTGCAGCGGGCCGGGAGCGGTACGGCGGGGCGCACCGGCTCCGCGAACGGGTCGGGCCCCAGCGCGGCCACGGCGAGCGACCAGGCGCGGGCGTCGCTCTGATGGCCGCGCAGCTGCCAGAACCAGCTCATGGAGAGGGTCAGACAGAGCGCGTCCTGCTCCCGGCCGTGCTCGACCGCCCGGCCCAGCGCGGTCCGTACGTTGCCGTGCTCCGTCTCGAACCGCCGCATCCCGTCGGCCTGCCGGGGGCCGCGCAGCACGGCCTCGCCGGTGCGGGCGAGTTCGCGGTACGCGACCAGGTGGCGCAGCTCGGCGGCCGTGCGCTCACCCGACTCGGCGAGGCGCTCGGCGGCGTACTCCGCGACGGTCTCAAGGAGCCGGTAGCGCATCGCGCAGCCGTCCGGGGCCGCCACGACGAGGGACTTGTCGACGAGGGAGGCGAGCAGGCCGAGTACGTCGGCGGGGTGCTCCGCGGGGTCGGCGGGGTCCGCGCACACCGCCTCCGCCTGCGCCAGCGCGAAGCCGCCGGAGAAGACGGCGAGGCGGCGCAGCACGGCCCGCTCGCGGGCGTCGAGGAGCTCCCAGGACCAGTCGACGACGGCCCGCAGGGTCTGCTGCCGGGGCCGTAGCGTCCTGCTGGTGCGGGCGCCGTCCCCGAGCAGCCGGAACCGGTCGTCGAGGCGGTCCGCGAGCTGGCGCGGGCTGAGGGTTCGCAGCCGGGCGGCGGCGAGTTCCAGGGCGAGCGGCAGCCCGTCGAGGCGGCGGCAGACCTCGGCGGCGGCCCCCGGGTCCTCGGCCACCCGGAAGCCGGCCCGGGCGGCCGCGCCCCGCTCGCCGAACAGCCGCAGGGCGGTGTCGAGCGGCAGGGGCCCCACCCCGCGCACCCGCTCCCCCGCCCCGGGCGCCACTCCGGCCTCCCCCGTACCGGTCACCCCGTCGTTCCCGCTGCCGCCCGCCGCCAGCCGGGCCAACCCCACCGACACTCCGTAACGAACCGATAACTCCATGTCCACATGATGGGAAAGGCATGGCGCCGACCTGACCGTTTCACATACAACTCGGCCATGTTCTGGGTTCTTTTCCTGGTAGCCGCGTGCCTCGCGTCCGCCGTCTCGTGCGCGCGGCTCTGTCTCGCCGCCTCCGCCGCGGCCGACCAGGGTCCGGTCACCCGGGACCCGGAACTCGGCCTCTCACTTTATGAGGCCGCCTTCCTCGCGGGCGGCCCGTTCCGGGTCACCGATCTGACCCTGGTCACCATGCACCGCGCCCGCCGGCTGCTGCTCGCGCACACCGGCTGGGCCACGGTCGTCGACCCGGAGGGCCGCGACGACCTGGAGCGCTCGGTGATAGGCGCGATCGGGCCGGGCGGGCAGGCGCGGATAGGGGCCATCCGGTCGGCCACGGCCGCAGCCGACGCGGTGCACGCGCTGGCCGACGGCCTCGCCGCCGCCGGGCTCGCCGTCCCGGACGCGACCAGGACGGGCGTCACGGCCTCCGTGCGGGCCGTACGCGGCGCGGCGGCGCTCACCCTCACGCTCGGCACGATCGCGTTCCTGATGCCCGGTCAGGACCGTGCGACCCAGGCGGAGATCGCCGCCTGGTTCTCGCTCCCGGCGGTCCTCACCCTCGGCTGCCTCTTCATCGCCCGCTTCGAGGTCCATCCGCACACCCGCTGGGCCTCCCCCGACGGCCAGCGGCTGCTCGGCCGGATCGACCCGGCCGACGACCCGCTCACCGCCGTCGCGGTACGGGGCGTGAGCGCGGTCGAGGACCCGGCGCTGCGGACCGCCCTGCGCGGCGGCGGAGCGGCCTGACGGGCGACTTTGATCCCGGCGCACCGCACTCCGGTGCTTTACTTAGTCAATTCCTACGCTAATCATCCCTTTTGTACCGAAGGCTTCCGTGCCGGATCTGTTGGGCCGGACGGACCCGCAAAGGGATGTGCGATGAGAGCAGCAGCACTGTACGGAACGCTCGGTTCCCTCGTTCTTTCCACTCTGGCCGCCGCCCCGGCCGGCGGCGTGGACCCGCTCACCGCCGAGGCGCGCGGCACCGTGCTCGCCGCCCGGCGCGCCGCGGCCACCGGGATCGCCTTCGGCCGCTGCCCCAAGACGGAGATGCTCCCCAGCGGCATCCAGTGCGGCACGGTCCGGGTCCCGCTCGACTACGCCAAGCCGAGGGGCCGTCAGATCTCCCTCACCGTCAGCCGGGTGCGGTCCACCGGCAAGAAGGCCGAGCGGCAGGGCGCCCTCGTCTACAACCCCGGCGGCCCCGGCGCTTCCAGCATGTACTTCCCGATGGTCGCGGGCCTGCCCGAGTGGAAGCGGATCGCGGGGGCGTACGACCTGGTCGGCTACGCCCCGCGCGGGGTGGGCCGCTCCGCGCCGCTGTCCTGCCAGGACCCGAAGGACTTCACCAAGGCGCCCACGCCGTCCCCGACCGACCCCTCGCCCTCGTACAAGCTGGAGCGGATCGCGCAGGCCAAGGCGTACGCGCAGGGCTGCGCGCGGAACGCGGGCGCGGCGCTGCGGCACTACACGAGCCTCAACAACGCGCGCGACCTCGACGTCCTGCGGGCCGCGCTCGGCGAGCGGAAGCTGACGTTCATCGGCGCCTCGTACGGGACGTACTTCGGCGCCGTGTACGCCACGCTCTTCCCCTCCCATGTGCGCCGGATGGTCTTCGACTCGGCGGTCGACCCCGACCCGAGGCAGATCTGGTACCGCAACAACCTCGACCAGTCACTGGCGTTCGAGAGCCGCTGGGAGGACTTCCGCGCCTGGGTCGCCCGGCACGACGGGGTCTACCACCTGGGCACCACGGCCGAGCAGGTCCTGGAGAACTTCGAGAAGGTGCGCGCCCGGCTGGCCGAGGAGCCGGCGGGCGGCACGGTCGGCCCCGCTCAGCTCCAGTCGGCGTTCCTCAAGACCGGGTACTACGACGACTACTGGGCGATCCGGGCGACAGCGCTCTCGGCGTACCTCAAGGGCGATCCCAAGCCGCTGATCGCTCAGGCGGCACCGCGCCCGGAGGCGGCGTGGGACGACGAGAACGGGAACGCGGTGTACACGGCGGTCGAGTGCAACGACGCGCCCTGGCCGACGGACTGGGCCACCTGGGACCACGACAACAGCGCGCTCGCGGAGATCGCGCCGTTCGAGACGTGGGACAACGCCTGGATGAACCTGCCGTGCGCCTACTGGCCGGCGCCCCGGCAGAAGCCGGTGGACGTGGGGGCGCGTCACGGAGCGCTGCCGCCGACGCTGATCCTGGCGGCCGAGCGGGACGCGGCGACGCCGTACGCGGGGGCGCTGGAGTTGCAGCGCAGACTGCCGGGGTCGGTCCTGGTGACGGAGAAGGACGCCGGTACCCACGGCATCGGGGGCGGTCCCAACAAGTGCGTCAACGGCTATCTGCTGGACTACCTGCTGAACGGACGGACGCCGGTGCGGCGCGCTGCGTGCGCGCCGCACCCGGAGCCGAACCCGGTGTCGCTGGACAAGCGGTCGGCGCCCAGGGCTGGGCAGCGGCCGTCCGCTCTCTGATCTTCCGGGTCAGGGGTGAGTCCGGGCCCGCCTCGGCGGGCCCGGTCACCGGGCATACGCGGTGGGGGCGGCCGTCAGGCCAGGCCCGCCACCAGATCCGCGACCGACTTGCGGCGGCCCGTGTAGAACGGGACCTCCTCGCGGACGTGCATCCGGGCCTCGGAGGCGCGCAGATGACGCATGAGGTCGACGATGCGGTAGAGCTCGTCGGCCTCGAAGGCGAGCAGCCACTCGTAGTCGCCGAGCGAGAACGAGGCGACCGTGTTGGCGCGCACGTCCGGGTAGCCGCGGGCCATCTTGCCGTGGTCGGCCAGCATGCGGCGACGGTCCTCGTCGGGCAGCAGGTACCAGTCGTAGCTGCGCACGAAGGGGTACACCGACACGTAGTCGCGCGGGGTCTCGTCGGCGAGGAAGGCCGGGATGTGCGACTTGTTGAACTCGGCGGGGCGGTGCAGCGCCATGTTCGACCAGACCGGCTCCAGGGCGCGGCCCAGCTTGGTGCGGCGGAAGAGGTTGTACGCGCCCTGGAGCTCGTCGGCGGTCTCCGCGTGCCACCAGATCATGAGGTCGGCGTCGGCCCGCAGCCCGGACAGGTCGTAGGTGCCGCGGACGGTGATGTCCTTGGCGGCGAGCTGGTCGAACAGCTCCTGGACCTCGTCCGCGAACCCGGCACGGTCCTCGGGCAGCACGTCGCGCAGCTTGAAGACGGACCACAGCGTGTAGCGGATGACCTCGTTGAGGTCCTTCGCCTTCTTCCCTGCGTTCGGGATCTTTTCCGGTGCACTCATGAGGCTATTGTCCCGCGTCACGCTGAGTGTTCTGCGCCAGGGTCGACGTGGCGATGATCTCGTCCGCGGCGAGCCGGGCCCCGGCGATGCACGCGGGGATGCCGACCCCGTCGTACGCCGCCCCGCAGACCCGCAGTCCGGGCAGCTTCGCCACGGCGGCGCGGACCCGCGCCACGCGCGCGAGGTGGCCCACCGGGTACTGCGGCAGGCCGCCGGTCCAGCGCGTCACCTCGGTCGCGACCGGCCTGGCGGCCAGGCCCACCGCCTCCCCGAGGTCACCCAGCGACATCTCCACCAGCTCGGCGTCCTCGCGCTCCAGGTGCTCCTCCTCGCCGTACCGCCCGATGGAGGTGCGGAGCACGAAGAGGTCGGGGGCCCGGTCGGTGACCCACTGCCACTTGTACGAGGAGAAGGTGGACGCCTTGATCGTGCGGCCGTCGACGGACGGGACCAGGAAGCCCGAGCTGCGCTCCAGGCGCTCCAGGTCGGCGCGCCGGAAGGCCATGGTGACCAGGGCCATCGACGCGTACTCCACGCCTGCCAACTCGGCCGCGGCGGACGGGGACTCGGCGGCGAGCAGCCGGGACGCCGACCAGGCGGGCGAGGCGAGGACCACGCCGTCCGCCTCGATCGCGGGCGCCTCGGCGGAGTCCGTACGGACCAGCCAGCCGTCGGCCGTGCGGGTCAGGGCGAGCACCGGCGCCCCGGTGCGGATGAGGCCGCCCCCGGCGCGCACCGCGTCCGCGACCGCGAGCGGCAGGGTGCCCATGCCGCCGTCGAGGCCCAGGAAGACCGGGCCGCCCTGCTGCGGCCCCGCTGCGGCCTTCGCCTGGACGCGGGCGACGCCGTCGAGCAGTGAGGTGTTCTCGCGCGCGGCGGTGTAGAGCTGGGGCACGGCGGCGCGCATCGAGATCCGGTAGGCGTCGCCCGCGTACACCCCGCCCAGGAGCGGTTCCACGAGCCGGTCGACGACCTCGCGGCCGACGCGGCGCGCGACGAACTCCCCGACGCCGATGTCCTCGCCGACCTCGGTCGGCGGCAGTTCGCGGTCCTGGGCGATACGCGCCAGGCCCTCGGCGGAGACGATCCCGGCGAGCGAGGCGGGGTCGGCCGGGACGCCCATCAGATGCCCCTTGGGCATCGGCCGCAGCGCGCCCCGCGTCCAGATCGCCGCCGTCGCCGCGGGCGGCCGCAGCCGGTCCTGGAGGCCGACCTCGCGCGCGAGGCCGACGCCCTCGGGGCGGCGCGCCAGCATCGACTCGGCGCCCAGGTCCACCCGCGCGCCGGCGATCTCGCCCGCGAACAGCTTGCCGCCGAGGCGGTCGGTGGCCTCCAGGACGGTCACGCGCGCACCTGACTCCAGCAGGCGGTGCGCGGCGGCGAGCCCGGAGATGCCGCCTCCTACGACGACTACGTGCGGTGCGCTGACGGCCGAGTTGTCCATGCGTCCACTCTCTCAGACACCACCGACAGCCCCGCGCGGAGTGCCGCGCCCGGGGAATTCCCGGGCGCTCCCGCACGTATCTTCCCCAGGAAGAGCGGGACGGACCGAGCTAGGGGTGCGCAATGGCGGCGGAGCGACTGGTGGTCATCGGGGGCGACGCGGCGGGGATGTCCGCCGCGTCGCAGGCCCGCAGGATGAAGGGGCCGGACGACCTGGAGATCGTGGTGTTCGAGCGCGGCCACTTCACCTCGTACTCCGCCTGCGGCATCCCCTACTGGGTGGGCGGCGACGTGGAGGGGCGGGACGAGCTCATCGCGCGGACGCCCGAGGAGCACCGCGAGCGCGGCATCGACCTGCGGATGCGCACCGAGGTCCTGGAGATCGACACGGCCGGGCACCGGGTGCGCGCCCGCGACCTGGAGTCGGGCGAGGAGTCCTGGACGGTGTACGACAAGCTCGTCGTCGCCACCGGCGCCCGTCCGGTGCGGCCGGAGCTGCCGGGCATCGACGCGCCGGGCGTCCACGGGGTGCAGACCCTCGACGACGGACAGGCGCTGCTCGACACGCTCACCTCGACATCCGGGCGCCGGGCGGTGATCGTGGGCGCGGGCTACATCGGTGTGGAGATGGCCGAGGCGCTGCTGCACCGCGACTACGAAGTGACGGTGGTGACCCGCGGCGAGGAGCCGATGTCCACGCTCGATCCGGACATGGGCCGGCTCGTCCACGAGGCGATGGACAAGATGGGCATCACCACGGTCACCGGCGCCGAGGTCACCGAGATCCTCACCGGGGAGGACGGCAAGGTGCGGGCGGTGGCCACGGCGGACGCCGAGTACCCGGCGGACGTGGTGGTCCTCGGCATCGGCGTGGAGCCGCGCACCGAGCTGGCCCGCGCGGCCGGGCTGCCGCTCGGCGAGCACGGCGGGCTGCTCACGGACCTCGCGATGCGGGTGCGCGGGCGCGACGACATCTGGGCGGGCGGCGACTGCGTGGAGGTCCTGGACCTGGTGTCGGGCCGCGAGCGGCACATCGCGCTCGGCACGCACGCCAACAAGCACGGCCAGATCATCGGCTCGGGCGTGGGCGGCGGCTACGGGACCTTCCCGGGCGTCGTCGGTACGGCGGTGAGCAAGGTCTGCGACCTGGAGATCGCCCGTACGGGGCTGCGCGAGCGCGAGGCGCGCGAGGCGGGGCTGCAGTTCGTGACCGCGACGATCAAGTCGACCAACAGCGCGGGGTACTACCCCGGGGCCGCCCTGATGACGGTGAAGATGCTCGCCGAGCGGCGTACCGGACGGCTGCTCGGTGTGCAGATCGTCGGCCGCGAGGGCGCCGCCAAGCGCGTCGACATCGCGGCCGTCGCGCTGACGGCGGGCATGACCGTCGAGCAGGTGGTCACCCTGGACCTGGGCTACGCCCCGCCGTTCTCACCGGTCTGGGACCCGGTCCTGGTCGCCGCCCGCAAGGCCGTGTCGGCGGTGCGGGCGGCGGGGAACTAGCGTCAGCGCGCGGTCTGCGTGTGGACGTGGTCCACCAGGCGGGTCAGCGCGTCCGGGTCCGTCGTCGGCAGGACGCCGTGGCCCAGGTTGAAGATGTGGCCCTCAAGGCCGGCCGCCGCCTCCAGGACCTCGCGGGTCTTCGCCTCGACCGCCTCGGTCGTCGAGAAGAGGACCGCGGGGTCCAGGTTGCCCTGGAGCGCCTTGCCGGGGCCGACGCGGCGCGCGGCCTCGTCGAGCGGGACGCGCCAGTCGACGCCGACGACGTCCGCCCCGGCCTCGCCCATCAGGCCGAGGAGTTCGCCGGTGCCGACGCCGAAGTGGATACGCGGCACGCCGTACTTCTCGACCTCGCGGAACACCTTCGCGGAGGCGGGCATCACCGAGCGGCGGTAGTCGGCGGGGGCCAGCGCCCCCACCCAGGAGTCGAAGAGCTGGACGGCGGAGGCGCCGGCCTCGATCTGGACCTTCAGGAACGCGCCGGTGATCTCGGCGAGGCGGTCGAGCAGATCGGCCCACAGCTGCGGGTCGCCGTACATCAGCGCCTTGGTGTACTCGTGGTTGCGGGACGGACCGCCCTCCACGAGGTAGCTCGCCAGGGTGAAGGGCGCGCCCGCGAAGCCGATCAGCGGCGTCTCGCCGAGCTCGGCGGTCAGCATGCCGATCGCCTCGGTGACGTAGTGCACGTCCTCGGGGGTGAGGTCGCGCAGCCGGTCGAGGTCCGCGCGCGTGCGGATCGGCTCGGCGACGACCGGGCCGACGCCCGGCTTGATGTCGAGGTCGATGCCGATGGCCTTGAGCGGCACCACGATGTCGCTGAAGTAGATGGCGGCGTCCACCTTGTGGCGGCGCACCGGCTGGAGCGTGATCTCGGTGACCAGCTCGGGCCGCATGCACGACTCCAGCATGGGGATGCCCTCGCGCACCTTCAGGTACTCGGGCAGCGAGCGCCCCGCCTGCCGCATGAACCAGACCGGCGTGTGCGGCACCGGCTCACGGCGGCACGCCTTCAGGAATGCGGAGTCATACGTCTGTGTCGGCGGGCCCGAAGGGCGATCGTTGGCGTTCACGCCCAGAATCTTCGCACGTGGCCACAAGCCGTCGCCCGGGCCCGGGTGTCCCTACCGGCGCCGGGCGCCCGTTCCGCCTAGTCTTCCCCGCATGGCTGCCGCTCAGGGACGAACTTCGGATGGCGCCGGCGGCACGGACAGTGCGGACGGCAGGACCGTTCCGCTCGTCTTCCGCCAGGCGGTCGACGGGCTGCGGGGTGCGCGGCTGCGCCCCGAGATCGAGGTCGACCCGACCCGGCCGCCGCAGCGGCTGGCCCCGCACGCGTACGCGCTGGAGGCCGCGGTCGTCGAGAACGAACAGGACCTCGCGGACGGGCGCCTCGTGCTGCTGCACGACCCGGCCGGGCACGACGCCTGGCAGGGGACGTTCCGCCTGGTCACGCTCGTACGGGCGGAGCTGGAGCCCGAGATGGCGGCGGACCCGCTGCTGCCGGAGGTCTGCTGGTCCTGGCTGACGGGTGCGCTGGAGGCGCGCGGGCTCTCGTACGGGGAGGCGAGCGGCACGGTGACGCGGGCCGGGTCGTACTACTTCGGCGGGCTCGCCCAGCGGCTGCCCGCCACCCAGATCGAGATCCGGGCCTCCTGGACCCCCCGCGAGGGGCACGGCGGGGTGCCGGACACCGCCGCGCACCTGGCGGCGTGGTGCGATCTGCTGTGCCAGGTGGCCGGGCTGCCACCGGTGCCCTCGGCCTCGGCGGAGGCGGGCGTGGTCTCGCTGCCCCAGCGACGGGATCCGCGCTAGGCGCGGCGGTATTCGCCTGCGGGCCGGTGGTGGGTCGCTCGCGCGGTTCCCCGCGCCCCTCGGTCAGCCCTGCCGCAGCCGGAGAACCCAGCTCGGCCACAGACCTCCAGGAGCACGGAGAAACCCGGGTGCGACCCACCACCGGCCCGCACCCGGGTTTCCGCTGCGGGGGCGCCGGCCCGCCGGGGGAATCGGGGCCGAGCCCCGAGGGGACTCGTCCGGCCACTCCCCCCTCGACCACCTGTCCTAATTGCCCCACTGTTTCTCACCAAATCGTGATCATTCCCTAAAGGCGGGCGGGCAGGCTGCCGAAGAGGTCTGTGACCCTATCTGCACGGTTCGCCCCGGCTTCATCCCCGAGTCGGCTCCGTCCCGCACCTTCCCCCCCAGGAGGCCTGGTGTCCGTTCTTCTTGAGCAGCCCGCAAGCCTGGTCGCCTACCGCCCGAACAAGCCGACGGCCATGGTCGTCGTCGCCGACCCCCGAGTCCGCTCCACCGTCACCCGCCACCTGTGGGCCCTCGGAGTCCGGGACGTCATCGAGGCGTCGTCCATCGCGGAGGCACGTCCCCGCGTCGGCAACCCGCGCGACATCTGCGTTGCCGACGTCCATCTGCCCGACGGTTCCGGGCTCACCCTGCTGTCCGAGACCCGCGCGGCGGGCTGGCCCAACGGTCTGGCCCTGTCGGCCGCCGACGACATCGGCGCCGTGCGCAACGCCCTCGCGGGCGGCGTGAAGGGCTATGTCGTCACCGGTACGCGTACGAACATCGGCCACCCCACCCGCCCCGGCGCCGCCCCCATCGGCGCCGCGGCCGCCCGTATGCACCGCCGCCCCCCGGGTTCCCCGAGCCACCCGGGCGGCTACCGAGAGCTCTCCGGGCGCGAGGTCGAGGTGCTGCGTCTGGTCGCCGAGGGCCAGTCCAACAAGGCGATCGGGGTGTCCATGGGGCTCTCCGCGCTGACCGTGAAGAGCCACCTCGCCCGGATCGCGCGCAAGCTCGGCACGGGCGACCGGGCCGGCATGGTGGCCGTCGCCCTGCGTACCGGAATCATCCACTGACCCAGGGGTCCCGCACGGCATGCTCCCCCCACAAGGCGCCGTGCGCCCCTCGCGCGCCCGTCGACGGAACGTTCCGTCGACGGGCGCGGCATATACACAAGTACCCTTGACAGGTGACCGACGCCCAAAAGACCGCAGCAGAGACAGCACTGCGAACCACCGGGGGCGCCCCCCCGGACGACGACGTCCCGGTCGATGGGCAGCCGACTCCCCTGTTGGAGCCGCGTGACGGCATTCCGCCCGTCGTAGCCACCGACGAGGAGCTCGCCGAAGTCGTCGCCGCGTTCGCGGCCGGCACCGGCCCCGTGGCCGTGGACGCGGAGCGCGCCTCCGGCTACCGGTACGGCCAGCGTGCCTACCTCGTCCAGCTCCGCCGCGAGGGCGCCGGCAGCGCGCTCATCGACCCGGTGGGCTGCCCCGACCTCTCCTCGCTCGGCGACGCCCTCGCCGACACCGAGTGGATCCTGCACGCCGCCACCCAGGACCTGCCGTGCCTGCGGGAAATAGGCATGACCCCCTCCCGGCTCTTCGACACGGAGCTCGCCGGGCGCCTCGCGGGCTTCCCGCGCGTGGGCCTGGGCGCGATGGTGGAGAGCGTCCTCGGGTACGCCCTGGAGAAGGGCCACTCCGCGGTGGACTGGTCGACCCGCCCGCTGCCCGAGCCCTGGCTGAGATACGCGGCGCTCGACGTGGAGCTCCTGGTCGACCTGCGCGACGCGCTGGAGAAGGAGCTCGACCGGCAGGGCAAGCTGGACTGGGCCCGCCAGGAGTTCGACGCGATCGCCTCGGCGCCGCCCGCACCTCCCCGCAAGGAGCCCTGGCGGCGCACCTCCGGGATGCACAAGGTCCGCCGGCGCCGTCAGATGGCCGCCGTGCGCGAGCTGTGGACCGCCCGGGACAAGGTCGCCCAGCGCCGTGACGTCTCGCCGGGCAAGGTGCTCAGCGACTCCGCGATCATCGAGGCGTCGCTGGCGCTGCCGCTCGACGTGCAGGCGCTGATGGCGCTGCCCGGGTACGGCCACCGGATGGGGCGGCGCCAGCTGGAGCAGTGGCAGGCGGCCGTCGACCGGGCGCGGGCGCTGCCGGACTCCGGGCTTCCGCAGCCCGGGCAGTCGGTCGCGGGCCCGCCGCCGCCGCGCTCGTGGGCCGACAAGGACCCGGCCGCCGCGGCCCGGCTCTCGGCGGCGCGGGCCGCGGTCTCGGAGCTGGCCGAGCAGCTGAACATGCCGCAGGAGAACCTGATCACCCCGGACACGGTCCGCCGGGTGTGCTGGGAGCCGCCGGGCGACCGCTCGGAGGCGGCGGTCGCGGAGGCGCTCACGGCGTACGGCGCCCGGCGCTGGCAGATCGAGCAGGTGACCCCGCTGCTCGCGGCGGCGCTGGCCGCCAACAGCTGAGCGGCACGGCCCTTCACGTACCCCCTGACGACCACGGTCATCAGGGGGTACGGCCATGCCGGGGCCTTTGCGGAGTGTGACCTTCGCCGCTCCTGCCGAGGGGACTGGGCAGTTTGGTTACCCGCAAGTAGCATGGCGGGGTGAGCGCGCGCTCAGGTGAGTGCGCCACGCGCAGCAGTGCCATCCCGCACCCTGGAGGAGAGCCATCGTGCCTCGTACCGTCAGGGACGTCGTCTTCGTCGACGGCGTCCGCACCCCGTTCGGCAAGGCGGGCCCGAAGGGCATCTACCACGAGACCCGGGCCGACGATCTCGTCGTCAAGGCGATCCGGGAGCTGCTGCGCCGCAACCCGGACCTGGACCCCAAGAAGATCGACGAGGTCGCCATCGCCGCGACCACGCAGATCGGTGACCAGGGTCTGACCCTGGGCCGTACGGCCGGCATCCTCGCGGGTCTGCCGCAGTCCGTGCCGGGCTACTCCATCGACCGTATGTGCGCCGGCGCGCTGACCGCCGTCACCTCGGTCGCCGGCTCGATCGCGTTCGGCGCCTACGACGCCGTCATCGCCGGTGGCGTCGAGCACATGGGCCGCCACCCCATGGGCGAGGGCGTCGACCCGAACCCGCGGTTCGTGAGCGAGAAGCTCGTCGACGAGTCGGCCCTGTTCATGGGCATGACCGCGGAGAACCTGCACGACCGCTACCCGCACATCACCAAGCAGCGCGCCGACGAGTACGCCGTGCGCTCGCAGGAGAAGGCGGCCAAGGCGTACGCGAACGGGAAGATCCAGCAGGACCTCGTCCCGATCTCGGTGCGCAACACCAACGCCGAGGTGGGCGAGACCGGCTGGGGCCTGGTCACCGCCGACGAGCCGATGCGCCCGGGCACCACGCTGGAGAGCCTGGCGGGCCTGAAGACGCCGTTCCGCGTCCACGGCAACGTCACCGCGGGCAACGCGGCCGGCCTCAACGACGGCGCCACCGCGTCGATCATCGCGTCCGAGGAGTTCGCGCGCGAGAACGGCCTGCCGGTCAAGATGCGCCTGGTCTCGTACGCCTTCGCGGGCGTCGAGCCCGAGGTGATGGGCTACGGCCCGATCCCGGCGACCGAGAAGGCGCTGGCCAAGGCCGGTCTCTCGATCGAGGACATCAACCTCTTCGAGGTCAACGAGGCCTTCGCCGTCCAGGTCCTCGCGTTCCTGGACCACTACGGCATCGCCGACGACGACGCCCGCGTCAACCAGTACGGCGGCGCCATCGCGTTCGGCCACCCGCTCGCCTCGTCCGGCGTACGCCTGATGACGCAGCTGGCGCGGCAGTTCGAGGAGCAGCCGGAGGTCCGCTACGGCCTCACCACCATGTGCGTCGGCTTCGGCATGGGCGCCACGGTCATCTGGGAGAACCCGCACCACAAGGACGCCGGAGGCAGCAAGTGAGCACCACCGCTGAGCTTTTGAAGGGTGCGGCCGAGCTGTTCCCGGACGAGGTCGTCACCTCGGCGCACGTGCGCCACCTCGACCTGCCGTTCGGCGCGGGCAAGTTCGCGCTGATCACGCTGGACAACGGCTTCGACCACACCAAGCCGACCACCTTCGGCCCCGGCTCGCTGGCGAACCTCAACGCCGCCATCGACCAGGTCGAGAAGGAGGCCGCCGAGGGCGCCATCGTCGGCGCCGGTGTCACCGGCAAGCCGTTCATCTTCGCCGTCGGCGCCGACCTCAAGGGCGTCGAGATCCTCAAGAAGCACGAGGACGCGCTCGCCATCGGCAAGAGCGGCCACGAGGTCTTCAAGCGCCTCGCCGCGCTCGCCGTGCCGACCTTCGCGTACTACAACGGCGCGGCCATGGGCGGCGGTGTCGAGGTCGGTCTGCACTGCTCGTACCGCACCGTCTCCAAGGCCATCCCGGCCTTCTCGCTGCCCGAGGTCTTCCTCGGTCTGGTCCCGGGCTGGGGCGGCTGCGCGCTGCTCCCGAACCTGATCGGCGCGGAGCGCGCGGTCTCGGTCATCATCGAGAACTCGCTGAACCAGAACCGCCAGCTCAAGGGCAAGCAGGTCTTCGAACTCGGCATCGCGGACGCGCTCTTCGAGGGTGCGGACTTCCTGGAGCAGTCGCTCATCTGGACCGCGAACGTCCTCAAGGGCGACGTCACCGTCGAGCGCCCCGAGATCGACCGCGGCGAGGCCTGGGACCAGGCCGTCGCCAAGGGCCGGTTCATCGCCGACTCCAAGGTGCACGGCGCGGCCCCGGCCGCCTACCGCGCGCTCGACATCATCGAGGCGGCCAAGGACGGCGACCTCCAGGCCGGGTTCGACGCCGAGGACAAGGCGCTCGCCGACCTGATCATGGGTGGCGAACTCCGCAGCGGCATCTACGCGTTCAACCTGGTGCAGAAGCGCGCCAAGCGTCCGGCGGGTGCGCCCGACAAGTCGCTGGCGCGTCCGGTCACCAAGGTCGGCGTGGTGGGCGCGGGCCTGATGGCCTCGCAGCTCGCGCTGCTGTTCCTGCGCCGCCTTGAGGTGCCGGTCGTGCTGACCGACATCGACCAGGAGCGCGTCGACAAGGGTGTGGGCTACGTCCACGCCGAGATCGACAAGCTGCTCGCCAAGTCCCGTATCAACCAGGACAAGGCCAACCGCCTCAAGGGCCTGGTCTCCGGTGTGCTGGACAAGGCCGAGGGCTTCTCGGACGCCGACTTCATCATCGAGGCGGTCTTCGAGGAGATCGGCGTCAAGCAGCAGGTGTTCGCGGAGGTCGAGGCGGTCGCCCCGGCGCACGCGATCCTCGCCACCAACACCTCCTCGCTGTCGGTCTCCGAGATGGCGTCCAAGCTGAAGCACCCCGAGCGGGTCGTCGGCTTCCACTTCTTCAACCCGGTCGCGATCCTCCCGCTCCTGGAGATCGTGCGCGGCGAGCAGACCGACGACGCCTCGCTGGCCACGGCCTTCGGCGTGGCGCGCAAGCTGAAGAAGACCGCGGTCCTGGTGAAGGACGCCCCGGCGTTCGTCGTCAACCGCATCCTGACCCGCTTCATGGGCGAGATCCAGAACGTCATCGACGAGGGCACCCCGGTCGAGGTCGCGGAGAAGGCGGTCGAGCCGCTGGGTCTGCCGATGTCGCCGCTGGTGCTCCTGGAGCTGGTCGGCCCGGCCATCGGTCTGCACGTCTCGGAGACGCTGAACCGTTCCTTCCCGGAGCGCTTCACGGTCTCCGCGAACCTCGCGGCCGTCGTCAAGGCCGGGAAGCGCGGCTTCTACGTGTACGACTCCGGCAAGCCGGAGCTGGACCCGGAGGTCGCCGCTCTCCTCAAGCAGGGCGACGTCGTCCTCACCGAGGAGCAGACCCGTGACCGCGTCCTGGACGCGGTGGCGCAGGAGATCGGTCTGATGCTGGAGGAGGGTGTCGTGGCCGAGGCCCAGGACATCGACCTCTGCCTCATCACCGGCGCCGGCTGGCCCTTCCACCTGGGCGGCATCACGCCGTACCTGGACCGCGAGGGCGTCTCGGAGCGCGTGAACGGGAAGAAGTTCCTGGCGCAGGGCGTGGCGAGCGTCCCGGCGTAACACCCCTCGCACAGCACACAGGAGGCCCCCCGCAGCTGCGGGGGGCCTCCTGGCGTATCAGAGGGAGCGGGCCGGCGCCCGGGTCAGACGATTCCCCACGGCTCCAGGGCCAGGCCCGGCTCGGTGGTCTTCTGACGGGTGACGCGCAGCCGTCCGTCGGTGCCGAAGGCGGCGAGGACGACCCGCCCGGAGGCGTCGGTGGCCAGCGCCGGCACACCCGCGCACACCTCACCCGTGGAGGCCCACACCGCGCCGGCCGACTCGGCCTCGGTGGGGTAGGCGGCGAGCGCGGGGCGCCCGTCCGGGCCGCGCATGGCCATCAGGGTGCAGTCGTGGCCGTCCACGGGCGTACGCAGCACGGCGACCGGGCCGCTCGCGTCACCGTCGAGCGGTACGGCGGGCAGCTCACTCCGGAAGGCGTGCACCTGGCCGCCGTCGGCCTCGCGCCAGAAGAAGGTGATCCGGCCCTCGCCGGTGTGCTGGGCGCTCACCGAGCCGTTGGCCACCTGGAGCTTGAGGTCGGGCAGCTGCTCGAACTCGCCGGCGCCCGGGCCCTTGGTCCAGCGCATCACCCCGCGCTTGGCCGGGGCCAGCACGTCGATGCGGCCCTCCTCGGCCGTGCTCGCGCAGATCGTGCCGTACGAGCCGGAGCCCGTGAGGTCCTTCCAGTTGCCCCACTTGCCGGAGGACAGCTGGCCTCGGGCGCACAGCCCGCCCCCGGCGTTGCGGACGAAGACCCACAGGTTGTCGGCGGAGTCCACGACGGCGGCCGGGTGGCCGACCTTCGCGGCCTTCTCCTGGTCGCGGTAGGGGGTGCCCAGCGGGGACCAGTCCTTCACCGGGCGGCCCGACTGGTACTGGATGGCGTGGACGATGTCCGTCCTCGCCTCTCCGGCGGGGGTCGTGGTGCGGCGCAGCGCGACCAGGTGCACATAGCCGTCGCCGCCCTGGGCGACGGTCAGGCGCGGGTCGAGGCCGGTGGCCGGGGCGACCAGCTCGGGGCCGGTCCACTCGGGGCCGCCGGGGCGCACCTCGGTCCAGCGGAGCACACCGCCCGCGCTCGGCGCGTACGCGGTCAGCCGCCCGTCCTTGCCGCGCAGCAGCCAGCCGGTGACCGCCGGGGCGCCGTCGGGCAGGGCGGGAGTGGGGACCTCGTGCTCCCGGCCCGCCTGCCCCTTCGAGGTACGCGCAGGCTTGAACGCCATGGCTCACCGACCACCTTTCCCTACCAGGTCCGCGATGAGCGGCCGGGTGCGACACACCATGAGACCCAGCGACAATAACACTCGCTCCGGGGCCCGGATTTCGCGGGATTTCCCCGGTCCGACGTGCGATTTTCCCCCGCCGCGTGGCACTCTGCCGGGATGGGGACGACCTCGCTGGTGATCGTGGACGCGGCCAATGTGGTGGGCTCGGTGCCGGACGGCTGGTGGCGCGACCGGCGCGGCGCCGCGGAGCGTCTGCGCGACCGCCTGGTGGGCTACGCCGAGACCGGTCTGCCGGGTCATCCGGGCCCCGTCGACCTGGTCCTGGTGGTCGAGGGCGCGGCCCGCGGGGTGGAGCCGGTGGCGGGCGTACGGGTGGAGAGCGCGCCCGGCAGCGGCGACGACCGGATCGTGGAGCTGGCCGCCGGGCGGGCCCCGGACCGCCCCTGCCTGGTCGTGACGGCCGACCGCGAGCTGCGCCGCCGGGTGGAGGCGCACGGGGCGCACTGCGTGGGGCCGCGGGCGGTGCGTCATCCGGCCGGGGACACCGAGGCCACCGACGGCTGAGTCCGTACGTACAGCACGGCTCCGTCGACCGTCCCGGCGAGCGGCTCGTAGTGGGCCGCCAGCAGCCGGCGCAGGCTCGGGAGGCGTTCGGGGGCGTACGGCTCGCCCCGGGAGTCGTCGACGACCAGTACGGGCGGCCGGGCGGTCAGCTCCGTGCGCAGGACCGGCCAGGAGCCCTCCACACCGTACTTCTCGCCCACCTGGGGGCCGTCGCGGCCGCCGCTGTAGTTGGTGAGGAGCCCGGCGGTCAGATAGCGGGTGGCGGGGGCGCGGCCGGAGAGCCAGTACGTCTCGGGGTGTATGCCCCACACCAGGACCGGCTCGTCCGGCGCCGAGCGCTCCCGTACGGCGGCGGCCAGCCGCTCGGCGTGGGCCAGTTCGGGGCGCGGGGCGAGCAGGCCCCAGGAGAGGAAGAGCGCGCAGGCGCAGGCGGAGGCGAGCAGCGCGGCGGTCAGCCGCTGCGGCGGCAGGATCTGCAGCGCGGCGGCGGCGAGCAGCACCAGCGGCGGGACCAGCTGGAGGTAGTAGTGGCCGAAGAAGTGGAAGCCGGCCAGGACCGCCCCGGCCGAGGAGGCGAGCCACAGCCACACGTCCGCGGCGCCGGTCCTGGCGATCCTCAGCACCCGCACCACCGGCGGGACGATTCCGGCGCAGGCGAGCGCGAGGAGTGCGGTGTTGACCAGCCCCCGGGCCAGGACGTGGAGTTCGGAGCCGGCGAAGGAGGCGTAGGCGCCGGAGCCGGTGACCGTCCAGAACAGGAACCGGGCCGGGCCGGTGAGCAGCGCGGCGAGCAGCACCGGGCCGCACAGTGCGGCGCCGGTGCGCAGCAGCGCGGCGCGGCGCGGTACGGCCGTGCGCCACATCAGCCAGAGCACGGGGACCAGGGCCGCGCCGCCGGTCTGCTTGGTGAGGAGGGCTCCGGCGACGGCGAGCCCGGCGCGGGCCCACTGGCGCCGGTCGGCGCAGCGCACGGCCGCGACCGTGAACGGCAGCATGAACACCTCGAACGTCGCCGCCTGGGTGTCCTCGGGGTTGAGGCCGATGGAGACGAGCAGGTGCAGCACGCCCGCGACCCGGCCCGCCCGGTCGCCCCAGCGGCGGCGGGCGGTGGAGGCGAGCAGCGCGGCGGTGAGCAGCTGCGCCCCGACGGCCGCGATCCGCAGCGGGCCGAGCGAGGTGTCGCCGAACACCGCGAAGGCGGCCTCGTACAGCCAGGGCAGCAGCGGTGGCTTGCGGTCGACGACCGTGTCGTACAGCGCTCCCCCGGCGGCGAGCTGGCGGGCCTGGACGGCGAGGTAGCCCTCGTCGGGGTTCCACAGGGGATGCCGGAAGGAGGGCAGCCGGGTCAGTACGGCCAGCGCGGCGAGCGCGGGCAGCAGCCGTGTCCAGTATCCGGCGCCGCGCCGGGCCACCGGCTCCGTACGCGGCCGCGGCACCCGCGATGTGCGTACGGAGTGTGACGGAGCGAGGGAGTCGGTGGGCGTACGGTGCACGAGGTGCACGCTATCCGGCCCCGCAGTTCCAGCCGAAGCGGGACATACGGGGCCGAGTCATCAACTCCGGGAACCGGCGGTCGTCACTCTACGTTGATACGGCTGTGGGAGCGGCCGTACAGGAAGTAGACGACGAAGCCGATCACCATCCAGATCCCGAACCGCAGCCAGGTCTCGGCGGGCAGATTGAGCATCAGCCACAGCGAGGCGGCCACCGACAGGATCGGCACCCAGGGCACCAGCGGGGTGCGGAAGGCGCGGTGCAGATCGGGCCGGGTGCGCCGCAGGATGATGACGCTCACCGCGACGATGACGAACGCGAAGAGGGTGCCGATGTTCACCAGCTCGGCGAGTTCGCTGAGGCTGGTGAAGCCCGCGAGGACCGCGATGAGCACGCCGAGCAGGATGGTCGGGCGGTGCGGGGTGCGGTAGCGGGGGTGGACGCGGGAGAAGAAGCGGGGCAGCAGCCCGTCCCGGCTCATCGCGAAGAACACCCGGGTCTGGCCGAGCAGCAGGATCATGCAGACCGTGGTGAGGCCCACGGCGGCGCCGAAGCTGATGACACCCCCGAAGAACGGGTGGCCGGTGGCCTTGAAGGCGTCGGCGAGCGGGGCGTCGATGGAGAGCTCGGTGTAGTGCTGCATGCCGGTGACGACGATCGAGACGGCGACGTACAGGGCAGTGCAGATGAAGAGCGAGCCGAGGATGCCGCGCGGCATGTCCCGCTGCGGGTTCTTGGTCTCCTCGGCGGCGGTCGCCACGATGTCGAAGCCGATGAAGGCGAAGAAGACGACGGAGGCGGCGGTGAAGATGCCCATCACACCGAAGTTGGTGGGCGCGTACCCCGACATCAGCTCGATCAGCGGCGCCTGGAGGTTGCCCCCCGCTTCCTGCGGCTGCGCCTTCGGGATGAACGGCTTGTAGTTCTCGGACTTGATGAAGAAGGCTCCCGCGATGATCACGATCAGGACGACGGTGACCTTGATGGCCACGACGACCGAGGTGACGCGTGCGGAAAGCTTCATGCCGAAGACCAGGATGGCGGTCAGTACCAGGACGAGGGCGGCGGCGAGGATGTCGAAGCCGAAGCCGTCGGCGCCCTCGCGCCCGGACAGCGAGTCCGGTAGGTGCCAGCCCGCGTTGTCCATCAGCGAGCGTACGTACCCCGACCAGCCGACGGCGACCACGGCGGTGCCGAGGGCGAACTCCAGGACCAGGTCCCAGCCGATGGTCCAGGCGGGGAGCTCGCCGAGCGAGGCGTACGAGAACGTGTAGGCGGACCCGGCGACCGGGACCGTGGAGGCGAACTCCGCGTAGCAGAGCGCCGCCAGCGCGCAGACGACACCGGCGGCCACGAACGCGAGGGAGACCGCCGGTCCCGCGTTCTCCTTGGCGACCTTGCCCGTGAGGACGAAGATGCCGGTGCCGATGATGACACCGACCCCGAAGACCGTCAGATCGAGTACCGACAGCGACTTCTTGAGCGCGTGTTCCGGCTCCTCCGTGTCCGCGATGGACTTCTCAATTGATTTGGTCCGAAACAGTCCGGTACCAGCCACCTTGTGCACCTCCGCTAGCTCATGTCCCCGTCATGATCGGGACGAGACGCGGTACGGGTACCGGGTGGCGGCCGTAATTCACGCGATTGGGCCGGTCCAACCACCCGTACAGGGCGATCGAACCGGCCCGTTGACCGGTGCGCAAGCCGGTGGAGGCCGCGCGTCAAAGCCGGTGGAGGCCGCGCGTCATAAGACGCGCGTCGAAGGTGTCAGTCGCGCGCGGGCTCCACGGCGCTCTCGCTCTCCAGGCCGCCGAGCCTGGCGACCAGGCCGGTGACCTGACGTGCGATGTCCGGCGCGGTCAGCCCGATCTCGGCCATGACCTCCTTGCGGGAGGCGTGGTCCAGGAAGCGCGGCGGGATGCCGAAGTCGCGCAGCGGCACATCGACGCCCGCGTCGCGCAGTGCCTGGGCGACGGCCGAGCCGACACCGCCGACGCGGCTGTTGTCCTCGACGGTGACGACCACGCGGTGGGTCTCGGCGAGCGGCGCCAGCGCCTCGTCGACCGGCTTGACCCAGCGCGGGTCGACCACGGTCGTCGAGATGCCCTGGGCGTCGAGCAGGTCGGCGATCTCCAGGCACATCGGGGCGAGCGCGCCGACCGAGACCAGGAGCACGTCGGGGCGCTCCGCGTCGGCCTCGCGCAGCACGTCCATGCCGCCGATCCGGCCGACCGCCTGGACGGCGGGGCCGACCGCGCCCTTGGAGAAGCGCACGACGGTCGGGGCGTCCTCGACCGCCACGGCCTCACGGAGCTGCGCGCGCACCTGGTCGGCGTCGCGCGGGGCCGCGATCCGCAGGTCGGGGACGACCTGGAGGATCGACATGTCCCACATGCCGTTGTGCGAGGCGCCGTCCGTGCCGGTGACCCCGGCCCGGTCCAGGACGAAGGTCACCCCGCACTTGTGCAGGGCGACGTCCATCAGGACCTGGTCGAAGGCACGGTTGAGGAAGGTGGCGTAGACGGCGAAGACGGGGTGCAGCCCGCCGGTGGCCAGGCCCGCCGCGGAGACCGCGGCGTGCTGCTCGGCGATGCCCACGTCGTAGACCCGCTCGGGGAAGGCCTTGGCGAACTTGTCGAGGCCGACCGGCTGGAGCATGGCCGCGGTGATCGCGACGATGTCCTCGCGCTCCTTGCCGAGCTTGACCATCTCCTCGCCGAAGACCGAGGTCCAGTCCAGGCCCGAGGTGGAGACCGGCAGTCCGGTGTCCGGGTGGATCTTGCCGACGGCGTGGAAGCGGTCGGCCTCGTCCGCCAGGGCGGGCTGGTAGCCGCGGCCCTTCTCGGTGAGGCAGTGCACGATGACCGGGCCGCCGAAGCGCTTGGCGCGCGTCAGGGCGGACTCCAGGGCCTCGATGTCGTGGCCGTCGATCGGGCCGACGTACTTCAGGCCGAGGTCCTCGAACATGCCCTGCGGGGCGATGAAGTCCTTGAGGCCCTTCTTGGCGCCGTGCAGCGTCTCGTAGAGCGGCTTGCCGACGACCGGGGTGCGCTCCAGGAGGTCCTTGCCCTTGGCCAGGAAGCGCTCGTAGCCGTCGGTGGTGCGCAGGGTCGCCAGGTGGTTGGCGAGGCCGCCGATGGTCGGCGCGTACGAGCGCTCGTTGTCGTTGACCACGATGACCAGCGGGCGGTCCTTGGCGGCGGCGATGTTGTTCAGCGCCTCCCAGGCCATGCCGCCGGTGAGCGCGCCGTCGCCGATGACCGCGACGACATGGGCGTCCCGCTTCAGGACCTCGTTGGCCTTGGCCAGGCCGTCGCCCCAGCCCAGCACGGTGGAGGCGTGGCTGTTCTCGATGAAGTCGTGCTCGGACTCGGCGCGGGCCGGGTAGCCGGAGAGCCCGCCCTTCATCTTCAGCTTGGAGAAGTCCTGGCGGCCGGTGAGGAGCTTGTGCACATAGCTCTGGTGGCCGGTGTCCCACAGGACCTTGTCCTTGGGCGACTCGAAGACGCGGTGCAGCGCGATGGTGAGCTCCACGACACCCAGGTTGGGGCCGAGGTGCCCGCCGGTCTTGGAGACCGCGTCCACGAGAAAGGTCCGGATCTCAGCGGCCAGCTGGTCCAGCTGCTCCGGGCTGAGCCGGTCGAGATCGCGCGGTCCCCTGATACGGGTAAGCAGCGGCACCCGTGCCTCCTTGCATCCGTGCTGGTCGAGCATGCCGATTCCGCCGAGTCTAATGTTCCGTTCGCGACGGCGGTCATCGGGCGGTGCGTTCGGCGTCACGCGAATGGCTGACATCCGCGCACGCGTACGGACGTGCCCGGCGCCGCCGAGGGCACCGGGCACGTCCGTGGTCCGTCCGTGGGGTCCCCCCTTGCCCCGCAAGGGGTGTCGGGGGGTTCGGGCCGCGGGTCAGGCGCGACCTGCGGACTTCTGGGTCTTGCGGGTGACCGCGTCGATCACGACGGTCGCGAGCAGTACGCCACCCGTGATCATGTACTGGATCGGCGAGGCGATGCCCTGCAGAGCCAGGCCGTACTGGATCGAGGTGATCACCAGCACACCGAGCAGCGCGTTCCAGGTGCGGCCGCGGCCGCCGAAGAGGCTGGTGCCGCCGATGACGGCCGCCGCGATGGCGTTCATCAGGAGCTCGCCGCTGCCCGCGCCCTGGTTGGCCGCGGTGATCTTCGAGGCGAGGAAGAGACCGCCGATGGCCGCGAAGGTGCCGGAGATCGCGTAGATGGAGGTGCGGACCATCACCACGTTGATGCCGGCCCGGCGGGAGGCCTCGATGGAGCCGCCGAGCGCGAAGACCTTGCGGCCGTACGCGGTGCGCCGCAGCACGAAGTCGGTGAGCACCAGGACCGCCAGGAAGAGCACCACCGCGAGCGGGAGGCCCTTGTACTGGTTGTAGACGGCGGCGACGCCGAACGCGGGGATCGCGAGGAGCACCGTGCGCAGCACGATCTCGCTGAACGGGCGGGACGGCACCCCGGCCGCCTCGCGGCGCCGGCTGTCCATGAGCGAGGTGAGGAAGAACGCCACCACCGCGATGACGGCCAGGCCGTAGGCGGCCGCCACATCGGTGAAGTAGTAGCTGGTCAGCTTGGCTACCAGGCCTTCGGAGTCCAGGTTGATCGTGCCGTTGCTGCCGAGCACCTGGAGCATGAAGCCGTTCCAGAACAGCAGACCGGCCAGGGTCACGGCGAACGCGGGGACGCCGATCTTGGCGAAGACGAAGCCGTGGATGGCACCGGCGACCGTACCGGTGAGGATCGCCAGGACCAGGGCGAGCCACTCGGCCATGCCGTGGGTGACGTTGAGCACCGCGAAGGTGGCGCCCGCGACACCGCTGACCGAGCCGACCGAGAGGTCGATCTCGCCGAGCAGCAGCACGAAGACGATGCCGGTGGCGATCATGCCCGTACCGACCATGGCGACCGAGATGTCGGAGAGGTTGCCGGCGGTCAGGAAGTTCGAGTTCAGGCTCTGGAAGATCGCCATGATGACGATCAGGCCGACGACGACCGGCAGCGACCCGAGGTCGCCCGCCTTCATCTTGCGCTTGAACTCGGACAGGTAGCCCGCGAAGCCCTGCTCACGCACCAGCAGGCGCGGGTCGACGGCGGTGACCGCCTCGCCCGCGGCCGGCGGCGCGTCCACGGGGGCCTCGTGCGGCTTGTCGAGGTGGATGGGCGCGGTCGGGTCGGCCGCCGCGGCCTTGTCCACGGGGGAGGTCTTGTCGGTGCTCACTTCTGAACCTCCGCGTTGCGCGCCGCACGACGGGTCACGGCGTTGTCCGTGGCGCCGGTGATGGCGGAGATGATCTCTTCCTGCGAGGTGGTCTTGACCTCGAAGACGCCGTTGTTGCGGCCGAGGCGCAGTACGGCGACCTTGTCCGCGACGGCCTTCACATCGGCCATGTTGTGGCTGATGAGGATGACCGCGTGGCCGCGCTCGCGCAGCCGCTCGACCAGGTCGAGGACCTGGGCGGTCTGCTCGACGCCGAGGGCCGCGGTCGGCTCGTCGAGGATGACGAGCTTGGGCTCGCCGAGCATCGAACGGGCGATCGCGACCGTCTGGCGCTGGCCTCCGGAGAGCGACGCGATCGGGATGCGGACGCTCGGGATGCGGATCGACAGCGTGGTGAGCAGCTCGCGCGAGCGGCGCTCCATCTCGACCTCGTCGAGGATGCCGCGCTTGCGCAGCTCCCGGCCGAGGTAGAGGTTGCCGACGACGTCGATGTTGTCGCAGAGCGCGAGGTCCTGGTAGACGGTCGCGATGCCGAGCGCCTGGGCGTCGTGCGGCTTGTTGATCTGTACGCCGCGGCCCTCCCACTCGATGACGCCGTCATCGATGGGGTGCACCCCTGCGATCGTCTTGACCAGCGTGGACTTTCCGGCTCCGTTGTCGCCCACCAGGGCGACCACCTCACCGGCGTGGACCTCAAGCTCTACGTCGGTGAGCGCCTGAACGGCACCGAACCGCTTGGAGACCCCGCGCAACGCCAGCACGGGCGTAGCGGACACGTGAACCATCTCCTTCGCCGCCTGACCGGCGGGGATGCCGCGCCCGAGGAGAGGGGCGCGGAGGTTTGAGCAGAAGAGAACGAGGAGGAGAAGCGTTTCCGTCCGGCGCCCCGCCCGATAGCGGGGGCTGAGAAGGAGGGCGGGGCGCCGGAGGCTGTCGGGCGGGAACGGGGAGCGCCTGAGCAGGCGCAGGGTGTCGGGGTCGTTGTCCAGGAGGCGCTCCACCAGGGGGCCGAACCACGGCCGCGCGTAGCCCGGGGAGAGACCGGCGAACCACATCAGCCAGTCGAGCCGCAGATGGTACGGCGCGAACTGGCGCGGCCAGTGCCGAAGATCCCCGGGCTTGCCCCTGAACTCGTACTCCCGCCAGTCGGAGTCGGCGAGCGGGAGCGGGTCCGCCGTCCCCTCGATGACGACTTCGAGCCGCAGCCGGCTGACGCTGCCGAACGCGCCGTAGGTGTTGACCAGGTGCAGCGGGTCGAAGGAGTAGTTCATGATCTGCCCGCGCGAGAGCAGGTTGCGGGCCGGGCGGTAGCTCAGGAAGAGCAGGAACGCGGCGACGGCGAGGACCACGACCTCGTACCAGAGCGGGGTGGCCGGGAAGTGCCGGGCGCCGGTGAGCGGGGAGAAGTCGACGGCCGTGAGGGCCAGGGCGACCGTCGTCCAGTTCAGCCAGGAGAAGTTGCCGGACAGGATCAGCCATAGCTGGGTGAGGACCATCAGCGAGGCGGCCGCCGTGGCGATCGGCTGCGGGGCGAACAGCAGTACGGGGACGGCCAGTTGGGTGACGTGGTTGGCGGCGGCCTCCGCTCGGTGGAACGGCTTCGGCAGATGGTGGAAGAACCAGCTCAGCGGGCCGGGCATGGGCTGGGTCTCATGGTGGTAGTAGAGGCAGGTCAGCTTGCGCCAGCACTCGTCGCCGCGCATCTTGATGAGCCCCGCCCCGAACTCGACGCGGAACAGCGCCCAGCGCATCAGGAACAGCACGACGACCGGCGGCGCGACCTCGTCGTTGCCCAGGAACACCGCGAGGAACCCGACCTCCAGGAGCAGTGACTCCCAGCCGAAGGCGTACCAGGTCTGTCCCACGTTCACGATCGACAGATACAGCGCCCAGGGCAGCAGCCACAGCAGCATCGCGCCCCACAGCGGCACCCGGGCGTCGACCCCGGCCAGCAGCCCCGCCGAGACCAGGACGCCGGTCCAGGACCAGCCGGCGAAGAAGCGGTCCGAGTAGCGGAAGTGGAAGACGCTCGGGGCCCGGCGGAACGGCACCCGCTCGACGTACCAGGGGACCGGGAGCATGCCGCGCTCGCCGATCAGGGCCCGGAACTGCAGGGCCGCGCCGAGGAACGCGACCAGGTAGATCGCGGCGAGCGTCCGCTGGAAGACCAGCCGGCTCAGCCAGTAGTCGGGTGCGACGAACCACTCCACGGTTTCATTGTGACGCTGAGTGACGCGGGTGGCCTGCGGGGCGGGGGTGATCGGGTGTACGGCTCGCTGAACGCCGCTCCGGGGACGGCTGAACGTGACGCCTCGCGCGGTTCGGCCGGGTCGGGGATCGTGAGGGCATGGAAGGCGGGCACACCGGGGCGGAGCGGCGCTTCGACATCTGGGCGGCCGGGACCGCCTACGAGCGGTACATGGGCCGCTGGAGCCGCACGGTCGCCGAGCGGTTCGTGGCGTGGCTGGACCGCCCCGACGGGCTGCGATGGCTGGACGTGGGCTGCGGTACCGGGGCGCTGACCGCGACCGTGGCCGCCCGGTGCGGACCGGCCGCGCTCCTCGGGGTGGACCGCTCCGCCGGGTTCGCGGCCTCGGCGCGCGGGCTGCTCGCCGCGCTCCACGCCCCCGGGGACGCCGCACGGGCGCGGTTCGCCGTGGCGGACGCCCGGGCGCTGCCGGTGCCGGACGCCTCCTGCGACGTCGCGGTCAGCGGGCTCGTGCTGAACTTCCTGCCCGGGCCCGCGTCGGCCGTCGCCGAGGCGGTGCGGGTGGTGCGGCCCGGTGGAACGGTGGCGGCGTACGTCTGGGACTACGCGGACGGGATGCGACTGCTGCGCCACTTCTGGGACACCGCCCTCGCCCTGGACCCGGCGGCGGCCACGCTGCACGAGGGCCGTCGGTTCCCGCTGTGCCGCCCGGATCCGCTGCGGGAGCTCTGGCGGGGCGCGGGGCTCGTCGACGTGGCGGTGGACGGGATCGGGGTGGACACCGTCTTCACCGGCTTCGCCGATCTGTGGGAGCCCTTCCTGAGCGGGCAGGGCCCGGCCCCCGGCTATGTGGCCGCGCTGACACCGGCCGCCCGCGACCGGCTGCGCACGGCGCTGCGCCAAGCCGTGCCGACACGGCCGGACGGCTCGATCGCCCTCACGGCCCGCGCCTGGGCGGTACGGGGCCGAAGGCCCGCCGGGGACGCGGCCGTTCAGCTGTGACACGCGGCGGCACGCTCCAGTGACGCTCGACTTCCGCCGCGTCCGCACGCGGTAGCGTCCGGGCGGGTCGCGCGTGTCGACGAGGGGCCCGCGGTCCGGCTGCGAGGATGCCGGGGACAAGCCGGTGCGGAAGAACGACGAAGCGAGGGCAGCATGTTCAGTGGCGCGCACGCCATCTTCTACAGCACGGACGCCGACGCCGACCGGGCCTTCGTCCGGGACGTGCTCGGCTTCCCCGGGGTGGACGCGGGCCAGGGCTGGCTCATCTTCCGGCTTCCGCCCGCCGAGCTGGCCTTCCATCCCACCACGGACGAGCCCAAGCACGAGCTGTATCTGATGTGCGACGACATCACCGCCCAGGTGGAGGAGTTCACGGCCAAGGGGGTCGAGCTCACCCGGCCGGTCAGCGACCAGCCCTGGGGCCGTATCGCGGCGGTCCGCCTGCCCAGCGGGGGCGAGCTCGCGTTCTACGAACCCCGCCACCCGGTCGCCCACAGCCTCTGAGACACGGTTGCCGGGCCCGTCACCACCGGTCGACATCCCCGGCAACCGGCAACCGGCAACCGGCAACCGGCAATCGCCGACCGCTCTAGCGCCGGGCCGCCCGGTTGAGCGCCACCAGCGCCCACAGACAGCCGGCCGCCGTCACCCTCAGGTGCTCCTCGGCGGTGCTCGGACCGATGCCGTCGGGCACCAGGGTGTCGTCGTACGACCGGCGGAGCTCGACGGCGCCGATCGCCGTCGAGGGTCGCGCCTGCGCGGTGGGTGTGGTCATGGCGTTCGTTCCCCCTCGGTAGGGCGGGCCGGGTGCGGCCCGGCGGACGGTCAGGGCCTGTCTTTGAACCAGCGCCTGTCTTTGAACCCGCCCGCGCCCCGGGCGGACGACGGGGGTCCATGGACTCGGCTCTCAGGCGCGGCGGATCACGATGTCGCCGAGACCGGTCCGCGCGCGCACCTCGACCGTGTGCTCCTCGGTGCCCGGGCCGTCCGCCGTGCCCAGGGAGTTGCGGACGATCCCCATCCGGGTGTTGACGTCGAGCCAGGCGGCGGTGGACTCGCGGATGCCGACCTCCAGGTCCCCCATGGCCGACATCAGCACGACCTGGCCGCGGCGCACGTCGGCGACCCGGATGCCGCCGTTGGCGGACTTGGCGTCGACTCCGGCGTGGGCGACACCGAGCGAGATCCGGCCGTTGGACGCGTTCGCCCGTACGTCGCCGGTGACTTCGCCGATGGCGGTCTCGCCGTTGACGTTCTTCACCGTGGCGCTGCCACCGACCTCGCCGATCTCCACCCGGCCCGACCCGGAGACGTCGACGTCCCCGCTCGCGCTGCCCAGCCGGATGTCGCCGTGGCCGGTCTTCAGCCGGGCGGCTGCCGCGTGCTCGACCTGGATGTCACCGGCCGAGGTCTTGAGGGCACAGTCCCCGAGCAGTCCCTCGGTGACGAAGTCCCCCAGGGGCGCGGTCCCTTGGAGCCGGGATCCAACGGGGAGCTCGATGCTGATGTCCAGCGACCCGCTGCGGCTGAACAGGGAGCGCTTCTTGGGCCCCTTGACCACCAGCTTGCCGCCCGAGTAGGTCACCTGCGTCTGCTGCGCGGTCCGCACGTCGGCCTCGGCGGCGCCGTCGCGGGGGAGCACCTCGACGACCGTGTCCGTGCGCTTGCCCGCGGTGACGCGGGCCGAGCCGATGTCGAATTCGAGGATGACGGAGATCGGTTGGGGTGTGTCGAAGTGCGGCATGGCTGTCCCGTCCTCTTGGCTCTGGTGGGTGCTCCCGCCGGTCGGGCGGGTGAGGGATGGCGTGGTTCCGGTCTGCTCGCCGGACAGGGCCCGGGCGCCGGCTAGCGCACCCAGCCGGTGAAGCCCTGGCCGCCCCGGTGGCGGCTGCGGGTGGGGCCGGGGCCGCCGCCGTCGCCGGGCTCCAGGGCGGTCGCCACGGCCCGGACCAGCCAGGCGTTGACCGACAGGCCCTCCTGGCCGGCGGCGTCCTCGACGCGCGTCTTGAGGTGGGCCGGCAGACGGAAGTTGATCCGTGCCGTCCCGCCCTCCTCCCCGTCCGCGGGGGCCGGCGCCACGGGCATCCGCGGCCCGCTCGGTGCGCTCTCCCGCGGCTCGCTCTGCTCGTACGCCTCCAGGCCCGGTGGCGTGGTGACCACGAACTCGGGGTCGAGGCCCCGCAGCCGCACATCGACCGAGCCGGGCGCCAGCTCCCGGGTGATCTCGTCCGTGGCCGCGGACAGCGCGTTGAGCAGGGTGAGCCGGACCGCCGACTCGAGCGGGGTGGTCAGCCGCTCCGCCAGCGCGCGGGCTTCGTCCCCGCCCGCGTCCGCGGCGACCGCGAGCTCATGGCGGAGGTTGTCGACGTAGGGCGTGAGGTCCATAACGCCAGAGTGGCACCACTGTGGCGCCAAGGCAACCCCTCGAATGGGTGAATGGCACCATCGGTGGCGCCAAGTGTGGTGCCGCATGTGGCGCGGGAGTGGCGTCAAGCTTCTTCGTGGACCCGTCCCCGCAGGTCAGAGAAGGGCCTGAGGGGAGCGCGGGCCGAGTGGCTCCGCGCGGCTCCATGGATCCGCGGCGAGCGGCGAGGGCGCCCCGGTGCCGACGCGCGCCCCGGGCGCCCCGGGCGCCTCCTCCGGCGTACAATTCCCGGTCGGCCGAGGGGTCCCCGATTCATACGATGCCCTTACCCTTGGGCGGGTAGCCTCGGTAAAGAGAAGCCAAAGAGGTGCGTGAGGCCACTGCCGTCCTCACGCACCACAGCGAAAGGCACGGCTTATGGCCCTCACCTTTGCGCACAGGGTCAGCGCTCGGCGTGCGTCCCTGCAGGATGTGAACGCGATAGTCCGCCTGCTCTCCGGCGATCACGGGCTCCCGCCCGAGACCGCCGCTCTCGTCTCGGCCTCACAGGCCCAACTCCGGCTCATCCTCGCGCATTTCGGTCTGGAGACCGGCAAGGTGTGGGTCGCCGAGTCGGGCTCCGGAGCGCCCGAGGCGGCGGCGGTGTGGATCCCGCCGGGCGTCTCCATCGACGAGGAGGAGCACAGAGCCCTGCTCCGGCTGCACGGGCTCCGGCCGACCCTGATGCCCGCGCGCGACCACGACGGGCGGATACCGGGCGAGGAGGACCACTGGCTGCTCGCGGCCGTGGGTATCGCCCCGAGCGCCCATCCGGCGGCCCTCGAAGCCGTCCTGGACCCGGTCCTGCGCATCGTGGACGAGGCGTCCCTGCCCGCGTACGCCACCGCCCCCGCGTCCTTCCAGGCCGAGCTGCTCGCGCCCTTCGGGTTCGAGCCGTGCGCCTCCGGCGCGGCGCGCCCCGAACCCCGGCTGCGCCGCCCGCCCAAGGGGGCCTACGGCGGCTGACCGCCCCGAAGCGCCGTACGACCCGAAGACCTCTGCCCGACCGCGTCACGCGGTCGGGCAGAGGTCTTCACGGTCGGTCGATACGTGTACGGCCGAGGGCGCTACTGCAGTCCGGCGGACTTGCAGGCGGCCTTGTACTTGGCCGTGCAGATCTCGTCGATGGTGTAGAGGCCGTCACCGACGACGGTGGAGCGGATGTTCTCCTTGATCACGGCGACGACCGGGACGAGCGCGGTGGGGATGTCGCTCTTGGTCGGGCTGTTGGTCTTGGAGTTGGCGATGGAGATCAGGCTCTGCTTCTTGGCCAGCGCGACCGCCATCTGCGCGGCGATCGGGCTCTCCTCCGCGTACGACTTGTAGACGCTCATGAACTGCTCGCCCGCCACGATGCGCTGCACACCGGCGAGTTCGGTGTCCTGCCCGGTGATCGGCGGCAGCTTGGAGACACCCGCGGCCTTGAGGGCGCTGATGATGCCGCCGGCCATGCCGTCGTTGGCGGAGTAGACACCGATGATCTTGTCCTTGCCCAGGGCCGAGATCGCGGTCCGCATGTTCGCGGCGGCGTTCTCCGGCTTCCACTCCTTGGTGTCGTACTCCTTCCCGATGCTCACCTTGCCGTCGAGCTCGCTGTGCGCGCCCTTCTTGAACTGGGCGGCGTTCGGGTCGGTGCGGGCACCGTTCATCATCACGATCTGGCCGTCCTTGGCCTTCGTGCCGAGGTTGTCCAGCAGGGCCCTGGCCTGCACATGGCCGACGTCCTCGTTGTCGAACGAGACATAGGCGTCGACGGGGCCCTCGGCGAGCCGGTCGAAGGCGACGATCGGGATACCCGCCTCGTGCGCCCGCTGCACCGCGCCGCCGATGGCCTTGGAGTCCACGGCGTCGATGATGAGCGCGTCGACCTTCTTGCCGATCATCTCGTCGACCTGCTGGTTCTGCCGGGCCGCGTCCTGCTCCGCGTTCGCGTAGACGACCTGGCCCTTGCCGCTGGTCAGCTCGCTGACCATCTTCTCGATCAGCGGCTTGTCCGACTTCTCGTAGCGAGCAGCCTGCTTCTCCGGCAGCAGCAGACCTATCTTGAGGTCCTTCTTCTTGGTCTCGGACCCGTCGCCGGACTTGCTCCCACCGCCGCATGCGGCGAGGGTGACGGCCATCGCGACGACACCCACGGTCATCGCTCCACGGCCGGTACGCGTGCTCACTTAAAAACAACCTCCCTGACATGGCCGCATAAATTTCGGCCGAGGTGGCTGGAAGCCAACCGTGCCCCTGCGGTGACGTCAAGAAGTTAGCCCTTAACGAGATGACAACGGAATTTTCGGATACGGGCCGGACAGCCTTAATCTGCCCCGCAATACGGGGTGAAACGGTCTTTCAGTGCTGTTTTGCTTCTTGGTGTAATTGCTGATGGTTCGTCAATTTGACGCGCGGTGGAATTACAGTCCCGCAGCTCAGGCGGGTAGTGATCATCTACAGGCCGCCATGTGGTCTGCTGCCTGGCTATTGCTTCAAGGAATGTGGCGCAGTAGCTGAATGGGCGAATTATTCGTTCAGCTATTGAACGCATGAGCCCCAAGCGTGGGCTAAATTGGTCTACACCTTAGCGGAACCCTCTTATTTCACCCCGTGACTTAAGTGGTGAGGCAACAGCTTGTCAAGCCTTTGGTGCAGACCAGGCGTTCGAGGTCTGAACCCTTGACGTGTCCATGAGGGAGCTCTAACTTCACGCCTTGAAGAAAGGGTGAGGCCATGACCATTCCCGCAACCCCCACTCCGCCCGACCGCCGGAGCGTGCGTGGCAGAGCCGCATCACTGGTGGCCGTCGGTGCGCTCGCCGCCTCCATGACCACCGGCGCCCTCGCCGCCCCCCGGGCCGAAGCCGCGCCCCTGCCGACGGGTTGGGTCACCGTGTCCGCCCAGCACAGCGGCAAGTGCGTGGACGCGGCGTCGGCCGGGACCGCCGACGGCACCGCCGTCCAGCAGTACGGCTGCAACGCCACCACCGCGCAGCAGTGGCGGTTCCAGACGACCGGTGACGGCTACGTCCGGGTCGACAACCGCAACGACGCCACCAAGTCCTGGGACGTCACCGACGTCTCCACCGCCGACGGCGCACCGATCCAGCTCTGGACCTACAGCGGCGGCGGCAACCAGCAGTGGAAGCCCGTCGAGGAGGCCGCCGGGAGGTACCACTTCGTCAACCGCAACAGCGGCAAGTGCCTCGACGTCCCCGGTGCCTCGACGGCCGACGGGGCGCGCGTGCAGCAGTACGCGTGCAACGGCAGTGCGGCCCAGTCGTTCCAGGTCAGCCCCGCCGACAGCCTGCCGCCGAGCGGAGGCGACCCCGATCTCGGCCCCAATGTGTCCGTCTTCGACCCGTCGATGTCCTCGGCCGCCGTCCAGAGCAGGCTCAACCAGGTCTTCGGACAGCAGGAGTCCAACCAGTTCGGCGCCCAGCGCCACGCCCTGCTCTTCAAGCCGGGCAGCTACGACGTGGACGCCAACGTCGGCTTCTACACCCAGGTGGCCGGGCTCGGCCTCACCCCGGACGCGGTGACCATCAACGGCGCCGTGCACGCCGAGGCCGACTGGTTCCAGGGCAACGCCACCCAGAACTTCTGGCGCTCCGCCGAGAACCTGTCGGTCACCCCCACCGGCGGCAGCGACCGGTGGGCCGTCTCGCAGGCCGCCCCGTACCGCCGGATGCACGTGCGCGGCAACCTCCAGCTGGACGACGACGGGTGGTCCAGCGGCGGGTTCATGGCCGACTCCAGGATCGACGGCCAGGTGCGGTCCGGTTCGCAGCAGCAGTGGCTCTCGCGCAACAGCCAGTGGGGCAGCTGGAACGGCTCCAACTGGAACATGGTCTTCGTCGGCGACACCAACGCGCCGGCCAACACCTTCCCCAGCCCGCCCTACACCACGGTGGCGCAGAGCCCCGTGACCCGTGAGAAGCCCTTCCTCTACGTGGACGCGGCGGGCGCGTACAAGGTGTTCGTCCCCGCCCTGCGCACCGCGACCCAGGGCACGACCTGGGCGAACGGCACTCCCGCGGGCACCTCGCTGCCGATCGACCAGTTCTACGTGGTCAAGCCCGGCGCCACCGCGGCGGACATCAACGGCGCGCTGGCCCAGGGCAAGAACCTCCTGTTCACACCCGGTGTCTACCACCTGAACCAGACCATCGAGGTGAACCGCCCGGACACCGTCGTCCTTGGCCTCGGCCTCGCCACCCTGGTACCGGACAACGGCATCACCGCGATGAACGTCGCGGACGTCGACGGAGTGAAGGTCGCGGGACTGCTCATCGACGCCGGTCCCGCCAACTCCGCGCTCCTGATGCGGGTCGGCACCCCGGGCGCGACCGCCCGGCACACCGCCGACCCGACCTCGCTGCACGACGTCTTCTTCCGCATCGGCGGCGCGGGCGTCGGCCGGGCCACCCAGAGCCTGGTCATCGACAGCTCGGACGTCATCGGCGACCACCTGTGGCTGTGGCGCGCCGACCACGGCAGCGGCGTCGGCTGGACCAGCAACACGGCCGCCAACGGGCTGGTCGTCAACGGCACCGGCGTGACGATGTACGGCCTGTTCGTCGAGCATTACCAGCAGCACCAGGTGATCTGGAACGGCAACGGCGGCCGTACGTACTTCTTCCAGAACGAGCTGCCCTACGACCCGCCGAACCAGTCGGCATGGATGAACGGCTCGACCCGGGGCTACGACGCGTACAAGGTCGCGGGCTCGGTGACCAGCCACGAGGCCTGGGGTCTTGGCAGCTACTGCTACTTCAACGCCAACCCGTCGGTGGTGGCCGAGCGCTCCTTCGAGGCGCCGAACACGGCGGGTGTCCGCTTCCACGACATGGTGACGGTCTCGCTGGGCGGCACGGGGACGATCAACCACGTCATCAACAACACCGGAGGGACCGCCAACTCCTCGAACAACGTGGTGAACCTGGTCTCGGGTCCCTGACCCGGAGCCGGCAACACGCAGGTGCGGGGCGCACGCGGATCGCGTGCGCCCCGCACCCTCGGAGGGGTCAGATGTGCTCGGCGGGGTTCGCCGGCAGGATGAAGTTCCAGCTGCCCGGGCCGTGGTGCTGGCCGTCGGGGGAGTTCCTGGAGGGGCAGGCGCCGTTGGTGGGGTTGCCGTTCCACCAGAGGCCGAAGCAGTAATTGCAGAATCTCCAGTTGTTCTGGTACGCCGTCACCTCGTCGGGTATCGGCAGTCCCATGAGTGCCCTCGCTTCGTTGTGGGCGGCGGCGCCGGGCGGCATCGCCGGGGCGGACTTGGTGCCGTGGTGCGGGGCGGCCTGCGCCGCGGGCGCGCCGAGCGCCATCGCCCCGGCGGCCAGGGCCGCACCACCGGCGGCCCTGATGACGCCGCGGCGCGTCTGAGACTGATCGGTCACGTGCTTCTCCTTCGTGTCCTGGAGCACTGGCGAACACAGGGACAGCGCGGTCCGTGGGGATGTGGTGCGGGGCCCGACACGGCAACGACTGTGCTCCGCCCATGGATTGTCCGAAATCCCCAGAACTGGGCATTGACGTGCGGCCCGACACGCGCCCCGGGCCCAGATGACCATGGAAGGGCTGAAATCGCCGTGATCGTGCGGCCGTCACGGGCTACGCTCGTGGGGTGACCGGGGGAGTTGAAGCGATTTCTCGTGCCCTGTCGGCCGAAGCGGCGGACGTGGTGACCGTGCCGGATCTCGGGCGGGCGCTCTCGGACGAGCTGAGACGGTTCGTGCCGCACGACGGCTACATGCTGGCCGGGCTCGACCCGCTGAACAGAGCCAGCTGCCTCTTCACCGAGGAGCACGACTACAGCGAGGCGGCCGCGCGCCGGATGGCGCTCGACGACGACGCCAGGGCCGAGCGGCACCCCTTCGAACGGCTCGTCCCGGGCCCCGCGAAGGTCGGCGTGGTCGGCCTCGGCGCGGCCCGGCACCGCCACCGCGTACGACTGCGCAACGTCAGCGTCCCCGAGGGGTTCGGCGGCGAGATGCGCATCGGCCTCACCCACGCGCGCGTCGCCTGGGGCGGCCTGATCCTGGTACGGGAGAGGGGCAGCAGGCCCTTCTCGACCGCCGAGGCGGCCCACGCGCAGCTGCTCGCCGAGCCGCTCGCCGCCGCGTTGAAGCGGTTCGTGGCCAGTGCCCCGCTGCGGCCGTCGCGCTACAGCCTCTCGCCCGGCGTCGCGGTCGTCGGCGCCGACGACAAGGTCACCTCGGCCACGCCCTCGGCGCACGAGTGGATGCGGCTGCTCGCCCCCGTCGCCGGCTCGGTGGACGAGCGGGACCTGACCGCCACCGTCTGGAACATCGCCCACCTCGCCCGCCGCGCGGGCGGGCAGGCGCTCAGCCGCGTCCCCACCCGCGACGGCTGGATCGCGCTCCACGGCCAGCTGCTCGAAGGCCCGGAGGCGGGCGCGGTGGCCGTCACGATCCAACCGGCCCCCGGCCGTCTGCTGCTGCCGGCCGTCTCCGTCTGGTACGGGATCACCACGAGGGAGCGGACCGTGATGCAGGAAGTGCTCCAGGGCCTGCCCACCAAGCACATCGCCCGCCGGCTCGACCTGTCGCCGCACACGGTCAACGACCATCTGAAGGCCATCTACCGCAAGACGGGCGTCAACAGCCGCGAGGAGCTCCTCACCGGCCTGGCCTAGCGGGGGCGCCGCGCCCCACGCCTCAGCTGGCGTCCCCGCGTCGCTCGACGCGGTACCCGAAGGGCACGGTCCCGAGGTCGAGCGCCGTCGCCCCGCCGTCGATGGTGAGCGTGGCGCCGTTCACGAACGACGCCGCCGGGGAGAGCAGCCACGCGATGGCCTCGGCGATCTCCCGCGGCTCGCCCGGGCGCTGGGCGGGCAGCAGCCGGGTGGCCGTCTCGTACGCCTCGTCGACGTCCGCGAGGCCCGCCTCCTCGGCGAACCGCGCCATGCGCCGGTCGGCCATCTCCGTACGCACCCAGCTGGGGCACACGGTGTTGGCGCGCAGCCCCTTCGCCCCGTAGTCCACCGCGAGGGAGCCGCACAGCTGGAGCAGCGCGGCCTTCGAGGTGGCGTACGCGGCGTTGCCCACGCCGTTGCGCAGCGCGGACACCGAGGCGACCGCGACGACGGACCCGCGGGCCTCGACCAGATGCGGCAGCGCGCTGCGCAGCAGCAGGAACGGTCCGGTGAGGTTGGTGCGCATCACCAGGTCCCAGTCCTCCACGGAGGTGTCACCGACGGCCCCGCTGCGCCCGGTCCCCGCGTTGAGCACCACGCCGTCCAGCCGGCCGTACGCCGCGACCGTCGCGTCCACCAGGCCCCGCACCGCGTCCGCGTCGCCGATGTCGCAGGGGTGGGCCAGCGCGCCGGTCTCCTCGGCGATCGCGTGCAGCGGCTCGGGGCGACGGCCGGACACGACCACCTGGTGTCCCGCTTCGCCCAGCAGCCGGGCGGTGGCGGCGCCGATGCCCGTGCCGCCTCCGGTGACGATGACAACCCGTCGCTCAGCCATGCCCGTTCAGCCTCCGTGGTCGTGTGCGGTTCCGCTCGACCGGCACCGCGATCGAACCCTCGAACGATCATAGGCAGAGACCACCGGCGCACCGCCGCCGGGAATCCGGACACATGTGTACGCCGTCGGCTGCGGGCAGCCGACGGCGACTCCCTCGTGCCGCTCAGACGCGGAACTCCGGCGGGAAGCCGGTCCAGCGGAGTTCCGCGGGCAGATGCCCCATGTCGTTGAAGAAGACGACGGAGGCCGGGCGGTCGGGCGCGTACCGGATCACGGTGAGCGCCGCGTTGGCGTGGTTGAGCCCCTGCCAGCGCCACTTCGGGCCGTCGAGGGCGGCCCGGACCAGCCAGCCGATCAGGAAGTTGTGGGTGACGACCAGCTCGTGGCGCGGCTCGTCGCCGTCCACGGGCCGGGCGAACCGCTCCAGCGCGGCGGGCGCCAGCTTGCGCCCCCGCTCGCTCATCTCCGCCGGGAACCGGGCCAGTCGGGCGAGCAGCCCGTCGGCCCACTCCGGCGGGAGCTCCTCCTTGCGGGGCACGTACGGGATGTAGTCCCCGGCGAGCTCCGACGCCTCCATGGGGACGCCGTCGAGTTCGCCGTGGATCAGGCGCGCCGTTTCGGCCGCGCGGGCGAGCGGGCTGTGCAGGACCAGGGAGAGCGGGGCGTCCTTGAGCCGCCGGCCGAGCAGGACGGCCTGGCGCCGCCCGTTCTCCGTAAGTCCGCTCTCGTCGGGCAGGGCCTCGCCGTGGCGCGCGAGGTAGAGGTAGCGGGCAGCCGTTGCGGACATGGGCTAGGTCCTCCCTGGGGCAGACAGTGATCGTCTGGCTGCCCGGAGGGACGCCGGGGCGCGCTGTGCGGTTCCCGCGCGGCGGTCCGCTTTCCTGTTGTCACCCGCCACCCCCGTGAGCGGGTGACAACAGGGAAACGGACCGGCCGCCGCCGGCCCCGCCGGGCCTGTCGTACCACCGCTCGACTGGCCGAAGACCAGGGGCATATGCGCCCGGCGCCCGGCGATGGCCGATATTCGGCCAGGCGTTCGCTCATTCCTGGCCTTCACCACCTCTGCCCACACAGACTGCTGCCGAGGCCGACCGCTGGTCTTGTAAGAAGGCGCACTGCCTTGCCGGATTCCGGTCGGCGGAACACGCGCATGGTGAGGAGAGGGTTGCAGGTGGAGGCCAAAGCATCCTTGATTACCGAAGACCGAGGGGAGAGTGTGGAACGAGCGGCACCTGACTGGCTGAGAGGCCGGGTGGTCAAGTACCGGGGCATGCGCATACCGGGAGGGATGCCCGCGAGGCTCACCCTCCCCGCCGCCACGGTGACACTGATCGTCGGCTGGGGCGACCCGTTGCACCTGTACGACCCCGCCGACAAAGAGGCGGCGGCCGGAACGTGGTACTCGCTGGTCGGAGGGCTTCGGACGTCACCCGTCCTCGGTGGCTACCGGGGTGCCGGACAGTCCGTGGAAGTGGATTTCACCCCGCTCGGCGCCTATATGTGCCTGGGCATATCCATGCACCATCTGGCGAACGAGACCGTGCACCCGGACGAGTTGCTGGGCAGGAGGTGGACGGAGCGGCTGGCCGGACGGCTCGCCGCGGCGCCCGACTGGGAGACGCGCTGGGAGCTGCTGGACGACGCGCTGGCGAGCCTGCTGGCCGACGGGCCGGTGCCGTCCCCCGTGGTCGCCGAGGCCTGGAGCAGGCTGAGCGCACGCCACGGCGGGATGACGCTGGGTGAGCTGGCCGGGGCCACCGGCCGCGGCGGCCGGCGGCTCCAGGTGCTCTTCCGGGAGCAGATCGGTCTGCCGCTGCAGTCGGTCGCGCGGATCCTGCGGTTCCAGCGCGCGCTGACGCTGCCGTACGGCTCGCACGGGTCGCTCGCCGAACTCGCGGCGGCGTGCGGCTACTACGACCAGGCGCATCTGAACCGCGACTTCAAGGCGCTGGCGGGTCTGACGCCCGCGCAGCTGTGCGGACTCGCCAACGCCACCCCGCTGGACGGCACGGCGGCCGTCGAAGGGAGCCGCACCAGCGTCTTCAACCGCTGACCCCGTTCCCGACGCGACGACAGAGGGGTGCCGCCGGACCCGGCGGCACCCCTCACGCACGTCCGTACCGCCTACGACCGCTCCGAGATGCCGTCGACGAACTCCTTCCAGGTGGCGACGGTGTTCGCCGCGGGCGCCATGATCGCCGGGACCGCGCCGAAGTCCGAGTACTCCTCGACGACGAGCCCGGGGCCCTTCGAACCCCGGCCCGCCTCCTGCGACTTGAGGACGAGGCCGTCCTTGCCGACCCACAGGTCGATGACGACCGAGCTCATGCCCTGCTGCCGGGTGCTCGCGACATAGCTGTCGCGGACGCCCTTGTCGATGGCGGGCCCGGTGTACGCGGCCAGCTCGTCCACGACGACCGTGCCCCGGTAGTGGTCGGCCGGGCGCCCGCCCACCCGCTCCTCGCCCACGCGCCGGGTGGACGGGGACGCGGCGAGCGCGCCCGTGAACTCCGGTACGTATCCCGCGGCCCGCGATTCGCCGGAGCCCTTGTCACGGCCGGCGTCCGCGCCGTCGTCCAGGGTGTACCAGCTCTTGCCGGGCACCTCGTCCGTGTGGACATAGGTCTTCCCGCCGAGCGAGATCACCTGGCTGAAGCCGCTCGGACTGGCCTTGGACGGCTTGTTCCACGACTTGATGACGCTCGCGGACGGCGACTTCTGGAACAGCATCTCGGAGCGGCCCGAGCCCGGCGTCCCCGTCTGGAGCGTCTTGTACGAGGCCTGCTCGCCGGTCTTCCTGGCCGCCGCCGTCAACGCGGAGCGGACGTCCGCTCCTTTGCCGGCCCCGGTGGCGGATCCTTTGTCCGACGCCCCTTCGCCCCGCTCCGGGTCCGCCGAGCCACCGCTCCCGCCGTCGTGCTCGGACTCGCCGCTTCCGCACCCTGCCAGCATCACCGCGAGCGCCGCTCCCGCGGTCACCAGCGCTATGCCCCTGCCCCAAACGCGCACAGGTCGCAATCCTTCCCCGTTGTGAAAAATCCCCGTGATCTTAGCCGTCTGCGCAGGTGGGAAGGGTCAGCGAGGGTTTCGGGGCAGCAGCGGGGACCCGTCGCCGAAGCGGCGGCAGGAGGCGCGACTCATCGGCATCTCTCGTATTCGTCGTCGGAACCGATGAGTTCGGGCGCCGCCGCCGGTCTTCCCTGTGACTGCCGAGCGACGACTCCC
Source organism: Streptomyces sp. ERV7 (assembly GCF_001653515.1). Classification (GTDB taxonomy): domain Bacteria; phylum Actinomycetota; class Actinomycetes; order Streptomycetales; family Streptomycetaceae; genus Streptomyces. Next base: position 662,214 of record NZ_LYOY01000051.1, on the reverse strand, counting down.
GAAGGTGGACCGATGAGCGAGCTGCACGACATCCTCAGCGAGCACGTGGGCGGTGACGGCTGTGCGCCCGGCGCCGTGGGCCTGGTGTCCCGGGGAGGCCGGGTGGAGGTGGCGGCCGTCGGGTCCGCCGACGTCGAGGGCAGCGCGCCCATGGCCCGGGACTCCCTCTTCCGTATCGCCTCGCTGACCAAGCCGATCGTGGCCGCGGCGGTGCTGGCACTCGTCGACGACGGGCGGATCGCGCTGGACGCGCCGGTGCGGGAGTGGCTTCCGGAGCTGGCGTCGCCCACGGTGGTGCGCACGCCCGCGAGCCCGGTCGACGACGTGGTCCCGGCCGCGCGCCCCATCACCGTGGAGGACCTGCTCACCTTCCGCGCCGGATACGGGTTTCCGGCCGACTTCTCGCTCCCGGCGGTGAAGCCGCTCTTCACCGAGCTGCTGCAGGGGCCGCCGCAGCCGCAGGCCGTCGCGGCGCCGGACGCGTGGGTGGCGGCGCTGGGCCGTATCCCCCTGCTGCACCAGCCCGGCGAGGCGTGGCTGTACAACGCGTGCTCGGACATCCAGGGCGTGCTGATCGCCCGGGTCAGCGGGCTCCCGCTGAGCGAGTTCCTGGCCGAGCGGCTCTTCGGGCCGCTGGGCATGACCGACACCGGGTTCGCGGTCCCGGCCGCCGACCTGGGCCGTTTCACCGGCTACTACCGGGCCGGGGCCGCGGGCTCCGGCGGCCTGGAGCTGGTCGACGCGCGGGATGGGCAGTGGAGCACGCCGCCCGCGTTCCCGTCCGGAGCGGGCGGGCTCGTCTCGACCGCCGACGATCTGCACGCCTTCGCCCGGATGCTGCTCGCCGGGGGCACGCTCGACGGCCGCTCCGTCCTGTCGCCCCACTCCGTACGGCAGATGACGACCGACCATCTCACCCGGGCCCAGCGCGAGGCGAGCACGCTGTTCCTGGAGGGGCAGGGCTGGGGCTTCGGCGGCGCGGTCGACGTGGCGGTGGTCGACCCGTGGAACGTGCCGGGCCGGTTCGGCTGGGTCGGCGGCACCGGAACGGCGGCGCACATCGTCCCGTCCACCGGCACGGCCACGATCCTGCTCACACAGCTGGAGCTGACCGGCCCCAGCCCGCTCCCCACCCGGATGCGGGACTTCTGGCGCTGGGCGGCGAACGTCTGACGTTCGTAAGGCAGTTGTCCGAGCGGCCGGCCGCAGGGCCGTTTCGGGGGAAGGGGTTCCGCGCTGTACGGGCTGCTGTACGGTCGAAGCATGTCCAAGTCAGTGACGATCCGGGTCGACGACCAACTGCACGCGTTGCTGAAGGAGCGCGCGGCGGCGGAGGGGTCGACGGTGACCGCGCTCATCACGCAGGCGGCGTACGAGGCGGTGCGCGATCCACGGCTGGAAGGTGCGGCGGAGGTCTTCCGCTCCTTCATCGCCGAGCAGGGCGACGCCTTCGACGAGGCCTTCCCCGACGACGCCCCCGACCAGCGGGACTCCTCGGGGCGGGCCGCCTGACGGTGGAGTTCCACATCGACATCCGCTGGCTGCTCGAACGCCAGACGGAAGTGCTGCCCAAGCAGCCCACGGTCCATGACTTCTCCAGCCTGGTGGCCGCCGTCGGCCGCCACCGCGTCAACACCCCCCGGGTGGAGGCGACCGTCGACAACTCCTGGCGGGCGGGCGCACTGATGCACGCGATCATCCGGCTGCGCCCCCTGCCCGCCCGTAACGCGCTCTTCGGCGCGGCGGTGGTGGTCGCGTACATGAACGCGGCGGGCGAGGGCCTGGACGCCCCGTACGGCGCCCTCATCGACCTCGCCCGGGACATAGACGCGGGCCACACCGATGCCTACGACGCGGCCGACCGGATACGGTCCTGGCGGATCTGACCTTCGCCCGTCTGGCCGGAATGGCAGGGTTGCTCACGTGCTCCGTGGTGCGCCAGCGTGTGGGGGCATGGACCGTGACAGCGGCAGCGTCGCCGCGAGCTCCCTCACCCGTCGTCAACTGCTCGCCGCCGCCGGTGCGGCCGGAGCCGTCACCGCCGTCGGAGCGGTCCCGGCGGCGGCCCGGCAGCGCAGTGGTCTCCCGCTGTCGTTCAGCGCCGCCACCAACGGCTCGGCGAGCCTCTCGCCCGCCGGGGACCAGGTGATCGCCGAGGTCCAGAGCGTGCTGTGGGCGCTGCCCCGGCACGGGGGCAGGGCGGTGCCGCTCACCCCGGCGGGACTCGAACCCGGCCGGCCGGTCCACTCGCCCGACGGGTCGCTCATCGCGTTCTGCGCCTACGAGGGCGGCGGCTACCACGTGTGGACGATGCGGCCGGACGGCTCGGACGTGCGGCGGCGCACCGACGGGCCCTGGGACGACCGGGGGCCGGCCTGGTCGCCGGACGGGTCGCGGATCGCGTTCGCGTCCGAGCGCGCGGGCGACCCGGTGGCGGGCAGCCCGTACCGCATCCATGTACTCGACCTGCGGACCGGGAAGCTCACCCGGGCCACCGGGCTCACCGGCCAGAACGGGCCGCTCCAGGACGGGCCCTGGGAGGACTTCGACCCCGCCTGGTCGCCCGACGGGACGCGGATCCTGTTCGTCCGCGCGAAGGTCGTCACCGCGGCGACGGGGCTCGCGGTGGAGGCGCGGACCGTCGCCGCCGTCGCGGCCGAGGGGGACGGGCCCGTCGGCGTCGTGCACATCGAGAGCGAAGCCGCGCAGGTCATGTGTCCCTCCCTCGCGCCCGACGGCCGTCGGCTCGCCCATCTGCGCACCACCCCCGCGCCCAACGGGTCCTGTGTGCTCGTCGTCGACGGCAAGCCGGTCGCCGTCGCCGGGGACATCGCGCCGGTGCCGCCGCGCTGGACGGCGGCCGGCGAGCTGCTGCTGACCGTCGACGGGCACTTCACGCTGGTACGGCCCGAGCGACCGGGCAAGACGGAGCCGATCCCGTTCGAGGGCGTGCTGCCGGTGGAGCGGCCGCGCTACCGGGTCAAGGAGTACGACCTGGGCGAAGGGCGGGTGCGGCCGGTGCGGGGGATCCATCTGCCCGCGCTCTCGCCCGACGGGCAGCGCGTCGCCTTCGCCGCCCTCAACACCCTCTGGCTGGCGGACACTTCGGGCGGGCGGCCGCCCCGCCGGCTGCGCGCGTCGGCGCCCACGCGCTATCTGCTCGGTCCCGTCTGGACGCGCGACGGGCGGGCGCTGCTGTACACCGACGACCGCGACGGTCTGCTCGGTGTGCACCGTCGCGATCTGGCCACCGGCGAGGAGACCACGCTCGCGACGGGCGGCCGGGTGCACCCGGCGCTCTCGCCCGACGGCGGGCGACTCGCCTGCCTCGACATGACCGGCCGCCTCCTCGTACGCGACCTGGCCTCCGGCGCCGAACGCGTCCTGGCGGCGCCGCTGGGCGGCGGCGGGCTGCCCGGCCGTCCCAGCTGGTCGCCCGACGGCCGCCACCTCGCGCTCTGCGACCGCAATCGCCTCAACGCCCGTTTCAGGGAGGGCTACAACCTCGTCCGGGTCGTCGACACCCAGACAGGCACCGCCCGGCTCCACGCGGTGGCGCCGCACGTCTCGGTCTCCGACCGGTACGACTCGGGACCCGTCTGGTCGCCCGACGGCCGCTGGATGGCGCTGATCGTCGAGTCCGCGCTCTGCCTGCTGCCGGTGGCCCCCGACGGCACCCCGCAGGGCCCGCCGCGCACGCTGACCGACGAGCCCGCCGACCACCCCTCGTGGTCGGGGGACGCGAAGACGCTGCTGTACCTGTCCGGTTCGCGACTGCGCCTCATCGGCGTCGACGGCGGCCCCGCGCGCACCGTCCGGCTGCCCCTGGAGGCACACAGGCCCACGCCCGCCGACACGGTGGTGCACGCCGGGCAACTGTGGGACGGCACCGGCGAGAAGGCCCGGGACGACGTCGACATCGTCGTACGGAACGGGCGCGTCGCGAGTGTCGAGCCGCACCGCGCCCGTGGGGCGCTGCGGCGGATCGACGCCTCGCGGCGCACGGTCGTGCCCGGTCTGTGGGACACGCACACCCACCCCTGGCAGAGCACCTACGGCGGCCGCCAGACCGTCGGCCAGCTCACCTACGGGATCACCACGGCGGTGTCGCTCGGCGGATTCGCCTACGAACAGGCGCGGATCCGTGAGGCGGTGGCCGCCGGGCAGCTCGCCGGGCCCCGGCTGCTGACCACGGGGGAACTGCTCGACGGCTCCCGGGTGGCGTACAGCATGGGGCGCGCCCATCGCACCAGAGAGGGGCTGCGGCGGTCGCTGGAGCGGGCGGCGGCGCTCGACTGGGACTTCGTCAAGACCTATGTACGGGCGCCGGGCTGGGTGATGGAGGAGGCGGCGCGGTTCGCGCACGAACGCCTCGGGGTGCGCACCGGAAGCCATCTGCTCTCGCCCGGCGTCCAGCTCGGCCAGGATCTCACGACCCATCTGCAAGCCACTCAGCGCGCCGAGTTCGGGCGCGCCACCTCCGCGTCGGGCCGCGCCTGCGAGGACGTGGTGGAGGTGTACTCGGCGCGCGGGGTGAACTTCGCGCTGATCGCCACGCCGTTCACCTCGGCGCCGCTGATCGGGGCCGACCCCGGGCTCGCCGCGGACCCCCGGGTCACCGTGGTGATGCCGCCGTGGGACTCCGCGCTGGTGCGCCAGTCGGCGGGGGTGCCACCGACCGAGGCCCAACTCGCCACCCTGCGCACGGAGACCGACGTCTACCGTCGGGTGCTCGCGGCGGGCGGCCTGGTCGCGCTCGGCACGGACGCGCCGATCGTGCCCGTGGGCCTCTCCCTGCACCTGGGCCTGCGCGCACTGCACCGGGGCGGTCTCTCCCCGGCGGCGGCCCTGCGGACCGTGACCGTGCTCCCGGCCCGCCTCTTCGGCGTCGAACAGCACCTCGGCACCGTGGCGGAGGGGAAGATCGCCGATCTGACCGTGGTGGACGGCGACCCGTTCGAGGACTTCGACGCGATGGTGCGGACGGTCTCCGTGCTGCGCGGCGGAGTGCCGTACGAGAGCGGGGAGTTGGTGGCCGCCTTCGAGCAGCCGGAGCGGCGGGCGGCCGACGACGAGGCGTGGCTTTCGGTGGGGCGGCTGATGCGGCGCGGCGGATGCTGCGACATGGAGGCCGAGCTGCTGCCCGGGTGAGTGCGGGTGGGGCCGTCAGCGGCTGGCGGTGACCGCCGCGACGATGGCGTGGGTCAGCCGGGTGACATAGGCGTCGTCGGTCGGGCCGCCCGCCGCGAGCATACGGAAGTACAGCGGCGCGCCGAACAGGTCGGTGGCCAGGGCCGTGTCGATGTCGGGCGGCAGTTCGCCCCGTAGCGTCGCGCGGTCCAGGAGGGTCGCGACCGCCGAGCGACGCGGGCCGAGGACGGCGTGGTGGAGCGCGTCGTGGAGCGAGGCGCTGCGGGCCGACTCGGCGAGCAGGTCGGGGATGATCCGGCCCACCAGGGGGTGCCGCAGCGCCCGCAGGGTCTCCCGGAGGAACCGCTCGACGTCGCCGTGCAGCGACCCGGAGTCCGTCGTCGTGGGGATGTGGGCCGCGGCCGCCTCGGAGACCAGCTCGACGACCATGGCCTCCTTGGACGGCCAGCGGCGGTACAGCGCGGCCTTCCCGACGCCCGCGCGGCGGGTGACGGCCTCCATGGACATCCGTGCGTACCCGGACTCCGCCAGCTCCTCGAACATCGCCCGGCGGATCGTCTCGGTCACGGACTGGCGCAGCACACCCGCGCCGGCGGGCGGACGCCGCAGTTCGTCGTCGCGGAGGCTCACCATGATCGGAGACTAACACGGAACGGAACGGTTGCGTTCCGTGAGTGGCGGGTGTACGTTCGCGCCCTACGAGCCGGAACGGTGCCGTTCCGTTCCGTGGTTCGGCGGGAGGCCCGCGGTGAAGTTCCTCTTCGACGACAAGGCGTTCTCCTTCCAGGCGCTGCGCACGGCGGGACACGCCGTCTGCGGGGGCGCGGATCTCGGCGAGGTGCTCGTCACCTGCGAGGGCATCCCCGACGGCAACGAGGCCGCCTGGTGCCGCGCCTGGTCGGCCACCGCCGCGCGACTGCACCGCACCGGCGACGACGCACTGGCCGCCGGACACCGGGTGAGCGCGCGCGAGGCGCTGCTGCGGGCGTCCAACTACTACCGCACGGCCGACTTCTTCCGCGTCGAGGACCGCGACCTCGACCGGGAGTCGGACCGCCTGGCCTGGCACTCGCGCGAGACCTTCGCCCGCGCCGCCGCGCTGTTCGACACCCCGGTCCTCCCGCTGCGCATCCCGTACGAGGGCACGACCCTGCCGGGCTACCTCTTCCTCGCCGGACCCGCGGACCGGCCCCGGCCCACCGTGATCCACCACGGAGGCTATGACTCCACCCTGGAGGAGCTGTACTTCATGGTCGGCGCGGGCGCCCTGCGCCGCGGCTACCACGTGCTCGCGTTCGAGGGGCCCGGCCAGCAGTCGGTGCGCCGCGAGCAGGGCCTCGCCTTCCGGCACGACTGGGAGGCGGTCGTCACCCCGGTGGTCGACCACGCGCTCACCCTGCCCGGCGTCGACCCCGGGCGCCTGGTCCTGTTCGGCACCAGCTTCGGCGGACTCCTCGGCGCCCGGGCCGCCGCCTTCGAACGCCGCTTCGCCGCCTGCGTCCTGCACAACGGCATCTACGACTTCTACCGGCTGCCCCTGACGGGCATTCCCTCGCACCTGGCCGAATGGGTCACCGAGAGCCGCGACGAGGTCGCCGGGCCCGCCCTGGCGGTGGCCATGTCCCACAGCACCCAGCTGCGCTGGTTCCTGCGGCACGGCATGTGGGCCTTCGGGTCCAAGACCCCGGCCGAGGCCCTGCGCGCCTGTATGCCGTACAACCTCGACGGCGTGGCGGAGCGCATCACCTGCCCGACGCTGGTCCTGGACGCCGAGAACGACGTGGTCGCGCGCGGCGAGGCGCAGCGGGTCCACGCGGCCCTGCGCGGCGAGAAGGACCTCATCCGGTTCGCCGCCGCCGACGGCTCCGGCGAGCACTGCCAGGAGGGCGCGGCCCTCCACTTCCACCAGCGGGTGTTCGACTGGCTCGAAGAGCGGGGGATCTGATGCTGACCGACATCGCCGTCGTCCACGGGGTGCGCACACCCGTCGGACGTTTCAAGGGAGCGCTGCGGTCGATGCCGGCGCACCGGCTCGGCGCCCTGGTGATCCAGGAGGCCCTGCTGCGCGCCGGGGTCGACCTGCACGCCGTCGACGAGGTCGTCCTCGGCTGCGTCGGCCAGGTGGGGCCGGACGCCTTCAACGCGCGGCGCGCGGCCCTGGCGGCCGGGCTGCCGGTCGACGTCCGCGCGTACAACGTCAACCGGCTGTGCGGCTCGGGCCTCCAGGCCGTCTGGTCCGCCGCGCAGACGCTCGCCCTGGGCGAGGCGCAGGTGATGGTGGCCGGCGGCAATGAGTCGATGACCCGTCAGCCGATGCTCGACTACGGCGAGCGCGCCGCCGGTGAACTTCCCGGCACCCCCCGGATCGACGGGACGTTCTCGCTGGTCACCGACCCCTTCGCGCACGGCCCGATGGGGCTGACGGGTGAGGCGGTGGCCGCCCGGTTCGCCATCTCCCGGGCGCGCCAGGACAGCTGGGCCGCCCGGAGCCAGCGGTGCGCCGCCGAGGCCCTGGAGCAGGGGCGGTTCGCGGGGCAGGTCGTTCCCGTACTCACCCCGGACGGCACCGTCGAGCAGGACGAGCACCCGCGCCCCGGCACCACCGAGGAACGGCTCGCCGGGCTCGACCCCGCGTTCGCACCGGACGGCACCGTCACCGCCGGGAACTCGGCCGGGATCAACGACGGGGCCGCCGCCGTGGTGATGACGCGCGGCACGGATCTACGGGCCGGGACCGCCCCCCTGTGCTGGCTGCGCGATGTGGTGGTCACCGCCCTGGAACCGGAGATCATGGGCTTCGCGCCCGCCGGAGCCATCAGGAAGCTGCTGCGGCGCGCGGGGCTCGACGTCGACGACATCGCGGTGGTCGAGCTCAACGAGGCGTTCGCCGCGCAGGTCCTGGCCGTACTCGACGACCTCAAGCTGGACCCCGACCGGGTCAACCCGAACGGCGGGGCGATCGCGCTCGGCCATCCGATCGGCGCGACGGGAACGATCCTGCTGCTCAAGGCCGCCCACGAACTGCGCCGCACCGGCGGGCGGTTCGCCGTCGTCGCGCTGTGCATCGGCGGCGGACAGGGCATCGCCGCGCTCATCGAGAACCCGGAGGCGCGCTGATGGGCGAGTACGTCTGGTACCCCGGCCGGGAGCTGGCCGAGCACAGCAACGTCGCCCGGTTCTGCCGGGCCCACGGCGTGGACGGCTACCGCGCGTTGCAGCGCCGCTCGGTCGCGGACCCGGAGTGGTACTGGTCCACCGCCGCCCGCGACATGGGCATCGTCTGGCACGAGCAGCCGCTGTGCGCCCGCGACGGGCGCGGCGGGATCGCCGCCACCCGCTGGTTCCCCGGCGGGCGGACCAACCTGGTCGACTCCTGTCTGGAGCGCCATGTGCGGCACGGTCAGCCGGACGCCACCGCGCTGCGCTGGGAGCGCGAGGACGGCACCCGGGGACGGCTCGGCTACCGCGAGACGGCGCGGCTCAGCGCCCGGGTCGCCACGGGACTCCGCGGCCTGGGAGTGGGGGAGGGGGGCGTCTGCGTCGTCGCGTCCTGCTTCGCGTTCGCGTAGACGACCTTGCCCTTGCCGTTGGTCAGCTCGCTGACCTTCTTCTCGATGAGCGGCTTGTCGAACTTCTCGTAGCGCGCGGTCTGGTTCTCCGGCAGGAGCAGACCGATCTTGAGGGCGTCGCCCTTCTTGGAGCCGGTCGACTCCTTCGTCTTGTCGCCCGACTCCTTGGCGCTTCCGCAGGCGGCGAGAGAGACGGCCATCGCGGTGGCGGCCACGGCCACGGCGGCACGACGCATACGCGTGTTCATTCTGAAACCTCCCTGACGAGGCCGCGACGTTGCGGCCGAGGTGGCTGGAAGTCAACTCGGCTGCGGGGCCACCGTCAAGGAGTAAATCCTTAACGAGATGACAACGGTGCCATCCGTTATCTAAGTGAACGCAGGAGTCCCGGCGGGGAGAGCACTCTCAAGCAGGGTCGAATCGCCCATTTCACTCAGTACCAGAGCCAGCGCGCCGAGCACCTCGGCGCGGCCGCCCAGGGCACCCGGAAGGACCGAAAGCTGCCTAGCCGCACTGGGGATGGCGTAACGCGACACGGAGTCCCTGATGGGCCCCAGGACCAGCTCCCCGGCCTCCGCCAGATCGCCGCCGAGCACCACCCGGCTGGGGTTGAGCAGATTGCAGAGGTTGGCGACACCGCTGCCGATGTGGCGGCCCACGTCCGCCACGACACGCCGGCAGCCGGGGTCGCCCTCGCGGGCCAGCTGGACCACGCGCTCCATGGTCAGATCGGCCCCGTGGCTGGACTGGAGCAGCGGCAGCACGTACCGCGCCGCCGTGAAGGTCTCCAGGCAGCCCCGGTTGCCGCAGCGGCACACCGGGCCCGACTCGTCCAGGGTGATGTGCCCGATCTCGCCGGCCGTGCCGCCCGGGCCCCGGTAGATCTGCCCGTCGATCACCAGACCGGCGCCGACACCGCTCGCCACCTTGATGTACGCGAGGTCCTTGACCCCGCGCCCGCTGCCCCATACCAGCTCACCCAGCGCGCCCAGGTTGGCGTCGTTGTCGACGTACACCGGCACGCCCAGACGGCCCGAGAGCTCCTCGCTGGGGTTGATGCCGGTCCAGCCCGGCAGGATGGACGTGGAGCCCAGCGTGCCGGACACGACGTCGATGGGGCCGGGCACGCCCAGGCCCACGCCGATGACCTTGTCGTGGCCGATGCCGGTGGCCGCGATCAGGCGGGTGACCAGCTCTTCCGCCCGGCCGAAGCCCTGCGCGGAGGAGGCGTCGACATCCAGCGGTTCGGACTCCTCGGCGAGCACCTGGTGGGCCAGGTTGCCGACCGCGACGCGCAGATGGGTGTGGCCGAAGTCGACGCCGATGACGATGCCGGCGGAGCCGCTGAGCGAGACGCTGCGGGCCCGGCGGCCGCCTGCCGAGGTGGGTGTGACCTCGACGGTTCCACTGTCCTTCAGTTCACGAACGATATTGGAGACCGTGGCCGCGGAGAGGCCCGTGGTCCTGGCGATCTCGGCCTGGGTGAGCGAGCCCGCCATGCGCACCGCGCGTACGACCCGCTCCAGATTGGCCCGGTGCAATGACGTCTGCGACCCCGGAGTCTCCATCGACTCATCCACTCCTGCCGTAGGCAGGCGGCACGACGGCCGCCCCCGCACGGGGCCGCAGCTTTGAGGCCCCGCCCTATCTCCAACATGTGAACTCTAAGCTGAGCCTTTCGGGTTGTCTCCCGTCAAGACCTGAGCAGTGGGACATAGCACGGGACCGCCCGTCGGCGTGTCGCCGACGGGCGGTCCCGTGGTGGATACGGAGCGTGATGTACCGCTATTTGAGCGCCCCCGCGGTGAGTCCCGCGACGACCTGGCGCTGGAAGACGATGTACGCGGCGAGCACCGGCAGCATCGCCATCACCAGGCCCGCCATCAGCCCGGACCAGTCGCCCTTGTACCCCTGGCTGGTCGCGAGCTCGACCAGGCCCTGGGAGAGCACCCGCTTGTCCGGGTCCGTGTTGAGGACCGTCGGCAGCATGTACTGGTTCCACTGCCCCAGGAAGTTGAAGATGCCCACGCTGATCAGACCCGGACGGGCCATCGGCAGCATCACCTGGAAGAAGGTACGGGTGTGCGAGGCGCCGTCGATCATCGCGGCCTCGGCGACCGAGGTGGGCAGCGTCCGGAAGAACGAGGTGAGGAAGAAGACCGTGAACGGCAGCGAGTACGCGATGTAGACCAGGATCAGGCCGTGCGTGGTGTTCAGCAGGCTCAGGTTGTTCATCACGTAGAACAGCGGCACCAGGGCCAGCATGATCGGGAAGCTCATCCCACCGATGAACAGGTAGTAGATGAACCGGTTCCCGGGGAAGTCGAAGCGCGCCAGTACGTACGCGGCCATCGAGCCGAGCAGCAGCGTGCCGATGAGCGAGCCGCCCACCACCAGGATGGTGTTGACGAAGTAGTCACTCATATGGGCCTGCGTCCAGGCCCGCGACCAGTTGTCGAAGTGCAGCTTGTCCGGGAGCGCCCAGGGGGTGGACAGGATCGAGTTGTCGTCCTTGAAGGACGCCATGACCGCCCAGAGCAGCGGGATGACGACCATGAACGCCCAGAGGATGAGCACGCCGTGCGAGAAGACGTTGAGGACGAGGCCCTCGCCCTTCTTCTCCTTCTTCGCGGGTGCCGCCTGCTTGGCCACGGGCGGACGCTCCTCGGCGAGGTCGGCAGTCGAGGTGTCAGTGGTCATGAGAACTCCAGCCGCTCGCGCCGGCCCAGTCGCATCACTACCGCCGCGAACAGCAGCGTGACGACGAGCAGCGCGACACCGATCGTGGTCGCGTATCCGGCCTGACCGTCGCGGAACGCCGACTGATAGACGTAGAGCGGCAGGACCGTGGTCGAGTAGTCGGGGCCGCCCGGGCCCACCGTCATGATCTGCACGGAGGCGAAGGCCTCGGCGCCGAGGGCGAGGATGCCCATGTAGACCCAGCCGGACTGCACGGTGTCCCAGAGCAGCGGCAGGGTGATCCGGAAGAACGTGGTGAAGCGGCTGGCCCCGTCGAGCAGCGCCGCCTCGTAGAAGTCCCTGGGGATCGACGCCATTCCGGCCGAGAACAGCACCACGAAGAATCCGACCGTGGACCAGACGAGCACGGCCATCACGCAGTACAGCGCCAGATCCGGGTCGCCCAGCCAGTTCGGCTGGACGCTGCCGAGACCGACCCCCTTGAGCGCGGAGTTGATCACGCCGTTGTTGGGGTTGTACGCGAACTGGAAGAGCAGGGCGACGATCGCGATCGAGAGCACCTGAGGAAAGAAGTAGGCGATTTTATAGAATCCGGAGCCGCGCACTCCGGTAATGGCGGCGCCCTTTCGGCGCCGCCCGCCGACATTGAGCATGAAGGCGAAGAAGAGCGCGAGACCCAGCGTCACCAGCGGCAGCAGCAGGACGAAGAGCAGACTGTGCTGCAACGACTTCCAGAAGATGTCGTCGTCGAACATCCGCGTGTAGTTGTCGAAGCCGACCATCTTGAAGTCCGGGCTCAGACCGGTCCAGTCCGTGAACGAGTAGTAGATGGACTGGATGAACGGCCAGATGACGAAGAGTGAGTACAACGCCAGTGGGAGTACCAGAAATCCCACGATGAACCGGTACTTGCCGTGTTGCATGGTTACCGACCCCGATCTTCTAGCGGGTGCCGCCGCTGGTGACGCCTGACCACTGCCGCTACTTCTTGTGCTTGTAGTGCTTGACGTGCTGATCCTGGGCGGCCTTGTCGGCGTACCCCTGGATCTTCTTGATGGTCTCGGCCGGGGTGGCGCGGCCCGCCATCATCTCACCGAGACCGGCGACGCCGATCTGCTCCTTCTGGAGCTTCACATACCAGTCCTGGAGCCGCGGGTTGACGACGTTCGTGCCGGCCTTCTTCAGCGCGTCGACACCGGACTGCATGGCCGTGGACAGAGCCAGGCCGTCGGTGCCGCCGTTGAAGGCGGAGAGCGACTTCACCTGGGTGGTGAAGTTCTTGGAGGAGGCCTCGCTGAGCATGATGCGCAGCTGCTCCATACCGCCGACCGGGTTCTTCGCCTTGGCCGGGACGATGAACGGCTCGCCGCCGGACGCCCAGATGGTGCCGTACGGCAGCTTGTCGCCGCCGTCCAGGCTGGAGGGCGCGCCCACCATCATCTTGAAGTCCTTGGGCGTGGTGGGAGCGGCCTCGTTCTCCACCCAGGAGCCGTTCGGGATGAACAGCGCCTGCCCCTTGGTCCAGGCGGTCTGCGACTGGATGTGGGTCATGCCCGGGGTGCCCTGGAGGATGTAGCCCTTCTTGTAGAGCTCGTAGTACGCCTCGAACGCGGCCTTGACGGCCGGGTGCTCCCAGGCCTTCGGCTCCAGGTTGTCGATGGCGTCCAGGACCTCGCGGCCGCCGATCTTGGCGATGAACGGGTAGAGCGAGAACGGCAGGTAGTACGGGTACTTGCCCGGGTAGGTCCAGCCCGCGATGCCCTGCTTCTTGGCCTTCGCGCACAGGGCGAGCATCTCGTCCCAGGTCTCGGGGTACTTCGCGTCGAGCTTGTCCAGCGCGGTCTGCGAGTACCAGACGCCGTACACGGTGTACGCGTAGTAGAAGATCCAGCACTGGTCGCCGTCGAACTGGCCCATCTCGACGATGCCGGGCCGCAGTGTGTCGCGGACCTTCTTGCTCGGGTCGTCGATGGAGGGTGCGTCCAGGAGCGGGGTCAGATCGGTGAGCTGGCTCTTTCCGACCAGTACGCCCATGTCCATCTGCTCGGCGCCCGAGTTGTCGATCAGGTCCGGCGGGGTGCCGCCGTTGAACTTGGGCTGGAGCTCCGACTGGATCTTCTGCGTCTTGTGGAAACTGATCTTCGCCTTCGGGAACGCCTTCTGGTAGACGGCGTTCGCGTCGGTGGCGTACTTGGTGCCGAAACCGCCGTCGAAGATGACGACGTCGAGAGGGGCCGACTCATTCACCGCGAGCGGGTTCTTGTCGGACTTGGTGCCCTTCTCTACCTTCTTGTCGTCGCCGCTGTCGCCGCTCGCACAGGCGGACAGGAAGCCCATCGCCGGAACGGTGATCAGACCGAGCGCCGCGGACCGCTTGATCAGATCGCGACGGCCCAGGCCCTCATTGCTGTCGTGGGCGGAGGTGGATCCCATGCTCAAGTCCTCGCCTTCTCCAGGACTCAGGCGGTGTACCGGTCGCCCGTACCAAATCGCCTGCAGGCGAAGGGCCCCGCCACCGCGGTCAGTTGTGCTGAAGCTTGGGTAGTGCAGGGTACGCAGCGGATACGTCGGACATTGCGGAGGATGACGTGCCGTTGCTTCCCCGACGTCCCCCGTCCCCCGAGCCCGCCGGTTTCCCGGCGGAGCGGACGCCGACAGGTATAGTCCACTTTCCGTCAACTGAGCAAGATCGAAAGCATGGTTGGACGGCATCCTTTCCCGAGTTGAGACCTCTTGGATATCTGATGGCGGAGCGCGGTGGGCCGGACCCCCGCGACACTCCCGGGGCGCCCCGAAACGCCCAGGCCATTCCCCCTCAACACCCTTGACACCACGTATGACTTGCCTTCCTACTGGATCCTGCATTTTCTCTCTGACAACGTTGTCCAGATCGTATGACCGTCGCACACCCGGCCCCCGCCGGGCTTCGCCGTGTCATGCGCCCGCCAATGGAAAGGCCCCGTATGCTGCCCAGATCCCGGCTCCGACAAGGGCCGACGGCCGCCCTCGCGGCGGCCTCCTTCCTGCTCGTGGTGACGGCCCAGTGGGCCGCGTCGGCCCAGCCGGCCTCGGCCCGGCCCGCCCTCGGCGGCCAGGAGTTCCGCACCTCGTTCGAAACCGGCCAGCCGCAGCCGGACTGGCGCGACACCGTGGACACCGGCCCGGACGGGAGGAAGCGCGCGTCGGGGGTCGACGGCGGCTTCACCAGCGGCATACCGGGCAATGTCACCGACAGGGTGACGGCCGTACGGGCGAGCGCCGAGAACGACGGCTCGGGCGAGATCAAGGAGAACCTCGTCGACGGCCAGCCGAGCACCAAATGGCTCGCCTTCCAGCCGACCGCCTGGCTCGAATTCGATCTCGACAGCCCGGTCAAGGTCGTCACCTACGCGCTGACCTCGGCCAATGACGCGGCCGCCCGCGACCCGAAGGACTGGACACTCAAGGGCTCGGCGGACGGCAGCACCTGGACGACGCTTGACACCCGCTCGGGTGAAACGTTCCCCTCGCGCTTCCAGACCAAGACGTACGACTTCACGGGCTCCACGGCGTACGCGCACTACCGACTGGAGATCACCCGCAACGGTGGCGCCGACATCACCCAGCTGGCCGATGTGCAGTTCTCGAACGGGGACACCAGCACCCCGGTGCCCGAGGACATGCGGACGCTGACGGACCGCGGGCCCGGCGGTTCACCCACCGCCAAGGCCAACGCGGGATTCACCGGAAAGAGGGCCCTGCGTTACGCCGGTACGCACAAGGCGGACGGCCGGGCCTACTCGTACAACAAGATCTTCGACGTGGACACCCGGATCGGCCGGGACACCGTGCTCGACTACAAGATCTTCCCGTCGATGCCGGAGACCGACCTCGGCTACCCCGCCACGAACGTGTCGGTGGACCTCGCCTTCACGGACGGCACCTATCTGAGCGATCTGAAGGCCCTCGACTCGCACGGCGGAGCGCTCACCCCGCAGGGCCAGGGCGCGGCGAAGACGCTCTACGTCAACCAGTGGAACCAGGTGTCCTCGCGCATCGGGGCGGTGGCCGCCGGCAAGACGGCCGACCGGATCCTGGTGGCGTACGACTCGCCCAAGGGCCCGGCGAAGTTCCAGGGCTGGATCGACGACCTCGCCCTCGCCACGAAGAAGCCGGAGAAGCGCCTGGCGCACCTCTCCGACTACGCGCTCACCACCCGGGGCACCAACTCCAGCGGCTCCTTCTCGCGCGGCAACACCTTCCCGGCGACCGCCGTCCCCAACGGGTTCAACTTCTGGACCCCGGTGACCAACGCGGGCTCGCAGGACTGGCTGTACGACTACGCGCGGCGCAACAACGCGGACAACCTGCCCACCCTCCAGGCGTTCTCGGCCAGCCACGAGCCGAGCCCGTGGATGGGCGACCGGCAGACGTTCCAGCTGATGCCGTCGGCGGCGGCCGGGACCCCGGACGCCTCGCGGGCCGCACGCGCGCTGCCGTTCCGGCACGAGAACGAGACGGCGAAGCCGTACTACTACGGCGTCACCTTCGAGAACGGCCTCAAGGCCGAGATGGCGCCCACCGACCACGCCGCGACCATGCGGTTCACCTATCCCGGTGACGACGCGAGCGTGGTCCTCGACAACGTCAACAACAACGGCGGCCTCACTCTGGATCCGTCGACCTCCTCCTTCACCGGCTACTCCGATGTGAAGAGCGGCCTCTCCCAGGGCGCCACCAGGCTCTTCGTGTACGGCGCCTTCGACGCCCCGGCCACCGCGGGCGGCAAGCTGCCCGGGGGCGGCGGCGCGGACGTCACCGGCTATCTGCGCCTGAAGCCCGGCAAGGACCGCACGGTCACCCTGCGGCTCGCGACCTCACTCATCAGTGTGGACCAGGCCAGGGCCAACCTGGCCGCGGAGATCCCCCGGGGCACGTCCTTCGAGCGGGTGAAGGAGCGGGCCCAGCGCGCCTGGGACAAGATCCTGGGCCGGGTCGAGGTCGAGGGCGCGAGCCACGACCAGCTGACCACCCTCTACTCCTCGCTCTACCGGCTCTACCTCTACCCCAACTCCGGCTTCGAGAAGGCCGGTTCGAAGGACGTCTACGCCAGCCCCTTCTCCCCGGGGACCGGCCAGGACACCCCCACCCACACCGGCGCGAAGGTCGTCGACGGCAAGGTGTACGTCAACAACGGGTTCTGGGACACCTACCGGACGACCTGGCCCGCGTACTCGCTGCTCACCCCGGGCCGGGCCGGCGAGATGGTCGACGGGTTCGTCCAGCAGTACAAGGACGGCGGCTGGATCTCCCGCTGGTCCTCGCCGGGCTACGCGGACCTGATGACCGGGACCAGCTCGGACGTGGCGTTCGCCGACGCGTATGTGAAGGGCGTGGAGTTCGACGGCGAGGCCGCCTACGAGGCAGCGCTCAAGAACGCGACCGTCGTCCCGCCGTCCGCGGGGGTCGGCCGCAAGGGCATGGACACCTCGCCCTTCCTCGGCTACACCCCGACGTCGACCCACGAGGGTCTGTCGTGGTCCCTGGAGGGCTATCTCAACGACTACGGCCTGGCGAAGATGGGCGAGGCGCTCTACGAGAAGACGCACAAGTCCCGCTACAAGGAGGAGTCGGCGTACTTCCTGGGCCGCGCCCGCAACTATGTGAAGCTCTTCGACCCGAAGGCGGCGAGCGCCGGCGCGGGCGCGCCCGGCTTCTTCCAGGGGCGCGACGCCAAGGGCGACCCGCGGGTGCCCAGCGGCAGCTACGACCCCCGGGTCTGGGGGTACGACTACACCGAGACCAACGGCTGGGGCTACGCCTTCACCGCTCCGCAGGACTCGCGGGGCCTCGCCAACCTCTACGGCGGGCGCGCCGGTCTGGCGAAGAAGCTCGACGCGTTCTTCGCGACCCCGGAGACGGCCTCCCCCGACTTCGCGGGTTCGTACGGCAGCGTCATCCACGAGATGACGGAGGCGCGTGACGTCCGGATGGGCATGTACGGCCACTCCAACCAGGTCGCCCACCATGTGACGTACATGTACGACGCGGCCGGGCAGCCCTGGAAGACGCAGGAGAAGGTCCGCGAGGTCATGAACCGCCTCTACACGGGCAGCGAGATCGGCCAGGGTTACCACGGCGACGAGGACAACGGCGAGCAGTCGGCCTGGTACCTGTTCTCCGCGCTCGGGTTCTATCCGCTGGTCATGGGCAGCGGCGAGTACGCCATCGGCTCGCCCCTGTTCACCAAGGCGACGGTGCACCTGGAGAACGGCCGCGACCTCGTGGTCAAGGCGCCGGGGAACAGCTCCCGCAACCTCTACGTCCAGTCGCTGAAGGTGAACGGCAAGGCCTGGAAGTCCACCGCGCTGCCGCACTCCCTGCTGGCGCGGGGCGGCACGCTGGACTTCTCGATGGGGCCGCGGCCGTCGGCCTGGGGCACCGGCGAGAAGGCGGCGCCGGTGTCGGTCACGCGCGACGACAAGGTGCCGACTCCGCCGTCCGACGCGATCGCGGGCAGCGGCCCGCTGTTCGACGACACCTCGGCGACGGCGGGCACCTTCGATTCCATCGAGCTGCCGGTGGCGACGGCCACGCGCGCGGCGCAGTACACCCTGACGTCCGCCGACCGGGCGAAGGCGCCCAAGGGGTGGGTCCTCCAGGGCTCTTCGGACGGAACGAAGTGGGTCGATCTGGACAGGCGTTCCGGTGAGTCGTTCGCCTGGGACAAGCAGACCCGGGTGTTCGGCGTGGCCCGGCCGGGCGCGTACGCGCACTACCGGCTGGCGCCGACGGGCGGACCGGCGACGCTGGCGGAGATCGAGCTGCTGCGCTGACGACCCCATCGGGCGGGCGACCATATCGAGTTGGTCGCTTCTACCTCAAGCCGATTGACATGTAAAGGAGTCATGGAAAGATTCCGGTGAAACCCGTGGCGCGTCTCGTCTACTGAGGCGCGCCACGTCGCATCTGAGCCTCATGGATCATGGAGAACTACGTGGCCAAGAATCTGGCCAAGGATTCCGGCGCTTCCGGGACTTCCGCCACCTCCGGCAGCAAGCGGAGCCGGATAGCCGCGCGGCTCGCTGCCGCCACGGCCGCCGCCGCGCTGCTGGCCACCGGTGCGACCGCGGTCGCCGCGGCCGAGCCGCCGAAGCCGTTCACCGCCGCCGCGCCGACGCCCTCCGCGCCGCTGCTCGCGCACTCCGGCGCGATGACCTCCGCGCCCAGCCCCGAGGCCCCCCAGTTCGACCTGTTCGCCGCGGACCGCGCCAACACGCTCTACGGCTACATCCGCGACGGCGGCGGCGCCCTCAGCCCGCGCGCCAAGATCGACACCGGCTGGGACGCCATCAAGTGGACGACCCAGGTCGACCACGACGCCGACGGGTACGCCGACGGCTGGTGGGAGTGGGACAAGAACGGCACGATGTACTACGCCGCGGACGACGCCACCGCCCCGTGGACCGTCGGCGGCGGCTGGAACACGTACAACCTCGTGGTCTCCCCCGGCAACCTGGGCGGCGCGGGGGCCGGTGACCTGCTCGCCCGCGACGGCAGCGGCAACCTGTACATCTACCTGGGCTACGGCACGGGCAAGGTGGCGGCCCGCTACAAGGTCGGCGGCGGCTGGAACGCGTACAACCAGATCGCGGGCAACGGCGACCTGACCGGCGACGGCAAGGCCGACGTCGTCGCCCGCGACGCCTCGGGCACGCTGTGGCTCTACAAGGGCACCGGCAACTACAAGGCCCCCTTCGAGGGCCGCACCAAGATCGGTGGCGGCTGGAACACGTACAACGCGCTGTTCTCGATGGGCGACCTGGACCTGGACGGCACGACCGACCTCGTCGCGCGCGGCAACGACGGCTCCCTGTGGCGCTACTCGGGCACGGGCAACGCGGCGGCGCCGTTCGCGGGCCGCAAGAACATCGGGACGAGCGGCTGGAACACCTACCGGCTCTTCTTCTGATCCCTCTGATCGCTCGCACGGGCCGCACTCCCGCAAGGGGTGCGGCCCTTCGCGTTGCCACGTGTTTCGGCCCTCTGTCGGCCTTCCGCACTCAAACAGGTTGACAGGTAAAGGAGTTGTGTAAGGATCTCGATGATCGCGTGACGCGTCCCGGCGCACGGTTCAACAGGCGTACCCGGTGCCGCGTCATGGCTCATCGACTCAATGGAGAGATACGTGGCCAAGACTTCCGGCCGTACGCGTGGGCGCAGAGCCGCCGCCCGTCTCGCTGCCGCGGCGGCTGCCGCCGCCCTCGTCGGCACCGGCGCCTCCGCCTTCGCCGCCGACAACCCGAACCCGTCCGCCAAGGCGTCGGTGAAGGCCGCCGCCGCGAAGGCCGCCGCGCACGCCGCGGCCAAGGGCGCCAAGCACGGCGTCACCAAGGCGGACGGCGACCCCAACGGCGCCTACCCGGTCTTCTCGCTGATCGGCGTGGACCGCTCCGGCAACAGCTACGCCTATCTGCCGGACTACGAGGGCGGCTTCTCGCCCAAGATGCAGATCGACGAGGGCCAGGGCGGCCTGAAGAACGGCGCCCAGGTCGACA
Organism: Streptomyces sp. ERV7; assembly: GCF_001653515.1. Lineage (GTDB taxonomy): Bacteria > Actinomycetota > Actinomycetes > Streptomycetales > Streptomycetaceae > Streptomyces. The sequence continues at coordinate 642,257 of NZ_LYOY01000051.1, read as the reverse complement.
ACGACGCCGACGGCGTCGCGGACGGCATCTGGAAGTGGAACACCCAGGGCACGATGACGTACGAGCCGTACGTCGAGCTGGAGACCACCACGGTCGGCGGCGGCTGGAACATCTACAACACGCTGCTGTCCCCGGGCAACCTCGGCGGCGCGGGCGCCGGCGACCTCCTGGGCCGCGACTCCTCGGGCAACCTGTACCTCTACCTGGGCTACGGCAACGGCAAGCTGACCTCCCGCTACCTGGTGGGCGGCGGCTGGGGCCAGTACACGGCGCTGGCGGGCAACGGCGACCTGACCGGTGACGGCAAGGCCGACATCGTGGCCCGCGGCGGCGACGGCACCCTGTGGCTCTACAAGGGCACCGGCAACTACAAGGCGCCCTTCGAGGGCCGCACCAAGATAGGCGGCGGCTGGAACACCTACAACGCCCTCGTCTCCTCGGGCGACGTGGACCTCGACGGCACCACCGACCTGCTCGGGCGCGACGCCGCGGGCGCGCTGTACCTGTACAAGGGCACCGGCAGCGCCGCGGCCCCGTACAAGCCGAGGGTGAAGATCGGGAACGGCGGCTGGAACACGTACCGGCTGATGTTCTGACGTCTCCGCACCACGGATCTGCACCGCGAAGAACCGGAGGGCAGCATTCCCCCACGGGGGAATGCTGCCCTTTGAGCGTTTTTGGGATACGGCGGGTGAACACGTGACGAGAAAGAGATGTTGTCTTGATCCCCTTTGTCGCCAAGCGGGTTGACAGGTAAAGGAGTCGTGAAACGATTCCGCTGAACTCGTGACGCGACTCGACACCCGAGTCACATCACGTCTCAATCACGACCAATGGAGACATACGTGGCCAAGATCTCTGGCCCTAAGCGTGGGCGGATAGCTTCCCGTCTCGCTGCCGCGGCGGTCACCGCCGCCCTCGTCGGCACCGGCGCCTCCGCCTTCGCCGCCGACAACCCCTCGGCGAAGCCGTTCAAGGCTCCGGTCGCCAAGCCGGCCAAGGGCGCGCTGACCGGCGCCCAGGCGGCGAACCCGGGTGACGCGCCGCTGTACGGCCTGAACGCCATCGACAAGGCCGGCGACGTGTACTACTACGCGCCGGACGGCAACGGCGGCCTCGAGGGCCGGATCAAGTACGACTCGGGCTGGAACGGCCTCAAGTGGGTCGGCCTGGTCGACCACAACGCCGACAACCTCGAGGACGGTGTCTGGGAGGCCGACTACAACGGCAACCTCTCCTACGCCGCCAACGACGGCAGCGCCCCGTGGAAGGTGGGCGGCGGTTGGAACACCTACAACCTCCTCCTCTCCCCGGGCAACCTGGGCGGCGCCGGTGCCGGCGACCTCCTGGGCCGTGACTCCTCGGGCACGCTGTACCTGTACCTGGGTTACGGCGACGGCAAGATGACGTCCCGCTACACGGTCGGCGGCGGCTGGGGCCAGTACACCCAGATCGCCGGCAACGGCGACCTGACCGGTGACGGCAAGGCCGACATCGTGGCCCGCGGCGGCGACGGCACCCTGTGGCTCTACAAGGGCACCGGCAACTACAAGGCGCCCTTCGAGGGCCGCACGAAGATCGGTGGTGGGTGGAACACCTACAACACCATCTTCGCCGCGGGCGACATCGACCTGGACGGCAAGGCCGACCTCGTCGGCCGCGACGGCTCGGGCGCGCTGTACCTGTACAAGGGCACCGGCAACGCCGCTTCCCCGTTCCAGGGCCGTGTGAAGATCGGCACGAGCGGCTGGAACACGTACCGGCTGTTCTTCTGATCCGATCCGGGTTGATCCGGTCTGAACCGGTCTGATCCGATCTGACGGAGGGCCGTACCGCTTCGGCGGTGCGGCCCTTCGGCGTTGCCGGCCACGGCCTCAACCGGCCGTGACAGTTCCTGCACATATCTGTTTGGAAGATGTGAGAAACCCGTGAAACGATCTCGTTGATCCTATGGCGAACCCCCTGGTGGGGCGCGCCATGTCTCAACAACTCCATGGAGAAATACGTGGCCAAGACTTCTGGCCGTTCGCGTGGACGCATAGCCTCGCGTCTCGCCGCCGCGGCGATCACCGCCGCTCTTGTCGCTACGGGCGCGAGCGCCGTTGCGGCCGAGAACCCTGTCAAGTCCGACAAGTCGGCCAAGCCCGTCGCCACGAAGGCCTCCGCCTCGCTGCGTTCCGGCGCGGTCTCGGCGTCCTCGCAGTTCGGTCTTTACGGCATCGGGCGCGACGGCGTCCAGTACGGCTACGGCCTGGACGGCCGGGGCGGCCTCGGCGACCGTGCCACGCTCGGACACGGCTTCGCCACCGACCGGGACGTCGTCCAGGTCGACAACGACGGCAACGGCGGCGGCTCGACCGGCATCTGGTTCCGGGGCGCCGACGGCAACCTGGGCTACCTGAACTGGGGCCAGTCGCCCCAGCTCGTGGGTGGCGGCTGGAACACCTACAACCACATCTGGTCGGTGGGCAACCTCGGCGGCGCGGCTGCGGGCGACCTGCTCGCCCGTGACGGCAGCGGCAACCTGTACATCTACCTCAACTACGGCAACGGCGCGCTGACGTCCCGCTACCTGGTGGGCGGCGGCTGGGGCCAGTACACCCAGATCGCCGGCAACGGCGACCTGACCGGTGACGGCAAGGCCGACATCGTGGCGCGCGGCGGCGACGGCACCCTGTGGCTCTACAAGGGCACCGGCAACTACAAGGCGCCCTTCGAGGGCCGCACCAAGATCGGCGGTGGGTGGAACACCTACAACGCCATCGTGTCCACCGGTGACATGGACTACGACGGCAAGACCGACCTGGTCGCGCGCGGCAACGACGGCACCCTGTGGCGCTACTCGGGCACGGGCAACGCGGCGGCGCCGTACAAGTCCCGCGTGAACATCGGCAACGGCGGCTGGAACACGTACCGCCTGCTGTTCTGATCTACGAGGCTCCTGAAGTCCTAAGCAGGTGAATGGGCCGCACTCCTTTCGGGAGTGCGGCCCATTCGTAGTTGCCTCTACGAGGGTTCAGGCGTCATGAGTCACGATGGCTGAGACCACAAGGACACACCGTCCGCGAAGACCGACATGCCGTTGCCCTTGTAAAGCCTCAGTGCCTGCGAACCGGTCCAGAGCCCCACGAGGTCGGACTTGCCGTCGCCGTTCACATCGCCGCTCATGAGGACGTTCGCGTTGCTCCACGACTTGTCGCCCCAGATGGAGACGCCTTCGTTGAGCAGACCCTGGGCGTTGCCGTGGTAGCCCCGCAGTCCGCCGTCACTGGTGATGGCCGCGAGGTCGTCGCGCCCGTCGCCGTTGAAATCGCCACTGGCGATCTGCTTCACCGGCTTCCACGTACTGTCACGCCACATTTGACGCTTCTGGCCACTGAGAGTGCCGTCGGTGTTGGTGGCGTACGAGTACAGCGAGCCGTCGCCCCAGACAGCGATGAGTCCGTCACGACCGGAGGTGTCCGACTTGTATCGGGCGACCTGCAGCATCGTCGACCAGGAGTTGTCCGGCCACATCTGCCTGCCCTCGGCAAGACTGCCATTCGGACGTCCCTGATACAGACGCAGCTTGCCGTCTGCCGCGACGGCCGCGATGTCACTCAGACCATCGCCGTTGAAATCGCCGCCGATGATCCTCTTGGCCGAACTCCAGGAACCGTCGTATGCCCACAGCAGACGCCCGTACTCGAGCGCCCCGTCCGCGTTGCCGTAGTACACGTGCAGTGCTCCGTCATCCAGCACCGCGGCAACGTCAGTACGACCGTCGCGATTGAAATCGCCAGTCGTCGTCACCGCGCTCAGAGCCGGAGGCCTGGCAGGGAGGCGAGTCTTCTGGATCCACTTGCTGACGTCGTCGAGTCGGCTCTCTACAGCTCCAGTGCGGGTCTCACTCTCTCCGAAGCAGCCCCCCTGCCAGGACCGGCTGTTAATACCGACCAGCTCGACCTTGCCGTCCTTCTCCCGGAATACGGGAGCGCCGGCGTCGCCCTTGCAGAGGCCCGCCTCGGATCCCGCCTTCTTGTCGATGCCGAAGCTGTCACCTGCTACAGCGCCCACGACGAAGGAGCCTGTGTGCGCCCTGTCAGGCACCCATTCGTCCTTCGTGCGGCCGTATCCGGCCGCTCGCAGCGCCTCACCCTCGACGGGCGGTGCGGTGGCGACCTGAATCGGGGCGGCATCGCGGAACGCAGGCCGCACTCCGTTCGTGGTGCTGCCGGGGGCCGCCCAATTTATCGGCGAGAGCCTGGCCATGACGAGATCGCGCCCCTGGGCGGGAACCAGTTCGAGGACCCTGCTGCTGTGGAACTCCTCGGTGAGCTTGTCCAGGCTGCCGCCCGTCTGCGTGACCACAGCCTTCATCTTCGGGGCCCCAGCAGGGATGACAAACCCCTCTTGAGGGTTGTCGGCGAAGCAACTCGCCGCAGTCAGAATCCACTGGGGGTCTACCAGGGCACCGGAGCAGGTCCGCTGGCCTTCACCGATGTGAATCTTGACGGCGAAGGAGTATGCACCGTCATCGACGAAACTCCCCACCACCGCCGCAGCATGTGAACTCATGGCCGCCCCGGAAACAACAACGGCGGTGGACAGGCTGGCTACCCGAGCCCAGCGCGAACGTCTGTCAGTCATCTTCATCTTTCTCGTCGAACGCCCAACCCTGCGGCCCGCAACTAGCCGTTGAATACCGGACGACTTCAGCCTTCCTGCAGCTGCCCATCGACCAGGCTCAGAGGTTTGCCATTTCATCCGGTCGCCCTCAGCTCAAGGAGGGCCGTGGGCTGAGAACCTGTCGCCTCACCCACGGCCTTGAAATGACCGGGCTCTACATCGACGGTCTGATGCGTCTTGCCGCCATCGGCCGTCAGGTCTGCAGTGACAGGGTGATCCTTCGTCTCCACAGCCCATACATCGGTGATCTTCATGGCCAGGTATCCGCTTTTGCCGATGACACGGAAGCAGACATCTTTGCTGTCGTTGTTCCGCGTCCATACTTTGATTTGCTGCGGCGAGCCGTCACAGGAGTCGGCAAGCACAATGTGGCCGTCTCCCTTGATCAACGTAATCTTCCTGTCCGCCTCGACCCTTGCCGCACCGGGGTACGCAAAGTCCTCGACCCCCGTAGACGGGAGGTCGTTCGCGCCGACTGCCACCGAAGGCGTGGAGGAGGGGTCGGCTGAGGCAAAGGCAGGAACGCCGATAGCGGCCCCCAGCGCAATAGCACTTCCAGCCACGATCAGCTTACGGATGAGAGAAGTCACCGACGTCCTTCCGGGCGCGGGTGACCACAAGCCGCGTCCCCCACGCACAACTAATGAACTAAATCCCCAAGCCCAAAATACCCGGCGCCCGGCCAAGAATGTCAACGTGACCTGCTTCACAGGATCACGTTTTCGGCCGTTTCAAAAACCCCTACTCCATGCAGCCTCCGAGACATTTAAGCCAACTTTGCCTCCCGTTCTGCCAACGAGCAGGACTTGGCGAAGACGCCATAAAGCCAACAGCTATGCTCTCGACGCCGAAATACGGCAACTGGCCATGCCGGAAAACGAGATGAGTGTCGCTTTGAAACGAAGAGCGGGCTGGAAAGACGCAACGCGGGGGACATCAAGCGTGCTACGCACGCTAGGCCTCTGCCTGTTGTCCACCATCCTGACGACAGGGCTCCTGGGATCCGAACCAGCCACGGCTGCGGAGCCCGTTGCCTCCGCAACAGACGCTGGTTCCCCCACTCCCACGGCTCGAGGACAGGTTCTGGAGCTGTGGAAAGCCGGCGGAACCGCGATGAAGGCCGCAGCGGAAGCCGCGCTGCTCGGTAGCGACTCCGACGTGAAGTACTTCCTTGAACAGGTCAAGGACAAAACCGAGTTCGCCGATAATCGAGTCGCGGCCGGCCAGCTCATCAACGTAGGCGGGCGGGGGGTCCAGGAAGCAGCACTCAAAGCTCTCGGGGGCACCCCTGAGGAACTCAGGTCCTTTCTCAAAGATGGCTGGAAAGCCCCTCTAGAGCAGGACCAAAGGGTCCGGGTGGCTCAGGTCATCAACACGGGTGGCCGTGGAGTCCAAGAGGCTGGCCGCAAAGCCCTCAATGGCACGCCCGAGGACATCGACGCCTTCCTCGAACAGGGTCAGTACACCCAGCGTGATCAGGATGATCGCGTCGAGCTGGCGCAGATCCTCAGCACCGGCGGCGCCAATGTAGTAGCCGCCGGGCGAATCGCGCTGAACGGAACGCCGGACGACATCCGGGAGTTCCTCCAGGTCGGCCAGTATGTGGCACGGTCACGTGACCAGGAGTACGCCACCGTTGCCCAGCTCGCGGCCCAGGCGCGCGAGGCAGGCCGTCAGGCCGCAGCGGAGACCGAGGCCGCCAAGGACGCATCAGCACGTGCCGTCACCGCCTCGAAGCAGGCCAAGAAGGACGCCGAGAAGGCGGCGGCCGAGACCGCGCTCGCCAAGAACGACGCCGACACAGCTGCCGCGAAGGCCAAGGAGGCGGCCACAGCCGCCAATCAGGCTGCGGCTGCCGCGCAGCAGGCGATCGACGCGGCCCGTGCGGCCAACAACTCGGCACGAATCGCGGCCAACGCTGCTTCCCAGGCCGCGGCTGCAGCCGCGGGCGCAGCCCAGGCAGCGTCCCGCGCGCAGAGCGCGGCCGCCGCTGCCGCCCTGGACAAGAACAAGGCATCGGCGGCAAGGCAGGCAGCCGAAGGGGCGCGGACCGCTGCCAAGGGTGCTCATTTGGCCGCGGACGCCGCTGGCCAGGCCAGTGTCGCGGCATCCGCCGCAGGGGACGCCGCGCTCGCTGCATTGAGCGCCGGCGGCAATGCGAACGATGCCGCCACGGCAGCTGAAGAGGCCAGCACCTACGTCGACCAGGCAGACGGCCGGGCCGCCGAGGCTCGCGAGGCCGCAGCCGCTGCCCGCAGGCACGCAAGGGAAGCGAACCGCGCGGCCCTCGCAGCGGAAGCTCTCGCACGAAAGGCGGCAACCGCTGCGGGGCAGTCCCGGGATGCGGCCAATTCTGCCGCCGGACACGCGGAGAAAGCGGCCGAGGCCGCCGACAACGCAGCCGCCCATGCAGGTGAGGCCGATACTGCCGCTACCCAGTCCGAAGCCCGTGCCAAGGCCGCCACCGAAGCAGCAGACGCGGCCGGCAGCGCTGCGGCCAAGGCCCAGTCCACCCATGACCTGGCTCGACAGGTCGAAGCCGAAGCTCTCACCACTCGTACGAACGAGAGCATCGCACGCGCTCAGGACCTCAAAGCCAAGGACGAGCTCGACCAGAGGAACAAAGCCAAGGCAGCCCAGCAGGCCAAAGACCTCCGGGCCGAAGCCGAGCGCCTGGCCACCGAGGTGTCCCAGCCCGGCTCCGATCCCGCCTCTGTCGACGCCAAGGGCCGCAAGCTCGCCCTGCTGACCCTGAAGACAGGTCCGCCGTGGAGCCAAGCGGCCGCTGAGTCGGCGCTCTCCGGCACGAGCCAGGTAGTCGCCGACTACTTGCGCACCGGCCGATTGGAGGCCGCCCAGCAGGACGACCGCGACCGTGTCGAAGAACTGGCCGGGGAAAGCCCGATCAGCTCGGTACGTACCGCCGCGGAGGCAGCCCTCAAGGGGGATGCCGCACAGATCACCGCGTTCCTGGCCAACGGCCAGTACGAGGTCGCGGCTCCGGACTTGCGTGTCCACATCGCCCAGATCATCGACAAGGGCGGCCGCGGCGTGGCGGAAGCAGGGCGCGCGGCACTCGATTCGGCGACTATCGACAAGTACCGGGAATTCATCGGCGTCACGCAGTACACGGCCCGGACCGAGGACGAACGTGTCCGCGCCGCCCAGTTGTTCGACAGCGGAGGCCCCCAGGTCAAAGCGGAGGCCCGGATCGCCCTGGAAGGTCCGGCTCGCCAACTGCACGCTTTCACCGAGGTGGGTCAGTACAAGGCCCAGCAGCAGGACCTCCTCGCCGCGACGCATGTCTCGCAGGTCCAGCAGCTGATCGCCGAGGCGTCCAAGGTGGCCGCCACAGCTCAGCAGAACGCCGCAGAAGCACGCTATGCCGCGTTCTTCGCCCGCAAGGCATCCGACGAGGCCGACGCTGCAGCCAAGGAGGCCGAAGAAAGGAAGCGCGAGGCCAAGACCTACGCTGACCGCGCGGCCCGGTCCGCCCGGGAGGCCGAGGCCTCGGCGGCCCAGGCGGCGGCCTCGGCGAAGACCGCCCGCGATGCCGCCAACAATGCCCAGGAAGCAGCCAACAAGGCGTCCACTTCGGCCGACCAGGCACAGCTGTCGGCGGCATCGGCGCACTTCTCCGCTTCAGCGGCATGGGCCGCTGCCGATGACGCCCGGGCCTCTGCGACCGCCGCGGGTAAGGACGCGGACACCGCGGCCAAGGCAGCCAAGGAAGCCTTCAACGCGGCCGTTACCAAAATGCGGGCTGAAGAGGAAGCACGGAGGAAGGCCGCACAGGACCCTGGAGCTCAAGCCCGAGAGCGGTACCGGTGCGGATTCGTCACCTGCCAGGAAGCACGCGACACCCCCGGCCGCTGGTGCCAGCACAACGAGACAGCCTGCGACATCCTTTCCATGGCACCTGCCTTCGAAGCTGCCATGAACAAGCTGTACGGGTACGCGAACTACGCCCTTCACATGAGCTCGCTGGTGAGCTGCGCGGACTACGACCTCTGGGCCTGCGGGGACTTGTCCCAACAGCTGGCCTACAAGTGGCAGATGCGGCTCATCGCGAAAACGCTGGATGCGATCAGCGACGGTGAGCGCCAACCGACTTTCTGCACCAAGTGCTTCTTGCCCGGCACCAAGGTGCTGATGGCCGACCGGTCCTCGAAGAACATCGAGGACGTCCACGCCGGTGATGAGGTCCTGGCAACCGACCCCGTCGCTGGCAAGACCGGACCGCGCCGGGTCACCGACTTGATCATCACCGAGGACGACAAGCGGTTCAACGAACTGACCATCGCAACAGCGAACGGGCCACAGAAGCTCACCACCACCTACGAGCACCCGTTCTGGAGCCCATCCGCGCACCGCTGGCTGGATGCGAACGCACTGACTCCCGGCACAGAGCTCCTCAGCACCGACCGGGGCACTGTCCGTGTCCAGGCCAATCGCGCCTACAGCAAGCACGCACGCACCTACAACCTGACCGTTGACGACCTCCACACCTACTATGTCTTCGCAGGAAAAACACCGGTTCTCGTTCACAACTCTGACTGCGGACCTGAATTCAACTCCGCCCGGTCCGCACTGACCCACTGGCTCAAGCATGCCTTTGGTGTCGACCTCAACCAGAGGGGTAATTTCAAGTTCCCCAAGAGCGGTGAGCCGACCCCCAGCCCGGACATGGCGGAGTTCAACGGCCGCAACGGGTTCAACAACTACAAGAAGGCGGCGAGTAAATTCCTCTCCGGAGAACCCAGGTCTGGTGATTACGTCACAGACTCCGGCACCCTCTTCCGATTCGACCCGAAAAGCGGATACTTCGGCGTCAGAAATAGCAGTGGAACGATTTCCACATTCTTTCGGCCGGATCATGGTGCAGAATACTGGCAGGAGCAGATGAAGATTTTCTCAGGAAGACTTATTCCTTAGTCGACGCGAATCGCCGCGCAGTCGACTGGCGCCTGATCTCCCGGAGGGGCGTCGCATCTCTCACTGCGGCGCCCCTCCGGCAACCTTAAGAAGTGGATACGAAATTGAGTCTCAGCCGAGAATTCCTGGACCGGTATGTGGAAGTTCAGCTCGAATGCGGGAGGAACAGAGTCCATCAAGCTGCGGTCGATCTCGGCTTGTGGAGGGGGTTCGTCACGACGTGCGAGAGCGGTTACGACGACTCTCTCTACGAGTACCACTTCGACTTGCAAGTCCGGGATGCCATTGAAGCCGCTCTGAACGACCGTGAACTCTCTCGTCTCGACGGGTACGACCTATTCCACGCGAAAGTTTCCGTCATTGATGAGAAGTTCCGCCAGATCGCCACCGTGCCCCTACCGGTAAAAGACCGTACCAACCGTGCCTGGTGGAACTTGGCCGTGCCCCACCAAGGCTGTAAGGAATTCGCGGAAAACCTGCGGGAGGAATTTGGCGTGACCATCACGGTGGCGCCTGAGAGCGATGACTGAGGACGTGCGCCGCAGGGTCGGCTTGAGACAGAAGAGAGGTGTGGCAAGGCCGAGAAACCGGCTCGGCTTCGATAACCCAAGGGACGGGCGCAGAGTCCGCAGGCGCAGCCGCTGCCCGCGCGTGGACCGCGGTGGCGAGCACCTCACCGTCGATGCTCGCTGTTTCGCCGCCCTGCGGACGTACCCACGCAGCTGGGAGAAGCGGCCGCGCACCCTCTCGCGAACATCCGGCCCGGCCCTTCCCTGATGCAAGGCAGCGGTGATCCGCTAGCCGCGGATCAGGTTCCGCAGCACGTACTGCATGATGCCGCCGTTGCGGTAGTAGTCCGCCTCACCGGGGGTGTCGATGCGGACCACCGCGTCGAACTCCACGCCCGTGTCCGTGGTGACCTTCACCGTGCGCGGGGTCGTGCCGTCGTTCAGCTCGGTGACGCCCGTGATGGCGAAGGTCTCCTCGCCCGTCAGGCCCAGGGAGGCGGCCGTGGCGCCCTCCGGGAACTGGAGCGGGAGGACGCCCATGCCGATGAGGTTCGAGCGGTGGATGCGCTCGTACGACTCGGCGACGACGGCCTTGACGCCGAGCAGCGCCGTGCCCTTGGCGGCCCAGTCGCGGGACGAGCCCGAGCCGTACTCCTTGCCCGCCAGGATGACCAGCGGGGTGCCGGCGGCCTGGTAGTTCTGCGAGGCGTCGTAGATGAAGGAGACCGGGGCGCCCTCGACGGTGAAGTCGCGGGTGAAGCCGCCCTCGGTGCCCGGCGCGATCTGGTTGCGCAGACGGATGTTCGCGAACGTGCCGCGGATCATGACCTCGTGGTTGCCACGGCGCGAGCCGTAGGAGTTGAAGTCGCGGCGGCCCACGCCGTGCTCCGTGAGGTACTTGCCGGCCGGGGTGTCGGCCTTGATCGCACCGGCCGGGGAGATGTGGTCGGTGGTGACCGAGTCGCCCAGCTTGGCCAGGACGCGCGCGCCCGCGATGTCGGTGACCGGGGTCGTCTCCATCTGCATGCCCTCGAAGTAAGGGGGCTTGCGGACGTAGGTGGACTGCGGGTCCCACTCGAAGGTGTTGCCGGTCGGGATCGGCAGCGCCTGCCACTGCGCGTCACCCGCGAAGACGTCCTGGTAGGACTTGTTGAACATGTCCTCGCCGATGGCGTTGGCCACGACGTCGTTGACCTCGGCCTCGGTGGGCCAGATGTCCTTGAGGAAGACCGGGTTGCCCTCGGTGTCGGTGCCGATCGCCTCGGTGGTGATGTCGACCTTCATCGAACCGGCGATGGCGTACGCGACGACCAGCGGCGGGGACGCCAGGTAGTTCATCTTGACGTCGGGGTTGATCCGGCCCTCGAAGTTGCGGTTGCCGGAGAGTACCGAGGTGACCGCGAGGTCGTGCTCGTTGATCGCCTTCGAGATCTCCTCGTCCAGCGGACCGGAGTTGCCGATGCAGGTGGTGCAGCCGTACCCGACGAGGTTGAAGCCCATCTTGTCGAGGTACGGCGTGAGGCCGGCCTTGTCGAAGTAGTCGGTGACGACCTTCGAGCCCGGGGCCAGCGTGGTCTTGACCCACGGCTTGCGGGTCAGGCCCTTGTCCACGGCCTTCTTCGCGACGAGGGCCGCGGCGACCATGACGTACGGGTTCGAGGTGTTGGTGCACGAGGTGATCGCGGCGACGGTGACGGCGCCGTGGTCGATCTCGAACGAGGAGCCGTCGGCCAGGGTGACCAGCGTCGGGCGGCTCGGCACGCCGTTGGCGGAGGCCGGGGCGTCGGAGGCCGGGAAGGACTCCTTGCCCGCCTCGTCGTCGTCCTCGACGTAGTTGCGGACGTCGAGCGCGAACTGCTGGGCGGCGTTCGCGAGCACGATGCGGTCCTGCGGGCGCTTCGGGCCGGCGATGGAGGGGACGACCGTGGAGAGGTCGAGCTCCAGCTTCTCGGAGAAGTCCGGCTCGGCGGCCGGGTCCAGCCAGAGGCCCTGCTCCTTGGCGTACGCCTCGACGAGGGCGACCTGCTGGGCGTCGCGGCCCGTCAGGCGCAGGTACTTCAGCGTCTCGTCGTCGATCGGGAAGATCGCGGCGGTGGAGCCGAACTCCGGCGACATGTTGCCGATGGTGGCACGGTTGGCCAGCGAGGTGGCGGCGACGCCCTCACCGTAGAACTCGACGAACTTGCCGACGACGCCGTGCTTGCGCAGCATCTCGGTGATCGTGAGGACCAGGTCGGTGGCGGTGGTGCCCGGGTTCAGCTCACCGGTCAGCTTGAAGCCGACGACGCGCGGGATGAGCATCGAGACCGGCTGGCCGAGCATCGCGGCCTCGGCCTCGATGCCGCCGACGCCCCAGCCCAGCACACCGAGGCCGTTGACCATGGTGGTGTGCGAGTCGGTGCCGACGAGGGTGTCGGGGTAGGCCTGGCCGTTACGGATCATGACCGTACGAGCGAGGTGCTCGATGTTGACCTGGTGGACGATGCCGGTGCCCGGCGGGACGACCTTGAAGTCGTCGAAGGCGGTCTGGCCCCAGCGCAGGAACTGGTAGCGCTCCTTGTTGCGGCCGTACTCCAGCTCCACGTTCTGCGCGAACGCGTCCTTGGTGCCGAACTTGTCGGCGATGACGGAGTGGTCGATGACCAGCTCGGCCGGGGAGAGCGGGTTGACCTTCGCCGGGTCGCCGCCGAGCTCCTTGACGGCCTCACGCATGGTGGCGAGGTCGACGACACAGGGCACGCCGGTGAAGTCCTGCATGATCACGCGGGCCGGCGTGAACTGGATCTCCTGGCTGGGCTGCGCCTGGGAGTCCCAGCCGCCGAGCGCCCGGATGTGGTCGGCGGTGATGTTCGCGCCGTCCTCGGTACGGAGCAGGTTCTCCAGCAGCACCTTCAGGCTGTAAGGGAGGCGCGCGGAGCCCTCGACCTTGTCCAGCCGGAAGATCTCGTACGACTCGTCGCCCACCTGCAGCGTGCTGCGGGCGTCGAAGCTGTTCGCCGACACGACAGTCTCCTTCATATATGTGCGCGTTCCACCGCATCCTGCCGTCACGCGGGATAGCCAATCCGCTAAGGTAAGGCTAAGTTAGGTCACCCTTACCGCCACTGTGACGATGCGTGCGGCCGCGGTGCGCCTCGGCAGATATCTCGATGTCGAGATAACTCTAGTACATGGGCGGCCGCTGGTCATGCGCGGGCACGCGCCCTGATACACCCGGGGTAGTCGAGGCATGCCCTCACGAAGGGGCGAAAACGGTCGAAGGCGGCCGGTCGTCGCGACCGCCGGCCGACGTGGTCGTCACGGCCAGTCGACCATCGCGACGAACGTCACGTAGGAACAGATGACGCAGAGCGGGGCGAGCACGGCGAACAGGACGCGGCGGGGCGCGAGGCGCCGCCGCCACGGCAGCACCCAGCTCACCAGCAGCAACGTCAGGGCGAGCAGCAGACCGGCCTGGAAGACGGCGAAGGCGGTGTCGAAACTCGGTGTGAAGCGCGCGTTCTGCGCCTGGTCGCAGCTGTCGCAGGCCATCGGCGAGAGCCCGGCGAAGACCAGGGCCAGGAAGGCGGCGGGGAGCGTCAGGACCGTGGAGATCACCGGCGCGGTCCAGCGGCTGGGCATCCGGTCGTCGAACCGGGCGACGGCGGCGCGGAGGTTGTCGTCCTCGACACTGGCGGAGAGCTGCTTCGGCATGGGAACAGCCAAGCCGCGCCACGCGCGCGTGGCATGAGTACGCGTACTCGGAGTGGACCGGCCGAACGTGGGTAGCCGCACCCGAGTGGAGTCGGACGCGAGCCCTCCGGTTGCTGGGCGGCGGCCGTCCCCGCAGCATCAGAACTGACGGTGTTTCACCTGGGTTCCGCACACGATCCCCACGCGAACCCCACCCGGACGGCGCACCCCAACAGGAATCTCATCTCATATGTGAGATAACCTGCCGCCATGTCAGACGACTACCTCGTACGCATCGGCAAGCTCATCCGTGACGCCCGTCAGCACCGGGGCTGGACACAGACGCAGTTGGCCGAGGCTCTGGGCACGAGCCAGAGCGCCGTGAACCGCATCGAGCGCGGGAACCAGAACATCAGCCTTGAGATGATCGCCCGCATCGGCGAAGCACTCGACAGCGAGATCGTCTCGCTCGGCTACGCCGGGCCCATGCATCTGCGGGTGGTCGGCCGGCGCCGTCTCTCCGGCTCCATCGACGTCAAGACGAGCAAGAACGCCTGTGTGGCGCTCCTCTGCGGCTCCCTCCTCAACAAGGGCCGCACGGTGCTGCGCCGGGTGGCCCGTATCGAGGAGGTCTTCCGGCTCCTGGAGGTCCTCAACTCCATCGGGGTGCGCACCCGCTGGATCAACGACGGCGTCGACCTGGAGATCGTGCCCCCGGCCGACCTCGACATGGACGGCATGGACGCGGACGCCGCCCGCCGGACCCGCTCCATCATCATGTTCCTCGGCCCGCTGCTGCACCGTATGGACCGTTTCCGGCTGCCGTACGCGGGCGGCTGCGACCTCGGTACGCGCACCATCGAGCCGCACATGATCGCCCTGCGCCGCTTCGGCCTGGACATCACGGCCACCGAGGGCATCTACCACGCCGAGGTGACGCGGACCGCGCCGGACCGCCCGATCGTGCTGACCGAGCGCGGCGACACGGTGACCGAGAACGCGCTGCTGGCCGCCGCCCGCCACGACGGCGTCACCGTCATCCGCAACGCCTCCTCCAACTACATGGTCCAGGACCTCTGCTTCTTCCTGGAGGCGCTGGGCGTACGGGTCGACGGCGTCGGCACCACCACGCTGACCGTGCACGGCGTGCCGAACATCGACGTGGACGTCGACTACTCGCCCTCCGAGGACCCGGTCGAGGCGATGAGCCTGCTGGCCGCCGCCGTGGTCACCGAGTCGGAGCTGACGATCCGCCGGGTGCCGATCGAGTTCCTGGAGATCGAGCTCGCGGTCCTGGAGGAGATGGGCCTGGACCACGACCGCTCCGCGGAGTACGCCGCCGACAACGGCCGCACCCGGCTGATCGACCTCACGGTCCGCCCCTCCAAGCTGGAGGCGCCGATCGACAAGATCCACCCGATGCCGTTCCCCGGGCTCAACATCGACAACGTGCCGTTCTTCGCGGCGATCGCGGCCGTGGCGCAGGGCAAGACCCTCATCCACGACTGGGTCTACGACAACCGTGCGATCTACCTCACGGACCTCAACCGCCTCGGCGGTCGCCTCCAGCTGCTCGACCCGCACCGGGTGCTCGTCGAGGGCCCGACCCGCTGGCGCGCCGCGGAGATGATGTGCCCGCCCGCCCTGCGCCCGGCGGTGGTGGTCCTGCTCGCGATGATGGCGGCGGAGGGCACGTCGGTCCTGCGCAATGTGTACGTGATCAACCGCGGCTACGAGGAGCTGGCGGAGCGCCTCAACTCGGTGGGCGCGCAGATCGAGATCTTCCGGGACATCTAGCAACCACGCACGCGTGGGTCCCCGGTCCCTGAGATCGTCCCCGCCGGGCGGCCTCAGGGACCGGGGGTCACTCCGCCCTGGAGGCGTTCCAGGTCCGCGGGACGGACCTGGATGGCCAGCAGGGCTATCACCGCCGCCACGATCGCGAAGATCGCGGCCACGATGAAGGCGGTGGCGACCCCGGAGGCGAGCACCTGGTCGCTCCAGGGTCGCGGGAGCTGACCGGTGCGCTGGAACGCCAGGCGCTCGGCGGGGTTCGCCTGGCGCAGGAACTTCGGCACCTGGTCGCTCGCCTCGTTGCGGCTGGCCGTGCCGAAGACGGTGACCAGGATGGACAGCCCGAGCGAGCCGCCCACCTGCTGGGTGGCGTTGAGCATGCCCGAGGCGGCGCCGGTCTCGTGCACCGGTACGCCCGAGACGGCCATCAGGGTCAGCGAGACGAAGTTCAGGCCCATGCCGAGGCTGAAGACGAGCATCGGGCCCAGGATGCTGCCCGCGTACGTGGAGTGGATGTCGGTGAGCGTCAGCCACGACAGTCCCGCGGCGGCCAGCACCGAGCCCGTCACCATGAACGGCTTGGGCCCGTACTTCGGCAGCAGTTGCGAGGCGATGCCCGCGCCCACCGCGATGACGGCGCTGACCGGCAGGAAGGCGAGCCCGGCCTTCAGCGGGCTGAAGTCCAGCACGTTCTGCACGAACAGGGTCAGGAAGAAGAACATGCCGAAGATCGCGGCGGCGAGGCTCAGCATGATGCCGTAGGTGCCCGCCCGGTTGCGGTCGGCGAACATGTGCAGCGGGGTGATGGGACGCTCCGAACGCCGCTCCACCAGGACGAACACGATGAGCAGCAGCACGGCGGCGCCGAACGACCCCAGGGTGTACGGGTCGCGCCAGCCCTCCTGGGCGGCCCGGATGAAGCCGTAGACCAGCGCGGTCATACCGAGTGTCGAGGTGAGCGCGCCGAGGAGGTCGAAGTGCCCGGGATGGCGCTCGGACTCCTTGATGTGCCGGGGCGTGGCGAGCACGATCAGCGCCGCGATCGGCACATTGACGAAGAACACCCAGCGCCAGTCGAGCCATTCGACGAGGATGCCGCCCGCGAGCAGGCCGATCGCGCCGCCGCCCGCGGAGACCGCCGCGAAGACGCCGAACGCCCGGTTGCGCTCGGGGCCTTCGGTGAACGTGGTGGTGATCAGGGCCAGCGCGGTCGGCGAGGCGATGGCGCCGCCGACGCCCTGGAAGGCGCGCGCGGCCAGCAACTGGCCGGAGTCCTGGGCCAGTCCGCCCAGCAGGGAGGCGATCGCGAAGAGTATGACGCCGAAGACGAAGACGCGGCGCCGGCCGAGGATGTCGCCGGTCCGGCCGCCGAGCAGCAGCAGACCGCCGAAGGTGAGCGTGTAGGCGCTGACCACCCAGGCCAGGCTGGTCGTGGAGAAGTCCAGGGCGCTCTGGATGTGCGGAAGGGCGATGTTCACGATGGTGATGTCGAGCACCACCATCAACTGGCACGAGGCGATGACCAGGAGCGCGATCCCCTTGCCGCCGCCTCTGCTGTCGGGGGCGGCGGTGTCGGTCGTGGGTGTCGGCTGCGAACTCGTCATGGCGGACCTGCCCTCGTACGAGGGACAGTGGACGGATCCCGTCCACTTGTCGACCGTAAACCCGGGCCGGGGCCGTCACCAGTCGATCAAGGCCCGCGCCCGGCCCGGTCAAGAACCGGTGCGGGCGCGGGCCTTCACCGCCGCGAAGCCCTCACCGTACGGGAGTCACCGCGGCCGTCACCCTGCGGTGGTCACCGCTTGCCCAGCGTGCGCTTGGGGCGCGGCTCCACCGGTTCGTCGCGGGCCTGCGCCCACAGCGAGCGGACATGGCTCAGGTGGCGGGCCATGCACTCCTCGGCGGCGCGTTCGTCGCCCGCCACCATCAGGTCGAGGAGCTCGATGTGCTCCTCGGCGGAGGAGATGAGCTGGCCGCGCTCGTCGAGCCTGGTCAGTCCGTAGAGGCGGGAGCGCTTGCGCAGATCGCCGACGGTCTCGACGAGCCGCTCGTTGCCCGCGAGGCCGAGGAGCTGGAGGTGGAAGCGGCGGTCGGCGTCGAGATAGCCGATGAGGTTGTGCTCGCGGGCGTGGGCGACGATCTCCTCGGCGATGGGCCGGAGTTCCTCCAGCTGCTCCACGCTCGCCAGCTGGGTGACCCTGCCGACGGTGGGCACCTCGATCATCGCGCGGAGCTCGGTGTACTGGTCGAGGTCGCGCTCGCTCACCTCGGTGATGCGGAAACCCTTGTTCCGTACGGGTTCGACGAGCCCCTCGCGGGCCAGGTCCAGCATCGCCTCGCGGACCGGGGTGGCCGAGATGCCGAAGTCCGCGGCCAGCCCCGGGGCGGAGTAGATGTTGCCCGGGCGGAGTTCACCGGCGACCAGGGCGGCGCGCAGGGCGTGGGCGACCTGGTCGCGCAGGCGTTCCTGGGCCGTGATGAGATTGCGCTGTTTCAGGTCGCCCATGGCACTTCCTCCGTGAATCCGCGGAGGCTCAGCGTACAATGTCACGTTGCTCTGCCGGGTCGCACCGTGCACGGTGCAGTGCCGCCGCCACTGCCAGATCCTCCCAGGACATACCCACGCTTTTGAAGAGGCGGGGGCGGTCGGGTGGAGCGGTGGCCCGCCCGTTGACGAGCTCGGCGAGGGTGCCCGCGATCCGGCCGGGCCCGATCGCCCCCTCGTTCAGCGGGATCAGCAGGTCCCCCGCCTCGCGCAGAGCCACCGCCCGTGACTCCACGTACACCGCCGAGCGCCGCACCAGCTCCGAGTCGGTCTCGCGGGCGCCCGGCTCGTGCGAGCCGACCGCGATCACGGTCGCCGTGTCCGGGACGAGACGGCCGTCGAACAGCGGCTCGCGGGCGGTGGTGCAGCAGATGACGAGGTCGGCGTCGCGGACGTCGTCCGGGGTTCCCCCGCACGCCTCCACACCCAGCGTCCGGGCGTACGCCACCAGCGCCTCACCGGCCTCGGGGCTGCGGGCGACCACGGTGACGGCCTTCAACTCCCGTACGGCCAGAGCCGCTCGAAGGTGCCCGTACGCCTGCGGGCCCGCGCCGAACAGGACGAGGCGGGCCGCGTCCGGCTCCGCCAGGTGCGCGAGCGCGACGGCGGAGACGGCCGGGGTACGCAGGGTCGTCAGGGCCGCGCCGTCCAGGAGCGCGAGCGGCAGCAGGCTCGCACCGTCCAGGAGCAGATAGCTGCCGGTGATCCGGGGCAGGCCGCGCGCGGGGTTGGCCGGGGCGACGCCCGCGATCTTCACCCCCGCGTACGCCCCGGAGGCGGCGGGCATCAGCAGCAGTTCGCCCGCCGCGACCGGCAGGTTGACGCGCGGCGGGTGCGGCTCGGGGGCGCAACCGCCCCGCGGGGCCGCTCGCCACGGCGTGCGGCAGCCACTCCCCCGTGGCCGCGTCCCGTACGACCGTCCAGACGTGGTGGGAGGCCAGGTGGGTGACGCGGCCGGCGGCGCGGTGGGCTTCGAGCCGGGACGCGCGCGTGGCGAACGCCTCCCAGTCGTGGTGCAGCGCCTCGGGCCGGGCGGCCCCCAGGCCGGGCGCGGGGTGCCGGTAGAACTGCCCGCCGGGCCGCTCCCCCGCGTCCAGGACCGTGACGCTCAGGCCGAGGTCGGCGGCGGCCACGGCGGCGGCGAGCCCGGCGGGCCCGGCACCGACGACGGCGAGGTCGGACAGTTCAGCGGGCTCAGTGGGTTCAGCACGTTCAGCGCGTTCAGAGGGTGAGGTCGGCATGGCCCGTGCCCTCCTGGGTGGTGATGACGTCGCCGGGGCGGGCCGCGACGAGGCAGGCGCGCTGGTTGGGGCGGCCGTTGACGGTGGCGAGGCAGTCGTAGCAGGCGCCGATCCCGCAGAACGCCCCCCGTGGCTCGCCCCCCGCGCGCGTGGTGCGCCAGGAGAGGATCCCGGCGGCCCAGAGGGCTGCGGCGATGCTCTGTCCGGGTAGGGCGGTGAGCGTGCGGCCGTCGAAGGTGAGGGCGAAGGCGGGCCCGGGCGTCGCCCGGACGAGGGCGGCGGGCGAGGGCGCGGCGGGCGAGGACCCGGTCGCGGTGCCGTTCGGGACGGTGGGCCTCGCCGCGTCCTTCTGTGCCAGGTCACCGGTGAACCTGTTCCACCACCGGGCACGCGGCGCGCCGGAACGCCCGCCGTCCTCCGTCTCGTACACCTTCCTCATCAGCCGACCCCCCGCTCGTGCTCGTGCTCGTCCCCCGCGAACCGGTCCGGCCTGAAAGGACGCAGGTCCAGGGCGGTTCGCTCGCCCCGCAGCGCGGAGGCGATCAGCAGACCGGTGGCCGGGGCGAGCCCGATGCCCGCGCCCTCGTGGCCGCACGCGTGCAGCAGGCCCGGCACCCGGGGGTCGGGGCCGATCGCGGGCAGATGGTCGGGGAGATAGGGGCGGAAGCCGTGGTACGTACGGATCGCGCGGACGCCCGCGAGGACCGGGAAGAGCGCGGCGGCCTGGGCGGCGAGGCGGCGCAACGCCTCGGTCGACAGGGTGCGGTCGAAGCCCACCCGCTCGCGTGTCGCGCCGATCAGGACCGGCCCCGAGGGCGTCCCCTCGACCACCGCGGAGGACTGCAGCGCGGCCGAGCCGCTGGCGACGTCCGCGATGTAGTCGGCGGCGTACACCTTGTGCCGCACCAGACGCGGCAGTGGTTCGGTGACCAGGACGAAGCCGCGGCGCGGCAGTACCGGCAGCGAGGTGCCCGCGAGGGCCGCGATCTCGCCGCCCCAGGTGCCCGCCGCGTTGACGACGGCCGGGGCGAGCAGGTCGCCCTCCGGGGTACGGACGCCTCTGATCCGGCCGTCCGGCCCGGTGAGGACCTCCTTGACCGCCCGCTCCAGATGGACCTCGGCGCCGAACTGGCGTGCCGCCCGCAGCAGTTGGGCCGCCGCCTGGGCGGGGTGCACCTGGGCGTCCTGCGCGTAGCGGAAGCCGCCCGCGAGGCCGGGGGCGAGATGGGGCTCCAGGTCGTACAGCCGCTCGGGGGTGATCTCCCGCGCCTGCACGCCGGCCTTGCCCTGCTCCTCGGCGAACGCGCGCAGCGCCGTGAGGGCGGTCTCGTCACGCGCCACGACGAGACCGCCCTTGGGCTCGTACTCGATCTCCGGTGGGAGGACGTGAGCGAGGTCGCGCCAGAGTCGGGTGGACAGCAGCGCGAGGTCGAGCTCGGGGCCCGCCTCCTTGTCGGAGACGAGCAGATTGCCTTCCCCCGCACCCGTGGTGCCGCCCGCGACGGGACCGCGGTCGACCACCGCGACGCGGAGTCCGGAGCGCCCCGCGTAGTACGCGCAGGCCGCACCGACGACTCCGGCGCCGACGATCACGGCGTCCAGGGGGTGTCTCTTGGGCACCACAGTAATATGTCACATTCTTCTAGCACGGCCAAGGGCCGGAGCGGTCGGAGTCGCCCCGGCCCTTGGAGAGCGGACGTCAGCTGCGCAGCGGGCCCTCACAGGTGTAACTGGAGGTTCCGCCGGTCTTGTCGGCCCAGATGTCGACCGCCCCGAAGGAGCAGTTCATGTCGGCCAGGTTGTTGCCGCCCCTCTCGGCCCGGCCCAGGAGGAAGTAGTCGACGGTCTCGGACATGTCCTGGAAGACCTGGTCGGCGTCGTTGGCGTCCCCGAGGCGCGCGGTGATCTTGCCGGTGCAGATGAAGCGGTGGTAGCCGGGGGCGCCGTTGTCGACGCAGTCCGGGTTGCTGGAGGTGGCCTTGGCGAAGGCCGCGCGGACGTCCGAGGCGCGGGAGTAGCGCAGCTTGGCGTTGGGCGTGTACGTGGTGTTGGGGACGAAGAGCGTGTCGACCTTGGCGATCTGCTCGTCCAGGAACGTGTCGTACGCCTTCTGCAGACCCGCGTCCCGGCCCATCCGGTCGCGCCAGGCGTCGAAGCCGGCCGGGTCGTTCGCCCGCAGGTTCGCGTACATCTCCCGCAGCAGCGAGGGGCGCTCGTTCCACAGGAACTCGAAGAAGGTTCCCGCGTAGTTGTAGAAGCGGAATCCGTCGCCGTCGTACGTGGCGTGCAGCAACTGGTTGACCGACATACGGGGGCCGCCGCCCGCCGTGTCGTTGATGATGCCCTTGACGAGCGACTTGCGTACGGCGATGCCGTCGTCCCGGGTCCCGCCGTCGAAGAACTCGGCCGTCCCCTCGTCCATCGCGGTGGTGCGGTCGCCGGTGTACCAGGGGCCCTGGCCGAACGTCCCGGGCACCGCCCAGCGGCCGTTGAGGTAGTGCGTGTACTCGTGCCGGAAGAGCTCTTCGAGGGTGAGCGAGGAGTCCTGCGGCACCCGGCGCTGGTAGGTGTAGAAGGTCGCGCCCTCCTCGATGTACATCCCGCCGTTGTTGGTGGAGTACCCCGTGAGGAACGGCTGGTAGACTTCGTAGTCGGCGCGCGAGGCGTACAGGTGGATGTGCAGGGTGGTGTTGGGGTCTCCGGCGAGCGGCTTGTCGGTCCCGAGCACCCGGAAGAACTGCGACTTGACCTGCTTGCTCGCGTAGTAGAGCTGGTCGATGGTGGCCTTGTCGAGGGCGGTGCGGACCTGGATGGCGCCGTTGTCGTAGGTATACGTGTGAGTGAAGAGCTGGTTCTCGATCTGGTCCTTGCACACGTTGTACGGGGCGCACTGGCCGTAGACGTTCAGCCAGCTCGCGAGCGACAGCCAAGGGGCGCTCAGCTTGCCGAAGTTCGTCGCCGTGGTCGGCAGCAGGGTGCCGAGGTCGGGGACGATCTGGCTCTTGACGGCGTCGATCTGGCCGAAGCGGCCGTACTCCGACAGCGCGTCGCGGGCCACCCAGGCGTTGTCCGTGCCCTTGAGGTGGGTGTAGCCGGAGAAGACGCGGAAGGCGGCGCGGTAGGCGGGGTCGGCGGCCGCGGCGGCCTGGAACGCGGTGTCCTTGTTGCCCGGGTAGACGCCGAGGTAGTTGACGGAGAGCGCGGCGAGCGCGGCACCGGCCCAGTCCTTGCTGGTGGCGGTCGGGGTGCCCGGCGCCATGGTCGCCAGGGCCCGCTTGATCAGCGGGAGTTGGTGCTGGCGCAGGCCCGGCGCGCTCGCCGCGTAGAGCGCCTCGCGCAGGGTCTGGGCGTTCTGCGGGGTGACGTCGAAGGTGCGCGCGGCGGAGCCGAGGGCGGCGACGGCCCCCCGCATCGCGTCGACCGTGGGCTGGTCGGTGACGTCTATCTCGCCGTGCGAGTAGTCCTGGAACGCGACCGCGTGGAGATAGGTGAACAGCTCCAGCAGATGGCTGCCGTTCTTGCCGTCGTGGGACGCGGCGAGGCTGGTGGCGCGGTGGGCGACGGCCTGCACATGGGCGTCGGACATGACCGGCGCGAGGCGCGCGTCCCAGGTCCAGACGAGGCCGCGCAGACAGCCGTCGGCGGTGACGGCCGGGTCGGTGAGGAAGTCGGCGAGCCCCTCCGGGCTCAGCCCGGTGATGCCGTCGAGGGTGCACGCGACCCCGGCGGCGCGCAGTGCGGAGTGGGCGGCCGGGACGACCGCGCGGGTCTGCGGCCCTGCTATTCGGCCTTCCTGCTGCCCACCGGGCGCGGGCAGCTGACGGGCCGTCTGCTTGGGTGCCTTGGCGAGGTGGTCCACCTGGTCGAAGGGGTTCGCGCCCGGGTTCGCGGGCGGCGTGGGCCGCGCGGCGAGGGAGGCGGGGAGCGCCTGCGAGGCGTCGGCCTTCGCGGGGTGCGGCGCCTGCGCGGCCTGGGCGGCCTGCCCTGCGGTGACGAGCAGGGTCGCCGCGACGGCGGCGGCGAGCAGCGGCTTGCGCGCGGATCTGAGCTGGGACACCGAAAGCTCCTGTGTGGGAGGTGACTTGGGGGGTGGCGCGGCGGTGCGGGGATGCGCGTGGTGCGGCTGCGGCCCCTGGAGCGGGGGTGCGGCGAAACCGTCCCGAAAGAAAAGGGGCGAATTACCCTGCTCCGTACGGCACTTGGGGAACTGATTGGGCCGCAGCTGTGAGCTGTAACATAGTAATGTGAAATTGCACTGACAAGACTTGTGCAGCCCCTATTTCCCCGGCCGTCACTTCGGGGTGGGTCAGTTGCTAACGATCAGCCGGGATTTGCCCGTAGTTGTCTTTGCGCCGACGACTGTCGGCCAGGGGCTGTCGGTCAAGGGCCGTCCCCCGATGGCTGCCGGCCGCCGTCAGTCCAGCACCGCGAACCCGTCCAGCTCCACGCGTGCCTGCTCGTCCCACAGCCGCACCACGCCGATCACCGCCATCGCCGGGTAGTCGCGTCCGGCCAGCCGGCGCCAGACGAGGCCGAGTTCATGGGCCTGGGCGCGGTACTCGGCGACGTCCGTGGTGTAGACGGTGACCCGGGCCAGATCCGCCGGAGTGCCCCCGGCCGCGGCGAGCGCGGCGAGGAGGTTGGTGAGCGCGGTCCGGAACTGCTCGGGCAGCGTCTCTCCCACCACCTTGCCGTCGGCGTCGAGCGCGGTCTGCCCGGCGAGGAAGACCAGCCGGCTGCCGGTGGCGGTGACGGCGTGACTGAAACCGGTGGGCGGGGACAGCTCGGCGGGGTTCACCCGGTGGAGGCTCATCGGTACAGCTCCTTCGCGATGATCGTGCGCTGCACCTCGGTCGCGCCCTCGTAGATCCGCGGCGCGCGCACCTCGCGGTAGAGGTGTTCGAGCAGATGACCCCGGCGCAGCGCCCGCGCGCCGTGCAGCTGGACGGCCGCGTCGACCACGTACTGCGCGGTCTCCGTGGCGAGCAGCTTCGCCATCGCCGCGCACTTGGGGACCTCCGGCTCCCCCCTGTCGTACGCGGCGGCCGCCGCGTAGACCAGCAGGCGCGCCGCCTCGGTGCGGGTCGCCATCTCGGCGACCTGGTGGGCGACCGCCTGGAGGTCCTTGAGCGGGCCGCCGAACGCGGTGCGGCGCGCGGTGTGCGCGACGGTCGCGTCAAGGGCCGCCTGCGCCATGCCGACCGCGAAGGCGCCGACGCTCGGCCGGAACAGGTTCAGCGTGCCCATGGCGACGCGAAAGCCCCGGTCGGGCTCGCCCAGGACGTCGCCGGGGCCGACGCACACCCCGTCGAAGACGAGCGTCCCGACCGGGTGCGGGGAGAGCATGTCGAGGGCGGTGCCGCTCAGCCCCGGCCGGTCGGCGGGGACCAGGAAGGCGGTGACGCCGCGCGCCCCGGCGCCCTCGGTGGTCCGGGCGAACACGGTGCAGAAGTCGGCCTCGGGGGCGTTGGAGATCCAGCACTTCTCACCGCTGAGGCGCCAGCCGCCGTCGCCCGGCTCGGCCTTGAGGGCGAGGGCGGCCGCGTCGGATCCCGCGTCCGGCTCGCTCAGCGCGAAGGCCGCCACGGCCCGCCCCGAGGTGACCTCGGGCAGCCAGCGGGTGCGCTGCGCCTCGGTGCCGTGCGCGGCGACGGGGCGGGCGCCGAGCCCCTGGAGGGCGAGCGCGGTCTCCGCCTCGGTGCACGCGTACGCCAGCGCCTCGCGCATCAGACAGAGGTCGAGCGCGCCCGAGGTGAACAGCCGCTCCAGGAGGCCGAGCTCGCCGAGGGCGGCGACGAGTGGCCGGTTCACGCGTCCCGGGTCACCCTTGTCCGCAAGAGGACGCAGCTGTTCCGCGGCGGTGGCGCGCAGTCGCGCGCACCACTCCCGCTGCTCCGGCTCCAGCGCGAATGCGGGCATGGCGGCCCCTCTCGTGTCGCGTCCAGTCTCGCTGTGCACCCGCCGTGTTCCGTCCACCGACTCCCGGATCCCGAGCCGGACGAGTCATGAACCCGACGTCCGAACCGACCTGTGGGCCCGACTCGTTGAACCTGCTCTTATCGCGAACCGTTGACTGCCGTCATCCAAACGATACGCTCCAGATGCGACAAGGGGGCGATCCCGTATGGAGCTGAAGACCTCAGCGCATGCCGACACGTTTTCCCGCGACCATCTGCCGCCCGCCGATCAGTGGCCGGAACTGGTCTTCGACCTCCCTGAGCTGCGCTATCCCGAGCGGCTCAACTGCGGCGCCGAGCTCCTGGACCGCACGATCGAGCGGTTCGGCGCGGACCGTCCCGTCTTCCGCACGACGCAGGACGCCCCGTGGACGTACGGCGAGCTGCGCACCCGGGTCGACCGGATCGCCCACGCACTCACCACCGGGCTCGGTGTGGTCCCCGGCAACCGGGTGCTGCTGCGCGGGTCCACCACGCCGTGGCTGGCCGCCTGCTGGCTGGCGGTGATGAAGGCGGGCGCGGTGGCCGTCACCGTACTCGCCCAGCAGCGGCCGCACGAGCTCGCCACCATCTGCGAGCTGGGCCGGATCGGGCACGCCCTGTGCGACGCGCGCTCGCTGGAGGACCTGGAGAAGGCGGCTGTGCCGGGGCTGCGCATCACCCCGTACGGCGGCGGCACGGCCGACGACCTGCTGCGCCTGGCCGACGCGCCCACGGCCAGGGAGCCGTTCACGGCCGTGGCGACGGCGGCGGACGACGTCGCCCTGATCGCGTTCACCTCGGGCACCACCGGCCGCCCCAAGGGCTGTATGCACTTCCACCGGGACGTGCTGGCCATCGCGGACACCTTCGCCCGGCATGTGCTGCGCCCCCGGCCCGACGACGTCTTCGCGGGCAGCCCGCCGCTCGGCTTCACCTTCGGCCTCGGCGGCCTGGTGATCTTCCCGATGCGGGCGGGCGCCTCCTCGCTGCTGCTCGAACAGGCGGGCCCCAAGCAGCTGCTGCCCGCGCTCGCCCGGCACCGGGTCTCCGTCCTGTTCACCGCGCCGACCGCCTACCGGGCGATGCTGGAGGAGCTCGACGGGTACGACGTGGGGGCGCTGCGGCGCTGTGTGTCGGCCGGGGAGAACCTGCCCGCCGCGACCTGGCGCGCCTGGCACGAGCGCACCGGCCTGCGCATCATCAACGGCATCGGCGCCACCGAGCTGCTGCACATCTTCATCTCGGCGGCGGACGACGAGATCAGACCGGGCGCCACGGGCAAGCCGGTGCCCGGCTGGCACGCGCGCGTGGTCGACGCCTCGGGTCAGCCGGTGGCGGACGGCGAGCCCGGTCTGCTCGCGGTGCGCGGTCCGGTCGGCTGCCGCTATCTGGCCGACCCCCGCCAGTCGGAGTACGTCCAAGGGGGATGGAACCTCACCGGCGACACCTATGTGCGCGAGCCCGACGGCTACTTCCGCTATGTCGCCCGCGCCGACGACATGATCATCTCGGCCGGGTACAACATCGCGGGCCCGGAGGTGGAGGACGCCCTGATGCGCCACCCCGACGTCGTGGAGACCGCCGTGATCGGCCGCCCCGACGAGGCGCGCGGACAGGTCGTCGTCGCGTACTGCGTACTGCGCGACGGGATGGTGGGCGCGGGCCCGGAGGTGGAGGACGCCCTGATGCGCCACCCCGACGTCGTGGAGACCGCCGTGATCGGCCGCCCCGACGAGGCGCGCGGACAGGTCGTCGTCGCGTACTGCGTACTGCGCGACGGGATGGTGGGCGGCGAGGCCACGGCCGGGCTGCTGCGCGACCATGTGAAGGCCGAACTCGCCCCGTACAAGTGCCCGCGCGAGGTCGTCTTCCTGGACGCCCTCCCCCGGACGCCGACCGGCAAGCTGCAGCGCTTCCGGCTGCGGGCCCTAGAGTGATCACGTGGCCGAGCAGCACACCCCCCGATCCCTGATCGTCACCCTCTACGGCGCGTACGGGCGCGAGACGGCCGGCTCCCTCGCGGTCGCCGAGCTCATCCGCCTGCTCGCCGCCGTGGGCGTGGACGCGCCCTCCGTACGGTCGTCGGTCTCCCGGCTCAAACGGCGCGGACTCCTGGTGCCCGAGCGCACCGCGAGCGGCGCCGCCGGGTACGCGCTGTCCGCCGACGCGCGCCAGCTCCTCGACGACGGCGACCGCCGTATCTACCCGCACGCGCGGCCACGCGCGCGTGACGGCTGGGTCCTGGCCGTCTTCTCGGTCCCCGAGTCGGAGCGCAACAAGCGCCATGTGCTGCGCTCCCGGCTCGCGGGGCTCGGCTTCGGCACGGCGGCGCCCGGCGTGTGGATCGCCCCGGCGCGGCTGTACGACGAGACGCGGCACACCCTGGAACGGCTCCAACTCGCCCCGTACGTCGACCTGTTCCGGGGCGAGCACCTGGGCTTCGCGCCGACGGCCGAGGCGGTCGCCCGGTGGTGGGACCTGACGGCGATCGCCAAGCAGCACGACGAGTTCCTGGGGCTGCACGAGCCGGCGCTGCGGGCCTGGGAGGCGCGGACCCAGTCGCCGGCCGAGGTGTCGCCCGAGGATGCCTACCGGGACTATCTGCTCGCCCTGGACTCCTGGCGCCGGCTGCCGTACGCGGACCCGGGCCTGCCCTCCGCCCTGCTGCCGCCCGACTGGCCGGGCGAGCGCTCCGCCGAGGTGTTCCGCCGGCTGCACGCCCGGCTGCGGGACGCGGGGGCGGGGTTCGTACGGCGGGAGGGCGAGGCCTGACGGAGGCGCCCGCCCCCTCAGTAGGATGACGAAGTGACGGATGAGGACAGGCGCGCCCGCAGACGGGGGCAGGGCGAGCTGGAGGCCCAGGTCCTGGCGGAGCTGCGGAACGCGGCGGGGCCGGTGACCGCCGGCTGGGTGCGGGAGCGGATCGGCGGAGCGCTCGCGTACACCACCGTCGTGACCATCCTGTCGCGGCTGCACGCCAAGCAGTCGGTGACCCGGGAGCGCGCGGGGCGCTCCTTCGTGTGGACGCCGGCCGACGAGGCCGGGCTCGCCGCGCTGCGGATGCGCAAGGTGCTGGACGGCGAACCGGACCGGGGCGCGGTGCTGGCCAGCTTCGTCACCGCCCTCTCGCCCGACGACGAGCGGCTGCTGCGTACGCTCCTCGACGGCGCCGAGGCGGAGACCGGGGACTGACGCGGTGGGTGTGTTCGTCTTTCTGCCGCTCGTCCTGCCGCTGACCGCCTGGCCGATCGCCCGGCTGGCCGAGCAGCAGCTGCATCCCCGCGCGGCGACCTGGCTGCTCGCGGCGGTCGGCGGCGTCCTCGCCGTGTGCAGCACGCTGTGCCTGATGCTGCTGATGGTGGTGGGCACGGCGCAGTTGCCGGGCAATCCGCTGCCCGACGCGTGGGCCGACCCCGAGGTGCGGGCGGTGCTGCCGTACGACGAGGTGGTGGGCCGGGCGGCGATCCCGCTCCTGGTTACGGTCGCCGGGGCGTGCGCGCACCTGGTGTGGCTGCACCGGCGGGTGCGCACACGCGCGGCCCGGGCACTGGCCGGGCTGCCCGCCTCCGAGGGCAGGCTGGCCGTGCTGCCGGACGACGCCCGGGCCTATGCGTACGCGCTGCCGGGCGGGCGCGGTACGGCCGGGGCGCGCGGGCGGATCGTCGTGTCGCGCGCGATGCTGGAGAGCCTCGACGCGCGCGAGCGGCAGGCGCTGATCGCGCACGAGGAGGCGCATCTGACGGCGGGCCACCACCGCTTCCTCCTGGTGGCGGGGCTCGCGGCGCGCGCCAACCCGTTTCTGCGCCCGCTGCGCACCGCCGTGGCGTACACCGCGGAGCGCTGGGCGGACGAGGACGCGGCGCGGGCGGTGGGTGACCGCAGGACGGTGGCCCGGGCCATCGGCAAGGCCGCACTGGTGTCGCGCCCGGCGGCGACGGGCCGGGGCGCGGCGACCGCACTGGCGGGGTTCGCGGTGGCCGGGCCGGTGCCGCGCCGGGTGGCGGCGCTGCTCGGCCCGGTGCCTGCGGCACCAGCGCTGCCGCCCGCGTGGACGGCGGCCGGGCTCGCGCTGTGGACCGCCGCGGGCGGCGCGGCGGCCTCGGCGCTGGCGTCGGCGAACGCGACCGTGACGCTCTTCACGGTGCTGAAGGCCGCGACCGTACTGTGAACGACCGCACCGCGCGCGACCGTACGGGTGACGACCGTGCGGTGACGGGCCGCCCGGGCGGGCGGCCCCGCTCGGCGAACAGCCGCTCCTACAGGTCGAATTCGGACGGCGCCAGGCCCAGCGCGTAGCAGGCCTCGCGCACGACGGCCTGCTCCGTCTTGTCGAAGTCGCCGTCGGCGCCGCCGATGACGATGCCTATCTGGATCACCGCGCGTGCCTCGGCGGGCTTCTTCTTCGCCTTGGCGACCTCCTGCAACACACTGACCTTGCCGAAGTCGAAGTCGGCGGTGAGCTTGTCCAGATAGTCGTCGAAGCGGCGCTGGAGGTCGTCGGCCGGGAAGTTCTGCAGCACCTCGTTGGTGGAGATGAGCTGCGCGACACGGCGCCGCTCGGACGGGTCCACGGTGCCGTCGGCCGCGGCGACCAGGGCGCACATCGCCATGCTCGCATCCCGGAACGCGCCGCTCTTCAGGTCGTTCTTCTTGGCGAGCAGCTGCGTCTGCATGGTCGACGCGGACTCCTTGAAGCGGTCCCACAGGGCCATGAGGTCTCCATCTGGTCTCGATAGTCACTTCTACAACGCTGTAGAAACTGACGGGCGGGCCGAATGGTTCCCACGCTGTGCCATTTCCTCTGTCATTCACTGTGAGCCGCGGCTCACTTCAGGGTGAGGCGTGGCTTGGGCGCGTCCGTGCGTCCGGTCGGAGGCCTGCGGCTGCCCGCCCGGTACGGCGCCGGCCAGGGCGCCCCGGGTCCCGAGTAGCCCTGCTCGGCGGCCGCGTGCAGGGTCCAGTGCGGATCGTAGAGATGGGGCCGGGCGAGGGCGCAGAGGTCGGCCCGGCCCGCGAGCAGCAGCGAGTTCACGTCGTCCCAGGACGAGATCGCCCCGACCGCGATGACGGGCACGCC
This sequence comes from Streptomyces sp. ERV7, assembly GCF_001653515.1. Taxonomy (GTDB): domain Bacteria; phylum Actinomycetota; class Actinomycetes; order Streptomycetales; family Streptomycetaceae; genus Streptomyces. The sequence continues at coordinate 611,877 of NZ_LYOY01000051.1, read as the reverse complement.
GAGCGTGTTGCGGATGCGGTCGGCGTACGGGGTCTGGTAAGAGCGGCCGAACTCGGGCCGCTCGTCCGCGACGACCTGCCCGGTGGACACGTCGATGGCGTCGGCGCCGTGCGCGACGAAGGCGCGGGCGATCTCGACGGACTCCTCGGCGGTGGTGCCGCCCGGCGCCCAGTCGGTCGCGGAGATACGGACGGTCATCGGCCGGTCGTGCGGCCAGATGCCCCGCAGCGTGTCGAACACCTCCAGCGGGAAACGCAGCCTGTTGGCGAGGGAACCACCGTAGGAGTCCGTGCGTTGGTTGGTGAGAGGGGAGAGGAATCCGGAGAGCAAGTAGCCGTGGGCGCAGTGGAGTTCTAGCAGGTCGAAGTCGCAGCGGGCGGCCCGCCAGGCCGCCGCGGCGAACTGCTCGCGGATGTCGGTCAGCCCCGTGCGGTCGAGCGCGTGCGGGACCTGGTTGACACCGGGCCGGTAGGGCAGCGGTGAGGGGGCGGCGAGGGGCCAGTTGCCGTCGTCGAGCGGCTCGTCGATGCCTTCCCACATCAGCTTGGTCGAGCCCTTGCGCCCGGAGTGGCCGAGCTGGACGCCGATGGCGGTGCCGGGGGCCTGCCGGTGCACGAAGTCGGTGACCCGGCGCCAGGCCGCCGCCTGCTCGGGGGTGTAGAGACCGGTGCACCCGGGAGTGATGCGGCCCTCCGCGCTCACGCACACCATCTCGGTCATGACCAGGCCCGCGCCACCGAGGGCCCGGGCGCCGAGGTGGACGAGGTGGAAGTCTCCGGGCAGGCCGTCGATGGCGCTGTACATGTCCATGGGAGAGACGACGACACGGTTGCGCAGTTCGAGCCCGCGCAGCCGGAAGGGGGTGAACATCGCGGGTGTGCCGGAGGAGCAGGGGAAGTCGCGCTCGACGGCGCCGGTGAAGCCGGGGTCGCGCAGCCGCAGGTTGTCGTGGGTGACCCGGCGGCTGCGGGTGAGCAGGTTGAAGGCGAACTGCCGGGGCGGCTGGTCGAGGTAGAGCGCCAGCTCCTCGAACCAGCGCAGGCTGGCGGCGGCCGCGCGCTGGGTGGACTCGACGACGGGCCTGCGCTCCCGTTCGTACGCGGCGAGGGCGTCCGCGAGGGTCGGCTGCTCCTCGACGCAGGCGGCCAGGGCGAGCGCGTCCTCGACGGCGAGCTTGGTGCCGGAGCCGATGGAGAAGTGCGCGGTGTGGGCGGCGTCGCCGAGCAGCACGGTGTTGCCGTACGACCAGTGCGCGTTGACGACGGTACGGAAGACGGTCCAGGAGGAGTTGTTGCTCCGTAGCGGCCGGTTTCCCAGGGCGTCCGCGAAGATCTTGGCGCAGCGGTCGACCGAGCCCTGCTCGTCGAGCTCGTCGAACCCGGCCGCCCGCCAGACCTCTTCGCGCATCTCGACGATGACGGTGGAGGAGTCGGCGGCGAACGGATAGCCGTGCAGTTGCATCACGCCGTGCTCGGTCTCGGCGATCTCGAAGCGGAAGGAGTCGAAGGCGAAGTCGGCGGCCAGCCAGATGTAGCGGCAGCGGTGGCCGGTGACGCGCGGCACGAAGTGGGCGGCATGCGTCTCGCGGGTGGCGCTGCGCACGCCGTCGGCCGCGATGACCAGGTCGTATCCGGTGGCGAGTTCGGCGGCGGGCGGCGCTTCGGTGCGCAAGCGCAGCTGTACGCCGAGTGCGCGGCAGCGCTGGTGCAGGATCTCCAGGAGCCTGCGCCGGCCGAGCGCGGCGAAGCCGTGCCCGCCGGAGGTGAGGGTGCGGCCGCGGTGGACGATGTCGATGTCGTCCCACCGGACGAACTCGGCCTTCAGCGCCTCGTACACCACGGGGTCGGCGTGCTCGATCCCGCCGAGCGTCTCGTCGGAGAGGACGACTCCGAAGCCGAAGGTGTTGTCGGGGGCGTTGCGCTCCCAGACGGTGATCTCACGTTCGGGGCGGAGCCGTTTGAGCAGTGCGGCGGCGTACAGCCCGCCGGGGCCGCCGCCGATCACCGCGATCCGCTGCGGCCGCTCGGCGGGGGCCGCGCCGCTGCCCCGGGGCCCGGGCACGGCTCAGCGCCCCTGCCATTTCGGGGGCCGCTTCTCGGTGAAGGCGGCATGGAACTCGGCGTAGTCCTGCCCGTTCATCAGCAGGGCCTGGGTGGCCGCGTCGAGTTCGACGGCGGCGGCGAGCGGCATGTCGAGTTCGGCGGTGAGCAGCGCCTTGGTCTGCGCGTACGCGAGGGCGGGCCCGGCGGCGAGGTGGCGGGCGAGTTCGGCGGCGCGCGCGTCGGCCTGCCCTTCTTCGGTGAGCTCGCTGAGCAGACCGATCCGTTCGGCCTCGGGGGCGCGGACCGGCTCGCCGAGCATCAGCAGCCGGGTGGCGTGGCCGAGCCCGACGACGCGCGGCAGCAGATAGGCCGCGCCCATGTCGCCACCGGACAGACCGACCTTGGTGAACAGGAAGGAGAACCGGGTGGAGGGGTCGGCGATACGGAAGTCGGCGGCCAGCGCGAGGACCGCGCCGGCGCCGGCCGCGACCCCGTGGAGCGCCGCGATCACCGGGAAGGGGCATTCCCGTACGGCCCGGACGACCTGGCCGGTCATCCGGTTGAAGTCGAGCAGCTGGGCGGTGTCCAGGGAGAGCGTGGCGCCGATGATCTCGTCGACGTCACCGCCGGAGCAGAAGCCGCGCCCCTCGCCCGCCAGCACCAGGGCGCGGACGGCCCGCTCGCGGGAGAGCTCGGCGAGCAGATCGCGGAGGTCGGCGTAGGCCCCGAAGGTGAGCGCGTTCAGCTTCTCGGGGCGGGCCAAGGTGACGGTGGCCACCCCGTCCTGCAGGGAAAGCCGCAGGTGGCGCCAGTTTTCGGTGCGGGGTGCGGAGCTGGGGAACGGGCTCATGGAGTGCGGCCTCCTCAGCGGGCTGAAAGCTGCCTGCACCTCGAAGGTATCACTCATGCGTGACTGTCGTCACGAGTGCGCTATACGGAGAGGGCGCGCGGACGGCGACGTACGCCGGGGCACGGGGCGCTGGGCGCCGCCGGGCGAAGACGGGTGACGCCGGGACGAAGGGCGGGGCGAAGGGCCCTGCGCGGCGCGGCGCACGTCCCTCTCCCCGCCGGCCAGGGGACTCTGTCCAGCCCCTTGCCCCGGTTCGTAAGGTTGAAGGGAGTAGTAGCGCCCCGCGCGTCCCCCCGCGCCCCGGACGCCTCCACGCGACCGAACGGAAACCCCGTGCCCGACCCCTCCGGCGCCGCCCGCGACCCGGCCGGCGCCCCGACCTCCTGGCGTATCCCGCTCCCCCACACCAACGCCGCCGTCCCCATAGCCCGCGCGCTGATCCGCACCGCTCTCGCGGACATCGACGCGCCCGCCGACAGCGACACCGCCGAGTTGCTCACCGCCGAGCTGGTGGCCAACGCCGTCGAGCACACCGCCGACGACGAGCCCATCGAGCTGGTCGTCGAGCTGCTCGACTCGGGCTGCCAGGTCGAGGTCCACGACCGCTCCCCGCTGCCGCCGGGCGACCTGGGCGCCCCGGAACCCGTCGGCGAGCCCGATCCATGGCAGGAGCACGGCCGGGGTCTGCTGCTGATCCGCACCCTGAGCTCGGACTGCGGCCACCGCCCCACCGCGCACGGCAAGGCGGTGTGGTTCACGCTCCCGGCGCGTCCGCCCCTGCCAGAGCTCCCGTAAGCGTCGCGACCATGACCGCCTTGATGGTGTGCAGGCGGTTCTCGGCCTCGTCGAAGACCACCGAGTGCGCGGACTCGAAGACCTCGTCGGTGACCTCCAGCTCGGCCAGCCCGTACTGCTCGTGGATCTCGCGGGCGACCGCCGTGCCGAGGTCGTGGAAGGCCGGCAGGCAGTGCAGGAACTTGACGTCCGCGTTGCCGGTGGCACGCAGGACGTCCATGGTCACGGCATAGGGCGCCAGCGCCTTGATCCGCTCGGCCCAGATCTCCTTGGGCTCGCCCATCGACACCCAGACGTCGGTGGCGACGAAGTCCGCGCCCGCCACGCCTTCCGCGATGTCCTCGGTGAGGGTGACCCGGGCCCCGCTGCGCTCGGCGGCCCGGTGCGCGAGTGCGACCACGTCGTCGGCCGGCCAGTACGCCCGGGGCGCCACAATCCGTACGTCCATGCCCAGCAGCGCGCCCGTGACCAGGTAGGAGTTGCCCATGTTGTAGCGGGCGTCACCCAGATAGGCGAAAGCCGTCCGCTCCAGGGGCTTGTCGGTGTGCTCGGTCATGGTGAGGACGTCCGCGAGCATCTGGGTGGGGTGCCAGGCGTCGGTGAGACCGTTGTAGACCGGCACGCCCGCGTGCGCGGCGAGGGTGTCGGCCGTCTCCTGGGCGTCCCCGCGGAACTGGATCGCGTCGAACATCCGCCCGAGAACCCGTGCGGTGTCCCGCGCCGACTCCTTCTTGCCGATGTGCGAGCCCGCCGGGTCGATATATGTCGTGGAGGCACCCTGGTCGGCGGCCGCCACCTCGAAGGAGCACCTCGTACGCGTCGACGGCTTCTCGAAGATCAACGCGATGTTCCGCCCGCGCAGCCGCTGGACCTCGGTGCCCGCCTTCTTGGCGGCCTTGAGCTCGGCGGCGAGGTCCACCAGAGCGCGGAACTCCTCGGCGGTGAAGTCCAGCTCCTTGAGGAAGTGGCGGCCTGCGAGGTCTGTCGCCATGGTGGCTGCTCCTGGGTGACGGAAGGCGGGAACACTGTAAGTCTATGCGATTGAACGCATCACTATACGGCATCGCGTTCCACGGGACAGCTCATGCACCGCGGCCCGCCCCGCCCCCGACCCAGCTCGCTGCCGGGGATCTCGATCACCTCGATGCCCTGCTTGCGCAGATGCGTGTTGGTGGTGACATTGCGCTCGTACGCCACCACCACGCCCGGCTCCACCGCCAGCACGTTGCAGCCGTCGTCCCACTGCTCGCGCTCCGCCGAGTGCACGTCCTGGGTGGCCATCAGCACCCGGATCCCGTCGAGTCCCAGGGCGGCCGCCATGGCCCGGTGCATGTGCTCCGGAGGGTGGTCCGTCACCTTCAGCTCCTGCTCACCGGCGCCCTGCTCGATCGTGTACGAGCGGAGCATGCCGAGCCCGGCGTACTGAGTGAAGGTTTCTCCGTCGACCATCGTCATCACCGTATCGAGGTGCATGAACGCCCTGCGCTTGGGCATGTCCAGCGCCACGATCGTCCGTGCGGAACCGGCCGCGAACAGCCCGCGCGCCAGCATCTCCACGGCCTGCGGGGTCGTCCGCTCGCTCATCCCGATGAGCACCGCGCCATTGCCGATCACCAGCACATCGCCGCCCTCGATGGTCGAGGGATAGTCGCTCTGCCCCTTCGACCAGGTGTGGAACCGCCCGGCCTCGGGACCGGCGAAGAGCGGATGGTGGCGGTAGATCGCCTCGAAGTGGACCGTCTCGCGCTGCCGGGCGGGCCAGCGCATCGCGTTGATGGACACCCCGTCGTAGATCCAGGCGGAGGTGTCACGGGTGAACAGATGGTTGGGCAGCGGGCCGAGCAGGAAGTCGTCCAGGTCCATCGCGTGGAACCGGACGGACACCGGCTCCGCGTGACGCTCCAGGAACTCCCGCTTGGTCATCCCGCCCACCAGGGCCTCCGCGAGCTCGGCGGCCGACAGCTCGTCGAAGACCTCGCGCAGATGCCCGGTGGCCAGCGGCCCGTACTCCTTCTCGTCGAAGACCCGGTCCAGCACCAGCCGTCTCGCCTGCGGGATCGCCAGCGACTCGCGCAGCAGATCGCCGAAGAGGTGCACCTCCACCCCGCGGTCGCGCAGCACGTCCGCGAAGCCGTCATGTTCCTGGCGGGCCCGGCGCACCCAGAGCACGTCGTCGAAGAGGAGAGCGTCCTTGTTGCTCGGAGTGAGCCGCTTCAGCTCCAGATCGGGCCGGTGCAGGATGACGCGGCGCAGCCGCCCGGTCTCGGAGTCGACATGGAATCCCATGCCCCCATCCTGTCCCGCCCACAGCCCGCTCACCCGGCGAACCGGCGGCTTCCGCCCCGGCCCGGTGGGGCGGAAGCCGCACGGCTCCGCCCCACCGGTGTCACAGCCTGGGGTCCACCGGCTCCGACTCCAGGGCCAGGACCGCGAAGACCGCCTCGTGGACACGCCACAGCGGCTCCCCCGCCGCCAGCCGGTCCAGCGCCTCCAGACCCAGCGCGTACTCCCGCAGGGCCAGCGAGCGCTTGTGCCCGAGCGAGCGCTGCCGCAGCCGCTCCAGGTTCTCCGGGCGCAGGTACTCCGGACCGTAGATGATCCGCAGATACTCGCGTCCGCGCACCTTGATGCCCGGCTGCACCAGCCTCCCCCTGCCGTCCCGGGCCAGCGCCTGGAGCGGCTTGACCACCATGCCCTCGCCGCCCGCGCCGGTCAGCTCCAGCCACCAGTCGACACCGGCCCGCACGGACGCCTCGTCGCCGGTGTCGACGACCAGGCGCCGGGTGACCTGGAGCAGACCCGTCGGGTCGTGCTCGACCAGCCGGTCCAGCCACGCCAGCTGCTCGTCGTGCGGCACCGCGGCCAGGCTGCGCCCCCGGGCGGCCAGAAGCTGGAAGGGAGCGAGCCGCACCCCCTCCAGGCCGTCCGTGGTCCAGCAGTACCGCCGGTACGCGTCGGTGAACGCCGCGGCGTCCCGCGCCCGCTCGCGCTGACGCCCCAGCAGCCCCGCCACCTCGACACCGCGCGCCGCCGCTGCCTCCAGCGCCCCGAGCGCACCCGGGAACACCGCCCCGGACGCGGCACCCACCGCCGCGTACTGCGAACGCAGCAGCCCCGAGGCCTTCAGCGACCACGGCATCAGCTCGGCGTCGAACAGCAGCCAGTCCGTACCGAGCTCGTCCCACAGCCCGGCCGCCGACACGGCCGCCCGCAGCCGGCCGAGGATCTCCTCGGTGACAGCCGCGTCGTCGAAGAACGGGCGACCGGTGCGGGTGTGCAGAGCGCCCGTCGGCCCCTCCACCCCGAACCGCTCCCGCGCCGCCTCGGCGTCACGGCACACCAGGGCCACCGCCCGCGAGCCCATGTGCTTCTCCTCGCACACGACCCGCCCGACACCGTCCGCCGCGTACTGCGCGAACGCCTCCGCCGGATGCTCCAGGAAGGGCTCGTCACCGCCGCTGCCACGGGCCGCCCCGCGCGAGGTCGCCGTCGGCGCCATCGTCGGCGGCAGATACGCGAGCAGCCGCGGGTCGACGGCGAAACGGCTCATGACTTCGAGCGCGGCCGCCGCGTTCTCCTCACGCACCGCCACATTGCCCAGCTGCCGGGTCTCGACGACCCGGCGGCCGTGCACATCGGCGAGGTCGAGCGGGCGTCCGTCATGGCCACCGGGCGCCTCGGTGGCCAGCGGACGGACCGGCTCGTACCAGACCCTCTCGGCAGGCACGTCGACGAGCTCGCGCTCCGGCCAGCGCAGCGCGGTCATGTTTCCGCCGAACACCGCACCCGTGTCCAGGCAGATGGTGTTGTTGATCCACGAGGTGTTCGGGACGGGTGTGTGGCCGTAGACGACCGCCGCGCGACCCCGGTAGTCCTCGGCCCACGGGTAGCGCACGGGCAGGCCGAACTCGTCGGTCTCGCCGGTCGTCTCCCCGTACAGCGCGTGTGAGCGGACACGCCCCGACGTGCGCCCGTGGTACTTCTCGGGCAGACCCGCGTGACAGACGACCAGCTTGCCGCCGTCGAGCACATAGTGGCTGACGAGCCCGTCGATGAACTCCTTCACCTGTTCCTTGAATCCATCGTCCTCCCTGTCCAACTGCTCGATGGTTTCCGCCAGTCCATGGGTGCGCTGGACCTTCTTGCCACCCAGATAACGTCCGAGCTTGTTCTCATGGTTCCCGGGAACACACAGAGCGTTACCGTCGGCCACCATTTTCATCACGCGCCGCAACACACCCGGGCTGTCCGGGCCCCGGTCGACGAGGTCACCAACGAAGACCGCCGTACGGCCCTCGGGATGTGCCCCGTCCACGTAACCCAGCTCGGTCAGCAGCGTCTCCAGCTCGGAGCGGCAGCCGTGGATGTCACCGATGATGTCGAAGGGGCCGGAGAGGTGGGTGAGGTCGTTGTAGCGTCGCTCGATCGTGATCTCGACGCTGTCCACCTCCGCCTCGGAGCGCAGCACATGAACCTTGCGGAACCCCTCGCGCTCCAGGCCGCGCAGCGAACGCCGCAGCTCACGGCGGTGCCTCGCGATGACCTGGCGGGGCATGCCGGCGCGGTCGGGCCTGGCCTCGTTGCGGGCGGCGCAGACCTCCTCGGGCAGATCCAGGACGATGGCCACCGGCAGCACATCGTGCTCCCGGGCCAGCTGCACCAGCTGTCGGCGGCTCTCCACCTGCACGCTGGTGGCGTCGATGACGGTCAGCCGCCCGGCCGCGAGCCGCTTGCCCGCGATGTAGTGGAGCACGTCGAACGCCTCGCGGCTGGCGCTCTGGTCGTTCTCGTCGTCGGCCACCAGACCGCGGCAGAAGTCGGACGAGATGACCTCGGTGGGCTTGAAATGCCGACGCGCAAAAGTGGACTTGCCCGATCCGGTGGCGCCTACGAGGACGACGAGCGACAGGTCGGGGACGGCGAGCGCGCGCCTGCGGGTCGGGGCGGACGCGCCGGTACCGGTTTCTGTGTCCGTATCCGCATCCGTGTCCGTGTCCGTGTCCGTGTCCGTTCCGGCACTCGTACTGGTGCTGGTGCTGGTGCTGGCTGTGATACTGGTACCGGCCCCGGTGTCGGTGGGGTTCTCGGTTTCGTTCTCGGCGCTCATGCGGCGTTCGCCTCCTTCGCGGTCGTGGTCATCTCGAAAACGGCCATCTGGGTGGGCGGACCCACCTCGGCGTCGTCCGGCCCCACGGGCACGAACTCGACCCCGTACCCGTGCCGTTCGGCCACCGAAGCCGCCCAGTCGCGGAACTCCGTGCGCGTCCACTCGAACCGGTGGTCGCCGTGGCGCACATGCCCGGCCGGGAGCGACTCCCAGCGCACGTTGTACTCGACGTTCGGCGTCGTCACGATCACCGTGCGCGGGCGCGCCGCGCCGAACACCGCGTACTCGAGCGCGGGCAGCCTCGGCAGGTCGAGGTGCTCGATCACCTCGCTGAGCACCGCCGCGTCGTACCCCTTGAGCCGCTTGTCCGTGTACGCGAGCGAGCCCTGCATCAGAGCGATCCGCCCGGACTGCCGCTCACCCATCCGCTCCAGGCGCAGCCGCCGCGCGGCGATCGTCAGCGCGCGCATCGAGACGTCCAGACCCACGATCTCGGTGAACCGGACGTCCTTGAGCAGCTCTTGCACCAACTGGCCCTGGCCGCAGCCCAGATCGAGGACCCGGCTCGCCCCGGCGGCGGTCAGCGCCGACAGGATCGCCTCACGCCGCTGCACGGCCAGCGGCACGGGCCGCTCCTCGGTGTCGGTCGTCTCGTCCACCGCGTTGTCGAGGGCCTCGACCGCGATGTCATCGGCCTCGGCCAGCCGCACCAGTTCGAGGCGCTCCATCGCCTGCCGGGTCAGCCCCCAGCGACGGGACAGATAGCGGCTGGTGATCAACTTCTGCTCGGGATGCTCGGCCAGCCAACCGTCACCGGCGCGCAGCAACTTGTCGACCTCGTCGGGCGCGACCCAGTAGTGCTTGGCGTCGTCGAGCACCGGCAGCAGTACGTACAGCTGCCGCAGCGCGTCGGCGAGCCTCAGCTCCCCTTCCAGTACGAGCCGTACGTAACGGGACTCGCCCCACTCCGGGAACTCCTCGTCCAGCACGACGGGCTCCGCCGAGACCGAGGCCCAGCCCAGCGGCCCGAACAGCTTGTGCACCAGGTCGGCACCGCCGCGCGCGGGCAGCGCCGGCACCTCGATCCGCAGCGGCAAGGGCGCCTCGGCCCGCTCCGGCAGCGCGTTGCACACACCACGCAGAGCACTCTTGAAGACGGTGCTCAGCGCCACGGACATCAACGACGACGCCGCGTACGGGCGGTCGTTGACGTACTGCGCCAGCGCGGAATCGGGCGCTCCACCACGGCCCTTGCCCTTGCCCCGCCGTACCAGCGCGACCGGGTCCACCTCCAAGAGCAACGCGGCCGTGCAGCGCTCGGCGGTCGCCTCGGGGTAGAGGACGTGCGCGGTGCCGTGCGAGGTGGAGAACGCCTGCGCCTTCCCGGGATGCTTGTGCAGCAGGAAGCCGAGGTCGGTGGCGGGGCGTTCAGGGGTACCGGTCGTGGTGATTGTCAGGAACACGCATCGAGTATCACCCGGTTTGGGCGGCTCCTACCAGGCATTTTCTCCCGCCGGGGGGCGGGGCGGTGGGGTCGGCCTTTCGGCTGTGTACGGGCCGAACCCACTCGCTGACCACCGGTATCAAAGCGAGTGGGATACGGCGAGATCAAACAACCGGTCGGCCACGACCACACAACCAGCGGTTGTACGCATACGATGACCGGCATGGACCTCGACGCTGTGCGCACCTTCGTGGCCGCCGCGGACGCGGGGCGCTTCCAGGATGCCGCCGCCGAACTGTCCGTCACCCAGCAGGCCGTCTCCAAGCGCATCGCCACGCTGGAGAAGACCCTCGGCGTACGGCTGTTCACGCGCGGCGCACGCGGAGCGAAGCTCACGATCGACGGCCAGGCGTTCCTGCCCCACGCCCGCGACCTGCTGCGGGCCGAGGAGCGGGCGGTCGCCTCGGTGCGGCCCGGCAGCCGCGCGCTGCGCGTCGATGTGATCGGCCGACGGCTCGCCCCGGCCGCCCTGCTGGGCGACTTCCACCGGGCGCACCCCGAGGCCGAGCTCGATGTCGTGACGCTCTTCGACGCCGACGCGGCCGTCGAGGCCATCCGGTCCGGCACGATCGACGCGTCCTTCCGCGCCGTGACGATGCCCGGCCGACGGCTCCCCGACGGCATCGAGGTCGCCCGGGTCCACGACGAGCCCCTCCAGCTTCTCACCGGACCGGCCCACGAGCTCGCCTCCGCCCGCGCGGTCACACCCGCCGAGCTCGTCGGACACCGGATCTGGATGCCCGGCATCGTGGCGGGCACCGAGTGGGCCGCCTACTACGACGCCCTCGCCGCCGCGTTCGCCCTCACCATCGAGGTCACCGGCCCCGACTTCGGCACCGAGCCCCTCCTGGACACCATCGCCGACTCCCGGTCACTGGCGACCCTGGTCGGCGAGCAGACCCGCCTCGTCTGGCCCGCCGACCACGGTCTGCGCCGCATCGCCCTGCGGGACCCGGCCCCGGTCTACCCGCACTCACTGATCTGGCACCGCGACAACCCGCACCCGGCACTCACCGCACTCCGCGACCACCTGCGCGCCCGGCGAGCCGCCCACACCGACACCGGGACGTGGACACCGGCGTGGGCGTAGTCGTCAGCGCCAAGCGCCATCGGATTCCCCCACGGAAGCGGCCCCCGGGTGTCATGGCAGCACCGGCCGCCCGCTCACACGAAAGCCGGTGGGACAGCGAAACGCTGTCCCACCGGCGCGTCGTGCCCCGGCCTACTAGCCCGGCCAGCCCCACTGCTTCACACGCTTGAAGCCACCGTCGGGGCAGTACATGCTGATGCCTCGGCGGTCGCCCTGCCACGGTCCGGGGCCGTAGTTGAGCTGCTTCTGCAGGGAGCCCTTCTTGCAGAGAATGCTGGCTCCGTACCGGGCCGGGCCGTGCCCGTCACACCACACGTTGGCCGAGGTGCTGTTCTGCCAGTTCGTGTGACACTTCAGGGCCTGGACGCCGGCCTGAACAGCCGGTGGACTCGCCGGGCCGGCCGCCACCGCCGGTGCCACAGGGGCAGCGACGGCCAGCGCCGTCGCGACCGACAACACCGCTCCACGTAGACGCACTTGGTTCCTCCCGTTTCGACGGTCATGCCACACCCTGTCGGCCGGGGGGGGCAGTCCCGGTCTCGGGCGTCGCGGTCGACAACGAAGCTACAAAGCACCTCGCGGGCGGTCGTCCAACGCGGGGTTGAGTTTCCCGTAGACCCACCGCGGTAGCACCGCGAGGAGGTCAACTCCGGCGGTACGCAGGCCATCTCCGGACATGACAGCGCCGGGGTGCCACAGGCACCCCGGCGCGATGTCGAAGGCGAGGAAAGCGAAGGGACTATTTCATTGGAGTGTGAGAAGGAAGTCCGTTCATGGCCTCGCCCGGCCAACAGTAGCAGTCACGCGGGGATCAGGTCGCGCAGATTTCCCGGTGTGAGGACGCGCGAGTCGGGGTGCAGCCCTTCGGGGCGTTCCATGCCGATGTACGTGACGGGGCCGTCCGGAACCGACACACCGTCCCACAGCGTGGTGGCCGTCGCCCGGTCGGCCATCAGGCCGGTGAGGTAGCGGACCGTGAGGTACTCGCGCTCGACCAGGCCGCGCAGCAGGACGGCGACCGAGACCCGGTTGCCCTCCACCCGGTTGGAGTTCGGGCTGCCCTTGAGGTACAGGTGCAACCACTTGGCCCGCCAGCGGCCGTCCTCCCCGCGTACGAACGCCAGCGGCAGCGCGACCCGGCCCGGGCCGCGCAGCTCGGACTTCATCCGGACCGTGCGCGGCTCGAAGGGGCGGCCCTTCTGCTCGGCGTCGCGCAGCATGAAGCCGAAGAACGACTCCTCGACCTCCTCGAACCCCTCCCCCGAGAAGATGTTGACCTGCGGGACGACATAGGTGCCGCGCACCGCGCCCAGGCGCAGGTTGATGAACTCCGAGGCGCCCTCGGCCGCGTCGGTGATGTCTCCGGAGTGCTCGCCCTCGAGCTCGGTGAGCGCGGTGTACGACAGCCAGGCCACGGTCTCGTACGAGGCGTCCAGCATCAGCGCCGACAGGTCGAAGTCGGTGCTGTGGCTCGTCTGCTTCCAGTGGACGAAGAACCGCAGCAGCTCGCCGTCGACCGGGGAGAGCGAGCCGCGGGGCAGCACACCGAGGCCGGCCGACGTCGCCCTGCCGCTGAGCGGCAGCGCGACGTCGAGGACGTCGGGGGCGATCAGCAGGTGGCCGGGGTCGGGCAGTCGGCGGCGCAGCTCGGTGTCCAGGGCGTCCATCAGCCGTTCGCGCTCGGCCGCGGGCACGGGCGGGCGGGTGTCGGCGCTCACCCAGGCACGGCCGAGCCGGTTGACGAAGACACGGCGCGCGTCGCCCTGCTGTGCGCGGTTGTGGAGGTGCTCACGCATCGACAGGACGACCCGGCCGGACACCTGCGGGGCGACCCGTTCGGCGGCGTCCGCCACCGCGTCGCGCTCCTCCTGAGTGACACACGCCCGCAGCAGATGGTCCAGTGCGCGGAACAGCTTGCCCGGAGCGGACTCCAGCAGCCGCGTCGCCCCGGTGACGTCGCGCGCGCCGAGCAGCTCCGCCACACGGCTGTCGAGGGAGCGGGCCTCCTTCTCTCCCCGGGCGACGGCGAACACGTCGGCGGCGTGCGGCCAGCGCGCCGCGTACTCGTGCGCGTGCAGCCGCTCGCCCAGCCGCTTGAACGCCTCTCGGTGCGCTCCCACGTCGGCGAGCTTGGCCGGGGACGCCGCGACGACCGTGTCGAGGCCCGCGAGCAGGGCGCGCCGCACCGCGCGGGACGGCGACCGGAACCGGGTCGGCTCCACAAGGGTCACGTCACCGTCCGACAGCGCGCAGGCCAGCCGGAGCACATCGGTGACGGTGTCCACCAGCAGGCCCGAACCGGTCGCCAGCCGGGCGCGGTTGACGACGGCACGGTTCTCCCGGACCGGGATCTCCTCGGGCTGCGGCCCGTCCGCGCACTGCCCGGCGAGTGCGGCCAGGTCGAGCAGCCCCTCGTCGCCCAGCGGCGTGGTGCTCCCGGCCAGCGCCAGGTAGAGGGCGGTGACTTCGTCGTTCAGGGTGCCGCCCAGGTGCAGGACGGTCAGCCGGTCACCGGCCGCGGCGATCAACTCGTCCTGTACGGCGAGCATCTGGGCGTATGTGTGCTGGTGGCGGCCGTACGTCGGCAGGGTCAGCAGGTCGAGGACGCCCGTGCTCAGCTGGGCGAGCGTGCTCTCGCGCGAGGCCTCGTCGGCGAGCGCGTCGCTGACGCACTGGGCCCAGAAGTCCACCGTGTCCGGCACGTTGGCCGGGAAGTCGATGAAGTAGGCGTTGTGCTCGACGTGGTCGCCGACCATCGCGCGGACCGTGTCCAGCGTCCGTACGGCGGTGTCGACGACCGTCCCCTCGGACAGCTCCGACAGATGACCGAGCAACCGCGCCGAGAGTGTGAATCCCACCGACATCAGCGCGGCGTCGAACTGCCGCGCCGCGACCCCGCCTTGTCCTGCGGGCCCGTCGGGGGCGGGAAGGCGGTGGGTGTGCCGGATGACCAGGGGTTCGAAACGGTGGACCATCCGGGAATGATCCCAGAGCCGTACGAACCGATGCACTCGGGTTTTCGAACGCCCCGGGCAGCGGCGGTATCCCGTCCCCAAACGGCGTGGTCTGCCAACGGCCGGATCAGGAGGTGTCAGGCGGCGAACCCCGGCACCACCAGTCCGGACTCGTACGCGATCACCACGGCGTGGGTCCGGTTCTGCGCACCGAGCTTGGTCAGTACGTTCCCCACGTGCGTCTTCACCGTCTCCAGGCTCACCCTGAGCGCCTCGGCGATCTCCGGGTTGGACAGGCCGGTGGCCATCTGCCGCAGCACCTCCTCCTCCCGCCCCGTGAGCGCCGCCTTCGGCAACGCCTCGGCGGAGCCCAGCGGGCGGGCGGTGACCATCCGGCGCAGTGCCGCGGGGAAGAGGATCGTCTCCCCCGCCGCCACCACCCGTACCGCCTCCGCGATCTGCCGGACCGGGAACCGCTTGAGCACGAACCCACTGGCTCCCGCGCCGAGCGCGGCGGTGACGTAGTCGTCGTTCTCGAAGGTGGTGATCACCACGACCTTCGGCGGTTCGGCCGACTCGGTCAGCAGCTGCCGGGTGGCCTCAAGTCCGTTGCGCCGCGGCATCCGTACGTCCATCAGGACCACGTCGGGCCGCAGTGTGCGCGCCTGATCGACCGCCTCGACGCCGTCGGCGGCCTCCCCCACCACCGCGATCCCCGGCTGTGCCGCGAGCAGGGTGCGCAGACCGCTGCGGGTCACCTCGTCGTCGTCCGCGATCAGGAGGGTGACGGGGGCGCCGCTGCCGGGGACCGCGCTCGCCCCCGGGTTGGTCGTGCCGGCGGCGCTCATGTCGGAGGCGATCATGCGGACAACCGTACCGGCAGCCGGACCGCCAGCTTCCAGTGCCGCGGCCCGTCCGGGCCGGCCTCGATCTCGCCGTGCAGCAGCCGCACCCGCTCGGCCAGCCCGGGCAGACCGTGCCCGGACGTGGGGAAGGCACCCGGGCGTCTGCCTGTTCCTGTACCCGTACGCGTATCGGCCCCGGTCCCGTTGACCACGCTGAGCTCCAGCGCGTCCGGGGCGGCCGCCACGCGGATCTCGATCGGGCCGCCCGCCCCGTGCCGCAACGCGTTGGTCAGCCCCTCCTGCAGGATCCTGTACGCCGCCCGGGACAGCGTTCCCTGCACCTGCGTCAAGTCGCCCGACAGCTGCGGTTCCACCACCGCGCCCGCGTGCCGCAAACGGTCGAGCAGCTCGGGCAGGTCGGCCAGGGTCCGGGTGGGCGCCGTCTCCGCCTTCTGCTCGCGCAGCACTCCCAGTACGTAGTCCAGGTCCTCCAGCGCGGCACGGGTCGACTCCTCGATGCTGCGCAGGGCGGCGCGCGCCGCGACCGGGTCCGCGCTGAGCACCTCGCCCGCGACGGCCGCCTGGATCGTGGTCGCCGTCAGCGTGTGTCCGATCGAGTCGTGCAACTCGTGGGCCAGCCGGTTGCGTTCGGCGAGCTTCAGCTCCCGCTCGGCCGCCAGCGCGAGCCGCTCGGCCGACGAGGGACCCAGCAGCCTGGGCGCCAGCCACCGCAGTGTGCTCGTGACCACCGCGCAGACGGCCGCGGCCGACAGCAGGCAGCCGAGTGCCGCCACCCAGCTCTGCCAGCCGCCCTCGGCGCGCGCCGACCAGCCGAACAGGTTCAGCTCCGCCTCGGCGCGGAACCAGTCGCTCGCCGGGAGGGTCAGTCCCGCGATGACCAGCAAACCGCTCACCACCGCGCCCATCCACCCGAGGGCCACGTGCAGCAACAACCAGAGGGGCGTCCTCCAGCGGTCGGGGCCGGATATACCTACCGGGTGCGGCGAGGCGGGGTCCGACGCGGGAGGAGTCGGCGCGGTGTCGGACGTGCTCGCCCGCCGACGTGTGGTGACCGGGTCCGGCAGCGGCACCCCCAGCAGTCGACGGGCGACCGCGATCAGCGCCCGCCGTGTGGTGCGGGCCAGCCCCACCGCGCCGATCAGCGCCGCCCAGACCACAAGGACCAGGGCAGCCCGCGCCCCGTAAGGACCGGATGGCCACACCAGTGTGACGAGCAGCGCGCACGCCAGCAGTGGAAGGCTCGCCAACGCGCCGCAATAGGCCAACAGCATGCCCGCATACGTGGAGCCGCGCAGCAGCGGCCGGATTCCCCTCATCATGATCGCCCCAGTATGACCGGGCAGCTCACCGGCGCCCTCCCCCGATCGGGGGAGGGGTTTTTCCCGCTTTCACGCGATGCGCGTCCAGGCCTCCGAGAACCATGATCGTGTCCTGCCGGTTCGGCGGAAGGACCGCTGATGACCCCTCGGAGGAGACAGATGCCACCCACGCACACGGCCGTGAAGCGGACCGCTGAAACGGACCCCCGTCCCCCCGGCCACGGCTACGGAACGCGGCCTCCGGGTGGCAGGAACGGCCCGGCCGGGGCCGCCATGGTGCTGGGCGTCATCGCCTTGAGCACGTCGATCGTGTTCATCGGCGGACTGCTCGGCCTCGTCGGTCTGGTGCTGGGCATCACCGCCCTGGCCACGAGCAGGCGGACCGGCACCGGCCGGGGCAAGGCCGTCACCGCCGTGGTGACGTCGGCCCTCGCGATCGTGGTGGCGGTGCTGGTCGCCGTCTTCACGGTCTGGTACGCCGACAAGACCCAGGAGTGCTACGACCCCGGCAGCTTCCAGCAGTACAAGCAGTGCGTCCGCCAGCAGTTCACCGGTGGCTGACCCCCACACCGCCGAACCGGCCCGCGAGCACATTCACCCGGAGGGACCAGCCAGCATGCCCGCACGCCGGGCGGGCTCGAAGAATGAGGGGTCACCGGCGTTGCGGCGCGCCCCGGCAGAGAGGCCCTCCCCATGCCAGGACCTACTCGTCGACCGCCCGGGCCACGCCCTGGGCACGCACGCACCGACCAGTTGCTCCGTACCCTGCTCCGCCGCCGCAAGCGGGCGCTGAGCAGCGAGGACGTGACCGTCGCCGACAAGCCCCAGGTGCGCCGCGCGGTGACGGCGGCCGCGCTCGGCAACACCATGGAGTGGTTCGACTTCGGTGTCTACGCCTATCTGGCCGGGACCATGGGCAAGGTCTTCTTCCCGTCGAGCTCCCCGGGCGTCCAGGTCGTGTCGACGTTCGCGACCTTCGCCGCGGCCTTCCTGGTCCGACCGCTCGGCGGGCTGGTGTTCGGCCCGCTCGGCGACCGGATCGGCCGCCAGAAGGTACTCGCCGCGACGATGATCATGATGGCGGCGAGCACCTTCGCGGTCGGGTTCCTGCCCACGTACTCGGCGGTCGGCTTCGCCGCGCCGCTGCTGCTCCTCGTCTGCCGGCTCGTCCAGGGTTTCTCGACCGGCGGTGAGTACGCGGGCGCCACCACGTATATCGCGGAGTACGCGCCCGACCGGCGGCGCGGGTTCCTCGGCAGCTGGCTCGACTTCGGCACCTTCGTCGGCTACGCCCTCGGCTCCGGCCTGGTCACGATCCTCACCGTCACGCTCGGCGAACAGGGGCTGGAGGACTGGGGGTGGCGGATCCCCTTCTTCGTCGCGGGGCCGCTCGGCCTCATCGGCCTGTACATGCGGCTGAAGCTGGAGGAGACCCCGGCCTTCAAGAAGGAGGCCGCCTACGCCGCCGCGGAGAGCGGGGAGGCCGGTCCCACGTCCGAGGAGGCCCCTCCGACGGCCCGGAGCACCCTCAAGGAGATCTTCACCCGGCACTGGCACGCGGTGCTGATCTGCATGGGCCTGGTCCTCCTGTACAACGTCACCAACTACATGGTGACCTCGTACCTCCCGACGTATATGACCGTCACCCTCGGCGAGGACGACACCACGGCGCAGTTGCTGGTGCTGTGCACCATGCTGCTGGTGGTCCTCACCATCACGACCGTCGGCCACACCTCCGACCGCTGGGGCCGCAGGCCGGTCTTCCTCGTGGGCAGTGTCGCCCTCGTCCTGCTGGCGCTCCCGGCGTTCCTGCTCATCCGGGAGGGCGGCATCGTGCTTCCGGCCGTGGGCTGCGCGATCCTGGGCCTGCTCCTCGTCTGCTTCGCGGGTACGGCGGCCTCCACCCTGCCGGCCCTGTTCCCCACCCGGCTGCGCTACGGCGCGCTGTCCATCGCCTTCAACATCTCGGTGTCGTTGTTCGGCGGTACGACACCGCTGTTCACCTCCGCGCTCGTGGAGGTGACGGGCAACGACCTGGTCCCGGCGTACTACCTGATGGTGGCCGGGGTCATCGGCCTCGTGTCCACCCTGTTCCTGCACGAGACGGCGGGCAAGCCACTGCGCGGGTCCGGCCCGATGGTCGAGACACCCGGCGAGGCACACCGCCTCGTCGCCCACAGCCGCGCGGCGGCGGGCCGTCAGGCCAGAGACATCTGGATCCGGCTGCGCCACCCGTGGGCGCACCACCCTCCGGGGGGTGACCGCGACTGACCGCGGTCACCCCGCCGAGCACGCACGGTCAGCCGGCGGCCACGTCCGCCGAGCGCACTGTCCGCGTCCCCGGTGACACCGCGAGCCGCACCACACTGCCCGGCAGGACGGCCGGCGCCTCGGGTGGCAGGGCCCAGGCGACGGTGTGGTCGGTCTCGCCCGTGTCCAGTGCCAGGAAGCGCGGCGCGCTCTCCCGTCTACGGGACTCCACCCGCAGCACCTCGCCCGTGACCGTGTGCGGAGCACGCCGCTCCAGGACGGCGAGGGTCAGGTAGTACGCCGACAGCGCGCCGAAGCAGACGATCGCGACCGTCTCGCCCACCAGCGGCCCGGACTCGTCCATGGCGTGACGCAGCCAGCCGTGGCCGCTGCCGAAGTTGCCGGGCATCAGCGCGAGGAACGCCAGGAACAGCGTCCAGCGTCCGAAGCGGCCCGCCACCACGACGCCCAGCAGCGCGATCCCCACCCAGCCGGCGTTCAGCAGCAACCCGGGGCGGCGCGGCGAGTGGTTCGCGTCCGGGCCCGTGGTCACCGCCCAGTCGGGCTGACGCAGCACCGCGAAGAGATACAGGCCCAGGGCCACCACGCCCGCGGCGCACGCCAGTTGGAGCAGTCGGTTCGTGGTGGCTCCGAAACCGGGGCGCAGCCGTGGGTAGCGGATGCGTACCGGACGCCATGTACCACCGTACGAGGACCAGACGCGGCGTCGGTCGCCCGCGTCGAAGCCCAGCAGTCGCCCGGTCCGGCTGGTGACACCGAGCGCCGTGCCGTAGGCGAGATAGCGGTCCCAGACCGTGACCGCGGCCGGTGGCAGCTGGGCGAAGTCCTCGTGTGCGTGCAACCAGGCCTGGAGTCCGGCCCAGTGGCCCGCGCGTTCGCGCCCGCGCGGGGTCGCCCGCTCGCCGAGCGCCCTGGTCAGCAGCCACATCAGCGGGAGCGCCGGAAGGAAGCCGACCACCAGGGCGCCCCGGATGCCGTGTCCGCCGGAGACCGCGGCCACCGCGAACAGCGCTCCGGGGGCGAAGAGGGTCACGAACAGCGCCAGCGCGAGCAGCGGTGCGAAGCGGGCGCGGGACAGCCCGCGCAGCCGCGCCTCGACGACGATCTCCTGGCGCAGTGCGCTGTTCCAGGATTTCGCGCGCTCCTCGGCGCGGAAGGCGATCGCCCCGATCGGGGCGCCCGTCTCCCCGGCCCGTTCGGCGACCCGGGTCAGGACGCGTCGCTCGTACGGTGTGAGGTCTTCCGCGTCCTTGCCGGTGATGTGCACCGTGCTGTCCGCCGGGTCGTCGCCGGGCTGGCGCACCTCCAGCAGACCGCGGGCCGCGAGGTCCAGAAGGGTGGCCGCGGCTGCGCGGTCGACGGACCGCCACCGGTTGCCCAGCAGCGCGACCACGGCGGGTGACTCGGGCTCGGGCCCGAAGTCCTGCGTGGCAGGGCCCGGCTCGACACTGCCGTTGCGGGTGGCCGCCAGCGCGATCGCGAACGCCGCGAGCCACAGCGCGATCAGTCCGGCGCCGCCCCAGTAGAGCTCGGCTTCGAACGTCATGCGAATCTCACCTGCGCCGCGTCCTGAGCGGCGGCTCCGGCCTCGAAGTACTCCTTGCGTCCGTGCGCGCCGCCCACGCCTGCCAGCAGGTTGCCGGGGAAGCTCTCCAGAGCGGTGTGATAACTCTGCACGGCACTGTTGTAGAACTGCCGCGCGTAGGCGATCTTGTCTTCCGCCGTGGTCAGTTCGTCCTGCAGGGTGGCGAAGTGCCGGTCGGCCTTCAGCTGCGGATAGTTCTCACCCAGGGCCAGCAGCCGGCCGAGGGACGCGGTGAGCGCGTCTTCCGCGGCGGCCTTGTCCATGACCCCGAGGTCGCCGCCCGCGGCCGCCCCGCGCGCGGCGACGACGGCCTCGAACGTGGCGCGCTCATGCGCGGCATACCCGCGCGCCCCCTCGACCAGGTTGGGTATCAGCTCGTGCCGCCGCTTCAACTGGACGTCGATCTGCGCCCAGGACGCCTGCGTCTGGTTGCGCAGCCGGACCAGCCGGTTGTACGTCCTGACCAGCCACCACGCCAGTACGGCGATCAGCACGGCGATGATTCCACCCACGATGACACCCACGGTGTCGCCCCCAAGAAATCCGAAGAAACCCGAGGAAACCCGAGAAAGGGCCTCCCCACCCCCTGGCTCGGCCTCGGGCCGAGCGTGCAGATCCTATGGCCCCGATCGCGCCACGTGAACAACAATTCGCTGTGACCTGGTAGGGAGCACCCTTAGGGTTTCCGCATGGTGGACGAGAGTGAGCAGGCCGTGCAGGCGGCCGTGGAGGGGGAGCTGCGGCTCCTCCACCCTGAGGTACGTGCTTCGCCGGAGTGTGTCCTGGGGTTCCTCGACCCGGAGTTCACCGAGATCGGGGCATCGGGACGCCGGTGGGACAGGGACTCGATCCTCGCCGCGACGGGCGACGGCACGGTGTCCGAGGAGTCCCCGATCAAGGTCGAGGAGATGTCCGGCACCGTCCTCGCCCCCGGCGTCGTCCACCTGACGTATGTCTCCGAGCACGAAGGCCGCCGGGCACGGCGGAGCTCCCTGTGGCGCCTGACGGAAACGGGCTGGCGGATGTACTTCCATCAGGGCACCCCGGCCGGCTGAGCCCGCGGAGCGCGAGCGATCGAGCCGGGCCGGGCGAACAGGACGTGCGGCGCTCAGTACCGCATCATCCAGTGCTGCTCCTGCGGATAGTCGGAGGCGCAGGTCCACAGGGTGAGGTAGGTGCCGTTGCCGGACGAACCGCCCTTGTTGGTGAGGCACTTGTCCGAGTAGTTGGTCTTGATGGACCAGTCGGGGTCCGACCAGAACTGCTGGCTGCGGTTGGTGCCGCTGTTGTCACACGGCCACAGGGTGAGCACGGCGCCGTTGACGTTGTACCCGTCGCCCTGCGGGGTCAGACACTTGCCGCTCGCCTTGTGGACGATCTGGTAACCGTCGTGGTCCCACTTCTGCAGTTCGTCTCCGGTGCACGTCCACAGGGTGATGATGGTCCCGTTGGCCGTGCTGTTGCCCTTGGGAGTGGCGCACTTGCCGGGGTACCAGGTGCCGGGACCGACCGGGGTGAAGAGCTCCCCCCAGTTCGGGCCGGCCGCCGAGGCCTGCGGGGCCATGGCCGCATGGAAGCCCATCGCCAAGAAGACGGCCGACAGGAACGCCACTGACTTGCGCATGACACGCCTTTCCTAGAGATGTGCAGGTCATCTGCAACACCTGTGAATCTAGGCAGGGTCGGAGGAGCGGGATGTGCCAGGCGTGCAGAGCTTCTGCACAGTTCACGCAAGGCCTGATGCCGTATCGCTCGGCCGTCCGCTCTCAGGCCGTCTCACGCAGGGTCTCCACAGCCCCGGTGGAGAGTTCCACCCGCACCAGGGCCGCCGCCAGCTTCGGCAGGTCCTCGGCCGCGACAAGGCGCGCCAGGCCCTCGGGCGTCTCGGGGAGCCCGAGCCGGCCGGCGGCGTGCCGGGCCCGGCTGTCGAAGGCGGGACGCAGCTCGGGCCACACGCCCTGCGCCTCCCGGCAGAAGATGCCGGCTCCCACCGGCCCGATCCTCGGGACCTCCCGCAACAGTTCCCTCACCCGGTCGGGGTCGCCGTCGGCCTCCTCGCGCAGCCGCCGCAGGTCTCCGCGATACCGGTCGAGAACGAGTGCGGCCCCGGCTCCGAGCGCGGTGGCCGTGCTCTCGTCGTAGCGGCGATAGTGCGCGCGTCCCAGCGCGTCCACCCGGGCCTGCCACGTGGCCGCGGCCATCGCTCGGGGTGTGCGCATCCCGGCCCCGAACACCTCTCGGGCCGCGGCCACCGCGATGTCGGCCTTGATGCGCACGGAGAACAGCACACACAGGGTCAGCAGCTGGTACAGCGGCGCCGGTGTGTTCCGCAGCCGGATGCCCGCCTCCTCGGCGTGGGTCCTTCCGTACTCCGCCAACAGGTGGTTCACCGTGACTCGCGGTGCCATGGCGCTCCTCCCTGGGCCCGTGACGCGGCGCGTCCGTTCCCTCACACCTCGTGGGTTGCACCGGCGCCGTGCGAAGTGCCCTGGCGGATGATGACGACCGGACACGAGGCGTGCTGGGCGCACTGCAGACTCACCGAGCCGAGCAGGAGGCGGGCGAACCCTCCCCTGCCCCGGTTGCCCACCACCAGCAACTCCGCGTCGGCGGATGCGCCGATCAGCACCTCCGCCGGGTTGCCGCGCACGATGTGGCTGGTCAGGGCCACGTCCCCGGTCTGGCCGAGCACGCTGTGGAGTTCATCGGCGAGATCCTTCTTCGCCTGCTCCTCGTCGAGGTCCGCGTCCACCGCCGGAGCGGACCACCCCGCCGCCCCGGGCACGTCGTAGGCCGCCACCGCGTCCACTGTCGCCCGGATGAGGCGGGCGTGGCTCACCGCCCAGCGCAGCGCCTCATGTGACGCCTCGGAGCCGTCGACACCCACCACGACACGGGGATTGCCACTGTTGGTATCCATGGCCGCTGTCCTTCTCCCTGGCCGACGCCCAAGGATGTCTCCGCGCAGCCGTCGGCCGCTGCTTTCGAAGGCCTCTGCCTTCGCGCGCCCCGGCGCGCCCTCAAGGGCGGCCATGAGCGAGGCCCGCCCGGGGGGGCAGCTGAAGAGGCTGGGCGCGCTCAGTGTTCTCTGGTCGCGCGAGTACCCCGTGTCCCGGCCGTTACACACACGGCGGCGGGCCGTTTCGCCTGGCTCTACGCGCCGAGCCGGTCCGCGCCCATCGCCAGCCAGACCTGGTCGCGGGTCATCGGCGTCTCGGTGAAGCGAATGCCCGTGGCATCGCGCAGTGCGTTGGCGAAGGCGGGGGCCACCGGGTTGAAGGGGCTCTCGCTCATCGACTTGGCTCCCAGCGGGCCGATCGCGTCGGTCGTCTCCATGAAGTGCACCTCGGTGCGCGGCACATCGGCGTACTGCGGCAGGCGGTAGCGCCGGAAGGCCGCCGTGGTCACCTCGCCGCGCTCGTCGAGCCGTACGGTCTCGAAGAGGGTGGCACCCAGTGCCTGGGCGACTCCGCCCTCGACCTGGCCCCGGCACTGGAGCGGGTTCATGACCTTGCCCGCGTCGGCGGCGTGGACGCTGCGCAGGATCCTCATCTCGCCGGTGTCCGGGTCGACGGCGATCCGGAACCACTGGGCGTTGAAGGCCACCGACCGCGGGCTGCCGCCCCAGTGGCCGTCCGCCGTGGTCTCGTCCCGGGCTCCTTGGGCGTGGGCCGCTTCATGGAGCTCCTTGAGCGTGACGGTCCGCCCGGCGCAGTCGAAGGCCTCCGCGCCGAGCACGCACAGGTGCCGGGCCACTCCCGTGTACCGGGCGGCAAAGGTCTGCAGACGCTCGGCCAGGGAGTTCGCGGCGAGCAGGACCGCCTTGCCGGCCACGACGGTGCCGGCCGAGCCGAAGGCGCCGGTGTCGTGGCGGACGACGTCGGTGTCGGACTGGCGGACGGAGATCCGGTCCACGGTGGTCCCGAGGGCGCCCGCGGTGATCTGCTTGTGGACGGTCGTGGTGCCGTTGCCGAACTCCGCGGTGCCCACCG
Organism: Streptomyces sp. ERV7; assembly: GCF_001653515.1. GTDB lineage: Bacteria > Actinomycetota > Actinomycetes > Streptomycetales > Streptomycetaceae > Streptomyces. The sequence goes on along the minus strand of NZ_LYOY01000051.1, from coordinate 587,502 downwards.
CGATGTCGTACGTCCCGTCGGAGAGGAGGCTGACGGTGGCGTCGGCGTAGTGGCCGCCGGGCGGCCCGGTGGCGATCATCGCGATGGCCGCGCCCTGGCCGGTCAGCCATCCCTGCGGCACCTCGTCGGCGCTGTGGTCCTCCGCGATGGCCTCGCGGACGATCGACAGGCACTGGGCGAGGCCGTACGAGGTGATGTGCAGGTCCTCCTCCTCGCCGATCGGACCGGCCATGTGGTCGCCGGGCCCGATGATGTTCTTCTCCCGGAAGGCGAGCGGGTCCAGGTCGAGTCGGCGGGCCAGCTCGTCCATGGCGGACTCGACGGCGAAGGTGACCTGGCCCAGACCGTAGCCCCGGAACGCGCCCGCGGGCACGGCGTTGGTGTAGACGGAGTAGGCGTCGACCTTCTTGTGCGGGGCGCGGTAGACGGCGAAGGACTCGCCGACGCTGTGGAACATGACGGCGGGGCCGTGGTTTCCGTAGGCGCCGGTGTTGGCGACCACCCGCATCTGGATCGCCGTCAGGGTGCCGTCGGCACGGGCACCGAGCTTGATACGGATCGTGAACGGGTGGCGGGTGGTGGCGCCGTGAAACTGGTCGGCACGGGTGTATTCGAGCTTGACCGGGCGGCGCAGCATCAGCGCGGCGAGGACCACGATGTCCTCGGTCAGCATCTCCTGTTTGCCGCCGAAGCCGCCGCCGACCCGGCCCGCGACGACCCGGACCTCGTCCTCGGGCAGACCGTAGAGGGCGCACAGCGCGCGGCGGGTCAGGAACGGGGTCTGGGTGCTGGAGCGCACGGTGAGCCGCTCGCCGGTGCCGTCCTCCTTCGGTTCGAAGTAGGCGACGCAGCCGTGGGTCTCCAGGCTGGCGTGCTGGACGCGCTGGGTGCGGAAGGTCTCCTCGTAGACGACCGCTGCTTGCGCGAAGCCGTCGTCGACACAGCCGGTCTCGCCGTGCACCTCGCCGGCCACGTTGTTCTCGACCCGGGCGATCCTCGCCTCGGGCCCCTTGCCCGCGTGGATGACGGGGGCGCCGGGACGCATCGCCTGCTCCGGGTCGATGACGTAAGGGAGTTGCTCATAGGTGACGTCGATCCGTCGGCAGCCCTCCTCGGCCGCCTGCTCGCTGTCGGCGACGACGGCGGCGACGCGCTGGCCGACATAGCGGACGGTGTCGTCCAGGACACGGGTGTCGTCGGGGTCCTCGGTGGGGTGTTCGTGCCGGGCGCTGGAGTACAGCGTGGCGGGGGCGTCCCGGTGGGTGAGGACGGCGTGGACGCCGGGGACCCCGAGGGCAGCGGAGGTGTCGATGGCGAGGATGCGGGCGTGGGGGTGCGGGGAGCGCAGCAGCTTCATGTGGAGGAGCCCGGGGACCTCGACGTCGAACGTGTACCGGGCGGTGCCCGTCACGACCTGCGGTCCGGCCGGGGCGCCGAGGCTCCTGCCCACCGCCTGCCCGGCGCGGGGCTGTTCGGTGTGCCTCACACCGCGCACGGCGTCCTCGATGGCCCGGTATCCCGTGCAGCGGCAGATGTTGCCCTTGAAGGCCCGGGGCAGATCGTCGAGTTTGCCGTCGTCGTGGGCCGCGCCCTTCTCCTCTTCGAGGGCGGCCGCGGTCATCAGGAACCCGGCGGTGCAGAACCCGCACTGGAAGCCCTGGGCGTCCAGGAACTTCTGCTGTACGGGGTGGAGTTCGCCGTCCTTCGCGGCCAGCCCCTCCACCGTGGTGACCGCCCGGCCCTCGGCCCGTACGGCCGGGTACAGACAGCTGTGCACCGGTTCGCCGTCCACGTGGACGGTGCAGGCCCCGCAGTCCCCGGCGTCGCAGCCCTTCTTCACCCCGAACCAGCCGCGCTCGCGCAGATACGTGCGCAGACACTGCCCGGCACGGGGCTCGGCGTCGAAGGGCTGGTCGTTGACCTGGATGCTGAAGCTCATCGCACACCGTCCCGGGTGAGTTCGTGCCGGACCTGCTCGGCGAGGTGGAAGGCCATGTGCCGCCGCCACTCGGGCAGGCCGTGGATGTCGTCGAACCAGTCGCGGTCGCCCGCCGCCGCCGCGATCGCGCCGCGCAGTGCCTCCCGGCCGGGCGGCAGGGAGAACCAGAGGCGGAACGGTCGTACGGTCGCTGCCGTGATGGTCACCGCCAGTGAGGCGTCCAGCGGATCCAGCGTCCCGATGACGAGGGCGGCCGAGCGCCCGAGGCCGTAGAGCGAGGCCTGCCGGAAGGCGGTGCGGCACCGCAGCGAGCGGGCCGGGAGGGTCACCGAGCGCAGCAGCTCGCTCACGGCGAGATCCTTGCGGCCCGCTCCGGTGACGAAGGCCGCGGCCTTCACCCGCCGGGTCGAGCCGTCCTGCGCCTGGAGCAGGCACTCGCCGTCGAGGGCCGCGGTGAGGGAGATCATCGGGCCGGCGGGCAGGGCGTTGCAGAGGTTCCCGCCGACCGTCGCCATGTTCCAGATCTTGAAGGAGGCGAGGAAGGCGCGGCAGCACTGCTCGACGAGCGGGGCGGCCGTCGCGTCGAGCGTCCGCCCGAACCGCGACAGTTGGGCGATGGTGCAGGTGGCCGCGATCTCCACCGATCCGTCGGGCCGCGCCCGGATCGGCTCCCAGCCCATCCGGCTCAGATCCACCAGCCGCCGCAGATGCGGCTGGGGCTCCGAGAAGAGGTACGTTCCGCCACCGAGCCAGGCGTCGCCCGGACGCCATGGCTCGGGACGGCGGGCGTCACGCACGTCGAGCACCGTGTTCAGATCCATCTCTCCCCCGTCTTCAGCCGCTGCTTCCCCGCCAGTGAAGCCGGACGGGCGGCCGAAAACGACTGGTGCCGAGCACGGAAGTCGCCCGTCCGGACCTGGCGTGTCCTGGTGAATCGACCAAATCGGCCAAGGGGCATGCCGCCCGCCCCGGGCGACGGCGGAGCCTGCTCTTCGTTCGCGTGGCCGATGGTGTACGAAGGCATGCGTGAACGAACAGATCCAGCCCTCGACCGTCCGCGTGTTCATAGCGCTCGCCCCGCCCGACGACGCGAAGGGGGAGCTGGAGCGGGAGCTGCGGCCCGCCTACTCCGCGTACCCCCGGCTGCGGTGGAACCGTATCGAGGACTGGCACATCACCCTGGCGTTCCTCGGTGAGCTCCCGGTGGCGACCGTCCCCCTGCTCCAGCCGCCGCTCGCGGACCTCGCGGCAGCGAGCCGGCCCCTGCGACTGGCGCTGCGCGGCGGCGGCCACTTCGACGAGCGCGTGCTGTGGAGCGGGATCGAGGGCGACCTCGAAGGGCTGCGCCTGCTCACCAAGGAGGTCCGCGACGTCGTCCGAGCGTGCGGTGTCGCCTTCGAGGACCGGCCTCTGCGCCCCCATCTGACACTGGCCCGCTCACGCCGCGACGACTCCTCCAGCGTGGTGGAGATCGCCGCCGGACTCGCCGCCTTCACCGGCCGGCCGTGGCAGACGGAGCGGCTGCACCTGGTCGCCAGCAACATCGGCCGCGGCCCGGGGCCGATCCACTACCGGGACATCGCGGCGTGGCGCTTCGGCGCGGAGCCGTCCTGACGGCCAGGGGGCGCGAGAGGACTCACTTCGCGCCGGGGCGCGTGCGCGCTACTAGTTGACGGTGCGTCACCTTCTCCATTCGGTCAAGCATTGAACTTCCCGGTACGGGTGGCCGGATCCAGGCGTCAGAGTGTGGTGTCCGGCCGAAAGTCGACGCCGTACAGGCACTACATCCGCACATCCCGGCGCCCCGGCACTCGTCGTGGAGCGCCGTGAACTGGGGGCTCATATGTCTTCTCGTCGCACCGCCCGCGTCCTCGCGCTCGCCCTGGCCGCCGGCGGCCTCGCCGGTGCCGCGGTCCTCCCCGCCTCCGCCGCCACCGGGGCGGTGGCGCGGTCGCCCATCGGGCTCGGAGCCATCCAGTACGACAGCCCCGGACGCGACGACCGTTCGCAGCGGTCCCTGAACGCCGAGTGGGTCACCGTCACCAACACCGGCCGCGGCGCGGTGAACCTGAAGGGGTGGACCCTGACCGACCGCTCCCGCCACACCTATACGTTCCCGGGCCTGCGCCTCGCCGGACACCAGTCCGTGAGAGTCCACACCGGCATCGGCCGCGACACCGGCCACGACGTCTACCAGGACCGCCGCGACTACGTCTGGAACAACTCCGGCGACACCGCGACCCTCCGCGACAACCACCGGCACGTGATCGCCACCAAGTCCTGGGGCCGCCGCTGACCACCACCGGGCCGGCGTCGCCGCCACGGCGCCGGGAATGAGGAGGCCGGCACCCCTGGAGCGGGGTGCCGGCCTCCGGCGGTCCGCTCAGCCCGCGAGGCGGGCCATCCACTCCTCGACCTCGTCCGCCGAGCGGGGCAGACCCGCCGACAGGTTCTCGTGGCCGTCGGCGGTGACGAGCAGGTCGTCCTCGATACGGACGCCGATGCCGCGCCACTCCTCGGGCACGGTGAGGTCGTCCGGCTGGAAGTACAGACCGGGCTCAACGGTGAGCACCATGCCCGGCTCCAGGGCGCCGTCGACGTACTCCTCGTTGCGGGCGTGCGCGCAGTCGTGGACGTCCAGGCCCAGCATGTGGCCGGTGCCCGCCATCGTGAAGCGGCGCTGGAGCCCGAGCTCGTACGCACGCTCCGCCGGGCCCTCGATGAAGCCCCACTCGACGAGCCTGGCCGCCAGATGGCGCTGGGACGCCTCGTGGAAGTCGCGGTAGGCGGCGCCCGGCTTCACCGCCGCCATGCCCGCCTCCTGGGCCTCGTACACCGCGTCGTAGACCTTGCGCTGCACGGGCGTGAAGGTGCCGCTGATCGGGAGCGTACGGGTGACGTCGGCGGTGTAGAGCGTGTGCGTCTCCACACCGGCGTCCAGCAGGAGCAGCTCCCCCGGGCGGACCGGGCCGTCGTTGTCCGTCCAGTGCATGATCGTGGCGTGCTCGCCCGCGGCACAGATGGAGCCGTAGCCGAGCGCGTTGCCCTCCAGACGCGCGCGGCGGAAGAAGGTGCCCTCGATCCACCGCTCGGACGTCGCGATCGCCCGGGAGAGCTCGCCGATCACATCGGTGAAGCCGCGCACCGTGGAGTCCACCGCCTTGCGCATCTCGCCGATCTCCCAGTCGTCCTTGACCAGGCGGAGATCGCTGAGCGCCTCTTCCAGCTCGTCGTCGCGCTCCTCGTCGGTGGCGACGGCGGCCTCCAGGACGGGGTCGACACCACGGACGATCCGGGTCGGCACACCGGAGGCGGCGGCCAGGTCGGTGGCCACCGTACGGACGTCCCGGCATGCCAGACCGAGCACGAGCTCGGACTCGGCGAGGGAACGGCGGCGGCCCATCCACAGTTCGGCCGTGTAGCCGATCCAGAACTCGTTGGTGTCCCTGCTGTCCCGCGGCAACTGGTAGCAGTAGGCGTCGTGGCCGCCGTCCGCACGGGGTTCGAGGACGAGGGCACCGTCGCGGGCCTGGTCGCCGGTCATGTGCACGTAACCCGTGTAGGCACGGAACGGGTAAGTGTCGTCGTTCGAACGGGTCTTGAGGTTGCCCGAGGGGATCACGAGGCGTTCGCCCGGGAAGCGCTCGGAGAGCGCGGCGCGGCGGCGGGCCGCGTACGGAGCCTGCGCGTCGAGCGCCAGACCGTGCCGTTCGGTGTCCGCCCACCCCGTCCGCATCAGCGCGGACAGTTCCTCGGAGATCCCTGAGTAGAGACCGTTCTTCCGGCCTTTCGCCACGGCGTACACCTTCCTCTGGAGGGGCTTGTGGGTGCGTTCCCGAGCGGACGGTACTCCGCGCCGCGCGTGCTCGGTGCCGAGGAGTGCCACTGGCACAGATCGGCCACACTCTCGTCGAGCGCGGTTGATAATGCGGCGTATGACGAACGCGAAACTCGGTGAGGCCCTGCGTCTTCTGGGCATCGGCCACACGGCGGGCCAGGTCTATCTGGCGCTGCTCGAACTGGCCCCGGCTCCGCTGAGCGCGATCGCGGCAGCGGCCGGTCTGGAGGAGGCGGAGCTCGCCGCGGCGTACGGCGAGCTGGTCGACGCCGGGCTCGCCAGTGCCGCCGAGGGGGGCGGGGACGTGGTCGCCCCGGTTCCGCCGACCGCCGGTCTGGAGATCCTGGCCCGGCACCGGGCGGCGGAGGTCGAGGAGTCGCGCATCGCCGTCGGCGGCGCGTTCGAGTCGTTCCGGCGACAGCGGCTCGCCGCGTACAACGACCACCTCGTCGAGGTCGTCACCGGCGACGCCGTCGGCCCCCGGATGCGGCAGGCCTGGGCGAGCGCCCGCGAGCAGATCCGGCAGTTCGAGTCACCGCCGTACTTCCCCCACCCCGGCGCCACCGCCACGGACGACGCACTGGCCACGCTCGCCCGCGGGGTGACACAGCGCGTCGTGTACTCGCGGGAGTCACTGGAGTACCCGGGCCATCTCAAAGAGGCCATCGAGCCGTGCGTCAACGCCGGCGAGCAGGCCAGGGTGCTGCCGTCGGTGCCGGTCAAACTCGTGGTCATCGACGAGGCGTACGCACTGGTGTCGTTGTCGATCAAAGAGGCCGACGTGCACAACACGATGCTGGTGGTCCAGCCCTGCGGTCTGCTCTCGGCGCTCATCGCCCTGTTCGAGCAGTCCTGGCAGAACGCCCTGCCGTTCCACGGGAGCACCGCCCGCCCCGGCGGCGTGCCCGCCGCCGACCGCCGTCTGCTGTGGCTCCTCGCGGGCGGCGCGAGCGACGACGTCATCGCCCGCGAGATGGGCCTCAGCCGCCGCACGCTCTTCCGCCGCCTGCAGATCCTGATGGCCCAGCTGGGCGCCGCGAACCGCTTCCAGCTGGCGTTGCAGGCGCAGCGGCACGGGTGGCTCTGAGACCGGCTACCGGCCCGGACCCGAGCGCGATCGCGAGCGGAAGGTGCGGCGGTAGGCGTCCGGCGGCACACCCACCGTGCGGTTGAAGTGGCGCCGCAGCGTCGTCGCGGTGCCCATGCCGGTCGCCGTCGCGATGGAGTCGACGCTCTGGTCGGTCTTCTCCAGGAGCTCCTGGGCGCGGCGGATGCGCTGGGTCAGCAGCCACTGCAAGGGGGTGGTGCCGGTCGCCGCGTGGAAGTGGCGGCTCAGGTTGCGTGAGCTCATCCGCGCGCGGCGGGCCAGGTCCTCCACGGTCAGCGGCCGGTCGAGCCGTTCGAGCACCCAGGGCAGCAGCGCCGTGAGCGGGTGGTCGTCCCGGGCGGGCACCGCGGTGGTGACGAACTGCGCCTGGCCGCCGGAGCGGTGGGGCGGTACGACCAGACGGCGGGCGACCGCGTTGGCGACCGAAGAGCCGTGGTCGAGGCGGACCAGATGCAGGCACAGGTCGAGCGCCGCGGCCTTGCCCGCCGAGGTCAGCACGCTGCCGTTGTCCACATAGAGCACATCCGGGTCGACCTCCGCCCGGGGCCAGCGCGCGGCCAGTTCGTCGGTGTGCGCCCAGTGCGTGGTGGCGCGCCGCCCGTCCAGCAGTCCGGCCGCGGCCAGCACGAAGGCGCCCGTGCACAGGGACGCCACGCGCGCGCCCGCCTCGTGGGCCGCGCGCACCGCGTCGACCAGGTCGGCGGGCGGTTCCACGTCGACGTCGGTCCAGCCGGGGACTATCACGGTGTCGGCGTCGCGGAGCCGGTCGAGGCCGTGATCGGGCTCCAGCAGGAACCGGCCCAGCCGCACGGGGCCGTTTCCGCAGATCTCCAACTCGTACCAGGGGACGTCCACACTGTCCGGGGCGAAGCCGAAGATCTCGTACGCCGCCGAGAGTTCGAAGTGCAGCATTCCGTCGGTGACGGCCAGCGCGACAGTGGTCATGTCCGGAAGTGTACGGGTCATGTCGTTCCAGACACTCACGGTGGGGTGTCCGCCCGCGCCAGGATGGTCCCAGTCGATCAGCCCGGGACTCGGGCCGAGGACCTGAGATGGGGAGAAACCAATGGTGGCGGGGCAGATGGTCGTGGTGTACGGCGCGTACGGGCACACCGGCCGGTTCATGGTGGCGGAGCTGCGGGAGCGCGGGTTCGTGCCGGTCCTCTCGGGCCGGGACGCCGACAAGCTGAAGGAGCTGGCGGTCTCCGTGAACGAGAGCGAGGTCCGTCCGGCATCGGTCGACGATCCGGCCGCGCTCGACCGCGCGCTGGCCGGTGCGGCAGCCGTGATCAACTGCGCGGGGCCGTTCGCCACGACGGCCGCACCGCTCGTCGAGGCGGCGCTGCGCGCCGGAATCCCGTACCTGGACGTGGCGGGCGAGGTCGAGGCCACCCTCGACACCTTCGCGCACTTCACCGACCGCGCCCGCACCGCCGGAGCGGTGGTCGTCCCCGCGATGGCCTTCTACGGCGGGCTCGGCGACCTGCTGGTCACCGCCGCGCTGGGCGACTGGGAGAAGGCGGACGAGGCGCACATCGCGTACGCGCTGGACAGCTGGCACCCGACGCCGGGCACACGGGCGGCGGGCGCGGTCTCCCGGGCACGGCGCGGCGGCCGACGCGTGCGCTTCGCCAACGGGGGGATGGAGTACCGCGACGACAGCGCGCCCACGGTGGACTGGGTCTTCCCCGACCCGGTGGGCACCAGGACCGTCGTCGGGGAGTTCCTGACGGCCGACGTCGCCACCGCCCCGACCCATCTGCCCGTCGCCGAGTTCAGCACCTATATGACGGTCGACGCGGTCAAGGACGTGCTCGCCCCGGACTCACCGGCGCCCACCGCCGTCGACGAGCGGGGCCGGTCCGCGCAGACCTTCCTCGTCGACGTGGTGGTGCGCTCCGGCGGCCGCGAGCGGCGCGTCGTGGCGAGGGGCCAGGACATCTACGCCGTCAGCGCACCGCTCGCGGTGGAAGCGGTGCACCGCATCCTGACCGGGCGGACCAGGACGCTCGGTGTCGCCTCGGCCGGCGCGCTCTTCGATGCGGCCGACTTCCTCCGGGCGCTGGCCCCGCACATCTCGGTCGAACTGAGCGAGTAGAGAAGCGAGTTGGGAGCCGGGCGCGCCGCGGCAGGTGGCGGCACCTCGGCGAAGGGGGCCGTTCAGGGGGTGGCGAGGGCTCGTGTCTCGGCGGTGTAGAGCTCTGCGGGGTCGAATCCCATCCCGGTGAAGTGGCCCGCGAGTTCGAGGGACAGCACGCCGTGGAGTCGGGCCCAGAACAGCAGGGCGCGACCGAGTGCCGAGGGCGGGGCCTGGTGTCCGCCCGCCCAGGACCGGTGCTCGGCGAGGTGCCCGTCGAGGTGGCCGTCCAGGGAAACCGCCGGCGAGGCTTCCGGTGTGACGGCGGCGCAGGCGTCGAGGAGGACGGCCATGATCTCGGAGGCGATCCGGGTGGTGTCCTCGGGGGCCTGGTACCCGGGCACGGGGGTGCCGTAGACGAGGAAGTAGCGCTGGGGGTCGTCCAGGGCCCATCGCCGCAGCGCCTGGGCCAGTTCGGCGAGATCGGCGCCGGCCTCGGCACGGGCCCTGAAGATGTCGGCGAGGCTGCGGTAGGCGTCCCTGATGAGCTCGGTGATCAGCTCGTCGCGGTTGGCGAAGTACCGGTAGAGCGCGGGCCCGCTCACCCCGATCTGCCTGGCGATCGCGTTGAGGGACAGGGCGGAGGCCCCGGCCTCGGCGATCTGCTCCCAGGCGTGCTTCTTGACCTCCTCCCGCACCTGGGCGCGGTAGCGCTCCCGGGGAGTCCTCACATCCGGCTCTGCCACGTCCGCCTCCAGGCTTCACACGCTTTACGGCTACAACATCAACCTCTAGTTAGAGGCTATCACTTTCCCTCTTGACTCTCACCGAAGCTGCTAGTTATAACTTCTAACGAACGCAACAGCTTCTGCTTCCACGAGAGGGAACGATATGACCAGCGAGCGCCTGACCGAGGTCGTCCTGCCGGGGATCGTCGCGCCGGAGGGCCTGGAGATCCGCCACGGAGCCGTACCGGAGGCCGGCCGGGGCCAGATCCTGATCGCCATGGAGGCGAGCGGTGTCTCCTTCGCCGAGCAGCAGATGCGCCGCGGCCGGTACTACGACCAGCCGCCCTTCCCCTTCGTGCCCGGCTACGACCTGGTCGGCCGCGTACAGGCCATCGGCGAGGGCGTCGACCCCGGCCTGGCCGGCCGGCGGGTGGCCGTGCTGGTGAAGGTCGGCGGCTGGGCCAGCCACGTCGTCGTCGACGCGGACGACGCCGTCCCCGTCCCGGACGCCCTCACGGCGGCGCAGGCGGAGACCGTGGTGGTCAACGGCATCACGGCGTGGCAGATGCTGCACCGCCGTGCCCGGGTCCGCGCCGGACAGACCGTCCTGGTGCACGGCGCCGGCGGCGGGGTGGGGTCCGTCCTGGTCCAGCTGGCACGGGCGGCCGGTGCCGAGGTGATCGGCACGGCGTCGGCGCGGCACCACGACGCCCTGCGGGAGCTCGGTGTGACCCCCGTCGACTACCGGGCGGGCAACGTGGCGGCCCGGGTCCGGGAGCTGGCGCCCGACGGGGTCGACGCGGTCTTCGACCACGTCGGCGGGCGCAGCGTGATCGACTCCTGGCAGCTGCTCGCACCCGGCGGCACGCTCGTCTCGTACGGCAGCGCCTCCACCCGCGACGACAGCGGGTCCAAGCAACTGCCCGTGCTGAAGATCCTCGGCCGCACCCTGCTCTGGAACACCCTGCCCAACGGCCGCCGGGCCTACTTCTACAACATCTGGGCCGGGCGCGCCCTCGGCAAGGACCGCTTCCGCGCCCGCCTTCGCGCCGACCTCACGGAGGTGTTCGCCGCCGTCGCCCGGGGCGACGTGAGCGCCCGCATCGCCGCCCAACTCCCGCTCGCCCGGGCCGCCGAGGCACTGCGCCTGGCGGAGTCCGGCACCGCCACCGGCAAGGTCGTCCTCACGCCCTGACGCGCACGACGGCCCCCCACCCGCGCGCCCCGCACCACGACGGCACTGCCCTGCGCCACGGCGCGCCGTGCCGATAGCCCGGGATCACACGGACGGCGCACGTCGACCACGTACGCCGAGCTCCCAAGCGCCCCGATCAGAACTCGCGGTCGATCCCCGTGACCGCGGCAGGCCCCAACGGAGCGTCGTCCTCCGCGAATCCGCTGTCGCGCAGCGCGGCGGAGACCAGCCTGACCGCGCTCGCCTCGGCCTCGCCGCGAGTGGCGGCCTCCACTTCGAGCCGGACGGCGAACGTGTTCGCGTCCTGGACGGTCAGCAGGCTCAGCTCCTCGTTCTCCCCGAAGCCGGTGTTCGCCGGGTCCTGCGGCCGGAGCCTGCGCTCGATCTCGGAACGCTGGGCGTCGGTGATGCCGTGCACGAACGTACCCGGCACCGTGATGACGTAGTCGGTCATGAGAACTCCCGCGTGCGGGCCCCCGCAGATGTCAGGGGCATCCTCTTGGAATGCCCCGCGAAGGGGATACCAACCACCCCGACCCCCCACTCGGGTGCTCACCGGCACCGGCCTCACGCAGTTGCTCGGCCCCGACTCCACCGCCGAGGGGATCCTCACGTAAGGCCAGCAGGACACTTCCGTTGGGTCCGGCAGGCGGCGAGCAGAGGGGCGAGGCGGCGGGCGGGCGTTGCCGGGTGGACGGCGAGAAAGGTCTCGGCCATCGGGACCGGAGGCGCGAAGGGCCGGAAGGCGGTGCGTCCGGCGGGGAGGCGGGCGGCCTGGGCGGCGTAGAAGACCGTCCAGCTGGGAGCACCGGTGGCGATCGCGGCCAGGGTGTCCTGGTCGGTGGTGAAGGCGGGGCCGAGGACGGGCGCGAACCCGGCGTCGGCGCACGCCGCGACCACCAGGTCCACCAGATGGGGGTTGTTCTCGCGCGGGACGATACGAAGCGGCAGGGCGGCGAGGTCGGCCAAGTGGACGGCGGTGCCGGTGGCCAGGGGGTGGGATGCGGGCAGAGCCACGACCAGGGGGTCCTGCCACACCGGGACGAGGTCCAGCCCCTGGCCGCGATCCACCCCGCGTACGAACGCCGCGTCCAGCTCACCCTCCCGTACCGCCTGCAACCGGTTGGCGGTCGGGGAACTCGTCAGTTCGACGGTGAGGTCGGGGGCGCTCTCCGCCAGCGAGGCCAGGACGTGCTCCAGACGGGTCCCGAGGCCGACGCTGGTGCCGATGCGCAGGACGGTGTCCCGTGCCGCACGATGACCGGCCATCGCGTCGAGGGCCACGCGCTCGGCTGTCAGGACGGCCCGGGCGTGCGGCAGGAACGCGGCGCCCGCGGCGGTGAGGGTCACCCGGCGTGTGGTGCGGTCGAACAGGTCGAGCCCGAGCTCACGCTCCAGGCGCCGGACTTGCTGGCTGACCGTGGGCTGGACGATGTGCAGGCGCTGCGCTGCCCGGCCGAAGTGCAGTTCCTCGGCGACGGCCACGAAATACCGCACCTGACGCAGCTCCACCGCCCACCTCCCACCACCCGCATTCATCACGGTCCTTGATGAGTGTACGAGCGAACCGGACCTTGGTCGTCGCCCGGTGGCGCGGTGGACTTGTCCGCACAGCGCCACGTCTCCCGCGGGGCGCGTCGGAGAAGGGGAAGCCACTCATGCCGTACGCGACCGTCAACGGGGTCGAGCTCTTCCACACGGACACGGGCAGTGGCACCGGAACCGGGACGCCGGTGTTGTTGCTGCACGGTTGGGGTACCAGCGGCCGGGTCTGGAACGCGCAGGTCGCCGACCTGGCACCCGACCACCGTGTGATCGCCGTGGACTGGCGGGGATGCGGACGCTCGGAGCATCCGCCCACCGGCAACACCACACCGGCCAACGCGGAAGACGTACTCGCCCTCATCGCCCACCTCGGCCTGGAAAGGCCGTTGCTGGTGGGCAGTTCGCTCGGCGCCACCTTCGCCCTGGAGACGGCTCTTCGCGCGCCGGAGCAGGTCGCCGGTGTGGTGTCGGTCAGCGGGCCAGGGTACTGGCCGAGCCAGGGCATGGCCGGCGCCCTTCGCTCCCTGGTCTCCTCCCTCGGCGCCGACCGGGCGGCAACCGTGGCCGAGTGGGTCCCGAAGTGGTTCGGTCCTGCGGCGCCGCCCGAGCTCGTACGGCGGACAGTGCGGCAGATCCTCGCATCGGGCCACTTCATCGACGAGTTGTTCACCGAAGCCATGTCCCACGACCCGCGCGAGGCACTGAGCGGGATGCCGGTGCCGGTGACCTATCTGCACGGCCGGTACGACACCGAGATACCACTGGAGGTGTCCCGCACGCTGGCTGCACTGACCCCGTACGGCACCTTCCACGTGATCGAGGAGGCCGGCCACATGGCGCACCAGGAGCAGCCCGCCGCGGTCAACTCGCTCATCCGCGCGGCGCTGGACCGCGTCGTGGCGCCTTCACGACGTCGGTGACGGGCTGCCCACTGTTCAGGACCGGCCGTCCTGCTGGGAGCAGGTCTGGTCGTCGAGCGGCAGTTTGCCGGTGGCGAGGTACCGGTTGACCTTGTCGTCGACGCAGGTGTTCCCGTAGAGGCCGTAGACCGCGTGGTGGTTGGCGCCCTTGAGGGTGATCAGCTTGGAGCTCGGCAGCATGCCGTGCAGGGCGAGCGCACCCTTGTGGGCGGTGCGCGGGTCGCCGGTGGCGGACACGATCAGTACCTTGGCGTCGCGCTTCACCTGGGTGGGCTCCTCACGGGGCCTGTCCCAGAAGGCGCACGGGCCGATGTTGTTGACCAGCGCGCCGAAGCGCGGGGACGCGGCCCGGGAGCGCTCGATGTCCCGCCAGTAGACCTCGGGGTCGCGCGGCGCCGCCCTGTCTCCGCAGATGACCGCCGACTGCACACTGCCGTGGTGCGACTGCTCGCCGGTCAGCGCGAGCCGCAGGGTCGCGGCGAACTGCGGCGACAGCCGGGTCGGCTGCCCGGCCGCGGCCTTGTTCAGCACGGACATCTGCTCCCCCAGCGCCGCCCGTGCCGTGTCGGTGTCACTGGAGACCCCGGCGAGCAGGACGAACGGGACCTGGGTGTCGTCGAGCCGGAAGGCCTCCGGCTCGGCACCGACGGTCAGCGGGGCGCGCGCGGACGTCCTGATGACGCGGTCGACGGTGGCGAGGACCTGGGCGCGGGTGCGGCCGAGGCCGTAGGTGTCGTCGCGCGCGGCAGCCCAGGTGGCCCAGTCGGCGAGCGCCCGCTCGTTCTCGCCGACGACCGACTGGAGCAACCGGGGCCCGTACCTGCTCGGGTCGATGGCGCCGTCCAGGACCACGCGGTCGGTACGGCCGGGGAACATCTGGGTGTATACGGTGCCGAGGTAAGTGCCGTACGAGTAGCCGAAGTAGGAGATCCTCTTCTCGCCGAGCGCGCCTCGGATGACGTCCATGTCCCGTGCGGTGTTACGGGTGGTGACGTGCGGCAGTACGTCGGCGTTGGTGGCACGGCACTTGGCGGCCAGATCCTTCTGGAGGGCGACCTGGCGGTCGAAGCCCGCCCGGCTGAGCCCGGCCGAGAAGAGATTGGTGCCGACGGGCCAACCGCAGTCCAGCGGGGTACTGCGTCCGACGAAACGCGGGTCGAAGCCGATGATGTCGTAACGCGGGCCGGCCTTCTTCATCCACGCGTGGAACTCCGGCGGGGACTCAAGGGCCTGACCCCCGGGCCCGCCGTTGTTGAGCAGGAGGGAACCGATGCGGTGGCGGGTGTCGGTGGCCCTGAGCCGGGACACCGCGACGGTGATCGTACGGCCCCGGGGAGCGGAGTAGTCGAGCGGCACGGTGACGTCCGCGCACTGGACGCCGGCCTTGTCGAGGTCGCGGCCCGCACTGTCGTCCGCACCCTTGGCGCAGTTGCCCCACCCGAGGCGCTGGTCGTAGTAACGGTCGAGCCCGGCCCCGGACTTCGACGCGGTGGGTGCGGCCACCGCGGCCGGGGCGGCTCCGAGGCAGGCGGCGAGGGCGAGCCCCAGGGCCGAAGCGCGGCGCAGGACAGGGGCGGAGGCGATCGCGGACGGTATATGTCTCATACCGTCAGACGCTATGCGGACCAGCCGCCCCACTCACTCCGACTGTCCCCCGCCCCCTTCATGGGGCCACCCCTACCTACGGCCCGTCACATCGAAGGCCGATGATCCATCAGGCAGCGTGCGGCGAGCGGTCTACGGCGCGACCTCTGCCACGAGTTCCGCCCCGTTGTTACGTACGTTGTTCACCGCCGCGGAGACCGGCCGGGCGTGCAGATGGCCGTCCGCGGGCTGGGTCAGGAGGGCGCGCAGTTCGTCCGGGTCGTGGTGACGTGGGTCGAGCCAGGCGCCGTAGTCGTTCTCGGCGAGCGCCAGGGGCATGCGCGGGTGGACGCGGCCGGCCGCGTCCGTGGCTTCGGTGGTGATGATCGTGCAGGTCACCAGCCACGCGGCGGGGTCGTCGTCCTGTGCGACGGACCGGTCGCGCCAGTACGCGTACAACCCGGCCAGGGCCATCACCCGGTCGTCCTCGGGATGGATGAAGTACGGCTGCTTACGGGGCTTGCCCGTGTCGTGGTCCTTGACCTGCTCCCACTCGTAGAAACCGTCGGCCGGCAGCAGACAGCGGTGCTTGAGGAACTCGCGGCGGAAGGCGGGCTTCTCGTGCACGGTCTCCACCCGGGCGTTGATCATCCGGGCGCCCGTCTTCGCGTCCTTCGCCCACGACGGCACCAGGCCCCAGCGCAGCGGCCGCAGGTGCCTGCCCCGCGGCGCGGCTTCGTCCTTTCCGCGCGCGCCGCGCTCCAGGACGGCCCACACCTCGTCGGTCGGGGCGACGTTCCAGCTCGGCGCCAGCCTCTCCTCGGCACGCCAGTCGGTGACCTGGAAGAGCTGGACCAGATCCTCGGGACTGCGGGTGGAGACGTAACGGCCGCACATGGGACCACGGTGCCACACATGCGAGCGACTCGCGGTCATCGCGACCAGCAACACGACGACCACTCAGGCCTCTTTCCGCACACCTGTCGCGGTCCCGACCGGACCCTGGTCACCGGCAGGTGCCGCCGTCATAGTGGGACCACCGCGCGCCACTCAGCGCAGACGACGGGCATCGAAGGGGGACGGGATGCCAGGTGCGGCGGCTTCGACGAACCTGCTGAACTTGACCGCGGCCGGGGGATGCGCGTGCAAGATCCCGCTGGACCGGATGGACGCGCTGCTGGAGTCCCTGGGGGCGCACCCGGCCGCGTTCGGCGGCCGCACGGACAACCTCGTGCCGGGCACGCAACGCGACGACGCGGCACTCTACAGACTCACCGACGACCTCACCCTGGCCTTCTCCACCGACTTCGGCACCCCCGTCTCCCAGGACGCGGAGATCTGGGGCCGCATCGCCGCGATGAACGCGGTGTCCGACATCTACGCGATGGGCGCCGAGCCGTTCCTCGCACTCGGCATCCTGGGCTGGCCGCCCGAGCTGCCGAACGAGACGGTGGCGCAGCTCATGCGGGGTGCCGTCCAGGCACTCGCCGAGTGTTCCACGCAACTCGCCGGAGGCCACTCCATCGCCTCGGAGTCCCCCGTCTTCGGCCTGTGCGTGATCGGCGCGACCCGGCCGGGCCGGATCATGCTCCAGAGCAACGCGCGTCCCGGTGACCGGCTCATCCTGACCAAACCGCTCGGCACCGGCATCGTCATCGCCGGGCAGAAGGCCGAAGTGGCCTCCGCCGAGGCGGTGTCGGCGGCCGAGAGCGTGATGCTCGCCTCCAACCGCACAGCGTGCCGACTGGCCGGGGAGGCCGGTGTCGACGCCGCCACGGACGTCACCGGCTACGGACTCATCGGCCATCTGCGCACCATGCTCGTCGCCTCGGACTGCGCGGCGACGGTGTTCCCCGAGGCGGTGCCGATGCTGCGGCACGCGGTGGAACTCGCCGAGGAGCACGGCATCGTCCCCAACAGCGCCGAGCGCACCTACTTCACGCTGGAGGACCGGGTGGACTGGTCGGACCTGCCCATGGCGCGGCGCATCGCCCTGTGCGATCCGCAGACCTCGGGCGGGCTGCTCCTCTCGGCCTCCCCCGGCCGGGCCCGTACGTTCATGGCCCGCTGCGCCGAGCACGGTCTCCCGGCCGTCGAGATCGGCGAGGTCACGGGTGGCGGCTCCGCCGGGACGATCGCGATGAAGCCGCTGGGACGCGGCGCCGGGGAGGGGACGCCCGCGTGACTCCGGCCGTCGTGCACCAGAAGTTCCTCTATCTGTGCGCCGCACTCGGGTTCGGGGTGCTGGTCTCGGGGCTTGCGGTCGGCCTGCTCACCGAGAGCAGGGTGTGGGCCCTGTCGGCCGTGGTGCTGGAGTCGCTGGGGTCGGCCGTGCTCTTTCCCATCCTGGTGTCCTTCTCCTACGACCGGCTCAAGGAGAAGTGGCTCGGGGACGAGGTGTGGCGCATCTTCAACGAGCTGTCCGACGCCGGGATCAGCCGTGTCTACAAGGACCGCGAGACCTCGCCCCGCCGCGACAACGCGCAGACCCGGCTGTCGGAGGAGTTCCGCAGTTTCGAGAACGGGGAGATCCTCATGATGGGGGTCTCCCTGCGGGTGTTCTTCAATCCCCTCGGACCGTTCTACCGCGACATCGAGACGATGCTGAGGGAGACGGGCGGCCGGGTCAGGATCCGGGCGGTCGTCTGCGATCCGGCCAACCCCGACGTCCCCGTCCGGGCCGCCATCGAGGAGGCGGGCCGCAGTCCCGAGCACACCTCGCAGCTGGAGCGCGACATCGAGTCGACGAGGGTGACCGTGGCCGGTCTGCGGGCCACCATGGGGCCGCACGTCGATCTGCGACTGGCCACGGCCGCCCCCTACTGCACGACGGTCATCTTCCCGCACGTCTGCTACTACTCCCCCAACCTCCTCGCGCCCAAGGCCCCCGTGGGCCTGCCGATGATCCTCTTCCGGTCCGGGGCACACGGCTACAGGATGATCCAGGCCTCGTTCGAGTACGTGTGGCAGCTGCCGTCCACGCGCGATCCGGCGGGCCGGTAGCGGCCGTGGCCGGCGCAGGCCCGGCGCCTGCGGCCAACTCCCGGGCGCTGCCCCGCCGAACACGCCATCGGCGCCCCCCTGCTCGGGGAGCGCCGATGAACGGTGGCCGTGGCCGGTCAGGGGGTCTGCTTCGACACCTCCAGGTCGGCCGTGGGCTTGTTGACCCTGCCACCGGGCGGGCCCGTGGTACTGGAGTTGTTGTCGGTGACCGGGTCCTTGGTCGCCGACGACACGGTCGCGGTGTTGTGGATGTCGGAGCCGTCACCGGTGTACGTGGCGGCGAGCTTCACCTTGAACACCCACGTCACCGACGCACCGGGCGCCAGTACGGCCTGCGGGCCGCAGGTCACGGCACGGCCCGAGGTGCAGGGGTCGTCCGAGGAGACGAAGCTCAGCGCCGTGGGCAGGGTGTCGGTGACCTGGACCTGCTCCGCCTGCGAGGGGCCCTTGTTGTGGACGGTCACCGCGTACTCGAAGCTCTCGCCGGGAGCGACCGGGGTGGTGGTGACCGGCCTCTTGACGATCTCCAGATCGGAGGAGGGCGCGGCGACCGTACCGCCCGGAGGCGTGGCGGTGTCGCTGTCGTTCTCGCTGCTCGGGTCGATGTTGTCGGCGGTGACCTTGGCGGTGTTCTTCAGATCGCTGCCGTCCCCGTGGTAGCCGGGGTCGACCTTCACCGTGAGCAGGTACGCGACGCTGTCGCCCACCTTGAGCGGGTCGGTGCGCTTGCACGAGACGGCACGTCCGGAGACCGTGCAGCCGGTCGGGGAGGACGCGACGTACGACAGGCCTTCGGGGAGGTCGTCGGTGAGCTTCACGTTGTAGGCGTCGGCCGAGGGGCCGTTGTTGCTCACCGTGATCTTGTAGTCGAAGGTGGTGCCGGGGGCGGGAGGGGTGTCCCCCACGGCGGTCTTGGTCACCGCCAGGTCGGCCGTGGGCCGGTTGACCGCACTGCCGGGCAGACCGGCCGGGGTGCTGGTGTTGTTGGCCGGGGCGGGGTCCTTGGTCGCCGATGACACGGTCGCGGTGTTGCGGATGTCGCTGCCGTCGCCGGTGTACTCGGAGTCGAGCCTGACCCGGAACTTCCAGGTCCTGGACGCGCCCGGCTCAAGGACGGCCTGCGGGCCGCAGCTGACGGTCTGTCCGGTGGCGATGCAGCCGTCGACCGAGTCGACGAAGGCCAGCCGTGCGGGCAGGGCGTCCGTCATCTTCGCGTTCAGGGCCCGCGAGGGGCCGTCGTTGTGGGCGGTGACCGCGTACTCGAAGGTCTCACCAGGTGCGATGGGGGTGGTGGTCACGGGCTGCTTGGCCGCCCACAGGTCCGCCTGCGGCTCCGTGACCCCGCCGGGCGGCAGGATCGCGGTGCTGGTGTTGTTCGTGAGGTCGGGGTCCTTGGAGTTGGAGGTGGCCGTCGCGGTGTTGTGCAGGTCCGCCCCGTCACCCCGGTAGGCGGCGCTGAGCTTCACCTTGAACGTCCACTTGGCGGTCGCCCCGGGGACGAGCTTGGCCTGCGGACCGCAGGTCACCTTCTGCCCGGCCGCCGTGCAGGGGCTGCCCGACGACACGAAGGTGACACCGTCCGGGAGCGTGTCGGTGGCCGTGACGTTGCGGGCGTCCGACGGTCCGGCGTTGGAGGCGTCGATCTCGTACTCGTACTCCTGCCCGGGAATCGTCGGTCCGCTGCCCAGGGCCGTCTTGACCGCGGAGATGTCGGACTGAGGGGTGAAGGGCCCGGGCGGTTTCACCGGATCGGGCTTGTTGTTGTCCGGGGCGGGGTCGGTGGCGTCCGACTTGCCGACGGCGGCGTTGCCCAGGTCCGAGCCGTCGCCCTCGTAGGAGGCACTGAGCCGGGCCAGGAAGGTCCACTTCTTGGTCTGCCCCACACCGAGTTGCCCTTCGGGGCCGCAGGTGACCGTCTGTCCGACGGCCGAGCAGCTGTCGGCCGAGGAGACGAACGAGATGCCGTCGGGCAGTGTGTCGGTCGCCGTGGCGTTGCGGGCCACCGAAGGACCGTTGTTCTTCGCCGTGAGGGTGTAGGTGATCAGGCCGCCGGGCGGAGTGTCGGCCGCGGCGGCCGGGCTCTGCCCGGACCACTGCGGCAGCGCACAGAGCAGTGCGGCGATCGCCGCTCCCGCCCAGGGGCGCCGACGACATGGGGTGGTTCTCATCGCGCATCGATTCCGTTCGTGCTCCGGTTGCCGTACACCGCTGTACGGACGTGTGAGGGGGTGCGCCGCCGGGGGCCGTGTCAGGCGGGCGTGTCGTCGGCCTGCTTGCCGAACTCCAGGTCCGCGGTCGGCGGCTTGAGCCTGCCGCCGGGCACGGATGCCGTGCCGCTGTTGTTGGAGGTGTCGGGGTCGGCCGTGTCGGCCTCGGCGGTCGCCGTGTTGCGCACGTCGGTGCCGTCACCCTCGTACGCCGCGTCGAGACGGACCCGGAACGTCCAGGCCACGAAGGCGCCGGGGGCGAGTGTGGCGACGGGCCCGCAGGTGACCGTGCGGTCGGCCACCGCACACGCGTCGTCCGAGGAGAGGAACGTCAAGGGGGTCGGCAGGGGGTCCTGGAGGCGGACGGCACGGGCCACCGACGGGCCGCGGTTGGTGACCGTCACCGTGTACGCGAAGGTCTCGCCCGGCGCCACCCGGCCCGTGGTCGTCGTCTTCTTGACGGTCACCAGGTCCGCGGCCGGCGGGGTGACCCCGCCCGGCGGAAGCGCGGCGTCGCTGGTGTTGTTGGCGGTGTCGGGGTCGGTGACGTCGTGGGTGATCCTCGCGGTGTTGCCCAGGTCGCTGCCGTCGCCCCGGTACCCGGCGTCGAGCCGGACCCGGAAGGTCCACGACACGGTGGAGCCCGCGGTGAGCGTGGCGGCGGTGGGACAGGACACGACCCGGCCCGACGCGGTGCACCCGTCGGTGGACGAGACGAACGTCAGCCCGCCGGGCAGGGTGTCGGTGGCCCTCACATTGCGGGTGTCGGACGGCCCGTTGTCCCGTGCGGTGATCCGGTAGAGGAACTCCTCACCGGGGCGTACCGGGCCCGCCCCGACACCCTCCTTGGTGACCGCCGCGTCGGCGCGTGCGGTCACGGTGGTCACGGCGGTGGAGGAGTTGTCGCTCGGGTCGGTGTCGGTGCGGCTGTCCGGGGCGCTCACCACCGCCGTGTTGCTCAGGGTGGCCGGCTGGGCGGGTGCGGTACCGGTGATGGTGTACGTGACGGTGCCGTTGCGCAGAAGGTTCGCCGTGGTGTCGAGGTCGCCGGTGCCGGAGGCTCTGGCGCAGGCGCTGCCGGTACTGGCCGTGCACGTCCAGGTCACCTGGGTGAGCCCGGGCACCGTGTCCTGGACGACCGCCCCGGTCACGTCGTTGGCGTCGCTGTTGGTGACCTTGACCGTGTAGGTGACCGGGCCCGCCCCCGCCGCGACGGTGGCGGGCTTGCCCGACTTGGCGACCGTGAGGTTGGCCGGCACGTTGATGGTCAGATCGCCGACCTCGTGGATGTTGGTGGCGCCCCCCGTACTGCCGGAGAAGCCCACCCTCAGAGTGGACGGCAGCGACGGCTGGTTGGTGATGGTGGAGACGTCGAAGTCGGTGATGAGCCTGGCCGACGCGGTGCCCGGGCCGGAGTCCGACCAGACCGAGACCAGCAGCTTGCCGTTCTTGGGCTGCACGGCGATCCGCACGGTGCGGTAGGAGTCCCGGCTGCCCGTCTCCACGGTGCTGCCGGGGCCGTCGGCCGAGGTGCCGAAGCGGTAGCCGGTGGTCCCGTTGCCCCCGCCCCGCAGCACGACCTTGTTCGGCTGGGTGCCCGGACCGCTGGCGCCGGTGATGCTGGACGAGAAGTTCCCGAACTCGTCCAGGCCGATGCCCAGGAAGGCGCCGGGCACACCATTCGACGTACAGCGCACGGTCAGGCCCGCACAGGCATAGCCCAGTGAGCCGCCCACGGCGCCCGTCCCGGTGGCGGCGCTGCCGTCGGCGAGGAAGAACGCCATCCCGTCACCGCGTTTGCCCTCGGTCGTCTTGCCGCCGTAGGTGGCATAGGTGAACTGGGCGACGATCCCGAGGCTGGTGGAGAAGGAGTCCTTCATCTGCCAGGATCCGGCCTGGCTGTTGGAGGCGGGCGTCAGCCGCAGCCAGCCGCTCTGGTAGCTCGCGCTTCCCGTGCTGGTGCCGACGTCGTTGCCGTTGTCGAAGCTCTCGTGGACGGGGAAGCTCAGGGCCCTGGGCGCCCGGGCGTGGTGGACGGCCGACGCGGGCTGGAGCAGGGCGCCCAGGCCCAGGACGAGCGCCAGGGCCAGCAGGACGGAGATGCCCGTGCGCCGGGCGCGGCGGGGTGCGAAGGCGCACCGGAGCCGTCTCATCGCTTCCGCCCCACGCGGCGGCGTGCGGCCGACACCAGGACGGCTCCGGCGGCGACCGCCGAACCGGCCAGCCAGCCCAGCCGGTCCGGCACCTCGCTGCCGGTGTCGGGCAGCTCGCCGTCCTGGTGATCGGGATCCGGCCACGGCTTGACGCACAGCGGGCCGCCGTCGGGGCCGGTGGTGTGCGCGGCGTTCTGGTTGTCGCTCTCGTCGGGGTCCTTGGTCGCGGAGGTGACCGAGGCGATGTTGTCGATCTGCCGCAGATGCCGGGGCAGCGACTTGGCGACCTTCACGGTGATCTCGTACGAGACCGACGCACCCGGCGCCAGCCGGTCCAGGACGGGGCAGACGACGGTCCGTGCGTCGTCCTCGTCCGGAGCACACCCGTCCGCCGAATCGACGAAGGTCAGCTCGCCCGGAAGGGGGTCGCTCACCCTCACCTGGCGGGCGGTACCGGGGCCGTGGTTGTCGACCGTGATCCGGTAGGCGAAGGTCTCGCCTGGCCTGACCCACCGCTGCCCCTTGGCCAGCACCGCGGTCTTGGCCAGGGACAGGTCCGCCCGCCCCCACTGCGAGGGCACGGGCAGGCCCGTCACGGAGGTCGTGTTGTTCTCCGGGCGCGGATCGGAGGTCGGGGAGGTGACGGACGCGGAGTTCACGATGTCCTGGCCGTCGCCCTCGTAGTCGTCGGCGAGCCGCACGGTCACCGCCCAGGAGTGGGACTCGCCGACGGCGAGTCTTTCCAGTGGTCCGCAGCGGACGGTGCGGCCGCTCGCCGTGCAGCCGTCCCGGGACGAGACGAAGACGAGCGAGTCGGGCAGTTCGTCCGTCACGGTCACCGCGACGGCCTGCGAGGGGCCGTGGTTGACGGCGGTGATGACGTAGTCGAACACGCCGTCCTCGCCGCGCGCGGCCCCGGTCGCGGACCGCTTCTCCGGCTCGTCCTCGCCCCTGACCTCGGTGGAGGACCGGACCTCCAGATCGGCCTGGGCACCGGAGCCACGGGCGCCGGAGGGCGAGGGGGGCGCGGGCGTCGGGGCGGAGGCGGAGGTGGAGGTGGAGAGGGGTGCGGAGGTGGATGCGGATGCGGATGCGGATGCCGAGGCGGTCGGCGAAGGCGGGGCGGAGGTCGCCGGTGGGGCCGTCGACGGAGCCTGAGCGGAAGGTGACTGGGGGGCAGAAGGTGACGGGGTGCCAGAGGGCGTCGGGCGGACGGAGGCGGACGCGTACGGCTGCCCGAGCAGGGCCGTGCCGACGACGACGGCGCAGCCCAGCGGAACCGCCACCGCCCGGCAGGGCCAACGCCGAGTTGCCGCAGGACGTCTGAGGAACCGTCTCATCGGGGAACTGCCCTTCGCCTCACGCGCTGCGGACCAGCACCGTTCCCCGCATGGGAACAAGATCTTTTTATCTGCTTTCTCCGGATATGCACGGATCAAGGGATGCGAATGAGTGAGTGGGGCCGGTCCCGCAACGCCCGACGCCCCCTCAGCAGCGGCCGCACGCACCCGGAAACGTTTGACCTCAAGCGACCTTGAGGTCCTACGGTCGCAGCATGACGATCAAGGAATACCCCCAGGACACCCTTGCCGCCCAGCCCATCGGCTACTGGACCAGAGAGGCCGCGGGCCTGGCCATCGGGGGACTGCGTACCGCCCTCGCCGAGGAGGACCTCACCCAGCCGCACTGGTGGACCCTCAACCACATAGCCGGCGCACCCGGGCACTGGACCCGCTCCGCCCTCGCCGAGAAGCTGGCGCCCTTCGACGACCAGGACACCGACTTCGACGCCGTCTTCGCCGACCTCGCCTCCCGCGGCTGGCTCGCGGAGTCCGGCGCCACGCTGACGTTGACCGCCGAGGGCGAGGCAGGGCGCCTGCGCGCCCGCGACCGCAACGCCAAGGTGCACGCACGGATGCGGGTGGGCATCGACGACGACGCCTACGCGGCGACCATCGACGTCCTGCGCCGCCTCGTCGCCAACCTCGGCGGCGACGGAGATCTCCCGTAGGGCGGGAAGTTTCTCCGAGGCGGTCGCAACCTCGGGCGACACCGCACGTCTGGTGGGGTGAAGGCGCCCTTCAACTGATGTACCAGACCGCGTGTTCGTCACTTCCTCGGGAGAAATGCCATGTCCTCGCACGCCAAGCGGAACCACCGTCCCAGCTCCCGGCTCCTGGGCGCCGTCACCGGTGTCGCCCTGCTGATGGGCGGCGGCTTCGCCGCCCAGGCCGTCGCCGACTCGGGCGCCACCCCCGCCCCCGCCGCGCCGAAGGTCGCCACGGCCGGGGACGCCGCCCCGCAGGTGGCGTCGCAGCCGGGCGTTTCGAAGTCCACCGGTACGCCGAAGTCCACCGGCGCGTCGAAGGTCACCGAGGCGGGCAAGCCGGCCGCCGCGGCCAAGCCCGGCGCCGGGTCCGCCCCGGCCGAGAACGCTCCCCGGGTGATCCAGCCGGGCAGCGGAGCCCGGAAGTAGCAGCCGCAGCACCACGAGGCGGGCCGGCCTGTCGCAGGCCGGCCCGCTCCCCCGTAACGGATCGAGGCCCATGCAGTACGCCATACCCGCACCGCAACCCTGGTGGTCCTGGCTGCTCACCCGTATGTCCCGGACCGAGGACGCGCCCGTACGCCGGCACGGACTGCGAGCGGTCGGCACACCGTACGACGACGAGCCGCCGCCCACCCTCACCGAGTTGTACCGGGCACGGCGGCTCGACATGGTGCGGCTCGCGCTCTTCCTGGTGGACGATCTGCACACCGCCGAGGACGTCGTCCAGGACGCCTTCGCCGCCGTGTGCCGCAGATACGGCACCTCGCTCGACGGCCTCAACGACCCCGCGTCCTATCTGCACACCGCCGTGGTCAACTCGGCCCGCTCCGTGCTGCGCAGACGTCGCACCGCCCGCGCCTACACCCCGCCGCACCAGGGGTATGGACCGCCCGTCGACGAGGGGTTGCTGCTCGCCGAGGAGCACCGCCAAGTGCTCTACGCACTGGCCCAGTTGACGCAGCGTCAGCGCGAGGTGCTGGTGCTGCGCTACTGGTCGGAGCTGAGCGAGGCGCAGATCGCCCACACGCTCGGCCTGTCGCGGGGCACGGTGAAGTCCACCGCGAGCCGCGCGCTGGACGTCCTGGAGAAGAAGCTGGAGGCGGGCCGATGAAGCCGCTGGCCCAAGAGGACCGGTTCCCGGCCGAGGACCGGGTGCGTGCCGCGCTGGCCGCCCGCGCCTCCCTCGTCACCCACCACGACCTGAGCCACGAGGCACCGCCGCAGGGGCGGAGTTGGGGCGTGCGCCGGGTGCGCCGGGTCGCCCTCGCGGCACTCGGCGCGGCTGCCGCCGTGGTGGCCGTATGTCTGCTGGTACTGCCCGGCGGCCCGGCGGCACCGGCCCCCACGCCACCCGCCCGCCCGGGCGTCAGCGAACAGCCACCGTCCACCGCACCTGCCCCCGGCATCTGCCCCCCGTCACCCGGATGGACGGGCTGAGGTGACCGCCCCCGCGTTCGGGGGTTGAGCACGCGTGGGGCGGGAAACGCCCCCGTCCGCCGGCAGGAAGGTGCTCCCCGTATGACGCCCCGTCTCAGCGTCGTCGTCCCCGTCCACAACGTCGAGGAGCATCTGGGCGCCTGTCTGGAGTCGTTGGCCCGGCAGAGCCTCAAGGATCTCGACGTGGTGCTCGTGGACGACGGCTCGACGGACTCCAGCGCCGACGTCGCCCGTGAGTTCGCCGCGCGGGACGACCGGTTCAGGGTGGTCGGCAGGGAGAACGGCGGCCTCGGCGCGGCCCGCAACACAGGCGTCGCGCACACCGCGCCCGGGACCGCGTACCTCGCCTTCGTCGACAGTGACGACGTACTGCCGTCGCGCGCCTTCGAGTTGCTGACCGGCGCGCTCGACAAGTCCGGCTCCGACTTCGCCTCCGGCAACGTCCTGCGGCTGACCGGCGGCGGCCGCCTTGAGCAGCATCCGCTCTTCACCAAGCCGATGCGCTCCACCCGCCCGGCCACGCACGTGACCAAGGACTGGTCGCTGCTCCTGGACCGGATCGCCTGCAACAAGGTGTTCCGCCGCACCTTCTGGGATGAGCACGCCTTCGCCTTCCCCGAGGGGGTCCTCTACGAGGACATTCCCGTCGTCCTGCCCGCGCACTTCGCCGCCCGCGCGGTCGACGTCCTCCAGGACGCCGTCTACTACTGGCGCTTCAGGGACAGTTCGATCACCAGCAGACGGGCGGTCGTGCGCGGGGTCGCGGACCGTACGGCGGCGGTGCTCGGCGTCAGCCGGGGGCTCGCGGGGACGCCCGAGCACAAGAGACGGTATGACGAGTCGGTGCTGTGCGAGGACCTCTGGTACTTCATGCAGGTCCTGCCGGAGGGCGACGCGGCCTACCGGGAGGCGTTCCTGGAGCACGCGGGGGAGTTCGCCGCTCAGGTGGACCCCGAGGTGCTCGCCGCGCTGCCGCTGCACCACCGGGTGAAGTGGCAGCTGGCCCGCGAGCGGCGCCTCGACGAGCTGCTCGGCCTGCTGGAGTTCGAGCGCCGCAGTCCGCGTACGCACCGGGTGCGCGGGCTGCGCCGCCGCACCGCCGAGTACCCGCCGCTCACCGCGCCGCTCCCGCGCGACGTCCTCGCCCTCGCCCCTGGTGACCTGCCGCTGGAGGCCCGGCTCACCGGCGCCGAGTGGCGCGACGGCAGGCTCCGGCTCACCGGGTACGGCTACATCCGCAACCTCCCGGCCCAGGCGCGGCGGCACGCGCTGAAGGCCGCCTGGCTGCGCACCCCCGACCGGCGGGCTCTGCCGCTGCGGCTGAAGATGATCAACGATCCTTCCGTCACCAGCCGTTCGGGCCAGGAGCTGCACGGCTACGACTGGGCGGGCTTCGAGGTCGCCGTCGACCCGGCCCGGCTGCTCACCGAGTCCGCCACCACCACCTGGAAGCTGGTCCTCGGGGTGCTGGGCCACAGCGGGGTGGTCGGAGTGGCGCGCCGGGGCGGGGTCGCGGACGGGGGCGCGCAGCTGGCGGTGCACTACCTCGACGAGCACACCAGGATCGTCCCGGTCTTCGCGGACGGCCGCCTCCGGATGAACGCCGAGCGCGTCCAGACCTGGCTGACCGGCCACGACAGCCACGACGGCGTGCTCACGCTCACCGGCGGGACCCGCACCCGCGCCACCGCCCTGCGGCTCGGCCACTGGCACTCGGAGGCGGCGATCCAGGTCCCCCTGGTGCGCGACGGCGAGCGGTTCACCGCCGAGGTGCCGCTCGACGAGCTGGTCGCGGTGCGTGGCCGGGGCCCGGTCAGGGCGCCGCACGGCGAGTCCCGGCCCGCCGACGCGTACAGCGTCCAGCTGGTGAAGCCGGACGGCAGACGCCTCCCGGTCGCTGCGCCCCCCGGACTGCCGCTCGGCCGCCACGCCGCCCCCGGGGGCCGCGAGCTGGCCTTCACGGTGAGTGCCTGGGGCAACGCGGTCCTCACCGACCAGCTGCCCCACGCGTACACCGAGAGCGTGTCCTGGACCGACAACTCCCTGGTCGTGCAGGGTCTTTACGGAGGAGGTCCGGGCATCCCGCTCCAGCTTCGCCGCACCGGGGCCGAGGAGGAGGTCGAGCTGCCGGCCCGGTGCGCGGACGACCGCTTCCGGGTCGAGTCGGCGTACGAGGCGCTGACGCTGATCGGCGAGGGGGAGTGGCGGCTGTCCATGGGCGAGGCCCCGGTGCGGGTCCCGGCCGCCGCCCACCCCGGCCTCCCCGCCGCCCGGACGATCGCGGGCCGGGACTTCCGGGTCCGCCGCGACGGCCACGACCAGCTGACCCTCACGGTCTCGAAGGCCGAAGCCACCCCCTCCGAGAAGGCCGGTCCATGCGCGAGTTGAGCATCGAAGGCGCCTGGGTCGTCGAGCCGCAGGTGTTCCTGGACGGCCGGGGCAGCTTCCACGAGTGGTTCAAGGACGACCGGTTCGCGGCCGCCACCGGCCACGGCCTCGGCCTCGCGCAGGCCAACTGCTCGGTGTCGGCGCGGGGCACCGTGCGCGGTGTGCACTTCGCGGACGTGCCGCCCGGCCAGGCGAAGTACGTCAAGTGCGTACGCGGCTCGGTCCTGGACGTGGTGGTGGACCTGCGGACCGGTTCGCCCACCTTCAAGCGCTGGGAGCAGGTCCTGCTCGACGACCGGGACCACCGGGCCGTCCACATCGCCGAGGGCCTGGGGCACGCGTTCATGGCGCTCACCGAGGACGCGACGGTCGTCTACCTCTGCTCCGAGGGGTACGCGCCGACCCGCGAGCACGGCGTCCATCCGCTCGACCCGGACCTGGCCATCGACTGGCCGACGCACCTCACCCCGCTGCTCTCCCCGAAGGACGCCGCCGCCCCGCTCCTGGCCGAGGCCGGGGAGCGGGGCCTGCTGCCCTCGTACGCGGACTGCACGGCCTGGTACGCGAGGCAGCGGACCCTGGTCCCGGCCCAGCAGTGACGTTCAGGCGGGTGGTCCGGAGGCGAGCGGTGTTCGGACGGGCTCTGTTCAGGCGGGCAGCGCCGACGGCTCGCCCGCCCGCTCGGCCGTCACGAGCGCGGGCAGCGCCTCGGCCAGGGCCTCCCGCCAGTGCCTGATCGGCGTGAGCCCCGCCTCGCGCCAGCGGTCGTGGCCGAGGACGCTGTACGCGGGGCGTGGCGCCGGGCGCGCGTAGGCCGCGCTGGTGGTGGGACGCACCCGCGCCGGGTCCGCGCCGAGCAGCCGGAACGTCTCCCGGGCCAGCTCGCACCAGGTGCCGTGGCCACTGCTGGTGCCGTGCCAGTGCCCGGCGGGCGCGGCCCCGGCCAGCGCCGCGTCGCCGAGCCGGACCAGCCGGTCGGCGAGGTCGGCGGTCCAGGTGGGCTGGCCGCGCTGGTCGTCCACGACGTCCAGGTGCTCGCGCGCCGACTCCAGCCGGATCATGGTCCGGACGAAGTTGGCGCCGCCCGCCCCGTACAGCCAGCCGGTCCGCACCACATGGCCGGTGCGCGGCAGCAGCGCGCGCACCGCCCGCTCGCCCGCCAGCTTGGTCCGGCCGTACGCGGTGCGCGGGCCGGTCGGGGCGTTCTCCGGGTACGGGGCGGTGGCGTCGCCCGCGAAGACGTAGTCGGTGGAGACATGCAGCAGCACCGAACCGGCGCGGGCGCAGGCGCGCGCCAGGTGGGACGCGCCCTCGCCGTTGATCCTCAGCGCCCCGTCCTCGCAGGTCTCGGCGTCGTCGACGGCCGTCCACGCGGCGCAGTTGACGACGACGTCCGGCCGGACGCCGGCCACCGTCGCCGCCACCGCCGCCGCGTCCGTCAGATCGAGCGCCGAGCGGCCGAGGGCGAGCGCGTCGCGGCCCGCGAGCCGGGCCGCCACCTCGCGGCCGAGCATCCCGCCCGCCCCCGTGACCAGCCAGCTCCCGCTCACAAGGCGGCCCTCTGGCGCAGCGGCTCCCACCAGTCGCGGCGGGTGCGGCTCCTCGGCGCCGACCAGGGCGGGGCCCGCCCCGGGAAGGCCCGTGCCGTGTCCCGTCACAGCAGGAACCCGGCCGGGAAGGGGTCGGACGGGTCCAGGAAGTACTGGGCCGTCCCCGTGATCCAGGCGCGTCCGGTCACCGTCGGCACCACCGCGACCAGACCGCCGACCGTGGTCTCCTCGACGAGCCGGCCGGTGAACTCCGTACCGATGAAGGACTCGTTGACGAAGTCGCGGTGGAGCGGCAGTTCGCCCCGGGCGTGCAGCTGCGCCATCCGCGCGGAGGTGCCGGTGCCGCACGGGGAGCGGTCGAACCACCCGGGGTGGATCGCCATGGCGTGCCGGGAGCGGACCGCGTCCGAGCCGGGCGCGGTGAGGTAGACGTGCTTGACGCCGCCGATCTCCGGGTTCACCGGATGCACCGGCCGGTCGGTGGCATTGATGGCGTCCATGATCGCCAGCCCGGCGCCGAGCAGATCGTCCTTGCGCGCCCTGTCGAAGGGCAGCCCCAGGTCGTCGAGGTGGACGAACGCGTAGAAGTTCCCGCCGTACGCGATGTCGTAGGTGACCGTGCCGTACCCGGGCACCTCCACCTTGCGGTCGAGTCCGAGGCAGAAGGCGGGCACGTTGGTGAACGTGACCGACTTCGCCTCGCCGTCCTCCACCCGCACGTCGACGCTCACCAGGCCGGCGGGGGTGTCCAGACGGACCGTGGTGACCGGTTCGCTCACCTCCACCATCCCGGTCTCGACGAGCACGGTGGCCACGCCGATCGTGCCGTGGCCGCACATCGGCAGCAGCCCGGACACCTCGATGTAGAGGACGCCGTAGTCGGCGTCGGGGCGGGTGGGCGGCTGGAGGATCGCGCCGCTCATGGAGGCGTGGCCGCGCGGCTCGTACATCAGCAGGGTGCGCAGGTCGTCCAGGCGGTCGAGGAAGTGGAGCCGCTTCTCGGCCATGGTGGCGCCGGGGATGACCCCGACTCCGCCCGTGATCACCCGGGTCGGCATGCCCTCGGTGTGCGAGTCGACCGCGTGGTAGACGTGACGTGTGCGCATGGTCAGCGAAGTCCTTCCGCGAGTGCCTTCTCGGTGGCCGGGCGCACCCCTGCCTCGATCTCCCCGGAGAGCGGGGCGCGCGGCGGGCGGACCGGGCCGCCGGGCCGTCCGGCGATGTCCATCGACAGCTTGATGGACTGGACGAACTCGGTCTTGGAGTCCCAGCGCAGCAGGGAGTGCAGGGAGCGGTAGAGCGGTACGGCCGTGGTCAGGTCTCCGGCGACGGCGGCGTGGTAGAGCTCGGCGCAGGCGGCGGGCAGCGCGTTGGGGTATCCGGCGATCCAGCCGACGGCGCCCGCGAGGGCGAGTTCGAGCAGGACGTCGTCGGCGCCGATCAACAGGTCGAGTTCGGGGGCGAGTTCGGCGATCTCATAGGCGCGGCGCACGTCTCCGCTGAACTCCTTGACGGCGACGATACTGCCGTCGCGGTGGAGCTCGGCGAGGAGGGCGGGGGTGAGGTCGACCTTGGTGTCGATGGGGTTGTTGTACGCGACGACCGGCAGCCCCGCGCGGGCGACTTCGCCGTAGTGGGCGCGTACGGCGGTCTCGTCGGCGCGGTAGGCGTTGGGCGGCAGCAGCAGCACGGATCCGGCGCCGGCTTCGGCGGCCTGTTCGGCCCAGCGGCGCGACTCGGCACTGCCGTACGCGGCGACGCCCGGCATCACCCGGGCCCCGTCGCCCGCCGCCTCCACGGCGACCCGCACGACGCGGGCCCGCTCCTCGTCGGTGAGGGTCTGGTACTCACCGAGGGAACCGTTGGGCACGACACCGTCGCAGCCGTTGTCGATCAGCCAGCGCACATGCGCGCCATAGGCGTCGTAGTCCACGGACAGGTCCTCGCGCAACGGCAGCGCGGTGGCGACCATGATGCCGCGCCAGGGCTGCCGGGCGGTGGAGGAGCGGGCGGACACGGCGGTCTGGGCAGACGTCATCGGTGACTCCCTAGTGTGGTGTGTGACATTTTACTGGCGCGCCCATGGCGGCCACAAGAGCCACACGCGCACGGCCGCGTACGAGATGTGCGCGGCGGGCCTCGAACGCCTGCGGTCAGCCTGCGGACGGGGGCAGTTGGGCGAGGTGACCGAGCTCCACCGGGCAGGACAGCGGCCGCCGCTCCTCGCCCGGTGCGCCACCCGCGAGGCAGGCCACGGCGTGGCCGCACATCCTGCCCTGGCACCAGCCCATACCTGCTCTGGTCAGCAGTTTCACGGTACGGGCGTCGGACGCGCCGAGCTCCGCCACGGCCTCCTTGATCCGCCCCGCCGGGACCTCCTCGCAGCGGCACACCAGGGTCGCGTCGTCCAGCCACCCGGTCCAGCCGTCCCCGGGCCGGTGCGCGGCCGCCATCGCCTCCGCGAAACGGCGCAGCCGCGCACGCCGCCGCACCCGGGCGGCGGCCCAGCGCGGGCGCGGGGTCCCCTTGAGCTCGTACGCGATCGACGCCGCCGCCAGTTCGCCCTCGGCGAGGGCCAGTTGAGCGCCTCCGATGCCACCGGTCTCGCCCGCCGCCCAGATCCCGGGAACCGAGGTGCGCTGTGCGGGGTCGAGGTCCAGGGCGAGGGTGCCGTCGGCCGTACGGCGGGTGGCGCAGCCCAGGCCGGTGGCCAGCTCCAGCTGGGGGACGAGCCCGTGGCCGACCGCGAGCGCGTCGCACGGCACCCGGCGGTCACTGCCCGGGACGGGCCGCCAGTCGCGGTCGAGCCGGGACACCGTCACGGCCTCGACGCGGTCGCTGCCGTGCGCGGCCGTCACCGCGTGCCGGGTCAGCAGCCGCACCCGGTGCCGCAGCAGTCCGCCGCCGTACAGCGCGCCCTCGCCCAGTTTGCCGGGATTGCGGGCGAGCGCGGGCAGTTCGCGTGCGTACGGGGTGTACGCGGACGCCTCGACCACGGCCGGGACGGTGGCGCCGGCCGCCGCGAGCGAGGCGGC
This sequence comes from Streptomyces sp. ERV7, assembly GCF_001653515.1. Taxonomy (GTDB): domain Bacteria; phylum Actinomycetota; class Actinomycetes; order Streptomycetales; family Streptomycetaceae; genus Streptomyces. The sequence goes on along the minus strand of NZ_LYOY01000051.1, from coordinate 554,745 downwards.
GACGGCGAGCAGGAGCGGACCGCTGCCCGCCACGACGACCCGTCGGCCGGGCAGCACCAGGCCGGACTTCAGCATGGCCTGCGCCCCGCCCGCACCCACGACACCCGGCAGGGTCCAGCCGGGGAAGGGCAGTTGGCGCTCGTACGCGCCGGTCGCCAGCAGCACCGCCCGCGCCCGGACCCGTACCGCCCGCTCCTCGCCTCCGTCGGCCCCGGTGACGGCGTGCACCACCCAGGGCCCTTCCTCTCCGTCGCGGGTAACGGTCCACACGTGGTGGCCGCCGAGACGGTCCACCGCGCTCGCCTCCAGACGTCGGCGGAGCCCGGTGAACACACGTGGTGGCCGCCGAGACGGTCCACCGCGCTCGCCTCCAGACGTCGGCGGAGCCCGGTGAACAGGGACCAGTCGTGGTGCAGGGCCTCGGGGCGCACCGCACCGACGGCAGGCGCCGGGTGCCGGAAGAACTGGCCGCCGATCTGCGGCGAAGCGTCCAACAGGGCTACGGACAGCCCGAGTTCGGAGGCGGTGACGGCACCGGAGAGCCCGGCGCAGCCCGCGCCGATCACCGCGAGGTCGTATGTGTGCGCCTCGGGCGGCGCGGGCGTCTCAGCCGAGGGACGCATGGCCGTGTCCTTCCTGGGCGATCACCGTGTCTCCGGGGTGGGCGGGGACCAGGCAGGCCCTGCGGTTGGGCTGTCCGTTGATGGTGGCGAGGCAGTCGTAGCACTGCCCGATGCCGCAGAACGCGCCGCGCGGCCGGCCGGCGGTGCGGGTGGTCCGCCAGGCGAGGATGCCCGCGGCCCACAGTGCGGCGGCGACGGACTGCCCGGGCAGCGCGGGCACGGGCCGGTCCCCGAAGGTGATCTCGAAAGGTGGGCCGGTGCGCGTGCCGACCAGGTCGGCGGGGGTTCGGGCCACGGGGAGCCTCCGTGTCGGGGTGGGGTTCTGGGCGGCCGCGGCGGCAGGGGCGCCGGCCGTGTGCGTGGTGGCGGCAGCGGTCGGCGCTGCGGCGATCACCCCGGCTGCGGCGATGAGGGCCAGGGGCCACAGCGGACGACGGTGACGGGGGAGCAGATGCACGGTGGAACACCTTTCAATTACCGTATTGCCCCAGTTAGGGGCCTTCATTTCCACTCAACACCCATACGACGTTATGCGCGCCTTCGGCGTGTCATACGTGCGTCAACCCCACCAAGTCGCGCCCTGGCGGCGGTCGATCGGCCGCATCCTCGTGGGCACCCGCCTGCCCCGCGTGCGAACGGGGGTATTGGCGACACTCGCCGCGCCCCCGACGTCATCAACTGGCGCAGACATCAGAGGAGTTCAGGCCACCTGCCTGACGTCCGGTGCACAACGGCGGCCCCACCGTCTGCCGCGCCGCTCCGGCCCCCACGCTTCACCCAACGCCTCACCCAACGTCACGCTCAACGGGAGCGCGGACTTCTCCCCGACGGTGTCTGCCACCCGGGCGTCAGGCGGGCCCGGCGCCGGTCGCGGGGAGGATCACGCAGGTCGTCGCGGCATGGGCGTACAGTCTTCCGTCCTCCACCCCGACGAGCGTGGCTTGACCTGCTGCCCCCAGAGGTGTTCGGATCATGCTGGACGGCACCGGAAAATATTCGGTTCCGGTGAGTCCGCCCGGGTGCCTAAGATCCCGACCATGCCAAGACCCTTCGGTTTCACCTATGACCAGCGTCCGGACGGCAGCGTGACGATCACCCACCAGGGCCGGTCGGCCGGCACGTTGCGTGGTGCACGTGCCGAGAAGTTCCTCGCCGAGGTCGAGTCGGGTGATGCCCAACTGGCGATGGCCCGCTGGACGGGTGCGTACAAGCACGGCAATGAGCGGATGGCGCGTAATCACCCGCGCAACCGACACTAGCCGTTCCCGGTCCCGGTCCCCGTCCCGTTCCCGTCGGTCGAGCGGGCGGTGGATGAATGCATGATCCGGGCCGTCCGGCCGAGCATGTCGGCCGGACCGGTGTCACGCCCCGCGGGCGAACTGGGTGAGCACCTGCGCGTACTCCTGCGGATGGGTCATGTGCGGGATGTGTCCCGCGCCGTGGAAGGTGTGGCGCCGGGCGTGGGGCAGGACGGCGGCCAGGCGGTCGAGGACGGTGGTGAACCAGGCCGGGCTCTCGGTGCCGTGGCTGAGCAGCACCGGGACAGCGCAGGCACCGAGCGCGTCGAGGTCCAGGGCGGACCACGCCGGGTCCCGCTGCTCGTCGAGCCAGGTCTGGGCATGGGCGATGAACGTGGCCCGCAGGGGCTCGGGCAGCGTCTCCCACGCCCCGGGGCCGAGCGCCACCCCTTCCACGAACAGCTTCGCGCCCGCCGCGTCCTCGCCCTTGCGCAGCAGGTCCTTCACCGCGTCGATGGTGCCCATCACCGGCCGGAGCTCGCTCATCGAGGCGGGGTCGTCGAGGACCAGTGCGACCAGTGGGGGTTCGTGGAGGGTGAGGGTCTTGAACAGCTCGGGGCGGCGGGCGGCCAGGCCCACGGCGGTCGCCGCGCCGAAGGAGTTCCCGGCGACATGCGCGGGCGCCATCCCCAGCGCCTCGATCAGCGCCGCCAGGTCGTCCTCGTCCTGCCGCCGGGTGCCCTGGCCCGGCACGGCCTCGCTGTGGCCGTGGCCCCGCCGGTCGTACGCCACGACGCGGAAACTCGCTTTGAGGTCGGCCTCGACGGCCGCTTGCCAGGCGTAGTGGTCGTTCCACGAGCCGTGCACCAGAACCAGCGGCTCGCCGTCGCCGACTTCCTCGTAGTGCAGCACCACATCACCGGCACGTACCCGGGCCATCGACGACTCCTTCGGGGCAGGGCCAGGCCGAGCCCCCGGGCCCGGCCACATGGCCGTCACCCTTCCACAGCCCACCGCTGCTCCACGGTGTACGACACGAGCGCCTGCGGACGCGTCGCGCCCACGTGGAGCACCTGATCGGGACAGGGCGGTTCGGTACCGACCTGTGATGCACCGTGCCCAGCCCGCCCTGCTCCTCTGTTTCCGAGGTGGTCGCTCCGTCCCACCGGCATCTCGGAAGGGTATAGGTGGTTACTTTTCGTGACATTTAGGTGGGGTGGGGGTGACTCGGCCCATAGGACCCAGGTCACATACGTAGGAGGCTAGTAGCTTCTGGTGGCCGTGATGGCGGTCCCTGGGACCGGCTTTCACCTGCGCGAAGCCCGTCCCGGGTGTGGCGGGGTCGCTGGTCCCCGGCTGCGAGGCCGCCTAGTAAGAGGGGTCGTTGCCAGGGTGGCGGGGGGTCGGTAGAACTGGATGAGTCGCCGCAGCGGCCCGGGTGTTTTCTTCCCGCCGCAGACGATCCCCTCTCCCTCGCGTGAGTGGCTCACGCATGCCTCTGGCATGCCGCGACTGTCCTTGTTTCCTGCGAAAGGCCCGTCTGTGTCCAAGTCCGTCATCCGCCGCATCGCCGCTTCGAAGAAGACCCTCGCGGGTACCGTCGTGGCTCTCGGTGCCGCCGGTTCCCTGCTTGCCACCGTTCCCGCTCAGGCGGCCCCGGTGAGTGCCAAGGCGATCGCCCAGCAGATGATCAAGGACCCGGCGCAGTTCGCGGCGTTCAGCAATATCGTTTCCCACGAGAGTGGCTGGGACCACACCGCCACGAACTCCTCTTCGGGTGCGTACGGCCTGGTCCAGGCCCTGCCGGCGTCGAAGATGGCTTCGGCCGGTGCGGACTGGAAGACGAACCCGGCCACCCAGATCAAGTGGGGCCTGGACTACATGAACGACCGCTACGGCAGCCCGGTCGGTGCCTGGAACTTCTGGCAGGCCCACCACTGGTACTAAGCCACCAGCGGCAGCAGACGCATGGAAGACGCTCGACCGGGACCATCCCCGGCCGAGCGTCTTTCTGCATCTGCGGAGACCCGTACACGCACGGGCAGCCCCGAGCGCGCGTGGCGCATGTTCGTCCGTCCTGCCGGGTATGGGGCTGAACGGAAGTGAGTCCTGTGCCTCAGGGAGCTGCCCATGTCCACCGACGCGATCGTGATGCTGAGGGAAGGCCACAAGGAGATCAGGCGTCTGATCCGCTCCTATCGTGTCGAGCGGAATCCCGAGGTGATAGGGCCCTTCCTACGGGCACTGACCGTGTACACGTACATCGAGCGGGAAGGGATGTACCCACGCGTCTGCGTCCTGTTCCCGGACGCCGAGCCGGACGTCCTGGGCTTTGTGGAGGAACACCACATCGCCGACGTGCTGGGCGCCGAGCTGTACGACATGCGCCCCGGGGAGGTCGCCTTCGACGCCAAGGCCCGACTGCTCATGGACATCGTCGAGCGGCACATGGACGCGGAGGACCGCAGCTGGTTCCCGCGTGTACGGGCCGCCGTCGGACGCAAGGAACTGCGCGAGATCGGCGCCTGGATGACGACGCTCGCCGAGCGCGCTCCCCAGCACCCTCATCGCCCTTCCGCGCAGACACCGTGGGACGCCGTGGCCGCGTGACAGCACCCGGCTGAGGGCCCCGGAGCCCAGCGCGGAGCGGGTGGTCAGTCAGTCGGGCGCAGGTCGGCGATCACGCGGAAGCGTTCCAGTATCACCGGGGTTTCGTCGTCCACGGTGAATTCCGGGTCTTCCAGGGCTGCGCGCATCTCGGCGCTGTGCCAGAACCCCTCGTGGTTGGCCCGCCACCCGGCGATGCTGGTGTCGCCTTCCCCCTCGTCCACCACGTGGGCGAAATCCACCTGGGCCAGCGGTACGACGCGCACACTGGTGACCTCGATGACCGCGACCGGACGGTCGGCCGAGTCGACGACCACCGCGCGGCCTCCGATGGACGGAAGGGGCTCCCCTGCGTGCTCGTAGTCGATCACGAGTCCGGTGGTGGAGGTCTTGGAACCGGCGAGGATCGCCGCGACGAGCCGGTCACGCAGCGGGCCGGGGAAGGCGAACTCGGTCCGGGGCAGCGAAGCGATGTCATCGGAGGAGACGGCGTCGGTGGTCATACGGTCACCGTAGCGCCGTGCTCGCTCGAACCGGCAGTGATTTACGGCTGGGGGACGGTGGCGCGGGAGAGGCGAGGAAGCGCAGTGGGCGAGCGGATGCCTGCCCGGAGTTGCCCAAGCCGCGCGACCGTGTGAATGCTGGACACAGGCGGGGCAAGGGCCCCATCGACTGGGCCGGATCGCAGCGACCGGCCGGAGAGTGGTCCTGGACCATGAAGGCAATCGCGCTTGAATCGTACGGAGCCGCCGACGACCTGCGGTTGGTCGAGCTGGCCGATCCCAAGGTCGCGCCCGGTGAGGTCCTCGTCCGGGTGAAGGCGGCCGGGGTCAATCCGGTCGACTGGAAACTCGCCGCCGGATATCTGGACCCGATCATGGAAGTCCGCTTCCCGCTGATCTCCGGCTGGGACGTGTCCGGTGTGGTGGAAGGGGTCGGCCTGGACGCCACCGAGTTCGCGGTGGGGGACGAGGTCTTCGGCTATGTGCGCAAGGACTGGGCACAGAACGGCACGTACGCGGAACTCGTCGCCGCGCCCGTGCGCACGCTGGCCAGGAAGCCCGCGGCGCTGAGCTGGGAGCAGGCCGCCGGGGCGCCGCTCGCGGGGCTCACGGCCTACCAGACGATCAAGCGGGTCGGTCTGGCCAAGGGCGAGACCGTGCTGATCCACGCCGCGGCCGGCGGCGTGGGCTCGCTCGGCGTGCAGATCGCCGTGGCGCTCGGTGCCCGGGTGATCGGCACCGCGAGTGAGCGCAACCACGACTTCCTCCGCGAGCTCGGCGCGGAACCGGTCACTTATGGGGACGGGCTCGCCGACCGCGTACGGGGCCTGGCGCCCGACGGTGTCGACGCGGCCCTCGATTTCATCGGCGAGGGTGCGGTCGACGTCTCCCAGCAGCTGCTCCGCGCGCGCGACCGGGTTGCCTCCATCACCGACGGCGAGGCCGCCGCCAGGGGTGGGCACTATGTCTGGGTGCGTCCCGACCCCGATGATCTGGCGGAGCTCGCCGCGCTCGCGGACGCGGGCAAGCTGACGGTGCCCGTGGAACACGCGCTGCCGCTGGCCGAGACCGCCGAAGCGTGGCGCCTGAGCCAGGCCGGCCGCACCCGGGGAAAGATCGTCCTGACCGTCTAGGACGCGTCAGTGCCGCTGTTCGGCGACGACCCCCGTGTTCTGACAGGCGGTCAGCAGCCAGCGTCCGTCGGCCTGCTTCGAGATCACGTACAGCGGGGCGCCCTCGCTCTCCTCGCCCGGGGCCAGGTAGCGCTGACGGACCTTGACCGCGGCGACGTCGGGACGGATGAAGAGGACGTGGGCCACCTCGTAGGTGACCTTGCCGTCCCAGCCGGCCGCGGGGAGGACCTCGCGGGTGAACTCCGCGATCGCGTCGAGGCCGATGAGGACCTTGCCGTGGGCCGTCGTCCAGATCGCGTCCGGGTGGAAGAGGCCGAGGAACTCCTCCGGGTCCTTGTTCTGCTGGGAGTGCTCGACGGTGGCGACGAGTTGGCGGATCGCTTCGAGGTCCGCCGCGTGGGATGTGGATTGCGTGGTCATGTGGATCATCGTCATACCTCAAGCGTGATTGAGGTCAAGTGGGTGGTCGCAGGGTGAGGTGAGGGCGACCGTACATGCGGCGTGGTTCCGGCACGAGCAGGCCCTGTGCCGGGACCGCATGTCCCGGCTTCGTCCGGAATTCCCCACAGTGCTTGCAACCCCCATACACCCCAGGGATATTGATCCTTCGCCGGTGTCACACCGTAGTGACACCGAACCGTGGGGTAGGGGGGCCGATGCCGCGGGAGTGGGCGGGGCAGTCCGAGCGGGACCGGTTGGTGCAGAGCCATGTCGAGTCGCTGATGTTGCCGGGCGAGGGCGGCCGGGGGGCCGAGCAGCACCCGGTCACGCTGCTGCTGGGCCCGCGTGGCAGCGGTAAGACGACCCTGCTGCGGGCGCTCGGCACCTGGGCGGAGGTCGGGCCGGTGGTCCGACTCGACCTGGCCGACCTGGCCCGCCACGAGCAGCGGCCCGTCGATGTGCTGCAAGCGATCGCGTACGGCCTGGAGCCGCGCAAAAAGCATGTGCCGCGTATCTCGCTGCCCGCCTTCCACCTGATGTGTGCGGCGCTCGCGCTCGAACTCGACCCCCAGGACCGGGCGGTGGCCCGTCGGCAGCTGAGCCAGGAGCTGTCCGGGCCGCCGTCCCACTGGCTGCCGCACATCATCCAGGTCGGGCAGGCGGCCGGGGCCATGGCCGGGCTGCCGTCCCCGTTCACCGAACTCTTCCGGGTGCTGCCGACCATCGAACGCGTGCTGCGGCACGGCCAGATGCTCCGTCGGCTCTCCAGGATCCGGCGGGCCTCCGCCGTCGCCTCGGCCCTCGACATCCTCGTCGAGCTCAACCACGCCTACCACGGCTCCGCCCCGGAGGACCGCGCCACCACCGAGCGCATCATCTGCGGGCTCTTCCTCCAGGAACTACGGCGCTGCTACAGCAGGAAGGGCTGGGCGGTGCGCTGTCTGGTCCTGCTGGACAACGCCGACAACAAGCTCGGCGGCGAGATACTACGTCTGCTCGTCCAGGAGCGCCGGGTCACCGACCACGACCCGCTGGTCGTCCTCGCCATGGCGGGCAGCTATCCGAAGGCGCTCCAGGACGTCGACTTCGGCTGGCAGTACGCGGCCGACGGCTACCCGGGCCCGTGGCCGCCGGGCACGGCCTTCGCCCCGCAGGAGGTGACGGCGGGTCTGCGCGTCGGCCGACTGCGCGACTTGACGCGCGGCGAGGTGGAGCAGCAGGCCAAGGACGTCTTCCAGTCGGCCACCGCGCCCCCGCCCCGGAGCCATGCGGGGGCACGGTGGCTCGGCTGGGCGGTGTACGAGATCACCCGCGGGCAGCCCGAAGCGACCGCCCGGATCCTGACCGCGCTGCACGCGGGCGAGCCCATGGAGCCCTGGGAGGAGCGGCTGCGCCGCATACTCGCGCCGTCGGGCGAATTCAGTACCGCCCTCCTGGACCGGCTGCTGCCCATCGACCCGCCGCAGGGGCTGCGCGGCGCACTGGCCAGGGCCGCTGCCGCGCCGGACCTCGCCCAGGCCGCCGTCGCCCACTGGTTGCAGGACGAGACCGAGGCCAGGGCCCATCTCGGCCAGGAGTTCCACGCGTTCACCAGGGACCGGCTGCGCACCATGCACATCGATACCGGCGCTCCGCTCGCCGACGGCCCCCCGGGCACCCCGCATCCCCTCCTGCGCCGCCTGCTCCTGAACACCCTGGAGGACCCGGCCGCGCTGTATGCCGGGCTGCGCGCGGAGGCCGAGGCGCGGGGCGAGTCGGACCTGGCGGCCTACCACGACCTGGCCCGCGGCGACCTGTCCGCGGCCGCGGCCCACCTGGACAGGGCCTTCGAGCAGGACACCCCCGAGCAGTGGTGTGCCCAACTGTGCCGGATGCGCCGGGCACCGCTCCCGCGTTCCGTCAGCGGCGCGGGCAGCGATCCCTGGGAGCGGTACGAGGCCCTGGTACGGCACCTGCGCGACGACACGGCGCCCCGGCTGCGTACCGTCACCCGTCTCCTCGCCGCGAGCTGGATCGCCCCGGAGCCCGGTGAGGATCCGGCCACCGACCTGATCGGGGACCCCTACCGGGACCCGCTCGGCGATCCGTACGCCTTGCTCTACCCCGAGGTGTACGCCCGCTTCCACACACTCGCCGCAGCCCACACTCAGCGCGTCTCCTGGGCGAACGTGCTGCAGGACAAGGCGCAGCAGTACACCGAGGAGCCCTGGCGATGACCACATCGATCACCCTGCCGAGACCGCCCAGTCGTAAGGTGCTGTGGTCGGCGCTCGGCGTCGTGCTCGTGGCGCTGCTCACCCTCGTACTCGTCAGGGCCTGCGAGCCCGAGACGGACTGCGCGCGGGGCGTCGCCAAGAAGACCGGCGGGGAGTGTGTCGGGGTGACCGACGGCTCCTTCGCCTTCCCCGCCGTCGGCGACCTCAGCGCGAGGATCCGCGACGAGAACCGAAAGGTCGAGAAGTCCCACGAGAGGTCGGTGACCATCGCCTACCTGGAGTCGATGTCCGGCGGTACCGAGGACCGGGGCCCGGAGGGCACCCGCCAGTCGGTCACCGGTGCGCTCATCGCCCAACAGGAGATCAACGAAGAGCGCGGCACCCTGCCCCGCGTACGCCTGCTGCTCGCCAACACCGGCCGTAACGACGCGTATGCCGGTGAAGTGGTCGACCAGCTCCTGAAGATGAAGGACGAGGAGCACCTGGTGGCCGTCGCGGGGATCGGGCAGAGCAACGCCCGTACGCTCGCCGCGGTCGACAAGCTGCGTGCCGCAGGGGTGCCGATCGTGGGCGCGACGGTCGCCGGGGACGAGATGAGGTCGCCTTCGCCCGGGTTCTTCCGGGTGTCCTTCCCCGCCGGGGAGCAGGCCTCGGCAGCGGCGCGCTACTTCAAGGAGCAGCAGGACAAACGGCCCGGATACCGGCTCCAGGTCGTCAAGGACAACAAGGCGGGCGACATCTACAACGCCTCGCTGTACTCCGGGTTCATGACCGCCGCCCGGCGCATCGGCCTCAAGGTCGAGACGGTGGTTCCCTTCACCTCGGGTGCGGCGCCGGGCAGCGGCAATGTGCTCCGGGTGGTCGCCGAGAAGATCTGCGTCACCGGCGCCACCCCGGACGGCGTCTACTTCGCCGGGCGGGGACGGGAGTTGCGCAGCTTCGTGGAGGCAGCGGGTGAGAACCGGCGCAGCTGCCCGGTGACCGTGCTCTCGGGGTCGAGCGCCGTGGGCGTGTACTTCGGCACCAGCGGCCGGACGGATACGGCCGAGCTCGATGAGCTGGGCAGACGCTGGAAGGCCAGCGGGCTGCGGGCGTACTACACCGCGTACGCCCACCCCGATGCCTCCGCGCGGATGTACGGGGGCCAGGAACGCGGCCCGTTCCCCGACTTCCGGCGCCGCTATCTCGCGCTGCGCGGCGGGAGCGCGGGCGAACTCACCAACGGGCAGGCCATGGTGGGCCACGACGCGGTGTACACGGTCGGCATCGCGGCCCGTCGGGCCGTGGACACCTACGGCCTGGAGAAGGTCACCGCGAGCACGGTCCTCGACCTGCTCGGGCAGACCAACGGGACGTACAAGGTACGCGGCGTCAGCGGGGAGATCGCCTTCGCTCCGGACACCGGAGAACCGTCCGACCGCCCGATGGCCCTGGTCGAACTCGGCCCGCCCGCGGCCCGCGACGACGGAGGCGGACGGTACCGGTTCATCGACACACTGAAGCCCTGATGAGGCCTGAGAGCCCTGGTCAGGCCGTCCTGGCCTTGGCCCGCCGGGATGTCGACCAGCGGCGGGTGATGGGCCGCTCGACGAGTGCGTACAGGGCCCAGGACGTCAGGATGCTCACCGCGAGCAGCGCGACTATCAGGGCGCTCGCCACGGGTGCCGAGTAGAGGTCGTGGCCGAGGAGTTTGCGGCCGTAGATGAGCACGATGGAGTGCAGGAGGTAGAAGGCGAAGGATATTTCGCCGAGCCAGACCATCGTGCGGTTGCGGAAGAGGGTGAACTCGTTCTTGGCGTCGGCCATGGCGGCCGCGGCGATGAGCAGGATGATCGGGATGATGGAGGTGGCGCGCTGGGCGTAGAGCATGTCCGACTCCTGCGCGAGCCAGTAGCTGCCGGCCAGGAGGACGCTGGACCACAGGAGGCCGATGTTGCGCCAGCGCCCGTTGAGGACCGCGTGCGCCACCAGCATGCCGAGCGCGAAGTCGAGCAGACGCACCGGCGGGAGGCAGTACGCGAACCACAGCTGCTTCACCGAGGCGTCCGCCGACGTCGAGGTGTTGAGTTGGATCGCCGGCGAGTCGGGCAGCACCTGGTAGGTGAACAGGGGCGTGAGGATGATCGCCGTGAGCAGTCCGCTGATCCAGTACTTGAGGTGTGCCGGGTTGATGCGCAGGAACAGGCGGTGCAGCAGCGGGAACGAGGCGTAGAAGATCAGCTCGCAGGCCAGCGACCAGTTGGCCAGGTCCACGCTCAGCATGTACTGGAGGTCCGGTACCCACACATGGACCATGAAGAGGTTGGCGAGCGCGACGCGGGTCGGGGTGTAGGCGGAGGCGAAGAGGAGCATCGCCAGGCCCCAGGTGATCACGTAGTTGGGGTAGATCTTGGCGAACCGGCGGCGCCAGAAGGCCCGGGCGGTGTCGTTCGGGCGGGCGGACCAGGTCAGGACGAAGCCGCTGAGCACGAAGAAGAACGCGACACCCAGCGCACCCGTCTTCTCCGTGGCCCTGTTGAGGTCCATGGCCAGCTTGTCGTCCCCGAACAGACGCACCTGGGGGACGGGCAGTGTGGCATGGCTGATGAAGACCAGGAATGCGGCGGGGAACCGCAGGCCTGTCAGGGAGGGCAGCCGGGAGAGACGGGGAGCGGGGAGTTCGTCCCGCTCGGACGGCGCCTCACTGGACGCCCGCAGCACGTCGTATGTCATGGACAACCTTCCTGAACGCGTGGGGGTTGGCCCTCCGGGGACCGAGGGTCGGCGGGACCTGGACAGCGCCCTGCCGTAGCGGGGCCGGGCGCCGCGCCCCGGCTTGCGGGGGTGCGTCCGCTGCCGGCCGGACTCGCGGAACTCGTCCGCAGCCGGCGGGTGAAGGCCTTGCGCCCTGTGCGACATGGCCTCTGCGGAGACGCCCTCATTCTGGCCGCGGGGATTTGGAGACGTCGTTGGCTCCCAGCGCATGTTTGTTGGCATGGAACGCACTGCCGGTTCTCAAGGCCGCTGTATTTAGCTGGGTGTTTTGGGCCAGTGGATCAGTGTTGCCGGAGTGCGTGGGGGATGGGAATGCGTTCAACAGTTGTCGACACCGCCGAGTTTCCCGTCAGTGAGCGGCCGGGGGCGTGGGCCGGGGCCATGGCCATGGCGCAGGTGCCCCAGCGCGTCACGTCCCTTGAGAGAGGAACCTTCGGAGCGCGGATCGAGATGATGCCCCTGGACGCCGGTCAGATCTCCGTCCTCTCCTCCTACGCCTCCGTGACCGCGCAGCGGACACCCCGGCACGTCCGGCAGTCGGACCCGGAGATGTACCGGGTCGTCCTTGTCACGGGCGGAGAGCTGGGTATCGAGCAGTGTCGGCAGCGATCTCTGCTCAGGCGCGGCGAGATGGGCTTCGGCGAGAGCTCGCAACCCATCGACATCTACGCCGGTGACACCCCGGGCCGGCATCTCGTCTTCCAGTTCCCGAAGAAGCTCCTGCGGCTTTCGCGCGAGCAGTTCACGCGGCTGTGCGGCCTGTCCCTGCCGTGGACGCAGGGCGTGGGCCGCCTGTTCGGCCAGTTCGTGGCGGGACTTGCCGAGGAGTACGCCCAGTGCACACCCCAGGACGCCACCCGTCTGGAAGCCACCGCGGTCGACCTGCTGTCGGCCGTGCTGGAGCACCATCTCGACCGCGACGCCACGTTCGGCGGCCCTGCGGTGTCGGCTGCCTCGTCCGGCCAGCAGGTGTTGTTCCTGCGGATCAGCGCCTTCATCGCCGAGCATCTGTCAGACCCCGGCCTCGGGCCGGAAGCCATCGCCGCGGCGCACCACCTCTCGCTGCGGTATCTGCACCGCATCTTCCAGGACCACGGCACCACACCCCGCGCCTTCATCCGGCAGCAACGGCTCGACCGCTGCCGCCGCGACCTGGCCGACCCGGCCCTGCGGCACCTCACCATCCACACCATCGCCGCACGCTGGGGCTACCCCCAGCCCGACGGCTTCTCCCGCGCCTTCCGCACGGCCACCGGAACGTCCCCCAGCGACTACCGCCACCAAGCGCTGCTCCACACTCCCCGGGCTCGCTCATGAGGTGTCTTGACCGTGCAGACGCGGGATCATGGGATCCGTGAACCACCGAGCCGAGGACAGGGGTGAATCCTTCCGGACCCGCCGTGCCTCTCATAGGCATGCGGACGACCGAGTCCGCCCCGCACCCCACCGGGAGGACCCCATGACCACCGTCGTCATCGCCGCCGCGGCCGCCGCGCTGCTGCTGTGCGCGTGCACCGTCACGCTGCTGCGCCGCCGGAGGCGTCAGCGTGGCTGAGCACAGCTGGCCCGGCGCGACGCTCGTCGCCGCGGCGCAACGCGGCGACGTCGAGGCGCTCACCGCCCTGGTGTACGGCTCCTATCCACATGTGCACCGGTTCGCGCACTCGCTGTGCGCCACGCCCCAGGACGCCGAGGACGCAGCCCAGGAAGCGCTGATCATCCTCTACCGCAAGATCGGCATGCTGCGCGCCTCCGGGGCGCTGGCGTCATGGATGTTCCGGATCGTCCGCAACGAGTGTCTGCGCCGCACTCGCGCACTGCTGCGCCAGGGACCGGCCGAGGAGCCCGGCCAGTTCGGCACGCCGGACCGGCTCGTCGCGTTCGGCGGCGCCGCGCGGTCCGCCGAGGACGACGTCCTGCTGCGCCTGGAAGCCGAGCGCGTCGCGGCCGCCGTCGCCGCCCTGCCCGACGATCAGCGGCAGGTGCTGGTCATGCGGGACATCCAGGGCCTGCCCGGCCGGACCGTCGCCGACCGGCTCGGGCTGAGCACCGCCGCGATGAAGTCCCGCCTGCACCGGGCCCGTTCGGCGGTACGCGAGGAGCTGCGCGACGCACTGGCCGGAACGAGGGGAACCGACGATGAAGCATGACGCGACCACGGCGGCACGCACCGCCGCGCCCCCTTCCGCCGACGCACGCGAGGCGCCGAAGCGCGGCGGCTTCGCCAGCGTCTCCGTCCCGCGCCATCTGGCCCGAGGTGCCATCGGGTTCGGTGCGCTCGCCGGGTCCCTGGCCCTGCTGCCGGTCGTCGGCCCGATGAGCCTGCTGCTCGCCCCGGTCGGCCTGATCGCGCTGCGCGGCTGCCCGATGTGCTGGACGATCGGCCTCCTGGAGACCGTCTCGGCCGGCCGACTGCGCAGGTCGTGCGCGGACGGGAGGTGCGAGCTGACCCGCGCCGGACCCTAGCCCCGTGGCCGCGTAACCGGCCGTACGCGCGGCGCTCAGGCGGCGTCGCGGTGGTCGGCCAGGGCTTGTTGGCGTACGCGGCTGCAGGTGCGGGTGATCAGCCGTGAGACGTGCATCTGGGAGAGGCCGAGTTCGGCGGCGATCTGGGTCTGGGTCATGTCCTGGAAGAACCGCATGTAGAGGATCCTCGACTCGCGCTCCGGCAGCGCCCGCAGTGCGGGCTTGACCGCTTCACGGTCGACGACGGTGGCGAAGCCGCGTTCGGTCGTACCGAGGCTGTCGGCGAGCGACACCCCGCCCCCGTCGCCGCTGCCACCGGCGCCGGATTCCGCTTCCAGGGAGAGGCTCTTGAACGACTGGAGGGCTTCCAGGCCGTCGGGGACCTGGTCCTCGTCGAGCCCGGCCCGGGCGGCGAGTTCGGCGATGGTGGGCTCGCCCGGCTGAGCGGCCTTCAGCTCACTGCGCGCGACGCGGACCTTGTTGCGGAACTCCTGGACCCGGCGGGGGACGTGGACGGACCACAGGGCATCCCTGAAGTGCCTTTTGATCTCGCCGTTGATGGTCGGGACGGCGTAGGACTCGAAGGCTCCGCGGGCCACCTCGTAGCGGTCGACGGCTTTGACCAGCCCCATCGCGGCGACCTGGTAGAGGTCTTCGAGCTCCGCCCCGCGGTTGCGGTACTTGCCGGCCAGGCGCTCCGACATCGGAAGCCACCGGGCGACGAGGTCGTCCCGCAGCGCGTCGTGCTCGGGGCCGTCTTCGAGGGCGTTCAGGCGGGTGAAGGCGGCTGTGGTCTCGGGGGCGTCGTCATGGTTCCGCCCGCGGCGGACGGTGGTGGGCATAGCTCGGCTCTCCCGCACGTCGGTTGGCTGGCTGACCGCCGCAGAACCTCGTGTACGCAGGGGCGATTCCGGAAGAGAACGCGCCCAGGACATACGGGTCCCGCGGGCATGCCTCCGGCCCGAAGCACGACGTACGCCTGCCCTGGGCCGCATCCCGCAAACGGTCACGAATCCGGTCGCGCGTTCGAGTCCCGAGTCGGCCTGGCAGCCTGGGGCGCGGCCAACGGGGCCTCTCAGACACCCCTTAGCCCACGCGGACCGCCCCTGTCAGTCCGTAAGGTTCCGGGTTCTCCTGGCCGCGAGCGCGTCGCTACCCTCCGAAGCTCCTGTCACACAGCGGCCGGTCCCACCGCCGCCGCGTTTCCCCCAGGAGGTCACGTTGACCGCGCACCGCCCCACCCGCAGGAGCATCCTCAAGTCCGCCGGCGGGCTCACCGCCGCCGTGGCCCTCGGCGCCGGAGGCGTGCTCGCGGCAGCGACGACGGCCTCGGCGGCCGACGACGGGTTCGGTCTGCACATCGTGGACCGCAACGAGAGCGACCCGAGGATGTGGTACTACCGGTTCCAGACCGACGCGATCGGCTGGAACCCCGGGGTCAACGTGCTGCTTCCCGACGACTACCACTGGAGCGGCCGCACCTACCCCGTCCTCTACCTCTTCCACGGCGGCGGAACCGACCAGGACTTCATCACCTTCGACCGCGAGGGCGTCCGCGAGTGGACCGCCGGAAAGCCGATCATCGTCGTCATGCCCGACGGCGGCCACGCCGGCTGGTACTCCAACCCCGTCAGCTCCAACGTCGGCCCCCGCAACTGGGAGCACTTCCACATCGACCAGCTGCTGCCCTGGGTCGAGGCCAACTTCCGTACCTTCGCCGAGTACGACGGCCGGGCCGTCGCCGGATTCTCCATGGGCGGGTTCGGCGCGCTCAAATACGCGGCCAAGTACTACGGCCACTTCGCGTCCGTCAGTGCCCACTCGGGCCCGGCCAGCCTGCGCCGTGACAGCGGCCTCGTCGTGCACTGGGCCAATGCCTCCGCCGCGGTCCTCGACCTGAACGGCGGCACCATCTACGGCGCGCCGCTGTGGGACGAGGCCCGGGTCAGCGCCGACAATCCTGTCCAGCGGATCGAGAGCTACCGCAACAAGCGGGTGTTCCTCGTCGCCGGTACCAGTCCCGACCCGGTCAACTGGTTCGACACCGTCAACGAGACCCAGGTGCTCGCCGGGCAGCGGGAGTTCCGCGGTCTGCTCGACCGGGCCGGGATCCCGCACGAGTCGTACGAGGTTCCCGGCGGCCACTTCATCCGCCACGACCTGATGCGGCGCGACATCGACGGCATCATCGGCCGCCTGCGCAAGGCCTGAGGGGAGCGCGTCCCATGTCGTGCACCACTTCGCCGAGACGTGCGCTGCACGTCGGGCTCGCGGCGTTCGCCGCCCTGCTGTTGGGTCTGCTGGGCACCGCTCCGTCCGCGGCCGCCGCCCAGGTCCGCGCGCAGAGCGCCGCCCGGGCCGCCGGTTTCGTCGGCGCATGCCCGACCACCGGCTTCATCTCCCAGTACTACAGTGCGGGACACAACGGCATCGACATCGCCAACGACCGCGGCACCCCGATCTTCGCCGTCGGCGACGGCGAAGTGACGATCTCGGGATACGAGCCCGGCTACGGCCAGTGGATCCGCGTCCTGCACCCCGACGGGACCAACACCGAGTACGGTCACATGTACGAGCGGGACGTCCAGGTCGGCGACCGCGTCGTGGCCGGTCAGCAGATCGCCCTGATGGGCAGCGAGGGCGAGGCCACCGGGCCGCATCTGCACCTGCGGGTCTGGGCGGACCCGGGCGCGAGCGTACGTACCGACCCCATCCCGTATCTGGCGGAACGCGGCATCGACATGCCCTGTACGCCCGGTACCGGCCCGCATCCCGCGCCGCTGGTGTATCCGGCGGAGTCGGGGCGGGTGGTGTCGGCGCGTTCGGCGGACGGTCGTCTGGAGGTCTTCGCCGCCGGAGCCGACGGCATTCACCACGCCTGGCAGCTCGGGGTCAACAGCGGCTGGTCCGACTGGGAGCCCCTGGGCGGGCCGGGCGGCGCGGAGCTGGCGATCGGTCCGAACGCCGACGGGCGCCTCGAAGTGTTCGCGATCAACGGCGACGTGTTCCAGCACCGCTATCAGCTTTCGCCCTCGGGTGCGTGGTCCGGGTGGGAGAACTTCGGGGGCGGTGGCCGGGACATCGCGGTCGGGGCCAACGGTGACGGTCGTCTGGAGGTCTTCGCCTCCGGTCCGGTGGGTGTCTTCCACCGCTACCAGAGCGCACCCAACGGCGGCTGGTCGCAGTGGGAGTCCGCAGGCGGCGGCCCGGCCAACAGTCGCATCGAGATGGAGAAGTCGTCCGACGGGCGCCTGGAAGTCTTCGCGATCAACGGTGATGTCTTTCAGCACCAGTACCAGACCGGTGTCAACGGCGGCTGGTCAGCGTGGGAGGACTTCGGTGGTGGCGGCCGTGACGTGACCGTGGACCACAACCAGGACGGGCGTCTGGAGGTGTTCGCCTCCGGGCCCGCCGGAGTGTTCCACAAGTACCAGACGAATCCGACCAGTTGGTCCGGCTGGGAGGCGACCGGTGGACCGGCTGACTCGCAGCTCACCAGTCAGCGGACCGCGGACGGCCGGGTGGAGGTCTTCGCGATCAACGGCAGTGTCGCCCAGCACCTGTGGCAGACCGGTGTCAACGCCCCGTACGGCCAGTGGGACGCCTTCGGCAACGGCGGTACGGAGGTCACCGCGGTGGCCAACGCGGACGGCCGTATCGAGGTCTTCGGGACGAGCCAGGCCGGCGTCTACCACAAGTGGCAGACGGGCTTCGCGACGTGGTCCGAATGGGGCTGGCTCAACAACACCTCGGGCCCCGCCGTCAATTGAGAGGAGACAGCAGGTGAGAACTGTGCAGCGCGCTCACAGAGCGCCCCATCGCGTCATCCTGGCGGCCCTCGCCTCGCTCGTCCTCGGGGCGGGCGTCCTGGCCTCGGCCTCGCCCGCGTACGCCGCGCCGAGCGATCTGTGCGCCCAGGTTGGCTACAACGCCGGTTTCCGGGGCGAGAGCCTGGTGACCGCCGTCGCGGTCGCCCTCGCCGAATCCAGCTGCAGCCCGTCGGCGACCAACGTCCAGAACAACCGGCCCCCCTCCACCGACCGCGGCCTCTGGCAGATCAACGACTACTGGCACCCCGAGGTGGACGACGCCTGCGCCTTCGACCCCCAGTGCAACGCGAACGCGGCGTTCACCATCTCCTCCGGCGGCACCAACTGGCAGCCCTGGTCCACCTACAACGCGGGCGCCCACCAGCGGCACATGGACGAGGCGCAGGCCGCGGTGGACCGTCTGGGCCACCACGAACCCGGGCCCGCGCCGCTGGTGTATCCGGCGGAGTCGGGGCGGGTGGTGTCGGCGCGTTCGGCGGACGGTCGTCTGGAGGTCTTCGCCGCCGGAGCCGACGGGGTCCATCACGCCTGGCAGGTGGGGGTCAACGGTGGCTGGTCGGACTGGGAGTCCCTGGGCGGACCCGGTGGCGCGGAGCTGGCGATCGGTCCGAACGCCGACGGGCGCCTCGAAGTGTTCGCGATCAACGGCGACGTGTTCCAGCACCGCTATCAGCTTTCGCCTTCCGGTGCGTGGTCCGGGTGGGAGAACTTCGGGGGCGGTGGCCGGGACATCGCGGTCGGGGCCAACGGTGACGGTCGTCTGGAGGTCTTCGCCTCCGGTCCGGTGGGCGTCTTCCACCGCTACCAGAGCGCGCCGAACAGCGGCTGGTCGCAGTGGGAGTCCGCAGGCGGCGGCCCGGCCAACAGCAGGATCGAGATGGAGAAGTCGTCCGACGGGCGCCTGGAAGTCTTCGCGATCAACGGTGATGTGTTCCAGCACCAGTACCAGACGGCCGTCAACGGCGGCTGGTCCGCCTGGGACGACTTCGGTGGTGGCGGCCGTGATCTGACCGTGGACCACAACCAGGACGGGCGTCTGGAAGTCTTCGCATCCGGACCTACTGGCGTGTTCCACAAGTACCAGACGAATCCGACCAGTTGGTCCGGCTGGGAGGCGACCGGAGGGCCCGCCGACTCACAGGTCAGCAGCGAACGCGCACCCGACGGCCGGGTGGAGGTCTTCGCGATCAATGGCAGTGTCGCCCAGCACCTGTGGCAGACCGGAGTCAACGCCCCGTACGGCCAGTGGGACTCCTTCGGCGGCGGCGGTACGGAGGTCACCGCCGCCACCAACGCCGACGGCCGTATCGAGGTCTTCGGAACGAGCCAGGCCGGCGTCTACCACAAATGGCAGACCGGGATCTCGACCTGGGCCGAATGGGCCTGGCTCAACAACACCTCCGGCCCCGCCGTCAACTGACCCGACCGGTTCCTCCGGAGAAGAGCCATGCATCCGATCAGCAGGCGGCACCTGCTGCGTGCGGCCGGAGCGGGAGCACTCGTGCTCCCGCTCGCGGCCCGTACCGCAGCCGCAGCCGCCGACGTCCCGCCCCACCAATGGGTCGACGCCGGCCCCTTCACTCCCGTCCACGACCCGTCCACCCCCGGTCGGCCCCGCTACTTCAACGACCACACCCTTGTCCGGGCGGCCGGCCGCTGGCACCTGTTCAGCATCGTCGGTGACAGCGCCGCGCCCGGCCAGGCGCCGGACAGCACCGCCGAGGTCACCTTCGCCCATGCCTCCGCGCCCGACCCGTACGGCCCGTGGACCCGCCACCCCGACGCGCTGACCGTCGATCCCGCCTACCACGGCGAGCAGCACCTGTGGGCACCCCATGTGATCGAGGCCGCGGGAACCCACTGGATGTTCTACGCCGCGGGCGGCAGCGCCGGGGCCGCGATCAACCTGGCCACGTCCACCGATCTGTTCACCTGGACCCGCGTTCCGTCCGGGCCGCTGTTCCGGGGCCGGGCGGCGCGCGACCCCATGGTGGTACGGATCGGCGACGAGTGGGTCATGTACTACACCGAACTCTCCGCCGACGGCCACCACCTCGTGTGCTGGCGCCGCTCCGGCGACCTGCTGCACTGGAGCGCACCCGGCACCGCCTTCACCGACGACAGCACCGCCGCCATGGGCGTCTCGGTCACCGAGTCACCGTACGTGGTCGAACGGGACGGCTGGTTCTACCTGTTCATCGGGCCGCGCGGCGGCTACGACGGCACCGACGTGCTGGCCTCCCGTGACCCGTTCCGCTTCACCCTCGACGGATACGCGGGCCACGTCCCCGGCCACGCCGTAGAACCGGTCACCGACGGGCAGGACTGGTACGCGAGTGCCGCCGGCTGGTTCCGGCACGGTCTGGGCCTGGCGCAACTGCGCTGGCAGGACACGCCTCCCGTATGGCAGAGCCCCGAGAACCCGGTGGCGGCCCCGGATGTCCACGGCCGCCCGACCGTCTTCGCGCTCGACGCCGCCGACCGCTCGATGCTGCGGCGCGTCCAGCTCGATCCGGACGCCGACACCTGGTCGGAGTGGGAGACGTTCGGCGGCCCGGCCGGTGCTCCGCCCACGCTCGGCCGCAACACCGACGGCCGCCTGGAGGTGTTCTCGCTCGCCCCGGGAGGCGTCAACCTGCACCACCGGGTGCAGCGTCCGGACGGCGACTGGAACGAATGGGAGGAGTTCGGCGGTCCCGCCGCGGCCGCGCCCTCCGTCGCCCGCAACGCCGACGGCACGCTGGAGGTCTTCGCCCTCAGCCCGGGCGGCACCCTGATCGCCCACCGCCGCCAGTCCTCGCCCGGCGCCTCGACCTGGGACCCGTGGGACGCGGGATTCGGCGGACCCGCCGGAGCACCTCCGGTCATCGGCGTCAACGCGGACGGCCGTCTTGAGGTGTTCGTCCTCACCCGCGGCGGTACGGCGATCCTGCACCGCTGGCAGCAGAGCCCGGGCGGCGCCTGGTCCCCGTGGGACCGCTTCGGCACGGCGGCCGGTGCGGCCCCGCGGGTGAGCCGCGACGGGAGCGGCCGGCTCACCGTCGCCGCGATCGCCCCCTCCGGGGTGGCCGCCTTCCACCGGCGCCAGTCGGTGCCGAGCGGCGGATGGGACGACTGGCAGCCACTGTTCGGCTGGTCGGCAGCGGCCCCGCTGCTCGCCCCCAGCGCCGACGGCCGCCTGGAGGCCATCACGCTCGCCCCCGGTGGCGAGCGGCTCACCCACCGCTGGCAGCTTTCCCCCGGCGGCGCCTGGGCGACGGGCGAGGACATGACGGAGTCCGGTGTCGTGCTCGCCGCCCCGCCCTCGGCGACGGCCGATGCCACCGGCCGTCTGCACCTGTTCGCGGTCACCGCGGACGGCCACCTCCGCACCCGCGTACAGGAACGGCCCAGCGGCAGCTGGCGCCCCTGGACCGGCTTCGGCACCCGCGCCGTCGCCCCCTGACCCGGCCCGCACCCCGCCCCACCGCGTACCGCGCGGCTCCTGTTCCGATGGTCACGGCCGCGTGCCGAAGTGGCGGATGACACGCGGTGCAACGCCGTGGGCAGGCGGTACCGTTCCCTGTGTCGGACAACGGGGGCGGGACGGGGGAGCAGTGAGCGGGATTGTCATCCACTTACCGGAGGAGGACGGCGGCGCAGCGGTGACCCTGCGGCTCGGCCCCGGAGAGCGCGTCCGGTTCGGCCGCGGTTCGGCCCGCACACCCGTCGAACTCCGCCTCGCCGACGAGTCGGTGTCCCGCCTGGCCGGGGAGATCCGTGCGACGGACGACCACTGGCAACTGAGCAATCTCAGCACCACCCACGGCTACCTCGTGGAGAATCCGGAAGGCGCCGGAGAGTATCTGCGTGTCCCGCCGCGCCGCGTCGGTGCGCCCATCCCGTTCGAGTTCTCCCGGGTGGTGCTGCCCTCCCGCCGCGAAACCCCGCTCGCCTTCCAGGTGTTCGCGCCCGACCACGTCTATCTGGACCCGCACCCGCTCGGCGGCGGATCCTGGGAGAGCCGCACCCTCACCGCGTACTCGCTGGACGAGACCGCCACGTACTTCCTCGTGCTCGTCGCGCTCTGCGAGCCGTGGCTGCGCGACCGTTCGCCCGTCGCCGTGCCGACCACCCCGCAGGTCGTCGAGCGGCTCGGCGGCCACGGGCCCGGCGCGGGGCTCACGGCCCGTGCGGTCAGTTCGCACATCGACTACCTCGCCGACGAAAAGCTGCGCATCGGCGTCCCGACGCCCACGGACGGCCTGGACCGCGCGGCCCGCCGCAACGGCAAGCGCGAGGCCGTCGTCGCTCTCGCCCTGAAGTTCGGGATCGTACGGGAGGAGCATCTCGCCCTTTTACCCCCGCCGGCCGAGCGCGGACGGTAGGACGGTGACGGTGCGCAGGGAGCCGGTTCCGGCGGACAGCGGCGAGCCGGAACTCCTGCCCGCAGGCCACCGGATCGGTTCCTGGACCGTCGGCGAACCGATCGGCGCGGGCGGCTGGGCCACCGTCTACGCCGGGTGGCCGGCGGACCGGACCGGGGAGCGCCTCGCGGGCGGCCTGCCGGAGGACGTGGACCGGCCCGAGGACGAGCCGGAGGAGCCGGACGAGCCGGAGGTCGCCCTCAAGGTCATGCCGACCGCCGGACTCGCGCCCCGCCAGGCACGCCAGGTGGCCGAGGCCGCCCGCCGCGAACTCGAACTGGGCCGCGAGGCGGGCCACCCAAGACTCGTGCGGCTCCTGGACTCCCTGGTCCTCAGCGCACCGGACCGGCCGTCCCTGGACGGCGCGATCGTCCTCGTCATGGAGCGGGCCCGGTGCACCCTGCGCGAGCTGCTGGCGTCCTCGGTGACCGAGGCCGAGGGCGCACGGCTGGTCACCGGTATCTGCGAGGGCCTGGACCACCTGCACCACAGCGGCTGGATACACGCCGACCTCAAGCCCGAGAACATTCTCATCGGCCGGGACGGCGAAGTCCGCCTGGCGGACTTCGGCTTCGCCATCGAGCTGACCGGCACCCACGGCTGGACGGCCCCGATGGGAACCCTGGACTACCTTCCGCCCGAGCGGTGGCGTGAGCCGCTCGCCGAGCGCGGCATCCAGATGCGGCCCAGCGCCGACATCTGGGCACTCGGCATCATCATCCACGAGGTGTTCGCCCACGGCGCCTCCCCCTTCCCCGGCGCCACGCCGACCGCGCGCGGCGCGGCCGTACAGGAGTACGCCGAGGGCCGGGCGGTGTTACGGACGGACGGCGCCGTCCCGGAGTTCTGGCGGGTCCTGGCAGCCGACTGCCTCGCCCCCACACACGCGGCCCGCGCCCCGCACACCGCTGAAAGCCTCCTCGAACGGATCCGGGCCCATGCCGCCGAAAGCGGCACCGGGCGTTCCCACCCCCGGCGGTCCCGCATCCGGCGCCGTCTGCGCTGGGCCGCCCTGCTGATCGTCGCGGGGTGCACGGCGGCGGGCGCCGCGCTCTGGGCGCACGCGGGAGGCGACGGCGGCGAGCGGGAGACCGCCCGGATACGGGTGTTCAACGCCGAGCGTGGTTGCCAGGACCGCGCGGACCGCGAAGCGCAGTGCAGCCTGGGCCTCGCGATCGACCCGCTGCGGCCCTACACCGCCGGCAACGTCGTGGCCACGCGGGTGTGGCACGGCGACGTCCTCGACGTGGAATGCCAACTGCCGCAGGGGCAGCCCATCATCGACGAGGAGGACCTGCGCTCCACCGTCTGGTTCCGGGTCCGCCTGCCGCGCGACGGGGCCACCCCGTCGCGGCCCGGCACGGCCTGGCTCCCCGCCGTCCGCACGAAGGACCGCCCGACCCTCCCGCACTGCGCCGCCCCCACGCGGTGATGACGGGGCGCCACGGACATGACGCCACCTGAGCGGGTCACTCAGGGGCACCCGCCGCTTCTTGTGTCCGTCGCCGTGGTTGCGGGTCCGTGAGGTGCCAGTGGCCGACGAGGTTCGCGTAGAGGGCGGAGCTGCGCACCAGTTCGTCGTGTGTGCCCACCTGGGCCTTGTCGCCGTCCAGTACGAGGATGCGCTCGGCGCGACGGGCCGAGCTGATGCGGTGTGCGATGACGACGAGGGTTCCCGGGCGGCGTGCGAACGCGGCTTCCACCCTGGCTTCCGCCGCCGGGTCGAGGTTGCTGGTGGCCTCGTCCAGGATGACGATCCGGGCCGGGGAGACGTACACCCTGGTGAGGGCGACGAGTTGCTTCTCTCCGTTGGACAGCTCCACACCGCCCGCGCCTATCCGGGCGTCCAGTCCGCCGAGCCGGTCGGCCAGGGCGGAGAGTCCGGTGTCGGTGGCGGCGGTGGTGAGTTCGAGGTCGGTCAGGTGCGGTGCGAGATAGCGGAGGTTCTCCCGCAGCGTGCCGGCGAACACGTACGCCTCTTGCGGAATGATGCTCAGCAGTCGGCGCAGCTCGGCTTCACGGACCTGCCCGATGTCTGTTTCCCCGAGCGATACGGTGCCGCGCTGCGGTGGCAGCAGGCCGCCGAGCAGGCTCGCGAGGGTCGATTTGCCGATACCGCTCGGCCCCACCACGGCGAGGTGGCGGCCCTCGGGGAGGGAGAGGTCCAGCGCGTCGACGATCGGTGCGGCGTGCGGGCCGTAGGCGAAGGTGAGGCCGGTGGCGACGAGGTCGTACCGGCGAGGTCCCAGCCGGTCCGCCTCTGCTTCTGTCTGCGCTTCTGTCTGCGCTGGTGCCGGCGGCCCGGCGAAGCCTTCACCGAGGCGACCGAGGGTGACCGCCAGCTCCACGCACAAACTGCCGCCGGTCCCTACGAGTTGACGCAGTGCCGGTTCCAGGGCGACGGTGAGGTAGGTCGCCGCGCCGATCACTTCACCGGGCGTCAGACGGCCCGCGTGGACCAGGGACGGCGCCGACGCGAGCAGGACGACGAGCGGGAGCTGGCCGCCGAGAAAGACGATCAGGCTGCGCACCGCCATCGCTCGGGCGAGTACGCGCGAGCTGGTCAGTGACCCGTCTATGGCAGTTCCCACCGACCGGGTCGCCTCGGCCTCCCCGGTGCAGGCGAGCGCGTCGCGGATCCCGCCGAAGACGGTACCCGCCGTCCTGGCGACCTCTTCCTCGGCCAGGAGTACCTTTCTGCGCCGGACGGCGAGCCCGGGCAGCAGCAGTGCGAACACGGTCAGGGAGACGGTGACGAGCACGCCCGTGATCAGGGCCATGGACGGAGCGAGGAGCCACAGCCCGGCGAGCGCCGCGAGGGTGGTGAAGAGGATCTGCCGGGCCATGCGCAGCAGTGAGCCGAGGAGGTCGCGTACCGCTTGGACCTGTTCGGTGACGCGGGAGACTCCCGCCGTGTCCGCCCGCTTCGGCGAGCCGGTCGCGGAGGCGACCGCACCGTCGACGACGGCCGCAACGAACGCGTCGCGCACCGGCTCGACGATCGCCGCCAGGTGGGGGAACAACTGCCGGGTCGCGAGCGCGGCAACCAGCGCGGACCCCAGCAGGATCGCGAGGAACGCCGTACCGGAAAGGGCCTCGTGAGCGAGGAAGCGGCCGAGCGCCGCGCTCACCAGCAGTCCGGAAAGGAGCGAGGGCAGTGACTCGATCGCGGACCACAGGGCAACCAGGGCCAGCGTGCGACGCCGTGCCCTCAACTCCCGTACGAGCAGGGCGAGTCCGGCCCGGTTCACGCGAACACCGCGCAGTAGCCGGCCTCGGTGGCCCACAGGACGTCATGGGGTGCGCAGGCGCGGATGCGCCCGCCGTCCAGCCATGCGACGAGATCGGCTCTGGCGGCCGTGGTCGCCCGATGCGCGACGAGGAGGCGCGTCCGCCCGGCGAGGTGCTCGGTCAGCGCCTCGGCCACCTTGGCCTCGGTCGCCGTGTCGAGGCTGGACATCGCGTCGTCGAGCACGAGAATCCGGCGACCGTGGGCCACGGCACGTGCGAGCCCCAGTCTCTGGAGCTCGCCGCCGGAGAAGGCGGTGTCGTCCAGTGCGGTGTCGAACCCTTGCGGCAGACGCCGGATGAAGGCGTCCGCCTCGGCGACCCGGGCCGCGTACTCGACCTCCGCCGACGACGTCTCGGGTCGTCCGTAGGTGAGTGCCTCGCGGATGGTTCTCCCGAGCAGGACGGGCCGGTCGAAGGCGTACGAGATCTCCTGGCGCAGGTGTACGGGGTCGACCAGAGCCGCATCCACACCGTCGATCACGACGGTGCCGCTGTCCGGGTCGATGAGGCGGGCGGCGAGCAGCGCGAGGCTGGTCTTGCCGGCCCCGGACCGCCCGACGAGTGCGACCGCCGCGCCTGCCGGCACCTCTAGGTCGGCGCAATCCAGGACGAGCTGGTCCTGGAGGCGGACCGTCACCCGGCGGAAGGACAACGCTCCGGGTCCCGGTGGCAGGACGGACGAACAGTCGGCCCTCGCCTGGGGTCGGGCGGCCAGTACCTCGGCCACCCGGTTCGTACTGGCCTGTACCTCGCGCAGGTAGACCACATGGTGCACCTGGTCCAGGAAGCCGAGGGCGAAGGTCAGATACATGGACGCGGCCAGGAACTCTCCCGCCGACATTCGGCCGTCCGCCACGCCGAGACCGGCCACGAGCAGGACCGCCACCCGGATTCCCGTCAGGGCCAGCTCGGCCTGCCAGGCGACGGTGCGCAGGATGCCCCAGTTCTCCATGCCGTACCGGGCGAGTTTGGGCAAGGGTTCGAGGATGCGCGTGACTTCTCGCGCGGCGGTGCCGGAGGCCCGGATGGTCCGGCTGCCGGCCAGCGCGTCGGCGAGTCGCGCCGCGATCGTGCCCTGGAGCTCCGCATAGCGCTCGTAGGAGCGGTACGAGCTGTGGGTCTCGCGCCACAACAGCAGTGCCGAGGGTGCCGCTCCCGCCAGGAACACCGCGCCGAGCCGCCAGTCGATCAGCGACAGTGCGCCGAGCCCGGCCAGCGAGACCACGCTGACCACGAGGATCTCGACGAGCACGGGTACCGCGCCGGCGCTGGTCGCCGCGTTGCCGGTCATCCTGCTGACCAGATCGCCGGCGGGATATCGGCGAAGGCCGGGAAGGCCGAGGTCGAAGACCTGGCGGAGCAGCCGGTAGCGCTGTGAAGCCGCCACGCGCGTCATCACCGACGTCCGTGCCAGGCCGCTGCCCGTGTCCGCGAGGACCCGCAGCAGCAGTACTGCGGTGAGCAGGACGAGCGTTCCGGTGGGGGTGGCACCGGTCAGTGTCCGGTCGACGGCGTGGGCCAGCAGGGAGGGAAACAGGAGCGATGTCCCGATGGCGACCGTCGCGCACACCAGACTCACGGCCGTGCCCGCCGGTGCCAGCCGGGCCAGTCCGAGCGCGGTGCCCTGCGGCGGTGCGGTCGGCATCGCTCCTGCTTCCATCACTACCTCCGGTCAGTGCCCATTCCTGGGCGCTGCGATGGTGTTCACTCGTAACAGCAGCAGCTGCACTTGGTGGTGGGCGGGTATGCAGCCACGTCAGGGTTGGTTGCCTCCAGCATCTGGAGGGCGTTGACGTCGAGTTCCATGCGAATTCACCTCCCTGTGTTCTCTTGGTGAACGTCGCCGCCGGTGTTGGCGGCAACGAGTCCATGGGGGCCGGCGAGCATCTCGGGCAGCCAGAGCCGGGAGCCACCGGCACGCAGCCGTAGCAGGAAGGCCAGTACGCCGGAGAAACCGGTGCCGAAGTCGGCTTGCACGTCTTTGCCGGTCTCGTCCGGGACGACCTTGCGGCCGTCGCGCAGGACATGACGCATGTGCAGGCTCGCGGCGAGTTCCTCGGCCCAGTCGCGGTACTGACGGTCGCCGGTGGCCTGGGCCATGTCGAGCAGGAAGTCCCCGTCGCCGGCGAGCCCGTGGCATTGGGTGGTTCCGGCGTGCCAGCGGGAACGGCGGACGGCGACGGCGGCCTGGTCGGCGAGGTCGAGGCACTTGTCCGCACCGGTCTCGCGCCAGAGTCGCACCAAGAAGGTGCCTATCCCCGAGGAGCCGCTGCACCAGTGGGACCGGCGCAGACCGCCGGTCTCGGCGACCCGCCAGTAGGCGGCGCCGTCTTCCACCTCCGCGACCGAGATCAGCGTCTCGGCGGCCTGCACGGCCGGCCGCAGATAGGCGTCGTCGCCGGTGGCCCGGCCGGCGGCCAGCAGGAAGGCACCGACGCCGGCGGCGCCGTGGGCGAAACCGTAGTGGGAGATGTCGTGCGAGGTGAGCAGGAATCCCTTCGGGATCGGCCAGAGACGGCGACCGTCCTGCTCCCACGCCGCGCTGACCAGCCCGTCCGCCGCCTGTCGCACACGGTCGAGGAAGTCGTCCTCGCCGGTTGCCTCCCAGAAGCGGAGCTGGGTCAGTCCTGTCCCGGCCATACCGTGGCACACATCCGGGTTGTCCCAGCGGACGGGTACTTTCTTCGCCAGCTCGGCGGCGCGGCGGACCATACGTTCGTCCCCGAGGACCCGCCCGGCCTCCAGCAGTGCCCACGCGGTGCCGGAGCGGCCGAAATGCAGGCCCGGCAGACACCGTGGCTCGTGTCCGACCCGGCGGTCGATCCACTCCGCCGCGGTGTGGATGGCGTCGCGCAGCCGTGGTTCGCGGTCGGCCTCGTATGCGCGGCCGAGGACGCCGAGGATGCCCGCGGCGCCGTGCTGGATGTTGAGCGGGTCGGTCACCGCGGCCGATTTCGAGGTGGGCCAGAGCCTGTCGGTGCTGTCCGGGGCCATGGTGGCCAGAAGGTGCTCGACGGCGCCCGTGACCAGCTCCGCCATGTTGGTGGTGGTGAGGGGTACGGGCGGGAGCGGCCCGCTGAGGGTGGCCGTTCGACCGAGCCGGCCGGTGAAGAACTCTCGCACGGCGGCGAGCGACGGGCGTCGCTCGGGATCGTCGTCGAGCAGTGCGAGGATGATCGGGGCGCAGCGGCGTGCGGCGGCATTGCCCGGGGCGAGGTGCCTGAGCCAGTTCTCGGCCCGCTCGCGTTCTGTTCGGGTGGCCGGCCGGTCGGCGCTCAGGAGCGGGTCGGCGCCGCTGACGAGATAGAACAACGTGGCGCCCAGGCTGAAGAGATCAGCCGTCTGTCCAGGGGCGGGCCCGAAGCTCGGCGCGTTGACCTGCTCCGGCGCCCCGTAGCCGGGGGTGTGTACACGGAAGACGCGCGCGCCCGGCTCGACGATCATCTCCAGGTCGATCAGCCGCAGTTCACCGTCATCGGTGACCATCACGTTGTTGGGGTTGAAGTCCCGCAGTACCAGTCCCTCGGCGTGCGCCAGCTCCACCAGGTCGACCAGGCCCAAGGCCATCCGGTCGACGGTCTCCGGCGGCGGACCCCATGTGCCGGTGTCGTCCAGCCGTATGTTGTTCAGCACCCAGTCCCGCAGCGCGGATCCGGAGATCGCCTCCTGGACGAGGAAGACCTCTCCCTGCTGGTCGAACAGACCATCGCAGCGAGGAGTGAGGGGAGAGGAGGAGAACCGTTTCAGCATCGTGGCTTCGCGGCGCCGCAGGTCGCGTACGTCCTCGCCGAGAAGGTTGGCGGCGGTGTGCGGGCGTGCCTGCTTGATGATCACCTCCGCTCCGGTGGCCTCGTCCGACGCCCGGTACACGCCCCCGGCGTACGAGTGCCGGATCACTTCCCGTACGAGGTATCGCCCGTTGAGGAGGACGGGTTTGGGTACGCCGGCCGGGCGGGCCTTCGGGGTGTCACGGGCGAACGGGTCACTCGGCGCCCATATGGGCGGGCTGAACCACGGCTTGCGCTGGTCGGGGACGAGCGTGCCGTCGGGAGCGACCAGCATCGCCGCCTGGATGCCGTCGTTGTCCAGCACGCGCACCCCGCCGAACGCCCCGAACCGGTAGTGCACCAGGCTGCCGGGAAAACAGGGTCGGTCGGACAGAATGCCCGGCCCCGGCAGCCCCTCGGTCACCTCGTGCAGTTGCTCGGCCAGCGTGAGGAGGTCGTCGTCGCCGTCCGGGTAGATCGTGAGGAACTTGCCGCCGCCGGCGCGGTCGAAGCGGTGGGAGACGAGTTCACCCACCCGCGCGACGGTTCCCGCGAACTTGAAGGCGCACCCGTTGCGGATCAGTACGTCGGCGGAGCGTGCGAGGACCAGTGGTGCCGACAGCGGGGTGGCGGAGATATGCAGCTTCCAGCCCTGCACACGGGAGTTGAGCCCAGGGGGAAGGACATGGCACCAGAAGTCCCCGGGCCGTACCAGCCAGTCGGCTGCGGCGCGTGACAGCGACGCCCGGACACAGTCGACGAGCAGCGCCTCATCGCTTGCGCGCGCGGTGCTCTTCGCCGGTAACGAATTCATCTGGGTGACCTCGCCTCTCACCTTGAGGTCGGCGCGGAAGGGGAGACCACCAACCGGTCTGTTCCGCAGCCCTGAACGTTCCCCTTGCGGGAAACGCGGGCGGGGGCCGACTCGTCCAAGCTAGGGCGTGGTACGAGGGGGGAGGTATCCCCAGTTCTTGGGATGGCGCGGACGGCTACGACGGATGTTCCCCTGCGGGCAAGCCCGTTCGACGCATCGTGGAGAAACCTGCTCGACCCGGGCAACTCGCGCGACCGGCGCTTCGCGCAGGAGGCGCGGGACGCCGCGTCGGATCGGAGTGGGCGCACCGCTCTGGTCGGCGCCCTCCGGACGATGCATCCCACCGGGCTGGGCGACGCCGTGATGAAGTGCCAGAACCTTCGGACAGACCTGAAGGTGGGGCGGACCGTCACGTCCCCCATCTGCGTCTGGGCCGATCGCTACACCTTCGGCGTGGTGATGGTCTTCGACCCCAGTTCTCTGCGCAACGGCGGCGCCGGGGTCAGCCTCGGCGAGAACGCGGACACCGCCGCCAGGATCCGCAACGATGCCCGCGTGCCCCGCCAGTGCCGCGGCGTTCGCCGTGGCCGACTCGGTCGAGCCACGACGAACGCTTCAGCCCCTCAGTTGAGCTTCTTGAGCTGGGCGTCGATCACGGCCTTGGGCTGCTCCGCCTTGCCGGCGAGGCTCTGGGCGTAGAAGGTGGCGAGGGTGCTGCCCTTGCGGACGGCCACCAGGTGGGCGGTGCCGGGCTCGCCGTCCAGGTCGGCGGTCAAGGTGAAGGCGATCGCCTCGTCGCCTCCGGTGTAGGAGGCCGGGGCGACCTTGGTGAAGTTGGTCTTGTCGCCCTGGGCCATCAGGGCGAAGCCGCCGGCGCAGTCCGTGCCCGCCTTCTTGAGGGCTGCCAGGGCATCGGCCGCGCCACTGCCGCTGTAGGAGGCCAGCGTGTCGGCGGTGATGGTGGCACCCAGGGCGTCGAGGCCGGCCTTCGCCTTCTCCTCGGCCGAGGCGTTGGCGCCCGGGCCCTTGGGCACGGCGATGACCTTGCGGGTCGCGGTCGCGCCCGGTGTACCGACACCGCGCAGGACCATGACGTCGACCAGCGGCTTGCACGCGGCCTTGTCGGTGGTGACGGTCTTGGCCGCGGCGAGGTCCGCCGGGGTGGCCTTGGCGATCTTGTGGTCCTTCAGGTCGGCCTCGGCCAGTACGAGCTTGTCCAGCTCGGCCTGGGACAGGGCCTTGCCGGCCGGGGTCGCGGGCGCGCTCGACGAGCCCTTGCCCTTCGGCTCTTCCTTGTCCGACCCCTCCGAGCCACAGGCAGTGGAGAGCAGGGCCAGCGAGAGCGCGGAGGCGGCGAGGGCGGTACGACGGACGGTGGTGCGGCGCATGAATGAAACAGCTTTCTTCGGATCGGCAGGCAACGACTCCTCCGCGCACCGTCCACTGACCCGTGGACCTGCGGAAATATCGTGTACAGATCAATCTATGCGCCCCTGCGTACGGGAAGGCGACGTCTCCGCCGCAGCACCCCGATCGTGACGACGGCGCAACCTCACCTGCATCCGATTTGATCATGGCCCGTACAACCCTGGTGCCGGGATCGGACGTCGGGTTGCTCAGCCGCGGTGCCGACGCCCGCCAATGGGATGATCAAGAATCACCGACCGAGCCAGGGGGCTCGGGCCCGGTGGTGACCGGCGGCGATGCCACTCGGTCACCACCGGACGGGGAGCACGACGGGGGACGTATGACAAGGCGACGGATGACCGCGCTGATCGGCGGGCTGGTGCTGGTGCTCGTGGCGGCCGGGTTGGTGTGGGGGCTGTGGTTGCGCGGCGACGGCGGTGATGACCTGGGCGACCGTTGTCAGGGAAGCCTCGCCGTCGACGAGGCACGGGAGTTCTTCGGCGGCGTCGAGCTGACAGCGCGCGGCCACGACGGCGACTGGGCCGGCTACGACTCCCAGTGGTGCTCGGTGTGGGCCAAGGACCACGGCAACGGCCCGGTCCTGCGACTCCAGATCCGGCCCCGCGCCGCCTACCGGGCGAACGGCGCCGGTGACGAGGCGATCGCGACCCCCATCGGATACGGCTGGAACGGCTCCTTCACCACCCTGCACGAGCCGCAGGCCGCCGTGCTGCTCGACTGTGCGGGCATGCCGGGCAAGGGCCTGTACGTCACGGCCGAGACCACCGAGCGCACCGAGAAGCTCTCGGCCGGTCAGATACTCCAAGTCGCCCGTCTCGCCACCGAGACGGCCCGCAGGGCGGCCGCCGCCCACTCCTGTGAGGGCAAGCCGGGAGGGCGTCCCACGACCGTCGACCGTACGAGGGAGACGGTCCAACGCGCCGCCGCCCAGGCCGCCGGCACCTGCGCCGGAGTCGTGGACGCCCCCACAGCCGCCCGTCTGACGGTGACGACGGTCTCCGAGCGGCCCGCCGGACGCGCCCTGACCGAACAGTGCGCGCTACGGCGGGGCAAGCTGGGCCTCTTCCACATGACCGCCTATTACGGTCCGTCGGCCGAGCAGGAGATGTACCTCGACGGCCGCTACCCCGGCACCGCGAAGGACATTTCCAAGCGCCGAGTGGAGTGCGGAGGTTCTCTCGGCACCGCGTACTTCAAGCTCGTCCGTACCAACGACCGCGCGCCGGACGGCACTTCCGGGCCGCACGGAACCAGCGACCCGAAGGAGCTGAACCGGCTCCTCGGCGCCTTCTCCGCCGCCTCCGCGGCACGCCACGGCTGTCCCGCCGTATAGGACCGTCTACAGGTCCGTCGCACAGGGCCGTCGCCCTCCACGGCTACTCGGCACCGTGAGGCTCGGCGTTCTCGGTGTACACCCGCGGGCTGCCGTTCCGTGCCCCGGACGGGGACACGGCTGCGGGCGTGAGCATCTGCCCGGCGGCGAGCTTGCGGTACGCGGGACTGGCGGCGAGCAGTTCCTCGTGGCGTCCGCAGGCGATGGCCCGGCCCCCCTCCAGGACGACGATCCGGTCGGCATGGCGGACGGTGGACAGCCGGTGCGCGATGACCAGCAGGGCGCACTCCTGGGCGGCTTCCCGCATGACGGTGGTGAGCGCCGCCTCGTTGATGGCGTCGAGGTGCGAGGTCGGTTCGTCGAGCAGGAGCAGGGAGGGGCGGGCGAGCAGGGCGCGGGCCAGGGCGACGCGCTGCCGCTCCCCGGCGGAGAGGGTCCCGCCGCGGTCGCCGAGGACGCCCGACAGACCGCCGGGCAGGCGCCGGACGACCCCTTCCAGCTGGGCGAGTTCGATGACGCGGTGGATCTCGGTGTCGCGGGCGTGCGGTACGGCGTACGTGATGTTGTCGCGCAGGGAGCCGTGGACGACGTGGGTGTTCTGGTCGACGACGGCGATGCGCGCCCGGCACCGGTCGCGGCTCAGCTCGGTCGTGGGGCGGCCGTCGAACAGGAGGGTTCCCGCATCCGGTTCGTAGAACCGCGCCACCAGCGCGAAGAGGGTGCTCTTGCCCGCCCCCGACCGTCCGACCAGAGCGACCTGGTGGCGGTGCGGCACGGTGAAGGAGACGCCCCTCAGCACGGGCCGGTCCGGCTGGTATCCGAAGTGGACATCCCGCAGGGCCAGGGCCGGTGCCGGGTGTGACGCGGTCCGGGGGCGCTCGGCGGAGCGGGTGGTGGTCTTGGCGGTGGCGTGCGCCGGAGTCTGCTCGGGTTCCGCCGGCAGGCCGTGGGCCTCCGCGACCCGCTGGTAGGCGCCCATGCCGCGCTGGATGAGGCCGACGGCCCGGAAGACCGACGACAGGGGCAGGACCAGGTACGAGGCGTACAGCAGGAAGGCGACCAGGTCGCCGAGCGAGCCCGTGTGGCCGTTCACCCGCAGACCGCCGATGACCAGGACGAGCAAGAAGGAGCCCTGGACGGCCAGTTCGACGGCGGGGCTCATCACCGAGGCCAGCTGAGCGGTCCGTACCCCGGCGCTGTACGCCTGGTCGATGCGCTCGCCGATCCGTGCCGCCTCGCGTTCCTCGGCCCGGTGCACCCGGACCATCGGCAGCGCGCCCAGGGCGCGCTCCAGTTCGGCGGCGATGGCGCCGACCGAGTTCTGCATGTGCTCGGATGCGGCCCTGATGCCCTTGAGCAGGGAGGCCACGATCAGTGCGGCGGCGGCCACCGTGAGGGTGACCAGGAGCAGCAGCAGCGGGTCCAGCCACATCATCAGGGCGATCGCGCCCGCTGCCGCGACGGCCCCCGTGCCCAGGTCGACCAGTGCCTGGGCCACCACCTCCCGCAGCACGGTGGTATCGGAGGTGACCCGGGAGATGAGGTCGCCGCTGCGATGCCGGTCGTACTCCTTCATCTCCAGCCGGAGCAGATGCCTGACCAGTCCGTGGCGCAGTCGGCACACGATGCCCTCACCCATGCGCTCCAGCAGGAACCGGCCGATCGCCCCGGTGGCCGCTTCGAGGAGGAACAGCGTGCCGAGGAGCGCCAGCATCGACCAGAACGCCCCGTCCGCTCCGCTCGCGTCCACGATGCGTTTGGCGACGAGCGGTTGGGCCAGCCCCAGGGCGGAGCCCGCGAGCGTCAGCCCTGTGGCCACTGTCATGGCGCCCCGGTGCCCGGCCGTGAGCCGGAACATGGTGGCGATCGCGCCCCGGATCGTCCGGTCGGGGTCCTCCCGCTGCGACCGGGTCATGGAACGCGTGTACTCACCGGGGCGACCGCCATCAGCCGGGTGAAGTAGTCGTCGGGCACTCCTTCGTCGACCGGGCGGCCGTCGGCCTCGACCCAGGCGTGGGCGGTGAAGGGCGGGACGACTCGCGCCCCGGTGCACCAGGTGGGCCAGCTGCCGCCCAGTCGGCACAGCAGCGCGGCGCCCAGTGAGCGGGGCAGGCAGCCGCGCGGGCCGGCGCAGCGCAGGCTCACCGCGCACATCGCGTCGCGGGCGTTCTTCGCCTGGGCGGCCGTCGCGGGTGCGGCGCCATGGCGTACCAGGTTGAGGACGCCGCGGATGCGGCGCGGCGGCAGGAAGGAGAGCACGACGGCGGGAAGCAGGACCAGCCGGGCGCCCAGCTTCCGGGCGAAGGGCACGTTCCTGGGACGTTCGAGCGCGCTGGGAGTGGTCATGCGGCCAGTCCCGAGGCGCGCAGTTCGGCGACCAGTTGGGTGACGTCGTTCTGCGCCCGTTCGCGGTCGATGTCGAACTCCGCGACGACCGCGTCCGTGGCCGCTGCCTCGTCCTGGCCCGCGAGCAGCGCCTCGATGATCAATGTGGCGGTGGGGTTCAACTCCCAGTACTGGCCGCTGCGTTGATCGAGGAGGACGGTTCCGTAGTCGGTGCTGGCGGTGGAGACGTCGGTGGCGAACCGCAGTGCCATGGTGTGTCGGCCTTTCGCTCAGGGGTCAGGTGGAGGTGGTCGCCCCGGCCTTCGCGCCGCGCGGCAGACCGCGCAGCCACACCTCGGCCGCGATGGTGGAGTAGAGGATGGCCTGCTGGAGTCCGGGCGTGGCGGGCCGCTGGGCGAGGCCGCGCAGCGCGTCGCCGCTGACCAGGCCGAGGCGTTCCAGCCGGGAGTCCTCCCACAGCGCCAGCAGATCGGCGCGGTGCTCACGCAGCCCGTTGGAGGCGTCCATGGACGCGGCGGCCTTGTTGCTGCGCCGCAGACACACCTGCGGGACGACGTCCCGCATGGCGGCGGCCAGCAGGGGTTTGTACTGCCAGGGCGACACGCGCTCGCTGGGCCGGACCGCGAGGAACGCCTCGATGACGCGGTCGTCCAGGAAAGGCGACGCCATCGGCACCCCGGCCTTGGCGGCCATCGCGTCCCACTGGCGGATGATGCGCGTGCAGGAACGGATCTGTTCCAGATCCGCGTGCAGTCCGCGATCACGGTGGAGCGGCTGTGCCTGCTCGGCCGCCGCGGCCAGCGCCCGCGTGGCCAGCCGCTCGCCTTCGGGCGTCACCCAGTCGAACAGGCGTGGCGTGCCGCCCCAGCCGAGGGCGCCGGTGACGGTGGTGGGCAGGGGGTCGCGCAGGTGCCCGACGCAGTCCGCCAGCCACTTCCCGTACGGGCGTGAGTCGCCCAAGGCGCGCGCCGTGCCGGCGAGCGGCCACTGCCACAGGGCGCGGAAGCCCCGCAACTGCCGTAGGGCGAACAAGGGGTGGGTGCGCAGGAGCCGGTGGTAGTACGCCTCGGAGCACCAGGCCACATGGTCGCCGCCGATGCCGGTCAGATGCAGGCGGCTGCCGCGCTCGGCCATGGCGGGCAGGTGGTGCAGCACGCGTGAGCGGTCCATGACGCCGATGGTCGGCTCGTCCACCAGGTCGTCGATGGTGAGCAGATCGTCGTACACGAGCGGAGAGGCGTCGGCGTCCCAGACGACGTGGTCGACGTCCGGCAGGAACTGGGCGGCTTGCTTGGCCCAGTGCAGATCGGTGTCGGCGGGATCGCGTCCGGGCCAGGTGCTGGCCACGACATGGGCGGGGGAGCGGTCGGCGAGGAAGCAGATGGATGTGGAGTCCAGGCCCCCCGAGAGGTCGCAGCTGACCGTGCCGCCCTGTCGGGTACGGGTGGTGACGGCGTCGGCGAGGGCGTCGCGGGCCAGGTCCGCGCCGACGGCGAGGGCCCGTACCGGCTCGGGAGGTGTCCACCAGCGCGAGTGACGGGCGGTTCGGCCGTCCGCCGCGATGAGGAGAGCGTCCTGTGGGGGTACGGCGGTGACGCCCTGCCACAGGGGTGTCTCCAGCATCGGATGGGGGACCGGCCACAGCAGCCGGACGGCCACCTGCTCCACATCGGGCTCCCTGCCGAGGGCCGCGCCGAGGGTGTCGGCGCGAGTGGCGGCCACGCGCACTCCGTCGATCTCCGCGTGGAAGACGAGCCGGAGTCCGGAGGCGGTGCCCTGCACGCGCAGCCGGCCGTCGAGTACGGCCGCCAGATGGAAGCTGCCGGGAGTGGAGCGGGCCAGCGCGTCGAGCTGGGCGAGGTCACGCAACTGCGCGGTGCGTTGGCGCAGTTGGGTGGCGTCGAGTGGGCTGCAGCCGATGACGGCGAGGGCTGCCGGGCCGGCCTGGGCGGTCACGATCTCGTCGTCGTGCCACCGGCCGACGAGCCAGGGGCGTCCCGAGGCGTGGGGCACGATGCGAGTTCCGGGGCGGGTGAAGAGGCGGGCCGCGACGGCCGCGTCCTCACGGTCCGGAAAGACCGCGAAATACGCGTCGCCGCGGCCCGGACTCGCACCTGCGTGCGTGTCATTCATGACGTCGAATGAATGTACCGTCGACCGTCAGTTCTTGCTGAGAATGAGGCGGTCATTCCCGTGGCGCTGCAGAAGTCCCGTCTTCTTCCGGAAAGAACCCAGCCGGACGAGCGTCGGTGCCTCGTACGCCTTCTTCATGACGACTCCTTCTCTTCCCTCTGACTGAATGTCACCACCACCCGGGGAGTCGGGAGGCGGTCAGGGACAACGGTATCCGCAGGTCAGTCGGGGAACGCAAGGATGCCAAGCTTTATATGATTATCCGACAATCGGACTCTGAGGGTAATGTTTGAGCCTTTCAGGTCCGGACCACGGCGGGTGCGGCAGCTGCATACGACGCCTCGAATGCGACGAGCGGAACGATTCCATCAGCACTCTTGGTGATGCCTTGTCCTTCGGTGAAAAGGGGCGCACTACGCCAGCGCCATTACACGACCCAGCGCCCTCACCATCGGCCTCGCTCCTCTTCCAACCTGCGGCGGGTCATTGTGCGCCCCCTCCGCGTCTACTCGCTCTTGCACGCGGTGACGTTGTCGCCGGCGCCCGGCACGGCCGCGGCCCGTGCCGCCTGGAAGTTGGCCTCGAACGCGCTGTAGACGGAAGGCGTGGTGATACGCAGCATCGCCTCGTCGTTGTCGCGCAGGGCCGGACCGCTCCAGTTGTGGCTGCCAGTCCACATCAGCTTCTGGGCGGTACCCGCGTACATGCCGTCCACCAGCACGTTCTTGGAGTGCACAATGCGGTTCGGGGTGGTGCTGTCGGCGTCGTCATCGTGCTGGTAGCAGCGGTTGGTGATGCCGGAGACTCCGTGCAGGGCGTTCCACGTCCCGGTGTCGGTCTCGCTGTAGACGAGGTCCACCAGACATCCCGCCCCGGCGAGTGCGCGCAGCTTGTCGGCCACGGCCTGACGGCTGATCTTCAACATGGCCGCGTGGACGGTCGTACGGTGCGAACCGGCGGTGTCGGTCCAGCGGCAGGTGATGTTGTCCAGCGCGTTCACGACGGTGTCGGTGGTCGCGTCGGTGCCCGCGCGCGGGAAGAAGTAGTACTTGTAGTCGCCCGCGTTGCCGTACGTGTACGACCAGGCGCCGCGGTTCTGCGCGGGCAGCTTGTCGAAGTAGGAGAGGTAGCCGCCGTACAGCTCGGTGTTGCCCACGACGGTGACCGAACTGTTCCAGTAGCGCGTGTAGTTGGAGGGCGTCAGGTTCGAGGTGAGCTGCACCACGACGTTCTTCTGGGCCCCGCCGCCCACGCTGCCGACCAGCAGGAACTTGTTGTGGTTGATGCCGGAGCCCGCCGGACCCAGACAGGAGCTGCCGGTGGCGCACAGCTTCACGTACGAGCTCTTCGTGGTGTCCGTACCGAGAGCGGTCCGCAGGATGTCGTACGACGCCGGGTATTCGCTGGTGCTCGCGTCCAGGACCACCTTGACGCTGATGCCGCGGTCCGTCTTGGCGGCGACCAGTTCGTTCGCGACGGTCTCGTCCCACAGGTGGTACATGGCCAGCCGCAGCGAGGTTCCGCTGTCGGCGTTGGCGACGACGGACCGGACCTGGCTGCGGATGGCCTGCTGTGCCGTGCTGTCCCCGGTCGGATCGTTGAACACCGGGCCCGTGGTGACGGTGGCGGCGCTGGCGGTCTCCACGGGCCCCACGAGCATCCCGGTGAGCACCCCCGTGGCGACGGCGAACGCGCCGGCGGCGGTGCGCAGTCGGCCGGGTATACGGATGAGTTTCATGACCCTCCCCTGTGAGATCCACAAATCCCGCGCATCCTAACGGCGCACCGCGATCGGCCTGGCGGTCCTCGCGATCGGTGTCGCCGCCCCGCGACAGTGGATGAGGTGGCCATCCGTGACACAGTTGACGGGGCCGGACGCTCTACAAGCTCGCGGCCGAGAAGGAGTTCCGTGCTGTGACGCAGAGTACGACCGAGTGGATGACGGCTGTGGAGGTCGTCGAGGTGAACATCGCGACCGGTGACGTCCACCCGCCCGACCGGGCGGCGCCCCGGATCCGTGCGGGCCGCCTGCCCTGGCCGCCTTCGACACCATGAACACCCCGCACGCCGATCTGGCCGGTTCGCCCAGTACGGGAGTGACGGTGGGCCTGGTCCTTGCCGCACTGGCGCTCCTCGCCACCGCGCTGGTCGCGGCGGTCCTGACCATCCGGCTGATCCGGGCCCGCAGGATCCTGCGGGACGCCGGCATCCCCCTGACCCACAAGGCCGCCTACTGGGGCGCGCTGCTGTACGTGATCAGCCCGGTCGACCTGCTCCCCGACCCCATCTATCTGGACGACATAGGCGTCCTGCTCCTGGCCGTGCGCGCCCTGCGGGGAGCGGCCGCGCGGGGGAGGGGTGAGCCGGACTAGCGCCCGGCCTCAGGCCGGCTTGCGCCATACGGAGATGTGCTTCGCGGAGTCCTGGGTGAAGGGCGCCCCGTTCCAGTCCGCGACGCGACGTTCCCGTTCGAGACCGGCGATCCGTGCCATCAGGTCGAGCTCTGCCGGCCAGGCGTACCGATGGCGGGAGTGGTCGCGGCGGTAGCCGCCGTGGTCGGCGTCGCGGGTGAAGTGGTGCGAGACGAGGATCTGCTCGACCAGGTCGAAGGTGTCGAAGCCGAGATGCTGTTCGGAGACGTCGAACGGCACCGCGACCTGTCCGGGAGGCAGGAACCGCAGCGGCGGCACGCCCAGCTCGATGACGAATCGGCCCCCGGGCGCCAGATGCCGTGCGGCGTTGCGGAAGCATGCGATCTGCTCGTCCTGCGTGAGCAGATTCGTGATGGTGTTGTAGACGAGGTAGACCAGGCTGAACTCGCCGGGGACGACGGTGGTGGCCATGTCCCCGATGGTTACCGGGAGCGTGGTCTCGTCGGCCTTGCGGCGCAGGACCGCTGCCATGTGCTCGGACAGCTCGATGCCCACGACCTGTACGCCGCGTTCCCGGAGCGGGACGCCCACCCGTCCGGTACCGATGGCGAACTCCAGAGCCCGGCCGTCTCCGGCGAGTTCGGCGAGGAAGGCGAGAGTCGGTTCGAGAACCGCGGCCGAGGACATCTCGGTCTCTTCGGCGTCGTAGCGGTCGGCGGTCGCACGGGTCCATAGCTCACTACTCGTCACGGGCGGCCACTGTGCCCGGTGGCGGGGGCGCTGTCGACGCATTTACGCCGACGGAGACGGCGGGTGCTCCAGTGACGGCCCCCGTCGGTGGGTCCGGGTTCTCTGATCACGGCGAACCTGCTGGCCCGAGGCCTCCGAACACGCCTTTCGATATCCGGACGCGGGCTTCACAGGTAATGATCATGAACAGTACGCTCGCGGCGACGGCACGGACGGCAGAGCCGTCGCCGATACCGACGAGAGGGGCCCGCGATGGACCGGACCGTGACGAAGCTGCCCAGCACCGGCCGGGGCGTCCTGGTCACCGGGGCCTCCCGGGGTATCGGACGGGCCGTGGCCGCCGCCTTCGCCCGCGGTGGCGACCGGGTCGCCGTCCACTGCTCCACCCCCGGGCCGGACGCCGAGGAAACGCTCGCCGCGCTGGAGGGGAAGGGGCATGTGCTGATCCCCGCCGACCTCGCGGACCCGGACGGTGTCGAGGAACTGGCGGCCCGCGCCGAGGAAGCGCTCGGCGGGGTGGACGTCCTGGTCAACAACGCCGCCGTGATGGTGGCCCACCCCCTCGCGCAGACCTCGTACGAGCAGTGGCAGCAGGCCTGGCGACAGACCGTCGACGTCAACCTCCTGGGTCCCGCCCACCTCAGCCATCGGGTGGCGAGCCGGATGATCGAGGCGGGCCGTGAGGGGCGGATCGTCAACATCGGCTCGCGCGGTGCTTTCCGGGGCGAGCCCGACCACCCCGCCTACGGGG
This sequence comes from Streptomyces sp. ERV7, assembly GCF_001653515.1. Lineage (GTDB taxonomy): Bacteria > Actinomycetota > Actinomycetes > Streptomycetales > Streptomycetaceae > Streptomyces. Next base: position 513,543 of record NZ_LYOY01000051.1, on the reverse strand, counting down.
CCACCAAAGCCGCCCTGCACGCCCTGGGCCAGTCCCTCGCGGTCTCGCTCGCCCCGCACGGTATCGCCGTGGCGTCGGTCGCCCCCGGTTTCGTCGCCACCGAGCGGGTCGCGGGCCGTCTGGAGGGATCCGAAGGAGAGGGCATCCGGGCCCAGAGCCCCTTCGGGCGCGTCGCCGACCCGAGCGAAATCGCCGCCGCCGTGCTCTATCTGGCTTCCCCCCAGGCCATGTGGAGCTCGGGCACCGTCCTCGACGTCAACGGAGCCTCCTACCTGAGGACCTGACCGGTTTTCGCATACGGAACGGTGGTGCGCCCCGCGCCGGTTGCTTGCGCGGCGAAGTCCCGCAAGGCCCGGTCTCCACGGGACTGTCGTCAGACGGCCGCCTGACGTGCGACGATGCCCGACGACAAGGCGACGCGGAACGAGGAAGCCGGTGGAATTCCGGCGCGGTCCCGCCACTGTGATCGGCGAGCGAACCCCGAACAGACCACTGCCCGGAGACGGGCGGGAAGGACGGGGCGAGCGGCGCCCCGAGAGCCAGGAGACTCACGTCGTCGCCTCCGTGAGGAAACCGGGGCGGATCTCCCCGGACAGGGAGTGTGAGTGGTCATGTCGGAGCAGCGACCGAACGGTGGTGCTGTGCGCACCCCTGCCGACTCGGCCCCGTGCCGGATCGTGGTGTGCAGGGACTGCTGCTGTGGGAGCTCGAAGGTGCCCGGAGTCGACCACGCGCAGCAGAAGGCGCGCCTCGCCGAGAACGCCCCCGTACGTGTCTCCGCCTGCCTCGACGTCTGCGAGCAGGCCAACGTGATCGTCGTCCAGCCCTCTCGTGCGGCACGTGTCGCCGGTGCGCGCCCGGTCTGGCTCGGTCTGGTCAACGATCCCGACGCCACGGACGACATAGTCGCCTGGGTCCAGGCAGGCGGCCCGGGCATCGCGCCCTGCCCCGACATTCTCGACCTCTACACCTTCACCCCACGGCGAACGGCACGCTGAGCACGCTCGGCCGTCCGGCCCCGGCGCAGCGAGGCTGGGGTTCCGGCTGCCGGGGTTCCGGCTCGGTGACAGCCGGGTGACCCGCACACGGCGGCGGGGCGGCCGCGCAGGTGTCACCTGCGGGCCGCTCCGGCGCCCGGCCGTCACCGCCCGGCGAGCAGCTCCAGCGTGTCGATCACCCGGTTGGAGAATCCCCACTCGTTGTCGTACCAGGCGACCACCTTGATGTGGCGGCCTTCCACCCGGGTGAGGGCCGAGTCGAAGATGGAGGAGGCCGGGTTGCCGGTGATGTCGGAGGACACCAGCGCGTCCTCCGAGTACTCCAGCACCCCCGCGAGCGGCCCCTGAGCCGCCGCGCGGTAGGCGTCCAGCACGTCGTCGAGCGTCACGTCGCGGGCGACGGTCGTGTTGAGCTCGACGATCGAGCCCACCGGGACGGGCACCCGGATGGAGTCGCCCGACAGCTTGCCGTCGAGGTTCGGCAGGACATGGCCGATCGCCTTGGCCGCACCGGTGGTGGTCGGCACGATGTTGACCCCGGCGGCGCGGGCGCGGCGGGGGTCGCGGTGCGGGCCGTCCTGGAGGTTCTGCTCCTGGGTGTACGCGTGCACGGTCGTCATGAACCCGTGCTCGATTCCGGCGAGTTCGTCCAGCACCGCGGCCAGCGGCGCGAGCGCGTTCGTGGTGCACGAGGCGTTCGAGACGATCGTGTGCGTCTCGGGGTCGTACGCGTCGTTGTTGACCCCGAACGCGAGCGTGACGTCGGCGCCCTCCGACGGAGCGCTGACCAGCACCTTCCGCGCGCCGGCGTCCAGGTGGGCGCGCGCGGCCTTCGCCGAGGTGAAGCGGCCCGTCGCCTCCAGGACGAGGTCGACGCCCAGCTCCGCCCACGGCAGGTCGGACGGGTCGCGCTCGGCGAGCACCTTGATGCGGCGGCCGTCGACGACGAGTGTGTCCCCGTCCACGGTCACCGGCCGCCCGAGCCGGCCGGACGTCGAGTCGAAGGCGAGCAGCCGCGCGAGGGCGACAGGCTCCGTGAGGTCGTTCACAGCGACGACCTCCAGATCACTGTCGCGTTCGAGCAGCGCGCGCAGCACATTGCGTCCGATGCGGCCGAAACCGTTGATGGCGATGCGAGTCATGGGTGATGTCCGTCCCTTCGGTTCGCCTCCAGCTTCGCGTGGGGCACCCGGCGGCGGCAGAGGCGTGAGCGCCACGGTTCGAAAGGATCTCGCCACTGGGCGCCGGCAACCCGTACCCGGCCGCCCCCGGTGCCTCATTCCCCTCGCGCGAACGTACGCCGGTACTCCGTCGGCGTAGTCCCCAGCACCCGCTGGAAATGCAGCCGCAGATTCGCCCCCGTCCCCAGCCCCACGTCCATCGCGATCTGCTCCACACTCCGCTCCGAACGCTCCAGGAGCTCACGGGCCAGGTCGATACGGGCGCGCATGATCCACTGCATGGGCGTGTACCCGGTGTCCTCGACGAAGCGCCGTGAGAAGGTGCGCGCGGACACCGCCGCGTGCCGGGCCAGCGCCTCCAGGGTGAGGGACGCGTCGAGGCGGTGCAGTGCCCACTCGCGGGTGGCGGCGAACCGTTCGCCCAACGGCTCGGGCACGCTGCGCGGAACGTACTGGGCCTGCCCGCCGCTGCGGTAGGGCGCCGCGACCAGGCGCCGGGCCGCGTAGTTGGACGCGGCCACGCCGAGGTCGCCGCGCAGGATGTGCAGACAGAGGTCGATGCCGGAGGCGGCACCGGCGGAGGTCAGCACACTGCCCTCGTCCACGAACAGGACGTTCTCATCCACCTGTACCCGAGGGTGTTTCTCGGCGAGTGCCCGGGTGTAGTGCCAGTGCGTGGTGGCGCGCCTGCCGTCGAGCAGGCCCGTGGCGGCGAGCGCGAAGGCACCCGTGGAGATCGCGGCGAGCCGCGCGCCCCGGTCGTGGGCGGCGACCAGCGCCTCCAGGACGTCCCGCGGCGGGTCCTCGCGGCCGGGGAAGCGGTAGCCGGGGACGAAGACGAGGTCGGCCCACGCGAGTGCGTCGAGGCCGTGGGCGACGGCGTATGACAGGCCGTCACCCCCGGCCACGAGTCCGGGTTCCGCGCCGCAGACCCGTACCTCGTACGGCATGCTCGCGCGGGTCGTGAACACCTGCGCGGGAATGCCGACGTCGAGGGGTTTCGCGCCGTCGAGTACGAGGACGGCGACGCGTCGCAGAGGGGGTGAGGCTGGCACGGGCCAAGCGTACGAGGCCGTCCGCGTTCCACCCGGTCAAGCTCGCCGACGGTGGCGACCGGAGGGCGTCGTGACCGGACGGTGTCGGGACGGGGCGCGGCCGCGGATACCGTCCGTGAGGCAGCGCGCGTCGGTGGACCGGTTGGAAGGACCGGCAAGGCTGGTGAGGTGTGAGGTTTCACACACGGCAGGCAATTGCCTCACGGTATCGCCTTCCAGCAGAGTCGTGGATCAGTTAGGCCCTGCATACGGCACCCTCATTCCTGGGTGCCCCGGCACCCGCACAACTCGACAGCTGAGCCGTATGCCGCCCGCGCTCTACACGGCAGGCCCCGCAAGGGAGTTGCCATGGGGACGGCTTCGTCCCGTGACCTGGAGTCGGGGGACGGGGCCAGGGGCACGATTGCGTCCGCGTCGTCACTCGTGCGGACTCTGCTGGAAGGAAGACGTGTGAGCCGGAGATCGGTCCGCGGGGTCGCGGTGGCGTCCGCCACCGCGGTCACTGCCGTTGGCGCCGTAGTCGGTATTGCCGGAGGCGGCCCCGCGGCCGCTTCGAACGACAACGTCGAGGCGACCGCAGCCGATTTGACGCTCCTCGCGGACATACCCGTCGGCCAGCAGGCCCAGGTGCAGACCGCGTCCCTGGCGCAGCAGGCCGACGCACAGTTCGCACAGGCGAGTGCCTCGGCCAAGAAGTCCGCCGAGGAGGCCGCCCGCAGGCAGGCCGCCCAGGACGCCAAGTCGAAGAAGCACGCCGCCGACAAGGCCGCGAAGGACCGCGACCTGGAAACCCAGGCCGCAAGCCGTTCGACGAGCCGGGACACCCTTCAGACCCAGAGTTCCTACTCGCTCGCCGAGGTCAAGGCGATCGCCCGTCAGATCGTCCCGGCGGGCCAGTTCCAGTGCTTCAGCAACATCGTGGACAACGAGTCGAGCTGGAACTACCGGGCCGACAACGGCAGCGGCGCGTACGGTCTGGTCCAGGCGATGCCGGGATCGAAGATGAGCTCCGCCGGCGCCGACTGGCAGACCAACCCGGCCACGCAGGTCAAGTGGGGCCTCAACTACATGAACCAGCGCTACGGCAGCCCCTGCGGCGCCTGGTCGTTCTGGCAGTCCCACCACTCGTACTGACGCGGCGACGGACCGGCACGCCGCGCCGCTGCGCGCAGCCGGTTCGGGGATCTCCTCACGTCCCCAACCGCCCACGCGGTAAGGGTGCGCCGGGTGTTAGCTTCTCTCCCGTGGCAGAACACCAGCAGGAGACCAGGGCGGCCTACGACGGCGTCGTCGAACTGTATGCGTCGCTGTTCGCCGACCGGCTGGAGACCCGGCCCTTCACACGGGCCATGCTCAGCACCTTCGCCGAGCTGGTGCGTGGGACCGGGAACCTGCGGACAGCCGACGTCGGGTGCGGGCCCGGACATCTGACGGCCATGCTGGACGACCTGGAGCTGGACGCCTTCGGGCTCGACCTCTCCCCGGCCATGGTCGACCACGCCCGGCGGGCCCATCCGGCGCTGCGGTTCGACGAGGCGCGGATGGAGGCCCTGCCGGTCGAGGACGGCACGCTCGGCGGTGTGCTGGCCCACTACTCGATGATCCATACCCCGCCCGAAGAACTGCCCGCGCTGCTGGCCGAGCAGGTGCGTGTGCTGGCGCCGGAGGGCCTGCTCCTGGTCTCGTTCTTCGCGACCGACACGCCGGATCCGGTCCGCTTCGACCACAAGGTGGCGCCCGCCTACAGCTGGCCGGTGGACCGGTTCGCCGAGTTGCTGGTCGGGGCCGGGCTCGACCCGTTCGCCCGGCTGATCCACGACCCCGCCTCCGAGCGGGGCTTCCTCGACGCCCATCTGCTGGCCCGCCTCCACTGAGAGCCTGTCTGGGAAGCGCGCCCGGCGTCGACCCGCCGCCGGATCCTCAGGGCTCGTCCTCCCCAGGCTCTCCACTTCGTTCGGGCAGATCCCGCGAGGGCAGGCGCAGCATCACGACGCTGACGGCGGCCACCCACAGCCAGAAGAGGAAGAACGGAGTGACCGCGGGCAGGGACAGCGGCGCCAGCCAGCCGGAGCGGACGAGGGAGACCGCGCTTCCCGTCAGGGTCACGAGACCTGCCGCAAGGGCAGTCCAGCCGGTCCAGGCCGGTAGTTCCCGGCCTTGGTGGATCGCGGCGGCTGCCGCGAGGAGGAAGAACGCGAACACGGAAAGCAGGCCGTAGAAGGTGTGCAGGCACGCTTCGGTGAAGGCGCGGAGCAGCGGCCAGGATTGAGGGTCGTCGATGAACTGCGGGGTGCTCGTCACGCTGAACATCGCGTTCACGACGAGCATGCCGGCCACGATGACGGTCGCGGACGTGCGGATGATGAAGGACAGCAGGGAGTCGCGGGGCAGCCGGAGGGCTCGGGTGAGGGAGAAGGCGAACCAGATGCCCAGGAGCGCGCCGATGTTCGTGGAGAAGGTCTGGGCGAACGCTCCCGCCGAGTGCTGGTCGAACCAGGCCGCGTACTCCGCGTCGGAGTCACCGCGGACCGGCCAGAACTTCCAGGAGTCCCGGGTGGTCAGCAGGACGGCCAGGGAGAGCAGGAGGTTCGCGATTCCGGCCCAGGCGCCTATCCTGATCTGTTGGGTTTCCGACACGCCCGACCGCCCTTCGCCTCTGCTCCGCGGAGTCGTGGCACCACCGTCTCGCTGTTCTGCCGTGCGCCGTCGGAACCCGTGGCGGTCTTGACCGGCCCGAGGCGTGGGACCCTGAAACACACCTTGGCCAGCACCCGTGGGCCGACGAGCGCGGCCGGTGACCTGACCATGTGATAGACGCTCAGGAATGCGCGGAACACCTCCGCGTCAGCGACCACCAGGCGGATGAGCCGCCGCTTGTACCAGAAGACCGGTCGCAGCCACAGCGGCAGCGTCCCGCGCTCGCGGTAGTGGTGCCAGGCCAGATCCTCGCTGACGGACATCAGCCACGGCGTCCGTACGATCGCCGCGACCCGGCGCTGGGCTCGGCGCGCGACCGCGTCCAGATCGTCCGCCCCGGCCAGGGTCTCGCCCAACGCCTCGGCCTGGAGCACCGATACCGTCATGCCCTGCCCGAACACGGGATCAAAGGCTGCCACCGAGTCGCCGATCGCCACCAGGCGCCGGGGCCACCGCCGTATCGCCGCGTACGCGTAGCGACGGTTTTCGGTGCGCTTGAAGCCATGGATTCCCGCGCCCTTCACGGGCGTCGCGGATGCCAGGAGCGCGTCGAGGTCGGCGTTGCCGAGGGTTCCGGCGAACTCCCGCCAGCCCTGCTCGTCGGTGGGCGGGTGATCCCCGCCCGCGCCGAACACGGTGGCCATCCAGCGACCGCCTTCGACGTGGACGACGAAGGCGCCGCGCGGCAGGTCGGGGGCACTGTTCATGTGCTGCAAGGCGTCGAAGCCCCGGCCGGGGGCGTCGAAGACCATGGTCGCGTACGCCAGCCCCGCGTCGACGACCTGCACCGCTGGACGCGGGTATCCCGCCTCCACCAACCACTGCGGCAGTTTCGAGAACCGGCCCGAGGCGTCCACCACCAACGCGGCGTCCAGCACTTCGCCGCCCGACAGGCGAACGCCGACGACCCGCGTCGCGTCCCGGCTCCAGCACAGTCCGGTGACGGGGGAGCGGTCGCGGACCCTTACCTGCGGCTGCTCCACCACCCGTCGGCGCAGCGACCACTCCAGCAGGTCCCGCGAGAAGCACTGGGCCTGCACACCCGCCCGCGCGCGCGGCACGAGACCGGCGAACACCGTCGTCGAGGCACGCAGGCCGTGGTCGAACAGCGGCGCCCCGGCCGCGGTCAACTCGGCCCGAAGGCCGGGGAACAACTCCTCCAGCTGCCTCGCGCCCCGAGCCGGCATCCCGTGCACGTGCCGCGCCTGCGGGACACCGTCGCGCGGCCCCGCCACGGCCGGAAGCACGCCCGACTCCACCAGCACGACACGCTCGAAGCGGTCGGCGAGCACCCGGGTGGCGGTGAGGCCCCCGATCCCCGCACCGATGACCACTGCCTGCCCGGGGAACCGTATGCGCGGTGGGTCCGGCATGGTGACACCTTCCAGTTGCTGGGTCCCGGCGCCGACACGGGCACGGTGCCGGGCGGCGGGAGATCACGTGTCCGAGACCGGCTCGGTGTGCGCGGAGCCTGGAATGAGCTCCTCCAGATACGCGGGGTCGGCGGGCACAGGGGCGTAGCGGCTCGTGGAGATTCCCCATGCGGCATGGCCGCGCATCCAGGCCCGCAGCAGGCCGACGCACGCGGTCAACGCCTGTTGGTGCGTACGGTCAAGGTCCAGCGCCGTGCACAGGCCCGGCAGGTCCTCCTCGGCCCGCTGGAAGTCGGCGAGGCGACGGCCGATGAGGTCCCTGGCCCGCGCGAGGGCCTCGCTGCGGCTGCGGCGGCGCGCCCGCTGGAGCACGGTGACCATGTTGAGCAGGTCGCCCGCGGCGGTCTCCTTGTCGAGGGTGAGGACGTCGTTCGTCCAGCACACGACGTCGCCGGCGGCCGTCAGCAGGCGCTGGTAGGTGCGGCTGTAGTACACCGAGGGCGGCAGTTCGGCCGCGCCTGCGATCTCGATGAGGTCGAACGTCACGAGGATTCCCCCCGCGGCCCGGCGCAACGCCCCGTACTCGGCGAGGTCACAGACGTCGCCGAGTCCTCGGTACGCGGCCTGCTGCAGGTTGCCGGCGAGGTACTCCAGCAGGTGCAGACGCAGGCGGCGGCACAGTCTGCTGCCGGCCCGGACGCGGGTGCGCGCCCACAGATCGCCCAGCGCGTCACCGATCGGCCCGGTGTCCGGGTGCGGGGTGGCGGTGGATGCCGCGTCGGCGACGCCGGCCAGGAACCCGTCGAACCCTTGCGGGTCCAAGGCGGTGCGGCGGTCGTCGTTCTGGTCGTCGAGGATGTCCAGCCAGGCGATCCAGTCGGTGGTGAGCAGCAGGTCCCCGACCGCCGCGGTCGGATAGACGCGGGCGGCGAAATCCCCCAGGCGTACGGACGCGAGGCGGCGTTCGGCGGCGGCGGAGCGGACCAGCCCGTGCCTGCGTGCCCAGGCCACGACGTGCGCGTTCGCCAGGTCGGCGGCAGGCGACACGGGAGTCTGAAGCGCCCAGATGGCGGCGGGCAGTGAGGGGTGGACGCTGCTGTCGGCGCAGGAGGGGGCGCTCGCGGCGGGCGCCGTGCCAAGGGCGATCATGTCGGTCGCGGCATGTGGGGTGGTGTCGTTGGTTCCCTGCTCCATGGCAGACCCCCTTGGGCTGCCCCGCGCTCCTGCGTCGAGCGTGCAGCCTGGTGCGGCGTCGAAGGAAACAGGCGCACGTTACTACTCCTGCGGGCACAACCGAAGAGCCATGCAGGTACGGCGCCGCACGAGGCTGCCGTTAGACAACGCTGCCGTTCGACAACGCCCCGCAGACTTCAACCTCCATCTCAACCTCACCTTCACCTTTAGTCGCAATGAGTGTTTGTTGGCGGCTTCGGTGTCCCTTGATCTGGGGATGGTGGCGTGAAATGCAGACGTCCCATGATGGAGTTCTGCACGGCTACCTGAGGAAAGGGGCGGTTATGAGGGTGATGGGTCGAATTCGTGTGACGGCTGCTGCTCTGGCCGCGGCCGTGGGCGGTGTCCTTGTCGCCGGGACAGCGCCTGTGCACGCCGCGCCGGACCCCGGCAGCATGTTCCGCAACACCGGCAACGGTCTGTGTATGACGACCGCCGACGATCCCGCGAACGCCTTCCAGGGCACCGCCAACTTCGCGGCCTGTGCTGCCTCCGACCCCCGGCAGCGGTGGCGGCTCGACCTCGCGAAGACACCCGCGTGGATGATCATCTCGGTGAGCGGCGGCAAGTGCCTCGCGGATGTCGCCGGCTGGGGCCTCGCCTGGCTGGGCAAGTGCGATGCGAACGATCCCAACCAGGCCTGGCACTTCAACGGAAACAACGCGGGAGACCTCTTCTGGGTCTCGCACGACGACGGCAAGCTCCTGAGCACGCCCTATCGGGACGGCACCTCGTATGTGACGGTCCGTAAGGACTTGGACCCCGGTGATGCGCGCTACAAGTGGCGGCTCGTGCGATAGGCCGCGCTGCACGGGCCGCCTCCGCCTGGGCAGGCAATGAAAAGGTCAAGCGTTTCCCATGCGGGTCAAGATTCGTGCGCGTACGGAATTCTTCGGAGTCCCCCGGAATAGTCGCCTGGGGAAACAGGTTTGAGCTACACGTACCCACGCCGGGTGCCGCCGCCGACCTCGTCCCGCCTCCGGAGGCCCCGAATGTCCCAGCCGACGACCGACCAGCAGGCCGCGCCGCGCGGCACACGCGGTGTCGTCCCTGTTCTCGCTTTCGCCGGCATCACCGTCGCGGTGATGCAGACGCTCCTCGTGCCCGTCATCAAGGACCTGCCGGAGCTGCTCAGCACCTCCCCCTCCAACGCCACCTGGGTCATGACCTCGACGCTGCTCGCCGGCGCCGTGGCCACCCCGATCATGGGCCGGCTCGGCGACCTGTACGGCAAACGCCGCATGCTCCTGGCCAGCCTCGCCATCATGGTGGTCGGCTCGCTGATCGCCGGCTTCACCAGCGAACTCCTCGTGATGATCGTCGGCCGGGCCCTTCAGGGCTTCGCCATGGGCGCCATCCCGCTCGGCATCGGCCTGATGCGCGACGAGCTGCCCCGCGAGAAGCTCGGCTCGGCGATGGCACTGATGAGCTCCTCCATAGGCGTCGGCGGCGGACTCGCGCTGCCGCTCGCCGCCCTGGTCGCCCAGCACACGAACTGGCACACCCTGTTCTTCGGCTCCGCGGGCCTCGGCACACTGGCCATCGTGCTCACCCTCCTTTTCGTACCGGAGAGCAAGGTCAAGGCGGAGGGCACCTTCGACGTGTTCGGCGCGCTCGGACTCTCCGCGGGGCTGATCCTGCTGCTGCTCCCGATCACCAAGGGCAGCGACTGGGGCTGGGGATCGACCACCACGCTCGGCCTGCTCGGCTCGGCGGTCCTGGTCCTCGTCCTGTGGGGCGTGATGGAGCTGCGCGTCAAGGCGCCGCTGGTGAACCTGCGCACCACCGCCCGGCGCGAGGTGCTGCTCACCAACCTGGCCTCCATGATGGTCGGCGTCGCCTTCTACGCCATCTCGCTCGTGCTCCCGCAACTGCTTCAGCTGCCGTCCGCCACCGGGTACGGCCTCGGCCAGTCGATGGTCGTAGCCGGACTGTGTGTGGCGCCGCTCGGTCTGACGATGATGCTGACCGCTCCGGTCTACGCCCGCCTCTCCGCCAAGTACGGCCCCAAGACCACCCTCATCCTCGGCATGCTGATCATCGCGGTCGGGTACGGGACGGGGCTCGGCCTGATGAGCGCGGCCTGGCAGACCATCGTCATCTCGGTCGTCGTCGGCGCGGGCATCGGCCTCGCCTACTCCTCGCTCCCCGCGCTCATCGTCGGTGCCGTCGACCCGTCCGAGACGGGCGCGGCCAACGGCCTCAACACGCTGATGCGCTCGATCGGTACGTCGGTGTCGAGCGCCGTCATCGGCATGGTGCTCGCCAACACGTCCCAGGACTTCGGTTCCGTCTCGCTCCCGAGCATGCACGGCTTCCGCGTCTCCTTCCTGATCGCGACGGCCGCGGTGGTCGGCGGGCTGGCGTTCGCCGTCTTCCTGCCCAAGGGCCGCCCCGACGCCAAGCCCCAGCTCCGGGCCAGCAGCGAGGAGGACGCGGCGCTCGAACGGGCCACCGCGGCGCCTGCGTCGTCGCCTCGACGGCCGCGGGCCACGCGCCCCTGACGTCATCGGAAACACACCACGGGGGCGAAGGCCCGGTAACGGTGGACCTGGCCCTGGACCTGGCCCTGGTCACGCCCGTCCCGTAAATCTGATGGGTGCTTATGGTTGGTGGGCAGGTGAGGATGTGTGCTTCCCGGTATCCCCGTCCGCTGCGGGGAAGGGCGGCAACTGGCTCAGCTGGTCGTTCAGGTCCAGGTCACGGCCGCGCTGGAACGCGGCGGCGAAGGTGTCGGCGTCCAGGGCCGTGCTCGCACGTGCGGTGACGCGGTCGACGTCGCCGCGTTCGGCCGGGGGAAGCGGTGTGCCGACCGATTCGCGGAGTGCGGCGGACGTGCCGAGCAGCCGGGCGGCATGTCCGGGGTCCCCGTCCGCGTACGCGCCGGCCAGCCCTTCGAGGGCGAGCGCGATCGCTCGCACATCGCCTGTCCTGCGCGCCGCGGCCAGTCCTTCCAGGTGCAGCGCCTGCGCCTGGAGCACGTCGCCCCGCTGCTCGGCGATGAAACCGAGCTCCGCCAGGATGAGGGCCATGCCGGAATCCACCCCCTTGTCGCGGTTCCACTCCAGCCAGGGAAGCAGATGGGTCTCGGCGCCTTCGAGGTCACCCTGTCTGCGGGCCCCCAGGGCGAGTCCGGTCGTGGCGAACTGCTCGGCGGGCCGGTGCAGTTGTTCCGCGGCCAGGCGCCTGGCCCGCTCGTGGTACCCGGCCGCGGCGGTGTACTCGCCGGTGAGCAGCGCGATCCTGCCGAGCCTGGACAACCCGAACGAGACGTCCGTCCACAGCTGCAGTTCCTCGGCGATGCGCACGCCGTCCCCGTGCAGACGGGTGGCTTCGGCGTAGTCACCGGCGATCTCGGCCAGTACGCCCAGTTGTTCGCCCGCTCGCAGCTTCCCCCACCCCTCGTCGAGCTCGGCGAAGCGTGCCGCGCTGTCCACGGCGTACCGCTTCAGATCCGCGAGGTCGCCCCGGTACAGGGCCTGGGTCGCGCGGGTGCTCTGTGTCGCGGCCATGCCCCAGCGGTCCTCGGTGGCCCGGAACTCGGCCAGCAGGTTCCTGGTGAGGTCCTCATCCGAAGGTTCGCCGAACCCGCACCGGGCGAGCGCCAGGAACAGACGGGCTCTGGCGTCCGCCCCGTCGTACTCCGTCTCGATGGTGTGCTGCGGTTGCGTCCCTTCCCCGGCCAGCAGCGCGAACGCGGCCTGCCTCGCCTGCGCGCTCAGCCGGGCCACCCGCGAGCCCTCGTCGCGGGCGGGCCCGTTTTCGCCGGGGACACCAGGGCTCAGACGCAGCGCCATGGCGAACGAGCGCTGGGCCTCGCCGAGGCGGCCGCGCAGGAACCAGTACCAGGCCAGCGCGTTGACTTGGCGTACCGCCAGGTCGGGGTCGGTGTCCGCGCGGCCGTCCGCGCCACTGTGCACCGTGGTCGCCGCGTCCGCTGTCGTCGCCGCGGCGTCGGCGAGCGCGGAGCGCAGGTTGGCGCTGTCGCTGTCGAGGCGTCGCAGCCAGCGGCGCTGGTCGGGCCCGTACAGCCACGGCTGTGCCCGCTCCGCCAGCAGGACGTAGTGCAGGCGGTGCCGTCGGCGGGCGAGCCGGGTCTCACCGGCCTCCTCCAGGCGTTCGAGGCTGTAGGCGGCAACCGACTCCAGCAACCGGTACCGGGGACCGTCCTCGCTGTCCACCATGGTGACCAGTGAGCGGTCCACCAGGCGGGTGATCACATCGAGCACGGTGTCGGCCGGTGCCTCCGGTTGGGCGCAGACCTCCTCGGCGGCGTCCAGCCCGCATCCACCTGCGAAGACGGCCAGTCGGCGCAGAACGGCCCGCTCCGGTCCGGTCAGCAGTTCCCAGCTCCAGTCGATCACCGCACGCAGGGTCCGCTGACGGGCGGGCGCGTCCCGGCGTCCCGCGTTGAGCAGGCGGAACCGGTCGTCCAGACGCTCGGCCAGTTCATGCACCCCCAGGGCCCGTACCCGCGCGGCGGCGAGCTCCAGCGCGAGCGGGATACCGTCGAGCCGCTCGCAGACGCGCGCCACGGCGTCGGCGTTGGCGGGGCCGAGGGCGAAACCCGGAGAGGCCGCTGCCGCCCGCGCCGCGAAGAGCAGCACCGCGTCGGACTCCGCCAGCGGCTCGACCGCGTGCAGCGCCTCACCGAGGATCGCCAGCGGCTCCCGGCTGGTGGCCAGGATGCGCAGGCCGGGAGCCTGGCGCAGCAGGCGTTCGGCCAGTTCGGACACCGGCTGGACCAGGTGCTCGCAGTTGTCCAGGACGAGCAGCAGACGGCGGGGGCCCAGCGCGCGGGCGAGCCGGTCCACGGCGTGCCCCGGCGGCATGGGGGCGGAGCCCGCGTGGTCGCGGATGCCGAGCGTGTCGGCCACCACTGACGCCACGGCGGCGGCGTCACCGCTGCCCACGGTCTCACCAGGTGAGGATCCGGTAGCGGCACCGCCGGTCTCGGCGGCGAGTTCGACCAGCCACACTCCGTCGGGGAAGGCCTCGGCGCCAGGGAACCCTCCGGCGTCGGGCAGTGCGTCCACGGGTGGCGCGGCGGCCTCCAGCGCAAGCCGGGTCTTGCCGACACCACCGGGCCCGACGAGTGTCACCAACCGGCCCGACTGGAGCAACGCCCTGACTTCCGAGACCTCTCGGCGTCGCCCGATCAGATCGGTCAGCCGGGCAGGGAGGTTGGTGCGGAACGCGGCCACGGGCGCGGGGCCGGGCGGCAGACCGGCGGAAGCGGTCGGGCCGGAGGACGAGGCGGGCTTGAGCACCGGGTCCTGGCGCAGGATCGCCTGGTGGAGCGCGACCAGTTCGGGCCCGGGGTCCAGTCCCAGCTCCTCGGCCAGACGCTCCGTCAACTCACGGTAGCTCTCCAGCGCCTCCGCCTGCCGGCCGGACAGGTAGAGCGCACGCATGTGTACGGCCCGCACCCTGTCCCGTAGCGGGTGCAGCCGTACCAGATCGCTCAACTCATCCGCGAGCAGCCGGTGTTCGCCCCGCTCCAGACGTATCCCGGCGAGTTCCTCCACCACGGTGAGCCGCTGTTCTTCCAGCCCGGCTGCGGCAGCCTGGACGAAGGCGTGATCGCGGAACTCGGTAAAGGCCGCACCGCGCCACAGCGCCAGAGCGTCCGACAGCAGCTTGAAGCGAACGCCCGGGTCCTCGCTGCCGCGGGCTTCCCCTGTCAGCGCGGCGAACCGACCGGAGTCCACCGCTTCGGTCGGTACGCGCAGCAGGTATCCGGCCGGAAGGTGGACGACCAGTTCCCGGCCGCCGGGCTCGGCCGTCTCCAGCGCCCGACGCAGCTGCGAGACCTTGGTCTGGAGCGTGTTGACCGCGTTCTTGGGCACCGACTCGCCCCACAGGTCATCGACCAGACGGTCCGTCGAGACCGGCTGCCCGTGGTGGGCCAGCAGATCGGCCAGCAGGGCGCGGACCTTCGGCTCACGGACGGTGACCGGAGCCCCCTCATCCGTACGGACCTGCAACGGGCCCAACACTTCGAAACGCATGGCGCCACGCTAACCCCCGCCTCTCAGCGGCCTTTACGTGGCCCGGACCCCTCCCGTGCGTGCCCCGTGCGCGCCCGTGCGTGGACCGTCAGCAGTTCGTGCGCGGCCCCCGGCACAGTAATCCCCGTGAACGAGAACAGCACCGCCAAGAACCTCAGCACCAAGAACCTCAGCACCGACCAGAACAGGAAGCCCACCATGTCGAACCCGACGCACACCGCCCACACGAACGCCGTCTCCGGTGAGATCCGGCTCGCCTCGCGCCCGGTCGGCGAGCCCACCACGAACAACTTCGAACTGGTACGCACCGACGTACCGGACCCGGCCGAAGGCGAGATCGTCGTCCGCAACACCTGGATGTCGGTGGACCCCTACATGCGAGGCCGCATGGATGACGCGCCGTCGTACATCCCGCCCTTCCCGCTCGGCGCGCCGCTGGAGGGCAGCGCGGTCGGTGTGGTGGTGAGCTCGCGGTCCGCCGCCGTGCCGGTCGGCGCCACCGTGTCCCACTTCCTGGGCTGGCGCGAGTACGCGGTACTGGACGCCGCCGCCGCGACCGTCATCGACACCGACATCGCCCCGCCGCAGGCGTATCTGGGCGCCCTGGGCACCACGGGCCTGACCGCCTACGCCGCCCTGACGGAGATCGCACCCGTACGTGAGGGTGACGTGGTGTTCATCTCCGCGGCCGCCGGAGCCGTGGGCAGCGTCGCCGGACAGCTGGCACGCAAGCTCGGGGCTTCCAAGGTCATCGGCTCGGCCGGCGGACCGGAGAAGGTGAAGAGGCTGGTGACGGACTTCGGGTACGACGCGGCCATCGACTACCGTGCGGGCTCGCTGGACGAGCAACTGGCCAAGGCCGCGCCCGAAGGTATCGACGTCTACCTCGACAGCGTGGGCGGCGACCACCTGCGGGCGGCCATCGGCGCGATGCGCACCGGTGGCCGGATCGCCCTGGTCGGTGCCATCGGCGACTACAACGCCACCACACCGCCCGCGGGCCCCGACAACCTCTTCCAGGCGGCGGCCAAGGAGCTGAACCTGCGCGGCATGCTGGTCAGCAGCTACTTCCACCTCTTCCCCCAGTGGATCGAGCGCGCCGCGGGCTGGCTCGCCGAGGGCACACTGCGTACGGAACAGACCGTGTTCGAGGGCATCGACCAGGCTCCGGCCGCCTTCCTCGGCATGATGCGCGGCGCCAACACCGGCAAGATGCTCGTCCGGCTGGACGGGTGACGACCGTGGCACAGCACGCACTGTTGGTCCTGGCCCACCCGCGCGGCGACTCCCTCACCGCCCAGATCGCCCAGCGCGCCCGGGAACGGCTGATCGGGGACGGATACACCGTCGACCTGCTCGACCTGTACGCCGAGGACTTCGACCCGCGCACCGGCCCCGAGGACGAGCCGGACTGGGGGGACCGGGACAAGGAGTACTCGTCCGAGGTCCGGTCCCACATGGACCGCATCGACCGGGCTGACGCCATCGTGGTGGTCTTCCCCGTCTGGTGGTTCGGCCTCCCCGCCATCCTCAAGGGCTGGATCGACCGGGTATGGAACTACGGCTTCGCGTACGGCCGGAGCCGCCCGCGCCTGCGCGCCAAGCGGATGCTGTGGCTGGGACTCTCCAGCTACCCGCGCGAACGGTTCGCCGAGCTGGGCTGGGACACCGTGATCGAGCGTCAACTCCAGGTGGGGATATCGGAGTTCTGTGGCATCAAGGACACCGCGGTGGAGTTCATCCACGGCTCCCTGAGCATCGGCCCAGACGGACCCACCACAGCGGACACGGCACTCAACGCGTTCCTGAGCACGTCTGCCGAACCGGTCAGCTGATCCCACCCCCACCCACGCGTTCACCGAGCCGCACCTGCGGGAGCTGCGCCCCGGCGGATGGTATCGGGCGCAGCACCCGGTCGCGCAGGCCCGGTAGGTTCGAGACACCGCGGTACACCTGGTACCGCGTACCGGACGCGACGCGCGGGGGTAGGTATGGGTTGGGGCGTGCTGGACCGGCTGGTGGGGGAGCCCGAGAGGTTCTTCGAGCGGTGTCGACAGGGCAGGCCGGAGGTGTTCGGCACCGGGGTGTTACCCCAAGAGGTGCCGGGGCTCGACGACTTGGGGGATGCGCTGCGCGGCGGCCTGCTGCGGACGCCGTACGTCGAGATGGTGCGCGAGGGCACGGTCCTCGAAGCGCACGAGTTCTGCGCCGAGCGCGTCGTCGCCGGACGGGCGGCGGAGGGGTTCGCCGACCCGGAGCGCGTCCTGCGGCTCCTCGGCGAGGGGGCGACGCTGCTGCTGCCCCAACTCGACCAGTGGCACGCCCCGGTGGGGGAGCTGACCGCCCGGCTGGCGCACGATCTGGGGCGGCGGGTGGAGGCCTTCTGCTTCGCGACCATGGCCGGTCGGCGTGGGCTCGATGTGCACTGCGATGACGCCGACGTCCTGGTGGTGCAGGTCGCGGGCCGCAAGGAGTGGACCGTGTACGGCGCCCCGGCCGACGGCCACTGGGCGCCAGGTCTGGTCCCGGAGCCGGGTGAGCCGGTGCTGCGGACCGTGATCGGTGCGGGTGATGTGCTGTACGTCCCGCGCGGCGCCCCGCACACCGCCACCGGCGACGAAGGACTTTCCGTCCACATCGCGCTGACCATACGTGAGGCGAGCGCGGCGCGGATCCGCCAGACGCTGGCCGCGCTGCTGGCCGAGGGTCCCGGGGGCCGTGCCGCACGCCCGCTGACGGAGGATCAGCTCCTGGACTCCGTGCGGGATGCGATTGCGGCGGCGCGCAAGGCGCTCGACGAGGTGACGCCCGAGGAGCTGTTGGCTCGGGCCCGTGGTCCCCTGCCGGATGTTCCCGGTGCCGCACCGCGGGCCGACTGGCCCACCGCGTAACCGGCGGGAAAACACCGCGGCTGCGGTGGTCGGGGCCACCGCAGCCGCTGCGTACGCGATCCGTCAGGCTCAGATGCAGAACGGGCGGCAGGAGTCGCTGATGCCGGTGCTCTGCTCGGCCTCGCCCGCGGCCATCACCTCGCGCACGTCGAGGTCGAACAGGTCCTGCGTCGTCTCGTTGTTCATGAGATTCCTCTCGTCATGGTCGCGTGGTTCGCGACGGAACGAAACGGACGGTAGGCCGGGGCCGATCGGTCCCGTCAACACCTCACCGGCGACGGCGCGCGAATGGGCATCCGGGGTTGCCTCTTCGGGCACCTCCCGGCCCGGAATGGCTGCTACCTGCGGAATCTCCGTTACACAGGGGCGAGGTGTGGCAGTCGTACGACGACGGGGAGAAGCATGGGCGGACAGCACGGCACTCAGCGGGGCAGCCAGTTCACTGCCATCGATCCGGTGCTTTTGAGGGCTCCCGCCCGGCCTCTGCCCGAGCACCCCGACAGCCCGGCTGGCCCCACCGAGGCCGATCTCGCGCGGTACGTCGCCGAGGCCGCCCTCGACCCCCTGCTGCGCGAGGCGGTCGAG
This sequence comes from Streptomyces sp. ERV7, assembly GCF_001653515.1. Taxonomy (GTDB): domain Bacteria; phylum Actinomycetota; class Actinomycetes; order Streptomycetales; family Streptomycetaceae; genus Streptomyces. The sequence continues at coordinate 495,519 of NZ_LYOY01000051.1, read as the reverse complement.
CTGTCCAGCCCCTCGCTGGCCCGCGTCCTGGCCGCCGACCGGTCCTTGGCGGGTGACGCGCTGCGCCGAGCCGCGACCGCCGTGGGCCGTTACCGGTTGCGTATGACCACCCGGCCCACCCCGTTCGGCCTGCTCGCCGGGGTCGGCCTCGCCCGTTTCGGCGAGGCCGCCTCGGTCCGCTGGGGAGGCCGCCACCGCGCCGCCGTGCGCCCGGACCTCGGCTGGCTGGCCAAGGTGGTGAAGCGCCTTCACCAGGACCCGGCGGTCCTGCCCGGCCTCCTTCTCGTCGCCGATCAGCAGTGCGTGGTACGCGGTTCCCGGCTCGTGCTGCCCTATGTGCCCAGCGACGGTGACGAAACCCTGGAGGAGGTGAGTGTCCGTCACACCGCCGTCGTCGCCGAGGTGTTGCGCGACGCCGCCTCGCCCGTCGCGTGGGCGGAGCTGGTGGCGCGGGTTTCCGAGGCCTTCCCGGCAGCGCCCTCGGACGCCGTGGTGGACCTGGTGCGCACCCTGGTCGCCCGTGGTTTCCTGCTCACCGACCTGTTTCCCGCCCCGGACAGCACGGACCCCCTCGGCCACATACGGGACCGGCTGCCCGAAGGCCTGCTCCTGCGCGGCGAACTGGAGGGCATACGCGCCGAGCTGCGGCGGTGCGAGGAGCTTCCGGCGGGTGGCGACGGTGCCCGCCTCAAGGCCTTGCAGGTCGCCCGGGAGCACATGACCGCGCTGTGCCCCAGCGACCATGTGCTGCACGTCGACCTCGTACTGGACGCGGACGTGGTGCTGCCGGAGGTCGTGCGGGAGGAGTTCGAGCGCGCGGCCACCGCTCTGTGGCGGCTCTCCCCGCCCAGTGCTGCCGTGCCGCCCGCCCCGGCCGACCGACGCCGCTGACTTGCCCCGATCCCAGCCCGAGGAACCATGCCCGACCACGACCCCGACGAGCTCGCCTCCTTCGCCGCCATCCTGACCCAGCTCCTGCCCGGCACCTGGACCAGCGCGCACCGTCTGCACACCGCTCACGACGACCAGTTCTTCCTCACCGCCGACGTCTGGGACATGAACCAGGTCGCCGAAGTCATCGCACACCGCCCCCTCAAACACGACGTCATCCTGACCCGCGACGACGGCCGGCGCCTGTTCCTCATCGACCATCCCCACCATGAGGATGAGTTCCTCGTCGCCGCCATGGCCCGCGCCGACACCCACGCCGAAGCGTTCCGCGATGTACGGGAGCCGGACGGCATCGCGATACCCGCCGACCCCGAACAGGCCACCGAAGCCATCACCACCCACCTCCTGCCCCGCTACGAGAGCGCCCTCGCCCAGGTCCAGGACAACGCCGCCCGCATCACCCGCCCTTCCGTCAAAGCAGACACCCTGGTCCTGACCTGGACCGAGACCGGAGACCTCAGCGCCACCACCGAGGAGCCGGACGTGGCCGAGATCCTCGCCAACAACGGATTCGCCCACGACCCCGAGAGCAAGGCGTACGTCCTCTCCGGCGACGACACCGCCCAACAGGCCCACTCCGTACGCACCGTCGGCGCCCGGCTGGCTGCGCTTGGCGTCGGCGTCGCGCTGCGCCACGCACCCCACCGGGCCCCACTGGGGACCACCCCGGTCGCCACTCCGCAGGCCCCGGCACGCCAGGTCCGCTCGCGGTGAGCAGTCGCGGCGACCTCGCCGCCTGCGCCGAAGATCTCGCCGCCCGCCTGCCCGGAACCTGGACCAGCGCCTACACCGGCCACGCCGCTTACCACGAGCAGATCGCCACTACCTCGGTTCCGCAGGGTGGCATTCGAGCACATCACAACCTTAGGGCCACTGGTATGCACAGGTTCGCTGGATCTGATAGAGGCGGTGTTCGGGACCGCCGTGACCATTGAGGCGGCAGCAGCCACAGTCGGCTGCCGGCGAACCCGGTGGGCCTCCACGGCCGCGCTACGACTGCGGCACGCGACCGTGGACCTGACCGACGCGGTGCTGGAGTACCCAGTGAGCATCTCCGCCCACGCCAAGGTCTTCACCGAGGATGGACAGGAAATCCCCGAACTCGGACTGCCGGACCCCGGTGTACGCGTCGCTTCGCTGCGAGGCGTGGATGCGGCTCACCTGGTGCTGAACAACGTGGGCCTCACCGACTGCTTGTTCGCCGGAACCGTCCACCTCGACCAGTTGCGGCTGGAGGGGCTTTACGTATTTGCCACCACCCCGACCGGTCTGCGTCGGCGCGGGGTGGTGCCGGTGCGCTGGACGGCACGGCGGACCCTGGCCGAGGAACACCACTGGCGTGCCACCCACCCAACGCGTGCGGGGGGCTGGACACCCGCGCCGGACAGAGAGGTACCGCTGAAGCCGGCCGCGCTGGCGCCGGTGTACCGGCAACTACGCAAGGCCTTCGAGAACGGTAAGCATGAACCCGGCGCCGCTGACTTCTACTACGGCGAGATGGAGATGCGGCGCCGCGCCCATGACATCCCCCGAAGCGAGCGAGCCCTGCTCACCACGTACTGGGCGCTTTCCGGCTACGGTCTGCGCGCCTCCCGGGCCTTGGGCTGGCTGCTGGGTGGCATAGCCGCAACCGTGCTTGTGATGACGCTGTGGGGGTTACCGATGGACGACCCGAGTCCGAAGAGCACCGGCACTCTGACCGGCAGCAGCGTCACGTTGACCACCGATACGCCCGAGCCTGTCAATCCCGACGGGCCCTACCACGAGCGGCTGTCGACCAAGAGATTCGAGAAGGCCTTGCGGGTCGTCGTCAACTCGGTGGTCTTCCGATCCTCCGGCCAGAACCTGACCAGCGCCGGTACCTACACCGAGATGGCTGCCCGTCTGGTCGAACCTGCCCTCCTCGGTCTCGCCGTCCTTGCCATCCGCGGCCGGGTGAAACGCTAGGACGGCTCCCCCGCGTTCCGGCTCCCCGCTCCTGACCTGCGTACCAGGGTTGGAAACTGGTACTAACGCCCGCGGCGGGGGCCATCCCCGCGGAGCGGTTTCCCCCGGCCAGGTGGGCCAGGGAAAGCCGTCAGGTCCCATGGCCGGACAAGGTGACAGCGCTGGCCGCGTTTTCGACCCGTCGGTGCCTTTGTGGTGAGGACAGCCCGGGCTACGTCGTTCGTTCTGGATGGGTGACGTCCTGGATGGTGACCTTCTTCTTCGGGGCACCGTCGCCCTCACCGTTGGCGTTGTCGCTTCCGGCCCTGGCGACCTGTTCGAGGAGATCCATGCCGGAGGTGATCTTCCCGAACACGGTGTAGTTCGGCGGGAGTTCGGAGTCTCCGTAGACCAGGAAGAACTGGCTACCGTTGGTGCCGGGGCCGGCGTTGGCCATGGCCAGCGTGCCCTGGGCGTACTCGGCGGTCTGCTTGCCGGATGCGGCCTTGGGCAAGTTCTCCTCGGCGTACTTGTACGCGGGCCCGCCGCTGCCCGTGGCGGTGGGGTCACCGCACTGCAGGACCTTCAGGGCTCCGGTGGTGAGCCGGTGGCAGTTCGTCTTGTCGAAGAAGTTCTTCTCGGCCAGGTAGATGAAGGAGTTCACCGTGCACGGTGCCTTCTTGGCGTCCATGGAGAGGTTGATGTCGCCAACGTTGGTCTTGAGGGTGGCCTTGGTCGTGCTGATGGTGACGGGCTTGACCGGTGGCGTCCCTACGTTCTTGGCGCCTTGCTCGGTGTTGGGGAGGTAGAGGCACTCCTCGGGTTTTGCCGTAGGTGTGGGCGTCGGCGTGGGCTTCGCCATGGGAGCCGGGGCGCTGGCGGGCATGTCGGCGTACGCGACAGGCCTGCCAGCCTGTATGAGAGGCAGAGCGACGATGCCAGCGGCGAGGACAGCGCCGGCGGCTGCCCGGAGCAGGTGTAGCGCATGAACTTCCGTTTCTGAGGGGGAACCCCGATCTTGATTCGGGGCCCGGCGCGGCACACAGGGAAACGCCGCGACGTCATCCGATCGAGGGCGATCGGAAGCCCAGCCAAAGGTTTGAGCCCACCTCGCCAGTCGAACACACGTGGAGCCGCGGGCACTCCGCGCCTCAGCAGGCGCGATCAACAGGCGAAGGTCGTCAGGTCCGACACAGAGAATTGCGCAGCGTGTCTGCTTCGACAAGGCTACTGCGACAAAGCCGAACGGGACGCTGGGCACATGGATCGTCTGGGGCGGCAACTCGGCCCATCAGCCCACGTGGGCTGTGCGGCTCACTACGCACGCCCCCGCAGCCCTCCTCCAGGACATCATCTTCGAGCCGCGCGTTCGTGGTCGGCGCGAGGGGCTACTCGCCGTGCTGGCCGGCATCGTGGGATGGCAGCTATCCCGCTACCCGGGCGGGTGGAGGTTCGCGTTCTCCGAGGCTCACTCGAAGACCGGCAGGACCTGCACGCCGCCCGCAGTGCCCTCACGCTCTGAAGGTGAAGGCCAGCACCGACCTCGCCTCCGCCCGCGCCCGCCTGGCCTGGGCCGAACAGGTTCACTGCCAGCGCGTCGACCGCGCACACCGCGAGCTGAATGCGTTGCTCACCCCCGCCCGCGGCGAGCAACTCGCCGAGCTGGGACCGCTCTCCCTATATGAGCAGGAACTGCACATCGGAACAGAAAACACAGTCTCCGCGTCAGCCCGCCAGGAAGTGGACACCATCGCCACCGAACATCGTGAAGACACCCGCATGGAGACTGCAGGTCGACGCCGCCCAATCAAAGTCCCGTAGCCACCACCCGTGCAGCGCGGAACATAGCGCCGAAAGCCCGGTTAGCCAAACCGGGAATTGCCGGGATCATTAGAGATCCACCGCCGCCCCTGTCCAAGCCGTCGGAAGGCATCGCTACGCCGCACCCCACAACTTCACCCTCGCCCCCACGCAGACGACGGCCCGCCCCGACCTGGCTACGCCACCGCGTAGCTCTGGCGGAAGTACTCGACCGCGCGCTCCAGATCCCGCTCGGACTGGAGCGTGAGCTCCAGGTCGCCGGTGCCGTGGTGGCCGAGCCCCGTCACGTCCCGCGCGAATCCGGGGACGAGGTCGACCTTCTTCGGGTCGGCCTTCAGGTAGAGCAGCAACTTGGCCTTCTTCGGCGGGACGAGGCAGGCGTAGTTCTGAATCCGCCGGTAGGCCGTGTAGGTCTGGTTCTCGACCTTCGTGAGATCCTCACCAAGCCCGAGCAGGGTCTCGTCGACCGCCGCGGCCAGCTTCGCCATGCTCCCGCCCGCCACGGTCCGCTGCGCCTTCGCCGTGCCCAGGCGACGGCCTGCCTTCGGCAGCCCTGTACGGCCGGCGAACGAGGCCACCGCGTCAAGGCCAAGGTGCTCGTTGCCGAAGAACCGGTAGCGCACCAGGTCGATGGCATGCCGGTGCTCGCGAACCGCATGGATGTCGTAGCGGGTGAAGTCGCCGGCCACGCAGATCAGCCTCGGTGCGCTCCACAGCACCTGGGACGCGGCCTGAAACCCGAGTCGGTCGCGGACCACGTGGCAGAAGGCATCCCGGTGGTCGATCAGCCACGACAGGTAGAACAGGCCCTGGTTGATGACGCCCGCGTCGGTGCCCCGCTTGTACTCGATGATCACCGGGGCCCCGTTCTCGTCAATGCCCAGCGAGTCGATCCGCCCGCCATGCACCGGCCCGGTGCTGTACTCGCTGGCCAGGAAACGGACCCCAAGCATCGTTTCCATGTGCGCCTCGACAAGGTCCTGCACATCCGCCTCGACCTCTGCCAGACGCGGCGCGACCTCGGTCACGCCGCCCTTCGTGTTGAACAGCTTCAGGCCCGACGCCCCCCTCCATACCGACCCTTGCCCAACACGCAGGTGTCCAAGATTGTTTCTGGCTCGCCAGACAGCCCTACCCCTCCTCCATTCGTCACGGAGCGTGTTCAGGCAGGGAAGCCACGATGGAGGACAGCGCAAGGGTCCCCTCGACCGCCAACAACAGAGAAAGCCGCCTCCCACACCGGGCTGTAGCCCTGGTGCGGGAGGCGGCTTTTTCGTGCTGACGAACCATCAGGAAATGCGTCGGGCGTGCGTCAAACGTGCGTCACGAGCGTCAAGATATCGCCCTTAACGCGCACAGCGCACATAATGCACACTGCCCTAAACTGCAGGTCAGAGGCTCTTTGCGGCCGGTTCAAGGATCGCGACGCACTCGACATGATGCGTCATCGGGAACAGATCGAACGCCCGAAGCGTCCGCACCTTGTAGCCGCCCTCGGCGAAGTACGCCAGGTCCCGGGCCAGCGCAGCCGGATCGCATGCCACGTACGCGATGCGGCGGGCGCCCAGGCCCGACAGGTACTTGACTGTCTGCTTGCCGGCGCCGGCCCGCGGGGGGTCCAGGACGATCAGGTCCGCTTCGGTGATCTTCGTGCGGGGCAGGACCTGCTCGACCTTGCCGTGCTCGACGCGTACGCGGGTCAGGTCCGCCAGGTTGTGGCGGGCGTCCTCCACCGCGCGCTTGGAGGACTCGATGCCGAGCACGGCGCCGGTCTCGCCGACCCGCTCGGCGAGCGCGCCCGTGAACAGGCCGACCCCGCAGTACAGGTCGAGCGCCATGTCGCCCTTGCGCGGCATCAGGCCCTGCATCACGGCCTTGATCAAGGTGTTGGCGGCCTGCGGGTGGACCTGCCAGAAGCCGCCCATGCCCACGCGGTAGGTGCGCTCGTCGGCCTGCTCGCCGGCGCGCTCGCGGACGAACGCGCGGCCGTGCACGCGGTGGACGCCGCCGTCCTTCTCCTCCACGCGCAGGACCGAGACCGGCTTGTCGAGCTCCACCAGGGGGAGGCGGCCGCCGGGGCGCGGGGTCAGGACGACCTGGCGGTCGTGCGAGCCCGTCGCGGCGATCGCCTCGACCGACTCCATCTGCGGCCACTCGCGCTTCTCGATGCCCAGCTCGCTGACGCCCGGCGCCGCGATCATGCAGTGGTCGATCACCTGGACGTCGTGCGAGCGGTGCTTGCGCAGGCCGACCCTGCCGTCCTCGTCGATCGCGTACTGGACGCGGGTGCGCCACGCCGGGACCTCGCCCGCGGGGAGCTTGTCGCCCTCGGCGGGCATGACCGTGCCGTCCCAGCCGGCCTCCTCGGGCGTCAGCCCGGCGAGCCGCTGGAGCTGCTCGGCGATGACCTCGCCCTTGAGCCGCCGCTGCGCGCCCGGCTTGGCGTGCTGCCAGTCGCAGCCGCCGCACTTGCCCGGGCCCGCGAACGCGCACGGCGCCTCGACCCGGTCCTTGGAGGCGGAGAGGATCTGCACCGCGTCGGCGCGCAGATAGCGGGAGTCCTCGTCGCCCTCGGTCACGCGCGCGAGGACCTTCTCGCCCGGCAGCGCGTGCCGCACGAACAGCACCCGGCCCTGCTCCGTGCGGGCGATGCAGTGCCCGCCGTGCGCCACGGGGCCGACCTCGACCTCGTACTCCTCCCCGACCAGCGAGGACGGGGACGAAGGCGAGGACGAGGACGAGGGCTCGTTCTGCATTGCGGGGGACTCCAGGGTGCCAAGGGGAAGGAACGGGGAAGAGGCCGCCGTCCCCGTGAGCGACCTCGTCCGAGGTCCCTTGCGGACGGCAGCCCCCCAGTCTACGTGCCCGAAGGCCCCGGACCGGTCCCGAGCCGGTCCCGCAAAGACCCGAGCCGGTCCCGCAAAGACCCGAGCCGGTCCCCCACCGGTCCCGAGCCGGTCCTGCAAAGGCCCGAGCCGGTCCCGAGCCGGTGCCGCACCGGTCCCACACAAGGCCGTGCCGGTCCCGCACCGGCCCCAGCCGGTCCCCCACCGGTCCCGGCCGACCCCGCACCGGCCCGAGCCGGCCGCCTCAGCCCTTCCCGCTCGGCTCCTTCGGCCGCTGCGGCGCCACCGGGCCCCGCCGCACCGAACCCGGCGCGTTCCACTCCTGCCGCTTGCGGGCCCGCTTCTTGGCCGCCTCGGAGGACTGGAGCTGGTACGGGACCGAGGTCACCATCACGCCCGGGGTGAAGAGCAGGCGGCCCTTCAGGCGCAGGGCGCTCTGGTTGTGCAGCAGGTGCTCGTACCAGTGGCCGACCACGTACTCGGGGATGTAGACGCTGACCGCGTCGCGCGGGCTCTCGCGCCGCAGGCCCTTGACGTACTCGATGACCGGGCGGGTGATCTCGCGGTACGGCGAGTCGATGATCTTCAGCGGTACGTCGATGCCGCGCCGGTCCCACTCGTCCTTGAGCGCCTTGGTCTCGGCCGCGTCGACGCTGACGCTGATCGCCTCCAGCTGGTTGGCGTGCAGCAGCTTGGCGTAGGCGAGGGCGCGCAGGGTCGGCTTGTGGAGCTTGGAGACCAGGACCACGGAGTGGACGCGGGAGGGGCGGACGTACTCGTCCGGGCGCTCCTCGGCCGCCGCGATCTCGTCGGCCACCTTGTCGTAGTGCTTGCGGATCGCGGTCATCGTTCCGTAGAAGATCACCATGCCCATCAGGGCGACCCAGGCGCCGTGGGTGAACTTGGTGGCGAGGACGACGACCAGGACGAGCCCGGTGAAGAAGGCGCCGAAGGTGTTGATCGCGCGGGAGCGGACCATGTGGCGGCGCTTGGCCGGGTCCTGCTCGGTGGCGAGGTGCCGGTTCCAGTGCCGGACCATGCCGGTCTGGCTCAGGGTGAAGGAGACGAAGACGCCGACGATGTAGAGCTGGATCAGCCGGGTCGAGTCCGCGCCGTATATCACCACGAGCAGGATCGCGGCCCCGGCCAGCAGCACGATGCCGTTGGAGAACGCGAGGCGGTCGCCGCGGGTGTGCAGCTGGCGCGGCAGATAGCGGTCCTGGGCGAGGATCGAGCCGAGCAGCGGGAAGCCGTTGTACGCGGTGTTCGCGGCCAGGAACAGGACCAGCGCGGTGGCCGCCGCCAGGATGATGAAGAGGAAGCTGCCCTTGCCGAAGACGGCCTCGGCGACCTGGGAGATCACCGGGTTCTGGACGTAGTCGGAGCCGACCGGGACGCCGTTGCTCAGCAGGTCCTCGGCGGGCTTCTCGGCCATCCGCACCTTGGTGGCCATGGCCAGCGCGATGATGCCGCAGAACATGGTGACCGCGAGGCCGCCCATCAGGGCGAGCGTGGTCGCCGCGTTCTTCGACTTGGGCTTGCGGAAGGCCGGGACGCCGTTGCTGATCGCCTCGACGCCGGTGAGCGCGGCACAGCCGGACGAGAAGGCGCGCAGCAGCAGGAAGACGAGCGCGAAGCCCGCCAGGCCCTGGTGCTCGGCGTGGATCGTGTAGTCGGCCGTCGGGGCCTTCATCGTGTCGTCGAGGACCATGCCCTTGAAGGCGCCCCACGCGATCATGATGAAGACGCCGCCCACGAAGACGTACGTGGGGATGGCGAAGAGGTTGCCGGACTCCTTCACACCGCGCAGGTTCATCAGCGTGAGCAGCACGATCACGCCCACCGCGCACAGCACCTTGTGCTCGACCACGAACGGGACGGCCGAGCCGAGGTTCTCGATGCCGGAGGCGATCGAGACGGCGACGGTCAGGACGTAGTCGACGAGGAGCGCGCTGGCGACGGTGAGTCCGGCCTTGGGGCCCAGGTTGGTGGTGGCGACCTCGTAGTCACCGCCGCCGCTGGGGTAGGCGTGCACGTTCTGCCGGTACGAGGCGACCACGGTGAACATCAGCACCACGACCGCGACGGCGATCCAGGGGCTGAAGTGGTACGCCGACACACCCGCCACGGAGAGCACCAGGAGGACTTCTCCGGGCGCGTACGCAACGGACGAGAGCGGGTCGGACGCGAAGACGGGGAGCGCGATGCGCTTGGGGAGGAGCGTTTCTCCCAGCTTGTCGCTGCGCAGCGCCCGGCCGATCAGGATCCGTTTGGGCACGTCGGTCAGTTTGGACACAACAGAGAAGCGTAAGGGCTGCGTATTGACGCGGCCCACCCGCCACCCCCCATCAGTACGAGAGAGCCGCCCACACGGCCGTGGCCACGACCGCCAGCAGATAGCAGCCGGTCGCCGCCGCCACCGTCCGCTCACGGCGCGCCGCGCTCAGTCGCGTACGGGAGAGCAGCCGGGCGAGGGCGGGCAGGACCAGGACCGCGTGCAGGCTCACGCCGTGCAGCGGCTTGAGCGGCGCGGTCGAGTCGTAGGCGGCGAGCTGGTGGCCGGTGCGGGTGAGCACCACGCCCCGGGCGATCATCGCCGCGCCGGAGGCGAGCGCGACCAGCAGGATCGCGAAGCCGGCCCGGACGGCGAGCGCCATCCCGGCCGGTCCCGAGGGCGGGCGGCGGAACGCGGCGAGGGCGAACCACGTGAGGATCACCACGAGCAGGCCCCCGCCGACGGCCAGCGCCATCGAGACGGCCGAGTCGAACGGCGTCTCCATGTCGAGGTGCGAGGGCACCTTCCGCCAGGCCTGAAGGGTGATACCGGCCACTTCCAGCACACTGTCGGCGGCCAGCAGAGCCAGCAGCGCCGCCCGGACGCGGGGGCCGGTTTGTACGTACGAGGTCACCCAGGTGAGCGCGGCCAGGGTGAGGCCGAAGGACAGGCCGAAGGTGGCGGGCTTGCGCCAGGACACCGGCCCGTTCCAGGGGCCGCCCGCCACCGCGAACACGCCCAGATGGAACAGACCGGAGGCGAACAGGGCCGCCGCGGTGGCCAGGGCGAGCCGCTCGGCGGTGCCGGCGCGCGGGCCGGGCGCGGCCCAAGGACGTTCCGTCCGCGGCGGGAGTGAACGCCGTGTCGTTTCCATGCGTCTCAGCCTGCGCGACGGATGTGCGGCGGGGCGTCGTCCGGTGGGAGGCTCACCGACTGCGCCCGCCGAAGTACCGACGCTGGTGAGTGCATCCCGCCGCGAGCCGCATAAGCTCGTCACCGGGCAACGCCGACAAGGAAGTATGTGAGGGGACGTGCACATCGTCATCATGGGCTGCGGGCGAGTGGGAGCCGCTCTCGCGCAGACCTTGGAGCAGCGGGGCCACACCGTGGCCGTCGTCGACCAGGACCCCACGGCCTTCCGCAGGCTCGGTTCCGGGTTCAGCGGCCGCCGGGTCACCGGCGTCGGCTTCGACCAGGACACCCTGCGTGAAGCGGGGATCGAGGAGGCCGGCGCGTTCGCGGCGGTCTCCAGCGGCGACAACTCCAACATCATCGCGGCCCGGGTGGCCCGCGAGATGTTCGGGACCGAGAACGTCGCGGCCCGCATCTACGACCCGCGCCGCGCCGAGGTGTACCAGCGGCTCGGCATCCCGACGGTCGCCACGGTCCGCTGGACCGCCGACCAGATGCTGCGGCGGCTGCTGCCGTCCGGCGCGGAGCCGCTGTGGAGCGACCCGAGCGGTGCGCTCCAGCTGGCGGAGGTCCACACCTCCACGGCCTGGATCGGCCACAAGATCAGCAAGCTGCAGGAGGAGACCGGCGTGCGCGTCGCCTTCCTCACCCGGCTGGGCGAAGCGGTGCTGCCGAGCTCCCAGACGGTCCTGCAGGAAGGCGACCTGGTCCACGTGATGATGCGTACGGACGAGGTCGAGAAGGTGGAGGCGGCCTTCGCCCAGGGTCCCGAGGAGGGCGATCACTGATGCGCGTCGCGATTGCCGGGGCCGGCGCGGTGGGTCGTTCCATCGCGGGCGAGCTTCTGGAGAACGGTCACGAGGTGCTCCTCGTCGACAAGGCACCCACCGCCATCTCGGTGGAGCGGGTGCCGCAGGCGGAGTGGCTGCTGGCCGACGCCTGCGAGATCACCTCGCTGGACGAGGCGGCGCTCCAGCGCTGCAACGTGGTCATCGCGGCCACCGGCGACGACAAGGTGAACCTGGTCGTCTCGCTGCTCGCGAAGACCGAGTACGGCGTGCCGCGTGTGGTCGCCCGGGTCAACAACCCGAAGAACGAGTGGCTGTTCAACGAGTCGTGGGGCGTGGACGTCGCCGTCTCGACCCCGCGTCTGATGTCGGCGCTCGTCGAGGAGGCGGTGAGCGTCGGCGACCTGGTACGGCTGCTGCGCTTCAGCCACGGCGACGCCAACCTGGTCGAGCTGACGCTGCCGCCGGAGTCGGCGCTGGCGGGCACGCAGGTCGGGGAGGTGGCCTGGCCCGAGGACACCTCGCTGGTCACGATCATCCGGGGCACCCGGGTGCTCACTCCGCAGCCGGAGGAGACCCTGGAGGCGGGCGACGAGCTGCTGTTCGTGGCCGCGCAGGCCCGCGAGGAGCAGCTGGAGGACCTGCTGTCGGTGCGGCGGGAAGGCTCCGCGAGCTGACGCTCCCTCACGGACATGAGGGGCGTGGTGTGACTGCGGGCCGGCTGCGGCTGGTCGCGCAGTTCCCCGCGCCCCTTGGCACAAAAAAGGGGGGGCCGGGGTGCGTATCGCACCCCGGCCCCCCTTTATGCCGTCAGCTCCCGGCGGCCTCGGCCGCCTTCGCCGCCTTCGCCGCTTCCTCCTCGGCCTCCATCTCCGCGAACACGTCGATGGGCGGCGGCGCCTTGGCCAGGAAGATCCAGGTCAGCCAGACCGCCAGCAGGAACGGCGGGATCTTCAGGGCGATCAGCACCCAGCCGAGCTGGGAGGTGTTGGCCCACCAGTAGAGCGGGAAGAGGATCGCGCACTTGGCGAGCAGGATCAGACCCCAGGCCCAACTCGCCTTCGCGTACGCCTTCTTGCGGCCCGGGTTCCTGGTGCGCCAGGACAGGTTCTCCTTGAAGACCGGGCCCAGCATCAGCCCGATCAGCGGGACCCCGAAGAGCGTCGTCACCAGGTACGTGAGCGCCAGGCCCAGCGTGTAGAGCATGCCCGGCAGATAGAAGTCCTTCGCGTTGCCCGTCATCATCGCGAAGACCACGCCGAAGGCCACGCCGAAGACGCCGCTGAAGGCGTGCTTGACGGTGTCCTTGCGGATCAGCCGGACCACGACGAGCAGCAGGGACACCGCGACGGCGGCGATCGCCGAGCTGTGCAGGTCCTTGTTGACCGTGAAGATCGTGACGAAGAGGAGCCCGGGCAGGCAGGTCTCCACCATGCCCCGGATCCCGCCGAAGGCCTCGAAGAGCGCGGCCTCGGTGACGGCTTTGGCGTCGGCGTCCGGTGCGGTGCGCACGTGTCTGGCGGCGGTCGTGGTGGTCGGCTTGTCGACTGACGTCACCGGCTACTCCTGTCCGAGCGGTCGGAGTTCGTATTTGGGGTTGAACAGCACCCGCCGGCCGTGGCTCATCGAGATCCGGCCCGAGGCGATCAGCTTGCGGCCCGGCTCTATGCCCACGATCGAGCGCCGTCCCAGCCACACCACGTCCAGCGGGGCGGTCCCGTCGAAGAGCTCGGCTTCCAGCGCCGGGACGCCCGCCCTCGGGCGCAGGGTGACCGTCCGCAAGGTACCAGTCACCTTGACTATCTGGCGGTCGTCGCAGTCGGAGATGCGGGTGCACCCCGTGGCCTGCGTGTCCTCCTGCAGTTCCGCGGAGTGCAACTCCTCCTGCGAGGTGGACAGCCGGTCGAGCATCCGGCGGAAGCGCCCCGCGGGCTTCTCGGTTCGAAGGTCAGCACTCATACAGAAAGCGTACCGGCCTCCACCGACACGGGACCTGTCCGCGCTCCCCCGTCCACAGGCCCGCCCACGCCCCGCTCACCGCGTGGACACGCCCGCTCACGGCTCGAAGCGGTAGCCCATCCCCGGCTCCGTGATGAAGTGGCGCGGGTGCGAGGGATCGAGTTCCAGCTTGCGGCGCAGCTGGGCCATGTAGACGCGGAGGTAGTTCGTCTCCGTCCCGTAGGAGGGACCCCAGACCTCCTGGAGGAGCTGCTTCTGGCTGACCAGCCGGCCGGTGTTGCGCACCAGCACCTCCAGGAGGTGCCACTCGGTGGGCGTGAGGCGTACGTCCCGGCCCTCCCGGTTGACCTTCTTGGCGGCCAGGTCGACCGTGAAGCCCTCGGTCTCCACCGTCACCACGTCGTCCGCGCCCTCGCCCCCGAGCGGCTCGGCGCGGCGCACGGCCGCCCGCAGCCGGGCGAGCAGCTCGTCCATGCCGAACGGCTTGGTGACGTAGTCGTCGGCGCCCGCGTCCAGCGCCTCGACCTTCTCGTCGGAGGTGTGGCGGGCCGACAGGACCAGGATCGGCACCCGGGTCCAGCCGCGCAACCCCTTGATCACCTCGACGCCGTCCATGTCGGGCAGGCCGAGGTCCAGGACGACCACGTCGGGGTGGCGGGCGGCCGCGAGCTGGAGCGCGGTCGCCCCGTCGGGGGCAGCGTCCACCTCGTACTTCCTCGCCTTGAGGTTGATCACGAGGGCGCGGACGATCTGCGGCTCGTCGTCCACCACGAGCACCCGGGTCATGCGGGTCCTGCTTTCTGTCGGGGGCCGTGGGTCACGAGGTGACCTGGGCGGAGAGGTCGGCGACGACCGGGCCGGGGCCGGGCACCGCCCTGAGGGTGAGGACCATGGTCATGCCACCGCCCGGGGTGTCCTCGGCGGTGAGGGTGCCGCCCATCGACTCGACGAATCCCCGGGCGACCGCGAGCCCCAGTCCCACTCCGGCGCCGCGCGGAGCGTCACCGTACCGCTGGAAGGGCTCGAAGATCCGTTCCTTGCTCTCGTCGGGGACGCCGGGGCCCCGGTCGGCCACCCGGACCTCCACGCGGTCGCCGAGGGCGCTCGCGGCCACCAGGACGGGCTCGGTCGCGGGGCTGTACTTGACGGCGTTCTCGACGATGTTGGCGACGGCCCGCTCAAGCAGCCCGGAGTCGACGGCGACCATCGGCAGGCTCTCCGGGATGTCCAGCTCGACGCTGTCCTCCGGTACGCCGCCGAGCGCCATCGGGACCACCTCGTCGAGGTCGATCTCGCGGATGATCGGGGTGACGGTGCCGGTGTTGAGGCGGGACATGTCGAGCAGGTTGCCGACGAGGTGGTCGAGCCGGTCGGCGCCGTCCTCGATGCCCTCCAGGAGCTCGGCCTCGTCGTCCTCGGACCAGTCGACGTCGTCGGAGCGCAGCGAGGTCACGGCGGCCTTGATGGAGGCCAGCGGGGTGCGCAGGTCGTGGCTGACGGCGGCGAGCAGCGCGGTGCGGATGCGGTTGCCCTCGGCGAGCTTGCGGGACTCCTCGGCCTTGTCGACCAGGCGCTGGCGGTCGAGGACGACGGCGGCCTGGGCGGCGAAGGCGCCGAGCACCCGGCGGTCCTCGGCGGGCAGCACACGGCCGCTCAGGGCCAGCGCCATGTGGTCGCCGACCGGCATGTCGACGTCGGCGTCCTCGGGGCGGGCCACGGGGTGCGGGCCGACGCTGCCCGCGCAGGTCCACGGCTCGACGTCGCCGGCCCGCTCCAGCAGGGCAACGGACTCCATGGCGAAGGTCTCGCGGACCCGCTCCAGGAGCGCGTCGAGCGTGGTCTCGCCGCGCAGCACGCTGCCCGCGAGGAACGAGAGGATCTCGGACTCGGCGCGCAGCCGGGCCGCCTGGTGGGTGCGGCGGGCCGCGAGGTCGACGACGGAGGCCACCGAGACCGCCACCAGGAAGAAGATCGCGATGGCCAGGATGTTCTTGGGGTCCGCGATGGTGATCTGGTGGACCGGCGGGGTGAAGTAGTAGTTCAGCAGGAACGAGCCGAACGCGGCCGAGGCGAGCGCCGGGAGCAGCCCGCCGAGCAGGGCCGCGGCGACCGTGAGCGTCAGGAAGAGCAGCATGTCGTTGGCGAGCCCGAGGTCCGCGTCGACATTGGTCAGCAGCAGGGTGAGCAGCGCCGGTCCCGCGACGCCCGAGAGCCAGCCCCAGATGCTCCGGACCCGCCCCAGCCGGGCGCCGCGCGCCACCGGAAGGCCGCGCCCCTTGGCGGCCTCCTCGTGGGTGACGATGTGGACGTCGAGGTCGGGCCCGGACTCGCGGGCCACGGTCGCGCCGACGCCCGGCCCGAAGACGTACTGCCAGGCCTTGCGGCGGCTGGAGCCGAGGACGATCTGGGTGGCGTTGACGCCCTGGGCGAATTCCAGGAGCGAGGCGGGGACGTTGTCGCCTATGACGTGGTGAAACGATCCACCGAGGTCTTCGACCAGCGTCCGCTGGACGGCCAGCTCCTTGGGCGAGGCGGAGGTGAGCCCGTCGCTGCGCGCCACGTACACCGCGAGGATCTCGCTGCCGGAGCCCTTGGCGGCCATCCGGGCCGCGCGCCGGATCAGGGTGCGGCCCTCGGGCCCGCCGGTCAGACCGACGACGATCCGCTCGCGGGCCTGCCAGGTGGAGCGGATGTTGTGCTCGCCCCGGTACTGCTGGAGGTACTCGTCGACCCGGTCCGCGACCCACAGCAGCGCGAGCTCGCGCAGCGCGGTCAGATTGCCGGGGCGGAAGTAGTTGGACAGGGCCGCGTCGACCTTGTCGGACTTGTAGATGTTGCCGTGCGCCATCCGGCGGCGCAGCGCCTGCGGCGACATGTCGACGAGCTCGATCTGGTTCGCCCGCCGCACCACCTCGTCGGGCACCGTCTCGCGCTGGCGCACGCCGGTTATCGACTCCACGACGTCGCCCAGCGACTCCAGGTGCTGGATGTTGACGGTGGAGACCACGTCGATTCCGGCGGAGAGCAGCTCCTCGACGTCCTGCCAGCGCTTGGTGTTGCGCGAGCCGGGCACATTGGTGTGGGCGAGCTCGTCCACCAGGGCGACGGCGGGTCCGCGCTCCAGGACCGCGTCGACGTCCATCTCGGTGAAGGCCGAGCCGCGGTACTCGATCTCGCGGCGCCGGATCTGCTCCAGTCCGTGCAGCATCACCTCGGTGCGCGGGCGGCCGTGGTGCTCCACGAACGCGACCACGCAGTCGGTGCCGCGTTCCACGCGCCGGTGGCCCTCGGACAGCATCGCGTACGTCTTGCCGACGCCCGGTGCCGAACCGAGGTATATCCGTAGCTTGCCGCGTGCCATGGCCCCATTGTCTTTCAGAGAACTGCTGCGTACGCGCTGCCGACCTTACGGCCAGCCATTCCGGCAAATCGGACGGGGGGTCCCGCTGAGCTGCCGTATTGACGCGATTCTGATGGGGGAAGGCGGAGCCGCGGCGGTCAGCCGTGGTCGATGATGCGCCCGTCGCTGAGCTCCAGGACGCGGTCCGCGAGCCCGAGCAGCTGGGCGTCGTGGGTGGCGACCAGGGCGGTGACGCCCTCGCTGCGGACGACCGCGCGCAGCAGCTCCATCACGGCGAGCCCGGTCTCGGCGTCCAGCTGGCCGGTGGGCTCGTCGGCGATCAGGAGCGCGGGCCGGTTGGCGAGCGCACGGGCGATGGCGACCCGCTGCTGCTGGCCGCCGGAGAGCTCGCCGGGGCGCTGCTGGGCGTGGTCGGCGAGCCCGACCAGGGCGAGCAGCAGCTCCACGCGCGCGTCGCGCTCGGCCGGGTCGGCCTTGCGCAGCCGCATCGGGACGCCGACGTTCTCGGCGGCCGACAGGATCGGGATCAGCCCGAAGGACTGGAAGATGAAGCCGATCCGGTCGCGGCGCAGCGCCAGCAGCCCCTCCTCGCCGAGCTCGGCCAGGTCCGTGGCGTCGACGGTGATCCGGCCGCCGTCGGGCCGGTCGAGCCCGCCGACCAGGTTGAGCAGCGTCGTCTTGCCGGATCCGGAGCGCCCCTTGAGGGCGACGAGCTCGCCGCGCGGCACCTCGAAGGACACCCCGCGCAGCGCGTGGACGGCGGCGGCGCCCTCGCCGTACGAGCGGCGCAGGTCCTCGACGACGACCATCGGCCCGGTGCCCGGATCCTCGGTGACGACCGCGCCGCGCCCGCTGGTGGTCTCGCTCATGTCCGCTCCCCCGTACGTCTGTTCCCCGGCCGCGCCAGTATGTGCAGCAGGCACCCTTTTGGGCAATGCGCAGGGCGGACGGACACCGGAAAACACCGGCGGGCCGCACCCCGGGAAGGGGGTCAGGGCGGTGATGTGCTCGGTGAAGTCCGGGTCGGGCAGGGGCAGGTCGAGGTCGTCGTCGACGTACGAGAGCGCGGCCGGTATGTAGTCGAGCACGGCGTGGACCAGGTCGGGCACCGGCAGGGGGCCGGTGCGCAGGGCGCGCAGGATGCGCAGTGTCGTGGTCAGGTCGACGTCCGCGACGGTCGCGCCGTGGCCGCTGAGGGTGTGGCCCTGGACGTGCCACCAGTCGGCCTCGGGGTGTTCGCCCAGGGCGCGGTGGTGCAGGCCGAGGCAGAAGGTGGCGGCCGCGTCGCCCGCCCCTGCCGCGTACTGCCACCAGAACCGGGCGGATTCGGGGCGGCCGGTCAGATGCAGCATGCAGCCCAGGATGCGGGCACCGGCCGGCTCGGGCAGCGCGCGGGCGAAGAAGAGCTTGAGGTCGTCGAGCGCGTCGGGGTGGATGACGAACATCTCGCAGACGACGGTGAGGTCCTGGGCCGCGCTCAGCTCGTCCAGCGGCGGTCCCGGCTCGGCCAGGAGCGCCCGCCAGGCGGCGAGCCGGGGGCGGCCCGACGGGGCCGCGGCGGTGTGCGGCGGCGCGGTGACCCGGGCGGCGAGGCGCTGCTCGGCGGCGTCGACGTCGGCCGCGGTGCAGGGCTGGTGGGCCAGGCGGGCACGGGCGAGCACCTCGTCAATGGGCGATGTCATCGGCGTGTCCCTCCTCGGTGTGCTGGGCCGCCGGGCCGAGGGTGTGGCGCAGTCGGCGCTTGGCGTGGCGGGCGGTGGAGCGGACGGCGGCCGCGGTGATGCCGAGGTGGTCGCCGACCTGGGCGGGGGTCAGGCCGTGGAGGTGGAGCAGCAGCATCACGTCCATCTGGCGCGGCGGGAGCTGGCGTACCGCGTGGAAGAGGGCGAGGCTCTCCTCCAACTGGCCTATGGGGTCGCAGGCCCGGGCCAGGGCCACCGTCTCGAAGGCGGCCGCCTCCAGCAGTGCCGGGCGCCTTCTGCGGGCGCGGGCCAGGTCGAGGGTGCGGCTGCGCAGCACGCTCCAGGCGTACGCGGCGGGGTTCTCCTTGGAGAGGACGACCGTCCAGATCATCAGGAGCTGTTCGAAAGCCGCGTCGACGGCTTCCTCGGCGTCCGCCCGGTGGTTGAGGACCGTCTGCGCCCAGCGCAGATAGACGGGCCGGTGCATATGGTGGAACGCGCTGAAGTCCACCGGCAGTTGCTGGTTCGTCATCGCGGGTCTGCCCGGCGTGCGGTGCGGCAGGTCCTGGCTCACCGGTCTCCCTCTCCGTCCGTACGCAGCAACTCGCTCACACCCGTCCGCACGCCCGCGGCCGCGGCCCGCCGCAGTAGCAGGGCCGCGTCGCGGCCGAACACCCGCATCGCGAGAACTGCCAGGACCACATCGCCCATCCGATCGATCGTCACGAGACTTCCGGCTCCTTTCTGGTGCGCTTCGAGGCCCGTCCGTCCCGCCCCCCGACGGCCTCGGAAGGCGCCGGTGCGCGCCTTCGAACAGATGACGCCCGCCGGAGCCGGAATGTGCAACCGCGGACCCGTGAAAGATCACCGGGCACTTGCGTTCCAATGGCGAACATGTGTTTGCAGCACTGCGCCCACTCCTCAACAGCCCTGTCCACACGGGACAGTTACCCTCGGTAGCATGGCCCTGACCTGGCGTTCGGGCGATCATCGCGGCGTGCGGGCGCAAGATTGCGCAAACCAGAAGCAACGCAACACCCGTGACCCATGTGACGCAAGACACATGGCATGCGAGGCAACCGATTGCGTCGGGTGCCGTCGGAGCGCCGGGCCCGGCGGGCTATCGTGCACCTGCTCACAGCAGGAACGATCTTTGTCGAGGAGTGAGAGACATCAGACGCATATGTGCCGCGGCGTTGTTCGCCGGGTCCCTCCTGGCCGCGTTGCTCGTCCCGTCGCCGGCCGCCGTGGCGGACCCGGCGCCGATGCCCGCCACGGGCGCCGTCTTCAACGACCCGCAGGGCACCGTGGCCGAGCAGAACGCGATCAAGGACCACATCGTCGGGGCGATCGACAACACCCAGAGCGGGCGTACGCTGCGCGCCGCCATGTACGCCCTGACCGACACCGGCTACAGCGACGCGCTGGTGCGTGCCCACGACCGGGGCGTGCAGGTCCGGGTCGTCCTCGACCACACGTTCTCCACCTCCACGGCCGCCACGCAACTGGCCGCCGCCCTCGGCAAGGACATGACCAGGACGTCCTGGCTGCACGTGTGCCCGAAGGACCGGGCGTGCATCGCGGACACCACGCTCGACCCGGCCAAGAACCACATCAACCACAACAAGTTCTTCCTCTTCTCCCGGGTGGGTGACGCCGGTGTCGCCGAGGACGTGGTGATCCAGACGTCCGCCAACCAGACCGCGGCGAACACCGACCGGTTCTGGAACAACGCGTACACCTCGGTGGGCAACACCGACCTCTACACCGCGTACACGGCGTACTTCAACGACCTCGCCGCCGAGAACCGCAACACCGACTACTACCGGCAGGGCACGACGTCGGGGGGCGAGAAGTACTACTTCTTCCCGCAGTCGACGGGTGACCTCATGGTCGACGTACTGAACAACGTGTCGTGCACGGGCAACACGACGGTCGGCTCCGCCTCCCACAAGACCGTCGTGCGCGTCGCCGCCTATGCCTTCACCCGCACCGAGGTGGCGGCCAAGCTGCGGCAGCTCGCCGACCAGGACTGCTGGATCGAGGTCGTCTACAACGAGACGAGCCAGCTCGCGACCCTCGGCAACCACGCCCGGATCAAGCCGTACAAGCTCCACCTCGACAACGGCACACCCGCGAGCGAGGCGGACGACCTGTTCGTGCACTCCAAGTACCTGCTGGTCGAGGGCAACTACGCGGGGCACCCGGACACCAAGTGGACCTTCACCGGATCCCACAACCTCGACGTCTCCTCCCTCCGGGAGAACGACGAGGCGCTGCTGCGCGTCGAGGGCGCCGCGACCCACGACGCCTACCGGACGAACTTCCTCGCCATGCGCTCCAAGGCCACACTGACCGGCTGATATCAGCCATGGGAAGCGGCCTTTCGTGACATGTCGGGCATGCTGGTGCGCCCGGCGAGGCCCTGCTCCTCGTCGGCGCACCAGGACTCCCGCCGCGGGAACACCCGTGCGACACTGACGCCGTTCCGATCACGGCAGCACCGAAACGTGCATGAAGGAGCGGCGTCGTTGAGCGTCACCATTGAAGGACAGATAGACATCGCGGGACCGGTGGGCAAGCTGCTGCACCGCCGCCCGCTCAAGAACAGCACCGTGATGCAGTCGTTCAACACCGACCCGGTGTCGGGCGACCTCTTCGTGCTCCAGCTGATGCAGGGCGGCCTGACCCTCAGCGGGGAGTCCGCGCCGGTCGACTACGACACCCGCAACGGCAACGGCGACATGTGCGTGACCCGCCTCAACCGGTCGGGCGCGATCACCGGATACATGTATCTGCGGGGCTTCGGCCACGGTGTCAACCTCGGTGTCGAGAACCGCGGCGGCACCATCCGCCTGTGGACCGAGACGGCGTCGCAGCCCAACTCCAAGAACGAGGGCTTCGGCACCTCCATCACCAACTTCGACTTCCGGTCGGGGACGGTCCTCGACTACGGGTCCTCGCTGCACGCCAAGCCGTACCGCCCCACGCCGACCGCGCTCTTCGCCACCCCCGCCATCGACCGCAGCTCCAACGAGCTCGTGGTGCGGTTCTACTCCGACGGCGCGACGCACTTCGAGCGGTACGACCTGGCCAAGGCCTCGGTGGGCGACTTCCAGGCGCTCCAGCGCATCGAGATGCCCACGGACCTGGGCGTGTTCCAGGGGTACACGTCCCACAAGGGCGTGCTGTACATGCTCAGCGGCGAGTCCAGCACCGCCACCAGGAACCCGTCGCCGGGCAACACCTACATCACCGCCATGGAGTGGGCCACCGGCAACGTCCTGACCCGGCAGTTCATCACCGCCGCGCCGGGCCTGGAGTGGCGCGAGCCCGAGGGCATGCACATCGACACCCGCAACGGCGTCACCAACCTCCACTTCGGCTTCGCCTGTGAGGACCCCGGGCCGCGCACCTGCACCATCGTGACGATCCCCGACACCGTCGAGGTCGACGGCGTCAAGGTGATCACCGACTGGACGCCGATCACCCTGGCCTCGGGTGTCACCGCCGACCTGAACCCGCCCCAGGGCCGGCTCATCAGTGTCGCCGGCACGACGACGCTGCAGCTCAGCGGCGGCGTCAAGGGCACCTTCGACGGCGACGCGGTCCTCGGCACCCTGCCCGACGCGCTGACCCCCAGCGTGGCGGCCCGCTGCAACGTCCCGCGCAACAACAACGGCGGCTACTGCGTCGCCCGGGCCGAGGCCGGCACCGACGGCGCGCTGCGGCTGTTCGGCGGGCGTGACACCAACGCCATCACCTGGGCCCAGCTCGACAGCTTCAGCGCCGTCTGGCGCTGACCGCGCCCGCAGAACTCTCCGTCATTTCGCACACGGCCTCGTCAAGGAGACCAACCACCATGTCCTTCAACCGCCGCAGCATTCTCGGCGCCGCCTTCGCCGTGCCCGCCGCCGTCGCCGTCGCCAACATCGCCACCGCCTCCCCCGCGGCCGCCGCCGGTGGCGTGGAGGCCGGCGACTGGGCCGACCTGGTCCTGGAGCCCGGCGTCACCGCGCAGGTCGGCGCGACCCCGCAGGTCCGCCTCGTCACCATCGCGGGCACCACCTTCCTCCAGGCCCGCGGCGTCATCACCGGCAGCTTCGCGGCCGACACCAAGGTCGCCACGCTGCCCGCCACCATGGCCAGGCCGACCTCGTACATCCGCGCCACCGCGCCCCGCAACAACAGCCAGGGCATCAACGCCTGCCGCTTCGAGGTGAACACCGCCGGTTCGGTAACCGTCTTCGGTGCCAACTCGGGCAACACCATCACCTGGGTCCAGTTCGACTCGGTCCAGACGATCTGGCGCTGAGGCCGGTCGGACGCCGCGTCACACGGCACTCCCGCTCAGGCCCCGGCCTCGGCGGGAGCGCCGCGGCGCCGGGGCCGCCCCCGGTTCCGGCCGCGGCGGGTACGGAACCGGCCGGCCCGGAGCCAGGCCTCGGCTTCGGGGTCCCGTACGGCCAGCTCGGCGAGCGCCGGGTGCGGGCTCCCCGGCCGGGCCAGCCATTCGGCGAAGGGGTCGGGCAGCTCGTCCGGCACCCGCACACCGCAGAGCCCGGTGATCTGCGCCAACAGCGCCGCACCGGTGGCGACGGCCGCGGCCCACTGCGCCGTCCCGTGCGGCATCCGG
Organism: Streptomyces sp. ERV7; assembly: GCF_001653515.1. GTDB lineage: Bacteria > Actinomycetota > Actinomycetes > Streptomycetales > Streptomycetaceae > Streptomyces. Next base: position 472,362 of record NZ_LYOY01000051.1, on the reverse strand, counting down.
TCGAAGAGCCCGGTGGCGGCGAACCCGAACTGCCCCAGGAGCAGCGCCACCCCGGTGCAGCCGAGGCACCCGAGGTCACTCGGGGGAGCCGGCCGCTGCGGCAGCAGCCGCGCGGCGCAGTCGGCGTGGAACTCCGTCCGGACCGTGTGGAACTGGGGGTCGCGCAGCAGCACGTTGCCCAGGGTCGCGGGCGCGCTGCGGCGCCGCAGCGCGGCGAGCAGGGCGTGGGGAAGCGGGTGCCCGGCATCGCGTGCCGGGTCGGCGCCGGCGGCGGTGAGGCTCAGGTTTCCGCGGCGGTTGACGGTGACCAGCCCGTCGAGCACCAGCTGGGCGGCCGCCGCCTGGGTGTCGTCCTCGGGCCACCACCGGTCGGCGACGGCGTGGTACGGGTCGAGCTCGATCGCGGCGCAGTGCGCGACCGCCGCCCGGTACCAACGGTGCTCCGTGCGGCGGCGCAGGCCGATCAACCCGTACAGCACAGCTGTTACGGGCAGGACGACGCAGGCGAGGACGACCGGGTTCACGCGCCGAGCGTAGAGGCGCGGCGCGGGAGCGGTACATCCATTGTCCGACGGCGCCGGGCGGCGCCAAGTACCGTGCTCCGCACGCCCGGACGGCTCAGGGCGCGGGTACGGGGTGCGGCGGGGGCGGGCCCACATAGCGGGCCGCCGGGCGGATGATCTTGGAGTCCTCCGACTGCTCCAGGATGTTGGCGCTCCAGCCGACCACCCGGGCCGCACAGAACGTCGGGGTGAACATCTCGCGCGGCACTCCGCACAGCTCCATGACCACACCCGCGTAGAACTCCACGTTGGTGTGCAGCTCCCGGCCCGGTTTCAGCTCGGCGAGGATCGCCTCGACCTGCCGCTCCACCTCGACGGCGAAGGCGACCAGCGGGCCGCCGATGTCCTCGGCGATGCCGCGCAGCATCCGCGAGCGCGGATCCTCGGTGCGGTAGACGGGGTGGCCGAAGCCCATGATCCGGTCGCCCGCGAGGACGCGCTCGCGCACCCATGCGTCGATGCGGTCCCGCGAGCCGATGGCGTCGAGGGTGTCCAGGGCGCGGCTGGGGGCGCCGCCGTGCAGCGGGCCGGAGAGCGCCCCGACGGCCGCAACCAGGGACGCCGCCATGTCGGCGCCGGTGGAGGCGACGACGCGCGCGGTGAAGGTGGAGGCGTTGAAGCCGTGGTCGACGGTGGAGATGAGGTACCGCTCGATCGCCCTGACACGGTCGGGCTCGGGCAGCGAACCCGTCATCATGTACAGGTAGTTGGCGGCGTACGAGAGGTCGTCGCGCGGCTCGACGGGGTCGAGGCCCTGGCCGAGCCGGTACAGCGCGGTCAGCAGGGTGGGGACGGCGGCGCAGGCCGCGAGCGCGTCCTCGCGCCGTCGGTCGGCGTCGAGGTCGTAGACCGGCCGGAACCCCTGGGCGGCGCCGAGCAGGGAGAGGGCGGTGCGCAGTCCGGCGAGCGGTCCGGAGGCCGCGCCCGCCGCGGCGACGCCGGGCAGCGCGTCGCTCACTTCGCGGGGCAGATGGCGCAGGGCCGCGGTGCGGGCGGTGAAGTCCGCGCGGGCGGCGGCGTCGGGCAGTTCGCCGTGGAACATCAGGTGCCACACGTCCTCGAAGCCGCGGGTCTGCGCGAGTTCGACGGCCGAGTACTGGCGGTAGTGGTAGAAGCCCTCGCGGCCCCGGACGTCCCCGAGCGCGGTGTCCGTGACGACGACGCCCGCGAGCCCGCGGGGTACTGCCGTGGTGGTGGTCGACATGTCTCTTCCTCCCTCGATGTTGATTCGACTGTCTATGATTGACGAGAAAGCTGTCAATATTGATTGAATCAACATTGATCGATCTTGGATACGGTGACCTCATGACGGATCAGTCGCGACTCACCACCCGCGAAGCGGCCGAACGGCTCGGCGTGAAGCCGGAGACGGTGTACGCGTATGTCAGCCGCGGCCAGCTGAGCAGCGAACGGGCACCCGGCGGACGGGGCTCGACCTTCGACGCCAAGGAGGTCGACGCACTGGCCCGGCGCAGCGCCCGCCGCGAGCCCGCCGTACGCGGCGGCGAACTGAACTTCCGTACCGGACTGACGCTGATCGACAAGGACCGCTACTACTTCCGCGGGGTCGACGCGGTCGCACTCGCAGGGGCGTACGGCTTCGAGGAGGTCGCCGAGTGGGTGTGGACCGGCACGCTGCCGCGCGGCGCCCGGTTCACCGCGCCCCAGCAGTTCCTGGACGCGGCGCGGCTCGCGGTCGGCGCGCTGCCCGCGCACAGCGGCACCATGGACCGGCTGCGGGCCGCCGCGGTCGCCGTCTCCGCCGCCGATCCGCTCCGCTTCGACCTGGAGCCGGCCGCGGTGCTCGGCTGCGCCCGGATGCTGATCCCCACGCTGGTCGGGGCGCTGCCGACGGCGGGCAAGCGGCACCGGGGCGCCGAGCGGCTCGCCTGGCAGCTGTGGCACCGCCTCACGCCCAGGCTCCCCGACGAGGCGTCGATCAACGTACTGGACACGGCCCTGGCCCTGTTGATCGACCACGATCTGGCCGCCTCCACGCTCGCCGCCCGGGTCGCGGCCTCGGCGCGCGCCCATCCGTACGCGGTCGTCTCGGCCGGGCTCGGCGCACTGGACGGACCGCTGCACGGAGCCGCCAGCGGGCTCGCGCACCAGATGCTCACCGAGGTGCTGGAGCGCGGCGGCGCGGCCCCCGTGGTCGCCGCCCATCTGCGCTCGGGCCGGCGGGTGCCCGGCCTCGGCCACCGCCTCTACCCGGGCGAGGACCCGCGCGCCCAGGCCCTGTTCGCCCTGCTCGCGGAGCTTCCGCAGGCCGAGGAGGCGCTCGCCGCGGCCCACGACGTGGTCGCCACCACGGCCCGGCACACCGAGCTGCACGCCAACGTCGATCTCGCGCTCGCCGTGTTCAGTGTGGCCTGCGGTATGCCGGCCGAGGCGGGCGAGGCGGTGTTCGCGGTGGCCCGTACGGCGGGGTGGATCGCGCACGCCCTGGAGGAGTACGGGGAACACCCCCTGCGGATGCGCCCCAGCGCCCACTACACGGGCCCTCGCCCGCCACAGCCGCTGCCGTGACGGGCGAGGGGGACGCACACGGCGGTGTCAGCCGTCGATGCGGTGCTGGGTCCAGAACGACGTCAGGTCCGTGGTCGTGGCGGCCTGGGCGGCGGCCTTGAACTCGGCCGTCGTCGAGACGCCGTACCAGTGCGAAGTGGCGTAGTCCTTCAGGAGCTTGGCCATGGTGGTGTCACCGAGGACGCGCCGCAGGTCGTGCAGGGCGCACTTGCCGTAGCCGTAGACGACGGTGGAGTAGCGCGAGGAGTGGGTGTCCCAGTAGGCCATCGAGTTGGTGATCTTCTCGGCCGAGGACGCCCAGGAGACGCTGTTCCAGCAGCCGCTGCCCGTCTTGTCGAGCGCCAGGTCGGTGGCGTAGTCCGTGAACGACTCGTCCAGCCAGGGGCTGGTGTACTCGTCGTCCCCGACGATGCCGTAGAACCACTGGTGGCCGATCTCATGGGTGAGCGCGGTGGTGCTGACCAGGTCGAGGACGAAGCCGGGGTACTCCATGCCGCCGAACCAGTAGTTGTTGTCGATCACCGCGTCCAGCTCGCCGTACGGATAGGCGCCGAAGCGTGCCGCGTGGGAATCCACGGCGCTCTTGGCGGTGCTCAGCATCGACTGGGCGTCGGAGGAGCTGATGCCCGAGACGGAGTAGATGTTGATCGCGGTGCCCGCGGCCGAGGTGCCGGAGATCTTGCTGAACGGGCCCGCCGCCCAGGCGAAGTCACGGACCTTGGAGGCGGTGGCGGTGGTGACCGTACGGCCGCTGGAGCCGGGGGTGTCGGCCGAGGTGCCGGTGGCGGGCACCAGCAGGGAGTTCGGGTGGTCGAGGGTCACCTTGAAGTCGGCGGCCAGGGAGTAGAAGGACTCACCGTTGTTGGTGTACGGGTCGAGGTGCCAGCCGGAGCCGTCCTTGACCGCGAGCACGGGCAGGGCGTTGCCGATGTTGTTGAACGCCCCGTCATGACCGAAGCGGTCGGCGCCGCTGGGCACGGTGATGCCCAGGTCGAAGCCGATCGTGGCGCTCTGGCCCTGCGCGAGCGGTGTCGGCAGGGCGATCTGCAGGGCGGTGCAGCCGACCGACAGGGAGCCCGCCGTGCCGCCGGTGACGTTGGTGACGGTGATCGGCATGGCCGAGCAGGTGCCGTGGTAGTTGTCCCACAGCCGCAGATACACCTCGCTGAGCGGGGTGGTCGAGGCGTTGGTGAAGGTCGTGCTCTCGTGGCCGGTCCAGACACCGCCGCTCGTGTCGCTGCTGAGGTTGACGGTGTACGAGGGCGAGGCCGGCGTACGGGTGGAGTCGCCCGGCGGGGTGGTGTCGCCGGAGGTGTTGAGGGCGACGTCGTCGATGACGAAGCTCGTCTGGAGGCTGGAGTCCTCGGTGCCGGTGAAGGCGACGTTCACGGTCTGTCCCGCGAAGGCCGACACGTCGAACGACTTCTGAACGTACCCGGTGTTCTTGTTGAGGTTGGAGTACGTCGCCAGGGTCGTGCTGCCGATCTTCGCCGTCAGCTTGTCGTACTGGGTGGACGACGTCGTCTCGGCGGTGTCGATGTGCAGCCAGAAGGTGAGTGTGGCGGTGCTGCAGCCGGAGGGGACGGTGACGCTCTGGGAGAGGGTGTCGGTGTGGGTGCGGCCCACTCCGTTCAGCCAGGCGAAGTAGCCGCCGCCGTGGGCACTCTGGCCCGCGCGGTTGGTGATCACACTGGTCTGCGACTGGCTCCAGGGCGAAGTCCCGCTCTCGAAGCCGCCGTTGGCGACCACCTGGGCGGGGGTGCACGCGGCGGCCCGGGGCGCCGTGTGCGGTGCGGCTGTCGCCGCGGTGCCCGTCAGCGAGAGGCCGGCCAGCGCGGCGACGGCGAGTGCGCCCGCCGCGAGGGCCTGGTGGGGGGTGGGTCTCACACGTAACTCCTTTGACGCGGCCGGGATTCCGGCGTGCTCGGTGGCCGCCCGCCGGCTTGGGTGCGCCGGAGAGCGGCCGCGGACTGCGCGCATCGCTCACGCGATCGCTGCGGTGAGATTTCTTCTCGCGCCTCCCCGGGGCGGTCCGGGCAGGCGGCTGCCGGAAAGCCTGGCAGATTTGACCAGGGCATGCCATCAGGGACAGGTAAAACTGTCGCCTGTCCAACACCCCCCGATCACCCTTCACCTCTTGCCGCATTCCCGTACGAAAGGGACGGAGACGACCGCCAGTTGGGCGTGCATGAGATCAAGCCAACTGGCGTTAAAGTGATCACCTCGCACCTCAGTTCAACTGAGCTCGTTCCTTGGGGGATTCATGCGTCTCAAGCACGCCCTGGCCACCTGCACGACCGTGGTTCTGGCCGCCCTGCTCGTCCCGGCCGCCGCCTCGCCCGCCGCCGCGGCCCCGCCGACCACGTATGCCAGCGTGAGAGCGACGGACTGGTCGTACGCCGGCAGCGTGAGCATCGGATGGCGGATCCGGCCGTACAGCCTGGACCCGGTCACGATCAGCATCCAGGACACCGCGACCGACGGCTACGCCATCGGCGCCCGCCTGGTCACCAACGGCGACAACGGCCACATCGTGTGGCGGATGCGGACCATCCCGTCGGGCCAGGACACCGCGACGTGGACGACGTACGCCACGCCGGGCGGCTACATCAACAACGCCTACATCGAGGTCTGCAAGATCAAGGTGAGCACGGGTGTCATCGCCTCCTGCGAGTCCTCGTCGGTGATGAGCGCTCCGTTCGACGACTCCTCGGTGTGAGGTGTGCCGTTCACGCGTAGGGGAGCGTGAACGTCAGGCCACCGGGCGGATCCGGCCGCCCGTCCTCTCCCGGAGGGCGGCCCGGAGACGGTCGCGGGCCGCTGTCTGGGCGGCGATGCGTTCTTCGAGGACCGCCAGGCGTTCCAGGGCGACCCGCAGCCCCCGGTCCGAAGGGGGCGCCGCGGCCACGTCGCCGTCCAGACAGGGCAGGAAGACCTGGACGTCGTCCAGGGTGAGCCCCGCGGCCAGCAGGTGGCGGATGTTGCGGACGCGTACCACCGTGTGACCGCCGAAGACGCGGTAGCCGTTGGCGGCTCGCTCCGAGGCGATCAACCCGGCCTGCTCGTAGTGCCGCAGCGCACGCGCCGTCGTCCCGGTCGCCTTCGCCAGCTCGCCTATCCGCACCCGTACCACCTCCCGGACCACTCCTATCACGCCACCACCGCCCCTCCGTCCACCGGGAGGACCACCCCGGTGACGAACGACGCGGCCGGGGCGGCGAGATGGGTGATGGCCCGGGCGACGTCCTCCGGCCGCCCGATCCGGCCCAGTGGGGTGTGCGCCACCTGCCACGCGCGCAGCGCGGCCAGCCGCTCCGGTGTCAGGCCCTGGTGCTCGCCGATCGGTGTGTCGATGGCTCCGGGGGCGACGGCCACCACCCGGATGCCCCGGGGCGCCAACTCGACGGCCCAGCTGCGGGTCAGCGTCTCCAGCGCGGCCTTGGTCGCCGCGTAGAGCGAGTTCCCGGGCCAGCCGCGCTGCCCGACCGAGGTGCTGACGTTGACGATCACCCCGCCGGAAGCCTCCAGGGACGGCAGCGCTGCCTGGGACAGCAGCGTGGGGGCGATCAGGTTGGTGGCGATCTGCGGGGCGATCAACTCCGGGGCGAGGGTGCCGAGCGCACCGCTGCGTACGATGCCCGCGTTGTTGACCAGCACGTCGAGGCGCCCGTGCCGTTCGAGCGCGGTCGCCACGATCCGTGCGGGCTCGCCCTCGGCGGTGATGTCGGCGACCAGCGGTGTGATCAGTTCCCGGTCGGCGGCCGTCTCCTGAAGCGGTTCGGCCCGCCGTCCGACGGCCAGCACCCGGGCGCCCTCGTCGGCGAAGGCGCGGGCGGTGGCCCGGCCGATGCCGGTACCGGCCCCGGTGACGACGACGGTCCTGGTGGCACGCGATGCGGTGGGCATGGAGGTGGTGGTGTTCATGCCGGTCATCGTTCAACCCTGCCGCCAGTGACAAGGTCAAGGAGAGGCGCTACGCGAGAGGCCCTCCACCCGGATACGACAGTGGACGTATTCCGGCTCCACAGATGGCCACAGGTCCTGCGCGCGCAACGCGGTGGGACGACAATCCTGGTGCATCACAGAGCCTTTCCGGACAGTCGGGTCGCCCGGGCGGGCTCCACGGACGACCGGGGGGACAAACCTCATGACCGATCCCGTAACCGTCGGCGCGGTCACCGCGGTCCTCGGGCGACGAGGCCGGAACGGTCGTGGTGCAGGACGTCGAGGACGGACGGGCGGCCGTGCGCGTGCGGTTGCCGTCACGCGTACGGGTCCGGGCGGTGGCGGTGGACGAGTCGGCCGGGGTGCTGCTGGCCGGAACGGACGACGGCACGCTCGCCCGGTGGCGGTTGGCGCCGGGGAAGCCCCCCGTGCCGCTGCCATTGATCAATATGTACGGCTCGGTGTCGGCGCTCGTCGTGGACGAGGCGGCACACCTGGCCGTGGTGGCGGCGGGCGGCCATGTGGTGGCGGTACGGGTGTCGGCGGCCGAGGAGGCGACAGCGGCGGACACGGAACTCCACTCGGCGCCGTACGGAATCCGGCTCGCGCTGGGCCCGGACCGGCATCCCCTGGCCGTAGACGGCTCGCAGATCGGCGCCTGGGCGAGCACACGGGCTCTGGCGGCCTCGCCCGCCGCGGCCGCGGCGCCGGGCACCACGGCTGTGGTGGCCGATCCGCTCACGGGTGTGGTGTACACCGGCGACGAGGTGGGCCGGGTGCACGGGTGGGCGCTCCGCGGCTCCCCGGTGCCGCAGGGCGCGACTCGTGCGGGGCCGCCCGCCTCGGCGGTCCAGGACCTGGCCACGGACGGCCGGACGCTGGTGTCCCTCAACCGTGAACACCGCCTGGTCTCCTGGGATGTGACGGGCCGTCGCTCCCCCGCGTCACAGCCGGTGGAGGCCGTCGACGGAGAAGTCACCGCGCCGGCGTACGGGCCGCAGGGCGCGCTCGCGGTGGGAACCGGCCACGGCGGCATCCGTCTGCTCGGCACCCCTCCCCCGCCTCCTGGAGCACCGGCGGCCCGGCGGTGGCCGGCCCGGCCTGGCGCTCGCCCACGACGCTGCTGGTACTCACCGACGACGGGGCGCTGCGCGCACTCGACCCCCGGACGGGCACGCAGCACGTCCTGGTACGCCACCCGGGCGCGGTGGACGTACGGGCGGCGCCCGACGGCACGGCGGTGGCGGCCTGGCGGAACGGTCCGGTGTTCCTCCTCAAACCGGACGGCGCGAACGCCCCACCCCTACGGACGGGCCACCCGGACCAGGTGAGGTCAGTGGCGCTGGGCCCACACGGCGAGCTGGCGATAGGAGTGGGCGAAGCGGCGGAAACCCGCATCCTCCTCTGGAGGGCGAACACCGACTACACGGCCCCACCCGTGGAGTTGAAGGGCCACCACCTCCACGTCCCGACGCTGGCGTTCTCACCGGACGGCCACATGCTGGCGAGCGGAAGCGACGACCGCCGCGTCATCCTCCGGGGGCGCTCTGCGAGCCGTAGGCCGGGGGCGCCCGCCTACGGCGTACCCGGCTGTTCGCCCTCGAAGGCCTTCGAGCCCTCCTCGGGGCTCCATGCCGTGACGAAGGGCATGAGGTCCTCGATCCGTACGCCGGCGATGACTCCGCGGGCCGTGGGGAGGATCACGCGGATGCCCGGGTGGTAGTCGAAGAGCACCTGCCGGTCTCTGCCACACGGGCCGACGACGCCTCGGCCCATGTTGCCGACGGCGACGATCGTGGTGAGCTCCCGGGCGCCGGAGGCGCGGGCGTTGCCGAGGGCGACGAGTTCGGCGCAGGGGCCGCCGGTGAAGTGGTAGAGGTTGATGCCGCCGTACATCGTGCCGTCGGCCGCGCGGACGGCGGCGCCCATGGTGTGGACGCCGGCCTCCCCGTCGGTGTTGGCGTCGACGACGGCGCGGGCGAGGTCGACGAGTTCATGGTCGGCGGCGGTCAGTTCGCGGGTCGGGATCTTCATGTCCGCAGGCTATGGCGGGTACGGACCGGGCCGCGAACGGTTTGGCGGCTCGTCAGTCCTCGCTGCCGGGGCGGGTCCACATCGGCAGGGAGAGCGGCTTGCCCGACTCCACGAAGGTCTTGAGGTTGGACAGCACCGCCGACCAGCCTCCCGCGGCCTCGCGGCGCTCCTTGTCGTCGCGCAGGTTCTCGTGGGTGACGGTGAGCTGGACCGTACCGCCGAGCGGCTTGAGGGCGAAGGTGACGGTGGCGGGGCCGTCGGGGCGCTCCTCGTCGGGCCCGGCCCAGGTGAACACCAGACGGCTGGGCGGGTCGGCCTCGACCACGGTGCCCACGACGTCGGCGATGCCGGAGCCGTCGACGCGGCGGTGCTCCCAGGGAGAGCCGGCCCGCCAGTCGGAGACATTGCTGTGGCCCCAGTACGCGGCGGTCATGTCGGGGTCGGTCAGTGCCTCCCAGACCTTTTCCGGGGTGGCCTCGATATAGGTGGTGTAGACGAATTCCGGCTTGGCGGACATGGCGTGCTCGGCCTTTCTCTTCAGTGCGCTCAGCGCCTCCAGGCGCGGGCGTTCGAACTTCTGGATCCACCGCTCCTGGATCTCGTGGAGCGGCACGGGGTTGAGGTAGTGGAGCTTCTCCCGGCCCCTGCGGACCGTGCTGACGAGATGCGCGGCCTCCAGCAGACCCAGGTGCTGGGTGGCCGCCTGGCGGGACATCGCCAGGCCTTCGCACAGCTCCCCGAGGGTCTGGCCGTTGTTCTCGAACAGCCGGTCCAGCAGTCGTCGGCGGGTCGCGTCGGCGAGGGCTTTGAAGACCTTGTCCATCTCATCGCTCACCCCTCCATCATGCAAGCATTTACTTGCATGTCAAGTTCGCGAGCCTCCGACGAGCCCCAACTGCACCGTTACCCCCAGCCGCGCATAGTTCTGGCCAAAACACGGGAAATTACTTGATCGCGCCTTCGTCATGAAGTCCTAATGGCCGCGGGGGGTCCTGTTGTGGTGACGAAGATGGAAGCCGGAGAACTGAAGAGCAGGTCAGCGGTCCCGCGGTCGCTCTGCCAGGCGATCCGTCGGCCAGGACCCGTCTCCGGGCGGCGGACCCCCTTCCGCCGCGAAACGGACCGGTCCGGACGAGACACCCCCATCACCCCCAGTCGCTCTGTCGCGTCGGCGCGACCCGTCGGCGGAGCGTCCCCCCTGCGCACAGTACGGAGTGAGATGTTCGAAGACACGGCCACCCTGAGCGGTGCCGTCACCTATCTGGAACTCCTGGCGATGCGGGCCTCCCGCGGGGCCTTCAGTCAACCGGCCCTGCAGGCACGGCGGGGAGGCGCTCCGCCGCACGTCGTGGAGGACCTGGAGCGGGCCGAGCAGCTGGCCCTCGGGGTCGAGCAGCAGATGGCCGACCTGGAGCGGCGCAAGAACGAGCTCGCTCTGCTCATGGACACGACCCGTGCCCTGGTCGAGCAGGACGACCTCGACTCGCTGCTCACGACCCTCGTACGCCGCACCCGCCTGCTGCTGCACGTGGACATGGCCTGGGTGCTGCTCCTGGACGGTGAGGACGGCTCGTGCGTCCGGGCCGCCGACGGGGCGATATCCGTGCTCGGCGGAGTCGCCCGCGTCCCCGTCTGGCAGGGGCTGAACGCCATCAACGCGGTGGGGCAGTCGCCCGTGTGGACCGCCGACTGCCACCGGGACGACACGGTCCCGCGCTCCGAGCACATCGAGGCCGTCGTCCTGGAAGAGGGGCTGACGGCGCTGCTCGCGGTACCGCTGCGCAGCGACGGCAAGGTGGTCGGGGTGCTCTTCGGCGGCGACCGGGTCGCCCGCGCCTACACCGCGGACGAGGTGGCGACGATGTCGGCCGTCGCCACCTACGCCACCGCCGCCGTGAAGTCGGTCCAGGCCCTGGAGCTCGCCCGGGGCCGGGCCGGCGACCTCGCCGCCGAGGTCGACCGGCTGCGCGCCCGGGAGAAGACGCAGCGGCAGACCGCCGAGAGCGGCCGGCACCTCGTCGAACTCGCCCTGGGCGGAGTCGACGTGAAGGCGTTCACGGTCACCGCGGGCCGGCTGCTCGACGGCGCGGTCTGGCTGCGCGACGAGAACGACGACACCATGGCCCGCGGCAGCGGCGACTGGAACGACGAGCAGGAGCTGGCCGCCGCCACCTTCACCGCCCGCGCCGAGCAGCGCGTCGTCCACCTCGACGAGGGCACGGTGGTCGCGCCCGTGCGGACCGGGGAGGAGGACCGGGGCGCCTTGGTCCTGCGCTGCCGGGCGGAGGGAACGCCCGACATGGACCTGGTCCGGTACGCGGTGCAGGCGGCGGCGATCCTGGTCACGCTCAACCGCGGCGCCGAGTCCGCCGACCGCAAGTTCCGCGACGAGGCGCTGGACCGGCTGCTCGACGGCGTCCCCTTCAGCCGCCGCTGCCAGCGCCGCCTCAAGGGGCTCGGGCTCGATCTGAGCCGTCGGCACGCCGTGATCGTCACCCGGCTCCCGGTCGGCGAGGGGCACGCCCTGTCGACCTGGACGTCGACCTTCGTCTGGCTCCGCGGGGGCGCCAGAACGGTCCACAACGGCCATCTCGTGATCCTGCTGCCGCACTCCGACGCGCGCGAGGCCGCCCGTGACGTGAAGCAGCGCCTCGCCAAGACGCTGGGCCGGCCCGTCGCGGTGGGCGCGGCGTCGGCCTGCGGCGGCCCGGAGGGGCTCCTCGCCGCGTACCAGGAGGCCGCCGCCTGTCTGGACGTCCTGACGATCCTCGGCAAGGAGGACGCGGACACCCCGGCGATGGCCGACGAACTCGGCTTCGTGGGCATGCTGCTGGGCGGCAGCCGTGACATCGGGGCCTTCATCGAGCAGACGCTCGGCCCGATCCTCACCTACGACGAGCGGCGCTCCACCAATCTCGCGGCCACCCTGGAGGCGTACTTCGCGGCGGGCGCCAGTCCCACGTACGCGGCCGAGGCACTGCGGGTGCACACCAACACGGTGGCCCGGCGCCTGGAGCGCGTCTCGCAGCTCCTGGGTCCCGAGTGGCAGCAGCCGGGCCCGGCCCTGGAGATCCAGCTCGCCCTGCGCCTGTCCAGGGTCAGCGAGTCCCTGCGGGGCCACGCGGTGGCCGGACAGGGCGTGAGCTGACCCGCTCCGGGGCTCTCCGCGCCCGCCCCGGTACGAGCGCGTGCCGGGGCGGGCAGGTGGTCAGACAGGGGCGTGCGCCGCGAGGAAGTCGTCGACCACGCGCTCGACGTACTCGGCGGTGACCGCGCGCCCGGCGAGCAGACGGCGGTACATCAGCGGGCCCGCCAGCTGGTCGACGGCCAGGTCCGCGTCGAGGTCCGCCGCCAGCTCGCCGCGGGCCTTCGCCGCGTCGAGCACGGCGCGGAAGACGCGCGAGCCCTCGCGGTAGAGCGCCTCCTTGAGCTGGGCGAAGACCGGGTCGACCCCGGCGCGCTCGATGACCGCGCGCAGCCCGCGGTCGCTCACCGGGTCGTGCAGCAGGCGCCGCAGCCCGTCGAGTTCACGGACCAGGTCCTCGCGCAGAACACCCGTCGGCGGGGTGTGCGCGGTGGAGATCCGCTCGGCGATGACGTCGCGGACCAGGCCCGAGGCATCGGGCCAGTGCCGGTAGAGGGTGGTACGGCCGACTCCGCTGCGGGCGGCGACGGCGACATGGGTCACGGCCGACCAGCCCTGCTCGATGAGCAGATCGCGGGCGGCGGCCAGGGCGGCGGCACGGCTGCGTTCGGCGCGCGGATCGGGCCCGCGGCCCGGCGCGTCGGAGGTGCGGCTCGGCTCGGTGGGCGCGGACATCCGGCTCCGTCCTGTCGTCGTCGTGGCACGAGTGTAGGGCGCACGGCCCACTGGGCATGTCCCGGCGCGGCGGCGTATGCGCAGGTCACACCCCTCGACGGTACGAAGCGCCGCGCGGCGCGACCCGTTGCCGACAGTCTGCACCGATCCAGTCTATGGAACAACTTGCCCCACATCTCGGTGTGGGGCATGCTGTTCCACAGGTTCGGAACACCGTGCACCGCTGGGTGCCGGCCCGCCGTCTCCCCCACCGCCGGGCCATCCGCAGCGACACCCGTATCCCGTATGCGAGAGGACTCCTGCCATGACCGCCACCGAGGGCCGCGTCCAGCCCGACCTGACGCTGATGTACGCGACCCACGACGCCTTCCGGCGTGATCTGGGCCTGCTGGCCGCGGCCGCCCGGGAGAACGGCACCGCGCCCGGCTCGGCCTTCCGGACCGGGTGGGAGACCTTCCAGACCTTTCTGACGATCCACCACACCGCCGAGGACAAGGTGCTGTGGCCGCTGATGCGCGCCAAGCTCGCCGACAGTCCGGCGCAGTTGCGGATGCTCGACGACATGGACGCCGAGCACGAGGCGATCGACCCGATGCTGGAGGCCGTCGAGGACGTACTGGCGCAGCGCCGGCAGGACCGGCTGCCCGCGCTGATCGCCGCGGTGGCCGACAAGCTGGCCCACCACCTCGACCACGAGGAGCGGGCGGCCCTGCCGATCGTCCTTGAGGTGCTCAGCGCCCAGGAGTACGACACGTTCGGCGCCGAGCAGCGGCGGATGCTGGGGCTCAAGGGCGGCGCCCTGTACTTCCCCTGGGTGCTCGACGGCGCCTCGGAGGAGACGAAGCACACCGCGCTCGCGGTGGTCCCGCCGCCGGTGCGCTTCCTCTTCAAGGCCGTGTGGCGCCCGCGCTACGAGAAGCGCACCCGGGCCTTCTCGCGGGCCGCGGCCTGACAGCGGGCGCACCCCCTCGGCGAGCACGGCAGTGCCCGGCGTCCATCGGATGGACGCCGGGCACTGTGCCGTAACGGGCTTGCCGGTCAAGGCAGTTCAGCCACTGCCGGGGCTCAGGCGAAGTCGCCCTTGTGCGCCTCGGCCCAGTCCCGGAAGCTGCGCGCCGGGCGGCCCAGCACGCGCCGCGCGTCCGGGAACAGCCGCCCGCGGAAGTCGTCGCCCGATTCGAGCGCCTTGCGCAGCGCCGCCACCACGCCGTTTGCGGTCGCCTCCCCGTACAGGCCCGCCATGACGGCGCGGTGCTCCTCGATGGAGATCTGCTCGAAGCGCAGCCCGCGGCCGAGCACCGCGCCCAGCACCTCCACCTGCTGACGTGCCGTCAGAGCCTCGGGGCCGGTCAGCGCGTAGGTGCGGCCCTCGTGACCGGGCTCGGTCAGCGCGCGCACGGCGACATCGGCGATGTCCTCCGGGTCGACCAGCGCCTCGGGCAGATCGGCGACGGGGCTGCGCACCACACCGTCTCCGCGCGCCGCCTCCGCCCAGCCCAGGGCGTGCGTCATAAAGCCGTTGGGCCGCAGGATCGTCCAGGCCAGGCCCGACTCCGTGAGCGCCTTCTCGGCCTGGCGGTGCCACAGGCCCAGCGGGGTGTCGTTCTCCTCCTCGACCTCCGCGACACCGAGCGTGGACAGCTGCACGATGTGCTCCACCCCCGTCTTGCGCGCGACGGCCACCAGGTTCGCGTCGTGGGTGCGCTTGTTGTGGCCCAGCGACATGAGGAACACCTTGTGTACGCCGTCGAGCGCGTCCGGGAGCGTGTCCGGCAGGCCCATGTCGGCGCCCACCACCTCGACACCGGCCGGCAGGTGGGCGCGGGCCGGGTCGCGGGTCAGGGCCCGTACGGAATGGCCCGCCGCGTGCAGGCGCGCCAGCACCTTGCCGCCGACGTTGCCGGTCGCCCCGGTCACCAGAATGGTCATGGGTGTCTCCGATTCAGCTGGTTGGGAACGTGCGGTGGTCAGTGGGCGGGGCGGTCGAGGACCGTGCGCAGGGCGGCCTCCAGGCCCCCGGTGCCCGAGTCGTCGGCCGCGCGCCAGGCGACGAAGCGGTCGGGGCGCACCAGGGCCGCGCCCGAGGGCGTCACGCCGTAGCTCTTCTCCCAGCCGCTCGCCCGGTGCACGGCGATGTCGATGCCGAGCAGCGCGGCCGCGCTCTTCGCCGCCTCCTCCCAGCCGGTGGCGTCGGCCCCGGCGAGCAGGACGAAGGAGCGGCCGAACAGGGCGGTGGTGGAGCCGCCGCCGTCGAGCGGCACATACGGCGCCCGTGAGCCGGGGCGGCCGGTGGGGGCCGTCGGGTCTTCGAGGAGCTCGCCCTCGTCGCCCGGCTCCAGGGCCACGGCGCCCTGGGCGCAGCGGTAGCCGAAGACCT
This sequence comes from Streptomyces sp. ERV7, assembly GCF_001653515.1. Classification (GTDB taxonomy): domain Bacteria; phylum Actinomycetota; class Actinomycetes; order Streptomycetales; family Streptomycetaceae; genus Streptomyces. Next base: position 457,094 of record NZ_LYOY01000051.1, on the reverse strand, counting down.
GGACGACCGGGTGGATGACCTCGGCCGCCGTACCGTCGTCGAGGTCGGGGCCCAGGCGCTCCACCGTGTTGGCGAACTGCTGCTCCGCGATCATGTCGGAGACCGGCCTGCGCTCCGCGTCATGGCTGGCGAGCAGTCCGGGGCCGGCCTGCCCGCGGACGGTCATGGCCAGCTTCCACGCCAGGTAGAAGCCGTCCATGACGGCCGTGTTCCCGCCGAGCCCGCCGGGTGCGGGCACCACCTTGGCGGCGTCGCCCACCAGGTGCACGCGCCCCACGGAGAACCGGTCCGCGACCTCGCACACGATCTCGGTGCGGCCCGAGCCCGCCACCGTCAGCTCCAGGTCGGGCATGCCAAGACCGGTGCGTACGAGGGCGGCGCACCGCTCCTCGGTGAAGTCGCGGAAGTGGGGCTGGTCCTTGGTCATCCCGTGGATGTAGCCGTAGCGGCCGGGGATGTCCGTGGTGTAGAAGACGCCCGGCACCGGCTGCAGGAGGTGGAACAGGGCGAACCTGCGGCCCTCGGTCACCCCGCCTTCCAGCCCCTTCAGCGGGCCGCTCATGTCCGCGTCGAAGAAGACCCGGAAGACCTCGCCCAGACGGCCCCGCCCGTGGACACCGACGCCCAGGGCCCGGCGCGCCGGGCTCTTGCGGCCGTCCGCCGCCACCATGTGGGCGGCGCGCACGGTGCGTTCGGCGCCGGTGGCCACGTCGCGCAGGAGCGCGGTCACCCCGTCGGCGTCCTGGGTGAAGGAGACCAGCTCGGTGCCGAAGGCGAGCTCGGCGCCGAGCTCACGGGCGCGCTCGGCCAGGATGACCTCGGTGTGCTCCTGGCTCGCCATCGCCCAGTCCTCGGGCGAGACATGGCCCATGCTCATCTCGCCCTGCGTCATGATGCCGCGCAGCACCGGGCCGGAGAGGGTCTCGGCGAGCGCCATGTAGAAGTCGCCGGTGCCGCCCGGCGACGCCGCGGTGATCCGGTCGGCCACGCCGCCGATGCGCAGCGCCTCCATGGTGTGCGGGTACTGCCCGCGCGCCTTCATCACGACGGAGGTGCCGGGGTGTTTCTCGACCAGCAGCGGCCGGACGCCGTGCAGGCCGAGGAAGAGCGCGGTGGACAGGCCTGACAGACCGCCGCCGGCGATGAGGACGGGCACGGATGCCTCGGACACGGACACTCCCGGGTTCGGTGGACAAGACGGTGCCTTCAGCATCGGCAGCCGGGACGGTGACCGGATCGGGGCGCGATGCCGACGGACTGGGGGCCCGGTCGTGGCGTACGGCGCCGTCGTTCCTCCAACGAGTCACCAACCAGGCATCAGCGGCGGAGCGGAGGGTGGAGAGCGCCCCGGGGCCACCACCACCCCGCGGTCCGGAGTCCTCGGGCACCGGCCCGCACCGGTGGCCGGGTGTCACCGTTCGCCCTAACGAGGAGTCTTCGTGGTCGTCTTCGTCAACAAGCTGACGCTCATCGGCAAGCCCGAGGAGCTGGAGCGGATCTACGCGCACGTCGCCGAGTTCATGGAGGAGCAGCCCGGACTGATCCGCTACCAGCTGATCCGCTCCCAGAAGGAGCCGGGCATCTACTTCAACGTGGCCGAGTGGGACAGCAAGGAGTCCTTCGACACGGCGCTCGCCGAGCCGGAGTTCCGGGCCCGCCTCAAGGCGCTCGGCACCGTCATCAAGGGCGAGCCGCACCTGAGCGACGTCGTGGTCGAGGGCGTCGCCCGCCAGGCCGGAGCGGCCCGGTGACCCCCGACGTCGCCGCGGTGATGGCGTCCGCCGGCACCCATGTGCCCGCCGTCTCGGCGGACACGTACGCCCAGATCCTCCAGTTCTACGCCCGCCATATGCAGCTGCTCGACGCGGGCGCCGCGGAGGACTGGGCGCAGGGCTTCACCGAGGACGGGGTGTTCGCGCAGAACGTCAAGCCCGAGCCGTGGAAGGGCCGTTCGCACATCGCCACCTCGATGCGGCGCGGCGTCGACCGGCTCGCCGGGCGCAATGTGCAGCGCCGCCACTGGTTCTCCATGGTGGTCGCCACCCCCGAGAGCGCCGAGGCGGGTGACGAGGAGGCGGTCCGCACCCAGTACTACGCGGTGGTCTTCGAGACCCCGCACGGCGGCAAGGCCTCGGTGTATCTGAGCACCACCGGCGAGGACGTGCTGGTCCGGCGGGCCGGCCGGTGGCTGATCAAGCACCGCGACATCAACCACGACGGGGCCTGAACCGATGGCGCCCCCGGACCCGGAGACCGCCGACGGCCGCCTCTACGACGAGATCCAGCGGTTCTACGCCCGCCAGGTGCGGCTGCTCGGCGCGGGCGACGTGGACCGCTGGGCGCTCACCTTCACCGAGGACGCCGTCTTCGAGCAGGAGGCCCCGGCGGACAAGGTCTTCGCCGGGAACGCGCCGCCCGTACGCACCGGGCGCGCCGCCATCCTGGCGGCGGCCCGCGGGGCGGTCGGCGAGCGCCGGGCGGACGGGCGGGTACGGCGGTATCTGATCGGGATGCTGACCGTGCGGCCGGTCCCGGACGGCGCGGTGCACACCCGCTATGACGCGGTGCTCGTCCAGACCCCGCGCGGCGGGCCCTGCGAGCTCCACTTGAGCACCACCGGGCGGGACGAGCTGGTCCGTCACGACGACGGCTGGCTCGTCCGGCACCGGGTCAACTCCCATGACAGCGTGGCCGGTTCGCACACCGGCACCGAGCAGGAGGAACACCATGGCCGATCTGACACGTGAGCGGGTGGAGGCTGCCTACGCGGCCCTCATGACCGGCGACCGGAACAAGATCACCGAATACTGGTCCGAGGACCTGCGCTTCCAGATGCCCGGCAACCACCAGTTCGCCGGCTGGTTCAACGGCCTGGACGACTACCTCCAGAAGATGGGCAAGCTGGGCGAGGCGTGCGCCGGCCGCATCGAGGCCGAGACGCTGAGCATCCTGATCAACGAGGCGGAGGGCATCTCCGTCGACATCTACCGGCTCGACGGCTACCGCGCGCACGCCGAGGAGGGGACCGTCTCCCCGTACGAGCGGCTCCAGGTCGAGGGCGTGCACATGCTGCGCTGGGAGAACGGCAAGATCGTCGAGGGCCGCAGCGCCCTGTTCGCCGACGGTGTCACGCGCGGCAATCTGTGGTGGTCGCCGGTGGGCACCGACGGAGAGCGCACCGAGCTGTGAGCGGGCCGGCCACGGGCGCGGACACGGGCCTGACCGGGCGGTGCGTCGTCGTCACCGGGGCCGGCACCGGCATCGGCCGGGCGGTGGCGCACGCCTTCGCCGACGAGGGCGCCCACGTCCTGGTGGTGGGACGCGGGGCCGCCCGGCTGGCGGAGACCGCGGCCGGACGCCCCGGGATCCACCCGTTCGCCGCCGACATCTCGGCGCCGGAGGGACCGCGCCTGGTCGTCGAGGCGGCCGTGCGCGAACTGGGCGCTCTGGACGTCCTGGTGAACAACGCGGTCACCATGCGCTCCGCCCCGCTCGGCACCGTCGAGGCGGACGACGCCCACCGCCAGGTCGCCACCAACCTGCTCGCGCCGCTCTTCCTCACCCAGGAGGCGCTCCCCCACCTGGAAGCGGCCAAGGGCACCGTCCTCAACGTCACCACCGCCGGCAACCAGCGCGGCTGGCCCGGCCATTCCGTCTACGGCGCCACCAAGGCGGCGCTGGACTTCCTCACCCGCACCTGGGCGCTGGAACTGGCGCCGCGCGGCATCCGGGTCGCCGCCGTGGCGCCCGGGCCCGTGGAGACACCCATCGGCGAGCACGCCGGTCTTGACGCCGCCGGCATCGAGCGGATGCGCGAGCGGCAGCGCGCGCGGGTCCCGCTCGGCCGGGTCGGCCAACCCGAGGAGATCGCCTGGTGGCTGGTCCACCTCGCCCGCCCCGAGGCGTCCTTCGCCACCGGCCTCGTGCTGCCGGTGGACGGCGGCGCCGGAGTCGTGTTCTGACCGGACGCCCCCACGTCACCGGACACCCCCACGTCACCGCACACCCCAACGTCATGGAGTAGCAATGGAATTCGGTATCAACTTCTTCCCCACCGTCGGCCCCGAGGAGAAGCCGGCCGACGTGTACTTCGACGAGGCCCTGCGGCTCGTGGAGCTGGCCGAGGAGCTCGGCTACGACCACGTCAAGACCGTGGAGCACTACTTCTTCAAGTACGGCGGCTACAGCCCCGACCCGGTCACCTTCCTGGCCGCGGCGGCCGCCCGCACCAGCCGCATCAAGCTGGTGACCGGCGCGGTGATCCCGGCGTTCACGCACCCGCTGAAGCTGGCCGGCAAGCTCGCCATGCTGGACAACATCTCCAAGGGCCGCCTCCAGGTGGGCTTCGGCCGGGCCTTCCTGCCCGACGAGTTCGACGCCTTCGAGCTGGCCATGGACGAGAGCCGGCCGCGCTTCCTGGACGGTCTGCGGGCCTGCCAGAAGCTCTGGGCCGAGGAGAACGTGGTCTGGGACAGCGAGTTCTACAAGTTCGGGCCGGTCACTCTGCTTCCCCGGCCCTACCAGCGCCCGCACCCGAGGATCCTGGTGGCCGCGGCCATCACGCCCTCGTCCTGCGAGCAGGCCGGCCACGACGGCCACGGGCTGCTGCTCGTGCCGTCCATCTCCAAGCGCGAGAAGGTGCAGGAGATGCTCACCCTGTACCGCAAGGCGTACGCGGAGGCGGGCCACGCGCCGGGCGGCGACGAGGTGCACCTGAGCTACGGCTGCTACCTCAGCGAGGACTCCGCCGAGGCCATGGCCAAGGGCCGTGAGTACTCGCAGCGCACCAACGCCGTGATGGTCGACGCCGTCGCCGCCTGGGGCACCCGCCGCAGCGAGGGGTACGCCGGGTACGAGGCCATCGTCGACAAGATCAAGAAGTCCGACTTCGACAAGTCGGTGGCGGAGAACAAGACGCTGGTCGGCACCCCCGAGGAGGTCACCGAGCGGCTGCGCACCATCCGCGAGTGGTACGGCGACGTCACCATCAGCCTTCAGATGATCTCCGGCAACCCGCCCTACGAGGAGACGGCCCGCACCGCCCGGCTCTTCGCCGAGCAGGTCATCCCGAACTTCCGCTGAGGGCACGGCACTTCGCACCGCGAGGCACGAGGAAGGGGCTCCCCCGAAACCATCGGGGGAGCCCCTCTCGTATGCCCGCTCACGGACGAGGGAACATCAGGCGCGCGTCACCGAGGCCACGAGCAGCGACGCCACACGGGCCGCGACCGCCGAGATGGTCAGCGCCGGCGGTACGGCGCCGGACGAGCCGTGCAGCAGCGAGCTGTCGACGACGTACAGGTTGCGCGCGCCGCGCACACTGCCGTCGGCGGCGGTGGCGAGGCCGACCGGCACACCGCCCACCACGTTTCCGCCCGTGGTGCCGATACGGTTGAAGGCCGTCCTGCTGCCCGGGGTGGCCGCGTTGAGGCGGTCCAGGGTGTGCTTGACCGCGTGGGTGGCGCGCACCGCGCGCGGGTCCTCCACCGGCCAGTTGAGGACGACGTCGTCCTTGACTGCGTCGTACCGGAAGGAGCCCAGCGGCTCGGTCGGCGAGGCGCCGATCGTGGTGATCCACCCCTCGTCGGACGGGGCGTCCACCCAGGGGAAGTTGAGCAGGGTCACCGGGGCGTGCGGGTTGTCCTGCCAGTCCTTGACGATGACCGAGCACGGGCCGCCCTGCGCCGGGTTGTTGGGAGCCATCCCCGTCCGTGCGGTGATCACCTCGCTGTTGCCGACCCGGGTGCCCACCGAGGCGTCCAGGCCCGGCAGGTGCCCGAGGGCCTTGGCGCGCAGCAGCAGCCGGGTGGTGCCCAGGGTGCCCGCCGCCAGGACCAGATGGGCGGTGTGCACCTCGTGGCGGGCCACCAGGGTGCCGCGCTCGTCCAGTTCGTCGTACGAGACGAGGTGGCCCTCGCCGTCCGGGCGGATCCCGGTGACCACGCTGAGCGGGCGCACCTCGACACGGCCCGTGGCCTCGGCGCGGGCCAGCACGGTGAGGTCCATGCTGCGCTGGGCGCCGCTGTTCACCCCGAAGACGTTGAGCCCGGCGATGTGCGAGGCGACCCGGCGCCCGGCCATCTCCTCGCGGATCACGTCCCAGTCGACGGCCAGGTCGACCAGGTCGTAGGGGATGCCCGCGCGCTCCAGCTGGTCCATGAAGTCGCGCGAGGAGCGGTAGAAGTCGGAGTCCAGGACGTCCTTCGGTATCGGGGAGCAGCCGATCAGCTCCCTGGCCTGCGGATACCAGACGTCGTGCATCTCCTGGTGGTCGAGATGGTCCCCGAAGGCCCGCCGGAACAGCTCGGGCGAGGGTTCGACCATGGTGCCGTTGCTGAGCAGCGAGGCGCCGCCGACACCGGCCGCGGCGATCATCGTCAGCCCCTCGCCCTCCAGGGATTCGAGGACGCCGGGGTAGATGTCGAGCGTCTGGTCGGTGAGCGGGGACTTCGGGCCCAGCCAGGACGCGCGGCCGTCGGGCCGGTGCTGGGTGGCGAAGGTGTCGCCGTCGCCGCCGACCGTCCAGCGGCGGCCGCGCTCCAGCACGATCGTGGCGACCCCGGCCTCGGCGAGCCGCAGGGCCGCGATCGATCCGGCGTAACCGCTGCCGACGACCAGAGCGTCGGTGCGGTGCTGATGGGTTTCCATGGGACGGCCTCTCTGAACGGATCGGAACATACGTAAGGGTGGGGGGAGTTGGGGGTCCGGGAAGGGGTGCGGCCCGCCGAAGGACCGGAAGGGGTCAGCGCACCTCGGTGATCTCCGGGCCGCGCTGGAGCTGGCCCATGCCGCCGGAGAAGCGCGAGCCCTCCTGCTCCTCCTGCTGGACGCCGTCGGGCATCATCTGCGCGTCGTCCGGCAGCTTCAGGACGATCGGGTCGCGCGGGGCCATCGGGCCCTCGCCGCGGACGACGACCGTGTCCTGGAAGATCTGCTCAAGCAGCCCCGCGGCCTGCGGCTGCACCGCGCCCTGGCCGGAGATCACACCGCGCAGGAACCAGCGCGGCCCGTCCACACCCACGAAGCGGACCAGCTGCACCGTTCGTACCGTCCGGGAGCTGGACGGGCACCTGGGCCCGCAGCTCCCAGCCCAGGGGACCCTCGACCTCGTCGATGACGCCGCCCTGCTGGGTGATGCCGGAGGCGATCTCCTCGCGGACCTCGCCCCAGATGCCCTCGTTCTTGGGGGCCGCGAAGGCCTGCAGCTGTACGGCGCTGTCGCGCAGCACCACGGTCGCCGCGACGATCGCGTCGCCCGCGACCTCGACCCGCAGCTCCATGCCCTCGACCCCGGGGACGAAGATGCCGCCCAGGTCGACCCGGCCCTCGCCGGCCTCGGAGACCTCCGAGATGTCCCACGGACCGTCCGGCCGGGGCGCCGGCGGCAGGTTCATCCTGCGCGGCTCGTCCGCGTCGGCGGAGCCTTCGGCGTAGTCGGCATCGGCGTAGTCGCCGTCTTCAGCATCGATGCCGTCGACGACCTGCTCGGCCTCGCCCGCCGTGTCCTCGGCGGATCCGCTCTTCTTGCGACGTCCGAACACGTCACTGTCCTTCCCGGTCGGATACGACCGAAGCGTATCGATTCCCACCCGTTGTGCCGTCCACGGCGGCATGACCGCCGGTGGAACCGAAGCCCCCCTCGGCCCGAGCCGAGCCGGGAAGCTCCGCCACCTCGTGGAAGCGGACCTTCTCGACCTGCTGGACGACAAGTTGGGCAATCCGGTCGAATCGCTCGAACCGCACGGTCTCGCGCGGGTCGAGATTGACCACGATCACCTTGATTTCCCCACGGTACCCGGCATCCACCGTCCCCGGGGCATTCACCAGGGCGACACCGCAGCGTGCGGCCAGGCCGGATCTCGGATGCACAAAGGCCGCGTACCCGTCGGGCAGGGCGATACTCACCCCGGTGGGCAGGACCGCCCGCTCACCGGGGGCGAGCTCGGCGGCCTCGGTGGTGACGAGATCGGCCCCCGCGTCGCCGGGGTGCCCGTACGCCGGAATCGGCACCTGCGGGTCGACTCGGCGGATGAGGACGTCTACGGGGTTACGGGTCACGGGTTCACCTCGAAGGCGCGGGCGCGCCTGACCTGGTCGGGGTCGGACATGACGGCCTGGATCTCCTGCGGGCGGCCGTTCTCGATGAAGTGGTCGACCTTCACCTCGATGAAGAGGGCGTCGGCCCGGACCGCCACCGGCCCGTCGGGGCCGCCTATCCGCCCGGTCGCCGTGGAGTAGATCTTCCGGCCGTCGACGGCGGTGACCTCGGCCTCCAGGAACAGCACGGTGTCCACCGGCACGGGCCTGACGAAGTCGGTCTCCAGCCGGCCGGTCACCGCGATGCTCTGCAGCAGCCAGTTCAGCGAGCCGAGCGTCTCGTCGAGCGCGGTGGCGAGTACCCCGCCGTGCGCGAGGCCGGGGGCGCCCTGGTGGGCCGGGCGCACGGTGAACTCGGCGGTGACGGTCACGCCCTCACCGGCCCGCGCCTCCAGGTGCAGTCCGTGGGGCTGCCCGCCGCCGCAGCCGAAGCAGTGCTCGTAGTGCGCGCCGAGCAGTTCGCCCGGAGCGGGCGCATCGGGGTGCCGGACCGGCGGTTTCGCGTCGGCCGGGGGCGTCAGGGACGCAGATCTAGCAGTCACAGCCGCTGACCTTACCCGCGGTCCCGGGCGCCGGTCGCGCCGTGCCAAGCTTGCTGTCATGCAGCCGAACGCCCCTCAGTACACCGAACGCCTCACCGCCCCCCGCTCGTGGTGGCTGATCGCCGCTCTGGTCGGGGTGGCGTGCGCGCTGATGCTGCTCCCGCTGGGCGGTCTGCCGCTCCTGGCGGGCCTCATCGGGGGCACGGCGGCGGCCGCGGTGGTGGTGAGTTCGTACGGTTCGGTACGGATCCGGGTGGTGGCGGGCACGCTGGTCGCGGGCGACGCCCGCATCCCGGTGACCGCGCTCGGCGAGCCCGAGGTGCTGGACGCGGAGGAGGCCAGGGCCTGGCGCCTCCACAAGGCCGACCCCCGCGCGTTCATGCTGCTGCGCAGCTACATCCCGACGGCGGTACGGGTGGAGATCACCGACCCGGAGGACCCGACCCCGTACGCGTACCTCTCCACGAGGGACCCCCAGGCGCTCAAGGCGGCGCTGGACGGGGTGCGGTCGGCTCTTTAGGGGCGCGCGGAAGGCTGGGGTCGCGCTTTCAGGGGCGCGAGGATCCGCGCGACCACCCGAGAGGGCCCGCGGTCAGCGGACAACGCCTCCGGCGAGGCGCCTAGCGCCCCAGCTCCTTCGGGATCTCCCCGGGCCGCAGCGGATCGGCGGGCTGCTCCAGGGGCGCGAGCTCCACCAGGGCCTCCCACGGCACCTGGTGCTTGCGCAGATCGTCGCGGACATGCCCCGCGACCTTCTTGGTGTCGCGGCGGTTCATCACCGCCCCCACCGCCGCCCCGACCATGAACGGCGTCAGGTTCGGCAGATTGCGGACCAGGCGCTTGGTGATCTGCTGGCGCAGCTCCCGCTTCATCTGCCCGCCGAGCGCCGCGTTGATGGTCGCCGGTTTGGTCATCTGGACGCCGCGCTCCTCGGTCCAGGACGTCAGATACGCCATGGAGCGCTCTTTCAGATTGCCGGGCGGCCGCATCCCGTAGACCTCGTGCAGCTCGGCGATGAGCTTCAGTTCGATGGCGGCGACGCCGGTGATCTCGGCGGCCAGCTCGGCCGGCATGGCCGGCGGAACGGGGAGCATCGCGGCGGCGCCGATGCCCGCGCCCACGGTGGACGTGGCGTTCGCGGCGCCCGCGATCAGTTTGTCGGCGATTTCCTCCGGGCCGAGACCCGGGAATTGCCGGCGCAGGGTCGCCAGGTCGCGCACCGGAATGCGCGGGGCGATCTCGATCACTCGGTCGGCGAGATGCCCGATTCCGGCCCTGGCGCTCGCGCCGCTTCTGCGGACCCCCTTCTTGAGGGCCGGGACGCCCTTGGTGGTCGCGGCTCTGCGCAGGGCGTCCAGGCGTCGGGCCCCGGCCGCGGGCCCCGCCTGGTCGTCCAGTGCTGCTTCGAGCGAGGCCGGCCGGCCCCGCTCGTCCTCCTGTACACCTGCGGCAGAGCTCACCGCGGGGAGGGCGGAGGGCTCGGCGGGCGTCTGGACGCCCTCTGCCGGGCCTGTGCCGCCCTGTGACACCTCGGGTGAACCCGAGGCACCCTTTCGCCGGAACGGTCGCTTCCGGGGCGGTTCGCGGCCTGCCACGGCCTGCCCGATCAGTCGCAGTCGCGGCAGATCGGCTGGCCGTTCTTCTCCCTGGCCAGCTGGCTGCGGTGGTGCACGAGGAAACAGCTCATGCAGGTGAACTCGTCGGCCTGCTTGGGCAGGACCCGGACGGCGAGTTCCTCGTTGGAAAGGTCCGCGCCGGGCAGTTCCATGCCCTCCGCGGCCTCGAAGTCGTCGACGTCGACGGCCGAGGCGGACTTGTCGTTCCGCCGGGCCTTCAGTTCTTCAAGACTGTCGGAATCGACGTCGTCATCGGTCTTGCGTGGGGTGTCGTAGTCCGTTGCCATGTCGCTCTCCCCCTCTGGGTGGTTGCGGTGTCTCCAGCGCACGTAACGCGTGAGAGGCCGGACTTGTGCCCGACCCGAGGCGGAGATTTTGCCTCACATCAAGGTCTGTTACTCAATCGACACCCAGCCGCACTCCTCAAGAGTGATCGTCTTGGATGGCGATCGGGACCGTACACGGTCCGAATGTCGCACTTCACGGGCGTCACCCCGTGTACTTCCCGTGATCTCACCCCCCGGAAACCCGGACTTTTCCCGGTTTTCCGGGGGAAGCCTTGATCACGGAGAGTAGATGGCCGGAAATTTGCCCCTGTGATTGATCACACACGAATATCTTCGGAACGGGTCCCGAAAATTCCGCTCAAAGCGAACTTCTCGACAGCGTCGAAAAGCATCTCAGACGGGCAGGGTGACACGCATCACGAGGCCGCCTCCCTCACGGGGCTCCGCGATGATACGGCCTCCGTGGGCCCGCGCGACGGACCGGGCGATGGACAGGCCGAGCCCGACGCCCTTGTCGCTCCCGGTCCGCTCCGTCCGCAGCCGCCTGAACGGCTCGAAGAGGTTGTCGATCTCGTACGCGGGAACCACCGGCCCCGTGTTCGAGACCACCAGGACCGCCTGGCCGTCCTTGAGCTCGGTGGTGACCGAGACCCAGCCGTCCTCCGGCACGTTGTAGCGCACGGCGTTCTGCACCAGGTTGAGGGCGATCCGCTCAAGGAGCACGCCATTGCCCTGGACCACCGCGAGGGCCCGCTCGCCGCGGATCTCCACGCCCTTGGCCTGGGCCTCGCCGCGGGCCTGGTCGAGGGCGCGGGTGGCGACCTCGGCCAGATCGACCGGCTTGCGGTCGACGATCTCGTTCTCGCTCCGGGCGAGCAGCAGCAGGCCCTCCACCAGCTGCTCGCTGCGCTCGTTGGTGGCGAGGAGCGTCTTGCCCAGCTGGTGGAGCTCCATGGGCGCCCCTGGGTCGGAGAGATGGACCTCCAGGAGGGTGCGGTTGATCGCCAGCGGGGTCCTCAGCTCGTGCGAGGCGTTGGCGACGAACCGCTGCTGGGCGGTGAAGGCCCGCTCCAGGCGGTCCAGCATGTCGTCGAAGGTGTCCGCGAGCTCCTTGAGCTCGTCGTCCGGGCCGTCCAGCTCGATCCGCCGGCTCAGGTCGGTCCCGGCCACCCGGCGGGCGGTGCGGGTGATCCGGCCCAGCGGTGACAGGACGCGGCCCGCCATCGCGTACCCGAAGGCGAAGGCGATGACGCTGAGGCCCACCAGGGCCATCAGCGAGCGGGTCAGCAGGTCGTCGAGCGCGTGCTGGCGCTGCTGGGCCACACAGCGGCCGATCGCCTCGTTGAACTCCTGGGCGTTGCCGGTGCCCGGGATCTGGCAGCTGCCGCTCTGCACGGTCACGTTCTGCCCGCCGAGGATCTTGAACGGCGCGTTGCCGGAGTGCAGGGCCGTCGCCGCCAGCAGATAGATGATCGAGAGCAGCAGGATGCCCGCGATCATGAACATGCCGCCGTAGAGCAGGGTGAGCCTTATCCGGATGGTCGGGCGCACCCACGGGAAGGGCGGTTCGGCGCCCCTGGGGTCCCAGGTCGGCTTCGGTGGCGCCGTCGGTGGCGCGGGCGTGGTGGCCATCGCGGTCAGATCCGGTATCCCGAGCCCGGCACGGTGACGATGACGGGCGGCTCACCGAGCTTGCGGCGCAGTGTCATGACCGTCACGCGCACCACGTTGGTGAACGGGTCCGTGTTCTCGTCCCAGGCCTTCTCCAGGAGCTGCTCGGCCGAGACCACCGCGCCCTCGCTGCGCATCAGCACCTCCAGGACCGCGAACTCCTTGGGGGCCAGCTGGATCTCCTTGCCGTCGCGGAAGACCTCGCGGCGGTTGGGGTCGAGCTTGATGCCCGCGCGCTCCAGGATGGGCGGCAGCGGCACGGTGGTGCGCCGGCCCAGGGCCCGCACCCGGGCGGTCAGCTCGCTGAAGGCGAACGGCTTGGGCAGATAGTCGTCGGCGCCGATCTCCAGGCCCTCCACCCGGTCGCTGACGTCGCCGGAGGCGGTCAGCATCAGGACCCGGGTGGGCATCCCCAGCTCGACGATCTTGCGGCAGACGTCGTCGCCGTGCACCAGCGGGAGGTCCCGGTCGAGCACGACCACGTCGTAGTCATTGACCCCGATGCGCTCCAGGGCTGCGGCGCCGTCGTACACGACGTCGACGGCCATTGCCTCCCGGCGCAGTCCGGTGGCCACCGCATCGGCGAGCAGCTGCTCGTCCTCGACGACGAGTACGCGCACGGCGCTTGTCCTTCCCTGATGAGCCCTGGTGGGCCGTCGGTGCCCCGTGGGCGCCTGTGGGCCCGCGCGGGCGTTCCTGAGCCCGTACGGGCGGTTCTGTGGGCACAGAAACAGTGACTGTGCGCTTCCATCCTGCCCCTTACGGCCATAAACCGGCGGTAAGACGGTGCCGCCGCCCAGGCGAGGCCCGACCTGCGGATTCCCGGGTCGTCCGGGAATTCCCGGGATTGCCGCGCGAGTTGAGGTTTCTCGTACACCGGGCCTGGGGAGGACGACTGCACACCCGCGATCACGCCCTGTATGTGGCACGCCACTGCCTGCTGCTCGTGATCACGACCCACCGTCGGCACACCCCCAAGTGCCACCGCCACCGATCCCACGACGAGGGGGCGCACCATGGACGCATTCACCGCAGGACTGCTGCAGCGCATCAAAGCCACGGAGACGGACCTCACGCTGGCCCGAGAGAACGGCGACGACTTCCTCGCGGAGGTCGAGCAGGCCGAGCTCGACGATCTTCACCGCCTCGCCGCCGAACACGGCGTCGAGGTGGCGGCCGCGGCACACTGACGCGCAGCACGGACCCCCGGCACCGCAGGTCGGCGCCGGGGGTCAGTGCTGTCCGGGACCGGGCCCGGGGCGCACTCAGTCGTGCCAGGCGCCGTGCTCCTCCAGCAGGGCCTGGAGCGGGCCGAAGAGCTCCGGGGTCGCCGCGATCGTCAGCTCCCGGGAGGCCGGGTCGCCCGGGCGCCCGCCGGTCACGGCGCCCGCCTCGCGCGCGATGAGGTCGCCCGCCGCCAGGTCCCAGGGGTTGAGGCCGCGCTCGTAGTACGCGTCCAGCCGGCCGGCCGCCACGTCGCACAGGTCGATCGCCGCCGAGCCGCCGCGCCGGATGTCCCGGAACCTCGGGATCAGCCGCTGCACGACGGAGGCCTGGTGGGCCCGGACCGACTGCACATAGGCGAAGCCGGTGCCCAGCAGGGACTGCTCGATCGGGGCGGCCGGGCGGCAGCGCAGCCGCCGCCCGCCGAGGAAGGCACCGCCGCCGAGCACCGCGTGGTACGTCTCGCCGCGCATCGGGGCCTCGACCACGCCCGCGACCCGCACGCCGTCGCGCTCGGCGGCGATGGAGACGGCCCAAGTGGGCAGCCCGTACAGGTAGTTGACGGTGCCGTCCAGCGGGTCGATGACCCAGCGGACCCCGCTGGTGCCCTCGCTGGAGGCGCCCTCCTCGCCGAGGAAGCCGTCGGCGGGGCGGCGCTCGGAGAGGAAGCCGGTGATCAGCTTCTCGGCGGCGATGTCCATCTCGGTCACGACGTCGATGGAGCTCGTCTTGGTGGCGGCCACGCCCAGGTCGTCGGGGCGGCCGTCGCGCAGCAGCGCCCCGGCCCGGCGGGCGGCTTCCAGGGCCAGCGCCAGCAGCGCCGCGTTCTCTGCGTTCTCCGCGCGCTCCGCGTGCTCCGCGTGCTCCGCGGCCTGGTCGGTGTGGGGCTCGGTCATCGTCGCTCCTTACGCGTACGGGCTGTCGGCGCCGGCCGCGGCGGGCCGGAGGGCGCGGGCCGGGCAGCAGCCGACCGGGCAGAGGTCGTGCGAGGGGCCGAGGGCACCGAGGGCGCAGCGCTCGGCGCGCTCGCCTCGCTCGGCCGCCGCCCGCTCCAGGACGAGCTCGCGCACGGCGGCGGCGAACCGGGGGTCCGCGCCCACGGTGGCGGACCGCACGACCGGCAGACCGAGCTCGGCGGCCTTGGCGGTGGCCTCCGTGTCCAGGTCGTACAGGACCTCCATGTGGTCCGAGACGAAGCCGATGGGCACCATCACGACCGCCGGCACGCCCTTGCCGTGCAGCGCCTCCAGGTGGTCGCAGATATCCGGCTCCAGCCAGGGGATGTGCGGGGCGCCGGAGCGGGACTGGTAGACGAGCTCCCAGGGCCGCTCGGCCCCGGTCTCCTCGCGCACCGCGTCGGCGATCAGCCGGGCCACGTCCAGGTGCTCGCGCACATAAGCGCCGCCCTCGCCGTGCTCCCCGGCCGGGCCGGAGGCGTCGGCGGAGGCGTCCGGGATCGAGTGGGTGGTGAACGCGAGGTGGGCGCCGGCGCGGACCTCCTCGGGCAGCTCCGCGAGCGAGGCGAGGACGCCGTCGATCATCGGGCGCACGAAGCCGGGGTGGTTGAAGTAGTGCCGCAGCTTGTCCACGCGCGGCGGCTCGATGCCCTCGGCCTCCAGCGCGCCCAGCGCGTCCGCCAGGTTCTCGCGGTACTGGCGGCAGCCCGAGTACGACGCATAGGCGCTGGTGGTGAGCACGGCGATGCGGCGGTGGCCCGCCAGGGCCATCTCGCGCAGGGTGTCCGTCAGGTACGGCGCCCAGTTCCGGTTGCCCCAGTGGACCGGGAGGTCCAGGCTGTTCTCCGCGAAGTCCTTGCGCAGGGCGTCCAGGAGGGCGCGGTTCTGGTCGTTGATGGGGCTGACCCCGCCGAACAGGAAGTAGTGCTGCCCCACCTCCTTGAGCCGCTCCTTGGGGATGCCCCGGCCACGCGTCACGTTCTCCAGGAACGGGACCACGTCGTCCGGGCCCTCGGGGCCGCCGAAGGAGAGCAGCAGCAGGGCGTCGTACGGAGCCGCTTCGCCGGCCGCTCCAGGAGCTTGATCGCGCAGATCGGACATGACACCGATCCTGCCATCCGCCACTGACAGGCGCGGAACCGGCCGGGGACGGGCGGCCGGAGCGAGCGCATCGGGCGGAGCCGGAAAAACCGCGTGCGCGGGAGGCATCTGACGTCGTAAGTTCAACACCGTAAGCTTTAGGTATTAATTACACGCTTCAGCCACCCGGCTGAGCCGGCCGCCGGAGCCCTCATGCCCAGTCCGTACCGCGCGATATTCACCGCTCCCGGCACCAAGCGGTTCTCCGCGGCCGGGCTGCTCGGCAGGATGCCGCTGTCCATGATGGGCATCGGCATCGTCACGATGGTCTCCCAGCTCACCGGCCGCTACGGGCTGGCAGGGGCGCTCTCCGCGACCCTCGCCATGTCGGCCGCCGTGCTCGGCCCGTACATCTCGCGCCTGGTCGACCGGCACGGCCCCGGCGGCCTGAGCGAGCGCTCGCGCTCGGTGCGTTCGGCGGCGGACCGGCGTTCGGGGCGGCCGGGTATCTCGCCGGGCGGGCAGGGCTCGATCTCGCTGCCGTCGACGGGGTTGACGGTGAGCAGGAAGTCGCCCGAGACGAGCTGGACCGTGCGCGCGAGCCCGGCGGCGCGTGCCGCGGGCTCGGGGGTGAGGGCGTCGCGGTCGCGCTCCTTGCGCTGCGCGGCGCCCGGGCCCGGTCCGTTCTGCTCGTCGTCGAACTCGTCCGGTCCCCGGGTGTCCATCGGGTTCATGGTGAAAGCCCCCCAGATACGCCTGCGTAACCTTGCCCCACCCGGCCGCTACGCACTGCGCTGTCGCTCTGGTCCGGTACCCGCCGCAGGGATGTCGACCGGCGGGAGACCGCACCCTAAACCTTCGCCCAGTATCTCCGAACGGGCGGGGTGCCACCCCGCCCAGAGCGTCACAGTCCGGTGAGGATTGCGTGCGGAGGACCGGCTTCCACATCACCTGCACAACTGCCGCACAGGTCGTGCTCAACCGCGCCGTACGAGGCTCGTACGGCGGTGGCGCCGCGCACGCTCACACGCGCGGCAGCGCCTCCGCCGCGATGCCGCCCTCGATGGCCAGGATGCGGTGCAGCCGGGTCGCCACCAGCAGGCGCTGCATCTGGGGCGGCACGCCCCGCAGCACCAGCCGCCGGCCGCAGCGGCCGGCCCGCCGGTGGGCGCCCATGATCACACCGAGGCCGGTGGCGTCCCAGGAGTCCAGCTCGGTCAGGTCGAGCACCAGGTCGCCGGCTCCGTCGTCGACGGCGGAGTGCAGGACCGTACGGGCGTCCGCCGCGCTGCGGACGTCGAGGCGGCCCCCGACGACCAGCTCGACGTGGTCGCCCCTGATGTGCATAAGTACTCCCCGGAGTGCTCCGTATGCCTGTCTGCCTGTCGTCTCTTACTGCACCAACTGACTGCACAGACCGCAGGGAAGTTGCCGTCTGTAAGCGAACCGATACCTAATTCACCCCATGGAGTGATCTGGGGCGAGGGGAGGTGAGGGTGCGTCAATCAGTGCTTGTAGAAGCCCTGCCCGCTCTTGCGGCCGATGTCACCCGCGTCAACCATCCGGCGCATCAGCTCGGGTGCCGCGAACTTCTCGTCCTGGGACTCGGTGTAGATGTTGCTGGTGGCGTGGAGCAGGATGTCCACGCCGGTCAGGTCGGCGGTGGCCAGCGGGCCCATCGCGTGGCCGAAGCCCAGCTTGCAGGCGAGGTCGATGTCCTCGGCGGTGGCCACGCCCGACTCGTACAGCTTCGCCGCCTCGACGACGAGCGCCGAGATCAGGCGGGTGGTGACGAAACCGGCGACGTCGCGGTTGACGACGATGCAGGTCTTGCCGACGGACTCGGCGAACTCCCGGGCGGTGGCCAGGGTTTCGTCGCTCGTCTTGTAGCCGCGCACCAGCTCGACGAGCTGCATCATCGGGACCGGCGAGAAGAAGTGGACACCGACGACCCGCTCGGGGTGCTCGGTGGCCGCCGCGATCTTGGTGATCGGGATGGCGGAGGTGTTGGAGGCGAGCACGGCGTCCGGACGCACGATCTTGTCGAGCGTACGGAAGATGTCGTGCTTGACCTCCAGCTTCTCGAAGACGGCCTCGACGACGATGTCGGCGTCGGCGGCCGCGTCCAGGTCGGTCGTGGTGGTGATGCGGGCGAGCGCGGCCTCCGCGTCCTCGGCGGCCAGCTTGCCCTTGCTCACAAACTTGTCGTACGAGGCCTTGATGCCGTCGGTGCCACGGGCCAGCGCCGCGTCGGTGACGTCACGCAGAACGACGTCCCAGCCCGCCTGGGCCGAGACCTGCGCGATGCCCGAACCCATGAGTCCGGCCCCGATGACGGCGAGCTTCCTGGCCACTTCACACCCCTTTGACGGCTTACTGATACGGCTCTCCGGCGGAGGCTATCGGCCGTGAGGCATCTTGGGAGCCGTAAGAGATGCGCGTCACGTCTCAGATGACGGACATCACACCAAGACGGGTGAGCGGCGTCTCACCGAGGGCCCCGTCGGCCCCCATCGCTCGTCCCGTACCGCGTACTTGGGCGGGGAATGTCCGTGCTGTCGGGCGGGCCCGTACCAGGGCGCGCGGCGGCCCGTGACGGTCGGCACAGAAGCGTGGCGGACGGCCCTCGCGTAACTAGGCTGACCCCATGGTCAATCTGACGCGCATCTACACCCGCACCGGCGACAAGGGCACCACGGCCCTGGGCGACATGAGCCGTACCGCCAAGACGGATCTGCGGATCTCGGCGTACGCGGACGCCAACGAGGCGAACGCGGTGATCGGCACGGCGATCGCGCTCGGCGGTCTCGCCGAGGAGGTCGTCCAGGTCCTCACCCGGGTGCAGAACGACCTGTTCGACGTGGGCGCGGACCTGTCGACGCCGGTCGTGGAAGACCCGAAGTACCCGCCGCTGCGGGTCGAGCAGTTCTACGTCGACCGGCTGGAGGCGGACTGCGACCTGTTCAACGAGCGGCTGGAGAAGCTGCGCAGCTTCATCCTGCCCGGTGGCACCCCCGGAGCCGCGCTGCTGCACCAGGCGTGCACGGTGGTGCGCCGCGCCGAGCGCTCGACCTGGGCGGCCCTGGAAGTGCACGGCGAGACGATGAACCCGCTGACCGCCACCTATCTGAACCGCCTCTCCGACCTGCTGTTCATCCTCGCGAGGACGGCGAACGTGGAGACCGGGGACGTGCTGTGGGTGCCGGGCGGCGAGCGGTAGAGCGGCTGGGTCAGCGGCGGGACCGGGCCGCCTCCACCTTCTTCGGGAACAGCGTGTAGCTGAGCGCGATGACCAGGTTGATGCCGATCAGCCACAGCATCCGCTGCTGCCACATCCGCAGCGAGTCCACGTCCCCGTCGCCGCCCACGTACCAGATGCCGCCCTGGAGCAGCCCCATCGCGATGACGGCGGCGAGCACCCAGCGCCCGGCGGTCCGCCACTCGTGGACCGCGCGGGCCGTGCCGCCCGCCGGCGCCTTGGCGGGGCGGGGGCCCGCCCGCGGGCGGGCGCCGGCGCGGCGTACGCGGACGTCCTGATGCCCCGCTCGGTGGCCGGTCACCGCGACCGCCTCACCGGCACCACGGACCGCCAGGCCGAGGCGGACGGCGTCCGGCCCGGGCGGCGCGCCGCCGTACCGAGCTGGGACGAGATCGTCTTCGGCACCCGGCGCAAGAAACAGGAGTAGGACGCCTCGCGCGTCCGCCTCGTCCGTCGATACGCCCGTCCAGCCATTACGGAGGACGTCGACGCGAGGCACACCGATACGAGCCGAGGGGCCCGCGCCGAGCGCGGGCCCCTCGGTGTGCGCTACTGGGGGTCGGGGCCGGTCGCGACCGGGCGGGACTCGTCCGACGACCACTGCGACCAGGACCCGGCGTAGAGCGCGGCGGGGATCCCCGCGACCGCCAGGGCGAGCACCTCGTGGGCACCGGAGACTCCGGAGCCGCAGTACACGCCGACGTCGGCGCCGGAGGCACCCAGGGCCTTGAAGCGGTCGGCGAGGACCTCGGGGGCCAGGAAGCGCCCGTCGGAGCCCACGTTCTCGGTGGTCGGGGCGGAGACCGCGCCCGGGATGTGGCCGCCGACCCGGTCGATGGGCTCGACCTCGCCCCGGTAGCGCTCCCCCGCGCGGGCGTCGAGCAGCAGTCCGGACCGGGCGAGCGCGGCCGCCCCGTCCGCGTCGAGGAGGCCCACCGCGCCCGGCTCGGGGGCGAAGTCGCCCTCGGCGGGCGCCGGGAGCTCCCTCGACAGTGCGCCGGTCCAGGTGGCGAGGCCGCCGTCGAGGACCCGTACGTCCTGGTGCCCCGTCCAGCGCAGCAGCCACCAGGCGCGCGCGGCCGCCCAGCCCTGGCCGCCGTCGTAGACGACCACCGGCGTCCCGGCCGACACGCCCGCGCGGCGCATCACGGCGCCGAACGCCGCCACGTCGGGCAGCGGGTGGCGGCCCCCGGCGCCGGGCGGTCCCGCCAGCTCCGCGTCGAGGTCGACGAAGACCGCACCGGGCAGATGCCCGGCCTCGTACTCGGCCCGGCCGTCGAAGGGGGCGGCGCCGGCCGCCTTCGCCAGACTGAGCTGCCAGCGGACGTCAAGGAGGACCGGCGGGCGGGCCCCGGCCAGCTCGTTCGCCAGTTCGGATGCGCTGATGATGGCGTTCATGGGGCCATCCTCGCGCAGCGCGTGTCGCCGCGTAACGGCCGCGAAACGGATGAGAAATGCCAAAGCGGGCATCCTCCTGCGGGAACGCGCCAAAAGCGGCGCGGCCGGGGCGCGCTTGGCCGTCGGTGGTGCAAGCATCTGCGGGGAAGGCGGGCGCCGGGGCGGCCCGGCCGCCCGCCCCTTCAGGGCGCGTTCTCACAGCGATGGTCCGAGGAGAGTCACGATGTCCCAGGCAGAGACCCGGCGCACGCCCGGCACACCCTGCTGGGTGAGCCTCATGGTGCACGGCCTGGCTCCTACCCAGGAGTTCTACGCGGCGCTGTTCGGCTGGGAGTTCCGGCCGGGGCCCGCCTCGCTCGGCCCCTATGTGCGGGCCCTGCTCGACGGCGCCGAGGTCGCGGGCATCGGGCAGCTCCCGCCCGACCGCCATCTGCCGATCGCCTGGACCACGTATCTGGCCACCGACGACGCCGACGCGACGGCCGAGGCCATCCGGCACTGCGGCGGCACGGTCGGGGTCGGGCCGCTCGACGCGGGCGACGCGGGGCGGCTGGTGATCGCCTCGGACCCGGAGGGCGCGGTCTTCGGCGCCTGGCAGGCCCAGGCGCACGTCGGCACGATGGTGGCGGGCGCCCCCGGCACCCCCGTCTGGAACGAGCTGGTGACCCGGGAGACCTCCACGGTCGGCAAGTTCTACGAGTCGGTGTTCGGCTACGAGAAGGAGGCGGTGGTCTCGGCCGACTTCGACTACGTGACGCTGCACATCGACGGGCGCCCGGTCTGCTCGCTGCACGGCGTGGGCAACGCCCTGCCGCGCGACAAGGGCGCGCACTGGATGACGTACTTCGAGGTCGCGGACACCGACGAGGCGGCCCACCGGGTCACGGAGCTCGGCGGCCACGTCCTGCGGCCCGCGCATGAGGAATCGAGCGGCCGGGTGGCGACGGTGGCGGACCCGGAAGGGGCGGTGTTCACGCTGGTGCGGTCGACGGCCTGATGCCCGTGCCCTCAGGGGCGGGGAACCGCGCGATCAGCCCCCACCGGCCCGCGGCCGAGGAACCGCACCCCGCGGAGCGCTACGCGTCCACGGGCAGCACATCCGGCGACAGCGCGGCCGCCCGCGCGGCCGCGGCCGTCATACGACGGCGGTGGTGGCGCCGGCACAGCACCTCGTACCCGATCTCGTCCTCGGACTGGTTCACGTCACCCACCACGACCTGCGCCCCCTCGACGACCATCTCGCCGCCCCGGGTACGCGCGTTGTGCGTGGCCCGGGCCCCGCACCAGCACAGCGCCTCGACCTGGAGGACCTCCACGCGGTCGGCCAGCTCGACCAGGCGCTGGGAGCCGGGGAAGAGCTTGGAGCGGAAGTCGGTGGTGATGCCGAAGGCGAAGACGTCCAGGTCGAGGTCGTCGACGACCCGGGCGAGCTGGTCGATCTGGCCGGGCGCGAGGAACTGCGCCTCGTCCGCGATCACGTAGTCGCAGCGGCCGCCCTTGGAGAGGTGGGCGACCAGATACGCGTAGAAGTCGAAGCCCTCGGCCGCCTCGACGGCGTCCGTCACCAGGCCGAGCCGGGAGGACAGCTTGCCCTCGCCCGCGCGGTCGTCCCGCGTGAAGATCATGCCCTGGAGGCCGCGCGCGGAGCGGTTGTGCTCGATCTGAAGAGCGAGGGTGCTCTTTCCGCAGTCCATCGTTCCGGAGAAGAACACCAGCTCGGGCATGGGAGGGTGACGGCCTTTCGGATCTGCGCACGCGTCCGCGTACAGGAGACAGGGGGAGGTGCGGAAGAGAGGGTTACGAGCGTACTTCGAGGAGCGGCACGAGCTGCTCGACGGGGGTCATCGAGCCGTGCATACCGACCATCGCGGACTCGTGCGGCTCGTTCCGCGAGGCGGTGATCACCACATCGGCGTGCGCGGCCGCGACGACGTCGCCGATCCGCCCGTACACCCGCTCGTCGCAGGCGCCCGGCTGTCCGAACCAGCCCGCCGCTATGGCTTCGTCGCGGCTCGCCACCCAGAACTGCTCGCCGAGCACCTCGCGCCAGACGGTGAGTACGTCGGACTCGGCACCGGGGACGGCGTACACATGGCGGGCCCGGCCCTCGCCGCCGAGCAGGGCCACTCCGGCGCCCAGCTCCCAGTCCTCGTCGAAGTCGATACGGGACTCTTCGTCGAAGGGGATGTCGATCATGCCGTGGTCGGCGGTGACATAGAGCGCGGAGCGCGGCGGCAGCTGTTCGGCGAGCCGCTGGACCAGCCGGTCGACGTACATCAGCTGGCCGCGCCAGGCGTCCGAGTCCACACCGAAGCGGTGGCCCTTGCCGTCGACCTCGCTGTAGTACGTGTAGACGAGCGAGCGGTCCCCGGCGGCCAGTTGGGCGGCGGCCAGGTCCATGCGGTCCTCGCCGGTCAGCCGGCCGTGAAACGTTCCGCCACTGAGCGCGACCTTGGTGAGCGGGGTGTGCTGGAAGGTCGGCGAGGACACCTGGGCGGTGTGCACCCCGGCCGCGTCGGCCAGCTGGAAGACCGTGGGGTACGGCTGCCAGACGTGCGGGTCGGTCCAGGGCTTCCAGCGGAGCTGGTTCATCAGCTCACCGGTCTGCGGGTTGCGCGCGGTGTAGCCGGGCAGACCGTGCGCGGCAGGCGGCAGGCCGGTGCCGACGGAGGCGAGCGAGGTGGCGGTGGTGGCCGGGAACCCGGCGGTGATCGGCCGTCCGGTGCCGCCGCGCGAGCCGGCCAGCAGGGAGTGCAGATAGGGCGCCTCGTCGGGGTGGGCCTTGATCTGCTCCCAGCCGAGCCCATCGATCAGGAACACGCAGTTCCGGTCGGTCGGGGTCAGCTCGGGGATGGCCGCGGTCACCCCGGGCACGCCCATGCCGGCCGCGAGGGTGGGCAGCAGATCGGCGAGCGAGCCGCTGCCGTACTCGGGCAGGGGGGCGGTGTCGAGGGCGAGGGGCTCCGGGTCCTGCCAGGCGGGCTGGGCCATCAGCGGGCGGTGGCCGCGGTGGCTTCGGAGAGGGCCTGGGCGAAGTCGAGGGTCTGGCGCACGGTGTCCGGCCCGTCCCCGGCCTCGCTGACGCGCAGGCTCAGGTCGTCGGCGGTGGAGTTGCCGGTGTAGCCGTGGTCGGCGTCGCAGTTGGGGTCGCCGCAGGCGGCGGGCTCCAGGTCGATACGGGAGACCGCGCCCCAGCCGATGGTCAGGACGACCTCGCGGGGCAGGGTGCCCGGGGTGTACGACTCGGGGTTGGCGACCACACGGCTGACGACCACGGACGAGATCCGGTCGAGCTTCACGGACTCGGTGGAGGTCGTGGCGTACGGCGTCGGGGAGCTGGTGTCGGCGTTCTGCTCGTCGGTGTGGCTGACGATGAAACGGTTGCCCGTCAGAACCAGGACCGTCACGTGGCGGCGCACCTCGTTGGCGTCGAAGGTGGTCTCCTGATGGACCAGGTACGACGCGATGGGCTCACCACCGACGGCGGCCTCCACCGCCTCGGCCACAAGGGCCGGGTAGTAGCCGCTGCGCTCGATCGCCGCGCGCAGCCCCTGGGTCATCGTGCCGGTCTTCGCCATGAGCTCCATCCTACGGGGCCCCGGGGCCCGATCGTTTCAGTAGCTGGGCAGGCGCCTCGGGCCCAGGTCGGAGCGGGGCGGCGGGGGTGCCAGGCGGACGCTCGCACCCAGTACGGAGAGGCCGTGCTGGGCGACGACGACCGGTTCCAGGGAGACGGCGACGACCTCCGGATGGTCGTCGACCAGCCGCGAGACCCTCAGCAGCAGCTCCTCCAGGGCCGCCGTGTCCACCGGCGCGGAGCCGCGCCAGCCGAAGAGGAGGGGGGCGGTCCGGATCGACCGGACCAGCTCGGTGGCGTCCCGGTCGGTGGCCGGGACCAGCCGGTGGCCGGTGTCGCCGAGCAGCTCGGAGGCGGCTCCGGCGAGGCCGAAGGAGAGCACGGCGCCGACGGCCGGGTCGATGGCGGCGCGCACCACGGTGTCCACCCCGCGCGGGGCCATCGCCTGGACGACCGGCTGCAGCTCCTCCGGCTTGCCCAGCGCGTGCGTCAACTCGGCGTACGCGCGGCGCAGTTGCTCCTCGTCGGCGAGGTCGAGGCGGACGCCGCCGAGGTCGGGGCGGTGGCGGAGGTGGGGGGCGGGGGCAGGCGCGGGCTGTGCGGTCTGGTTCCCGGTGGGGGGCTGGTTCGGGGCGCTGGTAGCGGCTGCCGTCGGAGCGCGGTGGTGTGGGGTGCGGGGGGCCGTGCTTGCCGCGCTTGCCAAGGCCTCTGCCAGGCCTCCCAGCTCTACGTGCACTACCGCCACCGGCTTCGCGGGGGCCGTTGTCGTGGCCTGTTGAAGGGCGGTGGCCAGGGCCTCGTCGGGGTAGCCGGGCTCGCCCACCCAGGGGATCGCCGTGACCACCACCGCGTCGCAGAACTCGTCCGCCAGGGCGCGGGCCAGCGCGTCCCGGAAGTCCTCGGGGGTGGCCGCCGTCGTCAGGTCCACGGGCGGGTGCGGGCGCAGGCCCTCCGTGAGGCAGGCGTCGTACGTGAGGAGGCCGAGGGACTCCGAGTTGCCGAGGATGGCGACGCGCGGCCCGGCCGGGAGCGGCTGGCCCGCGAGCAGGACGCCCGCGTCGACCAGCTCGGTCACCGTGTCCACCCGGATCACGCCCGCCTGGCGCAGCAGCGCCGAGACCGCCGCGTCCGGGACCCGGGTCACCGGAACCGCGTGGCCGGGCGGGGTCGAGCCGCTGTGCCGGGCGCCCTTCACCGCGACCACCGGCTTCACCGCCGCCGTCCGCCGCGCGAGCCGGGTGAACTTGCGCGGGTTGCCGATGGATTCGAGGTACAGCAGGACCACGTCCGTGTCCGCGTCCTCGTACCAGTACTGAAGGATGTCGTTGCCCGAGACGTCCGCCCGGTTGCCCGACGAGATGAACGTCGACAGGCCCGCGCCCCGCCGGTGCAGACCCGCCAGGAGTGCGATCCCGATCGCGCCCGACTGGGTGAACAGACCGATCCGCCCCCGCCGCGGCGGCTCGGGCGCGAGCGAGGCGTTCAGATGCGTCCCGGGCGCGGTGTTGATCACGCCGAACGCGTTGGGCCCGATCAGCCGCATCCCGTACGACCGCACCTGCCGCAGCAGTTCGCGCTGGCGCTCACGGCCGGCCGCGCCGCTCTCGGCGTACCCGGCGGACAGGACGACCAGCCCCTGCACCCCGTGCTCGCCGCACTCCGCGACCGCCTCCGGCACCCGCTCGGCCGGGACCGCGACGACCGCGAGGTCGACCTGTTCCGAGAGGTCGCCGAGCGAGCGGACGGCGCGGACGCCGTCGATCCGCGAACCCCCTTCGGGGAACGCCCGGTTGACCGCGTACACGCGTCCGGTGAAGCCCGCCCCGAGCAGATTGCGCAGCACCGTGCGCCCGACGCCGCCCGGAGCGCGGCCGGCGCCGATCACCGCCACCGAGCCGGGCGCGAGCAGCCGCTGCACCGAGCGCGCCTCCGCGCGCTGCTCGCGGGCGCGCTGCACGGCCAGCGACTCGGCGGTCGGCTCCAGATCGAGCGTGAGATGGACCGAGCCATCCTCGAAGGAACGCTTCTGCTGATAGCCCGCGTCCGTGAACACCTTGATCATCTTGTTGTTGGCGGGCAGCACCTCCGCCGCGAACCGCCGGATCCCCCGCTCGCGCGCGACCGCCGCGATGTGTTCGAGCAGCGCGGAGGCGACCCCTCGGCCCTGGTGGGCGTCCTGGACCAGGAAGGCCACCTCGGCCTCGTCGGCCGGCGCCGAGGCGGGCCTGCCCTGCGCGTTGATCCGGTCGTAGCGGACGGTCGCGATGAACTCGCCGCCCACCGTCGCCGCGAGCCCGACGCGGTCCACGTAGTCGTGATGGGTGAAGCGGTGCACGTCCTTCGCCGACAGCCGGGGGTAGGGCGCGAAGAAGCGGTAGTACTTGGACTCGTCCGAGACCTGCTCGTAGAACGAGACGAGCCGCTCCGCGTCGTCCGTCGTGATGGGCCTGATCCGCGCCGTCCCCCC
Organism: Streptomyces sp. ERV7; assembly: GCF_001653515.1. Classification (GTDB taxonomy): domain Bacteria; phylum Actinomycetota; class Actinomycetes; order Streptomycetales; family Streptomycetaceae; genus Streptomyces. The sequence goes on along the minus strand of NZ_LYOY01000051.1, from coordinate 430,920 downwards.
GTCGCGCAGCACGACGTCGGCCTCCCAGTGGGCCGGGTACGCGGGGTCCTGCGTCTTCTCCTGCGGAGCCTGCATACCGGCAGCCTACGGGTCGCGGGGCCGGTGCGGTCAGGTCAAGGTAGGGGTCAGAACGGATCCGGCGTCGGCGTCGAGCACAGCGCAGGACATGAGAGACTGGTCTAGACAACCGCCAGAGATTTCGAAGGGCATCACCATGGCTGAGCGCCGCGTCAATGTCGGCTGGGCCGAGGGCCTGCACGCCCGCCCCGCTTCCATCTTCGTCCGCGCCGCCACGGCCTCCGGCGTCCCCGTGACGATCGCCAAGGCCGACGGCAACCCGGTCAACGCCGCCTCCATGCTCGCGGTGCTCGGCCTGGGCGCGCAGGGCGGCGAGGAGATCGTGCTGGCTTCCGAGGCGGAGGGCGCCGAGGCGGCCCTGGAGCGTCTGGCGAAGCTCGTCGCGGAGGGCCTTGAGGAGCTCCCCGAGACCGTCTGACCGCACCCGGCCGGCCGAACCCCGGCCCGGACGGTGCCCGCGTCACCGCACTTCGCGATCGGAGCCGCGGACCCGAATTCAGGGTCCGCGGCTCCTTTCTTTTGCACGGATACTCGGGTTACCCGGCCCTCGTACCCCTGCCATTGATTTCCGCGGCGATTTCGGGCAGCACGAAACAGCCCCGCCGAATCACCTCTTTGCATACGGCGCCCCCGTTAAGCACGGACGCTCGCGGTGTTTACGGCATGTTGCGAAGTCCTCACGTCCACCGGACGCCGCAGCCGATAGGCGGAAAACGCGCGCTCGGCGTGGTGGGCGGCGAGCGACCTGGCCCGCTCGGCGTCGCCGCGCGCCAGCGCGTCCACGATCGCCCCGTGCTCCGCCCAGCACTCGGCGGGCAGCGCGGGCTGCTCCACCACGTACATCCAGGCGATCTTGTGCCGCAGCTGGGTGAGCAGCGCGATGAGGCCGGGGCTGCCGGAGGCCTGGGCGAGCGTCTCGTGGAACCAGCCGCCCAGCGCGCGCAGATCCTCGCCCTGGGCCCGCCGGATACGGTCCTGACCGAGCCTGACCAGGCCGCGCAGCACCTTGAGATGGGCCTCGGTGCACCGGGCGGCGGCCCGGGCGGCGGCCAGCGGCTCCAGCATCGTGCGCAGTTCGAGCAGGTCGGCGGCCTCCTGCTCGGTCGGCTCGGCGACACAGGCCCCGGCGTGCCGGCGGGTGGTGACGAACCCCTCGGACTCCAGCGTGCGCAGCGCCTCGCGGACCGGGACGCGGGACACCCCGTACCGCCGGGCGAGCACTTCCTCGGTGAGCCGGCTGCCGCGCGCGAAGAGCCCCGCGACGATGTCGTCGCGGATTGCCGTGCATACCGATTGCGCCGGAATGCGCATGACCGAACCTCCGCCTTAATCCCCGCGAAACGCGGTCGATCGACGCCTGTTCGGTGATGCTATTCCAGCGACTGTTAATTCCCCGTGACGTGCGGTACGCAATGCATATCTTTTGGCCACGGACGGATCCGCGCGCCCGGCGGCGCACGACGAAGCCCCCGGCGCGGACGCCGGGGGCTTCGGTGGGACGCGGGGACGGCCGCGTCAGACGTTGACGCCGTGCGAGCGCAGATACGCGATCGGGTCGATGTCCGAGCCGTACGACTCGCCGGTACGGGCCTCGAAGTGGAGGTGCGGGCCGGTGGTGTTGCCGGTGTTGCCGGAGAGGCCGATCTGCTGGCCCGGCTCGACGCGCTGGCCGACGTACACGTTGATGGACGACAGGTGGCCGTACTGCGTGTACGTGCCGTCGTTCATGCGGATGACGATGTTGTTGCCGTAGGCGCCGCCGTAACCCGCCTCGACGACGGTGCCCAGGCCCACGGCGTGCACCGAGGTGCCCATACCCGCGTGGAAGTCGATGCCGGTGTGGCTGCCGGAGGACCAGATCGAGCCGCCGGTCTTGTAGCCGGTGGAGACGTAGCTGCCGTCGATCGGGGCGACGAAGGAGTTGAGGCGCTTGCGCTCGGCCTCACGGGCGGCGCGCTCCTTGGCGGCGCGCTCCTCCTTGGCCTTCGCCTCGGCCTTGCGCTTCGCCTCGGCGGCGGCGCGGGCCTTGTCGGCGGCGTGCTTCTGAGCGGCGGCCTGGGCGTCGATACGGTCGGCGAGGGAGTCGCCGATCACGATCGCCTGGGTGATGCCGGTGTCCTCGACCGAGGCGGCGGCGGGCGCCGCGTTCTCCGCGGCGATGGCCGGGGAGGCGAGGGTGCCCACGACTCCGGCGGTGGCGAGAGTGGCGATGCCCGCTATGTTCGCGCCCTTGCGCGAAACGGCGCTCGGACGACGGTGCTTCCCGGTGGCACGGGTGAACGCCATGGAGTGGCGGTGTCCTTTCCTTCCATCTCGCCTACCGGGTTAGCTGACGGGTTCGGAGCTGGAAGGTCTCCTACGGGCCCCTCCGCGGGCGGAGGCGTCCGATTCACCCCAGGGACTGAGTGGGTCCCCGGCTCCCCTGGCTCGCGCCAGTTGGGGACTCGGCGATCGCTGTCCGGTGCCGCGGCTGCGACGGGTGGTGACGGACAGCGCGACCGACGCTAGACGGCTGATCTTTCAATCACCAAACAGACACGTCTTTTTGTAGCGCACGCCACATGACAGACAGGCAACCTCCCCAACAAAAGGGACATAAGTGAGGACCCCGGCGGCCACTCGGCCACCGGGGTCCTCACCCGGCTCGTCCGCCCGCCTCCGGCGGGCGGCCCAATCAGCCCGCCACGACGGTGACTTCACCGATTCCGAGGGCCTTGACGGGCTCCTCGATCTGTGCCGCGTCCCCCACCAGGACGGTCACCAGACGGTCCACCGGGAAGGCGCTGACGACCGCCGCGGTGGCCTCCACGGTGCCGGTGTCGGCGAGGCGCGCGTACAACTGCGCCTGGAAGTCGTCCGGGAGGTGCTGCTCGACCTGGTCGGCCAGCGTCCCGGCGACGGCGGCGGCCGTCTCGTACTTCAGCGGGGCCACGCCCACCAGGTTCTGCACGGCGGTCTCCCGCTCGGCGTCCGTCAGACCCTCGGCCGCGAGCTTGCGCAGCACCGTCCACAGGTCGTCGAGGGCCGGGCCGGTGTTGGGCGTGTCCACCGAGCCGCTGATGGCGAGCATGGCCGCGCCGGTGCCCTCCGCGCCGGAGCGCAGCACCTGGCCGTACGCACGCACTCCGTAGGTGTAGCCCTTCTCCTCGCGCAGGACGCGGTCCAGGCGGGAGGTGAGCGTGCCGCCCAGGCAGTACGTCCCGAGGACCTGGGCGGGCCAGACGCGGTCGTGGCGGTCCGGGCCGATCCGGCCGATCAGGAGCTGCGTCTGGACGGCGCCGGGGCGGTCCACGATGACCACGCGGCCGGTGTCGTCGGCGGTGACCGGGGGCATCGGGCGCTCCTCGGCCGGGGTGCCGGTCCAGGCGCCCAGGGTGTCCGCCAGGACCGCGTCGAGGTCGGTGGAGCCCAGGTCGCCCACGACCACGGCGGTGGCCGCCGCCGGGCGGACATAGGCCTCGTAGAAGGCCCGTACGGCCGCCGCGTCGATCCGGGTGACGGTCTCCTCGGTGCCCTGGCGCGGGCGCGACATGCGCGCGGTGGCCGGGAAGAGCTCCCTGGAGAGCTGCTGGGCGGCGCGGCGCGCCGGGTTGGCCAGCTCGTGCGGGATCTCGTCGAGGCGGTTGCGGACCAGACGGTCGACCTCCGCGTCGGCGAACGCGGGGGCGCGCAGTGCCTCGGCGAGCAGACCGAGCGCCTTGGGGAGCCGGGAGACCGGCACCTCCAGGGAGACCCGGACGCCCGGGTGGTCCGCGTGCGCGTCCAGGGTGGCGCCGCAGCGCTCCAGGTCGGCGGCGAACTCCTCGGCGGAGCGCTTGTCGGTGCCCTCGGAGAACGCGCGCGCCATGATCGTGGCGACGCCGTCCAGGCCCGCCGGCTCGGCGTCCAGCGGGGCGGTGAGGAAGATCTCCACGGCCACGACCTGCTGGCCGGGGCGGTCGCAGCGCAGCACCGTCAGCCCGTTGGGCAGGGTGGTGCGGCCGGGGGCGGGGAACGCCCAGGGACGCGCGGTGCCGGCGGCCGGCTGGGGGTGGAACTCCATGATCACGCCGGTCTCGCTCACTGCTCTGCTCCCTCTGCGTCGGCGTCGCCCGCCTCGTCTGCTTCGGCGGTGGTCGGCTCGTAGACCAGCACCGCCCTGTTGTCCGGGCGCAGGGTGGCCCGGGCCGCGTCCCGCACCTCCTCGGCGGTGATGTCGAGCACCCGGTCGACGGCGGTCAGGGCGAGCTGGGGGTCGCCGAACAGCACCGCGTACCTGCAGAGTTCGTCGGCGCGGCCGGCGACCGTGCCGAGCCGGTCCAGCCACTCGCGCTCCAGCTGGGCCTGGGCGCGCTCCATCTCCTCGGCGGTGGGACCCTCTTCGGCGAACCGGGCCAGCTCGTCGTCGACGGCCGACTCGATGTCGGGGACCTCGACGCCGCCGGACGTCTTCACGTCCAGCCAGCCGAGCGAGGGCGCGCCGGCCAGGCGCAGCAGGCCGAAACCGGCCGCCACGGCGCTCTGGTCGTGGCGCACCAGGCGGTTGTGGAGGCGGGAGGACTCGCCGCCGCCGAGGACGGTGAGCGCCAGGTCGGCGGCGTCGCACTCGCGGGTGCCGTCGTGCGGCAGCCGGTAGGCGGCCATCAGGGCGCGCGCGGGGACGTCCTCGTGGACGACCTCGCGCAGCTGCTCGCCGATGACGCCGGGCAGCGTGCCGTCGCGCGGCGGCTGCTTGCCGTCGTGGGTCGGGATGGAGCCGAAGTACTTCTCGATCCAGGCGAGCGTCTGCTCGGGGTCGATGTCGCCGACGACCGAGAGGACCGCGTTGTTCGGCGCGTAGTACGTACGGAAGAAGTTCCGCGCGTCCTCCAGCGTCGCCGCGTCCAGGTCGGCCATGGAGCCGATCGGCGTGTGGTGGTACGGGTGGCCCTCCGGGTAGGCCAGCGCGGTGAGCTTCTCGAACGCCGTGCCGTACGGCACGTTGTCGTACCGCTGGCGGCGCTCGTTCTTGACGACGTCGCGCTGGTTCTCCATGGACTCCTCGTCCAGGGCGGAGAGCAGCGAGCCCATGCGGTCGGCCTCCAGCCACAGCGCGAGCTCCAGCTGGTGGGTGGGCATGGTCTCGAAGTAGTTGGTGCGCTCGAAGCTGGTGGTGCCGTTGAGCGAGCCGCCGGCGCCCTGCACCAGCTCGAAGTGACCGTTTCCGTGGACCTGGTGCGAGCCCTGGAACATCAGGTGCTCGAAGAGGTGAGCCAGGCCCGTACGGCCCTTGACCTCGTGGCGGGAGCCCACGTCGTACCAGAGGCAGACCGCGGCGACCGGGGTCAGGTGGTCCTCGGAGAGCACCACGCGCAGGCCGTTGGCCAGCCGGTGCTCGGTCGCTGTCAGGCCGCCGGAGCCGGCCTGGGCGGTGGCCGTGTGACCCATGGGCATGTACGTCCCTTCGATCGCGGTGAAGAAGTCAGGAAGAAGTCCTGCCACTGTATGCAAGCGCACCGACACCTGGCGAAGTTCCCGGGTCGCGGTCGGCGTTGTCAGTGGGACGGTCCACAATGGTCGGCGTCAGCAGCAGACCTTGTTGGTGGTCGCTAAGAAGAACTCGTTGGTGAAGGAGCCGCAGCCGCGATGGCCCGCCGCAGCACGAAGACCCCGCCGCCGGACGATTTCGAGGAGAAGATCCTCGACATCGACGTCGTGGACGAAATGCAGGGCTCCTTTCTCGAGTACGCCTACTCGGTGATCTACTCGCGGGCCCTGCCGGACGCCCGCGACGGCATGAAGCCGGTCCACCGCCGCATCGTCTACCAGATGAACGAGATGGGCCTGCGCCCCGAGCGCGGCTATGTGAAGTGCGCGCGCGTGGTCGGCGAGGTCATGGGCAAGCTCCATCCGCACGGCGACGCGTCGATCTACGACGCGCTGGTGCGGATGGCGCAGCCCTTCTCCATGCGCCTGCCGCTGGTCGACGGCCACGGCAACTTCGGTTCGCTCGGCAACGACGACCCGCCGGCCGCGATGCGCTACACCGAGTGCAAGATGGCCGACGCCACCTCGCTCATGACCGAGTCGATCGACGAGGACACCGTCGACTTCTCCCCGAACTACGACGGCCAGGAGCAGGAGCCGGTGGCCCTGCCCGCCGCCTTCCCGAACCTGCTGGTCAACGGGGCGACGGGGATCGCGGTCGGCATGGCGACCAATATGCCGCCGCACAACCTGGGCGAGGTCATCGCCGCCGCCCGCCATCTGATCCGGTATCCGAACGCGGACCTGGAAGCGCTGATGCGCTTCGTCCCCGGCCCCGACCTGCCGACCGGCGGCCGGATCGTCGGCCTCTCCGGCATCAAGGACGCGTACGAGTCGGGCCGCGGCTCCTTCAAGATCCGCGCCAAGGTGTCGGTGGAGAACGTGACGGCCCGCCGCAAGGGCCTGGTCGTCACGGAACTGCCGTTCACGGTCGGCCCGGAGAAGGTGATCTCCAAGATCAAGGACCTGGTCGGCTCGAAGAAGCTCCAGGGCATCGCCGACGTCAAGGACCTCACCGACCGCTCACACGGTCTGCGCCTGGTCATCGAGATCAAGAACGGCTTCGTCCCGGAGGCCGTCCTGGAGCAGCTCTACAAGCTGACGCCGATGGAGGAGTCCTTCGGCATCAACAACGTGGCGCTCGTGGACGGCCAGCCGCTCACCATGGGCCTCAAGGAGCTCCTGGAGGTCTACCTCGACCACCGCTTCGAGGTCGTGCGCCGCCGCAGCGAGTTCCGCCGCACCAAGCGCCGCGACCGGCTGCACCTGGTGGAGGGCCTGCTCGTCGCGCTCCTCGACATCGACGAGGTCATCCGTCTCATCCGGTCGAGTGACAACTCGGCGCAGGCCAAGCAGCGCCTGATCGAGCACTTCTCGCTCAGCGAGATCCAGACGCAGTACATTCTGGACACCCCGCTGCGCCGCCTCACCAAGTTCGACCGCATCGAGCTGGAGAGCGAGCGCGACCGGCTCACCGGCGAGATCGACGAGCTGACCGGGATCCTGGACTCCGACACCGAGCTGCGCAAGCTCGTCTCGACCGAACTGGCCGCGGTGGCCAAGAAGTTCGGCACCGAGCGCCGGACGGTCCTCCTGGAGTCGGCGGGCGCGCCGGTCGCGGCCGTGCCGCTGGAGGTCGCGGACGACCCGTGCCGGGTGCTGCTCTCCTCGACGGGCCTGCTGGCGCGTACGGCGAACGCGGAACCGCTCGCGGAGGCCGAGCGGCGCACCAAGCACGACGTGATCGTCTCCGCGGTGCCCGCGACCCAGCGCGGCGACGTCGGCGCGGTCACCTCGGCCGGGCGACTGCTGCGGCTCGCCGTGATCGATCTTCCGCAGCTGCCGGACACGGCCGCCGCGCCCAACCTCTCGGGCGGCGCCCCGGTCTCGGAGTTCCTGTCGCTGGAGGCCGACGAGACGCTGGTCTGTCTGACGACCCTGGACGAGTCGTCCCCGGGTCTGGCGATCGGCACCGAGCAGGGCGTGGTCAAGCGCGTGGTGCCCGACTATCCGGCCAACAAGGACGAGCTGGAGGTCATCACCCTCAAGGACGGCGACAGGATCGTCGGCGCGGTCGAGCTGCGCACCGGCGAGGAGGACCTGGTCTTCATCACGGACGACGCCCAGCTGCTGCGCTACCAGGCCGCGCAGGTGCGGCCGCAGGGCCGCCCGGCGGGCGGCATGGCGGGCATCAAGGTCGCCGACGGCGCCAAGGTGATCGCGTTCTCCGCGGTCGACCCGGCGGCGGACGCGGTGGTGTTCACCGTGGCGGGCTCACGCGGCACGCTGCTCGGGGACTCGGCGGCGACCGTCAAGCTGACGCCGTTCGACCAGTATCCGCGCAAGGGCCGGGCCACCGGCGGGGTGCGCTGCCAGCGGTTCCTGAAGGGCGAGGACATGCTGGTCCTGGCCTGGGCGGGCGCGGCCCCGGCGAAGGCGGCGCAGGCCAACGGCACCCCGGTGGACCTGCCGGAGCCGGACCCGCGCCGCGACGGCTCGGGCACACCGCTGGGCCACACCGTGACGGTGCTGGCGGGCCCCGCGCTGTAGCGGCCTGACTCGTGGCCGGCGGGCCCGCCGGGCCCTGGGCGTGGGGTTACTCCTCCGCGCCCAGGGCCTCGGAGCTCCCGTCGGCCTCGTCGGCCTCGTCGGCCTCCTCCGCCTCGTCGCGCTGTACGTACCGCAGGACGCCCCACATGGCGGCCTCGTCCGGGGTGTCGCGCGGCGCCGGGTCCACGGCCGCGTCCAGGGACTTGCGCAGCCCCTCGGCGTCGATGCCGGAGCCGATCAGGACGAGCTGGGTGACCCGCTCCTCGCCGGGCGGCCAGGGCTCCGGGTAGAAGCGCAGGAAGCGGCCGACGGCGTGGACGCCGTAGCGGTTGCGCGGGTCGGCCGCGCCGAAGTCGACGAATCCCTTGAGTCGGTAGAGGCCCTCGGGGCGGCTGTCGAGGAAGGCCATCAGACGGCGCGGCTCCATGGGCGCGGCCGAGGTGAAGGCGACGGACTCGTACGCGTGGTGCAGATGACCCGGGTGGCCGCACCCGGGTCCGCACGCCTCCCCGTGCCCCTCGCCGTGTTCCCCGTCGTGCCCCTCGTCGTCGTCCAGCAGATCCTCGAAGGCGAGCTGGCCCACCCGCTCGGTGCTCGGTCTGCGGTCGAAGAACAGTTCCGGGTCGACCCGCCCGTACACGGACTCGACCACCGACGCGGCCCCGCCCAGGGACGCGCGCAGCCGGTCGAGGGCGGCTCTCGGCACCCGGTCGGTCTTGTTGAGCACCACCAGGTCCGCGACCGCGAGGTGCCGTGCGATCTCGGGGTGCCGCTCGCGGGTCTCCTCGTACTCGGCCGCGTCGACCACCTCGACGAGCCCGCCGTACACGACCCGGGGGTTCTCGCTGGCCAGGACCATCCGCACCAGCTCCTGCGGCTCGGCGAGACCGCTCGCCTCGATGACGACGACGTCGAGCCGGGCGGCGGGCCGGGTCAGCTTCTCCAGATAGACGTCGAGCTCGCTCGCGTCGACGGCGCAGCACAGGCAGCCGTTGCCGAGCGACAGCGTCGAGTCGCCGAGCTGTCCGGCCACCGTCATCGCGTCGATCTCGATGGACCCGAAGTCGTTGACGATCGCCCCGATCCGGGTGCCCCTGCTGGCCCGCAGCAGATGGTTGAGCAGGGTGGTCTTGCCCGAGCCGAGGAAGCCCGCGAGGACGACGACGGGGATCTGCTGGGTCGGACCGGTGGGACTCACGAAGGGGGGCCTCTCTCGGGCGCGTGCGCGGGCGGGGCGGCGGTACTGCTCCTCGGGTGCGGGGAGGCTCCCTGCGGCCCGCTCCAGGATATGGGCGCCCTGGGTGCGCGCCGCCCGGGCGCCGCCGCACCCCGGAGCGGCCCCCGCGCATGGCCGGAAAGCCCGCGCCCGCCGTCCCGGCCGTGCGTCGCCCGGGGGCCCCGGGGGCAGATTGAGTGCCGCCGCGGCCGTCGCCGTGCCCACACCCGGGAGGTCCCATGACAGCCACCCCAGCCCCGTCCGTCCGGCTCCGCTCCACCGTGAAGATCGCCCTCTGGACGGCCGCCACGCTCGCCGGAACCGTCCTGGTGAGCGCGGCCGCCGTCCTGCTCAGCGGCTGGCTCATCGACACCGTGCGGCGGCGCGAGGGCGGTCTGGACCGCGCCGAGGGCATCAGTCAGATCGGCAACTATTTCAGCGCCGCCAGCGCCGTCTTCTCCGGCCTGGCATTCCTCATACTCGTGGTGGCGCTGCTGCTCCAATACCAGGAACTGCGCCTGCAGCGGCGCGAACTCGCGGACCAGCGGGAGGAACTGACCCAGTCCCGCCGGGAACTGCACCGCAGCGCCGAGGCGAATATGCGCTCGCTGCATGTGCAGCTGACCCGGATGGCCATGGAGGATCCGTCGCTGGCAGCAGTGTGGAACGGCTTTCCGGGTATCCCTCACGAGGAGGAGCGACAGTACCTGTTCGCCAACCTGACGTTCGGGCACTTGTTGCTCGCCCGCCAGTGGGGGAGCTATTCGGACGATGAACTGCGCGTACACGCGAGGTCATTACGGGGCAGTGAACCCTATCGTCGGTACTGGGCGCTCTCCAGGGACGCGAAATTCGCTCTTCCCAGGGACAGCCACGAAAGGAAATTGGCAGAGCTGATCGATGAGGAGATCAGGACCGCGCCGGGGCCGCCCGCTCCCCCACAGTAGTAACAGTCGTACGGGAGAAGAGACATGACCAGCCTGCAAAGAACCGGACAGCACGACGGCACGGCGGCGACGGCGGCGCTCGCGGCGGGCGCCGTGGTGCTGGCCGCCGCCCTCAGCCTGGCGCTCGGCGCCGGGTTCCACGCGATCGCCCCGGCGGCCGGCGGGGCCTCCGCCGGCGGCGTCTTCGCCGGGCTCGCCATCGCCGCGGGCGCCGCCGGAATCGCCCTCCAGCACCGGCTGCTGGCCCGCCGGATCACCCTCACCCACCAGCACCGGCTCCACTTCGACCTGCTCAGCAAGGCCATCGACGACCCCGAACTCGCCGCCGTACTGGACACGTTCGAGGAGGACGTTCCCCCGGTGAAACAGCGGCAGTTCCTCTACGCGAACGCGCTCTACAGCAATGTCGTGCACGCGTACCGCACCGGTTCGACGAGCGAGAGCGAGATCGGCGGACATCTGCTGGTCATCTGCCGCAGTCCTATTTTCCGCGAATACTGGGAGTTCACCCGGCAGCACCGGGACGCACTGCAGGAGGACTCGCAGGAGGCACGTCTCGGCCGCCGCGTGGACGAGATCGTGCAGAACATCAGCCAGTTGAGGTAATCCTCACCAATTCCAGGGGACCCTACCGCGGCCTGCGCGAATCTGGTTATCTGTCCTACGTCCTAGACTCCTCCGAGCCATTGGAACGGTCCCCTGGTGAAAATCGTGCGCAGGGTCGGTGCTTCCCCACGAGAACGCGGCAGCCTGTCGGGACAGACGTGCCCCGACATCTTCGAGCTGAGCGACGGCAGCTTCGCCGTCATCGGTACGGACGTCACCGAGAGCCTGGACGGCAAGCTGCCCATTGACGCCGCGCGTGCCGAGTACGAGCGGATCGTCGCGATCACCCGCGAAACGCTGGTGCGTGCCAAGGCGGACATCCCCGAGGCCTGAGGAACGGATAAGGAGGGAAATAAGGAGCGCATAAGGAATTCACGTCCGCAGCCGCACTGCCGCGCCGCACGGCAACCGTCCGAGGGCGAAGCCGAGGACCCCGGGCGGCGCTCCAGCCGGCCCGGCTGCCCGCCTCCGGAGCCGGGCAGGGATCCGCGAACGGATTTCGGAATGCGCCGCGGAGCCGTCTACCGTGCATAGGCATGAGTGCCGTCCCCAGCACGCCCCCACCCGGACGGCGGCGGTTCGGCTGGCCCCAGCGCGTCTTCTCCCAGGTGCTGCTGATGCAGCTGGCCGTCGCCGCCGGTGTCACCGTGCTCGCGACCGGCCTGTTCCTCGCCCCGCTCAGCCATCAGCTCGACGACCAGGCGATGCGCCGGGCCCTCGCCATCGCCCAGTCGACGGCCGCGCAGCCGCAGCTCGCGGCGGACCTGGTCGCCTCCCGGCCCACCGCCGACGGCCCCGTGCAGCGCGAGGCCGAGCGGATCCGCCGGGCCACCGGCGCCGAGTACGTGGTGGTCATGGACCGGCGCGGGGTGCGCTGGTCGCACACGGAGGGCAGCCAGATCGGCAGGGTCGTCTCCACCGACCCCAGCGAGGCGCTGGCGGGCGAGGAGGTCATGGAGATCGACAGCGGCACGCTGGGCCGCTCGGCCCGCGGCAAGGTGGCGCTGCGGGACTCCGGCGGCGCCATCGTCGGGGCGGTGTCGGTCGGGATCGAGTACGACAGTGTGCGCGCCCGGCTGCTCGCCGCCATCCCCGGCCTGCTCGCCTACGCGGGCGGCGCCCTCGCGGCCGGCGCGCTCGCCGCGTATCTGATCTCCCGGCGGATCCAGAAGCAAACCCGTGACCTGGCCTTCTCCGATATCTCGGCACTCCTCGCGGAGCGCGAGGCGATGCTGCACTCGATCCGCGAGGGCGTGGTGGCGCTCGACCGGACCGGCCGGATCCGGTTGCTCAACGACGAGGCCCAGCGGCTGCTCGGCGTCGGCCCCGAGGCCGCGGGCCGCCCGCTGGACGAGGTGCTCGGCGCCGGGCGGACCACCGATGTGCTCGCGGGCCGCGTCTCGGGCACCGATCTGCTGACCGTACGCGGCCACCGCGTCCTGGTCGCCAACCGGATGCCGACGGACGACGGCGGCGCGGTCGCCACCCTGCGCGACCGCACCGAGCTGGAGCGTCTGGGGCGCGAGCTGGACTCCACCCACGGCCTCATCGACGCCCTGCGCGCCCAGGACCACGAGCACGCCAACCGGCTGCACACCCTGCTCGGCCTGCTGGAGCTGGAGATGCACGACGAGGCGGTCGAGTTCGTCACCGAGGTCGTCGGGGTGCACCGGACGACCGCCGAGCAGGTCACCGAGAAGGTCCGCGACCCGCTGCTCGCGGCGATGCTGGTCGGCAAGGCCACCGTGGCCGCCGAGCGTGCGGTGGCCCTGCGCATCACGGCGGACACCCTGCTCCCCGACCGGCTGGTCGACCCGCGCGGGCTGGTCACCGTGGTCGGCAACCTCGTGGACAACGCCCTGGACGCGGCCGCCGGCACTCCGGACGCCTCGGTCGGGGTGACCCTGCGCGCCGAGGGGCGCACGGCCGTCCTGCGGGTCGTCGACAGCGGCCCCGGCGTTCCCGACGGGCAGCGCGAGCTGATCTTCACCGAGGGCTGGTCCACCAAGGAGCTGCCCGCGCACGGCAAGCGGGGCCTGGGGCTCGCCCTGGTCCGGCGGTTCGCCGAGCGGCAGGGCGGGCACGCGCGCGTGGAGACGGGTCCGGACGGCGGGGCGGAGTTCACCGTCGTCCTGCCGGAGGCGCTGAGCGACGCCCTGGACGGGGAGCCGGGCGCGGCCGGCCCCGGGAACACGCTCTTCCCGGAGGACGAAACCGTACCGCGTGAGGATCCGAACGGGACCGTCCTGAGTGAGGAGGCGCGATGATCGACGTGCTCGTCGTGGACGACGACCGGCGGGTCGCCGACATCAATGCCGCATACGCCGAGAAAGTTCCCGGTTTCCGGGTGGTGGCGAAGGCGCATTCGGCCGCTGAGGCGCTCGCACTGATCGCCGAGCGCCCCGTCGATCTGGTCCTGCTCGACCACTATCTGCCGGACGAGAACGGCCTCGCCGTCGTACGCGAGCTGCGCCGGCTCGGCCATCACACCGACGTGATCATGGTGACGGCGGCCCGCGACGTGGCCACCGTCCAGGCAGCGATGCGCCAGGGGGCGCTCCAGTACCTCGTCAAGCCGTTCACCTTCGCGGGGCTGCGCACCAAGCTGGAGGCGTACGCCGCGCTGCGCCGCACCCTCGAAGGCGGCGGCGAGGCCGAGCAGGCGCAGGTGGACCGGATCTTCGGCGCGCTCTCGGTCTCCGCCGAGCCCGACCTGCCCAAGGGCCACTCCCCCACCACCGCCGAGCTGCTGCGCCAGGTGCTGCTCGCCGCCGAGGGCCCGCTCTCGGCACAGGAGATCGCGGAGCGGGCGGGGGTGAGCCGGCAGACCGCCCAGCGCTATCTGAAGCTCCTGGAGCGGGCGGGCCGGGTGCGGCTCGGACTGCGCTACGGGGAGACCGGCCGCCCGGAGCACCGCTACGCATGGGCGACCGGCCGCTGACACCGGGGACAGTGTGCCTCAGCCCTTGGGCACCGCAACGTCCTGACCAGCGCGTTGGCCGGCTTCTGCACGGTCTCCCTGTGCCCGTCGACCCCACTCGCGTTCCTATAGAGGCTGGACGAGGGGTACGGGCCGCCGAGCGCGGCCCGGGAGCCCTCGGGCGTACGCATGTCGATCAGGACCTTGCCGAGCTTCTGGTCCAGGACGTTGGCGACCGTCGGGTCGGTCGTCATACCGCCCTGGATGGAGCCCTGCTTGAGGGCCGCGATGAACGTCTGGCCCGCGCCGACCGCGACCGGGGTGAAGTCACCGGCCTTCAACCCCTCGCGGACCGCCAGGTACTTGGTGAGGAAGTCGGTGTGGTGCCGGGCACCTCGTACCTCCCATGGGGCGCCGGGCGGCGCGGTCAGCCAACCATCCGCAGCCGCATGGTCTCCGCCCCGCAGAAGCCGCCGAGGCGGATCGATCCTGCGCACCGCTACACCGCGCCCGCCCCTGTCAGCGACCGTACCTCGGTCTCCGCGTGGCGCGCCTCGTCCGGCGGCTCGGGCGAGGTCACCGTGCCCAGCCAACCGGCCAGGAAGCCCAGCGGGATGGAGACCAGGCCCGGGTTCTCCAGCGGGAAGAACTGGAAGTCCACCCCGGGGAACAGTGCGTGGGGCCCGCCCGAGACGACCGGCGAGAGCACCACGAGAACCAGCGCCGGGACCAGACCGCCATAGACCGACCAGACCGCGCCCCGGGTGGTGAAGTTCCGCCAGAACAGCGAGTAGAGCAGCACGGGCAGATTGGCCGAGGCCGCGACCGCGAAGGCCAGCCCGACCAGGAACGCCACGTTCAGATCCCGGGCCAGCAGCCCGAGGCCGATGGCGACCGCCCCGATCCCGGCGGCGGCGACCCTGGCCACCGCCACCTCGCTGTACTGCTTGGCATGGCGCCGCCGCAGCGAGGCGTACAGATCATGGGCGACGGAGGCGGAGGAGGCGAGGGTGATCCCGGCGACCACGGCCAGGATGGTGGCGAAGGCGACCGCGGCGACGACCGCGAAGAGAACCGTTCCGCCTGTAGAACCCGCGCCCCCGCCCAGATTCAGCGCCAGCAGCGGTACCGCCGTGTTCCCCGCCGCGTTCGCGGACTTCACCTCGGCCGAGCCGACCACGGCGGCCGCCCCGAAGCCGAGCACGATGGTCATCAGATAGAAGCCGCCGATGAGACCGATCGCCCAGACGACCGAGCGGCGCGCGGCCCGGGCGGTCGGCACCGTGTAGAAGCGGGAGAGGATGTGCGGCAGCCCCGCCGTACCCAGCACCAGGGCCAGGCCCAGGCTGATGAAGTCGAGCCGCGCGGTCCAGCCACCGCCGTATCTGAGCCCCGGGGCGAGGAACTCCTTTCCATGACCGCTCCGCTCGGCCGCCGTGTTGAGCAGCAGATTGACGTCTCCGTGGAAGCGCATCAGCACCAGCACCGTGAGCGTGACCGCTCCGGCCATCAGGAGGACGGCCTTCACGATCTGGATCCAGGTGGTCGCCCGCATCCCGCCGAGCGACACATAGATCACCATCAGCGCACCCACGCCGATGACGGTCCACGAGCGGGCCGCGCCGCTGGAGCCGCCGAGCAGCAGCGCCACCAGACTGCCCGCGCCGACCATCTGCGCCACCAGATAGAGAACGGACACGGTGACCGAGGACGTTCCCGCCGCGATCCGGACCGGCCGCTCGCTCATCCGGGCGGCGATCACATCGGCGAGGGTGAACCGCCCGCAGTTGCGGACCAGTTCGGCCACCAGCAGCAGCACCACCAGCCAGGCCACCAGGAATCCGACGGAGTAGAGCATCCCGTCGTACCCGAAGAGCGCGATGAGCCCGGAGATCCCCAGGAACGAGGCGGCCGACATGTAGTCGCCCGCGATGGCGAAACCGTTCTCCATGGGGGAGAACAGCCGCCCGCCCGCATAGAACTCCTCCGCCGAGCCCCGCCGGTTGCGGCTCACCCATGTGGTGATCGCCAGCGTGGCCGCCACGAACGCGCTGAACAGCAGCAGCGCCAGCGCCTGATGATCCCTGCCGACGCTCACCTGGCCATCCCCCGTGTCATCTCCTGGGTGTCCCAGCGCAGTTCGAGCGCGGCCCGGTCCCGGCGCAGCCGCGCATGACGGGCGTACGCCCAGGTCAGCAGGAAGGTGGAGAGGAACTGACCAAGACCGGCGACCATGGCGACATTGACCGCCCCGGCCACCTGATGGGCCATCAGGCCCGGTGCGGTGGTCGCGGCGACAACATACGCGATGTACCAGGTGAGAAACGCGAGCGCGGCCGGGACCACGAACCTGCGGTAGCGGGCACGGACTTCCTGGAAGGCAGGACTGCGCTGCACCTCCAGATAGATCTCGGCCGCACTGTGCCCTCGGTCCGGCTCGGCCGCCCGCTGCTGCGGGGCGAACGCGGGCACCGTACCGTCCAGTTCGCCCCAGCCGGAGGCGAGCGCGTCGTACCAGGGGTCGTCGATCCGTGCCGCCGCCGGTTCGTGCCGTTCTTGTCTCTCCACCGAACAACACTCCTTAGTCCACGGCCCTGTTCGGCCGCGTGCCCAAGGATGTGCAGAGGGGACGCCCCCGCACTCTTCAACGCCCCCTCTTCACCCCATTAGGTGATGGCCGAATCAGCCGACGGCCGGACCCGGTGGCCGGGTGAGGCCGTGCTGATAGGCGTACCGCACGGCCTGCGCCCGGTCCCTCGCTCCCGTCTTGGCGAAGATGTTGTTGATGTGGGTCTTCACCGTCGCGGTGGAAATATGCAGCGCACGGGAGATCTCGGGGTTGGACAGGCCCTCCGCGACCAGGCCGAGCACCTCGCCCTCACGGCCGGTGAGCCCGTCGGGCAGCACCGCCGGAGCCACCGCGGGCGGCGGCGCCGTCACCCGTTCGAGCAGCCTTCGCTGCACCGAGGGCGCCAGGCCCGCCTGTCCGGCCAGCACGTCCTGTATCGCCTTGACGATCTCGTCGCCGCCCGCGTCCTTGGTCAGATATCCGCGCGCCCCGGCCTGCAGCGCCGTGAACAGCGAGTCGTCATCGGCGTAGGTCGTCAGGATCACGACCTGCGTGCCCGGATACGCGGAGCGGATACGGCGGGTGGCCTCGGACCCGTCGCAGCGCGGCATCCGCAGATCCATCAGGACGACGTCCGGAGCCACTTCGGCGACCAGCGCGACCGCCTCCTCGCCGTCCTTGGCCGCCCCGACCACCTCGACGCCGGGCAACAGCCCGAGGAGCATCACGATCCCCTCGCGCACCACCGACTGGTCGTCCGCCACGACCACGCGGATCGCACGGTCCCCGCCTCCGGTCCCGCCTCCGGCACTTCCTACGGCCACTCCGCCCCCTTCGCCGGTCATGCCGGCACCCTCAGCCTCACCACGAAGCCCTCCTCCTCCGGTCCCGCCTCCAGGGTCCCGCCGAGCAGTTCGGCGCGCTCCCTCATCCCCAGCAGACCGTATCCGGAACCGCTCGCTTCCCATTCCTCGGTGCCCCGGCCGCCGCCCGAGTCCCGTACCTCCAGAGCCACTTCGTCCGGCCGGTACTCCAGCCGCACGGCGACGGCGGCGCCCGGCGCGTGCTTGCGCACATTCGTCAGGGCCTCCTGTGCCACGCGCCGCACCGCCTGGGACGCCTCGGCCGTCAACGGCCGCCGCTCCCCCGCCACTTCGACCCCGGCCGGACCACTGAGGCCGCCGAGGCCGCCGCCGTCGACGAGCGTGCGCAGGAAGCCCTCGACCGGGGTGATCTCTCCGCGCAGCGCGGAGAGCGCCTGCCTGGTCTCGGCCAGGCCGTCCCGCGCCATCGACCGGGCGGCGACGACCCGCTCCAGTATCCGGTCCCGGAACTCACCGGCGGGCTCGCGCTCGATCATCAGCCGGGCCGCCTCCAGATGCACCAGCTGCGCCGAGAGGCTGTGCGCGAGCACATCGTGGATCTCGCGGGCGATCCTGGCCCGCTCGGCGAGCGCCGCCGACTCGGCCTCGGCGGCCCGGGCGGCCCGCTCCTGGGCGAGCAGCCGCTGGGCGGTGCCCCGCGCCTCGGCGTCCAGTCGCAGCACATAGCCGGCGAGGCCGAGGCCCGCGGTGGTCAGCGCGGTGGTCAGCCAGTCGTCGGTGTTCAGCGCCGCATACGCCCCGAGGGCCACCAGGGTGGTGGGGACCGCGGCGCCCAGCGGGAGCCGTTCCAGCGCCGAGACCGCACAGCCGCACCACGCGATGGTCGCGAAGATGCGCCAGTCGGTCTGCTGCGCCGCGATCGCCGTCGTCATCAGCAGCGCGAGCAGCCCCAGCGAGGGCCACATCCGGTGGGCGAGCGTCTGCCGCCAGAATGCCCGTGCCAGCACGACCATCACCAGCACCATGGCCACGCCCACGGCCCAGGACCAGCCGTGCGGGCCTTTCTCGCTGATCGCGGTCCACAGCATCCCCCCGAGCAGCAGCCCGCGGACGCTCCACATGATGCCGAGCCGTGCGCGGCTCAGCCCCTCGTGGGAGAGCGCCTCCCGCGAGGGCCAGGTGAACCAGACGTCGGTGGTCACACACGCTCCTTCCACAGCGGGCGGGCCGAGCCGTCGGCAGCGACACCGTACGACGCGGTCAGGGACTGGGCGCGCCACACCAGGATGCCGCCGCGGACCAGGAGCGAGGCCGCCAGGCCCAGCAGCAGCGCGCCGGTGCCCATCCGTATCCCGGCCAGGGCGCCGAGGCCGGCCAGGCCCGCCCGCACGGCGATGCCGACGGCCCAGACGGCGGCCGTCGCCCGGGTGCCCTTGGTCCACACCGAGCCGTCCGGCTCGGTCCACACCTTGCTGGTCCAGCCCCAGGCGGCGCCCATGAGCAGCCCGGTCACGATCTCCGTGCCGAGCAGCAGCACCGAGGCCAGGTGGTGGTCCGGGGCGACCAGGCCCTTCTCCCGTATCCCCAGACAGACCAGGACCGCCGGGACGAGCCACCAGCGCTTGGCGTCGGCCAGCCGCTGGGGCCGCACCTGACGCGAGATGATCAGCGCGATGACGGCCACCGCCACCAGCACATTCACGAGCGCGGACATCTGGGCCTCCGGAATCACGACGGGCAGGACTTCCCTACGCCATCGAAGTTACGGAAACGGCCTGGTCAGACGCATCGGAGCAGGGGTTGAACGTGGGTGGAGCCCGCAGCTCCACCCACGGGTGGACACGCCACCTGGGACCCCCGCCGCGGCTGCGGCTACGCGTCGATGCGCGAGCGGTCCAGCGTCGCCGCCGAGCTGGTGATGAACTCCTTGCGGGGCGCCACCTCGTTGCCCATCAGCAGGTCGAAGACCTGCTCGGAGGCCTCCAGGTCGCCGATGTTGATCCGGCGCAGGGTGCGGAAGCGCGGGTCCATCGTGGTCTCCGCCAGCTGGTCGGCGTCCATCTCGCCGAGGCCCTTGTAGCGCTGGATGGAGTCCTTGTACCGGACGCCCTTGCGCTGGAACTCCAGCAGGGTCTGGCGCAGCTCGTTGTCCGAGTACGTGTACACGTACTTGTCCTGGCCCTTCTTGGGCTGGACCAGCTCGATCCGGTGCAGCGGCGGGACCGCGGCGAAGACCCGGCCCGCCTCGACCATCGGGCGCATATAGCGCTGGAAGAGGGTCAGCAGCAGGATGCGGATGTGGGCGCCGTCGACGTCGGCGTCGACGAGCAGCACGATCTTGCCGTACCGCGCCGCGTCGATGTCGAAGGTGCGGCCCGAGCCCGCTCCTATGACCTGGATGATCGCGCCGCACTCGGCGTTCTTGAGCATGTCCGAGACGGACGCCTTCTGCACGTTGAGGATCTTGCCGCGGATCGGCAGCAGCGCCTGGAACTCCGAGTTCCGGGCGAGCTTGGCGGTGCCGAGCGCGGAGTCTCCCTCGACGATGAAGAGCTCGCTGCGCTCCACGTCGTCGCTGCGGCAGTCGGCCAGCTTGGCGGGCAGCGAGGAGGACTCCAGGGCGGTCTTCCGCCGCTGCGCGTCCTTGTGCTGGCGGGCCGCGATCCGGGTCCGGGCCGCTGCGACGATCTTGTCGAGCACCGCCCGGGCCTGCGCCTTGGCGTCGCGCTTGGTGGAGGTCAGGAACGCCTTCAGCTCCTTGGCGACCACGTTGGCGACGATCCGGTTGGCCGCCGAGGTGCCGAGCACCTCCTTGGTCTGGCCCTCGAACTGCGGCTCGGCGAGACGGACGGTGACCACCGCCGTCATGCCCTCCATGGCGTCGTCCTTGACGACGTCGTCCTCGGCGACGCGCAGCAGCTTCGCGGAGCGCAGCACCTCGTTGACGGTCTTGGTGACCGACCGCTCGAAGCCGGTGACGTGGGTGCCGCCCTTGGGGGTGGCGATGATGTTCACGAACGACTTCAGGTTGGTGTCGTACCCGGTGCCCCAGCGCAGCGCGATGTCCACGGCGAGCTCACGGGTGACCTCGGTGGGGGTCATGTGGCCGCGCTCGTCCAGGACCGGGACGGTCTCCTTGAAGGTGCCCTGGCCAGTGAGCCTCAGCACGTCGCAGACGCCCTTGTCCTGGGTCAGGTACTCGCAGAACTCGCTGATCCCGCCGTCGAAACGGAACGTCTCTTCCGTCTTGCCCTCGCCGTCGATGCCGCGCTCGTCCCGGACGACGATGGTCAGGCCGGGGACCAGGAAGGCGGTCTGACGCGCGCGCTGGTGAAGCGTCTCCAGGGAGAGCTTGGCGTCCTTGAGGAAGATCTGGCGGTCCGCCCAGTAGCGGATGCGCGTCCCGGTGCGGGTCTTGGGCACCCTCTTGCCCTTGAGCAGCCCGCTCGACGGGTCGAAGGGGGCGTCGGGGCCCTGCTCGGTGAACATACCGGGCGTGCCGCGCCGGAAGCTGATCGAGTGCGTCGCGCTGTTGCGGTCGACCTCGACGTCGAGGCGGGCCGAGAGCGCGTTCACCACGGACGCGCCCACGCCGTGCAGACCGCCGGAGGCGGCGTACGAGCCGCCTCCGAACTTGCCGCCGGCGTGCAGCTTGGTCATGACGACCTCGACGCCCGAGAGGCCGGTCTTGGGCTCGACGTCGACCGGGATGCCCCGGCCGTTGTCCCGCACCTCGACGGAGCCGTCGTCGTGCAGGATCACTTCGATGAAGTCGCAGTACCCGCCCAGGGCCTCGTCGACGGAGTTGTCGATGATCTCCCAGAGGCAGTGCATCAGGCCGCGGCTGTCGGTCGAGCCGATGTACATGCCCGGGCGCTTGCGGACCGCTTCGAGGCCTTCAAGGACGAGCAGGTGCCGCGCGGTGTAGTTGGAGCCGTCCCGGTCGGCGCCGGACAGCAGCGCAGTGGACGGAACGGACGTCTCGGCGGTCACGCAGTTCGCTCCTCGCTGAATTTCAATTCGCCCCCTGGTGGGTAGGGGGCCGGCGTCGGTCGCCGGTCAGAGGGTACCGAGGCCTGGTAGAGCCGTTGTCACGCCACCCTCGGCAATACTCATGCTAGTCCAGCCTCGTATACATGTTCGATCCCTCGTTGGAGTGATGCGGATATCACGTTCCCATCCAGGCATGAACCATTTAGGCTCCGGGCACGTCCTCATGAACGACCGGCAACCCCGCCGGGAGGGCCAAACGAGACAAGCAACGCGAAACCGTAAAGCAACGCAATACGGCTCATTCGCCGCCAACCGGCAGCAGACAGCCACCTTGACCAAGAAGTTTCGAGGAAAAGGCACGAGCGGGAACGTTTTCGGCCTGGTTGGATGTTGACCCTGGTACGACAGCTCGTCGAGCTAGAGAAGAGGCGACGTGACTACTGTTCTGACCCCCGCGAGCCCCCTGACGGCCGCTGACCGTTGCGACCGCTGCGGTGCACAGGCATACCTGCGTGTGCTTCTGACCAGCGGTGGCGAACTGCTCTTCTGTGCTCACCACGGACGCAAGTTCGAGCCGGAACTGAAGAAGATCGCCGCTGAGATACAGGACGAGACGGACCGCCTCACCGCGGTGCCCGAATCCGCAGGCGAAGAGGATCGCTGACACCTCGCACTGACGACGAGCCAGGGCCGGTCCAGGACCGGCGACGGGCGGCCGCCCCGCGCGGGGCGGCCGCCCGTTCTCATGCCCGCGTCCCGCTAGAGGGGCGCCGCATGCCGTGACGGGCTGACGAACGCGGAGATCCGGGTGTACACCCCGGGGCTCTGCGCCTGCCCACAGCCGCTGCCCCAGGACACCAGGCCGATCAGCCGCCCGCGGGCGACCAGCGGCCCGCCGCTGTCGCCCTGACAGGCGTCGTGGCCGCCCCCGGGATCGCCTGCGCACAGCATGGTGGCCTTCAGGTACGTGCCCTCCGAGTTCCCCGGGTAGGCGCGCTCACAAGCCCCGTCCGACAGCACCCTGACCCGGGCCGAGCGCAGTGACGCGGCATAGCTGCCCTCCCCCGAGGTGTCGCCCCAGCCGTAGACCGCCGCGGGCGTGTCCGGCAGGTAGGCCGCGTCGCCCGGCCCGGCGAGCCCGATGACGTACGACTCGGGCAGCGCGCTCGCCAGGGTGAGCACCGCGAGGTCCCCGGTGTTGCTGACCGGGTCGTAGCCCGGGTTGACCCAGGTGTCCCGCACGACGACCTCCTGGCCGCTGCCGCCGCGCAGCGCCGAGCGCCCCGCGATCACCTTCAGGTCCCGCACTCCGTTGACCCCGAGCACCTCCTTGCTGAGGCAGTGCGCGGCGGTGACCACCTTGGTGGGAGCGACCACCGCTCCCCCGCAGAACTGGCCCGCGCGCGTACCCCCGAACCGGCTACGGCTGGAGAGGGCGACAACGTACGGGCTGTCCCTGACGGAGGCGGGTGAGCCCCCGATGACCACACTGTCGGCGGCGGCCGGGGCGGGCAGGGCCAGCGGTACGGCGGTGGCGGCCGCCGTGAGGGCCAGCGCCCCGCGCAGCGCTCGGACGGTGGGACGTCGCATACGGTCTCCTGACTCCGGGTGACACAGGCACACCCAGAGTCAACGAGCTATTGACGGCCCGCACCCGCTCAGACACGCCCGAGGGCCCGGCTCCCTTGCGGAAACCGGGCCCTCGTTCACTTGCGACTCGTACGACAGGCGTACGAACGCGACCTAGTCGAGGTAGTCGCGCAGCACCTGCGAACGCGACGGGTGGCGGAGCTTCGACATGGTCTTGGACTCGATCTGGCGGATGCGCTCACGCGTCACTCCGTAGACCTTGCCGATCTCGTCCAGGGTCTTCGGCTGACCGTCGGTGAGGCCGAAGCGCATGGAGACCACGCCCGCCTCGCGCTCCGACAGGGTGTCCAGGACCGAGTGCAGCTGCTCCTGGAGGAGCGTGAAGCTGACCGCGTCGGCCGGGACGACCGCCTCGGAGTCCTCGATGAGGTCACCGAACTCGCTGTCGCCGTCCTCACCCAGGGGGGTGTGCAGCGAGATCGGCTCACGGCCGTACTTCTGGACCTCGATGACCTTCTCCGGGGTCATGTCGAGTTCCTTGGCCAGCTCCTCCGGGGTGGGCTCGCGGCCCAGGTCCTGGAGCATCTGGCGCTGCACGCGCGCGAGCTTGTTGATGACCTCGACCATGTGCACCGGGATACGGATGGTGCGGGCCTGGTCGGCCATGGCGCGGGTGATCGCCTGACGGATCCACCAGGTGGCGTACGTGGAGAACTTGTAGCCCTTGGTGTAGTCGAACTTCTCGACCGCGCGGATCAGACCGAGGTTGCCCTCCTGGATCAGGTCCAGGAAGAGCATGCCGCGGCCCGTGTAGCGCTTGGCCAGCGAGACCACGAGGCGGAGGTTGGCCTCCAGCAGGTGGTTCTTGGCGCGGCGGCCGTCCTCGGCGATGATCTCCAGCTCGCGCTTGAGCTTGGGGGCGAGCTTGTCGGCGGCCGACAGCTTGTCCTCGGCGAACAGACCGGCCTCGATGCGCTTGGCGAGCTCGACCTCCTGCTCGGCGTTGAGCAGCGGGACCTTGCCGATCTGCTTCAGGTAGTCCTTGACCGGGTCGGCGGTGGCACCGGCGACGGCGACCTGCTGAGCGGGAGCGTCGTCCTCGTCGTCGTCGGAGAGGACGAAGCCCTTGTTCTCGCCCTCGGCCTCCTCTTCGTCGCCCTTGCCGGGCGCGGCGTCCTCGAGGAGCTCCTCGCCCTCGATGGCCTCCTCGTCGCCCTTCTTGCCGGCGGTCTTCTTCGCGGCCGTCTTCTTGGCCACGGCCTTCTTGGCGACGGTCTTCTTCGCGGCCGTCTTCTTGGCGGCGGCCTTCTTGGGCGCCTCGGCGTCGTCCGCCGACGCGTCCACGCTCTCGGCCGCCGGGGCCGCGCTGGCCGCGACGGTCTTGGTCACGGTCGTCTTGGCCGCGACGGTCTTGGTGGCGGTGCGCTTCGCCGGGCTCTTCGCTGCGACGCTCTTCCGGGTGCGCTTGGGAGATTCCGCGGCACTGACCATCAGCGTCACACCCTCTTCCTCGAGGATCTGGTTGAGGCTGCGCAGAACATTCTTCCACTGGGTTGGCGGAATCTGGTCGGCTTCGAAGGCCCGACGCACGTCATCGCCGGCGATCTGCCCATCAGCCTTTCCCCGCTCGATGAGCGCCATCACAGACTCTGACTCGGCGATCTCCGGCGGGAGCGTACGGGATGTGCTGGCCGACACGAACAACCTCTCGGAACGATGGAAACGGCTTCCGGCCCCGCCCATGATCGGGCCGGAGCCGACGACCGTCGGCTGGGGATTGTGCCGACGGCGCGGGCTGAACCTCGGAGCTGCACAGCGCCACGAGCGGCTGCTGTATTCCTTCCTCGGCTGTTACCTCTTAGGTCATCGCACGGTTCCGAGGAGTGTTACGCCCAATCTACGTGGCCCGAGTCACACCCCATTTACGACAGAAACGGCCACAAGGGTCAAAGTGTCCACAATCGCATCGCCGGACCCCCCGAGGTCCGGCGACGCGTACTTCCTCCGGGCGGGTCGGCCGGCCCGAACCCGGCCGCGCTCCGCCGTCAGTGCTCGCGCGGCGCGGGAACGACGCGCTCGACCTCGGGGTGGACGGTGAGCAGCTGCCGCATGGCCGCCTCGGCCGCCGCCCCGTCGGCGCCCGCCAGCGCGTCCACGATCCGGGCGTGATGGGTGAGCGCGGCGTCGGAGGGGCGGTCACAGCCGGTGACCGGTCCGCCGGAGACCTGGAGGGCGGCGCCGACGATGCCGGAGAGGTGCTCCAGCATGCGGTTGCCCGCGGCCTGGATCAGCAGGGAGTGGAACTCCGCGTCGGCCCGCGAGAAGGTGATCACGTCACCCTGGGCGAGGGAGTGGCCCATGATCTCGACCATGTCGCCGAGGCGCTGCTGGAGGTCCTCGCGGCCGTGCCCCGCCGCGAGCCGGGCGGCCAGCGGCTCGATCGTCCAGCGCAGCTCGCTGAGCTCGCGCCGCTGGTCGTCGCGCTGCGGACCGAAGGCCCGCCACTCGATGATGTCGGGGTCGAGCAGATTCCAGTCGCTGACCGGGCGGACCCGGGTGCCGACGTTGGGGCGGGCGCTGACCAGGCCCTTGGCCTCCAGGACGCGGAGCGACTCACGGACGACGGTCCGGGAGACCTCGAAGCGCTGGCCGATCTCCTCGGGGACCAGCGGGCGGTCGGCGCCGAGATCGCCGGAGACGATCATCTGGCCGAGCTGCTGGACGAGTTGGCCGTGCAGTCCTCTCCCGCGGCTGCCCGCCGCGCGGCGGCTCACCCTGCCGAGGTCTGCCTCGGCTCCGTCCCAGGCGGGGAGGGAGACGCGGTCGGCGCCACGCGCCTCCGCGTAGGGATAGCGGTCGAGTTCGCCCGGTCCTGCGAGGCCGGTGTCGGCGGCGCGGGCGGTGGTCATCATGGTGTGCGCAAGGGTACTCACGCATCCTTTGTCGGCGGGACTTCCACGGCCCTTGAGGTCTTTGGTGAAAAGCACACGAAAGGGTGATCGCCGCACCCCTCGCAATTGACGCTTTATCGGAAAGAAGCGGGCATTCTCTGGGGAGTTGTGGCCGTCCGTATCCGCCGAGGTCAGAACCGGGTCACCAACGGGCCCTCGCCCGAAGGCCGGTGACCACGTACGCGCAGAGCAGCACCGCGAGCGACAGTGCGAGGGCCGCGCCCTGCGGCCGGGCGAGCAGGTGCAGCGCCGCGCCGAGCCCGTTGTCCAGTAGATGCGGCCAGCGCAGCCAGGCCACGTCCCGCAGCCGGGCCGGGAGCCCGGCGACCGAACGCGCCTGTGGAGCCGACAGCGCCTTCTGTACGAGGGGTACGACGGCGACCGGCACCGCCAGGACGGCGGCGAGCCCGGCCGCGGTGGCCCGGAAGATCCCGGCCGCGAGCAGCCCGGCCCAGGCACAGCCGACGGTGAGCCCCGCCCAACTCGCCGCCAGCGAGGGCCAGTCCGGCGGGATGCGCACCAAGTCTCCGCCGTACACCAGACGCAGCGCCTGCGCGTCCAGGACGACCGTGAGCGCGGCCAGCAGGAGGGCGGCCGCGGCCGACACCGCGAGCTTGGCCAGCAGCAGCCCGAGCCTGCGCGGGACGGTGCCGCGGTCGGCGGCGAGCGCCGGGTACCGGTACTCCTCGCCGAAGGCGAGCGCGCCGAGGACCCCGGCGCCGAACGCCGCGGGCGGCAGCGGCAGCAGCCCCGGCCAGGCGGCGGCCAGGTGCGGCAGCGGGGTGCGCCCGGTGCGGCCGAGCACCACGGCGAGGGCGACGGAACCGACGAGCACGGCGCCGGCGAGCAGGTACGTGGTGCGCACACCGAGGAGGCGGCGGAGCTCGTAGCGGAGGGGGCGGAGCGGGATGCGGCGCCCCCGGTCCCACTCCGGCGGACCGGATCGCCACGCGCGCGTGGCAGCATGGTCGTGAGCGGCTGACAACGGGCAGTCACGGGGAGGGGTTTGGGGATGAGCGGCTTCAGCAAAGGACTCGGCAAGGTCGAGGTGGCACTGCGGTGGGACCCCAGCCCGGTCGGCTCCCCGGCCCATGACCTCGATGTGATCGCCGCGGTCTACACCGCGTCCGATCCGTACGGCAGCCCCGCCTATCTGGTGCACTTCGACAGCCGCTCGCCCGACGGCACGGTCTATCTGAGCCGCGACAGCACCACCGGAAAGGGGTTCGGCGACGACGAGGTGCTGACGCTGGAGTTCGCCCGCCAGCCCGAGGCCCACGCCCGGATCGTGGTCGGCGTGGTCATCCAGCAGCGCCCGGACCGGCTCGTCTTCGCCGACATCGCCCACCCCGAGGTGCACATCCGCGAGGGCTACACGGAGCTGGCGAGCGACGACTTCTCGGCCGTCGCGCACAGCACGGCCGCCACGGTCGCGGAGTTCGTCAGGACGGCGGGCGGCGCCTGGGAGTTCCACCCGGCCCTGCGCGGCTTCGACCTGGCCCCGGACGCCTTCCCGGCCGCGATGGGCGCCCGGGCCGTCTGACTCCCGCGTACGTAGTACGTAGTACGTGAATGAAGGCCGATGAAGGCCGATGAAGCCCAGGGACGACTTTCCGCCCCGAACGCCCAAGTGGGGACCGGTAGTTCACCGGTCCCCACGGGGCAGGGCCTGTCGGCCCTCAGAAGCGCTCGGGCTGCGAGCGCCTCGTATCAGCTGCAGCCGCTGGTCGAGCCGCAGCCCTCGCAGATGTAGCAGGAGCCGGCCCGCTGCATCTTGGTGCCGCAGGAGAAGCAGAGCGGCGCGTCGGCGCTGACGCCGAGCTGCATCTCGACGAGCTCGGCCGAGTTGTGCACGGCCTTCGGCGGCTCGACGACGGCCGGCTTCGGCGCGGCGACGGCCTTCAGCGTCTCCGTCTGCCGGGGAGCGGACTGGGCCAGGCCCTCGACGTCCATCTCCTCGTCGTCCAGGGTCGGCTCGTACGAACCGGTCTCCAGGTGGCGCTGACGCTCCTCGGCGGAGTGGATGCCGAGCGCCGAGCGGGTCTCGAACGGCAGGAAGTCCAGCGCCAGGCGGCGGAAGATGTAGTCGACGATCGACTGCGCCATCCGCACGTCCGGGTCGTCCGTCATACCGGCCGGCTCGAAGCGCATGTTGGTGAACTTCGAGACGTACGTCTCCAGCGGAACGCCGTACTGCAGACCGACCGAGACGGCGATCGAGAAGGCGTCCATCATGCCCGCGAGGGTCGAGCCCTGCTTGGACATCTTCAGGAAGACCTCGCCCAGACCGTCGTCCGGGTAGGAGTTGGCGGTCATGTAGCCCTCGGCGCCACCGACCGTGAAGGAGGTGGTGATCCCCGGACGGCCCTTGGGCAGACGCTTGCGGACCGGGCGGTACTCGACGACCTTCTCGACGGCCTTGCGGATCTCGGCCTCGGCCTTCTCCGTGACCTCGGCCTTCTCCGTCTCCTTGGCCGACTTGGTCTTCGCGGAGAGGGGCTGGCCGACCTTGCAGTTGTCGCGGTAGATCGCGAGCGCCTTGACGCCCATCTTCCACGCCTCGAAGTAGACCTCCTCGACGTCCTCGACGGTCGCCGTCTCCGGCAGGTTGACCGTCTTGGAGAGCGCGCCCGAGATCCACGGCTGGATGGCGGCCATCATGCGGACGTGGCCCATCGCGGAGATGGAGCGCTCGCCCATGGCGCAGTCGAAGACCTCGTAGTGCTCGGTCTTCAGGCCGGGGGCGTCGATCACATTGCCGTTCTCGGCGATGTGGGCGACGATCGCCTCGATCTGCTCCGGCTGGTAGCCGAGGCGGCGCAGCGCCTGCGGGACCGTGCCGTTGACGATCTGCATCGAGCCGCCGCCGACCAGCTTCTTGAACTTGACCAGGGCGAGGTCGGGCTCCAGGCCGGTGGTGTCGCAGGACATCGCCAGACCGATGGTGCCGGTCGGGGCGATGACCGAGGCCTGCGCGTTGCGGAAACCGTTCTTCTCGCCCAGCCGGACCACGTCCTGCCAGGCCTCCGTGGCGGCGGCCCAGATCGGCGAGTCCAGGTCGTCCACGCGGACGGCCTTGGTGTTCTCGTCCGCGTGCTGCTTCATGACGCGCTGGTGCGGCTCGGCGTTGCGGGCGTAGCCGTCGTACGCGCCGACGACCGCGGCCAGCTCGGCGGAGCGCTTGTACGAGGTGCCGGTCATCAGCGAGGTGATGGCACCGGCGAGCGCGCGGCCGCCGTCCGAGTCGTAGGCGTGGCCGGTCGCCATCAGCAGGGCGCCGAGGTTGGCGTAGCCGATGCCCAGCTGGCGGAAGGCGCGGGTGTTCTCGCCGATCTTCTGCGTCGGGAAGTCCGCGAAGCAGATCGAGATGTCCATCGCGGTGATGACCAGCTCGACGACCTTGGCGAAGCGCTCGACCTCGAAGGACTGGCGGCCCTCGCCGTCGTCCTTGAGGAACTTCATCAGGTTCAGCGAGGCGAGGTTGCAGGACGTGTTGTCCAGGTGCATGTACTCGCTGCACGGGTTCGAGCCGTTGATACGGCCGGACTCCGGGCAGGTGTGCCAGTGGTTGATCGTGTCGTCGTACTGGATGCCCGGGTCGGCGCAGGCCCACGCCGCCTCGGCCATCTTGCGGAAGAGGGACTTGGCGTCGACCTCTTCGATGACGTCACCGGTCATCCGGGCGCGCAGACCGAACTTGCCGCCGGTCTCGACCGCCTTCATGAACTCGTCGTTCACCCGGACCGAGTTGTTGGCGTTCTGGTACTGGACCGACGTGATGTCGTCGCCGCCCAGGTCCATGTCGAAGCCCGCGTCGCGCAGCGCGCGGATCTTCTCCTCCTCCTTCACCTTGGTCTCGATGAAGTTCTCGATGTCGGGGTGGTCGACGTCGAGGATGACCATCTTGGCCGCGCGGCGGGTGGCGCCGCCCGACTTGATGGTGCCGGCGGAGGCGTCGGCACCGCGCATGAAGGAGACCGGGCCGGAGGCGTTGCCGCCGGAGGACAGCAGCTCCTTGGAGGAGCGGATGCGGGAGAGGTTCAGGCCGGCGCCGGAGCCGCCCTTGAAGATCATGCCCTCTTCCTTGTACCAGTCGAGGATCGACTCCATGGAGTCGTCGACGGACAGGATGAAGCAGGCGGAGACCTGCTGGGGCTGCGGGGTCCCGACGTTGAACCAGACGGGGCTGTTGAAGCTGAAGACCTGGTGCAGGAGGGCGTACGCCAGCTCGTGCTCGAAGATCTCGGCGTCCGCGGGCGAGGAGAAGTAGCCGTAGTCCTCGCCGGCCTTGCGGTACGTCTTCACGATCCGGTCGATGAGCTGCTTGAGACCGGTCTCGCGCTGCGGGGTGCCGACGGCCCCGCGGAAGTACTTGCTGGTGACGATGTTGACCGCGTTCACCGACCAGAAGTCGGGGAACTCGACGCCACGCTGCTCGAAGTTGATCGAGCCGTCGCGCCAGTTGGTCATGACGACGTCACGACGCTCCCAGGCCACCTCGTCGTACGGGTGCACGCCGGGGGTGGTGTGGATGCGCTCGATACGCAGACCCTTGCTGGCCTTGGAACCCTTGGTGCGGGATCCTCGTGCCGGGCCGCTCGTCGTCTCTGTCATGCCGCCTCCCATACGCGGGCGAAAACGCCCAAAAGTGCCCGAATGTTCCCGTGGCACGGTGTTTGTCTTGTGCCCCGGGCGCCGCGCAGAGCGCCCGTGACAGGTCCTGGATTGCCGCCGATCGGCGACCGGAGTCCGCCGGTCAGTCGGCAGCGGTGGCGGGCACGGGGACCGCGGGGGTCACTCCGGCCACGCGCGCGTCCGCGTCGTCCGCGGGAGGCCGTTGTTCGCGCAGTTCCGCGATGGCGGCCTCGAAGTCTTCAAGGGTGTCGAATGCCCGGTACACGGACGCGAAGCGCAGGTACGCGACGAGGTCGAGCTCCTGCAACGGGCCGAGTATGGCCAGACCCACGTCATGGGTGGTCAGCTCGGCGCTGCCGGTGGCGCGCACCGCCTCCTCGACCCGCTGGCCGAGCTTGGCGAGGGCGTCCTCGGTGACCGGCCGTCCCTGGCACGCCTTGCGGACCCCAGAGATGACCTTGGTGCGCGAGAAGGGTTCGGTGACGCCCGACCGCTTGACGACCATCAGCGAGGCCGTCTCCACCGTCGTGAAGCGACGGGAGCAGTCGGGGCACTGGCGGCGCCTGCGGATCGACGTGCCGTCGTCGGTCGTCCGACTGTCGACGACACGGCTGTCGGGGTGCCTGCAGAAGGGGCAGTGCATGAATCCCAACCCTCCTTCGCAGCACGACTGAATGGCCTCGCCAGGCCTGAACAGGCCCCGCGAAGCAGCCACAAGCATAGGCGATGGCCGCGGTCCGAAGGACCAACGACCACAACTTCTGGGCGGCAGTGGCAATCCAACCACTAGATCTGGGGTTTCGCCGACAACTGCCCACTACCGCGTGTCGCGGAGCGGTCGCGCAGGGAGCAGCGCCGGGAGGCTTGATTCCGGCCCGTGTCCGCGCGGGCCCGGAGGGCGACGGAACACCCGTCCGACAGCCGGCGAACGGGCGCGCCCGACCCCGATTCCGGGCGACCGGATGGCAGACTGGGAGCCCGGTACCGGCCATCGCGGCGCGGTCGTACGTACGCACGACCCGGCAGTCGTCGGCGACGCTCCCGGGCGGCGCCTTCGGGCTCGGCCTCAGCGGTGAAGGGTACCGTAATCGACCGAATTGCCTGCCGACCGGCCCCGGTAAGGGCACCCGCATACACCCGGCCCCATCATCACGTCACGCTTTCTGCGATTTTTCACTCGAACGTGTGTTTGGCGCAACCTTTCGAAAGCAACTACCGTTGTCCAGCTAGGGAGACCATTTCGAGAGGGGCCGACGTGACCACCACCGCAGACAGTGCCACCATCACTGCCCAGGACCGCTCCCAGACCCGACTTGAGCCGGTGCATGCCATGAATGACGCAGTCACGAACCAGGAGGGCGGCGACCCAGCGCGGGCCACGCGCTCGCTGCCCGGCCGACCTCCGGGCATCAGGGCGGACAGCTCCGGTCTCACCGACCGGCAGCGGCGGGTCATCGAGGTCATCCGCGACTCCGTCCAGCGCCGGGGGTACCCGCCGTCGATGCGGGAGATCGGCCAGGCGGTGGGTCTCTCCAGCACGTCCTCCGTCGCCCACCAGCTCATGGCCCTGGAGCGCAAGGGCTTCCTCCGCCGCGACCCGCACCGCCCCCGGGCGTACGAGGTGCGCGGCTCGGACCAGCCCAGCACCCAGCCCACCGACACCACCGGCAAGCCCGCGGCCTCCTATGTGCCGCTGGTCGGCCGGATCGCCGCCGGCGGCCCCATCCTCGCCGAGGAGTCGGTCGAGGACGTCTTCCCCCTCCCCCGCCAGCTGGTGGGCGACGGCGAGCTCTTCGTCCTCAAGGTCGTCGGTGACTCGATGATCGAGGCCGCGATCTGCGACGGCGACTGGGTCACGGTGCGCCGCCAGCCGGTCGCGGAGAACGGCGACATCGTCGCCGCGATGCTGGACGGCGAAGCCACCGTGAAGCGGTTCAAGCGCGAGGACAACCACATCTGGCTCCTCCCGCACAACGCCGCCTACCAGCCCATCCCCGGTGACGAGGCGACCATCCTCGGCAAGGTGGTGGCGGTGCTGCGGCGGGTCTGACCGACCCGCCGGCGAGGACCGGCCCCGGGACCCCCTGCGCCGGTCCCGGGGCCCTGTTGTGCCCGGGGGCCACCCCTCGGCAGGGTCAGGGGCTGTTGCCCCTTCCGCCCGCCGGGGCCTGCCTCGCCGCCAGGGCGCCGACGGGCCGACTACTTCCCGTCGGCCTTGGCGACCGCGTCGATCGCAGCGAGCGAGCGGCGTACCTGGTTGCGGTCCGTGGTGTACCAGAAGTCCGGCAGCGAGGCCCGCAGATAGCTGCCGTAGCGCGCGTTGGCCAGCCTGGGGTCGAGTACGGCGACGACGCCCCGGTCCCCGGTCGCCCGGACCAGACGGCCCGCGCCCTGCGCCATCAACAGCGCGGCATGGGTCGCGGCGACCGCCATGAAGCCATTGCCGCCGCCCTCCTCCACCGCCTTCTGCCGAGCGCTCATCAGCGGGTCGTCGGGCCGGGGGAACGGGATCCGGTCCATGATCACCAGCTGGCAGCTCGCGCCCGGCACGTCCACGCCCTGCCAGAGGGAGAGCGTGCCGAACAGACAGGTCTCCGGGTCGCCCGCGAACGTCTTGATCAGCTCACCGAGCGTGTCCTCGCCCTGGAGCAGGATCGGCTTGTCCAAGCGGCCGCGCAGCTCCTCGGCGGCGGCCTGGGCGGCCCGCATCGACGAGAAGAGGCCCAGGGTGCGGCCGCCCGCCGCCTCGACCAGCTCCGCCAGCTCGTCCATCATGTCGCCGCGCGAGCCCTCCCGGCCCGGCGTGGCCAGATGCCGGGCGACATAGAGGATGCCCTGCTTGGGGTAGTCGAAGGGCGAGCCGACGTCGATGCCCTTCCACTGCGGCACGTCCTCGCCCTCGGTGCCCTCCGGCGCCAGGCCCAGCGAGGCGCCCACCCCGTTGAAGTCACCGCCGAGCTTGAGCGTGGCCGAGGTGAGCACCACCGAACGGTCGGTGAAGAGCTTCTCCCGCAGCAGCCCCGAGACGGAGAGCGGGGCGACCCGCAGGGAAGCCCCGAAACGGTCGTGCCTCTCGTACCAGACGACGTCGTACTCGGATCCGTTGGAGATCCGCTCGGCCACCCCGTGGACGCTCTCGACCGCCGCGAGGGCCTGCTTGCGCACCGCGTCCTCGTCCTGCACGGACTTGTCCCGGGTGGAGCCGAGCGCCGAGATCACCGTACGAGCGGCGTCGCGCAGCGCCATCAGGGCGTACCCGAGGTCCTCCGGGACCTCCTCCAGACGGCCGGGCAGCGCGAGCTCCATCAGCCGCTCGAAGCCCTCGGCGGCGGTCTGGAGCTGGTCGGCCGCCTTCTCGTTGACGAGCTTGGCGGCCCGCCGCACGGCGCGGTTTACCTGCCCCGGAGTGAGCTCGCCGGTGGCGACGCCGGTGACCCGGGAGACCAGCTCGTGCGCCTCGTCGACGATCAGCACCTCGTGCTGCGGGAGCACCGGGGCGCCCTCGATGGCGTCGATGGCGAGCAGGGCGTGGTTGGTGACCACCACGTCCGAGAGCTTGGCGCGCTCGCGGGCCATCTCCGCGAAGCACTCCGCCCCGTACGCGCACTTCGAGGCGCCCAGGCACTCCCGGGAGGAGACGGACACCTGGCCCCAGGCGCGGTCCGAGACACCGGGCGTCAGATCGTCCCGGTCGCCGGTCTCCGTCTCGTCGGCCCAGTCCCGCATCCGCAGCAGGTCCTGCCCGAGCTTGCTGGTGGGCGCGGCCGCCTCGAACTGGTCGAAGAGGCCGTCCTCCTCTTCCTGCGGCACTCCCTCGTGCAGGCGGTGCAGACAGAGGTAGTTCGAGCGGCCCTTGAGCATGGCGAACTCCGGGCGGCGGCGCAGCTGCGGGTGCAGCGCGTCGACCGTACGCGGAAGATCACGCTCCACGAGCTGCCGCTGGAGCGCCAGGGTCGCCGTGGCCACCACGACACGCTCGCCGTGCGCCAGCGCCGGCACCAGATAGCCCAGGGACTTTCCGGTGCCGGTGCCGGCCTGGACGAGCAGGTGGGAACCGCCGTCGATGGCGTCGGCGACGGCCGTGGCCATGGTGACCTGGCCGGGGCGCTCCAGGCCGCCGACGGCGGAGACGGCGGCGTGCAGGAGATCGGGGAGAGATGGCTTCGTCATAGCCCGTCCACCCTAATCCGTGGGTAAGACAGTGCCGGACGAGACCACAGTTCGTTACGGGCTGTTCGAGCAGTGGGGTCGTGACACTTACGTCCACCCGGGCAATCGATGCCTCCCCGTAGATCGCGTGCGCGGTCCCGCTGCTCGTGGTGGTGACGGTCGCGTGGGCGCCGGACGGATGCCTTCAAACAGCCAGGCGCGTGAGGCCTCGTGCCAGACCGTGCGCCGTCCGGCGCCCTCGCCTCCGCCATCACCTCCGTCAACACCCTCGCCATGGTCACTCGTTGGTGTTGGTGGTGCGAGCCCGCCGCATGGTGACTCCTTGATACGCCCGAGCCGTTTGAGCTCCCGCTTAGACCGGGGCCCGTGGGGATGAGCTGGTGCCACGAACGGCTACCGAGGTGTCGGCCCGGCCCGTGGTGGTTGAGGCCTGGGATTAGGGCGCCGCGTGGTCCCGCATGAGCTCGTGACCA
This sequence comes from Streptomyces sp. ERV7, assembly GCF_001653515.1. Taxonomy (GTDB): domain Bacteria; phylum Actinomycetota; class Actinomycetes; order Streptomycetales; family Streptomycetaceae; genus Streptomyces. The sequence continues at coordinate 395,893 of NZ_LYOY01000051.1, read as the reverse complement.
GCACAGACCTGCACCATGGGGAAGGAAAGACCTTGATCTACTGCGGCATCGACTGGGCGGAAAGGACACATGACGTCGCCCTGGTCGACGACACCGGCCGATTACTGGCCAAGCGGCACATCACCGACGATGCGGCCGGTTACAAGATCCTGCTGGACCTGCTCGCCGAGCACGGCGACACGGAGGAGAACCCGATCCCGGTGGCGATCGAGACCTCCCGCGGCCTGCTCGTCGCTGTTCTCCGGGCCGGCAAGCGGCAGGTGTTCGCGATCAACCCGATGGCCGCCGCCCGCTACCGCGACCGCCACTCCGTCTCACGCAAGAAGTCCGACCCCGGCGACGCCCTCGTGCTGGCGAACATCCTGCGCACCGACATGCACGCCCACCGACCCCTGCCAGGCGACTCCGATCTCAGCCGCGCCATCGCTGTCCTGGCCCGCGCCCAGCAGGACGCCACCTGGAACCGGCAGCAGACTGCCAACCAGCTGCGCTCGCTGCTGCGCGAGTACTACCCGGCCGCCCTGGCAGCCGTCGAGACCTGGAAGAACGGTCTGTGCCGCCCCGAGGCCTTCGAGTTCCTCCGCCTCGCCCCGACGCCGTCCCAAGCCGCGAGGCTGACCCGCGCCCAGCTTCAGGCCGCGCTCAAGCGGGCCGGCCGCAAGCGCGGCATCGATGCGGATGCCGAGCGGCTCCGCGAGGTCTTCCGCGCCGAGTGGGCCCACCAGCCACCTCTGGTCGAGGACGCCCTGGGCAAGCAGATGCTCGCCCTCCTCATCCAGCTCGAAGCCGCCTCCAAGGCCGCCGACGACCTGGCCGAGGCGGTGGCAGAGGCTTTCCCTCAGCACCCGGACGCCGAAGTGATCCTTAGCTTCCCCGGCCTCGGCATCCAGCTCGGCGCCCGGGTGCTCGCCGAGATCGGAGACGACCACACCCGGTTCGCCGACGCCCGCGGACTGAAGGCCTACGCCGGCTCCTCACCCATCACCAGGGCCTCCGGCAAGAAGTCCTCCATCACCCGCCGGTGGGTAAAGAACGACCGGCTCAACCACGTCGGATACCTCTGGGCGTTCTCCGCGATCACCGCCTCACCCGGCGCCAAAGCCCACTACCGCAAGCGGCGTGACGAGCACGGGGACTGGCACGCAGCCGCCCAGAGAAACCTCTTCAACCGCATGATCGGACAGCTCTACCACTGCCTACAGCACAACAAGCCGTTCGAAGAACAGACCGCGTTCCCCACCCAACTTGCCGCAGCCGCTTGACAAGTTAGGGCCCCGAGGTGTCTACGGGGCACCACTGACAATCCGATCACGTCGGCGGTGCGAGGGGGTTCGGGACGGTGCCCGCGACGGCCGCGTGCGGGCGCTCGGGGCGGTCCCGGTAGCCGTCCAGGTGCAGTCGGTTCCGGTTGAGACAGAGCCGCTCGATACGGGGTGTGAGCAGGTCGAATGTCTCGTAGCGCTCCTTGAGCTCGGGGAACCGTGCCTGGTGGCGCAGGATCTCGTCGCGTACCAGCGCCCAGAAGTCGCTCCCCGGAACGTCCAGTTGCTCCTCGCACAGCGGCGCGAGATAGCGGAACACACCGACGAAGAGACCGGAGTGGATGAACTGGGTGATGAAGGACGGCGGCTCGGTCAGGAGGACGCCCCGTACGTCGTCGGGCATCGAGTCGTGCTCGGGCAGCGACTCCGCGCTGATGTTGACGTCGTCCACGAAGTCCTTGATCGCCAGGCGTACGGGCACGTCGTGGTCGTCGAAGACGACGATGGCGTTCTCGCCGTGCGGCGAGAAGACCGTCCCGTAGCGGTAGAGGAAGCGCAGCAGCGGCGGCAGCAGTGCGCCGAACAGGCGGCGCAGCCAGACCTGGGGAGGGAGGCCGGAGCGGGCGACGAGTTCGGCGGTGAAGGCACGTCCCTGCGGATCGGTGTGGAGCAGCGAAGCGAGAGTACGCGCGCGCTCCCCCGCCGCGAGCTGGGTCTGCAGCGGCTCGCGCCAGATCGCTCCGAGCAGCTCTTTGTACTGGTACGGAACCTCGGCGAGGTGGTCGTACAGCGGGTGCTCGACCGCCACGGAAGCCACCTCGCCGAGCAGGATCACCCCGCATTCGTCGCGCAGGAACGGATCGGCGTCGCGCAGGGCGTGGACCCAGGCGGTGACGGCCGGGGCGGCGAGCGTGCGCTCCGTGGGCAGTCCGCGCCAGACGAGTGTGTTGAGGATGGACAGCGGCAGCTTCACGGTGTGCCGGTCGGGGCGTGAGGTGTTGAGGAAGGTCCGGATGGACTGCTGCGGCAGCCGGAGGTCGGCGTCGCCCGGCAGCGGGACGATCGCGCCGTCGGCGACGGCCGGGGCGAAGAGCGGCAGCACCACCTCGTCCCACTGCCAGGGGTGCACGGGCAGGTAGAGGTAGTCCTCCGGGGCGAGACCACGCGCGCGCAACGCGGCGGCGAAGCCCTCGCGGACGGCCGGGTCGAGCTCCCGTGCGTAGAGCCGGTCGGGCGTGGCGAGCGCGTCGACGCCCCGGTAGCGGGCGAGGTCGGTGCGGACCGCGATCCAGGGCAGCCGGGTGGGCCTGCGGGCCTCGGGCGCCCAGCGTGCGGTGTCGACGGCCGAGAACCCGACCCGCCCCTTGTTCAGGACGAGCCAGGGGTGCCCCGTCTGGTGGCCCTCCAGATCCGCGTACCCGAGCTCGGCGAGGCGGGCGGCGGGCAGCGCGGTGTGGTCGAGGCGGGTGTCGGCGGCGAGCGTGGCGGTGAGCTCGCCGACGAGGTGGCCGAAGGTGGCGCCGTCGAGCCCGAGCGTGCGGCGGGCGCGTACGAGGAAGGCGAGCGGGTCGGTGAAGGGCTGCCCTCGGTGGCTGATGGAGTCGGCGTCGACGAGCCAGTCGTCGTACGCGCCGCGCCGGGCCCGGAAGGAGAGGGCGGAGCCGTCGTCCAGGGGCTGGGTGTACGTGCTGGGCCCCTGCTCGGGGCCGTGTTCCTGCTCGGGGCCGTCCGCTCGCCCGCGCCCGCCCTCCGGTCGGGGGGCCTCGCCGCCGCCGACCCGCTGCGCGACCGGCTCGATGATCCCTTCGTACGCGAAGGCCCCGAGCGTCTTGGCGAGCAGCCGGCGGGCCGCGCGGCCCCAGGCTTCCCGGTTCAGCTCGGGCGGTGCGTACGGTTCGGGCGGTGTGGGCGGCTCCTCCCGTTCCTCGGAATCATCGGGGACAAGCAGATTCGGCAAGGCGACTCCTCGGGGTGGAACCGATTCGGTTCGAGCGGTGTATGTAGGGCAGCGGGTGGTTCACAGCAGGTTCCTGAGCGCGCGATCACGAACCATGAGGGCGGCCCGCTTGTCGGGAAGGTCGACTTCCGCGAAGAACCGGAAGCCGGCGCTCAGAAAGGCGGAGACGGAGGGGGTGTTGCGCAGATCGGGTTCAGCGACCACTCGGGGACAGAGCGGCCGGTTGTCGAGTACGAGATCGGCGACGGCCCGGAGCAGCACGGTGCCGACCCCTCGCCCGCGATCGGCGACACCTCCGATGAGGAGGTGGATCCCGGTGTCGTGCGGCCGCGCCGGATAGTGCCGGGCCAGCGGGTCGAGATCGGCCCGGTAGATCTCCCAGTAGCTCATGGGGGCGCTGTCGAGCAGGCCGAGGCACGGCACGCTCCGCCCGTCGCCGTCGAGTTGGGGACGGAGATGGGCCGCCGTGACCGAGTCGGGCCCGGCCAGCTCCCAGAAGGCGGCCACGGCGGGATCGTTCATCCAGGTACTCAGAAGGGAGAGGTCACGTTCGACACGGACGGGTACGAGCTGGAAGACGCCGACGGGTGTGGCGACCGGTCCCCACACCCCCGGGCAGTCGAGCAGGTCGTCTCCGCCGGGGTGGAAGGCGATGGGGGACGTGGTGGGAGAGGTGATGGGGGACGCGTCGATCCGGGCGTATGAGCCGGGCGGCTGCGATGTCCGCTGCGGGTAGGGCTGCCGGGTCAGCGCCTCGGGCCGGTGGCCGGGCGTCGCCGCGAGCCTCTGGCCGGAGGTCTGGTGGCGTGCCTGCTGACGTGGCTGCTCGGGTGGCTGCTCGGGTGCGGTGCGGGGGGCCGCATCGGAGCGGGCGGCTCGGGGGCCGACCTTGGGGCCGACCTCGGGCCCGGGCCCGGCGGAGTGCGGCAACCCGGAGTCGGGGTTCCGGGAGTCCGGGACGCCGGACTCTGGAGCGCCGGACTCTGGAATGACGAAGTCCGGGGCGCCGACGCCCGGGATGGCGGAGTCCGGGACCCCCTCTTCGCCGCTGCCGTCAGCCCCGCCGCCCTCGGCGCCGCCTCCCACCTCCGCCGTGCCGGTCCCGACTGTCCTCGACTCTCCGAACAGCGCGACGAGTTCATAGGGCAGCCGCATGTCCAGCGTGTCCTCGGCGCCGCCGGGCTGAGGGGCGGGACCGGCTCCGGCGTCGGCGTCGGTGCTCGCATCGGTGGGAGGCACGGCGACGCTCCTCTCTCGTCATTCAGCTGTTCGTGGGGATCAAGTTCCGGTGGTGTGGAGGGGGTTGGCGATGGTGACGTAGACGGACTGGGTGTCGACCGGGCCGACGAGCTCGTCGAGGCCGTGCAGCCGGGTCATGAGGTTGGCCTTGCAGCGCAGGGTCGGGCTGTCCAGCAGCTGTGCGGGCAGTGGTGAGCCGAGCACGGTGGCCTTGGCCAGGAACTGCCGCAGGGCGGCGAGGAGTACGCGCTCGTCCGCCAGGCGCTGGGCCCCGAAGGCGCCGACGAGGCCGAGGACGTTGTTGATGCCGAGGTAGTAGGCGAAGCGTTCGTCGGTGACGGCGTCGGAGACGAAGGTGTCGCTGGTGGTGCCGACTCCGGGCAGCCGCCGTTCGAGGGCGTCCCGGTGGGACTCGCGGAAGTAGTAGCCCTGGTTGTCCCGGTAACGGCCGCCGACGGGCCAGCCGTCGGGGTCGAGCAGCACCAGCGTGTTCTGCTGGTGGGCTTCCAACGCGATCCCGGCCGTGGCGTCCAGCCAGAGCACGGGGCGGACGACCTGGTCGAGGTAGCGCAGGAACCACTCGGCGGCCACGGCCGGGGCCGGACGGCCGGTGCGGGCGGCGAGCTTGGCCACGATGTCCGCGAGTCAGAAGTACGGCGGCCGGTAAGCACGCTGACGGCTGACGACGACAAGGCCCGCCCCCTCGTACGGAGGGGACGGGCCTTGTTCACTTCCTGAGCGAGCCGGTCGGCGCCCGGCCGCGCGCGGTCAGTGCTTGGCCGGTACGTACGGAGCGAGCTCCGCCGCCAGCACCTCGTGCACCCGCGCCTTGAGCAGCGTGCCCTCCGGGGTGTGCTCCTCGGAGATCACCTCGCCCTCGGCGTGCGCGCGCGAGACCAGCTGTCCGTGCGTGTACGGCACGAGGGCCTCGATCTCGACCTCGGGGCGCGGCAGTTCGGCGTCGATGATGCCGAGCAGCTGCTCGATGCCCATGCCCGTACGGGCGGAGACCGCGATGGAGTGCTTCTCGATCCGCAGCAGGCGCTGGAGGACCAGCGGGTCCGCCGCGTCCGCCTTGTTGATCACCACGATCTCGGGCACGTCGACCGCGCCCACCTCGCGGATCACCTCGCGCACGGCGGCCAGCTGCTCCTCCGGGTCGGGGTGCGAGCCGTCCACCACGTGCAGGATCAGGTCGGAGTCGCCGACCTCCTCCATGGTGGAGCGGAACGCCTCGACCAGGTGGTGCGGCAGGTGCCGGACGAATCCGACGGTGTCGGCCAGCGTGTACAGCCGGCCGCTGGGCGTCTCGGCCCGGCGCACGGTCGGGTCGAGGGTGGCGAACAGTGCGTTCTCCACCAGCACGCCGGCGCCCGTGAGGCGGTTGAGCAGCGAGGACTTTCCGGCGTTGGTGTACCCCGCGATGGCCACCGAGGGGACCTTGTTGCGACGGCGCTCCTGGCGCTTGATCTCGCGGCCGGTCTTCATCTCCGCGATCTCCCGGCGCATCTTCGCCATCTTCTCGCGGATCCGCCGCCGGTCCGTCTCGATCTTGGTCTCACCGGGGCCACGGGTGGCCATGCCGCCGCCGGACGAGCCGGAGCCACCACCACCCATCTGCCGGGAGAGCGACTGGCCCCAGCCGCGCAGCCTGGGCAGCATGTACTGCATCTGGGCCAGCGAGACCTGTGCCTTGCCCTCACGGGACTTGGCGTGCTGGGCGAAGATGTCGAGGATCAGGGCGGTCCGGTCGACCACCTTGACCTTGACGACGTCTTCCAGATGGATGAGCTGGCCGGGGCTCAGCTCACCGTCGCAGACCACGGTGTCGGCGCCGGACTCCAGGACGATGTCCCGCAGCTCCAGCGCCTTGCCGGAGCCGATGTAGGTGGCCGGGTCGGGCTTGTCACGACGCTGGTAGACGCCGTCGAGCACCATCGCGCCCGCCGTCTCGGCGAGGGCTGCGAGCTCGGCCAGCGAGTTCTCCGCGTCCTTGAGTGTCCCCGTGGTCCAGACGCCCACCAGCACGACGCGCTCCAGGCGCAGCTGGCGGTACTCGACCTCGGTGACGTCTTCCAGCTCGGTGGAGAGGCCCGCCACGCGCCGCAGGGCGGCACGCTCGGAGCGGTCGAACTGCGCGCCGTCCCGCTCGCCGTCGATCTCGTGGCTCCAGGCGACGTCCTCTTCCATCAGGGCATCGGCCCGAAGGCTCTCGGTGCGGTTCTTCTCCGCGAAGCTCTGCTCGTCCTGGGAAGGGGATGAAGAGGAGGTCATTGGATCCTTACGTCGTTGGAATTGCGGTTACGCCGGTCACAACGCGTAGTGGACCCGAAAGATTCCCGAACGGAATCCGGCCCCGGCAGCGCCGCCGACCCGTCGATGGTCGCACGGTGCCACCGGGGCCGTCACGCGGGTTTTCCCGGCCTCAGGCGTGGCGGGGTGCGGTGGGGTCCTCGCGTTCGTCGGCCGCCGGGTCGGCGCCGTCGCCGGGCCCGCCCCCGGCGTACGGGTTGCCGAGGGCGATGACGCCGGCCTCGGCGACCTTGTGCATCTGGTGGGTGCGGATGAGGACTTCGGCGACCGCGCCGTCGGAGCTCGCCACCGCCGTGTGCAGCGACTGGTACAGGTTGAACTTGGGGGCCGCGATGAAGTCCTTGAACTCGGAGATCACCGGCGTGAAGCAGGTGTGCAGCTCACCGAGGACGGCGTAGCAGTCGGCGTCCTCGCCGACCAGGACCAGGAGGCGGCCGAAGTCGGTGCCGCGCAGTTCCCCGCGTTTGAGCTGGACGCGGTGGACGGAGACGAAGTGCCGTGGCCGGATGAGGACTTCGCTGGCGATGCCCGCCTCGCGCAGCACGGCCCGGACGCCGTCCGCGATTACGGTCAGCGGGTCCTCGACGCCCGAGTTGGCAGCGATCAGGGCCCGGGTGTGCTCGTACTCCTCGGGGTGGAGGATGGCGAAAACCAGATCCTCCAGTTCGGTCTTGAGGGCCTGCACCCCGAGCCGTTCGGCCAGCGGGATCAGCACGTCACGGGTGACCTTGGCGATCCTCGCCTGTTTCTCCGGGCGCATCACGCCCAGGGTGCGCATGTTGTGCAGCCGGTCCGCGAGTTTGATCGACATCACCCGTACGTCGTTGCCGGTGGCGACGAGCATCTTGCGGAAGGTCTCGGGCTCGGCCGCGGCCCCGTAGTCGACCTTCTCCAACTTGGTGACGCCGTCCACCAGATAGGTGACTTCCTCACCGAACTCCGCCCGCACCTGATCGAGCGTCACCTCGGTGTCCTCGACGGTGTCGTGCAGCAGCGAGGCCGTCAACGTGGTGGTCTCGGCGCCCAGTTCGGCCAGGATCAGGGTGACGGCCAGCGGATGCGTGATGTACGGCTCGCCGCTCTTGCGGAACTGGCCGCGGTGGGACGTTTCCGCGAGCACGTACGCGCGCCGCAGCACCGCCAGGTCGGCGTCGGGGTGGTGGGCCCGGTGTGCCTCGGCGACATGCCCGATGGCGTCGGGCAGCCGGTCGCGGGACGTGGGGCCCAGCAGAGCGGCCCGGCCCAGCCTGCGGAGGTCGATCCTGGGAAGGCCGCGGCGGCGACTTTGTGCGTCAGGATTCGTGGCCTCTGCACTCATGGGGCACCTCCGGCAGCATCGACCGGCGGTGGAAAGGCAGGCGTGCCCTCCGGGCCGGTGCTTGATGCTACCGACCCCACCACGTGGCGCAGTCCGGCTCTCGCTCAGCGTGAACCGGATCACCCATTCGAGCGAAGGTTCAGGCCATGGCTGTTTCAACCGGTTCGAGAAGCACCGGGTCGATCACGCCTTCGGCGACGATCACGGCGGGGCCGGTCATCTCGATCTCGCCGTCGGGGAACTCCGTGATGACCAGGGTCCCGCCCGGGAGGTCCACCGTGTACGTCACGGGGGCGCCGGTGACGGCGGGGTCAGCGCCGTCCCTGCGCGCCGCCGCCACGGCCACCGCGCACGCGCCCGTGCCGCAGGAGCGGGTCTCTCCGGAGCCGCGCTCGTACACCCGCATCGCCACGTGGCCGGGGCCCCGGTCGACGACGAACTCGACGTTCACACCGTCCGGGTAGACGCCGGCCGGGCTGTACGGCGGCACCGACCGCAGCTCGCCCGCGTGGGCCAGGTCCTCGACGAAGGCGACCGCGTGCGGGTTTCCCATGTTGACGTTGCGGGCGGGCCAGCTGCGGCCGTCGAGCGCGACCGTGACGCCCTCGTGCGGCAGCACGGCGCGGCCCATGGAGACCGTGATGTCGCCGCCCTTGGAGATGTGCGCCTTCTTGACGCCGCCCCGGGTGGCGATGGCCAGGTCGCCCTCCTCGACGAGCCCGGCGCGCTGGAGGTACCCGGCGAAGACCCGCACGCCGTTGCCGCACATCTCGGCGATCGAGCCGTCCGAGTTGCGGTAGTCCATGAACCACTCGGCCTCGCCGGCCATCGCCCTCGCCTCGGGGTGGGCGGCGCTGCGCACGACGTGGAGCAGCCCGTCGCCGCCGATGCCGGCCCGGCGGTCGCACAGCCGGGCCACGATGGAGGCGGGCAGGTCGACGGCGTTGTCCGGGTCGGGAAGGATCACGAAGTCGTTCTCGGTCCCGTGGCCCTTGAGGAAGGTGAGCGGCGAGGTGTTGTTCACGCCGTCAATCGTACGGGTGCCCACCGACAACGGGCCGGGGACTCCGGGGGCGGGGCGACGGATCCCGCCCGGGCGGAGGAGCGGCGCCGCTCAGCGCAGGCGGGCGACGCGCCAGACGGCCAGTGCCACCGCCGCGGCCAGGCCGCCCACGTACAGCCCGATCACCCGCCAGTCGGGGCGCTCGCCGGATCCGCGCGCGGGCAGCCCCGGCCAGGTGTAGCCGACCCGGCGGGCGGCCATCATGCCCCAGCCCGCGGCACAGCAGCTGATCAGAAGGCCGAGCATGGCCACGACGGGGCCGCCGTCGCCGAACTCGAAGGCGAGAGGGAAGGCGAACATCAGCGAGCCCATGGCCGCGAGCATCACGATCGGTGCGAGCTGCCAGATCCGCAGTCTGCGCTGCGGGCGGATCTCGACCTCGACCTCGCCGCCCTCGGCGAGCACGCCGTCGTCCTGCGGCCCGTCGGGGGTGAGTCCGACGGCTCCCGGCACGGTCGGGCCCAGGGCGCCGACGCCCAGCTCCGCGGGGCTCGGCTCCGGGGCGTCGCGGTGGGCGGGCTCCCGTCCGGCGTCGCTCACGTCCGGCCCTTCCGACACTGCCGTCACTTCCGAAGGACCCGGTCGCGCGGGCTCGTCCCGCGCTCCGTGCTCTCTGTCGCGAGGGCCGGCCTCCATCGCCACGCGCCCTCCCAACTAGGACTCCACTGGTCGATCGAGGTCGATGATGGCACGCGCGCGGGTGCCGGAATGACCGGTGGTGCGTCCCGATGCCATCACGTGATCAGGCTGTGACCGCTCGTTCGACCAACGTCAGCGCCTGCCCCGGGAGTTCCCCGCGGTGCTCGACGGCGCCGCTCAGCCAGTGGACGCGTGGGTCCCGGCGGAACCAGGAGTCCTGGCGGCGCGCGAAGCGCTTGGTGGCGCGCACCGTCTCGGCGCGCGCCTCGTCCTCGGTGCACTCCCCCGCGAGCGCCGTGAGCACCTGCTGGTAGCCCAACGCGCGCGATGCGGTGCGGCCCTCCCGCAGTCCCTGGGCCTCCAGCGCGCGCCGTGAGCACCTGCTGGTAGCCCAACGCGCGCGATGCGGTGCGGCCCTCCCGCAGTCCCTGGGCCTCCAGCGCGCGCACCTCGTCCACCAGACCCGCCTCCCACATCCGGTCGACCCGGACCGCGATCCGCTCGTCGAGCTCGGGGCGGCCGACGTCGACGCCGATCTGCACGGTGTCGTACACCGAGTCGTGGCCGGGCAGGTTGGCCGTGAACGGCTTGCCGGTGATCTCGATGACCTCGAGGGCCCGCACGATCCTGCGGCCGTTGCTGGGCAGGATCACCCGCGCCGCCTCCGGGTCGGCCTCGGCCAGGAGCCGGTGCAGGGCGCCGGGACCGTCCTGCTCCAGCTCGCGCTCGAGACGCGCGCGTACCTCGGGGTCGGTGCCGGGGAAGTCGAGCACGTCGATCGCACCGCGCACATAGAGGCCGGAGCCGCCGACGAGGACGGGCGTGCGGCCCTCGGCGAGCAGCCGGTCGATCTCGGCGCGGGCGAGCTTCTGGTACTCGGCGACACTGGCGGGCTCGGTCACGTCCCAGATGTCCAGGAGGTGGTGGGGCACCCCACCGCGCTCCTGGAGCGTCAGCTTGGCGGTGCCGATGTCCATCCCCCGGTAGAGCTGCATCGAGTCGGCGTTGACGACCTCGCCGCCGAGCTGCTGGGCCAGGAAGACACCCAGATCGGACTTTCCGGCCGCTGTCGGGCCGACGACGGCGATGACCCGCGGTGCGGGAGCTGCAGTTCTCACTGTCACAGTCTCGCAAACCTCGGGCGCCGTCCCCGAACGAGCTACGTGACGGGGTGCATGCGGGTTCGTTGCCTGTTGCGAGGTTCCGACCGCCGGTTTGCCGAACCGGTGCCCCCGGGCGACGCAATGAGGCGCTCCGGATGGGGCGGGATTTCGCCCACACGAGTACGCTATGGAGTAGATATGGGCGTTTTTTCAAGGTTTCGCCGTAAGGCGGCAGAGGCGTCAACTGAGGAGGCGGCGGCCGCCACCCTGACGGCCGAGCCCGAGGCGGCCGAGGAGGCCGCGGAGGGCAAGCCGGAGGGCGCCGCTTCCACGGAGGAGTCCGAGCCCGCAGCAGAGGCCAAGACGGCGGAGCCCGCCGAGCCGGCCGCCGCCGAGGGCATGGAGATTCCCAAGCAGCAGTCGGCCGAGGAAGCCGCGGACAACGAGGCGGGCGAGAGCGCCCGGAAGTAACGTGGCGTACGCACGTATTTCGTACCGTCCCCTGGTCGAGGGCGCACAGCTCCCGAGATGAGGGCAGAGGGAAGGTGACCACATGGGCTTCCTGGACAACTTGAAAGCCAAGCTGGCCCCCGCCAAGGACAAGGTGTCCGACTTCGCGCAGCAGCACGAGGACAAGATCGGACAGGGGCTGGACAAGGTCGCCAAGACGGTCGACGAAAAGACCAAGGGCAAGTACAGCGACAAGATCCACACAGGTACCGGGAAGGCCAAGGACGCCCTGGACCGGATCTCGCACAAGGACGACGGCGGCACCCCTCCACCGTCGGCCTGATCACCTCGGGGACGGCCGTGGAGCGCTCGAGCTCCACGGCCGTCCCCGTGTGCCCGGCGGCTCCGCCGTGCGTGGCTCAGGACCAGACGGCGACGAAGTACCCCACGCCGTACGGCGCGTCCTCGTACAGCAGCCGGCCCGCGAGGCCCGCCCCCTCGGCGGCGCCCGCGAGCACCTGCCAGGGGGCCCGGCCGGCCGCCTTGAGTTCCTGGGCGAGCTCCGCGTCCAGCTCCAGCAACGCGCGCGTGTCGGCGGCGCCCAGCGCGCTCGCCACCCCCGCGTCGAAGGCTGTGGCGCGCTCGTCGAGGTAGCCGGGGGCCTTGAGGGTGCGGCAGGCGCTGCCGTCGCCCATCACCAGGAGGGCGACCCGGTCGGCCCTGCCGCCCAGGCTCCGGCCCGCGTCGGCGCAGCGCGCGGCCTCCAGCGGCTCGCCGACCCCGAGGCCCTCGACCGGGGCGTCCGACCATCCGGAGCGCTCCAGCAGCCAGGCGCCGACGGCGAGCGAGGGCGGCAGTTCGCGCGCGTTGCCGTCCGGTTCGGCCGGCGCCCGGCCCAGACGTACGTCAAGGTCCACGCCGAAGGGCGCGAAGGACCCGGGCGCGCCCTGGGGGTGCGGGCCGCGCGCCGTCTGGTCGGCGGGGCCGACCACGACGAGCAGGTCGGGCCGGGAGGCGGCCAGCAGCCCCACGGCGTCGGCGCAGGCGTCACGCGCGGCATCGAGCTCCGGCGCGGCGCCGGAGGCGACCGCGGGCACCAGTAGCGGCGGACAGGGGCAGACGGCGGCGGCTACGAGCATGATCCGCAGCGTAGTGGGTACGCCCGGCCCCGGCCCGTCACGGACGCCACGAACCGGCCACGCGCGCGTGGGAGGGGATTCAGACCACCCACCTACGCGCGCGTGACCAGGGCGTCAGACGACGCTGCACCCGCCCGTCGCGGCCGGAAGTGGCTCGGGGACGCCGATCTTCGGCAGACCCAGCAACACTCCGGCGGGCTGTGCCGGGGCCGCGTTGCGCTTCTCCCAGGCGTCGCCCGCGCGGGTGCGGCGCACGGCGCCGGTCGGGCCCTCGGCGAGCAGGTGGTGCGGGGCCGCGTACGTGATCTCGACGGTCACCACGTCGCCGGGGCGCACCTCCTGCTCCGGCTTGGTGAAGTGCACCAGACGGTTGTCGGGGGCGCGGCCCGAGAGCCGGTGCGTGCTGCCGTCCTTGCGGCCCTCGCCCTCGGCGACCATGACCTCCAGGGTGCGGCCGACCTGCTTCTTGTTCTCCTCCCAGGAGATCTCCTCCTGGAGGGCCACCAGACGCTCGTAGCGCGCCTGCACGACCTCCTTGGGGATCTGCCCCTCCATGGTGGCCGCGGGGGTGCCGGGGCGCTTGGAGTACTGGAAGGTGAAGGCGTTCGCGAAGCGGGCCTCGCGGACCGCGTGCATGGTCTGCTCGAAGTCCTCCTCGGTCTCGCCGGGGAAGCCCACGATGATGTCGGTGGAGATGGCCGCGTGCGGAATGGCGGCGCGGACCTTCTCGATGATCCCGAGGAAACGCTCCTGCCGGTACGAGCGGCGCATCGCCTTCAGGATGGTGTCCGAGCCGGACTGCAGCGGCATGTGGAGCTGCGGCATCACGTTCGGCGTCTGCGCCATCGCGGCGATCACGTCGTCCGTGAAGTCGCGCGGGTGCGGCGAGGTGAAGCGGACCCGCTCCAGCCCCTCGATCCCGCCGCAGGCGCGCAGCAGCTTGGAGAAGGCCTCGCGGTCGCCGATGTCCGAGCCGTAGGCGTTGACGTTCTGGCCGAGCAGGGTGATCTCGGAGACGCCCTCGGCGACCAGCGCCTCGACCTCGGCGAGGATGTCGCCGGGACGGCGGTCCTTCTCCTTGCCGCGCAGCGCCGGGACGATGCAGAAGGTGCAGGTGTTGTTGCAGCCGACGGAGATGGAGACCCAGGCCGCGTAGGCGGACTCGCGCCGGGTCGGCAGCGTCGAGGGGAACGCCTCCAGCGACTCGGCGATCTCGACCTGCGCCTCTTCCTGGATGCGGGCGCGCTCGAGGAGCACCGGCAGCTTGCCGATGTTGTGCGTGCCGAACACCACATCCACCCAGGGCGCCCGCTGGACGATGGTGTCGCGGTCCTTCTGGGCCAGACAGCCGCCCACGGCGATCTGCATCCCGGGCCGCTTCGTCTTCATCGGGGCGAGCCGGCCGAGATTGCCGTACAGCTTGTTGTCGGCGTTCTCGCGCACCGCGCAGGTGTTGAAGACGACGACGTCGGCGTCACCGTCGCTGCCCTCGGGCGCGCGTACGTAGCCCGCGCCCTCCAGGAGGCCGGACAGCCGCTCGGAGTCGTGCACGTTCATCTGGCACCCGTAGGTGCGCACCTCGTACGTTTTCAAACCCTCTACCTCGCTCATCTCGTACACCAGGGTACGAGGTCGCACCGACAGGCCGTCCCGCCTTCCCCGACCCCGGGCCTGGCCATCACGGGGAGTGAGCTGGCAGGATCGCGCCATGCTCCAGGCCCTCCCCCGTGTCAGCCGCCGCCGTGCCCTTCAGGGGGCGGTCGCCGCCCTGGTGGTGTTCGGGCTGCTGCTGTGGTGGCTGCTGTCTCTGGGGGCCTCGCGGCCGTCGGGGACGATCACGTTCAGTACGGGTGTGCGGACCGGGGTGTACCAGCGCTACGGCGAGCTGCTGGAGCGGGCGCTGGCCGACGATCTGCCCGAAGTGGACGTCCGCCTCCAGACGAGCGAGGGCTCGCAGCAGAACCTGAAGCGGGTGGCCACCGGCCAGGCGGACTTCACCATCGCGACCGCCGACGCGGTGGCCAAGTACCTCCGCGACGGCTCCGCCGGCGCCGGACACCTGCGCGGCTGCGCCCGCCTCTACGACGACTACGTACAGCTGGTCGTGCCCCGCGACTCGACCGTGCGCACGACGGCGGACCTGCGCTCCAAGCGGGTCGGCATAGGCCAGCCCGGGTCGGGGGTGCGGCTGCTCGCGGAGCGGCTGATGACCGCCGCCAAGGTGGATCCGGCCCAGGACATCACTCCGGTGTCGGCGGGCATCGACACCATGCCGGAGCTGCTGCGGACCGGGAAGATCGACGCGTTCTTCTGGTCGGGCGGGCTGCCCACCACGGCGGTGCTTCGGCTCTCCGAGCAGGACCAGATCCGCCTGGTGCCGCTGGGCGACCTGGTCCCCGCGCTGCACGCGAAGGACGGCCTGGCCGGTTTCTACCGGGCGGCGACCATGCCCGCGGACGCCTATCCGCAGGCGCAGCGGGGCGTCGCCGTACCGACCATCGCGGTGGCGAACCTGCTGGTCACCACGGACCGTACGGGCCGGGGCCTGACCGAGGAGTTCACTCATACGGTGATCCGCAGCCGGGACGCCATCGGCCGCGAGGTGCACGCCGCACAGCTGGTGGACCTGCGCACCGCGATCTACACCGAGCCGCTGCCGCTGCACGACGGCGCCCGCCGCTACTACCTGTCGACCAAGCCCTGACGCCGGGCGGCCGGCGCCCCTGAGCGGGGCCACGCGCGCGCTCAGCCCGTCGGCGCGGCGCGCGGCACCCTGAGCGTCACCCGCAGCCCGTGCGGCGCGTGGTGGGCGTAGGTGATGGTGCCGTCGCCCGCCGCCAGCAGGATCCGCGAGATGGACAGTCCGAGGCCGGAGCCCTTGATGTTCTGGTGCCGTCCCGAGCGCCAGAACCGGTCCCCGATCCGGCTCAGTTCGTCGTCGGTCAGGCCGGGGCCGCGGTCGGTCACAGTGATCTTGGAGTAGTCGCCCTCGGCGGCGACGGCGACCGTGACCTCCTCACCCTCCGGAGTGAACTTCAGTGCGTTGTCGATGACGGCGTCCAGGGCGCTGGAGAGCGCCACCGGGTCCGCCCAGGCGGTGACCGCGGCCCGCTGCTCGGTGAGCCGTACGCCCTTGTCCTCGGCGAGCGGACGCCAGGCCTCCACCCGCTCGCCCGCCAGCGCGCCGATGTCGGTGATCCTCAGGTCCGCCTCGGTGTGCTCGGCGAGCGCCAGGCCCAGCAGGTCGTCGAGCACCTGGGCCAGGCGCTTGCCCTCGGCGCGCACCGAGGCGATCTCCTCGTTCCCTTCGGGCAGTTCGAGCGCGAGGAGCTCGATGCGCAGCAGCAGGGCGGAGAGCGGGTTGCGCAACTGGTGGGAGGCGTCGGCGACGAAGGCGCGCTGCTGCTCCAGCACGTCCTCGACGTTGTCCGCCATCTCGTTGAACGACCGGGCCAGCCTTCTGAGTTCCGGGGGACCGCCGGCGACCGCGACCCGCGACTTCATGCGCCCGGTCGCGATGTCGTGGGTGGCCGCGTCCAGGACGCGTACGGGCCGCAGCACCCAGCTGGTGAGCCGGAAGGCCGCACCGACCGCGAGCAGCATCGCCGCGAACTCGCCCGCCGCGATCAGCAGCCAGCCGCGCAGCACCGCCGAACGCATGTGCCCGGTGGGCGAGTCGGTGACCACCACGGCGATCACATCGCCCTCGCGGACCACCGGGGAGGCCACCACGAGCCGTCCGAGCTGCCACGGCCAGACCTGCGGCGGATCGTGGCTCCTGCGGCCCGCCAGCGCCTCCTGGAAGGCGTCACCGCTCTTGCTGTCGTCCGGCACGGCCCAGCCCCTGGGGGCGCTCGCCATGGCGACGCCGTTGCGGAAGAAGACGCCCGCGCGGATCCCGTACAGCTCGTGGTAGCGGGCGAGTTCCTCCTCCAGGGTGGCCAGCCGCTCCTTGCTGCTGGTGTCCTTGTCGTCGGCGGAGGTGACGAACTGGGCGAGCGCCGCGAAGCGCGCGGTGTCGTCGATCCGGTCGACGACCACCTTCTGCTGCTGGGCGGAGGCGACGCTGATCGCGAGCGGGAAGCCCAGCGCCATCAGGACGAGGGCGAGCAGGAAGATCAGCAGCGGCAGGAGTCGCGTACGCACCGGTGGTGTCGGGCCTTACAGCGCGGCCGGGGCGACGAGCCGGTAGCCGACGCCGCGCACGGTCTCGATCAGGGCGGGCATGCGCAGCTTGGAGCGCAGGGACGCGACATGTACTTCGAGGGTGCGCCCCGTGCCCTCCCAACTGGTCCGCCACACCTCGCTGATGATCTGCTCGCGCCGGAAGACCACCCCGGGCCGCTGGGCGAGCAGCGCCAGCAGGTCGAACTCCTTGCGGGTGAGCTGGACGCTCTCGCCGTCGACGCTGACCCGGCGGGTGGGCAGCTCGATCTGGACGCGCCCCAGCCGCAGGGCGACCGCCGGGATCGCGCCGCTGTCCTCGCCCGCGGTGGTGCGGCGGCTGACCGCGTGGATGCGCGCGAGCAGCTCGCCGGTGTCGTAGGGCTTCACCACGTAGTCGTCGGCGCCGAGGTTCAGGCCGTGGATGCGCGAGCGCACGTCCGCGCGCGCGGTGACCATGATCACCGGCGTGGCGGTGCGCTTGCGGATCTTCCCGCAGACCTCGTAGCCGTCCTGGTCGGGCAGTCCGAGGTCGAGCAGGACGACCCCGAAGGACTCCTTGGGGGCGCGGTCGTCGGGCAGCAGTGCCCGCAGCGCCTCCTCGCCGTTGCGCGCGTGCACCACGGCGAAACCGTGCCTGGCGAGCACGGCGGACAGGGCCGCGGCGACGTGGTCGTCGTCCTCGACGAGCAGCAGTCTCATCGTCCCCCTTCCGTAGTCGTCGCCAGGCATGTACTCCCGCATCCACGCCCATGCCGCGGGGGCGCGTCAAGGGGGCACCCACCGGAGCGCGGCATCCGTTACTCAGCCGGTATTGCACCACGCGCCCCCTTCACGGAGAGTGCCACCCCGCTATCCGATCGTGATGCTCAATTTCCGCTCAGATGTAATGACGCTGGTCGTAGCGGCGCACTACGTTCCTCCCCAACCGAGGAAGAGCGGAGCTGGAAGCCGATGAGCGGAGTATCAGTGACCAAGGACGCCGAGGACGCGGCACCCGCGTCGGGCGACCTGGTCGTGCTGAGCAACGTCAACAAGCACTTCGGCGCGCTGCACGTGCTCCAGGACATCGATCTGACGATCGCGCGCGGCGAGGTCGTGGTCGTGATCGGACCTTCGGGTTCCGGGAAGTCCACGCTGTGCCGCACCATCAACCGCCTGGAGACCATCGACTCCGGGGCGATATCGATCGACGGGAAGCCGCTGCCGCAGGAGGGCCGCGAACTGGCCCGGCTCCGCGCCGACGTCGGCATGGTCTTCCAGTCGTTCAACCTCTTCGCGCACAAGACCGTGCTGGAGAACGTCATGCTGGGCCAGACCAAGGTCCGCAGGACGGAGAAGAAGCAGGCCGAGGAGAAGGGCCGCGCCCTTCTCGACCGGGTCGGCGTGGGCACCCAGGCCGACAAGTACCCCGCACAGCTGTCCGGCGGCCAGCAGCAGCGTGTCGCCATCGCGCGCGCGTTGGCGATGGACCCGAAGGTCATGCTCTTCGACGAGCCCACCTCCGCGCTCGACCCGGAGATGATCAACGAGGTCCTGGAGGTCATGCAGCAGCTGGCGCGCGACGGCATGACCATGGTCGTCGTCACCCATGAGATGGGCTTCGCCCGCTCCGCCGCGAACCGCGTCGTGTTCATGGCCGACGGAAAGATCGTCGAAGAGGCCACGCCCGACCAGTTCTTCAGCAACCCGCGCAGCGACCGGGCCAAGGACTTCCTGTCGAAGATCCTTCACCACTGAGGCTCCCGAGGACCCGGAGCGGCCGCCCTACCGCGGCCCGTTCCCCATCGGCGGCCACCGGCCGACGGCCCCCACATCTGAGCGATTCAAGCGATACGAGGGATGTTCACATGAAGCTCCGCCAGTCCGCCGCCTTCGCGGCGATCGCTGTGCTCGCG
The DNA here is from genome assembly GCF_001653515.1 of Streptomyces sp. ERV7. Taxonomy (GTDB): domain Bacteria; phylum Actinomycetota; class Actinomycetes; order Streptomycetales; family Streptomycetaceae; genus Streptomyces. The sequence goes on along the minus strand of NZ_LYOY01000051.1, from coordinate 377,348 downwards.
CTGACCGCGACCGCCTGTGGCGGCAAGTCGGGTTCCGCGGGCGACAAGCAGGCCGCCAAGCCCGGCCAGTCGGGCGCCCCGCAGCTGCCCACGTACACCGTCGCCAAGGACGTCGCCCTCGACTCCCCGACGTTCAAGGCGGCCAAGGCGCGCGGCAAGCTGATCATCGGCTCCAAGGCCGACCAGCCCTACCTCGGCTTCGAGGACCAGTCGACCAAGGAGCGCTCCGGCTTCGACGTCGAGCTGGCCAAGATGATCGCCGCCGACCTGGGCTTCACCAAGGACCAGATCCAGTGGAAGACGGTGGACTCCGGCATCCGCGAGACCGCGATCTCCAAGGGCCAGGTCGACTACTACCTCGGCACCTACACGATCAACGACAAGCGCAAGAAGCTGGTCGGCTTCGCGGGCCCGTACTACAAGGCCGGCGCCGACCTGCTGATCCGCAAGGACGAGACGGCGATCACCGACAAGACCACGGTCAAGGGCAAGAAGGTCTGCTCGATCGTCGGCTCCACCCCGCTCCAGGAGATCAAGAAGCCGGAGTACGGGGCGAAGGTCGTCGAGCTCGCCAAGTACTCCGACTGCGTGCAGCAGCTGCTGACCAAGCAGGTCGACGCGGTCACCACCGACGACTCGATCCTCAAGGGCTACGCGGCCGCCAACTCCGGCAAGCTCAGGGTCGCCGGTCACCCCTTCACCCAGGAGCCGTACGGCGTCGGCATGAACAAGGACGACAAGGCGCTGCGCGACTTCGTCAACGACGCGATCGAGAAGCACGTCAAGGACGGCACCTACAAGAAGATCTACGAGGCGACGCTGGGCCTGTCCGGCGCCGGCTACGTCGACCCGCCGGCCGTCCAGCGCTACTGATTTCCCCCCACGGGTGAGACGCCCTCTACGCGCGCGTAGAGGGCGCTCCCTGCCCGTGGGGAGGGGGGCGGGGAAGGCCATCAGCCGGGTGTGCACGACCCGTGCCCCGGTCGGCATCTCCCCCTCCGTGCGCTTGTAGCGGTTGAGGAGGGCGATGTACTCCTCGAAGAACTCGTGGAGTTCGGCGGTCGTGAGCCGGATCTCGCTACGTGAGTAGGCGAAGTCGTCGGTGGTGCTCTCACGCTGGAGCCGCTCGAAGAGTTCGACGTCGGCCGCATAGGCGTGGTGGTTGAGCTCGTCCATGACGAGCCGCATCTGCGGGGTCTGGCGGCTGCGGGGCGGAAAGCGGCGGTCGCCGGGGACGGCCCGCCACCAGCGTTGGCGGCGCGGGCTCTCACCCTCGGTCTCCTCGACGAAGCCGTACCGGGCGAGCTCGCGCAGGTGGTAGCTGGTGGCACCGGTGTTGAGGCCGAGGCCACGCGCCAGGATCGCGGAGGTGGCCGGGCCGTGGAGTGCGAGGTGCTGGAGGATCTGCTGCCGCCGCGGCTGCGCCAGCGCCTTGAGCGCGGCGAGATCCGCGATCTCGGTACCGCCGGGTTCCTGTGCCATGCGTACACACTCGCCTGTGCACAGATGCTTGTGCACTGGAGCGCCCCGGCGTCCCTGGGGTGGGGATATCCCCCGCCCGGCGCGGGGGAAGCGCGGTTTCCCCAGATCACAGGGGTCGGTGGCGGCTGGACGGAGTGGCGTGGGACCCACGTACGACAACGCCCCCGGTCGGGTGACCGGGGGCGTGTGTGGGTCTGGCGGCGAGCTGCCCGGGGGTCTCGGTCGGAGAGTCGGGCCTGGGCTTGCCTGGAGCTGGGCCGGGTCTCAGGGCCGACCCGGCCCAGCCCGGAGGCTGGAGCGGGCGGGGTCTCAGTACTCAGGTCTCAGGACTCACCCAACCCCAGGATTGGGGTCGGGTTTGGGGCTGAGGCTGGGGCTGGGCCGCCCGATCGGTGCCTCTCGTGCGGCCTCAGTACGTCTCGTAGAGGTCGTCCGCGGTTTCGCCCTCGGCTTCCAGGGCCTGGCGGACGACTCTGAGGGCCATGCCTTCCGGGTAGCCCTTGCGGGCAAGCATCCCGGCGAGGCGGCGGATGCGACGGTCGCGGTCCAGGCCTCGGGTGGAGCGGAGCTTGCGGGCCACCAGCTCCCGCGCGGTCTCCTCCTCCTGGTCGGAGTCGAGCTGCCCGACGGCCTCGTCGACGACCGCCGAGTCCACGCCCTTGGTGCGGAGCTCTCTGGCGAGTGCTCGGCGGGCCAGGCCGCGTCCGTGGTGGCGGGATTCGACCCAGGCCCCCGCGAACGCCGCGTCGTTGATCAGCCCGACCTCTTCGAAGCGGGAGAGGACTTCCTCGGCGACCTCGTCGGGGATCTCACGCTTCTTGAGGGCGTCGGCCAGTTGCTTGCGGGTCCGGGGGGTCCCGGTGAGCAGGCGCAGGCAGATCGCCCGCGCCCGCTCAGCCGGATCCTGCGGCGCGGGTTCCTTCTCGGCCTTCGGCGAGTCGGCGCCGTCGCCGAATCCCTCCGGGCCGGCCCGTCGGGAGCCGGCCCGCTTCGGGCCCGGCCGCGCGGAGCGGGCCCGGTCGGGACCCGTCCCGTCCGGCTCGGCCCATTCGGTCCTGCGTGTCATGGTCTAGCTCTTGGCAGCGGCGGCCTTGGCCGTCTTGGCCTTGGTGGCCGGGGCGGGCACAGATGCCGCCTCCGCCTCCGAGGTCGCACCGGCCGCGTCCGGGCCGGGCTCGGCCTTGGGCTCCTCCGGCCGGACGCCGACGCCCAGCTTCTCCTTGATCTTCTTCTCGATCTCGTTGGCGAGGTCGGGGTTGTCCTTCAGGAAGTTGCGGGCGTTCTCCTTGCCCTGGCCGAGCTGGTCGCCCTCGTACGTGTACCAGGCGCCGGCCTTGCGGACGAAGCCGTGCTCGACGCCCATGTCGATCAGGCCGCCCTCGCGGCTGATGCCCTGGCCGTAGAGGATGTCGAACTCGGCCTGCTTGAAGGGCGGCGCGACCTTGTTCTTGACGACCTTGACGCGGGTGCGGTTGCCGACCGCGTCGGTGCCGTCCTTGAGGGTCTCGATGCGGCGGATGTCGAGGCGCACCGATGCGTAGAACTTCAGGGCGCGGCCACCGGTGGTGGTCTCCGGCGAGCCGAACATCACACCGATCTTCTCGCGGAGCTGGTTGATGAAGATCGCGGTGGTCTTGGACTGGTTCAGCGCGCTGGTGATCTTCCGGAGCGCCTGGCTCATCAGCCGGGCCTGGAGGCCCACGTGCGAGTCGCCCATCTCGCCCTCGATCTCCGCGCGCGGCACCAGGGCCGCGACGGAGTCGATGACGATCAGGTCGAGCGCGCCCGAGCGGACCAGCATGTCGACGATCTCAAGGGCCTGCTCGCCGTTGTCCGGCTGGGACAGGATCAGGTTGTCGATGTCGACGCCGAGCTTCTTCGCGTACTCGGGGTCCAGGGCGTGCTCGGCGTCGACGAAGGCGACCTGGCCGCCGGCCTTCTGCGCGTTCGCCACCGCGTGCAGGGTCAGGGTCGTCTTGCCGGAGGACTCCGGGCCGTAGACCTCCACCACGCGGCCGCGCGGCAGGCCGCCTACGCCGAGCGCCACGTCGAGCGCGGTCGACCCGGTGGGGATGACCTCGATGGGCTCGTTCGGCCGCTCGCCCAGGCGCATCACCGCGCCCTTGCCGAATTGCCGTTCAATCTGTGCGAGCGCGGCGTCCAACGCCTTCTCGCGGTCGGTTCCTGCCATGGGTTCCACCCGGTTTGCTTGAGTCGATCGCTTCACGTCAAAGACGCTAACCCCTGCCACTGACAATGGGCCCCGGAGTCCCTCCCGCCTGTGGATAACCCCACCGGAAACCCGGCGGAACCCAAGTAAACACAGGGCCGCGCTTCCATCTGAATGGATGTTCGATTTTGGTGTCAAGCGCACCACGCGGCACGGGCGGGGGTGCGGCCGGGTGGCTCCGGCCGCCGCCTCAGACGCCGTCGCCGCCCGCCGGAGCGGCCGGTTCCGCCGCCCGGTCCCGGCGCAGCGAACGCCGTATGCGCACCAGGGCGGAGTCTCCGGCCCGCTCGCGCCTGCCGTGCACGCGCGGGTCGTCCGTCACGTCGTAGCGCTTCACGTAGGCGCCCAGGAACGCCTGGAGCGTCGCCACCGCGGGGATCGCGATCAGCGCGCCGACCGCGCCCATCAGCGCGGTGCCGGCGATGACCGAGCCGAAGGCGACCGCCGGGTGGATGTCGACGGTCTTGGCGGTGAGCTTGGGCTGCAGCACGTAGTTCTCGAACTGCTGGTAGATCACCACGAACCCGAGCACCCACACCGCGTACCAGGGATCGACGGTGAAGGCGATCAGCATGGGCAGCGCGCCCGCCAGATATGTGCCGATGGTGGGGATGAACTGGGAGACCAGACCCACCCACACCGCGAGCACCGGGGCGTACGGCACGCCCAGGATCTGCAGCAGGATGTAGTGCGCGACCCCGGAGATGAGCGCCATCAGGCCGCGCGAGTAGAGGTAGCCGCCGGTCTTGTCGACCGCGATCTCCCAGGCGCGCAGCACCTCGGCCTGGCGGGCGGGAGGCAGCATGGAGCAGACCGTGCGCCGCAGCCTGGGCCCGTCGGCCGCGAAGTAGAACGAGAAGAGGAAGATCGTCAGCAGCCGGAAGAGGCCGCCCAGGACGGTGGCCGAGACGTCGAGCACACCGCTGGCGCTGTTCTGCACGTACTTCTGGAGCCAGTCCGAGTGGAGCAGGCTGTCCTGGACCTCGACCCGGGAGAGGTCGGTGTGGAAGTTCTGGTTGATCCAGCTGATCACCGAGTCGAGGTACTTCGGGAAGTGCTCGACCATGTCGACGATCTGGCCGGCCAGCATCGAGCCGAGCAGCACGATGAACCCGGCCGCCGCGATGAGCACCGCGAAGAAGACGATGAAGGTGGCGAGGCCGCGGCGCATCCCGCGTGCCGACATCCGCCCGACGGCCGGCTCCACCGCGAGGGCGAGGAAGAACGAGATCAGGATGTTGATCAGCAGCCCGATGAGCTGGTGGAAGGCCCAGCTGCCGAGCTGGAAGCAGGCGTAGAGGGCCAGCGCGAGCACCATGGCGCGCGGCAGCCATCGGGGCATGCGCACGGCGCCGCCGGTGCCGGGCACGGGCGGCGGCGGCCCGGCGGTCCCGGCGCCGGGAGCCGCGGCTCCGGGCGCGGCCGGGGCGTCGCCCGCGGCCGCTTGCGGGACCACGCCCCCGTGGACGCCGCCCGTCGCGGACAGGCGGCCTTCCTGGGGCAGGCGCCCGCCGTCCTCGGAACGCGGCTCGCCCTCGGAACGGACGTCGTCCTCGGGTCTGCGGTCGCTCCCGGCCGGGCGGTCGGCCCGGCGGTCTGTCTGGGTGTCGCTCTCGTCAGTCGGTGCCACGCAGCAAGTCTCGCCCATGCCGCCGACAGCGGGCCCTCAGCCCCGGATCGTCACCGCTTGTGCGCGGGCACGTCCATGGCGTTGCACACGGCCCGCCAGACGTCCTTGGTCTCCCAGCCCGCGTCGAGCGCCTCGTGCACGGTGCGCCCGTCGAGCTCGGCCATCACATGGTCGCGCGCGAAGGAGTCGGCGTAGGCGGCGCCGAAGTGATCGGCCATCCGCTCCCAGAAAATCGTCAACCGCATGACCCCAGTATCCCGCCCCTGAGAGTGCAGCCTCGGCCGTCCCGCTTGTCCGGGGCGCTTGGCGCCCTACGGTCGGACCATGGCCGGATCCGGAACATCACCCGCGACTGTCCGCACGCCCCGCACACCGCTCGCCCGAGCCGAGCACTTCGTCTGGCTGACGGCCCGTGTGCTGGAGCAGCGTCGGTTCGCGCACCACTTCCTCGGCGGCGGCGCCGAGGAAGTGGAGACCGCACTCGCCGCCTACCAGAACGCCGACGGGGGCTACGGGCACGCGCTGGAGCCCGATCTGCGCGGCCCCGTCAGCCAGCCCCTGCATACCGGGCACGCGCTGCGCGTGCTGGACTCCGTCGACCGTGTGAGCGGCCGGCGGACGGAGCGGATCTGCGGCTATCTGACGGCGGTCTCGACGCCGGACGGCGCGCTGCCCGCACTGCACCCGTCGGCGCGCGGCTATCCCGTGGCACCGTTCGTGCAGATCGTCGACGACCCGCCCAGCGAGCTGCTGGCCACGGGGCCTGTGGTGGGGCTGCTGCACCGCAACGAGGTGTGGCACGCATGGCTCTTCCGGGCCACGGACTTCTGCTGGGCGGCCGTCGACGCGCTGGAGAAGTCGCATCCGTACGAGATCGAGGCGGCGGTCGCCTTTCTGGACGGGGTGCCGGACCGCGCGCGTGCCGAGGCTGCGGCGGACCGGCTCGGGCGGCTGGTGCGCGAGCAGCGGCTCGCGGTGCTCGATCCGGACCGGCTCGGGGACTTTCCGGTCGCCCCCGGATACGCCGCCGCCGAGCACCACTTTCCGCACGACTACGCGCGCGTGCCGCAATCGTTGGCCCGCCGCTGGTTCACGGACGAGGAGATGGCGCGCTCGCTCGACCATCTCGCGGCCGAGCAGCGGGAGGACGGTGGCTGGCCCATCCACTGGCGGGAGTGGGCGCCGGGCACCGCTCTGGAGTGGCGGCCGATCGTGACGGTGGAGGCACTGCGGACCCTGCGGGCGTACGGCCGCGCGATCGACTGAGGCCGGGCGGCCGGAAAGCCGGCTGAGGCCAGGTGTCCGGGCGTGGAGCATCCGCCCGTCCGTACGGCGGGCGGATGCCCTCCCTCCGCACGGGGGAGAGGTCGGGGCGTGGGCCGCCCGCCCGTCCGGACGGCGGGCGGATGCCCTCCGTACGGACGGGCGAGCGCTCAGCCTCCCAGTGCCCGCACCCCGGCCGTCACCAGTACGGCGGCGGCGACGATCACCAGGAAGGGGGCGCGCAGCATCAGGGCGACGGCTGCCGCCGCGAGGCCCGCGCCTCTGGCGTCGAGCGTCAGGTGGCTGCCGCTGCTGAAGGTCTGCTGCGCGGTGAGGGCGGCCAGCAGCGCCACCGGCAGTAGCGCGGCGAGCCGTCGCACCAGGGGCCGCTCCAGCGCCCCGGCGGGGACCAGGAGGCCGAGGAGCTTGACCAGGTAGCAGCTGACGGCGGTGGCGGCGATGGCGATCCAGACGTTCAACGCCCTTCTCCCTTCACGGAGTTCCCGTCGGCCGGTGCCGACTCGGCCCGGTCCTTCGCGGTGTTCTCGCGCCCCTTCTTGGCGTCCGCGCGCCCCTTCAGGAGCAGCACGAGGGGTGCGGCGAGCGCGGCCACCAGGACCGGGGCCCCGGCGGGCAGCACCGGCAGAGCGCCCAGGAGCAGCAGTACCGCGATCCCGGCGGTGATCCGTTCCGTGGCGCTGGTGAGCATCGGCGCGAGCAACGCCAGGAAGACGGCGGGGCTCGCCGCGTCCAGCCCCCACGCGTCCGTGTCGCCGATCGCTTCCGCGCCGACGGCTCCGGCCAGGGTCGTCAGGTTCCACAGCACGTAGAGCGTGAGTCCGGTGACGGTGAAGCCGATCCGTGCGGCCCGCCGGGTGGGCTGGGGGAGGGTGACGGCGGTCGTCTCGTCGATCACCCACTGGGCGGCGAACGGCCGCACCGCGCGCGGGAGTGCGAGCAGCTGGGAAAGCCGCAGCCCGTAGAACGCGTTGCGTACGCCCAGGAAGAAGGCTCCGGCCGCCGCCGTGAACGGGTTGCCGCCCGCCGCGAGCGCGCCCACCAGGGCGAACTGCGAGGCCCCGGTGAAGACGAACAGGCTGAGCGCGCACGTCTGGAGGACCGTGAGTCCCGATCCCGCTGAGGTGACGCCGAAGGCGAAGCCGGAGAGCCCGACGGCGACGCCGACACCGAGGGCGTCCCTGACGACGGCGGAGTCCGGCTTGCGCTCACCCACGGCGGCGGAGTCCGCCCGGGCCTCGCGCGCGTGGGCCGGGTCCGGCCCGGTGCCACTCATGGGGGAGCTTGCCGGGGCCGCGCCCTCGGGGCGTATGTCTGAAAGTGCTGACTGTTCTGCTGCCACGTCCGGGACGCTACGTGGGTGGGGTTCCCGCGTTCTTGTACGTTCTTGCGCGCTCCCTGCGGTAAACGCCGGGCGTCACGCCCACGATGCGGGTGAAGTGGCGGTTGAGGTGGGGCTGGTCGCTGAAGCCGACGGCGACGGCGGCCTCAGCGGGCGCGGTCCCGGCTTCCAGGAGCCGCCGGGCCCGGCGGACGCGCTCGCCGGTGAGCCAGGTGTGCGGAGGGAGCCCGTAGGCGCCCTTGAAGGCCCGCAGCAGCGCGAACGGGCTGGTGCCGAGGCCGTGGGCGAGTTGTTCCAGGGACGGCGGGTCGGCCAGCCGCTGCTCCAGGAGGGCGCGTGCGGCAGCGGCCGTGCGGGCGCCCGCCGAGCCGGTGGTGCGCGCGGGCAGGGAGTGTCCGTGGCGGCGCAGCAGCCGGGCGACGGCGACGCGGAACACGGTGTCGGCGGCGAGCGCGTTGCCCTGTTCGGCCGCCCGGTGCACCTCGTGGATGAGCAGGGAGGTGTCCGGGTCCTCGACGATGGTCTCGGCGAATCCCGCGGTACCGCGCAGGGTGGTGACCTCGGCGGCGATGTCGGCGATCAGCTGTGACGAGGGGTAGAGCGTGGCGTACGTCCAGCCCTCGGGGACTCCGGCGCGGGCGGAGTGCGGCACCTCGGGGTTGATCATGACCACGGTGCCGGGGCGCGCCTGCAGGGTCTCGCCGGGCATGACCACGTCCTCGATGCCGCCGCGTACCGCGCCGAAGACGAAGCCCTCGTGGCTGTGCCGGGAGAAGGAGTGGCTGACGTAGCGGGCGTGGAGCAGTTCGAGGCCCGGCAGCCCCGGGTACTGCCAGTGCCGTGCCCACTCCTCGGCCGCGTTCATATCCGTATTCTCGCAGCTCCGGGCCATTGTCAGTGGGTGGGTGCACGATGGGGACCATGGCGAGGACAGCGCTGGACTCCTTCTCTCCCGCGACCAGGGGCTGGTTCACGGGGGCCTTCACCGCGCCCACTGCCGCGCAGGAGGGCGCCTGGCGGGCGATCTCCGAGGGCTCGGACGTCCTGGTGGTCGCGCCGACCGGCTCGGGCAAGACCCTCGCCGCGTTCCTGGCCGCTCTGGACGGGCTGGCCGCCGCCCCGCCGCCCGCCGAGGCGAAGAAGCGCTGCCGGGTGCTGTACGTGTCGCCGCTGAAGGCGCTGGCGGTCGACGTCGAGCGCAATCTGCGCTCACCGCTCACCGGCATCCGCCAGGAGTCGGTGCGCCTGGGACTGCCGGAGCCGGAGGTGCGGGTCGGGATCCGTTCCGGCGACACCCCGCCCGCCGAGCGCCGCGCCATGTCGACCCGGCCGCCGGACATTCTGATCACCACGCCCGAGTCGCTGTTCCTGATGCTCACGTCCTCCGCGCGCGAGGCGCTGGCGGGCGTGGAGACGGTGATCCTGGACGAGGTGCACGCGGTGGCGGGCACCAAGCGCGGCGCCCATCTCACCCTGTCCCTGGAGCGGTTGGACGAGCTCTTGGCCAGGCCGGCCCGCCGGATCGGCCTTTCGGCGACCGTCCGTCCGGTGGACGAGGTGGCCCGGTTCCTGTCGCCGCAGCGCAAGGTGGAGATCGTCCAGCCGCGCTCCACCAAGGAGTTCGACCTGTCGGTGGTCGTTCCGGTGGAGGATCTGGGAGAGCTGGGTGGCGCACCGGCGGCCGACGCCGCCGAGGGCGCGGAGAAGCCGTCGATCTGGCCGCATGTCGAGGAGCGCATCGTCGACCTGGTGCAGGCGCACCGCTCGACGATCGTCTTCGCCAACTCCCGCCGGCTCGCGGAGCGGCTGTGCAACCGGCTCAACGAGATCGCGTACGAGCGTGCCGCGGCGGCCGCGCTGGAGGCGGGCGAGTCGTCCGCGCCGCTGGCGGAGGCCCATTCCCCGGCCGAGGTCATGGCCCAGTCGGGGGCGGCCAAGGGCGCGCCGCCGGTCCTCGCGCGCGCCCATCACGGCTCGGTCTCCAAGGAGCAGCGCGCCTTGGTCGAGGAGGATCTGAAGGCGGGCCGGCTGCCCGCCGTGGTCGCCACGTCCAGTCTTGAACTGGGCATCGACATGGGCGCGGTGGACCTGGTCGTGCAGGTCGAGTCGCCGCCCTCGGTCGCCTCGGGCCTCCAGCGGGTGGGCCGCGCGGGTCACCAGGTGGGCGCGGTCTCCACGGGCGTGGTCTTCCCGAAGTACCGGGGCGATCTGGTCCAGTCGGCGGTGGTCACCGAGCGGATGCGTTCAGGAGCCATCGAGTCGCTGCGGATCCCGTCCAATCCGCTGGACGTGCTGGCGCAGCAGCTGGTCGCCATGACGGCCCTGGACAGCTGGCAGGCGGACGATCTGCTGGCTCTGGTCCGTCGGGCGGCGCCGTTCGCGGCGCTGCCGGAGTCGGCGTTCACGGCCGTCCTGGACATGCTGGCGGGCCGCTATCCGTCGGACGCCTTCGCGGAGCTGCGCCCGCGCGTGGTGTGGGACCGCGTGGCGGGTACGGTCACGGGCCGCCCCGGCGCGCAGCGCCTCGCGGTGACGTCCGGCGGCACCATCCCGGACCGCGGCCTCTTCGGGGTGTTCCTGGCGGGCTCCGACCCCAAGAAGGGCGGCGGCCGCGTAGGAGAGCTCGACGAGGAGATGGTCTACGAGTCGCGCGTCGGCGATGTGTTCACGCTGGGCACCACGTCCTGGCGGATCGAGGACATCACCCGTGACCGCGTGCTGGTCTCCCCCGCCCCCGGCGTGCCGGGCAGGCTGCCCTTCTGGAAGGGCGACCAGCTGGGCCGCCCGCTCGAACTGGGGCGCGCGCTGGGCGCGTTCCTGCGCGAGGTCGGCTCCCTCAGCCCCGAGGACGCGCGGCTGCGGCTGCTGAGCGCGGGCCTGGACGCCTGGGCGGCCGACAACGTCCTGGCCTACCTCGACGAACAGCGCCGCGCCTGCGGCCATGTGCCCGACGACCGCACCATCCTCGTCGAGCGGTTCCGCGACGAGCTGGGCGACTGGCGGGTCGTCATCCACTCCCCCTTCGGGGCCCAGGTGCACGCGCCCTGGGCGCTGGCGCTCGGCGCCCGCCTGGCCGAGCGGTACGGGATGGACGCCCAGGTCATGCACGCGGACGACGGCATCGTGCTGCGGCTGCCCGACGCCGACCTGATGGGCCTGGACCTCCTCGACCAGGACCCCGGCCACCTGGACTCGACGTACGACAGTGAGCAGGCCCCGGTCGGCGCCGCGGACGCCGTCTTCGACAAGGGCGAGGTCGAGCAGATCGTCACCGAGCAGGTGGGCGGCTCCGCGCTGTTCGCCGCCCGCTTCCGGGAGTGCGCCGCGCGCGCGTTGCTGCTGCCCCGGCGCAACCCCGGCAAGCGCACCCCGCTGTGGCAGCAGCGCCAGCGTGCGGCCCAACTGCTCCAGGTGGCGAGCGAGTTCGGCTCGTTCCCGATCGTCCTGGAGGCCGTCCGCGAGTGCCTCCAGGACGTCTTCGACGTACCCGGGCTGACCGAGCTGATGGGCGACCTGGAGGCGCGCCGGGTGCGAATGGTCGAGGTGACCACGCCCGAGCCGTCGCCCTTCGCGCGCTCGCTGCTCTTCGGCTATGTCGCCCAGTTCCTGTACGAGGGCGACTCGCCGCTGGCCGAGCGGCGGGCCGCCGCCCTCTCGCTCGACTCCCGGCTGCTGGCCGAGTTGCTCGGCCAGGCCGAGCTGCGCGAGCTCCTGGACGCGGACGTCCTCACCGAGCTTGAGCAGGAGCTCCAGTGGCTCACCGAGGACCGCCGGATCAAGGACATGGAGGGCGTCGCCGACCTGCTGCGGGTCCTGGGGCCGCTGACCGACGACGAACTGGTCGCGCGCGGCGCCGAGGCGCAGTGGCCGCAGGAGCTCGCGTCCGCCCGCCGCGCCATCCGGGTCCGGGTCGGCGGCGCCGAGCACTGGGCGGCGATCGAGGACGCGGGCCGGCTGCGCGACGCGCTGGGCACGGCGCTTCCGGTGGGTGTGCCCGAAGCGTTCATGGAGCCGGTCAAGGACCCCCTCGGCGACCTACTGTCGCGGTACGCGCGCACGCACGGGCCGTTCACCTCGGCCACCGCGGCCGCCCGGTTCGGCCTCGGCACGGCCGTCACCGAAGGCGCGCTGCAACGGCTGGCGGCGAGCGGGCGGGTGGTGCAGGGCGAGTTCCACCCGGCGGGGCTCGGACAGGAGTGGTGCGACGCGACGGTGCTGCGCAGGCTGCGCCGCCGTTCGCTGGCGGCGCTGCGCCACGAGCTCGAACCGGTACCGCCCGCGGCGCTGGCCACCTTCCTGCCGCAGTGGCAGCACCTGGGGAGCAGCAGCCTGCGCGGCATCGACGGCCTGGCCAGGGCCGTCGAGCAGTTGCAGGGCGCCGCCGTGCCCGCGTCCGCGCTGGAGAAGCTGGTGCTGCCGTCCCGGGTCTCCGACTACGGACCGGGGCTGCTCGACGAGCTCACCACCACCGGCGAGGTCCTGTGGGCGGGGGCGGGCGCGCTGCCGGGCAAGGACGGCTGGGTCTCCCTGTTCCTGGCGGACGCGGCGCCCCTGCTGCTGCCACCGCCGCACCCCCTGGAGCTGACCGCGCTGCACGAGTCGGTGCTGACCGCGCTCGCCCCCGGGTACGGGCTGTTCTTCCGCCAGATCGCCGACCAGGTCCGCTCCACCACGCATCCGGAGGCGACCGACCCCCAACTGGCCGACGCCGTATGGGACCTGGCGTGGTCGGGGCGGCTCACCAACGACACGCTCGCGCCGTTGCGGGCGCTGCTCGGGTCGGGCCGTACCGCCGGGTCCACGGCGCACCGGGCCAAGCGGACCGTTCCACGCGGGCGTTACGGGACGCTCACGGCGGCGGCGCGGCCCGCGTCGCGCACCGGGCCGCCGACGGTGTCGGGGCGCTGGTCCCTGCTGCCCGGCCGCGAGCCGGACCCCACGCACCGGGCGCATGCCCTGGCCCGGACGCTCCTCGACCGCCATGGCGTGGTGACCCGGGGCGCGGTCGCGGCCGAGGGGGTCGAGGGCGGCTTCTCGGCTACGTACCGGATCCTGGCGGCGTTCGAGGACAGCGGCCAGGCGCGGCGGGGCTATGTCGTCGAGGGGCTGGGTGCGGCCCAGTTCGCGATGGACGGGGCGGTGGACCGGCTGCGGGCGGCGGCCACCGCGCGCGACCGTGCGGAGGCGCGGCCGGCGCCGCGTGGTGTGGTGCTGGCGGCCGCGGATCCGGCCAACGCGTACGGGGCGGCGCTTCCCTGGCCCGAGCCGCCGACGGGGGCCGGCCACAAGCCGGGCCGCAAGGCCGGGTCGATGGTGGTCCTGGTCGACGGTGAGCTCGCGCTCTACATGGAGCGCGGTGGCAAGTCGCTGCTGGTCTGGCCGGCCGAGCCCGACGATCCGGCGCTGCTGGCGGCGGTGGAGGCGCTGGCGGGAGCGGCGCTGGCGGGGCGGCTGGGGACGGTGACTGTGGAGCGGGTCAACGGCGAGGCGGCGCTCACCGCGCCGCTCGCCCGGACGCTGGAGTCGGCGGGGTTCGTGGCGACGCCGCGGGGGTTGCGGCTGCGACCTTGAGCCCCACCCCGCCCCTTTCCCTAAACCGGGTTGGGTGGGTGGGTTGGCCACCGGGGCTCCGCCCGTGACCCCGGCTGGGGCTCCGCCCCGAACCCCGCTCCTCAAACGCCGGAAAGGCTGGAGAGCGCGCAACCGCCGGAGGGGCAGAACCACTGCCGCCCGAGGGGCTGGAAGTACCTGGGGCCGGAGGTGCATAAGGAGCGCGGGGAACTGCGCGAGCAACCGCCACCCACCCGCAGGCAAAGATCACGCGCTCCCGGAGGGACTTCGCGGGGAGCTACGCGACCAGCCCCCACCGACCCGCAGACAAAGGCCCGCCCCCCGAAGAACCTCGCGGCACAATGGCCCCATGCCCGAAGGAGACACCGTCTGGCAGGCTGCCCGGCGGCTCGATGCCGCTCTCGGCGGATGTGAGCTGACCCGGTCCGACCTGCGCGTGCCCCGGCTCGCGACCGTCGACCTGACGGGGCGGACCGTGCTGGACGTCACCCCGCGCGGCAAGCATCTGCTCACCCGGATCGAGGGCGGCCTCACCCTCCACTCTCATCTGCGCATGGAGGGGTCCTGGCGGATCTTCGCGCCCGGGGAACGCTGGCGGGGCGGCCGGAGCGACCAGATCCGGGCGATCCTGGGCACGGCGGAACGTACGGCTGTCGGATACCGGCTGGCCGTACTCGAACTGCTCCGCACCCGCGACGAGCACCGTGTCGTCGGCCACCTCGGCCCCGATCTGCTCGGACCCGGCTGGGACCCCGAGCTGGCCCTGCGCAACCTGCTCCAGGACCCCGCCCGCCCCCTCGGCGAGGCACTGCTCGACCAGCGCAATCTCGCGGGGGTCGGCAATATCTACAAGTCCGAGATCTGCTTCGCCGTCCGGGCCGTACCGTGGCTGCCCGTCGGCGAGCTCACCGACCCCGCGCGCGTCGTCGTCGCCGCCAAGAAGCTTCTGGAGGCGAATCGGGAGCGCACGTCCCGGAAGGTGTATGTGTACGGGCGCAGCGGGCAGCCCTGCCCCCGCTGCGGAACCGGGCTGCGCAGCACCACCCTGCGCGACCCGGCCGGCAGCGAGCGCCCCACCTACTGGTGCCCGCATTGCCAGCCCAACCCTCCGGCGCACGGCCACTCCGGGCAGCACACCAACTGACCCGGCAGACCACCGACCGCCCCAGCAGCACACCAACCGACTCATCGAACGAACCAGCAACCGCCCCATCGAACCACCGGTCGGCGCATCGAAGTACCGACCGGCCCATCGAACCACCGGCTGGCCCAGCACACACCCGACAACCCAACCCGGACGACCACCCCCCTCCGCCATCCAGCCGACCCCGCAGGACAGTTGACGTTCCGTCAGGTCCCGCCGTACCGTCCCCGCATGCCCCTCTCGGCGTACGACCTCACCGATCGCACCGCCTTCGTGACCGGGGCCGCCGGCGGGATCGGGCGGGCCAGTGCCGTGCTGCTCGCCGAAGCGGGCGCGGTCGTGCACTGCGCCGACCTCGACGACCAGGGCCTCCAGGGCACCCGCGAGCTGATCGCCAAGGCCGGGGGTACCGCGTACACCCACGTGCTCGACGTGACCGATCGCACCCGGCTGCGCGCGGCCGTCCGGGCCGCGGGGCGGGTCGACGTGCTGGCCGCCGTCGCCGGGATCATGCACTCCAGCAGCGTCCTCGACACCGAGGACGCCGACCTCGACCGCGTCCTCGCGGTGAACTTCAAAGGCGTGCTGCACTCCTGCCAGGAGGCGGCCCGCGTCATGATCGAGAACGGTACGCCGGGCAGCATCATCACCATGGCCTCCGGAGCCGTCGACTCCGCGGGGCCAGGACTCTTCTGCTACAGCACCTCGAAGGCGGCTGTCGTCCAGCTGACCAAGACCCTCGCCACGGAGCTCGGCCCGCACTCCATCCGCGTCAACGCCGTCGCACCCGGCTGGGTCCGCACACCGATGACCGAGCGGCACTCGGCCGATCAGCAGCGGCAGATCGAGTCGACGATGGTCCGGCTCTCCCCGCTCGGGCGGGTCGGCGAGCCCGAGGACATCGCACACACCGTGCTCTATCTCGCCTCGGACGCGTCCTCGTTCACGACGGGCCAGATCCTGCGTCCGAACGGCGGCGTCGCGATGCCCTGGTAACCGTGGGCGCGACATGCACCGGCAGCAGGCTCAGCCCCCAGCCGCCCGCCGCCACCGCGCCCTCGAAAACTCCGGCCTCGTCGGGCGCCGTCAGCAGGCGAAGCACCGCCCACCACCACAGCGCCCCCACCACAAGCGCCGGCACCCATCGCACCGCCACTGCCATGGCCGCCTCCTCGGGCCGACGCTAGACCGCTCCCCCAGTTCACCGGGAGGGCGCACCGGATGCAGTCCCAGCGCGCGCACCACCCCACGCGCCCCGCAAGCGCCTCAGACCACTACAACCCAGGCCCCAGCAAAGACCCCGGCAACGAAGACCGCGACGAATGCAGACCACAGCGAATGCGGACCGCGACAAACTCAGACCGCGACGACGCCCGCCGCCGAACCTCAGGCCACCCCACCCCAGCCCGCAAAACCTGAGCCCACAGGCACGTACCCTCAGCCCATCTCCGCCTGGAACATCCACGCATGCTTCTCCAGGTCCGCCGTCAGCCCGATGAGTACGTCCTGGCTGACCGCGTCCGGATCGCCGGTGGAATCGATCCGCTCGCGCATCCTCGTGACCACCGCGCCCAGCGCGTCGACCAGGATCCGTACCGCGTCACCGTCCTTGATCCAGCCGGTGGGCACCTTGCCGATCGCGCTCTCCGCCGCCACGGTCGCCGCCCGGCCGTCCGGGGTGACCCCGAGCGCCGCGGCCCGTTCGGCCACTGTGTCGGAGTGCAGCCTGGCCGTGTCGACGACCTCGTCGAGCTGGAGGTGGACGGACCGGAAGCGCGGCCCGACGACGTTCCAGTGCACCTGCTTGGCGACCAGCGCCAGGTCCACGAGGTCGACGAGAGCGCCCTGCAACGCCTCGCCCACCACCTTCAGGTCGGCCTCGGGCAGTGAGCTCTTCACGACAGACATGCATGCACTCCGTTCGGTCTGCGCCGGGTCCGGTGTACACCGGCCGGCTCCCCGCGTTCACCCCCCACCCTTACACAGAAGCCCCAAATGGGGCATTCCAGGCGTCTTGGGGGGGGCCTCAGGGACCTCAGGGATCTCAGACCTCGGGGATCTCCAGCGCATCGCAGGGCATCGCAGGGGATCCCAGGGCAAAGAGAAGCCCCGGCCGGTCAACAGACCGGCCGGGGCCACCCACAGACAGAGCCCGACAGTGTCAGGCCGCGACGACGTCCACCGCTTCCGCGGGCGCCTTGATCGTCACTCGCTCGGTCGGGACGCCGGTCACCGACGTCACGGAGATCGAATTGAGCATCGGACGTACCGGTGCAGGCACCGGATCGCTCGCCGCCGCCGAGGCAGCGAGCTCGGCAAGTGCCAGCTCGTCGCTCACTTCCCGCATGAGCTCGGACATCCGTACGTCAAGCGCGTCGCAGATGGCGGAGAGCAGCTCGGAGGAAGCCTCCTTCTGCCCCCGCTCCACCTCGGAGAGATAGCCGAGTGAGACTCGGGCGGACGAGGAGACTTCGCGCAGAGTACGGCCCTGGCGCTGGCGCTGCCGACGCAGCACGTCACCCAGCAGGCGACGGAGCAGAATCATCGGTGGCTCCCTCCTCGGACCGCGTAGCCGCATCCTTCACGCCCCACCGTACCGCCTCGCGCTGCGGCCGTGCGGGGAGCGATGTCGTGTTCACTCAGGGCTGCAAACATCAATTCCCCCCGTTCTGTTCCGTATCCTGTGCCCGCGCATCTTCGCCGAGTTCACCGGAGAGCAGTTCGAGCACGCTCCGTACACTCTCTCTACGGATTTCCGCCCTGCCGCCGTTCAACCTCAAAGCGACGGTTTTCCCGGTGCCGTCCGGTCCCTGGACCGCGACATAGACCGTCCCCACGGGCTGTCCGTCCTGGGCGGCGGGTCCCGCGACGCCGGTGGTGGCCAGACCCCAGTCGGCCCCCAGCATCCGCCGCACACCCCCCGCCATCTGCCGCGCGACCTCGGCGTCCACCGCTCCGCGCTCCGCCAGAAGGGTCCCGTCGACGCCCAGGACCTTCTGCTTCACATCCGTCGCGTAGGCCGTCACGGAGCCGCGGAAACACTGCGAGGCACCCGGCACCCCGGTCAGCTCGGCGGCCACCAGACCGCCGGTCAGCGACTCCGCCACCGCGACCGTCTGGTCACTCTCCGTGAGTAGCTGAATGACCTGCGCCGCCTCGCTCACCGGCCCGGTCCCTCCACGGCGGCCTCGGCGGCACGCTCCGCGCGCTCCGCGGCGAGCCCCTGGCGCCTCAGTACGACCGCCTGTCGCACATAGTCCAGCCCGGTGACGAGCGTCAGCACCACGGCGACCGCCATCACCCAGAAGCGCAGGGTCGCCAGCGGACCCGTGAGCGCCAGTACGTACATCCCCGTTGCCGTGCCCTGTGCCAGGGTCTTCAGCTTCCCGCCCCGGCTGGCGGGAATCACCCCGTGCCTGATGACCCAGAAACGCAGGAGCGTGATCCCGAGTTCCCGGAAGAGGATCGCCCCGGTCACCCACCACGGCAGATCGCCGAGCGAGGAGAGGCAGACCAGCGCGGCGCCCATGATCGCTTTGTCCGCGATCGGGTCCGCGATCTTCCCGAAGTCCGTGACCAGGTCGTACGTCCGGGCCAGATGCCCGTCGAAGATGTCCGTGATCATGGCGACGGCGAACGCCGCCCACGCCCAGGCCCGCCAGGCCGGGTCGTAGCCGCCGTCCTGCAGCATCAGCACCACGAAGCCCGGCACGAGCACGAGCCGGACCATGGTGAGGATGTTCGCGATGTTCCAGAGGCTGGCCTGGTTGACGGCCGCCGCGCCCAGCTTGCCGCCGGGCGCCGGCGTCCGGCCGGTACCGCCCGCCGCGGATGCCGGGACTCCGGTCATCTGGCCGCCTCCTCAAGGACGTCGAGACTCGTCACCACCAGGTCGACGCCCTCGGCGGCGACGACCTTCGCCTCGACGATACGGCCCGGCGTCAGTCCCGCGCCCTCCGTGAACCGCACTTGACCATCGGTCTCGGGTGCCTGGTGCTCGGCGCGGCCGATCACGCCGTCCTCGCTGTCGACCGACTCGACCAGCACCCGGACGGTGTCGCCGACGCGCTCCTCGGCGCGCTGGGCGGTGAGCTCCTCGGCGAGCCGCGACAGGTGGTCGAGCCGCTCGGCGATCACCTCCGCGTCCAGCTTGTTCTCGTAGGTGACGGCCTCGGTGCCCTCCTCGTCGGAGTAGCCGAAGACGCCGATGGCGTCCAGGCGGGCACTGGTGAGGAAGCGTTCCAGCTCCTGGAAGTCGGCCTCGGTCTCACCGGGGAAGCCGACGATGAAGTTGGAGCGCACACCGGCCTGCGGGGCCTTGGCGCGGATCGTCTCCAGGAGCTCCAGGAAGCGCTCGGTGTCGCCGAAGCGCCGCATGGCCCGCAGCACACCGGGCGCGGAGTGCTGGAAGGACAGGTCGAAGTACGGGACGACCTTGTCGGTCGAGGTCAGCACGTCGATCAGGCCCGGCCGCATCTCGGCGGGCTGGAGGTAGCTGACACGTACACGCTCAATGCCGTCGACGGCCGCGAGCTCGGGCAGCAGCGTCTCCAGGAGCCGGATGTCGCCGAGGTCCTTGCCGTACGAGGTGTTGTTCTCGGAGACCAGCATGACCTCCTTGACACCCTGCTCGGCCAGCCAGCGCGTCTCGCCCAGCACGTCCGAGGGGCGGCGCGAGATGAAGGAGCCGCGGAAGGACGGGATGGCGCAGAACGTGCAGCGGCGGTCGCAGCCGGAGGCCAGCTTCACCGAGGCGACCGGGCTGGTGTCCAGCCGGCGGCGCAGCGGGGCGCGCGGGCCGGAGGCGGGCGCGAGGCCGTCGGGCAGGTCCTCGGGGGCGCTCTCCTGGGCCTCCTGCGCGTGGCCGGGCAGCGCCACGTCGGCGCTCTGGCGCTCGACGGGGCTCAGCGGCAGCAGCTTGCGCCGGTCGCGCGGGGTGTGCGCCTCCACGTTCCCACCGCTGAGGATGGTCTGGAGCCGGTCGGAGATGTCGGCGTAGTCGTCGAAGCCGAGCACGCCGTCGGCCTCGGGGAGCGCGTCGGCGAGCTCCTTGCCGTACCGCTCGGCCATACAGCCGACGGCGACCACGGCCTGGGTCCGGCCGTGATCCTTGAGATCATTGGCTTCGAGGAGGGCGTCGACGGAGTCCTTCTTGGCGGCTTCGACGAACCCACAGGTGTTGACGACGGCGACATCGGCGTCCGAGGCGTCCTCGACGAGCTCCCAGCCGTCCGCTGCCAAGCGGCCTGCAAGCTCCTCCGAGTCCACCTCGTTACGGGCGCAGCCGAGAGTGACAAGGGCGACGGTACGGCGTTCGGGCATGGACTCAAGACTACTTTGTCCCGGCCCGCGTCCCCGCCCCGAGGGTTGATCAAGGAATCGGCGGCCGTACGGGGCCGGGGCGCGGCGGCCCCGGTCAGCCGACGACCGGGTCGCCCTTGGTGTAGGTCAGCCGCTCGACCTGGCCGTCACCGAACTGGTCCTCGACCTTCTTGCCGTTGACGTAGAGCTCGATCGCCCCGGCGTTGCCCAGGATCAGATCGATCTTCTCGCCGTCCACGAAGGTCTTCGACTCGCCCTTCTCCAGGAGGCCGTCGTAGAGCACCTGGCCGTTGTGCGCCTTGGCGGAGATCCAGCTCTTGTCGGAGATGGCGCTCAGCTTGACGGTGACCTTGTCCTGCGGGGCCGCGGCGATGGCGCTGTCGGAGGGGGCGGGCGGCTTGGGCGCGGCGGGCAGGCTCGGGGCCGGCTTGGGGCTGGGGCTCTGCTGGTGCGTCTGGGTCGGGCCCTCGGCGACCTGGGTGCCCTTGCCCTTGGAGTCGCCGCTGCCGCTGAACATCGTGAAGCCGACGAAGCCGACGACCACCACGATCGCGGCGACCATGGCCGCGGTCCAGTTCGGGCGGCGCCGCTCGGGCCTGATGCGCTCGGCCTCGAACATGGGCGCCGCGGGCGTGGGCGCGGGACGGCCGCCGTGGTCGGCGTCGTACTGCGCGACCAGGGGCTCCGGATCCAGGTGCACGGCCCGCGCGACCGTGCGGATGTGTCCGCGCGCGTACACATCGCCGCCGCAGCCGGAGAAGTCGTCCTCCTCCAGACCGTGCACGATCGGGATGCGCACTCTCGTGATCGAACTGACCTCGTCGACGGTCAGTCCTGCCGCGATCCGGGCCTGCTTGAGGGCGTGGCCGATCGTCGGCCGGTCGTCGTCAGCAAAGGAGGGCCGGTCGTCGTCGCCGAGGGAAGGCCGGTCGTCTTCGGGGGAGTTGCCGATGGACACGGGGGCGCCTTTCGAGCGTGAGCCACCTGCTGGGTGTTCAGTCTAGGGGGGGTACGAAAGGGTGGGGCAACCGGGAGGGTGGAGTTTGTACGCCATCGGAATGGCCTCCTCCCATCCTCCTAACGGGTCAGGAGGGGGGCATGTTCCTGCTCTTCCCTCAACTGGACGTACAGCCGGGGAAAACGGTTGCCCCACACTCCCTTCCCTGTGCTCCATTCGGCCGCGGAATCGACCCTTCGGGCCCGCCCGGGGCCATCAGGGAGCCTCCCCCCGGATCACCGCCAGCACACCGTCGAGTTCATCGGGTTTGACCAGGACGTCACGCGCCTTGGAGCCCTCGCTGGGTCCCACGATGCCGCGCGACTCCATCAGGTCCATCAGCCGGCCCGCCTTGGCGAAGCCGACCCTCAGCTTGCGCTGGAGCATCGAGGTCGACCCGAACTGGGTGGAGACGACCAGCTCGGCGGCCTGGCAGAGCAGATCGAGGTCGTCGCCGATCTCCTCGTCGATCTCCTTCTTCTGCTTCTGCCCGACGGTGACGTCCTCGCGGAAGACCGGCGCCATCTGGTCCTTGCAGTGCTGGACGATCGCAGCGATCTCGTCCTCGGTGACGAACGCGCCCTGGAGGCGGGTCGGCTTGTTCGCGCCCATCGGCAGGAACAGTCCGTCACCCTTTCCGATGAGCTTCTCGGCGCCGGGCTGGTCGAGGATGACACGGCTGTCGGCGAGCGAGGAGGTCGCGAAGGCGAGCCTGGACGGCACGTTCGCCTTGATCAGGCCGGTCACGACGTCCACGGAGGGGCGCTGGGTGGCGAGGACCAGATGGATGCCGGCGGCGCGGGCCAGCTGGGTGATGCGCACGATCGCGTCCTCGACGTCACGCGGCGCCACCATCATCAGGTCCGCGAGCTCGTCGACGATCACCAGCAGATACGGGTACGGGGTCAGCTCCCGCTCGCTGCCCTCGGGCAGCTTGACCTTGCCGTTGCGGATCGCCTCGTTGAAGTCGTCGATATGGCGGAAACCGAACGCCGCCAGGTCGTCGTAGCGCAGATCCATCTCGCGCACGACCCACTGGAGCGCCTCGGCGGCCCGCTTCGGGTTGGTGATGATGGGCGTGATCAGGTGCGGAATGCCCTCGTACGCGGTGAGTTCGACGCGCTTGGGGTCGACGAGCACCATCCGTACGTCCTCGGGCGTCGCCCGCACCATCACCGAGGTGATCAGGCAGTTGATGCAGGACGACTTGCCGGATCCGGTCGCGCCGGCCACCAGGACGTGCGGCATCTTCGCCAGGTTGGCCATCACATAGCCGCCCTCGACGTCCTTGCCGAGCGCGACGAGCATCGGATGGTCGTCCTCGGCCGCGTCCGCGAGGCGCAGCACGTCGCCGAGGTTGACCATCTCGCGGTCGGTGTTCGGGATCTCGATGCCGACCGCCGACTTGCCGGGGATCGGCGAGATGATCCGGACGTCCGGGCTGGCCACCGCGTACGCGATGTTCTTGGTCAGCGCGGTGATCCGCTCGACCTTCACGGCCGGGCCCAGCTCCACCTCGTAGCGGGTGACCGTCGGGCCCCGGGTGAAGCCGGTGACGGCCGCGTCGACCTTGAACTCCGTGAAGACGTTCTGCAGCGAGGCCACTATGGCGTCGTTCGCGGCGCTGCGCGTCTTGCCCGGGCCGCCCCGCTCCAGCAGGTCGAGCGAGGGCAGCGCGTAGGTGATGTCGCCCGCGAGCTGGAGCTGCTCGGCGCGCACCGGCATCTCGGAGTGCTCGGGCGCGGCCTTGGTCAGATCCGGTACGACGGCGGGGGCGCCCGGGGTCGCCCGGGGCTCCGCCTTGGTCATGTCGGCCTTGGCGCCGGGCCGCGGCCCGGCCTTGGCCGCTTCGGCGCGGGCCGTGGGCACCGGTGTGGTGCTCCCGCGCTCCCGCTCGGTGGAGACGCCCTGGGTGAGGTCGGCGACGATCGGGGACGGCGGCAGGCCGTTGAGCACGGCGCCGTCGAGGGCCGCGGCCGCGGCGGCGGCCACGTCGACCGGGTCCATCGGCAGGTCGAACGCCGGTTGCACCGAGGCACGCCGGGGCTTGCGGCGCTGCGAGAGCGCCTCCTGCTCGACTTCGTCCTGGTCGTACGGGGCGTACTCGCCGGCCGACGCGGCGCGGCGCCCGGGCGTGCGCCGGGCGCGCGGCGCGGGCTCGGGTTCGTCGGCGGCACGCCAGTCGTCGTCGTACAGCTCGTCCTCGCCGGACTCCCCCGGCAGCGGCTCGACGATGCCGAGCCGGGCGCCCAGGGCGCGCAGCCGCTGCGGGATGGCGTTGACGGGCGTCGCGGTGACCACGAGCAGCCCGAAGACGGTGAGCAGCACCAGCATCGGCACCGCCAGGACGTCACCCATCAGGAATTCGAGCGGCTTGGAGGCGCCCCAGCCGATGAGGCCGCCCGCGTCCTGCATCGCGCTGGTGCCGTCGTCGCGGCCCGGCGAGCCGCAGGCGATGTGGACCTGGCCGAGCACGCCGAGTACGAGCGCGGAGAGGCCGATCACGATCCGGCCGTTGGCCTCGGGCTTCTCCGGATAGAGGATGAGGCGGACCGCGATCGCGCCGAGCAGCAGCGGCACCAGCAGATCGAGCCGTCCGAAGGCGCCGGTCACCAGCATCTCGACGAGGTCGCCGACCGGGCCGCGCAGATTCGACCAGGTGCCGGCGGCGACGATCAGCGCGACGCCGAGCAGCAGCAGGGCGAGGCCGTCCTTGCGGTGGGCGGGGTCAAGGCCCTTGGCGCCTCGCCCTATGCCGCGGAACATCGCCCCGACCCCATGGGCCGCACCCAGCCAGACGGCGCGCGCGAGCCGGTACACGCCCCCTGTGGGGGAAGGCGCCGGCTTGGGCGCGGGCTTGGAGGCCGCCGCCTTCTTGGCGGGTGCCTTTTTGGCGGGCGCTCTCTTCGCGGGCGCGGCAGCCTTCTTCGCGGGCGCCTTCTTGGCGGGCGCGGCCGCCTTCTTGGCGGATGCCGCGGTACGGCCGGTGGGCTTCGCGGTGCCCGCCGTGCCCTGGGAACCCTTGCCGGACGTACGTGAGGCCATGGTGCTGAGGTTACCGGTGCTGGCGACAGTCGACACGACGGCCGGTGCTTCACCCGTTCGTGTCGTACCGAAAGACGATGCTCACGTAGGCGCGGACGTTACTGCCCCACGCACAAAGGGGACTGACGCGCCATCAACGTCAGGTCCCCTGCGGGCAGCTGGATTCCGCGCCGCTCAGTTCTGCGAGGGCAGGGCCGCCGTGCCGCTGCCGGTGCCCGGCTCCAGGGCGTCGAGCGCCCGTCGCAGGCCGGTCAGTTTGCGCTCCAGATGGGCGGCCGTGGCCACCGCCGCCGCGTCCGCGGACTCGTCGTCCAGCTGCTTGGAGAGCGCCTCGGCCTGCTCCTCGACGGCCGCGAGCCGCGCGGACAGCTCGGCGAGCAGACCCGCAGGCTCCTTGGGGTCGCCGGCCGTCTGGCCGCCGCCCTCCAGCTGGAGCCGCAGCAGCGCCGCCTGCTCACGCAGCTGACAGTTCTTCATGTACAGCTCGACGAACACCGACACCTTGGCGCGCAGCACCCAGGGGTCGAAGGGCTTGGAGATGTAGTCGACGGCTCCCGCCGCATACCCCCGGAACGTGTGGTGGGGGCCGTGGTTGATGGCGGTGAGGAAGATGATCGGGATGTCCCGGGTCCGCTCCCGCCGCTTGATGTGCGCGGCGGTCTCGAAACCGTCCATGCCCGGCATCTGGACGTCCAGCAGGATGACTGCGAAATCGTCCGTCAGCAGTGCTTTGAGCGCTTCCTCCCCTGACGATGCCCGCACCAGTGTCTGATCGAGCGCAGAGAGGATGGCCTCCAGCGCCAGCAGATTCTCCGGCCGGTCATCGACCAGGAGGATCTTGGCCTTCTGCACCATGGCCCGTCCTCCTCGCCCCGGCAGTGCACCGGGCGCCGCCCCAGGGGACGACTCCCTTGCGCCGCCCGTCCTTGTGCCGGTCATGGTAGCCGCACCCCGCCTGTCGCCACACCCTGTCACCGCGATGTCACTGTGCACGTAGCAGAAACGTAGTGGGAGACCAGAAGGTTCCCCGAATACCGCCGTCTCACACGCCTTCGGCCACAGTCAGTCAGCAACTCGCGGTGAACCGTGCGGCCACCGATCACTTCCCGTGCATCCACTGCTCCATCACCGACAGCAGATGGTCGGGGTCGACCGGCTTGGTGACGTAGTCGGACGCGCCGGACTCGATGGCCTTCTCCCGGTCGCCCTTCATCGCCTTGGCGGTGAGCGCGATGATGGGGAGCCCGGCGAACTGCGGCATCCGGCGAATCGCCGAGGTCGTGGCGTATCCGTCCATCTCCGGCATCATGATGTCCATCAGCACGACGGCCGTGTCCTCGTGCTGCTCCAGGACCTCGATCCCCTCGCGGCCGTTCTCCGCGTAGAGCACCGACAGACCGTGCTGCTCCAGGACGCTGGTGAGCGCGAAGACGTTGCGTACGTCGTCGTCGACGATCAGCACCTTCTCGCCGCCGAAGAGGAACGTACGCGCGGGTGCGCGCTCCGGCTCCTGGGCCGCCCAGGAGTCCTGCTGCGCCTCCCCCGGCTGACCGGGCAGCGTGGCCGCGGGCTCCGCGCCGAGCGACTTGCGCCGGCGCCGGAACAGCCCGGCCGCGCCCGTCTGGCTCTCGCTCGGGGCGAGCGACGCCGTCTCGTGCGGGAGGAGCTCCGGCCGTCCGCCGTCCGCCGGGGCGCCCTCGGCCGCCGTCTCGCCGCCGGGCGGCAGCTGGGGGTAGCCCTGCGGCGGCAACTCGCTGGGGTGCAGCGGGAGATAGAGCGTGAAGGTGGAGCCTCGGCCGGGCTCGCTCGCCGCGTGGATCTCGCCGCCGAGCAGGCGGGCGATCTCGCGGCTGATGGACAGCCCAAGGCCCGTGCCTCCGTACTTGCGGCTGGTCGTGCCGTCGGCCTGCTTGAACGCCTCGAAAATCACCCGCATCTTGCTGGCCGCGATGCCGATGCCGGTGTCGGTGACCGAGAACGCGATCAGATCGGCGTCCGCGTCGCGCAGCGAGCCCGCCTCCAGGAGCTGTTCGCGGATCGCGTGCGGCACATCGGCGTGCGCCGGCCTGATCACCAGCTCGACGGCACCGCTGTCGGTGAACTTCACCGCGTTCGACAGCAGGTTGCGCAGCACCTGCAGCAGCCGCTGCTCATCGGTGTGCAGCGTCGCCGGGAGCTCCGGCGAGACCCGTACGGAGAAGTCGAGCCCCTTCTCCGCGGTGAGCGGCCTGAACGTCGCCTCCACGTAGTCGACGAGCTGCACCAGGGCGATCCGGGTCGGGCTGACGTCCATCTTGCCCGCCTCGACCTTGGACAGGTCGAGGATGTCGTTGATCAGCTGGAGCAGGTCCGAACCCGCACCATGGATCGTTTCCGCGAACTCGACCTGCTTCGGCGAGAGGTTGCCCTCCGCGTTGTCGGCGAGCAGCTTGGCCAGGATCAGCAGCGAGTTGAGGGGCGTACGCAGCTCGTGCGACATGTTCGCCAGGAACTCGGACTTGTAGCGCATGGAGACCGCGAGCTGCTCGGCGCGCTCCTCCAGAACCTGCCGGGCCTCCTCGATCTCGGTGTTCTTCACCTCGATGTCGCGGTTCTGCTGGGCGAGCAGCTCGGCCTTCTCCTCCAGCTCCGCGTTGGAGGCCTGCAGCGCCTTCTGCCGGTTCTCCAGCTCCGCCGACCGCTCGCGCAGCTGCTCGGTCAGCTCCTGCGACTGCTTGAGCAGCACCTCGGTCTTGGAGTTGACGCTGATCGTGTTGACGCTGGTCGCGATCATCTCCGCGATCTGGTTGAGGAAGTCCTTCTGGATGTGGGTGAACGGCTGGAACGAGGCCAGCTCGATCACCCCGAGGACCTTGCCCTCGAAGAGCACCGGCAGCACGATCACATGCGCGGGCGGCGCCTCCCCGAGACCGGAGGAGATCCTCAGATAGCCCGGCGGCACGTTCTCCACCAGGATCGTGCGCTTCTCCTCCGCCGCGGTCCCGATCAGCGTCTCGCCGGGCCGGAACGAGGTGGGCATCGAGCCCGCCGAGTACCCGTAACTCCCGCGCATCTTCAGCTCGTACGGGCTGTCCTCGTCCCCGCCCACCTCGGCGGTGCCGCCGGTCGGCAGCGCGAGGAAGAACGCGCCGTGCTGGGCCGAGACCACCGGCGTCAGCTCGGTCATGATCAGGGAGGCGACGTCGTCCAGGTCGCGGCGGCCCTGCATCAGACCGGAGATACGGGCGAGGTTGCCCTTGAGCCAGTCCTGCTCCTTGTTGGCGACCGTGGTGTCGCGCAGGTTGGCGATCATCGTGTTGATGTTGTCCTGGAGGGCCTGGATCTCGCCCGCCGCGTCCACGTCGATCTTGAGGTTGAGGTCGCCGCGGGTCACCGCGGTGGCGACGGCCGCGATGGCGCGCACCTGCCGGGTCAGGTTCCCGGCCATCTCGTTCACCGACTCGGTGAGGTCGCGCCAGGTGCCGTCGACGTCACGTACGCGCGCGTGGCCGCCGAGCTGGCCCTCGGTGCCCACCTCGCGCGCGACCCGGGTCACCTCCACGGCGAACGAGGACAGCTGGTCGACCATCGTGTTGATGGTGTTCTTCAGCTCCTGGATCTCACCGCGCGCGTCGATGTCGATCTTCTTGGTGAGATCGCCCTTGGCGATGGCGGTGGTGACCGTGGCGATCTGGCGCACCTGGCCGGTGAGGTTGTCGGCCATGGAGTTCACCGACTCGGTGAGGTCCTTCCACGTACCGGAGACGCCGGGGACGCGGGCCTGGCCGCCGAGGATGCCGTCGGTGCCCACCTCGCGCGCGACCCGGGTCACCTGGTCGGCGAAGGACGACAGGGTCGTCACCATCGTGTTGACGGTGTCGGCCAGCTCCGCGACCTCGCCGCGCGCCTCGACCGTCACCTTCTTGGTCAGGTCGCCGTTGGCGACGGCCGTCGAGACCCGGGCGATGTTGCGCACCTGGTAGGTGAGGTTCGCGGCCATCAGGTTGACGTTGTCGCTCAGGTCCTTCCAGATACCGGTGACCCCGCGCACCCGGGCCTGGCCGCCGAGGATGCCCTCGGTGCCCACCTCGCGCGCGACCCTGGTGACCTCGTCCGCGAAGTTGGAGAGCTGGTCGACCATCGTGTTGACGGTCGTCACCAGTTCCAGGATCTCGCCCTTGGCGTCGACGGTGATCTTCTTCGAGAGGTCGCCCTTGGCGACCGCCGTCGTCACCTCGGCGATGTTGCGCACCTGGAACGTCAGGTTGTTCGCCATGAAGTTGACGGACTGGGTCAGGTCCTTCCAGGTGCCCGAGACGCCCTGCACCTCGGCCTGGCCGCCCAGGATGCCCTCGGTGCCCACCTCGCGGGCCACCCGGGTCACCTGCTCCGCGAAGTTCGAGAGCTGGTCGACCATGGTGTTCAGGACGTTCTTGAGCTCCAGGATCTCGCCGCGCGCGTCCACGTCGATCTTCTGCGACAGATCGCCCCGCGCCACCGCCGTGGCGACCTGGGCGATGTTGCGGACCTGGGCGGTGAGGTTGCCGGCCATGCCGTTCACCGAGTCCGTCAGGTCGCGCCACACACCGGCCACGCCCGGCACCTGCGCCTGCCCGCCGAGGCGGCCGTCGGTGCCCACCTCGCGCGCGACCCTGGTCACCTGCTCGGCGAAGCCGGACAGCTGGTCGACCATGTTGTTGATGGTGTTCTTCAGCTCCAGGATCTCGCCGCGCGCGTCCACGTCGATCTTCTGCGACAGATCGCCCCGCGCCACCGCCGTGGTCACCTGGGCGATCTGGCGCACCTGGGAGGTGAGGTTGCCGGCCATGAAGTTGACGGAGTCGGTGAGTTCCTTCCAGGTGCCGGAGACGCCGTCCACCCGGGCCTGCCCGCCGAGCCGGCCCTCCGTACCCACGTCCTGCGCCATCCGCGTCAACTGGGCGGCGAACGAGGCCAGCTGATCGACCATCGTGTTGACGGTGTTCTTCAGCTCCAGCATCTCGCCGGAGACGTCCACCGTGACCTTCTGCGACAGATCGCCGTTGGCGACCGCCGTCGTCACCTGCGCGATGTTGCGCACCTGACCGGTGAGGTTGCGGAACGCGTTGTTGACGGAGTCCGTCAGGTCCTTCCAGGTGCCGGCCGCGCCCGGCACCTCGGCCTGCCCGCCCAGGCGCCCCTCGACGCCGACCTCCCGGGCCACCCGGGTCACCTCGGAACCGAACGACTGAAGCTGGTCCACCATCGTGTTGACGGTGTTCTTCAGCTCCAGCATCTCGCCCGCGACGTCGACCGTGACCTTCTGCGTCATGTCGCCGTTGGCGACCGCCGTCGTCACCTGCGCGATGTCGCGCACCTGCGTGGTCAGATTGCGGAAGACCGTGTTGACCGAGTCGGTCAGGTCCTTCCAGGTCCCCGCCGCGCCCGGCACCTGCGCCTGACCGCCCAGCAGACCCTCGGCGCCGACCTCGTTGGCGACCCGGGTCACCTCGTCGGCGAACGTACGCAGCGTCTCCGTCATCTGGTTGATCGTCTCGGCGAGCTGGGCGACCTCCCCGCGCGCGTTGACGGTCACCTTCTGCGACAGGTCGCCGTTGGCGACCGCCGTCGTCACCTGCGCGATCCCGCGCACCTGGGCCGTGAGGTTGCCGGCCATCAGGTTGACGGAGTCGGTCAGGTCCTTCCACACGCCCGCGACGCCGGGCACCTGCGCCTGGCCGCCGAGCTCGCCCTCGGTGCCTACCTCGCGCGCGACCCGGGTCACCTCGGAGGAGAACGAGGAGAGCTGGTCGACCATCGTGTTCACGGTGTTCTTCAGCTGGAGCATCTCGCCGGCGACGTGCACGGTCACCTTGCGCGACAGATCGCCCTTGGCCACCGCCGTCGTCACGAGAGCGATGTCACGTACCTGGGCCGTCAGCCGGTACGCCATCGTGTTCACCGAATCCGTGAGGTCCTTCCACGAACCGGACATTCCACGCACCTGCGCCTGGCCGCCGAGCTTGCCCTCGGTGCCGACCTCCAGTGCGACCCTCGTCACCTCGTCGGTGAACGCCGACAACTGGTCGACCAGGTTGTTGACGGTTCGCCCCACTTTGAGGAACTCGCCCCGCAGCGGCCGCTCGGCGTTGTCCACCCCGTGCGAGCGCAGGTCCATCCGCTGTTCCAGATCGCCCTCGGCGACCGCGGACAGCACCCTGCCGACCTCGGAGACCGGCCTGGCCAGATCGTCCACCAGCGCGTTGGAGGCGTCGATCGCGGCCGCCCAGGAGCCCTCACAGGCCCCGTTCTCCAGCCGCTCGGTCAGCTTCCCCTCCCGGCCCACCATCCGCCGTACCCGGGCGATCTCCCCGGTCAGATGGAGGTTGCGGTCGGCGACCTCGTTGAAGACGGCGGCGATCTCGGCCATCATCCCGTCCCCGGAGACGGTCAGCCGCTTGCGGAAGTTGCCGTCCCGCATCGACGCCAGTGCGACGAGCAGCCGCTGCAGCGCAGCGGTGTCCACCTCGGTCGTCCCCTTGCCGCGGGCCCGTCCGCCCTTCGCGCGCGTGCTCTTGCCACGCGCCGCCACGCCAGACTCCACCGTGTCCCTCCCGCAGGGGTCGACCGCCCTCGTCGGGCTTTCTTCGAAGCCTTCCCAGTGTTTCACCATGGCCGAACCCGGCCATAACAGTTCGGCAGCTTCGCATACCGTCCCCGCCCTCGGAGGACGGAAACACTGGTGACCGGCATCCGCTAGGACAGTGAAGGTAAGTAACCTGGCTTCCGGCTGTCCAACCGCCCCGGTCCGTCCGAAGGCGGGAGCGCCCCCTGCTCCTGTGAGCCCGGGGAGCAGCGGGCGCCACAAGGACGACCACGGGACACCGGAGGGGGCGGGCCACACATGGGAGTGTTGATTCCCGGGGGGCACCTTCCCGGACCCCGGCCGGGGAAACCGGGCGTCGAGACGCGTACGAGGAGTTCTGTGATCACCGCGCGGGCGGAAGCCAGCTTCGAACCCGTCGGGCGGTCCGTCGCGACCGCCCGCGCCTTCGTCCGCGACACCCTCCAGGGCTGGGGGTACGCGGACGTCGTCGACGACGCCGTAGTCCTCACCAGTGAGCTCGTCACCAACGCGGTCGTCCACGCGGGCACCGCCGCCGACGTACTGTGCCTGCGCTCCGAGGACGGCGTCCGGGTCGAGGTCGCCGACCACTACCCCGAACGTGAGGTTCCGCTCCATGCCTCCCCCGCCGACGTCGCGGGCCCCGACCGCGAGAACGGCCGCGGCCTCCTGCTGTGCGCCGCCATCGCCTCCCGCTGGGGCGTCGAGTACACCCCCACCCAGAAGCACGTCTGGTTCCAACTCGACCTGCCCGCCCGCGCCGTGGGCACCCGCTCGGCCGGACCCGCCCTGCCCGTGGACCTGCTGCCCCTCACCGACGGCCGGGTCCGCGTGGCGGTCATCCAGATCGACCGTACCGGCGCCGTCCGCGCCTGGAACGAGGACGCCGAGGAGCTGTTCGGCTACCCCGCCGAGAAGGTCACCGGCAAGCCGCTCACCGAGTTCGCGGCCTGGCCGCACACCCCCGGCACCTCCACCGGAATCGTCGAGGCCCTGCAACTCTCGCGCTGGGAGGGCAGCTACGGCATCCGCGGCGCCGACGGCCGCGTCCTGCCCGTGTACGCGTCACATCTTCGGGTACGCGACACCCATGGCGAGCCGTCCACCGTCTGCCTGCTGGTCCGCGACGACGAGCGGGCCGTACTGCAGACCCCTGTGCGGGCCCCCGCCGCCGACCCCTCGGTCATGGGCGAGAGCCGCAACGTCGACCCGTTCGAGGTCTTCATCGGCTCCCCCGCCCCCGACGACCTGGACGGACTGCTCCAGCGCACCGTGGAGCGCGCCCGCGACATGCTCGACGGCGACGCCGCGTTCCTGCTGCTGGCCACCGACGACGAGACCGAACTGGAAGTCCGCGCCACCACCGGCCTGCCCTCGGCCCGCCAGCGCTTCGCGCGCGTGCCCGTCGAAGCATGCCCGCGGTCCACGAGGACCTCGCGGCCGTCCCCGGCGCCGTCCCGATCCTCGGCGGCTCCGGCATGCGCTCGGTCGTCACCGTCCCGCTCAAGGTCGAGGGCCGCCTCACCGGCTCCCTCGGCGTCGCCGCCGAATCGGCCGGGCGCTACTCCAACGAAGAAGCGTTGCGCCTCCAGTTCGCCGCCGACCGCATCGCGCTCGCCGTCGAGTCCGCACGCCTGGGCGAGCTCGAACGGCTGCGCAGGGGATCGCTGAGCTTCCTCGTGGAAGCCTCGGACCTGCTGGCGGGAACCCTGGACCGGGACCAGACGTTGGCCCTGATGGCACAGATGACCGTCCCCACCCTCGCCACCTGGTGCGCCGTCTACACGATCGCGGACCAGGCCTCCGAGCCGTACCTGTCCTATGTCCTCCACGAGGACGAGGAGCGCATCGACGGCCTCAAGGCGCTCCTCTCCAAGATCGACCCGCCGGAGCCGGTCCCCACCCCGGGCGCCCGCGTCTGGACCGCCCCCGGCGAAGCGGCCCACCAGGCCGCGCTGCGCACCTCGATGCGCGACCTCGGCCGCGGCTCAAGCCCGCACCTGGGCAGCGGCCTCGGCACCACCTTGTCCACGGCCGCCGCCGTCGGCGGCGAAACGGTCGTCCTGCCCCTGGTCGCCCGCAACCGCGTCATCGGCATGCTCACCCTGGGCAAGCCCTCCGACGACCACTTCCGCCAGGAGATCCTGGAACTGGCCGAGGACCTCTCGCGCCGGGCCGCGCTCGCCCTCGACAACGCCCGCCTCTACTCGGAGCGCATGGCCATCAGCCGCTCCCTCCAGCGCAGCCTCCTGCCGCCCGGCCTCCCCCAGATCCCCGGCGTCGAGGTCGAGGTCATCTACCGCGCGGCCGGCGAGGGCAACGAGGTGGGCGGCGACTTCTACGACCTCTTCCCGATCCGGGACGGCGCCTACGGCTTCGCCATCGGCGACGTCTGCGGTACCGGCCCCGAGGCGGCCGCCGTCACGGGCCTGGCCCGCCACGCGCTGCGCCTGCTCGCCCGCGAGGGCTTCGGCGGCCCGGCGGTGCTGGAGCGACTCAACGCGGCGATCCTCGACGAGGGCGCCCGCAGCCGCTTCCTGACGCTCCTGTACGGCGAGTTGTGGCCGCAGGAGGACGGCAGCGCCCTGCTGAAGGTCGTGTGCGCGGGCCACCCGCTCCCGCTGCGCCTGCGCCAGGACGGCACGGTCGAGCCCGCCGCCGAACCCCAGCCGCTGCTGGGCGTCATGGAGGACCTGGAGCTGTACGAGCAGACGATCACCCTGGACCCGGGCGACGTCCTGCTCTGTGTGACCGATGGCATCACCGAGCGCCGCGAGGGTACCCGGATGCTGGGAGACGACGGTCTGACCGACGTCCTCGCCACGTGTACGGGCCTGACCGCCGGCGCCGTTGCGGCCCGCGTCCTGCGCGCGGTGGAACGCTTCGCCGCCGAGCCCGCGTCCGACGACATGGCGATCCTGTCGATGCGTATCCCGGAACAGCCCCGCCATTGAGCGGGGCCGGGCACCCGGGACCGACAGGGCCAGGGGTCACCGGATTCCGGTGGCCGTAGGAACGCGAAAGGCCCCGTCCAATGGGCGGGGCCTTTCATCTTCTTGCTTCTGAGCCCCCATGCGGAATCGAACCGCAGACCTTCTCCTTACCATGGAGACGCTCTACCGACTGAGCTATAGGGGCCGGTTGTTGTTTCGGGGTTTCCCCCTCACCAACGAGATAAAGCATACCCTGAATCAGACGGTGTTCCGAACCACGCCCGCCCGTTCCTCCGGCTCCCTTCCCAGGCACCCCGTCACGCGGGCTGAAGCAGCCCTCCGAGCGCGTTGCACACCGAGACCAACTTGCGTACGCCCGCGTCGGAAAGCCCGTCGAGGCGGGGCAGCGCCAGCGTCTCGTCCACGGCCCGCTCGGTCTCCGGCAGCACACAGCCGCGCCGCCTGAACTCCAGCGTCCGATGTACGGGCGTGACCACGGGCACCTCGCACTCGACCCCGCGCCGCCGCAGCAGTCGCGCGAACGCGTCCCGGTCGGGCCGCCCGTTCCCGGGCACCCGTACGACATAGCGCTGGTACGCGTGCCCGGCGGCCGGCACGGGCGTCCGTACGCCGACGAGCCGCCGGTCCAAGTACCCGGCCCGCTCCCGGCGTTGTACGACGTCGCCGCCCTGGCCGTCGTCCTCGTCCTTCTCCACCAGCAACAGCCCGAGCCGATCGGCGAGTTGCCTGAACTCTCCGGCGTCGGCCGGGTGCCCGAAGCGGTGTACGAGTACCAGCCCTACCGTCCGCGAGGTCACGACCGCCTCGATGCCCCCGACACCCAGGCAGTACGTCTCCGGGTCTATGTCGGCGAACACCGGCACGGCTCCGGCCGCGACCACGGCCCGGGCCACCGCACCGTCGTCGTACGCCGGCACGATCACTTCGTCCCCGGCCGCGAAGCCGACCGACTCCAGCTTTCCGATGATCCCCATAGCTGGGCATGGTGCTCGCACCATATGAACAACAGGTGAGCGGGCATAAAAAAACGCGGGTCCCCGAGCCGAAGCTCGGGAACCCGCGTTGAAAATTTGTTCGGCGGCGTCCTACTCTCCCACAGGGTCCGGGGCCGCGAGGGCGTCGACCCGGCGCACCGGGCCCGCCGGGGCCATCGCGTCGGGCCCGGGGCCGACCGGGACGGAGTCCACCGCCGCAGCCGCTGCGGCCCCCGTCGCGGCACCCCGGTCCCCCGGTCCGGCCGGGACCGGCCTCGTCCCTGTCGGTGTGCCCGGGTCGACCGGCATGCGGCGTCCTCCCCGGTCGGCGCCCGGGTGGGCGCGGTTGTTCTCAGCGGACCACCGGCGCCGCGCGGTCGCGATCGGCGTTCGGCCGTACGAGTGACACGCCCTTGCCCCCGGACAGCGCGGACCCCGCGCGGCGACTCGGCGAAGACGGCCGCCGCACCGGTCGGCTCAGCCGGGAGAAGACCGCGGAGAAGGAACCACCGGAGCTACCCGGAGACCCGGTCCGGGGTGATGGGCAGCGAGTAGCGCAGCTTCTCGCTGCCCATCGCGCCCATCCGGTCGTAGAACCGCCGCGCCCCTTCGTTCCAGACCGGCGTCTGCCACTGCACCTGGGTCATCCCGAGCTCCCGGGCCTCGGCGGCCACCGCGTCGACCAGCAGCGCGCCGAGGCCGAGGCCCCGGTGGCCGTCGCGGAGGTAGAGGCAGTCCATGTGCAGATACTCACGCGCCTGCCAGGTGGAGAACTCGGGTGCGCAGCTGGCATACCCGACGACCTCGCCGCCCGGTATCTCGGCGACGAAGCAGCGCGCCCGGGGCCGGTCCTGGCCGAAGAGCAGGGCTCCGAGCCGCTCCGCGAGATCGGGCGCGGGCGGCGCGGCCTTCTCGTACACCGCGTGCTCCGCGGCGAGTTCGGCCAGACGCGGCAGATCGGAGGGGCGGGCATGGCGCACACACGGCTGCTGGTCGTCGTTCATACCGCCATCATGAGGGGCACCACTGACAACAGCCTTGGCGAGGGCATTCGCCCAGGTCAGTGCGTTGCGAGCCGGAAGCTCATCCGCCCGAAGCTCACCTGGTCGCCGTCGTTGACCACCACCGCCCCGGTCACCCGGCGCCCGTTGACGCTTGTGCCGTTCGTGGAGCCGAGGTCGCGCAGCACCCACACGCCGGACTGATGGGTCAGCTCGGCGTGCACCCGCGAGACCGTCTCGTGGCTGAGCCGCAGCCCGTTGTGCGGGTCGCGGCCGATCCGCAGCGGGTACGGGCCCGGCACGGGGAACAGCAGCTTCGGCAGCCGCTCGGACTGCCACGCCCGGCGCATCGCCACGCTGAACCCGGACACCCGGCTCACGGCCCCGTACAGCGCCCGCGACCAGCGGCTCTGGGTGTCGAGGTCGGCGGTGAGCGCGGCCAGCTCCTCGGACCGGCGTGCGGACAGGGCGACTTCCATCCGGCGCAGGAACGTGTCGTGCGACAGCTTTCCCTGCGCGGCGCCCTCTCTGAGCACGTCGAGCACACGGTCGCGCTCAGCGTCCGACAGCCGGGCCGGAGCGGGATACGTGTTGAACTGGAAGGACGACGTCACAGCAGAGATTGTCGGGCCGACGGCCTCGGCGTGTCCAGCAGGGCGGCACTTTGCGCCCGTTCCCTTCCACCGCCCCCTGACCTGCGAGGAAAACCCTTGTCGGGCGGCTGCGGGCGATTGCTAGGGTCTGGCGACCGTCACACCGATGAGGGGAACCCCTTGACGACATCCGCGTCGGACATCATCTTCCGTCCGCTCGCCGGGCCCGAGGAGCTCGGGCTCTTCCAGCAGCTCTCCTACGTACTCGACCACGAGGTCGAGGGCGATCTGGCCACCGGCCGCCGGCTTCCCTCATGGATGTGGGTGGCGCTGCGCGGGGACCGGGTGCTGGCCCGCCTCTCCTGGTGGACGCCGCCGGACCACGAAGTCCCCTACACCCTGGACTTCTTCGACGTCGACGACTCGCTGCCGCCGGCCGAGCGCCACGCCGTCGGGCTGGAGCTGCTGGAGACCGCGACGGCGGCGGTGATCCCGGCCGGTGCCCCGCGCCCGGAGTACGGCCGCTACACGCCCGGCGACTGGCGCGAGGACCCGCACGCGCGCGAGGTCGTCGACACCCGGATGAACATCCTGGCCGAGACCGGTGCCGAGCTCCTGGTCGAGCGGCTGCGCCTGGAGTGGCGCCCGGGAACGCCGCTCCCCGCCCCGTCCACCCGGCTGGCGTTCCGCCCGGCGACCGACCGCGAGGAACTGCTCTCGCTGATGACGCTGGTCCTGGAGGGCACGCTCGACGAGCACAGCCGGACGGAGCTGCTGACGATGACACCGCGCGCGTCGGCGGAGCTCATGTACGAGGAGGAGTTCGACACCTTCAAGTCGCCCCGCGAGTGGTGGCGGATCGCCGAACTCCCGGACGGCGGCGGACCGGTGGGCTTCGTCGTCCCCGCTCGCAACAACTACCACCCCATCATCGCGTACATCGGTGTCCTGCCCGCCCACCGCGGCCACGGCTACATCGACGACATCCTCGCCGAGGGCACACGCGTCCTCGCCGCGCAGGACGTCCCGCGCATCCGCGCCGCGACGGACCTCGCCAACGTGCCGATGGCGAACGCCTTCGCGCGCGCGGGGTACGCAACCTTCGAGCGCGCGGTCAACATGGTCTGGCCGAGCGACAGCTGAAACGTCTCTCCGGGCTCACTCGGGGGCACGCTGGGCCCGGATCACGTCCCGGTACCACCGGTAGGAGTCCTTCGGGGTGCGCCGCAGCGTCGGGTAGTCCACGTGGACCAGGCCGAAGCGCTGTGCGGCGCCCTCGATCCACTCGATGTTGTCGGTGAGGGACCACACGAAGTAGCCCCGTACGTCGACGCCTTCGGCGATGGCGCGGTGCAGGGCGCGCAGATGCCCGTCCAGGTAGCGGATGCGGCCGGCGTCCTCGACGCCGTCGTAGGAGCAGCCGTTCTCGGTGATGTACACCGGCGGCAGCCGGTCGCCGTACCGCGCCTTCAGTTGGACGAGCATCTCCCGCAGGCCGTCCGGGACGACCGGCCAGCCGAAGGCCGTCGTCTCGTACCCCTCGATCTCCCGGATGCCGAAGGGCAGTTCGGCGGGCATCGCGAATCCGGCGAAGGAGTCGACGGCCTCGGGTGCGGGCGCGCCCACGCGCGTGGGGTTGTAGTAGTTCACCCCGTACCAGTCGAGCGGTGCCGAGATGACGGCGAGGTCCTCCGCGACCGGGCCCGGCATCAGGGCGGCGAAGTTCTCGTCGGGGTAGCGGCCGGTGAGGACGGGGTCCGCGAACAGCCAGTTGCTCACGGTGTCGTAGAGGTCCGCGCTGAAACGGTCCTCCTCGCTGTCGCCCGCGGGCCACACCGGTGTGTGCGAGACCGCGAGACCTATGTTCCGGGCGCCCGCCGAGCGCAGCGCCCCGACGGCCAGGCCATGGGCCAGCAGTTGGTGGTGGGCGGCCGGAAGGGCGTCGAAGAGGAGCTTCTTGCCGGGGGCGTGCTCGCCGAGCGCGTAGCCGAGCAGCGTCACCTCGGCCGGCTCGTTGACGGTGATCCACATGGGGACGCGGTCGGCGAGCCTTTCGGCCACCACGCGCGAGTAGTCGGCGAACCGGTGGGCGGTGTCCCGGTTGAGCCAGCCGCCCGCCTCCTCCAGCTCCAGCGGGGTGTCCCAGTGGTAGAGGGTCGGCGCGGGGGTGATGCCGTGGGCGCACAGCTCGTCGACGAGCCGGTCGTAGAAGTCGAGCCCCGCCTGGTTGACCGGGCCACTGCCGCCCGGGACGACACGCGGCCAGCTGACGGAGAAGCGGAAGGCTCCGGCGCCGAGCCCGGCGAGCAGGGCGACGTCCTCGCGGTAGCGCGCGTGGAAGCCGGTGCCCCTCGACGCGTCGGCGCCGTCCTTGATGCGGCCGGGTTCGGCGGCGAAGGCGTCCCAGCCGGAGGGGCCCTTGCCCTCGGCTGCGGCGGCACCCTCGGTCTGGAAGGCTGAGGCGGAGGCTCCCCAGAGGAAGCCGTGCGGGAACGGCGGCAGGGTCATGGATCCGGACCTTAATGGCGAGTAACCACAACCTCCAGACCTTGATCCCGCCTTCCGCGGACGAGGGATGCCCGATTCCACGGTTTGACGGTACGCGGGCAACGGGAGGTATCAAGGATGTTGTTCGAGGTGTGGGCGCCGCAGGCGGACCGGGTCGCCCTCCAGCTGGAGGGCACGACCCACGACATGGAGCCGCACCCGGTGCGGACCGGATGGTGGCTGACCGAGGCCGGGGCACGGGACGGCGACCGCTACGGGTACGTCGTGGATGGCGGCCACCCGCTGCCGGACCCGCGCTCGCGCCGCCAGCCGGACGGGCCCGACGGCCTCAGCGCCGTCGTCGACCACGACGGCTTCCCCTGGCAGCGGCCCTGGGCGGGCCGCAGGCTGTCCGGCGCGGTCCTCTACGAGCTGCACATCGGCACCTGCACCGACGAGGGCACCTTCGACGCCGCGACCGCCCGTCTCGCCCATTTGGCGGAACTGGGGGTGACGCATATCGAGCTGATGCC
Source organism: Streptomyces sp. ERV7 (assembly GCF_001653515.1). Classification (GTDB taxonomy): domain Bacteria; phylum Actinomycetota; class Actinomycetes; order Streptomycetales; family Streptomycetaceae; genus Streptomyces. The sequence continues at coordinate 338,179 of NZ_LYOY01000051.1, read as the reverse complement.
GGTGTGCCCGTTCCCGGGGCGGCACGGCTGGGGCTACGACGGCGTCGCGCCATGGGCCGTGCACGAGCCGTACGGCGGCCCCGAAGGGCTGAAACGATTTGTCGACGCGGCGCACGCCCACCGCCTCGGAGTCGTCCTCGACGTCGTCCACAACCACCTCGGGCCCTCCGGCAACCACCTCCCGGCCTTCGGCCCGTACTTCACCGACACCCACCACACGCCGTGGGGCGCCGCCGTCAACCTCGACGCCCCGGGGTCGGACGAGGTGCGCGCGTACTTCCTGGAGAGCGCGCTCGCCTGGCTGCGCGACTACCGGCTCGACGGGCTGCGCCTGGACGCCGTGCACGCGCTGTTCGACACGCGCGCGCTGCCGTTCCTCGAAGAGCTCTCCACCGCCGTCGACGTGCTCTCCGTACAGCTGGGCCGCCCCCTCTTCCTCATCGGCGAGTCCGACCGGTGCGACCCGCGCACCACCGCCCCGCGCGCGGAGAGCGGCCTCGGGCTCCACGCCCAGTGGAACGACGACTTCCACCACGCCCTGCACACCGCACTCACCGGCGAGTCCCAGGGCTACTACGCCGACTTCGCGCGCGCCCCGCTCGCCGCCCTCGCCAAGACCCTCACCCGGGTCTTCTTCCACGACGGCACCTATTCGAGCTTCCGGGGCCGCGCCCATGGACGGCGTGTCGACCGTTCCAGGACCCCCGCACACCGCTTCCTGGGCTACGCCCAGACCCACGACCAGATCGGCAACAGAGCGCTGGGAGACCGGCTCTCCGCGACGCTCTCGCCGGGCCTGCTCGCCTGCGCCGCCGCGCTGGTGCTCACCGGCCCGTACACACCGATGCTCTTCATGGGCGAGGAGTGGGGCGCCCGCACGCCCTGGCAGTACTTCACCGACCATCCCGACCCCGAGCTCGCCGAGGCCGTACGCACGGGCAGGCGGCGGGAGTTCGCGGCGCACGGCTGGGCCGAGGAGGACATCCCCGACCCGCAGGACCCGGCCACCCGGGCACGCTCCTGTCTGGACTGGGACGAGCCGGGAAAGGAGCCCCACGCGCGCGTGCTCGCCTGGTACCGCCTGCTGATCGCACTGCGCCGCATCCGCCCCGACCTCACCGACCCGGACATCGCGGCGGTCAAGGTCGTCCACGACGAGGAGGCCCGCTGGCTGATGTTCCGGCGCGGTGACCTCAGGACCGTGGTCAACCTCGGCAAGGAGCCCGCGGCGATCCCCCTGGGCCGCAACAACTGCCAGGTCCTCGCCGCGTGGGAGCCGGTGCAACCACCGCGCCCGGACGGCGAGTTCCATCTGCCGCCCGAGTCGTGCGCGGTCCTCGGCCCCGCCACCTGACCCGACGGCTACTCGACGACCGCCATCTCGCGCGCGGTGTTGTTGAAGCTGCGCCCGCCGTCCTCGGTGACCGTCACGATGTCCTCGATCCGTACGCCGAACCGGCCCGGCAGATAGATCCCCGGCTCCACGGAGAAGCACATGCCGGGCACCAGCGGCTGCTCCTCGCCCTCGATCATGTAGGGCGGCTCATGGGTGGTGACGCCGATGCCGTGGCCGGTGCGGTGGATGAAGTACTCGCCGTATCCGGCCTCCTCGATCACCGCGCGCGCCGCCCGGTCGACGTCCTGGCAGGCCACCCCGGGCTTCACGGCCTCGCACCCGGCCCGCTGGGCCTCCCGTACGACGTCGTGGACGCGCTGCTCCTCGGTGCCGGGCTCGCCGACATGGACGGTACGGGTGGTGTCCGAGCCGTAGCCGTGCTTGAGACCGCCGAAGTCGAGGACGACCATGTCACCCCGCTCGATGGTCCGCTCGCCCGCCTCGTGATGCGGGTTGGCGCCGTTGGGACCGGACCCCACGACCGTGAAGTCCACCTGCGAATGGCCGAACCGCAGAAGCAGCGCGGCCAGATCGGCGGCCACGTCCGTCTCCCTGCGCCCGGCGAACCGGACCTTGAGGATCTCCCCGTACGCCTCGTCCGCGGCCGCACCGGCCGCCTCCAGGCGCGCCAGCTCGTGCGCGTCCTTGACCGCCCGCAGCATCGGCAGCGCCTGTGTGAGGGCCACGTAGGACGTTCCCGGGAGCTTCTGCTGGAGCCCGAGCAGATGCATCGCCCAGGCGTTGTCGCTCACGCCGAACCGGCCGTCCACGTCCAGCAGGGGCGCGGCCACACCGTACGGGTCGGTGCCGTCGGTCCAGTCCCGCAAGGTGAGGGCGGCGGCCCCGGCGGCGTGCTCGGCATCCGGCGCCTCCAGCTTCGGTACGACCAGGACCGGCTCCTGCCCGGCCGCCAGCACCAGCACCGTCAGCCGCTCGGTGATCGCGGTCGGCTGATACCCGGTCAGATAGACCAAATCCGGCCCGGGCGCGACGAGGACACCGGCCAGCCCGGCGTCGGCGGCGGACTCGGCGGCGCGGGCCATCCTGGCCCGGTAGTCATCGGCGGTGAAGGGCGCGGGGGCAGCAGATGTCATAGGCATGAGCCTCATCCTGCCCGTACGCCGCCGGGCACGCGATCGGGAATCCGGAAGACGGGACCGCCGCCCCCCACCCCGGTCAGGCACCCTCCTGGCTGTCCCCCACCAGTCGTTCCAGGAGCTCCTGGAAGTCGTCACCGACGACGATCCGCAGACCCTCGCCCTCGTCCTCGCGGTCGCTGAGCTGGGTGAGCGTGCCGTCACGCCACCAGTAGACGAACGGGCTGATCGCGCCGGGCGTGTCCTCGAAGCCGGCCGCGGCGAAGGACGCCATGGCGTTGAGGGCCGGGATCATGCCGGAGTCGCGGATCACGTGGAAGGCCAGCTGGTGCCGGAACGGCATGGCGACCAGGGCCCCGTCCGACGTCAGTTCGCGCCCGGTGAGCTGCGGCACCAGGGCGTCCAGGGCGAGCACCCGGCTGGCCGTGTAGAACGAGTCGCCGACGACCACCTCGAACCGCATGCCGTCCTCGCCCTTGACGGTCTCGTGCGACTCGACGGGCAGCTGTCTGAGGTTGCGCAGGGCCTGGGCACGAAGGTCGGGAACGTGGCCGAGGGGTTCCAGCGCCTCGTCCGTGAGCATCATGACGCTCTCCGGCAGATCCAGGGCGAGGATCTCGTACAGCCCGGGTGCGACACCGCGCGCGTAGCTGAAGGTCTGCGGGTCGAGACCCGCCTCGCTGATCACCCGGGGATAGAGCTGGGCGCGGATCTGCTCGGGCGGCAGGGTGTCGAGGGCCGAGGGACCGTCCATGGTGCGCAGCACCATGCCGACATGACGACGAATCAGTTCCGGCCACATACGGGGACCACGGCGGTCGTTGTGGCAGACCGCCGCGAGGTTGGCGAGCCCGAACCGCCGGCCGCCGCTGTCCTTCACCGAGTCCGCGTAGACGGTCACCTCCAGGCCCTGCTCGGCGAACGCCTCGCGCACCTGCGCGCGGAAGCGCGAGGCCTCGTCGGCCGAGAAATAGCCGAACTCCGCGTCCCGGGGTGTGTCGCTCCGGTCCCGCTTCGGCCCCCGTCGGAATATCCCCACGTCAGCTGCCTTCCGTCACACGGGTCACACGGTAGCCCCGCGGTAGATCCCTACGCCGTTCCCACGCCCGGTGAGGCCGAGCCTACCTAGCCCCCCTCTGACTGACGACAAGATCCGCACGGTCCCGGCCACCCGCCACCACGCGCGCGTTGGCCTCGTCGGACTCCCTGACCCACCGTTCGGCGTACGGGCGCGCCTTCCCGTACCGAACGTGCCGCTCGACGAGTCTGCGCACCCGTTCCTCGCCGTCGAGCTCCAGGAACCAGACCTCGTCGAGCAGCGACCGGACCGATGCCCATCCGTCCCGATCGTGAAGGAGGTAGTTCCCCTCGGTGACAACGAGCGGGACGGCGGGATCGACCGGAATGCTCCCGGCGACGGGCTCCTCGATCGAGCGGTCGAAGGCCGGCGCGTACACGACGGTGCCGGGCTCGGGCGTCCGCAGCCGGGTGAGCAGCGCGGCGTATCCGGCGGCGTCGAAGGTGTCCGGGGCGCCCTTGCGGTCGGCACGCCCCAGGCGGACGAGTTCGGCCCGGGCGAGGTGGAAGCCGTCCATGGGGACGAGCACGGCCTTCCCGCCGAGCAGCTCCACCAGCCGTCCGGCCAGGGTGGACTTCCCGGCGCCGGGCGCCCCGGCGATCCCGAGCACGCGCCGACGGCCGGGAACGGCGAGCAGCCGGGCGCGCTCGACGAGACGATTCAGCGCAGCGGTCTCCATGGCGGGCATTGTCTCGTGACGGCTCGATCCTCGCGGCGGCCGACCCCGTGGCGGCTTGGCGCCTCGATAGTCATACGTATAACCTCATGAGCATGTCCCACATCGCCCTGATCACGCTCGTCGTCCGCGACTACGACGAGGCCATCGCCTTCTACACCGACGCCCTCGGCTTCGAACTGGCCGAGGACACCGACCGCGGGGACGGCTCCCGCTGGGTGGTGGTGCGCCCGCGCGGCAACGGCACCGCGTCGCTGCTGCTGGCCCGCGCCAAGAACGAGGCCGAGCGCGCGAGCGTCGGCGCACAGACGGGCGGCCGGGTCGGCTTCTTCCTGTACACCGAGGACTTCGCCGCCGACCACGCCCGGATGACCGCGGCCGGCGTCCGCTTCCTGGAGGAGCCGCGCCACGAGGTGTACGGGTCAGTCGCGGTCTTCCAGGACCTCTACGGCAATCGCTGGGACCTGCTTCAGCCCGCGTGAAACGCCGACCGGCATTGGTGCCGGAACGCAGAAAAGCCCCGTACCGGTTTCCCGGTACGGGGCTTTTCTCAAAATTTGTTCGGCGGCGTCCTACTCTCCCACAGGGTCCCCCCTGCAGTACCATCGGCGCTGAAAGGCTTAGCTTCCGGGTTCGGAATGTAACCGGGCGTTTCCCTAACGCTATGACCACCGAAACACTATGAAATTTGAACGCTGGTGTTGACACAGCTGTTCGTTATTTCAGAACTAACACAGTGGACGCGAGCAACTGAGGACAAGCCCTCGGCCTATTAGTACCAGTCAGCTCCACCCCTTACGAGGCTTCCACATCTGGCCTATCAACCCAGTCGTCTACTGGGAGCCTTACCCTCTCAAGGAGGTGGGAATACTCATCTCGAAGCAGGCTTCCCGCTTAGATGCTTTCAGCGGTTATCCTTTCCGAACGTAGCCAACCAGCCATGCCCTTGGCAGGACAACTGGCACACCAGAGGTTCGTCCGTCCCGGTCCTCTCGTACTAGGGACAGCCCTTCTCAATATTCCTACGCGCACAGCGGATAGGGACCGAACTGTCTCACGACGTTCTAAACCCAGCTCGCGTACCGCTTTAATGGGCGAACAGCCCAACCCTTGGGACCGACTCCAGCCCCAGGATGCGACGAGCCGACATCGAGGTGCCAAACCATCCCGTCGATATGGACTCTTGGGGAAGATCAGCCTGTTATCCCCGGGGTACCTTTTATCCGTTGAGCGACGGCGCTTCCACAAGCCACCGCCGGATCACTAGTCCCGACTTTCGTCCCTGCTCGACCCGTCGGTCTCACAGTCAAGCTCCCTTGTGCACTTACACTCAACACCTGATTGCCAACCAGGCTGAGGGAACCTTTGGGCGCCTCCGTTACTCTTTAGGAGGCAACCGCCCCAGTTAAACTACCCATCAGACACTGTCCCTGATCCGGATCACGGACCCAGGTTAGACATCCAGCACGACCAGAGTGGTATTTCAACGGCGACTCCACCTGTACTGGCGTACAAGCTTCACAGTCTCCCACCTATCCTACACAAGCCGAACCGAACACCAATATCAAACTGTAGTAAAGGTCCCGGGGTCTTTCCGTCCTGCTGCGCGAAACGAGCATCTTTACTCGTAGTGCAATTTCACCGGGCCTATGGTTGAGACAGTCGAGAAGTCGTTACGCCATTCGTGCAGGTCGGAACTTACCCGACAAGGAATTTCGCTACCTTAGGATGGTTATAGTTACCACCGCCGTTTACTGGCGCTTAAGTTCTCAGCTTCGCCCCACCGAAATGGAGCTAACCGGTCCCCTTAACGTTCCAGCACCGGGCAGGCGTCAGTCCGTATACATCGCCTTACGGCTTCGCACGGACCTGTGTTTTTAGTAAACAGTCGCTTCTCGCTGGTCTCTGCGGCCACCCCCAGCTCAGAGTGCAAGACTCATCACCGGTGATGGCCCCCCTTCTCCCGAAGTTACGGGGGCATTTTGCCGAGTTCCTTAACCATAGTTCACCCGAACGCCTCGGTATTCTCTACCTGACCACCTGAGTCGGTTTAGGGTACGGGCCGCCATGAAACTCGCTAGAGGCTTTTCTCGACAGCATAGGATCATCCACTTCACCACAATCGGCTCGGCATCAGGTCTCAGCCTCAATGTGTGACGGATTTGCCTATCACACGGCCTACACCCTTACCCCGGGACTACCACCGCCCGGGCTGGACTACCTTCCTGCGTCACCCCATCGCTTACCTACTACAAGTCTGGTTCGTCGGCTCCACCACTTTCCTTTCCCCGAAGGGTCCGGAACGGCTTCACGGACTTAGCATCGCCTGATTCGATATTGGGCGTTTCAAAGCGGGTACCGGAATATCAACCGGTTGTCCATCGACTACGCCTGTCGGCCTCGCCTTAGGTCCCGACTTACCCTGGGCAGATCAGCTTGACCCAGGAACCCTTAGTCAATCGGCGCACACGTTTCTCACGTGTGTATCGCTACTCATGCCTGCATTCTCACTCGTGAACCGTCCACCACTAGCTTCCGCTGCGGCTTCACCCGGCACACGACGCTCCCCTACCCATCACAGCGGGCGTTGGCCCTATATGCTGCAATGACACGACTTCGGCGGTACGCTTGAGCCCCGCTACATTGTCGGCGCGGAATCACTTGACCAGTGAGCTATTACGCACTCTTTCAAGGGTGGCTGCTTCTAAGCCAACCTCCTGGTTGTCTCTGCGACTCCACATCCTTTCCCACTTAGCGTACGCTTAGGGGCCTTAGTCGATGCTCTGGGCTGTTTCCCTCTCGACCATGGAGCTTATCCCCCACAGTCTCACTGCCGCGCTCTCACTTACCGGCATTCGGAGTTTGGCTAAGGTCAGTAACCCGGTAGGGCCCATCGCCTATCCAGTGCTCTACCTCCGGCAAGAAACACACGACGCTGCACCTAAATGCATTTCGGGGAGAACCAGCTATCACGGAGTTTGATTGGCCTTTCACCCCTAACCACAGGTCATCCCCCAGGTTTTCAACCCTGGTGGGTTCGGTCCTCCACGAAGTCTTACCTCCGCTTCAACCTGCCCATGGCTAGATCACTCCGCTTCGGGTCTAGAGCGTGCAACTCAAACGCCCTGTTCGGACTCGCTTTCGCTACGGCTTCCCCACACGGGTTAACCTCGCTACACACCGCTAACTCGCAGGCTCATTCTTCAAAAGGCACGCAGTCACGACGCACCGAGTAAACTCGATGCGCGACGCTCCCACGGCTTGTAGGCACACGGTTTCAGGTACTATTTCACTCCGCTCCCGCGGTACTTTTCACCATTCCCTCACGGTACTATCCGCTATCGGTCACCAGGGAATATTTAGGCTTAGCGGGTGGTCCCGCCAGATTCACACGGGATTTCTCGGGCCCCGTGCTACTTGGGTGTCTCTTAAACGAGCCGTTGATGTTTCAGCTACGGGGGTCTTACCCTCTACGCCGGACCTTTCGCATGTCCTTCGCCTACATCAACGGTTTCTGACTCGTCTCACAGCCGGCAGACTGCGAAAAAGAGATCCCACAACCCCCACGACGCAACCCCTGCCGGGTATCACACGTCGTAGGTTTGGCCTCATCCGGTTTCGCTCGCCACTACTCCCGGAATCACGGTTGTTTTCTCTTCCTGAGGGTACTGAGATGTTTCACTTCCCCTCGTTCCCTCCACATGCCCTATGTGTTCAGGCATGGGTGACAGCCCATGACGACTGCCGGGTTTCCCCATTCGGAAACCCCCGGATCAAAGCCTGGTTGACGGCTCCCCGGGGACTATCGTGGCCTCCCACGTCCTTCATCGGTTCCTGGTGCCAAGGCATCCACCGTGCGCCCTTAAAAACTTGGCCACAGATGCTCGCGTCCACTGTGCAGTTCTCAAACAACGACCAGCCACCCATCACCC
>NZ_LYOY01000051.1:0-327500 GCF_001653515.1 Streptomyces sp. ERV7 | reverse complement strand
CGATGAGTTCCACCGCGTCCGTGTCCTTCGGGTCGAAGAAGGACGGCCAGCCGCAGTGCGACGCGAACTTCGTCTCGGACGTGAAGAGCTCCGCGCCGCAGGCCCGGCAGGAGTAGACGCCCTTCGTCCTGGTGTCCGTGTACTCACCCACGAACGCCGGCTCCGTGCCGGCCTGGCGCAGCACGGCGTACTCCGCAGGGCTCAGCTCCGCGCGCCACTGCTCGTCCGGCTTCTCGACCTCGTACGACATGGCAGGAACTCCCTCAGTTCGACAGACGGGCCAGGATCTGCGGGCCCAGGTCCGTCACGTCGCCCGCGCCCATGGTGAGAACGAGGTCACCGGGCCTGGCCATTCCCGCGATCACGTCCGGCACCGTCGTCTTGTCGTGGACCGCGGTGACGTCGGCGCCGGCCGTCCCGGCGGCGTCGATGATCAGCGCGCTGGTGATGCCCGGGATCGGGTCCTCGCGCGCGGGGTAGATGTCGAGGACCACCGAGGCGTCGGCCAGCGCGAGTGCGCGGCCCATCTCGGTGCCCAGCTCCTGGGTGCGGGAGAAGAGGTGCGGCTGGAAGACGACGAGCAGCCGGGAGTCCGTGGCGGCCGAGCGCATCGCCTCCAGGTCGGCGGTCATCTCGGTGGGGTGGTGCGCGTACGAGTCGATGACCTGGACGCCCGCGGCCTCGCCCTTGAGCTGGAGGCGGCGCTTGACGCCGGTGTACTTGCCGAGGGCCGAGGCCAGGTTGTGCGCCGGGATGCCGAGGGCCACTCCGGCGGCGAGCGCGGCCACCGCGTTGAGCGCGTAGTGGCGGCCGGGGACGGAGACCGTGAAGGTCAGGTACTTGCCGCCGAGCAGGACGGTGACCTCGCTGGTCAGACCGCGCGGGGTGATCCTGTGGACGCGTACGTCGGCGTGCGCGTCCTCTCCGTACGTCACGACCTTGAGCGACGAGAGGTCGCGGACCCGGCTGGTGAGCTCGACGGCGCCGGACTGGTCGGCGGAGATGACGAGGGTGCCGCCGGGGACGACCTTGCCGACGAAGGTCTCGAAGGAGTCGTAGATCTCGTCCATCGAGGCGTAGTTGGCGTGGTGGTCGAGTTCGACGTTGAGGACGATGGCGACCTCGGGGTCGTACTTCTGGAAGCTGCGGTCGCTCTCGTCCGCCTCGGCGACGAAGATGTCGCCCTGGCCGTGGAGGGCGTTGGTGCCGGGTCCGGCGAGGTCGCCGCCGATCGCGTACGAGGGGTCGATGCCCAGCTCGGTGAGGGCGACGGCCAGCATGGAAGTGGTGGTCGTCTTGCCGTGGGTGCCGGCGACGGCGATGGCGCGCAGGCCGCCCATGAGCGCGGCGAGCGCGTCGGAGCGGTGGACGACGGGGATGGAGAGCTCGGCCGCGCGGACGAGCTCCGGGTTGTCGGCGCGGATGGCGCTGGAGACGACGACGCTGCTGGCGTCGGAGGCGAGGTGCTCGGCGGCGTGCCCGATGTGGACGGTGGCGCCGAGCTCCCGCAGCGCCTCGGCCGTGCCGGACTCCTTGGCGTCGCTGCCCGCGACCTTCGCGCCGCGCTGGGCCAGGATCTTCGCGATCCCCGACATTCCGGCACCGCCGATGCCGATGAAGTGCGGCCGTTCCATGGCGGTGGGGATCGCGGATGCCATTTGCGTGTGTCTCCCGGGGGTGCGCAGCGTGCGGGGTGTGGTCAGCCGGTACGGGCTGACGGCACTGGACCGCTGGACCGGTCCAGTGAGCCTTCACCCTATTCGCTGTGTGCCTCCTCGCTGTGTGCGAAGAGCTTGAGGACGGGGACGCCGACCTTGTGGCGGGCCCGGGAGGCCCAGTCGCGGTGGAAGAACTCCTCCACGTAGTGCGGCGCGGTCAGCACGATGACCTCGTCGGCGTTCACCTCGTCGACGACGGACCTCAGCAGGTCGAGGGGGTGGTCCTCGACGATCTGGCCGACGGCCGCGCTGCCGGTCGTGCGCAGGGACGCCAGCGAGTGCTCCAGGGCGCGTTCGGCGGGGGCCTTGGCGGCCGGGCCCGCGGGCTCACCGGCCTCGTGGACTGCTTCGTCGAGCTCGCCGAGGGCCACGTCGTCGATGGCGCGCAGCAGCCGGTCCTGGTCGCCGCGGGGCTGCATGAGGACGACGAAGGAGACCCGCTCGTCGCCATGCAGGGTGGTGACGAATTCCACGTCCACGGAGGTCAGGGGCTTTTCGATCATCAATACGCTTGTGAACACGACAAACGCCCTTCTCTTCACTCCGCCGGTGCCCGCGGGGCTGCGGGGCCCCGACGTGGTTACCCGCCCCTGCGGAAACCATCCTTCCCCGTGCCCGCACGGGGTCTGCGTGAGTTAAGTGTGCCCACCGGGGGCTAACCGGAACGGCAAATTCCGCTGATTGTCAGATCCGACGGTAACGCGTGTAGAGGAACCCGGCCTCCTCCAGCAGCGACTCCAGCCGGAAGTGCTCCGGGGCGCTCACCGAAGGGCCTCCCGCGATCCGCTGAGCACTGCCCGCGGTGAGGATCGGCGACACCGTCAGACAGAGCTCGTCGAGCACTCCGGCGGCCACGAACTGGCCGAGCAGCCGGGGCCCACCCTCCGTGAGCATCCGGTGCAGCCCGCGCTCCACCAGGGCCTCGACGGCCTTGGCGGGCTCCACACCCGGCCCGTCGCCAGCGATCACGACCTCCGCACCGGCCGCCTCGGCCTCGCGGACCCGGTCCGGGGGCGCGGCGGCGCCGGTCAGGATCAGCGTCGGCACCAGCGGCGAGGTGAACAGGGGCAGGCCGAAGTCCAGGTCGAGGCCGGCCGTCACCACCGCGATCGCGGGGGCCGGTCCCTGGCCCGCGGCCGTGCGCCGGGCCGCGAAGGCCTCCCGCGCCCGGGCCGGGCGGTAACCCTCCTGGCGTACCGTTTCCGCGCCCACCACGATCACATCGGCCAGCGCCCGCAGGGTGCCGAAGATCCGCATGTCGGCGTCGGAGGACAGCGGCTGGGAGCGGCCCTCGTGCTGGCCCGCGCCGTCCAGCGAGGAGACCATGTTGGCCCGCAGCCAGGGGCCGCCCGTCTCGGGGTACGCATAGGCCTCGGCCAGCGCGTCGAACGACCACTCCCCCTCGTCCGAGGCGGATGTCTGGTCGGTCACAGGGAACAGGCGTCGCATCCGTGCAGTCTTACACGGCGCTTACAGTGGTGAACTGTGTCGACCAGTCCCATAACCGAAGCGGCCCCGCTGTCGCTCTGCGCGCGCGAGCCGCATGTCCCCGCCGACCGTCTGGTCGCCGAGATGGTGCCGCCCCCGCGGTTCGACTCGGTCCGCTTCGAGACGTACGTACCGGACCCGAACCAGCCCAGCCAGAGCGAGGCCGTCAAGGTGCTCGGCTCCTTCGCGGCCGGTCTGGGCGGGGCGCACGCCAGCGGGAGCGGGCGCCGCAAGTGGTTCGCCAGGAAGCCGGCCGTGCCCGCCGCGCCGCGCGGGGTGTACCTGGACGGCGGATACGGCGTGGGCAAGACCCATCTGCTGGCCTCGCTGTGGCACGCCACCCCGGCCGAGCCCGCGCTCAAGGCCTTCGGCACCTTCGTCGAGCTGACGAACCTGGTGGGCGCGCTGGGCTTCCAGCAGACCGTGCGCACCCTGAGCGGGCACCGGCTGCTGTGCATCGACGAGTTCGAGCTGGACGATCCGGGTGACACGGTGCTGGTGTCGTCGCTGCTCGGCAAGCTGGTGGAGCAGGGCGTGGCGCTGGCCGCGACCTCCAACACGCTGCCCGGCAAGCTGGGCGAGGGCCGGTTCGCGGCCGTCGACTTCCTGCGCGAGATCCAGGGCCTGTCCGCGCACTTCCGGCCGCTGCGGATCGACGGCGAGGACTACCGCCACCGGGGGCTGCCCGAGGCTCCGGCGCCGTACTCGGACGAGCAGGTCGCCAAGGCCGCGTACGCGACCGAGGGCGCCGCGCTCGACGACTTCCCCGGGCTGCTCGACCACCTCTCGCGGGTCCACCCCAGCCGGTACGGGGCGATGACCGACGGCGTGAAGGCGGTGTGCCTCACCGATGTGCAGCCGGTTCCCGACCAGTCGACCGCGCTGCGGCTGGTGGTGCTGGCCGACCGGCTCTACGACCGCGAGGTGCCGGTGCTGGCGTCCGGGGTCCCCTTCGACCGGCTGTTCAGTGACGAGATGCTGAACGGCGGTTACCGGAAGAAGTACTTCCGGGCCATCTCCCGGCTCACCGCCCTCGCTCGTGACGCGAAGGGGCTTGTGGAGCAGTAGGTTTGGCGCACAGGGGGCCGTAAACCCCCTTAGCCACCAGAAGGGATACATCATGGCCACCACGCGTACGGCGCACACGGTCTGGGAAGGCGAGCTCATCAAGGGCTCGGGGACCGTCACCTTCGACTCGTCCGGTATCGGTTCGCAGCCGGTCAGCTGGGCGTCCCGCGCCGAGCAGGCCAACGGCAAGACCAGCCCGGAGGAGCTGATCGCGGCGGCCCACTCCAGCTGCTTCTCCATGGCCCTCTCGCACGCCCTGACCGGCGCGGGCAACCCGCCCACCCGTCTGGAGACCAAGGCGGACGTGACGTTCCAGCCGGGCGAGGGCATCACCGGCATCCACCTCACCACGCGCGGCGAGGTGCCGGGCCTGGACGCGGAGGGCTTCGCGGCCGCCGCCGAGGACGCCAAGAAGAACTGCCCGGTCAGCCAGGCCCTGACGGGCACGACCATCACGCTTTCCGCCGAACTGGTCTGAGTCACCGGCCGTTTTCGGCCACTTGAGGCGACACGGCCCGCATGATTCACGTATCAGCTGAACACGTGATGGATCATGCGGGTCGTGTGTCTTCCTGTCCGCCAACAGGGGAGTTGCCTCATGTCCGAAGCGCGAGCAACACGACGTCAGATCCTCGCCCGCACCGGTGCCTCGGCCGCCGCGATCGCCTTCACGGGCGCGGTCTCCGAACTTTTCGCCGCGGGATCGGCCGTGGCCGCCCCCAGTCGGCGCGGCTACGGGCCGCTGGTGCCCGACCCGGCCGGGCTGCTCGATCTGCCGGAAGGATTCCGCTACCGGGTGCTCTCCCGCGAGGGCGACCCGCTGTGCTCCGGCGAGGGCCGGGTGCCGAGCAACCACGACGGCATGGCCGCGTTCACGGGGCGCCACGGCGGCGTCCGGCTGGTCCGCAACCACGAGAACCGGGTCACCGCCGCGATCCCGGTCCCCCATGTCGAGGGGCTGGTGTACGACCCGATGGGCAAGGGCGGGTGTACCGCCCTGGAGCTCGACCGGGAGAACCGGGTGCGGTCCGAGCGGGTCGCCCTGAGCGGCACCGCCGTCAACTGCGCGGGTGGCCGCACCCCTTGGAACACCTGGCTGAGCTGCGAGGAGACCGAGGACCGGGCCGGTACCAACGGGTACACCAAGGACCACGGGTTCGTCTTCGAGGTCGACGGCGCCGACCCTCGCCGCACCGGGGCCGTACCGCTCACCGCGATGGGCCGGTTCCAGCACGAGGCGATCGCCATCGACCCGTCGCGCGGTGTCGTCTACGAGACCGAGGACGCCTTCGACAGGCCCTTCGGGCTGTTCTACCGCTTCCTGCCGAACCGGCCGCTGGGTGGCACGGGCTCGCTGCGCGCGGGCGGCGCCCTGGAGGCGATGCGCGTCCCGGACGTACCCGACCTCTCCGTGGTCCAGGAGCCCGGCGCCTGTTTCGACGGCATCGAGTGGGTGCCGGTGCCCGACCCCTCGGCCCGGCGGACACCGGTCCGGCTCCAGGACTTCGGCCCGCGCGGCATCACCCACGCGCAGAAGCTGGAGGGCTGCTACTGGAGTGGTGGCTGCGTCTACTTCGTCTCCAGCTACGCGCGCGTGGCGGAGGGTTCGGGCGCCGACCACTTCGGCCAGGTGTGGCGGTACGACCCGAGGCGCCGCCGGCTGACCCTGGTGGTCGTCTTCGGCCCGGCCACCGATATCCAGCTGCCCGGCGAGTCCCCGGACAACATCTGCCTGGCCCCGGACGGGGGGCTGATGGTGTGCGAGGACGGCAACGGCGCCCAGCACGTCTTCGGGCTGACCCGGCGCGGCGAGGTGTACGCGATGGCGCGCGGGAGGCAGGACATCGGCAAGCCCGGAAGCCCCGAATGGGGCGAGTTCGCGGGGATCACCTTCGCCCCGGACGGGCACACGATGTTCGTCAACTGCTACACACCGGGGACGACCTTCGCGGTGACGGGCCCCTTCGCCTGTTAGTGCGGGGGTTCGAAGACCGGCTCTCAGCGCTCGCGCCGCGTCGCGTTCCGTCGCACGATCGAGGGAACCGACCGTAAGGGGTGCGCAGTGGCCAAGAAGGGCAGCACGAGCGGCAAGGGCCGGAAGAAGCCCGGGCAGCCGGATCTGCGCCGGCTGCTGCGCGTCCCCGGGGGCAAGCGCGTCGACCTCTCCGCCTTCGCGGCCGACGCCACCCCGGCCGGGCCGCGGGACAAGGCGGAGGGGCTCGCGGCGACCGCCCGGATGGGCGAGGAGCTCGCCGGGCTCCAGGAGCGGCTGTACGCGGCGAGCACGGCGGGCGACCGGCGCCGGGTGCTGCTGGTGCTCCAGGGCATGGACACCAGCGGCAAGGGCGGCACGGTCAAGCACGTCATCGGTCTGTTCAACCCGTCCGGCTGCCGGATCAAGGCGTTCAAGACGCCCACCCGCGAGGAGCTGAACCACCCCTTCCTGTGGCGGATCATGCGGGCGCTGCCGCAGCCGGGCGAGATCGGCATCTTCGACCGCTCGCACTACGAGGACGTGCTGATCGCCCGGGTCCGCGAGCTGGTCCCCCGTCGGCAGCTGGGCCGCCGCTACGGCCAGATCAGCCGGTTCGAGCAGTCGCTCGTGGACGACGGCGTGAGCGTGGTCAAGGTCTTCCTGCACATCAGCCCCGAGCGGCAGCGCCGCCGGCTGCTCGAACGGCTCGACAACCCGGACAAGCACTGGAAGTTCAACCCGGGCGACATCGACGAGCGGGCGCTGTGGCCCGCGTACCAGGGGGCGTACGAGACGGCCCTGGAGCGGTGCTCGACGGACGCCGCCCCCTGGTACCTGGTGCCCTCCGACCGCAAGTGGTACCGGAACTGGGCGGTCAGCCGGCTTCTCCTGGAGCACCTGCGGGAGCTCGATCCGCGGTACCCGAAGGGTGACTTCGACGTGGCGGAGTGCCGGGCGCGGCTGCTGGCCCGAGGAGCCTGACCGACCGCCCGATGAGCCCGACCGATCACCCGAGGAATCTGACTGTTCGTCAGATCGCCATGGCCTCCTGGATCCAGCGGTTCACCCGGTACGGCAGCCACCACACCAGGTCGCCCACCTCCAGGACCAGCTTCTCGGAGAGGAAGTCGGCGAGGACGGCGGGCGGCACGGAGTCCGCCGGGGCGCCGTGCACCAGGGCCTTGATGACCTCGTGGTACTCGGGCTCGTCCGCCGTGAAGCGGCGCAGGTCGCCCCAGCGGCGGTCGCGGATCTGGACGAAGCCGGGCCCCTGCCGCCACAGGCACTTGCACAGGTAGTGGCCCTCGCGCCACTGGCGCAGCGCATCGGCCGCCTCGGCGGGCCCGTCGAGGCGCTGCGGTGGCTGGATATGGCTCAGGAGCTTCCAGGTGTCGGGGTCGGCCGACGGGTCGAGCCGCAGCTTCCACTCGACCAGGACGGCGCGGGCCGTCAGGTCCCGCGCGAGACTCAGGGCGCGCACGGCGTGGTGGGCGGCGCCCGGGGCGCTCAGGTCCGCGAGGTCGACCGGCTCCGTGAGGCGGACGCGGCGCACGCCCGCCTCCCACAGCCGGTCGGCCTCCTCCCCCGCGGGGCCGGTCAGTTCGAGGTCGCCCAGGTGCATCCCGGGCAGGGCGCAGGCGTCGGGGTCGTAGTCGCGCCAGGCGGCGACGGTGAGGGCCGCGGTGCGCGTGGTGAGGGCGGTGCTCATCGGGCTGGTCCTCCGGCTCTTGCGGTCTTCCGGCTCTTGCGGTTCCGGCTCTTACGGTCTTCACGAAGGTCTTCGCGGTCGGCGCCCGTCGCGGTCGCACGAGGGGGCGCGGTCATACGTGGGCGGGCTCGGGGCTCGCCGGCTGCTCGGCCGCGTCGAGGGCGGCGTGGGCGTGGCGCATGAAGTCCAGGCGCAGCAGGTCCTCGTTGACGGCCGAGGGCGCGATGTGGACGTACTGGCCGCCGTCGGTGAAGACCAGACCGAGCGCGAGCCAGGAGTCGAGCAGGCGCTGCACCTCGCCCTCGTCGCGGGCGGGGGCGCCCTTGGCCCGGGCGGCGGCCTTGCGGGTGAGCGCCGCGGCCGTGTGCGGCTGGTCCAGGAGGCGGAAGGCGACCAGCTCGAACGGGTCGGTCAGCTCCATCGCCCGCCAGGCGAACATCCGCCGCCGGCTGACCAGGACGATGCGGTCGCCGAGGTCGGCGTGGGTGAGCCGGGCGTCCGCGTGGTTCTTCTTCCAGGCGTCGAGCGCGTCGTTGAGGGCGGTCACCGTGGGCTCCTGGATACCGCGCTGCGGGGCCTCGAAGACGTACGCGAGGTCGTAGAGCTCGGACTCGGGCAGGTCGTAGGTGAAGCGGTAGTGCTCCTCGGGGCGCAGACCGTCGAAGCCGAGCTCGGGGCGGTTGAAGTAGGGGCTGAAGCGTTCGATGGCGATGCGCGCGGACAGGTCGACGGGCGGGTTGAGGTGTTCGAGCGCCGGTATCTGGGCGATCACCGGGTCGTAGTCCTCGGCGGTCTCGCCCGGGAAGCCGTGCAGATAGTTCCAGGCCACCGAGAGCCCGGTCTCGGCGCCGTCGCGGAGCATCCGGACGTTCTGGCAGCCGCTGACGCCCTTGTCCATCAGGTCGAGGACCCGGTTGTTGAGGCTCTCGATGCCCGGCTGGACGTAGATCAGTCCGGCGTCGGCGAGCGTACGGAGCTGGCTGCGGCGCATATTGGCCTTGATCTCGATGTGCATGCGCAGGTCGTAGCCGCTCTCGATGATGCGGGGCAGCACCGTGGAGAGGTAGCCCATGTCGAGGATGTTGTCGACCAGGTACATGTCGAGGACCCGGTGCTGCCGGGCGAGCTCCATGATCTCCGAGTAGAAGGTCTCGGGGGTCTTGGAGCGGTACTGCATGAAGGAGCCGTTGAGCCCGCAGAAGGTGCAGTGGTGCTTCTCGCCCCACCAGCAGCCCCGGGCGCCCTCGACGACCAGTTTCGGCTCGACCCAGTTGCGGGCCACCGAGGTGCCCAGCCGCTCGAAGTAGCCGCTGTAGTCGGGCGGCAGGATCGCCACCGGCGGCAGCGGGCTGGTGGCCATCGGGTTGACCACGGCCGTGCCGTCGGCGCCGCGGTGGCACAGGCCCGGCACGGCGGCGAGCGCGGCCGCGTCGGAGCCCTCGCCGATGGCGGTGAGCAGCTGCGGGAAGGCCGACTCGCCCTCGCCCCGGATGACGTGGTCCACGAACGGGAAGTTGCGGTGGACCGCCTCGCCCTGCTCTCCGTCGCAGTTGGCGCCGCCCATGACGGTCACGATGTGCGGGGCGAGCCGCTTGACGTGCTTGGCGGCGGCGAGGGCCGCGGTGTTCTGCTGGAAGGTGGAGGTGAAGCCGACGACGTCGGGTGCGTACGCGACGATCCGCTCGGCGATCATCTCCACGAACTCCGGTACGACGCGGTGCAGTTCCTGTGACATACGCAGCCGGGACTTGCGCAGCTTGCCCTTCATCGCATCCGCGAACTCCTGGTCGCGCCAGGTCGGGTCGTCGTAAAGGGCGGAGGAGAACACCCAGTCGCCGCAGCCCATGAAATAGGAGGAGAGCGCGTAGTACTCGTAGTCGTCGGCGGTGAATTCGGTGCGCTCGGTGATCCAGTCGGTGAATTCGAGATTGGCGTGCAGCACTTCGGCCTTGCCGCCGGGCACGCGCTCGTCGACGCTGCGCTTGAGGATTCCCAGGGCCAGCGACGGCAGGTCGATCGGTGACCAGGGCATATTGACCAGCAGAACACGCATGTCGACTCCTCGCGGGGTGCACAGACGTAAGGAAAAAAGGGGCCCGGCCCAGGTCCTGGGGCCGGCACCGGCCGGCCCGGCGGTCGAGACCGCCGGGCCGACGGGCGAGGATCAGTCCTCTTCGCCGTCCTCGGCGTTACGGAACGGAACCTTGATGGTCACGCCGACGCTCGGCTTGCGGTTCTCCTCGTCACCCGCGAGCGGGTCGTTCTGGATGATGTCCTTCTGCATGGGAACTCCTCTCATCGTGTCGGGTGGTGCCTGTTCCGGCCGGGGTCTTGGTGCGGACCCGTCCGGATTCCCCGCTCCGGTCCGAGCGGGGTGTCCTGGGGGCGGCCGCGCGGTCCGGGCCGCGCAGCTCGCGGTCGAGGAAGACCACGGCGCGGCGCAGTACGGCCACGTGGTCCTCGGCCTGGTAGCCGTCGTGGCCGGTCTCCAGCCACATCGACTCGTGGGGTACGCGCGCGTGGCGCAGGGCGGCGAGGTAGTCGCGCACCTGGCCGGGCGGGCACTTGGCGTCCCGGGTCGCGGCGGCGACCAGGAGCGGGGCCCGCACCGAGGCCGCGTACCGCAGGGGCGAGCTGCGCTCGTAGCGCTCGGGCACCTCGTCGGGGGTGCCGCCGAACAGCCGCTCGTCCAGGGCGCGCAGGGCCGGGGTGCCGGTGCGGTGGGCGGCGGCGCAGTCGGCCACGGGCTTGACGGCGACGCCCGCCTGCCACAGGCGCGGGTGCAGTCCGAGGGCGAGCAGGACGAGGTAGCCGCCCCACGAGGTGCCCCACAGCCCGGTCGCGTCGGCGCGGACGACACCGCGCGCGACGAGGTCGGCGCGCACCGCGACCAGGTCGGCGACCTGGGTGAGCCCCACGCCCTGGCCGAACGCCCGGCGCCAGCGCGGCCCGTAGCCGGTGGAGCCGCGGTAGTTGACGCGGACGACGGCGAAGCCGGAGGCGACCAGCGAGTGGACCACGCCGTCGTAGGCGTCCCGGTCGTGGTCGGCGGGCCCGCCGTGCACCAGGAACACCGCGGGGACGGCTCCCCCGCGGCCCTCGGGCAGGCTGAGCAGACTGTGGACCGGGCCGTCGGGGCCGGGCGTCCACAGGTCGCGGTGCTCGCCGGGCACCGGGGCGGGGATGCCGTGGGTGGGCGGCAGCGGGGTCCCGGCGGCCCATCACCCCACCAATACTGGTGAGTGCACTGGGGCCGGCGACTGAAGTACAAGCGGGCAAAGCCCGTGCCTTCAGACACCCAACAGCGTGCCCGGCAAGTCTCGATCCTTCACTGTGTTCCACGCCGAAGCAGTACTAACAGGAAGCAATCAAACCTTGCCGAATAGTCAACGTTCCACCCATGAGCTGACCGTGCAGAACATTTGCCTGCAATCGGTACTGTGCTCCTTAGAAAGGAGGTGATCCAGCCGCACCTTCCGGTACGGCTACCTTGTTACGACTTCGTCCCAATCGCCAGTCCCACCTTCGACAGCTCCCTCCCACAAGGGGTTGGGCCACCGGCTTCGGGTGTTACCGACTTTCGTGACGTGACGGGCGGTGTGTACAAGGCCCGGGAACGTATTCACCGCAGCAATGCTGATCTGCGATTACTAGCAACTCCGACTTCATGGGGTCGAGTTGCAGACCCCAATCCGAACTGAGACCGGCTTTTTGAGATTCGCTCCGCCTCACGGCATCGCAGCTCATTGTACCGGCCATTGTAGCACGTGTGCAGCCCAAGACATAAGGGGCATGATGACTTGACGTCGTCCCCACCTTCCTCCGAGTTGACCCCGGCAGTCTCCTGTGAGTCCCCATCACCCCGAAGGGCATGCTGGCAACACAGAACAAGGGTTGCGCTCGTTGCGGGACTTAACCCAACATCTCACGACACGAGCTGACGACAGCCATGCACCACCTGTATACCGACCACAAGGGGGCGACCATCTCTGGCCGTTTCCGGTATATGTCAAGCCTTGGTAAGGTTCTTCGCGTTGCGTCGAATTAAGCCACATGCTCCGCTGCTTGTGCGGGCCCCCGTCAATTCCTTTGAGTTTTAGCCTTGCGGCCGTACTCCCCAGGCGGGGAACTTAATGCGTTAGCTGCGGCACCGACGACGTGGAATGTCGCCAACACCTAGTTCCCAACGTTTACGGCGTGGACTACCAGGGTATCTAATCCTGTTCGCTCCCCACGCTTTCGCTCCTCAGCGTCAGTAATGGCCCAGAGATCCGCCTTCGCCACCGGTGTTCCTCCTGATATCTGCGCATTTCACCGCTACACCAGGAATTCCGATCTCCCCTACCACACTCTAGCTAGCCCGTATCGAATGCAGACCCGGGGTTAAGCCCCGGGCTTTCACATCCGACGTGACAAGCCGCCTACGAGCTCTTTACGCCCAATAATTCCGGACAACGCTTGCGCCCTACGTATTACCGCGGCTGCTGGCACGTAGTTAGCCGGCGCTTCTTCTGCAGGTACCGTCACTTTCGCTTCTTCCCTGCTGAAAGAGGTTTACAACCCGAAGGCCGTCATCCCTCACGCGGCGTCGCTGCATCAGGCTTTCGCCCATTGTGCAATATTCCCCACTGCTGCCTCCCGTAGGAGTCTGGGCCGTGTCTCAGTCCCAGTGTGGCCGGTCGCCCTCTCAGGCCGGCTACCCGTCGTCGCCTTGGTAGGCCATTACCCCACCAACAAGCTGATAGGCCGCGGGCTCATCCTTCACCGCCGGAGCTTTCAACCCCCGCCCATGCAGGCAGGAGTATTATCCGGTATTAGACCCCGTTTCCAGGGCTTGTCCCAGAGTGAAGGGCAGATTGCCCACGTGTTACTCACCCGTTCGCCACTAATCCCCACCGAAGTGGTTCATCGTTCGACTTGCATGTGTTAAGCACGCCGCCAGCGTTCGTCCTGAGCCAGGATCAAACTCTCCATGAATGTTTACCGGTAATCCGGTGCACACACACGAAAGAGCGGAACGAACCAGTCGGAATAAGACCAGTCGTCCTCAGCGTCCTCGCTGTGTTGTTGCCACCCGCAAGCGGATGGACTTTTCAAAGGAACCTCCAACCCGCCATCACTGGCAGGCCGGGGTTGTCAATCTGGCGTTGACTTTTGGCACGCTGTTGAGTTCTCAAGGTACGGACGCTTCCTTTGTTCCCGTTTCCGGGCCCTCCGGGCGCTTCCTTCGTTTCCGACTCTATCAGATCTTTTCTCGACCCGATTTCCTCGGCGCTTTCCAGGTTTTCGCTTTCGCGTTTCCCTTTCCGGCGACTCCGACTTTATCAGAACTTCTGAGTCGGAATTTCCCTCCCGTTCGGCTTCCCTGTCCCCGCGTCGCTGACGCGGGAGGCACGCGAAGGTGCCGGGTTCCCGTCTGGAGGAGTTGTAAACGTACTGGAGCGGGGCGCCCCGACGCAAATCGAGGGGCCCCGCTCCGGGCGTACGCCGTCGGTATCAGACGGGTCGTCAGACCTCGACGACGACCGGGAGGATCATCGGGCGCCGGCGGTAGGTGTCCGAGACCCACTTGCCGACCGAGCGGCGGATCAGCTGCTGGAGCTGGTGGGGCTCGACGACGCCGTCCTGGGCGGACTTGTTGAGTGCCTCTTCGACCTTCGAGACCGCGGGGGTGAAGGCCGAGTCCTCGATGCCGGAACCGCGCGCCTGGAACGTCGGACCGCTGACGATCTTGCCGCTCGACGAGTCGACGACCACGAAGACCGAGATGATGCCCTCGTCCCCGAGGATGCGCCGGTCCTTGAGCGAGGACTCGGTGACGTCGCCGACCGAGAGGCCGTCCACGTACACGTAACCCGCCTGGACCTTGCCGACGATCTTCGCGGAGCCGTCGACCAGGTCGACGACCACGCCGTCCTCGGCGATGACGATGTGGTTCTTCGGGACGCCGGTGAGGGCTCCGAGCTCCGCGTTCGCCCGCAGGTGGCGCCATTCGCCGTGGACCGGCATCAGGTTCTTCGGCTTGCAGATGTTGTAGAAGTACAGCAGCTCGCCGGCCGAGGCGTGGCCCGAGACGTGCACCTTGGCGTTGCCCTTGTGGACGACGTTCGCGCCCCAGCGGGTCAGGCCGTTGATGACGCGGTAGACCGCGTTCTCGTTGCCCGGGATCAGGGACGACGCGAGGATCACCGTGTCGCCCTGGACGATCCGGATCTGGTGGTCGCGGTTGGCCATACGGGACAGCGCCGCCATGGGCTCGCCCTGCGAACCGGTGCAGACGAGCACGACCTCGTCGTCCGGCAGGTCGTCGAGCGTCTTGACGTCCACGACCAGGCCCGCGGGGACCCGGAGGTAGCCGAGGTCGCGCGCGATGCCCATGTTGCGGACCATCGAGCGGCCGACGAAGGCGACCCGGCGGCCGTACTCGTGGGCGGCGTCCAGGATCTGCTGGATGCGGTGCACATGGCTGGCGAAGCTGGCCACGATGATCCGCTTGTCGGCGTTGGCGAACACCGTGCGCAGGACGTTGGAGATGTCCCGCTCCGGCGGCACGAAGCCGGGGACCTCGGCGTTCGTCGAGTCGGAGAGGAGGAGGTCGATGCCCTCCTCGCTCAGCCGCGCGAACGCGTGCAGGTCGGTCAGGCGCCCGTCGAGCGGGAGCTGGTCCATCTTGAAGTCGCCGGTGGCGACGGCCAGACCCGCGGGGGTGCGGATGGCGACCGCGAGGGCGTCCGGGATGGAGTGGTTGACCGCGATGAACTCGCAGTCGAAGGGGCCCAGGCGCTCGCGGTCGCCCTCGGCGACCTCCAGCGTGTACGGGCGGATGCGGTGCTCCTGGAGCTTCGCCTCGATCAGTGCGAGGGTCAGCTTGGAGCCGATCAGCGGGATGTCCGGCTTCTCGCGGAGCAGGTACGGGACGCCGCCGATGTGGTCCTCGTGGCCGTGCGTGAGCACGATGCCCTCGATGTCGTCGAGGCGGTCCCTGATGCTGCTGAAGTCCGGCAGGATCAGGTCGACGCCCGGCTGCTCCTCCTCGGGGAAGAGGACGCCGCAGTCGACGATGAGCAGGCGGCCGCCGTACTCGAAGACGGTCATGTTTCGGCCGATTTCGCCGAGACCGCCGAGGGGGGTGACGCGCAGGCCGTTCTTGGGAAGCTTCGGCGGGGTGCCGAGTTCGGGATGCGGATGACTCAAAAGACTCTCCTCACCACGCACGCCACGTACCTCTGGGGCACGTGGCGTGCATGACATTCGTGCACTTGCTGTTGTCTGTTGTGTTCTTCGTATTCAGTTGTGAAGTCTGTGGTGACAGCTTTACCCCGCAGGAGCTACAGCTGTACCCCGCCGGCCGCAAGATCGATCTTGAGCTGGGCGGTTTCCTCCGCCGTCAGGTCGATCATCGGCAGTCGCAGCGGTCCGCCGGGCAGCCCCTGGAGGGCCAGCGCGGCCTTGGTGGTGATCACTCCCTGGGTACGGAACATGCCCGTGTACACCGGGAGCAGCCGCTGGTGGATCTCCGTGGCCTTCTGGACGTTGCCCGAGAGGTACGCGTCGAGGAGCGCGCGCAGCTCGGGGGTGACCACATGGCCGACGACCGAGACGAAGCCGACCGCGCCGACCGAGAGCAGCGGCAGGTTGAGCATGTCGTCGCCTGAGTACCAGGCGAGGCCGGAGCGGGCGATGGCCCAGCTGGCACGGCCGAGGTCGCCCTTGGCGTCCTTGTTGGCGACGATACGCGGGTGCTCGGCGAGGCGCACCAGGGTTTCGGTGTCGATCGGGACACCGCTGCGGCCGGGGATGTCGTAGAGCATCACCGGGAGCTCGGTGGCATCGGCGATGGCCGAGAAGTGCCGGTACAGGCCCTCCTGAGGGGGCTTGTTGTAGTACGGCGTCACGGCGAGCAGGCCGTGTGCGCCGGAGCGCTCGGCCGTGCGGGCCAGTTCCAGCGTGTGACGCGTGTCATTGGTGCCGATGCCGGCGATGACATGGGCCCGGTCTCCGACGGCTTCCAGTACGGCCCGTACGAGCTGGTCTTTCTCCGCGTCGCTGGTGGTCGGGGACTCGCCGGTGGTGCCGTTGACGATCAGTCCGTCGTTACCTGCGTCGACCAGGTGGACGGCGAGCCGCTGGGCACCGTCGAGGTCGAGTGCGCCGTCCGCCGCGAAGGGCGTGACCATGGCGGTGAGGACCCTCCCGAAGGGGGTCTGCGGAGTGGAGATCGGAGCCATGGGTAACACGCTACTCGCTGCTCAGCGCCGGGTGTCCCCTCGGGGGACGTGGCAGAGGGAGCCCGGCACTGCCTGCTCGGGGGTTCAAGCAGTGCCGGGTCCGTTTGATCAGCCTAGATGAACTTCACGAAACGCCGCAATACGGACACTTTGCGGGGGCTATCCGCACATCTGTGCCCGTACAGGCGGATTCGGGCCACTTACGGGGCGACGCGGCCGTTGGCGTTGAAGGCGGCGTAGGTGAGGGGCATGAGCTTCGCCCAGTGCTCCTCCATCTTCTCGCCGACCATCTCGATCTCGCGCTGCGGGAACGACGGCACCTTCGCCTGCTCGTGCTGGGTGCGCAGACCCAGGAAGTGCATCAGCGAGCGGGCGTTGCACGTCGCGTACATCGACGAGAACAGGCCGACCGGGAGCACGGCACGGGCGACCTCACGGGCCACTCCCGCCGCCAGCATCTCCTGGTACGCCTCGTACGCCTGGCGGTAGGAGTCCTCCATCGCGCGGGAGGTCAGCTCCTGCTGGGCCTCGGTGCCGTCGACGAACTCGTACTTCCCGGGGCGGCCCTGCTGGACCAGCTTGCGGTCGGCGCCCGGCACGTAGAACACCGGCTGGAGCTCCCGGTAGCGGCCCGACTCCTCGTTGTACGACCAGCCCACCCGGTGCCGCATGAACTCGCGGAAGACGAAGATCGGGGCGCTGATGAAGAACGTCATCGAGTTGTGCTCGAAGGGGCTGCCGTGCCGGTCCCGCATCAGGTAGTTGATCAGACCGCGGGAGCGCTCGGGGTCCTTCTGGAGCTCCTCCAGGGACTGCTCGCCGGCGGTCGAGACGCGGGCCGCCCACAGCACGTCGGAGTCGCCGGCGGTGTGCTTCACCAGCTCGACGGTGACTTCACTGCGGAAGCTGGGCTTGAGGTCTGCGGCGGGGGTGTCGGTCACCGGCGGGTCCTTCCAGTTGGTACGGCGGCGACCACTCTACGGCCCGGCACCGACAACGCCCGCCCTGACGATCCGTCACAGAATTCTTCGGCCAATTCGGGGAATTCGGGCACCAATCCTCAACTCCGTGCGTCTGTACCAGTAGACGCACCACAGTTCGAGTACCGCCCCACAGACAAGGAGAAGCCCCTCATGTTTCGCCGGCGTGAGCCCGTCCCCTTCGCGTTCGTCGCCGAGGCCGACGCCTTCCGCAGCAACATCACCCCGCCGCCGCGCGAGCGTGCCGGCGCCGGGCGAATAGTGGGCCGTACGCTGGTCGGGCTCACCGTGGTGGCCGGGCTCGCGGGCTCGCTCCTGTTCGGCGTGCCCGCACTGGAGCCGAGCGAGTCGCCGGGCCACTCCCAGCAGTCGCAGGCCGACGGCCGCTGACTCGTCCGGCCCCCCGGAGGTGGTCGTCCGACGGCCTCCTGGGTAGCCTCACCGGGCACAGCCAATCGAGCGTGCTTGTGAGTGAGGATCAGTCGTGCCCCTGCCCTTCCTGACGGCCGACCGCGCATTCGATGCGACCGCCGACGACGTCGCGCTGCCCTTCGACGACCACGACCGCTGGCGGCGTCCCTACCGGCCGGGCCCCTGGCGGGTCGGAGCGGCGGCGGTGCTGCTGCTGCTCGCCTCGTTCGTGCTGCTCGCCGCGGTGATCATCGCCTTCACGGGCGGTCCGGCCGGGGCGCTCGTGGTGCTGGTCGTCGCGCTCCTGGTGATCGCGTCGGCGCTGCGGATGCTGCGGATGGGCGTCTGGGTCAGCCGGGCCGGGCTGCGGCGGGTCCGCTTCCTGAGCACCTCCACGGTGCCGTGGCAGCAGATCGAGGACGTACGGACGGTGCAGCAGCCGGTGCGCTGGCTCGGGCTGCCCCGGACCGTGCAGGGACAGGCCCTGCTCGCCTCCAGGAGCGGCGGGGCGACCCTTCCCGTGCTGCTCACGGACCACAACGCGGACTTCCTGTCGCGCGTCGAGGCGTTCGACCGGGCGGCCGACATGGTGGAGGCCTGGGGCGCGGAGTACGGACGCCCCTGACCGGGCGGAACTGACCGGGGGAACCCGACCGACGACCGTGCCCCGCCGCGTACCGCAGGTACCGCGCGGGGCACCGGCGTACGGGCCGCCTCCGGACTACTTGGACTACTTCGCCGCCCGCAGCGCGATCGCCCGCTGCATGGCCTGGCGGGCCCGGGGGGTGTCGCGGGCGTCCTGGTAGGCCACGGCCAGGCGGAACCAGCAGCGCCAGTCGTTCGGCGCGTCCTCCGTCTCGGCCTTGCGGCGGGCGAAGACCGCGTCGGCCGAGTCACGGTCGATACGGCCGCCCGGGGTGCGGACCAGCTCGTCGACCGGGAGCCCGCCCTCGGCCTCCAGCTCGGCGGCGAGGGCGTTGGCCCGCGTCACGAAGCGGGTGTTGGCCCAGAGGAACCAGATGCCGATCAGCGGCAGCACCAGGACCGCGATCCCCATGGTGACGGTGATCAGCTTGCCGTCCTGGATGAGCATCAGGCCCCGGCTGCCGACCAGGACGAAGTAGAAGACCAGAACGGCAGCCGTGACGAAGTAAGTGATCTTTGCGCGCATGACCGGCAGTCCAGCTCAGTTCAGGTCGAGGAAGTGTTCCAGGCCGAAGGTCAGGCCCGGAGTGGTCACCACGCGGCGCGCGCCGAGCAGGATGCCCGGCATGAAGCTGCTGTGGTGGAGCGAGTCATGACGGATCGTCAGGGTCTCGCCCTCGGCGCCCAGGAGGACCTCCTGGTGGGCGAGGAGACCGCGCAGCCGGACCGCGTGGACGGGGACGCCGTCGACGTCCGCGCCGCGCGCCCCCTCCAGCGCCGTCGCCGTGGCGTCCGGCGCGGGGCCGACGCCCGCCTCGGCGCGGGCCGCCGCGATGAGCTGCGCGGTGCGCGTGGCGGTGCCCGAGGGCGCGTCCACCTTATTGGGGTGGTGCAGCTCGACGACCTCGACGGACTCGAAGTAGGGCGCGGCGAGCTGCGCGAACTTCATGGTCAGGACGGCCCCGATGGAGAAGTTCGGGGCGATGAGCACACCGGTGGACGGCGAGCCGTCCAGCCAGGTGGTGAGCTGCGCGAGGCGGTCCTCGGTCCAGCCGGTGGTGCCGACGACCGCGTGCATCCCGTGGCGCACACAGAAGTCGAGGTTGCCCATCACCGAGGCGGGGGTGGTCAGTTCGACCACGACCTGGGCGCCCGCGTCCGCGAGCGCCTCCAGCTTGTCGCCCCGGCCCAGGGCCGCCACCAGCTCCATGTCCTCGGCCGCTTCCACGGCCCGTACCGCTTCGGAGCCGATACGGCCCTTGGCGCCGAGAACCGCCACGCGCAGCTTGCTCATGCTTGCTTCCTCACGTCCTTGCGTACACGTACGTACGGATTGCGTACGGGTCAGGAGACCGCTTCATGGAGGCGGTCGGCCTGCTTGTCCTTCAGCGGGCCGATGACGGACAGCGAGGGACGCTGGCCCAGCACATCACGGGCCACCTCGCGGACCTCGTCCGGGGTGACCGCGGCTATCCGGGCCAGCATGTCGTCGACCGACATCTGGGTGCCCCAGCACAGCTCGCTCTTGCCGATGCGGTTCATCAGCGCGCCGGTGTCCTCCAGGCCGAGCACGGTCGAGCCGGAGAGCTGGCCGACCGCGCGGCCGATCTCCTCGTCCGACAGCCCGTCCGAGGCGACCCGGTCGAGCTCGTCCCGGCAGATCTTGAGGACGTCGTGGACCTGGCTGGGGCGGCAGCCCGCGTACACGCCGAACAGTCCGCAGTCGGCGAAGCCCGAGGTGTACGAGTACACGCTGTAGGCGAGGCCGCGCTTCTCCCGTACCTCCTGGAAGAGGCGGGAGGACATACCGCCGCCCAGGGCCGTGTTCAGCACCCCGAGC
Organism: Streptomyces sp. ERV7; assembly: GCF_001653515.1. GTDB lineage: Bacteria > Actinomycetota > Actinomycetes > Streptomycetales > Streptomycetaceae > Streptomyces. The sequence continues at coordinate 307,439 of NZ_LYOY01000051.1, read as the reverse complement.
GCCCAGCGGCGCTCGTCCGTGCGGGCCAGGCCCGGCATGCCGAGGACGACGTGCGCCTGCTCGGTCCGCCGGTTGAGGAGCTCGACGCGGCCCGCCGTCTTCAGGGTGCGGGCGCCGTCGCGCGGGGCGACCGGGACCGCGTCCGTGTGGGTGAGCGCGCCGGCCTTCTCGAACGCCTTGCGGACCTGGCGTACGACGGTGGCGTGGTCGACGTTTCCGGCGGCCGCCACGACCAGGTGGCGCGGGTCGTAGTGCTTCTTGTAGAAGCGGGCGACCTGCGCCCGGGTCAGCGAGTTGATCGTGTCGACGGTCCCGAGGACCGGGCGGCCCAGCGGGGTGTCGCCGAGCATGGTGTGCGCGAACAGGTCGTGCACACAGTCGCCCGGGTCGTCCTCCGTCATCGCGATCTCTTCGAGGATGACACCGCGCTCGGCGTCCACATCCTCTTCGAGGATGAGGGAGCCGGTCAGCATGTCGCAGACGACGTCGATCGCCAGCGGCAGGTCGGTGTCGAGCACGCGCGCGTAGTAGCAGGTGTACTCCTTCGCCGTGAAGGCGTTCATCTCGCCGCCGACCGCGTCGATCGCGGCGGAGATGTCGAGGGCGCTGCGCTTGCGCGTGCCCTTGAAGAGGAGGTGCTCCAGATAGTGCGTGGCGCCGTTGAGCGTGGGCGTCTCGTCTCGGGAGCCGACCTGGACCCAGATGCCGAAGGTCGCCGACCGTACGGAGGGCAGGGTCTCGGTGACGACGCGCAGGCCGCCCGGCAGGGTCGTGCGGCGGACGGTGCCGATGCCGTTGGAACCCTTGAGAAGCGTTTGGGTACGGGCGACGGCCCGCGCCTCCGAGGAGGTGCGGGCCGTCGCCTTGGAGCTACGGGACGTCACTTGTCGGTGTCGTCCTTCGTCTCGTCGCCGTCTTCGCCCTCGACGACCGGGATCAGGGAGAGCTTGCCGCGGGAGTCGATCTCCGCGATCTCGACCTGGACCTTGGAGCCGATCGCGAGCACGTCCTCGACGTTCTCCACGCGCTTGCCACCGGCGAGCTTGCGGATCTGCGAGATGTGCAGCAGGCCGTCCTTGCCCGGGAGCAGGGAGACGAACGCACCGAAGGTGGTGGTCTTGACGACCGTACCCAGGTAGCGCTCGCCGACCTCCGGCATGGTCGGGTTGGCGATCGAGTTGATCGTGGCGCGGGCGGCCTCGGCCTGCGAGCCGACCTGGGCACCGATGTAGATGGTGCCGTCGTCCTCGATCGTGATCTCGGCGCCGGTGTCCTCCTGGATCTGGTTGATCATCTTGCCCTTGGGGCCGATGACCTCACCGATCTTGTCCACGGGGATCTTGACGGTGATGATCCGCGGGGCGTTCGGGGACATCTCGTCCGGCGTGTCGATCGCTTCCATCATCACGTCGAGGATGTGGAGGCGGGCGTCGCGGGCCTGCTTGAGGGCCGCGGCCAGGACGGAGGCCGGGATGCCGTCCAGCTTGGTGTCGAGCTGGAGGGCGGTGACGAACTCCTTCGTACCGGCGACCTTGAAGTCCATGTCGCCGAAGGCGTCCTCCGCACCGAGGATGTCGGTGAGGGCGACGTAGTGCGTCTTGCCGTCGATCTCCTGGGAGATCAGACCCATGGCGATACCGGCGACGGGGGCCTTGAGCGGCACACCGGCGTTCAGCAGCGACATGGTGGAGGCGCAGACCGAGCCCATGGACGTCGAGCCGTTGGAGCCCAGCGCCTCGGACACCTGACGGATCGCGTAGGGGAACTCCTCGCGCGTCGGCAGGACCGGCATGATCGCGCGCTCGGCGAGCGCGCCGTGGCCGATCTCGCGGCGCTTCGGCGAACCGACGCGGCCGGTCTCGCCGACCGAGTACGGCGGGAAGTTGTAGTTGTGCATGTAGCGCTTGCGGGTCACCGGGGAAAGGGTGTCCAGCTGCTGCTCCATACGGAGCATGTTGAGGGTGGTGACGCCCAGGATCTGGGTCTCGCCACGCTCGAACAGCGCCGAGCCGTGCACGCGCGGGATGGCCTCGACCTCGGCGGCCAGGGTACGGATGTCCGTGATCCCGCGGCCGTCGATGCGGACCTTGTCCTTGATGACGCGCTCGCGGACCAGCTTCTTGGTCAGCGCGCGGTACGCGGCGGAGATCTCCTTCTCGCGGCCCTCGAAGGCCGGCAGGAGCTTCTCGGCGGCCAGCTCCTTGACGCGGTCCAGCTCGGCCTCGCGGTCCTGCTTGCCCGCGATGGTCAGCGCCTGCGAGAGCTCGCCCTTGACCGCGGCGGCGAGCGCCTCCAGGACGTCGTCCTGGTAGTCGAGGAAGACCGGGAACTCGCCGGTCGGCTTCGCGGCCTTGGCGGCGAGCTCGGCCTGGGCCTTGCAGAGGACCTTGATGAAGGGCTTCGCGGCGTCCAGACCGGCCGCGACGACCTCCTCGGTCGGCGCCTCGGCGCCGCCCTGGACCAGCTGGATCGTCTTCTCGGTGGCCTCGGCCTCGACCATCATGATCGCGACGTCGCCGTCCTCGAGGGCGCGACCGGCGACCACCATGTCGAAGACGGCGTCCTCGAGCTCGGTGTGCGTCGGGAACGCCACCCACTGGCCGCGGATCAGCGCGACGCGGACGCCGCCGATCGGGCCGGAGAAGGGCAGGCCGGCCAGCTGCGTGGAGCAGGAGGCGGCGTTGATGGCGACCACGTCGTAGAGGTGGTCCGGGTTGAGCGCCATGATCGTGGCGACAACCTGGATCTCGTTGCGCAGGCCCTTCTTGAAGGACGGGCGCAGCGGGCGGTCGATCAGCCGGCAGGTGAGGATCGCGTCCTCGGAGGGGCGGCCCTCACGGCGGAAGAAGGAGCCGGGGATCTTGCCGGCCGCGTACATCCGCTCCTCGACGTCCACCGTCAGGGGGAAGAAGTCGAGCTGGTCCTTGGGCTTCTTGGACGCGGTGGTGGCCGAAAGGACCATCGTGTCGTCGTCCAGGTACGCGACGGCGGAGCCGGCGGCCTGCTTGGCCAGGCGGCCCGTCTCGAAGCGGATGGTGCGGGTGCCGAAGGAACCGTTGTCAATAACGGCCTCGGCGTAGTGGGTCTCGTTCTCCACTAGCGTTTTCTCCGATACTCATCGTCTTTCGTCCCCGGGCCCGTGTGGCGGGGGGACGGTGTGGCGGAGAAGCGCTCCTGGGCTGCGGGCCGGTCTTCGATCGAAGCATCCGGGGGCGTTGTCTCCCCGGAGGCCACTACCGAGGACCGGCGGCGGGAGGAGGCTTCTCGCTCATCGTGTGTTGCGTTGTACGACCAGACTACTGAGCGTCCGGTACGTCCCGCACGTACAGCAAAGGGAGCGGCCCCCTAATAGGTGGGAACCGCTCCCTTCACGGCGACTTACTTGGCGCCGCCGGCCGCACCGCGGCGGATGCCCAGGCGGTCGACCAGCGCACGGAAGCGCTGGATGTCCTTCTTGGCCAGGTACTGCAGCAGGCGGCGGCGCTGGCCGACCAGGATCAGCAGACCACGACGGGAGTGGTGGTCGTGCTTGTGGGTCTTGAGGTGCTCGGTCAGGTCCGAGATGCGGCGGGAGAGCATGGCGACCTGGACCTCGGGGGAGCCGGTGTCGCCCTCCTTCTGGCCGAACTCGGACATGATCTGCTTCTTCGTAGCGGCGTCGAGAGACACTCGGTACTCCTCGTAGTCTTGATGTGCCACCGAGTGCCCCTGGTCTTTGTCTCAGGGGGGCTTCCGTTACTCGGGAGGCGGGGATCCGCTGGGCGCAGCCTCCAGAACAATCCGAAGACGCGTACACAAACGGCCGTCACACAGCGTACCAGTACGCCGGGACTCGTCCGATCGGGGGGTCGCCCGCCCCCGGGCGTGTCCCGGAGGCGTCCGCAGGGGCCCGTCAGCCGCTGGTGAGCGAGCGGGCGCGGTCGAAGACGTCCAGGACGGCCAGGCAGAGCGGGACCAGCGAGAGCAGCACGGCGCCCTCGGCGAGGTCGAGGGTGCGGCCCCAGAAGGGCGAGAGGCCCTTCTTCGGGATGATCAGGCCGATGGCGGTGATCAGGGCGGCACCGGCCGCGACGGCCGCGGAGAGCCAGATCGTACGGATGTCGAGAGAGCCGCGGTCGCCGTAGCGGACGAAGTCGTACAGCAGATCTCCGGGCGGGTTCAGGGAGAGGCCGAGGACCAGCAGCGCGATCGCGGCGAGCCCGGCCACCAGGACGCAGGCGACCTGCGAGGTGTAGCGGAACAGACGCGCGCGCAGCAGCATGGCGAGCCCGGCCATCAGGGCCAGGAGCTGGCCGTAGAGGCTGTGCGAGAAGCCGAGGACGGCGGCGGAGCCGACCACGGTCGCGGCGCAGCCGCCGACCAGGCCGAGCAGCATCTCGTGGCCGCGCCGGGCCTGGGCGGCGATGCGCTCGGCGTCGACGGGGCGGGCTTCGGGGGTGCTGCTGGGCTCGGCGCCGAAGTCGTCGGCGGTGGCGCTGCGCGGGGAGGCGTAGCCGATGGGGAGCCGGGCGAAGCGTGCGGACAGGCCCGGCAGGAAGGCGACCAGGCCGATGGCGACCGGGGCGCAGACCGCGGCCGTCCGGGTGGCGGTGGACTCGGTGAGGATGGCCACGAAGGTGGCGAGGGTGCCGGTGGCGGCGAGGAAGGTGGTCGCCACGAACGGGGCGTCGCCGCTCGGGGTGAGCACGACCAGGGACACCGAGGCCACCAGGACGGTGACGCAGCCGAGCAGGAACTGGAGCTTGCCGGGGCCGTCGCCGCTGTCCGGGCCGATGATGCCGGAGCCCGCGATCAGCAGCAGGGGCAGCGCGCCGAGGCCGAGGGCCACGGCGCTGGCGCGGTCGGAGTAGACCCGGGCCCGCACCCCCGCGAAGGCGGTGAGCAGCAGGCCCGCGGAGCCCGCGATGATGCCGGGCAGGCCGTGCATGTCGTGGTCGACGGGGTCCGCGTACCAGAGGACGAAGCCCATCAGGACGAGCAGCAGGACGCCGCCGGCCAGGCCCGCCCAGCGCAGCAGGTCGTCGCTCCACAGATGGCGGTCGCGGGTGACGGCGGAGGCGACGGCGTCCGAGACGTCGTCGAAGACGGCGGGCGGCAGCGACTCGCCGAAGGGGCGCAGGCTCAGCAGCTCCCCGTCGAGGACCTGCTGGGCGGCGAGGGTGCGGGCGCCGTCGAGGACGGTGCCGTCGCGGCGCACCAGGTGGTAGCCGGTGGGCGCGCCCGCGGGCTGGGTCTGGCCGGTGAGCCGGAGGATCTCCGGATAGACGTCGGCGACGGCGATGTCCTCCGGGAGGGCCACATCGATGCGACTGTCGGGCGCCACCACCGTGACCCGGCAGAAGCCTGTCGCTGCGGTCGTACTCACGTCCTCGGACCCCCTGATTCGCGGTTGCGCACACTGCGCGCGCCACCCTACCGGGCTCCGGTGTCACAGGCTGCAAGTAGGATCACCGTCGCGCGCAGGGAGCCCCCGAATCGAGCGGTCACGGGGGCGCCGGAACGCAAGTGACCGTCCGTATTGAGGGATTGATGCTCCGGTGAGCCAGATCGTCGTCAAACGCCCGCCGCGGTCCTTGCCGCCCGAAGTGTCCTCGGACGAGCTGCGGCTCGAGGGGCCGCCGGAGCTGCCGCGCGGACAGCAGGAGTCGATGCTGATGCAGCTCCTGCCGATGCTCGGCATGGGCTCGTCGGTGGTGTTCTTCTTCATGCCCAACTCGGCGCCGTTCATGAAGATCATGGGCGCGCTGATGCTGGTGTCGACACTGGCGATGGTGATCGCGCAGCTGGTGAAGTTCCGCAAGGGTGCGCAGGGGCAAATGGCCGATGTCCGGCGCGACTACCTCAAGTACCTCGCGCAGACGCGGCGTGCGGTGCGCAAGACCGCGCGCCGCCAGCGCGACGCGCAGCTGTATCTGCACCCGGCGCCCGAGCAGTTGTGGTCGGTGGTCGCGGAGGGCTCGCGGGTCTGGGAGCGCCGGGTCGGCGACGACGACTTCGGACAGGCCCGGATCGGCCTGGGCGCCCAGCAGCTCGCCACCCCGCTGATAGCACCGGAGACGGCGCCGGTGGACGAGCTGGAGCCGCTGTGCGCGGGCGCGATGCAGCAGTTCCTCGCGGTGCACGGCTCGCTGGACGGGCTGCCGATGGCGGTCTCGATGCGCGCCTTCTACCACGTGACGGTCTCCGGCGACCCGGACGCCGCCCAGTCGGCGGCGCGCGCGCTGGTGGCGCAGCTGGTGACGCTGCACTCCCCCGACGACCTGATGGTCGCCGTGGTGGCGGCGCCGGGCGCGGTGGGGCGCTGGGACTGGACGAAGTGGCTGCCGCACACCCAGGTGCCCGGCCAGGTCGACGGGGCCGGCACCAAGCGGCTGTTCGGCGACGACCTGGGTGAGCTGGAGCTGCTGCTGCACAGCAGGCTGGACGGGCGGCCCCGGTTCAGCCGGGACAACCAGCCGGTCCTGGACCAGCCGCACCTGGTGGTGGTCCTGGACGGCGGGATGGTGCCGCCGGACTCGGCGTTCGCGGCCGCCGAGGGGCTGCAGGGCGTCACCATCATCGAGGTGGTGCCGGGCGAGCTCGACGAGCCGCGCGGCGGCCTCTCGGTGGTCGTACGGCCGGGCCGGCTGCGCCTGGAGTCGGGCTTCGGGATGGCGTACGAGGGTGTGCCGGACCAGATGTCGCTGCCGGCCGCCGAGGCGCTGGCCCGCCAGCTCGCGCCGCTGCAGATGGGCGGCGGTGACGACGACGAGCCGCTGCTCGCCAACCTGGACTTCACGGATCTGCTGAACCTGGGCGACGCCGGCTCCATCGACGTGGCCCGCACCTGGCGGCCGCGCTCGACGGCCGAGCGGCTGCGGGTGCCGATCGGTGTCGGCGAGGACGGCCAGCCCGTCATGCTCGACCTCAAGGAGGCCGCGCAGGAGGGCATGGGCCCGCACGGCCTGTGCGTGGGCGCGACCGGCTCCGGCAAGTCGGAGCTGCTGCGCACCCTGGTGCTCGGCCTCGCGGTCACCCACACCTCGGAGACGCTGAACTTCGTCCTCGCCGACTTCAAGGGCGGCGCGACCTTCACCGGCATGTCGCAGATGCCGCACGTGGCGGCGGTCATCACCAACCTGGCGGACGACCTCACCCTGGTCGACCGCATGGGCGACGCGATCCGCGGCGAGCTCCAGCGCCGCCAGGAGCTGCTGCGCTCGGCGGGCAACTACGCCAACATGCACGACTACGAGAAGGCGCGCGCCGCGGGCGCCCCGCTGGAGCCGCTCGCCTCGCTGGTCCTGGTGATCGACGAGTTCTCCGAACTCCTCACCGCCAAGCCCGACTTCATCGACATGTTCATCCAGATCGGCCGTATCGGCCGCTCCCTGGGTGTGCATCTGCTGCTCGCCTCGCAGCGCCTGGAGGAGGGCAAGCTGCGCGGTCTGGACACGTACCTCTCGTACCGCGTGGGTCTGCGCACCTTCTCCGCGGCCGAGTCGCGCACCGCGCTGGGCGTCCCCGACGCCTACCACCTGCCGTCGGTGCCGGGCTCCGGCTACCTCAAGTTCGGCACCGACGAGATGGTCCGCTTCAAGGCGGCGTATGTGTCGGGCACCTACCGCTCCGGCGGCCCCGACCTCACCGTGGGCCCGCTGCCGATCGAGCGGCGCACCGCGCTGTTCACGGCCGCCCCGGTGCCGGTCGTCTACGCGGCGCCCGACCCGGCGGCGGTGAGGACCCCCGGCGAGGACGACGCGCTGGCGGACACGGTGCTCGACGTGATCGTGCGGCGCCTGGAGGGGCAGGGCGTGCCCGCCCACCAGGTGTGGCTGCCGCCGCTGGACGACGCGCCCTCGCTGGACCAGCTGCTGCCGGGCATCGCGCCCACGGCGGAGCGCGGTCTGAACGCGACGGAGTACACCCGCCCGGGCGGTCTGATCGTGCCGCTCGGCCTCATCGACAAGCCCTTCGAGCAGCGCCGCGAGGTGCTCTACCGGGACTTCTCGGGCGCGGCGGGCCACATGCTGCTCGTCGGCGGCCCGCAGTCCGGCAAGTCGACGCTGCTGCGCACCCTGATCTCGTCGTTCGCGCTCACCCACACCCCGAACGAAGTGCAGTTCTACGGGCTCGACTTCGGCGGTGGCGGTCTGTCGTCCGTCGCCGACCTGCCGCACGTGGGCGGCATCGCCTCGCGCCTGGACCCCGAGCGGGTGCGGCGTACGGTGGCGGAGGTCGCGGGGGTGCTGAACCGGCGCGAGGAGTTCTTCCGCGCCAACGGCATCGACTCCATCGGCACCTACCGGCGCCGCCGCGCGGCCGGCGACCTCCCCGGCGAGGCCTGGGGCGACGTGTTCCTGGTCATCGACGGCTGGGGCGCGTTCCGCGGCGACTACGAGATGCTCGACGGCGTCGTCCAGGACATCGCGAGCCGGGGCCTCGGCTACGGCATCCACGTCATCCTCACCGCCTCCCGCTACATGGAGGTGCGCGCCGCGCTCAAGGACCAGATCCTGGGCCGCCTGGAGCTGCGGCTCGGCGACTCGATGGACTCCGAGTTCGACCGCAAGGTCGCTGCCAACGTGCCGGTGGGCATGCCGGGCCGCGGCCAGGTCGCGGAGAAGCTGCACTTCATGTCGGCGCTGCCGCGCATGGACGGCTCCTGCGACCCGGAGACGCTCTCCCAGGCCACCGAGGCGTTCGTGCGTACGGTCAAGGAGGCCTGGCAGGGCCCGGCGGCCCCCACCGTCCGCCTGCTCCCCCGCCGGCTCCCGGCCGACCAGCTGCCGAAGGGCTTCGAGTACCCGCAGCACGGTGTGGCGATCGGCATCGACGAGACCAATCTGGAGCCGGTGTTCGTCGACTTCGAGACCGACCCGTTCTTCCTGGTCTTCGGCGAGAGCGAGTCGGGCAAGACGGCGCTGCTGCGCCACCTCGCCCAGAAGATCTCCGAGCGGTACTCGCCGGACGAGGCGAAGATCGTCGTCGGTGACTACCGCCGTTCGCTCCTGGACGTGGTCCCGGACACGCATCTGCTGGAGTACGCGCCGCTGTCCAGCGCGCTGGAGATGCACATGAACGCGCTGGCGGACCTGATGGTGCGCCGCCAGCCGCCGCCGGACGTCACCCCGCAGCAGCTGCGCGACCGCTCCTGGTGGACCGGCCCGCAGGTGTTCATCATCGTCGACGACTACGAGCTGGTCTCGACGAACGCGGGCAACCCGCTGTCGGTGATGGTGGAGAACCTGCCGTTCTCCCGGGACGTGGGCGTGCGCTTCATCATCGCCCGCAGCTCGGCGGGCGCGTCCCGCTCGATGTACGAGTCCTTCATGCAACGCATCAAGGAGCTCGGCGCGCAGGGCGTGGTCCTGTCCGGCGACCCGAACGAGGGCGACGTCCTCGGCAACGTCCGCCCCCGCCCGATGCCGCAGGGCCGCGGCTACTTCGTCTCCCGCAAGCGCGGCACCCCGCTGGTGCAGCTGGGCTGGCTCCCCGAGCAGTGACGACCCGAGCAGTGACGACCGGAGCGGTGCGGGCCGGATCAGTGACAGTAGGAGGAACGGGCGGTGCGAGCCGCCCGCTCCAACTACCCTGACAGGCACTGAACTTCGAAGGGAACGTGCTACATGGGCAGCGAACGTGAGAAGGAAGAGCTGTACGCCCTGGACCTCTCGGGCGCGGAGTGGGTGAGCCCGCCCGGCACCGAGCAGGAGGCGGAGCGGGTGGAGATCGCCCATCTGCCCGGCGGGGCCGTGGCGATGCGCTCCTCCCTCGACCCCGACACCGTGCTGCGCTACACCGAGGCGGAGTGGAGGGCGTTCGTCCTGGGCGCGCGGGACGGCGAGTTCGACCTGCGCTGAGCCGCCCGGCGAGGCCTTGATCGGGCATACGGAGCGGGCATACGGAAGGGGGTCACGCCCGATGGGCGTGACCCCCTTTCCCTGCGCCCTGCGGTGACTCAGTAGCCCTCGGTGAACAGCCGCGACGCCTTGAGGTCGGTCGCGTGGTAGCTGTCCTTGCCGGTCTCGATCGTCTTGGCGATCTTCTCCAGCGTCATCTGGATGTCGTGCGCGTCGGCCCGGTAGTCCTTCTGGACCTTCAGGTACTGGCCGTGCGCCTCGCCGTCCCAGGTGGCGGCGACGACGTTGACGGCCGCCTCCATGCGCCCGAGGTCGTCCGTGATGCGCTTGGAGATGGCGCGGATGCTGTTCGCGATCTCCTGGACGTTCTCATACCGAATCTTGAGGTCGGGACCCGTGTCGCCCATGTCTGCTCCTCGTGAAGTCTGAACTGTGCTGGGTGCGTGCGTACGTACGCGGATGAGCTGCGGCGCATGCGTGCGGCGCCGGAAGGGTGCCTGCGGGCAGCGCGCGGAGGCGGTGGCCCGGAAGCGGTGCCTAGAGGCTGTTCAGGCCGGAGGTGTTGGGCACACCGCCGCTGGTGGCGCCACCCTGGGCGTTGATCGCCCGGAACGCGGCGTCGACCTCTTCGTCGTTCTCCTGGTTGAGGTTCTTCGTACCGATCACGGCGTTGTAGAGGACGTCCAGCTTGCGGCGGATGTCGTCGTGGCGCCGGTTCAGCGTGTCCTGGGCGGTCACGAACTGGTTGGCACCGGAACCGGACCACCCGGCACCGACCGTGGCGATCGCGTCGGCCAGCACGCGGATCTGCTGGCTCATGTCGTGGGCGGTTTCCTCAATGGCGTTCTTGGCCTTGGTGACGGCCTCGTAGCCAATACTCTGACCACCGGGGTTGGAGCTCATTCTCTTCCCTCTCGTGAGTGTCCGAGCGAGTGATCACGCTCGCTTGTTGCGTACACGTACCGCCGCGACGGCGCCGCCGATGAGGACGACGACCGCGGCGATGATGGCGATGACGGTCCAGGGCGCGGAGTCCTTGTCCTCGGACTCCGCGTCCGCGGCCTTACCGGCCTGCGGCTTCTCCTGGTCGCCACTGCCTGCCCCCTTGTCTGCTGTGTCTGCGGGAGAGGGGGAAGTCGTGGATGCGCCCGCGCCTCGGGCGGCGAGCAGCGGGTTGACGTCGGCGGGGCCCGGGTTGCCGTTGCCCTTGAGGAGCACCTGGGCGGGGCGGACGGTGCCGTATCCGATGAACTGGCTGGGCACCTTGCCGTTGTGCCCGGCGGTCTCCATCATCACGCGCAGCACCTGGTTGCCGGTCCAGTCGGGGTGGGCGGACCAGATGAGGGCGGCGGTGGCGGAGGTGATGGCGGTGGCTTGACTGGTGCCTTTACTTGCGCAGTAACCCGTGCCACGCGTGCAGTACCCGGGGATCTCGTCGCCCGGGGCCGCGAGCCCGAGACCTGCGCCGTGGTTGGACCACTGCGCAACCTTGCCCTTGGAGTCGACGGCGCTCACCGCGACGACACCGGGGTACGCACCGGGATGGTCGATACGGCCGAGCTCGTCATTGCCGGCAGCCGCAAAGATGAGCTTGCCCTTCTTAAGGGCGTAGTCGACCGCCGACTTGAGTTCGGCGTTCTCGGTCTCGTTGGGTGAGCCGCCCAGCGACACGCTAATGATCTTGGCCTCGGTGTCCGCAGCGGCACGAATCCCCAGGGAGACGACCTTCAGCCCGGGCAGGACGTTCTCGTAGGCCTTCACCGGAAGGACTTTGGCGCCGGGCGCGAGCCCCTTGACTCCGCCTTGCGTGCCGCTGCCCGCGATGAGCAGCCCCATGTTCGTCCCGTGCCGGTTGGTGTCCTCACGGGCGCTCTTGGTCGGCTTGTCGATGTTCTTGCCCGGCAGGACACGGCCCTTGAGTTCGGGAACGGTGTCGTCGACACCACTGTCGACCACCGCCACCGTGACTCCGGAACCAGTGCTCACCTTCCACATGGCGTCCGCGTCCATCGCGTCCAGGTACCACTGCTTGGACCGCATGTCGTCGGCCAGCGCCGTCGGCGCGGTGCCGACCGAGCAGGCCAGTGCCGCAGCCAGTGCGGCACCGAGAAGTGCCGGGCGGCTGCGCACTGCGCGGACTGAGCTGAACATGGGACTGCGGACTCCTTGAGCGGCGATGGTTTGCGTACGTCAGTCGACGACCGGCGGGACGACCTTGCGGTGGTCCATCGCCCACGTCTCCTCGTCCTCGACCAGGTAGTCGGGGGCCTCGGAAGAAGTGGAGCGGCGCCGGTCCGTGCCTCGCTTGTTGCCGTTCACCAACCCCGTACCGCCGGGGGTGAATTCACCACGCCCGCCGAGAGACGCACGCGGTGCCCCAACAGTTCCACCCGGCTCGGAAGCCAGCCTGCGACCGCCCATGCCCGTGGTGCCACGCGGCACGCCGCCAGGACCGTGCCCCATGCCGCCGCCCACGGGCCCACGGCCCATTCCGGTTCCGGCGCGCTCTTCGCCCACGACCGTGCCCATCGGGAGCCGCGGCGTCGAGCCGCGGCCGGTCGGCAGCGTGGGACGCCCGCCGGTGATGCCCTCGGGGGTGAGACCGCGCGTGGTACCCGGAGGACCACTCGGACGAGCGATACCCGGACCGCGCGGATTTCCTACCGCACGGCCCGTGGCGGGACCCTCGCCCGGGACGCCGACACGGGTCATCGGGGGCGTCCGCTCCTGGCCGCCCTTGCCGAACGGACCGGGCAGGACCGGAGGCGGAGTGACGACAGGTGCCGGTCCGCCGTGCGGCGGGGTGGGCATGGCAGGCCCGGTGGGCCGTGTCGTGGTCTCCGGTGGCGGAGCCACAGTGACGGAGTCGATGCTGGTTCCCACCGGCTGGTGCACAACAGACGGTCCCGCCACCGTCGCACCGGGGGCCACGGCCCCATTGGCAGCCGTGGTGTGGTGACCCGTTGAACCGGAAGGGGCGTAGGACGTCCCGCCCACGGTTCCGGCACCACCACCGCTGTGCGCGGTGGTGGTGCCGCCGTAGGACGAACTCGTCCCGTAGGAGGACTCGTCGCCACTGCGCTGGACCGGCAGCGGCACAAACTTAGGCTCAGGCTGAGCCGAGATCCGGTCCCGCGAAGCGTTGTAGTACGACGACAACCGGTTCAGCTGGTTGATCGCCTCGTTCGTCTTCGGGCCCAGCGCCTTCAGCCGCGCCTTCTCCTTCTCGGGGTCGGCGTAGCACATGCCGTCCGTCGCCGGGACCGCCGCCTTCGCCTCGGTCAGGGCCTGGCCCGCGCGGGCCATCTCCTGGCCGACGACCCCGGCGTACTCGCTCAGCACCAGCGTCTCCGACACCATGCCGCGGCCCCACTCGCGGAACGCCTCGCCACCGGCGCCGTGCCACTTGACCTGGTCGATGTACCAGCGCAGGTCCCGCGCGATGTCCGCGATGTCGGGCGCCGCGGCGGCCAGCGTCTCGGCCGCGCCGGTCAGTTCGCCCGGCTTGGCCGTCGCCAGCATCGCGTTGAGGGCCTCAAGGGACATGCCCTCGAATTCTTCGGTCGCCATCGTCATGCCCCCTTTACTTCAGACCGCCGGAGTCGGCGTCGTTGCCGTGGCCACCCTTGTCGGGAGCCTTCGTACCCGGAGCGGTCGGACCCTGGTCCGCCGGCTTCGTACCGGCCGCCGGGGTCTCGTAGTACTTCTCCGTCTCCTTGCGGATGGCCTGGTAGCGGTGGGCCTCGTCCACGTCGATCCCGCCGTAGCCCTTGTCCGCGATGTGCACCGCGATGCCCATGCCCTCGATCTGGTCACCGAAGATCTTGGTGAGCCGCTCCAGGTTCGTACGGACCTTGTCGTACGCCTTGTGCAGCTCGTCCGCGGCCGCGAAGCCCTTGCCGTACGAGGTGGGCTGCACCCGCTGGTCGGCGATCTTGCTGTGGCGCGCCGGGGACTTCTCAAGGCTGCGCAGCAGTTCCTCCATGCGGCCCTTGAAGTCGGCGAGGCTCACCCCGTCGACCCCGAGGTCCGGCTTTCCGCCGCCACCGCTGCTGCCGCCGTTGCCGCCACCGTTCGGCTCGGCCACTGTTCCTCCCCGTAAATCCCCGTCGGCACCGCTCTGCCACCGGTGCCGCGCTACCGCTGTCGCTTCGTCACACTCGTGAAGCGCGCGAAGCATGTGATCACTCTAGTCACTCCGGTTTCGGAGCCGAATGAGTATCCGTACTCAAAGACGTCTCAGGTTCGTCCCGAAACCCCGTTCAGCCCGTTGACCCGTTCGCCCCGTTGACCCCGTTCACCTTCCGCAGGCCTCTTTTGCGGGCGTCCCGGATCACCGTCGCCGTGCCCGCGACCACCGCCACGAGCAGGGCGGCGATGCCCAACGCGTAGGTGGCGTACCGCTCGTTGCGCTCCTGGGGCGTCTCGGAGACCGCCAGCGCCGCCACGTCCGGGGCCGCGGCCTTCGGCGGGCCCGGGTCGGGATGGGCGGCTGCCTCCGGGGGCGAGTCGTCGGTCACCGCGCGGACCGGGTCGACCACGCCCCAGCCGACGAAGTTGTCGTGCCCGTTGACCGACCGCTCCGCCGTCTGCTCGATCCGCGCGATGATCTGCGCGGCCGTCCACTTCGTCTTCGCGTACGGGTACTTGGCACGCAGCAGCGCGGCGACCCCGGCGACGTACGGCGCGGAGAAGCTCGTCCCGTTGTCCGAGCACTGGCCGTTGCCCGGCACGGTGGAGACGACGTCGACGCCGGGTGCCGCGACCCCGACGAACGTGCCCGGCTGCGAGAACACCGCGCGCTCGTTGTTGCGGTCCGAGGACGCGACCGCGAGCACGCCCGGGAAGGCCGCCGGGTAGGTGTCCTTCAGATTGCCGTTCATGCCGTCGTTGCCCGCCGAGGCGACCACCACGATCTGCTTGTCGAGGGCTCGCCGCACGGCCTTGGCGAGGTCGGAGTCGGGGCCCTGCGGCTCGGTCGTGTCCTGCGAGATGTTGATGACGTCGGCGTGCTGGGCGATGGCGTGGTCGATCGCCTTCGCCATCGTGTCCGTCTTGCCGCTGTTCTTCTCGTCGTTCTGGCGGATCGGGATGATCGTGGCCTCGGGCGCCAGGCCGACGAAGCCGGTGCCCGCGCGGGGGCGCGCGGCGATGATGCCCGCGACCTTGGTGCCGTGGCCGACCTCGTCGACCGTGCCGCCGGTCTTGCCCCGCTTCTCGTTCTGCTCGCCCGTGCCGTCCTTCTCGGGCTTGAGGTAGTCGACGCCGCTCTTCGCGTCGACCGCCGGCTTGAGCTGCGGGTTGGCGATGTCGACACCGGTGTCGATGACCGCGACCCGTACGCCCTTGCCCTTGGTGTCCTGCCACAACTCGTCGAACAGCACCCGCTGGAGCGACCAGGGGCGGCCCTCGATCTGCTTCTTCATGGGGAAGGTGCACTCGCCGCTGCCGTCGAGTCCGAGGGCGGACGACGGGGACGCGTACGCGGACGGGGTGAGCGTCAGTGCGGCGACGGCCGTGGCCGCGCCCACCAGCACCGGTTTCCTGTATGGCTTCCGCTTCGACACTGAGGTCAGTCCTTCCCTACGAGCCCTGGGGCTGGCGGGCGCTGTTGGTGTCGAGCCGGGGGCCCTTGGACAGGAACTCCGACCAGTTGATGGGCACCAGGGCCGGGGTGACCTTCTCGTATCCGAGGCGCTGCTGCGCCTGGCTCGGCTCGGGGCGGCCGTCGTCCGGCTTCTGCTGGTCGCCGGTGCCGATGTCGGAACGGGCGGCGTCGCTGTCGCCGTTGGCCTGCACCGCGTACCGCAGTCCGGTGTCGGTCACCAGGAAGAGCGAACCGTCGGGGCGCGTCTGCCTGCCCTGCACCTGGGTGTAGAGCAGACCGGTGCCGGGGGTGACGTACGTGCTGGTGCCGCCCGCGGTGATGGCCGCCGGGTACTCGGTGCCCGCCCAGGTGGACAGGGTGGTGTTGCCCTTGTCGTCGACCTTGCGCAGCACGCTGCACACGGTGCTGCGCGCGCCCGGGGCGCTACCGCCCGCGTTGACCTGCTTGGCCTTCTTGTCGGGCCAGTTGTTGGTGGCGCCGAAGTACTCCGGCTTGGGCGCGATGGAGGCCGCGTCGACCTCCTTGACGTCGCCGTGCATGCCGAGCTTCGTGGTCTGCGGGGAGTTGAGCACCAGCCAGGCCGTGAAGTCGGAGACGGGCTGGACCTTGCCCTGCAGCACCAGGTACTGCTGGGGGCCCGCGCCGGTCTGGGCGCTCAGCACCATGCCGACCTTGTCCTCCTGCGGCGAGAGGCCGCCGCCGGTGCCGGCCGGGGCGCCCACGGTGCCGGGGATGGTCGGGAAGTCGACCGGGGTGCCGTCTCCGAGGGTGGCCAGCCAGTCGTCGGTGACCTGCTGCGGCTGCTCGTCGGCGCCGAAGAGGGTACGGGCGAGGAGGTCGCCGGGGGCGCCCTTGACCAGGTACTTGGTGCCCTTGGCGTCCACCACGTAACGGGCCTGGTTCTTCTGGCCCTGGACGTACATCACCTGGCCGCCGGTGAGCCGGTGCTTGTCGTCGGTCAGCTTGAAGTCGCGGTCGGCGAAGACGAACGCGGCCTTCTGGACGGAGTCCTTGCCGCCGCCGGGCTGCTCGCAGACCGCCCAGCGCTTGGCCTTGCCGGCCTCGCCCGCGGCGGGCAGCCGGTCCGGGGCGTACGGAATGCCCAGGATCGGGCCGCGCGAGAGCTTGCCCGAGTCCAGGACGTCGTCGCTGACCTGGATGACGTCGAACTTCTGCGGGTCGAGCAGCAGCCGCGCCGACGCCAGGTTGAGCACCGGGTGCAGCAGGACCTTCTTGTCCTTGCCCTTGCCGGTGGACAGCACCACGTAACGGGTCGTCGACTGCTTGCCGACGATCACCTTGGCGCCGGGGGTGTCCCAGCCCTGCGGCGCCTTGGGCTTGAACATCCCCCAGGCGCCGAAGCCGGCGAGGCAGAGCGCGGCCACGATCACGCTCGGCACGATGGCCTTCAGCGGACGCGGAGCGCCCTCCTCCGTGCCCGTGGGAGACGGTTGCAGAAACGCCGCCACCGTGCGCTTCTTCGCAAAGGTGTACGCGTTGAGCTCGTCCCGCCGTGATGCCATGCGCCTCTGTCTCTCCCCGCGCGGCCCCCGTGTCGGACCTGGTCCTGCGGTCCCCGGGCCTCGATTGTCAGACCGGCCCCCTACTATGCCTGTTGACCGAGGGTGTCTGTGGGGCGGGTAGGGTGAAGCCGCCGTCAAGACCCCTTGCCGAGCTGGGGGAATCCGGATGTTTTGGGTGCTTGCGCACGAATGGGGGGTGGTGGAGTGATGGCGTCCGCGACGCGTGTGCGGCCTGCCGCCGCCGGTCCTTCGGCCCCCGCCCAGGGAGCCTCCGCACCCCGTCTGAAGGCCCGGCCCGGACACTTCGGGTCGTTCCGACTGCAACAACTCGTGCTGGTGGAGCTCGCCGCCGCCGTGCTGCTCGTCGCGTGGGTGATCGACACGCTGATGCTGGTGCCGGCCGGTGTGGTCGCCGCGCTGCTCGTGCTGCTCGCCGTCGTCCGCCGCCACCGCCGCTCGCTGCCCGAGTGGCTGGGCACGGTGCTGTCGCTCCGCGCGCGTACGCGCAGGGCGGCGGGCCTGCCGGTCCCGGCGGGCACCGAACCGGGCTTCGCCCCGGCGGTGGAGTGCGACCCGGCACTGCGGACGTACACATTCGGCGACCGCGACCGCCGCCCCGTCGGCATGGTGGGCGACGGCACCTTCCTCACCGCCGTGCTCCAGGTCGAGATGGACGCCACGGCGCTGCGCCCCGAGCGCGGCACCCGCCCGCTGCCGGTCTCCCTCGTACGGGACGCGCTGGACGTGGACGGCATCCGCCTGGAGTCCGCGCAGATCGTCCAGCACACCCAGCCCGCGCCCGCCCCGCATCTGCCGCAGCAGTCGGTGGCGGCCCGTAACTACGCCCCGCTGCAGGCCCAGACGGGCTCGCCCGCCGTGCGCATCACCTGGATCGCGCTCAAGCTCGACCCCGAGCTGTGCGCGGAGGCGGTGGCCGCGCGCGGCGGCGGTCTGACCGGCGCCCAGAAGTGCCTGGTGCGCGCGGCGGACCAGCTGGCGAGCCGGCTGACCGGCGCCGGGTTCCGTACGACGGTCCTCACCGAGCAGGAGCTGACGGGCGCCATCGCCACCTCGACCTGCGCCAACCCGATGGCGATCACCCAGGCGGGCCGCTCGGGCACGCCGGGGCGGCGCACCCAGGAGACGGCCAGGACCTGGCGCTGCGACGACCGCCGCCACACCACGTACTGGGTGGGCCGCTGGCCCCAACTGGGCGGCGCCGGGACCTCGATGCCGCAGCTGGTCGCCCTGCTGACCTCGCTTCCCGCACTCGCCACCACGTTCAGCCTGACGCTGTCCGCCGGTGACCGCCAGGAGGTCACGCTCACCGGACACGTCCGGATAACCGGCCGCAGCGACGAGGAACTGGTGGTCGCCCGCCGGGAGCTGGAGCGCACCGCGCGCGGAGTCAAGATCGGCCTGGTGCGCCTGGACCGCGAACAGCTGCCGGGCATGCTGGCCACACTGCCGCTCGGGGGTGCGCGCTGATGACCACGTCCTCTGTCTCTCCCGCCACCGCGCCCTCCGCTCCGGAGGTGCGCAGGGGCCGCGCCCGGCTGGGCTTCGGGCTCCTCGGGCCGCGCCGCGACCGGCACGCGCTCTCCGCCGACCAGGTGGAGGCCCTGGCCCTGCCCGTCGGCGACGACGGCATGGTGATAGGCGTGGACGCGGCGGGCCGCCCGTCGGTCCTCGGCATCAACCGCCCGACGGCGTACGACGTGACGCTGATCGGCGGGCTGTGGACCGCGCAGGTGCTCGCCCTGCGGGCGGCGGCGACGGGCGCGCGCGTGACCGTGGAGACCGGCCGCGCTCCCGCGTGGACTGCGCTCGCCCAGGCGGCGGGCGGCGGCCAGCAGTGCATCGCGCTGCACGACGTGGGCCGGGTGCCGCCGCAGGGCGCGTCCGCCGGTTCGCCGGTCGTGGTCGTCCGCGACTGCGGGATGCGGCCGCCGCGCGGGCGTGTGGTCTCGGGGCCGTGGCAGTCGGTGCTGACGCTGCTGCCGTATCTGAGCCCCGTGGCGCCCCGGTTGCTGGAGAAGTCCGACCTGGTCGGTGTGCAGCGGGTCTCGCCGGACGAGGCCGCGCAGATCGGGCGGATCATGCATCTCCCGCAGGCCGAGACGGAGGCGCTGTCCACGCTGGCGGACGGGGTGACACTGTGGTGCAGTGCCCGCGACCGCCAGTTCGTGATGACCCAGGCCACGGACGCGGAGACCGGACTGCTCGGCTCCGCCCGGCGGATGGACTGAGCGGTCCGCGCCGAGCGCGTTCCGCCACAAAGGAATTAAGCAGGTACGACTGATCCTGACCGGGTTCGTGAACGGTTCGTTCACACTCCGGCCACACGGTGACGTCCTGCTGTCACTTGACGGCAGCGTACGGGCACGACGTGATGGAGGGGACAGTCGGTGAGGGGTGGCCGGGCCTGCCGGTGCGGTGTTGTCGGCGATTAGGCTGGGACGGCCTGCGAACGAAAGGAATCCGGTGAACAGCGATCAGGACCAGTTCCGCACCGGCGGGAACGCGCGCGACGAGAATCGGTCCGACGCCGATCCCGAGCCCACGGGTGAGTTCACCATCGACTACACCCCGCCGGCCTGGTACACGCAGAACGCGGCGCCGAGCGCGGACGCGGCGACGCCGCCTCCCCCGCCGCCCGCCGGGCCGCCCGTGGCCGTGCCCGGGCTGCCCTCCAGCGGCGGCTTCCAGCCGAACTGGACGACCACGCCTCCGCCGCCGGGCCCCGCCCCGGTCCCGGCCGAGACGGCGACCCCGGCTCCCGCTCCGGAGGCGGCGGCCGAGCCGCAGCCCTTCGGGGGCGGGGACATCGAGAGCGGCGCGACCATGCGGTTCTCGCCGGGCTCCCTGAAGCGGGAGCTCGCGGAGCGGCTGGCCGCGGCGGATGCGGAGAAGGCGGAGGCGGCGGGTTCGGAGACGGCTGCGGACGCGGTCGCGGTCGCGGTCGCGCATGGGGATACGGATGCGGATGCCGCGTCCGGCGCCGCCGTAGCGGGAGCCGACTCCGGCGTCGTTCCCGCGCCGGTCGCCGTCGATGAGACTGCCGACGCGTCCGTCAAGGACGAGGCCCCGGTGAGCGCTGCCCAGGAGGCCGACGCCGACCGTACGGGCGAGCCCGAGGCGGCCGAGGGCACCCCTTCGGAGGCCGACGCGGCTTCGGGTGGACCCGAGCCCGCCGCTGCGGCTGAGCCGAGCGATGTCGCACCCGCCGCCGCGGAGACGGCCGCTGCCGAGTCCGCGCCCGCCGAGCCGTCGGACGCCGCCCCGGCCTGGCCCAGCGAGCCCGCCCCGGCCCCTGCCGACCAGCCGGCCGATGAGCCCGACGACTCCGGTGACTACGTGACCGCCGCGCCGGTGGCAGCCGCCGCCGTTCCCGCGGAGCCCGTTCCCGCGCCGCCGGTCGCCGAGCCGGTCGACGCCGTGGCCGCGCAGGCGGCCGCGATGGCCGCACCGGCGGACGCCGTGGCGGTGGCGCAGGCGCGCCCGACTCTGCTCGGGCGTGGGCGGATCGGCGAGCCGCTCGCGGATCTGCCGACGCCCGCGCGCCCACCCCAGGCCAAGACCGATCACAGCCGCCACCCCCTCGACGGCGTAGACGACCTCGCGCCAGCCGTCAGGCAGCCCGGAGACCAGGCCGGCGAAGAGCGCCCACGCGACCGCGCACACGAAGACCGCCGTCAGCAGGGAGGCGCAGCCCGAGCCGACGCGCCGCAGCCAGTACCGAGGACCCCGGCGGTACCACGTGGTCCCCACCACGGGCAGTCTCGCCGGAGTCATCCGCTCAGAAGAGGCTCGTGAAGCCATGCCACTCCTTCTTCGCTCCGTCCTTGGCATCGCTGCCGAGCCGAGTGACGTCATCCCACGTGTCGGAGGCCACGTTGGCGGAACCGTGCAGGATGCCGCCCACCACTCCGTGGTCGTGGATGTCCTCGCTCCAGTGCTCGTGGAACGCCTCGTCGAGCAGATCCGTCGTGCCGATGATGACGAGGCCGCCGACTCCGGCGACCACGGCCACCGGCACGGTGATCTCCGAGCTCGCGACCAGCGCCACGGCTGCGGAGCCCGCCGCGAGCCCGCCCAGCGCCGCGCCCCCGTCCACCACCACCGAGTGCGTCCACGACCAGCCCTTGTCGTGGTCGTCCTTCGCCTCCAGGAGGCCGCAGACGCTCGCTGCGGCGACGTCGACGACCGGGATCTCCTTGAGGAAGTCCGGCAGCTTCTCCAGGCCCTTGCCCAGCTTCAGCGCGTCCGCCGCGTCCACGACCTTCACATTGAGCGCATGGTCGTACGGGAGCGCCGAACTGCCGTGCTCGGCGCGGGCGATGTCGGTCTCCAGGCTGTCGAGCTCGGTCAGCGCGTCCTTGTAGGCGAGCCGGGCCGGGGAGTCCTTGGGCAGCGACCTGCCCTGCTTCTGCCAGTCCTTGCGCTCGGCCCGCAGGTCCTTCTTCGCCTCGTCCGCCTCCTTCTTGGCGGCGTCCAGCTTGTCGGCGGCGTCGTGGCCCTTGACCCGGGTGCGCTCGGAGTCGTACGCGTACAGGCCGCGCAGATAGTCGGCGATGGTGACCTTGTCGCCGTGCGACACCTCGGTGGTGTCCTCCTCGTACAGCTTGTTGAGCGCCTCGGCCGCGTCGAGGCGGGCCTGCTGGGCGGTGTGCAGGATCTCGTCGCGCACGCTCCCGTAGTCGTGGAGCGCATCGATCGCCTTCTGTTCTTTGTCGCTGGGCGGGTTGTTGGTCATCAGCCGGCCGGGGACGCCCTTGGGGCCCATGGGGACGCCCGCCTTCACGGCGACGTCCTCGGCGTTCTGCAGCGCGCTCTCGGCGCAGGAGAGGTGGTCGGCGAGCGTGGAGAGGATCTCGCCGGTCGCGTGGACCAGCTCCGCGAACCCGCCCGCGGTCAGTGCGTCCTCGCTCCACTTGGCGCGGAACGACTCGGCCGCCTCGCCCTCCCAGGCCGCGTCCTTGGCCAGTTGCTCGACGACCGTGCCGAGCGGCTTCACGATCGATTCGAGGTCGTGCTTGGCGTTCTTGTAGGCGTCGCCCATCGCGCGGATGCCGCCGATGTCCCCGCCCACCCAGCTGTCGCTCACCGCGCGCCCTTCACATCAGGTCTTCGAAGAGGCCGTGTACGTCGATGTCGTTGCGCTGCATCGAGTCGTGCGCGTACTTCACCTTGTCGCTGTTGTCGTCGAGCCGGTCCGAGAGCTTGTCGTGCAGGCCCGCTATCAGGTCGGCCATCGACTTGATGGCCGCGTCGCACCCGGGGTCGCCGGAACCGGCCGCCCCGGGCTTCACGTTGGCGTGCATGCCCCGGTAGATGCCGGCTTCCTCGCGGAAGGCCGACGCCATCGAATTGAGGTCGGCCAGGATGACCTTCACATCGGCGCTCATGCCCCTGCCCCGCTCTCTCCGTAGGTGCGCTCCAGGTCCTCCGGCCGCCATCTGCGCCCGCCCGGCGCCACCTCCGGGTCGAGCCGCACCTTGGGCAGCCGGGCCTCGCGCATCGCCTCCGCGAACGGGCCGATGGAGAGGGCGATCCAGGGCTGCATCGGGCCCAGCGCCTCGACCAGCTTCGCCACGCTGCTGAAGGCCACCGGGACCGGCGGCCCCGAGGGCGGGAGCAGCAGCTCGAAGCCGACGCGCGGGGCGGCGCCCCCGGCCGGGTAGCGCGGGTGGGCCGGCACGAACACCGGTGTGTGGTACGGCGGGACGCCTGCTTGCGCGCTCTTGGCCGCGTCGACGCCGACGATGCCGAGGATCCGGGAGACCAGTGGTTCAGCCACGTGTCTCAACTTATGCGCCGCTCCAGTGCGTCAATACGACGAAAACCGCCCAAAGCCTTCACCCATAATCAATGGATGCCAGGTCTTGGGCGGTTTCTGGTCACTGGTTGACCAGCGTTTGACCAGTCCTACGACTGTGCCTCGTGCGCCTCGATCAGCTCGGTCGAGCGCTTCACATCGCGCGCGATCTCTTCGAGCAGCGCCTCGATCGACTCGAACTTCTCCTGCCCGCGGACGTACGCGAGGAAGTCGACGGCGACGTGCAGCCCGTACAGGTCGAGCCCGACGCGGTCGATCGCGTACGCCTCGACCGTGCGCTCGGTGCCGTCGAACTGCGGGTTGGTGCCGACCGAGATCGCGGCGGGCATCCGCTCGCCGTCGGCCGTGAGCCAGCCCGCGTAGACGCCGTCCGCGGGGATCGCGGTGTGCGGCAGGGTCTCCACGTTCGCGGTCGGGTAGCCCAGCTCGCGGCCGCGCTGCGCGCCGCGCACCACGACGCCCTCGACCCGGTGCGGGCGGCCCAGGATCTCGGCGGCGCCCTCCACATCGCCCTCGGCGACCAGGCGCCGGGTCAGGGTCGAGGAGAACGGCTGCCCGCCGCCAGCCTCGCCGCTGACGAAGAGGTCGATGACGTCCACCTCGTAGTCGTACGTCTCGCCCAGCTCGGCCAGGAACTCCACGTTGCCGGCCGCCTTGTGGCCGAAGCGGAAGTTGGGGCCCTCGACGACCACGCGCGCGTGGAGCTTGTCGACGAGCGCCTTGACCACGAACTCGGCCGGCGAGAGCTTCGAGAACTCGCTGGTGAAGGGGAGGATGAGCAGCGCGTCCACACCGAGGTCGGCCATCAGCTCGGCGCGCCGGTGGTGCGGGGCGAGCAGCGGCGGGTGGCTGCCGGGGCGCACGACCTCGCTGGGGTGCGGGTCGAAGGTCACCACGACCGAGGGGATGCCCAGCTCGCGGGCGCGCTCCACGGCCCGCCCGATGATCACCTGATGACCGCGGTGCACCCCGTCGTAGGAGCCGATGGTGACGACGCTGCGTCCCCAGTCCTGGGGAATGTCCTCCAAGCCACGCCAGCGCTGCACTGTGACCGCTCCTCGCCCGAAACTCGCCCGAAATCCGAACCCGTGTACGTGAGAGTCGACCTCTCACACAGGTCTAAGACTGCCATGCCCGGCGGGCTCGGCCCGCATCGGCATGGGCACCGCAAGTGTCTCGACCGTGCGGCGGGCGCTCGGCCCGATCACGGCCGACCACTCGTGGGGTGCCTGGACCAGCCAGCCCGCCACCTGAACGGCGAACTGCGGTACTTCCCTGGCCAGCTCGACGACCCGCCGGTCGAAGCAGGAGGCGCCTTCGGGGGTGCGCACCAGGAGCAGCCCGGTGCGGTGGACCAGGTCGCGGGTGCGCGCCTCGGGGCGCGCCTCGGCTCCCAGGGCCGCGGCCCTCAGCAGGGCGTGCAGGACCGCCGGGTCCCGCGACTCGTACCGCTCGTATTCGAGGAGTACGTCCAGGAGCTCGGCGCGCAGGGGGCGCGAGGTGCGGCTGCCGGGTGCGGCGAGCACCGGCGCCAGCGCCTGCCGCACGCGCGGGGAGCAGCCCCGCAGTACGGAGGTGACCATCGGGAAGAGCACGGCCCTGGCCGCCGGTCCGTACTCCAGGCGCCGCTCCACGAACGCGGCGGCGTGGGCGGCGCCCTCGGGGTGACGGTCCAGATAGCCGCGCACGAGGGCGGCCGCCCGGCGGGCGAGCGCGGGCGTGTTGATCTCGGCGAGCGCCCTCAGTAC
This sequence comes from Streptomyces sp. ERV7, assembly GCF_001653515.1. GTDB lineage: Bacteria > Actinomycetota > Actinomycetes > Streptomycetales > Streptomycetaceae > Streptomyces. Next base: position 282,879 of record NZ_LYOY01000051.1, on the reverse strand, counting down.
GTCGGCGGCGGCGTCGCCCGGCTGGTCCAGGCGCGTCTGGAAGGCGGCGAGCACCGGTTCGGGGTGGGTGGTGAGGGCAGCGACGAGCGCGGCGGCGGGCAGCCGGGGATCGCCGCCCGCGTACCGGGCGAGCGTCTTGTCGAGGTAGCGGGCGCGGGTGCGCGGGTCGCGGATGAGCAGACCGAGCGCGGCGCCGTGCAGCGGGGTGTCGGCGGAGCGGGCGAGCAGGGCGAGCGCGGCGTAGCGCAGCAGGTCGCGGTCGGCGCCGGTAGTGACGTACGGCGCCACGCGCGGCCCGTACGCGGCGGCCGCCACCCGGCGTTCGGGCCGGTCGTCGTGGGCCCAGCGGTCCACGGCCCGGCACAGCGCGGACGGCTCGTCCTCGGCGAGCGCGGCCAGGAGCTCGTCGGCGCGGGCGTGCGCGGTGGCGACCAGCGCCTCGGTGAGGTCGTCGATGGCCAGCGAGCGCCGTGCGTAGAGCAGCGCCTGCGCGGCCCCGGCGACGGTGGGGCGCATCTCGCTGCCCGGTGGCGCGGGCAGCGGCCGCTCGTCGGTGAACCACCGGCACAGCAGCGGCTGTACGCTCCTGGGCTCGGCCGCGAGCCGCCGGTCCACGGCGTCCAGGTACCGCTCCCACTCCGGCGCGGCGCCCGGCGCCCCGTCGGCGGGCACCAGACGCCGCATCAGCTCCATCCGGCGGTCGTCGCCGATCCGCAGCCGCTGCCAGAACCACGGCCCGAACGCGCCGAGCCCGCCGAGCTGCCCGGGCCCGCCCGCGCGCACCGACCGCTCGCTGATCCGGTCCGCGAGCAGCCGCAGCACACAGAGGTAGGGACGGGGCTCGGGCACCCGCAGCAGTGTCTGCGCGAGCAGATGGACCGCCCACCAGCAGGCCCAGTGCTCGGGGCGGCAGGCGACCACGAGCCGCGCCCCGGCCTCGCGCAGCCACTTTGCCGTACCGGCCGTCCACTCGGGCAGCCGGTGCGCGAGGACCGGCGGCATCTCCTCGGGCCCGTCGAGCAGGACGAGCAGGGGGCGCCCGGCGTCGAAGGCCAGCCGTGCCACCCGCTGCGGGGTGGCGCACTCCATGTCGCCGGGCGCTCCCGTGGCCGCCACGATCCGGCCGGCCTGCCGCAGGGCCCGCGCCACCGCGTCGGCCACCGAGCCGTCGCCCGCGCGCAGATCCGCCCCGCGCAGCCACACCGTGGGGGCGGGCTCGGCGCCCCGGGCGCGGCGGGCGGCGAGGGCGGCGAGCTCGGTGGTGCGGCCGGTGCCGGGGTCCCCGACCAGGCCGAGCACCTGGGCGGTGCCGGCCGCGAAGTCGGTGAAGTGCCGTACGGTGAGCCGCCGTTCGACCGGGTCCTGACGGACACCGGGTCCGCCGGCCGAGCCCACCGAGGTCGCGGTGAGCTGGAGCGCGCCCGCCAGGTTCAGGTCCTCGCCGTACGCCGGCACGGTCGCCGCGTTGCGCCGCAGCAGCTCTTCGAGCGGGCCGCCGTCGGGCCGCAGCGGCACCGCGAACCCGGCCGCCCGGTGCGCCGCGTGCAGCGCGGTGCCGAGCACCCCGAGCACCGCACCGGTCGCCGCGTCCAGGACCGGCCCGCCCGCGGCCTCGCCGCCGAGCCGCAGCGCGTCGGCGCCCTCGGTGCCGATCGCCAACTCCAGGGCGGAGCCCAGCAGATGGAAGCGGTCGGTGGCGGTGTAGGTGACGGGCGACTCGCCGAGCACCCGCGCCTCGCGCCAGCCGTGCGCGGCGATCCGTACATATGTGCCCGCCGCGACCGACTCCCGGGCGGCGACGGGCAGCGGCCGCACCCCCAGGTCCTCGGTGCGCACCAGGGCGAGGCCGGCCTCCGGCAGCGGGGTGACGGCGTCGGCCTCGGCGAGGCAGGTGCGCTCGCCGGGCGCGTGCAGCACCACCCGGGTCAGCCCGTCCACCACCTCGTGGCTGGTGACCACGGTGCCGCGGTCGTCGGCGACGAAGCCGGTGCCCCGGGTACGCCCCGCCAGATCGCAGATCCGTACCAGCGTCTCCCGGCCCCCGTCACCGTCCCCGCGTCCCATGTCCGAAACGGTAGTTCTGGGATGATCCGCCCGAGAAGAACGCGAGGCGAAAGCGCCCCCAGTGCTCCCCTCTTTCACTACGAGCGCCTGCCCGCAGGGGTGAAAACACCTGTGGCGGGCTCGCAAGGAGCCCGCCACAGGTTTGAGAAAGCGGGACGAGTCCCGGCCGGTCCGGCCCTAGCCGAACACCGCCAGGCTCTTCGCCTTGCCGCGCTGGCTCTCGACCAGCGCGAGCAGCCGCTCGCCCGGCCCGTAGACCGCGACCGCCTTCCCGTTCTCGTACACCTCGGGCATGTCCAGGCGCACCCCGTTCAGGAGCAGCCCGGCGCGTCGCTCGTCGACGTCCCAGCGGGCGAACGCGGCGGCCGCCGCCTCGGCGACGGGCATCACCGTCAGCTCCTCCTGGAGCTGGTCGAGCGTGCGCGCCGCGTCCAGACCGTAGGGGCCGACCCGGGTGCGGCGCAGCGCCGTCAGATGCCCGCCGACGCCGAGCCCGGCGCCCAGGTCACGGGCGAGGGCGCGGATGTACGTACCGGAGGAGCAGACCACCGAGACGACCAGGTCGACGACGGGGGTGCCGTCCTCGGCGACCGCCTCGCGCACGTCGTACACCCGGAACGAGGAGACCGTCACCGGACGTGCCGGGATCTCGAACTCCTCGCCGCCGCGCACCCGCGCGTAGGAGCGCTTGCCGTCGATCTTGATGGCCGAGACCTTCGACGGGACCTGCATGATGGCGCCGGTCAGCGCCGCGACACCGGCGTCGATGCCCTCGCGGGTCACCTTCGAGGCGTCGGTGGACGAGGTGATCTCGCCCTCGGCGTCGTCGGTGACCGTGTCCTGGCCGAGGCGGATCGTACCGAGGTACTCCTTCTCGGTCAGGGCGAGGTGCCCGAGCAGCTTGGTGGCCCGCTCGACGCCCAGGACGAGCACGCCCGTCGCCATCGGGTCGAGCGTGCCCGCGTGGCCGACCCGGCGGGTCTTGGCGATCCCGCGCATCTTGGCCACGACGTCGTGCGAAGTGAAGCCGGACGGCTTGTCGACGATGACAAGGCCGACCCGGCGGGTCTTGGCGATCCCGCGCATCTTGGCCACGACGTCGTGCGAAGTGAAGCCGGACGGCTTGTCGACGATGACAAGGCCGTCCGGCGTCCGGTTCTGGCTCATTCGGCGGCGGTACCCTCGTCGTCCTCGTCACCGGGCTTCTTGTACGGGTCGGCGTCGCCGGCGTACTTGGCGCCCGAGGAGACCTCGCGCACCGCGGCGTCCGAGGCCCGCGCCTTGTCGAGGAGGTCCTCGATCGTCTTGGCGTTCTCCGGGAGGGCGTCCGCCACGAACGTCAGGGTCGGCGTGAACTTGGTGCCGGCGGCGGCCCCGACCGCGGAGCGCAGGATGCCCTTGGCGCTCTCCAGTCCGGCGGCCGCGCTGGCCCGGTCCTCGTCGTCGCCGTAGACCGTGTAGAAGACCGTGGCCTCCCGCAGGTCGCCGGTGACCCTGGTGTCCGTGATGGTCACGTGCGTACCGAGGCGCGGGTCCTTGATGCCGCGCTGCAGCTTCTGGGCGACCACCTCCCGGATGAGGTCCGCCAGCTTCTTCGCCCGCGCGTTGTCGGCCACTGGTCCTTCTCCTTCTTTGCCTTGCTCAAGCTCAGGTTTCAGTCTTCGTCACTGTGGAGCCTGCGTCGCACCGACAGCAGCTCCACCTCCGGCCGGGCGGCGACCATGCGCTCGCACCGGTCCAGTACGTCTGTGAGGTGCCCCGTGTCGCCGGAGACCACCGCCAGGCCGATCTCGGCCCTGCGATGGAGATCCTGGTCGCCGACTTCCGCCGCGCTCACCGCGTACTTGCGCTGGAGTTCGGCGACGATCGGCCGGACGACGGAGCGTTTTTCCTTCAGCGACCGTACGTCGCCGAGGAGCAGATCGAAGGACAGCGTCCCCACATACATAGGTGTCCGGATATCCCGCCGGTCCGGGGTAGATGGCCCCACCAATGACTTGGCGGGGACACCAGAACCGTACACGCAACGGCCGGGGCCGATCGACGGAAATAAACTCCGCCGACCGGCCCCGAATCGATACGACGATCAGCCGCGCGGCTTCTCGCGCATCTCGTACGTCGCGATGACGTCGTCGATCTTGATGTCGTTGAAGTTTCCGAGGTTGATACCGCCCTCGAAGCCTTCGCGGATCTCGGTGACGTCGTCCTTGAAGCGGCGCAGACCCTCGATGTTGAGGCTCTCCGCGATGACCTTGCCGTCCCGGAGGAGGCGGGCCTTCGTGTTCCGCTTGACCTCGCCGGAGCGGATGAGCACACCCGCGATGTTGCCGAGCTTGGACGAGCGGAAGACCTCGCGGATCTCCGCGGTGCCGAGCTCGACCTCCTCGTACTCCGGCTTGAGCATGCCCTTGAGGGCCGCCTCGATCTCCTCGATGGCCTGGTAGATCACCGAGTAGTAGCGGACGTCGACGCCCTCGCGCTCCGCCATCTGCGCGGCACGGCCGGCCGCACGGACGTTGTAGCCGATGACGATGGCGTCGGAGCCCATCGCCAGGTCGATGTCGGACTCGGTGACCGCACCCACACCGCGGTGCAGGATGCGGATGTCGACCTCTTCACCGACGTCGAGCTGGAGCAGCGAGGACTCGAGAGCCTCGACCGCACCGGACGCGTCGCCCTTGATGATGATGTTGAGGTCCTGGACCAGACCGGCCTTGAGCACCTTGTCGAGGTCCTCGAGGGACACCCGGCGGGTGCGCTTGGCGAAGGCCGCGTTGCGCTCGCGGGCGGCGCGCTTCTCGGCGATCTGACGGGCCGTACGGTCCTCGTCGACCACCAGGAAGTTGTCGCCCGCGCCCGGGACGTTGGTGAGACCGAGGACGAGGACCGGAGTCGAGGGACCCGCCTCTTCCACGTTCTCGCCCTTGTCGTCGAGCATCGCGCGGACTCGGCCGTAGGCGTCACCGGCGACCATCGTGTCGCCGACGCGGAGGGTACCGCGCTGGACGAGGACGGTGGCGACGGCGCCGCGACCGCGGTCGAGGTGGGCCTCGATCGCGATGCCCTGCGCGTCCTGCTCCGGGTTGGCCCGCAGGTCGAGCGAGGCGTCGGCGGTGAGGACGACGGCCTCCAGCAGGGAGTCGATGTGCAGACCCTGCTTGGCGGAGATGTCGACGAACATGGTGTCGCCGCCGTACTCCTCGGCCACCAGACCGAACTCGGTCAGCTGACCGCGGACCTTGACCGGGTCCGCACCCTCGACGTCGATCTTGTTGACCGCGACGACGATCGGGACGCCGGCGGCCTTGGCGTGGTTGAGCGCCTCGATCGTCTGCGGCATGACGCCGTCGTTGGCCGCGACCACGAGGATCGCGATGTCGGTCGACTTGGCACCACGGGCACGCATGGCGGTGAACGCCTCGTGACCCGGGGTGTCGATGAAGGTGATCTTGCGCTCTTCACCGTTGACCTCGGTGCCGACCTGGTAGGCACCGATGTGCTGGGTGATGCCACCGGCCTCGCCCGCCACGACGTTCGTCTTGCGGATCGCGTCGAGCAGTCGGGTCTTTCCGTGGTCGACGTGACCCATGACGGTGACGACCGGCGGACGCGCCACGAGGTACTCCTCGCCGCCCTCGTCCTCGCCGAACTCGATGTCGAAGGACTCGAGCAGCTCGCGGTCCTCCTCCTCCGGGCTGACGATCTGAACCTGGTAGTTCATCTCGCCGGCGAGGAGCTGGAGGGTCTCGTCGGAGACGGACTGCGTGGCAGTGACCATCTCGCCGAGGTTCATCATGACCGCGACCAGCGACGCCGGGTTGGCGTTGATCTTCTCCGCGAAGTCGGTGAGCGACGCACCGCGCGACAGGCGAACGGTCTCGCCGTTGCCGCGGGGGAGCATCACGCCGCCCACGGACGGGGCCTGCATGGCCTCGTACTCCTGGCGCCTCTGACGCTTCGACTTGCGACCGCGACGGGCGGGCCCGCCGGGACGGCCGAAGGCACCCTGCGTGCCGCCACGGCCACCGGGGCCGCCGGGACGACCGGCGAAGCCGGGACGACCGCCGCCGAAGCCGCCGCCACCACCGGGAGCGCCACCGCCACCGCCGGGACGACCGCCGAAGCCGCCGCCGCCACCGGGACGACCGCCGCCGCCGGGACCGGCCGGACGGCCGGCGAAGCCGCCGCCCGCAGGACGGCCGGCGCCGCCCGGACGGCCACCGGGGCCACCGGGACCACGGCCGCCGCCGGGGCCACCGCCGGGACGCGGGCCCGCAGCGGGACGCTGCGGCATCATGCCGGGGTTGGGACGGTTACCGCCGCCGCCCGGGGCACCGCCCGGACGCGGGGCGCCGCCCTGCGGCCGGGGCATACCGCCCGGGCTGGGACGCCCGGAGGGAGCACCCTGGCCCTGGGGACGCGGAGCGCCACCGGGACCGCCCTGCGGACGCGGGGCGCCACCGGGGGCACCGGCGCCGCCGGGACGGGGCGCGCCGCCGCCGGGACGGGGCGTCTGCGGACGCGCCATGCCGGTGGAGCCGCCGGAGGTGAAGGGGTTGTTGCCCGGACGCGGACCGGCCGGACGGGCACCGCCCGGACGCGGGGCGCCCTGGCCCTGCGGACGCGGGGCACCCGGACGGGCACCCTGGCGCTCGCCGCCCTGACGCTCGCCCTGACCGCCGGAGGCGGCGGGACGGGCGGCCGGACGCGGGCCGGGGGTGGCACCCGCGGGACGCGGGGCCTGCTGCTGCTGCGGCGCGGGGGCCTGAGCCGCCGGAGCCGAGAACTCGGCCGCGGGGACCGGAGCCGCCGGGGCGGGCTTGGCCGGCGCGGGCTTGGGACCCGGACGCGGGCCGGAGGCCGGTGCCGCGGACGGGGTGCTGCTCTTGGGGGCCTCGGCGGCAGGGGCATCCCCGCCGACCGCCACCGACCCGACCTGGATCTGACGGCTCTTGCGGCGCTCGGCCAGCCTGGTCGGGACGGACGGCATTCCCAGTGAAATCGCAGTCATCTGCTGTGCAACCCCAAGGTGTGGATCAAGGTCCCGAGATCGGCGGGCTCCAGCCTCCGAGGTTACGGCACCCCAGGGCACGCAAGCACACCGTGCCCCGCGAGTTCACGCAAAGGGACGGACCGGGCACTCCATGCACCCGGCCCGCCCCCGACACGCGTACGACACGTACGTCCCTACGAGATCTTCACCGGGTTCACCACGTCCGCGACGAGCACGAGCAGCGTGAAGCAGATGAAGATCCCGGCCACCACGTACGCGACCGGCATCAGCTTCGCCACGTCGAACGGGCCCGGGTCGGGGCGCTTGAAGACGCGGGCGACCGTGCGGCGCAGGGACTCCCACAGCGCGCCCGCGATGTGCCCGCCGTCCAGCGGCAGCAGCGGCAGCATGTTGAACAGGAACAGGGAGAGGTTGAACCCGGCGACCAGGAACAGCATCATCGCGATCTGGTTCTCCGGCGGGATGTCCAGGGTGAACACCTCGCCGCCGACCCGGGCCGCGCCGACGACGCCCATCGGGGAGTCGGCCTTGCGGTCCTCGCCGTTGAAGGCCGCGTTCCACAGGTCGGGGACCTTGGAGGGGATCGCGACCAGCGACTTCACTCCGGAGCGCATCATGTCGCCCATGCGGTCCACGGACTCGCCGAAGGACTGCTGGACGATGCCGGTGGCGGGACTGAAGCCGAGGAAGCCCGCCGAGGTGGTGCCGGAGGTGTAGTTGCCGGAGCCGTCGATCCTGGCGACGTCGTTCTTGATCAGGCTGGCGTGCAGGTCCACCGGCTTGCCGTCGCGCTGGACCGTGATGGTGGCCGGGCCGATGGTGTCGCGGATGTGCTTCTGCAGCGCCGACCAGTCGCCGACCTTCTCGCCGTTGAACGCGACGATCTTGTCACCGGCCTTCAGACCGGCCTGCTTGGCGGGGGCCACCGGGTCCGAGGCCCTGCAGCTGTCGCGCTGCTCCTTCTGCGAGATCACACAGTCGGAGACCTTGCCGACCTGGGTGGTCTGGGTGTTGACGCCGAACGTCATCATCACGCCGAAGAAGATCGCCACGGCGAGGATCAGGTTCATGAACGGGCCGGCGAACATCACGATCACGCGCTTCCACGGCTTGCGCGTGTAGAAGAGGCGCGTCTCGTCGCCGGGCTGGAGCTCCTCGAAGGCGGCCGAGCGGGCGTCCTCGATCATGCCGCGCCAGGGCGAGGTGGAGCGCGCGGTGATCCGCCCGTCCTCGCCGGGCGGGAACATGCCGATCATGCGGATGTAGCCGCCGAGCGGGACCGCCTTGATGCCGTACTCGGTGTCGCCCTTCTTGCGCGACCAGATGGTCGGGCCGAAGCCGACCATGTACTGCGGCACCCGGATGCCGAACATCTTGGCCGTGGAGAGGTGGCCCAGTTCGTGCCACGCGATCGAGACGAGCAGGCCGACCACGAAGACGACTATGCCGAGGACCGTCATCAGAATCGTCATGCGCGCGCCTTTGCTGTCGCCTTCACCGCGAGTTCACGGGCCCGGGCCCGTGCCCAGGTCTCCGCTTCCAGGACGTCCGAGACCGTGAGGGAGGTTCCCTCCGCGGGGGTGCCGTGCTCGGCCACGACCTCTGTGACCGTATCCATGATGCCGTTGAAAGGCAGCCGTCCCGCGAGGAAAGCGTCCACGCACTCCTCGTTCGCGGCATTGAACACCGCCGGAGCCGTACCGCCCAGCTCCCCGACGTGCCGGGCGAGTCCGACCGAGGGGAAGGCCTCGGTGTCCAGCGGGAAGAACTCCCAGCTCGACGCCTTGGTCCAGTCGAAGGCCGGGGCCGCGTCGGGCACCCGCTCGGGCCAGCCGATGCCGATGGCGATCGGGCCGCGCATATCGGGCGGGGTGGCCTGGGCGAGGGTGGAGCCGTCGGTGAACTCGACCATGGAGTGGACGTAGGACTGCGGGTGCACGACCACCTCGATCCGGTCGAAGGGGATGTCGTACAGCAGGTGCGCCTCGATGACTTCGAGGCCCTTGTTCACCAGGGTGGCCGAATTGACCGTGATCACCGGGCCCATGGCCCAGGTGGGGTGTGCGAGGGCGTCCTCGGGCGTCACGTCCGCCAGCTCCGCGCGCGTACGGCCGCGGAAGGGGCCGCCGGAGGCGGTGACCACCAGCTTGCGTACATCGGCGCGGGTGCCCGCGGCGAGGGCCTGGAAGAGGGCGGCGTGCTCGGAGTCGACCGGGATGATCTGGCCGGGCTTGGCGAGCGCCTTCACCAGGGGGCCGCCGACGATCAGCGACTCCTTGTTGGCGAGGGCGAGCGTGCGGCCCGCCTCCAGGGCGGCCAGGGTGGGCGCCAGGCCGATGGAGCCGGTGATGCCGTTGAGGACGGTGTGGCACTCGGAGGCGGCGAGCTCGGCGGCCGCGTCGGGTCCGGCGAGGATCTCGGGCAGCGGCTCCGCGCCGTACTGCTCCGTCAGCGCCTCGCGCAGCGCGGGCACGGCGTCCGGCCGGGCGACCGCGACCGTGCGGACCCGCAGCCGGCGCGCCTGCTCGGCCAGGAGCGCGACCCGTCCGCCCGACGCGGCGAGCGCGGTGACGCGGAACCGGTCGGGGTTGCGCAGCACCAGGTCGATGGCCTGGGTGCCGATGGACCCGGTGGAGCCGAGGACGACGATGTCCCGGCGGCCTTCAGCGGGGTCGAAGGCGATGTGCGGGTCGGCGAGGGGGGCTGGGCTGTCGCTCATGCCCCCATTCTTGCCGCATCGGCTGTGCGCCGGGACAGCACTCCCCCGTGCGGGGTCCGCGCGGCGTGTTCCGGAGCCGTCGGGACACCCGGGAGCGGGCCCCCCGGGTGTCCCAACGGCCCGGCGGATTCAGCGGATCGGGCGGTGGACGTTGTCGCCCTTCGCGGGCCCCGGTGTCGCGTCCGCGATCCACGGGCCGTCGCCGGACGGGTCGACGACGCCCTCCTCCAGCCAGGTGTACGCCCCGGCCAGCACCCCGGTGACGACCCTGCGGTCCAGCTCGTCGGTGTTGGCCCACAGCCGCTCGAAGAGCTCGTCCACCCGGATCCGGGCCTGCCGGCAGAAGACGTCGGCCAGCTGATGGGCCTCGCGGCCGTGCTCACCGGTCGCCCGCAGCAGCTCCGCCCGTACACAGGCGGCGCTCATCGCGAAGAGTTCGGCGCCGATGTCCACGATCCGGCCGAGGAAGCCCTGTTTGGTCTCCATCCGGCCCTGCCAGCGCGACATCGCGTAGAACGTGGAGCGGGCCAGCTTGCGGGAGGACCGCTCGACGTACCGGATGTGCTGCGCCAGATCGCCGAACTCGCTGTAGGAGTTGGGCAGTTGACCGGGCCCGGAGAGCAGTTTGGGCAGCCAGCGGGCGTAGAAGGCGGCGGCGCCCGCACCCGCCTTGGCCTTGTCGGGCAGCTTCTTGTCGGGGTCGATCAGATCGCCCGCGACCGACAGATGGGCGTCGACCGCCTCGCGCGCGATCAGCAGATGCATGATCTCGGTGGAGCCCTCGAAGATCCGGTTGATGCGCAGATCGCGCAGGATCTGCTCGGCCGGTACGGCCCGCTCGCCCCGGGCGGCCAGCGAGTCGGCGGTCTCGAAGCCGCGCCCGCCGCGGATCTGGACCAGTTCGTCGGCCATCAGCCAGGCCATCTCGGAGCCGTAGAGCTTGGCGAGGGCCGCCTCGATACGGATGTCGTTGCGGTCCTCGTCGGCCATCTGCGAGGACAGGTCGAGCACCGCCTCCAGGGCGAAGGTGGTGGCCGCGATGAACGAGATCTTGCTGCCGACGGCCTCGTGCTGGGCGATCGGCTTGCCCCACTGCTCACGCGCCGCCGACCACTCCCGGGCGATCTTCAGACACCACTTGCCCGCCCCGACGCACATCGCGGGCAGCGAGAGGCGGCCGGTGTTCAGCGTGGTCAGGGCGATCTTCAGCCCGGCGCCCTCGGGGCCGATCCGGTGCGAGGCGGGGACGCGGACCTGGTGGAAGCGGGTCACGCCGTTCTCGATGCCGCGCAGCCCCATGAAGGCGTTGCGGTTCTCCACGGTGACACCGGGTGAGTCGGCCTCGACGACGAAGGCGGTGATGCCGCCCTTGTGCCCCTCGGACTTCGGCACCCGCGCCATGACGACCAGCAGGTCGGCCACCACGCCGTTGGTGGTCCAGAGCTTCACACCGTCCAGGACGTACGCGTCGTCGCCGTCCGGTACCGCCGAGGTGGCGAGCCGGGCCGGGTCCGAGCCGACGTCCGGCTCGGTGAGCAGGAAGGCGGAGATGTCCGTACGGGCGCAGCGCGGCAGGAAGGTGTCCCGCTGCTCCTGGGTGCCGAAGAGCTTCAGCGGCTGCGGTACGCCGATCGACTGGTGCGCCGAGAGCAGCGCGCCGATCGCGGGGCTGGCGGAACCAACGAGGGCGAGCGCCTTGTTGTAGTACACCTGGGTGAGGCCGAGGCCGCCGTACTTGGTGTCGATCTTCATCCCGAGGGCGCCGAGCTCCTTGAGCCCGTTGATCACCTCGTCGGGGATCTGCGACTCGCGCTCGATCAGGGCGCCGTCGATCTTCGTCTCGCAGAAGTCCCGCAGCTTGGCGAGGAACGCCTCGCCGCGCTCCACGTCGTCCGTGGCGGGCAGCGGATGCGGATGGATGAGGTCGAGCCGGAAACGCCCGAGGAAGAGTTCCTTCGCGAAGCTCGGCTTGCGCCAGTCCTGCTCGCGCGCGGCTTCGGCGACCCGGCGCGCTTCGCGCTCGGAGACCTTGGGTGTGCCGTGTGGTGCGGTCATTGAGGGGTTCTCCTCGCCGCGAGGTTGTCGGGGCGCGCGCACGCACCCGTTACCGGACAGTGCTACTCGTCCGTATGTACCCGATTCCCGGCGGCCCGACCACCCCTGGGACGCGAAACGGCCGGAGCCCGTCGGTGGGCTCCGGCCGTGTCCGTACGTACGTCCTAGAGGGCGAGGCCCGTCAGGACCAGCACACGCTCGTAGGTGTAGTCGTCCATCGCGTAGCGCACGCCCTCGCGGCCGACGCCGGAGGCCTTGGCGCCGCCGTACGGCATCTGGTCCGCGCGGTACGAGGGGACGTCGCCGACGATCACGCCGCCGACCTCCAGGGCGCGGTGGGCGCGGAAGGCGGTCTGCACGTTGTGCGTGAAGACGCCCGCCTGGAGGCCGTACTTGGAGGAGTTGACGGCCGCGAAGGCCTCGTCCTCGCCGTCCACCTTCTGCACGGTGAGGACCGGTCCGAAGACCTCCTCGCAGGCGAGGGTGGTGTCGGCCGGGACCTCGGTGAGGACGGTCGGGGCGTAGGCGGCGCCGTCGCGCTTGCCGCCCGCGAGCAGCTTGGCGCCGGCCGAGACGGCCTCGTCGACCCAGGACTCCACGCGCTTGGCGGCGTCCTCGCTGACCAGCGGGCCGACGTCGGTGGCGGAGTCGGACGGGTCGCCGGTGACCTGGGCCTCGACGGCCGCGACGATCTTCGGCAGCAGCCGGTCGTACACGGCGGCGTCGGCGATCACGCGCTGCACGGAGATGCAGGACTGGCCGCCCTGGTAGTTGGAGAAGGTGGCGATACGGGTCGCCGCCCAGTCCAGGTCCTCGTCCGAGGCGAAGTCGGCAAGGACGACCGCGGCGCCGTTGCCGCCGAGCTCCAGGGTGCAGTGCTTGCGCGGCACCGAGTCCATGATCGCGTAGCCGACCTTGTCGGAGCCGGTGAAGGAGATGACCGGGAGGCGGTCGTCCTGCACCAGGGCCGGCATCTTGTCGTTGGCGACCGGCAGGACGCTCCACGAGCCGGCGGGCAGCTCGGTCTCGGCGAGCAGCTCACCGAGGATGAGGCCCGAGAGCGGGGTGGCCGGGGCCGGCTTGAGGATGATCGGCGCGCCGACGGCGATGGCCGGGGCGACCTTGTGGGCGCACAGGTTCAGCGGGAAGTTGAACGGCGCGATGCCGAGGACGACGCCCTTGGGGAAGCGGCGGGTGAGGGCGAGACGGCCCTTGCCACCCGCGTCGGTGTCCAGCCGCTGGGCCTCGCCACCGTTGAAGCGCCGGGCCTCCTCGGCCGCGAACCGGAACACGGAGACGGCACGGCCGACCTCGCCGCGGGCCCACTTGATGGGCTTGCCGTTCTCGGCGGAGATGAGCTGGGCGATCTCCTCGGTGCGCTCGGTGAGGCGCTTGGAGACGTGGTCGAGGGCCGCGGCGCGTACGTGCGCGGGGGTCGCGGCGAACTCGTCGACCACGGCGTGCGCGGCGGCGACGGCCTCCTCGACCTGGGCCTCGGTGGGCACGCTCACCTTGCCGACCAGCCGGCCGTCCCAGGGGGAGGTGACGTCGAAGCTGTCCTCACCGGTGGCCTGGCGGCCGGCGAGCCAGAAGGCGTGGGTGGAAGTCATGTCGAATCCCGGCCCTTCCGAGGTAGATGGGGAGATGGATCTGCGCTTGTCCCTCCCACCGTAGGCCGGTCCGGGCGGGTCGGGGTTTGTCCGGGGTGGAGTGATACGCCGCCCGCCCACACCCTTTTGGAGGGGGCGATCACGTGTCCTGGGAAGCCGTTGTCTTCAGGGCCAGCCACAGTTCCATTCGGACGTCCGGGTCGTCCAGGGAGCGGCCCAGGATCTCCTCCACGCGCCGCATCCGGTAGCGGAGCGTGTGGCGGTGCACCCCCAGGTCCGCCGCCGCCGCGTCCCACTGGCCGTGGCGCGACAGCCACGCCCGGAGCGAGGCCACCAGGTCGCCGCGGCCGGTCGCGTCGTGCTCGTAGAGCGCCCGCAGCATCCCGTCGGCGAACGCCCGTACCGCGTCGTCCGCGAGCAGCGGCACCAGCGAGCCCGCCACCAGCTCCTCGTGCTCGACCAGCGGGCGGCCGCGCCGCCGGGCCACCGACAGGGCCTGCTCGGCCTGCTTGTACGCGGACGCCGCCGCTATCGGCCCGGCGGGGGCGGAGAGGCCGATCACCAGTTCGCCACCCTCCTCGGGGGTGAAGGAGACGCACGCGGCCACCGCGTCGCCGCCGTCCGACGCGAGGACCACCAGCCGGTCGCCCTCGGGGACCACCAGGACCGCCTCGCCGGAGCGCGCCGCCGCCGACTCCATCGCCTCGGCGAGCACCCCGAGGTCGGCCGCCTCCCCCTCGGTCTCGGCGATGACGAGCCGGAAGGGGGCGTCGAGGAGGCCGCCGTACAGATCGCCCGCCACCGCCCGGGCGTGGTCCTGCTGCCCGGACAGCAGCATCCGCAGCACCGCCGCGCCCAGGCGCTGCTCGGCCAGTTGGAGGGCCCGCGTCCGCTCCGTGGTGAGGGTCAGCAGCGCGACCGCGGAGTGCACCGCGTACCGCTCGGCCGTACCCAGCGGCGCCCCCGTACCGACCGCCAGCGCCCCGCGCACCCGGCGGCCCGTCCCCAGGGACTGGAGCTCGACGCGGTCGTCGGAGCCGCCGACCACCGCGCTGGCCGGCGCCGCCCGGTCCCGCAGCCGGGCCACGTCGGCGGTGAGCCGGGCCGCCCGCCGCCCCGCCCACTCCGGCCGCACCGCCACCACCGCGCCCGCCGTGTCGTACAGCGCCGCCCAGCCGTCCACGTGCGCCGCGAGCCGGGCGAGCAGGTCGCCGGGGCCCGCGAGCGCGGCCCGGGTCAGTTCGCGCTGGGCCTCGAAGCCCGCCGTCACCGCCCGGTACTGGTCGGCCGAGATCGCCGCCGAGACGGCCTTGGAGATCGCCAGGAACGGGGTGCGGCGCGGCACCTCCAGAAGGGGGAAGTCCTCCTCGCGGGCCGCGTCGAGCAGCGCGTCCGGCACCGTGTCGTAGGTGACGCCGACCGCGAAGCCGAGCCCGACGACCCCGGCGCCCATCAGGCGGCGCACATAGCGCCGCATCGTCTGCGGATCCTCGGCGTCCAGCGTCATCGCGGTGATGAGGAGGAGCTCGCCGCCCTCCATGTACGGGACGGGGTCGGCCAGCTCGCTGACGTGCGCCCAGCGCACCGGCGTGTCCAGCCGGCCCTCGCCCGCGCGCACGGTGAGCTTCAGCGCCGAGTGCTGGACGAGGGAGGCGAGGGTGGGCGGCATGGGGGGCTTCGACGACCTTCGACAGGGGAATGCGCCGTCCCGTATGAAGGGCGCACCCCGATTCTGCCAGGACGGCGGGTTCGCGGCGCTCCCCGCGGCGCCCCCGTGAGCCCTCAGCCCCGTAGGTCCACCAGGAGCGGCGGCGCGTGCTCGCCCCCGACGTCGGTGAGCGAGAGCACCGCGTGCCCGGCGGGCACCTGGTGGGCGAGCTGGGAGGCGGACCAGCGCTCCCGCTCGACCTTGCGCACGGTGACCGCGTCCCGGGTCACCGGCTTGCCCGTGGCCAGCTTGCGCAGCGAGTGCAGCGCCCGGGTCAGCGGCTGGTCGGCGAAGACCGCGTGCTTGGCGACCTCCGTCGTCTCGATCCACTCGGTGCCCCACAGCTGCGCCAGGAGCTGCCCGTCCCAGGTGGTGACCCCGCGGAACGCCATCTGGCAGCCGACCGAGGCGAGCAGCGGGGTGTGCAGCCGCTCGGGCACGTCGGCCAGGGCGCGCAGGGTGAGCACCACCCCGGCGTTGGCCTGCCGCAGCCGTTGCAGCGCCCGGACGGAGCCCGCGGTCACCGCGTGCGTGGCGTCGTCCAGGACCAGACAGGCGAAGAGCGAGCGGTCCTGGCGGCCCATCGCGTTCGTCGTGAACTGGGCGAGCAGCAGCCGGTTCAGCAGCCGCGCCGCCTCCGGGTGCGCCCGCTCGGGCAGGTCGACCCGCACCCGTACGGGGTGTTCCAGGGCGCGCAGCGAGAACGGGCGGCTGTGGCCGGTGGTGTCGAAGAAGGCGGCGAAGGCGGGCCGGTCGAGCGGGGCGAGGCGGTCCGCGAGGACCAGGCCGGGGTCGCCGGGGATGTCGGCCTGCCGGGCGCGCGCGTCCAGCTCGCGGTGGAGCGCGGGGTGCGCCTCGCGGTCGAGGTCGGCGCGCAACGCGTCCAGCGCGTCGCCGGAGCCGTCCAGGAGCTCGCGCAGCCGGGGCACCGAGGGGAAGCGGCCGTAGGCCGCCCGGTAGGGGCCGAGCAGTTGGGCGAGCGCTGTCGCGGCCCGCCGGACGTCGGCCTCGGGCAGGTCACCGGCGCAGCCCTCGGCGAGCAGGGCGGCGGCCTCGTCGGGGTCGACGGTGCCGCCGTAGAGGTCCAGGTCGTACTCGGAGGCCGGGTCGCCGGGCCGCACGATCACGTCGTACGCCTCGTCCGCGCCCAGCGGGGTGCCCGCGGCGCCGACGGCGACCACCGCGGCCTGCCCGGCCAGCGCCTGGAGCGCCAGCGACTCCACCACGGGCCGCACCAGCCGGCCGGTCTTGCCCGCGCCGGAGGGGCCGAGGGCGAGCAGCGAGGTGCCGAGCGCCGCCGGGTCGACGGCCGCGCCCGCGCCCCGGCGGGCGGGCGGGTTGTTCTCCAGGTCGGCGAACCGGCCGATCCGCACCTGGGAGGTGAGCAGGTCGTGGGTGGCGGCGCGGGCGGGCAGGTCGCGGTCGCCGGAGGGGTGCAGACAGGCGCGCGCGCCGTCGCGCAGCACCGCGTCGGTGAAGGCGGGGAGCCGGGCGGGGTCGGCGACGACCGAGGTCCAGGCGCGCCGGATACGGGCGCAGTCCACGTCGTTCATCCGGCCGCTCTCCGCGTCGGTGGCCAGCCGGTCGGCGGCCGCGTGCTGCCCGGCCTCGCGCAGCTGGGGCCAGTCGGCGGGGCTGGGCCACCGGCCCGCAGACGAAGACCGGGCCGCTATGTCCGCCACGGACAACGACACACCCCCACCACTCCCTAACGGCGCATGCCCGCACCACCCCGCGACCCCTAGCCTGCGAAGAAAGCCAAGGAAGCGTCCAAAACCCCCGCGTCCGAAGACGCAGATCCCCCAGGAGCCCTCATGACCGCGATCCCGCAGGAGCGCCGCATCGTCACCGCGATCCCCGGCCCCAAGTCGCAGGAGCTGCAGGCCCGTCGCCTGGCCGCGGTCGCGGCCGGCGTGGGCTCCACCCTGCCCGTCTTCACCGCGCGCGCGGGCGGCGGCATCATCGAGGACGTCGACGGCAACCGTCTGATCGACTTCGGTTCCGGCATCGCCGTCACCAGCGTCGGCGCCTCCGCCGAGGCGGTCGTGCGCCGCGCCTCCGCGCAGCTCGCGGACTTCACCCACACCTGCTTCATGGTCACGCCGTACGAGGGCTACGTCGAGGTCGCCGAGGCCCTCGCCGAGCTCACCCCGGGCGACCACGCCAAGAAGTCCGCCCTGTTCAACAGCGGTGCCGAGGCCGTCGAGAACGCCGTCAAGATCGCCCGTGCGTACACCAAGCGCCAGGCCGTCGTCGTCTTCGACCACGGCTACCACGGCCGTACCAACCTGACGATGGCGCTGACCGCCAAGAACATGCCGTACAAGAACGGCTTCGGCCCGTTCGCGCCCGAGGTCTACCGCGTCCCGGTCGCCTACGGCTACCGCTGGCCGACCGGCGCCGAGAACTGCGGCCCCGAGGCCGCCGCCCAGGCGATCGACAACATCACCAAGCAGATCGGCGCCGACAACGTCGCCGCGATCATCATCGAGCCGGTCCTCGGCGAGGGCGGCTTCATCGAGCCCGCCAAGGGCTTCCTGCCCGCGATCGCGCAGTTCGCCAAGGACAACGGGATCGTCTTCGTCGCCGACGAGATCCAGTCCGGCTTCTGCCGCACCGGCCAGTGGTTCGCCTGTGAGGACGAGGGCATCGTCCCGGACCTGATCACCACCGCCAAGGGCATCGCGGGCGGTCTGCCGCTCTCCGCCGTGACCGGCCGCGCCGAGATCATGGACGCCGCGCACGCGGGCGGCCTCGGCGGCACCTACGGCGGCAACCCGGTGGCCTGCGCCGGCGCCCTCGGTGCGATCGAGACCATGAAGGAGCTCGACCTCAACGGCAAGGCCAAGCGCATCGAGGAGGTCATGAAGGGCCGCCTGTCCGCCATGGCCGAGAAGTTCGACATCATCGGCGACATCCGCGGCCGCGGCGCCATGATCGCCATCGAGCTCGTCCAGGACCGCGCCACCAAGGAGCCGCACGCGGCCGCCGCCGCGGCGCTCGCCAAGGCCTGCCACGCGGAGGGCCTGCTGGTCCTGACCTGCGGCACCTACGGCAACGTTCTGCGCTTCCTGCCGCCGCTGGTCATCGGCGAGGACCTGCTGAACGAGGGCCTCGACATCATCGAGCAGGCCTTCACCGCGCTCTGATCAGCGGGCCTGTCACAGGGCTGATCACAGGCCCCGTCGCGGGCCTGATCACAGGGCGGGACCCCGGCCTGTGAAGAACGTGTGGGGGGCCGATGGCGGGATGGGAATCCGGCTGTCGGTCCCCCTCTCGCTGCCGTACGGTTTCTGCAGATGAGAGAAACACCTCGCCCGCAGGTGACTGCGGGCGGCTCCAGGGCGGCGCGTCCCCAGCCTCGTTCTGGTCGTGCCCTGGCGCACACCGCCGGCGCTTCTGGCTCCGGAACTCCTCACCGATCGGATGGCTGTGCGCCCCACACCCCCCGGGGCGCACGGCACACCGGTCACGGCGGCCGCCCCGGAACCTCCCCCCCTGTTCCGGGGCGGCCGGCTTTCCTCTTCGCCGCCCTCGCGGCGCTCTTCTCCCTGCTGACCTGGCAGGTCGTCGCCGACGGCCCGTTGCGCCGCCTCGACGAGCGGGTGGACGGCCATCTGGCGGGCCGCGGCCCCCAGGGCCTGGCCGAGATCCTGGCCGACCTGGGCTCCATGCCCGTCGCCCTGCCGGTGCTCGCACTCGCCCTCGGGTACGCGGTGTGGCGCGGCGCGCGTCTGGACGCGCTGGTCACGGCCGCCGCCATGGCCCTGGTCCCGGCGCTCGTCGTACCGCTGAAGATCTGGACCGACCGCGCGGGCCCGCTCACCGCGGACACCGGCTACTACCCGTCCGGCCACACGGCGACCGCGATGGTGGCGTACGGCGGCGCGGCCCTGCTGCTCGCCCGGTACACCGCCCCGCGCCGGGCATGGGTGATGCCCGCCGCCGCGGGCGTACTCACCGCGGCGACGGGCACCGGTCTGGTGCTGCACGGCTACCACTGGCCCCTGGACGTGCTGGCGAGCGGCTGTCTGTGCGGGATGCTCCTGCTGCTCAGCTCCATGGGTATGCGTCGAAGTTCTTCGAGAACTCCCCGCCGTTGAACCGGTCCCAGTTGACGGACCAGGTCATCAGACCGCGCAGCCCCGGCCAGCTCCCATGGGTCTGGTACGCGCCGCAGTTCGCCTTCTTGGTCAGGCAGTCCAGCGCCTTGGTGACCTCGGCGGGGGCGGTGTGGCCGTTGCCCGCGTTGGTGGACGCCGGGAGGCCGATGGCCACCTGGTCGGGGCGGAGCGCCGGGAACATCCGGTTGGTGTCGCCCGCCACCGGGAAGCCGGTGAGCAGCATGTCGGTCATGGCGATGTGGAAGTCCGCGCCGCCCATCGAGTGGTACTGGTTGTCCAGGCCCATGACCGGGCCCGAGTTGTAGTCCTGGACGTGCAGCAGGGTCAGCTCGTCGCGCAGGGCGTGGATCACCGGCAGATAGGCGCCGCAGCGCGGGTCCTGGCCGCCCCAGGGCCCCGACCCGTAGTACTGGTAGCCCAGTTGCACGAAGAACGTCTCCGGGGCCATCGACAGCACGAACTTCGCGCCGTACTTCGCCTTGAGGGTCTTCAGCGCCGATATCAGGTTCACGACGACCGGCGTGGTCGGGTTGCGGAAGTCCGTGTCGCCGGTGTTCAGCGTGAGCGAGTGGCCCTCGAAGTCGACGTCCAGGCCGTCGAGTCCGTACTCGTCGATGATCTTCGAGACGGACGAGACGAAGGTGTCGCGGGCGGCCGTGGTGGCGAGCTGGACCTGGCCGTTCTGGCCGCCGATGGAGATCAGGACCTTCTTGCCCGCGGCCTGCTTGGCCTTGACGGCCGCCTTGAAGTCGGCGGCCGACTCCACCCCCGGGCACTCGCTCACCGGGCAGAGGCCGAACCGGATGTCGCCGGAGGTGACGGAGGTCGGCTCGCCGAAGGCCAGGTCGATGACGTCCCAGGAGTCGGGGACGTCGGCCATCCGGGTGTAGCCGGAGCCGTTGGCGAAGCTGGTGTGCAGATAGCCGACGAGCGCGTGGGTGGGCAGACCGCCGCCCGGGTTCCCTCCTCCGCCGCTGGTGGTGGAGGCGGTCACGGCGGCGGACTTCGGGGACTCGCCGGCCGTGTTGGTGGCGGTGACCTGGAAGGTGTACGCGGTGGAGGCGGTCAGCCCCGTCACGGTGGCCGAAGTCCCGCTCACCGAGAGGGCTTTGGCGCCGCCCTGGTAGACGGTGTAGCCGGTGGCGCCGGGGACGGCGGCCCAGCTCAGGGCGATGCTGGAGGAGGTCGCGGAGCCCGCGGTCAGACCGGTGGGGGCGGCCGGGAGCTGGACGGGGCCGCCGCCGGGGCCGAGCAGGCTGACGTCGTCGGCGTAGTAGGCGCCGGTGCCGTACCAGCCGTGCGTGAAGAGGGTCACCGAGGTGGTGCCGGCGCCGGTCTTGAAGGTGGTGGTCAGCTGCTGCCAGGACGGGGCGGACTGGGTCCAGGTGCTGACGTCGGTGGTGCCGGTGCCGGAGGCGCCCAGATAGACATAGCCGCCCTGCACCCACGAGCTCAGGGTGTACGTGGAGTCGGGCTTGACCGTGACGGTCTGGGAGCACTGGGCGTTGTCGCTCCCGGCCGGGGTGGCCTTGAGGGCCTTGGCTCCGCCGTGCACGGGCGAGGTGACCACCGTGCCGCTGCCGGCCGTACAGCTCCAGCCGTCGAGCGCGGCCTCGAAGCCGCCGTTGCGGGCCAGTTCGGTGTCGGCGGCGCGGGCGGTCTGCGCGGAGGCGACCAGGGCGCCCGCGGCGAGGACGGCCGCCGTGAGGGCGGCGAGGAGTCTGGGGGGGCTGGAGGTGCTGGCAAGGCGTCCGGTGCGGTCCACAACGTCCTCCGGGCATGGGGGGGATCGGTTCCGGGAATGGCGGGGATGACGAGGCCGAGCCGCCCGCCACAATGTGGTCCAGACCAATCGGGTTGTCAAGACCTCTGGCAGTACCCCGCTGCCTCCGGTGGAACTCCGCTCAGTCCCGCCCCTCCCGTGCGATCCGGGCCGCCGCCTCGTGCATCGCGAGTTCGAGCAGCGCCGGATCGGTGAGGGTGCCCGAGCCGTCGGGCGGGACGAGCCAGCGCACCCCGCCGCTGACCCGGCCCGGGTAGGGGACCACGATCCAGGTCCCCTGACCGGCCCCGCGCACCCCGGTGCCCAGCCAGCGCGCGGCCGTGCCCGGGGGCACGAAGAACCCCAGGCGCGCGTCGCCGAAGTCGGCGAGGACGGGGCCCGGCCGGTCGACGAGCCGGAGCAGGACGTCGAGTGCGGGGTGCCCCAGTTCGCCCGGCAGGATCAGTACGTCCCAGCGCCTGCCGGCGGGAAGCAGCGCGACCCCGAGGGGGTTGCGCTCCCACTCCCACCGGCAGGCGTCGGGATCCGGCGCCACCGACGCCAGCCATTCCACCGCTGTCTTCGGCCCCGAGCCGTTCATCCCCGGTCTTCCTTCCGTGAGCGCGCAATGGTGCGGTCACCAGGGGAGAGCGGGGTGGGGCCGGGCTATGACGCGGGTTTCGCTACTTGACGGTAGTGAACCGGGGCGCACCAAGATCACGGGTTGTGCGCCCCCCGCGCGTACGGGAGCGAAATGATCTGGTTGAACGTGCGACGGTCAGCTGTCGAAGCCCAGGCCCGCCCTGTCCATCGCCTTCAGCCACAGGTTGCGGCGGCCGCCGTTCGCGTCGGCCCGGGCCAGGGCCCACTTGGTGATGCCGATGCCCGCCCAGGCGACCGGCTCCGGCGGGAAGGGCAGCGGCTTCTTGCGGACCATCTCCAGCTCGGTGCGCTCGGTACGCTCCCCCGCCAGCAGGTCGAGCATCACGTCCCCGCCGAAGCGGGTCGCGCCGACGCCGAGGCCGGTGTACCCGGCGGCGTACGCGACCTTGCCGCCGTGGGCCGTTCCGAAGAACGCCGAGAAGCGCGAGCAGGTGTCGATCGCCCCGCCCCAGGCATGGCTGAAACGCAACCCCTCCAACTGCGGGAAGCAGTCGAAGAAGTGCTCGGCCAGCTTGAGGTAGGTCGCGGGCCGGTCGTCGTACTCGGCCCGCACCTTCCCGCCGTACTTGTAGATCGCGTCGTAGCCGCCCCACAGGACGCGGTGGTCGGCGGTGATCCGGAAGTAGTGGAACTGGTTGGCCGAGTCGCCCAGGCCCTGGCGGTTCTTCCAGCCGATCGAGGCCAGCTGCTCGGCGCTGAGCGGCTCGGTCATCAGCGCGTAGTCGTACACCGGGACGGTGTAGGCGCGCACGCGCTTGACCAGCGACGGGAACACATTGGTGCCGAGCGCGACCCGGCGGGCGAGGATCCGCCCGTACGGGGTGCGCACCGCCATGCCCGGTCCGGCCGCGACCAGATCGAGGCCGGGGGTGTGTTCGTAGATCCGTACGCCGAGTTCCAGACAGGCGCGCTTGAGGCCCCAGGCGAGCTTGGCGGGGTGGAGCATCGCGACGCCGCGCCGGTCCCAGAGGCCGCCGAGGAAGGTCGGCGAGTGGACCTCGGCCCGCATCGCGTCCTGGTCGAGCAGTTCGAGGCCCTCGAAGCCGAGGTCCACCGCCTCCTCGTACATCTCGTGCAGCTCGTCGAGCTGGTGCGGCTCGGTGGCCACGTCGATCTCGCCGGTGCGCTCGAAGTCGCAGTCCAGCGAGTAGCGGGCGACGGCCGCCTCGATGGCGTCGAGGTTGGCCGCGCCCAGCTTCTCCAGGCGGGGCAGCTCGTCCGGCCAGCGGGCCAGGCCGTTGCCCAGGCCGTGGGTGAGGGAGGCGGCGCAGAAGCCGCCGTTGCGGCCCGAGGCCGCCCAGCCGATCTCCTTGCCCTCGATGAGGACCACATCGCGCCCGGGGTCGCGCTCCTTGGCCAGGAGCGCGGTCCACAGTCCGCTGTAGCCGCCGCCGACGACGAGCAGGTCGCACCGCTCGTCGCCCGCGAGGGCGGGGTGGGCGCCGGGCCTGCCCGGGTCCTCCAGCCAGAAGGGGACGGGCTGGGCGTCCGTCAGTGAATGGGCTGCCGCACTGCGCATGGCTCGGGTGACGGCCATGACTTCCAACTCCCTCAAAGGGTTCGGGTCAGTTGTTGCTCAGGCTTTGGCACTCTTGTCGCGCCGGTTCGCGACGAGCTGGCCGGCGACGACCACCACCACGGCGATGACGAACATCGCCGTACCGATGACATTGATCTGAACGGGTGTGCCCCGCTGCGCCGATCCCCAGACGAACATGGGAAACGTCACGGTGGAGCCCGCGTTGAAGTTGGTGATGATGAAGTCGTCGAAGGAGAGCGCGAAGGCGAGCAGCGCGCCCGCGACGATTCCGGGGGCCGCGATCGGCAGGGTGACCCGTACGAACGTCTGGACCGGTCCCGCGTACAGATCGCGCGCCGCTTCCTCCAGGCGCGGGTCCATCGACATCACCCGCGCCTTCACCGCCGTCACCACGAAGCTCAGACAGAACATGATGTGGGCGATCAGGATGGTCCAGAAGCCGAGCTGCGCGCCCAGGTTGAGGAAGAGCGTGAGCAGCGAGGCGGCCATGACGACCTCGGGCATCGCCATCGGCAGGAAGATCAGCGAGTTGATCGCGCCGCGCGCCCGGAAGCGGTAGCGCACCAGCGCGAAGGCGATCATCGTGCCGAGCACGGTCGCGCCGACCGTCGCCCAGGTGGCGATCTGGAGCGAGAGCGAGAGCGAGCCGCACATGTCGGCGACGCCGCACGGGTCCTGCCAGGCGTCGGTGGAGAACCGCTGCCAGGAGTAGTTGAAGCGCCCGTTCGGCTTGTTGAACGAGAACACCATCACGACGACGTTCGGCAGGATCAGGTACGCGAGGGTCGCGAGCCCCGCGATGACGATGACATTGCGTCGGAGCCAGCGCATCAGACCAGGTCCTCCGTCCCGGCTCGGCGGATGTAGACGGTGACCATGACCAGGACGATCGCCATCAGGATGAAGGAGAGGGCGGCGGCCGTCGGATAGTCCAGGACCCGCAGGAACTGCGACTGGATCACGTTGCCGACCATCTTCTGGTCGGTGGAGCCGAGCAGTTCGGCGTTGACGTAGTCGCCGCTCGCCGGGATGAAGGTGAGCAGCGTGCCCGAGACGACTCCCGGCATGGAGAGCGGGAAGGTCACCTTGCGGAAGGTGGTCGCGGGCGTCGCGTAGAGATCGCCGGCCGCCTCGTGCAGCCGGGAGTCGATCCGCTCCAGCGAGGTGTACAGCGGCAGGATCATGAACGGCAGGAAGTTGTACGTGAGACCGCAGACCACCGCCATCGGGGTGGCGAGCACCCGGTCGCCCTCGGTGAAGCCCAGCCAGCTCGTCACGTCCAGCACATGCAGCGAGTTCAGCGTGTGCACCACCGGGCCGCCGTCCGCCAGGATCGTCTTCCAGGCCAGCGTGCGGATCAGGAAGCTGGTGAAGAACGGCGCGATGACGAGCACCAGGATCACATTGCGCCAGCGCCCCGCCTTGAAGGCGATCAGATACGCCAGCGGATAGCCGAGCAGCAGACACAGCACGGTCGCCGTACCCGCGTACAGCAGGGAGCGCACGAACTGCGGGTAGTACTCCTTGAAGGCGTCCCAGTAGGTCTGGAAGTGCCAGGTGACCTCGTAGCCCTTCTCCAGGGAGCCGGTCTGCACCGAGGTGGAGGCCTGGTAGACCATCGGCAGCGCGAAGAAGACGATCAGCCACAGGAGGCCGGGCACCAGCAGCCAGTAGGGCACCAGGCGCTTGCGCACCGACGCCTTGCGTACGGGGAGGTCGGCGGCCGGGGGCGCCTCGGTCACGGCGCTCACGCGGCGTCCTCGACCTTCTCCACGCCCGCGTCGATCGCCTGCGCCGCGTCCAGGCCGAAGGTGTGCGCCGGGTTCCAGTGCAGGACGACCTCGGCGCCGGGCACCAGGCGGGTGTCGCGCTCGATGTTCTGCTCGTAGACCGCGAGCCCCCGGCCCGCCGGGGAGTCGATGAGGTACTGGGTGGAGACGCCGATGAACGAGGAGTCGACGATGCGTCCGGGGACCCGGTTGCGGCCCTCCGCTATCGAGCCCTCGTCGTCCCGGTGGGCGAGGGAGATCTTCTCCGGGCGCACGCCCACCAGCACTTTGCCGCCGCCGGTGGCCGGCGCCGAACATCGTCCGCCGGGCAGCCGCAGCTTGGCGCCGCCCGCGCTGACCAGGACGTCCTCGCCGCTCTTCTCGACGACCTCGGCCTCGATGAGGTTGGAGGTGCCGAGGAAGTTCGCCACGAACGTGGTCCTCGGGTTCTCGTAGAGGTCGGCTGGGGCGCCGAGCTGCTCGACGCGGCCGCCGTTCATCACCGCGACCGTGTCGGCCATGGTCATGGCCTCCTCCTGGTCGTGGGTGACGTGGATGAAGGTGATGCCGACCTCGGTCTGGATGCGCTTGAGCTCCAGCTGCATCTGGCGGCGCAGCTTGAGGTCGAGGGCGCCGAGCGGCTCGTCGAGGAGCAGCACCTGCGGGTGGTTGATCAGCGCGCGGGCGACCGCCACGCGCTGCTGCTGGCCGCCGGAGAGCTGGTGCGGCTTGCGCCCCGCGAAGTCGCCGAGCTGGACGAGCTCCAGCATGTCGTCGACCTGCTTCTTCACCGACTTGATGCCCCGGCGGCGCAGCCCGAAGGCGACGTTCTCGGAGACGTTCAGGTGCGGGAAGAGCGCGTACGACTGGAAGACGGTGTTCACCGGCCGCTTGTAGGGCGGCAGGGCGGTGACGTCCTTGTCGCCGAGGAAGACGGTCCCGGTGGTGGGCTCCTCCAGTCCGGCGATCATGCGCAGGGTGGTGGTCTTGCCGCACCCGGAGGCGCCGAGGAGGGCGAAGAACGAGCCCTGCGGGACGGTCAGTTCGAGCGGATGGACGGCGGTGAAGGAGCCGTACGTCTTGCTGATCCCGGTGAGGCGGACGTCGCCGCCGTCGTTCTTGTCGTCAGTCATGGGTTGCGATCCCAGGGGTGGAGAGGGGCGAGGGGAGGGGATTGAGGGGTCAGGCGCCGATGAGCTTGGCGAACTTCTCCTCGTACTTGGTCTCCTCCTCGCTGCTGAGCGAGCGGAAGGAGTGCGCCTTGGCGGCCATGGCCTTGTCGGGCAGGATCAGCGTGTTCTCGGCCAGTTCGGGGTCGATCCGGGTGAGCTCCTCGCGCACGCCGTCGACCGGGCACACGTAGTTGATGTACGCGGCGAGCTTGGCCGCGACCGGCGGCTCGTAGTAGTAGTCGATCAGCCGCTCGGCGTTGGACTGGTGCCGGGCCCTCGCGGGGATCAGCAGGTTGTCGCTGGAGAGCATGTATCCGGCCGCCGGGATCGCGTACTTGATGTCCGGGTTGTCGGTGCGCAGCTGGGTGACGTCGCCACCCCAGGCCACACACGCGGCGAGGTCGCCCTTGTCGAGGTCGCCGGTGTAGTCGTTGCCGGTGAAGCGCCGGATCTGCTTCTTGTCGACGCCCTTCTGGAGCCGCCCGATCGCCGCGTCGAAGTCGGCGTCGGTGAACTTCGTCGGGTCCTTGCCCATGTCGAGCAGGGTCATGCCGACGGTGTCGCGCATCTCGGTGAGGAAGCCCACCCGGCCCTTGAGGGTGGGGTCGTCGAGCAGCTGGGTGACGGAGTCGACGGTCTTGCCGCCGGTCGCCTTGGAGTTGTACGCGATGACGGCCGGGATGCCGGTCCACGGGTACGAGTAGGCCCGGCCCGGGTCCCAGTCGGGGGTGCGGAAGGGGGCCGAGAGGTTGGCGTAGGCGTGCGGCAGTTTCGAGGCGTCGAGCTTCTGCGCCCAGCCGAACCGGATGAGCCGCCCGGCCAGCCAGTCGGTGACGACGATGATGTCCCGGCCGATGTCCTGCCCGGCCGCGAGCTGCGGCTTGATCTTGCCGAAGAACTCGACGTTGTCGTTGATGTCCTCGGTGTACTTGACCTGGATGCCGGTCCGCCGGGTGAAGTCGTCCAGGGTCGGCCGGTGCTTCTTGTCGTCGCTGACGTCCATGTACTCGGTCCAGTTGGAGAAGTTGATCACCTTCTCCTCGGCCGAGTGGTCCGTCGACGCCGGGGCCTGGCCGCCCGCCTTCTTGGCGGCCGGGATCCCGCAGCCGGCGAGGCCGGCGAGGCCGCCGACGGCGAGCGCGCCGAAACCGGTGGCGCGCATCAGCGAACGGCGGGTCAGGGCGCCCCGGCCGCTGGTCAGGCTGCGCTGTATGGCGGCCAGTTGGGCCCCGGACAGGCGGTCCGGCTCGTACTGCTCCATGCGCTGTGTGCCCTTTCGGGTGGAGGTGGCGGCCGCTGGTCGGACGGCCGCCACGCGGCGGAGCCGCTGATCGGATGCTTTATCGGTCCCCGAAGATCGTGCGGTGCCAGTCCTTCGCGGCGACCGCCGTGTTGTCATACATCACATGCTTGACCTGCGTGTACTCCTCGAACGAGTACGCCGACATGTCCTTTCCGTAGCCGCTCGCCTTATAGCCGCCGTGCGGCATCTCGCTGATGATCGGAATGTGGTCGTTGACCCAGACGCACCCGGCCTTGATCTCCCGGGTGGCACGGCCCGTCCGGTAGACGTCCCGGCTCCACGCGGAGGCGGCGAGACCGTACGGGGTGTCGTTGGCGAGCCGGATGCCCTCCTCGTCGGAGTCGAAGGGCAGCACGGCGAGCACCGGCCCGAAGATCTCGGACTGGACGACCTCACTGCCCTGCGGCGCGTCGGCGACGAGCGTCGGCAGGTAGAAGGCGCCCTCCCCCTTCGGGGCCGCGCCACCGGTGACGATCCGGGCGTAGGAGCGGGCGCGCTCCACGAACCCGGCGACGCGGTCGCGGTGGACGTGGCTGATCAGCGGGCCCAGATCGGTGGCGGGGTCGAAGGGGTCGCCGACCCGGACGGTCGCCATCAGATCGGCGACCCCGGCCACGAAGGCGTCGTACAACGGCCGCTGTACGTACGCGCGCGTGGCGGCGGTGCAGTCCTGGCCGGAGTTGATGAGGGAGGCGGCGACCGCGCCGTGGACGGCGGCCTCCAGGTCGGCGTCGTCGAAGACGACGAACGGCGCCTTGCCGCCGAGCTCCAGATGGGTCCGCTTGACGGTCGCGGTGGCGATCTCGGCGACGCGCTTGCCGACGGCGGTGGACCCGGTGAAGGAGGTCATGACGACGTCGGGGTGGCCCACGAGGTGCTCGCCGGCGTCCCGCCCGGCTCCCGAGACGATGTTGAGGACCCCGTCCGGAATCCCGGCGGCGGTCGCGGCCTCGGCGAACAGCAACGAGGTCAGCGGGGTGATCTCGGCGGGCTTGAGGACGATGGTGTTGCCTGCGGCGATCGCCGGGAGGACCTTCCAGGCGGCCATCTGGAGCGGGTAGTTCCAGGGCGCGATGGAGCCGACGACGCCGATGGCCTCGCGGCGGACGTACGAGGTGTGGTCGCCCGAGTACTCCCCGGCGGACTGCCCCTGGAGATGGCGGGCGGCGCCGGCGAAGAACGCGGTGTTGTCGACGGTCCCCGGGACGTCGAACTCCCGGCTGAGCTTGATCGGCTTGCCGCACTGGAGGGACTCGGCCTGCGCGAACTCCTCCGCGCGGTCGGCGAGGACGGCGGCGAAGCGGTGCAGGGCGTCGGAGCGTTCGGCGGGGGTGGCGCCGGACCAGCCCGGGAACGCGTCCTTCGCGGCCGCGACGGCGGCGTCCACGTCGCCTGCGCCGGCCAGCTCGTACGTGTACACCCCCTGCCCCGTGGCAGGGTCGACGACGTCCTGCTTGCGCCCGGAGGTGCCGGGCGCGAGGCGCCCGCCGATGTACTGGGCGCCGCCTTCGAAACGGTCCTGCGCCGGGAAGCGACTGCTGTTGCTGTTGCCCATCTCGCTCACGGTCTCCGTAGCTCCAGCTCGATTTGAGTGCCGATCCTGACAGAGCGGCATCTGACCAACAAGTGATTCCGTTGTTGCCTTTTGGTTACGCGACGAAATCTGTCGACCATGTGTCGGGTCAGGCCGTAAATACCCGTACGGAGTGTCAGTGGCGGATGCCAGACTCGCGTGTATGGAGAAGATCGACAATTTGATCGCGCAGGTCAAGGATGGTGAAAGGGTCGAGTTCCTGCACTTCTGGGGCCATGCGCCCCGCCGTGACGGGACACTCGGACCGAGCTGTTTCAGCCAGTGGTGGCCGTCGCCGTTCACGGTGGACGGAGTGGAGTACGCGACGGCCGAGCACTGGATGATGGCGTCCAAGGCCCGCCTGTTCGCCGACCCGGAGGCGGAGCGGGCCGCCCTCACGGCCAGCACCCCGGCCGAGGCGAAGAACGCGGGCCGACTGGTCCGCGGCTTCGACGAGGAGGTGTGGAGGCGGGAGCGGTACGGGATCGTGGTGACCGGAAGCGTCCACAAGTTCGGCGGGTCCACCGCGCTCAGGACCTACCTGCTCTCCACAGGCACCCGCGTCCTGGTGGAGGCGAGCCCCCTGGACCGCATCTGGGGCATAGGCCTCGCGGCGGACGCCCCCGAGGCATCGGACCCGGCGAACTGGCGCGGCCAGAACCTCCTGGGCTTCGCGCTGATGGAAACACGCGAACGCCTACGAACCGGCTAACGGGTTGCCGGGCCCCTCCGGGGGCGTGTTCTTTACCCGAGGGCCGGTGGGGGCCCGCCCCTCCGGGGGGCGTGGTTTTAACTGCAGGCCGGTGGGGGCTGGTCGCGCAGTTCCCCGCGAGGCCCTCCGGGGGAGGCGGGTCTTTGACTGCGGGCCGGTGGGGGCTGGTCGCGCAGTCCCCGCGCCCCTTAGGCATCCCGGCTCCAGGTGCTTCCAGCCCCTCGGGCGGCAGCGATGCGGCCCCTGCGGCTGCGCATCCAGCCCCTCCGGCGCTTGAGGAGCGGGCTCCGGGGCGGAGCCCCGATCGTTCCTTTAGGGGCGCGGGGAACTGCGCGACCAGCCACCCACGGCCCGCGGATCCAGAGGGTTCAGGGGCGCGGGGAACTGCGCGAGAAGCGAGCACGGTCCGCGGATCCAGAGGGTTCAGGGGCGCGGGGAACTGCGCGACCAGCCACCCACCGGCCGCAAGGTGAAGTCCGGCCAAGAAGGGGCGCTGGGGACCGCGCCCAGCCCCCACCGGCCCGCGGGCAAAGTCCGGGCACCCCACCGAGCGCTCAGTACTGCGACTGAAGGTGCTGCCAAAACCCGTCCCGCAGCGCCCGCCGCAAATCCGCGTGCCCCCGCAGCGACCGCTGCAGCAGGCGTTCCGCCTCGACCAGGAGGTCCTGGTCCACCGGGCCGGGCAGGTACGGGTGCCCGGGGAGCAGCTGCGCCAGCGCCGCGCGCCCCCGCTCCGACAGCCACGTCGCCGCGATCTGCGCCCCCACGAACCGCACATCGTCCCGCGTCGGCGCGGGCCCGCTGTCCTCGTACATCGTCACCGGCCGCCGGGTGACGTACGGCTTGCAGAAGTCCAGGTCGAACGTGCGCTGGCTGTCGACCTCCCACAGCAGCGGCTCCGCCTGGTTGCGCCCCTCCGCCGCCTCGATGCCCCAGAGGTGGACCCGCGCGCCGTACCCCTGCGCCGCCTCGACCGCCGAGACCAGGTCCTCGTCGCCGCCGATGAGCGCCGCGTCGCTGATGGCGCGGTGCCGGGCGAGGGACTCCAGGTCGGAGCGGATCAGTGAGTCGACGCCCTTCTGCTGGTTGTTGGCGTTGAGGTTGCCGAGGCGCACCTTCACGTCCGGCAGCTCGGCGATCGACTGCTGCTCGGCGGTGTGGATGCGCCGGCGCGCGCCGTCGTACCAGTACACACGGAGCAGCCGGCTGTCCGCGAAGATCGTGCGCGCCTTGTCGATGAAGGCCTCGATCAGCCCCTCGGCGTCGAGGTCGAAGGACCGCCGGTCCTCCGTCCCGGCGACCAGGAGGCCCGCCGCCGCGTACACATAGCCCGCGTCCACGAAGATCGCGTGGGTGGAGGGCGTCTTCGCCACCTCGGCCAGCATCCGCCGCAGCAGCTGGTTGGTGCGCTCCAGCCGTACGGCGATGTCGGACACGGTGGACGCGCCCGGGTCGGCCGGGTCGCTCGGGCCGTCGGAGATGCCTGGGATGTCGCCTGGTTCGCTCATTGCCCTCATTCTCGGTGGCGTGAGCGACCCCACACAACCGGTGCCTTACCTGCCAGTATTTAGTTCGTGAAAAAATTTCCTTAGCGTAGGGAATGTTTGCCAAGGGCAACCCGTTGTACCAGTCGTAACGGGGCTGAGTCCCCCGCGCACCAGTACCAGTAGTTCTCCTTCAGGAGGATCAGACGAAGGGAGAAGCCATGCGCTTCGAAATCATGCGCCTCAACGACGTCGACGGCTCCGCCGTGGACAGCACCGTCGTGGACGCCGCCTCCGTCAACCGGATCGTGCAGCAGGCCGCCGCAATCGGCCAGCGCATCTACATCCGCCCGGCCGAAAGCTCGGCTTCGTAACGCGTAAGGATCTCCTACGCGGCAAGCCGAAGCGCCCCCGCACCGAACGTCGGTGCACGGGGGCGCTTTTTGCTGGGCCGGTGGGGGTTACGCGCCCTGGATCACCTGGGTGACGCCGTTGATGATCTGCTGCACCGCGAGCGCGGAGAGCATCATGCCCGCCAGCCGGGTCACCAGGACGACGCCGCCGTCCTTGATCACCCGGATGATCAGCAGCGAGTACCGCATGACCAGCCAGAGCACGATGTGCATCGCCAGGATCGCCGCCCAGACCGCGACCTGTCCGCCGAACGTGTCGTGGTTCTGGACCGCCAGGATCACCTGGACGATCGCGCCGGGCCCGGCGAGCAGCGGCATGCCCAGCGGCACCAGCGCCACATTGACGTCCTTGGTCTGCTTCGGCTCCTCCATCTTGCCGGTGAGCAGGTCGAGCGCGATGAGCAGGAGGAGCAGACCGCCCGCGATCATCAGCGCGGGGACGTCGATGTGCAGATACGCCAGGATCTGGTTGCCCACCAGACCGAACACGGTGATCACACCGAGGGCGACGGCAGCGGCCTGCCAGGCCATCTTGCGCTGCACCTTGGCGGGGCGGCCGGAGGTGAGCGCGAGGAAGATCGGTGTGATCCCGGGGGGATCCATGATGACGAAGAGGGTGAGGAACAGGGAGCCGAAGACGGCAGCGTCGAACACGGTGGTGCCTTGCAGGAAGAGGGGTGTACGGAGCAGAAGGGGGACCCCGCCGGGCGGAGTCCTCCCGGGGAGGAGATGCGAAAGGGCCGCGGCCCTGGGCTAGCGGCCGGTTCCGCCCGCGCCCGGGACGGGGAACGCGCCCGTCGCACGGCGGGTGATCTCGCCGTAGATCTCGGGGTCGGTGGTGCACTCCCCGAGCCGCACGGCCTTGCGGCCACCGTGGTAGTCGCTGGAGCCGGTGGTCAGCAGACCGAGCTCGGCGGCCAGACCGCGCAGCCTCGCGCGCGTGGGCGCGTCGTGGTCGGTGTGGTCGACCTCGATGCCGTCGAGGCCGGCCGAGGCGAGCTCGGCTATGACCGTCTCGGGCACGACCCGGCCGCGCTTGACGGCGAGCGGGTGGGCGAAGACGGTGACCCCGCCGGCGGCCTTGACCAGCCGGATCGCGTC
Source organism: Streptomyces sp. ERV7 (assembly GCF_001653515.1). Lineage (GTDB taxonomy): Bacteria > Actinomycetota > Actinomycetes > Streptomycetales > Streptomycetaceae > Streptomyces. The sequence continues at coordinate 250,093 of NZ_LYOY01000051.1, read as the reverse complement.
GAACGGGTCGAGCTCGTGCTTGCCGACGTACGCGCGTCCGCCGTCCGCCAGCCACTCGGGCACGAACGCCTCGGACACCGAGCCGACGACGCCCAGCTCGACCATCGCCTCGGCGACGTGCGGACGGCCGATGGAGCCGTCGCCCGCGATCCGCGCCACCTGGTCCCAGGTGACCGGGACGCCCAGCTCCTGGAGCTTGGCGACCATCCCCCGGGCGCGCGGCACCCGGTCGTCGCGGACCAGCTCGCGCTCGCGCGCCAGCTCCGCCTCCTCGGGGTCGAAGAGGTACGCCAGCATGTGCAGCCCGATGCCGTCGACACGGCAGGAGAGCTCGGCGCCGGTCACCAGGGTCAGACCGGCGGGCAGCGCCGCCGTCGCCTCCGCGTGACCGCGGGTGGTGTCGTGGTCGGTGAGCGCGATGACGTCGAGACCGGCGGCGGCCGCGTTGCGGACCAGCTCGGCCGGGGTGTCCGTGCCGTCGGACGCCGTGGAGTGGGTGTGCAGATCGATGCGCACGCGTGGCTCCAGGGCGTAGGGGCTGACAGGGGACAATCAAGGATAACTGCGCGTAGCCCCTGTCCCGCCCGCAACGGCTGTGGCGGTCACCGCACTCGGGGCGCCCGGCCACGCGCGCGTCACGACAGGATCCGGGGCGACAGCGCCCCGCACGGCACCAGTTCGACCTCGGCGCCCGCGTCGCGCAGATCGGTGAGGACCAGCTCGTCGTAGAGCAGCAGACCGGACTGCTCGGGCCACAGGATCGCCCACAGCCACAGGCCGCGGGCCTCGCCCGCGAAGACCGCGCGGTCGTCGGGCGTGCCGGTCACGTGCCAGAGCGGGGTGGGGCGCCCGGCCGCGAGGACCTTGGCCTGCGGGGGTTTGTCGACGCTCATGTACGGGCCGGGGTCGGGGCCGTCGATGCCCGCGTACCGGGCGCCGAGGCCGACGCCCAGCTCCTCCGCCACGAGCAGCAGCTCACCGATGCCGCCGAGCGGTCCGGGGCCCGAGCAGGCCACGGCGGTCGCGCGGCCGCCGCTGCGGTCGTCGCCCGCGCACGCCACACCCGTGAAGAGCCAGCCGATCGGCAGCGGCCACGGCATCCAGACGGGCACCTTCGCCCGGTGCACCACGACGCCGAGCGCCTCGACGCTCGGGGGGACCACCGGCTGCAGCGGGTGCACCGTCCCGTGGATGTCGCACTGCCAGGTGTCGGCAAAGAGACCGGGCGCCCTGACCCGGCCTCCGCACTTCGGGCAACTGGGTTCGCCCCTCATACATGCCAACGGTCCTCCCCGTCCCGCGCCGCGTCAAGGACGATCACCCGGTCGGCGTGTGGCAACAGGGGCGGGCGAGGGCTCCCGGGCTAGTCGAGCCGCACAGACGTACGCAGCGGATCGCGCAGATCCGTCCCGTTGGCCAGCCAGCGCTCCTCCAGCTGCTGCGCCCCGTGCACCCGCTTCCAGGCCGCCTCGTTGGCCGTCATCGGCAGCAGCGGCAGGAAGCGGACCGGCTCCATCGGGTCGTCGAGCTCCAGGTCCTCGACCAGCCCGCCCGGCTCCGCGACCAGGACCGAGGCGAACGGCGCCCCGGGCCACAGCGGTTCCCCGATGTCGAGCGAGGCGCCGGGGGCCACCACCACGCCCTCGACCTGCGGGGTGGAGGCGAGGACGGCGAGCGGGCGCAGCACCTTGTCCGTGTCGGCGAGAGCGGCCCGTACGGACAGGACCAGCTCGGCGCGCGGACCCTTGACCGGGTCGGCGAGAGCGGCGGCCGGGTCGGTCATGGGCTGCGCCGACATGCCGAGCGTGGCGTAGCGGACGATGTCCCCGTCGGCGAAGCGCAGCACCTCGACGCGGTCCGTGCCGAGGAAGGTCACCGCGGCGCGCGCGTCCGGTTCACCGAGGGCGGTACGCAGCCTGGCCTCGACGAGAGCAAGAACATCAACCATGAGTTGAGCATAGAAGCCGTATCGAACGAGCAAAGTACGGACTTGACACTTGCGCCGGCTGATAGTCTTGGCCGCTGTTCAGGGCAGCAGGAAGTCCCTCACGGGGGACCGGCCGGAGGAGGTGGGGCTGCGATGGATCGAAGTCGGCCTGGCAGTACCAACCGCTCTTCCGTGCGCCTTCGTTGTTCCCTGTGATCGAGACCTCCTTACCCGGCCGTTCCACCGGGAAACATCTGAGTCTCATGGCATGTCGCACGGCGGAAGAGCACATCGCCTCGCCCAGTCCGTTTCAGTAGCGCACGCCGTCACCGCATCCCGCGGTTCCGCCCGCTTTGCGGACGTACGCAGATGTACGCAGTCCTCGCGTCACGTCCCCATTCCGGGCAGTGCCACGCCCGTCGGCGGCCCCTCCGTGAAGGAGTCCTGCCATGTCCATGATCCGTGACCTGCGCGCCGCGGTCCGCCCCTCCCTGCGTCCGTCGCTGCGCAAGAACACCGCCCCGTACAACTCGTACGACCCCACCCGCGACCCGTCCGCGAGCAGCGCGGTCGTCGACTGCGCGGTCTACCGCGACGGGCTGCGCACCCAGGCCGACTCCTGCCTGTCGCCGCGCGAGGCGATGCGGCGGGTACGGGAGGACGGCGGGTTCGCCTGGATCGGACTGCACGAGCCGACCGAGGCCGAATTCGCCGGTATCGCCGCCGAGTTCGGGCTGCACCCGCTGGCCGTGGAGGACGCGGTCCACGCCCACCAGCGGCCCAAGCTGGAGCGGTACGACGACACGCTGTTCACCGTCTTCAAGACCGTCCACTACGTGGAGCACGCCGAACTCACCGCCACCAGCGAGGTCGTGGAGACCGGCGAGGTGATGTGCTTCACCGGCCGGGACTTCGTGATCACCGTCCGGCACGGCGGCCAGGGCTCGCTGCGGGCGCTGCGCAAGCGCCTCCAGGACGACCCCGAGCTGCTCGCCAAGGGCCCGTCGGCCGTGCTGCACGCCATCGCCGACCAGGTCGTCGACGGCTATCTGGCGGTCGTGGACGCGATGCAGGACGACATCGACGAGGTCGAGATCGATGTCTTCTCGGCCCCGTCCAAGGGCAGCCCGCGCGGCACGGACGCCGGGCGGATCTACCAACTCAAGCGCGAGGTGCTGGAGTTCAAGCGGGCTGTCTCACCACTGCTGCGGCCGATGCAGCTGCTCAGCGAGCGGCCGATGCGGCTGGTCGACCCGGACATCCAGAAGTACTTCCGCGATGTGGCCGACCACCTCGCGCGCGTGCAGGAGCACGTCGTCGGCTTCGACGAGCTCCTGAACTCGATCCTCCAGGCCAATCTGGCGCAGGCCTCGTTCGCGCAGAACGAGGACATGCGCAAGATCACCTCATGGGCGGCGATCATCGCCGTACCGACGATGGTGTGCGGGGTGTACGGCATGAACTTCGACCACATGCCGGAGCTGCACTGGAAGTACGGCTATCCGCTCGTGCTGGCCGCCATCGCCGGCAGCTGCCTGGTCATCCACCGCACGCTCAAGCGGAACGGCTGGCTCTGACGACGAGCGCGAGCCCGGCGAGGATCACCACCAGCGCGGGCCAGGCCAGCGCGGGCGGCTGCTGGCCCAGCCAGAGCGCGGCGATGAGGGCCGCACCCGGCGTCTCCAGGAGGATCGCCGTGGACGTCACGGACGCCCCCAGGCCCCGCACCACCCGGTTGAGCAGCGAATGGCCGAGCAGCTGGGCGGCGACGGTGAGCGCGGCCAGCTTGGCCCAGGTCACTCCGGAGTACGAGGTGAGGTCGGCGCCGCTCGCCAGACAGGCGGCGAGCAGCCCGGCGGCGGCCGTCCCGTAGCAGAGGTAGGTGTACGGGACGGTGTCCACGGTCCGCCGGACCTCGGCGCCGAGCAGCACATAGCCGGCGGCCGCGATACCGCCGCCGAGCGCGAGCGCGTCCCCGGCTAGGGCGCGCGGCGAGGTGGTCATGTCGACGCCGGTGAGCATCACCACGCCCACGCAGGCGACCAGCGTCCCGGCCCAGACCATCGCGGGCGGCCGGTGCCCGCGCAGCCGCAGCGCGAGGGTGGTCCAGATCGGCGTGGTGGTGCACAGCGCGGTCGAGGACGCCACCGACGTCATCCGCAGGCTCGGCAGCCAGAGCCCGAAGTGCAGCGCGAGCAGCGCCCCGGCGGCGACCGCGAGGCCCACCTCGCGCCGGGTCAGCCCGCGCAGCTGTGCCCGGTACTTGAGCGCGGCCAGCGGGGTGAGCGCCCCGACGGCCATGGCGTTGCGCCAGAACGCGATGGCCAGCGCGGGAGCCGTCGTCGCGGCGATGAGCGGCGCGGAGAGCGACACGCTGGCGATGGCGACGGCGAGCAGCGCGAAGTCGACCCGGTGGGCGGCCGGAGCGGCGGTCGGGGTCGGGGCGGCGAGCGCGGTGGTGGTGGGCACGACAAGAGGGTAAGGGCTGACAGGTAAGGCGCTAAACATATTTACGGAACTGTCGGTCCATGCTGTGGACAACGCCGTGGGCCGCGTCGGTGCCGTCCCATAAAGTGGCCCCATGACACCTGCGCTGCTCGACCGGGCCCTCGTCGAGGAGGCCACCAAGAAGTCCGGGCTGATCTGGGTGCGGGGCACCGGGACCGCCGACCGCGCCCTGTGGCACGTGTGGCACGAAGGCGCCGCGTATGTGGTGGGCGGCGGCCCCGGCGAGCAGCCGCTGGAGGGCCTGGCCGACGGCGGCACCGCCGAGGTGACCGTCCGCAGCAAGGACAAGGGCGGCCGCCTGGTGGCCTGGACGGCCGCGGTGAGCGAGGTCGCGCCGGACGGTGAGCTGTGGGCGGCGGTGGCCGTCGAGCTCAAGGCCAAGCGGCTGAACGCGCCGGACGGCGAGGCGGTGACGGCCCGCTGGGCGCGGGAGTGCCGGGTGCTGTGCCTGACGCCGCGTGAGGCGCACACGGAGATGCCCTCGGGCTCGCTGGCCGCGCGGCCCGTGGAGACCCCGGCCACCACGCGCCGGCCGATCCCGGCGGCACTGCCGAGGCTGCTGCGGAAGCGGAAGCACAAGCGCGGCTGAGCGGGGCGGCGCCGGACGGGGCGCCGTGCGCCCGCGGACCGCCGTGGGCCCTACGTCTTGGGAAGCCTGCTCCCGTAGTCCACCGTCGCGTCCTTCGACGGGGCCGCCAGGGTGAAGTCCTGGTTCCAGTCGCCCAGTTCGAGTACGCCCGCGCCGCCCGCGCGCTCGAAGCGCAGCGGGTACGGCGTGCCCTGGAGCGAGACGTCGAGCGTGCCGCCCTCGCCGTCCTCGCCCGCCTTCACACGGATGGTGCCGACGCCGCCGACCTTGGACCGGTCGCCCTTGGAGAGCTCGCCCTGGAGCCCGAGCATGCCCTTGAGCAGCGCGCTCTTGTCCGTGAAGCCGCGCAGCTCCTGGTACGAGGGGTCACCCGAGGGCACCTTGACGTACTTGTCGTCGAGCTTGCCCGCGGCGGCCGCGCTCCCCGAGTCGGCGTGCTTGTCGTCCCGGTGCGCCCAGAACCCGGCGTCGGCCTTCAGATAGAGCTCGTCGCCCACCCGCAGCAGCCCGAACGTGGTGTTCTTCGAGGTGACCGTGCCGGTGGCGCCGGTCCCCTTCAGCCGCATGTCGATCTTGTACGAGCCGCCCTTGCTCACCAGCGTGCCGCTGAGGTGCACCGCGTCGGCGCCGTCCGCAGCCGTGCGCGCCTTGCCCTCGATGTCGGTGGCGGAGAGCCTGCCGACGCCGTTGGTCCCCTCGTCCGGGTCCGAGGCGCACGCCGTGACGGCCGTGGCGAGCCCCGCGCAGAGCGCGACGGGGAGCGCGGCCCGGCGGGCCCGTACGGACAGGGAGCGAGTGGTCACCGGCACACGGCCTTTCGTCGGAGCGCGCGAGGTGGGGGGCGCGAAGTCGGGGTCGGCAGAGGGCACCCTACCCGGGCCGTCTACGCTGCCCGGCAGAGAGCCGTACGGACGCCCCTCAAAGGCGCCCCGCATGGTCACCGGCTAGCCTGAATCAGATATTCAGCGCCATTTCAGGCCACGACAAGGTCGGATCACGCCCAAGAGGAGGCGCTCAGCATGGCGGCAGGCGCCCCCCGGATCTTCGTCTCCCACCTCTCCGGCGTCGCCGTCTTCGACCCCAACGGCGACCAGGTGGGCCGGGTCCGCGACCTGGTGGCGATACTGCGGGTCGGCCGCCGCCCGCCCCGGCTGCTCGGCGTCGTCGTCGAGGTGGCCGGCCGCCGGCTGATCTTCCTGCCGATGACCCGGGTCACCGGCGTCGAGTCCGGCCAGGTCATCACCACCGGGGTGGTCAACCTGCGCCGCTTCGAGCAGCGCCCCACCGAGCGGCTGGTGCTGGGCGAGCTCCTGGACCGCCGGGTCACCCTCGTCGGGCGCGACGAGGAGGTGACGGTCCTGGACGTGGCCATCCAGCAGCTCCCGGCCCGCCGGGACTGGGAGATCGACAAGGTCTTCGTGCGCCGCGGCAAGGGCGGCGCCCTGCGGCGCAAGGGCGAGACCCTGACCGTCGAGTGGTCCGCGGTCACCGGCTTCTCCCTGGAGGAGCACGGCCAGGGCGCCGAGAGCCTGCTCGCCACCTTCGAGCAGCTGCGCCCCGCCGACCTCGCCAACGTGCTGCACCACCTCTCCCCCAAGCGCCGCGGCGAGGTCGCCGCGGCCCTCGACGACGACCGGCTCGCGGACGTGATGGAGGAGCTGCCGGACGACGACCAGGTGGAGATCCTCGGCAAGCTGAAGGACGAGCGGGCCGCCGACGTCCTGGAGGCGATGGACCCGGACGACGCCGCCGACCTGCTCTCCGAGCTGCCCGAGGAGGACAAGGAGCGCCTCCTCACCCTGATGCAGCCGGACGACGCGGCCGACGTGCGCCGGCTGCTCTCCTACGAGGAGCGCACCGCGGGCGGTCTGATGACCACCGAGCCGATCGTGCTGCGCCCGGACGCCACGGTCGCCGACGCCCTCGCGCGCGTACGCCAGCAGGACCTCTCGCCCGCGCTCGCCGCGCAGGTGTACGTGTGCCGGCCGCCCGACGAGACGCCGACCGGCAAGTACCTGGGCACGGTCCACTTCCAGCGGCTGCTGCGCGACCCGCCGTTCACCCTGGTCTCCTCGATCGTGGACAACGACCTGCCGCCGCTGTCCCCGCAGACCCCGCTGCCCGCCGTGACCGCGTTCCTCGCCGCGTACAACATGGTCGCCGCGCCCGTCGTGGACGACAGCGGCTCGCTGCTCGGCGCGGTCACCGTCGACGACGTCCTGGACCACCTGCTCCCCGAGGACTGGCGCGAGGCGGAGTTCCACGCCGCCGAGGGGGGCCGGCATGGCTGACCGGACCGAGGAGCGCGACCGCACGCGCGCGGCGGGGGCGAGCGCCGTGCCCCGCGGCCCGCGCGCCCGTCTCGACCTGCCGCGCGCGCCCCGGCCACGACTGCTGCCCGAGTACGACCCGGAGGCGTTCGGCCGCTTCTCCGAGAAGATCGCCCGCTTCCTGGGGACCGGGCGGTTCATCGTCTGGATGACCCTGGTCATCATCCTGTGGGTGGTCTGGAACATCTTCGCGCCGGCGCCGCTGCGCTTCGACGAGTACCCGTTCATCTTCCTGACCCTCGCCCTGTCCCTCCAGGCCTCGTACGCGGCCCCGCTGATCCTGCTCGCGCAGAACAGGCAGGACGACCGCGACCGGGTCAACCTGGAGCAGGACCGCAAGTCCAACGAGCGCTCCATCGCCGACACCGAGTACCTCACCAGGGAGATCGCCGCGCTGCGGATGGGCCTCGGCGAGGTCGCCACCCGCGACTGGATCCGCTCGGAACTGCAGGACATGATCAAGGAGATGGAGGACCGGCGCGTCGTATTCCCGCCGGAGGCCCCCCACGGAAGTGACGAATCCGACCGCCGTTAGGGCTTTCCGGGTGCGGGACCCCGCGCCGTACCATCTCCATATGGTTACGGATGACGCGGTGCGCGAGGCACTGGCGACGGTGAACGACCCAGAGATCCACCGACCGATCACTGAGCTCGGCATGGTCAAGACGGTCGAGATCGGGACGGACGGGGCAGTCGCTGTCACGGTGTACCTGACGGTCTCCGGCTGCCCGATGCGCGAGACGATCACGAAGAACGTGACCGAGGCGGTCGAGCGGGTCGAAGGCGTCACGCGCGTCGACGTCACGCTCGACGTGATGAGCGACGAGCAGCGCAAGGAGCTCGCGACGTCGCTGCGCGGCGGCACCGCCGAGCGCGAGGTGCCCTTCGCCAAGCCCGGCTCGCTGACCCGGGTCTACGCGGTGGCGTCCGGCAAGGGCGGCGTCGGCAAGTCCTCGGTGACGGTGAACCTCGCCGCGGCGATGGCGGCGGACGGGCTGAAGGTCGGCGTCGTGGACGCGGACATCTACGGGCACTCGGTGCCCCGCATGCTGGGCGTGGACGGCCGTCCCACCCAGGTCGAGAACATGATCATGCCGCCGTCGGCGAACGGTGTGAAGGTCATCTCCATCGGTATGTTCACCCCGGGCAACGCCCCGGTCGTATGGCGCGGCCCGATGCTCCACCGCGCCCTCCAGCAGTTCCTGGCGGACGTCTACTGGGGCGACCTCGATGTCCTCCTGCTCGACCTGCCGCCGGGCACCGGCGACATCGCGATCTCGGTCGCCCAGCTGGTTCCGAACGCGGAGATCCTGGTCGTCACGACCCCGCAGCAGGCGGCCGCCGAGGTGGCCGAGCGGGCGGGCTCGATCGCGGTCCAGACCCACCAGAAGATCGTCGGCGTCGTCGAGAACATGGCGGGCCTGCCCTGCCCGCACTGCGACGAGATGGTCGACGTGTTCGGCACGGGCGGCGGCGAGAAGGTCGCGGAGGGCCTGACCAAGACGACCGGCGCGAACGTGCCGGTGCTCGGCTCGATCCCGATCGACGTCCGGCTGCGCGAGGGCGGCGACGACGGCAAGCCGGTCGTCCTGTCCGACCCGGACTCCCCGGCGGGCGCGGCCCTGCGGGCGATCGCGGGCAAGCTGGGCGGCCGGCAGCGCGGCCTGTCGGGCATGTCGCTGGGGATCACGCCGCGCAACAAGTTCTAGAGACGGTACGTGTAAGGGGCGCCCACCATTGGGGGGCGCCCCTTACGCATACCCGGGCCGCGGCCGCCCGGGGCGCGGGGAACCGCGCGACCGGCGGCCCAGGACGGCCCGCGGCGAAACACGAACCGCTACGCGTAGGACGTGATGTCCCGCACCACGGCGAACCCGAGCCCGTACGCGCTCAGCCCCCGCCCGTACGCCCCCAGATGCACCCCGTCCCCGGCGGAGCCGGCCAGCACCCATCCGAACTCGGACTCCCGGTAGTGGAACGGCGTCGCCACCCCGTCGACCGGCAGCGAGAGCGTGGTCCAGTCCGGCCCCGCGAGGTCGTCCGCCAGCTCCCACGCCGCCTCGGTCTGCTGGTCCAGCCAGTCGCCGCGCAGCACGTGGTCCATCTGGGCGGGCCAGGTGAACGAGAGCAGCCCGGACCCGGCCAGCCAGGCCGCGGAGGAGACCGAGGTGGCCTCAAGCACTCCCGTACCGTCGCCGCTGCGGCGCGTGGGGTTGGCGGGGACGCTCACGACCACCGCGAAGCGCTCACGGTCGGCGGCGGAGCGGTCGGCCGCGTCGGGCCGTATCGAGGGCTCGTCGCCGTGGCCGGTGGACCCGTGCTGCACGGTGCCGTCGGCCGCCGTGGCCACCTGCATCAGCCAGCGCGGCCCGGTGAAGGCCTCGTCCAGGCCGTACCAGGCGAAGGGCGCCCGCAGATAGCCGTCGACCGTACGCCGGGCCGCCGGCACCCCTTCCGATGTGGACGGGGTGTCCCCGCCGGCCCCCTGCGCCGCCACCCGACTCGTCGTCTCCACTGCCCGGCCGCCTCCTTGATCCGTAGGTGTCCGGAGCGGCCCGCCCCCCTCGGGCGTCCTGGCTGCCGGACCTATGGAGGATAGCCACCCCGGCCGCGCCCACCGGGAATGACGGTGCGGACGTGGCTCAGATTGACGTTCTGTACGAAATCCGGGGGGTGGTGTCAGGTCGCGTCGGCGTCGAACGGGGGGCGCTCGCCGGGGTCGAGCTTCTCGCGCTTCTTGAGGAGGTCGGGCGTACCCGACACACCCGCGGCCGAGCCGTTGGCCGCCGTGGTGGGCGCGCTCTCGCGGCCGTGCACCGCGTCCGCGACCTCTTCCATGTCCTTGCGCAGGTCGAAGCTGTTGCGGATCTCCTTGAGACCCAGGTCGTCGTTGTCCATGAGCTGCTTGCGTACGAACGTCTTCGGGTTCAGGTCCTCGAACTCGAAGTCCTTGAACTCGGGGCCGAGTTCGGCACGGATGTCCGCCTTGGCGGTATCCGAGAAGCTGCGGAGCTTGCGGATGAACCCCGACACGTCCTGGATCAGCTTGGGCAGCTTGTCCGGGCCGAAGATGAGCACAGCGAGGACCACGAGGGTGACGAGCTCCATGGGCCCTATGTCGTTGAACACCTGCTGCTCCTCGGCTCTGCTCCCGGGTCCAGTCATGGACCGCTCCACGGTACCCGTCGAAACTGTCGAAACGGTACCTACCCGGTGACCTTTGGCCGCCGCTTGCCCCCCGGGTGACCGATAGGCGACCCGGGGCGGACCGTCGCGGCGGCCCGGGCCCGGGTCAGGACGTCGCGGAGCCGAGCGTGAGGGTCAGGCGCTGCTCCTGGCCGCCGCGCTTGAGCGTCAGCTCCAGGCGGTCGCCGGGGCGGTGCGAGCGGATCTTGACGATCAGCTCCTCGGCGCTGTGCACCCGCTGGCCGTCGACCTTGGTGATCACGTCCTCGGGCTTGATGCCCGCGGTGGCGCCGGGGCCGCCGGGGGTCACGGACGGCTTGCCGTCGGCGGCCTTGGCGCCGACCCGGGCCCCGTCCCCGGTGAACTTCATGTCGAGGGTCACCCCGATGACCGGGTGGGTGGCCCTGCCGGTGTTGATCAGTTCCTCGGCGACCCGCTTGCCCTGGTTGACGGGGATGGCGAAGCCGAGCCCGATGGAGCCGCCCTGGCCGCCGCTCTCGCTGTTGCCCGCGGCGCGGATCGCGCTGTTGATGCCGACGACATGGGCGCGCGAGTCGAGCAGGGGCCCGCCCGAGTTGCCCGGGTTTATCGGGGCGTCGGTCTGGAGCGCGTCGACATAGCTGACGTCGCTGCCGTCGCCCTTCTCGCCGCCCGCCGTGATCGGGCGCTCCTTGGCGCTGATGATGCCCGAGGTGACGGTGTTGGAGAGGTCGAAGGGGGCGCCGATGGCCACCACCGGGTCGCCGACCTGGACGTTGTCGGAGTTGCCGAGCGGGAGCGGCTTCAGCCCGGAGACACCGGTGACGCGGACCACGGCGAGGTCGTACCCGGAGTCCCGGCCGACCAGCGTGGCGCGGGCGGTCTCGCCGCCGCTGAACGTCACGCTGATGTCGCCCGACGAGCCCGCCGGCTGCACGACGTGGTTGTTGGTGAGGATGTGGCCCGCGTTGTCGAGCACGAAGCCGGTGCCGGTGCCGGACTCGCTCTCCCCGCTGACGTGCAGGGTGACCACGCCCGGCAGGGCGCTCGCGGCGATCCCGGCGACGCTGTCGGGCGCACGGCCGGTGGGCCCCTTGCCGGCCTGCGGCAGGCTGACGTGGGTGGCGCCGGTGCGCTCGACGTACGCGCCGACCCCGCCGCCGATGCCGCCCGCGACCAGCGCGAGGGCTACGGCACCGAGGACCAGCGCCCCGCGCCGCGGCCTGCGCTTCTCCGGCACCCCGGCCGTGCTCAGCGGCTGCCCGGCCGCGCCCCAGGGGTCGTACTGCACCCACTGGGACGAGGGCGGAGCCGTCGGCACGGCTTCCGGTACGGGGTACGGGGCCGGGGTCACGCCTTCCGGTACGGGGGCTCGTCACCGTCAACAGCGACGACCCGCCGATGTTCGGCAGCGACCTCAACAACGAGTACGCGGTCGCCGCCCGCCTCCTGGAGCTGGACGAGCGCGGCGTGGCCGACCTCGCCAAGAACGCGGTCGAGGCGTCCTTCCTCGACGAGGCGGGCAAGACGAAGCTCAACGCCGAGATCGACGACTACACGGCGAAGTGGCCGACGCCGTAACGCGTGACGACAATGGGCCCATGCGCACCGTGACTGCCGTGGCCCACCGCGGCGACCCGTCCTCGACGAGGCGGGCAAGACGAAGCTCAACGCCGAGATCGACGACTACACGGCGAAGTGGCCGACGCCGTAACGCGTGACGACAATGGGCCCATGCGCACCGTGACTGCCGTGGCCCACCGCGGCGACCCGTACCGCGTCCGCGAGAACACGCTCCCGTCGATCCACTCGGCGCTGGAACGGGGCGCGGACGCGGTCGAGATCGATGTACGCTTGACCCGCGACGGCGTCCCCGTACTGCTCCACGACGACACGCTGGAGCGGCTGTGGGGCCACGACCGCCCGCTGTCGTCCCTGGTGTACGAGGACGTGCGCGAGCTGACCCGCTCCGGCGTCCCGACCCTGCGCGCGGCCCTGACGGCGGCGGGCGCGCACCGGGTGATGATCGATCTGCCGGGGGCGACCGATGCGGCGGTGCGCGCGGTCGTGGGCACGGTGCAGGAGTGCGGGGCGGGCGACCGCGTGTACTACTGCGCGGGCGCCGCGGCCATGCTGAAGGTCCGCGCCGCCGACCCGTCCGCCGAGATCGCCCTGACCTGGACGACGCTGGCCCCGCCGCGCCCCGAGCTGATCACGGCGGTGAAGCCGCGCTGGCTCAACTACCGCTTCGGGCTGATGAGTCCGGAGCTGGCCGAGCGGATCCACCGCGACGGGATGCTGGTGTCGGTGTGGACGGCGGACACCAGGCGGACCATGCGGCGCCTGGTCGGGCACGGCGTGGACGCGGTCACCACGAACAGGCTGGACGCACTGCGCGCGGTCCTGGCGGCGGGTACGGACTGATCCCGCTCACACCGGCGCCGGTGCCGGTGCCGCGGCCGGTGCCGTCAGCGCCTCCAGCTCCTTGATCTTGCGGCGTACGACGTACAGCGGGATCACCCCGAAGACACCGAAGGACATGTCGATCACCGACCACCAGAAGGGGATGCCCCGGACCGGCCCGCAGACCAGTGCCAGCGGGATGATCCCGGCGCAGGCGATCATCCCGAACTCGATCACCCAGATGTTGCGCACCGGGTCGCGGTAGGGCCCGTAGAAGGCGACGGCGATGACGAGGTGCGCGAACGCCAGCCAGTCCGTTCCGTACAGGACGAAGGGGTACTTCGCGTCCGTCGCGTCGAGCCCCTCGCCGACCCGGTCGATCCAGCCCGCCAGGCCCGGCAGCCAGTCCCCCAGCGGTGTGGACCGCACCAGGCTCTGGGTCCAGTGCAGTTCGTGGACCAGCGGGAACGCGGTCAGTCCGCTCAGCACGAGACAGACGATGAAGACCACGAGCCACAGGCGTATGCGCCGCACGAGGGCAGTTCTTCGCTCGCTCATGACCGCAGCCTACGCCGTGGTTTGAACGCGTTCAAATCTGCCCCCGGACCGCGCGGAACCGGCCCCTACAGCCCCACGATCGCGTTCCACCTCTTGGCGAACTCCATCCGCTCCTCCGACGTGATGTCCCGGGCGATCGCGAGCCGCCTGCGCATCTCGGCGTCCGGGAAGACCAGCGGGTCCTCGGCGAGTTCGGCGCGCTCCTTGTCCTTGGAGCCGGCGAGCACCTCGCGGGCGGCCGGGACCGGGCAGACGTAGTTGACCCAGACGGCCAGCTCCGCCGCCACGTGCGGGTCGTAGTAGTAGTCGATCAGCGCTTCCGCGTTGGCCTTGTGGCGGGCCAGATTGGGCACCATCATCGACTCGGCCCACAGCTCGGCGCCCTCCTCGGGTACCACGAACTCGATGTCGGGGTTGTCCGCCTGGAGCTGGATCACATCGCCCGAGTACGCCTGGCAGGCCAGCACGTCGCCGGTGGAGAGGTCCTTGATGTAGTCGTTGCCGGTGAAGCGGCGTATCTGCTTGTTGTGCACCTGCTTCTCGACCCGGTCGCACATCCGGTGGAAGTCGTCCGCGGTCCACCGCGTCACATCGACGCCGTCGCCCTGCATCAGCAGCGCGAACGACTCGTCGAGGCCCGAGAGCAGCGTCACCTTGCCCGCGAGCCGCCGGTCCCACAGGTCACCGGTGTGCTTGATCTCGCGGCCGAGCTTCTTCTTGTTGTACGCGATGCCGGTGATCCCGGACTGCCAGGGCACGCTGTGCAGCCGCCCCTTGTCGAAGGCGGGCGTGCTCAGCTGCGGATCCAGGTAAGCGGCGACGTTGGGCTGGCGGGCGCGGTCCATCTGCTGCACCCAGCCGAGCCGGACGAAGCGGGCCGCCATCCAGTCGCTGACGACGACGATGTCCCGGCCGGTCGCCTGATGGTTCATCAGGGCGGGGCTGATCTTCCCGAAGAACTCGTCGTTGTCGTTGATCTCCTCGGTGTACGTGACGGAGATCCCGGTGGACTTGGTGAAGGCGTCGAGGGTGGGCCGCTTCGACTTGTCGTCCTCGTCGGTGTCGATGTACAGCGGCCAGTTGGCGAAGGTGAGCCGGTGGTCGGTGGCCGAGCGGTCGCGGGCCGCGCGGTCACCGGGCCCGACGTACGCCGCGGGTACTCCGCAGCCCGCCAGCGCGGCAGCGGCGGCGCCGCCGCCGAGCGCGCGCAGCAGGTGGCGGCGGGAGAGGGGGTTCAAGGGGGTCGCTCGCACCCCGGAAGGATGCCGGGGCCCGGGTGTACGGGGCAATGGACGCTGCGTACAGCCGTACGCGGCAGGCCCGACACCCTGTCGACCGGTAACGGCCCCCGCACACACGAGTGGTGCGGCACCCCGGGGGGCGCCGCACCACAAGTCAGCGGTCGTGCAAGGGAGATCAGCCCTCGTACGACGTCATCACGTGCTTGATGCGGGTGTAGTCCTCGAAGCCGTACGCCGAGAGGTCCTTGCCGTAGCCGGACTTCTTGAAGCCGCCGTGCGGCATCTCCGCGACCAGCGGGATGTGCGTGTTGATCCAGACGCAGCCGAAGTCCAGGTACTTGGACATCCGCATCGCGCGGGCGTGGTCCTTCGTCCAGACCGAGGAGGCCAGCGCGAACTCGACGCCGTTGGCGTACTCCAGCGCCTGCTTCTCGTCCGTGAACGACTGGACCGTGATGACCGGGCCGAAGACCTCGTTCTGGATGATCTCGTCGTCCTGCTTGAGGCCGGAGACGACGGTGGGGGCGTAGAAGTAGCCCTTGTCGCCGACGCGGTGGCCGCCCGCCTCGACCTTGGCGTGCGCCGGGAGGCGGTCGATGAAGCCGGTGACCTGCTTCAGCTGGTTGGCGTTGTTGAGCGGGCCGTACAGCACGTCCTCGTCGTCCGGCTGCCCGGTCTTGGTGTCGGCGGCGGCCTTGGCGAGCGCGGTGACGAACTCGTCGTGGATCGACTCGTGGACCAGGACGCGGGTCGCGGCCGTGCAGTCCTGGCCGGCGTTGAAGTAGCCCGCCACCGAGATGTCCTCGACGGCCTTGGCGATGTCGGCGTCCTCGAAGACGACGACCGGGGCCTTGCCGCCGAGCTCCAGGTGGACGCGCTTGACGTCCTTGGCCGCCGACTCGGCGACCTGCATGCCCGCCCGTACGGAACCGGTGATGGAGGCCATCGCCGGGGTGGGGTGCTCGACCATCGCGCGGCCGGTGTCGCGGTCGCCGCAGATGACGTTGAAGACGCCCTTGGGGACGATCGCGCCGATGATCTCGGCGATCAGGACGGTGGAGGCGGGCGTGGTGTCCGAGGGCTTGAGGACGACCGTGTTGCCCGCGGCGAGCGCCGGGGCGAACTTCCACACGGCCATCATCATCGGGTAGTTCCACGGCGCGACCTGCGCGCAGACACCGACCGGCTCACGGCGGACGATCGAGGTCATGCCCTCCATGTACTCGCCGGCCGAGCGGCCTTCGAGCAGCCGGGCGGCGCCCGCGAAGAAGCGGATCTGGTCCACCATCGGCGGGATCTCTTCGCTGGCGGTCAGCGCGAGCGGCTTGCCGGTGTTCTCCGACTCGGCCGCGATCAGCTCCTCGGCGCGCTCCTCGAAGGCGTCCGCGATCTTCAGCAGGACCCGCTGGCGCTCGGCCGGGGTGGTGTCGCGCCAGGCCGGGAAGGCCTCGGCGGCGGCGGCCATGGCGGCGTCGACGTCCGCCTGGCCGGAGAGCGGCGAGGTGGCGTACGCCTCGCCCGTGGCCGGGTTGACCACCTCGATGGTCCGCCCGTCGGCAGCATCGCGGAACTCTCCGTCGATGTAGTTGCGCAAACGACGCAGTTCGGTGGTCACTTCGCTGGCCTCCCGGTCCGATGTCCGATGGGTGAGACAGCCCACCCTAGTCGGTCCAGTGTCGCTTTCGACAGACCCGCCGCCCGGCAACTTCGGATTCGGTGCTTTTGAGGTCACGGAACAACGAATTTCATCGCTTTGGGGTTGCGGGACAGACGAGTCGGGTGCACAGTGGCTCCGTGGCCAGTCGAAGCGCAGACCCCAGGACCGGGAACGGATCGTCCCCGTCGATCGATGCCGTGTCCCTGGCGATCATCGAGCAGCTCCAGGAAGACGGGCGCCGCCCGTACGCCGCGATCGGCAAGGCCGTGGGCCTGTCCGAGGCGGCCGTGCGGCAGCGCGTGCAGAAGCTGCTGGACCAGGGCGTGATGCAGATCGTCGCCGTGACCGACCCCCTCACCGTGGGGTTCCGGCGCCAGGCGATGGTCGGCATCAACGTCGAGGGCGACCTCGACCCCGTCGCGGACGCGCTCACAGCCATGGCCGAGTGCGAGTACGTGGTGATGACCGCGGGCTCCTTCGACCTGATGGTGGAGGTCGTCTGCGAGGACGACGACCACCTGCTGGACGTCATCAACAAGCGGATCCGCGCCCTCCCCGGCGTGCGCTCCACCGAGAGCTTCGTCTACCTCAAGTTGAAGAAGCAGACCTATATGTGGGGAACCCGATAGCCGTGAGCAAGGACCTGAGCCAGACCGCCTACGACCACCTGTGGATGCACTTCACCCGCATGTCGTCGTACGAGAACGCGCCCGTTCCCACCATCGTGCGGGGCGAGGGCACCTACATCTACGACGACAAGGGCAAGAAGTACCTCGACGGTCTCTCGGGCCTGTTCGTCGTCAACGCCGGCCACGGCCGCCACGAGCTCGCCGAGACCGCCTACAAGCAGGCGCAGGAGCTGGCCTTCTTCCCGGTGTGGTCCTACGCCCACCCCAAGGCCGTCGAGCTCGCCGAGCGCCTGGCGCACTACGCGCCGGGCGACCTCAACAAGGTCTTCTTCACCACCGGCGGCGGCGAGGCCGTCGAGACCGCCTGGAAGCTGGCGAAGCAGTACCACAAGCTCACCGGCAACCACACGAAGTACAAGGTCATCTCGCGTGCGGTCGCCTACCACGGCACCCCGCAGGGCGCCCTGTCCATCACCGGTCTGCCCGCGCTCAAGGCCCCCTTCGAGCCGCTGGTCCCCGGCGCGCACAAGGTGCCGAACACCAACATCTACCGCGCCTCGATCCACGCCGACGACCCGGTGGCCTTCGGCCGCTGGGCCGCCGACCAGATCGAGCAGGAGATCCTCTTCGAGGGCCCCGACACCGTCGCCGCGGTCTTCCTCGAGCCCGTGCAGAACGCGGGCGGCTGCTTCCCGCCGCCGCCCGGCTACTTCCAGCGGGTGCGCGAGATCTGCGACAAGTACGACGTGCTGCTCGTCTCCGACGAGGTCATCTGCGCCTTCGGCCGCCTCGGCACGATGTTCGCCTGCGACAAGTTCGACTACGTACCGGACATGATCACCTGCGCCAAGGGCATGACCTCGGGCTACTCCCCGATCGGCGCCTGCATCGTCTCCGACAAGATCGCCGAGCCGTTCTACAAGGGTGACAACACCTTCCTGCACGGCTACACCTTCGGCGGCCACCCGGTCTCCGCGGCCGTGGGCCTGGCCAACCTCGACATCTTCGAGCGCGAGGGCCTCAACCAGCACGTGCTCGACAACGAGGGCGCCTTCTTCGACACCCTCAAGAAGCTCCACGACCTGCCGATCGTCGGCGACGTCCGCGGCAACGGCTTCTTCTACGGCATCGAGCTCGTCAAGGACAAGAACACCAAGGAGTCCTTCAACGACGAGGAGACCGAGCGCGTCCTGTACGGCTTCCTCTCCAAGGCGCTCTTCGAGAACGGCCTGTACTGCCGCGCCGACGACCGGGGCGACCCGGTGATCCAGCTGGCTCCGCCGCTGATCTCCAACCAGGAGACCTTCGACGAGATCGAGGGCGTCCTGCGGCAGGTCCTGACGGAGGCCTGGACGAAGCTGTAGCCGTCCCCCGCGTCCTCCCGGCGATTCGTCTGAACGCACCGGCCCGGTGGCGCCCATCCGAGTGAGATGGGTGCCACCGGGCCGCGTGCTGTCGTGGACCGGCGCACAGGAGTCCCTACGGTGCCCAGTGACCGATCGGCCCTGCCTTCGTTCCCCCGTACGGGGGAGCAGGAAATCTGATCTGAACCGAGGTGTACGCCATGGTGGCCCCGCCGGACAACGATGTGCTCTGGGGACGTTCCCTGCATCACTCCCACGGCGGCTCGCCCGCCCTGACCGGGGTCTCCCTCGGGATCCGCGAGGGAGAGATCCTGGCCGTCGGCGGTCCGCGCGGCAGCGGCAAGACGACCCTGCTGCGCGCCCTGTCCGGCCAGCTCGTGCCCGACCAGGGCGAGGTGTGGTTCAACAGCGCCCCCGTCCACACCATGGGAGCGCTCTCGCGCGAGCGGCTGCGCCGCGACCGGTTCGGCTGGATCGACCCGGAGCCGACCCTGGTGCCCGAGCTCAACGCCTGGGAGAACGCGGCGCTGCCGCTGCTGCTGCGCGGCATCTCGCACCGCACCGCCAAGAAGGCCGCCCTGGAGTGGCTGGAGCGGCTCGACATCGGCGCCTGCGCCCGGCGCCGCCCGCACGCCCTGCCGACCGCCCAGCGCCAGCGGGTGGCGATCGCCCGCGCCCTGGTCACCTCCCCCGCGGTGCTCTTCGCCGACGAGCCGACCGCCACCCTGCACCGCGCCGACCGCGCCCAGGTGCTGCGCACCCTGACGGCCGCGGCCCGCTCGCACGCCATCACCACGGTCCTGGCCACGCACGACGCGGAGGTCGCGGCCCTCGCCGACCGCACGGTGTGGCTGCTCGACGGCCGCCGGGTCACCGCGGCCGGGCCCGCCGGCGCCCCCGACCCGGAGGGCCGCGCCGCGTGCTCGCTCTCCGTCTAGCCCGCGGCACCCACCCGCTGGTCCTGCTGCGCCGCCTGCTGGTGGCCGCGGCCTCGGCGGGGGTCGGCTTCCTGCTCCTGTGCACCCTGGGCCACGCGGTGGCGCACCCCGGCGGCTCGGTGCCGCGGCTGCTGTGGTGCGCGGTGCCGCTCGCCGCCACCGTCCACTTCGCGGTCGCCGTGGCCCGTACGGACCCGAGCACCCGCCCCCGTCCCGGGCTCTCGGCGGTGGGCCTGGGCCCCGGCAGGCTCACCGCGATCGCGGCCGCGTCCACGGCGGTGGCCTGCACGCTCGGCTCGACGGTCGCCCTGCTCGTCTATCTGCATCTGCGCGGCGACATCACCGGGCTGCCCTTCGACGGCGCCGCGGCCGGGCTGCTCGCCGCCGACCGGCCGCTGCCGCTGGCAGCCGCGCTCACCCTGCTCACGGTGCTGCCGCTGACCGCCTCGGCGGCGGCCGGGCTGGCGCTGCGCCCGCGCAAGGAGCCGCCCCGCCCGCGCGGCACCGAACGGCCCCCGGCCTCGGTCCCCTCGGGGCTGCCCTGGGGCATCACCCTGATCTCGGCGGGCCTGGCCATCGAGACCTCGGCGGCGGCCGGGCTGGCGCTGCGCCCGCGCAAGGAGCCGCCCCGCCCGCGCGGCACCGAACGGCCCCCGGCCTCGGTCCCCTCGGGGCTGCCCTGGGGCATCACCCTGATCTCGGCGGGCCTGGCCATCGAGACGGAGCCGCACCGCGTTCGCGCGCCGCTTCCCCGCGCGGGCCGTGCGGCTTACTTCAGCACGAGCGAGGACCACGTCTTGACCCACTGCTCACGGTTCTTGGAGATCTTCTCCGGAGCGAC
This sequence comes from Streptomyces sp. ERV7, assembly GCF_001653515.1. Lineage (GTDB taxonomy): Bacteria > Actinomycetota > Actinomycetes > Streptomycetales > Streptomycetaceae > Streptomyces. The sequence continues at coordinate 229,943 of NZ_LYOY01000051.1, read as the reverse complement.
GTCGTGCGTCTCGGTGACCTTGGCGCCGAACTTGGTGAACAGCTCGGGCAGCTTGGCGTCCTTCAGTACCGGGTTCACGAACATGTTGAGCGGCATGTCCTCCTGGAACTTCTTGGAGATCAGGAAGTCGAGGAGCGCCTTGCCGCCCGCCTCGTTCTTGGCGCCCTTGAGGAGTCCGGCGAACTCGGTCTGGCGGAAGCAGGTGCCGGTGGCGACGCCGGTGGGGGCGTCGGTGGGCTGCGGCTTGGCGTAGAGGACCTCGACGGGCGGGCTGGAGGCGTAGGAGACGACCAGCGGGCGGTCGCCCTTGGCCTTCCTGCCGCCGGCGGAGCCGGAGAAGTCCTGGTTGTAGGCCTGCTCCCAGCCGTCGACGACCTTGACGCCGTTGTCCTTGAGCTTCTTCCAGTAGTCCTGCCAGCCGTCGTCGCCGTACTGGGCGGCGCTGCCGAGCAGGAAGCCGAGGCCGGGCGAGGAGGTCGCCGCGTTCTCGGTGACCAGCAGGTTCTTGTACTCGGGCTTGATCAGGTCGGCGAAGGAGCTCGGCGGGCTGAGCTTCTTGTCGGCGAAGTACTTCTTGTCGTAGTTGACGCAGATGTCGCCGGTGTCGATCGGCGTGACCCGGTGCTTGCCCTGGTCGAGCTGGACGGCCGCGGGGACGGCGGCGAGGCCCTTCGCCTCGTACGGGGTGAAGATCCCGTTGTCGAGAGCCCGCGAGAGCAGCGTGTTGTCGACGCCGAAGAAGACGTCGCCGCGCGGGGAGCCCTTGGTGAGGATCTCCTGGTTGAGGGCCGCGCCCGCGTCACCGCTCTTGAGGACCTTGACGGTGTAGCCGGTCTGCGCGGTGAACTCCTTGAGCACCGCGTCGGAGGCGGCGAACGAGTCGTGGCTGACCAGGGTGACGGTCTTGGACTTGGTGCCGCCGTCGGTCTTCGCTGCGTCGTCGTCCTTGCCGCCGCACGCGGCGAGCGTACTGACGCCGACGGCGGCGGCGAGCGCGGTGGCCGCCATCTTCTTCGTACTGCGCATGGTGGTGATTCCTCCTGGAGTGACCAGGAAGAGACGCGGCCCTGCCCGTACGACGGCGGGTCGTGCGGGCAGGGCGCAACAGCTTGAGTGATGACCGAACTTCCTACCCAGAATGACCTGGGCAAGGTTCAGAGGGTCTGCGACCTGACGGTGTCGCACTCTCAGCGCTGTGGCGCTCCCCTGTCGGAATATGCAGATTTCGAGCTCAGACTACCTCTCGGACGCGGCGAGCTGTCCGCACGCTCCGTCGATCTCCTGGCCACGGGTGTCCCGGACGGTGACCGGCACGCCGTGGCTCGCGATGGCCTCGACGAACGCCTTCTCGTCCTCGGGGCGCGAGGCGGTCCACTTGGAGCCCGGCGTCGGGTTCAGCGGGATCAGGTTGACGTGGACGCGCTTGCCCTTGAGGAGGCGGCCGAGCAGGTCACCGCGCCAGGCCTGGTCGTTGATGTCGCGGATCAGTGCGTACTCGATCGAGATGCGGCGGCCGGACTTCTCCGCGTACTCCCACGCCGCGTCCAGGACCTCGCGGACCTTCCAGCGGGTGTTGACCGGGACCAGGGTGTCGCGCAGCTCGTCGTCCGGCGCGTGCAGCGACACGGCGAGGCGGCACTTGAAGCCCTCGTCGGCGAAGCGGTGCATGGCGGGGACCAGGCCCACGGTGGAGACGGTGATACCGCGCTGGGACAGGCCCAGGCCGTCGGGCTCGGGGTCGGTGAGGCGGCGGATGGCGCCGACGACCCGCTTGTAGTTGGCGAGCGGCTCGCCCATGCCCATGAAGACGATGTTCGAAAGACGCGCCGGGCCGCCGGGGACCTCGCCGTCGCGCAGCGCGCGCATGCCGTCGACGATCTGGTGCACGATCTCGGCGGTCGACAGGTTGCGGTCCAGGCCCGCCTGGCCGGTCGCGCAGAACGGGCAGTTCATACCGCAGCCGGCCTGCGAGGAGATGCACATGGTCACCCGGTCGGGGTAGCGCATCAGGACCGACTCCACCAGCGTCCCGTCGTGCAGGCGCCACAGCGTCTTGCGGGTGGTGTCCTCGTCGCACGAGATGTGCCGCACCACCGACATCAGGTCCGGAAGCAGCTCCTCCTGGAGCCGGGTGCGGGCGGCCGCGGGGATGTCCGTCCACTGGGCCGGGTCGTGCGCGTACCGCGCGAAGTAGTGCTGCGAGAGCTGCTTGGCGCGGAACGGCTTCTCGCCGATCGCGGCGACAGCCTCTTTCCGCTCGGCGGGCGAGAGGTCGGCGAGGTGCCGCGGCGGCTTCTTGGCTCCGCGGGGGGCGACGAAAGTGAGTTCTCCGGGCTTCGGCATGGTCCCACCAGTGTCTCAGACATACGGAAAGGGGCTCGCCGTCCTGTGGACAACGAGCCCCCGACCGAGGAAACAGCAGGTCAGCGCCTGACAACCGAACCGGTCAGCTACCGACGAAGGCGACGAGCAACAGCCACACCACCGGCGCCGTCGGCAGCAAGGAGTCCAGGCGGTCCATGCTGTGTCGATTCGCGGCTGCCGCCGCGTGGCGCCGTGGCCGACATCAGCCGGACCCGACGAACGCCACCATCAGCAGCCACACCACCGGCGCCGTCGGCAGCAAGGAGTCCAGGCGGTCCATGATGCCGCCGTGGCCGGGCAGCAGCGTGCCCATGTCCTTGATGCCGAGGTCCCGCTTGATCATCGACTCGCCGAGGTCGCCGAGCGTGGCGCTCGCCGCGACCGCGAGGCCGAGCAGCAGGCCCTGCCACCACTGGCCGTCGTCGATGAGGAACTGCATGCACAGCGCGCCCGCCACCATCGCGAACGACACTGCGCCGGCCAGGCCCTCACGGGTCTTGCCGGGGCTGATGCGCGGCGCCAGCTTGGTCTTGCCGAAGCGCCAGCCGATCGCGTACGCGCCGGTGTCGCTGACCACGGTCAGCAGCAGGAAGACGAAGACCCGCCACGGCCCGTCGTCCGTGGTCAGCATCATCGCGACGAACGTGGCCAGGAACGGCACGTAGAACGCCGCGAAGACGCCCGCGGTGACGTCCTTGAGATAGCCCTCGGGCTTCTCCGTCATCCGCCAGACCAGCACCGCCAGCGACGTCAGCGCCATGGCCACCCAGGCACCCTCGGCACCGCGCGCGTAGCCGGCGACGACCATCGCCGCACCGCCCACCGCCAGCGGTACCAGCGGCACCTTGATGCCCTTGCGCTCGTCGAGCCGGGAGGCGAGCTCCCACAGGCCGACGACGACCGCCACCGCGATCACACCGACGAAGACGGCCTTGACGACGAACAGCGACACCATGATGACCGCGCCGAGCCCGACACCGACCCCTATCGCGGCCCGCAGGTCGCGCCCCGCCCGCTTCTTCTCCGGCTGCGCGGGCCGCTGCGGCTGCTGCGGAGTCGAAGGTGGTACCGAGCTGGGCATGGGCTCCTGCGGCGTCTCTTCGCGGAACAGGGGACCACTCACCCGAGCGGCCCCCCGGTCACGTTCTTCGCGGTCTACGGCGTGTTCGCCCATGTCGCCGGGCACGACGGGCATGGGCTGTGTCCGGGACGGGGCGTCATACGCATCGTAGGCAGCCCCCGCCGAAGGCACCTCCTGGGAAGGCCCCTGGTCGGGTGGCCCCCAGTGCTCGGGTCGCGGCGGAGCCCCCCAGGAAGAGTCGTTCATCAGACCTCGAGCAGCTCGGCTTCCTTGTGCTTCAGCAGCTCGTCCACCTGCGCGACGTACTTCGCGGTGGCGTCGTCGAGCTCCTTCTCCGCACGGCGGACGTCGTCCTCGCCGGACTCCTTGTCCTTGACGAGCTTGTCGAGCGCGTCCTTGGCCTTGCGGCGCACGGAGCGGATCGACACCTTGGAGTCCTCGGCCTTGGTGCGCGCGACCTTGATGTAGTCGCGGCGGCGCTCCTCCGTCAGCTCCGGGAACGTCACCCGGATGATGGAGCCGTCATTGCTCGGGTTGACGCCGAGGTCCGAGTCGCGGATCGCCTGCTCGATGTTGCGCAGCGCGCTCTTGTCGAACGGGGTCACCACGGCCATGCGCGGCTCGGGCACCGAGAACGAGGCCAGCTGGTTGATCGGCGTCAGCGCACCGTAGTAGTCCGCCACGATCTTGTTGAACATCGCCGGGTGCGCACGGCCGGTGCGAATCGCGGCGAAGTCCTCCTTGGCGACCACGACGGCCTTCTCCATCTTCTCCTCGGCTTCGAGGAGGATTTCTTCGATCACCACTTGCTCCTGCATGTCTTGAGTGGGCCGGGAGTTCCGTCGGGTGCTCAACGGCCCTGCGTAACCCGCGTCTTTCCCTGCACGGTGTCCGACCGTCAGGGGATTGTCCATCCCCCGGTCAGGCCCGGGTGCCCTGGTCGCTCACGAGCGTGCCGATCTTCTCACCCTTGACCGCGCGCGCGATATTGCCCTCGGCGAGGAGTTCGAAGACGAGGATGGGGAGGTTGTTGTCGCGGCAGAGGGTGATGGCCGTCATGTCCGCCACCTTCAGGTCGCGGGTGATGACCTCGCCGTACTCCAGCGCGTCGAACTTCACGGCGTCCGGGTTGACGCGGGGGTCGGAGTCGTAGACCCCGTCCACCCCGTTCTTGCCCATCAGCATCGCCTCGGCGTCGATCTCCAGGGCGCGCTGGGCGGCCGTGGTGTCGGTGGAGAAGTACGGCATGCCCATGCCCGCGCCGAAGATGACGACGCGTCCCTTCTCCAGGTGGCGCACGGCGCGCAGCGGGATGTACGGCTCCGCGACCTGACCCATCGTGATGGCGGTCTGGACCCGGGAGTCGATGCCCTCCTTCTCCAGGAAGTCCTGGAGGGCGAGGCAGTTCATGACCGTGCCGAGCATGCCCATGTAGTCGGAGCGGGCCCGGTCCATACCGCGCTGCTGGAGCTCTGCGCCGCGGAAGAAGTTGCCGCCGCCGATGACGACGGCGATCTGCGCGCCGTCCCGTACGACGTTGGCGATCTCGCGGGCGATGGCGTGCACGACGTCGGGGTCCACACCGAGACCCCCTCCGCCGGCGAACGCCTCACCGGAGAGCTTCAGCATGAAGCGTCCGGTCACCTTGCCGTCGTCGCGCTTGTGGTCAGCCTGGGTGGCGGCGTCCGCGCCCTGATTCATGGGGATCTCCTCGTACACATACGAAGAAGGCCATTGCCGGTGGGTGCTGTGTCCCTGAGCGGCAATGGCCTCCTCGTCAGATCTGCGGTCGTCCGTCGCGAGCGCGGCCGACGACTGCCTCAGACCCTAGCGGGGTCTTGTGTCGATCGCTGAACGGACTCAGATGCCGACCTTGATGCGCGTGAAGCGCTTCAGGGTGACACCGGCCTCGTCCAGAACCTTCTGGACCGACTTCTTGTTGTCGAGCGCGTACGGCTGGCCAAGGAGCGTGGCGTCCTTGAAGAAGCCGTTGACACGACCCTCGACGATCTTCGGCAGCGCGGCCTCGGGCTTGCCCTCGGCGCGCGTGGTCTCCTCGGCGACACGGCGCTCGGTCTCGACGACCTCGGCCGGGACGTCCTCGCGGGACAGCCACTTCGGCGCGAACGCGGCGATGTGCTGGGCGATGCCCTTGGCGACGTCGGCGTCGGCCTTGTCCAGCTCGACCAGGACACCGATCTGCGGCGGCAGGTCGGGCATGGTGCGGTGCATGTACGCGAAGACGAAGCCGTCGGCGTACTGCGCGAAGCGGTCCAGGACGATCTTCTCGCCGAGGTTGGCGTTGGCCTCGTCGACGTACGCCTGGACGGTCTTGCCGGCCTCGATCTCGGAGGCGAGCAGCGCCTCCAGGTCGGCCGGGGAGGTCGCGGCGACGTGCGCGGCCAGCGCGGCGGCGGTGGCCTGGAACTTGTCACCCTTGGCGACGAAGTCCGTCTCGCACTTCAGCTCGAGGAGCACACCGGAGGTGTTGTCCTCGGCGAGCAGGGAGACGACCGCGCCGTTCTCGGCGGAGCGGCCCTCGCGCTTGGCGACGCCCTTCTGGCCCTTGATGCGCAGCGCCTCGACGGCCTTGTCGACGTTGCCGTCGGCCTCGTCCAGCGCCTTCTTGCAGTCCATCATGCCGGCGCCGGTGAGCTCGCGGAGCTTCTTGACGTCAGCGGCGGTGTAGTTCGCCATGAGTCTGTGTTTCTCTCTCGAAGTCTGACTCGAAGTCTGAAAGATCTACGGGGCTACGGGGTGACGGCGGGGGCACAGCGTGCGCCCCCGCCGTCACCACCGAAGCGAGGACCCGAAGGTCAGGCCCAACCCGCACTCCGCCTCCAGCACCACCCCCGACTCCGGCCGCAGCCGCAGGGCCACGTGGTTGCCCCGGAACGTACGGGACGACACCTCGCACGGCAGCCCCTGATCCGCCGGGAGCAGTTGGACGCCCGCCGGACGGACCAGGAGGCGGACCGGGCCCTGAACGGACCCCGCCGGCACCGGCACCGCACCCCACGGTGTGGCCGCCACCTCCCCCGACACCGTCGCCGCCACCACGTTCTCGAAGCCGAGGAAACGCGCCACGAACTCCGAGGCCGGCCGCTGCCAGACCTCCAGCGGCGTACCGGTCTGCGCGATGCGGCCGTCCCGCATCACCACGACCCGGTCGGCGAGCGCGAACGCCTCGCCCTGGTCGTGCGTGACGGCCAGCACGGTCGTACCCAACCGCCCGAACAGCGCCCGCAGTTCGACGACGAGCCGCTCCCGCAGCGTACGGTCCAGCTGCCCCAGCGGCTCGTCGAGCATCAGCAGCCTCGGCTCGGGGGCCAGCGCCCGGGCGAGGGCGACCCGCTGCTGCTCGCCGCCGGAGAGCGCCGAGACGGAGCGCCGCCCGGCTCCCGGCAGCCCCACGAGCTCCAGCAGCTCCGAGACCCGCGAGGCCTGCCGCCCGCGCGGCACACCGCGCATACGCAGCCCGAAGGACACGTTCCCGGCCACGTCCCGCTGCGGGAACAGCTGGTGGTCCTGGAACATCATCCCCACACCGCGCCGGTGCACCGGCACCCCCGCCTGGTCCGCGCCCCCGAGGAGCACCCGCCCCGCGTCGGCGCTCTGGAGCCCGGCCACCACCCGCAGCAGCGTGGACTTGCCGCTGCCGCTGGGCCCGAGCACGCACACCGTCTCGTGCTCGGCGACCTCCAGGTCGACCGTGTCGAGCGCGGCCCGCTCGCCGAACCGGACCGTCACCCCGTCGAGCTTCAGCATCAGAATTCTCCGGTCCGGTCCGTACGAATGCGTTCGAGGAGCAGCAGGGACACGGCGCACACGACCATCAGGATCGTGCTGAGCGCCATCGCCTGGCCGTAGTTGAGGTCCCCGGCCCGCCCGAGCAGACGGGCCACCGCGACCGGCAGCGTGGGGCGGTCGGGGCGCGCGATGAACACGGTCGCGCCGAACTCGCCGAGCGAGACGGCGAACGCGAACCCCGCCGCGATCACCAGCGGCAGGTCCACCTCCCGCCAGACCCTCAGCGGGGACGCGCCGAGCACCGCGGCCGCCTCGCGCAGCCGCCCGTCGACCGCGCGCAGTACGGGGAGCATGGTCCGTACGACGAACGGGACGCCCACCAGCGCCTGGGCCAGCGGCACCAGGATCCAGGAGGTGCGCAGGTCCAGCGGCGGCCGGTCCAGGGTGATCAGGAAGCCGAAGCCGACGGTGACGGCGGAGACCCCCAGCGGCAGCATCAGAAGCGCGTCGAAGCCCCGGACCAGGCGTCCGCCGCGCCGGGTGAGGGCCGCGGCGGCCAGTCCGCCGACGACCACCGCGATCCCGGTGGCGGCCAGCGCGTACTGCACCGAGTTCCACACCGCCTCCAGCGGCGGCACCAGGAAGGTGCCGCCCTCCCCCACGGACTGGAGGGAGCGGAAGTAGCCGAAGCCGTAGCCGTCGGGGGTGTCCAGGGAGCGGGCGACGAGCACGCCAAGGGGCAGCAGGATCAGTACGGCGATCACCGCGAGCACCGCCGCCAGCAGCGTCCACTGGCCCGCGCCGCGCGGGCGCCGCGCGGTCCGCGCGGGGTCGACGAGCTTCAGCGCGCTCTCGCGCCGCCGTACCGTCCAGGCGTGCACGGCGAGGACCGAGCCGACCGCCGCGAACTGGACGAGGGTGAGGACCGCGGCGGTGGGCAGGTCGAGCAGCTGGGCGGTCTGGCGGTAGATCTCCACTTCGAGGGTGGAGAAGGTGGGGCCGCCCAGGATCTGGACGACGCCGAAGGAGGTGAAGGTGAAGAGGAAGACCATCAGGGCGGCGGCCGCCACGGCGGGCCCGAGGGCGGGCAGGGTCACCGTGCGCCAGGCCGCGAACCGGGAGGCCCCGAGGACCCGGGCGGCCTCCTCCTGGCGCGGGTCGAGCTGCGCCCACAGACCGCCGACGGTCCGTACGACGACCGCGTAGTTGAAGAAGACGTGCGCCAGCAGGATCGCCCACACCGTGGTGTCCAGCCGTACGCCCCACAGCTCGTCCAGCAGTCCGCCGCGGCCCAGCAGCGCGAGGAAGGCGGTGCCGACGACGACGGTGGGCAGCACGAAGGGGACCGTGACCACGGCCCGCAGCAGCTGCCGTCCGGGGAAGTCGAAGCGCGCGAAGACGTAGGCGCCGGGCAGCGCGATCAGCAGCGTGAGCGCGGTGGAGGCGAGCGCCTGCCAGGTGGTGAACCACAGCACGTGCCCGATGTCCGGATCGGTGATCACCTCGCCGATCCGGCCGAGGTGCCAGACGCCGTCGACGCGCAGCCCGCGGCCGACGATCGCGGCCACGGGCCAGGCGAAGAAGAGCCGCACCGCGTTCGCGCGCCGCTTCCCCGCGCGGGCCGTGCGGCTTACTTCAGCACGAGCGAGGACCACGTCTTGACCCACTGCTCACGGTTCTTGGAGATCTTCTCCGGAGCGACGTCGTGCGTCTCGGTGACCTTGGCGCCGAACTTGGTGAACAGCTCGGGCAGCTTGGCGTCCTTCAGTACCGGGTTCACGAACATGTTGAGCGGCATGTCCTCCTGGAACTTCTTGGAGATCAGGAAGTCGAGGAGCGCCTTGCCGCCCGCCTCGTTCTTGGCGCCCTTGAGGAGTCCGGCGAACTCGGTCTGGCGGAAGCAGGTGCCGGTGGCGACGCCGGTGGGGGCGTCGGTGGGCTGCGGCTTGGCGTAGAGGACCTCGACGGGCGGGCTGGAGGCGTAGGAGACGACCAGCGGGCGGTCGCCCTTGGCCTTCCTGCCGCCGGCGGAGCCGGAGAAGTCCTGGTTGTAGGCCTGCTCCCAGCCGTCGACGACCTTGACGCCGTTGTCCTTGAGCTTCTTCCAGTAGTCCTGCCAGCCGTCGTCGCCGTACTGGGCGGCGCTGCCGAGCAGGAAGCCGAGGCCGGGCGAGGAGGTCGCCGCGTTCTCGGTGACCAGCAGGTTCTTGTACTCGGGCTTGATCAGGTCGGCGAAGGAGCTCGGCGGGCTGAGCTTCTTGTCGGCGAAGTACTTCTTGTCGTAGTTGACGCAGATGTCGCCGGTGTCGATCGGCGTGACCCGGTGCTTGCCCTGGTCGAGCTGGACGGCCGCGGGGACGGCGGCGAGGCCCTTCGCCTCGTACGGGGTGAAGATCCCGTTGTCGAGAGCCCGCGAGAGCAGCGTGTTGTCGACGCCGAAGAAGACGTCGCCGCGCGGGGAGCCCTTGGTGAGGATCTCCTGGTTGAGGGCCGCGCCCGCGTCACCGCTCTTGAGGACCTTGACGGTGTAGCCGGTCTGCGCGGTGAACTCCTTGAGCACCGCGTCGGAGGCGGCGAACGAGTCGTGGCTGACCAGGGTGACGGTCTTGGACTTGGTGCCGCCGTCGGTCTTCGCTGCGTCGTCGTCCTTGCCGCCGCACGCGGCGAGCGTACTGACGCCGACGGCGGCGGCGAGCGCGGTGGCCGCCATCTTCTTCGTACTGCGCATGGTGGTGATTCCTCCTGGAGTGACCAGGAAGAGACGCGGCCCTGCCCGTACGACGGCGGGTCGTGCGGGCAGGGCGCAACAGCTTGAGTGATGACCGAACTTCCTACCCAGAATGACCTGGGCAAGGTTCAGAGGGTCTGCGACCTGACGGTGTCGCACTCTCAGCGCTGTGGCGCTCCCCTGTCGGAATATGCAGATTTCGAGCTCAGACTACCTCTCGGACGCGGCGAGCTGTCCGCACGCTCCGTCGATCTCCTGGCCACGGGTGTCCCGGACGGTGACCGGCACGCCGTGGCTCGCGATGGCCTCGACGAACGCCTTCTCGTCCTCGGGGCGCGAGGCGGTCCACTTGGAGCCCGGCGTCGGGTTCAGCGGGATCAGGTTGACGTGGACGCGCTTGCCCTTGAGGAGGCGGCCGAGCAGGTCACCGCGCCAGGCCTGGTCGTTGATGTCGCGGATCAGTGCGTACTCGATCGAGATGCGGCGGCCGGACTTCTCCGCGTACTCCCACGCCGCGTCCAGGACCTCGCGGACCTTCCAGCGGGTGTTGACCGGGACCAGGGTGTCGCGCAGCTCGTCGTCCGGCGCGTGCAGCGACACGGCGAGGCGGCACTTGAAGCCCTCGTCGGCGAAGCGGTGCATGGCGGGGACCAGGCCCACGGTGGAGACGGTGATACCGCGCTGGGACAGGCCCAGGCCGTCGGGCTCGGGGTCGGTGAGGCGGCGGATGGCGCCGACGACCCGCTTGTAGTTGGCGAGCGGCTCGCCCATGCCCATGAAGACGATGTTCGAAAGACGCGCCGGGCCGCCGGGGACCTCGCCGTCGCGCAGCGCGCGCATGCCGTCGACGATCTGGTGCACGATCTCGGCGGTCGACAGGTTGCGGTCCAGGCCCGCCTGGCCGGTCGCGCAGAACGGGCAGTTCATACCGCAGCCGGCCTGCGAGGAGATGCACATGGTCACCCGGTCGGGGTAGCGCATCAGGACCGACTCCACCAGCGTCCCGTCGTGCAGGCGCCACAGCGTCTTGCGGGTGGTGTCCTCGTCGCACGAGATGTGCCGCACCACCGACATCAGGTCCGGAAGCAGCTCCTCCTGGAGCCGGGTGCGGGCGGCCGCGGGGATGTCCGTCCACTGGGCCGGGTCGTGCGCGTACCGCGCGAAGTAGTGCTGCGAGAGCTGCTTGGCGCGGAACGGCTTCTCGCCGATCGCGGCGACAGCCTCTTTCCGCTCGGCGGGCGAGAGGTCGGCGAGGTGCCGCGGCGGCTTCTTGGCTCCGCGGGGGGCGACGAAAGTGAGTTCTCCGGGCTTCGGCATGGTCCCACCAGTGTCTCAGACATACGGAAAGGGGCTCGCCGTCCTGTGGACAACGAGCCCCCGACCGAGGAAACAGCAGGTCAGCGCCTGACAACCGAACCGGTCAGCTACCGACGAAGGCGACGAGCAACAGCCACACCACCGGCGCCGTCGGCAGCAAGGAGTCCAGGCGGTCCATGCTGTGTCGATTCGCGGCTGCCGCCGCGTGGCGCCGTGGCCGACATCAGCCGGACCCGACGAACGCCACCATCAGCAGCCACACCACCGGCGCCGTCGGCAGCAAGGAGTCCAGGCGGTCCATGCTGTGTCGATTCGCGGCTGCCGCCGCGTGGCGCCGTGGCCGACATCAGCCGGACCCGACGAACGCCACCATCAGCAGCCACACCACCGGCGCCGTCGGCAGCAAGGAGTCCAGGCGGTCCATGATGCCGCCGTGGCCGGGCAGCAGCGTGCCCATGTCCTTGATGCCGAGGTCCCGCTTGATCATCGACTCGCCGAGGTCGCCGAGCGTGGCGCTCGCCGCGACCGCGAGGCCGAGCAGCAGGCCCTGCCACCACTGGCCGTCGTCGATGAGGAACTGCATGCACAGCGCGCCCGCCACCATCGCGAACGACACTGCGCCGGCCAGGCCCTCACGGGTCTTGCCGGGGCTGATGCGCGGCGCCAGCTTGGTCTTGCCGAAGCGCCAGCCGATCGCGTACGCGCCGGTGTCGCTGACCACGGTCAGCAGCAGGAAGACGAAGACCCGCCACGGCCCGTCGTCCGTGGTCAGCATCATCGCGACGAACGTGGCCAGGAACGGCACGTAGAACGCCGCGAAGACGCCCGCGGTGACGTCCTTGAGATAGCCCTCGGGCTTCTCCGTCATCCGCCAGACCAGCACCGCCAGCGACGTCAGCGCCATGGCCACCCAGGCACCCTCGGCACCGCGCGCGTAGCCGGCGACGACCATCGCCGCACCGCCCACCGCCAGCGGTACCAGCGGCACCTTGATGCCCTTGCGCTCGTCGAGCCGGGAGGCGAGCTCCCACAGGCCGACGACGACCGCCACCGCGATCACACCGACGAAGACGGCCTTGACGACGAACAGCGACACCATGATGACCGCGCCGAGCCCGACACCGACCCCTATCGCGGCCCGCAGGTCGCGCCCCGCCCGCTTCTTCTCCGGCTGCGCGGGCCGCTGCGGCTGCTGCGGAGTCGAAGGTGGTACCGAGCTGGGCATGGGCTCCTGCGGCGTCTCTTCGCGGAACAGGGGACCACTCACCCGAGCGGCCCCCCGGTCACGTTCTTCGCGGTCTACGGCGTGTTCGCCCATGTCGCCGGGCACGACGGGCATGGGCTGTGTCCGGGACGGGGCGTCATACGCATCGTAGGCAGCCCCCGCCGAAGGCACCTCCTGGGAAGGCCCCTGGTCGGGTGGCCCCCAGTGCTCGGGTCGCGGCGGAGCCCCCCAGGAAGAGTCGTTCATCAGACCTCGAGCAGCTCGGCTTCCTTGTGCTTCAGCAGCTCGTCCACCTGCGCGACGTACTTCGCGGTGGCGTCGTCGAGCTCCTTCTCCGCACGGCGGACGTCGTCCTCGCCGGACTCCTTGTCCTTGACGAGCTTGTCGAGCGCGTCCTTGGCCTTGCGGCGCACGGAGCGGATCGACACCTTGGAGTCCTCGGCCTTGGTGCGCGCGACCTTGATGTAGTCGCGGCGGCGCTCCTCCGTCAGCTCCGGGAACGTCACCCGGATGATGGAGCCGTCATTGCTCGGGTTGACGCCGAGGTCCGAGTCGCGGATCGCCTGCTCGATGTTGCGCAGCGCGCTCTTGTCGAACGGGGTCACCACGGCCATGCGCGGCTCGGGCACCGAGAACGAGGCCAGCTGGTTGATCGGCGTCAGCGCACCGTAGTAGTCCGCCACGATCTTGTTGAACATCGCCGGGTGCGCACGGCCGGTGCGAATCGCGGCGAAGTCCTCCTTGGCGACCACGACGGCCTTCTCCATCTTCTCCTCGGCTTCGAGGAGGATTTCTTCGATCACCACTTGCTCCTGCATGTCTTGAGTGGGCCGGGAGTTCCGTCGGGTGCTCAACGGCCCTGCGTAACCCGCGTCTTTCCCTGCACGGTGTCCGACCGTCAGGGGATTGTCCATCCCCCGGTCAGGCCCGGGTGCCCTGGTCGCTCACGAGCGTGCCGATCTTCTCACCCTTGACCGCGCGCGCGATATTGCCCTCGGCGAGGAGTTCGAAGACGAGGATGGGGAGGTTGTTGTCGCGGCAGAGGGTGATGGCCGTCATGTCCGCCACCTTCAGGTCGCGGGTGATGACCTCGCCGTACTCCAGCGCGTCGAACTTCACGGCGTCCGGGTTGACGCGGGGGTCGGAGTCGTAGACCCCGTCCACCCCGTTCTTGCCCATCAGCATCGCCTCGGCGTCGATCTCCAGGGCGCGCTGGGCGGCCGTGGTGTCGGTGGAGAAGTACGGCATGCCCATGCCCGCGCCGAAGATGACGACGCGTCCCTTCTCCAGGTGGCGCACGGCGCGCAGCGGGATGTACGGCTCCGCGACCTGACCCATCGTGATGGCGGTCTGGACCCGGGAGTCGATGCCCTCCTTCTCCAGGAAGTCCTGGAGGGCGAGGCAGTTCATGACCGTGCCGAGCATGCCCATGTAGTCGGAGCGGGCCCGGTCCATACCGCGCTGCTGGAGCTCTGCGCCGCGGAAGAAGTTGCCGCCGCCGATGACGACGGCGATCTGCGCGCCGTCCCGTACGACGTTGGCGATCTCGCGGGCGATGGCGTGCACGACGTCGGGGTCCACACCGAGACCCCCTCCGCCGGCGAACGCCTCACCGGAGAGCTTCAGCATGAAGCGTCCGGTCACCTTGCCGTCGTCGCGCTTGTGGTCAGCCTGGGTGGCGGCGTCCGCGCCCTGATTCATGGGGATCTCCTCGTACACATACGAAGAAGGCCATTGCCGGTGGGTGCTGTGTCCCTGAGCGGCAATGGCCTCCTCGTCAGATCTGCGGTCGTCCGTCGCGAGCGCGGCCGACGACTGCCTCAGACCCTAGCGGGGTCTTGTGTCGATCGCTGAACGGACTCAGATGCCGACCTTGATGCGCGTGAAGCGCTTCAGGGTGACACCGGCCTCGTCCAGAACCTTCTGGACCGACTTCTTGTTGTCGAGCGCGTACGGCTGGCCAAGGAGCGTGGCGTCCTTGAAGAAGCCGTTGACACGACCCTCGACGATCTTCGGCAGCGCGGCCTCGGGCTTGCCCTCGGCGCGCGTGGTCTCCTCGGCGACACGGCGCTCGGTCTCGACGACCTCGGCCGGGACGTCCTCGCGGGACAGCCACTTCGGCGCGAACGCGGCGATGTGCTGGGCGATGCCCTTGGCGACGTCGGCGTCGGCCTTGTCCAGCTCGACCAGGACACCGATCTGCGGCGGCAGGTCGGGCATGGTGCGGTGCATGTACGCGAAGACGAAGCCGTCGGCGTACTGCGCGAAGCGGTCCAGGACGATCTTCTCGCCGAGGTTGGCGTTGGCCTCGTCGACGTACGCCTGGACGGTCTTGCCGGCCTCGATCTCGGAGGCGAGCAGCGCCTCCAGGTCGGCCGGGGAGGTCGCGGCGACGTGCGCGGCCAGCGCGGCGGCGGTGGCCTGGAACTTGTCACCCTTGGCGACGAAGTCCGTCTCGCACTTCAGCTCGAGGAGCACACCGGAGGTGTTGTCCTCGGCGAGCAGGGAGACGACCGCGCCGTTCTCGGCGGAGCGGCCCTCGCGCTTGGCGACGCCCTTCTGGCCCTTGATGCGCAGCGCCTCGACGGCCTTGTCGACGTTGCCGTCGGCCTCGTCCAGCGCCTTCTTGCAGTCCATCATGCCGGCGCCGGTGAGCTCGCGGAGCTTCTTGACGTCAGCGGCGGTGTAGTTCGCCATGAGTCTGTGTTTCTCTCTCGAAGTCTGACTCGAAGTCTGAAAGATCTACGGGGCTACGGGGTGACGGCGGGGGCACAGCGTGCGCCGTCCCGCACCCGCACCGCCCGCCAGCAGCGCGACGCCAAGCGCGACGCCCGCCGCGAGTCCCTGTTCGTCCTGCTCGCCCGCGCACAGCGGGGCGCACCTCTCACCCCCGCCGAGGCCGGCCTGTTGCGCACCCACGTCGAGGCCGAACTCGCCGAGGGCGACCAGGCCCGCCGATCGGCCGCCGGGCAGTCCGCCGCCGTCCGCCGCGAGCAGCAGCGCACCCGCGCCGCCGAGGCCGCCATCGTCGAAGCCGAGGAGCACGCCCAGGAACGCGCCGAGCAGCAGCTCGCCAAGCGCGTCCAGGAGGCCGAGCAGCGGGCCGCCGAGCACGAGGCCGCGGCGCTCCGGTATGCGAACTACCTCGCAGCTGCGCAGCGGGAATGCGGGGCGCCGAACTGGCCCGCGCTCCCCGACACGATCAAGGCCCTTGCCGCCGAGCGTGACCGCGCCCTCGCACGCCTCAGCAAGTAGCACCAGGAGCAGCCACCGTGACAACCGCCCTCGACTACCCCCTCACCCCGTCACCTCTCGCCTACCGCGCCGACGACGACCTCGCCGCCGTCCGCGAGCAATGGGGCGACCTGCTCACCGCCATCGGCCAACGCCCGTTGCCCACATGGCCGCCACGCGAGCGCCGCGGATACCTCGACCAGCTCGCCGCCGACGACCGCACCGAGGACGACGAGCAGACCGTCGAGCCCGTCGTCGGCCGCCTTCCCCTCACCATCCGCGAGCACCCCGCCCCGCTCAACCTCGACGCCCTCGACGCCGCGGTCGAGGTCGAGCGCGCCCTGTTCGGCCTCGCTGACCGCGTTGCCGAGCAGGTACAGCGCTCCGTCCGCACCGTGCGCGACGGCCGCGGCCGGCACCTCACCGACCCCGATGACGCCGCCGACCCCGCACGGTGGCAGTACCAGGCGCCCACCTCGCCCGGATCACGCGCCTACGGGCTCCATTGGGCCGCCGTCTGGATTGCCGGCCGCGTACTCGACGAGGACGACGTCGGCGGCCTGTTCACCTCGATGCCCGCCCGCCTGCTCGACGAGGTCGCCGCCACCGCGCGCACCGCGCGCCGCACCGTCGAGCGCGCCCTCGGCCGTGACGGACGCACGACCGACCTTGCCGAGCCATGCCCCTGGTGTGGCGGACAACTCGCCGGCCACACCCGCCCAGGGGGCGAGCCGGGCGTCACCTGCTCGACCGGGCCCGACTGCACCGCGCCCGTCGAGACCGACCGCCGCGGGCGCCGCACATGGAAGGCCGCCGAGTTGGTCGACCTGTGGGTCGCCCTCGATGCCGCCCGCCGACGTACCGCCGAGGCGTAGCCCCGGGGGAGGATGCCCGGCCCAACTCCTGGGGGGCGTTGAGCAGTTGCTCGACGCCCCCTTTGTGATGTGACTTGTGAAGGCACTTGTGTAGCGACTTGTGAAGTGACTACAGTGGAGTTCTCGCCGAACCTCACTCGGCGGAACCGCCGGACCTCACCCGGCACACCACAACCAAGGGAGCAACCCCCATGGACACCTACGCACACGGCTACGGCTCAACCGGCCACTACGCCAAGCCCGGCACCCACACGAGCTACTGCGGGCGCGAACTCCAGCACACCCCCAACACCCCCGTAGCCGCACGTATCTGCACTCCGTGCGCCAAGGCCGAGAAGCGCGACCGTGTCGAGGCCGAGCAGGTCGCGGCCGACCGCGCCACCGACGGCCCCACCCTCGCCGAGCGCGCCCGCGTCCGGTACGCCACCGTCGGCACCGGCCGCCGTATCCACTTCTCGCCCAACGACGACACCCTTTGCGGCCGAGAGATCACCGAGTACATCAGCGGCGCCGACCTGCTCGCCCTGTTCAACAAGGGCCGCGAACTGTGCACCCCGTGCATCAAGGCCGCCGAACAGCGCGCCTACGCTCTGTCGCTGGCCGCCGTCTCGCCCCTCGCCGCCGCCGCGGTCGACCTCGCCTCGACCATCGAGCAGGCCGACGCCGAGAGCGAGCAGGAGGTCGCCGAGGCCGAGGCGCAGCAGGCCGCCGCCCTGGTCACCGAGGCTGAGCCCACCGACGGGACGTGGCGGGGCGAGTGGATCGGCGAGCAGCCGGCCGACAGCGTGCTGTTCCACGTCGAGGCCGGCGCCGAACAAGGCGCCCTGTTCGACGACCGTCTCGACGCCCTGCTCGCCAGTTCCCAGCAGCGCAATGCCGAGGTCGACGCGATGCTCGCCGAGGTGCGCGCCCTCGGCGCAGAGGTCGACGACTACGCCGCGAGCGTCGCGGAGTGGGGCGCCAAGGTCGATGCGTTGGTCGCCGAACGTGAGGCCACAAGCCCCGCCAAGCTGACTGCTTGCATGCAGTTCGAGCCGTCCGCGGTTGAGCGGGTCAAGGCCAAGGCTGACGCCGACCGTGCCGCGTACCGCGCCGAGATGGACGACCGCCAGGCAGCCGAGCACCACGCCCACGGTGCGCCTGTCCCGCCGGGCGTACAGTCCCGTATCGACGCCCGCACACCCTTGGCCGAGCAGGCCGTCGAGCCCCGTGTCGTCGAGGGCGTGATCGTGGCGCACAACGGCCGTACCAAGGGCACCGCGCCCAAGCACTCGACCGACCCGGACGCCCTCGCCGCCCTCGGCGCCCTGGGGACTCTCCGCTGTGCCGAGGTCACCGACCACACCGACATCAGCGCCCACCCGGGCGACGTCGGCCACACTCCGGAAGCTTGGGGGTTTCTGGTCGAGCCCCGCGGTAACGGACGCGTCGCCCTCTGCTGGGTCCAGGGAGGGCGCTACGTCGACCCCAGCGGCGAGCCGTGGGCCGTCGAACTGGAGATAGGCGCCGACAAGCTACGCAAGGCCGGTTGGCAGATTGAGCCCATGACCCGCCGATGCGTCTTTGCGTGGCGCCCCACCGAGTGAGTTCCCTTCGGCCCGCCCTCGCCCGAGGGCGGGCCCCGCATCAGCAATCGACAGGAGCAGCACGCATGAACGCACGCGACGAGCAGCCACAGAGCTTTGAGGAGCAGCGCGCCGCAGTCGAGCAGCGCCTCGCCGAGCAGGGTGTCGAGGCCACCCGCGCACCGGACCCAGCCCAGGCACGGGCCGCCCTCGACGCCCTGCTCGACGACCGCCCGCAGCTCGCCGCGCTCGCCCTGAACCTGCTTACGGCCGCGGTCGAGTCGGGCGCCGTGGTGACCGAGGGGCGTACATGGACGTCGGGTGACATCGTGCGCACCGTCCGCCGCAGCCGTCGCGACCAGATGCTCGCCGAGCGCAGCGCCGCTATCGCCGAGCAGTTCACGACCGAGCAGCAGCCGGCCGCACTCGCCCTCGCGCAGCTAGCTGAGACCCGCCAGAACGGGGAGAAGGCGAAGAAGGCCATGCCGTTCATGATCCGGCAGGCCGACGCCGTCGAGATCGAGGCGCCCGACATTGCCCGCCTGCTCGACGTGACGCCCTCCCACGTCTACGCCGTGTTGCGGAAGCTGCGCGAGGACCCCGGGGCGGTCGCGGTCGGCGAGGAGTGGCGCGACCAGCTGCTCACCGAATTGGCGAGGCACGAGGAGGAGGCCCAGGCCGCGCGCCGACGCAAGGCCGAGGAGCACGGCGAGCACGACCTCGCCGACGAAGACCTGTAGAAACAGCGCGGGCCCGGTCCGGCGACCTCACCGCCATACGGGCCCGACTAATCACGATGGGAGCAACCCCCACCATGACCACCGCCAACCCTACCCAGCAGCAGGCCAAGGCCCCGAACCTACCGCCGGCCGTCGGACGGTCCCTGTCCGTGCGCATCCTCGACGAAGGCATGTACGACGATCTACGCGTGATCATGCAGACCGGTTGCGACGCCTCGGCCGCCGTCCGACAGGCGTTGCTCATCCTCGCGAACGTGTACGACGGCGCATGGAAGCGCGGGCACTATCCGACCGGCGTCGCGCCCGAAATCGTGACGGCGAACATCAAGCCGTACCGCCCCGTCCGACAGCCTGACCAGGCCGTATGACAGCTGCGCGCCCCGCTGTATGACACGGCAGGGCGCGCGGTCGGGCTGCGTCAGCTAGTAGTGCAGACGGGCTGTCTAGTAAAGGCCGTTGTCACCCCCTGCGTCGGCATCACCGCAATGCCACGACGGGCGAACGACGACCGGTACGACGATCCCCAACGCCGTGAGCAGCGAAGCGAGAAACACGGCGTCAAGCACAGGCGAGACCGTCAAGACGATGACGATCACGATGACGAGCCCCAAAGGCCAACGCCTCGCCCGTGAACAGAAGAGGCGCATGCGCGCCATTGGGCGAGCCTGGCGGCTCGCACGGGAATTAGTCACAGCCATACCCCCAACCGTGGCTTCATGAGTGGCTTCCGATCCTCAGCGTCGGCCGACAAGAGGGCTTCTACGACCGTCATACGGCATGTGACACATTGAGCGCAATGAGTGAAATGCGATGTTTACCGGTTAGACGGTATGTATCGTTTCGGACAAACGGCGCCACGCGGCACAGAGGTAACTCACCTTGCGACGTTACCGTTCCGTGATCTAAAGTTGGGCCCGTCTTCGGCGTGCCCGGAAACGGACTGCGCACCACGCCCCGTCGCTTCCCCCCAGCGGCGGGGCGTTTCCTATGCCCGTGCGCGAGGAGGTGAGCCCGTGGCCCGCCCCATCGACGACCGCGACCGCGAGCAGGTCCGCAAGCTGCACGCCACAGGCAAGGCGCGCAACGAGATCGCCCGCGCGATCAACCGCAGCCCCTCGACCGTGTCGAAGATCGCCGCAGCGTTCGACCCCCCGCTCACGTTCGACCGCGCCGCCGAGGTCGCCGTCGCCACCCAAGTACGCCGCGCCGACCTTGCCGCGCGCCGCGCCGACCTCGCCATCACGCTGCACGACGTAGCCGAGCGCGAACTCGGCCGGCTGACCGAGCCACATCTGTACTTCGAGTGGGGCGGGAAGGATCACACCTACGCCGAGAAGTGGCAGGACGAACCCACCCCCGCAGACCGGCGCACCATGATGGCCACCGCGGGCGCAGCCCTCGACCGGTCACTCAAGTTGGCGCCGCCACGCGACGAGGCCGGCGAGCGCTCCCGTTCCGTTATCGGGCGAATCATGGAAGGACTCGCCCAGAACTACGCCGAGCGGCACGGCAGCGAGGCCCCCGATGATGCGTAGTGATGTCGCCCTGTCTGCGAAGCAGGAAGACAGCATCGTTGAGGCCACCGCATTCCTGAACGTGTGGGAAGGGTCGGTTCGTTCGGGGAAGACGATCGCCAGCCTGATCAGGTGGCTTGACCACGTCGCCAACCCGCCCACAGGCGGCGAGTTGGTCATGGTCGGTCGCACCCGCGACAGCCTCGCCCGGAACGCGTTCGGACCGCTCACGAACCCGGACGTGTTCGGCGAGCTCGCGCAAGATATCCACTACACCAACGGGGCCCCGACCGCGAACGTCCTCGGCCGTACCGTGCACACCCTCGGCGCCAACGACGCCCAGGCCGAACCGAAGGTACGAGGACTCACATGCGCCGGCGCGTACGTCGACGAGGCAACCACCCTCCCCAAGTCCTTCTTTGACCAACTCACCGCGCGTTGCTCCGTACCCGGTTCGAAGATCTTCGGGTCGACCAACCCGGATAACCCCGCGCACTGGCTACGCAGGGACTACCTACTCAGGCCGCGCGAGGCCCGACTCAGGTCATGGCATTTCCAACTCGACGACAACCCGGGCCTTGACGACGAGTACATAGAGCGGATCAAGGCCACCCACACCGGCCTGTTCTACAAGCGGAACGTACTTGGCCTGTGGGTCCAGGCCGAGGGCGCCATCTACGACATGTACGACGAGGCCGAGCACGTCGTCGACGACCTGCCCGCCATGCGGCGGAGCTGGATCGGCTTGGACTATGGAACCGTGAACGCCACGTCCGCGATCCTTCTCGGCGAGGGCGTCGACGGCCGCCTGTACGCATGCGCCGAGTGGCGCCACGACTCCCGCACCGCGCACCGGCAGATGACCGACGCCCAGTACTCGGCCGCACTGCGCAAGTGGGTAGCCGAGCAGGGCGTCGCCCCCGAGTGGACGTTCATCGACCCCAGCGCGGCGAGCTTCATCACGCAACTGTGGGCCGACTCGTACCCGGGCGTCGCCCGCGCCTCGAATGAAGTCGTGGACGGCATCCGGTCCGTGGCGAGCCTGCTCGGCGCCGACCTGCTCCGCATACACCGATCATGCGAGGGACTGCTCGCCGAACTTCCCGGTTACGTGTGGGACGAGTCCGCCGCCGACCGGGGCGAAGACAAGCCCGTCAAGCAAAACGATCACTCGTGCGACGCGCTGCGGTACGCCATCCACTCGACCGCCCACGAGTGGCGGCACCTGCTCACCCTCGCCGTGTAGGAGGTCGCCACCGCATGCCCGAGGCCCTGCTCGCCCTGCCCGTTTACCTCACCGTCGGCGACCACACAGTCAAGATCGGCGAACTCGCCCTCGCCCCCGGCGAGGCCGTACACAACGCCCTCGCCGCCTTCTTCCGCGACGTCGCCGCAGCTTGCGAAGCCAGCACAGAAGGGGGCGACGATGGCACTGCCTGAACCGGGCGCAGCGTGGCCGCCGCCGCAGTGGTCGGCGTACTACGCCGAGATGCGGCTCGATGACGCGTGGTACAGCGGCGACCGCATGCGTCTCGCCCGTCTCTACAGCCACAGCCCGCGCCCCGCGGAGCGGCGCCGTCTGTGGGGCCGCCGCGCCGCTGAGCAGCGCGTCGGCCGCGACCACCGCCTACATGTCCCCCTCGCCGGAGACATCGCGAGCACGTCGGCCGACCTGCTGTTCGCGGACATGCCGGCCGTGACCGTCACCGACCCCGCTACACAGGCCCGCCTCGACCAGCTGCTCGACGAGGGCCGCGCACAACAGGTGTTGCTCGGCGCCGCCGAGCAGGCCGCCGCCCTTTCGGGCGCGTTCCTGCGCATCACGTGGGACCGCGATCTCGCACCGCGCCCGCTCCTGTCCGTGGTGCAACCCGACGCCGCTATCCCCGAGTTCAGGTGGGGGATGCTGCGCGCCGTCAACTTCTGGCGCGAGCTGGAAGGCAGCACGAGCGGCACCACGTGGCGGCACATCGAGCGCCACGAGCCGGGCCGCATCGTGCACGCGCTCTACCAGGGCAGCGGCAACAACATCGGGCGCGCTGTGCCGCTCACGGAGCACCCGGAGACCGCCGAACTGGTCGACTCCCTCGACGCCGACGGGGTCAGCATCACCACCGGCATCCCCGACCTGACGGCCGTGTACGTGCCGAACATGACGCCCAACCGGTCCCACCGCGGGAGCTCGTTGGGGCGCAGCGACTACGCCGCCCCGGTGTACGACCTGTTTGACGCGCTCGACGAGACGTGGACGAGTTGGATGCGCGACATCCGCCTCGCCCGCGCCCGCTTGATCGTGCCGGACGGGTACCTACGGAGCGAAGGCACCGGCAACGGGGCGTCGTTCGACGAGGATCGCGAGGTATGGGCGAGCCTGCGCATTCCGCCCAACGAGGGCGCCGGCATCACTCTGGCCCAGTTCGCCATCCGAGTGGAGGAACACGCCCGTACCGCCGAGGCCACGATGCGCCAGGCTGCCCAGGCCGCCGGGTACTCGCCCCAGTCGTTCGGCCTCGACGGCCCCGGGCAGCCCGTCACCGCGACCGAAGTGGACAGCCGAGATCAGCGCTCGATGGTGACGAGGAAGAAGAAGGCCGGTCATTGGCGGTACGGCCTCGCCGACATCCTGCATGTCATGTTGCAGCTCGACGCCGTCCAGTTCGGGCAGCGCATCGCCCCGGAGCGGCCGGCCGTCGAGTTCGGCGATGGCGTCGCCGAGTCCGAGCAGGCCACCGCGACCACGCTCGACCTGCTCAACCGCGCGGGCGCCGTGTCCACCTCGACGAAGGTCAAGATCCTCCACCCTGAGTGGGACGACACCGCCGTCGAGGCCGAGGTCGCCGCGATCCTCGCCGAGACCGGGGCCGCCGCCCCCGACCCCGTCGGCACCTTCCCAGTGACACTGGCAAGTTGACGTTGCGCTGTCGTCTGCGGACCGTTGCGGCACTATTGGTATGGGCGTGCTGGCCGACCACAGCACGCCGGAGGGAGAGGCTGTGACTTGGGTCCAATGGGTAGCGGGACTTCTCTCGCCGCTGCTCGCTGGTTCGACTCTTCTTGCGCGTAGCGAACTGGTACGCACGGTGCTGAGAGAAATCCTCAGTCACCCAACTACCGAGTCGATCATTCGCATCTCTCAGCGGGAGTCCGAGCGATGACTCAGTCTCTCCCCGAGCCCTTGCCGGCGAACGCCGATACTGCGCCCGCCCCCGCGGCAAATCCCGTCGTGGCCGCAAGCGCCCCTGCCGCAGGCGATCTCACGGTCACGGTCGGCTCGCACTTCAAGATGATCTTTATCGTCATCGTGGGTCTCACCGTGATGTTCTGGGCAGTCCACTTCGGACTGCTCTTTACAACCGATCCTGAGAAGCCCGAGATCAAAGACGCACTTGAGACCACCAAGATCGCTGGATTCTCCAGCCTAGGGACGATCTTGGGCCTGCTCGGCGGGGCGGTGTCAGGCAAGCTCTGACACAGGTTGGGGGTGCGCCATACCTATTCATCCGGGCATGGTCGAGCCGCTGGCCGAGCGGACCCGCGATCTGTACGAGGAGGCCGAGCGGCGGCTGTTGGGCATCATCGCCCGGCAGCTCGCCGACGGCCTCGAAGCCCCCGGGTGGGCAACGCGGAAACTCTCCGCGGTTCAGCAGGTGCGCCGCACGTCACAGGCCATCGTCGACGAACTCGGCAAGGCCGTCACCCTCGACGTGTTCGACGCGGTCGCCCAGGCGTACAACACCGGCCACCGCGCCGCGGTCGCCGAAATCGGCGCCCTGTCCGACGACGCCCGCGCACTGGTCGACGACATCACCCCCAACGCCCAAGCCGTCGACCGCCTCGCACAAGAGACCGTCGACCGCCTCACCGCGACGCACCGCAGCATTCTGCGGGCCGTCCCCGACCAGTACCGCGCCATCGTCGCCGAGGTCACCGCAACGCCCCTGCTCGGCACCGGCACCCGCCGCCAGGCCACCCAGGACGCCATGCGCCGCTTTGCCGACGACGGCCTACGCTCGTTCACCGACCGCGCCGGCCGCCGTTGGCAGCTCACCAGCTACGCCGAGATGGCCGTACGGACCAGCGTTGGACGGGCGGCGACCGAAGCCCACATGCGCACCCTGACGACAGCCGGTGTCGAGTTGGTCGTCGTCTCCAACGCGCCGCGCGAATGCCCCCTGTGCCGCAAGTGGGAGGGCAAGGTACTGGCCATCAGCGGCCCGGACGGGGCGCGTACGGTCGAGGTCGAGCACGCCACTGACGACGGCCGCATGATCCCCGTAGAGGTCGCCGGATCGCTCGACGAGGCCCGCCGTGCCGGACTGCAACACCCCAACTGCCGACACAGCGTGTCCAGTTACACCCCAGGTATCACCCGCACCGAGGCCGCCGAGAGCGACCCCGCCGGGTACGAGGCCGGACAGCGGCAACGGGAGATCGAGCGGAACATCCGCAAGCACAAGAAGCGCGAGGCCGCCGCCGTCACCCCCGAAGCCCAGCAGGCCGCACGGGCGAAGGTGCGCCAGTGGCAAGGCGCCATGCGCGACCACCTCGCCACCCACCCCGACTTGCGCAGGCTGCGCCACCGCGAGCAGCCCGGCGCCTCGAACCTCCCCCGCAACACCCCTGCACCGCCCGGGGAGTTTACGGAGGCCGCGCGCATCCGGTCGGGCGATGCCCGCACACCGCGCGAGATGAGCGACCAGCAGCTCGCCGACGTCATGCGCACGGGAGTCCTCGACGAGCGCGACCGCGCCCGTATTGAGGTCGAGGCCGACCGGCGCGACCGCGACGACCTGCTCGCCCGTATCCGCCCCGGCGGACGCCTCGCCGCCGATCTCACCGCGTATTCCGACAGTGAACTCGCTCGCGTCTTCACGCACCTCGACGACGCCGACGGCTTGCGGATCATGGCGGAGATGGACCGGCGCGACCTTGCCACCCGCCTACCGGGCGTGCGCTCCGATCTGGTCGGACTGTCCGACGCAGACCTCGCCGCCCGCGCCCGCGGCGCCGGCCCGGACACCCTCGGTGACCTCGCCGCCGAAGCCCACCGGCGCGACCTGCTCGCCCGCCTGTTCCCCCACGGGCAGCTCACGGCCCAACTGGCCGAGTTGGCCGAGGACGAACTCGCATGGTGCATGCAGTACGCCACTAGCAACGAACTCGCCTCGATCGCCCGCGAGTTGGACCGCCGCGAACCCGTCTCGTTGCCCGCCCCGGCCGCGACCGGCGACGCCGTCGACGACCTGCTCGCCGACCGCGCCGCCCTCGACACCACCATGGACCCCGCCCCGCCTGCCGACGAGTGGGGCCGGTACGCCGACGACGACAGCGACCCGCTGCACACCACCGCGCCCACCGTCGGCGAGGTAGTCGACGAAGTCGAGGACGAGGCGCCGCGGATCACCCGCCGCGAGGCCCGCGAGATGTATGACGAATACGTCTACCGTCAGTACCTCCAGGCCGAAGAGGACTGCCGCGGCTACCTACTCAACAAGCAGTACGAGACGCAGCCCGTCGACCCGGTAAGCCTGTTCCGCGGCCCCGCCCGCATCGCCTACGCTCGCGCGTCCGACGAACTCAAGGCATGGTGGGCCCGTCACGGGCGCCTGACACAGGCCGAGTTCATCGAAAAGGCCACCGGCCAGCGCCAGCGTTGGGCCGAGGGCGCCCGCAAGAATGAGGCCGACCACCAGTACAAGCGATAAGGGGGCGCCGTGGGGACCCGTGAGGACATCGTCCGCGCACTGACCGAGGGCGCCGAGGCCGGCCGCAACGGCGCCCCGCCGGGGTGGGGAGGGGCCCGGGGCCGGAGACAGCCCCTGGTTCCAGGGCGTCCCCGGAAGCAGGTCCGACCCCGCTCATCCCGCACCTCCCACCGTCAGCGGGGCACCCCGCGAGATGCCCGTTCTCAGTTCCAGGGCGAGGCCGATGTGGGTTTCGTCGGGGCGGTCGTCGCCGCAGAGGTCGGCGAGGGTCCAGGCGACGCGCAGGACGCGGTCGAGTCCTCTGGCCGTCAGCAGGCCGCGTTCCATGTCCCGTTCCGCCGCGGCGAGGGCTCCGGGGGCCGTGACCCAGCGGGTGCGCAGTTCGTGTCCGGGGACTTCGCTGTTGGTGGTCCAGGGTGTGCCCTGGAGGCGGGCGACGGCCCGTTCCCGGGCGGCCAGGACGCGTTCGGCGACCTGGGCCGTGGATTCGCCGCGTCCGCCTTGGGCGAGCAGGTCCTCGCGCCGGACCGGCTCGGCCTCCACGCGCAGGTCGACGCGGTCGAGGAGCGGTCCGGAGAGCCTGGCCTGGTAGCGGCGGATGACGGACGGGGGGCATTCGCAGCCCGCCCCGTGCAGAGTGTGGCGGCCGCAGGGGCAGGGGTTGGCGGCGAGGACCATGAGGAAGCGGGCGGGGAGGCGGACGACGCCCGCGCTGCGGGCGACGACGACGTGCCCGGCCTCCAGGGGCTGGCGCAGGGAGTCGAGGGCCTTGCCGGTGAACTCGGGGGCTTCGTCGAGGAACAGGACGCCCCGGTGGGCGAGGGAGACGGCTCCGGGCCGTGGCAGGCCGTTGCCTCCGCCGACGAGGGACTGCATGGTCGCCGAGTGGTGGGGTGCGCAGTAGGGGGCCTTGTGGACGAGGGGTTTGCCCGGGGGCAGGATTCCGGCGACCGAGTGGATCGCGGTGACTTCGAGGGATTCCTGGCGGGTGAGCGGCGGCAGGATGCCGGGGAGCCGTTCGGCCAGCATGGTCTTGCCCGCGCCCGGCGGTCCGTACAGCATCAGGTGGTGGCCGCCGGCCGCGGCGACTTCCAGGGCGGTGCGGGCGGTGCGCTGGCCGGCGACGTCGGCGAGGTCGGGCGCGCTGCTGTCGGCGTCGATGGAGAGGCCGGTGCCGACTCCGGCGCCGGGGACGACCAGTCCGGCGAGCATGGAGTCGGGTCTGCCCTCCTGGTCGGGCTCCTCCTCGGGTACGGGTTCGTCGGTGAGGACGGCGATGAGCTGGCGCAGGCTCCTTACGCCGAGGACGGAGATGCCGGGGACCAGGGACGCCTCGGCGGCGGTCTGTTCGGGGACGACGACCTGTTCGTATCCGGCCTCGGCGGCGGCGAGGACGGCGGGCAGGATGCCGCGCACGGGGCGCACCCGGCCGTCGAGTCCGAGTTCGCCGATCATGACCAGGTCGGCGAGTTCTCTGGGGTCGATGCGCTCGGCGGCGCCGAGGACCGCGCAGGCCACGGCGAGGTCGAAGCCGCTGCCGCCCTTGGGGACGGAGGCGGGGCTGAGGCCGACGGTGAGTTTCTTCTGGGGCCAGTCGCCGCCGGAGTTGACGACGGCGGCTCTGACGCGGTCGCGGCTTTCGCTGAGGCTCTTGTCGGGCAGGCCGACGAGCGTGAAGGCGGCGACGCCCGGTTCGAGGTCTGCCTGGACTTCCACGACGACGCCCTCGACGCCGACGAGCGCCACGGAGCAGGTGCGGGCGAATCCCATCTACGCCACCCCCCGCACGTGCTCCGCGCGGGGTGCGCCGCGCTGGGGCAGGACGACGCCGACGAGGTCGATGCGGACACCGCCGCGCGGCGGTCCTCCGTGGTCGGCGAGCCAGCGCTCGGCGAGGTGTCTGAGCCGTTCGGCCTTGGCGGGGGTGACGGCCGCCATGGGGTGTTCGAACGGGCCCGCTCTGCGGGTCTTGACCTCGCAGACCACCAGGACGTCGCCGTCGCGGGCGACGATGTCGATCTCTCCGGTCCTGCCGCTGCGCCAGTTGCGGGCGACCACTGTCATTCCGGCGTCGGCCAGCAGTCTGGCCGCCAAATCCTCGCCGTACTGCCCGAGTGCTCCTCGTGCGTTCATCTCGGCACCACCTCCGGCACCGACTGTCACGCACCCGCCGCCACCGTGTGGATCTTGGTGGACGGCCGGGCCATTGTGGATAACCCGGCCACCCGCACGGTGGACTCAGCGGAATCGGTTGACGCCGTGGGCGCCTCGGACGCGGCCGATCAGCCGCCCGGCAGCTCCAGGTCGCTCTTGTTGAGCTCCTCGATATTCACGTCCTTGAACGTGAGCACACGGACCTGCTTGACGAAGCGGGCCGGCCTGTACATGTCCCAGACCCAGGCATCCGCCATCGACACCTCGAAGAACACCTCACCCTGGACCGAGTGCACCTGCATCTCGTAGTCATTGGTGAGATAGAAACGCCGCTCGGTCTCGATCACGTATTTGAACAGACCGACGACGTCGCGGTACTCCCGGTAGAGCTTCAGCTCCATCTCGGTCTCGTACTTTTCGAGGTCCTCGGCGCTCATGGCATGTTCCCCTTCAGCCGTGCGGTCCCCCTATTGTGCGTCAGCCCCCCGGGCCCCTAGACGATTTCCGGAGCCAGGACCACCGGCGCGCGCGGAGGACCCTCGTCGAGCAGCGTGCGCAGCAGCTCGGCGAGTCTGGTCGGGTACACCGTCTCACGGGCCACCGACAGTTCGGCGGAGGTCCACCACCTCAGCCCCGTGGTACTGCGTCGTTCCAGCTCGGTGAGGCCGGTCGGCGCGGCCTCGGTCTGGGTGGTACGGGCCAGGAAGTACCACTCGTCCTGGTTCCAGCGGCGGCCGTCGAAGGGGAACGAGCACTTCCGGCGCCACAGCACCGGCCCCAGCTGGACCTGCGTGATCCCCGTCTCCTCGGCCAGCTCGCGCAGCGCGGCCTCTTCCCGGGTCTCGTCGCCCTCCAGGCCGCCGCCCGGGGTGAACCACCAGTTGTCGTCGGGATTGTCCGGTTCGTATCCGTGCATCAACAGGATGCGGTCCTGCGGATCGAGCAGCACGACCCGGGCGACCTTGCGGAACTCCTGCGCCGCCGCATCCGGCGCCCCACCGGGAGCACCCTCAGCGCGCACCGGCCGCCACCCTCCGCCGCCCGAGCCGCCGCGCCAGCGGCCCGTACGCCGCGCCCACCACGATCAGTACGGCTCCGGCGACCACCGCGCCCACCACCAGCGTCAGCGGGCCGGGCTGCGAGATGCCGCCCGGCAGGGCCTTGAAGCCCGTCGGGCGCTTCAGCATGCCGTCCAGCGGCCACGCCACGGCGTCCACGCGCGCGCTGACGGCCGAGCGCGGCACCGAGCCGTTCGCCGCGTCCTCCAGATGCACCCGGGAGTCCAGCGAGACGTCGCGCTCGTCGCCGAGGAGGAAGAGCTGGCCCTTGGGGACGGTGGCGCTGAACTTCGTCGTGGAGGCGGCCGTGTTGTGCAGATACGGTTCGTCGATCTCCTGGCCGTTGACGGTCAGCTTGCCGCCCCGGTCGCAGCACTTCACCGTGTCGCCGCCTATGCCGACGACGCGCTTGACCATGGGGACGTTGCCCCAGGTCTTGTCCTTGAAGATCACCACGTCGCCGCGCTTGACGTCCTCGCCGTCGATGCGCTGGGCGAGCACCCGGTCGCCCGCCTTGACCGTCGGGTTCATGGACTGGGTCGGCACCGTGTACGGCTTGTACTCGACGGCGCCCCAGGCGAACCCGCCGAGGAAGAGCACACAGCCGACGGCCACGGCCAGTCCCGACAGCAGATTGCCGAGACCGCGGCCGCGGCCGTCGTCCGTACGTCCTGTTCCGCTCATCCCAGTGCTCCTCCCCCGGTCGCCCGCGCTCTGCGCGGGCCCCGGAGATCGACGATCTGGGACGGCACCCTACCCGGCGGTATCGCGCGCGGTCAGCCCTTGCGGGTGAGGTCGGTGCCCTCGATCGCGTCACTCGGCCGGGTGAGCCTGCGGCGGCGCCACAGCACGATCGGCAGCGCGCCCGCGAGCCCCGCGGCCACCGGGGCCGTCGCGCCCATGCCGTTGAGGCCCTTCTGGTCGAAGGTGTCCGGGATGCCGAGCCAGTCGAGGCGGTTGAGCGGCCAGGCGATGGTGAAGGCGCGGCCCACGACCTCGTCGTTGGAGACGGTGCCGCCGCCCGGCAGCTCCTGGTGGTACCGGGAGTCCAGCGAGTTCTGCCGGTGGTCGCCCATCACCCAGATCCGGCCCTTGGGGACCTTGATCGGGCCGAACGGCATGTCGTCGCAGGCGCTGTCGCCCGGGTAGATGTACGGCTCGTTCAGGGCATGGCCGTTGACCTTGACCGGGCCGCCCTTCTTGCACTCCACCGTGTCGCCGCCGGTCGCGATGACCCGCTTGATCAGGTCCTTCTCCTCGGCGGACGGCATCAGACCGATGAAGCTGAGGAACTTCTGCACCGCGTTGGGCTCGGCCGGCTTCTGGTCCTCCAGCCAGCCGCCCGGGTCGTGGAAGACGACGACCTCGCCGCGCTCCGGCGTGGAGCCGAACCAGGGCGTCAGCTTGTCCACCAGGACGCGGTCACCGCGCTGGAGGGTGTCCTGCATCGAGTCCGAGGGAATCGAGAACGCCTGCACCAGGAACGTCTTGATCAGCAGCGCGAGGATCAGCGCGATACCGATGAGCAGCGGCAGCTCCTTCCAGAAGGAGCGCTGCTTCTTGGGGCTGCGGTCCGAGGCGCCGCCCGGCTCGCCGTCATCTCCCGAGCCGCCGTCGGCGGTGCCACCACCGCCGCCGGCCTGAGCCTGTTCGGCATGAGCCGGTGCGGGAGAGTCGGCGGGCCCGTCCGGCCGCTCCTCGGGCTCGTCGTGTCCGGATCGTGCGCCGACCGCCAAATCCCCCACATCCACTCCTCACTCCGTGCCACCGCCCGCGCCGTGCCAGACGCAGGCCCACCACTCCCATAACGAGCGGGAGTTCCGCAGGGCTCGGGGGCCGGATCGCTTCGTTCGATTTCAGGTCATCTGAAATCGATTTATTTACCGCTACTTCACGCGATCTGTCGGGATCCGTAGCCGGATCCCGGGAGGACACCCTATGCGACGAGCCGAGCGCGGTGTCCGACCTGCCGGGCGCGTCCGGCACCGAGCCGAATGTCCCGGGCTCCTCCAGCCAGCGCCAGCGGTCGAAGGGCCACCCGATGACGACGGCCCGCCCGATCACCCCGTCCTCGGAGACGGTGCCGTGGTACGCCTCGTCGAGGTGGAAGCGGGAATCGGCCGAATTCGAGCGGTGGTCGCCCATCACGAAGAGCCGTCCCTCGGGCACCTTCACCTCGAAGGTGATCTCCGAGGGCGGGTTGCCGGGGTGTACGTAGGGCTCGTCCAGGGGCATGCCGTTGACGGTGACCTTGCCGCCGCCGTCACAGCACTTCACGGTGTCGCCGCCGACCGCGATCACCCGCTTGATCAGGTCCTGCTCGTTGTCGGAAGGCAGCAGTCCGATGAAGGTGAGGCCCTGTTTGACCTGTTTGACGACCACCGGGTCGCTGCCGCCGGTGGTCTTCTTCTCGTCCTTGAGCCAGCCGCCGGGGTCCTTGAAGACCACCACGTCGCCGCGCTGCGGCTTCGAGCCGAACCAGGGCGTGAGCTTGTCGACGAGCACCCGGTCGCCGATGGTGATCGTCTCCTGCATCGAGCCGGACGGGATCACGAAGGCCTGGACGAGGAACGTCTTCAGTACGAGGGCGATGAGCACCGCCACCCCGACGAGCAGGGGTATCTCCTTCACCGCGGACCTGCGCCGGCGCCGCTTCACCTTGCGGGCGAGCCTGCGCCGGTCGGCCCGGCCCTGCTGGGCCCGGCGGCCGGGCGGGCGCTCGGGGGCGGCCTCGGGCCCGTGGGCAGTGGTTCGTCGGCCGGGCGGGGCGCCGAGCGCGGGCGCCCGCGGTTACCCATGGGCGCCGCCCGCTGCGGGCACGCGCGCGAAGGCGCCGGAGCCGCCGACGCCCGACCAGCGGCCGAACGGCCAGCCGATCCAGTCGACCCGCCCGACCACGTGGTCCACGGGCACCATGCCGCCGCCCGGGGAGCCCAGGTGGTCGCGGGAGTCGCTGGAGTGCGAGCGGTGGTCGCCCAGGACGAAGAGGGTGCCGTCGGGCACCACGATGTCGAACGGCACCTGGGAGGGAGTGTCCTCCGGGTGCACGTACTCCTCGGTCACCGGTGTCCCGTTCACCCGGACCCTCCCGCCCTTGTCGCAGCACACGATCCGGTCGCCGCCGACGCCGACGACCCGTTTCACGTACACGTTCCCCTCGGACTCCCGCAGCCCCAGGGACGCAACCGCTGAACGAAGGGCCCTGCCCACCGGGTTCCCCTCGGGCGGCTCGTCCGTGAAGGAACCCCGGCCGTCGAAGACGACGACGTCACCGCGGGAGGGATGGCTGCCGAAACGGTACGCCAGCTTGTTGACCAGGACCCGGTCGCCCACCTTCAGGGTGGGTTCCATGGAACCGCTGGGGATCAGGAACGGCTGCATGACGAAGTGGCTGAGCAGCAGCAGGAACACCAGGCACACCGCACCCAGGGCCGCGGCCTTGCGCCAGGGGCCGTCCAGCCGGCCCGCGAGGGCGGGAAAACGCGCGGAGCGCGACCCCCGCTCCGGCCCCGGCTGAGGGGTGGAGGGGAGGTCGCGCTCCGTGTGCTGTGCTTCGGTGTCCATCGGGGGCAGAGCCTATCCGCCCGGCCTGTGGAACCGTACGCGCGTGTGGTGGGCCGCAGCTCACCGCCGAGCCGGAGCTCAGTTGTCGCGCTTCTCCTTGATCTTCGCGGCCTTGCCGCGGAGCTCGCGCAGGTAGTACAGCTTCGCGCGGCGGACGTCACCGCGGGTGACGAGCTCGATCTTCTCGAAGATCGGGGAGTTCACCGGGAAGGTGCGCTCGACGCCGACGGAGAAGGAGACCTTGCGGACCGTGAAGGTCTCGGAGACACCGGCGCCCTGGCGGCGGATGACAACGCCCTTGAACTGCTGGATACGGGAGCGGTTGCCCTCGATCACGCGGACGTGGACGTTGACGGTGTCACCCGGGCGGAAGGCCGGGACGTCGCTGCGGAGCGCCGCGGTGTTGATGGAGTCGAGCAGGCTGGCCATGTTCTTCTGCTTCCTCGCCGATGCCACAGGTCATCAGCGGAATGTCGTGATGGGGTTCAGAGGTACTGTCCGCGCCGGACCGCCGTGGGGCGACTCCCGCGTGCGCGGGGAACGCTTTGCCCTTCCCCCTGTGGCAGGGGCATGGGCCGGGCGTACAGCAGCTGCTTATTCTTCCACGTCCTGGGGCCTGCGCCAAAATCGGCCATCGGGCTCGGGGGCCCAGCCGAGGATGGACAGCGTCTCGCGGTCCTTCTTGTCGAAGGCGGCGGGGTCGCAGCGCTCGATCAGGTCGGGCCGGTTCTCGGCGGTGCGGCGGAAGGCCTCGTCCCGCCGCCAGCGGGCGATCTTGCCGTGGTGCCCGCTGAGCAGGACGTCCGGGATGCCGTGGCCGCGCCACTCGGGCGGCTTGGTGTACACCGGCCCTTCGAGGAGGTTGGCCATGGCGCCGGGGGCGAAGGAGTCGTCGCGGTGGGACTCGGCGTTGCCGAGGACGCCGGGCAGCAGCCGGGCCACGGCCTCGGTGATCACCAGGACGGCGGCCTCCCCGCCCGCGAGGACGTAGTCGCCGATGGACACCTCGTAGACCGGCATCCGCGTGGCGTACTCGTCCATGACGCGGCGGTCGATGCCCTCGTAGCGCGCGGGCGCGAAGACCAGCCACGGCTGCTGGGAGAGCTCGACGGCGAGTTCCTGGGTGAAGGGCCGTCCGCTGGGCGTGGGCACGACCATGACGGGGCCGTGCGCCCCCGCCTCGTAGCCGTCGGCCAGTGCGTCGTCGAGGCAGGCGCCCCAGGGCTCGGTCTTCATGACCATGCCGGGGCCGCCGCCGTAGGGGGTGTCGTCGACCGTGTTGTGCCGGTCGTACGTCCACTCCCGCAGGTCGTGTACGTGGACGTCGAGCTGTCCACGCGCGCGTGCCTTGCCGACGAGGGAGACGTTCAGCGGTTCCAGGTACTCGGGGAAGATCGTGACGACGTCGAGCCGCATCAGTTGTCGTCCCCGTCGGTCTTGTCCCCGTCGCTCTTGTCCGCGTCGGTCTCGGCCTCGTCGCTCTCGTCCCGGGCGGAGGCGATCTCGGCGCGGTCGTCGATCAGGCCGGGCGGCGGGTCGATGACGGCGCGCTGCTCGTCCAGGTCGATCTCGGTGACGATCTCCTCGACGAACGGGATCATGACCTCGGTGCCGTCGGGCCGCTCCACGATGAAGAGGTCCTGGGACGGCAGGTGCGAGATCTCGGTGATCCGGCCGACCTCGGTGCCGTCGGTGAGGACCACGTCGAGGTCGATGAGCTGGTGGTCGTAGTACTCGTCGTCCTCTTCGGGGCGCTCGTCCGGGTCCACGTCGGCGATGAGCAGGGTGTTGCGCAGGGCCTCGGCGGCGGTCCGGTCGCGTACGCCCTCGAAGCGCAGCAACAGGCGGCCGCTGTGGACGCGGCCGGTCTCGATGGTCAGCGGTCCGGTGGAGGCCGGGTCCGTGGCCAGTACGGCGCCGGGGCCGAGCCGCAGCTCCGGCTCGTCGGTGCGCACCTCGACGGTGACCTCGCCCTTGATGCCGTGGGCGCGGCCGATCCGCGCGACTACCAGCTGCACGTCGTTCAACTTTCCTGTCGGATGCCTACGGCTTCTCGGTGTGTGGGGTCCAGAGACGACTGCGGGCCGGGGAAGGCGCTATGGCCCTCCCCGGCCCGAGCCGGCGCATCTGGTAAAACAACCAACTTTGTCAGTGGGCCTGGTCCACGTCGACGAGGTCGACACGGATACCACGGCCACCGATGGCGCCCACGACGGTACGAAGAGCGCGGGCGGTGCGGCCGTTGCGGCCGATCACCTTGCCGAGGTCGTCGGGGTGGACCCGGACCTCCAGCACGCGCCCCCGGCGCAGGGTGCGCGAGGCGACCTGCACGTCGTCGGGGTTGTCGACGATGCCCTTCACGAGGTGCTCAAGAGCCTCCTCGAGCATGCTCAGGCCTCGGTCGACTCGGCGGCGTCGGCCGCAGCCTCGTCCGCCTTCTTGTCAGCCTTCTTGGCCTTGGGGGTGATGGCCTCACCCTTGGCGTCGTCGCCCTCGAGAGCCTTGGCGAACTCGTCGAAGGAGCGGCGCTTGCTCTCCTTCGTCTCCGGCTGCAGCAGCGGCGCGGGGGCCGGGAGGCCCTTGTGCGCCTGCCAGTCACCGGTGAGCTTCAGGATGGCGAGCACAGCCTCGGTGGGCTGGGCGCCGACCGACAGCCAGTACTGCGCACGCTCGGCGTCGACCTCGATGCGCGACGGGTTGTACGTCGGGTGGTAGATACCGATCTCTTCGATCGCGCGACCGTCACGGCGGGTGCGGGCGTCGGCGACGACGATGCGGTAGTGCGGCTGGCGAATCTTGCCGAGGCGCTTGAGCTTGATCTTGACTGCCACTGGAGTGGTGTCTCCTGGTCTTGACGTGGTTGGGCACAACGGGATGCCACGTGGGGTTGCGGTACTCGGGGTGCCCGATGGACGCGTCAGCCGGAGGCGAGAGGGTTCCTATGCGGCTGTCGAGTACAGCTAGCCATTGTGCCACATGCCGGCGGCGGGCACGCCGGGGGTCCGTGGGGCACCCCCGGGCGGCGCACCTGCGCCTGAGCATCCCTCCCCGGCCCGCGCCGCCCCCGTCCGGCGACCGGCCCGGGGATCAGCTCGCCGCGGCCACGACCTCGGGGATACGGAAGGGCTTGCCGCAGCCGCCGCAGACGATCGGCGCCTGGGCGAGCACGGAAGGAACGACGCGCACATTGCGGCCGCAGTCGCAGACGGCCTTGACGCGGACGCCGCCGCCGGAGGAGCCGTGCCGTGCCGCCGGGCCCCGGAAGGAGCGCTTGGTGTCGGCGGCGGTGGCCACGGTGTGCGCCTTGAGGGCCCGCTGCAGCCGCTCCATCGTCGGCCGGTAGCGGCGCCTCGCCTCGGGGTTCAGCGCGACCAGCGAGAAGCCGCTGCTGGGGTGCGGCTCCTCGGGATGGTCGAGGCCGAGCTCCTCGGCGATGGCCAGGAATCTGCGGTTGTGGTACCGCCCGGCCCGGGAGGTGTCGCGGACACCCCGGGCGGCGGCAATGCCGTGGACTGCCTCGTGGAGCAGTCGCTCGAAGGAGAGCTCGGCGCCGCAGGCGGACGACGACTCTCCGATCAGGGACTCGGGCGCGGCAAGGTCAGGCAGCTCGGGGTGGTACCGCTGAATGTCGGCCCACGCCTGCGCCAGCTCTGCGGCGAGAACAGGTGGTGTCGTGCTCACGTCGTGACAACGAGCCGGAGTGCCCCGGTGTTCCTATTCCGGGGCATCCCAAATAATTTGCACGTACCCGTCAGTTGCCGTTGATGCGTCCGGACGAGGGCGGGTGCGCTGATCTGCGGAGAAGCCTCACAGCTCGCACCAAGGTAGTACGTAGCGGCGCGTACGCCCCGGCGCGTAGATGATGTCCACGCGCCGGGGTTCCAGGAATCAGCCGGTGCGCAAGAGGCGTTTTCGGCCGACCGGAACAGGCCGCGGGCCGCTCAGTAGGAGCGGGCGACGATGGCGACGGTACCGGGGGCGTCGTCGGCCTCCGGGACCGATCCGTCCTCGGCGACCAGACACCGTACGGACACGGCCTGCTCGGCGAGCTTGGCCTCGCCCTCGGCGCCGAGGGTGGCCCACGGGATGCGCGCCCAGCCGCCGGCGGTGGCCGCCTCGGCGGCCTCCTCGATGGTGGTGACCTCGCTCGTACGGGACTCGCGGCGCTCGCGGGACTCGCGCAGCAGCTGCGCCTGGTCCTCTTCGAGGATCGCGGGCAGCAGGTCGCCGAGCGCGTCGATGGAGACGGGCTCCTTGCCGCCGGGGATGCGGCGGGCGAGCATCGCGGTGCCGGCCTCCAGGTCGCGCGGGCCGATCTCGACGCGGACCGGTACGCCCTTGAGCTCCCAGTCCACCGCGCGGCGGCCGAAGGGGGTGTCGACGCGGTCGTCGACCTGGACGCGGATGCCCAGCGCCTTCAGACGGTCGCCGAGCTCGCGGACCTTGGCGACGGCCTCGTCGCCCTTGATCGCCATCACGACGACCTGGACGGAGGCGAGCCGCGGCGGCACGCGCAGGCCGTTGTCGTCGCCGTGCGACATGATCAGACCGCCGACCATGCGGGTGGAGACGCCCCACGAGGTCTGCCAGACCAGCTCCTGCTTGCCGTCCTTGGACAGGTACTGGGTGTTGAAGGCCTTGGCGAAGTTGGTGCCCAGCTCGTGGCTGGTGCCCATCTGGAGGGCCTTGCCGTCACCCATCATGCCTTCGAGCGTGAGGGTGTTGATGGCGCCGGCGAACCGCTCCTTGGGCGTCTTGCGGCCCAGGACCACGTCGATGCCCAGGACGTTGACCATGAAGTCCGCGTAGACGTCCTTGTGGATGCGGGCGGCGTAGTCGCGCGCGTCCTCGTAGGTGGAGTGCGCGGTGTGGCCCTCCTGCCAGAGGAACTCACTCGTACGGAGGAAGACCCGGGGCCGCATCTCCCAACGGACCACGTTGGCCCACTGGTTGATGAGCAGGGGCAGGTCGCGGTAGCTCTGCACCCACTTCGAGAAGTAGTCGTTGATGATCGTCTCGGAGGTGGGCCGCACCACGACGGGCTCTTCGAGCTCCTTGCCGCCGCCGTGGGTGACCACCGCGAGCTCGGGCGCGAAGCCCTCGACGTGCTCGGCCTCACGGGTCAGATAGGACTGGGGGATGAACAGCGGGAAGTACGCGTTCTGGGCGCCCGCGTCCTTGATGCGCGCGTCCATCTCCTGCTGCATCCGCTCCCACAGCCCGTAGCCGTACGGTCGGATCACCATGGTGCCGCGCACCGGACCGTTGTCCGCGAGCTCGGCCTTGTTGATCAGATCCTGGTACCAGCGGGGGAAGTCTTCCGCCTGGGGCGTGAGAACGGGTGCCTTTGCCATGGCGCGAATGGTACGGGCCCGGCGGCCCCGAACGTGAATCGCCCTCCCTCTGGACGCGATGGCGGATGCGGAGTTCCCTGGCATACGGGGGGAGTGCGACCGCACGTGTACGGGGGCTTTCCATCAGCGCACGGCTGACCTCTTCTGCGGATTGGGGCGCTTTCCATGACACCTACGCTCGTCCGGCACCAGTCCCCCGCGGCCTCCGCCCCGCCCGCGCAGGCGTGTGCCCGCGCGCGTGACTGGGCGGAGATCCAGGAGCGCATGCTGGTACCGCTCTACGAAGCGGTGTACGAGCGGCTGGAGGTGGGACCCGCCACCCGGCTGCTCGGCCTGGGCTGCGGCTCCGGGCTCGCCCTGTTGATGGCGGCCTCGCGCGGCGCGCGCGTGACGGGTGTCGACACCCGTCCGGAGCGGCTCGCGCTGGCCCGTGAGCGGCTGCTGCCGGAAGGGGTGTGGGGGCGTGTCGGAGACCGCGACGACGCCCGCGTCCTGGAGGGCGGTCCCGGCCTCGCCGCCGATCCGTCCGGGGCCCGCTACGACCTGGTGACGGCCTTCGAGCCGGTGGGCTGCGCGGCGGGCGACGCGGACGGCCCGGGCCCGGCCCTGGAAGCCGCGGTGGGGCTCGCCGGGCGCGGCGCCGCGGTGGTGCTGGCCGGCTGGGGTCCGCCGGAGCGGTGTGCCACCTCCAACGTGCTGCGGGTCGCGACCCGGCTCACCGACTCGCCCCGCTGGCGGCCGAGCCTGCGCGACGACCTGGAGGACCTCGCCTCGCGGGCCGGTCTGCGGCCCGACGGGTCGGGCCGGGTGGCGTGCCCGTTCGGCTACGCGGACACGGACAGCGCGGTGCGCGGGCTGCTGTCGACGGGCCTGTTCGACGCGGCGGCCAGGGCCACCGACCAGGTCCAGGTCGAGAAGGAGCTGGCGGAGGCGCTGCATCCGCATGTGCGCCGGGACGGCACGGTGTGGATGCCGAACGTGTTCCGCTATCTGATCGCGCGGACGCCGTAAGGACCGCGGGGCTTCGCGACTCTTCCGCTACGCGCGCGTAGCGGCTCGTCGGCGGCGGGCCGCTCAGGTCTCCGTCTTCGCCAGGCGGGGGATGCCCGCCGCGCGGTACGCGGCCTCCTCCTCCAGCGTCTCGTTCTTCAGCAGCGCCTCGGCGAGCGCGTCGAGCTTGGGGCGGTGCTCGCGCAGCAGCCGGCACGCCTCGGCGTAGCACTCGTCGACGATGCGGCGCATCTCGGTGGCGATGGCGTCCAGGGTCTCGGGGGCCGCGGCGAGGCCGTACGCCTGCTGGGCGTCGCCGGGCAGGGCGGTGAGGGGGCCGATCTTCTTGCTCATGCCCCACCGGGCCACCATGCCCCGGGCCAGGTTGGTGACCTGTTCCAGGTCGTTCTCGGCGCCGGTGGTGATCACGTCGAAGACGACGTGCTCGGCCGCCATACCGCCGAGCGCGCCGATGATGCGGCCGCGCAGATAGTCCTCGGTGTACGCGTACTTGTCGGCGTCCGGGGTGGACAGCGTCACGCCGAGGGCCCTCCCCCGGGGCACGATGGTGATCTTGCGGACGGGGTCGGCGCCGGGCTGGAGCATGCCGAGCAGGGCGTGGCCGCTCTCGTGGTAGGCGGTGCGGCGGCGCTCCTCCTCCGGCATCACCAGCGGCCGCTCGGCGCCGAGCTGCACCTTCTCCAGCGCGTCGGAGAGGTCCGACTGGGTGACCTCGCTCTGGCGGCGCTTGACGGCGAGCAGGGCCGCCTCGTTGGCCAGGTTGGCGAGTTCGGCGCCGGTCATGCCCGGGGTGGTGCGGGCCATCTGGGCGAGGTCCACGTCGTGCGCCATCGGGATCTCACGGGTGTGGATCTTCAGGATGGACTCGCGGCCGCCCCGGTCGGGCGGGCTGACCTGCACGATCCGGTCGAACCTGCCGGGCCGGGTGAGCGCCGGGTCCAGGACGTCGGCCCGGTTGGTGGCGGCGATGACGACGACGCCCTCGGATCCGGAGAAGCCGTCCATCTCGGTGAGGATCTGGTTCAGCGTCTGCTCGCGCTCGTCGTGCCCGCCCATCCCGGCGCCGCCGCCGCGGGCCCGGCCGATGGTGTCGATCTCGTCGATGAAGATGATGGCGGGGGCCACCTTGCGCGCCTCGGCGAAGAGTTCGCGTACCCGCGAGGCGCCCACGCCCACGATCATCTCGATGAACTCGGACGCCGAAGCGGAGAAGAACGGCACCCCGGCCTCGCCCGCCACCGCCCGCGCGAGCAGGGTCTTGCCGGTGCCGGGCGGACCGGCGAGAAGGACGCCGCCGGGCATCCGGGCGCCCATCTTCCGGTACGCGGCGGGGTTCTTGAGGAAGTCCACGACGTCGTTGAGCTCGCCCTCGACCTCGTCGATGCCGGCCACGTCCTCGAAGGTGGTCCGCTTGTCCTCGGTCACCTCGACCGGCTTGGGCGGCGCCTTGCGCCCCAGCATCCCGCCGCCCATCCCGGCGCGCATCCGGCGCGCGATGAACAGCCACAGGACGACGAGCAGGAGCATCGGCGCGAGCGAGATCAGCAGGTTGGCCAGGAAGCTGCGGTGCTCGACGACCGGCTCGGCGGTGACCGTGACGTTCTGCTTGGTCAGCTGCGACCACAGGTCGTCGTCGGCGAAGGTGGGCCGCTGGGTGGTGAACTTGGTGTACTTGTCGCTGCCGCCGGGCACGGTCTGGGAGCTCTTGAGCTGCCCCTGGATGGCGTCGCCCTTGGAGTAGATCTTCTCCACGTTGCCGGCCGAGACCTGCTTGCTGAACTCGGTGTACGACAGCGTCGGCTCGTTGCCCTCGTCGAGGAACGACAGGATCAGATTGGTGATCAGGTAGACGACGAGCGCGGTGAGGATCAGGCCGCCCCAGCCCCCGGGCATCTTCCGCTTCGGCGGGGGCGACGGGGGCGCGCCCTCGGAGCGCCACGGCTGGTCGGTGCGATCTCGTGGGGGTACGGGATTGGGCACGCTGCTCTCCTCTGGCCTGTACGGCGATTATCGGAGAGCGGGCGGAGCAGGGCATTCCGGGTGGGCCGAAGGGGCCGTCCGGGTGGGCCGGGTCCGGGTACACGGAAGGGCCCGCGGCCTGTACGGCTCGCGGGCCCTTCCCGTACCGCACCGAACGTTTCCTGCGTACGCAGTACGTAGGCGTACGGACGCGGCCTCTGCGTCAGCCCATGAACTTCTTGAACGCGTCCGGCAGTTCGAAGTCCTCGGGGGCCTGCGCGGCGGCGGGCAGGCCGGCGGGGCCCTGCTCGCGGCGGGCGGCCGCGGCCTCCTCCTCCGCCTTGCGCTTCATCGGGTTGCCGCTCTTGCGCTTGCCCTTGGCGACCTTCTGCTGCTTCTTCTGGCGGCCGGGGCCACCACCCATGCCCGGCATGCCGGGCATACCGGGCATCCCACCGCCCTGGGCCATCCGCGACATCATCTTGCGGGCCTCGAAGAACCGCTCGACGAGGTTCTTGACCGCGCTGACCTCGACGCCGGAGCCCTTGGCGATACGGGCGCGGCGCGAGCCGTTGATGACGGTCGGGTCCTGGCGCTCGCCGGGGGTCATCGACTTGATGATCGCGGCGGTGCGGTCCACATCGCGCTCGTCGATGTTGTTGATCTGGTCCTTGATCTGCCCCATGCCGGGCAGCATGCCGAGCAGCTTGGAGATGGAGCCCATCTTGCGGACCTGCTCCATCTGCGCCAGGAAGTCGTCGAGCGTGAAGTCCTGGCCCTTCTTGGACGCCAGCTTGGAGGCCATCTTCTCGGCCTCTTCTTGGCTGAACGTCTTCTCCGCCTGCTCGATCAGGGTGAGCAGGTCACCCATGTCGAGGATGCGCGACGCCATGCGGTCCGGGTGGAACGCGTCGAACTCGTCGAGCTTCTCGCCGTTGGAGGCGAACATGATCTGCTTGCCGGTGACGTGCGCGATGGAGAGCGCGGCGCCGCCGCGGGCGTCGCCGTCGAGCTTGGAGAGCACCACGCCGTCGAAGCCGACGCCGTCGCGGAAGGCCTCGGCGGTGTTGACCGCGTCCTGGCCGATCATGGCGTCGACGACGAAGAGGATCTCGTCGGGCTTCACGGCGTCGCGGATGTCCGCGGCCTGCTGCATCATCTCGTGGTCGATGCCCAGGCGGCCGGCGGTGTCGACGACGACCACGTCGTACTGCTTCGACCGGGCGTACTCGATGGAGTCCTGGGCGACCTTGACCGGGTCGCCGACGCCGTTGCCCGGCTCCGGGGCGTAGACGGCGACGCCCGCGCGCTCGGCGACGACGGAGAGCTGGTTGACGGCGTTCGGCCGCTGGAGGTCACAGGCGACGAGCAGGGGCGCGTGGCCCTGGCCCTTGAGCCACTGGCCGAGCTTTCCGGCGAGGGTGGTCTTACCGGCGCCCTGGAGACCGGCGAGCATGATGACCGTCGGGGCGGTCTTGGCGAACCGGAGCCGGCGGGTCTCACCACCGAGGATGGTGATGAGCTCCTCGTTGACGATCTTGACGACCTGCTGGGCGGGGTTGAGCGCCTGGGAGACCTCGACGCCGGAGGCGCGCTCCTTGACCTGCTTGATGAAGGCGCGGACGACGGGCAGGGCGACGTCCGCCTCGAGCAGGGCGATACGGATCTCGCGTGCCGTGGCGTCGATGTCCGCCTCGGACAGGCGGCCCTTGCCCCGGAGGTTCTTGAATGTCGCGCTGAGGCGGTCGGAGAGGGTGTCGAACACGGTGGTCGCGGATCCTCGGCTCGTAGGGCGGTCGGGTGAACGCCCCCCAGGGTATCCCGGCGGACGTTTTCCCGCGAGACCGGCAGTCCGGAGCGGGCGGCGGCCGCGGCGGCCCGCAGCGGCAGCACCGGGTCTCGCTCGGGTTTCGCGGCGAGCGCGAGCACCACCTCGCCGTCCTGCTCGACCACCCCTTCGGCGAGCGGGGTCCGCTCGGGGGCAGCCGTCCGGCCGCCGAGCAGGCCGCGCAGCCGGGGCCGCGCCGAGCGGGCCCGCAGCACCCGCCCGACCTCGCGCCAGGTGACGTCACTGGCGTACGCGATGGTCCGCGCGGCCTCGTACACCTGGCGCAGCAGCACGTCCGCGTCCAGCACACCGAGCGCGGCGGCGACGGCGTCCTGCTCTTGAAGGGCGAGGCGGTCGGTGGCCCGGCCGGTGGCCAGATGCAGTGCGTCGCGGACGTCCAGGAGCCGGCGCCGGGCCTCGCCCAGGCCCTCGCGGGGCGCGTCGGCGAGCCAGGACGCGGCGACCGCGCGCAGGGCGGTGG
The DNA here is from genome assembly GCF_001653515.1 of Streptomyces sp. ERV7. Taxonomy (GTDB): domain Bacteria; phylum Actinomycetota; class Actinomycetes; order Streptomycetales; family Streptomycetaceae; genus Streptomyces. Next base: position 186,436 of record NZ_LYOY01000051.1, on the reverse strand, counting down.
CGTCCCGCAGCCCGCCGCGCGCCTCCTTGAGGTCGGGTTCGAGCAGGAACTGCAACTCGCCCTGGCGCTCGGCCCGTTCGCGGCACAGCGCGTCGAGCTCGGGCAGCCGCTTGGGGGCGAGATTGCGCCAGTCCGCGAGGACGGCGGTGCGCAGGGAGGCCGTCAGGCTCTGCTCACCGGCCAGATGGCGGGCGTCCAGGAGGCCGAGGTGCACCTTGAGGTCGGCGCCCGCGGCCCTGCGGGCCTCGGCGGGGGTGCGGACCGAGTGGTCGAGCGCGAGACCCAGGTCCCAGACGGGGTACCAGAGGCCGTCGGCGAGTGCGGAGACGGCGCTCGCGCTCGCGCTGCCGTCGTGTACGAGCACCAGGTCGAGGTCGCTGCGGGGCGACAGCTCCCCGCGTCCGTAGCCGCCGACGGCCATCAGCGCGGCCCCGCGCACCCCGGCCGCCCGGGCCGCGCCGGCGAAGAGCTGGGCCAGCCAGTCGTCGGTGATGCGGGCCAGGGCGGCACGGCGCGGCGGCCCGGACCGCGCCTCCTGCTGGAGGAGGCGCAGCCGGGCCGCCGCGTAGCCGCCGGATCCGGAGTCCTCTGTGTCTGTGCTGACTTCCACGCTCGTCACCCGGCAGCTCCTGTCCGTACCTGATCGGGGGACCAACTCAGAGGGCGTCGGGACCGCGTTCGCCGGTGCGGACCCGTACCGCCGTCTCCACCGGCACGCTCCACACCTTTCCGTCGCCGATCTTGCCGGTCCTGGCGGCCTTGACCACCACGTCGATCAGCTGCTCGGCGTCGTCGTCCTCGACCAGGACCTCGATACGGATCTTGGGGACGAGGTCGACGGTGTACTCGGCGCCGCGGTAGACCTCGGTGTGGCCGCGCTGGCGCCCGTATCCGCTGGCCTCGGTGACCGTGAGGCCGTGGACCCCGAAGGCCTGGAGGGCCTCCTTGATCTCGTCCAGGCGGTGCGGCTTGACGACCGCGGTGATCAGCTTCATGCGTCCACCTTCTTGTTCTGCGCTGCCTTCTCGCCCGGGGCCGGGGCGGACGTGCGGACGGCGGTGCCGCCGCCCGCGCCGCTGAAGTCGTACGCCGTCTCGGCGTGCTCGACCTGGTCGATGCCCGAGACCTCGTCGTCCTCGGCGACCCGCATCCCCATCGTCTTGTCGAGCAGGAAGGCGAGGGCCGCGGAGACCACCAGCGAGTAGCCGAGGACCGCGCCGACGCCGATGGCCTGCTTGCCGAGCTGGTCGAGGCCGCCGCCGTAGAAGAGGCCCTTGGCGTCGGACTGTACGCCGCCGGTGGCGAAGAGGCCCACGAGGAGGGAGCCGGCGATGCCGCCGACCATGTGGACGCCGACGACGTCGAGGGAGTCGTCGTAGCCGAAGCGGTACTTGAGGCCTACGGCCATGGCGCAGAGCACACCGGCGATGGCACCGACCGCGATCGCGCCGAGGGGGCTGACGCAGCCGCCGGACGGGGTGATGGCGACCAGGCCCGCGACCGCGCCGGAGGCGGCGCCGAGGGTGGTGAAGGAGCCGTGGCGCAGCTTCTCGTAGAGCAGCCAGGCGAGCATCGCGGCGGCGGTGGCGACCTGGGTGTTGACGAACATCACGGCGCCCACGCCGTCGTCGTTGCCGAGCCAGGAGCCGGCGTTGAAGCCGAACCAGCCGAACCACAGCAGCCCGGCGCCGAGCATGACGAGCGGCAGGCTGTGCGGGCGCATCGGGTCCTTCTTGAAGCCGACGCGCTTGCCGATCACCAGGATGACGCCGAGGGCCGCCGCACCGGCGTTGATGTGCACCGCGGTGCCGCCCGCGAAGTCGATGACGCCCTTCTTGAAGAGCCAGCCGTCGGAGGCCCACACCCAGTGCGCGACCGGGAAGTAGACGATCGTGACCCACAGAGTGATGAACAGCGCCCAGGCGCTGAACTTGACGCGGTCGGCGAGCGCGCCGCTTATCAGCGCCGGGGTGATCACCGCGAACATCAGCTGGAAGACGGCGAAGACGTAGATCGGGACGGTGTAGCCGGGCCAGAGCTGGACGATGCCGATGCCACTGAGCCCGAAGTAGTCCTTGCTCCAGCCGATGAAGCCGTTGGACTCGCCGAAGCTGAGGCTGAAGCCGTAGAGCACCCACAGGATCGTGACGATCCCGAGGCTGATGAAGCTCATCATCAGCATGTTGAGCGTGCTCTTGACGCGGACCATGCCTCCGTAGAAGAAGGCCAGGCCGGGGGTCATGATCATCACCAGTGCTGAGCAGATCAGCATGAATCCGGTGTTGGCGCTGGACAGCTGCGGAGCGTCAGCTGCGAGCGTGATGCCTGGGGGCATCGGCGTCTCCTCGTCGTCGGTACGGCGGCCCGTGCGGGGGCGAACGAGTGGCTGCGAAGGGGTGGGCCGTTATGCGCCATGAGGTTGGCGCAGCGCCGTTTCCGTCGATGCCGCACGATGTTTCGCCGCCGTGACGAAGAGGTCGGGCGTGTTACACGGGCATGAACTGCCGGATCACCGCCCTGGGGGGCGGCTACCATCCGCGTACACGCGGACGGGGGACCGGCCGCGACGTCCCCCGGTTGACCTGGCGTGGGGGAGCCGAGTCGGGCTGTACGGGGTGGGCGTCGCGGCCGGCGTCCTGTATGCCGCCGTGGCGGCGCCCCCGGCGCTCAGACGGCCTCCGCGGTCTCGGGCAGCTCCCGGCCGAGCAGATCGGTGAACCGCACCACCTCGGCCACGTCCCCGAAGTCCCGGACGGCTGTGTCGACGGTCTTGCGCAGCCGGGTGTTGACCCGCTCGGAGCGGACCGTCTTGGCGATCTTCAGGGCCTCTCCGGCCAGCACGGTCGACTGCTCGGGCTCGCGCTTGAGGAGGTGGACGGTGGCCATGCCGATCAGGTTCAGCGCATACGAGCGCTGGTGGACGTCGTCCTTGCCGAAGAGCTCGACCGCGCGCTCCATCACCGGCTCGGCGAGCGTCGCGTACGTGGGGCTGCGCCCGGCCACATAGGCCAGGTCGCGGAACGAGTGCGCGTTCTCCCCGTTGAGCTCGGCCTCGGAGAAGAACTGGATCCAGTCGGGCTCCGGCTCGCCGTCCAGCCCGGCGTCGCCGAAGGTGTCCTCGGACATCCTGACGGCCCGCTTGCACTTGCTGGGCTGGCCCATGTTCGCGTAGGCGCGCGCCTCCATCGCATACAGCATCGCCTGGGTGCGGGGGGTGGCGCAGTCGCGGCTGCCGTACTGGGCGAGGTGGATGAGTTCCAGGGCGTCGTCGGGCCGGCCGAGGTGGATCATCTGGCGGCTCATCGAGGACAGGATGTACGACCCGAGGGGCTTGTCGCCGCACTCCTTGGCCGCGTGCAGGGCGAGCACGAAGTACTTCTGGGCGGTGGGCTGCAGTCCCACGTCGTAGCTCATCCACCCGGCCAGTTCCGCGAGTTCGGCCGCGACCCGGAACAGGCGCCGGGCGGTGGCCTCGGGCTGCGGCTCCTGGAGGAGGTCGGTGACCTCGTGGAGCTGGCCGACGACGGCCTTGCGGCGCAGTCCGCCGCCGCACTGGGCGTCCCACTGGCGGAACATCTCGGTGGTGGTCTCCAGGAGGTCGAGCTCCGGTTTGGAGAGCCGGGAGGGGCGCCGGGCGTTGGCGGGGGTCTCCACGTTGATGGACTCGCCGGGCGGCGCGGGCACCAGCCAGCGCTGCATGGGCTCGATCAGGGCGGGTCCGGCCGACAGCATCAGGGAGGTGCCGAGGAAGCCGCGCCGGGCCAGCATCAGGTCGCTGCGCGAGTACTCGCTGAGCAGGGAGACCGTCTGGGGGCCTGCCCAGGGCAGGTCGACGCCGGAGACCGACGGGGACTGGTGTGCGGTGCGCAACCCGAGGTCCTCGACGGCCACGACGCTGCCGAACCGCTCGGAGAACAGCTCGGAGAGGATGCGCGGGATCGGCTCGCGCGGCATCTCGCCGTCGAGCCAGCGGCGCACCCGGGAGGTGTCCGTGCTGATGTGATGCGCGCCGAGCTGGCGCGCCCGTCGGTTGACCTGCCGCGCGAGCTCGCCCTTCGACCAGCCGCTCCGTACGAACCACGAACTCAGCTGCTCGTTGGGGCGCTTGCCGGCGCTCGTACCGCTAGCCCCACTGCCGCCCACTGGAACGCCCCCATTCTGCTGACGCCTTGTGCGTCTTCCATGTCACGCGAACCCCTATCAGAATGCCGCGAGTCGGGGCTTCCTGTCCGCAGGACGCGACCCTCCGGACGGTACCGCTCCTTGCCTTTGGCATACCCACGAGCGCGTGCGCTTCCAGGGTCCGTGTACCGAAAGTAATCCTACGATCACCGGTCCCGCGAGGGCGATTCCAGAAACGCCACCATTCGCCACCCCTTCGAATGAACTCCCTTGGCGCTGTGCGCGATTCACTTGACACAGGTCGATCAGGAGTCGGTGGAACGGTGCACGCCGGGGCGCGCGGACCGGTTCGCACCACCTCACCTTCCGCCGCGAGCCGCCGGGTGAGCGGTGCGCAATCAGGGAACTCCGGATCGTAACCACCGTCGAGTCACACCCGTTGGAGGGGGCATGGGCTTCACGATCGGCGGCAGCCGGGGGATCCGCGAAATCCGGCCCGGTCCGCGGCGACGCGGCCGCGCGACCGAGGTCACGGCGGTGGCCGAGTACACGGGCCTGTGGGGCTGGGACGTCGCCCCCGGGGCCCGCGAGCTCTCCGGCCAGTGCTCCTGCGGCGTCCCGGACTGCCCCGTGCCGGGGGCGCACCCACTGGACTTCGCGCCCGAGGTGGCGGCGGGCGCGACCCTGGACGAGGTCGGCAAGGCGTGGGCGGAGTGCCCGGGCGCCGCGGTGCTGCTGCCGGTGGGCCGCACCTTCGACATCCTGGACGTGGCGGCGCCCGCCGGACGGAGGGCGCTGGTGCGGATGGAGCGGATGGGGCTGCCGCTCGGCCCCGTCTCGACGACCCCGGCGGGCCGCACCCACTTCTTCGTCGCTCCGGGAGCCGCGGCCGAACTGCCGCGCCTGCTCTACCGGATGGGCTGGGACGACGCCGACCTGGACCTGGTCTGCCCCGGGGCCGGGGCGTATGTGCCGGCACCCCCGTCGGGGGACGTCCACTGGCTGCGCCCGCCGTCCCTGGACACCGCGACCCGCCCCCCGGAGGCCCGGCTGCTGCTGGGCACGCTGGCGTACATCTGCCACCGGGCGCCTTCCTGACACACAAGTGCCCGCCCCCATCGCGCAGATGAGAACGGGCACTCGGCCATACGTACGGACCCCGTAAGGGGCGCGGGGAACCGCGCGACCGGCCGCCTGCGGCCCGCGGGCGAAAACCCGCGCACCCGGCGAGGCGCCGGTCCCCGGCTAGTCCCCGATCAGCGCGTCCACGAACGCGCCCGGCTCGAACGGCGCCAGATCGTCCGCGCCCTCGCCGAGCCCGATGAGCTTGACCGGGACACCGAGCTCGCGCTGCACGGCGATGACGATGCCGCCCTTGGCCGTACCGTCGAGCTTGGTCAGCACGATGCCGGTGATGTCGACGACCTCGGCGAAGACGCGGGCCTGCACCAGCCCGTTCTGCCCGGTGGTGGCGTCGAGGACCAGCAGGACCTCGTCGAGCGGGCCGTGCTTCTCCACGACGCGCTTGACCTTGCCGAGCTCGTCCATGAGCCCGGTCTTGGTGTGCAGCCGGCCCGCGGTGTCGATGAGGACGACGTCCGCGCCCTCCGCGATGCCCTCCTTGACCGCGTCGAAGGCGATCGACGCCGGGTCGCCGCCCTCGGGGCCGCGCACGGTGCGGGCGCCGACGCGCTCGCCCCAGGTCTGCAGCTGGTCGGCGGCGGCCGCGCGGAAGGTGTCCGCCGCGCCGAGGACGACCGACTTGCCGTCGGCGACGAGCACGCGCGCGAGCTTGCCGGTGGTGGTGGTCTTGCCGGTGCCGTTGACACCGACGACCATCACCACGCCGGGGGTCTCCGCGCCGCCCTCGGTCTTGACCGTGCGGTCGAAGTCCGGGCCGAGGATCGCGACGAGCTCCTCGCGCAGCAGGGTGCGCAGCTCGGCGGGGGTGCGGGTGCCGAGCACCCGGACGCGCTCGCGCAGCCGCTCGACCAGCTCCTGGGTCGGGGCGACGCCCACGTCCGCGGTGAGCAGCGTGTCCTCGATCTCCTCCCAGGTGTCCTCGTCGAGGTTGTCCCGGGAGAGCAGCGTGAGCAGCCCCTTGCCGAGCGAGTTCTGGGAGCGGGCGAGCCGGGCGCGCAGCCGCACGAGGCGGCCGGCCGTCGGCTCGGGCACCTCGATCTCGGGCGCGGCGGGCACCTCGGGAAGCGCCTCCTCGACCACGACGGGGCTCGCCGGGGCCTCGGGGAGGGCGACCTCCTCGATGGTGCGGCGTTGCTCCTCGGCGGTCTCCGCGGCGTCTTCGCCGACGTGCGGCTCGGCGGGCGGGGCAGTGATGGTCGGCGTGGACGGCGGCGCCGTGGGCGGCAGCTGCTTCTTCTTGCGGCTGCTGACCACGAGCCCGCTGATCACGCCGACCGCGACCAGGGCGATGACTACAGCAAGGATCACGAATTCCATAACGTCCCCAGTATCAGTCATGGGCCGCCGCGGGGCCCCGGTCGTACCTTCCCCCGAAGATCAAAGGGAATTATGGGGCAATCGTCGTATTAAGTTACAATGGAAGAGGAGGAGTCAACGCGCGTAGAGTCCCCGAAGATGACCCCCACCGGCTCCCGCCAGAGCCGAGCGAGAGGCAACCGCACCCTCATGAGCACCACTTCCCAGTCCGAAGGCGCACTGGAAACCCGTGGCCTTGAGCCCGTCCCCGACAACGAGCGCACCGCCAGAACCAGAGATCTCTTCCCGACCTGGGTCGCCGCCAACATCAGTGTGCTGCTGCTCACGATGGGCGCCAGCCTGGTCGTGTCCTACGGGCTGAACTTCTGGCAGGCGATCGTCGTCGCGATCGCCGCGCCGGTCGTCAGCTACGGCCTGGTGGGGCTCATATCCATCGCCGGCAAACGCGGTGGCGCCCCCGGCATGGCACTGTCGCGCGCGGTCTTCGGCCAGCGCGGCAACCTGCTGCCCGGCTCGCTGATCTGGGTGGCCCGCTGGGGCTGGGAGACCATCAACGCGGTCACCGGCGCCTACGCGATGCTCACCGTCCTGGACATCGTCCTCGGGGTGAAGAGCAACACCTTCCTGATCATCGTGACGCTGCTGCTCTTCGTGGTGACGACCTTCGCGATCTCGGGCCTCGGCATCAACGTCGTCCAGAAGTGCAACAAGTACGCGACCTATCTGTTCGGCGCGTTCTCCGTGCTCGTGCTGGTCTATCTGGCGCTGAACACCGACTGGAGCGAGGTCTTCGACCGCCCGGCCGGGAAGATGTCGCTGATGGTCGCCGGCACCGGCCTGATCGCCGCGGGCGGCGTCAGCTGGATCCCGTCCGCCCCGGACTTCACCCGCTATCTGCCGCGCACGGCCTCCTCCAGGGCCATGGTCGCCAGCTCCGTCGGCGGCGCCGGGATCGTCGTCCTGCCGATGGTCCTGATGGGCGCGGTCATGGCGGTCTCCACGCCGGACCTCGCCTCGGCCGCGGACCCGGTCTCCTTCCTCGGTGAGATCCTGCCGCTGTGGATCGCGGTCCCGTATCTGCTGATCGCCCTGGTCGGCATGGTGCTGATCAACTCGATGTCGATGTACTCGGCCGGCTTCACCGCGCAGACCCTCGGCTTCAAGATCCCGCGCCACTGGGCGGTCTCCGTCAACGCCGTGATCTCGCTGGCCTTCGGCGGCGTCCTGATGCTGGTCGCCAAGAGCTTCATGGGCTCCTTCATCGCCTTCCTCTCGCTGCTCGCCGTCGCCTTCTCGGCCTGGGTCGGCGTCTTCGGCGCGGACATGCTGCGGCGCACCGAGTACGACGCGAAGGCGCTGCTCGACACCACCCCCACCAGCGCGTACTGGTACAGGGGCGGCTTCTCCCCCGCCGCCGTCGCCGCCTGGGCGGTGGGCCTCGGCTCGGGGCTGCTCTTCACCACCTCGGACTGGTTCACCGGCCCGCTCGCCTCGAACAACCCGGTCGGCGAGTACGGCCTGGGCTGGGTGGCCACCATCGTGGTCTCCGCGCTGCTGTACGTGGTCCTGCCGAAGCCCGCCGTACCGGCTCCGGCCGCGGCGGACGAGACGGCCGGGGAGCGCGCACCCCTGGCTGTCTGACGCATCGTCAGCTACCGTCCCCCTCCACCGGGATCCCTTCGGATCCAGCCCGGCGGAGGGGGACTTTCCCATGCCGTTCACGGTCGTACGCATGAACCTGGTGGCCCCGCACGAGCCGCCCGAGACCCTGTCGGCCCGCTACCGCGCCGCGGTGGAGATGGCCGCGTACGCCGACGCGCACGGCGTCGACACCGTCCAGACCGAGGAGCACCACGGCACCGGCAACGGCTGGCTGCCCTCCCCCTTCGCCTTCGCGGGCGCGGTCTTCGGGGCCACCGGCCGGATCGCCGTCACGGTCTCCGCGATCATCGGCCCGCTCTACGACCCGCTGCGGCTCGCCGAGGACATCGCCGTACTGGACCTGCTCAGCGGCGGGCGCCTGGTGACGGTCGCGGGGATCGGCTACCGGCCCGAGGAGTACGAGCAGGCGGGCGTCGAGTGGGGCCGGCGCGGCAAGCTCCAGGACCTGCTCCTGGAGACGCTGCTCAAGGCGTGGACGGGCGAGCCGTTCACCTACGGGGGCCGTACGGTACGGGTCACCCCGCGCCCCTTCACCCAGCCGCACCCGATGCTGCTCGTCGGCGGCTCCTCCAGGGCGGCGGCCCGGCGCGCGGCCCGGCTGGGGCTGCCGTTCTTCCCGAGCGCGCACCTGCCGGAGCTGGAGGCGTACTACCGCGAGCAGCTGGCCCTGCACGGCACCGAGGGCTGGACGATGATGCCCGCCGAGAAGACGCCGCTGCTGCATCTGAGCGAGGACCCGGACCGGGCCTGGGCGCTGTACGGGGAGCACTTCCTGCACGAGGCGCGGATGTACGCGTCCTGGCAGTCCAAGGACATCCGCTCGGCGGTGCGGTCGTCGGCGGTGAGCGTCGAGGAACTGCGCGCCGAGGGCGTCTACCGGATCGTGACGCCCGAGGAGTGCGCGGCGCTCGGCGCCGAGAGCCTGGTGCTGCACCCGCTGTGCGGCGGGATGCCGCTGGAGGAGGGGTGGCGCAGTCTGCGCCTGTTCACGGACGACGTACTGCCCCGGCTCCATGGGTGAGCCGGGGCAGTACGCGTGTCGAGGAGAGAGGGCAGCGGGGTTTAGCCCATCTCCTCCAACGCCTTGCCCTTGGTCTCCTTCACGTACTTGAGTACGAAGGGGATCGAGAGGGCGGCGAAGATCGTGTAGATCACGTAGGTCGCGGAGAGGTTCCAGTCGGCCAGCGACGGGAAGCTCGCGGTGATGGCCCAGTTGGCGATCCACTGCGCGGAGGCGGCGACGCCGAGGGCGGCGGCGCGGATCCGGTTCGGGAACATCTCGCCGAGGAAGACCCAGACCACCACGCCCCAGGAGAGGGCGAAGAAGAGCACGAAGACATGGGCGGCGACCAGGGCGACCCAGCCCTGGGTCGCGGGCAGCTTGCCGTCGACGAGGTCGTAGCTGAAGGCCCAGGCCTCCAGGGCGAGGCCGACGGCCATGCCGACCGAGCCGATGAGCGCCAGCGGCCTGCGGCCGATCCGGTCGACGAAGATCATCGCGATCACGGTGCCGACGATGTTGATGATCGACGTGGTGAACGAGTAGAAGAACGACTGCGACGGGTCGACGCCGACCGACTGCCACAGCGTCGAGGAGTAGTAGAACGCGACGTTGATGCCGACGAACTGCTGGAAGACCGAGAGGCCGATCCCGACCCAGACGATCGGCTTGAAGAAGAACGAGCCGCCGAGCAGGTCCTTGAAGCTCGACTTGTGCTCGCTCTTCATGGCGTGCTCGATCTCGGCGACACGGGCGTCGAGGTCGATGTGCTCGCCCTCGACCTCCTTGAGCACCTCACGGGCGCGCGCGTCGCGGCCTGCGGAGATCAAAAAGCGCGGCGACTCGGGGATGGCGAAGGAGAGCAGGCCGTACAGGACGGCGGGGATGACCATCACGCCGAGCATGACCTGCCAGGCCTCCAGGCCCATCAGCTCGCCGCGCTGGTCGCCGCCCGCGGCGTTGAGGATGCCCCAGTTGACCAGCTGCGAGATCGCGATGCCGATGACGATGGCGGCCTGCTGGAAGGAGCCGAGCCGCCCGCGGTACGCGGCGGGGGCCACCTCGGCGATGTAGGCGGGGCCGATGACCGAGGCCATGCCGATGGCGAAGCCGCCGATGATGCGCCAGAAGGCCAGGTCCCACAGCGCGAACGGGAGCGCGGAGCCGACGGCGCTGATGGTGAAGAGCACGGAGGCGATCTGCATACAGCGGATGCGGCCGATGCGGTCCGCGATGCGGCCCGCGGTGGCGGCGCCGATCGCACAGCCGATCAGAGCGATCGCGATGACCTGGGCGAGCGCCGCGGAGCCGATGTCGTAACGGCCTCTGATGGCCTCGACGGCGCCGTTGATCACGGCGCTGTCGTAACCGAAGAGGAAGCCGCCCATCGCTGCCGCCGCCGCGATGAAGACGACGTGGGCGAGGTGCTCGGGGTGCGCCGTACGGGCTCCCGAGGCCGGTGGCTGCGTAGTGCTGGTCACGTGAACTCCTGGGGCCGCCCGGCAGCGTCGCCGGGCGTTGGGGGCACTTCAAGTGGCGCACAACTTCAGGTCACCCACCACTTGAAGGAAAAAGCAACGTTGCAGAGACTATGCCTTCAAGTTTCGAAGTCAATAGGGCAAGACCTGTGAATTGGGCGACCCTGGTGTGTCGCACTTGTTCAAGTCTTGAAGATCAAATAGTGGTGCTCTAGCGAAGGCGCTGGCTGATGACCTTGGAGACGCCGTCACCCTGCATGGACACGCCGTAGAGCGCGTCCGCGACCTCCATCGTCCGCTTCTGGTGCGTGATCACGATCAGCTGGGAGGACTCCTGGAGCTCCTCCATGATCCGGATGAGGCGCTGGAGGTTGGTGTCGTCGAGCGCCGCCTCGACCTCGTCCATCACATAGAACGGGCTCGGCCGCGCCTTGAAGATCGACACGAGCAGCGCCACGGCCGTCAGCGACCGCTCGCCGCCCGAGAGCAGCGAAAGTCGCTTCACCTTCTTGCCCGGTGGCCGTGCCTCCACGTCCACCCCGGTGGCGAGCATGTTGGACGGGTCGGTCAGGACCAGCCGCCCCTCGCCGCCCGGGAAGAGCCGCGAGAACACGCCCTCGAACTCCCTGGCCGTGTCCCGGTACGCCTCCGTGAAGACCTGCTCGACGCGCTCGTCCACCTCCTTCACCACCTGAAGAAGGTCGGCCCGGGTCTTCTTCAGGTCCTCCAGCTGCTCGGAGAGGAACTTGTGCCGCTCCTCCAGGGCCGCGAACTCCTCCAGCGCGAGCGGGTTGACCTTTCCCAGCTGCTGGTAGGCCCGTTCGGCTGACCTCAGTCGCTTTTCCTGATCCGCGCGCTCGAAACTCCGGGGCCGGTTGCGCGGGTGGTCCGGGTCCTCGGGAAGCTCCTCCCCCTCGGCGGCGGGCGAGGGGGGCACCGGCTGGTCGGGGCCGTACTCGGCGACCAGCCCGGCCGGCTCCACCCCCAGCTCCTCCAGCGCCTTCGTCTCCAGTTGCTCGATCCGCATCCGCTTCTCGGCACCGAGTACCTCGCCGCGGTGCACCGAATCCGTCAACTTGTCGAGCTCGCCCTTGAGGTCGCGGCCGGTGGCCCGGGCGCCCGCCAGCTCCTGCTCGCGCGCGGCCTTGGCGGCCTCGGCGACGGCCCGCTCCCGCTCGGCCCGCACCACGGACACCTCGACGTGGCCGAGCAGGGTCCGCGCTCCCGCGGCCACGGCCGCCGCCACCTGGGCCTCGTGGCGCAGCCGGGCGCGCCGCTCCTCGGCCCGGGCGCGGGCCTCGCGCTCGGCGCGGGCGCCCCGGTCGAGCGCGTCGGCCCGCCCGGCCAGGCCCTTCACCCGCTCCTCGTGCGTACGCAGCTGGAGGCATCTCGGTCTGGCGGGCGTTGGCCCCGTCGGCGGCGAGCCGGTCCCGTACGGAGGTGTCCGGCTCCTCCTCCACCGGCATTTCTTCGGCGACCAGCAGCCGCTCGGTGAGCTCCTCGGCCTCCTCCAGCGCCTTCTCCAGGGCCTCCTGGGCGCGGGCCGCGGCCGCGGCCGTGCGCTCGGCCTCCCCGGCGGCGCCGCGCGCCTGCCCGGCGAGCCGCCCGAGCTGCTGCGCGACCGACGACTTCTCCCGGTCCGCCGTCCGCCGCCGCTCCCCCAGCTCCTCGACGCGCTCGGCGCATTCCGCGCGCAGCTCCCCCGCCGTCCGCTGGACCTCGGCGAGCTCCTCGCAGCGCACCGCCAGCTCCGCGAGCTCGGCGGCGGCCTCGTCGGCCGACGCCTGCACCTCCAGCAGACTGGGCGCCCCGGCCGAGCCTCCTTGCGCGAAGTACGCCCCGAGCAGATCGCCCTCGGCGGTGACGGCGGTCAGGCCCGGCTGTGCGTAGACCAGGTCCTCGGCGTCCTCCAGGGTGCCCACGACCACGACGCCGCGCAGCAACTTCCGTACGGCGGGCAGCAGTTCCTCGGGGCCGCGCACCAGGTCCGCCGCGTACGGCGGCCCGCCCGGACGTACCGGATCGGGCTCCTGCGGGCCCGGCAGCCCGCCCACGAGGAGCGCGGCCCGCCCGGCGTCCTGCTTGCGCAGCAGCCGGATCGCCTCGGCGGCGGTGGCGGGCCCCGAGACCGCGAGCGCGTCGGCCGCGGCGCCCAGGGCCGCGGCCACCGGGACCTCGTGGCCGGGCGCGACCGTGAGCAGGGCGGCGGCGGGGCCGAGCAGGCCCTGAAGCGAGTCCTGGGCGGCGAGCAGCGCGCCCGTACCGTCCTTGCGGCGCAGGCCCAGGGCGAGCGCGTCGTGGCGGGCGGCCACGGCGGCACGTTTCCTCTCCGCGGCCGTGAGGTTCTCCCGGGCGGCGCTCAGGGCCGACTCGGCCTCGGCGAGCTCCCGCTTGGCGCGCTCATGCGCCTCGCCGAGCTCATGGTCGTCCGCGTCCAGGCCGTCGACCTCGGCCTTCAGCTGTTCGTACTCCTCCTGGGCCAGCGCCGCCCGCTCGCCCGCCTCGTCGCGCGACGCGGTGAGCCGGTCGATCTCCGCCTGCGCCGAACCCGCCCTGCTCCGCGCCGCGTTGACCTGTCCGTGCAGCCGCGCCAGGCCTTCGCGCCGGTCCGCGATGGCCCGGGCCACATCCTTCAAACGACGCTCTTCCAGGGCGAGTTCCCGCTCCAGCTCGGCGCGGTGGGAGGCGGTGTCCTCCAGGGCGCGCTCGGCCGCCTCGCGGGCCGCCTCCAGCTCCGCCTCCTGCTCCCGGATCCGGGCGGCCTCGCGCTCCATGTCCTCGGGGTCGCGGCCCCGGCGCTCCTCGGGCGGCTGGGCGGTGGCGCTCTTCACGCGCGCGTCCGCGAGCGAGACGGTGCCGCGCACCCGTTCGGCCAGCTGCGACAGCTCGTACCAGGTCTGCTGGGCGCTCTGCAGCCGCGGCGCGAGCCTGCGGACCTCCTCCTCCAGCTCCGCCTCGCGCGCGAGGGCGGCCTTCAGCTCGGCCTCGGCGCCGTCCTTGCGCTGCTTGAGCGCCGCCTCGTCCTCGATCTCGGCCCGCAGCGCCTGTCGCATCCGCACCAGGTCGTCGGCGAGCAGCCGCAGCCGGGCGTCGCGCAGGTCCGCCTGGATGACGGCGGCCCGGCGGGCGACGGCGGCCTGCCGGCCCAGCGGCTTGAGCTGGCGCCGCAGCTCGTCGGTGAGGTCCTGCACGCGCGCGAGGTTGGCCTGCATCGCGTCCAGCTTGCGCAGCGCCTTCTCCTTGCGCTTGCGGTGCTTGAGGACGCCGGCCGCCTCCTCGATGAAGGCCCGGCGGCCCATCGGGTCGGCGTGCAGCACCGAGTCGAGCTGGCCCTGCCCGACGATCACATGCATCTCGCGCCCGATGCCCGAGTCGGAGAGCAGCTCCTGGATGTCGAGCAGCCGGCAGGTCTCGCCGTTGATCTGGTACTCGCTGCTGCCGCCCCGGAACATGATCCGGGTGATGGTGACCTCGGCGTACTCGATGGGCAGGGCGCCGTCGGAGTTGTCGATGGTGAGGGAGACCTCGGCGCGGCCCAGCGGCGGGCGGCCGGTCGTCCCGGCGAAGATGACGTCCTCCATCTTGCCGCCGCGCAGCGACTTGGCGCCCTGCTCGCCCATGACCCAGGACAGCGCGTCCACGACGTTGGACTTGCCGGAGCCGTTGGGGCCCACCACACAGGTGATGCCGGGCTCGAACTTCAGTGTCGTCGCGGAAGCAAAGGATTTGAACCCGCGCAGGGTGAGGGCCTTGAGGTGCACGCCGTCGGACTCTACTCTCCGCGCCCCGCCGAGCCCCGGGAAGGCGCAGCCCCGGCGGTTTCACCTCTGGCCACCCAGGGCACACCGGATGAGACGGACCGCACGGAACACGGGTGCCACCGGCCGACCGGCCGACAGGAGGCCGGCAAAAGGGGCCGGACAAGAAAGAAGGGACGCCAAAGCGTCCCTTGCATATCTATCTCTGGAGAGTGGATCTCACCTACGGGCCTGGGGGTGCGGCCCGCGATCAGGTGAGCGCAGGCTCCGCCTGGGGTACGTCGATGTCGATGCCTTCGAGCAGCGAGTCTCCGCGGTGCGAAGCAACGGCAGCGGACAGCGCGTCCTTCTCGGACTGGATCCGTACGAGCTCGGACTCAAGGTCCTGGACACGCTGCTGGAGCCGTCGCATCTCGGCGAGGAGTCGCGGGTCGGAACCGCCGACGTAACCGAGAAGCGCCTTTGCCATGATGGATGGTCCTCCACAATGAGTGACCGACCGAAGCGGTGTGGGTCGTGAGGGATTCGCACCCGCGGTGCTTGGACCTGACTGGGGTTCTTCATGCCAAACAGCTAAGGTGCGCGGGGCTTCCAGCGTCTCACCAAAAAGTTTGACGGTCAACACGATCACGCCCCGTATCGGCGGGCAATCCGGGGGCCGTCCGGCCGGGAAGCACCCGGCGAGGCCTCTCCTCGGAGCCCTGGGGGCGTGGAGATCATCCTTCTAGCGGCAGCCTTGCACGCCGGGCCGCGATTGGCAACAACGAAGTCGTACGAGGTCAGGGGCCCGGGCCCCGGACCGACCGACTGGTACGCGGCCCCCGGGCCGCACTGCGGGCGGCCGACGGGTCCTAGCGGATCGCGAAGCTGTCGTAGCCGCCGCGCGGGGCGGCCCAGATCTCGGTGACTCCGTCGACCCTGCCGGGTGTGTCGTCGCCCCTGAGCCACTCCAGCAGACGGTGGCAATTATCACGTGGCCCCTCGGCCACGACCTGCACCCGGCCGTCGTCGAGGTTGAGCGCGAACCCGACGAGGCCGCCGATCTCCAAAGCGTTTGCCCTGGTGAACCAGCGGAAGCCCACTCCCTGTACTCGGCCGCGCACCCAGGCGGTGAGCCGTGCATCTTCGTTCATGGGTGCACGCTAACCGGCCAATAGCTCACGGAGCACTTCGCCCTCCTGCGTCATGGCGTACAGTCCCGACGCAATGAGCCTCACCCGTTCGGACTAGCATCCGTCGCCCCCGGACGGGGCCTGGGGCCCAGGGACCACAGCACTGAAGCAATGAGGGAGGCCAGCAGATGGGACGCCATCGTCGCTCCGCCGCGCCCGCCAAGAAGCGGTCCGCCGTGCCCGTGCGCACCGGGCTGCTCGGCGCATCCGCCGCCGTGGCGGTGGGCGCCGTAGCCATAGCCTCCGGCCTGCTGCCGGGCGGCTCCTCCTTCGAGCTCAACGGCGGCTCCACGGGTGAGCACGTCCAGGCGGGCGGCGCCTCCGATCTGCGTCAGCAGGGCGGCGAGGCCGTGAAGCCGACCAGTGCGGCCCCCTCGGCGCCGATCACCTCGCCGAGCACCCACGCACCTCTCACCTCCCCCTCCGCCACGCCCTCCCAGAAGCCGTCGTCGGCCGCGCCGGCCCCGGCCAAGGAGAAGCCGTCCGCCCCGGCGGCCGCGCCGAAGACGGCCACGCCGTCCGCGCGCCCCTCCAAGGCGAAGGTCGTCGTGCCGGAGCAGCGCCAGATCAAGGCGCCCACCGCCGAGCAGGCCGCCGCGGCCACCGTCGTCTCGCTGGTCAACCAGCAGCGCGCGCAGGCGGGCTGCAGCCCGGTGAGGGCGGACGCCTCGCTGGCGGCGCTGGCCACCGCGTTCAGCGACGACATGGCGGCGCGCGGCTTCTTCGACCACACCGACCCGGACGGCAAGAGCCCCTGGGACCGGGCCGCCAAGGCGGGCGTCGGCAACCTGGGCGGCGAGAACATCGCGCGCGGCCAGGCCGACGCCAAGGCGGTCATGGAGGCCTGGATGAACAGCCCGGGCCACCGGGCCAACATCCTGAACTGCGACTACAAGACGCTCGGCGTCGGCGTGCACATGGGCGAGGGCGGCCCGTGGTGGACGCAGGACTTCGGCTTCTGAGCCGATCTCCAGCCCCGTCGACGAGACAGCCGACGCAGCCCTGACAGACGAGACAGCGCTAACTTCTGGTTAGCGCTGTCTCGTCGTATGGTGAGAGGCATGGAAGAGACCGCCACCGCCGACCCCGCAGACCTGCCGTTCGACGTCTTCTCCAAGGCGTGCCCCTCCCGCGGCACCCTTGAGCACATCACCGGCCGCTGGGGCGGCCTCGCGCTGGGCGCCCTGCATGAGGGGAGCTTCCGCTTCAACGAGCTGCGCCGACGGGTCGACGGCGTGAGCGAGAAGATGCTCTCCCAGACGCTCCAGGCGCTGGAGCGCGACGGGCTCGTCCACCGCGAGGCCCAGCCGACCAACCCGCCGCGCGTCGACTACACCCTGACGCCGCTGGGGCACGAGGTCGCCGAGCGCCTCCTCGGCCTCATCCACCTGATGGAGGACCGGATGCCGTCGGTCCTCGAAGCACGCGAGCGCTACGACGCGGGGCGCGGGGCGCGCTGACAGCGCGGGCAGAAGTAGCTGGACCGGTTCATCCACGGGCGCCGGCGCATCGGCGTGCCGCACCGGCGGCAGGGCTCGCCCTCGCGCCCGTACGCGTCGAGGGAGCGGTCGAAGTACCCCGACTCGCCGTTCACATTGACGTAGAGGCTGTCGAAGCTGGTGCCGCCGGCGGCGAGCGCCGCGTTCATCACGTCCCGTACGTGGCCGAGGAGTTCGGCGGACTTGGGGCGCGTGAGGGTCGAAGTGGGGCGCTCGTAGTGCAACTTGGCGCGCCACAGCGCCTCGTCGGCGTAGATGTTGCCGACGCCGCTGATGAGCGACTGGTCGAGCAGCGCGCGCTTGACGGTGGTGCGCCGCAGCCGCAGCGCGGTGAAGAAGGCGGCGTCGTCGAAGAGTTCGTCGAGCGGGTCGCGCGCGATGTGCGCGATGACGTCGGGCAGCCCCTCGGGCGTGTTGTCGTGCAGCGAGAGCCCGCCGAAGGTCCGCTGGTCGACGAAGCGCAGCTCGGTCCCCGCCGCGTCCTGGAAGCGCAGCCGGATCCGCAGGTGCTTCTCGTCGGGTGCGCTCTCCGGCTGCACCAGGAGCTGCCCGCTCATCCCGAGGTGCCCGAGCACCGACTGGTCGGTGTCCGCCAGCGGCAGCCACAGATACTTCCCGCGCCGGCGCGCGACCCCGATGCGGTGCCCCTTGAGCCGGGCCGCGAAGTCCGCCGCCCCGGCCGGGTGGCGGCGTACGGCCCGGGGGTGCAGCACCTCGACGAGGTCCACGGTCCGCCCGGCCACCCAGCGCTCCAGGCCCCGCCGCACGACTTCGACCTCGGGCAGTTCGGGCAAGGGATCCTCCGGACGGAGCGGGTGGACACGGGGGTGGTCGCAGCGTATCCCCCACGGCGGACGGCTCCCTGCCGGGGTACGCAAAAACCCCTGTCCGCACGGGATCCGTGCGGACAGGGGCCAAGGAAGACGGTTCAGGCTGCCGGGTCGGCGGCGGGGGTCGGCGTCCCGCCGTCCTGCTCGGCGGCGGGGGCTTCCGCCGCCTTCGCCTTCGCGATCCGCTCGTCGGCGGACGCGCGAATGGCCAGCCAGGCAGACTCCGCGGCCTGCTGCTCCGCTTCCTTCTTGCTGCGGCCGGTGCCGGTGCCGTACGAGACACCACCGACGCGGGCGGCAGCAGTGAAGGTCTTCTCGTGGTCGGGACCCGTCTCGGAGACCAGGTACTCCGGAACGCCGAGGCCTTCGGCCGCGGTGAGCTCCTGGAGGCTGGTCTTCCAGTCCAGGCCGGCCCCGAGGTTCGAGGACTTCTCGATCAGGGGGTCGAAGAGCCGGTGGACGAGCTCGGAAGCCGCCCCAAGACCCTGGTCCAGATAGACCGCGCCGATCACCGCTTCAAGGGTGTCGGCGAGGATGGAAGCCTTGTCCCGGCCGCCCGTGCCCTCTTCGCCCCGGCCGAGCCGGATGAAGGAGCCGAGGTCGAGCCCACGGCCCACCTGCGCCAGCGCACGAGAGTTGACCACCGCGGCCCGGAGCTTGGCCAGCTGGCCTTCCGGGAGGTCGGGGTGGGTGCGGTACAGCGTGTCGGTGACGACCAGACCGAGCACCGAGTCCCCGAGGAACTCGAGCCGTTCGTTGGTCGGCAGACCGCCGTTCTCGTACGCGTACGAACGATGGGTCAGTGCACGCACCAGAAGGGCGGACTCAAGGTGATACCCGAGCCGCCCTTCCAGAAGCGTGTGGGACGAGGCCGAGTTGTTGTCGCTACTGCCCGCCTTCTTGGCGCCGGCATTCGACAGATCAGACATCGGGCCTCTCACCAGCCGCTCAGACCTCGAGGACCTGGCGCTTGTTGTAGGTGCCGCAGCTCGGGCACGCGATGTGCTGGAGCTTCGGCTCCTGGCAACGCTCACACGAAACCAGGGTGGGGACCGCAGCCTTCCACTGCGACCGGCGGTGGCGCGTGTTGCTGCGCGACATCTTCCGCTTCGGAACAGCCACGGCTACTTCTCCTGCTTCTCGGCGGCGCGCTGCACGTCAGAGGCAGTGCCGCTCATGTTGTCCTTCTCGCCGTCCTGGATGGTCCCGGCGAGTCCTTGCAGTGCCGCCCAACGGATGTCGACGGCATCGTGGTGGTGGTCGGGGTCGTCCTCAAGCCTGAATCCACAGGTGGAACACAGGCCGAGGCAGGTCTCCCGGCACACCGGCTGCATCGGCAGTGCGAGCACCACCGCATCACGCAGCACGGGCTCGAGGTCGAACAGGCCGTCCTCGAGCGGGATGGTGTCCTCGTCCTCGGCGTCGTCGGCCGGCTCCGCCTGCTTGCTGCGGCCCCGGTCGTCGGCGTCAGGGTACGAGAACAACTCCTGGAAGTCCGCATCGAGCGCGAGCTCTAGCGGCTCCAGACACCTTACGCACTCACCCTCGGCCGATGCACGGGCGGTGCCTGTGACAAGCACCCCTTCCATGACCGACTCCAGGCGGAGCTCGATTTCCACGGGCGCGCCCTGGGGCACTCCCACGACGCCGTCGATCCCGAGATCGGCGGGCGCCTCGACCGTGCGGGAGATCCGCTGGAGGGCACCGGGACGCCGGCCCAGCTCGTGTGTGTCGAACACGAGAGGGTTGCGGTGGTCGAGGTGCGTACTCAGGGTTCTTCCCGCTTTCGGATCGTGGAGGGTGGCCGCCATGCGTCGCCGTGGGTGCGGCGATGCGCGGGCAGCGTTGATCGCGGACGTACGCGCGACCGAAGAGCCAGGATACTGGACGGGCCGCGATTGACCCAATCCGGGCCGGCGGCGACCGGCTAGCGGCCCTGCTCGTACTGCCGCAGCTGCTCCAGGTCGATCATGCTCGTGTCGAAGAGGCTGGTCTCGTCGAGCGCGGGCTGCTGCGGGTGCGCGGCCTGCCGGCCGTAGTCGTGGCCCTGCTGGGCCTGGCCCTGCTGGACCTGCTGCTGACCGTAGGCCTGCGGGTCGTAGGCGTACGGGTCCTGCTGCGGCTGCTGCTGGTCGTAGCCGTACTGGGCGTACTGCTGCTGGGCCTGCTGCTGGTAGGCGTACGGGTCCTGCTGGGCCTGCGCCTGTACCTGGCCGTAGCCGTACGGGTCGTAGACCTGGGCCGGGACCTGGGCCTGCTGGGGCTGGGGGGTCGGCGGCTGCGGGTCCGCCAGATCGGCCAGGCCCGCCAGGTAGTCGGCGTCGCTGGTGTGGCCGCCTCCGAGGGCCCCGGCGGCGTCCTGGGCGGCCATGTGGTCGCCGAGCTCGTCGCTGGCGATCCGGCCGTGCAGGGTCTCGCGGCCGCGGCCGACGGCCTCCAGGGTCTTGGCGAGCACGGCCTCGAAGGCGCCGAGCTTGGCGTCCACGTACTCGTCGGCGCGCGCGATCAGGGTCCCCGGGTCCGCGCTGTACTCGGGGGCGTCCTCGTCGGCCCGGCCCTGCTCGTCGAGGCCGGGGCCCCGGCCGAGCAGCTTCTCGCGGCCGCGGTCGACCGAGCCGATGGTCTTGGTGAGGACGACCTCGAAGTTGGCCAGCTTGGAGTCGACGTAGTCGTCGGCCTCGGCGCGGATCTCCTCGGCCTCGCGCTTGGCGTCGGCGAGGATGCGGTCCGCCTCGTCCTGGGACTGCCGGGCGACGGCCGTGTCGGAGATCAGCGTGCCCCGCTGGGCGTGCGCGGACTCGATGATCCGCTCGGCCTCCTGGCGGGCCTGCTCGACCAGCTGCTCCCGGCCGCCGATCAGCTCCTGGGCCTGGGCGAGGGAGCCGGGCAGGGCCTGGCGCACCTCCTCCAGGAGCGCGAGCAGCTCGGCGCGGTTGACCACGCACGAGGCCGACATGGGCATGGAGCGGGCACCGGCGACGACGTCGACGATCTCGTCCAGCTTCTTCTGCACGTCCACCGTGGGCTCGCCACTCTCTACGACTGGTTGGAGACGGACGGGACGACTGTAAGGCCAGTCGGGCCCCGCCCGACACCAGCTGACGACCTGTCAGCTCAGTGCTGTTCGGCGATCCGCGCGACCAGTGCGTCGTGGACGGTCGCGGGCAGCAGGTGGGAGACGTCTCCGCCCCAGGCCGCGACCTCCTTGACCAGCGACGACGACAGGAAGCTGTAGGTCGGGTTGGTGGGCACGAAGAGGGTCTCGACGCCGGAGAGCCCGTTGTTCATCTGGGCCATCTGGAGCTCGTAGTCGAAGTCGCTGACCGCGCGCAGGCCCTTCACGATGGCCGGGATGTCGCGCTGCTTGCAGAAGTCGACCAGCAGGCCGTGGAAGGACTCGACCTCCACGTTGCCGAAGTCGGCGGTCACCTCGCGGATCAGCTCGATCCGCTCCTCGATGGTGAACAGGCCCTTCTTCGACTGGTTGATCATCACCGCGACGTGCACCACGTCGTACAGCTTCGAGGCGCGGGCGATGATGTCGAGGTGTCCATTGGTGATGGGGTCGAACGATCCCGGACAGACGGCTCGGCGCAACTGAAGTCCCTCGCTCCCGGTCATGGTGCGTCTTCGCACGTAGAGGCGGCGCGACCGTACCAAAGCGTGCCCTCGCCGTAACGGCGGGCCCGCAGTGCTTCGAATCCCCGCGGCCAGCCGAATTCCCCGCCTCTGGTGCTGCGCTCCACGGTGACCAGGCACTCGTCGGTGAGCCAGCCCCCCGTGCGGAGTGTGAGGAGGATCTCGCGAAGATCGTCATCGGTCACGGCGTACGGCGGATCGAGGAACACCACGTCAAAGGGGGTTTCCGGGGCCGGGCCGGAAACGATCTGTTCCGCTTTTCCGTTACGCACCTCCGCGCCCGGAAGGCCCAGTACGCGCACGTTCTCGCGGACGGTCTTCACGGCCCGGGCGTCGGCCTCGACGAGCAGTGTGTGCGAGGCGCCCCGGGAGAGCGCCTCCAGGCCGACCGCGCCCGACCCCGCGTACAGATCCGCGACCCGGATGCCCTCCAGGGTGCCGAGCAGGGCCTCCCAGGTGGAGAAGAGGCCCTCGCGCGCGCGGTCGGAGGTGGGGCGGGTGCCGTTGCCCGGCGGTACGGCCAGGCGGCGTCCGCCGGCCCGGCCGGCGATCACGCGGGTCATCTGAATCCTTGTCGGTGTACGTACGTCACTGGTGTCCCCCAGTTTCTCAGAACCCGGCGCGGACGCCGCCCGCGCGCCCCTGTCAGCCCCTCGTCAGCCCTTGTCAGCCCTTGTCGAGGTACCGCTCGCGGTCCTTGTCGAGCAGGGCGTCGAGCGCTGTGCGCAGCGCGGGCAGCCGCTCCAGGTCCGGGTCCTCGCCCACCACCGTCACCGCCTCCTCGCGGGCCGCCGCGATCACCTCCTCGTCCTCGATGACCGCGAGCATCCGCAGCGAGGAGCGCACCCCGGACTGGGCCTGGCCCAGCACATCGCCCTCGCGGCGCTGTTCCAGGTCGATCCGGGAGAGCTCGAAGCCGTCCAGGGTGGCGGCCACCGCGTTCAGCCGGGCCCTGGCCGCGCTCGCCTCCGGCATCTCGGTGACCAGCAGGCACAGGCCCGGGGCGGAGCCGCGGCCGACACGGCCGCGCAGCTGGTGCAGCTGGGAGACGCCGAACCGGTCCGCGTCCATGATCACCATCGCGGTGGCGTTCGGCACGTTCACCCCGACCTCGATGACCGTGGTCGCGACCAGCACGTCGACCTCGCCGGCCGCGAACCGGCGCATCACGTCGTCCTTGTCGTCGGGCTGCATCCGGCCGTGCAGCACCTCGATGCGCAGCCCCTGGAGCGGGCCTGTGGTGAGCTGGTCCGCGATGTCGAGCACGGCGAGCGGAGGCCGCTTCTCCGCCTCGTCCTCGGCGGACTTCTTCTTGGCCGCCTTCTTCTCGTCGGCCTCGTCCGCGGAGTCACCGATGCGGGGACACACCACATAGCCCTGGTGGCCCTTGGTGACCTCCTCGCGGACCCGCTCCCAGGCGCGGGCCAGGAAGTGCGGCTTGTCCTGGGCCGGGACGACATGGCTGGCGATGGGCGAGCGCCCGGCCGGGAGCTGGTCCAGGACCGAGGTCTCCAGGTCGCCGAAGACGGTCATCGCGACCGTGCGCGGGATCGGGGTGGCCGTCATCACCAGGAGGTGCGGCGGCTGCTTGCCCTTGCCGCGCAGGGCGTCGCGCTGCTCGACGCCGAACCGGTGCTGCTCGTCGACCACGACCAGGCCCAGATCGTGGAACTGCACCTTGTCCTCGATCAGCGCGTGCGTGCCGATCACGATGCCCGCCTCGCCGGTGACCAGGTCGAGCAGCGCCTGGCGGCGGGCGGGCGCGCCCATCGACCCGGTGAGCAGCACGACCTTGGTGCCCAGGTCCGAGCCGCCCAGCATGCCTCCCTCGGCGAGCTCGCCCATCATCTCGGTGATGGACCGGTGGTGCTGCTGGGCGAGGACCTCGGTGGGGGCGAGCATGGCCGCCTGGCCCCCGGAGTCGACCACGGCGAGCATCGCGCGCAGGGCGACCATCGTCTTGCCCGAGCCGACCTCGCCCTGGAGCAGCCGGTGCATCGGGTGCTCGGTCGCCAGGTCGTCGAAGATCTCCTTGGAGACCTTCAGCTGGCCGTCGGTGAGGGTGAAGGGCAGCTTGGCGTCGAAGGCGTCGAGCAGGCCGCCGGGGGTCGGCCTGCGCGCCACGGCGGGCAGTTGCGCGTCCGCGAACCGCCGCCGGGCCAGCGCCACCTGGAGGACGAACGCCTCGTCCCACTTCAGCCGCTGCCGGGCGTCCTCCACGTCGTCCTTGGTGTGCGGGCGGTGGACCTTGAGCAGCGCCTCGGGCAGCGGGACGAAGCCCCGGCCCTCGCGCAGGGACTCGGGCAGCGGGTCGACGGCCTCCTGGGCGCTGGGCAGCACCGCGTCGACCGCCTTGGCGATCTTCCAGGACTCCAGGCCCTTGCAGGCGGGGTAGATCGGGATGAGCGCGCCCGCCCAGGAGTCGATCACGTCGGCGGAGTCGCCGTCCCCTTCGCTGTCGGCGCCCAGCTTCGCGTACGTGGGGTGGGCGAGCTGGAGGCGGCGGTTGAACATCGACACCTTGCCCGCGAACATCGCGCGGCTGCCGGGCAGCAGCTCCTTGTGCGGCTTGTGGATGCCCCGGCCGAAGAAGACCAGCTGGAGACGGCCGCTGCCGTCGGTGATGGTGATCTCCAGGCGCTGGCCCCGGCCGCCGTTGAACGTGTGCACGCGCGCGTCGGCGACCTGGGCGACGACCGTGACGTCCTCGTCGAGGGGCAGCTCGGCCAGCTTGGTGAGCTGGCCGCGCTCCTCGTACCGCCGCGGGTAATGGTGGAGGAGGTCGCCGACCGTGTGCAGGTCGAGCTGCTCGGCCATCACCTTCGCGGTGGGTCCGCCGAGCAGCTTCTTCAGTGGTTCTTCGAGCGCAGGCACGCGATCCATTGCACACCACACCACTGACATCCCGCAGGACCCCCGGGCCCCCTGTGGACAACTCGGCGCGTACGGCGGTCACTCGACCCCGCGCGAGCGGCCGCCCGACGGCCGCTCGACCCGCTACTCGACGCCGATCAGCAGCGGGGAGCTCTGGTTGCCGCCTTCGTAGACCACCGTGTCGACCGCCAGATGGGCCTCGCGCACATGGGCCTCGATGCCGGGTGCCAGGTCCGCCGGGGTGCCGGCGGCCAGCACCAGGGTGACCAGCTCACCGCCCGCCGCCAGCATCCGGTCCAGGACCGCCACGGCCGTACGGGCCAGGTCCTGCCCGATCACCGCCACGTCGCCGTCGATGAGGCCCAGCACGTCCCCGGCCTGGCAGATGCCCGCCGTGGTCCACGACTGCCGCTCGGCGACGGCCAGTTCCGCGTACCGGGTGGCGCCGGCCGCCGCGGTCATCGCGACCACGTCCTCGTCGAAGCGGCGGTCGGGGGCGTGCACCGCGAGCGCGGCGAGGCCCTGGACGGCGGCCCGGGTGGGGATGAGCGCGACCCGTACGCCCTCGGCGCGCGCCTGCTCCACGGCCGCGGCGGCGGTGTGGCGCAGCTCGGCGTCGTTGGGCAGCAGCACGACCTCGCGCGCGTGGGCGCGGCGGATCGCGTCGACGAGCTCGCCGCTGGCCGGGGGCTCGCCGGGCCGGGCCAGGACCGCGGTGGCCCCGGCCTCGGCGCACAGCCCGGCCAGGCCCTCGCCGGGCACCACCGCGACGACGGCCCGCTGGACCTGTTCGCGCGGCTCGGGGTGCGCCCCGAAGTGGGTGATGCGGATCCGGTACGGCCGCCCGGCCTCCACTCCCGCCTCGACGGCCGCGCCCGCGTCGTCGACATGGACGTGGACGTTCCACAGCCCGTCGCCGCCGACGACCACCAGGGAGTCCCCCAGGGCGTCCAGGCGGCCGCGCAGCCGGGCCACGGCCTCGTCCCCGGCTTCCAGGAGGTAGATCACCTCGAAGGCGGGCCCGGCGCTCTCGGCGCTCTCGGCGGGGCAGGTGTGCGGGTCGAGCGGCGGACGCGCCTCGTGCCGTACCGCCGGGACCTCGCCGGAGAGCGTCTGCGCCAGCGCCCCCAGGACCGTCACCAGACCCCAGCCGCCCGCGTCCACGACCCCGGCGCGGCCCAGCACCGCGAGCTGGCCCGGCGTCTCCTCCAGGGCCCGCCGGGCGCCGCCGTAGGCCGCGCTCGCCACGGCCGCCGCGTCGCCGTCCGTCTCCCCGGCCGCCTCGGCGGCGGCCGTCGCCACCGTCAGGACCGTGCCCTCGACCGGGTGCGCGACCGCCTCGTACGCCGACTCGGCGGCCCGGCGCAGGGCCCCGGCCAGATCCGTGCCGCGCTCGGCGAGGACCTCGGCCATGCCGCGCAGCAGCTGGGACAGGATCGTGCCGGAGTTGCCCCGGGCGCCGAGGAGAGCGCCGTGGGCCATGGCCCGTATGACGTCGGCCGTCTCCGGAACCTCGGTGTACGCGGCGAAGACGGCCTCGACCGCCTGGTGGGCGGACTCCACGGTCAGATAGAGGTTGGTGCCGGTGTCCCCGTCCGCGACGGGGTAGACGTTCACCGCGTCGATCTCCTCGCGGTCCCGGCCGAGCCCGTCCAGGGCCAGCGAGCACCAGGTGCGTACCGCGACGGCGTCGAGAGTCTGCGGCACCTGGTGTCCTCCTTGGGCGGCCGGTGAGCTGCGGGCCAGCAGCAGGGTAGACCCGGGGCGGGGCGGGCCGGGGTGGGGTGCGGCGGCGGTCATGGTAGTTTCGTATCTCGGGAGCAGCCGTTGTATGCTGCTTCGGTTGCCCGGCGAGAGTCGGGCCATTCCCCCGGCAAGCCACTTCAGATCTCTGATTCCGGTGCGCCGGATTTCACTGTAAGTGCATCTGAAGTCTTTGGAGTGACCCGTGGCTGCCAACTGCGACGTCTGCGGCAAGGGGCCGGGCTTCGGCAACAACATTTCGCACTCGCACCGCCGTACGTCTCGTCGCTGGAACCCGAACATCCAGCGTGTGCGTGCCGTGGTCGGTCGGACGCCGAAGCGGCTCAACGTCTGCACCTCGTGCATCAAGGCCGGCAAGGTCTCGCGCTAACGCCGACGTTTCGTCGTAGCGCAGCCTTTCCGGTTGCCCAAAAAGCCGGTCCACCTTGGTGGGCCGGCTTTTTGTCGTGCGTTTTCGACTGCGGGCCGGTGGGGGCTTGTCGCGCAGTTCCCCGCGCCCCTAGGAGGACGGGGGCGATCGGGTCGAGAGCCATCAGGTAGCCCCCCGCGCCCCTCAGCCGGTACGCCACTGCCACCCGTGGTCCACCGGGCCGATCCCCGATCCCAGCGCGAAGCCCGAGGCGATCGCGCCCGTCACGTACTCCTTCGCCGCCGTCGCCGCCTCCGGGACCGTCAGTCCCTTGGCCAGGCCCGAGGCCAGGGCGGATGCCAGGGTGCAGCCCGTGCCGTGGGTGTGGCGGTTGTCCAGGCGCGGGGCGCGGAGCCAGTGCTCCCGCGTGCCGTCGGTGAGCAGGTCGACCGCCTCCGGGGAGGCCGAGCCCGCCAGGTGGCCGCCCTTGATCAGGGCCCAGCGGGGGCCGAAGGCGAGGATCGCCTCGGCCGCGCGCCGCATCCCGTCCTCGTCCTCCACCCGTACGCCGGTGAGCTGCGCCACTTCGTCCAGGTTGGGCGTGGCCACGGTCGCGGTCGGCAGCAGCCGTCCGCGTACGGACTCCAGCGCCTCGGCGGCGAGCAGCGCGTCGCCGTGCTTGGAGACGCCCACGGGGTCCACGACCACCGGCGCGTCCGTGCCCGCGAGGAGCTGCGCCACGGTCTCCACCAGCGCGGCCGACGAGAGCATCCCCGTCTTCACGGCCTGGACGCCGATGTCGTCGACGACCGAGCGGTACTGCACCCGGACCGCCTCGGCGGGCAGCTCCCAGGCGCCCTGGACGCCCAGCGAGTTCTGCGCGGTCACCGCGGTGATCACGCTCATCCCGTGGACGCCCAGGGCCAGCATCGTCTTGAGGTCGGCCTGGATGCCCGCGCCGCCGCCGGAGTCGGACCCGGCGACGGTGAGCACGCGCGCGGGAGTCACTCCGCGTCCCCGAAGTGGTCCCAGCCGCCCTTGGCGGTCCAGGGGGCGCCGTCGACGGTCACCTGCGGCAGCGCCGAGGGGTTGAGCACCTCGCCGATGACCTTCCAGCGTGCGGGCAGCTTCACGTCCGGCGGGAAGGTCGCCACGATCGCGTGGTCCTCTCCCCCGGTCAGCACCCACTGGAGCGGGTCGACGCCGACCGCCTGGCCGATGTCGTTCATCTGCGTCGGGATGTCGATCAGGCCCGAGCGCAGGTCGATACGGACCTTGCTGGCCTCCGCGATGTGCCCCAGGTCCGCCACCAGGCCGTCGCTGACGTCCGTCATGGCGGTGGCGCCGAGCCCGGCGGCCGCGGGGCCCGCGTGGTACGGCGGCTCCGGGCGGCGGTGGGCCTCCACGAAGGCGCGCGGCGAGCGGAAGCCGCGCGAGAGGACCGCGTATCCGGCGGCGGACCAGCCGAGCCAGCCGGTGACCGCGACCACGTCGCCGGGCTGTGCGCCGCCCCGGGTCACCGGCTCGTGGTTGCGCAGGTCGCCGAGAGCGGTGATGGCGACGGTGATGGTGTCGCCGCGCACGACGTCGCCGCCGACCACGGCCGCCCCCGCCACCTGGCACTCGTCGCGGATCCCGTCCATCAGCTCGACCGGCCAGGTCGCCGGGAGCTCGGCGGGGACGACGAGGCCGAGCAGCAGGGCGGTCGGCACGGCGCCCATGGCGGCGATATCGGCCAAGTTCTGCGCGGCGGCCTTGCGGCCCACGTCGTACGCCGTCGACCAGTCGCGCCGGAAGTGGCGGCCCTCCAGGAGGATGTCCGTGCTCGCCACCACCCTGCGGTCGGGTGCGGTCACCACCGCGGCGTCGTCGCCGGGGCCGATCCGTACGGCGGGGGTCGAGGTGAGCCGGGAGGTCAGCTCCCTGATGAGCCCGAACTCCCCCAACTCGCCCACAGTGCCTTTCACCGTGCCACCTCTCATCCTCGTACCCCTTGGCACCCGGCGCGCTCGCGGTCGCGAGCCGTCACCTCGGTGGGTACCGTCAACACATACGTCAACTTCTGCTCGGCGCACGCGGATGTGCGAGCGCCCGCGCCTGCGCGGTACTCCCCCGGGCGCACGGCGACGCGATACCGTGGCGTCTCTTTCTTCCCCCCTTGGGCCTCCCCGCCGTAGGGAGGGGACATGATCCTCGTGGCCGCCCTGGAGGTTCCGTGGTACAGGCGTACATCCTCATCCAGACCGAGGTGGGCAAGGCGTCGACCGTCGCCGAGACCATCGCAAAGATTCCGGGGGTGATCCAGGCCGAGGACGTCACCGGGCCGTACGACGTGATCGTGCGCGCCCAGGCGGACACGGTCGACGAGCTGGGCCGCATGGTGGTCGCCAAGGTCCAGCAGGTGGACGGGATCACCCGCACCCTGACCTGCCCGGTGGTTCATCTGTAGCCCCCGCTTACCCTTGACCGGTGACTTCTCCGCGCCGCCGTCCGCTGCTCACCCTGCCCGCGGTCGCCATGCTCATGGCGGCCGCGGGCTGTTCTTCCTCGTCCGACGCCGACACGGGGGCCGCGGTTCCCTCGCCGTCGGCGAAGGAGGCGGCCGCCTGCGCGGCGCTGGACAAGGCGCTGCCGGACAGCGTGGCCGGGCAGAAGCGGCACGACCCCACCCCTGACTCACCGCTGACGGCCCGGTGGGGGAACGGGGACGCGGAGATCGTACTGCGCTGCGGCATCCCGCGACCCGAGGAGATGTCGGATCCGACGCTCCCGGGCGTCGGCGTGGAAGGCGTCGACTGGACCGTGCAGCAGCGCGCCGAGGGGCCCCGCTTCATCACCCAGTACCGGGACCCCTACGTCGAGCTGCTAACGGGGAAGCGGTACGCGAACGACGCGTCCGTGCTCCAGCCGTTCGGCGCCCCCATCCAGCAGGCCATCGCGAAGACGGTCTAGCGCAGGCCCGTCGAACGGCGCAGCGCCGCGTCGATCAGCCGGTCCACCAGCTCCGCGTAGTCGACGCCGGTCGCCTCCCACATCCGCGGGTACATCGAGATCGGTGTGAACCCCGGCATCGTGTTGATCTCGTTGATCACGAACTCGCCGTTCTCCTGGAGGAAGAAGTCCGCCCGGACGAGCCCCTCGCAGGACGCGGCCTCGAACGCCTCCACGGCGAGCCGGCGCACCTCCGCGGTGGCCTCGGCGCCGATCGGCGCGGGCACGATCCCGTCGGCCGAGTCGATGTACTTGGCCTCGAAGTCGTAGAACGCGTGGTTGCTGACCGGCGGGATCTCGGCCGGCACGCTCGCGCGCGGCCCGTCCTCGAACTCCAGGACGCCGCACTCGATCTCACGGCCGCGCAGCAGCGACTCGACCAGGAACTTGGGGTCGTGGCGCCGCGCCTCCTCGATGGCCTCGTCCAGGCCCTCGAAGGAGTCGACCTTGGTGATGCCGAAGGAGGAGCCCGCGCGGGCCGGCTTGATGAACAGCGGCCAGCCGTGCTCGCCCGCGAACGCGGCGATCCGCTTGCGGGCGCCCTGCTCGTCCTGCTCCCACTCGCGCGGCCGGACCACCAGGTACGGGCCGACGGGCAGCCCGAACGAGGTGAACACCCGCTTCATGTAGTCCTTGTCCTGGCCGACGGCCGAGGCGAGCACGCCCGAGCCGACGTAGGGGACGCCGGAGAGTTCCAGGAGCCCCTGGAGGGTGCCGTCCTCGCCGTACGGGCCGTGCAGCACCGGGAAGACGACGTCGACCTCGCCCAGCGCCTTGGGGACCTGGCCGGGCTCGGCGTGGACGACCTCGCGGTTGCCCGGGTCCACGGGGAGCACGACGGAGCCCTCGGCGGACTCGGCGAGCTCCGCCACGCTGGGCACCTTGCGGTCGGCGATGGCCATCCGCTCCGGCTCGTCGGCGGTGAGCGCCCAGCGGCCGTCCGTCGTGATGCCGATGGGCAGCACGTCGTACTTCGTACGGTCGATGGCGCGCAGCACGGCACCGGCGGTGACGACCGAGATGCCGTGCTCGGAGCTGCGGCCGCCGAACACGACGGCCACCCGCGGCTTGCGGGGCTGCTGGGTGCTCGATTCAGGGCTCTGGGGGAGGTTCTCGCTGCTCATATCGCGTTGAGCGTACCCGTTCGACTCGCGGGATTCAGCGCCGCTCGGACTTGGCGCTGCGCGACATCAGCTCCTTGAGCGCGACCACCGGCGGCTTGCCCTCGTGGACGATCCCGACGACGGTCTCGGTGATGGGCATGTCGACACCGTGGCGGCGGGCCAGATCCAGCACGGACTCGCAGGACTTGACGCCCTCGGCGGTCTGCTTGGTGACCGCGATGGTCTCCTGGAGCGTCATACCGCGGCCCAGGTTGGTGCCGAAGGTGTGGTTGCGCGAGAGCGGCGAGGAGCAGGTGGCGACGAGGTCGCCGAGGCCCGCGAGGCCGGAGAAGGTGAGCGGGTCGGCGCCCATGGCGAGGCCGAGCCGGGTGGTCTCCGCCAGGCCCCGGGTGATGAGCGAGCCCTTGGCGTTGTCGCCGAGGCCCATGCCGTCCGCGATGCCGACGGCCAGCCCGATCACGTTCTTGACCGCGCCGCCGAGCTCGCAGCCGACGACGTCGGTGTTGGTGTACGGGCGGAAGTACGGGGTGTGGCAGGCGGCCTGGAGGCGCTGGGCCACGGCCTCGTCACGGCAGGCGACCACGGCGGCGGCGGGCCGGCGCTGGGCGATCTCCTTGGCGAGGTTGGGGCCGGTGACCACGGCGACGCGGTCGGCGGAGACCTTGGCGACCTCCTCGATCACCTCGCTCATCCGCTTGGCGGTGCCGAGTTCGACGCCCTTCATCAGGGAGACGAGCACGGTGTCGGGCGCGAGCAGCGGCGCCCAGGCGGCGAGGTTGCCGCGCAGCGTCTGCGAGGGCACGGCCAGGACGGTGAAGTCGGCGCCCGCGGCGGCCTCGGCGGGGTCGGTGGTCGCCCGTACCCCCGCGGGCAGTTCGATGCCCGGCAGGTAGTCGGGGTTGGTGCGGGTGGTGTTGATCGCCTCGGCGAGTTCGGGCCGGCGGCCCCAGAGGGTCACCTCGCAGCCCGCGTCGGCGAGGACCATGGCGAAGGCCGTACCCCAGGAGCCGGTGCCGAATACTGCTGCCTTGGTGGCGGCGTGCGTCACTTGGTGCCCTCCCCGGCGGCCTTGCGGCGCTGCTGCGCGCGGACTTCGCGCGGATCGTACGGCTTCACGGGGGCGCTCTCGCCCCGGATGTCCTCCAGCTGGCGGGTGATCGCGGCCATGATGACCTCGGTCGCCTCGCGCAGCACCTCGGGGGTGGGCTCCTTGTCGTAGAAGCGCGCGAGGTCGACCGGCGGACCGGCCTTCACCTGGAGGGTCTTGCGGGGGAAGAGGCGGACCTTCTTCTCCTTGGCGTAGGGCGGCATCGCCAAGTTGGCGCCCCACTGGGCGATCGGGATGACCGGGGCCTTCGTCTGCAGCGCGGCGCGCGCGACACCGGTCTTGGCGGTCATCGGCCACATGCCGGGGTCGCGGGTGAGGGTGCCCTCGGGGTAGAACGCCACGCATTCGCCGCCCTCGATCGCCTCGACGGCGGCCCGGAAGGCGCCGAAGGCGTTGGTGGACTCGCGGTAGACGGGAATCTGGCCCGTGCCGCGCAGCAGCAGTCCCACGCCGGGCGCCTTGAAGAGCGCCGCCTTGGCGAGGAATCGGGGCACTCGTCCGGTGTTGTACTGGAAGTGCCCGTAGGAGAACATGTCGAGATACGAGTTGTGATTGACGGCGGTGATAAAACCGCCGTCCACCGGAATGTTCTCCATTCCGTGCCAGTCCCGCTTGAAAAGCACCACCAGTGGAGGTTTGGCGATGACCGCCGCCAGGCGGTACCAGAAGCCGATTCTGCGGCGGGACACTCGGAGCACCTTCCTCTAGGACAGACCACTGTCGGCCACTGCGCGACTCACGCAGGGAGCAAGTGTCGCCCCGGCCCTCCGGTCTGTCGAGAACACCGTACGCCCCGACCGTGGGGCGACCGCTCCTGGCCGGGTGACAATGGCCCCCGTCCTGTCCAGCGACTATCCGTTCGACGGGGCGGGGGAAGACGCGAGCTAGGGGGACGTCACGAACACCGCATCACCGGGCCGCTGGTCTCTGGTCGTGCCGCTGAAGCCGTTGGCGCTGGCGAAGAGCAGGCTCACCGCCGCCGTCGGCGCGGCACTGCGTCCGCAGCTCGCTCTGGCGTTCGCCCTGGACACCGTGGGAGCGGCGCTCACCTGCCCGGCGGTACGGGATGTGGCGGTCGTCACGGACGATCCGCTGGCGGGCGCGGAGCTGGCCGCGCTGGGCGCCCGGATCGTCGGGGACCGCCCGGCGGCGGGCCTCAACGCCGCCCTCGCGCACGGCGCGTACGCGGTACGGGCACTGCGCCCCGGGGCGGCGGTCGCGGCCCTGAACGCGGATCTGCCCGCGCTGCGGCCGGCGGAATTGGGCCGGGTACTGGATGCCGCCTCCGCATTTCCGCGCGCATTTCTGGCGGATGCGGCCGGAATCGGCACGACATTCCTTTCGGCCGGGCCCGGAGTGGATTTGGCCCCGGCTTTCGGCGGCCCCTCGCGGGCCGCGCATTCGGCCTCGGGAGCAGCGGAAATCCTGCTGACCGGCGTGGACTCGGTACGCCAGGACGTGGACACCGGCGCGGATCTGCGCACCGCCCTCACCCTGGGCCCGGGCCCGGCGACGACGGCGCTCCGGACAGCGGTGGGTGTCGTACCCGGGTACTAGGCTGCGGGGCATGCAGGCGACCGCGTACACATACGACTTCGAGACCCGCAGCGGCAGTGTGCTGCTCGACGACGGCACCCCGGTGGACTTCGGGGCCGCGGCCTTCGACGCGGGCGGGCTGCGGCTGCTGCGGGTGGGCCAGCGGGTCCGGATCGAGACCGAGGGCGAGGGCACGTCCCTGAAGATCACGCTGGTGACGCTGCAGACGTTCTGAGAGCGCCCGGGGGCGGCCCCCCGACACGCCGCGGGCCGGGCTCCCCGAGGGGAGCCCGGCCCGGCGCGTGAGCCGTCCGGCGGTGCCTACTTCTTGCGGGCAGTCGTCTTCTTGGCGGTGGTCTTGCGCGCGGTGACCTTCTTGGCGGGCGCCTTCTTCGCGACGGCCTTCTTCGCGGGCGCGGTCTTCTTCGCCGTGGCCTTCTTGACGGTGGTGGCCTTCTTGGCCGGGGCCGCCTTCTTCGCGGTCGCGGTGGCCTTCTTGGCGGTGGTCTTCTTCGCCGCCGTGGTCTTCTTCACGGCCGCCGTGGTCTTCTTGGCGGTCGTCTTCTTCGCCGTGGCCTTCTTGGCCGCGGTCGCCTTCTTGGCGGCGGTGGCCTTCTTGGCCGCGGCCTTCTTGACCGTGCTCCGGGTGGAGGTGCCACCGGAGAGGCTGCCCTTGGGCGCCTTCTTCACGGCGACCTCGTCGCCCTTGGGGAGCTTCTTCGAGCCGCTGACCAGGTCCTTGAAGCCCTGACCCGCACGGAAGCGCGGAACCGAGGTCTTCTTGACCCGCACGCGCTCACCCGTCTGCGGGTTGCGGGCGTAACGGGCCGGGCGGTCGACCTTCTCGAACGAACCGAAACCGGTGACCGAGACCCGGTCGCCGGCGACGACGGCCCGGACGACCGCGTCCAGAACAGCGTCCACGGCGTCCGCGGCCTGCTGACGGCCGCCGAGCTTGTCGGCAATCGCTTCTACGAGCTGCGCCTTGTTCACGTCTTCCCCTTCGGAGACATTGCCGGAACGAATCTGTTCTGGCTTTTTCGCACGTTAGGCAGATATATACCGCAAATCAAACACGAAACGGGCTAATCACCCTAGTGCCGCAACGAAGTCGGCCTTCGCCGAACTCCTTGAGACTCAGTCGCCTTCGGGGAATCGGCCCTCGTCGAGGTCCTTCATCAACCGGTCCAGACGCCTTGCGGCGTCGGCGAGATCGTGTTTGGCAGCCGCTGTGATGACCAGCAGCTTCCGGGACAGCGCCATCCGTACGCCCTCCGGGACTTGCAGTTCGCGCACCACTGTGTGCGCTTCTTTCAGTCGGTCCGCGACGACCCGGTAGAGCTCGAGTTGGCTGTCGCGTTCCATGCGCCGATTGTGCCATCTGGGGCGAGTTGTCGCCTCCGGCGGGGGCAACTGAGGGATTCCGAGTGGTTTTCGGGCCCCCAACGACCACCGGTCGCGCAAGTCCCAATCCGGCCATCTGCTGTGCAGCCTAGGCTAGTTGACGCCACCCTGACACCCCGCAACGCAACACGCCCCCTGTCCCGAAAGACAGGGGGCGTGTTGGGCCGAAAGACTGCCGAAGGGCCGCTCAAGAGGCGGCGCCCGTCCGTCAGACCAGCGAGGTGCTGGGCTTGTGGGAGGGCCGCTTCGTCTCGTACGCGGTGATGTCCGCCTCGTTCTGCAGGGTGATGCTGATGTCGTCCAGGCCGTTCAGCAGCCGCCAGCGGGCGTTCTCGTCGAGTGCGAAGTCCGCCGTGAGGCCCTCGGCGCGGACCTGGCGGTCCTGGAGGTCCACCGTGATCTCGGCGTTCGGGTCGTTCTCCGTCAGCTCCCAGAGCGCGTCCACGACTTTCTGGTCGAGAACCACCGTGAGCAGCCCGTTCTTCAACGAGTTGCCCCGGAAGATATCGGCGAACCGGGACGAGATCACGGTTTTGAAGCCGTAGTTCTGCAGCGCCCACACGGCGTGCTCGCGCGAGGAGCCCGTACCGAAGTCGGGGCCCGCGACCAGCACCGACGCGCCCTGGCGCTCGGGCTTGTTCAGGACGAAGGACGGGTCCTTGCGCCAGGCCTCGAACAGGCCGTCCTCGAAACCGTCCCGGGTGACCTTCTTCAGCCAGTGGGCCGGGATGATCTGGTCGGTGTCGACGTTGGAGCGGCGCAGCGGGACGGCCCGGCCGGTGTGCGTGGTGAAAGCTTCCATGGCTGATCAGACTCCAGCGGGCGTACGGGCGTCGGACAGGTCGGCGGGGGACGCCAGGTGGCCGAGAACCGCCGTTGCCGCGGCGACCTGCGGCGACACCAGATGCGTACGGCCGCCCTTGCCCTGCCTGCCCTCGAAGTTGCGGTTGGAGGTGGAGGCGGAGCGCTCACCGGGGGCCAGCTGGTCCGGGTTCATGCCCAGACACATCGAGCAGCCCGCGTGCCGCCATTCGGCGCCGGCGGCGGTGAAGACCTTGTCCAGGCCCTCCTCGACGGCCTGCAGGGCGACCCGCACCGAGCCCGGGACGACCAGCATCCGTACGCCGTCGGCGACTTTGCGGCCCTCCAGGATCGAGGCGGCCGAGCGCAGGTCCTCGATGCGGCCGTTGGTGCACGAACCTACGAAGACGGTGTCGACGTCGATGGCCTTCAGCGGCTGCCCCGCCGTCAACCCCATGTACTCCAGGGCCTTTTCGGCGGCCAGGCGCTCCGAAGCGTCTTCGTACGAAGCCGGGTCGGGGACGGACGCCGAAAGCGGCGCGCCCTGGCCCGGGTTGGTGCCCCAGGTCACGAACGGCGAGAGCGCGGTGGCGTCGATGACCACCTCGGCGTCGAAGACCGCGTCCTCGTCCGTCTTCAGGGTCTGCCAGTACGCGACGGCCGCGTCCCAGTCCGCGCCCTTCGGGGCGTGCGCGCGGCCCTCCAGGTAGTCGAAGGTGGTCCGGTCGGGGGCGATCATGCCCGCCCGGGCACCGGCCTCGATCGACATGTTGCAGATGGTCATCCGGGCCTCCATCGAGAGCTTCTCGATGGCCGAGCCGCGGTACTCCAGGACGTAGCCCTGGCCGCCGCCGGTGCCGATCCTGGCGATGATGGCCAGGATCAGGTCCTTGGCGGTGACACCGTCGGGCAGTTCGCCGTCGACGGTGATCGCCATGGTCCTGAAGGGCGCCAGTGGCAGGGTCTGGGTGGCGAGCACATGCTCTACCTGTGAGGTGCCGATCCCGAAGGCCAGGGCCCCGAAGGCACCGTGCGTGGAGGTGTGCGAGTCACCGCAGACCACGGTGGTGCCGGGCTGGGTCAGACCCAGCTGGGGTCCCACCACGTGGACGACGCCCTGCTCGACGTCGCCGAGCGGGTGCAGCCGCACGCCGAACTCGGCGCAGTTCTTGCGCAGCGTCTCCAGCTGGGCCCGGGAGACCGGGTCGGCGATGGGCTTGTCGATGTCGAGGGTCGGGGTGTTGTGGTCCTCGGTGGCGATGGTGAGGTCGAGGCGCCGCACCGGGCGGCCGTTGGCGCGCAGACCGTCGAAGGCCTGTGGGCTGGTCACCTCGTGCAGCAGGTGCAGATCGATGAAGAGGAGGTCGGGCTCGCCCTCGGCGCGCCTGACGACATGGTCGTCCCAGACCTTCTCCGCGAGTGTCCTACCCATCGCTTTCCCTCCGGCCGGCTTCGTCGCCGGCTCAACTAGAGACCGGGTGTACCGCCGGACCCCGGGACCGGACGGTGGCTGCGGCCGTTGTGCGGACCGCCAGTACAGGTTCGCAAGTTCCGGAGAAAATTGAACTTGCGTTTCACAGAGTGAGACGCGAGTATCGTTTCATGGACAACTCTAGCGGCGTCGGCGTTCTCGACAAGGCGGCTCTCGTCCTGAGCGCCCTGGAGTCCGGTCCGGCCACCCTCGCGGGGTTGGTCGCGGCCACCGGGCTCGCACGACCCACGGCACACCGCCTTGCCGTGGCACTGGAACACCACCGGATGGTGGCGAGGGACATGCAGGGCCGGTTCATCCTCGGCCCGCGGCTCGCGGAGCTCGCGGCCGCGGCCGGCGAGGACCGCCTGCTGGCCACCGCCGGGCCGGTGCTGACACATCTGCGCGACGTGACGGGCGAGAGCGCCCAGCTCTACCGCCGCCAGGGCGACATGCGGATCTGCGTCGCGGCGGCCGAGCGGCTGTCCGGCCTGCGGGACACCGTGCCGGTCGGCTCGACCCTGACGATGAAGGCGGGCTCCTCCGCCCAGATCCTGATGGCCTGGGAGGAGCCGGAGCGCCTGCACCGGGGCCTGCAGGGGGCGCGCTTCACGGCGACGGCCCTGTCGGGCGTACGGCGCCGGGGCTGGGCCCAGTCGATCGGCGAGCGCGAGCCGGGCGTGGCCTCGGTCTCTGCGCCGGTGCGCGGCCCGTCCAATCGCGTGGTGGCGGCCGTCTCGGTCTCCGGACCGATCGAGCGCCTGACCCGCCATCCCGGCCGGATGCACGCCCAGGCGGTCATCGACGCCGCCGCCCGCCTCTCCGAGGCCCTGCGCCGCAACGGCTAGCCCGCCCCTGCGTCCACCTCCGGCCCACCGCTTCAACGCCGCAGCGGTGGGCCGGAGGCGTGTTTCGGGGCCCGGCCTTCGCCTGCGGGCCGGCGGGTGGTCGCTCGCACCGTTCCCCGCGCCCCTCAGGGGCCGCCTCAGCCGGGGATGCCGCCTCGGCCGTGGGCCTGCGTGCTTGCCTGCGGGCGAGCGGGGGCTGGTCGCGCAGTTCCCCGCGCCCCTCAGGGGGTGCCCGGCAGCCGGAGAAGCCGGCTCGGCCGTGAGCTTTCAGGGGCCCGGTGTTCATCTGCGGGCCGGTGGAGGGTGCTCGCGCAGTTCCCCGCGCCCCTCAAGGGGTGCCCGGCAGCCGGAGAAGCCGGCTCGGGCGCAGTCCCTCAGGGCATGGGCGGCTCCGTCTCGTGGGCGCGGCCGGCCGCCGGCGGGGCTAGCCCTTCAGGCGGCCCGCCGCCCGGTCCCCCCGCCGTCCCACCGGCACCACACCCGTCGCCTTGCCGAGGCCGAACTGCGGCATGCCGACGTAGACCGACTCGTACGAGCCCGCCGGGACCACATACGTCTCGTGCCAGATGCCCACCGCGCCCTTCGCCCCGCGCGCCCGGCGGTTGAAGGCCGTCCAGGCCGGGCGGTGCTCCTTGTCCTGCGCGGACGCGTACGCCAGGAGCTTCTCCTTGGACTCCCAGTACTGCACCACCGCCAGAGTGCGCGGCCCGGCGAGGACGGACTGGAAGCCGAGCAGCCCGCTGCCCTCCTCCTTGACGAGCTCCTTCAGCATCCGGGGCATCGCGGACGTGACCGGCAGCCAACTGCGCAGCGCGCGGAACCGGTTGATGCGCATCCCGATGAGGAAGACCACCACGTCCCCCTCGGCGGCGGCGGTCATACGTCCCTCGATCAGCTTCTGGCTCATGACAGGTCCCCCAGTGACGTGACAGTTGCTCGGGCCATGCATTGGATAGTTCCGCTATCCGATGGTTAGATAGTGGCACTCTCCAATGGAAGGCGCAAGAGGAATGAGACTGGCGGAGCTCAGCGAGCGAAGCGGGGTCGCCCCGGCGACGATCAAGTACTACCTGCGCGAGGGGCTGCTGCCGCCGGGCCACCGGGTCACCGCCACCCAGGCCGACTACGACACGGCCCACCTCCAGCGGCTGAAGCTGGTGCGCGCGCTGATCCAGGTGGGCCGGGTCCCGGTGGCCGCCGCCAAGGAGGTGCTCGCGGCCCTGGAGGACGACTCGCTGGACCACCACTCCCGGCTCGGCGTCGCCGTCGAGGCCCTGCCGAACGCCCCGGAGCCCGGCCCCGACGATCCGCACGCGCGGGCCGCGCGCGCGGCGGTGGACGCGCTGATCGACGGGCTCGGCTGGCAGTACGGCGGCTCGGACCCGGAGGGAAGCTCGGGCGCGTATCTGACGCTGCTGGCGGCGGTGACCGCGCTGACCCGGCTCGGATACCCCTGCGGCACCGAGGAGTTGGCCGCGTACGCGGCGGCGGCCGCCCAAGTGGCGGTCGCCGATCTGGACTTGGTGGAGCGCTACGAGGCTCCCGCCGAACAGGTCGAGGCGGCCGTGGCGTTGACCGTGCTCTACGAGCCGGTACTGCTGAGCCTGCGGCGTCTGGCCCAGGCGCAGGAGTCGGCGCGGCGGTTCGTGCGGCCGTGAGCCGGGTCCGGGGGCGGACCGCCCCCGGACATACGGAAGGGGCCCGGCACACTGTGTGTGCCGGGCCCCTCCTTCACGTACCCCCGACCGGATTCGAACCGGCGCTACCGCCTTGAGAGGGCGGCGTGCTAGGCCGCTACACAACGGGGGCGTGATGATCCCGAAAGATCGGTGAATCGCAAGATCTTCGATCTCGCGATCCGCTGGGCTACCAGGACTCGAACCTAGAATGACGGTACCAGAAACCGTAGTGTTGCCAATTACACCATAGCCCATGGTGGTTTAGACCAACTGCGTACCCCCGACCGGATTCGAACCGGCGCTACCGCCTTGAGAGGGCGGCGTGCTAGGCCGCTACACAACGGGGGCCCTAGCGATCCTGCATGAGAGTCAGCGGGTGCGACCCGGCTGTCTCCCTGGGAAGGATCTGTACCCCCGACCGGATTCGAACCGGCGCTACTGCCGTGAGAGGGCAGCGTGCTAGGCCGCTACACAACGGGGGCTTTGCGGATCTGGAATCCGCGGTGCAGATAAGCTCTGCGAGCTGGCCTACCAGGACTCGAACCTAGACTAACGGAACCAGAAACCGTCGTGCTGCCAATTACACCATAGGCCACCGGAACACAACCCCCGACGGGGATCTTGCTCGGCTTGCGCTTTCGGTTCCGGGCTTTTCTTCCCGCTCCCCTCGGCGCAGGAAGAACATTACCCGAAGGTGTCCGGCGCTCCAAAACGGGTATCGCGGCGCAGCAGGCCGGGGAGCTCCTCCAGGCCCGTGATCCGGATCAGTTCGGGCCGTCCGCCCACCTGGTTGCGGTCCAGCCAGATGCCCAGGAGCCCCGCCTCACCGGCCCCGCGCGCGTCGATGTCCGGCTGGTCGCCCACGTACGCGACCTCCTGCGGCGCCAGCCCCAGCGCCTGGCAGGCCGCGTGGAAGGCCCCGGCCTCGGGCTTGGAGATCCCCAGCTCGGCCGCGCACACCACGGCCTCGAACCGGTCCCGTACGCCCAGGACCTGGAGCTTGCGCTCCTGATGGTGCAGGGAGGAGTTGGAGAGGACGGCGTGCCGGTAGCCGTCGGCGAGCAGGTCGAGGACGGGCACGGTGTCCGGGAAGAGCGACCAGGCGGCCTCGTAGTGCGCCAGGTGCCGCTCGAACCAGGTCTCCGCGTCGGCGTCGCCGAGCTCGCTGCCGAGGAAGGCGCGCACCCGGTCGCGCCGCTGGCCCGGCCAGTCGGTCTCCCCCGCGGCGAACCGGGCCCAGTGGTACGCGGTGAGCTCGTCCCAGGTCGTGAGCGCCTGCTCCGTCGACGCGTACGCGGCGGGCAGCCCCTCGGCCGCCAGGTGCGCGCGCATGCCCCTGCGGGCGGCCGAGGCGTAGTCGAAGATCGTGTCGTCGATGTCCCAGAGGACTGCGCGGACGGTCATGCCACGACCGTACGCCGAAGGGGCGGGAGCCGGTCCGGCTCGGAGCCGGTCCGGCTCCCGCCCCTTCGGGACGTACGTGCGGCTGTCTACGCGGACAGCTTCGCCAGCGCCGCGTCGATGCGCGCCAGCGTCCTCTCCTTGCCCAGGATCTCCAGGGACTCGAAGAGCGGCAGGCCCACCGTGCGGCCGGTGACGGCGACGCGGACCGGGGCCTGCGCCTTGCCGAGCTTGAGGCCGTGCGCCTCGCCGGCGGCCAGGACGGCCTCCTTGAGGGACTCCGGCGAGGACCAGTCGGCCGGCTCCAGCTTCTCGCGCGCGGTGCGCAGCAGCGCGTCCGAGCCCTCCTTCATCGCCTTCGTCCAGGACGCCTCGTCCTGGACCGGCTCCTTCAGGAAGAGGAAGTCGACGTTGGCCGTGATGTCCGAGAGGACGGTGACGCGGGTCTGGGCGTGCGGCGCGATGGCCTCCCAGGCGGCGCGGTCGAAGTCCTCGGGCGCCCAGTTGGCGTGCGGGGCGGTCAGCCACGGCTCGCAGGCGTCCGTGAACGCCTTCACGTCGAGCATGCGGATGTGGTCCCCGTTGATCGACTCGGCCTTCTTCAGGTCGAAGCGGGCCGGGTTGGCGTTGACGTCGGTGACGTCGAACTTCGCGACCATGTCGGAGATCGAGAAGACGTCCTGGTCGGCCGAGAAGGACCAGCCGAGGAGCGAGAGGTAGTTGAGCAGGCCCTCCGGGAGGAAGCCGCGCTCCCGGTAGATGTTCAGGGAGGCCTGCGGGTCGCGCTTGGAGAGCTTCTTGTTGCCCTCGCCCATGACGTACGGGAGGTGGCCGAAGGCCGGGGTCTCCTTGGCCACGCCCAGCTCGATCAGCGCCTTGTAGAGCGCGATCTGGCGGGGGGTGGAGGAGAGCAGGTCCTCGCCGCGCAGGACGTGGGTGATCTCCATCAGGGCGTCGTCGACCGGGTTGACCAGCGTGTAGAGCGGGGCGCCGTTGGCGCGGACGATGCCGTAGTCCGGCACGTTGTCCGGGGTGAAGGTCAGCTCGCCGCGGACCAGGTCCGTGAAGGTGATCGGCTCGTCGGGCATCCGGAAGCGGACGATGGCCGTGCGGCCCTCCGCCTCGTAGGCGGCCTTCTGCCCGTCGCTCAGCTCGCGGCAGTGGCCGTCGTAGCCGGACGGCCGGCCGGCGGCGCGGGCCGCGTCGCGGCGCGCGTCGAGCTCCTCGGTGGTGCAGTAGCAGTGGTACGCGTAGCCGCCCGCGAGCAGCTTCTCGGCCACGTCCTTGTAGATGTCCATCCGCTGGGACTGGCGGTACGGCGCGTGCGGGCCGCCGACCTCCGGGCCCTCGTCCCAGTCGAGGCCCAGCCAGCGCAGCGAGTCGAGCAGCTGGTTGTACGACTCCTCGGAGTCGCGCGCCGCGTCGGTGTCCTCGATGCGGAAGACCATGGTGCCCTGGTGGTGCCGCGCGAACGCCCAGTTGAACAGGGCGGTGCGGACCAGACCGACATGCGGGTTGCCGGTCGGGGAGGGACAGAAACGGACGCGGACGTTCGCGTCCAGGGGGTTAGCCACGCTTGATCACCTTGTTGGTGAGAGTGCCGATGCCTTCGATGGTGACGGCGACCTCGTCGCCGACGTTGAGGGGGCCGACCCCGGCGGGGGTGCCGGTGAGGATGACGTCGCCCGGGAGCAGCGTCATCGCCTCGGTGATGTGGACGACCAGGTCCTCGATGGAGCGGATCATGTCGCTCGTGCGGCCCAGCTGACGCTGTTCGCCGTTGACCGTCGCCTGGATCGTGAGGTCCGCGGGGTCGAGGTCGGTCTCCACCCAGGGGCCCAGCGGGCACGAGGTGTCGAAGCCCTTGGCGCGGGCCCACTGCTTCTCGCGCTGCTGGGCGTCGCGCGCGGTGACGTCGTTGGCGCAGGTGTAGCCGAAGATGACGTCCTTGACGCGCTCGCGCGGGACCTCGCGGCACATCCGGCCGATCACCACGGCCAGCTCGGCCTCGTGGTGCAGCTCGTTGGAGAAGGAGGGGTACTCGATCGCGTCGCCGGAGCCGATCACCGAGGTGGTGGGCTTGAAGAAGGCGACGGGCACCTCGGGGACCTCGTTGCCGAGCTCCTTGGCGTGCTCCGCGTAGTTGCGGCCGATGGCCACGACCTTGTTGGGCAGCACCGGCGGCAGCAGCCGGACCTTGCTCAGCGGGACCTTGGTCCCGGAGAGCTCGAAGTCGGCGTACGGGATGCCCTTGATGATGTCGAGCACGGGCCCCTGCGGGGTGTCCTCGACCGCGCCGAAGGCGACATTGCCGTCGATGGAGAATCTGGCGATGCGC
Source organism: Streptomyces sp. ERV7 (assembly GCF_001653515.1). Taxonomy (GTDB): domain Bacteria; phylum Actinomycetota; class Actinomycetes; order Streptomycetales; family Streptomycetaceae; genus Streptomyces. The sequence continues at coordinate 143,128 of NZ_LYOY01000051.1, read as the reverse complement.
ACGGGATGCTGTCGCCCCTCACTTGGTCGCTGGCTGGAGACTGACGCTCCAGGCTAACGCGGGTGAGGGGGCGACCTGCGCTTCGAGGACGCCGTCCGGGGCGGTGGGACCGCCCGGTGGCGTACGGCCGCGGGCCGTGCCTCGGGGCTACGGGGCGACGGCCGCGACCGGGGCGTCCATCAGGACGGTGCGGCGCGGGTTGGCCGTCTGGGTGGGCAGGTCGACCGAGTGCTCGGGCAGGAGCTCCGTCTGCATCTCCTCGGCGTCCGCGAGGTGCGCCAGAGTGGTGCGGCGGGGGTTGGCTATGGTGCGGATCATCATCGTCGTCTTCATCATCTGCCGTTCGAACCCTGTCGGTTGCGGGGCGCGCGGCGGCGCCGGTTGTCGGATTGGCCATCCCTGTAAAGCGTCAGGCTAAACATTTGAATTCCCGGCAAACGGCCGTAGAGGCGACGATCATCGTGTGAGTTTGCTCACGAGTGGCTAAACAATTCGGACATTACGACCTGTCAATTCTGGCCACCTAAACGGACATTGCACCACTGAACCCTCCATTCCGCTCTTGATCATGGCGACTGGGTAACTCCTCCCACGTAAGCGACTCGTAGGTAAAAGTCCGATTCATCCGTGCACAGTTTCTACGGTTCGTGACACGTTCCTCACAATGTGTCACTCAGGTCACAGCACGGTACGCGGCCCTTGTTGGAGATCCGGCACTGTGCTGGAATTCCACGCACCGCCGCGGGTCACTGACCGGCGCGCAGGGCGCAACGCAGCGCCGAGTGGCGGCGGGGAGGGGGAGACCAACAAGCGCCGGTCACTCACGACCAACACATGGGGCGCACACTTGCCCCACGATGCCGACACCGTCCCTTCCGTTCAGAGCGGGGGACGCCTGGTCCAGAGGTTGCGACGCTAGTGCAGGGACGTTTCAAGAGGGATGGCAGCGCTGCGGCGGAGCAGGAGCCGCACGGCGGGACTGGCTCCACATCAGTCAGTTCCTCGCCCCAGCACGCCCAGAACCCCCGGGCCACCCAGAATCCATCGGCTCCTTCGCCGGGCGGTGACGACAACGGCGGCCCCTCCGGCCCCACCGGTCGCTCCGCCGCGGGCGGCGAGAAGCCCTCGGCCGCTCCCAAGCCGAAGCCGGCCGTGGACACGGGGTCGCGAATAGCCCTGCGCAACTGGCGCATCTCCACCCGACTGGTCGCGCTGCTGACCCTGCCCGTGGTCGCCGCGACCACCCTCGGCGGGCTGCGCATCAACCAGTCGATGAACGACATGAAGCAGCTCGACCACATGCAGCTGCTCACCGACATGACCAAGCAGGCCACCGAGCTGGCCGCCGCGCTCCAGGAGGAGCGCGACAAGTCGGCGGGCCCGCTGGCCACCGACACCGGCGCGGACATGGTCCAGACGGCGCGGGGCACCACCGACCGGGTCAAGCAGTCGTTCATGACGGCCACCCAGGACGTCGACAACCCGGACAACGACGACGCCCTGGAGTCGATCCGCCGTAACGTCACGGCCATCGCGATCCAGCTCCAGGACCTCGACAACATCCGTAAGAGCGCCTACCGCGGCGACGTATCGGACTCCCAGACCGTCGAGGGCTACAGCCGCCTCATCCGCGGCCTCCTCAGCCTCTCCCAGGACATGGCGCAGGCCACCTCCAACCCGGAGATGATCAAGCGCACCCGTGCGCTGGCCGCGTTCTCCTCCGCCAAGGAGTACGCCTCCATCCAGCGCGCGATCATCGCCGCCGCGCTCCCCGCGACCAAGGACAAGACGGGCACGCTCGCCGAGTCCGACCGCCTGTACGCCAAGTCCGCGGCGGACGGCGAGCGCCAGGAGCTGTCGTCGTTCTCGATCGTCTACGAGAGCAACCACGGCAACCCCGAAGAGCTGATGGCCCCGCTGGACAAGGGCAACTCGGAGATCACCGCGGCCAACGCGTACTCCCAGCGCGTCCTCAAGGGCGGCCTCGCCACGGAGACCAAGCGCTCGTACCTCGACTGGTACGACCAGGACTCCAACAAGATCAACCAGATGAAGACGATCGAGCAGACCCTGCTCGGCGAGATGGAGCAGAAGGCCCGCGAGCTGCGCGACCAGTCGCAGCGGGACGCGATCCTCAACGGTGCCCTGATCCTCATCGTCCTCGGCGTCTCGCTGGTCGGCGCCTTCGTCGTGGCCCGGTCCATGATCCGCTCGCTGCGGCGCCTCCAGGACACCGCCACCCGGGTCGCCCAGGACCGGCTGCCCGAGCTCGTCAAGCAGCTCTCCGAGTCCGACCCGCAGGACGTCGACACGTCCGTGGAGTCGGTCGGCGTGCACTCGCGGGACGAGATCGGCCAGGTGGCCGCGGCCTTCGACGACGTGCACCGCGAGGCCGTCCGACTCGCCGCCGAGCAGGCCCTGCTGCGAGGCAACGTCAACGCGATGTTCACCAACCTCTCGCGCCGCTCGCAGGGCCTCATCCAGCGTCAGCTCTCGCTCATCTCCGAACTGGAGTCCCGCGAGGCCGACCCGGACCAGCTCTCCTCGCTCTTCAAGCTCGACCACCTCGCGACCCGTATGCGCCGTAACGGTGAGAACCTCCTCGTCCTCGCCGGTGAAGAGCCCGGCCGCCGCTGGACCCGCCCGGTCCCGCTGGTCGACGTGCTCCGCGCCGCGGCCTCCGAGGTGGAGCAGTACGAGCGCATCGAACTGGCCGCCGTGCCCGCGACCGATGTCGCCGGCCGGGTGGTCAACGACCTCGTGCACCTGCTCGCCGAGCTGCTGGAGAACGCCACCTCGTTCTCCTCGCCGCAGACCAAGGTCCGCGTCACCGGTCACGCGCTGCCCGACGGCCGCGTCCTGGTCGAGATCCACGACACCGGCATCGGCCTCTCCCCCGAGGACCTCGCCGCGATCAACGAGCGGCTCGCGTCGCCGCCCACCGTGGACGTCTCGGTCTCGCGCCGCATGGGTCTGTTCGTGGTCGGCCGGCTGTCCCTGCGACACGGCATCCGCATCCAGCTGCGCCCCTCCGACTCCGGCGGTACGACGGCGCTCGTCATGCTGCCCGTCGATGTCGCCCAGGGCGGCAAGAAGGCCCCGGGCAAGCCCGGCGGCCCCCAGTCGCAGCCCCCGGCGGGCCCCGGCGCCGCCCGTCCCGGCGTGACCCCGGGCCCCGGTGCCCGCGCCGGTCTCGCCGACCCCGCCGCCCGGCGCCCCGCGCGCCGAGCTGCCCGGCGGCGCCCCGCAGCGCCCGCAGGCCGCGAGCTGGGGCAACGAGCAGGACGGCCCGCGCGGCCACGAGGAGATCGAGCAGCACACCGGCCAGTACCCCAGGCCGCAGCTCGACGAGCGCCAGGGCCCCGGCTCCACCGCCGAGTTCGCCCGCCCCGACTTCGACGGGCCGCCGCCCGGCCGCCAGGACGCAGCGCCCCAGGGGTCGCAGTCCACCGGCCAGTTCGTCCGCCCGGACGTCTTCGGCGCGCCGCAGGGCGCCCAGGACCCCTCGCAGACGGGACAGTTCGAGCGCCCCGGCGCGTACGGCCAGAACACCGGTCAGAACGCGGGCCAGAACACCGGCCAGTACGCCCGGCCGCCGATGGACGACCGCCAGGGACCCGGGGCCACCTCGGAGTTCGCCCGGCCGGACTTCGACGCGCCGCGTCCCCCGCAGCAGTCCCAGCAGCCGCAGCAGTACCAGGCGCCGCAGCAGCCCCGGCAGAACCAGGGGCAGCGTCCGGCCGCCGGCAGCCTGCCGCAGCAGCCGCAGCCCGAGGCACTGCCGCCGGCTCCGAACGCCGGTGACGGCCGTACGCCGCTGTACGACACCCTGGAGACCAACTGGTTCCACGGGCAGGGCGGTCAGAACGGCCAGCAGCCGGGGCAGCCCGCACCGGGCGCCCCGAACCAGGGCGGCAACCAGAGCCAGGCGGGCCAGGGCGGACCCCAGGGTCTGCGTCCGGCGCAGCCCCCGGCCCCCGCGCCGCAGAGCGCCGAGCGCCGCCCGGCGCCCGTCCAGCGCGACGCCAACGGCGCGGCCGGCAACGGCTCCTGGCGGCCCTCGCCCAACGATGAACTCGTCCGCCAGGCCGAGCGGGCCCGCAAGCCCGCCGCCGGCGGTGTCACCACTTCCGGTCTGCCCAAGCGGGTTCCGCGTGCCAATCTGGTAGCGGGCACCGCACAACAGCAGCAGAACCAGGCAGGCCCCCAGGTCTCGCGTGCGCCCGACGACGTGCGCGGCCGCCTGACCAATCTCCGCCGGGGTATCCAGCAGGGGCGGCAGGCCGGAAGCGGCCCGTCGACCGGCAGTTTCTCGATGGACCCCACTCACCAGCAGGAGCGATAGTTGAGTCAGATGAGCCAGGCGGCGCAGAATCTGAACTGGTTGATCACCAACTTCGTGGACAACACCCCCGGGGTGTCCCACACGGTGGTGGTCTCCGCCGACGGCCTGCTGCTAGCCATGTCCGAAGGATTTCCGCGGGACCGGGCCGACCAGCTCGCGGCCGTAGCGTCCGGCCTCACCTCGCTGACCGCGGGTGCGTCCCGGATCTTCGAGGGCGGCACCGTCGCCCAGACCGTGGTGGAGATGGAGCGCGGCTTCCTCTTCCTGATGTCCGTCTCCGACGGTTCCTCGCTGGCCGTGCTCGCCCACCCCGAGTGCGACATCGGCCTGGTCGGTTACGAGATGGCCCTCCTGGTCGACCGCGCGGGCTCCGTCCTCACCCCGGACCTGCGCGCGGAACTCCAGGGAAGCCTGCTCCACTGAGGCCCCCCACTCAGTCAGAAACCACCGTCCGGCCGCACCCCGCCCCCCACCGGCCACATCAGACGGCTCGAAGACACTCGCTGTCCCTGCTGTCCCGCCCGGAGGATCAATGACCCCGCCACCCGCCTCACACGATTCGTACGGCGCTCTGCACGACGCGCACTACGACAGTGAAGGCGACCAGCCGCTGGTCCGCCCGTACGCCATGACGGGCGGCCGGACCCGGCCGCGCTACCAGCTCGCCATCGAGGCCCTGGTCAGCACGACCGCGGACCCGGCGCACCTGGCCACGCTGCTCCCGGAGCACCAGCGGATCTGCCACCTGTGCCGCGAGGTCAAGTCGGTGGCGGAGGTCTCGGCGCTGCTGCAGATGCCGCTCGGTGTGGCCCGGATTCTTGTCGCCGACCTGGCGGAGGCCGGCATGGTGGCCATCCACCAGCCGGGCAATGGAGAGGCCGGCGGCACGCCGGATGTGACGCTGCTCGAAAGGGTGCTCAGTGGACTTCGCAAGCTCTAGCGGCGGAGCGGCACGCTCTACCACCTCCGCGAAGATCGTGGTGGCGGGCGGCTTCGGCGTGGGCAAGACCACGTTCGTCGGCGCCGTCTCGGAGATCAATCCGCTGCGCACCGAGGCCGTGATGACGTCCGCTTCCGCGGGCATCGACGACCTCACCCACACCGGGGACAAGACCACCACCACGGTGGCCATGGACTTCGGCCGCATCACCCTGGACCAGGACCTGATCCTGTACCTCTTCGGTACGCCGGGCCAGGACCGCTTCTGGTTCATGTGGGACGACCTGGTGCGCGGCGCGATCGGCGCCGTCGTGCTGGTGGACACCCGCCGTCTCGCCGACTGCTTCCCGGCGGTCGACTACTTCGAGAACAGCGGCCTCCCGTTCGTCATCGCCCTGAACGGCTTCGACGGCCACCAGCCGTACACCCCGGACGAGGTCCGCGAGGCTCTCCAGATCGGTCCGGACGCCCCGATCATCACCACCGACGCCCGCCATCGCGGCGATGCGAAGAGTGCGCTGATCACGCTCGTGGAGCACGCACTGATGGCACGACTCAAGTAGGAAGTCGTATACGGCAGTTGTCGTAGACGAACAGGGGCGGACTGTGTCCTTTGACACGATCCGCCCCTGTGTTCATAACGTTTCGACAGAGAATTCCCCCGTCACGGACACCCGCCGCGTTCACATGGTGTCACTGCGCTCACATTGGCCCCGTCTTTTGGCGGGGCTCGCTCTTTATGCCCGTTTTATCTGAGGCGTGTGCCACTCGGAACCAGGGATTCCAGCTGTTTGGAACCGACCCCCCTGGCGTGCTGGAATTCGACGAACTCCCGAGTAGTACGGCTCAGAACATTTAAAGGCACACCGCGAGAGGTGCCGGCGCCGAGAGGTTGTTGGTCGAGTGAGGCGAAGCACGACGAGCTCCGCGACGCAGCAGGCGCGGGGCAACTTCACCCCGCCGCAGCGCAATGCGGCGACGCCGGACGAGCGGCCAATCCCCTCCGGGGGCAAGGGAGCGGGCAAGGGCGCGGGTCAGACCGCCGGCCCCGACACCGGGAGTCAGAGCAAGTTCTCGCCGCGCAACTGGCGGGTGGCCACCCGTCTGAACGCCATCCTCCTCATCCCCGTCCTCGTCGGCCTCGTCATGGGCGGCTTCGAGGTCAAGGGGTCCATATCCACCTGGCGCGACGCCCGCGACGCCGAGAAGACGGCGCAGATCGTGCGCGCCGCCTCGGAGTACGGCCAGGCCCTGCTCAACGAGCGTGACCACACCGCTCAGCCCCTCCTGCAGAACAAGCGCGACGACGACGCCATCGCCAAGGCCATCGCCACCTCGGACGCGGCTCGCGCCAAGTTCGACGACGAGGTCAAGGGCATGCCGGACACGCCCAGCCTCCAGCGCCGTCTGGCCAAGGTCCGCGAGGCCGAGAAGAGCCTCGACGCGCTGCGCAAGACCGCCTACGCCAAGGGCGTCGAGGCGAAGAACCCGGTGCTGACCGAAGAGGGCTACACCGCGATCCCCCACTACCTGAGCACGTTCTCCAACGAGCTCGGTCTGGGCACCGGCAACATCACCAGCTACGGCCGCATGGTGTACGCGGTCGACCTCGCCAAGGCCGCCGAGTCGCTGCAGCGTTCCATTGGTCTGCACCTCATCATCCGGCCGAGCGAGGACCCCAAGACCTTCCAGATGCAGGTCAAGGCGTTCAACTCGTACAACTACCTGGAGTTCATCGCCCTCGGCGAGTTCGACGCCGGTGGTACGGACGCGGACAGCCTCCATCTGAAGCAGGTCATGGAGGCCAAGGCCGCCCAGGCCGCCAAGGACCTTCCCGCGGTGCGGCAGCAGGCCGACGACGGCCCGCGCATCGGTGCCGCCCCGGCCCGCGACGGCTCGCCGTTCAACAGCATGGCCGCCGCGATCGGCGAGGGCCAGAGCGCCAGGCAGCTCAAGGCCCAGGGCATCACCCCCGACGCCTGGATGGCCGCCTCCACCGCCAAGTTCGACGGATACACCGAGATCGAGCAGGACCTCGTCACCAAGGCGGTGAACGAGGCCGGCCAGATCGCCGACGACGCCAAGACCTCCGCGTACCTCAACGGCGCGATCGTCGTGGTCTCGCTGCTCGCGGCCTTCATCCTGGCCGGCATGGTGGCCCGCCAGATGAGCCGCTCGATGCGCCGGCTGCGCTCGGCCGCCTTCGAGGTGGCCGAAACCCGACTGCCGATGCTCGTCGACCAGCTCTCGCGCACCGAGCCCGGCCGGGTCGACACCCGGGTCGAGCCCATCCCGATCACCTCCACGGACGAGATCGGCGAGGTCGCCCGCGCCTTCGACCAGGTCCACCGCGAGGCCGTCCGGCTCGCCGCCGAGCAGGCGCTCCTGCGAGGGAACGTCAACGCGATCTTCACCAACCTGTCGCGCCGCAACCAGTCGCTGATCGAGGGCCAGCTGACCCTCATCACCGACCTGGAGAACAACGAGGCCGACCCGGACCAGCTGGAGAGCCTCTTCAAGCTGGACCACCTCGCGACCCGTATGCGCCGCAATGGCGAGAACCTCCTGGTCCTCGCCGGCGAGGAGCCGGGCCGCCGCTGGAACCAGCCGGTCCCGCTGGTCGACGTGCTGCGCGCCGCCTCCTCCGAGGTGGAGTCGTACGAGCGCATCGAGCTGACCGGTGTGCCGGAGAGCGAGATCCACGGCCAGGCCGTGACCGACCTCGTGCACCTGCTCGCCGAGCTCCTGGAGAACGCCACGACGTTCTCCTCGCCGCAGACCAAGGTCCGCGTCACCGCCACCCGTCTCCCCGACGGCCGCGTGATGATCGAGATCCACGACAAGGGCATCGGCCTCACCGCCGAGGACTTCGCGGACATCAACCACAAGCTGGCGAACCCGCCGACCGTGGACGCCGCCGTCTCGCAGCGCATGGGCCTGTTCGTGGTCGGCCGGCTGTCCGACCGGCACGGCATCCGCGTCCAGCTGCGCCCCTCCGGCGAGCAGGCGGGCACCACCTCGCTGGTCATGCTCCCGGACGCGATCACCCACGGTGGCGGTGGCGAGCCGCTGCCCGGCGACGACTTCACGGTCTCGCAGATCATCCCGGAGCAGCAGAGCTTCGAGGCCCCGGCCGTCCCGGCCATGCGCACCGCCGCCGAGCTCGGCTTCGACGACTCCCGCTACGAGACGGGCGAGCAGGGCGAGGCCCTGCAGCTCGACCCGGTCAACCGCTCGCTGATGCGCGAGGAGCGCCGCGCGGCCCTGGAGGCCCAGGCGCAGGGCGGCGACCGCCCGCTCTACCGCGACGAGGTCGACGGTGTGCAGCAGGGCGCCGCGTACGACGAGCAGTACGGCACCCAGCAGTCCTACGAGGAGTCGTACAACGGCCGGCAGGCCTCGTACGACAACCAGTTCGACGGGCAGCAGCAGTACACGCAGGACTACCCCGACGCGTACGCGCAGGAGTCCTACGGACAGCAGCAGAACGGCTACCCGGACCAGGGCTACGCGGAGGCCGCCTACCAGGCGCCCGCGGCCGACGGTCCGCAGTACGACGGCGGTTACGGCGACGCGCCCCACCAGGGCGAGTGGCAGCAGAACGCCTCGTACCAGGACTCCTACGCGTCCGACTACCCGCAGGCGAACAAGGAAGCGGAATCCGCTCCGGACGTTCCCGCGGGCGGCCGCGAGCGCGTAGGCTTCGACCGGTCGGGCCCCACCCCGGCCGCCGCCCACGAGATGACCGGCGCCGGTCTGCCGAGGCGCGGCAGCGGCCAGCAGAACTGGCAGCCCGCCGCCCAGGAGCCGCAGCAGAAGTCCGCACCGCAGCGGCCCGGCAACGACACCGGCCCCGCGACCGCGAACGGCTCCGCAAGCGGAACCGTGAACGGCACCGGTTCCGGAGCCGCGAACGGCGCCGCGTCCGGCACCGACGAGCCCACCGGCGACTGGCGTTCGACCAATGACGAGCGCTGGACGCGGGCCGAGAAGCTGCGTGAGCCGAAGGCCGGCGGGGTCACCCCCTCCGGGCTTCCCCGGCGGGTGCCCAAGGCCAATCTGGTCGAGGGTGCGGCGGAGCAGACCCCGCAGGGCGGCCCACAGGTCTCCCGCGCCCCCGAGGACGTCCGCGGCAGGTTGAGCAACCTGCGCCGGGGCGTCCAGCAGGGCCGCAGCGCGGGGTCGGACACAAGTAACACCTACAACCAGGAGCGTTAGTGTGAGCCCGATGAGCCAGGCGGCGCAGAATCTGAACTGGTTGATCACCAACTTCGTGGACAACACCCCCGGGGTGTCCCACACGGTGGTGGTCTCCGCCGACGGACTCCTGCTGGCGATGTCCGAAGGCTTCCCCCGGGACCGGGCCGATCAGCTGGCGGCTGTTGCCTCCGGACTGACGTCCCTGACCGCGGGTGCCTCCCGGATCTTCGAGGGCGGTGCCGTCAACCAGACGGTCGTGGAGATGGAGCGAGGCTTCCTCTTCCTCATGGCCGTCTCCGACGGCTCCTCGTTGGCCGTACTCGCCCACCCCGAGGCCGACATCGGTCTCGTGGGCTATGAGATGGCTCTCCTTGTCGACCGCGCGGGCACCGTTCTCACCCCGGACCTGCGCGCGGAACTCCAGGGCAGTCTCCTTAATTAGTTGTGAACTTCCCGTTCTCAACTACCAGACAGGCAGTGCGTTTCTCGCCACCGCGCCATAGGGTGCGGTGGCGCGGTCCCACAGGAACGGGCGACCGGCAGTCGGAGGAGGAAACGTGACAACACCCCCAGGCGGACACCCATACAGCGGTGGCCAGCAGTCTCCGGGTGAGCACGGGCAGAACCGGTTCAACTTTCCCTCCGCCCCCAGCAGAAGCGGCCAGGGCCAGCACCCGTACCAGCAGCCCCACCGTCAGCCGGGCCCGTACGACCAGCCGCCGCAGCCCCGCATCGAGCCGGTGCAGCCGCGGCAGACCCCCCAGCCTTCCCCGGCGGGCGGTACGCACAACCCCCTTGTGCGTCCGTACGCCATGACCGGCGGCCGCACCCGGCCGCGCTACCAGCTCGCCATCGAGGCGCTGGTGCACACCACGGCGGAACCCGCCCGGCTGCAAGGGCAGTTGCCCGAGCACCAGCGGATCTGCCATCTGTGCCGTGAGATCAAGTCGGTCGCCGAGATCTCGGCACTCCTCTCCATTCCCCTCGGCGTTGCCCGGATCCTCGTCGCCGACCTGGCGGAGGCCGGACTTGTCGCCATCCACCAGCCCGGCGGCGACGAGTCCGCCGGCGGCCAGCCAGATGTGACACTGCTCGAAAGGGTGCTCAGTGGACTTCGCAAGCTCTAGCGGCGGTGCTGCCCGCTCCACTACTTCCGCGAAGATCGTGGTGGCGGGCGGCTTCGGCGTGGGCAAGACCACGTTCGTCGGCGCGGTCTCGGAGATCAACCCCCTGCGTACCGAGGCCGTCATGACGTCCGCTTCCGCGGGCATCGACGACCTCACGCACACGGGCGACAAGACGACCACCACGGTCGCGATGGACTTCGGCCGCATCACGCTCGACCAGGACCTGATCCTGTACCTCTTCGGTACGCCGGGCCAGGACCGCTTCTGGTTCATGTGGGACGACCTGGTGCGCGGCGCGATCGGCGCCGTCGTGCTGGTGGACACCCGCCGTCTCGCCGACTGCTTCCCGGCGGTCGACTACTTCGAGAACAGCGGCCTCCCGTTCGTCATCGCCCTGAACGGCTTCGACGGCCACCAGCCATACACCCCCGACGAGGTCCGCGAGGCCCTGCAGATCGGCCCGGACACCCCGATCATCACCACCGACGCCCGCCACCGCGCGGACGCCAAGAGCGGTCTGATCACCCTGGTCGAGCACGCCCTGATGGCGCGCCTGCGGTAGCCGTACGCACACCGCACCTCCCGAACGCCGGGGCCCGCCCAGGGCCCCGGCGTTCGTGGTCGCGCGAAAACCCCCGTACACACGACGAAGGCCCCGCCGCTCCACAGAGGAGCGGCGGGGCCTTCTCGCAGGCTCTCGCGGGCCTAGCCCTGCCAGGAGTGCGGGGCCCGGAAGCCCGGGGTGCGCTCCAGGCGGCGCCAGCCGGCCGTGTCGCGGCCGCGGGACGGCGCCGGGGCGGACTGGGCGGCGGCACGGGCGAGCAGGACGGCCGTGATGGCCGCCAGCTCCTCCGGCGCGGCCTCGCCCTTCTCCACGCGGAGGACGGAGGGGGAAGAAGTCGGGGTGTTCACTCGGGCTCCTCGTTACTGAGGCGGGTTGCCGTGCTTGCGGGACGGCAGGTCGGCGTGCTTGGTGCGCAGCATCGCGAGGGAGGCGATCAGCACCTCGCGGGTCTCGGCGGGGTCGATGACGTCGTCGACCAGGCCCCGCTCGGCCGCGTAGTACGGGTGCATCAGCTCGGCCTTGTACTCCTTGACCATGCGCACGCGCATCGCCTCGGGGTCCTCGGCCTCCGCGATCTGCTTGCGGAAGATGACGTTGGCGGCACCTTCGGCGCCCATCACCGCGATCTCGTTGGTCGGCCAGGCGTAGGTGAGGTCGGCGCCGATGGACTGGGAGTCCATGACGATGTACGCCCCGCCGTAGGCCTTGCGCAGGATCAGCGAGATCCGGGGCACGGTCGCGTTGCAGTAGGCGTACAGCAGCTTGGCGCCGTGCCGGATGATTCCACCGTGCTCCTGATCGACACCGGGCAGGAAGCCGGGCACGTCCAGAAGGGTGACGATCGGAATATTGAAAGCATCGCACATCTGGACGAAACGGGCGGCCTTCTCCGAGGCCTCGATGTCCAGGACGCCCGCGAGCGACTGCGGCTGGTTGGCCACGATGCCCACGACCTGGCCGTCGAGCCGGGCCAGCGCACAGATGATGTTGCGGGCCCAGCGCTCGTGGATCTCCAGGTAGTCGCCGTCGTCGACGAGCTCCTCGATCACCTTGTGCATGTCGTACGGGCGGTTGCCGTCGGCGGGCACCAGGTCGAGCAGCACGTCGCCGCGCCGGTTCGCCGGGTCCTCGCTGGGGTGCGACGGCGGGTTCTCGCGGTTGTTGGACGGCAGCATCGACAGGAGGTAGCGCACCTCCTGGAGGCAGCTCTCCTCGTCGTCGTACGCGAAGTGCGCCACACCGGAGGTCTCGGCGTGCACGTCCGCGCCGCCCAGGCCATTCTGCGAGATCTCCTCGCCCGTCACCGCGCGGACGACGTCCGGGCCGGTGATGAACATCTGCGAGGTCTCACGGACCATGAAGACGAAGTCGGTGAGCGCCGGGCTGTAGGCCGCGCCGCCCGCGCACGGGCCGAGCATCACGGAGATCTGCGGGATGACGCCCGAGGCCCGCGTGTTGCGCTGGAAGATGCCGCCGTAACCGGCGAGCGCCGAGACGCCCTCCTGGATACGGGCGCCGGCGCCGTCGTTCAGGGACACCAGGGGCGCACCGGCCGCGATGGCCATGTCCATGATCTTGTGGATCTTGGAGGCGTGGGCCTCGCCCAGCGCGCCGCCGAAGATCCGGAAGTCGTGCGCGTAGACGAAGACCGTACGGCCCTCGACCGTGCCCCAGCCGGTGATGACACCGTCCGTGTACGGCTTCTTGGCCTCCAGGCCGAAACCGGTCGCCCGGTGCCGCCGCAGCTGCTCGACCTCCTTGAACGAGTCCGGGTCGAGGAGCAGGTCGATCCGCTCGCGCGCGGTCAGCTTGCCCTTGGCGTGCTGCGCCTCGGTCGCGCGCTCGCTCGGCCCGCGCCGGGCCTGCTCGCGCAGGGCCAGCAGCTCGGCCACGCGGCCACGCGCGTCACTCGGCTCACCCGGGGTTTCGTCCACAACGGTCATGCATCGACCCTACGAAGCCGACCAAGAATTTCCCGCCGTCGACTCTGTACAGTCTCCGGACCGTTTTCCTGGTAGCCCTGAACAGAACAATCCCGCGATGCAGGCGAAGTGCCAGCTCAGACAGGTCCCGCGTTGTAGGGGTCCAACAAGGCGATCAGATGAGAGCCACGTCACAACGGTGGCTCGCGCCCGCTGTGCCGGGTGTGATCCGCAGCCGCAGCGCCTTGCCGGCAGCGAGGACCTCGACCGTGGAATCGGCACTGGTCACCCGTCTGACCGGACGGTTCCAGGTGACCTCGAAGGGCTGCCCGGTGCGCGGCGGCTCGCTGACCCGGAGCGTGCCCGTCACCCCTTCGCTCCGCACGAGAACGCTCGCCGGAGCCGAGACCGACAGCGGACCCGCGCTCCCAGCCTGCCAGAAGTTGGCGCACACCAGGTCCAGCGCGGGCACGGCCATGGCCTGGCAGGCGGCCGTGTTGGCCGCCACCTTCAGCCAGCCGGTATCGGCGGCGCGGGCCGCCACCGTCTGCCGCGAGGCGCCCGGCATCAGCTGATAGCTGTAGGAGGCGCCCACCGGGTCGACCCCGTGGTCCAGCCACAGCGTCTGATAGGTACGGGTGCGCCGCTCGGCGGAACTGGTGGTGTTGATGTCGCTCCACGCCCCGGTCCTGGCCTCGCGCAGGGTGTGCAGGGCGGTGGTGCCGCCGGGGAAGACCCAGCCGCCGTGCCCGTCCAGATGCGCCCAGCGGGGCCGGGCGGCCGCGTCCAGGGCGAAACCGCTGCTCCCGCCCTCCCCCAGGTTGCGATTGTCGACGACGGTCTCGACCCGTACGCCGTCACTCGCGGTGATCCCGGCACCGAGACAGATGACCGTCCCGGCCGTGCAGAACCAGGACTTGCGCGCCTCCAGGGTCGAGCCGAGCCCCTTCAGATGCTGGCCGACGGCCCCGAACTCCCCGTCGCCCACCCCGCCCACCCACCGCACCCGGCTCGGCGGCTCGCCGGTCCGGCGGGCCCGTACGTCCGCGGTGCTCGACGAGGTGGCGCGGCTGGTGACGAGCGGGGCGCTGCGTCCCTTCGTCACGGCGACGTTTCCGCTGGAGCGGGCGCCCGAGGCGCTGCGCGCGGTCGAGGACGGCCATGTGCGCGGCAAGGTCGTGATCGAGGTGGCGGCGTGAGCGCACCGCATCCCCTGGACAACCCCGCCCGTTCCTCCCTGACCGGGCCGCACGCCCACTTCGCCGAGCGCCTGGGGCGGGTGCTGCGCTATCCGCCCGAGGTGACGCCCTGGCTGGCGCTCCCGGACGACCCGGGGCCCGAGGACTGGGCCGACGTCGCCGCGCTGACCGGCCCCGGCGGCGAGGTGCCGCTGCTCGGGACGACCCATCTGCCGCCTGCGGGCTGGGAGCTGACGTTCACCACGGACGGCGTGCAGTTGGTGGACGACGGGGTCGTCGCCCGCCCGTTCGACGAGGCGGTCACGCTGACCGCCGCCGACGTGCCCGAGATGCTGGAGCTGGTGGAGCGGACCCGGCCGGGCCCGTTCCTGCCGCGCACCATCGAGCTCGGCACCTATCTGGGCGTGCGCAGGAACGGCGCCCTGGTGGCGATGGCGGGCGAGCGGCTGCACCCGCCGGGCTGGACGGAGATCAGCGCGGTCTGCACCGACGACGCCTTCCGCGGCCAGGGCCTGGGCACCCGGCTGATCCTGGCGGTCGCGGCGAACATCCGGGACCGTGGCGAGCGGCCCTTCCTGCACACGGGTGCGCGCAACGCCTCCGCCATCCGCCTCTATGAGTCCCTGGGCTTCCGGATCCGCCGTACCACCCGGTTCATGGCAGCCCTGGTGCCGGACGACGAACTGGCAAGCACCGCCACATCACTTCACTCGATCGAGTGATGAAACGGTCGTGTGAATTGTTTCTGCACTTCTGGCACTCCGGCTAGCGTCTAACGTTCCCCCCGGCGGCCCTAGCCCCCGGCCGTCCCGTCATCGCTGCCTTTGGGGGAGGGACAGTGCGCCGCAACGAATACGTCGACGACGGCCCGCGAGAGCTGGTGCCGGCCTCCCGCCCGCACCACGGGCGGCCGCTCCTGCGGGTCCACACCCGTGCCGGAGTGACCGTCGCCGAGCTGCACGGCGAGATCGACATCCAGGCCGTCCAGGCGCTGCGGCCGCGCCTGGACGCCCTCACCGGGGACGGGGTGGGCGCGCTGGCCGTGGACCTGCGCCCCATCCGGTTCCTGGACTGCTCGGGCCTCGCCCTGCTGGTGCGGGCCCACCGCAGGGTCACCGAACGGGGCGGCTCCTGGGCGCTCGTCTGCGACCATCCGCTGACCCTGCGGATCCTGCGGATCACCGCCCTCACGGCCGTCCTGGGGCCTGCCCCCACGCTGGAGCAGGCCCTGGCATCCGTCAGGCCCCCGGACGGGTCCGCGCCAGGCGGAGAGTGACCAGCTCGAAGGGCCGCAGGGTCAACCGCACGGCGCCGTCGGCCAGTTCGGGCCGCACGCCCTCGGCGAGCGGCCGCTCCAGCAGGTCCGTCGCCACTACCGCGGTCGCCTCGAAGCCCGGGGTGAGCCGGGCCCGGGCCCGGCCGCCCCGCGACTCGTAGACCCGTACGACCACGTCGCCGCTGCCGTCGTCCGCGAGCTTCACCGCGCTGACGACCACCGCGTCCTCGTCGACCGACACCAGCGGCGCCACCTCCGCCCCGCCCGCGACCCGCCGCTCCGGCAGATTGACGCGGTAGCCCTCGCGCACCGCGTCGCCGATGGTCGCCCCGGGCACCAGCGCGTGCCGGAAGCGGTGCAGCCCCTGGTCGGTCTCGGGGTCGGGGAAGCGCGGGGCGCGCAGCAGCGAGACACGGACCGTGGTGGTCGTGCCCGGGCCCTCGGCGCCGTCGCGCACGGTCCGGGTCACGTCGTGCCCGTACGTGGAGTCGTTGACGAGGGCGACGCCCCAGCCGGGCTCCTCCAGATGGACGAAGCGGTGGTTGCAGGCCTCGAACTTGGCCGCCTCCCAGCTGGTGTTGGTGTGGGTCGGCCGGTGGACATGGCCGAACTGGGTCTCCGACGCGTACCGCTCGGCGTGGATGTCCAGGGGGAACGCGGCCTTGAGGAACTTCTCGGTCTCGTGCCAGTCGACCTCGGTGTCGATGTCGAGCCGCTGGGCGCCGGGGGCGAGGCTGAGCAGCTGGGTGACCTGGGAGTCGCCGAAGCGGCGGACGATCCGGACGGCGGCCACGCCCGCGTCCTCCACCGCGACGAGCTGGTCGAGGTCCGTCAGATCCGTCACCGTGTTGCGGTAGAACGCGTCCACGTCCCACGCGTCCCACATGTTCGGGAAGTCGGGGTGGATCTGGAGCAGGTTGGCGGCCTCGCCGGGGGCGACGCTCTCGCGCCCGGCGCCGATGTCGTACGCGGAGACCACCAGCCCCCGGGCGTCGATCTCCACCCTCAGCAGCCCGTTCTCCAGGACGAAGCCGCCGCCCTCGCGCGGGGCGGCGCGGCTCACGCCGGTGCGCAGGGCGGGTCCGGCGGCGCCCGCCGCGACCCCGTCGCGCGCGTGGGGCGCGGAGTTGAAGACCAGGGTGACGCCCGAGGGACTCTCGCCCGCCAGCGCCCGCTGGGCGCCGCCGATGATCGCGTCCAGCTCCCGCGCGACCGCCGCATAGGTCTTCTCGGCCTCCCGGTGCACCCAGGCGATGGAGGAGCCGGGCAGGATGTCGTGGAACTGGTGCAGCAGCACCGTCTTCCAGATCCGGTCCAACTCCTCGTACGGATACGGGAATCCGGTCCGCACGGCCGCCGTCGCGGCCCACAGCTCGGCCTCGCGCAGCAGGTGCTCACTGCGCCGGTTGCCCTGCTTGGTCTTCGCCTGGCTGGTCAGCGTGGCGCGGTGCAGCTCCAGATAGAGCTCGCCCACCCACACCGGCGCGTTCGGGTACTCCGCCTGCGCCTTGGTGAAGAACTCGGCGGGGCTCGCCCACTCGACGGTCGCCGAGCCCTCCAGGCTGCGCAGCCGGGCCGCCTTGGCGATCATCTCGCGGGTGGTACCGCCGCCGCCGTCCCCCCAGCCGGTCGGGGCCAGCGAGTGCCGGGCGGCGCCCTTGTCCTTGAAGTTGCGGGCGGCGTGGGCGATCTCGCTGCCCTTCATCGAGCAGTTGTAGGTGTCGACGGGCGGGAAGTGGGTGAAGATCCGGGTGCCGTCGATGCCCTCCCACTGGAAGGTGTGGTGCGGGAACTTGTTGGTCTGGCTCCAGGAGATCTTCTGGGTGAGCAGCCACTTGGCGCCCGCCGCCTTGATGATCTGCGGCAGTCCGGCGGCGAAGCCGAAGGTGTCCGGCATCCAGGCCTCGTCGTTCTCGACGCCGAACTCGTCGAGGAAGAACCGCTTGCCGTGCACGAACTGACGGGCCATCGCCTCCGAGCCCGGCATGTTGGTGTCCGACTCCACCCACATGCCGCCCGCGGGAACGAACCGCCCGTCGGTGACGGCCTTCTTCACGCGCGCGTAGACCTCGGGCCGGTGCTCCTTGATCCAGGCGAACTGCTGCGCCTGCGACATGGTGAAGACGAAGTCCGGCTCGTCCTCCAGGAGCGCCGTCATGTTCGACGTCGTACGGGCCACCTTGCGCACGGTCTCGCGCAGCGGCCACAGCCACGCCGAGTCGATGTGCGCGTGCCCCACCGCGCTGATGCGGTGGGCGGTCGGTCCGGCGGGCACGGCGAGGACGTCGGCGAGCTCGGCGCGGGCCGCGGCGGCGCTGCCGCCCACGTCCTGGAGGTCCACCGCGTCCAGCGCCCCACCCCCCACATCCGGCCGCCAGCCCCGACAATGGGCCTGTGATCACTTCGCCGCCACGAAGCGCCCATCGGGCGGACTCCACCCCGTACGTCGACCTGACCCGCAAGGAGTGGAGCGCGCTGCGGGACAAGTCGCCGCTGCCACTGACCGCCGAGGAGCTGGAGCGGCTGCGCGGACTCGGCGACGTCATCGACCTCGACGAGGTACGGGACATCTATCTGCCGCTGTCCCAGCTGCTCAACCTGTACGTCCAGGCCACCGCCGAGCTGCGCGGCTCCCTCAACCGGTTCCTCGGCGACGCGGGCAACGGGCACGGCGCCCAGCGCGGCACCCCGTTCGTCATAGGCGTCGCCGGATCCGTCGCCGTCGGCAAGTCCACGGTGGCCCGCCTCCTCCAGGCGATGCTCGCCCGCTGGCCCGAGCACCCGCGCGTGGAGCGCGTCACCACCGACGGCTTCCTCTATCCGATGGCCGAGCTCCAGCGGCGCGGCCTGATGTCGCGCAAGGGCTTCCCCGAGTCGTACGACCGGCGCGCGCTGACCCGGTTCGTCGCCGACATCAAGGCGGGCAAGAACGAGGTCACCGCGCCCGTCTACTCCCATCTGATCTACGACCGGGTGCCCGGCGAGCTGCTGACCGTGCGCCGCCCGGACATCCTCATCGTGGAGGGCCTGAACGTCCTCCAGCCCGCCCTGCCGGGCCAGGACGGCCGCACCCGGGTCGGTCTCGCCGACTACTTCGACTTCAGCGTGTACGTGGATGCCCGGGCCGAGGACATCGAGACCTGGTACCTGAATCGTTTCCGCAAGCTGCGCGAGACGGCGTTCCAGGACCCGTCCTCGTACTTCCGCAAGTACACCCAGGTCTCGGAGGAGGAGGCGCTGGACTACGCGCGCACCGCCTGGCGGACCATCAACCGGCCCAACCTGGTGGAGAACGTGGCGCCGACCCGCGGCCGCGCCACCCTGGTCGTGCGCAAGGGCCCCGACCACAAGGTCCAGAAGCTGTCCCTGCGCAAGCTCTGACCGAGCGCCTCAACACGAGTGGGCCCGCCGGGGAACTCCCCCGGCGGGCCCACTCGTTGAGCTTACGAAGCGTACGAAGTACGCAGCTGGTCCTAGCCCAGCGCGGACTTCACGACGTCCGCCAGGCGGCCCGCCACCGACCGCGCCTGGTCGATGTCGGCGGCCTCGACCATCACGCGCACCAGCGGCTCGGTGCCCGAGGGGCGCAGCAGCACCCGGCCGGTGGCGCCCAGCTCGCGCTCGGCCTCGGTGACCGCGGTGGTCAGCTCGGCCGAGGTGGCCACCCGGGACTTGTCGACGTCCGGCACGTTGACCAGGACCTGCGGCAGGCGCTCCATGACGCCCGCGAGGTCGGCCAGGGTGCGGCCGGTCGCGGCGAGGCGGGCGGCCAGCATCAGACCGGTGAGCGTGCCGTCGCCGGTGGTGGCGTGGTCGAGGATGATCACGTGGCCGGACTGCTCGCCGCCCAGCGCGTAGCCGTGCTCCTTCATCGACTCCAGCACATAGCGGTCGCCGACGCCCGTCTGGACCAGCTGGAGGCCCTCGCGCTCCATGGCGAGCTTGAAGCCGAGGTTGGACATGACCGTGCCGACGACCGCGTCGCCGCGCAGGGTGCCCGCCTCGCGCATGGCCAGCGCGAGCACGGCGAGGATCTGGTCGCCGTCGACCTCGTTGCCCTCGGCGTCGACGGCCAGGCAGCGGTCCGCGTCGCCGTCGTGCGCGATGCCGAGGTCGGCACCGTGCTCGACGACGGCGGCCTTCAGCAGGTCGAGGTGGGTCGAGCCGCAGCCGTCGTTGATGTTGAGGCCGTCCGGCTCGGCGCCGATCGTGACGATCTCGGCCCCGGCCCGCGTGAACGCCTCCGGCGAGACCCGGGCGGCCGCGCCGTGCGCCTCGTCGAGGACGACCTTCAGACCGTCGAGGCGGTTCGGCAGCACGCCGATGAGGTGGGCGACGTACTTGTCGAAGCCCTCCTCGTACGCGCGGACGCGGCCCACACCGGCGCCGGTCGGCCGCTCCCACGGCTCGCCCGTGCGGTGCTGCTCGTAGACGCGCTCGATACGGTCCTCCAGCTCGTCGGCGAGCTTGTGGCCACCGCGCGCGAAGAACTTGATGCCGTTGTCGGGCATGGCGTTGTGGCTGGCGGAGAGCATCACGCCGAGGTCCGCGCCGAGCACGCCCGTGAGGTACGCCACGGCCGGGGTCGGCAGCACACCGACGCGCAGCACGTCGACGCCCGCGCTGGCGAGGCCCGCGACGACCGCGGCCTCCAGGAACTCCCCGGACGCGCGGGGGTCGCGCCCGACCACCGCGGTGGGCCGATGGCCCGCGAAGGTACCCGCCTCGGCCAGTACGTGCGCCGCCGCGACCGAGAGGCCGAGCGCGAGCTCAGCCGTCAGATCGGCGTTGGCCACGCCGCGTACACCGTCCGTACCGAAGAGTCGTCCCACTGCTGTCCTCCATTGAGATCCGCCAGGCGCCGCACCCGGGCGCCCACCACTGGTGCCAAAAACAACGCCGCCCCGGCAGCACGAAGAGTGCTGCCGGGGCGGACGAGAGCCGTACAGGCGGCAGGCGCGATTTAGCGCTTGCTGTACTGCGGGGCCTTGCGGGCCTTCTTGAGACCGGCCTTCTTGCGCTCGACCGCACGGTCGTCGCGGGAGAGGAAGCCGGCCTTCTTCAGCGCCGGGCGGTTGTTCTCGACGTCCGCCTCGTTCAGCGCGCGGGCCACGCCGAGGCGCAGGGCGCCGGCCTGGCCGGACACGCCGCCACCCGAGATGCGGGCGATGACGTCGTAGCGGTTGTCGAGCTCGAGCACCTTGAAGGGCTCGTTGACTTCCTGCTGGTGGACCTTGTTCGGGAAGTAGTCCTCGAGCGTACGCCCGTTGATCTTCCACTTGCCGGTGCCCGGAACGATCCGGACGCGGGCGATGGCGTTCTTGCGACGGCCCAGGCCGGCGGCCGGCTGCGGGTCGCCGAAGCGGGACGCCATCGACTCGGTGGTGTACTCGCCCTCGACGGGGACCTCGGACTCGAAGGTGGTGACCTCCGCGTAGGTCTCTTCGCCCTCGACGGGGGTCTCGACAGTGGTCTCGGCCACGATGCTCCTCAGATTCTTTTCTGTCTTTGGGGGTGTGGCCGGAACTACTGCGCGACCTGGGTGATCTCGAACGGCACCGGCTGCTGGGCAGCGTGGGGGTGCTGGTCGCCCGAGTAGACCTTCAGCTTCGAGATCATCTGACGGCCCAGGGAGTTCTTGGGGATCATGCCGCGGATGGCCTTCTCGACGGCCTTCTCCGGGTTGTTCGCCAGAAGGTCGTCGTAGCGCACCGAGCGGAGACCGCCCGGGTAGCCGGAGTGGCGGTAGGCCAGCTTCTGCTCGCGCTTGTTGCCGGACAGGTGAACCTTGTCGGCGTTGATGATGATGACGAAGTCACCCATGTCCATGTGGGGCGCATACACAGGCTTGTGCTTGCCCCGGAGGAGGTTGGCAGCGGTCGTCGCCAGACGGCCCAGGACGACGTCCTGGGCGTCAATGACATGCCACTGGCGAGTGATGTCGCCGGGCTTGGGGCTGTACGTACGCACGGTCGTAGCCTTCGCTTCTTCAGTGGATGGGGTCCAGACACATTGCACCCTGAAGCGATCATGCAGCTGGGACTCACAATGCCGGGGACGCTGCCCGTATGCGAGCCACTGGTAACTGCTCCAGAGAACTACGTAATGGCCCCTCGCGTGAGAACGACCAAGCCAATACGCATAACGAACCAGAAGAATACCCGCGCTCCCCCGCGCGGGTCAAAACGACCCCGATCCGGGGGCCCGGCCTTTGCCCGCGGGCCGGTGGGACGCCCTTCCGGGGCCCGGTCTTTGCCCGCGGGCCGGTGGGACGTTCCGCACCCCGCTTTCGTGGTGACCTGCGGCCCGGTGGGGGCTGGTCGCGCAGTTCCCCGCGCCCCTAAAGGAACGGGGCTCCGCCCCGGACCCCGCTCCTCAAACGCCGGAGAGGCTGCATTTCCCGCCGGATGCCCAGCCGCTGGGGCTGACTCACTGCCGCCCGAGGGGCTGAAGGTGCCTCGGCCCGGAGGTGTCTGAGGGGCGCGGGGAACTGCGCGAGCAACCCACCACCGGAGCCGCAGGTCAACACGAAAGCGGGCCGCAGGCCCCGCAACAGTGGTCCGGGGGCGTAGCCCCCGGCAGCGCGACCCGAGCCCGCCACCCGGCCGCCCGCCCAGGGCTTGAGGGAACGGGCGGGGTGGGGGAGAGCGAAAGGGCTATTCCGTCGGCTCCACCCCAGCCCGCAGCAGCCCATACGTATACGCATCCTCCAGCGCCCCCCAAGACGCCCCGATGATGTTCGTCGCCACCCCCACCGTCGCCCACTCCCCCGACCCGTCCGTCGTCGTGATCAGGACCCGCGTCGTGGAGTCCGTGCCATGGCGGCCCTCCAGGATGCGGACCTTGTAGTCGACCAGTTCCAGCTTGGCCAGCTGGGGGTAGATGCGCTCCAGGCCGACCCGCAGCGCGCGGTCGAGCGCGTTGACCGGGCCGTTGCCCTCCGCCACCGCCACGATCCGCTCGCCCTTGGCCCACAGCTTCACCGTCGCCTCGTTGGCGTGCGTGCCGTCGGGGCGGTCCTCGACGATGGCGCGCCAGGACTCGATGCGGAAGTACTTGCGGGCCCGGCCCTCCGCCTCGGCGCGCAGGAGGAGTTCGAAGGACGCGTCGGCCGCCTCGTACGTGTAGCCCTTGAGCTCCCGCTCCTTGACCCGGGCGACGACACGGCCGACCAGCTCGCGGTCGTCGCCGAGTTCGACGCCGAGCTCCTTGCCCTTGAGCTCGATGGAGGCGCGGCCCGCCATGTCCGAGACCAGCATCCGGATGCGGTTGCCGACCAGGCCCGGGTCGATGTGCTGGTAGAGGTCCGGGTCGACCTTGATCGCCGAGGCGTGCAGTCCCGCCTTGTGGGCGAAGGCGGAGACACCCACGTACGGCTGGTGCGTCGACGGGGTCAGGTTGACCACCTCGGCGATCGCGTGCGAGATGCGGGTCATCTCGGCCAGCGCGCCCTCGGGCAGCACCTTCATGCCGTACTTCAGCTCCAGGGCCGCCACCACCGGGAACAGGTTGGCGTTGCCGACCCGCTCGCCGTAGCCGTTCGCCGTGCACTGCACATGGGTCGCGCCCGCGTCGACCGCCGCGAGGGTGTTGGCGACCGCGCAGCCCGTGTCGTCCTGGGCGTGGATGCCGAGCCGGGCGCCGGTGTCGGCGAGTACGGTGGCCACCACGGCCTGGATCTGGGCGGGCAGCATGCCGCCGTTGGTGTCGCAGAGGATGACGACGTCGGCGCCGGAGTCGCTCGCGGCCCGGACCACCGACTTGGCGTACTCGGGGTTGGCCCGGTACCCGTCGAAGAAGTGCTCGCAGTCGACGAAGACGCGGCGGCCCTGTTCCCGCAGATAGGAGACCGTGTCCCGGACCATCTCCAGGTTCTCGTCCAGCGTGGTGCGCAGGGCGAGCTCGACATGGCGGTCGTGGGACTTGGCGACCAGCGTGATCACCGGCGCGCCGGACGCCAGCAGTGCCTTGACCTGCGGGTCCGTGGCCGCGCTGCCGCCCGGGCGGCGGGTCGCCCCGAACGCCACCAGCTGGGCGTTCCTGAAGGTGATCTCCTGCTTGGCGCGGGCGAAGAACTCCGTGTCGCGGGGGTTGGCGCCGGGCCAGCCGCCCTCGATGAAGCCCACCCCGAAGTCGTCCAGGTGCCGGGCGATCGTCAGCTTGTCCGCGACGGTGAGGTTGATGCCCTCGCGCTGGGCGCCGTCGCGCAGCGTGGTGTCGAAGACGTGGAATCCATCGTCGACGCGATCGACGCGATCGACGCGATGGCTCTCTTCAGGTGCCTCGTTGGCCGTCATGCTGGTGTGACTCCTGTCGGGTGAGTGGCTCCGGATTTTCTGGCTCCACTTGCCCCCATCATCGCGTGCGGCTCGCGTCCGGCCATGGTGGGCCGGGAAACGAAAAGACCCCTCGCGGGTGCGAAGGGTCTGCGCGCGGGTCTGGGGCACGATGTCCGCTGCCGCGGGGGTTTGCCGCGGGTTCAGCGGTCACTGCGGACCGGCGCGCTGCTGTCCATAATCATCATGAAAGCGAGCACGGTCGTCAGTCTGCCACAGAGGCACCACGGGGTGGACCGGGATCTCAGGATGCGGGCACCCCGTTCCCCTGGGGCTCCGCCCCGGCGGAACGACTGACCACAGCGGGGGCAGAAGCGGAAGGCGAACCAGCACCGGCAGCACCCGTACCCGCAGGCACAACCCGCTGCAGATCGATGTCCCGTGTCTCCCTCATCGTCAGGTACACCACCAGACTCACCGCCGCGCACCCGGCCACGTACCAGTAGAACCCCGACTCCATGCCGCCCTTCTTGAACCAGAGCGCCACATACTCCGCCGTACCGCCGAACAGCGCGTTGGCGATGGCGTACGGGAGGGCCACTCCCAGGGCGCGGATGCCGGTCGGGAAGAGCTCGGCCTTCACACACGCGTTGATGGACGTGTAGCCCGTCACCACCACCAGGGCGAGCAGCGCCAGGCCGAAGGCCGGCCAGAACGTGCCCGCGTGCTTCAGCATCGTCATGATCGGCACGGTCAGGAACGTCGAGCCGACCGCGAACGTGATGAGCAGCGGACGGCGGCCGATCCGGTCCGACAGCATGCCCGCCAGCGGCTGCAGGCACATGAAGACGAACAGCGCGCAGAACGACACCAGCGAGGCCGTCGGCTTCGGCATGCCCGCGCTCTTGGAGAGGAACTTCGTCAGATACGTGGTGTACGTGTAGTACGCGACCGTGCCGCCCATCGTCAGCGCGATGACGAGGAACGCCTCCCTGCGGTGCCGCCACAGCGCCTTCAGCGTGCCCCGGTCCTCGTCCCGTGCCGCGCCGGACTCCTCGTACACCTCGGTCTCCAGCATGTTGCGCCGGAGGTAGAACACGATCGCCGCGCCCAGCGCGCCGACGACGAAGGGGATCCGCCAGCCCCAGCTGTGCAGCGCGTCCTCGGACATCGTGCGCTGCAGGACGATCAGGAGGCCGAGGCCGACGAGCTGGCCGGCGGTCATCGACACGTACTGGAAGCTGGAGGCGAAGCCGCGCCGCTCGGGGGCGGACGCCTCGGTCAGATAGGTGGCGCTGGCCGCGTACTCACCGCCCACCGACAGGCCCTGGAGGAGGCGGGCGACCAGCAGGACAGCCACTCCCCCGTATCCGGCGACGCCGTACGTCGGCGCCACCGCGATCAGGATCGCCGAGGCGGACATCAGGGTGACGGTCAGGGTCAGCGCCGCCTTGCGGCCGCGGCGGTCGCCGATGCGGCCGAGCAGCCAGCCGCCCACCGGCCGCATGAAGAAGCCGACGGCGAAGATCCCCATCGTGTTCATGAGGTTCGCGGTCTCGTTCCCCTTCGGGAAGAAGGCGTCGGCGAAGTACACCGCGAAGGTGGCGTACACGAACCAGTCGAACCACTCGACCATGTTGCCGGCCGAGCCGACCCAGATCTTCTTCCACTGCTCTCGTCCCATGGAAGATCACGGTGGCCCAGGCCGATGCGGCCGACAAGGGTCGCGGACGCAACGATAAGGCGTACTTGCGTACGTTGTGTTCAGCGCCCGGTCAGCGCCCCGGCTGATGCTCCGTCAGTGACTCGTCCACGAACTCCCGCACGTGGTCGAGGACTTGGGGCCGTCCGGTGCCGGGTATGCCGACCGCCACATGGACGCTGAAGCCGTCGAGCAGCGCCCGCAGCCGGGCCGCGAAACGGTCGGCGTCGACCGGGCGGAACTCGCCGCGCGAGACGCCCTCCGCGATGATCGCGACCAGGTCGCGGTGCCAGGCGCCCTCGATGGCGGCCTGGCGGGCGCGGGCGTCGCCGTCGGCGTTCTGCGAGCGGTTCCAGACCTCCAGCCACAGGATCCAGTGCGGATCGCGGGCCCGGTCCGGCACGTACAGGTCGACATAGGCGTCGAGCCGCTCACGGACCGTGCCGGGCCGGGAGAGCAGGGCCCGGCGCTCGGCACCGAGGCGGCCCTCGCTCCACTCCAGGGTTTCCAGGAGCAACTCGTCCTTGCTGCGGAAGTAGTAGAGGAGGTGGCCGCTGGACATTCCGACCTCGCGGCCGAGCCCGGCCATGGTCAGCCCGTCCAGACCGCCGTCCGCGATGGTGGCCATGGCGGCGGCCAGCACCTCCTCGCGCGGCGGCGCGTTCCTGCGCGCGCGGGCCGGACCGGCCATGTCCTCTGCCTCCTGGATCACACCCGGGCGGATCCCACCCTGGGCTGCTGCTGGGTGATGCAGTGGATGCCACCGCCCCCCGCGAAGATCGTACGTGCGTCGACGAGGGTCACGGTCCGCTCCGGGAACAGCCGGCGGAAGATGCCCGCCGCGTTCTCGTCCCTCGGGTCGTCGAAGCCGCACAGGACGACGCCGCCGTTGCAGAGGTAGTGGTTGATATACGAGTAGTCGACCCAGCCGTGGTCGTCGGTGAGGACGGTCGGGGCGGGGACCTCCACGACCTCGATGGTGCGGCCCCGGGCGTCGGTCTGGCCGCGCAGCAGTGCCACGTTCTCCCTGCACACCTCGTGGTCGGGGTGGGCGGGGTCCGGCTGGGTGTGGGCGACGACCACGCCGGGGCGGGCGAAGGCGGCGACGATGTCGACGTGGCCCAGTGTGCCGTAGCCGTGCGGGGGATAGTCGGCGGTCAGGCCGCGCGGCAGCCAGATCGCCTTGCGGGTGCCGAGCTTCCCGTGGATCTCCGCCTCGACCTGCTCGCGCGTCCAGCCGGGGTTGCGCTCCGGCCCCAGCTGCACGGACTCGGTGAGCAGGACCGTGCCCTCGCCGTCGACGTGGATCGCCCCGCCCTCGTTGACCAGGCGCGAGGTGTACGTACGCGCCCCGGCCAGGTCCGAGACATACGCGCCGATCTTGGCGTCGTGCTCCCAGCGGGCCCAGTCCTGGGCGCCCCAGCCGTTGAACGTCCAGTCCACGGCGGCCAGTTCGGAGCCGTTGGTCAGGAAGGTGGGGCCGATGTCACGCATCCAGGCGTCGTCGAGCTCGCGCTCCACGAGGTCGATGTCCGGGCCGAGCAGGGCGGCCGCCCCGGCGCTCTGGCCGGGGCCGCAGACGACGGTGACCGGCTCGAAGCGGCGTACGGTCCGGGCGACGGACGCCCAGGCCGCGCGCGACTCGGCGAGCTCGCCCTCGTTCGGGAAGGTGACGTTGGGGCCGGGCCACGCCATCCAGGTGCGCTCGTGCGGAGCCCACTCGGGGGGCATCCGGAAGCCGTCGGCGGCAGCGGTCGTCACAGGTGTCCTCACAGGGGTTCTCACAGGAAGTAGAGGCGGTTGAGGGAGACGGAGTCGGCGGGTTCCGAGCGCAGCGGGTCGCCGTCGAGGGTGACCAGACCGGTGCGGCCGTCCACGTCCACGGCTCCGGTGCGGGAGTTGAGGACGAGGTCGGCGGGGCCGATGCCCCGGGTGCCGCGCACGGCGACCCGGCGCCTGCGGGTCGGCATCAGATCGCTTCCCCGGTCAAGGGCGGCGCGGGCCACGAAGGCGACGGAGAGCTCGGCGGGGGTGGCGCCGTGGGCGCCGAAGAGCGGGCCGAGGACCAGCGGTTCGCAGGTCTCGGTGGCCGCGTTCGGGTCGCCCGTGACGCCCCACGCGGGGAATCCGGACTTGAGCACCATCTGCGGCTTGGCGCCGAAGTAGGCGGGCCGCCACAGCACGATGTCGGCCAGCTTGCCGACCTCGATGGAGCCGATCTCGTGCGCCAGGCCGTGGGCGAGGGCCGGGTTGATGGTCAGCTTGGCGATGTAGCGCAGCACGCGCGCGTTGTCGTCGCCCTCGCCGTCGCCCTCCAGGGGCCCGAGCTCGGCCTTCATCTTCCCGGCCATGGCGAAGGTGCGGCGCACGGTCTCGCCCGCGCGGCCCATGCCCTGGGCGTCGGAGGAGGTGATGCCGATCGCGCCCAGGTCGTGCAGCACGTCCTCGGCGCCCATCGTCCCGGCCCGGATGCGGTCGCGCGCCATGGCGGCGTCGCCGGGCAGGTCCGGCTTGAGGCCGTGTACGGAGACGATCATCCCGTAGTGCTCGGCGACCGCGTCCCGGCCGAAGGGCAGGGTCGGGTTGGTGGACGAGCCGATGACGTTGGGCACGCCCGCCATCTTCAGCACGTTCGGTACGTGGCCGCCGCCGCACCCCTCGATATGGAAGGCGTGGATGGTCCGCCCGTCGAGCACTCTGAGGGTGTCCTCCACCGACAGGCACTCGTTCAGCCCGTCGCTGTGCAGGGCGACCTGCACGTCGTGCTCCTCGGCAACCCGCAGGGCCGTGTCCAGGGCACGGGTGTGCGCGCCCATGTCCTCGTGCACCTTGAAGCCGCAGGCGCCGCCCTCGGCGAGCGCCTCCACCAGCGGGGCGCCGTCGGAGGACGAACCCCGGCCCAGGAAGCCGATGTTGACGGGCCAGGCGTCGAAGGCCGCGAAGGCGTTGCGCAGCGCCCAGGGCGAGTTGACTCCGACGCCCCACACCGGCCCGAACTCCTGGCCGATGAGCGTGGTGACACCGGAGGAGAGCGAGGCCTCCATGATGCGCGGCGAGAGCAGATGGACGTGGGTGTCCACGGCGCCGGCGGTGGCGATGAGCCCCTCGCCGGAGACGATGCTGGTCCCGGTGCCGACGACGACGTCCACCCCGTCGAGGGTGTCCGGGTTCCCGGCCCGCCCGATGGCGTGGATACGGCCCTCGCGGATGCCGATGGACACCTTGCGGATGCCGAGCACCGCGTCGATGACGACCACGTTGCTGATCACGACGTCACAGGTCTCGCGGACGGCGGCGGCCTTCAGGTGCAGCCCGTCGCGGGCGGTCTTGCCGAACCCGGCGAGGAACTCGTCGCCGGGCCGCTGGGCGTCGGACTCCACCCGGACGGTGAGCCCGGAGTCGCCCAGCCGGATCCGGTCACCGGCCCGGGGCCCGAAGACGGCCGCGTACTCGTCCGGGTCGATGTGCCGGCTGCCGGGCGCGCAGTGGTCGCTGTGGCTGCTGGGCCTGCTCATGCCGGTCCTCCTTCGGGGCTGGTGGCCTCACCGACGCCGAGGTAGCCGCAGGCGGCGGCCCGGCGCAGGGCCTCTTCCTTGGCGCCGGGCGCGTCCAGCGGCCCGTCGACGAGTCCGGCGAAGCCGATGGCGACACGGGCGCCGCCGATCGGTACGAGCCCGACCTCGCCCTCGCCGCCGGGGTCGAACCGGACCGAGGACCCGGCCGGTACGCACAGCCGCATCCCGTACGCGGCGGCGCGGTCGAAGTCGAGGCGCGGGTTGGCCTCGAAG
Source organism: Streptomyces sp. ERV7 (assembly GCF_001653515.1). Classification (GTDB taxonomy): domain Bacteria; phylum Actinomycetota; class Actinomycetes; order Streptomycetales; family Streptomycetaceae; genus Streptomyces. The sequence goes on along the minus strand of NZ_LYOY01000051.1, from coordinate 113,789 downwards.
AAGTGGAAGTGCGAGGTGACGCTGACGGGGACGGCGGCGGTGTTGCGTACGGCGAGCCGGACGGCGGGCTCCGGCTCAGGGCCCTGCGGGCCGGGCAGCACGGCGCCGGGCGCGTCCCGGCCGAGCCCGGCGGCGTCCGAGATGGGCGCCGGGACCACGGCGAGCCGCGAACCGTCGTCGAAGACGGCCTCGACGTGCACCTCGGTGACCACGTCCGCGACCCCCGGCAGGACGTCGTCGGGGCCGAGGACGCTCCGGGCCGCCGCGATCGCCTCGGCGAGCCTGCGCCCGTCGCGGGCCGCCTCGCAGACGGTGTCCGCGATCAGCGCGGTCGCCTCGGGGACGTTCAGTCTCAGGCCGCGCGCCCGGCGGGCCCGGGCGAGCTCGGCGGCGCCGAAGAGCAGCAGCCGGTCACGTTCTGTAGGGGTAAGTCGCACGCACCACACCTCCGATTAGAGCACCACTCTAACCGCACAATCACTCAACACAAGGGGTTGACGGGCCCGCCGCGCATAGCCCACATTGAACGCCACTCAAACTACCGGAACGTCGAAATCAGGCCATCGAGCGTCAGGGGCAGCCCATGCAGATCGAACAGCGCGGAGTCGACACGATCCCGGAGGCGGAACGCACCAGCGGCCCACGCGACCTGGTGTCGATCCTGCTGGGCTCCAACCTCTGTCTGGGCGTGATCGTCTTCGGCTGGCTCCCGGTCTCCTTCGGCCTCGGCTGGTGGGCGTCGGTGAGCGCGGTCGTCGCGGGCACCCTGGTGGGCACGCTGCTGACGGCCCCGCTGGCACTGGTGTCCCTGCGCACCGCGACGAACCTGTCGACGTCGTCGGGAGCGCAGTTCGGGGTGCGGGGCCGGCTGGTCGGCTCGGTGGTGGGTCTGCTGCTGTCCCTCGGCTACACCGCGCTCACCGTCTGGATCGGCGGCGACGCGATGACGGGCGTGCTGCACCGGCTCTTCGGCCTGCCCACGGGAGGACTCTCGTACGGGATCGTGTACGCGGTGCTCGCGGCGGCGACGGTGATCGGCGCGGTGTACGGGTACCGGGTGCTGCTGCGGCTGTCCCGGATCCTGGCGGTCGCGATGACGGCACTCCTGATCCTGGGCGTGGCGGCGTACGCCCCGCACTTCACGACGGCGGCGCTGCCGGACGCGGGCGGCTACCTGCTCGGCTCGTTCTGGCCGACGTGGCTGCTGGCGCTGGTGGCGGCGGGCCTGAGCGGCCCGATCGCCTTCATCACGCTCCTGGGCGACTACACGCGGTACATCTCCCCGGCCCGCCACACCCCTCGCCGCGTACTGCACGCGACCTGGCTGGGCCTGACGGCCGGACTCCTGGTGCCGCAGCTGTTCGGCACGTTCACGGCGTACGCGACGCGGGCGGCGGCGGACTACGCGGGCCCGCTGGTGGCGGCGGCCCCCGGCTGGTACCTGGTCCCGCTGCTCCTCGCGGCGTCGGCGGGCTCGGTGGGCAACGCGGGCCTCATGCTCTACTCCATGGGCCTGGACCTGGACGCGATCCTGCCGCGCGCGTCGCGTACGCAGGCGACGTTCGCGGTGGCGGCGGTCGCGACGGTGTGTGTCTTCGCGGGCCACTACGCGTGGGACGCGCAGGCGGCGATGACGTCGTTCGTGCTCCTCCTCACGGCGATAGGCACGCCGTGGGCGGTCATCACCCTGATCGGCTTCGTCCGCTGCCGCGGGGTGTACGACGCGGACGCCCTCCAGGTGTTCAACCGGCGTTCTCGGGGCGGGGCGTACTGGTACCACCCACCCTCGCGCGAAGCCCCCACTCAGCACCGCCACCTACCCCAACACCACCACCTAGTTTGCATTCCTATCTAGCTGGTGCTGGAATACACGCATGGCCGCAGACCGCAGATCCAGTTGGCTCAAAGGCGTCCTCGACCTCCTCGTTCTCTCCTGCCTCACCGGGGGTGAGAGCTACGGCTACGAGATCTCCAAGACCCTGGCCACGGCCGGGCTCGGAGAGATCAAGGGCGGGACCCTCTATCCCGTCCTGAACCGGCTCGAAGAGGCCGGGCTCGCCGTCGGGGAGTTCCGCGCCGCCGAGCGCGGGCCGGGCCGCCGGTACTACCGGCTGACCGAGGAGGGCCACCGGGCACTCGCCGAACAGGGCGCGTCCTGGCTGGAGTTCCACACCGCCGTACAGACCATGCTGACCAGCGCGACACCAGGGGGACGAGCGTCATGAGCGAGCAGAGCGACTACTTCGGGGCACTCACCGAGAAGCTGCGCGCCGGTGGGATGCGGCAGAGCGAGGTGGCGGCGACCGTCGCCGAGCTCACCGGCTATCTGGCGGAGTCGGGGTCCGCCGACCCGTACGAGGAGTTCGGCGCGCCGGAGGACTTCGCGGCCCGGCTCACGGGGGGCCGGGCCGCGCAGGAGCCGGGCGCGGAGGCGGAGACCTGGAAGTGGACCGCCGACATCTACACCGACCGCAAGCACCTCAACCACTACGGCGACCAGGGCTGGGAGGTCGAGGGCCTGGACCGGGTCGGCCGGTTCGTCTGCCGCCGCGACCCGGCGGCGGCGATGCGGTGGGAGTACCGCCGCGAGAGCGCCAACAGCGCGGCCGAGCGCGAGTCGGTCACGGCCGGGCTCGCCCCGGACGGCTGGGAGCCGTGCGGGCAGTGGATGTTCTTCATGTACTTCAAGCGCCCCAAGGCGGCGAGCGCCGGGCCCGCGGCCGGACTCGACGAGCTGGTGGCACCGCCCGCCAAGCAGCTGTTCCTCAGCGGCATGTACCGGGGCAAGCTCAAGCAGATGATCGCGGCGGGCGTCGCCTCGGGCACGGTGACCGCCCTCGCCATCCACTACGCGGGCGAGGGAGCGGCCTACGGGGCGCTCATCGGCGCGGCGGTGACCCTGCCGGTGGCGCTGGTGCTCGCCTGGCAGCGCGTCAAGCGCGAGGTCGCGAAGGGCGTCGAGGACCCCGGCCCGATCCCCCGCACAGCCGCGTGAAGGCAGGCGGACGGCACCGATCAGCCGCAGGGGTTCGCGGCACTCGGCGCGGGCGCGCCGGTGCACCGGCCCCATCGAGACCGGGAGGCGTCGGTCAGGGGCCGGCCAGTGAGTGGCCCGACCGGTCAGGGGGCCGATCGGTCAGGGGCCGATCGGTCAGCGGCTGACCGTCAGGTCCTGGAGGCCCACCACCCGTAGCAGTTCCAGGCGCTGGTGGGACTCCGTGCCCGGGCGGGCCGAGTGCACCACCAGGAACTGGCCCTCGCCGGAGCTGAGCAGCACCTCGCAGTCCAGCTCCAGGAGGCCGACCACGGGGTGGAGGAACCGCTTCACCTTGGCGTGCCGCGTCTCCACCTCGTGCTCGTTCCACAGCGCGGCGAACTCCTCGCTGATCGCCCGCAGTTCGGCCACCAGCGCCGCCGGCTCCGGGTCGTCCGGGCGGGCCGCGAGCACCGACCGCAGCTGGGCCACATGGCTGCGGGCGTGCTCGGCCTGGTCCTCGGGCGGGAAGAGCCGGCGCAGCACCGGCTCGGTGAAGTAGCCGCGGATGATGTTCCGGCCCGGACCGGCCTCGCCGACCAGCGCGGCCGCCATCGCGTTCTGGGCGAGCACCTCGCCCCAGTCGCTCATCACCTGCGCGGGCGCGTCGTGCAGCCGGTCGAGGATCAGCATCAGCCCCGGGCGCACATGGACCGAGCCGTGCCGCTCGCGCGGGGGCTCCTCCCCCGCGAGGTGGAAGAGGTGATCGCGCCCGTCCCGGCTGAGCCGCAGCGCCCGCGCCAGCGCGGTCAGCATCTGCCGGGACGGGCGCGAGCCGCGGGCCTGCTCAAGCCGGGTGTAGTAGTCCACCGACATCCCGGTGAGCTGGGCGACCTCTTCCCTGCGCAGCCCGGCCGTCCGGCGCCGGGGCCCGGCCGCGAGGCCGACGTCCGACGGTTCGAGACGGGCCCGGCAGTGCCGCAGGAAGTCCGCGAGTTCTTCTCTGTCCACGTCCCCAGCATGACGGTCGGTACCCACAGGTATCCAGGGAGTGCCGCTCCCTGGATGAGGACGTCCCTCCCGCCGCCGGCCGGCTCGCGCCACGCTGGGGCCAGGCAATCGAGAGGAGCGCGTGATGCGGATTCTGGTGACGGGGGCGACGGGCGAGGTCGGCCGCAGGTTCGTGCCGAGGCTGGTCCAGCGGGCCGACGTGGTGCGGGTCCTGGTGCGCGACGAGGCCCGCGGCGCCGCCCTCGGCGCCCATGAGGTGGCGGTCGGCGATGTGCGCGACGAGGAGGCGGTGCGCAAGGCGCTGGCGGGGGTGGACGCGGTGGTGAACCTCGCGGTGGCCTACCGCGACGTGCCGGACGAGGAGAACCGCGGGGTCAACCGCGACGCGGCCCTCGCGCTCGGCCGGGCGTCGCTGGAGGCCGGGGTGAGCCGGTTCGTCCAGGTGTCGTCGAACCTGGCGTACGGCCTGGGGCGCGGGCGCCCGCTGACCGAGGACGACGCGCCGCTGCCCGGCGGCCCGCTGTGGGGGACGTACGCGGAGTCCAAGGCGGCCGCCGAGGAGGGCCTGTTCGCCCTGCACCGCGAGCACGGTCTGGACGTCCGGGTGGGCGCGCTCGCCTTCGTCTACGGCGAGGGCGACCCACATCTGGCGCACTCGGTGCACTGGGCGGGCCAGTGGGCGGCGCACCAGCGGCTGCCGATGGTGCACCACGCGGACGTGGCACAGGGTCTGACGCGGCTGCTGTACGCGCCGGGGGTGGCGGGCCGCAAGTACAACATCGCGGACGACTGCCCGGTGACGGCGGTCGAGCTGCACCAGCTCAACGGGGTCGAGGTGCCGCCGGAGCTGGCGCAGCGCACCGACCCGGACCCGTTCTACACGATCGTGTCGACCCTGCGGATCCGGGACGAGCTGGGCTTCCGCCCGCTGTACCCGTCGGTGTGGACGGCCCGGGACGCGGGCGTCCTGTAGGGCCCGTCCGGTGGATCCGGCCGCCGTCGCCGCGGCCCGCCGTCACAGCACGTCGCCGTCCCGCCAGTCGAAGACCAGCGGCTGCGCGGGGTCGGGCAGTGCGCCGCCCGCGGCCGGGCGGAGGTAGGTGGTGCCCTCCTCCTCGGCGAGGCGCACCACCCCGTCCGGGCTCAGCACTTCGATCCGTCCGGGCCAGACCTGCCAGCCGCGCGCCCGGTAGAGCGCGGCGCCCTCGTCGGAGGCGGAGAGGGCGCCGAACTCGTACGCCTCGTCGATGACGTGCTCCAGGGCTGCCATGACCCGCCCGCCCAGCCCCTGGCGGCGCCGGTCCTCGCGCACGGCGACGGCCTCGACGTAGCCGACGCGGTAGGACCGGCCGCCGTGCAGCACCCGGCGCATGATCACGCTGCCGTGCGCGGCGAGCCCCTGCTCGTCGTCGAGGAACGAGTGGACGCCGCCGAGGCCGTGGTCCCAGTCCTGGTCGCTGAAGTCCCCGTCGAAGGCGGTGTCGAGCAGTGCGCGGATCCTCGGCAGGCCGTCCGGGCCGAGCTGCGAGGTGTGCGCGGTGTGCTGAGACTCAGTCATGGGCCCACTGTGGCAGGCCGCTTCGCGCTCTTACGCGCCGGGCGCGGCTGCTCCAGACTCGCTTTCATGTCACCCTCCCCGCAGCAGCAGTGGACGCCCACCCACGGCGAGCCCTACCGCCCGGTCCCCTACCGCCCCGCCCGGATGCCCGCCACCGAGTCCCTGGCGCGAGCGGCCCGGCTGCGCACCACCATGGACGAGCGCCGGACCGTACGGCAGTTCTCCCCGGACCCGATCCCCGAGCAGGCCGTCCGGGACGCCGTCGCCTGCGCGGCGACCGCCCCTTCGGGCGCGCACCAGCAGCCCTGGACCTTCGTCCTCGTCCGCGATCCGCAGATCCGGCGGCGGATACGGGAGGCGGCCGAGCACGAGGAGCGGGTCTCCTACGACGGCCGGCTCGGCGAGGAGTGGCTGGCGGCGCTGCGCCCGCTGGGCACGGACGCCGTCAAGAGCCATCTCACCGACGCCCCGGCCCTGATCGTGGTCTTCCAGCAGCGCTACTGGCTGGCCGAGGACGGCACCAAGCACAAGCACTACTACGTGGACGAGTCGGTCGGGATCGCGGTCGGGATGCTGCTGAGCGCCCTGCACCAGAGCGGTCTGGCCGCGCTGGTCCACACCCCGAGCCCGATGCGGTTCCTGCGCGAGGTGCTGGGCCGCCCCGTCAACGAGAAGGCGTTCGCGGTGATCCCGGTCGGCTATCCGGCGCCGGAATGCGAAGTCCCCGACCTCGTGAGGAAGTCACTGGAGCAGGTGCTGGTGGAGATCTGACCCCGGCTCCACCCCCCTCTCACCCCTAACCCTTCTAAAACACTTGACCGGTTAGAACGGTTCATGGTTGGCTGCTCACGTACCGAGCGAACCGGTCAACCGAGCATGAGGGGTTAGAAATGAGCGCGGAGCAGATCCACTACCGGACCGTGGCCGTCGGCGGCCAGGAGATCTTCTACCGGGAGGCGGGGTCGCCCGACGCCCCCGCCCTGCTGCTCCTGCACGGCTTCCCCACCAGCTCCCACATGTTCCGCGACCTGATCCCCGAGCTGGCCGCCCGCTACCACGTGATCGCCCCGGACCACCTCGGCTTCGGCCGCTCCTCGGCGCCCTCGGCCGAGGAGTTCGCGTACACCTTCGCCCATCTGGCCGCCCTGACCCTGGAGTTCACCGAGGAGATCGGCCTCACCCGGTACGCGCTCTACATCCAGGACTACGGCGCGCCCATCGGGCTGCGGCTGGCGCTGAAGCACCCCGAGCGCGTCACCGCGATCGTCACGCAGAACGGCAACGCGTACACCGAGGGCCTGGGCGAGGCCTGGGAGGCGCCGCTCGCGCTGATCGCCGGGCGCACGCCCGAGACCGAGGCGCCGGTGCGCGAGATCCGCTCCCTGGAGGGGATCAAGTGGCAGTATCTGCACGGCCTCCCGGACCCGTCCCTGGTGAGCCCGGACGCGTACCACCACGACGCGGCGCTGATGGCCCGCGACGGCCAGGACGCGATCCAGCTCGACCTGATGGCCGACTACGGCTCCAACTTCGACCTCTACCCGGCCTTCCAGGAGTACTTCCGCACCAGCGGGGTCCCGCTCCTGGCCACCTGGGGCGCCCACGACGAGATCTTCGTCCCGGCCGGGGCGCTCGCCTTCCTGCGCGACCAGCCCGAGGCGGAGGTCCACCTCCTGCCCACCGGCCACTTCGCCCTGGAGACGCACGCGGCCCAGATCGCCTCGCTGATCGACGACTTCCTCACCCGGAAGCTGTGAGCCACCGGGGAAATGGAAACCGCCCCCGTCCTCGGTTGGGGGACCAAGGACGGGGGCGGGGTTCAGAGATGACTACGTGTCAGCCCATGTGGGGGTACGTGTAGTCGGTCGGCGGGACCAGGGTCTCCTTGATGGCGCGGGTCAGCGTCCAGCGCATCAGGTTCTGGGGGGCGCCCGCCTTGTCGTTGGTGCCCGAGGCGCGGCCGCCGCCGAAGGGCTGCTGGCCGACGACGGCACCGGTCGACTTGTCGTTGATGTAGAAGTTGCCCGCCGCGTAGCGGAGCTTGTCCATCGTGTACGCGGCCGCCGCGCGGTCATGGGAGATGACGGCGCCGGTGAGGGCGTAGTCGGAGACCGACTCCATCTGCTCCAGCATCTCGTCGTACTTCTCGTCGTCGTAGACGTGGATCGCCAGGATCGGGCCGAAGTACTCGGTCGTGAAGACCTCGTTCTCGGGGTCCGAGCACTCGATGACGGTCGGGCGGACGAAGTAGCCGACCGAGTCGTCGTAGGTGCCGCCGGCCACGATCGTGCAGGAGGCGTCGGCCTCGGCGCGGTCGATCGCGGCCTTGTTCTTGGCGAACGAGCGCTCGTCGATGACGGCGCCGATGAAGTTCGACAGATCGGTGACGTCACCCATGGTGATGCCGTCGACCTCGGCCGCGAACTCCTCCTTGAAGCCGTCGTTCCAGATCGAGGCCGGGACGTACGCACGCGAGGACGCGGAGCACTTCTGGCCCTGGAACTCGAAGGAGCCACGGGTCAGCGCGGTCTTCAGGACGGCGCGGTCGGCGCTGGGGTGCGCGACGACGAAGTCCTTGCCGCCGGTCTCGCCGACCAGACGCGGGTAGGTGCGGTACTTCTCGATGTTGGTGCCGACCGTCTTCCACAGGTGCTGGAAGGTCTTGGTGGAACCGGTGAAGTGGATGCCCGCCAGGTCGCGGTGGTTCAGCGCGATCTCGGAGACGGCCAGACCGTCACCGGTGACCAGGTTGATGACGCCCTTGGGCAGACCGGCCTCCTCCAGGAGCTGCATCAGCAGCACGGCGGCGTGGGTCTGGGTCGGGGACGGCTTCCACACGACCACGTTGCCCATCAGGGCCGGGGCGGTCGGCAGGTTGCCCGCGATGGCCGTGAAGTTGAACGGCGTGATCGCGTAGACGAAACCTTCCAGCGGACGGTGGTCCATCCGGTTCCACACGCCCGGGGAGTTCGCCGGGGGCTGCTCGGCGAGCAGCTGACGGGCGTAGTGGACGTTGAAGCGCCAGAAGTCGACGAGCTCGCACGGGGTGTCGATCTCGGCCTGCTGGGCGGTCTTCGACTGGCCGAGCATCGTGGAGGCGGCCAGCGTCTCGCGCCAGGGGCCGGCGAGCAGCTCGGCGGCGCGCAGGATGATCGCGGCGCGGTCGTCGAAGGACATCGCACGCCACGCCGGGGCGGCGGCGAGCGCGGCGTCGACCGCGTCCTGCGCGTCCTGCGTGGTCGCGTTGGCGTAGGTGCCGATGACGGCCTTGTGGTTGTGCGGCTGCACGACGTCGAAGCGCTCCCCGCCGCCCATCCGCTTCTCGCCGCCGATGGTCATCGCCAGCTCGATCGGGTTCTCGGCCAGCTCCTTGAGCTTGGCCTCCAGGCGCGCGCGCTCGGGCGAACCCGGGGCGTAGCCGTGCACCGGCTCGTTGACGGGAGCGGGGACCTGGGTTACAGCGTCCATGAGTCTCTGAACTCCTTGATGAGGGGTGGTGGGCTCAGCCCTTGGTGAGGATGGAGCGGGCGAAGAAGAGCAGGTTGGCCGGCTTCTCCGCCAGACGGCGCATGAAGTAGCCGTACCAGTCGGTGCCGTACGCCGTGTAGACGCGCATCCGGTGGCCCTCGGCCGCGAGCCGGACGTGCTCGTCGCTGCGGATGCCGTACAGCATCTGGAACTCGTACTCGTCCAGCTTGCGCCCGGCGCGGCGCGCGAGCTCCTGGGTGATGGCTATCAGACGGGGGTCGTGCGACCCGATCATCGGGTACGCCTCGCCGTCCATCAGGATCTTCAGGACGCGGACGTACGCCTTGTCGATCTCGCCCTTGTCCTGGTACGCGACGGAGGCGGGCTCCTTGTAGGCACCCTTCACGATCCGGACCCGGCTGCCGGCGGCGGCCAGCCGGCGGGCGTCCTCCTCGGTGCGGAAGAGGTACGCCTGGATGACGCAGCCGGTCTGCGGGAAGTCCTTCCGCAGCTCCTCGTGGATGGCGAACATCGAGTCGAGGGTGGTGTGGTCCTCGGCGTCCAGGGTGACCGTGGTGCCGATGGCGGCGGCGGCCTCGACGACCGGGCGCACGTTGGCGAGGGCGAGCTCGTGGCCGCCGTCCAGCGCCTGGCCGAACATCGACAGCTTCACGGACATCTCGGCGCGGGTGCCGAGGTCCAGGTCCTTGAGGCGCTCGACCAGCTGGAGGTAGGCGTCGCGCGCGGCGTACGACTGCTCCACGGTGGTGATGTCCTCGCCCACCACGTCCAGGGTGACCTCCAGGCCCTTGCCGGCGGCGTCCTTGACGATCGGCACGACCTGGTCGACCGTCTCCCCGGCGATGAACCGGTCGACGACCTGCTTGGTGCCGGGGGCGGCCGAGATGAAACGGCGCATCTTGTCGCTGCGCGACGCGGCGAGGATCACGGGACCCAGCACGGGGCACCTCCATGGAAAGGGGTAGCAGGGGGCCGAAACCCGACGATCCGGGAACGGCACGGAGAACCACCGTGAAACCTAAGGATCCTTCCGATCCTCGGCCATCGACACCTGTCACGCATCCGTGCCCCGCATCTCAGACAGATGTCTGAAGGCGGCGCCGAAGTGCGCGAGAATGGCTGCTGTGAAGGGCGACTACCAGGACCTGGTCGATGAGATCTCGGCGCTGCTCGGTGCCCCCGCGACCCTGGAGGACCGGGACTTCGGGCTGATCGCCTTCGGTGCGCACGACTCCGAGGACGACTCGGCCATGGACCCGGTGCGCACCCGCTCGATCCTGACCCGCCGCTCCACCCCGGCCGTCCGCGCCTGGTTCGAGGGGTTCGGCATCACCCGCGCGACCGGCCCCGTCCGCATCCCGGCCGCCCCCGAGGCGGGCGTCAACCGCGACCGGATCTGCCTTCCGGTGCGCCACCGGGGCGTGGTGCTCGGCTACGTGTGGCTCCTGGACGCCGACCCCGGGCCGGACGAGGACCGCCTCGCCGCCGCGATGGAGGTGGCCTCCCGGATCGGCGGACTGCTCGCCGACGAGGCACAGGCGGGCACCGACCTCTCCCGTGAGTTCCGGGCGGCCCTGACCGCCGGACGGGGCTGGCAGCGCGACACCGCGACGGCGGCCCTGCGGGCGGCGCTGGGCCCGGACGCGGACGGTCTGCACGCGGTGGTCTGCGTCAGCCCCTGGCCCCAGGAGACGCCGTCGGTACGGACCGTCCCCGGGACGGCGGCGCTGTGCACGGTGCCGTGGGGGGCGCACGGCGAGGAGGCGGCGGGTGAGCCCGCGGCCCCGCGCGGCCAGGTGCTCGGCGCGCTCGTCCGGCTCCGCTCGGCCGACGCGCCGGCGCCCGCGCTGACCGCCGCCGAGCGGCTGCGCGCCACGGCGGGGCCGGGCGCCGCGGCCGGGGTCGCGCTCGCCCGCCGGGGCCTGGGCGAGCTGCCCGCCTCCTGGCACGAGGCGGCCTCGGCGGCCCGGGCCGCACTGGCCGAACCGGGGCTCGGCCCGGTCGCCCAGTGGGCAGGGATCGGCCCGTACCGGCTGCTGACCGCGCTCCCCGACACCGCGCCCCAGGACGTGGCGGTCCGCGCCCTGCTCACCCCGGCCCACACCGAACTGGCCCGCACCGCCGAGGTGTTCCTCGACTGCGCGGGCCAGGCGGGCCGTACGGCGGCGGCGCTGGGCATCCACCGCCAGACCCTCTACTACCGGCTCTCCCGGGTCGAGCAGCTCACCGGCCTGGACCTCGACGAGGGCGAGGACCGGCTGCTGCTGCACATGGCCCTGAAGGCCTCACGCCTGTGAGGGCTTGCCCTCACCGTTCCCGAGTCCGGCGGAGGCGATGAGCCGCCGCAGCCCCTCGGTCAGTTCGGCCGCACTCGCCGCCGTCCCCGGGTCGAAGGTCCACTGGGCGATGAGCCCCATCATCATCGTCATATAGAGCTTGCCGAGCGTGTCGACCTCGTCGTCACCGACCTCGGACTCCTCACCGCCCATGAACATGGGGATGATGCCGCGCGCACCCTCGCGCTGGGCCTGCGCCAGATGGTCGCGGACCCCCGGCAGCTGGTCGCCCATGGCGATGATCTCCATGCTGAGGTGCCACATCGAGCCGGGCTGCTCCATGGTGGCGATGATGTTCGACCACACCTCCTGGAAGCGCTCCAGGGAGCCGGGCGCGGTGGCCGCCACCTGCTCGGGCGCGTCGAAGGCGACGGAGACGCCCTCCACCAGGGCGATGTACGCCTGCGCGAGCAGTGCGTCCTTGGAGCCGTAGTGGTAGCCGATGGACGCCAGATTCGTCCCCGACTCCTTGACGATGTCCCGCGCGGTCGTCCGCGCGAAGCCCTTCTCCAGGAGGCAGCGCTTGGCGCCCTCCAGCAGATCCTCACGGTGTCCCATGCGGGGAGCCTACCTGGTTTTATACATCTGTGTAATACGTGCGTATGGCGGGGTCGGCGCTTCGCACCGGAGGCGGTCCTTCGACCGCGGACCGTGCGTGGCCGCACGGTCCGCGGTCGAGGGATCAGACCAGGTTGACCGACCGCGCGGACGTCGCGCCGATCGTCTCCGCGACCTCCGTCAGCACCGGCTGCGGCACCGTGTCGTCCACCGTCAGGACCGCGAGTGCCTCGCCGCCCTCCTCCGCGCGGGCGACCTGCATACCGGCGATGTTCAGGCCCGCCTCGCCGAGGATCTGGCCGACCGTGCCGACGACGCCCGGACGGTCCTCGTAGCGCAGCACGACCATGTGGTCGGCGAGCGCCAGGTCCACGTCGAAGTCGCCGATCGCCACGATCTTCTGGAGGTGCTTGGGGCCCGCCAGCGTGCCGGAGACCGCGACCTCCTCGCCGCCCGAGAGCGTGCCGCGCACGGTGACCACGTTGCGGTGGTCCGGGGACTCGCTGCTCGTGGTCAGACGCACCTCGACACCGCGCTCCTGGGCGAAGAGCGGGGCGTTGACGTAGCTGACGGTCTCGTCGACCACGTCCTCGAACACGCCCTTGAGCGCGCTGAGTTCTAGCACCTTCACATCGTGCTGGGTGATCTCGCCGTACACCTCGACGTCGAGGCGGACCGCCACCTCGCCCGCGAGCGCGGTGAAGATCCGGCCCAGGCGCTCCGCGAGCGGCAGACCCGGCTTGACGTCCTCGGCGATGACACCGCCCTGCACGTTGACCGCGTCCGGCACCAGCTCGCCGGCGAGCGCCAGGCGCACCGAGCGGGCGACCGCGATACCCGCCTTCTCCTGGGCCTCGTCGGTGGAGGCACCGAGGTGCGGGGTGCAGACGACCTGGTCGAGCTCGAAGAGCGGGGAGTCCGTGCAGGGCTCCTTCGCGTACACGTCCAGGCCCGCGCCCGCGACGCGGCCCTCCTTGAGCGCCGAGTACAGCGCGGCCTCGTCGACGATGCCGCCGCGCGCCGCGTTCACGATGCGGACGTGCGGCTGGACCTTGTGGAGCGCCTCGTCGCCGATGAGACCGAGGGTCTCGGGGGTCTTGGGCAGGTGCACGGTGATGAAGTCCGCGACCTGGAGCAGCTCGTCGAGGGTGAGGAGCTTGACGCCCATCTGCGCGGCGCGCGCGGGCTGCACATAGGGGTCGTACGCGACGATCTTCATCCCGAAGGCCGACATGCGCTGGGCGACCAGGACGCCGATGCGGCCGAGGCCGACCACGCCGAGGGTCTTCTCGCTCAGCTCGACGCCGGTGTACTTGTTCCGCTTCCACTCGCCGTTCTTCAGCGCGGTGTTGGCCTGCGGGATGTTGCGCGCGGTGGCGACGAGCAGGCCGCAGGCGAGCTCGGCGGCGGTGACGATGTTGGAGGTCGGGGCGTTGACGACCATCACGCCGGCCTTGGTGGCGGCGGAGACGTCCACGTTGTCCAGGCCCACGCCCGCGCGGGCGACGACCCTCAGCTTCTTCGCGGCGGCTACGGCCTCGGCGTCGACCTTGGTCGCGGAACGGATCAGGATCGCGTCCACGTCGGCGATGGCGGGCAGCAGTTCGGCGCGGTCGGCTCCGTTGCAGTGCCGGATCTCGAAGTCCGGACCAAGGGCGTCGACGGTGGCGGGCGACAGCTCTTCAGCGATGAGTACGACAGGTTTCGAGCTCACGTGAGTCCTCACAAGTCCAATGCGGACGGCCGTCCCGACGGCCGCAGGCGGTGGAGGGTGCTAGCCGCGTGGAAGACGCACGACGCTGTGGGCCTGACGCGATGTGTTTGAGCAGCAGTGTAGTGGTGCTCCAGGCGGTGTTTTCCGCCGTGGCGGAAAACCACTCGTCCGGGTGTGGACGAGATGGACAAGGGGCCGCGGCGCAGTGCCGCGGCCCCTCGCGAAGGCTTACGCCTCGTCGTCGTTCACCCAGCTCATGAGCTTGCGCAGCTCCTTGCCGGTGGTCTCCAGGAGGTGGTTCTCGTCCTGGGTCTTGTACTCGTTGTACTTCTTCAGACCGCCGTGGTACTCGTCCATCCAGTTCTTGGCGAAGGTGCCGTCCTGGATCTCGGTGAGGACCTTCTTCATCTCGGCCTTGGTGTCGGCGGTGATGATGCGGGGGCCGGTGACGTAGTCGCCCCACTCGGCGGTCTCGGAGACCGACCAGCGCATCTTCTCCAGGCCGCCCTCGTACATCAGGTCGACGATGAGCTTCAGCTCGTGGAGGCACTCGAAGTAGGCGATCTCCGGCTGGTAGCCCGCCTCGACGAGGGTCTCGAAGCCCGCCTTGACCAGCGCGGACGTACCGCCGCAGAGCACGGCCTGCTCACCGAAGAGGTCGGTCTCGGTCTCCTCGGTGAAGGTCGTCTTGATGACGCCGGCCCGGGTGCCGCCGATGCCCTTGGCGTACGAGAGCGCGAGCGCGAAGCCGTTGCCGGTCGCGTCCTGCTCGACGGCCGCGATACACGGGACGCCGCGGCCCTCCTCGTACTGGCGGCGGACCAGGTGGCCCGGGCCCTTGGGGGCGACCATGCAGACGTCGACGCCCTCGGGGGCCTTGATGAAGCCGAAGCGGACGTTGAGGCCGTGGCCGAAGAACAGCGCGTCGCCGTCCTTCAGGTTGTCCTTGATGGACTCCTCGTAGACCTGGGCCTGGATCGGGTCCGGGACCAGGATCATGATGACGTCGGCCTCGGCGGCGGCCTCGGCGGGCGTGACCACGCGCAGGCCCTGCTCCTCGGCCTTGGCCTTGGACTTGGAGCCCTCGTGCAGACCGACGCGGACGTCGACACCCGAGTCACGGAGCGACAGCGCGTGGGCGTGGCCCTGGCTGCCGTAACCGATCACAGCGACCTTGCGGCCCTGGATGATGGACAGGTCGGCGTCGGCGTCGTAGAACAGCTCGGCCACTGGGATATCTCCTTGGTGTGCTGGTGTTGCGTCCCACCGTACGGCGGGGATGCCAGGGGAAGTTTTGAGTCTCGCGATACGAACACCGCGAGGGGCGGGTTCAGGCCGTGCGGTCCAGGGCCCGCAGACTGCGGTCGGTGATGGACCGCGAGCCGCGCCCTATGGCGATCGTCCCGGACTGGACGAGCTCCTTGATGCCGAACTGCTCCAGCATCTTGAGCATCGCCTCCAGCTTGTCGGCGCCGCCGGTGGCCTCGATGGTCACGGCCTCGGGCGAGACGTCGACGGTCTTGGCGCGGAACAACTGGACGATCTCGACGATCTGGGAGCGCGTTTCGTTGTCGGCGCGCACCTTCACCAGAACGAGTTCACGCTGGATCGCAGCGCTGGGCTCGAGTTCGACGATCTTCAGGACGTTGACCAGCTTGTTGAGCTGTTTCGTCACCTGCTCCAGGGGCAGGTCCTCGACATTGACCACAATGGTGATGCGGGAGATGTCGGGGTGTTCGGTGACACCGACGGCGAGCGAGTCGATGTTGAAACCGCGGCGGGAGAACAGCGCGGCGATCCGGGCGAGGATGCCGGGGGTGTTCTCGACCAGGACGGAGAGCGTGTGCTTGGTGGACATGGTGGCGGTCTCTCTCTGCTCTCTCAGTCGTCTTCGTTGTCGCCGAAGTCGGGACGGACGCCGCGGGCGGCCATGACCTCGTCGTTGGAGGTGCCGGCGGCGACCATCGGCCACACCTGGGCGTCCTCATGGACGATGAAGTCGATGACGACCGGGCGGTCGTTGATCGAGTTGGCCTCTTCGATGGCCTTGTCCAGGTCCTCCGGGCGCTCACAGCGGATCGCGTAGCAGCCCATGGCCTCCGACAGCTTCACGAAGTCCGGGACGCGGGTGCCGGCGCTGGGCTCCTTGCCGGTGGCCTCCGGGCCGCTGTGCAGCACGGTGTTGGAGTAGCGCTGGTTGTAGAAGAGGGTCTGCCACTGGCGGACCATCCCGAGGGCGCCGTTGTTGATGATGGCGACCTTGATCGGGATGTTGTTGAGCGCACACGTGGTGAGCTCCTGGTTGGTCATCTGGAAGCAGCCGTCGCCGTCGATCGCCCAGACCGGGCGGTCCGGCATACCGGCCTTGGCGCCCATGGCCGCCGGGACCGCGTACCCCATCGTTCCGGCGCCGCCGGAGTTCAGCCAGGTGGCGGGGCGCTCGTAGTTGATGAAGTGGGCGGCCCACATCTGGTGCTGGCCGACGCCGGCCGCGTAGATGGTGTCGGCGGGGGCGAGCTCACCGATGCGCTGGATGACCTGCTGCGGCGAGAGGCTGCCGTCGCCCGGCTGCTCGTAGCCGAGCGGGTAGGTGTCGCGCCACCGGTTCAGGTCGTTCCACCAGGCGGAGTAGTCGCCGGTGTGACCCTCGGTGTGCTCGGCCTGGACGGCCTGGACCAGATCGGCGATGACCTCGCGGGCGTCGCCCACGATCGGCACGTCGACCTCGCGGTTCTTGCCGATCTCGGCCGGGTCGATGTCCGCGTGGATGATCTTCGCGTACGGGGCGAAGCTGTCCAGCTTGCCGGTGACCCGGTCGTCGAAGCGGGTGCCGAGCGCGATCAGCAGGTCCGACTTCTGCAGCGCGGTGACGGCGGTGACCGCACCGTGCATCCCGGGCATCCCCACGTGCAGCGGGTGGCTGTCGGGGAAGGCGCCGAGCGCCATCAGGGTGGTGGTGACGGGCGCTCCGGTGAGCTCCGCGAGGACCTTCAGCTCGGCGGTGGCGCCGGCCTTCAGGACGCCGCCGCCGACGTACAGGACCGGGCGCTTGGCCGCCACGATCAGCTTGGCGGCCTCGCGGATCTGCTTGGCGTGCGGCTTGGTGACCGGGCGGTAGCCCGGCAGGTCCATGTGCGGCGGCCAGGAGAAGGTGGTGCGTGCCTGGAGGGCGTCCTTGGCGATGTCGACCAGGACCGGGCCCGGGCGGCCGGTGGAGGCGATGTGGAAGGCCTCCGCGATGGTGCGCGGGATGTCCTCGGCCTTGGTGACCAGGAAGTTGTGCTTGGTGATCGGCATGGTGATGCCGACGATGTCCGCCTCCTGGAAGGCGTCGGTGCCGATCGCCTTGGAGGAGACCTGACCGGTGATCGCGACCAGCGGCACGGAGTCCATGTGGGCGTCCGCGATCGGGGTGACCAGGTTGGTGGCGCCGGGCCCCGAGGTCGCCATGCAGACGCCGACCTTGCCGGTGGCCTGCGCGTAACCGGTGGCGGCGTGGCCGGCGCCCTGCTCGTGGCGGACCAGGACGTGGCGGACGCGGGTCGAGTCCATCATCGGGTCGTACGCCGGGAGGATGGCGCCGCCCGGGATGCCGAACACGGTCTCGGCCCCGACTTCCTCAAGAGAACGGATGAGGGACTGCGCGCCCGTGACGTGCTCAACGGTGGCGGACTGGTGTCCGCCGTTACGGGCCCGCGGCTGCGGGTGGTGGGCCCCGGTGGCCTGCTCGGTCATCGGCATTCTCTTCTCGAAGCTGAGGGTTTATGCGGGGGTTTGGTCGAGATCGCTGTCGTGCTTGAGGGGTGCCAGTGCAACAAAAAACCCCTCGTGCCGTGAGGCAAGCGAGGGGAGCGCGTCGGGTGTGGTCCACTGGGCCCGCGTGAGGGGCCCGGCTTCAGCCGACGCGCTTTCCAAGTACGAGAATTCGGGTGCGCATGGCAATGACCCTCCCCCCGGCGCCCCGGACGTGTCAAGTGGGTGGGACGGGTGTCTCACTATTTGAGTGATTGACCCGGACGGAGGGCAGCGCCCGGCCGCTGAGCACGGGCAACGCGGCCCCGCCGGGAACCGGGAAGGTGCCCCGTACCAGGGCCCTGCGCAGCCGGTACTCGTCCAGCGGCCCGGAGAAGGCCATGCCCTGCCCATGGGTGCACCCCATGGCCCGCAGCGCCAGGACCTGCTCCGGCACGTCCACGCCGTCGGCCACGGACTGCATCCCGAGGTCGCAGGCGATCCGCAGCAGCCCGCTGGTGATCTTGTGCAGCCGGGCGGACTCGACCACGCCCTCGACCAGTCCCCTGTCCAGTTTCAGTACGTCGATGGGGAGCCGGCGCAGGGCGTTGATCGCCGCGTACCCGCTGCCGAAGCCGTCCAGGGCGATCCGCACACCGAGCCTGCGCAGGCCCACCAGACGGCGCTCCAGCTCGTCGAAGGAGATCCTGGGGTCACTGTCGGACAGCTCGATCACCAGGGCGCCGGACGGCAGCCCGTGCCTGGTCAGCAGGGCTTCCACGGATCCGAGCGGCATCGACTTGTCCAGCAGCCGGCGGGCGGGGAGGCGGACCGCGACCGGGGTGGCGTGCCCGGCCCTGCCGCGCTCGGCGGCCTGCTCGACGGCCTCTTCCAGGAGCCAGCGGCCCAGCTCCGCCGTGCGCTCGCTGTCGTCGGCGACCCGGAGGAATTCGGCCGGGGTGAAAAGGATCCCCTGGGCGGATCTCCAGCGCGCCTGCGCGGCCACCGCGGCGACCCGTCCGGTGGTCAGATTGACCACCGGCTGGTGCAGCAGCGCGAACTCGCCCTCGTGCAGCGCGGTCCGCAGCCGGGCGGCCAGCTCGGTCTTGCGGACCACCTCGGCCTGCATCTGCGGCGCGTACATCTCGACGCGGTTCTTGCCCCCGGACTTGGCCCGGTACATCGCGAGGTCGGCGTTGCGCATCAGCTCCCGGGCGCTGACGTCGCGCTCGGCGAAGGCGACGCCGATGGAGGCGGCGACCCGTACCTCGTTGCCGTCGATCTGGTACGGCTGCGAGAGCGTCAGGCGCAGCCGGTCGGCGATCTCGCACACCTGGCGCTGGCGGGCCGCCCGGTCGCGGCTGCCGTCGCCGAGGATCAGGGCGGCGAACTCGTCGCCGCCGAGGCGGGCCGCGGTGTCGCCCGCGCGCACCGAGTCCTGGAGGCGGCGGGCCGCCTGGATCAGCAGCTCGTCGCCGGCCTGATGGCCGATGGTGTCGTTGACCTGCTTGAAGCCGTCGAGGTCGATGAAGAGCACCGCGGTGCCCGGGTCGGAGGCGCGGCGGCCGCTCAGCGCCTGGCGGACGCGCTCGGTGAACAGGGCGCGGTTGGGCAGGTCGGTGAGCGGGTCGTGCTCGGCGTTGTGCTGCAACTGGGCCTGCAGGCGTACCCGTTCGGTGACGTCCCGGCTGTTGAGGATGAGGCCGCCCTGATGGCGGTTGATGGTCGACTCCACGTTCAGCCACTCGCCTGTGCCCGACCTGAAGCGGCACTCGATACGGCCGGCCGGCTCGTCCATCGGGGGCGCGGCCAGGAAGCGCCGCACCTCGTGCACGACGCGGCCCAGGTCCTCCGGGTGGATGAGGGAGGCGAGCTCGGAGCCGACCAGGTCCTCCGCGTCCCGTCCGTAGACGCCCGCGGCGGCGGGGCTGACGTAGCGCAGTATCCCGGTGGGCGCGGCGATCATGATGACGTCGCTGGAGCCCTGCACCAGGGAGCGGAAGTGGTTCTCCTTCTGGGCCAGTTCATGGGTCAGCGCGATGTTGTCCACGAGCATGATCCCCTGGCGCAGCACCAGGGCGAGCACCACCGTGCACCCGGTGAAGACGACCACGCGGTCGACCCGGCGGCCCTCGATCACGTTGTAGAGGATCCCCAGGGTGCACACGGCGGCCGCGAGGTACGGCGTGAGCGCGCCCAGTGAGCCCGCGATCGGCCGGCCGGCCGGGAGCGCGCCCGGCCGCCGGACCGGCGGTGGCGGCACGAACGGGCGGCCCGGGGCGAACCTGCGGGCTCCCCACGGCGCGTAGGCGAGCAGCAGCGAGGCGGCGAACCAGCCCGCGTCGAGGAGCTGGCCGGAGCGGTAGTGCTCGCGCAGCAGCGGTGAGGTGTAGAGCGCGTCGCACAGCACGGTCAGGGCGAGCGCGGCGATGGCCGTGTTGATCGCCGACCGGTTGGCGGAGGAGCGCCGGAAGTGCAGCGCGAGCACCATGCTCACGAGAACGATGTCGAGCAGCGGGTAGGCGAGCGTCAGCGCGGTCCTGGCGACGCTCTCGCCGTCGAAGTGCGCGGTGTGCGCGAGGGCCAGGCTCCACGAGAGGGTCAGCAGCGAGCCGCCGATCAGCCAGGAGTCCAGGCCCAGGCAGACCCAGCCGGCCCGGGTGATCGGCCGCTTGGCCAGCACGAGGAGCCCGACGATCGCGGGCGGCGCGAAGAGCAGGAAGAACAGGTCGGCCATGGAGGGCGAGGGGACCTCGTGCTCAAGCACCACTTGGTACCACCCCCAGACTCCGTTGCCGCTCGCCGCCATGGCGGAGGAGAACGAGAAGAGGAGCCATGCGGGCCGAAAGCGGCTCTCCCCCTCCCCGGCGCCTCCGCGCGCGTAGAGGAAGCAGGAGACCGAGGCCGTCATCGCCGCGGCGCTGAGCCCGAAGTCCCCCATCACATCGGCGACTTCCGGGGATCCCCAGCCGAGCGCCGCCCCCGTCGCGTACCCCGCGCAGATCACCGCGAGGACGAGCTGGGAGGCCAGGCCGGTCCCGCCGCCGGGGAAGGGCCGGTGGGGCAGCACCGCACCCGGGGCGCTCACCGGGCCCCTCCGGGTCCGGTCGCGGTACGGGTGCGGTGCACCCGGGGGCCGCTCGTCCGGCCCGGCGGATGGGCCCTCGCGGCCGCCGGGCGGGCGGTCGGGGAGGGTGTGGGCCCGGCCGCGGATCCTGGGCCGGGTGCGGTCCCTCACAAGCCCCGCTCGTGCGCCTCGGGGTAGCCGTCGGCGGCTCCGCCGCGTCGGATCGTTGGTCCATTGGCCGTGCATCGCCCGTCGCCCCCCTCGCTGTGACAATCGCTCCCCCGCGCCGCCAGACACGCGGCGCAGCCCCCGGTCGGGACGATACACCAGTCTCGTCACTCAGGGACATAGTTCCTCTACGCTCCGTGACCACCAAGGGAGTTGGGGACACGGACCGCATTCGGGCCGGTGCGCAGAGTCGCCGATCGAGGGCGGCGGCGCCCTACTCGGTGGTCAGGACCACGTTGTCGAGCGGCTCCCCGGCCGCGTACTTGGTCAGCTGGCGGGCGAGCAGCGCCTTCGCGCGCGGCAGGAACGCCGAAGTGGAGCCCCCGACATGAGGGCTGATCAGAACGTTCGGCGCACGCCACAGCGGGTGTCCGGCGGGCAGCGGCTCCGGATCGGTGACGTCCAGGGCGGCGCGGATGCGGCCGCTCTCCAGCTCCGCGAGGAGCGCCTTGGTGTCCACGACCGGGCCCCGGGCCATGTTCACCAGGAGTGCTCCGTCCTTCATGCGGCCCAGGAAGTCTGCGCCCGCCAGGCCCTTCGTCTGCTCGGTGAGGGGCGTGGAGAGGACCACCACGTCGGCTTCCGGGAGGAGTGCGGGCAGTTCGGTGAGGGGATGCACTGGGCCGCGCGCAGTCGTGCGCCAGGAGCGCGCCACGCGCGCCACCCGGGCGCACTCAAAAGGCGCGAGCCGGTCCTCGATGGCCGCGCCGATCGATCCGTACCCGACGATCAGCACCGACTTGTCGGCGAGGGCCGGATAGAAGCCGGACCGCCACTCCTCCTTCTCCTGCCCCGCGACGAACGAGGGAATCCCCCGCAGCGAGGCCAGGATCAGCGCGAGGGTGAGCTCGGCGGTGGACGCCTCGTGCACACCGCGCGCGTTGCAGAGCCGTACGCCCCGGGGCAGCGCGCCCAGACCCGGCTCTACGTGGTCGATGCCCGCCGACAGGGTCTGCACGACCCGTACACCGGTCATCGCGGCGAGCGGCCGCATCGCGATGGCCGTGCCCTTCATGTACGGGACCACGTAGAAGCCGCAGTCGGCGGGGTCGGCGGGGTAGTCGGGACCGCCGTCCCACAGGCGGTAGGGAAGGCCGTCGGGCAGGCCCGGGACCTCGTCGGCGGGGAAGGGGAGCCACACGTCTGCAGTCATGCCCGGAGGCTATGTCAGGACCGGTGGCGGCCAGAGGTTAGTTTGGGGGGCACACCCAGGGCGGTCGGAGGGGTACGGGGAGTTGGAGCGCAGGACTATCGGTGCGGCGACCCTGGAGGTGGGCGCGATCGGCCTCGGCTGCATGCCGATGAGCTGGGGGTACAGCAGGTCGCAGCAGCGCGGGGACCGCTCGCTGCGCGCCGTGCACGCAGCGCTCGACGCCGGCTCCACCCTGCTCGACACGGCGGACATGTACGGCCCGTTCACCAATGAGCTGCTGGTGGGCCGCGCCCTGAAGGAGCGCCGCGCGGACGCCTTCGTCGCCACCAAGTGCGGGCTCCTGGTGGGCGGCGACGCGCACGTGGTCGCCGATGGGCGGCCCGGCTATGTGAAGCGCGCCTGCGACGCCTCGCTGCGGCGGCTCCAGACGGACGTCATCGACCTCTACCAGCTGCACCGCGCGGACCCCGACGTACCGGTCGAGGAGACCTGGGGCGCGATGGCGGAGCTGGTGACGGCGGGCAAAGTGCGGGCCCTCGGGGTGTGCGCGACGGGCGCGCCGACGGCCCGGCGGCCGGGCGCCCCTCATGAAGTGACGATACGTCAACTGGAGCGGGTACAGCAGGTCTTCCCCGTCAGCGCCGTCCAGGCGGAGCTGTCGGTGTGGGCCCCCGAGGCGCTGGACGCGCTGCTGCCGTGGTGCGCGGCGCGGGGCGTGGGCTTCCTGGCCGCGATGCCGCTCGGCAGCGGCTTCCTCACCGGCACGCTCACCCCGGGCCAGGGCTTCGAGCCGGACGACGTACGGGCCCGGCACCCCCGCTTCACCGCCGAGATGATGGCGGCCAACCAGCCCGTGGTGGCGGGGCTGCGCCGGGTCGCGGCGCGCCACGGGGACGGGGTGACCCCGGCCCAGGTCGCCCTGGCCTGGCTGCTCGGCCGGGGGCCGCACGTGGTGCCGGTGCCGGGCACCAAGCGCGAGGAGTGGGCCCGCGAGAACGCCGCGGCGGCGGGCCTCGCCCTGACGGCCCGGGACGAGGCGGAGATCGAACGGCTGCCGGGGGCGCGGGGGTCCTGGGACTGAGGGATCCTGAGACTGAGGGATCCCGGGAATCGGGGAGGCTGCGGAGTCGGAGAGGGAGTATCGGGAACCTGAGGGGCTCGGGCGGTGTAAGTACCGTAGAGACCGCAGCCGCTCGAAAGGAAGCGAACCGTGCAACGTCCTGCTCTGACGGCCCTGTTGGCCGCTGCCGCGCTGGTGCTCGCGGCCGGGTGCTCGTCCGGGACCGCGCCGCGGCCCGAGGGCGGCGCCCGCTCGACACCCGCGCCCAGCTCGCCGAAGGCCTCCGCCACGGCGTCCGCCGCCGAGCTCCCCCCGCCGAAGGGCTCGGTGAAGGTCATCAGAACCGTGGCCCAGGGACTGAAGTCGCCCTGGGGCGTGGCCCCCCTGCCCGGCGGGGGCCTGCTCGTCGCCTCGCGCGACGAGGGCACGGTCAGCCGGGTCGACGCGGCCGGCAAACAGACCGTGATCGGCAGCGTGCCGGGCGTCAAACCGGGCGGCGAGGGCGGCCTGCTCGGCCTCGCCCTCTCCCCCGCCTTCGCCTCGGACCACCAGGTGTTCGCGTACTTCACCACCGAGTCCGACAACCGCATCGCCCGGATGATCTACGACGAGAAGCGTCCGGCGGGCGAGCAGCTGGGCGCGCCCGACACCATCCTGCGGGGCATCCCCAAGGGCACCATCCACAACGGCGGCCGGATCGCCTTCGGCCCGGACAAGATGCTGTACGCGGGCACGGGCGAGACCGGCGACCGGGGCCTGGCCCAGGACAAGAAGTCGCTGGGCGGCAAGATCCTGCGGATGACCCCGGACGGACAGCCGGTGCACGGCAACCCCGAGGCGGACTCGGTGGTGTACTCGTACGGCCACCGCAATGTGCAGGGCCTGGCCTGGGACGACGCGAAGCGGCTGTGGGCCTCGGAGTTCGGCCAGGACACCTGGGACGAGCTCAATGTGATCGGGCCGGGCGAGAACGACGGCTGGCCGGTGGTCGAGGGCAAGGGGAGCAAGCCGGGGTTCGTGGACCCGGTGGAGCAGTGGAAGACCTCGGACGCCTCACCGAGCGGTGTGGCGTATGCGGCGGGCAGCATCTGGATGGCGTCCCTGCGCGGCGAGCGGCTGTGGCGCATCCCGCTCGACGGCACCAAGGCGCTGGCGCCGCCCGAGGCGTTCCTGACGTCCGCCTACGGACGGCTGCGCACGGTGATCGCGACGGGGCCGCACACCCTGCTCCTGGTCACCAGCGAGACCGACGGCCGGGGCACCCCGAAGCCGGGCGACGACAGGATCCTGGAGCTGGAGGTGACATGACACGCGACGCCCCCGTCCGGGCCACCGCGCCCCCGCTCAGGCGGCGGTCCCGGCGAAGAGGTTGAGCCGGTGGGCCAGTGCGGCGGCCTCGCCCCGGCCCGAGACGCCCAGCTTGGCCAGGATGTTGGAGACGTGCACGCTGGCCGTCTTCGGGGAGATGTAGAGCTCCTCGGCGATCTGGCGGTTGCTGAGCCCCGCGGCGACCAGGCGCAGGACGTCCTGCTCCCGGCTGGTCAGCCCGAGCGCCCCGGCCGGGTCGGCCGCCTCGTCCGGGACGGCGGGCTCCGGCTCGGTGAGCGGCAGCCGGGCCCGGCGGGCCAGCAGCTCCAGCTCCTCCACCAGCGGCCGGGCCCCGAGCCGTACGGCGGCGGAGTGCGACTGCCGCAGCAGCGTGGCGACGGTGTCGCGCCGGTTGCCCTCGGCGAGCAGCGCGGCGGCCCACCGCAGGCAGACCCGGGCGAGTTCGTACGGACGCTCCAGCGGCTGGAGCGCGGCGGCGGCCGCCTCCCAGCGGGCCGCGTCGTCCCGGCCTCCGGCGCGGGCCAGATCCGCCTCGACGCACAGGGCGTACGCCTTGGCCAGCGCGCTCGGGGTGGGCATGGTCCGGGCCGCCGAGTGGATCAGGGCCAGGGCCTCGTCCCGGCCGGGCCCGGCGGTGGGCAGCCCGCGCAGATCGGCCTCCACGGCGGCGGCGGTGAACAGCAGCGGCCAGCCGTAGCGCTGGGTACCGGGCGGGAAGCCGGCCTCGACGGCGCGGGCGAGCCCGGCGCGTGCCTCGGCGAACCGGCCCTGCCCGGCCGCGACGGCCAGTTCGACCTGGGCCATGGGCAGCGCGTTCTGGGGCAGCGGATCACGGGCGCCGAAGTAGCGGACGGCGTCGGCGAGGCGCTCGACGGCGAGCTCCAACTCGCCCCGTATCACGGCCAGTTGGGAGAGCCTGAGCGCGGAGTAGCCCCGGGGCTTGCCGCTCACACCGGAGCGCTGGACCCACGCGACGCGCTCGGTGGCCTCGTCCCAGCGGCCGAGGCTGAGCAGGGCGGCGGACTCGTTGGCCGCGGCCCAGGACTCGCTGTCGATGAGGCCGTACTTGCGCGAGAGCCGTACGCCCTCGGCCGCGGTCCGCGCGGACTCCTGCGAGCGGCCGACCGATTCGAGACTGGAGGAGAGGTTCACATAGCCGCGGGCCGCCTCGCCGACGAGGCCGAGGTCGAGGGAGCGCTCGATGACGCCGCGCATCATGGCCAGGCCGCCCTCGGCGTCGCCCGCGTCGACCATCAGGCCGCCGAGGGTGAGCCGGGCGTTGAGCTCGGTCTCCTCGGCGTCGACCAGCTGGGCGTACTCCACGGCGCGTTCGGCGGCGGCGAGCGACTCGGGGCCGGGGCGGTGCAGCATGCCCCAGCCCGCGGCGGTGGCCAGGATCGCCGCGTGCACGGCGGACGGCGGCAGTCCGCGCACCAGCTCCTGGGCGGTGGCGATCTCGTCCCAGCCGTCGCCGCGCCCCAGGTTCTGCACCAGCTTGGAGAGCTCGGTCCAGAACCAGGCGGCCCGCAGCGGATCGCCGTGCGGAGTGCCGGGCGGGGCGTCCGCCTCCTCGGCCTCGATGATCCGCAGCGCGCGCCTGGCTATCTTCACGGCGCGCTCGCGCTCCCCGCAGAAGCGGGCCGCGACGGCCGCCTCGGCGAGCAGGTCGAGGTAGCCGAGCGGGGTGGTGTGGGGGTCGCACGCGTAGCACGAGGGGTAGGCGCCCGCGTAGTCCAACGGGCGCAGCTCGGCGCGGACTTCGGCGGGCACCGAGTCCCACAGCTCCATACCGCGTTCGAGCAGGCTCAGCTGCTCGGAGTAGGCGTGCCGCTTCCGGGCCTCGACGGCGGCGCGCAGCACCACGGGCAGCGCCTTGGCGGCGTCGTGCGCGGAGTACCAGTAGCTGGCCAGGCGGGTGGCGTGCTCGTCGGCGCGGACCAGCGAGGGGTCGGCCTCCAGGACCTCGGCGTACCGGCGGTTGAGGCGGGAGCGCTCGCCGGGCAGCAGGTCGTCGCTGACGGCCTCGCGGACCAGCGAGTGCCGGAACCGGTAGCCGTCGCCGTCCTCGGTCGGCAGCACGATGTTGGCGCCGACGGCCGCCCGCAGCGCCGCGTCCAGGTCGTCGTCGGAGAGCCGGCAGACCGCGGCGAGCAGCGGGTGCTCCACGGTGGAGCCGCCCTCGGCGAGGATGCGGACGACGAGCTGGGCGTTCTCGGAGAGCGTCTCGACCCGTACGAGCAGCAGGTCGCGCAGGGACTCGCTGAGGCCGCCGGGGACGCAGCCCGACTCGTGGCAGACGCTCAGCTCCTCCACGAAGAAGGCGTTGCCGTCGGAGCGCGCGAAGATGTCGTCCACCAGGGCCTGTTCGGGTTCGGCGGCGAGGATCCCGGTGAGCTGGCGGCTGACTTCGCCGCGGCTGAAGCGGGAGAGCTCGATGCGCCGGACCGTGCGCAGCCGGTCGAGTTCGGCGAGCAGCGGGCGCAGCGGGTGGCGGCGGTGGATGTCGTCGGCGCGGTAGGTGGCGACGACGACGAGCCGGCCGCGCCGCAGGGTGCGCAGCAGATAGGCGAGCAGATGGCGGGTGGAGGCGTCCGCCCAGTGCAGGTCTTCGAGGACCAGCACGACCGTGCGGTCGGCGGCGGTCCGCTCCAGGAGCCGTACGGTGAGTTCGAAGAGGCGGGCGGTGCCGTCCTCGCCGCTCTCCCGGCTGGCCTCGCCGAGCTCCGGCAGCAGCCGGGCCAGCTCCTCCTCCTGGCCGTCGGCGGCCGCGGCGAGCTCGTCGGGCAGTCGGCGGCGCAGGGTGCGCAGGGCGGTGGAGAAGGGGGCGAACGGCAGGCCGTCGGCGCCGATCTCGACACAGCCGCCGACCGCGACCACGGCTCCGGCGTCGCAGGCGGCGTTGGTGAACTCCTCGATGAGCCGGGTCTTGCCCACTCCGGCCTCACCGCCCACCAGCAACGCCTGCGGCTCGCCCGCGGTGGCGCGGGCGAGCGCTTCGTTCAGGGCGGTCAGTTCACCGGCGCGGCCGACGAACACGGGGCTGAAGGACCTGGTCTCCACGTCGCCGAGCATCGCACAGCCGTCCGGTCCCGCGGCACCCATGGGGACGATCAAGGTCATCGCGGTTCTCGCGGGCGCTCAGGCGGCGTGCGCGAAGCGGTCGCGCAGATCGCGCAGGTGGCTCACCCGCCCCTCGCCTTCGTGGTCCGCGTGGCGCCGGGTCCTGCGGGCCACGCGGGCCTGGTGGACCAGCCGCTGGGCGGCGGCCTGGCGGAGCAGCTCGGCCTGGTTCACCTTGTGCATCTGGTACGTGAACATCTTGGGCTCCCTGGTGCCCCTCGCGGGGCTCGAGTCGGTGGTTCATCGCTTTCCGCGATGCCCTGACTCTCGTATCCCAGGGGGTTCCGCCACATCGGGAGAGTGCCGCATCCTCGCGGCGGCGAGGCCTTAGACGCAGGGCATCCGGCCGGCCGGGGTACCTAGGCATAAGGCATCGGACTCAGACGTGCGGTGGATGCCCCATGGGGCGGGCCGGTGGAAGAGTGGGGCGCACCCAGCGACCCCAGGAGCCGAGATGACCCAGCCGTCCCCGCACCTGCCCTACGGCACCCCCGACGCCCCCCGGATCGCGGTCCGGGGCGAGGCGGTGCTCGACGTCGACCCGGAGATCGCCCGGCTCGGGGTGACGGTCACCGCGCGCGGCACCGACCGCCGTACCGCCCTCGACGACCTCACCCGCCGCAACGCGGCCGCCCTCGACCTCGTCAAGTCGTACGGGGAGGCGGTGGAGCAGGTGGAGACCGGCTCCTTCTCGGTCAGCCCCGAACTGGGCAGGCACGGCCGGGGCGAGCGGGTGCGGGCGTACCACGGGCAGGTGCGGATCACGGTGGAGCTCGGTGACTTCACGGCGCTCGGCGAACTGGCCTCGCGCCTGGCCTCACTGGAACTGACGCGCGTGGACGGCCCCTGGTGGGGTCTGCGCCCGGCCTCGCCCGCGTACGGGAAGGCGCGCCGCCGGGCCGTCGAGCAGGCGGTGGAGCGCGCCCGTGAATACGCGACGGCGCTCGGCAGCGAGCTGGTGGCCCTGCTCGAACTGGCCGACGAGGGCGCCGAGGACGCGCGGCCGTACCCGGTGGCGGCGCCCGCGATGATGCGGGCGGCGGCGGGGTACGGCGGCGCGCCGGAGAGCGTCCCGGAGCTCGATCTTGAGCCTCAGCGCCAGACCGTGAGCGCCGCCGTCCTGGCCCGCTTCACGATGGCGCCCCCGGCGCTCTGAGTGGTCAGGAGCCGGTCGAGGGCAGGGTCGCGAACAGGTCGAAGTACATCCCGACGGAGAGCAGCAGACCGATCGCGCCGAGTACGACGCCGCCGAGCGCGACCGCCCGCACCCAGCCGGGCTGAGGCTGGGCGTCGGGGGCGCCGAACGCCGGGCGGGCCAGCACGAACGCGCCGACCAGCAGGGCGAGCAGCGCGAAGGTGCCGTTGACGGCGGCGGTGGTGTGCCAGGAGTCGCCGTAGATCTCGTGGATCTGCGCGGAGGCCGAGCCGCCCTGGGCGGTCTTGATCTGGCCGAGCAGGGTCTCGCGCTCGGAGAGGACCTTCCCGGTCCAGGTGCCGGTGAGCGAGGCGAGGCCGAGCGCCCCGGAGACGACGGCGGCGGCGCCGGCGCCGATCCCGGTACGGACGGGAGCGGCGGGCGGCACGTCGTCGTCGAGCTCGTCCTCGTCGGCGCCCTCGGCCTCGGCCTCGGCGATATCGTCCGGGGCCTCGGCGGCGGGGTCGGCGGCCGTGCCGGCGGCGGCCACGGGCTCCTCGGCAGCCGTCGCCCGCGCGTCGGCTTCGTTGTCGGTCTTGGTCGTGGAGGGGGTGGCAGTCATGCCGGGGACGGTAGGCGGCCTTTCTGAGAGGCGCCTTAACGGGCGTCCCGGGCACGATCCGCCGGGCAGTCCCTAGGCTGCCGCGCGGGCCCGCCACTCCGGGGCCAGCACCGCCCAGACCTCGGTGTCCTGGCGGACGCCCCGGTACGGGTAGTTCTCGCGCAGCACCCCGTCCCGCGTCATCCCGAGCCGCTTGGCCACGTTGATGCTGGCGGTGTTGCCGGAGGCGGCGAGCCACTCCACACGGTGGATCCCGCGCTCCTCGACGGCCCAGTCGATCAGCACCCGCACCGCGCGGGTGACGAGCCCGCGCCCGACCGCCGACTCCTCCAGCCAGCACCCGGCCTCGGCGGTGCCGAGCCGGGCGTCGAACGTACGGAAGAGGACGCCGCCGACGAGCGTGCCCTCGGACCAGATGCCGTAGACGCGCCCGGTGTCCGAGGCCGCCTTCTCCGCGTACGCCTGGAGGAAGGCCCGTGCCGACTCCAGGTCCTTGCTCACCTCGGCGAGCATGATGAACTGCCCGATGAAGTCACGCCCCCGGTCGATGTGCGCGAGGTACTCCTCGGCGTGGTGCGGCTCCAGCGGCCGCAGCTCCGCGCCGTCGTCCCCCAGCGATATCGCGAACATCCCGCTCCTTCACGTCCCTACGTAACGACCATGCCTACGGCTGGCCCACGAGCTCGTCGACCGGCTCACTGGCCCGCTGCGCCAAAATCGTCGCACGGCGGCACTCGGGCGGTTCGATGCTGATCCGCGGAAGCCGTCGGTCCAGCCAGCCGGGCAGCCACCAGTTGGCGCCGCCGAGCAGGTGCATCAGGGCCGGTACGAGCAGGGTGCGCAGCACGAACGCGTCGAGCGCGACGGCTGCCGCCAGCGCGATGCCGAACATCGCGATCACCCGCTCGCCGCTGAGCACGAAGGCCAGGAACACCGAAATCATGATGACGGCAGCCGAGTTGATCACCCGGCTGGTCTCGGCGAGGCCGACCCGGACCGCGCGCCGGTTGTCGCCGGTCTCCAGCCACTCCTCGTACATCCGGCTGACCAGGAACACCTGGTAGTCCATGGAGAGCCCGAAGAGCACCGAGACCATGATCACAGGGAGGAAGGGCTCGATCGGCCCCGACCGGCCGAGGCCCAGGAGCTCGCTCCCCCACCCCCACTGGAAGACGGCGACGACGATCCCGAACGCGGAGGCCACCGCCGCCACGTTCATCGCGGCCGCCTTGAGCGGGATGCCGATCGAGCGGAAGGCGAGGAGCAGCAGGACACAGCCGAGGGTGATGACCACACCGACGAAGAGCGGCAGCTTCCCGATGATCACACCCGCGAAGTCGTCGTAGCTCGCGGTCACCCCGCCCACGTGGACGTCGAGCGAGGTGCCCTTCTCGACGGCCGGCAGCACCTTGTCGCGCAGCCGGTCGACGAGGGCGCTGGTGTCCTGGGACTGCGGCGCCGACCGGGGCACCACCGTGAGGACGGCCGTGTCGCCGCTGGCGTTGTACGTCACCGGGCTCACCGAGGCCACGCCCTCGCTGGAGCGCAGCACACCGGGCAGCCGCTCCATGGCGAGCCGGTCGTCGGCGCCGTCGAGCTTCGCGGCGAGGGTGAGCGGCCCGTTGACGCCGGGCCCGAACCCGTCGGCGAGCAGGTCGTAGGCGGTGCGAGTGGTGGACTTCGCCGGGTTGTTGCCCTGGTCGGAGGTGCCCAGATGGAGCGAGAGCGTGGGCAGGGCGAGCACCAGCATCACCACGGCGGCGAGGCCGCCGAGGAGCCTCGGGTGCCGCTCGACGAACACCGACCAGCGGGCCGCGAAGCCGGTGGGCAGCTCCGGCTGGGGCCCGCGCTCGGCGAGCCGGCGCCGCTCGCGGCGGCTGAGCGCCCGCGTCCCGATGAGGGAGAGCAGTGCGGGCAGCAGCGTCACCGACGCGGCGACGGTGAGCACTACGGTCAGCGAGGCGGCGACGGCGACCCCGTTGAGGAAGCCGAGGCGCAGGATGAGCATGCCGAGCAGCGCGATGCAGACGGTCGCACCCGCGAAGACCACCGCCCGCCCGGTCGTCGCCACGGCCCGGGTCGCGGCCTCGTCGACGGAGAGCCCCTGGCGCAGGCCGCGGCGGTGCCGGGTGACGATGAACAGGGCGTAGTCGATGCCGACGCCGAGGCCGATGAGCAGGCCGAGCATGGGCGCGAAGTCCGCGACGGTCATCGCGTGGCCGAGCAGTCCTATGCCCGCGTAGGCGGTGCCGACGGAGATCACCGCGGTGACTATGGGCAGGATGCTGGCGGCGAGCGAGCCGAAGGCGAGGAAGAGGACGACGGCCGCGACGACCACGCCGACGATCTCGCTGAGGTGCGCGGAGCTGGTCTCGGTGAGCGCGGCGGCGCTGCCGCCGACCGCGACCTGCAGGCCGTCGGCGGAGGCGGCCCTCGCGGTGTCGACGACGGCCCGCGCCTGGTCCTCGGGGATGGCGTCGGCGGTCTCGTCGAAGGTGACGGAGGCGTAGGCGGTGTGCCCGTCCGCGCTGATCTGCGTACCGCCGTCGCGGCCGTACGGGCCGGTCACCCAGGCCACGCCGGGAAGCTCGGCAACCTCGCCGAGGGCCTTGGAGATGCGCTGCTGTACGTCGGGGGCGCGCACGGATCCGGTGTCGGTGCGCCAGACGACCGTGCCGGTGTCACCGCCGCGGCCGCCGTGGAACCCTGCGTCCAGCAGGGCGGTAGCGCGGCCGGACTCGGTGCCGGGGACCTCGTAGTCGTTGGAGTACGCGGAGCCCGCGACGGCGGTGGCGGCCGTGGCGCCGCCGAACGCGAGGAGCCAGAGCAGGACGGCGACTAGGCGGTGCCTGATGCACCACCGTGCGATGGCTGCCAACGAATGTGCTCCCTGGATGGTTCGTGGATCTTTGCCCGGGAAGCCGGTGCTCCGTGAGCACCCACGACGTGAACAACCACGACTCGAAAAGCCACGACGTGAACAGCCACGACTTGAACAGCCCGCAAAGAACGCATGACCTCTACGCGCTGCCACTCTGACAGCGAATAGTGATCGTTTGCCCGTTTCGTGGGGTTACTCACAGGGGGCTGAGGGGTTGCTCACAGGACAGCGCGCACACGAGCCCCGGCGACCCCTCGCGTCACTTGCGGCGGGTGCAGGTGACGAGCAGGTCCTCGGAGCCGTCGCCCCGGAAGGCGAGGGTCAGCACGCCCTTGCTGTACCCGGCCTCGACGGCGGTGCCGATGCTCGACCAGCCGCCGGAGAGCGTGAAGAGCTCCGAGAACGACCGGGAGACCTTCTCCGGCATGCTCGTCAGCGTGAAGGCTTCCTGCGCCTCGGACTCCGCGTCGCCGGTGGGGGCGTCGGTGCTCACCGAGAGAACAGCGCCGTCCAGCATCCACTGACCGGACATTCCACCCCATTGGGTGACAGACCAGCGCCCATCGGGATTGACCGTGAGGACGCCCTGGTGGCTCTGGTTCGAGCGGTAGGCCCACTCGCCCTTCACGAACGCCTTCAACGCCTGTTTGCGGGGCCCTTCCGCCGCCCCCGCGCCGGTGCACGCCGACACGGCACTGGCCGCCGCCCCCAGCGCCAGATACCGCAGCGCCGTACGCCGCCCGAGCACTCTCACCGCTTCTCGCCCGTCCACGCTCGGCACCCTATAGACCTTCCGGGACGAGGTCACCCGGCAGGAGGGTTTGATTCCGCGCCGCCCATGGCATATGACTCGGCCCCCGCATCCATGGGATACGGGGGCCGAGCCGTTCACGTACTACGTACGCAGGAGAACGCGCTCCGGGGTCGGGGGCTCAGCCCTCGACGCCCAGCTTCTCCAGGATGAGCTCCTTGACGCGGGCCGCGTCCGCCTGGCCGCGCGTGGTCTTCATGACCGCGCCGACCAGTGCGCCGACGGCCTGCACCTTGCCGCCGCGGATCTTGTCCGCGATGGCCGCGTTGCCCGCGATGGCCTCGTCCACGGCCGCGCCGAGCGCGCCCTCGTCCGAGACGACCTTGAGGCCGCGCTTCTCGACGACCGCGTCCGGGTCGCCCTCGCCCGCGAGGACGCCCTCGATGACCTGGCGCGCCAGCTTGTCGTTGAGGTCACCGGCGGCCACGAGCGCCGCGACCCGGGCGACCTGCGCCGGGGTGACGGGCAGCTCGTCCAGGGCGACGCCCTGCTCGTTGGCGTTACGGGCCAGCTCGCCCATCCACCACTTACGGGCGGCCGCGGCGTCCGCGCCCGCCTCGATCGTGGCGACGATCGGGTCGACCGCGCCCGCGTTGAGGATCGACTGCATGTCGTGCTCGGAGACGCCCCACTCCTCGCGGAGCCGGTTGCGGCGCACCCGAGGCAGCTCGGGCAGCCCCTTGCGCAGCTCCTCGACCCACTCGCGGGCCGGGGCGACCGGGACGAGGTCGGGCTCCGGGAAGTACCGGTAGTCCTCGGCGTTGTCCTTGATGCGGCCGGACGTCGTGGAGCCGTCTTCCTCGTGGAAGTGACGGGTCTCCTGGATGATCGTGCCGCCGCCGTTGAGGACGGCCGCGTGGCGCTGGATCTCGAAGCGGGCCGCGCGCTCGACCGAACGCAGCGAGTTGACGTTCTTCGTCTCGCTGCGGGTGCCGAACTTCTCGGTCCCGTTGGGCCGCAGCGACAAGTTCACGTCGCAGCGCATCTGGCCCTTGTCCATCCGGGCCTCGGAGACGCCGAGCGCCTTGATGAGCTCGCGCAGCTCGGCGACGTACGCCTTGGCGACCTCGGGGGCCCGCTCGCCCGCGCCCTCGATCGGCTTGGTGACGATCTCGATGAGCGGGATGCCGGCCCGGTTGTAGTCGAGCAGCGAGTGCGAGGCGCCGTGGATACGGCCCGTCGCACCGCCGACGTGCGTCGACTTGCCGGTGTCCTCCTCCATGTGGGCGCGCTCGATCTCCACGCGGAAGATCTCGCCGTCCTCCAGCTGGACGTCCAGATAGCCGTTGAAGGCGATCGGCTCGTCGTACTGCGAGGTCTGGAAGTTCTTCGGCATGTCCGGATAGAAGTAGTTCTTCCGGGCGAAGCGGCACCACTCGGCGATCTCGCAGTGGAGCGCGAGGCCGATCTTGACGGCCGACTCGACGCCGATCGCGTTGACGACCGGGAGCGAGCCGGGCAGGCCGAGGCAGGTGGGGCAGGTCTGCGAGTTGGGCTCGGCGCCCAGCTCGGTAGAACAGCCGCAGAACATCTTGGTCTTCGTGCCGAGCTCGACATGGACCTCAAGGCCCATGACGGGGTCGTACGACGCGAGGGCGTCCTCGTACGAGACCAGATCAGTGACGGTCACGGTGAAACAATCCCTCTCAGCCCAGCAGGACGTCGTCGTCACCCATGCGCTTGAGCTCGCGCAGCAGGATGGCGACGCCGGTGGCGATGGCGGCGGCGGAGACGACGGCGTCGAGCAGCTGCAGCTTGTCCTGCTCGGTGCGGGCCTTCTTGGCCTGCTTGAGCACGCTGAACGCGCCGAAGGCGGTGGTGCCGATGGACAGGTACGTACCGGCCTTGGACTTCTTGAAGCCCTTGGCCTTGGTCAGTGCACTCACAGCGACGGTGCCTCCTCGAGCAGCGGGTGGCCCCACTTTTCCACGAAGGCGGCCTCGACGGCGGCGCCCACCTTGTACAGGCGGTCGTCCTTCAGGGCGGGGGCGATGATCTGCAGCCCGACCGGCAGGCCGTCCTCCGGCGCGAGGCCGCAGGGCAGCGACATGGCGGCGTTGCCCGCCATGTTGGTCGGGATGGTGCACAGGTCGGCGAGGTACATCGCCATCGGGTCGTCGGCGCGCTCGCCGATCGGGAAGGCGGTGGTGGGCGTGGTCGGCGAGACGATCACGTCGACCTGCTCGAAGGCCTTCTCGAAGTCGCGCGTGATGAGCGTGCGGACCTTCTGGGCGCTGCCGTAGTACGCGTCGTAGTAGCCGGAGCTCAGTGCGTACGTACCGAGGATCACCCGGCGCTTGACCTCGTCGCCGAAGCCGGCCTCGCGGGTGAGCGCGGTGACGTCCTCGGCGGACTTCGTGCCGTCGTCGCCGACCCGCAGGCCGTAGCGCATGGCGTCGAAGCGGGCCA
Source organism: Streptomyces sp. ERV7 (assembly GCF_001653515.1). Taxonomy (GTDB): domain Bacteria; phylum Actinomycetota; class Actinomycetes; order Streptomycetales; family Streptomycetaceae; genus Streptomyces. The sequence continues at coordinate 78,602 of NZ_LYOY01000051.1, read as the reverse complement.
GGTTGGACGAGCACTCGGACGGGGCGATCAGGTAGTACGCGGAGAGCGCCAGGTCGAAGGACGGGCAGTCCAGCTCGACGATCTCGGCGCCGAGCGACTTGAGCAGCTCGACCGACTCGTTGAAGCGCTGGACGACACCGGCCTGGTAGCCCTCGCCGGAGAACTGCTTGACGACGCCGACGCGCATCCCGGCGACCGAGCCGTTGCGGGCGGCCTCGACGACCGGCGGGACCGGCGCGTCGATGGAGGTCGAGTCGAGCGGGTCGTGCCCGGCGATGACCTCGTGCAGCAGCGCCGCGTCCAGGACCGTACGGGCGCAGGGCCCGCCCTGGTCGAGGGAGGACGAGAAGGCGACCATGCCGTAGCGGGAGACCGCGCCGTAGGTCGGCTTGACGCCGACGGTGCCGGTGACGGCGGCGGGCTGGCGGATCGATCCGCCGGTGTCCGTGCCGATGGCCAGCGGGGCCTCGTAGGAGGCGAGCGCCGCCGAGGAGCCGCCGCCGGAGCCGCCGGGGATCCGGGTGAGGTCCCACGGGTTGCCGGTCGGGCCGTACGCGCTGTTCTCCGTCGACGACCCCATGGCGAACTCGTCCATGTTGGTCTTGCCGAGGATGACGACGTCGGCGGCCTTGAGCCGCTTGGTGAGCGTCGCGTCGTACGGCGGGATCCAGCCTTCGAGGATCTTCGAGCCGACCGTGGTCGGGATGCCCTCGGTGGTGAAGATGTCCTTCAGGGCGAGGGGCACACCGGCCAGCGGGCCGAGCTTCTCGCCGGCCGCGCGCTTGGCGTCGACGGCGCGGGCCTGGGCCAGCGCGCCCTCGCGGTCGACGTGCAGGAAGGCGTGGACCTTCTCGTCGACGGCCTCGATACGAGCCAGGTGGGCCTCGGTGACCTCGACGGCCGTGAGCTCGCCGGACGCGATCTTCGAGGCGATCTCGGCGGCGGTGAGCCTGATGATGTCCGTCATGTGATTAGTCCTCCCCCAGGATCTGCGGCACCTTGAAACGCTGCTGCTCCTGGGCCGGGGCGCCGGAGAGCGCCTGCGCGGGGGTGAGCGACGGACGGACCTCGTCCGCGCGCATGACGTTCGTCAGCGGCAGCGGGTGGGAGGTCGGCGGTACGTCTTGGTCGGCGACCTCGGAGACGCGGGCGACCGCGCCGATGATGTCGTCGAGCTGACCGGCGAAGTGCTCAAGCTCTTCGGGCTTCAGCTCCAGACGCGCCAGCCGTGCGAGGTGTGCGACCTCCTCGCGCGTGATGCCAGGCATGCAGCGATCCTCAGGGGTGAGTGCGTGTGGTTTGGGGCCAATCCTATGGGGCCCGGCCGCCACTCGACTAAACGGTTTGTGCCGGGGGGCCTGATCAGGGGCCGAGGGGCACCGATCCCAGCGGGCCGACGGGTCGGCCGACGGGCCCTGGGGGACCGCGCGGCCGGGCGCCTCCGCGGCGCCTCCCCAGTGCCTCCCCAGTGCCTTCCGGCGTCGACAGCGGCCGGCGCCCCTCACCCGGGATCGCGGGAAACCGGCCCGGTCCGCACCGACCCCCGCCCCCGAACCGCCGTGTCCTCCCAGGCCGTTACGGCGTTACGGTGACGTCGGAGGCGGGCCCACCCGATCACTGCACCGGGGTGCCCGACGGCTCCTCGGCCGCGGCTGTGGCGGCGGACTTGGCCGCCGCCTCCAGGTCGGCGGGACGCTGCGCTGCCCCCGCGCGAGCCCCGGGCGAGCAGCCAGGCGGTGGCCTCGGCGGGCGGCATCGCGGCGGCGACCAGCCAGCCCTGGACGGCGTCGCACCCCAGGTCGCGCAGGCGCTCCCAGGTCTCGTCGTCCTCGACGCCCTCGGCGACGACGAGCAGACCGAGGGAGTGGGCGAGGTCGAGGGTGCAGCGGACGATCTCGGCGTCCTCGTTGTCGACGGCGAGCCGGGCCACGAAGGAGCGGTCGATCTTGAGCTCGCTGACGGGCAGCCGGCGCAGATGCACGAGCGAGGAGTACCCGGTGCCGAAGTCGTCGAGGGACATCTTCACGCCGTGGCCGGTCAGGCCCGCCAGGGTGTCGGCGGCCCGCTGCGGGTCCTCCAGGAGGACGTGCTCGGTTATCTCCAGCTGGAGGGCGCCCGCCGGGACGCCGTGCCGGGCCAGCCGGGCCGCCACCGCGCCCGCGAAGCCCGGGGTGTGGACGTCGCGCGGCGAGACGTTCACGGCGACCGGGACCGTGAGCCCCTGCGCCCGCCACCGGGCGACCTGGGCGAGCGCCGTCTCCAGGACGTACTCGGTCAGGTGCGGCATCAGCCCCGAGGACTCCGCGATGGCGATGAACTCGTCGGGAGGGACCCGGCCGCGCTCCGGGTGCACCCAGCGCACCAGCGCTTCGAGCCCGGCCACCTGGCCGTCGAAGCGGACCTTGGGCTGGTAGTGGAGCTCCACGTCGCCCGCGTCGAGCGCGCGCCGCAGATCGCCCAGCAGACCGAGGCGGTCGGGGGTGTTGGAGTCCCGCTTCGACTCGTACACCTCCACGCCCGTGCGGTCCCGCTTGGCCTGGTACATCGCCACGTCCGCCCGGCGCAGCAGCCCCTCCGCGTCCAGCGCGTGGTCGGGGTAGACCGCGACGCCCGCGCTGGCCTCCAGGACCAGGGTGAGCCCGTCCAGGTCGAGCGGCGAGGAGAGCTCGGCGACCAGGCCTCGGGCTATCCGCATGGTGCTGGTCGCGGAGTCGGCCACGGGCAGCAGCACGGCGAACTCGTCGCCGCCGAGCCGGGCCGCCTCGGCGCCGCGCGGCAGGGCGAGCCGCAGCCGTTCGGCGATCTGGAGGAGCAGCCGGTCGCCGGCGAGGTGGCCGAGGGTGTCGTTGACCGAGCGGAACCGGTCCATGTCGATCAGGACGAGGGCGGCCCGGTTGCCGGGGCCCTCGGCCTCCTCCAGAGCCGCCCAGGTGCGCTCCAGGAGCCACTGGCGGTTGGGCAGTCCGGTGAGCGGGTCGCGCAGTTGCTCCTCGGCGCGGGCGCGGGCGATCCACAGGGTGGAGTCGAGGGCGATCAGCGGCACCGCGAAGAGCGGCAGCAGGACCGGCAGGGCCATCGCGACCACGCAGATCAGCGGGGCGATGCCGAGCAGGGCGACGGCGACGAGCCCCTGTCGCAGCAGGGCCGTCCGCGCGACCGTGGGCAGCCCGCCGCCGCGCGGCGCCATCGCGTACCAGAGCAGGATCCGGGTGACCACCAGATACGTTCCGGCGGCGAGCACCACCACGGGGGCCGAGGAGACCGTCCAGTCGGTGGGCCACCAGGGTGAGCGAACGCTGGGGTGGTGGCCGAACAGGGCGAGCACCAGCGCGGCCGCGCCGATGCCGAGGACGTCGACCGCCCCGTGCAGCACGCCCGGGCGCCAGCGGTGCCGACGGGCGGCTCCCACGAGCACCACGACGGCCATGGAGACGAGCCCGGCCGGGACCCAGCCGTACAGGAGCAGCACGGCGAGGGTGAGGGCGGCGCCGGAGCCGGTGCCGCCCCACCAGCGGTCCCGCCCCAGCGCGACCAGATGGCCCACGATGATGCCGGTGAGCACGGCCAGCGCCCAGCCCCTGGTGGAGCCGGGGAAGAGGGCGTCGCCCGTGTCGAGGGCCCGGTAGAACCCCAGGGCCAGGGCGAGGGCGGCGGTCCCGAGGACGCCGGCGGTCAGCCTGGAGGAGAATCCCGCGAACCCGCGCAGCCGTGCGGCCGGGGCGGCGCTCTCGGTCGGTTTCATTCCCGTCCCTCTCACAGCCGGCGGTGCCGATGCCACGCGATGGCCCCCTTTGTCATGCCACCACGACCGGGAACTCCCCCAAGCTCCCGTTTCAGCCGTGCACGACTGGCGCTCATCACAACAGTAGGCCGCGGAGGGCTCTGACGGGCAGCGGTCTACATCTCTTGCCCGAATGCGACCTGACCGCCAAGAGCCGTCTGCTATGCGCCGAACGGGTGATGACGGGCCGCCCGAGAGGAGCCCTCCACTCCTCTTATTCCCCCTCTTCCGCGCTCGGCACAGCTGCTTCGCGAGCCGCTTCGGGACCCTGTTCCAGCAGGACAGCGAACCCGTCCTCGTCGAGAACCGGAACCTTCAGCTGCATCGCCTTGTCGTACTTCGAACCAGGGCTGTCGCCGACGACGACGAACGACGTCTTCTTGGAAACGGAACCGGTGACCTTGGCTCCACGGCTCTGGAGCGCTTCTTTCGCGCCATCTCTGGTGTGGTTGACCAGGGTTCCGGTCACCACGACCGTCAGCCCCTCCAGCGGACGGGGCCCCTCGTCCTCGCCGGAGCCCTCGTCCTCCATCCGGACGCCCGCGGCCTTCCACTTGCGGAGGATCTCGCGGTGCCAGTCCTCCTCGAACCACTGCTTGAGCGAGGCCGCGATGGTCGGGCCGACGCCCTCGACCGCCGCCAGCTCCTCCTCCGTGGCCTGTTCGATGCGCTCGATGGAGCGGAACTCCCGGGCCAGCGCCTCGGCGGCGACCGGGCCGACATGCCGGATCGACAGACCGGTGAGGATCCGGGCCAGCGGGCGCTCCTTGGCGGCCGCGATGTTCTCCAGCATCGAGACCGCGTTCTTGCGGGGCTCGCCGTTCATGTTGGCGAAGACCAGGGCGACCTTCTCCTCGCCGGTCTTGGGGTCGCGCTTGGGCAGCCCGCTGTCCTGGTCCAGGACGTACGCCTTGATGGGCAGCAGCCGGTCCATCGTCAGGTCGAACAGGTCGCCCTCGTCGAGCAGCGGCGGCTCGGCCGGCTCCAGCGGCTTGGTGAGGGCCGCCGCGGCGACATAGCCGAAGTTCTCGATGTCCAGGCTCTTGCGGCCGCCCAGATAGAACAGCCGCTCGCGCAACTGGGCGGGACACGACCGCGCGTTGGGGCAGCGCAAGTCGATGTCGCCCTCCTTCATGGGCCGCAGCGGGGTGTCGCACTCGGGGCACTCGGCGGGCATCACGAACTCCCGCTCGGTGCCGTCCCGCAGGTCCGCGACCGGGCCCAGGATCTCCGGGATGACGTCACCGGCCTTGCGCAGCACCACCGTGTCCCCGATGAGGACGCCCTTTGCCTTGACCACGTCCTGGTTGTGCAGGGTGGCGAACTCGACCTCGGAGCCCGCCACGGTCACCGGCTCCACCTGTGCGTACGGCGTGACGCGGCCGGTGCGGCCGACACCGACGCGGATGTTGACCAGCTTGGTGTTGACCTCCTCCGGCGCGTACTTCCAGGCGATGGCCCAGCGCGGGGCGCGCGCGGTGGAGCCGAGGCGGCCCTGGAGGGGGATCTCGTCGAGCTTGACGACGACGCCGTCGATCTCGTGCTCCACCGAGTGGCGGTTCTCCCCGAAGTACGTGATGAAGTCCCGCACTTCGTCCAGGGAGCCGACGACCTTGTTGTGCTGGGCGGTGGGCAGGCCCCACTCGCGCAGCAGCTCGTACGCGTGCGAGAGGCAGTCGATGGTGAAGCCGTCGCGCGCGCCGATGCCGTGCACCACCATGTGGAGCGGGCGGGTGGCGGTGACCTTGGGGTCCTTCTGGCGCAGCGAACCGGCCGCCGCGTTGCGCGGGTTGGCGAACGGCTTGTCGCCCGCCTCCACCAGACGCGCGTTCAGCCCCTCGAACGCCTCCATGGGGAAGTAGACCTCGCCCCGGATCTCGACCAGGTCGGGGACGCGGTCGCCCTTGAGGCGGTCGGGGATGTCCGCGATCGTACGGACGTTGGGCGTGATGTCCTCGCCCGTGCGGCCGTCGCCCCGGGTGGCGGCGCGGGTCAGCCGGCCGTGCTCGTACGTCAGGTTGACCGCGAGGCCGTCGACCTTCAGCTCGCACAGGTAGTGGTACGCGGCGCTGCCGACGTCCTTGGCGACGCGCTCGGCCCAGGCGGCCAGCTCCTCGTCGTCGAAGGCGTTGTCCAGCGACAGCATGCGCTCGCGGTGCTCCACCGAGGCGAAGTCCGTCTCGTACGCCCCCGCGACCTTCTGGGTCGGGGAGTCCGGGGTGCGCAGCTCCGGATGCTCCTCCTCCAGGGCCTCCAGGCCGCGCAGCAGCTTGTCGAACTCGCCGTCGCTGATGACCGGCTGGTCCTTCACGTAGTACCGGAAGCGGTGCTCCTCGACCTGCTCGGCGAGGAGCGCGTGCTTCTCCCGTGCTTCCGCGGGCACCACGTCGTTCTGTTCGCCAGCCACTGTCATGTCCTCCCGTTTCCCGTCTTCCCCGTCACTCAGGGTTGTCCGCGAGCGATCTCGCCGCCCGGACGCAGTGGGCGAGGGCCGCACGGGCATACGCCGGCGAAGCGCCCGCGAGTCCGCACGACGGGGTGACCACCACGGACTCCGCGAGAGTCCCCGGAAGCAGCCCCAGCCTGCGCCACAACGTCCTGACACCCATGACGCTACCGGCAGGGTCTGACAATGGGCCGTCGGTGCCGCCGACCACTCCGGCGAACAGCCGGGTGCCGCTCTCCATCGCCTCGCCGATCACGTCGTCGTCACGCTCGGTGAGGAGCGAGAAATCGAACGAGACGGCGGCCGCGCCGGCCCGGCGCAGCAGGGCGAACGGCACGTCGGGCGCGCAGGAGTGGACCACGACCGGGCCGTCGTGGACCGCGACGACGTCCCGCAGCGCCGACTCGACGACCTGGCGGTCGACGGCCCGGTGGGTGCGGTAGCCGCTGGCGGTCCTGATCTGCCCGCGCAGCACGGCCGTCAGCGACGGCTCGTCGAGCTGGAGCAGGATGCGCGCGCCCGGCATCCGGCGGCGCACGTCCGCGAGATGGCCGCGCAGGCCCTCCGCCAGCGACCCGGCCAAGTCGCGGCAGGCACCGGGATCGCCGAGCGAGGCCTCGCCGCCGCGCAGTTCGAGGGCGGCGGCCAGCGTCCACGGCCCGACCGCCTGGACCTTGAGCGGGCCCTCGTACCCCTGGGTGAACTCCTCCAGGGCGTCCAGGTCCTCGCCCAGCCAGGAGTGGGCCCGCCGGGTGTCGCGGCCCGGCCGGTCCCCGAGCCGCCAGCCGCTGGGCTCCACGCGCGCGTACATCTCGACGAGCAGCCCGGCGGTGCGCCCGATCATGTCCGCGCCGGGGCCGCGCGCGGGGAGTTCGGGCAGGAACGGGAAGTCGCCGGCCGAGCCGTCGGCCCCGATGAGGGAGCCGGTGACGGTCTTGGCGGCCTCGCGCGCGTCGCCGCCGGGCATGGAGCCGACGCCGGTGGCCGCGCCCCAGGGGAAGTCGCTGACGGCGTCGCTCATCGGCCCGGCCGCACCGTCAGGTCGTTGACCTCGGCGTCGCGCGGCAGGTCGATCGCCATGACGATGGTGGTCGCCACCGACTCGGCGTCGATGTACTTCGCCGGGTCGTACTCCTTGCCCTCCTGCGAGTGCACCTTGGCCTGCATGGGGCTGGCGGTGCGCCCCGGGTAGACGGAGGTGACGCGCACCCCGCCCGCGTGCTCCTCGTGGCGCAGCGAGTCCGCGAGGGCCTTGAGGCCGTGCTTGGAGGCGGCGTACGCGCCCCACTCGGCGTGCGCGGTGAGCCCGGCGCCGGAGTTGACGAACACGACGTGTCCGCGCGACGCGCGCAGCTGGGGCAGGAAGAGCCGGGTGAGCTCGGCCGGCGAGATCAGGTTCGCGTTGAGCTGCTGGTGCCAGGTCCTGGGGCGGAGCTCACCGATGGGGCCGAGGTCGACGACGCCCGCGATGTGCAGGAGGGAGTCCAGGTGGTCCGGCATCGGCTGCATGCCGAGCGACTTGGAGATGCGGTCCGGGTCGGCGAGGTCCGCGACGAGCGTGCGGGCGCCGGGGAAGAGCGCCGCGAGCTCCTTGGCGCGACCGGCGTCGCGCGCCAGCAGCACGAGCTCGTCGCCTCGTTCGTGCAGCCGCCGCGCCACCGCCGCGCCGATGCCGGAGCCTGCCCCAGTGATCAGGTGTGTAGCCATACCCGACATGCTCGCACTACTGGATGCCTGCCGACTCCTCCAGGTAGGCGAGGGCCGCGACGGCGTCCTCCGCGAAGAAGACCAGGTCAGTGAGAGGCAGCGGCAGGAAGCCCTCGTCGTCCATACGACGGAACTGCTCCTTGAGGCCGTCGTAGAACCCCGCCGTGTTGAGCAGCACCACCGGCTTGGTGTGCTTGCCGTGCTTCTTCAGCTCCAGGATCTCGGTGGCCTCGTCCAGGGTGCCGGTGCCACCGACCATGATCACGACGGCGTCGGCCTTCTCGAGGAGCAGCGCCTTGCGCTCGGCGAGGTCCTTGGCGAAGAGCATCTCGTCGGCGTTCGCACGGGCGGAGACGGCGAGGAAGTCGACGGAGACGCCGACGAGACGGCCGCCCGCCTCCTGCGCTCCGTCGGCGACGACCTTCATCAGACCGCTGTCCGAGCCGCCCCAGACCAGCGTGTGACCGGCCTTGCCGAGCAGCTCGCCGAACTCGCGGGCGGGGCGGGTGTAGCGGTCGGCGAGGTCGGCGGCGGAGAGGAAGACGCAGATGTTCATGGCGCAACCGTACGCCGGGAGACCCCTGCCACTCGAACGGGTGAACAGTGTCCCGAACGGCGAATCGGGGGAACAAGCGGCGGGCGATGGGCCGTTGAGCGGGCATGACGACGACGCACACGATTCTCGCCGAGCCCACCGGCGCCGCCACACCCCCGCCGGGCCCGCCGCCGCCCTACGACCCGGATCACCTCGTCACGGCCGAGGCCGCCGGGGAGGGCGCGCTCCGCGTCCGCGTGCTGTGGGACGGGCAGGTGCTCGCCGACAGCACCCGCCCGCTGCTCGTGCACGAGGACGGCCTGCCGGTCCGCTATTACCTGCCGACCGAGGACGTCCGGCTGGATCTGCTGAGCCCGTCGACCACCCGAACCACGTGCCCGTACAAGGGAATCGCGGCGTACTGGTCGCTGCCGGACGCGCCGGACATAGCCTGGGCGTACCACGAGCCGCTGGCGGCCGTGACGTTGATAAAGGACCACCTGTGCTTCATGGGCACGGCGGCCGACACGGCCTCCGGCTCGGGCACCGGATCCGAGGAGAGCCTCGCCGCGGACTAGGCCCGCGCCTCGGTGCGGCGCGCGGTCGTGGCGATCGTCGCCGACCCCACCACCCGCGTGCCGTCGTAGAGCACGATCGCCTGGCCGGGTGCGACGCCGCGCACCGGCTCGGCGAAGCTCACCACCAGCTCGTCGCCCACCGGCTCCGCCGTCACCGTCGTCTCGCCGCCGTGGGCCCGCAGCTGCGCGGTGTATGTGCCGGAGCCGACCGGGGCGTCGCCGCACCAGCGGGGCTTGATCGCGGTCAGGCCGGTGACGTCCAGGGCCTCGACGGGGCCGACGGTGACCGTGTTGTTCACCGGGGAGATGTCCAGGACGTAGCGGGGCTTGCCGTCGGCGGCCGGGTGGCCGATGCGCAGACCCTTGCGCTGACCGATGGTGAAGCCGTACGCGCCCTCGTGGCTGCCGACCTTGGTGCCGGACTCGTCGACGATGTCACCGTCGGCCTTGCCCAGCCGCTTGGCCAGGAAGCCCTGGGTGTCGCCGTCGGCGATGAAGCAGATGTCGTGGCTGTCCGGCTTCTTGGCGACGGCCAGGCCCCGGCGCTCGGCCTCGGCGCGGATCTCGTCCTTGGTGGTGAGGGTGTCGCCGAGCGGGAACATCGCGTGGGCGAGCTGCTTCTCGTCCAGGACGCCGAGGACATAGGACTGGTCCTTGGCCATGTCGCTGGCGCGGTGCAGCTCGCGGCTGCCGTCCTCGTTGAGGACGACCGTGGCGTAGTGGCCGGTGCAGACGGCGTCGAAGCCGAGGGCGAGGGCCTTGTCGAGCAGCGCGGCGAACTTGATCTTCTCATTGCAGCGCAGACACGGATTGGGGGTGCGACCCGCCTCGTACTCGGCGACGAAGTCCTCGACGACGTCCTCGCGGAAGCGCTCCGCCAGGTCCCAGACGTAGAAGGGGATGCCGATGACATCGGCGGCGCGGCGGGCGTCGCGGGAGTCCTCGATGGTGCAGCAGCCCCGCGCGCCGGTGCGGAAGGACTGCGGGTTCGCGGACAGGGCGAGGTGGACGCCGGTGACGTCGTGGCCCGCCTCGGCGGCGCGGGCGGCGGCGACGGCCGAGTCGACGCCGCCGGACATGGCGGCGAGCACACGGAGGGGGCGCGGGGGTGTCTTCGTCATAGCACCCACCAGGGTACGTGCCGTGCGGGGCGGGCGGCTCGCGAGTATCCCGGCGCGGGGTGCGGAGTGCGCCGCACCCCGTGGGGCGTCAGCTCAGCCCCGCCGTCCTCGCCCGTTCCACGGCCGGGCCGATCGCCGTCGCCACGGCCTGGACGTCGGCCTCCGTGGAGGTGTGGCCCAGGGAGAAGCGCAGGGTGCCCCTGGCCAGGTCGGGAGGGGTGCCGGTGGCCAGCAGGACATGGCTGGGCTGGGCGACGCCCGCCGTGCAGGCGGAGCCGGTGGAGCACTCGATGCCCTGGGCGTCCAGGAGCAGCAGCAGCGAGTCGCCCTCGCAGCCCGGGAAGGTGAAGTGCGCGTTGGCGGGAAGGCGGCCGCCCGGGGCCGGGTCACCGCCCAGGATCGCCTCCGGGACGGCCTTGCGGACGGCTTCGACCAGCTGGTCGCGCAGACCGCCGACCTCACGGGCGAAGTCGGCGCGGCGCTCGGCGGCCAGCCGGCCCGCCACGGCGAAGGCGGCGATCGCCGGGACGTCGAGCGTGCCGGAGCGCACATGGCGCTCCTGGCCGCCCCCGTGCAGCACGGGCACGGGGGTGTACTCACGGCCGAGCAGCAGCGCCCCGATTCCGTAAGGGCCGCCGATCTTGTGGCCCGAGACGGTCATCGCGGCCAGGCCCGAGGCGGCGAAGTCGACGTCGAGCTGGCCCACGGCCTGGACCGCGTCGGCATGCAGCGGGATGTCGAACTCCCGCGCCACGGCGGCGAGTTCCGCCACCGGCAGGACCGTGCCGATCTCGTTGTTGGCCCACATCACGGTGGCCAGGGCCACATCGAAGGGGTCGCGCGCGATCGCCTCGCGCAGGGCTTCGGGGTGCACCCGCCCGTAGCGGTCGACGGGGAGGTACTCGACGGTCGCGCCCTCGTGCTCGGCGAGCCAGTGGACCGCGTCGAGCACCGCGTGGTGCTCGACGGGGCTGGCCAGGACGCGGACGCGGCGCGGGTCGGCGTCGCGGCGGGCCCAGTACAGGCCCTTGACGGCGAGGTTGTCGGCCTCGGTGCCGCCGGCCGTGAAGACGACCTCGCTGGGCCGCGCGCCGAGTGCCTCGGCGAGCTCCTCGCGGGCCTCCTCGGCACTACGGCGGGCGCGGCGGCCCGCGGCGTGCAGCGAGGACGCGTTGCCGGTGACGGTGAGCTGGGCGGTCATCGCCTGGACCGCCTCCGGGAGCATCGGGGTGGTCGCGGCGTGGTCGAGGTAAGCCATGGTGGGCCCGATTCTACGAGCCACCCGGACCGGCCTCAGGCGCCGAGCCCCCAGGAGACGGTTCCGTCGGCCATGACCAGGCCCGCGAGCACCGCGAGGTCGGCGACGCCGAGGGCGAGTCCGAGCCAGGCGCGGCCGCGCCGGGCGGTGCCGTACCGCAGGGCGAGGCCGGCGAGCACGATGGCGATGGGGCCCAGTACGACGTTCATGACCAGCAGGCCGAGCAGTCCGAGGACGAAGGCGGCGACGGCCATGCCGTCGGCGTCCTTGTCACGGGCACGGCGGCGGTTCAGGACGAGTTCCATGGTCAGGCCCTCCGGTGCGAGGTGATGCGTTCACGTACGGCGAAGACGATCAGCCAGAGCCCGATGGCGCCGGCGACGGCGAGGGTGACCGGGAGCGGGAGGTGCGCCGCTGAGCCCAGCACGACCCCCAGCAGGAGGAGGGCTGCGACGAGGAAAAGCATGGTGGCCTCTCAAGTCGATTTCAGAGTACGACTGTTCACTGACTCCTCAGTCTAGCCTTTCCAAATTGAGCGAACAGCTGTTTACTGAGTGGTATGAGCCACACTCTCGGGATCCGGCAGGCCCAGAAGCAGAAGACGCGTCAGGCCCTCCTGGACGCGGCGCTCGGGCTGCTGGAGCACCAGAGCCTCAGCAGCCTGGGGCTTCGCGAGGTCACCCGGGCCGTGGGGGTCGCCCCCGCCGCGTTCTACCGGCACTTCAAGGACACCGCCGACCTCGGGGTGGCGCTGGTGGAGGAGGCGCTCGGGAGTCTGCACGAGACGATCCGGGCGGCGATCGTGACGACCGGCGGGAGCGAGGAGCGCATCGACCGGGCCGTGTCGCTGATCGCCGCGCATGTACGGGCGCATCCGGCGCACGTCCGCTTCATCGCGCGGGAGCGGCATGGCGGGGTGGCGCCCGTGCGGGCCGCCACCGGTGTGCAGCTTGAGCAGTTCGGCGAGGAGGTCGCCACGGCGCTGGGGGCGGATCCGGAGTCGCGGGGGTGGAGTGCGGAGGATCTGCGGATGCTGGCCGGGGTGTACGTCGATCACATGGTGATGACGGCGTCGGCGATCCTGGAGGCGGGTGCCGCCTGCGACGGGGAGGCCGCGGCCGTCCGGGCCGAGGAGGCGGTCATCGCCACCGCGCGGCGGCAGTTGCGGCTCGTCACGCTGGGCCGCCGGCATTGGCTGGATTGAGCCGGTTCTGTTCGTCTGCGGGTGCGTCGTGGCTGGTCGCGCAGTTCCCCGCGCCCCTGTAGGGCAGCGGGAGAACCCGGCTCAGCCACGAGCACTCAGGGGCGCGGGGAACTGCGCGACCAGCCACAGACGGCCCGCAGTCACACCACGCCCCCCGGCGGAGCGGGCCGCCACAGACGGCCCGCAGCCCACAGCCCCTAGGGACTACCGCTGCGCCCGTGCCAGCTGGCGGGACTGGGCCACCAGGCGGTCCGCGCTGTCCCAGACCTCCGCGTCCTCCTCCAGGAAGCCGCCGGCCAGGTTGCGCGTGGTGATGGAGACCCGCAGCGGGCCGGGGGCCGGGCGGCAGCGGATGTGGGCGGTCAGCTCGACCGTGGGGGTCCAGCCCGTCAGGCCCATCTCGAACGCGGTGGGCGGCAGGGCGTCGACCGCGAGCAGCAGCGAGTACGGGTCGGCGTCGCGGCCGTCGGCCAGGCCGAACCAGCCGCGCATCTCACCCTTGCCCGAGGGCGCGCCGACCGCCCAGCCGAGGGTCGTCGGGTCGAGCTTCAGCATCAGCCGGTCGGTGATGGCCGAGCTTCCCGGGATCGGCGAGGGGCCGTCGGCCGGGCCGAGGCAGTGCTCGATCGGCGGGATCGCGGGCGGCTTGGCCGTGGTGCGCACGTCGTCCGGGAGCGCGTCCAGGTCGCCGTACGAGGCGAGGACGCGGATGCGCTCGACCTCGGCGCCGTTCTCGTCGTACTGGAAGAGCGAGGCCTGGCCGGTGGAGAGCGTGCGGCCGGTGCGCACGCGCTGGGTGCGTACGACGGCCGGGCCGGGGGCGGAGGGCGTGAGGTAGTGGGCCGTCACGCTGAACGGGTCCGCGTGCGGGAGCGCCCGACCGAGCGTGCGGCCGAGGAGGGCGAGGAGATACCCGCCGTTCACGGCCTGGATGATCGTCCATCCGGCCGAGAGATGGGCGTCGTAGACGCCGTCTTCGTCTTCGCGCGGGGTGACGGCGGTGTCCCGGTCGAACTCGCTGTCCCCGATCGTTGCCTGTGCCATGCGGCCAAGGTACACCGGTACGTTACTGAGCGGTAGCTTTTTTTCTGAGGTCTCCGCTGGGAGGCGGGCCCCTACTCCTCCGCCGCCGCGCTCCTGCGGTTCCACGCCCTCGGGGCGCGCCAGTGGTAGCGCATCGCCGCCAGGCGCAGCAGGAACGCGGTGACGATGGCGAAGCCGCTGGTCACCGCGTTCAGGGTGTCGAAGCGGATGCAGAGCGCCACGATCGCGGCGCCCACGATCGCCGGGACGGCGTACAGGTCGCGGTCCCAGCGGAGCAGCGAGGGGACCTCGTTGGCCAGGACGTCGCGCAGGACACCGCCGCCGACCGCCGTGGCCAGGCCCAGGGCGGCGGACGAGGTGAGGCCGAGCCCGTAGTCGTACGCCTTGGTCGTGCCGGTGACGCAGAAGAGGCCGAGGCCCGCCGCGTCGAAGACGTTGACCGCGTTCTGGGTGCGCTCCACCTCGGGGTGGAGGAAGAAGACCAGGACGGCGGCGAGCAGCGGGGTGATGAAGTACCCGAGGTCGCTGAACGCGGCGGGCGGCACCGCGCCGATGATCAGATCCCGGAACAGCCCTCCGCCCAGCGCGGTGACCTCGGCCAGGACCGCGATGCCGAACACGTCGAAGTTCTTGCGTACGGCGAGCAGCGCGCCGGAGATCGCGAAGACGAAGATTCCGACGAGGTCGAGCGCATGCTGGACGGAGGGGGTGAACAGTTCGTGGAGCACCCGACATTTTTACCCCGATACATGTTCCCCGCTCGAACGTGTCGGGTGCTCCCGCTCTCGCGCCAGCCGCTCCCCTACCAGGCCGGCTTGCCGGTCGTGTAGATCCACTTCTGGAAGAGGTCGTCGAGCTGCTGCCCCGAGATCTTCTCGGCCAGCTTGATGAAGTCGGACGTGTTGGCGTTGCCGTACCGGTGCTGCCTGGTCCAGGTGGGCAGCAGCTTGAAGAACGCGCCGTCGCCGATGCGCTCGCGCAGCGCCTGGAGGGTCAGCGCGCCGCGCCGGTAGACGGCCCCGTCGAACATCGTGTCGCGCTGCGGGTCCGCGACCTCCCGCTGCCAGAACGGGTTGTCGGCCGGGACCCGGTCGTAGTAGGCGCGGGCCAGGTCATGGGCGGTCCCCCGGCCCTTGTGCTCCTCCCACAGCCACTGCGCGTAGCTCGCGAAGCCCTCGTTGAGCCAGATGTCCTTCCACTGCGCCACCGAGACCGAGTCGCCGAACCACTGGTGGGCGAGCTCGTGGACGATGGTGGTCTCGTTGCGGACCGCCGAGTACGCGGGCTTGGACTGCACTTCGAGCGAGAAGCCCGCCTGGGGCATGTCGTCGACGATCGCGCCCGTCTCCTCGAACGGGTACGGGCCGAAGACCTGGGACCAGTAGTCGGTGGCCTCGGCGGTCACCGCGTACACGTCGACCTGGTTCTGCCCCTTGAGCACCGGGTCGACGGCCACGTAGATCGGCGTGCCTGCCGGGGTCTTCCCGGTCCGCACGTCGAACTTGCCGATGGTCGCCGTGGCCAGATAGGTCGCCATCGGCCGCTTCTCGCGCCAGTGGAAGTACGAGCGGTCGCCCCGGTCGTACGACGAGACCAGCCGGCCGTTGGAGACTCCGGTCAGGCCCTTGGGGGCGTCGATGCGGATGTCGTAGGTGGCCTTGTCGGCGGGGTGGTCGCTGGAGGGGAACCAGGTGGAGGCGGCGTTCGGCTCGCAGGCCACGAAGACGCCGTCCTTGGTCTTCATCCAGCCGTAGTCGGAGCCGAAGACGATGGGGCCGTTGAGGGCGACGGGCACTCCGCCGTAGGCGACGGTGACCTCGAACTCCTGCCCCTTGCGCAGCTTGTGACGGGGTGTCACGACGATCTCGTCCCCGTTGCGGGTGAAGTCGGCGGGTCTGCCGTTCACCCGTATCGCGTCGACCGTGAGCTTCTGGAGGTCGAGGTCGAAGCGGGTGAGGGTCTGGGTGGCGCGGGCGGTGATCGTCGTACGTCCGTCGAGCCGCCCGGAGTCCGGGTGGTAGCTGACGCCGAGGTCGTAGTGGAGGGCGTCGTAGCCGCCGTTGCCCAGGTCGGGAAAGTAGGGGTCGCCGATCCCGGCCGCGCCGGGCGAGCCGCCGCCGGGTGCGGCGGCGATGGTGAAGGCCGAGGCCGCCGCGGTGGCGAGGGCGAGCAGCCGCGAGGTACGACGTGCCGAACGGGAGAGTGCCATGAGTCTGCCCTTCGAACGCGTTTCCGTGCGTACGGACAGGCAGACTCTGCACTCTCCCGTTTCGGCGTGAACATGACTTTGCCGAACCGTCATGCGTTACTTGTCGGTTGACTCCTGAACGGGGGCGTCCGGTCCGGATGCGTCGGGTGTCTCGGCGGCCTCGGCGGTCGCTTCGGCCTCCGCCGCCCCGGTGGCCGCCTCGGCTTCGACGACCTCGGTCTCGGCCGCCTCGGCCACGGCCTCCGCCGGAGCCTCCGTGTCGGTGTCCGCGTCCGCGGCGGCCTCGGTCTTCGTCACCGACACCGACACCACCTCGACCGTCTCCCGCGCCTGCGGCAGCACCGCTTCGCCGGGAGCCTGGTCCGGTGCGTTCTCCGGGTGGTGGCAGGCCACCTGGTGGCCGGTCTTCAGGGCGATCAGCGGCGGCTCCTGCGTCTTGCAGACCTCCGTCGCCTTCCAGCACCGGGTGTGGAAGCGGCAGCCGCTCGGCGGTGAGATGGGCGAGGGCACATCGCCCTTGAGCAGGATCCGCTCGCTCTTGACGCCCTTGCGCTTGGGGTCCGGCACCGGCACGGCCGACAGCAGCGCCTTGGTGTACGGGTGCATGGGGGCCGAGTACAGCGACTTGCGGTCGGCGAGCTCCACGATCTTGCCGAGGTACATCACCGCGATCCGGTCCGAGACGTGCCGGATGACCGACAGGTCGTGGGCGATGATCACATAGGTGAGGCCCAGCTCGGTCTGGAGGTCGTCGAGGAGGTTGACCACCTGCGCCTGGATCGACACGTCGAGCGCCGAGACCGGCTCGTCCGCCACGACCAGCTTCGGGTTGAGCGCGAGCGCGCGGGCGATGCCGATGCGCTGGCGCTGGCCGCCGGAGAACTCGTGCGGATAGCGGTTGTAGTGCTCGGGGTTGAGGCCCACCAGCTCCATCAGCCGCTGGACCTCCTTCTTCACCCCGCCCTCGGGCGTGACGCCCTGGAGCCGGAAGGGGGTGGAGACGATCCCGCCGATGGTGTGGCGCGGGTTCAGCGAGCCGTACGGGTCCTGGAAGATCATCTGCATGTCGCGGCGGAGCGGACGCATCCGCCCGGCGGACATGTGCGTGATGTCGTGGCCCTGGAACTCGACCTTGCCGCCCGTCGGTTCGAGCAGCCGGGTGACGAGCCGGCCCATCGTCGACTTGCCGCAGCCCGACTCGCCCACCACGCCGAGGGTCTCGCCCGCGCGGACGTCGAAGGACACGCCGTCGACCGCCTTGACCGCGCCGGTCTGCCGGCCGAGCAGCCCCTTCTTGATGGGGAAGTGCTTGGTGAGCCCCTCCACCTTGAGAAGCGGCTCGGGCGAGGAGGCCGACTGCTCAGGAATCGCCGTCTCAGGGCCCTTGGAGCCCTCCGTGGACTTCTTCTCGCTCACAGCTTCGGCGCAATCTCTTCGGTCCAGATACGGGTCCGCTCCTCCT
The DNA here is from genome assembly GCF_001653515.1 of Streptomyces sp. ERV7. GTDB lineage: Bacteria > Actinomycetota > Actinomycetes > Streptomycetales > Streptomycetaceae > Streptomyces. The sequence goes on along the minus strand of NZ_LYOY01000051.1, from coordinate 61,257 downwards.
GCGACATATGGCAGGCCGAGAAGTGCCCTTCGGCGTCGTCCCACTGCTTGAGCTCGGGACGCACGGTGCGCGTGACGTTGTCCTTGGGCAGGTCCGCGTACGGGCAGCGCGGGTTGAAGGCGCAGCCGGACGGCACGTTGATCAGCGACGGCGGCTGGCCCTTGACCGGGATCAGCCGGTCCGTCTCCTCGCGGTCGATGCGCGGCATGGACCCCAACAGGCCCCAGGTGTAGGGGTGCTGGGGCTCGTAGAAGACCTTCTCGGCGGGTCCCCGCTCGATGCACCGGCCGCCGTACATCACCAGGAGGTCGTCCGCCATCTCGGCGACCACGCCCAGATCGTGCGTGATCATGATGACGGCGGAGCCGAACTCCTTCTGCAGATCCCGGATCAGGTCCAGGATCTGCGCCTGGACGGTGACGTCCAGGGCGGTGGTCGGCTCGTCCGCGATCAGCAGCTCCGGGTTGTTGACCAGCGCCATCGCGATCATCGCGCGCTGGCGCATACCGCCGGAGAACTCATGCGGATACGAGTCCACGCGCTTGCCGGGCTCGGGGATGCCGACCCGGTCGAGCATCTCGACGGCCCTGGTCTTGGCGACCTTCTTGGAGACGGCGTTGTGGACCCGGTAGGCCTCCACGATCTGCGCGCCGACCGAGTAGTACGGGTGCATCGCGGAGAGCGGGTCCTGGAAGATCATGGCCATCTTCCGGCCGCGCAGGCGCCGTACGTGGTCCGCGTCGGCGCCGATCAGCTCCTCGCCGTCCAGCCACACCTCGCCGGAGATCTTCGCGTTGGCGCTGCGGTGCAGCCCCATCACTCCGAGCGAGGTCACCGACTTGCCGGAGCCGGACTCGCCCACGATGCCAAGGGTCTTGCCGGGCTTGATGTCGAAGCTGACCCCGTCGACGGACTTGACCAGGCCGTCGTCGGTGTCGAAGTGGATGCGCAGGTCCCGTACGGAGAGGAAGGCCTCCCCGGCGTCGGCGGGGCGCTCGGCCACCGGCTCGCCGACGGCCGCGCCGGTCTTGTTCAGGTCGCTCACGAGAGCCTCACCCTGGGGTCGATCGCGGCGTACACCAGGTCCACCAGCAGATTGCAGAGAACGATGAAGAAGGCGGCGACCAGGGTCACGCCCATGACGACCGGGAGGTCGTTGTTCCGGACGCCGTCGACCGCGTAGAAGCCGAGGCCGGGGAAGGAGAAGACCTGCTCGGTGATGACCGCGCCGCCGATCAGCAGACCGAAGTCCATGCCGAAGATGGTGACGATCGGGGTGAGCGCGGCGCGCAGGCCGTGCTTGCCGATGACGGTCCGCTCCCGCAGGCCCTTGGCGCGGGCGGTGCGGATGTAGTCCTCCCCCATGGTCTCCAGCATTCCGGCCCGGGTGAGCCGGGCGTAGAGCGCGGAGTAGAGGAAGGCGAGGCTGCACCAGGGGATCAGCAGGTTCCAGGCCCAGTCGGCTGGATTGTCCATGAAGGGCACATAGTGCACACCGGACCAGATGGGCCATTGGACGGTGAACAGCCCCTGGCCCAGCATTCCGGTGAAGAAGATCGGGAGGGACACGCCGGCCAGCGCGATGGCCATGAAGAAGCGGTCCATGAACGAGCCCCGCTTGAGGGCGGAGACGACACCGACCGCCACACCGGAGGTCAGCCAGATGACGGCCGCACCGATGGCGAGCGAGAAGGTGACCGGGACCCGGTCGGTCAGCTGCGGCCAGACCTCGACGTGGTTCTTGAACGAGTAGCCGAAGCAGGGGGCGTTGCAGACCGAGGCGTCGGGCCCGAACTGGTAGGTCGCGCCGACGAAGATCTGCTTGATGAAGTGCCAGTACTGCTCGTAGAGCGGTTGATCGAACCCGAGGTTCTTCTTCACCGCTGCGATCGCACTGGCATTGGCGTCCTTGCCCACGTACTGGGCGGCCAGCTGGTCCATCGTCTGGCCGGCGAGGCGGGGCACCAGGAAGTAAATCGCGAAGGTGACCGCGCTGACGATCAGCAGCAGGACCACCGCGCCGAAAGCGCGTCGGATGATGTACGCAGCCACAGCTGTCCGGCAACCGGTGCCCGCCAGGCCGGGGGTCTTCCCGACCCGGCGGGCACCGGAGCCTTCACCTGCCTTTCAAAGAACTCGGGGGTTCAACCGCTTTACTTGGAGGAACCCATCAGCAGGTAGTCGTACATACCGAGGTACGCCTGGGTGACGGTGACGTTGGTGGCCGACGCCGGGCGGAACAGCAGGTTCTTGCGGTAGATCAGCGGAACGGCGGAGGCGTTCTCGGCGACCATCTTGTCGATGTCGCCCCAGGCCTTCTCACGGGCGGCCTTGTCCGTGTTGGCGATGGCGTCGTTCAGTGCCTTGTTGATCGCCGGGTCGTTCAGCTCCTGGACGTTGTTGCCACCGGACGGCTTGATGGCCGAGCCGTTGATGATCTGGTCCAGGAAGCCGAAGCCGGTCGGCCAGTCGGCACCCCACGCGGTCATGATCATGCCGAGCTTGTGGTCGTGCACGTACTGCGGGTTGCCGGCGAAGTTCTGGAAGTACTTGCCCGCGGGGAAGGACTTGATCTCAGCGTTGATGTTGAGCTTCTTCAGCGACGCCTGGACCGCGGTGGCCATGGCCATCTCGGACGGGCGGTCGGAGCGGGCCGTCAGGCTGGTCGAGAAGCCGTTCGGCTGCCCGCACTGCTTGAGCTCGTCCTTGGCCTTGGCCTCGTCGCCCTTGTCGCCCGGGGTCTCGTACTGGTTGAACTTGGCGTAGCCGTTGACCGACGGCGGCAGCAGCGTCGAGGCGACGTCACCCTTGGGCGCGCCACCCGCGGCGGCCTGGATCGACGCCTTGTCGATGCCCCACTGGACCGCCTTGCGGCAGTGGATGTTGTCGAAGGGGGCGACGTTCACGTTCAGACCGATGTACGAGGTCGCGCCGGCGTACGAGCCGTCCGTCTGCGACTTGTACTTCGGGTTGGTGAGGACCTTCGGCTGGGTCTGCGGGGAGACACCGGTGCCGGCCGCGTCGACGGTCAGGTTGTCGGCGAGCAGGTCGTTGTCGACCGTGACCGCGTTGACCTTGAACCGGATGCTGATCTTGTCCGGCAGGGCCGGGCGGACCGGGTCGGTCTTCTGGTCCCACTGCGTGTTGCGGACGAGGGTCGCGCCCTTGCCCTCCTCGTACGACTCGAACTTGTACGGGCCGGAGGAGACGATGTGCTGGACGTAGGTCGCGCCCTTGTCCTTGTCGCGCGGCACGGGAGCCGTCTGCGAGAAGGTCGCCAGGTAGTCGAAGTCCGCGAAGGCGTCCTTCAGCTTGAAGACGATGGTGGTGTCGTCCGGGGTCTCGATCGACGCGATGCCCTTGGGGTCCTTGTTCTTGTACGGACCCTCGTACTTGTCGCCGCCCTCCAGGTGGGACTTGAAGTACGTCGGACCGTTGGACAGCGCCTCGGGGGCGAAGTTCGAACGCTCGACGGCGTACTTGACGTCCTTCGAGGTGATCGGCGTGCCGTCCTCGAACTTCAGGCCCTTGCGCAGGGTGTACGTCCAGGTCTTCGCGTCGGCGCTGGGCTTGCCGAGCGACTCCGCGAGGTCCGGGACCACGGTCAGGCCGTCCTTGCCGGCGGCCGGCTTGAACGTGGTGAGCGTACGGCCGTACAGGCGGGAGAAGTTCTGCACCCAGCCGTAGTACGTGTTGCCCGGGTCCAGGGAGTCCGGGACGTCCGACATGGCGTAGGTGGCGGTGCCACCCTTCTTGTCGGACTTGTTCACGATCTGGCTGAGGCCCGCGTCAGTGACGGACTTGCCGCCCTTGCCGCTGCCCTTGTCGTCGTCCTTGGAGTCGTTGCACGCGGTGGCCCCCAGTGTCAGCGCCACGGCGGTAGCGATCAGAACGGTCGCTTTTCTCGTCTTCACCTGAGGAATGCCCCCTCTATGGATGGTTGCGGCAGATGTGTCGTTGTGTGGCAGGTGCCGCGTGCTTACTTTCCTCGCGGGTCGAGGGCGTCTCGCAGCCCGTCGCCCAGCAGGTTGAACGCCAGGACCGTGATGAAGATCGCCAGGCCCGGCACGATCATGTACTGCGGGTCCGCCTCGTAGAGGTCGGTCGCGGTGGAGAGCATTCCGCCCCACGATGCCTGCGGCGGCGAGATGCCGACGCCGAGGAAGCTGAGTCCGGCCTCGAACAGGATGTTCGTGGGGATCAGGAGCGTGGAGTAGACCAGGATCGGTGCGACCAGGTTCGGCAGCAGTTCCCGGATCAGGATGAAGGGACCGCGGGCGCCGAGGCTCTTGGCGGCCTCGACGAACTCGCGTTCGCGCAGGCTGAGCGTCTGGGCCCGGACGATGCGGCCCATGTACGGCCAGCTGAAGAAGCCGATCACGAAGATCAGCACGCTGATCCTCAGTGGCAGCCCGGTCAGTCCGAACGCCCCGTCCTGGAGGGACGCGGAGATCGAGATGGCGAAGAGCAGGAGCGGGAACGCCAGGAAGACGTCCATCGCACGGCTGATCAGGGTGTCCGCCCAGCCGCCGTAGAAGCCGGCCGTGACACCCATGATCACGCCGATGACGACCGAGAGCAGCGTGGCGCCGCCCGCGACGAGCAGCGACACCCAGGAGCCCTCGATGATCCGGGACAGGATGTCGCGCCCGTACTGCGGGTCGACACCCAGCGGGTGCTCCCAACTCATCCCGCCCCAGGCACCCTTGGGCGCCAGCAGGGCCGGGTCGATCAGATCCTGGTGGAACTCGTTCGGATCCATCCCGAACGCCCACTGGATGGGCTTGGAGAGAACGGCGAGCAGGACGAGCAGGACGACGACGACGCCACCGGCGACCGCGAGTTTGTCGCGCTTGAAGCGCGTCCAGGCGATCTGTCCGAGTGAACGGCCCTCGATCTGGCTCTGCTTGGCCCCCGTGAGTACTGCCTCCGGCGGCACCTCGGCAGCCGATCCGGTGGTCTCGAGCGGTGCGGTCACAGTGCCTCTGACCCCTCCCGGCCGGCGGATGGCCGGCCCGTACCAGCCGCTGTGGCGGCTTGTTCCATCAGGTGGTGCGGTGATCTGCGACGGGCCAACCGGCCCTTGTTAGCCGGGAGTCTTCAACGCGTTCGCGATCACCCGCCAGACCTGACGGTGAATGGTTGCCTAAACGTGATGCGGTCAGATGACTTCCGTTATGCGGACGTCGTGATCGTCTGAGCGGATCAGTCGGGCACTAACCGACCAGATCGGTCATGTCGCCCAACTGCCTTGATGAACGGCCGAATTGGGTGGACCAGTCGGGGCAACCGGGACAGGAGCACCGGATAGGGATACGCGTGGTGCACGTGAGGCGTGTGATGCCCCTGATATGTGGACCTTGTGCGGCTTTAGGGGGTTGTGTGACGCGTATGGCGTTCAGTAGGCGCGCGGGGCGGCCGGAGGGTAGCCGTACCCGCCCGCGGGGGCCGCGGGGGCCGCGTGCGCCTCACGGTCGTAGAAGGGGCGCCCGTGGGCCCGCAGCCACATCCCGACCGGGTCGTACTCGTCGGACAGGGCGACCGTGGAGACCGGCAGCCCGTCGGGGACGGCGGCGACCGACTGCTGCATCATCGCGCGCACCGCGTCGACGGACTGCGGCCCGGTGTCGTAGAGATCGAGGCCGATGGCCAGATACGGCGTGCCGAGCGCGGGCTGCACCCAGGCGCGGCGCAGCGCCCGGACCGCCGGGGTGCGGTGCGCGTGCTGCGCGAGCAGGGCGTAGAACTGCGGGATCTCCACAGCCGGTTCGGTGATCCGCAGCGGGCCCGCGGGCATCCGGTCGAGGCCGGTGGCGATCCGGCGCAGATCCGGCCAGGGGATGCCGACCCCGCCGCCGGGGGCGTGCGGGTTGAGCCAGATCCCGTACCGGTCGGGGTAGAGGGCGCGGGCGATGTCACGGCCGGTGACCACCTCGTGGGCCCGGTTCCAGCCACTGGTGGCGAGCTCCTGGGCGGAGGTCACACAGGGCGCGTACGCCACCCCGTCGACCTCCATGTTCCCGTACTGGGCGTCGGGGGCGCCGGGGCCGCCGTGCCACAGCAGCATCCACAGCCGGCCGGACGAGGGGTCGGCGAGGGCGTGCAGCAGCGCCTCGTACGCGTCGTAGCGTCCGGGGGCCACCTGGCGCAGCATGTGCTCGACCTGCCCGGCCGCCGCGGTGCCTGACGCACTCACCCTGGGTCCCGCCCCTCTTCGTTCCCCCGCGCCGCCGGTGCACAGGCGTGCCGCCGTGGAGGGTCTACGGATATGAAACCAGCTTATGCGGGAGTCCTGGCGGGTGGCCCGCGCGTGGGCGGACTAAGGGGTGGCCCGCGTGTAGAAGGGGCGCACTCGCTCCCGCATCCAGTCGCCCACCGGGTCCTGGGCCACGTCGAGCAGCACCAGGTTCACCGGCCGGCCCACCGGGACCCGGCCCAGCGCCCGGCCCAGCGCCTCCATGGGGGCGTTGCGCCCGGCACCGTCCCAGGTGGAGAACTCCACGCCGATGAACAGGGTCGGCTCGTCCCCCTCGATGGAGGCGAGCGCACGACGGGCGGTGCGCACCACACCGGTGGCCTCGAACTCGGCGGCCGCGGCGGTCAGGAAGTCCACCGGGTCCTCCTGCCAGTCGGGCTCGAAGAGCCGCACCCGGGCGCCGGAGGCGGGCCCGTCGAGGACGGTGCGCCCGGTGCGGCACAGCTCGGCGACGGCGGGCGGCGGCAGCGGTACGCCGATCGCGCCCTCCGGGTTCAGCGCGATGCCCAGCTGCGGCGGCAGCCCCCGGGCGAACTCGACGGCGGGCGCGACGGCGAACGACATGTGCGGGCCGACGCACTGGAGGAACTGCTGCTCGGAGCTGTAGACCGGGACGTAGGGGGCGCCGGCGATCTCCATGGTGGGCAGATCGAGGTCGGCGCTGTCGCGGCCGCCGCCGTTGGGGAGGGGGACCCAGACGGGGTTGCGGCCCAGGACCTCTATCAGCCGGGGGCCCGCGCCCGGGACGCCGAGCGAGGCGGACAGCGCCTCCTCCAGCTCGTTGCCCGGCCAGCCGCCGCCCTGGGGGTGCGGGAATTCCATGTGCCAGTCCTTTTTCCGCGGGCCGTCGTGGGCTGGTCGCGCGGTTGTCCGCGCCCCTGGAGGGGGTGTGGATCCCCCGCACGGAAACCTTAGCGGCGAGCGGGGCCCGGCCCGAAGGCGATCCGGTCCACCGTCTCCGCCGCCGGCCTGTCCAGCAGGACCGCCGAGGCCACCCCCCGGGGCAGGCGGCCCTCCGCCACCGCGGCTATCAGGCGGGGCACCGCCCTGGAGTGGCGGGCGAAGGCGTACCCGGAGACCTTGCGGCCGCGGGCCACCTGGCCCGCCAGGGCGGTCTCCGGGGTGACGTCGAGGAGCACCAGGTGCAGCGAGCGGCCGGTGCGTGCCGCACCCTTCGCCAGCGACCAGCGCACCCAGGCGTGGGTGCCGCAGTCGTGGACGGCCAGGCCCCCGCCCGACCGCAGCGCCCGGTGCATCCGGAGGAAGTGGGCGACCCGCACCACCGGGCGGTACAGCGCGTACGGCACACCGCCCATCCTGGCCTCCCAGGCGCGGCGGGTGTCCTGCGAGTCGATGCCGAGGCCGGTGACCGCCCGGCGCAGCAGGGTCGTCTTGCCGCTGCCGGGCAGGCCGGAGACGACCACCACGTCCCCCTCGGCGAACCGGAGCGTGTGCGGAGAGCGACCGTCCCGGCCGCGCAGGTCCCGGACCGCCGGAACTGCGGCCTCCGCCTGCGCCGCCGCCGTCGTGTGAACCGTCATCGGTGCTCCCCCTGCCGGGTCGGACGACCCTTTCCCCATGCGCGTAAAAGGATGGTAATGAGACTCAGGTGATGTGATGCCCGCGGGAGGCGTGCAATGATGTGCGCGCCAAACTGCATACCGGCCGCTTGAATCCACGCGGGAGAGTCCCCGGCAGTTCCCCCAAGGCCCCAGCGGGCCGGGAGGATCGCGGGGCGCCGAAGGAGCAAGTCCCTCCCTTGAATCTCTCAGGCCCCGTACCGCGTGGATGAGGCAGATCTGAAAAGCGGGTCGCGCGTTCCCGGACGGCGCGGCCCCACCCAAGGTGCAAGCCGGGTCTCCCGGCGAACCTCTCAGGTTCCGATGACAGATGGGGAGGATCGTCCTCGCCGTCATGCCCTGGGAGCCACACCCTCATGAGCAATCCCCGTCTCACCGCCCTTGACGCAACGCACCGTTCGCTGGGCGCGACCATGACCGACTTCGCCGGCTGGGACATGCCGCTGCGCTACGGCAGCGAGCGCGACGAGCACACCGCCGTCCGCACCAGGGCCGGTCTCTTCGACCTCTCCCACATGGGCGAGATCACCGTCACCGGCCCGCAGGCCGTGCGGGCGCTGGACTACGCGCTGGTCGGCAACATGAGCACCATCGGCGTGGGCCGCGCCCGCTACACGATGATCTGCCAGGAGGACGGCGGCATCGTCGACGACCTGATCGTGTACCGCCTCGGCGAGGACGAGTACATGGTCGTCGCCAACGCGGGCAACGCCCAGGTCGTCCTGGACGCGATCACCGAGCGCGCGGCCGGCTTCGAGGGCGTCGAGGTGCGCGACGACCGGGACGCGTACGCGCTGCTCGCCGTCCAGGGCCCCGAGTCCCCCGGCATCCTGAAGTCGCTCACCGACGCCGACCTGGACGGCCTGAAGTACTACGCGGGCCTGCCCGGCACCGTGGCCGGCGTCCCGGCGCTGATCGCCCGTACGGGCTACACCGGTGAGGACGGCTTCGAGCTCTTCGTGGCCCCGGCCGACGCCGAGAAGCTGTGGCAGGCGCTCACCGAGGCGGGCAAGGACGCGGGCCTGGTGCCGTGCGGTCTGTCCTGCCGCGACACGCTGCGCCTGGAGGCGGGCATGCCGCTGTACGGGCACGAGCTGACCACCGCGCTCACCCCGTTCGACGCGGGGCTCGGCCGGGTCGTGAAGTTCGAGAAGGAGGGCGACTTCGTGGGGCGCGCCGCCCTGGAGGCCGCCGCCGAGCGCGCCGCCGCCCGGGCCCCGCGCAAGCTGGTCGGCCTGATCGCCGAGGGCCGCCGGGTGCCGCGCGCCGGGTTCTCCGTGGTGGCCGACGGCCAGGTCGTCGGCGAGATCACCTCGGGCGCCCCGTCCCCGACCCTCGGCAAGCCGATCGCCATGGCGTACGTGGACGCCGCGCACGCCGCACCGGGCACCTCCGGCGTCGGCGTGGACATTCGCGGTACGCATGAGCCGTACGAGGTCGTGGCGCTGCCGTTCTACAAGCGCCAGAAGTGACCCCTCGCACACGCACCGCATGACTTTTCCGTTCACCACCACTCCCCCTCGTACAGGAGAATTCAGGTCATGAGCAACCCCCAGCAGCTGCGTTACAGCAAGGAGCACGAGTGGCTGTCGGTCGCCGAGGAGGGCGTCTCGACGGTCGGCATCACGGAGCACGCGGCCAACGCGCTCGGTGACGTGGTGTTCGTCCAGCTCCCGGCGGTCGGTGACACGGTGACCGCGGGCGAGACCTGCGGCGAGCTGGAGTCGACCAAGTCGGTCAGCGACCTGTACTCCCCGGTCACGGGCGAGGTCGTCGCGGCCAACCAGGACGTCGTCGACGACCCGTCGCTGGTGAACTCCGCCCCCTTCGAGGGCGGCTGGCTGTTCAAGGTGAAGATCGATGGCGAGCCGGACGACCTGCTCTCCTCCGACGAGTACACCGCCTTCACCGCCGGCTGACCCACGACCTCCAGGGATCTTCTGATGTCGCTTCTGAACCAGCCCCTCCACGAGCTCGACCCGGACGTCGCCGCGGCCGTCGACGCCGAGCTGAACCGTCAGCAGTCCACCCTCGAAATGATCGCCTCGGAGAACTTCGCTCCGGTCGCGGTCATGGAGGCCCAGGGCACGGTCCTCACCAACAAGTACGCCGAGGGCTACCCGGGACGCCGCTACTACGGCGGCTGCGAGCACGTCGACGTGACCGAGCAGATCGCGATCGACCGCGTCAAGGACCTGTTCGGCGCGGAGTACGCCAACGTCCAGCCGCACTCCGGCGCCTCCGCCAACCAGGCCGCCCTCTTCGCGATCGCCCAGCCCGGCGACACGATCCTCGGCCTGGACCTGGCGCACGGCGGCCACCTCACCCACGGCATGCGCCTGAACTTCTCCGGCAAGCAGTTCAACGTGGTCCCGTACCACGTCGACGAGGCCGGTCTGGTCGACATGGCCGAGGTCGAGCGCCTGGCCAAGGAGCACCGCCCCAAGGTGATCATCGCGGGCTGGTCCGCGTACCCGCGGCAGCTGGACTTCGCCGAGTTCCGCCGCATCGCGGACGAGGTCGAGGCCCTCCTGTGGGTCGACATGGCGCACTTCGCCGGCCTGGTCGCGGCCGGGCTGCACCCGAACCCGGTGCCGTTCGCGGACGTGGTCACCTCCACCACGCACAAGACGCTCGGCGGCCCGCGCGGCGGCATCATCCTGGCCCGGAACAAGGACTTCGCGAAGAAGCTGAACTCCGCGGTCTTCCCGGGCTTCCAGGGCGGCCCCCTGGAGCACGTGATCGCGGCCAAGGCGGTGTCCTTCAAGGTCGCGGCCTCCGAGGAGTTCAAGGAGCGCCAGCAGCGCACCCTGGACGGCGCCCGTATCCTGGCCGAGCGCCTGGTCCAGGACGACGTCACCGCGCACGGCGTCTCGGTCCTGTCCGGCGGCACGGATGTGCACCTGGTCCTGGTGGACCTGCGCAACTCCGAGCTCGACGGCCAGCAGGCCGAGGACCGCCTCCACGAGGTCGGCATCACGGTCAACCGCAACGCCGTCCCGAACGACCCGCGGCCCCCGATGACCACCTCGGGCCTGCGGATCGGCACCCCGGCGCTGGCCACCCGCGGTTTCGGCGCGGACGACTTCCGTGAGGTCGCCGACATCATCGCCGAGACGCTGAAGGCTGCCTCTCCCTTCGGGGGTTCTGACAAGGACGCCCTCGCCGCCCGGGTCTCGGCCCTGGCCGCGAAGCACCCGCTGTACCCCGGCCTGAAGTAGTTTCGTACCCTTTTATTCGTACGAACCTTCGGGGCACCGCGCACACTGGACAGTGAGTGCGGTGCCCCGAACCCTTGCACCGCCCGTTTCACCTGCTCGCTCTGCACCACCTGGCAGACAACGGCGTCTACCTCTCCAAGGAGTCTCTCGTGGCCATCTCGGTCTTCGACCTGTTCTCGATCGGCATCGGCCCGTCCAGCTCCCACACGGTCGGCCCGATGCGCGCTGCCCGGATGTTCGCGCGCCGCCTGAAGAACGAGGGCCTGCTGGCCCACACCGCCTCGATACGGGCCGAGCTGTACGGCTCGCTGGGCGCCACCGGCCACGGCCATGGCACCCCCAAGGCCGTCCTCCTCGGCCTGGAGGGCAACTCTCCGCGCACGGTCGACGTGGAGAGCGCCGACGAGCAGGTGGAGCGGATCAAGGCGGACGGGCGGATCAACCTGCTCGGCGCCCACGAGATCCCCTTCGACTTCGACGAGGACCTGATCCTGCACCGCCGCAAGGCGCTGCCGTACCACGCCAACGGCATGACGATCTTCGCGTACGACAGCGAGGGCGCGCCGGTCCTGGAGAAGACGTACTACTCGGTCGGCGGCGGCTTCGTCGTCGACGAGGACGCGGTGGCCGGGGAGAACCCGATCGTGCCGGACGACACGGTCCTGAAGTACCCCTTCCGCACCGGTGACGAGCTGCTGCGCCTCGCCAAGGAGACCGGTCTGTCGATCTCCGCGATGATGCTGGAGAACGAGAAGGCCTGGCGCACCGAGGACGAGATCCGTACCGGGCTCCTTGAGATCTGGCGCGTGATGCAGGCGTGCGTCTCGCGCGGCATGTCCCGCGAGGGCATCCTGCCGGGCGGCCTGAAGGTCCGCCGCCGCGCCGCCACCACCGCCCGCCAGCTGCGCGCCGAGGGCAACCCGGACGCGCACGCGATGGAGTGGGCGACGCTGTACGCGATGGCGGTGAACGAGGAGAACGCGGCGGGCGGCCGTGTGGTCACCGCGCCCACCAACGGCGCCGCGGGCATCATCCCGGCCGTGCTGCACTACTACATGAACTTCGTGCCCGGCGCGGACGACGAGGGCGTGGTGCGCTTCCTGCTGGCGGCCGGCGCCATCGGCATGCTCTTCAAGGAGAACGCCTCGATCTCCGGCGCCGAGGTCGGCTGCCAGGGCGAGGTCGGCTCGGCCTGCTCGATGGCGGCGGGCGCCCTGGCCGAGGTCCTGGGCGGCACCCCCGAGCAGGTCGAGAACGCCGCGGAGATCGGCATGGAGCACAACCTGGGCCTGACCTGCGACCCGGTCGGCGGCCTGGTCCAGATCCCGTGCATCGAGCGCAACGGCATGGCGGCGGTCAAGGCCGTCACGGCCGCGAAGATGGCGATGCGCGGCGACGGCAGCCACAAGGTGTCCCTGGACAAGGTCATCAAGACCATGAAGGAGACCGGCGCGGACATGTCGGTCAAGTACAAGGAGACCGCCCGCGGCGGCCTGGCCGTGAACATCATCGAGTGCTGACGGCGGCGTAGCGCTCCGGCAGGGCGGCGGCGGGGAGACCACTACCTGGCCGTCGCCAACATCAGCGACATCGCCGCCATGGGAGCCACCCCGATCGGTCTGCTGAGCGTGGTCCGCTATCCCCAGGAGGTGGACGACGCGGAGTTCCGTGAGGTGATGGCGGGCATCCACCAGGGCTGTACGGACTGCGGCACGCTGAACGTCGGCGGCGACATCGGGAACGCCGAACGGATCATCCTCTCGGCCACCGCGTTCGGCGTCTGCAGACCGGGGAGCGCGCTGATGCGGAGCGGCGCCCGCCCGGGTGATCTGCTCTGTGTGACCGGCCCCTGCGGGCTCCTCGGCGCGGCCGTGGCCTACTTCCCCCGGCGGGACACCTTCGAGAAGAGCCTCCCCGAGGAGGTCGAGCGACGGCTCCTGGACGGCTGGAAGCGCCCTCGGGCACGCGTCGCCGAGGGAAGGATCCTCGGTGCGAAGGCGTACGCGACGGCCTGCCAGGACACCTCGGACGGGCTCAAGGCGACCATGCCGCCGGAGTCGTTTCGCATATCGACATGTGAGCGACTCCAGTTGGTCCGATCGCGCGATCGGTCTTGATGACATCGCGGAATCACCTGGTCCGCCCTGCGGTTCGCCGCGACGGGGGACGGCACCGTCGGCGGTCACGCGGGATGGCGGTACGGGCGGCGCGTCGCGTCGGCGGAGCCGCGGGGCCCGGTGGGGAACGTCGTCCGCCGGCCCCCGTCACAGCGGGCCGGCGGGCGGGTTCGGGGTCACTTGTCGAGGGACGCCCAGAACTCCTCGAAGGAGAGCTTGCCGTCGCCGTTGGCGTCCTTGGCCCTGATGATGGCCTGGGCCACGGTCTCGGTGACGTGGAAGTCGCCCAGCTGGGCCATGACCTGCTTGTACTCCGTCGCCGTCACCTCGCCGTTGCCGTCGACGTCGAGCCGCGCGAACGCCTTGCGGGCCTCTTCGATGTCCGCCACTGGGTCCACCCCTATCTTGGTGCGTTTTTGACGGGGGTCAGACTAACCGGCCCCGCGCCCTCGCCGTACGGCGCCCGGCCGCCACGGCGTCCTCCCGCGCCATCCCGGCGAAGAGCGCGACCGGCGGCGCGAGATAGATGAGCGCGAGCCCCACGACCGTCCCGAGCAGCAGGAGCGGGCTGTGCCGGAGCTGGGCGTAGGCGCTGCGGGCGATCATGCGCCAGAGGTCGGCGAGGCGCGGATAGGGGCGCACGCTGTCCACGCGCTCCGCGAGCCCCAGCCAGATCCGCCCGCCCGAGCTGCTCACCGCGCGCGCCACCGACACGTCGTCGATGACCGCCTGGCGCACCGACTCCGGAATCCGCGCCCGCTCGGCCGCCTCCGTCCGCAGCAGGACGCAGCCGCCCGCGGCCGCCGCCGTACGCGCCCCCGGCCGGTTGATCCAGCGGAAGGGGTACAGCTGCGCGAAGAAGTAGACGAACGCCGGCACCACCAGGCGCTCCCAGCCGCTCGCCACCCGCAGCCGGGCCATCTGCGACACCAGGTCGAGCCCGTTGGAGCGGGCCGCGGCCACCAACTCCCGCAGACTGTCCGGCTCATGGGCGATATCGGCGTCGGTGAGCAGCAGGTACTCGGGCTCTCGCGCGAGTGCCGACGCGATGCCGTGGCGCAGCGCCCACAGCTTCCCGGTCCAGCCGGGCTCCGGCTCGCCCGGCTCGACCACGGTCAGCGGCAGCGCGCACTCCTCCCGCGCGGCGAGCGCCCGCGCCAGCTCACCCGTGCCGTCCGAACTCCCGTCGTCGACCAGGAAGATCTCCGCCTCGCCCGGATAGTCCTGGGCGAGCAGCGTGGGCAGGCTGCGCGGCAACACCTGGGCCTCGTCCCTGGCCGGTACGACGACGGCGACATACGGCCAGTCGGCCGGGGCGGAACGGTCGGGCAGACGCTGGTCCGTCCGCCAGAAGAAGCCCTGTCCGAGCAGCAGCCAGAGCCAGCAGACCAGGGACACCACGGCGATCCATGCGAGGGCGCTCATCCGCCGCAGTCTGCACCACCTGAGCCGGTGCGCAAGGGCGGTCGACTATGGTGACCGAGTGAAGATCGCGCTCATGGACTCCGGAATCGGCCTGCTGGCGGCGGCCGCCGTCGTGCGCCGGCTGCGGCCGGACGCCGACCTTGTCCTCTCCTCCGCCCCGGACAGCATGCCGTGGGGCCCCCGCACGCCCGAGGACGTCACCGAGCGCGCGCTCGCCGTGGCGCGCGCCGCCGCCGAGCTCGGTCCGGACGTCCTGATCGTGGCCTGCAACACCGCCTCGGTGCGCGCGCTTCCGGCGCTGCGCGCCGACCTGGAGCCGCGGATCCCGGTGATCGGGACCGTACCGGCGATCAAGCCGGCCGCCGCCAGTGGCGGACCCGTCGCGATCTGGGCCACCCCGGCCACCACCGGCAGCCCGTACCAGCGCGGTCTTATCCGTGAGTTCGCCGACGGCGTCGACGTCTCCGAGGTCCCCTGCCCCGGGCTCGCGGACGCGATCGAGCACGGCGACGAGCCCGCCATCGAGCTGGCCATCGCCGCCGCGGCCGAGCGGACCCCCAAGGACGTAAGGGGTGTCGTCCTGGGTTGCACCCATTACGAGCTGGTCGCCGAGCGGGTCCGCGACGCAGTGCGGCAGCCCGGCCTGGCCGCGCCCGTCCTGTACGGCAGCGCCTCGGCCGTCGCCGCCCAGGCGCTCCGCCGGGCCGGTGTGGAAGCCGACCCCGACGCGGCGCCCACCGGCACGGTGACCGTGCTGCTCAACGGCCGGACCGGCGTCCTTCCGGACATCGCGCTCGGCTACCCGGAAGGCCGACTGCTGCAGACGGTCACCGCCTCCCGCTGACCGCGGGCGGCCCCGCTCACTGAGAGTGGCGTCACTGTCGGTTCTGTGGATTCTGAGTACTCTGCTAAGCATGAGGGAATTCCCCCCCGAGCCCCCGGCGCACGACAGCGGTGACCCGGTGGCCACCCCGCAGCCGGCGATCTGGACCGGTCGCGCGACCAACCGCGTCCAGTGGCTGCTCGCCGCCGGAGGCGCGGCGTGTGTGGCGCTCGGCGTCGAGCTGGCCGTCGACTCCACGTGGACGTCCGGCGTCGCCCCGCTGCTCATGTCGGTGATCGGCTGCGTCGCGGCCGGGCTCCTGGTGATCTACGGAACGCTCGCCTTCGTCCATGTGGCCGTGAAGGTCGACGACGACTCCCTCGAAGTGCGCTGCGGCCACATCGGCCTGCCGCGCCGCCGGATCTCGCTCGACGACGTGGTGGGCGCGGACTTCGCGCCGCGCGTCACCCCGCGCCAGTGGGGCGGCTGGGGTTACCGCTGGCGCCCGGAGAAGGGCACAGCGGTCGTCGTACGCCGGGGTGAGGGGCTGGTGCTGCGGCTCGGGGACGGCCGCGTCTTCACCGTGACGGTGGACGACGCCGAGGCGGCGGTCCGCGTCATCCGCGACCGGCTGCGCCTGCTCGGCGCCGCCAAGCACGCCGAGGCCTGACGCCTCCGGAGGCGCTCACCGGCGCCCTCCTTCGTACGTATGCGACCTCCATACGTATGCGACGCGAACCTCACCACGTAGGCGACGCCGACCTCACCCACGCGCGCGTACGCATCACCTCCACCGGCGTCACCGCCGCGCGTGGACGACGGCCGTGTCGCACCCCGCCTCCTGCTGCCCGTCCCCCGGCGGCCGTGCGGTGGCCAGGCCCGCCAGCAGGCCCGCGCCCATCGTCACCGGGGTGAAGCTCAGCGCGTTGCCGACACAGGCGAACGCGGCCAGCGCGGTGAGCGCGGCGCCCGCCGTGAGCACGACCGGTGTGGCGCGGGGCGAGCGCCACAGCGCGTACAGGATCCAGCCATAGGTGGCCCCGAGCAGCGTGGCGCCCACCGCGCCCTGCTCGGACGCCTGCTGGAGCAGCGCGGAGTGGGGCTTGCCGGCGGCGACCGGTGACTGCCGTGCCACCGGGCTGAGACCGCCGAACCGGTCGGGCCCGGTGCCCCGCACGGGATGCTCCTCGGCCAGGTCCACCGCGTCCCGCCACAGCAGCACGCGCTCCGGCGTCAGCTGGCCCTCGAGGGAGACGGTGAGCCCGTCGGGCAGTACGTCCTCGGCCACGGCGACCGACCCCACCGCCACGAGGGCGGCGACCGCCGCGAGCCCCGCGAGGCCCACCGTCCGGTGCCGCATCCGGGCCGCTGCCAGGGAGCACAGCAGTACGCCGAGCGCCGCCGCACAGCCCGCCGCCGAGCCGAGCGCGAGGGCGGTGCCCGCGCACCCCACGGCGAGCAGTCGCAGCGCGAGGCGGACCGCGGCCGTACGGGCCGCCCAGGCGCCGCAGCAGGCCGCCCCGGCGGCGAGTGCGGGAAGCGCGGCGGAGACGCCGATGTGGCCCGGCAGCGGGTCCACGGTGGCTCCAGGGACTCCGTCCCTGGAGAAGTACGCCAGCAGCAGGCCCGCGGTCGCGGCGCAGGTCGCCGCCGCCACGGGCACCAGACTGCCGCTGATCCGGCCCAGCGCGTATCCGGCGGCCACCGCGAGCACGGCCAGCAGCACGCCCTCGGGTCTGGCCTCCCGGCCCGCCGCCGCGATCAGGGACCAGCCCGCGCAGGCGCCCAGCACCAGGACACCGGCGAGATCCGGCCCGGACCGGCGTTCGGGTACGGCGGACCGGCCTGTCTGTGCGCTCATCCCCGCCCCCCGGCCGTCTTACGGACTGCGCACACCGTAGTGGCGTCGGGGGTACGGCGGACCGGCCTGTCTGTGCGCTCATCCCCGCCCCCCGGCCGTCTTACGGACTGCGCACACCGTAGTGGCGTCGGGCACGATCTGGGTACAGATCGTGCGGAAACGTTCCGGCTGGGGTGTGGTCCGATGCCCGTACGCGTGTGGACGTACCGATCGTGCGCATATCGACGGTGATCGTGCGCATATGGACGGTTACTGTACGAACCGGTCTGACGCAGGCACAGCTCGCGGCCGTAGACTCCGCCGGGTGAGCACGACCACCACCCCCACAGCCGAGCCAGAGCAGCTCGAACCGCAGCCCGCCACCGCCTCGCGCGGACGTCGGCTGCTGCACCGGCTCGTACGGCCCGCCACGGCCGCGCTGTCCGGTGTGCTCCTGTACCTGAGCTTCCCGCCCCGGCCCCTGTGGTGGCTGGCGGTGCCCGCCTTCGCACTCCTCGGCTGGTGTCTGCGCGGGCGGACCTGGAAGGCCGGGTTCGGTCTCGGCTACCTCTTCGGTCTCGGCTTCCTGCTGCCGCTGCTCGTCTGGACCGGTGTGGAGGTCGGCCCCGGCCCGTGGCTGGCCCTCGCGGCCATCGAGGCGGTCGGGGTAGCCGCCGCCGGTGCCGGGATGGCGGTCGTCTCGCGGCTGCCCGGGTGGCCGGTGTGGGGCGCGGCGATGTGGATCGCCTCCGAGGCGGCACGCGCGCGCGTGCCGTTCGGCGGCTTCCCCTGGGGCAAGCTCGCCTTCGGCCAGGCGGACGGCGTGTTCCTGCCGCTCGCCGCCCTCGGCGGCACTCCCGTCCTCGGCTTCGCCGTCGTGCTCTGCGGCTTCGGGCTCTACGAGTGCGTGCGCCAGGCCCTGCGCCCGCGCGCCACCGGCGCCCTGCGCAAGGGGGCCGCGGCCGCCGCCCTGGCCACCCTGCTCGCCCCGGTCGCCGCCGCCTTCGCCGCGACCCCGCTGGTCAGCGACGCGGCCGAGAACGGCACCGCCACCGTCGCCGTGATCCAGGGCAATGTGCCGCGCCTGGGCCTCGACTTCAACGAGCAGCGCCGCGCGGTGCTCGACTACCACGTGCGCGAGACCCTGCGCCTCGCCGACCGGGTCGAGGCGGGCAAGGCCGCCAAGCCCGACTTCGTGCTCTGGCCGGAGAACTCCTCGGACGTCGACCCGTACACCGACGCGCAGGCGTACACCGACATCGACCGGGCCGCCAAGGCGATCGGCGCGCCCATCTCGGTGGGCGCGGTCGTCGAGCGCCCCGACGGACAGCTCTTCAACGAGCAGGTGCTGTGGGACCCGAGGACGGGTCCCGGAGCCACCTACGACAAGCGGCAGATCCAGCCCTTCGGCGAGTACATCCCGCTGCGCGGCCTCATCAAGAAGTTCGGCCCGGGCTATGTCTCCATGGTCCGCCAGGACTTCAGCCGCGGCACCGAGGCCGGTGTGTTCGACATGGCGGGCACCCGGGTCGGCATCGCCACCTGCTACGAGGCGGCGTTCGACTGGGCCGTGCGCGACACCGTCACCCATGGCGCGCAGATCATCTCCGTACCCAGCAACAACGCGACCTTCGACCGCAGCGAGATGACCTACCAGCAGCTCGCCATGTCGCGGGTGCGCGCGGTCGAGCACAGCCGGACCGTCACCGTCCCGGTGACCAGCGGGGTCAGCGCGGTGATCATGCCGGACGGGGAAGTCGTCCAGAAGACGAAGATGTTCACGCCCGACTCGCTGGTCGCCAAGGTGCCGCTGCGCTCCTCCGAGACCCCGGCCACCCGGCTCGGCACCGCACCCGAGTGGACCCTGGTGGCGCTCGCGGCGGCGGGCCTCGGCTGGGCGGTGAGCCGTACCGTACGCGCGCGTCGCGCCCCGGAGAACGACGCGGCACAGGCTAGTTAGGGTCGAGGGCATGGCGACACCAGACTTCATCCGCGAGATCCGTGCCTCGGCCGGCCACCAGCTGCTGTTCCTCCCGGGCATCAGCATGGTGGTCTTCGACGACGAGGGCCGGGTGCTGCTCTGCCGACGCGTCGACACCGGCGAGTGGGCGATCCTCGGCGGGATACCCGAGCCCGGCGAACAGCCCGCCGAGACCGCCGTGCGCGAGGTGTACGAAGAGACCGCCGTGCGGTGCGTCGTGGAGAGGGTCGTCCTGGTGGACGCGCTGCGCCCGGTCACCTACCCCAACGGCGACCGCTGCCAGTTCATGGACATCTGCCTCAAGTGCCGGGCCGTCGGCGGCGAGGCGCGCGTCAACGACGACGAGTCCCTGGAGGTCGGCTGGTTCTCCGTCGACGCGCTGCCGGAGCTGGATGAGTCCTCGCTCTTCCGGATCAAACAGGCGATGACCGATGAACCGACATGGTTCGCGCCTATGACCGAGCACTGAAGTGTGGGCCCGGACCACATGGGTGGTGGGCGGGCGCACTGCCTAGGGTCGAGAACATGACCACGCCCACCACACCGGGTCCCGTCCCCCCGTCCGTCGAGCTCGACCTGGGCGGCCGCACCGCCCTGGTCACCGGGGCCGCAGGCGGCATCGGCCGGGCCTGCGCCCTGCGCCTGGTGGCCGCCGGCGCCAAGGTGCGGGCCGTCGACCGGGACGGCGCGGGCCTCGACGCCCTCGCCGCACAGGGCGCGGGCCTCGCCGGATCCATCGAGCCGCTGGTCCTGGACCTGACCGACCTCGAAGCCGCCGAGCAGGCCGCCACCGGCACCGACATCCTGGTGAACAACGCGGGGCTGCAACTCGTGCGCCCCATCGAGGAGTTCCCGCCCGAGGTGTTCCACACCGTGCTCACGGTGATGCTGGAAGCGCCGTTCCGGCTGATCAGAGGGTCGCTTCCGCACATGTACGGGCAGGGCTGGGGCCGCATCGTCAACATCTCCTCGGTGCACGGGCTGCGGGCCTCCGCGTACAAGTCGGCCTATGTCGCCGCCAAGCACGGCCTCGAAGGGCTCTCCAAGACCGCCGCTCTGGAAGGCGCACAGCACGGCGTCACCTCGAACTGCGTCAGCCCCGGCTATGTGCGCACCCCGCTCGTCGAGCGGCAGATCGCCGACCAGGCGGCCGCCCACGGCATCCCCGAGGAACGTGTCCTGACCGAGGTGCTCCTCAAGGACTCGGCGCTCAAACGGCTGGTCGAGCCGTCCGAGGTCGCCGAGGCCGTCGCCTACCTCTGCGCCCCGCAGGCCTCGTTCATCACCGGCACCTCGCTCGCCCTGGACGGCGGCTGGACCGCGCACTGACCCGACCGCGCGACCTGACCGCGTGACCGACCGCGCGTCGAACCGGACCGCGCGCCGCCGCGCCACCACCGCACCTCCGCTTCTTGACCGGCGCCTGCCAACAGTTGTCCACAGGGCTGGCGCGGCCGCCCGTACGGCAGGTATCCCTGTGAACATGTCCCACGATCACCCGCAGTCCACCGAGTACGCGGAGGCTCCCTACCTGGAGCTTCTGGCGCGCGGCGCGGCCGCCGAGGCGTACGACCGGCCCGCGCTGCTCGCCCGCGCCGACGGCGCCGGACCCGAGGCGCTGGCCGCCCTGGAGTCCGCCCGGCAGCTCGCCCTGCGGGTCCGCGCCGACCTGGAGGGCAGACGGCGCAGAGGGGCCGAGCTGTCGGCGCTCTTCGAGACCGCCCACGACCTCGCGGGGCTGCGCGACCTGGACGCGGTGCTGCGTGCGATCGTGCAGCGCGCGCGTTCCCTGCTGGGCACCGAGGTCGCCTACCTCAGCCTCAACGACCCGGTGGCGGGCGACACTTATATGCGCGTCACCGAAGGGTCGGTGGCCGCCCGCTTCCAGCAGCTGCGGCTCGGCATGGGCGAGGGCCTGGGCGGCCTCGTGGCCCAGACCGCCAGACCGTATGTGACGTCGAGCTACTTCGACGACGAGCGCTTCCAGCACACCCGGACGATCGACACCGGAGTGCGCGACGAGGGCCTGGTCGCGATCCTCGGCGTACCGCTGATGCTCGGCAGCAGCGTGATCGGCGTGCTGTTCGCCGCCGACCGGCACAGCCGCGTCTTCGCGCGCGAGGAGATCGCCCTGCTCGGCTCCTTCGCCGCACACGCCGCCGTGGCCATAGACACCGCCAACCTGCTCGCCGAGACCCGGTCGGCGCTGGCCGAGCTGGAGCGGGCCAACGAGATCATCCGGGACCACAGCGCGGTCCTGGAGCGCGCCTCCGAGGTCCACGACCGGCTCACCGAACTGGTGCTGCGCGGCGGCGGGGTGCACGACGTGGCGAGCGCCGTCTCCGAAGTCCTGGACGGCACGGTCGAGTTCGCCGACGCCGACTCGGCGGCCTTCACCGCCCTGGAGCTGACGGGCACGGACGGCCACGCGGTCCGCAACGGAAGGGACTGGGTGGCCACGGTCGCGGCGGGCGACGAGGTGCTGGGCGCACTGGTGCTGCGCGGCCACCCGGCGCTCGACCCGGTGGACCGCCGCACCCTGGAGCGGGCCGCGATGGTCACCTCACTGCTGCTGCTCGCCCGGCGCTCGGCGGGCGAGGCCGAACAGCGCGTGCGCGGCGAGCTCCTGGACGACCTCCTGGACGCACCCGGCCGCGACCCCCGGCTGCTGCGCGACCGGGCAGCCCGGCTGCGGGCCGACCTGGACGCGCCGCACGTGGTCCTCGCCGCCCGGATCGAGAGCCCCGAGGACGGCACCGCGGAGCGGCGGACCGCCGACCGGCAGCGGATGGGCTCGGCCGCCGCGCATCTGGCGGCGACCCGGCACGGCCTGGCCGCGACCCGTGACGGAGGGACGGTCCTGCTGCTGCCGCTGGGCCCGGCCGACACCCCGGCCGAGGTCGCCCGGCAGCTGGCCAGGCAACTCGGCGGCGCCCTGCACGAGCGGGTCACGGTGGGCGCCTCGGCCCCCGTCGAAGCCCCGGCGGCCCGGCCCGGCGAGATATCCGAGGCGTACGCGGAGGCGCGCCGCTGCCTGGAGGCGCTGCGGCTGCTCGGCCGCCCCGGCGAGGGCGCGGCCGCCCAGGACCTCGGCTTCCTCGGGCTGCTCCTCGCGGACACCCGGGACATCGAGGGCTTCGTCGACCGGACACTGGGCGCGGTCGTGGCGTACGACGAGAGGCGCGGCACCGACTTGGTGCGCACCCTCGACGCGTACTTCGCGAGCGGGATGAGCCCCGCGCGTACCAAGGACGATCTGCACGTCCATGTGAACACGGTGGCCCAGCGGCTGGAGCGGATAGGCAGGCTGCTCGGGCCGGACTGGCAGTGTCCGGCCCGAGCGCTGGAGATCCAGCTGGCGCTGCGGCTCCATCTGATGTCGGCGGCCGTCAGACGCTGACGGAGTCCTGGGGGCGGCTCTCGGCGTCGACCTCCGCGAGGTCGCGGTGGCGCGTCTCGTGGGCACAGATCAGCGCGATCACCGTGAGGAGGGCGGCCGCGATCACATAGAGGGCGATGGGGGTGGAGCTGTCGTAGTCCTTGAGGAGGGCGGTGGCGATGAGCGGGGCGGGCGCGCCTGCGGCGACCGAGGCGAACTGGGCGCCGATCGAGGCTCCCGAATAGCGCATCCGGGTCGCGAACATCTCGGTGAAGAAAGCGGCCTGGGGCGCGTACATGGCCCCGTGGAACACCAGCCCGACGGTGACGGCGAGGACGAGGTTGCCGAAGTCGCCCGTGTCGATCAGCGAGAAGAAGGGGAACATCCAGGCGCCGACACCCACCGCGCCGATCAGATAGACGGGCCGCCGCCCGATCCGGTCGGAGAGCGCGCCCCAGGCGGGGATCACCGCGAAGTGCACGGCGGAGGCGATCAGTACGGCGTTCAGCGCGGTCTGCTTGGCCATCCCGGCCGAGGTCGTCGCGTACACGAGGATGAACGCGGTGATCACGTAGTAGCTGATGTTCTCCGCCATGCGGGCGCCCATCGCGACCAGTACGTCGCGCCAGTGGTCGCGCAGCACGGCGACGAGCGGCAGCTTCTCCGCCACCCGGTCGGGCTCGGCGGCCCGACGCGCCTCCGCTTGCTCCAACGCGGCCTTGAACAGGGGTGATTCATCGACCGACAGCCGTATCCACAGCCCTACGAGGACCAGCACCCCGGACAGCAGGAACGGCACCCGCCAGCCCCAGGAGAGGAAGGCGTCGTCGGAGAGCAGCGCGGTGAGCGCGGAGAGCACGCCGGTCGCGAGCAACTGCCCGGCGGGCGCCCCGGTCTGCGGCCAGGATGCCCAGAACCCGCGCCGCCGCGCGTCCCCGTGCTCCGACACCAGCAGCACGGCCCCGCCCCACTCGCCGCCGAGCGCGAAGCCCTGCACCAGCCGCAGGGCGGTGAGCAGCACGGGCGCGGCGGAGCCGACCGTGGCATGCGTCGGCAGCAGCCCGATCGAGAAGGTCGCCCCACCCATCATGAGCAGACTCAGCACGAGCAGCTTCTTGCGCCCGACCCGATCCCCGAAGTGCCCGAAGACCAGCGCACCCAGAGGCCGGGCGGCGAACCCGACGGCGTACGTCAGGAACGAGAGCAGCGTGCCGACGAGCGGGTCGGACCCGGGAAAGAACAGCTTGTTGAAGACGAGCGCGGCGGCCGACCCGTACAGAAAGAAGTCGTACCACTCGATCGTCGTCCCGATGAGGCTCGCGGCGACGATGCGGGGGAGGGTGGAGCGGGCTGGGGGAGAGGTCGCTGGGGAGGACATCAGCAGCACTTCCTGGCGGTTGGCGGGGACGGTTGTGTGTGGCCATACCGTAGGAATGCGCAGGTCAGGGGCGTATGTGGTGGGGCACCATAGTTCTGGGTGGTGGGGTGCGTGCGGGCACCATGGGGGAGTCGTCGGGTCTTCGCGGGCGACAGATCGGCTTCCTGGGCCCAGGTCACAGCTGTGCCCAGCACGTGAAAACACCCGGCCTCAACAGTGGGGCAGGGCGGCGACTTAACAGCTTCGCACGGCAATGTCCGGACAGTCGTTACACAGCCGAGGGAATACCTACGTGCGCTCTTTGTAGCGTCTCCACGGTTGCTCGCACCCAGCGCCACTGATCGGCTCGACGAAGTCTCACCGACCCCGGTCAACGCCGTGCTGTGCCTCGGGCAGACCGCCGTGCCGGTGCACGTCTTTTCGTGTCCCGCGCCCCGGCCCGTACGAACTGCCCGCCCACCTGTGAGAGATCCCCTGTGCCGTCACAGCCTGCTCGCCGCGCCCTCATCGCCGGCCTCATAGCCCTTGCCGCGGCGATATCGGCCTGCACTCCCGCCTCGTCGACGCTCGCCGCCCCAACGGTCCACAAGCGCGGCACGGTGCAGGCGTCCCGGGACGGTGCGAGCGGTGCCCGGGTCATGCAGATCCTCGCCCACCCGGACGACGACCTGTACTTCATGAACCCCGATCTCCAGCAGTCCATCGATGCCAACGACCAGCTCGTCAGCGTCTATGTGACCAGCGGTGAGGCCGACGGCCGCAACAAGGTCCCCGGCCGCAAGTCGTCCGCCAAGCCCAATGTCGCCGACTACGCCGGTGCCCGCAGGCAGGGCCTGCGCCAGGCGTACGCGCTCATGGCGACCGGTGACACCAGGGCACCGTGGGCGAGGCAGGCCACCGCCCTGCCCGACGGCACCCCCATCGAAGTGGACGTCCTGAGCCACCGCCCCGGCATCCGACTGATCTTTCTCGGCGTGTCCCAGCACTCCTCGCGCGGCACAACCCCCAACGGTGACCTGCGGCATCTCTGGGAGACCCCCCACACGGTCACCCCGACCCTCATCAGCACCGGTTCCCCCGTGCGGGCATCACACCAGGTCACCCGCGCCGGGCTGATAGACACGCTGGCCTACCTGATGGACAGCTACCGGCCCACGCTCGTACGCACCATGGACCCCGACCCGGACCTGCAGGTCCACGACGCGAAGCACCGCGCCCACCACGACCAGCGCGGTTACTCCGACCACCCCGACCACACCGCCACCGCGCTGTTCACCTACGCGGCCCTCGACCGCTACCGGGCCCCGCACGCCGTCACCGCCTTCCGCGGCTACTACAACGAGCGCTGGCCGCAGGCGCTCCCGGCGCAGATCGTCCGCGGCAAGGCGAACGTCCTCAACGCCTACGGAGGCTCCCCGAAGGGCTGTGACAACAAGGCGTCCGGCGGCTGCGGAGACTACGACGTCGGCCGGGACCGCTCGTACGGCACCGGCTGGCTCCAGCGCACCTCGCTGCGCTACCCCACCGCCGCCCCGCAGCTGGGGCAGGCACCGGACGGGCGGCTGACCGCGTTCGCCGTCCTCGGCGGGCAGGCCGCCATGTGGCAGGAGACCGAGCCCGGCAGCGGAAAGTGGACAGCGCCGAAGCTGCTGGCCGGCAAGGGGCTGCTGCCGGGCCTGACTGCCTTGCTGACGAAGGACGGACGCCGACAGCTGTTCGCCGAGCGCGTTGTCTCCCTCGGCCCCGGAGCGAAGGACAACCGCCGCGAGATCGTCACGACGGAGCAGCCGCGCCAGGGCGGACCGTTCCCCGCATGGAGCTCACTGGGCGCCCCCGACCACGACCCCGAGCGCGCCCGCCGGGTCGGCGGGCCCGTCGTGACCCGCGGCGCCGACGGCACCACCTGGCTGTTCGCACGCAACTGGGCCAAGGGCGTCTCCGTCCGCACCCAGCGAGCCGACGGTATCTGGAGCGACTGGAGGGACCTGGGCGGCGCCGAAGTCCAAGAAGGACTCAGCGCCGTCACCGACGCCAAGGGGGCTGTCCACGTCTTCGGCGCCGGACACCGCACCGTCTGCCACTGGGCGCAGCAGAAGCCGGGGGGACCCTTCGTCCTCGTCCCCACCGGGCTGCCCGCACCGGCCGATCCGCCCACGGCGCTGGCCCGGCCCGACGGTTCGCTCCTCCTCGCCTTCCGCGAGGCCAGGACGGCCCGTCCGCTGGTCCGCACGCTCCCGGCCAACGGCGACAGGTGGCGCGACGAACGCGTCAATCTGGGCAGCCGCGGCTATGGCCCGCTCGCCCTGCAGCCCATACCCGGCGGAGTGCTTCTGGCCGCCCGCGACAACGACGGCAGTACGAGCCTGGCCCGCCTGGGCACCGGCCGCCTCCCGCGCTGGAACACCGTCCCCGGGGCCGTGGTCGGCGCGGCCTCCCTGGCAACGGACTCCGCCAACCGTCCCGTCCTCGCCCGACTGGCCCCCGACGCGACCCTCCACACCCAGGCCGTACCCGAGCGGACGTGAAGAACCTCAAAGGGGTTTGTGCGAGTTCAGTCGGTCATGGACCACGGCGAGCGTGGAATCCCCGGCGTCGTAGCCCGCGTGGACTGTGCTCTGGCCTTCGCCGTCGCGACCGTCGCAGCCATCGCCTCGATGCTGCGGAGCGTGCTGGCGGCCGTCGGCTGCTCGCTCGGGGTGCTCCTGGGGGTGCTGCCCGGCCTCGCGGCCGTGGACTCCATCAGGTCGTGGACTCCTCAGGCTCTGGCGCAGAGTGCTGATCCTCTGCTGTCCGGCAAGGAGGGCCTGGACGCGTACGTGCTCCCTGCCGTGGTGGCCGTGTGCCTGACCGTGGCCCTTCTCGCCGTCGCCATCGGTCGCGTGCGGATACCTGCCTCCAGTGACGGCGCACGGCCCTCGCCATCGCGTCGGCGTTCGGTTCAGCGCACCGGGAAGCCGAAGGAGTAGCCCTGCTCCTTGAGCCAAGGGAGGAGGCGGCGCAGGGCCTGGACGGTCTGCGTGCGGTCGCCGCCCGCGTCGTGGAAGAGGAGCGTCGGTCCGTTGTGCAGCTCCCGCTCGACGGTGGCGACGATGGCGTTCGTACCCGGGCGTTCGAAGTCCTTGCTGTCCACGTTCCAGCCCAGCGGGCGCATGCCCCGGGAAGCGGCGAGCTGGCGGCTGTAGGGGGTGAAGGCCCCACCGGGCGCCCGGTAGTACATCGGCCGTACGCCCCCGGACGCCTCGGTGATCATGCGTTCGGCGTCGAGTATCTGCTGTGACTGGTAGGCCTGGGACTTCTTGTCCATGGCGGTGTTGTGCGACACCGAGTGGTCGCACAGCCGGTGCCCGGCCGCGACCACCTTCTTCACGAGGTCGGGGTGGGCCTGCGCCTGCGTCCCCACCATGCAGAACGTGGCCCTCACCCCGTACTCCCGCAGCAGGTCGAGCACTTGAGGGGTCCACCGGGGGTCGGGGCCGTCGTCGATGGTGATGTTGACGCCGCGCGCTCCCGCCTCCGAGGCGTGCGCGATGCTCGTCTCGACCGGCTTGACGTCACTGGCCGGCTTGGTCGGCGCGGTCGCCTTCGGTGACGATTCGCCCGCGCCACCGGCCTGCGCGGTCCATACCGAGGCACCCGTGGCGAGCATCGTCACCCCGATCGCCGCCCCGACGACCTTGCCGTACCAGACCCGCCCGCCGCCGTGCCGTGCCATGTCCGCCCCTTTGCGCAGTTCCTCGCCGATCCCCGGTCGCCTTGCGACCACCTGGCAGGACGAGACATCGAGGCGAAGGGATGCGTCTGTTACGGATCACGGACATTTCCGGGAGAGATCGCGGACAACTCCCCGCGCGTGGTGGCCGGAACCCCACGTTGGTCGGCCCGATCCCGCCTGCTCAATCGGCGCCGCCCGGCCCGCCTTGCGGTACTCGCGGCGGGCGCCCTCCAGCAGGTCGGCCGCGGTGACCTCGTCACCGCGGCCGGCGGCCAGATACGCGGCGGAGACGACCGCGCTGCGGATCGACCCGCCGGCCATCTCGAAGTCCCGCGCCAGCGGGGCCAGATCGATGCCGTCGGCGGAGGGGACGTGCACGAGACCGTGCCGCCACAGGGCCAGGCGCTGCCCGGCGTCGGGGAACGGGAAGTCGACCACCAGGTCCAAACGCCGGGTGAACGCCTCGTCGATGTTGGCGCGCAGGTTGGTGGTGAGCAGCGCGATGCCGTCGAAGGACTCCAGGCGCTGGAGCAGATAGGCGCTTTCCATGTTGGCGTAACGGTCGTGCGCGTCCTTCACCTCGGAGCGCTTGCCGAAGACGGCGTCGGCCTCGTCGAAGAGGAGTACGGCGTCGGTGCGGTCGGCCTCGGTGAAGATCCGCTCCAGGTTCTTCTCGGTCTCGCCCACGTACTTGTCGACGACGGAGGACAGCTGGACGACGTAGAGGTCGAGGCCGAGGTCGGCCGCGACCACTTCGGCCGACAGGGTCTTTCCGGTGCCGGACTCGCCCGCGAACAGACCGAGGACGCCCCTGCCTCGTCCACCGCCCGCGCTGAGCCGCCAGTCGCCCAGCACGCGGTCGCGGTGGCGGGCGCGCAGGGCGAGTTCGCGCAGCTGGGTGAGGGGCCCTTCGGGCAGGACGAGGTCCCGCCAGTCCACGTCGGGCCGGATCCGCCGGGCGTGCCGTTCCAGACCCGAGGCCGACTGGCGGCGGGCGGCGCGGCGCACATGGGCGGCGGTCACCGGGGTGCCCTCGAAGGCCGCGAGGGCGCGGGCGGCCTGCGCGGCCCGCTGGACGCGGTCGCCGCCGAGGCGGTAGGGGGCGACGGTGGCGGCCAGGTCGAAGCCGTCGGCGTCCGCGCCCAGCGCGGCCTGCCAGGCGGCCGTTCCCCCGGCCCGGCGGCCCGGGGCTTCCAGGACGAGCGGGTCGTGCGGGGACCAGTGCGGGTCGTAGGGGCGGGGGTCCGTCAGCAGTACGGTCACGTCCGGTGCGGCGGTGAGCGCCCGGACCAGCTCGCCGGGGCGTTCGGGCAGGCCCGGCACGACGACGGCCCGCCCGCTCAGACGTGCCTCGCGCAGCAGCTCGGGAACGTGCTCCGCCGGGTCCGCGCAGCGCAGCGCGTCGAGGCCCGCCGCGCGCAGGGCGGTGGCGAGGGCGGCCAGGCCGTCCCCCTCGCGTGGTTCGCGCAGATAGGCGAGGAGCGGGCCGGTACGCAGCCGGGCGGCCAGCCGGTCGGTGAAGTCCTCGGTGCCGGGGGCGGCCGGCAGGGGGTCCGGCAGCGGGTCCAGCCGTCCGATCAGGGCGGCGTCCGGGGTGTCGTCACCGAGAAGATGGCCGATCAGCCGGTCGGGCACGCGCAACACACGGCTGAGGAAGGGGCGTTCGGGCTCCTCGTCCTCCAGCAGCCCGAGGGCGCGCAGCGGCGCCGACGCGTGGAGGCGGGCACGTGCTCCCGCCGTGGACGCGGGCAGCCCGCACAGATCGAGGGCCAGGCCCGCGGTGGCGCGGCGCCGGCTCACGTCGTCGTTGAGGTAGCCGTAGAGCGACTCGAAGGTGCGGTCGATGTCCGGGGCGAGGGCGATGAGCAGGACAGTGGTGTCCCACTCGGTCAGCCCCGTCCGCTCGGCCAGCCGCGCCAGCCGGTCGGCGGGGTCGTGGTGGGCGCGGCCGTCGGGACCGCCGGAGAAGCCGAGGGCGGCTGACGGCGGTGCGCCATGGCCCGTGTCCGTCAAGGGGACGGCGATGCCGGAGACGCCGTCGGCCGTGGTGTGCAGCAGGTGGTGCACGGCCTCGTCGGACAGGTAGAGGCCGCGCAGCGGGTCCTCGGCGGTGGCGTCGGTGGCCGCGCGGTGCGCGACCAGCGCGGCCACCTGTTCCCGCAGGACGGCGAGGCGGGCGACCAACGCGTGGGCGGGGTCGTCGTGCGGTCCCGGCACCGGTGGGCCGTGGACGGCGGCCGGTGTCCCGGCGAACCGGGCGTTCACCGCGCGTCCGCGCTGTCAGCGGCGGCGGCGTCACGGGCGGCGCGGGCGGCGGCCACCTGGTGCGGCCGGTGGGAGCGCTCGGAGGACTGCGGTGGACCGTCGTCGGGGCCGCGCAGCCGCACGGTCGCCCCCTCGGTGACCGCAGGCCCGGCGTCGTACTCCGGATAGGAGGGGAAGGGCACGGTCACCGCCAGATCGAGGGACGGTTTCAGTTCGCCGCCCAGGGCGGACCAGATCTCGGCGAGCGAGCGGGACTCCGTCCGGCTGCCTGCCACCGTCACCGGCACCGACAGGCCCAGCGCCGCGAGGGAGGCGGGGAGTTCGGCCGACGGGACGAGCTCGTGCGGCAGCAGGGTCGCCAGTACGGCGGACAGCAGCCGGTGTTCGTCATGCGGGGTCTTGGTCCAGGCCGTCACCAGGTACGACAGGCGGAACCAGCGCGGTGGCCGGCGGCGGCGCACCACGATGTCCCGCTCGTCGCGCACCGGCATCTGACCGCGCTGGCGCCGCTCGGTGTCCTCCCGGATGTCGTACAGATAGGTGTTGACCACGGGGGCGTTGCGCCGGGCCGCCCAGTCCCGGGTGGGTGCCTCGAAGGACACGTCGATGCCGGAGCCGGCCAGCGCTCCCCCGCCGAGGAGGCGTTTGAGTACCTCGTCCACCTCGTGGATCACGCTCGCGCTCCCGCCATGCCGGTCCGCCGGCTCCCTCGCTGTCCGCCTTCTCCCACCGATCGTGCCTCGCGCGACGCCCCGCCCGCAGGCACGGCCGGACCGACGGCCGGGCAGAGGTCCTTGCCCCTGCGGCCCCACAAGGCCGCCGCGGCTTGCCCGTTCGGTCAGATGTAGCCCTCCCGCAGGGCGTAGGCCACCGCATGGGCGCGGTTGCGCAGATGCAGCCGGGTGGTGAGGGCGTGGATGACGTTCTTGACGGTGCGTTCGGAGTACGACAGCTTGCCGGCGATCTCCCCGGTGTCGAGGCCGTCGGCTATCAGCCGCAGTACGTCCACCTCGCGCGGTACGAGGCCCAGCGAGGGGGCGCCGAGGCGGCCCTCCGTGCCCCGGTGCAGGCTGCCCACCTGGCTGATGAGCCGTCCGAGCAGGTCGGCCGGGAGGTCTCCGTCGCCGCGGGAGGCGGCGAGGACCGCCTGCACGAGGCGGTGGGCGGTGGCTTCGTGGCGCCACACAATGGCGCCGATGCCGCACCCGACGACGTCCAGGAGCTCCGTCTCACGGATCGCGTCGACCACGACCACGGCCCGCGCGCCCTCGCTGCGCACGATCCGGCGCAGCCTGCTGAGCGCGGCCTCGTCGAGCGTGTTCTCGATGAACAGGGCGACCGTGTCGGGACCGGTCTTCTCGCGCAGCTCGATCTCCGGGTGCCGGCGTAACTGGCTGACGGCTCCCTCGCGGCTGATCGGGTCCGGGGCGGTGACCGCCACCGCGACGCGCCGACGGGCCGCACCGCCCTCTCCCGTATCGGACGCGACCGCGGTCCGTGGTGAGTTGAGCAACCGTTTCCCCTGTTCACGAGCCTGCCGTACGAGTGCGTCCGGCAGCGAATGGCTTGCCCTCACCCTTCTTCGGCCGTGGTGGCGCGCGCAATCGTGGACCACCACGAGACACACCACGAGAGCTTCGCGCCGCCCCCGCGAACAGGGCCCCGAGGCATCCCACTTCGCCTCGCGTGACCCATCTCACCCTCACTTCCGGCGGCCTTCCCGCGTCTAACCAGGGGGAAGCACCAAGATCAGGAGGCACAGGATCAGGAGGCACCGATGAGCGGACCGCTCCGCGAACGCGACCGCGCCCAGGCGCTGGTCGCGGAGGAGACCGAGCGCGCCCGGGGCGGCACCGGCGGGCTGGTCGTGCTGCGCGGCGCCACGGGCACCGGCCGTACCGCCGTGCTGGAGGCGGCCGCCGAACACGCCGAAGGGCGCGGTCTGCGGGTGCTGCGCGTGCGCTGCTCGGCGGAGGACACCGCGGTGCCCTTCGCCGCGGTGCTGCGTCTGCTGGACCCCGTACCGGAGTTCACGGGCCTCGCGCCCGCCGAGGACGAGCACGGCACCGCGGACCGGCTGTGGCGGCTGCTGCGCTCGTACGCCGACGGGGGCCCGCTGCTGCTGGCCGTCGACGACGTGCACCTGGCCGACGCCGCCTCGTGCCGCTGGCTGCGCGACGCGGCCCGGCGTGTCGACCGGTTACCCGTCCTGGTGGTGGCCACCGAGCGCAGCCAGTACGACATCGAGGCAGGGCCCGCCGGACTCACCCAGCCGCTGCCCCCCTCCCTCGTCCGCACCCACACCCTCGCCCCGGTCGGCAACGCGGCGGCCGACGACCTGGTCCGGGAGGCTTTCCCGGGGGCCGGGCCACAGTGGACGGCGGCGTGTGTGCGCGCCGCCGCGGGCAGTCCGCTGCTGCTGCACGCCCTTCTCGACGACCTGGGCGACGCCCAGCGGCACGATCCTCCCGGGGACGGCGGACCCGCGCCCGTGCCCGAGACCTGCGCCGAGCTGTATCCCGGGTCCTATCCGGCGGCCGTCGCCTGGTGGCTGCACAGCGCCGGTCCCGCCACGGCCGAGGTGGCCCGTTGTCTGGCGGCGCTGGAACAGGCGTGGCCGGTGGACCCCGTGGGCACCACCGTGGACGACCCGAGCGGTCAGGAGGCAGCCGGGCACCCCTCGGCGGACGGCGCCGACGAGGCGGCGAGCGATCCGGTGCACCTCCTGGCCGAGGCAACCGGTGGCGACCCCGTCCGGATCGCCGGCTGGCTCACCGCGGCGACGCGGCTCGGCCTGCTGCGTCCCGACGCCACCGGCCGCCCCCGCTACGCGCATCCCCTGCTGCGCGACGCGGTGCTCACCGGCTGGCCCGAGGCGAGCCGGCAGGCGGCGCACCGGGCGGCCGCGCGGGCCATGATGCGCCGGGGCGAGCGGGCCGAGCCGGTCGCCCGGCATCTGCTGCGGGTGCCGGGCGGCGATCTGCCGTGGGTGGTGCGCGTGCTGCGGGACGCGGTGACGGTGGCGATGCACGACGCCCGGCACGAGGACGCCGTCGACTATCTGCGCCGCGCCCTGGACGAACCACTCCCCGACGGCCTGCGACAGCGGCTGCTCACCGAACTGGGCTCCCTGCACTACGCGTCGTCCGACGTCCCGGCGGCCATCGCGCGCCTCGCCGAGGCGCACCACCTGGCGGCCGAGCCCCGGACCCGGGTGCGTACCGCTGTCGCCCTCGGCACCGCCCTGGTGAGCCGCGGCGAGATCCGTACGGCCCTGGAGGTCCTGCGCCGCACGGAGGGCCGGCTCTCCTCAGACCACCCGGACCTGGCCCGTACCGTGCAGACCGCGGCCGCCCTCATGTCCGACGCGGACCCCGAGACCCGCCAGCAGGTCTACCGGTGGCTGTGCGAGGCGGCGCAGTACTCCCCGGAGCTGGTGGGCACCGCCGGGCAGGCCCTGCTCGTGCGGTACGCGGCGACGGCCGCGCTGATCTCGGCCCAGGAGGCGATGACGCGGATACGGGACCTGCTCGCCCAGCCCACCGACCCGCTCGCCGAGCCGTTCCTGCTGGGGACGGCGGCCGCGGTGGCCCAGTGGGCCGACGAACTCGACGAGGCGGACCGGCTCGTCGACCACGGTCTCTCCGGACAGCACCCGCTCCTGCTGCATCCGATGCGGCACGCACTCCTCAACACCCGCGCCGACATCGCCGCTTCCCGAGGCGATGCCGACCGACTGCTCTCCGACCACTTCGGCGACGGCACTCCGCCCCAGCTCCCCGTGGAGTCCCGCACCAGCCCGACCAACCGGGACGCCACTGCTCTGCTGGCGCTCGTCCACAACGGCCGCCTCGACGAGGCAAAACGGTTCGCCGCCGGGTTCGACCTGCACGACCCGACGGCGAACTTCGAGCTGAACCGGTTCCTCTACGCGCGCGGCGCGCTGCGGGTCACCGCCGGCGACCCGGCGGGCGCGCTGCACGACTTCCTGGAGTGCGGACGCCGCCAGTCCGCCCGCGATGTGCTCAGCCCGATCGTCACCCCGTGGCGCACGGCCGCGGCGCAGTGCCGGCTGGCGCTGGGCGGCGGCGCGGACGCGCTGACCCTGGCGGCGGAGGAGCTGCGGCTGGCCCGGGTGTGGAACACCCCGCGCACGGTGGGCCGCGCCCTGCGCGTACTGGGCGCCGCCACCGGGGGCCGGCGCGGTCTGGAGCTGGCCGAGGAGGCCGTGGAGACCCTGCGGTCGGCGTCCGCCGACACGGGCATGGAGCTGGTCCGGGCCCTGCTGGCCCAGGGCCGTCAGCTCCATGCCGCCGGTGAACGCGTCCACGCCCGCGACTGCCTGCGCGAGGCGGCCGAGCTGGCCGAGGGCAGGGGCGCCGTGGGCATGGCCACCGCGGTCGGGCAGGCCCTGCACCAGAGCGGCGCCCGCAGCCCCGTGGTGGTGCACACCGGCCCCGGGTCGCTGACCGGCAGCGAGCGCCGCATCGCCGAACTGGCCGCCGACGGCCTGACCAACAGCGAGATCGCCGATCTGCTGCATCTGGCGCGCCGCACCGTGGAGACCCATCTGACCAGCGCCTACCGGAAGTTGCGGATCCGACGCCGGACCGAGCTGGCCGACGCGCTGGAGGGGGACCGGCCCACGAACGCGGCGGCGTCCCTATGAGGCCGCGGGCGCGGCAGCCGGTTCAGCAGGTGTTGCCGACGCCGTCGATGCGGCCGCCGAAGTCGCTGCGGTAGTTGATCCGGTTGTCGCCGTTGCGCACCACCCGGGTCTCCTTCGGGTCCCAGTTGATGAAGCAACCGTCGGTGTTCGCCACGAACGAGCCCACCTTGTCGTGGAAGTCGGCGGGCATGTCGTGGTACCCGTCCTTGGCGACCCACTCCCAGCTGCGGCCGTTGTAGTCGGATCCGGTGAAGAAGCAGATCGATCCGCCGGTACAGGAGGGCACGGCCGCCGCGGCCGGGGCCGCCAGCGCGTCCGAGGCCGGCATGAGTACGGCGATCAGCGAAAGGGCGGCGGTCGACGACCAGGAACGCAGCTTCATGGAACTCCTCGATGAGCGGGTGAGGCGACGCGTGGAGGGAGGCGAGGGACGGACGGGCCGATGAACGGATGCGCCGGTGAGCCTCCGTGGGCCCAAGCCTCGCCCTCGCCCCCGGTGGCGTCGACGGGTTTCCCGCTGACCGTGCGAACGGGAAACGGGGAAACGCACGCCCCGCCGTGCGCGTGCGCGTGGGCGCCGGGTCAGTCGCCGGGGAGCAGCCGGGTCTCGGCGGCGGGTACGCCCTTGGTCCACCAGTGGTCGTAGCGGGCGTAGGCACGCGGGTCGCGGGCGGCGAGGAAGGCGACGAGGGACCGGGCCTCGCCCGCCAGCTCCTCCCAGACGTGCTTGGGCAGCGGATGGAAGGCACTGGCCTCGATGCCGCCGTCGGCGGCGCGCCAGACTCCGGCGACCTGGCCGTCGACCAGCAGGGTGGGCAGTACGTCGCCGTTCACCCGGGTCACATGCTTGCGGTAGGCGGTCGGGATCACGCGGCTGCGGTCGGCGTGCGCCAGCAGGACGCTGTCCCACATCGCCATCAGCCGCGCCGGGGCGGGCGTGTCCTCCTCCGGCCGGAGCGCGCCGGGAAGGTCGTACAGCACCGTGCCGTCGGGACCCTCCAGTTGCTCCAGCTCGTCCGCGAGGGCGTTCACGGCCGCCTTGACCCGCGGCCGGTGGACCAGCGCGAACTGCGCCATGTCGGCCGACGACGCCGGCCCGAAGCCCGCCAGATAGCGCAGGATCAGGGTCCGCAGGCCCTTGTCGGCCGCCTCGGGATCCCCCAGGGCGGGCCGCTCGGCGGCCGCGACGTACGAGAGCCGGTGGGTGAACGACCAGGGCCCGCCCGTCGGTGCGTGCCACAGCGGCGCGTACTGCCGCAGCATCCGCTGCGCCCCCGTCTCCAGGGGCCGGCCGAGGCGCTTCTCGAACCAGTCCCCCAACTCGGCGCTGCTGCGCTGCTCTTCCGTGTATTTCAGGAGGCCGGCGACCAGGGCGTCGGCGTCATCGCCGGTGAGCCCGGACGAGCGGAAGCGCGCGTCGCCGAGCCGGGAGGAGCGCAGCGTCGGTTCCATGGCCTCGCGAAAGCCCTGGTAGTCCTCGGCATGCACCGCGTGCAGGGTGAGGCGCATGAGGGTCGCCTTCACGATCCGGCGGTCGGCCAGCGCCGCGTCGAGCCGCGCCGGATCGAAGTCGCGCAGCCGGTTCCACAGAGCGATGTACGGCGAGGCGGCCTGCTGCGCCTGAAGGGCGACCACGCGCCGCAGAGCCTCCACGGCATCGAGCGGCTCGCGCCCGAGCAGCAACTGCCGGGCGAGCGTGGCACGGTTGAGGGCACGCGCGGAGATCACCATGCCGTGATTCTCGCGTACCCGCCGGTGGGGGTCAGTTGTCCGGTACGAAGAAGCTGTCGTGGTGGAGGAAGAACTGGGCGCGTTCCTCGTCGGTGAGGTCGGCCAGGCGGGTGATGCCCTCGAAGTACTCCTCGCGCGGCGCGCCGGGGGCGAAGATCATGAGCATGGACGCCGGGTCGCCGGACTCGTTGCGGAAGCCGTGGAGCCCGCCGGGGGGTACGTAGAGGTAGTCGCCCGCGGTCGCGTTGACCCAGCGGTCGCCGTCGTACAGCCGCATGGTGCCGGAGAGGACGAAGAACGACTCCGACATCGCCTTGTGGAAGTGCGTGTTGGCACCGGCGACCTCCGGGCCCATGTCCACGCGGTACAGACCGTAATCGCCCTTGGTGGAGATCGTCGTGGACAGGTAGTGGTACGCGGTGCCGCCCGCCAGGTTCGGACCGGACGAGGCGACGGGCGCGGAAACGAAGTCCGGCGGGGCGGTGGAGGGCCGGAAGGCAGCGCTGATCTCGCCGCTGTCGCCGAAGTAACGGGGGTCGGGGTAACGGGCTCGGGGCCCGCCGAGCGCACCACCGCCCCCTCCGGGTCGAGCAGCGCCGCCCAGCCGCCCAGGCGTGTCGCCAGCTGGTGCAGCACCGCCGGAACGGGGTCGGGGTGGGCGGCGGCCGAGGCGAGGGCCTGTTGGGCCCGGGAGACCCGGCGCAGCTCGTGGTGGCGGGCCTCGGTCAGCAGGCCCCACACCGCGCGGGCGATCGCCGTGAACGTGGTCGGCGGCGGCACCTCCACCAGCGGCAGCCCGTGCCGCTCGCAGGCGGCGACCAGCCCGGCCGGGACGGTGTCGTACACCGGCGCGAGCCCGAAGCCCAGCGCGGCCGCCCCGGCCTCGGCGACCCGTGCCGCGTACCGCCCGGGGTCGGTGAGCTGCACGCCCGCCGTCAGCAGCAGCTCGCCGCCGAGCAGATACGGATACGGGTCGGCCATCTCCGAGGCGTGCACCCCGTGCACGGCGGCCTCCGGCGGCCCGGCGATGTGCCGCAGGCCCAGGTCCGCGCGGGCAAGGAGGGCGGAGAGCGGGACGGGAGTGGTGGGCGGGGCCGCCGCGGGCTCGGCAGGCATGGGCACTCCGTACATCAGAGGGGCCGTAAGTGGAGGAAACGTACACTTCAGTATCGCTGGACGGCCACCTAGGGTGGCGAGCGTGGGCCGCACCGGCCCGGAGGAACCACGGGCCGTCGGGCCCGTACGCAGGCCGATCACGAAGGGCACTCCGACATGAGCAGCAACGAAACGCCGCGCGGTCCGATCGACTCGTCCCGCATCCCGCGGTACGCCGGCCCCGCGACCTTCGCCCGGCTGCCCCGCCTCGACGAGGTCGGCACCGCCGATGTCGCCGTGGTCGGTGTGCCCTTCGACAGCGGTGTCTCCTACCGCCCGGGCGCCCGCTTCGGCGGCAACGCCATCCGCGAGGCCTCCCGGCTGCTGCGCCCGTACAACCCGGCACAGGACGCCTCGCCGTTCGCGCTCGCCCAGGTCGCCGACGCCGGTGACATCGCGGCCAACCCGTTCAACATCAACGAGGCCGTGGACACCATCGAGGCCGCCGCCGACGACCTGCTCGGCACCGGCGCCCGGCTGATGACGCTCGGCGGCGACCACACCATCGCGCTGCCGCTGCTGCGCTCGGTCGCCAAGAAGCACGGCCCGGTCGCGCTGCTCCACTTCGACGCGCACCTGGACACCTGGGACACCTACTTCGGCGCCGAGTACACCCACGGCACCCCGTTCCGCCGCGCGGTCGAGGAGGGCATCCTCGACACCGAGGCGCTCTCCCACGTCGGCACCCGCGGCCCGCTCTACGGCAAGCAGGACCTGACCGACGACGAGAAGATGGGCTTCGGCATCGTCACCTCGGCCGACGTCTACCGCCGCGGCGCCGACGAGGTCGCCGACCAGCTGCGCCAGCGCATCGGCGACCGCCCGCTGTACATCTCGATCGACATCGACTGCCTCGACCCGGCGCACGCCCCCGGCACCGGCACCCCGGAGGCGGGCGGCATGACCTCCCGCGAGCTCCTGGAGATCCTGCGCGGCCTGGCCTCCTGCAACCTGGTCTCGGCCGACGTCGTCGAGGTCGCCCCGGCGTACGATCACGCCGAGATCACCTCGGTCGCGGCCTCGCACACCGCGTACGAGCTGACCACGATCATGAGCCGCCAGATCGCCGCGAGCCGCGCCGAAGGCACGGGGCAGACCGGGAAGTGACCTTCACCTGCCGCCGGGCGGCTGACGTTTCGGCTGCCCGGCGGCAGGCCCGGCTCCGGGGAGAGGACGCGAAGTGACCCACGACCACCACGACTTGGTGCTTCGACCCACGCCACGCCAGACGCAGGCGGCCCTCGATCCGCCGCCCGGCCGCATCGGCGGCGACCTCGTCGTCGAGACCCTCCAGGGACTCGGCGCCACCACCGTCTTCGGGTTGCCCGGCCAGCACGCGCTCGGCGTCTTCGACGCCCTGCGCCGCTCCGACCTGACCTTCGTCGGGCTGCGGATGGAGAACAACGCGGGCTTCGCCGCCGACGCCTACGGGCGGATCACCGGCGAGGCGGCCCCGCTGCTGCTCTCCACCGGGCCCGGCGCGCTCACCTCGCTGGCCGCCCTCCAGGAGGCGGCCGCCGCCTCCGCCCCGGTCGTGGCCATCTCCTCCCAGGTCCCGGTGGCGGGTCTGGGCGGCGCCCGCTGCTGCTCTCCACCGGGCCCGGCGCGCTCACCTCGCTGGCCGCCCTCCAGGAGGCGGCCGCCGCCTCCGCCCCGGTCGTGGCCATCTCCTCCCAGGTCCCGGTGGCGGGTCTGGGCGGCGGCCGGCAGGGCCATCTGCACGAGCTGCGCGACCAGGCGGCGTCCTTCCGCGACGTCGTGAAGTCGGTGCACCCCGCTCGTACCCAGTCCCAGATCCCGTCGGCGATCGCCGCCGCCTGGGAGTCCGCGCTGACCGTCCCGCACGGCCCGGTCTGGGTGGAGATCCCCGAGGACGTGCTCCGCGCCGAGACCGTGATCCCGCAGGTCACGGGCGTGGACGCGACCCCGCACGAGCTCGCGCCGCGCCCCGAGCTGACCGCCCTCGCGGCCCACTGGCTGGAGAACGCCGCCCGTCCCGTGATCATCGCGGGCGGCGGTGTCGTACGGTCCGACGCCTCCGGCAAGCTCCGGCAGCTCGCCGAGCGCCTGAACGCCCCCGTCGTCACCACCTTCGGCGGCAAGGGCGCCTTCCCCTGGAACCATCCGCTCTCCCTCCAGTCCTGGCTGGAGGACCGGCACATGACCGACTTCCTGGAGGACGCCGACGTCCTCCTCGTCGTCGGGTCGGGCCTGGGTGAGCTGTCCTCGAACTACCACACCTTCTTCCCCGGCGGCCGGGTGATCCAGATCGAGGCCGACCTCGGCAAGCTGGAGTCCAACCACACCGCCCTCGGCATCCACGCCGACGCCCGGCTCGCCCTCCAGGCCCTTCTGGAGACCGTCGGCGAGCGCCAGGACCCGTACGCCCCGGCCCGGGTGCAGATGGTCCTCGCCGAGGTCCAGGCCCGCCTCGCCGGCCAGGACCTGGACCTTGAGCAGTCGCTCCTGGCCTCGATCCGCTCGGCGCTGCCGCCCCGCTCCCCGTCCTTCTGGGACATGACGGTCCTCGGTTACTGGGCCTGGTCGGCCTTCGACGCCGGGCACCCCAACACCATGCACTCCGCCCAGGGCGCCGGCGGCCTCGGCTACGCCTTCCCGGCCGCCCTCGGCGCGGCCGTCGCCGAGCCCGGCACCCCCGTCCTCGCCGTCTCCGGCGACGGCGGCGCCATGTACTCGATCGCCGAACTCGCCACCGCCCGCCAGCACGATCTGGACGTCACCTGGCTGATCGTGGACGACGGCGGCTACGGCATCCTGCGCGAGTACATGACCGACGCCTTCGGCCGCGCCACCGGCACCGAGCTGGCCCGGCCCGACTTCACCGCCCTTGCCGAGTCCTTCGGCGTACCGGCCGCCCGCACCACCCCGGAGAGCCTCGCCGCCGACCTCGCCAAGGCCCTGGCCACCCCCGGCCCCTCGGTGCTGGTGCTGCCGGCCGTGCTGAAGATGTTCGCCCCGACTCATCTGTGATGCCCGTATCTGGCCCGTAACCGTCCGGTATCGGTCGGTAGGTGTCCGCCAGTGACAGAGCTGTGACAGAGTTCAACGATTTCGAGGCACAACTTTCCCGTCCTCGACGAGTCATCTCAGGTGGGCGCGCCACGGTGGTGCGCCCACCTCACGACTTACAGGGGACGGGGACGCTTTGCCCAGACAACTCCGCACAGCCCGGATATCCCGCCGCGCCCGCCGCGGCGCGCTCTCCGTGGCGGTCGCCGCGGGCGTGCTCGCGCCGGTGGCCGCGGGTGCGGCGCCGGCCGCCGCCGCGACGACGGTGAGCTGCACCTCCGCCAAGGCCGGTCTCGCGGCCAAGCTGTCCAAGGACATCACCTCCGCGCTCAGCGGCCGTTCGTCGCTGACGGCCGTGGCGCTGTACGACCGCTCCACCGGCACCAAGTGCGAGCTGCGGGCGACCGACACCTTCGACTCCGCGAGCGTGGTCAAGGCCACCGTGCTCGCGACGCTGCTGTGGGACGCGGGCAAGCAGCACCGCTCGCTCACCTCCAACGAGCGCGCCCTGGCCACCAGGATGATCACCGAGTCGCACAACGAGTCGACGTCGGCGCTGTGGAAGCAGCTCGGCACCTCCAAGGTGTCCGGCTTCCTCAAGGCCGCCGGGATGACCCAGACGACGCCGGGCGCCGACGGCTACTGGGGCCTGACCCGCATCACCGCCCGCGACCAGGCCAAGCTGCTCGCGCTGCTGACCTCCCGCAACTCGGTGCTCAGCGACGACGCCCGCGAGTACGAGCTGGGCCTGATGAACCGCGTCATCGCCAGCCAGCGCTGGGGCACGCCCGCGGGCGTCCAGGGCGGTACGACCGTGCACGTCAAGAACGGCTGGCTGCCGCGCGCCACGCACGGCTGGCGGGTGCACAGCATCGGCGCCTTCACGGACGGCGGCCACGACTACGCCCTGGCCGTCCTCACCGAGGACAACAGCTCGATGGACCAGGGCGTCAACACCATCGAGGCCGTCGCCCGCGCGGTCCACGCGAACCTCGGCCGCCCGGCCGAGGGCGGCAAGCC
This sequence comes from Streptomyces sp. ERV7, assembly GCF_001653515.1. Classification (GTDB taxonomy): domain Bacteria; phylum Actinomycetota; class Actinomycetes; order Streptomycetales; family Streptomycetaceae; genus Streptomyces. The sequence goes on along the minus strand of NZ_LYOY01000051.1, from coordinate 19,675 downwards.
CTGGCACCCGCCGAAGTGGCAGCGGCCGACGGTGGCCAGCGAGGCCATCCCGCCGGTGCCCGAGGCCCCCGCGGGACGCGACCTCGTCTCGGTGGTCCCGAGCCGCTGACGCGTCCGTGTCCCGCACCGCGAACCCGCCGCAGGTCGGTGGGCGGCGGTCCCGCGCCGCCCTCGTCGTCCGTGCAGCCGGCCGCGAAGGCCCCCACTACGGCCGCCCCCGCCCCGGCACGCAGTGCGCTGCGGCGGTCGACCCCACGGGGAGATGGATTGAGCACATGGACAGTTAAGTGCCACGACGGGCGGAAGGTAATGATTGACCCATTTCAGGACCTTTACGGGTCGCCGGAGACACGCCACTGATCGCGACGGTCGGTTCGATGAATCACTCACTGATACCGATACTTATTCAGCATTTAGAAGGTGCGTGCTCTAGCTCACCTACGATTCACAGCTAAACTATGACGGTATGGGGAAGTTTGTCCGAGTAAGAACTTTTGGCGTGAAGGCCCCCCGTCTGCCATAGTCGGAGACACGACCCCTCATTGACCCGAGCTCGGTCGTCTTCAGTCGCCGTGGATCACACCCCCTTCGATCCGCGGCGGCGCTCCGCAGAAGCCCCCGCAGGCAGGCCGTACCCGGCAGGCACGGGGGCTTCGGCGCGTCCGGGGGCGTGCGCGGGGGTCAGCGGTCGGCGACCCGCATCTCGAACCAGGTGGTCTTGCCGCGCGGCAGCAGATCCACGCCCCAGCGGTCGGAGAGCTTGTCGACGAGGAAGAGGCCGCGCCCGCTCGTGTCCATCTCGTGGACCGGCATCAGACAGGGCAGTCCGCGCGAGGGGTCGCGCACCTCGATCCGGATCCAGCCCCGACGTCTCATCATCCGCAGCCCGAAGGCGCGGGCACCGGTGTGCCGCACGGCGTTGCCGACCAGCTCGGAGACGAGCAGGATCGCCTGCTCCGCGAGGGCCGGGGAGAGCGCCCACTGGCGCAGTATCACGCACTGGGTGAGCCGGCGCGCGGTCGCCGCGGACTCGGGCCGGGACGGCAGCCGTACCTCTTCGTCCGTCGGGTTGCCGAACAACTCCAGTGCCTTGAGCGCCCGTTCGTCCTCGACCGCCGGCGACCACCGAGCCGCGGTCGCGCTGCCGCGCTGCCGCGGTTGTTCCACACCCTCCAGCCCCGCCATGCCCCCATCATGGCCGCCCCGAGGCGTCTCCGGGGCCGTTCCCGGGGAAAACGGCCCCCGGAACCAGAGGTTCCGGGGAGCTCGTTCAGCATATGCCGATGGCAGTGGATCACGCCCAAACCGCTCACGAGCTGCGATGACGGGCCGCGATCGACTGATCACCAAGCGTTCGGACGCGGTCGTACTTAAGGCTCCATTAAGGCCAGGCTAATCCACCCGCAGGGTGTACGGCCCGTCCCGACCCGCCGCCAACCGGGGTGCCGTCAGAGGAACTTGGCCTTGCCCGGGCCCTCCTCGACGAAGCTGCGCATCCCGCGCTCGCGGTCCTCGGTCGCGAACAGCCCCGCGAACCAGTTCCGTTCGATGGCGAGGCCGGTCTCGATGTCCGTCTCCAGACCCGCGTCGATGGACTCCTTGGCGGCGCGCAGCGCGAGCGCCGGGCCCTGGGCGAGCTTCGCCGCCCAGGCGTGCGCCTCCTCGTACACCTTGTCCGCCGCGACCACGCGGTCGACGAGGCCCAGCGCCAGCGCCTCGTCCGCCTTGACCATCCGGCCGGTGAAGATGAGGTCCTTGGCCTTGGACGGGCCGATCAGCCGGGACAGGCGCTGGGTGCCGCCCGCGCCCGGGATCAGGCCGAGCAGGATCTCGGGCTGGCCCAGCTTGGCGTTGTCGGCGGCGATCCGGATGTCGGCGCAGAGCGCGAGCTCGCAGCCGCCGCCCAGCGCGTACCCCGTGACGGCGGCGACGACGGGCTTGGGGATGCGCGCGACGGCGGTGAACGACTCCTGGAGCGCGCGGGACCGCACCACCATCGCGGCGTGGTCCATCGCCTGCATCTCCTTGATGTCCGCGCCCGCCGCGAACACCTTCTCGCCGCCGTAGATCACCACGGCGCGTACGTCGTCACGCCGGGAGGCCTCTTCGGCGAGCTCGCGCAGCCGGTCCTGGATCGCGATGTCCAGGGCGTTCATCGGGGGGCGGTCCAGGCGGAGGGTGCCGACGCCTTCGGAGACTTCGAGGGTCACAGTCATGGCAGCAGGTTAGTGGCCGTTAACGGCGAAGGACCCGGTGCCGTTGGTCACAGCACCGGGTCCTTCGCACACGAGGGGGGGTGTTACTTCGTCCACTCCGCCCAGGACATGTTCCAGCCGTTGAGGCCGTTGTCGGGCTGGATCTGCTTGTCCTTGGAGTTCTTCACGATGACCACGTCACCGATGAGCGAGCGGTCGTAGAACCAGGCCGCCGGGGTCGAGGAGTCGCCCGCGCCGCGCGCGTCGCGCAGACCCACGCAGCCGTGGCTGGTGTTGGTGTTGCCGAACACCGAGGGGTCGCCCCAGTAGTTGCCGTGGAGGAAGGTGCCCGAGCTGGACAGGCGCATCGGACCCCGCTCCTCAAACGCCGGAGGGGCTGGATGTGCCCAAGGGGCGCGGGGAACTGCGAGACCAGCCACAGACGACCCGCAGACATACCCCCGACCCCGGCCTCGGGATCCGGTTCGATCGGGTCGCCTTTCGTTACCCCGACGCTCCGCCGGACAGCCCGCCCCTCCTCCTCGACATCGATCTGCACATCCGCAGCGGCGAGACCATGGCCGTCGTCGGGGGGACGGGGTCCGGGAAGACCACCCTCACCGCCCTTGTGCCGAGGCTGTACGAAGCCACCGGGGGGCGGATCACGCTCGACGGGGTCGACATCGCCTCCATGCCGCGCGAAGAGCTCCGCGCGCTCGTCGCCGTGGCGTTCGAGGAGCCGACCCTCTTCTCCGCCTCGGTGGGTGAGAACGTTCTCATGGGCGGCGGCAGGGCCGAGGACCTCGACCGCGCGCTGGGCGTCGCGCAGGCCGGGTTCGTACGGGAGTTGCCGCACGGCGTCGACACCCAGGTCGGTGAGCAGGGGCTCAGCCTCTCCGGTGGGCAGCGCCAGCGGCTCGCGCTGGCGCGGGCGGTCGTCGGGCGGCCCAGGTTCCTGGTGCTCGACGACCCGCTCTCCGCGCTCGACGTGCACACCGAGGCCCGTGTCGAGGCGGCTCTGCGCGACGTCCTGCGCGAGACCACCGCGCTGGTCGTCGCCCACCGGCCGTCGACCGTGATGCTCGCCGACCGGGTGGCGCTGCTGTCCGGCGGGCGCGTCGCCGCCGTCGGCACCCATCAGGAACTGCTGCGCGGCAACACCGAGTACGCCTGGCTGATGTCCGGTGCACAGGACGAGGGGGAGAAGCGATGACCACCACCTTGGGTGCGGAGCGGCAGGCCGAGCCGGAGGAACCGCAAGGGCCGGGCGGCGGCCCGGCACCCACCGACCCCTTCGACCGCGACGAACTCCCCTCCGCCGCCGGCGCCACCCGCGCCCTCCTGCTCGACCTGCTGCGCCCCATGCGGCGGCGCGTCGTCGTCACCGCGCTGCTCATCCTGTTGCAGCAGGCCGCCGTACAGGCGGGGCCGCTGCTCGTCGCGTACGCGATCGACCGGGGCGTGCCCGCGTTCCGGGCGCACGACTACGGGCCGCTGATCGCCGTCGGCTCCGGGTACCTCGTCTGCGCGCTGGGGGCCGGGCTGCTCCAGTACGCGTTCATCAGCGCCTCCACCCGCGTCGGCCAGGACGTGCTGCTCGATCTGCGCGGGCGGATCTTCCGGCACGCGCAGGCGCTGAGCGTGGACTTCCACGAGCGCTACACCTCGGGCCGGCTCATCTCCCGCTCCACCTCCGACGTGGAGTCGCTGCGCGAGCTCTTCAACGAGGGGCTCCAGGAGCTCATCGGCGTCGTCCTCTCCGCCGTGTACATCTGCGTGATGCTGCTCTGGCTGGACTGGGGCACCGGCGCGCTCGCGGTCGCCTCGTACGCGCCGCTGCACCTGCTGATCCGCCGCTACCGGCGCCGCGCCTCGCGCGCGTTCGACGCCCGCTCCACGGCGATCGCGGCCGTCATCGTCAAGTTCGCGGAGACCCTCAACGGCATCCGGCCGGTCCAGGCGTTCCGCCGCGAGCGCGCCAACGACGAGGAGTTCCAGAAGCTCAACCGGGTGCACGAGCGCACCAACGGCGACGCGATCCTGGAGATGGCCCAGTACGTGGTGGGCTCGCGGCTGGTGGCCAACACCGCCGTCGCCGCGATGGTGCTGTGGGGCTCCTACCGGGTCGCCGACGGCACCCTCGCCCTCGGTGTGCTGGCCGCCGCCGTGCTCTATCTGCGGCGGCTGTACGACCCGATCGACCGGCTCGGGATGTTCCTCAACTCCTACGAGGCCGCCGTCTCCTCGCTGGGGAAGATCGCCGGGCTGCTCGCCCAGACGCCGACCGTGCCCGAGCCCGGACGGCCGGTGCCGCTGCCGGAGCGCCCGGGCGAACTGCCGGGCCGCCAGGTCGTGTTCGAGGGCGTGGGCTTCTCGTACCGTACCGGCGGGGAGGTGCTGCCCCGCTTCGATCTGACGATCCCGGCCGGGCAGACCGTGGCCGTGGTCGGCTCGACCGGAGCGGGAAAGTCCACCCTCGCCAAGCTGCTCGCCCGCTTCTACGACCCCTCCACGGGAGAGGTGCTGCTCGACGGCGTCGACCTGCGCGAGCTGGCCGTGCCCGAGCTGCGGCGCGGGGTCGTGATGGTCACCCAGGAGGCGTTCCTCTTCTCCGGGACGGTCGCCGACAACATCGCCATCGGCCGCCCCGAGGCGAGTCGCGAGGAGATCGAGCGGGCCGCGAAGGCGATCGGCGCGCACGACTTCATCACCCTGCTGCCGGACGGCTACGACACGGACGTGCGCAAGCGGGGCGGGCGCATCTCGGCGGGTCAGCGCCAGCTGGTCGCCTTCGCCCGGGCGCTGCTCGCCGACCCGGCGGTGCTGATCCTCGACGAGGCGACCTCGTCCCTGGACATCCCGGGCGAACGGGCGGTCCAGCGCGCGATGCACACGGTGCTGCGCGGCCGTACCGCCGTCGTCATCGCCCACCGGCTGTCGACCGTGGAGATCGCGGACCGGGTGCTGGTGATGGACCGCGGCCGCATCGTCGAGGACGGCTCCCCCGCCGAACTCATCGCGGGAACGGGCCGGTTCGCGGATCTGCACCGGGCCTGGCGGGAGAGCCTGGCCTAGCCGGAAGGAGTACGGCGGCGGAACCGATCCGCCGCCGTAGCCGTCACACCTCATCGCCGTGCGCGTCGCACCGTCCGCCAGGCGGACGCCGGGCGGGAGCCGCGGCGGCAAGTGCGGAGTCGCATTGCGGCCATTGTCGAGAGCGGCTTCCGCACCCCCTATGGACACCTTTCGTGCTGGTGGGACAGGGTGCGTATCCGGACACTCCCGTCGATCGTGACGCCCCCAACTGCTCAGTGGACACACGGCGTTGACAAAGGAAACGTCCGCTTAACGAACGCCAACTTTCATACAACGAACGATTTCCAGCCATCTTCTTGACGCGCTCCTGACAGCGGCAGGTCACTCCTGGCACTCTCTCCCCGATCCAAGAACCACCGCTCCGCATGCTCCGCCCGGACGGCCCCACCCAGCCGCCGGTACCCCCCTCGCAGAAGGAGTTCGCGTGAGATCCACGCACCGTCGTCGTGCCACCGCCACCGCCGCTCTGCTCTCCGCAGCCGCCATGCTCACCGTCGGAGTCCAGGCCGGCAGCGCCAGCGCACGTCCCGACGACTCCGCGTCCGCCAACGCCGTCAAGGCGCAGGCCGTACGCAACCCGGGCGCTCTGCCCGCCAAGCTCTCGCCCTCGCAGCGGGCCGAGCTCATACGCCAGGCCGGCACCAAGACGGCGGAGACCGCCAAGAACCTCGGCCTCGGCGCGCAGGAGAAGCTCGCCGTCCGCGATGTGACCAAGGACCAGAACGGCACCACGCACACGCGGTACGAGCGCACCTACGCCGGACTGCCGGTCCTCGGCGGCGACCTCGTCGTCGACACCGCCCCGAGCGGCCAGACCCAGAACGTGCTCAAGGCGAACCGCGCCGAGCTGAAGAACATCGCCACCACCGCCAAGCAGGGCCCGGCCGGCGCGCAGAAGCTGGCCCTCGCGGCCGCCGCTGACAAGGGCGCCAAGAAGGCCACCGCCGACCGCGCCCCGCGCAAGGTCGTCTGGATGGCCAAGGGCACGCCGACCCTCGCGTACGAGACGGTCGTCGGCGGTCTGCAGGAGGACGGCACCCCGAACCAGCTGCACGTCATCACGGACGCGGCGACCGGCGCGAAGCTGTACCAGTGGCAGGGCATCGAGACCGGTGTCGGCAACACCCACTACAGCGGCCAGGTCACACTCGGCACCACGCAGTCGGGCTCGAATTACACGCTGACCGACGGCGGGCGCGGCGGCCACAAGACGTACAACCTGAACCACGGGTCGTCCGGCACCGGCACGCTCTTCTCCCAGACCAACGACACCTGGGGCGACGGCACCAACTCCAACGCCGCCACCGCGGGCGCCGACGCCGCCTACGGCGCGGGCGAGACCTGGGACTTCTACAAGAACGTCTTCGGCCGCAGCGGCATCAAGGGCGACGGTGTCGGCGCGTACTCCCGCGTCCACTACGGCAACGCGTACGTCAACGCGTTCTGGGACGACAGCTGCTTCTGCATGACGTACGGCGACGGCTCGGGCAACAACGACCCGCTGACCTCGCTGGACGTGGCCGGCCACGAGATGACGCACGGCGTCACCTCCAACACGGCGGGCCTGGAGTACAGCGGCGAGTCCGGCGGCCTCAACGAGGCGACCTCGGACATCTTCGGCACCGCGGTGGAGTTCTACGCCAACAACAGCTCCGACGTCGGCGACTACCTCATCGGCGAGAAGATCGACATCAACGGCGACGGCACCCCGCTGCGCTACATGGACAAGCCGAGCAAGGACGGCGGCTCCAAGGACAGCTGGTACGCCGGCATCGGCAACCTGGACGTCCACTACTCCTCGGGCCCCGCGAACCACTGGTTCTACCTGGCCTCCGAGGGCAGCGGCACCAAGGTCATCAACGGCGTGACCTACAACTCGCCGACCTCCGACGGTCTGCCGGTCACCGGCATCGGCCGCGACAAGGCCCAGCTGATCTGGTACAAGGCGCTCACCACCAAGTTCAACTCGTCCACCGACTACAAGGGCGCCCGCGACGGCACGATCGCCGCGGCGACCGAGCTGTACGGTGCCGGCAGCGCCGAGGTCAACAACATCACCGACGCGTGGGCGGCCATCGCGGTCGGCGCCCGCCACGGCGGCGACCCGGGCGGCGGCAAGGTCTTCGAGAACGGCACCAACGTCAACATCCCGGACTCCCCGGGAGCGGCGGTCACCTCGTCGGTCACCGTCTCCGGTGTCACGGGCAACGCGCCCAGCACCCTCAAGGTCGGCGTCAAGATCGTCCACACCTACATCGGTGACCTCCAGATCGACCTGGTGGCGCCCGACGGTTCGGTGTACTCGCTGAAGACCACGGGCACCGGCGGCTCGACGGACAACATCGACACCACGTACACCGTCAACGCCTCCTCGGAGGTCGCCAACGGCACGTGGAAGCTGAAGGTCCAGGACAAGGCGCGGATCGACACCGGCTACATCGACAACTTCAAGCTCACGTTCTGACGGTCAGGCGGCTGACTGGAACGTGAAAGGTGCCCGGACCCCCACAAGGGGTCCGGGCACCGCTCGTTTCTCGCGTCACCCCCGCCGCTGGGCGGGGCTCGACGTCACCAGGGCGTGCCGGTGGGGACGGGGGCCGCCGCGAAGGCGCGGCCCTCGATCACCGAGCCGTCCTCGCGACGGGGATCGACGAGCACCCGGTTGGTGCCCGCCCGGCGAAGCAGCCCCGCCACGGGGCCCGCCCGCGAAGCGGTACGCGAACCAGGCGTCGCCCCACTTCACCATGGAGTGGCCCAGCGCCACCGAGAAGCCGATGTACACGGCGGCGAGGCCGTGCTTCCAGTCCGGCTCGGCGCCGTTCTTCAGGTCGATCACGGTGACGACGAGGAGCAGCAGTTCGAGCAGCGGCTCGCAGAGCAGCACCGCCACCGACGCCCTGGGCATCTTCGCGAAGTAGCGCAGTGCCAGGCCACCGGCCAGCAGCGCCCAGAAACCGACCTCGCAGACGACGATCAGTGTGACGATCACGGCGTTCTCCTCGCTCAGGCTCTCTTTCGGGCTCCCTTTCGGGGCTCCCTTTTCCGGCTCCCTTCCAGCGTCGGCCCGTGATCGCTCCCGCTCGTCGTCGGCGTTGAGGAAACGCCACTGCATCCTTCGATGTAGTGGCGGATCGCCCGGTACGAGGACGCCCGGGGCCGCGACCACGTGTTTCATGGGTATGTGAACCCGTTCCCCCGGCCCCACCGCTTCGACGTCGTCATCGCTGCCGTCGGGCTGGCCGGCGGTCTGCTGATGTGGGCCCTCGGGCTGTTCTCCGGGGGCAGCGGGCTCCTGCGCTGGGGCTGGACGCTGGTGCCGCTCACCGCGATGGCGGCCCTGGAGCTGCTGCGCCGCACCCGCCCGCGGATCGCCCTGCTCGGCGGTACGGCCGCGGTGGTCGCCGACCAGTTCACCTCGGGCAACCTGGCGACGGTCCTGATGTTCACGGACGTCGTCTACGCCGCCGTCCTCTACGGCACCCCGGCGGCGGCCCGCCGCATCCCGGTCACCACCGGGCTGATCACGGTGACCACGACCATCGGCTACCTCGCCTGGTTCCGCACCCCCCAGGCCCTGCTCCTCGGCATCGTCACCGGCCTCGTCTGCTTCGCGCCCGCCACCACCGGCGCCCTGGTGCGCAACCACCGGGACGCGGCCGAGGCGGCCACCCTGCGCGCCGAGCAGACGGCGCTGCTCGCCGAGATGGACCGCGCCCAGGCGGTGGTGGCCGAGCGCGCCCGGATGGCCCGCGAGCTGCACGACATGGTCGCCAACCACCTCTCGGCGATCGCGATCCACTCCACGGCGGCGCTCTCGCTCGACGAGCCGGCCACCACCCGCCGGGCGCTCACCGTGATCCGTGAGAACAGCGTGGACGGGCTCGCCGAGATGCGCCGGCTGATCGGGCTGCTCCGGGACAGCGGCGCCGCCACCGAACCGGCCGCCGCGCCCACTCTCGCCGGGCTGGACGCGCTGGTCGCCCAGGCCCGTACCAACGGCGCCTCCAGCGGACTCGACTTCACGCTCCGGGACGAGCGCCCGGCCGGGGCCGCGCTGCCCGCCCCCGTCGAACTCGCCGCGTACCGGATCGTCCAGGAGTCGCTGACCAACGCCCTCAAGCACGCCTCCCCCGGCACGGTCACCGCCGCGCTCGCGCACACCGGGCGGGCGCTGACGGTCGAGGTGAGCAGCCCGTACGGTGACGGTGAGCGTCCCGGGCCGCGTGCGCCGGGCTCGGGTGCGGGGCTCGTGGGGATGCGGGAGCGGGCCGTACTGCTCGGCGGGACCTTCGCGTCGGGGCCCGAGCCCTCGGAGCAGGGCCGCGAGATCTGGTGGGTACGGGCCGAACTGCCCGTCCAGGAAGGCGAGTCGCAGAGATGACGATCCGGGTGCTGGTCGCGGAGGACCAGTCGTCGGTACGGGCCGGTCTGGTCCTGATCCTGGGGAGCGCCCCGGACATCGAGGTGGCCGGGGAGGCCGCGGACGGCGAGGAGGCGGTGCGCCTCGCGCGTGAACTGCGGCCCGATCTGGTGCTGATGGATGTGCAGATGCCCCGGCTCGACGGGGTCTCGGCGACCCGTCAGGTGGTCGCGGAGCGGCTCGCGGACGTCCTGGTGCTGACGACGTTCGACCTCGACGAGTACGTGTTCGGGGCACTGCGGGCGGGCGCCGCGGGGTTCCTGCTGAAGAACACCGACGCCAGGGACCTGATCGAGGCGGTACGGACGGTGGCGCGCGGCGAGGGCATGATCGCCCCGGCTGTGACGCGGCGGCTGATCGCGGAGTTCGCGGCCCCGGCGGCGCGGACCCCGGCCGAGCCGCCGGCCGCGCTGGGCACGCTCACCCGGCGCGAGCGCGAGGTGCTGTCCTGCCTGGGCGAGGGCCTGTCGAACGCGGAGATCGCCGAGCGTCTGGCGATGGCCGAGGCCACCGTGAAGACGCACGTCAGCCGACTGCTGGGGAAGCTGGAGCTGCGCAGCCGGGTCCAGGCTGCCGTACTGGCACAGGAGTTGGGCGTCTGAGGGCGACTTCCGGCCCTTGGTCTGGACCTCTTGACGCTTGGTCCAGACCTTTCTACGCTCACGGCACCGCTGGGTGAGCGTGCCCCCTTATGCCGTGTGCTCACCGGGCGGAGCAGGGTCCCACCCCACACCCGTCGGACCTCACTCGAGGAGCTTCCTTGAGCACTGCCACGCGCATCCGCACCCGCACCCGCTTCCGCACCAGAGCCGCCGCATGTCTGACCGCGCTGGCACTTCCCCTGGCCGCGGTCGTCGGCCTGGCCGGCGCCTCTCCCGCCGCGGCCGCCGCCTCGGCCACCGCCACCTACGTCAAGACCCAGGACTGGGGCTCCGGCTTCGGCGCCCAGTGGACCGTCAAGAACACCGGCACCACCTCTCTCTCCTCCTGGACCGTGGAGTGGGACTACCCGTCCGGTACGTCCGTGACCTCGGCCTGGGACGCGGACGTCACCCATGCCGCCAACCACTGGACCGCCAAGAACAAGTCGTACAACGGCACGCTCGCGCCCGGCGCCGGCGTCACCTTCGGCTTCAACGGGGCGGGCCCCGGCGCCCCTTCGGGCTGCAAGCTCAACGGCGGCTCCTGCGACGGCACCACCACCCCGCCCGGCGACAACCCGCCGTCCGCGCCCGGCACCCCGACCGCGAGCGGTGTCACCAACACCTCGCTGAGCCTGTCCTGGACCGCCGCCACCGACGACAAGGGCGTCAAGAACTACGACGTCCACCGCGGCTCCGCGAAGATCGCCACGGTGACCGGTACGACGTACGCCGACTCGGGCCTCACCGCCGGGACGGCCTACACGTACAGCGTGACCGCGCGCGACACCGCCGACCAGACCGGCCCCGCCTCCGGCTCGGTCACCGTCACCACCACGGGCGGCGGCGGCAACCCCGACCCGGGCGCCGCGGTCAAGCTCGGCTACTTCACCGACTGGGGCGTCTACCAGCGCAACTACCACGTCAAGAACATCGTCACCTCGGGCTCGGCGGCCAAGCTGACCCACATCAACTACGCCTTCGGCAACGTCACCAACGGCGGCTGCGCCATCGGTGACGCCTACGCCGACTACCAGAAGACGTACGACGCCTCCTCCAGCGTCGACGGCACCGCGGACACCTGGGACCAGCCGGTCGCGGGCAACATCAACCAGCTGCGCGAGCTGAAGAAGAAGTACCCGAACATCAAGGTGCTGTGGTCGTTCGGCGGCTGGACCTGGTCCGGCGGCTTCGGCGCGGCGGCGGCCAACCCGACGGCGTTCGCCAACTCCTGCTACAACCTGGTCGAGGACCCGCGCTGGGCCGACGTCTTCGACGGCATCGACATCGACTGGGAGTACCCCAACGCCTGCGGGCTCTCCTGCGACACCAGCGGCCAGGCCGCGCTGAAGAACCTGCTGGCCGCGCTGCGGGCCAAGTTCGGCTCCTCGGCGCTGGTGACGGCGGCCGTGACGGCCGACGGCTCCGACAACGGCAAGATGGACCAGGCCGACTACGCCGGGGCAGCGCAGTACGTCGACTGGTACAACGTGATGACGTACGACTTCTTCGGCGCGTGGGACGCGAAGGGGCCGACGGCTCCGCACTCGCCGCTCACCTCGTACAACGGGATCCCCATCGCGGGCTTCCACACGGACGCGGCGATCCAGAAGTACCGGGCCAAGGGAATCCCCGCGAGCAAGCTCAATCTGGGGATCGGGTTCTACGGGCGCGGCTGGACCGGCGTCACCCAGGACGCACCCGGCGGCACGGCGACGGGCCCGGCGCCCGGCACGTACGAGCAGGGGATCGAGGACTACAAGATCCTCAAGAGCGCCTGCCCGGTGACGGGGACGATCGCGGGCACGGCGTACGCCCGCTGCGGCTCCAACTGGTGGAGCTACGACACACCGTCGACGATCGCGGGCAAGATGTCGTACGTGAAGACGCAGGGCCTGAAGGGCGCGTTCTTCTGGGAGTTCAGCGGAGACACGTCCGGGGGCGAGCTGATGTCGGCGATCGACAGCGGCCTGAGGTAGCCGAACCAGATTCCGGGCAGGCGGCCCGCCCCCGCTTGCCCGGACCCCCTGCATCTAGGGGCGCGGGGAACTGCGCGACCAGCCCACGACGGCCCGCAGACAAACGGAAAAACAGGTGGTCTCTCGGCCGCGGACCGTGGGGGCTGGTCGCGCAGTTCCCCGCGCCCCTAGGTGCCCAGGGGCGCGGGGAACTGCGCGAGCAACCCAGCACGGTCCGCAGCCGAAAGCGGGGTGCGGGGGCGTAGCCCCCGGCCGGGGCCCCGCAACCCGGGCGGGTGACCCGGGGCGCGGGGGGTGGTGGCGCGTGGTGCGCTGGGCGGGTGGAGCGCGGTAGGGCACTACTTCCCGAGCCCGCGCGGCGTCTCGCCGCGTGGTGCGTCGTCGTGCTGCTCGTCACCGGCGTCGCCGCCGTCGCCATCTGGCTCTGCGTGGTGTTCAAGACCGCCGTCACCCCCGTACTGCTCGCCCTGCTCGGCACGGCCCTGCTCGGGCCCGTCTTCCGGCAGCTGCTGAAGCTGCGGATGAAGCGGTCGCTGGCCGCCGGGCTCACCTGCGTCGCGCTCGTCGCGGTGGTCGGCGGCGCCGGGTACGTCGTCGTCAGCGCCCTCATCGACACCGGGGACCAGATCATCGAGTCGCTGAGGCAGGCGGGCCGGTGGCTCGCCGACCACTTCGGCGTCGCGAGCGGCGACGGCGTCTCCAGCCTCGCCGACAACGCCAAGACGCTGCTCGGGAAGTTCGGCGCCACCGCCGCGTCGGGGCTGCTCACCGGGCTCAGCATCATCGGCTCGCTCATCGCGACCGGGGTCCTGTCGCTGCTGCTGACGTTCTTCTTCCTCAAGGACTCCGACCGGGCCGTCCACCTGGCCCACTCCCTCGCCCCGCGCGGCACCGGGCCCGTCGTGGAGGCCATGGCCCGCCGCGCCTTCGAGGCCGTCGAGGGGTTTATGCGGGGGACCACGATCATCGCCCTCATCGACGCCCTGTGCATCACGGTCGGGCTGCTCATCCTGAGGGTGCCCGGCGCCGTCGGCCTCGGCGCCCTGGTCTTCATCGGGGCGTACATCCCCTACCTCGGCGCCTTCGTCTCCGGCGCCGTCGCCGTCCTCGTGGCGCTCGCCGACCGGGGGATCGGCATCGCGCTGTGGACGCTCGGGGTCGTCCTCGCCGTACAGCAGCTGGAGGGGCACATCCTCCAGCCGATGATCCAGAGCCGGACCGTACAGATGCACCCGGCAATGGTCATGATCGCCATCACGGCGGGAGCCGGCGTCGCCGGGCTGCTCGGGATGCTGCTCGCCGTGCCCGTCGCGGCCGCCGGGTTCGGCGTCCTCGGCGAGCTGCGGAAGCGTTACGCCACGGGGGAGCCCCCGCCGGGCCCGACCAGCCCGCCGGGCCGGTCCCCCGGCGCCCCGTCCGGCCCCTCGTAGAGCTCGAACCAGATCGACTTGCCCTCGCCCCTGGGGTCGACCCCCCAGCGGTCCGCCAGCATCTCCATCAGGATCAGGCCCCGCCCGCTGGACGCCATCTCGCCGGGGCGGCGCTTGTGCGGCAGGTCGTCGCTGGCGTCGGCCACCTCCACGCGCAGACAGCGGGTGCCGGGCGCGCCGGTGGCCTCGGCGACCAGGAGCGCGTCGCCGTCCGTGTGGACCAGCACGTTGGTGACCATCTCGGAGACCATCAGGACCGCCGAGTCCACCTGCTCCTCGTCCGCCCAGTCGTGCAGCAGCTCGCGCAGCTGGCGCCGGACCCCCGCGATCCGGTGCGGCTCGGCCTGGGCGACGGTCACGGCGGTGCGGCGGGCCGGGACGACCCCGGGGCCCGGCAGCGTCCCGCAGCCGCACACATCGCTGTTGCGGCACAGCAGCAGCACCGCGATGTCGTCCTCGCGGCGGTCGGCCAGCGGGCCCACCGTGTGGTGCGAGGAGGGCCCGTGCACCGCCTGGACCAGCGCGTCCGCCAGCTTCTCCAGACTCTCCCCGGTGTCCTCCTCCAGGACCGGGCGCAGCCGGGTCCAGCCCGAGCCCATGTCGTGGCCGCCGGTCTCGATCAGCCCGTCCGTGCAGATCATCATCGTCTCGCCCGGCTCCAGGACGAGCCGGGTGGTCGGGTAGTCCGAGTCCGCCTCGATGCCGAGGGGGAGCCCGCCCGAGGTCTGGCGGATCAGCGCGGTGCCCTCGGCCGTGCGGATCACCGGGTCCGGGTGCCCGGCCCGGGCGATGTCGAGGGTGCCGGTCGCCGGGTCGACCTCGATGTAGAGGCAGGTCGCGAAGCGCGGGTGCTCGTCGCCGTCCCCGTAGGACTCCCCGTACGACTCGGTGATCCCGTACAGGAAGCGCGAGGCGCGGGAGAGGACCGCGTCGGGGCGGTGGCCCTCGCTCGCGTACGCCCGCAGGGCGATGCGGAGCTGGCCCATCAGCCCCGCGGCCCGGACGTCATGGCCCTGGACGTCCCCGATGACCAGGGCGAACCGGCCCGACGGCAGCGGGATCATGTCGTACCAGTCGCCGCCCACCTGGAGCCCGCCGCCGGTCGGCACATAGCGTGCGGCGACCGTCATCCCCGGGATCTCGGGGCCCAGCGTCGGCATCATCGAGCGCTGGAGCCCCAGCGAGAGCTCGCGCTCGGACTCCGCCTCGCCCGCCCTGGCCAGCGCCTGGGCCAGCATGCGCGCCACCGTGGTGAGGACCGAGCGCTCGTCGGGCGTGAACGCCACCGGGTGCTTGAAGGCCGCCATCCAGGTGCCGATGGTCCGCCCGGCCACGATCAGCGGCAGGAACGCCCAGGACTGCCGGTCGAAGCGCCGGGCGAGCGGCCAGGTGGCCGGGTAGCGGCGGCGGTACTCCTCGGGGCTGGGCAGATAGATGGCCCGGCCGGTGCGGACGACGTCCGCCGCCGGGTAGTCCGTGTCCAGCTGCATGTCCGCGAAGGGGCCGTCGTCGCCCGGGTTGTGCCCGTGGTGGCCGATGATCGACAGCCGGTCGCCCGCGACCCCGAAGACGGCGAGCCCGTCCGGCGAGAAGCCCGGCATGGACAGCGAGGCCGCCACCCGCAGCACCTCGGCCGTGGAGCGGGCCTCGGCCAGCGCCCGGCCCGCGTCGAGCAGGAACGCCTCCCGGGAGCGGCGCCAGTCGCCGGTGATGGGGGTGTGCGCGGCGGTGGCGCCGGGCGGCGGCTCGGCGACCTCCTGGAGGGTGCCGACCAGGACGTAGTCCAGGCCCTCGGCGCTCTCCGTGCTCTCCTTGCGGATCGGCTTGGAGCGGCTGCGTACGGTACGCAGGACCCGGCCGTTCTCGTCCATGATCCGCATCCGGGCCTCGGCGAGGGTGCCCTCCGCCACGGCCAGGGCCACGATCTGGTCGACCTCGTTCCAGTCGACCGGGTGGAAGCGGGAGCGCACCGCGGCCTCGCTGAGCACGGCCCGCTCGGGGGGCAGACCGAGCAGGCGGGCGGCCTCGGCGTCGAGCGTGACCGTTCCGGACGCGTTGTCCCAGCGCCACAGCCCGGTGGCGATCGCAGCCAGGACGTCCTCGGTGCGCATGATCCCCACTCTAAGCAGCCGGATTTATACCGGCGAGAGGTGTTCGGCCCGGCCGGTAACCTGGAGGGACTGTTTCCCGCCTGTCACGCGAAGAACTGGATGAAGAAATGCATCGGTACAGGTCCCACACCTGCGGCGAGCTCCGCGCCACCGACGTCGAGACCGACGTCCGGCTGAGCGGCTGGCTGCACAATCGCCGAGACCTGGGCGGCATCCTCTTCATCGATCTGCGCGACCACTACGGCATCACCCAGCTGGTCGCCCGCCCCGGCACGGCCGGCGCCGAGGTCCTGGACAAGCTCTCCAAGGAGACCGTCGTCCGGATCGACGGCAAGGTCGTCTCGCGCGGCGCGGAGAACGTGAACGCGGACCTGCCGACCGGTGAGATCGAGATCGAGGTCGGCGAGGTCGAGGTGCTCGGCGCGGCCGGCCCGCTGCCGTTCACGATCAACGCCGAGGACGGCGTCAACGAGGAGCGGCGCCTGGAGTACCGCTTCCTCGACCTGCGCCGCGAGCGCATGCACCGCAACATCATGCTGCGCTCCGCCGTCATCTCGGCGATGCGCCACAAGATGACCGCGCTCGGCTTCAACGAGATGGCGACCCCGATCCTCGCCGCGACCTCCCCCGAGGGCGCCCGCGACTTCGTGGTGCCCTCGCGTCTGAACCCCGGCAAGTTCTACGCGCTGCCGCAGGCCCCGCAGCAGTTCAAGCAGCTGCTGATGATCTCGGGCTTCGACCGCTACTTCCAGATCGCGCCCTGCTTCCGCGACGAGGACGCCCGCGCGGACCGCTCGCCGGGCGAGTTCTACCAGCTCGACATCGAGATGTCCTTCGTCGAGCAGGAGGACATCTTCCGGCCGGTCGAGAAGCTGATGACCGAGCTCTTCGAGGAGTTCGGCGGCGGCCGCCACGTCACCTCGCCGTTCCCGCGCATCCCGTTCCGCGAGTCGATGCTGAAGTACGGCAACGACAAGCCGGACCTGCGTGCCCAGCTGGAGCTCGTCGACATCACCGACGTCTTCGAGGGCTCGGAGTTCAAGGCGTTCGCGGGCAAGCACGTGCGCGCGCTGCCGGTGCCGGACGTCGCGGGCCAGTCCCGCAAGTTCTTCGACGGCCTGGGCGAGTACGCGGTGGAGCACGGCGCCAAGGGCCTGGCCTGGATCCGCGTCGGCGAGGACGGCACCTTCGCGGGTCCGATCGCCAAGTTCCTCACCGAGGAGAACGTCAAGGTCCTCACCGAGCGCCTCGGCCTCGCGGCCGGTCACGCCGTGTTCTTCGGCGCGGGCGAGTACGACGAGGTCTCCAAGATCATGGGCGCGGTCCGCGTCGAGGCCGCCAAGCGCGCCGGCCACTTCGAGGAGGGCGTCTTCCGGTTCTGCTGGATCGTCGACTTCCCGATGTACGAGAAGGACGAGGAGACCGGCAAGATCGACTTCTCGCACAACCCCTTCTCGATGCCGCAGGGCGGCCTGGAGGCCCTTCAGACCCAGGACCCGCTGGACGTCCTCGGCTGGCAGTACGACATCGTCTGCAACGGCATCGAGCTGTCCTCGGGCGCGATCCGCAACCACGAGCCCGACATCATGTTCAAGGCGTTCGAGGTCGCGGGCTACGACCGGGAGACCGTGGAGCGCGAGTTCTCCGGCATGCTCAAGGCGTTCCGCCTCGGCGCCCCGCCGCACGGCGGCATCGCCCCGGGTGTCGACCGCATCGTGATGCTGCTGGCGGACGAGCCCAACATCCGCGAGACGATCGCGTTCCCGCTCAACGGCAACGCGCAGGACCTGATGATGGGCGCGCCGAGCGAGCTGGAGGAGTCCCGTCTGCGCGAGCTGAACATCCAGCTGCGCAAGCCGGTCGCGGCCAAGGCCGCGGAGAAGTAAGCCCGGTCTTTGTCTGCGGGTGAGTGGTGGGTTGCTCGCGCAGTTCCCCGCGCCCCTCAAGCGCGCCCCTCCGGGCCGCCCAGGGGATTGCCGCGCAGCGGCATCTGAGGGGCGCGGGGAACTGCGCGACCAGCCCCCACCGGCCCGCGGACGAAACGCACTCCTCGTACGGAGAAGGACCCGGATCCCTTGCGGATCCGGGTCCTTCTCCGTGTCCGGGGCAACCCGCCGGGCCCCCCACCGCGTTCGACAGGTGTGAGAGCCCGGACAGACAGACGAGGACACGACGATGGCCCCCGAGGGACCCGACGGATTCGAGGAGTTCGTCGCCGCCCGGGGACCCCGGCTGCTGCGGGTGGCCTGGCTGCTGACCGGCGACGCGCATCTGGCGGAGGACCTGCTCCAGACCGCGCTCGCCAAGGTGTGGCCCAAGTGGCACCGGATAGCCGACGACCACCCCGAGGCGTATCTGCGCAAGACGCTGGTGACCACCTACACCTCCTGGTGGCGGCGGCGCTGGCGGGGCGAGGTCCCGCACGGCGAACTCCCGGACGCCGCCGGGCCGTTCGACGCGTACGAGGGCGTGGACCTGGAGCAGTCGCTGGCGGCGGCCGTCCGTGCGCTGCCCGCCCGTCAGCGCGCGGTGGTGGTGCTGCGCTACTTCGAGGACCTGGGCGTGGAGGAGACGGCGGCGGTGCTCGGCTGTGCGCCGGGCACGGTCAAGAGCCAGGCCGCCAAGGCCCTGCACACCCTGCGGGGGCTGCTGCCCGTACTGGCCGAGGAGCGCCGTGACTGACGAGGGCTTTCCCGGCTCCCTGGGACCGGACGACGACGAGCGGGCGCTGCGGGTCCTGCTGGAGCGGGCCGTACCCCGGCTCCTGGGACCGGACGACGACGAGCGGGCGCTGCGGGTCCTGCTGGAGCGGGCCGTACCCCGGCTGCCGGTCCCGGCGACCCGCCTGGAGAAGGTGCGCGAGCGGCTGGCGCGGCGCAGGCGCCGCCGGGCCGCCGGGGGCGCGGCCGCCGCGGTGGTCTCGCTGGTGGCGGCGGGTGCGCTGCTGCCGGACGCGCTGCGCACCGAGCCGGAGCGGGTGTCCCCGGCCGCGTCCCCGAAGGCGGTGACCGAACCCACCGGGGTGCGGGCCTCCTTCCCCGGGCTCGGCGGTCTGGCGCTGCGGCTGCCCGCCTCCTGGGACGCGCTGCGGCTGCCCGACGGGGCCGAGCAGAAGACCAAGACCCTGCCGTCCGGCTATGTGGCCGCGCAGCCGCTGAGGCCGTACGAGGAGGCCTGCTCGGATCTGCGGAAGTCCGACGGGTCCGGTGTGCTGTGCGAGCCGGTGGAGCGGCTGGTCCCCGGGGGCCTGCTGCTCTCGCTGTGGGGGCTGCCGGGCGGCGAGGGCGGCACCGACGCGCTGCCGCCGGGGACGCCCATGGAACGCTCCCGCGACGTGCCGGTGGGCTGCCGCCGGATGGGCGCCACCGCCTACTACACCACCACGCGCGCGACGGCCGACTCCTCGACGGTCCTGTACGCCGCCCTGTGCACCAACGGCGCCGAATCCGACCGGCGCGCCGCCGAGGTCGCCGCGCTCCTGGACGGCGCGACCTACGACTCCGCGACTCCCGCGTCCACCGAGAACCCCACTCCCACCCCCGAAAGGAGGGGCCGGTGACCGCCGCTCCCGCCGGCCGCCCCGCGAAGAGGGGCCCCAGGTCCGCCCGTGCCGCCTGGACCGCGCTCACCCTGGCGGCGCTGCTGCTCACCGGGTGCGGCCACAACGGCGAGGGCGTACGGGACGAGGGCGACGGCCCCGGCACGCTCGCCGACGTGACCACCGACTCGGGCGGCGGCGCGCACGCCGGACGGGCCGCGCCCGCACCCGTACGCTCCCACGAGGCGCCCGTACTCCCCCGCGA
>NZ_LYOY01000050.1 GCF_001653515.1 Streptomyces sp. ERV7 | reverse complement strand
TGCGCGGCCAGCTCGCCGACCGTGGCGTGCGCGAAGAGCGCGCTGGGCACGAAGCCCGGGGCGAGGGTCGCACCGAGTTCGCGGGTCAGCCGGACGAGCCCGAGCGAGCTGAGGCCCAGCTCCAGGAATCCTGCGTGCGGTGCGATCTCCTGGGCGTCGGGGCCCAACTGGTCGGCGAGCAGCCCGCGCAGGAACCCGAACGCCCGCTCCTCGGCGACGTCGGTGGTGTCGGCGCGGTGCGGTACCGGCTCGCCGTCGGCGAGGAATCGCCAGTGCGGGGCGGCGGACCGGGGCTGCGGCTCCGGCTGCGGCCGCAGCCGCGGCGGTACGGGGGCGGCGGGCTTCGGAGCCGGTGCGGTCCGGGCGTCCGCCGCCACCGACACCCAGTGCCGGTCCTGGGCGAACGGGTACGTGGGCAGGTGCAGGCGGCGCGGCGGGACCTCGTGGAGCGCGCTCCACTCGACCGCGTACCCCTCCAGCCACAGCTCGGCGATCTTGCGCCAGTTGCCCTGAGTGGCCCAGCGGCCGACCAGCTGCTCGCGCACCTCGTCCTCGTCCAGCAGCCGTGCGCCGGACGGGCGTGCGTCGACCCGACCCCGCCAGAGGTTTCCGGAGACGGCACCGTCACCCGTCAGGAAGCGGCCGAGGCCGTCCTTCACCTCGTCGAGGCTGTGGGCGCGCAGCACCAGACGCTCCTCCAGGGCGACCCGGCCGGTCTGGAGGGTGTGGGCGAGAGCGGACAGGTCGAGATCGTCGTGCGCGTCCAGGAAGGCCAGCAGCTTCCGCGCGTACGCGCGCAGCCGGTCCTCGTCCTTGGCGGACAGCGGGACCAGCACCCCGCCGGGGACGTCCGACGGCCTCGGCGCCTGCGGCGCGGGCGCCTCCTCCAGGACGACGTGCGCGTTGGCACCGGTCGCGCCGAACGCGCTGACCCCGGCCCGGCGCGGCGCGCCGTCCTCGCTCTCCCACGCCGCCAGCTCCGTCTGGAGCCGGAACGGCGAGTCGGCCAGGTCGAGGTACGGGTTGGCGCTCTCCGCGGGGACCAGCGGGGTGAGCGTGCGGTGGTGGAGCTGGAGGACGGCCTTGGTCAGCGCGCTGATCCCGGCCGCGGACTCGGCGTGCCCGATCGCGGACTTGACCGAGCCGAGCGCACAGAAGCCCGTACGGTCGGTGCGCGCCCGGAAGGCCCGCTCCAGGGCCTCCACCTCCATCAGGTCACCGATCTCGGTACCGGTGCCGTGCGCCTCCACATATCCGAGCGAGGCGGGGTCGACCCCGGCCCGGTCCAGGCAGTCGGCGACGACGGCCTGCTGCCCGGCGGCCGAGGGCACCCGGAAGCCGGGGGTGCGGCCGGAGTGGCTGACCGCACTGCCCTTGATCACCGCGTACACCGCGTCGCCGTCCTCGACGGCCCGGCTCAGCGGCTTGAGGAGCACTGCGCCCACGCCCTCGGCCGACACATAGCCGTCTCCCCCGGCCCCGAACGACCGCGCGGGCGCCTCCTGGGCGAGCAGACCGAGCAGGCCGTACGTCCGGTACTTGCCAGGGTGCAGGGAAAGGTTGACCCCGCCGGCGAGCGCGGCGTCGCACTCGCCCCGGCGCAGCGCCTCCACCGCGAGGTGCACGGCGTTGAGCGAGGACGCGCAGACCGTGTCGACGGCCAGGGAGGGGCCGTGGAAGTTGCAGAAGTGCGAGACGCGGTGGGCGATGGTGGCCGCGTTCAGGGCCTGCGGAACGGGCTGTCCCTGGCGTACGGCCTCCTCCTGGAGCAGGGCGTAGTCCCGGTGCATGACGCCGACGTACACGCCCACGGCGTGCCGTCGCTCCCCGTCCCGGGCGACGGCCAGGGCGTCCGGGGTGTATCCGGCGTCCTCGACGGCCTCCCAGCACACTTCGAGGAACAGCCGTTCCTGCGGGTCGAGTTGGGCGGCCTCGTCCGCCGGGATGCCGAAGAAGGCGGCGTCGAAGGCGTCGACGTCGTCGACGAATCCGCCCCAGCGGGACAGGCCGGCGTGCGCGTCCTTTGGCCACCGGCTCGCGGGCACCTCGCCGACGCAGTCCCGGCCCGCCTTGAGGTTCTCCCAGAACTCGGCGACATCGGCGGCCTTCGGGTAGCGCCCGGCGATGCCGACGATCGCTATGTCCTGGCCGTTGGTGGCGAAGGGGCCGGCCGCCTGCGGGGCCGGCGGCTGCTGGGCGGTCTGCCGCTCCTGCGGAGCCGGCACCCGTACGGGCCGCTCGACGACGGTCGTTCCGGCCGCGCTCAAGTGGTCCGCCAGGGCACCGACCGTCGCGTACTCGAAGAGCAGCGTCGGCGACAGGCGCGTGTCCAGGGCCTGCTCAAGTCGGGTGGCGGCCTGGAGCAACTTGGCCGAGTCCAGGCCCATTTCGTAGTAGCTGGTGGTCGTGGAGACCTCACCGGCGGAGACGCCCAGCTGCTCGGCGATGACGGAGGCGACCACCGCGCCGACGGCGTCGGCGCGGGCCGACGGCGTCACGGGAACCGTGGACGGGACCACGGGAGCGACTGGCGGCTGCGCGCCGCGGGCCGGGTCGATCAGGCCCGCGTGCCGCACCAGCTTGCTGCTGAAGTCGGCCAGCTCGCCGATCTTGCGGCCCTCCGCGTCGAAGAACTCCATGGTGAAGCCGAGCAGTTCCTCGCTCTGCCGGACCGAGGACCGCCGCACCCGGGTGCGGCGGGCGTCGCCGAAGGCGGCGGAGGCGCGGAACGAGCCGTAGTGCAGCGGCAGGAACAGCTTGGGGGCGCCGCCCTCCGCGTACGCCAGGGCGCCGCTGGCGCCGACGGCGCTGCCGTCGATGAGCGTGGGGTGGAAGAGTTCCCCGCCCGCACCCCCGGCGACGCCGAGCCGCACCCAGATGTCCTCGTCCCCGACGGTCACCGTGCCGTCGGCCTTCATAGCCCCGGAGTGGGCCACTTCCCGCACCCGGTAAGCGCCGTACACCTCGTCGAGGCCGCTCACCCGCGCCCCGGGCTCCGGGTCGGCGGGGACACGCTCGGCGAAGGAGACGGTGCTGGTGAGGCGGTGCATCTCGGCGCTGATGTACTGCTCCGCGTCGCCTCCGGTGACCTCGATGCGCCAGCCGTTCGCGGCGTGCTCGACGGCCTCGATACGGATGTCCAGGGCGCTGTCGGCGTCCACGCTCAGCGGGCGGTAGATCGACAGGTCGCGCAGCTCCAGCGTGTCGTGAGCGAAGCCCGCCTCGGCGAAGCACCGGTACAGCAGGTCGATCCAGGCCAGGCCCGGCAGCAGGCGGCGGCCGTAGACACGGTGGTGGTCCATGACCGGGTCACCGGCTGTGACGCTCCGGGTCCACACCCGTGTCCCGGCGGCTTCGGCATGCGTGACCCGCGCGCCCGTGCGCACATCGGTCCGGTTCAGTTCCGGCAGTGCGACCGGACCGCGCGTGGCCGGACCGGCGGGCGCGGGGTGGTGCCTGAGGACTACGTGCCCGTTGGTGCCGCCGTCGGCGAAGCTGCTCAGCGCCGCGTACGGCAGCGCCACGTCCGCCGCATGCCGGGGGAAGGCGAGGTTGGCCGCGTCGAGGGAGAAGTGCTCCATGGGCTCCTGGCCCGAGCGGAACGGCACCATCCGCTGGTGGTGGACCATGAGCGCGACCTTGATGAAGGCGGCGATGCCCTCCGCGCACAGCGGATGCCCGATGTTGGGCTTCATGGAGCCCAGGTGCAGCGGCGCGGCGGTCGGCTCGCCGTCGCGGTAGACCGCCTGGACGGCCTTGAGCTCAAGGAGGTCGGTGAGCTGCGAGCCCGAGCCGTTGACCTCCAGGTAGCGCACGTCCTTCGGTGCGCGGCCCGCCTGCCGCAGCGCGTCGCGCATGACCTGCTTCTGGGCCTGGAGGTTGGGGGTGGCGGGTCCGGCCGTACGGCCGTCGTTGTTGATGGCGATGCCGTCGACCACCGCGTACACCGTGTCGCCGTCCCGCTCCGCCTGCACCAGCGGCTTGAGTACGACCACTCCGCAGCCCTCGCCGAGGACCACTCCGGCGGCGCGGCGGTCGAAGACGTGGAACTCGCCCCGGTCCTGCAGCAGGCCCCGGCGGCGGAAGAGTTCGTGGTCCTCGGAGTCGGTGAGCAGGCTGACACCCGCCACCACCGCGAGGTCCACCGACCCGGCCGTCAGCGCGTCGGTGGCGAGCTTCATCGCCACCAGCGAGGAGGAGCAGGCCGTGTCCAGGACCATGGCCGGGCCGCGCCAGTTGAAGAACTGGGAGATGTTCGCGGCCAGATAGTTCTGCCCGACCGTCATGATCGGATTGCGGGCCCCGGCCACCAGGTCGTTGTCGGCCCGGCCCCGGCCACGTGCGCCGACGTACACGCCGGTGTTGGTGCCGTCGAGCTCGCCGAAGCGGTAGCCCGCGTGGTGGACTGCCTTGAGGCTCTCCTCCAGCAGCACCAGGGCCTGCGGGTCCATCGCCCGGACGTCTTCGGCGTGGAGCATGAAGTAGCCGGCGTCGAACCCGTGGATGTCGTCGACGAGTCCGGCGGTGGAGTCGCTCGCCCGCCCCCAGCGGTCCGCGGGGACCCTCCGGATGGCGGAGCGGCCCTGCGAGAGCAGGTCCCAGTACGCGTCGAGGTCGGGCGCGCCGGGCAGTCGGCAGGCCATGCCGATGACGGCGACGGGGCCCGCGGCGCGCGCGGCCGGTGCCGTGATGGCGGGCTCGGACACCACGGGGACCGTTACGGCCGGTGCGGGCGCGACGACGACCGGGACCGGCGCGGGTGTCGCCCGCGGGAGCGGGGCGGGCCCAGCCGGCGCGAACTCGGCCGTGACCTCGGCCCCGTGCGCGCTGAGCAGCCACGCCGTCAGCTCGTGCAGGGTGGGGTGCTCCAGGAGCGTGGACGGTTCGAGCGAAACGCCCAGGCGCTGCTTGATCCGCTGGAGGATCTGAGCGAGCAGGATGGAGTCGGCGCCGTAGTCCGCGTACGAGGTGCGCTCGTCCAGCACACCGGGCTTCAGTTTGAGTTCGGCCTCGAAGGTCTCACTGAGGAACGCCATCAGAAGCGGACCGGCGTCGGCACCGAGAACGGACACGGGCACGGCGGGGGGCACGGAGGTGGGCGCCATGGCGTCGGCCGCCGGAGCCGACTGCGACAGCGTGCGCCGCCTGGGCCGCAGCAGCGCCGCCGCGTCGAAGCGTGCGGGGTCGACATGTACCGGCATGACCACCGGGGCGTAGCGCGAGGCGAGGACCTGGTCGAGGAGGTCGAGCCCCTCACGGTCGGTGATGCTGAGCAGTCCGGTGTCGGTGTACGCCTGGTTCTTGACCTCGCCGAAGCCGGTCTCGCGCCAGCTGGGCCACTGGACGCTCGTGATCGGCAGCGCGTGGGCGTGCGCCTGGGCGAAGTAGTCCAGGAACGCATTGCCCATGGCGTAGTCGCTCTGGCCCGCGCCGAGCGCGGGAACGGCGGCGGAGACCGAGGAGAAGAGCACCACGAACCGCAGTGCCGCGGCGTCCAAGGCCGCCAGCAGATTGCGGGTGCCCTCGATCTTCGGCGAGACCACGCGCGCGATGCCCTCGACTCGCTTGCGGACGAACGCCGGGTTCTCGGTGTCGACGAGCCCGGCGGCGTGAATGACCCCCGCGATCCGGCCCATCGTCGTCTCGATCGCCTCGATCCCCGCCGCGACCTCGTCGGCACGGTCGAGCGGCAGCGCCAGGACGCGCACCTCCACGCCCCGTGCCTCCAGGTCGAGCACGGCGCGGATCTTCGCGCGGACCGCCGGGGCGCAGGCCTCCGGGTCGCTCCACAGGTGGCGCGGGGGCAGCGGGTCCTTGCCGGTCAGCACCAGCCGGCGCACTCCGCGCCGCTCCACGAGGTGCCGGGCGCAGAGCAGGCCCAGGCCCCGGGTGCCGCCGGTCACCAGCAGCACCTCGTCCTCGGCGAGGTCCGCCCGTCCGGTGGTCTCGCGCGGGGCGAGGTCGTCGAGGGCGGGCGCGTGCCGGCTGCCGTCGCGGTGGCAGATCTCCGACTCGGCGCCCGGCCCGTCGAGTTCGCGCCGGACGACGGCGGCGAGCTCGGCGGCCCCCCGGGTCGCCGGGTCGAGGTCGAGGTGGCGCGAGGTGAGGCCGCCGTACTCGCTCTGGAGCATCCGGTACAGGCCGACCCGCGCCGCTCCCGCGAGGTCCTCGCGGGTCCGGGTGCGCCCGAACGCTTCGAGGCCCTGGGTCACATACAGCAGATCGATGTCCCGCGACGACTTCGCCGCGAGGACGCCCTGGAGCAGCGCCAGGGACTGGCCCGACGGCTCCCGCCCGGTGATGCCGGTGAGATCGACGAAGGCGGTGGCCCGCTCGATCGGCCCGGCGAGCCGCTGCTCGGCGCCGGGGCCCGACTCCACCAGCGTCGCCTCGTCGCACAGCCCGGCCAGCGCCGAGGCGAGCGGCGCGGTCGCGGCGTCGTGCAGGACAAGGGCGCTCACCCGGCGCGGGGCAGGCCCGTCGAGCGGGGCCGGGAGCCACCGCTTGGCGAGGAAGCGCACATCGGCGCGCGGGGCGGCAGCCGGACCCTGGCCGACACCGTCGGCCGTGCTCGCGGCCGGCTCCGGCACCCAGTGGCGGTCGCGGGCGAACGGGTACGTCGGCGCGCTCACCCTGCGCGGCGCGTACGCGCCGCTGTACAGCTTCTGCCAGTCCAACGAAGCGCCCCGCACCCAGAGTTCCGCGATCCGGGGAAGATCTCCGCGCTCGGCGAGCCGGTCGGTGGTCCGCGCGAGCTCCTCGGCCGGGATCAGCGACAGGGCTTCGCGCCCCGCCTTCACGCTGCCGTGGACCAGGTCCTCGACATCGCCCTCGGCTGCCAGGTACCGCTCAAGGCAGTCGGCGAGCGAGGCGAAGGAGTCGGCGACGACGGCGAGCCGGGCGTCCATCGCCTCCCGGCCGGTCTGCAGTGTGTACGCCAGATCTGCGGGCGCCACGGCGTCGGGGCTCTCCGCCGACTCCCGTACGAAGCGCAGCAGCCGGGCCGCGTAGGCGCGCAGCCGATCCTCGTCCTTGGCCGACAGCGGGTACAGCAGCGGCTGCCCGGAGGAGGAGGTGCCGGGGCGGCGGGCGGCACTGGCGGCGCTTTCCACGTACTCCTCCACCAGAAGGTGAGCGTTGGAGCCGCCCGCGCCGAAGGAGGAGATCCCGGCGAGCCGGGGACGGACCTCGCCGTCGACGACCGGGCGCTCCCATGCGCGCAGTTCCTGGTTGACGACGAACGGCGTGCCGCTGAAGTCGATGTTGGGGTTGAGGGTGCGCGAGTGCAGGGAGGGCGCGATCTGGCCATGCCGCAGCTGCAGCAGCACCTTGGTGAGGCCGGCGATCCCGGCGGCGCTCTCGCAGTGGCCGATGTTCGACTTGGCCGAGCCGAGGTGGCAGTACTGGGTGTCGGCGGAGGCCGTCGCCGCGCCGAACGCCTGGCTCAGTCCCGTGATCTCGATGGGGTCGCCGAGCTTGGTGCCGGTGCCGTGGGCCTCGACGTAGCTGATGGCGCGGGGGTCGACCCCGGCCTCGTCGAGTGCGTCGCTGATCGCGGCTTCCTGCGCCCGGGGGTTGGGCACGGTGTAACCGTTGGTGCGCCCGCCGTGCGAGACGCCGCTGCCCTTGATGACGCCGTAGATGTGGTCGCCGTCGCGCTCGGCGTCGCGCAGTGGCTTCAGGAGCACGACCCCGACGCCCTCGCCGGGGATGTAGCCGTCGCCGCCGATGCCGAAGCTCTCGCAGTGGCCCTTGCTGGAGATGAACTGGCCCGCGCTCAGGCTCAGATACTTGTTGGGGTGGACAGTGACGTTGACGCCGCCGGCGAACGCCAGCTTCGTCCGGCCCTGGCGCAGGTCCCGGCAGGCCAGCTCGATCGCGGTGAGCGAGCTGGAGCACATGGTGTCCACGGTCATGCTCGGGCCGTGCAGGTTCATCACGAACGAGACGCGGTTGGCGACGCTCGCGTAGCTGCTGCCCAGCGCGTTGGGGTTGCCGCGCGGGGCGCCCCCGCCCGGGAAGAGCAGCTGGTACTGCCCCCACATCACGCCCGCGTACACACCGACGCGGCCGCCGAGGCGGCGCAACTGCTCGCGGGTGTGGCCCGCGTCTTCGAGCGCCGTCCAGGCGTGCTCCAGGAACAGCCGTTCCTGCGGGTCGAGGTAGTCGGCCTCGTGCGGGGAGATGTTGAAGAAGAGCGGGTCGAAGCGGTCGACCTCGGCGATGAAGCCGCCCCACTTGCTGTAGTGGCGGCCGGGTGCGGTGCGGTCCTCGCTGTAGTGGTCGCGCCAGTCCCAGCGGTCCTGCGGCACCTCCACGACGCAGTCGCGCCCGTCGCGCAGATTGGCCCAGTACTCGGCGAGGTCACGCGCCTCGGGGTAGCGGCCGGAGAGGCCCACCACGGCGATGTCGAGCGCGGCGGAGCGGGGCGTGGTGGGCTCGGTCACCTGTGCGCGGGGCGCGGGCAGTGCGTCGGCGACCACGGCGCCGGCCACCTCGGCTGCCTCGACGGTCGCGACTGCCTGGGCCGCCTCGGCGAACAGCGCCTCCAGCACCGCCCGGTGCCGCGCGACGAAGTATCCGCTCAGCTCGGCGAGCGTGTGGTACTCGAACAGGAGCGTCTTGGAGAGCGGGCCGAACGTGGCCTCAAGACCCGCCGTCAGCTCGGTCGCCAGGATGGAGTCCATCCCGTACGCGCCGAGGAGTTCGTCCTCCTCGATCTCCCCCACGGCCAGCCCGGTGAGCCGGCCGAGCGTCTCCTTCAGGAAGCGGATGGTCCGCGCGGCGAGCGTACCGTCATCCACAGCGCGTGACTCAGCGACGGTGACCTCGGCGACGACCTCCATGGGCGGCCGGGCGGCGGAACCCTTCTCCAAGAACGCCTGCAGCCGGGCCCGTTCGCCCGCGCCGACCACGACCTGCGGCTCGCCGGCCGCCAGCGCGCGGTGGAAGGCCTCGATGCCCGCCGACGTCGCCATGGGGACCATCCCGGCGCGCATCCGCAGCGCGTCGCGCGTGGCCGAGTCGACGCCCATGCCGCCGCTCTCCCAGAGCGGCCAGCCAATGGCGACGCTGCGCCCGGCACGCTCGCCCGCGCGCACCAGCGCGTCGCGGTGGCGGGCGAAGCGGTCGAGGAAGGCGTTGGCGACGGCGTAGTCGGCCTGGCCGACATTGCCGGTCGCGCCCATGATGGAGGAGAAGAGAACGAAGAAGTCGAGGTCCTCGTCCCTGGTCGCCTCATCGAGGGCGACCGCCCCGGCGAGCTTGGGGCGCAGCACCCGGGCGAACTCCGCCGCGGACTTCTTCAGCAGGAAGTTGTCGTGCAGCACGCCCGCGCCGTGCACCACTCCGTGCACGGCCCCGTGGCGGCGCACGAGGTCGGCGACAAGTGCGGCAGTGCCGTCCGCGTCCGCCGCGTCGAGGACGTGGTACTCGACGCTCGCGCCGGTCCGCCGCAGCGCGTCGAGCGCGGCTTGCCGCTCCGCGTCCGGCTCGGCGCGGCCGGTGAGGCACAGCACCGCGCCGCTCGCCCGGCGGGCGATCTCCCCGGCGAGGATCAGACCGAGGCCGCCCGCGCCCCCGGTGACCAGGTAGACGCCGCCCTCGCGCCACACCACCGGCTCGGCGTCGGGGAGTTCACCGACCGGCTCCCAGCCGAGGACGCGGCGGCGGGCGCGGTCGTGGCGGACCTGCTGGTCCTGCGGGGCACGCGCCCCCTCGCCGAGAGCCTCGACGAGATCCGCTGCCGCGGCGTCGGCGGGGATGGCGACGACCTGCCCGAGGAGCGCCGGGTTCTCCAGGTGTGCGCTCTTCAGCAGACCGGAGAGCGCTTCGTACGCGTACGACTCACCGTCGGCGGGCACCAGCGCCTGCACCAGTACGGGAGCGGTCGGCCTGCCGAGGAGGATGCCCTTGACGGCGTGCAGCAGTTCGACGGCGTGGGCGGTGACGGCCGCCGGGGCATCGTCGTTCCCGGCCGTCTCCGGCGGGTCCAGGAAGGTGATCTGCGGTGCCAGTCGGCGCAGCTCCGCGAGCCGCTCGCCGAACCCGCAGGCCAGCACGACCTGGGTGGTGAGGGCGGCGGGCTCAGCGGTCGCCGGGGCGGGCCGGTCGCGCCAGACGGGCCGGAACAGGGTCACCGGGGCATCAGCCTCGCCGGCGGCGGTCTCGCGCGTGGAGTAGCCGCGCAGGACCGCGAAGACCCTGCCGTGCTCGTCGCACAGGTCCAGGTTCCACCGCCGCACCCCGGCGGTGCTGCCGGAGGCCGCGCGGATCCAGGCGTATGCGTTCACCGGGGTCGGGCTGTGGACCTCGAGCGCGTCGAGGGCGAACGGCAGCGCCGCGCTCCAGGCCGCGCCCGTACGGGCGTCGTGGATCTGCGGGGCGTAGACGGCCTGGAGGGCGCCGTCGAGGATGCTGGGGTGCAGCACGTAGGCGTGCCGGTCCTCGCCCAGCGCGTCCGGCAGGGTGAGCGCGGCCAGCATCTCGCCGTCGCCCAGGCGGACTTCGCGCAGGGAGCGGTGTGCGTCGCCGTAGTCGAGCCCGGCGGCTCGCAGGGCGGCGTAGCACTCCTCACGGCCCAGTTCGGCCGTGCCCATCCGGGCCTTCAGCGAGGCCAGGTCGAGTGCGGCGGGCTCCTGGGCGCCGCCGCGCGAAGCGGTGCCGCGCGAGTGCACGACGCCGTCACTCCCCTTGGTGCCGATCTCGTACGTGAAGCGGCCGTCGCCGTCGTCCGTCAGGGCGGTGTAGGCGG
The DNA here is from genome assembly GCF_001653515.1 of Streptomyces sp. ERV7. Taxonomy (GTDB): domain Bacteria; phylum Actinomycetota; class Actinomycetes; order Streptomycetales; family Streptomycetaceae; genus Streptomyces. The sequence goes on along the minus strand of NZ_LYOY01000050.1, from coordinate 8,905 downwards.
TACGGGGCTCGTCGGCGACGATGAGCGGCCGCTGCCACACCACATGGGCGAGCCGCACCGGCCCTTCGGTGTCGGCCGGACGAACACGGACCAGAGCCTCGCGGACCATCTCCAGATACGCGACGGCGGGCAGCACCCGCTGGCCGCGCACCCGGTGGTCGCGAAGGAAGAAGTCCCGGCCGGAGAGGGTCACGCCGTACCGGGAGGCGTCGTCCGGCTCCGGTGCGCCCAGCAATGGGTGGGCCCGCAGCGGCGGTTCGGCCGCAGGGGCCGCTCCGGTTCCCGGCTCGTCGTCGAGCCAGTACCGCTTCTTGGCGAAGACGTGCGTGGGCAGCGGTATGCGCCGAGGCCGCGGGCCGTCCTCGTGCAGCCGCTCCCAGTCGGCGTCCGCGCCGCGCACCCAGGCGTCGGCCAGCGGCCCGGGCCCGCGCCCGGACGCCGGGGCGTCGGCCGGTGCTCCGGCGCGCCGCCTGGCGCTGCCCCGATAACTGTCCGTACCGCTGCCGCCTGCGAGGAAACGTTCCAGCAGAGCTACCAGGGCATCAGTGTCCGCCACCACGAGCGCCAGGCGCTCGGTCAAGGCCTCGCGGCCGGTCTGCGAGGTGTACGCGAGATCGGCGAGCCCCGCCGCATCCGGCCGCTCCCGGCGGACGTGGTCGAGCAGCAGCTCCGCCTGCCGTACGAGCTGCCACTCGCTCTCGGCCGACAGGACAACCAGGGCAGGGGCGGATGGCGGGAGCGGCCGCCGGGGCTCGTCCTGCGCGGGCTCGACGTACTCGGCCACGATCACATGCGCGTTGCTGCCGCCCGAGCCGAAGCTGCTGACACCGGCGAGGCGCGCCCGGCCGCCCTGCGGCTCCCAGCCGGTGAGCCGGTCGACCACCGAGAACGGTGAGCCCGCCAGGCTGATCTGCGGGTTGAGCTCGGTGTAGTGGAGCGAGGCGGGCAGAGCGCCGTGCCGCATCGACAGGACGATCTTGAGCAGGCCGGTGATACCCGCGGCCGCTTCGAGGTGGCCGAGGTTGGTCTTCACCGAGCCGAGGCCGCACGGGGTGGTGCTCCCGGCGAACGCCCGGGTCATGCCCTGGACCTCGATGGGGTCGCCCAGAGCGGTCCCGGTGCCGTGCGCCTCCAGGTAGCTCACATCGCAGGCGTCGACTCCCGCGTCGGCCAGCGCCGCGCCGATGAGCCCGGCCTGCATGGCGGCACTGGGCACGGTCAGACCGCCCGACTGGCCGCCGTGGTTGGTGGCGGTGCCCTTGATGACGGCGTGCACGTGATCGCCGTCCGTGAGCGCCTTCGCCAGTGGCTTGAGCAGGACGACGGCGCCGCCCTCGGAGCGCACGTAGCCGTTCGCGGACGCGTCGAACGTCTTGCACAGGCCATCCGGGGACAGCATGCCCGCCTGGTGGTAGGCGACGCTGTTGGCCGGGTGGCACAGCACGTTGACGCCACCGACCAGCGCGGTCTCGCAGTCACCCGCGCGCAGCGCCCGTACCGCCGAGTGCACGGCGACCAGCGAGCTGGAGCAGGCGGTGTCCACCTGGACGCTGGGGCCGCGCAGGTCGAAGAAGTACGAGACACGGTTGGCGATGATGGCCATGGACGTGGTCAGGCCGCCATGGGCATGCACCGGCAACCGGCGGGTGTCCATGACACGCTGGTAGTCGGAGCCGCTGGCGCCGATGAAGACGCCCATCGGGGTGCCGGAGACAGCGCTCGCCGGGTATCCGGCGTCCTCCAGACAGGCCCAGCCGAGCTCCAGCATCCAGCGCTGCTGGGGGTCCATGCGCCGGGCCTCGTTGGGCGAGATCCGAAAGAGCCCGGGCTCGAAGCATTCCGCGTCCTGGACGAAGCCGCCGCGGTCGATGCCGGGGTGGCTGTCGGGACCGATGCCGTCGGGCCACTGCCAACGGCCCTCGGGGAGAGTGCCGACGGCCGAGCGCCCGTCCGCGAGGAGCTCCCACAGCGCCCTGTAGTCGTCGACGGCGCCGGGCAGCCGGCAGGCCATGCCGATGATCGCGATGTCGCCGACGGCGGCATCACGGGGCGCCGGCTCGGGCTCCCGGACAGCGGCCGGCTCAACCGGCTCCGGCTCGCCGGCGCGCGCACTGTCGAGGAAGGAAATGATTTTGGCGCCAGTGTTGTACTCGAAGAAGAAGAGGGGTTCGAGTGAGAGCCCGTAGCGGCCCTCGATTTTGTCCTGGAGGTCCAGGAGACTGGCCGAGTCGAGGCCGAGCTCGAACAGCGGGCTCTCCAGGGAGAGTTGTGCGTCCTCGACGTCGGACGTTTCACCGAGAAGCTCTTCCAGGAATGCCTGGATTTCAGCACTCAACTCAGCGGTCGCGGGCACCACTGCCGGGGAATACGTCGGAAATTCAACGACCGTTTCCCGCTCCAGCCGAGTCGCATGATCGAGTCGGGTGGCCAGATCATATTCGACCAGAACGCCGTTTCCGCCGTTGACCAGATCACCCGGTCGATAGCCCGGCACGAGGCAACGTATCTCAGCACCGTGCAGCTGGTGCATGCGCAATACGGTATCCAGGCAACGATCTTGCGAATTCTTTGCCTGGATGTAGTCCGCCAGCTCGATCCCGGGGTGCCGCTTGAAGTCCTTGCAGCGGGTGACGCCGACAGCCGTGGCCATGCCGACGACCTCGCCGCTCCACGCCAGCAGGTGTTCGAGCAGGGCATCACCATACCCGAAGCTCTGCTTCCGCGGATCGATGTTGAGAGACAGCACGTGGGCGACGGCCCCGTCGGCACGGTGCAGCCGGTCTGCCGTGTCGAACCGGACGGTGCGCAGGGCACTGGGGTCGGCGATGCGCTGGGAATAGATGACACCCCAGACCGCGCCGTCGTCCTCGATGACGAATTGGCTCTGCGGGTTGACCGTCAGACGCCGCCGGATCACGCGTGCGGAGACCCGCAATTCCTCGGCCCAGCACATCTCTTCCAGCTCCATGAGCCGGGCAAGATCGGACAGCCGGGCACAACGAATGGTTCCCTTGTGCTCGCGAAGCATAGATGAGGTGACCCGTCCCCCGAGTGCCGGGCACTTCACAGTGGCCGAACGACCGTAATTTCTGCTTGCGGCAGGCTGCGGCAGCCGCAAAATATACACTCCATCGGGCATCTGACCAGAACAGGTTGACCGCCCGGTTCCGTATCTCACATGACGCCCCCGGAAAACGTCAAGCGCCGCACGTCGAGACCGCCGACGCGTGCTCGGCGCCCCGGCCGCGGGTCCTAGGCTGATGGATGGCCCAACCATGAACTTGAATGCTGGACTTCACCCGAAGCGCGCATGAGGAGAAGGATCGACCGTGGCAGGATCGTCCATGAGCAGCCCCTGGATCCGGCGGTTCCACCCCGCCCCGCAGGCCGCCACCCGGCTCGTCTGCTTCCCGCACGCGGGCGGCTCGGCCACGTACTACTTCCAGGCCTCCCAGGCGCTCTCGCCCGAGGTCGATGTGCTCGCGATCCAGTACCCCGGCCGCCAGGACCGGCTGGCCGAACCATGCATCAAGGACATATCCACCCTCGCCGACCGCATCGCCGAGGAGCTGGCTCCCTGGACGGACCGGCCGCTCACCCTCTTCGGCCACAGCATGGGCTCCGCGGTCGCCTACGAGGTCGCGCTGCGCCTGGAGCGACGCGGCACCGTCCCGCTGGGCCTGTTCGCCTCGGGACGCCGCGCCCCTTCTGTCGTACGTGACGGATATGTCCACCTCGGTAGTGACGAGGACCTGCTCGCCGAGCTGAAGCGGCTCAGCGGCACCGCCGCGCAGGTGCTCGCCGACGAGACCCTGCTGCGCATGGTCCTGCCGACGCTGCGCGGCGACTACCACGCCATCGAGACCTACCGCCCCCTCCCGGCCCCACCGCTGAGCTGCCCGGTCGTCGCCCTGTCCGGCGACGACGACCCGGTGGCCGAACTCGACGAGGTCGCCCTGTGGGAGCGGCACACCTCGGCGTCCTTCCGGATGCGGGTGTTCGCGGGCGGCCACTTCTTCGTCGACGACCACCTCCCTGCCATCACCCGCGAGATCCGCGAGCACATCGCGACCGCGAACACCCGCTGACCGATTTCGGCGCCGGGGCCTCGCACCCCGGCGCCGACCGGCCCGTACACGTATGTCACGCTGGCCCGGGCACGCAACCAAGGAGTGGACGACCGTATGGAGCCGCACGCATACGCAGCCTTCGACGCGGTCGGTCTGCGCGAGCTGATCCGTACCCGCGAAGTCAGCGCCGCCGAGGTGGAGGACGCTGCCCGGCGCGCGATCGAGCGCGTAAACGCCGATCTCAACGCCCTGACCGGGCCATTGTTCGACCCCGCCCCGGTCCATGAGCCGGACGGGCCGCTGGCCGGAGTGCCGTTCGTCATCAAGGACAGCGGCCCCTTCACCCAGGGCGTGCCGTTCACCCTGGGAAGCCGCAGCATCCGCGGGGCCTACGCCCTGGTCGACCACGATCTGATGGCCCGCTTCCGTGCCGCCGGACTGGTCGCTCTCGGCCAGAGCACCGTCCCCGAGTTCGGCCTCAACTTCGCCACCGAGTCGGCGCGCTACGGCGTCACCCGCAACCCGTGGGACCTGGAGCGGGGCCCGGGCGGCTCCAGCGGTGGCGCGGCCGCACTGGTGGCCGCCGGAGCCGTACCTTTCGCACACGCGAATGACGCGGGCGGTTCGATCCGTGTCCCGGCCTCCTGCTGCGGGCTGGTCGGCCTCAAGCCGAGCCGCGGCCGCACCCCGTCCGGACCTCTCACCGGCGAGGCCGCCTTCGGACAGCTGGTCGAGTTCGGCCTCACCCGGACCGTACGGGACGCGGCACACGTGCTCGACGCCGTGTCAGCGCCGACGGTCGGCGAGAAGTACCAGCTGGGGCCGGTCACCCGGCCCTACGCCGAGGAGGTCCGCACAGACCCGGGCCGACTGCGGGTCGCCCTCACCACCGTGCCGTGGTCGGGCGTGCCCGTCGACGGCCAGATCGTCGATGCGACCGTCGCCGTCGGCCAGGTCCTGGAGTGGATCGGCCACATCGTGACGGAGGCGAGCCCCGACGTCGATGCCGACCAGGTGCTGGAGGCGGTCATGCTCAGCGCCGTCGCAACCGGTGGCGCGGTGCTGCGGGGAGCCCCGCGCCGGCCCGACCCGTCCGCGCTCGAAGGCGTCTCGCGCCGCGTGCTGGCCGAGGCCGAGTCCTTCACCGCGCTGGACGTCCTGGCCGCGATGGAGGCCCAGCACCTGGTGACCCGGCCGATCGGCCGTTTCTTCCTCGACCACGACCTACTGCTCACCCCGACGCTGGCCCAACTCCCCGCCCCGCACGGCACCCTGAACTACGACGACGCCCGCCACAGCACTCGCTCCTGGCTCCGCCGCATCTCCGAACACAGCCCGTTCACTTCCCTGTTCAACGTCTCCGGCCACCCCGCGATCAGCCTCCCCCTGGGCCAGAGCCGTGAGGGCCTGCCCATCGGGGTTCAACTGATCGCCGCCCATGGCCGCGAGGACCTGCTGCTGCGGGTGGCGGCGCAGCTGGAGCAGGCAGCGCCTTGGGCGGCGCGGCAGCCTGCGGTCTATGTGGATTGAGGCGGCGGAACTCCTCCCCCACCGATGGCGCCGGCGGAGACAGGTCTGCTGCCGCCTCACCGAGCTCATGCTGGAATGACGACCTATGCGGCTGTGTGACAGGGATGGGTGTAGGGGGCCCTACGTGGGGCGGTCGGCGGTGGCGGCGGTTACTTGTTCCGTGAGCCGGCCGAGCCGGGGCGCCTGCGGCCTGAGGTGCCGGGCTTGCGCGCCGGGGAGCCCTTGCGTGGGGCGCCGCCGCGCGTAGGCGGGACCGAGGCCTCCGCGCGGACGGGCGTGGCAGGGGCGGTGGCGTCCTTGTTCCAGTGCGACGGGCGGTCGAGGCCGGCCGGGAGGAGGGTGGCGGCGTCGCCCTGCGCCGCGTTGACCTGCGTCTGGGTGAGGAAGAGGCAGTCGGTCAGGTCCGCCCCGGCAAGGTTCGTGTCCCGGAAGTCCGCGCCGATCACATCGGCGAGCCGAAGGTCCGCGCCGCTCAGGTCGGCGGCGATGAGATAAGCGCCGCGCAGATCGGCTCCGCGCAGATCGGCGCCCTTGAGCCGGGCCCCGAACAGGTCGGCGCCCCGGCGGTCCTTTTTCTTTCCCTTGACGTCGGCACGCACCAGCTGGCTGGTCCGCAGCAGCAGTGTGTTCACCTCGGCCCGGTGCGCCGCGACGTCCAGACCGAGCAGGGTGTCCACGTCGCTGAGGGTCAGGCGCTCGATCTTCTCCAGCTCCTCCCGCAGCTGGCGGTGGACCGGCCGGGCGGCCGGACGGGCCAGCGCCTCGGAGAGGTACCAGAGGAGCTCGTGGAACTGGCGCATCACGGGGAGCGCGGCAAACATCTGCCGCGCCCCGTCCGGCGACTCCCGCCAGTTCTGCCCGGCAAAGGTGACCTGGGAGATCTTCTGGCCCGCGCCGAAGCAGTCGTACACCGTGCACCCCTGGAAGCCCTTGGGACGCAGCTTGTCGTGGATGCCGCAGCGGAAGTCCTGCTGGAGGTTGGGGCAGGGTTCCCCGACGGCCTTGTCGATCGCGAAGTCCGTCGACCGTGAGAACGCCAGCGCGACACAGCACAGACCGAAGCAGTTCGCGCAGTCGGCCCGCAGTTCGGGTGTCTCGGACAAGGTGGGTGGTCTCCTGTGTATCGCCCCGGCACGGCTCTGATCGGACCCATGACCAGGTGCAAGCGCCCCGTACGGGCAGATCAAGTCTATTGTCTCAGGCTCTCCCCGCAGAGTGGAAACCCTGGCAATGGATCTTGATCAAGGGACGGATGCCCAGGTGGGACGCAAGTCCCCTTCCGGAGGGACGCGCCGCCTTGCCCAGGCGAGAGGGCACGCGCCGCTAGAGCTCGCAGCCCCGGGCCGGCTCCTCGGCCCTGTCCTCGGGTAGCTACGGCAAAAGGACACGTACCTCTCTGCAACTGATTGACTCATGATCCGTGACGGCTTGCATTGGTCAAGTGACCGAGAGTCATTAATCTCGACCATCAACACCTGCACGCCGCACGCCGATCTCCGGGGCCGCCACACTCCGTCCAGGGCGGATCGTGCGTTGACGCCGGAGTTGAACGTGGTGGCGATAGAGGGACAGGCGTGCTCAGACCAGAGTGGAAATGCAGAACGGGTGGCCTGCGGGATCCAGCAGGACCCGCCACCGGCCGGGGTCCGGCTGGAAGTCGGGCTTGACGGCACCCAGAGCGAGCAGGCGAGCCTCAGCGGCGTCCAAGTCGTCGACGCCTAGTTCTATGTGGGCCTGCTTCTCCTGGGAAGGTTCCGGCCACGTGGGCCGGCGGTAGTCGGCGAGCCGGTTGAATCCCAGTCCGGCAGCTCCCTCTTGGCCGAGCAGGACGAAATCGTCGGTGGAGAAGACCACAGGCAGACCAAGGACCTCTCCGTAGAAACGGGCCAGCTCGGCGGGGTCAGGGCAGTCGAAGGTGACAGCCGAGTAGCGGAAGGTGGAGGTGGATGCTGACGTGTCGTCATGGCTCATGGGAAGGACGGTATTAGGGATCTAGGACAGCCCAGGTCCTCTTTGCGAGGCGATCGGTACGTTCGGCACGTTCGCCTACCGATGAAACCGGAGCAAGCCCATCACCCAGGTATCCCTGGACACCATGCGTCTCGACCACCGCGCCGAAGGGAGCGCACGCGCCGGAGTGCGGCAGTTCGAGCAACGTTCGATCATCTTCGGCTATGGCTCAGGCGAACGGGCGGCGCGATCCTGGTATCGGTCCGGTGGGACGACTGCCGCAAAGGGGATCCGGTGGCAGTGGCAGCGAGTTCGGCCGTCGCCCGTGAAGACGGCGGTTCGGCACAACCGCTGGCGTCTCGCGAATAGTTCGGCATCTTGACGGCGGCCCTCGGGTCGCGGGGCAGGGGGCAAGGTGGGAGCGCTGGTGGCTTTGGAGCCGCATGACCCACGGCAGGCGGGGCGCTACCGAATCGTGGCAAGGCTGGGCTCCGGCGGCATGGGCCAGGTGTACTTGGCGCGCTCACCCGGCGGGCGCCTGGTCGCAGTGAAGGTGGTACGCCCGGATCTGGCCCGGGACGCCGAGTTCCGGCGCCGCTTCGCCCGCGAGGTGACCGCTGCCCGGCGGGTCAACGGTGCCTTCACCGCGGGCGTGGTCGACGCCGACCCGGACGGCTCCCCGGCCTGGCTGGCCGTCGTCTACGTGCCAGGTGTGTCGCTGGCCGAGGCGATCTCCGGGCACGGCCCCTGGCCGGTACAGCCAGTACTCGCCCTGGGCGCGGGTTTGACCGAGGCCCTGGAGGCGATTCACGCGGCCGGAGTAGTTCACCGAGACCTCAAACCCTCCAACGTACTTCTCGCCGCCGACGGACCGAGGGTGATCGACTTCGGCATCTCGGCGGCCGGCGAGGCCAGCGCCCTGACGCACACCGGGATGACGATCGGCACCCCCGGCTTCATGTCCCCCGAGCAGCTCACCGGCCAGCCGGTCGGACCGCCCAGCGATGTCTTCTCCTTGGGCGCGCTGCTGGCCTACACCGCCAGCGGAGTCGGCCCGTTCGGGGCCGGCACCCCGCACGCCCTGCACTTCCGTGCCGTGTACGAAGAGCCCAGCCTGGCCTCCGTCCCAGCCGAACTGCGCTCTGTAGTGGCCGCCTGCCTCGCCAAGGAGCCCGACGAACGCCCCACGGTGGCCGCCCTGTTGGAGCAGCTGACCACTGCCGCCGAAAGCGGCCGTGAAAGGAGTGAAGAAGCGGCCGCCGCCACGATCCTGCTTGCCGAACCGGGTTGGATGCCCGACCAGATCGCTGGGCTCGTACGGGAACAGACCGACACATCCCTCCCCCACACGCCCC
>NZ_LYOY01000049.1 GCF_001653515.1 Streptomyces sp. ERV7 | reverse complement strand
ATCGGCACGAGCCTGCTGGTCTCGATGCTGGAGCAACTGCGCGAACGCAAGCGCCTGCTCTCGTCCCTGGTCGCGTTCGGCACCCGCCGTACGACCCTGAGCTGGTCGGTCCTGTGGCAGACGGCGGTCCCGGTGGCCCTGGGCCTCACGCTGGCGACCGGGGTGGGCCTGGGCCTGGGAGCGGTCCTGCTCCGCATGGTGGGCCACCCGATCCACATCGACTGGCCGTCGGTGGCGGGGATGGTGGGGATCGGGGGCGGCGTGGTGATCCTGGTGACGGCACTGTCGCTGCCGCCGCTGTGGAGGCTGATGCGGCCGGATGGGCTGCGGACGGAGTAGCGGCCGGGCGGGGGCCCGGGACGCTGCCGCAGCCCACGGCCCCCGCGCCCCTATCCGGCCCGGACTTTGCCCGCGGCCCGGTGGCGGGTTGCTCGCGCAGTTCCCCGCGCCCCTATTCGGCCCGGACTTTGCCCGCGGCCCGGTGGTGGGTTGCTCGCGCGGTTCCCCGCGCCCCTATCCGGCCCGGACTTTACCTGCGGGCCCGGTGGGGGCTTGTCGCGCGGTTCCCCGCGCCCCTAAACCCTCTGGATCTGCGGACCCTGGGTGGTTCTCGCGCAGTTCCCCGCGCCCCTCAGGTATCTCCGGGCGCAGGCACATCCAGCCCCTCCGGCGTTTGAGGAGCGGGG
>NZ_LYOY01000048.1 GCF_001653515.1 Streptomyces sp. ERV7 | reverse complement strand
GGGTGAGCGGGAGAGTCACGGTTGCCTTCCTTGGAACGGAGACGCTGTCGGCTGGACCGTTAAGGACGGGAGGGGCTGCCCGGGGAAGGCCGGACGGGAGGGGATCGCGGCACAGGTTCACACAAGCCGCTCGTGGGAGGAGATTCCAGAGGGTGGGGTGTGCCCTCGGTGTGCCTGTGAGGCGATGACCGCGGCCGGTACAGCCTCGTAAGCGAACGTGTGGCGGATGAGAATGTCCAGGTCAGCGGCGGTGAACTCGTCGTCCGATGAGGTGGGGTCCGCTCGCTCCAGCAGCGTGCGGGCCGCCTGGCGCGTGACCTGCACGACGGCCGGCAGGGGGGATCGGTCTCGTGCGGGGACATGGGGCGGTTGGTCGGCCGGGGCGAGCAGCCGCAGCGCGTTGGCCGGGGCCCCCTGGGTCGCCTGCTGGGCGGCGAGCAGTACCAGCGCCCAGAGCCCCGGCTCGTGGGCGCGGGCCAGGACACCGGCTCTCAGCGCCGCGACGTAGGCCGCCTGCGCGTGTGCCTGGTCGCCGAGTTCGTACGCGAGGAGGCCGCTGAGACACGCGGCGTGGGCGGCGGCCGTCAGCAGGCGCGAGCCCAACTCCGGTCCGTAGCACGCGGTGTGGAGCAGCTCGGTGACCATACGCAGCTCGGCGTCCGCCAGCACGCGGCTGGTTGAGGGGGTTTCGGTGCGGCAGAGCTGTCGCAGCTGGTGGTGGCGGGTCTCCAGGGCGGTCACGGTGGCGTCGGCCGGTGGCCGGCCCTCGCGTTCCGGCGGCGGGGGCGGTGTACGGGTGGACTCCTGCCAGTGGGTGAGCAGTTGGTCCACGGAGCCTGCGCAGACGGTGAAGTGGGCGCCGTCGGGGGCGGGTGCCTGCAGGGAGCGGGAGAGGCTGCGCAGGGAGCGCAGGGCTTCTTCGGCGGTCCAGGGGGCGCACAGCGGCACGGACGGTCCGCCGGCGACAGGGAGCCAGTGCGGCCAGCCCAGGCGGAGGACTTCGGCGCGGGGCACCCCGTAGAGGCGGGCGATCGTGAACTGTGCGGTCAGTTCCGGGGTGACCTTTCCCGACTCCCAGCGGGCGATCTTCTCGCGGCGGGCGGCCATGGTCCCGAAGCCGAGTTCCGCGTGCTTGCGGGCGACGAGCTGGGCGTATGCGGCATGGGAGAGTCCTTCCTTCCTGCGCAGCGAGGAGAGCGGGTGGGCGAGCGGGCTCTTGTGTGTGGGGCACATCGGCAGACGCATCTCGTGGAGGGGAGGGGGCGGGCTGTCCTGCGGGAGATCCAGGCTGCGCACGGGTGGGCAGCCGGTGTCTTCGAGCCTGGCAGCGCCGGTGCGCGGTGTCCCTACGGTCACCACCACAGACATCCGCGGTCCGCGTCGCGGTGGCACTTCGGTACCGAAGGCGAACCCCTCGGTGGGGCACGTTGGGTCTCTGGGGTGTTCACCGTGGGGACGGCACGTCTTTCCAGCGGCAGGCTCCCCGTGGCGGCCGGTCTCCCGGCTGCGCACCCCCGCCGACCGGCGGGGTCGCTGCAGCCGGTGTGCGGATGAAATCGACTCCTTTCAGGCGGAGAGTGGTGTCTGGAAAGCGCACACGCTCCCTGGGCCGGTCGGTCGGCGCGGACCCCCCGACGAAAGAGTGCATCCATGACGCGTGAGCTGACCGCTCCCCGTGCTGCCATCACCCGCCCACGAAGGCCGCTGATCGCACGGAACGCCGTTTTCGCCCGTGCCTGGGCCGCGCAACTGCTGAGCCAGAGCGCCACACGCATGTACCAGATGGGAGCCCTGTGGTGGCTCCTGGGACAGGTCGCCACCGGTGACCGGGGACTCGCTTCCGGGCTGTTCCTGGTGTGTGCGGCGCTCCCACCCGTAGCCTTCGCGCCGCTTGTCGCGCGCACGATAGCGGCCCACCCCAGCCGCACCGTGCTGGGTGTCGCGGTGCTCGGCGGCGCGGTGCTGATGGCGGTGCTCGCGGCCTATGGGGTCCTGGTCGACGTGCCGACCCTGGCGGTGTATCCCGCGATGTTCGGACTGGCTGCCTGCCAGGCGTTGTTCGACCCGTGTCTGACCAAGGCCATACCGGAACTGGTCGAGGACGACGACATCGAGGACGCCACCGCCTTCGAGCAGTCGAGCTACTCATTGGTAGGTATGGCCGGGGCCCTGTTCGGTGCGGTCCTGGTCGACTGGATCGGCCTGACCGGTGTGGTGCTCGTCAGTGCGGCCGCCTACATGGGCGCCGCCGTCTTCGTGGCCACCGTCCGCCCCCGGCCGCAGCCGGTGGAGGGTGACGACGGGATGGAGGCCGGCATCCTCGGCGCCTGGCGCCTGCTGGCCGGCCTTCCCTTCGTCAGGCTCGCGCTGATCTGCTTCGCGGCGGCCAACTTCTTCATCACGGCCACCTTCGTGATCCTCCCGCTGTACACGAAGAACGTGCTGCACGCCCCCGCCCTCACGCTGGGGCTGCTGGAGGGCTCACTGTGGCTGGGGCTGCTGATCGGTGTGTTCACCGGCAAGCACCTGCGCGGCCGTCCCGCCTTCATCGGAAGTGGGTGCGTGGCACTGTTCGGTATGGCGGTCGCCGTGCCGGCGCTCACCGCCCAGCGCGGTGTGGTGCTGGTCGCCCTGGCCGTGGCGGGCTGGGCCGTGGGCGCGACCAACGTGGTGTTCGTCGCGGCCTTCCAGCGAGCGGTGCCGACTGCCGCCAAGGCCGCGTTCTTCTCGGCGATGCTGGCCCTGCTCGGCGCCGGATTCCCGGTCGCCGCCTTCTTCTTCGGCCTGGCCGGCGACCTGGTCCCCACCCAGGCCCTCTTCCTCGTCCAGACCGCCGGGCTGCTGCCGATCGCCGCCGTCCTGGCGCTGCGCGGCCGCTCGGCCCCCCATCCCGTAACCGGGCGCCCCGGCTTCCACGAGCAGTGCTCGGACACCGCGACACAGAAGGAAACACGATGACCGCCACACTGGCCCGACCCGCCGCGCACACCAGGGTCCTGGTCGACACCGCCGTCCCCGACGACGTGGCCGCGCTGCGGGACCTGTACCAAGCGGTGTACGGCGACTGCTATCCGCTGCGCCTGGGAACGGACCCGGTCGCCATGGCGGCCGCCATGGACGACCCGGCCGTGGACTGGCGGGTCGCCCGCGACACGGCGACCGGTGGGCTGGTCGGATCGGCACTGCTGCGCATCGACATGCCGCTGCGCATCGGCAAGGTCGAGGGAATCGCCGTGCATCCCGACCACGGCGGCGCGGGAATCGCCGGGTTGCTGCTGGAGACGCTGATGGACTCGGCGTTCGGCGCCGAGGGGTGCCTGGACTCGGTGTACGCCACCGCGCGGTGCGTCTCGCCCGCCCCGCAGCGACTGCTGCTGCGGCACGGTTTCCACCCCCTGGGTGTGCTGCCCGGCGCGGTCACCCTGCGCGAGGTGGAGACTCTCGCCCTGCTGGTCCGCTACCGGGACGGCATCCCCACCCGCCGCCGGGCGCCGGGAACGGTTCCCAGGGAACTGGCGCCCCTGCTCGAAGCGGCGCGCAGCCACGGTGTCGACTTCGACGACCTCCAGGTGGCGACGGAGCTGGTCGCCGCGCGCACCCGGACGGACACCGACCTTGAGGTGAGTCACGACGCCGGGCTCGTCCTGAAACGTTTCGCACGGGCAGCAGCCGGGACGGCACCCACCCTGCCGCTGCACCGGCCGAACACGCTGCTCATGACGCCCGACGGCCGCTTCGAGGCGTACGCCGTCATCGACGCCGTCGCCGGCAACGGCCTGCTCCTGGGCGGCCATCCGTCCCCCGAGGACCCGGAAGAGGCACTCGGCGACATCCTGCGGGAGATGGCCGACCGAGGGGCCGCCTACATCGAGGCGGTGCTGCCCCTGCACGACAGGAACCGCATCGAGCAGCACCTCGCCCACGGCTTCACCCCCACCGCCCTCTACCCCGCGATGCGCCTGGAGGACGGGATATGGCACGACTACCTGCTGCTCGGCCACACCACCGCGCGCGTGGACGCGGACGCACTAGACGTCGATGAGCGGTTCTCGCCGTACGTGCAACAGCACAGCCATGTTCGGGCCCCCGTGTGCCCGAATCCTTCCGACACCGTGAAGCGAGGGTGAACCATGACCACCTCCTCGGCCCTGGACGCGCGACCCGCGCACCTGAAGTACTTCGACCCGCTGCCCGTACCGGACGCGACGGCACTCGGGCAGTTGCAGCGGCTCGGTGATCTGCGCGAGCCGTACGCGACAGGCCCGGCCGTCGACGAGTTGTTCGCCGCCGCGGTCAACGAGGTCACCGCCTGGCACGCCGAACGCTCCCCGTTCTACGGCCGGGTGTGGCAGGAGCACCTGCGCCGGGGCGCGACGGCGCTGCGCACCGCGGACGACGCCGTCGGGCTGCCGCTGATCCACGCCAACTTCTTCAAGTCCCACGAGGTGACGTCGATACCACCGGAGGACGTCGCCGCCCATCTGACCTCGTCGGGCACCAGCGGACAGAAGTCGCAGATGTTCTTCGACCGCTGGTCCATCGGCTCGGTGATGCGGATGGCCGCCTTCGTGCTCGACCACTACGGATTCATCACCCCCGACCAGCCGAACAACTACCTTCTCTACAGCTACGAGCCCACCGACCGGCTCCAGCTCGGTACCGCCTTCACCGACAACTTCCTGTGCGATCTGGCCCCGGTCAACCGCCGTGCCTACGCCTTGCGGGCGGTCGGCGATGAGCACGTCTTCGACGCCTTCGGCTGTGTCGACACCCTGCTGCGCTACGCCGAAGAGGACCTTCCCGTGCGGCTGTTGGGGTTCCCCTCCTTCCTGTGGTTCACCCTCGAACGGATGCGGGCCATGGGCGTTCCCCCGCTCACCCTGCGTGCGGACTCCTTCATCTACCTGGGAGGCGGCTGGAAGGGCCACACCGGACGCCAGATCAGCAAGCAGGAGCTGTACGACCGTGTCGAGGAGCAGCTCGGCATACCCCACCACCGCGTCCGGGACAGCTACGGGGCGGTGGAGCACGGTGTCACCTACGCCGAATGCGCCCGGCACCGCCTGCACGCCCCGGTGTGGTCGCGTATCTTCGCCCGCGACGTGGAGACCCTGCGCCCCCTGCCGTTCGGGGAGCAGGGGTATCTCCACTGCGTGGCCCCGTTCATGACCTCGGTACCCGTACACAGCGTCGTGATGGGCGACCTGGTGTCGATCCACCGGGGCGAGGAGTGCGGCTGCGGGCTCGCCACCCCCTGGTTCGAGATCCATGGCAGGGCCGGGACCAGCACCAACCGCAGCTGCGCCGTGGCCGCGGCCGAGCTGCTCAGCAAGGAAGCGTCATGAACGGGATGAGCCACGTGAACGACATCGCGCACGACCACCTCTGGCAGGGCACCTGGATCGACGACGCCGAGGCCGACAAGCGCCTCGGGGACCTTCCCGCCCTGGTCGCCGACGAACTCTCCCGGCCGCTGTCGGCCCGTCAGGTCATCGCGGCCTGCGACCGGTTGAGCACCGTACTGACCACGCCGGACCACCCCACCCGCACCGCCCTGGCCGGCCACCTCGTGGCAGCGGGTCAGGACCGCGCCTCGGCCGAGCAGAGTCTGGCGGAGATCGCGGACTTCCTGCGCCGCGACGGTCTGGAGAAGAAAGTCGTGGCCGAGCTCGGCGGCACCGCCCCGCAGAGCCTGGCCCGTACCGATTTCCGCACGCCCGTCTTCGAGTCCTGGCAGCCCGTGGGCCTGCTGACCCACGTCACGGCGAGCAACGATCCGATCGTGGGGATCTTCAGCGCCGTCGAGGGACTGCTCGCCGGCAATGTGAACCTCGTCAAGGTGAGCGGCGGCGACTCCCTGTTCACCCACCACCTGCTGCAGGCCCTGGGCACACTCGACCCGGACGGCCGCATGGCCGACCGCCTGATCGTGCTGCGTTTCTCCTCCTCGCGCACCGACTGGCTCCAGCGCATCTGCGCACCGGCCGACGCGGTGGCGGCCTGGGGCGGCGAGGCGGCGACCGCCGGAGTGGCCGCGCAGGTACCGGCGGGATGCCGGCTCATCACGTTCGGCCACAAGATCTCCTTCGCGTATGTGACCTCCGAGCTGTGGAGCGACCGGCGGACGCTGGACGGTCTGGCCGACAGCGTCATCCGCCTCGACCAACAGGCCTGCTCCAGCCCACAGGTCGTCTACCTGGACACCGCCGACCGTGAGGAGCTGTCCGCCTTCGCCCAGCGGCTGGGCGAGGCGCTGGACAGGCGTGGGGGCGCCGAGCCGTCAGCCGGCCCCGGCGTGCACGAACAGGCGGAGATCACCACGACGGTGCTCGTCGCCAAGACCGAGGAACACCTGGGCCTGACCCGCGTCCACGAGAGCCCCACCGGAGCCTGGCGGATCCTCGTCGACCACCGCAGCGCGCTGCGGGCCTCCCCGCTGTACCGCACCGTATGGGTCAAACCGCTGCCCCGTGAGCTGATCGTCACGACGCTGCGCCCCATGCGCCGCTTCCTGCAGACGGCAGGCCTCGCCGCCACCCGTGGCGACGTTCCCGACCTCGCCGCCCGGCTGTTCACGGCCGGGGCCCTGCGCGTCACTCCCATCGGCTCGATGCTCGACAGCTATGCCGGTGAACCGCACGACGGCCTCTACCCCTTGCAGCGCTACAGCCGACGCGTCAGCGTCCGGCTCGACGAACGCTTCACCCACGACACCCGCCTCGACGATCTGCGCCCACCCGCCGACGCCGAGCCCGTACCTCCGCTGTGGCAGCGCCCCGACCCCGCGAGCCCCGTCCTCGGCAAGGCCGAAGTGCAAGAGCTCAACACATCCGTCCCACCCGAGAAGGCCCAACTCCACCTCGCCAGCGGCGGGAGCAGCGGAACCCCGGCGGTGTCCCTGTACACATACGCGGACTTCGGCACTCAGACGCGCCGCGCCGGTGAGGGTCTGGTGGCGGCGGGCTTGGACGTGCGCACCGACCGCGTGGCGAACCTGCTGTACGCCGGTGACATGTACGCCAGCTTCCTGTACGGCCACGGTCTGCTGGAGGCGATCGACGCGGTCCAACTGCCCATTTGCGCCGGCAGCGACTACGAACGCGACGCCCGGCTCATCGTGCGCCACCGCGCCAACACCCTGCTGGCGATGCCGTCGTACATCTGGCAGCTGTTCCGGCACGCCGGTGACGTCCTGGCCGAGTACGGCGGCGTCAAGAAGATCTTCTACGGCGGAGAGCACTTCGGCGCCGAGCAGCGCGCCCACATCAAGGAGCGCTTCGGCATCGAGCTGATCCGTTCGTTCGTGTACGGCGGGACGGACCTGGGCACGATGGGCCACCAGTGCCCGCACGCCGAAGGCAGCGTCCACCACCTCTTCAGTGACCTGTTCACGCTGGAGATCCTCGAAGTCGACTCCGACCGGCCCGTTGCCGAGGGCGCCACCGGCCGTCTCGTGTTCACCCCGCACACCCGCAGCGCACCGGCCATCACCCGCTACGAACAGGGCGACCTGGGCCGGTGGGTCGAGGGTGCGTGCGGGTGCGGCCGCACCACACCCCGCTTCGAGCTGCTCGGCCGCACCGGGGACGTGGTCCGCGCGGGAACGTACTTCATCAACTACCGGCGCATCGCCCGCATCGTGGCGGAGCACCTCGGCTACTGCGGTGAACTCCAGATGGTCGTGGAGACCGCCCCGAGCCGTGAACGGATCACGGTCCGGTTGGAAGAGCACGGCGCGGTGGATCCGGCGACGGTTGTCGCGACCCTTCTCGCCCACTACCCGGAGCTGCACGAAGCGGTGACCACCGAGAGGCTGCTCGACCTGTCGGTCGAGGCAGTGGGCTCGGGGGCCTTCGAACGCAGTGCGGCGAGCGGGAAGCTGCGCACGGTGATGGACCGGCGGCTGCCGGCCTGACGCACGGCGGGCACCGCCGAACCGGCGGTGCCCGTGGGGTCGGGGGACTCGGGCCTTCAGCCGGCCCCGGCCGGCTCCGGGGCTTGAAGCGCCTCCGGGGCCTTCGGTGTTTGCGGGGCGGTGCCCGCCAGGAGCAGAAGGCCGAGCCCCTGCCGCTTCACCCCGAGTTTGCGGTAGGCGCTGGAGAGGTGGAACTCCACGTTGCGGACGGTCACGCACAGGTTCTGGGCGATCTGCCGGTTCGTGGCGCCGCGCGCCGCGGCGAGCGCGATCTGGTGCTCCTGCGGGGTGAGACCGTGTGGAGCGTTGCCACGCCGCCCCTTGCGCCGTCCGTCGCCGATCTGGGCGAGGAGCTGCTCACCGCGCCGCACGAGCGGCTCGGCGCCGCACTCGGAGGCCAGGGAGATCGCCTGGTGCAGGGTCGCGCGGGCCTCGTCACCGGTGGCGTGCGCGTGCGGCAGCGCCGCCAGGTCGAGGAGTACCGCGGCGTGGCCGAGGCGGCGGGGGGAGGCCGCCAGGCGCGCGACCGCCGCCGTCAGGAGCTCATGTCCCTCGCCGCCGCCCACCGCCATGGCGAGGGCGTGCTGGGCGACGCCGACGACGCCGTCGGTGCCCCAGGCGAGGGCCAGCTCCAGCTCCTGTCCGGCCAGCTCACGGGCGCGCTCGCGCTGCCCGAGCCCCAGGTGGGCCATCACGGCCCTGGAGCGCCACGGCAGCACCGCCGGGTTGCGCATCTGCCACACCTCCGCCCGTCGGCCGCACTCCTCCAGATCGTGCACCGCACCCCGCGCATCCCCCTCGGCCAGGCGCAGACGGCCTCGCGCGTACAGGAGGAAGGTGTGTTCCAGGGTCTCCGGCGCATCGTCGGCCACGTCCATGTGGCGGGCGAGGAGCTCGCGTGCCTGGTCGAGCCGCCCGAGCGAGACGAGGGCGTCGGTGAACCAGACGGCGCAGGTGACGGCGCAGTGGTCGCCGCGCACATCGATGCCGTAGTCCTCGAACGAGGCCAGGGCGGAGGCGAAACGCCGGACGGCCTCGTGCAGGTCGCCCGCGTGCAGGGCCCTGAGCCCGTGGGCCATGGCCATGATGGCGGTGGCCCGGGGCCATCGGCTGCCCTCGGCGATCCGGTCGGCGACGGCGTACACCTCCTCGATGGCGGCCGAGGCGTCGGTGCGGGCCAGGGCGAACAGCGTGTAGTAGGACGGCGGCCGGAAGAAGTTCTGGTCGGCGCTGCGGATCGCCTCACGGGCGCAGCGCACCACCTTCTCGCGCTGCTCTCCGCGCCAGGCCGTCATGGTGGCGAGCATTCCTTGCTGGGCGCGGCGCAGCGCCAGGTCACCGAGGGCCGGGCGGCCCATGCGCTCCACGCGGCGCAGGGCAGTGGGCACGGTGGACAGCCGCAGGAACTCCGGCATCATGGCCGCCGCCTCCAGCCGCCAGGCGAGGTCGGGATCCTCGTCGCCGAGGTCGGCGAGCACCGTGTCGGCGATCTCCGACGCCTCCTCGTGGGCCGCCAGCATGCACAGTGCGGGCACCAGCTTGAGCGCCGCCTGCGCCGCCTGGCGGGCGTCCGTGGCCGCCGCGAGCGCCGCGCGCAGATGGCCGATGCCCTCATGGGGCGCGTACGACAGCTCGGCGCTGCCGAGCTCGCACAGCACGGCGCTGTGCTCGACCGGCGACGACGGCTGCTTGAGGGCGTGGCGCAGATAGGTGGCCGAGACGTCCGGGGCGCCGCGGCCCGCCGCGAGCCTGGCCGCGCGGCGCAGTTCCTCGCAGGCCCAGGGTGCGGCGGAGGAACCGGAGCGCAGGAGATGGGCGGCTACCTGCTCGGAGGGTGCGTGCGCGGCGCGCAGCAGATGCGCGGCCCGCCCGTGCGCGGTGAGGCGTGCGCCGACCGGGATGCTGTCCAGGACGGCGTTGCGGACGAAGGTGTGGGTGAAGCCGAGCGGGTGGGAGTTGGGCACCACGGCCATCGCCACGAGGGTGTCCAGGGCGCGTGCGGCCTGGGCCGGTGCCAGGTCCGCGAGGTCGGCGGCGATGTCGAACTCGGCGCCGTCGCCCAGCACGGCCACGGCGTGGGCCAGGGCTTCGGTGTCGGGGCGGGCACGGAAGCGCGCCCGCAAGCGTGCCGCCACGGCGGGTGAGCCGAGCAGGCGCACCTCGTCGGCGTCGAGCTCGTCCAGGGGAGTCCCCGGCCCGAGTACGCGCAGCAGTTCCGTCAGCAGGAAGGGGTTACCGCGGGTCACCTGGGTGCAGGCCGCGACCACGTCCGCGCTCGCACTCCCCACTGACCGGTGGACGACCTCGGCGACGGCCTCGCCGCTGATGGGGGCGAGCCGCAGTTCGTACGCCTGGTCGGTGAGGGCGAGAAGAGGTTCCTCCGCATAGGGCTGCTCGCCGTCCGTGGTGGAGATGAGCACCGTGATGGGGCGGTCGCGGAGCCGATGGGCCGCGTAGGCGAGGAAGCGCATCGAGGGTGCGTCGGCGGCGTGGGCGTCGTCGACGACGAGGAGCAGGGGCGCGCGCTCGGAGAGCGTGACGATCAGCCTGTGCAGCGCGTGATGCGTCGCGTACGTACTGGTGCGGCGGGTGTCGAAGCTCGCGTCGTCCACCACGAGCCGCGCCGGTCGTCCGGCCAGGTCCAGCAGCGCCTCGCGGGAGGGCTCGTCGATCTTGGCGAGCAGATCGCTGAACAGCCGGCGGACCACTCCGAAGGAGAAGTCCCGCTCCAGCGGAGCGCCGCACGCGCTGCCGACGAGGATCGGTGTGGCGAAGTCCGTGCCGGTGAGGGCCTGGATGAGCGAGGTCTTGCCGATGCCCGACTCGCCGACGAGGTGGGTCAGCGACGGGCGGCCGGCGGCGGAGGTGCGGACGGTCTCGCGCAGTGCGCGCAGCTCCTGCGCGCGTCCTGCCAGGAGGGATGCCTCATGCCGGTGCTCGGTCGCCGGATCGCGGCCTGTGTGCGACATACGAGAGCTGCCTTTCCTCGCCGTCCCGTCGGTGCGCCGGGTGGGGCGCCGATCGGGTGGTGGG
>NZ_LYOY01000047.1 GCF_001653515.1 Streptomyces sp. ERV7 | reverse complement strand
GCGGCACGGTCCGTAGCGTGCACCGCCCGCCCCCTCACCCGCTGGGACCTCTCCCGCCGCACGTCACCAGCGTGTGGTCTCCCCGATGAAGTCGGGGATCTCGACGGCGCTGCCCCGGCGCCGGGCCTCGCCCAGGAGGTGGTGGCCGACCGCCAGGTCGAGGATGCCGAGGCCGAAGGGGGAGAAGACGGTGGGCTTGGCCGCGTCGAGCGTCACCTTGCCCTGGAGCAGCGCGCCGAGCGTCCCGTTGATGAAGTCGCGCCCGCCGGTGAGCTGTTCGGTGAGGTGCGGGGACGTCTGCGCCTTGAGGCAGTGGTCGACGTCGTCCACCACGTTGTTGCTCTTCAGCAGCAGCTCGGGCGACAGGTCGCGCAGCGAAACGTTGAGCAGGACCTGGCCGGGGCGCAGCGGGGTGTCGCCGCCGACGTAGGGCGTGGCGGCCGTGGTGGCGAAGACGACGAGGTCGCGGGTGAGGGCCTCCTCCAGGCTGCCCGTGGCGACCGGCACACCGAGCCGCTCGGCGGCGTGCGCGGTGAGGTGGCCCGCGCTGGTGTCGTCCAGGTCGTGGACGAGGACGTCCGCGACGGTGACGCCGTTCGCGTGGAGGTAGTCGAGGATGGTGCGGGCGATGACTCCGGCCCCGACGAAGGAGAGGCGTACGGGCTGTTCGGCGGCGACCAGTTCGGCGGCGGCGACCGCGGCGGACGCGGCGGTGCGGGCGGCGCTGATGCTGGCGGCTTCCAGGCAGGCCAGCGGGTACCCGGTGGCGTAGTCGTTGAGCAGCAGGGTGGCCGAGGCGCGCGGCAGCCCCTGCTCGATGTTGTCGGGGAAACTGGCGATCCACTTGATGCCGATGGTGTCCACGTTGCCGCCGAGGTAGGAAGGCAGCGCGATGACACGGGCGTTGGGCTTCTCGGGGAAGCGCAGGAAGTAGCTGTCCGGGTTGACCGACTGGCCCTCCTCGTGGGCAATGTAGGTCTCGGTGACGATGCGCAGGACGTCCTTGTGCGAGTCGGCGAGGATCGCGGACACTGCGGCGCCGGGTACGACGGTGAAGTTCGCCATGGGGTGTTTCCTGTTCTGGGGGTGCGGCCGCTTCTGCGGGTGCGACCGCGGTGGGTTGCTGAGGGCGGGGTGCGCCGGGTGTGTCACATGGTGGTGATCCGTCCGAGCGCGGCCAGGTCGGGATTCTCGGTGTAGCGCTCGGCGACCCAGGTGTCGGAGTAGACGGTGTCGACGTACTTGTCACCCATGTCGGGTGAGATGGCGGCGATCCGGGAGCCGGGCGGCAGGGTGGGGCCGAGCCGCTGGACGGCGGCCAGCACGGTGCCGGTGGAGCCGCCCGCGAGCAGCCCGTACCGGGAGGCGACGAGCCGGCACATCGCGATGGTGTCGACCTCGCTGATGAGGATCTTCTCGAAGTCGCCGCTGTCGGTGTAGATCTCGGGCCGTCTGCTGGTGCCCAGGCCGGGGATGAAGCGCGGCGCCGCCCGTCCGAAGGTGACCGAGCCGACCGAGTCCACGGCGATGACACGGGTGCGCGGGCTGTAGCGGGTGAAGTACTCGACACAGCCCATCAGGGTGCCGGTGGTGCCCGCGCCCACGAACAGCGCGTCGACCACGCCGAGGCCCTGGTGCACGGCCTTGGCGGTGCGCTCGCGGTGGACGCGGGCGTTGGCGGGGTTGGCGTACTGGTTGAGCCACACCAGCTCCGGTCGTTCCGCGAGCCGCTGGTGGATGTGGTCGATCCGGGTCTGCAGATATCCGCCCTGCGCGTCCCGCGCGGTGACCTCGACCACCTCGGTGCCCAGGCTCTGCATCATGCGGACGGACTGCCGGGTGGCGTTGGGGTCGGTCACCACGGTCAGCGGGTAGCCCTTGGCGGCGGCCACCACGGCCAGGGCGATGCCGAGGTTGCCCGACGACGACTCGATGAGGGTGGCGCCGGGGCGCAGCACACCGGTCCCCT
Source organism: Streptomyces sp. ERV7 (assembly GCF_001653515.1). Taxonomy (GTDB): domain Bacteria; phylum Actinomycetota; class Actinomycetes; order Streptomycetales; family Streptomycetaceae; genus Streptomyces. The sequence goes on along the minus strand of NZ_LYOY01000047.1, from coordinate 11,084 downwards.
CCGCGGCCTCGATCAGCCCGAGGGCCGTCTTGAGCTTGACCGACCCGGCCGGGTTGAGCCCTTCGAGCTTGAGGAACACCCGGGCGTCGGCGACGAATTCGGGCAGGTGGAGGAAGACGTCGTCGAGCACGACGTCGGATGCTCGTTCGAAGATCATGTCGGTTGTCCTTCTGCCGTGCCGCGGGATCGCCGCAGCGCGCGGCGGCGGCTCGGCCGCCGCGGGGTGGGGAGCGTGGCGGCCGGGGGCCCCGGTGGTGCCGGGGCCCCCGGCGCGGCTCAGGCGCCTGACGGGGGCGTGCTCCGCTCCGCGCGGTCCGGGCCGGCGGTGGCGAGGTGCTTCTCGACGACGGCCGCGATCTCGGAGAGCGGCTCCTCGTCCGCCATGTCCAGATGGGCGCAGGCGATCTCGTGGTTCTCGACCCGGCCGTCGACGAACGGCCGCCACAGCCCGGCGAGCGAGTCGGCCCCGGCCTCCAGGCCCGCGGTGAAGAACAGCAGATCGCCGTCGAAGCGCTCGGCGGGCGGCTCGGCGCCGATGGCGGCCTCGTTGCGGTACACGTCGTACAGCGCCCGCAGGGTGGACTCGTCGAGGCCGGAGAGCGCGGACCCGCTCTCCGCGAGGAGCTCGGCCAGCGGTGAGCTGCTGTCCGCGAGGACGTCCCGCAGCCGGGCGAAGGTCAGCGGCTGCCCCTCGCCGAGGACGCCCTGGTCGAGGCCCACCTCGTAGAGGATGTACGAGACGAACTCCGCCTCGCCCGCGGACGCCCCGTCCGAGGCGTGCGGGTGGGCGTCGAGCAGCGCGAGGAGGGCCACCTCCTGGCCCGCCCGCCGCAGCTGGACGGCGACCTCGTGGGCGATGCGGCCGCCCCAGGACCAGCCGAGCAGGCTGTAGGGGCCCTCCGGCTGCACGGTGCGGATCTGCTCGACGTAGTCCTTCGCCATCTCCTGGGTGCTGCGCGGCGCCAGGTCGGGGCGGGTGATGCCGCGGGCCTGGATGCCGTAGATCGGCCGGTCGGCGTCGAGCATGCCGACGAGCCGGGCGTAGGGCCAGGCCAGACCGCCCGCCGGGTGGACGCAGAACAGCGGCGGACGGCCGCCCGTGCGGCGCAGCGGCAGCAGCACACCGAGCCCGGCCTCCCGGTCCTCGACCCCGAGGCGGGGGCTCAGCGCCGCCACGGTCGGGGACTCGAACACCACCCGGACCGGCAGCTCCAGTTCCAGCACCGCCCGCACCCGGGAGGCGAGCCGGATCGCGAGCAGCGAGTTCCCGCCGAGGTCGAAGAAGCTGTCGTCGATGCGGACCCGTTCGATGCCCAGGACCTCGGCGAACAGCCCGCACAGCGTGGCCTCGCGCTCGGTGCGCGGCTCCCGGCTCGACACGTGCCCGGCCAGGTCGGGGGCGGGCAGTGCCTTGCGGTCGAGCTTGCCGTTGGGGGTGAGCGGCAGGCTGTCCATGACGACGACGGCGCTGGGCACCATGTAGTCGGGCAGGACCTCGCCGACGTGGCGGCGCAGCGAGACGGCGAGCTCGCCGGTGCGGCGGGCGCCGGCCGGGTCGTTGACCGCCGCCTGCCAGGGCCGGACGCCCTTCGGCGGTGTGTACACATCGGCGAGGGTGAGCACCGGCCCGGGGACGCCCTCGGCCCCCGACAGGACGACGGCGTCGAAGGTGTCCGCCTCTCCGCCCGACCAAGTGGTGTGCACCGTAAGGCCGTTGACCCGTGCCCAGGCGTGCAGGGCCTCCGGGTCCACCGCGCTGCCGGGCGTACGGGAGAGCAGGGCCCGTACCTCGTCGAGCGGAGCGCCCTTGGTCAGGGCGTCGGCGGCCGCGACCTCCCCGACGAGCCGGGCGTTGGGGATCCCTGTCACCCGCAGCGGCCCGTCGTGCCCGGCGAGAAGAGCGGTGAGGCCGTCCAGGCCGGTGCCTTCGCCGCTCCAGTCCCGCTCGGGCAGTGCGGCGTACGAGGCGGGGCTCGCCGGCGCCTTGTGCAGCACCACTTCGTAGCGGTGCCGGGTCAGCTCGTTGTGCGGCTCGCCCTGCTTGAGCCGGATGTCGACGCCGCTGATCCGCCCCCCGCTCGTGGCCGCCAGCGAGGTGAAGAAGTCGGGGTCGATGACCAGTTCGCGTTCAAGGAGCGTGGCGCGCTCCACCGCCGCCGCCAGCGCGCCCGTGTCCCGGACGTCGTCCTCGGCGCGGCCCGTGAGGATCGCGGCGTGGAAGGCGCGCAGGGTGCGGGCGCGGCGCACGTCGCCGATGAAGATGCGCCCGCCCGGGGCGAGCAGGTCGAGGGCCTGCTCGATCACCTGCCGCAGATATGTGCCGTTGGGGAAGTACTGCACGACGGAGTTGATGACCACGGTGTCGAAGTGGCCTGCGGGCAGTCCGTCGGTCACGTGCGCGGGCTGGCTGCGCAGCTTCACCCTGTCGGTGAGGCCCTCGCGCCGGATGTGCGCCTCCAGCAGGGCGATCGCGGTGGGGGAGAGGTCGATGCCCCAGTACTCCCCGACGTGGTCGACCACCTTGGCCAGCAGCAGGCCGGAGCCGACACCGATCTCCAGGACCCGCGAGGGCCCGGTCTCCAGGATGCGGCGGACCACCTCGCCCCGCCACTGGCGCATCTCGTCGAGCGGGATCGGGCCGCCGGTGTAGCTGGAGTCCCAGCCGCCGAAGTCCTCGCCGAAGGCGATGCGCGCCGACTCCTCGGTGTCGATCGCCTCGTGGACCTCCAGCCACTCCTCCAGCTGACGTTCCGTCATGGAGTCGGTGGTGGCGCCCTGTTCGGCCGCGGCCGGGGTGATCTCCGCGCTGGGGACCACATACGCCACCACCTGAGCGCCACCGAGCCGGTCGGTACGGGTGACCACGGCGCTCCGGGCGACGTCGGGATGGCGCTGGACCACCGCCTCGATCTCGCCCAGCTCGACCCGGAACCCGCGGACCTTCACCTGCTCGTCGGCCCGTCCCACGTACTCCAGGGAGCCGTCGGCCAGTCGGCGCACCAGGTCGCCGGTGCGGTACATCCGCTCGCCGGGCGCGCCGAACGGGCACGGCAGGAAGCGCTCCGCGGTCAGCCCGGGCCGCCCGAGATAGCCCCGGGCGACCCCTTCGCCCGCGACGAACAGCTCACCGACGACGCCCACGGGCGCGGGCGACAGCGCCCGGTCAAGGACATAGGCGCGGGTGTTCCACACCGGGCGCCCGATGATCTGCCGGGCGTCGCCTTCGAGGCGGTGCGAGGTGGCGTCGACGGTGCACTCGGTGGGCCCGTAGAAGTTGTACGTGGACATCCCGGGCTCCGCGACGAGCCGCCCGAGCAGCGACTCGCCCATCGCCTCACCGCCCACCACCAGCACCGCAGGACGCGGACCGTCGAGCAGCCCGGCCTCCACCAGCTGCTCGGCGAACGACGGCGTCACGTCGACCACGTCGATGCGCCGGCTCGCCACGAAGTCCACGAAGGCGACCGGGTCGTAACGGCTCTCGTCGTCCGCGAGGTGCAGCTCGTGGCCGTCGAGCATCCACAGCAGTCCCGCCACCGAGGCGTCGAACGAGATCGAGGCGGCCAGCGCCACCCGCAACCGTTCGCGACCGGCCCGCGCCGTCTCGGGCCGGTAGAACTCGGCGCGGTGGTCGTGGAACAGGTTGACCGCGTTCTGGTGCTGGACGGCGACGCCCTTGGGCACACCGGTCGACCCGGAGGTGTAGATGACGTACGCCAGGTTCAGCGGGTCGAGCGGGGCGCCGCGCTCGTCGTCGCGCAGGTCGTCGCCGCTGTGCGCGGCGAGCGACGCGAGGGTGGCGGGAGCGTCGAGGAGAAGCGTCGGTGTGCCGTCGGGCAGGGCGGTGGCGAGGCCGGTGGTGGTGACCACCAGGACCGGCGCGGAGTCGGCGACCAGGTGCGCGATGCGGGCGGCGGGGTAGTCGGGGTCGACGGGCACATAGGCCGCACCCGACTTGAGGATCGCGAGCACCGCGACCAGCAGCTCGGGCGTGCGGGGCAGGGCGAGACCCACCAGCCGCTCGGGACCGGCGCCCCGGTCGGCCAGGGCGCGCGCGAGACGGTTGGCCCGGGCGTTGAGGTCGGCGAACGTCAGCTCCGTACCGGCGGCCACCGCGGCCACCGCGTGGGGCGTCCGGGCCGCCTGGGCCTCGAACAGCCCGGCCAAGGTGGTGCGCGGCACCTCGTGCGCGGTGTCGTTGACCTCGACCAGGACGCGCTCGCGCTCCTCGGGGCCCAGGACGTCGACGGCCGACAGCGGCCGCGAGGGGTCGTCGGCGACCGCCTCGATCAGCCGCACCAGCCAGCCGAGCAGCCGCTCGGCGGTGTCCTGGTCGACCACATCGGTCTGGTGGTCGAGGCGCAGGCGCAGGGACGGGCCGGGGAAGACGGTCAGACCGAGCGGGTAGTGCGTGGCATCGACGCTGAACGCGTCGACGACCCGCAGCCGCTGCTCCGGGCCGTGCTCCGCCTCGGGCTCGGTGGGGTAGTTCTGGAACACCATCAGGGTGTCGAACAGTGTGCCCACACCGGCCTGTTGCTGGATCTCGGTCAGTCCAAGGTTCTGGTGCGGCAGCAGCCGCCCCTGCTCCTGCTGGAGGCCGCCGAGCAGCTCGGCGAGCGAGGCCTCGGAGCGGACCCGCAGCCGCGCCGGAAGCGTGTTGATCAGGAGGCCGACCATCCGCTCGACGCCCTGGATCTCGGCCGGACGGCCCGAGACCGTCACCCCGAACACGATGTCGTCGCGCCCGGTGAGCCGGGCGAGCGCCATCGCCCAGGTGCCCTGGACCACGCTGTTCAGGGTGAGCCCGTGGCGGCGGATCCGCGCGGTCAGCCGCTCGGTGAGCCCGGGTGCGAGCTCGGCCTCCACCGTGGCGGGCAGACTGGGCAGCCGGCTCGCGCTCGGTGGTACCACCAGCGTCGGCTCGTCCAGACCGGCCAGCGACTGCCGCCAGGCCTCGCGCGCCGCGTCCCGGCCACGGCCGGCCAGCCACGCCAGATAGCTCTTGTACGGGGCCACCGGCGCGAGCGAAGAGCCGTCGCCGTGCCGCCGGTACAGCTCGATGAGCTCACCGGTCAGGACGGGGATCGACCAGCCGTCGAGCAGGATGTGGTGATGGGTCATCACCAGCCGCCAGCCGCGCTCGGAGCGGCGGACGAGCATGAACCGCAGCAGCGGCGGGCGGGCCAGGTCGAAGCGGTCCACCTGGTCCTCGGCCATCAGCCGGGCGAGCTCGGCCTCGCGCTCCGGCTCGTCGAGGGCGAGCAGGTCGAACTCGCGCAGCAGGACCTCGACCCGCGCCGGTATGAGCTGTACGGGTGCGCCCTTGCGGGTACGGGTGCGGAAGCAGGCGCGGAGGTTGTCGTGCCGCTCGAAGAGCGCCGCGATCGCGGCGCGCAGAACGGCCGCGTCGACGTCCCCTTCGAGCTCGATCACCATCTGGGGCATATAGACGTCGACGGCGTGCCGGTCGTACAGGGAGTGGAAGAGCATGCCCTCCTGCAGCGGCGACAGCGGCAGGATGTCGGTCAGGGCGGCGTTGTCAGAAGTCATTGGCCCACTCACTCGCGAGGTCGTCGATTTCGTCCTGGCTCAGGGAGAGCAGGGTCAGATCGGACGGGGTGTGGCCGCCCGTAGAGGGTCGTTCGGCGTGGGCGGCGATGCCTTCGAGCGCCTCCCGCCACAGCTCGGCGAGCTCCCGCACGCGGGAGTCGTCGATCCAGTCGGGCACCCAGCGCCAGACGGCGGTGAGCCGCGGTCCCACGGCGAGCGTGGCGATCTCCAGGCCGTGCGCCGCCGGGACCGCGGGGCCGTGTGCGGCCACCCGCGCGGCCGCGCCCTCCCAGGTGTCGTCCGCGACCCGGCCCCGGTGAGCGAAGCCGATCTGCGGCACACCTGCCCCGGCCGGCGGGCGGGCCTCGCGCAACTGCTCCTTGACCTGCTTGATCGCCTCACCGACGGCCGCACCGCCTGAGTGCACCTCGTCCCACGGCGGGGATCCGGGGTCGACGGCGACGGGGAAGGTGTCGGCGAAAGGGCCCACCGTGCGCGAGAGGTCGGCGCCGGGCACGAACTCCCGCCGCCCGTCGTCCTCCACGTCGAGGAGTACGGCACCGCCCGCCGCCGGATCGCGCCGCGCGCGCCACTGGCCGACCGCCAGCGCCAGACCGGTGAGCAGCACGTCCTCGGCCCGTCCGTGGAAGGCCTCGGGCGCCGTCGTGAGCAGGGCAGTCGCCGTCTCGGCGGGCAGGGTCACGGTCAGCTCGCGGGCCGTGGCGGTGGTGTCGCTCGCCGGGTCCAATGGCCGCTTGCCCAGTGGCGGGTCGGCGGTGGCCAGGGTGCCGGTCCCCCACTCGCTCTCCTCGGCGGGGGCCGGGCCCGTGGCGGTGTCGGCCAGGTGGCAGGCCCAGCGGCGGAAGGAGGTGCCGACCGGTTCGAGGACGACCGGGGTGCCGGCCTCCAGGGCGGTCCATGCCGTACGGAGGTCGTGGAGCAGGATGCGCCAGGACGCCGGGTCCACCGCCAGCCGGTGGCCGACGAGAGCCAGCCGCCCCGGACCCCCGCCCGTCTCGCCCCACAGGGCGAGCAGCGACTGCCCGTCTGCCAAGGACAGTTCGACCTCTTCGACCGCCCGGGCGAGTTCGGCTTCGGCGGTGTCCGGGTTCGTCAGACGTACGCGGCGCACACAGGCGGCGGCGTCCACCGAGCCCGGCGGCAGCACCCGCAGTCGCGGGGCGCCGGAGTCGCCCTCCAGCCGTGTCCGCAGCGCGTCGTGATGGTCGAGCACCGCCTGGAGCGCCCGGCCGAGCAGCTCCGGACGCAGACCCGCCGGGGCGGTGGTGACGACGGACTGGCGGCTCGCCTCCAGGGCCGGTCCGAGGCGGACCAGTGCGGGCACCAGCGGGACGGGGCCGAGGTTCGCACCTGCCTCCTCGCCCGTCGCCACCCTGGCGACGGGCGTCAGAAGGGGGGCCAGCGCCTCCACCCGCTGATGCGCGAAGACACCGGCGGGTTCGAGCACCCAGCCGGCCCGATGGGTCTTGGCCGCCAGCTGGATCGCCATGACGCTGTCGCCGCCCAGGTCGAAGAACCCGTCGTCGACGCCGACCCGGTCCATGCCCAGGACCTCGGCGAACAGGCCGCACAGCAGCTCCTCGTGCGCGGTGCGCGGCGCCCGGCCGGACGACAGGGAGGAGAGGTCCGGCACCGGAAGCGCCTTGCGGTCCAGTTTGCCGTTCGGGTTCAGCGGAAAGGCGTCGAGGACGACGACCGCGGCCGGTACGAAGTAGTCCGGCAGGTCGGCGCCCACCCTGCGGCGCAGTTCGGCCGGGTCCGGCGCGGTGCCCTCGCGGGCCACGACGTAGGCGACGAGCCGCTTGTTGCCCGGCCGGTCCTCGCGGGCGGTCACCACGCTCGCCGTGAGGTCGGGGTGGCGGTTCAGGACCGCCTCGATCTCGCCGGGCTCGATCCGGAAGCCGCGGATCTTCACCTGCTCGTCGACCCGCCCCAGGAACTCCAGGTTCCCGTCCGGCCGCCACCGGGCGATGTCACCCGTGCGGTACATGCGCTCGCCCGGCTCCCCGAACGGGCAGGGCACGAACCGCTCGGCGGTGAGCCCGGGTTGACGCAGATAGCCGCGGGCGAGCCCCGCACCCGCGATGAACAGCTCGCCCTCGGCGCCGACGGGCAGCGGCCGCATGTCGTCGTCGAGCACATACACCCGGGTGTTCACCAGGGGCCGCCCGATCGGCGGGGCACCCGAACCGGCCTCGACCTCGGTGGCCAGCGAGTCCACGGTGGTCTCGGTCGGGCCGTAGGCGTTGAACATCCGCCGCCCCGGCGCCCATTGGGCCACGAGCTCGGCGGTGAGCACGTCACCGGCGGTGGCGACCGACTTCAGGGTGGGGTGCGCGGCCGGCGGCAGCGCGGCGAGGACCTGCGGCGGGATCGTCACATGGGTGGCGGACGTCCGCTCGATCAACTCGCCCAGCTGGTGCCCGGACAGACAGTCCTGCGGCCGTACGATGAGCGCCGAGCCCGAGGCCAGCGCCATCACCAGGTCGCCCACCGAGCAGTCGAAGTTGAACGAGGCGAACTGGAGCACCCCGTCGCCCTCGACGATCCCGAACCGCTCGATGTGGTCGGCGGCCAGACTGGCGAGCCCGCGGTGGGTCATCACCACGCCTTTGGGCTTGCCCGTCGAGCCGGAGGTGTAGATGACGTACGCCGGGTGGTCGGCGGTGAGCCCGCTCGCCCGCTCACCATCGGTCACGTCGTGGGGCGCTTGTAAGGCGAGCAGCCGCACGGTGGCGGCGTCGTCCAGCTCCAGGGTGTCGGTGCCCTCGGGGATGACCGGGGCGCAGTCGGCGGTGGTCACCACGAGCAGCGGCCGGGCCGAGGCGAGCAGCCCGGCGATCCGGGCCGCCGGGTACTCCGGATCGACCGGGATCCAGGCCGCACCCGCCTTGACCACGGCCAGGAGCGCGACCACCGTCTCGGCCGAGCGCGGCAGCACCAGGGCCACCAGCCGCTCGGGACCGGCGCCGCGGCTGATCAGGGCGCGCGCCAGACGGTTGGCGCGTTCGTTGAGCTCGCGGTAGCTCAGCGCCGTGGTGTCGTATACGACCGCGGTGTTGTCCGGTGTGCGATGTGCCTGTGCCTCGAACAACTGGGGCAGCGTTCTGACGAGGCCCTGCCGGGCCGTGTTGTTCCATTCCGCCGGGACTTCTTCCAGCCCGGTGTCCGACGCTGACGTCACGTGAGACTTCCCCCGTGTTCATCTCGCTGGGTGCGCCCACACCTCATCAGGGCCCCATCGAGGTAAAGGAATTGAGTAGAGAATTTTTCCGGAACTGCACACGGGCATGCCTGGAACTGTGTGCGGGCATGCCAAACGGAGGGAATGCCGCCGAGACCGAGAATTCCCGGCGGGATCCCTGGAACCGCGCTCTGGAAAAGCTGTGGAAAGAGGAGGCGGTCAGCGCCGTCCGGCGCACCACTCCAGCACGGCCATCGCCGCGTACATCTTGTTCTCCGCCTGGTCGAAGGCGAGGCTGTGCGGGCCGTCGAGGACCTCGGCCGTGACGTCCTCGCCGCGGTGCGCCGGGAGGTCGTGCAGGAACACCGCGTCCGGGCTGCTGTCCCACAGGGCGGTGCTGACCTGGAAGGGCGCGAAGATCCGGCGCCAGTCGGGGTCCGGCTTGCTGGTGCCGGTCGTCTGCCACCGCGTGGTGTAGATGACGTCGAAGCCCTGCGGCCGGCTGTCCATGGAGTGCAGTTCCACCACGCTCGCCCCGCTCGCGGCGGCGTTGGCGGCCGCGCGCTTGAGGGTGGCGGGGTCCAGGCCGTAGCCGGGAGGTGTGCGCAGCTCCAGGTGGACGCCCTTGAAGCGGCTGAGGGTGAGCGCCAGCGCGGCCGCGGTGTTGTTGCCCTCGCCGACGTAGCAGATCCGCAGGTCCTCGATCCGGCCGAAGCGGCACAGGATCGTGGTCAGATCGGCGATCGCCTGGGTGGGGTGCTCGTCGGCGGTCATCGCGTTGACCACGGCCATCCGCGGCTGGGAGGCGAAGGCGCGCAGGTCGGCCGGGTCTCCGGCGGAGCGCACCACCAGCAGGTCGAGCATCCGCGACAGGACCTCGGCGGTGTCCTCAAGGGTCTCGCCGGTGTTGGTCTGGAGGTCGTCGGGGCCGAACGAGACGATCTTCGCGCCGAGCCGCAGGGCGGCGGCGGAGAACGACGTACGGGTCCGGGTGGAGGTCTTGAGGAAGTGGATGCCGGCGACCAGACCGGTCAGCTGCTCACCGGAGCGGACCGATCCGGTCGAGAACTCCGCACCCCGCTCGACGAGGGCTCTCAGCTCGGCGTCGGTCAGGTCGTTCGTGGAAATCAGATGCCGGACGGCACCCGTGCCGGTCCCGTCCGTCGCGGTCGGACGCGGTTCGCGGCTGGCTTCGGTACTCAACGTGCACTCTCCTCGCTGATGGATCACACGGGCGGTCGCGGCCGCCCCCTGGCGGCCCGGCGTCCCGTCAGCCGACGGCGGCGTCCATACGGCGGCGAAGCCCGGCCGGGCGCATGTCGGTCCACACGTCGTCGACCCGCGCCGCGCACTCCTGCCGGGTCCCCTCGAACCCTTCGGCGCGCCATCCCGCGGGGAGTTCCAGATCGGCCGGCCACATCGAGTACTGGTCCTCGTCATTGACCACGACGCGATAACGCCGCTCGTCGTTCATGCGCTCTCCAGAACTGGGGTTACCAATTTACGGAAGATGGATGAATTCCACGGTCGTTCCGGGCTCGGCTGAGCGCGGACGGAAATCCGTGGCGGCACGCAGGCTCTCACGCGCCTCTTCTGAACACTAGGTTCGATAAAAGGTCGACTGACCGGTAACTCGGCCTGGAGAGAGGCCATTTGACGCAGGGTGTTTGACGATCTTGGACACGAAGGTGTGTTACGGACACGAGTTCTCGACGCAACGTGATCGCAATGTGGCGTAGATCACGCCACTCCGGGGATCGCCTCAAACGGGACCAGGGCTGACGAACAGGCCAAGTGGTGCCTCAAAACCCCAGGTGGGAAAGGGGGTTGAGATCGAGACGGGATGGCTCAACCGGGCTGCTGCGCTTCCAGGCTGTCGAGGGGCGCCGTCGACGCGGCAGCCGTGGCGGCCTCCGCCTCCCGTACGCGGGCACCCCAGCGCACCACCGGCCGCAGCGCCGCGCCCGCCACCACGAACAGCCCGCCCAGCAGGATCCAGCCCGGCGCCCCCCAGTAGACGATCAGCCCGGTCAGGGCGAGCGGTCCGACCATCTCGGCGACCGTCGTGCCGTTGCCGAAGAACGCCTGGTACTGGCCGTGTTTGCCCTCCGGGGCCAGACCGAAGCTGAGCTCCCAGGCCCCGGCCGCCTGCATCATCTCGCCCGCCGCCTGCACCGCCACCGCGACCAGCAGGAGGCCCCCCGCCACCCAGGCGGAGTCGCCCGACCCCGTGAAGGCGAAGACGACACAGCCCGCGGCCAGCAGCACGCTGCCGAGGAAGACGTGGCGGGACGCGCTCGCCAGGCCCGTCACCCCCTGGGACACC
>NZ_LYOY01000046.1 GCF_001653515.1 Streptomyces sp. ERV7 | reverse complement strand
CTCGCGGCGGAGCCGCAACAACGTCCATCCGCACGGCTCGACGTGCTGAGGCACTCCGGCCTGGTTACGCTGCGCCGGACGGGAGGAGCGACCGCTTCTCCCGGCCCGGCGCGACGGGCACGAGGAAGGGCCGACGCATGGATGACGCCGCCAGCAGGAACACGGTCGCGGTCGAACGGCACATCGCCGCGAGCCCGGCCGCGGTGTTCTCCTTCTTCACCGACCACGACCGCTGGCTGTCCTGGATGGGCACCGAGGGCACCTTCTCCTTCGAACCCGGTGGCGCCTACCGCACGACGGTGACCGGGGAGCACCGCGCCGCCGGCCGCTTCCTCGCCGTCGAACCGCCTCGGCGCGTCGTGTTCACCTGGGGCTGGGAGAGCGGCGGCACCCCCGTCGCACCCGGCTCCTCCACGGTCGAGGTCACCCTCGAACCCGACGGCGAGGACACCCTGCTGCGCCTGGTCCACACCGGTCTGCCCACCCCCGAGGCCGGCACCGGCCACTCCGAGGGCTGGCACCACTACCTCGACCGGCTCGCGATCCGCGCCCGGGGCGGCGACCCGGGCCCCGACCGGTGGACGCCGGGGTCCGGCGCGCAGGGCTGACCCGAAACGTCCCTCATCCCGCACCCGGCGCGGTGAACACCGGGCGGCGGTCGATACGGGCGCGGACCTCGTCGGAGCCGAAGTGGTAGTCGATGCGCCGGACGGCCTCGGCCCAGGCCCGCATGGTGCCCGCATCGGAGAGCGCCTCGGTCACGAACGGGTCGGTCCACCGCTCCACCGCACGCCGCCACAGCTCCGCGGGCGGTTCCTCCAGCAGACTGCCGACCGTTCCCTCGTAGATGAGCATGGCCCTCACCTGCCCGTCGGGCTCGACCTGGATGGACTGGAAGTCCAGTCCGCGCGCGACCTGTTCGGGGTTCATCTGCAAGGAGAAGTTGGTCGACGTGCCCACCCGCACGGTGGCGGGGGCGAGCGACTGGAGCCGCGCGCGCTGCTCCTCGCTGCCCAGCCGGGCGAGCTGCTCGTCCGAGAGCAGTTCATGCTCGGCGTATCCGGCGCGGCTGCCGAGCCCCGACGGTACGGCGGCGCCGAAGTCGAGAGAGCTCAGATGGGGGAAGCGCGGCAGGACGTCCGTACAGAACTCCTCCAACCGGTCGACGTTGCTCTTGACGACCACACAGTCGACCGCGAACGGGAGCGGGCGGTCACCGCGATCGGCCCGCTCCCGCGCTCCGGCTTCGAGCAGCGCGAGCGCTCGCATCGCCCGCTCGAACGAACCCGCCCTGCCGCGGATCCGGTCGTGCACCTCGGGTGTGGGGCCGTCGACACTCACCACGACCCGACGGCACACGCGCGCCAGCTCTTCGGTCATCCACGGCTGGAAGTTCCAGCCGCCGGTGTAGACGAGCACCGCGATACCCGCTCGCGACAGCCGCTCCGCGACCTCGAACACGCCCTTGACCAGGAGCGGTTCACCGCCGGCGAGGGTGACCTGGACCGGGCCCAGGGAGATGAGGGCGTCGGCGATCCGGAGCATGTCGTCATGGCTCACCTGCCGCGAGGGGCGCCTGCCGGACTCCGAGTAGCAGTGGGTGCAGCGCAGCGGACAGGCATAGGTGATGTCCCAGATGACGGACTCTGGGGCATCGGCAACGTTGTTCGCGCGCTCCATCACTTGCTCCCCGTGTCCGCCCGCCGTCTCGATGCCGGAACGTCCCCCGTGCGGTGGTGGGGGACGTTCCCGCCTCGCTCAGACTAGGAGGCGTCACCCGGGCGCGGTATCCCCAACTCTGGGGATGGCGCGGACCGGACGGGCCGCCCCACCGCGCCCGAACCGCGAGCCGCTGCCCGCTCAGCCCCGCAGCGTCGTGATCCGCAGCCGGGGGTCTGCCGCTATCTCCGCGCGGTCGTCCGGGGAGCTCGGGCGCGTGGCGCCGCCGCTGCCGGCCGTGGGTGTCGCGTTCACTACGTTGAAGCAGCCCTCGCCTCCGGAGCAGCCGGGCAGCGGGATTCCCGCCCAGCGCTGCACCCTGCCGATCGGTGCGTCCAGCGGCACGTGGTCAGCGGCCAGCCTGCGCACGGCGTCGGCCAGCGCACGCCGCACCTGCGGTTCGTCGCCGTTGAGCCGGCCGTTACGGCCGTTCCTCACACACAGGCGTGGTCCAGCAGACCGGCCCAGGTCCGGGGGCCGACCAGTCCGTCGACGTCGCGGCCGCGGTAGCCGCAGGCGTACTGGAAGGTCTTCACCGACTTGGCCGTCCCGCTGCCGAAGACACCGTCGACGCGGGTGCCGATGCCCTGGTCGGTGAGCTTCTGCTGGAGGTAGCGGACGCAGGTGCCGCGGTCGCCCTGGGAGAGGAACGGCCTGGTCTGCGCACACCCGGCGGCGTTCGGCGCGGCGGACGTGGCCGCATCGGCCGGGGCGAGCATTCCCGCGCCGCCCAGCACTCCCGCGCTGATGACCGCGACTACGAGGATCCGTACCTGTCTCATGGGGCCTCCCGTGGGTGGGGGCGACCGCGCAGGGCACGACGCGAGTCGCCGTACTCCGGCGGCGTGCCGGTACGCCGCCGCCGGAACGCCACCCTAGGGAGCGCGGGCACCGCGAGGCGTCACACGGGGGGTTGAGATGCCGCCTGCAACCAGAGCGGTAGCCGGCCCGGGCCTCCACCTGGTGCGGCAGTCGGCCGCGTCCCGCAGCCGGTCACGGCTCCTCCCCCGGATCCTCGGGGGCCGTACCCCGGCGGCGCAGCCCGACGCGGACCGCGCCGAAGAGGACCTTGGCGACCACACCCACCACGATCAGATCCGCGAGCATCTGCACGGTGGCCAGCGCCCGTCCGGCGCCGGTGGTGGGCACGATGTCGCCGAAGCCGACGGTCGCGAACACCGTGACCGTGAAGTACAGCGCGTCGGTCCGGCTCAGCGGCTCGGAGAAGGACGACGGCCGGTTGTCGGCGAGCAGGTAGTACGTCGCGGAGAACAGCACGAGGAAGAGCGGCACCGCGGTGGCCACGGCCTCGATCGCCCGCAGCCGCGGATACTCCGCATGGGTGATGGCGGCGATCTGCCGGGCCGTGAGCCACCCGAAGAGCACCAGCCCCAGCACGAACGCCACGACCGTGCCCACGCCGATGCCCCGGTCCAGCGGGGCCAGGTAGTACAGCGCCGTCAGCAGGGTCACCGAGGCCACCGAGCGCAGCAGATGGCCGGCCAGGGCACGGCGGCGGCGCCGGTCTCCGGGGCCTGCGCGTTCCATGGGCCGCTCCGGTGTGCGCGCGGGGGTGCGGGAGGGCGACGACGCGCCCGGGGCCGATCCTCCTCGGCTTCCGGAGAGACGGCAACGGGCGCTCCCGCCACCGGAGGCGGACGGGACCCCGCCACGGGATCCGCCCCGGAATGCGGTCTCCTCCTACCGAAGGTAGGAAGGAACCACCCCTGTGATCGGAGCCGAGCATGGACGACTACCCACTCCTCAACCTCTTCTGGACGATGCTGTGGCTGTTCCTGTGGGTGATGTGGTTCTTCCTGCTCTTCAAGGTCGCCACCGACATCTTCCGCGACCACAGCCTCAGCGGCTGGGCCAAGGCGGGGTGGCTGGTCTTCGTGCTCGTCCTGCCCTACCTCGGGGTCTTCGTCTATCTCATCGCCCGTGGACAGGGCATGGGACAGCGCGACGCGAAGCAGCTCAAGCAGCAGGAGGACGCTTTCCAGCAGTACGTCCGCAAGGCGGCCGGAACGGGCGGCGGTTCGGTGGAGGAGCTGAGCAGGCTCTCCGCGCTGAAGGACAAGGGCGACATCACGCAGGATGAGTTCGAGCGCGCCAAGGCCAAGATCCTGGCGTGAGGCCGACGGGCCCGGAACGACGGGAGCGACGCGAGCGACGGGACGTCACCGTCGGGCGGCCACCAGAGTGTCCGTTCCGGAGGTTGCGGAGGTTGCGGAGGTTGCGGAGCTCGCCCCTGACCACGAACGCGCTCAGGACGCCGGCGTCGGCCCCTCGATGTGTTCGCTGATCCACTGCATGCTGCTCGCGTCCATCCCCTTCACATAGGTCACCGCGTTGTGCCGCCCGCCCTGGATGACTTCGAGGTGGGTGTGGATGGGGCCCTTGTTCCCGTAGGTGGCGATGTACTTGTTCACCTTGGGGATGACGGACGACTCCTTCGTGCCGTACTGGAAGGCGAGATACACGTCCGGCCCCTTGGCGGCGATCAGCTGCTTGGAGAGCACCTCGGGGTTGTTCGCCGCCTTCTCCTTCGGGTGGCCGTTCCACAAGGGCGAGTCCGGGACGATGTCGGGGCCGGATGCGATGACGGCCTTGAACTTGTCGGGGTGCTTCAGGACGGCCTTGAGGCCGGCGAAGCCGCCGGAGGAGGAGCCCATGAAGGCCCAGCCGTCGCGCGACTTGATCGTGCGGAAGTTCTGCCGCATGAGGTCGGGCACGTCCTCGGTCAGCCAGGTGCCCATCTTGGGCTGGCCGGGGATGTCGCTGCCGTCCCAGTACAGCCCGCCGTCGTCCGGCTTGGGGTTCAGCACCGGCATGGCCAGCAGGAACGGTTTGCCCTTGCCCTCCTCGGCCCACTTGGAGATGGAGGACTCCAGCTTGAGGTTGTTGTCCATCCAGTAGTTGTTGGGGAAGCCGGGGCCGCCCGGGAGGGCGATCAGGACGGGGAAGCCGCTCTTGTCGTACTTCGGGTCGTCGTACTCCTTCGGCGCCCAGACCCACACCTTGCCCGTGAAGCCGGACTTCTTGCCGGTGATCTTCACGACGCCGACGTGCGTCCCGTCACCCAGCGTGCTGGAGATCTTGAAGTCGGCGGCCGGTCCGGTCGGCATCAGCGTCTTGGAGTCCGCGGGCTTCTGCTGGGCGCCGGGCTTGCTGTCGATCTTGCCGTACGAGATCGGGTCGCCCTTGTCCGTGAACGGCGGTATCTCGAAGTAGCTCATGACCGGCCAGGCGATCGCCCCGAGCAGCACCACGCAGACCAAGGCGAGAGACCATCGCCGGGCCTTGGAGGCTCGACGGTGACCCCGGGACCGATAGGTCTCGGCCCCGTCCCTGGTCTTGGTGGACATGTGCGACATCAGTTGCTCCGGCTTGCTTCGGCCCCTCGGGGCACGACGGTCGTCTTCCGCCTCCGGGGATGGACAAAGCAGCTGCAAGGGTTCCAAATTTGCCAAACCGTGATCAACGCTTGACGTGGAGCGAACCGACACGGACAGTAACGGACGCGCAAGATCACCACGCTCGCGGCGCGGAGCACCGCCCGTACTACAGCGGCCCCCGCGCGAGCCGCGCCTCTATGCGCCGTGCGTCCGGTGTCCGGAGCGCCCGGGCGAGTTCAAGTGCCCGGGTCAGCTGCGCGACGGCCTCGTCCGGCCGCTTCAGTTCGTGCAGGCTCTCGCCGAGGCCTTCGAGGGCGCGGGCCTCCTCGTACGGGGAGCGGACCTCACGGGCCAGTTCGAGGGCCCGCCGGTGGGAGTCGAGGGCCTCGGCCGGGGCCGCGTCCGCGCGCTGGACCGCGCCGAGGGTGTTGAGCGCCTCGGCCTCGCCGCCGAGGTCCCCGATCTCACGGCACAGCGCCACGCTCGCGGTGGCGTTCTCCAGGGCGCGGGCGGGCGAGCCGCCGACGACCCGGACCTCGGCCAGATACATCAGCACATAGGCCTGCCCCATACGGCTGTTGAGGGAGCGGCAGACGTCCAGCGCCTCCCGGAGGTCCTTCTCCGCCTCCGTCACCCGGCCGACGCGCTGCTGGATCCTGCCCCGGTGCGCGAGCGCGTTGGCCGCGCCCAGCCGGGCACCGAGGGAGCGGTAGAGGCTCAGCGCCTGCCCGACGCTGTCCAGGGCCTCCTCGTACGCCCCGGTCAGCCGCGCCACGTCACCGAGGTCGCTCAGGACGTTCGCCTGGCCGAGTTCGTTGCCCAGGTCGCGGTAGAGCACCAGGGCCCGGCGGTGGCAGGAGACGGATTCCGCGTACTCGCCCATCGACTTGTGTACGTCGCCGAGCGCGGTGAGCGCGTTGGCCTGGCCGAGGCGGTTGTCCAGGGCGGCGTGCAGTTCGAGCGCGCGCCCCATGCTGTCGGCCGCCTCGGTGAAGCGTCCGGTGAGCTGCTGGACATGCCCCAGCTCGACGAGCACCTGGGCCTGGCCGCGCGCGTCCCGGGCCTCCCCGAACAACCGCAGACACTGCCCCAGCGAGCTCTGCGCCTCCTCATAGCGTCCGGTGCGGCGCAGGACGGAGGAGAGGTCGTGGAGCGCGATGGCCTCGCGGCCCCGGTCCCGCAGGGCACGGAAGATCTCCAGCGCCGCCAGCAGGTTGGTCTCGGACCGCTCGAACTCGGCCCGGGCCGCCTCGATGACCGCGGTGTTGCGCAGTGCCAGGGCGCGACCGAGCGGGTCCTCGCGCAGGAGCGCGGCGCCCAGCGCCGTCCGGTGGAGCGCGAGGGCGTCGCCCCAGAACCCCTGGGTGCGCATGAACTCCGCCATGGCGGCCGGGAGTTGCACGGCATGCTCGCCGTGGCCGTGGCGGGCGGCATGGGAGACCGCCGCGCTCAGGTTGGCGTGTTCGGCCCGCATCCAGGCCAGCGCCCGGTCCTCGTCCCCGACCGGCGGCAGGGCTCGTGGGGCGGGAGCGCCGGGAGTGAGGGCCGGGGTCTCGTAGCGGGCGAAGCAGCGACTGGCTCGCAGGGCCGCGTGCAGGTAGTAGTCGAGCTGGCGCTCCACCGCCCGCGCCGCGTCGGCGCGGTGCCCGGCGTCATGGTCGGCGTCGGTGAGGGCGCGCGCGTAGTCGCGCACCAGGTCGTGCATCCGGTAGCGGCCGCGCGTCGGTTCCTCGACCAGATGGTGGTCCTCCAGCTCCTCCAGGAGGCGGCGGGCGGTCGGCAGGTCGGTGCCGTGGAGCGCGGCGGCCGCGTACGCGTCGAAGTCGATCCCCGGCTGCCGCCCGAGGCGGCGGAAGAGCAGTTGCTGGTCCGGGGAGAGATCGCGGCAGGAGAGCTCGAAGGCGGCCTGTACGGAGATGTTCTCGGAGCTGAGCGCCGCCATCCGGCCGCTCGCGGCCGCCAGGTCGGCGATCACGTCCTCGACGCTCCACGCACGGTGGTGGCGCAGCCGTGCGGCCGTCAGATGCAGGGCCAGCGGCAGATGTCCGCAGAGCCGGGCGAGCTCGGCGCAGCCGGGATCCTCGGCCGTCAGGTCCGGGCGCCCGGCCTTGGCCACGAGGAGGCGTACCGCCCGGTCCTCGGGCAGGACGTCCAGGGTGACCGGCACCGCGTCCGCGAGTGCGACCAGGCGTCGGCGGCTGGTGATCAGGACCAGGGAACCCGGCGTGCCGGGCAGCAGCGGCTCCACCTGCTCGCTGCCGCCGGCGTCGTCGAGCAGGACGAGGTAGCGCCCGCCCGCGAGTTTGCCGCGCCACAGTCCGGCGCGCGCGGACAGATCGGCCGGGATGCGCTGGGGGTCCGTCCCCAGCGCGAGCAGCAGGCTGGTCAGCGCGGTGCCGGGGTCGACGGGCGGCGTTCCGTGCGTGTGCGCGTGCAGCGACAGGAACAGACGGCCGTCGGGGAAGTCGGCGGCGAGGCGGTGGGCGACGTGGACGGCGAACGCGGTCTTGCCCACGCCCGGCATCCCGTCGACGGCGTGGATCCCCACCACGCCCGAGGCTCCGGCGGATCCGTCGCGTACCGCCGAGACCAGGGCCTCCACCTCGCGTTCGCGGCCGGTGAAGGCGGCGACGTCCCGGGGCAGGGACGTCGGTACGGCGTCGGCGTCCGGGCCCGGGGCGGGCGGTGCGGCGTCGTCGGTCAGGACGCACTGGTAGGCGGCGGCCGCGCCGGGGCCCGGCTCGACGCCCAGTTCGTCGATCAGGGTGCGGCGCAGCCGGTGGTAGGCGGCCAGCGCCTCGGCCCGCCGTCCGCTGCGGTGGAGCACCCGTATGAGCTGGACGTGGAAGGCCTCGCGCAGCGGGAACTCGGCGACCAGACGGGACAATTGGGGCAGCAGTCCGTCGTGCCGGCCGCGTCGCAGCTCCGCGTCGCAGCGCCACTCCAGGGCCTGCACCCGGGCTTCCTGCCACTGCCCGACCCGGGCGGACTCGTCCTCGGCGAGCTCCGGGAACTCCTCCAGCGGGGTGCCGCGCCACAGCGCCAGTGCGGCGTCCGCTTCGTGTACGACGCCGTCCCAGTCCTGCGCCAGGCGCGCGGTCCGGGCCGCGTCGAGGTGCTCGTCGAAGGCACGGGTATCCAGCTCACCGTCCTCGACGTCGAGCAGCATGCCTCCGGGCACCGCCCGGATCCGGGCCTCCTCGCCCAGGGAACGGCGCAGTCGCAGCAGGTGGTTGTGGAGCGAGGCGCGGGCGGTGGCCGGCGGCCGCTCACCCCACAGCGCCGCCTCCAGCCGGACCGGCGGCACCGCCCTGCCCGGCGCGAGGAGCAGCGCGGTCAGCAGCGCCCGGCCCTTGGGCGAGACCGGTGTCCGCTCGACTCCGTGGTCGTCATGGACGGACAGCGGACCGAGCAGCCCGAACTTCACGTGTTCTCCCGCGCACTTCCGGGCCTGGCCGGGCCCCCGTGGCGTGCATCGTAGCGCGCCACCTGCGCTGAACATGTCAGAGGCGCCCGTCAGAAGTTCTTCGCGCCCGCCCTGATCGCCTCGCGGATGCGGTGGTACGTGCCGCAGCGGCAGATGTTGCGGATCTCGTCGAAGTCCGCGTCGCCGATCTCGTGGCCGGCGGCACGGGCCTGGCGGACCTTGGCGACGGCGGCCATGATCTGGCCGGGCTGGCAGTAGCCGCACTGGGCCACGTCGTACTCCAGCCAGGCCTCCTGCATGGGGTGCAGGTCCTTGCCGACGGTGGCGGGCAGCCCCTCGATGGTGGTGACCTCGTCGGTCGGGCGGATGTCCTTGACCGGCACGGAACAGGGGTTGAAGGCCTTGCCGTTGATGTGGCTGGTGCAGGCCTGGCAGACGCCGAGGCCGCAGCCGTACTTCGGGCCGGTCACGCCGAGGACGTCGCGCAGCACCCAGAGCAGCCGGACGTCGTCCTCGACGTCCACCGACACCGGCTTGCCGTTGAGGATGAAGGTGTGCTGAGGCACGGATGCTCCTAGTAGGCGCGGTCGAGGCCGTCGGTGGGGGACGCGGGGATCGGCGGGACGGTCGGCAGCGGTTCGAAGCCGAGCGGGCCGTCGTGGTTGATCGGGAAGGTGGTCGGCATGGTGCCGGTGGCGCGGCCGTAGGCGCAGGCGACCGCCGCCATCGCGCCCGCGACGGCCAGCTCCCCCGCTCCGCCCGGCTTGTCGCCGGTGGACGGCATCACGATGATCTCCAGCTCGGGCGGGGTGTTCCACTGCCGGGTGTAGAAGTAGTTGTCCCAGCTGCCTTCGAGGAAGTGGCCGTCCTTGAGGTGGAGCCCGGAGCTGAGGGTGATGGCGATGCCGTCCATGATGCCGCCCATCATCTGGGCCTCCAGGCCGCGCGGGTTGACCGCGAGCCCGACGTCGACGGCGCACACGACCCGGGTGACCCTCGGGCCGGTGTACGCGTCGGGGATGTGCCGCCCGGTCGTCTCCGGGCGGCAGTCGATCTCCGCGAGCACGGCGACGAACCCGTGGTACTCGGGGTGCAGCGCGATGCCCTGCGCGGTGCCCTCGGGCATGCTCCGCCCCCACTCCCCCACCTGGGCGACCTTGTCCAGGACTGCGCGGGCCCGGTCCTCCTTGAGGAACTGGCGGCGGAACCGGTAGGCGTCCTTGCCCATACGCGCCGCGAGCCGGTCGACGACGAGCTCCTGGGCGCAGCGGACGTTGGGCGAGTAGATGTTGCGCATGCTGCCGGTGTTGAAGCCCTTGTCGACCTCGTTGAGCAGCTGGGTGGTGACGCCGAAGTGGTACGGGCTCTGCTGGGTGAGCTCGAAGATCGTCTCGGAGAAGGCGAGGTCGCCCACGGGCAGTTTGGCCGCCATGGAGGTGATGATCTCGCCGAGCCCGTGCCCGAAGTCGGTGGCGACCGAGGTGTGCCGCTGCTCGTACGAGAGGACCTCGCCCAGCGCGTAGGTGGCCCGGACCCGGGAGGTGGACATCGGGTGGGTGCGGCCCTGGCGGAAGTCGTCCGTGCGGTGCCACATCAGTTTGACGGGCTTGCCCATCGCCTTCGATATCCGGGCCGCCTCAAGGGCCGCGTCGAAGAAGAGCTTGCGGCCGAAGGAGCCACCGCCCTCGGTGACGTGCACCTTGACGGCGGACAGCGGCAGACCGAGCTTGAGCGCGATGGTCTCCCGGGCGGTGATCGGGGTCTTGAGCGACGCCCAGATCTCCGCCCCGTCGCTTCTGACGTCCGCCACCGCGCAGTTGGGCTCAAGGGCGCTGCTGCTGGCGAAGTGGAAGGTGAAGCGCGCGTCCACGGAGTGCACCAGGGGGTCAAGCGCCGGGACCACCAGCGGGAGTTCGGCCGCGCGGAGCTCCTTGAGGACGGTGGCGTCCGACGCGCCCTCCTCGGTGCCGGGGCCCCAGGACACCCGCAGTGCCCGTACGGCGTCGATGCACTGGCCGAACGTCCGCCCGCGCACGGCGACTCCGGTGGGGACGGTGACGACGTCGGTGATGCCGGGCATGGCGAGGACGTCCGCCCGGTTCTCCACCGACCGTACGGTTCCGTTGATCGTGGGCGGCCGGCACACCATCGTGGGCAGCGCGCCCGGCACGCTGACGTCCATGGCGAACTGCTTGCGCCCGGTGACCGCGGCGAGCGCGTCGATCCGGCCGCGCGGGGTGCCGATGACGCCGAACTGCGCGGGCTTCTTCAGGGTGACCGGGATCCGTACGGTGGTGCGGCTCGCGGCCCGCGCCGCCAGTTCGCCGTAGGTGGCGCTGCTGCCGCGCGGGGAGGTGACGACTCCGGCCCGGGTGGTCAGCGTCGAGGCGGCCTCGCCCAACAGGTCCGCCGCGGCCTCCACCAGCCGTGCCCGGGCGGTCGCGGCGGCCACCCGGATCGGGGTGTAGGTGGCGATGGTGGTGTTCGACCCGCCGGTCATCTGGTTGAAGAGCAGCTCCGGGCGTGCGTCGGCCAGGCTCACCCGGATCCGGTCGAGGGGCAGGTCCAGCTCCTCCGCGATCAGCATCGCCGAGGAGGTGGTGACGCCCTGGCCCACTTCGGCGCGGGGCAGCACGAAGGAGGCGGTGCCGTCGTCGTGGACCTCGATGGTGATGAGACCGGCCGTCGGCAGGGCGGCGTCCGTGAGCATGTCGTTGAGATCGTAGATCTCGGAGGGGCCGGGCAGCGACGGGACCGCCGCCTCGGCCTGGGCGGGTGCGAGGGCCGCCTCGCCGAGCTGCGCGGCCACCGTCAGCGTCGAGGCCGCGAGCACATATCCCAGAAACCTCCGCCGCCCCACCTCGGGGGCGGGGGCTTCGTCCTCATGCTCCGGACGACCCGAGGCTGCCATCGACTGTCCCTTCGTCACCTGCGCCGTCTGCGCCGTGTCAGAGGGTCACACATTTCTCATGAGTAACACCAGGCGTGAAACAGGCCTGGTGTGACGTGATCTGGGGGTGCGTCAGCTCGCGGCCGGTCGGCGCGGGCGGGGTCGGCAC
>NZ_LYOY01000045.1 GCF_001653515.1 Streptomyces sp. ERV7 | reverse complement strand
CCCAGCACCCGAGCCCCAACGCCGGTCCCGTCGAGGCGTCGTTCGCGGGCGCGCTCGGCGTACGGCTGGGCGGCACCCTCTCGTACGGCGGCCGTGTCGAGCACCGGCCCGTGCTGAACGGGGGCGGCCGGGCGGTGGAGGTGGTGGACATCGAGCGGGCGGTGCGGCTGTCGCGCCGGGTGGGCTGGCTGGCGCTCGGGGTGGCGATCGCGGTGAGGAAGGTACGGACATGAGCGGCGGACTGCTGGTCGCGGGCACCACGTCGGACGCCGGGAAGAGCGTCGTCACCGCCGGGATCTGCCGGTGGCTGGTGCGCCAGGGCGTGAAGGTCGCGCCCTTCAAGGGACAGAACATGTCCCTCAACTCGTTCGTCACGCGCGAGGGCGCCGAGATCGGGCGCGCGCAGGCGATGCAGGCGCAGGCGGCGCGCGTCGAGCCGTCCGCTCTGATGAACCCCGTGCTGCTCAAGCCGGGGAGCGACCGGTCGAGCCAGGTCGTACTGATGGGCCGGCCGGTGGGCGAACTGAGCGCCAGCGGCTACCACGGCGGGCGCCAGGAGGCGCTTCTCGGCACCGTCGTGGACTGTCTGGAGCGGCTGCGGGGCACATATGACGCCGTGATCTGCGAGGGGGCGGGCAGTCCGGCCGAGATCAACCTGCGGCGCACCGACATCGTCAACATGGGCATCGCGCGCGCCGCGAGGCTCCCGGTGGTCGTGGTCGGCGACATCGACCGGGGCGGGGTGTTCGCCTCGTTCTTCGGTACGACGGCGCTGCTGAGCCCCGAGGACCAGGCGCTGGTCGCCGGGTACATCGTCAACAAGTTCCGCGGCGACGTCTCGCTGCTCGAACCCGGCATCGACATGCTGCGCGGGCTCACCGGACGCCACACGTACGGGATCCTGCCGTTCGCGCACGGGCTGGGCATCGACGAGGAGGACGGCCTGCGGGTCTCCCTGCGCGGCGCGGTGCGCGAGTCCGTGGTGGCGCCGCCGGTCGGCGAGGACGTACTGCGGGTCGCGGTGTGCGCGGTCCCGCTGATGTCCAACTTCACCGACGTGGACGCGCTCGCCGCCGAACCGGGCGTGGTCGTACGGTTCGTGGACCGGCCCGAGGAGCTGGCCGACGCGGATCTGGTGGTCGTGCCGGGAACCCGGGGCACGGTCCGGGCGTTGGAATGGCTGAGGGAACGGGGGCTGGCGCGGGAGCTGGCGCGCAGGGCGGCCGAGGGGCGTCCGGTGCTGGGGATCTGCGGCGGGTTCCAGGTGCTCGGAGAGCACATCGATGACGAGGTCGAGTCACGGGCGGGTTCCGTGACGGGTCTCGGACTGCTGCCCGTGCGGGTGCGGTTCGCGGCCGAGAAGACACTTGCACGGCCGACCGGCGAGGCGCTGGGCGAGCGCGTGGAGGGATACGAGATCCACCACGGCGTCGCCGAAGTGCTGGGCGGGGATCGGTTCATCTCTGATGACGATGGACACAGCTTGGACGGATGCCGGGTCGGTGCGGTCTGGGGCACGCACTGGCACGGGGCACTTGAGAGCGACGGATTCAGGCGACGGTTCCTGGAGCGGGTCGCGAGCGCCGCCGGCCGGCGTTTCGTCCCCGCCCCTGACACGTCGTTCGGCGTGCTGCGCGAAGAGCAGCTGGACCGCCTCGGCGACCTCATCGAAGAACACGCGGACACGGACGCGCTCATGCGGCTCATCGAGCAGGGCGCGCCCGCAGGACTTCCCTTCATCGCACCTGGAGCACCCGCATGAGCACTGTGCTGTTGTTGTCGACCGCCGACACGGATCTGCTGGCGGCCCGGGCCTCCGGGGCGCCCTTCCGGATCGGCAACCCGACCCGTATCGACGTGGCCGAGGAGCTGCCCGCGCTGATCGAGGGCGCGTCGGTGGCCGTCGTGCGCCTGCTCGGCGGCAAGCGCGCCTGGGAGGACGGGCTGGCCGCGCTGAAGGCGTCCGGCATCCCGACCGTGCTGCTCGGCGGCGAGTCCGTGCCGGACGCGGAGCTGATGGCCGAGTCGTCGGTCCCGGCCGGTGTGGTCGCCGAGGCCCTGCGCTATCTGGTCGAGGGCGGCCCCGGCAACCTCGTGGAGCTCTCCCGCTTCCTCTCCGACACCGTGCTGCTGACGGGCGTGGGCTTCGCCGAGCCGGAGAAGATGCCCGAGTGGGGCGTGCACGGCACGCGCGCGTACGTGGAGGGCCGCCCCACGGTGGGCGTGCTCTTCTACCGCGCCCACCAGCTCTCCGGCAACACCTCGTTCGTGGACGTGCTCTGCGACCGCATCGAGGCCCAGGGCGCCAACGCCCTCGCGGTGTACGTGGGTTCGCTGCGCGGCGCCGACGCGGCGCTCTACGAGACGCTGGGCCGGGCGGACACGCTGATCGCCACCGTCCTGGCGGCGGGCGGCACCACCGCCTCGCAGGCGAGCGCGGGCGGCGACGAGGAGGCATGGGACATCGGCGCCCTGGCCGATCTGAACGTGCCGGTGCTGCAAGGGCTCTGCCTCACCTCGTCCAAGGCGGCGTGGGAGGCCTCGGACGCGGCGCTCTCCCCCATGGACGCGGCGATGCAGGTCGCCATCCCCGAGTTCGACGGCCGGCTGATCACCGTCCCGTTCTCCTTCAAGGAGCAGGGCCCGGACGACGTCCCGGTCTATGTCGCCGACCCCGAGCGGGCCTCCCGGGTCGCGGGGATCGCGGTGCGCCACGCGCGCCTGAAGCACAAGCCGAACGCCGAGAAGAAGCTGGCGCTCGTCTTCACCGCCTACCCGACCAAGCACTCGCGCGTGGGCAACGCGGTGGGTCTGGACACGCCCGCCTCCGCCGTGCGCGTCCTGGACGCGCTGCGGGACGCCGGCTACCTGGTGGAGGGCCACCCGGACAACGGCGACGAGCTGATCCACCGGCTGATCAACGCGGGCGGCCACGACGTGGAGTGGCTCACCGAGGAGCAGCTGGCGGCCGCCCCCGCGCGCGTGCCGCTCGCGGACTACCGCGCCTGGTTCGAGAAACTGGACCCGGAGCTGCGCGACGGCATGCTGGAGCACTGGGGCGAGCCGCCGGGCCAGTTGTACGTGGACGGCGACGAGATCGTTCTCGCCTCCCTCCAGTTCGGCAACGTCGTCGTGATGATCCAGCCGCCGCGCGGCTTCGGCGAGAACCCCATCGCGATCTACCACGACCCGGACATGCCGCCCTCGCACCACTACATGGCGGCGTACCGCTGGCTGGAGAACTCGTTCGGCGCCGACGCCATCGTCCACATGGGCAAGCACGGCACCATGGAGTGGCTGCCCGGCAAAGGCCTCGGCCTGTCGTCGGGCTGCGGTCCGGACGCGGTCCTGGGCGATCTGCCGCTGGTCTACCCGTTCATCGTCAACGACCCGGGCGAGGGCACCCAGGCCAAGCGGCGCGGCCACGCCACGGTCGTGGACCATCTGGTCCCGCCGATGGCCCGCGCCGACACCTACGGCGACCTGGCCAAACTGGAGCAACTCCTCGACGAGTACGCCCTGGTGAGCGATCTCGACCCGACGAAGGCCCCGGCGGTGCGGGCCCAGATCTGGACCCTGGTGAAGGCCGCCGAGCTCCACCACGACCTGCACGTCGCCGAGCAGCCGGACGACGGCGACTTCGACGAGTTCGTCATGCACATCGACGGCTATCTGTGCGAGATCAAGGACGTCCAGATCCGCGACGGCCTCCACATCCTGGGCGGTGGCCCCGAGGCCGAGCCCCGGGTCAACCTGGTGCTCGCGGTGCTGCGCGCCTCCCAGGTGTGGGGCGGCCAGGCCAACGCGCTGCCGGGTCTGCGCGCCTCGCTGGCCGAGCACTTCGGCCTGGTGGAGAAGGAGCTGCTCGCCGAGCCGGGTACGCCGGTGAAGGTGCCGGTGGAGCTCACGGACCTGGTCGAGGGCCCCGCTCGTACGGCGGCCGACGCGATCGACCTCCTGGAGCAGCTGTGCCGCCGTCTGGCGGAGGGCATGGAGGAGCGCGCCTGGTCGGTGTCCGCGTGCGGCCCGCTGGTCGGCGAGGTGCTGGGCACGGAGCTGCCGGACGCGGTGGCGGTCCTGGAGTTCGCCTGCCGCGAGGTGGTGCCGCGCCTGGCCCGCACGACGGACGAGATCACCCACATCCTGCGGGCGCTCGACGGCGGCTACGTCCCGGCGGGCCCGTCCGGCTCCCCCACCCGGGGCCTGGTCAACGTCCTGCCGACCGGCCGCAACTTCTACTCGGTCGACCCCAAGGCCATCCCCTCGCGGCTGTCCTGGGAGGTCGGCCAGGCGCTCGCCGACTCGCTGGTGGCCCGCTACCTCACGGACACCGGCGCGTACCCGAAGTCGGTGGGCCTCACCGTGTGGGGCACCTCCGCGATGCGCACCCAGGGCGACGACATCGCGGAGATCCTGGCGCTGCTCGGCTGCCGCCCGGTGTGGGACGAGGCGTCCCGCCGCGTCACCGGCTTCGAGGTGGTCCCGGTCGCTGAGCTGGGCCGTCCCCGCATCGATGTGACGGTCCGTATCTCCGGCTTCTTCCGGGACGCGTTCCCGCACGTGGTCGCGCTGATCGACGACGCGGTGCGGACGGTGGCGGAGCTGGACGAGCCGGCCGAGTCCAACTACGTGCGGGCGCACGCCGACGAGGACACCGCAGAGCACGGCGACCGCCGCCGGGCCACGGCCCGTATCTTCGGCTCCAAGCCGGGGGCGTACGGGGCGGGCCTGCTCCCCCTGATCGACGCGCGCAACTGGCGCAGCGACGCCGACCTCGCCGAGGTGTACGCGGTGTGGGGCGGCTACGCGTACGGG
>NZ_LYOY01000044.1 GCF_001653515.1 Streptomyces sp. ERV7 | reverse complement strand
GGCTACCACCTCGCCGAGGAGAAGGCCTTCGGGGTCGCCTTCCCGGTCCCCGACGGCTGGACCCGCAAGAAGCTGGACGACGACGGCGAAGCGGTCGCGTACATCGACCCGGCCGGAATGGTCAGCCTGCGCGTGGTCGCGCTCGACTTCGCCAGCACCGATCCCCTCCAGCGCTGGAAGGACGACGAGGCGAGATCCGTCCAGCAGGGCAAGCTGCCCGGCTACCGGCAGCTGCGGATGCAGAGCACGACCTACCGGGAACTTCCGGCGGCCATCTGGGAGTTCACCTGGAAGGGCCGGGCCCGCCAGTGGCGCGCTGTGGATCTCGGGTTCGGCAACCCGGGCGGGCAGGAGTACGCGATCTACCTCTCGGCCCCGGCCGCGGACTGGGACCGGCAGAAGCCGGTCTTCGACCGGGTACGCGACGGATTCCGGCTGCCTGACGAGGCGCGGCGGTAGGGGACGCACAGGGCGGGGCCCGGCGGCAAGCGCGTGTACGGCAGCCGGATCCCTCGATCGTCGCCGCCTCGACGACGAACACGAACCGGCCCGGCCGGGCCGCTGTTCCAGCTCGCCTTCGCCAACCTTCTGGGGGGCACGCCTGCTACGGGCGTGCCCCCCCTTCGCCCACAACACCTGTCCGGTCAGAGCTTCAGGCGGTGCACACCTCCCTGCACCGTGCCCACGTACAGCCAGCCGCCGGTGGCCGCCAGGCTGGTGGCGTTGAGGTTCTGCAGGCCGGTGGAGATGTTCTGCCAGCTGCGGCCGCCGTCCGTGGAGCGCAGGACGCCTCGGCCCCCGCGCGGCAGGGCCGTGTCCCAGTGGCTGGTGGTGGCCGCGTAGAGGGTGCCGCCCACCTGCAGGATGTCGCTGACCCGCAGCGGCAGCTTGCCGGTGTCGGCGGTGCGGAAGGTCTTCCCGCCGTCCGTCGAGACCTTGATCGTGTCGCCACCGGTCAGCATCTTCGCCCCGGTGAACTCGATGGTGTCCACGCGGCCGTCGGCGATCTTGGTGATGTCGTCGCCGCCGTTGTCGGAGCGGTAGAGGCCGTCGGGGGCGCCGAGCCACAGCCGGTCCGGGTTCTTCGGGTCGCCTGCGACGGCGGTGAAGTACGTCCGGTCGTGGAGGAGGTTCTTCCAGGTCGCGCCGCCGTCCTCGGTGGAGAACAGTCCCTGGCCCAGAAGATTCGCGTACGAGACGTAGACGCGGTCGGGGTCGGCGGGGTGCACCGCCATGGCGAAGACCGTGCCGTTGCTCTCGCCCTTCTCCTGCCAGGTGGCACCCGAGTCGCCGCTGCGTTGCAGGTGGAAGTCGCCCCAGGGGCCACTGCGCACTCGCCACGCGATCCGCGAGTCCTTGGCGGAGGCCTGCAGCAGCCGGGTCCCGGCGCCGATCCTGCCTTCGCCGCCGGTGGTGCCCCACTCGGCGCCCGAGACCGGAAGCCGCGAGCGGTGTGTGCCCTGGCGGCCGGCCGCGAGCAGCTGGTCTCCGCTGAGGGCGAGGGAGTTGACGGTGCCGCCCTGGACGCCGAGGCGCCGGTAGTCCTTGCCGTCCGGCGTGCCCCGGTAGACACCGGCCGCGTCGGCGGAGACGGTCAGCGAGCCGTCGGCCCAGCGGTCGAAGTCGGAGGTGGTGGAGGCGCGGTTGGCGGCCGGGATGGTGCTCCATCGGCGGCCGTGGTCGCGGCCTACGCGGATGTCCTTGCCGTAGCCGGCGTACATGTCGCCGCCGGTGAGGGTCAGGCCGGTACCGCCGTATCCGTGGTTGTCCAGCGTGGCCCAGGTCCTGCCGCCGTCGAAGGAGCCGACGATGCCGGACCCGACCTCGTACACGGCGACGACCTGGCTGTCCGCGACGACGGTGACGGAGACCTTGCCGCCGCCGGGCTCGTACACCTTGGTGGCTTTGCCGAGGGTGCCCGAGGACAGGCCGTCGCGCTTCCACAGCGACTTGCCCGCCGAGAAGTAGAGGCTGTCGCCGCCGACCGCCACGTCGTAGACGTCGTCGACGGGGATACCGAGGGGCTCGGTGGTCCAGGTGTCGCCGCCGTCCCGGCTGATCAGCAGGTCGGTGTCGGTGACGGCGAGGAGGGTTCTGCCCGCCTCGTCGGTGAGGAACCCGATGATGCGTGTGTCGGGGGTGTGGAGTGTCTGCCAGGTGCGGCCGCCGTCCTGGGTGCGCAGGATCGAGCCCGTGCGGGGAATGCCGGACGCGCTGTTGGCCGCGTACCACCAGCGCTTCGCGTTGTGCGGGTCGATGACGGTGAAGGCCCGGCCGGCCACGTCACCGACCGGCAGCCTGGTGTGCTGCATCCAGGTCGCGCCGTTGTCCTCGGTGGACCAGGGGCCGGCCTTGTCGTACTGGGTGAGGACGGCGGTGCCCGGGGCGCTGGCCGCGGTGGTGATGTCGCCGCTCTCGGAGTTGGGCCCGACGGGCTGCCAGCGGGACTTGCGGCTGTTCTCCGGGGTGACCTCGAAGCCGTCGCCGTTGCTGGTCAGCGTCTTGCCGTCGGTGCTGCGGCCTTCGGCGGACACCAGGTGGGCGCCCTCGCCGCGCCCGGTGATCTCTGCCTGGTAGACGTTCGCGGAGCGGAGCGTGGCGGTGACGGTGTAGGGCCTGCCATGGGGCGGGGTGACGGTCAGGAGCGGCGGTTTCGCCAGCGGCGCCGGGGTGATGACGACGGCGGTGGACTTACCGTCGCTCGGGTCGGGGCCGGCCTGGAGGAACAGCTTCCGTACGACCAGGAGGTACGGGACACGCAGCGCGGCGCCGCGCTCGGGGGTGACGGTCACCGTGCCGGTGATCTCGGCTTCGCCGGCCGGGCGGTCGGCCCTCAAGGTCACCGTCGCTGTCGCACTGGTGCCCGCCGGGATGCGCAGGGTGTCCGGGCTGACCCTCGCCGGGCCGCTCGCCTTCAGACGGACGGTGCGGCTCCTGGTACCGGAGTTGGTCACGGTGAGTTTCCTGCTGCCGCCGACCGTGTGCCGGGCGAGGTCGGCGAGGCCGTAGGAGAGGGTGGCCGGGGCGGTGGTGAGGCCGGTGTCCGCCGTGTCGGCGGCCGCGGCGACGTCGAGGCGGCCGGAGCCGACGGTGCTCGACCCGTAGTCCTTGATCTGCTGGGTGGAGCCCACCAGTTGGGAGGTGACCTTCGCCGGGGTCTCGCCGGGGTGCAGCTGGCGCAGCAGGGCGGCGGCGCCCGCGGCGTGCGGTGCTGCCATGGACGTACCCGACATACGGTAGTAGCCGGGCGCGTACAGGGATGTGGGGATGGTGGAGCGGATGTCGTAGCCCGGTGCGACCAGGTCCGGCTTCAGGCCCCATCTCAGGTCGGGACCGCGCGAGGAGAACGAAGCGATCTTGTCGGTGACGTCCGTGCCGCTGATCGTCACCTCGACCTTGCCCTTCGCCAGGCGGCGGCCGAGCTCGGCGTACTGGGTGGCGTCGATACCCAGCATGACCAGGGTGTCCATGCGCAGTGAGTCGCCGGAGTCCTTGAGCGAGGTCCGCGCGGGGAGCGGGATCGTGCCGTCGCCGGCGGAGGCTCGGGGCTGGTCCTGCGACAGCGGGCCCGCGGCGGCGAACACCGGGCCACTGCCCCCGGCCGGCCCGCCGATGAGGGCGATCGCGCCGCGCCGCTCGGCTTCGCGGGCCATCTCGATCTCCGTCAGGTACAGGTCCCGCGAGGACTGGGCCACCAGCATGTCGATGCGTACGGCCTTGCCCTTGACGTCGCCGGCCCGCTCCCAGTCCTCCGCGGTGCCCCGCCCGACGTCGACGAGAGGGGCGGTGAAGGGCTTGGCGGGCGGGTTCGCGGAGACCATCGCGCGGTACGTCTGGATCTTCTCGCCGCCCCGGTAGGCGGCGCTCGGTATGCGCAGCCCGCTGATGGAGGCACCGACCGCGATGACGCCGTCGGCGGCGGCCGGGGTGCTCACGGTGCCCCTGCCCGGCCCCTCGTTGCCTGCGGAGGCGACGACCACGACGCCCGCCTCGGTGGCGGCGGTTGCGGCCGCGCCGAGCGGGTCGGTGCCGTCCCCGTAGCCACCGAGGCTCATGTTGATGACATCGGCGCGGTGCGGACTGGCCGGGTCGATCGCGGCCTCGATGCCGGCCACGATGTCGGAGGTGTAGCCCTCGCCCGCGTCGTCCATGACCTTGTACGCCAGGATGCTCGCGCCCGGCGCCACACCGGTCACGCCGCCCCGCTGGGCGGCCTTGCCCGCGATGATGCCGGCGACGTGGGTGCCGTGGCCGTTGTCGTCCATCGGATCGGCATCGCCGTTGGCGAAGTCGTAGCCGCCGACGACCTTGTGGCCCTCGCCGAAGCCGCCGCCGAGGTCGGGATGGCTGTAGTCGACCCCGCTGTCCAGGACGGCGACGGTGATGCCCTTGCCGTCGGCGCCGTTGCCCGCCGGGTCCTTGCG
Organism: Streptomyces sp. ERV7; assembly: GCF_001653515.1. GTDB lineage: Bacteria > Actinomycetota > Actinomycetes > Streptomycetales > Streptomycetaceae > Streptomyces. The sequence goes on along the minus strand of NZ_LYOY01000044.1, from coordinate 6,132 downwards.
GCGCCACACCTGCGGAGCGTTGATCAGCGGCACGCTCGCATCGGTGAGGAGGCGCATCTTGGCGTCGGGGACCACGGAAGCCACCCCGGGCAGCTGCTTGAGCGCGGCGACCTCGGAGGCCTTCACCGTCACCGCGACCGCGTTGAGCAGCAGATTCAGTGTGCGTGGCGAACCGGCGTGCAGCCCGGCGCCTTTGGCCCGGTCGAGGAACGACTTCTGCCGGCCGGCGAGGGCGGCCCGGTCCGTGCCGATCTCCCGGGCATCGGCGGCGCGCAGCACGCCCTTCCCGGCCGCGGCGGCGTCCCCGGTCAGCGTGACGATGACGCGCTGCTCCGGATCCTGGTGGGGGTCCGCGGTGGCGGACTGGGGTACCGCGGACAGCAGGCCGCCGAGGACGGCGACCGCGAGTGCGGCAGTGAGGGATCTTCGAGGGGTCATGCCAGACCAAGTAATCGGAATCCAGTGGTCCAGACAACCATTTGGCCTGGCCCATTGCGGCCCCTGGCACATACGGGCCAGGATCCTGACCATGCCCCAGCTGACAGCCGCCGGGATCGACCCGTTCGACGAGAGCGTCTACCGAGCGATCCTGGTCCGCCACACCGCCGCTCCCGCGGAGCTGGCGGGCGATCTGTGCTGCTCCACCGAGCGGGTCGCCCGCGCCCTGGACCGGCTGCGCGAGAACGGCCTGGTGGGGCGGCTCTCCGGAACTCGCCGCCGCTACGCGGCCATTGAGCCGGGCGCGGCCCTGGAGTCCCTGGTCCGCTCCCGCACCGCCGACCTCGACGGCGTACGGGCCGCCGCCGACGAACTCTCTCGTCTGTTCACCACGGCCCGGCAGGGCGGCTCCGAACAAGTTGAAGTCATCACCGGCGGCGAGGCGTTGGGCCGCTGGTTCGTACAGCTTCAGCAGGAGGCGCGTGAGGAGGTCATCACGCTGGACCGCCCGCCGTACGCCCTCACCACCTCCAACCCGGTCGAGGCGACGGCTCTCACCCGGGGTGTCCGCTACCGTGCCGTGTACGCCCCCGAGGCGCTGGAATGGCCCGGCGTGCTGGGCGACATCCGCGAGCTGGTGACCCACGGCGAGCAGGCCCGCGTCCTGCCCGGACTGCGGATCAAACTGGCCATCGCCGACCGGCGCCTTGCCCTCATGCCGCTCTCCCTCGACTTCACGGCCGAGGTGCGCGCGGCCGTCATCCGGCCCTCCGCCCTCCTGGACGGGCTGATCGACTACTGGGAACTGTGCTGGCGCACGGCCACCCCGCTGGACGCACCCGCCGACGACCCTCTGAGCGAGGAGGACCGCCAGATGCTCACCCTGCTGGTCGGCGGCCTCAAGGACGAGGCGATCGCCCGCCAGTTGGGCTGGTCGGTGCGGACGATGCGGCGCCGGATCAGCCGCCTCCACGAGGAACTGGGCGCGGCCAACCGCTTCCAGGCGGGGGTGATCGCGGCTCGGCGGGGCTGGATATGAAGTCCAGCGGTATCTACCGAAGGTGTTGCGGTGCCATGGCGGCCCGGTCGTCGAAGGTCTGACGGACGGTGGCTGCCAGGGCGGGCGAGGAAGCTCAACCAGGGCACGGGGGCCGGTAGGCGGTCTGGGGGAAGTAGCGCTTCCATTCCGTGCGGGTGATCCCGGGGTGGACGGTGTCGCAGACCCGGGCGGCGACCTGTTCGACGGAGATGTTCCACAGCCGTGCCGTGTGGTCGTCGCTGCCGGTGGCCAGGGTATGGCCGTCGGGCAGGAACACCACCGAGGTGACACTGTCGGTGTGGCCGGTGAGCGTGGCGCGGAGCTCTGGGCGTCGCGGGTCGGCGATGTTCCACACCCGGATGGTCTTGTCGTTGGCGGCGGTCGCCAGAGTGTGTCCGTCGGGGCTGAAAGCCACCGCGCGGACCTTGCCGGTGTGGCCGGTGATCATGGCCAACTGCCGTGGCTGGGAAGGGCGGCGGATGTCGACCAGCCGTACGAGGTTGTCGTTGTCGAGGTTGTTGCTGACCGTGGCCAGGATCTTGCGGTCCGGGCTGAACGCGCCGGGCGCGACGGTGTCGGTGGTACCGAAGGGGAAGGCCAGCTCGCGCGGATGACGGGGGTCGCCGATGTCCCAGAAGCGGGCGGTGACGCCCTGGCCGCCGCCGACGCCCAGGGCGCGGCCGTCGGGGCTGAAGGCGACCGTCCAGATCATATGGGGGAAGCCGTCCAGGGTGGCCACTTCTCCGGGGTGGTCACGGGTGCCGACATCCCACACCTTGACCTGCTGGTACGCGCCGGCGACCAGCCAGCGGCCGTTGGGGCTGAAGGCTACGGCGGCGACTTCCGAAGCGTGCGGCTCCAGTGTCCGGAACGTGCGCGGGGTGCGGGGATCGCTCACGTCCCACAGCCGTACGGTGTTGTCGTCGCTGCCGCTGGCCAGGGTGCGCCCGTCAGGGCTGAAGGCCACCGACCGTACGAAGTTGGTGTGGCCGGTCAGCGTCGCGAGCGGGCGCCGGACGCGGGGGTCGGTGACGTCCCACAGCCGTACCGTGTGATCCCAGCCGGCGGTGGCCAGGGTGTGTCCGTCCGGGCTGAGGGCCAACCCCGCGATGACGTTGCCGTGGCCGACGAGCGGGAGTTCGCGCAGGTGGACGAGGCGGGCGGTGTGGTCGAGGCCGGTGGTGGCGAGGGTGTGGCCGTCGGGGGTGAAGGCGGCGGCGTAGTACCCGGGGACGGTGGTCATACGGACCGGACGGCCGGGGTCGGAGACGTCCCACAGCCGGGCGCCGTCCCCGGTCGAGACCAGGGAGCGGCCGTCGGGGCTGAAAGCCACCGCCCAGACGATGGCCGTGTGGTCCGTCAAGGTGGCCAGTGCGCGTGGAGAGCGGGGACGGCTCAGATCCCACAGCCGCACGGTGTGGTCCCAGCCGGCGGTGGCCACGGTGTGACCGTCGGGGCTGAACACCGCCTTGTTGACGCCGCCGGTGTGGCCGCTGAGGAATCCGATGGTGTGCGGGTGGCGCGGGTCGCCGACGTCCCACACCCAGGGGGTGGCGTCGGCGGCGCTGATCAGGGTGCGGCCGTCGGGGCTGAAGGCAACGGTGCCCAGCTGCGAGGTGTGGCCGGTCAGCGTCGAGACGAGTTGGGGGTACCGGGGCTCGGTCACGTTCCACAGGCGTACGGTGTGGTCGCTGCTCGCGGTGGCCAGGGTGCGGTGGTCGGGGCTGAACGCGAGGGCCTTGACGGTGTCGTCGTGGCCGGTCAGCTCGGCCAGCTCCCGGGGCCGACGCATATCGGAGGTGTCCCACAGACGGGCGGTGTGGCCGCCGGCGGTGGCCAGGAGCTGACCGCCGGGGGCGAAGTCGACCGCCTTGACCTCCTGGGCCTGGCTGAGGACGGCCAGTTGTCGTGGGCGGTGGTCGTCGGTGATGTCCCACAGCCGGGCGGTGTGGTCGGCGCTGCCGGTGATCGCGGTGCGGCCGTCGGGGGCGATGGCCAGGGCGACGACCTCGCCGGTGTGGCCGGTCAGGCGGCCGGCGTAGGGGAGGGCGAACGAGCCGAGGAGTGTGTCCCGGGTCTCGGCGGTCGGCGCCAGACGATAAGCGGCCAGGCTCAGTTGCAGGGACAGGGCGGGGTTGCTCTCCCGCATCGCCGCTGCCTCACCGGCGGCTCCGCGTGCGACGGCGATATTGCGCTGCTTCTTGGCCTGGTGCTCGGCGTCCATCGCGTATCCCACCGAGATGGAAGCGATCACCAGCAGGACGGTGAGAAGGCCGACCAGTTGGCGCAGACGCCGCGTCCGGCGCCGGGTCGTCAGCCGCTCGGCATCCTCGTTGGCCAAGCTCGCCTTGAGGAACCGCTCCTCGCGTTCGGAGAGGGCATCGCGGTGGACGGCGGCCCATTGACCGGCCAGGGCGAGACGCGTCCCGCGGAACAGCGTGCCCGGATCGTGCTGCAGGGCTTCCCACGCGTCGGCGGCCTCGGCGAGCTGGTCGAGGGCGCGCAGCCCCTGACGATCCTCGGTGAGCCAGTCCCGCAGCCGGGGCCAGGCGCGCAGCAACGCCTCGTGGGTGATCTCGACGGTGGTGTCGTGGAGGGTGAGCAGCCGGGCCGCGGCCAGTGCCTCCACGATCGCCGGGGCCCTGCCGCCGCACTGGTCCACCAGCCGGTCGCGGGCGACGCGGCGGCGTGCGTCGGTGCCGTCCTCACCGACGCGGATCAGACGCAGCAGCAGTTGGCGGGCCGCTTGCCGGGCCGTGGGATCCAGCCGGGTGTAGACGCGCTCGGCGGTGGTCGCCACGGCGCCGTGGATCCCGCCGGTGAGCTGGTAGGCGGCCACGGTCAGATGGGAGTCGGCGCGTTGCTGCCAGGTGGCCAGCAACGCGTGGGACAGCAGGGGCAGCGCGCCCGGTTCGTACGTGGTGTGGCCGCTGCCGGGGGCCACACCGAGGTCACGCAGCAGCAGTTCGGTCAGACCGGGCTCCAGGGCGAGCTGGGCAGCCCGCGCCGGTGCGGTGATCGCCTCGACGAGCTCGTCCCGGCTCATCGCGTCCACCGCGAACTGGTTGTCCTGGGCCGCCCGCAGCAGGCCGGGATGGTCCAGGCACCGGCTGTAGAAGTCGGCCCGTATACCGAGCACCACCACGGCCGCCGCGAGGGCGTCCGGGCCGGGACGGGCGGCGTCGCAGACGGCCGTGATGAACGCCCGGCGCTCGGCCTCGTCCTCGCAGACGGCGAAGACCTCTTCGAACTGGTCCACGACCAGGACGATGCGCCGACCGGCGAGCACGGTGCGCAGTACGGCACTCAACTCTCCGGCATCGATGCCCTTCCGCAGGGTCGCGACGGGAACCTTCAACAACTCGGCCACCGCTTCGGCAAGCGCGTTCACCGGGTGGGCCGTGGGGGTCATCACCAGCACCGGCCAGTCGGCGGAGCCCGGGGCGGCGAGGGCGCCGCGGGCGATCGCGGGGACCAGCCCGGCGCGCAGCAGCGAGGACTTGCCTGCCCCCGACGCGCCGAACACCGCCAGGGCAAGGGGCCCGGACGCGCTGTCACTGACCCGGCTCACCAGGTCAGCCGTCATACGCCCGCGCCCGAAGAACCAACCAGCGTCCTCCGGTTGGAAGGCCGCCAGCCCCCGGTAGGGACACGCGGGCTCCTCGCGGGCGTCGGCGAGCGCCATCAGGTCGCCCTCGGCGCCGAGCGCCGCGTCGAGTCGGCGAGCCAGTTCGGCGGAGGGCGCCTTGCGGGCGTTTTCGACGTTGCTCAGATAACCCTTGCTGTAATGGGTCAGCGCGGCCAGCTGAGCCAGCGACAACTCCCGTTCCTCGCGTAGACGGCGTAACTCCGCCCCGAAACCCGAACCGTCACCCACCCCGGTTCCCCCAGCTCAACGGCCGTATCCACAAACCCGCCCGGCAAAGGATACGGGCGACGGCTTCCCTTGACGTGCGGTGTCTGCGCCAGACTCGCAGGCGCGATCCCGACTCGCGCGATCCCGGCCCGGTGAGATGGGGCAGCGGGGGCTCGGGGCTGAGCGGCGCGACCCGCGCCCACCTTCACGACGCGACGTGCACGCCCTCCCGCCACCCCTCTGGAGTCCCGATGGAGCTCGCCGACCGCATGTCCGTGCCCACAAGTGCCCGCAGAACAAGCCTGGTTGTGGCGGCGGACTGTCGAAACGAGAGACCGGAGGAAGGTGGGGACACGCCCCGGCACACCGCACCGAAGGCCTCGGCCGGACGGAGCGTCCTGGAAGGCGCCTTCCTGTTGTTGGAGGTGCTGGCCCGGGTGGACGAGGCCGGGCTGACCGAGCTCGCGGCCGGCGCGGGACTGCCCAAGACGACCGCGCACCGCCTGCTGGAGCAGCTTGTCGCGGTGGGCGGGGTGGAGCGCAGGGCGGGCCGCTACCGGATCGGGGTGACGATCGTCCGCCTGGGGCACTCCTGGACATCCCACCGCGTGCTGGGCCGGGCCGCCGCTCTGCCCCTGCGGCACCTGGCGGCGTGGACCGGGGCCGCCGTCGCCCTCGTGGCTCCCGTCCGCGGCCGCATGGTGATCGTCAACGGGCTGACCGGAGCGGCGGACGCGGCCGTCTCCCACCGGCAGGGGATGGTCCTGCCGCCGGGCAACGCCGCCGAGGTGGTCATGGC
>NZ_LYOY01000043.1 GCF_001653515.1 Streptomyces sp. ERV7 | reverse complement strand
TCTGCGCGAGCTGAACATCCAGCTGCGCAAGCCGGTCGCGGCCAAGGCCGCGGAGAAGTAAGCCCGGTCTTTGTCTGCGGGTGAGTGGTGGGTTGCTCGCGCAGTTCCCCGCGCCCCTCAAGCGCGCCCCTCCGGGCCGCCCAGGGGATTGCCGCGCAGCGGCATCTGAGGGGCGCGGGGAACTGCGCGACCAGCCCCCACCGGCCCGCGGACGAAACGCACTCCTCGTACGGAGAAGGACCCGGATCCCTTGCGGATCCGGGTCCTTCTCCGTGTCCGGGGCAACCCGCCGGGCCCCCCACCGCGTTCGACAGGTGTGAGAGCCCGGACAGACAGACGAGGACACGACGATGGCCCCCGAGGGACCCGACGGATTCGAGGAGTTCGTCGCCGCCCGGGGACCCCGGCTGCTGCGGGTGGCCTGGCTGCTGACCGGCGACGCGCATCTGGCGGAGGACCTGCTCCAGACCGCGCTCGCCAAGGTGTGGCCCAAGTGGCACCGGATAGCCGACGACCACCCCGAGGCGTATCTGCGCAAGACGCTGGTGACCACCTACACCTCCTGGTGGCGGCGGCGCTGGCGGGGCGAGGTCCCGCACGGCGAACTCCCGGACGCCGCCGGGCCGTTCGACGCGTACGAGGGCGTGGACCTGGAGCAGTCGCTGGCGGCGGCCGTCCGTGCGCTGCCCGCCCGTCAGCGCGCGGTGGTGGTGCTGCGCTACTTCGAGGACCTGGGCGTGGAGGAGACGGCGGCGGTGCTCGGCTGTGCGCCGGGCACGGTCAAGAGCCAGGCCGCCAAGGCCCTGCACACCCTGCGGGGGCTGCTGCCCGTACTGGCCGAGGAGCGCCGTGACTGACGAGGGCTTTCCCGGCTCCCTGGGACCGGACGACGACGAGCGGGCGCTGCGGGTCCTGCTGGAGCGGGCCGTACCCCGGCTGCCGGTCCCGGCGACCCGCCTGGAGAAGGTGCGCGAGCGGCTGGCGCGGCGCAGGCGCCGCCGGGCCGCCGGGGGCGCGGCCGCCGCGGTGGTCTCGCTGGTGGCGGCGGGTGCGCTGCTGCCGGACGCGCTGCGCACCGAGCCGGAGCGGGTGTCCCCGGCCGCGTCCCCGAAGGCGGTGACCGAACCCACCGGGGTGCGGGCCTCCTTCCCCGGGCTCGGCGGTCTGGCGCTGCGGCTGCCCGCCTCCTGGGACGCGCTGCGGCTGCCCGACGGGGCCGAGCAGAAGACCAAGACCCTGCCGTCCGGCTATGTGGCCGCGCAGCCGCTGAGGCCGTACGAGGAGGCCTGCTCGGATCTGCGGAAGTCCGACGGGTCCGGTGTGCTGTGCGAGCCGGTGGAGCGGCTGGTCCCCGGGGGCCTGCTGCTCTCGCTGTGGGGGCTGCCGGGCGGCGAGGGCGGCACCGACGCGCTGCCGCCGGGGACGCCCATGGAACGCTCCCGCGACGTGCCGGTGGGCTGCCGCCGGATGGGCGCCACCGCCTACTACACCACCACGCGCGCGACGGCCGACTCCTCGACGGTCCTGTACGCCGCCCTGTGCACCAACGGCGCCGAATCCGACCGGCGCGCCGCCGAGGTCGCCGCGCTCCTGGACGGCGCGACCTACGACTCCGCGACTCCCGCGTCCACCGAGAACCCCACTCCCACCCCCGAAAGGAGGGGCCGGTGACCGCCGCTCCCGCCGGCCGCCCCGCGAAGAGGGGCCCCAGGTCCGCCCGTGCCGCCTGGACCGCGCTCACCCTGGCGGCGCTGCTGCTCACCGGGTGCGGCCACAACGGCGAGGGCGTACGGGACGAGGGCGACGGCCCCGGCACGCTCGCCGACGTGACCACCGACTCGGGCGGCGGCGCGCACGCCGGACGGGCCGCGCCCGCACCCGTACGCTCCCACGAGGCGCCCGTACTCCCCCGCGA
>NZ_LYOY01000042.1 GCF_001653515.1 Streptomyces sp. ERV7 | reverse complement strand
CACCCGCCCCGCCTCGCCCCGCAGATACCCTGCCAACTCCGCGTCCGCCCGCTCCAGTTGGGCGAAAACGGCCTCGGCGTGGCGCAGTACGAGATGGGCCGCGTCGGTGAGGCGGACCCGGCGGCCGTCCGCCTCCAGGAGGGTCACCCCGAGCTGCTTCGCCAGGTTCGTCAGCTGCTGCGAGACCGCCGAGGGCGTCATCAGTAGCGCCTCGGCGGTGGCGGTCACGGTCCCCCGGTCCCGCAGGGTCCGCAGGATGTGGAGCTTCTTGACGTCCCAGTCGTGCGGCCTGGCGGAGGAGGTCCCCCCGGGCTCCCCCGGCTCCCCGCGCACCCCGTGATCCTTCTTGCTCATGGGCGTCAATCTAGCCAGGCCCTCTAGCGGCGGGAGCCCAGGACCACGCCGCCCAGGATCAGCGCCATGGAGATCAGTTGGCCGGGGCCCGTCGCCTCGCCCAGCAGGGCGAAGGAGAGCAGGGCCACACACGCCGGCTGGAGGTAGTAGACGACGCCCGCCCGGGCCGCGCCGATCAGCCCGATCGCCTTGTTCCAGGCGAAGAAGGCGACCGCGGAGGAGAGAACGCCCACGTACACCAGCGGCCCGACCGTCCCCGGCGTCGCCGCGAAGCCGCCCTGGACCGCCAGGCTCACCCCGTACACCGGCGCCAGCATCAGCGCGCCGAGCGCGAACGTGGTGAACAGGAAGGCGAGGCCGCCGAGTTCGGCGGGGCGGCGGCGCAGCAGGGCGCTGTACGAGGCGAAGGAGAACGCGGCGGCGACCATCCACAGGTCCCCGGCGGCGAAGCTCGGCGCGAGCGAGCCCTTGCTCATCAGCAGCAGCACCCCGGCGCAGGCGACGAGCATCCCGGCCGTCCGCCGAGCCCCGAGCCGCCCGCCGCCGAGCCGCTCGTACACCGCCATCAGCACCGGCGAAGCGGCCATGATCATGCCCATGTTGCCCGCGGAGGTGGAGAGTCCGGCCTGGTTGACGAGGGTGTTGTAGACCGTGACGCCCAGCAGCGCGGCCAGCAGGACGAAGCGGAAGTGGCGTCGGATCAGGGCCCGTTGGCGCCAGGTCTCGCGGGCCGCGAACGGCGCCACCGCCACCAGGGCGATGATCCAGCGCCAGAAGGCGGCCTGGACGGGGGGCACCGAGTCGTGCAGGGCCCGGGAGGCGACGAAGCTGCCCGACCAGACGAGGGTCGCGACGCCCGCGAGGGCGAGCCCGGGGCCGTTGGCCCGGCTCGCCCTCGTGGGCGTCGCGATGGTGCGGACGTGTTCCAGGACTGCCACGGCGGTCGCTGCTCCTTCGATGGGATCTCGGTGGTTCTCGGTGGTTCGGTGGGTGCCGGACTACCGTCGCACCGGCGAAACCATCGCGTCCATCGAATCTTTCTGATCGATTCGTTCAGGAGAAACGAACAGTTCGGGCTTCGGGGTCCTGGCCCTAGGCACGTACTGGCCCGCCAGCGTCGCCCCGAAGGCGATCGCCATCCCCGTGAGCTGCAGCGGGCTCAGCGCCTGCCCGAGGGCGGCCCAGCCGATCACGGCGGCGGTCAGCGGCGACAGCGGGCCGAGGAAGGTGACCGAGGTGGCGGTGAGGCGGCCGATGCCACGGAACCAGAGCCAGTACCCGACGGCCGTGTTGACCAGGGCGAGGTAGAGGTAGCCCGCGAGGTTGCGGCCGTCGAGCGCGGGCGGCGCGCCCTCGACCAGGAAGGCGACCGGCGCGATGAGCAGTCCGCCCGCGGTCAGCTGCCAGCCGGTGAGCACCAGCGGGCCGACCCCCTCCGGGCGCCCCCACCGCTTGGTGAAGACGGTCCCGGCGGCCATCGCCACGGACGAGGCGACACCGGCCGCGACCCCGACGGCGTCCAGCGCGCCCGTCGCCTTCAGGACGACGAGGCTGACCCCCAGGGCCGCCGCGATCCCGGTGAGCAGGGTCCGCAGGGACGGCCGCTCCCCGAGGAAGAGCGCGGCGAGCCCGGCCACCCACAGCGGCCCCAGCGAGCCGATGACCGCGGCCATACCGCCGGGCAGCCGGTAGGCGGCGAGGAAGAGGAGCGGGAAGAAGGCCCCGATGTTCAGCGCCCCCAGGACCAGCGCCTTCCACCACCACTCCCCGCGCGGCAGTCGCCGGGTGACGAGGAGGAGCGCGAGCCCGGCGGGCAGCGCCCGCATCATGCCCGTGAACAACGGCCGGTCGGCGGGCAGGAACTCCGTCGTCACCGCGTAGGTGGAGCCCCAGGAGACCGGGGCGAGGGCGGTGAGGGCGACGGTGGCTATACGGCTCTGGGTTCGCTTCATGAGAAGTAGCTTACTCGTAAGCTACTTTTCGTCAAGCAACTTTCTTGCGTCCGATCCAATCGGCTCGGATACTGGTCCCATGACTGCGACCCCCCGTGACCCCGTCGACGCCATCGCCGCGCAGTGGGCGGAGGTCCGGCCCGACCTCGACACCGTCCCGATGGCCGTCTACGGGCGCATCTACCGCATCTCGCGGGCCATGGGCGACCGGATCGAGAAGGAGTACAAGCGGTACGGGATCTCGCGCGGCGAGTTCGACGTACTGGCGACGCTGCGGCGCTCCGGCGAGCCGTACACGCTCTCGCCGCGCCAGCTCTCGGCGACCACGATGCTCACCACCGGCGGGATGACCGGACGGCTGGACAAGCTGGAGAAGGCCGGGCTGCTCAGCCGCAGCCCGGACCCGAACGACCGGCGCGGGCTGCGCGTCACCCTCTCCGAGAAGGGCCGGGAGATCGTCGACGAGTCGGTGACGGCCGGTCTGGAGATGCAGCACGAGGTGCTGGACGGGGTGCTCGACGCGGCCGAGGCGGAGCAGCTGAACGGGCTGCTGCGCAAGCTGCTCTCGGCGCACTGAGAGCCTGTTTCCGAACCCCCGTCGTCCGCCCGGAGGGCGGGCGCACCGGGCGTCGGGGCG
>NZ_LYOY01000041.1 GCF_001653515.1 Streptomyces sp. ERV7 | reverse complement strand
GCCTGGACGCCAGGATCACGCTGGTTCCCGCCCCTTCCCCCTCACGGGCGGGAACCAGCGTGATCCTGGCGTCCAGGCTCCCCTTCTTCGCCCGGAAGGCGACGAGGTTGCCCGCGCCGCGCAGCCGCAGCCGCGCCCGGACCTGGAAGGACGCCGTCACGGCGGCTCCGGCCGGGGCGCTGATCAGCAGCCGCAGCTCGCGGTTGGTGTGCAGATAGCTGTCCCCCGTGGCCTGGAAGTCCCAGTACGCCTTGTGGAAGCCCGTCCCGGACGCGGTGAGTGTCGGGAAGTGGACCGTGCGCCGACGGGTCAGCTCGGGGCGCAGCTCCACGTCGACCGGCACGACCGCGGTGGAGAACGTCAGCCCCGCGCCGACCGTCGTCTCCACTTCGACCGGCGTCTCCTCGACCTCGCTCGGCGCCATGTCCTCGATGACCGCGCCCGGCGTCGCCGTCAGGTCCACGACGAGCCGCGACCAGACGAACCGGCACTCCGGGTGGGCGTGCACGATCAGCATCAGCCCGACGTCATAGGCGACCCGCCCCGGTCCGGGGTCCGAGGTCGGTACCGGCTCGGGCTCCCGTACGGCGATCCCGACCCTGTTGCCGTGGCCCCTCAGGGTCAGCTCCCGCTCCTCGGCGGTGAGGAATCCGGCCCGGTCGGCCTCCTGCTCGTCCACTTCGAGCGCGCCTTCGGCCACCACCGCGAAACCGTCGTCCATGTGCCGCGTTCCCTTCCCGTACGGATCGTTCTGAGGTCTGACAGGTGGTCCGTCGGCCGCGATCGGCTCGTCCGGCGGCGGGGTCACGCCCACGCCCCCATCAGGACGAAGCCCGCCCATTGATCGAACCTGGCGTCCTCGGCGCGGGCCGCCAGCGCCGCTCGGCGCAGGGCCTCCGCCTTGGCGGTTCCGCGCCGCAGCTCGGCGTAGAACCCCGTCATCAGCCGTCGCGTCGAGCTGTCCGCCACGGTCCACAGGCTGACCAGTACGGATCCGGCGCCCGCGAAGAGCAGTGCCCTGGTCAGGCCCATGACGTCCTCGGACGCGTCGGCGTGGTAGACGCCGGTCTCGCACGCCGACAGGGTGACCAGATCCAGCGCGGGCGCCCGGGCGCGCAGGATCTCGCGTGCGCTCAGCACCCGGTCGGCCATGACCAGGCCCGAGGCCAGCGGGTCCGGGGCGGAGAACCTGGCGTGCGCGGCCATGTGCACGGTGCCCGCCGAGCCGAGCGCCTCCAGCACGGCGTCCCCGGTGGCCGCCGTACCGAAATGCGCGGGCACACCCCACAGCTCCCCCAACTCCTCGGCTTCCAGGCGGGCGTGGGGGAGGTCGCCCGTCGGGTCGCCGAACACCGCGTGCGCGCTCCGGGCGCGCTCGCGTGCGGCCAGGCGCCGGGAGTGCAGCAGCGAGGCACTGGGGGTGACGGCCAGGGGGTTGCGGGCCAGGAGCACGTCCGGTCCGCAGCGCACCGCGCCGAGCGGGACGTGGTGCAGCGGCCCGGTGGGACAGATGACGACGGTGTCCCCGGGGTCGCAGAGGTCGGCGAGCGGGGCGACCACGCCCGCCATCTCGTGGTGGAAGAGGTCCTCCAGGTCCACGGCGAGTTCGTACACGCGCGACGCGGACCCGAAGTTGGCCGCGACGAAGCGGGTGAGGCGCTTGCGGTCGACGCGTGCCACGGCGACCCGGACGTGCTCGTCGCCGCCGCCCACGGCGAGGAAGGCGAGCCGGTCGTCGTCGAGGAAGAGCAGGTTGACCACCACGGCGCGACTGCTCGACGCGTCCGGCTCCTGCCCGGCGGACTGCCCGGCGAGCATGGACGACATCGCCGAGTGGGGCGTCGGGCGGGCCTGGCGGACGTTCACGTATTCCCGGGCGGCCGGGGTGGTGGACGCCATGGCGTTCCAGGTCGCCGCCAGTTCCTCTTCCACAGCGCGGAATTCGGGCCAGAAGCCGGAATCCCTGGCGGGGAGAGCGCGCAGCAGCCGCCGCCTGTCCAGGAGCGCCGCTTCGGACCGGACCAGTTGGGCGGGCACCTCGCGCGGCACCGTCAGTTCGGCGTCGCCCAGCACGTCGAGGAAGCTCCGTGCCCGGAGGGTCTCCACGGTCCGCCACGCCTCGTCGACCAGGGTGGAACGCTCTTCCAGGGATGCGGCCGCGAGCCGCAACTGCACGCGGGCGAGGGAGACGTACGCGTCCGCGCGGTCGTTCTGCACGGCCATGCGCGACTTTTCGTCGAACGCGCCGTAGCGGACCCGCTCGACCACGGTTGTCGCCAGCCGCAGGAACCGTTCCGCTTCTCCGGGCCGCCGGCTCTGCTCCAGATAATCGGCCACTTCACGCAGGATCGGCCAGGCCCGGTCGGCGGCCGCGATGCGCAGGAGCTTGCCGTCCGCCGCCTCCCAGGTGTCCTCGTCGCCGGGCCCGGCCGGGACGCCGCAGTATTCCAGCGACCGCAGATACTGCTCCAACGCGTCACCCAGATCGGGGCGGTCGCGGAATACGCGTGCCCTGCTCATATGGATACCGGCGAGGCGCATGGCGTTGACCTTGCCCTCGATGAGCCGGGCCGCCCGGTCGAGGAGGGCGAGAGCGCTGCGGGCGTTCCCGAGGGAGCGGTGGGCGTCCGCCATCGCGCGGTAGGCGTAACCGGCGTTCTCGGCCGCACCCTGGGCCAGGGTCTCCGTGTTCGCGATGTCCACGGCCCGCTGGAAGTACGAGAGGGCCCGGTCCGGTTCCTCGCGGGACAGGTGGAACCTGCCGCGCTGGATCAACGCGTCGATCTCCACTCCGGCGATCGGCACGTCTTCTTCGCGATCGATCGCACCGCCCTTGTGGCTGAGGTTCCAGTAGCGCTGCGCGGCGCCCGGGTCTCCGAGCTGCCGGGCGGTCCCGGCGAGGCGGCCGTACAGGTCGCGTCGGTCGCCGGTGACCGACAACAGCCGCTCCACCAGCGGTCGTTCGGCGATCGAGAGCCGCTCACGCAGCGCGTCCTCGGCGTCCAGTCGGCGTTCCGCCTCAAGGAGCAGGTCGTGGGCGTGGGCGATGGCCCCTTCGAGTTCCTCGTTGTCGGCCATGCCCATGAGCGCCACGGCGATGCGTTTGTCCCTGCCGTATCCCATGACGCTGTCCGCGGGCGTGTAGTCGGCGGGGAAGGCCCGGGCGAGCCGCATCTCGACGGCGGTCCAGTAGCGGGCCCTGCCGACGTCCCGGTCCTTCACGCGGTACGTGTACGCCAGCGCGTTGGTGGCCCAGATCAGCAGTTCGAGCCGGGGCGGGATCGGGTCGGCGAGCCAGGCGGAGAGGGCGGTCTCGTCCTCCACACGGTCGAAGAACCCGTCGTGGTCCGGATTCTCACGGCACTTGGCCAACAGTGCGTCGCCCAGCGAGCCCGTCGTGCGGACACTGTCTGCGTCGACGCGTTGGTCCGCGGGCCGCCACGCCGACACCGGCGGCCCCCACAGGGACCGGAGCGCCTCCTCGCCCGTGGGCCGCTCGCTCCCGGTCACCGGCGCCACCGCGCTGCCTGTGCGGTCCGCACCTGTTCGAGCGCCATGCGCGCCCCGCCGTACTCGGGGTCCAGGGCGAGGGCCTGCTCGTAGCACTGCCGGGCGAGGGCCAGGTCGCGGCTGGTGCGCTGGATGGCGTCGCCCAGGAAGCGGTACGCCTGCGGCGTCGGCTCGATGGCGATCGACTCGGTGAACTGTGCGGCCGCCATGTGGTACTCGCCCAGCATGTAGTAGGCGTCCCCGAGGCCCAGATAGGCGAGGGTGAGGTCGGGGTCCAGCTCGATCGCGGCGCGGTAAGCGGCGACGGCCTCGCGGTAGCGGCGCTGCTGGAAGAGGTCCTCGGCCTGGGCGAAGCGTTCCCGCGCGGGGGTCGACTGCGGCTCGGGGGCGGGAAGGAGCTCCAGGACGCGTGCGTACAGCTCCGGGTCCTTCGCCTCGACGTCGGCGCGCAGCGGGCCCGATCCGTCGCCCTGGCCGATGATGACCGCCGCCATCATGTGGGCCTGCGTCTCCTGCCGCCCGAGCGCGGCGAGGCGCGGGTCGAGGGTCAGGGAGCCGTTGTCGTAGCGTGCCAGGAGCGTCGGCCTCGGCGCCTCGTTCGCGCGCGTCATCGAGGGCGGCGCCAGGGTCTCCACGGGATGTTCGGGTTCGAGCGAGCGCAGTGTCGCCGCCCACTGCCCGCACGCGGGGTCCCGTTCCCGTATGCCCAGCATGACCAGGCAGGTCAGTGTCCCGACGTCGTCCTTCCCCGGCGGGTCCCCGAGGTGCTCCAGGAGCAGCGCCCTGGCCTCGCTCCAGCGGCCCACCTCCGCCAGCGTCCGGGCCAGCGCCCTGACCGTCGCCGGGCGCCGGTCGCCGTGGTCGAGGAGGTCGCGCAGGACCACCAGGGCGGCCTCCCAGTCGCGGGCCTCCTCCAGGGCGCCGACGAGGCCGTCCGCGGCGTGGGACGGTTTGCCCTCGCGCCGGCGGAGTTCGTCGATCGAGCGGGCGAGCGGGGCCGCCGCGGCGGGCCGGCGCCGTGCGGTCGCGGCCAGGGCGCCCAGCAGGAGGGAGATGTCCTCGTCCGTCGCCGCTTCCGGCAGCTCCGTCCCGGCCGCGGAGGGGTTCTCGATCAGATCGTGGACCGTGCGGAGCATCGCGAAGAAGTGGTCGAGCGAGCTCGTGAGCCGCTCCGCGCAGCTCCGGTCGAGCGCGGCGATCCCGCCGTGGGCGAGGGTGACACCGGTGGTGGGTGCGGCGCTGAACAGGAGGTCCAGTTTGCTCGCTTCGGCCGCCACCGCCGAGAGGTTCTCGCGCAGGGCCGCCCCGGCATCCCGGTAGCCGTGCCTGGCGAGCCGGAAGTGCCGCTCCGCGTCCGCCGAGTGGAACCGGAGCGCGAAGCCGACGAGGAAGTGGCCGGCCGCCCGGCCCTCCCCGGCCATGAAGTCCAGCGCGATCAGCGCCCGTCCGGTCGCCTCGGTGTCCCGCTCCCCGGCCCGTAAGGCCGACCGGCCCCGTTCGAGCAGCGCCGGGAGGAAGACCGAGAGACCGTCCGACCCGACGTCGCGCGTCAGCGCGGCCAGTTCCTCGGCAGTCGCGGCGAGTGCGGCGTCGATCCACCGCGCCTGCTCCCGGCTCAGCACACCGCGCCAGGGAGGGGTCTCGGCGGCCCACTCCCGGCCGATCGTTTCGAACAGCATCCAGTCCCCCGTCGAAGTCGCCGACGCGTCCGGTACACACACGAGGTCGTCGTCCGGTCGCGGCCGTGCTCGTCGAGGTGGATGCTAATTCCCCCAACAGGTTTGTGCCGACCGGTTCTTGCTATTGCCACGCATCCTGCACCCGGCGCTCGGACCGGCCGGCCCGGCGGCCTTCGCTCCAGCCCGTGTACGCCTCCGCGAGATACGTCGAGCCCGCCGTGGAGTCGACCACCGCCGCCAGTTCGCCGAGCTGGCGGCGTACGTCGAAGTCGGTGGCGCCGGGGGCGCGGTGCAGCATCGTCGTCATCCAGTACGAGAAGTGCTGGGCGCGCCAGACGCGGTGCAGGGCACGGGGGCCGTAGGCGTCGAGGGCGCCGCGGTCGCCCTTGGTCAGGGCCTGCTCCAGGGCCTCGGCGAGCAACCGCACATCGGCGAGCGCCAGGTTGAGGCCCTTGGCGCCGGTGGGCGGGACGGTGTGGGCGGCGTCGCCGGCCAGGAGCATGCTGCCGTAGCGCATGGGCTCGCACACGAAGCTGCGGAAGCGCAGCACCGAACGGTCCGTGACCGGGCCCTCCTTGAGGGTGAAACCGTCCGAGCCGCGCACCCGTTCCTGCAGTTCCGCCCAGATCCGGTCGTCCGGCCAGAGCGCCGGGTCCTCGTCGGGGTCGCACTGGAAGTACATGCGCTGTACGGACTCCGTACGCTGGCTGATCAGGGCGAAACCGCGCTCGGAGTGGGTGTAGACGAGCTCGGGGGCGCTGGGCGGGGCCTCGACGAGGACGCCGAACCAGGCGTACGGGTACTCACGGAAGAAGTGGGTGCGCTCGGCCTCGGGCACCGCCGACCGGCACACCCCGCGCGACCCGTCGGCGCCGACCAGGATGTCGCAGCGTATCTCCCGCGCCACACCGTCGGCGTCGCTGTACAGGATTCCGGGGCGCTCGCCGGTCAGGTCGACCACCTGGGTGTCCGAGACGCCGAAGCGCACATCTCCTCCGTCGCGTGCGCGGGCGTCGGCGAGGTCGATGAACACATCGGTCTGCGGATAGAGCCATACGCTCTCCCCCACCAGTGCCCGGAAGTCCACACGGTGGCTCTCGCCGCCGAACCGCAGCTCGATGCCGTCGTGCGGGCGGCCCTCGCGGTGCACCCGGTCGGACACCCCGGTGTCGGTCAGCAGCCGGGCGCTGTCGGCCTCCAGGATGCCCGCGCGGCTGGTGCCCTCGATCTCGGCGCGGGTGCGGTGGTCGACCACCACCGAGTCGATCCCCGCGCGGGCGAGCAGATGCGAGAGCATCAGACCGGCCGGGCCCGCGCCGACTATGCCGACCGCGGTCCGGGTGGGGGTGTGGGGCATGGCTCGTCCCTTCGAGTCGAACGGAGGCCGTGCTCCGCCACCGGGTGAGTCTCGCGCGCCGGGCAGGAACGCGTCGGGCGAGAGCGCGTCGGGCAAGAGATTAACTTCCCCCGGCACCCGTCCAGTTGTCCATGGGCGAACGGCTTGGCCGGACGCGTACTGGTCCGCACCATCGGCCGAAAAGAATCCGGTTGCCCTGATGATCAGGACTGTCCGAATCGGAACTTGCGCCTCCTCTACGCCCTCGGGAAAGTTGAATGTAGTACTCACCGATGCGAAAGGGGAGCTCAGTGGTCTCCACTGCCTCCACGGGTCGCCCCCGCGGGCGGGGCAAGCACCGGTGCGAAGGCACCCGGTCCCACCACGCCGGAAGGCGACCACCCACGCCGGCCATGGCCGAAATGACACCACCACCGTCATCACCATCGCATGGGGGATCATGTCGACAGTTCCTGACTTAGCGAACGAGGACCGCGCCGACCACTTCCTTCCGCTCCAGCGGTACATCAGTGAGCACTGCGTCTCCCTGCCCATAGAATCGCTGCTTCCCGCCGATTCGCCTCGTCTGAACGGCGAGAGCAAGGAGCACGTGCGGCTCATCGCGGAGCTGGACGACGAACCGCAACCGATCATCGTGCACCAGCAGTCCCTGCGCGTGATCGACGGAATGCACCGGCTGCGGGCCCGGGCCGAGCGCGGCGACACCACCATCCGGGCCCGCTACTTCACCGGAAGCGACAGCGAGGCGTTCCTGTTCGCCGTCCAGTCGAATACGCAGCACGGCCTTCCCCTCACCCGGGAGGACCGCAGAGCCGCCGCGGAGAGGATCATCACGGCCTTTCCGACGATGTCCGACCGGGCGCTGGCCAAGTTCACCGGTCTCGCCCAGCAGACCGTCGCCGGTATTCGCCAGCGACTTCCCCCCACCAGGTCCGGCGAGGCGCGCATCGGAGTCGACGGTCGCGCCCGGCCCGTGAACCCCAAGGAGAACCGGAGGATTGCCGAAGCGTACCTCCAGGAGAACCCCCACGCCTCCCTGCGGGAGATAGCCCGAGCGGCCAACATCTCCCCCTCGACCGCCCAGGACGTACGACGGCGCGCCACGCTCCAGCACGGTTCCCCGGACCCCCGGGCGCGGCAGCGGCCGGCCCTCTCCCCGGTGGACGGATCGGGCTCCGGCCCGGAACAGCTGCGCCACCTGGAACTCCTGGCCCGCGACCCGTCCGTGCGGCACACCGACACGGGCCGCATGCTGGTGCAGTGGCTGCGGCTGACCGCGGCCATCAGCAAGAACCAGTCCGTCATAGTGAACAGCGTTCCCGAGCACTGCTCCGCGATCGCGGCGCGCGCCATGCGCGTATGCATGGCCCATCTCGAGGAGTTCGCGACGAAACTCGAGCAACGGTAGGACCGGGACCGGCCCTGTCCTTTCCTGGGTGTTCCAGGTGTTCGACTGCACAGACTTGTGCAGTCGAACACCGCTTGACCCTCAACTTCCTTGGCTCTTAGCCTTTTGGCGCATGATCATCGAAGAAATCAGCAGCACTCGTCACGTTTTCTGGTCCGCCTTATGGCGTGGAACGGTCGTGATATGACGGAACGGCTGAATCAATTCTCCTCGGCTCCGCCGCAGACGAGAATGCTCGTCTGCGCGGACGGATCGACGACCCTGCTGCTCGACGCCCTGGTCGGCGAGCGGCTGAGCGTACGGATCGACCACCAGCAACAGGTTCCCGCGGCGCAGGTCCGGCGTATCGGGTGCCATATCCTCGGCGCCGCCCCCGACGCCCTGGTGGTCGACCGGCAGACCAGGATCCTCACCCCCGACAAAGAAGTCATCAGTGTGAACCGGGTCGTCATCGCCGGGCGCGAGAGCGACCGTCTGGTCCCCCCGCCCGACGAACTCCTGGGTCCCTATCTCAAGAAGGTGGGGCTGGCGCTGAAACGCGAACCGATCGCCGTCTCACGCGACACCTGGCCGCTCGGCGGCGCTTCTCCCGCGTGCGTCAGCAAGGAATACATCATCGACTGCGGGGGCGCGGGCCGGGTGTACGTACACGAACGGTTCAATCCCCGGTTCGTTCCGCTGGAATCCCGCCGGTCTCCGGAAGCTCTGGAAAAGGACGGTTGATGCACATGAGTCACGGAAACGCGTCCCCGCTCCGGAACGCGCCGGCGTGAAGCGCGCGCTGATCACCGGAATCACCGGACAGGACGGCTCCTATCTCGCCGACCTCCTGTTGGACAAGGGGTACGAAGTCCACGGCATAGTCCGCCGCAGCTCCACGTTCAACACCCGTCGGCTCGACCACATCTACCGCGACCCGCACGACGCCGGACGGCGGCTGATCCTGCACTACGGCGACGTCAGCGACGCGAGCCGGCTGGTGACCCTGCTGGCCCGTATCCGGCCGGACGAGGTGTACCACCTGGCCGCCCAGTCCCATGTGCGGGTGAGCTTCGACGAGCCGGAGAACACCGGCAACATCACCGGGATCGGCACCACCCGTCTGCTCGAAGCCATCCTCATGACCGAGCGGGACATCCGCTACTACCAGGCCTCCTCCTCGGAGATGTTCGGGGCCACCCCGCCGCCGCAGGACGAGCACACCGCCTTCCACCCGCGCAGCCCGTACGGCGCCGCCAAGGTGTACAGCTACTGGATGACGCGCAACTACCGTGAGGCGTACGGTCTGTTCGCCGTCAACGGGATCCTCTTCAACCACGAGTCGCCCCGGCGCGGCGAGACCTTCGTGACCCGCAAGATCGCCCGGGCGGCGGCGCGCATCAGGAACGGGCTGGAGAAACACCTCTACCTCGGCAACATCGACGCCGTCCGCGACTGGGGATACGCCCCCGAGTACGTCGAGGGCATGTGGCGCATGCTCCAGCGCGACGAGCCGGACGACTACGTCCTGGCCACCGGAGTCGGCTCCACTGTGCGGGAGTTCGCGGAGCACTGCTTCTCCCATGTCGGCCTCGACTGGCAGAGCCATGTGCGCCACGACGAGGCGTATCTGCGCCCCACCGAGGTGGACGCGCTGATCGGCGACGCCTCCAAGGCGCGTACGGCACTGGGCTGGACCGCGCACACCTCGGTGCAGCGCCTGGCCCAGATCATGGTGGACGCCGAGCTCGCCCGGCTCGGGGCCGACGGCCGAGAACCGGTCAACGTCCTCCCCTTCGCCGATTCCCGGGCCCACCACGAGCAGACTCGGAGCCGTCTGTGACCCCACCCCCCGACCGCACCGCCTGGCGGACCGCACTCGACCGGCGCTCCCGCACGTCCGGTGTCCGCGGACTCGCCCAGCGCCTGCGCCACCCGGTCAGGACCACCTACCCCACCACCCGCGCACTGCGCGCACGACGCCACCGCGGCGAGGGCACACCGTCCACCGCGAGGACCTTCTGGGGCCGGGAGATGTCCATCGCGCTCCCCGAAGAAGTGTCCATCTCCCTGCACCGGTACGGCTTCGTGGACTACGACCTGACCGCCTTCCTCCTCTCGCATCTGCGCCCCGGGGCGACCGTGCTCGACGTCGGCGCCCACATCGGCTACTACACGATGTGGGCGAGCGAACTGGTCGGCCCCCAAGGCACGGTGACGGCTTTCGAGCCGACCCCCTCGACACTCTCGGTGCTGCGGAGCAACGCCGCCCGGCTGCCCAACGCCTCGGTGGTGGCCGCGGCGGCCTGGTCCAAGAAGGAGGAACTCGTCTTCTTCGACCACGGCCTCGGCTACAGCGCCTACAACTCCGCCTTCGAGGCACGGCTGCCCGACGCCGTCCGGGCGCGCATCCCCTGCGAGCCCTTCACCGTCCAGGCGCTCAGCCTGGACGACTACGTACGCGACGAGGGCCTCGACGTCGACTTCGTGAAGATCGACACCGAGAGCGCGGAGGCGCACGTCCTGACCGGCATGCGCGAACTGCTCAGCGGGCAGCGGCCGGTGATCTCTCTTGAGGTGGGCGACCTCGACGTGGCCGGCGCGCCGACCAGCCGGGAGCTGGTCGACACGCTGACGGCCGCGGAGTACGAGCCGTGGGAGCTGCGCGGCGGAACGCCGGTGCCCCACCGGCCGCAGAAGCACTACGAGTACCAGAACCTGCTCTTCGCACCGGCGGGCCTGTGGCACTCACCCGACACGAGGAGTCCGCATCACCATGCATGACCTGATCATCCGCAACGGCTCCGTGTGCGACGGCTCCGGCATCCCCGCACGCGTCGCCGACGTCGCCGTGGACCACGGTGTGATCACCAGGGTCGGGCGGGTCACCGACCGGGGCCGCACCGAGATCGACGCCGAGGGCCACCTCGTCACCCCCGGCTTCGTCGACATCCACACCCACTTCGACGGGCAGGTCAGCTGGGACCCCCAGCTCACCCCGAGCAGCTGGCACGGGGTCACCTCGGTGGTCATGGGCAACTGCGGGGTGGGTTTCGCCCCCGCCCGGCCCGACCGCCACGAGTGGCTGATCGGCCTGATGGAGGGTGTCGAGGACATCCCCGGCGCCTCGCTCTCCGAGGGCATCACCTGGGAGTGGGAGACCTTCCCCGAGTACCTCGACGCGGTGGAGCGCGTACCGCGGGTGCTCGACGTGGCCACGCAGGTCCCGCACGGCGCGCTGCGCGCGTATGTGATGGGCGAGCGGGGCGCCGACAACGAGCCGCCGACCGAGGACGACCTGCACCGGATGTGCGCACTGGTCCGTGAGGGGCTGGACGCGGGCGCCATCGGCTTCTCCACCTCGCGCACCCTCACCCATCTCGCCATCACCGGCGCCCCCGTGCCCGGCACCTTCGCCGCCGAGGACGAGCTGTTCGCGCTCGGCGGGGTGCTCGGCGAGGCCGGGACGGGGGTGTTCCAACTGGTGCCGCTGGGAGCGGGCGGCGAGAAGGTCGACGACCCGCTCGGCGAGATCAAGTGGATGCGGCGCCTTTCGGCCGCGGTCGGGCGCCCGGTCACCTTCGGGCTCTTCCAGAACGACAACGACCCCGACGGCTGGCGGGAGTTGCTGCAGATCGCCGAGGACGCGGTGGCGGACGGCGCCGATCTGCACCCGCAGGTGGCCGGGCGCCCCTTCAGCGTCATCATCAGCCTGGACTCCACCCACCCCTTCCACAAACGTCCCTCCTACAAGAAAATCGCCCATCTGCCCGCGCATGAGCGCCGGGTGGCGATGCGCGACAGCGCGCTGCGCGAGCGGATCCTCGCCGAGCAGCCGGAGAACGCCGACCCCCGCTCCGCGCTGTTCCCGCAGGGCTACGAGCGGCACTTCCCGATGGACGCGACCGCGCCGGACTACGAGCCCGCCGCCGACCGGTCCTTCCACGCCCTGGCCGCGCGCACCGGCCAGAACCCGGAAGCGCTGATCTACGACTTCCTCACCTCCGAGGACACCAGCGGCATGATCTTCCGGCCGCTGCTCGGGTACACCGAATACACCCTCGACCCGATCCGCGAGATGCTGCTGCACCCCCAGGCGGTCCTCGGACTCAGCGACGCCGGCGCGCACTGCCGGCTCATCTGCGACGCCAGCACACCCACATCGATGCTGACGCACTGGGCCCGCGACCGCAGCCGGGGAGCGCGGCTCCCGCTGGAGTACGTCGTCAGGAAGCAGACCTTCGAGCCCGCGCGGCTGTACGGGCTGCGGGACCGGGGGCTGCTGCGCCCCGGCTACCGGGCCGACGTCAACGTCATCGACCTGGACCGGCTGAGCCTGCGCTCCCCCGAGTTCGTCCACGACCTTCCCGCGGGCGGCGGACGGCTCGTCCAGAAGGCCGACGGCTACGCGGCGACGGTGGTCGCGGGCGAGATCACCTTCCGCGACGGCCAGGCGACCGGCGCACTGCCCGGCAAGCTCGTCCGCGGCACCCGCACGGCCAGGACCGCGCGGTGAGCGCCCGGCCCCGTGCCGCAGCGGCCGGCCAGGCGGACAACCAGGGAAGTCAAGCTACAGAGGGGACCATGCCGTGACCGACGTTTCCGAAGCGCTCCGGCTCGACAATTCCATGAAGTTGCTCGCCCGCGGCCGCCTCGTGGACGCGACGCTGTCCGAGAAGGACTACGTGATCGAGCGGGACCGGCTGGTGGACGGCGCCTACCCCGTCTACGGCGAGCGGGCCAGGGGCGCCCGCATCTGGGACGCCGACGGCAACGAGTACCTGGACTACATCCTGGCGTACGGCACGATCATCCTCGGGCACGCCGACCCGGTGGTCACCGAGGCCGCTCTGCGCGAGATCGAGGAGGGCTTCTCGATCACGCTCCGCAAGCGCACCCAGATCGAGCTGGCCGAGCGGCTGGTGCAGATCGTCCCGGGCGCCGAGCGGGTGTTCCTGCTCAAGACGGGCTCGGACGCCACCAGCGCGGCGGTCCGCCTCGCCCGTGCGTACACCGAGCGCGACCGTGTGGTGCGCTGGGGGTACAACGGCTGGCACGACTGGGCCGCCCAGCGCCCCGGCGGTATCCCCGACACCGTGCGCACCCAGGTCGACACCTTCCGGTACAACGACCTGGACAGCCTGCGCGAGGTCTTCCGCGCGCACCCGGGCGAGGTGGCCTGTCTGCTGCTCATGCCGTTCGAACTCGACAGCCCGGAGCCGGGTTTCCTCCAGGGCGCGGTCGACCTGGCGCACGAGCACGGGGCGCTGGTGGTCTTCGACGAGATGCGCTCCGGGTTCCGGGTGGCCCTGGGCGGAGCGCAGGAGCTGTTCGGCGTCCGGGCCGACCTGGCCACCTTCAGCAAGGCGATGGCGAACGGCTGGGCGGTGTCGGCGCTGACCGGCCGGGCCGATGTGATGGCGATGGTCGGCCGGACCCATATCTCCTCCACCTTCTACTCCAACACCGTGGCGATGGCCGCGGCGGTGGCGACCATGGACCGACTGGCCGACGGGACCGCCCTGGAGCACGTACGCCGCCTGGGTGTCCGGCTCCAGACGGGCCTCGGCGAGCTCATACGCCGCCACGGCGTCCCGGCCCAGGTGCGCGGGGTGCCGCAGATGCCGTTCCTCACCTTCTCCCACCCCGACCCGGCCCGCGCGCGGCTGACGCAGGACACGTTCTTCACGCACACCACCCGCCGGGGCGTGCTGCTGCACCCCACCCACCACTGGTTCATCTGCGCCGCCACCACCGACGCCGACCTCGACCACACCCTGGCGGCCTGCGACGAGGCGTTCCGCGCCGCGGCGAAGGTGGCGTGAGCATGGACACCCAGCAGGCGATCCAGCAGGCGATGCGGGCCCGTGTACGGGCCGAACTCGCCCACCAGTTGCAGGAGGAGCCGAGCCTGCCGTGGCTCAGCGACACCGAGCCGCTGGCGCCCGCCGGAGTCGACTCGGTGCAACTCATCTCGGTGGTGGGCAAGTTGGAGCAGGAACTGGGCGTGGCGCTGCCGGACGACGCCGTACTCGAATCGGCGAGCATCAGCTCGCTCGCCACCGCGCTGACCCGGGGAGAGCACCGATGAGCGCCACACGCGCCGCGGTCGCGGTCACCGGTCTCGGCGTGTGCGGCCCGGGCGGGGTGGGTGTGTCCGCACTGTGGGAGGCACTGGCCACCGGGAAGGCGCACCACCCGCCCCTCACCGACTTCGACACCGCCGGGGCCACCCTCGGGGCGGCGGGCCGGGTGCCCGGGCACACCGGCGGGGACGGCGTCTGGCGGGCCCTCGACCTCGCGGAGACCGCCGTACGGGAAGCCGTCGAAGGCGTCGACGGTGTTGACGGCGTTGACCGCGAGCGTGTCGCCCTCGTCCTCGGCACCACCGACCCCGGGGTGGTCCCGCCCCTGCCCGGGCACTTCACCGGCGACCTGGCCGGGGCCTGCGCGGAGCGGACGGGACTCGGCGGCGAGGCCCTGACCATCACCAACGCCTCCGCCTCGGGCGCGGCAGCCATCGCGGTCGCCCGCGACCTGGTGGCGCTCGGAGAGACGCCCGCGGCCGTGGTGGGCGGCGCCGACGCGGTCACGGACATGGCCTTCCTCGGACTGAACTCACTGCGCACGCTCGGCCCGGAGGGCTGCCGGCCCTTCAGCACCGAACGGCGGGGCATCGGCGTGTCCGAGGGCGCCGCGGTGCTCCGCCTCGAACCGCTCGACGACGCCGGGCCGGGCGCCGCCGCGCCGCTGGCCGTGCTGGCCGGCTGCGGGCTCACCAACGCCACCGGCCACCTCGCCGCCCCCGGAGCCGACGGCATCGAGCTGGCCGTACGGCTCGCCCTGGCCGACGCGGGCCTCTCCCCCGACGACATCGACTTCGTCAACACCCACGGACCGGGCACCCGGCGCGGCGACACCGCCGAGATCGAGGCGCTGCGCGCGGTGTTCGGTCCCCGGCTGGCCTCGATCCCGGTCAACAGCGTCAAGGGCGTCCTGTGGCACCTCCAGGGCGGCGCGGGCGCCGTCGAGGCCATGGCCTGTGTGCTGTCGCTGGTGCACGGCGCGGTCACCCCGACCTGGGGCGCCGAGCCGGTCGACCCGATCTGCGCCGACCTCGACCTCGTCCTGGAGGACGGCCCACGGCAGGTGCCCGGCCTGCGGACCGCGCTGAGCGTGTCCTGCGGTCTGGGCGGGATGAACACCGCACTCGTCTTCCGGAGGCCCTGATGGACGACCAGGTCGTGATCACCGCCGTGGCCTCGGGCGAGGTCGACACGGCGGAGCTGTGGGACGCGCACGCGGCGGGCGCCGAAGGGCGGCGGGACGTCAACAAGTGGACCCGGGAACTGCCCGAGCGCATCGCGGAGCTGGCGGGCCACGCACTCGCCGGCGCGGGCGGCGCGGACCCGGGCGGGACCGCCTGTGTCATCGGCTCGGTGTACGGGGCGGGGCACGTGGCCGAGACCATGCGCGCCCGGCTCGACGCGGGCGCCCGCTCGTCGCTGGCACCCGAGTCCTTCCTGTACTTCAACGCGCACGGCGTGACGTCCCTGATCTGTCTGCGCCACGAGCTGCGCGGCTACTGCGCCACCGTCCTTGGACCGGGCGCGGGCCTCCAGGCCCTGGCCCTCGCACAGCGCAGACTCCGCCTCGCGGACGAGGGCCCGGTGCTGTGCGGCGCGTACGAGATGCTCAGCCCGGCCGCCGCGCGGGCCCAGGGCGTCGACCCGGTGACCGGCTGGGCGGCGTTCGTGGTCCTGGAGACGGCCGCGCGGGCCCGTGGGCGGGGTGCCCGCGTCCTCGCCCGGCTCGACCCCGTGCGGACGTGCCCGCCCCCGCCGGAGCGGGCGGCCGACCTCCGCGCGACCGCCCCCCTGGCCGAGCTGGCCGCCTCACTCACCGACGACGGCGCACCCACCACGACGACCGTGGTGGCGGCGGGGCGGCGGCACGGCTACCGCTGCACCGCCCACAAGGAGGGATGACCGTGGACGACACACTGCTGGACGTCCTCGCGGGGCACCGCCGCGCCGGGCGGGGCGACCGCCCGGCCCTCGTGGACCAGCGGCGCTCGGTGACGTACGCGGAGCTGGAGCGCGAAGTCACCGACCGGGTACGGGAGTTGCGGACCGCGGGAGTCGGTCCGGGCACCCGGACCGCTGTCGTGCTGACGGCGTCGCTGGACTCGGTGGTCGCCTTCGCCGCCGCGACCTCGCTGCACGCCGCCGTGCTCGTCCTCCAGGAGCGCGCGGGCGAGGCGGAGCGCTCGGCCGCGCTGGCCGACTTCGGCGCCGAGCTCGGTATGGACGCCGTCGGCGTGACCCGGCTGCGGCCGCCCGGGATCGGCACGGGCGAGCCGGCCTTCGCGGTCACCAGCTCAGGCACCGGCGGCCGCCCCAAGGTGATCTCCCGCGAGTGGTCCGGCACCCTGCACAACTCGGCCGGCTTCGCGCGGGGGCTCGGTATCGACGCCGACGACGTGGTGCTCACCACCAGCCCGCTCGGCCACAGTTACGCGATCGAGGCGGGCACCCTGGCCGCCTTGTCGGCCGGGGCCTGCCAGCTCATACCGTCCGGGCCGCTCACCCCGGCGCGGGCCGCGGCCCTGGTCGAACGCCACCGCCCGACCGTCCTGCAGACCGTCCCCCTGATGCTGGACTGGTGGGGCCGGGGCGGGGTGGCGCGCGCGGGCTCCTGGAAGCGCTGTGTCAGCGCGGGCGAGGCTCTCCCGGCCCAGGCGGTCAGCGCCTGGCAGGACGCGGACATCGCCGTGTACGACCACTACGGGAACTCCGAACTCGGCCAGCTCACCCTCCACCCGGCCGGAGGCGGCGGCAGCGTCGGACACCCGCTGCCCGGCGTCAAGCTCAAGGCGGGCGGGGACGAGCCGGGGCCGGTCCTCGCGTGCTTCCCGGGCCTGTCCCCCGTACGGATGGAGGAGGGGCGGCCGGTGCCGCTCGCCGACGGCGAGGGCTGGGTCGCCACCGGCGACCTGGGGGTGCTCGACGACGGCGGGCTGCGGCTCACCGGCCGCAGCGACCTCGTCATCAACATCGGCGGGAACAAGGTCTCCCCCCTGGAGGTGGAAACCGTCCTGCGGGCCCTGCCCGGCGTCGGCGACTGCGCCGTGGTCGGGCGGCCGGGGCCCTCGGGCGAGAACCAGGTGTGGGCCTTCGTCGAGGCCAGCGCCGAGGAGTTCGACGCGGCGGCGCTACGGCGCCGGGCGGGCGAACTCCTGATGACGGTGAAGGTCCCGTCCGTGATCCGCCGGGTCGACCGACTGCCCCGCACGGGCAGCGGCAAGATCCGCCGCGGTCTGCTGATCGAGGACGGCGCCTGACGCACCGTCAGCCCCATGCACACCGCGCCATCGACACACAACGGCAAGAGGGAGAGAAGGACATGACCCACAGCGCAGACGCACAGCCGATCGACCGCGAGCACGTCATGGAGCTCATCACCACCGTGCTCGCCGAACGCCCCCATCTGCCCGACCGGCTCAGCGAGACCACCACACTCGACGAGATAGGGATGGACTCGCTCGACCTGATCGTCGTCCTCTCCCGCTTCGAGGAGAAGTGGGGCGTGCCCTACAGCGGCGAGGAGACCGACGGCACGGCCTTCGACAACCTGGGGCACCTGGCCGACACCCTGGTGGCCCGCGCGCGGACCGCCGGGCGAGAGCTGCGATGACCGCCACCACGACCCCGCGGTTCGACCAGCTGGGGGCGCTGGGGTGGCAGGACCGGGCGCTGGACGGGCTCAACTGCGTACTGCGCTGTGTCGAGTCCGTCCTGCACTTCCGGGGTCTGGACCCCCTGGCCGTCGCCCGCGCCCTCAACGGCCCGCTCGACCCGGTGGGCCGCGACCTGGCGAAGGACTTCGACGGCTGCCGGGTGGACTACCGCACCGAGTTCGACGACGGCGGCCGCAATGTGCCGTTCGTCCTGGAGCGCCTCGGCGCGGGCGAGCCGGTGATGGTGCTGCCGGACCGCTTCCACCTCCCCGGCGACGTGTACGAGGGCCGCTTCCACTTCCACGACCACGCGGTGCTGGCGGTGGACTGGTCCTCGCCGGAGAGCGTGATGACCGTCCTGGACACCGACGCCGACCCGGCCCACGGCTTCCGCCGACGCTGGACGCTGACGCCCGGACTGCGGGCCCTGTTCACCTGGGTGGGCACGGTCACGGTCACCGACGCGCCGGACCACCGCGACCCGCAGGAGTACTTCGCCGAACGGCTGCACCGCGACACCGCGCTGCTCTCGGTGGGCGCGGACGCCCTCGGCACCCTCCTCGACGAACTCGCCGAGGCCGGGCTCGGCGCGGTGACGGCCAGAGCCCTGCACGTGCTGGTCCTCGGCGACATCCAGCCCCAGCTGTTCATCTACGCCAACGCGCTCGCCGTGGCCCCCGCACCCGGCGAACCGCTCGCCCTCTCCCCTGAGTTGACGGTAGTGCGCAGAGCCGCACTCGATGCCCGGGTGCACGCCAAGCGGCTCGGTATCGCGCTGATCGCGGCGCACGAGAAGCCGGACCCGCTCGCGGTGTACCCCCGCGTCCTGGAGCTGGCCCGTCCGCTGCGCACCGCGCTCGACCGGCTGCGCGAGGCCCTGGTCGCCGCGGGCGGCCGGGAGGGACCGGCCGACCCCGGCGCGGCCGACCGGCTGCGCGCGCGGTTCGCGCAGATCGAGAGCACCTGCTTTCCCGTACGCGAGGAAGCGGCGCCATGAGCGCCCAGGTGGCCCTGGTGACCGGGGGTTCCGGCCCGCTGGGGCGGGCGATCGCCCACTCCCTGGCCCTGGCGGGCTACGCCGTGGGGGTGCACGCGCACCGCAACGAGGAGGCCGCGGCGGCCGTGGTCGACGATCTGCGCGCGGCGGGCGCCGAGGCGCTCGCCCTCACCGCCGACCTGTCCCGTCCGCACAGCGGCGAGCTGGTGGTGGGGCGGGTCGTGGAGGAGTTCGGCCGGCTCGACGCGCTCGTGGTCAACGCCGGGGTCCACCACGACCGGCTGCTCCTGAACGTGGCCGAGGACGAGTGGGAGGACCAGCTCGCGGTCAATCTCAGCGGCGCGTTCCGCTGTCTGCGGGCCGGGGTGAAGACCATGACAGGGCACGGCGGCGGGCGGATCGTCCTCGTCTCGTCGGTGGCGGGACTGCGCGGACAGCCGGGCCAGGCGGCGTACGCGGCCACCAAGTCCGGCCTGCACGGCCTGGCCTGGACGACGGCGAGGGAGTACGGCCGGTACGGCATCACCTGCAACTGCGTGGCCCCCGGACTGATCGCCGACACCCCCGCCTACCACGGCCTGAACGCGAGGGCGCGGGACGGCGTGCTGGAGCGCACCCCGCTCGGACGGGCGGGCCGGGTCGACGAGATCGCCTCGGTGGTGGCCTTCCTCTGTTCTCCCCCGGCGTCCTATGTCACCGGGCAAGTGATCGCGGTGGACGGCGGGTTGACGGCATGAGGACGACCGACGAGCAGGAGGACATGTGACCGAGCGAGTGTTGTTCTTCCCCTGGGGCTGGGGCGGCGGGGCGGCCTACACCGGCCGGTGTCTCGCCCTGGCCTCGGCGCTGGCCCAGGCGGGCGACGAGGTGGCGTTCGCGGACTGCGGCATCAACGCCATGGTGCGCGAGGCGGGGTTCCCGGTCCTGGACTCCGAGCCGGAGGCGCCGCGCCCGCCCGACCGGCACCCGATGCCCCCGTATCTGCCCTTCGCGGACGTGGAGCGGGTGTTCGCGGTGGCCGCGACCTACCACCGCGTCGAGCGGGTCCGCAGCCGGGTCGCCGCCGACGCCCGCCTGATCGAGGCGTACCGGCCGACCCTCGTCGTCATCGACATGTGCCCGACGGCGGCCCTCGCCGCCCGGGCGGCGGGCATCCCCGTGGTCTCCCTCGCGGACGCGGACTTCATCACCCCGCGGGCGAACGGCTGGATGCCGTGGTCCACGGTCGCGCCGCGCGACCTGCTGCCGCACCCGTCGAGCCTGCCGGTGTGGGACCGCCTCTCGCGCGAGCTGGGGCTCGGCCCGGTGGAGCGCGCCGAGCACCTGCTGTGGGGCGAGGTCACCCTGGTGTCCAGCCTGCCCGCCCTGGAACCGGTCGACGGGCCGCCGCACCGGGGCGCACTGCACTTCGTCGGACCGATGTACTGGAACCCGGCCGTGGCCTCCGACGCCCCCGCTCCCCCGCCCACCGACCGGCCCAAGGTGTACGTCACCATCGGCAGCGGCGGCACGGTGGGCCGCCAGGCCCTGCAGAACGTCCTGGACGCCTGCGCCGACCAGCCGTGGAGCGTGTACGTCTCCAGCGGCTTCGCCTTCGAGGGCGGCCTGGACGTGCCCGACAACGTCGTGGTGGCGGGCTTCACCGGCCTGGACACACCACTGGAGTGGGCGGACGTGGTGGTCGACCACGGCGGCTCGGCCACGGTCCTCGCCACCCTGCTGCACGGCAAACCGCAGGTCGTGATGCCGTTCATGTCCGAACAGGAGATGAACGGACGGCAGTTGGTCGAGGACGCCGGAGCCGGGGTGCTGCTGCGGACCAGTGAGACCACCCCGTACGGCCGGCTGGCCTTCAGCGACCGCTACTCCGGCCCGTCCGACCAGCCCTGTGTGCGCACCGACGACATACGCAAGGGCATCGCCGAGGTGCTCGGCGACCCCGCCTTCACCTCACGGGCCGCGCACTGGGGTGCCCGGCTGCGCGAGTGCCGGGAGACGACGGACCTGGTGGCCCTGGCCCACTCCGCCCTCCCGCAGGTGACGGAGGCGGGCCGATGAGCACGGGGATGGTCGTGGGAGTGGTGGGCTGCGGTCAGATCGGCGCGATGTACGCCGACCACCTCGACGCCCTGGGCCCCTACCGGGTGGTCTGCGTGGACGCGGACCGCGCCCGCGCCGAGAAACTCGCCCAGGACGTGTCGTCGCGGACCGTCGCCGATTCGGTCCAGGAGCTGGTGTCCAGCGGCTGTGACGCGGCGCTGGTGACGGCCGCCACCACGAGCCACCCGGAGCTGGTGGGCGCGCTCATCGACGCCGGTATACCGACGCTGTGCGAGAAACCCCTGACCATCGACCTCGCCCGGACCGAGGAACTGGGTGTCAGGGCCGAGGAGCGCGGTGTGCCGCTGTGGGTGGGTTTCCAGCGCCACTTCGACCCGGGCCTCGCCGATCTGCGCACCCGTACGGCGGGCGGGGAGCTGGGCCGTGTGCAGTTGCTCCGGCTGGTCTCGCACGATGTGTCGATGCCGCCCCTCGCGCGGCTGCGCGAAAGCGGCTCGATCTTCACCGACCTCATGCTCCACGACTTCGACATGGTGCGGTGGCTCACCGGGCGCCGGATCGTCCAGGTCGTCGCGGACGGCTCGGCGCTGTCCGGCCCCGGGCTCGCGGACATCGGTGACTTCGACACGGTCACCGCGACCGTCCGCCTCGACGACGGCACGCTCGCCGCGCTCTCGGCGGGCCGCTGGCAGCCCGTGGGGTACGACGTACGGGCCGAAGTCCTGGGCGAGAAAGGCAATCTGGAGGCCGGGCTGACCCGCGCGGAGCCACCCGGGACGGGCAGTGTGCCCACCGCGCGGTTCCGCGGGTACTGGGACCGGTTCGCCACCGCCTACCGGGAACAGGTGCGGGCCTTCCTGGCCGAGGCAGCGGGCGGTCCCGCCACCCCGAGCGCGGGCGGCTGGCGCGACTCGTACGAGGCACTGCGCTGCGCACTGGCGGCGGAGCGGTCGGCCAGAACCGGTTCCGTCCCGGTGACGCTCTGACACCCCCAGGGGCCACGTGGCCAACCCCCTCTCGCTAGGCCGCCGCTCACCAACCGAGGAAGAAGAGGGCACCCGTCATGTCCGGTCCCGCCACCCTGGCGACCGAGTCCGTCCGCGAACGGGACTTCCGGCTGCTGTGGATCGGCAGCGGCATCAGCCAGCTGTGCGGGATGTCGACGGTGGTCGCCTTCCCGCTGCTCGCCGCCCAGAGCCTGGGGGCCTCGGTCGGCGAGGTCGGTCTGATCACGGCGGCCGGGTATCTGCCCTGGCTGATCCTCACCCTGCCCGCCGGGGTGTACAGCGGGCGGCTGCCCCCGAGGACCATGCTGCTGCTCGCCGACCTCGGCCGTGCGGCGATCGTCACCATGGTGCCGATCCTCGCCGCGACCGGGCACCTCGCCCTGTGGCACCTCTATATGTCCAATGTGCTGGTCAGTTGTGCGACGGTGTTCTACGAGATCGTGTATCTGTCCATGCCACCGCGGATGCTGCCGAAGGACAAACTCGTCTACGGCAACATCCGCCTCCAGATCGCCCGCGCCGTCTCGCTCGCCTTCGGGCCGACGCTGGCGGGCTTCACCGTGCAGCTGCTCGGCCCCGAGCACGCTCCGCTGCTCAACTCAGCGGGCTTCGGCGCGTCCGTGACGTGCAACCTCCTCATGCGCTCCCGCATCGAGGCCGCCTCCTCGTCGTCCGGCGCCAAGGGGATGTGGGCCGAACTGTCGGAGGCCGTAAGGTTCGTGACCCGGCGGCCCGTCATCCTGGCCTCGATCGCGGGCTCGGCCGTCGGCAACTGCTGCTTCGCCGCGTACGAGGCCCTCGTCGTCATCTTCCTGGCCGACGACGTCGGGGTGGCCCCGGGCACCCTGGGAATGCTGCTCGGGTCGGTGGGCATCGGCGGTCTCATCGGGGCGTTCAGCGCGGGCCGCGTCAGCCGCCGCCTCGGCACGGCACGCGCGGTGTGGATCCCCGCGGCCGTGCTCGCACCGGCGGGACTGCTCCTGCCGCTGACCCGGCCGGGCTCCGGGCTGTTCCTCTTCTTCAGCGGCGCGCTGCTCTTCCACGCCGGCTTCTCCGTGTTCACGGTCGGCCAGGCCACCCTCGTCCAACTGCTGACACCGCCCGAGCTGCTGCAACGGACCGTCGCCTGCGTCCGGTTCATCAGCCGCGGCATGCTCTTCTTCGGCGGCCTCGTCGGCGGCGGCCTGGGCAGCCTCTTCGGCCCGAGGGCCGGGCTGGCCGTCGTGATGTTCCTCTGGCTCAGCGCCCCGCTCATCGCCGCGTCCTCGCGACTGCGGTACTGGCGGGACATACCTACCGTGGAGTGACCACATGTCCGAAACGATCGACATCGTCATCACGACCATCGGCTCCGGCTCGTTCCTGGAGCACTACGCCGACACCCTCGCCGAAACCGGCGCCCGGCTCGTCGTCATACCCGACAGGAAAACCCCCAGGGCGTTCTACGAGGCCTGCGAGAAGGCCCGGAGCCGCGGCGCCACCGTCGTCTCCCCCGATGTGGAGGAGCAGGACCGGCTGCTCGCCCGACTCGGTGTGCCCGACCTGATCCCGTACGACTCCGACAACCGCCGCAACATCGGCTATCTGCTGTCCTACCTCAACGGCAGCGCGATGGCCGTCTCCATGGACGACGACAACCTGCCGATCGACAGCCCCTTCTTCGACGAGCACCGCGTGGTGCTGCAAGGCCCGGTGCGCCACCGTGTGGTGTCGGCCGACAACGGCTGGTTCAACGCCTGCGACCTGCTGGAAGTGGACCCCTGCCGGGTCTTCCCGCGCGGCTTCCCGTACGGCCCCCGCGCGGCTGCGACCGAGGTCACCAGCACCGAAGAGGTGGCCGACGTGCGCGTCAACGCCGGGCTGTGGCTGGACGATCCCGATGTGGACGCGGTGACGCGGCTCGCGGTCCGGCCCCGGGTGACCGCCTACAACGGCCAACCCGCCGTACTGGCCAGGGACACCTGGTGCCCGGTCAACTCCCAGAACACCGCGGTGCACCACGACGCCCTGCCCGCCTACTACTTCCTGCGGATGGGCCAGCCCATCGGCGGGGCCGCGGTGGAGCGCTTCGGTGACATCTTCAGCGGATACTTCGTCGCCGCCTGCGCCAAACACCTCGGCCACTCGGTCCGCTTCGGCGGCCCGCTCGTCAACCACGAGCGCAACGAGCACGACCTGCTCAACGACCTCTCCATCGAGCTGCCCGCGATCCGTTTCATGGACGAACTCCTTGCCTGGCTGACGGAGTTCGAGCTCCAGGGCAGCGACTACCGCGAGGCCTACGCCTCCCTCAGCCACGGCCTGGAGGACTTCGCCGAACAGGCGCGGGGCGGGGCCTGGTCCCAGGAGGCCAGGGCCTTCCTGCACCGCAGCGCCTACCTCATGCGCACCTGGCTGAGCGCTGTGGGCCGTGTCGACGGCGGCTGAGAAGGACGAGGTCCGGCGCGGGGATCCTTCGGGATCCCCGCGCCGGACCTCCTTCAACCGCTCAGCCCTTCGCCAGGATGGCCTCGACCGTCTCCTCCAGGGTCAGGTCGGAGCTGTCGAACCACGTCCCCTCACCGTCGAGTTCACCGCGCAGCGCGTCGTCCAGGAACGACCAGTCGTCCGCCAGGACCTTGTCCCGTTCGGCGACCCGCCGGGAGACGACCCCGGCCGCCGGGGCCAGGACGATCAGCCGCAGCGGCAGGTCCTTCAACTGCTCCCGGTAGAACTCCAGATGGGCCCGCCGGACCACCACGTCGTCGATGACCGCGACCACCCCCGCGGCATGGAAACTGCGCGCCAGCACCGACGCGTTGCGGGCCCGCAGCAGCAGTTGGCGATCCGCCTCCAGGTCCTCCTCCGGCGAGGGCAGATGCCCGCCCGCGACGATGAGGTCCTGGAGGTGATCGCCCTCGATGTGCGCGCCGAGGGGGAACCGGCGGGCCAGAGCCGCCGACACCGAACTCTTCCCGGACCCGGGAATGCCGATGACGAGAAATACGGCGGAGGCGGGTTCGGTATCAACGATCTGGCCCTGGAAGGAGGTTTCCGGCATGCTTCCTCTACTCCTTTATCGCGTTATCGGCCAACGGCCCGTACGACGGTCCGAAATTGCCAGCGCAGCGATCGTAGCAACTACTGACGATCTGTCCGATCCCCCTTTACGGAACCAGGGAGTTCCCATGCCTCTCACCTCTTCGGTGCCACCGCCCCCGCCGTGGTTGCTGATGTTTTCCGCCGCCGACCGGGCCGCGTTGACGGATACGGCGCGAACGGCCGCCCAATTGCTGGCCGATGGCTCCCCGCCCGAAGCGGTGGTGCCCCTTTCGCGCGGGGACGGGGTGGAGCGCCTGGCGGTCGCGGCCGCCGATCCGGCGGGCCTGATCGAGGGTCTCTCGTTCTTCGCCGACGGGCTGGCCAGTCCGCGCTGGACATCGGGACGGGCCGACGGCGCCGCCTCCCGGACCGCCTGGTGCTTCGGCGGCCACGGCAGCCAGTGGCCGGGCATGGGCCGCGCCCTGCTCGACTGGTCGCCGGAGGCGGCCGGGGTGCTGACCGAACTCGACGCACTGCTGCCGGGCGGAGTCGTCGCACCGCTGATGAGCGCGGCCGACGGGGAGCTCGGCCCGCCGGACACCACACAGCCGCTCATCTTCGCCGTCCAGGTCGCCACCGCCCACTGGCTGCTTTCCCTGGGCCTGCGCCCGGAGGCGGTCGTCGGGCACAGCCTCGGCGAGGTCGCCGCCGCCCATGTCTCCGGTGCCCTCAGCCTCGAAGACGCGGCGCGGGTCGTGAGCGTACGTTCCGCGCTGCTCGCGAAGGCGGCGGGCGGCGGGGCGATGGCCACGGTCGGTCTCGACCGGCACACCGTCGCGCGCCGGTGCGAGGAGATCCCCGGGACGGTGGTCGTCGCCGCCCACAGCGCGCCCGGGCAGACCGTGGTCACCGGCGAGAGCGAGGCGACACGGGCGCTGGTGAGCGCGCTGGAGGCCGAGGGGGTGCGCTGCCGGCAGATCCGTATCAACGCGGCGTCGCACAGCCCGTTCGTCGACAGCGTGCTGCCCGCGCTCCGCGCCGAGCTGGCCGATCTCGCCCCCATGGCGCCGCACATCCCGTGGATCTCGACGGTCGACGCCGACCCGGACCCGGCCGGGCTCGCCACCGCGGACTACTGGGCGCGCAACCTGCGCCGGCCGGTCCGCTTCACCCAGGCGGTGTCGGCGCTGGCCCGCCGGGGCATCCGGGCCTATGGGGAGATCGGGCCGCACCCCGTCCTGACCCCGCCGATCCGCGAGACCCTGCGGGCCGAGGGGGTCGACGATCCGCTGGTCATCGCCTCCGGCCACCGGGCGACCCCCGAGCCGGTCTCGCTGCTGCGCCTGCTGGGGGCGCTGTGGTGCCGGGGCCTTGAGCTCCCCTCCATCGACCGCATCGCCGCCCCCGACCGAGGATGAGAAGGCCCATGCCCGCAGCCACCCCCGCCCTTGACCCGTCGGCCACCGTGCTCGTCGCGGGCTCGTCCGGACTCGTGGGATCCGCCGTTCTGCGCCGCCTCCGGGCCGAGGGGTTCACCTCCGTCGTCGGCATCCGCTCCTCGGACGTGGACCTCACCGACGCCCCGGCCACGCTCGACTACGTCACCTCGCTCCGGCCCGCCGTGGTGATCGACGCGGCGGCGCGCGTCGGCGGCATCGCCGCCAATGACGCCGAACCCGTGGAGTTCCTCAACGACAACCTCCGCATCCAGACCAATCTGTTCGCCGCGGCACACGCGGCGGATGTGGACCGCCTGCTGTTCCTCGGCTCCTCCTGCATCTACCCCAGGCACAGCCCCCAGCCGATCCCGGAGTCCGCGCTGCTCACCGGCCCGCTGGAGGAGACCAACGACGCCTACGCCATCGCGAAGATCGCGGGGCTGGTCGCGGTGCGTTCGTACCGCAGGCAGTACGGCCGCCGGTGGATCTCGGCCATGCCGACCAATGTGTACGGTCCCGGCGACTCCTTCCACCCCACCCGCTCGCACGTCCTGCCCGCGCTGATCCGCCGCTTCCACGAGGCGGTCGGCTCCGGCGCCGAGGACGTCGTCGTCTGGGGCAGCGGCACGCCACGGCGGGAGTTCATCCACGCCGACGACCTGGCGGCGGCGTGTCTGCATCTGCTGGAGCACTGCGACGACCCGTCGCCGGTCAACATCGGTGTCGGCGAGGACCTCACGATCGCGGACCTCGTCGCCCTCGTGGCCGAGGCGACCGGCTTCACCGGCCGCGTCACCTGGGACGCGAGCAGGCCGGACGGAACCCCGCGCAAGCTGCTCGACGTCTCACGGCTGCTGGCCACCGGCTGGAAGCCGCGGATCGGCCTTGCGGAGGGCGTACGGAGCACGGTGCGCTGGTACGCCGACAACCAGGCCGCGGCGGACGGGCGTTCTGGTGCCCACTGACCTGCCTCAGTCCGCTGCCGGGCCGGCGCCGCGCCGGACGAAGACCCCGCGGTCCAGGACGACCCTGCCGTGGGAGCGCACATCGAAGAGCGCGCGCTCGCCGCGCTCCCAGATCCGTACGGTGAGGTCCTGGCCCGGAAAGACCGGCGAGGTGAAGCACGACGACATCGTCCCGAACCGGGCCGGGTCGCTCCCGCAGAGCGTGTGCAGCAGGGCCCGGCCCGCGAAGCCGAACGTGCAGAGCCCGTGCAGCAGTGGCCGGCGAAAGCCCAGACGGGCAGCGATCGCGGGGTCGGAGTGCAGCGGGTTCGGGTCACCGCTGAGCCGGTACAGCAGAGCCTGGTTGGGGGCGGTGCGGTACTCCACGCAGTGATCGGGATCCCCCTCGGGGCGCTCCCACGGCTCGTCCTCGCCCGGCTCGCCGCCGAATCCGCCTTCGCGCCTGATGGTCAGTCCGGTGCGTACGTCGGCGAACGGCCGGCCCGTGGCGGGGTCCACGCAGGTGGACTCGATCACCGCGAGCGCGTTCCTCCCCCGGTCCCGCAGCGCGGTCAGCCGCGAGGTCGTGGCCGCGGCGCCCGCGACGGGAAGCGGACCGTAGAGCGTCAGGGACTGCTGGGTGTGCAGCAGTTGCGACACGTCGAAGTCCCCCAGGACGGGCTCGGTGTGCCGGGAGACGAGGGTGACCGCGAAGGTCGGCAGCACCGAGGGCGCGACTCCCCCGGAATTCTCCGTGGTGAACTCCAGCTCGCGGCCCGGGTCGTCACCGCCCGCGCCCACTCCGAGTGCGTAAAGGGAGGTGTCCGAGAACGTCCACCGCCGGGTCCCGGAATCCCAGGTCCGCCCGACGAGATCGTGAGAGAGCGCCATCACTCGGCTCCAATGACTACGTATATCCGAAACCATCGAGAGGGGATGGAGAAAATGATTCGCGTACTGTTGGTCGACGCAGGTGGAATTCTGTTCAACAACATCAATGAGGAGACCTCCTTCATACCGGACATCGCACGCCGCTACGCCGTGGACGAGTCCCGTCTGCTCGCTGCCGTACTGTCATCGGCCCATGCGTACGAGAGCGGCGCCAGCCATGCGTACGACGTCCTGCGCGGTCTCCTGGAGGAGGCGGGCAGCCCCTTCGCGGACACCTTCGACGGGGAGTGGGTGGACCGTCTGTACGCCACCCACGTCCGCTGCTACCGCTCCAACGCGGTGGAGCTGGCCGAGGTGGCCCGCGCCCATCCGGAGCTCACCCTGGTCCTGGCCAACAACGAGGCGGAGCACTGGGACCATCTCAAGAACCGACACCACGACCACTACCGGCTGTTCGACCACCTGTGCTCGTCGTGGCGCGTGGGCCAGGTCAAACCCTCCGCCGAGTACTTCGCCGAGACACTGGCCCGCTGCGGGGCCGATCCGCGCGAGACACTGATGATCGACGACCGCACGACCGTGATCGCGGCCGCGCGGGACCTCGGTATGCGCACCCTGCATGTGAGCAGCCCCGAGGTGCTGCGCACCCACCTGAGGGAGACCGTGGAGAACCTGGTGCCGTCGGCAAGGAACTGACCAACCCCCTCAGAACTCACTGACCCCGGCGTCCACGGCCATCGCGTGCGCGGTGACATGACGGGAGGCGTCGGACACCAGGAACAGCACCGCGTTGGCCACGTCCTCGACCGAAATACCCTCCACCGGCTGCATATTGACCAGCATGCCGCGCAGCCGCGGATCGGCCATGCTCGCCTTGGCGACCTGGGTGAGCATGGCCCGGCTGCCCATCGCGGTGTCGACACCGGTCGGGTGCACACTGTTCACCCGGATCCCGAACCGCGCGAGCTCGGCGGCGAAGGCCTTCGCCATCCCGCGCACCGCGAACTTGCTGGTCGTGTACGGAATCATGAACGGCTGCACCTTCAGGCCGGCCGAGGAGCTCATCAGCACGATGGAGCCGCCGCCCGCCGTCACCAGATGGGGCGCGGTCGCCATCACGGTGTTCCACGTACCGGTGACGTTGACGTCCATGGTGTCGCGAAAGATCTCCTCGGTGACCTCGTCCCAGGCGCGGGGTATACAGATGCCGGCGTTGGCCACGACGGCGTCGAGCCGCCCCAGTTCCTCCACGGCGCCGTCGACCTCATCGCGCAGAACGGCGAGGTCACGGACGTCGGCGACCAGGGGGACGATCCGCTGCCCGGACTCCTTCGCGAGGGCGACGGTGGTGTCGAGGTCGGTCGGCTCCGGCGAGGCGTAGGCCACGCCGGGCAGGGTCGCGCACAGGTCGACGGCGATCACGTCGGCACCCTCGCCCGCCATACGCAGGACGTGCTCACGGCCCTGGCCACGGGCCGCACCCGTCACCAGAACAACCTTGCCCCGCATCAGTCCACTCACGTACATGTCCTTTCCCCACGGGTTCGATCTGATCCACGCTAGCGAGGCGGGCACCATTGTTCACGGTGTCCAGGTGGGCCAACCCGGCCTGGTCGGACGGCATTTGTCGTACGGGGCCGAGCCGATAGGATCGAAAACACCACCTCGCCTCTCTCGCCCCGCATCCCGCTGCTCACCCGACTCCGCAATGACGCCATCGGCTCGCACCCCGTCGTGACGAGCCGTACGAGGGGGATCGTTGAACGGACAAGCGCCTGCGGCTCCTCGCCTCGGCCCGGCACGGCCGTTGCCGCCCCTACTCTCTCCGTCCCGGCCATCGCCCCGGCCGTTGCCCGAGCACCTCGGCGCCGCCGTGGACCGCGCGCTCGCCCGCCCCGCACCCCAGCAGCCGCAGTGGCCCGACCCCGAGGCCGTACGCGGGGTGCGGGCCGTGCTGGAGGGGGTGGCGCCGGTGGTGACCGCTGAGGAGGTGGACCGGCTGCGGGCCCACCTCGCCTCGGTGGCGGGTGGCACGGCGTTCCTGCTCCAGGGCGGCGACTGCGCGGAAACCTTCGCCGAGACCACCGAGCGCTCGATCGCGGGCACCGTCGACACGCTGCACCGCATGGCATCGACACTCACCTCGATGGCCGGACTGCCGGTGGTGAGGGTCGGCAGGCTCGCCGGCCAGTACGCCAAACCCCGCTCCTCCCCCACGGACGCGCTGGGCCTCCCGGCGTACCGGGGCGACATCGTCAACGGCCGCGAGGCGACCGCCGGGGCCCGCGCCCCCGACCCCCGCCGTATGCTCCGCGCCTATGTCAACTCCGCGTCCGCGATGGCAGTGATACGCGCGCTGCACGCGACCGGGACAGTCGTCCCGGGGGGCGCGGACACCGGCTTCTTCACCAGCCACGAGGCCCTGCTGCTCGACTACGAGCGGGCGATGCTCCGGGTGGTGGACGGCCACGAGCGCGGCGAGCCGAAACCGTACGACCTCTCGGCGCACTTCCTGTGGATCGGTGAGCGCACCCGCCGACCCGACGGCGCGCACCTCGCGTTCGCCGAGCTCCTCGCCAACCCGATCGGCGTCAAGATAGGCCCGACGACCACTCCGGAGCAGGCCGTCGAGTACGTCGAACGCCTCGACCCGTACGACGAGCCCGGCCGGCTGACCCTGATCAGCCGGATGGGCAGCGGGGAGGTGCGGCGCGTGCTGCCGCCGATCGTGGAGAAGGTCGCCGCCTCCGGGCACGCGGTCGTCTGGCAGTGCGACCCGATGCACGGCAATACGGTGCAGACCCGCACCGGCTACAAGACCCGCCACTTCGACCAAGTCCTGGACGAGGTGCGCGGCTTCGTCGAGGTGCACCGCGCTCTGGGCACCCACCCCGGCGGCCTGCACGTGGAGCTGACAGGCGCCGACGTCACGGAGTGCCTCGGCGGCCCCCAGCACCTCTCCACCACGGACCTCCCCCACCGCTACACCACGGCCTGCGACCCCCGCCTGAACCGCACCCAGGCCCTCGAACTGGCCTCGCTGACGGCGGAGATACTGCGACCGCGCTGATCGAGTGGGTGCCCGCCACGCCGTTGACCACAGGAAGACATCCTGCGGTCAACGGCGCTTGCCTGCCCATGACTTGTCCCGCCCCGATACGTACCCGAGGTGGGCCAGGGCCCCCAGCGCGGCGCCGAGGAGCGGTGCCGTGAGATAGGCCCACAGTGCGGTGGTGGTCCCCGAGAGTGCCGCGGGGCCGAGTTGGCGGGCCGGGTTGGCCGCTCCGCCGCTCACCGGGCCGAGCAGCGCGATGATCAGGCCGACCACCAGCCCCACCGCGTACGGCATCGGCCGGGCAAGGGCGGGGTGGGTGACGAAGAAGCCGATGAGCAGGGCGATCGCAGCGAAACTCGCCGCCTCCAGGGCGAACACCGCCGCGGAGGACCGGCCGGGCGCCGGGCGGGCCAGCCCGTCACTGAGAGCCGCCGACTGAAGCACCGGCCCCCACACCAGCCGGGCCAGCGCGGTCCCGGCCAGCCCTCCGAGCAACTGGCCGACGGCGTACGGGAGTACAGCGCGTCCAGGGAACGCGCGCATCAGCCACAGGGTCACACTCACGGCCGGATTGAGGTGCGCGCCGGACCGGCGGCCCGGCGGGCTCAGGATCAGCCCCACCAGCAGCACCGCGACCAGCGCCCCGACGGCGCCCAGCGCGAGGTGCAGATCGGCGATGAAGACGGGCGAGGCCGGATCGAGCAGCCAGCGCACCATCGTCACCACGAAAAACATCATGACGGCGGTGAGCGCGCACTCCACCGCGGCACCC
>NZ_LYOY01000040.1 GCF_001653515.1 Streptomyces sp. ERV7 | reverse complement strand
CCCACGCAGCCGTGGCTGGTGTTGGTGTTGCCGAACACCGAGGGGTCGCCCCAGTAGTTGCCGTGGAGGAAGGTGCCCGAGCTGGACAGGCGCATCGCGTGCGGCACGTCCTTGATGTCGTACTCGCCGCCGAAGCCCACGGTGGCGCCGTTCATCCGGGTCACCTGGTACTTCTCGCTGATCACCATCTGGCCGTTGTACGTGGTGTTCGCCGGGGCGCCCGCGCTGATCGGGAGGGTGCGCAGGACCTTGCCGTCGCGCACGACGGACATGGTGTGGGCGCTCGCGTCCACCGTGGAGACCTGCGAGCGGCCGACGGTGAACTTCACCGTACGGGTCTGCTTGCCGTAGACGCCCGGGCGGCCCTCGACGCCGTCCAGGTTGAACTTGACGGTCACCTTGGTGCCCGCCGCCCAGTACTTCTCCGGGCGGAAGTCCAGGCGGTCGTTGCCGAACCAGTGGCCCTCGACCGGCACCGACGGCTCGGCCGTCACCTTGATGGCCTTCTCGACGGCCTGCGGGTTGGTGATGCCGCGGCTGAAGTTGATCGACACCGGCATGCCGACGCCGACGGTGTCGCCGTCCTCGGGGGCGTAGGTGCCGATGAAGGTGTTCTTGGGGACGAGCGTGGTGAAGGTGGTGTCCTTGGCGGACTCGCGGCCCTCGTCGTCCTTGGCGACCGCGTGGACCTTGTACTTGGTGGCGGAGGCGAGGTGCTGGTCCGGGGTCCAGGCGCTGCCGTCGGCGGAGATCTTCCCGGCCACCGCGTTGCCCTTGGTGTCCGCGACCGCGACGGCGGTGAGCTTGCCCTGGCTCGCGGAGACCTTCAGCGCGCCGCTGGTCGCCACGTCGCCGGAGCCGTCCTTGGGCGCCACGGTCACGACCGCGGCCGAGGCCTTGGTGTCCTCGCCCGCCTTGCCGGCGCCGGCCTTGCCCTTGCCGTCGCCGCCCCCGCCTGAGGCGGAGTCGTCGCCGCCGCACGCCGAGACCAGCAGGAGCAGCGCCCCCAGCAGCAGAGCCAGCAGACCCGGCGTACCGCGCCGCCGCCCCGCCGCCCTCTTCGGAGCCCCCGATATGTGCTGCCCGTTCACGACAGTTCTCTCCCCTCGCACGGCCTGGATCACGCCACGGCCCGCACTGAAAAACACCCCCGCGCGCGTCCTCGCGCGCACACGATTGCCTAGGTAATCACACGGGACGCACACTCAACGCCACGCGAATGTCACCGTTCAGTCCCAATGGTCCTGTGCGTTCGCTGTGGCGACATCACGACGTCACCGGGGGTGTGTACGGGCCGGGCCGGCCGGCGAGGGTGGGTCAGAGGGCCGAGCCCGCCCTCCACTTCGCCCAGTCCAGGTTCCAGCCACCGAGCCCGTTGTCGGCCGCGACCGTTTTGTCCCGGGAGTTGACGACCTCCACCACGTCCCCGACGAGCGTGCGGTCGAAGAACCAGCCCGCCGGGGTGTCCGGGCTGCCGCCCTTCACATCGCGCAGGCCCACACAGCCGTGGCTGGTGTTGCTGGAGCCGAAGGTGCCCGAGGAGGCCCAGTAGTTGCCGTGCAGGAAGGTGCCGGAGGCGGTCAGCCGGATGGCGTGCGGCACGTCCGGGATGTCGTACTCCCCGCCGAAGCCGACCGTACGGCTGTTCATCCGGGTCACGTCGAACATCTCCGTGACGACCATCTTGCCGTTGTACGTGGTGTTCTTGGGCGATCCCGCCGAGATCGGGACCGTACTGACCAGCTCGCCGCCGCGGCGCACCTCCATCGTGTGCGCGTCGGCGTCCACCAGGGACTCCTGGTCGCGCCCGATGGTGAAGCCGACCCGCTTCTCCTGGACGCCGTAGACCCCCGGGGCGCCGGGGACGTCGCGCAGCCGCATGTCCACGGTGACCTTGGTGCCGGGCTTCCAGTACTCCCTGGGCCGGAAGTCCAGGCGCTCCTTGCCGAACCAGTGGCCCACCACCTCGACCGGCGGCCGCGAGGTGACCCTGATGGCGCGCTCCACGGCCGCCCTGTTCTCGATCGCCTGGTTGAAGTTGAACGAGATGATCATGCCGACGCCGACCGTCGAGCGGTTCTCCGGCTTGAAGTAGCCGATGAACCGGTGCTCGGGCACCAGTGTGGTGAAGCT
Organism: Streptomyces sp. ERV7; assembly: GCF_001653515.1. Lineage (GTDB taxonomy): Bacteria > Actinomycetota > Actinomycetes > Streptomycetales > Streptomycetaceae > Streptomyces. The sequence continues at coordinate 1,759,144 of NZ_LYOY01000040.1, read as the reverse complement.
GGTGTGCCGGGCCTGGCGGTGGCCGTGGCCGTCGAGCGCCACCGCGTCCACCGTGTACTTGGCGGCGAGTTCCAGCCGGGCCGCCGCGCCCTCGGCCGGCTCCCAGTGGAGCCCGTCCTCGGTGATCCGGCCCGGCACCTCCTCGGGCTGCGCGTCCTCGGCCTTCATCACCCTGACCCGCTCCAGGCGCCCGCTGGGCACCCGCACCTCGATCCTCCCGTCCGCCTTGACGCCCTTGGCCCCGTCGTCCGGGGTCACCAGGATCACGTCGCGGGGCGAGGGCGCCTTGCCCGCGACGACGTCCTTGACCCCGTCGACCCCGCCGATGTCCAGGTGGTCCCCGCTGCACCCGGCCGCCCCGGCCACCAGTGCCGCCGTCAGTGCCACCCATGCCAGGGCGGCCGCGGTGCTCGCCCCTGCCCGCTTCAGTACGAATCTCACGACCGGTCAACGATCGCGCCCCGCCGGGGGAAACGTGAGTACGAGCCGGGTAACGGGAAGAAAACCTGCGAGACACGCGTGGGGAGCCGCGGCCGGGACGCCGTGCTCCGTCCAGGCGCCGAGCCGCGGGAGGCTGAGGGGTGTCGAGCGCAGCCGAGCAGGAGGCAGAGCGGGGGGTGGGGCGCCCGGCTCCGCACGGGGAAGGGCACCGGGAACTGAACGGGCACCGGGGCCGTCGGGGCGGACCCGGCGGGCTGCTGCCGCCGGTCTGGCCGGGCGCGCCGACCCCGCTGGGGGCCCGGTTCCGGGTGGGGCCGGGCCACGTACTCCCCGTCCCCGCCCCAGACATAGACGAAGGCGGGATTCCCGAAGTACGTACGGTTGGCGTCGTCCATGTCCGGCAGGTGCAGCGACTCGCCGACGGCGACCCTCACCCCGGCCGGCGCCGCGTCGGCCGCCCGTACATAGGCGTCCTTGACCGCGTCCTCGACGACCAGCACATAGTCGGCCGTCGCCTCCTCGGACAGGGCACGTGCGACGGCGTGCGCGTACTCCCCGGCGATCTGCCGGGAGACCGCCGCCATCGCCGCGTACTCCGCCTCGTCCCCGAGCCGGGCCGCGCGAAGCCACAGCTTCTCCTCGCGCGACCGGAACCAGCCGGGCTCCTGGGTGGGGATCCTGCTCCGGCCCAGCTGCCAGTCGACGTGACCGGCGTAGCGGTCGACTTCCTCCCGCAGCCGTGCGAGGAACTTGCCTCCCGGATTGCCTCCGAGCCCCCAGGCGCAGTGGCTCAGGATCGCGGCCGCCTGGTACGGGTAGTACGCCTCCCCCGTCGGGGTCTCGTCCTCCGCGTCCAGCGCCTCGTCGACCAGGCTCTCCAGCGCGGCGACGTCCCGGGGGGACGGCGGGGTGGTCGCCCACCCCTGAGCCGCCCCGACGGCCGGGCGGTACCCGGAGGGCACCGCCCCGTTCCACCAGGCGGAGACGTCCAGCAGGGCGAGTGGGGCGAACCGGGCGACGGCCAGTCGGGCCACCTGGTCGGATTCGCCGTCACTCAGCGAGTTGAGAACCTCAGCCACACCCACAGTCACTCCTGAACGAGAAGCCCCGGTGTCCGTACGGATACCGCTGGCGGACAGCACCGTCCAGATTGAACACCACGCGCTGTCGCCACGATGTGGGCCCGCCCACGTGACCGTCGGCATTGCGGATGGCGTTCTCGCAGAACGGGCAGACATTGCGGCTCACACCGCCGTCCACCTTAGTCCAGCCGTTCTTGTCGATGTGTTCCATGGCGTTGGTCTCGGCGTGGAGGTTCGGATTGTTGACCGCGGCCTCCTCGCCGTCGCGCAGCATGTTCCGCTGCGCCTGGGACAGACCGTCACCGTTGGCGGCGACCACGTCCACGTAGTCGGGCTTCTCCGCGGTACCGCGGTTCGCCCGGATGATCGCGACCGTGCCGTTCTTGACCGCCCGCTTGCCCGCCTTCGTACCGTCGTCGAGAGCCTTGTTGATCTCGATCGCGCGGTCGCGCAGCTCGGGGTTGCAGTTGTGGACCAGGAGCTCGGCGTCACCGGCGACCACGTAGTACGTGTGCAGTCCGTCGACCGTGAGGTCGTAGGTGACCTGGTGGTCGCTGTAGCCGAGGGCCTGGGTGACCCGGGCGTCCGAACCGTCGGCCGTCTGGACCTTGTCGCCCTCCTTGAGGTCCTGCGCCCGCGTCCACTCACCGGTGGTCGCGTTGTAGATCTGGTGCAGGGCCGTGGTGTGGAGGGTCTTGGAGCCTTCCTTCGTCGCGATGGTCACCGCGACGAAGTCACGGTCGTGGGTGGTCACATGGAGCTCGGTGACCCGGTGCGCCTCCTGCCCCTTCTTGCCGGTCTTGCCGGGCTCGGCGGTGAGGACGTAGTCCCCGACCTTCACCTGGCTGATCGCCTTGGTCGCGCCACTGGCCAGCACCACGGAGGTGGCACCGGTGAAGCTGTGGCAGGCGCCCTTGCTCATCTTGCCCGCCGCGGCACCGAAGATCCCGCCGGTCGCCGCGCCGATCGCGGTGGCCTTGGCCACGCCGCTGACGCTGCAGCCCTCCTCACTCACCCCGCAGGTCACGCCGTAGCTGGCGGCTCCTTCGGCCATGCCGCCGACCGCGCCCTGGATACCGCCCCGGATCGCGTTGCTGGCGATGCCGCCGAGCAGCCGGCTCGCGGCGCTCGTGGCGAGACCGCCCGCCGCACCGCCGATGAGGCCGGTGGCCGCACCGATCGCGACGGCTCCGAGGAAGCCGCCCAGGGTCTTGGGCCCGTCGCTCATGGCATAGCCGACGGCGTTGGCCGCCGCACCGGCGAGCGCGGCGCATCCGAGTGCTCCGGCTCCCGCGGTCAGTGCCGTACATCCGGCGAACACCGCCACACCCGTGGCCACCGAGGCGATCGTCGAGGCGTGTTGCTTGACGAAGTTGGCTGTCGCCTTGGCCGCCTTCTTGACGGCTCTGCCGACCTTCTTGGCCGCCTTGACGACCTTGTGCGCCACGTGCTTGACGGCCTTGGCCACCGCCTTGGCGGCCCGCTTGACGGTCCGGACGACCTTGTGGACGTACTTCTTGACCCGCTTGTACGTCCTCTTGACGTATCTCTTGACCTTCTTGACGGCGTCATGGACGTAGTGCACGGCCTTGCGGACCACGTGCTTGACCTTGTGGACCGCCTTCTTGACGGCCTTCTTGATCTTCTTCGCGGCCTTCTTGACGGCCTTCGCGACGTGCTTGACGGCCTTCTTCGTCTTGTGCCAAGCGGACTTGGCGACGTGCTTGACCTTCTTCTTGAACTTCTTCCAGGCGCCGCCGAAGCTCCAGTGACCGGTGGGGTCGGTCATGGTCATCGGGTTCTGGTCGCCGTAGGCGAACTTGTTGGCGCCGACCGAGTCCGGCAGCGGGTCCAGGTTCACCGTGTCGCGGCTGTTGAACTGGCCGGTCTGCGGCGAGTACCAGCGCGCGGCCATGTTGACCTTGGCCGTCTCCGGGTCGGTCCAGCCGGACTGGTAGCCGAGGCGGCCGAGCATGGTCGCGCTCTGCAGGACCTCGCCGAAGGGCGAGTACGTCGTCGAGCCGGTCAGTGCCTCGCCGGATGCCGTGAACTGCGCGATGAGGTCGGTGTGCAGATCCGTCATCGCCAGGGCCGACTGCGTACCGCTTCTGACGCCGAGCAGTGAGCCGTCGGCGTCGCGGCTGTAGGTGGACGAGCCGTCCGAGGCGACGTCGTTGCCGGCGCCGCTGTACTGGAAGCTGAACACCGGACCCGAGCCGGGGTCGCCGGCGGCCAGCACCCGGTCCAGACCGTCGTAGGTGTAGGTGCGGTCCCCTTCGCTGATCACGCGGTTGAAGGCGTCCGCCTTGACGTCGGTCTGCTTGCCTCCCTCGTCGGTGGTGGTGCTCATCGTGCCGCGGGCCGAGTACGTGTACGTGTTGTGGCCGTCGGAGGTGAGCTCGTTGCGGGCGTCGTAGGTGTAGGTGTCGCCGCCCACCCGCGTCCGGTTGCCGGAGGCGTCGTAGCCGTAGCTCTCCGTCGTCGTCCCGTTGTTCCAGGACGACAGGCGGTTCGCCCAGTCGTAGGTGTACGTGTTGGCGGACGCGCCCGCGACCCCGGTGGTCGTCTTCGACGTCTCGTTGCCGTTCTCGTCGTACCCGTAGTTCACCGAGGCCAGCGTCTTGCCGGTCGGGGAGGTGAGGGTGTCCGACTTGAGCTGCTCCAGGGCGTCGTAGCCGAAGGCGCGCTTGGCCTTGCCGGTGCCGTAGTCGATCGACTTGAGGTTGCTGTTGACGTCGTAGCCGTAGCTCAGCGACGAGCCGGTGACCGCGTCGTTGGCCGTGGACAGGCGTCCGGCGGTGTCGTAGCCGTAGGTGGAGGTGCCCGACGCGTCGGTGCGCGAGGTCAGTCCGCCGTCGGCGTTGTAGGCGAAGGACGAACTGCCCGACGGGCCCGTGGTCGACAGCAGCTGGCCGCGGTCGTCGTAGCCGAAGGTGTCCTTGCCGGTGTCCGAGTCGGTCCCGGTCACCGCCACCAGCCGGTCGTCCGCGTCATAGCTGTAGCTGTGGTCCACGGTCGCGGCCTCGGCGCCGGTGCCGGTCTGCCGGGTGAGCCGGTTCCTGGTGTCGTACTCGTTGGTGACGACCACGCCGCCGGGCGAAGTCTGCTGCCTCACCCGTCCGTTGGCGTCGTACGCCGTGGTGAAGGTACGGTCCGCCGCGGCCGGGTGGGCCGGAGTCGACGGCTCGATCTGCGCCTCGGGCAGGCCCCACGAGTTGTACGTCTTGACGAAGGCGTTGCCGCGGCCGTCGGTGAACCGGGTCGCGTTGCCCGCGGCGTCGTACCCGAAGGACGTGGTGATCGACTCGGTCGCGGAGACCGGCTGCACCGCCTGGGTGACCAGACCCGTCGGGTCGACCGTGAAGCTCGTGGTGTGCCCGCGGAAGTCCTTCGTCGTGAGCGGGTTGCCCATCCGGTCGTAGGTGGAGCTGGTGGTGCGCAGCACGGCACCGTTGGTGTCCAGGTCACTGATCGCGGTGAGCCGGCCGAACCCGTCATACGTGTTCTTGGTGCTCGTCCCGTCCGGATCCGTGGACGTGAGCATCTGCCCGTCCTGGTCGTACGTGAACCGCGTCGTGTTGTTGGCCCCGTCCGTGGTGGACGTGACCTCGCCGAGCGCGTTGTACCCGTAGGACTCGCTCACTCCCGCCGGGCTCACCACCTTGGACAGCTGCTGCCCCGGCGCGTCGTAGTAGTTGATCGCCGTGAACGCGCGCTGGGTGGGCTGGCGGACGATGTCCGTGTTGGTGACCTCGCGGCCCAGGTAGTCGAAGGTCGACTCCTGGCGTGCGCCGTTCGGCCGGGTCGCCGAGAGCTGGTCGCCGTTGGTGTCGTAGGTGTACTTGGTGGTGTCGCCGCCCGGCTCCTTCACCGAGGCCAGGTCACCCAGCTGGGTGTAGCCGTACTCGGTGCGGTTGCCCAGCGGGTCGACCTCCGCGGAGACCTGGCCGAGGTGGTTGTACTCGTTCCAGGACACCGCCTTGATCGGGGTCGAGGCGCCCGGCGGGGTGTAGTCGGGAAGCGCCGTGGACGCCTCCTGGCCCTCGCCGTCGTAGGCCGTGACCGTGACGTTGCCGAGCGGGTCCGAGGACTCGGTCTGCTCGCCGAAGGTGTTGTAGCCGGTGAGCGTGACCGGGCGGACCGACGACGGGGTGCCGCCGTTCTGCTCGGCGTTCACGGCCGGCTCGGTGACGCTGGTCTGCTGACCGGACTCGTCGTAGCCGTAGTCGGTGGTGACGCCGTTGGCATCGGTCGTCGCCAGCGGCATACCGCGCTGGTCCAGCTTCCAGCTGGTGCCGCGCACCGAACTGCCCGCCGCCGGCAGCGTCTTGCCGTAGACGCCGGAGACCTGCGACGCGGTGAGCGCCTCGCCGTAGACCTGGACGTCCGCGAGGGAGCCCTTGTGGTACTCGCCCTGGGTGCCGCCCGACATACGGCGGCCGATCTGGAGCGGCCCGGTGGCCTCCCAGGAGCCGCTGTACGGGGTGGTCGCCTTGAGCGCGCCGTTGACGTAGAGGCGGATCTCGCCCGCCGCCGCGTCGTAGACACCGGTCAGATGCGTCCAGGTGTTGGCCGTGACCGCCGCCGTGCCGGAGGTGGCACGGGCCAGCGTCGGGCTCGCCACATCACCGGAGGTGCGGTTGAAGGACCAGCCGTACGCCGTCGAGTAGTACAGCTGGAAGCCGTGGTCGGCGGTGCCGTCCTGGGAGACGAACGTGTGGTTGGCGGTGGTGTCGGCCAGCTTCACCCAGGTGGAGACGGTGAAGCCGCCGTTGGTGTTGACGGCGGGGCCGGTGCCCTGGCCGTAGGCGCCCGCCGTGCCGTCGAAGACCGCGCTGCCGCCCTGCTCGGTGGAGCGGGTGACGCCGGTGCCGAAGGTGACCTTGTTGTTGCCGCCGGAGGAGTCCGCCGCGTTGGTGCCGCTGGTCTCGTTGAGCTTCCAGCGGCCGACCGGCGCGGTGGTGCCGTCGTGGGCGGTGGTGCCGGTGACGTTGCCGAGCGCGTCGTAGCGCGTGTCGGTGGTGCTGGTGGCGCCGGTCGGGTCGTAGTCCGTCTCGGACACGACGTTGTCGTCCGGGTCGTAGGAGACCTTGTTGGTCCGGGCGAGGCCGCCCGGGTCCATCGTCGTCGACGTCGTACGGTCCGCCGCGTCCACCGTGAACGAGGTGGTCGTGGTGCCGTCGTTGGTCACCTGCTTGGTCAGGTTCCCGGCCGCGTCATAGGTGTTCGCCTGCTCGGTGAACGACTTGCTGTTCTGCGGGTCCTTGCGGACCACCGTCGCGGACAGACCGTCGTCGGTGTAGGTGTACTCGGTGACCCAGCCCATCGCGTCGGTGATCGACGCGAGCCGGCCCGCCGGGTCGTAGGCCCGCGACTCCTGCACCAGCTTGGTGGGAGCGGACGGGCTGTTGGGGTCGCCGGTGTAGTTGAGCAGGCTCGTGGTGAGCGGCTTGCCCTCGGCGTCGAAGGTGTACTCGTTGACGTTCCCGGCCGGGTCCGTCTCCTTGACCTTGTTGCCGTAGACGTCGTACTCGAACGCGGTGCTGTCGCCGCCCGGGTCCGTCCGGGTCGCGACCCGGTTGTACGCGTCGTACGTCATCGAGGTGACCCGGGAGGTGTCGCCGCCGGTGGTGTCCGCGACCGTCTGGGACTGGACGTTGCCGTCCGGGTCGTAGACGGTCGTCGACTTCGCCTGGTGGACGGCGCCGGTGACCCGGTTGGTGACCTTGGGGCTGATCTCCGAGACGACCTGGTCGTCCTTGTCGTACCCGAGCGTGGTCGTCAGACCGGCCGGGTAGGAGTCGGAGATCTCGGTCTTGGTGATCTGGCGGCCCAGGTTGTCGTACGTGTACTTCACCGAGGCGCCGTTGGCGTCGGTGATCTGCGCCAGGTCGCCGTTCTTGAAGTAGGTGTACGAGGTCGAGCGCCCACCGGGCGTGCGCACCGAGGCCACCAGTCCCGCCGGGGCGTAGTTGGTGCCGCCCTCGGCCGCGACCGTGGTCGCGGTGGTGTACACCGTGGAGGCCGTACGGCCCGCGGGCGAGCCCGGCACCGGCGGGGTGGTCACCGAAGTGACGTTTCCGCCCGTGTCATAGGTGTAGCTGGTGAGGTAGGTGTTGTCGGTGGGCCCGGAGGAGCGACCGTCCCGCTCGGTGAGCATCAGGTCGTTGCGCGCGTCCATCGCCGGGAAGAGCGTGGTCGCGTCCGGGTAGTACGTGTAGTACTCGGTGGCGCAGGTGTTGGCCGCCGTGTTCTGGCAGGTGGTCGTGGAGACCGTGTTGCCGCGCACGTCGTGGCCGCTCACCGAGCGGTTGCCGTTGGCGTCCGTCACCGTGTGCAGGAAGCCCGAGGTGTCGTAGCCGTAGGTGGTGCGCTGCCCGGTGCTGTCGACCGCCGCGAGCAGGCGGTTGCCGAGCTCCGCGTCGTACACGTAGGTCAGCGTCTTGTCGGTCGGGTCGGTCAGCTTGACCGTCCGGACCGGGGCGGTGCCGGACGACGACTTGGCGGCCGAGTAGTGGCGGCCGACCTCGTCCTCGGTCAGCGGCGCCGAGTAGAAGGCCACCTCCGCGATCGAGCCGTCGAAGTAGCTGACGTCGGAGGGCGAGCTGATCCAGCCCTTGGTGAAGCCCGCGCCGATGAAGGTGCGGGTGGTCGTCTGGTCACCGGCGGCGCCGGTGTAGTCGGCCTGCTTCTCACCGTCCAGGTAGAGCGTCTGGGTGGTGCCGGAGGCGGAGAGGACCGCGTGGTGCCAGGCGTTGTCGGTGACCGTCGACTTGGAGCCGAAGTCGGTCGTGCCGCTGCCGGTGGCGCTCCACCAGTGGCCGCGCAGCTTTCCGTCCGCGCCCACGTACATCAGCGGCGAGTAGGCCGCGCCCGCGCCCGCCGGGTCATTGGGCACCCGGGCCTGGTCGGCCGCGATCACACCGGGCTTGGCGGTGCGGAACCACAGCTCGACGGCCCGGTTGCCGGAGCGGTGCAGCGGGGCGTAGGGCAGCTCGGCGAACGAGGTGGCGCCGTCGAAGTCCACCGCCGTCGCGTCGTCGGGCCCGAACGGACCCTCCGCGCCCTGGGTGACCGTGTTGTACGTGCCGAAGCCGGTGTGCACCTCGTTGGCGGCCTGCGGCGCGCCCTGGACGTCACCGAGACGCCAGTACCCGGACGGGGCGGAGCCCATCACGGCCGAGCGGTAGACCTGCGAGGAGCCGGTCACGGTGGCCGGGTTGAGCTTCCAGGTGCCGCCGTCGCCGTCCACGGCCTGGGTGACCGTGTCGTCGGCGGTGGAGTAGGTGACGGAGCTCTGGTTCTTGCCGTTCGGCGTGGTGATCTTGTTGAGCAGTCCGGCCGGACGGGTCGCCGCCTGGTACTGGGCGGTGATGACGTCCTGGCTCAGCGGCTCGGAGTAGATCGCCGCCTCGGCGAGCTGGCCGGCGAAGTGGCCGAGCGGGTCGGCCGCGTTCATGTTCGGCCAGCCGTCGGTGTTCACCCCGGCGCCGAGGGTGAGGTAGGGCTGCGCCCAGTCGTTGATGGTGCCGGCCTTGGTGCCCTGGGAGACGCCGTCCAAGTAGAGCGACATGGTGGTGGCGGCGCCGGTGAGGACGGCCTGGTGCCACTTGTTGTCGTTGACGGCGGCGGCGGAGACGATCGTGGTGTTGCAGCCGGGCGACGAGGCGAAGCAGCCGTGCAGCTTGCCGTCGGTGCCGACGTAGACCGCCGGGGTGTTGTGGGTCGTGGTGCCCACCGGGTCGGGGTCGCTCAGCGGCTTGTCGCCGTAGTAGAAGAGGACACCGCCCGTCTGGGAGGTCTTGAACCAGAGCGAGACCGTCGCGTACGAGGGGGTCGCGCCCGGGGCGCTGGGTATCTCCACATAGCTGCTGGTGCCGTTGAACGTGGCGGCCGGCTGGGTGGACCCGGCGAGCACGCCGGTGCCCCCGGTGGTCACGTTGTGGTAGATGCCGTTGTACTTGCCCTGGTTGAGGTCGACCGCGTCCTTGGCGACCGGGTCACCGGCCGCCTCGCCGAGCCGCCAGTACGCGAACGGGTCCTCGTCCAGGACCGTGGTGCGGTAGTGGTTGCCGGTGGCGTAGCCGTAGCCGATGCACTTGGACCAGTCGGCGGGCGGGCAGACCTTGTTGAGCTGGTCGCCGGTGTAGCTGTACTGCCAGGTCTGCGCGGTGGCGGAGTCGCCCGCGGTCGACGGGTCGGTGGCGACCGTGGCGACGTGCGCGGCGGTGGCGCCCGCGGGGGTCTGCCAGCTGAGGCTCAGCGAACGGTTGGACGTGGTGTTCGTGATCTTGGTCAGCTGGTTGCCGGTGTAGGAAAACGTTTCGCCACGGTTGGCGAAGTCCGTGATCGTCTTGATCGCGTAGACGCCCGCCCGGGCCGTGGCCTGGGTGAAGGTGTAGGTGGTGAAGTCCTTGTCGACCAGCGTGTAGCCGCCGGTGACCGCCTGGAAGCGGGCGTAGCGGCCGAGCGGCGGGACGAAGGTGCCGTCGCTGTTGCGGCCGAAGGCGACCTGCTCACCGCCGGGGTAGGTGATGACCACGCTGGTGACCGCGCCGGCGCTGTCCTTGACCTCGGCGGCCTTCATGTCCGCGATGGTCGCCCAGCCCGCGCCGAACGCGCTGTCCTGGCGCGGGTCGAGGCTGTTGTAGGAGCGCTCGATGGAGAGCGAGGGCCCGGTGACCTCGACGTCCGCGTCGGTGTCGTCGGTGGTGTAGTTGCCGTCGCTGGGGTCGAACTCATGGCCGTCGGTGTTCTGGGCGAGCCCCGAGGTCACCGGCGGCTGCGGCACCGCGGTGGTGAACCGGCTGTCGTACACGACCGCGTTGGTGCCGTCGCTGACGGTGGCGAACCAGAGGTAGTTCTTGCTCCACTTCAGCTTGCCGGCCGGGATCGCCCAGGCGCCCTTGGTCAGGGCGCCGGAGCTGGCCACCGCGGTCTGGCCGGCGGCGTCCGCGTCGAAGACGTCGAAGGAGTACGACAGGGCGCTCGGCCCCTTGTCGGCGTCGGTCGCGTAGACCGTGAGCTCCGGACGGAGCGTGTTGGCCTGGTAGTTCTCCGGCGGGTACTGGGCGTTGACCTGCGGGGCCACATTGGCCGTGTAGGTCAGGTCCAGCGCCGGGCGGAAGCCCGCGGTGGTGGAGTTGTCCGAGTGGAACTTCTTCCAGTGCAGCATGTCACTGGTGATCGCGGTCATCGCGAGGCCGTAGTTGGCGCCGCCGCCCGCGACCGTGTTGAACCAGCTGGTGTTGAGCGGGACGGGCATCTTCACGCCGACGCTCGTGGAGCTGGAGGAGTTGGTGCAGGACGCGCCGGGCGCCACCGTCGCCGAGCCGATGGCCGCGCCATAGGTCGGGCCGGGGTAGCTGGTGACCGCGGAGGGCGTCCAGGCCTTGGTGACCGGGTGGACGTTGAACGGCTCGGCGGTGCAGGTCGAGGACCAGACCGCGTAGACGTTCAGGCTCGCCGCGGTGACCTTCTGGCCGGCCAGCGTGGTGCCGAGCGAGGAGAACTGGAGGAACGAGTTCGCCTTGTTGGTGCCGGAGTCGTACGACCCCACCTTGATCATGTTCTCGGTGGAGTGGTCCCCGCCGATGGTGTTCTGGGTGTAGGTGGAGTTGCTGGCCGTCACCGTCGGGTCGACCGTGACCGGGAAGACCCGCTTCGGGTCGTCCAGCCAGGTCCGGTCCGCGGTCATCCGCAGCGCGGGGGCGCCGTCCAGGGTGGTGAGCTCATAGCTGACCGCACGGGACTGGGCGGCGTCGCCCGAGCGCGGGTCGATCTTCGAGTCCTCCATGAACGCGTGCGGGACGGTCGCGGTGACCTTGCCCTCGGCGTCGGTGAACACCACGTCGCCGTTCTCGGCGACCTTCGGCGTGAGCCCCTTCGCCTTCAGCGGGAAGACCCAGCTGGTGGGCGCGCTCGCGGACTTGAGGACGATCCGCTCCTTGAAGCCCTCGGTCAGCGGTGAGAGCTTGAGGTCGGTGTCCTTGAGGACGTTCCTGTACGTGGCGGTGGAGTCGCCGTCGACCACCGGCTCGCTCCTGGCGGCGCCGTGCAGCCCGTACGACAGCGCGCGCCCGGAGCCGAAGTCGACCGAGGCGAGGTCGGGGGTGACCGCGTCGGGGGCGAAGGCGACGCCGAGCGAGTTGGCGTTCTCGACCAGCCGGCCGCCCTTCTCCTCGCGCAGCTTGGTGTCGATCTGCTTCCAGCTGCCGTCGGCGCCCTTGAAGTTGGAGCGGCCGGTGTAGTGGCGCACCGTGGTGGAGCCGTCGGTGTTGGTGAAGAAGTCCGAGGTCGCCGTCGACTTCTTGGCGTCGCGCTTGCTGGTGCGCGCGTCGAAGCTCTTGGCGTTCCCGGCCGCCTTGCCGGTCTTGGTCAGCTCGGCCTTGTCCTCGGGCCGCCGGTACTCGGCGAGCTCGCCCTTGCCCTTGCCGGGCTTGTGGCCGCTGCCGCCCTTGGCGCGGGTCTGCTTGGCGGCGGCGCTGTGGCTCTTGCCCTTGGCCGTACCGCTCTGCTGGTCCGGGGTGTCCAGCGGGGACTTGTTGGCCCACTCCCACAGACCGGACAGGGACCACTTGGGCATCGACAGCCGGGGCAGCGTCGCCCCCGTGGCCTCCGCCGTCTCCGTGGTGAGCATGAAGGAGAAAGCCAACAGGACCAGGAGGGAGATCCTCCTGGTCCTGCGGCGCCCGGTACTACCGGGTGGAAACAACAGACGGGAACTTCGAGCCCATCGAGCACGCATTGAGGCAGCCTTTACTTACGCGAGGCTTACAGAAGACAAAGCCCCGTGATCGTGCCTCACGTTTTTGGAAGGGTTGCTTCCACCCCATGATCCTTTAGCATTTCTTTGCCATGTTCATGCGGGGCGGAACAACAAATTCCGGGCTATCCGGGTGTATTGACCCCCCGCTCGACGGCCCGGGCGACATCGGCCCGCACTCCGTCACCCGGCTTCACCGCCGTCACATTGGCCCCCGCGGCCTGGCCGCCGACCACGACGAAGCGGACCGCGGGGTGCGCCTTCGCCGCCGACTCGGCCGCCGCCACCGGAGCCTTGCCGACCGCCACGACCACATCGCAGGAGCGCTGGATGAGGCTGTTGACGAACGGGGTGGCGTTGGCGGCGGTCTGCTCGCCGGTCACCGGGACGAAGCTGACCCGGGCGCGGGTGGCCTTGGAGGCGTCCTGCATCCCCGCCCAGGCCGGGGCGGCCTCGGTGCCCTCGGTGACGCCCTTGTCGCCGGTCAGCAGACAGGCGTCGACGTTCTTGTACTGCCGGGCCCGCGGATCCGGCGGCCCCGGCTTGTCGTCCCCGCCCAGCACCGAGACCAGGACGGCCGCGACGACGACGGCCGCCACCGCGCCCGCGGCGATCCAGACCCGGCGCCGGTGCACCCGCGCGAGCGCGGTGAGCCTGGCGAACCGCAACCGGTAGCGCGCGTACCTGCCCTGCTTGTCCTGCCCCTCGCGGGCGGCCTTCGCCCGCTGGGCCTGACGTACCTGCTTGACCTGCTTCACGCGCTCTTGCCGTTCTCGTTCGGGGACTGCCGGGCCGCCGGCCACGCCTTCCAGGCGTGCGTGGCCGCTCCGGCCGTGGACAGCCCGATGAGCAGCACGTCGGCCGCGAACCGCGTGCCGTGCGTGGTGTCCGGGGTGGTCGCCAGCTGGAGCACCCAGGACACCCACACCGCGCAGAAGACCGCGAAGGCGACCCAGTCCGCGCTCCGGTGCCGCCGCAGGGCGATCACCAGCGACGGCACCGGGCACAGCAGCCCCAGGGTCGCGAAGGGCAGCAGGGCGAGGCCCGCGCGCGCCGCCCAGGTCCCATACGGACGTATGGGACGAGCAGCGACATTCTCGGCAGGATTCACAATCGGACCTCGCAGTTCCGTACGGGGTGCATGGCAGCGGCCGACGTACGGTACAACCCATTCGCCCTCAGCGCATCAGCACCCCCGCCCCCTCCCCCGTCGCCTCGGTCGGCAGCGCGACCAGGCCGAGATCGGCGCCGTCGGCGAGGAGCCGGTGGGCCGGCAGGACGCGGACCGTGTAGCCGTACGGGCCGGTGCGGTCCAGGGCGAGCGGGCCCTCGTAGACCCAGCGCCCCTCCAGGTCGGGGCCGCCCGCGGGCTTCAGGGCGACCGTCCGGGCCTCCGCGAGGGTGTCCGCGGCGTCCACCCGCCCCGCGACCGCCTGCACCTCCACATCGTCCGGCTGGAGCCCGCCGAGCCCGGCCCGCACCCGCAGGGCGAGCGTGGAGCCGAGCTCCGCGTGACCGTTGACGGCCGTCGCGGCCACCGCCTCCACATGGTCGACGGCCACCTGCGGCCAGGCCGCCCGCACCCGGGCCTTCCAGGCCGCCAGCTCCCGGGCCGTGTCCGGCGCCAGCTCGCGGTGGGCCAGGGCGGCGGGCGCGTACAGCCGCTCCACGTACTCGCGCACCATCCGCCCCGCCAGCACCTTGGGGCCGAGCGAGGCCAGGGTCTCGCGGACCATCTCGATCCAGCGGCCGGGCAGCCCGCCCGCGCCCCGGTCGTAGAAGCGCGGCGCCACCCGGTCCTCGATCAGGTCGTACAGGGCGGTCGCCTCCAGCTGGTCCCTGCGGTCCTCGTCGGTGGCGGAGCCGTCGGCGGTCGGGATGGCCCAGCCGAAGTCCGGCTCGAACCACTCGTCCCACCAGCCGTCCAGGACGGACAGGTTCAGACACCCGTTGAGCGCGGCCTTCATCCCGCTGGTCCCGCACGCCTCAAGGGGCCGCAGCGGATTGTTGAGCCACACATCGCAGCCCGGGTAGAGCTTCTTGGCCATCGCCATCCCGTAGTCGGGCAGGAAGACGATCCGGTGGCGCACCCGGGGGTCGTCGGCGAACCGCACCAGCTCCTGGACCAGCCGCTTGCCGCTGTCGTCGGCGGGGTGCGCCTTGCCCGCCACCACGATCTGCACCGGCCGGGTCGGATGGAGCAGCAGCTCCATCAGCCGGTCCCGGTCGCGGAGCATCAGGGTGAGGCGCTTGTAGGAGGGGACGCGGCGGGCGAAGCCGATGGTCAGGATGTCGGGGTCGAGCACCCCGTCCACCCAGCCCAGTTCCGCCGTCCCGGCCCCCCGGGTGCGCCACGACGCGTACAGCCGCTCGCGCACTTCGAGGACCAGCTGCTCGCGCAGCTCGCGCCGGAGCTCCCAGATCTCGGTGTCGGGGATGTCCGCGACCGCGTCCCAGCGCGGCGAGCCGCCCACGGCCAGCGCGTCCTCGGCGCGCCCGGCGCCGATCTGCCGGGCGCCGAGCCGGAACACCTCGGGCGCGACCCACGTCGGCGCGTGCACGCCGTTGGTGACGGAGGTGATCGGCACCTCCGAGGGGTCGAACCCGGGCCACAGGCCCGCGAACATCTCCCGGCTGACCTCGCCGTGCAGGGTGGAGACGCCGTTGGCGCGCTGGGCCAGGCGCAGCCCCATCACGGCCATGTTGAAGAGGTTGGGCTCGCCGCCCGGGTAGGTCTCCATACCGAGCTGGAGGATCTTCGACACGTCGACGCCCGGCAATTCGCCGTCGTCGCCGAGGTGGTGGGCGACCAGCTCGCGGTCGAAGCGGTCGATCCCGGCGGGGACCGGGGTGTGGGTGGTGAAGACGGTCCCGGCCCGCACCGACTCCAGGGCCGCGTCGAACTCCAGTCCCTCTCCGGCCAGTTCGCGGATCCGCTCCAGGCCGAGGAAGCCCGCGTGGCCCTCGTTGGTGTGGAAGACCTCCGGCGCGGGGTGCCCGGTGATCCGGCAGTACGCCCGCACCGCCCGCACCCCGCCGATGCCGAGCAGCATCTCCTGGAGGAGCCGGTGCTCGCTGCCGCCCCCGTACAGCCGGTCGGTGACGTCGCGTTCGCCCGGGCCGTTCTCCTCCACGTCCGAGTCGAGCATCAGCAGCGGGACCCGGCCGACCCGGGCGATCCACACCACCGCGTGCAGCGCGCGGCCGCCGGGCAGGTGCAGCGAGATCCGGGCGGGCTCGCCGTCGGCCTCCCGCAGCAGCGCGAGGGGCAGTTCATTGGGGTCGAGTACGGGATAGTGCTCCTGCTGCCAGCCGTCGCGCGAGAGCGACTGGCGGAAGTAGCCGTGCCGGTAGAGCAGCCCGACGCCGATCAGCGGTACGCCGAGGTCGCTGGCGGACTTGAGGTGGTCGCCGGCGAGGATGCCGAGGCCGCCCGAGTACTGCGGCAGCGCGGCGGTGATCCCGAACTCCGGCGAGAAGTAGGCGATGGCGCCCGGCAGCCCCTCGGGCTGCTGCTGGTACCACCGCCGCCCGCCCAGATAGTCGGCGAGGTCGTCGGCGCAGGCGGTCAGGGCACGGACGAAGCGGCGGTCCTCGGCCAGCGCGGCGAGCCGGGCGGCGGAGACCGACCCGAGCAGGCGCACGGGGTCCTCTCCGGCCGCCCGCCATCCCTCGGGGTCGACGGACTGGAACAGTTCTCTGGTCTCGGGATGCCAGGACCAGCGCAGATTGCGGGCCAGCTCGCTCAGCGGCCGCAGGGGCTCGGGGAGGACGGGGCGGACGGTGAACCGACGGATTGCCTTCACGTGTTCCACCTTCGCAGGGGAGGTACGCAACAAGGGGGACGTACAGCTCTGTTCGACTGGCCTTCACCCTCGAAGGTAGTGGGCGGGCGTCCCGCACTACCACGGCGCACGGAAGCGACCGCCCCCGGCGTGCGCCCTTGTGGACGTCCCCCCGTGGGCGGGAGGCTGCGAAGGGGGCCGCCGGAGGGGGAGGACCACGGCATGGGAGCGACACGCACCACGCGCCTGCGCACGGCCGGGGCGCTGACCGCGCTGGGCACGGTGGCGGCGCTGGCCCTCGCCCTGCCGGCCCGGGCCGCGCCGCCCGAGGGGCACGTGCTCGGCGCGGACGCGCCGGGCGCGGTCGTCGGCAGCTACATCGTCACGCTCAAGGACTCCACCGGCGCCTCCTCCGAGGCGGGCCGCGGCCTCGCCGCCAGGTACGGGGCACGGATCAGCCGTACGTACGGGACCGCCCTCAACGGCTACGCGGTGCGCCTGGACGCCGAGCGGGCCCGGCGCCTCGCGGCCGATCCGGGCGTGGCGTCGGTGGCGCAGGACAGCGCCGTCTCGCTGGAGCACCGCCAGGACGACCGGCCGGCCCCGCCCGAGGTGCCGTCGGCCGAGGCGTACACCTCGCCGCAGGACGGCGGCGCGGGCGTCACCGCCTATGTGATCGACACCGGGGTGCGCACCACCCACCGGGAGTTCGGCGGCCGGGCGAGCAGCGGCTGGGACTTCGTGGACGGCGACGCCGACGCCGAGGACGGCAATGGACACGGCACCCATGTGGCGGCGACCCTGGCGGGCGCCACCACCGGCACGGCGAAGCGGGCGGCGGTGGTGGCCGTGCGCGTCCTGGACGACCGGGGCACCGGCACCACCGCCCAGGTGATCGCCGGGATCGACTGGGTGACCCGCACCGCCCGCCGCCCGGCCGTCGCCAATCTGAGTCTGGGCGGCGCTCCCAGCCCGGAGCTGGACCGGGCGGTGCGCGGCGCGGTCGCGGCCGGGGTGACCTTCACGGTCGCGGCCGGCAACGACGGGGAGCCGGCCGAGCGGTACTCCCCGGCCCGGGTGCCGCAGGCGCTCACCGTCGGCGCGAGCGACCGCGACGGCGCCCGGGCGCCGTTCTCCAACTGGGGCCCGGCAGTGGATCTGTTCGCGCCGGGTGTGGGCATCGCCTCGGCGTGGAACACGGACGACACGGCGTACCGGACCCTGTCGGGCACGTCGATGGCGGCCCCGCAGGTCGCGGGCGCGGCCGCGCGGTACCTCGGCGGGCATCCGGCGGCGGATCCGGCCGAGGTGGGCGCGGCCCTGACCGCACCGGCCGCCACCGGAAGGATCACCCGTGCCGGTCCCGGCTCGCCCGACCGCCTGCTGCGGGCGGGCGGCGGTCCGGGCGCCAACTGAACTTGTGGGTAGGCAAATTCTGGTGCGGTCCCGCCGAAAGACGGGGCCGTTTCCTTGTCTGAACCGTTACGCCCAGGTAGTTAACAAACCACCGGAATGCCCACTCGGACCCCGTGGAAGGCTCCACCGTGAGGACGCCGTCCGTGCAACCGCTGACCGCCACCCGAGTGAACGCGGACAGGAGCGGCCATGCCCCCAGCCCGTCACCCGTCGACGGAGCAGTTACAAAGAGCAGACCCCGCCACGCCCCGTACCCACCAGCCACCAGGTGAGCCCGTGAATCTGCCCATCGGCCGTATCCCCGTCCTGGACGTCCGCCCCGCCGTCGACTGCGGCAGAAGGCCGGCGAAGGCGGTGGCGGGCGAGACCTTCATGGTCACCGCCACCGTCTTCCGAGAAGGCCATGACGCGGTCGCCGCCAACGTGGTCCTGCGCGACCCCCGCGGGCGGCCCGGCCCGTGGACGCCGATGCGCGAGCTGGCGCCCGGCAGCGACCGCTGGGGCGCCGAGGTCACCCCGGCGGCCGAAGGGCACTGGTCGTATACGGTCGAGGCGTGGAGCGACCCGGTGGCCACCTGGCGCCGGCACGCCTCGATCAAGATCCCGGCGGGTCTGGACACCGAGCTGGTCCTGGCGGAGGGCGCGGCGCTGTACGAGCGGGCCGCGCGCGGGGTGCCGAAGACCAAGGGGCGCGAGGCGGTGCTGGCCGCGGTGGACGCGCTGCGCGACGGCTCCCGCCCGTCGGCCGCCCGGCTCGCCGCGGCCCTGGCCCCCGAGGCGGCGGCCGCCCTGGCCCGCCATCCGCTGCGCGAACTGGTCAGCGCCAGTGAGCCGTTGCCGCTGCTGGTCGAGCGGGAGCGGGCGCTGTACGGCTCCTGGTACGAGCTGTTCCCGCGCTCCGAGGGCGCGGTCGTCGAGCCCGGGAAGCCGCCGGTGAGCGGCACCTTCCGGACCGCCGCCGAACGGCTTCCCGCGGTCGCCGCGATGGGCTTCGACGTGGTCTATCTGCCGCCCGTGCACCCCATCGGCACCACCTTCCGCAAGGGCCCCAACAACAGTCTGTCGGCCGCGCCCGGCGACGTCGGCGTGCCCTGGGCCATCGGCTCGCCGGCCGGCGGGCACGACGCGGTCCACCCCGACCTCGGCACCCTCGACGACTTCGACCACTTCGTGCGCACGGCCCGCGATCTGCGCATGGAGGTCGCCCTCGACTTCGCGCTCCAGTGCTCGCCGGACCACCCCTGGGTGGACAAGCACCCCGAGTGGTTCCACCACCGGGCCGACGGCACCATCGCGTACGCCGAGAACCCGCCCAAGAAGTACCAGGACATCTTCCCGATCGCCTTCGACCGCGACATGCCCGGTCTGGTCGCCGAGACCGTGCGGATCCTGCGGTTCTGGATGGACCACGGCGTGCGGATCTTCCGCGTCGACAACCCGCACACCAAGCCGGTGGTGTTCTGGGAGCAGGTGCTCGCCGAGGTCAACGGGTCCGACCCGGACGTGGTGTTCCTCGCCGAGGCCTTCACCCGGCCCGCGATGATGCACACGCTCGCCCGGATCGGCTTCCAGCAGTCGTACACGTACTTCACCTGGCGCAACGGCAAGCAGGAGCTGACCGACTACCTCACCGAGCTGACCGGCGAGACGGCCGCGTACATGCGCCCCAACTTCTTCGTGAACACGCCGGACATCCTGCACGCCTACCTCCAGCACGGCGGCCGTCCCGCCTTCGAGGTGCGCGCGGTGCTCGCCGCGACGCTCTCCCCCAGCTGGGGCGTGTACGCGGGCTACGAGCTGTGCGAGGGCACGGCGCTGCACGACGGCAGCGAGGAGTACCTGAACTCGGAGAAGTACGAGCTGCGGCCCCGCGACTGGGAGGCGGCCGAGCGGGCGGGCCGTTCCCTCGCCCCGCTGCTGACCTCGCTCAACCGGATCCGCCGCCGTCACCCGGCACTGCGGCAGCTGCGTTCGCTGCGCTTCCACCACACCGACAACGACGCGGTGCTCGCGTACAGCAAGCGCTCGGGGTCGAACACCGTTCTGGTGGTCGCCAACCTCGACCCCCACCACACCCAGGAGGCCACGGTCTCGTTGGACATGCCGGAACTCGGCCTCTCGTGGCACGAGTCCGTCCCGGTGCGCGACGAGCTCACCGGTGAGACCTACCACTGGGGCAGGGCCAACTACGTGCGCCTAGAGCCGGGCCGCGCGCCCGCGCACGTCCTGGTCCTGCGACCGTCCCCGCCGATCGGAGGGTCACCCACACCATGATCGTCAACGAGCCCGTCCACGACACCTTCGAGGACACTCCCGCCAAGGACCGCGATCCCGAATGGTTCAAGCGGGCCGTCTTCTACGAGGTGCTCGTGCGGTCCTTCCAGGACAGCAACGGCGACGGCGTAGGGGATCTCAAGGGCATCACCGCCAAACTCGACTACCTGCAGTGGCTGGGGGTGGACTGCCTCTGGCTGCCGCCCTTCTTCAAGTCACCGCTGCGGGACGGCGGTTACGACGTCTCGGACTACACCGCGGTCCTCCCGGAGTTCGGCGACCTCGCCGACTTCGTGGAGTTCGTGGACGCCGCCCACCAGCGCGGCATGCGCGTGATCATCGACTTCGTGATGAACCACACCAGCGACCAGCACCCGTGGTTCCAGGAGTCGCGGAAAGACCCCGCGGGCCCGTACGGCGAGTACTACGTCTGGGCCGACAACGACAAGCAGTTCCAGGACGCCCGGATCATCTTCGTCGACACCGAGACCTCCAACTGGACCTTCGACCCCGTACGCAAGCAGTACTACTGGCACCGCTTCTTCTCCCACCAGCCCGACCTCAACTACGAGAACCCGGCCGTCCAGGACGAGATCCTGGCCGCGCTGCGGTTCTGGCTGGACCTGGGCATCGACGGCTTCCGCCTCGACGCCGTCCCGTACCTCTACCAGGAGGAGGGCACCAACTGCGAGAACCTGCCCGCGACCCACGACTTCCTCAAGCGGGTCCGGGCCGAGATCGACGCGAGCTACCCGGACACGGTGCTGCTCGCCGAGGCCAACCAGTGGCCCGAGGACGTCGTCGACTACTTCGGCGACTACGCCGCGGGCGGCGACGAGTGCCATATGGCGTTCCACTTCCCCGTGATGCCGCGCATCTTCATGGCCGTGCGCCGGGAGAGCCGCTACCCGGTCTCCGAGGTGCTCGCCAAGACCCCGGCCATCCCCAAGACCTGCCAGTGGGGCATCTTCCTGCGCAACCACGACGAGCTGACCCTCGAAATGGTCACGGACGAAGAGCGCGACTACATGTACGCGGAGTACGCCAAGGACCCCCGGATGCGCGCCAACATCGGCATCCGGCGCCGGCTCGCCTCGCTGCTGGACAACGACCGCAACCAGATCGAGCTGTTCACGGCCCTGCTGCTCTCCCTGCCCGGCTCGCCGATCCTCTACTACGGGGACGAGATCGGGATGGGCGACAACATCTGGCTGGGTGACCGGGACGCCGTACGGACCCCCATGCAGTGGACGCCCGACCGCAACGCGGGCTTCTCGTCCTGCGATCCAGGACGCCTCTTCCTGCCCACGATCATGGACCCGGTCTACGGCTACCAGGTGACCAACGTGGAGGCCGCCATGGCCTCGCCGTCGTCGCTGCTGCACTGGACCCGCCGGATGATCGAGATCCGCAAGCAGAACCCCGCTTTCGGTCTCGGCTCGTACACCGAGCTCCCGTCCTCCAACCCGGCGGTCCTGGCGTTCCTGCGGGAGCACAACGACGACCTCGTGCTGTGCGTGAACAACTTCTCGCGGTTCGCCCAGCCCACCGAGCTGGATCTGCGGGCCTTCGCCGGAGCCCATCCGGTGGAGCTGATCGGCGGGGTGCGCTTTCCGGCCATCGGCCAGTGGCCGTATCTGCTCACCCTCGCGGGGCACGGCTTCTACTGGTTCCGGCTGCGCAAGGACTGCATCGTGATCGGCTGAACCCACCCGGCCGGGGGGCGCTTTCGGGCGGCCCCCGGGCCTCCCCGGGCGGGCCGGTTTCCTGCCGCCCGCCCGGGGCACTCTCCTCAGCGACGCTCCGGACCGCTCCCAGTGGCACACCGGACGCTCCGCGCGCCGCCGGACAGCCCATGCCGCAATCCGGGACACTCTGCGCACATCCTGCTGTGAGCCCGGGGAAAGGACGCGCTGCCATGCCCAAGGCCGCACCCACCCTGACTCCTGTCGCGCTGCTGCCCTCGCTGGCGCCCCTGCTGCACGAATGGCTCCCCAGACAGCGCTGGTTCGCGGGCAAGGGCCGCCCCGTCACCGGCTTCTCGCTCGCCTCGGTCACCGAGCTGCTCCCGGGCACTCTGCATCTGCTCGTCCGGGCCGAGCAGCCGGCCGCCGCCCCCGAGCCCGGCGATGTGTACCAGCTGCTGCTCGGCGTACGGAAGGTGCTGCCGCCGCCGCTCGCCCCCGCGCTCGTCGGCCACGCCACCGCCGGACCGCTGACCGGGCTCACCGTCTACGACGCCCTCCAGGACCCCCAGGTCGCCGCGCTGCTCCTGGAGCGGCTGCGCACCCCGGGGCGGCTGGGCCCGCTGCGCTTCGGCTGCGACGCCGGCCTCCCCGTCCCGGCCGGGCTCGCACCGCGCCTCCTCGCCGCCGAGCAGTCCAACTCCTCGCTGGTGTACGGAGATACGTTCATCCTCAAGGTATTCCGTCGGATCCACTTCGGGGTCAACCCCGACCTGGAGCTTCCGCTGGTCCTGGCGCGGCACGGGTGCGCCCGGGTGCCCGCGCCCGCGGCCTGGATCCAGACGGAGCGGCCCGAGAACGCCACGCTCGCCGTGCTCCAGCCGTTCCTGCGCGGCTCGCAGGACGGCTGGCAGCTGGCGCTGCGCGCGCTCGCCGACCGGCGTGACTTCACCCGCGAGGCCCATGCGCTCGGCCGGGCCACCGCCGAAGTGCACACCGCGCTCGCCGACGCGCTGCCGGTGGTCACCCTCGGCCGTGCCCAGACCGAGCTGCTCGCCACCGCGATGCACGAGCGCCTGGAGGCGGCGGCCCAGGCGGTGCCGACGCTGCTGCCCCATGTGCCCGGGCTGCGCGCCGCCTTCGACGCGGTGACCCGGGTGGCCGGGCCCCGGCCCGCCCAGCGCGTCCACGGCGATCTGCATCTGGGCCAGACCCTGCGCACCGACGGCGGCGAGTGGGCCGTCATCGACTTCGAGGGCGAGCCCGCCCGGCCGCTGGCCGAGCGCCGCCGCCCGCAGCCGCCGGTCCGCGACATCGCCGGCATGCTGCGCTCCTTCGACTACGCGGCCCGCACCCAGCTCCCGTGGCGCCCCGAGTGGGCCGAGTCCTGCCGGGACGCGTACTGCACGGGCTACGCGGCGGCCGCGGGCACCGACCCGCGCGACGAACCCGAGCTGCTGCGGGCGTACGAGACCGACAAGGCGGTGTACGAGGTGCTGTACGAGGCCCGCCACCGCCCCGACTGGCTCGCCGTCCCGATGGCGGCGGTCCGCCGACTGGCCCAGGACTGACCCCTACCCCGCACCACCCCGAGGAGGCCGTACCCGTGACCGCCCGCTCTCCGCCGAGGACCGCGCCCGGCTGCTCGCCGGGGCGCACCACGACCCGCACGCGCTGCTCGGCGCCCACCCGGTGCGCGGCGGCGTCGCGTTCCGGGTGCTGCGCCCGTACGCGCGGGCCGTGACCGTCCTGGCGAAGGGGCTGCGCGCCGAGCTGCACGACGAGGGCGACGGCCTGTTCTCCGGGGTGCTGCCCCTGCGCGAGGTCCCCGGGTACTCCCTCCTCGTCACCTATGACGACAACGAGATCGAGGCCGAGGACCCGTACCGCTTCCTGCCCGCGCTCGGCGAGCTCGATCTGCATCTGATCGGCGAGGGCCGCCACGAGGAGCTGTGGACGGCGCTGGGCGCCTGCCCGATGACGCACCAGGGCGTGCCCGGCACCCGGTTCACCGTCTGGGCCCCCAACGCCCTCGGCGTCCGCGTCACCGGAGACTTCTGCTACTGGGACGGCACCGCGTACCCGATGCGCTCGCTCGGCTCCACCGGGGTGTGGGAGCTGTTCCTGCCGGGCGTCGGCGAGGGCGCGCTCTACAAGTTCGAGATCACCCGCCCCGACGGCTCGCACACCCTGCGGGCCGACCCGATGGCGAGGCGCACCGAGGTGCCGCCCGCAACCGCGTCGATCGTGACCGGGTCGCACCACGTGTGGCAGGACGAGCTGTGGATGGCGGCGCGCGGCGACCGGCCGGTCCACGAGTCCCCGTTCTCGGTGTACGAGGTGCACCTGGCGTCCTGGCGCCCGCGCCTGACCTACCGTCAGCTCGCCGAGCAGCTCCCGGCGTACGTACGCGACCTGGGCTTCACCCACGTCGAGTTCCTGCCGGTGGCCGAACATCCCTTCGGCGGCTCCTGGGGCTACCAGGTGACCGGCTTCTACGCCCCCACCGCCCGGATGGGCACCCCGGACGACTTCCGCTTCCTGGTGGACGCGCTGCACCGGGCCGGGATCGGGGTGATCGTCGACTGGGTGCCCGCGCACTTCCCGAAGGACGACTGGGCGCTGGCCTCCTTCGACGGGCGCACGCTGTACGAGCACGAGGACCCGGCGCGCTCCGAGCACCCCGACTGGGGCACCCTGGAGTTCGACTACGGCCGCAAGGAGGTCCGCAACTTCCTGGTGGCCAACGCCACGTACTGGTGCGAGGAGTTCCACATCGACGGCCTGCGGGTGGACGCGGTCGCCTCGATGCTCTATCTGGACTACTCGCGCGAGGCGGGCCAGTGGTCGCCCAACGAGCACGGCGGCCGGGAGAACCTGGACGCGGTGGCCTTCCTCCAGGAGATGAACGCCACGGTCTACCGCCGCTGCCCCGGCGTGATCACCATCGCCGAGGAGTCCACGGCGTGGGACGGCGTGACACGCGCGACCCACCATGTGGGCCCCGGTGGCTTCGGCGGGCTGGGCTTCGGCCTGAAGTGGAACATGGGCTGGATGCACGACTCGCTGGGCTACGCGGCCCACGAGCCGGTCCACCGCAAGTACCACCACCACGAGATGACCTTCTCGATGGTGTACGCGTACAGCGAGAACTACGTCCTGCCGATCTCCCACGACGAGGTCGTCCACGGCAAGCGCTCACTGGTCTCCAAGATGCCCGGCGACTGGTGGCAGCGGCGCGCCACCCACCGCGCCTATCTGGGCTTCATGTGGGCACACCCCGGCAAGCAGCTCCTGTTCATGGGCCAGGAGTTCGCCCAGGGGGCGGAGTGGTCGGAGACGCACGGCCCCGACTGGTGGCTGCTCGACCCGTCCTACTCGGCCGAGCCCGACCACCGGGGCGTACGCGACCTGGTCCGCGACCTCAACACGGTCTACCGCGACGCCCCGCCGCTGTGGCAGCGCGACACCGACCCGGACGGCTTCGCGTGGATCGCGGGCGACGCGGCGGAGGACAACGTCTTCGCGTTCCTGCGCCACGACGCCTCCGGCGCGCCCCTGCTCGCCGTCTCCCACTTCTCCCCGGTGGTCCGCCACGACTACCGCCTGGGCGTCCCCGACTCCGTCTCCGCCTGGACGGAGGTCCTCAACACGGACGCCGCGCGCTACGGCGGCGGCGACATCCGCAACGAGGACCCCCTCAAGCCGGACTCCACCCCGAGCCACGGCCGGCCGGTCAGCATCCAGCTGACCCTGCCGCCGCTGGCCACGGTGTGGCTGCGGCCGGTGTGAGCGCGTCCGCCAGCGCCTCGGACAGCGGCGCCGAGTGCAGCACGCCGAGCCGCTGGGTGGCCCGGGTCAGCGCCACGTACAGATCGCTCACCCCGTACTCGCCCGGCTCCACCACCAGGACCGTGTCGAACTCCAGGCCCTTGGCCTGACGCGGGTCGAGCAGGACCACCGGGCGGGTCAGATCGGGCTCGCCCGGCGGGACGTCCGGGAGCGCGGCGTGCAGCGCGGGGTGCAGGGTGCGCGGCGCGATCACCGCGAGGCGCCCGGCCTCGGGGGTCTCCGCCTTCACCGCCTCGGCGACGGCGTGCGCGAGCGCGTCCGGCGCGGCCTCGCGCGCCCAGGGCCGCACGCCGGTGGCCCGTACCGAGCTCGGCGGCTCGAACGCCGGGTCCACCGCACGGCAGACCCGCGCCGCGACCTCCATGATCTCGGCGGGCGTACGGTAGTTGACCCCGAGGCGCGCATGCTCCCAGCGGTCCTCCACGTACGGCTGAAGAATCCGCTGCCAGGAGCCGACGCCAGCGGCCTCGGCGGTCTGGGCGGGGTCGCCGACCAGGGTGAGCGAGCGGGTCGGGCAGCGGCGCATCAGCAGTCGCCAGGCCATCGCGGAGAGCTCCTGCGCCTCGTCCACGATGATGTGGCCGAAGGCCCAGGTGCGGTCGGCGGCGGCGCGCTCGGCGGCGCTGCGGTGGTCGGCCTCCTCGTGGCGGTCCGCGAACCGCTCGGCGTCGATGATGTCGTGGGCCGCGAGCACCTCGGACTCCTCGTCCTCGAACTCGAAGCTCTCCGAGCCCGCGGAGAGGTCGAGGACGCCCTGCGCGTACGCGATCCGGTCCTGGCGCTCGGCCTCGGCGGCGGCACGGGCGGCCGAGTCGTCCTCGCCGAGGAGTTCGGCGGCCTCGTCGAGCAGCGGCACGTCGGCCGCCGTCCAGGCCCCGCCCTCGCGGCGGATCACCTCGGCGTCGCACGCGTCCAGATGGACGGGGTCGGCCAGGAAGTCCGCGACGAAGTCCTGCGGGGTGAGCGCGGGCCAGAACTCGTCGATGGCGGTGTGCACCTCGCGGCTGGTGGCGATCTCCTTGCCGAGCTGGGCGAGGTCGTCGGGGCCGAGCAGGTTCTCGCCGCCGAGCGGATCGGCCCCGATCCGCTCGGCCAGCTGCGCGGTGAGCGCGTCGATGATGTGGAAGGCGAAGTGCGGACGGGCCAGGTTGTGCGGCAGTCCGCTCTCGCGGGCCCGCCAGCGGGCGTCCTCGGCCATGGCCCGGTCGAGGCTGAGCGTCCCGTACCCCTCGTGGTCGATCTCGGCGGCGGTGTGCGGCACGGTCTGCCGGTCGCGTACGGCCTTGGCGAGCACCTCGGCCATCTCGGCCCGGCCCTTGACCTCGGCGGCGGCCGGGGTGTCGGTCCCCTCGGCGCGCACGCCGGGGAAGAGCTCGCCCAGGGTGGCGAGCAGCACGCCGGTCTCACCGAGCGCGGGCAGCACCTCGCCGATGTACCCGAGGAAGGCGGGGTTGGGGCCGACGATCAGGACGGCACGCCGGGCCAGCTGCTCGCGGTAGGCGTAGAGCAGATACGCCGCCCGGTGCAGCGCGACCGCCGTCTTGCCGGTGCCGGGCCCGCCCTCGACGACGAGCACCCCGCGCTGCGGGGCCCGGATGATCCGGTCCTGCTCGGCCTGGATGGTCTGCACGATGTCGTGCATCCGGCCGGTGCGGGCCGCGTCGAGCGCCGCGAGCAGCACCGCGTCGGCGTCCGCGCCCTCGTGCCCGGTGCGGGCCGCGTCGGTGAGGTCGAGGATCTCGTCGTGCAGCGCGGTGACCGTACGCCCCTGGGTGGTGAGGTGCCGCCTGCGGCGCAGCCCCATCGGCGTGTATCCGGTCGCGAGATAGAACGGGCGCGCCACATCGGCCCGCCAGTCGATCACGAGCGGCGTGCGTTCCTTGTCCTCACGGCGGATTCCGATACGGCCGATGTGGTGGGCGCGGCCGTCGGAGAAGTCGAGGCGGCCGAAGCAGAGTCCGTTCTCGCCGCCGTCGAGCGCGCTGAGCAGTCCGGACTGCTCGGCCACCAGCACATCGCGCTCAAGCCGCGCCTGGAGACCGGTCCCGACCTGCGCGAGGGCGCGTCGCACCGACACCTCGGCCTGCGCGCGCAGGTCTTCGAGGCGCGCGTAGAGGCTGTCGATGAATTGCTGTTCTTTCCGAATTTCCTCGGTTGACAATTCCGCTCCTGACGCGATACAGTGCTTTCTGTAAGGGTTCTTCATGTGTTTGTTATTCACGCACACACGAAGAGTCCAATATACGCAGAGAAAACCCCCGGCCGCAATATCGGACCGGGGCTTTTTGTTTCTCTGGCACTTATCGCCTACTACAGGACGTCTTCCAGCTCCTGCATGAGCCGGCGCTTGGGGCGCGCGCCCACCATCGACTTCACGGGCTCGCCCGCGCGGAAGACCATCAGCGTCGGCATCGAGAGCACCCCGTACTTCAGGGTCGTCTCCGGGTCCTTGTCCACGTCCAGCTGCACCACCTTGAGCCGGTCGCCCTCCTCGAAGGCGATCTGGCTCAGCACCGGCGCGAGCTGGCGGCACGGGCCGCACCACTCGGCGGTGAACTCCACGAGCACCGGCAGATCCGCCGCCAGCACCTCCGCCTCGAAGGTCGCGTCCGTCACCACGTCCACACCCACGGCCTGAACCGTCATCCCAACCCCTCCGTCATTCCTGTCAGTTCGCACCCGGGAGCCCCGGGCGTCGACGAACCGGCCTCCAGCTCGGCACGGGCCGTCTCGGCCCGCGCCAGCTGCACGCCGACCTGGTCGCGTACGGACCGGAGCTGCCCGATGAGCCCGTCGAGCTCGGCGAGCTTGCGCCGGTACACGGCGAGCGAGGCGGGGCAGGTGTCCCCGGCCTCGTGGCCCGCCCGCAGACACTCCACGAACGGCCGGGTCTCCTCCAGCTCGAACCCGAAGTCCTGCAGGGTCCGGATCTGCCGCAGCAGCCGCAGGTCGTCCTCGTCGTACGCCCGGTACCCGTTCTCCGCCCGCCGCGCGGTCAGCAGCCCGCGCGACTCGTAGTAGCGCAGGGCGCGGGTGGTGGTGCCTGCCCTTGCGGCCAGTTCGCCGATTCGCATGAGCCGACGGTAATCCTTGACGCGGACGTCAAGGCAAGGGAGGAGGCCCCACCCCGCCCCTTCACCTGGACCCTCCGGGGGTTGCAGTGGGCTTCCCGGCGGCTACACCCCGGCCCCCTTTGCGGCGCCTGCGTCCCCTGCACCCCGCTCTGTGTCGGCCTGCGGCCCTGCATCCTGCTTCGCGTCGCCCTGCGGGCCGGTGGGGACTGGCCGCGCAGTTCCCCGCGCCCCTGGAGCGGGGCCTGCGGCCGGCCCCCTAGGGGCGCGGGGAACTGCGCGAGCAACCCAGTGCGGTCCGCAGACGAAAAGAAGCGGGGTGCAGGGGGCGGAGCCCCCGCAACCGGCTACACCCCGCGCCAGGCCGCCACCGCCCGCCGCGTCTTCGCCCACCGCACCCGACGCTATGTGATGACGTCGACGGTCGAGGTGTACGAGTACGAGGACTCGGCCGAGCCCGTGCGCGAGAGCGCCGTCGACCCCCGCCACATCGACGTCGACCTCGAACTCCCCTGGGATGACCACGAGTTCCTCGACTCGCACTACGGCGACGGCAAGCGGCAGGCCGAAGCCGTGTTCGCCGCCGCGCCCGCCTTCCCGTACGTCTCCGTCCGCGTCGCCCACGTCCTCGGCGGCGCCGACGACTTCACCGGGCGGGTCGCGCACTACGCCGACCGGCTGCGCGACAGCGAGCCCATCGCCGTGGCCGCCCCCAACCAGCCCGCCACGTACGTCAACGTCGACGAGATCGCCGACTTCCTCTTCTGGGCGGGCGGGCAGGACTTCACCGGGCCCGTCAACGCCGCCTCGCACGGCCCGCTCACCACCGAGGACATCGTGGCCGCGATCGACGGCGGGCCCGCACGCTACCGGGCGGTGGAGGTCGGCGAGGTCTCGCCGTTCTCCTTCCGGCGCTCGTACGGCATGGACAACACCCGCGCCGAGCAGCTCGGCTTCACCTTCTCGCACACCGGGGACTGGCTCGGCGACGCCGTGACGCAGACCCTGGTCGCCACCCAGGGGGACAACTGACATGCGGTACCGCACACTTGGAGAAGTAAAGGTCAGCGCCATCGGGTACGGCGCCATGCCCCTGTCCATCGAGGGGCGGCCCGACGAGGCCCGCGCCCTCGCCACCGTCCACGCCGCGCTCGACGCGGGGATCACCCTGCTCGACACCGCCGACTCGTACTACGCGCCCGGCGGCGAGCCCGGTCACAACGAGCTGCTCCTCGCCCGCGCGCTCGCCTCGTACGGCGGTGACACCTCCGGCGTCCTCGTCGCCACCAAGGGCGGGCGCGGGCGCACCGACAACGGGGACTGGAGCGTCGACGGGCGACCGGAGCACATCGAGCGCGCCGCGAAGGAGTCACTGCGGCGGCTCGGGACCGAGGCGATCGGCCTCTACCAGCTGCACAAGCCGGACCCGGCCGTCCCGTACGCGGACTCGCTCGGCGCCCTGCGCGAGCTCCTCGACGACGGTACGGTCCGGCTCGCCGGGATCTCCAACGCGGACCCGGAACAGATCCGGCTGGCCCGCGACATCCTCGGGGAGCGGCTGGTCTCCGTGCAGAACCGCTACTCCGCCGCCGTCCGCGACGCCGAGCCCGAGCTGCGGCTCACCGCCGAGCTGGGGCTCGCGTTCCTGCCGTGGAGTCCGCTCGGCGGTATCTCGCGGAGCTCGCTGGACGGGCCGTCGGCAGTGGCCGCCGACTCCGCGTACGACGGCTTCCACACCGTGGCCCGTGCACGCGGGGTCAGCCCCCAGCAGGTCGCCCTGGCCTGGCTGCTCGACCGCTCCCCGAACGTGATCCCCATCCCGGGCGGCAGCCGCCCCGAGTCCGTACGGGACTCGGCGGCGGCCGCTGATCTGGTCCTCGACGAGCAGGAGCTGGCGCTGCTGCCGTGAGGGGCGGGTACGTCAGCCGGCGCGGCGCCTGCGGATCCGGCGCACGATCAGCCAGATCACCAGGACGACGAACGCCACGAAGAGCAGGAAGATCACCAGCAGGAAGATGCCCAGCTTCTTGAGGAAGCTCTTCTTCTTTTTCTTCTTCTTGGGCTTGGCCAGGGTCACATGCGAGGCGTGTCCGAACGCCTGGTGCGCCGCCGCCGGTGCGGCGGCGGGCGCGAGCGCGCCGGACGCGGGCGGCGCGGACACCGTCCGCACCACCGCGCCCGGCGCCGCCTCGGCCGCCGCCGGGGCCACCAGGGCCGTGCCCAGGAGCAGGGCCAGTACCACGGCGAACTTCTTGCTCGTGTTGCTCATCGTGCGGCTTCCCTTCACGTCGTCCCCACCGCGAGGCCGGCCGTCGCCTCGACCTCCATCAGCGACGCGCTGTGCCTCTCCGCCTCAAAGGCTGCCCGCCCGCCGCGCAGGCCGAACAGGCGCTTGGAGAGCAGGATGTAGAGCACGGCGAGGACATTGAGCCCCAGCGTGGCGATCTTGAGGTAGCTGATCTTCTCGGTCAGCTCGTAGATCTCCAGCGGCAGGAACGCCGCCGTGGCCACCACGGTGAGGTACTCCGCCCAGCGCTCGGCCCGCCACAGCCCGACGGC
The DNA here is from genome assembly GCF_001653515.1 of Streptomyces sp. ERV7. Lineage (GTDB taxonomy): Bacteria > Actinomycetota > Actinomycetes > Streptomycetales > Streptomycetaceae > Streptomyces. Next base: position 1,728,214 of record NZ_LYOY01000040.1, on the reverse strand, counting down.
CTCCACGATCTCGATCAGCGCGTACACGAGCAGCGCCGCAGCGACCGCCACCAGCGTGGAGTGCTTGTAGCCGAAGGACTTCTGGATGGTGTCCACGACCGGCGAGTGGTCGAGGTCGTAGTGGAAGTGCTGGAACACCGGGCGGAAGACGTCCAGGTTCTCGTCGAAGAGCCTGCGCACCGAGTCCTGGCTGTTGCTGAACTTCCACACCGCGGCCGCCACCAGGACGATGAACACCCCGCGCACCAGCCGCTCCACGGCCAGGAACCGCAGGATGAACAGATCCCGCAGCACCTTGCCGCGCGGCACCAGCGGCGCGTCGTCGGCGGGCCCCGAGCCGTGCGGGGTGCCGAGGGCGAAGTCGCCGCAGCGCAGACAGCGCCAGGCCTCGCCGAGCCCGGTGTGGGCGCGCAGCCGCTCGCGCAGCTCCGTCTCGCTCGGCTCGTACGTCACATGGCCCTTGCGCGCGCAGGTGCGCCGGTCCCAGTCGATCTTCATTCCGCTCGCTCTCCCCGCCACCCGCTGCCGGACGGACGCCCCGCACGGTAGTGGACACCTGTCCGGACGCGGTCAGCGGGTGGCGGGTTCCCGCTGCTCGGGAACGTCCGGGGCGGCGGTGTCCTTGGCGAGCGTGACCTCCGGCTTCTCCGGGGCGGCCGCCGCGTGCGGGTCGCTCGCCGCGAACGCGAGCTCGTCGAACGGGACGCGGCCCGCGAGGACCTCCTCGACCCGCGCCGTGTCGATCTCCTTGGTCCAGGTGCCCACCAGGACCGTGGCGACCGCGTTGCCCGCGAAGTTGGTCAGCGCCCGTGCCTCGCTCATGAAGCGGTCGATGCCGACGATCAGGCCGACGCCGTCGACGAGTTCGGGGCGGTGCGACTGGAGGCCGCCGGCCAGGGTCGCCATGCCCGCGCCGGTCACTCCGGCGGCGCCCTTGGAGGCGACGATCATGAACAGGAGCAGGGAGATCTGCTGTCCGGCGCCGAGCGGGTCACCCATGGCGTTGGCGATGAAGAGCGAGGACATCGTGAGGTAGATCGCGGTGCCGTCCAGGTTGAAGGAGTAGCCCGTCGGCACCGTGATGCCCGCCACCGACCGGCTCACGCCCAGGTGCTCCATCTTGGCGATCAGCCGGGGCAGCGCCGTCTCGGAGGAGGAGGTGGAGAGGATCAGCAGGAACTCGCGGCCCAGGTACTTCAGCAGCCGGAAGATGTTCACCCCGGCCAGCAGGCGCAGCAGCGTACCGAGGACGACGAAGACGAAGAGCGCGCAGGTGATGTAGAAGCCGACCATGATGACGGCCAGTGACTTCAGGGCGTCCGTGCCGGTCTCGCCGACCACCGCCGCGATGGCGCCGAACGCGCCGAGCGGCGCCGCCCACATCACCATCGACAGGATCCGGAAGACCAGCTTCTGGATGTGCCCGACGCCGCGCAGCACCGGCTCGCCCGCCGAGCCCATCGCCTGCAGCGCGAAGCCCACCAGCAGCGCGATCAGCAGGGTCTGCAGGACCTGGCCCTCGGTGAAGGAGGAGACCATCGTCTTGGGGATGATCCCGAGCAGGAACTCCGTGGTGGACTCGCCGGCCCCGGCCGCCTGCTTGGCGCCCGCGTGCCGGGTCGCCTCGGTGAGGTGGAGGCCGGAGCCGGGCTCCAGGATGTTGCCGACGACCAGGCCGATGGCGAGCGCCACGGTCGACATCACCATGAAGTAGCCGAGCGCGAGCCCGCCGACCGCGCCGACCTTGGCGGCCTTGCGGACCGATCCGATGCCGAGCACGATCGTGCAGAAGATGATCGGCGAGATCATCATCTTGATCAGGTTCACAAAGCCGGTGCCGATCGGCTTGAGCTCGACGGCCACCCCGGGGGCGGCGAAGCCGACGGTGATACCGGCGAGCACCGCGGCGATCACGGCGAGATACAGATAGTGCGTACGGTCCCGGCGTGCGGCTGCTGGGGTCACGGGGGTGCCTCCTCCTGCTTCCGTACGCGTCCCGCGTACGTGCGTCTGTGTTCCGGTGGCCCGATGGATCTCCGCGACTATCGCCCAGGCTGTGACGCCGGTCACCCTTGCGTGCATTTCGTTCACGCGCCTTGTCCGAACGGTGATGTGCGCGGGTGCACACTGTCCGGCATGCGCATACCCCGTCCCCGCAGCCTCGCGGGCCAGCTCTTCGCCATGCAGGTGGTGCTGGTCGCGGCGATCGTGGCGGGCTGCGCGCTCTACTCGTACGTCCAGGACCGGGCCCAGGCCGAGGAGACCGCGCGGCGCCAGACCACCGCCATCGCGACCGCCGTCGCCACCTCGCCCGCGGTGGTCGAGGCGGTCCGCTCCGAGGACCCGACGTCGGTCCTCCAGCCGTACGCGGAGACCCTGCGGCACACCTCCGGCGTCGACTTCGTGGTGATCCTCGCGCCGGACGGGACCCGCTGGACGCATCCCGTGCCCGGCGAGATCGGCCGCAAGTACCTCGGCGACATCCGGCCCGCGCTGCGCGGCGAGACGTTCAGCGAGACGCACATGGGGGTGCTCGGCCCTTCCGTACGGGTCGTCTCGCCGGTGCGCGACCACGGCCGGATCACCGCCCTGGTCAGCGCGGGCATCACCATCGACAAGATCAGCGAGCAGGTGCGCAAGCAGGTGGCGGCGCTGCTCGCGGTCGCCTCCGGAGTGCTGGCGTTCGGCGGCCTCGGCACATATGTGATCAACGCGCGGCTGCGGCGGCACACCCACGGGATGAACGCGGCCGAGCTGAGCCAGATGCACGACTATCACGAGGCCGCGCTGCACGCGGTGCGCGAGGGGCTGCTGATGCTGGACGGGCAGCGCAGGATCGCGCTGATCAACGACGGCGGCCGGGAGCTGCTCGGGCTCGGCGAGGACGCGGTGGGCCGGTCGGTGGCCGAGCTCGGGCTGCCCGCGCCGCTCGCCGGGGCGCTGCTCGCGAGCGAGCCGAGGGCGGACGAGGTCCATATGACGGCCGACCGGATCGTCGTGGTGAACACCCGGCCGGTCTCCAGCGGCGGCCGCCGGGGCACCGTGGTGACCCTGCGCGACCACACCGAACTCCAGCACCTCTCGGGCGAGCTGGACTCCGAGCGCGGGTTCACCCAGGCCCTGCGGGCGCAGGCGCACGAGGCCGCGAACCGGCTGCACGCGGTGGTCTCGCTGATCGAGCTGGGCCGGACCGAGGAGGCCGTGGAGTTCGCGACCGCCGAGCTGGAGCTCGCGCAGGCCCTCACCGACCAGGTCGTCACCGCCGTCGGCGAGCCGGTGCTCGCCGCGCTGCTGCTCGGCAAGGCGGCCCAGGCCAACGAGCACGGCGTCGAGCTGAGCCTGACGCAGGGCAGCGCGATCGAGGACGGGCTGCTGCCGCCGACCCTGCCGCCCCGCGATCTGGTCACGGTCCTGGGCAACCTGGTGGACAACGCGGTCGACGCGGCCCAGGGCAGCGTGGGCGCCCGGGTCGCGGTCACCCTCACCACCGAGGACGAGGAGCTGGTCGTCCGGGTCGCGGACAGCGGACACGGGGTCGATCCGGCCGCCGTGGAGGCCGTCTTCGAGCGCGGCTGGTCCACCAAGAGCCCGGGGCGCGGCATCGGGCTCGCGCTGGTGCGGATGACGGTCGCACGGCACGGCGGAAGCGTGGCGCTGACGCAGGGGCCTTACGGGGGCGCCGAGTTCACCGTCCGGCTGCCGCTGCGCGGTGAGGAGGTGCCGGTATGACGGCCGACGCGGCGCCCATCAGAGTGCTGGTGGTCGAGGACGACCCGGTCGCCGCCGACGCGCACCGGCTGTACGTCGGGCGGGTGCCCGGCTTCACGGTGGCCGGGACCGCCCACTCGCGCGCCGAGGCGCTGCGGGTGCTCGACCGCGTCGAGGTCGACCTGCTGCTGCTCGACCTCTATCTGCCCGACGGACACGGCCTCCAGCTGGTGCGCTCGCTGCGGGCCGCCGGGCACGGCGCCGATGTGATCGCGGTGACCTCGGCCCGCGATCTGACGATGGTGCGCGAGGGCGTCTCGCTCGGCGTCGTCCAGTACGTCCTGAAGCCCTTCACCTTCGCCACCCTGCGCGACCGGCTGGTGCGGTACGCCGAGTTCCGCGCGACCGCGGGCGAGGCCAGCGGGCAGGAGGAGGTCGACCGGGCCCTGTCGACCCTGCGCGTCCCGCAGCCGACGGCCCTGCCGAAGGGGCTGAGCGCGCCCACGCTCCAGGCGGTGACCCGCACCCTGCGGTCCTCGCCGACGGGCGTCACCGCCTCCGCGGCGGCCGAGGCGGTCGGCATCTCGCGCATCACGGCACGCCGCTATCTGGAGCACCTGGTCACCACGGGGCGCGCCGAGCGGACCCCGCAGTACGGGCAGATCGGACGCCCGGAGCTCCAGTACCGCTGGGTCGACTCCCGCCGCTGACAAGCTATTTGACGGCTCGTCAGGCATTCACGGTGGCCGACGGGCCCCATTGACCATGCCCCGGGGCGGCTTTACGTTCACCGGGCAGCCACTCGCTGCCCGAGGAGGTCGTGCCGTGCGCCCCACCGCCGTTGCCCCGCTGGTCCTCGCCACCGCGCTCGCCGCCGGTTCGCTCGCCGCCTGCGGCGGCGGCTCCGGCGGTGGCTCCGACACCGTCAAGGTCGCCTACAACCGCTCCACAGACAACAAGGTCCGCTTCAAGGACGCCTTCCTGGAGTCGGTGAAGCAGCAGTTCGAGAAGGACCACCCCGGCAAGAAGGTCAAGCTCGTCCCCATCCAGGCCCCGGACAACGACTACGCCACCAAGGCCCAGCAGATGATGCGCTCGGCCAAGACCGCGCCGGACCTGATCTACGAGGACACCTTCCGTATCAACTCCGACATCAAGGCCGGATATCTGAGACCCCTCGACGACAAGCTGGCCGCCTGGGACGCCTGGAGCCGCTTCGTCCCCACGGCGAAGGCGGCGGCCAAGGCGGAGGACGGCAGGACGTACGGCGTTCCCGACGGCACCGACACCCGGGGCCTGTGGTTCAACAAGCAGATCCTCGCCAAGGCGGGGCTGCCCGTCGACTGGCAGCCGAGGAACTGGGCGGACATCCTGGACGCCGCCCGCACGATCAAGAAGAAGGTTCCCGGCGTCATCCCGCTCAACGTCCTCACCGGCAAGGCGGTCGGCGAGGCGGCCGTGATGCAGGGCTTCGAGATGCTGCTGTACGGCACCGGCGAGAACCCGCTGTACGACCCGGCCGCCAAGAAGTGGGTCACCGGCTCCCAGGGCTTCAAGGACGCCCTCGACTTCGTACGGACGGTGTACGCGGAGAAGCTCGGCCCCGACGTCTCCGACGCGCTCGACCCCAATGTGAACACCCGCGTCGGCACCGAGTGGCTGCCGGAGGGCAGACTCGCGATCGCGCTGGACGGCTCGTGGCTGGGCCAGTTCTGGAGCGGCAAGGGCGCCAAGGACTGGCCGCAGTGGTCGAGCGTGCTCGGCCAGGCCGCGATGCCGACGAAGGACGGCGGGGCGCCCGGCCGGGTCTCCATGTCCGGCGGCTGGACCTGGGCGATCCCGCAGAAGGCCAAGAACCCCTCGCTGGCCTGGGAGTTCGTCCAGCAGATGCAGACGCCCGCGAACGCGGTGCAGTGGGATGTGGTGGACGCGCAGATCGCGGTGCGCGACGACGTGGCCGCCGACCCGGCGTATCTGCGCTCGACCCCGGGCATCGCCTTCTTCACCGGCCTGGTCAAGTACACCCACTACCGCCCCGCGCTGCCGGTCTATCCGCAGGTGTCGACGGCGATCGGCGAGGCGATGGAGGCGGTGACGACGGGTGACTCCTCGGCGGACGCGGCCAAGGCGTACGACGGCCAGGTCCGGACGATCACCGGGGGCGCGGTGACCTCACGGTGAGGGGCGCGGGGCGCCTGGGCGGGTATTGTCAAGGGGGCGAGGCTGCCCCGACATGATTTTTTTCGCCCTCGGGAGCCCCCGCCGCACCGCCCGCCCGAACCGCCCACCAGTACGACCGAGAAGCACGACGACGTACGACGACGAAGACAGAACGGGAGAGCACGCGTGACGCGCAGCGTGTACGTGACCGGGATCGACCGGGGGGACGGCCGCCAGGTCGTCGAGCTGGGAGTCATGGAGCTCCTGACCCGCCAAGTGGACCGCGTGGGCGTCTTCCGCCCCCTCGTGCACGACGGCCCGGACCGCCTCTTCGACCTGCTCCGCGCCCGCTACCGGCTGTCCCAGGACGCCGCGACGGTGTACGGGATGGACTACCACGAGGCCTCCACGCTCCAGGCCGAGCGCGGCACCGACGAGCTGGTCTCCCAGCTAGTCGAGCGCTTCCACAAGGTCGCCCGCGACTACGAGGTCGTCCTGGTCCTCGGCACCGACTTCGCCGCCACCCAGCTCCCGGACGAGCTGTCGCTCAACGCGCGGCTCGCCAACGAGTTCGGCGCGTCCGTGATCCCGGTGGTCGGCGGCAAGGGCCAGCCGGCCGAGTCGGTGCGGGCCGAGGCGCGCAACGCCCACCGCGCCTACGAGGCGCTGGGCTGCGATGTGCTGGCGATGGTCGTCAACCGGGTGAACCCGCAGGACCGCGAGGCCATCGCGGAGCGGCTCAAGGCCCGTCTCCCGGTGCCCTGCTACGTACTGCCCGACGAGCCCGCGCTGGCCGCGCCGACCGTCGCCCAGATCACCTCGGCGCTCGGCGGAACGGTTCTGCTCGGCGATGACGCCGGGCTCGCCCGGGACGCGCTCGACTTCGTCTTCGGCGGCGCGATGCTGCCGAACTTCCTCAACGCCCTGACCCCGGGCTGTCTGGTGGTGACCCCGGGCGACCGCGCCGACCTGGTGGTGGGCTCGCTGGCCGCGCACAGCGCCGGTACGCCCCCGATAGCGGGCGTCGTGCTGACCCTGGACGAGCGGCCCGGCGAGGCCATCCTCAAGCTCGCCGACCGCCTCGCGCCCGGCACCCCGGTGGTCGCCGTGACCGGCGGCTCCTTCCCGACGGCCGGCGAACTCTTCGCGCTGGAGGGCAAGTTGAACGCCTCGACCCCGCGCAAGGCGGAGACCGCGCTCGGTCTCTTCGAGCGGCACACGGACACCGCCGACCTGCTGGCCCGGATGTCGGTGGCCCGCAGCGGCCGCGTCACCCCGATGATGTTCGAGCACGAGCTCCTGGAGCAGGCACGGGCGAACCGCCGCCGGGTGGTGCTCCCCGAGGGCTCCGAGGAGCGCGTGCTGCGCGCCGCCGACGTGCTGCTGCGCCGCGACGTCTGCGAGCTCACCCTCCTCGGCGACGTCGAGGTCATCCGCAAGAAGGCCGCCGACCTCGGCATCGACGTCACCAAGTGCGAGATCGTCGACCCGCACACCTCCGAGCTGCGCCAGCGCTTCGCCGAGCGGTACGCCCAGCTGCGCGCGCACAAGGGCGTGACGGTGGAGCTCGCGTACGACGTGGTCGCGGACGTCAACTACTTCGGCACCCTGATGGTCCAGGAGGGTCTGGCCGACGGCATGGTCTCCGGCTCGGTGCACTCCACCGCCGCCACCATCCGCCCCGCCTTCGAGATCATCAAGACGAAGCCGGAGGCCTCCATCGTGTCGTCCGTCTTCTTCATGTGCCTCGCCGACAAGGTGCTCGTGTACGGCGACTGCGCGGTCAACCCGGACCCGAACGCCGAGCAGTTGGCCGACATCGCGGTCCAGGCGGCCGCCACCGCGGCCCAGTTCGGCGTGGACCCCCGGATCGCGATGCTCTCGTACTCGACCGGCACCTCCGGCTCGGGCGCCGACGTCGACAAGGTCCGTGAGGCCACCAAGCTGGTCCGCGAGGCGCGCCCGGACCTGCGGATCGAGGGGCCGATCCAGTACGACGCGGCCGTGGAGCCCTCGGTGGCCGCGACCAAGCTGCCGGAGTCGGAGGTGGCCGGGCAGGCCACCGTCCTGATCTTCCCGGACCTCAACACCGGCAACAACACCTACAAGGCCGTGCAGCGCTCGGCCGGCGCCGTGGCCGTGGGCCCGGTGCTCCAGGGTCTGCGCAAGCCGGTCAACGACCTCTCGCGCGGCGCCCTCGTCCAGGACATCGTCAACACCGTCGCCATCACGGCCATCCAGGCCCAGGCACAGGCAAAGGGGCAGGAGACCTCCGCATGACCAGCACCGACCCCACTCCGTCGCGCGTCCTCGTACTCAACTCCGGCTCCTCGTCGGTGAAGTACCAGCTGCTCGACATGGCCGACTCGGCGCGCCTCGCGGTGGGCCTGGTCGAGCGGATCGGCGAGGAGACCTCCCGTCTGGCGCACACCCCGCTGGCGACCGGCGGCGACCGGCGCGAGACGACCGGCCCGATCGCGGACCACGCGGCCGCGCTGAAGGCGGTCGCCGAGGAGCTCGCCAAGGACGGCCTGGGCCTCGACTCGCCCGAGCTCGCCGCGATCGGCCACCGGGTGGTGCACGGCGGGCTGAAGTTCAGCGCGCCCACCGTGATCACCGAGGAGGTCATGGCGGAGATCGAGCGGCTCGTCCCGGTCGCCCCGCTGCACAACCCGGCGAACATCACCGGCATCCGCACCGCGCAGTCCCTGCGCCCGGACCTGCCGCAGGTGGCCGTCTTCGACACCGCCTTCCACACCACGATGCCGGAGCACGCGGCCCGGTACGCGATCGACGTGGAGACCGCCGACGCACACCGCATCCGCCGCTACGGCTTCCACGGCACCTCGCACGCGTACGTCTCGCGCGAGACCGCGAAGCTGCTCGGCAAGGATCCCTCCGAGGTCAACGTCATCGTGCTGCACCTGGGCAACGGCGCCTCGGCGTCGGCCGTGCGCGGCGGGGTGTGCGTGGACACCTCGATGGGGCTCACGCCGCTGGAAGGCCTGGTCATGGGCACCCGCTCGGGCGACATCGACCCGGCGGTGACCTTCCATCTGGAGCGGGTCGCCGGGATGTCCACGGACGAGATCGACGTGCTGCTCAACAAGAAGAGCGGGCTCGTCGGGCTCTGCGGCGACAACGACATGCGCGAGATCCGCCGCCGGATCGACGCGGGCGACCAGCGCGCGGCGCTCGCCTTCGACATCTACATCCACCGGCTGAAGAAGTACATCGGCGCCTACTACGCGGTGCTCGGCAAGGTGGACGCGGTGGCCTTCACCGCCGGGGTGGGCGAGAACGCGGCGCCGGTGCGCGAGGCCGCCGTCCTGGGTCTGGAGGAGCTGGGGCTCGCGGTCGACGGCGAGCTCAACGCCGTACGATCCGACGCGCCGAGGCTGATCTCGCCGGAATACGCGCGGGTGGCCGTGGCAGTGGTACCCACGGACGAGGAGCTGGAGATCGCGACGCAGACGTACGCGCTGGTCCGGTCCGGCGACGGCGCGAGCGGTGCGGGCGCCTGAGACGAGGACCGGTCCTCGGGCCACGCCTGAGCGCGCCTCCGCCCATTTGTACATTCCACCAGACGGAATATTCCGGAGCGAAACAAACCGATAGGATCGCCTCATGCGCCGTTCCAAAATCGTCTGCACACTGGGCCCCGCCGTCGACTCCTACGAGCAGCTGACTGCTCTGATCGAGGCCGGTATGAACGTGGCCCGCTTCAACTTCAGCCACGGGACCCAGGCAGAGCACCAGGAACGGTACGACCGTGTCCGCAAGGCCGCCGCCGACACCGGTCAGGCGGTCGGTGTGCTCGCCGACCTCCAGGGACCCAAGATCCGCCTGGAGAAGTTCGCCGAGGGACCGGTCGAGCTGGTGCGCGGTGACGAGTTCACCATCACCACCGAGGACGTCCCGGGCGACAAGTCGATCTGCGGCACCACCTACAAGGGGCTGCCGGGCGACGTCTCCAAGGGCGACCCGATCCTGATCAACGACGGCAACGTCGAGCTCAAGGTGACCTCCGTCGAGGGCCCCCGGGTCAAGACCATCGTCATCGAGGGCGGTGTCATCTCCGACCACAAGGGCATCAACCTGCCCGGCGCGGCGGTGAACGTCCCGGCCCTGTCCGAGAAGGACGTCGAGGACCTGCGGTTCGCCCTGAAGATGGGCTGCGACCTGGTCGCGCTCTCCTTCGTCCGCGACGCCGACGACGTCAAGGACGTCCACAAGGTCATGGACGAGGTCGGCCGCCGGGTGCCGGTCATCGCCAAGGTGGAGAAGCCGCAGGCCGTCGAGCACATGGAGGGCGTCGTCATGGCGTTCGACGGTGTGATGGTGGCCCGTGGCGACCTCGCCGTCGAGTATCCGCTGGAGCGGGTCCCGATGGTGCAGAAGCGCCTCATCGAGCTGTGCCGCCGCAACGCCAAGCCGGTGATCGTGGCGACCCAGATGATGGAGTCGATGATCACCAACTCGCGCCCGACCCGCGCCGAGGCCTCCGACGTGGCCAACGCCATCCTGGACGGCGCGGACGCGGTCATGCTCTCCGCCGAGTCCTCGGTCGGCGCCTACCCGATCGAGACGGTCAAGACGATGTCCCGCATCGTCGAGGCCGCCGAGGAGGAGCTCCTCTCCAAGGGCCTCCAGCCGCTGGTCCCCGGCAAGAAGCCGCGTACGCAGGGCGGTTCGGTGGCCCGCGCGGCCTGCGAGATCGCGGACTTCCTGGACGGCAAGGCGCTGGTGGCGTTCACCAAGTCGGGTGACACCGCCCGCCGGCTGTGCCGCTACCGCACGGCCCAGCCGATCCTGGCCTTCACCACGGACGCCGGCACCCGCAACCAGCTCGCGCTGAGCTGGGGCGTCGAGTCGTTCGTCGTCCCGCACGTGGACAACACCGACGCGATGGTGGACCTCGTCGACGCGGAGCTGCTCAAGCTCAACCGCCACCACGAGGGCGACACGATGGTCATCACCGCCGGCTCGCCCCCCGGTGTCCCCGGCACCACCAACATGGTCCGGGTCCACCACCTGGGCGGCGGCCAGCAGGGCTGAGCCGTAAGGGCGTTCCCTCTCACGGCACCGAGGGCGGTACTCCGGAATCCTCCGGGGTACCGCCCTCGCCCGTACGCGAGAAGGGTTCTCCTCGAAGTCCGTTGCCCAGTCGCGGAGTGCCCGCAACAGGATCTACATATTCCGTGGGGTACGTTCGCGTTCATGCGTGCCCCGATAACTGTGCAGTTCAGCCGCCCGCTGGCCATCGCGGCCCTCACCGCGGCGGCGGTGGTCTCCGCTGTCGCCCCGGCGGCGGCCCACCCAGTGAAGCCGGGCACGCCCTCGCCCGGCAAGCCGACCCCCGGGGTACCGCGCGCCGGAGCCCCCAAGGAGCCCCCGGCGGCCATGTCCACGCTCGGCGGCGAGCAGTTGGGCCGCCCGGGACCCCAGACGGGCGTGGGCGCCCCCGCGCTGCCCGCCGGCCTCTCCTCCCTCGCCTGGATGGTCTCGGACGCGGACACGGGCCAGGTGCTGGCCGCCAGCAACGCCCACTGGCCGCTGCCGCCCGCCTCCACCCTCAAGATGCTCTTCGCGGACACGGTGCTGCCGGTGGTGCCGGGCACGGTGAGCCACAAGGTGGAGCCGGCGGAGCTGGCCGGCATGGGCGACGGCAGCAGCGCGGTGGGGATCGTCCCGGGCCAGACGTATCTGGGCGCGGACCTGTGGCGGGGCGTGTTCCTGCGCTCGGGCAACGACGCGGTGCACGTCCTGGCCGCCATGAACGGCGGCGTACCGAAGACCGTGACGGACATGCAGGCGAAGGCGGAGTCCCTGGGCGCCAAGGACACCCACGTCCGCAGCCCCGACGGCTACGACGCGGAGGGCCAGGTGTCCTCCGCGTACGACCTGACGCTGTTCCTGCGCTCCGGCCTGCGCAACAAGGACTTCAAGGAGTACTGCGCGACGGCGGACGCCAAGTTCCCCGGCGGCCCGAACACCAAGGGCAAGCCGTTCGGGATCTCCAACACCAACCGCATGCTCTCGGGCATCGGCGGCGTGTCCAAGTACCCCGGCCTGATCGGCGGCAAGAACGGCTACACGACCCACGCGGGCAACACTCTCGCGGAGGCGGCCACCCGCGACGGCCACACCATCCTGGTGACGGTGATGAACCCCCAGGAGAACAAGCACGACAAGGTCTACACGGAGACCCGCGCGCTGCTGGACTGGGGCTTCGCGGCGGTGGGCAGGGCCAAGCCGGTGGGCACCCTGGACCCGGCGAAGCCCACGCCCCCGGCCAAGCCGAAGGGCACGGCCTCGGCCACGACGGACTCCTCCGGCCTGGGCGTCCTGGGCTGGACGGGACTGGGCGCGGGGGCCGCGGTCGCGGCGGGGGGCGGCGTATGTGGTGCTGAAGCGGCGGCCGGTGAAGCGGCGGCGGGTGTGAGGGACCGAACGAGCAGTGGCCCGCACCTGATGGGGTGCGGGCCACGGCCCGACTGCGGCTCCCGGATGGGTCCTTGTACGGCGGCGTGCTACTCGGGATTGCCGTCCGTGATGTAGTTCTGCAGGCCCGGGACCGTCAGCGTGCCGCCGAACTGGCCCGCCTGGTGGACCGTCGCGTTCGTGAAGAACACGAGCGGGATGTTCAGGGGCGGCGGGGTCTGCGGGCTGAACGTGATCGGGATGAGGCCGAAGAGGTTGCCCTTCAGCTCCTCCGTGTACATCGTCACCGGACCGTCGGTAATGGTCGATGTCGAGCCCGAGCGCCCCTTGACGTGGGCGGTGGTCGGCTTGCCGTTCAGCTCCGGGCCGTACACCAGCTGGTGCAGGTTGTCGATGCCCACGTACGACGCCGTGAACTTCAGCACCTTCTTGACCTTGCCGCTGCCCGTCTTGACCTCGACGATGCCCTTGTAGTCGAGACCGCGCAGGTCCAGCTTGGAGGTCTTGAGGATCCACGGCTGGTCCGGCAGCAGCGGGACGTCCGAGGCAAGCTTGGCGTTGGCGAGGGCCTTGGGGTCCGCAGTCGGGCACGGGAAGGGCTGCTTGGCGCCGTCGGGGACGTCGGTGTCCTTCTTGGCCTCCAGGCCCTTGGCGCCGTCCGCCAGGTCCTCGACCTTCTGGCCGGCCTGCCCGGCCGCCGCACGGATCGCGTCGGCCGTCTTGTCGGCGGGCGAGGTCACCGGCTTGGTGGCCGGCTTGCTGGGCGTGGTCTTCGGCGCCGGAGCCTTGGTCGTGGGCTTCGACGTCGGGGCCGTGGCGGACGGCGTCGGGGTCGCCGCCGTCGCCGACTTGCTCGGGTGTACGCCCAGGATGTCGCCCAGCACGTCCCCCAGGCCCAACGGGTCCAGCGGGTTGGTGGACTTGGTGGGCGCGGGCGCCGTGGACGGCTTGGCCGTGGGCGCCTGGGTGGGCGTGGACCCGGAGGAGCCGGACTGCGGCTTCGCCTTGTCCGCCGACGGCGTGGTCGACGGGGTCGGCTCCTTGTCCTTGTCCGAGGACGGCGAGGACGAGGACGACGGACTCGGCGTGCCGGTCTTGCTCGACGACGGGCTGGGCGACTTCGACGGGCTCGCCGACTCGCTCGGCTGGTCGGAGCGCGTCACACAGGGACCCGGCGCGAACGGGATGTCCGTCTTGTCGTCCGCCATCGCCAGCTTGGGCGTGAGGCTCATCCCGACGAACATGGCCGTCGGCATGGCGGCCAGCGCCATCGCCTTGCCCGCGGGCATGTGCAGCTTCGTCAGCAGCGACTTCCGCGGGGCCGCGTGCCGCGGCCCGCCTCTCTCACGGGAGTCGCCGCCTCCGGTCGAGTCCAGCTGCGTCTCGTCACCCCGCACTGTTCCTCCCGCCATTGGCGTCGACTGTCGTTTCGGTGACGGCGGTTCCGGACTCCTCCTCGCGCGGGCCGGGGACGGTCTGGCCGTCCGGCTCGTCGCCCGAGGGGTCGCCCGCCTGAGCGCGCCGGTCGCGCCGCTTCGGCTTCGCCGGCACCCACGACAGCGCGAGCGCGCCGCCGAAGAGAGCGAGCAGGAAGCCCATCAGGAAGCCGCCGATGTTCGCCACGGGCAGGGAGATCAGCGCGAGCAGGATGGCCGCGACACCCGCGAAGACCCTGACCTGCTGGTGGTACCAGATGGTCAGGCCGAGCGTCATCAGCAGTACGCCGATGATCAGCGAGCCGGCGCCCGCCGTGGTGGACATGGCCAGCGTGATGTTCCCGAGGTGGAGATTGGCGTACGGGAAGTACGCGATGGGCACGCCACCGGCCATGGTGTACAGGCCCGCCCAGAACGGACGGCTGCCCCGCCAGGCCCGGAAACGAAGCCGCCAGTAGGTGAAACCGCGGGAACCTGTGGTCTCGGCGCTCATGGAAAACAGCTCCCTGGTACCGCTGTTGCTGTGAAAGTGAAGAGGTCCCGGTGGCCGTGAGGCCGTGCTCTCTCAGCGGCCACCGGGGGAAGTGCCTAGTGCTTCAGCTGGCACTCGTTGGCGCCCGTGGACAGCCGCAGCTTGAGGCCACTGAGCTTGAAGCTGCCGGCGGTGGTCGCCCACGCACGCTGCTCCACGTTCCTCAGGGTGGCGTGCTCGGCGCGCTGCGCGAACCCGTACGGGTTCGACTTCGGCGTCGCGTTCCCCTGCATCTTCGTCTTGCCGTTGGCCGAGCCCTCGCCGGCCGCGACACCGATGTCGATGTTCTTGAACTCGGCGTCGGTGTCGAGCTGGGACACATCGAGGTAGATGTTGTCCGCCTTGACCGGCTCGCTGCCGCCGCCCGCGTTCAGCGTCATCGTGATGTTGCCGAAGATCGGGACCTTCGGCGTGACCACGGACTGGCACATGTTGTAGATCTCGGCGTGGCTGAAGCCCGAGACGACAACGGGGTGCGCGGCCTTGTTGCCCTCAAGGTCCGTACCGGTGGCGACCGACCCGTACTGGAGGAGGTCGTCACCTTCCAACCGGTCCGCCGTGACCTTGAAGTCGACCCCGGACACACTGAACGACGCCGCCAGCGCACCCTGGGCGAGCCCGATGCCTATCGCCGCCGTGGCAGCCACGCTGGGCACCATGACCAGCGCGAACCGCTTCCATCTGGTCCCGCCACGAACTTGGGACTCCATGACTTTCCTCCTTCTCGGACGTACATCTCCGGGACGGACCCTCGCAGGCTGTCCAGGGATGGGAGAAGTGCTACGTCCTCGGGAAGGAGCGCCCGAGCCTCAGGCGCGTACCGCGTCCGAATCACCGGCGATCACCCCCGAGCGACAACCACTGGTCGCGCCTGACGCATCACGCACAACCTGCTGGACAGGCCCCGCCGTACGGCAGAGACCCCCCTGTCCACGGTCGGCGGGACTGGCCGCCGGCCGGCTCGGTGGGGACCCAGGAAACGCCCAGCGCCGAGTGGGTGTCGGGCTGGTGCGTTATTGGACCGAGCGTGGCCGATCGTGGTCCATTCGGAGGAGGGGCGCAAGGGGGTTCGTTACTTGCCAGTAACGGAGGGATAACCGTGGTACGACAGCCCGGCATCGGGCCGCCACACTTCGTACCCCCAAGTCACTGGACAGAAGGGGAAATAGACGTCTCAATACGGACGTAAGAAGCAGTTCAATTTACTGCCAGTAACAGCGACCGCGTTTACCAAGTTTTGGTAAAGCGCGGTCGCCGCTTGTCTCCGTGTCGCCAAATCGTCAGCGGTGTACACACGCGCGATGACAGCTCAGCGCCCCTGGAGCGGCCCGGGCACGGGCCTCGGTTCAGTAAAGAACTCGCGCCAGCGCGCTCCGCGCCTTGGACACCCGCGGGTCGTCCGGGCCGACCACTTCGAAGAGTTCGAGCAGTCGCAGCCGCGCCGCGTTGCGGTCGTCGCCCGCGGTCACCCGGGCGGCCTCGACGAGCCGGCCGAAGGCGTCCTCGACGTGTCCGCCGACCAGGTCCAGATCCGCCGCGGCGATCTGGGCGGTGACGTCGGCGGGCTTCTCGGCCGCGTCCTTGCGGACCTGCTGCGGGTCCATGTCCTGGACCCGGCGCAGCAGTTCGGCCTGGGCGAGGCCGAGCTTGGCCTCGGGGTGGCCGGGGTCGTCGGCGAGCACGTTCTTGTACGCCTGGACCGCGCCGGCCAGATCGCCGGAGTCCAGGGCCGTGACGGCCGCTTCGAGCAGGGCGTCGTAAGGGCCGACCGGAGCCGCCGCGGGAGCCTGCGAGAGCTCCGCGTCCGCGTCGACGGCGATGCCGGTGAGACCGAAGCGCTCCTCGGCCACCTGGATCAGCTGGTCGAGGGTCTCGCGGATCTGCTGCTCGGGGGCCGCGCCCTGGAAGAGGGGCAGCGCCTGCCCGGCGACCACCGCGAAGACCGCCGGGATCCCCTGGATCCCGAACTGCTGCATCAGCATCTGGTTGGCGTCGACATCGATCTTGGCCAGAAGGAAGCGGCCGTTGTACTCCGCGGCCAGCCGCTCCAGGAGCGGGCCGAGCTGCTTGCACGGCTCGCACCACTCGGCCCAGAAGTCGATGACGACCGGCACCTCGGCCGAGCGCTGGAGGATGTCGCGCTCGAACCCGGCCTCGTCTACATCGATGACGAGGGCCGACGGCGGTACGGCCGCGCCCCCGCCCTGGCGGGCGGCCTCGACTCGGGCCTGCTCCGCCTTGGCCTTGGCCTCACCGGCCGCCTTCACCGCGGCGAGGTCGACGACGCCGCTCATGGACATGTTCCTAGGCTGCATGCGTACATCCTCCCCCTTCCGCGCGCGTGTGTGGTCAACCGGTGGCAGGATCCCGGCGCACCCGGGTCCCCACCCGGCGCCTGCGGTCCTGCGGTACTGCTGGTTCGTGGTCGTCGCTCAAAGACCGTCCGAGTCTTTCGCTACGAGTCGTAGCGTAACTGGAGTCGCTACGGGAGACCCTCCGGGGGGCCGTGATCTCCCCCACAGCGCGCCCCCCGGCACTTTCCTTACTGGCCGGTATGGTCGTACGTCATGTGTTCCGAACCCAGCCCCGGCAGAACCGCCCGCCCCGGCCGCCCCCGCAGCGCCGAGGCGGACGCGGCGATCCTGCTGGCGACCCGGCAGGCGCTGGTGGAGCTGGGCTGGTCGAAGCTGACGATGGGGGACGTGGCGACCCGCGCGGGCGTCGCCAAGACGACGCTGTACCGGCGCTGGGCGGGCAAGAACGAGCTGGTCGTGGACGCGGTGGCGGTCCTCTTCGACGAGCTCGAACTCCCCGACCTCGGCAGCCTCGCGGCGGACGTGGAGGGCGTGGTGCTCCAGTTCGCGTCGATCCTGGAACGCCCCGAGACGAAGACGGCGCTGATGGCGGTGGTCGCGGAGTCCACGCGCGACGACGCCCTGCGCGGACGGATCCGCTCGGCGATCGTGGACCGCCAGAAACGGCTCGTACTGATCGGCCGTGAGCGGGCGCAGGTGCGGGGCGAACTCCCCTACGAGGACGACGCGGCCGCCTCCGCGCGCCACGCGGACCTCATCTTCGACGTGGTCGCGGGGGCGGTGGTGCATCGCGCTCTGGTGAGCGCGGAGCCGGTGGACCGGGAGTGGGCCCGGGAATTCACCCTCCTGATCTGCACGGGCCTACAGACCCCCACCCCGCTCTAGCCCCCCTCGGCGCCCGGCCTTTGCCTGCGGCCCGGTGGGGACTGCCCCCTTGGGCCCGGCCTCTGCCTGCGGCCCAAGGGGGCTGCCCCCTTGGGCCTGGCCTCTGCCTACGGCCCGGTGGGGGCTGGTCGCGCAGTTCCCCGCGCCCCTTTTCGGCCCGGACTTTGCCTGCGGCCCGGTGGCGGGTTGCTCGCGCAGTTCCCCGCGCCCCTAACCCCGTGGTCTTCTGCGGACCGTGGTCGGCTGGTCGCGCAGTTCCCCGCGCCCCTTAGGTAGCCCGGCCCCAGCCACGTCCAGCCCCTCGGGCGGCAGTGATTCGGCCCCTCCGGTTGCGCGTCCAGTACCTCGGGCGGCAGCGAGTCAGCACCTCCGGTTGCACAATCCAGCCCCTCGGGGCGGCTGCGATTCAGCCCCTGCGGCTGCCCATCCAGCCTCTCCGGCGCGTGCATTCAGCCCCAAGACCGGGCCAAACAAGCCCCCACCGGCCCGCAGGTGAAGTCCGGGCACAAAACGCGCGCGCTAGAACCCCGCCGGCTCCGTGTAGATGCCCCACTCGTCGCGCAGCACCCCGCAGATCTCGCCCAGCGTCGCCTCCGCCCGCACCGCCTCCAGCATCGGCGCGATCATGTTCGAGCCGTCGCGCGCGGCGGCGAGCATCGCGTCCAGAGACGCCCGCACGCGTGCCTCGTCCCGGCCCGCCTTGCGGTCCGCCAGGGCCCGGACCTGCTCCCGCTCCACCTCGTGGCTGACCCGCAGGATCTCCAGGTCCCCGGTGACCGAGCCGTGGTGCACGTTGACACCCACGACCCGCTTGTCGCCCTTCTCCAGGGACTGCTGGTACTGGAACGCCGACTCGGCGATCTCGCCGGTGAACCAGCCGTCCTCGATGCCGCGCAGGATGCCCGAGGTGATCGGGCCGATGGGGTGCTGCCCGTCGGGGTGCGCCCGCCGCCCGCGCTCCTTGATCTGGTCGAAGATCTTCTCGGCGTCCGCCTCGATACGGTCGGTGAGCTGCTCCACGTACCAGGCGCCGCCCAGCGGGTCGGCCACATTGGCCACACCCGTCTCCTCCATGATCACCTGCTGCGTCCGCAGGGCGATCTCGGCGGCCTGCTCGCTCGGCAGGGCGAGCGTCTCGTCCAGGGCGTTGGTGTGCAGCGAGTTGGTGCCGCCGAGGATCGCGGAGAGCGCCTCGACCGCCGTCCGTACGACGTTGTTGTACGGCTGCTGGGCGGTGAGCGAGACACCGGCCGTCTGGGTGTGGAAGCGCAGCCACTGCGCCTTGTCGGACTTCGCCCCGTACACCTCCTTCATCCAGCGGGCCCAGATCCGGCGCGCGGCGCGGAACTTGGCGATCTCCTCGAAGAAGTCGAGGTGCGCGTCGAAGAAGAAGGACAGACCGGGCGCGAAGACGTCCACGTCGAGGCCGCGGCTGAGGCCCAGCTCGACGTAGCCGAAACCGTCCGCAAGGGTGTACGCCAGCTCCTGCGCGGCCGTCGCCCCGGCCTCGCGGATGTGGTAGCCGGAGACCGAGAGCGGCTTGTAGGCGGGAATCCCGGCCGCGCAGTGCTCCATCAGGTCGCCGATGAGGCGCAGATGCGGCTCGGGCTGGAAGAGCCACTCCTTCTGGGCGATGTACTCCTTGAAGATGTCGGTCTGGAGCGTGCCGTTGAGGATGCCCGGGTCCACGCCCTGCCGCTCGGCGGCGACCAGGTACATGCAGAACACCGGCACGGCGGGGCCGCTGATCGTCATCGACGTGGTGACGTCACCGAGCGGGATGTCCTTGAACAGGACCTCCATGTCGGCGGCCGAGTCGATGGCGACACCGCAGTGGCCGACCTCGCCCAGCGCGCGCGGGTCGTCGGAGTCGCGGCCCATCAGGGTCGGCATGTCGAAGGCGACGGAGAGGCCGCCGCCGCCCGCCTTGAGGATCATCTTGTAGCGCTCGTTGGTCTGCTCGGCGTTGCCGAACCCGGCGAACTGCCGGATGGTCCAGGTCCGGCCCCGGTAGCCGGTCGCGTGGAGACCCCGGGTGTACGGGTACTCGCCGGGCCATCCGATCCGCTCGAAGCCCTCGTAGGTGTCCCCGGGGCGGGGGCCGTAGACCGGGTCGACCGGGTCCCCGGAGAGCGTGGTGAAGTCCGCGTCCCGCTTGCGGGCCTTGTCGTAACGGGCCTGCCAGCGTCGGCGGCCCTCCTCGATGGCGTCAGCGTCCATACCTTCGAATTTACTAGGACGTCCTAGTAAATGTCGATGGCCGACCGCCCACGGTTCTCCGTGGGCGGTGGGGTTACGCCTGGGCCGCGACCGGCGCCGGGTCCGTGACCAGGGCCTCTACCTCGCGGGAGACCTTGCGCTCGACGAAGAAGGCGGCGGTGGGAATGGTGCCCGCGATCAGCACCCACAGCTGCTTGCCGACCGGCCACTTCGCCTTGGAGCCGAGATCGAAGGCGCAGACCAGGTACAGGACGTACAGCCAGCCGTGCGCGATGCCCACGATCTTGGTGAAGTCGGCCGCGCCGTCCATGTCCAGCAGGTACTTGGCGATGACGCCGAGGGTCAGCAGGACGAGGAGGACGCCCGTGATGTAGGCCATCACCCGATACCGGGTCAGCACGCTCTTTTTCATGCCTACGAGCGTAACGGCCGCCAACCCGCGATCTTGGCCGGGCCCGCCTTCGGGGGCTACTCGTCCTCGAAGTCGCGCGCCGAGACGCGAAGGGGCCGCAGCAGGGCGAAGATCTCGCCGCACTCCTCGGAGTCGTACACCCCGAGCCCGAAATCCATCTCCATCAGATCCCGCGTCGCGTTCTCGACGACCTCGCGCCCCTTGTCCGTGATGGACGCCAGCGTGCCCCGCCCGTCGTTCGGGTTGGGACGCTTGTCCACCAGACCGGACCGGACCAGCCGGTCCACCGTGTTGGTCACCGACGTCGGGTGGACCATCAGCCGCTCGCCGATCTTGGACATCGGCAGCTCACCCGCCTTGGAGAAGGTGAGCAGCACCAGCGCCTCGTACCGCGCGAAGGTCAGCCCGTACGGCTTGACGACCGCGTCGACCTCGGCGAGCAGGATCTGGTGCGCGCGCATGATCGAGGTGATCGCCCCCATCGAGGGGACCGGTCCCCAGCGCTGCTGCCAGAGTTCGTCGGCGCGGGCGATGGGGTCGAACGGGAGGCTGAGCGGCTTCGGCACGGATCGACCTTACCGACTGGTCATATGCCGGTCAGCCCCGTCTCACAGTTCGGCCCGTGGCGCTCCCCCGCGGGGAGTGACCGTTATGTCACGATTGCTGCCGTCCTGTGTACGCCTGTGACCCCAGGGAGCCGCATGTCCCGGCACAGAAATGCCCGGCACCGCACCCTCCTCGCCGCCGCCCTGCTCACCGTGGCGGTCGGCTGCTCGGGCTCCCCCGACCCGGACCCGGACCCCGGCGCCACCTCCGCCCAGCGCCACTCCACCGGCGAGGGCGCCGAACCGGCGCCCGGCGGGCCCTTCTGGGTCGATCCGGACAGCAGCGCCGCCCAGCAGATCAAGATCTGGGAGGGACAGGGGCGCACCGCCGACGCCGAGGCGCTGCGGCGGATCGCGGACCGGCCGATGGCGGACTGGCCCGCGTGGGACAACCCCGGGCCCGGGATCCGCAAGGCGGTGGCGGGCGCCGCCAAGGACCGGCGCACGATCCTGCTGGTGGCGTACAACATCCCGCACCGCGACTGCGGCGGGCTCTCGGCGGGCGGCGCCGCGGACGTGGCCGCGTACCGCACCTGGTACGGCATGTTCGGCGACGCGATCGGGGATGCCAAGGCGATCGTGGTCCTGGAGCCGGACGCGGTGGCCCACATGGTCGACGGCTGCACCACGCCCGATCACTGGGACGAGCGCTACCAGCTGCTGAACGAGGCGATCGACCACTTCAAGAAGCTGCCGAACACCAAGGTCTACCTGGACGCGGGCAACCCGGCGTGGATCCCCGACCCGGCCAAGCTGGTCGAGCCGCTGACCCGGGCCGGGGTGGCCCGCGCCGACGGGTTCGCGCTGAACGTCTCCAACTTCCAGACCGACGAGACCGTACGCGCGTACGGCGCCAAGGTCTCCCAGGGGCTCGGCGGCAAGCACTTCGTGATCGACACCAGCCGCAACGGCGCCGGGCCGCTCCTGGACGAGCGCGACCAGGCCTGGTGCAACCCGCCCGGCCGGGCGCTCGGCACCCCGCCGAGCACCAGCACCGGGGACCCGCTGCTGGACGCGTATCTGTGGATCAAGCGGCCCGGTGACTCGGACGGGACCTGCCGGGGCGGGCCGGCGGCGGGCGCCTGGTGGCCGGAGTACGCGCTGGGCCTGGCCCGCCGCTCGACGGCCTGAGCCAGGGGCCACTCCCGTCAGTCGATCAGCAGCCACTTCGCCTCGGACGGCGTGCCCTCGGCGTCCGTGACGAAGAGCATGTACCAGCCGGGCGGGACGAGGGCCTTGTCGCGCGGCACCTCGACCGTCACCGAGTTCCCGTCCTTGGTCAGGCGTACGTCGATCGAGCGCTGCTCGACGTCCGTGGTGTGGGTGACGGCGCTGGGCCGCATCAGCCGGGCCCTGGCGATCCGCTCGGGGTGGGCGGTGGGGAAGGTGGCGCGGCGGTCCTGGCCGACCGCCTGCGGGCCGTCGCCGAGGGCCGGGCGCTTGTCCTTGTCCCGGTAGAGGTAGGGCGGGGTGTAGATCTCCATGCGCTGCTCGAACTTGCCGAGCTTGGTGTTGTCCTTGTCGCCGAAGAGCGAGTCGGAGCCGAAGGTGGCGACCCGGCCGTCGGGCAGCAGCAGCGCCTCCGAGTGGTAGTTGCGGCCGACCGTGGGGTCGGCGGCCTCGCGGAAGGCGTTGCTGCCCGCGTCGTAGAACTGCGCCTTGAGGATGTTGCTGGCGCCCCGGCCCCGGTAGTCCTCGGAGCCGCCGCTGGTGAAGACGGAGTCGTCGGGCAGGATCACGCTGTTGAGGTAGCGGGTGCCCTGCGGGAGGGCGGGCCCGGCCTTGAAGGCGGGGCTTTCCTGGTTGAGGTCGATCAGCGCGGTGCGGGGCGTGGACTTCTTGGACTCGCCGACCCCGCCGCCGCCGAGCAGCATGAACCGCTGGGCCTGGGCCGGGGGCAGCAGCAGTGAGCTGGCCGTCTCCAGCTGGTCGCCGTCACCGAGACCGTCGATCTTCTTGAAGGTGTTGGTGGCGATGTCCCACAGACCCGGCTCGCGGCCCTTGTCGGCGGGCCCGTAGCCCGCGTTGGCGCCGGAGTAGAAGAGCTTGCCGCTCTTGGTGAGGAAGAGCGAGGGGTAGGTCGGGAAGTACCGGAACGGGCCCTTGCCCCACTTCTTGGTCCTGGGGTCGTAGATCTCGTTCTCGCCCGTGAGGATCGTGCCCACGTCGTCGAGCCCGGAGACGGCGAGGACCCGGCCGTCCTGGAGGGTGGTGAGCGTCGGGTACCAGCGGGCCTCCTGCATGGGGGCCACGGGGAGGTACTTCTCCGCCTT
This sequence comes from Streptomyces sp. ERV7, assembly GCF_001653515.1. Lineage (GTDB taxonomy): Bacteria > Actinomycetota > Actinomycetes > Streptomycetales > Streptomycetaceae > Streptomyces. The sequence continues at coordinate 1,705,224 of NZ_LYOY01000040.1, read as the reverse complement.
GGGGTCGAACTCGTACGCCGCCCTGATGCCCTGGAAGTCCTGCTTGTCCATGGTGATCTTCTCGGCGAGGCCGTACGTGTTGTCGGCGTCGACCCCCTTGAGACCCTCGATCTCGTACTGGGCCTGGTCGACGGCCACGGACTTCGGGCCCTCGGCGGCGGCCTCCACGAACACCCGGGCCTCGGCCGCGGTGACCTTGGTCTTCCACGGCTTCATCTGGCCGGTCGCGTAGTAGCCGACCACGAACTCGCGTTTGGCCCGGGGCACGGTGACGTCGAACTTGGACAGGTACTCCACGCCCGACGGGGAGCGGAACCGGGTGCCCTTCTTGATGGTGACGGGCTTGTCCGGGTTCTCGTTCTTGACCCGCATCCCGCCGCCGGCCCGCTTCACCTGCTCGTCCAGGACCTCGTAGCGGGCAGTGCCGCCCGCCACCAGGAGGCGGCCGTCGGGGAGCTGGGCGTGGCCGGAGCAGAAGAAGTCCTCGGGGGTGGGGACCTTCTTGAACGAGTTGTCCTTCGGGTTCCACAGCACGGTGTCGAAGGAGCCCGCGTCGAACTTCTCCTGCTTGTTGCCGGACCCGGCGATGATCAGGACCTTGCCGGTGTGCAGCAGGGCCGCGTGGATCGCGTTGGTGCGGTACTTCGCGGGGATGTCCACGGTGTCCCAGGCCCCGTACTTGCGCATGTAGTCGGGTTGGCGGATCTGGTACGCGTGGTACTGCTCCTCGGCGAAGGAGAGCGCGGCCGGGGCGTTGAGCCCCGCGAGCAGCACGACGGCGCCGCCGCCGAGGAGCGTCTTCTTGGTGCGCGGGGAGGGCCGGTAGGCCATGGTTCAGTTCCCTCCGGTCGTCGTGGCAGCCGGTGCGGGGGCGGCGAGGCCGGTCTCCGCGTCAGCGGGCTCGGCGGGCCGCGCAAGGGCCCGTCTGCGGGCGGCCGCGCGCTCGCGCCGGGCGGTGAGGGACCAGACGGCGACGGGGGCGAGCGCGATGCCGAGGGCGAGGACCGCCCAGGTGCGCATCGCCGCATGGGTGTGGCCGTAGTGGACCGAGGCGCCGAGCGAGGCGATGAGCACCGCGGCCCAGAAGAGGTGGATGCGGAAGGTCCACAGCCGGTCGGGGCTGGCCTCGCCGCCCTTGGGGGTGACGACGAACCGGCCGCGCGTGCGCAGCACCGCCGAGCCGAGCGACTTGAGGTAGATGGGCGCGGAGAGCGCGGACATCCCCATCCCGGCGAGCCCGCCGGAGCCCTGGGGTTCGTGCGGCGAGACGTTGTGGCGGCGGTTCCAGAGGTAGAGCCCGATCTGGAGGGCGGCCGCGTCGCTGTAGAGCATCAGCCAGACGGAGGCGGAGACCTGGGTGCCGGAGGCGCCGAACCAGAGGAACAGGACGCAGCTGACGATGCCGAGCAGCCAGTTGACGGCGGTCATCGGGTAGTAGACGAGCATCAGCGTGTACGAGAGGAGCCGCCCGGGCGGGACCCGGAACAGCGCCTTCCAGTACTGCTTGAGCAGCGTCTCGTACGTTCCGCGCGACCAGCGCGTCTGCTGGGTGAAGAAGTCGGTCCAGGACTCCGGGCCCTCGCCGACGGCGAGCACGTCCGGGGTGTAGACGGACCTCCAGAAGTGGCCGGTCCCGGGGTTCTTGCGGCGGTGCAGCTCGAAGCCGGTGGCCATGTCCTCGGTGATCGAGTCGTAGAGCCCGCCGACCTGGCGCAGTGCGGTGATCCTGACGATGTTGTTGGTGCCGACGAACATCGGGGCGCGGTAGCGGTTGCCGGCCCGCTGGATCAGCGCGTGGAAGAGGAACTGCTGGGACTCGGCGGCCTTGGTGACGGGCGAGTCGTAGTTCCCGTAGACCTGGGGGCCGACCACGAACGCGACGTCGGGGTCGCGGAAGTAGCCCATCATCCGCTCCAGGAAGTTGGGGAGCGGCACGTGGTCGGTGTCGACGGAGGCGAAGAAGTCGTAGGCGCCGCCGTGCATGGCGAGCCAGGCGTTGTAGTTGCCGTGCTTGGTACGGGCCTTGTGCGGGCCCTTCTCGCGGTTCCACTCGGGGACGCCGCTGCGGGTGAAGTGGCGCACCCCCAGCTCCTCGCAGAGCGCCTTGGCCCGTTCGTCGTCGCCCTCGTCCAGGAGCCAGACGTCCAGGGGGCCGGGGTGGTGCAGGCGGACCGCGCCCTCCAGGGTGGCCCGGACCATCGCCATGGGCTCCTTGCCGGGCACCCAGGTGGTGAGGAAGGCGACCCGGGTGCCGGGCTCGGGGTACACCGGTATGGGGTCCCTGGCGACCATCGTGGCGTGGGCGATCGAGATGACGTTGACGACCATGAAGAGCTCGATCAGGCCGATCGCGACGAGCATCGCGATGTCCAGGCCGACCAGCCACTCGTCGCCGCCCTCGCGCTCCACCCAGTGGGTGGGCCAGACGAGGTAGACGAGGAGGACCGCGGTGAGCACGGGCGCCAGCGTCATCAGGAGCACCGCGCGTATTCGGCGGGGTTCGGCGGAGAGGAGACTTCGGTACCGCACCCGGTAGGCGGCCCTGTCCGGTTCCGTGAGCGGTCCGGCGAGCCGGCTGTGGGTCTCGTAGTCGTACTGCTCCGACGGACTCTCCGACCGCACTGTGCCCTCCAGCTGATCGAGCCAGGTAGATATCCCCACAAAAGTGGAGATTCTTCGGCGTGTCGACTGGAGTACTCCGAGTGAGCGGTTCTTGTTTCAGGTGCCGCGTCACCGTTTTGGCCCGGCGTGCGCGGGCTCGGCCCGGCGTGCGCGGCACAGCTGAGCCCCCGGTGCCGCGCGGGGCGGCCGGGGGCTCGGGCGGGGCGGCGGTCAGACGGAGAGGTGGCGCTCGACCGTCTCCACCTTGGAGGTCAGCCCGTCGGTGACACCCGGACGGATGTCGGCCTTCAGGACGAGCGAGACGCGCGGGGCGCGGGCCTCCACGGCGGCGACGGCCCGCTTGACCACGTCCATCACCTCGTCCCACTCCCCCTCGACGGAGGTGAACATGGCGTCGGTCCGGTTCGGGAGCCCGGACTCGCGTACGACGCGTACGGCGTCGGCGACGTACTCCCCCACGTCCTCGCCGACGCCCAGCGGGGTGACCGAGAAGGCGACGATCACGCTCCGACCACGCCTTCCTTGCGGGCGCGGGCGGCGATCAGGGCGTCCTCGGCCTGGCGCTTGAGCTTGCGCTCGGCCACGAAGCCGCCGAACGGCAGCACGGACAGGACGAAGTACAGGGCGGCGGTCTTCACCGGCCACTTCGCCTTGTTCCAGGCGTCGGCCCAGAAGATCACGTACAGGATGAAGAGGATGCCGTGGATCGCGCCCATCACCGGGACGGCGTTGACGTCGGTCGTCCGCTTCAGCACCGAGCACACGAGCAGCAGCAGGAAGGAGACGGCCTCGGGGGCCGAGACCAGCCGGAGACGGTGGAAAGCGGATGCGGTCTTGATGTCCACGGGGGCACCTTCGGTGGGAGGGTCGGAGGGTGTTGCTTGTGAACGCAAGCACAAACGTTCTCCATTGTGACATCGGCGGTGCCGGGATCTTGGCGGGGGTCCCCGCGGGCAGCGGGGGTTGCCCCCGGCCGGGATCCCGGGGCCTGGTCGGGCGGGGGCCCGGCCGCTAACGTCAGCGCGTGGCAACGTTCCGACTCCAGGGCAGCAAAGTGCTTGCCGTCGACATGACCGGCGACGCCGTCAAGGCGAAGAACGGCTCGATGGTCGCCTACGACGGCCAGATGGCCTTCAAGAAGATGTCCGGCGGCGGTGAGGGCATCCGCGGCATGGTGACCCGCCGCCTGACCGGCGAATCCATGACCGTGATGGAGGTGAAGGGAAACGGCACCTGCTACTTCGCCGACCGGGCCTCCGAGATCAACCTGGTCTCGCTCCAGGGCGACAAACTCTGGGTGGAGGCGAGCAATCTGCTCGCCACCGACGCGGGGCTGCGCACCGGCACCACCTTCACCGGGCTGCGCGGGGCGACCCAGGGCAACGGCCTGTTCACGACCACGGTCGAGGGCCACGGCCAGGCGGCGATCGTCTCGGACGGCCCCGCGGTGGTGCTGCGGGTCTCCGCGCAGTACCCGCTGTCGGTCGACCCCGGCGCGTACATCGCCCACCAGGGCAACCTCCAGCAGCACTTCCAGTCCGGGGTGACCTTCCGCACCCTGCTCGGCGAGGGCTCGGGCGAGGCGTTCCAGATCCGCTTCGAGGGCGAGGGACTGGTGTACGTACAGCCCAGCGAGCGCAACACGATCGGAGGGGACGTCTGATGCCCTTCCGCGAGATCAACTCCAAGATGGTCGAGGCCACGGTGGCCCCCGGCCAGAAGATGTTCAGCCAGCGCGGGGCGATGCTCGCGTACAAGGGCGAGGTGTCGTTCACGCCCAATATGCAGGGCGGCCAGGGCGGGCTGATGTCGATGATCGGCCGGCGGGTGGCCAACGAGGCGACCCCGCTGATGACGGTCGAGGGCAGCGGCACGGTGATGTTCGGCCACGGCGGCCACCACATCCAGGTCATCAACCTCGCCGGGGACACCCTCTACGTGGAGGCGGACCGGCTGCTCGCCTTCGACGGCACCCTCCAGCAGGGCACGATGTTCATGGGCTCGCAGGGCGGGGTCATGGGCATGGTCCGGGGCCAGGTGACGGGCCAGGGCCTGTTCACCACGACGCTCAAGGGCCACGGGGCGGTCGCCGTGATGGCGCACGGCGGAGTGATCGAGCTGCCGATCACCCCGCAGCGCCCGGTCCACGTCGACCCGCAGGCGTACGTGGCCCACCACGGCGACGTACGCAACAAGCTGTCCACGGCGCTGGGCTGGCGGGACATGGTGGGCCGGGGCTCGGGAGAGGCCTTCCAGCTCGAACTGTCCGGCAACGGCGCGGTGTACGTCCAGGCCTCGGAGGAGAAGCTGTGAGCACCCCTCAGCCCGGCGGGCCGGCGGTCTTCGACCCCTACTCGCTCCCCTCCGACGACAACGTCAACAAATACACCTTCTGCGTGGAGCTCAAGTCGAGCCAGTGGTTCCTGCAGAAGGGGAAGATGATCGCCTACTACGGGCAGATCGAGTTCAACGGCATCGGCCACGGCCGCCTCGACCGGCTGCTCCGTACGAGCTTCCACTCGCCGCTGCACGCCAGCGACTGGGTGGTCGCGGACGGCTCCGGCAAGATGCTCCTCGCGGACCGGGCCTTCGACGTCAACTCCTACGACCTGGAGAACGGCAACCTGACGATCCGGGCGGGGAACCTGCTGGCGTACCAGCCGACGCTGGCGCTGAAGCAGTCGATCGTGCCGGGTTTCCTGACGCTGATCGGAACCGGGAAGTTCGTGGCGGCGTCCAATGGACCGGTGGTCTTCATGGAGCCGCCGATCCGGGTGGACCCCCAGGCTCTGGTGGGCTGGGCGGACTGTCCGTCGCCCTGTCACCACTACGATCACGGCTATATGACGGGCGTAGTGGGCGGAATCCGGTCACTGACGGGGCTCGGCGGAACGTCCGGCGAGGAGCACCAGTTCGAGTTCGTGGGCGCGGGCACGGTGCTGCTCCAGTCCACGGAGGTGCTGATGGCCGAGCAGACGACGGGGCAAGTGCCCGCGGAGCCGGGCGTTCCGGGCGGCGGGGTGCCGGCCGGGGCGCAGGGTCCGGCGGGTTCGACACCGCGTCTTCCCGGCCAGCTCGGAGACCTCCAGCGTCGCTTCGGCCTGTGAGCGGTAGTCTGCGGAGTGTGACGTCGAACGCGTGCACCCTTGCCGGGCGCTGACCACGACCCTTGGGCCGGTGCGTGCGGGGCGTCACACTCCGACGCTTCGTTCAGAATTCAACTTCTTAGGTAGAATCCACATATGGAGACCGAGACGGCCACCAACTGGCTGACCGATAGCGAGCAGTGCGCCTGGCGTACCTATCTGGACGTCAACAGGATGCTGACGCACCAGATGGAAAAGGACCTGCAGCCGTTCGGCCTGACCAACAACGACTACGAGATCCTGGTCAACCTCTCGGAGGCCGAGGGGCAGCGGCTGCGGATGAGCGACCTCGCCGCCGCGACCCTTCAGTCCAAGAGCCGCCTTTCGCACCAGATCACGCGGATGGAGAACGCGGGGCTGGTGCGCCGGGAGAACTGCGAGTCCGACCGGCGGGGGCTGTTCGCGGTGTTGACCGAGGCGGGGGTGGAGACGATGGAGAAGGTGGCGCCGCACCATGTGGCGTCGGTGCGCAAGCACTTCATCGACTTGCTGTCGAGTGAGGCGCTGTCGGATCTGCGGGCGTCGCTGACGCCGGTGGCGGAGCACTTGCGCGGCCACCGCGCCAAACTCTGAGGCCTTCGTCCCCCACCCCGCCCCTTCCCTAGACCCTCCGGGGGTGGGCTCCTCAAACGCCGGAGGGGCTGGATTTCCCGCCGGAGGGACAGAAATGTAGCCGCCCCGAGGGGCTGGATGTGCAACCCGAGGGGCTGGGTCACTGCCCCCCGAGGGCTAGAGGTGCCTGAGGCCGGAGATGCCTAAGGGGCGCGGGGAACTGCGCGGCCAGCCCCCACCGGCCCGCGGGTCAACGCGAAAGCGGGTGCAGGGGCCGCAGGCCCCGCGAAGGGGGTTCGGGGGGCGCAGCCCCGCCCAGGGGTGCAGGAGCGCAGGCCCCGCAACGGGGTCCCGGGGGCGTAGCCCCCGGGCAAACCGCCTCCCCACCCTCCCCCGGAGGGTCTGGCGGGGTGGGGTAGGTCACGTGGTCGTCGTCAGGACCGCTACCAGTTCGTCCGCCGCCGCGTACGGATCCAGCTCGCCCCCGACGATGCGGGACGCCAGCGCGTCCAGGCGGCGGTCCCCCCGCAGGTCACCGATCCGCTCCCGCAGCGCCGTGACCGCGATCGTCTCCACCTCACGAGACGCACGCGACAGCCGCCGCTCCGCCAGCACCCCCCGCTCCTCCATCCACGCCCGGTGCTTCTCCAGCGCCTCGACGAGCTCCTCGATGCCCTCGGAACGCGCCGCCACCGTCTTGACGATCGGCGGACGCCAGTCACCGGGGCCCCGGGCCTCCCCCAGGCCCAGCATGTGGTTCAGCTCGCGCGCGGTCGCGTCCGCGCCGTCCCGGTCCGCCTTGTTGACGACGTACACGTCCCCGATCTCCAGGATCCCCGCCTTCGCGGCCTGGATGCCGTCGCCCATGCCGGGCGCGAGCAGGACCACCGACGTGTCCGCCTGCGAGGCGATCTCGACCTCGGACTGGCCGACGCCGACCGTCTCCACCAGGATCACGTCGCAGCCCGCCGCGTCCAGTACCCGGATCGCCTGCGGGGCCGACCAGGCGAGGCCGCCCAGATGCCCCCGGGTCGCCATCGAGCGGATGTAGACCCCGGGGTCGGAGGCGTGGTCGGACATCCGGACGCGGTCGCCGAGCAGCGCGCCCCCGGAGAACGGCGAGGAGGGGTCGACGGCAAGGACCCCGACCCGCTTCCCGGCCCGCCGGTACGCCGTCACCAGCGCCGACGTCGATGTCGACTTGCCGACACCCGGCGAGCCGGTGAGACCCACCACGTATGCCCCGCCCGTCAGCGGAGCCAACTGCGCCATCACCTCGCGCAGTTGCGGGGACGCCCCCTCGACCAGCGAGATCAGCCGGGCCACCGCACGCGGCCGGCCCTCCCTCGCCTGTGCCACCAGCTCGGGGACGTCCACCATTGCCGCTCCGTTCGGTTCAGTGACCAGTGATCAATGCGTACGTACCGCGGGAACAGCGCCTACTTGCCCGGAACCTTGATGATCAGGGCGTCGCCCTGGCCGCCGCCACCGCACAGCGCCGCCGCACCCGTACCGCCGCCGCGGCGCTTGAGCTCAAGGGCGAGGTGGAGCACCACGCGCGCGCCCGACATGCCGATGGGGTGGCCCAGGGCGATCGCGCCGCCGTTGACGTTCACCTTTTCCGGGGAGACGCCGAGGTCCTTCATTGACTGGACCGCGACCGCCGCGAAGGCCTCGTTGATCTCGATGAGGTCGAGGTCCTCGACGCCGATGCCCTCCTTGCCCAGGGCGTGCTGGATGGCGTTGGACGGCTGCGACTGGAGCGAGTTGTCCGGGCCCGCCACGTTGCCGTGGGCGCCGATCTCCGCGATCCACTCCAGGCCCAGCTCCTCGGCCTTGGCCTTGGACATGACCACGACCGCGGCCGCGCCGTCCGAGATCTGCGAGGAGGTGCCCGCCGTGATCGTGCCGTCCTTGGCGAAGGCCGGGCGCAGCTTGCCGAGGGACTCGGTGGTCGTCTCCGCGCGGATGCCCTCGTCCTTGGCGAAGATCACCGGCTCGCCCTTGCGCTGCGGGATCTCGACCGGGGTGATCTCGGCCTCGAACAGCCCGTTCTTCTGCGCGGCGGCGGCCCGCTGGTGGGAGGCGGCCGCGAACGCGTCCTGCGGGGCGCGCTCGATGCCGAGGCGGGTGTTGTGCTTCTCCGTGGACTCGCCCATGGCGATGTTCTCGAAGGCGTCGGTCAGACCGTCGTACGCCATCGCGTCGAGCATCTCGATCGCGCCGTACTTGTAGCCCTCGCGGGACTTCGGCAGCAGGTGCGGGGCGTTGGTCATCGACTCCTGGCCGCCCGCCACCACCACGTCGAACTCGCCGGCGCGGATCAGCTGGTCCGCGAGCGCGATCGCGTCCAGGCCCGAGAGGCAGACCTTGTTGATCGTGAGCGCGGGCACGTTCATCGGGATGCCGGCCTTGACGGCGGCCTGGCGGGCCGGGATCTGGCCCGCGCCGGCCTGGAGCACCTGGCCCATGATCACGTACTGGACCTGGTCGCCGCCGATTCCGGCCCGGTCGAGCGCGGCCTTGATGGCGACGCCGCCGAGGTCGGCGCCCGAGAAGGTCTTGAGCGAGCCGAGCAGTCGGCCCATGGGCGTGCGGGCGCCCGCGACGATCACTGAAGTGGTACCGGTCGTTCCAGACATGAGGCACAGCCCCTTGGGAGGTGAGAAGTGAACGAGGGTTTACTGGAAATGTACTGAGCGGTACCGGCGGCGTCATCGGCCGGCCGGTGTGATCGCGCGCACGTTGCGTAACCACCTCCCGGGGCGCTGCACTGGACCCATGCTGACGCGAATCGACCACATCGGGATCGCCTGTGCCGACCTCGACAAGACCGCCGAGTTCTATCGTGCTACGTACGGATTCGAGGTGTTCCACTCCGAGGTGAACGAGGAGCAGGGCGTACGCGAGGCCATGCTCAAGATCAACGGTACGTCGGACGGCGGCGCCTCGTACATCCAGCTCCTGGAGCCCACCAGGGAGGACTCCGCGGTGGGCAAGTGGCTGGCCAAGAACGGCGAGGGAGTGCACCACATCGCCTTCGGCACGGCCGACGTCGACGGGGACGCCGAGGCCATCCGCGGCAAGGGCGTCCGGGTCCTCTACGACGAGCCGCGGATCGGCTCGATGGGCTCCCGCATCACGTTCCTGCACCCCAAGGACTGCCACGGTGTACTGACCGAACTGGTCACCTCGGCAGCGGAGCACTGACCCCGGGATTCCGGGGCCGGTACAGTGGGCCCTTCCGGGCCGGGGTCGGGTCGGGGCCTGGGACCCACGCCCCCTTGTCGATCTGACACCATTCACCGGGGGCCCGTCCGTCGTCGGACGGTGCTCGTACGGGCAGTGTTCGCGACCAGGGGACGGATGGGACCGCGCAGTGCGGGGCTACGAACGCCAGGACAGCCACCGGCCTGACGACCACCTCTCGCGGTTCGAGGCCGAGATGGACCGGCTGAAGACCGAGCGGGAGAAGGCCGTCCAGCACGCCGAGGACCTCGGCTACCAGGTCGAGGTGCTGCGCGCCAAGCTGCACGAGGCGCGCCGCAACCTCGCGACGCGCCCTGCCTACGACGCCGCGGACATCGGCTACCAGGCCGAACAGCTGCTGCGCAACGCGCAGATGCAGGCCGAGCAGCTGCGCACGGACGCCGAGCGCGAGCTGCGCGACGCCCGTGCCCAGACCCAGCGCATCCTCCAGGAGCACGCCGAGCACCAGGCCCGGCTCCAGGCCGAGCTGCACGCGGAGGCGGTCAACCGCCGCCAGCGGCTCGACCAGGAGCTGGCCGAGCGGCGCGCCACCGTCGAGTCGCATGTCAACGAGAACGTGGCGTGGGCCGAGCAGCTGCGGGCGCGGACCGAGGCGCAGGCCCGGCGTCTGCTGGAGGAGTCGCGCGCCGAGAGCGAGGCGGCGCTGGCATCCGCCCGCGCGGAGGCCGCCCGGGTCGCCGAGGAGACCCGCCAACGGCTCGGCTCCGAGGCCGAGTCGGCCCGTGCGGAGGCCGAAGCGACCCTGCTGCGCGCCCGCAAGGACGCCGAGCGGCTGCTGGCCGCCGCCTCCACGCAGGCCCAGGAGGCCACCTCCCACGCCGAGCAGCTGCGCTCGTCCACCACCGCCGAGTCCGACCAGGCGCGCCAGCAGGCGACCGAGCTGAGCCGGGCCGCCGAGCAGCGGATGCAGGCGGCCGAGTCGGCGCTGCGCGAGGCGCGGGGCGAGGCCGAGAAGGTGCTGGCCGAGGCGAAGGAGTCGGCGAGCAAGCAGCTCGCGGGCGCCGAGTCCGCCAACGAGCAGCGCACCCGTACCGCCAAGGCCGAGATCGCCCGGCTGGTCGGGGAGGCGACCAAGGAGTCCGAGGCGCTCAAGTCCGAGGCCGAGCAGGCGCTCGCCGACGCGCGCGCCGAGGCCGAGCGGCTGGTCGCGGAGGCCGCCGAGAAGGCCCGTACCAGCGCGGCCGAGGACACCGCCGCCCAGCTCGCCAAGGCCGCCCGGTCCGCCGAGGAGGTGCTCACCAAGGCGTCCGCGGACGCCCAGGAGACCACCCGCAAGGCGTCCGAGGAGGCCGAGCGGATCCGCCGCGAGGCCGACGCCGAGGCGGAGCGGCTGCGCTCGCAGGCCGAGGAGCGGGCCGACGAGCTCAAGGGCGCGGCCAAGGACGACACCAAGGAGTACCGGGCCAAGACGGTCGAGCTGCAGGAGGAGGCGCGCAGGCTGCGCGGCGAGGCCGAGCAGCTGCGGGCCGAGGCGGTCGCCGAGGGCGAGCGCATCCGGGGCGAGGCGCGCCGCGAGGGTGTCCAGCAGATCGAGGAGGCGGCCAGGACCGCCGAGGAGCTGCTGACCAAGGCGAAGGCCGACGCGGAGGAGCTGCGCACCTCGGCCGGGGCCGAGTCGGAGCGGGTCCGCGGCGAGGCCATGGAACGCGCCACCACGCTGCGCAAGCAGGCCGAGGAGACCCTGGAGCGCACCCGGGCCGAGGCCGAGCGGATGCGCGCGGAGGCCGAGGAGCAGGCCGAGGCCGTCCGCACGGCCGCCGAGCAGGCTTCCGCCGTGCTGCGCGAGGAGACCGAGCGGGCCGTCGCCGCCCGCCAGGCCGACGCCGCCGACGAGTTGACGCGGCTGCACACCGAGGCCGAGCAGCGGCACGCCTCCGCCGAGCAGGCGCTCACCGAGGCGCGGGGCGAGAGCGAGCGGATCCGGCGCGAGGCCGCCGAGGAGACCGAGCGCCTTCGTACGGAGGCCGCCGAGCGCGTCCGTACGCTCCAGGCGCAGGCCGAGCAGGAGGCCGAGCGGCTGCGCACCGAGGCCGCCGCCGACGCCTCGACCGCCCGTGCCGAGGCGGAGGGCGCTGCCGTACGGCTGCGGGCCGAGGCGGCCGCGGAGGCCGAGCGTCTGAAGTCCGAGGCGCAGGAGACCGCCGACCGGATGCGCGCGGAGGCCGCGGCCGCCGCCGAGCGGGTGGGGGCGGAGGCCGCCGAGGCGCTCGCCGCCGCCCAGGAAGAGGCCGCGCGCCGGCGCCGCGAGGCGGAGGAGACGCTGGACTCGGCGCGTACCGAGGCCGGTTCGGAGCGGGCCCAGGCCCGCGAGCAGAGCGAGGAGCTGCTGGCCTCCGCCCGCAAGCGGGTGGAGGAGGCGCAGGCCGAGGCACAGCGCCTGGGCGAGGAGGCCGACCGGCGCGCCACCGAGCTGGTGGCCGCCGCCGAGCAGACCGCCCAGCAGGTGCGGGACTCGGTGTCGGGGCTGCGCGAGGAGGCCGAGCAGGAGATCGCCGGGCTGCGCTCGACGGCCGAGCACGTGGCCGAGCGCACGAAGACGGAGGCGCAGGAGGAGGCGGACCGGGTCCGCGCCGACGCGCACGCCGAGCGCGAGCGCGCCGCCGAGGACGCCCAGCGCGTCCGCGCCCGGGCCCAGGAGGAGACCGAGGCCGCCAAGGAGCTCGCCGAGCGGACCGTCGCGGACGCCATCGCCGAGGCGGAGAAGGCGCGTTCGGACGCCTCCGAGTACGCGCAGCGGATGCGCACCGAGGCCTCCGACGCGCTGGCCTCCTCCGAGCAGGACGCCTCGCGCACCCGGGCGGACGCCCGCGAGGACGCCAACCGCATCCGGGGCGACGCCGCGAGCCAGGCGGACCGTCTGATCACCGAGGCGACCTCGGAGGCCGAGCGGCTGGCCGCCGAGTCGACGGCGACGGCCGAGCGGCTGGTGGCGGAGGCCCAGCAGCTGCACGACGAGGGCCAGTCGGAGCACGACCGGCTGCTCGCGGAGGCCACCGCCCACGCCGAGCGCACCACGTCCGAGGCGGACACCTACGCGGAGCTCGTCACCACCGAGGCGCGCGCGGACGCCGGTTCGGTCCTGGGGGCCGCGGCCGCCGAGGCCGAGCAGACGGTCGCCGACGCCCGCGAGCAGGGCGAGCGGATCCTCGGCGAGGCGCGTACGGAGTCGGAGCGGCTGCTCGACGAGGCGCGCAAGGCCGCCGACAAGCGCCGCGCGGACGCGGCCGGCCAGGCGGACCAGCTCGTCGCGGAGGCGAGCAGCGAGGCCGAGAGGGTGCTCACCGAGGCGAACGGGGAGGCGGAGCGGCTGCGTGCCGAGGCCGCCGAGACCGTGGGCTCGGCCCAGCAGGCCGCCGAGCGGATCCGCGCGGAGGCCGAGAAGAGCCGCGCCCGGACCGAGGAAGCGGCGGAGAAGACGCGTACGGAGGCCCGCGAGGAGGCCGACCGGCTGCTCGACGAGGCCCGTACGGCCGCGGCCAAGCGCCGTTCGGACGCGGCCGAGCAGGCGGACCAGCTCATCGCCAAGGCCCAGGAGGAGGCGCTGCTCGCGGCCACACTGGCCGAGGAGCAGGCCGACACGATGGTCGGCGCGGCCCGCAAGGAGGCCGAGCGGATCGTCGCCGAGGCGACCGTGGAGGGCAACTCCCTGGTGGAGAAGTCCCGTACGGACGCGGACGAGCTGCTCGCCGGGGCGCGCACGGACGCCACGGCCATAAGGGAGCGCACCGAGGAGGTGCGCACCCGGACCGAGGCGGACATCGAGGAACTGCACGAGCGGGCCCGGCGGGAGAGCGCCGAGCAGATGAAGACGGCGGGCGAGCGCGTCGACAAGCTGGTCAAGGCCGCCACCGAGCAGACGGCGGAGGCCGAGGCGAAGGCCAAGGAGCTGCTTTCGGACGCCAACTCCGAGGCGAGCAAGGTGCGTATCGCGGCCGTGAAGAAGGCCGAGGCGCTGCTCAAGGAGGCGGAGACCAAGAAGGCCGAGCTGATCCGCGAGGCGACGAAGCTGCGCGACGACGCGGAGGCCGAGGCCCGGCGCACGGTCGACGAGGGCAAGCACGAGCTGGACATGCTGGTCCGGCGCCGCGCGGACATCAATGCCGAGATCTCCCGTGTCCAGGACGTACTTGAGGCGTTGGAATCTTTTGAGGCCCCGTCCTCCGGCGGCAAGGAGGCGGCCAAGGCGGGAGCCGCGGCCGGAGGGACACGTTCGAGTGGCAAGTCTTCGGAGGGGTAGCCACTCAAAAGGCTGGACATTCTCCAGATCAAACGGGCATACGCTCGATGACACGCCGCCTGGGCCCCTAGGATTCCCCCTATCACCTCACCGGTCTCATTCGACAGGAACCCCATGAGCGACACTTCCTCCCCCTTCGGCTTCGAGCTCGTGCGGCGTGGTTACGACCGCGGTCAGGTGGACGACCGCATTACCAAGATCGTCTCCGACCGCGACAGCGCTCTGGCACGGATCACTTCTCTGGAAAAGCGCATCGAGGAGCTGCATCTCGAAACGCAGAACGCCCAGGCCCAGGTGAGCGACGCGGAGCCGTCGTACGCCGGCCTCGGCGCGCGGGTCGAGAAGATCCTCCGTCTCGCCGAGGAAGAGGCGAAGGACCTGCGCGAGGAGGCCCGCCGGGCCGCCGAACAGCACCGCGAGCTCGCCGAGTCGGCGGCCCAGCAGGTGCGCAACGACGCCGAGTCGTTCGCCGCCGAGCGCAAGTCGAAGGCGGAGGACGAGGGCGTCCGCATCGTCGAGAAGGCGAAGGGTGACGCCTCCACGCTGCGCTCCGAGGCGCAGAAGGACGCGCAGTCCAAGCGCGAGGAGGCGGACGCCCTCTTCGAGGAGACCCGCGCCAAGGCCGCACAGGCCGCGGCCGACTTCGAGACGAACCTCGCCAAGCGCCGCGAGCAGTCCGAGCGCGATCTGGCCTCGCGTCAGGCGAAGGCGGAGAAGCGTCTCGCCGAGATCGAGCACCGCGCCGAGCAGCTCCGCCTGGAGGCCGAGAAGCTGCGTACGGACGCGGAGCGCCGGGCCCGTCAGACGGTCGAGACGGCCCAGCGCCAGGCCGAGGACATCGTGGCCGACGCCAACGCCAAGGCCGACCGCATCCGTTCGGAGTCCGAGCGCGAGCTGGCGGCGCTCACCAACCGCCGCGACTCGATCAACGCGCAGCTGACCAACGTCCGCGAGATGCTGGCGACCCTGACGGGCGCGGCGGTCGCGGCGGCCGGCTCCCCGGTCGACGACGAGCCCGTCTCGCGCGGCGTCCCGGCACAGCAGTCCCGCTAGTCCCGTTGGTGCCGCAGCCTCTCCCCCGTGGGCTGCGTTCGTACGGTCGAGAGCCCCTCGCCACTCCGGTGGCGGGGGGCTTTCCGCGCCTTTAGCGTGGCGACATGATCGAGCTAGCCGGTCTCACCAAGCGCTTCGGTTCCAAGACCGCGGTCGACGACCTGTCCTTCCAGGTCAGACCGGGTGTGGTGACCGGCTTCCTGGGACCCAACGGCGCCGGCAAGTCCACCACCATGCGGATGATGCTCGATCTCGACAACCCGACCAGCGGCACCGTGCGCATCGACGGCCGGCACTACCGCGACCTCGACGAGCCGCTGAAGTACATCGGGGCGCTCCTCGACGCCAAGTCGATGCACGGCGGCCGCAGCGCGTACAACAACCTGCTCTGTCTGGCGCAGTCGAACCGGATCCCGGAGCGCCGGGTCGCGGAGGTCCTGGACACGGTCGGTCTGACGGCGGTGGCGAAGAAGAAGTCGAAGGGGTTCTCGCTCGGCATGGGCCAGCGGCTCGGAATCGCCTCCGCGCTGCTCGGCGACCCCGAGATCCTGATGTTCGACGAACCCGTCAATGGTCTGGACCCCGAGGGAATTCACTGGATCCGCAATCTCATGAAAGCCCTCGCGGCGGAGGGCAGGACGATCTTCGTCTCGTCTCACCTGATGAGCGAAATGGCGCTGACGGCGGATCATTTGATCGTCATCGGCCAGGGCCGACTGCTCGCCGATACATCGATGGCGGATTTCATTCGGCAGAATTCACGGAGTTTCGTACGGCTGCGCTCACCCCAGTGGGAACACCTGCTCGATGTGCTGGCGCGGGGCGGGATCCCGGTGACCCAGACCGCCGACGGCGCCCTTGAGGTCGACAACGGCAGGATCGAGCGGCTCGGCGAGCTGGCCGCGCAGCACCAGATCGTGCTGCACGAGCTCTCCGGCCAGCAGGCCTCGCTGGAGGAGGCGTTCATGCAGATGACGGCGGGTTCGGTGGAGTACCACGCGCACTCGGACACCTCCCACGGGCCGCCGCCCCCGGCCGCCGCCCCGGACTGGGGCGAGAGCTACCGGGCGAGGACCCGGGGCGGCGCCCCCGAGAACGCCCGGGCCGACGGCGAGGGGGTCTGACCCATGGCTTCGGTACCCGCGGTCCTCAAGTCCGAGTGGACCAAGATCCGTTCGGTCTCCTCCACCTCCTGGACGCTCGTCTGCGCGCTGATCGTCACGGTCGCGGTGAGCGCGGCCCTGTGCGCGCTGATGAAGTCGCAGTTCGACGACCTCAAGCCGGCCGAGCGGCTGACCTTCGACCCGACCTTCATCAGCTTCTCCGGGATGGTGCTCGGCCAGCTGGCGATGGTGGTGTTCGGCGTCCTGGTGGTCGGCACCGAGTACAGCTCGGGCATGATCCGCACCTCGCTCGCGGCCGTGCCGCAGCGGGCCACCTTCCTCTTCGCCAAGCTCCTGGTCGCCACCGCGCTCGCCCTGGTGGTGGGCATGGCGACCAGCTTCCTCTCGTTCTTCCTCGGCCAGGCGCTGCTCGGCCCGCACCGCACCACCATCGGCGAGCCCAACGTGCTGCGGGCGGTCTTCGGGGCGGGCCTCTACATGGCGCTGATCGCGCTCTTCTCGATGGGCGTGGCCACGATGCTGCGCAGCTCGATGCTCTCGCTCGGCATCCTGATGCCGTTCTTCTTCCTGATCTCGCAGATCCTGTCGGCGGTGCCGGGCGCCAAGAAGGTGGCCCGCTACTTCCCCGACCAGGCGGGCTCCAAGATCATGCAGGTGGTGCCGAACGCGATGAACAGCGAGCCGCCGCCGTACGGGCCCTGGGCCGGGCTCGGGATCATGGCGCTGTGGGTCGTCGCGGCGCTCGCGGGCGGCTACGCCGTACTGAAGAAGCGCGACGCCTGACCGCCCGCGGCAGCCGGCAGCAGCCCGCGACAGCCCCTCCGACCTGCGCAAAGGCAAGAACGTAACGGACAAAAGCGAACGTCATCCAACTGTCATCGCTTGGCCGGAACCGTAAAGTCCTGGATAAGCTCCTCACTCATACGGGGGCACCCTGGCGATCGGCCACCGCCCCGACGACCCACACCGTCGATGGGGCTGGAGAATGATCGAGGCAGTCGGCCTGACGAAGCGCTACGGCGCCAAGACAGCCGTGTACAACCTTTCCTTCCAGGTGAGGCCCGGCGCCGTCACCGGCTTCCTGGGGCCCAACGGCTCCGGCAAGTCGACGACCATGCGCATGATCCTCGGCCTGGACCAGCCCACTTCCGGCCATGTCACCGTCGGCGGCCACCCCTTCCGTACGCTCCCCAACGCGCCCCGCCAGGTCGGCGCGCTGCTCGACGCCAAGGCCGTGCACGGCGGCCGCAGCGCCCGCAACCACCTGCTCTCGCTCGCGCAGCTCTCCGGCATCCCGGCCCGCCGGGTCGACGAGGTGCTCGGTGTCGTCGGCCTCCAGGAGGTGGCGGGCAAGCGCTCCAAGGGCTTCTCGCTCGGCATGGGCCAGCGGCTCGGCATCGCCGCGGCGCTGCTCGGCGACCCCCAGGTGCTGCTCTTCGACGAGCCGGTCAACGGCCTCGACCCCGAGGGCATCCTGTGGGTGCGCAACCTCATGAAGCAGCTCGCCGCCGAGGGCCGGACCGTCTTCGTCTCCTCGCACCTGATGAGCGAGATGGCGCTGACCGCCGACCACCTCATCGTGATCGGCCGCGGCCAGCTGCTCGCCGACATGAGCGTCAAGGACTTCATCTCGCACAACTCCGCCGACTTCGCGCGCGTACGCACCCCCGAGCCGGCCGCCCGGGAGAAGCTGACGGCCGCGCTGACCGAGGCCGGCGGCCAGGTCATGCCGGAGCCGGACGGCGCCCTGCGGATCACCGGCCTCGCGCTGCCGCGCATCAGCGACCTCGCGCACGGCGCGGACGTACGCCTGTGGGAGCTCTCGCCGCACCAGGCCTCCCTGGAGGAGGCGTACATGCGGATGACCCAGGGCGCGGTGGACTACCGCTCCACGGCCGACCAGAAGGCCGGTCTGATGCAGCCGCTGCCGCCCGGGTACCAGCCGCCGCCGGTGATCCCCGAGGTGCCGACCCAGGGCTGGTACGCCCCGCCGCCGCCCGGACAGAACCCGTACGCGGCCCCGCACGCCCCCGGACCCGGCGGCCTGAGCGAGCGCTCGCGCTCGGTGCGTTCGGCGGCGGACCGGCGTTCGGGGCGGCCGGGTATCTCGCCGGGCGGGCAGGGCTCGATCTCGCTGCCGTCGACGGGGTTGACGGTGAGCAGGAAGTCGCCCGAGACGAGCTGGACCGTGCGCGCGAGCCCGGCGGCGCGTGCCGCGGGCTCGGGGGTGAGGGCGTCGCGGTCGCGCTCCTTGCGCTGCGCGGCGCCCGGGCCCGGTCCGTTCTGCTCGTCGTCGAACTCGTCCGGTCCCCGGGTGTCCATCGGGTTCATGGTGAAAGCCCCCCAGATACGCCTGCGTAACCTTGCCCCACCCGGCCGCTACGCACTGCGCTGTCGCTCTGGTCCGGTACCCGCCGCAGGGATGTCGACCGGCGGGAGACCGCACCCTAAACCTTCGCCCAGTATCTCCGAACGGGCGGGGTGCCACCCCGCCCAGAGCGTCACAGTCCGGTGAGGATTGCGTGCGGAGGACCGGCTTCCACATCACCTGCACAACTGCCGCACAGGTCGTGCTCAACCGCGCCGTACGAGGCTCGTACGGCGGTGGCGCCGCGCACGCTCACACGCGCGGCAGCGCCTCCGCCGCGATGCCGCCCTCGATGGCCAGGATGCGGTGCAGCCGGGTCGCCACCAGCAGGCGCTGCATCTGGGGCGGCACGCCCCGCAGCACCAGCCGCCGGCCGCAGCGGCCGGCCCGCCGGTGGGCGCCCATGATCACACCGAGGCCGGTGGCGTCCCAGGAGTCCAGCTCGGTCAGGTCGAGCACCAGGTCGCCGGCTCCGTCGTCGACGGCGGAGTGCAGGACCGTACGGGCGTCCGCCGCGCTGCGGACGTCGAGGCGGCCCCCGACGACCAGCTCGACGTGGTCGCCCCTGATGTGCATAAGTACTCCCCGGAGTGCTCCGTATGCCTGTCTGCCTGTCGTCTCTTACTGCACCAACTGACTGCACAGACCGCAGGGAAGTTGCCGTCTGTAAGCGAACCGATACCTAATTCACCCCATGGAGTGATCTGGGGCGAGGGGAGGTGAGGGTGCGTCAATCAGTGCTTGTAGAAGCCCTGCCCGCTCTTGCGGCCGATGTCACCCGCGTCAACCATCCGGCGCATCAGCTCGGGTGCCGCGAACTTCTCGTCCTGGGACTCGGTGTAGATGTTGCTGGTGGCGTGGAGCAGGATGTCCACGCCGGTCAGGTCGGCGGTGGCCAGCGGGCCCATCGCGTGGCCGAAGCCCAGCTTGCAGGCGAGGTCGATGTCCTCGGCGGTGGCCACGCCCGACTCGTACAGCTTCGCCGCCTCGACGACGAGCGCCGAGATCAGGCGGGTGGTGACGAAACCGGCGACGTCGCGGTTGACGACGATGCAGGTCTTGCCGACGGACTCGGCGAACTCCCGGGCGGTGGCCAGGGTTTCGTCGCTCGTCTTGTAGCCGCGCACCAGCTCGACGAGCTGCATCATCGGGACCGGCGAGAAGAAGTGGACACCGACGACCCGCTCGGGGTGCTCGGTGGCCGCCGCGATCTTGGTGATCGGGATGGCGGAGGTGTTGGAGGCGAGCACGGCGTCCGGACGCACGATCTTGTCGAGCGTACGGAAGATGTCGTGCTTGACCTCCAGCTTCTCGAAGACGGCCTCGACGACGATGTCGGCGTCGGCGGCCGCGTCCAGGTCGGTCGTGGTGGTGATGCGGGCGAGCGCGGCCTCCGCGTCCTCGGCGGCCAGCTTGCCCTTGCTCACAAACTTGTCGTACGAGGCCTTGATGCCGTCGGTGCCACGGGCCAGCGCCGCGTCGGTGACGTCACGCAGAACGACGTCCCAGCCCGCCTGGGCCGAGACCTGCGCGATGCCCGAACCCATGAGTCCGGCCCCGATGACGGCGAGCTTCCTGGCCACTTCACACCCCTTTGACGGCTTACTGATACGGCTCTCCGGCGGAGGCTATCGGCCGTGAGGCATCTTGGGAGCCGTAAGAGATGCGCGTCACGTCTCAGATGACGGACATCACACCAAGACGGGTGAGCGGCGTCTCACCGAGGGCCCCGTCGGCCCCCATCGCTCGTCCCGTACCGCGTACTTGGGCGGGGAATGTCCGTGCTGTCGGGCGGGCCCGTACCAGGGCGCGCGGCGGCCCGTGACGGTCGGCACAGAAGCGTGGCGGACGGCCCTCGCGTAACTAGGCTGACCCCATGGTCAATCTGACGCGCATCTACACCCGCACCGGCGACAAGGGCACCACGGCCCTGGGCGACATGAGCCGTACCGCCAAGACGGATCTGCGGATCTCGGCGTACGCGGACGCCAACGAGGCGAACGCGGTGATCGGCACGGCGATCGCGCTCGGCGGTCTCGCCGAGGAGGTCGTCCAGGTCCTCACCCGGGTGCAGAACGACCTGTTCGACGTGGGCGCGGACCTGTCGACGCCGGTCGTGGAAGACCCGAAGTACCCGCCGCTGCGGGTCGAGCAGTTCTACGTCGACCGGCTGGAGGCGGACTGCGACCTGTTCAACGAGCGGCTGGAGAAGCTGCGCAGCTTCATCCTGCCCGGTGGCACCCCCGGAGCCGCGCTGCTGCACCAGGCGTGCACGGTGGTGCGCCGCGCCGAGCGCTCGACCTGGGCGGCCCTGGAAGTGCACGGCGAGACGATGAACCCGCTGACCGCCACCTATCTGAACCGCCTCTCCGACCTGCTGTTCATCCTCGCGAGGACGGCGAACGTGGAGACCGGGGACGTGCTGTGGGTGCCGGGCGGCGAGCGGTAGAGCGGCTGGGTCAGCGGCGGGACCGGGCCGCCTCCACCTTCTTCGGGAACAGCGTGTAGCTGAGCGCGATGACCAGGTTGATGCCGATCAGCCACAGCATCCGCTGCCCCCGCCCTGACCAAGCCCGAGGACGCCCGATGACCACCCCCTACCAGCAGCAGGCACCGGGTGCGCCCCTCGGGACGTACACCTCGCCGATCCCGGTGCGGCCCGCCTCCCTCGGCGACGCCCTCGCCTCGGAGTGGACCAAGATCCGCTCGGTGCGCTCCACGATGTGGACGCTGGGCGTGCTCATCGTGCTCGTGCTCGGCATCGGGCTGCTCGCGGCGGTCGCGGTCAACGCCTCCGACGCGCACATGGGCGACACCCCGCTGCTCACCCTGGGCTTCTACGGCGTGCTGCTCGGCTCGATCTGCGTGATCACGCTCGGCGTGATGACCATCGCCTCCGAGTACGGCACGGGCATGATCCGTACGACGCTGACCGCGTGCCCCAGCCGGGCCCGGATCCTCGCCGCCAAGGCGATCGTGTTCTTCCTGCTGTCCTTCGTCATCGTGACGCTCTCCACCGGCCTGGTGGCGCTGATGCAGATGGGGATGGTGGACACGGCCGAGCAGCCGAGCGGCTCCGAGCTGTTCAAGGCGACGGTCGGCGTCGGCCTCTACGTCTCGGTCCTCGGGCTGCTCTCGCTCGCGGTCGGCGCGCTGATCCGGCACTCGGCGGGCGCGATCACCGTCATGATCGGCGTGGTGCTGCTGCCGCTGGTGATGGCGCTGTTCATGTTCGCGCCGTCGCTCGAATCGGTGCGCGAGGCCCTGCTCGAGTACTCGATCCCCAGCCAGCTGGCCGTGTTCTACGGCTCCTCGGTGAGCGACTCGGGCCCGACCGGCTGGACCCCGCTGCTGATCCTGGGGGCCGTCGCGGCCGCCGCGCTCGGCGGCGCGTTCGCCGTGCTGAACAGCCGGGACGTGTGAGCGCGCGGGCCTAGTACCTCGGCGCGTTCCTGGACCGCTGCACCCTGCTGGTGCGGCGGTCCTTCGCGTTCCAGCACGCCTTGTGCCAGTGCCGGCGGTCGTCCACGCCGCCGTACTCCGGCCAGGCCACCACGTGCGGGACGCCGGAGGGGATCTCCTGGTCGCACCCCGGGCAGCGGTAGCGCTTGCCCTGCGCGCTCGCGCCGCTCACATGCCGGACGGACCACTCCTCGCCCTGGTACGTCTCGGAGCGCTGGAGGCCGAAGCGCTCCCCCGCCCCGCCGGTCGGTTCGGTCGGCTGGTCGCCGCCCTTGGGGCGGTTGCGGCGCGGGGACACGGAAACACCTCACGGGGCCGGGCGGACTGACCTCTCCAGCGTAGAGGTACTTGCCCCGGGTACCCGAGCCCGTACAGGGGTGGCACGGTAACTCGTACGGGGGACACTTACCGGACTATCGCAAGAAGTTCGCGCTGGGCCGTGCCCTTGGCACTTGTCAGACGTTGTTGCCGGTAAGAGGGGGAGCCGCGTCGGCCGCGAGGAGGCATGAAGGCGATGCGTGTCGGAGCTTTTGTACTGGCAGCCCAATTCCCGGGCCAGGGACAGGGGGAGGCGCTGCACCGGGCGGTGCGATCCGCCGAAGTGGCCGAGGAAGCGGGCCTGGACGCGGTGTGGCTCGCCGAGCACCACTTCGTTCCGTACGGGGTGTGTCCGTCGGCGGTGACACTGGCGGCGCTGCTGCTCGGGCGCACCCGCCGGATCCGCGTCGGGACGGCGGTCAGCGTGCTGCCCAGCGCGCACCCGGTGGCCCTGGGCGAACAGGCGGCGCTGCTGCATCTGACGTCCGGCGGCCGGTTCTCGCTGGGCGTGGGCCGGGGCGGCCCCTGGGTCGACCTGGAGGTCTTCGGCTCGGGCCTGAAGGCGTTCGAGGAGGGCTTCCCGGAGTCGCTCGACCTGCTGCTGCGATGGCTGAGCGAGCCCCGGGTGGGATCTTTGGGCGAACGTTTCGCCTTCCGGGAGGTCCCGGTGGTGCCGAGGCCCGACGAGCTGCTCTCGGACGGTCCCGCCGGCCCCGAGGTCATCGTGGCGTGCACCTCGCCGAAGAGCGTGAAGCTGGCGGCCGAGCGCGGGCTGCCGATGCTGCTCGGAATGCACTGCGGCGACGAGGAGAAGGCGGAGATGGTCGCGCTGTGGCGGTCGCACGCGCTGGCGTCCGGCGTCGCGCCGGAGGCGGTGGCGGCCGCGCCGCATGTGTCGGCCGGGGTGGCGCAGATCGAGGACCACGGCTCCCAGGCCGCAGAGACGCTGCTGAAGGCGATGCCCGGCTGGCTGAAGCAGGGGCTGGACGCCCATGTGACGGTCGACGGCCGCCACCGGGCCATGCGCGACCCGGTGATGTACACGGAACTGCTGTGCAGCCTCCACCCGGTCGGCACCCCCCGTCTCGCGGCGGACCGCATCGCGGCGACGTCGGAGAAGACGGGCATCACGCGCTTCGCCTTCCTGGTGGAGGGATCGGGAGACCTGGCCGCGACGGAGGAGAACGTACGGAGGCTGGGCGCGGAAGTGCTGCCGCTGCTGGGGTGAGGGGCCCGAGGGGGACGGCGCCCGTGGGGGCGCGGGACTCGGGGCCCCGCGAAAGGCCCCCGCTCCGCATCAGTTGTACCTCCCGCGATGCGGAGCGGCGGCGAAGACCTCAGCAGTCCCTCAACTCCGGGGACTGGTTGAGCAGTTGACCCCGGACCGAGGTGAAGCGGGCGAGCCGCTCGTCGGCCGACGGGTCCAAGGGGAACACCGCTACGCGGTGGCAGTTCTGGAACGCCAGACGGACACCGAAGTGCCGCTGCAGCGCACCGCGTATGGCGTCACTCGCGAGCGCACGAAGAAGCTGGCCGCGCGCCTGCTCGTCCGGCGGAGGCGTCTGGTTGTCGGCGAACTCGCCACCGTCCACCTTCAGCTGGGCCACCAGAGAACTGATCATCTCCCATGCGTACGGCAGGGAGGTCCGGACGCAGTCGACGAAATCGGCTTCGTCGACCTCGCCTCGCTCGGCCTGTTCGAGTAGGGCCGGTGAGACGTCGAGCGACATGGTTTCTCCTCTCGCGACCCCGGAGAGGGGGTCTTACGGCCAGGGAAAGGGACGAAGTCGGCCACGCAGCGTGCCTGACCGACAACCTCCCGCTTACACGGTAGGCGCGGCATGGTGGCTGCGACAGGTACTTGGCACGTAACCGGCCAATAACGAACAGTGCTTTGCCGGACGAATCGCGTTCGGCGGGGGGATTCGAGTAGCGTTGCCGACCATGCGTCTCGTCATCGCCCGCTGCTCCGTCGACTACGCGGGCCGCCTCACCGCCCATCTGCCCTCCGCCACCCGGCTGATCCTGGTGAAGGCGGACAACAGCGTCTCCATTCACGCGGACGACCGGGCGTACAAGCCCCTCAACTGGATGTCTCCGCCCTGCACCCTCAAGGAGGGGACGGGGGACGATTCGGGCGTCTGGACGGTCGTGAACAAGGCGGGCGAGAAGCTCATCATCACGATGGAGGAGATCCTCCACGACTCGTCCCACGAGCTGGGTGTGGACCCGGGTCTCATCAAGGACGGCGTGGAAGCGCACCTCCAGGAGCTGCTCGCGGACCGGATCGAGACGCTGGGCGAGGGGTACACGCTGATCCGCCGCGAGTACCCGACGGCGATCGGCCCGGTGGACATCCTGTGCCGGGACGCGTCCGGCGGGACGGTGGCGGTCGAGATCAAGCGGCGCGGCGAGATCGACGGGGTCGAGCAGCTGACGCGCTACCTCGATCTGCTGAACCGGGATCCGCACCTTGCCCCCGTGCGGGGGGTGTTCGCGGCGCAGGAGATCAAGCCGCAGGCGCGGGTGCTGGCGACGGACCGGGAGATCGGGTGCGTCGTTCTTGACTACGACGCGCTGCGGGGCATCGAGGACGACAAACTCCGCCTGTTCTGACCCCCGGGGGTGTCGGCCCCTCCCCACCCCTTCCCCAAACCCTCCGGGGGTGGGTGGGGGCCGATGCACCCTTCCTGTAGAGCGGCTGGGTCAGCGGCGGGACCGGGCCGCCTCCACCTTCTTCGGGAACAGCGTGTAGCTGAGCGCGATGACCAGGTTGATGCCGATCAGCCACAGCATCCGCTGCTGCCACATCCGCAGCGAGTCCACGTCCCCGTCGCCGCCCACGTACCAGATGCCGCCCTGGAGCAGCCCCATCGCGATGACGGCGGCGAGCACCCAGCGCCCGGCGGTCCGCCACTCGTGGACCGCGCGGGCCGTGCCGCCCGCCGGCGCCTTGGCGGGGCGGGGCCCGCCCGCGAAGCGGTACGCGAACCAGGCGTCGCCCCACT
This sequence comes from Streptomyces sp. ERV7, assembly GCF_001653515.1. GTDB lineage: Bacteria > Actinomycetota > Actinomycetes > Streptomycetales > Streptomycetaceae > Streptomyces. The sequence continues at coordinate 1,680,064 of NZ_LYOY01000040.1, read as the reverse complement.
TCACCATGGAGTGGCCCAGCGCCACCGAGAAGCCGATGTACACGGCGGCGAGGCCGTGCTTCCAGTCCGGCTCGGCGCCGTTCTTCAGGTCGATCACGGTGACGACGAGGAGCAGCAGTTCGAGCAGCGGCTCGCAGAGCAGCACCGCCACCGACGCCCTGGGCATCTTCGCGAAGTAGCGCAGTGCCAGGCCACCGGCCAGCAGCGCCCAGAAACCGACCTCGCAGACGACGATCAGTGTGACGATCACGGCGTTCTCCTCGCTCAGGCTCTCTTTCGGGCTCCCTTTCGGGGCTCCCTTTTCCGGCTCCCTTCCAGCGTCGGCCCGTGATCGCTCCCGCTCGTCGTCGGCGTTGAGGAAACGCCACTGCATCCTTCGATGTAGTGGCGGATCGCCCGGTACGAGGACGCCCGGGGCCGCGACCACGTGTTTCATGGGTATGTGAACCCGTTCCCCCGGCCCCACCGCTTCGACGTCGTCATCGCTGCCGTCGGGCTGGCCGGCGGTCTGCTGATGTGGGCCCTCGGGCTGTTCTCCGGGGGCAGCGGGCTCCTGCGCTGGGGCTGGACGCTGGTGCCGCTCACCGCGATGGCGGCCCTGGAGCTGCTGCGCCGCACCCGCCCGCGGATCGCCCTGCTCGGCGGTACGGCCGCGGTGGTCGCCGACCAGTTCACCTCGGGCAACCTGGCGACGGTCCTGATGTTCACGGACGTCGTCTACGCCGCCGTCCTCTACGGCACCCCGGCGGCGGCCCGCCGCATCCCGGTCACCACCGGGCTGATCACGGTGACCACGACCATCGGCTACCTCGCCTGGTTCCGCACCCCCCAGGCCCTGCTCCTCGGCATCGTCACCGGCCTCGTCTGCTTCGCGCCCGCCACCACCGGCGCCCTGGTGCGCAACCACCGGGACGCGGCCGAGGCGGCCACCCTGCGCGCCGAGCAGACGGCGCTGCTCGCCGAGATGGACCGCGCCCAGGCGGTGGTGGCCGAGCGCGCCCGGATGGCCCGCGAGCTGCACGACATGGTCGCCAACCACCTCTCGGCGATCGCGATCCACTCCACGGCGGCGCTCTCGCTCGACGAGCCGGCCACCACCCGCCGGGCGCTCACCGTGATCCGTGAGAACAGCGTGGACGGGCTCGCCGAGATGCGCCGGCTGATCGGGCTGCTCCGGGACAGCGGCGCCGCCACCGAACCGGCCGCCGCGCCCACTCTCGCCGGGCTGGACGCGCTGGTCGCCCAGGCCCGTACCAACGGCGCCTCCAGCGGACTCGACTTCACGCTCCGGGACGAGCGCCCGGCCGGGGCCGCGCTGCCCGCCCCCGTCGAACTCGCCGCGTACCGGATCGTCCAGGAGTCGCTGACCAACGCCCTCAAGCACGCCTCCCCCGGCACGGTCACCGCCGCGCTCGCGCACACCGGGCGGGCGCTGACGGTCGAGGTGAGCAGCCCGTACGGTGACGGTGAGCGTCCCGGGCCGCGTGCGCCGGGCTCGGGTGCGGGGCTCGTGGGGATGCGGGAGCGGGCCGTACTGCTCGGCGGGACCTTCGCGTCGGGGCCCGAGCCCTCGGAGCAGGGCCGCGAGATCTGGTGGGTACGGGCCGAACTGCCCGTCCAGGAAGGCGAGTCGCAGAGATGACGATCCGGGTGCTGGTCGCGGAGGACCAGTCGTCGGTACGGGCCGGTCTGGTCCTGATCCTGGGGAGCGCCCCGGACATCGAGGTGGCCGGGGAGGCCGCGGACGGCGAGGAGGCGGTGCGCCTCGCGCGTGAACTGCGGCCCGATCTGGTGCTGATGGATGTGCAGATGCCCCGGCTCGACGGGGTCTCGGCGACCCGTCAGGTGGTCGCGGAGCGGCTCGCGGACGTCCTGGTGCTGACGACGTTCGACCTCGACGAGTACGTGTTCGGGGCACTGCGGGCGGGCGCCGCGGGGTTCCTGCTGAAGAACACCGACGCCAGGGACCTGATCGAGGCGGTACGGACGGTGGCGCGCGGCGAGGGCATGATCGCCCCGGCTGTGACGCGGCGGCTGATCGCGGAGTTCGCGGCCCCGGCGGCGCGGACCCCGGCCGAGCCGCCGGCCGCGCTGGGCACGCTCACCCGGCGCGAGCGCGAGGTGCTGTCCTGCCTGGGCGAGGGCCTGTCGAACGCGGAGATCGCCGAGCGTCTGGCGATGGCCGAGGCCACCGTGAAGACGCACGTCAGCCGACTGCTGGGGAAGCTGGAGCTGCGCAGCCGGGTCCAGGCTGCCGTACTGGCACAGGAGTTGGGCGTCTGAGGGCGACTTCCGGCCCTTGGTCTGGACCTCTTGACGCTTGGTCCAGACCTTTCTACGCTCACGGCACCGCTGGGTGAGCGTGCCCCCTTATGCCGTGTGCTCACCGGGCGGAGCAGGGTCCCACCCCACACCCGTCGGACCTCACTCGAGGAGCTTCCTTGAGCACTGCCACGCGCATCCGCACCCGCACCCGCTTCCGCACCAGAGCCGCCGCATGTCTGACCGCGCTGGCACTTCCCCTGGCCGCGGTCGTCGGCCTGGCCGGCGCCTCTCCCGCCGCGGCCGCCGCCTCGGCCACCGCCACCTACGTCAAGACCCAGGACTGGGGCTCCGGCTTCGGCGCCCAGTGGACCGTCAAGAACACCGGCACCACCTCTCTCTCCTCCTGGACCGTGGAGTGGGACTACCCGTCCGGTACGTCCGTGACCTCGGCCTGGGACGCGGACGTCACCCATGCCGCCAACCACTGGACCGCCAAGAACAAGTCGTACAACGGCACGCTCGCGCCCGGCGCCGGCGTCACCTTCGGCTTCAACGGGGCGGGCCCCGGCGCCCCTTCGGGCTGCAAGCTCAACGGCGGCTCCTGCGACGGCACCACCACCCCGCCCGGCGACAACCCGCCGTCCGCGCCCGGCACCCCGACCGCGAGCGGTGTCACCAACACCTCGCTGAGCCTGTCCTGGACCGCCGCCACCGACGACAAGGGCGTCAAGAACTACGACGTCCACCGCGGCTCCGCGAAGATCGCCACGGTGACCGGTACGACGTACGCCGACTCGGGCCTCACCGCCGGGACGGCCTACACGTACAGCGTGACCGCGCGCGACACCGCCGACCAGACCGGCCCCGCCTCCGGCTCGGTCACCGTCACCACCACGGGCGGCGGCGGCAACCCCGACCCGGGCGCCGCGGTCAAGCTCGGCTACTTCACCGACTGGGGCGTCTACCAGCGCAACTACCACGTCAAGAACATCGTCACCTCGGGCTCGGCGGCCAAGCTGACCCACATCAACTACGCCTTCGGCAACGTCACCAACGGCGGCTGCGCCATCGGTGACGCCTACGCCGACTACCAGAAGACGTACGACGCCTCCTCCAGCGTCGACGGCACCGCGGACACCTGGGACCAGCCGGTCGCGGGCAACATCAACCAGCTGCGCGAGCTGAAGAAGAAGTACCCGAACATCAAGGTGCTGTGGTCGTTCGGCGGCTGGACCTGGTCCGGCGGCTTCGGCGCGGCGGCGGCCAACCCGACGGCGTTCGCCAACTCCTGCTACAACCTGGTCGAGGACCCGCGCTGGGCCGACGTCTTCGACGGCATCGACATCGACTGGGAGTACCCCAACGCCTGCGGGCTCTCCTGCGACACCAGCGGCCAGGCCGCGCTGAAGAACCTGCTGGCCGCGCTGCGGGCCAAGTTCGGCTCCTCGGCGCTGGTGACGGCGGCCGTGACGGCCGACGGCTCCGACAACGGCAAGATGGACCAGGCCGACTACGCCGGGGCAGCGCAGTACGTCGACTGGTACAACGTGATGACGTACGACTTCTTCGGCGCGTGGGACGCGAAGGGGCCGACGGCTCCGCACTCGCCGCTCACCTCGTACAACGGGATCCCCATCGCGGGCTTCCACACGGACGCGGCGATCCAGAAGTACCGGGCCAAGGGAATCCCCGCGAGCAAGCTCAATCTGGGGATCGGGTTCTACGGGCGCGGCTGGACCGGCGTCACCCAGGACGCACCCGGCGGCACGGCGACGGGCCCGGCGCCCGGCACGTACGAGCAGGGGATCGAGGACTACAAGATCCTCAAGAGCGCCTGCCCGGTGACGGGGACGATCGCGGGCACGGCGTACGCCCGCTGCGGCTCCAACTGGTGGAGCTACGACACACCGTCGACGATCGCGGGCAAGATGTCGTACGTGAAGACGCAGGGCCTGAAGGGCGCGTTCTTCTGGGAGTTCAGCGGAGACACGTCCGGGGGCGAGCTGATGTCGGCGATCGACAGCGGCCTGAGGTAGCCGAACCAGATTCCGGGCAGGCGGCCCGCCCCCGCTTGCCCGGACCCCCTGCATCTAGGGGCGCGGGGAACTGCGCGACCAGCCCACGACGGCCCGCAGACAAACGGAAAAACAGGTGGTCTCTCGGCCGCGGACCGTGCGTGGCTGGTCGCGCAGTTCCCCGCGCCCCGCCCGGCGGTCCGCCACGCGTGGCCCGCGCGGGCCGTGCCGCCCGCCGGCGCCTTGGCGGGGCGGGGCCCGCCCGCGAAGCGGTACGCGAACCAGGCGTCGCCCCACTTCACCATGGAGTGGCCCAGCGCCACCGAGAAGCCGATGTACACGGCGGCGAGGCCGTGCTTCCAGTCCGGCTCGGCGCCGTTCTTCAGGTCGATCACGGTGACGACGAGGAGCAGCAGTTCGAGCAGCGGCTCGCAGAGCAGCACCGCCACCGACGCCCTGGGCATCTTCGCGAAGTAGCGCAGTGCCAGGCCACCGGCCAGCAGCGCCCAGAAACCGACCTCGCAGACGACGATCAGTGTGACGATCACGGCGTTCTCCTCGCTCAGGCTCTCTTTCGGGCTCCCTTTCGGGGCTCCCTTTTCCGGCTCCCTTCCAGCGTCGGCCCGTGATCGCTCCCGCTCGTCGTCGGCGTTGAGGAAACGCCACTGCATCCTTCGATGTAGTGGCGGATCGCCCGGTACGAGGACGCCCGGGGCCGCGACCACGTGTTTCATGGGTATGTGAACCCGTTCCCCCGGCCCCACCGCTTCGACGTCGTCATCGCTGCCGTCGGGCTGGCCGGCGGTCTGCTGATGTGGGCCCTCGGGCTGTTCTCCGGGGGCAGCGGGCTCCTGCGCTGGGGCTGGACGCTGGTGCCGCTCACCGCGATGGCGGCCCTGGAGCTGCTGCGCCGCACCCGCCCGCGGATCGCCCTGCTCGGCGGTACGGCCGCGGTGGTCGCCGACCAGTTCACCTCGGGCAACCTGGCGACGGTCCTGATGTTCACGGACGTCGTCTACGCCGCCGTCCTCTACGGCACCCCGGCGGCGGCCCGCCGCATCCCGGTCACCACCGGGCTGATCACGGTGACCACGACCATCGGCTACCTCGCCTGGTTCCGCACCCCCCAGGCCCTGCTCCTCGGCATCGTCACCGGCCTCGTCTGCTTCGCGCCCGCCACCACCGGCGCCCTGGTGCGCAACCACCGGGACGCGGCCGAGGCGGCCACCCTGCGCGCCGAGCAGACGGCGCTGCTCGCCGAGATGGACCGCGCCCAGGCGGTGGTGGCCGAGCGCGCCCGGATGGCCCGCGAGCTGCACGACATGGTCGCCAACCACCTCTCGGCGATCGCGATCCACTCCACGGCGGCGCTCTCGCTCGACGAGCCGGCCACCACCCGCCGGGCGCTCACCGTGATCCGTGAGAACAGCGTGGACGGGCTCGCCGAGATGCGCCGGCTGATCGGGCTGCTCCGGGACAGCGGCGCCGCCACCGAACCGGCCGCCGCGCCCACTCTCGCCGGGCTGGACGCGCTGGTCGCCCAGGCCCGTACCAACGGCGCCTCCAGCGGACTCGACTTCACGCTCCGGGACGAGCGCCCGGCCGGGGCCGCGCTGCCCGCCCCCGTCGAACTCGCCGCGTACCGGATCGTCCAGGAGTCGCTGACCAACGCCCTCAAGCACGCCTCCCCCGGCACGGTCACCGCCGCGCTCGCGCACACCGGGCGGGCGCTGACGGTCGAGGTGAGCAGCCCGTACGGTGACGGTGAGCGTCCCGGGCCGCGTGCGCCGGGCTCGGGTGCGGGGCTCGTGGGGATGCGGGAGCGGGCCGTACTGCTCGGCGGGACCTTCGCGTCGGGGCCCGAGCCCTCGGAGCAGGGCCGCGAGATCTGGTGGGTACGGGCCGAACTGCCCGTCCAGGAAGGCGAGTCGCAGAGATGACGATCCGGGTGCTGGTCGCGGAGGACCAGTCGTCGGTACGGGCCGGTCTGGTCCTGATCCTGGGGAGCGCCCCGGACATCGAGGTGGCCGGGGAGGCCGCGGACGGCGAGGAGGCGGTGCGCCTCGCGCGTGAACTGCGGCCCGATCTGGTGCTGATGGATGTGCAGATGCCCCGGCTCGACGGGGTCTCGGCGACCCGTCAGGTGGTCGCGGAGCGGCTCGCGGACGTCCTGGTGCTGACGACGTTCGACCTCGACGAGTACGTGTTCGGGGCACTGCGGGCGGGCGCCGCGGGGTTCCTGCTGAAGAACACCGACGCCAGGGACCTGATCGAGGCGGTACGGACGGTGGCGCGCGGCGAGGGCATGATCGCCCCGGCTGTGACGCGGCGGCTGATCGCGGAGTTCGCGGCCCCGGCGGCGCGGACCCCGGCCGAGCCGCCGGCCGCGCTGGGCACGCTCACCCGGCGCGAGCGCGAGGTGCTGTCCTGCCTGGGCGAGGGCCTGTCGAACGCGGAGATCGCCGAGCGTCTGGCGATGGCCGAGGCCACCGTGAAGACGCACGTCAGCCGACTGCTGGGGAAGCTGGAGCTGCGCAGCCGGGTCCAGGCTGCCGTACTGGCACAGGAGTTGGGCGTCTGAGGGCGACTTCCGGCCCTTGGTCTGGACCTCTTGACGCTTGGTCCAGACCTTTCTACGCTCACGGCACCGCTGGGTGAGCGTGCCCCCTTATGCCGTGTGCTCACCGGGCGGAGCAGGGTCCCACCCCACACCCGTCGGACCTCACTCGAGGAGCTTCCTTGAGCACTGCCACGCGCATCCGCACCCGCACCCGCTTCCGCACCAGAGCCGCCGCATGTCTGACCGCGCTGGCACTTCCCCTGGCCGCGGTCGTCGGCCTGGCCGGCGCCTCTCCCGCCGCGGCCGCCGCCTCGGCCACCGCCACCTACGTCAAGACCCAGGACTGGGGCTCCGGCTTCGGCGCCCAGTGGACCGTCAAGAACACCGGCACCACCTCTCTCTCCTCCTGGACCGTGGAGTGGGACTACCCGTCCGGTACGTCCGTGACCTCGGCCTGGGACGCGGACGTCACCCATGCCGCCAACCACTGGACCGCCAAGAACAAGTCGTACAACGGCACGCTCGCGCCCGGCGCCGGCGTCACCTTCGGCTTCAACGGGGCGGGCCCCGGCGCCCCTTCGGGCTGCAAGCTCAACGGCGGCTCCTGCGACGGCACCACCACCCCGCCCGGCGACAACCCGCCGTCCGCGCCCGGCACCCCGACCGCGAGCGGTGTCACCAACACCTCGCTGAGCCTGTCCTGGACCGCCGCCACCGACGACAAGGGCGTCAAGAACTACGACGTCCACCGCGGCTCCGCGAAGATCGCCACGGTGACCGGTACGACGTACGCCGACTCGGGCCTCACCGCCGGGACGGCCTACACGTACAGCGTGACCGCGCGCGACACCGCCGACCAGACCGGCCCCGCCTCCGGCTCGGTCACCGTCACCACCACGGGCGGCGGCGGCAACCCCGACCCGGGCGCCGCGGTCAAGCTCGGCTACTTCACCGACTGGGGCGTCTACCAGCGCAACTACCACGTCAAGAACATCGTCACCTCGGGCTCGGCGGCCAAGCTGACCCACATCAACTACGCCTTCGGCAACGTCACCAACGGCGGCTGCGCCATCGGTGACGCCTACGCCGACTACCAGAAGACGTACGACGCCTCCTCCAGCGTCGACGGCACCGCGGACACCTGGGACCAGCCGGTCGCGGGCAACATCAACCAGCTGCGCGAGCTGAAGAAGAAGTACCCGAACATCAAGGTGCTGTGGTCGTTCGGCGGCTGGACCTGGTCCGGCGGCTTCGGCGCGGCGGCGGCCAACCCGACGGCGTTCGCCAACTCCTGCTACAACCTGGTCGAGGACCCGCGCTGGGCCGACGTCTTCGACGGCATCGACATCGACTGGGAGTACCCCAACGCCTGCGGGCTCTCCTGCGACACCAGCGGCCAGGCCGCGCTGAAGAACCTGCTGGCCGCGCTGCGGGCCAAGTTCGGCTCCTCGGCGCTGGTGACGGCGGCCGTGACGGCCGACGGCTCCGACAACGGCAAGATGGACCAGGCCGACTACGCCGGGGCAGCGCAGTACGTCGACTGGTACAACGTGATGACGTACGACTTCTTCGGCGCGTGGGACGCGAAGGGGCCGACGGCTCCGCACTCGCCGCTCACCTCGTACAACGGGATCCCCATCGCGGGCTTCCACACGGACGCGGCGATCCAGAAGTACCGGGCCAAGGGAATCCCCGCGAGCAAGCTCAATCTGGGGATCGGGTTCTACGGGCGCGGCTGGACCGGCGTCACCCAGGACGCACCCGGCGGCACGGCGACGGGCCCGGCGCCCGGCACGTACGAGCAGGGGATCGAGGACTACAAGATCCTCAAGAGCGCCTGCCCGGTGACGGGGACGATCGCGGGCACGGCGTACGCCCGCTGCGGCTCCAACTGGTGGAGCTACGACACACCGTCGACGATCGCGGGCAAGATGTCGTACGTGAAGACGCAGGGCCTGAAGGGCGCGTTCTTCTGGGAGTTCAGCGGAGACACGTCCGGGGGCGAGCTGATGTCGGCGATCGACAGCGGCCTGAGGTAGCCGAACCAGATTCCGGGCAGGCGGCCCGCCCCCGCTTGCCCGGACCCCCTGCATCTAGGGGCGCGGGGAACTGCGCGACCAGCCCACGACGGCCCGCAGACAAACGGAAAAACAGGTGGTCTCTCGGCCGCGGACCGTGCGTGGCTGGTCGCGCAGTTCCCCGCGCCCCTTGAGGGCGACCGGCGCCCGCAGGGATTCAGGGAAGGGGCGGGGTGGGGAAAGCTACTACGCCACGTTCACCCGTTGGCCCGGGGGCGCCGCCTCCAGCCACGCCAGGAACCCCGTGAGCGCGTCCTCGCTCATCGCCAGCTCCAGGCGCACGCCACGATGCGTACAGCCGAGAACGATCGCGTCGGACAGGAGCGCCAGCTCCTCCTCCCCCGCCGGCTTGCGCCGCGCCACGACCTCGATCGCGGAGCGCTCAAGGAGCCGCCGCGGCCGAGGCGCGTAGGAGAAGACACGGAACCACTCGATCCGGTCACCGCTGTACCGCGCGACTCCGTACACCCAGCCCTTGCCGCTGGGGTCGCCGCCCTCGGGCACGTCCCAGCGCAGACTGCAGTCGAAGGTCCCGCCGGAACGCTGGATCAGCCGCCGGCGCAGACCGAAGACGAAGAGTCCCACCAGTACCAGCGCGACGACCAGGCCGCCCACAAGCAGAACGAGGGTCATCTACACCGACCTCCTCGCTCCATTTCGGGGCCGGGGGATCGCCCCGGTCACTTGTGCCTGCATCGCCTCAGCCGCGGCCGGGTCCGGAAGATTCCAGACCCGTGACCGCGGCTGAGGGCAAAACTCTTCGGCGGGGTGCTAGCGCACCGACACCGTACGCAGCCGGACCTCGGCGCGGCGCTCGGCGGCGCCGTCCTCGACCGACTTGGCGCTCTCCAGCGCACGCTCGGCACGCTGGACGTCGATCTCGTCCGCGAGCTCCGCGATCTCAGCGAGCATGGAGAGCTTGTTGTCCGCGAACGAGATGAACCCGCCGTGCACAGCGGCGACGACGGTGCTGCCCTCGCTCGTACGGATGGTCACCGGGCCCGACTCCAGCACTCCGAGGAGCGGCTGGTGACCGGGCATGACGCCGATGTCGCCGGACGTGGTGCGCGCGACGACCAGGGTGGCCTCGCCGGACCAGACACTGCGGTCCGCGGCGACGAGCTCGACGTGCAGCTCAGCAGCCAAGGTGGGCTCCTCGGGTCACCACCCGGCGGTTGCTGCCGGGTGTTGGGTCAAAGTCTAGTGGGCGTGAGAGAGGGGGCGGGACGCACCCGCCCCCTCGTCGTCACGAAACCGGGCTCGGGTCAGGAGACGCCGAGCTCCTTGGCGTTGGCCTTCAGGTCCTCGATGCCACCGCACATGAAGAACGCCTGCTCGGGGAAGTGGTCGTACTCACCGTCGCAGATCGCGTTGAACGCGGTGATCGACTCCTCGAGCGGCACGTCCGAACCGTCCACGCCGGTGAACTGCTTGGCGACGTGGGTGTTCTGCGACAGGAAGCGCTCGACACGACGGGCACGGTGGACAACGAGCTTGTCCTCCTCGCCCAGCTCGTCGATACCGAGGATCGCGATGATGTCCTGGAGGTCCTTGTACTTCTGAAGGATTCCCTTGACGCGCATCGCGGCGTTGTAGTGGTCCGCCGCGATGTAGCGGGGGTCCAGGATCCGGGACGTGGAGTCCAGCGGGTCCACGGCCGGGTAGATGCCCTTCTCGGAGATCGGACGGGAGAGAACCGTCGTCGCGTCGAGGTGGGCGAAGGTGGTGGCCGGGGCCGGGTCGGTCAGGTCGTCCGCGGGGACGTAGATCGCCTGCATCGAGGTGATCGAGTGACCACGGGTCGAGGTGATGCGCTCCTGGAGGAGACCCATCTCGTCGGCCAGGTTCGGCTGGTAACCCACCGCGGAGGGCATACGGCCGAGCAGGGTCGACACCTCGGAACCCGCCTGGGTGTACCGGAAGATGTTGTCGATGAAGAAGAGGACGTCCTGCTTCTGGACGTCACGGAAGTACTCCGCCATCGTCAGACCGGCCAGCGCGACCCGAAGACGGGTGCCCGGGGGCTCGTCCATCTGGCCGAAGACCAGGGCGGTCTTGTCGATGACGCCGGAGTCGCCCATCTCCTCGATGAGGTCGTTGCCCTCACGGGTACGCTCACCGACGCCCGCGAACACCGACACACCGTCGTGGTTGTTGGCGACGCGGTAGATCATTTCCTGGATCAGAACGGTCTTGCCGACACCGGCACCACCGAACAGACCGATCTTTCCACCCTTGACGTACGGGGTGAGGAGGTCGATGACCTTGACGCCGGTCTCGAACATCTCGGTCTTCGACTCGAGCTCGTCGAAGTTCGGCGCCTTGCGGTGGATCGGCCAGCGCTCGGTGACCTCGGCGTTCGCCTCGGGGTAGTTGAGCACCTCGCCCAGGGTGTTGAACACCTTGCCCTTGGTGAAGTCACCGACGGGGACGGTGATGCCCGTGCCCGTGTCGGTCACCGCGGCCTGGCGGACCAGACCGTCGGTGGGCTGCATCGAGATCGTGCGGACCATGCCGTCACCCAGGTGCTGGGCGACTTCCAGGGTCAGCGTCTTGAGCGCGCCGTCCTCGGCCGGGTCGGCGACCTGGACCTTGAGCGCGTTGTAGATGTCGGGCATCGCGTCGACGGGGAACTCCACGTCGACGACCGGGCCGATGACCCGGGCGACGCGGCCCGTGGCGGCGGCCGTCTCAACAGAGGTCGTCATTACTTGTCACTCCCCGCGGTCGCGTCGGCCATGGCGCTGGCGCCACCGACGATCTCGCTGATTTCCTGGGTGATTTCGGCCTGGCGGGCCGCGTTGGCAAGCCGGGAGAGGCTCTTGATGAGATCCCCGGCGTTGTCGGTAGCCGACTTCATCGCGCGGCGGCGGGCGGCGTGCTCGGAAGCGGCCGACTGCAGCAGTGCGTTGTAGATACGGCTCTCGACGTAGCGCGGCAGCAGGGCGTCGAGGACGTCCTCCGCCGACGGCTCGAAGTCGAACAGCGGAAGGACCTCGCCCTTCGCACCGCCCTCTTCTTCGACCTTGTCGAGGCTGAGCGGCAGCATCCGGCCGTCCACCGCGTTCTGCGTCATCATCGACACGAATTCCGTGTAGACGATGTGCAGCTCGTCGACGCCACCCTCGGCCGTGTCCAGTTGGATGGCCTCGATCAGCGGCGCCGCGACGCGCTTGGCGTCCGCGTAGGCCGGGCTGTCGGTGAAGCCGGTCCACGACTCCGCGACCTTGCGCTCACGGAAGCCGTAGTAGGCGACACCCTTGCGGCCGACGATGTAGGCATCGACGTCCTTGCCCTCAGCACGCAGCCGCTCGGTGAGCCGCTCCGCCTGCTTGATGGCGTTCGAGGAGTAGCCGCCGGCCAGACCGCGGTCGCTCGTGATGAGCAGGACCGCGGCCCGGGTCGGCGTCTCGACCTCGGTGGTCAGGGCGTGGTTGGTGTTCGAGCCGGTCGCGACCGCCGTCACCGCACGGGTGAGCTCGGTCGCGTACGGCATCGACGCCGCCACCTTGCGCTGCGCCTTGACGATGCGCGAGGCGGCGATCATCTCCATCGCCTTGGTGATCTTCTTGGTCGCCGTGACGGCACGGATGCGACGCTTGTAGACCCGGAGCTGCGCTCCCATGAGTCAGGTCCCTTCCGTCGTCACTTGGAGACGTTGACGGCCGGCGCGTCGTCGCCCAGGAGCTTGCCGTCCGAGGTCTCGAACTGCCGCTTGAAGGCCGTGATCGCGTCGGCGACCGACTGGAGCGTGTCGTCCGACATCTTGCCGCCCTCGGCGATGGAGGTGAGGAGCTCCTTGCGCTCGCGGCGCAGGTACTCCAGCAGCTCCGACTCGAAGCGGCGGATGTCGGCGACCGGGACGTCGTCCATCTTGCCGGTGGTGCCGGCCCAGACGGAGACGACCTGCTCCTCGACGGGCATCGGCTGGTACTGGCCCTGCTTCAGCAGCTCGACCATGCGCTTACCGCGCTCCAGCGAGGCCTTCGACGCGGCGTCCAGGTCGGAACCGAAGGCGGCGAACGCCTCCAGCTCGCGGTACTGGGCGAGGTCCACGCGCAGTCGGCCGGAAACCTGCTTCATCGCCTTGTGCTGCGCGGAACCACCGACTCGGGAGACGGAGATACCGACGTTCAGCGCGGGGCGCTGACCGGCGTTGAACAGGTCCGACTCCAGGAAGCACTGGCCGTCGGTGATGGAGATGACGTTGGTCGGGATGAACGCCGACACGTCGTTCGCCTTGGTCTCGACGATCGGCAGACCGGTCATCGAGCCGTTGCCCATGTCGTCGGACAGCTTCGCGCAGCGCTCCAGCAGACGGGAGTGCAGGTAGAAGACGTCACCCGGGTAGGCCTCGCGGCCCGGCGGGCGGCGCAGCAGCAGCGACACGGCGCGGTAGGCGTCGGCCTGCTTCGACAGGTCGTCGAAGATGATCAGGACGTGCTTGCCGGCGTACATCCAGTGCTGGCCGATGGCGGAACCGGTGTACGGCGCCAGGTACTTGAAGCCGGCCGGGTCGGACGCCGGGGCGGCGACGATCGTCGTGTACTCGAGCGCGCCGGCCTCTTCCAGGGCGCCGCGAACGGACGCGATGGTCGAGCCCTTCTGGCCGATGGCGACGTAGATGCAGCGGACCTGCTTGTTCACGTCGCCCGAGCGCCAGTTGTCGCGCTGGTTGATGATCGTGTCGACGGCCAGCGCGGTCTTGCCGGTCTGACGGTCGCCGATGATCAGCTGACGCTGGCCGCGGCCGATCGGCACCATCGCGTCGACGGCCTTGTAGCCGGTCTGCATCGGCTCGTGCACCGACTTACGGACCATGACGCCCGGGGCCTGCAGCTCGAGGGCGCGGCGGCCTTCGGTCGCGATCTCGCCGAGACCGTCGATCGGGTTGCCGAGCGGGTCGACGACGCGGCCGAGGTAGCCCTCGCCGACGCCTACGGAGAGGACCTCACCGGTGCGCTGCACCGGCTGGCCCTCCTCGATACCGCTGAACTCGCCGAGGACGATCGCACCGATCTCGCGCTCCTCGAGGTTGAGGGCGAGACCGAGGGTGCCGTCCTCGAACTTCAGCAGCTCGTTCGCCATGGCGGAGGGCAGGCCCTCCACCTTCGCGATGCCGTCGCCGGCAACGCTGACCGTACCGACCTCCTCGCGCGAGGCCGCGTCCGGCTGGTACGACTGGACGAAGTTCTCCAGTGCGTCCCGGATCTCCTCCGGCCGGATCGTGAGCTCCGCCATCTGGGTTCCCTGCTCTCCTTGTTGGGCCTGAAGCTTCTTAGGGGGTCTGGGGGCGACCCCCAGGAATCTTCTGCAAGTTCTGCACGGCCCAACCGGGCCGCTGTGATGCTTGTGTTGTTGGTGACGCTGCCGAGGCAGGTCAGCCGGCCAGTCGCCGGCTCGCCTCGTCGAGACGCTGGGCGATGGTGCCGTCGATGACCTCGTCGCCCACCCGCACCGTGATCCCGCCGAGGACCGTCGGGTCCACGTCCAGGTTCAGGTGCATCTGGCGGCCGTAGACCTTCGCCAGAGCGGCGCCGAGGCGCTGCTTCTGCACGTCGGTCAGCGGCACCGCCGAGGTGACCACGGCGACCATGCGGTCGCGGCGCTCCGCGGCGAGCTTGGAGAGGGACTCCAGTCCCGCTTCCAGGCTACGTCCACGCGGCTTGGTGACAAGCCGGGTCACGAGGCGCTCGGTGGCCGCGTTGGCCTTGCCGCCGAGCAGGCTGCCGAGCAGCTCGCCCTTGGCGGACGCCGTGGCGGCGCGGTGGGTGAGCGCGGAGCGCAGGTCGGCGTTGGAGGTGACGATCCGGCCGAACCGGAACAGCTCGTCCTCCACGTCGTCCAGCGCGCCGGCCTTCTGCGCGGCGGTGAGGTCGGCGGTGTTCGCCAGCTCCTCCAGCGCGTCCACCAGGTCGCGCGACTGCGACCAGCGGGAGCGGACCATGCCGCTCACCAGGTCGGCACTCTCGCCGCCGACCTGGCCGCCGAGCAGGCGCCCGGCCAGCTCGGCCTTGGCCTCGCCGGCCTGCGCCGGGTCGGTGAGGACCCGACGCAGCGACACCTCGCGGTCGAGCAGCGCGGTGACGGCCGCCAGCTCCCCGGCGAGCTTCGCCGCGTCGACGGACGTGTTGTCCATCAGCGCGTCGAGCTGCTCGCGCGCGGCAGCCAGTGCCTCGCGGCTCGCTCCGTTCATCGCGTGGCCTCGGCCTTCGAAGCGCTGTCCTCGAGACCCTCGAGGAAGCGGTCGATGGTACGGCTCTGCCGGGCGTGGTCCTCGAGGGACTCGCCGACGAGCTTGCCGGCCAGGTCGGTGGCGAGCTTGCCGACGTCCTGGCGGAGCGCGTGCGCGGCGGCCTTGCGGTCGGCCTCGATCTGAGCGTGACCGGCAGCGATGATCTCCTCACGCTGCCGCTGGCCTTCCGCCCTCATCTCCTGGATGAGCACGGTGCCCTGCTCGGTCGCCTCCTGGCGCAGGCGGGCGGCCTCGTGGCGGGCCTCGGCGAGCTGGGCCTTGTACTGCTCCAGCACGCTCTGAGCCTCGGTCTGCGCGGCCTCGGCCTTCTCGATACCGCCCTCGATGGCTTCGCGGCGCTCCTCCAGCGTCTTGTTGATACGCGGGAGCAGCTTCGTGGCGAAGACGAAGAAGACGATGGCGAAGGCGATGGCGCCGACGAGCAGCTCGGGGCCCGCGGGTACGAGCGGGTTCTGCTCTTCCTCGGCCGCCAGTGCAGCCAGGTTGGCGATCACATCAGTGCCTTTCGTCGATGTGTGTCAGTAATAGGTGCTTACTTACCGAACACGAACGGCATAACGATGCCGATGAGGGCGAGCGCCTCACAGAAGGCGAAGCCCAGGATCTGGTTGGCGCGGATCAGGCCGGCGGCCTCGGGCTGACGGGCCATGGCCTGGGTGCCGTTACCGAAGATGATGCCGACGCCGACGCCGGGGCCGATGGCCGCGAGGCCGTAGCCGATCGAGCCGAGCGAGCCGGTGACTTCGGAGGCAGCGAGGATCTGGGACATGCCAGTTCTTCCTTCTCTTTCATGGACCGGTGGGGGTTGGCCACCGGACGACTGGGGGTTTGCGGGGCGGGCCAGGACTCAGTGGTGCTCGGCCAGAGCGCCCTGGAGGTACGAGCAGGCCAGCAGCACGAAGACGTACGCCTGGACGGCCTGCACGAAAAGCTCGAAGAGGATCATGACGATGGTCATGACGAACGAGACACCGGCGGCCGGGATCATGTAGCTGTTCATCAGGTACCAGGAGGCGACCGTGAACATGACCAGCATCAGGTGACCGGCGAACATGTTCGCGAACAGTCGCACCGCGTGCGTGAACGGCCGGACGAACAGGTTCGAGAGGAACTCGATGACCATGACGAGCGGCAGCACGCCACCGAGCGACTTGTCGTAGCCGGTGATGTTCTTCAGGCCGCCGACGAAGCCGTGACGCTTGAACGTCACGCTCACCCAGAGGACCCACACAAGGCCGGCGAGCACCATCGGGAAGGCGATGACCGAGGACACCGGGAACTGTGCCAGCGGAATCACGGACCAGATGTTCATGATCCAGATGAAGAAGAACAGCGAGACCATGAGGGGGACGTACTTCTCGCCCTCCCGCTTTCCGAGCGTCTCGTACACGATGTTGCGGCGTACGAAGTCGTAGCCGGCCTCGCCGACCATCTGGAGCTTGCCCGGGACCACCTTGGCCTTGCCGAAGGCCGCCCAGAAGAAGCTGCTGACGAGCACCGTGGTGACGAGCGCGAGCAGCATCACCTTGTTGAACTCATAGCCGCCGACGGTGAAGAGCGGCTTGAAGAGGAAGGAGTGCAGGCCCGGAGCCGGAAAGCCACAGCCGTTGTCAGACAGGATGCGGCAGTTCCAGTCGAAGGCGAGCTGGGTCTGGTCAGCACTCACCGCGGGCTCCTTCAGCGTGGCGCATAGGTACGGCAACCTCGTTGTGTCGGCGCGGCGCGCAGCCGCGGTTCGGCACTGGACTGGTGTTACGGATGATGGGGCGGCGGTCGGGCATCAAGCCTCGCGTTCGAGCAGGCGTCAGCTCAGATGCCCGCGCCCGCAGTGCCGCAGTTGGCACCGGACGATAGCAGGGTCTCGAACTCGCATTTATTCCGCCCCTACCTTTCACGACGAAGACCCGGATTTCTGGGGCTTCTCAGCCTCCGAATCCGGCTCGACGTAAAGGATCTTGGCCTTCATGTGCGCACGTGCCTGCATGCCGATCCAGACGAGGGTCAGCGCGATGAGCGTGGCGGCGAATGCCTTGGGGTTGAACAGCGTCGTGTCCTTGAAGACCGCGACGAAGATGAAGAGCAACAGCAGCTGAGCGGTGTACAGCATCAGCCCCATGGCCTGGAACAGGTGGGGCAGGTTCTTTGCCGTGCGTTCCAGGATGAGCAGCCCGATACCCATGAAGCCGATGACCACTACCGTCGCGATGACGGCGCCGATGGCCCCCTTGCCGCCCGCGACCCCGGCGCTGACGGCGACGGCGATCGCGCCGGCGGCAGCGGTGGGTAGGGCGGTCCGAAGGAGGGTGCGGGCGTCGTTGGACGGCATGGCGGCAGCTCCGCTTACTGGTGGGGGCAGGGTGTCGTCATGGACGAGCGTAGGCCCCGGCCGAGGGGGTCCCTCGGGCCAATGGGCCGTCGCACTACGGTCCTTCGGCTCTGTTGCCGGGTCTCGTGAACCGTATCACAAACTATTTGATGAGGTCTTTACCAAGATGGTGTGCTGCCCGTCACACATGAGAGTGAACGCGCGCGCATGTGCAAGACGGGCGGCAACTTGTCTGCTATTGGGGCCCGATGCGGCAATTCGTCAGCGCGACGCGCCGGTCTTCCGCCGGTCGGGGAAGCGCGAACGGGGGCCGATGGCGGTCGCCCCGTTGACGCCGGAGACACCCGCGCCGACCGGTGTGCGCTCCTCCTCGTCCCCGTCCCACTCCTCGGTGCCCTCCGCGGCCGCGGCCGCCGCGGCGAGCCGGGTACGGCGCCGGTAGCGCGGCGGGACGAACGCCTCGGCCCAGCGCGGGGCGCGCGGGGTGAAGCGCGGGAGCAGCAGCAGGACCAGACCGACGGCGCTCAGGGCGACGATGAGGAAGACGATCCACATCGACGCCGAGTGCACCGAGTACGCCAGCGTCCCGAAGGCGATCAGCGCCGCCCAGAAGTACATGATCAGCACGGCCCGGCTGTGCGAGTGGCCGATCTCCAGGAGCCGGTGGTGCAGATGCCCGCGGTCGGCCGCGAACGGCGACTGGCCCTTCCAGGTGCGGCGCACGATCGCCAGCACCAGGTCGGCCACCGGGATCGCGATGATGGTCAGCGGCATCAGCAGCGGGATGAAGACCGGGAGCATCGCATGGGTCGCCTCGCGCTCACTGCCGCTGAGGCTGAGGTTCATCCGCAGCGCGTCCGGGTCGACCTGACCGGTGATGGAGATCGCGCCGGCGGCCAGCACGAGCCCGATCAGCATCGAGCCCGAATCGCCCATGAAGATCCGCGCGGGGTGCATGTTGTGCGGCAGGAAGCCCAGGCACATGCCCATCAGGATGGCCGCGAAGAGGGTGGCCGGGGCCGCGGCCTCGATGCCGTACCCGAACCAGATCCGGTACGCGTACATGAAGAACGCCGCGGCGGCGATGCAGACCATGCCCGCGGCGAGGCCGTCCAGGCCGTCCACGAAGTTCACCGCGTTGATGGTGATCACCACCAGGGCGACCGTGAGCAGCGTGCCCTGCCAGGAGGTGAGCGAGACCGCGCCGACGCCCGGGACGGGCAGCCACAGGATCGTCAGACCCTGGACGACCATCACACCGGCGGCGATCATCTGGCCGCCCAGCTTGATCAGGGCGTCGATCTCGAACTTGTCGTCCAGGACGCCGATGATCCAGATCAGGGCGGCGCCGGAGAGCAGTGCGCGCGGTTCGTTGGAGCGCTCGAAGACGCCGTTGAGGCTGTCGAGGTGGTCGGCGACGAGCAGGCCCGCGCACAGTCCGCCGAACATCGCGATGCCGCCGAGCCGCGGCGTCGGTTCGCGGTGCACGTCTCGGGCGCGGATCTCCGGCATCGCACCGGTCGCGATGGCGAACTTCCGCACCGGCCCGGTGAGCAGGTAGGTCACCGCGGCCGTGACGCAGAGCGTCAGCAGGTATTCACGCACGGGCTGCCCCAGAGGTATCGCTGGCCATCTCAGCCCCACACACTAGCTTTGCGACCACATGGTTGAGGACATGCGGGTGCACGAGATGGTTGCGGTCAACCCAATCTAATGCGGATACGGGGGAAATCTCCCCGCCAGTTCCCGCACTTCGGCGCGGACCTCGCCGCCGGTCCCGCGGTCCTCGCGCAGCGCCGCCGAGAACAGCACCGCGAGCCTCGCCATCTCCGCCTCGCCCATCCCCTGGGTGGTCACGGCGGCCGTACCGAGCCGGATGCCGCGCGCTTCGTCGTACGGCAGGGCACAGGTGTCCAGGACCAGCCCGGCGCCCGCCAGACGGCCCCTGGCGGCCCTTCCGTCGGCTCCCAGGGGGCCCGGGTCGGCCAGGATGATGTGGGTGTCGGTGCCGCCGGTGATGACGGCGAACCCCTCGGCTGCCAGCCCGGCCGCGAGCACGCGCGCGTTGGCGATCACCTGATGGGCGTACCCGGTGAACGCCGGTGTCGCCGCCTCCCCGAACGCGACCGCCTTGGCGGCGATGGTGTGCATCTGGGCGCCGCCCTGGGTGAACGGGAAGACCGCCCGGTCGATCCGGGCCGCCAGCTCCGCGCCGCACAGCAGCAGCCCGCCGCGGGGGCCGCGCAGCACCTTGTGGGTGGTCGCGCAGACCACGTCGGCGTACGGGACGGGGCTGGGCGCCGCTCCCCCGGCCACCAGGCCCATGGGGTGCGCCGCGTCCGCGATGAGGTAGGCGCCCACCGAGTCCGCGATCTCGCGGAACGCCTCGTAGTCGGGGTGGCGCGGGTAGCAGATCGAGCCGCAGACGATCGCCTTGGGGCGGCGGCGCTCGGCGAGGGCCGCGACCTCCTCGTAGTCGATGAGGCCGGTCTCCGCGTCGACGCCGTAGCCGACGAAGTCGAACCAGCGGCCGGAGAAGTTGGCGGGCGAACCGTGGGTGAGGTGTCCCCCGTACGGGAGGCCCATGGCGAGCACGGTGTCCCCCGGCCGCAGCAGCGCCGCGTAGGCCGCGAGCACGGCCGAGGAGCCGGAGTGCGGCTGTACGTTGGCGTGCTCGGCCCCGAAGAGCGCTCTGGCCCGGTCCACGGCGATCCGCTCGGCCACGTCCACGATCTCGCAGCCGCCGTGGTGGCGGGCGCCGGGGTAGCCCTCGGCGTACTTGTTGCTGAGCGGGGAGCCCAGCGCCGCGAGCACGGCGGGCGAGGTGAAGTTCTCGGCGGCGATGAGCTGGAGCGAGGTGGCCTGCCGCCGCGTCTCGCCGAGCAGCACGTCGGCGATCTCGGGATCCTGGCGCCGCAGGGCGTCGAGCGCCCCCTCGGGGGCGGCGGCGCGGGCAGCGGACACGGCTGCGGTGGTGACCGTCATCGGGGTCTCCGGGCCTGGCAGGAGGGTGGTGTGAGGCGTCAGATCCAATGTAGGCCGACGCGCCCCCCGGCGCCCGACGGATTCCCGTCAGCGGATTCGCGTCAGTGCGGCGCGCGCACACCCGTCAACGCCGTCACCACCGGCTCCAGGGCCGTGTTGATCTCGTCGCCGATCGAGCGGAAGAACGTGATCGGGGCGCCGTACGGGTCGTTCACCTCGTCCGCCTCCGCGCTCGGCGCCAGCAGCCAGCCGCGCAGGGCCGCGGCCGCGCGGACCAGGGCGCGGGCGCGTTCCACCATGCCGTCCTGGAGGGGGTCGGGCAGCGTCGCCGGGTCTATGGCGCGCACCAGCCGGGTGAACTCCTTCAGCGTGAAGGTGCGCAGACCCGCCGAGTGGCCCATGGAGATGACCTGGGCGCGGTGATCGCGGGTGGCCGTGAGGACCAGGTCCGCGGTGATGACGTGCTCGTCCAGGAGCTCGCGCCCCGTGAAGCCGGCGGCGTCCGCGCCGAAGTCCGCGAGGACGGCCGCCGCGTTGGCCTCCATCGGGGCGCCCTCGTGGCCCCAGGTGCCCGCGCTCTCCACGATCAGGCCGCCCGTGAAGGGGTCGCCGAGGCGATCGGTCAGGGCATGCCGGGTCAGCCGCTCGGTGATGGGCGAGCGGCACACGTTGCCGGTGCTGACGTGGAGGATGCGGAAGGTGGTGCCGGTGAGCCCGGTGCCTATGCCACGCCCCGTCTCAGGGGCTGTCAATTCGCCACCTCGAGGTCGGGTACCACCTTGCGCAGCTCGTCGGCGTCGAGCGCGCCCGCGCGCAGCAGCACCGGCACCTTCCCCGTGACGTCGACGATCGACGACGGGACGATGCCCGGGGTGGGGCCGCCGTCCAGGTACACCGAGACGGCGTCGCCCAGCATCTCCTGCGCGGCGTCGCAGTCCTCGGGCGAGGGGTGCCCGGTGAGGTTGGCGGAGGAGACGGCCATCGGGCCGACCTCGGTGAGCAGCTCGATGGCGACCGGGTGCAGCGGCATCCGGATGGCGACCGTGCCCCGGGTGTCGCCCAGGTCCCACTGGAGCGAGGGCTGGTGCTTGGCGACCAGCGTCAGGGCGCCCGGCCAGAACGCGTCGACGAGCTCCCACGCCTGCTCGGAGAAGTCCGTGACCAGGCCGTGCAGCGTGTTCGGGGACCCGATCAGGACGGGGGTGGGCATATTGCGGCCCCGGCCCTTGGCGTCCAGCAGGGCAGCGACGGCCTCGGAGCTGAACGCGTCGGCGCCGATGCCGTAGACGGTGTCCGTCGGGAGGACGACGAGCTCGCCGCGGCGCACTGCGGAGGCGGCCTCGCGCAGACCGGTCGTGCGGTCGGTCGCGTCGTTGCAGTCGTATCGCCGAGCCATTTAACGGGCCTCCTCGTACACGTACGCGGTCGTGAAGCGGTTGGGGGTCGGGACGGTCACGGCAGGGCCTTGCGGGCCGTGGCGAAGCGCGGACGGTTGTTCAGGTCGGGGTGGTCGGCGGCGTCCGCCCAGCCGGCCTCCTCGTTGAAGATCCACGGCACCTGGCCGCCCTGGGTGTCGGCGTGCTCGATGACGACGAGGCCGCCGGGCCGCAGCAGCCGGTGGGCGGTGCGCTCGATGCCCCGGATCGTGTCGAGGCCGTCCTCGCCGGAGAAGAGGGCGAGCTCGGGGTCGTGGTCCCGGGCCTCGGGGGCGACGTACTCCCACTCGGTGAGCGGGATGTACGGCGGGTTGGAGATGACCAGGTCGACCTGGCCGTCGAGCTCGGGCAGCGCGGTCAGGGCGTCGCCCTGGTGCAGCACGACGCGCGAGCCCTCGACGTTCTTGCGGGTCCAGTCCAGCGCGTCCTCGGACAGCTCCACGGCGTGCACCCGCGAGCGGGGCACCTCCTGGGCCATGGCGAGCGCGATCGCGCCGGAGCCGGTGCACAGGTCGACGATGAGCGGCTCGACCACGTCCATGGCGCGCACGGCGTCTATGGCCCAGCCGACGACCGACTCGGTCTCGGGGCGCGGCACGAAGACGCCGGGGCCGACCTGGAGCTCCAGATAGCGGAAGAACGCCCGCCCGGTGATGTGCTGGAGCGGTTCGCGCGCCTCACGACGGGCGATCGCCTCCCAGTAACGGGCGTCGAAGTCGGCGTCCTTGACCAGGTGCAGCTCTCCCCGCTTGACGCCGTGGATGTGCGCGGCGAGCTCCTCCGCGTCGAAGCGCGGCGAGGGCACGCCGGCGTCGGCCAGCCGCTGGGTGGCCTGGGCCACCTCCGCGAGCAGCACACTGCGGGGGCCTGGGGTTCGCCCCCCAGAATGTTGCGGCACGCTGGTCCTCCGGGCTGCAATGGGCCTCCCCCGCCCCGTCGTGCGGCGGGGGAAGTACCGGGTGTCTTACGGGTGTCAGCTCGCCGCGGCGAGCTTGGCGGCGGAGTCGGCGTCGACGCACGCCTGGATCATGGCGTCCAGGTCGCCGTCGAGCACCTGGTCCAAGTTGTACGCCTTGAAGCCGACCCGGTGGTCCGAGATGCGGTTCTCCGGGAAGTTGTACGTGCGGATCTTCTCGGAGCGGTCCACGGTACGCACCTGGCTGCGCCGGGCGTCGGCGGCCTCCTGCTCGGCCGCCTCCTGGGCCGCGGCGAGCAGCCGCGAGCGCAGGATGCGCATGGCCTGCTCCTTGTTCTGGAGCTGGCTCTTCTCGTTCTGGCAGGAGGCGACGACACCGGTCGGCAGGTGCGTGATGCGCACGGCCGAGTCGGTGGTGTTGACGGACTGGCCGCCGGGGCCCGACGAGCGGTACACGTCGATGCGCAGGTCGTTCATGTTGACCTCGACCTCGACCTCCTCGGCCTCGGGCGTGACGAGCACGCCGGCGGCGGAGGTGTGGATACGGCCCTGCGACTCGGTGGCGGGCACGCGCTGCACGCGGTGCACCCCGCCCTCGTACTTCATCCGCGCCCAGACGCCCTGGCCGGGCTCGGTGGCGCCGTTGCCGCCCTTGGTCTTCACGGAGACCTGGACGTCCTTGTAGCCGCCCAGCTCGGACTCGGTGGCGTCGATGATCTCGGTCTTCCAGCCGACGCGCTCGGCGTAGCGCAGATACATCCGCAGCAGGTCGCCGGCGAACAGGGCCGACTCGTCGCCGCCCGCGCCCGCCTTGATCTCCAGGAGGACGTCCTTGTCGTCGCTGGGGTCGCGCGGAACGAGGAGAAGGCGCAGCTTCTCCGTCAGCTCCTCGCGCTGCTTCTCCAGCTCCTTGACCTCGGCCGCGAAGTCGGGGTCGTCCGCCGCGAACTCCTTGGCCGTCTCGATGTCCTCGCCCGCCTGCTTCCAGGAGCGGTACGTCCCGACGATCGGCGTCAGCTCGGCGTAGCGCTTGTTGAGCTTGCGCGCGTTCGCCTGGTCGGCGTGGACCGAAGGGTCGGCGAGCTTGCTCTCCAGACCGGCGTGTTCGCCGATCAGTTCCTCGACCGCCTCGAACATCGGGTGCTCCTGGGTTTTCGTTAAGTGGCTGCTGCGGGAGACGGCAAAGCGCCGGTCCCAGCCGCCCCGCACGGGGGCGGCCGAAGACCGGCGCAGTGGCTCGCTACTTGGCGGCAGCAGCCTTGCCGAAGCGGGCCTCGAAGCGGGCCACACGGCCACCGGTGTCGAGGATCTTCTGCTTGCCCGTGTAGAACGGGTGGCACTCGGAGCAGACCTCGGCACGGATGGTGCCCTCGGCGAGGGTGCTACGGGTGGTGAACGACGCGCCACAGGTGCAGCTGACCTGCGTCTCGACGTACTCGGGGTGGATGTCGCGCTTCAAGGTGTCTCCTATGTTCATGGAGGGCGCCGGGTCGTCCGCGCGGGAATGCGCGCACGTGAACCGGGGCCGACGTACCAGTCTGCCAGGACTGGGCGTATCTCCCAAAACCGGGGTGGGCCCCGATCTATTCCACGCCCCGTCCCGTCCAGCGAAAGTGCAGGTCAGCCGGTTTTCACCACGGTACCCGCGTCACCCTTGTCGCCCGCGGAGTCCTTGGTCGCGGAGGCCGGGATCGGCTGGTCCTTCAGCAGGGCGTCCCAGACCTGCTGGGACTGGGCCTGCTGCGGCAGTACGCGGTTGGGGTCGGCCGGGTCGTACATCACCGGCAGGGTGACCATGTGGACGTCGTCCGCGCCCAGGCCCTTGAGCCCGTTGCCGAAGCCGATCAGCTTGTTGATCGAGTTCAGGTCGGAGTCGGTGGTGATGGCCTTGGTGGCGGCGTCGGCGAGCCCGTAGAGCTTGGTGGGGCTGGTGAAGACGCCCACGCCCTTGACCCGCTCGATCAGCGCCTTGATGAAGGCCTGCTGGAGCTGGATGCGGCCGAGGTCGGAGCCGTCGCCCACACCGTGCCGGGTGCGCACCAGGCCGAGCGCCTGCTCGCCGTTGAGGGTGTGCTTTCCGGGCGGCAGGTCCAGATGGCTCTTGGTGTCCTTGATCGGCTTCGCGGTGGTGACGGGCACCCCGCCGAGCTCGTCGATGAGCTTCTTGAAGCCGGTGAAGTCGACCTCGATGTAGTGGTCCATCCGGATGCCGGACATCTGCTCGACCGTCTTGACCGCACAGGCCGGGCCGCCGACCTCGTACGCGGTGTTGAACATCTGGCGCTTGCCGCCGGGGTCGGTCCCGCCGCCCGTGGTGGTGCAGGAGGGCCGGGTGACCAGGGTGTCGCGCGGGATGGAGACGACGCTGGCCGTCTTGTGGCCCTCGTAGACGTGGATGACCATCGCGGTGTCGGAGCGGGCGCCGCCGTCGTCCTTGCCGTACTCCTTGTTGGCGCCGGCCCGGGAGTCGGAGCCGAGGACGAGGATGTCCATGGATCCGTTGTCGACGTCCTGGGGGCGGTCGGTGCCGAGCTGGGCGTTGATGTCGACGCCCTTGATGTTGCCGTTCAGCTTGAAGTAGACGTATCCCAGACCCGCCCCGCCGGCCAGGACCACGCCCGCCGCGGACCAGGCCGCGATGGTCAGCGCTCGGCGGCGCGGGGTCGGGCGCCTGCGGCGCCTGCCACGGCCACCGCCGGATATTCGGTCGCTGCCGCTCTCGCTCTGCTCGGCCATGTTCTCCTCAGTCCTCGCTGCCGCTCCTGGTACCCCCCGCCGTGTCTGTCAGGCACGGTTTGTCGACACTTGTCAGACGGAGAAGCACCAAGAAGGGTTGCACAGGGTTCTAAGAAGCCCTTAAGAACGCCCGGGGCGTGTGGTGAAGCTCTCGGCGCCCCCGGATACGCGAAAACGCCCCCGGCACCGAGGTGCCGGGGGCGTTCGCGCAGGTCGCGGCGGCGACGTCAGTCGTTGCCGTTGCCCGGGGTGGTCTTCTGGATCTGGAGCAGGAACTCGGCGTTCGACTTCGTCTGCTTCATCTTGTCCAGGAGCAGCTCGATCGCCTGCTGCTGGTCGAGCGCGTGCAGCACGCGGCGCAGCTTCCAGGTGACGGCGAGCTCGTCGCTGCCGAGCAGGATCTCTTCCTTACGGGTGCCGGACGCGTCCACGTCCACCGCCGGGAAGATGCGCTTGTCGGCGAGCTTGCGGTCGAGCTTGAGCTCCATGTTGCCGGTGCCCTTGAACTCCTCGAAGATCACCTCGTCCATGCGCGAGCCCGTCTCGACCAGCGCGGTGGCCAGGATGGTCAGCGAGCCGCCGTCCTCGATGTTGCGCGCGGCACCGAAGAAGCGCTTCGGCGGGTACAGCGCGGTCGAGTCGACACCACCGGACAGGATGCGGCCGGAGGCCGGTGCCGCCAGGTTGTACGCACGGCCCAGACGGGTGATCGAGTCGAGCAGCACGACCACGTCGTGGCCCAGCTCCACCAGACGCTTGGCGCGCTCGATGGCGAGCTCGGCGACCGTGGTGTGGTCCTCGGCCGGGCGGTCGAAGGTCGAGGAGATGACCTCGCCCTTCACCGACCGCTGCATGTCGGTGACCTCTTCCGGACGCTCGTCGACCAGGACGACCATCAGGTGGCACTCGGGGTTGTTGGTGGTGATCGCGTTGGCGATCGCCTGCATGATCATGGTCTTGCCGGTCTTCGGCGGGGCCACGATCAGGCCTCGCTGGCCCTTGCCGATCGGCGACACGAGGTCGATGATCCGCGTGGTCAGCACACCCGCGTCGGTCTCCAGACGGAGCCGGTCCTGCGGGTAGAGCGGGGTCAGCTTGTTGAACTCGGGACGGCCACGGCCGGAGTCGGCCGCCATACCGTTCGCGGAGTCCAGCCGGACGAGCGCGTTGAACTTCTCGCGGCGCTCGCCTTCCTTCGGCTGGCGGACCGCGCCGGTGACGTGGTCACCCTTGCGCAGACCGTTCTTGCGGACCTGGGCGAGCGAGACGTACACGTCGTTCGGGCCCGGCAGGTAGCCGGAGGTCCGGATGAACGCGTAGTTGTCGAGGATGTCCAGGATGCCCGCGACGGGGATCAGCACATCGTCGTCGTTGACCTGCGGCTCGACGCCGAACTCGTCCCGGCCACCGCGGCGGCCGCGGCGGTCCCGGTAACGGCCACGGCGGCCGCGGCGGCCCTCGTCGTCGTAACTGTCGTCCTGGGGACCGTTGTTCTGCTGGCCCTGACCGCCCTGGCCGCCGCCCTGGCGCTGCTGGCGCTGGCCGCCCTGGCCCTGCTGGTCGTCGCCCTTGCCGCGGCGCTCCCCCCGCTCGCCGCGGTCGCGGTCGCCCCGCTCACCCCGGTCGCGCTCGCCGCGCTGGCGGCCCTGGCGGTCGCCCCGCTCGCCGCGCTCACCGCGGTCGCGGCGCTCGCGCCGGCCCTCGGCGCCGTCGACGGCGTCGGTCGCCTTGGCGTCCGGCTGGACGTCGGTCTTCTGCTCGGCCCGGGCGTCCGTCTTGGCCTCGGCCTTGGCGGTCTGCGGCTCGGCGGCGGCGGTCGCGGACTCCGGGGAGCCGGCGGCCGCGGTGGCGCGCCGACGGCGGCGCTCGCCCGCGGGCTGGTCGTCTCCCCCGAGCTCTCGGCCTCGCTCGGCCTGGGGGGCGCCCCCGGCCGGCTGGCCCGGGATCTCGATCTGCTGCTGGGCGGCAGCCTTCTCGGCGGCCTCGTCACCCGTACGGGCCTTGGAGGTGGCGCGGCGCTTGGGCTTGGTCTCGGCCGCGTCGGCGCCCTTGGCCGGGGCGGCGGAGCCGGAACCGGCCTGCGCCTCCTTGATGACCTCGATCAGCTGGCTCTTGCGCATCCGCGCGGTGCCCCTGATGCCGAGGCCGGACGCGACCTGCTGCAGCTCGGCCAGGACCATGCCGTCGAGGCCGGTGCCGGAGCGGCGGCGCCGTGAGGTGGTGCCAGAGGCAGCACCTGCGGCGGGCGCGGCGTCGCCGACAGAAGTGTCGGCAGTCACGCCCATCAGATCGGTGGTGTCGCTCACGAAGGGTCCTTCCCTGGAGCGGACGTCGGCCTGTCTGGCTCGGCGACCGGTTGTGCTGTCCGAACATGGCCTGTGACCTGGGGTCACTGACCGTGCCGGGGCGGTGGTCCGCCGCGTACGGCGGAGAGATAAACGTGCGTGGGGTCCGGCCCGAGTTCCCCTACTCGGCCCCCTGAGGAAAAGCGGGGGGTGTCGTGCCGGTTCCGGAGCGTGCTCGGAAACTGCTCAGGCAGGCTGCGCTGGCGGTTTGGGAGGCTCCCGGAAGAAAGGCGGTCCCTGAAGGGGACACGAAGCACCGCGCCACAATGACGACCGATGCAGACTTGAGGTTAACACTACCGGATCCAACAAACATTCCCCCTCTCATCACCGGCAAGCCGCGCGTCCCGCCCTGACGCCCCTATGACCCCATGGCCTAGGACCCCAGGGGCAGGACACTCGCGCCCGAGGCGTCGAGGCGGAGCCGGTTCGCGGCCCACCCGTCGCCCGCCAGCCGTGCGACCTTGTCGGCCGCACCGTCCTCGACCAGCGCCAGGACCGTGGGCCCCGCGCCGGAGATGACCGCGGGGACGCCGTCCGCCCGCAGCCGGTTGACCAGCGCCACGCTCTCGGGCATCGCGGGTGCCCGGTATTCCTGGTGGAGCCGGTCCTCGGTGGCCGGGAGCAGCAGCTCGGGGCGCCTGGTCAGCGCCTCCACGAGCAGGGCCGCACGCCCGGCGTTGGCGGCCGCGTCCCCGTGCGGGACGGTACGCGGCAGCAGCCCCCTCGCGGTCTCCGTCAGCACCGGCTTGCCGGGCACGAAGACCACCGGAACGACGGAATCCGCAGGGTCCATCCTGATGGCCCGCGCAGCTCCCCCCTCCATCCAGGAGAGCGTGAACCCGCCGAGCAGACAGGCCGCGACGTTGTCGGGGTGGCCCTCGATCTCGGTGGCCAGCTCCAGCAGCGCGGCGTCGTCGAGCCTGGCGTCGCCGCCTATGGTCACCGCGCGCGCGGCGACGATGCCGGCGCAGATGGCGGCCGACGAGGAGCCCAGGCCCCGGCCGTGCGGGATGCGGTTGGCGCAGACGACCTCCAGGCCGCGCGGCTGCCCGCCGAGCAGGTCGAAGGCGGTGCGCAGCGACCGTACGAGGAGGTGGCTCTCGTCGCGGGGCAGCGTCTCGGCGCCCTCGCCCGCGATGTCGATGTGCAGGCCGGAGTCGGCGACGCGGACCACCACGTCGTCGTAGAGCCCCAGTGACAGGCCCAGGGAGTCGAAGCCCGGGCCGAGGTTGGCACTGGTGGCGGGGACGCGCACCCGTACGGCGGCGGCGCGGAATGCGGGACCGGCCATCGCTCTGATGACTCTCCTTGTGAGACTGCTGCGAGATTTTCGAAGAGGTACCCAAGAACCCGACGGCCACGTGGGCAACTGCACCGCGGCATATGCGGCGGGGCGGGTTGGGTACAGCCTATCGAAGGAAGGTTGAGTGGCGACATAGGGCGCACAGGAGGCGCACGATGCGTGTCGCGAGCCCCCTGCGCCCCTACGTGCCGAGTTACTCGGGGTTGTACGGGTTTTGACTTCCGGGTGTCGGCTACGCCAGACCGAGGCGCTCGGCCGCGACCGCCGCGTCCACCGGCACCGTAACGGGCTGCGGAGCGCCCGCGACGGCCCAGTCCGGGTCCTTGAGGCCGTTGCCGGTGACCGTACACACGATCTTCTGGCCGGGGTCCACCAGGCCCTGCTCGGCGGCCTTGAGCAGACCGGCGACCGAGGCGGCGGAGGCGGGCTCCACGAAGACGCCCTCCTGGGCGGCGAGGAGCCGGTAGGCCCGCAGGATCTCACGGTCCGTCACCTCGTCGATGAGACCGCCCGATTCATCGCGCGCGGCCTCCGCGAACTGCCACGACGCGGGGTTGCCGATGCGAATCGCGGTGGCGATCGTCGACGGGTCCTTGACCACCTCGCCGCGCACGATCGGCGCCGAACCGGAGGCCTGGAAGCCCCACATACGGGGCGTGCGGGTGGACACCTCGTCCGCCGCGTACTCCCGGTACCCCCGCCAGTACGCCGTGATGTTGCCGGCGTTGCCGACGGGAAGGACGTGAATGTCGGGCGCGTCGCCGAGCATGTCCACGATCTCGAACGCGGCGGTCTTCTGGCCCTCGATACGGACCGGGTTGACCGAATTGACCAGCGCCACCGGGTAGTTGTCGGAGAGGCCGCGCGCCAGCGTCAGACAGTCGTCGAAGTTGCCGTCCACCTGGAGGATCCTCGCCCCGTG
This sequence comes from Streptomyces sp. ERV7, assembly GCF_001653515.1. Taxonomy (GTDB): domain Bacteria; phylum Actinomycetota; class Actinomycetes; order Streptomycetales; family Streptomycetaceae; genus Streptomyces. The sequence continues at coordinate 1,649,918 of NZ_LYOY01000040.1, read as the reverse complement.
GACCAGCGCCTGGCCCATCTTGCCGAGCGCGATCTTCCCCTGCGGCACCAGGACGGCGCACACCATTCCGGCCCGTACCGCGTAGGCGGCGGCGGAGGCGGAGGTGTTGCCGGTGGAGGCGCAGATGACCGCCTTCGCGCCCTCCTCCTTCGCCCGGGTGATCGCCATCGTCATCCCGCGGTCCTTGAAGGACCCGGTCGGGTTGGCGCCCTCGACCTTGAGGTGGACCTCGCAGCCGGTGCGCTCGGAGAGCACCTGCGCGGGCACGAGCGGCGTACCGCCCTCGCGCAGGGTGACGACCGGGGTCGTAGCGGAGACGGGGAGCCGGTCCCGGTACTCCTCGATGATTCCGCGCCACTGGTGGGTCATTGCTCGTTACTCCCCTTCAACACGCATGATGCTGGCGACACCCCGCACGGTGTCGAGCCCCCGCAGGACGTCCACGGTCCCGGTGAGGGCCGCGTCGGCGGCGCGGTGGGTGACGACGACGAGGGAGGCCTCACCGTCCTTGCCCTGCTGACGCACGGTGTCGATGCTGACCCCGTGCTCGGCGAAGACCGTGGCCACCTGGGCGAGCACACCCGGCTTGTCGGCCACGTCGAGGCTGATGTGATAGCGCGTCACCACGTCGCCCATGGGGCTCACGGGCAGCTGGGTGTACGCGGACTCACCGGGGCCGGTGGACTCGGCGAGCTTGTTGCGGCAGACCGCGACCAGGTCGCCGAGAACGGCGGAGGCGGTCGGCGCGCCGCCCGCGCCGGGCCCGTAGAACATCAGCTGTCCGGCGGCCTCGGCCTCGACGAAGACGGCGTTGTACGCGCCGCGCACCGAGGCCAGCGGGTGGTCGAGCGGAATCATCGCCGGGTGCACGCGCGCGGTGACGGACCCGCCGTCGGCGGCGCGCTCACAGATGGCGAGCAGTTTGATGGTGCAGCCCATCTCCTTCGCCGAGGCGAAGTCGGCGGCGGTGACCTCGGTCATGCCCTCGCGGTACACGTCGTCGAGGCGTACGCGGGTGTGGAAGGCGATCCCGGCGAGGATGGCGGCCTTCGCGGCGGCGTCGAAGCCCTCGACGTCGGCGGTGGGGTCGGCCTCGGCGTACCCGAGCGCGGTGGCCTCGTCGAGGGCCTCCTGGTACCCGGCCCCGGTCGAGTCCATCTTGTCGAGGATGAAGTTGGTCGTGCCGTTGACGATGCCGAGCACCCGGTTGACCTTGTCCCCGGCGAGGGACTCGCGCAGCGGCCGGATCAGCGGGATGGCGCCGGCGACGGCCGCCTCGTAGTACAGGTCCCGCCCGTGCTCGACGGCGGCGGCGTGCAGCGCCGCGCCGTCCTGGGCGAGCAGCGCCTTGTTGGCGGAGACGACGGAGGCGCCGTGCTCGAAGGCGGTGGTGATGAGCGTACGAGCGGGCTCGATGCCCCCGATGACCTCGACGATGACGTCGATGTCGCCGCGTTTGACGAGGGCGGTGGCGTCGGTGGTGATGAGCGCGGGGTCGATGCCCTCGCGCACCTTCGAGGGCCGGCGCACGGCGACACCGGCGAGCTCGACGGGCGCGCCGATGCGCGCCGTGAGGTCGTCGGCGTGCGTCGTCATGATGCGCGCCACCTCTGAGCCGACCACTCCACAGCCCAGCAGCGCCACCTTCAGCGGACGCGTACGCATCATCCGACCTCGTTTCCTTCTACCAGCTTGAATGCGAACCAGTCTCACTCACCGGACGGAGGTTTCTGCCCTCCGTCCGGATCCTGAGACACATATTCCACTATTTATTCATCGTTCTATTCATTTATTCATCATCCGACGTCGAGCCGCAGGAGATCTTCCTCGGTCTCGCGCCGGACGATGACGCGCGCCTCGCCGTCGCGGACCGCCACGACGGGCGGGCGCAGGGCGTGGTTGTAGTTGCTGGCCATGGAGCGGCAGTACGCCCCGGTGGCGGGCACCGCGATGAGGTCGCCGGGCGCCAGGTCGGCGGGCAGGAACGCGTCCCGTACGACGATGTCGCCGCTCTCGCAGTGCTTGCCCACGACCCGTACCAGCATCGGCTCCGCGTCCGAGGTGCGCGAGACGAGCGCGACGGAGTACTCGGCGTCGTACAGGGCCGTCCGGATGTTGTCGGACATGCCCCCGTCGACGCTCACATACGTCCGCAGCCCCTCCAGCGGCTTGATGGTCCCGACCTCGTACAGCGTGAACGCGCTGGGCCCGACGATCGCGCGCCCCGGCTCGACGGAGATGCGCGGCGTACGCAGCCCGGCGGCCTCGCACTCACGGGTGACGATCTCGTTGAGCGCCTTGGCGATCTCGTGCGGCTCGCGGGGGTCGTCGTCGGAGGTGTACGCGATGCCGAGCCCGCCGCCGAGGTCGATCTCGGGCAGCTCGACCCCGTGCTCGTCGCGCACGTCGGCGAGCAGCTGCACCACCCGCCGGGCGGAGACCTCGAACCCCGCCATGTCGAAGATCTGGGACCCGATGTGGGAGTGAATCCCGATGAGCTCAAGACCATCCAGCTTGAGCGCCCGCCGGACGGCCTCGGCGGCCTGTCCCCCGGCGAGGGCGATACCGAACTTCTGGTCCTCGTGGGCGGTGGCGATGAACTCATGGGTGTGCGCCTCGACGCCGACGGTCACCCGGATCTGGACACGCTGGCGCTTGCCGAGGCTCTGGGCGATGTGGGCGACGCGAACGATCTCCTGGAAGGAGTCCAGAACAATCCGCCCGACACCGACCTCGACAGCTCGCCGGATCTCTTCCTCGGACTTGTTGTTGCCATGGAAGGCGATGCGCTCGGCGGGCATTCCGGCCGAGAGGGCGGTGGCGAGCTCGATGCCGGAGCAGACGTCGAGGTTGAGCCCTTCTTCGTGCAGCCACCGCACGACAGCACGGGAGAGGAAGGCCTTCCCGGCGTAGAACACATCGGCGTCCTTGCCGAAGGCCTCGGCCCAGGCGCGGCAGCGGGCGCGGAAGTCGCTCTCGTCGAGGAAGTACGCGGGGGTCCCGAACTCCTCGGCCAGCGCGGCGACATCGAGCCCGCCGACGTGGGCGACACCGTCGGCGTTGCGCCCGACGGTCTGCGACCAGACCTTCGGATCAAGGACGTTGAGATCGGCGGGCGGCGCCGAGTAATGCCCTTCGGGAAGGACATCGGCGTGACGGGGCCCGGCGGGATGTGCGGAACGGCTCATGCTGTCACTCTCACAACTCTTACGACTCTCACGAGTTCACAGGAATTCAGGGGTGTCGATACCGAACAGGGACAGGCCACCGGCCAGCACCGCCCCGGCGGCTTCGGCGAGCGCGAGCCGGGCACGGTGGGCGGCCGAGGGTTTCTCGTCCCCGAGCGGCAGCACACGGTGCTGGAAGTCGAGCAGGGCGTCGGCAATCCCTTCGAGCTGCCGGGCGACCCGGTCGGGGGCACGGAGCTCGGCGGCGCGGAGGAGGGTGCTGGGGTGGTCGGCGAGGAGGGCCCCAGACCTCATCCACTCCCACGACTTCCCTCCCACCACTCCCCTCCCGCCCACTGTCATCCGCTCTCATCCGCGGGAGGTGCCGGCCGCGCGGCCGGCTCGGCCGGGCTGCCTGTTGCCGTCGGGAGACGGCGGAGCCTCCCGGTGCATCAGCTGCCGTACGACCTTGACCAGCTCGGCCGGCTCGAAGGGCTTGGCCAGGAACGCGTCCACACCGGCCGCGAGCCCGTTCTCGACCTCGTACTGCGTACAGGCACTGATGATCGCGAGCGGCAGATGCCGCGTACGCGCGTCGGCCCGCAGCCGCGCGGCCGTACGCAGCCCGTCGAGCCGAGGCATCACGACGTCCAGAGTGATGACATCCGGACAGACCCGGTGCACCACTTCCAGACACTCGGCACCATCGGCCGCGGTCACGACCTCGAAGCCCTCTAGCTCAAGGTTGACCCTGATCAGCTGTCGGATGACCTTGTTGTCGTCGACAACAAGCACCCGGCCGGACACGCCTGACACATCTCGAGGTTAGGTCCGCGAACGTCGCCGCGTCCGGGTTTTCCCCACTTCCGCCCCCTGCGGGGGACCCGACCCCCGCCGACCACGGGAAATACCTGTTCACAGCCACCCCATGGGAGCTGGTAGGGTTCTACCCGTCGCCGCCAAGCGCGACGAACGCCCCCGTAGCTCAGGGGATAGAGCAACGGCCTCCGGAGCCGTGTGCGCAGGTTCGAATCCTGCCGGGGGCACTCGCCAGTCAGCCAGCAAGAACCATGCTCTGACCAGTGCGAATGCCGACTTGAGAGAGCGGGAGTCAGTCTCACTGACTCCCGCTCTTTCTCGTTGTCTCTCACCGCTCGCGCACTATCTGCGATACACGCGACACAGTGACGTATGGACGTCACGCGGCGGCGGAAGGATAGGGCTATGCCCCAGCCGAAGAGCTTCACTGTGTGGTTGAAAACTCACACCGATCAAGACAATGCCATTGGTGATCTCGCCCGGGACATCTCGCGCGATCCCGACTGGCCCTCACGCAAGAGCCTGCCAGGCCAGCGCACTTACCTTGAAGAGCGCGGCGCCATTCCGACCGCCATAGAGACACTCGAACGTGCCTGGACTCAGTACGAACAGTACAAAGCCGCTCAACATGAATGACGGTGCCCCGACCCATCACAGCTAGGCGTCGCCGTCTTCTTCCAGCGCCTTTGTGATCTTCGCGTTGGCCGCTTCCTCGTGGCCGTCGATGCAGCCGTGATAGCGGCGGTGGATCACCTCGGGAGAGTTGCCGACCCGTCGAGCCACCTCGGCGATCGGCACACCCGCGTTCAGCCAGCGCGTGATGCAAGCGTGCCGCAGGTCGTACGGGCGCCCGGCCAACGGCGAGTCGACACGCTCAGGCGGGAGGGCGAGCAGCCGCGCTTCCTCCCACACGCGCCAGTACGTTGATGAGCCGACGACTCCCCCGCGCTCGTTGCCGAACACTCGCCCTTCCTTGGCGGTCCCGAACTCCTTCAGATGGTTCCGCAGCACCGCGACCAGGACGGGCGGGATAGGGACCGGACGATCCGTGTCCGCCTCTCGTGCCTTCAGGCCCCGGCGGTCGTGCCGCTCCCCTGAGTCAGTCCACTGCTTACCGGAGACGGGACGCGTCTCCCGCAGCGTCAGCGTGCCCCAACCCGCCTCTGGTAGATGGCAGTCAGAGAGCCTCAGCCCGACCGCCTCAGCGGGCCTGAGCCCCGCGTAGTACAGGACTGCGTAGAAGGCCACCAAGCGGCGCCCACGGTTGCGGTCCCACGAACCGACGTAGGAGACGGCGGTGAGCAACTGGCGCCCCTGTACGGCGTTCACCAGGACGCGCCGGTCCACCACCCCACCGGAGCCTCCGCGCTTCTTGTGTGCCCCTTGGAGTGGGTTCTCCGGTAGCTCCTTCGTGGCCACTGCGTGTTCGAGGGCCGTGTTCAGGACCCGCCGGCGCCGCTTGTTCGTCTCCCCCGCCGCCGGGGTGCCGTCCAGTCGATAGCTGAGGCGGTACAGCACGTCCTCGAACACCTCAAGGTCAACCAGGTCGGCAACCGGCCGGTCCTCATTCGTGAGCCACTCGTATGCGGCTTTCAGTTCGGCAGGCGGGTCCTGTCCCGCGTTCGCGGGGACGATCGCCCACCGGAACGCAAGCCGCAGGTGCTTGTCCTCGGGAGTCTTATCGCTTCGCTTCACCATGGCCAGCGCCACGGCGGCAAGTCCGTCCGCCATGCCCTCACGGGTCTTGGCGGCGCTCATACGCCACCGTCCGGCGACGTACCTCCGGCAGAATTCGAACCACCGCACCGACGGTTTGGCCTCAGCCGCAGTTGCCGCCGCTTCATCCGCCGCACGGACCTCAGACTCAGGCTGCCCACTTGCGATCTCGAACGCTTCGCCCCGGCGCATGGCCTGCCGCAACTCCGAGCGTCGGTTATCGGCAAGAGCCGACGTCGCGAACGTCGCGCTGCTGACCTTCCCGCCTACGACCCACCGAAGCTGATACGGGCGTGCCTTGCGGTCGACCTTCGTGACCTTCCACAGCCGGACATCGAGCGAGTACCCCGGCCGGGCCTCCCCGTGCGGGCGGAGAGGCGGAGTGCCTTCGGTCGTGCTCACGCGGCGTCCTCCCGCTCCGAAAGCCACCGCTCGTACTCCGACCTGCGGATGCGGACATCGCCGTTCGGTAGCTTGATCGAGCGGGGGCCCTTCCCGAGTTGGCGCCACCGGTAGAAGGTCGACGGCGCGACCTTCAGATCGGCGAGAACCTCCTGAACGGTCATCTTCTCGTCCACCGTTCGAGCGCTCATGCCGCCGTCCTCTCAAGGATCGGGGGGTTCCGGGTCGATTCGGGCAGGTGGCGGGTCGACCGGTTCGTGTAGGCGAGTCGGGCCAGTAACGGCAGGTCGACCGGGCGGATGACGGGACGGGTCGGGTCGACCGACCGCAGCAACAGCAGGGCGATCGAGAGGGGGAAGCGGTCGGCCTTGCGGTCGTTGCAGGACCGGCAGGCCAGTACGAGGTGCCGGGCCGACCAGGTGCGGAACAGGGAGACCGGGGCCACGTGGTCCAACGTCGCTTCCAGCGGCGTGGCGAACGGGCTACGGCAGTAGGCGCAGTGCTGTCCGTCGCGCTCGGCAAGGCGCGCCTTGCGGTTGCGGCGGGTCTTGGCCTTGAGCTTGTAGGTGGCGTGCAGGCTCACGGCTACCACCCCACCCGTACGGGCCGCAGCCACGTGCCGTCAGGACCCGCCGGCGGAGTCGCCCCGAGCGCGTAGCCGGCGCCGTCCAACCGCACGATCAGCGGCGAGGGTTGGCAGACGTCGGCCCACAGCAGGGCGAAGCAGAACCGGCGGCGGTGGTAGTCCGGCAGCGCCTGCCGGTACAGCCAGTCCCTCCCCGCCGTGACGACTTCGCCCGGCGACGCGGGAGCGGCGAACTCCCGGCCCATGGCCTCCCCGAGGCGCATGAGCGTCGGGGTGGGGAGCAGGGCGGCACCCTGCCGGATCGCGCGGGAGACCAGCAACGGGGCCCGCCGCGCGGTGACCGCGTCGACCTGGTGGTGCCGGTAGGCGTCCGACAGGTACAGCGCCACGGCCGCCTCCCCGGCCGTCATGGGGCGGGAGCGGGCCCCGGCGTACCAGAAGGACAGGGCGAGCCGGTAGGCGAACGTCCGGCAGGTGTCCGTCTCACGGAACTCCCCCAGCTCGAACACTGCGAACGTCGCGACGACTTGGGCGAGCCCGGCCGGTCCCAGCACGGCCACGGAGGCGCGCAGGACGCGGTACAGGTCGTCCGTGGTCGGCACCCGCCCGCCGAGTTCGTTGTCCGCGCCCGCCTCGAACAGGGCGGCGGCCACCTCCATCGGAGACCATTCCAGACCCCCGGCGGGGACGGTGGGGAAGCCCTCACCGCCCCGGCGGCGCTCCCGCCGTGCCAGGGGCACGGCGGGAGCGGCCGGGGCCGTCACGCGGGCGTACAACGCGTTCAGGCCGTCGGTGTTCACGCGGCGCTCTCCTGAACCGTCGGCCCGCTGACGTACTGGAGCAGCGCGTTCACGGCCTGCGTGTGCAGGCCACGGGCGCGGTCATAGGTCAGGTCGAGGCGGGCGGCGGCCTTGCGGACGCTCAGGCCGTCCTGGATAACCAGGGTGATGAGCTGGCGCTGTACGGCGGGCAGGATCGCCAGCATGCGGTGCAGGTCGAGGGAGGCCGAGACGGTCTCTTCCGGCCGGGACAGTTCGTCGGCGGCGGGGAAGTCGAACGGGCGGTCGTCGTCATCGATCGGGCTGGCGAGCCGCTCGTGACGCTGCGGGTCGTGGTGGCGGCGGTAGGTGCCGATCACCCACCGGGCGTGCATGGCCAGCCACGGGTGCAGCTCTTCCGCGTCCTTCCACTCCTCCACCTTGTCCAGGGCCAGACCCGCGTTGATGAACGTGTCGTGGGTCAGGTCCTCGGCAAGGTGGTAGTCGCCCACGATGCGGTGGATGCGCGCCAGCAGCCACGGCTGGTAGCGGGCGTAGATCCGGCCGAGCCGTTCGGCGTTCAGGGCCTGCGGCTCGGTCGGCTCGGGCAGGCCGAGCACGCTCGCGGACTCGCCGTAGACCGCCGTCAACAGGCGGCGGTACAGGGCGTTCGGCGTCTTGTCGCCGCTCTCCCACGTCCTGATGATCGAGGCCACTGACCGGTAGTGCACCGAGATGCTCACGTCCTGCGTGACAGCCTCGCGACGCAGACGCATCACCAGCTCAGGCAGGTCCCACCCACGCGCCTCACGTGCCGCGCGCAGCGCCGTCATCAGCGTCGCGGGAGCGGGCGCTAACGACGTGTTAGCTGCACTCTCGACACACCGTTCCGTCATGGTTCCAGGCATCATGGAGACACCCCTTCTGGGTCGGGGAGCGGCTATCTGCTTGGCGGTAGGGAGCCGCTCCCTGTTGCGTGTCCCGGTTGTCCCGGGCACGACGAACTGGACCCAACCCTCAACTGGCTTGCGCCAGTTGGGCTGGTGAGACTCAGTGAACTGGCTCACGCCAGTTGCGTCAAGCACTCGCACCAAACTGGCTTGCGCCAGTACGTACACTGGCGGGAGCCACTTAGAAGGGGTCGGCATGGCCAACGAGGACAGGACTCCAGCAAGTCAGCGCATCGCCGCAGAGCTGCGCGACGCCATCGACGTCGGCACGTACGCACCAGGCGCACGGCTTCCATCCACGCGGACCCTGGCGGAGCGATATGGAGTCGTCCGCAACACCATCGATGAAGCGCTGAAGATTCTTCAGCAGCAAGGCGTAATCACGGTGGAGTGGGGCCGGGGTGCGTTCGTTCGGGAAAGGACCCGGCTAATCCGCTTGGGAAGCGATCGGTACTCGCCAAAGTATCGTGAGAGCGGCCTCTCCCCATTCTTGATTGAATGCGCGAAGCAGGGGAAAACTGGCCGCTTTGAAGTGCTGTCAGTCGGAAAGGCCAAGCCGGATGCAGGGGTCGCCGACCGCCTCTCCCTCTCACCCAGCAGGGAATCTGCGCTGCGACGTGAAAACGTATTCTACGCCGACGATGTCCCGGTCTACCGGGTCACCACATGGATTCCCTGGGATGTCGCGCAGGGTACGGGATTGCTCGAAGCCGAGGTTCCCCATCAGTACGGAATTCACGGCGTTCTCGAAGAGCAGGGCCACACAATGGCCCGAATCAACGATGAAATCAGCGCGCGCATGCCCAACCCTGATGAAGCCCGCTATCTGGCCCTCCCGCCTGGTGTGCCGGTCATTGAGGTCGTGCACACGAGCATTGACCAGCAGGGAAGCGCTTATGAGGTGACGAGCTTCGTCATGCGGGCCGACATGAACGGACTCGCCTACAACGTCCCCGTCGAATAGCCCCAGGAGGACACGATGGGCCAACCTGAGCAGCATGGTGACATCGTCATTCGCCCACGGACAGCACACGACGTAGCAGCGGCCGGCGAAGTGCTGCGCGAGGTGTTCGCCATCGACGGCTACCCGGTCGAAGGGGTAGCGGACCCGATTGCCTGGCTTACGCCTCCACGCCTAGTCAGAGCGTGGGTGGCAACCGAGGCAGCCTCGATAGTCGGCCACGTTTCCGTAAGTGAAATCTCGGGAGATTCTGTCCCGCTCTTCCCCGAGTCAACAGAGCGCGCCAGTGGGGAACAGAGTGCCGTGCTTGAAAGGCTGTTCGTGAGCCCAGCAGCCAGAGGGAAACAGGTCGGCGCGCAGCTCGTAGTAGCTGCGACGGAGTACGCCGTTGAGACCGGGGTGCGCCTTTTCTTGGAAGTTCTGGCTAAAGACAAGGCTGCCATCCGGCTCTACGAACGCCTTGGTTGGACGTTTATCGGGGCTGCCTCCCACGCGTACGGCAACGCGGAGCGCGCCGAATCTAGGTGGTACAGAGCACCTTGAGCGGCCGTAGCGATCGCTAGCAGCACCGAGCGACCCGGCCAAGCTCCGTTTTCGGCGAGAAACCGGGGCTCGGCGCTGTGAGGTGCTAGGCGCTAGCTCCCTGCTCACAGGGCAAATGAGGTGCTAGCAGGGGTGCTAGAGCTAGCAGCCCGTGGTGCTAGCTCTAGACCGGCCAGCGCGCCCTGTCTGGCTACGCAAAGCGATGGAAGGAGCGGCCTACGGCCGCGAGACCCTTGGCGGCTCGCTGCGCTCGCGCTGCGACGGCCGCCGTCCGGGCCCGGCAGCGTTGCGCGGGCGGTCGCCGTCCGGGGAAGAGACCACTCCGCCGGCGCGGGTGACCTCTTCCCTTCTCCCCCGCCGGGTGCCAGGTGGGGTGCTTCCTGCTGACCACGGGTTCTTGGGCAGGACGCTCACCCCTGAATCGGTGCCGCCCATGCAGTGACGGAGCGTGGCGGGGAACCCCCTTCGGCCCCGGAACCCCGCCGCACAAACCGCAGAATACGCAAAAATAGCCTGACCTGCGGAAACGTGGCGCCCGGGAGCTCCCGCGTTAATCCCAGAAATTCCGCAAAAATAGCTGAGGGCCCCCGATCCGCCGTTCACCCCCGAGGGGTGGACACTGTACGTGACGGATGCCTGCCAGCCCGAGTCACCCACCGGCCGACGGCACGCCGCGAGCGCAGCGAACCAACAGACGCCCGTCCGCAGGGAGGTCCGTATAGCACTCTCTGTAGTCACCAGAAGGGCCCAAAAGGTCGCTTGCGGTAGCAAGGGGGGTCGCTAGCGCTAGCGACCCTGCTAGCGACCCAAACAGCACCTGATCAGGTTGCTAGCGACTAGCGACTGACGTGCGAGAACACGGTTCCCGCGCCGGAACGAGGGTTCTCGGGCGTTCGGAGTGTCGCTAGCGCCTCACGAGAGACGGTCACGTGGAGTTACGTCGACTGTGCGGGGTCCGTTCCCCTCCGGTGATCGTTGCACCCTGTGACTGTCCGTCGGGGACACGCGGCCGTCCGGGGGCCCTCAGCTATTTTTGCGGAATTTCTGGGATCCCCGCAGTCCGCGCCCCCGCCCCGACCGATCGCCCAGGCGATCTGCGGGGCGGCTTCCTGTGCGGCCGTCGCCGGGCTGTGACCTGCGGAAAGTCACACCCCCAGACCCTGTGTCGTCATCTTGGCGACGCAGTTTTTCCTGCCGCTGTGGCAAGGAGACCCGCAAATGGCACTCGTCTCATCACGCTCCATCCGTCACGACCGGGCTCGGACGGCCTCGGTCACCACGATCGGCCAGAGGTAGAAACGCCATGACTCACGACACCCACGCCGGAGCCGACCAGCCCGGTGGAAGCCGTGCGGGAGACGCGTCCGGCGAAGCGCCGGCGCTCGACCCGCGCCGCTGGCTCGCCCTGATCATCGTTCTGGTGGCCGGGTTCATGGACATGCTCGACGTGACGATCGTCAACGTCGTCATCCCGAGCATCCAGAAGGACCTGCACGCCGACTACACCCAGATCGAGTGGGTCGTGGCCGGCTATGTACTGGGCTTCGCCGCCCTGCTGATCACCGGCGGCCGGCTCGGTGACATCTACGGCCGCAAGAAGATGTTCCTGATCGGCGTGGCGGGCTTCACCATCGCCTCGACGCTCTGCGGTGTGGCGAGCGGCCCCGGCATGCTCATCGGCGCGCGCTTCTTCCAGGGCACCATGGCCGGACTGATGGTCCCGCAGATCCTGGCGATCATCCATGTCACGTTCCCGTCCGAGGAGCGCGGCAAGGTGCTCGGCATCTGGGGCGGTGTGCTCGGCTCCGCGTCGGTGGCCGGTCTGATCGTCGGCGGTGTGCTGGTCGACGCGAACATCGCGGACCTGGAGTGGCGTCCGATCTTCCTGGTCAACATCCCGGTCGGCATCGCCGCCCTGATCGCCGCCTGGTTCTTCGTAGGGGAGTCCAAGTCGGCCGCCGCGCCCAAGCTGGACCCGATCGGCGTGGTGATCGCCGTGACCGGCATCCTGATGCTGGTCTACCCGCTCGCCGAGGGCCGTGCGCTCGACTGGCCGGCCTGGACGTTCGTCCTGATGGGCGGCTCGGTCGTGGTGTTCGGCGTGCTGGTCGTCTTCGAGCGCTACCGCACCCGGACGGTGGGCTCACCGCTGGTGGTGCTCAGCCTCTTCAAGGAGCGGGCGTTCACCGCGGGCATGCTGGTGTGGACACTGTTCTGGATCGCGCTGGGCGGCTTCTTCCTGGTGTGGACGCTGTACATGCAGCTCGGGCTCGGCTGGTCGCCCATGCGCGCCGGTCTGACCGGCGCGGCCTTCGCGGTCGGCGCCGCCGCGGGCTCCGGCCTCGCGGTCGAGGTGTTCACCCCGCGCATCGGACGCCTCACGCTGATCGGCGGGGCGCTCCTGAACGCGCTCGGCTTCGCCGCGTACATCTTCGTCGCCCACCACTACGGCCCGGACATCCCGTCCTGGCAGATGATCGCGCCGCTGGTCGTCACCGGCTTCGGCTTCGGTCTGGTGGTCGCCCCGATGATCGACGCGATCCTCACCAAGGTGCCCGCCAAGGACGCGGGCTCCGCCTCCGGTCTGCTCGGCACCACCCAGCAGGTCGGTATGGCGCTCGGCGTCGCCCTGGTCGGGGTGCTCTTCTTCGGCCACCTCGCCAGCGACTCCGACCACGGCGTCGACAAGGTCACCCCGGCCCTGCGCCAGGAGCTGGTCACCGCCGGGGTCCCGGCGGGCGGCGTCGACGACATCGTCAATGGCTTCCGGGCGTGTGTGCACGACCGGTCGGCCGAGTCGGACCCGACCAAGGTCCCGGCCAGCTGTCAGCCCTCCTCGGTGGCGGGCGCCGACAAGGTCCAGTCGATCCTGACCGAGCAGGGCCAGGAGGCCGTCAGCCACAACTTCGTCAAGAGCTTCGACCTCAGCCTCTGGTACGGGGTCGGGATCCTGGTGCTCGTGGCGCTCGGCATGTTCGCGCTGCCCCGCGAGGTGCACGCGCGCGACCTGGACGCGGAGTTGGAGGCACTGGGCGAGCCGGTCGCCCGGGGAGTGTGAGGCGGCGGCGCTGACGCAGGACCGCTCTGCCGTACGACAGCTCTGACGCAGGACCGCTGCGACGCAGGACCCGAACTCCCCGTAGGCGTACGCCGGTTGATCAGGCCGACGCGCGCTTGCGGGGAGTCGTCTTCTTCGCGGCCGCCTTCTTGGCCGTCGTCGCGGTGGACTTCTTGGCGCCCGCGGCGGAGGACTTGGGGGACGCGGCCGACTTCTTGGCGGCGGCCTTGGAGGTCGACTTGGCGGCGGTCTTGGAGGTCGTCTTCGTGGCGGTCCCGGCCGTCGTCTTCGTGGCCGCCTTCGCGGTCTTCTTCGCCGGGGCCGTCTTGCGGGCGGCCGTCTTGCGCGGCTTGAGCTCGGTGACCTCGGCCGGCTCCGCCGCCTCCTCGCCGCGCGCCTCCTTGGCCGCGCGCACGCTCTTCTCCAGGGCGGCCATCAGATCGATGACCTTGCCGCCGCCCTTGGTCTCCGGGGCCTCGGCCGGGGGCAGCGCGCCGCCCGCCTTGGAGGCGATGAGGGCCTCGACGGCCTCCCGGTAGTCGTCGTGCAGCGTCTCCACGTCGACCTCGCCGAGGGTGTCCATCAGAGCGTCCGCCAGATCGAGCTCGGCGTCACGGACCTTCACGTCGCTCTCCGGGGCGACGCCCTCGGGGGCGCGGATCTCGTCCGGCCACAGCAGCCCGTGCATCGCGATGACGTCGTCCACCACCCGCAGCATCCCGAGCCGCTCGCGCCCGCGCAGCGCGAACTTGGCGATGGCCACCTTCCGGCTCCGCTTGAGCGCCTCTCTGAGCAAGGTGTACGGCTTGGCCGCCGGGACACCGCTGGCGCTCAGGTAGTACGCCGTGTCGATCTGGAGCGGGTCGATGGAGTCGGCCGGCACGAAGGCGACGATCTCGATGGTCTTGGCGGTGGGCAGCGGCAGCGCGGCCAGGTCGTCGTCGCTGATCGGGACCAGCGACCCGTCCGCGTCCTCGTACGCCTTGCCGATCTCGGACGCGTCCAGCTCCTCGCCGTCCAGGTCGCAGACCTTGCGGTAGCGGACCCGGCCGCCGTCCTCGGTGTGGATCTGCCGGAACGAGATCGAGTGGCTCTCGGTGGCGTTGAAGAGCTTGATCGGAATACTGACCAGCCCAAATGAGATCGCACCATTCCATATGGATCGCACTCTTCATCCCCTTTGCCGGGATTAGTGGGATTCTCATCGTATGACGCCGATCACATGGGTGGAGGGGCGGCGGATCGCGCTCTCCCGCCTGGAGAAGGTGCTGTATCCGGCGACCGGCACCACCAAGGGCGAGGTGCTGCACTACTACGCCTCGGTCGCCGGTGCGCTCCTCGCCCATCTGCACAACCGGCCGGTGTCGTTCCTGCGCTACCCGGACGGCCCCGAGGGCCAGCTCTTCTTCACCAAGAATCCCCCGCCCGGCACACCCTCCTGGGTGAAGACGGCCCCGGTCCCGCGCTCCGAGGACAGCGGCGCGCGCCAGGTGACGGTCCCGGACCTGTCGACCCTGATGTGGGCGGCCAACCTGGTGGTGGAGTTCCACACCCCCCAGTGGCAGGCGGACGCGCCCGCGCGGGCCGACCGCATGGTCTTCGACCTGGACCCCGGGGCCCCGGCGACCGTGGTGGAGTGCTGCGCGGTGGCCCGCTGGCTGCGCGAGCGCCTGACTTCGGACGGCCTGCACGCGTACGCGAAGACCTCCGGCTCCAAGGGCCTCCACCTCCTCGTCCCCCTCGAACCGACCGCCTCCGACCACGTCTCCCGCTACGCCAAGGGCCTCGCCCAGGAGGCCGAGGCGGCGCTCCCCGAGCTGGTCACGCACCGGATGGCGAAGGCACTGCGCCCCGGCAAGGTGTTCGTGGACCACAGCCAGAACGCGGCGGCGAAGACGACGGCGGCGCCCTACACACTCCGGGCGAGGGAGCGGCCGACGGTGTCGGCGCCGGTGTCGTGGCAGGAGGTGGAGTCCTGCCGCGCCCCGGAGGACCTGGTCTTCCTGCTCGCGGACATCGAGCCGCGGCTGGCGGCGGACGGGGACCTCCTCGGCCCCCTGATCAACCTGAACCGGGCGGGGCGGGTGCCGTGAACGCGCCGCGGCCGCCGGTACGGGTGGCGCTGGCGCAGTCGGTACGGGAGCACCAGGAGCCCGCGCAGCAGCGGGGCGCCGGACGGGCGCACCACGGGTCGTACCACCGCTCGGGTGGGCCGGATGAACATGGCTCAGCCTTCCTCTCGTACCGCGGCCAGGGCCGCCCTGACCTCCGCCAGGCGCTCCGGCGGGATCCGGACCGACCCGGCGACGTGGCCGCCCGCGGCCCGCACCCCCTTCGCCGCCTCCTCGGCCCACAAGTGCTCGATCAGGACGACCAGCGCACAGCTGCCCAGGTCGAGCAGGCCGGCCGCCTCCTTGACGTCCTCCGGCCCGATCAGCCGCTCGACGCCCTCGCCGACCAGCACCCCGGCGAGCTCCTCGAACGCGTCGAGCTCGGCGGCCAGCACCTCACCGGCGGCGGTCCTGGTGACCACCAGCGCGTCGACCATCCGTACGGCGCGGGATCTGCGCACGCCCACCAGCGAGTCGACGGCCTGCACCCGAAGCTGCTCCTCGGGGAAGGCGAGGACGATGAACTCCACGGGCCCCATGGCCGTACTCCTCAGTGACGGTCCGTCAGTTTCCCCACCCCTCGGCACACTATGACATAAGGGGACATAGGCGTCCTCGCTTGCTACGTTGCCCGCTATGACCGCACCGACGGCGGCGGACGAGCCCCCGCCCGCCCCCCGCCTCGCCAGACGCCGGGGCGTCGAACTCTCGCTGCTCGTCTGCGCCGTCCTCGCCTCGGTCTACGGATACGCGGACGTCGGACTCGCCAGGAGCGGCGCCGTCCCGCCCGACGCGGCGCGCCACGGCGCCGGGCTCGGGCTGCTCGCCCTGCTCGCCCATCTCGCGGTCCGCCGGCGCGCCCCGCACGCCGACCCGCTGCTGCTGCCCATCGCGGTGCTGCTCAACGGGCTGGGCCTGGTGCTGATCCACCGCCTCGACCTGGAGACCCCGCACAGCACGGCCGCCGCCACCCAGCTCGTCTGGTCCACGATCGGCGTCGGGCTCTTCACCGCGGTCGTCCTGGTCCTGCCCGACCACCGCGTCCTGATGCGGTACACCTATCTCTCGGCCGCCTCCGCCCTGGTCCTGATGGTGGTGCCGATCCCGTTCCCCGCCGTGAACGGCGCCAAGATCTGGATCCGGCTCGGCGGACTCTCCTTCCAGCCGGGCGAGTTCGCCAAGATCCTGTTCGCGGTCTTCTTCGCCGGCTACCTGGCCGCCAACCGCCACGCGCTGGCGTACACCGGCCGCCGCGTCTGGCGGCTCCAGCTGCCCACCGGCCGGGTGCTCGGCCCGATCGTGGCGATCTGGGTGCTCAGCGTCGGCGTGCTGATCCTGGAGCGCGACCTCGGCACCTCGCTGCTCTTCTTCGGCCTCTTCGTGATCATGCTGTACGTGGCGACGGGCCGCACCGGCTGGATCGCGGTCGGGCTGCTGCTCGCGGCCGTCGGCGCGGCGGCCGTCGGCGCGCTCGAACCGCACGTCCACAGCCGGGTGCAGGACTGGCTCCACCCGTTCGCCTCCATCGACGCGGGCCAGGGCCCCGGCCAGCTCGCCCAGTCGCTCTTCGCCTTCGCGGCGGGCGGCATGTCCGGCACCGGCCTGGGCGCGGGGCACTCCGTGCTGATCGGGTTCGCCGCCAAGTCCGACTTCATCCTGGCGACGGCGGGCGAGGAGCTGGGCCTGGCCGGGCTGACCGCCGTCTTCCTGCTGTACGCGCTGCTCGTCGCCCGGGGCTACCGCGCCGCGCTCACCCTGAGCGACCCGTTCGGGCGGCTGCTCGCCGTCGGGCTCGCCTCGATCCTCGCCCTCCAAGTGTTCGTGATCGCGGGCGGCGTCACCGGGCTGATCCCGCTCACCGGCCTGGCCATGCCGTTCCTGGCCCAGGGCGGCTCCTCGGTCGTCACCAACTGGGTGATCGTGGCGCTCCTCATCCGGGTCAGCGACAGCGCGCGCACCCCGCACCCGGCCGTGGAGAGCGGCACGATCACCCCCGTCCGGACGGGAAGCCGATGATCCGCCACATCCGCCGCGCCGCCGCCTGCTGTCTGCTCCTGCTGGTGGCGCTCCTGGTGAACGCGGCCCGCATCCAGGTGCTCCAGGCCGACGCGCTCGACGAGAACCCGGCCAACCGCCGTACCACGCTGGCCCGTTACGGCCAGCCGCGCGGCGACGTCCTGGTGGACGGCGACTCCGTCACCGGCTCCAAGGACACCCGCCAGCCGCTGCGCTACGAGCGCACGTACACCGACGGACCGCTGTACGCGCCGGTCACCGGCTACTCCTCGCAGGTCTACGGCACGACGCTCGTCGAGGCCGCCGAGGACCCGGTGCTCTCCGGCACCTCCTCGCTGCTCACCCCGCTGTGGGGCTCCCTCACCCGCAAACGGCAGCCGGGCGGCGACGCGGTCACCACCATCCGGGCCGCCGTGCAGCGGGCCGCCTTCCGGGGCCTGGCCGGCAAGCGGGGCGCGGTCGCGGCCGTGGAGCCGGCGAGCGGCCGCATCCTCGCGCTGGTCAGCAGCCCCTCGTACGACCCGGGGCGGCTGTCGGGGACCGGGCGGGCGGTCAAGGGCGCCTGGGCCGCGCTGAACGCGGACCCCGGCCGGCCGATGCTCAACCGGGCGATCCGGCAGACCTATCCGCCGGGTTCCGCCTTCAAGATCGTGACGGCGGCGGCCGCGCTCGACGCGGGCGCCGTCACCGATGTGGACGCGCCGACGACCACGCCCGACCCGTATGTGCTGCCCGGCACCAGCACCACCCTGCCCAACGAGGCGGACGGCTGCGGCAAGGCCTCGCTGGCGTACGCCGTGCTGGTCTCCTGCAACACGGTGATGGCGCACCTGGGGGTGAAGGTGGGGCTCGCCGGGATGCTGGAGGCGGTGGGGCGGTTCGGCTTCAACGACACCCGGCTGCGGATCCCGTCGGCGGTGGCCAAGTCCAACTTCGACAAGAAGATGGGCCCGGACCAGCTGGCGCTCTCCTCCATCGGCCAGTTCGACACCACGGCGACCCCCTTGCAGATGGCGATGGTCGCGGCGGCGGTGGCCAACGGCGGGGAGCTCAGACATCCGTACCTGGTGGAGCGGACGACCACCGCGCGCGGCACCACGGTCGCCCAGAACGGCCCCCGCGCCTACCACCAGGCGATGAACCCGGCGACCGCGATGCGGCTCCAGCAGCTGATGGTGGACGTGGTGGAGAAGGGCACCGGCACCAACGCGGCCATTCCCGGGGCGAAGGTGGGCGGCAAGACCGGCACCGCGCAGAACGGCGTGGGCAACCGGGGCCACCCGTACGCCTGGTTCATCTCCTGGGCGCAGGCCGCCGACGCGGGCCAGCCGGCGGTGGCGGTGGCGGTGGTCGTGGAGGACGCGGAGGCCAACCGGGCGGACATCAGCGGCGGCGGCGACGCGGCCCCGATCGCCAAGGCGGTGATGGAGGCGGCGCTGGCCGGGTGAGCGCCGCCGCCTCTGCCTCCCGGCGGGACTCCGGTCAGCCCGTCGCGCCCTCCGCGATCGCCTCCTCGACCTCCGCGACCCGCGCCGTCTCCTCCTGGGCGAACCGCTCGGCGTCGAGCCGCTCGGCGATCTCCTCGTCCTCGGCCATCAGCAGGTCGAGGTTGGAGTCGCCCAGTTCCAGGACGCCCATGTCCACGTACGCCTGCTGGAGGCGCTTGCCCCACAGGCCGATGTCCTTGACGCAGGGGACGATGCGGCTGAACAGGAGCTTGCGGAACAGGTGCAGGAACTCGTTCTGCTCCGAGAACTGCTCGGCCTCGGCCTTGGGGATGCCGAAGTTCTCCAGGACCTCGACCCCGCGCAGCCGGTCGCGCATGAGGTAGCAGCCCTCGATCACGAACTCCTCGCGCTCGCGCAGCTCAGCGTCGCTGAGCTGCCTGTAGTAGTCGCGCAGGGCCATCCGTCCGAAGGCCACGTGCCGGGCCTCGTCCTGCATCACATACGCCAGGATCTGCTTCGGCAGCGGCTTGTCGGTGGTGTCGCGGAGCATGCCGAACGCGGCCAGCGCCAGCCCCTCGATCAGGACCTGCATCCCGAGGTAGGGCATGTCCCAGCGCGAGTCGCGCAGGGTGTCGCCGAGCAGTCCCCGGAGGTTGTCGTTGACCGGGTAGAGCATCCCGACCTTCTCGTGCAGGAACCGGCCGTAGATCTCGGCGTGCCGGGCCTCGTCCATGGTCTGGGTGGCCGAGTAGAACTTGGCGTCCAGGTCCGGCACCGACTCCACGATCCGCGCCGCGCACACCATCGCGCCCTGCTCGCCGTGCAGGAACTGGCTGAACTGCCAGGCGGTGTAGTGCTTGCGCAGCTCGCCCTTGTCCTTGTCCGTCATCTTGGACCAGTAGCGCGTGCCGTAGAGGGTCATCGCCTCGTCGGGGGTGCCCAGCGGGTCGTACGGATCGACCTCTTGGTGCCAGTCGATGCGTTTGGCGCCGTCCCACTGCTTGTCCTTGCCCTTCTGGTACAGGGCCAGGAGGCGTTCGCGACCGTCGTCGTAGTCCCAGCTGAAGCGGGCCGCGCCCGAGGCGGGGACTTCCCAGAGGGGGTCCTGCGGGCCGTTCACATACAGGTCGTGCGTCGACACGTGCGGCTCCTTCGCGTCGCGGAATTCCCTGACTGACCGTTACACGCGGGTTCCTTGGCAGGCTCACACGTTGGTAGACGCCGGGTCAACAAGTCGGGCCCAAGGGATTGACGAGCTTGCTGACAAGCAGTCTCATAAGAGTTGACCGCCGGTAACCCCCTTTCGAGGCCGACTCACCGAGGTGCCCCAGCCATGACGACCGTGACCGACAGCGAAGTGCTCCGCGACGCGCTCGGACTGCTCCGGGACCGCGAGGAGGTCGCCGAGCGGCTCCTCGCCTCGTCCGCCAAGCACTCCTTCGACCCCGACAAGGAACTGGACTGGGACGCGCCGTTCGAGGACGGCAAGTGGTTCTGGCCCCCGGAGCTGCTCTCGCTCTACGACACCCCGATGTGGCGCAGGATGTCCGAGGACCAGCGTCTGGAGCTCTCCCGCCACGAGGCCGCCTCGCTCGGCTCGCTCGGCATCTGGTTCGAGATCATCCTGATGCAGCTGCTGGTGCGGCACATCTACGACAAGCCGGTGACCAGCAACCACGTCCGCTACGCGCTCACCGAGATCGCCGACGAGTGCCGCCACTCGATGATGTTCGCCCGCGTGATCAAGAAGGGCGGATCGCCCACCTACCCGGTCCCCCGGCTCTACCACAACCTGGCGCGTGTCCTGAAGACCGTCTCCACCACGCCGGGCTCCTTCGCCGCCACCCTGCTCGGCGAGGAGATCCTGGACTGGATGCAGCGGCTGACCTTCCCGGACGAGCGGGTGCAGAGCCTGATGCGCGGGGTCACCCGTATCCACGTGGTCGAGGAAGCCCGTCATGTCCGGTACGCCCGCGAGGAGTTGCGGCGCCAGATGGTCAGAGCCTGATGCGCGGGGTCACCCGTATCCACGTGGTCGAGGAAGCCCGTCATGTCCGGTACGCCCGCGAGGAGTTGCGGCGCCAGATGGTCACCGCGCCCGCCTGGGAGCGGGAGCTGACCCGGGTCAGCTGCGGCGAGGCGGCCCGGGTCTTCTCCACCTGCTTCGTCAACCCGCAGGTGTACGAGAACGTGGGCCTGGACCGCCGCGAGGCCGTCGCCCAGGTGAAGGCCAGCGGCCACCGGCGCGAGGTCATGCAGAACGGCGCCAAGCGGCTCACCGACTTCCTCGACGACATAGGCGTCCTGCGCGGGGTCGGCCGCCGGCTGTGGGTGAGCTCGGGACTCCTGGCCTGAGCGCCTCCCATGCCCTTCACTCCAGGCCAACCGCACGCGCGCACCCGCCTCATGCACCCGTCCGGGGATTACGCTGCCCGTATGACCTCACCGGCCGCCACCCCCGCGTACCGCAGGCTCAGCGTCGAGGAGCGCCGCACCCAGCTCCTCGACGCCGCGCTGTCGCTCTTCGCGCACCGGGCGCCCGAGGACGTCTCGCTCGACGACGTCGCCGAGGCCGCCGGTGTCTCGCGCCCGCTGGTCTACCGCTACTTCCCCGGTGGCAAGCAGCAGCTGTACGAGGCGGCGCTGCGCTCGGCCGCCGACGAGCTCGAACTCTGCTTCGCCCAGGCCCAGAGCGGCCCGCTCACCCAGCGGCTGACCCACGCCCTGGACCGTTATCTCGCCTTCGTGGACGAGCACGACGCCGGGTTCTCCGCGCTGCTCCAGGGCGGCAGCGTCGCCGAGACCTCGCGGACCACCGCGATAGTCGACGAGGTGCGCCGGGCCGCCGCCGAGCAGATCCTCCTCCACCTGGGGGTGCAGAACCCGGGTGCACGGCTGCGGATGATGGTCCGCACCTGGATCGCGGCCGTCGAGGCCGCCTCGCTGATCTGGCTCGACGAGGAGAAGCAGCCGCCGCTGCCCGAGCTGCGCGACTGGCTGGTCGACCATCTGGTGGCCCTGCTCACCGCGACCGCCGCCACCGACCCGCAGGCGGCCGCCGTGGTCCGGGCCGCGCTGGCCCTGGAGTCGGGCGACGGCCCCGCCGGAATCCTCGCCCGCCGGGTGATCCCGGTCCTCTCCGAAGCCGCCCATCTGCTGTGACGCGCGCGGTGCGGACCGCACCGGTGTGACACTTGAGGCGTGCAGAGCGAGAACACCCTCTTTGTGGGCGGCCCCCTGGACGGGCGCGTCCTGCCCGTCCTGGTCGGCCCCACCGGCAAGCCGCCCCAGTGGTACGAGGTCCCCGTCCCGGACGCCGACGGCGGTCCCGCGACCGTCCACGCGTACCGCCTCGAACCCGCGAGCCACACCAAGCGGCTCGGGCTGCCGCGCGGCTGGAAGTACACCTACGTCCCCGAGGGGCGCGAGCCGCGCCGCTGGCCCTGGAGCAAGCCGAGGCCCCGGGCATAGGTGCGCGCTCACGGTGTCCGCGGGGCGCGATAAGCTCGCTGGTCCACGCCGTGCCGCAGGGGGAGTTGAACCATGGAGGCGCTGACCGCCGAGGAACCGCGCGAGCTGGGTCCGTACCGGATGCGGGCCAGGCTGCGCGAGACCGGCACCGCCCGGGTCTATCTCGCCCACGGGGCGGACGGGCGCGGGGTCTGCGTCACCGCCGCCCGCCCGGACCTGGCCGCGCTGCCCGCCTTCCGCAGCCGCTTCCGCGCCGAGGCGCGGGCCGCCGAGCGGCTCGCCGGGCCCTGGGTGCCGCCGGTCCTCGCCACCGGCCCCGAGGAGTGGCTGCCCTGGCTGGCCACCCCGTTCACGGCCGCGCTCACCCTCGCCGAGGCGGTGGCGCTCGCCGGACCGCTGCCCGAGCCCGCCGTGCGCACCCTGGGAGCGGCGCTGGCCGCCACCCTGGAGCGGGCGCACGCGGTGACCGGCGAGGCCTTCCAGGGCCTGGGCCCCGACGTCGTGCTGCTCACCGCGGACGGACCGCTGGTCACCGCCTTCGGCGTGCTCGGCGGCGCCAGCGCGGCGAGCGCCGGGGAGGGCGGCCGCCTCGGCGTCACCGTCGGCTATCTGACACCGGAGCAGGTCGCCGGGGAGCAGCCCGGACCCGCCGCCGACGTCTTCATGCTGGGCATGCTCCTCGCGTACGCGGCCGGGGGCGCGGGACCGTTCGACTCCGGCCCGGCCGACGCGGCCGCGCACCGCATCGCGCACTCGGTCCCCGACCTCACCCCGGTCCCGGCCGCCCTGCGCCCCCTGCTCGGCCGCTGTCTGGCCAAGTCGCCGGGGGCGCGTCCGGCACCGGCCGAGGTGGCCGCCGAGCTGGTCCCCGGTGGGACGGCCCCGGCGCCCGGGGCGGGGTGGCTGCCGTCGCGGGTGACGGCCGCGATCGCCGAACGGGCCGTGCGGGCCCAGGAGTTGCCCGGTGCGGCGGTCGCCGACCGGGTGCCGGAGCCCGCCGCCGCACCGCCGCCGCCCGTGCCGAGCGCCAACGGGCGTCTGGACCGGGATCTCCGCCGTGCGCTCCGCCCGTTCGGGCAGCATGTTGGAGTTGGCCTCCGCCAGCGCGCCCGGCAGGGTGAAGCGCGGCGCGTCGCCCTGCACCGGCGCCACGTGCGGCGGCGCGGCCGGGGGCGTCTTCGGCAGGATCGCCTCGGGCAGTACGACCACGGCCGCGAGCCCGCCCTGCTTCTGCTCGCGCAGCTCGATCCGCACCCCGTGGCGCCGGGCGAGCAGCGCGGCGACGTGCAGCCCGAGCCCCCCGGTCTCGGTGCCGGGCTCCCCCGGCTCGTACGTGGAGGGGTCCGCCAGGCGCATGTTGAGCTCGGTGCGGCGGGCCGGACCGACGCCGATGCCCTCGTCCTGGACCGAGAGCATGACCTCGCCGCTCTCCAGCTGCCAGCCGGAGAGCTGGACCTGGGCGTCCGGCGGGGAGAACGAGGTGGCGTTCTCCAGGAGCTCGGCGACCAGGTGGCTGAGGTCGTCGGCGGCGAACCCGGCCACCTGGGCGTGCGGCGGCAGCGCCTGGATGACGACCCGCTCGTACCGCTCGATCTCGCTGACGGCGGCCCGCAGCACATCGACGAGCGGGACCGGGCCGGGGTGGTTGTGGTGGTGTTCGGCGCCCGCGAGGACCAGCAGGTTCTCGCCGTGGCGGCGGATGACCGTGGCCATGTGGTCGAGCTTGAAGAGCGTGGCGAGCTGGTCCGGGTCCTGCTCGCGCTCCTCCAGGCCCTCGATGATGCCGAGCTGGCGCTCGACCAGGCCGAGGCTGCGCAGCCCGAGGTTGACGAAGGTGTGCTGGACGGTGCCGCGCGCCCGCTCCAGCTGCGCGGTCAACTCCCGTACGGAGTCGGCCAGTTCGGCGTTCTCGGCGGCGAGTGCGGTCTGCCCCTCGCGGGCCTCGTCCAGTTGGGCGCCGAGGGTGTCGGCGCGGCCCGCGTGGTCGCGCAGCCGGTCGTGGAGCGTGTTGAGGGACCGTACGACCTGGGCGAACTCGTCGTTGCGGCCGGTGAAGCGGACCGGCTCCTCGCTCTCGGGGGCGGCCGCGAGCCGGGCCGCGCCGCGCCGCAGCACGGCGAGCGGCCGGGTGAGGCTGCGCGCGCCGGCGGAGGAGACGCCGACGGCGAGCAGCAGCAGCGCGCCGACCAGCGCGACGCGCAGTTCGAGGCCGGTGACGTCGTCGTCGCGCAGCGCCTCGAACCGCTTCACCTCGGCGGTGGCGAGCGCCGACTCGGTGCCGCGCATCCGGTCGATCCGCGCGGTGAGCGCGGCGGCGACCTTGTCGGCGCCCAACTTGCGGTCGGAGGAGCTCAGTTGGGGCTGGTCGGTGAGGCGGGCGAGATAGCGCTCGGCGGCGTCCACGTCCGGGCCGGTGACCGTGGTGGAGAGCTTCTCGCGCGCGGTGGCGGAGGCGGCCTGGTCGAAGTCGGCGAGCGCGGACTGCTCGCGCACCCGCGCCTGCTGCCCGGCGGCGCTCAACGCGTCCCGGGTGCGCCCCTCTTCGCCGTCGCTCGCGTCCTTCTGTACATACCGCCCGGTGACCGGGTCGTAGACCGTGATTCCGGGCTTCTGCGGCACGGAGAGCGCGGCGACCAGCAGGCCACGGGCGGCGGAGGCCTGCTCGACGGCGCGGCCGAGCTCGGCCGGGGCGCGGGTGGCCTCGGCGGCGCGCGGAGGCGTCCTGCCGGCCAGTTCGTCGGCGAGGCCGAGCAGCTTGGCGATGACGTCCGAGTAGGTGCGGTGCGCCTCCAGGGCGGTGCCCTTGCCGGTCAGGGCGGTGCGGCGCAGCGAGGGCACGGTGGCCAGGTCGCGGCCGAGGGCGGCGGGGGCGGTGGCGCGGATCTCGTCGATGCGCCGGTCGACGCGGGTGGCGCGGTCCTTGAGGGCGGCGTCCTTGCGCGGGTCGCGGCCGCCC
Organism: Streptomyces sp. ERV7; assembly: GCF_001653515.1. GTDB lineage: Bacteria > Actinomycetota > Actinomycetes > Streptomycetales > Streptomycetaceae > Streptomyces. The sequence goes on along the minus strand of NZ_LYOY01000040.1, from coordinate 1,624,956 downwards.
GCGATGTACGCGGTGACGTCGTCGCGTTCATCGGCGAGGGCGTGGGCCAGGGTGACGGCCTGCTGGTTCAGCTCGGCCAGGGTGACCAGGCGCTGGGACTCGTTGAGGTCCGAGGAGGCGGTGAGCAGCGTGGGGGCGCCCGCGCCCAGGACGGTGAGCGAGACCAGGGCGACCGAGGTGACCAGCCGGGTCCTCACGCGCACGGTGCGTGCGGCGGCTGGTTCCGTGATGGCGTGCGCGGCGCCCTTGACGGTCTCGCCGTCCTTGCCCCGAGGCCGCTTGTTCTGCACCGGTGCTCTCAATCTTGACTCGTCCACCCATGAAGCCGAGGTGACGACCGGTCATGCGTCTCTTGCGCCGTGTGCGACGCGTTCCCACCCCTGCACGGCTCCCGACCATTCCAGTGGTTTTGGGAGGGAGGCATGCAACATCCACTCCGCCACCCGAACGAGTGAACAACACTCGGGAGTTGGCCATCAACTCCCGCGGAATGGCCGCCACCGCTCGTCTGGAAGGCCGGTTGGAACTTCCGCGCGGGCTTTGGCAGGATGCCCGCCCACAGCTTCCCGGAGGGCCGCCTTCCAGGGCCACAGGGCGCGTTCCGGTCCAGTGGTCCAGGCCAATTGGCCGCCATGGAGGCCGGGTGAAGGCGTCATGCAGACTGGCTCCATGCGCATCGAACTGGCCACGGCCCCCGGTGACCCCGCACGCCCCAACGAGGACTGGGCCGCCACCGCGCTGCCCGCCGCCGGACGGGGCGGGGTCCTCGTGGTGCTCGACGGGGTGACCCCGCCACCGGGCAACGGCGACTGTGTGCACGACGTGCCCTGGTACACCGCGCGGCTCGGCGGCGCCCTGACCGAACTGTCCGGTTCGCGGCGCGACATACCGCTGACCGAGATCCTCGCCGAGTCCATCAGGCGCACCGCCGACGCCCACCGCGACACCTGTGACCTTTCTCACCCCCGTACGCCACAGGCGACCGTGGTCCTGGCGCGTTGGGACGAGGAGGCCGTGGAGCATCTGGTGCTCTCCGACTCCGCCCTGCTCCTGGAGTCCCCCGAGGGCGTGGTCCGGGCGGTCCTGGACGACCGGCTCGACCGCCTCCCGAGCGACCGGCTCGTCTCGGACGAGGTCGCCGACGCGGTCGCCCGCAACAAGGAGGGCGGCTTCTTCACCGCCGCCGCCGACCCGTCGGTGGCCGGGCGCGCGGTCACCGGACGTACCCCCGCGGGGGACGTACGGGCGCTCGCCGCGCTCAGCGACGGGGCGAGCCGCTGGGTGGAGACGTTCCGCGAGGGCGACTGGGCGGGGTGTCTGGCGCTGCTGGCCAAGACGGGCCCGCAGGGCCTGATCGACCGGGTGCGGGAGCTGGAGCTCGCCGACACCGACCGCACGTATCTGCGGCGCGGCAAGACCCACGACGACGCGACGGCGGTGTACGTGGAGCTGTAGCTCCGCTACGGCCGCGCCGCCCCCGGCTCCTGCATGTCCGCCCTCGCGTTCAGCTGGTGCAGCAGCCTCGCCAGCTCCGCGATCTCCCTGCGGTCCCAGTCGGCCAGCTTGGTGACGTACTGGGCCCGGCGGGCGTCGCGGACCCGGCGGAAGCGCTCCAGGCCCTCCTCGGTGAGGCGCACCAGCGAGGCGCGCCCGTCGGCCGGGTCGGGCTCGCGCGCCACCAGGCCCAGGTCCTCCAGGGCGCGCAGCTGGCGGCTCATGGTCGCCTTGCCCACGCCGAAGTACGCGGCGAGCTCGGTGGCCCGCTGCGGGCCGCCCTCCTCCAGGCGTACGAAGAGCCCGTAGGCCGCGGCCTCCAGCTCGGGATGGACCGCGCGGGCCATCTCGCCGGAGGATGCCCGGGCACGCCGCAGGAACACCGCCAGCTCGCGTTCGAGTGCGAGAAACTCCTGGTCCGGACCGTGCACATCAGCTCCCATCCCACGCTGCCTAGACGGGACAGTATTTCCCAGTCCCCTGTGGACAGGGGCCCCCGGTGCCGGACACCGGGGGCCCTTTGGCTCAATCACGCGTCACGCGGGGTGGGGGTCCCCCCTGTTCGAGCGGAGTCGAGAACTCGGGGGAGCGTTCAGCAGGTGCCGGCCGGCCGTTCCCGGGTGACCAGGTCCGTCCAGCCGGTGGTGCCGTCCAGCCACACGACCTGGCGGCCGCCCGCGGCGGACGGGTACAGCTGTTCGCCGCGGTTGCAGGAGAGGCGCTCCTTGCGCGTGCCGTCGGCGCTGAGCTGCCACAGCTTGGGCAGGGTCTCATTGCGGTACTGGGTGTCCGGCAGCAGGGTGTTCACGGTGACCGCGTCGTCCGACGCCGTCAGGTCGAACGCGATCAGCGCGCCGGGTCCGGACTCGGCGCTGATGTCCACCGTGCCGGTGCCCTCCAGGGTGGAGCGGCGCACCGCCAGCTGCCCCTGGTCGGCGAGGTTCTCGTCGGCCAGCCAGAACACGTTCTTGCCGGTGATGCCGGTCTGGCCGATCCCCTGCGGCTCGCCGAGCTGCTGGGTGAGCCCGGCCTTGCCGGTGGCGAGGTCGTACGTCTCGACACCGAGCTTGTAGTCGCTCTCGCCCGGGTAGAGCTTGGCGTACGCGATCTTCCCGTTCTTCAGCGAGGGCAGCGCGGTGCCGAGCTCGTACCGGCCGCCGTCCACCCAGGTGGGCTCGCGGTCGCCGGGCTTGAGGAAGCCGACATGCCGTCCGCCGAACGGGTCGGAGGACTCGAAGACCACCGTGCCGTTCTCGACGCGCAGGTTCTGGACGTTCGTGGTCGAGCTGTACAGCGTCTTGATCGGGCCGCCCGCGAGCGGCCGGGAGAGGATGTCGACGCTGGACGTGCCGAACGCGGCCCACACCGCCGTCCTGCCGTCGGTGGCCGGATACACGTGGTAGCGCCCGTCGTTGGGGCTGATCAGCTTGGGCGCGCCCGTGCCGTCGACCCGTCCGGCGTAGACCGAGTAGGCCTCGCTGCCGTCGTCGTTGGACTTCGACGTCGCCCACCAGCCGCCGCCCGCGGCCGTGCCCGTACCGGCGATGTTGAGCTTGCCGAAGAGGCGGTCGGAGTCGACGCCGATGGCGTTCTCCCAGCCGGGCACGATGCCGTGGGCGTTGAACGACCGCTTGACCACGTTCTGCTGTCTGGCGGAGAGCCCCATCTCCTTGGCTGCCGCGACCACCGCGTTACGGGCCTCGGTGTAGCCGTCCAGCGGGGTCATGTACGTGGAGAGCGCCTTGTAGACCAGCCGGTCCGCGAGGAAGGGGTCCTTCGGGTCGAGGTCCTGGCGGATGTCCCACAGCGCGCCGGAGAAGATCGTCGAGTTGAGGTGGACACCGCCGTTGTCGGTGGAGAAGGTGACGCCGAGGTAGTCCTTGGACGTGGTGCGGCCGTCGTTGAGGTCGCGGAAGGCGCACGCGCGGGGCTTGGCGGTGCGGCACAGGTCCTCGCCGAGGAGCCCGGAGTCCGGGGCGTCCATCTTCGTGCCGCTCGCGGTGACGTCGATGGCGTTGCCGAAGTAGTCCGCCAGCGCCTCGTTGAGGGCGCCGGACTGGCCCGCGTAGACGAGGTTCGCGGTGTTCTCGACCACCCCGTGGGTCATCTCGTGGCCGACGACGTCGAGGTCGGCGGAGAGTGTCTTGTACTGGTCGTCGCCCGCGCCGTACACCATCTTCTGGCCGTCCCAGAAGGCGTTGACGAACGGGCCGCCCGCGTACGTCACGCCGACCAGCGAGTTGATGGCCATGCCGCGCCCGTCCAGGCTGTCGCGGCCGTGCACGTTCTTGTAGTAGTCGTAGACCTGCCCGGCCGCCCAGTGGGCGTCGACCGCGCCCGCCTCGGTGGCGTCGCCGCTGTAGTCGGGGGCCGGGTTGGCGAACTCCTTGAGCCCGTCCGGCCAGCGGCCCGAGGCGTCCTCGACGTCGACCGCGCGCGCGTCCCAGGTGTGCAGGGTGTTCTTGCTGGTGGACGCCATGCGCGCGTAGTCGACGAGGCTGTACTGCTTGGCCGCGTCGTCGAAGTAGATGTCCAGCGGGACCTGGTCGCCGTTGTACTTGACGCCGGTGCCGCTGGTACCGGGGTCGCCCTTGGCGGCGGGTGCCTGCCGGGCCTTCGGTGCGGCGGCCTTCCCCGTCGGGGACGTCTTCCCCGTCGAGGCCGCGGGCCGGTCCGCGGTGACCGTCTTGATCAGGCTGTACTGGAGCACCGGGAATCCCGCGCGGGCGTCGACGTACACGTCCTGGAGGACCGGGCGGCCGGTGGCGGTGTCGGTGCCGCGCACGGTGACGCGGTAGGTGAGGACGCCGGGGCCCTTGGGGATGACGACCAGGCCGCCCGCCCGCCCGGTGAGCGCGGCGGCGGCCTTGGTCTTCGCGCCCTCGGAAGGCTGGATGTCCTTCTTGCCGAGGGTGGCGCCGCCGAGACGGGCGGCGACCGAGGAGACGGCCCGGCGCACGGCGACGTCCTCGGCGACCGTGGCCCGGGTGGTGGCGGTCAGACCGGTGAAGTACTTGCCGGAGGTGCCGGTGACGACGCGTTTGCCGTCCTTCTTCTCCATCCGCACCACGTACTGGCCGCCGAGCACCTCGACGCCGTGGTGCTTCTGCTGGAGCCGAACGGTCTCGTCCTCGCCCTGCTTCAGGGTCTGTACGGGGGTGAGGTCGCGGCCGGGGTCGGCTATCCGGTAGCGCCCCTCCTTGGCGGCGAGGTGGCCGCGGGCCGCGTCGGCGGGTGCCGCCTTGGCGTCGGCGCTCTCGTGGAGGCCGTCCACGAGGGCGGGCGTCTCGGTGCCGGTGCCGGGGACGACATCGGCGGCCGGCGCCTGCGCCGGGGGCGCGGCGTGGGCCGCCGGTACCGCGGTGGCGAGGAGGGCCGCCGCGCCGAGGAGCGCGGCGACTCCCGCGCCCCGGGCCGGTAAGCCGGCCGTCCCCCGGGTGCTGCCTGCTCCGGCTCTGCCTGCTCTGGGCTTGTGCAAGGTCTTTCCTCCACGGGCCGATGCGAGATGCCTCCCGCGGACGGCGTCGGCCGCGCGGGAGGCCGGTGGCGCCGGTGGGCGCCGACTGGTCATGACCATGCAAGCCTGTGGGGCCTGAACTCCTCAATGGGGCCTCTGTGTTGACATGAGGACTTTGGCGCGAACGCGACCCGGGGGAGCGGGCGCGGAGGCGGGCGGCGCGGCTCGGACGGGCTGATTGGCCGTCAACTGCCCACGGCTGAAAGTTACTTGCAGCCGCTCACGGTCGGCGCAGCTCGCACCCGCCTCCGTCGCCCTGCCAGAGGCCTGGGCCAATGACAGTTCCAGAACCTCTTTCGCGTCACGGTCTACGTGCGTAGCTTTTCCGTGTGACATGTCCACAACGACATGTCGACTCACCCGGCACATCCCCCCACCCACGCCTTTCGGAGGCACGCAATGCCCGTGCACAGACCCGGAACGGCCCGTCGCGGTCCCCTCGCCGCGGCCGGAATCCTCCTCTCGGCCCTCACCCTCCTGCTGACCGCCCCCGGTATCTCCGGCGCGGCCCAGACCCCCGCCCGCGGCTCCGCCACCATGGGCATGGGCGTGGCCGCCCACGACGGCACCGGCGGCCCGCCCCGCTCCACCCGCGCCGTCCAGGCTGTGCAGGCTGTGCAGACGGAGGGTGTCGACACCAGCAGCCACAACGGCAACGTCGCCTGGAGCACCCTGTGGAACAGCGGGGTCAAATGGGCCTACGTCAAGGCCACCGAGGGCACGTACTACACCAACCCGTACTTCGCGCAGCAGTACAACGGCTCGTACAACGTCGGCATGATCCGCGGCGCATACCACTTCGCGACGCCGGACACCACGAGCGGCGCCACCCAGGCCAACCACTTCGTGGACCACGGCGGCGGCTGGTCGCGCGACGGCCGTACGCTGCCGGGCGCGCTCGACATCGAGTGGAACCCGTACGGCGCCGCCTGCTACGGCAAGTCCGCCTCCGGGATGGTCAGCTGGATCCGCGACTTCGTGAACCAGTACCGGGCCCGCACCGGCCGTGACGCGGTCATCTACACCGCCACCAGCTGGTGGACCCAGTGCACCGGCAACTCCGCCGCCTTCGGCACCACCAACCCGCTGTGGATCGCCCGCTACAACACCGACCCGGGCGCCCTCCCGGCCGGCTGGGGCTACTACACGATGTGGCAGTACACCTCGTCCGGCCCGACGGTCGGCGACCACTCCAAGTTCAACGGGGCCTACGACCGGCTGCAGGCTCTGGCCAACGGTTAGTGCGCGTGTGCGTGAGGCCCCCGGCGTGCCGACGCGCGCCGGGGGCCTCCTCGTCGCTCGTCCCGTCATACGACAGGATGGTCGCCATGCGCGTGCTGCGAAGGGTGGGGCGGGTGTCCGCCATGGGGATGCTGGCCCTGGTCACGGGGTGCGGCTGGTCGGCCGCGTCGGCGCCCCAGCAGGACCGGCCCGACGAGGTGCCGCCCGCGCCCGCCCCGCAGGTCCTCCGCCGCCCCCACCGCCGGGCTGCCGTCCGTGGGCGTCCTGGTCGACGGCGACCGGCACTGGTGCACGGCCAGCGTCGTCGCCAGCCCCAAGGGCAATGTCGTCGCCACCGCCGCGCACTGCGCGGACGCCGGGTCGGCGGGTTCGATGGAGTTCGCCCCCGGCTTCTCGGGCGCGGTCAAGGGCTCGTATCCGTACGGGACCTGGAAGGTCCGGGCCGTACAGACCGACGAGCGGTGGTCCGGGGACGGCGACGACTCCTTCGACTACGCCTTCCTGACCCTGGAGCCGGACGCCAGGGGCCGCAGTGTGCAGAGCGTGGTGGGGGCCGCCCAGCCCGACTGGGGCTCGGGGCCGCGCCGCCGCGTGACCGTCTTCGGCTATCCCGACGAGGACCACAACCCGGAGAACCGGCCCATCTCCTGCACCACCGACACCCGCCCGGACGCCGATCTGAAGAGCGACGTCCGGATCGACTGCGCCGGGTTCTGGACCGGCACCAGCGGCAGCCCGTGGCTGGCGGACCACCGGGGCCCGGACCACCTCGGCCGCCTCATCGGCGTGCTGAGCGGCGGCGACACCGATGTGGCCTCCACGGCCGTGCTCTTCGACGCGCGGGCGCGGCGGCTGTACGAGAAGGCCGCACGGGCGTAGTTCCCGCGCGGCCCTCTCCCGCCGGCTCCTCGTTACGCCGCCACCGGCACCGGCACCTCGGCCGGGGCCAGCGCGATCTCCAGGACGTGGCGGACGTCGCTGACCGGGTGGACCTCCAGCTTCTCCAGGACCTCCGCGGGCACGTCGTCCAGATCCGGCTCGTTGCGCTTGGGGATCACCACCGTGGTGATGCCCGCCCGGTGCGCGGCGAGCAGCTTCTGCTTCAGCCCGCCGATCGGCAGCACCCGGCCGGTCAGCGAGACCTCACCGGTCATCGCCACGTCGGTGCGCACCAGCCGGCCGCTGAGCAGCGAGGACAGGGCGGTCACCAGGGTGATTCCCGCGCTCGGGCCGTCCTTGGGGACCGCGCCCGCCGGGAAGTGGACGTGCACGCCCCGGTCCTTGAGGTCGGCCACCGGCAGCTCCAGCTCGGCGCCGTGCGAGCGCAGGAAGCTCAGCGCGATCTGCGCCGACTCCTTCATCACGTCGCCCAGCTGGCCGGTGAGGGCCAGACCGGCCGCGCCCGTCTCCGGGTCGGCCAGGGATGCCTCGACGAACAGGACGTCGCCGCCCGCCCCGGTGACGGCGAGGCCGGTGGCCACCCCGGGCACCGAGGTGCGCCGCTCCGCCGGGTCCTGGGCGGACTCGGGGACGTGGTGCGGGCGGCCGATGAGCGCGCGCAGGTCGTCGGGCGTGATCGTGAGCGGCAGTTCGCGCTCGCCGGTCTCGTGCTGGGCCGCGACCTTGCGCAGCAGCCGGGCGAGCGAGCGCTCCAGGTTCCGTACGCCCGCCTCGCGGGTGTACTCCCCCGCGAGCCTGCGCAGCGCGCCCTCCTCCAGGACCACCTCGCCGCTGTCGAGACCGGCCCGCTCCAGCTGGCGCGGGAGCAGGTGGTCACGGGCGATGACGACCTTCTCGTCCTCGGTGTAGCCGTCGAGGCGGACGAGCTCCATCCGGTCGAGCAGCGCCTCCGGGATGGACTCCAGGACGTTGGCCGTGGCCAGGAAGACGACGTCGCTCAGATCGAGCTCGACCTCCAGGTAGTGGTCGCGGAAGGTGTGGTTCTGCGCCGGGTCGAGGACTTCGAGCAGGGCCGCGGCCGGGTCGCCGCGGAAGTCGGAGCCGATCTTGTCGATCTCGTCGAGCAGCACCACCGGGTTCATCGACCCGGCCTCCTTGACCGCCCGGACGATCCGGCCGGGCAGCGCGCCCACGTACGTACGCCGGTGGCCGCGGATCTCGGCCTCGTCGCGGACGCCGCCGAGGGCGACACGGACGAACTCGCGGCCCATGGCATGGGCCACGCTCTCCGCGACGCTCGTCTTTCCCACACCGGGCGGGCCGACGAGCGCGAGCACCGCGCCCCCGCGCCGCCCGCCGACCACGCCCAGACCGCGGTCGGCGCGCCGCTTGCGGACCGCCAGGTACTCGGTGATGCGCTCCTTCACGTCCTCAAGGCCCGCGTGCTCGGCGTCCAGGACCGCCCGGGCGCCGCCGATGTCGTAGACGTCCTCCGTCCGCTCCTGCCACGGCAGTTCCAGGACGGTGTCCAGCCAGGTGCGGATCCAGGAGCCCTCGGGGGACTGGTCGCTGGAGCGCTCCAGCTTCTCGACCTCCTTGAGGGCCGCCTCGCGGACCTTCTCGGGCAGGTCGGCGGCCTCCACCCGGGCCCGGTAGTCGTCGGACTCGTCGCCCTCCGCCTCGCCGTTGAGCTCGCGCAGCTCCTTGCGTACGGCGTCGAGCTGGCGGCGCAGCAGGAACTCGCGCTGCTGCTTGTCCACGCCCTCCTGCACGTCCTTGGCGATGGACTCGGCCACGTCCTGCTCGGCGAGGTGCTCGCGCAGGTGCTCGGTGGCGAGCTTGAGCCGGGCGACCGGGTCGGCGGTCTCCAGGAGCTCGACCTTCTGGGCGGTGGTGAGGAACGGCGAGTAGCCGGAGTTGTCGGCGAGGGCCGAGACGCCCTCGATCTGCTGGACCCGGTCGACGACCTGCCAGGCACCGCGCTTCTTCAGCCAGTCGGTGGCGAGCGCCTTGTACTCCTTGACCAGTTCGGTGACCTGGCCGGGCAGGGGTTCGGGGACGGTCTCCTCGACCTTGCTTCCCTCCACCCACAGGGCGCCGCCGGGGCCGGTGGTGCCGGCGCCGATGCGGACCCGGGCCACACCTCGGATCAGCGCGCCCGGGTCGCCGTCGGAGAGGCGGCCGACCTGCTCCACGGTGCCGAGCACGCCGGTCGCGGCGTAGGCCCCGTCGATGCGCGGGACGAGCAGCACCCGGGGCTTGCCCGCCGAGGGGCCGTCGGAGCGGACGGCCGCCTGGGCGGCCTCGACGGCGGCCCGGACCTCGGTGTCGGACAGGTCCAGTGGCACGACCATCCCGGGCAGCACGACCTCGTCGTCGAGCGGCAGCACAGGCAGGGTGAGCGGTGCGGACGAGTGAGCCATGATCTCCCCTTCGGCAGTCAAGTTGAGCTATGCCGACTCAATGCATGTGAGCCCAGGAATGTTCCCCCCCAGGTGTTCGCTCTGAGCGATCATCTCTTGTAAGAGTCACCAGCAAAGAAAGACCATTACTTTCATCGTCACTGCGCAAGGGGGCAGCCATGGAGTCGGTTCCGGAGCTCGTCGAGGCCTGGACCAAGGGGTGGGTGGTGTCGCGCGGCGCGGCGGCTCCGGTCGCCGAGCCCTGGGGCTGGACCGTCGACGTCGGCCAGGTCAAGCAGGTCTCCCGGCACGTCCTGCCCGAGCCCGACCAGGCCTCGGTGCGCAAGCTGGTCGAGGCGACGACCGCCCCCCACACCTGGCTGAAGCTCTTCGCCGACGACGACACGGTCCGGCCGTGGCTCGGCCCCGGCTGGCAGTACGACCAGCCCGGCTTCCTGATGACGGTGCCGCTGGCCCCGGCCGACCCGGAGGTCCCGGCCGGCTACACGCTCACCCGCTGGACCACCGGCGGTGTCCTGCGCGTCCTGGTGCGCACCGGGGCGGGCCACTTCGCCGCGCGCGGCCAGATCGCCCCCACCGGCGCGACCGCCGTGGCCGACCAGATCGAGACCTCGCCCGGGCACCGGCGCCGGGGCCTGGGCGGCCTCGTCATGCGCACGCTCCAGAGCGGCGCCCACGCGGCGGGGGCCACCACCGGCGTCCTGGTCGGCACCCCCGAGGGGCAGGCGCTGTACGGATCACTCGGCTGGACGACGCATTCGCCCATGGCCAGCCTGTACTTCGCTCCCACTGATCCGGCATCCTCGGCTGCATGAGCCTCACGAGCAGGACCACGACCGCCGGAGCGCTGCTGCTCGTCACCCTGCTCGCGGCGACGGCCTGCGACTCCGACAGCTCCACCGCGGACGGCGCCTCCAAGTCGCCCGCCCCGTCGGCGAGCGCCACCCTGAGCGCGCAGCCCCCGTCGCCCACCACCTCGCCGAGCACCTCCCCGCAGGACACCCCGCCGGCGGGCACGCCCACGCCGCCCGCCCAGGACGGGCAGCTGCTCGGGCTCGTGGTGAGCGGCGGGTTCGCGGGGCTGCACAACGAGCTGGTGGTGAAGGCCGACGGCTCGTACACCTCGACGCGCCGGGACGGGCAGAAGACGACCGGCAAGCTCACGCCCGAGGCCCTGGCGGGGCTCCGCGCGGCCCTGGAGCGCGCCGACTTCGCGCATCTGCCGCCGCGCCCGACCGGAAAGCCGGTGGCCGACGCGCTGATGTACCAGTACACGTACGGGGGACACGTCGTCCTGATCGACGACTTCCACCAGACCCAGGCGCTACGGGACGTACGAGCCAACCTGCCCCTCGGCTACCGCTGACCGCTCCCGCGCACGCCGGGCGGACCCGCGCCGGTCCGCCCGGCGCAGCACCGGCCAGCACAGGACGCCGACGAGCAGCGCGGTCGGATGGCCCCAGCTGGCCAGCGGATCCACCATGTCCAGCAGGTCCTGGACGAGGAGCACGGCCATCACACCGAGCAGCGGCCACCTCAGCAGCGGGGGCAGCAGCCCCGCGAGCGCGCCGACGCTCGCCATCAGCCCGAAGCTGATGCCGTAGTCGAGCCGGTGCAGCGAGGAGTCCGGCAGCCGGCCCGCCAGGACGGAGACGCCCACCGGCACCTCGGTGACCAGCGTCGCCACCACATGGCCGAGCAGGAACACCCCGGCCGTGCGCAGCCCGCCGACGCGCCGTTCGAGGGCGGTGAGGATGAAGACGAAGCCGACGGCCCACGGCGAGGAGATACCGCCCGCGATCCACAGCGCGCTGGCGAGCAGCACCAGCACCGGGGTGCGCGTCAGATGCTGCACATCGGTGCTGGAGCCTTCGAGCAGCGTGCGGACCGTGTCCGGGTCGGCGAGCTCCATGTAGAGCGACGTGGTGAACAGCAGCAGCATGTACGCGAAGGTGAAGGGCGTGCCCGTCGGCGTCGGCAGCAGCTGGACGGCGCGGCGCAGCCAGGCGCGCACCGGCGGCCCGGCGGGCGCTCCGGCCGGCCCAGGGCTCTTCGCGATGTCCCCGCCCTCCGGCGTCTCGTCGGCCGTCTCCTCCCGAGCCGTCGGCCGCTGCCGCGGGATGCCGTTGAGCAGGCCCGCGTGGTCCCGCGTTCTTTCAGGGTGCACCGGTGAGGCCCCTTCCACCGGGCGCCGCACACTCGCGCCCGGAACCACAAGCCACGCCGGTGATCGTCCGGCCTTGCTGCTTACGCTTGTACAACGCTCACCCTCTGCGAACGCTCCCGTCCGCGTCTATGACTTGTGCCACATTGGACAACCATGGGCGCAGGCCGCGCGTCGGCCCCGAGCCGCTCGCTCCGCTTCACGAGGAGGTCCTTCGATGCCCATCGCCGACCCGATCGCCGCCCCGGTCGTCCTCGACCGGCGCGAGGGGCCGTACGGAGAGGTGGTGCTCCGGCGGCGCGGCCCGCACTTCGAGATCATCTCGAACGGCACGTTCCTGATGGACACCTCCGACGGGCGTTCGGAGAGGCTGCTCGTGGACGCCGCGTACGAGGCGCTGCCGGCCGGCCGCGCGCGGCCCTCGGTGCTCATCGGCGGGCTCGGCGTCGGCTTCTCGCTGGCGCACGCCGCCGCCGATCCCCGGTGGGGCCGGATCGCGGTGGTGGAACGCGAGTTGGCCGTCATCGACTGGCACCGCTCGGGCCCCCTCGCGCCGCTCTCGCGAGGCGCCCTGGCCGACCCCCGCACCGAGGTCGTGCACACCGATCTGGTCGCTTACGTGACGAGGGCCCAGGACACCTTCGACGCGCTCTGCCTGGACATCGACAACGGGCCCGACTGGACCGTCACCCGGAGCAACGACAGCCTCTACTCCCCCACCGGCCTCGCGGCCTGCCGGGACCTGCTCACTCCCGGCGGAGTGCTCGCCGTCTGGTCCGCGCAGCCGTCGGCCGCCTTCGAGGAAGCTCTCCGTAATGCCGGATTCCACGGGGTTAGGACCGAAGAGATCACAGTTGCCCGGGGAGTCCCGGACGTGGTCCATCTCGCCGTTCGCCCTGCGTAGCCGGGACGCGGCCGGTGCCTCTAGTCTCTGACCGACACAGGGGATCACCCCACGGATCCCCGGAAGCAATATCAGGGCGGGGCGATGGAGCAGGCACACACCACCCACAACGGCGTCGCGGCGACCCCCGGCGCCCAGCGCCGGGTGCTGGTCGTCGAGGACGACACGACGATCGTCGACGCCATCGCGGCACGGCTGAGGGCCGAGGGCTTCCAGGTCCAGACCGCCCTCGACGGCCCCGCGGCCGTCGACACGGCCGAGGCATGGCAGCCGGACCTGATGGTCCTGGACATCATGCTGCCGGGCTTCGACGGCCTGGAGGTATGCCGCCGGGTACAGGCCCGCCGGCCCGTCCCGGTGCTGATGCTGACGGCCCGCGACGACGAGACGGACATGCTGGTCGGGCTCGGCGTCGGCGCGGACGACTACATGACCAAGCCGTTCTCCATGCGGGAGCTGGCGGCCCGGGTGCACGTGCTGCTGCGCCGGGTCGAGCGGGCCACGCTGGCCGCGGCCACCCCGCGTACCGGGATCCTGCGCCTCGGCGAGCTGGAGATCGACCACGCACAGCGCCGGGTGCGGGTGCGCGGCGAGGACGTCCACCTCACGCCGACCGAGTTCGACCTGCTCAGCTGTCTGGCGAACACCCCGCGCGCGGTGCTCTCGCGCGAGCAGCTGCTCGCCGAGGTCTGGGACTGGGCGGACGCCTCGGGCACCCGGACCGTGGACAGCCACATCAAGGCGCTGCGCCGGAAGATCGGGGCCGAGCGCATCCGCACGGTCCACGGCGTGGGCTACGCGCTGGAGACCCCGGCGCCATGAGCCGGGCGGCGGCCGGGGCGGTGAACGGGCGGGCCCGGCGGAACGGGCCCCGCGCCCGGGCCCGCGACCGGGTGCGCGAACGGCTGAGGGGCGGCCTGAGGGAGGTATCCATCTCCATCAAGACGAAGCTCGGCTCACTCGTCGTGGTCTCGGTGTTCATCACCACCGGGCTGCTGATGGTGGCCGTACAGACCCGTACCGAGCTCCGGTTCATCACCGTCTTCTCGGTGATAGCCACCCTGCTGATCACCCAGTTCGTGGCGCACGGCCTGACCGCGCCGCTGGACGAGATGAACACCGTCGCCCGGGCGATCTCGCACGGCGACTACACCCGCCGGGTGCGCGGCGCCGACCGCCGCGACGAGCTCGGCGACCTCGCCTCCACGATCAACCGCATGGCGGACGACCTGGAGGCCGTGGACCGTCACCGCAAGGAGCTGGTGGCGAACGTCTCACATGAGCTGCGCACGCCGATCGCGGCCCTGCGGGCGGTCCTGGAGAACGTGGTGGACGGCGTCTCGGCCGCCGACCCCGAGACGATGCGCACGGCCCTGAAGCAGACCGAGCGGCTCGGGCGGCTGGTCGAGACCCTGCTGGACCTCTCCCGCCTCGACAACGGCGTCGTCCCGCTGCGGGCGCACCGCTTCGAGGTCTGGCCGTACCTCTCCGGGGTGCTCAAGGAGGCCAATCTGGCCGCCTCCCGGCGCGGGCTCTCCTCCGGTTCCGGCAACCACACCCGTACCGACGTCCATCTGCACCTGGACGTCTCGCCGCCGGAGCTGACCGCGCACGCGGACCGGGAGCGCCTCCACCAGGTGGTGGCCAACCTCATCGACAACGCGGTCAAGCACTCGCCGCCGCACGGCCGCGTCACCGTACGGGCCCGGCGCGGCCCGCAGCCCGAGTCGCTGGACCTGGAGGTCCTGGACGAGGGCCCGGGCATCCCGAAGTCCGAGTGGCACCGGGTCTTCGAGCGGTTCAACCGGGGCGACGCCTCGGCGCCGCACGGGCCCGGCAGCGACGGCGGCACGGGCCTGGGCCTGGCGATCGCCCGCTGGGCGGTGGATCTGCACGGCGGCCACATCGGCGTGGCCGAATCGTCGCGCGGATGCCGCATCCAGGTCACCCTTCCGGGGGCACCCCGGACGACTAATTGACGTAGGGTTCGAACCGGAAGCACACGTTCTGCGTGTGGGTAGGTGTGGGGCGTGCGGTCTTCGGGCCGTGGCCGCTGCGAGGCGTACCCACTGAGCAGCAGAACCTGATCTGTTTCCCGCCAAATCCTGCCCTGAAACTCGCTTTCCGGTGTGACTTACACGACTGTGGCACGCCCGGTCTGCACCTCCAGGCCAGGGAGGCGTAGCCTTAATTCCCGCTGTCCATCACCTTGTGAAGCGGAAGAGGGCGGTTGCCGCCGTGTCGTCTCAGTCCCCCAGTAATTCGAGCGTCTCGACCGACCAAGACGGGCAGGGCAAGAACCCTGCAGCCGGCTTCGGTGCCAATGAGTGGCTCGTCGACGAGATCTACCAGCAGTACCTCCAGGACCCCAATTCGGTCGACCGTGCCTGGTGGGACTTCTTCGCCGACTACAAGCCGGGTTCGACCGGCACGGCGGACAAGCCCGTAGAGGGTGCTCCCGCCGCAGCCGCGGGGGCTGCGGTGGCCGCCCCTGCCGCCCCGGCCCCGGCGCCCGCCGCGCAGGCTCCGGCCGCGCCCGCGCAGCCCGCGGCCGCCGCCCCGGCTCCGGCGCAGGCCACGGCCCCGGTTCAGGCCCCGGCTCCCGCGAAGGCCGCTCCCGCGCCCGCCGCGAAGCCCGCCGCCGCGGCCAAGGCCCCCGGTGCAAGCACCGGCTCCACTGGAGCGGCTAACGCCGCGCAGCCTGCTGCCGAGGCCCCGGCCGGTCCGGAGTTCGTCACGCTGCGCGGCCCCGCCGCCGCCGTGGCGAAGAACATGCACGCCTCCATCGAGGTCCCGACGGCCACGTCCGTCCGCGCGGTCCCGGTGAAGCTGCTGTTCGACAACCGGATCGTCATCAACAACCACCTGAAGCGCGCCCGGGGCGGGAAGATCTCCTTCACCCACCTCATCGGGTACGCGATGGTGCAGGCCATCAAGGCCATGCCGTCGATGAACTACTCCTTCACGGAGAAGGACGGCAAGCCGACCCTGGTCAAGCCGGAGCACATCAACTTCGGTCTCGCCATCGACCTGGTGAAGCCCAACGGCGACCGCCAGCTGGTCGTCGCGGGCATCAAGAAGGCCGAGACGCTCAACTTCTTCGAGTTCTGGCAGGCGTACGAGGACATCGTCAAGCGGGCCCGCCAGGGCAAGCTGACGATGGACGACTTCTCGGGTGTGACGGTCTCCCTCACCAACCCGGGCGGCCTCGGCACCGTCCACTCCGTGCCGCGTCTGATGCCCGGGCAGTCGGTCATCATGGGCGTCGGCTCGATGGACTACCCGGCCGAGTTCCAGGGCACCTCCCAGGACACCCTGAACAAGCTGGGCATCTCCAAGGTGATGACGCTCACCTCGACGTACGACCACCGGGTCATCCAGGGCGCCGCCTCCGGCGAGTTCCTGCGGATCGTCGCCAACCTGCTCCTCGGTGACGGCGACTTCTACGACGGCATCTTCGAGTCGCTGCGCATCCCCTACGAGCCGGTCCGCTGGCTCAAGGACATCGACGCCTCGCACGACGACGACGTCACCAAGGCCGCGCGCGTCTTCGAGCTGATCCACTCCTACCGGGTCCGCGGCCACGTCATGGCCGACACCGACCCGCTGGAGTACCGCCAGCGCAAGCACCCCGACCTGGACATCACCGAGCACGGCCTCACCCTGTGGGACCTGGAGCGCGAGTTCGCGGTCGGCGGCTTCGCCGGCAAGTCCCTGATGAAGCTGCGCGACGTCCTCGGCGTCCTGCGCGACTCGTACTGCCGCACCACCGGCATCGAGTTCATGCACATCCAGGACCCGAAGCAGCGCAAGTGGATCCAGGACCGCGTGGAGCGCCCGCACTCCAAGCCGGAGCGCGAGGAGCAGCTGCGGATCCTGCGCCGTCTGAACGCGGCGGAGGCGTTCGAGACGTTCCTGCAGACCAAGTACGTCGGCCAGAAGCGCTTCTCGCTGGAGGGCGGCGAGTCGGTCATCCCGCTGCTCGACGCGGTCATCGACAGCGCCGCCGAGTCGCGTCTGGACGAGGTCGTCATCGGCATGGCCCACCGCGGCCGCCTCAACGTCCTCGCCAACATCGTCGGCAAGTCGTACGCGCAGATCTTCCGCGAGTTCGAGGGCAACCTCGACCCGAAGTCGATGCACGGCTCCGGCGACGTCAAGTACCACCTGGGCGCCGAGGGCACCTTCACGGGCCTGGACGGCGAGCAGATCAAGGTCTCGCTGGTCGCCAACCCCTCGCACCTGGAGGCGGTGGACCCGGTCCTGGAGGGCGTCGTCCGCGCCAAGCAGGACGTCATCAACAAGGGCGGCACGGACTTCACGGTCCTGCCCGTCGCCCTGCACGGCGACGCGGCCTTCGCGGGCCAGGGCGTGGTGGCCGAGACCCTGAACATGTCGCAGCTGCGCGGCTACCGCACCGGCGGCACGGTCCACATCGTCATCAACAACCAGGTCGGCTTCACCGCCGCCCCGGAGTCCTCGCGCTCCTCCATGTACGCCACGGACGTGGCCCGCATGATCGAGGCGCCGATCATCCACGTGAACGGCGACGACCCGGAGGCCGTGGTCCGGGTGGCCCGGCTGGCCTTCGAGTTCCGCCAGACGTTCAACAAGGACGTCGTGATCGACCTCATCTGCTACCGCCGCCGCGGTCACAACGAGGGCGACAACCCGCAGTTCACCAACCCGCAGATGTACAACCTGATCGACAAGAAGCGCTCGGTGCGCAAGCTGTACACCGAGTCGCTGATCGGTCGCGGCGACATCACCCTGGAAGAGGCGGAGCAGGCGCTCCAGGACTTCCAGGGCCAGCTGGAGAAGGTCTTCGCGGAGGTCCGCGAGGCCACCGCGCAGGCGGGCGAGATCCAGTCCTCGGAGCCGCAGGCCGAGTTCCCGGTGGCGGTGACGACCGCGGTCTCCCAGGAGGTCGTGAAGCGCATCGCCGAGTCGCAGGTGAACATCCCCGAGCGGACCAAGGTCCACCCGCGGCTGATGCCGCAGCTCCAGCGCCGCGCCGCCTCGGTCGAGGACGGCACGATCGACTGGGGCATGGGCGAGACCCTGGCCATCGGCTCGCTGCTGATGGAGGGCACCCCGGTGCGCCTCTCCGGCCAGGACACCCGCCGCGGCACCTTCGGCCAGCGCCACGCGGTCCTGGTCGACCAGGAGACGGGCGAGGACTACACCCCGCTGATGTACCTCACCGAGGAGCAGGCGCGGTACAACGTCTACGACTCGCTGCTCTCCGAGTACGCGGCGATGGGCTTCGAGTACGGCTACTCGCTGGCCCGTCCCGAGTCGCTGGTGATGTGGGAGGCGCAGTTCGGCGACTTCGTCAACGGTGCGCAGACGGTGGTGGACGAGTTCATCTCGTCGGCCGAGCAGAAGTGGGCGCAGACGTCCGGCGTCACGCTCCTCCTCCCGCACGGCTACGAGGGCCAGGGCCCGGACCACTCGTCCGCGCGCCCCGAGCGCTTCCTCCAGATGTGCGCGCAGAACAACATGACGGTCGCGATGCCGACGCTCCCGTCGAACTACTTCCACCTCCTGCGCTGGCAGGTGCACAACCCGCACCACAAGCCGCTCATCGTCTTCACCCCGAAGTCGATGCTGCGTCTGAAGGCCGCGGCGTCCAAGGTGGAGGAGTTCACCACGGGTGGCTTCCGCCCGGTCATCGGCGACGAGTTCGTCGACGCGGCCGCGGTCCGCAAGGTCGTCTTCTGCGCCGGCAAGGTCTACTACGACCTCAAGGCGGAGCGCGACAAGCGCGGCGCGACGGACACGGCGCTGATCCGTCTGGAGCGTCTGTACCCCCTCCCGGGTGCGGAGCTCCAGGCCGAGATCGCCAAGTACCCGAACGCCGAGAAGTACCTGTGGGCGCAGGAGGAGCCGGCGAACCAGGGTGCGTGGCCCTTCATCGCCCTCAACCTCATCGACCACCTCGACCTGGCGGTCGGCGCGGACGTCCCGCACAGCGAGCGCCTGCGCCGCATCTCGCGGCCGCACGGCTCGTCCCCGGCGGTGGGTTCGAAGAAGCGGCACGAGCAGGAGCAGGAGCAGCTGGTGTCGGAGGTCTTCGACGCCTAGTCTCCGGCCGCTGCGGCCGTGGCTGTACGGAGGGCCCGGCGCCCCGAGGAATCGGGGTGCCGGGCCCTCCGGCGTACGCGCGGCGGCTAGGAGCCTGTCCTTGAACCCCCGTCGTCCCCGTCCTCGCGTGCGCTCTCGTCCTCGGCGGGCCTGGGCGGCACCCGTATGGTCACGATCCCGCTGGACAGGTCTATGGGCCCGCGCCCGGGGTCGGCGTCCCCCGCCTCGTCGAGCGTGATCTCCAGCCGCCGCCGCTCCTCCTCCTCGTGCCGTTTGCCGGGCGCGAAGAGCTCGTTCAAGGCCGAACCGAACACGATCGGTCACCTCCGGTATGTGGTCCCGTACCCACATAACGCTGTGCGGGGGCTGTCAGATCCCGATCATGGACGCGAGATGCCCGGCCACCGAGGTCAACCGGCGGCCGGGCTCAGACGCGTCCGTGCGGCACCCCTACGCCAGCCCCAGCGCCTTCTTGCTGTCCACGTACATCTGGATCAGCTGCGGGCGGTGGGAGCGGAGGGCCGGGGGGAAGCTGGCGATGATCTCGTCGTAGCCCTCGGCCTCCTCGGGGTCCTCCAGGAGGCCGAAGACCAGGTGGGCGCCGGACTTGGGGTTGCCCTCCATGATGGCCGTACGGAGGCGGTCGATCTCGTCGGCCGGGACGCCGGGGAAGAGGTCGCGGACGACGGGCTCCTCGGTGTCGAGGTGGCCCGCCAGGATGTCGCGGACCTTGCGCGCCGCCGCCGTGCCGGCGTGGGCCACCTCCGTCACCGCGGCGGCGCCGACCTGCTCGCCCGCCTCGTGGGCGGCGGTCAGGAGCTCCACCGCCCGGGTGAGGCCGCCCAGTTCCCGGTCCAGCTCCGTGTGCTCCTCGTTGAGGGTGTCGAACGCCGCCACCGAGTCGGGGTAGAGCGCGTGCAGGACGGGCCAGAACAGCTCGTCCTCCGACTCGTGGTGGTGGTGGGTGAAGTCGATGAGCCACTGCGTGGTGTCGATGAGTTCCTTGACGCTGACCTGGTCGCCCTCGCTCAGGCGCTCGAACGCGTTTGCCACCAGTTCCGTTCCCCGCCGCAGGATCGCGTGCACGGCGAGGAACTCCTGATACATACGGGCGCCCGGGTTGTCTGTCGCGGCGGTCATGTCTGGTTTCCCCCAGTTATTTGACGCTAATGGACCGATCACTGCCGCGAGGGTACGCAAAAGCTCCGCGCGCCCCATAGGGCCGTTCGACTGCGATCACCCCGCAGTTGAACGCGCGCGCGGTCTCCGTCGCTTTCTTCCGAAAGACGACCGTGTTTCCACCGTACCTATTTTTTGATTTCTTCCACAGAGCTGAGCTCTGTGCAATTCTTGATCCAACCCCCCGTACTCGCTGCGGACAAGTTCGGTGCAGTCGAGAAACGCACAAGCGATGCTCTAGTGAAACTCTATTTCACTGGAATTGGGAAGGACGACATTCGATGACTCGGCCCGTCGTGGCGGTGACCGCCGACCTGACAACGGTGAATTGGAACATCTGGGGAGACGTCCATGTGGCGCTTCTCCCCTGGGAGTACATGGAGAAGGTGCACCAGGCGGGCGGCGCCCCGGTTCTCGTGCCGCCGATTCCGGACGCGGTCGATGATGTGATGGCCCGCGCCGATGCCCTGCTGATGAGCGGCGGCGCCGATATCAACCCGGCTCTTTACGGTGCCGAGCGCGAGAAGTTCACGTTTCCCCCGCATGAGGCGCGGGACACCGCGGAACTGGCGACGCTCGCCGTCGCGGAGCGGCGCGGGATTCCGGTGCTCGGCGTCTGCCGCGGGCTCCAGCTGATTTCCATCACCCGCGGCGGCACGCTCGACCAGCACCTGCCCGAGCATTCGCCCGCCGTACCCGGGAAGTACGAGCCGCGCGAGATCCAGGTGAAGCCGGATTCGCTGCTCGGCAGCGCTCTCGGGCCGACCGCCACCGTCTACTGCCACCACCACCAGGGCATCGACAAGTTAGGCGCCGGTCTGGTGGCCACCGCGTGGTCGGACGACGGGATCATCGAGGGCGCGGAGGCCGAGGACCCCTCGGCCCCGTTCCTCGCCGGACTCCAGGCGCACGGCGAGCTCGGAACCGACACCCTCCCCCTCTTCGAGGCCTTCATCGAGGCCGCGAGGAAGAAGCAGGGGAAGTAGGCGCGGAGCAGCGGAGGGGAGGGGTGCGGTTCCTCCGGGAACCGCACCCCTCGCCTCCCCTCTTCCGCGCCGGCGACGGCATACAAAAGCGGCCCGGTCACCGCAACGTCCTTGCGGTGACCGGGCCGCCCGCCGTCGAGCCGTCCGCCCGACCTGCCGGCCGTCGGGGGTGTCGGCCGGCACCAGCAGCTGTACGGGGGTGATCAGCTGTTGGGGTCGGCAACCTGGCCGATGGCCACGTGCAGACGGTTCCACAGGTTCGCGGTGGCGACCGAGAGGACGATCGCCGCGAGCTGCTGCTCGTTGAAGTGCTTGGCCGCGTCGTTCCACACCTCGTCCGAGACCGCGTCCTCACGGTCGGCGAGACGGGTCACGGCCTCGGAGAGCGCCAGGGCGGCACGCTCGGCGTCCGTGAAGTACGGCGTGTTGCGCCAGGCGGCGACGGCGAACAGACGCTCGTCCGAGGTCTCGCCGGCGGCCTTCGCCAGACGCGGGTGACGGTCCGCGTTGGCACCGTCGCCGTTGATCTGGCTCGCACGCAGATGCAGCAGCTCAAGCAGCTTCACATCGACGCCGGGAACTTCCTTGCTGGCCTTTCCGAGGGCCACCAGAGCGTCAATGGCACCGGGAACGACAAAAGCAGGGTGCTTGGCCCGAGCAGTCATGATTTGCTCTCCTCAAAAGATCTCACGTAAACGCCGAACACTTCACACAGAAACAGTGACGCCGGACGCCGACCGGCCCTGCCAGAACATCCACACCGGTCGGCTTCCTCCGTCACAGCTATGACGAAACGTGGCTCGTGAATGTGACGGGAGTCAGGTGTGACCCACGCCACATCTGGACGAGGAGGGTGCCCGCGTACTGGGCGCTTACCTAAGGACCGCGTAAGATCCGGATCCCGGAGCACCACGGGAGCGGGGTCGAGGCGGGAGCGGGATCCGGATCTTACGCGGTCCTTAGGTTCCAGCCGCGCAGGGTGAGCGTGCGCCCCCGCTCGTCGGTGAGGCGGGGGATGCCGCCCGCCTCCCGGGCGTCGGCGGCGGGCACCACCGCCCCGGCCGCGAGTACCGCACAACAACCCGCTGCGGCAAGGAACTTGTCCGTACGCAAGGGACACCTCCGGCACGTCGTCGGATGACCGTGCCGGAGATCAGATCAGGGTTTCTGACGAACCATCAAGAGGCTGTCAGGACGATCTTCCCGAAGACGTCCCCGGACTCGATCTTCTCGAAGCCCTCGCGCGCCCGGTCGAGCGGCAGCACCTCGTCGATCACCGGCCGGACCCCGGTCGCCGCGCAGAACGCGAGCAGGTCCTCCAGCTCCTCCTTGGTGCCCATGGTCGAGCCGACCACCTTCAGCTCCAGGAAGAAGATCCGGGTCAGCTCGGCATGCGCGGGCCGGTCGCCGCTGGTGGCGCCCGAGATGACCAGCGTGCCGCCGGGCTTGAGCGACTTGACCGAGTGCGACCAGGTGGCCGCGCCGACGGTCTCGATCACGGCGTCCACCCGCTCCGGCAGCCGCGCGCCCGGCTCGTACGCGTCGAGGGCGCCCAGCTCGACCGCCCGCTTCCGCTTCGCCTCGTCACGGCTGGTGGCGAAGACCCGCAGGCCGGCGGCCCTGCCAAGGACGATCGCGGCGGTCGCGACCCCGCCGCCCGCGCCCTGCACGAGGACGGAGTCGCCGGGCCGCACGCCCGCGTTGGTGAAGAGCATCCGGTACGCGGTGAGCCAGGCGGTCGGCAGACAGGCCGCCTCGGCGAAGCTGAGCTCCTTGGGCTTGGGCAGCACGTTCCACGTCGGCACGGCGACCTGCTCGGCGAAGGTGCCCTGGTACTTCTCGGTGAGGATGGAGCGGCCCTCGCCGGGCCCCACGCCGTGGCCGGTCTGGCCGATCACGGAGTGCAGGACGACCTCGTTGCCGTCCTGGTCGACCCCGGCCGCGTCGCAGCCAAGGATCATCGGCAGCTTGTCCTCACCGAGGCCGACCCCGCGCAGCGACCACAGGTCGTGGTGGTTGAGCGAGGCGGCCCGGACGTCGATGAGCGACCAGCCCGGACGTACCCCGGGGGCGGGCCGCTCCCCCAACTCCAGACCGGAGAGCGGCTGGTCACGGTCGATGCGTGCGGCATAGGCGGCGAACATGGCCTTGACGATAGGGGCGCCCGCGCCCCGGCCGGAACCACCACCGCGTGTGACGCGCCGCACCCGCGCCCCGTGAGGGGCGCGGGTGCGGCGCGACCAGCCACGCACGGGGCGCGGCGGCGGAACGGACGAGGCCGCGGCGGACCCGTCAGCGCCGGGCCACACCCTCCGCGCGTGCCGCGGCGGCAACCGCCGCCGTCACGGCCGGGGCGACCCGCTCGTCGAACGGGGACGGGATCACATAGTCGGCCGCCAGCGCGTCGCCGACGACGTCGGCCAGCGCGTTGGCCGCGGCGATCTTCATGCCTTCCGTGATCCGGGAGGCCCGGACCTGGAGGGCGCCCGCGAAGATGCCCGGGAACGCCAGCACGTTGTTGATCTGGTTCGGGTAGTCCGAGCGGCCCGTGGCGACCACCGACGCGTACTTGTGCGCGATGTCCGGGTGGACCTCGGGGTTCGGGTTGGCCATGGCGAACACGAACGCGCCGGGCGCCATCGAGGCCACCGCGGGCTCCGGCACCGTACCGCCGGAGACGCCGATGAAGACGTCCGCGCCCGCCAGCGCGGTCTCCAGGGAGCCGGACAGACCCGCCTTGTTCGTGATCTCCGCAAGCTCGCGCTTGACGTCGGTCAGGTCCTGGCGGTCCCGGCTGACGATGCCCTTGCGGTCCGCGACCGCCACGTCGCCGAGGCCCGCCTCAAGGAGGAACTTGGCGATGGCCACACCGGCCGCGCCGGCGCCCGAGATCACGGCCCGCAGCTCGCCGAGCGTGCGCCCGGTGAGCTTCGCCGCGTTGCGCAGCGCCGCGAGGGTGACCACCGCGGTGCCGTGCTGGTCGTCGTGGAAGACCGGAATGTCCAGGGCCTCCTGCAGACGCCGCTCGATCTCGAAGCAGCGCGGCGCGGAGATGTCTTCCAGGTTCACTCCGCCGAAGGACGGCGCCAGGCGCACGACCGTCTCGATGATCTCGTCCGTGTCGGTGGTCGCGAGCGCGATGGGCACCGCGTCGACCCCGCCGAACTGCTTGAAGAGGATGGCCTTGCCCTCCATCACGGGAAGGGACGCCTCGGGGCCGATGTCGCCCAGCCCGAGCACGGCCGTACCGTCCGTGACCACGGCGACGACCTGGGACTTCCAGGTGTAGTCGTGGACCAGGTCCGGGTTCTCCGCGATCGCGGTGCACACCTTCGCGACGCCCGGCGTGTAGGCCAGGGACAGGTCGTCCTTGTCCCGGATGGGCACGGTGGCCTGCACGGCCATCTTGCCGCCCCGGTGCAGGGCGAAGGCCGGATCGAAGGGCTCCTCCGCGGAGCCCTGGTCGGTACTGCTGTCGCTGCGAGGATTGACGATCTCCGCTGCCATTTTGATTTGACCCCTTAAGTCTTCATCAGTTGAGGGTGGCCACTCCTTGTTGAGGAGGGGTGGGTGGGCACCACATACGTTCCCCGCGGGAAGCGGTTGGCCCGCCCCGCAGGGAGGAGGTACGTACGCGCGGGCGCGCCGCACAACGCGCCCTGAGCCCCGGATGAGGGGTGTAAGGATCCTTCTTACCGGACGGAGGCGTCCGCCGAGTAGTCCATTTCGACTGCGGAACACCGTGGTGACACGACTCATAGCGGCATGTCGGGACAAGTGAGCTATGCGGCATGAAACGTGTCCACAACGCGAGATGAACCGCAGATTTTCCGGCCGGTAAAGGTAAAACCCGCACATGGTCCGGCCTTGATGTACCGGCCCGTTGGGGTTGGGGGGTGACCCGTTATCCGATTTTGACATGCGCGCCCCCCTGATTCCGCAGGTCCGAATGGCAAGATGCCGACACAACACGGTCGTGTCGCCCAACGATGGGCACCACGGCTCACTGTTCACTCACTGGCCACTCCATCACCCGCCGGAGGAACCCGACCATGACCGCAAGCACCACCCGTCGTACGACCGCCGCCTCGTCCCGGATTGCCGCGGTCGGCGCGATCGCGGTCGCCGGTGCCCTCCTGCTCACCGGCTGCGGAGACCAGACGAAGAGCAAGGACGGCGGCGGCTCCAGCTCGGCCGCCACCAGCAAGGCCCCGCTCTTCTCGAAGCTGCCCAAGGCGATTCAGGACAAGGGCGTCATCAAGGTCGGCTCGGACATCGCGTACGCCCCGGTCGAATTCAAGGACAAGGACGGCAAGACCGCCGGTATCGACCCGGACCTCGCCGACGCCATGGGCAAGCAGCTGGGCGTGAAGTTCCAGTTCGAGAACGGCACCTTCGACACCCTGGTCACCGGCCTGCGCGCCAAGCGTTACGACATGGCCATGTCGGCCATGACGGACACCAAGGACCGCCAGAACGGCATCGACTCGGAGACCAAGAAGAAGGTCGGCGAGGGCGCCGACTTCGTGGACTACTTCACGGCCGGTGTCTCGATCTACACCCCGAAGGGCAAGGACCAGGGCATCAAGACCTGGGACGACCTCTGCGGCAAGAAGATCGTGGTGCAGCGCGGCACGGTCTCCGAGGACCTCGCCAAGAAGCAGTCCGAGAAGTGCGGCGACAAGGGCAAGATCTCGATCGAGGCCTTCGACACGGACCAGCAGGCCCAGACCCGACTGCGCTCCGGCGGCGCCGACGCCGGCTCCTCGGACTTCCCGGTCGCCGCGTACGCGGTGAAGACCTCGGGCGGCGGCAACGACTTCCAGATCGTCGGCGAGCAGGTCGAGGCCGCTCCGTACGGCATCGCGGTCTCCAAGGACAACACCCAGCTGCGCGACGCCCTCAAGGAGGCGCTCGACGCGATCATCAAGAGCGGTGACTACGACAAGGTCATCGCGAAGTGGGGCGTCGAGGCCGGCGCCGTCAAGGAAGCCAAGATCAACGGCGGCGTCTGATCCTCCCCGCTCCAGGGTCACTCCGCCCCGTCCCCGGGCGGAGGGCCCGAAGGCTTCTGAAAGGCAACACCCGTGACTGTTGACGTCAACAAGGCGGAGCCGGCGGACACCCCGCCTCCCGCCGCTCCGGAGAGCATCAAAGCGATCCCGGTCCGCCACTACGGACGCTATGTCTCCGCCGTGATCGCGATCGCCCTGCTGGGCGCGATCATCTACGCGTTCAGCCAGGGCAAGATCAACTGGGGCGCCGTCCCGGACTACTTCTTCGACGACCGCATCCTCGACGGCGTCGGCCAGACCCTGCTGCTGACCGTCCTGTCGATGGCGATCGGCATCGTGGGCGGCATCCTGCTCGCCGTGATGCGCCTGTCGAAGAACCCGGTGACCTCCTCGATCGCCTGGTTCTACATCTGGTTCTTCCGGGGCACCCCGGTCCTGGTCCAGCTGATGGTCTGGTTCAACCTGGGCCTGGTCTTCGAGTACATCAACCTCGGCCCGATCTACAAGGACTACTGGTCCTCGTTCATGACGCCGCTGCTCACGGCGCTGCTCGGGCTCGGGCTCAACGAGGCCGCGTACATGGCGGAGATCTGCCGGGCCGGTCTGCTCGCGGTCGACGAGGGCCAGACCGAGGCCGCCCACGCGCTGGGCATGAGCCACAGCAAGACCCTGCGCCGGATCGTGATCCCGCAGGCGATGCGCGTGATCGTGCCGCCGACGGGCAACGAGGTCATCAACATGCTGAAGACCACCTCGCTGGTCTCGGCGGTGCAGTTCTACGAGCTGCTGCGACAGGCCCAGGACATCGGTCAGACGTCCGGCGCCGCGGTGGAGATGCTCTTCCTCGCCGCCGCCTGGTACCTGATCCTGACCACGGTCTTCTCGATCGGCCAGTACTACCTGGAGCGCTACTACGCCCGCGGGTCCACCCGCGCGCTCCCGCCCACCCCGTTCCAGCGGATCAAGGCCAATCTGGCCGTGCTCCGTCGCACCCCCAAGGCGGTGACCCGATGACCGCCATGGTGAAGTCCGAAGGCGTGCACAAGTCCTACGGCGCCGTCGAGGTCCTCAAGGGCATCGACCTGGAGGTGGCCGAGGGCGAGGTGTTCTGTCTGATCGGCCCGTCCGGCTCCGGCAAGTCGACCTTCCTGCGGTGCATCAACCACCTGGAGAAGATCAACGCCGGGCGCCTCTCCGTCGACGGCGAGCTCGTCGGCTACCGCCAGAAGGGCGACAAGCTCTACGAGCTGAAGGACAGCGAGGTCGCGCTCAAGCGCCGCGACATCGGCATGGTCTTCCAGCGCTTCAACCTGTTCCCCCACATGACGGCGCTGGAGAACGTCATGGAGGCGCCGATCCAGGTGAAGGGCGAGTCCAAGGCGGTGGTGCGCGAGCGCGCGCAGAAGCTGCTCGACCGGGTCGGCCTGGCCGACAAGGCGCGCAGCTACCCCTCGCAGCTCTCCGGCGGCCAGCAGCAGCGCGTGGCGATCGCCCGTGCACTGGCCATGGAGCCGAAGCTGATGCTCTTCGACGAGCCGACCTCCGCGCTCGACCCGGAGCTGGTCGGTGACGTCCTGGACGTCATGCGGGGCCTGGCCGAGGACGGTATGACCATGATCGTGGTGACCCACGAGATGGGCTTCGCCCGCGAGGTCGGCGACTCGCTGGTCTTCATGGACGGCGGTGTGGTGGTCGAGTCCGGCCACCCGCGCGACGTCCTGACCAACCCGCAGCACGACCGGACGAAGTCGTTCCTGTCGAAGGTCCTGTAGACACTCGGGCCCTGGGAGTACGGAAAGGGGCGGTACGGGCCTGGTCGGCCCGTACCGCCCCTTTCGCCGTCGGCGACCCCTTTCGCCGGTGGCCGACTTCGTACCCGGAGGACAGTTCGGCGTAATACCCTCGAAGCGCGCCCAGCCGTTACTGACCGCCGTAAGGATTACACGTGGAACTGGCCTATTACTCGGACTACGCCGTGCGCCTGGTCAACACCGAGGAGCCGGCCCGTAACAAGGACTCCCTGACGTCGGTGGAGGTGATCCGCGAGCTGTTCACCTCGGATTCGACGACGGCCCGCCGCGCCACGGAGGCCGATGTGCCCCGGCTGCGGGCGGTACGGGCGCGGCTGCGGGCGGTGTTCGAGGCGGCGGACGCGGCCGAGGAGGCGCAGGCGGTGGACCTGCTGAACTCCCTCCTCCTGGAGTTCCCGGTCAGCCCGCAGATCTCCGGGCACGACCACCGGGCCGAGGACGGTACCCCGCTGTGGCACATGCACCTCGCGGACCACACCTCGAACGCGACGGCGGGCTATGCGGCGCTCGCGTCCATGGGTCTTGCGTTCCATCTGACCGAGTACGGGGTGGACCGCCTCGGCCTGTGCCAGGCGGCGCCGTGCCGCAACGCCTACCTCGACACCTCCACCAACCGCTCCCGGCGCTACTGCTCGGACCGGTGCGCGACCCGGGCGAACGTGGCCGCCTACCGGGCGCGCAAGCGCCTGGAGACCGACCGGTCCGCGAACACCGGCCGCAGCGCCGAGACCGCCCAGGAGAGCAGCACCCCGAACGAGCGCTGACGCCCGCGCGTCAGCGGCCGGTAGCGGGCGCGCACCCGCCCGAGCACCAGCTCGCCGGGGACGGTGCCGAAGGCCCGGCTGTCGACGACCTCGTCGTCGGGGTTGTCGCCGAGCACCCACCAGCCGCCCTCGCGCAGCTCGATCAGCCGCTTGACGATGAGCAGATCCTGCTGGAGCGGATGCCGCAGCACCGCGATGTCACCGGCCCGGAGCTCGGTCCCGTAGTGCACCAGCAGCTGATCCCCGTGGAGCAGCGTCGGCACCATCGAGGTCCCCGTCACCTCCGCGATCCCCAACGGCACCCTCGGCTCCCGCCCCTGATCCGTCATCCGCCACCCACCTCCCGGTACCCGGTCCACTCCCACGGTACGTTCCGCCACGAGTCCCATGGTGACCCTGGACTTTTGTCCTAAGCCCCCGGGGGCACTCGCGAAAACGGGCCTTCCACCGAGTAATGTCCCACCTGAGAAGACGATCACGAGGAAGGACAGCTCAATGCTTTCCCGCCTGTTTGCCCCCAAGGTGAAGGTCAGCGCCCACTGCGACCTGCCCTGCGGTGTGTACGACCCGGCCCAGGCCCGTATCGAGGCCGAGTCGGTCAAGGCCGTGCAGGAGAAGTTCCAGGCCAACGAGGACCCGCACTTCCGTGCGCGTGCCGTGGTCATCAAGGAGCAGCGCGCGGAGCTCGCCAAGCACCACGTCTCGGTGCTCTGGAGCGACTACTTCAAGCCCCCGCACTTCGAGAAGTACCCCCAGCTCCACCAGCTGGTCAACGACACCCTGAAGGCCCTCTCGGCCGCCAAGGCGTCGACGGACCCGAAGACCGGCGAGAAGGCGCTCGAACTCATCGCCGAGATCGACCGCATCTTCTGGGAGACGAAGAAGGCGTAACGCCCCTTCGCCGCTCCGGCAGCAGCACCTGACAGCACCCGGCATCCGCGCGGAGCCGGGTGCTGTCGGCGTGTGCGGGGCCGCCCACCGACGCTTTCCGGCCTTGCTGTCCGGCCTCCCGGAAGATGATCCTCCGGGGTAGGTTCGGAGTCATGGCACCTCTCGAACCCCCTTACACCCGGCTCCTGGTGGAGCGTTACGAGTCGACCTTCCGCTTCTACGCGGCCGTGCTGCCCAAGCTGAGCGGGTGTTCGCTGGCGCGCGGTACCGAAGGGTCGGGGTACGCCAGCTGGGACGACTGTGAGGGCCGTACGACGTTCGCGTTGTTCTCCCGGGCCGCGATGGCCGCGGCCGTCGGTGAGGAGAACGTGCCCGTCGGGGCCTCCGTCGTCATCCATGTGGACGGGCCCGAGGCGCTGGACGCCGGGGTCGAGCTCTGCACCTCCGCCGGTGCCACCGTGGTCGCCCCCGCGCAGGACCGGCCGCAGTGGGGTCCGACGATGCGGGCCGCCCATCTGCACGACCCCGACGGCAACCTGGTGGAGTTGCAGACGTACTAGGTCAGTGGAGGCCGGTGCGGACCAGGTCGAGCAGTTCGTCCTCCGACAGGCCCAACCGCCTGGCCTCCTCGACCAGTTCGCGCACCCGCACCAGGAGTCCGGCCCGGGCGCGGGACGAGGCCGCCTCGACGACCACCGCGCCCCGGCCCCGCCGCAGCTCGATCAGGCCCTCCTCGCGCAGGCGCTGGTAGCCGCGCAGGACCGTGTGGACGTTGACGCCCAGCGAGTCCGCGAGGACGCGGGCGGCGGGCAGGCGCTCGCCCGGCTCCACCGCGCCCTCGGCGATGGCGCGGCGCACCGACGCGGCGATCTGGTCGCCGAGCGCCACCGCGGACCCGGGGTCCACCCGGAACAGCATCAGCGCACCGCCGCCCGCTCGGCCAGCGTGTTGAGCAGGGCCGCGGCCGTCGCGGAGTCGGAGACCGTCACGGCGAACTCGCGCCCGCCCGTGCGCCGCACCACGATCGCCTCGCCCGAGCGCAGGATCAGCCCCGAGCGCCCGGGGCGCACCCGGTAGCCCCAACCGCCGTACTCGGAGAGCGCCTTCACCTCCCGGCTCACCGCCCGGTCCACGTCGGTGAGCGGTATCCGCACCCTCGGCCAGGGCAGCACCGTCGGGCGGGTCGTCAGCCCGTGCCGGTCCACCGTCACGTACGGGCAGGAGCAGACGAGGATCAGCAGCCCGCATGCCAGCGGCGCGGCCGCGCGCCCCCAGCCGTACACGTACGTCAGCGCGCCCCCGAAGACGAGCAGTGCCACGCCGGCCGCGCACAGCGTCCGCGAGGGGGCGCGTCGGGCCCAGCCCGCCACCTCGCCCTCCGCGAGGTCGAGCCGCTCGACCCTGCCGGGGCCGGGCGGCGGCACATACGCGGGCAGGTCGAGGCGCCGCAGCAGCAGCGTCCCGGCCGCCGCGGCGAGCGCGGCCACCGCGAGGCCCGCCGCGAGCTGCCACAGCGGCAGCCGGGCCGCGCCGCCGTCGGCCACGTCGAGGTTCGCGTACAGCGCGGCGGCCATCACATACCCGGTCAGGCCCGCGGTCGCGTATCCCGCGCCGAGCAGCCGGCGCGTGCCGCGCACCGCGAGGTCCGCGGTGGCCGCGATGATCGCCCAGACGGCGGCGAGGCCGCCCGCGAGGCCGAGGTTCACCGTCACGTACGCGCTCCGGTCCGCGTAGCCGTCGGCCGCGCCACCGCCGTCGAAGTGGGTGGCCAGCCGCGTCGGCAGCCGGTCGTGCAGGGCGGCGAAGAGCAGCAGGTCGACCGCGAGCGCCAGCAGGAACGGCAGCACGGCGACGGCCACCAGTTGGTAGCGGGCCCGGTTCATCGAAACCTTCATTGTTCGCACAGTAGTAGAACAATGAGGCCGGGGGGAATCCCAACGGCCCTCTCTTGACACCTTTCTGACGGTGGCACAAAAACAGGGACGCGACCGTCCGTACCGAGGGCGTGTCTCGGTGCGGACGGCCGCGTCGGGGGTCAGATGCTTTCGAGGACGGACGTCTGGAGGTGCTCCCCGTACGGGAGTTGGCGGCGGATGTCGTCCAGTACCGACCCGAAGTCGAGCTCGGCGCGCCCCGAGGCGTACACCGCTCCCCCCAGGTGCAGCGCGAGCCCCAGATCGGGCTCGGGCGGCTTGAGGGAGAGCAGACAGCTCAGCGTGGCCTGGTGGAGCGCGCCGTCGGCGGAGGCGACCGGTACCGGCATGTCCCATTCCAGGACGAAGTCGCACAGGGCACCGCCGTCGAGCGGGAACGAGCCCTCCGTCGGTATGCCCGGCACCGACACCGGGCCGAGCGAGTCGAACCCCGCCCCGGCGAAGTCGACTCCCCTGATCCGGGTGTGCAGTTGGGTCCCGTCGGCGGTGATCGTCAGCGCTTCGGATCCATGGCGGTCTCGGTACCAGCCCGCCCAGGACTGTGTGGTCATGGGCGGGAGATTAGCGGCGCAACCTGCTGTTCGTCACAGGGCGTGACCGAAATGGGAGTTAGCGCTTCCTTGTGTAAGTGGTGACGACTGTACCGTTTTCGAAGGAACGGCTGTCCGTCGGCACGAAGGAGCGGGGCGCGAACTCCGCCCGGAACAAGGGGATTCCGGCGCCCGCCACGATCGGATAGCTCTTGATGACGAGCTCGTCGATCTCCTCGATGAGCTGCCCGGCGAAGTCGGCACCGCCGCACAGATAGATGTCCAGGCCCTCCTCGCGCTTGAGCTCGCGCACGAGCGCCACCGGGTCGCCGGAGACGACCTCGACGGCCGGGTCCGGGGACTCGCCCAGGCTGCGAGAGAAGACGATCTGGCGCAGATGGGCGTACGGGCTGGTGATGCCGTCCTTGAGGGCGGGCTCGTACGTCCCCCGGCCCATCACCACCGTGTCGTACCGCCGGTTGGGCGCCTCGTCGATGCCGAGGGCCCGGCGGAGGGTGGTCGGCAGGGTCTCGGGGAAGTCGGCGGCCATGAAGCCGACGACCTCCTCGCTCAGCGGATAGAAGTCGTACGACCCGTCCGGGGCGGCGATGAAGCCGTCGATGGTGAGGGCGATGTAGTACGAAAGCTTGCGCAAGCTGGCCTCTTCTGGCTCGGGGGGTGGCCGGTCGATCAACCACTCCGCATAAAGTACTTTGTATGTAGTGGTTGCGCAAGGCCCCGCGGCAACTCGACAGGAACGCAGCAGAAGGAGCTCGGATGGTCAGGAACCCGGAACGCAGAACCGCCCTCGTGGACGCGGCGATCGAAGTGCTGGCGCGCGAGGGAGCGCGCGGGCTGACCTTCCGCGCCGTCGACACCGAGGCCGGGGTGCCGCCCGGCACCGCCTCCAACTACTTCACCAGCAGGGACGATCTGTTCACCCAGGCCGGGCGGCACATCCACGTACGGATGACACCGGATCCGGCCGAGGTGAGCGAGGCGATGCGGCCCGCGCCCTCGCGGGAGCTGGTCGCCTCGCTGATGCACTGGCTGCTGCAGCGGATGGTCAAGGAGCGCACCGGCTATCTCGCGATGCTGGAGCTCCGTCTGGAGGCGACCCGCAGGCCGGAGCTCCGGGAGGCGCTGACCGACGCCATCCGCGCCGATCTGGAGGCGAACATCGCGTTCCACCTGGAGGCCGGGCTGCCGGGCGACGCGGACACGGTACGGCTGCTCTACTTCGCCATGACCGGCCTGCTGATCGAACACCTCACACTGCCGGAGGTGCTCGGCGAGGACACGACCGAGCGGCTGGTCGAGATGGTGGTGGACCGGGTGCTCGGGAGCTGAACCCCCGGCCCGGTCCCGTACGGTGGTGAATCGTTTCAGCCGCGCGGCTCGCGCCACATCGGGTACATCAGCGGCCCGCCCGGCAGCCGCAGCGGCTCACCGAGGTGCGCGAAGCCGAGCCGCTCGTACAGCAGGGAGCTGCGCGCGCTGCTCGCCTCCAGATAGGCGGGCAGGCCCTCCCGGTCGCACCGCTCCAGGACGGGCGCGACGAGCGCGGCCCCCACGCCCCGGCCCTGGCGGTCCGGGGCGACCGCGATCAGCAGCAGATACGTGTGCGCCCGGCCGTGCGGATGGACGCCGGCGGTGAGCCGGCCGATCAGCTCCACCCGCTCGTTCCCGGGGTCGACGGCGGCCCTCAGCTGCGCCGGGCCGTCCTCCTCGGCCTCTTCAGGCTCGGCGGGGACATCGACCCACAGGGCCGTCGCCGTGCCGTCCTCGGCGAGGTCGACACGGCCCTCGGCGAGCGAGATCTCCAGGAAGGCGCGCATCAGATGGCGGTGCGTCTCACGGCGGTGCGCCGGGTCCGGGAAGACCCAGCTGCTCACCGGGTCCTCCTGGAACGCCTCGTCGAGCAGGCGCACCGCCGCCTCGACCGCCTTCTCGTCGTCCGGCTCCACCCGCCGTATGCCCGTGCCCGGTCCCGTGCCCATGTCGGCCGCCCCTGTTCGCATTCCGGTCATCCTCAACTGATCGGAACGATCCTAGAGTTGGCTCTCCCCGAGTCAGGGCGCGAGGGGCCCCGGAGGCAGCCCCGGGACCCCTCGGCCCGTCCCCATCGGGCCCCGGTACAGCTCGGCGAGTTCGGCCGCCGCCGGGGTGCCCGAGGTCAGGGCGGCCACCACCGGCAGCGACTTCTTGTGCGAGGCGAGATCGGCCCCGGCGGGTTTGCCGGTACGCCCGGGGTCGCCCCAGATGCCGATCAGATCGTCGATGAGCTGGAAGGCGAGCCCGGCCTCGCGCCCGAACGCGTCGAGCGCGGCCACCTCCTCGGCCCCCGCCCCCGCGTACAGCGCCCCCAGCGAGCAGGCGCAGCCGAGGAGCGCGCCGGTCTTGGCCATCGCCATGTCCAGGCACTCGTCCAGGGAGACCTCCTGGGGGCCGCGCTGCTCGAAGGCGCAGTCGGCCTGCTGTCCGGCGCAGAGCTCGATCACACAGGCCGCGAGCCGGGCGGAGGCGGCGGGAGCCGCCGGGTGGCCGTCCTCGGCGAGCAGCCGCAGCGCCAGCGCGAGCAGCGCGTCCCCGACGATGATGGCGTCCGGGGTGCCGAACACGGTCCAGGCGGTGGGCCGGTGGCGCCGGGTGGCGTCCTCGTCGATCACGTCGTCGTGGAGCAGGGTGAAGTTGTGGACGAGCTCGACGGCGGCGGCGGCCCGCAGCGCCTGCCCGGGGTCGCCGCCCAGCGCGGCGGTGGCGGCGAGTACGAGCGCGGGCCGGATCGCCTTGCCCGCCTGCCCGGCGGCCGGCGTACCGTCCGCGTGCTCCCATCCGAAGTGGTACATCGCCACGCGCCTTATCGAGCCCGGCAGCGACTCCACGGTGTCCCGCAGTCGCGGGTTCACCACCACGCGGGTCCGTTCCAGCAGGTCCACTGCCTCGCGCCCCTCGACGGCTTCCCCCATGACCAACTCGACATTCCTCTCGCCGTGTTCGATACGCGGTCTTTCCTGCGCCATGGCGGGTGCGCGCGTTCACGCGCCGCTCGGGTACGCGGTTTGCCGGACGGGCGGCCGGGGGACCTCCCCGACCACCGGCCACCCGTCCGGGGCTCTCGGAACCGTCAGCGCCAGCGGCTGACTTCCACGTTCTCCAGGACGCCGAGGGCGTCGGGAACGAGGATGGCGGCCGAGTAATAGGCGGTGACCAGGTACGAGATGATCGCCTGCTCGTCGATGCCCATGAACCGCACCGACAGGCTCGGCTCGATCTCGTCCGGGATCCCGTCCTGCCGCAGACCGATCACACCCTGCTCGTCCTCACCCGTACGCATACACAGGATCGAGGTCGTACGGGCGTCGCTGACCGGGATCTTGTTGCACGGGAAGATCGGCACACCGCGCCAGGTCGGGATGCGGTTGCCGCCGACGTCGATGCTCTCGGGGACCAGACCGCGCTTGTTGCACTCACGCCCGAAGGCGGCGATGGCCTTGGGATGCGCGAGGAAGAGTTTGCTGCCGCGGCGGCGGGAGAGGAGTTCGTCCATGTCGTCGGGGCTGGGCACGCCGTCGTGGGGCTGCAGGCGCTGGCCGTAGTCGCAGTTGGCGAGCAGGCCGAACTCGCGGTTGTTGATGAGCTCGTCCTCCTGGCGCTCGCGGAGCGCCTCCACGGTGAGCCGCAACTGCTGTTCGGTCTGGTTCATGGGCTGGTTGTAGAGGTCCGCGACGCGGCTGTGGACCTTCAGGACGGTCTGGGCGACGGAGAGTTCGTACTGGCGCGGGGAGCTTTCGTAGTCCACGTAGGTGTGCGGGATGACCGCCTCGCCGACGTGGCCGGACGCGAG
The DNA here is from genome assembly GCF_001653515.1 of Streptomyces sp. ERV7. Taxonomy (GTDB): domain Bacteria; phylum Actinomycetota; class Actinomycetes; order Streptomycetales; family Streptomycetaceae; genus Streptomyces. Next base: position 1,589,268 of record NZ_LYOY01000040.1, on the reverse strand, counting down.
GTCGATGGCCGCTTCGCCGTACTTGTTGGTGCGCTGTTCGGGGATGAGGGCGTAGGCGGCCAGGTGCTCGCCCAGGGAGGTGGCGCGTTCGGCGAGGTTGAGGACGTCGGCGCGGCTCAGCGCCAGCACCGTGCAGGCGGTCGCCGCGCGGGCGGTGGCGTCCCAGGTCGCCTCGCCGGAGACCAGGGCCTGCTCGCCCAGGTGTGCGCCGTCGGCCAGGACACCCAGGACGGCCTCGCCGCCGTAGGGGCCGGTGCCGATGCGCTCGACGCGGCCGTGCGCCAGCAGGTAGACGGTGTCCACCGGGTCGCCCTCGGCGGCCAGGACGTCCCCGGCGGCGAACTCGCGCTGCTCGCAGCGGTTCGCCAGCTCGGTCAGCGCCGACTCGTCCTCGAACCCGCGCAGCGCGGGCAGCTCCCCCAGCTCGGCCGGGATCACCGCCACCCGACGCCCGGTCTGCACAAAGGTGATCTTCCCGTCACCCACCGAATAGCTCAGTCGCCGGTTGACCCGGTACGTACCGCCCTGCACCTGCACCCACGGCAGCATCCGCAACAGCCACCGAGAGGTGATCTCCTGCATCTGGGGGGCGGACTTGGTGGTGGTCGCCAGATTCCGCGCGGCTGCGGTGCCAAGACTCTGCTGCGCGCGGGCCTCGGGCCCTGCCTCGACCGACATGTGTTTCCCTCTCGATCTTCCGATCATGAGCTGACCTGCGCGAGAAGCCTTCCAGCACGGACCGTGCCCGCGCCATTACACAAATGAGTGGGACTAGAACCGCTTCGGCGGGGCATGTTGCGCATCCCGGCGAGGGCACCCTCGGGGTTCCGGCCACAAAGTTGCACGGCATATGCAAGTTATCTACGCTGACGCCATGCGGCTGACGAGATTCACCGACCTGGCGCTTCGGGTACTGATGCGTCTGGCCGTCGCCGACGAGGGCGACCGGGAGGCCCCGCCCACGACGCGCGAGGTGGCCGAGACCATGCGGGTGCCCTATACGCACACCGCGAAGGTGGTCGCCAGGCTCCAGCACCTCGGCCTGGTCGAGGCGCGGCGCGGCCGCGGCGGCGGGCTCGCGCTCACCCCGGCGGGCCGCAGGGCCTCGGTCGGCGGCCTGGTCCGCGAACTGGAAGGCCCCGGCGACGTCGTCGAGTGCGAGGGCACGGTCCCGTGCCCGCTCAACTCGGCATGCCGGCTGCGCGGGGCGCTGCGCCGGGCGCAGGAGGCGTTCTGCGCCTCCCTCGACCCCGTCACCGTCGCCGACCTCGTCACCTCGCCCACGGGCCCGCTGCTCATCGGGCTCACGGGCGGCCGCCGGACGGACGACTGAGGCACCACCGCCCGCCCAGGGCCGCCGCCCGTATCCAAAAATACGAGTCTTAGATTCCAATTAAAGACGAGTTCACAGAGGAGTCCTCTTGCTGTCCGAGAAGTCGGCCGCGACCGTACGCGCCACCCTGCCCGCCGTCGGCGCGGCCCTCCCCGCCGTCACCGAGCGCTTCTACGCGGGGCTGTTCGCGGCCCACCCCGAGCTGCTGCGCGACCTGTTCAACCGGGGCAACCAGGCCGCCGGGTTCCAGCGGCAGGCACTCGCCGGGTCGATCGCCGCCTTCGCGACCCATCTGCTCGACCACCCGGACGAGCGCCCCGACGTGATGCTGGGCCGCGTCGCCCACAAGCACGCCTCCCTCGGCGTCACCGCCGAGCAGTACGAGGTCGTCCACGAGCACCTGTTCGCCGCCATCGCCGAGGTGCTCGGCGAGGCCGTGACGCCGGAGGTCGCCGCCGCCTGGGACGAGGTGTACTGGCTGATGGCGAACGCCCTGATCGCCATCGAGTCCCGGCTGTACGCCGCCCGGGGCGTGGCCGCCGGGGACGTGTGGCGCGAGTGGACGGTGGAGGGGCGCACCGAGGAGACGGCCGATGCCGCCACCTTCCGGCTGCGCCCCGCCGACGGCGCCCCGGCGCCCGGCTTCCGCCCCGGCCAGTACGTCTCCGTCCAGGTCGAACTCCCCGACGGCGCCCGCCAGATACGCCAGTACAGCCTCAGCGGCGCCCCCGGCTCCGCCACCCGCTCGATCACGGTCAAGCGGGTCAGGGGCGAGGCCCCGTCCCCCGACGGGGAGGTCTCCCTCCATCTGCACGCGCGCGTGCGCGAGGGCGACCGGCTGCGCGTCTCGGCCCCGTACGGCGATCTCGTGCTCGACGCATCCGTCCTCGACGGCGGTGGGGCGCCGCTGCTGCTCGCCTCGGCGGGGATCGGCTGCACCCCGATGCTGTCGATGCTGGAGCACCTGGCCGGCGCCGGTCACCGCGCCCCGGTGACCGTGGTGCACGGCGACCGCTCCCCCGCCGACCACGCCCTGCGCGCGGACCACGCGGCGCTGACGGCCAAACTCCCGGACGGCACGGCGCACTTCTGGTACGAGCGGCCCGAGCCGGGGCACCCCGGCGACCGTACGGGCCTGGTGGACCTGGCCTCGGTCGCGGTGCCGTCGGGCACGCGCGCGTACCTGTGCGGTCCGCTGCCCTTCATGCGGTCGGTGCGCACCCAGCTCCTCGGCAAGGGCGTCGCGGCCGCCGACATCCACTACGAGGTGTTCGGCCCCGACCTCTGGCTCGCACACGACTGACCGTAATCGGGCGATCTGTCCGGATCGGCTCGCACGCCATCCGAACAGATCGCCCATATGCGGAAGTTCCGGTAGAAGACGGCAGGGCGCATCCGCCCCAACCGCACCAGGCGCCCCGCAGCGGGGTGCCGCTCTTCGAAGGAGTCCGCCGTGGCCCCACCCATGTCGGCCGACCAGTTCCTCTCCGCCCTGCGCGCCGAAGGCCTCCACGTCGTCGAGGTCGACGGCTGGCGCACCCACAACCGGGCCGGGCACGGCGCCTGGGGCCCGCTCAACGGCGTGATGATCCACCACACCGTCACCCGGGGCTCCGACGCCACCGTTCGCATCTGCTACGACGGCTACGAGGGCCTGCCGGGCCCGCTCTGCCACGGCGTGATCACCAAGGACGGCACGGTCCATCTGGTCGGCAACGGACGCGCCAACCACGCCGGCGCGGGCGACGGCGACGTGCTGCGCGCGGTCGTCGCCGAGAAACGTCTGCCGGTCTGCGACGAGGCCGACACCGACGGCAACGGCCGCTTCTACGGGTTCGAGTGCGAGAACCTCGGCGACGGCGATGATCCCTGGCCACAGGTCCAGCTGGAGGCGATCGAGAAGGCCGCGGCGGCGGTCTGCCGCCACTACGGCTGGAGCGAGCGGTCGGTCGTCGGCCACCGGGAGTGGCAGCCCGGCAAGGTCGACCCGCGGGGCTTCGGCATGGACTGGCTGCGCGAGCGGGTCCACGAGCGTCTGAAGTGAGGGCGCCGGTCACAATGGACAGGTGACCGAAGAAGCGCCCGACCCCACCACCGCCTTGCAGCCGCGCATCCCTTCGCCCCTGCAAGCGGTCGAGGACGAGCGCTTCACCCGCCACGGCGTCCGCCTCCTACTGAAGCGCGACGACCTGATCCATCCGGCCCTGCCCGGCAACAAGTGGCGCAAGCTCGCCCTGAACCTGCGCGAGGCGGCCGGGCGGCCGGTGCTGACCTTCGGCGGGGCCTACTCCAACCATCTGCGCGCCACGGCCGCGGCGGGCCGGCTCCTGGGCTTTCCCACCGTCGGCGTGGTCCGCGGCGACGAGCTCGCCCACCGGCCGCTCAACCCCTCGCTCGCCCGGTGCGCGGCGGACGGCATGCGGCTGCACTTCGTGGACCGCGCGACCTACCGGCGCAAGGCCGAGCCCGAGGTGCTGGCCGCGCTGCGCGAGCGCTTCGGCGCCGCCGCGTACGTCGTCCCGGAGGGCGGCAGCAACTCCCTGGCCGTCCGGGGCTGCAGGGACCTCGGGCGCGAGCTGCACGGTCTCGCCGACGTCGTGGCGGTGGCCTGCGGGACCGGCGGCACCCTCGCCGGACTCGCCGCCGGGCTCGCCCCGGGGCAGCGCGCCCTCGGCTTCCCGGTGCTGCGGGGCGGCTTCCTCGCGCGCGAGATACGGCAGTTGCAGCACGAGACCTTCGGGGCGGGCGGGGACAACTGGTCGCTGGACGAGCGCTTCCACTGCGGCGGGTACGCCCGTACCACCCCCGGACTCGAACCACCGCGGCTCCCGCGACCAGTGCCACCAGCGGCAACGCGTCCATCCCAGCCACCTCACAACCGGACCGTCGTAACCTGGCAATCATGAGCGAGTGCCCGCACGTTGCCGAACTGCCGCGCCCCGAGCCCGCCCCGCGCACCGGGACGTGCCCGCAGTGCCTGGCCGCCGGCACCCATCACGTACAGCTGCGGCTCTGCCTGGTCTGCGGCTATGTGGGCTGCTGCGACTCCTCGCCGATGCGGCACGCGACCGCCCACCACCTTCGGACCGGGCATCCGGTGATGCGCACCCTGGAGCCGGGCGAGGACTGGCGCTGGTGCTTTGTGGACAACGCACTGGTGTGACGCGGGAGGTCAGGAGGATCCGGACGGTTCGACGGCCCCGGGCCTGGGTACGTCAACCCGGCGTCGGTTCACAGCAATTGGGCACCGCACACCTCTAGCCACTGTCCGTGCTCATATGCTTACCATGAGTGACACCTGTCGGGAGGGGTCCCGGCGACACGACACCATGGATCGCGATAGCGTCGCCCCCCGAGCACCACGATCGCGTGGACGACGCACGATCACCGCATTTCGTACCGCATGGCCCCGGAGGCGTCCCCTCCGCCGGGGCCCGAGAGAGCTTGTGCCACCTTGGAGGTGAGGGTGTCCCAGATCGCAGGCGAGCCCGGGAACCAGGACTTCGTGGAAGTCCGGCTGCCGGCCGCGGGTGCCTACCTGTCGGTGCTGCGTACGGCCACGGCCGGCCTCGCGGCACGTTTGGACTTCACCCTCGACGAGATCGAGGATCTGCGTATCGCGGTCGACGAGGCCTGCGCGATCCTGCTGCAGCAGGCCGTCCCCGGCTCCGTACTGAGCTGCGTCTTCCGTCTCGTCGACGACTCCCTGGAGGTCACGGTCTCGGCCCCGACCACGGACGGCCGGGCGCCCGAGCGCGACACCTTCGCCTGGACGGTGCTCTCCGCGCTCGCCGGCAAGGTCGACTCCTCGGTCGCCGACGACCGTACGGTCTCCATCAGCCTGTACAAACAGCGCGGCGCGGGACCCGGACCGGCGTGAGCGGGGACGGTCCGGTGCGGGACGACAGGCGCATCCCCGAGTCGCACCCGGAGATGCCGCGCTCCGTCGGTATTCCGGAGCAGCAGGCCCGGCCGCACCCGGTGGACGGACTTGACGGCCTTGAGGCCGTGGCGGAGCAGACGCGGCAGGCAGAGCGGGCGGCCCACATGAGCGAGCACATCGAGCACACGCAGCACCAGCAGCATCCACAGGACCGCAGCGGGGCGCGGGCGATGTTCATCGAGCTGCGCAAACTTCCGGACGGCTCGCCGGAGAAGGCCGAGCTGCGCAACAAGCTGGTCCGGATGCACCTTCCGCTGGTCGAGCACCTGGCCCGGCGGTTCCGCAACCGCGGTGAGCCGCTGGACGACCTGACCCAGGTCGCCACCATCGGCCTGATCAAGTCGGTCGACCGGTTCGACCCGGAGCGCGGGGTCGAGTTCTCGACGTACGCGACCCCGACGGTCGTCGGCGAGATCAAGCGGCACTTCCGCGACAAGGGCTGGGCGGTCCGGGTGCCGCGCCGCCTCCAGGAGCTGCGGCTCGCCCTCACCACGGCCACGGCCGAGCTCTCCCAGCAGCACGGGCGCTCGCCCACGGTGCACGAGCTGGCGGAGCGGCTGGGGATCTCCGAGGAGGAGGTCCTGGAGGGTCTGGAGTCGGCGAACGCCTACTCGACGCTCTCGCTCGACGTCCCGGACACCGACGACGAGTCGCCGGCGGTCGCGGACACGCTGGGCGCGGAGGACGAGGCGCTGGAGGGCGTCGAGTACCGGGAGTCGCTCAAGCCGCTCCTGGAGGATCTGCCGCCGCGCGAGAAGCGGATCCTGCTGCTGCGCTTCTTCGGGAACATGACCCAGTCGCAGATCGCGCAGGAGGTCGGCATCTCCCAGATGCACGTCTCCCGGCTGCTGGCCAGGACCCTGGCGCAGCTGCGGGAGAAGCTGCTGGTGGAGGAGTAGGACCACGGACGGCGCGCGGTCGCACGACCGCGCGGCCGGCGGAGCGCTACCGCGTCCCGCCCGTCCCGCGGACGCCGAGCGCCTCCGCCGTCGCCGGGTTGACCAGCTGGACCAGCCCGGTCACCGCGAGCGCGGCCGTCACGATCCCCACCGGGATCGCCGGCCCGTCCGAGGTCAGGAACATATAGGCGACCGGCAGCGCCAGGATCTGGGTGATCAGCGCGGGCCCCCGGCTCCAGCGGCGCCGCAGCAGCAGCCCGCGCGCGGCGACCAGCGGGATGATCCCGAGGGCGATCAGCGTCACACCGCCGGTCACGGCCTGCCGCGGCTGGTCGGGCTTGCCCATCAGGCCCATCACGAGCATGAAGAGGCCGCCGCCGACCAGGGCGAGGCCCTCGACCGCGGCGATCGCGGCGGCCGCGGTCAGCCGGCCGGGGCGCGGCCCCTCGGGGGTGCCGGCGCCGGTCTCGCTGTCAGGGTGCTGCTCAGTACTCACCCCAGCAGGGTAGCCCTCGGCGCGGACCCTCCCCCGGGGCCCTCGGGGCGTCCGGGACCGGGGGGCTGGACTGTGCCCGGTACCGCCCGGTAGGTACTCTGGCGGTCATGCGTGCACTTCTCGTGGTCAACCCGGCGGCTACCACCACCAGTGCCCGCACCCGTGATGTCCTCATCCATGCGCTGGCCAGCGAGATGAAGCTGGAGGCCGTGACGACGGAGTACCGGGGCCACGCCCGCGACCTCGGGCGGCGGGCGGCGGAGAGCAGCGACATCGACCTGGTCGTGGCGCTCGGCGGCCGGAGTACCGGGGCCACGCCCGCGACCTCGGGCGGCGGGCGGCGGAGAGCAGCGACATCGACCTGGTCGTGGCGCTCGGCGGCGACGGCACCGTCAACGAGGTCGTCAACGGTCTGCTCCACAACGGCCCCGACCCGGAGAACCTGCCGAGCTTCGCGGCGGTCCCCGGCGGCTCCACCAATGTCTTCGCACGCGCGATCGGACTGCCCAACGAGCCCGTCGAGGCGACCGGCATACTGCTGGACGCCCTGCGCGAGGGCCGCGGCCGCACGGTGAGCCTGGGCCTGGCGGCCGGCACCCCGGGCACCGAGGACGAGGGCGTACCGGACCGCTGGTTCACGTTCTGCGCCGGATTCGGGTTCGACGCCGGGGTCGTCGGCCGGGTCGAACAGCAGCGGGAGCGCGGCAGACGCTCCACACACAGCCTCTACATCCGTCAGGTGGCCCGCCAATTCTTCGCGGAGCGGCACCGGCGGCACGGCACGATCACCCTGGAGCGGCCCGGGCAGGACCCGGTCGAGGACCTGGTGATGTCGATAGTCTGCAACACCTCTCCGTGGACCTACCTGGGCAATCGCCCGGTGTACGCGACCCCGGAGGCGTCCTTCGAGACGGCCCTGGACGTGCTCTCGCTCTCCCGGCTGTCGACCCCCTCGGCGGCCCGGTACGCCACTCAGCTGCTGACCTCGACCCCCGAGAAGGGTCCACACGGCAAGCACGCGGATTCACAGCACGACCTCACGGACTTCACCTTGCATTCCAAGGCCCCGCTGCCCTTCCAGATGGACGGCGACCACCTGGGTCTGCGTACGAGCGTGACGTTCACAGGCGTACGCCGGGCACTGCGTGTGATTGTGTGAGTGGAAGGGCCGAAAGTCCTTTAACTCGAACGTTTGGGCTGGGGCCCACCCCATAGAAGTACGACTGTGACCCAGTCGACACCGAGGAATCAAAAAAAACTTTCCTGAAGGGGTTGTATCCGCCGCCGAGGTTTGCGAATCTCTACATGGCGATCGGGACGGCCCGCAACACCGGCCTCCGTGAGAGCCAGAACCCCTCCTCAACTCAGGACCACAACCAGTCCAACTGGAAGTCGGCCCTTCCCTTGCGGGGGGATTCGTGAAAGCGTTCACATTCACAAGCACCGTCACACATACCAAGAGAGGTAGCAGCCATGGACTGGCGTCACAACGCCGTTTGTCGTGAGGAAGACCCGGAGCTGTTCTTCCCCATCGGCAACACCGGTCCTGCGCTGCTGCAGATCGAGGAAGCCAAGGCCGTCTGCCGCCGCTGCCCCGTCATGGAGCAGTGCCTGCAGTGGGCGCTCGAGTCCGGCCAGGACTCCGGCGTCTGGGGTGGCCTCAGCGAGGACGAGCGCCGCGCGATGAAGCGCCGTGCCGCTCGCAACCGGGCGCGTAACGCGACCGCCTGATCCCCCCTCCTGCCTAGGCCCGCGCGGCGCGTACAGCGAGTACGCACTCACCGCCCCCCGAGCCGCAGCGCGCAGCAGTAACCCACAGCATTCGAGCCCCGGACCGTTCTCGGTCCGGGGCTCGCTGCTGTCTGTGGGGCCTGCTGCCCGCGCGTACCGGCTACTTGTCGGCGCGCACCGGCACGTCCAGTACCACCTGGGTGCCCCGCTCCGGCGCCGCCAGCATGTCGAAGGCGCCGCCCAGCTCGCCCTCGACCAGGGTGCGGACGATCTGGAGGCCGAGGTTCCCGGCCTTCTGCGGGTCGAACCCCTCGGGCAGCCCCCGGCCGTCGTCGCGCACGGTGATCAGCAGCCGGGCGTCGTCGCGGGTGCCGCCGCGCACCGCCGAGACCTCCACCGTGCCCTGCTCCCCCTGGGCGAAGGCGTGTTCGAGCGCGTTCTGGAGGATCTCGGTCAGCACCATCGCCAGCGGGGTGGCGACCTCGGCGTCCAGGATGCCGAACCGGCCCGTACGGCGGCAGGTGACCTTGCCCGGGGAGATCTCCGCCACCATCGCGAGGACCCGGTCGGCGATCTCGTCGAACTCGACGCGCTCGTCCAGGTTCTGGGAGAGCGTCTCGTGCACGATCGCGATCGAGCCGACCCGCCGCACCGCCTCGTTCAGCGCCTCGCGCCCCTGCTCGGAGTCGATCCGCCGGGCCTGCAGGCGCAGCAGCGCCGCCACCGTCTGGAGGTTGTTCTTCACCCGGTGGTGGATCTCCCGGATGGTGGCGTCCTTGGTGATCAACTCGCGCTCGCGGCGGCGCAGTTCGGTGACGTCCCGCAGCAGGACCAGCGAACCGATCCGGGTGCCCTTGGGCTTGAGCGGGATGGCGCGCAGCTGGATGACCCCGCCGCTGCCCTCGACCTCGGTCTCGCGCGGGGCGTAGCCGCTGGCCAGCTTGGCGATGGCCTCGTCCACCGGGCCGCGCGAGGGCGCGAGTTGGGCGGTGAGCTCGCCCAGGTGCTGGCCGACCAGGTCGGAGGCGAGGCCGAGGTGGTGGTACGCGGAGAGGGCGTTGGGCGAGGCGTACTGGACGATGCCGTCCGCGTCCAGCCGGATCAGCCCGTCGCCGGCGCGCGGCGAGGCGTCCATGTCGACCTGCTGCCCCGGGAAGGGGAAGGACCCGGCGGCGATCATCTGCGCCAGGTCGGAGGCGGACTGGAGATAGGTGAGCTCCAGGCGGGAGGGTGTACGCACGGTGAGCAGATTGGTGTTGCGCGCGATCACCCCGAGGACGCGGCCCTCCCGGCGTACGGGAATGGACTCGACCCTCACCGGCACCTCCTCGCGCCACTCCGGGTCGCCCTCGCGCACGATCCGGCCCTCGTCGAGCGCGGCGTCGAGCAGCGGGCGGCGGCCGCGCGGGACGAGATGGCCGACCATGTCGTCCTGGTAGGAGGTGGGGCCGGTGTTGGGCCTCATCTGCGCGACGGAGACGTACCGGGTGCCGTCGAGGGTGGGCACCCAGAGCACGAGGTCGGCGAAGGAGAGGTCGGAGAGCAGCTGCCACTCCGAGACCAGCAGATGGAGCCACTCCAGGTCGGATTCACTGAGAGCGGTGTGCTGACGTACGAGGTCGTTCATGGAGGGCACGTCAGCGAGGGTACCCGCGCGGGCTACGGCGCCGGGGCGGGACCCTCGGCCCGTCCGGCACCGCAGCCCGGAACTGCCGGCCGACGGGTGTGCGGTGCCCCTCGGCCTTACGGGAGGTCCTCGGCGCTGTCAGGGCAGAGAGCGCCGCGTACCTCTGTCCGGCCTCCTGTGCGGGGAGGCCGGAGGCCTGCTCGGGCCATTGTGGACTAGACCATTATTCGTGTCCATCCGTTTACCGGCCCTGCTCCAGGCGGGTATGAGACTGCCATGCGCGGCGCGCCACGCCTAGTCCGGTCCACTCCCCGGCCCGGCGCGGCCCCGCGTCAGCGGGTCTCCGTCACCTTCGCCAGGGCGCGGGGCGCGTCGGGGTCCTGGCCCCGGGCGATGGTCACCTCGTACGCGAGGAGTTGCAGCGGGAGGATCTCCAGGACCGGCTGGAGCTCCTCGGGGACGCCCTCGACCGGCAGGACGAATCCCGCCGAGGCCGCGTCCACCTGCGGTTTGGGGCCGACGACGAAGAGGTCGGCGCCCCGGCCGCGCAGCCGGTCGAGCACCGGCTGGAGCGCCTGGCCGCCGCGGCCGTCGGTGACCACCGCGATCACCGGCGAGATGTTGTCGACCATCGCGAGCGGACCGTGCAGCAGATCGGCACCGGAGTAGGAGAGGGCGGGGATGTAGCTGGTCTCCATCAGTTTGAGAGCGGCTTCCTTGGCCGTGGGGTAGCCGTAGCCCCGCGAGGTGATGACCATGCGCTCGGCGAAGCGGTAGCGCGAGGCCAGCTGTCTCACCTCGTCCTGCCGCGCCAGGATGCGGTCGGCGAGCTCGGGCAGCGCCTCGGCGGCCGAGACGTCGCCGCCGCGCAGCCCCTCGACGAAGAGGTAGAGGGCGAGCAGCGAGGCGGTGTACGTCTTGGTCGCGGGCAGCGCCTTCTCCGGTCCGGCCAGGATGTCGATGTGGTGCTCGGAGACGGCCGCGAGCGGCGAGTCGGCGTTGTTGGTGACGGCCAGGGTGAGGGCGCCGGCGCTCCGGGCGGCCCGGGTGGAGTCGACGAGGTCGGGCGAGCCGCCGGACTGGCTGACGGTGATCACCAGGACGTCGCTGAGGTCGGGGCGGGCGCCGTACGCGGTGGTCGTGGACATCGAGGTGAGCCCGCAGGGCATCCCGAGCCGGATCTCCAGCAGGTACTTGGCGTACAGGGCGGCGTTGTCGGAGGTGCCGCGGGCGGTCAGCAGGACGAAGCGCGGTCTGCGGGCGGCGATCGCGGCGGCCACTTCTCGGATGCGGGGCGCGCCTTCGGCGAGGATGCGGCGCAGTACGGCGGGCTGCTCCGCCATCTCGCCGCGCATGATCCGGCCGGGCTGCTCGCTGTGCGCCTCACGGTGGGCCGGCGAGGTCGGGGACGACATACGGAATGCCTCCAGAGGGCGGTCTCTGTACGCGTTGCCGAAACCCCTCCAGTCGACCATGACAGAAGGCGCGACCGCCAGCGGGAGAGCGGCCCGCTCTGCTAGATTGGTCTATACCACCCTGGTTAGTCTACGTCTCCAGATCGGCAGGCCCACGTGGAAGTTGTCATCGTCCCGGACGCCAAGGCGGGCGGCGAGCTCATCGCGGAGTCCATCGCGGCACTGTGGCGCCGCAAGCCCGACGCCCTGCTCGGCGTGGCCACCGGCTCCACCCCGCTGCCCATCTACGACGCGCTGACGGCGAAGGTCGCGGCGGGGGCCGTGGATGTCTCGCGGGCGCGGGTCTGCCAGCTCGACGAGTACGTCGGGCTGCCGACCGGGCACCCCGAGTCCTACCGCGCGACCGTGATCCGCCAGGTCGTGGAGCCGCTCGGGCTCGGCGCGGACTCCTTCATCGGGCCGGACGGCTCGGCGGCGGACGTCCAGGCGGCGTGCGAGGCGTACGACCGGGCGCTGGTGGCGGCCGGGGGTGTGGACCTGCAGATCCTCGGGATCGGCACGGACGGGCACATCGGCTTCAACGAGCCGTGCTCGTCGCTGGCGTCCCGTACGCGGATCAAGACGCTGACGGAGCAGACGCGGGTGGACAACGCGCGCTTCTTCGACGACGACATCGAGCAGGTGCCGCACCATGTGATCACCCAGGGGATCGGCACGATCCTTGAGGCGCGGCATCTGGTGCTGCTGGCGACGGGTGAGGGCAAGGCGGAGGCGGTGGCGCAGACGGTGGAGGGGCCGGTGGCCTCTGTGGTCCCCGCGTCGGCGCTTCAGCTGCACGCGCACGCGACTGTTGTGGTGGACGAGGCGGCGGCGTCGAAGCTGAAGCTGGCGGACTATTTCCGCCACACATACGCGAACAAGCCGGCGTGGCAGGGCCTGTAGTTCCCCCACCCAACTGCGCGACCAGCCCACCACCGGAGCCGCGGACGCAACACAGCGGGGTCCGGGGGCGTGGCCCCCGGTAGCGCGGGCCCGAGCCGCCCCCGGCCGCCCGCCAGAGGGGTTCAGGTGACGGGTGGGGTGGGGGTGAGGAGCTCTGCTGCCGCTCGGCCGCATACCCTCGCCGCCCCGTGCGTGGCGATGTGCACCGCACCCCGCGCGGGAGCCTGCGGGACCCCCATCTCGATCACCGCCGTGTCGGGGCGCGCCGACAGCAGTGCGTGGAGGGCCGCGCCCATCCACGGATGGCGGTGCTCGTCGCGGACGACCGCCACGATCCGGCGCGAGCCGGCCGCGGCAAGCACCGAGGACGGGTCCGCGGACGGACCGTACGTCCCCGTCGTCGTTCCCGGCAGCAACGCGCCCAGCTCCGCCGCCACCCCCCACGGCGTCTCGTCGCCGACCGCGATGTTCGCGACGGGGGTGAACGCCGCCACATAGGGCGGCGAGGTCAGCGGGAGCGCGTCGCCCGTCACCCGCAGGGCGCGGCGGGCCGCGACCAGGCCGATGTCGGTGCCGGGCGCGGTCCCCTCCTGCACATCCGCGCCCGGCCCCGCGGCGTTCCCCCTGGCCTGCCGCGTCCAGGACGCGAGCGCGCGTACCCGCCGCGCCGCGTCCGCCAGGCGCGACTCGGGCAGTTCCCCGGCCCGTACCGCCGCGACCAGCGCGTCCCGCAGCCGCAGCACGGTGTCCTCGTCCGCCAGACCGCCGCCGACGCACAGCGCGTCGGCCCCGGCCGCGATCGCGAGGACCGAGCCGCGCTCGATCCCGTACGTCGAGGCGATGGCCTGCATCTCCACGGCGTCGGTGACGATCAGCCCGTCGTAGCCGAGCTCCTCGCGGAGCAGTCCGGTCAGCACGCGCGGACTCAGCGTCGCCGGGCGGGCCGGGTCGAGCGCGGGCAGCAGGATGTGCGCGCTCATCACCGACTTGGAACCCGCGGCGATGGCCGCGCGGAAGGGCACCAGTTCACGGGCGTGGAGCGTGTCGAGGTCCACGTCGATGCGCGGGAGCGCGTGGTGCGAGTCGACCGCCGTGTCGCCGTGGCCCGGGAAGTGCTTGGTGCAGGCGGCGACTCCGGCGGCCTGGAGCCCCTCGATGTACGCGGCGGTGTGCCGCGCCACGAGGTGCGGGTCGGCGCCGAAGGACCGTACCCCGATGACCGGATTGCCGGGATTCGAGTTCACGTCGGCCGAGGGGGCCCAGTTCAGGTCCACCCCGCAGGCCGCCAGCCGGCGGCCCAGCTCGTGCGCCACCGCGCGGGTCAGGCCGGTGTCGTCCACCGACCCCAGCGCCAGGTTGCCGGGGAAGGACGAGCCCGTACGGACCTCCAGGCGGGTGACGTCCCCGCCCTCCTCGTCGATGGCCACCAGGACGTCGTCCCGCTCGGCCCGCAACTGGGCCGTCAGCGCGGCCAGTTGGTCCGCCGTGGCGATGTTGCGGCCGAACAGGCCCACCGAGGTGAGGCCTTCGCCGATCCGGCGCAGCAGCCAGTCGGGCGCGGTGGTGCCGACGAAGCCGGGCTGCAGGACGGTCAGGGCGTCGCGCGTGAGTGTGTCGGTGCCGCGTGCGATCGTCGTCATGGGCGGCGTCATCATCCCTTCACCGCGCCGGCCGTCAGACCCGCGGCCATCTTGCGCTGGACGAGGAGGAACAGAGCCACGATGGGGACGGCCATCATGGTGGAGCCGGCCATCATGGGGGCGAACTCGGTGCCGTGCTGGGTGGTGAAGTTGGACAGCCAGACGGTGGCCGTCTGGTGGTTCTGGCTCATCAGCATGAGGGCGTAGAGGTATTCGTTCCACGCCTGGATGAAGCCGTAAACCGAGGTGGCCACCATGCCAGGGGCCAGCAGCGGGAACACCACGCGGACGAAGGCGCCGGTGCGGCTGCACCCGTCGACCATCGCCGCCTCCTCCAGCTCCTTGGGGACGTTGACGATGAAGCCGCGCAGCGTCCAGACCGTGAAGGGCAGGATGAAGGTGAGGTAGGTGAGGACCAGACCGGACAACTTGTCGTACTGGCCGAGGTCGTTGAGGAGCAGGAAGACCGGGATGATCATCGCGACCAGCGGGACCATCTGGACCGCCAGGATGCCGACGATCACGATCTTGCGGCCCCGGAAGGCGAACCGCGAGATGGCGAGCGCGGCGAGCAGTCCGACCGCGATGCCGATCACCACGACGACGACGGAGACGATCAGCGAGCGGCCGATCGCGCCCCAGAAGTCACCGATGTCCAGCGCCCGGCGGAAGTTCTCCAGGGTGAAGGACCGCGGGAAGAAGTGCGGGCTCGGGTCGATCGCGTCCTTGGCCGGCTTGAGCGCCGTGTTGAGCATCCAGTAGACCGGGAAGCCCGCGGTCGCGAAGACGAGCAGACCGAGCAGGTTCCAGCCGAGCTTGGACTTCTTCTTGCGGGGACGCGCGAGCGCGTTGGAGGCAGCCATCGGTTACTCCACCTCTCCGATCTTGAGCATCTGGCGCATGTACACGGCGATCACACCGAGCAGCAGGAGCACGGTCAGCAGCGCGATCGCGGAGCCCTGCGAGTAGTCGTTGACCACGAACGCCTTGTCGTACGAGTACGTGGTGAGGAGCTGGAACTCGGGCTCGGGGTGGTTGCCGCGCATCACGAAGACCTGCGGGAAGACGCCCATGTCCCAGATGACCGAGAGCGTCGCCAGCATCACGATGATGGGCTTGAGGATCGGCAGGGTGACGTGCCGGAAGACGCCCCAGGCGCCGGCGCCGTCGAGCCGCGCGGCCTCTTCGAGCTCCTTGGGGACCTGGGTGAGGCCCGCGCTCAGCGTGATGACGACGAACGGCACCGCGCCCCAGACCACGAGCAGCATGATGACGGCGAGGCCCTGGGTGCCGCTGGCGAACCAGTTGTGGCCGATCATGTCGACCCCGGGCAACTGGCTGAGCAGCCAGTTCAGTACGCCGAAGTCACTGTCGAACATCCACTTGAAGATGGTGATGGCGACGACGATCGGCATGCCCCAGCTCGCCACCAGGGCGATGTTCACCAGGGTCTTGACCCAGCCGGAGACCCGCTGGAGCAGCAGGGCGATCAGCATGCCGAGCACCATGGTCAGCACGACCGCGGTGAAGGCGAACAGGACCGTACGGATGACGACGGTCCAGAACTCGCTGTCGCTCAGGACCTTGGTGAAGTTGTCGAAGCCGACCGACTCGGGGTCCTTGAACCCCCACAGCTGCGGCTGGCCGAACTTCTGGAAGGACAGGGTGACCAGGCGTACCAGCGGATAGCCGAGTACGAGGGCGAGGGCGAGGAGGCACGGGGCGAGCAGTGCCCAGGGCACCGCCGCCTGTCCGATGCCGCGCTGTGCGCGCGGCTTCTTCGGCTTCCCGGATCCCCCAGCCGGTTGTGGGTCGCGCCGCGCCGGCGGCACCTTGGCGGTGGTTGTCTCTGCGGCACTCATCGCGCGCTCCTAGCGGTCCCTCTCCGGTACTGGCCGGGCGAGGGCCCCGTCGCTCTCCGACGGGGCCCTCGCCCACAGGTCACTTGGTGTTGATGACCTTGTCGATCGCGGTGTCCGCGTCCTTCGCGGCCTGCTCGACCGACTTCTTGCCGGTGCCGATGGCCTGCAGCATGTCCTGGAGGACCTTGGCCTTCTCGACCTGGCCCCAGCCCGGGGCCATGGGCACGAACCAGCTGGACTCGGCCGCGGTGGCCGCGACGGCCGTCTTCGGGTCCGACTTCAGCGGAGCCAGGTCCGTCTTGTTGTTGGGCAGGTTCTGCTTGGCGATCAGACCCTTCTGGCCCTGGGTGCCGGTGAACGCGTTGATCCACTCGGCGGCGAGCGCCTGCGCCTTGGACTTGACCGGGACCGCGAGGTCCGAGCCGCCGAGGAAGACCGGCATGGCCTTGCCGGACGGGCCGGGCATCACGAACGACTCGATCTTGTCGGCGAGCTTGCCGACCTTGTCGTTCTCGGGGAGCGCGGCGCTGCCGCCCTCCCAGGCGGCGCTGAAGATCAGCGCGGACTTGCCCTGGCCGTAGACGATCGGACGGTCGGCCTCGTCCTTGGTCTTGTCGCCGTGCATGTACTTGCCGAGGATGTTCTTGTACTCGTTCAGGCCCTTGAGGGACTCCGGCGAGGACAGGTTCGCCTTGAACTTGCCGCCGTCCTCCTTGGCGATGGAGCCGCCGGCGTCGTACACGTACGACATGGCCGCGTACCAGTCGCGGGTCGGCTGGTACCAGGAGCTGAACTTGTCGCCCTTCTTCTCCTGGATCTTGTCCAGGTCGGCGGTCAGCTCCGTGTACGTCTTCGGCGCGGCGGTGACACCGGCGTCGGCGGCGACGTCCTTGCGCCAGGTCGCCGTGCGGCCACCGGCGTAGTAGGGGACGCCGTAGGTCTTGCCGTCGTACGTGACCGAGGCCTTGAGGCCGTCGAGCCACGCCGAGGAGTTGTCGAACTTCGACGGGTCGACCTCGGCGAAGGCACCCTTGACCGAGTAGGCGAGCATCTCGGTGTTGCCCATCTCGACCACGTCGGGGGCCTTGTCGGTGGCGAGCACCGCGTCGAGCTTGGCGTTCTTGTCCGGCCAGCCGTAGTACTCGTGGTTGATCTTCAGGCCGGGGTGCTTGGCGACGATGGCGTCGTCGGCCGCCTTGACCAGGTCCGGCCAGTTCTTCTGCGCGTCGACCGTCAGCCAGACCGTCAGCGACTTGGCGTCGCCGCCCTTGGCACCGTCGTCCTTCTTGTCGTCGTCGCCGCACGCCGCGATGCTGACCAACATGCCCGCGACGCCGATCGCCGCGATGAGCTTGCGCTTCACGCCACCCTCCTCAGGGATGCTGCAACCCCCCGCCCACCGCGAAGACATACGACGTGTACTGCCTGTGGGGCTGGGACCTGGTCTTTAATGGTTTAGACCAGTACCCGGAGCTTGGCCTAGACCTTTAGGGGTGTCAAGGGTGTATAAGAAGGGCTGTCGCGTCCGTTATCGGACCGACACCTGAGGGAGGGCGACGACCCGTGACCGGTCCGTGCCACCATGTGAGCCGCGACAGACGGAGGAGCCGGTGACGGCAGCAGCGCAGCACTCGGGAAGGCGGGCCATGGCCACCGACGGGAGCGGTACGGAGACAGAGGCGGGCGCCGGCGCCCGGACCGCTCGCGTGCCCAAGTACTACCGCCTCAAGCGGCATCTGCTCGACATGACGGAGACCCTGCCGCCGGGCACCCCCGTGCCGCCCGAGCGCACCCTCGCCGCCGAGTTCGACACCTCCCGCACCACCGTGCGCCAGGCCCTCCAGGAGCTGGTGGTCGAGGGGCGTCTGGAGCGCATCCAGGGCAAGGGCACCTTCGTCGCCAAGCCCAAGGTCTCCCAGGCCCTGCAACTCACCTCGTACACGGAGGACATGCGCGCCCAGGGCCTGGAGCCCACCTCGCAGCTCCTCGACATCGGCTATGTGACGGCCGACGACACGCTGGCGGGGCTGCTCGACGAGCCGATGGCGATCGAGACGACGCACCTGTCGGCCAAGCGCTTCCCCGCACTGCGC
Organism: Streptomyces sp. ERV7; assembly: GCF_001653515.1. Taxonomy (GTDB): domain Bacteria; phylum Actinomycetota; class Actinomycetes; order Streptomycetales; family Streptomycetaceae; genus Streptomyces. The sequence continues at coordinate 1,571,287 of NZ_LYOY01000040.1, read as the reverse complement.
CGCTCGCTCGTCAAGTACACCTCTCTCTACACCGCGCTCAACGAGGTGTACGGGGTGCGGCTCGCCGAGGCCGAGGAGACCATCGAGACATCGCTGGCCACCCCCCGCGAGGCCGGGCTGCTCGGCACGGACGTGGGCCTGCCGATGCTGATGCTCTCCCGCCACTCCATCGACGGCGACGGCGAGCCGGTGGAGTGGGTGCGCTCGGTGTACCGGGGCGACCGCTACAAGTTCGTCGCGCGGCTGAAGCGGCCGACAGACTGACATAGCCGGAAATAGCCTCCGGCCTGCACCGACTCCGCACTCTTTCGCCACGTCCGCTATCCGGACGGGGGTTTCGCGACGGTTATCCGTCCCCTAGATTTCCTGCGCATTACACAGGTGAAGTGAGGGGACGGAGCCAACGTATGCCGGAATCAACGCAAGAGCGGAGACCGGTGATCACGCCCGCGCGCGTGGTCATCGCCCTCTGCCTGACAGCGCCCTTCGTGGCGATGCTCTGGGTCGGTTCGTACGCGAAGGCCGACCCGGCCCTCGCGGGGATCCCGTTCTTCTACTGGTACCAGATGCTGTGGGTGGTCATCTCGACCGCGCTCACGATGCTCGCGTACAAGCTGTGGCAGCACGACCAGCAGGGCCGCAAGGCGGGTGAGGGCAAGTGACACTCGCAGCCAACGACGGGGTGAACGGCGTCGCGCTCGGCGTCTTCATCTTCTTCTTCCTGGCCGTCACGGTCGTCGGGTTCATGGCCGCGCGCTGGCGCCGCGCCGAGAACGAGAGCCTGGACGAATGGGGCCTCGGCGGGCGCTCGTTCGGCACCTGGGTCACCTGGTTCCTGCTCGGCGGCGACCTCTACACCGCGTACACCTTCGTCGCGGTCCCCGCCGCGGTGTACGCGGCGGGCGCGGCCGGGTTCTTCGCGGTCCCGTACACGATCCTCGTCTATCCGCTGATCTTCACGTTCCTGCCGCGGCTCTGGTCGGTCTCGCACAAGCACGGCTATGTGACGACCTCGGACTTCGTGCGCGGCCGGTTCGGCTCCAAGGGCCTCTCGCTCGCGGTCGCGGTCACCGGCATCCTCGCCACGATGCCCTACATCGCGCTCCAGCTGGTCGGCATCCAGGCGGTGCTCGACGTGATGGGCATCGGCGGATCCGGCAACTGGTTCCTCAAGGACCTGCCGCTGCTGATCGCGTTCGCGGTGCTCGCCGCGTACACCTACTCCTCGGGGCTGCGCGCGCCCGCGCTGATCGCGTTCGTGAAGGACACGCTGATCTACATCGTCATCCTGGTGGCGATCATCTACATCCCGATCAAGCTCGGCGGCTTCGACGACATCTTCGCGGCGGCCCGGCACAAGTTCGAGACGCCCAACGCGGCCGGGAAGCCCACCGGCGCCCTGGTGCCCGGCGACGCGGGCCAGTGGACCTACGCCACGCTCGCCCTCGGCTCGGCGCTGGCGCTGTTCATGTACCCGCACTCGATCACGGCGACCCTCTCCTCCCGCAGCCGCAACGTCATCCGCCGCAACACCACGATCCTTCCGCTGTACTCGCTGATGCTGGGCCTGCTCGCGCTGCTCGGCTTCATGGCGATCGCCGCCGGGGTCAAGGTCAAGAACGGCCAGCTGGCGATCCCGCAGCTCTTCGAGGACATGTTCCCGGACTGGTTCGCGGGCGTGGCGTTCGCGGCGATCGGCATCGGCGCGCTCGTCCCGGCGGCGATCATGTCGATCGCGGCCGCGAACCTCTTCACCCGCAACATCTACAAGGACTTCCTCAAGCCGGACGCCACGCCCGAGCAGGAGACCAAGGTCTCCAAGCTGGTCTCGCTCCTGGTGAAGGTGGGCGCGCTGGTCTTCGTCCTCACCATGGACAAGACGGTCGCGATCAACTTCCAGCTGCTCGGCGGCATCTGGATCCTGCAGACCTTCCCCGCCCTGGTGGGCGGTCTGTTCACGCGCTGGTTCCACCGCTGGGCGCTGCTCGCGGGCTGGGCGGTCGGCATGGCGTACGGCACGCTCGCCGCGTACGGGGTCGCCTCCCCCACCCAGAAGCACTTCGGCGGCAGCTCCAAGAACATCCCCGGCATCGGTGAGATCGGCTACATCGGCCTCACCGCGTTCGTCCTGAACGTCGCCGTCACCGTCGTCCTCACGGTCGCCCTGCGGGCCCTGAAGGCCCCCGACGGCGTCGACGAGACGTCCCCCGAGGACTACACGGCGGACGCGGGCGACCCGGGCGTACAGACCGAGCTGCCCCCGGCGACGGCGGGCTCCGCGCACTAGCCGACCCCTCCTCGTACGCGACGACGGGCCGCCGGGAATCCGGCGGCCCGTTGTCGCGTTCCTGGAAGACGAGTTGACACACCGACACCCTCCGAAGCCGACACGACACAACATGTGGGGGTGCCGCCGAAGCCCGGCACAAGATGTATGCTCGTGCTCGCTGTCGCCGCAGGGGAATCCGGTGCAAATCCGGAACTGTCCCGCAACGGTGTACTGGTACGTGTTTGCGTACTTGTTCAGTCCGAGGACCTGCCGAACAGCGCGCCCTGGCCGTCCGGTCCGGGTGCCAGACGTCCGGGCCTCGCGGAATGGGCAGTGGACGCGGCGTACCCCCGAGGGGGTGTGTCCGTGTGCCCGCACACTCCCCAAGGCCCCGTGCCGAGCGAGGAGTGCCCCCACGTGACCATCGCCCCTGCGGATCCCGCTTCAGCGATCGCCGAAGAGCCGGCCGATGCCCCCGGGACCGCCCTGCTGCGGACCCTGACCGACCTCACCGCCGATCTGCCGGACACCGACCCCGGCCGTGTCGCCGCCGCCGCGCTGCGCGGCCGCAACGCGCGTTCGGACGAGGCGGAGTTGCGTGGGCTCGCCACCGAGGCCGCCGCCGGTCTGATCTCCGAGGACCCGGCGTACTCCCGCCTCGCCGCCCGGCTGCTGACGCTCACGATCGCCGAGGAGGCCGCGACCCAGGGCTCGGTCTCGTTCTCCGAGTCGGTCGAGGTCGGCCACCGCGAGGGCCTGATCGCGGACCGCACCGCCGACTTCGTACGGCTGCACGCGGCCCGTCTGGACGCGCTGGTCGAGGCCTCCCTCGCGGACGGCGCCGACGACCGCTTCGGCTACTTCGGTCTGCGCACCCTCTACTCCCGCTACCTGCTGCGGCACCCGATCACCCGCCAGGTCGTCGAGACCCCGCAGCACTTCATGCTCCGGGTCGCGGCGGGCCTGGCCGAGGACGACTCGGCGCACGCGCTGGACGAGGTCGCCTCGCTCTACGGCCTGATGAGCCGGCTCGACTACCTGCCGTCCTCGCCGACGCTCTTCAACTCCGGCACCCGCCACCCGCAGATGTCCAGCTGCTACCTGCTGGACTCCCCGCTGGACGAGCTGGACTCGATCTACGACCGCTACCACCAGGTGGCGCGACTGTCGAAGCACGCGGGCGGCATCGGCCTCTCGTACTCCCGCATCCGCTCGCGCGGCTCCCTCATCCGGGGCACCAACGGCCACTCCAACGGCATCGTCCCGTTCCTGAAGACGCTGGACGCCTCGGTCGCGGCCGTCAACCAGGGCGGGCGGCGCAAGGGCGCGGCCGCGGTCTACCTGGAGACCTGGCACTCCGACATCGAGGAGTTCCTGGAGCTGCGCGACAACACCGGTGAGGACGCCCGGCGCACCCACAACCTGAACCTGGCGCACTGGATCCCGGACGAGTTCATGCGCCGGGTGGACGCGGACGGCGTCTGGTCGCTGTTCTCCCCCGCCGACGTGCCGGAGCTGGTCGACCTGTGGGGCGACGAGTTCGACGCCGCCTACCGCAAGGCCGAGGCGGCCGGTCTCGCCCAGAAGACGATCCCGGCGCGGGACCTGTACGGCCGGATGATGCGCACCCTGGCGCAGACCGGCAACGGCTGGATGACCTTCAAGGACGCCTCCAACCGCACCGCCAACCAGACGGCGGAGCCCGGCCACACGGTCCACTCCTCGAATCTCTGCACGGAGATCCTGGAGGTCACGGACGACGGCGAGACGGCCGTCTGCAACCTCGGCTCGGTCAACCTCGGCGCCTTCGTCCTCGCCTCCGGCGAGATCGACTGGAAGCGTCTGGACGAGACCGTCCGCACCGCCGTGACCTTCCTCGACCGCGTCGTCGACATCAACTTCTACCCGACCGAGCAGGCCGGCCGCTCCAACGCCAAGTGGCGTCCGGTGGGCCTGGGCGCGATGGGTCTGCAGGACGTCTTCTTCAAGCTGCGCCTGCCCTTCGACTCCCCCGAGGCGAAGGCCCTGTCCACGAAGCTGGCCGAGCGGATCATGCTCACGGCGTACGAGGCGTCCTGCGACCTCGCCGAACGCCCCCAAGCATCTCCGACAAGCTCCGATGCAGGGGGGACCCCCACGGGCCCCTTTCCCGCCTGGGACAAGACCCGCGCCGCGCGCGGTGTGCTGCACCCCGACCACTACGACGTCGAGCTGAACTGGCCGGAGCGCTGGGCGGCGCTGCGCGAGCGGATCGCCTCGGTCGGCATGCGCAACTCGCTGCTGCTCGCGATCGCCCCGACCGCGACCATCGCGTCCATCGCCGGTGTCTATGAGTGCATCGAGCCGCAGGTCTCCAACCTCTTCAAGCGCGAGACGCTCTCCGGTGAGTTCCTCCAGGTCAACGGCTATCTGGTGGAGGACCTGAAGAAGCTCGGCGTGTGGGACGCGCAGTCCCGCGAGGCGCTGCGCGACGCCAGCGGCTCGGTACAGGACTTCAGCTGGATCCCGGCCGACGTGCGCGCGCTGTACCGCACGGCGTGGGAGATCCCGCAGCGCGGTCTGATCGACATGGCGGCGGCCCGCACCCCGTTCCTGGACCAGTCGCAGTCGCTGAACCTGTTCCTGGAGACGCCCACCATCGGCAAGCTGTCGTCGATGTACGCGTACGCCTGGAAGCAGGGGCTGAAGACGACGTACTACCTGCGCTCGCGCCCGGCCACGCGGATCGCCCGCGCCGCCCAGGCCGCCGCCCCGATCCCCGTCCAGCAGGCGGCCCCCGACGCCGACGCGATCGCCTGCTCCCTTGAGAACCCCGAGTCCTGCGAGGCCTGCCAGTAATGAGCACCACCGACAAGAACCTTCTCGACCCGGGCTTCGAGCTGACTCTCCGTCCGATGCGCTACCCGGACTTCTACGAGCGCTACCGGGACGCGATCAAGAACACCTGGACGGTGGAGGAGGTCGACCTCCACTCCGACGTCGCCGACCTCGCCAAGCTGTCCCCGGGTGAGCAGCACATGATCGGCCGTCTGGTCGCGTTCTTCGCGACGGGCGACTCGATCGTCTCCAACAACCTGGTGCTCACGCTCTACAAGCACATCAACTCCCCCGAGGCGCGGCTCTACTTGAGCCGTCAGCTCTTCGAGGAGGCCGTGCACGTCCAGTTCTATCTGACGCTGCTCGACACCTACCTCCCCGACCCGGAGGACCGCGCGGCCGCGTTCGACGCGGTCGAGGAGATCCCCTCCATCCGCGAGAAGGCGCAGTTCTGCTTCAAGTGGATCAACGAGGTCGAGAAGCTGGACCGCCTGGAGACCAAGGCCGACCGCCGCCGTTTCCTGCTGAACCTGATCTGCTTCGCTGCGTGCATCGAGGGCCTGTTCTTCTACGGCGCCTTCGCGTACGTGTACTGGTTCCGCTCGCGCGGCCTGCTGCACGGCCTCGCGACCGGCACCAACTGGGTGTTCCGCGACGAGACGATGCACATGAACTTCGCCTTCGAGGTCGTGGACACCGTCCGCAAGGAGGAGCCGGACCTCTTCGACGATCTGCTCCGGCAGCAGGTCACCGACATGATGAAGGAAGCGGTCGAGGCGGAGCTGCAGTTCGGCCGCGACCTGTGCGGCGAGGGCCTGCCGGGCATGAACACCGAGTCGATGCGCGAGTACCTGGAGTGCGTCGCCGACCAGCGCCTGCAGCGCCTCGGCTTCGCCCCGGTGTACGGCTCGTCCAACCCGTTCTCGTTCATGGAGCTCCAGGGCGTCCAGGAACTCACGAACTTCTTCGAGCGCCGCCCGTCCGCCTACCAGGTGGCGGTCGAGGGCTCGGTGGGCTTCGACGAGGAGTTCTAGTCCCCGCGTACGGCGAGGGGCCCCGCACCATCCGTGGTGCGGGGCCCCTCGTGTGCGTACGCGCGACTAGGCGTTCGGGACGACCTCGTACCGCGGCGTGTTCTCCGCCATCTGCTTCAGCGCGTCCTTGCGGTCGCGCTTGGAGAGGCGGTCGATGTACAGGTAGCCGTACAGATGGTCCGTCTCGTGCTGGAGGCAGCGGGCGAAGTAGCCGGTGCCGCGCACCCGGATCGGGTTGCCCTCGGCGTCCTGGCCGCTGACCACCGCGTAGTCGGGGCGGGCGAGCTCCGCGTAGGCGGTCGGGACCGACAGGCAGCCCTCGTTGGACTCGTCCAGGACCCGGCGGTCGGCCGGCAGCTCCTCCAGGACCGGGTTGCACACGACGCCGACGTGGCGCACGCCCTCGTCGTCCATGCAGTCGTAGACGAAGACCTTGAGGTCGACACCGATCTGGTTGGCGGCCAGGCCCACGCCCTCGGCGGTGCGCTGGCTGGCGAACATGTCGTCGATCAGCGCGGCGAGCCTGTCGTCGAACTCGGTGACGTCCTTGCACTCCTTGTGCAGCACCGGGTTGCCGACGACCGTGATCGGCCGGGACGTGCCCCGCTCGCGGTACGCCTGCTCGCGCGCCTCGCAGTCCTCCGTGTCGACGACGAACCCGTCGTTCTCGACCTGCTGGTCCGTCTCCTGCTGCGACATGTCCGCCGTACGCCTTCCTCAAAAACCCGATTCCGAACCCGTACAGCCTACGGGCACGGTCAGCAGACTTCTTCGAGATCCCGCCACTCGCGGCTGTCCGGGCTGTCCGCGACCCAGCCGTCGAGCAGCCCGCGCACCAGGCCGGGCGGCGCCGCGATGCCGCACTCGCGCTCCGGCACCCACAGGTCACCGGCGGTGCGGTGGCCCAGCGGGCCGGGGTGGCCCGGCTCGCTGTGGTCGTGCGGGTCCAGGTGCTCGCCGTCGCCCTCGTCGCTGGGCATCCGCGACTCCGAGCAGGCCCGGCACAGCAGCCGCACCGACGACGACCAGTCCTCGGCGGCGAAGCCCGCGTCGGCCGCGAGCCGCTCAAGGGCGTCCCGGTCGGCCTCGGTGGCGGCCTCCAGGAGCACCACCCAGGTGGGCACCGGCGAGGGCGCCCAGAGCTCGATCTCGTCGAAGACCGGGAAGGAGGGCCCGGCCGCGACCGTGCGCTCGCCGTGCGGCACCCCGTCGTGCAGGACCACCTCGCCCCAGCGCCGCCCGGAGGACGGCAGCGGGATCGACAGGACCTCGATCCGCGCCGGGTCGAGCCTGCGGCCCCACACGACCTCGGCCTCGCCCTCGGGCGAGAGCCGCACGGCGGCGCTGCCCAGCTCCATCCCGGACGGCTCACCGGTGCCGGTGGCGGTCTCCTGGTAGCCGCGCGCCTTGAGGCCGTACGCCTGCCAGGCGCGGCGGGCCAGCGGCCAGTCCTGGAGCGCGGTGGCGGCGATGCCCACGTTCCACCAGTCGGGGGCTCCGGTCTCCTTGTCGAGCAGCGCCACGGCCCGCAGGCCCGCGGCCCGCGCCTGCTCCCAGTCGTGCCGGAACTTGTGCAGCAGCGCCAGGTTGAACCAGGACTCGGAGAGCCACGGTTCCAGGTCCGCGGCGCGCGTGAGCAGCGCGCCGGCGTCCTCGTACCTGCCGTCGCCGATCAGCGTGAACGCACGGTCCGTGGCCTGCCGCCACGAGGCGGAGGGCCGGTGCCGTCCCTTGCCGAAGATCCTCACGATTCCCGCCTGCCCAGACCGACCTGCCTCCGAGCCGGTCTTCGGTCTCCCAGTTTTCTGGGTTCTTTCGCATCCAACCATGCCCGGCCGGAAGGCCGCTCATTACTCCTGGGTTACCCAGGTGCCGCCAGGGTCAGACAGCCCCTGGCCAGGACGCGTGCGAGGGATTCCACGACCTCGGGCTGGTAGTCCCGGCCGGTCCCGAGCCGCAGCTGCTCCAGGGCGCTCAGGGAGCTGCCCGGCCCGCCCGGGGAGCCCGCCAGATCGTCGTAGGCGTTGACCGCGCGCACGATCCGGGCGGGCAGCGGCTGCTCGCGGTACGGGTCGGCCTGCCGCTCCACGATCACCGCGACCTCGGTGCTCCCCCCGGTCTGGCGCACCACGGCCCCGCCGAGGAGCGCTATCCGGCGCTGCTCGGCGGCGGGCAGCGGCGCGGTGGCCCCGGCGGGCACCGGGTCCACCAGGGAGAGCTGCCCGATGTCGTGCATCAGGGCCGCGTACTCCAGGACGGTCAGCTCGGACTCGGAGAGCCCCAGCTCGCGCCCGACGGCCCGGCTGAGCACCGCGACCCGGCGGGCGTGGCCCGGCTGGGTGTACCCGGCGATCTCGGTGGCGCGGGCGAGCGAGGTGATGGTCTGCCGGTAGGTGGTGCGCACCGCCGCGTACCGCCGGAACGCCAGCTGGGTCAGCAGCAGCGGCACACAGAACAGGGGCAGCGCCCACAGCCCCGCCACGGCGACCGCGAGCGCGATGACGGCCCCGGTGGCGCAGACCGCCGAGCCGACGCCGAGCAGCGCGCGCAGCTCGTCGCGGAGCAGCGGGCCGTACGGGAAGGAGGTACGGGCCCGCAGCAGCGCGGCGGCCAGGACCGCGTCGCACAGCGCGGTGAGCACCAGGACGAGGAGCAGGAACAGCGCGTAGTACGGGCCGTGCCCGACCCACAGCCCCAGCGTGCCGGAGTTGTAGAGCGGCTGGAAGCAGGCGGCGGCGAAGGCGACGGTGAGCACCCGCCGGGCCACCTGGTCCAGGCTCGGGCCCCGGCCGAGTGCCACGTGCGGCACGGCGCCGACCAGCGCGGCGGCCAGGACGACGGCGACGGACTGGAGGACGCCGTGGTGGGTGGCGTGCCCGGCGTTCTGGCCGAGCAGGGCGTACGCGAGGGCGCCCGCCGATCCGAGCGGCGCGGACTCGCGCGCCGTGTCCTCACCGGCCCGGTCACCCCAGCGGGCCAGCTCCCCGACGGCGACCAGGGCCCCGAAGGCGAGCGCGACCCCGGGCTCCACGACCCCGTACCAGAGGGTGGCGGCCAGCGCCCAGGCGGTGAGCGCGGCGGCGGCTCCGTACACCCCGGCGACGGTGAACGGCACCGCGCGCGTCCGCACGGGGCTCACGCGTGCCCGGCCGGGGCGGCGTCGCACGCCGGGACGTTTCCGCGTCCCGCGCCCCCGCCCCGGTCCGGCTCGTCCGCCGTCACCGCCGGGTGCCAGCCGTGCCGGTCGAGCGCGCGCACCAGGGCCCGCACCATCGCGGGGTCGAACTGGCGCCCGGCGCACCGCTCCAGCTCCTCGACCGCCGCCTTCACCGGCCGGGCGCGGCTGTAGGAGCGGGTCGAGGTCATCGCGTCGAAGGCGTCGGCGACGGCGACCACCCGGGCGAACTCGGGGATCTGCGGCCCGGCGAGCCCGTACGGATAGCCGCTGCCGTCGAGCCGCTCGTGGTGGTGCAGGATCGCGGCGCGCGCCTCGCCGAGGAAGCCGATCCCGCGCACCATCTCGTGGCCGTACTCGGGGTGCAGCTCGATCACCGCGCGCTCCTGCGGGGTGAGCGGCCCGTCCTTGCGCAGCAGCCGGGTCGGCACCCCCAGCTTGCCCACGTCGTGCAGGATCCCGGCGAACCGCAGCACCTCCAGACGGCCCTCCTCCATGCCGAGTTCCCGGGCGATCAGCACGGAGGCCAGGCCGACGCGCTCGCTGTGGCCGCGCGTGTAGGTGTCCTTGATGTCGACGGCCTGCACCAGGGCGCGGATGGTGGCCTGGTGGGCGGCGTGCTCGCGGTGGTACTGGGCGAAGACCCAGCACGAGACGTACATCGGGAGCAGCACCAGAAGGGCGGCGGGCGGGCCGTACGGGCTGCGCCAGAGCACCGCCATCATCAGCCCGGCGAGCCCGTGGACGCAGTACGGGGCGAGTGAGCGCAGCAGCAGCCCGCGCCAGGCGGTGCGTACGGGCAGCCGCTCGGCGGTCCACAGGATCAGCCCGTCGAGGGCGGCCAGGACCGCGCAGAAGACCAGCGCGGCCGCCCCGGCGGGCAGCAGGACGTACGGGAAGTCGGGGGCGAGGGCGGCCCGGGCGCCGCCGAGCGCGGCCCGTCCGCCGAGCCGTTCGTGCACCGCGGCGGCGGCGCCCACGGCGAGCGCCAGCTGGGCGGCGCGCCAGAGGCGGCGCGGGCACCGGGGTGCCTGTTCGACCCGGGCGAGGAGCGCGCCGGGGACGGCGGCCAGCGCGGCAGCGGCGGGCGGCAGCAGGAACGCGGCGGCGAGCAGGACGGGGAAGAAGGAGCCGGAGCCGGTCGGCACGGGGACCCGGCCGCGCGGGAAGGGGGAGCGTACGGGCCGTTCACCGAGCGCGTACAGACCGGCGAGCAGCCCGAACGCGCCCCAGGGGACGCCTCCGCGCGCCACGGGTAACACGCACGCCCCGGCGGCCACGACGGCGCCCAGGAGAGCGGCACGCGCCCCCCGGGGCAGGGTCCGCCGCTGCGGTCCGTCCATGGCACGCCTCCCTCCTGCTCCGGATCGGGAGGATAGGCCCGCGCGGGACGGCAAGTAGGCGCATTGTCGGATTGAACCGTTTCGGTCCCACCGGATTAGCACCTTCGAGTGACAGAAATTTCGGGCGCCGGAAGCATCGTCGGAAGCACCGGGTGACAGAAGCTTCGGGGCACAGAAAAGGGCCGCACCCCGTGGTTGCGGCCCTTCCTCCGATGCGGCTGTGAACGCTGCCCGGCTCAGCCCTCGGCGACGATGTCCTGGTCCGGCACGGCCTGGCCGGAGCGGATCAGGTCGATCCGGCCCATGACCTTGGACCGCAGATCGGCGGGGACGTCGTCCGACCCGCAGCACCGCTTCACCAGCTTCTTCACGGCCTGTTCGAGCCCGTACTTCTCCAAGCAGGGCGAGCATTCCTCAAAATGCACCTCGAACTTGTTGCAGTCACTGTCGGGCATCTCGTGGTCGAGGAACTCGTAGAGATGGTCCAGGACCTCAGAGCAGTCCGTCTCGTGCGGATCTCCGCAGCTCATGAGCCCGAGCCTTTCGCTTCGTCCGACTCGCCGGCGCCGGCCGGGACGAGCCCGCGGTCACGGGCGTAGTCCTCCAGCATTCCGCGCAGTTGGCGGCGGCCCCGGTGCAGCCGGGACATCACCGTACCGATGGGTGTACCCATGATGTCCGCGATCTCCTTGTAGGCAAAGCCCTCTACGTCCGCCAGATACACGGCGATACGGAACTCCTCGGGGATCGCCTGGAGGGCCGCCTTCACATCGGAGTCGGGCAGGTGGTCCAGCGCCTGCGACTCGGCCGACCGCAGTCCGGTCGACATGTGCGACTCGGCGCGCGCGAGCTGCCAGTCCTCGATCTCCTCGGCGGCGCTGCGCTGGGGTTCGCGCTGCTTCTTCCGGTAGGAGTTGATGAAGGTGTTGGTGAGAATCCGGTAGAGCCAAGCCTTGAGGTTCGTCCCCTCCCGGAACTGGTGGAAGGATCCGTACGCCTTCGCGTAGGTCTCCTGCACCAGGTCCTCGGCATCGGCGGGGTTGCGCGTCATGCGCAGCGCGGCCGAGTACATCTGGTCGAGGTAGCCGAGGGCATCCCGCTCGAAGCGCGCGTTTCGCTCGGCGGTCGACTCTTCCACGTGGCCGTCGTCGGTCCCTGTGACCGGACCCACCTCCTCGAACGGTGTGTCGAGTCCGAAGCTGGACCCGCTCGAATCGGAGGCCGCCGCTCGAATAGTGGCGGTCTTGGCCGCCGACAGCACCGTCCACTCCAGGTCAGCGGCGCGCGAGCGGCTGGGGCAGATGGTCGAACCCATGCGACGGACTCCCTCTCCACGAAATTCCGGGCCTGCGGATGTTTACGTCCGTCACAACAGCGGGCCGGTACGGGTCATTCCCGCAGGGCGCGCGCCCACCGGCCGACGCCCTCGGTGATGATCCCGAGGGCCGCGTCCTGGGTGAGGGAGGCCCGTTTGGGGACGGCGAACCCGTGATCCCCGAACGGCACTTCCACCAGCTGGTAGTCCCCCTCGGGAAACTCCCCGGGCCGCCCGAACGGATCGTTCCCGCCCTGTACGACGAGGGTGGGCACGCCTGCCCCCAGCAGCTCATCGGCCCGGGACTTCTCGGGCTTCCCCGGCGGGTGCAGCGGAAAACTCAGGGCGAGCACGGCGACGGCCCCGAGCTCCTTCGCGGTCCGGCAGGCGACCCGGGCGCCGGCACTGCGTCCCCCGGCGACGACGGGCACCCCCGCCGCGGCGAGCGCGGGCCACACCCCTCGCCACCCCGCGTCGAGCGTCCTGGGCGCGGGCGCCACCTTCTTCCCGGCGACGCGCCAGGGCTGCTCGACGAGGGCGACGCGGAGGCCGAGGGGTGGCAGGGCGGCGGCGACGGCTTGCAGGTCACGGGCTTCGATGCCGCCGCCGGCGCCGTGGCCGAGGGCGAGGACGAGGGGCGCGTCCTCGGGCCCGTGCCAGGTGATCCGGGCGTCTCCGGCGGGCGTCTCGACGAGATCGATATGGGTCACGGCCCCCATACTGCCGCGCGCAACGGGGCCCACCGGGTAACCCCACCCACCCCCGGAGGGAGGCGCTCAGAACAGCGTGGCCTCCTCCGGGCCCGCCAGTTCCGTCAGCAGCTCCGGCCCGTTGTTGCGGACGTTGCTGACCGCCGTCGACACCGCGTACGCCCGCATCAACCCCTCCGGAGGAGCCGCCAGCAGCCCCCGGAGCGACTCCACGGACGTCGTCCCCGGGTCCAGCCACGCGTCCCACCGAGCGCGCGGCAGCATCAGCGGCATCCGGGGATGGATCGAGTGCAGGGTGGCGGGGCCCTCCGCCGGGGCCACCCCCAGCGGCCCCGTCTCCGCCTCCGTAGTGATCACCGAGCAGGTAGCCCACCAGGCCGCCGGATGGTCGTCCGGCAGCGTACGGTCGCGCCAGAACTCGTAGAGCCCGGCCATGGCGAACACCGACCCGTCCACCGGCGAGATGAAGTACGGCTGCTTGCGCGGCCGCTTCTTCTTCCCCTCGACTTCGAGTTCGCGCTCGTCCACCCCCGTGACCCACTCGTAGTAGCCGTCCGCCGGGACGATGCAGCGCCGGGCCGCGAAGGGCCGGCGGAACGACGGCTTCTCGTGCACCGTCTCCGCCCGCGCGTTGATCATCCGCGCCGCCCCGTCCGGCGACTTCGCCCAGGACGGAACCAGCCCCCACTTCAGCTTGCGCAGCTGGCGAACCGGACGGCGGTCGTCCGCGTCTTTCAGTGGACGCTCAAGGACCGCGTAGACCTCTTTGGTCGGGGCCACGTTCCAGTCGGGCGCCAGCGTCTCCCGCGGATCGGGGTCCCACTTCTCTATCTCGAAGACTCCCGCGAGATCCTCGGGGCTACGACTCGCTGCATACCTCCCACACATGACCGCAACCCTGCCACGCGGCAGCCGACCACAGAGGAGCCGTCCCGGAAATGGCCGACGAAATGCCCGACCTGCACGTCTTCGGCACCCAGGCCGCACCCGACCAGTGGCTGGTGATCGCCGCCGGGATAGCCGCCCTCGCCGTCGTCCTGCCGCACGGCGTCTGGCGCCTCTCGCGCAACGCGATCACCATCGCCCACGAGGGCGGCCACGGCCTGGTCGCCCTGCTCACCGGCCGCCGCCTGGACGGCATCCGGCTGCACTCCGACACCAGCGGCCTCACCGTGAGCCGGGGACGCCCGACCGGTCTCGGCATGATCCTGACCGCCGCCGCCGGCTACACCGCTCCCCCGCTGCTCGGCCTCGGCGGCGCCTGGCTGCTCGCCGCCCACCACGTCACCCTGCTGCTCTGGCTCGCCACCGCCCTGCTGCTCGCGATGCTGGTGATGATCCGCAACGCGTACGGCGTGCTCACCGTGGTCCTCAGCGGCGCCGCCTTCCTGCTGGTGTCCTGGCTGACCTCGCCCGATGTGCAGTCCGCGTTCGCGTACGCGGTGGTGTGGTTCCTGCTGCTCGGGGGCGTGCGGCCGGCCTTCGAGCTCCAGGCCAAGCGCCGTCGGCACAACAGCGGCTCCGTCAACGACACAGACGCCGACCAGCTGGCGCGGCTCACCTCCGTACCACCGGCGCTCTGGTTGTTCCTCTTCCACGCCGTCTCGATCTGCTCGCTCATCGGCGGCGGACGGTGGCTGCTCGGACTCTAGGTTCTCCCCCCACTAAAGTGAGGGTCATGACCGAAACGCCCGTGCACCCCGCCCTCTGGCCCGCCCCCGTCGCGAGCGGAGCCGTCGACGCGACGGTCACCGTGCCAGGATCGAAATCGGTCACCAACCGTGCGCTGGTGCTGGCCTCCCTCGCCGCCGAGCCCGGCTGGCTGCGCCGCCCCCTGCGCTCCCGGGACACCCTGCTGATGGCGGAGGCACTGCGCACCCTCGGCGTCGGCATCGAGGAGGGGGTGGGCCCCGACGGCTCCGGCGAGGCCTGGCGCGTGATCCCCGCCGGTCTGCACGGCCCCGCCACGATCGACGTCGGCAACGCCGGTACGGTCATGCGCTTCCTGCCCCCCGTCGCCGCCCTCGCCGACGGCCCCATCCGCTTCGACGGCGACCCCCGCTCGTACGAGCGGCCCCTGAACGGCGTGATCGACGCGCTGCGCGCGCTGGGCGCCCGGATCGACGACGACGGCCGGGGCGCGCTCCCGCTGACCGTCCACGGCGGCGGCGCCCTCGACGGCGGCAGGGTCCGGATCGACGCCTCCTCCTCGTCCCAGTTCGTCTCCGCGCTGCTGCTCTCCGCGCCCCGCTTCAACCAGGGCGTGGAGGTGCGGCACACCGGCGCCACGCTGCCGTCCATGCCGCACATCCGGATGACCGTCGACATGCTGCGCTCGGTCGGGGCGCAGGTGGACGAACCCGAGACCGGCGGCGAGCCGAACGTGTGGCGGGTCTCCCCGTCCGCGCTGCTCGGCCGCGATCTCACCGTCGAGCCGGACCTCTCCAACGCGCAGCCGTTCCTGGCGGCCGCCCTGATCACCGGCGGCAAGGTGACCATCCCGGACTGGCCGGAGCACACCACCCAGCCGGGCGACCAGCTGCGCCGGATCTTCACCGAGATGGGCGGTTCCTGCGAACTCACCGCCACCGCCGAGGGCCGTTGCCTGGTCTTCACCGGCTCCGGCGCGATCCACGGCATCGACGTGGACCTGAGCGAGGTCGGCGAGCTCACCCCGGGCATCGCGGCGGTCGCGGCACTGGCCGACTCGCCCTCGACGCTGCGCGGTGTGGCCCATCTGCGGCTGCACGAGACGGACCGCCTGGCGGCGCTCACCAAGGAGATCAACGAGCTCGGCGGCGATGTCACCGAGACCGCCGACGGCCTGCACATCCGCCCGCGCCGGCTGCACGGCGGCATCTTCCACACGTACGACGACCACCGGATGGCCACCGCCGGGTCGATCATCGGCCTCGCCGTGGAGGGCGTCCAGATCGAGAACGTGGCGACGACCGCCAAGACCCTGCCCGACTTCCCGCGGATGTGGACCGAGATGCTGACCGGGGCCGGAAACTGAGCGGGGCCTGAGCAGATGCGCCGCTACGGCAAGAACCCCGACGAGGACGACATCCGGGTCCGCCCCAACCGCAAGGGCAACCGGCCCCGTACCAACATCCGCCCCAAGCACGAGGACGCCTCCGAGGGCATGGTCCTCACCGTGGACCGGGGCCGGCTGACCTGTCTCGTCGGGGACCGCACGGTCACCGCGATGAAGGCCCGCGAGCTGGGCCGCAAGGCCGCGGTGGTGGGTGACCGGGTCATGATCGTCGGCGATCTCTCGGGCGACAAGGACACCCTGGCGCGCATCGTCCGCATCCAGGAGCGCAGTTCGGTGCTGCGCCGCACGGCAGACGACGACGACCCGTTCGAGCGGGTCATCGTCGCCAACGCCGACCAGCTGGCGATCGTCACCGCCCTCGCGGACCCCGAGCCGCGCCCGCGTCTGATCGACCGCTGTCTGGTCGCCGCGTACGACGCGGGGCTCTCGCCGCTGCTCGTGCTCACCAAGTCGGACCTGGCCCCGGCGGACGAACTCCTGGAGATGTACGGGGCGCTGGGCGTCCCGCACGTCGTCACCTCGCGCGAGGAGCTCTACAGCGGCGACGCGGCGGACCGGGTGCGCGCGCACCTCGACGGCAAGGCCACCGCGTTCGTCGGCCACTCCGGTGTCGGCAAGACGACGCTGGTCAACGCGCTGGTCCCGGAGGACCGCCGCCGGGTCACCGGCCACGTCAACGCGGTCACCGGCCGCGGCCGGCACACCACCACCTCCGCGCTCGCCCTGCCGCTGGCCAGCGACGACGGCGGCTGGGTGATCGACACTCCGGGCGTACGGTCGTTCGGTCTGCACCACGTCGACCCGTCCCGGGTCATCCTCGCCTTCCCGGACCTGGTGCCCGGCACCGAGAACTGCCCGCGCGCGTGCAGCCACGACGAGGCGGAGTGCGCGCTGGACGCCTGGGTCGAGGAGGGGCACGCCGACCCGGCCCGGCTCTACTCGCTGCGCCGGCTGCTCGCCACCCGGGAGCGCCACGAGGGCGACTGACGGGCGCCCCGTGCATAATCGCATCTAGCGTTGACGAGCAGTCACTTATCCATTGCGGGAGGCCCTGGACATGGCGTGGCTGCTGGTGGTGGTCGCCGGAATCCTGGAGACGGGGTTCGCCGTCTGTCTCAAACTGTCGCACGGCTTCACCCGGATCGGCCCGACCCTCGCCTTCGCGGCCTTCGCGCTCGGCTCCTTCGGTCTGCTGACCCTGTCCCTGAAGAAGCTGGACGTGGGTCCGGCGTACGCGGTGTGGACCGGCATCGGCGCCGCGGGCACCGCGATCTACGGCATGGTCTTCCTCGACGACGTGGTCTCCACGCTGAAGCTGGTGTCGATCTCGCTGGTGATCGTGGGCGTGATCGGCCTCCAGATCTCGGGCTCGGCGCACTGAGTCCCGGGCCCGGCGCACCGCCGCGGCCCCGGGCTCAGGACACCGGCCGCATCGCCGTACGCGCCAGGACCGCGCGCACATGGGCCGCGTGCGCGCCTCCCCCCGGCGCCCCGGGCGCACCCGGATCCGGTGCCGTCACATACGACAGGGCGAGCCGCACCACCGTCTCGCAGCAGCGTGCGAGCTCCACCGGCTCCACGGCGGGCAGTTCCTTCTCCAGCGCCGCGAGCGAGCGGTCCCGTACCGTCGCCACCAGCTCGGACGGGCCCGGAACCCCGGCGTCCGCGCGCCGCTGCGCCGGTACGGGAGAGTGCGCGCCGAGCGTGCGGCGAGCCCGTGGGGCGGGCAGTCGCTCGCCCCAGCAGCCGGTGAGCAGCGCCCGGATCAGCGCGCTGGTGCGGGCCGAGCGCACGGTCCACTCGGCTAGCGCGACCAGCCGGTCGGCCGGGAGCGCCCGCTCGGCGAGGACGCGGTCGACCCCGCGCAGATAGACGTCGGCCTCGCGCCGCACCAGGGCGCGGGCCAGGCCCTCCTTGCTGCCGAACTCGTTGTAGAGCGTCTGCCGGGACACCCCCGCGGCCGAGGCCACGTCCACCATCCGCACCGCCGACCAGGGCCGTGCGGTGAGCGCCGAGAGTGTGGCGTCCAGTAAGGCTTCCCGCGCTGTGGGCATCGCGCCTCCCAGGGCCGTGCGAGCGGGCCGTCCTCAGAGTTGACGCGCGCCCCCGCACTGTCAATAGCCGCGGCGGGCGGTACGGGGCGCCGGCCGGTGTCCGCATCCCGGGCCATGTGGTCGCCGGAGGTGCTGGTCTATACGGTGGTGGCCATGCCCGACTACCACGATGATCTGCGTCTCGCCCACGTCCTCGCGGACGCCGCCGACGCCGCCACGATGGACCGGTTCAAGGCGCTCGACCTCAAGGTCGAGACCAAGCCGGACATGACGCCGGTGAGCGAGGCCGACAAGGCCGCCGAGGAGCTGATCCGCGGCCATCTCCAGCGGGCACGGCCACGGGACGCGGTCCTGGGCGAGGAGTACGGCCTGGAGGGCACGGGTCCGCGCCGCTGGGTGATCGACCCGATCGACGGTACGAAGAACTACGTGCGCGGGGTGCCGGTCTGGGCGACGCTGATCGCGCTGATGGAGGCGGGCGAGGGCGGCTACCGGCCGGTGGTCGGCGTGGTGTCGGCGCCCGCGCTCAACCGGCGCTGGTGGGCGGCGAAGGGGCACGGCGCGTACACCGGCCGCAGCCTGTCGCAGGCGAGCCGGCTGCGGGTCTCCAGCGTGTCCAGGCTCTCGGACGCCTCGTTCGCGTACTCCTCGCTGAGCGGCTGGGAGGAGCGCGGCAAGCTGGATGACTTCCTGGATCTGACCCGGGCGTGCTGGCGCACGCGCGCGTACGGCGACTTCTGGCCGTACATGATGGTCGCCGAGGGCTCGGTGGACATCTGCGCCGAGCCGGAGCTGTCGCTGTGGGACATGGCGGCGAACGTGATCGTGGTGCAGGAGGCGGGCGGCGTCTTCACCGGTCTGGACGGCCTGGAGGGCCCGCACAGCGGCAACGCGGCGGCCTCCAACGGCCTGCTCCACGACGAGCTGTTGAACCACGTGGGCACGGCGGACTGAGGCACGTCCCCGGCGCGGTCCCGCCGCTGGGGCGCGAGAGGGGCGTGGGTCGTACTTTTACGCGCCCCTCAACTGACCTCTACCACCCTCTTGTTGACGCGCATCCCTGATGCGACTCTAGGAGTCCCCCCACTTGTGAACTTGTGAATCCGTTCTCGTTTCCCGTACTCCGTACGGGACCACGGGGGTTCACCAAGGAGGTGGCTCCATCCATGCTCGTCCGTGACGCCATGAGCACGGTGGTCCTCACCATCGGACCCGCGCACACTCTCCGCCAGGCGGCCCGGCTGATGGCCGCGCGCCGCGTCGGAGCGGCCGTCGTCCTCGACCCCGACACCAGCGGGCTCGGCATCCTCACCGAGCGCGACATCCTCAACTCCCTCGGCCAGGGCCAGGACCCGGACCGGGAGACCGCGAGCAAGCACACCACCACCGACGTCGTCTTCGCGGCGCCGGGCTGGACCCTGGACGAGGCGGCCGACGCGATGTCGCACGGCGGCTTCCGGCATCTGATCGTCCTCGACGGGCACGGCCCGGTCGGCGTCGTCTCGGTCCGGGACATCATCCGCTGCTGGGCGCCCACCCGCCGCCACCCGGCCGAACTGGTCGGCTGAGCCGGTCCGCCGAGCCGTCCGCGCACGCGCAGAGGGCCGGCCCCCGCGGGGAACCGGCCCTCTGACTGCCTACGGCAAGCGATCCAGTGCTGTCAGCCGCGCAGGGCCTGGACCGCGGCCTCCAGCCGCTTGCCGAAGTCCGCGTCCGCCTTGCGGAAGTTCTCGATCGCGCGCTCGGCGATGTCGTCGCGCGAGACCTTGGCGATGAACCCGGACAGGTTCTCGATCAGACGGGTCTTCTCGTCCTCGGAGTACATCCGGTAGAGATTGCCCGCCTGGACGAAGTCGTCGTCCTCGGCGTGCAGCGGGGCGACGTGGTTGCCCGTCGCGTCGGTGACCGCGACCGGCTGCCACAGCGGACGGCCGGTCTGCTGCGGGCCGCCGAAGCTGTTCGGCTCGTAGTTCTTCGCGCCCTTGTGGCGGCCGTCGTACAGGTAGCCGTCACGGCTGTTGGTGCGCGCCTCGGTGGCGTGCGGGCGGTTCACCGGCAGGTGGTCGGCGTTGATGCCGACGCGGTAGCGGTGCGCGTCGCCGTACGCGAAGAGGCGGCCCTGGAGCATCTTGTCCGGGGACGGGCCGATGCCGGGCACGAAGTGCGCCGGGCTGAAGATGGACTGCTCGACCTCGGCGAAGATGTTCTCCGGGTTGCGGTTGAGCTCCAGCTTGCCGATCTCGATCGGCGGGTAGTCCTCGTGCGGCCACACCTTGGTGAGGTCGAACGGGTTGAAGCGGTAGGTCGCGGCGTCGGCGGCCGGCATGATCTGCACCTGCACGGTCCAGCTCGGGAACTCACCGCGCTCGATGGCCTCGCGCAGGTCGCGCTGGTGGCTGTCCGGGTCCTCACCGGCGAGCTGGTTGGCCTCGGCCTGGGTGAGGTTCTTGATGCCCTGGTCGGTCTTGAAGTGGTACTTGACCCAGAAGACCTCGCCCGCCTCGTTGTTCCACTGGTACGTGTGCGAGCCGTACCCGTTCATGTGGCGCAGCGTGGCCGGGATGCCGCGGTCACCGAAGAGCCAGGTGACCTGGTGGGTGGACTCGGGCGACAGCCCCCAGAAGTCCCAGACGTTGTCGGCCTCCTGGGAGCCCGAGTACGGGTCGCGCTTCTGGGTGTGGATGAAGTCGGGGAACTTGATGGCGTCCTTGATGAAGAAGACGGGCGTGTTGTTCCCGACGAGGTCGTAGTTCCCCTCCTCCGTGTAGAACTTCAGCGCGAAGCCGCGCGGGTCGCGCACGGCGTCGGCGGAGCCGAGGTTGCCGGCCACGGTGGAGAAGCGCAGAAACGTCTCGGTCTGCTTGCCGACCTCGGAGAGGAAGCCCGCCCGCGTCCACTGCGTGACGTCGCGGGTCACCGTGAACGTGCCGTACGCGCCCGCACCGCGCGCGTGGACTATGCGCTCCGGGATGCGCTCCCGGTTGAAGTGCGCGAGCTTCTCCAGGAGCGACTGGTCCTGGACGAGCACCGGACCGCCGACGCCAGCGGTCTCGCTGTTCTGGTTGTCGGCCACCGGCGCGCCGGCCTCCGTGGTGAGCGGTCCCTGCGTCACGTGCGCCTCCTGCGTCATTACCTGCGAGTCCTGTCCCTTGGCGTTTGCCGTTTCCGATCCTACAATGGACATTGTCTAAGTCAAGTGACCATCCAAAGTCACACCCGTTCGGGATACGCTCCCCCGGCTGTTAGGCTGGCCCTTATGAGTGACCTGTTGGAACGACTTCGCGGACGCGGCTGGCGCATGACCGCCCAGCGGCGTGTCGTGGCCGAGGTCCTCGACGGGGACCACATGCATCTGACGGCGGACGAGGTCCACGCGCGCGCGGTGGCCAAGCTCCCCGAGATCTCCCGGGCGACCGTCTACAACACGCTGGGTGAGATGGTGACGCTCGGTGAGGTCATCGAGGTCTCCACGGACCGCCGCGCCAAGCGGTACGACCCGAACGCGCACCAGCCCCATCAGCACCTGGTCTGCGCCCGGTGCGGCGCGATCCGCGACGTCCACCCCAACGGGAACCCGCTGGCGGACCTCCCCGCGGCGGAGCGCTTCGGCTTCACCGTTTCCGACGTCGAGGTCACGTACCGGGGCGTCTGCCCGGACTGCGCGAAGGCCTAGAGCGGCCGGCGGTACGGGGGCGGTCGACGCCGTCCCGTACGCGGCCGGTACCCGGAAACGACTCAGGGCCCGGATCCATTGGATCCGGGCCCTGAATACTTGGTAGCGGGGACAGGATTTGAACCTGCGACCTCTGGGTTATGAGCCCAGCGAGCTACCGAGCTGCTCCACCCCGCGTCGGTGAACCCAACAGTACGTCACCCCGCCGACCAGCGCAAACCCGATTGGCGCACCCCCGCTTGCGCGGCGCCTACGCCGTCAGCTCCTGGTGCAGCGCCTCCCGCAGCCGCGCCGCCCGCTCCGCCACCTCGGCCGGTCCGAGCTCCACCGCCCGCGCACACCACCGCTGCCCCTCCGCCAGTTCCCCGCACCGCGCGGCGAGCAGCGCGAGCCGCAGCGCGGCCCGCCCGTGCCCCGCGTGGGCGGCCCGGGTCCACCACAGCGCGGCCTCCCGCTCCCGCCCCTCGCGGGCCAGCAGCAGCCCGAGGTTGAAGGCGCCGTTGCGGCTGCCCGCCTCGGCCGCCTCCCGGTACCAGCGCGCGGCGCCCTCCTGGTCGCCCCGGGCCGCCGCGAGCATGCCCACCCGCACCTGGGCACGCCGGTGCCCCTGTGCGGCGGCCCGCTCGTACCACTCCTCGCACTCCGTCTTCTCGGCCACCGGCTCGCCGAGCACCGGCGCGCCCGGCGGCGGCTGGCGCGCGTCGAGGACGGTGGCCAGGCGGAACGCCGCCTCCGCGCTGCCGCCGCCCGCCGCGCACCGCAGATGCCGCTCGGCGGCGGCCTCCTCGCCGTCCCTGAGCAGCGCCATGCCGACCTGGAGGGCCGCCTCGGTGTGCCCGGCCGCCGCCGCCCGCTCGTACCACTGCAGGGCGGCGCGGTCGTCGTCGCGGCTGGCGAAGAGGATGCCCAGGTTGAAGGCCGCGTCCACGCTGCCCGCCTCGGCCGCCTTGGAGAACCACGGCTCGGCGCCGGTCGCGTCACCGGCCTGGAGCAGCAGCACGGCGAGCGCGTTGGCCGCCTCGCGGTGCCCCGCGTAGGCGGCCCGGCGGTACCACTGCTCGGCCTGCGCCGTCCGCTCCTGGGCGGCGCAGAGCAGCGCCAGGTTGTACGCCCCGTTGTCGTCCCCGGCGTCCATCGCGGCCCGGTACCAGCGCTCGGCGGTCTGCGGCTCGCCCCGGGCCGCGTGCAGCGCGCCCAGCGCGTTGGCGGCGTTGCCGTCGCCGTCCTGGGCGGCCCGCAGCCACCACACGGCCGCGCTCTCCTCGTCGCCCGCGTCCCGCAGCAGGAACCCGAGCGCGCAGGCCGCCTTGGCCTCGCCGTCCTTGGCCGAGGTCAGATACCAGCGCCCGGCCTCCTTCAGCTCGCCGCGCTTCTCCAGGATCGCGCCGAGGTGCAGCGCGGCCCGCCGGTGCCCGCGCGCGGCGGCCTGGCGGTACCACTGCTCCGCCTCGGCCCCCCCGGCCTCGGTGTCCGTCTCCGTCTCGACAGCGATGTCAGGCTCGCCACTGTCACGCTCGGCCCGCTGGTCGATGAGCCGGGCGAGGCGGTACGCGGCCTCCCGGTGCCCCTGCTCGGCGGCAGCGCGCAGCCAGCGCTCGGCGCCCACGTCGCTACGGTGCTCCAGCAGGTCCGCGAGGGCGTACGCCCCCAGCGCGTGGCCCTGCTCGGCGGACTGGCGCAGCCAGTACTCGGCCGCCGGCTCGTCGCCGCGCTCGCGGTAGTGGCGGCCCAGCGCGTGCGCCGCGGCGGCGGAGCCCGCGACGGCGGCGATGCGCCACCACCCGGCCGCCTCGTCCGCGTACCCGCGCTGGTGCAGCAGCACGCCCAGGTTGTTGGCCGCGGCGCGGTCGCCCTCGGCGGTGGCGCCCCGCAGATAGGGCTCGGCGCTGTCGAGGTCGCCGCGGCGCAGCAGCAGGGATCCGAGAACGCTCATGGACGCGGCGTCGCCGCCGTCGGCAGCACGCCGGTGCCGTGCCTCGGTCTCGGCATCGGCGGCGTCATCGGAGCGCATCTGCGCAAACCGCCCTGTCTCCAACAGAGTTGCCCTGTCCCCCATAAATACCATCGTCGCACCACCCGCAACCCGCGTACACCTGGTATACCGCAGCCAGTGAGGTCACTTCAGCGTTTTGTCGACATGCCCACAGAGAGATAAGCCAAACGCAGCAGGGGCACATCCGGACACGCAAATCGACGAGGGCCCGGATCCTGATGGATCCGGGCCCTCGTCTGTCAGTAGCGGGGACAGGATTTGAACCTGCGACCTCTGGGTTATGAGCCCAGCGAGCTACCGAGCTGCTCCACCCCGCGTCGGTGAATACAACGTATCACGACGCGGAACGGAGCCCGACCGGATTACCGGCCGCCGGGGTCGCCGCTCAGCCGCTTCCTCCCCCGGTGGAGCCGCCGGCCGGGGATCCTCCGGAGGATCCCTTGGCCTTGGACTCGGCGTCGGCGGCCCGCTGAAGCGCCGCCTGGAGCTCCTGCTGGGCCTTGCCGTACGCCGCGAAGTCGCCCTTCTGCAGCGCCTTCTGGCCGTCGTCGTACGCCTTCTGCGCGTCCTTGATGGCCTGCTCCACCGTGGCGTTCGTCCCGGTGGACGGCGGCTTGGTGGTGTCGGCGGGCGGCTTGGTCGCGGGCGGCTCGGCCCCGTCGACGCCGAACACCGCGTTCAGTGCCTGCGCCAGGGTGTCCTTGAACACGGTCTTGTCCCCGTAGGAGACGCCGACCTTCTTCAGGAGGGGGTAGTTGGCGGAGCCACCGCGCGCGTACACCGGCTCGATGTACAGGAACCCGCCGCCCAGCGGCACGGTCAGCAGATTGCCGTAGTCGATCTCGGAGTCGCTGCCGCGCAGGTTCCGCACGAACTCGGCGACCTCCGGCAGACCGTTCAGCTTGCTCTGCACCTGCTGTGGGCCCTGGACGTTGTCCGTGACTCTGAGCAGTCTGATCGTGCCGTAGTCCTTGCTGGCCGCGTCCGCGTCGATCGCCATGAACCCGCCCAGGTTGGGCCGTCCGTTCGGCGTGAACGTCGTGGTCAGGGAGAACTTGTTCCCCTGGGTCTCGGCGCCCGGCATCTTCATCGACAGGTAGTACGGCGGTACCGCGACGCCGTCCTTGTTGGTCGGGTCGTCCGGCACCTGCCAGGCGTCACTGCCGCTGTAGAACTGCACGGGGTCGGTGACGTGGTACCGGGTCAGCAGCTCGCGCTGGACCTTGAACATGTCCTGCGGGTACCGCAGATGGGCCAGCAGCTCCCCGGGGATGTCGGCCTTCGACTTCACCGTGCCCGGGAACGCCTTCATCCAGGTCTTCAGGACCGGGTCCTTGGTGTCCCACTGGTACAGCGTGACCGTGCCGTCGTACGCGTCGACGGTGGCCTTCACCGAGTTGCGGATGTAGTTGACCTGGTTCTGCTGCGCCACCACCGCGCGCTGGCGGGTGGTCAGCGAGTCCGCCGTCGTCTCACCGAGCGTCGTACGCGAGGCGTAGGGATAGCCGTTGGTCGTGGTGTACGCGTCGACCACCCACTGGATCCGCTTGCCGATCTTGGCGGGGTACGGGTCGCCGTCGATGGTCAGCCACGGGGCGACCGCCTCCACGCGCTGCTTCGGGGTGCGGTTGTAGAGGATCTTCGAGCCCTCGCCGATGGCTCCCGAGTACAGGATCTGCGGCTCGCTGAAGGCCACCGCGTACGCGGCGCGGTTGAAGGGGTTGGACAGGCTGACCCCGCCCTTGCCCTTGAAGCTCGTCGTCTTCTGGCCCTTGCCCTCGGACTCGTAGTCGAGCTCCTTCTGCGGACCGCCGACGATCGAGTACTGCTCGGTCTTCTCGCCGTAGTAGATCCGCTGCTCGTACTCACCGAGCTGGCCCGTGGTGGGCAGACCGGACTGGGTGAAGTCCGGGGAGCCCGTCGAGTCCACGCTGGTGCCCTTGGCCGCGATCACTCCGTAGCCGTGGGTGTAGGTGAAGTGGTCGTTGATCCAGTTGCGCTTGTCGATGCCGTTGAGGTTCAGCTCGCGCAGACCGACGACCGTGTCCTGCTCCTTGCCGTCCTTGTCCGTGTAGCGGTCCACGTCCAGCGGTACGGCGAACTGGTAGTACTTGCGCTCCTGCTGGAGCTGCTGGAAGGCGGGGGTGACGACATTGGGGTCGATCAGCCGGTAGCTGGCGGCCGTGTCGGCGTCGGCGCGCAGCTTGGCGTTGGCCTCCACCGCCGTCGTCCCCTTGTAGTCCCGCACCTCGGTGGCGTCGATGCCGTACGCCTTGCGGGTGGCGTCGATGTTCTTCTGGATGTACGGCGCTTCCTTGGCCTGCTCGTTCGGCTGGACCTGGAACTTCTGGACGATCGCCGGGTAGAGCCCGCCGATCAGGATCGCCGAGAGGACCATCAGGCCGAAGCCGATCACCGGGAGCTGCCAGGTGCGGCGCCACAGCGTCGCGAAGAAGAGCAGCGCGCAGATGACGGCGATGCAGAACAGGATCGTCTTCGCCGGAAGGTAGGCGTTGGCGTCCACGTACCGCAGGCCCGTCCAGTTACTGCTGGCCTTGAAGTCGCTGGACTTCACCGCGAGCCCGTACCTGTCCAGCCAGTACGCCACGGCCTTGAGGGCGACGAAGACGCCGAGCAGCACCGAAAGGTGCCCGGTGGCCGCGCCCGTGGCGCGCGCGCCGGGGCTGGTGATCCGCAGCCCGCCGTACAGGTAGTGCGTCAGGGCGGCGGCGATCAGCGAGAGCACGGTGGCCGCGAAGCCGAAGCCGACCAGGAACCGGTACCAGGGCAGGTCGAAGGCGTAGAAGGACACGTCCAGGTGGAACTGGGGGTCCTTCTGCCCGAACGGCACCCCGTTGACCCACAGCAGCCAGGTGCGCCACTGCCCGGAGGCGGAGGCTCCGGCGATCAGGCCGACGAGCGCCGTGATTCCCAGGAGCAGCCACTTCTTGAACGGGGCGATGCCCATCCGGTAGCGGTCGAGGCTCTGCTGCTCCAGCGACATCGCGCTGAGCGGCGGCCGCAGCCGGTGCGCCAGCCAGATGTTCAGGCCGACGGCCGCGGCCATCACTACGCCGAAGAACGAGAAGAGACCGATCTTGGTCCACAGGGTGGTGGTGAAGACGGATGAATAGTGCACCGAGCGGTACCAGAGCCAGTCCGTCCAGAACCCGGCGAACATGACGAACGCCATGGCCAGCACGGCCAGGATGCCCAGTGTCATGAGCAGGGTCCGGACCCGGCGGGACGGCCGGCCGACTCTGATCCGTGGCCCGGACGGGCCTCCGCCGCGGTCCGGCATCTGGAAAGCCAAGGTGCGCACCTCGAAGTTCGCTGTCGATTGAGCAGGCCCCGCGATCGTAGAGCCCACTCATGCAACTTACTGAGGCTTTACTCAGTTCCCGATTCGGGGGTGAAAGAGGGCAGGATGTTGCTCATGTCCAACGTTTCCCCCTCCGGCCCCCCACCCGCGCCGTGCTCGAAATCGACGAGTACGCCTCCGGCCTCGGCTGGGACCAGCCGGCCCGCCTGTTCGCCCTCGTCGACACCGCCAAGCTCCGTACCCAGGAGCCGGGGCTCGCCGCCCAGCTCGGCCTCGACCAGGGCGACGCGGCCGCGCCCCTGACCCCGATCGAGCAGGACGAGATCCCGGCCGGCCAGGCCCTCGACGAGTTCCTCGGCACCATCGCCTGGCCGGACGCGGTGGTCGGCTGCGCGCTGACCGTGGAGCGCCTGATGCTTCCGCCGTCGGCCGAGACGTCCGTGCCCGAGGGCCTGAACGACAAGCAGCTGGCGAAGTGGGTGGCCAAGCACCCGGACCGCCAGGAGGTCCGGATGACCGTGGCGGTGCTGCGCGACGGCGCCCGCGACTCGGCCGTACGGCTGCGCGAGAAGGACTCGCCGACCGAGGTGCTCACCGGCGCCGGTCTGGTCCCGGGCCTCGCCGAGGCGCTCTCGGCGACCTTCGCCGACTAGCACGCGGCAGCGGCACCAGCACCGGAACTACGGGCAGGGTGCGCCCACGCGCGCGTGGGCGCGGCCGGTCACTTCGCCGAGCAGCTCGGCAGACCGGCCGTGTCCCCCTTGCGGATCTTCTCCAGCGCCTTGGTCGCGTCGTCGATGGTGGAGACCTTCACCAGGGTCAGCCCGCCCGGCGTGTCCGAGGCGGCCGCCGCGCAGTTCTCGGCGGGCGTCAGGAAGTAGCGGGCGCCCGCGCCGCGCGCGCCGATCAGCTTCATCTCGATGCCGCCGATCGGGCCGACCTTGCCCGCGTCGTCGATCGTCCCCGTACCGGCGATGAACTTGCCGCCGGTCAGATCACCGGGGGTGAGCTTGTCGACGATGCCGAGGGCGAACATCAGACCCGCGCTCGGGCCGCCGACGTCGGCGAGCTTGATGTCGATGGAGAACGGGAAGGTGTGGTCGGTCCCGGCCTGGATCCCGACGATCGCCCGGTCGGCGTCCTTGGCCTTCTCCGTGGTGATCGTGACGTTCTCGGCGCCCCCGGGCTCCTTGCCCGCCTTCTCCGCCGCGGCCGCCTCCTTGGCCGGGACGACCGAGAAGACCACGTTCTGGCCCGGGCGGTGCTTGGTGACCAGCTTCGCCACGTCCGCGGGCTCCTTGACGGGCGAGCCGTCGACGGACCTGATCACATCGCCCGCGTGCAGCTTGTTCTCGGCCGGGCTGTCCTTGACCACGGACGCCACGACGACCCGGGACTTCACCGGGATCTTCAGCTCCTTGAGCGCGGCGACCTTGGCGCTCTCCTGGGACTGGCTGAACTCCTCGGCGTTCTCCTGCGAGGACTGCTCCTCGGTCTTGCCGTCCGGGTAGAGCGTGTCGTGCGGCACGACCTTGTTGTCGTGGGCCAGCCAGCCGTAGACCGCCTCGACCAGGTTCATGTTGTAGCCCGCACCGGTGACCCTGACCGTCGTCATGTTGAGGTGACCGGTCGTCGGGTAGGTCTTGTGCCCGGAGATCTGCAGCACCGGCTCGCCACGCGCCTCGCCGAGGGTGTTCACCGTGGGGCCGGGCGACATCTCCGAGTACGGCACTTTGATGAGGACGCCTGCGCAGAGCAGCGCGATCAGGATCAAGGTGGAGGCGAGCATCGTCGCGGTGCGGCGTGGCATGGAACGACAGTACGGGACGTGCCTGTCAGTGCACCGCCGGGGCCGGTCCGTACGGGGAGGGTGGGCATCCTCGTACCGGCCGGGGCGCGAGAGGCGCGCCGAAGGGGGTCAGGCGGGCTCGGTTCCGGCTTGGGACTTCTCCATCGCCTCGCGGAACCGGCTGTAGCCGGCGAGTTCCGCGACGTCGCCGGTCGTGCGGTTGCGGGCGGCCCAGCTCGCCCATATCGCCGCGCCGACAGCAGCGAAAAGCGGAATCAGCAGCCATGTGAGTGCAGCCATTCCGTCCTCCCGTCCCCAGATGAGCTACCGCAACTGACAGATCAGCAGATTAACCATCTGCGAGATCAACGCTCGCGGCAGGGGTGCGGTTACGCAAATCGGGGCGGATCCCCCCGACAGGGTTTCAGACACCCTGGCGGGGCGGCCCGTTCACCCGTTGGAGGCGGCCCGGAGGGTCAGCAGGCGCCGACCCATTCGTCCGTGCCGTCGGAGAACTGCTGGTGCTTCCAGATCGGGACCTCGTGTTTCAGGTCGTCGATCAGCTTGCGGCACGCCGCGAACGCCTCTCCCCGGTGCGGACAGGAGACCGCCACGACGACCGCCAGATCGCCCACGCCCAGTTCGCCCACCCGGTGGACGGCCGCCAGCGCGCGGACCGGGAACTCGGCGACGACCTTGTCGGCCACTCGGCGCATCTCCGCCTCGGCCGTCGGATGGCACGAGTACCCGAGCGCCGCCACGTCGGCGCCGCCGTCGTGATCGCGCACGGTGCCGACGAAGAGCGCGGTGCCGCCCGCCGAGGGGTCTCCCACGGCGCGGAACACCTCGTCCAGGGAGAGCGGGGTGTCACGGATCTCGAGCAGCCGGATCGGGTCGTCCGCCGCCAGCTCGCCGGGGTGATCGGGGTGGGTCTGTGCCATGGACCCATCGTGCCGTACCGCACTGACATCGCGGTATAGCTCTTTCACCCCGTCACCGACACCCTCCGTAGGAGGGTCCTACAGCCCTCGGCGCTTGCGGGCGCGGCGGATCGCCGCGGCCGCTCCGAGCAGGGCGACCGTCGCTCCGGCGGCCCCGGCGGCGGTTGCGTCCTTCCGGCCCAGCCGGCGCCCCGCCACGGTGTGTCGTCCCGCGGCCTCCTCCAGGAGCTCCGCGAGGACCTCCTCGTTGGTCCACTGGGGCCGCCACCCCGCGTCGTGCAGCCGCCCGACGCTGACCACCCAGGGGTGCATCGTGTACGCCAGGTCGCCCGCCGGGGACGGGGTGAGCCCGATCCGGTGCAGCCGGGCGGCGGCGCCGAGCGCGACCGCCGAGGGCAGCTCCATCCGCCGGATGCCGCTGAGCTCCTCGACCTCCTCCTGTTCCAGCCACCCGTCGCAGCCCACCGCGAACTCGCCGTCGACCTTTTCCAGAGCCGCGTACTCCAGAGCGCTGCACAGGTCCTCGACATGGCAGAACTGCCAGGTCGGACGGGATCCGGCGACCACCAGGAGGCGCGGCGACTCGAAGTACCGGGTCAGGGCGGTGTCAGTACCGCCGACCAGGACGGCGGGCCTTACCACCGTGACGTTGAGCCCGGGGTGGGCGCGCGGGGCGCGGCGGCCCAGGCGCTCGATCTCCAGCAGGTCGCCGACGCCGGTCGCCTCGGCGGTGGCGCGCAGCTCGGCGTCCTCGGAGAGGGGGATGTCGTTGTCGGGCAGCGCTCCGTAGACCATGGCCGAGGTGCACAGCACGACCCGGTGGACCCCGGCCGCCGCGGCGGCGGTCAGCACGGTCTGCGTACCGCGGACGTTGTACGCCGTACGGGCGGCCGCGTCGGTCTCCAGGTCGAGGTCGAGCGCCAGGTGGACGACGACGTCGGCGCCGCGCAGCTTCTCGGCGATCGCCGGGTCGCGCACGTCCAGGATGTGCCAGGTGGCCTCGGACACCTCGCCCCGGCGCTCGTCGATGGCGATGACCTGCTTGATCTCCTCGGATGCGGCGAGCCGCGCGGTGAGCAGCGCGCCGATTCCGGCCGCGGCACCGGTGACCGCGACTACGGGACCCCGCGCTGCTGAGGGGGAAGGGTTTCGCGCTGCGCGAACCTGCGGATCTGGGGAACTCACCGGGCGTCTCCAGCGGTTGTCTTCAGTACGTACACGAATGACGCGTACGGACCAGGTGACGTCCATCCTGCCGCAGGCCAAGAGTCGGCGGAGCACCGAGCCCTTATCCGGCCCGGATGTCTACGCTGGTGGTGTTGGTGGGCAGTCGCCGTCGGCAGGAGCCGGCGGCCCTAGGAGCCGAGGAAACCCGTGAGTGACAACCCATTCGGATTCGGCCTTCCGCCGGAGGAGCCGGAGAACGGCGACGAGGGCAAGGAGAAGGGCAAGGGCAACCAGGGCGGCCCGGCGAATCCGTTCGGGTTCGGCGGGGCAGGCGGCGCGGACAACCCGTTCGCGGCGATGTTCGGTTCGCTGAACCCGAACGACCTGGGAGCGGCCTTCCAGCAGCTCGGCCAGATGCTCAGCTACGAGGGCGGTCCCGTGAACTGGGACAT
The DNA here is from genome assembly GCF_001653515.1 of Streptomyces sp. ERV7. Taxonomy (GTDB): domain Bacteria; phylum Actinomycetota; class Actinomycetes; order Streptomycetales; family Streptomycetaceae; genus Streptomyces. The sequence goes on along the minus strand of NZ_LYOY01000040.1, from coordinate 1,540,175 downwards.
GGCCAAGCAGATCGCGCGCCAGACGGTCGCCCAGGGCACCGCCGACGGCACCAAGGACGAGAGCGTCGGCCCGGCCGAGCGCTCCGCCGTCGAGGAGGCCGTGCGCCTCGCCGACCTGTGGCTGGACGGGGTGACGTCGCTGCCCTCGGGCGCGTCGACGGCCGTGGCATGGAGCCGCGCGGAGTGGGTCGAGGCGACCCAGCCGGCCTGGAAGGAGCTCGTCGACCCGGTCGCCGAGCGCGTCGGCGCGGCCATGGGCGGGGTGCTGCCCGAGGAGATGCAGGCCATGGCGGGCCCGCTGATCGGCATGATGCGCTCCATGGGCGGCGCCATGTTCGGCCAGCAGATCGGGCAGGCCGTGGGCGTCCTCGCGGGCGAGGTCGTCGGCTCGACCGACATCGGCCTGCCGCTCGGCCCGGCCGGCAAGGCCGCGCTGCTGCCGCTGAACATCGAGGCGTTCGGCAAGGACCTGGGCGTCCCGAAGGACGAGATCAGGCTCTATCTGGCGCTGCGCGAGGCGGCCCACCACCGCCTCTTCGCCCATGTGCCGTGGCTGCGCTCGCACCTGTTCGGCGCGGTCGAGGGCTACGCGCGCGGGATCAAGGTCGACACGGCGAAGCTGGAGGACGCGGTCGGCCAGCTCGACGTGTCCAACCCCGAGCAGCTCCAGGAAGCCCTTCAGCAGGGCATGTTCCAGCCGGAGGACACCCCGGAGCAGAAGGCCGCCCTGGCCCGTCTGGAGACGGCCCTGGCACTGGTGGAGGGCTGGGTGGACGCGGTGGTGCACGAGGCCGCCAAGCCGCGCCTCACCTCCGCCGACGCCCTGCGCGAGACCCTGCGCAGGCGCCGTGCGACCGGCGGTCCCGCCGAGCAGACCTTCGCCACCCTGATCGGCCTCCAGCTGCGCCCGCGCCGGCTGCGGGACGCCTCGCGCCTGTGGGCCTCGCTCACCGACGCGCGCGGGGTCGACGGCCGCGACGGTCTGTGGGAGCACCCGGACATGCTGCCGACCGCCTCCGACCTGGACGACCCGGACGGCTTCGTCCACCGCGAGCAGCTCGACTTCTCGGAGCTCGACAAGATGCTCGGCGAGGCGGCCTCCCGCAAGGACGAGCCCAAGGACGGCCCCGGGGCCGAGGGCGACGACAGCAAGGACGACGACGGCAAGTGAGCCTGCACGAAGACGCGGTCCTCGTACTGAAGACGTACGAGGACCAGCCGGAGCTGCGCCGGACCTACCTCGACCATCTGTCGGCGCACCCGGACGGGATGTGGAAGGCCTGCGAGGCCGGCCACCTCACGGCGAGCGCGCTGGTGATCGCCCCGGAGCGCGGGCAGGTGCTGCTGACGCTGCACCGCAAGCTGAACATGTGGCTGCAGATGGGCGGCCACTGCGAGCCGCAGGACGTCTCCCTGACGGCCGCCGCCCTGCGCGAGGCGACCGAGGAGTCCGGTGTGTCCGGTCTCACACTGCTGCCGGGCGGGCCCGTCCGGCTCGACCGGCATCCGATCCCCTCGCCCTGCAACTGGCACCTGGACGTCCAGTACGCGGCGCTGGCCCCGGCCGGAGCGGTCGAGGCGATCAGCGACGAGTCGCTGGACCTGCGCTGGTTCGGCTACGACGAGGTGGCCGAGGTCGCCGACGACTCGGTGGTGCGCCTGATGGAGGCCGCGCGGGCCCGTCTGTGACGGGCTGACGGACCGACGTACCCACCGGCGGCACGGACCGACGGGTAAGGGGCGGCCGCCCATGGCGACCGCCCCTTACCGATGATCGATGACCGAGACGCCGATACCCGGTCAGCTCCAGGCGTTGCCCTGGTTCTGGGCGTGGGCGCCCTGCTGGCCCATGCCGTACTGGGCCCGCATGCCCTGGCCGATCACCGCGTTCTGCGGCGGCAGCACCTCGCTGGGCTGGACGAGCGCGAAGCCCTGTCCGAGGAAGCTGAGCTCCCAGCCCTCGCCCGTGTTGCCGCGGCGCCGCCACACGCCCGTGGAGTGCGTCTGCGCCTGCATCTGGACCCGCAGCGAGGTGGACCAGGCCACGATCGCGTCGGCGTCGGCGTTGACGTACTTGTCGGGGGTGACCTGGAGCATCAGGGGCTGACCCGAGGTCATCAGGACGACCTTGCCGGTGCCGGTGATGTTGAGCTGGAACTTGCCGGTGCCGGAGATGCCGTACTGGCTGTCCACGGCGACGACCTCGTAGTGCAGCGAGGAGTCCATGGCCAGGACGTAGCCGCTGTCCACGGTCAGCCCGTCCCGGTCCACGTCCACCACGTGGACGTACTGGGCGAGGTTGGCGAGGTAGACGGTGCCCTGGCCGGACACACGCATCAGATCCAGGCCCTCACCGGTGCGCGCGTGGGCGTTCTGGTGGCCGCGCGACTGGTACTCGCCGTCGAACTCCATCAGCCCCTGGTAGGCGACCATCGAGCCCTTGCGGGCGAGGATGTCGTCGTGGCCGGTGAGCACGACCCGCAGCATCTGCGAGTTCTGGGCGCTGTAGCGCTCCTGGGACTGCTGCTCGGTGTAGCTGAAAAGCGGGCTCTGCATGGTGTTCTCGCTTCCCCTCAGCCCCGGGCCCGCAGGCGGTCGGTGCTGTCCTCGCTCGGCTGTACGACGACGATCCCCTGGCCCGAGAAGGCCATCTGGTACGCCTCTCCGCTGCCCCGGCCGATCAGCGAGGACGCCTTGAAGCTGCGCTTGCCCTTCACCTTGAGGTTCGGGGACCAGGCCACCAGGGCGTCCGGGTCGACGTACGTCTCGTCCTCGCCGCTTCCGCAGTCGACGACGACGGGTGTGCCGCGCGAGGTCAGGGCGACCCAGCCGGTGCCGGAGATCTTCACGTTGAACAGACCCTGGCCGGCGAACTTGGCGAGGCCCTTGACCCGCTCGACGCCCCACTGGAGGCTCGCGTCGAAGGCGAGCACATTGGTGCCGTTGACGGACAGCGCGTCGTTGTTGAGCTGGACGACGACCACATTGGCCCCGTAGTCGGCGAGGTAGAGCAGTCCGTCGCCGGTGCACTTCATCAGCGGGGCGCCCTCGCCGGTGATCCAGTCGCGGGCGATCTGGCGCACGGCCGGCGGGTTCGGCTCGTACTGGATGAAGCCTTCGTAGGCGACCATCGAGCCCACGCGCGCGAAGAGGTCCTGTCCGGTGGCCATGGCCACCTTGAGCATGGCGCTGCCGTGGTTCTCCATCCGGGCGGCGACGGGGGTGGGGGCATAGCCCGCGAGCTGCTGGTTCATTCTTCGGGCTCCCTCAGACCTCGTACGGCTGGACGACGATGAAGTTCCCGGGCGCGCCGCGGAACTGCAGGTTGACGGACTCGCCGCTGTGGCCGGGGTAGGCGTTGCGGCGCAGCCGGACCTGGCTGGAGACGATCACCTGCGAGGCGGACGACCAGGCCACGATCGCGTCGCTGTCCGCGAACGTGGTCGGGGTGACCGGCAGGACCACCGGGGTGCCGTGGGTCATCACCACGAGCGTGCCGGTGCCCTGGAACTGCATCGTGAACAGCGCCCCGCCCGGGATCCCGTGGCCCTCGATCCGGCGGACCTCGTACTGGAGGGACTCGTCGAAGGCCAGGACGTGCTCGGCGGAGACGCAGATGCCGTCGCCCTGGAGCTCGATGGGGTGCAGATGGGCGCTGTTCTCGGCGAGGAACACCTGGCCGCGGCCGCTGCAGCGCATCAGCTGCATCTCCTGGCCGGTCGCGTTGCCGACGATCCGGCCGGCGAACCCGGCGCCCTTGTAGCCGAAGTCGACCTTGCCCTGGTACATCACCATGCTGCCCTGGCGGGCCAGCACCGGGGAGCCGCCGGCACCCAGGTCGACCCGGACGAGCTGCTTGTTCTGCGGGGTCCAGCGCTGTCCGGTGGGCAGCTCCCTGTACTGCTGGATGGCACCCGCGAGACCACCGCCGGGCTGCGGCATCCCTTGCGGGACACCGGGCTGCTGACCGTACGGGGCGGGCTGGCCGTACGGGCCGTGCACTCCGGGCCGGCGAGGGCGACGAGCCGACGGGTCTGTCGCTGATCGTGGTGACCCCCAGGGACGGCCTTGATGTGTACGCGCCGGATCCGGTGACGGCCGGTGAGTGGGTGGCGGCGGGTATCCCCCATCTGTACGCGGGAGTTGTGGAGACGACCGGGCTCGTGGGGCCGCTGGTCCTGCCCGGTGGCACCGGGTGCGCGGGCTGTCTGGCGCTGGAGCGGGCCGAGCGCGATCCCGGCTGGCCCCGGATGCTGGCGCAGTGGCGCTCCGGCCGCCGCCGGGGAGCCGTGCCGGCCTGTGACCTCGCGCTCGCGACCGCCGTGGCGGGACTGGCCGCGGCGCACGCGCTGGCCTTTCTGGACGGCGACCTCCCGGCGAGTACGGGCACGCGGTGGGAGGCGTCGCTGCCCCTGCTCGGCTGGCGGCCACGGCGTCTCGCGGCCCGGCTCGACTGTCCCTGCGGCGCTGGTGGGAACAGTGAAGGGGAGGACACCTCGGGGGGCGCTCGGCCGCAGGACACAATGGCCCCGGTAACCGCTGTCAACGACGCACTGCCGCGAGGCGCGCGGCACGGCCGGCTGGGAATTGGAGGGGCGCATGTCTGATCTTCCCCGGAAGGCGGTCACCCGGACCGCCAAGTTGGCCGCGCTGCCACTTGGTTTCGCCGGGCGTGCCACCTGGGGCCTGGGCAAGCGGATCGGCGGCAAGTCCGCGGAGATAGTCGGCCGCGAGCTCCAGCAGCGCACCGCCGAGCAGCTCTTCAAGGTCCTGGGCGAACTCAAGGGCGGGGCGATGAAGTTCGGGCAGGCCATGTCCGTCTTCGAGTCGGCGCTGCCCGAGGAGGTCGCCGGGCCCTACCGGGCCGCGCTGACCAAGCTGCAGGAGGCCGCGCCGCCCATGCCGACCCGCACCGTGCACACGGTGCTCGCGGAGCGGCTCGGGGAGGAGTGGCGCGAGCTGTTCCTGGAGTTCGACGAGAAGCCCGCGGCGGCGGCCTCGATAGGGCAGGTGCACCGGGCGGTCTGGCACGACGGGCGCGAGGTCGCGGTCAAGGTGCAGTACCCGGGCGCCGGGGAGGCCCTGCTCTCGGACCTCACGCAGCTGAGCCGGTTCGCCCGGCTGCTCGGGCCGCTGATCCCGGGCATGGACATCAAGCCGCTCATCTCCGAGCTGCGCGACCGGGTCTCGGAGGAGCTGGACTACGAGCTGGAGGCGCGGGCCCAGCGGGAGCACGCGGCGGAGTTCGCGGACGACCCGGATGTGGTGGTGCCCGATGTGGTGCACCAGCGCGACCAGGTCCTGGTGACCGAGTGGATCGACGGAACCCCGCTGTCCGAGGTGATCGCGGACGGTACGGAGGAGCAGCGCGACCGGGCGGGCCAGCTCCTGGCGAGATTCCTCTTCTCGGGGCCGGCCCGGACCGGACTGCTGCACGCCGATCCGCATCCGGGCAACTTCCGGCTGCTGCAGCCGGAGAAGGAGGGCGGGCCCTGGCGGCTGGGCGTGCTGGACTTCGGGACGGTGGACCGGCTGCCGGGCGGGCTGCCCCGGACGATCGGCGACTCGCTGCGGATGACGCTCGACGGCGACGCCGAGTCCGTCTACGCGCTTCTGTGCGAGGAGGGCTTCGTGAAGGAGTCCATAGACCTCGACCCGGACGCGGTCCTGGACTATCTGCTGCCCATCATCGAGCCCGCGCAGGCGGACGAGTTCACCTTCACCCGTGCCTGGATGCGCGGGCAGGCCGCGCGGATCGCCGACCCGCGCTCCCCCGCGCACCAGCTGGGCAAGCAGCTCAACCTGCCGCCCGCGTATCTGCTGATACACCGGGTGACGCTCTCCACCATCGGCGTGCTGTGCCAGCTGGACGCGACGGTCCGCCTGCGGGACGAGCTGGAGCAGTGGGTGCCCGGGTTCCTGCCCTCGGACGAGGAGGAGCCGGCCGGGCCGGGGAACCTGACGGTCCTGGAGGCAGGGGAGCGGGAGGACGAGGAGGACGAGCAGCCCGCCGGGGCGTGAGTCCGCCGGGTCCGGGCGGGGTGGTGCCCCGCCCGGGTCACCACCACACAGAGTCGAGTCTGCTCTCGATCGCCCGGATGTGGGCGCGCGCGCAGGCGTCGCAGAAGTAGAGACGGTGGCCGTTCTCGACGGAGTAGGTCCACGTCGGCGGGGTGCTCTCGGCGGGGGTGCCGCAGCGCGAGCACACAACGGTCTCGGCAACCGGCTGAGTCGGGTCGTCCATTTCGTGACGATACCGCCGCGACCGGTGGTTGCGGGCACAACGCACCGCGGGGGCCGGTCCGTTCGGACCGGCCCCCGCGGGCTGATTCATCAGTTCACACGCTGTCTGGCGGTGCCGTCGTTACTGCATGACGGCCATGGCCAGGGCGCGGCGGGCACGCATCGACACGCGCTCGGCGCGGCGCTGCATCCGCCGGGCGGCGATCAGGCGCATGGCCTGCCGCTCGGCCTCGGCTTCCCGCATGCGCTCGTGCATATGGGCACGGGCGAGGGCTTCTGGCATGAGTTGCATTTCGAGGGTCCTGTTCTGACGCGAGGCGTTCGCGCCGGTGGTGGTGAAGTCTGGGGTCGCGGAGCCCATGAGCTCGCTGGCGGACGTCGTCATCGGGGCCTGCTTCTGGGGGTCGTTCGTGAGGGGGCGGTCGATGGTTCCCGGGCGGTTCATGCCGCGACCGGGTTCTTGCGCGGGCGGCCACGGGGCCGCTTGCGGGCTACGACCACACCCTGGACGAAGAGCTCGCCACCCCAGACACCCCAGGGCTCACGCCGCTCCTTGGCCCCGGCGAGGCAGGCCTCGACCAGCGGGCAGGTACGGCAGAGGGACTTGGCGTACTCGACATCTGCCGGGGACTCGGCGAAGAAGACCTCCGGGTCGTACGAGCGGCAGGGGACGGGTACGCCGAGGTTCTCGATGGCGTCGTCGAGCGCGGTGAGCGCGGTGAGGGGAGTCAAGGCGGGGTCCTCCGTGAGACCGGGCGGGGGGATCGTCTGGGCGGGCGGTACGGACGGGGCGTGCGCTTCGAGTTGCACGGTGTTTTCTTCCTCGTCTTTGTCGTCGGTCCGGCCGGTCGGCCGGGATTCGGCTGGTACCGAGACCCCTTCGCGCTGTCGTCCCCGTTCGGGGACAAACAGAAGGGCCGCGGATCCCTGGTGGGGTTCCGCGGCCCTGAAGGCGCCTGCCTGATCCTGGATCAGGCTGGATCACTCCAGGGTTCGAGCCCACGGAAGGCCCACATCGTGTGGTGCTGCGTCGTCTGGTGCTGCTTGGTCTTCTTCTCGGCTCCGGCACCGGCTGCCGCGACGGCATAGGCCGCCTCGGCCTGTCCCTTCACTACTGCTGCTTCCGGTGCCTGGGTCGGTCGCTCATTGCCGTTCCGCACGGGGAGGCTCGCCAGGGGAGACGGAATGACGACCGAGAGGCCGAGCAGACCGGAGACACCGGTGGACAGACCGGTGCCCTGGAACGAGGAGCCGAGCGGGCAGGTGGCGACGACCGAGCGATCGGTCACTTTGGTGGTCCGGATGCTGGTGAAGTTCATGAAGCTGGTCACTGGTCTCGCCTCCTCTCGGCGTCTCGGGGAGCTGGGGCCCGGGGGCCTTGATCCCATGCGTATTCGGATAAGTACAGCAAGTAGAGCACGGACGCAGGGCCTCTGAGAAGCCGCTGTTTCCGTGGTTAAGAACCTATGGGGATTCCTGGGGCGGGCGCAAACTATTTTTCCCACGAGTTTTCAAGAGGGCTCCTCATCGCTTCCGCCAACCTCCTGGCCTGCGCAGATGGCCAGGACATCAGTGCCGAAACGGTCCATCTTGCGGGCGCCGACACCCGAGATCACCGCGAGCTCCCCGCCACTGGACGGCACGGCCTCCGCGATCGCCATCAAGGTCTTGTCGGTGAACACGCAGTACGGCGGCTGCCCCAGCAGGCTCGCCTGGCCCGCCCGCCAGTCGCGCAGCCGCTCGTACAGACCCTCGTCCATGTCGGAGGGGCAGTCCTCGCAGCGCATCAGTTTCATCTCACCGGCTTCGGTGAGCGTCTTGCCGCACACCCGGCACAGGACCGGGCCGCGCCGGGTCCTTCTGCGGACGGCGCCGCGCTCCACCCCGCCCGTGGAGCCCGTGGACCCCGTGGCCGACGAGCGGGCGCCGAGGGCCGCGGAGCCCGGCCGCAGGCCGTTCAGGAAGCGGCTGGGGCGTCGTGAGGGACGCCCGCCCGGAGACCGCGAGAGCGACCAGGACAGCGCCAGGTGCACGCGGGCCCGGGTGACGCCCACATAGAGGAGCCGGCGCTCCTCCTCGACCTGCTCGTCGGTCTTCGCATATGTGATCGGCATCATGCCCTCGGTGAGACCGACCAGGAAGACGGCGTCCCACTCCAGACCCTTCGCGGCGTGCAGCGAGGCGAGGGTGACGCCCTCGACCGTCGGCGCGTGCTGTGCGGCCGCGCGCTCGTCGAGCTCGGCCACCAGGTCCGAGAGCGTCGCACCCGCCTTGGCACGCGCGAAGTCCTCAGCCAGCCGGACCAGCGCCGCCAGCGATTCCCAGCGGTCGCGGACCGCGCCGGAGCCCGCCGGGGGCGCGGAGGTCCAGCCCTTGGTGCCGAGGACGGCCCGCACCTGGGACGGCAGGTCCACGGCGTCGTCGAGCAGCGAGTCATTGCCCCCCGCCCGGGCCGCGCCGCGCAGGGCGACGCCCGCCTCCCGGACCTCGGGCCGCTCGAAGAAGCGCTCGGCGCCGCGCAGCTGGTAAGGCACGCCCGCGTCGGCGAGGGCCTGCTCGTAGATCTCCGACTGGGCGTTGATCCGGTAGAGCACGGCGATCTCGCCGGCCGAGACCCCGGAGGCGATGAGGTCGCGGATGCGCCGGGCCACGCCCTCGGCCTCGGCGGGCTCGTCCCCGTACTCCGTGTAGACCGGCTCGGGGCCCGCCTCGCGCTGGGAGACCAGTTCCAGGCGGTGCTCGGCGGCACGGCCGCGCGCCTGGCCGAGCAGGCCGTTGGCGAGGTGCACCACCTGGGGCGTCGACCGGTAGTCCCGGACCAGCTTGACCACGGTCGCGTTCGGATGGCGGGTGCGGAAGTTCAGCAGGTGGTCGGGGGTGGCGCCGGTGAACGAGTAGATCGTCTGGCTGGCGTCGCCGACGACGCAGAGGCTGTCCCGCTCGCCGAGCCACAGCTCCAGGAGGCGCTGCTGGAGGGGGCTGACGTCCTGGTACTCGTCGACCACGAAGTGCTGGTACTGACCGCGGATCTGCTCGGCGATGTCGTGCCGGTCCTGGAGCACGCCCACGGTGAGCAGCAGCACGTCCTCGAAGTCGATCATTCCGCGGTCACGCTTCAGTTCTTCGTACGCCCCGTAGATCTGGGAGATCTCGGCCGGGTCGCGCGGGGCGTCGCGCAGGGACTTGGCGACCGCCGCCGGGTAGTCGGCGGGGACGGTCTGGGTGACCTTGGCCCACTCGATCTCGCTCGTGACGTCCCTCAGCTCGCCCCGGTCCAGCCGGACGCGGCAGCGCGCGCCCGCCTCGGCGACCAGCTGGACCTTGCGCTCGACCAGCCGGGGCAGCTCACCGCCGACCGCCTTGGGCCAGAAGTACTGGAGCTGGCGCAGGGCGGCCGAGTGGAAGGTGCGGGCCTGGACGCCGCCCGCGCCGAGCTGGCGCAGCCGGCCCCGCATCTCGCCCGCCGCGCGGTTGGTGAACGTGACGGCCAGCACACTGCTCGGCTGCAGGATCCCGGCCCGCACCCCGTACGCGATCCGGTGGGTGATCGCGCGGGTCTTGCCCGTCCCGGCTCCGGCCAGCACGCACACCGGTCCGTGCAGGGCCGTCGCGACCTCGCGCTGCTCGGGGTCGAGGCCGTCGAGCACCGCGTCCGCCGACTCGGGGACCTGTGGGAAGAGGGAGGAGTGCGTTGCTGATGTCACCCCGCCATGCTGCCAGGTCGGCGGAGGCGGACGGGACGCGTTGTCCACAGGGGGCGCCATTGGTCGTACTAATGCGGGAGGGGCGGACCGGTCGCGCATGCGGGAATGGCGGCCCGGTCGCGTACGTTCACCCCTTGGCGCGCACCCACCGGACTCCACCCGGTGAGCGCCACCACCGGGATCCACCCATCGAGCCGAACATGAGGAGTGCGAGAGCATGCCGGGCACTGTGACGATGTACAGCACCACGTGGTGCGGCTACTGCCGCCGGCTGAAGAGCCAGATGGACCGCGAGGGCATCGCGTACAACGAGATCAACATCGAGCAGGACCCGGAGTCGGCGGCCTTCGTCGAGAAGGCCAACGGGGGCAACCAGACGGTGCCGACCGTGCTCTTCCCCGACGGCTCGACGCTGACGAACCCGTCGCTCGCGCAGGTCAAGCAGAAGATAGGCGCCTGAGCCTCCGCTCCACGCGGGGCTTCGCGCTCCACGCGGGGCTTCGCGCCCCACGCGGGGCTTCGCGCCACGCGCGCGTAGAGGGCCCCCACCGAGTCGGTGGGGGCCCTCCGTGCGTCGGGGCCCGGGGCCGCCCGGCTCAGTGCGTGGGCCTGGGCAGCGGCTTGCCGTACCAGAGCTCGATGAGCCGGGCCGCGATCGAGATGCCGTACGGCGGCAGGACCTCGCCCGACTCGAAGGCGGCGCGCAGGTCCTCGCGGGAGAACCAGCGGGCCTCGTGGATCTCCTCGCCGTCCACGTTGATCTCGGACGACGTGGCGTGCGCCATGAAGCCGAGCATCAGGCTGGACGGGAAGGGCCAGGGCTGGCTGGCGACGTACTCGACCTCGCCGACCGTGACGCCCGCCTCCTCGAAGACCTCGCGGCGCACCGACTGCTCGATGGACTCACCGGGCTCGACGAAGCCCGCCAGGGTCGAGAAGCGGCCCTCCGGCCAGTGCACCTGGCGGCCGAGCAGCGCGCGGTCCTCCTCGTCCGTGACCAGCATGATCACGGCCGGGTCGGTGCGCGGGTAGTGCTCGGCGCCGCACGCCTGGCAGCGGCGGATGTGGCCGGCGGCCGCGATGACCGTGCGCTCGCCGCAGCGGGAGCAGAAGCGGTGCAGCCGCTGCCAGTTCTCCAGGGCGACCGCGTGGACCATCAGGCCCACGTCCCGGGGCGACAGGAGCAGCCCGGCCTCCCGCAGACCCGCCGCGCGCGCGGACTGGTCCATCCGGCCCGGCAGGGAGTCCTTCTGGAGCGCGAAGTAGCTGACGCCGTCGTCGTCGGTGCCCAGGAAGTAGCGGTGGGTCTCGGTGACGGGGGCCTCGAAGGCCGGGGTCATCACCAGTTCCGTACGGCCGTCGGCGGTGTCGTCGATCAGGACCTGTCCGCCGGAGACCACGAAGACCCTGGTCGTCGGGTGGCTCCAGGCGGCCGCCAGCCAGGCCTCGTCCAGGCGGTGGTGGGCCGCGCGGTCGATGCCGCTGGGCTCGGTGAGGCTGATGGGTGTGGCGAGGCCGATCGGCCGGTCCGCGGCGGCGTCACTGCTGGTGGTGCTGGTGGTGCTCACAGGTGCTTCCAACTCCCCCGGTGGATGGGTTCAGCGGTGTTCGTTCGGCGGTGGTGCCGCGGGGCGCGCGGCCCTTCACCGCCCTGCGGCGGCGAGGTCGCCCCACAGGTGGGCGGTGATCTCGACGCCCTTGAGGAGCAGGTCGACCTCGACCTTCTCGTTGGGTGCGTGCCAGCCGTCGGACGGGACGGAGATCCCCAGGAAGAGCACCGGCGCGCCGAGCACGTCCTGGAGGTCGGCGGCCGGTCCCGAGCCGCCCTCGCGCGTGAAGCGGACCTTCTGGCCGAAGGCACGGCCCATGGCCCGGACGACGGACTGCAGGGCCGGGTGGTCCAGCGGCGTCAGACAGGGGCGGGTGCCCGCACTGAAGGCGATCTCGTGCCGGACGCCGGCCGGGACCTGGGTGGCGACCCACTCCGTGACCAGCTTCTCGATGCGGTCCGGGTCCTGCCCGGCGACCAGCCGGAACGACAGCTTCACCATCGCCGACGAGGGGATGATCGTCTTGCCGCCGGGGCCCTGGTAGCCGCCGCCGATGCCGTTGACCTCGGCGGTCGGGCGGGCCCAGACGCGCTCCAGCGTCGAGTACCCGGCCTCGCCGTGGGCGGCGCGGGACTTGGCGGTGCGCAGCCACTCGGCCTCGTCGAAGGGCAGCTCGGCGACGAGTGCGCGCTCGGCGTCCGTCAGCTCGGCGATGCCTTCGTAGAAGCCGGGCACGGCGACCCGCTCATCGGCGTCGTGCAGCGCCGCGACGAGGCGGGCGGCGGCGGTGGCCGGGTTGGGCACGGCGCCGCCGAAGGAGCCGGAGTGGATGTCCTGGTCCGGTCCGTACAGCCGGATCTCGCACTCGGCGAGGCCGCGCATGCCCGTGCACACCGTGGGCGTCGTCTCCGACCACATGCCGGTGTCCGAGACGATCACGGCGTCGGCCGCGAAGCGGTCGGCGTGCGCCTCGACGAGGGCGCGGAAGTGCGGCGAGCCGGACTCCTCCTCGCCCTCGACCAGGAGCTTGAGGGTGACGGCGGGCGCGGTGCGGCCGGTGGCGGCGAGGTGCGCCCGCACGCCCAGGGTGTGGAAGAACACCTGGCCCTTGTCGTCGGCCGCACCCCGCCCGTACAGCCGCCCGTCGCGCAGCTCCGGCTCGAACGGCTCGGTGTGCCAGCCGTCCTCGCGCGCGGCGGGCTGCACGTCGTGGTGGCCGTAGACCAGGACGGTGGGGGCCTCGGGGTCGTCGGAGGGCCACTCCGCGTAGACGGCCGGGGCGCCTGCGGTCTCCAGGACCTCGGTGACCGGGAAGCCGGTCTCCTTGAGCTTGGCCGCCAGCCACTCGGCGCTGCGCCGTACGTCGCCGTCGTGCTCGGGCTGGGCCGACACGGACGGGATCCGCAGCCACTCGGCGAGGTCGCCGAGGAAGGCGGCGCGGTGCTGCTCGATGTACGCGCGCACGGTGTCGTCGGCTGCGGTGTGGACGGCGCTGTCCGGGGTCTCGCTCATGCCATTGAGCCTATCCGGCCGGTGGTGGTGGCATGTCCGCCGGTGTCCCGGCCGGGCCCTGGTGGGGAGCGAGGGCGGCCTCCTCGCGCGCGTGCCCGCGCTCGGTCCCGCCGCCGCTCTCCCCCAGCAGGATCCGCTCCAGCTCGGCACGGCCGGGGAGGCGGGCCGGGCGGACCGTCTCCCCCGTACGTACGTAAAGGAAGGCGGCCGTGACGGACTCCGGGGGGACGCCGTGCTGTTCGGCCCAGGCGAGCCGGTAGACGGCGAGCTGGAGGGGGTCGCCGGTGGCGCCGCGGCCGGTCTTCCAGTCGACGATCTCGTACGTGCCCGGCCGCTCGCCCCGGTAGACCGCGTCGATACGGCCGCGGATGACCCGGCCCGCCAGGGTGAGCTGGACCGGCGCTTCGATGCGGAGCGGGGTGCGTCGGGCGTACGGGGAGCGCTCGAACGCCTCCTTGAGGGCTGCCAGGTCGCGCTCGTCCGCGATGTCGGCGTCGCTCTCGTCGCCGCCGGGGAGCTCGTCCGGGCCGAGCATGGGCAGCGGCAGCTCCTCGAAGCGGGACTCCACCCAGGCGTGGAAGCGGGTGCCGCGGCGGGCGGCGGGCTGCGGCGGCTTCGGCATGGGGCGGGCCAGCTCCTGGGCGAACCCGTCCGGGTCCGCGGCCAGCCGCAGCAGGTCCGAGGCGGTGAGCGAGGGCGGCACCCGCACCTCGCGGCTGGTGGCACGCGCGCGGCGGAGCTCGGTGGTGAGGGCCTCCATGTCGCGGTCCCAGGAGGCGATGGCCCTGCGCTCCTCGGAGGTGAGGGCGCGGTCGTGCGGAGCGGGCTCCGCGTCGGGGCGGGTGTGCTGGACGGGCGTCAGACCTTCAGCCCGCCGGTCCCTCCGGAGCCCGAGCCCGAGCCGGGCTTCATGCCGAGCTTCTCCATGTCCATGACCTGGTCGGCGGGCGGAGGAGTGATCGTCACCGGCTTGTCGTAATCACTGAAGGTGACGGTGCCCGGCTCGTCGCCGCCCGTCTCGGCGACCTTCAGCAGATGGGCCGGCCCCTCCTTGGCGACGTACATCGTCACGGCGGAGCCGTCGCTCTTCTTCTTGGTGAGCGTGACGGCGGGCACACCGGCGACGACGGTGTCGGCGCCCTTGGTCATCCCGGTGCGGTCGCTCTTGTCGTCGTCCATGCCCGAGACCAGCTGGGAGAGCACACAGAACTGGCCCATGCCGTCGCCGGAGCTCTTGCCGTGGCGCTTCCTGGACTTCGACGGGGCGTCCGCCGGCATCTTCATCCAGCGGCCCTTGAGGACCTCGACCATGGCGTCGGTCTGCCGCTTGGGGGTGCCGTCCGCCTTGGCGATGGCCCGGTAGAACTTCTCGTCGCCCTGCATGTAGTAGGACTTGGCGTCGGCCTTGAGCAGGTGGGCCGTGCCGCCCTTGACGGTCACGCTGCCGGAGCAGTTGCCCACACGGGTGACCGTGACCTCCAGGCTCATGTGCTCACCGTCGGACACGCCCGCCCCGGCCACCTTCACGGTGTTCGCCGCCTTCGTCACGCCGACCGCCTTCTCGGCGATCGCGTCGGCGGTCATCCCGGCGAACGGGTCCACGGGTGTCGCGGAGGCCGTCGGGGACGGCTTCTTCGCCTCGGAAACGCCCTTGGCCTTCGTGTCACCGTCCTTGCCGCAACCCGCAAGACCGGCGACCGCGGTCGCGCAGACCACCGCGACGCCCAGAACCTTCCGACTGACCCGCATCCGTCTCTCCTCACGACTGGTGAACGGAGACAACGTGCGACTGTCGTGCCCCCGTCACTACAGCGGCCCCCAGCCCCAAAACGTCACTCCAGCACCTGCCGCCCCTCCGGCTGGGCCGAGCACGACGTACGGAAGGCGCAGTTCGTACAGTGCTGGCCCGTTTTCGGGGTGAAGTGCTCGTCCAGGACGCGGCCGGCGGCCGTGGCGAGCAGATCGCCGACCCACTCCCCCGCGAGCGGCTCCTGCGCCTGGACCTTCGGGTACGCTTCGCCGCCCTCCTTCTTGGGGGCGGGCTGACGCAGATGGACCAGCTCGGCACCGCCGGGCGCGGGGCGCTCGCCCGCGAACGCCTCGTCGACCGCGCCCCGCTCGACCGCGAGCTGGTAGACCGCCAGCTGCGGATGCGCGGCCACCTCGTTCGCGGTGGGCGCCTGCTTGCCGGTCTTGAAGTCGACCACGTAGGCGCGGCCCGCCTCGTCCCTCTCCACGCGGTCCATGGAGCCGCGGATGCGGACCTCGTACTCGCCCGCCTCCAGCGTCACATCGAAGTCGTGCTCGGTGGCCACGGGGGTGCGGCCCGTCCGGTCGAGGGTGTGCCAGCGCAGGAACCGCTCCAGCGCCACGCGCGCGTTGTCCTTCTCCTGGGCGGACTTCCAGGGCGCGTCGAAGGCCAGCGCGTCCCACACCGAGTCCAGCCGCTCCATCAGCACGGCCAGGTCCGCGGGCGTACGCCCGGAGGCCACCTCGTCCGCCAGCACGTGCACCACGTTGCCGAAGCCCTGCGCGGCGGTCGCGGGTGCGTCGGCCTTCACCTCGCGGCCCAGGAACCACTGCAGCGCACAGGTGTTGGCGAGCTGGTCGAGCGCGCTGCCGGAGAGCACGACCGGGTGATCGCGGTCGCGCAGGGGAACCGCGGAGCGCGTCGGCTCGTTCAACCCCCACCAGCGGTACGGGTGGGCCGCGGGGACGAGCGGCTGGCCCTCGTCGTCGGTGAGGGCGGCGAGGCGGGCGAGGCGGCGGGCGGCGGCGTCCCGCAGCGCCTCGGACGCCTCGGGGTCGACGGTGGTGGCGCGCAGCTCCGCCACCAGCGCGGCGACGGCCAGCGGGCGCCGGGGGCGGCCGGTGACGTCCTTCGGCTCCTCGCCGAGCTCGGAGAGGAAGCGGGAGGGCTGGTCGCCGTCGTCCGCCGGGGCCTTGACCGCGGTCACGACGAGCCGGTCGCGCGCGCGGGTGGCGGCGACGTAGAAGAGGCGGCGCTCCTCAGCCAGCAGGGCGCCGGGGGTGAGCGGTTCGGCGAGCCCGTCGCGGCCGATGCGGTCGGCCTCCAGGAGCGAGCCGCGGCGGCGCAGATCGGGCCAGAGGCCTTCCTGGACGCCCGCGACGACGACCAGGCTCCACTCCAGGCCCTTGGAGCGGTGGGCGGTCATCAGACGTACGGCGTCGGGGCGCACGGCGCGGCGCGTGAGGGTGTCGGCGGCGATGTCCTGGGCGTCGACCTCCTCCAGGAAGTTGAGCGTGCCCCTGCCGCCGGTGCGCTCCTCGGCGCGGGCCGCGGTGTCGAACAGCGCGCACACCGCGTCCAGGTCGCGGTCGGCGTTGCGCCCGGCCGTGCCGCCGCGCAGCGCGGCGCGTTCCAGGCGCTGGGGCCACGGGGTGCCGCTCCACAGCTCCCACAGGGCCTCGGCCGCGGTGCCGCCGCCCTGGAGGAGCTCGCGGGCCTTGCGCAGCAGCGCGCTCAGGCGCTGGGCGCCCCGGGCGTACGCGGGGTCGTGCGCGACGAGCCGCTCGGGCTCGGCGAGCACGCGCGCGAGGAGGACGTCGGAGGGCGGCGGCACGCGGTTGCCCGCGGCCCGCTCCTCGTCGCGCAGGGCGCGGCCGAGGCGGCGGATGTCGGCGCTGTCCATACCGCCGAGCGGCGAGGTGAGCAGGTCCAGGGCGGTCTCGGGGTCCAGCCACGCGGGCGGGACGGCGCCGGCGGACGCGTCGGCGCCGGGCGTCGCCCCGCGCGTCGCCTCGCCGTCGTCAGCCGCGTCACCGTCGGGGCTCGCCTCGCCGTCAGCCGCCTCGCCGCCCTCCTCGCCCCCCTCCGCCGGTCCGGGCAGCGCAGCCGTCGCCACCGCCCGCAGGGCCGTCAGCAGGGGCGTCACCGCGGGCTCGTGGCGCAGGGGGACGTCCGTGCCGTCCACTTCCACCGGGACGCCCGCCGAGGTCAGGGCGCGGCGCAGGGCGGGCAGGGCGCGGGTGCCCGCGCGGGTCAGGACCGCCATGTCGTGCCACGGAACGCCCTCTTCCAGATGGGCGCGCCGGACGATGTCCGCGATGTTCTCCAGCTCTGTGGAGGCGGTCGGGTAGGTGTACGCCTCGACGCGCCCGCCCGCGCGCACCGCCGCGAGCTCACGGTGGGCCCGTACCTTCTCGGACGGCAGACGGGGCATCGGCATCCGCCGGGTCAGCAGCCGGGTCGCCCCGAGCAGCGTCTCGCCCGAGCGGCGGGACGTCGTCAGCACCTCGACCGGCGCCGGAGTGCCGTCAACGCGCCGAAAGGTGTCCGGAAAGTCGAGGATCCCGTTGACGTCGGCGCCCCGGAACGCGTAGATCGACTGGTCCGGGTCGCCGAAGGCGACCAGCGTGCGGCCACCGCCCGCGAGGGCCCGCAGCAGGCGGACCTGAGCCGGGTCGGTGTCCTGGTACTCGTCCACGAACACGGCGTCGTACGCATCGGCCGGAGCGGGCCCGTACGACGGGGCGGAGGAGGAGACGTGGGACGACGTGCCGGAGTGCGGGCCGCGCTCGGCGAGCAGCACCGCCCGGTGGACCAGTTCCGCGTAGTCCAGTACGCCCTGGAGGTCCAGGACGTCGAGATATTCGGCCAAGAAGGCGGCCGCCGCACGCCAGTCGGGGCGGCCGGTGCGCCGGGCGAAGTCGGCCAGCGCGTGCGGGCCCAGGCCCAGCTCGCGGCTGCGGGCGAGCACCGCGCGCACCTCGTCGGCGAAGCCGCGCGTGGTCAGACAGGCGCGCAGTTCGTCGGGCCAGCGGACGGGGTCGAGCCCCTCGCGCTCCAGGCCGAGCTGGCCGGCCAGCAGATCGCGCACGGCCACGTCCTGCTCGGGGCCGGACAGCAGCCGCAGCGGCTCGGCGAACAGGTCGGCGTCCTGGTGGGTGCGGACCAGGGCGTAGCAGTAGGAGTGGAAGGTGGTGGCCTGCGGGCCCCGGGCGCCGCCGAGCCGCAGCGCCATCCGGTCTCGGAGCTCCACCGCCGCCTTGCGGCTGAAGGTGAGGACGAGGATGCGCTCGGGGTCGGTCCCGGCGGCCACCCGGGCCGCGACCGCCTCGACGAGCGTGGTGGTCTTGCCGGTGCCCGGCCCGGCCAGGACGAGCAGCGGCCCCCGGCCGTGGTCAACCACCGCCCGCTGGCGTGCGTCCAGCAAAGGGGGGTCCACCGGCCTCAGCGGGGTACGTACCAGTCGGTACGCGCCGGCGGACCGCCGTCGTACCTGGGGGTACGTCGTACGCCCGGTGAAGGAGGAGGAGCTCACGTGGATCGCCGGTCCTGGTGGGTGTGCTGGTGATGAGGGTGCGGACGGGGGCCGTGCCGACTGTCGACGGTACGCCGAAGCGCGCCCGGCACGCAGCGAGTCATCCGTACGGGCCTGCGGCCGCCCCCGGCGACGCCCGATGGCCGAAGCTGTCAGATATGAGCCGCCCCGCCGCCGACCTCGCGTTCCGCGCCCGCCGCCCGCGCGGCGCCCGCCCTGTCCCCGGCGCGCCCGGAACGGCTCCCGGCGCCTTCGGTGCCCTGCGCGCCGCCGTCCCAGCGCGCCCGGCGCATGTCGAGGCGCGGCAGATGGCCGTCGGCTGCGCGGCTCGCCTCGCGCAGCGGCGTGGACTCCTCGCGGTAGTGGCCGAGGGCGCGCAGCTCGTGGCCGGGCAGCAGCGCCCCGTCCGAGCGCACCACACGCCACCAGGGCGCGGCGGCGCCGTACAGCGCCATGACGCGGCCGACCTGGCGGGGTCCGCCCTCGCCCAGCCATTCGGCGACGTCCCCGTACGTCATCACCCGGCCGGGCGGGATCTGCTCGGCGACGTCCAGCACCCGTTCGGCATACTCCGGGAGTTCCGGCAGCTCATCGCTCACCCTGTCCATCCTGCCGTACGCCACCGACAGTGGAGCCGGGAGCGGGCTGCCGCCGACCGCGCGCACCGTGCCCGTAAGGCGCGTGCCGCACGGCGTACGTCCTCCCGACGCACCCTGATGCCTCCCCGGGGAGCCCGGTCATGCCACCATCATGCGGGCGGTGACCGGTGATACGAGAGCACGAAGAGCAGAGCGAAGACCAGACCGGCGAGACAGCGGACCAGACGGCGAAGGAGCGGGGCGTGCAGCCACCCGAAGCGGCGGCCGGCAGCACCCCGGAGACGGGGGCGCGGTCCGACGCACCCGCTTCCGGCGCGAAGCCCGCGCCCGGCGCCAGGACCTCCTCCGTGGCCCCCTCCGGCGCCACGGCCGCCTCCGCGCTGAACGGGGCGGCGCAGAAGGGCGCCGGGGCCGGCTTCGAGGCCTGTGAGGCCGCGGGCACCATCGAGCGCGTCTCCGTGGACGAACCCCTGCTCCCCGCGCGCGTGCACCGCCCCTCCGACCTCGTACGGCTGATCAGCGGTGTGCTCGCCATCGCGATCGTGCTCACCATCGCCGCCATCGCCCACCACACCACCTCCGGCCTCGAACAGGACATCAGCAAGGGCTCGGACCAGGCGCCGGACGTACTGATCCGGCTGGCCGGTCTGGTCTCCTCCATCGCCGTGCTGATCCTGCCGGTCGCCTTCGCCATCGAGCGGCTGATCAAACGCGACGGGCTGCGCATCGCGGACGGGGTGCTCGCGGCCGTGCTCGCCCACGGCGCGGCCCTCGCCACCGATCTCTGGGTGGCCAAGTCGGCGCCCGAGTCGATCACCAGCGCGCTCACCCAGCAGTCCGGCACGGGCGGTCTCACCGACCCCGTGCACGGCTATCTCGCCCCGGTCATCGCCTATATGACGGCCGTCGGCATGGCCCGCAGACCACGCTGGCGGGTCGCCCTGTGGGCGGTCCTGCTGCTCAACTCGTTCGCCGTGCTCGTCGGCGGCCAGACGACCGCCTTCTCGATCCTGGTCACGGTCCTGATCGGCTGGACGGTCGCCTACGGAACGCTGTACGCGGTGGGGTCGCCCAATGTCCGGCCCACCGGCCAGACCCTCCTCGCCGGGCTGAGCAACGTCGGCTTCCGGCCGCTCACCGCCATGCGCGCCGAGGACGTCCCGGACTCCATGGAGCAGGGCGACCGGGGCCGGCGCTACTTCGTGACCCTGGAGGACGCGCCGCCGCTCGACGTCACCGTCGTCGACCGCGAACAGCAGGCCCAGGGCTTCTTCTACCGGGTCTGGCGCCGGCTGACCCTGCGCTCCATCACCACCCGCCGCTCCATCCAGTCGCTGCGCCAGGCCCTGGAGCAGGAGGCGCTGCTGGCGTACGCGGCGATCGCCGCCGGGGCCCACGCGCCGAAGCTCATCGCCACCTCCGAGCTCGGCCCGGACGCCGTGATGCTGGTGTACGAGCACACCGGCGGACGCTCTCTGGACTCGCTCGGCGACGAGGAGATCACCGACGAGCTGATGCGCAGCGCCTGGCGGCAGGTGCGCGCGCTGCAGTCGCGGCGCATCGCCCACCGCAGGCTCGCGGGGGACGCGATCCTGGTGGATCGTTCCGGCACGGTCATCCTCACGGATCTGCGCGGCGGCGAGATCGCGGCCGGCGATGTGGTCCTGCGCATGGACATCGCGCAGCTCCTGGTCACCCTGGGGCTGCGGGTCGGCGCCGAGCGCGCGGTCGCCGCCGCCGTGGACGTGCTCGGCCCGGACACTGTCGCCGACAGTCTGCCGCTGCTCCAGCCGATCGCGCTGAGCCGCTCCACGCGCGCGACACTGCGGCGCCTGGCGCGCGAGCAGGCGCAGCGCGAGCGCGAGGCCGTCATCGAGGCGTCGCTCGCGGCCAAGGAGGCACGGGCCGCCGAGGCGGCCCAGGCGCGACACCGCGAGGCCGAGGTGGCGAGCGCCCCCGAGCAGCCGTCGGCCGCCGGGGAGGAGCGCAAGGCCGTACGGGCCGAGAGCAAGGCCGTGCGCGCCGAGAAGAAGGCCGAGAAGGAGGCCATCGACGAGGCCCTGGAGAACGCGCGCGAGGAGGATCTGCTCACCCAGATCCGCGCCCAGGTGCTGCTGATCCGCCCGCAGGCGCCGGTGGAGCCGGTGCGCCTGGAGCGCATCAAGGTGAAGACGCTGCTGACGTTCGTCGCCGGTGCCATCGCCGCGTACTACCTGCTGGTGCAGATCACCCACATCAAGTTCGGCGACCTCGTCGCGAACGCGCAGTGGGGCTGGGTGGCGGCGGCCGTGCTCTTCTCGGCGCTCTCCTACCCGGCGGCGGCGGCGAGCCTGCTGGGCTTCGTCCCCGAGAAGGTGCCGTTCGGCCGGGCGGTGATCGCGCAGGTCGCGGGCTCGTTCGTGAAGCTGGTCGCCCCGGCGGCGGTCGGCGGTGTCGCCCTGAACACCCGGTTCCTCCAGCGCGCCGGGGTCCGCCCCGGCCTCGCGGTGGCCAGTGTGGGCGCCTCGCAGCTCTTCGGACTCGCCTCGCACATCTCGCTGCTGCTGGTCTTCGGCTATGTGACGGGCACCGAGAAGACGCCGGACCTCTCGCCCTCCCGGACCGTGATCGCGGGGCTGCTGACGGCGGCCGTGCTGATCCTGGTGGTCACCGCCATCCCCTTCCTACGGAAGTTCGTCGTCACCCGGGTCCGGTCGCTGTTCGCCGGAGTGGTGCCGCGCATGCTGGACGTGCTCCAGCGGCCCCAGAAGCTGCTCACCGGCATCGGCGGCATACTGCTGATCACCGGCACCTTCGTGATGTGCCTGGACGCGTCCATCCGGGCGTTCGGATCCGGCACCAACACCCTCAGCTACGCGAGCGTCGCGGTGGTCTTCCTCACCGCCAACGCGCTGGGATCGGCCGCCCCGACTCCGGGCGGTGTCGGCGCGGTCGAGCTGGCGCTCTCCACGGCCCTGACCATCGCGGGCCTGCCGGCCGAGACGGCGGCCTCCGCCGTGCTGCTCTACCGGCTGCTCACCTTCTGGCTGCCGGTGCTGCCGGGGTGGCTGTGCTTCAACTACCTGACCCGCAGGGGCGAGCTCTGACGGACCCGCGCGGACGCCCCGGCCACCCGCATGGCCTGCGGTTTCGCGCGGGTCCCCGCTGACGGGCCCACGATGGGGAGCATGGAGAACCCCGTCGCCCCGCGTGCCGCCGCTCTCGCCACCGCCACCGCCGCCCTGCTGCTCGCCGCCACCGGGTGCTCCGACAGCGGGACCAAGGACTCGTCCCCGGCCACGGCCGCGGCGCTCGCCTCCCAGAAGCTGAGCTGGCAGAAGTGCGGCGCGCCCTCCCAGGCGGAAGGGAGCGGGGACGCGCCCTCGCCGCCGCCCGGCGGAGGCGAGTGGAAGTGCGCCACCCTGCGCGTGCCCCTCGACTACGACAACCCCGAGGCCGGGTCGGTCAAGCTCGCGCTCATCCGTGCCGAAGCCCTCGACAAGGACAGGCGCATCGGGTCGCTGATCTTCAACTTCGGCGGGCCTGGCGGCTCCGGGGTGACCACCCTGCCCGCCGCCGCGGGCGACTACGACAAGCTCAGGGCCCGCTACGACCTGGTGAGCTTCGACCCGCGCGGGGTCGGCTCCAGCGCGCCCGTGCAGTGCGAGAGCGACAGCCAGCTCGACCGCTACTTCGCACAGGACTTCACACCCGACGACGCGGCCGAGGAGAAGTCCCTCACCGACAACATGAAGTCGTTCGCCGCGACCTGCCAGTCCAACTCGGGGCGGGTCCTGCCCCATGTCGGCACCACTGGCGCCGCGCGCGACATGGATCTGATGCGCCAGGTCCTGGGCGACGACAAGCTCTATTACTTCGGCATCTCCTACGGGACCGAACTGGGCGGGGTGTACGCCCACTTGTTCCCCAAGAACGTCGGCCGGGCCGTCTTCGACGCCGTCGTCGACCCCACCAGCACCTCCGAGCAGGGCGCGCTCGGGCAGGCCAAGGGCTTCCAGCTCGCCCTCGACAACTTCGCCCAGGACTGTGTGGACCGGGGCGACAAGTGCCAGCTGGCCGGGGCGAACGTGAAGGAGGTCGAGGACGGCATCGTCAAGCTCCTCGCCGGCCTCGACAAGCAGCCGATCCCGGGCAGCGGCACCCGGATGCTGACGCAGACCGAGGCGACCAACGGCATCGCCCAGGCCCTCTACTCCAAGGAGTACTGGCAGCTCCTGGAGCAGGGCGTCGACGAGGCGCAGGGCGGGAACGGCGCCCTGCTCCTCGCCCTCTCCGACGCGATGAACGGCCGGGCCAAGGACGGCACGTACAGCAACATCCAGGCGGCCAACACCGCCATCAACTGTGCTGATTTCAAGGATCGCTACTCACTGGACCGAACGAAGGCCAAGCTGCCCGAGTTCCGCAAGGTGTCCGCGGTCTTCGGCGACTTCCTCGGCTGGGGGCTGCTGGGCTGCACGGCCTGGCCCGTGCCCGGGCAGTGGAGCACCCCCGAGGTGAGCGCGCCGGGTGCGGCGCCGATCGTGGTCGTCGGCAACACCGGCGACCCCGCCACGCCGTACGAGGGCGCCAAGCACATGGCGGAGAAGCTCGGACCTGGCGTCGGCGTGGAGCTGACGTACAAGGGGCAGGGGCACGGCGCGTACAACAGCGGCAGCAAGTGCGTGCAGGACGCGGTGAACACGTATCTGCTGGACGGCCGGGCTCCGGCGGCCGGGACGGTCTGCCAGTGACTCCCCGCCCGGCCGGGGGCTCGCGGGGCGTTGTCAGTGGGGCCGCCTACGATGACTGGACTTGATTCGCTTGATCGAATCTCGCCGGCCGGATCTGCCTGACGGACGATCCGCGGCGGGGCCTGTGGGGGGCGTCCATGAACAGTCTTGTACGTGTACGGGCAGGAGCGCTGGCCGTCGTCGCCATGCTGGCGGCCGGGCTTCTGGCGGGCTGCGACTCCGACGGGAAGGCCTCGGGCGCCACCGCGCCACCGAAGAGCTCGGCACCGGCCGCGCCGACGCCGAGCGCGGACGACAAGGCACGGGCGCTGCCGGAATCGCTCACCGGACAGCGGCCGAGCTGGAGTTCGTGCAAGAGCTCGGGGTGGCAGTGCGCCGAGGTCAAGGTGCCGCTGGACTACGCGAAACCGGCCGGTGACACCATCTCGGTCGCGCTCGTGCGCAAGCAGGCGCGCGACAAGGACAAGCGGATCGGCTCGCTGCTCTTCAACTTCGGCGGGCCCGGCGGCTCGGGCGTCGAGATCCTGCCGCGGGCAGCGGACACCTTCAGCTCCCTCAACTCCCGCTACGACCTGGTCGGTTTCGACCCGCGCGGCGTCGCCAAGAGCTCCGGCGTGGTGTGCCGCGACGACAAGGAGCAGGCGGAGGCCGAGCGGCGGATCGACGCCACCCCGGACACCGCGGCCGAGGAGGCGGCCTTCCTCAAGGACGGCGCCGACTTCGGCGCGGGCTGCGCACGCCGCTCCGGGAAGGTCCTGCCGTATGTGGGGACGAGCAACGCGGCCCGGGACATGGACCTGCTCCGCCAGGTCCTCGGCGACGCGAAGCTCAACTACTTCGGAATATCGTACGGAACCGAACTGGGCGGCACCTACGCCCACTTGTTCCCGCAGCGGGTGGGGCGCGCCGTCCTGGACGCGGTGGTCGACCCGACCGCCGACTCGGTGGGCCACGCCCGCAACCAGGCCACCGGATTCCAGCGGGCGCTGGAGGACTATCTGAAGTCGACCGGCCAGGACCCGAAGCAGGGCACCGAGCGGATCGCCGGGCTGCTGTCGCGGCTCGACGAGCGGCCGCTGCCCACCGCGAGCGGCCGCAAGCTCAACCAGACCCTCGCGCTGACCGGCATCGTCATGCCTCTGTACTCGAAGGAGAGCTGGCCCTACCTCACCCAGGCGCTCGCGGAGGTCCAGGAGCGCGGCACCGGCAATCTGCTGCTCGCGATGGCCGACTCGTACAACGACCGCTCCAAGAGCGGGGGCTACGGGACGCAGAGCCACTCGCAGCGGGCGATCTCCTGCGACGACACCAAGGCCCGTCCGACCGCCGCGCAGGCGAGGGCGCTGCTGCCGGAGTTCCGGCGGATATCGCCGGTCTTCGGGGAGTTCCTGGCCTGGGACACCGCGGGCTGGTGTGCGAACTGGCCGGTGGCGGGCGAGCGGGACGTGCCGGAGGCGAGCGCCCCGGGGGCGGGTCCGGTCCTGGTGGTGGGCACCACCGGCGACCCGGCGACCCCGTACGAGGGCGCGAAGAAGATGGCGGACAAGCTGGGCGCGGGTGTGGGGGTGCTGCTGACCAACAAGGGCGAGGGCCATGGCGCGTACACCAAGGGCAACACCTGTGTGCTGCGGACCGTCGACGCGTATCTGCTGGAGGGCAAGGTCCCGGCGAACGGGAGCGTCTGCTCGTCCTAGCGGACCGGGCGCGGCCGGGCTCCGCTCCGGCCGGGCGGCCGTCAGGCCCGCGCGCGCTTGAGGGTGCGCAGGATCAGCCACTGGTCGCCCCAGGCCATCGCCGTGCCGAGCACCGCCATCAGGACGCCGACGACGAGGCTGCCGCTCGCCGCGCCCATCGCGAGGCCGGCCAGACCAAGGCCGAAGCGGACCGCGAAGCGGACGCCGAGCAGGCCGAGGGCGAGCAGGCGGGTGCGCTTGTTCTTCCAGAGCGCCTTCATGTAGCGCATCCGCGCCCTGAGCACGGTGAGCGTGAGGGCGATGTTCAGGGCGGCCACGACCGGGATCAGCCAGTAGACCACCGGGTAGGCGCGGGCGATGTCGAAGACCCCGGCGAAGCAACCGACCAGCGGGAAGTACCAGGTGGGCAGGCCCTTGATCTCCGGCTGAGCCGCGGACCCGGCCCGCACCCCGTGGTGGGCCTGGGCCCCGGTCTCCGTCGGAGCCTCGACCTCGGCCTCGGCCGTGCGGACCTGGTTCTCGATTGCCACCGTGCTCATCACAGTGCCCCCTTCGCGTGCGCTCTCCCGCTGACAGGAAAGAGCTTCGCTCAGGGGGCACCGGCCACGGCAGAGACGGCCGTCCCGGGTCCCGCAGGACAAATGTCCTGCGGCCCGGGACCGGCATCAGTAGACGGGCTTCTCCGGCTCGATCTGGTGGACCCAGCCGATCACTCCGCCACCGACGTGGACCGCGTCCGCGAAGCCCGCGGACTTCAGGACCGCGAGCACCTCGGCCGAGCGGACGCCCGTCTTGCAGTGCAGCACGATGCGCTTGTCCTGCGGCAGGTCCTGGAGGGCGTTGCCCATCAGGAACTCGTTCTTCGGGATCAGCTTGGCGCCCGGGATGGAGACGATCTCGTACTCGTTCGGCTCGCGGACGTCGATGATCTCGATCTTCTCGTCGGCGTCGATCCACTCCTTGAGCTGCTTGGGAGTGATGGTCGAGCCGAGCGCCGCCTCCTGGGCCTCCTCGGACACGACGCCGCAGAAGGCCTCGTAGTCGATGAGCTCGGTGACGGTCGGGTTCTCGCCGCAGATCGCGCAGTTCGGGTCCTTGCGGACCTTCACCTGGCGGTACTGCATCTCCAGGGCGTCGTAGATCATCAGTCGGCCGACCAGCGGGTCGCCGACGCCCGCCAGGACCTTGATCGCCTCGGTGACCTGGATGGAGCCGATGGACGCGCAGAGCACGCCCAGGACGCCGCCCTCGGCGCAGGAGGGGACCATGCCCGGCGGCGGGGGCTCCGGGTAGAGGCAGCGGTAGCAGGGGCCGTACTCGGACCAGAAGACCGAGGCCTGGCCGTCGAACCGGTAGATCGAGCCCCACACGTACGGCTTGTCCAGCAGCACGCACGCGTCGTTGACGAGGTAGCGGGTGGCGAAGTTGTCCGTGCCGTCGACGATCAGGTCGTACTGGCTGAAGATGTCCATCACGTTCTCGGCTTCGAGCCGCTCTTCGTGCAGGACCACGTTCACGTACGGGTTGATCCCCAGCACCGAGTCCTTGGCGGACTCGGCCTTGGAGCGGCCGATGTCGGCCTGGCTGTGGATGATCTGGCGCTGCAGGTTCGACTCGTCGACCTCGTCGAACTCGACGATGCCGAGCGTGCCGACACCGGCGGCGGCCAGGTACATCAGGGCCGGCGAGCCGAGGCCGCCGGCGCCCACGCACAGCACCTTGGCGTTCTTCAGCCGCTTCTGCCCGTCCATCCCGACATCGGGAATGATCAGGTGGCGCGAGTACCTGCGGACCTCGTCTACGGTGAGCTCGGCAGCCGGCTCGACCAAGGGTGGCAGCGACACGGAATCTCCGTCGGTCGGTATGTCAGTACGGTTGTTCTTCCCGTAACACTGCCACGCGGATTCTCATTCCGAGATACCTGGTCCGATCCGCGAGACGATTTCGTCCCAGTAACCGGGCAGTGTCTCGAATGGGTTCATTTGTCCTCCGCCGTCGCCCCGGTCGGTGAAGTAGATCGTGCCCGCGCCCTGCCAGCGGGCGATCCGCAGGGCCTCGTCGAGGTGGCTGCGGGGCACCCCGTGGACGAAGTGGCAGAAGCGCTCCGCCGGGAAGTCGGCGGTCCACTCGGCCACCTGGGACCACCGGTACTCGCTCCACGGGCCGGTGAAGGTGACCAACTGGTCGGCGGTCTCCGCGTAGCCCGGGTACGGGTGGGCGCCCTGGCCGAGGACCAGATGGGCGCCCTCGCGCAGGGCCCGCAGGGTCGACAGCGTGCGCCGCACCTCGGGCAACGCGTCCCGGTCCGTGGGACAGCGGTCCAGGAGGAAGCCGTCGACGCGGTACCAGTCCAGGAAGCGGTGCGCGTCGGAGATCTGCTCCCCGAGGGAGCGGGTCCCGTACGCGGTGTCGAGGTGGCCGAGCACGCGGATGCCGGCGTTGCGCAGCTTTCCGGCGGCCTCCAGGCAGTGCGGGTCGGGCCGGCTGCCCGGGCCGTCCGCGACGTTCAGGACCGCCCAGTGCAGCGGGGTGCCGGGCCGGGTCAGCTCGGCCCATTCGACCGGGGCGACCAGGGGGTGCGCACAGCCGGGGACGCCGAACCCGAGCCGCCCCGAGGTCGCCGCGCGCGGGGCGCCGGTGGTGGTCAGATGCGGCACGCCGCCTCCATCCAGATGTCCGCCAGGGACTCCTCCAGGTTGATCCGGGGCCGCCAGCCGAGCCTGTCGCGCGCGGTGCGGACGTCGGCCTGCTGCCAGCTGCCGCAGCCGTCGGGGTACGGGGCCGGGGACGCCGCCAGATGTTCCAGGACGGCGTCGGCGGACGGGCGGGGGGCGCCGATGACTCCCGGCCGCAGGCCGGGTCCGGCGTCCAGCTCGTGCAGCGCGCCGCCGTACCCGGCGACCCGGGCGAGGACGGCGGCCGCGTCGCGCAGCTTCACCGAGCGGCCGGTCCCGATGTTGACGACGCCCTGGGCGGCCGAGAGGGAGGCGGCGTGCACGGCGCGGGCCACGTCACGGACGTCGACGAAGTCGCGCTGCACTCCGAGCCCCGCGAGTTTGAGCTCTCCGTCGCCGGACTGCATGGCCCGGCGCATCGCCTCGGCGAGGCGGCCGAGCGGGGATCCGGCGGGGGTGCCGGGCCCGACCGGCGAGAAGACCCGCAGCACGATGGCGTCCAGGCCGGAGCCGAGGACCAGCTCGGTCCCGGCGAGCTTGCTCACGCCGTACGGGCCGCCGGGGCGCGGCACGGCGTCCTCGGCGGTGGAGGACCCCGGCTGGGAGGGCCCGTATTCGGAGGCGCAGCCGAGCTGGACGAGGCGGGCGCCGCAGCCGCTGCGGCGCAGGGCCTCGCAGACGGTGGCGACGGCGACCGTGTTGTGCCGGGTCAGCTCGCGGGCACCGCCGCGGGTGGCACCGGCGCAGTTGATCACGACCCCGGGGTGGACGGCGTCCAGGAAGCGGGTGAGGGCTCCCGGGCTGCCGGAGGCGAGGTCGAACCGTACGTCGGCGTCGTCGCCGCGCCCGAGCGCGGTGAGCTGGACGGCCGGGTCGGCGAGCAGGCGGTCGGCGACGAAACGGCCCAGATATCCGTTGGCACCGAGCAGTAGCACCCTCATCGCACGGCCTTTCCGTGCGGTCGGCAGGAGGCCGGGGGCAGGGCGGTCATGTGTCTCGTTCTCCTTCGGGCATCAGTGCGCGTCAATGCGTGTAGTGCTGTTCGGGGGTCGATGGGCGTACGGAGTGGGCCGAGGCGCGGGCGAGGACCGCGGTGGCCCGGGCGAGCAGGGCGAGGGCGGCGGCGCCGCAGATCGCGGCCGGGACGGCGCCCGCGCCGCCCGCCTCGACGGCGGCGGTCACCGGGCGGGCGAGGGCGTCGCAGCCCGGCAGCCGGCCGGCGAGCACCAGGGCGAGGGCGGCCGCCTCGGCGCAGGCCGCCGCCCGCAGTGCGGCGGTGGCGGCCGGTGCGAAGCCGTGCAGGACGAGCAGCCGTGCCAGGAAGAGCAGCGCCCCGGGTGCGGCGGCGGACGCGAACGAGCCGTGGCCGTAAGCGAGTCGGCCCGTCAGCAGGACGGCGGTGAGCGCGGCCAGGAACACGGCGACCGCGCCGAGCAGCAGCGGGCGGGAGCGCCCGGTGAACTCGTCCAGACGTCACCGTCACGGTCGGCCGGACCCGCCGCACCCGCGTCGCGCCCCCCGCCCGGCGCGTCGCCGTACCACCCGGGCCCCGGCCCGTGCGGCGCGTCGCCGTACCACCCGGGCCCCGGCCCGTGCAGGTGCGTCCCCGGGGCGGCTCCCGACGCCTGGCCCGCGTAGAAGATCCGCAGCCGGGCGTCCGGTTCCGCGCGCCGGACCTCCGCGAAGGCGTGCAGCAGGGCGATGAGGTCCTTCGTCGGGTCGATGCGGCCGACCCAGACCAGCGTGGTGGGGTCGCCCGCGCCGGTGTCCTCGCCCACCGTCTGGAAGCGGTCGGCGGCCATGCCCGGGTACACCGTGCGCAGCTTGGCGCGGTCGGCGCCGCACTTCTCCTGCCAGCGGCGGGTGTGGGTGTTGCCGGGGGTGATGAGCGCGGCCCGTTCGTACACCTCGGCGGCGAGCCGCCGGTGGAACGCGGCCATCAGCGCCCGCACCGGGACGCGCGCGTCGCCCGCCGCGAGGTACTGCGCGCGCAGCTGCACCCCGTACTCGGTGACCAGCAGCGGAACGCCGAAGAAGCGTTTGGCCAGCAGCCCCGGGAGGGCGGCGGAGCCGCCTCCGGCCGCATGGCAGAGGTCGACGTCGCCGAGGCCCGCCGCGTCGTACCAGTCGAGCGAGAGGGGGCGCAGGGCGCGCTCCAGCAGGTCGGCGAAGGCCAGGTAGTCGGGGACGCGCGCGGCCTGCACCGCGCGGCTCGCTCCGGGGGTGCGGCAGGCGGCCTCCAGGACCCGCACGGCCGTCTCGGAGCGCAGGGCGGCGGACAGCCCGCCGCACTCCCTGGCCAGGTCGGCCAGTCCGTACAGCGCGTCCGCGAACCGCGACGGGCCGCCCGTGGGGGCGCCGCCGGGCACGCCCGTCGCGACGGCGTCGAAGGCGACGGTGAGGGCGTCCGGGTCGCAGGCGCGACCGGCGACCCGCCCGTCGGCAGGCGCTCCGCTGCCGCCCGGCCGCTGTCCGGGCACGCCTCCCAACAGGCCTTCCCGGGCCGGAACTCCGGCCCGCGCGCGCTTCGCGGGCGCGCCGGGCAGCCCGCCGTCGCCGTCCGCCCCGCCCGGTCCCGCCATACAGATCGCGCCCGCCAGTTCGCGGAAGCAGGTGGCGAAGCGGTGTCGCTCGCGGCGGCCGAGACGGCGGCTCCCCTGAGCGCTCTCGGGAAAGCGCCCCGGCTCCTCCGCCGCCCACAGCGGGGCCGTGCGCACCCGGCGGACCTGGGGCGGCAGGGCCACCCAGCCGCGTTCCTCCTGGGCCGCCGTGCGGCTCAGCGCGTATATGTCGAACTCGTGCCGCGCGAGCCCGCGCACGAGCCGGTCGCACCACAGCCTGGACTCGCCGGTCGTGTACGGATAGCCGCCGTCGGTGAGCAGTCCGATCCGCATGTACGCACCCCCGATCTCCCTGGTGGGCGGCCGCCGTTGCTCCGGCGACTCGCAGCGGGATGAACGTAAGCGGATACGACGGTGGCGCGATGGACGGTTGTCCATCGCGCCACCGGAAGGGGTGAATGCACGTAACTTTCCCACCCCGGTCGCGTTCCGTCGCGCTACGGGGCGGGAGAGTAACGGAGCGTCAGGCCACGGCCACCTCGTCGCGGTTCTGCTCCCGCAGCTGCTCCCGCAGCTCCTTGCGGGCGGCCCTGCGCACCGCGGCGAGCACCGGGTCGACGGTCGGCACGGCGGCCAGGAGCTGCCGCGTGTACGGGTCCTCGGGCGATCCGTACACCTCGTCCACCGCGCCCTCCTCCACGATCCGGCCCCGGCGCATCACCGCGACCCGGTCGCTGACCTGCCGTACGACGGCGAGGTCGTGCGCGATGAAGACGAGCCCGAGCCCGAGTTCGCGCTGCAACTCGGCCAGGAGCTCGGTGACATGGGCCTGGGTGGTCACATCGAGCGCGGAGACCGGCTCGTCGCAGACGATCAGCTGCGGTTCGGCCGCGAGCGCCCGGGCGATGCCGACGCGCTGGCGCTGGCCCCCGCTGAACTCGTGCGGGTAGCGGTCGTAGCGGTCCGGGTCGAGGCCGACCCGCTCCAGGAGCTCGCCCACGCGCGCGCGGATGCGCTTGTCGTCCCGTACGCCCGAGGCGCGCAGCGGGTCGGCCACCGACTCGCCGATCGAGCGCCTCGGGTTGAGCGAGGCGACCGGGTCCTGGAAGACCATCTGGACGGCCGTGCCGTCGCGCCGGATCGTGCCGGAGGTGGTGTCGAGCAGGCCCACCAGCATCCGGCCCAGCGTCGTCTTGCCGCTGCCGCTCTCGCCGACCACGCCGAGGGTCTCGCCGCGCCGCACGGTGAGCGAGACACCGTCGACGGCGGTGAACGCCGACTTGCCGCGCCCGAACACCTTGCGCAGGTCACGGGCTTCGAGCAGCGGCTCACCGGCGGCGGAGGCGGCGGGCTTGGCCACGTCGAGGCGCGGCACCGCCGACAGCAGCTCCTTGGTGTAGGCGGCCTTCGGCGCGCCCAGCACGTCCCGTACCGGCCCGCGCTCCACCGCGCGCCCCTGCCGCATGACCAGGACGTCGTCGACGCTCTCCGCCGCGACGCCCACGTCGTGGGTGACCAGCAGCAGCCCCATCCCGGTCTCCTGGCGCAGCCCGTGCAGCAGGTCGAGGATCTGGGCCTGGACGGTGACGTCGAGGGCGGTGGTCGGCTCATCCGCTATCAGGAGCTTGGGCTCGCAGGCGAGCGCCATCGCGATGAGCGCGCGCTGGCGCATTCCGCCGGAGAACTCGTGCGGGCGCGAGCGCGCCTTGCGGGCCGCGTCCGGGATGCCGACGCGGTCGAGCACCTCGACGGCACGCGCGCGTGCCGCCCGCCGGGAGCCGCCCCGGTGCACCCGGTACACCTCGGCGATCTGGTCGCCGATGGCGTAGTACGGGTCGAGCGAGGAGAGCGGGTCCTGGAAGACCATCGCCGCCACTCCCCCGCGCAGCCGCCGCAGTTCGGCGTCGGAGGCGTTCTGGACGTCGGTGCCCGCGACCCGCACGCTCCCCTCGACCTGGGCGCCGGTGCCCCGGTGCAGGCCGAGCAGGGCGTACGCGGAGGCGCTCTTGCCGGAGCCGGACTCGCCGACCACGCCGAGCGCGGCGCCGGGCGCCAGGCTGAAGGAGAGCCCGTCGACGGCCCGGGTCTCACCGAAGGCGATGGCGAGGTCGGTGACCTCCACCAGCGGAGCGGAGCCCCGGGGAGCGGACACCGGCTGCGCGGAGCCCTCCGTCTGCCGCTCGGTCATGACAGCACCACCCGTCGGTCCGCCATCGCGTACAGCGCGTCCGCGAGGGCATTGGCCAGTACGACGAAGAATCCGGTCGTCATGACGACGCCGACCACGACGGGCAGGTCGACCTGGCGGACCGAGTCCACCAGGAGCTTGCCGATGCCCTGGATGCCGAAGAGCGACTCGGTGAGCACGGCGCCGCCGAACATGGAGCCCGCGTCCAGCGCGCTCAGCGCGATGACGGGGGCGACCGCGCCGCGCAGGGCGTGCTTGCCGACGATGGCCCGCTCGGTGAGCCCGTACGCCCGGAAGGTGCGCACATGGTCCTCGGCGAGGGTCTCCAGCATCGAGCTGCGCACCAGGCGCGCGTACTTGGCGCTCTCGATCAGCGCCAGCGAGATCCACGGCAGCAGCAGTCCCCAGAACCACTGCTCGGGGTTGTCCGAGAAGGGTGTGTACTGCGGGAACGGCAGCCAGCCGAGCGTCGAGCAGAAGACGATGATCAGTACCAGGCCGATCACGAAGACCGGGGTGGAGAAGCCGACGAGGGTGAGCCCGGTCAGCGTCCGCTCGACGGCGCCGCCGCGCTTCCACGCGGAGAGCAGTCCGGTGCCGACGCCGAGCAGGATCCACAGCACGAACGCGCCGATCACCAGCGAGCCGGTGACGGGCAGCTTGTTCACGAGGATGTCGGTGACCGGCGAGTCCTGGCGGTAGGACAGGCCCAGGCACGGCGCGTCGCAGTGGACGACGCCGACGCCGGAGGAGAAGTCCCGGCCGGCGAAGAGCCCCTGGAGGAAGTGCCCGTACTGCACGTGGATCGGGTCGCCGAGCTGGAGGCGGTCGTGCACCTGGGCCACCTGGGCCGGGGAGCAGCGCTCGCCGCAGACGATCTGGGCGACGTTGCCGGGAGCGGCGTAGAAGACGAGGTAGACGACGACGGAGAGGGCGAGCAGCACGAAGACCGCGCCCGCGAGCCGCCGCAGCAGAAAGCCCGTCACTTCGAGGCCTCCTTGGGGGACTTGGCGCCCTTGCGGGACTTGACGCCGACCTTGAGCCGGGAGGCGGCCCTCGGGTCGAGCGCGGTGCGCACGCCCTCCCCGACGACGGTGAGCGAGAGCACGGTGACGAACAGGAAGCCGGCCGGCAGCAGCAGATACGTGGGCGCCGACTGGTACCAGGTGTTGGCCTCGGTGAGCATCTGCCCCCACGACGGGGTGGGCGGCTTGATGCCGACGCCGAGGAAGGAGAGGGCCGCCTCGATGGAGACGTTGGCGGGGACGAGCAGCACTCCGTAGGTGATGACGGGCGCGGCCAGCGCGGGCAGCAGCTCGCGCCGGGCGATCGCGAGGCGGCCCCAGCCGCTGAGCCGGGCCGCCGAGACGTAGTCGAGCGACTTGAGGCTGAGCGCCGAGGAGCGCACGATCTTGGAGGTGCCGGACCAGCCGACGACGGAGATGACGAAGGTGATCAGCACCGGGCGCGGCACCGAGTCGGGCACGATCGCGATCAGACCGAGTCCGATGACGAGCAGCGGCAGCGCCACCACCACGTCGGTGAACCGGCTGATGACCTGGTCGGCCCAGCGCCCGCCGAGCGCGGCGAGCAGACCGAGGCTCACCCCGATGAACACCTGCACCAGGGTGGCGATGAAGGCGACGCCGAGCGAGACCCGGGCTCCGTAGACGAGCCGTGCGAACAGGTCGCGGCCGGTCTGGGGCTCCACGCCGAGCCAGTGGTCGCCGCTGATCCCGCCGAACGAACCCTTGGGCACGCCGCCGGCGGCCGAGTCGACCAGGGCCGGGTGGAAGGCGTTGGGGTCCTGCCCCTCCAGGGCGGTGAGCAGCGGCGCGGCGAGCGCGACGAGCACGAGCAGCGCGAAGACGACGGCGGCGACGGTCACGGCGCGCTGGGCGCGCAGCCGCCGCCAGAAGCGGCCACCTGGGCCGCTCCCGCCTCCGAGGCCAACAAGGCCTCACTCATGGCTACTTGACCGCGACCTGGGAGATGTCGAGCACACCGGTCCAGTCGCTGATGACGACGTTCTTGATGTCCTTGCCGACCAGGCGCTTGTAGACCGGGTGGAAGAGCGGGACCACGACGGCCTGCTCACCGATCTTCTTGTCCAGGGCGCCCCAGCGCGGCGCGGCCGCCGCGAGGTCGGTCAGCTTGTTGATCTCGTCGACCTCCTTGTTGACCGCCGGGTCGTCCAGGAAGCCGGTGTTGAAGTTGGCGCCGCCCTTGACGATCTGGCGGCCGTCGAAGATCGGCGCGAGGAACGGGCCGCCGGACGGCCAGTCCGCGCCCCAGCCGCGCAGGAAGAAGCCGGGCTCCTTGTCCACGCTCTGGATGGTGTCGTTGTAGTCGTTGGCCTCCAGGCCCTGGAGCTTGACCGTGATCCCGGCCTTCTTCAGGGCGTCCTGGAGGGCGGTCGCCACCTCGGGGCCCTTGGGGCCGCCCTTGGCGTTGGTGTGGGTCAGCGTGACGGTGAGACCGTCCGCGTGGCCCGCCTCCTTCAGGAGCTCCTTGGCCTTGGCCGCGTTGCCGGAGGCGCCCGCCGGGAAGTGGTCGAACTCGGTGTAGCCGAACGCCTTCTGGTTGGGCAGGAAGGTGGTGGCGGGCTCGGCGAGCGAGGAGCCGCCGACCGCGTTGACGACCGAGCTGCGGTCCACCGCGTACGCGATGGCCTGGCGCACCTTCGGGTCGTCGAACGGCTTCACCTTCGGGTTGAAGCCGATGTAGTTGGTGTAGCCGAAGTGCCCGGTGCCCACGCGCGCGGCGAGCGCCTTGTCGCCGCCGATCTTGGAGAGCTCGGCGGGGCCGAGGTTGGTGTCGGTGGTGACGGCGGCCGAGTCCGGCCCCTGGGAGGCGGAGAGGCGCTGGTTGACGACGGAGGCGTCGAGCCCGGAGCGCACGTCGATGCTGTCCGGGTACGCCTTGCGCTCGGCGTCGGTGGCCTCGGACCAGTGGGGGTTGCGCTCCAGGACCAGGTGCTCGCCGTCGTTCTCGTTCTTGACGACCTTGTACGGGCCGGAGGAGACCGGGTGCGACTCGTACTTGGTGCCGGTGTCCTTGGCCTTGGGGACCGGCGCGAACTGGGTCTGGGTCGCCAGGTACGGGAACTCGCCCTCGGGCTTGTTCAGATGGAAGACGATGGTCTTGGCGTCGGGCGTCTCGATGGAGGCGAGGCCCTTGCCGCCGTCCTTGTAGGGACCCTCGTACTTGTCGCCGCCGACCAGCCAGTCGCGCAGGTAGGGCGCGCCGCCGGAGAGCTCGGCCGCGAAGGACCGCTCGATGCCGTACTTGATGTCGGCCGTCGTGATGGCCGTGCCGTCCTCGTACTTGAGGCCGTCCTTGAGGGTGTACGTCCACACCGTGGCGTCGGCGTTGGGCTTGCCGGTGTCGGTGGCGAGGTCCGGGACGACCTTGGTGCCCTCGGCGCCGGCCTCGCGGTTGCGCGTGGTGAGCGTACGGAACACCAGGGACGGAACGTTTCCGCCGCCGGAGGTGTAGAGCCGCGCCGGGTCGAAGTCGGTCTGCGGCTCGTTGTTGAGGACGGAGAGGGTGCCGCCCTTGGCGGGCTTGGCGTCCGAGCTGCCGCCGGCGTTCTTGGCGCCGCTGTCGTCGGGGCCGCAGGCGACGGCGCCCACGGCGAGAACCACGGCTATCGCTGCCGCTCTTGCGACGTTTCCGGACATCTGACGCATCGGAATGAAGACCTCTCGGGTGACTGCCGGACAAGGGCAAAAGGGACGCGGGCGTCTGCCTCGGCCCATGACGACGTCATGGTCTTCGAACAAGAGGGAGTGCTGCGCCCGCGCGGATGAGCAAAGACGGAAGTACCCGGGCGCAAGTGGAAGGAAACTGCGCGCGAGTGGGCGTCAGCAACAGTGAATGTCGGCAACGCAGAGCCCGGTCACGCCGATCAGCGCCAGCTCGATGGCGGCGCGTGCGGGGGTGAAGGGGCGGTGCGGCATGCCGAGAACTATGCAAAGCCCCGCTGTCCACTGTCAACCGAGATTGAGACGGTTGTCCCACACTGTGGACAGCGGGGTCGGACTGGTCTCAACCAGTCGGGAAGGGCCAGGCGTTGGGACGGCACTTGATCCCGTCTATGTCCAAGGACTTGGTCTGCTGCTGCATCACCGGGGCGAGCGCCCCCGGAGTGCGACAGCTCACATGTCCGTGGCCGAGCCGGTGTCCCACTTCGTGGTTGATGAGCATCTGCCGGTAGGCGTACATCGCCTGGGCGCCGAACGTCTCCGAGCCCTGCGCCCAGCGGAACGCGTTGATCATCACGCGCTCGGTCACGGCCGAGTCGCAGGAGACGTTCTCCTCGGTGACGTCCAGCTCCGACTTGGCGCACCAGACCCCGGTGGTGCCGGGGCTGGCCAGCGTGACGACGAAGTCGGGCTTGCCGGAGGAGATGCGCTCGAAGGTCTTCGCCCCGTCGTGCGACCAGCTGCGGTCGTCGTTGAGGGTCTTCTGCACGGCCTCGGCGAAGAGGGCGCCGTCCAGGTCGAGGCCCTTCTCGATGTCCACCCGGTAGCGGTACTTGCGCCCCTTGCCCGGGGCCGCCGCGAAACCGGGCACGGCCTCGAACGAGCCGGACCCCTTCAGCTTCGGGTCGATCGGGTACTGCAGCGCCATCTTCTGCTCGTACGTGGCGGGCTTGGCCGGGGCCGCCTGCTGGGGCGTCGACCGGCCCTTGGAGCGGGAGGCGGGGCCGTCCGAGCCGCCCCGGGCGTCGTCGTCGGCCGACTGCGCGCCGGTCCGGTGGCCGCCGTCGGAGGTGACCTGACCGGCCACCGCGACCGCGAGCACGGTGGTGACGGCCGCCGCCGCTATCCCGGTGAGGGTGCGGCCCTTGGCGGACTTCCCCTTCTTGACGGTCTTCTGCTCGGGTTCCGGCTCGACCCGCTCGGGGGCGGGGACCGGCCGCGACACGGAGGGCGCGGGAACGATCCTGCGCTGCGCACCGGTGTCGGCCACGACCATCCGGCGGTGGGAGCCCGTGTCCGTCGGGTCCACCCTGCGATGCGAGCCGGTGTCGACCGGGGAGACCCGGCGGTGGGTGCCGGTGTCCGTGGGCGCGACCCTCGGGTACGAGCCGGTGTCCGTCGGCCCGGCCGGGCGGTAGGTACCGGTGTCCGTCGGACCGGACATTCGGTGCGCGCCGGTGTCCGTCCACTCGGCGCCGTCGAAGGCGTCCATGTACTCGCGCCGGGGTCCCGGTATTCGGACACCGGGACCGGGCCCGGCCGGGGCCGGGGAGCCGTACCGGTCGCCGGGGTGCGGCGCGGCGGGCTCGCCCCAGCCGCCCCCGCCCTCGTGGTGCTCGGGGTGGCCGCCGCGCACCTGGTGCACGCCGTGCGCGGGGGTGGCGCCGCCCTGGTGCTGGGCGGCGGGGCCGCCCTGGACGGGGCGGATCCTCGGTACCTGGCCGGTCGGCGGGCCGTCGGCGCGGCGGCGTCCGCCCGCCTGCTGTACGCCCTCCACCACGGGCATGTGCCCGGTGGTGTCGGCGGCGCGGGTGGCCTCGGGAGTGCCCCCGGGTGCGCCCTTGGGTCGGCTGTGTCGTCCCACGCCCCGGATCAGCTCCTGTTTCCGCAGTCGTCGACCAGGTCCCGGAAGGCCTGCGCGACCACCTCCGGGTACTCCATCATCGCCACGTGCCCGGCGTCGGGCAGGGTCAGCAGTCTCGACCCGCGGAACGCCGCGGCCGCTCTGCGGGCCATCCGGAACCCGACGAGCTGGTCCCGGCCGCCGTACACCAGCAGCGTCGGGGCGAGCACCCGCTCGGCCTGCCGCCAGAGCCCGTGCTGCCCGCCCAGGGTGTACGCGTCGACGACGCCCCGCGCCGAGCGGGTCATCGCGTCCCAGAAGTACGGCAGCCGGAGGCGGCGCTCCATCTCCTCGACCGCGGCCCGGAAGGCCTCGGGGCTCACCCGGCCCGGGTCGCCGTAGCAGAGGGCCATCACTCCGCGGGTACGGTCCTCGGCCGTCCAGTCCTTGGTCATCCGCGTGAACAGCGAGGCCACGCCCGGCACCGCGAGCAGGGCGGTCGGCCAGGCGGTGCGCTGGGCGCGGATCTCGGGGAGCGCGGGCGAGACCAGGGTGAGGGTGCGCACCAGGTCCGGGCGGACCGCCGCGACCCGGGTGACGACGGCGCCACCCAGCGAGTTCCCGAAGAGGTGGACGGGCCCGCGCCCTTCGGCGTCGAGCAGCCGGATCACCGCGCGCGCGTGGCCGGTGACCGAGTAGTCGCCGTCGTCCGGCGGCGCGGAGTCCCCGAAGCCGGGCAGGTCCACGGCCTCGCAGTCCACCTTCTCCGCGAGCAGCGGCATCAGGCCGGACCAGTTCTGCGAGGAGCCGCCGAGCCCGTGCACGAACAGCGCCGGGTCGAGTCCGGGTCTCGTACTCGGACGGGTACGGATGTTCAGCGTCAGTCCGGGCAGACTCACCGAGCGCAGCTCTTCACCGTCCGCCACCCGGACCGCGCCCACCCGGGGTACCGGGGCGACAGCGGCGGCAAGGGTTTCCGGCAGCTCGGTCGAAGACATGCGGCAATGTTACGAGACGATCACACCGTGGTTCATGTGTTCGCCGTCACAGATCGCATAGCGGTGCGCAGAGCTAGCCCATAGGCTCGTAACCAAGCCCTCCAAAAGGGAGCAATCATGCCCGTCGACCCCAGTGATCCCGAAGTGTTCGAGGAAGAACCCGACGCGGTGGAACTCGACGAGGAGACACCCGAAGCGGACGCGGCCGAGCAGCACACCGACGTACGGCAGGACCACGACGAGCCACTCACCCATGTCGACCCGGACGCGGCGAACGTGGCGGATGTGGCCGAACAGGCCCGGGTCGTCTCCCTCGACGAGGACGACTACCGCTGATTTGTTCGGATAACCGGGCGTATCTCCAGCTACCCAGCGCGTCCGGTCCGTGAAATTCTGCGTGCGCACCGCGCACAGCCGGGTTACCCAAAAGTACGATGGCGGCGCGCGTACTCGCGCACGAGATCAATTTTTGGGAGGCGGCGTGACAGCCATCGAGCAGACCGAGGCAGCGCGCCCGCGAGGCACGCGTCTGCCCCGCCGGGCCCGCCGCAACCAGCTTCTGGGCGCGGCCCAGGAAGTCTTCGTCGCACAGGGCTACCACTCGGCCGCGATGGACGACATCGCGGAGCGGGCCGGCGTCTCCAAGCCGGTCCTCTACCAGCACTTCCCCGGAAAGCTGGATCTGTACCTGGCCCTGCTCGACCAGCACTGCGAGGCACTGCTCCACGCCGTGCGCACCGCGCTCGCCTCCACCAGCGACAACAAGCTGCGCGTCGCCGCGACCATGGACGCCTACTTCGCGTACGTGGAGGACGAGGGCGGCGCCTTCCGCCTCGTCTTCGAGTCCGACCTGACCAACGAGCCCGCCGTGCGCGAGCGCGTCGAGCGGGTCAGCCTCCAGTGCGCCGAGGCCATCTCGGACGTCATCGCCGAGGACACCGGCCTGTCCAAGGACGAGTCGATGCTGCTGGCCGTCGGCCTCGGCGGGGTCTCCCAGGTGGTCGCCCGCTACTGGCTCTCCAGCGAGTCGACGATCCCCCGCGAGAAGGCGGTGCAACTGCTCACCTCGCTGGCCTGGCGCGGTATCGCGGGCTTCCCGCTGCACGGCACCGAAGGCCACTGAACAGCGCTTGCGGGGTGCGGGTGTTCGCTCCTAGCGTGCGGCGCCGCGCCCGTCCGGGTCCCCTCTCCGGGCTAATGTGTGCGGGGTACGGCGCGGCTGACCGCGCACCGCAGACCGTCGGAGGGACATAGCCGTGGAGGTCAAGATCGGCGTGCAGCACGCACCCCGGGAGATCGTGCTGGAGAGCGGGCAGTCCGCCGAAGAGGTCGAGAGCGCCGTTGCCGACGCCCTCGCCGGCAAGGCGCAGCTGCTCAGCCTCCAGGACGACAAGGGCCGCAAGGTCCTCGTGCCGGCCGACCGGATCGCGTACGTGGAGATCGGCGAGCCGACGGTTCGCCGGGTGGGCTTCGGCCAGCTGTAGCCCGTAGAACGCGTGGCAGAGGGAGCGGCCCGGCGGTCATCGACCGCCGGGCCGCTCCCTTTCGCGCTGTGCGGGCGCCGTCCGAGCCCTCTTCGGGCGCTGTGCGCCGGGCGGGCGCTTCCTGTGCCCGTGCTGTGCTCCACACGGTGAGTGGAGGATTGCGCTCCGTCGGCGTCGGGTAGGACGGGCTGTGACCTGATACGCCTGGCCACACCGCGGGAGGGGACGTACATGCTCCTGGAAGCGCTCGGCTCCGTAACGCTCGGAATCGCCCTCGCCTGGACTGCCGCGTCCCGTCTGCCACACCGTCTGCCCGAGCGCCGAACCGTTTTCGCGGTGGGCTCGCTCGGCGCCCTGTTCGGCGCCTTCCTGACCCACTCGGCGGTCGGCCCGGGGCACGCGGTGACGACGGTGGTGGGCGCCACGTTCATCGCGGTGGTCGCACTGTCGCTGCTGCTGCGCCCGAGGGGCCGCCTGCGCCGCTCAGCGGCGTAGGCGGCGACGTCACACCGTCCGTCAGGCGGCCAGGCCGAGCGCGGCCATGCGCTTGGTGTGGGCCTTGGTGATCCG
This sequence comes from Streptomyces sp. ERV7, assembly GCF_001653515.1. Classification (GTDB taxonomy): domain Bacteria; phylum Actinomycetota; class Actinomycetes; order Streptomycetales; family Streptomycetaceae; genus Streptomyces. Next base: position 1,498,829 of record NZ_LYOY01000040.1, on the reverse strand, counting down.
GGCGAACATCTCGCCCACCGCGGCCAGGTCGAAGCCGTCCGCCATGCCGCCGACCAGCATCGTCGAGAGCGCGTCACGCTCCGCGACCACGCGCTGGGCCTGCGACAGGGCCTCGCCCATCAGCCGCCGCGCCCACAGCGCGAGCCGGCCGCCGAGCCGGGGGTCGGCCTCGATCGCGGCGCGCACCTTCTCCACCGCGAAGTTGCCGTGGCCGGTGTCGTCGAGGACCGCGAGCACCAGGCCGCGGGTGTCCGCGTCCAGCCGGGCCGCGACCTCGCGGTAGAAGTCACTGGCGATCGAGTCACCCACGTACGCCTTGACCAGGCCCTCCAGCCAGTCCGACGGCGCGGTCTGGTGGTGGAAGTCGTCCAGCGCCTTGGCGAACGGCTCCATCGCGGCGGTGGGCTCCGCGTCGATCTCCGCGAGGCGGTCGCGCAGCCGCTCGAAGTGGTGGAACTCGGCCGAGGCCATCTTCGCCAGCTCCGCCTTGTCGGCGAGCGAGGGCGCCAGCTTGGCGTCGTCGGCCAGGCGCTCGAAGGCCGCCAGCTCGCCGTACGCGAGCGCGCCGAGCAGATCCACCACGGCGGCCCGGTACTGGGGCTCGGCGGAGGCCGTGGCCCAGTCCTGGGCGGCGATCCCGGTGGGTTCGGCGGCGGGCGCGTCGGCTTCGGTTCCGGCCGCGTTGGCGTTGTCAGACGTCTCCATGCAGCGCACAATAGCCCGCTCCCGGCGGGGAGGAAGGGCCTGGTCAGCCAGAGCGCCCGGCCGGTTCCCGGGAATTCGCCCAACACACATGCGCGAATCCGGGGTACAGTGGTAATGAGCCTGCCGAGGATCATGTATTCGGCGGGCGGCTTGATGAATGAGGATGCCCGGTCGGTCGCCCGGTCGGCTCCGACCCGACAGCCCTCCAGTGCGGCACGTGACAGTGCGTAACCGCAGATGAGGGACCCTCAGCGGCACGAGCGCTTGAGCGACGGCAGTGGTCCCGCGCCACCCGACCCGGTCGATTCCCGACTCCGGCCGGATGTACCCGGCACGGTACGACCCGCCGCGTTCGCCTCCGTACCGCGTCTCACAGAAGAGGCAGCACCCTGACTACGTTCCGAGATCTCGGCATCCTTCCCGAGACCGCCGAGGCCCTTGAGGCCGTCGGCATCGTGTCCCCGTTCCCCATCCAGGAGATGACGCTCCCCGTAGCGCTCTCCGGCACCGACATCATCGGCCAGGCCAAGACCGGCACCGGCAAGACCCTCGGTTTCGGCCTGCCGCTCCTGGAGCGCATCACCGTCCCCGCGGACGTCGAGGCGGGCCGGGCCAAGCCCGAGCAGCTCACCGACACCCCGCAGGCGCTCGTCGTCGTGCCCACCCGCGAGCTGTGCCAGCAGGTCACCAACGACCTCCTGACCGCCGGCAAGGTGCGCAACGTCCGGGTCCTCGCGATCTACGGCGGCCGTGCGTACGAGCCCCAGGTCGAGGCGCTCAAGAAGGGCGTCGACGTGATCGTCGGCACCCCCGGCCGGCTGCTCGACCTGGCGGGCCAGCGCAAGCTGGACCTCTCGCACGTCCGCGCGCTCGTCCTGGACGAGGCCGACGAGATGCTCGACCTGGGCTTCCTGCCCGACGTCGAGAAGATCATCAACCTGCTTCCGGCCAAGCGCCAGACGATGCTGTTCTCGGCGACCATGCCGGGCGCCGTCATCGGCCTGGCCCGTCGCTACATGTCGCAGCCCACGCACATCCGCGCCACCGCGCCGGACGACGAGGGCGCGACCGTCGCCAACATCTCGCAGCACGTCTTCCGCGCCCACTCGATGGACAAGCCGGAGATGGTCTCGCGCATCCTGCAGGCCGAGGGCCGCGGACTCGCGATGATCTTCTGCCGTACGAAGCGGACGGCCGCCGACATCGCCGAGCAGCTCGCCAAGCGCGGCTTCGCCTCCGGCGCGGTCCACGGCGACCTCGGCCAGGGCGCCCGCGAGCAGGCGCTGCGCGCGTTCCGCAACGGCAAGGTCGACGTGCTGGTCTGCACCGACGTCGCCGCCCGCGGCATCGACGTCGAGGGCGTGACGCACGTCATCAACTACCAGTCGCCGGAGGACGAGAAGACCTTCCTGCACCGCGTCGGCCGCACCGGCCGCGCGGGCAACAAGGGCACCGCCGTCACCCTGGTCGACTGGGACGACATCCCGCGCTGGCAGCTGATCAACAAGGCGCTGGACCTGAAGTTCCACGACCCGGTCGAGACGTACTCGACGTCCGCGCACCTCTTCGAGGAGCTGAGCATCCCGGCGGGCACCAAGGGCATCCTGCCCCGCGCCGAGCGGACCCGTGCGGGTCTGGCGGCGGAGGAGCTGGAGGACCTGGGCGAGACCGGCGGCCGCGGCCGCAAGTCCGCCGCCGCCGCTCCGGTCGCCACCGAGGAGCGCGCGCCGCGTACGCCGCGTCAGCGCCGCCGCACCCGTGGTGGCTCGACGCTCGACGCGGGCGCCGAGGCGCCGGTGGCCGTGGAGCCGGCCGCCGAGGAGACCGAGCCGCGCACCCCGCGCCGCCGTCGCCGCACCCGTGTGGGCGTGGCCCCGGTGGAGGCGGCCCCGGTCGCCGAGGCCGTGGCCGTCGCCGAGCCGGTGGCCGCACCGGTCGCCGAGGTCGTGGTGGAGACCGTGGTGGAGGCCGAGCCCAAGCCGCGCCGCACCCGGGCCCGCAAGGCCGTCGCGGCCGTCGCCGAGGCGCCCGTCGTCCCGGCGCCCGCCGCCGAGACCGCCGTCGCCGTCGCCGAGCCGGTGGCCGCCCCGCGCCGCCGCACCCGCAAGGTCGCGGAGCCGGTCGTGGCGGTCGTCGCCGAGGCGCCGGTCAAGCCCCGTCGGCGTACGCGCAAGGTGGCGCCGGTCGCCGAGGTCGGCTTCATGACCCCGGAGTCCGCCGCCCTGGAGATCGCCGCGGCGAAGGCCGCGGAGGCCGCCGCCAAGCCGGCCCGTTCGCGCAAGAAGGCCGTCGCGGCCGAGCCCGAGGCGTCCGTCGCCGTCGAGCCCAAGCCGCGTCGTACGCGCGCGAAGAAGACGGCGGAGGCCGCCCCCGAGGCGGCGGCGGAGCCCAAGCCCCGCCGTACCCGCGCCCGTAAGACCGCGGCGCCCGAGGCGTAAGCACCACGCTTCTTCGGCCCGGCATCCCCCTGGGGTGCCGGGCCGAAGTGCGTCCGGGCCCGGCCGCCCGGGGCGGCGCTCCGGTGCCCGCGCACCCCGGTTACGCTCGGCATATGAGCAAGCCCCGGTCCCTGGCCCTGCCCTCCGGCACGCGCGCGTACCCGCTGGAGACGCCCCGCGGCCGCTTCGCCGTGCTCGACTGCGAGCCCGCCGGGCCCACGCTCGGGACCGCGCTGCTGCTGCCCGGTTTCACCGGGAGCAAGGAGGACTTCCTCGCGCTCCTGGAGCCGCTCGCGCGGGCCGGGTACCGGGCTGTGGCGGTCGACGGACGGGGCCAGCACGAGAGCCCCGGGCCGCGCGGCGCGTCCGGCTACACCCCCCGCGTCCTCGCCGAGGACGCCGTCGCCCAGGCGGCGGCGCTCGGCGACGGGCCCGTCCACCTCGTCGGCCACTCCTTCGGCGGTCTGGTGGCCCGCGCGGCCGTCCGCCTCTCCCCCCGCTCCTTCGGCTCGCTGACCCTGCTGTCGTCCGGGCCGGGGCACGTCGGCCCGGAGCAGCGCGCCAAGATCCGGCTGCTGCGGGCCGCGCTGCCCGTCCTGCCCCCGGCGGTGGTGTGGGCGGCGACTCGGTGGCTGGACAGCCGTGACCCCGCGTACGAGCCGGACGCCCCGGATGTCGCCGCGTTCCTGCGGCAGCGGTGGTTCAACACCCGGCCGGGCCAACTCATCGCCGCGGGGCGGCAGTTGAGGACGGAGCCGGACCGCACGGAGGACATCGCCGCCCTGCCCGTGCCGCTGCACGTCGCGTACGGGGACGAGGAGTCGGTGTGGACCGTGTCCGAGCTGGCCGCGCTGGCGCGCTCCACGGATGCGCGCCACACGGTGATCGCGGGCGCGGGCCACTCCCCCAACGTCTCGCACCCCGCGCGGCTGGCGGGGGCCCTGACGGACTTCTGGGCGACGGCGACGGCGCGCAGCACGTAGCTCACCTGCGGGCCGGCGGGCGGTTGCTCGCGCCCCTTTTGGGCCCGGACTCCACCTTGCGGCCGGTGGGGGCCGGCCGCGCAGTTCCCCGCGCCCCTCAGGGGGTCCGCCGCAGCCGGAGAACCCAGCTCAGCCACAGGCTTTTTAGGGGCGCGGGGAACTGCGCGAGAACCACCCACGGTCCGCGGATCCAAAGGGTTCAGGGGCGCGGGGAACTGCGCGAGCAACCCAGCACGGTCCGCGGATCCAGAGGGTTCAGGGGCGTCCCCGCGCCCCTCAGGGGGTCCGCCGCAGCCGGAGAACCCAGCTCAGCCACAGGCTTTTTAGGGGCGCGGGGAACTGCGCGAGAACCACCCACGGTCCGCGGATCCAAAGGGTTCAGGGGCGCGGGGAACCCAGCTCAGCCACAGGCTTTTTAGGGGCGCGGGGAACTGCGCGAGAACCACCCACGGTCCGCGGATCCAAAGGGTTCAGGGGCGCGGGGAACTGCGCGAGCAACCCAGCACGGTCCGCGGATCCAGAGGGTTCAGGGGCGCGGGGAACTGCGCGACCAGCCACCCACCGGCCGCAAGGTGAAGTCCGGCCAAGAAGGGGCGCTGGGGACCGCGCCCAGCCCCCACCGGCCCGCGGGCAAAGTCCGGGCACCCCACCGAGCGCTCAGTACTGCGACTGAAGGTGCTGCCAAAACCCGTCCCGCAGCGCCCGCCGCAAATCCGCGTGCCCCCGCAGCGACCGCTGCAGCAGGCGTTCCGCCTCGACCAGGAGGTCCTGGTCCACCGGGCCGGGCAGGTACGGGTGCCCGGGGAGCAGCTGCGCCAGCGCCGCGCGCCCCCGCTCCGACAGCCACGTCGCCGCGATCTGCGCCCCCACGAACCGCACATCGTCCCGCGTCGGCGCGGGCCCGCTGTCCTCGTACATCGTCACCGGCCGCCGGGTGACGTACGGCTTGCAGAAGTCCAGGTCGAACGTGCGCTGGCTGTCGACCTCCCACAGCAGCGGCTCCGCCTGGTTGCGCCCCTCCGCCGCCTCGATGCCCCAGAGGTGGACCCGCGCGCCGTACCCCTGCGCCGCCTCGACCGCCGAGACCAGGTCCTCGTCGCCGCCGATGAGCGCCGCGTCGCTGATGGCGCGGTGCCGGGCGAGGGACTCCAGGTCGGAGCGGATCAGTGAGTCGACGCCCTTCTGCTGGTTGTTGGCGTTGAGGTTGCCGAGGCGCACCTTCACGTCCGGCAGCTCGGCGATCGACTGCTGCTCGGCGGTGTGGATGCGCCGGCGCGCGCCGTCGTACCAGTACACACGGAGCAGCCGGCTGTCCGCGAAGATCGTGCGCGCCTTGTCGATGAAGGCCTCGATCAGCCCCTCGGCGTCGAGGTCGAAGGACCGCCGGTCCTCCGTCCCGGCGACCAGGAGGCCCGCCGCCGCGTACACATAGCCCGCGTCCACGAAGATCGCGTGGGTGGAGGGCGTCTTCGCCACCTCGGCCAGCATCCGCCGCAGCAGCTGGTTGGTGCGCTCCAGCCGTACGGCGATGTCGGACACGGTGGACGCGCCCGGGTCGGCCGGGTCGCTCGGGCCGTCGGAGATGCCTGGGATGTCGCCTGGTTCGCTCATTGCCCTCATTCTCGGTGGCGTGAGCGACCCCACACAACCGGTGCCTTACCTGCCAGTATTTAGTTCGTGAAAAAATTTCCTTAGCGTAGGGAATGTTTGCCAAGGGCAACCCGTTGTACCAGTCGTAACGGGGCTGAGTCCCCCGCGCACCAGTACCAGTAGTTCTCCTTCAGGAGGATCAGACGAAGGGAGAAGCCATGCGCTTCGAAATCATGCGCCTCAACGACGTCGACGGCTCCGCCGTGGACAGCACCGTCGTGGACGCCGCCTCCGTCAACCGGATCGTGCAGCAGGCCGCCGCAATCGGCCAGCGCATCTACATCCGCCCGGCCGAAAGCTCGGCTTCGTAACGCGTAAGGATCTCCTACGCGGCAAGCCGAAGCGCCCCCGCACCGAACGTCGGTGCACGGGGGCGCTTTTTGCTGGGCCGGTGGGGGTTACGCGCCCTGGATCACCTGGGTGACGCCGTTGATGATCTGCTGCACCGCGAGCGCGGAGAGCATCATGCCCGCCAGCCGGGTCACCAGGACGACGCCGCCGTCCTTGATCACCCGGATGATCAGCAGCGAGTACCGCATGACCAGCCAGAGCACGATGTGCATCGCCAGGATCGCCGCCCAGACCGCGACCTGTCCGCCGAACGTGTCGTGGTTCTGGACCGCCAGGATCACCTGGACGATCGCGCCGGGCCCGGCGAGCAGCGGCATGCCCAGCGGCACCAGCGCCACATTGACGTCCTTGGTCTGCTTCGGCTCCTCCATCTTGCCGGTGAGCAGGTCGAGCGCGATGAGCAGGAGGAGCAGACCGCCCGCGATCATCAGCGCGGGGACGTCGATGTGCAGATACGCCAGGATCTGGTTGCCCACCAGACCGAACACGGTGATCACACCGAGGGCGACGGCAGCGGCCTGCCAGGCCATCTTGCGCTGCACCTTGGCGGGGCGGCCGGAGGTGAGCGCGAGGAAGATCGGTGTGATCCCGGGGGGATCCATGATGACGAAGAGGGTGAGGAACAGGGAGCCGAAGACGGCAGCGTCGAACACGGTGGTGCCTTGCAGGAAGAGGGGTGTACGGAGCAGAAGGGGGACCCCGCCGGGCGGAGTCCTCCCGGGGAGGAGATGCGAAAGGGCCGCGGCCCTGGGCTAGCGGCCGGTTCCGCCCGCGCCCGGGACGGGGAACGCGCCCGTCGCACGGCGGGTGATCTCGCCGTAGATCTCGGGGTCGGTGGTGCACTCCCCGAGCCGCACGGCCTTGCGGCCACCGTGGTAGTCGCTGGAGCCGGTGGTCAGCAGACCGAGCTCGGCGGCCAGACCGCGCAGCCTCGCGCGCGTGGGCGCGTCGTGGTCGGTGTGGTCGACCTCGATGCCGTCGAGGCCGGCCGAGGCGAGCTCGGCTATGACCGTCTCGGGCACGACCCGGCCGCGCTTGACGGCGAGCGGGTGGGCGAAGACGGTGACCCCGCCGGCGGCCTTGACCAGCCGGATCGCGTCGAACGGGTCGAGCTCGTGCTTGCCGACGTACGCGCGTCCGCCGTCCGCCAGCCACTCGGGCACGAACGCCTCGGACACCGAGCCGACGACGCCCAGCTCGACCATCGCCTCGGCGACGTGCGGACGGCCGATGGAGCCGTCGCCCGCGATCCGCGCCACCTGGTCCCAGGTGACCGGGACGCCCAGCTCCTGGAGCTTGGCGACCATCCCCCGGGCGCGCGGCACCCGGTCGTCGCGGACCAGCTCGCGCTCGCGCGCCAGCTCCGCCTCCTCGGGGTCGAAGAGGTACGCCAGCATGTGCAGCCCGATGCCGTCGACACGGCAGGAGAGCTCGGCGCCGGTCACCAGGGTCAGACCGGCGGGCAGCGCCGCCGTCGCCTCCGCGTGACCGCGGGTGGTGTCGTGGTCGGTGAGCGCGATGACGTCGAGACCGGCGGCGGCCGCGTTGCGGACCAGCTCGGCCGGGGTGTCCGTGCCGTCGGACGCCGTGGAGTGGGTGTGCAGATCGATGCGCACGCGTGGCTCCAGGGCGTAGGGGCTGACAGGGGACAATCAAGGATAACTGCGCGTAGCCCCTGTCCCGCCCGCAACGGCTGTGGCGGTCACCGCACTCGGGGCGCCCGGCCACGCGCGCGTCACGACAGGATCCGGGGCGACAGCGCCCCGCACGGCACCAGTTCGACCTCGGCGCCCGCGTCGCGCAGATCGGTGAGGACCAGCTCGTCGTAGAGCAGCAGACCGGACTGCTCGGGCCACAGGATCGCCCACAGCCACAGGCCGCGGGCCTCGCCCGCGAAGACCGCGCGGTCGTCGGGCGTGCCGGTCACGTGCCAGAGCGGGGTGGGGCGCCCGGCCGCGAGGACCTTGGCCTGCGGGGGTTTGTCGACGCTCATGTACGGGCCGGGGTCGGGGCCGTCGATGCCCGCGTACCGGGCGCCGAGGCCGACGCCCAGCTCCTCCGCCACGAGCAGCAGCTCACCGATGCCGCCGAGCGGTCCGGGGCCCGAGCAGGCCACGGCGGTCGCGCGGCCGCCGCTGCGGTCGTCGCCCGCGCACGCCACACCCGTGAAGAGCCAGCCGATCGGCAGCGGCCACGGCATCCAGACGGGCACCTTCGCCCGGTGCACCACGACGCCGAGCGCCTCGACGCTCGGGGGGACCACCGGCTGCAGCGGGTGCACCGTCCCGTGGATGTCGCACTGCCAGGTGTCGGCAAAGAGACCGGGCGCCCTGACCCGGCCTCCGCACTTCGGGCAACTGGGTTCGCCCCTCATACATGCCAACGGTCCTCCCCGTCCCGCGCCGCGTCAAGGACGATCACCCGGTCGGCGTGTGGCAACAGGGGCGGGCGAGGGCTCCCGGGCTAGTCGAGCCGCACAGACGTACGCAGCGGATCGCGCAGATCCGTCCCGTTGGCCAGCCAGCGCTCCTCCAGCTGCTGCGCCCCGTGCACCCGCTTCCAGGCCGCCTCGTTGGCCGTCATCGGCAGCAGCGGCAGGAAGCGGACCGGCTCCATCGGGTCGTCGAGCTCCAGGTCCTCGACCAGCCCGCCCGGCTCCGCGACCAGGACCGAGGCGAACGGCGCCCCGGGCCACAGCGGTTCCCCGATGTCGAGCGAGGCGCCGGGGGCCACCACCACGCCCTCGACCTGCGGGGTGGAGGCGAGGACGGCGAGCGGGCGCAGCACCTTGTCCGTGTCGGCGAGAGCGGCCCGTACGGACAGGACCAGCTCGGCGCGCGGACCCTTGACCGGGTCGGCGAGAGCGGCGGCCGGGTCGGTCATGGGCTGCGCCGACATGCCGAGCGTGGCGTAGCGGACGATGTCCCCGTCGGCGAAGCGCAGCACCTCGACGCGGTCCGTGCCGAGGAAGGTCACCGCGGCGCGCGCGTCCGGTTCACCGAGGGCGGTACGCAGCCTGGCCTCGACGAGAGCAAGAACATCAACCATGAGTTGAGCATAGAAGCCGTATCGAACGAGCAAAGTACGGACTTGACACTTGCGCCGGCTGATAGTCTTGGCCGCTGTTCAGGGCAGCAGGAAGTCCCTCACGGGGGACCGGCCGGAGGAGGTGGGGCTGCGATGGATCGAAGTCGGCCTGGCAGTACCAACCGCTCTTCCGTGCGCCTTCGTTGTTCCCTGTGATCGAGACCTCCTTACCCGGCCGTTCCACCGGGAAACATCTGAGTCTCATGGCATGTCGCACGGCGGAAGAGCACATCGCCTCGCCCAGTCCGTTTCAGTAGCGCACGCCGTCACCGCATCCCGCGGTTCCGCCCGCTTTGCGGACGTACGCAGATGTACGCAGTCCTCGCGTCACGTCCCCATTCCGGGCAGTGCCACGCCCGTCGGCGGCCCCTCCGTGAAGGAGTCCTGCCATGTCCATGATCCGTGACCTGCGCGCCGCGGTCCGCCCCTCCCTGCGTCCGTCGCTGCGCAAGAACACCGCCCCGTACAACTCGTACGACCCCACCCGCGACCCGTCCGCGAGCAGCGCGGTCGTCGACTGCGCGGTCTACCGCGACGGGCTGCGCACCCAGGCCGACTCCTGCCTGTCGCCGCGCGAGGCGATGCGGCGGGTACGGGAGGACGGCGGGTTCGCCTGGATCGGACTGCACGAGCCGACCGAGGCCGAATTCGCCGGTATCGCCGCCGAGTTCGGGCTGCACCCGCTGGCCGTGGAGGACGCGGTCCACGCCCACCAGCGGCCCAAGCTGGAGCGGTACGACGACACGCTGTTCACCGTCTTCAAGACCGTCCACTACGTGGAGCACGCCGAACTCACCGCCACCAGCGAGGTCGTGGAGACCGGCGAGGTGATGTGCTTCACCGGCCGGGACTTCGTGATCACCGTCCGGCACGGCGGCCAGGGCTCGCTGCGGGCGCTGCGCAAGCGCCTCCAGGACGACCCCGAGCTGCTCGCCAAGGGCCCGTCGGCCGTGCTGCACGCCATCGCCGACCAGGTCGTCGACGGCTATCTGGCGGTCGTGGACGCGATGCAGGACGACATCGACGAGGTCGAGATCGATGTCTTCTCGGCCCCGTCCAAGGGCAGCCCGCGCGGCACGGACGCCGGGCGGATCTACCAACTCAAGCGCGAGGTGCTGGAGTTCAAGCGGGCTGTCTCACCACTGCTGCGGCCGATGCAGCTGCTCAGCGAGCGGCCGATGCGGCTGGTCGACCCGGACATCCAGAAGTACTTCCGCGATGTGGCCGACCACCTCGCGCGCGTGCAGGAGCACGTCGTCGGCTTCGACGAGCTCCTGAACTCGATCCTCCAGGCCAATCTGGCGCAGGCCTCGTTCGCGCAGAACGAGGACATGCGCAAGATCACCTCATGGGCGGCGATCATCGCCGTACCGACGATGGTGTGCGGGGTGTACGGCATGAACTTCGACCACATGCCGGAGCTGCACTGGAAGTACGGCTATCCGCTCGTGCTGGCCGCCATCGCCGGCAGCTGCCTGGTCATCCACCGCACGCTCAAGCGGAACGGCTGGCTCTGACGACGAGCGCGAGCCCGGCGAGGATCACCACCAGCGCGGGCCAGGCCAGCGCGGGCGGCTGCTGGCCCAGCCAGAGCGCGGCGATGAGGGCCGCACCCGGCGTCTCCAGGAGGATCGCCGTGGACGTCACGGACGCCCCCAGGCCCCGCACCACCCGGTTGAGCAGCGAATGGCCGAGCAGCTGGGCGGCGACGGTGAGCGCGGCCAGCTTGGCCCAGGTCACTCCGGAGTACGAGGTGAGGTCGGCGCCGCTCGCCAGACAGGCGGCGAGCAGCCCGGCGGCGGCCGTCCCGTAGCAGAGGTAGGTGTACGGGACGGTGTCCACGGTCCGCCGGACCTCGGCGCCGAGCAGCACATAGCCGGCGGCCGCGATACCGCCGCCGAGCGCGAGCGCGTCCCCGGCTAGGGCGCGCGGCGAGGTGGTCATGTCGACGCCGGTGAGCATCACCACGCCCACGCAGGCGACCAGCGTCCCGGCCCAGACCATCGCGGGCGGCCGGTGCCCGCGCAGCCGCAGCGCGAGGGTGGTCCAGATCGGCGTGGTGGTGCACAGCGCGGTCGAGGACGCCACCGACGTCATCCGCAGGCTCGGCAGCCAGAGCCCGAAGTGCAGCGCGAGCAGCGCCCCGGCGGCGACCGCGAGGCCCACCTCGCGCCGGGTCAGCCCGCGCAGCTGTGCCCGGTACTTGAGCGCGGCCAGCGGGGTGAGCGCCCCGACGGCCATGGCGTTGCGCCAGAACGCGATGGCCAGCGCGGGAGCCGTCGTCGCGGCGATGAGCGGCGCGGAGAGCGACACGCTGGCGATGGCGACGGCGAGCAGCGCGAAGTCGACCCGGTGGGCGGCCGGAGCGGCGGTCGGGGTCGGGGCGGCGAGCGCGGTGGTGGTGGGCACGACAAGAGGGTAAGGGCTGACAGGTAAGGCGCTAAACATATTTACGGAACTGTCGGTCCATGCTGTGGACAACGCCGTGGGCCGCGTCGGTGCCGTCCCATAAAGTGGCCCCATGACACCTGCGCTGCTCGACCGGGCCCTCGTCGAGGAGGCCACCAAGAAGTCCGGGCTGATCTGGGTGCGGGGCACCGGGACCGCCGACCGCGCCCTGTGGCACGTGTGGCACGAAGGCGCCGCGTATGTGGTGGGCGGCGGCCCCGGCGAGCAGCCGCTGGAGGGCCTGGCCGACGGCGGCACCGCCGAGGTGACCGTCCGCAGCAAGGACAAGGGCGGCCGCCTGGTGGCCTGGACGGCCGCGGTGAGCGAGGTCGCGCCGGACGGTGAGCTGTGGGCGGCGGTGGCCGTCGAGCTCAAGGCCAAGCGGCTGAACGCGCCGGACGGCGAGGCGGTGACGGCCCGCTGGGCGCGGGAGTGCCGGGTGCTGTGCCTGACGCCGCGTGAGGCGCACACGGAGATGCCCTCGGGCTCGCTGGCCGCGCGGCCCGTGGAGACCCCGGCCACCACGCGCCGGCCGATCCCGGCGGCACTGCCGAGGCTGCTGCGGAAGCGGAAGCACAAGCGCGGCTGAGCGGGGCGGCGCCGGACGGGGCGCCGTGCGCCCGCGGACCGCCGTGGGCCCTACGTCTTGGGAAGCCTGCTCCCGTAGTCCACCGTCGCGTCCTTCGACGGGGCCGCCAGGGTGAAGTCCTGGTTCCAGTCGCCCAGTTCGAGTACGCCCGCGCCGCCCGCGCGCTCGAAGCGCAGCGGGTACGGCGTGCCCTGGAGCGAGACGTCGAGCGTGCCGCCCTCGCCGTCCTCGCCCGCCTTCACACGGATGGTGCCGACGCCGCCGACCTTGGACCGGTCGCCCTTGGAGAGCTCGCCCTGGAGCCCGAGCATGCCCTTGAGCAGCGCGCTCTTGTCCGTGAAGCCGCGCAGCTCCTGGTACGAGGGGTCACCCGAGGGCACCTTGACGTACTTGTCGTCGAGCTTGCCCGCGGCGGCCGCGCTCCCCGAGTCGGCGTGCTTGTCGTCCCGGTGCGCCCAGAACCCGGCGTCGGCCTTCAGATAGAGCTCGTCGCCCACCCGCAGCAGCCCGAACGTGGTGTTCTTCGAGGTGACCGTGCCGGTGGCGCCGGTCCCCTTCAGCCGCATGTCGATCTTGTACGAGCCGCCCTTGCTCACCAGCGTGCCGCTGAGGTGCACCGCGTCGGCGCCGTCCGCAGCCGTGCGCGCCTTGCCCTCGATGTCGGTGGCGGAGAGCCTGCCGACGCCGTTGGTCCCCTCGTCCGGGTCCGAGGCGCACGCCGTGACGGCCGTGGCGAGCCCCGCGCAGAGCGCGACGGGGAGCGCGGCCCGGCGGGCCCGTACGGACAGGGAGCGAGTGGTCACCGGCACACGGCCTTTCGTCGGAGCGCGCGAGGTGGGGGGCGCGAAGTCGGGGTCGGCAGAGGGCACCCTACCCGGGCCGTCTACGCTGCCCGGCAGAGAGCCGTACGGACGCCCCTCAAAGGCGCCCCGCATGGTCACCGGCTAGCCTGAATCAGATATTCAGCGCCATTTCAGGCCACGACAAGGTCGGATCACGCCCAAGAGGAGGCGCTCAGCATGGCGGCAGGCGCCCCCCGGATCTTCGTCTCCCACCTCTCCGGCGTCGCCGTCTTCGACCCCAACGGCGACCAGGTGGGCCGGGTCCGCGACCTGGTGGCGATACTGCGGGTCGGCCGCCGCCCGCCCCGGCTGCTCGGCGTCGTCGTCGAGGTGGCCGGCCGCCGGCTGATCTTCCTGCCGATGACCCGGGTCACCGGCGTCGAGTCCGGCCAGGTCATCACCACCGGGGTGGTCAACCTGCGCCGCTTCGAGCAGCGCCCCACCGAGCGGCTGGTGCTGGGCGAGCTCCTGGACCGCCGGGTCACCCTCGTCGGGCGCGACGAGGAGGTGACGGTCCTGGACGTGGCCATCCAGCAGCTCCCGGCCCGCCGGGACTGGGAGATCGACAAGGTCTTCGTGCGCCGCGGCAAGGGCGGCGCCCTGCGGCGCAAGGGCGAGACCCTGACCGTCGAGTGGTCCGCGGTCACCGGCTTCTCCCTGGAGGAGCACGGCCAGGGCGCCGAGAGCCTGCTCGCCACCTTCGAGCAGCTGCGCCCCGCCGACCTCGCCAACGTGCTGCACCACCTCTCCCCCAAGCGCCGCGGCGAGGTCGCCGCGGCCCTCGACGACGACCGGCTCGCGGACGTGATGGAGGAGCTGCCGGACGACGACCAGGTGGAGATCCTCGGCAAGCTGAAGGACGAGCGGGCCGCCGACGTCCTGGAGGCGATGGACCCGGACGACGCCGCCGACCTGCTCTCCGAGCTGCCCGAGGAGGACAAGGAGCGCCTCCTCACCCTGATGCAGCCGGACGACGCGGCCGACGTGCGCCGGCTGCTCTCCTACGAGGAGCGCACCGCGGGCGGTCTGATGACCACCGAGCCGATCGTGCTGCGCCCGGACGCCACGGTCGCCGACGCCCTCGCGCGCGTACGCCAGCAGGACCTCTCGCCCGCGCTCGCCGCGCAGGTGTACGTGTGCCGGCCGCCCGACGAGACGCCGACCGGCAAGTACCTGGGCACGGTCCACTTCCAGCGGCTGCTGCGCGACCCGCCGTTCACCCTGGTCTCCTCGATCGTGGACAACGACCTGCCGCCGCTGTCCCCGCAGACCCCGCTGCCCGCCGTGACCGCGTTCCTCGCCGCGTACAACATGGTCGCCGCGCCCGTCGTGGACGACAGCGGCTCGCTGCTCGGCGCGGTCACCGTCGACGACGTCCTGGACCACCTGCTCCCCGAGGACTGGCGCGAGGCGGAGTTCCACGCCGCCGAGGGGGGCCGGCATGGCTGACCGGACCGAGGAGCGCGACCGCACGCGCGCGGCGGGGGCGAGCGCCGTGCCCCGCGGCCCGCGCGCCCGTCTCGACAGCCGGTACGCGGACTCGTCCTCGACGGGCTCCCCCTGAGCCAGCGAGTAGGGCGCCTCCCGCTCGACGGAACCTTCCGCCGCCCCCGGAACCTGCGCGTCCGGCGCCACCGGCGCACCCGGAACCGAGCCCTCGGGCACCGCGCCCTCGGGCGGGGCCAGGTCGTACGTCTCCTCGGCCGCGGAGCCGTCCCCGCGCGGGGCGGGACGGCTCCACCATCTCGCCTTGGGCCCGGTGGACTTCCCGTCGTTCATGCTCTCCCCGCAACTGTCCTGCGTGCCCCTCGGGGGCACCCCTCCCGGGGATTCAACCAGGTTTGCCGGGAGGAGCGCAGGGCACGGTCAGTGCCGGGGAGCCACCGGCCGCGTCGGCGACGCGGACGGGGTCGCGCCGGGGAGCGCGGGCAGCGGTGAGACCGGGCGCACCGCCAGGGTGGCGACCGCAGGACGTATCAGCGGAGGCAGGGACGAACCGCTCAACAGCGCGGCACGGAACGGGTTGCCGAACTGCTGCGGGGACGGCTGGGCGGGGATTCCGTTGAGCCCGGCCAGCCCCATCGCGGCCGGCGCCGTGGGCTCCGGGGCCACCCGTGCGCTCGCCGAGCCGCCCCGTCTGCGCTCCGACTCCATGGACAGGGACGTCCCCGAGGCAGAACCGGGTGACGGGCTCTGGGACCGCAGCGGGGTGACATTGCGGCCCGAGCCGTCGCCCCGGGCGCTCGTCTCCGCTCCCGAGCCCGACGGGACCGCGCCGCCGAGCGCGATCGCGGCCAGGGAGACCGCGCTGGCCGCCGCGAAGGCGATCCTGCGCCCGCGCCACGGCGAGCCCGAGCGCTCCTCGGGCCGGGCCACCTCGTGGATCCGGAAGCCGCGGCCTGGCAGCCCGCCGCCGAGGACGGTCGCATGGGCCCCGCCGGGCACATAGCCGAAGCCGCCGACCGGGTCACGCGGATCGTTCAGGGATCCGGGGGTGAAGACCCCGCCGGGCAGGCGGCCCCCGCCGAATGGGCCCCGACCGTCGTCGTCACCTCCGGGTCCCCCGGGCAGCCCCTGGAGCCGGGCCAGCAGCCCCTCGGAGGGGGCGGGGGGCGCCGTCTGCGCGAAGACGCTCTTGACGCGGCGCTGCGCGTCGGCCTCGGCCTTGCACTTGGGACAGGTCACCAGATGCGACAGGACGCGCTCGCGCGCGTCATGGCTGAGCTCGCCGTCGACCAGGGCGGCGAGGCGGTCCCCGAGATGCTGCTCCGCGGGGGTGGGACCGGTGCCGGTCACGCGGTCCCCTCTCCGACCGCCCCCGGGGCGCCGGGCGCCACCCCCGCGAGGGCACGCTGCTGCTCGGCGCGGGCCTCGGGCGAACGGTGCTTGAGGGCCTTGCGCAGATGCGAGCGGCCGCGGTGGATGCGGCTGCGCACGGTGCCGAGCTTCACGCCGAGGGTGGCGGCGATCTCCTCGTACGACAGGCCCTCGATGTCGCAGAGGACGACGGCGGCGCGGAACTCGGGCGCGAGGGTGTCCAGCGCCTGCTGGACGTCGGCGTCGAAGTGCGCGTCGTTGAAGACCTGCTGGGGGGAGGGGTCACGGCTGGGGAGCCGCTCGGCCGCGTCGTCGCCCAGGGCATCGAAGCGGATGCGCTGGCGGCGGCGGACCATGTCCAGGAAGAGGTTGGTGGTGATCCGGTGCAGCCAGCCCTCGAACGTGCCCGGCGTGTACGTCGACAGCGAGCGGAAGACGCGGACGAAGACCTCCTGGGTGAGGTCCTCGGCGTCGTGCTGGTTGCCCGTCAGGCGGTAGGCGAGGCGGTAGACGCGGCCGCTGTGCGTGCTGACGATCTCCTCCCACGTGGGAGGAGTCCACGCCGGGGATTCCGCGTCGGCGAAGGTCGCGGTGGGTGCGGAGCTGGCGGCGGTGGAACGGTCAGCGGTGTAGGTCACGGATTTCGGCTCACCCGCCGACCTGAGAAAGCGCCGGAGCACTCCTCCCCGATCCACAGGCGCAGCCGCACCTCCCCTGTCGGCTCTGGTGGTGTCCAGTGGAGCCCCTACCATAGCCACCTCGCCCGTTAGCTCCGGATAAGAATCTTTACGCGCATTTGGGACTGGCTTCGTGTCCCTCGAACCGCGCTGCTTCCCGGACCGCTCGGGGACCGGGATTTCGTACTCGTCCATGTCGCCCCCCGCCCTTCATAACGCCCGGTCCCATCTGCGGGTTCCCGGGTGCAGCGGATACAGTCACCGTTGCGCGCCAACTACGGGGACAGGAGAGGGCCATTACCGCCAACCGGCAGACGAGCTGGGCGTTCGCCGACGCCTTTGTCGCCGAGGACGACGCGCTGCGCTGGGCCCGCGAGCGGTCCCGGGAGGCAGGACTGCGTTCGGTGTCCCCGGGGACCGGCGCCGCGCTGCGCCTGCTCGCTGCCACCGCCGACGCCAAGGCGGTCGCCGAGATCGGCACCGGCACCGGCGTCTCCGGGATCTATCTGCTCCAGGGCCTGCGGCCGGACGGCGTGCTGACCACCGTCGACCCCGAGGCGGACCGCCAGCAGTTCGCCAAGCAGGCGTTCCGCGCGGCGGGCTTCGCGGGGAACCGGGCGCGTTTCATTCCCGGGCGCGCCCTGGACGTCCTGCCGCGGCTGGCCGACGGCGGATACGACCTGGTGTTCTGCGACGGCGACCGGACCGAGTCCCTGGACTACCTCGCTGAATCGTTGCGCCTGCTGCGGCCCGGCGGAATCGTCTGCTTCGAAGGGGTCTTCGCCGACGGCCGCACGGTCGACTCAGGCGTCCAGCCGGCCGAGGTGCTGCGGCTGCGGGACCTGCTGCGGACCGTACGCGAGAGCCAGGAGCTCGTCGGGTCGCTGCTGCCGGTGGGCGACGGGCTGCTGTGCGCGGTGAAGCGGGCGTAACGCGTCACTCCGGGCGCCGCCGCTTTCCCCTTCCCGCCGCGTGCGCGGGTTTCCCTCCGGCCGCGTACGTGGTGCCGGAAACTACTCCGCCCCGGGCCGGTACATGCGTACCGGCCCGGGGCGGGGGCAGATTGTGGGTCAAGCCCGCTGAATCAGCCGACGACCTTCTTAAGAGCGTCACCGAGCGCCTCGGCCTCGTCGGGGGTCAGCTCGACCACAAGCCGACCGCCGCCTTCGAGCGGAACGCGCATGACGATGCCCCGCCCCTCCTTGGTCACCTCGAGCGGGCCGTCGCCCGTCCGCGGCTTCATGGCCGCCATGCTGTTTCCCCTTCCTGAAACCAGCTCATCGCAGCCGGCGGCCCCATGACAGGCACCGTGTTACCGGCATCGAACACATTGCTTCCAGGTCATTATCCCGCATCGCAGGACCCGATGACCAACATCGGTCGGCATCGCTTGCGCAACGCGCTCTATCAAAACCACCCAATTCGGCGATCCGCCTGCGATACTTCGCCACCCTCGGTCCGGGTGGTGGCCTGGATTGTTTGACGCAGGTCACATGTGCGGCGCCGATGATCTCCGCCATGCTGGGCGGACACGACACCGCAACGGAGGGGATCCATCCCAATGGCCGACACCGTGCTCTACGAGGTGACCGACGGGCTCGCGACGATCACGCTCAACCGTCCCGACGCCATGAACGCCATGAACACCGAGGCCAAGGTCGCCCTGCGGGACGCGGCGCGGGCCGCCGCGGACGACCCCGGGGTACGGGCGGTCCTGCTGACGGCGACCGGCCGGGCGTTCTGCGTGGGCCAGGACCTCAAGGAGCACGTGGCCCTGCTCGCGGCGGACCGCGAGGCGGGCACCGGCTCCACGATGAGCACGGTCCGCGAGCACTACAACCCGATCGTGAAGGCCCTCACCGAGATGCCCAAGCCGGTCGTGGCCGGGGTGAACGGGGTCGCGGCGGGCGCGGGCTTCGGCTTCGCGCTGGCGGCCGACTACCGGGTGGTGGCGGACACGGCCGCCTTCAACACCTCGTTCGCGGGGGTCGCGCTGACCGCCGACTCGGGCGTCTCCTGGACGCTCCCCCGCCTCATCGGCCACTCGCGCGCCGCCGATCTGCTGCTCTTCCCGCGCTCCGTCTCCGCGCAGGAGGCGTACGAGCTCGGCATCGTGAACAAGCTGGTCCCGGCGGCCGAGCTGGCGGCCGAGGCGGCGGCCGTGGCGCGCGCGCTGGCCGACGGCCCGACGCTCGCGTACGCCGCCCTCAAGGAGTCGCTGGCGTACGGGGCCGGGCACTCGCTGGCCGAGGCGCTGGAGAAGGAGGACGAGCTCCAGACCCGGGCGGGGGCGTCCGAGGACCACGGGATCGCGGTGGCGGCGTTCCTGGCGAAGGAGAAGCCGAAGTACGTGGGCCGTTGAGCCATCCGTGGCGGGGTGACCCGGCCGCGCCCCCTCAGGGTGTGCGGCCGGCCCGGGCCACGCAGTTCTCCAAGTGGTCGTCCACCAGGCCGCACGCCTGCATCAGGGCGTAGGCGGTCGTGGGGCCGATGAACCGCAGGCCGCGCTTCTTCAGGGCCTTGGAGAGCGCCGTCGACTCGTCGGTCACCGGGGGGACGTCCGCCAGGGTGCGGGGGGCCGCCCACCCGGCCCGGCTGCGCTACGACCGCGCCCAACTCCTGGTCCAGCGCGGTGACTTCCTCGCGGGGGCGGCGGAACTCGATCTGTACGCGGACGTCCTGGAGCCGGTGGAACCCCGTACCGCCGAGACGATCCGGGGGCGGGCCCGGGCGGCCAGGGCGATGCTGAACTGACTCCGCGAGGAGATCAGAGCCAGCCCTTCTCGCGGGCGATGCCCACCGCCTCGGCCCGGTTGCGGGCCGCCAGCTTCTGGATCGCCATGGAGAGGTAGTTGCGGACCGTGCCCTGGGAGAGGCAGAGGGTGCGGGCGAGTTCCGCGTTGGTGGCGCCGTTCGCCGCCGCCCGCAGCACATCGCGCTCGCGCTCGGTCAGCGGGTTGGCGCCCTCCGCGAGCGCGGCCGCGGCCAGCGTCGGGTCGATCACCCGCTCCCCCGCGAGCACCTTGCGCACCGCGGCCGCGAGCTGGGCGGCCGGGGCATCCTTCACCAGGAAGGCGTCGGCACCCGACTCCATCGCGCTGCGCAGATAGCCGGGGCGGCCGAAGGTCGTGAGGATGACGATCCTCAGCTCCGGCAGCTCGCGGTGGAGGGCGGCCGCGGCCTCGATGCCGGTCATCCCGGGCATCTCGATGTCCAGGAGCGCCACGTCGACCTGGTGGGCCCGCGCGGCGGCCAGCACCTCGTCGCCGCGCGCGACCTGGGCGGCCACCTCGAAGTCCGGCTCCAGGCCGAGCAGCGCCGCGAGCGCCTCACGGACCATGGACTGGTCTTCGGCCAGCAGGAGTCGGATCATGCACCGGATTTTAGAGGGCCGCGGGACCCCGGCCGACCTCCTGTCCTGCCTCCTGACCGGCCTCCTGGGCCAGGGGGATCCGCGCGGTGAGCGTGAAGCCCCTGCCGCACGTCGCCTCGACGCTTCCGCCGACCTTCGCCAGGCGCTCCGCGAGCCCCGTCAGACCGTTGCCCGGGACCGGGACGCCGGGGCCGCCCCGGCCGTCGTCGGCGATCCGCAGCTCCACGAACCGCCCGTCGAGCGTCTGCCGTTCGCCGAGCGTGACCAGACACCGCTTGGCCGCGCTGTGCCGCACCACGTTGGTGATCGCCTCGCGGACCACCCAGGCCAGCGCCTCCTCGGCGCCCGGCGGCGACCCGGGCGGCAGCTCGGACCCGGCCTCGGCGGGCAGGTCGGCCGCGACCCCGGCCGCCGTCAACGCGGTGCGCGCGCCCGCCAGTTCCCCGGCGAGGGTGGCCCTGCGGTAGCCGGTCACCGCCTCCCGTACGTCCACCAGGGCCTGGCGGCTGACCTGTTCGATGTCGGCGACCTGCTGGGCCGCCTGGTCGGGGTGGTTCGGGAGCATCCGGCCCGCCAGCTCGCTCTTGAGCGTGATCAGCGAGAGCGAGTGGCCCAGCAGGTCGTGCAGATCGCGGGCGAGGCGCAGCCGCTCCTCGTTGGCCGCCAGCTGGGCCACGGTCGCCCTGGCCTGGCGCAGCTCCACGGTCGTACGGACCAGATGGCGTACGCCCGTCATGGCGAAGCCGCCGAGCAGGGCCGGGATCGCCAGGCCCGGCACGAAGTCGCCCCAGTCGCCCTCGGTGGTCAGGCCGATCAGGGCCATCGCGACCGTGGCGCCCGGGATCGCCCACCGCGCCAGGGGCAGCGGCAGCACCGCCCCGCAGCCGACCGAGACGTACACGAACAGCACCAGCCAGGGCGAGTCCAGGGTCAGCGAGGTGACCACCGCGATGCCGGTCAGGAAGACCAGCATCGAGGCGACCGTGGCGCGGGCGAAGGGGCGGGCGGTGTGACGGAAGACCAGGGCCAGATAGACCCCGATGAACGCCACCAGGGCGAGCCAGCCCAGCGCCGTCGCCCAGGCCGTGTGCTCCTCCTTGAGGAGGTCGGACACCGGGGCACCGAGGAACGCCAGCCAGATGCCGATCCACAGCAGCTTGCGCAGCGCCTCCTGGCGGTTCTCCGGCGGGCGGCCCGGAAGGGGTCCGCGGTGGTCTTCCCGCACGCTCGTCACGCCTTCAGGGTGTCCTTCCGGTACAGCCAGGCCGCGCCGCCCGCGAAGAGCACGAAGTAGGCGACGAGGACGGCCACGTCCTTGGTCTCCGGGGCGTTGCCCGCCTCGATGGCCTGCCCGAGCGCAGCGTACGCGTGGGTGGGCAGCCAGGTGGCGAGCGACCGCAGCCACGGCGCGAACGTCGTCGTGGGCATCCACAGACCGCCCAGGATGGAGAGGCCGAAGTAGATGATCATCGTGATCGGGCGGACCGCGTCACCGCTGGCGAGGTAGCCGATGGCCACGCCGAGCGCGGCGAAGCAGAGCGAGCCCGCCCAGATGGCGCCGGTCAGCGCCAGCCACTGCCAGGTGTCGAACCGTACGTCCTTGACCGTGGCCGCGGTCAGGAAGACCACCACGATGCAGGGCAGGGTGACCACGGCGGCGCTGGCGATCTTCGCCAGGACGTAGCCGCGGCCGGGCAGCGCGGTCAGCCGCAGCTGGCGCACCCAGCCCTTCTCGCGCTCCTTGGCGATCTTCTCGCTGTTGCCCATCAGTACGGCGGTGATCGCGCCGAACGAGGCCATCGAGACCATGAAGAAGGCCGGGAAGGTCAGATCGGTGTCGCCGATGGTGTCCGTGGTGTTCTGCGAGCCGGAGATCAGCAGATAGAGCGCGGAGGGGTAGATCACCGAGAAGAACATGAACTTCTTGTTCCGCAGGGTGCGGGCGATTTCCAGCTTGATCAGGGTGTTCACGCGGTTCTGGCCTCCTCGGCCTCGGTGATGGCGACGAAGGCCTGCTCCAGGCCCAGGCCTGCGACTTCGAGGTTGCGCGGGTACAGGCCGAGCCCGTACACCGCGTGGACGGTGGCGTCGGCGTCGGTCGACTGGAGGCGGACCGTGCGGCCGGAGATGTCCAGGCCCGCCAGGAACGGCAGCTCGCGCAGGACGCCCTCGTCGATCGCGCCCTCCAGGTCGAAGGCGATCCGGCGGGCGCCGGCCTTCGCCTTGATCTCGGACGCGGTGCCGTCGGCGAGCAGCCGGCCCTTGTGCAGGACGAGGACGCGGTCCGCGATCGCGTCCGCCTCCTCCAGGTAGTGGGTGGCGAACAGGACCGTACGGCCCTGCTGCGCCTGCTCGCGCATGGTCGCCCAGAACGCCTGGCGGGCCGTGACGTCCATGCCCGTGGTCGGCTCGTCCAGGACGATCAGGTCATTGGCGCCGGCGGTGGCGAGCGCGAAGCGGACGCGCTGCTCCTGGCCGCCGGAGAGCTTGTTGACCAGCCGGTCGGCGATCTGCGCGATGCCCGCGCGGTCCAGGACCTCCTCGACCGGGTGCGGACGCGGGTGCAGATCGCAGGCGAGCTTCACCAGCTCGCGGACCTTGACCTCCTCCATCAGACCGCCGCTCTGGAGCATCGCCCCGACCCGGCCGTCCTTGATGGCCTGCTCGGGCGTGGTGCCGAAGAGGCGCACCGCGCCCGCGTCGGCCTTGCGCAGCCCGAGCAGCAGGTCGAGCGTGGACGACTTGCCCGCGCCGTTCGGCCCGAGGAGCGCGACCGTCTCGCCGGGGTGCAGCTCCAGGGAGAGGTCCGCGACGGCCCGGACGTCGCCATAGCTCTTGCTGACGCGCTCGAAGCTCACCACGGAGGTGGCGGTGGAGGTCGTTGTGGTCATGACCCCAGGTTCGCCCGCGGGGCCGGTCCGGGGTCAGTGCCGGCTGTCGTGACTCCCGGATGACAGATGTCACGCGGACGGCATGACACGGCCCCGGCACGCCTGGGGCGTACCGGGGCCGGGCAGGGAACCGCAGGTCAGCTGGGGTTCAGCTCGATCGTCACGATGCGCTGCGCCGGGGTCTTGCCGCGCAGGGCGCTCTGCATCGCCTTGGCCACGTCGTCGGACGTCAGCTGGTGCTTCTGACCGTCGCCCTTGGTGATCATCACGCCGGTGAAGGCGCTGCCCATGAGCTGGTCGATCGCCTTCTTGTCGTAGACCTCGACCAGCTTGCCGTCGATCGGCTTCATGGAAAGGATCTTCGGGAGCGACTTCACCGGACCGAAGTCGATCTTCTTGCCGCCCGCCTTGATCGTGATCAGACCGGACATCGCGGGCTTGGCGAACTCGTTCATCGCCCGGTCGATCTCGGCCTGGTTGATGGTCGGCTGACGTCCGGTGACCGGCAGCCCCACCTCGTTGGGCTTGCCCGTCTCGACCTGTGCCCGGTACGCGTCCTTGACCGCGATCATCGAGCGCGCGACGTCGAGGCTCTTGCCCGCCTTGCCGGGGACGGCCACGGCCTTGCCCGGGACGAACTTGATCGTGCCCTCGACCGCCGAGCCCGAGGCGCCCGCCAGGTCGGTCAGCGCGACGCCCAGCTTCTCCTCGTCGACCGGCATGACCGGCTGGGCGACCCGCTTGCCGCCGAAGAGCGAGGAGATCACGGAGACCGGGTTGTAGTCGCTGCCCGCCGCGCCCCGCACGGTCGCCTGGCTGTCCAGGACGAGGCCCGCCTTGTCGGGGGCGAGCGTCGTCTTCTTGCCGTCGACGCTGAGCCGCAGCGGCTGGGCCGCGCGCTTGCCGAGCGTGGCGTCGAGCTTGGCGACGCCCTGCTCCTTGGTGCCGCCGCCGATGTCGACGCCCAGGACCGTGGTGCCCTTGGGGACCTCGGAGTGATTGAGCAGCAGACCCGCGCCGTACGCGACCACGGCCGCGCCGACGGCCGCCACGGCGAGCAGGACCAGCTTGGAGCGGCCCTTCTTCTTCTTGGCGGGCGCGGGCGTGCTCGTACGGGCCGGGGCGGCCGGCTCCTCGGCCGGGCGCGGCCCGTCGGGCAGCCTCGGGGTGAGGTCGGGCCCACCCGCGCCGGGCGCGAACGGGGAACGATTCTCCGCCGGTACGACGGGGATCCCGCTGGTCAGCGTGTCCCCGGAGACATGGCCCGCCGGCGGATGCACCCCACCGCCCCCGGCACCCGGCACCGGAGCCGGGGCCTGCGGGGTCAGGATCGCCGTGTCGTCGGACATCTGGGGCACCGGCGGCGCCATGGGCCCGGGCCGCACGCCCTGGGCGCCCAGGACCGGGGTGCCGTGACTGGGCGTGCCACCGGGACCCTGCGCACCCAGGACCGGGGTCCCGTGGCTCGGGGTCCCGTGGCTCGGGGTGCCGCCCGGCGCGCCGCCGAGCCGCTGCTGGCCCTTGCGGGCGCCGACCGGGCGGCGGCCTCCCAGCCCAGCTCCAGGTAGCACTCGTCGGAGAAGACGAGCACGCCGTGCTCGCGCGCCCAGGCGACGATCCGGACCAGTTCGTCCTTGGCGAGCACCCGACCGGTCGGGTTGGACGGCGAGTTCAGCCAGAGCAGCTTGAGGCCGGCGGGGTCCAGCTCGGTCGGGTCGTCGTAGACGACGGGCGTCGCGCCGCAGAGCCGGGCGCCCACCTCGTACGTCGGGTACGCGAGCCGCGGGTAGGCGACCTTGTCGCCCGCGCCGAGGCCCAGCTGGGTCGGCAGCCAGGCCACCAGCTCCTTGGAGCCGACCACCGGCAGCACGTTGCGGTGGCCGACGCCGACCGCGCCGAGCCGGCGCCCGACCCATCCGCTGAGCGCGTCGCGCAGCTCCGGGGTCCCCCACACCGTCGGATAGCCGGGCGAGTCCGCGGCCGCGACCAGGGCTTCGCGGATCAGCGCCGGGACCGGGTCGACCGGGGTGCCGACGGACAGGTCCACGATGCCGTCCGGGTGGGCCGAGGCCGTCGCCTTGTACGGCTCCAGCTTGTCCCAGGGGAAGACGGGCAGGCGTGCGGAGACTGCGCCCACGGAGGTGCTCACTTTCTCGTACTCGGTTCCGTACGGAGGAAACGCCTCGGTCCCGTAGGGCGGTGGGCGCCGTACGGGACCGGGGGGACACACGGTGTCGGTGTCAGTGCTCGCTGTCGGCGTTGATGTCGGCGGGCAGCGCGGCGATGAAGGGGTGATCGCGCTCGATCAGGCCGAGCTTGGAGGCACCACCGGGCGAACCGAGCTCGTCGAAGAACTCGACGTTCGCCTTGTAGTAGTCCTTCCACTCCTCCGGGGTGTCGTCCTCGTAGAAGATGGCCTCGACCGGGCAGACCGGCTCACAGGCACCGCAGTCGACACATTCGTCCGGGTGGATGTAGAGGGACCGCTTGCCCTCATAGATGCAGTCGACCGGGCACTCTTCGATGCATGCCTTGTCCTTAAGGTCGACACAAGGCTCCGCAATGACGTAGGTCACGCTGTCGTTCCTCCTCGATAGGGCGCGGCGGGCCGGTCTGCGGCTCCGTCCACGTGGCGCGCGGGAGCGCGGCGTCGTCGATGCCCACACCTAGTATCTCCGTTCCGGGGCGCGATCCGAACAGGAGGGGCGAAGAGAGCTGTGGAGTTCACCACCGGCGGACGGCTGGTCGTCAGAATCACGCCTGAAGATCAGGGCAAACGCGTATCAGTCAGACACCTGGCGAGGTCCGGGGAGCGGGGCGAGAAGTTCACCGACACGGTCGGCGTTCTCACATCGTGGGACGCCGGAGTGCTGTCGATCGTGCGCAGGAACGGGGAGACGGTCCACGTCCCCGAGCACGAGATGGTCGCGGGCAAGGTCATCCCGGCCGAGCCCGCCCGGCGTCGCGGCCCGGCCGCCACCTTCCGGGAGTTGGCGCTGGTCAGCGCACGCGCCTGGCAGCCGGTGGAGAGCGAGGCGCTGGGCGAGTGGACCCTGCGGGCAGCCGGCGGATTCACCCGCCGGGCCAATTCGGTGCTGCCGCTCGGCGACCCCGGGATGCCCCTGGAGGACGCCCTCGCGTACGCGCACGCCTGGTACACGGCCCGCGATCTTCCCACGTACGTACAAACGTCCACCGGCGCCGAGGGGACCCAGGAGAGCCTCTGTGTCGATCTTGAAAAGTTTGGGTGGGTTCGCGAAGTAAGCGCCCAACTGCGGATCGCCGCACTTGCCCCGATCGGGGACCTCGACGCGGACGTCTCACGGGTCGAGCTGTCCCGTTCCGTCGGTTCCGCCTGGCTCGGCCGCTACCAGCGCACGGGCACGCCGGGAGCCCCGGCGCTGAAGGTGCTGGAGAGCGGCCCCTCGACGTGGTTCGCGACGGTGGCCGGGGACGGGGGCGCGGCGCCCGCCGCGATCGGCCGGTGCGTGGTCGACGGCCGCTGGGCGGGGTTCATGGCGGTCGAGGTGGACCCGGCGCAGCGCCGCCGGGGGCTCGCCACGGCGGTGATGACCGCGCTGGCCCGCCGGGCGCTCTCCGAGGGGGCGTCGGCGGCCTGGCTCCAGGTCGAGGCGGACAATGAAGGGGCCAGGGCCCTCTACGACGCCCAGGGCTTCGCCACCCACCACACCTACCACCACTTCCGGCACGGGTAGGTCAGGTCCGGTGCGCCGGCACCGCACGGTCGGCGTGCCGGCCCCGCACGCCGACCGGACCCGCCGGACAGCACCTGGGTCCGGTCCGGACTTTCCGATCTCCACGAACGGGTACGAGGCGGTTATGGACCACGAAAGCCCCGGCGCCGAGGACTGGCGGCGGCAGTTCGCCGACGAGGCCAGGTCCGGGCGGCCGGACCTCGCGACGCTGTGCCTGCTGATCGGCGCGGTGGCCGATCCGGAGCTCGGGCAGCCCGGTCTGGACGCGGCGCAGATGGAGCTGGACCGCCTCGCCGGACTGCTGCCGTACGGCGTCGCCGGGGCCCGCCCCTGGGCGCTGGCCCTGGCCGAACTGCTCGGCCGCGGCTGCGACTTCCGGGGCACCCCGGCCGAGTACCAGCGCCTGGAGTCCTCACTGCTCCCGGAGGTCCTGCGCCGCAGGCGGGGGCTGCCGATCCTGCTCTCGGTGGTCTGGATGGAGGTGGCCCGCAGGGCCGGGGCCCCGGTGTACGGGGTGGCCCTGCCCGGCCACTTCGTGGTGGGCTTCGGCCGCCCCGAGGAGCGGGTGCTCGCGGATCCGTTCGACGGGGGCCGGCCGCTGACCGGGGCGGACGCGGAGCTCCTGGTGGCCGGGGCCACCGGCGCCCCGCTCGACCCGTCGATGCTCACCCCGGCCGACCCGCCGACGATCGTGCTGCGCATCCTCAACAACATCCGCGCCTGGGCGGCGGCGCGCCCGGAGCACAGCGACGTGGCCCTGTGGGCGCTCGACCTCTCCCTGCTGCTGCCCGCCCACCCCCCGAAGCCCGGGGGCGGCGGCCCGAAGCCGCCGTGGCTGTCCTGCGGCGGCTGCGGCGAATAGGGCGCGTACGGCGGGTACTGCGGGGCCCAGGGCGTCCCGGGCGCGCCCGCCGGATCCTCGGGTCCGCGTCTGGCGAGCACCGGGACCAGGGCGAGCCCGACGGCCAGCTGGAAGAACCAGGTCACCACCTGGAGCTGGGGTCCGGTGTCCAGGTCCCCGAAGTGGTCGAGCAGTTCGAACCGTACGGCCAGGGCGACCCCGATGGCGCCGGAGGCGGTGAGGATCGCGGCGGCCACAAGCCCGAGCGGCCGTACGTGGACGGCCCGCGCCGGACCGCCCCCCGCGGCCGTCAGCGCGATCGCCGTGAGGACGAGGGCCGCCCAGCCGCCGGGTATCCAGAGCAGCGGCAGATGCGCGCCGGTGAACCGCGCCCGGTACTGCTCCCCGGGCAGCTCCACGGCCCAGTAGATCTCCCAGGCGATCATCACCAGGCCGGCCGTGCCGAGCAGCACCAGCGCGGCGATCCCGGCGCCCGCGCCCGGCCGGGCCGCCGGTTTCGGGCCCGGGGTGGCGTCGGGCCGGCGGCCGGCGGCGGCCGTGATCACCAGGGCGAGCCCGGCCGCCAGCGCCGCGAAGGTGCTGAGCAGGGCCCGCCGGTGCAGATCGTGCAGGGCGGTCGAGTCCGTCCAGTCGTCGTGGTGGAGCACCCACAGGGACGAGACCCGCAGCGCCGCGGTGACGGCCCCGACGCCGGCCAGCACGGCGGCGGCGGACGGCGAGCGGGGCACGACCGCGGCCGCCACCGCGTAGACCAGGAGCAGCACGGGGTCGAGGATGCCGGTGGTCAGCGGGGTGCCGCCGCGGTGCTTGGGCGCGCCGGTCCAGAACCACCAGAGGTCCGGCAGGCTGCGGGCGGCGTGGATGTCGCGGGCCAGCCAGGCGGCCGTGATCAGCGCGAGGAAGGCGCACAGGACGGCGCCCGTCAGCCGGGCTCCGGCCGTGAGTGTCTGTGGCTGCGTCATGCCCCTTGCCGTCCCCCCGGTTGGCGTGGCGAGCGCCTGCTCGGGCGAATCCTCCACCCGCGGTGCGCGGATGGACAAGAGGGGTGCGTGGCCCGCGCGTTGCGGAGTCGGTCGGCCGAGACGGCTTGCGCCGCCCCGGCCGACCCAACGGCACCCGCACGGCCGTACGGTGTTCAGCGTGACGCGTTCGTATATCGGTGTTGCGTCAGTCAAGTTGCCTGCTTGTTAACGAAATTGATGGGCATTTATGGAGTCATGTCGCCCGCTCCGACGCCCTGTCAAGCACGCAGTCGCCTCGATGTGCGAAATCTTGTGCCAAGTTCTCCCGTGATCACACACAAGCATGCTCAAACCTCTTGACGCACAAGGCCGGGCCCATGAATGTTCCGGTCAATCAATGACGCCTTCGGGCGCCGTTCGACTCTCTCGGTGCGGGGGCTATGCGCGATGACGAGTTCAACCCAGGCCGCCACTGAACCAACTGATCCCCTTCCGCCTGGCGGGGATTCCGGCACGGGCACGGGACTGACGGCGACGGAACTCATTGGACGCTCTCCCGGACGGCTCGCCTGGGCGCGGTTCAAACGCGACCGGGTGGGCATCGCCTGTGCCGTCACGGTGCTCTCCTTCATTCTCGTCGCCTTCGCGGCACCCTTGATCGCGAAGCTGTACGGAAAAGATCCCTATCAGCTCTACGGCCAGGACCGCGGGCTGCTGAACAGCTACGGCATTCCCCTGAAGCCCAACGGCGGCATCGACGGCGACTTCTGGTTCGGTGTCGAGCCGAACCTGGGCCGCGACGTCTTCACGCTGCTGATCTACGGGATCCGGACCTCGCTGTTCATCTCGCTGGCCGTCACCGTGGTCTCGGTGGCCACCGGGGTGCTGATCGGCCTGGTCCAGGGCTATATGCACGGCAAGGTCGACTACTTCCTCGGCCGGTTCTCGGACCTGATGCTGTCGTTCCCCCAGCAGCTGTTCTTCATCGCCTTCACCCCGGTGATCGTGGCGCTGTTCGTCTCACCGCGCGACGAGGAGCCCACCTATGTGCGGATCGTGGCACTGATCCTGGTGCAGTTCCTGCTCGGGTGGATGGTGGTGGGCCGCCTTGTGCGGGCCCAGGTGCTCTCGCTGCGGGAGCGCGAGTTCATCGAGGCGGCCCGGCTGAGTGGTGCCTCGAACTGGCGGATCATTCGAAAAGAGATCTTGCCGAACATCTGGTCGACCGTTCTCGTCCAGGCCACACTCCTCCTTCCGGCCAATGTCACGGCGGAGGCGGGACTTTCCTTTCTGGGCGTCGGAATCCAGCCGCCGACGCCGGACTGGGGACTGCTTTTCCAGTCGGGTGCCTCGTACTTCGAGTCCGACGTCACCTTCATGTTCTTCCCCGGCATCGCGATGCTGATCTTCGTCGTCGCCTTCAACCTGCTCGGGGATTCGGTCCGGGACGCACTCGACCCCAAGACCGTCCGCTGAACCGTCCACATCCTGACAGGCAGGAATCAATGAGAACTCGCAAGGCGCGCTACGCCTCCGCGTTTCTGGCGGTGGGGACCCTGACACTGTCTGCTGCGTGCAGCAGCGGCGGGGCCGATGACGGGAAGAAGCCCTCGGGCGATGAGAAGAAGGCGACGGTGCAGAACTTCGGCCTCGGCACCAAGGCCGACTCCGCCGGCCCGGCGGTGGCCGTCGAGGGGGCCAAACCGGGGGGCACGGCCTACGACCTGGACCAGGCGGGCTTCGACTACCTCGACCCGGGCCAGCAGTACGTGAGCGACATGCTCTCGCTCCAGCTGCTCTACAACCGCTCGCTGACCGGCTACAAGATCGACGCCAAGACCGGCAAAACGATTCTGGTGGGCGATCTCGCCACCGACACCGGCACCTCCTCGGACGGCGCCAAGACCTGGACGTACACCCTCAAGGACAACCTGAAGTTCGAGGACGGCACGCCCATCACGTCCAAGGACGTCAAGTACGGCATCGAGCGGCTCTTCGCGGACTACCAGACGCAGGGCCCGCAGTACGTCCAGAAGTGGATGCTCGGCCAGGACTACCGCAAGGCCTACGCGGGCCCGTACGAGGGCAAGGAGCTGCCCGACACGGTTCTGGCGACGCCCAACGAGAAGACGATCGTCTTCCACTTCAAGGACGCGCACGCCGACGCCCCGTACGCGATGTCGATGCCCAACGTGTCGCCGGTGCCCAAGGCCAAGGACGACAAGCAGAAGTACAACAACCACCCGGTGGCGTCCGGCCCGTACAAGATCGCCGACTACAAGCCGGGCAAGTCCCTCTCCTTCGTGCGCAACACCAACTGGGACCCCAAGAGCGACCCGATCCGCAACGCCTACCCCGACAAGTGGGAGTTCCAGCTCGGCATCGCCGAGCCCGGCCTCACCAACCGGATGGCCGCCCAGTCCGGGCCCGACAAGTACGCCGTGAACATGTCCGGCTCCGCCGACCCGTCGAAGATGCAGACGCTGACGACGGACGCGCAGTACAAGTCGCGGATCGTCAACGAGTACCAGCCGTACGTCGAGGTCATCAACATCAACACCAAGCGGATCACCAACCCCAAGGTCCGCCAGGCGCTCATGTACGCCTTCCCGATGCAGCAGGTCCAGCAGGCGTTCGGCGGTGGCGCGCAGGGTGAGCTCGGCACCACGCTGATCAGCCCGACGGTGGCCGGATGGCAGAAGTTCGACCCGTTCGGCAAGCTCGCCAAGCCGATGGGCGACCCGGAGAAGGCCAAGGCGCTCCTGAAGGAGGCCGGGGTCACCACACCGGTCAAGCTCAGTTACGCGTACGCCAACACCCCGCGCTGGCAGAACGTCTCGCTGACCCTCGCCAAGGCGCTGGAGAAGGCCGGCTTCCAGGTGGAGCGCAAGGCCATCGACCCGACCTCGTACTACACGGTGGTCGGCAAGGTGAACACGCCGTACGACATCTACCGCACCGGCTGGGGCGCCGACTGGCCGAGCGCCTCGACCGTGGTCCCGCCGACCATGGACGGCCGCAACCTCCAGGACGGCACCAACAACTACGCGTTCCTCAACGACCCGAAGGTGAACTCCGAGATCGACCGGATCATGGCGCTCACCGACATCACCAAGCAGAACGAGGAGTGGCGCAAGCTCTCCGAGTACGTGCTGCAGACCGACACGTCGCAGATCCCGTTCATCTACGACAAGTACTTCAACCTGCACGGCGACGGCCTGGGCGGCGTCACCTACAACCAGGTCTTCGGCACCATCAACCCGAGCACCATCTTCGTGAAGCAGTAGCAGTGGCGGCCCGGTCCCCGGCCCGCCTCACGGGCCGGGGACCGCATACAGACGGAAGAGTCCGATGCTCCGTTTCCTCGTGCGACGACTGCTCGGCGCCGCGGTCATCCTGCTGCTGATCAGCGCCATCACCTACTTCTTGTTCTTCTTCCTGCCCTCCGACCCCGCGCTGCTCTCCTGCGGCAAGAACTGCGACGCGCAGAACGTCGCGCTGATCCGCAAGAACCTGGGGCTCGACCATCCGATCTGGGTCCAGTACTGGCACTTCATGGTGGGCATCTTCGCCGGGCGCGACATGCCCGTCGGGCACTGCCCGGCGCCCTGCTTCGGCTACTCCTTCGCCGACCAGCAGCTGGTGTGGAGCACCATCTCCGACCGCTATCCCACGACGCTCTCGCTGGGCGTCGGCGGCGCGGCGATCTTCCTGACCGTCGGCGTCGGCCTCGGCCTCGT
The DNA here is from genome assembly GCF_001653515.1 of Streptomyces sp. ERV7. GTDB lineage: Bacteria > Actinomycetota > Actinomycetes > Streptomycetales > Streptomycetaceae > Streptomyces. The sequence continues at coordinate 1,466,698 of NZ_LYOY01000040.1, read as the reverse complement.
CTCCGCCTGGCAGCAGGGCAGGCTCTTCGACCGGATCGCCAGCGCGGCCTCGCTGCTCGGCCAGTCCGTGCAGATCTACTTCATCGGCCCGATCGCGATCCTGCTGCTCTCCACCAAGATGGGCCTGCTCGACCGCGGCCACGACCCGCACTGGAGCAGCGACCCGGCCGGTTCGGTGTCGGGACTGCTGCTGCCCTGTCTGATCCTCTCGGTGATCTTCTGGTCCAACTACAGTCGGCAGACCCGCTCGCTGATGGTCGAGCAGATGTCGGAGGACCATATCCGCGCGGCCCGCGCCAAGGGCATGAGCTCGCGCTACGTCTTCCTGCGGTACGCGCTGCGCGGCGCGATGGCCACCGTCGTCACCATCTTCGGCGTCGACCTCAGCGCGGTGCTCGGCGGCGCGATCATCACCGAGGTCACCTTCGGCCTCCACGGCCTCGGCTCGCTCTCCGTGCAGGCCGTGCTCCGCAGCGACCTGCCGCTGGAGATGGCCGTGATGCTCATCGGCGCCACGATCATCGTCCTCTGCAACATCGTCGTGGACATGGCGTACGCCTTCATCGACCCGCGGATCCGGCTCTCCTGAGAGCGTCTCGCCCCTCACGGTCCCGGAACCCCGGGGCCCAGGAACCTCCGGAGGAGAACCGTCCGTGAGCACCCTCAGCAAGCCCGAGGCGAAGCCGGTCGCCGACGCGTCCCGCGGCTTCCTCTCGGTCCGTGACCTGTACGTCCACTTCGCCACCGAGGACGGCACCGTCAAGGCCGTCGACGGGCTCTCGTTCGACCTGGCGCGCGGCTCGACGCTGGGCATCGTGGGCGAGTCGGGCTCCGGCAAGTCCGTCACCAACCTCGCCGTCCTCGGTCTGCACAACCCGCGCAACACCACGATCCGGGGCGAGATCCTGCTCGACGGGCAGGAGCTGACCGGGGCCTCGGAGCGCCGCCTCTCCCAGTTGCGCGGCAAGAAGATGGCGATGATCTTCCAGGACTCGCTGGCCGCGCTCTCGCCGTACTACACGGTGGGCCGCCAGATCGCCGAGCCGTACATGAAGCACATGGGCGCCTCCCGCAAGGAGGCCAAGGAGCGGGCGATCCAGATGCTCGGCAAGGTCGGCATCCCGCAGCCACGGCTGCGGGTCGACGACTATCCGCACCAGTTCTCCGGCGGGATGCGCCAGCGCGCGATGATCGCCATGGCGCTGGTCTGCGACCCCGAGCTGATCATCGCGGACGAGCCGACCACCGCGCTCGACGTGACCGTCCAGGCGCAGATCCTCGACCTGCTCAAGGACCTCCAGCGGGAGACGGGTTCGGCGATCATCATCATCACCCACGACCTGGGCGTGGTCGCCAAGACCGCGGACGACGTGATGGTGATGTACGCGGGCCGCTGCGTGGAGCGCGGCACGGTACGGGAGATCATGCGCACCCCGCGCCACCCCTACAGCTGGGGGCTGCTCGGCTCGATCCCCCGGCTGGACTCGCCCGTCGACCTGCCGCTGGTGCCGATCCCGGGCACACCGCCGAGTCTGCTCGCGCCGCCGCCGGGGTGCCCCTTCCATCCGCGGTGCGCCTTCCCCGACCAGGTGCCGGCCGGTGCGTGCGGCTCCGTGCGCCCGGTGATCCCGGAGGACGAGCCGCACGGGGCGGCCTGCCATCTGACGTCCGATCAGAAGTCCACGATCTTCGCCGAGCAGATCCGGCCGCGGCTGCGCTGACGCCGACCAGGAGTCGAGAACACATCATGAGCGAACAGCTGAGCCTCACCAAGGTTCCGGGGCCCCGCGACCAGGAGGGGCCGGAGCCGTCCGCCCCCCTGCTCGAAGTGGCCGGGCTCGTCAAGTACTTCCCGATCACCACCGGCCTCGTCCTCAGGCGCCATGTCGGGGACGTACGCGCGGTGGACGGTGTCGACTTCGCCATCGGGCAGGGCGAGAGCCTGGGCCTGGTCGGTGAGTCGGGGTGCGGCAAGTCGACGACCGGGCGGCTGATCACCCGTCTGCTCGAACCGACCCGGGGCACCATCACGTACGACGGCCGGGACATCAGCCATGCCTCGCGCAAGGAGCTGGCGCCGATCCGGTCCGAGATCCAGATGATCTTCCAGGACCCGTTCGCCTCGCTGAACCCGCGCCAGACGGTCGGCGACATCATCTCCAACCCGATGGCCGTCAACGGCGTCAATCCGCCGGGTGGCCGCGAGAAGCGGGTGCGCGAGCTTCTTGAGATCGTCGGTCTCAACCCCGAGCACTACAACCGCTTCCCGCACGAGTTCTCCGGCGGGCAGCGCCAGCGCATCGGGGTCGCACGGGCGTTGGGCCTCAAGCCCCGGCTGATCGTGGCGGACGAGCCGGTCTCCGCGCTCGATGTGTCGATCCAGGCGCAGGTGGTCAACCTGCTCCAGAACCTCCAGCGGGAGATGGGGATCGCGTTCCTGTTCGTCGCCCACGACCTGGCGATCGTGCGGCACTTCTCGCAGCGGGTGGCGGTGATGTACCTGGGCCGGATCGTGGAGATCGGCGACCGGGCGTCGATCTACGACGGGCCCCGCCACCCGTACACGCACGCGCTTCTCTCCGCGGTGCCGGAGGCGGTGGTGGACGACGAGGGCGAGGGGCGGGAGCGGATCCGGCTCGCCGGTGACGTGCCCTCCCCGATCGACCCGCCGTCCGGGTGCCGGTTCCGGACGCGGTGCTGGAAGGCGCAGTCTCGCTGCGCTTCGGAGACCCCGCCGCTGGTAAGGATTGAGGGAAACCGGGAAGGGCATCTGACCGCGTGCCACTTCCCCGAGGAACCGACGGTCGCGGCGCGGGACGAGGATGTCGTGCTCGATCCCGCGCTCGCCGCGATCGAGGAGGCGACGGACACAGCCCATTGACCCGAGCCCGGGCCTCCGCTCGGAACCGGTGCCCGCGCCCGCACACCCCAGTCACCACGGCGGGCGCGGGCTTCGGCGCGGCCGTTGCGGCGTGACTTAACCTGCGGCCCGGCGGCGGGCTGGCCGCGGGCGAAGGGCTACTCCGGTGGGACCACCTGCTTCTCCTCTGCGAAGTGGCATGCCGAGGGGTGCTGGGCCGGGCCGGAGGCGAGGCGGAACACGGCGGGGACCGCCAGCTCCGGTACCTCCAGGGTGCACCGCTCCTGCGCCTTCCAGCAGCGCGTACGGAACCGGCACCCGGAGGGGATGTTCGCCGGGGACGGCACATCCCCGGTGAGGATGATCCGCTCCCGGTGCTCCCGCGCCGACGGATCCGGCACCGGCACCGCCGAAAGCAGCGCCTGGGTGTACGGATGCGTGGGGTGGTCGTAGATCTCCGCGTCCCGCCCGATCTCCACGATCCGGCCGAGGTACATCACCCCGACCCGGTCCGAGATGTGCCGCACGATCGACAGGTCGTGCGCGATGAACACGTACGCCAGCGAGAACTCGTTCTGCAGGCGCTCCAGCAGGTTGACCACCTGTGCCTGGACCGAGACGTCGAGCGCGGACACCGGCTCGTCCGCCACGATGATCTCGGGCTGGAGCGCGAGCCCCCGCGCGATCCCGATGCGCTGGCGCTGACCGCCGGAGAACTGGTGCGGGTACCGGTTGATGTACTCGGGGTTGAGCCCCACCACGTCCAGCAGGTCCTGGACCTTGCGGCGCCGGTCGCCCTTGGGGGCGACCTCGGGGTGGATCTCGTACGGCTCCCCGATGATGTCGCCGACCGTCATCCGGGGGTTCAGGGACGTGTACGGGTCCTGGAACACCATCTGGATGTTGCGGCGCACGGACCGGAGCGCCTTGCCGGACAGCTCGGTGATGTCCGTGCCCTTGTACTTGATCTGCCCCGCCGTCGGCCGCTCCAGGTTCACCAGCATCTTGGCGACCGTCGACTTGCCGCAGCCCGACTCCCCCACGATACCCAGCGTCTCGCCGGCCGCCAGGTCGAAGGAGACCCCGTCGACCGCCTTCACCGCGCCGACCTGCTTCTTGAAGAGGATGCCCTGGGTCAGCGGGTAGTGCTTGACCAGATCGCGCACTTCCAGAATCGCCTCAGCCATTCAGGCACTCCTTCCAGAAGTGGCACGCACTCCTGCGGCCTTCGGAGACGTGTCCCAGCGGCGGCACGTCGGTGCGGCACACGTCCTGCGCCATCGGGCAGCGCGGATGGAAGGCGCAGCCGGACGGGATGTGCATCAGATTGGGCGGCAGGCCCTTGATCGCGTACAGCTCCTGGCCCTTCTGGTCCAGGCGCGGGATCGATTCGAGCAGGCCCTTGGTGTACGGGTGCGCCGGGGCCTTGTAGATCTCGTGGACGGGGGCCTCCTCGACGATCCGGCCCGCGTACATCACCGCGATCCGGTCCGCGACGTCCGCCACCACCCCGAGGTCGTGGGTGATCAGGATCAGACCCATGTTCATCTCGCGCTGGAGCTCCGCGAGCAGGTCCATCACCTGCGCCTGGACGGTCACGTCGAGCGCGGTGGTCGGCTCGTCCGCGATGATCAGCGCGGGCTCCAGCGCCATCGCCATGGCGATCATGATCCGCTGGCGCATACCGCCGGAGAACTGGTGCGGATACTGCCCGACCCGCTCCTTGGCGGCCGGGATCCGCACCCGGTCCATCAGCTCGATGGACTTGGCCTTGGCGTCCGCCCGGGACATCCCCCGGTGCACGGTGAACATCTCCGCGAGCTGCGCGCCCACGCTCAGCACCGGGTTGAGCGAGGACAGCGCGTCCTGGAAGACCATCGCCATCCCGGACCCGCGGACCTTGCGCCGCTCGTCCTCCTTGAGCTTCAGCAGGTCCTGGCCCTGGAAGACGATCTCGCCGCCGGTGATCCGGCCCGGCGGCATGTCCAGGATGCCCATCACGGCCTGCGCGGTCACCGACTTGCCGGAGCCGGACTCGCCGAGCACGGCCAGCGTCTCACCGGCCGCCACCGAGTAGGTGACCCCGTTGACGGCACTGGCGATGCCGTCCCTGGTCCTGAACTCGACCTGGAGGTCGCGCACTTCGAGCAGCATGGCGTCCAACTCCTCAGCGCAGCTTGGGGTCGAGGGCGTCGCGCACCGCGTCGCCGAGCATGATGAACGCCAGCACCGTGACCGCCAGCGCCCCGGCCGGCCACAGCAGCATGTGCGGGGCGTTGCGGATGTACTGGGAGGCGGCCGAGATGTCGATGCCCCAGGAGACGGACGGCGGCTTCAGGCCGACGCCGAGGTAGGAGAGCGTGGCTTCGAGGGAGATGTACGTACCGAGCGCGATGGTCGCCACGACGATCACCGGGGCCACCGCGTTGGGCGTGATGTGGCGCAGCAGCATCCGCGAGTTGGAGGCGCCGAGCGCGCGGGCCGCCTGGACGTAGTCGTTCTGTTTGGCGGTGATCACCGAGCCGCGCGCGATCCGGGCGATCTGCGGCCAGCCCAGCAGGATCATGAAGCCGATCACCGGCCAGACGGTGGTCGAGGTGACCACGGACAGGAAGACCAGACCGCCCAGGACCACCGGGATGCCGAAGAAGATGTCGGTGATCCGGGAGAGCAGCGCGTCCCAGCCGCCGCCGAAGAACCCGGCGAGCCCGCCCAGGACCGAGCCGAAGAGCGCCACCCCGAGGGTCGTGCAGACGCCGACGGTGACCGAGGCGCGGGCCCCGTAGACGGTCCGGGTGTAGACGTCGCAGCCCTGGCCGTCGTAGCCGAAGGGGTGGCCGGGACGGGAGCCCAGCTGGGCCTTGGAGAGGTCGCACTTGAGCGGGTTGCCGCTCGCGATCAGGGACGGCCACAGCGAGATGACGACCAGGAAGAGGATGATCAGGCCGGAGACGATGAAGACCGGGTTGCGCCGCAGGTCCCGCCAGGCGTCGCCCCACAGGCTGCGGGGCTTGCCCGCGGGGCCCGTGCCTTCCGGGCCTCCCGGGGTCTTCTCCAGGGTCGCTCCCTCGCTGATCGCGAGGTCCATCGCGGCGCCGGTGCCGGTGGGGGCGATGGCTCCCTGGCCGATGCCGCCCGCGCCGGTCGCGGAGATCGCACCTTCGTCGAAGTCGGGCTCAGGCATAGCGGATCCTCGGGTCGAGTACGGCGTACAGGAGGTCGACGACGAGATTCGCCACCAGGAACACCAGCACCAGAACGGTCACGAAGCCGACGACGGTCTGGGTGCTCTGGCGCAGGATGCCCTGGTAGAGCTGGTAGCCGACGCCGTGGATGTTGAAGATCCGCTCGGTCACGATCGCCCCGCCCATCAGGGCGCCCACGTCCGTACCGATGAAGGTGACCACCGGGATCAGCGAGTTGCGCAGCAGATGCCGGGTGATCACCCGGTGTCTGGGGAGGCCCTTGGCGACGGCGGTGCGGACGTAGTCGGCGCGGGAGTTCTCCGCGATCGAGGTCCGGGTGAGCCGGGTGACGTACGCGAGCGAGACCGAGGCGAGGACCAGACCGGGGATGAGCAGCTCGTCGAACGGCGCCTCCGGGGAGACCGAGGGCTTGATCCACCCCCACTCGACGCCGAGCAGCAGCTGGAGCACCAGACCGGTGACGAAGATCGGGATCGCGATGACCACCAGGGTGAGGATCAGCACCACGGTGTCGACCGGGCGGCCGCGCCGCAGACCGGTGACCACGCCGAGGCTGATGCCGATGACGATCTCGAAGAGGATCCCGATGATCGTGAGCCGGATGGTGACGGGGAAGGCCGTCGACATCAGCTCGGTGACCTTCTGGCCGTTGAACGCGGTCCCGAAGTCACCGGTGAACACGTTCCCCATGTACGTCGTGTATTGCTGCCAGACCGGCTTGTCGAGGCCGAACTCCCGCTTGAGGCGGGTGGCGGTCGCCGGGTCGCACGCCTTGTCGCCGCAGAGCCCCGCGATGGGGTCGCCCATCACGTTGACCATGAGGAAGATCAGCAGCGTGGCGCCGAAGAAGACCGGGATCATCTGCAGCAGACGCCGGATCACATAACGTCCCATGAACTGCTCCGAGAGTCGGGGAAGGGGTCCGGCCCGGCGCGGGACGCGCGCCGGGCCGCACCTCCGCCGGCGTCAGCTGACCTTGATCTCGTTGTAGACGGGGACGCTGAACGGGTTCAGGGCGACGTTCGAGACCCGGGTCGAGTAGCCGGCGCTGCCGTTCTGGTACCAGAGCGGGATGGCGCCCATCTGGTCCCGCAGCACCCCTTCGGCCTTCTGGAAGAGGTCGACGGCCTTGGCCTTGTCCGTCTCGGCGTTGGCCTCGTTGACCAGCTTGTCGAACTCGGCGTTGGTCCACTTGCCGTCGTTGGAGGAGGCGTTGGTGTAGTACAGCGGCTGCAGGAAGTTCTGGATCAGCGGGTAGTCCATCTGCCAGCCCGCCCGGAACGGGCCGGACATCTTGCTCTGGGTGATCTGGCTGCGGAAGTCGGCGAAGGTGCCGACCGGGTTGCCCACGCACGCCCTGTCGTTGCCCAGCGCGTTGTTGACGCTGTTGCAGATGGCGTCGACCCACTCCTTGTGCGAGCCGGTGTCCGCGTTGTAGGAGATCTTCACCTGGCCGCCGGGGATCCCGCCGCCCTCCTCGATGAGCTTCTTCGCCCCGGCCGGGTCGTACTTGCAGGCGTCCCCGCAGAGCCCGTCCTTGTAGCCGCCGTCGGCGCCGAGCACCGGCGAGGTCCAGTCGGTGGCCGGGGTGCGGGTCTTCTGGAAGATCGTGTCGGTGATCTGCGCGCGGTTGATCGCCATCGACAGGCCCTTGCGGACCTTCACCGCGCCCGGGGTGTTCCAGGCGTCGTCGTAGAACGGGAAGGCGAGCGTCTGGATGATGCCGGCCGGGGTGTTGATGTACCGGTCGCCGAGGTCCGCCTTGACGTTCTTGAGCTGGGAGGCGGGCACGTCGTCGACGAGGTCGAGGTTGCCCGCGGTCAGATCGGTGTAGGCGGTGTTGTTGTCGGTGTAGACCTTGAGGTCGACGCCGCCGTTCTGCGCCTTGTCCGGGCCGGGGTAGCCGTCCCACTTGCGCATCTCCAGCTTGGAGCCCTTGGTGTACGAGTTCACCGTGTACGGGCCGTTGCCGACCGGCTTGGACAGCCACGCCGAGTGGTTGTCGAAGAAGGCCTTGGGCAGCGGGGCGAAGGCGTTGTAGCCGAGGGTGTCGGGCCAGGTGGAGAACTTCTGGTTGAGCTTGACGGTGAAGGTGCGCTCCCCGGTGACCTTCAGCCCGGAGAGGGTCTCCGCGCTGGGGTCGCCCTTGTCGGGGTGGACCTTGTCGTAGCCCTCGATGTACCCGAAGAAGTAGGCGTTCTTCTGGTTGTGCCGGAGGTCGGCGCCGTAGTTCCAGGCGTCCACGAAGGACTTCGCGGTGACCTTCTCGCCGTCGGAGAAGGTCCAGCCGTCCTTGACGGTGACGTTGAAGGTGGTCGAGTCGGTGGTCTCGATCTTCTCGGCGAGCATGTCCTTGGCCTCGCCGGTCTTCGGGTCGTACCGCTTGAGCCCCCGGAAGAGCATGTCGAGGACCTTGCCGCCCTGCACCTCGTTGGTGTTGGCGGGCTCCAGCGGGTTCTGCGGATCACCCCAGGACGAGCTCACGATGCCGGAGGCACCACTGCCGCCGCCGCTGTCTCCGCCGCCGCAGGCCGTCGCCGCCAGGGCGACGACCACCGCACATGCGGTCCACTTGGCATGCGTGGCTCCGCGCATGGAGTCCTCCTAGAGTCCCAAGTCTCACTTAGGCCCAAATATCACCCCAGAAGAGGACGGAGCGCACGTTCACCGCGCCCGGATGGGCGTACGGAACGCGTCGGAAGGCCGCGGAAGGCCGCCCTCACACCCCCAGCCGTACCTCCCATGTGTCCACCGCGTAGTGCACGCCCATGCCGTGGGACTCGTACAGGCGCAGCGCGCCCGTGACGTTCTCGGTGTCGACGCCGAGGCCGATCGTGTCGCGGCCCCGGAGTGCGTACACCGCGAAGGCGTGGCGCAGGAGGTGGCTGGCCAGGCCCCGGCCGCGGACCTGTTCGAGGACGCCCAGGGTGCGGATCCACCCCATGCCCTCGCGGTCGTCACGGGTGATCAGGACCGCCGCGTCGCCGATGCCCTCGACGGCCGCGATCCAGACGAGGGGCCAGTCGGGGGCGACCTGCCGCAGCCACTGCTCGTACCCCTGCGGGCGGAAGTCGAAGTGGCGGGCGAACGTCTCCTGGTGGAGGCGGTGCGCGGCCCGGCGGTCGGCGTCGTCCGCGCAGGGGCGCAGCCGCACCCCGGCGGGCGGCTCGGGGACCGGGTCGGCCCCGGGGGCGATCGGGCGGGTCAGCACGTGGTGGCGGCGCACCGTGCGCCAGCCGCGCCCGGTGAGCAGGGCGGCGTCCATGGTGGGAGCCGCGTTGAGATGGAGGTGGACCACCGCCTCGGGCGCGCCCGCCTCGGCGGCGAGCTCGCGCGAGCGCGCCTCGGCCAGGTCGAGCAGGCGGATGCCCGCGTCCTGGCGGTCGGGCAGCACATAGTGGTCGATGTCGACGCCGCCGTCCGCGCCCGCGTCGAGGATCGCCGCGTACGCGACGGTGCGGCCGCCCTCGACGGCCACCCACGCCTCGCGCGCCTTCGCCAGGTCCTCCTCGACCTCGCCCAGCGCCGTCTCGGGCGCCCCGATCTCGATCTCGTCGACGGCGTTCAGCAGCGCGCACACCGCTTCCGCGTCCTCGGTCGTGGCGGCCCTGACCCGCGTCCCGTTCTCCATCCGCCCACTGTCGGGCCCAAGTCGCCCGCCCCGCAACGCAATTACCCGGGTACCCGGGCACACGGAAGGGGCGCCCGGAACCGTGAGGTTCCGGGCGCCCCTTCCGTGCGAACGTGTGGGTGGGACGCGGTCAGGCCGCGCCCACGACGTCCTTCTCCTCGGCGAAGTGGCACGCCGACTCGTGCGCGGCCGGGGTGTCCTGGCCCCGGAAGCGCTCGGGCACCGCGAGCAGCGGGACCTCGGTGGAGCAGCGCTCCTCCGCCTTCCAGCAGCGGGTGCGGAAGCGGCAGCCCGACGGCGGGTTGGCCGGCGACGGGACGTCACCGGTGAGGATGATCCGCTCCCGGTGCTCGCGCGCGTCCGGGTCCGGCACCGGCACCGCGGAGAGCAGCGCCTGGGTGTACGGGTGCGTCGGGTGCTCGTAGATCTCCTCGTCCGAGCCGATCTCGGCGATCTTGCCGAGGTACATGACTCCGACGCGGTCCGAGATGTGCCGGACGATCGACAGGTCGTGCGCGATGAAGATGTAGGAGAGGTTGAACTCGTCCTGCAGCTTCGCCATCAGGTTGATGACCTGCGCCTGGACCGACACGTCGAGCGCGGAGACCGGCTCGTCGCAGATGATGATCTCGGGGTTGAGCGCGAGGCCGCGGGCGATGCCGATGCGCTGGCGCTGACCGCCGGAGAACTGGTGCGGGTACCGGTTGATGTACTCCGGGTTGAGGCCCACGACGTCCAGGAGCTCCTGGACCTTGCGGCGCCGGTCGCCCTTGGGAGCCACCTCGGGGTGGATCTCGAAGGGCTCCCCGATGATGTCGCCGACCGTCATCCGCGGGTTCAGGGACGTGTACGGGTCCTGGAACACCATCTGGATGTTGCGGCGGACGGCCTTCAGCGCGCGGCCGGACAGCTTGGTGATGTCCTGGCCCTTGTAGAAGACCTCGCCGGCGGTCGCCCGCTCCAGCGTCATCAGCAGCTTGGCGACGGTGGACTTGCCACAGCCGGACTCGCCGACGATGCCGAGGGTCTCACCCTGGTAGAGGTCGAAGGAGACCCCGTCCACGGCCTTGACCGCGCCGATCTGCTTCTTGAACAGGATGCCCTGGGTCAGCGGGAAGTGCTTGACCAGGTTGCGCACCTGCAGGATCGGCTCGCCGCGGTCGACCTTGACGTCGAGGAGCGCCTCGACCTCGGTCGTCGTCGAGGCGTCCTTCTTCACGACGTCGGTGACGCTGGGAGTCGCGTCCACGGCCTCGTCCTTCTTGGCCGGCTCAGCCATGGATCGTCTCCTTCCAGAAGTGGCAGGCGCTGCCGCGGCCGGTCAGCTCCGAGCCGTCCCGCTCGGTGACCTGGAGCAGCGGCGGCGTGTCCGTACGGCAGATGTCGTCGGCCTTGGGGCAGCGCGGGTTGAAGGCGCAGCCGGCCGGGACCTTGAGCAGGTTGGGCGGCAGGCCCTTGATCGCGTAGAGCTCCTGGCCCTTCTGGTCCAGGCGCGGGATCGAGTCGAGCAGACCCCGGGTGTACGGGTGCGCCGGGCGCTTGTAGAGCTCGTGCACCGGTGCGGTCTCCACGATCCGGCCCGCGTACATCACGGCGATCTTGTCCGCGACGTCGGCGACCACGCCGAGGTCGTGGGTGATCAGGATCAGACCCATCTGGAACTCGCGCTGGAGCTCCGCGAGCAGGTCCATGACCTGCGCCTGAACCGTCACGTCGAGCGCGGTGGTCGGCTCGTCCGCGATGATCAGGTCCGGCTCCAGGGCGAGCGCCATCGCGATCATGATGCGCTGGCGCATACCGCCGGAGAACTGGTGCGGGTAGTCGTTCACCCGCGCGCTGGCCGCCGGGATCTTGACCTTGTCCATCAGCTCGATGGACTTGGCCTTGGCCTCCTTGCGGGAGGCGCCCTGGTGGACCCGGAACATCTCGCCGAGCTGGTAGCCCACGGAGAGGACGGGGTTCAGGGAGGAGAGCGCGTCCTGGAAGATCATCGCGATCTTCTGGCCGCGGATCTTCCGCCGCTCCTCGCCGGACATCTTCAGCATGTCCTTGCCGCGGAACAGGATCTCGCCCTGCGGGATGCGGCCCGGAGGCATGTCCAGGATGCCCATGATCGCCTGCGCGGTCACGGACTTGCCGGAGCCGGACTCGCCGAGGACGGCGAGGGTCTCGCCGGCCGCGACGGTGTAGTTGACGCCGTTGACGGCCTTGGCCACGCCGTCCCGGGTGTGGAACTCGACGTGCAGATCGCGGACTTCGAGGAGCGGCGCGGAGTCGCCCTCGGAACGCGGGGCGGGTACACCCGCCGTTTTCTCAATGGTGGTCATGGAGTACGCCCTCCCTAGCGCATCTTCGGGTCGAAGGCGTCGCGGACCACGTCGCCGAGCATGATGAACGCCAGCACGGTGATGCTGAGCACGGCGGCGGGGAAGAGCAGGGCGTGCGGGGAGGTCAGGAACCGGTCCGTCGCGTCACTGATCATCAGGCCCCACGAGATGTTGGGGTGCTGGATGCCGATACCGAGGTACGACAGGGCCGCCTCGGCCGAGATGTAGACACCGAGGTTCATCGTCGTGATGACGATGACCGGGGCCAGCGTGTTCGGCAGGATGTGCCGGAACGCGATCCGCGAGGTGTCGGCGCCGAGCGCCTTGGCCGCCATCACGTAGTCGTTGTGCTTGTTGGCGATGACCTCACCGCGCATGATGCGGTAGACCTGCGGCCAGCCGAGCGCGGCCATGATCAGGGCCACCGACCAGGCGTCGCCGCCACCGACGATCGACATGATCAGCAGCGCGCCGACGATGAGCGGCAGCGCCGAGAACACCTCGGTCACACGGGAGAGGACGGCGTCGAGCCAGCCGCCGCGCAGACCCGCGATGATGCCGAGCACACCGCCGAGGGCGGTCGTCGCCAGCGTGGTGACCACACCGACGATGATCGAGTTCCGGGTGCCGAAGACGGAGCGCGTGTAGATGTCGCAGCCCTGGACGTCGTAGCCGAACACATGGCCCGACGACGGCGGGTTGAGCGAGTTCTGGAGCTGGCAGAAGCCGTCGCTGAACGGGCTGCGCGAGGTGAACAGGCCGGGGGCGATCGCCAGCGCCAGCAGGATCACGATGACCGCGGCGGAGATGATGAACATCGGCCGCTTGCGCAGGATCTCCCAGCCGTCGCGGAGCAGGCTCGCCTGACGGGCCGCCGCCTTCTCCTCGGCCTCGGTCGTCTTGTCGCTCACCGCGCCGTCGGCCGGCGCGGTCTTCTCGATGGTCTTCTCACTCATAGCGGATCCTCGGGTCGAGCACGGCGTAGAGAAGGTCTACGACGAGGTTGGCCACCAGGTAGATCAGGACGAGCAGGGTGACCAGACCGACCACCACGGGCCGCTCGCGCAGGTAGACGGACTTGGCGAGCTGGCCGCCGATGCCGGGCAGGTTGAACAGCCGCTCCGTGATGATCGCGCCGCCCATCAGCGCACCGAGGTCCATACCCAGGAAGGTGACCACGGGGATGAGCGAGTTGCGCAGCGTGTGGATGCCGATCACGCGGCGCCGGGGCAGGCCCTTGGCGATCGCGGTGCGCACGTAGTCGGCGCGGATCGACTCCGTCATGCTCGCTCTGGTCAGTCGCGCGATGTACGCCATCGACGTCGACGCCAGCACGATGGCCGGAAGGATGTAGCTGGTCGGCCAGCCGTCGTCGATGCCCGCGACCGGGGTGATCCCCAGCTTCACGCCGAGCTCCAGCTGGAGCACGCTGCCGAGGACGAACACGGGGATCGAGATCAGCAGCAGCGTGCTGACCAGGACCAGGTTGTCGACGAACTTGCCCCGCTTCAGCGCCGCGAAGATACCGGCGGTGATGCCGAGGACGGCCTCGATGCCGAACGCGGTGAGGGCGAGCTTGAGGGTGACCGGGAAGCGCTCGCTGACGATCTCCGAGATCGGGCGACCGGTGTACGTGGTACCGAGGTCACCGGTGAAGACACCGGTGATGTAGTGCCAGTACTGCACGATCTTCGGGTCGTTGAGGTGGTACTGCTCACGCAGCATCGCCGCGACATTGGGGTCGGCGCGCTTCTCGCCGGCCAGGGCCTGGATCGGATCGCCCTTGAGTGCGAAGACCAGGTAGAAGATGAGGAACGTAACGCCTATCAGTACAGGGATCGCCTGCAGGATACGGCGCACGACGAATCGGCCCATCGGTTCTCCAGAGGGGTGCTGACTCGCCCGGTGCCGGTGAGGGGTGGCAGAACGGACAAGGCGGACGGCAGACAGGGTGGGCAGGGAGAGACCCGGACCGGACTCCCCCTGCCCACCCTCGGCCCGCAACTACTTCACGGGACTTGAGCTGGATCAGCTGAGCTTGACGGTGTCCCAGAGGACGTTGTGACCGGCAACGCTGATGCTCTTGATCTTCGAGCTGAAGCCCGCGTTGAGCTTGTAGAAGTAGACCGGGATGTACGGCAGGTCCTTCGCGAGGATGTCGTCCGCAGCCTGGTACTTCTTGATGGCCTCGTCCTTGGACGGGGCCTTGTCGCCCTCGACGAGGAGCTTCTCGAAGTCCTCGTTCACGTAGCCCGCGTAGTTGGAGCCGTTCTCGATGGCGTCCTTGGAGAAGATCGGACGGAGGTAGTTCTCCATGTCCGGGTAGTCCATGTTCCACGCCATGCGGAACCCGCCCTGGTACTTCTTGGCGTCGAGGTCGTTCAGGATCGCCTGGAACTTCTCGAACGGCTTGGCGGTGACCTTGAGGCCCAGGTTCTGCTGCAGCATGTTGGCGACGGCCTCGACCCACGCCTTGTGGCCGCCGTCGGCGTTGTAGCCGATCTCCAGCGTGTTGTTCGGCAGACCGCCGGCCTGGTCGAACAGCGCCTTCGCCTTGGTCGGGTCGAAGGTGCACGCCTCGCCGCAGGCGCCCTTGCGGTAGCCCTGGATGATCGGGCTGATGAAGTCGTCGGCCGGGGTGCGGGCACCCTGGAAGATCTTCTCCGCGATGGTCTTCCGGTCGATCGCCATCGACAGCGCCTTGCGCAGCTCAGGCTTCTTGAAGGCCTCGTTGTACTTCAGCGGGAAGCCGATGAAGCCAACGCTGGAGTCCGGCGTGTCGATGACACGGTTGTCCAGGTCCTTCTTGTACGTCGCGAGCGCCGAGTCCGGGATCGCGATGTGGAAGTCGATGTTGTTGGCGAGGAGGTCCTTGTACGCCGTGTCCAGGTTCGAGTAGATCTTGAAGTCGACACCCTTGACCTCGATCTTCGAGGCCTCCGGGTACTTGTCGTACTTCACGACGCTGATCTTCTCGTCGTGCTGGAACTTGCCCGACATCTTGAACGGCCCGTTGCCGATCGGGGCCTCGCCGAAGCCCTTCGGGTCGTTGAAGAACACCTTCGGCAGCGGCGAGAACGCCGAGAAGGAGAGCTGGGCCGGGAACGCCGAGAACGGCGCTTCCAGCGTCACCTGGAGGGTGTTGTCGTCGACGGCCTTGAGGCCGGACATCTCCTTGGCGGCGACCTTCTTCTTCGGTCCGGGGTTGAGGTCCTTGTAACCCTGGATGTGCGAGAAGAGGGGGTTCGTCTGCTGGGCGTTGTCCTGGTTGGCGCCGTAGTTCCAGGCGTCGATGAAGGACTTCGCCGTGACGGCCTCACCGTTGTGGAAGGTGAAGCCGGGCTTCAGCTTGATCGTCCAGACCTTGGAGTCCTTGGTCTCGACGGACTGCGCGAGGTCGTTGACGACCTCGCTCTTCTCGTTCAGCTTGGTGAGCCCGGTGAACAGGGCGTGAATGACCTGTCCGCCCTCGGTCTCGTAGGTGTTCGAGGGCACGAGCAGGTTCTGCGGCTCGCCGATCTCCATGGAGATGACGCCGTTCGAACCCCCCTTGCCCTTGCTGTCACCGTCGCCGCCACCACAGGCAGTCGCAGCCAGGGCGACGACCGCCGCACCCGCGACCCACTTGGCGCTCTTGGCACCACGCATGGGTTCCTCCTCATGAGTCCACTTGTCACAACAAGAGGGGCACAAAAAGATCGCCGACACCCCTGACGGCGATCGTTGAAGCGCCCCGAGTGTGCTCGTGAGTCGGCACTCCCCACAGTGCGTGACCCATTGACCCGAGCTCAATGGAGCCAACTATTAAGTACGGCCGGGCTGTAAACCACACTTAAAGGGTCTCGTTTTGACAACATCAGCTCAGGCCAACAGTCCGAAATCCGGACAAACAGAGCACAGACAGACACGCCCGAAACGGACCGTTAACACATCTTCCGGAGAGCGGCGCTCGATATCCGAACAGGATGTAGGGGAAAACAACTTGACCCCGCGACAGGCGGAAGGCAGTCTGCGCGACCGCACGCGGACCCACCGTACGACAACGGCCCGGCGCCCCGCGAAGATCGCGGAGAGCCGGGCCGTGGAGACCGACCGGACTACGCTCAGCCGTGCTTGGCGCGCGAGGCCGTGCGGCCGCGCTCCTTCTGGTCCAGGACGACCTTCCGGATACGGACGGCCTCCGGGGTCACCTCGACGCACTCGTCGTCGCGGCAGAACTCCAGGGACTGCTCCAGGGAGAGCTTGCGCGGGGGCACCACGTTCTCGGTGTTGTCCGCGGAAGCCGCACGCATGTTGGTGAGCTTCTTCTCCTTGGTGATGTTCACGTCCATGTCGTCGGAGCGCGAGTTCTCACCGACGATCATGCCCTCGTACACCTCGGTGCCGGGCTCGGTGAACAGCACACCGCGCTCCTGGAGGTTGATCATCGCGAACGGCGTGACCGCACCGGCGCGGTCGGCGACCAGCGAGCCGTTGTTACGGGTCACCAGGTTGCCGAACCACGGCTCGTGGCCCTCGTGGATCGAGTGGGCGATGCCCGTACCGCGGGTGTTGGTCAGGAACTCCGTACGGAAGCCGATGAGGCCGCGGGACGGGACGACGAACTCCATGCGGACCCAGCCGGAGCCGTGGTTGGACATGTTGTCCATACGGCCCTTGCGGACGCCCATGAGCTGCGTGACCGCGCCCATGTGCTCCTCGGGGACGTCCACCGTGAGGCGCTCGACCGGCTCGTGGGTCTTGCCGTCGACCTGCTTGGTGACCACCTGCGGCTTGCCGATGGTCAGCTCGAAGCCCTCGCGGCGCATCTGCTCGACCAGGATGGCGAGCGCGAGCTCACCACGGCCCTGGACCTCCCAGGCGTCGGGGCGCTCGGTGTCCAGCACGCGCAGCGAGACGTTACCGACCAGCTCGCGGTCGAGGCGGTCCTTGACCTGGCGGGCGGTGACCTTGCGGTCCTTGACGGCGGACTTGGCGTCCGCGCCCTTGCCGGTGCCGCCACGGCCGACGAGCGGCGAGGTGTTGGTGCCGATGGTCATGGAGATGGCCGGCTGGTCGACCGTGATCAGCGGCAGCGCGATCGGGTTCTCCGGGTCGGCCAGCGTCTCGCCGATCATGATGTCCGGGATACCGGCGACGGCGCAGATGTCACCGGGGCCCGCCACCTCGGCCGGCTTGCGGGTGAGCGCCTCGGTCATCATCAGCTCGGAGATGCGGACGTTCGAGATCGAGCCGTCGCGCTTGATCCAGGCCACCGTCTGGCCCTTGCGCAGCTCGCCCTGCTCGACGCGGAGCAGCGCGATACGGCCGAGGAAGTTGTCGGCGTCGAGGTTGGTGACGTGGGCCTGGAGCGGCGCGTCCTCCTCGTACGTCGGGGCCGGGACGTGCTCCAGGATCGTGGAGAAGAACGGCTCCAGGTTGGTGGAGTCCGCCGGGACCGTGCCGTCGTCGGGCTTGGTCAGCGAGGCGATGCCGTCACGGCCGCAGGCGTAGACGATCGGGAACTCGATCTGGTCCTCATCGGCGTCCAGGTCGAGGAAGAGGTCGTACGTCTCGTTGACGACCTCGTCGATGCGGGAGTCCGGGCGGTCCGTCTTGTTGATGCAGAGGATGACGGGCAGCCGCTGCTGGAGCGCCTTGCGCAGCACGAAGCGGGTCTGCGGCAGCGGGCCCTCGGAGGCGTCGACGAGGAGCACGACGGCGTCCACCATCGACAGACCGCGCTCGACCTCACCGCCGAAGTCGGCGTGGCCGGGGGTGTCGATGATGTTGATCGTGATGGGGGCCCCGCCGTCCTTGGGGTGGTACTTGACGGCGGTGTTCTTCGCCAGGATCGTGATGCCCTTCTCACGCTCCAGGTCGTTCGAGTCCATCATGCGGTCGTCGAGGTGCTGGTGCGCGGCAAACGCACCCGCCTGCTTGAGCATGGCGTCGACGATGGTCGTCTTACCGTGGTCGACGTGGGCGACGATGGCGACATTGCGGATGTCGTGGCGCGTGGGCATGCTGGCTGGCGCTTCTCTCGATCGGGAATCAGGCGTCAGACGGTCGAAGCCTCGTCCGCCCGCCGGGCGCGGACACGCCACGGCTAGTCCTATGGTACGGGGCTGGCGCGCCGGAGGCCTCCCGGGCCGAACCTATGATCGTTTCGCGGGGTGCGGGGAGCTGCGAGGAGCCCTGGTCGAGGCAGCCTCAAGGCCGGGTCAAGGGCAGGTACGACCTTGCCCGCCGGCGGACCGGCGGGCAAGGGACTTGAGCCAGTTCTGAGGTTCTGACCTGCTACTTCTCCAGACGATCGCTGATCACTTCTGCTACTTCTTCGGACCCTTCGGGGCGCTTTCCGCCTTCTTGAAGCCGATGTCCTGGAAGTACGGGGCGGCGAAGCCGAACGCTCCCGCATTGGCGACGTTGGGCTTCACCGCGACCAGCTGGGGGCGCTGGTAGAGGGGGATGGATCCGGCCGCCGCCCAGATCCGGGCGTCCGCCTTGCGCACCAGATCGCGGGCCTCGTCCTCGTCGAGCTCCCCGGCCGCCTGATCGAACAGCTGATCGATATGGTCGGTGCCGACCCGGGTGTAGTTCTGCTCCACGACCAGTGAGCCGTCCGAGGCGGGCTCCGGCTTGGCGAAGACCGGCCGGTCGTCGGTGGCCGGGTAGGCGGTGCCGGGCCAGGAGTAGAGCGCCAGGTCGAAGTCGCCCGAGGCGATGTGGTCCTTGAAGTAGCTGTCGTCGGCCACCTTGGAGATCTCGGTGCTGATCCCCACGGCCTTCAGCATCTGGGCGATCCGGTCGCCCACCGCCCGCAGCGACTCCGAGCCCGCGCCCGACGGCAGGACGAAGCGGAGGGTGAGCGGCTTGCCGTCCTTGCCGAGCGGGCCGCCCGCCGCGGGGGCGGCGGTGCCCTTGGGGGCGTACGCGCCGGGGGCGCCGCCCTTGTGCTGGGCCTCGGTGCGGCGGGCCCCCTCCCCCCCCCCCCGCCCCGCCGCGGTGGCCGTGGGCGGAGTCGTCCAGCGCGTCCGCCTGGCGCATCAGGGCGATCTCCTGGAGCGCGGCCGCGCGGGCCGGGGCGAGCACATGCGTGTCGGCGCCGGGGCCGGAGCCGCCGGGGCGGTTGTCGCCGGGCCGGTCGTCGCCGCCCGCCGCGTCCAGGCCGTCCTCGGAGGAGGCCGCGGGCCTCCCCCCGTCCGCGTAGTAGGGACCCTCGCCGACCCTCGCGCCGCCCAGGACGTACAGATCGGGGCCCGGCCGGACCCTTCTGCCCTTGTCGTCGCCGACGATGTACGTGCCGTCGTCGTTCGAGCCGCCGTCCCCGGCGCTCTCCCGCTTGGCGTCGTCGTCCGCGTTGGCGCCGGACGCCTTGCTGCCCGCCTTGGTCGTGCCGGGCTTCTGCCGGGCGCCGCCCGGGGTCCAGCCCGCGTCCCCGAGCAGGGCCTGCGCCTCGTGGGTGTCCTGGCCGCCGAGCGCGTCGCTGTTGTCGGCGTACGCGGGCTGGCCCGCCAGCGCCAGATGGCTGCCGGGCGGCCGGGCGGGCAGCCCGAGCGGCTTGAGCACGATCTCCGCGAGCTCCTGGCGGTCCAGCGCCCGGGCCACCGCCCGGCGCACCCGTTCGTCGGCGAGCGGGCCGGAGCTGCCGTTGAGGGCGAGCTGGGTGTAGGCGGGCTCAAGGGACTTGCGGATGGTGAGCCCCGCGAGCCCCTCCTGCTCGTCCGCGTACCGCTCGACGGCCTCGCGGGTCTGCCTGCGCGCCCGCACCTCGCTCTCGGCCCGCTCCTCGTCGGAGCCGTGCGCGATCGCCCAGGAGCGCAGCGCGGAGGCCGGGGTGATGGCGGAGCCGGGGCCGTGCGTGAGCCCGGGGCCGTCGTTGCCCCGGCCCGCGCCCTTGTCGCGCCCGGCCAGGGTGATGCGGTCGGCGGCGGACCGGTCGATCTCGGCCACGTCCAGGCTGCCCTCGGCGAGGGCGGCAACCCGCTTGTCGCGCGGCACGGCCCGGAGGACCAGTTCGTCGAGCTTGCTCGGACGGCCCCACCAGCGCGGGTTGCGGGCCAGGGTGAAGGTGCCCTTGTCGCGGTCCGACGCCTTCAGGAGAAACGGTCCTGCGGTGGCCTTCAGCTTGGTGCGGGCGCCGTCGTTGAAGGCGTCCGGGGTACCGGTGACGTCCTTCGGGTAGAGCGGGCTGAACAGGGCGCGCCAGTCCGCGTACGGCTTGGCGAAGGTGACCTTGACCTCCAGGTCGTTGGCGCCCTTCTCGATCTTCTCGATCCGCTCGTACCCGGCGTTGCGCGCGGTCCAGTACGCCGTGTCGCGGCCGCTCAGCGCGCGCCACTGGGCGACGAAGTCGGGTGCGCCGACCTCCCGGCCGTCGCTCCACACCGCCTTCTGGTTCAGCTTGTAGAGCACGACCTGCTTGGGCTCGCGCTGCACGATCTCCGCGCGCTCCAGATAGTCCGGGTTGCGCTGCGGGCGGCCGCGTTCGTCCAGGGTGAAGAGGGACGGCAGCACCGCGCCGGTGATCCGGGTGGTGGCGGCGTCGGCGTCGGCCTGGAAGACGTTGAGCGTCTGGGGCAGCGCGTCGACGGCCCAGCGCAGGGTGCCCCCGTCGGCGATCTGGGGCCGGGCCGCCGCACCGATGTCCTGGGGGGCGGTGACCGTGCCGGCCTCGTCGTCACCCGAGGAGCAGCCGGCCAGTGCGGGCAGCGCCAGCACACCGGAGGTGAGGAGCGCGACGGACCGGAGCGACGCGGCGGTGCGGATCGCGGCGACGGTGCGGACCGCCCGGGATGCCCTCCCGCGCTGGACGCCGACGTGGGGCATGTTTGTACCTCTTCGTCAGTTTTTGTTTGCTTGGTGGCATTTCGCGATGATCACACGTATTGCCCACTCACTGAAGAGGACGGCGCCCCCGCCCGTACGGCGACACGGCGCGGCGGCGGCCGGATCCCACCCGTGCGGCGCAATGACGGCGCGTACGGGTCGGTGTGCGCCCCCGGAACCCGGTGCACACACCTTCACAATCACCGAAGTGACGCGCGACACTCTCAGGCGCATGACCTTTCGGGGGGATCCGGAGGTCGCCCTCCGGAATGACCGGTCACCGCCCGCCACTGCGGAAGGTAGGGCACGTCATGTCCCTGCAGGACGAGTTGACGGCAGTTCAGCGCTGTCTCGACGACCTGGTCAGGTCGGTGGGGCGGCTGGAGAAACAGGTCGGCGACGACGGCCTGGACATCCGCCGGATACGGACCGACACCGACCATCTGCGCGAGAGCGTCGCGCTGCTGCGCCAGACCGCCGCCCCGGCCGTCGAGCCACGCCCCGACCTGGTCACCATCCCGGACACGCCGTACGACACCTCCTTGTGGACGGACTCGGACGACGAAGGTCTGGGCGCCCGCGACCGGCGCGCCCCCTGACTCACGCGACTGGAGCCACTGTTGGCCACAGGCACCGAACCCCAACCGCTCACCGGCGTTCACGACGCCTCGCGCGCCGCCATCGCGCCCCGCCATCTGCGCACCGACCGCTGGTGGCTGGCGCCCGCCGTGACCGCCGCCGGACTGCTCGCCTTCGTCGTCTACTCGACCTGGCGGGCCTTCGTGAACGACGACTACTACGCCGCTCCGTACGTCTCGCCGTTCTACTCGCCGTGTGTCTCCGACAACTGCGTCCCGATGCGCGGCGGCCCGAACGCCGATCTGATCGGCAGCTGGTGGGGCCTCTCCCCCGCCCTGCTGATCCTGATCTTCCCGCTCGCCTTCCGCGGCACCTGCTACTACTACCGCAAGGCCTACTACCGGGGCTTCTGGGCCTCGCCGCCCGCCTGCGCGGTGGCCGAGCCGCACAAGAAGTACTCGGGCGAGACCCGCTTCCCGCTCATCATCCAGAACATCCACCGGTACACGTTCTACTTCGCGCTGCCGGTCGCCGCGTTCCTCACGTACGACGCGGTGCTCGCCTACCGCGACGAGCACTACCGGTGGGGCCATATGGGCCTCGGCACCCTGATCTTCACCGTCAACATCGTGCTGATCTGGGCGTACACCCTCTCCTGCCACTCCTGCCGGCACATCGTCGGCGGCAAGCTGCGGCACTTCTCCAAGCATCCGGTGCGCTACCGGCTGTGGGGCTGGGCCGGAAAGCTGAACCAGCATCACATGCTGCTCGCCTGGGCCTCGTTGATCAGTGTCTCGCTGGCCGACCTGTACGTGTACTTCCTCGCCACCGGGGCGTTCGACGATCCGAGGTTCTTCTGATGACGCAGCTCGAACGGCAGCAGTGGGACGTGGTCGTGGTGGGCGCGGGCGGTGCGGGACTGCGGGCCGCCATCGAGGCCCGGGAGCAGGGCGCCCGCACCGCGGTGATCTGCAAGTCCCTCTTCGGCAAGGCCCACACGGTGATGGCCGAGGGCGGCATCGCCGCCTCCATGGGCAACGTGAACTCCGGGGACAACTGGCAGGTCCACTTCCGCGACACCATGCGCGGCGGCAAGTTCCTCAACCAGTGGCGGATGGCCGAGCTCCACGCGCGCGAGGCGCCCGACCGGGTGTGGGAGCTGGAGACCTGGGGCGCCCTGTTCGACCGTACGCCCGACGGCCGGATCTCCCAGCGCAACTTCGGCGGCCACGAGTACCCGCGCCTGGCCCATGTGGGCGACCGCACCGGCCTGGAGCTCATCCGCACCCTCCAGCAGAAGATCGTCTCGCTCCAGCAGGACGACAAGCGCGAGTTCGGCGACTACGAGGCCCGTCTGAAGGTCTTCCAGGAGTGCACCGTCACCCGCGTCCTCAAAGAAGACGACCGCGTCTCGGGCGCGTTCTGCTACGAGCGCGAGTCCGGCCGGTTCTTCGTCCTGGAGGCCCCGGCCGTGGTCCTGGCGACCGGCGGCATCGGCAAGTCCTTCAAAGTGACCTCCAACTCCTGGGAGTACACCGGAGACGGCCACGCGCTCGCGCTGCTCGCCGGGGCACCGCTGCTGAACATGGAGTTCGTGCAGTTCCACCCCACCGGCATGGTCTGGCCGCCGTCGGTCAAGGGCATCCTCGTCACCGAGTCCGTCCGCGGTGACGGCGGCGTGCTGCGCAACTCCGAGGGCAAGCGCTTCATGTTCGACTACGTGCCGGACGTCTTCAAGGAGAAGTACGCGGAGTCCGAGGCGGAGGGCGACCGCTGGTACGAGGACCCGGACCACAACCGCCGCCCGCCCGAGCTGCTCCCGCGCGACGAGGTCGCCCGCGCCATCAACTCCGAGGTGAAGGCGGGCCGGGGCTCGCCGCACGGCGGCGTCTTCCTGGACGTGTCGACCCGGATGCCCGCCGAGGTCATCCGGCGACGGCTGCCCTCCATGCACCACCAGTTCAAGGAGCTGGCCGACGTCGACATCACGGCCGAGCCGATGGAGGTCGGCCCGACCTGTCACTACGTGATGGGCGGCATCGCCGTCGACTCGGACACCGCCGCCGCACGCGGGGTGCCCGGCCTTTTCGCGGCGGGCGAGGTGGCCGGCGGGATGCACGGCTCCAACCGCCTCGGCGGCAACTCCCTCTCCGACCTGCTGGTCTTCGGCCGCCGTGCGGGGCTGCACGCCGCCGAGTACGCCTCGGCCCTGGCCGGCGCGCGCCCGGCCGTCGACGAGGCCCAGGTGGACCTGGCGGCGGCGGAGGCGCTGCGGCCGTTCAGTGCCGAGCCGCAGGAGGGCGCGGCGCCGGAGAACCCGTACACCCTCCACCAGGAGCTCCAGCAGGCCATGAACGACCTGGTCGGCATCATCCGCCGGGACGCGGAGATGCGGCAGGCCCTGGAGAAGCTGGCCGAGCTGCGCGTACGGGCCCGGCGGGCCGGGGTGGAGGGGCACCGCCAGTTCAACCCGGGCTGGCACCTCGCCCTCGACCTGCGGAACATGCTCCTGGTCAGCGAGTGCGTGGCACGCGCGGCCCTGGAGCGCACCGAGAGCCGGGGCGGCCACACCCGCGAGGACTGGCCCGCGATGGACCGGGGCTGGCGCCGCGCCAACCTGCTGTGCCGGCTCGCCGACCCCACGGGCGGCCTCGCGGCCACCGACCCGGTGCGGGGCCAGATCCGGCTCGAACGCGCAGAGACCGAACCCATCCGTGCCGACCTGCTCGCCCTCTTCGAGAAAGAGGAGCTGGTCAAGTACCTCGCCGAAGAGGAGCTCTACGAGTGACCACGTATGACGCGAGCTTCCGGGTCTGGCGGGGCGACACCGGCGGCGGCGCCCTCAAGGACTTCACGGTCGAGGTGAACGAGGGCGAGGTCGTCCTCGACATCATCCACCGCCTCCAGGCGACCCAGGCCCCGGACCTGGCGGTGCGCTGGAACTGCAAGGCGGGCAAGTGCGGTTCGTGCTCGGCGGAGATCAACGGACGGCCGAGGCTGCTGTGCATGACCCGGATGTCGGTCTTCACGCGCGAGGAGACGATCACGGTCACCCCGCTGCGGGCGTTCCCGGTCGTCCGCGACCTGGTGACCGACGTCACCTTCAACTACGAGAAGGCGCGGGAAGTTCCCGCCTTCGTCCCTCCGAAGGGGGTCGCGGCGGGTGAGTACCGGATGCAGCAGATCGACGTGGAGCGCTCACAGGAGTTCCGCAAGTGCATCGAGTGCTTCCTGTGCCAGGACACCTGCCATGTGGTGCGCGACCACGAGGAGAACAAGGCCGCCTTCGCGGGCCCGCGCTTCCTGATGCGGATCGCGGAGCTGGACATGCACCCGCTGGACTCGGCCGGCGAGACGGGCCTGGACCGCAAGGCCACCGCCCAGGACGAGCACGGCCTGGGCTACTGCAACATCACCAAGTGCTGCACGGAGGTCTGCCCCGAGCACATCAAGATCACCGACAATGCGCTGATCCCGCTCAAGGAGCGGGCGGTGGACCGCAAGTACGACCCGCTGGTCTGGCTCGGCAACAAGATCGGGCGCCGGTCCGGGAGTTAGGCGCGGCGCGGACACGGCGGCGGGGCCCGGCATCAGTGGATGCCGGGCCCCGCCGCCGTACCGCCGTACCGCCGTGCCTCAGTTCCAGTCCTTGTCGTACGCGGCCCAGTCGCGGTCGCGCGCGGTGAAGTCGACGTAGAGGGCCACGCCGAAGTGCTCGCGGTGGCGGTCGGTACGGCCCAGGCCGAGCCGTACACCGCGCACGGCCGCCTTGACCGTCTCGGCCGAGGCGTGGTGGCCCATGGTCTCCGCCTGGAAGAAGGGCAGTCCCATCAGCAGATCGGTGTCCTTGGGCGTCACCTCCAGCGCCAGCGCCGCCTGCTGGGCGACATAGCCGCCGTACAGGGACTCCAGCGGCATCGAGGTGTCGTACGACATGACGGCGATCTGGTCGACGCGCTTGGCCACCTGCCCGAAGTACGCCTGCGACCACCACTTGGGGTGCCCGGCGATCCTGCGGGCGGCGGAGTGCAGCTTGGGCACCGGGTCGATCTGGTGCGCGGCGACCGACAGCGTCGCGTGCCCCGCGCGCGTGACGGGCCGTACCGCGTCGAGCAGTTCGAGGAAGTGCCGGTTGCCCGAGGGCATCGGCTCCAGGTCGAAGTGGACGCCGTCGAACCCGCCGCCCGCCAGGACCTGGCGGGAGGAGTCGACCATCGCGGCGCGGGTGGCCGGGCGCTCCAGACGCAGCCCCCTGGGGGACTCGGTGGCGAGCTTGTCGCCGAGCCAGGCCTGCACGCGCACGCCGGGCAGCCTGCGGTGCACGCCGTCGACCAGCCAGCGCGCCTTGGGGTAGCGGGCCGCGGGCAGCGTCCCGTCGTGCTCCAGGGGTCCGGCGTGGACGTACAGGTCGCGTATCCCCGTCTCCCGTACGCGCGCGGCGAAGGTGTCCAGGTCGGCCTCGCCCTTGCGGCCGTCGACCCAGGCGTGGCCGAGCCAGATGGCGTCCCGGCCGCGCGTCCTGGTGCCGTCGCCGGGGTCGCCCGCGTAGCTGCTGCGCAGCGCGACCGCGCCGACCACCATGGGCGCCATGACGAGGAGCACGGCCGCCAGCGCGGCACGCCGCACCCACGTCCGTGCCGGGCGCCGGAACCACCGGCGCAGGCCCTCGACTCCGGCCGATATTGCTGTCCGCACTAGTACCCCTGACTGTCAGTGTGCCGTGGAAGTATGACCTCCCGGTGGCGTGGCGCCTAACGAACGGGCCGTGGATTCCCCGGGTCGGCGGCGCCCGTCCGGTCGCGGAGCGGCAGATACCGCCATACGCTCACAAATGTGACGCCGTGTGTCAGTCGCACCGGGCCCCGCACAGCCGTCCGGGCCGTCCGGGCCCTCGTGGCCGTGCTGCTGGCCACGTGCTGGACCGCACTGCCCGGCGCGACCTCCGCGCGGGCGGAGGACCCGGTGACCCTCACCGCGAGCGGGTGGATCACCGATCGCGCGCACGCGCTGGGCGACCGCGCGCCCGAGGTGGCCGCCGCGCTCGACCGCCTCCACGAGGACCGCCTCGTCCAGCTCTTCGCCGTGTACGTGGACGACTTCTCCGGCCGCACCGCCCAGAACTGGGCCGACACCACCGCGCAGCAGAACGGGCTCGGCCGCGACGACGTCCTGCTGGCCGTGGCCACCGGCACCCGGCAGTACGCGTACTCGGTCGACCAGGACTTCCGGCTCAGCGACCAGGTGCTGGGCGAAGTGGCCCGCGAGTCGGCCGAGCCCGCGCTGCGGCGCGGCGACTGGGCCGGGGCCGCGATCGGCACGGCCGAGGGTCTGGACACCGCCCTGGCCGAGCCCGGCCGGCGCGACGGCTCGGTCTCGGCGAGCGACTACGTCCTGCCCGTCGCCGTCCTCGTCGCCGCGGGCGCGGTCGGCGCCTACGCGTACGCGCGCAGGAAGCGGCGGTCCGCCACCCGGACGACACCGGCGAGCACCCAGGGCGCGGGCGCGCAGGGCGCGGGCCGGGACGGTGCCGCGCCGCAGGACCTCGACGCGCTGGAGGCCGAGGCGGACCGGACCCTGGTCGCCACCGACGACGCCATTCGTACGAGTGACGAGGAACTGGGTTTCGCCGTCGCCCAGTTCGGGGAGACGGCGACCCGGCCCTTCGCGCGGGCCGTCGCGTACGCCGGGTCCGAGCTGGCCACCGCGTTCCGGCTGCGCCAGCAGCTCGATGACGACCCACCGCCGGAGGGGCTCGCCCTGCCGGAGGGGCCCGCCCCGCCCGACGAGCCCGAACTGCCGGAGGAGGGCGGCGAGGCGCGGCGGCGGATGCTGTGGGAGATCATCTCGCGCTGCGCGGAGGCCGGCCGGCGCCTCGACGCCGAGTCGGAGGCCTTCGACGCGCTGCGCGCCCTGGAGCGCGACACCCCGCGTGCGCTCCAAGCCGTCGAGACGGCCTTCCGTACGCTCACCGGACGCACGGCCGCGGCGGACTCGACCCTGACCGCACTGCGCCAGCGGTACGCGGACTCCGCGACCGCGCCCGTCTCGGGCCATGTCGAGGAGGCCAAGGAGCACCTGGTCTCCGCCACGGCCTCACTCAACGCGGCCCACCAGGCCGTCGACGCGGAGGACCGGGGCGAGGCCGCGGCCCAACTGCGCGCCGCCGAGACCGCCGTCACCCGGGCGACCACGCTGGTGGACGCGGTGGACCGCCGCGCCCACGAACTCACGGCCGCGGTGGAACGCTTGCCGGAGGCTGTCGCCGCGACCGAGGCGCTGCTGACGGAGGCGGGGGCGACTCCGGCAGGAGCCCCTACCGCCGCCACGGACACCGCCCTCCCCCCACCCCACCCCCCCTCCGCTAGGAGTGAACCAGCATGGGCATCAAGGACGAGATGCAGGCCAAGGCCCAGCAGGCCAAGGAGAAGCTGCAGGGCAAGCAGGACGAGTCTAGGCAGCGCGGCCAGAGCGAGCAGGAGCGCCTCCGCCAGCGCGCCGACGAGGCCCGCCAGCAGGGCCAGCGGTCCTTCGACGACATCCAGGACGAGATGGACGACCGCACCTGACGTCCCGGCGTCCCAGTCCGCCGGCACTGATCTGGACTCAGAGGCGCGAACCCGCCTCCGTGGCCGCCTCCAGGACGCCCGCACGGGCGGCCGTACGGTCGTCGTCGGCGCGCGCGTACTGGACGTGGACCACGACGTTGCTGCGGCGGAAGGTGATCTCGGCGGTGACGGAGCCGCCGAGATCCCTGCGGAAGCGCAGATACGCCTCGTCACCGATGCCCCGCAACGGCTGGACCGAGTCCCTCTCCCAGCCCAACTCCTCGTCCCGGGAGGACCGGAAGCCCTCCTTCGCCCCGGCCACGTAGGTACGGAAGGCGAGCACGTGGATCCATGGGCTGGTCCGCGAAGAACCCTTCTTCTTCGGCGTTGACCAGGTACAGATCTCCTTCTGGCCCGGCCGCTCACCCAGGTTCTCCGGCACCAGCCGGTGAACCGTCTCTCCGGATATCAGCCCGCAGGCGCGCGGTGCCGCGTCGAACACCCCCTTGCGTGCGTGGTCCCACGCCCGATAGCCGACGACGGCACCGATGAGGGCTACGACAACCGCGGCGAGGGCGAGGAGCGGGACGAGGCGCAAGGAGGATCTTGATGGTGTGGTCACGCGCGCAGACTAGATCAAGGGGGAGGCTACGACGACAGGTCGTGGACCGCGCCCGCCTCGACGGCGCCGGGTACGAAGCACAGCACGGATGCCGGGTCGGCCGAAGGGTAATTCGCTTGACCTGACCGCACGGCAACGCTGCACTGTGGCGGGACACCACACGTCGTGGTGCCGGTATCTCGGGGAGACAGTGGCAGCAGATGGAGATCCGTCCCACCACCGACCAGGACTTCGACCTTTTCGTCGACACGCTCCACGCCCCGTTCGCGCGCTTCCCGGCGACCCCGGCCGAGGGCGTCGGGGCCTGGTGGTCGGCGCTCGAAATGGATCGCGGCCTGTTCGCCGTCGCGGCGGACGGGCGGCCCATCGGCACCACCGGCTCGTACTCCTTCGAGCTCACCCTGCCCGGTGAGATCCTCGTCCCGGCCGCCGGGGTGACCGCCGTCGGTGTGCTGCCCTCACACCGACGCCAGGGCGTGCTCAGCGCCATGATGCGGCATCAGGTCGCCGAGCTCCGGGCCCGAGGGGAGTTCGTCTCCGTACTGCTGGCCTCCGAGGCGCTGATCTACCGCAGGTTCGGCTACGGACCGGCCACCTACACGCAGCGGATCACCGTGCCGCGCCACCAGGCGACCCTCGCCGTTCCCCGGGCACGCGCGACGGCCGACGCCCCGGCGACCGGTTCGGACACCGGCTCGGTCGAGCTGCTGCGGCGCGCCGAGTGCGGCGAGATCCTGGAAGAGGTCTACGACCGGTACCGCCGCGCGCAGCCCGGCGCGCTGTCGCGGCCGCACCGCTGGTGGGCGCTGGGCGCGGGACAGCCCCCGGTCTCGGCGGCGGCGCGCTTCATCGCCCTCCACCGCGACGCCGACGGAGTGCCGGACGCGTACGCCAGTTACTCGCTCCACGAGCCCGACACCTTGACGGTCGACGAGACCATCGCCACCGACGACGCCGCCTGGACGGCCCTGGCCCGGTTCGTGCTCGGACACGACATGGTCAAACACATCGTCTTCAAGCACGTCCCGCCCGAGCACCCGCTGCGCTGGCAGCTCGAGGACTTCCGTGCCGGCGCGGTGAGCAACGACACCGACTGGCTCTGGGTGCGGCTGCTCGACATCCCGCGTGCGCTGACCGCACGCGGCTACTTCACGGACGGCGAGCTGGTCCTCGACGTCGACGACCCCTTCCTCGGCGAGCACGGCCGCTACCTGCTGACCGTCCAGGACAGCAAGGCCGACTGCGTCCCCACGGACCGCGAGCCCGACCTGTCCCTGGACATCAGCGACCTCGGCTCCCTCTACCTCGGCGGCACCGCCCCGAGCACACTCGTACGAGCCGGACACATCCGGGCCCACCGCCCGGGCGCGGCCGCCCTCGCCGACGCCCTCTTCCGCGCCGAGCGCCCCCCGCACTGCCTGCACTGGTTCTGACGCACGCTCACCGCCCCGGCACCTCACCGCACTCCGGGCCGCCGCCCGCGAGGGCCGCCCGCGAGGGGGACGCCGGTGCGTCGGGCCTGTTCCAGGGATGCCTTGGAGTCGGTGCTTCGGGCTGCCTCCTGCGGGATCCGGGCGGGCCGCGCCGGGTGATCGGGCGGCGGGACGTATCCGGGCAGGCGCAGGGTGCCCCAGACGTAGGGGTCGGCCTGGGCGCTGCCGAAGGGGGACCAGGCCAGGCGCGTCTGACCGGTCCGGTCCGCGGTGTCGGAGTCGTAGAGGAGGACGTTGACGGCGAGGCGGTCGGGGTCGACGGGGGCGGGCAGGCCGACGAGCGGAATCCTGACCTCCACCGAGTAGCCCCGGTACGGAGCGGTCATGGACGAGGCGACGGCCATGCCCGGGGCGGTACTGCTCGCGGGTCCCTGCCAGTTGTCCGCGTCGCGCTCCGCGCAGGGTCGGTCGCCATCCTTGGTGAAGGGCAGGATGCCGGTCTTGAAGGTGGTCGAGGTGTCGTCGGAGTGGCCTCGCGGGTCGAGGGCGATCTCGACGGCGTCGGTCCGCCAGTGGCGTTTGCAGTCGGCCACGGCGTCCAGCGCGTACCCCTTGACGTCATCCGTGGCGCGGATGAACACGTACAGGTCATCCCCAAGGCGCGAGAAGCGGACGTCTGCCGCGCAGTCCTTCTCGTCGGCGCATCGCGCGCCCTCCCAGTGGGTGAGCCGCAGTGCCGGGCCGGGGTACTCGCGCGGTCCCGCGATGCCGTCCACGACGGGAGACTCGACCACCGCGGGCACATCCGTGGAGGGGTTGGCCGGATACTCGGGCTGGGCGTCATGGGCGAGCCACGGCATCCGCATCCGCCGCGCCCAGGCGCCGAAGTCGGCGTACAGCGGGCGCAGGCCCAGCTGGTCGCGTGTCGCCGGGGCTTGTGGGGTGCTGCTGTCGGCCAGGACGGTGAACCACTCGCAGGGCAGTCTGTCCCGCGGGGTGTCCACCTTGGGCGGCAGGGAAGCGAACCCCTGGGTGACGTACTCGCGGGCGGCGTCCCGCTCGATCTGGGCCCACGTCCTGCCTGGATGTCTACGGGATATCGTACCGGTCCACACACCGATGACGGGAAGGCCGGTGTGCGGGTCCCCGGCCTGGTGGCTGCCGCACTTCTGCCCCACGGGCCCCTGGAATCCCCCGTTCTGGGCGAGCAGTCGGGAAGGCTTCCAGGCCGGGTACCCCTCCCGCGTGATCTGCTCGGGGAACGCCGTCGGGTCACCGGCGATCCGGAAGGCCTCGACGGCCAGACGCGCCGCCTCCTGATGTCCTCCGTGCTGGTGGAACGGGCGCGGGTCCATGACCACCACCTCCCGCGGAGTGGTCGCCCGGATCAGCCGGACGAGCCGCGAAAGGGTGTCCGTCGGCGGCTGCGGCGGCGGGTTCCAGACCCCGGCGGTCAGCGGAGCCGACAGTGTGTACCAGAAGTCCGGCTTGTCGAGGTAGAAGACATTGCGGATGCCGGCCCGCCGGACGGCCCTGCGCTCCTCGCCCTCACGGATCAGGCCGAGCGCGGCGCCCTCCTGGGTACCGACAGCGTTCCCGCCGCCCTCACCCCGGGTGACGGTGACGACACCCGTGCTCAGCCCCCGCCGCTCCCCCCACTGACCGAACGCGGCCAGGGACGAGGACTCGTCATCCGGATGGGCTCCGACGAACAGGACGTCGGTGTGCGCCGGATCCGCCCTTCCCGAGGAGGAGGCGATCGACGCCGGACCCACCCGTGCTGTGTCTGCCACGCCAGGCAACACGCTCCCGACCACACCGAGCGCCGCACACCCCGCCCACAGCGCATGTCGAAGTCCGCATCGCAGCAAGGCAGCCCCTCCCTGTCCCGGCCAGTGTGCGACGAGCGGCGCCTCATGTCACCAGCGCCCGCACGCCATCGGGCCAGCCTGCCGGACCGCGGGTGCCTCTTCTCGTTTTCACCCGCGCGAGGTCGAGCCGCCTGCCGCGCGGCCCCGTGGTGCGAGCGGCACGGCAGCGACGGCAGGGGCGTCCGAGGCGGACGCACAGCCGTCAAGGGCCGAGTGCGGGACGCGCCACCATTCGGGTGACGATCACCCAACACAGCGGCCCGACAGGGTAGTTGTAGGCAAGTGATCACACGTACCTGGTGGCGTCGAGCCGCCGCCACCGCCACCGTCCTGTGCCTGTCGGCCACCCTCGCCCCCGGCGCCCAGGCGGCCACCGGCGACTTCACCTATGTCAACGTGAACGACGACGACTTCACCCTCCACAACCCGGAGAGCGGTGAGTGCCTCCTCCTGGTCAGCGGGGCGAAGAGCGCGACCAACGGCACCGGCGGCAGGGCAGTCCTGTTCGCCGACCAAGGCTGTGAAGAGCCGCTCGGCGTCATGGCGCGCGGCACTTCGAGCCGCTTCATTGCCCGTGTCCCGCACAGCGTCAGGTTCGACTGAATCAGCCGCCCGCACGCCCCAGTGCCGAGCAGCTGCGGGAACGAGCCTCTTACTGCCGTTTCGGCCTAGCGAACGGCTGACTGCCGACGCGGGCGGGTTCAGTAACCGATCGTGAAGCGGCGCTGGACGAAGCGGGGCAGTTCCGTTTCGTCCAGCAGGGCGACGGCCGCGTCCTCCGCGGAGATACGGCTGAGTCCGGCGGCGTCGCGGACCAGTTGGTCGGTGCCGATCCGGAACCGGCCGGTGCGCTCTCCGGGGGCGATGTCCTCGGCGGGGCTGAAGTAGGTCCAGAGCCGGTTCGACGTACGCAGGACGTTCAGGCCGTCCCGGGCCCCGCGTGCCGCCGCCGCGTACTCACGGGGCAGTCCGAGCCCGTCGAGGGTCTCGTGCATCTGGTCCTCGTTGTCGGCCAGCACCGCTCCGGGCTCCGTCTCCAGGCTGCCGGCGCCGCCGATCACGATCAGCCGGGTCCTGGGGTGGCTCTCCAGGGCCTTGATCAGTGCCCGGGCGGCGGTGGCGTGCACCGTGGGGTCGGCGATGGAACGCCGGACGGTGTCCGCGAAGTCCTTGGACGCGTTGCCCGGCTGGAATCCGCTGATCAGTACGTCCAGGCCGGGCAGGATGGCGGCGATGCTCTGGGGATCGAGGATGTCGACGCTCTCCCAAGTGACGTTCGCACGGCTCTCGTTGATCTGTGAGGCGTCGCGGCTGAGCGCCCGGATGTGGTGCCCCCGGCCGAGTGCCTCCGTGACGACCCGGCTGCCGATGGTGCCGGTGGCACCGATCACTCCGATGTGCATGGTTCTCCCCTGTTTCTCATGCCCGGACATGACGGCTGCCGCCGCATGTCCGAACGCCGTGCGAAAACTATACGGTGTGAAGTTTCTACACGGCAATCACTACCGTGACGCTGTAGAGTGACCGCATGGCAGAAACCGGGACCAGAGGGCGGCGTGAGCGGCTGCGCGCCGAGACGACGGCCGAAATCAAGCGCGTGGCACTGGAGTTGATGGCCTCGGGCGGACCCGGCGCGATCACGCTGCGCGCCATCGCCCGCGAGATGGGTATGACCGCCAACGCCATCTACGGCTATTTCGCCACCCGCGACGACCTGGTCACCGCGCTCATCAACGACGTGTACACCTCGCTCGCCGACGCTGTCGACGCCGCTTGGGGCGCCGCCCCCGCCGAGGACCCGGCCGACCGGATCCAGGTGTGGGCCCAGGCCTTCCGAGGCTGGGCACTGGCCAACCCCGAAGGCTTCCGCCTCATCTACGGCGACCCCGTACCCGGCTACATCGCCCCCGAGGGCGGCGCCGCACCGGACGCCGCGCAGCGTGTCTGCACGGGTCTGACCGCCCTGGCGGCGGCCGCCTGGCCGCGCGCCCAGCACCTCTACGCGGACAGCGACTTCCAGTGGTCCGACTTCGACGCGGGGCTCCTCGACAAGGTCCGCCCCGCCTTCCCGGACCTCCCCCCTGCCGCCGTGGCACTCGCCCTGCGGATCTGGGGCCATCTGCACGGCCTGGTATCACTGGAGATCTACGGCCACCTGCACACCCAGACCGTGAGCCCGGACAAACTCTTCCGCGAGGAACTGACCCAGCTCGTCAGGGCATGGGGGCTCACGCCGAGCAAGTGACGAGTCCGGGAGACCGCACGGCGCCGCGCCTGTCCGCGATCCGGTGTCCGCGGAATACGGCTCTCCGTCAGTGCGTGGACGGCGCGGGCGCCGGGCCGTCGGCCCCGCGCTCATCCCCCTCGCCCTCCACATCACCGGCATGCCGGCGCAGCGTCGCGGTGGCGATGTCCAGGAAGTCCCGTACGGGGCCCTCGCAGCTGTTCTCCGGTACCGCGAGGCAGGTCTCCACGGGCAGGGCATCGGTGACGGTCCGGTAGACGAGGTCGGGGCGGGAGTACGAGCGCGCGACACTGACGGGGACGAGCGCGACGCCCTGGCCAGAGGCGATGAGCTCGAACTTCTCCTCCAGCGAGGACGTCCGCCGCGTACTGGCGCCGAGGATGGGTTCGCCGTCGAGGTCGGCCGATGTGAGGGCGGGGCGGCCGGCCAGCGGATGCGTCACCGGCAGGCACACCACCTTGGTCTCGTGGCCGATGGGGATGGTGCACAGCCCCGCGTCATCGAAGGGGCGTCGCAGATACGCGACATGCGCGCGTCCGTCGCGGAGCGGCGCGTCGCGTTCCCACCAGCGCAGCGGGAAGACGTCGATCTCGACCGTGGGATGGCCGCCGGTGAACATGCGGATCGCCTGCGAGACGTGCAGGCCGGGCGAGAAGGCGACGACGAGCCGCTGTTCGCCGCGCCGGGCCTCGTACACACGCCGCAGCGCCACGTCCACCACCGTGGTGATCCTTGACGCCTCGTCATAGAGCTGTCTTCCCGCAGGGGTCAGCTCCACGCTGCGCGTGGTCCGGGTGAACAGCGGGCATCCCAGCTCCTGCTCGAACGCGCGGATCTGCCGGCTGAGGACCGGCTGCGCGATGAACAGCGCCTGTGCCGCCCGCCCGAAGTGACGGTGCTCGGCCACCGCGACGAAGTACCGGAGCTTTCGCAGATCCAGATCCATGCCCCGACGGTATCAATGCGGTCCGAAGGGTATTGGACGCCCCGGTCGCCCCGCTCGGAGACTTGCCACGTGATCGCCGCCAACACCTCGACGGTAGGCAGCGACAGTCCAAGCAGCCCTGGCGAGGCCACCGGCCGCTTCGCGACGGACCCGACACCCCGACCACGCAAGGAATCACATGCACGACACCCGCAAGACCGCGCTCATCATCGGCGCCTCACGAACCCTGGGCCTCGGACTCGCCTCCGAGTACCTCCGACGCGACTGGAACGTCATCGGCACGGTCCGGGGCAGTGGGCGTACCGGCCTCCACGACCTGGCCGACGCATCCGCAGGGCGGCTGACCATCGAGTCGCTGGAGATGACCGAGCCGGAGCAGATCTCGGCGCTGCGCGACCGACTCGCGCGGCGCACGCTCGACCTGCTCTTCGTCAACGCCGCCATCACGCGCGGCGACATCCCGATCGGCGACGTCTCCACGGCCATGTTCACCGAAGTCATGGTCACCAACGCACTCAGCCCGATGCGCGTCGTGGAATCCCTGCGCCCGCTGGTCGCACCGACCGGAACCATCGGCGTCATGTCCTCTGACCAGGGAAGCATCGCCCTGAACACCGAGGGCGGACAGGATCTGTACCGGGCCAGCAAGTCCGCGCTGAACCAGTTGATGCGCAGCTACGCCGCCCGCCACGCCGCAGACACACGGACGCTGCTGCTGATGGACCCGGGCTGGGTCCGCACCGAACTGGGCGGGCCCGACGCCGAGCTCGGTGTGGAGGAGAGCATCCCCGGGGTGGCGCAGACGATCGAACACCACCAGGGGAAGCCCGGCCTCTACTTCGTCGACCACCTGGGACAGGTCGTGCCCTGGTAGGCGGCGACACTCACAGACCGGAGCCCCCGGTCGCGTCGATCACCTGCCCGGTCACCCAGCGCGCGCCGTCCGAGGAGAGGAAGGCCACGATGTCGGCCACGTCCTGCGGCTGGCCGACGCGGCCCAGGGCGGCCAGCGAGGCCGCGTGGGCTTCGGCCTGGGGGTTGCCGCGCAGCCAGGACGCGTTGACGTCCGTGTCGATGATGCCGGGGGCGACCGAGTTCACCGTGATCCCCCGGGGACCGAGACCCTTGGCGAGGTTGAGGGTGAAGTTGTCGAGGGCGCCCTTGGTGGCGCTGTAGGCGATGATCTCCGGCATGGCCAGACGGGCCGCACCGCTGGAGATGTTGATGATCCGGCCGCCGTCGCGCAGACGCTTCAGGCCCTCCTGGACGATGAAGAACGGTGCCCGGACGTTCACCGCGAAGACCTCGTCGAAGCCTTCCTCGGTGAGTGCGGCCAGATCCGCGCTGCGGCCGATGCCCGCGTTGTTGACGATGATGTCGACGCCGGCGTCGGGCGCGTACGCGGCGACCTCGGCGTCGAAGGCCGCCCACAGGCCCGCCGCGTCACCGTGCCGGCCCAGCGTCGCCTTGAGCGCGACCGCCCGGCCGCCGTCCTTCTCGATACGTGCGACCACTTCGCGCGCCGCCGGCTCGTCACTGGTGTAGGTCAGGACGACCAGGGCGCCGTCCCCGGCGAGGCGCTCCGCGATGGCCCGGCCTATGCCTCTGCTGCCGCCGGTGACCAGGGCGACCTTGCCCTCAAGCTGCCGCGTACCCATGGGTGTTGACGTGGTGGTGGACATGATGGCTGACCGCCTTCTATTTGTTGGTGGATCGCTCAAGAAAGAAACTAACACGTTTGTTGAGCGGTCGCTCTAAAATGGTGGGCATGAGTGAGAAACCACCAGCGAAGCGAGGGCGGCCACGGACCTTCGACCGCGCCGAGGCACTGACGGCCGCCACCCGGCTGTTCTGGGAACGCGGCTACGAGGGCAC
Organism: Streptomyces sp. ERV7; assembly: GCF_001653515.1. Classification (GTDB taxonomy): domain Bacteria; phylum Actinomycetota; class Actinomycetes; order Streptomycetales; family Streptomycetaceae; genus Streptomyces. Next base: position 1,429,747 of record NZ_LYOY01000040.1, on the reverse strand, counting down.
CTCGATCGGCGAGCTGACCGAGGTGCTGGGCATCAGGCCCGGAAGCCTCTATGCGGCGTTCGGGGACAAGAAGTCCCTGTTCAGGGAGGTGGTGGACTGCTACGGCCGGTCCCCCGTCGGCGCCTTCATGGGTGTGGCCCTCAAGGAGGAGCCCACGGCGTACGGCGCGTTCGCCCGCATTCTGCGCGAGGCAGCCGTCATCTACCCCGACCCCTCCCACCCGGCCGGGTGCCTGACCATCAGCGCGGCCACCAACGTCACCCCGCAGGACAGCGAGGTGGCGGCGTTCCTGCGCGATCTGCGCAACGGCAACCTGCCCACCTTCGAAGCCCGGCTGCGCCGGGGACAGCAGGCGGGCGAACTGGCCGCCGACGCCGAACCGCAGGCGCTGGCCGCGTACTTCGCCGCCGTGATCCAGGGCATGTCACAGCGTGCCCAGGACGGCGCCACGGCGGCCGAACTGACCGAAACCGCCGAGCTGGCGCTCGCCGCATGGCCGGCGGCCTGACCCTCGACGGCAGGATCGCCCGCCGGTCAGCGATCGCCACTGCTCGTGATCGGTAGGGATGATGGCGGCGTCCCTGAAGACATCCCGCCTGTGTCGCTCCAGAATTGGGCCGTTGGGCCGTTGGGCCTTTCTGATGACCGGTGCGTCGGCGTTCGCCCGACCGTCAGGGTGGCGCTCTGTGACCCGGGAGGCGTGTGATCGTTGCTCTCCGTGAAGACCTCGGGCGGGACGGGGCTACTGACTAGGAGCCGGAGCGATGACCCATGTGACCGATGTCCACTACCGGCAACACGTCCTGCCGTACTACCGGGCGTTCGGGTCACGCTTCGGGTACACGGCGCTGCTCGGCCGCACGCGCCACTTCGGGTGGTACGAGCCGGGCCATTCCCCCTGGGCGTTCACGGCGGCCATGCGGCGCATGGAATGCGTCGTGGCCCGGAAGCTGGCCCTTCCCCGGGAGTCGTCGGTGCTCGATGCCGGATGCGGGGTCGGCGACACAGCGCGCACGGTCGCACGGGCGAGCGGGGCGCACATCACGGGGATCGACGGGATCGAGCCGGACGTCGCCATCGCACGGCAGCGGTCGTCCCGTGCCGACGAGCCGGGTGGGCGCACGCGTTTCCTGGTGGCCAACTATCACGCGCTCCCGTTCGCCGACGCCTCCTTCGACGGCGTCTACACCATGGAGTCCTTCGTCCACTCCCCCGACCCCCGGCAGGGACTCGCCGAGTTCTTCCGCGTCCTGCGCCCGGGCGGAAGGCTGGTGATGTCCGAGTATTCGAGCACCCCACAGGCCCACCTGCTGCCGAAGGCCCGGTCCGCGCTGCTCAGGGTCTGCGAGCTCTCCGGCATGCCGGGCATGCTCACCATGACCCACGGGCACCTGGAGCACCTTCTCCAACAGGCCGGTTTCGATGTCGAATCGGCCTGTGACGCGACCGAGAACATCCTGCCCATGCTGCGGTGCTTCTCGGTCCTCGGCCGACTTCCCTATGCGTTCGCACGCGGCGTGGGCCGAGGAGACAGTCTGGTCAACGCGATGAGCGGGGTGGAGATGTACCGGCACCAGGAGACATGGCGGTACAACATCTGCGTGGCCACCCGGCCCTGATCCTCCTACCCCGGAAGGCTTTACCGAACGGTCGACCAGCAGCGCGCCGCCCTGTCGTAACGTCACTGCATCCACTGATCACGATCGCGGGCGTCTCCGGCGGCTCATCCAGCCATGTCGGGAGGCGGGCCCGCCGGGAGGCATGACATGAGCGTCGTCGACATCCACCGCACAGCCGCACAACTGCCGCAGGCCTGGGACTCGCTCCTGCTCGGGCAGGCCGGGAGCGCGGGGGTGAAGGTGCTGCGGATGGACGGACGCCCCGTGGAAGCGGAGTCCCATGACACGGCGGAGGCCCTGCTGGTGGTGGAGGGCACACTGCGGCTGGTGGTCGAGGACACCGAGATCGACGTGCGTACCGGGGAGATGTACATCGTCGAGGCGGGCGCGAAGCATGCCGTACGCCCTGCCAGTCGAGGCACCCTCCTCATCATCGAGCACATTTCCTCCTCGGCCTGAGAACCTCCCACCCAGGAGGAACAACCCCTCTCCCCCGCACCGAACAACCCACCTCCCCTACAGGGATACCGTGTACGACAGTGGGCGAAGGGTTGGCTTGCCGGCCCGGATCAGCCGTCTTTGGCGTGGGGGTTGATCACCCACCGGAACGGTCAATTGCACAGGGGGATGCGGTGGCACGGCCCGAAAAGTCCTTGGACCCGGATGCGGGGCCCGTCGCGGAGTTCGCCGACGCCCTGCGCCGACGGCGTCGGGATGCCGGGATGTCCTACCGCGTACTGGCGAAGAAGACCGGATACTCTCCTTCCACACTCTCCCAGGCAGCCGCCGGCGAGAAGCTTCCCTCCCTGGCCGTCACCCTCGCCTACGTGGAGGCCTGCGGCGGCGACGCGGACCGCGAAGCGTGGGAGGCACGCTGGCACGAAGCCGAGCAGGCGGCGCGCCGGGAGACCGCGACCGCCCGCACCGAAGCCGATAGGGACGCTCCCGCTCCGTACCGTGGGCTGACGCGCTACGAGCCGGGCGACAGCGCCCTGTTCTTCGGCCGTGGCGCACTGACCGAGCAACTGGTCGAACTGGTGGCCAGGGAGCGCGTGAGTGTGGTCGTGGGGCCCTCCGGCAGCGGCAAGTCCTCGCTCCTGCGTGCCGGGCTCCTCCCCCGACTCCAACACCCCGACCCGGCCGACTCATCGCGTATCGCCGCCCTGCGGATCTGCACGCCGGGCCCCCGCCCGGCCGCCGAGCACGAAGAGCTCTTCACCCCTGCGGACCGCCCCCACGACACCTGTCTGATCATCGATCAGTTCGAGGAGGTCTTCACCCTCTGCCAGGACGCGGGCGAGCGCGACGCGTTCCTCGGGCAGATCCTGGCCGCCCGGGACCCCGGCAGCCGCCTGCGCGTGGTCCTGGGGGTACGCGCCGACTTCTACGCCCACTGCCTCCAGCACCCCGGCCTCGCCGACGTGCTCCGGGACGCGGATCTGCCGGTCGGCCCCATGGCGCCGGAGGAACTCCGGGAGGCGATCACGAAACCCGCCGCCGCCCACGGCGTGATCGTGGAACGCGCCCTGACCGCCCGTCTGATCGAGGACGTCTCGGCCGAGCCGGGCGGGCTGCCGCTGATGTCGCACGCGCTGCTGGAAACCTGGCGTCACCGCACCGCCCGCACCCTCAGCCTGCGGGCATACGAGGCGGCAGGCGGACTCGACGGCGCCGTCGCGCACACGGCGGAGGACCTCTACACCGGCCTTTCCCCGGACCAGGCCGTGAGCACGCGGCGGATCCTGCTGCGCCTGATCACTCCCGGCGACGGGACACCCGACACCCGCCGACCCGTCACCCGCGCCGAGGTCGAGGCCGACCACTCCGGCGGCACCACCACCGTCCTCGACCACCTGGCCCGGGCCCGACTGATCACCCTCGACGACGACCGGATCGACCTCGCCCACGAGGCCCTGATCACCGCCTGGCCCCGGCTCCAGGCATGGATCAACGAGGACCGGGACCGGCTGCGACTGCACCGCCGGCTCACCGACGCCGCCCAGGGATGGCAGGAACAGGACCGCGACCGTGGAGTGCTCCTGCGGGGCGGGCGGCTGGAAGCGGCGTGGAAGGCGTTCGCCACGGGCGGCGGTATGGCCGAACTGACGGGCCTGGAGCGGGAGTTCCTCACAGCGAGCCGTGCGGCGGCCACCCGGGAGCGCAGACTCAGACAGGCGGCCACGGTGTCGTTGGCGGTCCTGCTGGTGCTGGCGCTGGTGGCCGCGGGGCTCGCCTGGGGCCAGCGCAAGGACGCCGAGGCCGCCCAGCGACAGGCGCAGTCGCGCCAGTTGGCGGCCCAGTCGCAGACGCTCCTTGCCACCGACCCCGATCTCGCCTCCCTGCTGGCCGTCGCCGCCTACCGCGCGAGCCCGACGGCGGAAGCGTCCGCCGGTCTGTACGCGGCTGCCGCCCTTCCGCTCCGGCGCCGTCTCGCCTTCAGCAGCGCGGAGGGCGAGGCGAGTGTGGTGGCCTTCGCCCCCGACGGCCGGTCGCTGGCGGTGGGCAGCAGCCGTGGGGCGGTGCGGCTGTGGGACGCCGTGACGGGCCGCTCCCGCCCTCTGGCCAGGACCGACGGCGCCGTGAGTGCCCTGGCGTTCACCCCCGACGGCCGCTCCCTGGCCGCCGGCAGCGAGCACGGCGTACGCGTGTGGGACAGCGCCTCCGGCCGTACACGAGCCCAGGTCACCTTCAAGGACCTGCCCAACCAACCCGACACCCTCGCGTTCGACAGCGACGGCCGCACGCTCACCCTCACCCTGGGCCACGGCACCGTACGGCAGTGGGAGCCGTCGACCGGCCGTGCACGCACCCTGATGGTCGGCGCGGACGACCTGCCCGCGGTGAGCGGCGACCCGCACACCACCGCCCCGGACGACTACGACGCGACGGTACGGCTGAAGGATCCGGCCGACGGCCAGGTGCGCACGCTCCTGGTGGGAACCCACATCGGCATCCCCCCGGCGGTGAGCCCGGACGGACGCACCATCGCCCTGGGCCATCACGACGGGACGCTGCGGCTGAGGGACGCCCGCACCGGACGCACGGAGACGACGCTGCGGAGGGACTTCGGCCAGGTCCAGGTGCTGCGGTTCAGCCCGGACGGGCGCACGGTCGCGGCGGGGTACCGCAACGGGCCCGTACGACTGTGGAACCCCGCCGGCGGCGACATACGCACGCTCAAGGACAGCACGGGGATGTACGACTTCGTGTTCAGCGCCGACGGCGGGACCTTCGCCGCCGGGACCTCCGACAGCCTCCAGAACCAGGGGGCTTCCTCCGTATGGGAGGTGGCCACCGGACGCCTCGCGGCCACCCTCCCCGGATACACCGGCCGGCCCGGAGCGCTGACGGCCGCCCCTGACGGTCGTTCCATGGCCACCATCGGCGGCGACGGCACGGTCCGCCTGAACGACCTCACTCACCACCTCCGCACGCGCACCCTCTACACCACCGATACCGATCAGATACGTGCCCTCGCCCTCAGCCCCGACGGTCACAGCCTGGCCACCGGCGATGCCACCGCGCGCCTGTGGGACACCACGACCGGACGTCTGCGCGCCACCTTGCCCGACCGCGCGCGCATGGAGGAATTCCAGGAACTGGCTTTCACCCCGGACGGCCGCAGCCTCGCGGCCACGGGCGCACTGAACGTACGCGTGTGGGAGCCCGCCTCCGGCCGTGTCCTCGCCGGCAGAACGGACGACCACACCGGAGTCCAGGACACGGCGCTCAGCCCGGACGGGCGCACCAGGGCCACGTCCTCGGTGCGCACGGAAACCGTGAGCCTGTGGGACATCGCGGCCGGACGCCTGCGTGTCACCCTGCCCGACAGCAGGAAGTGGCCCAGGGCCCTGTCGTTCAGTCCCGACGGCCGCACCCTGGCCGCCAGCGACGGCACCGCGCTACGCCTGTGGGACACCACGACCGGGCACCTGCGCACCACGCTCACTCCTTCCCGCCGGGCAGGCCCATCGCCCTCCTCGAAGAAGTCCGTCACAGACGGCCTGTGCGAGGGCGTACGCCAGATCGTGTTCAGCCCGGACGGCCGCACCCTGGCTACCAGTGGCGGCGAAGAGGTGCGGGTCTGGGATTTCGCCACGGGCCGTGTCCGCACCGCCTCCACCGGCCCGTGCGGCGACCCCGGACCGCAGCGGTTCGGCGGCATCGGCCCCATGGTGTTCAGCCCGGACGGCCGCACCCTGGCCATGTCGTACGGCAAGCAGGTGCGGGTGTGGGACGTGACCGCGGGCCGTGACCTCGCCGTCCTCACCGGCCACAGCGGCACCGTCGAGGCCCTCGCCTTCAGCCCCGACGGACACACCCTGGCCACCGCCAGCAGCGACCGCACCGTACGCCTGTGGAACGTGGCCGAGCACCACGCCTACGCCACGCTCACCGGGCACACCGGCGCGGTGACCAGAGTCCTCTACAGCCGCGACGGCCACAGCCTGTTCACCGTCAGCGACGACGGCACCCTGCGGCAGTGGGGCGTATCGCTCACCGACCCGGCAGCGGCGGTAGACAAGATCTGCACAGCCTCCGCCCGCGAGCTGACCTCGTTGGAGCAGTCCACCTACTTCCCCGGCCGGCATCCCCGGTCCCCCTGTTCCACGGGGTGACGACGACCGGCTGACCCGAGGGCCCGGAGGACGCTGTTGTTCGGCACCGCAAGAAGCCGAAAACAAAATCTCCCGACGATGTCGAGAACCCGTGCCTGGCTCCGTCCCTGTAGTGAACGCACCCACAATGGGTCGCACCAGTACCGAGGAGAGTCATCATGGCCAAGTACCTGCTTCTCAAGCACTACCGCGGCGCCCCGGCTCCGGCCAACGACGTGCCCATGGATCAGTGGACGCCGCAGGAGATCGCGGCGCACATGCAGTACATGCAGGACTTCGCGGACCGGCTGGAGAAGACCGGCGAGTTCGTCGACGGCCAGGCGCTGGCCCCCGAGGGAACCTGGGTCCGGTACGACGGCCAGGGGCGGCCGCCCGTCACCGACGGCCCGTTCGCCGAGACCAAGGACCTCATCGCCGGCTGGATGGTGATCGACGTCGACACCTACGAGCGCGCCCTCGACCTCGCCGGGGAGCTGTCGGCCGCCCCGGGAGCGGGCGGGAAGCCGATCCACGAGTGGCTGGAGGTACGCCCGTTCCTGGCCGCCCCGCCCACCATCACGGAGTGACCTCGTCCATGGACCAGGCCCTCCTCAGGAGCCTCACGCCGAGCGTCCTCACCGTCCTCGTCCGCCGCGGAGCCGACTTCGCGGCGGCCGAGGACGCGGTGCAGGACGCGCTGGTGGAGGCGGTCCGCGTCTGGCCCGCCGACCCTCCGCGCGATGCGAAGGGCTGGCTGGTCACCGTGGCGTGGCGCAAGTTCCTCGACCGGAACCGGGCGGAAACCGCCCGCCGCCGGCGCGAGGAGATCCTCGACCAGGAGCCCGCGCCCGGGCCCGCGCCCGCCACGGACGACACGCTCCAGCTCTACTTCCTGTGCGCCCACCCGTCGTTGACGCCGTCGTCCGCCGTCGCACTCACCCTGCGTGCCGTCGGCGGGCTCACCACCCGCCAGATCGCCCAGGCCTACCTGGTGCCCGAGGCGACCATGGCGCAGCGCATCAGCCGGGCCAAGCGCACCGTCTCCGGCATACGGTTCGACCAGGCGGGCGACGTCGCCACCGTGCTGCGCGTCCTCTACCTGGTCTTCAACGAGGGTTACTCGGGCGATGTGGACCTCGCCGCCGAGGCCGTCCGCCTCACCCGGCAGCTCGCGACCCAGGTCGACCACCCCGAGGTGGCGGGGCTGCTCGCGCTGATGCTCCTCCACCACGCCCGGCGCGCCGCCCGCACCGCGCCGGACGGCGGCCTGGTGCCGCTCGCCGAGCAGGACCGGGGCCAGTGGGACACCGCGTCGATCGCCGAGGGCGTCGGGATCCTGCAGGCGGCCCTCGCCCGCGACCGGTTGGGCGAGTTCCAGGCCCAGGCGGCCATCGCGGCCCTCCACGCGGACGCGCTCACCGCCGAGGAGACCGATTGGGTGCAGATCGTCGAGTGGTACGACGAACTCGCGCGCCTGACCGACAGTCCCGTGGTCCGGCTCAACCGCGCGGTGGCCGTCGGCGAGGCCGACGGACCGCGCGCCGGACTGGCCGCGCTCGCGGCCCTGGACGACGCACTGCCCCGCCACACGGCGGTGGCCGCGTACCTCCACGAGCGCGACGGCGATCCGGCCACGGCGGCACGGCTGTACGCCGAGGCGGCCCGCAAGGCCCCCAACCTCGCCGAGCGCGACTACCTGACGCGCCAGGCCGCCCGCCTCAACGCCCGCCGGGATCCGTGACGCGGGTGGGGAAGACCGGCCAGCAGATCTCGGTCCGCCACAGCGCGCTGTCCGGGGTCTGGCGCCGGCCGACCACGTAGTACTCGCGGATCGGGCCCTCGACGGCGAGCGTGTGGCGCGACACATACGCGGCCAGCGCACCGTACGCGCGGTCGACCTCCGAGGGCGGGCCGCAGTGCTCGATCACGGCGAGCTCGGCCGGGGGCACGAGCAGTGGCTCGACCCGGCCGACCGGCCGGACGAGTCCGTCGCAGGGGAGGAAGATCGTGACAGACCCGCGGTGCGTGGTGAACAAGTCGTCCGCGTACACACCGCCGGCGTAGCCGCTCTCGCTCAGCCCCTGGGCCGCCACGGTCGCGAACAGTTCACCGAGGGCACCCTGGAACCAAGCCCCCATGTCCTGGGCGTCGACTGTCGCCGTGACCGCCGCGGCGGAAACCGCGCCGACGCTGCGCAGCTCGATGGCGGGCGCGTCGGCGGCGGGCGGCGTCAGCAGATCGTGCAGCGCGGCGACCGCGCGCCGGGTCCGGCCGAGATCGTCCTCCAGCCTGCGCAGATGCGCGGTGATGTGCTGGTTGCGGACCGCCGCGTCCGACGCCGTGAGGACGCTCCTGATCTCCTCCAGCGGCATGCCCAGGTCCCTGAAGCGGCGCACCACCTGGGCGGTGGGGATCTGGTGGGCCGAGTAGCGCCGGTAGCCGGTCCGCGGATCGACGTCGGCCGGTTCCAGCAGACCCGTCTCGTGGTAGTGGCGCAGGGTCTTGACGGTCATGTGGGTGGCACGCGAGAAGTCGCCGATCGACAGGTAGCTCGTCACCCGTCGATTGTGCGCCCTCCCCCAAGGGGAGAGTCCGGCGGGACCGTCCCCCCTTGCCCCCCCCCCGCCGCCGCGGGCAATCGTGCCGCTGGGGCGGCACGGGTGGGCGCGGCGGCACCCCGTTCCCGCCGGGCTGCGGATACCCCTGCTCCCGCCCCCGTCGACCTGCACAGCCGGGTGGCCGCGGCCGAGACGGTGCTCCTCGGCGTAGGCCGGGCGCGGGCGGCCGGCCCGTACGACCCGCTCGACGCGCTGCGCCGACTCGGCGAGGCGGAGGCGTCGCTGGACGAGGCCCTGGCCGACATGGGCGCACAGGAGCACGAGGACAGCGCGCAGCGCACCCGCACGCTCCTGGAGCGGACCACCCTGACGGCCCGCGCAGCCGTCGCGGCGGCGGACGACCGCATCACCGAACACCGGGACGCCGTCGGCAGCCCGGCCCGCACCCGCCTCGCGGAGGCCCGCCGCCACCTCGCCCAGTCCGAGGAGACGGCCGGACCGGACGCACCGGGCGCCCTCGTCGAGGTGCGCCGGGCCGACACTCTGGCGCGGCAGGCGCTCGCCCTCGCGGACGCGGACGTACACGCCTACGAGCACGATCCACAAACCTCCGGCGAGATCGGGAACCCGAACGGGCCGGGCGGTGTATCAGGAGCAGAAGACCTTCCGGGGCGAGGAGAGCTTTCGGGACCAGGGGACCTTCCGGCGCAAGGAGAAGAGCCATGAGCGACAGGCAGTCGGTACTGGGCCGGGTCGGCCGGCTGGCGAAGGCCAACGTCAACGCGCTCCTCGACCAGGCCGAGGACCCGCAGAAGATGCTGGACCAGCTGATACGGGAGTACACGGGCAATATCGCGGAGGCGGAGCGGGCCGTCGCCTCGACCATGGACGAACTGCGGCTGATGGAGCACGACCGGCACGAGGACCTGGCCGCCGCCAAGGAGTGGGGCGACCAGGCGGTCGCGGCCAGCAGGAAGGCCGACGGGCTGCGCGCGGGCGGATCGGCGGACCAGGCCGACCGGTTCGACCATCTGGCCAAGGTCGCGCTGGGCAGACAGGTGCAGTCGGAGAGCGAGGCGCGGGCGGCGGAGCCGACGATCACCGCGCAGACGGAGGTGGTGGACAGGCTCAAGTCCGGCCTGGCCCGGATGAAGTCCCAGCTGGACGTACTGCGGGCGGAGCAGGGCGAGTTGGCGGGCGCGGCCCCGTCGGCACCGGAGGACCGGCCGCCGGACGGGCTGGAGAGCGTCGACCTGCTCGACCCGACCAGCGAGATACGCCGCTTCGAGGACAAGCTGCGACGCGAGGAGATACGGGCGCGGGGCGGACAGACGCTCGCCGCCTCCGTCCTGGACGCCCAGTTCGAGCAGCTGGACGCCCCGGGCGAGACGGCCGAGGTGGAGGCACGGCTGGCGGCCCTGAAGGCGACGACGTAGGGGCGGCACGGCGGCGGGCCGGTGCGGCCCCGGGTCAGAACATGCTGAGCAGCTGCTCCTCCGTCAGCTCGACGGCAGGGCTCGACTCGCCGTCCGGGAGGGCGAGTTCGAACCAGACCGTCTTGCCGCGCGGGGTGCGCCGCGAGCCCCACGCCGCGCTCAGCAGGCCGACGAGCTGGAGCCCCCGGCCGCCCTCGTCCGTGTCCCTGGCGCGCCGCCGTCTCGGCTGGACCAGACCCGCGTCCCACACCTCGCAGACGAGCGTGCGGTCCCGCAGCAGCCGGAGCCGCACCTCGCCCTCGCCGTACCGAAGGGCGTTGGTGACGAGTTCGCTGACCAGCAGCTCGGTGGTGTCGACGAGGTCGTCGAGGTCCCAGGCGAGCAGCTGGGTGCGGGCCAGCTCACGGGCGCGGCCGACCGAGCGCGGCGAGCGCGGCAGCAGCCAGTCGCCGACGGCGTCCGCGGGCAGGCCCTGGATCCGGGCCATGAGCAGGGCGATGTCGTCCTCGCCGTGGCGCGTGTCGAGGGTGTTGAGGACCTGGTCGCAGACGTCCTCCAGGCCCGCGACCGGGTCGCTGATGGCCTTGCGGAAGGCCCGCAGCCCCTCGTCCAGGGGGTGGTCGCGGGACTCCACGAGACCGTCGGTGTAGAGCGCGAGCAGGGCGCCCTCGGGGAGGTCGACCTCGATCTCCTCGAACGGCTCCCCGCCCACGCCCAGCGGCAGCCCGGGCGGCATGTCCAGGAACAGCGCGGGCTCGCCGGGCTCGACCAGGACGGGCGGCAGATGGCCCGCGTTGGCGATGGAGCAGCGCCGTGTCACCGGGTCGTACACGGCGTACACACAGGTCGCCAGATAGACCTCGGAGAGGTCGGCCTCGCGGGACTTGTGGGCGGTGCGGGAGCCGGGGCGACCCCGCCGGTTGCCGCCCGCCGCGCGGTCGGGGCCGCCGGGGTCGCCCAGCCCCCGGGCGATCTCGTCCAGGTGCGAGAGCACCTCGGCGGGCTCCAGGTCGAGCATGGCCAGGGTCCGTACGGCGGTGCGCAGTTCGCCCATGGCGACGGCGGCCCGCAGACCGCGGCCCATCACGTCGCCGACGACCAGGGCGGTGCGGTGGCCGGGGAGTTCGATGACGTCGAACCAGTCGCCGCCCACCTCGGTGGCGGCGTTGCCCGGCAGATAGCGGCAGGCGATGTCGAGCCCGGCGGCCTCGGGGTCGCCGGGCGGGAGCAGGGAGCGCTGCAGTATCAGCGCGCGCTCGTGCTCCCTCCGGTAGAGGCGGGCGTTGTCGATGCAGACGGCCGCGCGGGAGGCGAGTTCGGTGGCGAGGGCGCGGTCGCGTTCGCCGAAGGGCTCGCTGCCCTTGGCACGGGAGAACTGGACCAGGCCCACGACGGTGTCGTGGGCGACCATCGGGACGGCGAGCGTGGTGTGCACCAGGCTCCCCTCGTCGCCCGGTACGGCGTGCAGCCGGCCGGTGCGCAGGGCGCCGGCACAGGGCGAGTGGAAGGAGTACCGATGGACGTCCCCCACGGAGACGGACGCGGTCGGGGCGGTGCCGCCGGCGAGGGTGGGCGGCGCGTCCGAGACGGCGCTGGCGAAGGCGACCCGGCGCAGCTCGGCGCTGCCGTCGGCGCGGTTCTGGATGGCGTCGTCGCCGGCGAGCAGCGCCTGGTAGAGGTCGACGGAGGCCAGGTCGCAGAAGCCGGGTACGGCGACGTCGAGGAGTTCGCGGGCGGTGGTCTCCAGGTCGAGGGAGTTCCCGATGCGGTTGCCCGCCTCGTTGAGCAGGGCGAGGTTGCGGCGGGCGTCGGCGGCCTCGCGGGCGGCGTTGTGGCGGCGGGTCACGTCGATGCCGAGGCTGGCGACGCCGATGGGCCGTCCGGTGCCGCTGTGCACCCGGTAGAGGTTGATCGACCAGTGGCGGCGGGCCGGGTCGCCGGGTGCGGTGCCGACGAGTTGGAGGTCGGTGACCGCCTCGCCGGTGTCGAGCACGCGCCGCAGGGCGGCGGCCATCCGGTCGGCCTCGGTGCGGCTCAGATAGTCGTGGACGGTGCGGCCGCGGTGCTGGTCGGGTTCGCCGCCGAAGACGGTGGCGAACCGCCTGTTGGCACGCAGGACGGTGAGGTCCGTGCCGAACAGCAGGAAGCCGAAGGGAGATTGGCCGAAAATGGCCTGCGAGGCCGCGAGGTCCGTCTCTATGCCGCGCAGCGCCCGGACGTCGACGACGATACAGAGCGCGCCGCGCTCCCCGGCCGCCGTCTCACTCGGCATCACATACAGCTCGGCGAGCCCGTGCCGCCCCTCGCGTTCCGGCGTACGGAAGGGGACCAGGCCGGTCCACTCGCGCCCGTCCAGGATCTCGGCGATCCGTCGGTGACCTTGGGAGCGCAGCTCAGGAGGCATGAAGGCGTCGACCGGGTCGATTCCCACGACCTCGCGGGCGGACAGCCCGAACTGCTCCTCGGCCCGCAGGCTCCACTGCTCGACCAGCCCGTCGGGCCCGATCGAGAACGAGGCGACCCTGATGTAGTCATAGATCGAGCCAGGCGGGCTGCTCTGCCACACCACGCCGCCAGCCGTCTCAGGTATCTCGCTCACGCGACCGTCCCCTCCAGCTCACCGCACCGGACCGGCCTTGACCGCAGTATTCAGTACTACGGCCCCCACCGACACGGCGTTCACGATCACATCCCGGTCTCGTTCTTTTCCGGCCGTCTTCCGACTTCGCCGTCCGAACGGGTCGTGATCGTTCGTCCCTCCCTCCTTCTAACCCGGCAGGGCCAGCTCGAACCACACGGTCTTGCCCGTCCTGCCGCGCCGGGTCCCCCAGCGACGTGCAGAACAAGCCACCAACTGAAGGCCCCGGCCCCCTTCGTCGTCCGGTCCGGCGTCCCGCTCGACGGGCTCCTCCGGCAGCGGGTCGGAGACCTCCACCAGCAGGGCACCGGGGTCGAACCGGGCCATCCGGACGCCGATGGGGCCCGACGCGTACCGCAGGGAATTGGTCACGAGCTCACTGACCAGCAGCACCGCCACATCACTGACGGCCGGGTCCAGCTTCCAGCCGCGCAGCGTGTCCCGGACGGCGTGGCGCGCGGTGCGCACGGCGTTGGCCTCCGCCGGGAAGGTCCACTCGGCGCAGCCGCCGGAGGTGTCGATCACGCCGCTCACCCGCATCCGACTCTTCGGGGGGTTTAAAGGATTAATAGCCACATACCCGATATTTGGGGTCAGCTATCCCCTGATGGGGCGCATGGTGGCACGAACGGCGTAGGGGCGTACGGGAAGGGAGGGGCGTTCAGCGCCCCGGTGCGCCCTTCGGGCGACGGCGGGAAGGTGACGACAGGCCCTAGTGCGCGGCCCGGACGCGCGCCGCGAGCATGCGCGCGGCTTCCGCCACCGCCGGCCGGTCCTGGGGCAGCCAGTCGACCTCGTCCGTCTCGTCGGGGCCGAGCCAGCGCAGCGCGTCGTGGTCCTCCAGGGGCCGGGGCTCGCCGGAGACCAGCCGGGCGGTCCACACCCGCAGTACAAGCCCGGGCTTCAGCGGCCACTCCCCGGGGATCCGCTCCAGCGGCTCGGCCTCCACGCCCAGTTCCTCGCGCAGCTCGCGCACCAGGGCGTCCTCGGGGCGCTCGCCCGGCTCCACCTTGCCGCCGGGCAGTTCCCAGCGCCCGGCCAGCTCGGGCGGGGCGCTGCGGCGCGCGGCGAGCAGCCTGCCCCGGTCGAACACGGCTCCGGCCACCACCACACGAACGTCCATGCGCCGGAGCGTAACCCGCGCCCGGCGGGGTCCGGTCCGGCGGGCCGTCGCCCGGCCCCGCCTCCCCGTTCGCACCCGCCGGGCACCCCGCTACTGCGCCGGCTGGGCGATCCGCTCGACCCAGTAGAGGCGGTGAGGTCCCAGCTCGTCGAGGCTGTCGATGATCTTCTGGGCCTCGGCCCTGGTGGCGTACCTTCCGACGCGGTAGCGGTTGCCGTTGTCGTCCTGCCGTATGACCTGCCAGGAAAGCACCACGCCACCGTCGTTCATCGCGCCCCTCCCGCTGTCGGCGTGCAGGTCGGTGAAGATCCCCAGGAAACCGCATTCCGCATATGCCCGAGCCTACGCCTGACCTTCACTCAGCGGATCCGCGTTTACACAAAGAGATACGGATCCGGCCACACGAGGGCAACACCACGGGGGCGCACCCCTTCGAGTGCGCCCCCGTTACGGAAGTTGACCCTGCGTCAGCCCTTCGCCGACACCGCCACTTCACCGGCAGGTGGTAGGCGGCTACTTCACCGGCAGGTGGTACGCGATCCGGTACCGGTCGGCGGGGACGACGACGTCGGCCGTCTCCACCGCGCGGCCCGACGCGTAGTACGTCCGCTCGATGACCAGCACCACATGGCCCGGGACGCCGCCGAGCGTCATGAGCTCCTCCGCCAGCCCCGGGCGGGCGCCGACCTCTTCCACCACGTTGTCCACGACCACGTCGATCGCAGCCATCCGCTCGACGACGCCGCACCCCCCGAGCGGCCCCTCCTCGGGCAGCATCACGGGGGTGCGCCCGGTCACCGCGAGGGGCTCCCAGGAGGTGGAGAGCATCATCTGCTCGCCGGCGTCCCGGTACACGTACCGGGTGCGCATCACGCGGTCGCCGGGGGGGATGCCGAGCCGCTCGGCGATCTCGGCGGAGGCGTCCTCCTGCTCGCTGCGCGACTCCCAGGTGCCCCGGGTGCCCTCCTCGGCCTGCTCCTGCCGGAACGGGCTGGCCCCCTTGGCCGGACGGAAGCCGGAACGGGCCACCCGGCGCGGGACGGGGCGCTCCCTCACATACGTACCCGACCCGGAGCGGCCCTCGACCAGGCCCTCGGCCATCAGGACCTTGCGGGCCTCCAGGGCGACCGTGTCGGAGACGCCGTACTCCTCACGGATACGGGCCTGTGAGGGGAGGCGGGTATGCGGTGGCAGTGAACCACTGACGATCTTCTGCCGGAGATCGCTGGCTACACGCAGATAAGCCGGCTGCTCACCGAAAGTCACTGGCCACTCCCATCAGGTTGACAGACTGCAACAGCGTGGCAACCGTGGGTTGTGCGCTGCAAGCCATGGCCAGATATTCACCCGAAGTGATGACCTGCCCGTGCCCAGGGGGTACCGCGGGTACGGATACCCCTCTCAGACCTCCTTGGAACCGTCGCCTCCGGTTCCGGTTCCGGAGCCCGGCCCGTCCTCGGTCCCGCCGCCGTCCGTACCGCCGTCGGCGCCGCCCGTACCGCCGGCGCTGTCGCCGGAGTCGGTGCTGGGCGGGGTGGTGGCCAGCCGCAGGGAGCGCCGGGCCTCAACCTCCGTGGACCGGCGCAGGGCGCGGTCGGCCGCGCCCGAGTGGAGGTAGAAGGCCTCGGCGTCGGCGGCCCCGGCCGCCTTCGCCCACTCCTTGCCCGCCAGCTCGGCCTCATCGGCGCGGGCGCGTACCTTCGCCTCCGCGGCGGCGGGCCAGTCGCGCCCGCGCAGCCGGACGCTCTCCTGCGCCAGCACCTGGGAGACCTGCCCCGCCCACTTCTTGAAGGCGGGCAGATCGTCCTCGACCCTGTCCCGGTCGGGGCCGGCGGCCAGCGCCCGGTCATAGGCGTTGGAGGCGCGCAGATAGGTCATCTGGTCGGCGTCGAGACGGCGGGCGTCATTGCGCACCGAGCCCCTGAGCTTGCCACTCGTGGTGGCGAAGGAGCAGGTGACCGAGTGGTCGCCGAGCCGCCAGCTGCGGCTGCTCGGCGTGTAGTAGTACGACTCGGCCTCGACCGGCAGCGCCCAGCCGTCCATCGCGTACTCCTGCTCGACGGCCCAGCACTTGCGGTCGGCCAGCGCGGTGATCGCCTTGTCGCCGGGGAAGGAGGAGCCCTCCAGCTTGAAGGAGCCGGAGACCTCGCCGTCGTGCGGCTTGTCGCACGACAGGATCCTCACGTTCACGACCTCGCGCTCCAGCTCGCCGCCCGGGACGTCGAAGCAGTCGCCCTTGCGCAGGTCCATGGTGCTGCGGGTGCCCCTGGCATCGTCGATGCCGTCGCGGAACCCGTCCCAGAACGCGCTCAGCGCACCGCTCACGACGAGGACGACGGCCAGGACCGTACTGATCGAGGAGAGCACCACACCGGTGATGGCCATGCCCTTGCCGCGCTGGCCCCTCTTCCTGATCCGCCCCAGGGCGACGGCGCCCAGGACCAGGCCGAGCGGCGGCACACAGCAGACGATGCCGGTGACCAGCGAGGCGATGGCCAGACCGCTGGTTTTGGCCGGCTCCTGGAACGGCTGCGGATACGGGTACCAGGGCTGCTGCGGTCCGGGATAGGGCGGCGGCCAGCCGGGGCCGTGGCCCTGACCCGGCTGCGAAGGCGGCTCGGGCGCGGGCGGCGGCGGTATGTCCACGGGTGGGGCTCCTCGTCGAGGTCAGGCGAACTGCTGCGCGAATCGTACGCGGGCGCGGGGAGGGCGGGGGCGGGCCCGGCCAGCGCCCGCGCGGAGAGAGGGGAATCGGGGGAGCCGGCGGAGTCAGCGATGCGCGGGCGGCTGCGTCCCACGACCGTCCGGGCCAAGATCGTGTCGCTGCTGATGGTTCCGGTCGTGTCGCTCCTCGCCCTCTGGGGGTTCGCCACCGTCACGACCGCGCAGGACGTCTCGGCGCTGCGCCAGCTGCGCCGTGTCGACGAGCAGGTGCGTACGCCGGTGGCCGCAGTGGTCTCCGAGCTCCAGGCGGAACGGCGCGCGGCGGCACGGTACATGGCCGCCCCGGCCGACGACCGAGCGGCCGCACTCACCCAACAGGCGAAGAGAACCGACGGCGCGCTCGATCAGCTCCGCCTGGGGGACAAGAACACCGTCGCCGACGGCGGCGACCTTCCGGGCGACGCGGCTGGCCGGTTGCGTCGGTTCGTGGCCCACGCCCAGCAGCTGTCGGACCTGCGCGCGAAGGCCGTTGGCCGGAAGGAGAGCTGGGACGCCGTCTACCAGCAGTACACCGACACCATCGCTCTCGCCTTCGATGTGACCGGCGCGCTCACCGGTATGAAGGACGGCTCACTCGGCTCCGACGCGCGCGTGGTCAACGAGTTCAGCCGTGCGGCGGAGATGCTCGCCCGTGAGGATGCCCTGCTCGGTTCGGCCCAGCTCGCCCACACGTTCACCTACGCCCACCACACCGCATTCGCCGGTGCCGTCGACTCGCGCCGTACCCTCACCGACGCTGCCACGGCTGACCTGAGCGGCGCGGAACGCGCTGCCTGGCGCACCCTGAGCGGTCAGCCCGCGTACACCGCGCTGCGCGCCGCCGAGGACAAGGTGCTGACCGCCACGCCCGGACGCGACGCGGCCCAGCCCGTACCGGCGTCCTCCTGGGACGACGCGTTCACCACGGTGCAGAAGGGCATGCGCGGGATCGAGTCCGGCGCCGCGCGCGACGTCGTGGGCCGCGCCGATCCGTTCGCCCGGGGCCTGTTCACCCCGGCCGGGGTGGCCGTGCTCTTCGGGTTGGTGGCTGTGGCCGCCTCCTTGGTCATCTCCGTCCGCATCGGTCGCGGTCTCGTCGTCGAACTGGTCAGCCTTCGCAACACGGCTCTGGAGATCGCCCGGCGCAAACTCCCGGCCGCCATGGGTCGGTTGAGGGCGGGCGAAGACCTGGACGTCGAAGCCGAAGCGCCCCGGGGTCCGGCGTCCGAGGACGAGATCGGGCAGGTCGGTGAGGCGCTCGGCACCGTTCACCGGGCCGCGCTGGCCGCCGCGGTGGAACGCGCCGAACTCGCCAGCGGCATCTCTGGTGTCTTCGTCAACCTCGCCCGCCGCAGTCAGGTCCTCGTCCACCGGCAGCTCAACCTGCTCGACAGCATGGAACGCCGCGCCGAAGACCCCGGGGAACTGGGCGACCTGTTCCGCCTCGACCACCTCACCACCCGGATGCGACGTCACGCGGAAAGCCTGATCATCCTTTCCGGAGCCGCCCCAGGGCGTGCCTGGAGCGTGCCCGTGCCGCTCACCAGCGTCGTACGAGCGGCGGTGTCCGAAGTCGAGGACTACGCGCGCGTAGAGGTGCGACCCCTTCCCGAGGCGGCCGTCACCGGAGGAGCCGTCGCCGACCTCACCCACCTTCTGGCGGAACTCGTCGAGAACGCCGCGCAGTTCTCACCACCGCATACCAAGGTGCGCGTCAGCGGCGAGCCTGTCGGAAACGGCTACGCGCTGGAGATCGAAGACCGCGGCCTGGGTATGGGCCGAGAGAGCCTGGACGAGGCCAACCACCGGATCGAGCACTCCGAAGCCGTCCACCTCTTCGACACCGACCGCCTCGGCCTGTTCGTCGTCAGCCGGCTCGCCGCACGGCATGGCATCAAGGTCCAGCTGCGCACCTCACCGTACGGCGGCACCACTGCCGTCATCCTTCTGCCCACGGGGTTGCTGGACAGCTCCGTCACCGCCGTCGTGCGCCAAATGGCGCGGTCCGGCACCGACGCAGAGCGTGTGCCCCTTGCCAGGTCAGCCCTTGCCGAGTCGGGCGCCGAGCACGACGACCGGGTGCCCGGGGCCGCGCGGCAGGAACGCCTCGGACCGCTGACTCCGGCGCCGGGCTATCGGCCCGAACGGGCAGACAATGATCTCCCCGAACGCCCCGCGACAGCCGTCTCCACGACCTCTCCCACGACTCCCTCCATGGAGCCGAACGTGGTACGCTCCGCCATCGTCGCCCCGCCCGACACTCCCTCCACGCGCGCGATGACCGCGCCCGCGACGGACCCCACGCCACCGCCCGGTGTCGCCACACTGCGTCAGCGGGCCCTGACGGTGGCTCCCGACAGCGCTCATGGGGACGGACTCCCGCGCCGCGTACGCCAGGCGAGCCTGGCCCCCCAACTGCGCGAAGCCCCCACCGAGGAGCTCCCGGCCGACGAAGCCGCCGACACCCGCACTCCGGAGCTGGTCAGGGACCGCATGACCGCGTACATGGGCGGCTGGGCCCGCGGCGGCGCCTCCCACAGAGGCGAATCCCGTACCGGCGCCGCCGAAGAAACCGCCCCTGCGGGCGGCCGTGACACCGATCGCACCACCACCGGCACTCTTGCCGCCGAAGGCGCCGGCGACGATCACACGAGCGAAGGAGACCACGCATGATCGACCACCAGAGGCTCGACTCCCCGCTCCGCGCCGGGGAGGTCGACTGGCTGCTCGACGACCTGGTCCTGCGGGTCCGAGAAGTCCGGCACGCCGTCGTACTGTCCAACGACGGACTGGCCGTCGGCGCGTCCAACGGCCTCAGCCGCGAGGACGCCGAGCATCTCGCGGCCGTCGCCTCGGGGTTCCACAGCCTCGCCAAGGGAGCCGGGCGTCACTTCCACACCGGCGGTGTGCGACAGACGATGGTCGAGATGGACGAAGGTTTCCTCTTCGTCGCCGCCGCCGGGGACGGCTCCTGCCTCGCGGTACTGAGCACCCTCACCTCGGACATCGGGCTCATCGCCTACGAGATGGCCCGCCTCGTCAGGCGTGTCGGCGAGCACCTGCACACCCCGCCCCGACACACCGCGCGGCCGTCGGCCGCCGGTTGACCGGACGACGAGGGACGCACCACCCATGACCGAGCACGAGGAGGCCGCCCCCAAGCCGGCGGGAGGCCGCTGGTACGACGCCGACGCCGGCCCACTCGTCCGCCCCTACGCCATGACGGGCGGCCGCACCGAACCGGCCGCCGGTGGCATCCGACTCGACTTCATCGCCCTGGTCTCGATGGCCGCCGACGCCCCGGGCGCCGCTGAGGAATCGTTGCTGGGGCCCGAACACCGGTCCCTGCTCGCCCTGTGCCGGACGGAAACCCAGTCGGTCGCCGAGCTGGCCGCCGACTCCGACCTGCCCGTCGGGGTCGTCCGGGTCCTCATCGGCGACCTCCTCGAAGCCGGTCACATCAGCGTGCACCGGCCCGTACCGCCGGCGCAGTTGCCCGACGAGAAGATCCTGAGAGAAGTGATCGATGGCCTCCGAGCACTCTGACCCCACTCCCGCACTCGCGCTGAAAATACTGGTCGCGGGCGGATTCGGGGTCGGCAAGACCACCCTCGTCGGCGCCGTGAGCGAGATCCGGCCCCTGCGCACCGAAGAACTGCTCAGTGAGGCGGGCGAGAGCGTCGACGACACCGACGGCGTCGACCACAAGACGACCACCACGGTGGCCATGGACTTCGGCCGCATCACCATCCGGTCGGGTCTGTCGCTGTACCTGTTCGGCACCCCTGGGCAGGACCGCTTCTGGTTCCTGTGGGACGAGCTGTCGCAGGGCACGCTCGGTGCGGTCGTCCTGGCCGACACCCGTCGCCTGGAGGACTGCTTCCCCGCCGTCGACTACTTCGAGCACCGCCGCATTCCGTTCGTCGTCGCCGTCAACTGCTTCGCGGGCTCGCGCGCCTACGGCGCCCACGAGGTCTCCCAAGCCCTCGACCTCGACCAGGGCACACCCGTCGTGCTGTGCGATGCCCGCGACCGCGACTCCGGAAAGGAGGTCCTGGTCCGCCTCGTCGAGTACGCCGGGCGCGTTCACACCGCCCGGCTGCTCGACTCGGTCGGCTGAGCGGTGCCGTTACCGCGGGGAACCCCTCCTTGCCCCCACGCGAACCATGGGTAAGGCTTGCCGCAGACCTGGGGGGAACGGGGAACACATGAGTGGGGTGAGGCTGTAATGGCGCTGAACAAGGAACTCGACTGGCTGCTCGACGACCTGACCAAGCGGGTCGAGCACGTGCGGCACGCCATCGTCCTGTCGAACGACGGTCTGGTCACCGGTGCCAGCGCCGATCTGCCCCGAGAGGACGCGGAACATCTCGCCGCGGTGTCCTCGGGCCTGCACAGCTTGGCCAAGGGGTCCGGCCGCCACTTCCAGGCCGGCCGGGTGCGACAGACGATGGTCGAGTTCGACGAAGCGGTTCTCTTCGTCACGGCGGCGGGCGACGGGAGTTGTCTGTGCGTGCTGGGCACCGCCGAGGCGGACATCGGCCAGATCGCGTACGAGATGACGCTGCTGGTCAATCGGGTCGGTGAGCACCTCGGCGTCGCGGCCCGTCGCCCCGGGCCCCCGGTTTCTGGCCGCTGAGCAGCGGTTCTGCGGCGCAGACGGTCCCGCTGGCGAGAGTTATCCACAGGCCCAGCGGGATGTCCGCACGCAGAGCTACGGTCGTCACCGAGAGTATTCGCAACTCGCGGGGGAGGACCTCATGACCACCACGACCACGACCGAAGTGAGCGGAAGGACAGTCGCCTTGGGCCGAGCGGCCCAGCAACTGGATCTGAAGCGGGGCGAATTCGAGCTGGCTGTCCAGCTCGGCCATGTCCGCACCACGCGGGAAGACCTGAGCGCGCGCCCACGGGTCCCGCAGGAGGAGATCGAGCGGATCCGCTCGGCCGAGGGCTTTCCGGAAGCCCTGCGTGAACGAGTCCGCGTGGTGGGCACGGCCGAGGCGTCGCAACTGCTCGATGTTCCCGCACACCGCTTCACGCGGCTCGCCCGCGGCGGCCACTTCACGCCGGTCAAGTGCTATCTCAACCGCTACCGGGCCGTCGTGTGGCTCTACCTAGCCGAGGAGGTGACCGACCTGGCCCTTCGGTATCCCGAGTTGCTCACCGATCGACAGCTGCCCAAGGAGACGCTGGTGCGGCTGGGAGCGGGAGAGGACCGGCGGCCGCGTAACTGGCGTGGTCGCCGCGCCGCCATGCTGCTGCGGCAGACCGAGGATCCCTGGGAGCGTGCCGCAGGCATCGCCGCCGCCCTGGACCCCGCGCATCTGTCAGAAGTGGTCACAGACCCGTACGAGCGGGCCTATCTCAGCCGGCTTCGGCCCGAGGCGATCCGGGTCGGCCCGGATTCGCCCGCCGCTCGGGAGGTCATCGAGCGGCTGCAACTGGCCCAGGACCTGGACGAGGTCCTGTGGTACCGCATGGATCTCGCCCAGCACCTGAGCATCGCCCGCTCCACCCGTCCGGCGCCGCGGCCGGAGAAGGAACGCCCCGCGTTCGCTGCGGTGGGCGCCGCGCGTCCGGTCCACGTCCCCGCACCGACTTCTCCTCCCGGACAGGTGGAAGGCAAGCAGAGCGAACCCACGGGGAGGCCACTTGGGCCGGTCGGAGTCGAGCGGGTGCAGCCGAGGGCCGGCCGGGGACGGCTGAGGCGCGGCCTGGCACGTCTGCGGCGGCCCAGGGCCGCCGCCCGATCGGCGACCACCACGCCCTGACCTCGGTGGCAGCGATGACACAGACAGGGTTTCTGAAAGGGATCAGGGCTGCGGTCGGGTCAGCTCTGCACCGAATGCTGTGCGGTGGCCGGAGGCCGCCCTCGGCGCCCGCGTCCGCGCCTGCGGGTACGGTCCCGCTGCGGCCACGCCAGTACGTACGTCGTGGAGATCACGACGAACGCGAGACGGATCAGGCCTCGTGTCGAGTCGTCCGGGACGACGAAGACGCTGCCGTACAGGGCGATCAGTGCGAGCCAACTCCACCACGGCACCAGTCGGCGCTGCCCGATCACATCCCAGAGAAGTGTGCCGAGCAGGACGGACGCGGTGTAGTACGTGTAGACGCTGGGGTCCAGGACGATGCGGGCGTTGGCACCCAGCAGCACGACGGCTGTCCAGCGTTTGCGCCAGACCGCGATGGCGCCGAGCATCAGGCTCAGCGCGGCTTGGGCGGGGCGGTCCCAGCCGGGGGTCTCGGCATCGCCGACGCCCAGCCAGCGCAGCGCGGACGCGGGTTGGTTGGGTATCGCGAATCCGGTGGCGGCGAAACTGTCCGCGTTGCCGATGAAGAACGGCAGCCAGGCCACGGCGACGAGGCCCGCGCACCACAGCCCGGCCCGCAGCCACGACTGTCTGGGCAGCGCGAAGAGCAGCATGGCGAAGCCCAGCGCGGTCGGTTTGGAGTCCATGGCCAGGGCGAGCCAGATGCCTGTTCCGGCCGCGTTGCCACGGGTGACCGCCCGCACGGCGAGGGTGGTGAAGAACAGCGTCAGCACATCGTCGAGGTGGCCGAACCGGACCGAGACCTCGATCCACATCGGGATGAAGGCCAGTCCGGCGATGAGGACGCGCCGGCGCAGTCTCTGGTGGTTGGTGCCCGTGCCCAGGAAGTGCCAGGCGGCGCTGCGGCCGACCAGCACCACGATCACCAGGCCGAGCACCGACATCAGCGCCGCGGCGAGGAACTGTCCGGTCGAGTCGGGGAACGGGTTGAACAGCCCGGCGATCAGAAAGCTGACCGGCCCCATCTGGAGCTCGGGGTGGTGGGCGTACAGGTTGAGCCCGCCGTCACCGGACGGCCCCTGGTAGATCAGCTCTCCGCCGGTGCGCAGGTAGTGCCAGGAGAAACCGCCGTTCGGCTCCACCACGGCGAACCAGAGAACGGTCCATGCGGTGAGCAGCACGAGGTGCATCCGCTGGCTGATGGCCGGCACGTGTGTTCAGCTCCTGTTTCCCCGCCGGGTACGTCGACAGCTCGCAGGGGCCTGCGGAGCCCGGCAGGGAAGACGGGAGTCCCGGACGACTCGTTCATCGGGGGACGCATGTGTGCTTCCCCCCACACCCGAAGGGTGACGAATGGGTCAGCCCACACTGATCACCTTGGCGACACTCGGTACGCCGTCTGTATTGAGGGCGAACAGAAGATACGTGCCGGGGAGCGCGACTCCGGGGTCGCTCGGGACGGAGAGTTCGTAGGAGCCTTCGCCGACCTGCCGGTACGTCAGCGGAACCCGGCGCTGGTCGTTGTCGGTGGAGTGGGTCGCGGCCCCGGAGCGGACCAGGGCGAACGCGCTGACGGGCGAGCCCGTGGAGACCGGCAGCGTCGAGCCGAGCGCCACATGGCTCGGTGGGGTGCTGGTGATCACGGGCCGGGGTCTCTCGCTGCCGTCCGGATTCAGCAGGTAGGGCGGGGTGAAGATCGCGCCGTCCAGGTGGTTGGTCGCGCAGTCGCCGCAGAGTCCGCCTCCGCCCGAGAAGATCCGTCCGTCGGGCAGCAGGTTCACGGTGCTGTGGTAGTTGCGGGGCACCGCCATGGTGGCGAGTGGTGTGAAGCGACCGGTGCCCGGATCCCAGATCTCCGGGGTCATGACCGACTTGGCGTCGCTGAACGGCACTGGGGTCTCCTGGCCGCCGAAGACCGCGACCTTTCCGTCCGGCAGCACCACGCTGTTGCTGAACGCCCTGGCGGCGGCCATGTCGCCGGTGCGGGTGGCCGTGGGCCGGCCGCCTCCGTTGAGGTCGACCGTGTAGGCGCGGCGGGTGGCGGGGGTGTCCTGGTAGGCGGGCGCGCCGCCCAGGGTGAGCAGCTTGCCGATGTCGTACGAGACGGCGTTGCCGTTCATCGCGTCCGGGCTGTCGGCCCGGGTGCCGGCCGGGGTGATGCTGCCGGTGCCGTCGGTGGTGATCCAGTTCATCTGCTTGCTGGGGCCGAGCTGGAGGACGCGGCCTTGGGAGGCGGCGTGCAGCCACATGTGGTTGTCGGCCCGGTAGGCGCCTTTGGGGTCGGAGGTCATCGCGCTCTCGGTCGGCACTCCCGGGAGTCTGCGCCAGGTGTGGGTGGCAGCCGACCACACTTCGCCGTCCCTGGGGCCGTCTCCGCCGCTCCAGGACCCGCCGAGGACGAAGGCGTCACCGTTGGAGAGCAGCGTCATCGCCTGGTAGCCACGGGCGATGTTCATATCGGCCGTCGAGGACCAGGTGTCCGTACGGGGGTCGTAGATGCTGGCGCGGGAGGCGTTGCTGCCGCCCGTGACCAGCACCCGCCCGTCGGCGAGCATGGCGATGCCGGGGCAGAACATGTCGTGGCCGGTGTTGTCGACACGGCGCTGGGTCACGCGGCCGGTGGTGAGGTCCATGACGGCGGTCTGGGTGTAGCCGTTGCTGCCGCCGTACCGGTCGACGGCGTAGGCCGACCACGCCAGCAGCTTGTTGCCGGGCAGGACGGCGGTCGCGACCGGCACCAGGGGGAATCCGGTGACCGGGCCCCAGGAGCCCGCCACGGAGGGGTCGCCCGGGCCGCTGAGCCGGATCTCGGCGGCGGAGCTCCAGGGTCCCCGCTGCCCTGCCTCACTGAGGGCGACGAGCCGTACATAGCGCGCGGAGACGGCGCGGGTGAACGTGGCGGTCTTCGTGGTCGCGTCGTCCCTCCAGTGGCCGCTCGCCACCGGCGCGTCGAACGAGGTGCCATCGAGGCTGGTGGAGACGGTGTACGTGCCGATGCGGCCGTTCACGCCGGTCTGGCGCGGCTGATAGGTGAGCGCGGAGACGGTGGTCGTGCGGTGCATGTCGATGACGAGCGCGTGCGGGAGCCTGACGGTCTTCGGCGACCATCTGCTGTGCCAGAGAGTGGTGGGATCCCCGTCCAGGACGTTGGCGGCGCGGTCGTTTCCCTCGGCTGTCTCCTCGTCGGTCGCGGAGGCTGTCCAGCCGTCGACCGGTAGGAAGGCGGTGGACGGCGCCCGGAGGCCGGGGTCGCCCAGGAGCCGGACAGTGGCTCGGGAGGCGAGGGGCTCGGGCGGGGAGCTGGGGGCTGTTCGCTCCGTTCCGGCGGCCCAGCCGTTGCGGCCACCAGCCGCCGTGGTGGCCGAGAGCCGTAGGTAACGGGTGCCCTGAGCCGCGAAGTTGAGGGTCTTGGCGGTGAAGTCGTCAGCCAGGGTTCCGGTGGCGACAGGTTTGGTCCATTGCCGCCCGTCCGTACTGAGGCGGATGGCGTACTCGGTGACACGGCTGCCGCCGACGTCCTTGCGCGGTTGGTAGACGAGCGCGGAGACAACGTCCGTCCTGTGCATGTCGATGGTGAGGGAGGTGCCGCTCGCGGTGACACTCCAGCCGGACCCGTCCAGGACGGGCGCGGTGGGGCGCATGGCGTCGGCCGGTGTCACTCCGTGGTGGGGAGACATCGGAGCGGCGTTGAGGTCGACCACCGGGGGAGTGGGGCGTCGGCCGCCGACCGCGGCGTCGCTCGGCGCCAGCGGCAGCAGCGCGGCGGTCGTCGTGGCCGTCGCGAGCAGAACGAGCACGCGAGGTCTGAGGCGGGTGAGACGGAACGACGTACGCGAGAACCGGAATGTCACATGAGCCCCCCGGCTGAGATGTGGCGGTAATGGTCCGGCTGAAACTAGGACATCTGGATGCCATGTCAAGGTCGGCGACGGAATTGCCCCCGGGATTTGGACAAGTTCCCGTTCAGGAGCAGCGGGTGGCCCACCCTTGACCCTTGATGGTCCAGACCAATAGCGTCGCGGGCGTACGCGCACCGCACGTCTCTTCGCACCCTTCTTCGCACCCCCGGACACCGTCCGCGCACCCTTCGGCAGACGAATCCATCCGCATACGTACAGAAGAGAGCCTCATGCGTCGAAGACTTCTCGGCAGAGCGGCCGTCACCGGCTGCGCCCTCGCCCTCCTCGCCGCGATCGCCCCGGCGGCGTCGGCCCACGATGCCCACGGCACGGAACAGGCCATGGGACCCGGCTCCGGCCACGGAGTCTCGTACAAGAAGGTCGGCTACTTCACCCAATGGGGCGTCTACGGGCGGAACTTCCAGGTGAAGGATCTCGACACCAGCGGTACCGCCGACAGGCTGACCCACGTCAACTACGCCTTCGGGAACGTCTCGGCCGACGGCAAGTGCTTCACCGGCAACGTGCCGGGCGAGGCCGACGCCTGGGCCGACTACGTCCGGCCGCTGGATGCGGCGAGCTCCGTCGACGCTACGGCGGACACCGCCGGGCAGCCGCTCGCGGGCAACTTCAACCAGCTGCGCGAGCTCAAGGCCAAGCACCCCGGGCTCAAGGTCATGATCTCGCTGGGAGGCTGGAGCTGGTCCACGCACTTCTCCGACGCTGCTCGCACCCCGGAATCGCGCAAGGCGTTCGTCTCCTCCTGCATCGACCTCTACATCAAGGGCAATCTGCCGGTGGACGGGGCGAGGGGCGGAGCGGGTGCCGCCGCCGGGCTGTTCGATGGGGTCGACATCGACTGGGAGTGGCCCGGCTCGGCGGGGGACACGGACACGGTGTTCCGGCCGGAGGACAAGGGGAACTTCACGGCACTGGCGCATGAGTTCCGGACGCAGCTCGACGCGTACGCGCGCTCGCAGAGGTCGCGCAGGCACTACGAGCTCTCGGCGTTCGTACCGACCGCGCCCGCCAAGATCGACGCGGGGTTCGAAGTACCCAAGATCATGCGGGACTTCGACTTCGTCAACCTCCAGGGATACGACTTCCATGTCTCCGGGGAGGCGACCACCAACCAGCAGTCGGCGCTCTATGCCCGCGGCGACTTCAGTGTGGACGCAACGGTCGACGCATGGCTCCGGCGCGGTGCGCCCGCGCGCAAACTCGTCGTGGGCATACCGTTCTACGGGCAGGGCTGGACCGGTGTGACAGGGGGCGGTGACGGCCTCCACCAGCCGGCGGCAGGCCCCGCCGCCGCCACCTGGCAGGCGGGGTACGAGGACTACAAGGTGCTCAAGAAGCTGGCCGGATCCGGGGTGTACAAGGTCTACCGCGACCGTGGGGCCGGGTCCGCCTGGCTCTTCGACGGCACGACGCTGTGGACGTACGACGATCCGCAGGTGCTGCGGACCAAGACGGCGTACATACGCGGCCGGGGGCTGGGCGGGTCCATGGTCTGGTCGCTGGACGGCGACACGGCGAACGGCGAGCTGATGGCGGCCATCGACCGCGGGCTCTCCCACCGGTGAGCCACCCGCCGGGCGCGGTCCGAAGGGGGGACCACGCCCGGCCGGGCACCCTCGCAGGTGGGAGGCTGTGGACCAGGCACTGGCCCCGAACTGCCTGGACGGGTGCTAGCCCGCCGCCTCGTACACCGCCACGCCCGCACCGCGGCGGCCCGCGAGGGCCAGCAGGGCGACGCCCGTCAGGGTCCCGGCGACGAGCACGGTCGCCCCGGTCCACGCGGCGTAGCCCACCGCGTCCGTGAAGGCCGCGCCCGGGTTCTTGGCACCTGCCGCCAGGCGGTCCGTGAAGTGGGAGGTCATCAGGGTGCCCAGGATGCTGGTGCCCAGGACCGCGCCGACCTGGCGGGCGGCGTTGACCGTGCCGCTCGCCTCGCCCTCGCGGCCGCGCGGCACATGGCTGACGCCGAGTGCGGTGGAGGGCGCGTTGGCCAGTCCGCAGCCCAGGCCGAAGACGACGAGGGCGGCGGCGTACCCGGTGAAGGTGTCGCCCGGCTCGACCGTGGCGAACAGTCCCGCACCGAGGGCGGCCAGGAGGAGCCCGGCGATGATCAGCGGCCGGGGACCCCACTTGCGAACGAGCACGCCTGCCACGACCGACGCGGCGATGAACGTGCCGAACTCCGCCAGGAGTTGGATGCCGACCTCCAGTGCGCTCAGACCGCGCACCCGCTGGAGCCACAGAACCTGCAGAAGGGTGACCCCGACGAAGCCGAAGAGGACGGTGGCGGCGAGCAGCAGGGAGGCGCTGTAGGACGGGTCGCGCATCAGACGCAGGTCGACCATGGGGTGATCGCGGCGCAGTTCGACGGCGACGAAGACGCCGAGGAGTACGAGTGCTCCGGCGAGTGAGGAGAGTGCGCGGGCGGAGGCGTAACCGTGGTGGCCACCGTCGATCAACCAGTAGATGAGCAGGGCGAGTCCGGCTGTGCCGAGTATCTGGCCGGCCCAGTCGGGTCGGCCGCCGGGAACGCGGGACTCCGCCACCCAGGTCAGGGCCACGAGGACGGCCAGGGCGCCGAGCACGAGGTTGAGCCAGAAGGCCTCGTGCCAGGTCCACCACCGCAGTGCGAGTCCGGCGGTGAGCGGGCCGATCGCCAAACCGAGCCCCGAGGCCGCGGCCCAGGCGGAGATGGCGCCCGCCCGGCGGCGCGGGTCGGGGAAGGCGTGGCTGACCAGCGCGAGCGAGCTCGGTGTGATGAGCGCCCCGCCGAGGCCCGCGAGGCCCTGGCCGGCCAGGACCGTCGGCAGGTTGGTCGCGAGGACGAGGACCAGTCCTCCCGCGCCCATCGCCACCGCACCGGCGAGAAAGACCCTGCGGCGGCCCCATCGGTCCGAGAGGGCGCCGGCGCCGAGGACGAAGGAGGCGACGACCAGGGTGTACATGCTGGGCACCCAGACGAGGTCGGCCGGGGCGATGCCGAGGTCGTCCTGGACGGCGCTGAGGGTGCCGATGGTCTGCGTGGTCTGGAGGAAGACGGTGAACAGGCCCAGACAGGCCGCCACCAGGGCGGCCATGGGGCTGCCCTTGGAGCGGAGTTCAGCGCGTGGCATGCGGTACTCCCGAGAGCGTGGCCTTGACCTGGCGGGTGATCTCGTCGGCGAGTACTTCCTCCCGGCCCGCCTCGACCGCGTCGAGCACTTGGTGGGCGACGTCGACGGGGCTCGTCTTCGGCTGGTCGACGCCCGCCGCCATGTCGGTGTCGATGAAGGCCGCGTGTACGGCGACGGTCAATGTGCCCTGCGGGCGCAGCTCTTCGCGTATCGCGTTGGTCATCGAGAGGGCGGCTGCCTTGGAGACACCGTACGAGCCGACCTGCAGCAGGGTGTGCCAGGACAGTACGGAGAGCATGTTGACCACGGCGCCGCCACCGTTCTCGGCGAGTACGGGGGCGAAGGCGCGGCACATCGCGAGGGTGCCGAACAGATTGGTCTCCAGCTCCGCCCTCGCCCCTTCGAGTGAGTCCGCGCCGATCAGGGAACTACCGCTCAGAATCCCCGCGTTGTTGAGGAGAAGGGAGGTGTCGGAGCAGCGTTCTGCGGCCGCGGCGACCTGGGCGGGGTCGGTGATGTCGAGGGCGATCGGGGTGAGGCCCGGGTCGGTCACCGTACGCGGATCGCGCGCCGCCGCGTAGACGGTCTTGGCGCCCCGCTCCAGCAGGGCGAGGGCGAACGCACGCCCCAGCCCTCGATTGGCGCCGGTCACGAGCGCCGTGGTGTCGCGCATGCGTGTCTTCTTTCGGGAGTCGTGGAAGGCCGTTTGACCCGGAGACGAGTGAGTTGGAAATCTGGACTCACCATAGCGGAGTGGGTTGGATATTCAAATGGAGGAGGTTTCCCGTGGGTGCGGTTCGGCTGGTGGATGCGAGGGGGGTAGGGGAGAGGCCTGTGGCGGGTCAGGCGCGGTTGAGGGGGAGGTCGATGTGGTGGTGCGCGGGGACGGCGGTCAGGTCGCCGCCTCGACCTCCAGGTAGCGGTGGCGCCGCGCACCCCGGTATTCCAGCGCCTCCCAGCCCAGCGGACGCAGTGCGTCCGCACAACGGCGCAGTGCTTCGGGTTCCTCCTGGGCGGCGCCGCTCCCGGCAGGGCCCAGCCACTCCACGCGGACGACCGCCGGCTGGTCGGCCGGGCCCACTCGGTAGCCCGTCGCGGTTCGCTCTCCGGCGGCGCCCACGGTCGACGGCGGAATGCCTGCGGCCTCCAGTGCCAGGGCGATGGCGCGCACCATCTGGTTCCGCTCCCAGGAGGCGGGTGCGGAAAGCGGGTCGGGGTGCCCGGTGTTCATCAGGCGGCGGATCTGTAGCAGCCCCTCGAAGGCGACCCGTACCGCGGCCTCCCGCTGGGCGGGTGGTTCGGTCGGTGCCGGGCCGTCGCCGGTCGCCGCCTCGAAAGCCGCTGCCGGGGCCCGCTCGCCGTGCTCTTGGGGAGGCGTCACCGTGATCCCTTCTCCGGGTGCCGGGGAGGGCAAGTGTCGCCGAATCGGCGCGGCGCGTGGAGCCTGCGGGTTGCGAGGGCATCTCGGTGAGTAAGTTTTGCGCCATGTGAGACAAATTTGTATCATGTGAGGCATGGAGGGATCGTCATGCTGAAAGAAGAAGCGCTGCTCGATGCGGCAGCGCGCGTACTCGCGGACAATCGCGGTGCCTCGCTGGTCCAGGTCGCCACCGGGATCGGCATCAGCCGCGCGACGCTGAGCAGGCGCTATCCGACTCGGGAAGCGCTGATCAGGGCCGTCGCCGCGCGGGCCATCGAGGTCATCGACGAACGGCTGGCCGCGACCGACCTGCCCGACGACGCGGACGCGGCCGCCTTCGATGCCTCACTCGAACGGTTGATCGCGGACCTCGCGCCGGCCGTGGACCTGTACGGCTTCACCGCCCACGACGGCCTCGTCCTCGCGGATCCCGTCTTCCGGGCCGGCCTGGAGGGGCACGACCAGCGGGCGCTGCGCTTCGTGACCCTCGGGCAGCGCCTCGGGCGCCTCCGCGGCGACCTGCCGCCGTACTGGATCTGGTACATGCTGTGGGGACTGCTCGACGCGGCCGCCGAGGGCGTCCGTGACGGCCATCTCGGGCATCGGGAGATCCGCCGTCTGGTCGGCACGGTGTTCCGCAACGGTGTGGAACCGCCGGACGCCTCGCCCTGACAACAGCGTCCCCATTGACCCGTGTCGCCCGGCGGCACCTCGTGGGCCGGTGCGGCCTTCGCACCGACCACTTCCGGCGAACCACTTCCAACGAACCGCTTCCTTGCAGCTATAGCTCCAGCTCCGAACGGAACCCCCATGTACGCCCCTGTCTCCCGGCCCGCCGCCGACCTCACCGAGCGCCTGGATCCCCGGCGTTGGATCGTCCTGACGATCCTCTCCGGGAGCCTTCTGCTGATCGCCATGGACACCACGATCCTCAACGTGGCCTTCCCGTCGCTGGTGGCGGACCTCCAGCCCGGCTCGGTCGAACAGCTCTGGATCATCGATGTCTACGCCCTGGCCCTCTCGGGCCTGCTCGTCACCGCAGGTGGCCTCGGCGACCGCTGGGGGCGCAAGCGCCTGCTCCTGGTCGGCTTCGGGATCTTCGCGCTCGCCTCGCTGCTCGCCGTGTTCGCCACCGAGGCCTGGCATGTCATCGGCGCGCGAGCCCTGCTCGGCGTCGGCGGCGCGGCGATCATGCCGTCCACGCTCTCGATCCTGCGGGACGTCTTCACGGACGCGCGCGAGAGGGCGTTCGCGTACGCGGTGTGGGCCGCGGTCCTCGGCGGCGGAATGGCCCTGGGGCCGATCATCGGCGGTCTGCTCGTCCAGGACCACGGCTGGCAGTCGGCGTTCCTGCTCAACATCCCCGTCGCGGCGCTGGTGATCGGGTTCGGCCTGTGGTTCCTGCCCGAGTCGCGTTCCGCGCGGAGCGGCAAGTGGGACTGGTGGGGCGTGGGGCAGTCGATCGTTGGCATGCTCGCCCTCGCGGGCGGGATCAAACAGCTCGGCAAGAGCGGTGTCGACGACCCGTTCCCGTGGATCCTGCTGGCCGTCGCGGCGATCTCCCTGACCGTGTTCGTACGCCGGCAACTCCGCCTGGAGGTGCCCCTCCTCCAGGTCCGGCTGTTCGCCAACCGCTCCTTCAGCCTCGCCGCCACCGCCATCTTCCTCGGCATGGTCGGCATGGGCGCGGTGCTCTTCCTGGTGACGCAGTGGTTCCAGTACGCGCAGGGGTACACCCCGTTGCAGGCCGGTGTGCGGCTGCTGCCCGCGCCGCTCGGCCTGATCGTCACCTCGATGACCACGCCCGTGCTGATGCAGCGCTTCCCCATCCGGCATGTGATGGGCGCCGGACTGGTCGCGATGGCGGCGGGGCTCGCCCTGCCCTGGGTCGTCCAGCAGTTCGCGACGGTGGGATACCCGGCCTTCGGCACAGCCCTGGCGGTGCTCGGACTCGGCGTCGGTGTGGCCACCACGGTGGCGTCCGTGACCCTCATGGCCGCCGCGCCCACGGACGACGTGGGCGGAGCGGCGGCGATCGAGGAGACCTGCTACGAACTGGGCGCGGCCATGGGCGTGGCCATCCTCGGCAGCCTCGCCACCGCCCTGTACACGGCCGGGCTGCCCTCGCTCGACCTGGCAGGGCCGGCCGCGGACAAGGTGCGTGACTCCGTCGGCGAAGCCGCGCACATGGCCGACGAGATAGGCGGCCCGGCCGGCAAGGCGCTGCTCGACACCGTCTCGTCCGCCTACAGCGCGGCGGTGACGCCAGCCTTCCTGGTCGCCGCGGGTCTCGCGCTCGCCGCCGCCGCGATGGTCTGGGCGTGGATACCCAGGGACCTGCGCCCCACGGAGAACGCGCACTGAGGCGCACTGACGCGCACTGACGCGCACTGAGGCAGCGGGCCCTCGCCCTCGGCCCGGTCAGTCGCCGTGGCCGGGCCGCAGACCGGCCAGCTTGTCGGGGTTGAACTGGAAGCACAGCTGGTGGATGCGTCCGTCCAGCAGGTCGAAGCAGAGCGCGCCCACCGGGCGGCCGTCCACGTGGAGGAGCAGGCCGCGCTCGCCGTTGAGGAGCGCGGGCCGGACCCTCAGGGCTTCGACACCCGGCTTGGCGAGGACGCCGAGCACCCAGCGGGCCACATGGTCGGCGGTGTGCACCGGCCGGCGGGCGGCGGTGACCTTGCCGCCGCCGTCCGACCAGGCGGTCACATCGGGGGCGAGCAGTTCCATCACGGCGTTGAGGTCGCCGCCCTGGCAGGCGGCGATGAAACGACGGGTGACCAGGGAGCGCTGCTCCGCGTCGGTGTCGTACCGGGGGCGTCGCGCCTGGACGTGCGCGCGGGCGCGGTGGGCGATCTGACGGATCGTCGGCTCCGGGCGGTCGAGGACCTCGGCGATCTCCGCATGGCTGTAGCCGAAGACCTCGCGCAGCAGGAACACCGCCCGTTCGACGGGGCTGAGGGTTTCCAGGACGACCAGCATCGCCATGGAGACGGTGTCGGCCAACTCCGCCTCCTCGGCGATGTCGGGAGTGGTGAGCCAGGGTTCGGGCAGCCAGGGGCCGACGTACGCCTCGCGGGTGACCGCGGCCGAGGTGAGCCGGTTCAGCGAGAGGTTGGTGACCGTGCGTATGAGATACGCCTTGGCGTGCCGGACCCCGCTCCGGTCGGTCTGGGACCACTTGAGCCAGGTGTCCTGGAGGATGTCCTCGGCGTCGCTGACACTGCCGAGCATGCGGTAGGCGGTGGCGAACAGCAGGCGTCGGTGTTCGTCGAACGGGTCGGGGGCGGCGTCTTCGGCGGTCGCATGGATCACGGCGGTCAGGCTGTCAGACACCCAGGGTGCGGGCAAGCGAGCGAACCCCTTCGACGCTGTCCGCCTGGCTCGGCTGCCAGCCCAGCTCTTCCTTGGCCTTGCTGCTGTCCAGACGCAGATTGGTCGCCATGACGGTGTGGGCGAGCGGGGCGGCCCTGAGCAGCCACAGCGGGACGCGCAGGGGAGCCGGTGCGCCGAACGCCTCGGCGACGGCGCGGACATGGGTGCCGAAGCCGGTCGGCAGATCGTCGGCGATGTTGTACGCCCCCGAGGGGCGGCCGCGTTCGACGGCGGCCGCGAGCGCGCGGGCCGCGTCGTCCACGTTCACCCACGCCAGCTGCCGGCCGTGGTCGGCGACGACCGGGAGCCTGCGCTTGCGCAGCATGGTGAGAATGGTGGTGTCGGTGACGTCCTTGCCGTAGAAGAGGCCGAAGCGCAGGCTGACCGCGTCGATCCCGTCGGCGGTGAAGGCCAGCTCCTCCTTGGCGCGCATGGCGCCGACGTGCTGCTCCAGCCAGGCGTTGGTCCCCGCCGGGCCGAAGCGTGTGCCGTCCTCGGTGAGGGGCCGGGCGCCGTGGTCGCCGTAGCCGTAGCCGAACATCATGTTCTCCAGGACGATCCGGCGGGCGCCGGTGGCCCGGGCGGCGGCCAGCAGGTTGGCCGTGCCCTTCACCCGCAGGGCGTTGGTGCCCGCCATCTCCTGGTGGCGGATCAGGGACGTGCCCTGGAGCGCGGTGGCGGCGTGGATGACGACGTCGAACGCCATCCCGTCGACCGCGCGCAGCACCGCGTCCCCGTCAAGCAGGTCCGCCCGTACGGTGTTGGACGCGCCGCGTCCGAGTCCGGCCACCTCGTGGCCCGCGGCGGTCAGCTCCCGCACGGCCCGCTGCCCCAGCACCCCGCTCGCCCCTGCCAGCAGAATCCTCATCGCCTTGTCTCCCTCTCGCGTTCCTGCCGTGGTGATGCTCATGGGACAAGCGGAGGCGCGCGGACGTGACAGGCCGAAAGGTGACCTGCGTCATACCTTCAGGTGATCGATTCCGATCCTGTCGGTGGCGTCGGGGTCGCCGCCGAGCCGGTGGACGAGGACCCAGGTGCCGTTCGGCAGGGCGCCCGCGAAGACGGAGGCGTCCTTGGTCGCCCCGTTGTGCCAGAGCAGGCGCCCGGCCCGCTGCCAGGACGGGGCGGGCTCGCCGAGGCGGCGTTCGACGAGCAGCGAGGTGACCAGCTGGGAGGCGGCGACCGGGGTGGCCCACAGGCCTCCGGCCGGGAGGATCGCCCCGGTCATGGTCCACGGTCGGACGGGGCGGCCGAAGAGCCCCCGTGCGACCAGGCGCCGCTCCGGCGCCGGGGTGGAGGTGACGTCGGTGAGGTCGATCGGGCCCAGTACGTACTCGCGGAGCAGTTGCTCGTAGGGGGCGCCTCCCGCGGCGGCCAGGGCCGAACCGAGCACCGCGTAGCCGAAGTTGGAGTACTCCTCGCGCTCTCCCGGCGGTGTGGTGGCCAGGGTGTCGAGGCGTCGGACCAGGGCGTCGAGCGCCTCGGCGTCGAACGGGGCATACGGGTCACGGCGGTTGAGGCCCGGAGGCAGCCGGGGCAGGCCGGAGGTGTGGGCGGCCAGATGCCGCAGGGTGATGCCGGCGCCCGCGGGTGCGGGCAGAAAGCGTTCGATCGGATCGTCGAGCCCGAGCGCGCCCGCGACGGCGAGGCGGACCAGCAGGGTGCCGGTCAGGGTCTTGGTCAACGAACCTATCTGGACGAACAGTTCGGGGTCATGGCCGTGCTCCACGCGAGGCGGGGCGGAGCTGCTGAGGACGCAAAGGGGTACGGGGCGCACCCTTCCATGATCACCGACGCCGGTCCGGCGGTGTGCGGCGGGGCCGCCCGGCATGGGTGGGGCGGCCCCGGTGAACTGCTGCCCGGCGTCAGCCTCGGGGCAGCGTCAGGCCCTGGACCTGGGGAAGCGCGGTCCAGTCGTTGGAGGCGATGGTCGCGTGGGACTTGGCCAGCAGGGCGATACGGGCCTGGGCGTCGGCCGGGGGCGGGTTCTTGCCGTCCAGGGCCGGTGCGACGCTGTGGGCATCGGTCATCACCAGCAGATAGTGGCGGGCGTCGTACCAGGCGGTGTCGATCGTGCCGTTGAGGTAGGTGGCGGCGTCACCGTCGAACAGGACGAACCACGGGCGCAGTGAGGCGTCCGCGTAGCGGGTGCGCGGGTCGCCGGGCCGGGCGCCGTGGACCGTGGGGAAGATCTGGGCCTGGGCGGTGCGCCCGGCGGAGTGCAGATCGCGCAGATACGTCGCGTACTCCTTGTCGGTCCACAGGGTGTCGGTCGGATTGCCCTCCTCGACCGTGCCGGGGATGATCTCCAGGATCACCTTTCCGGCGAGCTGCTCGCGGGTGGGCCAGTTCCCGGCCGTGGCCGCCTCGTCGAGGGTGGCGTACTGGCCGCCGCCCGGCTTGGCCAGCAGGTCGGCCGGGCGGAAGACGGCCGAGCCGAGGTGGGCGCTGATCGCCTGGTCCAACTGGGCCGGGCCGAGGCCGAAGCGGGACTGGAACCCGGCCTTCATCTCCAGCTTGATCATGAGTGGGCCATGCCCGGGGTGGGCCGCGAGCCAGACCCGTACGTCGTCCAGACAGCTCTCCAGGTTCTTGTTGGCGCTGCCGGAGTAGAGCTGGGCGGGTGTGCTCGCGTTGACACAGTTGTTGCTGTTGCCCAGGGGGTTGGAGTGGCTGACCTTCCACTCCTTGGTGATGAAGTCGTCCCACACATCGAGCTCGATCATGGAGGTGCCGGTGTCGAGCGCCTGCGCCAGATAGCGGAAGGCCGCCGGGTCATAGGTGTTGTGCAGGCCCGACGAGGTGGCGCCGGACAGCGGCAGGCTCTCGCCCGCGGCGGCGGAGGCGCTGGAGCCGCCGCCCGCGCCGACGAGCGCGAGGCCCAGGCCGATGGCGACGGCACCGGCCAGCGCGGAGCGCAGGCGGGTGACGGGGCGTCTGGGCAGGGATTCCGGCACGGGGACCTCCTGTGGGGGGCGACTGTTCGTCGGACGGTGACAGCAGAGTGTGAATCGACGGAGTCATGACAAGCAAGACGAGGTGCATTCCGGTTGTCACCGACGAAACCCGCGTCGGCGGAAGGGCATTGGCCGACGCCCCGTCCTCGGCCGTTCCGGCCACGGTCGTCCCGCGCTGACCGAAAGGTGCTCTGGCCGCCACCCGGTCCGCACGCCAGGATGCTGTCCGGCTCGGAGCCCGCGCTGTCCCTGGGCGAGGTGCCCGGGCCGGATGCCGGACTCAGTGAGCCGGTCACGGTCACCGAACTCCCCGACGGTCGGCTGCATGTACGCGAAACCCGCACATCCCTCAACCGGCTGGGAGGCCGAGTCCATGACCCGTACCGCACTCCGCACCAGACGGAGACGCGCGCTCCTCGGCGCGGTCGCCGTCTGCGGCACCCTCGCGCTCGCCCTCGTCGGCGCGCAGCCCGGCTCGGCCGCCCCCGCGCCCGACGGGCCCACCCTCAAGGTCGACCGGACGACCGGCATCCGCGACGGCGACATCGTCAGCTTCGGGATCACCGGCGGCCCGCCGAAGGAGTACGTCTGGGTCGAGCAGTGCGTGGCCACCTCCGGCGGGGGCACGGCGTGCGACGAGAACACCGGGCGGCAGTTCCGGGTCTACCCCGACGGCACCTATCAGCTCTCGCCCAAGAAGCTCTACACGATCCTGGACACCCCGGCCGGACCCGTCGACTGCCGGACCGCGACCGCCGCCGACAGGTGCCTGCTGGCGCTCACCGACAACGCGGGCGCCGTGCTCACCACCGTGCCCCTGAAGTTCCTGCCGCACGCGCCGCTGGAGGCGCGGCCCACCCTGCGGGCGACGCCGAACAGCGGGCTGACGGACGGGCAGAGCGTCCATATGAGCGGACAGCGGTACGAGCCGCAGTACCACATCCCGGTCCTGGAGTGCCTGGCCGGCGCGACGGACACCTTCGCCTGCCGCCCGGGCAGCCGTCCGCCCGCCACCACCGACCAGGGCCGGATCGACCAGGACCTCACGGTCTCCGTCGCCTTCACGACCATCGACGGGCGCGCGGCCGACTGCCGTAAGGACAACTGCGAGCTGGTCGCCTTCGCCTCGCGCTACCACGGCCCCTCGACGGTCCGTACGCCGATCGGCTTCGCCGCCACGCCCGCCGCGCGCTGATCGGGCCCGGAAGGGCCCGCGGAAGTGGGCCCACCCGGATGGCCACCCCGGCCGTGTCGTACGGCCGGGGCGGGCTCTCGCACGTCGATGATGCGCAAATGCGCAGGTTCAATGCCAAACAGGTACTGGTCGGGCGTCCGCTGGACACCTCACGGCTCGGCGAGACGCTGCTGCCCAAACGACTGGCCCTGCCCATCTTCTGCAGCGACCCGCTCTCCTCGGTGGCGTACGCGACCGAGGAGATCCTGCTCGTCCTGGCGCTCGGCGGGGTCACGCTGCTGCACCTGGCCTGGTACGCGGCGGCCGCGATCGTCTTCCTGCTCGTCGTGGTGGTCGCCTCCTACCGGCAGACCTGCCACGCCTATCCCGGCGGGGGCGGCGCCTATGTGGTGAGCGCCGAGAACCTGGGCGCCACCGCCGCCCTGACCGCGGCGAGCGCCCTGCTCGTCGACTATGTACTCACCGTCGCCGTGTCGGTCGTCTCCGGGGTCGCGGCCATCACCTCGGCCGTGCCCTCGCTCCACGACCACCAAGTGGCGCTGTCCGTGGGCTTCGTCACCGTCCTGACCCTGCTCAATCTGCGCGGTGTGCGCGAGTCCGGCCGTATCTTCGCCATTCCCACCTACGGCTTCGTCGCGGTCATCTATGTGATGTTCCTGGTCGCCGGCATCCGCCTGGCCACCGGCACCACCATCCGGGCCGAGTCGGCGCACCTGCCGATCCACCAGGCCGGTACCTACACGGGGATCGCCCTGGTGCTGCTCGCGATGCGGGCGTTCGCGTCCGGCTGTACGGCGCTCACCGGCGTCGAGGCGATCAGCAACGGGGTGCCCGCCTTCCAGAAGCCCAAGAGCCGCAACGCGGCCGCGACCCTGGCCGCGATGGGCTTCCTGTCGGTGACGATGTTCGTGGGCATCACCACGCTGGCCCTCACCTACAAGGTGCATGTGACGGCGGACCCGACCGAGCTGGGGCTGCCGCCCGGCACCGCCACCTCGACCGCGCTCGCCCAGATCGCCCGGGCCACCTTCGGCCACGTCGACTTCCTCTTCTACCTGGTGCAGGCGTTCACCGCGGGCGTCCTGGTCCTCGCCGCCAACACCGCCTTCAACGGCTTCCCGATGCTCGCCTCGATCCTCGCCCGGGACCGGTACGCGCCGCGCCAGCTCTACAACCGGGGAGACCGGCTCGTCTACTCCAACGGCGTCGTGCTGCTGGCCCTCGCCGCCGTCGCCCTGATCATCGCCTTCGACGCCGAGCTCACCCGGCTGATCCAGCTCTACATCATCGGCGTCTTCGTCTCCTTCACGCTCTCCCAGGCGGGCATGGTCCGGCACTGGCGCAAGGAGCTGGCCACCGGCCCGGAGGCACCGAGGCGGCGCGAAATCCACCGCTCCCTCGCCATCAACGCCGTCGGCGCCACCCTCACCGGCCTGGTCCTCGTCATCGTGCTCATCACCAAGTTCACCCACGGCGCCTGGCTGGTGATCATCGCGATGCCGGTGCTGTTCGTCGGGATGAAGGGGGTGCGGCGGCACTACGAGCAGGTGGCCCGGCAGGTGGCCGTCTCGCCGCGGGACAGGCCGCGCAAGCCCGCCCGCCACCATGTGCTGGTCCTGGTCGCCTCGGTGCACGCGCCCACCCTGAAGGCGATCGGCTTCGCGCAGGCGCTGCGGCCCAGCACGCTGACCGCCCTCACGGTCGCGGCGGACGAGGACGCCGAGCGGCTGCGGCGGCAGTGGGACGAGCACGACCTCGACGTACCGCTGAGGATCCTGCACTCGCCGTACCGCGAAGTGGTCTCCCCGGTCATCGCCTACGTCCAGGAGCGGGCGTCGGCCGACCCGGACGCGATGGTCTCCGTGGTCATCCCCGAGTACATCGTGGGCCACTGGTGGGAGCAGCCGCTGCACAACCAGAACGCGCTGCGGCTCAAGGCGAGGCTGCTGTTCACCCCGGGCGTCGCCGTCATCGACGTGCCGTATCTGCTCCAGTCGGCGCGCCCGGAGAGCCGCGCGGGGCTCTCCGGGACGGGCGGCGGCGTCAGCCCGTGATCGAGAAGACGACCCGTATGCCGGTGGTGGAGTTGATGCGCTCGTTGATGCCCCAGATCCGGCCCGTGTCCGGCGAGTAGCCGAGGTTCTGGGTCAGCACCGGGGAGGTGGTGTACACGTGCGGGGCGTCGTTGGGCAGCGCCCGGTGGATGCACGAGTAGTCGATGGCGTCACCGGATCCGCCGCCGGTGCCGGTGGGGCAGGTGCCGCTCATGTACCAGTACTGGCCGTTGGTCGCGGCGCCCTGCATCGCCCAGACCGGCGACGAGTAGCCGACGGTGGCGTGGCTGACGCCGTGACCGGACGGGTCGGTGGTGGTGGGGAGCGCGGTGAGGTAGTTCAGCGGCCAGCGCACGACGCGGCCGCCCGCGCCGCCGGACTTGTACTCGGCGGAGACCAGGCCGTCCTGGCCGGTGCGGTCCAGGCTCAGCGAGTTCAGGCAGGGGCTGGTGCCGGTGGTCACCACACAGGCGGTGCTGTCGTCGGCGGTGGTGCGGTAGCGGCCGACCATCGGCAGCGCGTAGTTGCTCCAGCGCGCCGAGGACGTGGTGCCGGTGATGCCGACCGACTCCTGGCTGGAATTGACCTTCCAGATGTGCTGGAGGTCGTACACCTGCAGCCAGCGGCCGTTGGCGACGAAGACCTTGTTGCCGTACCAGACCACGCCGTCGGCGTGGGTGCCCTGGACGGCCCGGAAGTCGCCGTCGCCGCCCGCGCGGGTGCCGGTCGGCTCGACGAGCAGCAGATGGTTGTACGAGATCTTGTTGTTGTCGGCGTTGACCAGACTGACCCGGGCGAACTCGTTGGGCACCGGGTTCGCCCCGCCCAGGCCCCGGCTGAAGTGCCAGGAGGCCAGGAACGCCTTGTGGCCGTCGACGAGACCGCCGGGCTGGGCGTCGTACGAGCCGGTCAGGCCCTGCGGCGTCCAGCCGCCCGCGTCGGTGTACGAGTTGGACGTGTCGTCCGCCTTGTCCCAGCAGAAGCCCGTGGGGCTGAGACTCGACGCCAGGCCGGTGCTGTGGCACAGGCCGTTGGTGCCGGTGCGGCCGCCCGAGGTGAGCACGCTCGTGGCGTTCACCTGGGCGACCGCGCCCTTGGCCTCGACCGCCTTGATCGCCTCGTCGTAGACGTCGAAGGTGTTCTGGCGCTGCCCGCCGAAGTCCGCGACCGGGTCGAGGGCGAACTGGCCGACGACGGCGCTGTCGATCGAGCCGAACGGGGTGGCCGCCTGGGCGGGACCGGCCGTCGCCAGGGATCCGGTGACGGCGGCGAACCCGGCGGCCAGGGCGGTGAGCCCTGTCTTCCATGATCTGGTCATGGGCAGGAAGGGTAGGCGTCAGAGTGGCGGACGCACATCCCGGGCCGGGGACGTGAAGTGATATATCGGGCCTTGTTCGGCATGGGGGAAGGTCAGCAGGGTGATCTCCACGGTGCGGTGGTGCTGGTCGCGCACCTCGCGGTGGATCTCCAGCTGCGGGACGCCGTCGGAGCGGGCGTCGCCGGGGGCCATGGTGAGCTGTTCGTTGTGCTCCAGGCTGAGCCCCGCGTCCGCCGCCCAGGCGTAGAGCCGGCGCAGATCGCTGTGGGTGTGGTGGGACAGCGTCCGCTCGTAGCGGGCGAGGAGCGGGATCTGGGCGATGAGGCTGGGGGAGAGGTAGCTGACCGCGTGCTGGATCACCCTGTCGCCGGCCGAGGCCGTGTAGTAGTGGACGAGGGTGCGCACGCCGGGCCGCAGGCCCAGCTGTGTCGCGTAGGCGGCGGGAGCGGCCTCCCAGACCAGCCGGGTTGCGGCTGCGATGCCCGCGCGGGGGCTGAGCGCGCCCAGCGGGAACTGTGCCTCGGGGGGCGCCTGGAGCAGCCGTGCGTGCGCCTCGCCGGGGCGGTCGCCGCGGACGAACGAGCCGCGCTTCTCGGTGCTGATGAGCCCCTCCTGCCGCAGGACGTCCAGGGCCTGACGGATCGTCTGGCGGTTGCTGCGGTAGTGCTCGGCGAGGATCCGCTCGGCGGGCAGCCGGTGGCCGGGGGCCGAAGTGCCGGACTCGATCGTGGACTTGAGGTCGTGGGCGATCTCCAGGTAGCGGGGGACGGGGGGCAGGGAATGACCATGTGTGCCGGGCATGTGTCTCCCTAGATCGATCACTGCGGGTGTCTGAGTGGTTCTGTGGAGCGACTGCCTTTGTATCATTGGTCTAGACCGCCAGGGTGATCCGGAGGCGGTCATTGGCGAGATTGCCACACGCGAGCAAGGTGGCGCGCGGGTCACGCGGTCAGGAATGGCCGGAGCGCGTCGTTCGCGTCCGGAAATCCGCGCAGGTCCGCCTCTGTCGCGAACTCGTGGTCCGCGTAGTCGAAGCCGGGGGTGACCACTTCGGCGACCAGGCCCTGTTCGGCGCCGTCGACCAGCTGGGACGCCTTCCAGTGGCCGCCGGGGACGAGCAGGAATCTCTCGTCGTCCGCGCCGAGGCGGACGCGGCCGAGGGTGCCGTCCGGGGCGAGCGTCACGTATTCGAGCGGTCCGCCGTCGATGAGGAAGTGCAGGATGTCGCTGCGATTGCGGTGCAGGCGGCCGCGGGGCGCGTCACGGGTGAGCAGATAGTGGATGGAGGTGGCGGCCGGTCTGGGGCCCCGGGGCAGCGACAGGGTGTGCGCGCTGGTGTAGATCCGGCGGAAGTATCCGCCCTCCGTGTGGGGTTCGAGCCCGAGCTCGGCGACCCAGTCCCGCATGACGTGCACCCTTTCCCCT
The DNA here is from genome assembly GCF_001653515.1 of Streptomyces sp. ERV7. Classification (GTDB taxonomy): domain Bacteria; phylum Actinomycetota; class Actinomycetes; order Streptomycetales; family Streptomycetaceae; genus Streptomyces. The sequence continues at coordinate 1,386,518 of NZ_LYOY01000040.1, read as the reverse complement.
TGCCGTCGCCCCCGGAGCCCCCATAGTGGCAGGTGCGGCCCGGCCTCATGGACCCGAGGCGCAGGTATCGGTCTGGAGGTCGTCCACGAGGGCGAACAGTCTGGCCTCGTTGCCCGCCAGGCCCGCCGCCCGCAGGGATTCCTCGGCCTCGGCCATCGGCCCGGTGAGCAGCGCGAGGGCGCGCGGGGCCGTCGCCGGGTCGGCGAGCACGGCCTGCGCGGTCCGCAGCAGCCGGACGTACGCCTTGGCGGCCGTGCGCTCCGGTTCGGTCATCTCGGTTTCTCCCTCGTGTCCGGAAAAAGGTGTCGGACCGTCAAGCATCCCTCGCGGCACTGACAACGAGGGTCGCGCGGCGCGCGGGCGTGGCGGAGGGCGGCGCGGTCGGGCGGGGCGCGACCGTCCCGTACGGCTCGTCGGGCCAAGTGGTGGACCCGGAGCGGGGAGCGGGGATCGCCGGCCAGTGGGGCGTGTGGCAGGGCGAGGGGGCGTGTTGAGCCGTCCCGACGCCTTCGTGTGTCCGGCGCGCCCCCTTGACTGTGGGCGCGCCTACACGTTTTCGGGTTCCGATGGGGGCAGTTGAGCAGGTTCGGGCGCGCGGGGCGTATGTGAGGTGGTGGAATCCGTCACTAACACCACTGTCCATTTCGTCATAGAGGACATAGAGACGACGCTGGTGCCCGTCCCGAGGGGGGAGACATGGAAGAGATCTGCGTACCGCTGTATGTGGAGCTGCTGCACGAGGGGGGTGATGCCATGACACCGGTGGAAGCCGTGATGACCTATGACTCCGACGATCCGCTCGCGGTGTCCGTGGACTTCGTGTGCGGCAACGGCACCCACACCACCTGGACGATGGGCCGCGACCTGGTGGCCGAGGGGCTGACGTCCCGCCGCCCGGTGGGCATGGGGGACGTGCGGGTCTGGTACTGCGGCGAAGGGGGGTTACGGATCAGGCTGGATTCGGACGAAGGGAGCGCCGATCTGCTCGCCGGTCTGGAGGACGTCGCGGAGTTCCTTTCCCGTACGTACCAACTCGTTCCGGAGGGAAGCGAGTTGGACGGCTACGACGTGGACGCGGTCCTGGACCTGTTGTTCGCGCCGACCCCGTTACCGGCCCCGGCCTGCCGCTTGTGCGGGCGGGAGTGTCCATGTCTGGACCACGGCGCCCAGTAGAGCCGACGGGGGGAACGGATTCCTGAGTCCGCCGCCCGCCCCGGCTCTCCGGAGCGGGCGCGGCTCGAAAGCATCTCGCGTGAACGTGTGTGGCTCCTGCGGCTATTGACAGTTCTGTCAATGACATGAACATTACTAGTCGCTCACCCGGTTCCGCCGCGGCGCACCATCCCGCGCCGCCGCCGGACCGTGCTCCCACCCCCACCGTCGTACCCCATGACGTCCGGACCCCGGTCCGGTCTGGAGGAGCCACGTGAACAGACACACGCCCACCCGAGCGAGATCTGCCGGATCCGCGAGAACCGCCCTCGCGGCCGCCCTGCTCGTCGCCGCGGCCCTGGGCACCGCCCAGAGCGCCGGAACCGCCGCCGCCCGGCCCGCCGGACACCCCGGCACGGGTCCAGACAACAAACAAGGCCCCGGTCATGGACCAGGGCCTTTGTCATGGAGCGAGTGACGGGAATCGAACCCGCGCTCTGAGCTTGGGAATCAACGGGTGCTGCGTGGCCGGTGTGCTGTCTGACCTGCGAAAACAGGGCTGCCAGGGCTTCTGGCGCGGACCGGCTTGCACCGCTGTAGACCGGGATTTTCCGGTCCGGAGGGCACGGCTGGGGCACGCGGTGGGCGAAGCGGCCTGCTGAGATGCGATGGCCTCGTGCCCGTCGAGCGCGAGCTGCAGACCTTGATCGAGCGGAACATGGAGGCGATGCTCGGCGTACGCTTCCTGGCGTCCGAGTTCACCATGGGCGAGCGACACGGCGGCCGGATGGATTCACTTCCAACCTGCGGTGGCGTGGGACGAGGCGGCGCCGCCCGGAGACGGTGAACAGGCATGGCTCAGGGGCAGTTCTCGGCGGTCTTGACCACCTTGAACGTGATGGGCTGGCCGTTCCACCTGCTGGCGGCCGCCGGAGTCTGCGAGCAGATCTTCCAGTGGCTCTCCATCAGGACGGCGCGGTCCCGGCCGCTGACGTCTTCGGCGGTGATGGACGCGGAGGTGTCCAGGGCCCGGCGGGCGGCTTGGACGCTCTTGCCGGTGAAGTCGGGGAGGGAGCCGCCTGTCTCGGCGCCTGCCGGGTTCAGGTCCGTCGAGGGGCAGCTCTCGTCGGTCTTCACCGCTCCGAACTCGATCTTCGCGCCGGAGGGCACCTGTCCGGCGCGAGGAGTCTGGAAGCACACCTTCCAGTTGCGGTCGAGGACCTGATAGCGGCCCTGGCCGGTGGCGTCGTGGGAGGCCAGGTTGTAGAACCCCGCGGCCTGGGCTTGGTCCTGGGCGCTCTGGAGACCGATGCCGATGAGGTCGGGCAGCGGATTGGCCGCAGGGGCGGCAAGGGTGGGCTGCTTGTCCGGCTTGGTCGCGGGCTGCGCCGACGGTGTGGTCGCGGGGGTCGGTAGTCCGGTTGCCGTACGGACGCTCTTAGCGGTCTCGGCCTTGTTGTCGTCCTTGCCATCGTCACCCTTAGGGCTCAGGCTGCCGATGACGATGAGCAGCACCACACCGCCGCCGACGCCCATGGCGATCTTCTTGCCCTTGCCCATGGGCTTCTTCGGTGGCGCAGGCGTCAGCTGGGGATCGGGGTCCCGCTGCGGGTACGGGGAGCTCATGTCTGTGTCCTGTTCTTGCTCGGGTTTCGCCGTTTTCGCTGGTCTGGATGAGGTCGCAGGCGGGGTGGAACGGAGAAAGCCCGTGGTGGCAGTGGGTAGACGGGAGTAGCACCGGTGGATCCCCCCCCCAGGAGTCGGGTTACAGCACCGCACCGTCGATGTTCCTCTCATCTCCCTGCCCTTAACGCTGACTTGGCCAGCCTGGTACCGCTTGTGACCTCATCGGTCTGTGAAAGCAGAAGGCAAGTGGTCAGCTCCTCGAAGGCATTGCCAGGCCTTGTGAAGGGATGAATGGCTCCTATTGCCAGCCGTCGAGGGAGACCTGAGGGCCTTCGGACAGGTACCGATGGAGGGCGCTGGCGGTGGTGGCCATGAACTCCCCGGGGATGGCGGCGGCGTCGACCCAGCTGACTTGGGAGTGCTTGCGGGGCTCGCGGTTCTCGGGCTCGCCGTCCCATTCGTGGGTTACGAAGACGACCGTGAGGAAGCCGTTGGGGGCTTCGACGCCCCAGGCGCCGTGGATGATGTGGGCGACCTTGAGGGCATCCGGCTTCACGGTCAGGCCGGTTTCCTCGTAGAGCTCGCGGACCGCGGTCTGGGTGATGGGTGGTGGCGAAGGGGCGACCGTCCACCCCTTCCTCTCACGCCCGTGCGGCACGGCCGATGAGTCAGCCGTGCGGGAAGCCTGAGCACCCGCAGGGCTGGGCCGGCGTCCCGCCGGTCCTGTCCACTAGCGACTCCCGCTGGGAGCGGGTTCTGGTGCGGCTTGGAGCGGCGTTGCGGCGGGTCAGGCGATCAGGAACAACGCCTGTTCGGGGCTGGAGGGGCAGACCCAGGCCGCACTGTCGTCCACTGCGGCAGCAGACATCGGGTGCGGGTGCCCTGGACATGGCGGCAGGGCCTGGCCATGGGTCAGTTCAACGGCCCAGTCCTGCAGCCGGTCAGCCAGGAGCACCAGAGTTTCGACGTCCTCCATGTCCGGTGGCAGGTGGACCCGCGTCGACTCGTCGGCGCTGGTTACCAGCACGTGGACGCCTTCGTCCAGGGGTGGCTCATCGTCGAGCGGCTCTGGCCCCGACTGCACGGTGAGCCAGGAGCTGTACGCCTCCGTCGTGAAGGGCGCAGTAGCGGTTTCCCTCGTGAGGGCTGTGGGGTCGTACCCAACGGTCACGACCGAGATCTCGCACCGGCCCGTCAGGCCGAGACGGTCAACGATCGCCTCGGCCTGACGGGTCACCAGCTCAGTGGGATGCATGCGGGGATTATCTGCGGACCGGGACGACGCCGCCCGCGAAGGTGAGCGTGCCGCGGCCGGTGCGGCCACCGATATCGGGCACGCAACGGGCACGCGATGCCTGATGTGGTCCGGACAACAAAAAAGCCCCGGGCCGATGGCCTGGGGCTTTCTGGTGGAGCGAGTGACGGGAATCGAACCCGCGCTCTGAGCTTGGGAAGCTCATGTTCTACCATTAAACTACACTCGCGCGACGAACCCCCCGAAGGGGACTCGCATCGTTGCTCACCCTACCCCATGCCAGGCCCCCGGCGTATCCGCCCGGGGGCTTCGCGCGTTCCGTGTGGCGGGATTCGGGTGCCGGGGGCCGGAGTTGGGGCGTACGGTGCGGGCTCCGGGGCCCGCCGTGGACACCGCCAGGAGCTTCAGCGTCTCCGCCTGGGTACGGCTCACCGCCACCAACGGATACCAGACCTTCGCCTCCGTCGACGGCACCCAGGTCAGCGGCTTCTTCCTGCAACTGCGCGACGACACCGGCGCCTTCGCCTTCACCCGGCTGCCCTCCGACGCCACCTCGGCGAACGGCTCCGCCGCCGTGGCCGGTGCGTCCTTCGCTCCCGCGACCGGCGTCTGGTACCACCTCCTCGGGGTCGACGACACGGCGGCCGGGGCCATCCGGCTCTACGTCGACGGGATCCTGGAAGGCGAGGTCCCCCACCCCGGCGGCTGGCGCGCCACCGGCACCACCGCCGTCGGGCGCGGTTTCTTCGCAGGCGCCGAGGCCGATCAGGCGCACGCCCTCATCGACGACGTCCAGGTCTTCGACACCGCCCTCACCGCCGAACAGGCCGCGGCCCTCGCGGGCGTGCCGGTCGATTCCACCCGGCCCCTGCTGGCCGTCGACGCCACCCGGCCGGGCCCGGTGGTCAGCCCGGAACTCGGCGGGATCTTCTTCGAGGACATCAACCACAGCGGCGAGGGCGGCCTCTACGCCGAACTCGTCAACAACCGCAGCTTCATGGCCGCGGCCACCCCGCTGCACTGGTCCACCGTGGGCGCCGCGACCTTCGCCGTGGACACCGCCCAGCCACTCAACCAGGCCCTCACCCAGTCCCTGCGCGTCACCACCAGCGCCGCCGGAGACGGCGTCGCCAACGAGGGCTTCTGGGGCATCCCGGTCCGTCCCTCCACCACCTACCGCGCCTCCCTCCACATCAAATCGCCCTCCGTGACCGGCAAGGTGACCGTCGCGATCGTCGGCACGGACGGCACGGTCCACGCGAGCGCGACCACGGGAGCGCTCACCACCTCGTGGCACAAGCACGAGCTGACCCTGCGGACCGGACCCGGCGCCCCCACCACCCTCAACGCCCGCCTGGTCGTCACCGCCCCGGCCGCCGGCACGCTCTGGCTGAGCCAGGTCTCCCTCTTCCCGCCCACGTACAAGGGCAGGCGCAACGGTCTGCGCGTGGACCTGATGGAGAAGCTCGCAGCCCTGCGGCCCGCGTTCCTGCGGTTCCCCGGCGGCAACTACCTCGAAGGCAACGTCATCGCCGACCGCTTCGACTGGAAGAAGACCATCGGCCCCGTCGAGGAGCGGCCCGGACACCGCAACTCGGCCTGGGGATACTGGTCCACCGACGGCCTCGGCCTGCCCGAATACCTCCAGATGACCGAGGACCTGAACTGCGTCCCGCTGCTGTGCGTGTACGCCGGATACTCCCTGCAGGGCGCCCATGTCACCGGTGACGCCCTGAAGCCCTTCGTGCAGGACGCCCTCGACCAGATCGAGTACATCACCGGGCCCGCCACCTCCACCTGGGGCGCCAGGCGCGCGGCCGACGGGCACCGGGCGCCCTTCCCCCTCACCCATGTGGAGATCGGCAACGAGGACTGGTTCGACAGGTCGGGTTCGTACGAGGAGCGCTACGCGGCCTTCCACGACGCGATCAGGGCCCGCTACCCGGCGCTGAAGCTGATCGCCACGACACCGGTCGCCTCCCGCCCGTACGACCTGATCGACGAGCACTACTACCAGTCGCCGTCCGCCTTCCAGGCGGGTTCCCACAAATACGACGGCCGGGACCGCCGCGGCCCCAAGGTGTTCGTCGGCGAGTGGGCCGCGCAGGAGGGCCGCCCCACCCCGAACCTCGACGCGGCACTCGGCGACGCGTCCTGGCTGGCCGGGCTCATCCGCAACTCCGACCAGGTCCTCATGGAGTGCTACGCGCCGCTGTTCAGCCACGTCAACGACAACACCTGGGCCACCAACCTCATCGCGTACTCCGGTCTGGCCAGCTACAACTCGCCCAGCTACTACGCCCAGCAGCTGCTGCGCACCCACCGGGGCACGGTGGTCCTGCCCACCGAGGTGCGCGCGCTGCCCGGCCTCAACGTCGTCACCACCCACGACCCGGACACCCACCGCATCTACCTCGCGGTGGTCAACACCGGCGGCACGGCCCGCAGGACGGCCGTCACCCTGAAGGGAGTCGCCCGCACGGCGTCGACCGGGACCGTCACGGTTCTGGCCGCCGCGGACCGCAAGGCCACCAACACCCTCGCGAACCCCGAGGCGGTGATCCCGCGCAGCAGGTCCGTCGGCGGTATCACCCCCGCCTTCACGGCGACCTTCGCCCCGTACTCGGTCACGGTCCTGGAAGTGCGGACGAACTGAGATGACCGGCGGCGCGGGGCTTCGCGGGCGGGCGGCGAGTGACGCTGTATCACGACTGTGACGAAGCGTGTGGTCTTCACCATTGCCGGGATGATCTCCTCGCTGATGGGGTGGGGCGTATGCGTTCCGCCGCCCTGCTCACCGCCGCCCTCCTCGCCGCGAGCGCCGCCCTGGTCGCCGGATGCGGATCGGAGGACGCCGTATCCGGCTCCTCCGCCGCGTCCGGTTCGCCCATGTGCACCCCCCGCCCGCTCACCGGCGATCCCGCCGACCTGAAGCGGGACGGTGTGCGGATAGTGCGGCTGGGCTGCCGCCCGTCGCCGGGTGCGGCGATCGACTTCGAGGTCACCAACACGGAGACCGAGCCGTTCACTTACACCCTCACCTTCGAGCTCAGGAAACCCTCCGGAGAAGTCACCTCCTCCCCGAGCCGGACGGTGGTGGCCGTGGCGCCGGGGCGGACCGTCCGGGACACCGTCGAGCTGGGAGAGGTCCCCGACGCCGGTGCGGACCCACGCGTACGCATCGCCAAGGTGCGCGCGGTCCCGGCGGACGAGGCCTCCGCCGACTCCGCGAAGTGCCCGCCCTCGGGCATGCGCGTCACCACCGACAAGGGCGATGCGGCCATGGGGCTCCGCGTCGTAGGACTCCACCTGACCAACTGCGGGACCGGAGTCGTACGGACCAGCGGCTACCCGCGCCTCCAGCTCCTCGACGAGAAGCGGCGGCCGATCGCGGGCGTACGGATCCTCGACGGCACCGGCGCGATCTCCACGGCAGGGGGCCCGGACGTTCCGCCCCGCCCCGTGACACTGAAGCCGGGGGAGACGGCGTACGCGTCCCTGATGTGGCGCAACACCACCGAGTCGGGCGACCCCGTGAATGTCCCTTATGTCCGGGTGACGGTGAACCCCGGCTCACCTGCCGCCATCGTGACCCCGGAACTGGATCTCGGAACCACGGGCAGGCTCGGCGTCGGCCCCTGGACGAAGGACACGGAGAAGGCCTCCCGCCCGGCGGGCCCCGACGACTACCCCGCACCCAGGCCGAGCCGCACCGCGCGCTCCACGGGGGAGTAGGCGCCGTCCGGAAAGCGGAGGGCGGGCTCAAACCGGCGAATCGCTCACAGTGGACGCACGGGGGGCCCGGTGTCACCTGTCACCCCCCGCTGCCTCATGATGGCGCGCATGTCCCACACCTCCAGGCGCAGCCTGCTCGGTATTTTCGCGGCCTCGGCCGCCTCCGTTCCGCTCAGCGGTCTGGCCGCCGCTCCGGCGCGCGCCGCCGCCACCACCGTTTCCGCCGGCTCCGTGGCCGCGCCCGCCGGGCTCGCCTCGCCGCGCTCCTCCGTCACGCTGCCGCCGCTGAACGCCTCCTACTTCAGCCAGCTGACGCTGAACACCCCGCTCACCGCCGCCGTGCTCTCGGGCACCCCGACGCGTACCGAGGTCACCTCCGGCGGCAAGCGCGTGGCCCTGCTGACGCACGGCGCCCGTACCGTCGTCCTGCCCGGCCCGCAGCGCACCTTCACGGAGAACAAGAAGTCCTTCGCGGACGACTTCGTGCGCACCCTGCCGGACCTGACGCTGCCCGTGGCCGACCGCTCGTACTGGGGTACCTCCCCGGGCGGCGGCAGCTGGTCGACCCTCGGGCCCACCGCCACGGACTACTCGGTCGTGCCCGGCGCCGGCGTCATCAGCCTGACCACCGACTTCGCCAGCCGCCACGCCACCCTTCGCGACGGCGAGATCACGGACCTCGACGTGCGGTCCGTGGCGCACTTCGACAAGGTGCCCACCGGCCAGGCGTGCTCCTATGCGCTGTCCTTCGGCTACCAGGACACCAGCAACAACTACCGGGCCCGGCTGTCCTTCCTGACGACCGGCGCGGTCGAGCTGCGCGTCGAGAAGGAGGTCGCCGACAAGGTCGACCTGCTCCCCGGCTCGACCGCCCTCACCCTCGCCACGGGCGTGGCCGCCGGCACCGACTGGACGATCCGGGTGCGCCGCGAAGGCACCCGTATCCAGGTCAAGGCCTGGCGTACGTCCTCCGCGGAACCGGCAGCCTGGACCGTCGACGTCAGCGACGACACCTTCGGCAAGGGCCGGGTCGGTCTGCGCGCCCTCGCCAACGACGGCTGCACCAACCTGCCGGTCAAGCTCTCCGTCAAGCGCTTCCAGGTGGACGAGTCCACCTGGGCCACGCCGCCGAGCGTCACGCACGGCGACTGGGTGCGCGTGCTGGCCGAGCCCTTCGACGGGAACTGGACGCCGGACCTGGAGAAGACCGTCCGCGCCTGGGCCGGCTCGACGGCTCCGGACGTGCTGGCGTACGCGGCGATGTTCCTCGCCGGCGGCCCCGCGGTCACCAGCGGCTCCGGGCCCGCCAAGGACAAGCAGGTCCTGGGTGAGGCGGGGTACGGCTACCTGGACCCGCAGGGCTACCGCTACGAGGGCGCCGACTTCCACGAGTACATGAACACCGGCTGGACCTTCCCCGACGGCACCTACACCGGCCCGTCGAGCAAGCAGGTCGGCAACCTGGACTGCTCCGGCTTCACGCGCATGGTGTACGGCTACCACATGGGCGTGCCCCTGGCCGCGGGCGCGGACACCACCCACACCCGCCTCCCGCGCAAGTCGCGGGACATGGTCGACTACGCGCCCGGTGCCCGCATCGACCAGACCGACGGGACGAACCCGCCCGCGGCGGCTCTGCTCCAGCCGGGCGACCTGGTGCTGTTCAACGCCGACTCCGGCGACGACAACCCGACGGTCACCGTGGACCATGTCGGCATCTACCTGGGCCTGGACGCGGACGGCAAGCGCCGCTTCTTCTCCAGCCGCAAGACGAACAACGGCCCCACCATGGCCGACATAGGCGGCGCCTCGCTGCTCGACGGCACGGGCACGTACGCCAAGAAGCTGCACACCGTGCACCGCATCTGACGACCGGCCGCCCGGGTCGTGCCTCGGCACGGCCCGGGCGGAGGGCCGGCGTCCACCGCTCCGACCGGTGTCGCGAGGGGAGCGCGGTGATCCTTCTTTTTTGGTCCGACCGTTCCAAAACCTGTTAGTGTGCTGTCCATGGGGCGACCACGGCAGTTCGACGAGCGGCAGGCGGTGGCCGCGGCCTGTCAGGCGTTCTGGGCGAAGGGTTACGAAGCCACCTCCACCCAGGACCTGTGCGAGGCCACCGGCCTCGGGCGGAGCAGTATCTACAACACCTTCACCTCGAAGGACCACCTCTTCCGGCGTGCGCTGGGCCACTACATCGACACCATGACGGCCCGTCAGATCGCCATTCTCGAAGAGGAGGGGGGCAGCGGTCTGGAGCGGATCCGGGCCCTGTTCGCGATGCTCCTCGAAGGGGAGCTGGAGAACCGCCGTCTCGGGCGGGCCATCGGCTGCTTCACCGTCAATACCCTCACCGAGCCGGTGGCGGAGACCGACCCCGAGGTCGCCCGGCTCCTGGCCAAGGACCTGGAGCGGCGCCTGGACGCCTTCCGTGCCGTGATCGCGCGGGGGCAGCGGGACGGATCCGTGCGCTCCTCGCGCGATCCCGCCGGGCTCGCCTGGTATCTCACCTCGGTGATCGCCGGGATGCGCATCGCCTCCCAGGCCGGTGCCGACCGCTCCGCGCTGGAGCAGATCATGGCCGCAGGGGTCGACTCGCTGGCCCACTGACCGCCCGCCGGCTGACCCTCCGCCCGCCGCGCCGGGGGCTCATTCCTCGTACCCGCTCGTCTCTCGCCGTACCCGCATTTTGGACTGATCAATACAGAACAGGGGGGCGTTTCCCGTGCCCAAGTCCGTCCATCTCATGGCTTTCGGTATCTTCGCCATGGTCACCAGCGAGTTCCTGGTCGGCGGCCTCATGCCGCAGATCGCCGACGACCTGCACGTCAGCGTGGCCCAAGTCGGCTACCTCATCACGGCGTTCGCCCTCGCCATGGCCATCGGCGGGCCCTTCGCCACCGTCGCCGTCCTCCGGCTGCGCCCCAAGACGGCGCTGATGACCCTGTTCGCCGTCTTCCTCGCCGGAAACGTCCTGGCCGCCACCGCGGACAGCTACGGCGTCATGCTCGCCGCCCGGGTCGTCACGGGCACGGCCTCCGCCGCGTTCTTCGGCGTCGCCCTCTCCGCCGTCGCCCAGCTCACCTCGCCGGACGTACGCGGGCGTGCCATCGGCGTGGCCATGCAGGGCCTCATGGTGGGCACCCTCCTGGGGCTGCCGCTGTCCACCCTCGTCGGCCAGCAGTGGGGCTGGCGGGCCGGTTTCGTCGCGGTCGGAGTCGTCACCGTCGCCGCCGCCGTCGCCACGGCGGTCGCCGTACCCTCCCTCGAACCCGCCGACGGGGCGGGCGAGTTCCGTGAGGAACTCGCCGTCTTCCGGGACGCGCGGCTCTGGCTGGTCATGTCCACCTCGACGCTCATCATCGGCGCGACCTTCTCGGCCTTCTCCTACTTCACGCCGATCCTGACCGACCTCACCGGCTTCTCGCACGGAACGGTCCCGCTGCTCCTGCTCGTCTACGGCGCCGCCACAGTGGTCGGCAACGCGGTCGTCGCCCGGCTCGCCGACTCGCACACCATCCCGGTTCTGGTGGCCGGACTCGCCCTCAACATCGTGTTCCTGAGCGCCTTCGCCCTGTTCGCGGACCACCGGGTCCCCGCTGTCCTCGCGATGACCGGTATCGGGCTGGTCGGCGTCACCCTCAACCCGGCGATGATCAGCCGAGTGCAGCGCACGGCGAACGCCCGCCCCCTCGTCAACACCGTCCACTCCTCCTTCATCACGCTGGGCGTGGTGATCGGCTCCGGCCTGGGGGGCGTGGCCATCGATCTCCAGGGACTCCGGGCGCCGCTGTGGCTCGGGGTGGGCGCGGCGGTGCTCGCGCTCCTCACGCTGATACCCGATGCCGTACGGGTGCGGCGTGGTGCCCGGCAGGGCGGGCGGGCCGTGGTGCTCACTTCACCGGCAGGCCGGTGAGCCCCGTCAGTACGGGAGCGGGCGCCCGCTGGGCGTACGAAGGTCCAGGGGCGGCCGGGGCGCCGGGGGCTGCGGCCTCCTGATGACTGTCTGTCGCATCGCGATCACCACCTGAACCGGACCGTCCCCGGCCCCTCGGGCTCACCCGTTCCGGGAGGTGAATACCCCGAAATCCGGAGCGCAGTCATATGCGCCCGTGCGACACCGCGGGAATGACCGACCGCTCGCCGGGGGCACCCGGTGGGCGACCGCGGAGTGGCAGGGGGCTGACCCTGAGGGAGGAGCGGGCGGAGCGGTACCGCGTCCCTGACCTGCGGTCAGGGACGCGGTACGGCACGGCGGATGCGCGCGTCCGCTCCGGGGAACGACCCCGTGCTGTGGTTACGCGGGGTTGGCGGCGTAGAAGCCGGGGTCGTGGATAGGGGTGATCTCGGCCTTCTCGCCCTCGGCGGCCAGCCATTCCGCGCGCAGGCGCGTGGCCTCGTCGTCGGCCTGGGAGGCGGGGACGAGGCGGCCGTCGGGGGTCAGACGCATCGGCGTGTCGCCGGCGGGACGCCAGTCGAAGCGGGCGGCGATCTTGAAAAGGTCTTCCTGGGTGAGCGGGCCGCCGTTGTCCTTCTCGGCCTGGAGGGCGGTCGGGTGGTAGTCCTCGTAACCGCCGGGCATGTGGAGGGTGAGGAAGTGGCAGCCTTCACCGGGCGGAGTGGCCCAGGTGTGGCGAGTGCCACTGGTGATGTGGGCGAGAGCGCGCGGGCGCAGCTCCACGACCTCGTCGTCGACCTGGACCAAGAGGGTGCCGGAGACGACGTAGTAGGTCTCCGTCGACTCGGCGTGGGTGTGCAGCGGAGGGCCCGACCAGGCCGGGCCCTGACGGGTTTCCACCCAGGAGGCCGCTTGACCGGTCATCTTGCTGGAGAGGACGATCTCGAACCCGCGGCGGCCTTCGGGGCGCTGGCCGGGGAGGACGATGTGCGTCATAAGAGGTCTTCTCTTTCCGCTTGATAATGGCTTGAGTTCTGATCTACCCCATATCGCGCCTGTTCGTCTGCGGGTACTTCTCCGCAGTCGAACGGGGACCCCTTGCCAACCCGGGCCGCTTCATCATCGACTGGGACTTCCGTCACGTCCCGGGATTCCCTGGGGACGGCACGGGTGACGCTTCGCGGAAGTCGCTCCGCGGCGGACACCCCTGTGATGAGGTGGGCTTCCTGTCTGTTCTACCCGTCCCGGGAGCCCGCTGTGTCCAGTTCGCCACAGGAAATCTTCAGGAACCTCGTCTACGCCGGCACACTGACGCGGAACGCCGACGCCCTTGCCGAACTGTTTACCGAGGACGGCGTCCTGGAGGCGCCGCTCGTGGACGCAGGCGCGGCCTTCCCCCGGCGCATGGAGGGGCGGGAGCAGATCCGCAGCGCGATGGCGGCGTACTACGCACGGCAGACGAGCGACGGGGGAGCGCCGAACACGGAGAAGTCCGGGTATGTGCTGCACCTCACCGATGACCCGGACGTGTTCATCGCCGAGATCGACGCGGTCTTCGACGGAGGGGGAGCGGACACGACGGTCTCGCTGGTCCAGATCTTCCGGGTCCGCGACGGCAAGATCGCCCGGCTGCGGGACTACTTCGCGCCGGGGCAGGTGAGTTGAGCGGCTTCGCCGGGAGCCTGCCGCGAGCAAGGCCGGACCTCACGGCTGAACGTCGGCGACGCTCTTCTGTACGGGCCGCACCCACAGCAGCACCGCCGTCGTGGCCGCCAGCAGGGCGACGCAGGCGCTGAAGATCAGGCCCGAGGTGCGCAGGCCCAGGGTGACGGCCATGATCCCCACTCCGACCACGGGGATCGAGATCGCCACGTACAGCACGACGAACAGCGCGGAGGTGATCTCCGCCCGCCGCTCCGGCGGGCTGTGCTCGCCCACGTCGGTGACACCGGCCCTGAACGAAAGACCCTGCCCCGCGCCCGCGGTGAGCGCCCCCACCACCAGCAGCGGCAGGGAGGCCGCGAGCAGCGCGCAGGAGATCAGCGCCATGCCCGCCACCAGGACCACACAGCCCCATGGCAGCGCCCGGCGCACACCGAAGCGTCCCATCAGTAGCTGACCGGCCGTCGACGCCGCGAACACCGTGAAGACCACCGTGCCGGACACCGCCGGTTCGCTCACCCCCACCACCTCGCTGAGGAAGCTCGGTGCCACCGAGGTGAACAGCCCCATGGTGGCGAACCCGGCGAAGCCGGCCATGGCCGCCGGGACGAAGGCGGGGCGCACCGACGGCGGCACGCGCAGCCGGCGGGCCCCAAAACCACCCATTCTGTGACGCCAGTCACCCAGGGCCCCGTTTAGTTGAAGCTTAACCTAACTCCGTCGTACGGTGGCGTCGCCGCTTGAATCCCCCGCAAGCGGAATCCCCGTAAGTCCGGAAGGTTCGTTATGTCTCTCGCCCTTGACTCCGCCGCTCAGGACCTCCTCTTCCGCGAGGCCCGTACCGCCAACACGTTCACCGACGAGCCGGTGAGCGAGGAGCAGGTGCAGGCGATCTACGACCTGGTCAAGTTCGGGCCGACCGCCTTCAACCAGACGCCGCTGCGGATCGTGCTGGTGCGTTCGGCCGAGGCGCGGGAGCGGCTGGTCTCGCACATGGCCGAGGGCAACCGGGCCAAGACCGCCACCGCCCCGCTGGTCGCCATCCTCGCCGCCGACAACGAGTTCCACGAGGAGCTGCCGACGCTGTTCCCGGCCTTCCCGCAGGCCAAGGACGTGTTCTTCAGCGAGCGTCCGGTCCGTGAGAACGCCGCCGGTCTGAACGCCGCGATGCAGGCCGCGTACTTCATCGTCGGTGTCCGCGCCGCCGGGCTCGCCGCCGGCCCGATGACCGGCTTCGACGGCGCCGGGCTCCAGAAGGAGTTCCTGGACGGCGACCACACCCCGCTGATGGTCGTCAACATCGGCAAGCCGGGCGGGGACGCGTCCTACCCGCGCAGCCCGCGCCTGTCGTACGACGACGTCGTCACCACCGTCTGAGCCGCGGCCCGGCGAAGGGCCCGGCACACGAAAGGCCGCCGCACCCCGCTCGGGGGTGCGGCGGCCTTCGCCGTACCGGTGCGCCGGACGGGCGTCACGCCTTCTTGAGCTCCAGCGCCGCCGCCATCCGCTCCAGCTGGGCGAACCCCGCCGTGCCGGTCACCACGGTCGTGGAGCCCTTGTCCTCGCGGACGAGGGCGTCGTACTTGGGACCCTCCCAGCGGCGCCAGGTCGCGCCCGCGATCTCCTGGGTGCGGTCGGTCTTCGCCGCCCTCTTGGCGACGGACTTCACGAACTTGTCCCGGTCGGGCGCCGAGGACTGCTCGATCGCCACGTACTCCTTGTCCGGGTCCAGGAAGCCCAGGTGCCAGGCGTTGTCGGCCTGGCCGTCGTAGGTGACCGAGGTCGCCTTCCACTTGTCCTGGTCCGGGAGCCCGACCGGCGCCGCCACCGGGTACGGCGCGGCGCGCCGGACCGTCAGGAGCTCGACGCGGTAGTCGACCGCCTTGACCGGATCCTTCTTGCCGTCGTGCGGGACGAACATGTAAATCACAGCCACGGCGATACCGATCACCGCCAACGACTGCAGCATGTTCCGCACACTCTGCTTGCCACGTGTTCCTGCCACGCACCCATGGTCTCAGGTCATGTCGCTGCTCATACGTGGCCCCCACTGCTCATTTTGTCGACGTAACGATAGAGTCCAGGCACCCTCTTTTCCCGGCCGTCGCCGTACAGAAAGGTGCGCTCCGATGACCGAGCACAACTTGCCGCCCCAACTCGAGGTCTCTCCCGAGGCTCCTGATCGCAACCTCGCAGGCACCCTCTTTTCCCGGCCGTCGCCGTACAGAAAGGTGCGCTCCGATGACCGAGCACAACTTGCCGCCCCAACTCGAGGTCTCTCCCGAGGCTCCTGATCGCAACCTCGCCCTGGAACTGGTCCGGGTCACCGAGGCCGCCGCCATGGCAGCGGGCCGCTGGGTGGGACGCGGCGACAAGATCGGCGCCGACGGCGCCGCGGTCAACGCCATGCGCACCCTCGTCTCCACCGTCTCCATGAACGGCGTCGTCGTCATCGGAGAGGGCGAGAAGGACGAAGCTCCGATGCTCTACAACGGAGAGCGCATCGGCGATGGCACCGGACCCGAGGTCGACATCGCCGTCGACCCGATCGACGGCACCACCCTCAACGCCAAGGGCATGCCCAACGCCATCGCGGTGCTGGCGGCGGCCGACCGCGGGACCATGTTCGACCCCTCGGCCGTCTTCTACATGGACAAGCTCGTCACCGGGCCCGAGGCCGCCGACTTCGTCGACATCAACGCCCCCGTCTCGGTGAACATCCGGCGCGTCGCCAAGGCCAAGAACTCCTCCCCCGAGGACGTCACGGTCGTCATCCTCGACCGCCCGCGTCACGAGGGCATCGTCAAGGAGATCCGGGAGACCGGCGCCCGTATCAAGTTCATCTCCGACGGAGACGTCGCCGGGTCGATCATGGCCGTGCGCGAAGGCACGGGTGTGGACCTGCTGATGGGCATCGGCGGCACGCCGGAAGGCATCATCTCCGCCTGCGCCATCAAGTGCCTCGGCGGCACCATCCAGGGCAAGCTCTGGCCCAAGGACGACGCCGAGCGGCAGCGCGCCCTGGACGCGGGTCACGATCTGGACCGCGTGCTGTCGACCAACGACCTCGTCTCCGGCGACAACGTGTTCTTCGTCGCCACCGGCATCACCGACGGCGAGCTGCTGCGAGGCGTCCGCTACCGCGCGGAGACCGCCACCACGCAGTCGCTGGTCATGCGCTCGAAGTCGGGCACGATCCGGCAGATCGACTCCACCCACCGGCTGTCGAAGCTGCGCGCCTACAGCCAGATCGACTTCGACCGGGCGAAGTAGCGGCCCCGGAGGTCACGCGGATACGTGAAGGGGCGCCCCCGTTGTGCGGACGGGAGCGCCCCTTCGCGTACGTACGCGCGCGTCAGGCGGCGGACGCGGCCTTCTTCAGCTCGACCTCGCGCCGGCGCCGGCGGGCCAGCACCACGCGCCGCTCAGCCGCCGTCAGACCGCCCCACACCCCGTACGGCTCGGGCATCAGCAGGGCGTGCTCGCGGCACTCGACCATGACGGGACAGCGGGCGCAGACGCGCTTGGCGGCCTCCTCGCGCGACAGGCGCGCGGCCGTCGGCTCCTTGGAGGGAGCGAAGAACAGCCCCGCCTCGTCCCGGCGGCAGACCGCCTCCGTGTGCCACGGGCCCGCCTGGTCCTCCCGAGCTGGGCCGCGCTGCGGCGGGACTGCGACGGCGACCTGCAGGGACTGATGCGGCGGATGCAGCACGGCCAACTCCTGACGACGGCTGACGACGGCTTCGCGAGCGAGCGACGATGCGACAGTCCCTACCCGCTGTGCGCGTGCCTATGCACTGAGTTCCGTTGTCCGAAATCGCAATCGCGCGCCGATGACCAAAAGTGTGCGGACGCGACGCGTCAGGAGTCGAGGCGTTTGCGCAGGCGGTCGTGGAGGTCGGCGATCCGCTTGCCGCGCTTGGGCTTGGCCTCGATGTTGCCGAATACCGAGTATCCATTGACGACGACCACGGGTGCCTCGGGGTGTTCGGCCTCCAGGGTGTCCACTTCGAAGTTGCCGAAGACGCCGGTGCCGCTGCCCCGCAGCGTGAGGTTCTCGGGGACCCGGACCTCGATGTTGCCGAAGATCGACGTGGCGTTGATGACGGAAAGCCGCTGTTCGAAATAGGCCTCGGTGAGATCGATCTCGACGCTGCCGAAGAGCGCGAACGCGTTCGTGCGGCGGCCGATGCGCCAGCGCCCCTTGCGGGTGGAGCTGGAGAAGACGGCGACCAGATTCTCGGCGGCGACCGGCCCCGCGGCCTCGTCCGGAGCGTGTGCGGTCGCATACGCGGGCGTGGGCGACGCGGAGGAGGACGCGCCGAACCGGTGCGCGCCGCCGGCTGCCGCGGGCAGGTCCCGTACGAGCGGTTCCAGTTCGCCCATCGTCTTGGCGCGGTAGACGCCGTCGATGCGCTCGGCGTGCTCCTCCGCGTCCAGCCGGCCCTCCGCGAGCGCCTCGCGCAGGATGTCGGCGACCCGGTCGCGGTCGGCGTCGGAGGCGCGCAGAGGGGCGGCCTCCAGGGGCTTCACCGGCTGCGGCCCGGCGTGCTTTTCGAGGTCCACGGAATCGTCCACGGATTCAGCGTACCCAAACGCGATAGATCGCGACTAGGGGCACGCGAGGGTCGGCGCGGCGGCGCCCGGAGCATGCCCCGCGCCCCCTTTCGCAACTGAGCCCTACCTCACAGGATCGGCGCCGTGACGGCCGCATACGCTTGAGGGTGCTGTGCCAATGGAGGTCAGCCGCCGTCTGCCGAGTGAGGAATGGCCGAAATGCCAGAGTTTGCGTACTCCGATCTGCTCCCCCTGGGTGAGGACGCCACGCCGTATCGCCTGGTGACCTCCGAGGGTGTCTCCACCTTCGAGGCCGACGGCCGTACGTTCCTCAAGGTCGACCCGGAGGCGCTGCGCAAGCTGGCCGCCGAGGCGATCCACGACATCCAGCACTATCTGCGCCCGGCCCACCTGGCCCAGCTGCGCAAGATCATCGACGACCCCGAGGCGTCGAGCAACGACAAGTTCGTCGCCCTCGACCTGCTGAAGAACGCGAACATCGCGGCGGCGGGCGTGCTGCCGATGTGCCAGGACACCGGCACGGCGATCGTGATGGGCAAGCGCGGCCAGAACGTGCTGACCGAGGGCGGCGACGAGGAAGCCCTCTCGCGCGGCATCTTCGACGCGTACACCCAGCTCAACCTGCGCTACTCGCAGATGGCTCCGCTCACCATGTGGGAGGAGAAGAACACCGGCTCGAACCTGCCCGCGCAGATCGAGCTGTACGCGACGGACGGCGGCGCGTACAAGTTCCTCTTCATGGCGAAGGGCGGCGGCTCGGCCAACAAGTCGTTCCTCTACCAGGAGACGAAGGCCGTCCTGAACGAGGCCTCCATGATGAAGTTCCTGGAGGAGAAGATCCGTTCGCTCGGTACGGCGGCGTGCCCGCCGTACCACCTGGCGATCG
The DNA here is from genome assembly GCF_001653515.1 of Streptomyces sp. ERV7. Lineage (GTDB taxonomy): Bacteria > Actinomycetota > Actinomycetes > Streptomycetales > Streptomycetaceae > Streptomyces. Next base: position 1,367,729 of record NZ_LYOY01000040.1, on the reverse strand, counting down.
TGGTCGGCGGCACCAGCGCCGAGTTCGCGCTGAAGACCGCGAAGTACGCCTCGGCGCACTACCTCGACGAGCTGCCGACCGAGGGCTCGGCGACCGGTCACGGCTTCCGCGACCAGGAGCTGGAGCAGAAGGTCTTCGAGCTGACGCAGAAGATCGGGATCGGGGCGCAGTTCGGCGGCAAGTACTTCTGCCACGACGTGCGCGTGGTGCGCCTGCCCCGGCACGGCGCCTCGCTGCCGGTCGCGATCGCCGTGTCCTGCTCGGCGGACCGCCAGGCGGTCGCGAAGATCACGGCCGAGGGTGTGTTCCTGGAGGAGCTGGAGAAGGACCCGGCGCGGTTCCTGCCGGAGACGACGGACGAGCACCTGTCGTCGGGCGAGGAGGATGTCGTACGCATCGACCTCAACCGGCCGATGGACGAGATTCTGGGCGAGCTCACCAAGTACCCCGTCAAGACCCGGCTCTCGCTGACCGGGCCGCTGGTCGTGGCGCGCGACATCGCGCACGCCAAGATCAAGGAGCGGCTCGACGCGGGAGAGGAGATGCCGCAGTACCTGAAGGACCACCCGGTGTACTACGCCGGTCCTGCGAAGACGCCCGAGGGGTACGCGTCGGGGTCCTTCGGGCCGACGACGGCCGGGCGCATGGACTCCTACGTGGAGCAGTTCCAGGCGGCGGGCGGCTCCAAGGTGATGCTGGCGAAGGGGAACCGGTCGGGGCAGGTGACCAAGGCGTGCGACGCGCACGGCGGGTTCTACCTGGGCTCGATCGGCGGGCCGGCCGCGCGGCTCGCCCAGGACTGCATCAAGAAGGTCGAGGTCGTCGAGTACGAGGAGCTCGGGATGGAGGCGGTGTGGAGGATCGAGGTCGAGGACTTCCCGGCGTTCATCGTGGTCGATGACAAGGGCAACGACTTCTTTCAGGTGCCGGCTGAGCCGCCGACGTTCCTGAACATCCCCCTGCGGGGTGCTGCGCAGCAGTAGGCGCCCCACCCCGCCCCTTCACCGGCGGGGACAGCGCGGCCGTGGCCCGCCGCGAGGGCGACCGGCTGCGGTTCGTGGGCGCCGCGACCCGCAGGATCGCGCGCGGGATAGACCTCGACGAGATCGTGCTCGGGCTGTGCCGGGCCACCGTCCCGACCTTCTCGGACGCGATACTCGTGCATCTGCGCGACCCGCTTCCGGTCGGGGACGAGCGGCCCGCCAGCCCCTTCGTGCTGCGGCTGCGCCGAACCGACCGGCTGCGTTTAGTCGACGAGTCGCTGCAGGAGCCGGAGGCGATCGACGCCCTGTCCCTGCTGAACGCCCAGACCGACCTGACCCCGGCCGCCGAGCTCTGCGAGGTCCGCACCGGCGGCGCCCTCGCCGAGGTGCTGCGCGGGGTGCGGCCGGTCTTCGGCGACTCCGTGCCCGCCCGGCTCGCCCTGGCCGAGCTGCTCGGCCCCGACCGCCAGGTCCCCGGCGGCCACCGGACGATACTCGCGCCGCTCCGGGGACGGCGGCGCGTGATCGGCGCCGCCGTGTTCGTGCGCGGCCTGGAGCGGCCCGCCTTCGAGGCGAACGACCTGCTGGTGGCGGCCCAGTTGGCGACCCACACCGCACTCGGCATCGACAAGGCCGTGCTGTACGGGCGCGAGGCGTACATCGCGGACGAGCTCCAGCGCACCATGCTGCCGGACTCGCTGCCCCAGCCCACCGGCGTACGGCTGGCCTCGCGCTATCTGCCGGCCGCCGAGACCGCCCGGGTCGGCGGCGACTGGTACGACGCGATCCCGCTGCCCGGCAGCCGGGTGGCGCTGGTTGTCGGCGATGTCATGGGCCACTCCATGACCTCGGCCGCGATCATGGGCCAGCTGCGCACCACCGCGCAGACCCTGGCCGGGCTCGATCTGCCGCCCCAGGAGGTCCTGCACCACCTCGACGAGCAGGCCCAGCGCCTCGGCACCGACCGGATGGCGACCTGCCTGTACGCGGTGTACGACCCGGTCGCCCACCGGATCACCATCGCCAACGCCGGGCACCCGCCGCCGGTGCTGCTGCACCTGGGCGGGCGCGCCGAGGTGCTGCGGGTGCCGCCGGGCGCGCCGATCGGCGTGGGCGGGGTCGACTTCGAGGCGGTCGAGCTGGACGCCCCGGCGGGCGCCACCCTGCTGCTGTACACGGACGGGCTCGTCGAGTCCCGGCTGCGGGACGTGTGGACCGGTATCGAGCAGCTGCGGGAGCGCCTCGCCGCCACCGCCCAGCTGACCGGCCCGGACCACCCGCCGCCCCTTGAGGCGCTCTGCGACGACGTCCTGGACATGCTGGGCCCCGGCGACCGGGACGACGACATCGCGCTGCTGGCGGCCCGCTTCGACGGGATCGCGCCGAGCGACGTGGCGTACTGGTTCCTGGACCCGGAGGACTCGGCCCCCGGCCGGGCCCGGCGCCTGGCCCGGCGCGCCCTGGACCGCTGGGGTCTGGAGGAGCTCACGGACTCGGTGGAGCTGCTGGTCAGCGAGGTGGTCACCAACGCCGTGCGGTACGCGGAGCGCCCGGTGACCCTGCGGCTGCTCAAGACGGACGTCCTGCGCTGCGAGGTCGGCGACGACTCCCCGCAGCTGCCCCGGCAACGGCGGGCGCGGGACACCGACGAGGGCGGGCGCGGCCTCTTCCTGGTGAACCGGCTGGCCAGGCGGTGGGGCGCGACCCGGCTCTCGGGCGGCAAGGTGGTCTGGTTCGAGCTGGCGACCCGCCCCTGAGGCGGGCCGCCCGGCCCCGTACGGAGCGGGATCCAGATGTTGCCGACACCTTGTCGGCGGAGTTGACTGGCTCGTGGACGAAGCGACCCACCCATCCCCGATGGGGGCCATCCCCCGCGACACCCACCGCTACCGGATCGGCCCCAACTACGCGCAGCTGCCGCCCAACCGGGCCCGCTCGCAGGTCAACGGTTACGCGAAGGACGGGCCGATGCGCTACGAGCCGTCCCGCGCCGGGGCGCCGTACGCGCCCAACTCCCACGGCGGCCCCCCGGCGGCCGTGGAGGGCTTCGGGGACCCCACCGGGTGGCGGACGGCCGGTGAGATGGTCCGCGAGGCCTACCGGCCGCACAGCGAGGACGACGACTGGGGCCAGGCGGGCACCCAGGTGCGCCAGGTGCTCGACGACGCCGCGCGCGAGCGGCTGGTCTCCGACATCGCGGGCCACCTCAAGGACGGCGTCAGCGGGTCCGTCCTGGAGCGTGCGTGCCGGGCGTCGGGGCGCAGGCGGGGGTTCAAAGACAGGCTCTCAGCGCCCCGCCGACGTTTCGGCCCCCCGCCCTGACGGGTGGGGGGCCGAAACGTGTGCCACGGGCCCGGGCTACGGCGTGGTGCCGCCGCCCTGGATCGTGCCCTGGGTCGTCCCGCCGTCGGTGGTCCCGGTGGTGGTACCGCCGTCGGTGGTCCCGGTGGTGGTACCGCCGTTGGTCTGCCCGGTGGTGGTACCGCCGTTCGTCTGACCGCCGTTGGTCTGGCCGGTGGTGGTACCGCCGTTCGTCTGGCCCCCGTTGGTCGGGTTGCCGTTGGTCCCACCCGTCGTCGGCGTCTTCGTCGGCGTCTTGGACGGCGTGTGCGAAGGCGTCTTGGACGGCGTCTTGGACGGCGTGTGCGAGGGCGTGTTGGACGGGGTGCCGCTCGGTGTGGTCACCGGCGTCACGTCCTTCTCCACGGCCGCGCCCTGGTCGGTGTCCAGGTCGAACTTGGAGTCGTCGCTGCCGACCGCGTCGAAGGTGTACGCGGCCCAGATCCGGGCCGGGATGGCGCCACCGTTGATACGGCCGTTGGCGATCCCCTCGTTGCCGGTGGCACCGGCGATGCTCACCTGGCCGCCCTTGGGCACGGTCTTCCCGTCCACCTGGCGCGGCGCGGAGGCCTCGCCCCAGAGTCCGACGGACGTCACCAGCGAGGGCGTGTACCCGGTGAACCAGGCCGACTTGTTGTCGTCGGAGGTACCGGTCTTGCCCGCGACCGGCTGCCCGTCGCGGTTGTCCGCGTCCCGCACCGACCTCTTGGCCGTACCGTCGTCGACCACGCCGGTGAGCACCGAGGTGACGGCGTCGGCCGCGTCACGGCTGACCACCTGGTCGCCGATCGGGTCCGGCTTGTTGTACTTGGCTTCCTTGTGCTGGGCCGACTTGACGATGGACGGCGTGATCTTCTTGCCGTGGTTGTCGAGCGTGGCGTACGCGCCGGCCATCTCCATGGGGCTCGCGCCGTAGGAGCCAAGGGTCATGGCGGGCTCGGCGCTGACGCCCTTCATGTGGTTGAGGCCGAGCGCGACCGCGGTGTCCCGCAGCTTGGGCAGCCCCACGTCCACGCCCATCTGGGCGAAGACGCTGTTGACGGACTTGTTCATCGCCGTCTGGACGGTGATGGGGCCGTAGCTCTCGTCGTCCTCGTTGGGCGGCGCGTAGCCGTTTCCGCCCTCGCCCTTGACCGGGCGCTTGTTCTCGCCGCTGTAGATGGTGTTGGCCCGGATCTCCTTGCCGTCCTGCGTCTCGGACTTCTCGTTGAGCGCGGCGGCGAGGATCAGCGGCTTGAAGGTCGAGGCGGGCTGGTAGGTGGCCGTCGTGGCATTGCTGATCTGGTGCTTCATATAGTCCTGGCCGCCGTACAGCGCGACGACCGAACCGGTCTTCGGGTCCACCGAGACGGCACCCGCCTGGATGTCCTGGTCGACCTTCCGCTTCTTGTCCAGCTTGCTGGTCAGCTCCTGCTTCACCGAGTCCTCAAGGAGCTTCTGCTTCTTGGGGTCGATGTTGAGGGTGATGGTCCAGCCGCCCTTGGCCAGGTCCGCCTCGCTGATGCCGTTGTGGATCAGCTCCTTCTTGGCGGCCTGGACCAGATAGCCGGTCTGGCCCTCCATGCCCGGGTCGGGCTTGGGCTCGACCGGCACCGGGAACTTCATCGCCGCCCGCTGGGCCGCGTCCAGTTCCTTCATCTTGACCATGTTGTCGAGGACGTAGTTCCAGCGGTTGGTCACCAGCTTCTTGCCGGTCTCCGTGGCCACCGCCCAGTCGTACTGGCTGGGCGCCTGGAGCAGCGCCGCCAGATAGGCGCCCTGCTCCACGGTCAGCTTGGAGGAGTCCACGCCGTAGTACGCCTGCGCCGCGGCCTGGACGCCGTAGGCGTTGCGGCCGTAGAAGCTGGTGTTGATGTAGCCGGCCAGGATCTCCTTCTTGGAGTACTTCCGGTCGACCTTGAGGGAGATCACCAGCTCCTTGAGCTTGCGGGTGACCGTCTGGTCCTGGCTCAGATAGAAGTTCTTGACGTACTGCTGGGTGATGGTCGAGCCACCCTGCTTGCCCTTGCCGGAGAGGGTGTTCAGCAGACCTCGGGTGGTGCCCTTGAAGTCGACGCCGGAGTCCTTGTAGAAGGACATGTTCTCGGCGGCGACGAAGTCCAGCTGGACCTTCTCCGGGATCTTGTCGAGCCCGACGACCTCGCGGTTGAGCTGTCCGGTCCGGGCGATGATCTTGCCGTTGGAGAGCTTGTAGACGTTGCTCTCCATCCGGGCCTGGGCGTTCGCCTCCGGGATCGGCGTCATCAGGTAGATGACGTAGAAGCCGCCCATCGCGAGCAGGACGAGGCCGAAGAAGGTGCCGAGCATCTTCTTCCAGGTGAAGAGCCTGCGTATTCGGCCGCCCTTCGTCTGCTTGGTCCGGCGCGCACCGCGCTGCCGGGCCCGCCGCTCTTCCGCTCGGCCCATAACCTCAGTCGCTCGCCTTCTTGACTCGCCAGATCAGCTCAGAAAACTAACACCGCACGTGTGGACAAAGGGGAGCCGATCACGTCTTTTCCGTACGTGAGAATCAGCACCCGGCCCATGGGAACCGACTGACAAACAGCCCCGAGGGTTGCCAGAACCCAGGATCCTGCCCGTTTTTGCCAGGGAATGTCATGTTCCTCAAGGAGCTATGCACCAGGGGTATACACACCGCGTATACCTAGTGCGTATAGTCCTCCTCATGTCACTCGGCTCGTCATCCGGTCCCGCGTCCGGACCCCTGCTCAGCGCGAGCGGGCTGCGCAAGGCCTTCGGCTCCACGCCCGCCCTCGACGGCGCGGACTTCTCCCTCTCCCCCGGCGAGGTCGTCGCCGTCATGGGCCCCTCGGGCTCCGGGAAGTCCACGCTGCTGCACTGTCTCGCCGGGATCGTCCGGCCCGACGCGGGGACCATCACCTACGACGGGCGCGAGGTGACCGCGATGAGCGATGTGCGCCGCTCGGCGCTGCGCCGCCGTGACTTCGGGTTCGTCTTCCAGTTCGGCCAGCTGGTGCCCGAGCTCACCTGCGCCGAGAACGTGGCGCTGCCGCTGCGGCTCGACGGGGTGCGTCGCAAGGACGCCGACCGCGCGGCCGTGCACTGGCTGGAGCGCCTGGAGGTCGACCAGGTCGCCCGGCGCCGCCCCGACCAGATATCCGGCGGCCAGGGCCAGCGCGTCGCCGTCGCCCGCGCCCTGGCCACCGCGCCCCGGGTGGTCTTCGCCGACGAGCCGACCGGCGCCCTGGACTCGCTCAGCGGCGAGCTGGTGATGCGGCTGTTCACCGAGGCCGCCCGGGACACCGGCGCGGCGGTGGTCCTGGTCACCCACGAGGCGCGGGTCGCGGCCTACTCCGACCGCGAGATCACCGTCCGCGACGGCCGCTCCCGCGACCTGACCGCCGCCCCGGCCGGTTCCCGGTGAGCCGCCGCCCCCGCGAGCTGGCGCTCGGCGCCAAGTTCGCCTTCACCGGCGGCCGCGAGGGCTGGATCCGTACGCTGCTGACCGCCCTCGGCGTCGGGCTCGGGGTCGCGCTGCTCTTCGCGGCCGCCTCGATACCCCACGTCAACCAGGCGAGCAGCGCGCGCGGGGACGCCCGGGTGCCGGCCGCCTCGGGCAGCAGCAAGGCGTTCGAGCGCTCCGAAAGGTCGCTGCTCTTCGACATGGTCGGCACCGAGTACCGGGGCGAGAGCATCGGCGGCCTCCTGCTGCGCCCCGAGGGCGCGCACCCCGCCGTACCGCCCGGGCTGCGCACGGTGCCCCGGCCCGGCGAGATGGCCGCCTCCCCCGCCCTGCGCGACCTGCTCGACTCGCCCAGGGGCGAACTGCTGCGCCAGCGCCTCCCGTACAGGATCACCGCGAGCATCGGCGACGCCGGGCTCCTCGACCCCACCGAGCTCTTCTTCTACGCGGGCAGCGACACGCTCAGCCGGGACACCGGCGCCGCCCGCACCGACGCCTTCGGCGGCGAGGTCGAGAAGCTGCCGCTCAGCCCGGTCCTCGTGGCGCTCACCGTGGTGTCCTGCGTGGTGCTGCTCATGCCGGTGATCATCTTCATCGCCACCGCCGTACGGTTCGGCGGCGAGCGCCGCGACCGGCGGCTCGCGGCACTCCGGCTGGTCGGCGCCGACACCGGGATGACCCGCTGGATCGCGGCCGGGGAGGCGCTCGCGGGCTCGGCGCTCGGCCTGCTGGTCGGCACGGCCCTCTTCCTCTTCGGCCGCGAACTCGTCGGCGGCGTCCGGTTCTGGAGCTTCGCGGCCTTCCCCGCCGACTTCACCCCGGACCCGGCGCTCGCCGTGCTCGTGCTGCTCGCCGTGCCGCTCGCGGCCGTCGTGGTCACCCTCTTCACGATGCGCTCGGTGGCCGTCGAGCCGCTGGGCGTCGTACGGGCCGCCAAGCCCCGCAGGCGCAGGCTGTGGTGGCGGCTGCTGCTGCCCGCCGCCGGGATCGGCGTCCTCGCCCTGTCCCCCAGGGCGGGCGTCGACAACGGCGTGACCGACCCGAACCTGGTCGCCCTCGGCGCGATCCTCACCCTGACCGGACTCGCCACCCTGCTGCCGTGGCTGGTGGAGGCGGCGGTCGCCAGGCTGCGCGGCGGCCCGGTCGCCTGGCAGCTGGCCGTACGCCGGCTCCAGCTCAGCGGGGGCACCGCGAGCCGGGCCGTCGCGGGGATCACCGTGGCGGTGGCGGGCGCGGTCTCGCTCCAGATGATGACCACCGGCATCCACGCCGACTTCGTCCGCACCACCGACCAGGACCCCAGCCGCGCCCAGATCGACGTCGTGGCGGACTTCCCCAGCGGCGAGCGCGCCCAGCGGATGATCCACGACTTTCGCGCCACCAAGGGCGTCGAGGCGGTCATCGGCACGATCGAGACCTACGCGACCCGGCCGGGCCACTACACCCGGGACCAGCTCCGGCCCACCACCGTGCTGACCGTGGGCGACTGCGCCACCCTCGCCGAGCTCGCCCGCATCCGCTCGTGCCGCGACGGGGACACCTTCGTCGTCCACCCCGAGGGCGACAAGCGGCTGAGCGACTGGGTGGACCGGAGCGCGCGGCCCGGCGAAGCGGTCAACCTCGACACCGACGCCGACTACGACCCGTCGGTGAAGCCGGTCCTGTGGACCGTGCCCAGGTCGGCCCGTTCGGTGCTCTCCCGGCCCGACCCGATGGGCGAGGCCCGGCACGGCATCTTCGCCACCCCGGGCGCCGTCGACATCGGCAAGCTCGCCTCGGCCGAGACCAAGGCCATGATCCGGGTCGACCGGAAGGTGCCGGAGGCCGCCGAGTACGTACGCAACACGGCCGCCGCCATCGACCCGGTGATGTCCGTGCGCACCATCGACAAGGTCGAGCGCGACAAGCAGTACGCCAGTGTCCGGAGCGGGCTGCGGACCGGGGCGATCGCCACCATGCTGCTGATCGCGCTGAGCCTGCTCGTCTCGCAGATCGAGCAGCTGCGCGAGCGCCGCAGGCTGCTGTCGGTCCTGGTCGCCTTCGGCACCCGGCGCTCCTCGCTCGCCCTGTCCGTGCTGTGGCAGACCGCGGTGCCGGTCGTCCTCGGGGTGGTGCTCGCGGTCGCGGGCGGCACCGCGCTGGGCGTGGCCCTGCTCGACATGGTCGGCAAGGAGGTCACCGACTGGTGGCTTTTCCTGCCGCTCGCGGGCACCGGTACCGTCGCCGTCCTGGTGGTGACGCTGCTCAGCCTGCCCCCGCTGTGGCGCCTGATGCGCCCCGACGGCCTCCGTACCGAGTGACCCGCCCACCCCGTCCGCAGACGTACCAGCAGAAAGGCATCTGAGCATGTCCATCGGCCACACCCTCCTCGGACTCCTTGAGTCGGGCCCGCGCCATGGGTACGACCTCAAGCGCGCCTTCGACGAGAAGTTCGGGCACGACCGCCCGCTGCACTACGGGCAGGTCTACTCGACCATGTCGCGCCTGCTGAAGAACGGCCTCGTGGAGGTCGACGGCGTGGAGGCCGGCGGCGGCCCCGAGCGCAAGCGGTACGCGATCACCGAGGCCGGCATCACCGATGTCGAGGCCTGGCTCAGGCAGCCGGAGAAGCCCGAGCCGTACCTCCAGTCGACCCTCTACACCAAGGTCGTCCTCGCCCTGCTCACCGGCCGCAGCGCCGGTGACCTGCTCGACACCCAGCGTGCCGAGCATCTGCGGCTGATGCGCATCCTCACCGACCGCAAGCGCCGCGGCGACCTCTCCGACCAGCTGATCTGCGACCACGCCCTGTTCCATCTGGAGGCGGACCTGCGCTGGCTGGAGCTGACCGCCGCCCGCCTCGACCAGCTCGCCACGGAGGTACGCGCATGACGCCCGCCGGCTCCCTGCTCCTCGCCAAGGACCTGCGCAAGTCGTACGGGTCCACGCCCGCGCTCGACGGGGCGGAGTTCTCGATCCACCCGGGCGAGGTCGTCGCCGTCATGGGCCCCTCCGGCTCGGGCAAGTCGACGCTGCTGCACTGCCTGGCCGGGATCGTCACGCCCGACTCGGGATCGATCCTCTACAACGGCCGTGAGCTGTCCTCGATGAAGGACGCGGAGCGCAGCGCGCTGCGCCGCAGCGAGTTCGGCTTCGTCTTCCAGTTCGGCCAGCTGGTGCCCGAGCTGACCTGCACGGAGAACGTCGCACTGCCGCTGCGGCTGACCGGGGTGCGGCGCAAGGAGGCCGAGCGCACGGCCCTGAAGTGGATGGAGCGCCTGGAGGTCGACGACCTGGGCGGCAAGCGGCCCGGCGAGGTCTCCGGCGGCCAGGGCCAGCGCGTGGCGGTGGCCCGCTCGCTGGTCACCTCACCGCGGGTGATCTTCGCGGACGAGCCGACCGGAGCGCTCGACTCGCTCAACGGCGAGCGCGTGATGCAGCTGCTCACCGAGGCGGCCCGGTCCGCCAGCGCGGCGGTCGTCCTGGTCACCCACGAGGCGCGGGTCGCCGCCTACTCCGACCGGGAGATCGTCGTACGCGACGGCAAGTCCCGCGACATGATGCTGGAGCACGCCGTATGACCGGGGCACTCCGTCTGAACAGGCTCCGGGACCTCTCCCTGGGTGCCAAGTTCGCGCTCACCGGCGGCCGCGAGGGGTGGACGCGCACGCTGATGACGGCGATCGGCGTCGGGCTCGGCGTGGCGCTGCTGCTCGCCACCACCGCCCTGCCGGGCGCGCTCGCGGCGCGGGACGCACGCGACAACGCGCGCAACGACTTCGGCGCCGGGCAGCAGATGCCCGCGGGCGCCGACACCATGCTGCTGGCCCGTACCGACACCGTCTTCGACGGGGAGGACATCCGCGGCCGGCTGCTGCAGCCCGAGGGGAAGCGCGCGCCGGTGCCGCCGGGGCTCTCCGCGCTGCCCGCGCCCGGCACCATGGTGGTCTCGCCCGACCTGCGCGACCTGCTGAACTCGCCCGGCGGCAAACTGCTGCGCGAGCGCGTCCCGTACAAGATCACCGGCACCATCGGCGACAGCGGGCTGCTCGGCCCGCACGAACTCGCCTACTACGCGGGCAGCGACGTGCTCAAGGGCCAGGAGGCGCTCAACTCGGAGCGGGTCGACATCGAGCGGATCAACTCCTTCCCCGACAAGCAGCCCACCGAGCCGATCGACCCGATCCTGGCCCTGCTCATCGTGATCATCTTCGTGGTGCTGCTGCTGCCGGTCGCGGTCTTCATCGCGGCGGCCGTGCGCTTCGGCGGCGACCGGCGCGACAAGCGCCTCGCGGCGCTGCGCCTGGTGGGCGCGGACAGCCGGATGACACGCTGGATCGCGGCGGGCGAGGCGCTGGCGGGCTCGGTCCTGGGACTCGCCCTCGGCACGGTGTTCTTCCTGATCGCCCGCCAGTACGTCGGCGAGGTCACCATCGCCCGGCTCAATGTCTTCCCCGCCGACCTCGACCCCAGCGCCGCTCTGGCGGTCCTGGTGGGTCTGGCGGTGCCGGCGGCGGCGGTCGGGGTGACGCTGTTCGCGCTGCGCGGGGTGGTGATCGAACCGCTGGGTGTCGTACGGACGTCGGTGCCGCGCCCCCGGCGCCTGTGGTGGCGGCTGCTGCTGCCGGTGGTCGGACTCGGCCTCCTCGTCCCGATGTTCGACAAGGGCCGCGACCAGGGCTTCTACAACCAGGGCCAAGTGATCGGCGGTACGGTCCTGCTCCTCATCGGGGTGACGGCACTGCTGCCGTGGCTGATCGAGACGGTGGTGCGGCGGCTCGGCGGAGGCGGGGTGGGCTGGCAACTCGCGGTCCGCCGCCTCCAGTTGAACTCCGGCGCGGCGGCCCGCCTGGTGAACGGCATCGCGGTGGCGGTGGCCGGGGCGATCGCGCTCCAGATGCTCTTCAGCGGCATCGAGGGCGACTATGTGACCTCCAGCGGCGAGGACACGGCCCGGGCGCAGATGGTCGTCCCGATGTCCACGAACCTGTCCAAGGCCGAACAGGAGCGCCGCGAGGAGAACCTGAAGGCGATCCCCGGCGTCACCGGCACCACGACGCTCGGAAACGCGGGTCTGCGCACCAGGTCGAAGAACCCGGACGACGACAGGTACGTCGAGATGGCGGTGGGCGACTGCCGGGCGCTGCGCGAGGTGGGCGAACTGCCGTCATGCAAGGACGGCGACGTGTTCGTGACCACGGGGGGCGACTTCGGCGGGGACGGCGCCGCGCCGGGCGCGAAGCTGTACTTCGAGTCGCCGGGCCGCCCCGACGCGGACCTCCGCAAGGCGACGGACACCCCGTACACGGTGCCGCGCGACGCGCGGACGGTCCCGGCGCGGACGGACCCGCTGGGCACGAAGCGGGGCGGCCTGCTGGCGACGCCCGGGGCGATCCGGGCCTTCACCAAGGCGCGGGTGTACTACACGACGTACGTGACCACGCGTCCCGGCGACGCGCTGGTGACCGACCGGGTCCTGAACGCGACGTGGGCGGCGGACCCGTTCACACGGGCGCGGGCGCTCAACGACGTCAAGACGGCGGCGAAGTTCGCCGGGGTGCGGCGGGGGCTGTACATCGGTGCGGCGGCGGTCCTGATGCTGATCGGCACGAGCCTGCTGGTCTCGATGCTGGAGCAACTGCGCGAACGCAAGCGCCTGCTCTCGTCCCTGGTCGCGTTCGGCACACGGGGTCGGGCACGGCGGACTCGGGGGCCTGCGCCCCGTCCTGCGCGGGCGAGGGCTCCGGGACCTCCGCGGAGACCCGTACCGCCGGGGCCTTCGCCGGCACACCTGCCGGGGCTTGCGCGGGCACACCCACCGGTGCCGTCTCCGGCACCCGGGCCGGTGAATCGTCACTGCGGGCGGTCCCGGCGGAGCCGTCCAGGCCCGCGTCCTCGGCCGCGCGTGCCTCGGTCTCCACCCGGCGTTCGTCCAGCCGCTGGCCCATACGGGTCAGACCGGCGCCCAGCGCCCCGAGCAGCCCCGGCACTTTCGACATGATGCTGCCGCTTCCCTTTCCCCCGCTGAGCGTTCCCACCACTCCCCCCACACCCGGAGTCGTCGCTTCCGACCGTACAGGGCGAAGCCCCTCACCGAAGGACGGTGAGGGGCTTCGAAAGGTTGAGTTGCCCCGGGCAAAGATTCCGGAGCGTCTAGTACCAGCTGTTGGCCTGCCAGAACGACCAGGCACCACAGGGGCTGTGGTAGCTGGAGTTCATGTAGTTCAGGCCCCACTTGATCTGGGTGGCGGGGTTGGTCCGCCAGTCGGAGCCCACCGAGGACATCTTGGAGCCCGGGAGCGCCTGGACCAGGCCGTACGCGCCGGAACTGGCGTTGACCGCCAGATAGTTCCACGTCGACTCGTGGTTCACGATGTTGCTGAAGCACTGGAACTGGTCCGCCGGCACGATCTGCCGTGCGATGGCCTTGACCTGCTCGACCGTGTACGAGCTCTGTACGGGGAACGACGCGGGGTCGCGGGTGGCGGAGCGGCTGGCGATCTGCTCCTGCTCGCGCTCCTTCGCCTTCTCGTCCGCCGACTCCTTCTTGGACTTGGCGTCCTTGGCGGCCTGGAGGCGGGCGGCCTCCTCCGCGGACTTCTTCGCGGCGGCGCTCGCCTGGGCGGACTGGGCGTCCGCCTGCTGCGTCAGGGACGCGGTCTGCACCTGGGCCTGCTGGCCCGCGGGTATGTCCGCGAGAAGCGTCGTGTCGGCAGCGGTCGCCTCGACGTTGTCGTTCGAAGCGGTCTGGGGCGCGCCCGAGGCAACACCCACGACGGCGCCGACGGTGGTGACCGCAGTGGCTGACGCCACCGCGAATCCCCGGACCGAGATCCGGCTCACACGGTTTCCTTCCAGCAGCGCCCGCACTGGTGACCTGAGCGGACGCGATCGTGCCCCTGGCTCTCTCCCCCCAACTGCTCAGGTCACGGGAGGAACTGACCCGGTGGGCAACTCCCTTGCGGGAGCGCCGCGTGGTGCTCGGGCGGCATACGGCGACGCTATTGAGTTACGAGGTACAGGTGTGCCGTATGCGGGGCCTGACGGATGCAAGACTCTGCCGGAGAGCGGTGGCGCAAGGCAATTCCCTGTTGCGTGTGAAACCTCACATCCCCCCAGCCCCAGGGGTTTTGTCGGATCGACCCCATGAAGAGGCGCCGCCCGGCTAAGCTCAACGGCTTCGCGGGCGGCGCCAATTCGGACGTACGGGATCAGATCTGGCCGTCCTCCAGCATTTCGGTCACCAGTGCGGCGATCTGCGACCGCTCGGAGCGGGTGAGGGTGACGTGCGCGAAGAGCGGATGGCCCTTCAGCTTCTCGACGACGGCGACCACTCCGTCGTAACGGCCGACCCGCAGATTGTCCCGCTGGGCCACGTCATGGGTGAGCACCACCCGCGAGTTCGCCCCAATCCGGGACAACACGGTCAGCAGGACGTTCCGTTCGAGCGACTGCGCCTCGTCCACGATCACGAACGCGTCGTGCAGGGAGCGGCCGCGGATGTGGGTGAGCGGCAGGACCTCCAGCATGCCGCGCGATGTCACCTCCTCGATCACCTCGCGCGTGGTGACGGCCGACAGCGTGTCGAACACCGCCTGCGCCCAGGGGCCCATCTTCTCGGCCTCCGAGCCGGGCAGATAGCCGAGCTCCTGCCCGCCCACCGCGTACAGCGGCCGGAAGACCATCACCTTCTTGTGCTGGCGGCGCTCCAGGACCGCCTCCAGGCCCGCGCAGAGGGCCAGCGCCGACTTTCCGGTGCCGGCCCGGCCGCCCATCGACACGATGCCGACGTCCGGGTCGAGCAGCAGGTCGAGCGCGATGCGCTGCTCGGCGCTGCGGCCGCGCAGGCCGAACGCCTCCCGGTCGCCCCGCACCAGCTTGACGTTGCCGTCGGCGGTGACGCGGCCGAGCGCCTTGCCGCGCTCGGACTGGAGCACCAGGCCGTTGTGCACCGGCAGGCTCGCGGCCTCCGGCACGTACAGCGTCTCCTCCTCGTAGAGAAGGTCCACCTGTTCGCCCGAGAGCGACAGTTCGGACATCCCGGTGAAGCCCGAGTCGGTGATGGCCAGTTCCGCCCGGTACTCCTCGGCGAGCAGGCCTACCGACGACGCCTTGATCCGCAGCGGCAGGTCCTTGGAGACGACGGTGACGTCGTACCCCTCGGCCTGGAGATTGCGGGCGACGGCGAGGATCCGTGAGTCGTTGTCCCCCAACCTGTAGCCGGCGGGCAGCACGCCGGGATCGGAATGGTTGAGCTCGACGCGGAGCGTGCCGCCGAGGTCGCCCAGCGGGATGGGTGCGTCGAGGCGTCCGTACCGGACCCGGAAGTCGTCGAGCAGGCGCAGGGCCTGCCGGGCGAAATAGCCGAGTTCCGGATGGTGCCTCTTCGCCTCCAGTTCCGTGACCACGACGATCGGGAGCACCACTTCGTGCTCGTCGAACCGGGCCATGGCGTTGGGGTCGGCCAGCAGGACGCTGGTGTCGAGGACGTAGGTGCGCCGGTCGGGCATGCGGCGCTTTGTGCTGGTCACCACGGAAGGACGTACCCCCTCGGAAGAGGTCGGGGTGCGACGGCGTCGCGGGGGTGGGGGCCGGGCTGTGGCCACGATGCGCGGGCCGAGCGCCGGCCCTCCGCTCCGTCCGTGCACAGTGCACGTGCGTCCTGGTGCAAAGGGCCTCCCGGGTGAGCGGCCACTTCTGGCCGTTCAACTGGAGGGGGTATTCCCTCGAACAAGCGCGGCCATGCACAGGCATATGCGCTTGGTGGGGACCAAAGGGGTTGACTGCCGGTCAGGAGCCGCCGGGACGGATCGTGACGGGGTGGGGCACGACGGGACGGACCAGGTCCCGGCTCAGGTGCCGTAGCGCCGGTGGCGCGCCGCGTAGTCGCGCAGTGCGCGCAGGAAGTCCACCTTGCGGAAGGCGGGCCAGAACACTTCGCAGAAGTAGTACTCGGAGTGAGCGGACTGCCACAGCATGAATCCGGACAGCCGCTGCTCGCCGCTGGTGCGGATCACCAGGTCCGGGTCGGGCTGGCCACGGGTGTAGAGGTGCTCCGAGATGCTGTCGATGTCGACGGTCTCGGCCAGTTCCTCGAAGCTGGTCCCCTTGGCCGCCGCGTCCAGCAGCAGCGAGCGGACCGCGTCCGCGATCTCCTGGCGGCCGCCGTAGCCCACGGCGACGTTGACGAGTATGCCGCCGACGTCGTGGGTGGCCTGCTCGGCCTCCTTGACCACCGACTGGGTCCGCGCGGGCAGCAGGTCCATCTGGCCGACGTGGTGGACGCGCCACCGCCCGTCCGCCGCCAGGTCGCGCACCACGCCCTCGATGATGCCCAGGAGCGGGACCAGCTCGTTGTCGGGCCGGTCCAGGTTGTCCGTGGACAGCATCCACAGCGTGACGACCTCGACGTCCGTCTCCGCGCACCAGCCGAGCAGTTCGTGGATCTTGCTCGCGCCGGCCTGGTGCCCCTGTTCGGGGCTGCCGCCGGAGGCCTTGGCCCAGCGCCTGTTCCCGTCCAGGATGACGCCGATGTGCTTGGGCGCCTGGTCGTGGTCGAGGCGACCTTCCACCCGGCGTGCGTAGAGCCCGTACACCAGGTCGCGCAAGTTCACCGATTCCACCCTCTCGTTGCTTCCGGGAGCCGCCGCAGCACCGCATACGGCCCAACCCCAGTGCCTGACGGCCTGGGGGCACCCCCAAGGAAGGCACAGTACTGCGGACGGGTCACAGGGGCCCAACTCGGCCTGTCACAAGTCCGTGATAAGCAGGGAAACGTGACTGAATCCCTCCCCCTCCACTATCTGGCCGCCGACTCCCGCTACGACTCCATGGAGTACCGGCGGACCGGCCGCAGCGGCCTGAAGCTGCCCGCGCTCTCCCTGGGCCTGTGGCACAACTTCGGCGACGACCGCTCCCTCGGCTCGCAGCGCGCGATCCTGCGCCGCGCCTTCGACCTGGGAGTCACCCACTTCGATCTGGCCAACAACTACGGCCCGCCGGCCGGCTCCGCCGAGCTCAACTTCGGCAAGGTCTTCGGCCAGGACTTCCGGGCGTACCGGGACGAGCTGATCATCTCCACCAAGGCCGGGTATCTGATGCACCCGGGCCCCTACGGCGAGTGGGGCTCGCGCAAGTACCTGCTGTCCTCCCTGGACGCCTCGCTCGGCCGTATGGGCCTGGATCACGTCGACATCTTCTACTCGCACCGCTTCGACCCGGAGACCCCGCTGGAGGAGACGATGGGCGCGCTGGCGTCCGCCGTCCAGCAGGGCAAGGCGCTGTACGTGGGTGTGTCCTCGTACACGAGCGAGCAGACCGCCGAGGCGGCGGGGATCCTCCGGGACATGGGCGTCCCGGCGCTCATCCACCAGCCGTCGTACTCGATGATCAACCGCTGGACCGAGGACGACGGCCTGCTCGACACGCTTGAGGAGGCCGGGATGGGCTGCATCTCCTTCGTGCCGCTCGCGCAGGGGCTGCTCACCAACAAGTACCTCAAGGGCATCCCGGAGGGCTCGCGGGCCACCCAGGGCAAGTCGCTCGACCCCGATCTGCTCAGCGACGAGGTGCTGCGCCGTCTGAACGGGCTGAACGACATCGCTGCCCGACGCGGCCAGTCGCTCGCCCAGCTGGCCATCTCCTGGGTGCTGCGCGATCCGCGGATGACGTCGGCGCTGATCGGCGCATCCAGTGTGAAGCAGCTGGAGGAGAACGTGGCGGCGCTCGCCGGAGCGCCGCTGACGGCCGAGGAGTTGAAGGAGATCGACGCCTTCGCCGTGGACACCGCGGGCACCAACATCTGGGCCGGGCGCGGCTGATCACCGGGGTGCTAGCCAACTGACAGCGGATCCACAGGAAACCGGTGCGGGGGGCGTGCCCCAAAAAAAACGGGCCGGTCCGTGGGGGGGATACGGACCGGCCCGAGGGGGGGTTTCCACCATAACCCTTCGTAAGTGATGGTGGGTGCCACGGCGTGCCGAAACTACGCTCCGAAACCGGCCGGGCACCGCGCGGGCACCTGTGGGGGTACCCCCTCAAGGGGTACCCGATGGGGGAACGCCTCTTTGACCGTGCAGGTCAGGGCGGTGCCAAGCGGCTCAGGCGACATCGCGCGCGGCCGACTTCACGTCCAGGATCCACTCCATGTGTGCGTCACCCCACTCACCCAAGGGGGTGAGTGCCGTGTTGAGCGCCTGGCCCCGCGGGGTCAGTGAGTACTCCACCCGGGGCGGTACCTCCCCGTAGACCTCGCGGTGGACGATCCCGTCCGTCTCCAGCTCGCGCAGCTGCTGGACGAGGACCTTCTCGGTGATGCCCTCGACCCGGCGCCTGAGTTCGCCGAAGCGGTAGGTGCCGTCGTGCAGCGACCACAGGATCAGCGGTTTCCACTTCCCCACGACGACGTCGACCGCCGCGTCCAGCCCGCAGCTGTAGCTGACGTCACCCCTGCTGTGCCTGCCCATGGTCCTGGCCCCTCTCCCTCTTCCCTGTGTACGTCCATGGTCTCAACGCCTGAGCAGGGTGATTCCGTCCCGCTGGGCGACGACCCGGTAGCCGTAGGCCTGCTCCGCCTTGACCAGTTCGGCCTCCTGACGCTCCCTCGGATAGGGCCAGTGGCCCGGTGGGTACGGCCAGGACTCGGCGGGGACGCGGTCGTACACGATCCACTGGGCGCTCGGCGGCGGTACCGGCGCGCCCGTGTCGTACAGCCGCCAGTGGACCGGGTAGGTCGGGAAGAGCACCACGTCGGCGCGTGAAGTGAGCTGGGGGGCCAGGCGGTTGGAGGCGGCGACGGTCGCGCCGTCGGGGATGCGGCGCAGCAGGTCGCGGGCGGCGGCGATGTGCGCGGTGGAGCGCCAGGTGGAGCGGTGGACGAGCTGGGCGAGCGGGAAGGACGGGATCAGGACCAGGGTGACGGCCGCGGTGGTGGCGAGCGAGGCGCGCACATGGCGCCGGCCCAGCGTGTCGCCGGAGCGCCGGTAGGGGGCGAGGGCGTCGGTCATGGCGGCGAGCACGACGGGCATGAGCACCGCCGTGTAGTGGAACGAGGTGCCCCAGTGGAAGGCGTTCTGGGAGAGCATCCGCCAGCCGAGCGTCGGCACGGCGAGCCAGGCGAGCGGCGAGCGCAGGGCGATCAGGGCCGCCGGGGCGAAGACGAGGACCAGGGTGGTGGCCTTCACCTCGGGGCGTACGGCGTCCAGCGGGGCGAAGGCGAGGGTGGCGAGCAGGGAGCCGTGGGCGGGTTCGAGGTTGGCGGCGTGGGCGTACGTGCCGGCCGGGCTGAAGAACGGCATCAGCACCTTGAACTCCAGGGCGCTGCCGAGCAGCCCGGCGGCGGCGGTCGCCAGGCCCAGCCGGCGCCGCCCCTTCCAGGCGATGTACCCGCCGATCGCGGCGAGGGTGAGCCCGAGGTCCTCCTTGACGAGCAGCAGCGGCGCCGCCCAGGCCACCGCGGCCCGCCAGCGCCGCAGGGCCAGCGCCTCCAGGGCGAAGGAGACGAGCGGGACGGCGAAGCACACCTCGTGGAAGTCGAACGCCACGGCCGAGGCGATGCCCCAGCTCAGCCCGTACGCGAAGGCGACGACATGGGCGGCGCGCCGCCCCAGCGCCTGCCGGGCGCGGCGGGCCAGCGGCACCACGGCGAGGGCGAGCAGGGCGGCCTGGGCGAAGAGCAGGGTGTACGGGGAGGGGGCGATCCGGTAGAGGGGCGCGAGCACGACGAGCACGGGGTGGAAGTGGTCCCCGAGCAGGTTGAACCCGTCGCCGCGCAACGGGGCGACGGGGGCGCGCAGTTGGGCGTACGCCTTCACGGCCTGCTCGAAGATGCCGAGGTCGTAGCCGGTGGTGCGGATCAGCGCCTGGCGGCGGGCGCCGACGGTCGCGTAGAGCAGGAAGAGCGCGGCGGCCCACCCCCACCAGAGGAGGGCGGGCCGCCGGGTGCGGGTGTTCTTCCAGCCGGTGAGGGCGGCGGCGAGGGGCCGCCGGGAGGACACGTCGCTACTGATGACCCTGATTGTGGTGGTTGTCCGCATCCGTTCCATATGCTCGGATGCTAGGTGGCTCAGGAGGAGCGCAGCGGCTTCCTGGCCTCGATGAGGAACCGTGTCGTGTGGGCGACGAAGGGCCCTTCGGTACGGATCTGCTCGTCCAGTGCCTCCAGCCGGTCCCGGTACTCCTCGACCGTGAAGCCCGGCACCATCCAGATCACCTTGCGCAGGAAGTAGACGACGGCGCCGATGTCGTGGAACTCGGTGCGCAGCTTCTCCTGGCGCAGATCGGCCACCTGGAGCCCGGCGGCCTCGGCCTCGGCGCGCGCCTTGCCCGGGTCGCGCCTGCCCCGGACGTCGGCGGACTGCGGGCCCAGGAAGTACTCGACCAGCTCGAACACACTGGCGGGTCCGACCTGTTGGGAGAAGTAGCTGCCGCCCGGGGTGAGCACCCGGGCGATCTCCGTCCACCAGGTCTGTACGGGGTGACGGCTGGTCACCAGGTCGAAGGCGCCGTCGCCGAACGGCAGCGGCGGCTCGTCGGGGTCGGCGACGACCGCGACGCCGCGCGGGTGCAGCAGGGCGGTGGCCCGGGCGACGTTCGGCGGCCACCCCTCGGTCGCGACGGCCAGCGGCGGCAGCTGCGGGGCGGCCGCCAGGACCTCGCCGCCGCCGGTCTGCACGTCGAGGGCGGCCGTGGCCCGGGCCCAGCGCGCGGCCATGGCACGGGAGTACCCCCAGGACGGGCGCTCCTCGGTGGCCCGTCCGTCCAGCCAGGAGAAGTCCCAGCCGTCCACGGGGGCGGCCGCCGCCTCGGCGATCAGGTCTTCGAAGGTGCGGGTGTTGTGGTTGCGGATGGTTTGCGCCATATCGCGGACCCTACGCGTCTTGCGCGGCGGAAGGGGCCCGATTTCCGCCCGGCGGCTACGCGGCGAGGCCGCCGAGGAGCAGCCCGAGGTAGCCCCCGGCGATCATGAAGGGGCCGAACGGGATGGCCGCGCGGCGGTCGGCGCGGCGCGCCAGGATCAGCCCGAGGCCGTACGTGCCGCCGGCCGCGAACCCCGCGAAGGCGCCGGTGAAGAGGATGCCCCAGCCGTACCAGCCGAGCACCACGCCGAGGCCCACGGCGAGTTTGACGTCGCCGAAGCCGAGGCCGGCGGGGTTGACGAGGAAGAGCACGAAGTAGGCGCCGCCCAGGGCCAGTCCGCCGAGCAGGGCGTGTCGCCAGGAGCCCTCCGGGTGCGGTGCGAGGGCGGCGGCGCCGAGGAGGAGGGCGGCCGCGCCGGCGAGGGGGAGGGTGAGCACGTCCGGCAGCCGGTGCACGCGGGCGTCGACGGCGGCCAGGAGGGCGGCGGGGGGCAGCAGGAGCAGCCAGACGGCGAGTTCGGGGTGGGGGCCGGTGGTGGCGGCGAGGGCGGCGGCGGTGACGGCGGTCGCGGCGCCCCACCGGGGGCTGGGTGGTGGGCCCGGTCCCGGGCGCCTCCTTGAGGTGGCAGCGCGGTACGACCACGGCAACCGCCTTCGCCGCGCCCTTGTGGTCCTGCGTGGCCGCGATGACCGAGTGGCCCGCCGTCTTGTTGGTCCGCACGGCCACCTCGTAGGTGGGCTCGGGCCGGAAGGAGAGCGCGCAGGTGTCGGCCGCGGCGTCGTTGCGCGAGGCGAGCTCACTCGCCGCCGGGCAGGAGTCGTGCGGGATCAGCCCGCCCCGGTCGCCGTCCAGCAGCTGCTGCCAGCGCACGAGGTCGAAGGTGTCGAGCAGGCCGTCCCTGAGCTGCTCCCGGAAGTCCTGGGCCGCCGCGAGGGCCGCCGCGTCCGCCGCCGTCTGGGCCTCGTTGCGCTTCATCGCCGCCTGGCCGACCGCGAAGTACGCGAACGCGAGGAAGAGCAGACCGGCCACCGCCGTGATGTAGACGGGGAAGGCCTGCCCTCGGTCGCCGGTGAGCCGGCGGGTGACGGGTGGGGTCAGGGGTTGATCTTGTTGATCGCCGCCGTGATCTTCCCGGCGATCGTCGTGCCGAAATTCGTCTGCGTAAGCACCAGAATGATCGCCACCACCACGATGATGATCCCCATGTACTCGACCGCGCCCTGCCCCCGGTCCCCCCGCCGCCGCAGCGCCGTCGCCGTGGTGTTCAGCCAGCCGTGGACCCGGATCCTGGCGGCGGTCGCGGGCTTGAGGAGCTTGTCGTTCATGGTGGTCCCCTCCGGGGTCTACGGCGGTGCCGCGCTCGACAGCCGCACCGTACCCGGGCCCTCCGGTTCCGGCACAGGGCCCCTGGGCCCAATTCCGCAGCGGGGAGGGGAGGCGGCGGCCCGGCGTCCGGGACCAGGAGAGACGGCGAAGGTCCGGGGGCCTCATCCCGCCACCCCCCGCTCCGCCCGCGTCCCCAGCCACGTCGCGACAGCCTGTGTACGGCTGTTGCTGTGTAGCTTCGCGAAGATCCGGTTGATGTGGTTCTTCACCGTCTTCTCGCTGATGAAGCAGGCGGCGGCGATCTGCTGATTGCTCATGCCCACCGCGATCAGCTCCATCACCTCCGTCTCCCTCCTGCTCAGCCGGTGCGCCCCAAGTCCCTTGCGCAGGAGCGGAGTTTGCCTCCGCGCTCCCGCTGACGACTGTCCCACATCCAGTTGCATCCGCGAAGCCTCTTCGTTCGGATTTAACGAAATCGACCGGGTCATGACACTTGGAGAGGTGGCGGGGCTGACCACTCCCCCGGCCCCCGCCGTGTCACCCAGTGCCCTCGCCGCCGTCACCGAGAAGTGTCCGCGGCCCTCGCCGATGTCCCGTACCGCGCCCACCAGTTGTTCCACCGTGAACTCGCCGTGCACCAGATAGCCGCGCGCCCCCAGCCGCAGCGCCTCGCGTACGGTCTCGGCCTCGCCGCTGTACGTCAGCATCATCACCGGCGCCACCCGCACCAGACGGGGCAGGGCCGCGAGACCGTCCACGCCGGGCATCCGTACATCGAGCAGGACGACGTCCGGCCGGTGCAGTAGGGCCGCCTCGTACGCCTCGCCGCCGTCCGCCGCCTCGGCCACGACCCGGGTGCCGCCCCGGCCGTCGAGCAGCGCGGTGAGCCCGGCCCGTACGACCGGGTTGTCGTCCGCCACCACCACCCGTGTCACACCCCGCTCCTCTCCAGCGCGGCCAGCGGCAGGTCCAGGCGGACCTCCGTGCCCCGCACCGCCTCGCCCCGGCCGATACGGATGCGCGCGCCGAGGTCCGCCGCGCGCTCGACCATGCCGACCAGGCCGAAGTGGCCCGCCCGGCGCAGCCCGTCGAGCGTGGTGCCGGGGGGCAGGCCGCGCCCGTCGTCGTACACGCTGATGCGGAGCACGTCCCCGACCACGCCCGCCGACACGTCCACGCGCGCGGGGCCGGCGTGGCGGTGGGCGTTCTCCAGGGCCTCCGAGGCGATCGTCAGGAGCTGGCGGGCGACCGGGTGCGGGACCCGCGTCGCGGGCCCGCCGTCCAGGGAGAGGGACCGGTAGCTCACGCCCGTCTCCCCGCCGCGCGCCGCGAAGTCCCTCACGCGCGCGGCCAGTTCCGCCAGTACGTCCACTCCCCCGTCCGGGCCCGGCTCGCGGCGCAGATCGGCGAGGAGCTCGCGGGACTCGGCGGCGGCGCGCCGGGCCGAGCGGGCCACCAGCGTCGCCCCCCGGCGGACCGCCACCGGGTCGGCGCGGTCGGCCGAGGCCGCCAGGCCCTCGGCGGCGAGCGCCACACCGTACAGGGTCTTGGCGACCGAGTCGTGCAACTCGCGGGCCAGCCGGGCCCGTTCTTCCTCCACCGCCAGCCTCGCCCGTGCCTCGGTGAGCGCCCGCGAGGCCATCCCGAACCGCAGCAGCAGGCCCCGCAGCGCGACCCCGGCCGCGCCCGCCAGCACACAGAAGCCGGGCAGCAGCAGGGCCGGGGCGACCGGCTGGTGGTGGCGGTGCTGGGCCATGTACGCGAGCGCGAGGATCACGCACTGGAGCCCGGCGAAGACGCCCGCGCCCCGCCACCCGTACACCAGGCCCGCGAGCAGCGGGGTGCAGACGACGACGTAGCCGAGCGGGGAGTCGGCGGTCGCGGTGAACAGCAGCAGCGCGCCGGAGGCGGTGTCCACGCCGAGCAGACACGGGTGGCGCAGCAGCAGCGGGCCGAAGCGCTCCCAGTCGCGGTAGAGCGCGTACGAGCCCATGAAGGTGATCAGTACGGCCCCGGAGACCAGCCATGTGGCCACACCCCGGGCCGAGTTGGCCAGGGCGAAGGGGGTGGCGAGCCCTATCATCGCCAGCCGGAACAGGAAGACCTGGCGGCACAGCGCCTGGAGGGCGTTGAGCTGGAGGGAGACCTCGGGCTCGGGCGACGGCGGGCCCTCCGGCCGCGGCTGCTTCCGCATGGCGCTCCCCTCACTTCCCCGTGAGCGAGCCGATGTCGGCCTCGGAGCCGAGCAGCATCGCGGACGCCATCAGGATCATGGTGGCGGGCACCATGAAGGTGGTGACCATCAGCGTGGCCTTGGGTACCGCCTTGGCGGCCTTGCGGCGGGCGTTCTGGGCGTCGGTGCGGCGCATGTCGGTGGCGATCGCTATCAACGTGTCCACGATGGGCGCGCCGAGCTCCTCGCCCTGCTGAAGGGCCGTGACGAACATGGCGACCTGCTCGGAGTCGTTGCGCCGGCGCAGGTCGTCGAAGGCCTGGCGGCGGCTGACCCCCATGTCCATCTGGCGCAGCGCTATGCGCACCTCGTCGGCCCAGGGCCCCTCGTACTTCTCCGCGACCCGCTCCAGGGCCTGGCGGAAGCCGAGGCCCGCCGAGACCACGACCGCGAGCACGTCGAGGAAGTCCGGCAGGGTGCGCTCGATGTCGTCGCGGCGGCGGCGGACGGCCGCCCAGATGCCGACCTCGACCCAGTAGTACGCGAACGCGACCATCAGCAGGGCGAGCAGGTAGTTGCCGCCGGAGACCATCACCACCGCGCCGACCGCGCCGAGCGCCCCGTACACCGCGCGCCGCGCCGCGTACCGGTCGATGGTCAGGCCCCCGGGGTTGCCCGCCATGTCGATCCTGCGGCGCTTCTCGCTGACCCGCTTGGGGCCCATCAGCCGCAGAACGAGCGGGGCGTAGCGGATGCCGAGGCGGTCGATGGCGCCGCCGGTGCGGGTGGTGCGGGTGGCGCCGACCTCCAGGGCGAGGGCCAGGTCGCCGGGGAGCTTGGCCTCGGCGCGGTACATCCGCACGCCCTGGAAGGCGCCCAGGACGCTGAGCCCGCCGATGAGTCCCAGGATCAGTTCCATGCCCGCCCCCTCAGACGTCGATCTTCGAGATGCGGCGGATCGCGACGAAGCCGAGCGCGTAGAGCCCGAGCGCCACGACGACCGCGGCCTGGCCCAGGAACGAGCCGGTCATCTTGGCCAGCGAGCCCGGCGCGATCTGGTTGACGAGCAGCATCGCACCGACCCCGATCGCCGGAACCGCGTACGCCGTGGTGTTCACCTGGGACAGCTGGGTGCGCACCTCGCGGCGGGTCTCCTTGCGCTCCTCCAGGGTGGTGGTGAGGTTGCGCAGCGAGTTGACGACCGCGCCGCCCGCCCGGTTGGAGAGGATCAACGTCGATACCAGGATGACCAGTTCGCGCGAGGGCAGCCGCTTCGCCAGCTCGCCGAGCGCGTCGTCGAGGGTGCGGCCGACGGCGAGCTGGTCGGCGACCGTCTTGAGCTCGTCGCCCGCCGGGGCCTCCAGCTCGTCCGCCGCCATGGCGATCGCGGTGCGCAGGGCGAGCCCGGCCTGGGTGGCGTTGGCGATCACCCGGGAGATCTCCGGGAGCTGGTTGATGAACGCCTCGGTACGCCGGGTGCGCTGCCAGTTCAGGAAGGTGTTGGCGGCCCACAGCCCGGCCAGCGCCGCGAGCGGGCCGAAGAAGGAGGCGAGCACCGAGGCCGCCACCACCCACAGCCCGACCACTCCGGCGAGGACGTAGACGAAGAACTCACCGGGGGTGAGGTCCAGGCCGGTCACCGCGAGTTTGCGCTCGATGCGCTTGCCGACGGCGGTGCGGCGCAGCCTGCGGTCCACCCCGGCGAAGGGCCGCCGGCGCCCGGCGGACGGCAGCTCCCCGGCGGTGGAGAGCCGTTCGACCAGGGCCCGGCGCTGGGCGCGCCCGGTGGCGTACACGTGCACACCGACGACCGCCGCCGTGCAGGCGAGCAGTGTGACCCCGATCGTCAGCTGGGTGAGTGCGGACATGGGCGGTGCTACCTGGCCTCTCGGGTGGCGAGCTGTTCGTCGAAGGAGGCGATGCCGAACGCCTGCGGCACGGGCTGGCCCGCGAGGTAGAGGCGTTCGGCGACGCGGCGCGGGAGCGGGAAGTGGCGGAACTCGCCGTGGACGCGCCCGTCGGCGGTCATCGGACGGGGCTCGAACCGGGCGACGGTGGCGAGCCGGTAGGGGTCGCGGCCGTGCGAGTCGAGCAGGGCGATCTCGGTGACCCGGCGGGAGCCGTCGGCGTGCCGGGTGAGCTGGACCAGGACGTCGACGGCCGAGTTGATCTGGTCGTGCAGCGCCTCGAAGGGGATCTTGATCTCGGACATGGAGGCCAGTGTCTGGAGCCGCATCAGGGCGTCCTCGGCGCTGTTGGCGTGGACGGTGGCCAGCGAGCCGTCGTGGCCGGTGGACATCGCCTGGAGCATGTCGAGGGACTCGCCGCCGCGCACCTCGCCGACCACGATCCGGTCGGGGCGCATCCGGAGCGAGTTGCGGACCAGGTCGCGGATGGAGACATGGCCCTTGCCCTCGACGTTCGCCGGGCGGGCCTCCAGGCGGATCACATGGCTCTGCTGGAGCTGGAGTTCGGCGGAGTCCTCGATGGTGATGATGCGCTCGTGCTCGGGGATGAGGCCGGAGAGGGCGTTCAGCAGGGTCGTCTTGCCGGTGCCGGTGGCGCCGGAGACGATCACGTTGAACTTCGCCTGGATCAGCCCGGCGAGCAGCATCAGCATGGACTGGTCGAGCGAGCCGAAGGCGATCAGCTCGGGGAGCGTGAAGGAGCGCGGGAAGCGGCGGATGGTGAGGGTGGCGCCGGTCAGCGAGAGCGGCGGGATGATCACGTTGACGCGCTCGCCGGACGGCAGCCGGGCGTCCACCATCGGGTTGGACTCGTCGACGCGGCGGTTGACGGTCGACACGATCCGCTCGATGGTCTGCATCAGCTGCTCGTGCGAGGCGAACCGCATCGGCAGCCGCTCGACCCGCCCGCCGCGCTCCACATAGATCTGGTCGGGGCCGTTGACCATGATCTCGGTGACGGACGCGTCCTCCAGGAGCGGTTCCAGTACGCCCAGGCCCAGCGCCTCGTCGACGACCCGGCGGATCAGCTGGGCCCGCTCGCCGGTGGACAGGACCGGGCCCTCGCGGCTGAGGATGTGGCCGAGGACGCGTTCGAGCCGCGCCCGGCGCTCGGCGGCGGCGAGCGAGGACATCTCGGCGAGGTCGATCTCCTCCAGGAGCTTGCCCCGGTAGGCGGCGACGAGGTGCGCGTCTCCCTCGCCGCCCCGGCTCTCCTCGGGGGCGGTGATACGGGCCCGCAGGCTCATGTGGCGTGCCTCCTCGGTCAGTTGCTGTCGTCGCAGGGCATGGTGGCGCTCTTGTGGACCGGGCCGAAGTGGTCGATGCCGGGGAAGACGGACGGGATGGAGACGGTGACCGTGGCGGTCACCGTGGAGCCGGGGCAGCCCGAGACGCCGATCTCGCTGCGTCTGCCGACCCACTCGCTGACGGCGGCCTTCCCCGCCCGGGCGGCGCCGCCCGCCCGCTCGGTCTGGGCGCCGGTGCGGGCGGCGGCCCGGGCGGCCGTGCCCGCCTGCTGGGCGGCGTACGCGGCGAGCCCCAGCTGGACGCCGGCGAGCGCGACCAGGAGCAGCAGCGGCAGGAAGCCGAGGTACTCGACGGCGGCCGAGCCCCGGTCGCTCCCGCGTCCGCGGCGCCTCACGGCGTCTCCTCCCGCGCCGCCCCGGCCCGCCCGTGCACCGTGAACGGGAAGGACAGCGCCCCGGGGAAGAGCACCGGGACCTTGATCGCGACGGTGGCCGTGAAGACGTCGGGGTCGCCGCCTCCGCCGCACCCCGTCCCGACCTCCCAGCCGTCCGGGGCGGCCGCCCGCATCGCCGCCTCGCACGCCGCCGCCCCCCGCGCCCCCTCGTCGGCCACGTGCCCGGCGACGGTGTACGTGTAGCCGGTGAGCACCAGCTGCCAGATCGCGGCGAGGGTCACCAGGATGATCGGCACCATCCCGGTGAACTCGACGATGATCTGGCCCCGGTCCCGGTCGGCCGGTGTCCGTATGCCCCTCATCCGTGCCCCCGGCGCCGCAGTACGAGGGTTCCCCGGCCGCTCTTCTCGGGCGCCGGGCCGACCCCCTTGACCAGGCCCAGCTCGCCCGCGAGCGTCCACAGCGCCTGCTTGACCGTGGACTTGGCGTCCAGGTCGTGCAGCCGGCCCGCGTCGACGACGGCCTGGAGCTCCTTGAAGTTGGCGGGGACTGAGGTGCGGGTGACCCGGGTGCCGGTGACCTTCTGGACCAGCGGGGGCTGGATCTCGGTGGCGCGGGTGTGCCGGTTGACCACGGTCGTGGTCTCCTCGGCCTTGCGGATCTGGAGGCGGTCCCACATCCGGACGATCCGCTTGGCGGCCCGGACCGAGACCACGTCGGGGGTGGTGACCAGGACGGCGGTGTCGGCCAGTTCGACGGCGGCGGCGTTGGCGGCGTTCATCTGGGTGCCGCAGTCCGCGATCACCACCTCGTAGCGGTGGCGCAGGGCGGAGAGGATCTGGCGGGCCGCCCGGTCGGTGACCTCCTCGGCACGTTCGCCGTCGCCCGGGGCGAGCAGCAGGCCCACGCCGCTGGCGTGGGTGAACAGGGCGTCCTGGAGGACCCGGGGCGAGATGTCGGTGATGGTGGCGAGGTCCGCGATGGAGCGGCGGAACTGGACGTCGAGGTAGGAGGCCACGTCACCGGCCTGGAGGTCCATGTCGACCAGGGCCGTGGTGCGGCCCGACGCCCTCGCCGCGAGCGCGAGGTGGATGGCGGTGACCGTGGCGCCGACCCCGCCCTTGGCGCCGGTGACGGTGACGACCGTGCCGCCGGGACCGCTGGAGGCCTCGCCCCCGCCGCCCAGATGGCGGCGCACCCCGACCGACCACTGGGCGGCCGCCTGCACCCGGCTGACCAGCTCCTCGTAGTGCAGCGGCAGGGTGACCAGGCCGCGCGCGCCCGAGTCCATGGCGGCGGCGAACAGGCCGGGGCCCGCGTCCGAGGTGATCAGGACGACGCCGACGGCGGGGAAGCGCAGGGCGACCTCGCGCACCAGGTCGAGGGCGGGCACCGGGCCGATGCGCTCGTGGACCAGGACGACCTCGGGCAGCTCGTCCAGGGAGTCCCCGGCGAGCCGGGCCAGGGTGTCCAGGAGCTGGGTGGAGTCCGCGACGGGCGCGGCGGGTTCGGCGTCGGGGAGCTGGCTGAGCAGGGTGGTCACGGACCGGGCGGCGTCGGCGTCCTGGACGGCCGGGAGGATCCTGGTGGTCATCCGAACCTCACTGGTCCTTTTCGAGGCGGTACGTACGGTCGCCGGGCGGCACCGGGGAGTCGCCGCCGGGTGCGACGAGCGCGAGCCGCACGTGCTGGGCGAAGGACTCCGCGTACGCGACGCGCTGGGCGTCGAGGGTGCCGAGGGCGAAGGTGATCGGGACCGCCTCGGTGCTCTTGTTGCGGTCGTCGCGGCCGGGGTCGAGGGGGGTGAGTTTGCCGACGTCGAGGACCCGGGCGCCGGAGACGATGATCTTCGACTGGGGGGTGTCGCCCTGCTTGGCGGCGGCGAAGGTGGCGAAGATGTTGACCGAGGAGCCCGGCTGGATCTTGCCCGCCACCCCGGTGGCCGCGTCGATCATGATCGCGATCTCCTGCTCACCCGGCCGGAGTTGGGGCCGCTTGACGATCATGTCGGACTGGAGCAGCGATCCGGCCCTGAGCCGGGTGACGGCGATCATCCCGCGGAGGGCGGAGAGGTCGGTGACCGCGTTGTCCGGAAGCCACCGCTCGGGCATCGACGTCTTCTCGAACTGACTGTCCTTGAGCTCCTTGTAGGGCTCGATATCGCCCTTGACCCGGTACGCCGTCACCTCGGGGCCGACCTTCGAGTTGGCGTCGTGGATCACCGAGAGGACCCCGGCGAAGGCGCCCGCGGCGCACAGGACCGAGACCAGGAGAAGGATGACGCCACGGCGCTGGCGGGAGTTCATTGACCGTACGACCTCGTTCGATGACAGGGGACTGAGCGGACAAGGCCACCGGGCGGGCTGCGCGGCGGCTAGCTGTACGTGCCTCCCGCGGGCAGCCGGAGCTCGGGGGCGGGGACGGGGGAGGCGCAGAACCCGCAGCGGTCGCCGATGAGTTCCATGCCGCACCACCGGCACGACTCCCGTCGCACGGAGGCCACGAGCTGGTAGAGCACGGACAGATCGGGCAGATGGGCGGCGAACTCGGTGAGCCTGGACGTCCCCCACCAGTCGGGCGAGTACCCCGGCAGCGGGACTTCCAGTACGGCGCCGACCTGCCAGGCGGCGGCGAGCGTGCCGGTGACCCACTCGGAGGGCGCCGCGGCCCCCGCCACCAGCAGATGGCAGGCGTAGTCGGGCCCCTCCAGATCGCCCGCGCCGATCCTGACCAGCTGCGGCGCCGGGTGGGCGACGACCGCGAACTGACTGCCGGGCAGCCAGGACTTGGCGTGCGTCTTGAGGCCGACCGGGACGCGGTCGAGCCGGGTGACGGAGTTGAGGACGGCGCCCGCGTGGACGTAGTGCGCGAGGAGGCGGGCCGCCGAGGCGAGCACGCCGGGGCTGAAGTCGCACACCGAGAGGCGGCTCAGCTGCTGTGCGAGCACGGCCAGGCCGAGCGGCGGCAGAGGCGATCCGATCAGCGCGATCCGGTCGCTCTCCAGGATCGAGCGGACGGTGTGCAGCCGCCGCTCGTGGGCGGCCGGAAGCGAGTCCGGGTACAGCACGATCACATGGCCGTGCAGATCGAGCAGGCGGTGCGCGTGGGCGAGCGCGGCGTCGAGCGGCTGGACGTCCGGGGACGAGAAGACCGCCGGCGGCGGCGTATGCGGATCGGCCGCGGGTAACACCAGGTCCGGGCTGGTGACGGCTATCGCGGTTGGCACATCAAGTCCCCGTTCCCTCGGCCCGTGGCGGGCCCCCTCAGCCGTAAGTGATCACCGCACTTCCCCCCTGAAGCAGCACTGTATCCACGAGATAGCTGCGCGTGAACAGTCTTCTCGTTTCTGTGATGCCACGAGAGGCGCCAGAGGTCTTGACAACAGGATTGGTCTGGACCAGCTTGTACGCACAGCGCGCGCCCACCTCCCCACCGACCTCCCAACTCCCCCACCGGAGGCAGCAAGTGAAACGAGCAAGCGGCAGAATCGGCCTGGCCGTGGCCGCGGCCGGCGCCCTGTCCATGGCCGGGCTCACCGGCACCGCGTACGCGGCGGACGTCAACAACGCCAAGAACGCGGGCTTCGAGTCGGGGCTCGCCAACTGGAGCTGTACGGCCGGGAGCGGCGCCGCCGTCTCCTCCCCCGTGCACGGCGGCTCCGCCGCCCTCAAGGCGTCCCCGTCCGGCTCCGACACCGGCCAGTGCGTCCAGACCGTCGCCGTGAAGCCCAACTCCACGTACACGCTGAGCTCCTGGGTCCAGGGCTCGTACGTCTACCTCGGCGCCACCGGCACCGGGACCAGCGACGTCTCCACCTGGACGCCCGGCACCGGCGGCGGCTGGAACCAGCTGTCGACCACGTTCAGGACCGGCGCCTCCACCACCTCGGTGCAGATCTACACCCACGGCTGGTACGGCCAGCCCGCCTACTACGCCGACGACATCTCGGTGTTCGGCCCGGACGGCGGCGGGGGCGGCGACCCGGCCCCGACGATCCCGGCGGCCCCCGGCGGCCTCGCGGTCGGCTCGGTGAGCTCCTCCTCCGTGGACCTCTCCTGGGGCGCGGTCTCCAACGCGACCGGGTACAACGTCTACCGCGACGGCGCCAAGGTGCAGTCGGTGAGCGGCGGTTCGGCGACCGTGACCGGGCTGAGCGCGTCGACCTCGTACCAGTTCCAGGTGACCGCGACCAACGCCGCCGGGGAGTCCCCCAGGTCGGCGGCGGTGACCGGGAAGACGTCCGCGACCGGCACCCCGGGCGGCGGGACCGTGCCCAAGCACGCGGTGACCGGGTACTGGCAGAACTTCAACAACGGCGCGACCGTCCAGAAGATCAGCGACGTGCCCGCGAACTACGACATCATCGCGGTCTCCTTCGCCGACGCCACCGGCACCCCGGGCGGGGTGACCTTCAACCTCGACACCAACGGCCTCGGCGGCTACGGCGTCGAGCAGTTCAAGGCGGACATCGCCGCCAAGCACGCGGCCGGCAAGTCGGTGATCATCTCCATCGGCGGCCAGAACGGCACGGTGTCGATCAACGACTCGACGTCCGCGACGAACTTCGCCAACTCCGTCTACTCGCTGATGCAGACGTACGGCTTCGACGGCGTCGACATCGACCTGGAGAACGGCCTCAACTCGACCTATATGACGCAGGCGCTGCGCTCGCTGTCGTCGAAGGCGGGCAGCAAGCTCGTCATCACGATGGCGCCGCAGACCATCGACATGCAGTCGACCTCGGGCGAGTACTTCAAGACGGCGCTCAACATCAAGGACATCCTGACCGTCGTCAACATGCAGTACTACAACAGCGGTTCGATGCTCGGCTGCGACGGCAAGGTCTACTCGCAGGGCTCGGTCGACTTCCTGACCGCGCTCGCCTGCATCCAGCTCCAGGGCGGCCTCGACCCGTCCCAGGTGGGCCTCGGCCTGCCGGCCTCGACGAGCGGCGCGGGCAGCGGCTACGTCTCCCCGTCGGTGGTGAACGCGGCCCTGGACTGCCTGACCGCGGGCACCAACTGCGGCTCCTTCAAGCCCTCGCGCACCTGGCCGGGACTGCGGGGCGCGATGACCTGGTCGACCAACTGGGACGCCAAGTCGGGCAACGCCTGGTCGAACGCGGTGGGACCGCACGTCCACGCACTGCCGTAACTCCCCGATCCGTCGGGTTTCCCCGCGCCCCACCAGGGGCGCGGGGAAACCTCGTGTCACGGCTTGGGCAGGGTGCAGCCGGGCCGGTTCAGGTCGAACTTGTTGCCGGTGCCTATGCAGGGGACGATGATGTACGTCTGCTGGGCGTAGTTGATCTTGTAGCGGACGGTGACCTTGCCGTTCTGGTCCACCTCGCACGGGTTGTTCTCCGTGCAGCGCTGCCCGTCCTCGTTGCCGGTGTTGTTCACCGCGACCACCTTGCCGGTGGCGGTGTCGATGACCGGGGAGCCCGAGGTGCCGCCGATGGTCTGGCAGGCGGAGGTGTAGCGGACCGAGTCCTTCCAGGTCCAGTCGCCCTCCTTGAGGCGGTACGCGAACCCGTCGATGTTGCAGCTGTAGGTCCGCTTCCAGTAGCCGGAGACCACCTTGATGGCGGTGCCCGCGACCGGGTGCTGGTCGTTCAGCGTGAGCGCGCCGATCCCGTACTGGCTCTGGATCTGCGCGTACGTCCGGCTCAACTGGTAGACCGTGATGTCGGTGTCGGTCATCGTGGCGTACGAGACCTTGGTGGCCCGCAGGGTGCCGACCTTGCTTCCCGCGCCGTTGAGCAGCGAGAAGCTGCGCGAGGAGGCCTGGTCGGTGATGACCTCGCCGGCGGCCGGGAATCCGGTCTCCAGGCAGTGGCCGTTCGAGAGGATGAGAGCGGGGTCGTTCGGCTGGGAGCCGGGCGTACGGACGAGCGACCCGGAACAGTTGCTGAGCGCGACCGTTCCGGCGAAGTCGACCGCCTTGACCGTCGCCTTGGTGCCGCTGTGGGTGTGCGGCGCCGCGACGACCGGTGCCGCTCCCGCTCCGACGAGCAGCAGCGCCAGCACCGTGCCGACGAGAGGCTTCTTCATGTGGGGGTTCCCCTCTGAAGGGATCCAGGAGTGGGTTCTCCTGGACTTGTCATGCGCATTGTTGGGCGTGCCAACCCCCGTGGGCAACCGTTGAGTTCGGGCCAGTTGGATCAGCTGGGACTCCGTACGGGTGACCACACCCGGAAAGGGTGCGCCAGGGGCATCCCGTACGCCCGTACAGCCCACCGGCGCCAGTCGGACGATCGGATTCCCCGACTCGGCGCGCACCATTCACCCCATGGAGCCGCCCGAGAACGACCTTGACGGGATATCACCCACCCGGACCGGGCGCGGAGCGGCAAGCCTTGACGGTGACATGCCATGCACGGAAGCTCGGGGTGCGGCAACCCACCGCAGACGCACGACAGCCACAGCCACAGCAACGTCGACATGAACACCCCCACCTCTGGATCCCCAGGAGCATTCATGCGACTTCGTACGCGTACGCGCGCCACCCGCGCGCCGCGCGGCGGTGCCAGACGCTCGGCGGGCCTCGCGGCCCTGCTCGCGATGGCCCTCGCCGCCCCCCTGACCTCACACGCCACCGCGTCCCCGGCGCCCTCCCCGCGCGAGCGCGCGGACGTGGCCGCCGACGAGGCCACCACCCAGTACGAGATCCACGGCCCGGCCACCCCCGCCGCGCGCACCGCCATCGCCGCCACCGGGGTCGCCATCGACGAGGTGCGCGAGCACACCGTCGTGGTCAGCGCCGACGCGGCACAGGCGAAGAACCTGCGCACGCTCGGCTACACGCTCAAGGCGCTGCCCGGACCCCCGAACCGCACGAACGGCGCCAAGGCGCAGCCCTTCGACTTCCCGTCGGCGGACTCCAGGTACCACAACTACACCGAGGCGACGACGGAGATCGACCAGCGGCTCGCCCAGTACCCCTCGATCATGAGCAAGCGCGTGATCGGCAAGTCGTACCAGGGCAGGGACATCGTCGCGATCAAGGTGAGCGACAACGTCGCGACGGACGAGAGCGAGCCGGAGGTCCTCTTCACCTTCCACCAGCACGCGCGTGAGCATCTGACGGTGGAGATGGCGCTGTATCTGCTGCGCGAGTTCGGCGCGGGGTACGGCAAGGACGCGCGGATCACCAACATGGTGAACAGCCGCGAGATCTGGATCGTGCCGGACCTCAATCCGGACGGCGGCGAGTACGACATCGCGACCGGCTCGTACCGCAGCTGGCGCAAGAACCGCCAGCCCAACTCCGGTTCCTCGTACGTCGGTACGGACCTGAACCGGAACTGGAACTACAAGTGGGGCTGCTGCGGCGGCTCGTCCTCCAGCAAGGGCTCCGAGACGTACCGCGGCACGGCCGCCGAGTCCGCCCCCGAGGTGAAGGTCGTCTCCGACTTCGCCCGCAGCCGGGTGGTGGGCGGAAAGCAGCAGATCAAGGCGGGGATCGACTTCCACACGTACAGCGAGCTGGTGCTGTGGCCGTTCGGCTACACGTACAACAACACGGCGCCGGGCCTCACCCAGGACGACCACGACGCGTTCGCCGCGGTCGGCGGCAAGATGGCGGCGTCCAACGGGTACACGCCGGAGCAGTCCAGCGACCTGTACATCACCGATGGCACGATCGACGACTTCCTCTGGGGTACGCAGAAGATCTTCGACTACACGTTTGAGATGTACCCGGGTGAGTCGGGGGCGGGTGGGGGCTTCTACCCGCCGGACGAGGTGATCGAGCGGGAGACGGCCCGGAACCGGGATGCGGTGCTGCAGTTGCTGGAGAACGCGGATTGCATGTACCGGTCCATTGGGAAGGAGTCGCAGTACTGCGCGGGTACGTGACGGCGGGTTAATCCCCCCACCCCACGCCTCCTCCGCCTCGTCCTCCCCCACGAACACCACGTCCGCCCCCCGCGCCAGCTCCAGCAGCACCCGGGGATCCGAGCCCGAACGCCACAGTCCGGCCCGGTAGTTGACGTCGAACGACACCAGCGGCCGGCCGGGCGTGCGCGACAGCAGCGTCCGC
Organism: Streptomyces sp. ERV7; assembly: GCF_001653515.1. Lineage (GTDB taxonomy): Bacteria > Actinomycetota > Actinomycetes > Streptomycetales > Streptomycetaceae > Streptomyces. The sequence goes on along the minus strand of NZ_LYOY01000040.1, from coordinate 1,331,995 downwards.
GACAGCGCCAGGCAGCCGGAGGACAGCGCGGCCGTGATGCCGGACAGATGCAGCACCCGGCCCGACCACGCCAAGCCCCGCGGCACCGTCCCCGGCGACATCGCGGAGGCGGCCGACCCGGCCCGGTAGTACGCGACCTCGTGCGAGCCGTCCGAGCGGTCGTCGGCCGTACGGAAGTACACGCCGGTCGGCCGCTCAGGATCCCGGCGCACCCCGGACGTGTCCACCCCGTACGCGCGCACCGCCTCGACCAGGTGGTCCCCGAAGCCGTCCGCGCCGACCCTGCTGACCCACTTCACCGTGTGCCCGGCAGACGCGAGCGCGCACGCCACATTGGACTCGGCGCCGCCGATCCCCCGCTCGAAGGACGGCACATCGGCGAGGTGCCCCGGCCGGGTGGGCAGAAACGCGACCATGGACTCCCCGAGACAGACGACATCCACGTCCACCGTTGACGCTCCTCTCACCATTGACCCGACGTTGGCCCGGATGTTAGACAGCAGTAAGCGAGATACGCAACGGTCGTTGCGCATGATGCAACGGCTGTCGCAGCAGCGATCACGGAGGCTTCCATGGGGTTCCTGGCAGGACTGGCCGAAGAGCGCGTCGACCACCGCTTCAAGGGGCTCCCCCCGGACGCCGAGGGCCTGACCGTCGGCGAGCTGGCGGCCCAGCGCCGGAACCTGTTCACGGACGGCTTCACCACGCCCGTCCTCGCCCTCTCCGCCGAGCGCCTGGAGCACAACCTCGCGCTGATGGAGACGTACGCGACCCGGCACGGCCTCTCCTTCGCCCCGCACGGCAAGACGACGATGGCCCCCGAGCTCTTCGCCCGCCAGCTCGACCACGGCGCCTGGGGCATCACCCTGGCCGTGCCCCACCAGGTGCGCGTCGCCCGCGCGTTCGGCATCCGGCGGATCTTCCTCGGCAACGAGCTGGTGGACCCGGCGGCCCTGAAGTGGATCGCGGCGGAGCTGGCGCGGGACGCCGAGTTCCGGTTCATCTGCTACGTGGACTCGGTGCGCGGGGTCGAGCTGATGGACGCGGCGCTGGCCGGTGCGGCCCGCCCGGTGGACGTCGTCGTCGAGCTGGGCGCGGGCGAGGGCGCCCGCACCGGCGCCCGTACCGAGGCGGACTGCACGGCGGTCGCGGACGCGGTGGGCGCCACCCGCACCCTGCGCCTGGTGGGCGTCGCGGGCTATGAGGCCGAGGTCCCTGGGGCCACCCCGGAGCGGGTCGCGGCCTGGCTGCGCAGGCTGACCGCGCTGGCCTCGGAGTTCGACAAGGCGGGCCGCTTCTCGGGGACGGGCCTCGACGAGATCGTGGTCAGCGCGGGCGGCAGCGCCTGGTTCGACGCGGTCGCGGACGTCTTCGCCGAGATCCCCGAACTCTCCCTCCCTGTACTGAAGTTGCTGCGCTCGGGCGCGTACGTCTCGCACGACGACGGCCAGTACCGAAGGGTCACGCCCTTCAACCGCATCCCGGAAGAGGGTGCCCTGCACCCCGCGTTCCGCCTCTGGGCCCAGGTCGTCTCCCGGCCCACCCCCGACCAGGCGTTCGTGAACGCGGGCAAGCGGGACGCGGCGCACGACCTCGACCTGCCCGAGGCGCAGGTGGTGCGCGGGGCGGACGGGACCGAGCGCCCCGCGACCGGGATCGAGGTCACCGCGCTCTCCGACCAGCACGCCTGGCTGCGCACCTCCCCGGAGGCGGAGCTGGAGGTCGGCGACTGGGTGGGCCTCGGCCTCTCCCACCCGTGCACCAGCTTCGACAAGTGGCCGCTGATCCCGCTGGTGGAGGCGGACGGCACGGTCGTCGACTACATCCGCACCTACTTCTGATGCCCCTGATGGACCTCGTCGTACGCGGCGCCCGGGTGATCGACGGCAGCGGCGGACCCTCGTTCCGCGCCGACGCCGGCATCCGGGACGGCCGCATCGCGGCGCTGCGCCGCGAGGGCGGACCCCCGCTGTCCGGCACCCGCGTCCTGGACGCCGACGGGCTCGCCCTCGCCCCCGGCTTCATCGACATGCACGCGCACTCCGACCTGGCCCTGCTGCGCGACCCGGACCACAGCGCCAAGGCCGCGCAGGGCGTCACCCTGGAGGTCCTGGGCCAGGACGGGCTCTCGTACGCGCCCGTCGACGACCGCACCCTCGCCGAGGTCCGCAGGGCCATCGCCGGCTGGAACGGCGACGGTTCGGACATCGACTTCGACTGGCGCACGGTCGGCGCGTACCTGGACCGCCTCGACCGGGGGTTCGACGGCGAGGGCATCGCGGTCAACGCGGCCTATCTGATCCCCCAGGGCACGGTCCGGATGTACGCGATGGGCTGGGAGGACCGCGAGGCCACCCCGCAGGAGCTGGACCGGATGCGGCGGTTGGTGGCCGAGGGACTGGAGCAGGGCGCGGTCGGCCTGTCCTCCGGCCTCACCTACACGCCCGGGATGTACGCCCCGGACGCCGAACTGACCGCGCTCTGCGAGGTGGTGGCGCGGTACGGCGGCTACTACTGCCCCCATCACCGCTCCTACGGCGCGGGCGCCCTGCGCGCGTACGAGGAGATGGTGGAGCTCACCCGCGCGGCCGGCTGCGCGCTGCACCTGGCCCACGCCACGATGAACTTCGGCGAGAACGAGGGCCGCGCGCCGGAGCTCCTGGCGCTGTTGGACCGGGCCCTGGCCACCGGCTCGGACATCACGCTCGACACCTATCCGTACACCCCGGGCTGTACGACGCTCGCCGCGATGCTGCCGAGCTGGGCGGGCGCGGGCGGGCCCGAGGCGGTGCTGGCGCGGCTGCGGGACGGGGCGACGGCCGAGCGGATCCGCCACGACCTGGAGGTGGTGGGCTCGGACGGCTGCCACGGGGTGCCCATCGACTGGGAGACGATCGAGATCTCGGGGGTGGGCGACCCGGGGCTCATGTCCTACGTGGGCGAGACGGTCGCGCGGTCCGCGCGCGAGCTCGGCGAGGCGCCGTGGACGACCGCCCGCCGGCTGCTGGTCGAGGACGGCCTCGGCTCGACGATCCTCCAGCACGTGGGCCACGAGGAGAACGTCCGGGCGATCATGCGCCACCGCGTCCACACGGGCGGCAGCGACGGCATCCTCCAGGGCGCGAAGCCCCATCCGCGCGCCTATGGCACGTTCCCCCACTACCTCGGCCACTACGCCCGCGACCTGGGCGTCCTCCCCCTGGAGGAGATGGTCGCCCATCTGACCTCGCGCCCGGCGGCCCGACTGCGGCTCCCGGACCGGGGCCTGGTGAAGGAGGGCTACCGCGCCGACGTCGTCCTGTTCGACCCGGAGACGGTCGCGGCGGGCGCCACCTTCGAGCGGCCCCGGACCCTGCCCACGGGCATCCCGTACGTCCTGATCGACGGCAGGTTCGTCATCGAGGACGGGCGGCGCACGGACGTGCTGGCGGGGCGGGCGGTCCGCAGGACGCCCACCCCGCCCGTCATCTGACGAACCCTCAGAACACCCGCACGTTACGGGCGGTGTCCCACAGCATGTCCGCCCGCGGGCCGCCGAGCCCGCCGCGCCCGTCACCGTGGTAGGCGAACAGCTGGTAGTCGACGGGCCGCATGAGGTCGGAGATCCCGTCCCCGTTGACGTCACCGGTGGCCAGCACCGGGGCGTCCGCGGGCCAGGCGTACGGGAGCTTGGCGCGGCCGCCGAAGGTGCCCCGGCCGTTGCCCGGGTACAGCCACAGGTTCCGGGACCCGTCGCGGGCCACCAGGTCGGCCTTGCCGTCGCCGTTGAGGTCGCCGGGCGAGGCGAGCTGGTTCATGACGTTCCAGCCGCCGCCGACCTTCACACGGTCGCCGAAGATGCCCCGGCCACTGCCCGGGTAGGACCACAGCACGCCGGAGGTGTCACGGGCCAGCAGGTCCCGGCGGCCGTCGCCGTTGAGGTCGCCCGCCGCGCTGATCTCGCGCATCGCGTTCCAGCCGCCGCCGACCTTGACGCGGTCGCCGAAGGCGCCGTCGCCGCGGCCCGGGTAGAACCAGAGGATGCCGGAGCGGTCGCGGGCGTAGATGTCCTCCTTGCCGTCCCCGTTGTAGTCGCCGTGCCGGGTGAGCTGCGTCATCGCGTTCCAGCCGCCGCCGACGAGCTTGCCCTTGGTCACCCAGTTGGCGTCGCCGGCGCCCGACAGGAACCACAGCCGCCCGTCGTCCGCGCGCTCAAGCAGGTCGGGGCGGGCGTCGTTGTTCAGGTCACCGAACTGCGCCACCGCGGGCAGCCCGGCGGGCCGCTTCTCCTCGTCCTGGACGAACCAGTCCATCCACGGCACGCCCTGGGTGACCTCGTAGCTGGTGGTCGCCATGCGGATGGAGCTGACCTTGTTGTCCCACGCCCGGCCGATGGTGCCGCCGGTGAGGTCGTTGGGGCCGCTGTGCGGGTTGATGTAGTAGCGCTCGCCCTCGTAGTTGGCGTCCGTGGCCAGCGCGACGTACAGGTCGCTGTTGTTGACGAAGGACGAGAGCGAGTTGTTCCAGATGCCCAGGGTGGGGCGGCTGGACGAGATGATCTCCATCTTGCCCTTGAAGTCCCCGTACTGGAACACGCAGAGCTTGCCCGCCGGGCAGCGGTCGTAGTTCTCCGCGGCCGTCGCCTGCGGGGCGGCGGAGAGAAGGGTGGCCAGCGACGCGGCGACGGCGGTGGCCGTACCGATCAGCCGTCGGGCGGTGGTGCCGGGCATGGGCCGGACTCCGTTCGGAAGCAGAGGAAGCAGAGGAAGCAGAGGCATTAGAAGACGAGGTGGGTGGAGCGGGCCTGGGCGTACTGCCTCGGCGCCCGCAGGCCGCCGTCGGCGGCGCCGGTGCCCGGGTAGACGCGGAGCGCCTTCTGCCCCGGCGCGTGCGCGAGCAGGTCGGGGCGGCCGTCGCCGGTGACGTCACCGACACCCGCCAGCTCGGTGAGCCCGTTCCAGCCGCCGGTGCCGATGAGCTTGCGGTCGCCGAACGTGCCGCGCCCGGTGCCGGGGTAGAACCACAGCTTCCCGGCGGTGTCCCGGGCCACCAGGTCGGACCGCTGGTCGGCGTTCATGTCACCGGCCCCGACCAGTTCGTTCATGACCTTCCAGCCCCCGCCGACCTTCCGGCGGTCACCGAAGGCGCCGTGCCCGGTGCCGGGGTACGTCCACAGGGTGCCGGTGGTGTCGGCGGCGAGCAGGTCGGCGCGGCCGTCGCCGGTCAGGTCCCCGGCGGCGGTCAGATCGCGCATGGTGTTCCAGCCCCCGCCGACCTTGACGCGGTCGCCGAAGGTGCCGTCCCCCCGGCCGGGGTAGAACCACAGGACGCCGGAGCGGTCCCGGGCGAACAGGTCCTCCTTGGCGTCCCCGTTGTAGTCGCCGTGCCGGGTGAGCTGGGACATCGCGTTCCAGCCGCCGCCCACGACACGGGTGCGGCCCTTGCTCGCGTAGGTGTGGTCCGTCCACAGCTGCCCGAACCGGTCGCGCGCGTACAGGTCGCCGAAGCCGTCGCCGTCCGCGTCACCGAACACGGCGGCGGCCTGTCCTGCCGGGCGCTGCTTGTTCTCGAACTCCCACCAGTACGTCGGGAAACGCCCCTCGGAGCCGCAGAAGTAGTCGGCCTCGCGGTCCAGGTCGAGCGAGCTCACGGTGTTGTCGAGGTCCGGCCGGGAGCTCTCGTCGAAGGACACCTGGCCGGAGTAGTAGTGCGTGGCCCTGGCCCGCTCCGGGTCGCCGTCCAGGTCCGGCTCGCTGTTGAAGCAGACCGGCACGCCGGAGTAGTTCGCGAACGAGCTGATGCGGTTGTCCCAGGACCCGAGCCGCAGCATGGACCCGGAGACGACCAGCATGTCCCCCTTGCCCAGCGGCTCGCTGAAGACGCACAGCTTGCCCCACGCGCAGCGGTCGTAGCCGTCGGCGGCCTGGGCGGGCGCGGTGGTGACGGTGGCCGCGAGACCCGCCGTGGCGACGGCGGCGAGCCCGCCGCGTACGAGGCGCGAAGAGATGCGCGAGACCATGCGCGAAGACGTGGAACGCACGTGGTTCCCCCCCCCGGGTATGTGCGAATGCTGTGGAAAGTCAGCGGATCATAGCCCTCCGTCGACGATCAGTTCGAGCCAGAGTGCGTCGAAGGCGCCGCCTGCCCCCACACCGTCCGCGTACGCGACGCCGAGCCCGGCGGGGACAGCCCGGTGTTCGCCGTCCCCGCCGCCTGGGCTCAGTTCACCGCTGGGCTCGACGCGATGGCCGGGAGCAGATAGCCGAACACCGTGTCCGCCGCGGCTCGGTCGTCGATCTGGACGCGGCCCGCGCGTACCGCCGCGTCGAAGCCTGCGGCGAAGTCCGGTCCGGAGCCCAGGAGTTTGTCCAGGGTGTCGCGGGTGAGCACGATCGTCGCCTGCGGCTTGTCCACGCCGGGCGGCATGGTGTCGCCGCGGGTGTCGGTGTAGACGAGCACGCCGTCGCGCAGGACCGTGACGCCCGACTGGCCGGTGTTGGTGAAGGTCCACAGCAGGACGACCGGGTCGCGCTGCTCGGCGGCCCTCGGGCCGTCCAGGCGGGCGGCGAGAGCGGCGAAGTACTGGGCGGGGTTGGCGTGGCGGACCAGGTCGCCGACGACCGGGCGGGCGCCGGACGGCTGCGGGCCGGGGCGCAGATCGCGGGCCGCCGTCAGATAGGCGTTGCGCAGCGGGCCGTACTCGGCGAGGTAGCCGAGCTGGGTCAGGGCCAGCGCCTGGAGCGAGGTGGCGGCCTCCAGGACGGTGGGCGACACCGTCGCCGGGTCGCAGGCGGCGGCCACCACGTGGTCGAGGAGCTCGACGACCCGCTCGTAGCGGGGCGTCGCCGCGTCGTACTCCTCGCGCGCGGACGCGAGCACGGCCTCGGCGCCGCCCAGGGCCACCACGTACCGCTTGGCGGTCGCGGCGGAGGCGGGGGTCGCGGCGACCGCGTCGGTGGCCGCGACGAACTCGTGGCCCAGCAGGCGCAGCCAGGTCTGGCGGGTGGCCTGGGTGGCGGTGCCGACGTAGCCGGCGGCGTAGAACGGCTGGTTCGAGGGCTGGGTCTGGCGCCTGACCCAGGCGTCCCGGCGCGCGGCGAGCCGGGCGGCGACGGCCTTGTCGCCCCAGCCGGGCCACTCGTAGGCCCCGGCGACGATCTCGGCGACACCGCCGAAGGCCTTCAGGGTCTCGTCGAGGTGGCGGGCGCGTACGTCCCCGAGGCCGCCGAGCAGGCCGGGGGCCGTCAGATAGAGGACCTTGCGGTCGGGCAGGTAGACGTTCATCTCGGCCGGGGACTGGAGGCCGGCGGCGGGCTGGAGGACGAGCCGGACGCCGTCGGCCTCGACCTCGCCGGACAGCTGGTGGGTGGGCGGTACGAGGGGTGGCGTATCTCACCCGCCGCGGCCCCGAGGGCGCATTCCAAGCCCGTGCCCCGCCGCCGACCGGCAATCCCACGGCCTGGCACCCCGTGCCGCATTCCGATGGAAGCCGCGCGTCCGCCGAGGGGACCGCGGCCGGGGCGACCGGGTCGCAAACACCGCGCGCCCCTCGAAACGCGCCCGTAAGGTGACCGTCATGCAGGTGATCCAGTCGACCAAGCTCGCCAATGTCTGTTACGAGATCCGCGGCCCGGTTCTCGAAGAAGCCATGCGGCTGGAGGCGGCAGGTCACCGCATCCTCAAGCTCAACACCGGCAACCCCGCCGCGTTCGGCTTCGAGTGCCCGCCGGAGATCCTGGAGGACATGCTCCGCAACCTCTCCGGGGCACACGGCTACGGCGACGCGAAGGGCCTGCTCTCGGCGCGGCGCGCGGTGATGCAGCACTACCAGACCAAAGGCATCGACCTCGACGTCGAGGACATCTACCTCGGCAACGGCGTCTCCGAGCTGATCCAGATGTCGATGCAGGCGCTGCTCGACGACGGCGACGAGGTGCTCGTCCCGGCGCCGGACTACCCGCTGTGGACCGCCTCGGTCTCGCTGGCCGGCGGCACCGCCGTGCACTACCGCTGCGACGAGCAGTCCGACTGGATGCCGGACCTCGCCGACATCGAGCGCAAGATCACCGACCGCACCAAGGCGATCGTGATCATCAACCCGAACAACCCGACGGGCGCGGTCTACGGCGAGGAGATGCTGCGCGGCCTCACCGAGATCGCCCGCCGCCACAACCTGATCGTCTGCTCGGACGAGATCTACGACCGGATCCTGTACGACGGCGCCACGCACACGCCGACCGCCGTGGTCGCCCCGGACCTGATGGTGCTGACCTTCAACGGCCTCTCCAAGAACTACCGGGTGGCCGGTTTCCGCTCCGGCTGGCTGGCGGTCTGCGGCCCCAAGGCCCACGCCTCCTCGTACATCGAGGGCCTCACCATCCTCGCCAACATGCGGCTGTGCGCCAACATGCCGTCGCAGCACGCGGTGGCCACCGCGCTGGGCGGGCGCCAGTCGATCGAGGACCTGGTGCTGCCGGGCGGCCGGCTGCTGGAGCAGCGCGACACGGCGTACGACCTGCTCACCCAGATCCCCGGCGTGAGCTGCGTGAAGCCGAAGGGCGCGCTGTACCTCTTCCCCCGTCTGGACCCGGCGGTCTACAAGGTCAAGGACGACCGCCAGATGGTCCTGGACCTGCTGCGGGCCGAGAAGATCATGGTCGTGCACGGCACCGGCTTCAACTGGCCCGAGCCCGATCACTTCCGCATCGTGACGCTTCCCTCGGCGCAGGACCTGGCCGCCGCCGTGACCCGGATCGGCAGCTTCCTGGACGGTTACAGCCAGATGTAGCCAGATGCGGCCCGGCCCCTGGTTCCCACTCAACTTTAGACAGAATCTAAGATAGGATGGGCTCCTGCGACAGAGGAGGCCATCTCATGTACGAGCCGATCCGGACGAAGTCGGTGCACAGCACGATGGCCGCCGACGCCCGCATCCCGCACCGCTCCCGCGAGGAGGAGCTGGACATCCAGCTCGCCGGGCACCTCGCGGCGCTGCTCGCGGTCACCGACGAGCTCGGGCTCGCCGAGGCCGGCGACGCGATAGCGCGACAGGTCGCGCGGTTGCGCGGGGGGATGCCGCCGGTTCGGCACGCGGGTCTGCGCGGCGTGCCCGCGGCCTCGCTGCACGACCGCGCGCACGCGCTCGCGGGCCGCGCCCTGGTGGTCGCCGCCTCGCGGGCGGACACGGCCGCGGCGATCCTGGCGGCGGAACGTATGGACGCCCACTCGGCGGCGCTGACCGCCGCCCTCTGATCGGCCCCGGTCCGCGCGCCGCGGAGGTCCGCGGACCGGGTGCCACGTTCCGCTTACGCGGGGCCAGGTGGGGTTCTTGGGCCCGGACTTCACCTGCGGGCCGGTGGGGGCTGGTCGCGCACTTCCCCGCGCCCCTGAGGTAGCACGCCGCAGGCCCCCGCACCCAGCTCAGCCACAGTCCTTCAGGGGCGCGGGGAACTGCGCGGCCAGCCCCCACCGGCCGCAAGGTGAAGTCCGGGCCAAGAAGGGGCGCGGGGAACTGCGCGAGCAACCACCCACCGGCCCGCGGACAAAGACCGGGCCAAGAAGGGGCGCAGGCGGCAGGGGCTCACAGTGATGCCAGCACCACGATCAGCAGGATCAGGACCGCGAGCCCGATCAGCAGCGCGGGGCTCAGGCCCGAGGTGGTGGGGGCCGGGGCCGGGAGCGGGCCGGGGTTGAAGACGTCGTGGCCGGTCACGGCGGCCCGGGCGCACCAGGGGCACCCCGGCAAGTGCGACCCGTACGTATGGCGCGGCCGGTCGGGACACACCCGCACCCGCACCCGTTCACGGTCCAGCGCCCGCAACCAGTCCTCCGCCGACGGCCGGGCCCCGGGATCGAGCACCCCGGGACCGAACGTCGCCCGCGAGAGCCCCAGGAGCTCCGGCGGCAGCACCGACGGGTCCACGGTCCCGCGCGGCACCACGACCTGCTCGGGCCGCACCACGTACGAGATGCTCGCCGCGATGTTGTCCTGGACCGTCGACTCCGGCGCGCTGTCGTGCGGGACGCCCCCGAAGGGGTGGTTCCCGGCCGTCAGGAGCTGGTAGACGAGGACCGCCAGCGCGAAGTCGTCGCTGGCGCGCGTCGCCGGGCCACCCGTGTGCCGCTCCGGCGCGGAGTAGTCGGTGGTGTGCATCAGACAGGGGAACAGCTCCCCGGTGACCGCGTCGGTGAAGGCGATGGAGTCGCAGTCCAGGAACGTGATGAAGCCGTTCGCGTCGACCACCACGTTGCTGCTGGAGAAGTCCCCGATGACCAGGCCCTCGTGGTGCATCCGGGCCGTCATGAACGCCAGGTTCCAGGCGACGCCGAGCATGAACCGCCAGTCGGCCCGCCCGTGGAAGAGCCGGATGCGCTGGGAACGGGTGAACAGGCCGACCAGCTGGATGTGTTCGGGCTCCCCGAACCGCTGCATCGCGTATCCCAGGAACGCGCCGCCCGGCGCCCGCGCGGGCGCGGTCGGCCAGGCGAGCTCGGGCCGCTGGGAGCGGTCGGTGGGCCGCCCGCCGAGCGGGGACATGGTGAGCATCCGGGTCAGCCGCCGCTCCTGCTCCGGGCCGGGCGGATCCCGGTAGAGCTTGACGACGACCCGGTCGTCGCCCACCACCGGGTAGACGGCCGCCTGGCCGCCGCCCTTCAGCGGCGCCGCCGCCAGGACCACCGGCACCCCGCCGAGCAGCACGGTCTGCCCGCCGGGACCACCATCGCTCACGCTCATGCGACCCCCGTCCGCACCGCCCGCAGCAGCGTCTTGTCGTCGCCGTTGAGCGCGGTCAGCCGGTCGGACCGGAGCAGCGCGGCCAGCCGTTCGTCCTCGTCCCCGGACGCGCCCGCCTCGGTGTCGAGCGAGCGCAGCACGGCGGCGGCGAAGGACTCGTTGGGCGCCTGCGGGGCGCCCCCCGACCAGGAGAGCGCGGCCTGGGCCAGGCCGTCGGTGGAGAGCAGGACACCGTCGACGCCCTCGTCCCGTACGCAGTCGGTCCGCACCCAGCGCGCGGCGTCCGGCGTGCTGAGGAACACCGTCTCGTTGCTGTACTCGCTCACCGCGGCGGGCTGCGGCAGCAGATGGAACTGCCGCTCGCCGTCCTCGGTCCCGGCCCGCAGCACCACGAAGCCGTCCCCGACGCTGCAGTGGCCCAGCCAGCCGGGCGCGAGCACCATCACGGTGAGCGTGGTCGCGTGGTCGGCGGCCGCCTCGCCCGTACGGTCGAGGAAGTCGTCCACCACCCGCTGGAAGCCCTGGCGCAGCAGCCGGCGGGCGGCGGGGCCGTCAACCCCCGAGGCGGGCAGCCGGCCGAAGTGCTCCACCGCCAGGCGGACCGCGAGCGAGGAGCCCTCGCCGGAGCGCGGCCTGCTGCCCGCGCCGTCGGCGACCGCGAGGACCGTGACGGGCCCGTCCGTCGAGCACCGCCAGGCGTCCTGGCAGAGGACGCCGTCCCGGCGGTGCCGGTAGCCCTCCACACTCAGTCCGTGCACCCGCCAACTCCCGTGCGCCCGCGTCCCCATGCCCGCTCAGGCTTCCCAGGCCGGGCGCTGCGTCTTGAACTGGCTGAAGATCTTCTCGAAGACCTCGTCGCCCGCGCCCTTGGTCTCGGCGTTGGCGCTCGCCGACATCATCTGGAGCAGCTGACGGAACGGGAAGCCCTGGAGCCGGGCGTTGAACTTCGGCGCGTACGCCTGGAGCACCTGTTCGGCGAGGTCGGTGAGGCCGCCGACCCCGATCGCGTACAGCCGGAAGCGGCGGGCCGCCTGCTCCTCGGCGAGCACCGGGACGAGCCGCTGCCAGGTGCGGCTGATGTGGCCGGTGCCGTCGGTCGGGAGCCCGTCGGTGACCAGGCAGATCTGCGGCCGGTAGTACTGGAAGCCCTGGGAGCGCAGCTCGGTCTTGCGGGCGGCGACCACGTGCATGGCCAGCTCCAGGGCCTCGGTCATCAGGGTCACCCCGGAGGCGGCGAGCCGCGGCGCCTCGAACATGTGGGCAGCGACGAACGGGCCGACCGGGGAGCCCGCCTCCAGCGGCTGGCTGCCGCGCCAGGCGGTGACGCCCCGGCCGCCGAAGGTGATGACGGCGACCTCGACGCTGTAGCTGAGGCTGACGTCGTCGTGGAGCTCACGCGTCCACTCGCTCAGCGCCTGGTTCAGCGCGTCGATGGGCGGGCCCGCCATCGAGCTGGAGGTGTCGAGGCACAGCACCAGCGGCAGCCGTTGGGCGTTGTTCTCGAACTCGATGTCGGCGTACTCCGCCGGAAGCGTCCTCGTTGGCTGCTGCCTGCGCATCTGATCTCTCCCCGTTCTCGGTTTCCTCCGCCGTACGTCAACTTCCGTGCGGCGCCCTGCTGGTGACGTTCCGTCCGTCTTCCGCGTACGCGTGGGCGTACAGGATCCCGGCGTCCCTGCCCCGGCCCTCGGTCACCTCCACCCGGGCGCCGGGGGCGGGCGCGGGCGTGCCGGGTTCGGCCCAGACCGCCCGGTGCAGGCTCTGGTCGAGCTCGACGTACCCCTGCGGGTGCAGTGCGGTGCGGACGACGGCGATACGGCCCGGCGCGGCCGGCCCGGCGACCTCGCGGCCGGGCGCGCGGTGTCTGCCCGCCGCACCGGCCGGGCCCGTACGGGCGGTGGGCACGGTCACCGGGCCCCCGGCGGCGGGTACGGCGAACGCGAGGCGCGGGCCCCGCGAGCGGCGTACGGCGAAGACCAGTGCGGTCACCAGGAGCAGCAGCAGGGCGGCCACGCCGAGCGCCGGGACGAGCAGCGGGGAGCCGGAGCCGCCACCGGAGCCGCCGACGCTGTCGAAGTTGTGGCCGAGCTCGACGGCCAGGTTCGCTCTCACGAGGTCTTCGCCGCGCAGGGGCTTGTCCTTCTTGTCCGTGGCGGCGAAGGTCTTGCACACATCACCCGGGCAGGCGCCCGCTTGCGCCAGCGCGTCCAGGGTCTCGCGGTCGAGCCGGGTGATCTGCGCGTCCGGGTCGACCAGCCGGTCGCCCGCGAGGACGAGCAGCAGGGTGCCGCCCTCGCCGGTGGGGTGCCCGGCCGGGACCATGACGACCAGCGGGCCGCGGTCGAGGACGGGCTTGCGCTGGGCGAGATTCCAGTCGGCGGGCTTCCCGTCGAGGTCCAGCGGCTCGCGCAGGGTCACGAGGACGGCCGCGTTCTTGGTCACGGGGCCGACGAGCTCGGCCCAGCAGCCCAGTCGCTCGGCCAGCTTCCCCGAGCAGGACTCGTCGGCGGCGGCGGTCGGAACGACCGCGGCGAGCAGGGTCAGGGCCAGCAGCCCGGCCAGCGCCCACAGCCTGCGCGCAGCGCGCGGCCCACACAGCAGCCCCATGTGCGAAAACCTCCCCGTCCCCCGGAAAAGCACATCGCAAATATGACGCCACCGGACGCCGCCCGTAAGGGTTTTGGTCATTCCCGGATGATTTCCGGGCCATTCCCGGAAACCCCTTCTACAACTGGAATACCTGGTGGCACCGGAGAAACATCTGCCTCGCCTGTTCCACCCAATCGGCGGCCAGCGCATCGAATTCGGGCTGGTTCATCCGGCAGTTGAGCGGCAGTGTGCAGACCCCGGCGATACAGGGCCGGGGCCCGCGTACGTCCCACACCGACAGCATCGGGACCAGTTGCTCGGTGTTCCACGCGTTGGCCGCGGCGGCGGCCGTCGCCAGCTGGTCGCCGCGCAGGAACCGGCCGTCGGTCATGAACGCCACCAGCAGCTTGGTGGTGGTCATGAACCGGACGGTGACGGCTCGTCCCGCGTCCGCGAGGTCGAAGCGCAGCGAGACGGAGACGGTGTCCTCCTCGCAGTGCAGACGGCGCCCGGACGCCCACCCGTGGACCAGCGGCCGCCACTGGACGCCCAGGTCGCCCCCCTGGCCCGTCGGCGTTCCCTCAGAGTGCCGCACGGCCCACCGCCTCGATCACCATGGCGTCGCTAAGCCCCGCGTCGAGCAGCGTCTGCGCGTGGAGCAGCAGACAGGACGGCAGAGAGGCCCGGCTGCCGGACGCCCGGCGGACGTCCAGTTCGCCGGTGCGGACCCGGATCCGCTTGGCCACGGTGGGCGGCGGCCAGGTGAGCGCCCGCGCGCTGCCCGCGTCCGGGCCGAGCAGCCCGCTCAGCAGCGCGTCCAGGCCCGGCCGGTCCTCGGGCCGCTTGGCCAGGCACTGCTCGGCCAGCGGCCGCAACTCGGCGGGTACGTCGTCGAGTTCGGGCTCCGCGTGCACCACCCGGTAGGCGACGCCCGCGCCGTGCCGGAAGGGCGCGTACCCCGTGACGGCGTAGACGAGGACCCCGCCGAGCGAGAAGACGTCGCTGGCGGGACCGACCCGGGCGCCGGTCATCTGCTCGGGCGACATGTAGGGCGGCGTCCCCATCAGCGTCCCGGCCCGGGTGAGCCCGGTCGCCCCGGCCACCATCGAGATGCCGAAGTCGATGACGCGCGGCCCGTCGGCGGCGAGCAGGACGTTCGACGGCTTGAGGTCGCGGTGGACCACTCCGGCACCGTGGATGGCCTGCAGCGCCTCCACCAGACCGGCTCCGAGCCGGCGCGCCTGGCCGCCGGTGAGCGGCCCGTCCGAGCCGACCGCCTCCGACAGGGCGGGCCCGGGGACGTACGCCGTGGCCAGCCAGGGCAGTTCGGCCTCCGGGTCGGCATCGACGACCGCCGCCGTGAAGGCCCCGCCGACCAGCCGCGCGGCGGCCACCTCACGGGCGAAGCGCCGCCGGAACTCCTCGTCGGCGGCGAGTTCGGGACGTACGACCTTGACCGCGACGGCCCGGCCCGCGGGCGAGCGCCCCAGATACACCCAGCCCATCCCGCCGGATCCCAGCCGCCCCTCTATGCGGTACGGGCCCACCCTCATCGGATCACTCACCGGTGTGCGCAACCTCCGCGCCCCCTCACTCGGCCCAACGCGCTCCGGTCAGAGTGTCCCGCGAACACCCGTGTCCGGCAGCCACCATGGCGAAAATCAATCCCGGGGAACGGTTTTGGGAACCGTCCCGCGAAAGGGGCCGGAAAAACGTCCGGCCCCCGGAGCCGTGAGGGGGCTCCAGGGGCCGATCGTGTCGTGGCGGACCGTCGTGACCCCACTGGTCAGGGCGGTGTTCGGGGCAGCCCGCCACGAGTCTTGGGCGGGCCGGTCAGCCCAGGCGGGCGACCAGCGCGCGGTACTCGTCCCACAGCTCCTTGGGCGTGTGGTCGCCGAAGGTGTTGAGGTGCTCGGGGATCAGCGCCGCCTCCTCGCGCCAGACCTCGGTGTCGACCTTGAGCAGGAACTCCAGGTCCGCCTCGGCCAGGTCGAGGCCGTCGGTGTCCAGGGACTCCTTGGTCGGCAGGATGCCGATGGGGGTCTCGACGCCCTCGGCCTTGCCCTCCAGGCGCTCCACGATCCACTTCAGGACGCGGCTGTTCTCGCCGAAGCCGGGCCACACGAACTTGCCCGCGTCGTTCTTGCGGAACCAGTTCACGTAGTAGATCTTGGGCAGCTTGGCGGCGTCCCCCTTTGCCACGGCCTGTGCGCCGACCTTGACCCAGTGGGCCATGTAGTCGCCCATGTTGTAGCCGCAGAACGGCAGCATCGCGAACGGGTCGCGGCGCAGCTCGCCGACCTTGCCCTCGGCGGCGGCGGTCTTCTCGGAGGCGACGTTCGCGCCGAGGAAGACGCCGTGGTTCCAGTCGAAGGACTCGGTCACCAGCGGCACGGCGGAGGCGCGGCGGCCACCGAAGAGGATCGCGGAGATCGGGACGCCCTTGGGGTCCTCCCACTCGGGGGCGATCGTCGGGCACTGGCCGGCCGGGACGGTGAAGCGGGCGTTCGGGTGGGCGGCCGGGGTCGCGGACCCGGGCGTCCAGGCGTTGCCCTTCCAGTCCGTGAGGTGCGCGGGCGCCTCCTCGGTCATGCCTTCCCACCACACGTCGCCGTCCTCGGTGAGCGCGACGTTGGTGAAGACGGAGTTGCCCCACAGCGTCTTCATCGCGTTGGCGTTGGTGTGCTCACCGGTGCCGGGCGCGACGCCGAAGAAGCCGGCCTCGGGGTTGATCGCGTACAGCCGGCCGTCCTCGCCGAACCGCATCCACGCGATGTCGTCGCCGATGGTCTCGACGGTCCAGCCGGAGATCGTGGGCTCCAGCATGGCGAGGTTGGTCTTGCCGCATGCGGACGGGAAGGCCGCGGCGACGTACTGGGACTCGCCCTGCGGCGGGGTCAGCTTGAGGATGAGCATGTGCTCGGCGAGCCAGCCCTCGTCGCGCGCCATGACGGAGGCGATGCGCAGCGCGTAGCACTTCTTGCCGAGCAGCGCGTTGCCGCCGTAGCCCGAGCCGTAGGACCAGATCTCGCGGGACTCCGGGAAGTGCGAGATGTACTTGGTGGAGTTGCAGGGCCACGGCACGTCGGCCTCGCCCGCCTCCAGCGGGGCGCCGAGCGTGTGGACGGCCTTGACGAAGAAGCCGTCGGTGCCGAGCTCGTCCAGGACCGGCTGCCCCATGCGGGTCATGGTGCGCATGGAGACGGCGACGTACGCGGAGTCGGTGATCTCGACGCCGATGGCGGAGAGGTCCGAGCCGAGCGGGCCCATGCAGAAGGGCACGACGTACATGGTGCGGCCGCGCATCGAGCCCCGGAAGACGCCCTTCTCGCCCGCGAAGATGGCCTTCATCTCCGCCGGAGCCTTCCAGTGGTTGGTCGGCCCCGCGTCCTCCTCCTTCTCGGAGCAGATGAAGGTGCGGTCCTCGACCCGTGCGACATCGGTCGGGTCGGACGCGGCGTAGTACGAGTTCGGGCGCTTGATCGGGTCGAGCTTCTTGAACGTCCCCTTGGCGACGAGCTCCTCGCAGAGGCGCTCGTACTCGGCCTCGGAACCGTCGCACCAGACCACCCGGTCCGGCTGCGTGATGGCTGCGATCTCGTCTACCCAGGAGATCAGTTCCTGGTGGTTCGTCGGGACAGAAGTGGGAGCCGCGATGTCGCGCGCCACGATCGCTCCTTGTAGAGGGTTCGGTGATTCCCTTGTGAGGGTCTCTTCGTTCGTTGCCCCGTGGGGGCTGCGACCCGGACGCTTCGGTTGTACCTGGCGCTCATCCGGTGCCGACCGCACTCATCTGATCATCCGTGCCACTCGCCCATATGTCCAGAGGCACTCTCACGTGAGCATCGCCACTCGACATCGGGTGTTCACCTCCGGTGCACGAGGTCGGGGCATACGGTTACGGGCCGCCCCTATCCGTAACTTACGGAGCCGTAGGTAGCATGCGGGACATGACTGATCAGGTGACGGCCCTCGCGCCGGCAAGGCCCCTGAAGCCCAAACTGCGCGGCTGGTTGCATGCGGGGATGTTCCCGGCGGTGGTCATCTCCGGCCTGGTGCTCACCGCACTCGCCCACTCGACCCGGGGCCGTGTCGCCTGCGGGATCTACGTCCTGACCGCCTGTCTGCTCTTCGGCGTCAGCGCCCTCTACCACCGGGGCGACTGGGGGCCGCGCGGCGAGGCGATCCTGCGCCGGCTCGACCACGCCAACATCTTCCTGATCATCGCGGGCACCTACACCCCGCTCACCCTGCTGCTGCTCCCGGACGCGACCGGGCGCGTACTGCTCTGGGCGGTGTGGGCGGCGGCGCTCGCCGGGATAGCCTTCCGCGTCTTCTGGGTCGGCGCCCCGCGCTGGCTCTACACCCCCTGCTACATAGCGATGGGCTGGGCCGCGGTCTTCTTCCTCCCCGACTTCATGCGCACCGGCGGCATCGCGGTGCTGGTCCTGGTCGTCGTCGGCGGACTGCTCTACAGCGCGGGCGGCGTGATCTACGGCATCAAGCGCCCCAACCCCTCGCCGCGCTGGTTCGGCTTCCACGAGGTGTTCCACTCCCTGACGCTGGCGGCGTTCGTCGTCCACTACGTCGGAATCTCCCTGGTCGCCTACCAGCACTCTTGACCGTCACCATCTTTTGAGAGTTACTGTCACTTGACGGTAACTCTTACGGAGGTGTGCCATGACCCAGGTGTCCGGTCCCGATCCACGGCGCTGGTGGGCGCTGGGGGCGATGGTCGCGAGCATGCTGGTGCTCGGCTTCGACATGACGATCCTCAATGTCGCGCTGCCGACCATGGCCCAGCAGCTCGGCGCCACCACCGGCCAGCAGCAGTGGATGGCCGACGCCTATGTCGTGGTCTTCGCCGCCCTGATGCTCCCGGCGGGCCTCCTCGGCGACCGCTTCGGCCGCCGCCGGATGCTGATCACCGGCCTCGGGATCTTCCTGGCGGGCTCCCTCGTCGGCGCGCTGACCACGAGTGTCGGGGCGGTCATCGCGGCCCGCGCGATCATGGGCGTGGGCGCCGCGTTCGTCATGCCGCTCGCCCTGGCCGTACTGCCCTCGCTGTTCCCCGTCGAGGAGCGCACCAGGGCCGTCTCGATCGTCACCGCCTCCTCCGCGCTCGGCCTGCCGCTCGGCCCGATCATCGGCGGCTTCCTGCTCAACCACTTCTGGTGGGGCTCGGTCTTCCTGATCAACGTCCCCATGGTCGCGATCGGCATCGCCGCCTGCGCCTTCCTGCTCCCCGAGACGCGCGACCCGGCGTCGCCGCGCGTCGACGCCCTCTCCACCGCGCTCACCGCCGCAGGGCTCGGCTCCCTCATCTACGGGATCATCGAGGCGCCGACCCGGGGCTGGGGCGACCCGCTGGTCGTCGCCGCGCTGGCCGGCGGCGCGGTGCTGATCGCCGCCCTGGTCGTACGGGAGCGGCGCGTACCGCGTCCGATGCTCGACATGAAGCTGCTCGCCCACCGGCCGTTCCTGCTCAACACGCTGGCCGCGACGCTGGTGATGTTCATCCTCTCCGGGCTGATGTTCGTCCTGCCGCAGTACCTCCAGGCGGTGCTCGGCAACGACGCCTTCGGCACCGGTCTGCGGATGCTGCCCCTGATGGGCGGGCTGATGATCGCGGCCAAGGCCGGGGAGTCGGTGGTCCGGCGGTTCGGGGCGCGCGGCACGATCAGCGCGGGCCTGGTGGTGCTCGCCTTCTCGGCCTTCCTCGGCAGCCGTACGACGATGGAGAGCGGCTACGGCTTCACCGCGCTGTGGCTCACCCTCACCGGGCTCGGCTTCGGCTTCGCGATGGTCCCCGCGATGACGACGGCACTCGCCACCCTGCCGCCCGACCGCGCGGGCAGCGGATCCGGGCTGCTGATGACCGTACGCCAGGTGGGCAGCGCGATCGGGATCGCGCTCCTGGGCTCGCTGCTCGCGGGGGTGTTCACGGACCGGCTCGACACGGCCGGGCTGCCGGGACCGGCCGCCGACCGGGCCGGGGACTCCGTGGTGGCCGCGCATCTGGTCGCGGAGCGCCTCGGCGACTCCCGGCTCGCCGCCTCCGCCGACTCCGCGTACGTCCACGGCATGACGACGGTGCTGCTGGTGTGCGGGGTGGCGGCGCTGATCACCGCGCTGCTCGCGGCGGCACTGCTGCCGGGGCGCGAGACGCCGGAGGCGGCCGCGCGGGACGCGGCGGATGCGCCCGCGCGCACCGCTGACGCCGTGGACGCCATGGATGCCTGAGAATGTCGACATGCCCGCCACCCGACGCACCCGGTCCCTCGACTCCCTCGCCGAGGACATGCAGCCGCAGCTCGGGCTGCGCGAACGCAAGAAGCTCAAGACGCGCGTGGCGATCCGGCGCGCGACCTACCGGCTGATCGCCGAGCAGGGGTACGACGCGACGACGGTCGAGCAGATCGCGGAGGCGGCGGAGGTGTCCCCCTCGACGGTGTTCCGCTACTTCCCCACCAAGGAGGACATCGTCCTCACCGACGAGTACGACCCGATCATGGTGGCCGAACTGCGGGCCCGCCCGACGGACGAGCAGCCGCTCGACTCCCTGCGGCACATCGTCGTCAAGGCGACCCGGCTGGCCCTGGAGCACGAGCGCGACGAGCTGATCGAGCGCACGACGCTGCTGGTCCAGGTACCGGCGCTGCGCGCCCGCATGATGCAGTCGATGGCCCTCACCAGCCGCCTGCTGTGCGGGGTGCTGGCGGAACGCACCGGCCGCGCGGAGGACGACCTGGAGGTCCGGGTGTTCTCGATGTCGGTCCTGGGCGCGCTCTACGAGACGACGGTGTACTGGGCGGAACGCGACCACGAGGACGACTTGGTGGAGCTGGTGGAACGCTCTTTCACGACGGTCAGGAGCGGCCTGCACAGCTGAGCGGCACCGGGCGCCCTACAGGGGCGCGGGGAACCGCGCGAGCAACCCACCACGGTCCGCAGCCGAAAGAAAGAGGGGTCCGGGGCAAAGCCCCGGACCCCGCGACGGTCAGCGCTGGCGCGCCGCCAGGGCCTTGGCGGCCTTCAGGCGACCCGGCGCGAGCGCATCCACCGCGCCCGCCCCCAGCCCCGTCCCAGCCGCGCAGCTTCGCCGCCACCCGCCGCAGCCCCGAGTCACCGGGACGCACGTCGATCTGGAAGTGCGACTCCTTCGGGGTCGACGCGTCGCCGCCCCACTTCACCACGCCCTCCAGATCCGCCAGGATGTCGCGGACGACCACCAGCTCGTGCGGGAAGAAGCCGTTCCGCGCCCGCGCCGGGTACAGCAGCGGACGGATCGCGATCGCCGTCCCCGAGAGGTAGTTGCTCTCGTACGGCGCCGCCACCGCGCGCCCGGTGGTGTGGCCGGTGATCTCGCCCGCGCCGAGCGTGTGGATCTCGTAGTGGTAGCGGCGCACCACGTGGGTGAGCACGGTCGCCACATCGCCGTCCAGTGCCGTGAAGTGGACACCGCCCGCGCCCTCGACCCGGTGCGAGGGCGCCGAGGCGACGACGCGCCAGCCGTTGGCGGAGGTGCGGTCCCGCCACTCCTCGGCCGCCGGGGCGGCGGGGACGGCCGGGGCCGGAGCGGCGGCGGCCGTGCCGGACATCCCGCCCGCGACCAGCGCCGCACCACCGGCGACACCGGCGCCGGCCACCAGGAAGCGGCGGCGGCCGATGCGCGTCGCCTGCGTCATGACATCACTCATGGTTCGGTTCCTCATCACTCTCGTACCGGCCCTACAGGCCCTTGGCGTTGGCTTCCTGCAGGACGCGGTCGTGGAGCCCGTCCGCGAAGCCCCGGCAGAAGTCGTTGAGGACGTCGTCCGGCAGGTCCCCGGGCATCGTGGCGTTGTCCCCCGCCTGGCCCTGGATGAGCGTCCGGCGGCCGATGGTGAGGACCGGGTCGGCCTGCGAGAGCAGGACCGAGCGGGCCATGGTGACCACGTGGTCGACGTTGCCGCCGAAGCGCTGCTCGTAGAAGTCCCGGAAGCGGGTCAGGGCGCCGGCGTCGCGCTCGCCCATGCCGTAGTGCTCGCGGACCACGTTCATGAACTGCCCGCCGCGCTCCACCCGCCGCGCGATCAGATAGCCGTCGGCGTCCTCGATGAGGTCGTTGAAGCCGAACGTCGAGGTCACGCCCATCCGGCCGAACTTCGCGTCGCAGTAGGCGTGTCCGGACGGGTACGCCTTGATGTCGCGCCGCCACTCGCCGTAGAGGGTGATGAGGTCACCCGCCCAGCCCGCGATGTCGCCCGCGCCGACCCGCCGGATGTCGCTGTCGCTCTGCGGCTTGTCGTAGTGGCCGTTGGCGGCGGCCAGCAGGTGCTCGGCACCGATCGGGTACCCGGTCACCAGGTCGGTGAACACCGGCAGGACGGAAGCGCCGTCGCTGTTCGCGAACTTCACGAAGTCGGGATTCGCGTACCCGATCAGCATGGCCCAGTTCTTGTCGTTGTACTTCTCGCTGCGGCCGTACTGCATGGTGAGCCGGTTCGGGTCGCCGTCCCTGGTGTTCGTGTACCGCATCGCCAGCGGGAACACCTTCTCCATGTTCCTGATGAACGCGGAGGCGGGGTCCACGGCCTCGTGCACACTCTTCTGGCCTTCGTCGCCGCCCACCCGGCGCGCGTCGTTGTCGAGGTCGAACGAGTCGCCGCTGTAGATGAACTTGAACTCCCGGATCTGGTTGAACGCCCAGTTCGGCGGGAGCGGGAAGCCGAGGTTCCCGGAGAAGCCCCAGGACATCCCGGAGACGAAGGAGTACCGGGCGTCCGTGCGCTTGCTGACCTGGGTGCAGACGTTCCGCGAGCCGTAGACGCCGTGGTAGTAGCGCTTGCCCTTGTTGGCGAGTCCGGCCTGGACACCCTGGAAGTACGGGACGACGTTGGAGGCGATCTCGTCCGTGGTGGCGTCGTAGTCGACCGCGAAGTAGATGACCGTGCCCCGGTTGAAGCCGTAGGCCTCGGCGCACGAGTGGGCGTTCTGCGCGTGGTTGAAGCCCTGCTCGAAGGTGAAGTCCTGGAGGCGGCGGGCGTTGTCCTGGTAGATCGGGAACACGCTCAGACCGGCGGCGAAGATGTCCGCCAGCTCGCCGTCCTTGATGTTCTTGTCCAGGGTGCTGCCCGGCGGGTCGAACAGATAGCGGCCGACGTGGGTGTAACCCGCCTTGAACAGCGCGTCCGCGCGCGGCCGGGTGATCCGGAACCGGGTGTCGCACGCCTTGGTGGCACGGTTCGGGTCGCCGGTGGAGACCAGCAGCTGGGCCCAGGTGCGGTAGTCGCCGACACCGTTCGCGTCCAGCTCCGAGAACTTCTGGAACGCCTTCACCCACTCGTCGAGCTTGGCGTCGAAGGTGCTGCGGAACGTGGTCATGATGTTGGTGTCGGGCGTGACCACCGGGGAGTTGAAGACGCACGCCGCCGAGAAGAGCTGGGCCCAGATGCCCGAGTCGCCCTGCTTCACCGGGTGGTTCTTCAGACCCGCCTGGGTGCCGGGCCCGAACGCGCCGGTCGCCTGGTCGTCGGCTATGCCCAGCTCGTACTGGATCGCCTTCATCAGCGACTTCTGCACATCGCGGGAGTACACGCCGTCGGCGGGGCCGATGAAGAACGACGAGTGGCTGATGTAGCGGCTGTTGAGCCAGCGCTGCACCTCGCGGACCGTGTCGGTCCCGCCGGTGATGGAGACGTAGGCGTCCATGCTCAGCAGCGCCTTGAAGACCTTGGGCGACACCAGGCCGTGGGAGGCGTCGACACCGGCGTCGTTCTTGAGGTTGCGGACCGACTTGTCGGTGGCGGCGCCGTACGCGCCGGTGCCGTCGCCGCCCCAGTAGCCCTTGCAGAACAGGGCGTGCTCGACGATCTTCTTGATGTTGACGTTCGGCTCGTTCGGGCCGATGTCGCCGCGCTTGGCGAGCTCGGAGAGCGTGCCCGGGCCGAAGCTCGCGACCAGCGGGGCCATGGTGAGCTCGGCCTGGAGCGCCATCGTCAACGCGAACATCGTCGACCAGCCGGTGCGCCCGTCCTCGGGGCACTTCACATAGCCGGGGACCATCGCATAGGTGGCGTTGACCCACTTCTGGGCAGCAAGGACCTTCTCGTCCGCCATGTTTCTCTCTCTGGTGAGCGGGGCTCGGGACTCGGGGGTGCGTGAATCCTGATGGCGGAATGAGGCATTCCGGCAACGGCCGTCCGGTCGGCCGCCCTGGTGGGCAGCACGGAACGGCCTTCTCCGGAAGCTGGTTTCCCCGCATCACCTCGGCGTCGGTTTCCCCCGTCGACGGCCGTCGGTGCGGTGATCATAACCGAATGATCAACCGCTTTTCGTTGCGTACGGCGACGTGTACGGCCACTCTCCGACGTGTCGTACGATCTCCCGGCACATGATCATTTGGTGCGTCGTCGGACGCACCGCCAAGGGGGAGCAACTCATGGGTACGGGCAGGAAGTTCGCCATGGCCGCCGTCACCGGGACGCTGGCCGTCGCGGGCGTCGCCGCCACCGGCGGGACCGCGTTCGCGGGCACCGACGGGCAGCAGATCGTCATCCACGACGACACGCGCCGGGTCGAGTCCATCAAGATCGACGGCCTTGACCAGAAGGGCAGGCCCGCCCACGCGTGCCTGGCCACGCCGGGCTACGAGACCCGCTTCGGCGGCTGGTGGTGGCGCGACTACATGCACTTCAGCAAGTGGACCGACAAGACCTGCGGTCAGAGCGGCGGCAGCTGGCTCGGCTCGCAGGACGAGTGGGTCCCGGCGTGGCAGTCGCCGGACCGGGGCGACTGGTACTACATCGGCATCTTCAAGAACGACAACTGAGCCGCCCGGGTTCCCCGCGCCCCATCACGGGCGCGGGGAACCCGCGTTCACGCCCGGCACACGCCTCAGGACAGCGCACTCGCCAGGTCGTCGGCGCTCGTCACCGGCGCCTCGCAGGTGAAGTGGCGGCACACATACGCCGCCGGGCCCCCGTCGACCAGCGGGCGGTCCACCAGCAGCGGGAACTCGGCGCCGCCCGGGTCGCCCACCGCCACCACCGCGCCCGGCGCACGGCCGAGCAGCGCGGCCCGGTGCAGCTCGCCCCCGGGCGGGCCCACCACGGCCACCTCGCGGGGGCCGTCGAGCAGCGCCTCGGCCGTCGCCAGACCCCAGCCGATGAACCGGGGGGCGCGCGGCCCCAGCGCCTTCACCACGCCCAACGCGCCCTCGGCGGCGGTCCGGTGGGCGGAGGAGCCGGTGTGCGCCGCGTACGAGAGCAGCGCGCCGGCCGCCGCCGTCCAGCCCGACGGCGTGGCACTGTCCGTGGGGTCCTGCGGGCGCCTGATCAGCTTCTCGGCGTCGTGCGCGGTGTCGTAGAGCACCCCGCCCTCGCCGGTGAACTGGTCCAGGACGATGTCGAGCAGGAACCCGGCGAACTCCAGCCAGGCCCCCTCCCCCGTCACGCCCGCGAGCGCCAGGAAGCCCTCCGCCACATCGGCGTAGTCCTCCAGCACCCCTTCGTTGGCGCCCACTTGGCCGTCCTTGGACGTACGGGACAGGCGCGCGCGGCCGTCCATGTGGACGCGGACCAGCAGATCCGCCGCCTCGGTGGCCCGCTCGACGAGGTCGGGCCGGTCGAAGTACGCGCCCGTCTCCGCGAGCGCGGCGATCGCCAGGCCGTTCCAGGCGGCGACGACCTTGTCGTCCCGGCCGGGGCGGCGCCGCCGCTCGCGCGCCGCGAAGAGCCGCTCCCGTACGTCCGCCGCCACCGGGCCGCCGTCCGCCGGGAGTTGGAGGACCGAGGCGCCCTCCTCGAAGGTGCCCTCCTCGGTCACCCCGAAGTGCCGGGCCGCCGCCTGCCCGTCCTTCTCGCCCAGCGCCTCGGCCAGCTGCGCGGGCGTCCACACGTAGAACGCGCCCTCGACGTGGCGGCCGCTGCCGTCGTCGCTGTCGGCGTCCAGGGCCGAGGCGTAGCCGCCCTCGGCGGTGCGCAGCTCGCGCACCATGAAGTCGGCGGTCTCCAGGGCCACCCGGCGCGCCAGCTCCGAGCCGGTGGCCCGCCACAGGTGCGCGTACACCCGGCACAGCAGCGCGTTGTCGTAGAGCATCTTCTCGAAGTGGGGCACCACCCACTCGCGGTCCACCGAGTAGCGGGCGAAGCCGCCGCCCAGCTGGTCGTAGATGCCGCCGCGCGCCATCCGCTCACAGGCGTCCGCGGCCATCTGGAGCGCGCCCTCGGCGCCCGTACGGGCGTGGTGGCGCAGCAGGAACTCCAGCGTCATCGACGGCGGGAACTTGGGCGCGCCGCCGAAGCCGCCGTGCCGCTCGTCGTAGTCGCGCGTCAGCCCGAGCAGCGCGGCCGCCAGCTCCTCCTCGCCGGGCACCCCGGCGCCCCCGCCGTACACCAGCTCACGCTCGGACAGGTCCCGCACGACCTTCGCGGCGACCTCGCCCACCTCCTCGCGCCGGTCCGTCCACGCGGCCCGCACCCCCTCCAGGACCTGCGGGAACGACGGCATGCCGTGGCGGGGCTCGGGCGGGAAGTAGGTGCCGAAGTAGAACGGCTCGGCGTCCGGCGTCAGAAAGACGGTCATGGGCCAGCCACCCTGCCCGGTGGCCGCCTGTACCGCCTCCATGTAGACGGCGTCGACGTCCGGCCGCTCCTCGCGGTCGACCTTGACGTTGACGAAGTGCTCGTTGAGGTACGCGGCCGTCGTCCCGTCCTCGAACGACTCGTGGGCCATGACATGGCACCAGTGGCAGCTGCTGTAACCGACGCTGAGCAGCACCGGGACCCCGCGCTCGCGCGCCTCGGCGAACGCCTCGGGCGACCAGGGCCACCAGTCGACGGGGTTGTCGGCGTGCTGGAGCAGATACGGGGACGTCTCATGGGCCAGGCGGTTCGGCATGGGGTCATCCTCCCCCACGGGCGAGATGATCCGCCGACTCCCTCGCGCCGACGCGCGCCGCGCAGGACACTTGACACGGACGGCACACTCGACCAGGACTCAAGGCGTACCGGACGCTCTCGGAGGGGGACGCATATGCGGGACGGCCATCGGGCGGAGGCCGAGCGGCTGTTGGCGCGCGCGGTCGAGGAGGAGGTGCGGCGCTCCGGAGGCCGGGCCGACGCCAACGCGCTGCTGACACGCGGCCGGGCGGCACTCGACGCGCTGGCGGCGAGCGCCGAGGAGGAGTACGCGGCGTACACCCGCGCACTGGACGAGGCGGAGGCCGGGCAGCCGACGCTCGGCGCCCGGTTCGCGCGCGAGAAGACGGGCACGGCGTTCCTGGTGACCGCCGTCGCGGCCGTCACCGCCGTCGTCGCGGACACGGCGCTGGGGACCGGCGCGGGGCCCGCGCTCGGCGCCGGTGCGGCCGTGGCCGTCGCCGGGTCCGCGGCCACCGTCCTTCGGGTGACCGCCGCGCACTGGCCGGCCGCCCACCGGCGCGCGGGCGAGCTCGGCCGCCCGGGCGGCGCCGAGCAGCTGCGGCTGGAGTGGCTGACCGCCCTGGACGTGCGGGGCATCCGCCCGTTCCTGGACCAGCAGCGCATGACGGCCCCGGCCGCCCGCACCGGCAAGAAGACCGGCGCGTCCGTGCCCACCCAGCTGCGCGGCACGGACAAGAGCGCGGCGGCCCGGCGCCGCTCGGTCCTTGAGCAGTCCTTCGGCCATCTGCCGGAGCCGCAGGGGCCGTTCGCGGGCCGGCGCGGCGAGATCACCCGGATCGCCCAGTGGGTGCACTCGGCGCGTGCCGCGACCGAGACCCGCCCGACCGTCGTGGTGCTGCACGGCCCGGCGGGCGTGGGCCGCACCACGCTCGCGGTGCGGGCGGCGCACGAGCTGCGGGACCAGTTCCGGGGCGCGTGCCTGGTGGACCTGCGCGGCGGCGGCCAGGGCCCACAGGCGCCGCTGCCCACCCGCGACGCGCTGCTGCACCTGCTGAACCGGCTCGGCGCGCCCCGCGAGCAGCTGCTCTTCCGCGAGCGGTCCTCGGCCGACCAGCAGGTGCGCCGGCTCGCCGAGCTCTACCACCAGCATCTGACGGGCCTTCCGGTCACGGTGGTCCTGGACGACGCCGTCGACGCCGAGCAGGTGCGCACCCTGGTGCCCGGGCGGTCCGACAGCCTGGTCCTGGTGACGGCCGCCCGGCCGCTGGAGCTGCCCGACGACTTCCCGGCGTGGGTGCACCAGCTGGCCGTGGAGCCGCTGGACGAGGCGGGCGCGGAGGAGCTGCTGCGCGAGGCGGCGCAGGAGGAGTCCAAGGAGCCCTACGACGGCCAGGCGGCCCTACTGGTACGGGAGTTGTGCGGCGGACTGCCGCTCGCGCTGCGGGTCGCGGGCTCCTCGCTCGGCCCCCGCGACGCCCGGGCGCTGGCGGCGGACCTCGGGGCGTACGGCCCGGTGGAACCCGTCGAGCGGGCCCTGTGGCTGCGCTACACCGACCAGCCCGACCAGTCCCGCAGACTGCTGCGGCGCCTGGCGCTCGCCGGGCGGGCCTCGCTCGGCGCGGCGGCCGCGGCGGCGCTGCTCGCCACCGGTGAGGCGGAGGCGGGCCGGCTGCTCGCGGACCTGGCGCGGGCGGGCCTGATCGACCAGGTCCGCGCCGACCGCTACCGGCTGCACGACACCGTACGGGCGTTCGCGCGGGCCCGGCTCCTCGACGAGGAGGAGGCCGCCGAGCGCACGGCCGCCCAGGAGCGGCTGATCCAGAACTACGCGGAGCTCGCCGACGCGGTGATCCGTATGGTCGACGGCAAACTCTCCACCCGCGCGGGCCAGTTCGGCAGCCACGGCTTCACCTCGCTGGACGCGGCCCTGCGCTGGCTCGACGACGAGTCGAGCTTCATCACGGCCGCGCTGCGCGACACCGAGGGCATCGACCAGCAAGCGGTGCTCAATCTGCTCGGCGCGCTCTGCGACTACTGCCTGCTGCGCGGCGACCTCTACCGCCTGGGCGAGATCAGCGAGCTCTCCCAGGCCGTCGACCAGGGGCTCCTTGAGCGTTCCGTACGGTGGCGCACCGGCATCGCGGCCCGTCAGCTGGGCGAGCTCGACACCGCCCGGACCACGCTGACCTCGGTGGTCGGCCTCTACCGGGAGGCGCAGAACGACGCCGGCGCGGCGCTCGCGCTCGCCTCGCTCGGCATCACCCTGCACCACCAGGGCAACCTCACCGAGGCGGCGGCGAAGCTGCGCGAGGCCATCGACCTCCAGGCCGCCCCCGAGCAGGACGAGGACCGGGCCTGGTCGCTGCACGCGCTGGCGGCGGTCGAGCGCGACCGGGCGAACCTGGCCGACGCGCTGACCCTGCTGGACACGGCACTGTCCCTGCACCGCGAGGGCGAGTCGCTGCACGGCGAGGCCTGGACCCACTTCCAGCTCGGCCAGGTGTGTCTGCGGATGGGCGACGTGGTGCGCGCCGAGGAGGCGCTGCGCACCGCGCTCGACCTCTACGGCCGCACCCGCGACGGCCGCGGTGAGGCCTGGGCGCTGACCCAGCTGGCCCGGGCCCGTCTGGTGGACGGCGACCCGTCCCCGGCCGTCGACGGGCTGCGCCAGGCCCTGTCCCGCCACCGGGAGCAGGAGGACGCGCGCGGCGAGGCGTGGACGCTCTACTACCTGGGCCAGGCCCTGGAGGAGCGCGGCGACCGCGACCAGGCGGTCCGCGAGCTGGAGCGGGCCCGCACGATGTTCTCGCGGATGCGCGATGTGTACGGCCTCGCCTGCGCCCGCCACCACTCCGGCCGGGTGACCCGGGACCAGCGCGCCGCGCAGACCGGCAACCTGCGCAACTCCGGCTTCGCCCGCCAGCTCCTGGTCGACGCCCGCGCCGACTTCCACCGCATCGGGGTCGCCCACGGCGAGGCCTGGACCTGTCTGGAGCTGGCCCTGATCGACGCGGGCAACAACCGCGCGCCCCAGGCGCTGCGGCTGTGCGACGAGGCGGTCGAGCTGTTCGACTCGTACGGGGACCGCAGGGGCGGCGACTGGGCCCGCTTCCTGCGCTGCACCCTGCTGCCGTACGCCTCGGCGGGCGGCTCCGAGATCGGGGTCGCGGTGGCCCAGGAGGAGCTGTCCCAGCTGGCCCGCGCCCACCACGCCACCCGCGACAGCAAGCTGGAGGACTGCGCGGAGGCGTACGCGCTGATGCTGGAGCGCGGCGTCGAGCTGGAGGCCGGCTGGCAGGCCTGGCACCTGGGCATGGTCCCGACCCGGCACTCCCGAGAGGTCATGGGGGTGCCGGTGGGGGCGGGGCGGGCCGGGCGGGCCCTACGCCTTCTTCGGGCTGCCCTTGCCGGCGGCGGACGGGGCCGCCGGGGCCTCGCCCGGCTCCGGGGTCTCCTCGAAGTCGACCTTGCCCATGTGCCGGTTCATCGACTTCATCAGCAGCCACACGCCCGCGGCCAGCGCCGCGAAGACGATGAAGCCGAGGACGCCGGGCGTCACCTTGTCGTTGTCGATGTCCTTGGCCAGCGGGACCAAGTGCGTCAGTGCCAGGCTTGCGCTCATATCAGGCATTCTCGCGTACGCCCGCGAAGAGGTCGTCCTCGGGGAGGGAAGTGTCCACGAGCGACTTCGCCAGCTCGTACTCCTCCGTCGGCCAGACCTCCCGCTGGATCTCCATCGGGACCCGGAACCAGCCGCCGTCGGGGTCGATCTGCGTGGCGTGCGCGATCAGCGCCTTGTCACGGATCTGGAAGAAGTCCGCGCAGGGAACGTGCGTGGTCAGCGTGCGCTCGACCCGCTCGAACTCCTTCCAGCGCTCCAGCCACTCGCCGTACGGCGACTCCATGCCGCGGTCCAGCATCGCGTGGTGCAGCGCCAGCGTGCGCGGCTTGTTGAAGCCCTGGTTGTAGTAGAGCTTCCGCGGCTGGTAGGCCGGGCCGTACTCGGACTCCGGGAACTTCTCCGTGTCGCCCGCGCCGTCGAACGCCACCATGGAGATCTTGTGGGTCATGATGTGGTCGGGGTGCGGGTAGCCACCGTTCTCGTCGTACGTGGTGATCACCTGCGGACGGAAGGCGCGGATCTTGCGGACCAGCTCGCCCGCGGCCTTGTCCACGTCCTCCAGGGCGAAGCAGCCCTCCGGCAGCGGCGGCAGCGGGTCGCCCTCCGGCAGACCGGAGTCGACGAAGCCCAGCCACTCCTGCTTGACCCCGAGGATCTCGCGGGCCTCGTCCATCTCCTTCTTGCGCACCTCGTGGATGTGCTCCTCGATGTACTTGTCGCCCTGGAGCTTCGGGTTGAGGATGGAGCCGCGCTCGCCTCCCGTGCAGGTCACCACCAGCACGTCCACCCCCTCGGACACGTACTTCGCCATGGTGGCCGCGCCCTTGCTCGACTCGTCGTCGGGGTGGGCGTGCACGGCCATCAGTCGCAGCTGCTCAGTCAAGACAAGATCCTCAGTGATTCGGCGCCCTGGGTGTCGCCCTCTGTGATCCGGCGCGATGGGCGGCTTCTATAGTGACCGAATCGGGGGGCGGAAAATTCCGGCACCCCCAGCAGCAGGAGGACGACCATGGCCGCGGCAAGCCAACCGCTTCCCGAGGGGCGCTACGGGCGCACCGCGGACCAGCGGGCCGACCGCAAGCTCAAGATCATCGGCTCGGTCCTGGGCGTCGCGCTGCTCGGTGTGGTCGGCTGGATCGGCTACGACTACGTGAGCGGCCAGTCCGTGTCGGCCGAGGTGATCAAGTTCAAGGTCGTCTCCGCCAAGGCCGTCGAGGTCCACCTGGAAGTGCGCAAGGACAGCGGCGAGACCGGTGTCTGCACCCTGCGCGCGCTGGAGACCGGCGGCGACGAGGTGGGCCGCAAGGACGTGCGCTTCGAGCAGGGGAAGAGCCGTATCGACGAGGTGGTCACCGTGCAGACCACCTCGCGGGCGACCGCCGTCGACCTCGTCGGCTGCAAGTCGGTCTGACCCGGGCCCGCCCCGGCCCGTGCGGGGCGCCTCAGCCCCGCCGGTCGACTTCCTCGACTCGTCCGCGCTGACCTGCGCCGACGATTTCGCTACGGTTTTCGTCCTCCCCCTTCCCGCCCTGAATTGTTAGGCTCGTGGTTTCGCCCGCCCGAGAAGGCACATCCTTCTGGGTAGGGCGATGCGCTTGTATTCCCAGTACCGACGAGGAGCACCTGTGACCCAGACCAGCGACAACGTCACCTGGCTGACCCAGGAGGCGTACAACCAGCTCAAGGCCGAGCTGGAGTATCTGTCTGGTCCCGCGCGCACGGAGATCGCCGTAAAGATCGCGGCGGCCCGTGAGGAGGGTGACCTCCGGGAGAACGGCGGGTACCACGCGGCCAAGGAGGAGCAGGGCAAGATGGAGCTCCGGGTGCGCCAGCTGACCCAGCTCCTCGAGCACGCCAAGGTCGGCGAGGCACCCGCCGCGGACGGCGTGGTGGCCCCCGGCATGCTCGTCACGATCGCCTTCGACGGCGACGAGGACGACACCCTGGAGTTCCTGCTCGCCTCGCGCGAGTACGCGTCGACGCAGATCGAGACGTACTCGCCGCAGTCCCCGCTCGGCTCCGGCGTGAACGGCAAGAAGGTCGGCGAGGACGCCGAGTACGAACTGCCGAACGGCAGGAAGTCCTCGGTGAAGATCATCGCGGCCACGCCGTACACGGGCTGAGCCCGCTCCGTACGCAGCGGAAGCCCCCGACGGCCGCCCTTCCAGGGCCGTCGGGGGCTTCGCCGTCTCAGGCCGTCGCCGAGCGGTACTTGCGCACCGCCAGGGTCCGGAACAGCACGATGATCAGCAGCGACCAGAGCAGCGAGGCGATCACCGGGTGCTGCATCGGCCAGGCGTCGGACGGCACCACGCCCGGGTTGCCGAAGAGGTCCCGGCAGGCCTGGACGGTGGCGCTGAACGGGTTCCACTCGGCGACGTGCCGCAGCCACGGCGTCATCCCCGAGGTGGCCACGAACGCGTTGGACACGAACGTCACCGGGAAGAG
The DNA here is from genome assembly GCF_001653515.1 of Streptomyces sp. ERV7. Lineage (GTDB taxonomy): Bacteria > Actinomycetota > Actinomycetes > Streptomycetales > Streptomycetaceae > Streptomyces. The sequence goes on along the minus strand of NZ_LYOY01000040.1, from coordinate 1,299,756 downwards.
CCAGATCAGCCCGCCCGAGGTGGCCGCCTCCGGCGTACGGACCGTGAGGCCGATCAGGGCGCCGATCCAGGAGAACGCGTACCCCAGCAGGAGCAGCAGCGCGAACGCGCCGAGCGCCTTGGGGATGCCGTGGTGGACGCGCCAGCCGACCAGCAGGCCGACGACGGCGAGCACCACCACGGTCAGCGCGGTCTGCACCAGGTCGGCCAGCGTGCGGCCGGTGAGGACCGCGCCGCGGGCCATGGGCAGCGACCGGAAGCGGTCGATGAGCCCCTTGTGCATGTCGTCCGCGATGCCCGCGCCGGCGCCGGCCGTGGCGAAGGTGACGGTCTGGGCGAAGATGCCCGCCATCAGGAACTCGCGGTACCCCTTGGGGTCCAGTGAGCCGCCGATGCTGACCGAGCCGCCGAAGACATAGCTGAACAGCACCACGAACATGATCGGCTGGATCAGGCCGAAGATGATCATCTCGGGGATGCGCATCATCCGGATCAGATTGCGCTTGGCCACGACCAGGGAGTCGTTGACCGACTGGACGACGCCGCCGCGCGGCTGCGGCGCTGCGATCTTCGGGGTTTCGACGACGGCGGTCACTTGGCGTCCTCCTTCTCTTCCTCGTTCTTCTGCTCGGCCACATGGCCGGTGAGGGAGATGAAGACGTCGTCGAGGGTCGGGCGGCGCAGCCCGATGTCGTCGATCTCCACTCCGCGGTTGTCGAGCTCGCGGATGACCTCGGCGAGCAGCTTGGCGCCGCCGGTGACCGGCACCGTGAGCTTGCGGGTGTGCTCGGCGACGGCGACCTCGCCCTTGCCGAACCCGGCGAGCACCGCGCGCGCGGGCTCGATCTCCTCGTGCTGGTGCACCACGACCTCGACGCGCTCGCCGCCGGTGCGGGCCTTGAGCTGGTCGGCCGTGCCGCGCTCGATCACCCGGCCGTGGTCGACCACGCAGATGTCGTGCGCGAGGTGGTCGGCCTCCTCCAGATACTGCGTGGTGAGCAGCAGGGTCGTGCCGCCCGCGACGAGCTCCTGGATGACCTCCCACAGCTGCTGGCGGTTGCGCGGGTCGAGGCCGGTCGTCGGCTCGTCCATGAACATCACGGGCGGCGACACGACCAGGGCGGCGGCCAGGTCGAGGCGGCGGCGCATACCGCCGGAGTACGTCTTGGCGGGGCGGTCGGCCGCGTCGGCGAGGTTGAACTTGTCGAGCAGCTCGCCCGCCCTGGCCTTCGCCTCCTTGGCCTTCATCTGGTAGAGCTGGCCGACCATTTGGAGGTTCTCACGGCCTGTCAGATACTCGTCGACCGCCGCGAACTGACCGGACAGACCGATCGCGCGGCGCACCTCGTTGGGATGCTTGAGCACGTCGATGCCCGCGACCGTGGCCCGGCCGCTGTCGGGCTGGAGCAGGGTGGTCAGGACGCGCACGGTGGTGGTCTTGCCGGCGCCGTTGGGGCCGAGCAGGCCCAGGACCGTGCCCTCGGGGACATCGAGGTCCACGCCGTCCAGAGCCTTTACGTCGCCGAACGTCTTCACCAGGCCTTCGGCATAGATGGCGCCTGGCATGTTGGGTACCCCCAGAGTCGGGTGTCGTTTTCGTACACAAATCCTAGGTTTGCCGGGCAGGTGATGCCCGGTGGAGCTGTGGCGCAGGACACACACTAACGCGATGTATCGCGTTTACTCAAGGGGTGCGACGTCTTCCGTGCGGGCGCCGGGGGCGGCAGCGGCCCCCGGCGGGCACCGGGTCAGGAGATGACCTGGTACCCCTCTTCCCGCAGCGCGGCCCCGACCTCCAGGCAGTGCTCCGGCCCCTTCGTCTCCAGGTGCAACTCCACCTCCACTTCGGTGAGTCCGAGCCGCGGGTCGGTCCGTACGTGGCTCACATCGAGGACGTTAGCGTCGACCACTGACAATGACCTGAGAAGCGCCGCGAGGGCACCGGGCCGGTCCGGCAGACGCAGCCGCAGGCTCAGATAGCGCCCGGCCGCCGCCATCCCGTGCCGCAGGATCCGCTGGAGCAGCACCGGGTCCACGTTGCCGCCCGACAGCACCGCCACCACCGGCCCCCTGAACGCCCCCGGATCGCTCAGCAGCGCCGCCACCGGGCTCGCCCCGGCGGGCTCCACGACCAGCTTGGCCCGCTCCAGGCAGAGCAGCAGCGCACTGGACAGCTCGTCCTCGGAGACCGTGCGGATCTCGTCCACCAGCTCCTGGATCAGCCCGAACGGCACGTCCCCGGGCCGCCCCACCTTGATCCCGTCGGCCATCGTCGGCGCCGGGTCGATCGCCACCGGGTGCCCGGCGGCCAGCGAGGGCGGGTACGCGGCCGAGGCCGCCGCCTGCACACCGATCACCTTCACATCGGGGCGGACCGCCTTCACCGCGACCGCGATGCCCGCCGCCAGACCGCCGCCGCCGATCCCGACGACGATGGTGCGCACCTCCGGGCACTGCTCCAGGATCTCCAGGCCGACCGTGCCCTGGCCCGCGATGATGTCCGGGTGGTCGAAGGGGTGGATGAAGACCGCGCCCGTCTCGCGCGCGTACGCCTCGGCCGCCTCCAGCGTCTCGTCGACGACCGTGCCGTGCAGAACGACCTCCGCCCCGTACTCCCGGGTCGCGGCGACCTTCGGCAGAGGCGCGCCGACCGGCATGAACACCGTGGAGCGCACGCCCAGGAGCGAGGAGGCGAGGGCCACTCCCTGCGCGTGGTTGCCCGCGCTGGCCGCCACCACTCCGGCCGCGCGCTCCTCGGGCCGCAGCCCGGCGATCCGTACGTAGGCGCCTCTGAGCTTGAATGAGCCGGTGCGCTGGAGGTTCTCGCACTTGAGGTGGACCGGGGCGCCGACCAGCTGCGTCAGATGCCGGGACCCCTCCATCGCGGTCATCCTGGCGACCCCCGAGAGCATCTTCTGCGCACCCCGGACGTCGTCGAGGATCAGGGGGCGCAAGGGGTCAGGCGTGCTGAAGCTCATGACCACAAGTCTCGCAGCTCATGGGCTTGGCGGCCGCTCCGGACCGGATCCTTGCGGCAGTTGTCCACAGCTTTGCGCAGGGCCGGTACGCGTACCGGTCCGGCCGCGTACTCTGTCCCCCACCACACCGACCGCCGCACGAGAGAGCCCCGGCCATGCCCACTACTCAGGACATGACTTCCCATCTCGACCCAGGTCTCCTCGATGCCCTCCAGCACCAGGTGGCCATCTTCGCGCGCCGTGCGGAGCAGACCCGTCTCGGCGGCGTCGGCCAGGTCCGCAACTCGATGGACCGCGCGGCGTACCTGCTGCTCAACAGGCTCGACCAGGAAGGCCCGATGGGCGTCAAGGCGCTCGCCGCGGGCATGGGCATCGACTCCTCGACGGTCACCCGCCAGGTCGCCCCGCTCGTCGACACCGGCCTCGTGAAACGGACCTCGCACCCGGAGGACGGCCGCGCGGTCGTGCTCCAGCTCTCCCCGCGCGGCCAGGCCCGCCTGGAGGAGGTGCGCTCCTCCCGCCGCGAGCTCATGGCACAGGTGACCGACGGCTGGAGCGAGGAGGAACGCGAGTCCTTCTGCACCCTCCTGACCCGCTTCAACTCCGCTCTCTCGGCCCGCCAGTCGGCCGCCCAGGACCCGGCGGCGCCGACCTCTTGACCTGCCGCGCGCACGGGCTTCATATGAGGCCATGCGCGAGCGGCAGACGGAACGGCAGCGCCGTAGCGCCCGCGAGTTCGAGGCTTTCGTGGCGGGCGCGGGAGGCCGGCTGCTGCATGCCGCCACCCTGCTCACCGGCGAGCCGCCCGAGCACAACGACCGGGCCCGCCGCCTGCTGACCGCCGCCCTGGCGCGGACGTACGCGCACTGGGACCCCGAGCGCGGCGAGGACCCGTACGACCGCACCCGCCAGGAGCTGGCGGCCAGATTCGCCAGCACCGCCTGGCGCCATCACCGTCACCGCGACCGGGCGACCGGCGTCCTGGCCCGGCTCACCCCGCAGGAGCGGCTCGTCCTGGTGCTGCGGCTGTACGAGGGCGTCGCCGAGGAGCAGGTGGCCGCGCTGATCGGCCTGCCGTCCGAGCGGGTCCGGGTGATCTGCACGCGCGCGATCGCGACGATGCGCAGCGGCCCGGCGGGGCCCCGGCACCCGGCGCCGAGGGCGACGGCGGAGGGGGTCTCGTGAGCGGGTCGCGGGCGAGGGGCGAGGGGGCGCCATGAGCCTGCCCGACCGCAAGGAGGCGGAGGTCCGCCGCCTCCTGGAGGGCCCGCACCCACCGGTCCCGGCCGAACTCGCCGTACGGGCAGCCGAGTTGGGCCTGCGGCTGCTGCGCCGCCGCCGGGCCGCGCGGCGGCTGATGTGGCTGGTGATCGTGGCGGCGGCGGTCGTCTTCGCGGTGTGGGCGTCGCGGGTGCATCCGTGGGTGGCGCCGCCGTCGACGGTGGCGCCACCGGTGGAGGGGTTCTGAACGACGGGGGCCGCCGCGGAGGTTGCGCGGGGCGGTCGGCCGCGGAGGGGTGCGCACCACGGCTGTCCGCAGAGGCTGTACACCACGGTCGGCCGCGGAGGCTCTACACCACGGTCGGCCGCAGAGGTCGCGCACCACGGCCACGCGCGCGTGAGGGGACCCGGAGCGCGCGGCTCCAGGTCCCCTCCGTGCACCTGCCCCTGAACCTGAACCGTCAGCCCAGCGCCTGCTGGAGGTCGGCCAGCAGGTCGTCCACGTTCTCGATGCCGACCGACAGTCGCACCAGGTCGCCCGGCACCTCAAGGGCGGAGCCGGCGACGCTGGCGTGCGTCATCCGGCCCGGGTGCTCGATCAGCGACTCGACGCCGCCCAGCGACTCACCCAGCGTGAAGACCTTGGTGCGGGCGCACAGGTCGACCGCCTCCTGCTCGCCGCCGGTGACGCGGAAGGACACCATGCCGCCGAAGGCGCGCATCTGCTTGGCCGCGACCTCGTGGCCGGGGTGCTCGGGCAGCCCCGGGTAGAGCACCTCCGACACCTTGGGGTGGCGGGTCAGCATCTCCGCGATCTTCCCGGCGTTCTCGCTGTGCCGGTCCATGCGCACCGGCAGCGTCTTGATGCCGCGCAGCACCAGCCAGGAGTCGAACGGCCCGGCGACCGCGCCCATCGCGTTCTGGTGGTACGCCAGCTCCTCGCCCAGCTCGGCCGAGTTGGTGACGAGGGCGCCGCCCACGACGTCCGAGTGACCGCCCATGTACTTCGTCAGCGAGTGCACGACGACGTCCGCGCCGAGCGCGAGCGGCTGCTGGAGGTAGGGGCTGGCGAAGGTGTTGTCGACGACCAGCTTGGCACCGGCGTCCTTGGCGACGGCGGCGACGGCCGCGATGTCGGTGATGCCGAGCAGCGGGTTCGAGGGCGTCTCGACCCAGATCGCCTTCGTACGGTCGGTGACGGCGGCCCGCACGGAGGCCGGGTCGGAGGTGTCGGCGACCGACCACTCCACGCCCCACCGGGAGACGACCTTGGCGAAGAGGCGGAACGTACCGCCGTACGCGTCGTTGGGGATGACCACGTGGTCGCCGGGGGCGAGCAGCGTACGCAGCAGGCAGTCCTCGGCGGCGAGCCCGGAGGCGAAGGCGAGCCCGCGGACACCGCCCTCCAGGGCCGCCAGGTTCTCTTCGAGGGCGGTACGCGTCGGATTGGCGCTGCGGCTGTACTCGTAGCCGCCGCGCAGCCCGCCGACGCCGTCCTGCTTGTAGGTGGAGACCTGGTAGATCGGGGGTACGACCGCACCGGTCAGCGGATCCGCGGTGTTACCGGCGTGGATCGCGATGGTCTCGAAGCTCTTGTCGAGGTGCTCGTGGCTCATGGGTCCAGAGCCTAGTTCGCCCGGTGGCGAGATTGGGGGTCGCCGCCGGTTGCTGAGACACAGGTCGGCGGTGGGTGAGACGTTGCAGAGGGTGGACCCACCGCCCCCCGCCTGGCCGAGGAGCCCCAGCATGTTCCTGAACAGCCGCACGCCCGTCCTCCCCAAGCCCGAGGAGGCGCTCAAGGGCCGCCCCGAGCCGGAATTCACCGTCCCCGAGCGCCACACGGTCCTGGGCAACCCGCTGCTCGGCCCCTACCCCGAGGGCCTGGAGGTGGCGGACTTCGGCCTGGGCTGCTTCTGGGGCGCCGAGCGCAAGTTCTGGCAGACGGAGGGCGTGTGGACGACCCTGGCCGGCTACCAGGGCGGCTACACGCAGAACCCCGCGTACGAGGAGGTCTGCTCGGGCCTGACGGGCCACACGGAAGCGGTCCGCGTGGTCTTCGACCCGGCGCTGGTCTCGTACGCCTCCCTCCTGAAGCTCTTCTGGGAGTCCCACAACCCCACCCAGGGCTTCCGCCAGGGCAACGACGTGGGCACCCAGTACCGCTCGGCGATCTACACCCACACCCCGACCCAGGCAACGCAGGCGGCCGCGTCCCGCGAGGCCTACCAGCAGGTCCTGACGGCCTCGGGCCACGGCACGATCACCACAGAAATCCTCCCGGCGGAGGGCCGCGTCTTCTACGCCGCTGAGCCGTATCACCAGCAGTACCTCGATCGCAATAAAAACGGGTACTGCGGGATCGGCGGGACCGGGGTGAGCTGCCCCATCGGCGTCGCGAACGCTGACGGCTAACCAAGCAGATCGGCCCCGTACGCTGCTACGGGGCCGTGTCGTACTGGGCGGCGAACGCTTGGTACACCTCCCGACAGTCAGCCGCCATCTGGCGAAATTCGGTTTCGGTGAGGGGCTGCATCGCCCCGAGCTCCTCCGGGATTCGCATACGGCTCATGTGCATGACGTGCTTGCTGGCAAGGTCCCACCACTCCGCTAGCCGCTCACCTGCCTCGCCCGTCGACTCCCAGCCGGGCAAAAGATCAACTGCACGAAGGTCTTTCGTCTCGTGCCCCTTGATCAGGAAGTCAGCAACGAGTCGAACATTGACCATGAAGGACTCGACGCAGGCATTGGCGACGACATCCGGTGCAATGTGCCGTTGGCCGGTTACGTAGTCCAACAGACCGTCGATCTGCTGGAGGGCATATTGGACTGTCCCGACAGCCCTACTAGCAGGCGGGAGCTGCTCGTTCCACCACGCCAGGGAACCGCTGCTTGTCATGCGAAGAGGCTAGACGTGCAGCCACTCCCATGGGCCTAACTCGGCAATCTGCGGGGCGTCCTTCAGCAATCGCAGATCACCGCGAGATGGGCGCGGGCAGCCTCCGAGAAGCTGTCCAAGATCGCCTTGCCCTTGGCGGCGGTGGCCAGCGACGGCTGGCCGATGATCCCGTTCGTCGTGTATCCGGCCATGCCCAGAGTCAGCAGGTGCGGGCGGCTCGGCGCTGAGTGGTCGTCCTGCTCGATGCCTTCGCGGACCAGGTGGGGCGCGCCGTGCAGGAGTAGCGAGACCTCGAACTCGCCGCCGTGCATGTCCTCGGCTCCGCTGCTCTCCAGCCCGGCATCCGCGCGGGCCTGGGCCCGGTCCTCGGAGACGGGGAAGAGGGCGACGCGCGGGCCGTCGACGTTCAGCTCCTGGGCGACGTTCGACAGGACGTAGTTGCCGCCGTGGCCGTTGACGATCAGCAGGCCGGGCGCGCCCGACGCCTTCAGCGATCGCCAGATGTCGTTGACCATGGCGTACAAGGTGGTCGCGCTGATGCTGACCGTGCCGGGCATGGGCGCGTGCTCGTGTGAGCAGGAGATCGTGATCGGCGGCAGGAGGAAGAGATCGTGATCGTCTGCGATCCGCTTCGCGATCATGCAGGCGATCGCGGTGTCCGTGATCAGTGGGAGATGGTCGCCGTGCTGCTCGAAACTCCCTACTGGGAGAACAGCGATGGCCTGCCCCCGACGGCGCTCGTCTCCGGACGTGGCCTGCGTGATCAGTTCGTCCATGCGCCTAGCTTCTCCCATCGCGACCGGTCCGACTAGGTAGCGAGTCGGTCGCGAACGATCTCAAATCGCTCGATGAACGTCCCCACAGCGGGCACGTTCCGCTGCGGTGCGGCCGCGTGGGTCACCGCCTCCAACTCGGCGAGCGTTCTTGCCGACCCGGTCTGAGTGACGATCGCGAGAGCCTTGGTGGCGGCCTTGGCTCCCTGTTCGGGCTCCCCGGCCTTCGCGTACGCACGTGCGAGCCGCGCGAGATAGACACCACGATCGTTCCGGTAGATCTGCGGCAGTGCGGCGATCTCCTCCTCGAAGAGTTCGACGGCACGTAAGGGCTCGCCCAGATCGATCCAGCAGTTCGCCCGCTGGATTTCGATGTACGTCGGGGTGCAGTACGAGGTGTCGAGTCTGGTCGGCGGGTCGTCCTCGGCGGACTGCGACGCGTACTCGTGCGCCTCGTCGAACTTCGCCAGCGCCGCTCTGGGGTTGTGCTGCAACGCGTACCCCGTGGCCTCCTGTTGAACGGCCAGCGCGGTGATCCCCGACGTCAGGTTCGGCACTCGCTGAGCCGCGCGCGCCAATCCGATCGCCCGTTCGGCGTTCGCCTGCGAGGCGGCCTGGTGGCTCTTCCGGAAGAGGACGTACGACTGCATGTGGTCGTCGGCCGCCTCTTGGGCCCATTCCATTGACCGGTCCGACCAGTAACCCGCTGTGGGGAAATCGCCAAGATCTTGGTAAAGCCATCCAAGGAACTCGGCAATCCGGCTACCGAGCCGCAGTAGCTCGTCCCGAGTCGAACCATTGGCGTCCCGCAACAGGCGGTCGATCGTCTGTGCATGGTGGACGACCGTGGCAAGCGGTTGACGTGCGCCGAAGTAGTTGGCGCTCTTGTAGTGCAGGGGCAGTTGGCTCTCGATGAGGGTCGTAGCGAACTGTGGGTCCGTGAGATCTTCCCCCGGGGACGCGATCCACAGCTCGTCCGGTGTCGGGGCCAGACCGGCTAGGCCAGTCTCCGACGGTGCTCCCAGCGAGGGGTGCTGGTCGTCCTCCCACTCCCGCCGCATGAGACCGAGCAGGTGACCGGGGATATGCAAACCGTCGGCAACCCTCTCGATCACCGCTATGTCCTTGATGATCCGCTGCCCTTTGATCACCTCGCCAACACGGCTCGGCGTCAGCTCACAGCGACGCGCGATGAGAGCGGGGTAGATACCGGCCCGCTTCACCAGTTTGAAGATCTCCGAGAAGTCGCGTTCACGGCAGGCTTCGATCATCTCGGCGTCATTCAACAAGCGCGCCGGAAGATCTTGTGACGCCTCGGGTTTGGACATGAGCGACGCTCCGGGATCGGCTCCGTGGATCGCTGTGGCGTGTCCCAGTGATGTTACCCACCGTGGGTAATCGCGCTGAGGTCGTTCGGGCGATTGCCCGCCGCAACTCTGGGTCCATGAAGACGAATGCGGCAGTGACGAACGGGACGACGGTGGTTCACCGTTGGGCCCGTAGCGCTCGCAGCGTCGGTGGGGCGCGGTCCGTGCTACGGGAGACGCTGGCCGGTTGGGGCCTGGGTGCCGTCGAAGAGACGGCGCTGGTGGTGCTCTCCGAACTGGTCACCAATGCGGTCCGGCACACGCATGTGCCACTTGGGAGCCAGATCCAGACGCGATATCAGCGTGAAGGAGACGGCGTCCGTATCGAGGTTCATGACGCGGATAACGAGCTTCCCGCAGCGCGTGTACCGGGAGAGACCGGTGGATGGGGACTCATCCTCGTCGACAGCCTCGCCGCTCGCTGGGGGGTCGACGACCGTGACGGGATCGGCAAATCAGTGTGGGCCGTGGTCAACGCGGCAGGGGGTGAGGCGTGATGGCACGGGTGATTGCGCTGCGGGTTCAGCGTGGTGACTTGGTCCACACACACGGCCAGTGGCGAGAGGTCAAGGCTGTCCGCTCCGACCGGCAACGCTCCAGCGGGTCGCAAGTGGTACTGCTCTTCCGCTCCGGCCCGGCGCTACGGGTAAAGGCCGGTGACGTGCTGATGGTGAACCGGGGCTGCCGGGCTGCGCGAGGGAAGACGAAAAGGGGGCGGCCATGACGCCCCCTCGGGCGATCTGGCGCTTCGCGGACTGGACGTTGCAGCTCGACACCTCGGGCAGCGGGCCGATCTTCGAGAGCCAGTGCACAACGTGCAACGACTCGTCCGAAGCCTCCGACGGTAAAGAGGTGCCCGAACTGTGGTGCCTGCGGCACGCGGGCGCTACCGGCCACACCGGATTCCGGGCCGTGGCGACTTCGTTCTTCAGGGCGAAGTTACTTGAGCGGGACGGGGCTGACTGATGCGACAGCGCCTGTTCGTCTTCGGGATCGTCATCTTCTGGATCACTGTCTACGTGCCGTTGGCGGTGATCAGCGATCCACTTTTGCACAGCTAATGACTTCTGGCCCTCCGAGGCCGGAAGCGGGCCGGGCCACCCCATGCCCTGGTAAGCGAAAGGGTGGCCCGGTTGGGGACACTGCGGCCCCCGGTGCCAGATGGTATCCGGGGCCGTTGTGCTGCGCTTCTGTCTTGGCACATAAGGAAGTTGGCCATGTGTCATCAAGACTGGACAGAGGTGGACTGTCGTGAGCGGTATGGAGGGTGAGGGTCTGTTCGACGGCCTGGACGCTGTGGAGGTGGATGGCGGGCTGTGGTCGCCGGGCGTGGATTACCTGGCCGGGTGGCGTGAGGCGCGGGTGGCGGCGGACCGGTTGAACCGTGTGCTGCTGGCGGCGGGCTTCCAGCTGTCGGAGCTGCGGGCGAGCGCGTCGACGACCGGGGACGGGTGCGGGGTGGTGCGCCTGGCGGGCTGGCCGACTGTGGTGGAGCGGCTGGCGCGGTGCCTGGAGCTGGCCGCGAGGAACCCGGGCGGCGGCGCGGCATGAGGCGGGTTTCGCCTGGTGAGTGGTGCGCGTGGGCACGTCGCCGGCCGCAGAGGCTTTGGGCGGTAGCTGCCATGGGGCGAGAGAGCAGGGGGCCCTACGCTGGCCCGGCGAATCGGGCGGGCACATGCCCTGCCCGCGGTAGTGCCCGATGGGCCCCCTGCTCTTGGAGGCTCGCCCCATGGGAGCTGCCTAAAGCCTCGGAGGCCGTCGACCCCCAGTTGTACGGGGTCTGCCCTGAGGTGACTGGTCGACACTGCTCGGCCTCGGGGGTGCGGTGTGGGGCGCTGGGCGTCCGGCCGGGACCGGCGGTCACGCCGCACGCCCGGCCGGGGCGGCCGGGCGGCCCGGCGCGCCGAAGGCGCGCCCTTGAGGAAGTAGAGAAAGTTTCGACCGATCGCCCTGAGGGCTCAGGCGCGGGCGCGCCGCGCGGGCTCCTTGTCGGCGGTGATCCGGTAGGCGAGTTCGGCCCGGTCCGCTCCGACGCGGAGCTCTTCGAGGATCAGGGGCCGGTCGTCGGTTCCGTGCGTGACGCGGGCGGTGCGCAGGACCGGTGTCGCATCGGGCAGGCGGAGCGCGGTGCGTTCGTCGGGCAGGGGCATGCTGGCGCGTACCGTCTCGGACCACCAAAGCTTGTGCCCGGCTTTCGCGAGCAGGGCGTAGATGGCGTCCGGGGGCGTGTCCGGTGCGTCGGCAAGGCCGGGGGTTGCCTCGGCGGTCTCGAACGGGATCAGGGTGCGGTGCATGGCGCGAGTACCCGTGGCCGGGTCGGTCAGCAGCCGGTCGCAGCCGAACAGGGCTTCTTCTTCCCCGAGTCCGAGCGGGGGGCCGGTGACCTTGGTGGTGTGCGAGCGGAAGACGCCCGGCTCGTCGACTGCCTCCCACTGGGTGCCGTCGTGGGTGGTGAACCGTCCGCCGGTGGTGCGGCTGATGCGGCGCTCGACGGTGAGGGCGGGCAGTCCTGCGGAGCGCACGAAACTGCCCTTGCCGTGGCGGACGTCGATCAGCCCTTCCGCACGCAGGGCGGCGACGGCGTTGCGGACGGTTGGCCGGGAGACCCGGTAGCGCTCCATGAGCTGGGCCTCGGAGGGGAGCGGTGCCTCGGGCTCGAACTCACCGGACAGGATCGCTTCGCGGATGGCGGCGGCGACCTGCTGGTAGAGCGCTCCGGGGCGCTGGATCTCCGTCATGTGGACACCTTTGTCGTGGGTGTGGTGGGGACGTAGGCACGTCGCACGCGCGACATCACTCGTCAGCATAAGTACTTGCCCAACTCCCGTACAGAGGCGCATAGTTCCAACTCATAAGGACAAGTGACGTCAGCATGAGACTGGCGTCGTGAGCGGCCTAGGAGGCCACGCAATGCAGTCCATTCCCGTGGACACGACGCGACTCGGCGTACTGCGGTGCGCCATCGCGCCGGAGAAGAAGATCAGCAACTCCGAGACAGGGGAGGTGAAGAGGGACCGCGACGGCAACCCGATGTACACCGTCGCGGTCACGGTCCGCCAGGACGCCCGCCGTATCTCCGTCATCGAGATCGCGATGAGCGGCGAACCGCGCGGCATCGAGGAAGGCATGATCGTCAAGGTCACCGGGCTCATCGCGTTCGCCTGGTCGATGGGCGACCGGCACGGGATCAGCTTCCGGGCCGACGCGATCACCCCCGTCACCAGCGTCTTACCCAAGGCGGGTGGTGCGTGATGGGTGCGATCCTGCTCGCGCTGGCACTCGCCGCACTCGCCTGGTCCCTCGTTCTTGGCGACTGGCTGCGCCGGAACCGTCCGGCCTGGCACTGGTACGTCACCGGCTACCCCGTCACCTGCTGCCGGGTGCTCTTCACCTGGCGCAGGGTCGCGATGCTCAACGACCTGTCCGTCTCGCGGCGCCCGCCGCGCGGGCTCGTCGGGGACCTGGTGGTCAAGGGCGATCCGCTGCGCCCCATCGCCCCTCGGCTCGCCTTCCCCCGGGCCACCCGCATGGGCTTGACCGTGTCCGTGCGCCTGCATCCGGGCCAGACCCCGGCCACGTACATGAAGGCCGCCGACGCGCTCATGCACGCGTGGAAGGTCCACGCGGTACGGGTCACCTCCCCCGAACGCGGACACGTCCTGCTGACCGCGACCGCCAGCGATCCCCTGGAGCGGCCGGGCCTGGCCACCGCGCCCGCCGTGCTGCTGTCCGCTCTCATCGGGGCCCTGGAGAGTGGCGGCGCCTGGGTCATGGACCTGCGGCTTGTGCCGCACTGGCTCATCACCGGTGCCACCCGCTCCGGGAAGTCCACCCTGCTGGCCCGGCTGATCACGCAGCTTGCAGGGCAGCCGGTCGCCCTGGTCGGCATCGACTGCAAGGGCGGCATGGAACTGGGCCTGTTCTCCGCCCGCCTCAGCGCACTCACCACGTGCCGACGCGAGGCGGTCGCCGTACTGGGCGCGCTCGTAGCGGACATGCACGAGCGCATGCTCGCCTGCCGGGCGGCTGGGGTCCGCTCCATCTGGGAGCTGCCCGACAAGCTCCGGCCCGCCCCCGTGGTCGTGATCGTCGACGAACTCGCGGAGCTCTACCTCTCGGACGGCACCCGCGAGAGCAGGTCGGAGGCGGAGCAGTGCTCGACCCTGCTGTTGCGTATCGCTCAGCTCGGCGCGGCTCTTGGTCTGCATCTGATCGTCGCCGGACAGCGGGTCGGTTCCGACCTCGGCCCCGGAGTCACCGCGCTGCGCGCGCAGCTCGCCGGACGTGTCTGCCACCGGGTCAACGATCCCGGCACGGCGGAGATGACGCTCGGGGACCTGAACAAGGACGCCGTGGCCGTGGCCCAATCGATCACCGTTGAGGAACAGGGCGTGGCCGTCTGCACAGGCCCCGACGGCGGCTGGTCCCGCGCGCGTTCGCACCTCACCAGCACCGAAGAGGCCGTGGCGACCGCCCGGAAGTACGCAGCCATGGCCCCGGACCTGCCCGGCTTCCATCGCGCCCTGGCGGCGCAGGCAGGAGGCACGGAGTGATCAGCGAATCGGCGGCACTGCCGCTCGTGGTGGTCTTCGGGATCATCTCCGTCCTGCTCGTCCGATCCCGCGACGTGCGGGCCTGGGAAGCGGTCTGCATCGGCCTGTTCGGCATGTACCTGGGTCAGACCCCGGTGTTGTTCACGGTCGACGGGCTCGTGACCTGGTTCCTCCACGGCTTCTCCCAGTGACCGGGCAGAAAGGACAGATGACGTCATGCCGATGAGCCGCGTGCGCTGCCCGGCCTGCAAGGGCGAAGGGGCCCGCACCACCTGGACCGGACGACGTCGGCGCTGCCGCGTCTGCCGGGGTACCGGCACCATCCGCTGAACCAACCCACGTGATCACCACGGAGGCCCGCATGGACCACGCCACCCCGCCCACCACTCACCCGGCCGCTACGGCGGCCCCCTGCGGAAGGTCCCCGCCATCACAGCCGACCTCACCCCGGCTGACCGGCGCGCCCACCTCAACCGTGCGGCGCGCCTGCGTCAGCTCTCCGAAGCAGACCGCGACGCGATACGCCTCGTCCAAGACCCCAAGTTCTCCCGCTGGCTCGACCAAGTACGCGCCACCGGCGGCTGCGCCCACCCCATCCACCTCTCCGGCTCCACCACCACATGGGCCCCGGCCACCGGCGAGATCCTGCACCACTACGACACCCGCGACGAACCCGGCGAACGACTCCTGATCCGCTGCCGCAACAGACGCGCAAGCGTCTGCCCGCCATGCTCCCGCCTCCACGCCGGAGACACCTTCCACCTGGTCCGCGCGGGCCTGATCGGCGGCAAGAACGTCCCGCCGACAGTACGTAACCGGCCCCGGCTCTTCATCACCCTCACGGCCCCGTCCTTCGGCCCCGTCCACAGGGCTGGGGACCGCTGTCGCCCGCGCCGCGACGGAGGCACCTGCGAACACGGTCGGCCTCTCGGCTGCGGGGCCGCCCACGAGGAGACGGCCATTCTGGTCGGTCAGCCCCTCTGCCCGGACTGCTACGACTACGTGGCCCACGTGCTCTGGCACGCGCACGCGGGCAAGCTCTGGGACCGCTTCACACGTGGGGTCCGCCGCCACCTCGCCACCGCAGTCGGCCTGACACAGTCCCGCTTCCCCGACCACGCCCGGCTGTCCTTCGCCCGGGTCGCCGAGTACCAGAAGCGCGCGGCCGTCCACATCCACGCCGTGGTCCGTCTCGACGGCCCGGCCGGACCCGCCGACGAACCCCCGCCCTGGGCCACCACCGACCTGCTCACCGACGCTGTACACGCCTCCGCGCGACGCGTCCTGATCCACACGCCCTACAGCCCCGCGGTCGGCCAATTAGCCCTCCGCTGGGGAACCCAGCTCGACGCCCGCCCCCTCCACAGCGACGGCACCGGACCAGACGACGACGCGGTAGCGGCGTACATCGCCAAGTACGTCACCAAAGGAGCCGATGAAACAGGCGCCGGCATCGACCACCGGGCTCTGACCCGCACAGACGTCGAAACAGCAGCGGTGAATGCACACGCCCACGCCCTCATGCGCACCTGTTGGCACCTGGGCGCTCTCCAGGAGTACGAGCCGCTGCACCTTCGGGCCTGGGCACACACTCTCGGCTATCGGGGGCACATCCTCACCAAGTCCCACGCTTACTCCACCACCTACGCAGCCCTGCGTGCTGGCCGAGCACAGCTCGCACAACAGGGTGACGTAACCGGGGTCGCCCATGCGCAATGGGGCTACATCGGCTCCGGCCATTCACCCGGGGCCATGCTCTTTGCGGCGGGGATCGCTGAGGAGCTCACGCTGAATCTTCACGTGGTCCGGCATGACTCTCACTATGTGCAAGGCATCGTATGGCCACGTTGACCGCCCGCGAGTGGGGACAGCAGCAAGCCCGGAGGTCTCCCCCCTGGAGCGACGAACGCTGGCACCGCATCTCCAAACTTCTCGGAGTAGCGCTGACACCACCTCGAACAGGAGGGGCTAAGCGCTGGGGCACCTCCACCCCAGCAGCCTCCATCGGCGTGCCGGGCAGCGACGCATCTGCTGAAAAAATCATGGATGTCACTCGTCAGCCCTCTTGATTACTTCGCACTTCAATCGCCAATCTGTACTCCCACAGCTTTCTCGGCACCAGCCACACCCCAACGCCCCTACACCCTGACGTGCCGTCACCTTCAGTCGATAGCTCACCCCCTTCTTGGGCGCAACGGAGACGGAGTCGATCATGGATGATCAGGAAGAGGAAGACTTCGCCTTTTTCCTGCTAACTGGCGACCGCTTTGACCCACCTGGAATGCCTGCCGACACAGCCCGCGAGGTGGGGACCTTTCGCGAGGCGGTGCTGAAGGTGGCGCGACATCTATGGCTTGAAGAAAATCCAGATCGACGCCGCCTACCGAATGGATTTAACGAAGCATTCGACCTTCGACTTCTCAGCATTTCAGGTGGAAGCGCCAAGCCTCGAATGCGTATTTATCGACAACCAGGCAGAGTATCAGATGCCGATTGGAGCGAGTGGTCATCCATCTACACCAAGGCGCGAGACGTGTTGACGGATTCACTCCAAGGCATTACCGAACCCCGCCAACAAGCGATCCAGTTCCCGCCCGACACCCTGGGCGCAATTCGGCGAGTGGGTTCAAGCCTTCGAGATTCGGAGACGCTGGTTCTCGGTGACCCTCGGCAGGAATCTAAACGTGCAATCGTAGATCACACGGTGCGGGAGCTCCTCGACGAGATTGAAGAAATCGCACCGACACCGGAATTGGCACATGCAGAGGGCCTAGTAATCGAATATGACGGCTCAACTCTCAGCTTTCGCCTGAAGACGGATACCGGCACAATCACCTGCCGCCTCGACCCCAAGAGCTATAGGCTAGCCTCTGCCGCGAAAGATTTCCTGGCCACTGACGGAATAACCGCACCAGACGTAAGGGTTTCCGGTGAGACCCTTGACCCAACCCAACGCAATGCCCCGATGGTTCGCATTACCGAAATTGTAGCCATCCGCTCTGTCGAAGAGAAAGCACTTCACGCCCAATTGCATCGAATCCATGAGCTACACGATGGGTGGCTGGGCCCTGGTTCCAAGGCGCCCGATGGCGAGGTGATGGGGAAAGCAGCCAGGCTGATCCCAGAGATCGCCCGACTCGGCGCTGGCGTATCTCTGGTACCCAGCACCGAGGGGGCAATCCTGCTGGAATGGCAGCGGGGGGAAGTGGAAATGTCAGCAGCAATTGAACCAGACGACGAGATGTTTTTGTGCGCCGACAACACTGCCACTGACGACCTGCTAGAGGACCAGTCAGCGTTTGACGAAAGTCGGCTACTTAGCTTCCTGACAGATGGGAGCATGCAGTGACAAACCCTCCGAAGGCGTCACGGATCAAGGATTCAGAGACTCTTCTGCGCCAGGTGCACCCGAGCCAGTTTCCCAACGGCTCCCCCTCCAGTGAAGCATTCGTGCCTTCCGAACTAGACGAATGCCTCCTTTCAACAATGCGCGAACGAGTCGGCCCCGAAGAAGCTTTTCGTCGTTGGACCGTGGAGCAAGAACGGAAGTCTGTTGGCACCTTTGGAATATCCGTCGAAGAGGTAGACGGCGAGGGGTTGGCCGCACTTGATGATGCCGACTTGATCCAGCAGCCGGATCACGCCTCCGTTGATTTCACGATGATACCTACGAAGGGAAAAAGAAAGCAGATCGGCAGACGCCTGCGCGATGCTGCCGTAGCCCGGGGCTGCCTGTATAGACCGGAGTAATCATCCATCACTCCTCATACATGGCACTCAATCACTCTGGTTACGTTTTCCAGATTGGTTTGAGAAGGTCTGGGTTGAATGGCTTTCGTCCACCTCCCGCAGGCTCCACTATCACGGCATGCAGGCACTCAAAGAGCAACGCTCGCCTCTGTGATAGATGCAGGCCGCCCCACCGCTCCCGCACGTCCTCGCCCCGGTCCGCACGAGCGGCCAGCAGTTCGCGGCGGCCGCGCTCGCCCCGCAATTCCTTGATGCGGGCTTCCAGTCGCTTGAGCTGCGGGAAGTACACGTCATCGCTGACCGCGTCGTCCTGCCACTCGGACGACAGGCGGGCGCGCTTGGCGAGTAGGCGGTCCAGCTTCTCCTCACCGTCCCAGGGGTCGGCCTCCAGTGCCTGGGCCTGGCGCTCCTCCAGCTTCGCCAGCACGGCCTCGGTGATGTACTCCTCCACCAAGTCCCCTCGACGACCCAGTCCCCCACAACCGCCCGCTGCCTTGGACGGGCACACGTACAAGTGTGCCGACAAACGAGTCTGGCGGGTGACTCGCAGAGGGGTGTTGCACTGCTTGCCGTCGTACACCCGGCCGCAGCGCAGGATGCCCGTCAGAAGGTGCCGGGCCTGGCCGTGCGTCTCCGGCAGCACGTCGCCGATCACCTGCTTCGGGCCGACCCTTCGTCCCTTCCGCGCTTGGAAGATCGCGTCCACCGCTTCCCACTCCGCCTGCGTAACGATCGGCTCCCACTGGCCGATGACCGGCTGGCCGTCCTCGTTCCGCAGAATCTCGCCCTGGTGCGTGCGCCACCCGCAGACTCGTGGGTTCCACAAAGTCAGCTTCAGCGAGCGGAGTGTCCAGTCGTTCCCAAGAGTCGTCTTCACCCCGGCCGTCCGCCACTCGCCACAGATCGCTGTCAAGGACTTGCCTCGCGTGAAGTCCTGTATGGCAGTGGCCAGTAGCTGAGCCTCTGTCTCGTGGCGGGTGCGCTTGTCCGTCTCCCAACCGAACGGGCGGGTGCCGCCGACCGGGATTCCGCGCTCAGCACGTGAGCGGTGGCTGTTGCGTAAACGGCGCTGTGTCTTGCGGACCTCCATCTTGGAGATGACGACGCCGAAGAGCCCCATCGCCTCGACGTCCTCGTTGTACAGGTCCTTCCGGCCCTTGGCGTCGGCATAGACCCGGCCGTCGTCGTACGTGATCGCGTCCACGAACCGCTCGTAGTCCCCCGCCCGCCGGACCAGCCTGTCGTCGGCCACCACGATCGCACCCCGGACCGCCTTGCCATCCGGGAGCTTGCCGGCCTTCAGCGCCCGCAGCATGAGCTCGAAGTCCTCGCGAATGACGTCGGCTTTGGCTGCCGACAGGTCGTTGTCCGTCAGCTCGGCCACGATCACGCAGCCAGTGCGGGCCGCCGTCTGCGCGTTGATGCGATGCTGATCCTCTACGCCGTGCTCGTCCTTCTCACCGTCGAACGAGATGCGGGCGTACGAAATCACGGGTACTAACTCGGAGTCGTCCATGAGGTTGGGTGCTCCTTCAGCAGGTAATGCTGCCT
The DNA here is from genome assembly GCF_001653515.1 of Streptomyces sp. ERV7. Lineage (GTDB taxonomy): Bacteria > Actinomycetota > Actinomycetes > Streptomycetales > Streptomycetaceae > Streptomyces. The sequence continues at coordinate 1,280,668 of NZ_LYOY01000040.1, read as the reverse complement.
TTGAAGCAGTGGTACCACCAGCAGTACTTGGACAAGAACCCCGGCGGGTACTGCGGGATCGGCGGGACGGGTGTGAGCTGCCCCATCGGTGTCGCCAGCACGGACAGCTAACGGCGCCCACCGGCCGCATCCAGTGTGGCCGCCGTCTTTGTGCGGTACGGGTTTATGCCAAGACGTGCATAGTCGCGTTCGTGCATGGACGGCCGCGCCCGCCCCTCGTACCGTCGTGTGCACAGGCCCGAACAGGGCCCCGGCACGAGGGGTTCGGCCATGACGCGTGAGGAATTGACCCGGCTCACCGGTAACGGCAACGGTGGTCCCTGCGGGGAAGAGGACTGCCCGAACGTCTACCGCACCGCCTCCGGCTCCATCGTCGTCCAGGGCGAGCTTTCGCGAGCGTTCACACCACCGCTCGGGGAAGGTCTTGTCGAGATCCCGGAAGAGGTATTGCGGGAGGCCGTGCGTGCTCTTGGATGGTGAGGAGTGGCGGGCGATGTTCCGTTCCTTCCGCGCGGAAGCCTGGCGACTCGAAACGCTTCCTCAATACCTGATGCCACAGGAAGAGGCAGAGATCCGAGCGTTCGACGAAGGTAAACGCATCGACCTTCGGTCCTACAGGTCCGGCTACACCGACCGGATCAAGAGGCAGTGCGCTGAAGGCAGGGCGAACGGACGTGTCCGTATCCTGACTCGCCCGCTCACCGACTATCTGAGGTTCGAGTTCTCTCGATACTACGAGCCCCATTCGGCGGCCGGAGAGACCATCCGCATCCTCGATGTGACCGACCGGCCGAACCCATTGGCCGACGCCCAGGACTTCTGGCTTTTCGACCGCTCCACGGTCGTCCTGATGAACTACCGGCCGGACGGCGGACAGATCAATCGCGAACTGTACGAGGGTGATCCCGCGCCGTTCATCGAGTTCCAGCGGATCGCGGTAAGCGAGTCGGTGCCCTTCTCGGAGTACGTGAGCGGTGACGTTCGAGGCTGAACAGCTTGGCCAGTTCCCTGAGGAATTGGCGGCCACGCTGAAGGGACTGCGCAAAGCGGCAGGTCTCTCCGGGGAGCGGCTCGCCAGGCGTATGAACGTATCCCAGTCCAAGGTGAGCCGCATCGAGAACGCCAGGGTGCGGCCGTCCATCGTGGACGTGGAGCAGTACCTGAGAGGCGTCGGCGCTCCACCGGAAGCAGTCGAACGGGTCATGTCCCTGGCCCGGCTCGCGAACACCGAATGGCGGAACCTGCGGAACCTGCGACGCACCGGGCTGGGGAGCCGCCAGGCGGAGTTGAAAGCGCTGGAATCCTCCTCCAGGCACATGCGGTATTTCCTGCTGTCGCTGATCACCGGCCTGCTCGCCACCCCGGAATACGTCCGGGCCAGCCTGGCCCATTCACCAGCCGATACCAGCAAGGCCGTCGCGGGGAAACTGGAACGCCAGCAGATCCTCTACGACGCGTCGAAACGCTTTACGTTCATCCTGACCGAACAAGCCGTACGGTTCCCTCTCGTCGGGGCCCATGCCATGGCCGTACAGATCGACCAACTCGCTTCACTCGCCCAGCTGCCGAACGTGCGAATGGGGATCATTCCCGTCGGTACGCGTACGCCAGGGCTGCCCTTGAACACGTTCACCATCTACGACGACAGGATGGTCACGACCGAACTGACCACTGGATCGATAGTCTTCCGGGACGCACGGGACATCAGGGCCTACCTCGACGAGTTCGCCGGATACGAGGAGCGGGCCCTGTTCGGCGATGCCGCCAGGGAGCTGCTGCGGGTATGGGCGGCGGCTTTTCGCGATGGTCTTCAGTCCATCACGTGAATGAGTCTGGAATTCCGTCAGGCCCGGGCGGAACATTGCCCGTCGGAGAAGATGGCGGAAGAAAGGCGGCCCACTGATGGAGATGCGGGAATGGCGCGGTGGCTGGGAGCGGGCTCAGGAAGCCGCTGAGGCGCTGAAGTTGGCGCTTGAGGGGCTCGGGGTGCCCGAGGGGCAGACGGTTCGGCTGCGGCCCGCCGTGAGTGGCCGGGGTACGCCCTGGGTGGACGTCGGTATGGTCCCGGCGCACGTGGCCGTGCGGATCGCGGAGGCCGTCGCGGCCGGGGCGCCCTGAGCCGACGGCACCGGCCGGCCTCCCTCACCGCTTCGGCCAATACCAGAGCGGCTCATCCAGTACCCCCTGCCCCTCCACCACCGTCTGACCGAACTCCTTGACCAGTTCTATGACGTTCGCCCGGCGCGACAGGGCCTCGGCCAGGGGGCGGGCGTGGGTGACCACCACCAGCTGGGTGTGGGTCGTCGCCTTGCGGATCAGGTCGGCCAAGGGGAGCAGGAGGTCCGGGTGGAGGCTGGTTTCCGGCTCGTTCAGGACCATCAGGGCCGGAGGGCGGGGCGTGAGGAGGGCTGCTGCCCAGAGCAGATAGCGCAGGGTGCCGTCGGAGAGTTCCGCCGCCGTCAGGGGGCGCAGCAACCCGTGCTGGCGCAGGCGCAGTTCGAGGCGGCCGCCGACCGGGTCGATCTCCACCCGGCTGCCGGGGAACGCCGCGTCCACCGCCTCGTCCAGCGCCTCCCGGTCCCCGATCTCCCGGATCGTCTGGAGCGCGGCGGCGAGGTCGGCGCCGTCTCCGCTCAGGACCGGGGTGCGGGTGCCGAGGTGCGTGCCCCGCGCGGGCGCGTGCGCGTCGGTGCGGACGTGGTCGTAGAAGCGCCAGGCGCGGATCTGCTCGCGCACCGCCAGTACGTCCGGCGCCCGCTGCGGGTCCGCGAGCTCGCCCAGCATCGAGTCGTACGGCCTGATCCCGCCCGACGAGCGGTGCCAAGTGCCGTCCGCCGCGCGCACCTTCACCGCCGGGCCGGAGCGCTCGGAGAGCACCGAGGCCGGGCGCAGCACCGCGCCGCTCCAGATCGCCTCGCGTTTGATCTCCGGGTCGAGCGTGAAGAGCGAGGCGGGGGCGCCCGCCGCGCCCCCGGGGTGCCCGAAGTCGACCGCGTAACCGAACTCGTCCCCCGCGAATCCGAGCCGCAGGCTCACCGGTTCGGCGCGCACCGTGCCCTGGAGCGGGCGCAGGCCCTCGCGGACCGCGCGGCCCGTCTTCTCCGGGCCCGCCCACAGCGTCGACGGCAGTCCGCCCTCGCGCGCGAGGGCGGCGACCGCGCCCCCGCGCGCGGAGTCCGCGAGCAGCCGCAGCGCGCGGTAGAGCGACGATTTCCCGGTGCCGTTGGCGCCCGTCACCACGTTGAGGCGGTCGAGGCGCACGACGAGGTGCCGCAGGGACCGGTAGTTCTCGACGGCGAGTGTGGTGATCATGCCTTCGAGCGTAGGGAAGGGGTCTGACAATCGCCCCTGGAGGGAGATGGCCACGGGCGTGCCAGTGGCTGTGTCAGTGACCGTGTCAGTGGCCGCCCGTAGGGTGGGCCGGTGGGCATCAGCCAGGTCCTGCGGGCCGATACGAGCAGGGACTCAGCCGCCTCGCCACCGCGCGGAAGGTGGCTGCGGCCGCAGTGGCGCGTGCCGGCGGTCGTGACCCTGGCGGTCCTTCCGCTGTACGCGGTGTGGGCGCTGTTCCTCGCGACCGGTGGCGGCGACCTCGCGGCCCAGCTCGCCTGGGCCGGCTTCGCCGCCCGGCACCCGGGCTCGGCGTACAACCTGTCCTGGTACGGCGGCGCGCACACCGCCAACTACAGCCTGCTGACGCCCTGGCTGATGGCGGCGTTCGGGGTGCGCACGGTGTCGGTCGCCGCGGGCCTCTGCGGTACGTGGCTGATGGCCCTGCTCTTCGTACGGGCACCGGGCTCGCGGCGACCGACGTATCGGTTGGATTCGCCGTATCGGTGGCCGTGGGGCGGCGATTCGGGCGCGGGTGCCTGCGGCTGAGCGGGGCCCTCCGGGGCTGCGGGTTCTTCGGCTGCGGGCCGGTGGGGGCTGGTCGCGCAGTTCCCCGCGCCCCTTCTTGCCCGGTGTCCATCTGCGGGCCCGTGGGGGCTTGTCGCGCAGTTCCCCGCGCCCCTAAAACCCCGGTCGATCCGCGGACCGTACGTGGCTGGTCGCGCAGTTCCCCGCGCCCCTTAGGTAACTCGCCCGTCGCGCCCACCCGGCGGAGCCGCACAACGTCACAGCCCCGCGCCCCTCAGGCAACCCGCCCGTCGCGCCCACCCGGCGCAGCCGCACGACGTCACTCCCCCGCGCCCTGTGCCTCCCGGTAGTTCGCCGCTGTCTTTGCCGGGTCGTAGTTCGGGGGGACGCCGTCCACCAGGATCAGGTCGCCGGGGATGTGGTTCGTGCGGAGGGGGAGCAGGGACTGGTAGGGGGCCGAGTCGTACCAGGAGCGCGCCTCCCGCATGCTCGGGAAGCCGACCATGACCAGGGCTCCCGGCCAGGTGCCCTCCCGTACCTCCACCGTCGTTCCGTGGACCAGGAAGTGGCCGCCGAAGGGAGCGAAGGTCTCCTGGATGCGCTCCATGTAGACGAAGACCTCCTCGGGGACGGGGCCGTCGGTCGGGCGCAGGTGGGCTATGGCGTATGCGGTCATGACGGACTCCCGGTCAGTGATCCCGAGCGGTGCGCCCGATCGGCGCTTCCGCACGGTGCTTCCGTTCGGCGTTTCCGAGCGGATGCCTTGATCCTGCCGGGGACGGCCGGGGCGGTCGATTACCCCTGGGGTAATCGACCGCCCCGGCCCCGGCCGACGGCTCAGATCGTCGCCGCGTCGATCACGAACCGGTACCGCACATCGCTCGCCAGTACCCGCTCGTACGCCTCGTTCACCTGGTCCGCGCGGATCAGCTCGATCTCCGCGCCCAGGCCGTGCTCGGCGCAGAAGTCCAGCATCTCCTGGGTCTCCGCGATGCCGCCGATCATCGAACCGGCCAGGATCTTGTTGCCGCCGATGAGGCCGAACATGTTGAGCGCGTTCGGCTCCTCGGGGGCGCCCACGTTCACCAGGGCGCCGCCCGGCTTCAGGAGCGAGAGGTAGGCGCCGAGGTCCAGCGGGGCCGAGACCGTCGAGACGATCAGGTCGAGGGAGCCCGCGAGCTTCGAGAAGGTCTCCGGGTCGCTGGTGGCGTGGAAGTGGTCGGCGCCCAGCTTCACGCCGTCCTCCTGCTTGCGCAGGGTCTGGCTGAGCACGGTCACCTCGGCGCCGAGCGCGTCCGCGATCTTGACGCCCATGTGGCCGAGCCCGCCGAGGCCCAGGATCGCGACCTTCTTGCCGGGGCCCGCCTGCCAGCGCTTGAGCGGCGAGTAGAGGGTGATCCCCGCGCACAGCAGCGGCGCGGCCACGTCGAGCGAGAGGCTGTCGGGGATGCGGACGGCGAAGCGCTCGCTGACGACGACGTGGGTGGAGTAGCCGCCGTAGGTGGGCTCGCCGTCGCGCCCGACGGCGTTGTACGTGCCGACGGCCTGGGCGCAGAACTGCTCCTGCCCGGCCGCGCACTGCGCGCACTCACCGCAGGAGTCGACGAAGCAGCCCACGCCGACCCGGTCGCCGACGGCGTACTGGGTGACGCCGGCGCCGACCTCGGTGATCACACCGGCGATCTCGTGGCCCGGGACCATCGGGAAGATGGCCTCGCCCCAGCCCTCGCGGGCCTGGTGGATGTCGGAGTGGCAGATGCCGGCGTACTTGATCTCGATCAGGATGTCGTGCGTGCCGACGGCGCGGCGCTCGATGGTGGTGCGCTCCAGCGGGGCCTTGGCGGCGGGGGCGGCGTAGGCGGCGACGGTGGTCATTGCCTTGACTCCTCGGGATTCTCGGGTACGCCGTCCACGGTGCCGCAGCCGCCGCCGGTCACCCAGCCCCCTGCTCTTCGTACGTCCGCCGTACGTACGTCCCCTGTGCGTACTACTGGCAGGGTCAGGCTCGCGGTCGTACGACGGCGGATACTTGGATGTCATGGACCAGCGTGTTGAACTCAGCGAATTCCTCCGCTCCCGCCGGGCCCGGCTCAAGCCCGGCGACGTGGGCCTGCCCGACTTCGGGCGGCACCGCCGGGTGCCGGGGCTGCGCCGGGAGGAGCTGGCCCAGCTCGCCGGGGTGTCGGTCGCGTACTACACCCGGCTCGAACAGGGGAACGGGCAGAACGTGTCGGCCGAGGTGCTCGACGCGATCGCGCGGGCGCTGCGGCTGACCGACGCCGAGCAGCAGCATCTGACGCATCTGGCGAAGCCGACGGCGACCAAGAAGAAGAAGGCCGGGCTCTCCCGGCAGGCGGCGGTGCGGCCGCAGCTGCGGCATCTGATCGACTCGATGGAGGCGGTCCCGGCGTACCTCCTGGGCCGTCGGCTCGACCTGCTGGCCTGGAACCGGATGGCCGCCGCGCTGATCGGCGACTTCGTCTCGCTCCCGGCGGAGGAGCGCAACTTCGCCCGCCACATCTTCCTCGACCCGACCGCCCGCGAGCGGTATCTGGAGTGGGAGGACAAGGCGGCCGAGGTGGTGGGCGTGCTGCGGCTGTGCGCGGGCTGCTACCCGGACGACCCGCTGCTCACCGCGCTGGTGGGCGAACTGTCGGTCAAGAGCGATGAGTTCCGTACGCTGTGGGCCGCCCACACCGTCCGCCAGAAGGGCCACGGCACCAAGCGGCTGCACCACCCGGTGGTGGGCGAGCTGACGCTGTCGTACGAGACGCTGAAGCTGCCCGAGGAGCACGATCTGTCGCTGGTGACGTACTACGCGGAGCCGGGCTCGCCGTCGGCGGACTCGCTGCGGCTGCTGGCGAGCTGGGCGGCCGCCCCGGACCCCTCCGGTCCCGGCGGCCGCCCGGCTCCCGTCACCCCGCCGACGCGCTCCCAGTAGCGGCCCGGGTCACGCCGCCGACACGTTCTCGGTGATCGTCACCTTCCCCTTGCGGATGACGGCGATGCGCGGGGCGCGGCGGGCCAGCGCGGTGTCGTGGGTGACCATGACGAAGGTCAGCTGGTGCTCCTTCCACAGGTCCTCCAGGACCTCCATGATCTCGTCGCGCATGCCCTCGTCGAGGTTGCCGGTGGGCTCGTCGGCGAGCAGCACCTTGGGGCGCTTGACGACCGCGCGGGCGATGGCGACGCGCTGCTGCTGACCGCCGGACAGCTCGCCGGGCAGATGGCCCAGGCGCTCGCCGAGGCCCACCGAGGCCAGCGCGTCGGCGGCGCGCTCGCGCCGGTCGGCGGCCGAGAGCCCGAGCGGGACGAGGGCGGTCTCGACGTTCTCCTGGGCGGTGAGGGTCGGGATCAGGTTGAAGCTCTGGAAGACGAAGCCGATGGACTCGGCGCGCACCTTGGTGAGCCGTGCCTCCGGCAGGCTCGCCAGGTCGACGCCGTCCAGGACGACGCTGCCTCCGGTGGGCCGGTCGAGGCCGCCGAGCATCTGGAGCAGGGTGGACTTGCCGCCGCCGGTGGGGCCCTGGATGACCAGGCGCCCGCCGTCCTCGATGGTCAGGTCGACTCCGGCGAGCGCGTCGATCGTGTCCTTGCCCCGCCGGTACCGCTTGGTGACGCCGCTGAGTTGATACATGGCTCGGGGTCGGTTCCTTTCGTACGTACGTGAGTGAGCGGTGCGCGGCGGCTAGGCGACGCGGCGCAGCGCGTCGGCCGGGCCCAGCCGGGAGGCGCGCCAGCCGCCGAAGGCGCCCGCGACGAGGCCGCCCGCGACGGCCAGGGCGACGGCGAGGCCGATGGTGGTGAGGGAGACCGGCGCGGTGAGCGCGATGTCGACGGCCTTGGCCGTGGTGCGGCGCCCGAAGCCACCGCCGCCCCCGCCGAAGCCGCCACCGCCACCGCCCAGCTTCGCGGTGAGCGTCGGGCTGATCGCGGTCACCGTATAGGCGCCCGCCAGGCCGAGGCCGATGCCCAGGATGCCGCCCATCAGACCGTTGACCAGGGCTTCTCCGACGACCTGGCGGGTGACCCGGCCGCTCTTCCAGCCGAGCGCCTTGAGCGTGCCGAACTCCCGCACCCGGCGGCTGACCGCCGACGAGGTGAGCAGCCCGGCCACCAGGAAGGCGGCGGCGAGCACGGCGATGGAGAGCCACTTGCCGACGCTGGAGGCGAGGTCGGCGGCGGTGGACAGGGAGCCGGAGACGGTGTCGGCGAGATCGGCCGAGGTGGTCACGGTGGTCCCGGAGACGTTCTTCTGGATGGCGGACTTCACCGTGGCGATCCGCTGCGAGTCGGCGGCCTTGACGTAGACCGTGGTGATCTTGCCCTTGGCGCCGGCGAGTGCCTGCGCCTGTGCGAGCGGCAGATAGACGTTGGCGGCGGCCTCCCCGCTGTCGGCCGTGGCGAGGCCGATGACCGTGTACTTGGCGCCGGAGACGGTGATGTCGCCGCCGGTGGCCAGCTTCTTCTCCTTGGCGTACGCGCTGTCGAGGACGGCGACCTTGGCGGCGCCCTCGTCGCCGCGGAAGGTACGGCCCGCGGTGATCTTGGAGGAGGAGAGCGGGCCGAGCCGCTGCTTGGCGACGTCCGTGCCGTACACGGTGAAGGAGTTGACGTCGAAGGAGGCGCCGCCGCCCTGCACCTCGCCCTGCGGGCCGCCCCCGCCGCCCTGGGCGCGCCGCTGCCCGCGGTACTGCTTGAACTCGCCCCGGGTGAACTCCCCGTCGACCTTCAGCACGGTCAGGTTGAGGCCGCCGACCGCGTCCGCCACCCCGCTCTGCCTGCCGACCTGGTCGACGGTGGACGACGCGAGGGTCTGGAAGCCCTGCACCATCACCCGGTCGCCGGACTGGCTCGTGCCGTCCCCGCTGCCCTTGGCGTCGAACCGGAAGCGCGGCCGGCCCTCCTGCGAACCGCCGGGCGGGGCCGCGGCCTTGGTGACCGTCATATCGGTGCCGAGCCCGTACAGCGACTGCAGGACCTTGCCCTGCGCCCGGGTCATCCCGGTCGACACCGAGCTGACCACGATGACCAGCGCGATGCCGAGGGCGAGGCCCGAGGCGACGACCAGCGCCGCCTTTCTGCGGCGGCGCAGCTCGCGCCGGAGGTAGGTGAAGAACATGGCGCGAAGCTAGGCGGGTGCGGTGATGGTGGGTTGAGGCCGCGATGAGAACGCCATGAGAACGCGAACGGCCGCGCCCGGAGAACCGGGCGCGGCCGCTTCGCGCGGACCGTACGGGATCAGACCGCCGAACCGGCCTTCCAGGCCGCCCAGCTCATGTTCCAGTCGCTGAAGCCGTTGTCGGGCGTGATGGTCTTGTCGCCGGTGTTCTTGACGACGACCACGTCACCCACGATCGAGTGGTCGTAGAACCAGGCACCCGAGGTGCCCGAGTCGCCCGCGCCCTTGGTGTCGGACAGACCGACGCAGCCGTGGCTGGTGTTGGCGCTGCCGAAGATGGACTTGGCGCCCCAGTAGTTGCCGTGGATGAAGGTGCCGGAGGCGGAGAGCCGCATCGCGTGCGGGACGTCCTTGATGTCGTACTCGCCCTTGCCGTCGCCGTCGGTGAAGCCGACGGTGGCGCCGTTCATCCGGGTCTCCTTGAACTTCTCGGAGATCACCATGGTGCCGTTGTACGTCTTGTGGTCGGGCGCGCCCGCCGAGATCGGGATCGTCTTGACGGTCCTGCCGTCCTGGGTGACGGTCATCTGGTGGGTCTTGGCGTCCACCGTGGAGACCTGGTTGCGGCCGATCTTGAAGGTGACCGTCTTCTCCTGCACGCCGGTGACACCCGGCTTGCCCTCGACGCCGTCCAGGTCGAGCTTCATGGTGACGGTCGAGCCGGACTTCCAGTAGTCCTGCGGGCGGAAGTCCAGGCGCTGCGCGCCGAACCAGTGGCCCACGACCTCCTGGCCGCTGCTGGACGTCACCGTGATGTGGGACTGGACGTCCTTCTTGTTGGCGATCGCCTTGTCGAAGGTCACCGACACGGGCATGCCCACGCCGACCGTGGAGCCGGACTCGGGCGTGAAGTTGCCGATGAAGCTGTTGGCGGGCGAGACCGTCGCGAACGAGGCGTTCTCGTGGGCCTCGCGGCCCTTCGCGTCCTGCGCGGTCGCCGTGATCTTGTACTTGGCGGAGCGCTTCAGCGCCTTGTCCGGCACCCAGCTCAGCCCGTCCGCGGAGATCTTGCCCGCGACCGGCGTGCCCTCGGCCGAGGTCATGACGACCGAGGTCAGCTTGCCGTCGGCGACGGAGACCTTGGTGTCGTTGTTGATGCCGACGTTGTCGGCGCCGTTCTTGGGCGTGATGGTGATCTTCGCGTCGGAGGTGTCCTTCTCGGCCGCCTTGTCGACCTGGGACTGCGACGTCTTCGAGGCGTCGGCGCCGCCCTTGTCCTTGCCGTCGTCGTTGCAGGCCGACAGCAGCAGTACGCCGCCGAGCACCGCGGACGCGGCCACGAGACCCTTGCGCCGCTTACTCTCCGTTATCACACGCTTCTCCATCGTTGCCGGTTCCCCAAGCCATCGACTGAACAACATAGCTACTGAGGCTGTGGTTCCTTTTCCGGAGGAGATGTGGGAAACGCCACCCGGGCCGGACAAACCGGCCCTGCGGCTCCTCGGACGTCACGGCCTCGGGCCGTCGACTCCGTCCTCCTCGTCGTCCTCATCTTCCTCGTCGAGGTCCCAGTCCTCGTCGTCGGGGTCGTACTCGATCTCCTCGCTGCTCCAAGAGGCCTGTGCGAGCTCGACCCCCGGCACCTGGGCGACCAGGTCGAAGGGATCGACCAGATACGCCAGGGCCTCCGCCTCGTCTTCCCTTACGGCGGACTCGGCATGCGCGCGTTCTTGGTCCGGAAGGAGCTCGTCCGCCGTGATGCGCTCCAGAGCTGCGCCCGTCAGCGCCTGCGGGTCGTCGATCTCCAGTACCAAATCCACCCGGAGACGGACATAGCGTGGTGTCTCTTCAGTCGTCATGCGTCGGAGCGTAGGGCTCGCGACCTCCGCGACTTTCCTGCGACCCGCTGCTTTCACTAGCATCGGCGGACACCACCAATTCGCCGTATCCACAAGGGGGATCGACTAGGTGTCCGTCGCTCGCCGGCCTCTGCTCACCGCCACCGCGGCAGGCTCGCTGCTCTGTGCTCTGTGGTTCGTCCCGTCCGCCAACGCCACGGACGGGAAGCCACAGTCGAACCCGGGCCACTCGACGGCCGCGGCCCCGGGCTCACAGGGCGATCTCGCCCTCGCCGACACGGGCACCGTGGACAAGTCCCCGTACCTCTTCGGCGGCACGGCCTTCCTGGGCCTGGGTGCCGGGTTCGTCGCCTTCTCGGTGCGGCGGGCGCGGCAGCAGTACTGAAGTACGCGTACGTGAAGGGGCGCCCGGGAAGTTCCCGGGCGCCCCTTCACACGTACGGCCCGGCTGTCAGGCCAGCGGACCGGTGACCGGCTCCACGGCCGCGACCAGCTCACCGCTGCGCACGAAGGCGTCGGCGGCGGCCAGGTCGGGGGCGAGGAAGCGGTCCGGGCCGGGGCCGCCGACACCGGCTTCCCGGGCGGCCTTGATGGCGGCCTGGGAGGCGGGCGCGGGGGTGAGGCCGTGGCGCAGCTCGATGCCGCGGGTCGCCGCGTACAGCTCGACGGCGATGATCCGGGTCAGGTTGTCGATCGCGGTCCGCAGCTTGCGGGCGGCCGACCAGCCCATGGAGACGTGGTCCTCCTGCATGGCGGAGGAGGGGATCGAGTCGACGGACGCCGGGACGGCCAGCCGCTTCATCTCGCTCACCAGGGCGGCCTGCGTGTACTGGGCGATCATCAGACCCGAGTCGACACCGGCGTCGTCCGCGAGGAACGGCGGCAGGCCGTGCGAGCGGTTCTTGTCGAGCAGCCGGTCGGTGCGGCGCTCGGCGATCGAGCCGAGGTCGGCGGCGGCGATCGCGAGGAAGTCCAGGACGTACGCGACCGGGGCACCGTGGAAGTTGCCGTTGGACTCGACGCGTCCGTCCGGCAGGACGACCGGGTTGTCGACGGCCGAGGCGAGCTCGCGCTCGGCGACGGTCAGGGCGTACGCGAGGGTGTCGCGGCCGGCGCCGGCGACCTGCGGGGCGCAGCGCACCGAGTACGCGTCCTGCACGCGCGGGGCCTCGTCCTGCTGGAAGTGCCCGGTCAGACCCGACCCCTTCAGCACGGCCAGCATGTTGGCGGCGGAGACGCCCTGGCCGGGGTGTGGGCGGATCGCGTGCAGCTCCGGGGCGAGCACCTTGGCCGTGCCGAGCAGCGCCTCCAGGGAGAGGGCGGCCGTGATGTCGGCGGAGGTGTAGAGCTTCTTCAGGTCCGCGAGGGCCATGACCAGCATGCCGAGCATGCCGTCGGTGCCGTTGAGGAGGGCCAGGCCCTCCTTCTCGCGCAGCACGACGGGCTCGATACCGGCCTCGGCGAGCAGCTCGCCGGCGGGCCGCACGACGCCGTCGGGGCCCTCCGCCTCACCCTCGCCCATCAGGGTCATGGCACAGTGCGAGAGCGGCGCGAGGTCGCCGGAGCAGCCGAGCGAGCCGTACTCGTGGACGACGGGGGTGATGCCCGCGTTGAGGATGTCCACCATGGTCTGGGCGACGGACGGGCGTACGCCGGTGTGCCCCGAGGCGACGGTCTTCAGCCGCAGGAACATCAGCGCGCGCACGACCTCGCGCTCCACGCGCGGGCCCATGCCGGCGGCGTGCGAGCGCACGATGTTGCGCTGGAGCTGGGCGCGCAGGTCCGGGCTGATGTGCCGGCTGGCGAGGGCGCCGAAGCCGGTGGAGACGCCGTACACCGGCTCCGGCTTGGCGGCGAGGGCGTCGACGATCTCGCGGGCTCTGGCGAGGGCGTCGAGGGCTTCGGCCGAGAGCTCGATCCGGGCGCCCTGACGGGCGACGGCGACGACGTCCTCCGGGGTCGTCCCGGACGTCCCCACCACGACAGTGTGCATATCCATATTCAGCAGCGTACGTATTGAATCGCCATGTGTCACTAGCCCCCGCCCCGCCCCTTCCCGTAAGCCCTCTGGCGGGCGGCCGGGTAGCGGGCCGGGGCCCACTGCCGGGGGCGCTGCCCCCGGACCCCTTGATTTATCCGCGGCTCCGGTGGGGGCTGGCCGCGCAGTTCCCCGCGCCCCCCCTCCCCCAGCTCCAACTCCCCTGCCCGCAGGCACAGTTCGGACGCCACGGCGACCACCTCGTCCGCCGCCGGCCCCACCGCGAGCAGACAGAACTCGTCGCCGCCGAGCCGCGCGGCCAGCGCCCCCGGCAGCATCGCCCCGCACAGGGACAGCACCGAGCCGAAGCGCTCCAGCAGCCGGTCCCCCACCGCGTGGCCCCGCGTGTCGTTCACCCGCTTCAGCCCGTTCAGGTCGCAGACGACCAGGCTCACCACCACCGCGTCCCGCCGGTGCGCCTCGACCGCCTCGTCCAGACGCACGTCCACCGCGCGCCGGTTGGCGAGGCCGGTCAGCGGATCGGTGAACGCGAGGCGGCGGACCTCCTCCAGACGTTCCGTCTGGGCGATCCCGGCCGCCGCCACCGACGCCAGCACCGTGGCGAAGTCCGCGTCGGACGCGTCGAAGACGGGCGCGCCCACCGGCCGGGCCACATACAGCTCGCCCCACGCCCGTCCGTGCAGCACGATCGGCGCGACCACACAGCAGCCGCGCCCGCGCCGGCGCAGGGCGGTGACCCGCTCGTGGCAGTAGCCGGCGGCGTCCCCGGGCCCGGCGGAGGCCGTCTCCACCCAGGCGTTGGGCTCGCCGCCGCCGGCCCACCGCTCGTGCAGGAACTCGGTGATCTCGGGAAACTGGTGCACCGGATACGTCTCGTCCTCGGGGAACTCCTCCTCCCCCTCGGCCCGTTCGCCCGAGTTCACCAGGACCCGCAGCCGCCCCAGCTCCCGCTCCCACGTGGAGAGAGCGGCGAAGTTCCCGGCGAGCGCGTCCCGCGCGCCGAGCGCCGCCGCCCGCCAGGACTCGCGCGGGGTGTGGGCCGCCGCCATGGCCTGCGCCAGCGACACCACGGCCCGCAGCCGTGCGTCCTCGGTCCCGCCGCCACCCTCGCCCTCACCGCGCATCCCTCCAGTTTAGGGAGGTTTGCCCGAGTTCGATCAGTTTGGCTGGGCCAATTCGATCAAGAACGTACGCGGCGGGCGGTGCGGACCGTCACTCGCCGGGCCACTGGGGCTTCCGCTTCTCGTTGAACGCCGCGACGCCCTCCGCCCGGTCCCCCGAGAACGCCACCGACCGCCACGCCGCGTCCTCGACCTCCAGGCCCGCCCGCAGGTCGAGGCCGTGCCCCAGGCGCATCGCCCGCTTGGCCGCGCGCAGCCCGACCGGTGAGTTCGCCGCGATCCGCCCGGCCAGCGCCAGCGCCTGGGTACGGTCCTCGCCCGCGTCCACGAGCACGTCGACCAGGTTCAGCTCGCGGGCCTCCGCCGCCTCCACCCGCCGTGCGGTGAAGACCAGTTCGGCGGCCCGGGCCGCGCCCACGCGCCGGGGCAGCAGCTGCGTACCGCCGCCGCCGGGGATGACGCCGACGGAGACCTCGGGCAGACCGACGACGGCCGTCGCGTCCGCCACGATCAGGTCGCAGGCGAGCGCCAGCTCGAACCCGCCGCCGAGCGCGAAGCCGTGCACCGCGGCCACGGTCGGCATGGGCAGATCGAGGACGCCGGTGTAGCAGGCCCGCGCGGTGGGGCGCTGGCGCACCAGCTCGGCGTCGGTGAAGGAGTTGCGCTCCTTGAGGTCGGCGCCCACGCAGAAGGCCCGCTCGTGGGTGGAGGTCAGCACGGTCGCGCGGACCTGCGGATCGGCCGCCAGCGCGTCGCACGCGGCGGCGATCGAGCGGGCCATCTCGCTGGAGACGGCGTTCATCGCCTTGGGCCGGTCCAGCACCAGCTCGGCCACGTGCCCGTGCCGCCGCACGCCCACGAACTCCCCGTACCGCTGCTCATCCGTGCCCATGAGAACCCTCCCGACGACGTTAACGAACGTTACGTCGGGATCTTAGGCAGGCACGTCAGCGCCCCGTAAGGGGCACGGGGAACCGCGCGGCCGGCCCAGGACGGCCCGCGGCCGAACGGCGATGCCTCCGGCGAAGCGCCTACGCGCCCCTGCGGTGCAGCATCCAGGGCTCGACCACGCCGAGGCCCCGCACCGGCCGCTGCCACATCGGCTGGAGCGCGAAGCGGTACTTGGGGGGCTCCTCGCCCTCCTTCTCCGCCTTCGCGGCCTCCTCCGCCGCCTGGGTCTCGGAGACCGGCGCGTCGCCGGTGCGCGCCAGCTCCTCCGCGAACGCGCCGTCCACCAGGACCGAGTCCTTGGGCGCTATCGAGGTGAGCCTGCTGGCCAGGTTCACGGTCGTGCCGAAGACATCGCCCATCCGGGTGGTGACCGTCCCGAACGCGATGCCCACGCGCAGCGCCGGCATCGTCTCGTCGTGGCCCATGGTCTCGATCAGCCGGAGCGATATCTCGGCCGCCGTACCCGCGTCGTCGGCGGCGAACAGGACCTCGTCGCCGAGGGTCTTGATGAGGCGGCCGCCGTGCGCGGCCACCAGGTCGGCGGCGGTCGTCTCGAAGGCCTCGACGAGCTCGCCGAGCTCCTCCTCCTCAAGCCGCCGGGTGAGCCGCGTGAACCCGACGAGGTCCGCGAAGCCGACGGCGAGCCGGCGGTCGACCATCTCCTCGTCGTCGGCGGCCTGCACCACCCGCCCGGTCGCGGCGGCCAGCTGGCGCCGCCACACATAGACGAGGAACTCCTCCAGCTCCGGCAGGAGCAGCTCGACCAGCGGGTATGTGACCTCCGTGCGGGTCATCCCGGGCTCGGGCGGCTCGGTCAGACCCTCCAGGAAGGAATCGATCTGCCATTCGGCCAGCCGGGCGGTGGTCTGCCCGGTGGAGCGGGCGACCTGGACCGCCATGGGCTCGCTGAGCAGCCCCGCCTCGACCAGACCGGCGAGGCGGCGCAGCGCCAGCACATCCGCCTCGGTGAGCGCCTTGGCCTGCCCGATGTCCGCGAACCCCATGGCCCGCCAGAACCGCGAGGCCAGCTCCATGGACACGCCCGCGGTCCGGGCGGCCTGGAACGGCGTGTACCGCCGGTCCGCGCCCAGGATCAGCTGTTCGAGCCGGATGGCGAGCGGATCGGCGGTGGGTTCGGCGGTGTGGTCCACGACGTGGTGCGGGGTCGGGTAGGCGGAGGGCCCCGGCTCGGAGGGGGGACCGCCACCCTCGCCGGACTGCGTGTCGTCGACGGTCACCAGCCGCCTCCTGCCCGTTCCCTGCGCACTTACCTGCCGATCTGTCGCTGGATCGGGCTCCACGATACGGCAGGTGTGCCGTAGCTCACGTCCTCGCACCCGTTGCCTTGTCACTCGAAGGCGGCGCGGTGGGCGAGAGAAGGTGCGCGAAGGAGCCCGGTGTGCTCCGCGTCAGCCCGCCGCCGGCCGCAGGTGGACGATGTCGCCCGCCGCCACGGGCTCGCGTCCGCCGCCCTCCGTGGCGAGCACGAGCCGCCCGTCCGCGTCCACCGCGACCGCCTCGCCGGTCAGGGCGCGGTCGCCCGGGAGCTCGGCGCGCACGGAACGGCCGAGCGTGGCGCAGCCCGCCGCGTACGTCTCCTGGAGCCGGGACGCCGCCGGGTCGCCACCCGTCTCGCGCCAGTCCACGTACCACTGCTCCAGGGAGCGCAGGACGGCCCGCAGCAGCGTCTCGCGGTCGGTGGAGACCGCGTCGGCCAGCAGCAGCGACCCGGCGGCGGGCACCGGGAGTTCGTCGGCGCGCAGGCTGACGTTGAGGCCGATGCCGACCACCACCGCGTCCTCGCCCGCCCGCTCGGCCAGGATCCCGCCCGCCTTGCGCTCCTCCCCGCCGACCTTCACCAGCAGGTCGTTGGGCCACTTCAGCGCCGTGTCGACGCCCGCGGCACGGGACAGGCCGGTGGCCACCGCCACGCCGGTGAGCAGCGGCAGCCAGCCCCAGCGGTCCACCGGGACGCCCGCGCCGGGCCGCAGCAGCACGGAGAAGAAGAGGCCCGAGCGGGCCGGCGCCGACCAGCTGCGGTCGAGGCGGCCGCGCCCGGCGGTCTGCTCCTCTGCGACCAGGACCGCGCCCTCGGGGAGCTCCTTGGCCCGGGCGGTCAGGTCGGAGTTGGTGGAGCCCGTCGCCTGGACCACGTCCAGGGAGGTCCACAGCGCGCCCGGCCGCACCAGGGCGTGGCGCAGGGCGGAGGCGTTCAGAGGAGGCCGGTCGAGGTCGGACCAGCGGCTTTCGGATGCGTCCTGGGGCGTCATACGAGCCAGGTTAGGCGCGTGGGCGCAAGCGCACCCCGGTGTGGCAAACGACGCACTGCCGAACGGTATGCGCGCCACTACCCTACGAGTCAGTAGCCAGCCGAAAACCCGTGACCAGGCAGGGAGCCGCATCCCGATGTCCGAGCCGGAGCAGCAAGAAGTGACTGACATCCACACGACCGCGGGCAAGCTCGCGGATCTGCAGCGCCGCATCGGGGAGGCGACGCACGCCGGCTCCGAGCGCGCTGTGGAAAAGCAGCACGCCAAGGGCAAGTTGACCGCGCGTGAGCGGGTCGACCTGCTGCTCGACGAGGGGTCCTTCGTCGAGCTCGACGAGTTCGCCCGGCACCGCTCGACCAACTTCGGGATCGAGAAGAACCGCCCCTACGGAGACGGTGTCGTCACCGGCTACGGCACCGTCGACGGGCGCCCGGTCTGCGTCTACTCCCAGGACTTCACCATCTTCGGCGGCTCGCTCGGCGAGGTCTACGGCGAGAAGATCGTCAAGGTCATGGACTTCGCGCTGAAGACCGGCTGCCCGGTCATCGGCATCAACGACGGCGGCGGCGCCCGTATCCAGGAGGGTGTGGTCGCGCTCGGCCTGTTCGCCGAGATCTTCCGCCGCAATGTGCACGCCTCGGGCGTGGTCCCGCAGATCTCGCTGATCGTCGGCCCCTGTGCGGGCGGCGCGGTCTACTCCCCCGCCATCACCGACTTCACGGTGATGGTCGACCAGACCTCGCACATGTTCATCACCGGACCCGATGTCATCAAGACGGTCACCGGCGAGGACGTCGGCTTCGAGGAGCTGGGCGGCGCGCGCACCCACAACACCACCTCGGGCGTGGCGCACCACATGGCGGGCGACGAGAAGGACGCCATCGAGTACGTCAAGTCGCTGCTGTCGTACCTGCCTTCGAACAACCTGAGCGAGGCCCCGGCCTTCCCCGAGGAGGCCGACCTGGAGGTCTCCGACTCCGACCGGGAGCTGGACACGCTCATCCCGGACTCCGCGAACCAGCCGTACGACATGCACACGGCCATCGAGCACGTCCTCGACGACGGCGAGTTCCTGGAGACCCAGGCGCTGTTCGCGCCGAACATCATCACCGGCTTCGGCCGCGTCGAGGGCTTCCCGGTCGGCATCGTCGCCAACCAGCCGATGCAGTTCGCCGGGTGTCTGGACATCAACGCCTCCGAGAAGGCCGCGCGCTTCGTGCGCACCTGCGACGCCTTCAACGTGCCGGTGATCACCTTCGTGGACGTGCCGGGCTTCCTGCCGGGCGTGGACCAGGAGTACGGCGGCATCATCCGGCGCGGCGCCAAGCTGATCTACGCGTACGCCGAGGCGACCGTCCCGCTGATCACGGTCATCACCCGCAAGGCCTTCGGCGGCGCGTACGACGTCATGGGCTCCAAGCACCTGGGCGCCGACCTCAACGTGGCCTGGCCGACCGCGCAGATCGCGGTGATGGGCGCGCAGGGCGCGGTGAACATCCTGCACCGCCGCACCATCGCCGCCGCCGACGACCAGGAAGCCACCCGCGCCCAGCTGATCTCGGAGTACGAGGACACGCTCCTCAACCCGTACATCGCGGCCGAGCGCGGCTACGTGGACGCCGTGATCATGCCGTCCGAAACCCGTGCGCACGTGGTGCGGGGCCTGCGTCAGCTGCGCACGAAGCGGGAAAGCCTTCCTCCGAAGAAGCACGGCAACATCCCCCTCTAGGCCCCGAAGGAGCGGTCATGATCAAGGTCGTACGGGGCAACCCCACTCCGGAGGAGCTGGCCGCCGCACTGGCGGTGGTCCGGGCGCGCGCCGCGGCGACGGCGTCCGTCTCCTCCGGCGCGCCCCTGCCCCCCGAGGACTGGTCCGACCCGGCGCGCATCGCCCGCCACCCGGTCCCCCGGCCCGGTCCGCGCTCCTGGGCGCGCACCTACTGGCCGGCGTAGCCGCCGCACTCGTGAAGGCGTGCCGTGTCCGTACGTACGGATACGGCACGCCTTGAGTACCCGTACTCAGGCGCCCGGCCGGTTGCCGCCGCAGTATCGAAGGCATGCTGTGGTCCGACCCGAAGAACGAGCCGCCGAAGGAACTGCGCGAGGCACAGGCGAAGATGCGCCGCGCGGGCCTGGTGCTGGCGCTGCTCATGATGCTGGCGATGGTCGTCGTCAGCATCCACTGACCCGTCCGTCGCGCCCCTTCACGGGCGTACGCCGTCCGGGTGGCGTCCCGCGCTGTCTACGATGACCCGTATGACTGCCGCCGTACGCCGCCTCGTCCTCGCCTCCGCCTCGCCCGCCCGGCTCGGTCTGCTGCGCCAGGCCGGCCTCGCCCCCGAGGTCATCGTCAGCGGGGTCGACGAGGACGCCCTCACCGCCCCCACTCCCGGCGAGCTCGCCCTGGTCCTGGCCGAGGCCAAGGCCGACGCGGTCGCCGCCCGCCCCGAGGCCTCCGGAGCCCTGCTCATCGGCTGCGACTCGGTCCTGGAGCTGGACGGCGAGGCGCTGGGCAAGCCCGCCGACGCCGAGGAGGCCACGGCCCGCTGGAAGTCCATGCGCGGGCGCTCCGGGGTGCTCCGGACGGGCCACTGCGTGATCGATACGGCGAACGGCCGCCGCGCCTCGGCCACCGCGTCCACCACGGTCCGCTTCGGCGAGCCGAGCGACGCGGAGATCGCCGCGTACGTGGCGAGCGGCGAACCCCTTCACGTGGCGGGCGCGTTCACCCTCGACGGCCGCTCGGCCCCGTTCGTCGACGGCATCGACGGCGACCCCGGCAACGTCATCGGCCTCTCCCTGCCGCTGCTGCGCACCCTGCTCGCGGAGCTGGACATCGCGATCACGGACCTCTGGACGGACCGGTAGGGGATCCTCAGGCGGCGGCCGGCTCCGGCGGGGTCCCGTTGCCCGGCGGGGCCTCGGCGGGCTCCCCGTCCTCCGGCTCCGCGGGCAGGGCGGGCGGCGCGTACATGAGCAGGACGAGCACGACCAGCGCGAGCACCACCATCATGAACGCGAAGGCGGTCCAGCCGATCAGGCCCACCGTCAGCGCGCCCAGCACGCCGTGCACCACCGCGCAGCTGATGAGCAGGATGCGCCCGACCCGGCCGGGGGCCCGGTCGCGTACGCCGGTGAGCAGCAGGATGACGCCGCACACGGCCAGGTAGAAGCCGAAGACGCCGCCCATGGCGTACGTGGTGGTCGACATCGTGTCCGAGTCGACCCCGCCGAGGGACATGTGCTGCCGGTGCACGACGCGCCCGAGGAACCAGTTGACGAGCACGATGCCGACGGCCTCGCCCAGAAGAACGATCGCGGCCACCACGGCCACCGGTCTGCGCGCCACCGCGCACCACCCCCTGCTTACACCCAGCCCCTGTTACCGGTAGTACGTCTGACACCCGAACGCTACTAACGGGTAAACCCCTGGGCAAGGGTCCTGACGAGAGAGGGAGCACGATCTTCCGGCCCGCAAAGAATCATTCCGCCATTCGTAGGGACTCCACAAAGAATGTGAGGGGCCCGCTGGCCTCCAGGACAGAGACCTTGACCACACCAGAACGCTAATGTGCCGGACAGGGACCCGGCGTACCGTGGTGCGACAAGGGATTTCGCGACATGAGCGAGCCGCGGATCACACTCCGTGTGGGCAAGCTCACCACGGGGGACGGGTCGTGGGCCGGTGTACGGCTTCCCTAAACTCAGCTTGTTTTCAAGGAGGGAGCCATCGTGCGCAAGGTGCTCATCGCCAACCGTGGCGAAATCGCGACGGGACCGCGCTCGGCCCGCTCGCGTCCGCCGATCTCGTACGCGTACGCAGCGATCCGCGCCTGGCCCGGGCCGTCCGCAAGGACCGGCGGCGGACCTCGGCGCAGCGCGGGCTGCTCCAGGAGCGGCTGAACCGGTACCCGGTGGATCCGGCGCAGATCGCGCCGACCCGCCTCGGCAACGCGATCCGCCGCTTCGAGGAGTACGGGCAGAACCGCTACTGCCTGGACACCCAGCTCCTGTCGAACGAGCTGAGCGGAGCGGCGCCCGACAAGATCTGCCGCCAGGTCGACCTGGCGCGGACCAGCGTCGACTTCTTCGTGGCGCTGCTCGCCGGGCACCTCGCGGTCGCCGTGGTCGCGCTGGCCACCCTCCCGGCCGCCTCCGCCGACGTGCCGCCGCTGCTGACCACGGCCGGGGTCCTGATCGCCCTGGTGCCGCTCTGGTACCGGGCCGCGGTGGCCGCGACCGACGAGTGGGCGGCGGCCGTACGGGCCCTGGTGAACGCGGGCCGCAAGCCGCTCGCGGAGTCGCTGGGGCTCGTCCTGCCCAAGGAACTGGCCGAGGAGCGGCGGATGTGGACCCTGGTGTCGCGGTTCTCCCGTATCCCCTTCCACGAGCGGGCCTCCGCACTGGACCGGTACCGGGCCGCCCCCTGAGCGCGCGCTTCGGGCATCCTTGGGGTATGACGACGAGGCCCATGCGTGCCGACGCGCGCCGCAACTACGAGCGGCTCCTGGGCGTGGCGAGGAGCGCGTTCGCGGAGCACGGGACGGACGCCTCGCTCGAAGACGTGGCCAAGCGCGCGGGCGTCGGGATCGGCACCCTCTACCGGCACTTCCCGAACCGGCACGCGCTGATGAGCGCGATCTTCCAGGGCGAGGTGGACGTACTCCTCGCACGCTCCCGGGAGTTGCTCGACGCCGAACAGCCGTGCACGGCGCTCGTGGAGTGGCTGCGCGCCATCATCACTCATACGGGTGAGTATCGCGGGGTGGCCCGCGCCCTCATGTCCGCGTCGCACGACGACAGTTCGGCGCTGGCGCAGTGCAGCACACCGATGCGGGAGGCGGGCAGCGCCCTGCTGGAACGGGCCCAGCTGGCCGGTTCCGTAAGGGTCGATGTGACGATCGGCGATCTGATGCAGCTCACCAACGCCATCGCCCTGGCAGCCGAACAGGCGCCGGACGACCCGGAGTTGGCCGACCGGCTGCTCGCCCTGACCTTGCGGGGGCTGAAGCCGTGACCGAGGCCGTGCGGGGCCCCGAACACGGCGGCGACGCCCGCGAAGGCCCCGTCCGCGCCTGGCCGGATACCGTCTAGCGGCGACGCAGATCGGCCACTCTCGCCCGCTCCCCGGGTCCCTGCTGGTCACCCAGCGGGGCCGCGCTGCGCAACTGTGGCCCCGCGCCCGGCACATGGCTGCGGCGCTGGCCGGGGACCGGCACGTCCCGGCGGGGCTGGCGGCCCGGCGGGACGCCCTCACCGCCGGCCCCGGTCCCGGCCACCGTGATCTGCACGCCCTGGTCGGCCAGGGCCTGGAGCTCGGTACCGGCCCGGTCGTCGTGGCCGGGGGGCTCGTCGGTGACCAGGCGGGTGATCACGTCCGTCGGCACCGTCTGGAACATGGTGTCGGTGCCGAGCTTGGTGTGGTCCGCGAGGACCACCACCTCGGCGGCGGCCTGGACCAGGGCCCGGTCCACGCTCGCCGAGAGCATGTTGGACGTGGACAGACCGCGCTCGGCGGTCAGCCCGCTCCCGGAGAGGAAGGCCCGCGAGACCCGCAGCCCCTGGAGGGACTGCTCGGCCCCGCTGCCCACCAGGGCGTAGTTGGAGCCGCGCAGGGTGCCCCCGGTCATGACGACCTCCACGCGGTTGGCGTGGGCCAGCGCCTGGGCGACGAGGAGCGAGTTGGTGACGACCGTGAGGCCGGGGACGCGGGCGAGCCGGCGGGCCAGCTCCTGCGTGGTCGTCCCCGCGCCGACCACGATGGCCTCGCCCTCTTCGACGAGGCCCGCGGCGAGGTCGGCGATGGCCGTCTTCTCCGCGGTCGCGAGATGGGATTTCTGCGGGAAGCCGGACTCTCGCGTGAACCCGCCCGGCAGTACCGCACCGCCGTGCCGGCGGTCGAGGAGTCCTTCCGCCTCCAGCGCCCGCACGTCCCGCCGTACGGTCACTTCGGAGGTCTGGACGACGCGGGCGAGCTCCCGGAGCGAAACCGCCCCGTTGGCCCGCACCATTTCGAGGATCAATTGGCGACGTTCTGCAGCGAACACGAAACTGACAGTAACCTGAGCGGCCGATTGTTTTCAGCAGTTTGCGCCGAATAACAGAAGGTGTGCACAGAGGTGTCCACGAAGTGGTATAGGCGCCCTCCCGGGCGCCTTGTCCCGCGCCGCGACCGCTCCCGCGCGCCGGTTTACGCCTCTCCGGCCTTCTTGCGCGTGTGCAGCTGCCGCGCCACCTCGGCGATCGAACCCGACAGGGACGGGTAGACCGTGAACGCGTTCGCGATCTGCTCGACGGTCAGGTTGTTGTCGACCGCGATCGAGATGGGGTGGATCAGCTCCGAGGCGCGCGGCGAGACGACCACGCCGCCGACCACGATCCCGGTGCCGGGGCGGCAGAAGATCTTCACGAAGCCGTCCCGGATGCCCTGCATCTTGGCGCGCGGGTTGCGCAGCAGCGGCAGCTTGACGACCCGGGCCTCGATCTTGCCCGCGTCGACGTCGGCCTGCGAGTAGCCGACCGTGGCGATCTCCGGGTCGGTGAAGACGTTCGAGGAGACCGTCTTGAGGTTGAGCGGCTGCACCGCGTCGCCCAGGAAGTGGTACATCGCGATCCGGCCCTGCATGGCCGCGACCGAGGCGAGCGCGAAGATCCCGGTGACGTCACCGGCCGCGTACACGCCGGGCGTGGACGTGCGCGAGACCTTGTCGGTCCAGATGTGACCGGACTCCAGGAGCTTGACCCCGGACTCCTCCAGGTTCATCCCGGCGGTGTTGGGGATCGCGCCGACCGCCATCAGGCAGTGCGTACCGCTGATGACGCGGCCGTCCGAGAGCGTGACCTCGACCCGGTCGCCGACGCGCTTGGCGGACTGGGCGCGGGAGCGGGCCATGACGTTCATGCCGCGGCGGCGGAAGACGTCCTCCAGGACGGCGGCCGCGTCCGGGTCCTCGCCGGGCAGCACCCGGTCGCGGGACGAGACCAGGGTGACCTTGGAGCCGAGCGCCTGGTACGCGCCGGCGAACTCGGCACCGGTCACACCGGAGCCGACCACGATCAGCTCTTCGGGCAGCTCGTCCAGGTCGTACACCTGGGTCCAGTTCAGGATCCGCTCGCCGTCCGGCAGCGCGTCCGGGATCTCGCGCGGGTGCCCGCCGGTGGCGATCAGCACGGCGTCGGCGGTGAGGATCTCCTCGCTGCCGTCGGCGGCCGTGACGATGACGTCCCGGGTGCCGTCGATGCCCTGCGGGCCGCCGAGCTTGCCCCGCCCGCGCAGCACCCGGGCGCCGGCCCGGGTCACCGAGGCGGTGATGTCGTGCGACTGGGCCAGCGCGAGGCGCTTGACGCGTCGGTTGACCTTGCCGAGGTCCACACCGACCACCCGGGCGGACTGCTCCTCGGGCGGCGTGTCGTCGGCGACCAGGATGCCCAACTCCTCGTACGAAGAGTCGAAGGTGGTCATCACCTCGGCCGTCGCGATCAGAGTCTTCGACGGCACGCAGTCGGTCAGCACCGACGCCCCGCCCAGACCGTCGCAGTCGACGACGGTCACCTCCGCGCCGAGTTGGGCGCCCACCAGGGCCGCCTCGTATCCGCCGGGTCCGCCACCGATGATCACGATCCGGGTCACGAAAAAGTCCGCCTCGCATTGTGGAATGCAGTACGTAGCTCATTGTCCCGCACGCTTCAAGATGCTTCGCCCCCCGGGGCGCCATCCGGCTGTCACACCCGTGTGCCATTCTCGCGCGGGCACCCGTGGGCCGCTGTCGTACCCTCGACACCATGTCGCTCTACGCCGCGTACGCCGGCAACATGGATCCGCGGCTGATGACGCGCCGCGCCCCGCACTCCCCGCTGCGCGGCACCGGCTGGCTCAACGGCTGGCGGCTGACCTTCGGCGGGGAGCAGATGGGCTGGGAGGGCGCCCTCGCCACGATCGTGGAGGCGCCGCGCTCCCAGGTGTTCGTCGCGCTGTACGACATCGCCCCGCTCGACGAGGACTCGATGGACCGCTGGGAAGGCGTCGGCCTCGACATCTACCGCCGGATGCGGGTGCGGGTGGACACGCTGGACGGGGAGGAGCCGGCGTGGATCTACGTCCTGAACGCGTACGAGGGCGGACTCCCGTCCGCGCGCTACCTGGGCGAACTGGCCGACGCGGCGGAGTCGGCGGGCGCGCCTCACGACTACGTCATGGAGCTCAGGAAGCGCCCCTGCTGACCCCTTCGCATGCGGACCGTGCCGGGTTGCCCGCGCCCCTTTTTCGCCGTGAGGTCATCTGCGGGCCGGTGGAGGGCCGGCCCGCGGACAAACCCCCGGTACCCCCACTCGTCGGAAACGACAAGACAACGATCCCACCCTTGTGCGCCAGTCATCTACGCGCGTAGGAAGACAGCGGTTACCCTCGTCGTCGTGAACGCATCTGTTATTCCGGACAACATCCAGGGCGACCCCCACGCCGCCGCCGACGCCGCCGCCGCGCGCCTGCGCGAGCTGACCGGCGCCGAGACCCACGACGTCGCCCTCGTGATGGGCTCCGGCTGGGCGCCGGCCGTCGACGCGCTCGGTGAGCCCGAGGCCGAGTTCCCGGTCACCGAGCTGCCCGGCTTCCCGCCGCCCGCCGTCGAGGGCCACGGCGGCAAGGTCCGCTCGTACAAGATCGGTGAGAAGCGCGCGCTGGTCTTCCTGGGCCGTACGCACTTCTACGAGAAGCGTGACGTCACCGCCGTCTCGCACGGCGTGCGCACCGCCGTCGCCGCCGGCTGCAAGACCGTCGTCCTCACCAACGGCTGCGGCGGTCTGCGCGAGGGCATGCGCCCGGGCCAGCCCGTCCTGATCAGCGACCACCTCAACCTCACGGCCGCGTCCCCGATCATCGGCGCCAACTTCGTGGACCTCACCGACCTGTACTCGCCGCGCCTGCGCGCGCTGTGCAAGGAGGTCGACTCGTCGCTGGAAGAGGGCGTGTACGTCCAGTTCCCCGGCCCGCACTACGAGACCCCGGCCGAGATCAACATGGTCCGCGTGCTCGGTGGCGACCTCGTCGGCATGTCGACCGTCCTGGAGGCCATCGCGGCCCGCGAGGCCGGCGCCGAGGTGCTGGGCATCTCGCTGGTCACCAACCTGGCCGCGGGCCTGACCGGCGAGCCCCTCAACCACGAAGAGGTGCTCCAGGCCGGCCGTGACTCGGCGGCGCGCATGGGCTCGCTGCTGACCCGGGTACTCGACCGCATCTGACCCTGATCCGTACCGGAAGGGATTTCGACGTGACGCAGGACCTGATCGCGCGGGCCAAGGCCTGGCTGGCCGAGGACCCGGACGGCGAGACGCGCGAGGAGCTGGCCAAGCTCATCGACAACGAGGAGCTCGACGAGCTGGCCGACCGGTTCGGCGGCACGCTCCAGTTCGGCACCGCCGGGCTGCGCGGCGAGCTGGGCGCCGGGCCGATGCGGATGAACCGCTCGGTCGTCATCCGCGCCGCCGCCGGGCTCGCCGCGTACCTGAAGGCGAAGGGCCAGGGCGACGGCCTGGTCGTCGTCGGGTACGACGCGCGCTACAAGTCGGCCGACTTCGCGCGCGACACGGCCGCCGTGATGACCGGCGCGGGCCTCAGGGCCGTCGTGCTGCCGCGCCCGCTGCCGACGCCCGTCCTGGCGTACGCGATAAGGCACCTGGGCGCCGTCGCCGGCGTCGAGGTCACCGCCAGCCACAACCCGCCGCGCGACAACGGCTACAAGGTCTACCTCGGCGACGGCTCGCAGATCGTGCCGCCCGCCGACGCCGAGATCGCCGCCGAGATCGCCGCGGTCGCCTCGCTCGCCGACGTCCCGCGGCCTGAGTGGGGGTCCCCCCGCTCGAGCGAAGCCGAGAGTGGGGGAGGATGGGAGACGCTGGGCGAGGAGGTCCTGGAGGCCTATCTGGCGCGTACGGACACGGTGCTGACCCCCGGGTCCCCGCGCACCGCCCGCGTCGTCTACACGGCCATGCACGGCGTCGGCAAGGACGTCCTGACGGCGGCCTTCGCCCGGGCGGGCTTCCCGCCGCCGGCGCTGGTGGCCGAGCAGGCCGAACCGGATCCGGCGTTCCCGACGGTGGCGTTCCCCAACCCGGAGGAGCCGGGCGCGATGGACCTCGCCTTCGAGGCCGCGCGCGCCGTCGCCCCGGACATCGTCATCGCCAACGACCCGGACGCGGACCGCTGCGCGGTCGCCGTGCCGGACGCGTCGGTGGAGGGCGGCTGGCGGATGCTGCGCGGCGACGAGGTCGGCTCGCTGCTCGCCCAGCACCTGGTCGACCGGGGCGTGAGCGGCGTCTTCGCCGAGTCCATCGTCTCGTCCTCGCTGCTCGGCCGGATCGCCGAGGCGGCCGGTCTCGGCTACGAGGAGACGCTGACCGGCTTCAAGTGGATCGCCCGCGTGGACGGTCTGCGGTACGGCTACGAGGAGGCGCTGGGCTACTGCGTCGACCCCGACGGCGTACGCGACAAGGACGGCATCACCGCCGCCCTGCTCGTCGCGGAGCTCGCGTCCGTCCTGAAGGAGCAGGGGCGCACGCTCCAGGACCTGCTGGACGACCTGGCCGTCCGGCACGGGCTGCACGCCACCGACCAGCTGTCGGTGCGGGTGGAGGACCTGACCGTCATCTCCGACGCGATGCGGCGACTGCGCGAGAAGACGCCGGCCTCGCTGGCGGGCCTGGCGGTCACCAAGGCCGAGGACCTCACCGAGGGCACCGGGGAACTGCCGCCGACCGACGGTCTGCGCTACTACCTCGAAGGCGCCCGAGTGATCGTCCGCCCCAGCGGCACCGAGCCGAAGCTCAAGTGCTACCTGGAGGTGGTGGTCCCGGTGGCGTCCGCCGAGGCGCTGGACGAGGCCCGTGCCAAGGCGACGGAGCTGCTGACCGGCATCAAGCGGGACCTGGCGGCAGCGGCGGGCATCTGAGCGCCTGACGTCTTCCCCGCGCCCGCGAGTACCCGGGGGCGCGGGGAACCGCGCCAGGAACCCGTACGGCCCGCGGCCCGACGACGGCACGGCACCCCACCGCCCCACCCGCCTTCCCGCCCGGCGAAGGGCCCCGTACGAGTGAATCCCGTACGGCGACCGGCGCAGCGGCCCCGGCCCTTCCGGATCATCCGAGAAAAGGTGGCCCGGAACCGCCCGCCGAGCCCAGGAGCACCGCCGTGCCCCCGACCGTCTCACCGGCGGCCCCTACGCCCAGCCGTACGGGCCGCCGCCGCGTCCCCGCGGCCCGCGGCCCCCGGGGGCGGGGCGGCGGGGACGGTCCGCGTCTCATCGGGGCCACGGCCCGGGCGGCGTTCGCCCGGGCCGCGCCCGCTCTCCTGGGCCATCTCGCGGTACGGCTGCTCGGCCTCGCGGTCCTCGCCCGCTGGGCGCACCTCCAGCACCACGGCGTGTGGACGACGCTCGCCACCTCGTGGGACTCGGTCTGGTACCTGGGCATCGCCGACCACGGCTACGACCACGAGCTCGGCACCCGGCCCTACCACAACAACCTGGCGTTCTTCCCGCTCTACCCGGCCGTGGTCAAGGCGGTCGCGGCCGTCACGCCCGGCTCGCGCGCGAGCGTGGGCCTGGTGGTGGCGGTGCTCTGCTCGTCGGCCGCGGCCTGGGGGGTCTTCGCGGTCGGGGACCGGCTGTACGGACGGCGCGCCGGGACCGTCCTGACCGTCCTGTGGGGCGCGCTGCCGGTGGCCGTCGTGCAGTGGATGGGCTACACCGAATCCCTCTTCACGGCGCTCGCCGCGTGGTCGCTGTACTGCGTCCTGACGGGCCGCTGGGTGGCGGCCGGGGCGCTGGCCTCGCTGGCGGGACTGACCCGGCCGACGGGCATCGCGGTCGCGGCGGCCGTCGTGGCGGCGGCCCTGGCCGCGCTGTGGCGCGGCGGCCCGGCGCGGGACCCGCTCACCGGGGCGCTCCTCGCCCCCCTGGGCTGGTTCGGCTTCGTCGCCTGGGTCGGGGCCCGGCTGGGCCGCTGGGACGGCTACTTCGCGGTCCAGCGGCTGTGGAAGAACGAGTGGGACGGCGGCGCCGACACCCTGCGCGAGCTGCGCGCCCTGCTGGTCTACGACCGCTCGCCCGCGCTGTTCCTGGTGGTCGTCTCGCTGGTCCTGATCCTGACGGGCTTCCTGTTCCTGCTCTGCCTCGCGGACCGCCAGCCACCGGCGCTGCTGATCTTCTCGGGAGTACTGCTCCTGGTGGTCCTGGGCAGCGGCGGCGTCTACTTCCCCAGAGCCCGCTTCCTCCTCCCCGGCTTCCCCCTCCTCCTCCCCCTGGCAGTGGCCCTGTCCCGGGCAAGACGCCATGTGGCGGTACTGCTGCTGGGCGCGGCAGCACTGTCATCGGCGTGGCTGGGCGCGTACATGCTCCTGGTCTGGCCGGGCGCCCCGTGACGGCTGCTTTCAGGGGCGGGGAACCGCGCGAGCAACCCACCGCCGGCCCGCACCCGAAAGCGCGACCCGCACCGGTTCACGCCACCGCGAGCAGCACCGCGAGCAGCACAGCCCCCGCCGCCGCGGGCGCGATGACCTCATAGGCCCACCGCACACTCGGCGCACCCTGCGCCCCCTCGCGCCCCGCGTTCCGCTCCGCGAGCTCCCGCAGCTCACGAATGGTGCGGTCCGCGGACGCGAGCCGAGACTTCTCGTCGGCCCCGGCGGTGGCCGACGTACGCCCGTACGGATCGGACGCCGCGTCCCGCACCTGCGCCCGCGCGGCCCGCTTGCGCTGCCGCAGCGACACGGGGATCGACCACAGCTGGTACTTCGTCCCGCTCTGGTCGAACACCTCGCTGGAGTACCCGGCCCGTACGTCCGCGACCGCCGCCCACGGCAGCGTGATCGTCCGGAACGGGTTGCGCACCCGCATCCGGTCGTCGTTGGCGAACACGGCCGGCCGGACGGTGAACGCGAAGACCAGCGGCACGGCACAGATCAGCCCGGCCAGCGCCAGCCAGGGCGCGCTGCCGTGCCCGCTCACGATCGCGTCGCCGGCGAGCCACAGCCCGAGCGCGAGCAGCAGCGCGCCTCCGGCGATACCGCCGGGTGACCGGTAGACGCGGTCGGCGTAGGTGGGCTCGGCGGGCGGCGTGGGGCTCGTCATGGGGCCGATTGTGCACTACGTGTTCGAGCGGGGCCGAGAGAGGGCGCGGACGCGCCCGGCCGACCGCCCCGGAACACGCGTGAGGGGGTGCCGCCACAGGCGTGGCGGCACCCCCGGGTCAGCGACGGACGTCAGCCGCGGGCACCCGCCCGGCGCCGCATCGCGACGAACCCGAGCCCGGCCAGGCCCACGGACGCGAGGCCCGCGCCGCCCGCGACGAGCGCGGTGTTGCCGTCCTTGCCCTCCTCGACCTCGGCACCGGCCGCGACGGCGCCCTTGGGCACGATCCGCGTGCCGGCGGTGACGGTCTGGGCGCCGACGCCGGTACCGGCGGTCTTCGAGGTGCCCGTGGTGACCGCGCAGCCCCGGCCGGCCGGCTTCTGCGGGAACTTGACGGCGGCCCAGGCGCTCTTGCCGCCGTGCACGCGCATCCGGAACGTCGGCCCGCTCGGCAGGTCCCGCACCTGGGCGCCGTCCAGCAGGCCGTACATGTCGCCGGTGGAGAGGCGGTCGTAGACCGAGCCGTCGTTCACGTTCAGTACCTCGGCGACGGCGCCCCCGGGGCCGTTGGACAGCCGCAGGCTCAGCCCCTTGAAGGGGGTGCCGCTGGTGCGGAAGGCCGTGCAGCCCTTGGTGGAGTCGACCTCGCCGTCGAAGCCGCCCGCCGGGTTGAGCCAGGAGCCCACCTTGCCGCCGGTGTTCACGCCGACCCACATGCCGCCGACCTGCGCGCCGCGCTCGACGCCCTGCCGGTTCGGGCCGCCGACCGAGAGGGAGCCGCGCTGCTTGCCGTCCTTGGCGCCGAGCTCCAGGACGTACCAGCCCGTGCCCCTCTTCCACAGCTCGCCGTACGTGCCGTCGGCCAGCTTGCGCTTGCCGAGGTCCGTGCCGACCGGGGTCTCGGGGCCCTGGCCGTCGCTGCCGTGGTCCTGGACGGAGGTGACGTCGCCGCGGAAGTCCAGGGTCACCTGGATGCCGTTGAAGACCTTGGTGTCCTTGAGCGCGTAGCCGCCGCCCGCCTTGAGGTGGCCGATCTCCTCGTTGTCCTTGCCCTTGAGGACGGTGGCCCCGTAGTAGACGTGCCGGCTGCCGTAGCGGTAGACCATGGCGGTCAGGCCGCCCTTGAGCGGGACGGTGGACACCAGCACGCCGTCCACGTCGTTCTTGCGCTCGGGGAGCATGATCGTCCGGCTCTCGCCCGCGCCGTCGAGCTTGAGGAGCGGCACATCGCCGTCCAGGTTCCGCAGGCTCAGCCGCAGCCCGTCGACCGTGGCGCTCGTCGTGTCCCGGTCCAGCTTCGCCATGAGGCGGCCCATGTAGTCGTCACCGCGCTGCCAGTTCGGGTTCACCGCGCGGATCCACGCCTCGGGGCCGCCGTCGGAGACACGGTTGCGCAGTACCGCGACATAGCCCTTGGCGAGGTAGACGGGGTAGCCGGAGTAACGGGTCTCGGTGGTCTTGGCGGCGGCCGACTTCGGGACGGAAGGCGCGGCGAGCGCGGTGGTCGCGGTGACGACCGGGGTGAGGGCGACACCGGCGACGACCGCGGTGGCGAGGGCGGTGCGGAGGACGTGACGCATGACGACTCCCAGGGAGACAGGTGATCGGGGAAGGGAAGAGCCGCATGCCGCTGTGTTCTCGTCCGAGTGGGGCGGTTGAGCTTTCGGCGGGCTGCGTCAGCAAATCTAATGATCTTGTTCATCGGAGCCGTCCGCTCCCTGTCACAGCGGCGTGACAGGCGACCGGAAGCCCTCGTTCCGAAGCAGCCCTGGTCAGCGGGGCTGTACAGGACGCTACGCGCGTAGATATGCTCATCTGGTGACCATGCCCACCAATGCACCCGCAGCCACCCTCGCCGACGCGACCGCGTCGGACGCGGCACTGCGCCGCTTCCTCCACGGGCTCCCCGGCATCGATCCGGTGGGCCTGGAAGCGCGCGCCGCGTCCCTCGGCACCCGTTCGATCAAGACGACGGCCAAGGCGTACGCCATCGACCTGGCCATCTCGATGATCGACCTGACGACGCTCGAAGGCGCGGACACCCCGGGCAAGGTCCGGGCGCTCGCCGCCAAGGCCGTCCACCCCGACCCGCTGGACCGCACCACCCCGGCCACCGCCGCCGTCTGTGTCTACCCCGACATGGTGGCCACCGCCAAGGAGACCCTGAAGGGCTCGACCGTGAAGGTCGCGTCCGTCGCGACCGCCTTCCCGGCCGGCCGCGCCGCCCTCCCGGTCAAGCTCGCGGACGTGCGCGACGCCGTGGCCGCGGGCGCCGACGAGATCGACATGGTGATCGACCGGGGCGCGTTCCTGGCCGGCCACTACCTCAAGGTGTACGAGGAGATCGCGGCCGTGAAGGCCGAGTGCGGTGACAAGGCCCGCCTCAAGGTCATCTTCGAGACCGGCGAGCTCTCCACGTACGACAACATCCGCCGCGCCTCCTGGCTCGGCATGATGGGCGGCGCCGACTTCATCAAGACGTCGACCGGCAAGGTCGCGGTGAACGCGACGCCCGCCAACACCCTGGTCCTCCTGGAGGCGGTGCGCGACTACCGCGCCCAGACCGGCGTCCAGATCGGCGTGAAGCCCGCCGGCGGCATCCGCTCGACCAAGGACGCCATCAAGTTCCTGGTCCTGGTCAACGAGACCGTGGGCGAGGACTGGCTGGATAACCACTGGTTCCGCTTCGGCGCCTCCTCGCTGCTCAACGACCTGCTGATGCAGCGTCAGAAGCTGGCGACCGGCCGTTACTCCGGCCCCGACTACGTGACGGTGGACTGAGACCATGGACATGAAGAAGCAGTCATCTGTTTTCGAGTACGCGCCGGCTCCCGAGTCCCGCTCGGTCGTCGACATCGCGCCTTCGTACGGGCTGTTCATCGACGGCGAGTTCGTCGACGCGGCCGACGGCAAGGTCTTCAAGACCGTCTCGCCGAGCTCCGAGGAAGTCCTCTCCGAGGTCGCCCAGGCGGGCGAGGCGGACGTGGACCGGGCCGTGAAGGCCGCCCGCAAGGCGTTCGAGAAGTGGTCGGCGCTGCCCGGCTCCGAGCGCGCCAAGTACCTGTTCCGCATCGCCCGGATCATCCAGGAGCGCAGCCGCGAGCTGGCCGTCCTGGAGACCCTGGACAACGGCAAGCCGATCAAGGAGACCCGCGACGCGGACCTCCCGCTGGTCGCCGCGCACTTCTTCTACTACGCGGGCTGGGCCGACAAGCTCGACCACGCCGGGTACGGGCCGAACCCGAAGCCGCTCGGCGTCGCGGGCCAGGTCATCCCCTGGAACTTCCCGCTCCTGATGCTGGCGTGGAAGATCGCCCCGGCGCTCGCCACCGGTAACACGGTCGTGCTGAAGCCCGCCGAGACGACCCCGCTGACCGCCCTGTTCTTCGCGGACATCTGCCGCCAGGCGGGTCTGCCCAAGGGCGTCGTCAACATCCTCACCGGGTACGGCGACGCGGGCGCGGCCCTCGTCGAGCACACCGGCGTCGACAAGGTCGCCTTCACCGGCTCGACCGCCGTCGGCAAGGCGATCGCCCGGTCGATCGCGGGCACCGACAAGAAGGTCACCCTGGAGCTGGGCGGCAAGGGCGCCAACATCGTCTTCGACGACGCCCCGATCGACCAGGCCGTCGAGGGCATCGTCAACGGCATCTTCTTCAACCAGGGCCAGGTCTGCTGCGCGGGCTCGCGCCTCCTCGTCCAGGAGTCGATCCAGGACGAGCTGCTGGACGCGCTGAAGCGCCGCCTCTCCACCCTGCGCCTCGGCGACCCGCTGGACAAGAACACCGACATCGGCGCCATCAACTCGGCCGAGCAGCTGGCCCGGATCACCGCGCTCGCCGAGACCGGCGAGGCCGAGGGCGCCGAACGCTGGTCCCCGGCGTGCGACCTGCCGGAGAACGGCTACTGGTTCGCCCCGACGCTCTTCACCAACGTCACCCAGGCGCACACCATCGCCCGCGACGAGATCTTCGGCCCGGTCCTGTCGGTGCTGTCGTTCCGTACGCCGGACGAGGCCGTCGCCAAGGCCAACAACAGCCAGTACGGCCTGTCGGCGGGCATCTGGACGGAGAAGGGCTCGCGCATCCTCGCGGTCGCGAACAAGCTCCGCGCCGGTGTCGTGTGGGCCAACACGTTCAACAAGTTCGACCCGACCTCGCCCTTCGGCGGTTACAAGGAGTCGGGCTTCGGCCGCGAGGGCGGCCGGCACGGTCTGGAGGGTTACCTCGATGTCTGAGAAGTCGTCTGAGAAGTCCGAGTCGACACGTCTTGGTGTCTTCAAGACCTACAAGCTGTACGTGGGCGGGAAGTTCCCGCGTTCCGAGAGCGGCCGGGTGTACGAGGTGAGCGACTCCAAGGGCAACTGGCTGGCGAACGCCCCCCTGTCCTCCCGCAAGGACGCCCGTGACGCGGTCGTCGCCGCCCGCAAGGCGTTCGGCGGCTGGTCGGGCGCGACCGCGTACAACCGGGGCCAGGTCCTCTACCGCGTCGCCGAGATGCTGGAGGGCCGCAAGGAGCAGTTCGTCCGCGAGGTCGCCGAGGCGGAGGGCCTGTCGAAGTCCAAGGCCGCCGCCCAGGTGGACGCGGCGATCGACCGCTGGGTCTGGTACGCCGGGTGGACCGACAAGATCGCCCAGATCGTGGGCGGCGCGAACCCGGTCGCGGGTCCGTACTTCAACCTGTCCACGCCGGAGCCGACCGGTGTCGTCACCGTCGTCGCGCCCCAGGACTCCTCGTTCCTCGGCCTGGTGTCGGTGATCGCCCCGGTGATCGCCACCGGCAACACGGCCGTGGTGATCGCGAGCGAGAAGTCGCCGCTGCCGGCGCTGTCGCTCGGCGAGGTGCTCGCCACGTCCGATCTGCCGGGCGGTGTCGTCAACGTCCTGTCGGGCAGGGCGGCCGAGCTCGCGCTGCCGCTGGCGGCGCACCAGGACGTCAACGCGATCGACCTCACGGGGGCGGGTGCCGAGCTGGCCCGCGATCTTGAGGTTGCCGCCGCGGACAACCTGAAGCGGGTGCTCCGGCCCGGTGCGGGTGACTGGTCCGTCGATCCCGGTACGCACCGGATGACGGCGTTCCTGGAGACCAAGACCGTCTGGCATCCGACCGGGTCGCTCGGGGCGTCCGGCTCCGCGTACTAGTCGCTTCGCCGGGGGCGTGGTTCGTCGCCCCCGAGACCGGGCCCTTCAGGCCCATCGAAACCCCGAACGGCGTCCCGGGCCCCCACCCGTGGCGCCGTTCGGTATGTCCCGGCTCAGCCCGGGAGCAGTCGCGTGGCCGCGCCGATCACCGGGAAGTCCTTGAGCGCGCCGCTCTCGTGCAACGGGCCGGTCGCCATCGCCGTCGAGATCGGCTTGAAGTCCGCGACCTCGGTGCCGATCGCGTTGTCCAGCGGGTCCACCGAGGTCTTGGCGAACGGGTTGAGGCTGAGCGTCTTGGCGGGGGCGAGCGCGTTGGTCACCCCGGCCGAGAGGTCTCCGGTGACGGAGCGTGTCGTGCCGTCCATCCCGGCCCCCGGGTCGGCCACCGCGCGCCCGACCAGCTCCGCCGGGCCGTCGGCCGCCTGGGCCGCGCCCGCCGCCCCCGCCAGCGCCGCGCCCGCGGCGGTCGCGGTGAGCCCGGCGCGCAGCAGCACACGGCCGCGACGGGCCCCGCCGGCTTGGTTTCGTGCCATGTCGTCCCACTCTCCTACGTATCCTCTGCGTATCGCTCCGAGCACGCAGCGTAGTTGAGGTGTGATGCTCGATACCAACGGGCTCCCCGAGTGGTCCACCTCCCGGGTGGATGCCTCAGACTGGTGTCCCGTGACCGCACACGCCATTTCGACACGCGTCGTCCTCCTCACGGGCCCCTCCGGTTCAGGGAAGTCGTCGCTCGCCGCCCGCACGGGTCTGCCCGTGCTGCGCCTGGACGACTTCTACAAGGAGGGCGACGACCCGACCCTGCCGCGTGTGCCGGGCTCCCCGGACATCGACTGGGACTCGCCCGAGTCCTGGGACGCCGACGCGGCCGTGACGGCCGTCGTCGAGCTGTGCCGTACGGGACGGACGGCCGTGCCGGAGTACGACATCGCCACCAGCTCGCGGACCGGGGCGAGCCTGTTCGGCATCGACCGCACCCCGCTGTTCGTCGCGGAGGGGATCTTCGCGGCGGACATCGTGGCGCGGCTGCGGGAGCACGGCGTGCTCGCCGACGCGCTGTGTCTGCGCGGCCGCCCCTCGACCACCTTCCGGCGCCGGCTCGCCCGCGACCTCAAGGAGGGGCGCAAGTCGGTGCCGTTCCTGCTGCGGCGGGGCTGGCGGCTGATGCGGGCCGAGCGCGGGATCGTGGCCCGGCAGGCGGCGCTGGGGGCGCACCCGTGCGGCAAGGAGGAGGCCCTCGGCCGTCTCGCCGCGGCCGCCGCCGGACGGTGTGCGGCCGCCGCGCCCACGGCGCGGGTCTGAGCACCCCGGCCCGGAGAAGCACCCCGGAGAAGCACCCCAAAGATAAAAGCGGGACCGAGTGGGCCCCCCGGCCCTTCGGTCCCGCTCTTGTTCCCCCGTTACCCGTACGCCCGACGTATCCCCCGAGACGCCGGCCCCCGTACGCGCAGTTCCCCGCGCCCCTGAAGGAACGGGGCTCCGCCCCGAACCCCGCTCCTCACACGCGGGAGAGGGGGCCGGGGGCGCAGTCGTGGGGAAGGCGGAACCGATCGTGTGGCCCGGCGCGTCTTGGGGGGCGTGCAACAGCGTCATGGTGTGGGCGGCCGCGCCGCCATCCGGTTCCGCGTGGCGGGCTGCGCGCTCCTCCTCGCCCACATGGCCCTCGTCGCGTGGCTCACGCTGAGCCCCCGCGACGTCATGTGGGTGACCGCACCCAACCTCACCCCGCTCGCCGGAATCCGCGCCGACCTGGCGAGGGGATGGATCGAGGCCGCGCACGGGATCGGGGAGGGGCTGCTGCTCCTCGCCCCGCTCGGCTTCCTCCTCCCCCTCGTCGGAGGGCGGCTCGACGTCTCCCCCGTCGGCTCCCTGCTCCGTACGACCGCCGCCGCCGCACTCGTCTCGCTCGGCATCGCCCTGCTGCAGACCTCCGTGCCCGGCCAGGTCGCCGATGTGGACGCGCTGCTCCTGAACACCGCCGGGGCCGCGTTCGCCCATATCGCCGTGGTGCCCGCCGGACGGATCGCCCTGCGGCGGCGCCAGGACCGGGAGGACGCGCCCGTACCGGCGGCTCAGGGTCGTACCCCGACGATTCCCAGGGTCGGGATCGCCCCGTAGTCCGACGCTTTGCCCGGGTCGGGGGCAGCAGGATGGAGGTATCGCAGCACCACACGACCTCACTCCTGAAGGAGCACCCCATGGCCACCCTTGCCCGCCCCCGCGACGGACGCATGATCGGCGGGGTGTGCGCGGCGCTGGCACGGCGCTTCGGCACCTCCGCCACCACGATGCGCGTGATCTTCCTGGTCTCCTGCCTGCTGCCGGGGCCCCAGTTCCTGCTCTACATCGCGCTGTGGATCCTCTTCCCGAACGAGAAGGGCCACCGCCCCAGCGCTGCCTGGTGACCTCAGCCCAGGACTCGGCGCACCTTCTCCAGCTGCTTGTCCGCCACGTCCCTCGGCACCTCCACCAGCTCCTGGGCCCTGCCCTGGACCGGAGCGCCGAGGTTGATCGTCATGAAGCGCACGATCGTGGCGCCCTGGCGCACCACGACGATATGGACCGGCGTCTCCACGTTCACCTGCGTGGACGACGCGGACCAGCTGACCGACTCGTCGCCGCCGATCCGGTAGGGCCGCGCCTTCACGCGCGCGTACGTGGAGCTCGTCCCGCCCAGCTCGGCCTTGAAGCCGGAGCAGGCGGCGACCGCCGCGCGCAGGTCCCTGACCAGCTTCTCGGCGTCGGGGCGGGCGTAGCCGCTGAGCGACGCCGCGACCGCGAGGCCGAGCTTGCGCTGGGAGCCCAGACCCCGGTTGACCGTCTCGCGCGCCTGCGGGTTCGGCTGGTCGCCCATGATGTCGGCGAGCGGCTGGCACGGCCCGCGGTCGGCCCGGGGACGGGCCCGGCCCTGGGCGGTCGTGTCGGCGGAGACCTGGTAGCCGGGCACGTCGCCCTGGGCGAGCGCCGCCCGCTGGAGGGCGCTGGACGCCGCCGCGGAGGCCGAGGAACCGTTGGGGGCGGGCGCGGAGGCCTTGTCGTCCGAGGAGCCTCCCGACGAGCCGCACGCGGTGGTGAGGAGCGCCGAGGCCGTCAACATGGCGAGTCCGGTCGCCTTCACACGCATCCTCGGAACCCTACTCACCTGTCACTGGCCGACGTACGAGCCGTGATCCTGACACAGACGCGGTGGGGCGCACACCCACAACCGGATGTGCGCCCCACCACAACGCCTCAACGCACCGTCTGGCGGCACGTTTCAGCCATCAGCCGCCGAGGGCGGGCAGACCACCGGCGATCGGCAGACCACCCGTCGGCAGACCGCCGAGGAGGCCGTTCACGGGGCTGGAGTCCCCGGTGGGCAGGGCGGACGTGCCCTTGCCCAGAGCGCTCTGACCGGCGGTCAGCGACTCCGGGGCACCCGTCGGGAGCTTCTTGGCGACGCC
Source organism: Streptomyces sp. ERV7 (assembly GCF_001653515.1). Lineage (GTDB taxonomy): Bacteria > Actinomycetota > Actinomycetes > Streptomycetales > Streptomycetaceae > Streptomyces. Next base: position 1,241,783 of record NZ_LYOY01000040.1, on the reverse strand, counting down.
CTCGATGGGCAGCGTGTTGGTCAGGCCGGACAGGGCGGGGAGCTCGGGGACTCCGGCCACGGCGGGCGCGGCGGAGGCCGTACCGGCGGCAGCGGCGGCGAAGGCGACACCGACAGCGGCGGCACCGAGCGTCTTGACGGCAGACTGCTTCATCTGGAATTCATCCTAGGGAAGGGGATGTGAGCGGCTCTGCAAGCTAGTCAGACCGCCACTCGCCCCGCAAACACGTGAAACCACGGAAAACGGCCGGGAATTGGTTCTCCCGGCCGTTTAGACGATTTACCCGATCAGCCCATGGACGGGGTAGACCCGCTGGTCGCGGCGGTCTGCTTGAACAGCCATTCGGATTTCAGCTCGGCGTAGCCGGGCTTGATGACGTCATTGATCATGGCGAGGCGTTCGTCGAAAGGAATGAACGCTGATTTCATCGCATTGACGGTGAACCACTGCATGTCGTCGAGCGTGTAGCCGAATGCCTCGGTCAGCCGCTCGAATTCCTCGCTCATGCTGGTGCCGCTCATCAGCCGGTTGTCGGTGTTGACGGTGGCCCGGAAGTGGAGCCGGCGCAGCAGCCCGATCGGGTGTTCGGCGTACGAAGCGGCGGCGCCGGTCTGGAGGTTGGACGTCGGGCACATCTCCAGCGGGATGCGCTTGTCCCGTACGTACGAGGCGAGCCGCCCCAGCTTCACCGTGCCGTCCTCGGCGACCTCGATGTCGTCGATGATCCGCACCCCGTGGCCGAGCCGGTCGGCGCCGCACCACTGGAGCGCCTGCCAGATCGACGGCAGGCCGAAGGCCTCGCCCGCGTGGATGGTGAAGTGGTTGTTCTCCCGCTTCAGGTACTCGAAGGCGTCCAGGTGGCGGGTGGGCGGGAAGCCCGCCTCGGCACCCGCGATGTCGAAGCCGACCACGCCCGAGTCCCGGTAGGAGTTGGCGAGTTCGGCGATCTCCAGCGCGCGGGCGGCGTGCCGCATGGCGGTCAGGAGGGCGCCGACGCGGATGCGGTGGCCGTTGGCGCGGGCCCGGCGCTCGCCCTCGCGGAAGCCGTCGTTGACCGCCTCCACGACCTCCTGGAGCGTCAGCCCCTTCTCCAGGTGCTGCTCCGGCGCGTACCGCACCTCGGCGTAGACGACGCCGTCCTGCGCCAGGTCCTCGGCGCACTCGGCGGCGACACGGAAGAGCGCGTCGCGGGTCTGCATGACGGCGCAGGTGTGCGCGAAGGTCTCCAGATACCGCTCCAGGGAACCGGAGTCGGCGGCTTCCCGGAACCAGATGCCGAGCTTGTCGGCCTCGGTCTCGGGCAGGTGGGAGTACCCGGTCTGTTCGGCGATCTCGATGATGGTGCCAGGACGCAGACCGCCGTCGAGGTGGTCGTGGAGCAGCACCTTCGGGGCGCGGCGGATCTGGTCCGTGGTCGGTACGTCGGTGGTCTGGCTCGTCATCTGCGCATGCTAGCCCCTACGCGCGTAGATCACCGGGAGTCGCTCGGTTGCCGATACGTAACAGTGACCGCGCGGACGGGTGGAGTACACCTCGGCTTCTGAGACTGTTCTGTCATGGCCCAGCATGCGACTTCCCTGCCTGCTGCCCGACTTGGACGGGCCGTCGGTGCGACCGGCGCCGGCTCCTCGGTCGGCGGTGTGGTGCTGGTGCTGCCGGACGGCGACCCCGTCTCGGCGCGCCGCCCCTCCCCCCTCTCCTACGCCTCGGCGCTGCCGCTGGCGCGGCGCCTCGCCCGCGCCGGGCGGGACGACGGGCTCGTGGCCCATCTCGTCCGCTACCGGGGCCGGGGCTGGAACGGCGGCGACGCCCTGCTCGCGGCGGACGCCGAGTGGGCCGCCGAGGAGGTGGTGCGGCGGTACGGCGATGTGCCCGTCTGCCTGGCCGGGCACGGCATGGGCGGCCGGGCGGCGCTGCGCGCGGCGGGGCACTCCGCCGTCAACTGCGTGCTCTCGATGGCCCCTTGGCTGCCGGAGGAGGACATGGCGGCCGAGCCGGAGCCGGTGAAGCAGCTGGTGGGCAGACGGGTGCTGATCGTGCACGGCACCAACGACGCCCGCAGCGACCCGGAGCTGTCGTTCCGCCTCGCCACGCGCGCGAAGAAGGCCAACCGCGACACCTGCCGCTTCGAGGTCCACTCGGACGGGCACGGGCTGCGCCAGCACCGCGCCGAAGTCCAGGCCCTGGCCGTCGACTTCGTGAAGGGCTCGCTCTTCACGCACGCGTACGCGCGCCCCGTCGCCGACGCCCTGGCCGCCCCGCCGCCGCTGGGGCTGCGGATGCCGCTGGCGGCCGGGTTCGGCAAGTCGCTGAACGCCTAGCCGGGTGCGGCAGGCCGCTCAGCGCCCGGCCGAACTCCCGGCGGCGGTACGCGGCCTCAGACCGGCAGCAACTGCCCGCGCCGGGACAGCAGGAACGCCTTGAAGGCGGCCACCGGCGGGGTGTCCGGGTGGCCGTCCAGCCAGGCGACCCCGATCTCGCGCACCGCGCGCGGCGCTGTCACCGTCAGCTCGACGACGCCCGGGCGGGCCACGGCGGGCGGCGGCAGCAGGGCCACGCCCAGGCCCGCCGCCACCAGACCGCGCAGGGTCTCCGCCTCCTCGCCCTCGAAGGCGACCTTGGGCGTGAACCCGGCCTGGGCGCACAGGTCGTCCGTGATGCGCCGCAGCCCGTAGCCGGGCTCCAGGGTCACGAACGTCTCGTCGGCGGCCTCCGCGAGCCGGACCCGCTTGCGCGTGGCCAGCCGGTGGTCGTCGGGGACGACGAGGCGCAGCCGCTGCTCGTCCAGGCGCCGGGCCACGAGGTCGGGCGCGTCCGGCACCGGCGAGGTGAGGCAGAGGTCGAGGTCCCCCGCGCGCAGCCGCTCGATCATCGCCTCGCCGTAGTTCTGCACGAGCGTGAAGCGCACCCGGGGGTGGGTGACCCGGAAGGCCCGGATGAGGGCGGGGACGGTCTCGGAGCCCATGGTGTGCAGAAAGCCGAAGGCGACCTTGCCCGCCGCCGGGTCGGCGTCGGCCCGCACCGACTCGGCGGCCCGCCCCACCTCGGCGAGGGCGCGCTCGGCCGAACCGAGGAAGGTGCGCCCGGCGGGGGTGAGCGAGACGGTGCGGCCCTTGCGGGCGAACAGCGCGACCCCCAGGTCCTCTTCGAGCCGCACCATCGCGCGCGAGAGCGTCGACTGGGGCACGCCGAGCTCGTGCGCCGCGCGCGTGACGTGCTCGTGCCGGGCGACCGCGGCGAAGTACGCGAGGCGGGGCGCGAGCACCGTAACAATGTCTTCTTCGTTACTGTTCAATGACAGACACCCGCCTGAGCTGTGCTTATGCGTATGTGGATCGATTATGCGCTCTCCACGCATTGGACGCATAAATCTCCCGGGCCTACGGTCGATCCATGCCTCCTGCCAGTACCGGGGCACCCACCACCGTGGGTGCCTCCACCGCGCCGTCCCCCGATCAGCTCTTCCCGGGTGCTCCCGGCTACCGCCGGATGAGCTTCGCGCTCTTCGCCGCCGGGGTCGCCACCTTCGCCCTCCTCTACTCCACCCAGGCCCTGCTCCCGCTGATCTCGGGCGACTTGGGGGTGTCGGCCTCCGCGGCGAGCTGGACCGTGTCGGCGGCGACCGGCGCGCTGGCGCTGTGCGTACTGCCGCTGAGCGCGCTCTCCGAGCGGTTCGGGCGGTCCCGGACGATGACGGTCTCGCTGGTGGTCGCGGTCGGCGTGGGGCTGCTCGTCCCGTTCGCGCCCAACGTCGGCTGGCTGGTGGCGCTGCGGGCGGTCCAGGGCGCGGCCCTGGCCGGACTGCCCGCCTCAGCGATGGCCTATCTCGCCGAGGAGGTGCGGCCCAAGGCGCTGGTCGCGGCGATCGGCCTGTTCGTGGCGGGCAACTCCATCGGCGGCATGAGCGGCCGGATCCTGACCGGCTGGGTGGCCCAGGCGTGGGGCTGGCGCGCGGCACTGGCGGCGGTCGGGCTGCTGGCCGCCGGGTGCGCGGTGGCCTTCCGGCTGCTGCTCCCGAAGTCCCGCCACTTCAAGGCGGCCCCGCTGGACCCGCGCGCGCTGGCGGCGACCGTGCGCGGCCATCTCGCGGACCCGCTCCTGGTACGCCTGTACGCGATCGGCGCGCTCTTCATGACGGTGTTCGGCGCCGTCTACACGGTGATCGGCTACCGGCTCACCGCCGCGCCCTTCCACCTCCCGCAGGGCGTGGTCGGCTCGATCTTCCTGGTGTACCTGGTCGGTACGGTCTCCTCGGCCGCGGCCGGGCAGCTGGTCGCCCGGCTCGGCCGCCGGGGCGCGCTGTACCTGGCCGTCTCCACCACGACCGCCGGTCTGGTGCTGAGCCTGCTCGACACGCTGGCGGCGGTGCTCGCGGGCCTGGTCCTGATCACCGCGGGGTTCTTCGCGGGCCACGCCGTCGCCTCCTCCTCGGTGAGCCGCACCGCGAAGACGGGCCGCGCCCAGGCGTCGGCGCTCTACCAGTCCGCGTACTACCTGGGCAGCAGCGCGGGCGGCACGCTGGGCGCGGTCGCCTTCCACGCGGGCGGCTGGCCCGCCACGGTGCTGCTCGGCCTGCTCGCCGTCCTCGGCGTCGTCTCGGTGACGCTGTACGGCAGCCACGCCGCCCGCACCGAGCGGCGACTCGCCGCGACGCGCCTCGCGGCACCGCACGCGACCTGCTGAGACGTCCGCCTGAGGCGCGATTGTCAGTGGGCTCCTGTAGCTTCCGAAGAGCTGGAGCACATGGGCGATCTGGGGTGGACGCGATGGCTGATCTGACGACGGAGCCGACGGCGGCGACGGACCTCGACTCCCGCCTGGAGAAGCACCGGGTCGAGCTGACGGGGTACTGCTACCGGATGCTCGGCTCGGCCTTCGAGGCGGAGGACGCGGTGCAGGACACGCTGGTCCGCGCGTGGCGGAGCTACGAGAAGTTCGAGGGCCGCTCGTCCCTGCGGTCCTGGCTGTACCGGATCGCGACCAACGTCTGCCTGGACATGCTGACGGCGAGCGGCAAGCGGGCCCGCCCGATGGACCTCACCGCCCCGCAGACGGCGTCCTCGGCCGTGCTGCGCTCACGCCCGGAGGTGACCTGGCTGGAGCCGGTGCCGGACGCGCGGGTGCTGCCGACGGCGGTGGACGACCCGGCCGAGACGGCGGTCGCGCGCGAGAGCGTGCGGCTCGCCTTCGTCGCCGCCCTCCAGCACCTGCCGCCCAAGCAGCGGGCGGTGCTCATCCTGCGCGAGGTGCTCGCGTGGAAGGCCAGCGAGGTGGCCGAGCTGCTGGAGACGACGGTGGCCTCGGTCAACAGCGCCCTCCAGCGGGCGCGTTCGACGCTGGCGGAGTCGGAGCCGCGCGCCTCGGACGCGGCGGACCCGCTCGACGAGGAGCAGCAGAAGCTCCTGGCCCGCTATGTGGCGGCGTTCGAGGGGTACGACATGTCGGCCCTGACGTCCCTGCTGCACGAGGACGCGACCCTGTCCATGCCGCCGTACGACCTGTGGCTGCGCGGCCCCGAGGACATCGTGGCCTGGCATCTGGGCACCGGTTGCGGGTGCCGGGGCTCCCGCCTGGTGCCGACCGTCGCCAACGGCACGCCCGCCTTCGGCCAGTACCGGCCGAGCGGCCCCGGCGGGCGCCACGAGCCGTGGGCGCTCCAGGTGGTGGAGATCGCCGACGGCAAGATAGTCGGCCTCAACGCGTTCCTGGACACGGCCCGTTGGTTCCCGATGTTCGGGCTGCCGGAGAGCCTGGAAGAGGAGACGGACTAGCCGGAGAGGGGCCCGCCCGGCTCCGCCGTGAGGCCCGTGAGCTCCAGCAGGGCCACCAGCCCCGGCCCCGCGTTCCGTATCGTGAGGCGCCCGCCGGCCCGGCGGGCGGTCAGGCACAGCCGTGCGACCGCCTCCACCGCCGCCAGATCCGCCCGCACCAGCGCGCCCACGTCGCACACGACCTCCCGCGCCCCGGCCGCGTACAGCGCCCGCAGCCGCTCGCACAGCGGGGGGACGTCGCTGAGGGCCGTCGGGGACGGGACGACGAGGAGCGCGGGTTCGGTGGGGTTCACACGAAACAGACCCGCACCGGCCGCGAAAGTCATCGGCCGGGTGCGGGTCCGCGGGGAGCTGCGGGGGTGTCAGGCGATCCGGTCGAGGACGATCGGGTTCGCGGTGAACGAGGTTCCCGCCGCGGCGATGTCGTACGAGGCGCCCAGCGTCTGCAGGGCGTAGTCGAACTTCTCCGGCGTGTCCGTGTGCAGGGTGAGCAGCGGCTGACCGGCCGTCACCGTGTCGCCCGGCTTGGCGTGCAGCTCGATGCCGGCGCCCGCCTGCACCGGGTCCTCCTTGCGGGCCCGGCCGGCGCCCAGGCGCCAGGCGGCGACGCCGATGTCGTAGGCGTCGAGGCGGGTCAGCACGCCCGAGCTCGGGGCGGTGATGACGTGCTGCTCGCGGGCGACCGGCAGGGTGGCGTCCGGGTCGCCGCCCTGGGCCGCGATCATCCGGCGCCAGACGTCCATGGCCGAGCCGTCGGCGAGCGCCTTCTCGGGGTCGGCGTCCTTGATCCCGGCCGCGTCCAGCATCTCGCGGGCGAGCGCCAGGGTGAGGTCGACGACGTCCCGGGGGCCGCCGCCGGCCAGCACCTCGACGGACTCGCGCACTTCGAGGGCGTTGCCCGCCGTGAGGCCGAGCGGGGTGGACATGTCGGTGAGCAGCGCGACGGTCTTGACGCCGCTGTCGGTGCCGAGGGCGACCATGGTGGAGGCGAGCTCGCGGGCGTCCTCGATGGTCTTCATGAAGGCGCCGGTGCCGACCTTGACGTCGAGGACCAGCGAGCCGGTGCCCTCGGCGATCTTCTTCGACATGATCGAGGAGGCGATGAGCGGGATGGCCTCGACGGTGCCGGTGACATCGCGCAGCGCGTAGAGCTTCTTGTCGGCGGGGGCCAGGCCGTCGCCCGCCGCGCAGATGACGGCGCCGGTGGTGTCCAGGACGTTCAGCATCTCCTCGTTGGAGAGCAGCGCGCGCCAGCCGGGGATGGACTCCAGCTTGTCGAGGGTGCCGCCGGTGTGGCCAAGACCCCGGCCGGACAGCTGCGGAACGGCCGCGCCGCACGCGGCGACCAGCGGGGCGAGCGGCAGCGTGATCTTGTCGCCGACGCCGCCGGTGGAGTGCTTGTCGGCGGTGGGGCGCGAGAGCGCGTCGAAGTTCATGCGCTCACCGGACGCGATCATCGCGGCGGTCCAGCGGGCGATCTCCGTACGGTTCATGCCGTTGAGCAGGATCGCCATGGCCAGCGCCGACATCTGCTCGTCGGCGACGACACCCCGGGTGTAGGCGTCGATGACCCAGTCGATCTGCTCCGGGCTCAGCTCGCCCCGGTCTCGCTTGGTGCGGATGACGGAGATGACGTCCATGGCATTCCTTCCGGCAAGTGCGGTTCGTCCGTACGGTATACGCGACTCTACGCGCATAGAGAGGTCTGACGGTTGCGGCCCCTCCCTGGCTGATCAGCAAGGGAGGGGCCGCGGTGGTTACTTGAGCGGTTGCTTCAGATGGTCCGGGCCGAAGGCCTGCGGAAGCATCGCGGAGAGCGGCAGGATCCCGTCCGGGGTCTCCAGGAGCAGCTCCGGACCGCCGTGCTCGAACAGGAGCTGGCGGCAGCGGCCGCAGGGCACCAGGACGGCGCCGTGGCCGTCGACGCACACGAAGTGCGTCAGGCGCCCGCCGCCGCCGAGCCGCAGCGCCGAGACGAGCCCGCACTCGGCGCACAGCGCCAGGCCGTAACTGGCGTTCTCGACGTTGCAGCCGGTGACCGTGCGCCCGTCGTCGACGAGCGCCGCCGCGCCGACCGGGTAGCCCGAGTACGGGGCGTACGCCCGGGACATGGCGTCCCGGGCCGCCTCGCGCAGGGCCTCCCAGTCGACGGCGGTGGTGCCGGGGGCGTCCGGCGTCACTTGCCCTGGCCCTTGCGGTAGCGCATGCCGTCGGCCTTGGGCATCCGCAGGCGCTGCGCGGAGAGCGACAGCACGAGCAGGGTGACGACGTACGGCGTGGCGCCGACGAAGTCGCCGGGGACGGTGTCGGTCATCAGGTACCAGACCAGGATCGCGGCGGCCATGACCGCGCTGATCGCCGCCTGGACCATCGCCTTCTTGTACGCCTTCCAGGCGGCCAGGGCGACCAGGAGCACCACGAGCAGGAGCAGCAGGGCGTGCACCGTGGTGCCGCCGTTGCGCAGCTGGAGCGCGTCGGAGAAGCCGAACAGGCCGGCGCCCATGGCGAGTCCGCCCGGCCGCCAGTTGCCGAAGATCATCGCGGCGAGACCGATGTAGCCGCGGCCGCCGGTCTGGCCCTCCAGGTAGATGTGCGAGGTGACCAGCGCCAGGAACGCGCCGCCGAGACCGGCGAGACCGCCGGAGACCGCGACCGCCGCGTACTTGTAGGTGTACACGTTGACGCCGAGCGACTCGGCGGCGATCGGGTTCTCGCCGCAGGAGCGCAGCCGCAGGCCGAACGCGCTCTTCCACAGCACCCACCAGGTGCCCACGAAGAGCAGCACGGCGATGACGGTGACCCAGGAGACGTCGGTGACCAGGCCACCGAGGATCCCGGCGAGGTCGGAGATCAGGAACCAGTGGTGCTTCTGGATCGACTCCAGGCCGGAGGACAGACCCGGGACCGTGAAGCTGGGCAGGGTCTCGGCGGGCGGCGACTGCTTGGGGTTGCCGCCCTTCGCCGCGGCGTCGCCCTCGTTGAAGAAGAGCTTGGCCATGTACTGCGTGGCGCCGACGGCGAGCAGGTTGACGGCCACACCGGAGACGATGTGGTCGACGCCGAAGGTGATGGTGGCGACCGCGTGGACGAGACCGCCCAGGACGCCGAAGCCGATGCCCGCGAGCAGACCGAGCCAGGGGCTGGACTGCCAGCCGACCCAGCCCGCGCCGAAGGTGCCGAGGACCATCATGCCTTCGAGGCCGATGTTGACCACGCCGGCCCGCTCGGACCACAGACCCGCGAGGCCCGCCAGGCCGATCGGCACGGCGAGGCCGAGGGAGGCGCTGATCTGGCCCTCGGAGGTCAGCTGGTCGGCGCCGGTGATGACGCGTACGGCGGAGACCAGGATCAGCGCACCGGCGACGATCAGCAGGATCTGCGCGACGGAGAACTTGCGCTTGGCGTTGCCCTTGAGCCCGGCCGGGGGCGGCGGGGTCTTGGCGGGGGTCGTCGTGACGCTCATGCCGTCACCTCCTGCTTCTTGGCGGCCTGGGCCGCGAGCTCGGCGCCGACGCGCTGCTGCTGGCGCTTCATGCCGTAGCGGCGGACGACTTCGTACGCGATCACGACGCACAGGACGATGACGCCCTGGATCACGCCGAGGATCTCCTTGTCGTAGCCGATGACTTCGAAGTGGCCGGTGGTGCGCTCCAGGTAGCCCCAGACCAGCGCGGCGAGCGCGACGCCCACCGGGTGGTTGCGGCCGAGCAGCGCGACGGCGATACCGGTGAAGCCGAGGCCCAGCGGGAAGCTGTTGTCGAACTGGTGGCTGTCGTTGAGCAGCGTCGGCAGACCGACCAGACCGGCCACCGCACCCGAGATGACCATGCTGGTGACGATCATCTTCTTGACGTTGGCACCGCTGGCGGCGGCCGCGGACTCGGACTGGCCGACGGCCCGCAGGTCGAAACCGAAGCGGGTGCGGCCGAGCACGAACCAGTAGGCCGCGCCGACCAGTACGGCGACGACGATGAAGCCCCAGATCGAGCCGGCGTCGCCGTTGTCGATGGCGAAGAACCAGTTGTCCTTCGGCAGCGGCTTGGTGGAGACCAGGGTGCCGGCCTCGTCGAGCTGGCCGAGCCGCTCGGGCTGGAGCAGATAGGCGATGATCGCGGTCGCGATGGCGTTCAGCATGATGGTCGAGATGACCTCGCTGACGCCCCGGGTGACCTTGAGGACGCCCGCGATGGCCGCCCACAGGGCGCCCACCGCCATCGCCGCGATGATCATCAGCGGGATGGCGACGGCGCCGGGCAGGCTCACCGCGCCGCCGAGCACCGCGGCGATGAAGGCCGCGATGCGGTACTGGCCGTCCACACCGATGTTGAAGAGGTTCATCCGGAAGCCGATGGCCACCGCGATGCCCGCGAGGTAGTACGTCGTCGCCTTGTTGAGGATGTAGACCTGGCTGTCACTGGCCGAGCCGTACGACAGCATGTCGTCGAAGGCGGGCATCGGGTTCTTGCCGGTGGCCAGGATGACCAGGGCGGTCACGACGAGCGCCGCGACCACCGCGAGCACGGGGGCCGCGATCGCGAGGAGCAGCTTCTCCTTGTCGATGCGCTGGGTGAACTTTTTCATCGGTCCTCTCCCCCGGTGCTGTCGTCGTGCTCCAGATGGCCGGCGGCGGCGCCGGTCATGGCGGAGCCCAGCTCCTCAGGGGTGATCGTGGCGGGGTCGGCGTCGGCGACCAGGCGGCCGCGGTACATCACCCGCAGGGTGTCGGACAGGCCGATCAGCTCGTCCAGGTCGGCGGAGATCAGCAGCACCGCGAGGCCCTCGCGGCGGGCCGTGCGGATCTGGTCCCAGATCTGCGCCTGCGCGCCCACGTCCACGCCCCGGGTGGGGTGCGCGGCGATCAGGAGCTTGGGACTGTGGCTCATCTCGCGGCCGACGATCAGCTTCTGCTGGTTGCCGCCGGAGAGCGAGGCCGCGGTGACCTCGATGCCGGGGGTGCGCACGTCGTACTCGCGCACGATGCGCTCGGTGTCCACCCGCGCGGCCTTGTTGTCGAGCAGCCCGCCCTTGGAGTTGGGGCGCTCGGTGACATGGCCGAGGATGCGGTTCTCCCACAGCGGGGCCTCCAGGAGGAGGCCGTGGCGGTGGCGGTCCTCGGGGATGTACCCGATGCCGCCCTCGCGCCGCTTGCGGGTCGGCGCGTGCGAGATGTCGGCGGTGTCCAGGGTGATGACACCGCCGTCCGGGTCGCGCATGCCCATGATCGCCTCGACGAGCTCGGCCTGGCCGTTGCCCTCGACGCCGGCGATGCCCAGGACCTCGCCCTTGTGGATGGTGAAGGAGACCGCGGAGAGCACCTCGCGGACCACGCCGTCGGGGTCGGTGGCGGCCAGGCGGAGGTCGTCGACCTTCAGCATCGGCACGTCGGTGACCGTCGACTCGCGGGTCTCGGGCGAGGGCAGCTCGCTGCCCACCATCAGCTCGGCGAGCTGCTTGGTGGTGGTGGTCTTCGGGTCGGCGGTGCCCACCGTCGTACCGCGCCGGATGACGGTGATGTCGTCGGCGACCTTCAGCACCTCGCCCAGCTTGTGCGAGATGAAGATGACGGTCAGGCCCTCGGCCTTGAGCTCGCGCAGGTTGTCGAAGAGCGCCTCGACCTCCTGCGGGACCAGGACGGCCGTCGGCTCGTCGAGGATGAGGGTGCGGGCGCCGCGGTAGAGGACCTTGAGGATCTCCACGCGCTGGCGGTCGGCGACGCCGAGGTCCTCGACGACGGCGTCCGGCCGGACGTTCAGGCCGTACGCGTCGGAGATCTCCTTGATCTTCTTACGGGCCTTGGCCCCGATGCCGTACAGCTTCTCGCCGCCGAGGACCACGTTCTCCAGGACGGTGAGGTTGTCGGCGAGCATGAAGTGCTGGTGCACCATGCCGATTCCGCGCGCGATGGCGTCGGCGGGGCTGTGGAAGGCCGCCTGCTCGCCGTCGATGGTGATGGTTCCCTCGTCCGGCTTCTGCATGCCGTAGAGGATCTTCATCAGGGTCGACTTGCCGGCACCGTTCTCACCGCAGAGGGCATGGACGGTGCCCTTCTTGACGGTGATGTCGATGTCCTTGTTGGCGACGACGCCGGGGAAGCGTTTGGTGATGCCGCGCAGTTCGACGGCGGGAGGGCTGGACGCGTTGATGGCGCACTCTCCTCGGGAGCAGGAGCGGGGGGCGGGGGGCTTCCGGAGAAGCTAGCGCGCCAACTCCGGCCTACGCGCGTAGAGTTGACACTTCGTTATGCCCGGCGGGCAGAGCGATGCCGCTCTGCCCGCCGGGCCGGGTGCGCCCGACCGGAGCCGGGCGCGGTGACTGCGGGCGGTCAGTGCCGACCGCCACGGGTCACGGGGTGGTCTTGACCTTGATCGAACCGTCGACGATCTTCTTCTTGGCCGCGTCGATCTGGGCCTTGATGTCGTCGATGAAGCCGCCGCTGGTGGCCAGCGAGACGCCGTCCTTGGCCAGCGGGTAGCTGTTGGTGCCGGTGAGCGGCTTGCCGTCCTTGACGGACTTGACCAGGTCGTAGACGCCGATGTCGACGTTCTTGACGACCGAGGTCAGGATCGACGCCTTGTACTTGCCCAGGGAGGCCTGGTTGTACTGGTCGGAGTCGACGCCGATCGCCCAGGTGCCCTTCTTGCCCGCGACGGCCTCGATGGCGCCGTTGCCGGAGGAGCCGGCGGCCGTGTAGACCACGTCGGCGCCGTTGTCGAGCATGCCCTGCGCGGCGGCCTTGCCCTTGTCGGGGCTGGCGAAGCCGGAGGTGTCCGAGCCGTGCGACAGGTACTGGACGTCGACCTTGTCGGCGGGCTTGGTGTCCTTGACGCCCTGGACGAAGCCGGCCTCGAACTTCTTGATCAGCGGAACGTCCACACCGCCGATGAAGCCGACGTGGCCGGTCTTCGACTTCAGCGCCGCGGCGACACCGGCGAGGTAGGAGCCCTGCTCCTCGGTGAAGACGATGTTGTCGACGTTGGGCGCGCCCTCGACGACCGAGTCGACGATGCCGAAGGTGGTCTTCGGGAACTTGGCGGCGACCTGCTTCATCGAGTTGGCGTAGGCGTAGCCGATGCCGACGACCGGGTTGTAGCCCGCCTGGGCCAGCTGGGTGAGGCGCTCGACGCGGTCGGCCTCGGTGTCCGTGGTCTTGGCGGTCAGCTCCTTGATCTCACCGCCGAACTCGGCCTTGGCCTTGTCGATGCCGCGCGCGGCGGAGTCGTTGAACGAGTGGTCGCCACGGCCGCCGACGTCGTACGCGACACCGACCTTGACGCCCTTGCCGCCCGCGCTGGACGACGCGGAGGAGTCCTTGTCCTTCTCGGAGGAGGTGCTGCCACACGCGGTGGCGGAAAGCGCGAGCGCGGCGGTGGCGATACCGGCCGCAGCGATCTTGGATACCCGGCGCACGAGGAGGTCCCTTCAAAACGAACCGAGAGCGCCCCTACCGGCGCTGGTTTCGCGTCGGATCGTAACGCGCGTAGATGTCGCGTAAAGACCTGTTCGGAAGCCGTTATCGAATCGCCGCGAACAGACGATGAAGTGTCCGGTTACGAACGGTGTCCTTCCAGCAGCGCAGCGGCAGTGAACAGCTCCACTCCGACCTTGATGGCGGCCTCATCGGCGTCGAAATCACCCCGATGCAGGTCAAGACGGGCGTCGGACCCCGGAGTGCGCACGCCGAGGCGGGCCATCGCGCCCGGCACATGCTCCAGGTACCACGAAAAGTCCTCGCCACCCAGACTCTGCTCGGTGTCCTCGACCGAGAACGCCCCTCGGCGCGCCGTCTGAGCCTCGCGCAGCAGTTCGGCGACGGCCGGATCGTTGACGACCGGCGGCACGCCGCGGACGTAGTTGATCTCGGACTTGGCACCGTGCAGAGTGGCGACCTCGTCGATCGCGGCGTGCACCTTGTCGGGCGCGTCGCGCCAGGCGTCCAGGTCGAGGCAGCGCACGGTTCCGGCCAGCTCCGCGCGCATCGGGATGACGTTGCAGGCGTGCCCGGCGTCGATCCGGCCCCAGGTGACGGCGAGCCCGGCGCGGGCGTCGATCCGGCGGGCGAGCAGCGCGGGCACGTCGGTGACCACCCGGGCGGCGGCGGTGACCAGGTCGGTGGTCAGATGCGGGCGTGCGGTGTGGCCGCCCGGCCCGTTCAGGGTGATCTCCAGACGGTCGCAGGCCGAGGTGATCGCCCCGGCGCGCAGCCCGATCCGGCCCGCGTCGACGCGCGGGTCGCAGTGCACCGCGATGATCCTGCCCACTCCGTCGAGGGCGCCGGACCGGATCGCGTCGGTGGCGCCGCCCGGCAGCACCTCCTCGGCGGGCTGGAAGACCAGCCGGACCGGGTGCGGGAGCAGGCCCTGCCGGTCCAGTTCGGCCAGCACGAGGCCGGTGCCGAGCACGGTGGTGGTGTGGATGTCGTGCCCGCAGGCATGTGCCCGATCGGGGACGGTCGAGCGGTACGGCGCGTTGACTTTGGCGTCCGGGATCGGCAGGGCGTCGATGTCCGCCCGGATCGCCAGCATGGGCCGTCCCCCCTTCCAGGTGCCGACATCGCACAGGAGTCCGGTCCCGCTGTCGAGGACCCGGGGCTTGAGCCCGGCCGCCTCAAGGCGCTTCTTGATCGCCGCGGTGGTGCGGAACTCCTGGTTTCCCAGCTCGGGGTGCATGTGCAAGTCCCGGCGGAAGGCGATGAGTTCGGCGCGCAGGGGCTCGGGGAGCAACCCGGGCAGCGGGGCTTCCCCGGGCTGATCGGCTTCAGGTTCGTCGGAGGCGCGCGACATCAACTGGTTCACCTGTTGAAGGGTAGGCCCCTTCAAGGGCCAACTAACCGTCGATCAACAAAAGTTCAGCCCGATAGGGGAAAGATTTCTGACTGCCGGAAGGTTGTCGGCCTCGTAGGCTGGGTAAACTCGCCGCCCGTTTCTCAGGCGTGTCCCAGATGTTTCCCAGTGCGCTCTCAGAGCGGTCTCAGCGCCGTCTCAGGCCGAAGGGCCGCCCGGCCCCGGGCCCGGGCTCCCGCCGCGACGGACGGCGCCCATGGCCCGGGTGCCCGCTCAGGCCGCGACCATGCGCAGGCCGTGGGCGTCGCGGGCCGAGCCGGTGACGTCCGCGAGGAAGCCCTGGGCGCGCGGGGAAGCCTTGTCGGTGAGCCAGCCGGGGTCGATGTCGCAGATCAGCAGGCGCACCTCGGTGCCCGCCAGGGCGGGTGGCAGGGTGTGGACCACGGTCGAGGGAAAACTGAGGATCGTGCGCCCGACGGGGCCACGCCGGGCGATGAGTTCGAGCGGCAGGTCCGGCCGGACGATCTCAAGCCCGGTCCGCAGGTGCAGGGTGCGCAGCTTCTCCGGGGACTCGCGGCGGTGGGCGAAGTACCGGGTCGCGCCGTGGGTGCGGGCCAGGGCCGCGACCGCCTCCAGATAGCGCTCGGGGTCGACCACGCCTGTCTCCACCAGCGAGGTGCCCACCATGTCCGCGCCCTTGGTGAGGCGCGGCGGACCGAATCTGGCCCGGGTCCAGCCGAAGGTGTTCGGGGTGACCGTGACCGCCTCCGGCGCCTGTACGGGCATGGCGCTGAACACCTCGACCGTACGGCCCCGCGACGGCGTGAGGCGCCGGCGCGCCGAGGCGGCGAACGGGGCGAAGAGCACATCACGCGCCCCCGCCCGGCTGCCGCGCCGGTGCCAGCGGACCAGCCGCTCGCCGCTGTCCAGTTGGGCGACGAACTCCATGGTGGCCGTGCCGTCGTCGACGACGACCAGGTCACGGGCGCGCGCCACGGTGAGCAGCAGCTGGACGTACCGCGAGAAGGGGTCGCCGATGACGATCCGGTCGGCGCGGCGCAGCAGCGGGCGGAGCCCGGCGATGGTGCGCAGCGGGGCGGTGGGCCCGCCGCGCGCCTCCTCCCAGCGCACCCGCATGCCCTCCTCGTGGGCCAGCTCCGCCATCCGGCGCAGCTGGCCGCGCGACATCGGGTCGGTGGGCGAGAGGACGACGACGGTGAGGTCGTCGTGGGCGGCCGCGTCCCCGGGCCCGGACCGCTGGGCCGGCACGCCGTTCAGCAGCGGGCGGGTGGAATGGGCCCACTCCAGCACGTTGAGCAGCTGGACCGGGCTCTCCACGAAGGCGATCGTGGCGGTGGTGTCCCGAGGCACGGCGGCCGCCCCGTCTCAGACCGAGACCGGCGCGCGGTCGGCGTCGGCCGCCTCGGCCTCGGCGACGACGCCGCTGACCCGGCGCAGCTTCTTCATCGGGGCGAGCTCCGACTCGTACACCTTCTTGACGCCGTCGCCGAGCGCGGCCTCGATGGTGCGGATGTCGCGGACCAGACGCTGCAGTCCGCCCGGCTCGACCGAGGCGGCCTGGTCGGAGCCCCACATCGCGCGGTCCAGGGTGATGTGGCGCTCGACGAACGCGGCGCCGAGGGCGACCGCGGCCAGCGTGGTCTGCAGGCCCGTCTCGTGGCCGCTGTAGCCGATCGGCACGTTGGGGTACTCGGCCATCAGGCTGTTGATGACCCGCAGGTTGAGCTCCTCGGCCTTGGCCGGGTACGTGGAGGTGGCGTGGCAGAGCAGGATGTTGTCGCTGCCGAGCACCTCGACGGCGTGCCGGATCTGCTTCGGGGTCGACATGCCGGTGGAGAGGATCACCGTGCGGCCGGTGGCGCGCAGGGCGCGCAGCAGCTCGTCGTCGGTGAGCGAGGCGGAGGCGACCTTGTGGGCCGGCAGGTCGAACTTCTCCAGGAAGGCGACGGCCTCGGTGTCCCACGGGGAGGCGAACCAGTCGATCCCGCGCTTCTTGCAGTGCTCGTCGATGGTGCGGTACTCCGACTCGCCGAACTCCACCCGGTGGCGGTAGTCGATGTACGTCATCCGGCCCCACGGGGTGTCGCGCTCGATGTCCCACTGGTCGCGCGGGGTGCAGATCTCCGGCGTGCGCTTCTGGAACTTGACGGCGTCGCAGCCCGCGTCGGCGGCGGCGTCGATCAGGGCGAGGGCGTTGCCCAGGTCACCGTTGTGGTTGATGCCGATCTCACCGGTGACGTACACCGGCTGACCCGGTCCGGCGGTACGGCTGCCGAAGGTGCGCAGACGGTTGCTCATGAGGGGGTGTCCTTACTGGGCAGGGGAGTTGTGGAGCGGGGGGTTCAGCGAAGGGGTGTGGTGGAGCTCGGGTCCGAGGAGCCAGGCGGCGATCTCGCGGATCGCGCCCTCACCGCCGGGGGTGGCGGTGACCGTGCGCGCGGCGGCGCGCACGGAGTCATGGGCGTCGGCGACCGCGACCGGCCAGCCGACGAGGGAGAAGCAGGGCAGGTCGTTGACGTCGTTGCCCGCGTAGAGCACCCGTGCCGGGTCGACCGCCTGCTCCTCGCACCACTGCTTCAGGGCGAGGTCCTTGCGGTCGACGCCGTGCAGCACGGGGATCTTGAGCTTGCGGGCGCGGGCGGCGACCACCGGGTTCTGCTCGGTGGAGAGGATCAGCAGCTTCAGGCCGGAGCGGCGCAGGGCCGCGACGCCGAGCCCGTCGCCCCGGTGCACGGCCACCAGTTCGCGGCCCTCGGAGTCGATGAGCACCCGGTCGTCGGTCTGGGTGCCGTCGAAGTCGAGGACGACCGCGTCGACGTCGCCCCGGGCCGGGGTGCGGACCGGGTCGAGCAGCGGCGCGAGCGCGCGGGCGCGGGCCAGGTCGTGCGGGTCGTCGATCTCCAGGACCCGGGCCGGGTCGGTCCGCACCAGCGCGGTGTGCCCGAAGAAGCGGTGCCGGTGGGTGCGGAAGCCGGCGGCGTCCATGGCGTAGGCGGCGCCGGTCTCCAGGAAGTCCTGGGGGCGGTCCTGGCGGCGCGGGCGGAAGGACTTGTCGTGGCCCATGCCCTCGCCGCCCTCCCGCTCCGACTCGCGCCAGACGAAGCCGTGGAAGGGGGCGACGGTGACGGCCGTGTCGGCGCCGTCCACGACGACCGCCTCGGCGACGCCCTCGACGTCCTCGTGGGTCAGGAACGGGCTGGTGCACTGCACGAGCAGCACGGCCTCGGCGTCCGGGTGCCCTTCGAGGGCGTGCAGCACGGCCGCCTCGCTGGTCGCGGTGTCCCCCGCGATGGCGGCGGGGCGTACGACCACGTGCGCCCCGGCCGCGGCGGCCGCGGACGCGATCGCCGGGTCGTCCGTGGAGACGGCGACATCCGTGACGTGGCGGGCGGCGAGGCAGGCCTGTACGGCCCGGACGACCAGCGGGACGCCGCCGACCGCGGTGAGGTTCTTGCCGGGGACCCCCTTGGAGCCGCCCCGGGCCGGGATCACGGCCAGGACCTTCCCGGGCCGGGCGTTCGCGGCGGGCCGGGCGTTCGCCGCGGGCTGCGGGGGCGTCGGAGGCTGCGCGTTCATCAGAGTTCTCCCATCCGGCGGATGACCGGGGCCACGCGCTGCACTCCGTGGCGGTAGGCCCCGCGGGCCGCGTCCCGTACGGCGTCGCGCACCAGGCGGCGTACGCCGGTGGCCTCCGTCTCGGGCGCGGCGCCCGGCAGCGGGGTGCCGTCGGGGGCGAGGTGGTGGCGGGCGAGGATGCCGGGCAGATAGCCGGGCGCGGTGGCGGGTGTGTAGTAGGGCCGCACGGGCGGCAGGGCGGGGCGGGCCAGGAGGTGGGCGATGCGCGCGCGGGCCGCGTCGAAGGCGGTGGCGTACGCGTCGCCGGGCGCGACGCCCTGCGCGGCGAGCCAGCCGGCGTCGGGGCTCGGGCGGTGGCCGGCGTCCAGCTCGTCCCAGGAGGCCAGGCAGCCCGAGCCCACGAAGTGGTGGTTGCCGAGGTTCTCGCGTACGCCCAGGTCGGTCAGGACGGCGGTGGGCACCGAGCGGTGCAGGGACTCCAGGGCGGCCGTCGAGGAGACCGTGACCAGCAGGTCGGTGCGGTCCAGGACCTCGCCCATGTTCCCGTACACCAGACGGAAGTTGGGCGGCGGATCCAGCGAGCGGACGAGCTTCTGGTAGGGCTGCTCCTCGATGTGCGTGGTGTGCTCGCCGGGCTTGGAGCGCAGCTTGAGCAGCACCTCGCGGCCGGGGTGGCGGCGGGCGTGGCCGATCAGGCGCCGCAGCAGATAGAGCCGGTCGGCGCGGCTCTCGGGCACCGAGGGCTGGACGGCGAAGACGACGGTGTCGCGGCCCGGCTCGGGCCGGTAGGGCGCTCCCCCGAGGAAGGGCAGGGCGGCCTCGGTCACCGCCGAGGCGTCGGCGCCCACGCCCTCGTACACCGCGCGGAACCGCTCGGCGTCGTGGCGGGAGTTGGCGAGGACCACGTCGGCGCCGTGGCGCAGCAGCAGGCCGTCGGCGAGCTTCTCGTAGACGACGCCGACGTAGCCGGTGACCAGGACGGGCCTGCGGGTGCCGGCCGGCCACAGCCGGGCGAGGCCGTGCAGGGCGGCCTGGGCGGCGCCGCCGACCAGCGCGAGGACCACCACGTCGTACGGCTCGCGCTCGACGGACCGCACGGACCGCAGGAACGCGGCCATCGTCACCTCGCGCAGGGCGTCGGCGTCGACGCCGACCTCGGCGAGCTGGCGCGGGGTGGGGGTGGCCCGGCCGCGCAGCAGGAAGCCGCTGAGCTCGGGCGGGCGCTCGGCGATCCGGCGGGCGGTGAGGGCACCCCATTTCCACCGGGTGTCGGAATCGGCGAGAACGGCGATCCGCGGCGGGGTGTCGGTGGGGTTCGTACGTGACGGCACGTCGAAGAAGCTAGGAATCCATTCCGTTTGGCGGCCCAACTGGACCGCAACAGATGGTTAACAGCGCGTCTACGAATGAAGAAAGAGCCCGAAAAGCGACCCGGTTAATTGGCCGGTCGCCCAGTGTTCACCCAACATCCCTCGCACGGACAGGGCGAATGACGCGGGGCCGCTTAGCGTCACCCGGGTGGTCAAGCTCTCCGTGGTCGTGCCGTTCTACAACGTGCGCACCTATGCCCCCGACACCCTGAGAAGTCTGCGCGACAACGCGCGTGAGGACTTCGAGTTCCTTCTGGTCGACGACTGCTCCTCGGACGGTACGGCCGCGCTCCTCGCCCGCGCCGAGCGCGAGCTGCCGGGGGCGGTGGTCCTCAGACACGAGAAGAACGGCGGTCTCGCCACCGCGCGCAACACCGGTATCGACGCGGCGCGCGGCGAGTACGTCACCTTCCTCGACGGGGACGACTGGCTGGCGCCCGGCTACTACTCCCGGCTGGTCGCCACCATCGAGGAGTTGGGCTGCGACTTCCTGCGCACCGACCACGTGCAGTGCACCGGCAGTCAGCGCTCGGTGCAGCGGGTGCCGCACGGGCGGCGCGGCGAGGTGCTCGACCCGCGTGCGGCGATCCTGCCGACCACCCGCTCGACCTCGGTGGACTACGCGTTCGCCTGGGCCGGGATCTACCACCGGCGCCTGGTGGAACGCGGTCTGCTGCACTTCACCGACGGGCTGCGCACGGCCGAGGACCGGCCGTGGATCTGGCGGCTGCACCGGGAGGCGGAGTCCTTCGCGGTGGTGGGTCTGCTCGGCGTCTACTACCGGCGCGGAGTGGCCACTTCACTCACGCAGATCGGTGACGTACGCCAGCTCGATTTCATCCGGGCATTCGACCAGGTAATCGAGGAAACAGCTCAAGATCCACATTCCGCGGAACTGCTGCCGAAGGCGGTACGGACGTACTGCGCCATCATTTCCCACCACCTGGGAAACAGTGAAAGGTTCGAACCGGCCGTGGCTCGCAAACTGCGGACAATGAGTGCGGGAGCGCTGAAAAGGATGCCGCAGGACATTCTCAAAGAGGCGCTCGACTCGATGGACTCGGGCCGCGCCTCCCGGCTGCGGCGGCTGCGCGGACGCGCGAACTCCCTCACCTCGGCGGGGGCCGCGGCCTGATGCGTACGACTCAGATCTTCCTGGCCACGACGCTGTACGGAGTGGCGACGCTGGCCGCCGCGATCGACAGCGACTGCTTCGGCCCGGCCGACCGGCGACTGCTCCTGGTCAGCAACAACGCCCCGATCCCCGAGACTTCGCCCTCGCTCGACACGATGCCGGGCTTCGCGGCGCTGCGGGGGCGCTTCGACGGGGTGCTCTCGTGGAACGAGACCATCGCGCCGATGCACCCGGGCGGCTGGGCGCCGCGCGCGGACGACGTCCCGCTGTGGGAGCGGCAGCTGCGGCGCGCCTGGGACCTCGGGGACGACCGGATCGAGCTGGCCGTCGAGTCGATCCAGGTCAACCCGGCGGGCGCGGTCGCCCAGCTCTTCCCGGACGCGCCGCTGCACGTGTACGCGGACGGGCTGATGAGCTACGGCCCCACCCGCAACAAGCTGGACCCGCTGGTGGGTTCGCGGGTGCGGCGCGTGCTGCACCTGGACCTGGTGCCGGGCCTCGATCCGCTGCTGCTCGGCGAGTTCGGGGTCGGCGCCGAGGTGATCCCGACGGCGGCCTTCACCAAGGTGGTGGGCGAACTGGCCGCCCAGGGAGCCGAGCCGGACGTGCCCGAGGGCGCGGCGCTGCTGCTCGGCCAGTACCTGGCCGCGCTCTCGATCCTCACCGAGGCCGAGGAGGAGGAGCTGCACCTCGCCATGGTGCGGGGCGCGGCCGCGCGCGGCCACCGCGAGATCGTGTTCAAGCCGCACCCCTCGGCGCCGCCCGCCTGGTCCGACGCGCTGCGCACCGAGGCCGAGGGGCTGGGCGTCGGACTGACCGTCCTGGAGAGCCCGTTGCTGGCCGAGGTGCTCTACGAGCGCATCGCCCCGGCGCTGGTGGTCGGCTGCTTCTCCACCGCGCTGCTGACCGCGTCCGCGTTCTACGGCATCCCGGTCGCCCGCACCGGCACGGATCTGCTCCTGGACCGCCTCACCCCCTACCAGAACAGCAACCGGGTGCCGGTGACGCTGGTGGACGCGCTGCTGCCGCCGCTGGAGGGCGAGGCGCCCGAGCCGCCGCACGACCTGGCGGCGCTGGTGGCGGCGGTCGGCTACGCGATGCAGTCCGAGATCCGCCCCGATCTGCGCCCCGCGGCCGAGCGCTACCTCTCCCGCCATCTGACCCCGCACACCTGGCGCTACTTCAAACGCCGCCGCCTCACCACCCTGGCCCTGCCGGGCGCGATCCCCGGCCAGCTCGCCTTCATCCCCCGCAACGCGACGGTACGGAAACTGGCCCGACGGGCGCGTTCCGTGGCCCGGCGGGCACGGGCGGCGTAGCCGGGCGCCCTAACGACCGGCACCACCGGCACCGCACCGCGCCAGATAGTCGCTCAGCCCCCGGTCCGTCTCCCCCGCCCAGCCGATGTAGCCGTCCGGCCGGACGAGGAACAGGCCGCGGCCGTAGGTCTCGTACGCGTTGAGGGTGTGTACGCGGACCTGCTCGTTCGCGAGCGGCGGGGCCTCGGTGGCGATGGCCAGGAGGGTGAAGTGGGGGCCGCCGAACAGGTCGAAGAGGCGGCCCTCGGGCAGTATGCCGTCGGGGGCGCGGTCACCGGCCTCCAGGGCTCCGGCCGCGCCCGAGGAGAGCGGGCCGCCGCGGTAGCCGATGCCGAGCTGCTTGACCACGTTGCCGCGCTGGCTGTCGCCGCCGAGCAGGGCCTGGCGGTGCAGCCGGGTGCTGATGCCGAGGACGTCGGCGGCGACCGGCTGCCGCTCCTGTTCGTAGGTGTCGAGCAGGGCGGCCGGAGCGCCGTGTCGCAGCACCTGGCCGAGCTTCCAGCCGAGGTTGTAGACGTCCTGGACGCTGGTGTTGAGGCCCTGTGCCCCGGCCGGGGAGTGCACATGGGCGGCGTCCCCGGCGAGGAAGACCCGGCCCACCCGGAAGCGCTCGGCCAGCGCGGCCCGCGGCCGGAACTCCGAGGCCCAGACGACCTCGGTGATCTCGTCGGCGGCGACCGGCGTACGCGTGGCGACCAGCTTCCGCACCCCCTCGGGCGTGGCGTCCGGCACCGCGTCCACGTCCTCGTACTGGGCGACCAGCTGGAACAGCCGGGGGGCGCCCGGCAGCGGGCAGAGCACCACGGCGCCGCCGCTCGCGCCCGCCCACACATGCCAGTTGTCCTCGTCGACGAACGCGTCCGGCGCGACGACCACATCGGCCACCAGCATCGGCTTGGGGTCGACCGACTCGCCGTTCATGGCGACGCCGAGCAGCCGGCGCACGGTGGACCTGCCACCGTCGGCGGCGACCAGATACCGGGCGCGGACCTCGCGGCCGTCCGCGAAGCGGGCCGTGACCGTGTCGGCGGCCTGGTCGAGCCCGGTCAGCTCGGCGTCGAACACGACCTCGCCGCCGAGGGCGCGCAGCCGGTCGTGGAGCAGCGCCTGGAAGTGCGACTGCCCGATCAGCAGGCCGTTCGCGTACGGGGTCTGCTCGGTGGGCTCCGAGCGCTCCATCATGTCCCACTCGCGCCCGCGCGTCCTGCCGTCCGGCCCCTCCCAGCTGAGCATCCGGGGGTACTCGCTTCCGGCCGCGCGGACCGTCTCCAGGATCCCGAAGTCGTGCAGCACCTCCTGGGTGCGCGGCTGGAGGCCCTTGCCGCGCGAGCCGGGGAAGAGCCGGTCGGACTTCTCGACGAGCAGCGCGGGGACGCCGCGGCGGGCGAGGTCCATGGCGAGCACGAGGCCGGTGGGCCCGGCCCCGCAGATCAGCACATCGACATCGACGCCGGCGTCGGCACCGACGGCTCCCTTAACGTTGTTAAGTTCCATACCGCGAGCCTGCGCTTAACGGTGTTAAATTGTCAAGGTGGCTACGACGAGAATCGACCGGGCGCAGGTCGCCGACACCGCGCTCCGGCTCCTGAACGAGGTGGGTCTGGACGGGCTCACCCTCCGGGCGATCGCCAAGGAGCTGAAGGTCCAGGCGCCCGCGCTCTACTGGCACTTCAAGAACAAGCAGGCGCTGCTCGACGAGATGGCGACGGTGATGTACCGCCGGATGGCGGCGGACGGCGTTCCCGGCGTGTCCCCCGACGCCCCCTGGCAGGAGCAACTGGCCGGGTTCAACCGGGCGTTGCGCGCGATGCTGCTGAGCTACCGCGACGGGGCGAAGGTGTACGGGGGCGCGCGCTTCACCGGCACCGACCACGCGGCCTCGCTGGAGCAGCTGCTGGGCGCGATGCGCGCGGCGGGCATCGCGCCGGACGACGCGGCGCTGGCCGGGACGACGGCGTACGCGTACACGATGGGCTTCGTGGCGGAGGAGCAGGGGATGGGACCCGAGCCGTTCGACATCGCGGCGCGGGCCGGGGCGTTCCGGGGAACAGGTGCGCGTGCGGTGCTCCATGGGCAGCTGCGCCGCAGGGTGGGGCGGTCGGATCTGACAGCGGTGCCGGAAGTGCGGCGCGCGCTGCGGGAGTTGCTGGAGCACTGGAAGCACGCGGGGCCGGTCGACGTGGCCGAGCTGCTCACCTGTGAGCTGGTGACCAACGCGCTCATACACACGGACCAGGGGGCGGTGGTGACGGCCACGCTGGCACCCGCCGGACTCCGCGTCGAGGTGCACGACTTCACCCCGGCGCTCCCCGAGCCGTACGTACCGTCCGCCGACGACGGTACGCACGGCAGGGGCCTGCTCCTCGTGCAGGCACTCGCGGACGCCTGGGGCGTGCGCGCGCACGAGGCGGGCAAGGTCGTCTGGTTCGAGCTCGGCAACGGCACGGCGTGAGGTCCTCCACACCGGCCGCGCTCAGCCGAACTGCTGCTCCAGATCCTTGAGTTTGCGCTCCAGGTGGTCCAGCCGCGGCAGCGTCTGGGTGTCGTCCTCGGCCGTGAGGTCGACGGTCCTGGACGCCGTCAGGGACTCAGCGTCCGTGACGGCCTGAAGGGAGGGCCGGTGGCGAAGGGGCAGTTGTCCCGGCTCTGCTATGGCGGGCTCCGCGACAGCCTTCGGCTGCCCGGAGCCCGCACTCGCCGCCATGGACTGCACATCGACCTGGCGGCCGCCGGGCCGCACCCGGCCCATGTTCCGCCCCTGTCGGCTCAGCGCCTTCAGATGCGCCCGCTCCAGCTTCTCCTGCTCGCGCCTGCGCAGCCGGTTCTGCTCCTTGGCGCGCCGGTCCTCGCGTACCTCCTCGACCGCCTCGTCCAGCGTCCGCACCCCTTCGAGGAGCATCAGCGACCAGGCGCCGAACGTCTCCCGGGGTGCCCGCAGCCACCGGACGATCCGGATCTGCGGCAGCGGGCGGGGCACCAGGCCCTGCTCGCGCAGCGCCGCCACACGGGTCTGCTTCAGCGCGCGGTCGAAGAGCACCGCGGCCGAGAGCGACATCCCGGCGAAGAACTGCGGGGCGCCCGCGTGGGCCATGCCGCGTGGCGCGTGCACCCAGTTGAACCAGGCGGCCGCGCCCGCGAACGTCCACACCAGGAGGCGGGAGCCGAGCGCCGCGTCGCCGTGGCTGGCCTCGCGGACGGCGAGCACCGAGCAGAACATCGCGGCGCCGTCGAGGCCGAACGGGACGAGGTACTCCCAGCCGTCCGTCAGGCCGAGGTTCTGCCGGCCGAAGCCGACCAGGCCGTGGAAGGAGAGCGCGGCGGCGACGGCCGCGCAGCAGAACAGCAGCACATAGGAGGCGGTGCCGTAGATGGCTTCCTTCCGGCGGCGGCGCTCCTCGCTGCGCTCCCAGCTGTCGTCGCCGGACGCGCTCTCGCCGGAGCGCTTGCCGCGCGTGAGGACGACCAACGCCACGACGACCCCCACGATCATCACGCCGCCCGGAAGCAGCCAGTCCAGAGATATGTCGGTCAGTCGCATGCGGTGTCCCTTGAATCACGTAAGGCGTTCCGGGCGACATAGTGCTCCTGCGACGCGGGGGCGCAGGCGTTTTCGGGGGAACAAGCCGTCATTGGCGGCCGGTGGCATACGGATAGGTGCGATCTGCTCGAACTGGCGTGGCGGTAAAGCGAGTTGGGTTCGAATCTGGCTCACCCGGACGAGTGGCGTGGATTCAGGACGCGGCGCTCAGCTTGGCCACCCGGTCGGCGTCGCAGGTCCGCGGGCAGGTGACACAGGTGTCCTCGGGGCGCAGGGTGTAGAAGAGGCAGCAGCTGGCCCGGTCGCGGGTCGGCAGCGGCTCGCCCGCCGGCCCGCTCAGCTCACGGAAGCCCGCGGCGCCCACATACGGCTTGGTCGAGCCCGGCAGCAGCAGCTCCAGCTCGCCCATCGCCCGGCGCTCCTCGTCGAGCAGCGCCGCCACGTACCAGAGGCCCTCGACGATCTCGTCGGTCGCCATGCCCCACAGCGCCCGCCGGCCGCGCCGCATCCGGGGCCCGAAGCCGTCGAGCACCGCGCCGAGGTGCTCGGCGACGGCCTCGCGGACCTCGGCGCGCAGTGCCTCCTCGTCCGGGACGACCCGCGCGCCGGGCAGTGCGGCCGCCGGGTCCCCGGGCAGGCAGGCGAACTCCCGCACCCGGACGGTCAGGCGTCCCAGGGTGCGCTGGAAGGACACGTCCTCGACGGGTACGCGCGGCACCCGGCGGTGCAGAAACCACGGGACCGTGATCAGCAGACAGGCGGGCCAGGCGTACCGGTGGAAGCCGAAGGAGGCGATGACGTCGGGGCGGGCCCGCTGCCCGTAGTCGCGCAGGACCTGCTCGTCGTCCCAGCCCAGAAAGGCGTCCAGGGCGTCCCCGCCGGAGGCGAGCTGATCGGCGCCCACCCATCCGGGGGATGCGGGGTGGGCTTCGCCGTCCGCGAGCGCGTGGACCCGGACGCCGGGGTAGACGTCGGCGAGGCGCGCGTAGGACGCGGCCAGGGGGTTCGGGAGCAGCGTGGACACAGTCATGCAGGGACCACCGAATCACGATCGTTTGCAGGTAAGGCTTACCTTAGCGGATGCGCGCGATGTTTGAACTGTCGCTTTGTCCGCCTATGGTGCTGGGGGAATACCGAGCGGTGGGAGGGTCTGGGGTGGAACAGGGCAGAGCACGCGAGACGGCGGTGCCGCCGTTCGGGCCTGCCCGTGTGCCCGCACAGGCCCGGGTGGAGGG
Source organism: Streptomyces sp. ERV7 (assembly GCF_001653515.1). Taxonomy (GTDB): domain Bacteria; phylum Actinomycetota; class Actinomycetes; order Streptomycetales; family Streptomycetaceae; genus Streptomyces. The sequence continues at coordinate 1,215,038 of NZ_LYOY01000040.1, read as the reverse complement.
CGCGCCCTTCGAGCCGTCCGTACGGGAGCCGTCTGGACGGGAGCCGTCTGTACGGGACGCTGTACGGGAGGTTTCCGTACGGGGTGAGCACACCCACAGCGAGCCGCCCGCGCCCCAGGTCCGCCGGTACTCGGTGCGCGGCCAGATCCTGGAGGCGCTGCGGGCCGCGCTGGTCGACGGAGAGCTGGTGCCGGGCGAGGTGTACTCGGCGCCGGTGCTCGGCGAGCGGTTCGGGGTCTCGGCCACCCCGGTGCGCGAGGCGATGCAGCGCCTGGCCTCCGAGGGCGCGGTCGAGGTCGTCCCGAACCGGGGCTTCCGGGTCACCGAGCGCAGTCCGCGTGAGCTGGCCGAGCTGGCCGAGGTGCGCGCGCTGATCGAGGTGCCGGTGATGCTGCGGCTCGCCCGGTCCGTACCCGCCGCCCGCTGGGCCGAGCTGCGGCCGCTCGCCGAGGCGACCACGGTGGCGGCGGCGGTCGGGGACCGGGCGGGCTACGCCGAGTCGGACCGTGCGTTCCACCGTGCGGTGCTGGCGCTCGCCGGGAACGAGCAGCTGCTCCAGGTGGCCGAGGACCTCCACCGGCGCTCGCAGTGGCCGCTGACGGCCGCGCCGGTCGCCCGCCGTGCCGAGCTGGTCGCGGACGCGGCCGAGCATCTGGCGCTGCTGGACGCGCTGGCCGCGCAGGATCTGGCCGTGGTGCAGTCCCTTGTGCGGGAGCATTTCACGGGGTCCGCGCTCTGACGCTGCGCGGCGGGTGCGGGCCGGTGGGTGCGGGCCGGTGGGTGGCTGGTCGCGCAGTTCCCCGCGCCCCTGAACCCTCCGGATCTGCGGACCGTGGGTGGTTCTCCGCGCAGTTCCCCGCGCCCCTAAAGGACTGTGGCTGAGCTGGGCTCTCGGCCTAAAGCCCGTGGCTGAACCGGGCTCTCCGACTGAGGCCGACTACCTAAGGGGCGCGGGGAACTGCGCGACCAGCCCACCACCGGCCCGCAGACAAACACCGGGCCCAGAAGGGGCCCCACCGGCCCGCAGGTGAAGGCCGGGCGCAAATCAGAACCTTTCGGTCGGCTCATACGCCCCCCACACCCCCCGCAGCGCGTCGCAGACCTCCCCCACCGTCGCGCGGGCGGCCAGCGCCGTCTTCATCGGGTAGAGGACGTTCTCCTGGGACGAGCCCGCCGCGGCCCGCAGCGCGGCCAGCGCCGAGGCGACGGCCGAAGAGTCGCGCTCGGCCCGCAGCCGGCCCAGCCGGGCCGCCTGGCGGGCCTCGATCGCCGGATCCACCCTCAGCGGCTCGTACGGCTCCTCCGCGTCGAGCCGGAAGCGGTTGACCCCGACCACCACCCGCTCGCCGCCGTCGGTCTCCAGGGCGATCCGGTACGCCGAGCGCTCGATCTCGCCCTTCTGGAAGCCGTGCTCGATCGCGGCCACCGCGCCGCCCAGGTCCTCGACCCGCTCCATCAGCGCGAGCGCCGCCGCCTCCACGTCGTCGGTCATGGACTCCACGACGTAGCTGCCCGCGAACGGGTCGACGGTCGCCGTCACGTCCGTCTCGTACGCGAGGACCTGCTGCGTACGCAGGGCCAGGCGCGCGCTCTTGTCCGTGGGCAGCGCGATCGCCTCGTCGAAGGAGTTGGTGTGCAGCGACTGGGTGCCGCCCAGCACCGCCGCCAGGCCCTGCACGGCGACCCGGACCAGGTTCACCTCGGGCTGCTGGGCGGTCAGCTGCACCCCGGCCGTCTGGGTGTGGAAGCGCAGCATCCACGACTTGGGGTCCTTCGCGCCGAAGTCCTCCCGCATCACCCGCGCCCAGATCCGGCGCGCCGCACGGAACTTGGCGACCTCCTCCAGGAGCGTCGTGCGCGAGACGAAGAAGAACGACAGGCGCGGGGCGAAGTCGTCGACGTCCATCCCGGCCGCGACCGCCGTGCGGACGTACTCGATGCCGTCGGCCAGGGTGAAGGCGATCTCCTGCGCGGGCGAGGCGCCCGCCTCGGCCATGTGGTAGCCGGAGATCGAGATCGTGTTCCACTTCGGCAGCTCGGCCCGGCAGTACCGGAAGACGTCCGCGACCAGCCGCAGCGACGGCTTGGGCGGGAAGATGTAGGTGCCCCGGGCGATGTACTCCTTGAGCACGTCGTTCTGGATCGTGCCGGTCAGCTCGCGCGCGGGCACGCCCTGCTCCTCGGCGACCAGCTGGTACATCAGGAGCAGCAGCGCGGCGGGCGCGTTGATCGTCATCGAGGTCGAGACCCCGCCCAGCGGGATGCCGTCGAACAGGACCCGCATGTCCTCCACCGAGTCGACGGCCACCCCGACCTTGCCGACCTCGCCGTGGGCGAGCGGCGCGTCGCTGTCGTGGCCCATCTGGGTGGGCAGGTCGAAGGCGACCGACAGGCCGGTGGTGCCGTTGGCGATCAGCTGCTTGTAGCGGGCGTTGGACTCGGCCGCCGTGCCGAACCCGGCGTACTGGCGCATGGTCCAGGGGCGTGTGGTGTACATCGTCGGGTAGACACCCCGGGTGAACGGATACCCGCCCGGCTCGCCCAGCCGCCGGACGGGGTCCCATCCGTCGAGGGCTTCCGGCCCGTAGACCGGGTCGAGGGGCAGACCGCTCTCGGTGCGCCGGGCACCGTCCGACTCGCGCGCCATGTGTTCCGCCTCGCTTCCTCGACGGCTTGTTGCAACCGTTCGGGCCGGGAAACAGTCTCTGGGGGCACCAGAGGGAATATCAGGGGGGCGACCATGCGCCGGAACCATCTCACCACTGTCATAGCCAGAACGCTCGCCGCCGCCACGGTCCTGACCGTGACGGCCGCGTGCGGCGCCCAGTCGGACAAGGCGTCGGGGGCCGCCGACCAGAAGCCCGCGGCGGCCGCGCCTTCCTCGGCGCCGTCGGCGGACACCGCCAACGACAACCAGGCCAACGGCGCCGGGCAGGCCGACGCCGCCGTCGCCCCGTCCGCCTCCGCCGGCACGGCCGCCAGGCCGCAGCCGAAGGTGCTGATGGCCGCCGGCGCCAAGGGCGCCCAGGTCACCGAGCTCCAGGCCCGCCTCGCCCAGGTCGGCTGGTTCGACGACACGCCGACGGGTACGTACGGCAGCGTCACCACCGCCGCCGTCAAGGGCTTCCAGGGCAAGCGCGGACTGCCCGCGACCGGCTCGGCCGACGCCACCACCTGGCAGAAGCTGGCCGACATGACGACCAGGCCGACCCGCGACGAGCTCGCCGGGAAGGCCGTCAACAAGCCCAAGACCAAGCTGGACAAGCGCTGTATGACCGGGCGCGTACTGTGCATCAGCAAGACCACCCGCACGCTCAACTGGGTGGTCAACGGCAAGGTGCAGTCCTCGATGGACGTGCGGTTCGGCTCGCAGTACACGCCGACCCGCGAGGGCACCTTCAAGGTCTTCCTGAAGAGCAAGAACCACGTCTCGTCGATCTACCACACGCCCATGCCGTACGCGATGTTCTTCAGCGGCGGCCAGGCCGTGCACTACTCGTCGGACTTCGCCAAGCGCGGTTACGCGGGTGCCTCGCACGGCTGTGTGAACGTGCGCGACAAGGCCAAGCTCGCCAAGCTCTTCGACCAGGTGAAGGTGAACGACAAGGTCGTCATCTACTGGTGACCCGGTCGTCCGGGTGATCCGGTGGCCGGGCCGGGTGGCGGCTCGGCCGAAGAGGGAGGGCGCGGGCGGGACCGGGGGAACGTGTCCCGCCCGCGCCGTTCGCGCCGAGCCTTGGGTACGGGGGGAACCCCGGCTCTGTGCGCCGCCGATGACCAGTCGGCTCACTTCTTACTGCGTCGGCGGGCCGAAAAGTGTCACACCAGTCGGTCGAGCCCGTGTGCGAGCGCCCGGTGGGCGCCCGGCACGGCCGCGCCGAGCAGCGCCGTCGGGTGCTGCTTCGGGAGCGCGCGGGAGGCCGGCGGGGCGACCGGCACGGCGGGCGGCAGGGTCGGACCGCTCCGGTCGGCGTCGCCCGCGCCGGGAACGCCCGGCAGCCCGGGGAGCGCAGGTGAGCCGCCCGTGGGCGGTGTCGACCAGCTCACCGTGGGCAGCTTCAGGACCGAGCCGTCACGGCTGCCGCGCCCTCCGGAGGTACCGCCGTGGCCGCCATGGCCATCCCCCTTGTCGTCGCCGGAGCCGCCCTCGCCGCCCGAGTCGCCCTTGCCTCCGGAGCCGCCCTTGCCTCCGCGCTCCGCCTCCTCGATCACGCTGTCGCAGAACTGCTTCACCCGCGCGGCGCCCAGAGCGGCGATTTCCAGCCGATGCCGGCGCGTCTGGTCGAGGCGACCGGAGCGGAAGTCCCGGCAGTACTCGACCTTCTTGGTGGCCCAGTCGCCCTGCTTGCCCTCGCTCGTCGCCGTGGTGTCGGGCGTCGCCTTCGGCGGCTCGGCCGAGCCCGACGAGGTGGCGCCCGGCGTGGCCGCCCGGCCCGACGGGCTGCGGTCCGGCGTGGGCGACCGCGGGGTGACGGGGGCGCCGGTGCGTGCCGACGGCGAGTCCGAGGAGATCGGCCCTGGGGTGGCGGCCGACACGGACGCCACCGGCTCGTCTGCGGCGCCGAGGCCCGGCAGCACTCCGGTCCCGGCGGCCATGGCGACGCCGCCCAGGGCGCATCCGGCCAGCGCGGCGGCCAGACCGAAGCGGACCGGCCGCAGCCGTCGGGGCGCACGGGTGCCACGGCGCTCGCGGCCGACCCGTACGACCGTGTCGGCCAGGGCGCCCGAGGGGGCACCGGCCTCGGCGCGGGCCCGGCGGAACGCGGCCAGCGCGGCCGCCTCGCCCGGCAGTTCACGGGCGGCCGGGGCTTCCATGGCCTGCCGTACGTCCGGACCCGCCAGCGCGCGCAGCACGGCGGAGAGCCGTTCGGCCTGCTCGCGGGCGCGGTCGTCGGCGGGAACGACGTTCTCGCCGCGCAGCAACCGCTCCGCGACATCCTCGTCCAGCCATTCGTGGCGCTCGTCGGCCATCACATGTCCTTCTGCGTCGGCGCGCCCGATTGCGTCACACCGCACGACCGGTTCCGTTGCGGCGGCACACCGCCGAGATCCGCCGGGGCGTTCTCCGTCCCCAGCAGTTCGGCCAGCCGCTTGAGGCCGCGGTGCGCGGCCGTCCGCACCGCGCCGGGCCGCTTGCCGAGGGTCTGGGCCGCGGTCTTGGCGTCGAGTCCGACCACCACCCGCAGCACCACGGCCTCGGCCTGGTCCTGCGGGAGTTGCGCGATGAGCGCCATCGTACGTCCGGTGGCGAGGGACTCCATCGCCTCGCCCGCGGTGTCCGAGTCGGCGGCGCGACCGGTCAGCTCGGTCTCGTCACCGCCGACGGCGGGGCGCCGGCCGCGCATCCTGATGTGGTCGAGGGCCCGGTTGCGGGCGATGGTGGCGGCCCAGCCGCGGAACCGGTCCGCGTCGCCGCTGAACCGCTCGATGTCGCGGGCTATCTGGAGCCACGCCTCGGACGTCACGTCCTCCGCGTCGGCCTCGCCGACGAGCGTGCGGGTGTAGCCGAGCAGGCGTGGGTGCACCGCGCGGTACACAACACGGAACGCGTTCTCGTCGCCGTCCTGTGCCGCGAGTATCGCGGTGGTCAGCTCCGCGTCTTCCCCCTGCACTCCCTGCACCCTGCCCTGGTGTCGCAGCCGGTCATCGCTGCCGCGCCGACCGGCGCGAAGGAGCACGCTACGGCCTTGGCGGCGGTTAAGTCCATTACTTGTACAACCCGCAACAATTCGCTGACACAGCGCGGTGTGACAGAAAACGCAGCCTTGGCGCTGAGAGGAGTACGGGGTCGCCACACGGCCCCGACGGAAGACGGCCGGGGCCTCTCCTGTGGGGGGTGGCGGCCCCGGCCGTCCTTCCGCGCACATGCCGCCCGCAGCAGCCCCGCGGGTACCCGGCCGCCGTCAGGGCCGGTCCCGCTCCGGCCCCAGCCCCTGCGCGAGGCGCCGCAGCCCCCGGTGCGCCGAGGTGCGCACCGACCCGGGGCGCTTGCCGAGGACCCGCCCGGCCGCCACCCCGTCGAGCCCGGCCACCACCCGCAGCAGCACCGCCTCCGCCTGCTCGCGCGGCAGCGTGGCGATCAGCTGGAGCGCCCAGCGGGTCGACAGGAACTCCAGGGCCGCCTCGGCCGTGTCCTGGCCGCCCGGCAGCTCAAGCGCCTCCTGGTCGAGCCCGACGGTGCGCGGTCTTCGCCGCTGGCGGCGCAGCAGGTCCAGGGCGCGGTGGCGTGCGATGGTCGCTGCCCAGCCGCGGAAGCCCGCCCCGTCGCCCCGGAACCGCCCCAGGTCACGGGCGATCTCCAGCCACGCATCGGACGCCACGTCCTCGGCCTCCGGCCCCACCAGCGCCCGCATCTGGGCGAGCAGCCCCGGATGAACCAGCCGGTAGACGACGGCGAAGGCCCGCTCGTCCCCCTCCTGGGCACGTGCGACGGCCGCCCCGAGCTCCGCGTCGTCGGTCCGTATCCGGCCACGACCCTGGTCCCGACCCCCCATGGTCTGTTCTGCGCGCGGGCGGCCGGAAGTGTCACAGCGGGGCCCGGGCGGGGCTCACCCCAGCTTGTCGGCGAGCTCCTTGAACTCCTCCCAGTCCAGCGCCGGGGTGCGCGGGTCCCACAGCTTCTGGGCGAGGGCGCGCAGCGGCATCCGGATGCCCCGGGCCACCTGGTCCTGGGTCTGCGCGCCGGCGTAGTCGCACCAGACGGCGAACCGGGCGCCGAGCACCTGGTCGGAGTAGCGGGCGGCGACGGGCTTGGTGCCGCGCAGCACCAGCGGCGTCCACTCCTGGTAGATGCGCCGGCCGGTGGGGTACTTGAAGGCGTTGGGCTCGCCCAGGACGTAGTACAGGTACTCGTCGTTGAGGTTGACCGTTCTGCGGCCCTCGCCCAGGTACTCCTCGGGCGGGCGGGCGCCGAGCTCCTTGCCGGTCCAGTACTCGACCTCGCGGGCCGGGTCGGGGGCGACGGAGGTGCCCTTGAAGTAGCCGTCGTTCCAGGCCTTGAACTTCTTGCCGTACGGGCGCAGCACCGCCGCCCGGTCGTTGAGCCAGCCGGTCGCCAGATCCGCTATGCCCGCCTTGGGGCCGTACTTGGCGCGTGCGGCGGCGGCCAGGCCCGGATAGGCGGCCGCCGGGTCCTTGGCGGTCAGGGCGAGGTACTCGTCGCCGCCGAGGTGCCAGTAGGCGCCGGGGAACAGATCCGCGTACTCGCGCAGCAGGTCGTCGACGATCCGCGCCGCGTCCGGGTTCGCTATGTCGACCGCGCCCGGGACGGTGCGCCCGCTCGCGCCGCGCAGCCCGAGCGCGGGGTGGGCCTTGATCACCGCGCCCAGGTGTCCCGGCGAGTCGATCTCGGGGACCACCTCGATGTGCAGCCGCCGGGCGAGCGCCACGATCCGCTCGACCTCGCGCTTGCTGAGGTGGTCGCGCGAGACGACCTCGGGGTGCGAGGAGGACTCGATCCGGAAGCCCTGGTCGTCGGAGAAGTGCAGCCCGAGCTGGTTCAGCTTGAGGTCGGCCATCTCGCGCAGCCGGCCCTCGATCCAGCCGGCCGTGAACGGCTTGCGCGCGATGTCCAGGTTGAGCCCGCGCTGGGGGCGGTCGGGCCAGTCCTCGACGACGCCCTCGGGCATCACCCCGCCGTCGCGCAGCGCCTGCTTGAGGGTGCGGGTGCCGTAGAAGACCCCGGCCTCGTCGGGGCCGGTGATCCGCACGGTCCGCTCGCGGGCGGCCAGCGTGTACGACTCGGGGGTGGCCTTGGCCTTCGGGTCCAGCGCCAGCTCGATGTCGCCGGGCCGGGGCGCCGCGCCCTGCACATACTCCTTGTCGAGCTCCCCCGCGAGCAGCTGCGCCTCGTCCGCGAGCGCCTCACTCCCACTGGGAACGACGACGCGGGTGCCGGCGACGGGCCGGAAGCCGGGGCCGCGGGCGGGCTCGTGCTGCCGTACGGAGGGGATCGTGCGGGGCGGCGAGGAGATCGGGTAGATCTGGGCGGGCGAGGAGGAGGCGCCGGGCTTGGGGTCGACCCGGCCGCCGTGGCCGCCGTGGGTGTCGTCCTCGGGCCAGACCACCACGGTGAGCGCGAGGGCGGCCGCCGCCGCGACGGCGACGCGTGCCACCAGGGCGCCCCGGCTCATCCGGGGCGTCCGGTCACCGCGGGCGCCGTCGGCGCCGCCGGCACTCCTGGACTGCGACATCACTCTGAATCCTCCCATACGGGAACAACCTCGGCGAAGGAGAGGCGGGGAGCCCGGGAGGCGTCCACCATGCGCATCCCACCCCTCACGTCCGGGTGAAATTCGCGCAACCGTCGGGCACCCTCCACCGCGCATCGATAGCGTGGCGGCACTCCCACCTCTTCTTCACCTCCCGCCTCTCCAGCTGTCTCCCGCCGGCGCGCGCACGAAGCCGTCGCCGGCCGCCGTTCGTCGTTCGTTCGAGGAGCCCACGCTGTCCAGCGATTCCCACGCCGGCCCCCGGAAGCGACCGCCGCCACTTCATCACACTCCCCGTACCAGGGGCCGCCCGGCCATACCGGGCCAGACCTACACCAACCCGGTCATCCCGGGCCCGTACGAACCGGTCCGCGAGCAGGACTTCGCACCCGACTTCGCACCCGACTTCGAGGCGGACTCCGGGCCGGACCACGAGCCCGGCCCCGGCCCGGCCGAGGACGGTCTGACGCGGTTCAACCGCGCCCCCGGGCCCGCCGCCGAAGCCGTGCTGCTCGCCTGCTGCGCCAGCCGCCGCTGGGCCCTGCGGATGGCCGCCCACCGCCCCTACCCGGATCTGGACGCCCTGCTCGCCGCGGCCGACGAGGCGAGCTACGACCTCTCCCCCGACGACCTCACCGAGGCACTGGCCGAGGAGCGCTCCCCGGGCCTCGACGCCACGGCCCCGCAGTCGGCCCACACCGCGCTGCGGGCCGCGCACGCCGCGTACGAGAGCCGGTTCGGGCACGCCTTCGTGATCTGTCTGGCCGGGCGGCGACCCACCGAACACCTGAACGAGATGCTCGGGGGCATCCGGGTGCGGATGACCAACGAGCAGGACGAGGAGCGGGCCATCGCCGCCGACGAGCTGCGCCGACTCGCCCGTGCCCGGCTCACCCATCTCATGACCAACCATCCAGAACCGGACACAGCGGGCGCGCCCCGCTGAACCCGCGCCCACCACCGGCCCCGTGACGGCCCGTCCGGCCCTGTCCCTAGCCCGTCCGTGGCAGATTGATTGCCTGTTTGATCACACCTGAGGACCCCGCGCGAACGAACCGACATCTCGTCGCTACGATGACCGGGGCCGGTGGACCGTACCCGGCCGGGTCAGACCGACAGTCAAGCCGGCCGGCCCTAGTCCCCGCTCCCGGAGGGTTTTTCCGTGCCGGCTGGAACGCTGTACCGCGGCCGGGAAGGCATGTGGTCGTGGGTGGCTCATCGAGTCACCGGTGTCCTCATCTTCTTCTTCCTGTTCGTCCATGTCCTCGACACCGCCCTCGTGCGTGTCTCCCCCGAGGACTACGACAAGGTCGTCGCTACCTACAAGACGCCCATCGTGGCTCTTTTGGAGTACGGCCTCGTCGCCGCCATCCTCTTCCACGCGCTCAACGGTCTCCGCATCATCGCGGTCGACTTCTGGGCCAAGGGCCCCCGCTACCAGAAGCAGATGCTGTGGTCCGTCGTGATCATCTGGCTCATCCTGATGATCGGCGCGATTCTGCCCGTGCTCGGCCACGCCGCACGTGAACTGTTCGGGAGCTGAGGTCTGACATGTCTGCCGAAACCACTTCCGCGATCGGCGAGGTCGAGGGCGCGAGCCTGTACGACGCCGACAACCCGGCGCCGCTCATCGAGGCCCCGCGCAAGCGGACCAAGAAGACGCCGAAGTCGACCCGCACCAACTTCGAGCTGTACGGCTGGCTGTTCATGCGGCTGTCCGGCGTCGTCCTGGTCGTCCTGGTCGTCACCCACCTGTGCATCCAGCTGGTGCTCGACGGCGGCGTCTCCAAGATCGGCTTCGCCTTCGTGGCGGGTCGCTGGGCCAACCCGTTCTGGCAGGTCTGGGACCTGGCCATGCTGTGGCTCGCGATGCTGCACGGCGCCAACGGCCTGCGCACGGTCATCAACGACTACGCGCAGCGGGACAACACCCGCTTCTGGCTGAAGATGCTGCTCTACACCGCCACGGTGTTCACCGTCCTGCTGGGCACGCTGGTGATCTTCACCTTCGACCCGAACATCCGCTAGGCCACGGGCTGAGGGACTGAGGAATTCTCTGATGAAGATCCACAAGTACGACACCGTCATCGTCGGCGCCGGTGGCGCGGGCATGCGCGCGGCCATCGAGTCCACCAAGCGCAGCCGCACCGCGGTGCTGACGAAGCTCTACCCCACCCGCTCCCACACGGGCGCGGCGCAGGGCGGCATGGCCGCCGCGCTCGCCAACGTGGAGGAGGACAACTGGGAGTGGCACACCTTCGACACGGTCAAGGGCGGTGACTACCTGGTCGACCAGGACGCCGCCGAGATCCTGGCGAAGGAGGCCATCGACGCGGTCCTCGACCTGGAGAAGATGGGCCTGCCGTTCAACCGCACCCCGGACGGCACCATCGACCAGCGCCGCTTCGGCGGCCACTCGCGCAACCACGGCGAGGCGCCGGTCCGCCGGTCCTGCTACGCCGCGGACCGCACCGGCCACATGATCCTCCAGACGCTGTACCAGAACTGCGTCAAGGAGGGCGTGGAGTTCTTCAACGAGTTCTACGTGCTCGACCAGCTCATCACCGAGGTCGACGGCGTCAAGACGTCCGCCGGTGTGGTGGCCTACGAGCTCGCGACCGGCGAGATCCACGTCTTCCAGGCGAAGTCCGTGATCTACGCGTCCGGCGGCACCGGCAAGTTCTTCAAGGTGACCTCCAACGCGCACACCCTGACCGGTGACGGCCAGGCCGCCTGCTACCGCCGAGGCCTGCCGCTGGAGGACATGGAGTTCTTCCAGTTCCACCCGACGGGCATCTGGCGCATGGGCATCCTGCTGACGGAGGGCGCCCGCGGTGAGGGCGGCATCCTCCGCAACAAGGACGGCGAGCGCTTCATGGAGAAGTACGCGCCGGTCATGAAGGACCTCGCGTCCCGTGACGTCGTCTCGCGCTCCATCTACACCGAGATCCGTGAGGGCCGCGGCTGCGGTCCCGAGGGCGACCACGTCTACCTCGACCTCACGCACCTCCCGCCGGAGCAGCTGGACGCCAAGCTCCCGGACATCACCGAGTTCGCCCGTACGTACCTCGGCATCGAGCCGTACACGGACCCGATCCCGATCCAGCCCACCGCGCACTACGCCATGGGCGGCATCCCGACCAACGTCGAGGGTGAGGTCCTGTCGGACAACACCACCGTCGTCCCGGGTCTGTACGCGGCCGGCGAGGTGGCCTGTGTGTCGGTGCACGGCGCCAACCGCCTGGGCACCAACTCGCTCCTGGACATCAACGTGTTCGGCAAGCGCGCGGGCATCGCGGCGGCGGAGTACTCGGCGAAGTCCGACTACGCGGAGCTGCCGGAGAACCCGGCCGAGCTGGTGCAGAACCAGGTCAAGAACCTGCTGGCGTCGACCGGCACCGAGCGGGTCGCGGTGATCCGCAAGGAGCTCCAGGAGACCATGGACGCCAACGTCATGGTCTTCCGCACCGAGCAGACGATCAAGACGGCCGTGGAGAAGATCGCGGAGCTCCGCGAGCGCTACAAGAACGTCTCGGTCCAGGACAAGGGCAAGCGGTTCAACACCGACCTCCTGGAGGCCATCGAGCTGGGCAACCTGCTCGACCTGGCCGAGGTCATGGCCGTGTCCGCCCTGGCGCGCAAGGAGTCCCGCGGCGGTCACTACCGCGAGGACTACCCCAACCGCGACGACGTCAACTTCATGCGCCACACCATGGCGTACCGCGAGGTCGCGGACGGCGGCAAGGACTCGATCCGACTCGACTACAAGCCCGTCGTCCAGACCCGCTACCAGCCGATGGAGCGTAAGTACTGATGGCCACCCCGACCCTGGACAAGCTTGAGGCCGACTCCACGTCCTCCCACCTCATCACGGTCACCTTCCGGATCCGCCGGTTCAACCCGGAGATCTCGGACGAGGCGATGTGGGAAGACTTCCAGCTGGAGATCGACCCCAAGGAGCGCGTGCTCGACGGTCTCCACAAGATCAAGTGGGAACTGGACGGCTCGCTCACCTTCCGCCGCTCCTGCGCCCACGGCATCTGCGGCTCGGACGCGATGCGGATCAACGGCAAGAACCGGCTCGCGTGCAAGACGCTGATCAAGGACATCAACCCTGAGAAGCCGATCACGGTCGAGGCCATCAAGGGCCTGACGGTCCTGAAGGACCTGGTCGTGGACATGGACCCGTTCTTCCAGGCGTACCGCGACGTGATGCCCTTCCTCATCACCAAGGGCAACGAGCCGACGCGCGAGCGTCTGCAGTCGGCCGAGGACCGCGAGCGCTTCGACGACACCACGAAGTGCATCCTGTGCGCCGCGTGCACGTCCTCGTGCCCGGTGTTCTGGAACGACGGCCAGTACTTCGGCCCGGCGGCGATCGTCAACGCGCACCGCTTCATCTTCGACTCGCGTGACGAGGCCGCGGAGCAGCGCCTGGAGATCCTGAACGACAAGGACGGTGTGTGGCGCTGCCGCACCACGTTCAACTGCACGGACGCCTGCCCGCGTGGCATCGAGGTCACCAAGGCGATCCAGGAAGTCAAGCGCGCACTGATCACGCGCCGCTTCTGATTCCCGAGCAGTACGCCGTACGAGGCCCCGCTTCCCGTTCCGGGAGGCGGGGCCTTCGCGTACCGCGTCCAGCGCTCAGCCGCGCGCCTCCGCGACGACCATGATGCGCCGCAGCATGTCGTTCAACTGGACGCGCTCGTCCGCCGACAGCGCGCCCAGCACCCGGGACTCCTCGTCCCCCAGCATGTCCATCGCCCCCATCCACGTGGCCCGGCCCGACTCCGTGAGCTCGACGTGGACCCGTCGCCGGTCGGTCGTGGACGGCGTCCGGCGTACGAACCCGCGCCGCTCCAACGCGTCCAGCCGCCCCGTGACGGACGCGGGCGCGAGGTCGAGGTCGGTCGCCAGCTGCGACGGCGTCGCCGTCCCCCCGCGCCCCGCCAGCTTGTGCAGCGTGTCGAACTCCGGCCGGTCGAGCGCGAAGTCGACCAGGGACCGCTCCCGTACCCGCCTGAGGTGGCCGGAGAGCATCTTCATCCGGGTCACCGCACCCTCGACGACCGGGTCGAGCCCCGGCATGACGGGCAGCCACCGCTCCACATGCCCGTCGGTCCAGTCCCGCTTCCCCTCGGCCCCGTCTGCGCGCTCCATGCCCTGATCGTACGTATGCGGGAACCCCACCAGCTCCTTCGGCGCCGAATATTTCGTTGACGAATTATTCGGTGCCGAAATACATTCTCCGTATGCCACCACTGCCCCACCCCCTGCGCACGCGCGCGTTCCGGCTGTTCTTCATCGGCCGCTCCCTGTCCCTGCTCGGCGACGCCGTGATCCCGGCCGCGCTCGCCCTCGCCGTCTACATGGCGACCGGCTCCGCCTCCGACCTCGCGATCGTGCTCGGCTGCTCGATGGTCCCCAAGCTGCTGCTCCTGCCGGTCGGCGGCGTCGCGGGCGACCGGTTCAACGCCCGTACGGTCGCGCTCGCCACCGATCTCGTCCGCTGCGCCGCCCAGCTCTTCGTCGGCGTCGAACTGCTCGGCGGCGACCCGCGGCTGTGGCAGATCGCGCTCGCCGAGGCGATCGGCGGCGCCGCCTCCGCGTTCGCGATGCCCGCGATGGCGCCGCTGCTCACCGGAACGGTCGAGGAGGAGAACCGGCGGCGCGCCAACGCCCTGATGGGCGTGGTCGGCAGCGCCACCCGGCTGGGCGGCCCGGCGCTCGCGGGCGTCCTCATCCTCACGGCGGGCCCGGGCTGGGCCTTCGTCCTGGACTCCGCGTCCTTCGCGGTCAGCGCGGCGCTGCTGAGCGCGCTCCGGGTGCGGCACGTGCCGCCGGTCCGGCGCTCGCTCCGCGCCGACCTCAAGGAGGGCTGGAGCGAGGTGCGCTCGCGCGACTGGTACTGGACCAGCCTGTTCGCCCACTCCGCCTGGAACGGCGCCGCCGCCGTCCTGATGACGCTCGGACCGGCCATCGCCTTCGAGCAGTTCGACGGCAAGACGTTCTGGGTGGCGTTCCTCCAGACGGGCGCGGTGGGCCTGCTGCTCGGCTCGCTGGCCGCCGGGCGCGCCCGGCCGAGGCGGCCGATCCTCACGGCCAATCTGGGGCTCGCCACCTACGCCCTGCCGCTCACCCTGCTCGCGGTCTCCGCCCCGGCGCCGCTCACCATCGCCGCGTACGGCATCGCCCAGGCGGGCCTCGGCTTCCTCTCGCCGATCTGGGAGACCTCGGTGCAGTCGGCCATCCCCGCGCACATCCTGGCCCGCGTCACCTCGTACGACTGGCTGCTCTCGCTGGCGGCGATGCCCGTCGGGTACGCGCTCGCCCCGCTCGCCGCCGACGCCTGGGGCCCCGAAGTGCCGCTGCTGGCCGCGGCCCTGGTGGTGGGCGGGACCTGTCTGGCGACGGCGGCGGTGCCGGGGGTGCGCCGGTTCGGCCGCCCCGTCGCTGACGCCCCCGCGCTCTCCCGCACGCCCGAGTCCCCGCCCGAACCCGAGCTTGAACATGTTCAAAAAGAGGTCTAGTCTCCAGACATCAGCTTCTTGAACGTGTTCAAGAAGGCTTCGAGAAGGAGTCGGGACATGGATCTCACCGTCGTCGCCTACGTCATCTACCTGCTGGTCAGCGTCGCGCTGACGGTCTGGGTCGCGCGTACCCTGAGCCGCAACGGCCGGGTCTTCCTGGCGGATGTCATGCACGGCGACGAAAAGCTCGCCGACGCGGTCAACCACCTCCTGGTGGTCGGCTTCTACCTGGTGAACCTGGGCTTCGTCGCCCTCTACCTCCGGGACGGCGGCGACATCGACAACGCCCGACAGATCTTCGAGGCGCTGTCGAAGAAGCTCGGCGTGGTGCTGCTGGTGCTCGGCGTGATGCACCTGGGCAATGTGTACGCGCTCAACAAGTTCCGCCGCCGGGGCCTGATGGAGCGTGAGCAGAACCCGCCGGTGCCGCCGCAGGGCTTCACCGGGGGCCAGGGTCCGTGGGCCGCGCCGGCCGCCGGGGCCTGAGCCCGATGCCCACCGCCACCACCGCCGACCGGGACGCCCAGCGCGCCCCGGTCCGCCGGCTCACCGTGCTCTACGACGCCGACTGCCCGCTCTGCACCTTCCTGCGCAACTGGCTGATGAAGCAGCGCCAGCTGGTCCCGCTCGATCTGGTGCCCACCGGGTCCACCGAGGCCCGCCGCCGCTTCCCCCGCCTCGACCACGCGGCGAGCTTCGAGGAGATCACCGTCGTCGCCGACGCCGGTCAGGTCTACCGGGGCCCGGCCGCCTGGATCGTCTGCCTCTGGGCGCTGCGCCAGTACCGGCCGATGGCCCACCGTCTGGCCACCCCGGCCGGGGCGGTGTTCGCGCGGGGCGCGGTGATCGCCGCCGCCCGCTACCGCGGCGGCACCAGCGCCCGGCTGGCGGCGGCCGGCAACCGCCCCTACCGCCGCGAGGACGGCTGGACGTCCGACGCGCGCGGGGTGTGGACGTACACCGGACCGGCAGCCTGCGGCAGCGGCTGCTCCGCGGCCGATTAGGCTCGTCCCGTGCCAGCAGAGAACGCGCGCGTGCCCGCAGAGTCCGAGCTCCCCGAGAGCGAGTCCGCGCTTGCCAGGGGCGAGCAGAGTCCCGCCAAGGGCGAGCAGACCCGCACCCTGATCCTGGAGACCGCCATGCGGCTGTTCCAGGAGCTCGGTTACGACAAGACGACGATGCGGGCCATCGCCAAGGAGGCCGGGGTCTCGGTCGGCAACGCGTACTACTACTTCGCCGGCAAAGAGCATCTGATCCAGGGGTTCTACGACCGGATCGCCGCCGAACACCAGGCGGCGGTCCGCGACGTACTGGCCACCGAGACCGACCTTGAGGCGCGGCTCGCCGGAGTGCTCAAGGCCTGGCTGGACATCGCGGCCCCGTACCACGAGTTCGCGGCGCAGTTCTTCAAGAACGCGGCGGACCCGGACAGCCCGCTCAGCCCGTTCTCGGCGGAGTCCGAGCACGCCCGCGAGACGGCGATCGACGTGCACCGCGAGGTGCTGGCGGGGACGAAGACCAAGGTCCCGGCCGAACTCGTGGACGTCCTGCCCGAGTTGATGTGGCTCTCCCAGATGGGCCTGGTCCTGTACTGGGTGTTCGACCGCTCCGAGGGCCGTGAGCGCAGCTACCGGCTCGCCGCGCGCGGCGCCAAGCTCACCACGCGCGGTGTGGCGCTCGCCCGCTTCCGGGTGCTGCGCCCGCTGGTCCACGAGGTCCACGAGCTGTTCACGGACTTCCTGCCGGGCATGGCCCAGGCGGCGACGGCCCGCAAGAAGTCCTGAGCCGCGAGAGACCCTGAGCCGCACCCCGACAAGGGCGCGGCCCGGGGCCCGTCGGCTCAGATCCAGTTCAGCTCCCACAGCCGCCACACACCCGTGCCGTCCGACACGTACTGGAGCCCGCTGACGCTGCGGCTGCTCACCACGTAGTCCTTGCCCTGCCACAGCGGGATCAGCGGCACGTCCTCGGCGACCTTGTCCTGGAGCGCCTTGAAGTCGTCGGCGGTGCGGCCCCGGTCGCTGTACTGCTGGGTGCGCTGGATGATGCCGTCGACGTCCTTGTCCGAGTACCCGGTGTGCAGGCTGTTCCCGGTGCCGACGAGCGGCTGGCTGAAGTTGTCCGGGTCCGGGAAGTCCGCGACCCAGCCCGCGGTGTACGCGTCGTAGACACCGGCCGCGTAGTTCTTCTGCATCTTGGTCCAGTCGGCCTCGGCGAGCAGGTCGACGGCGAACAGACCGCCCTTCTCCAGCTGCGCCTTGAGCAGCTCCGCCTCCGCGCCGTTGGCGCCGAGCTTGCGGTAGGCGAGCGTGAACTTCACCGGGGTGCGCACGTCCGCCGACTTCAGGAGCCCCTTCGCCTTCGACACGTCCACCTTGGGGTAGGCGTCGAAGAAGGCGGTGCTGTGGCCGGTGAAGCCCTGCGGGATCAGCGAGAACAGCGGCTCGACCGTGCCGTCGTAGACGGCGCTCGCCAGCGCGGGCCGGTCGATCAGCGCGGCCAGCGCCTGGCGGACCTTGGTCTTGGCCAGCGGGTGGCCGGAGCGGACGTTGATGTTCAGGTTGCGGGTCTCGGCGCCGGGCGTCTCGCTGATGCGGATGTCCGGGTCGCCGGGCGACAGCTTGGCGAGCACCTTCGGCGGCATCTGGCGGTGCGCGACCTTGACCTGCCCGGCCGTCCACGCCTGGTTGAGCTGGTCGGACTCGGCGAAGTAGCGCACCTCGACGGGCAGGCCCTTCCTGCCGACCGCGCCCCGGTAGTCGGGGTTCGGCTCCAGGACCGCGCTCTGGCCCTGCTTGTACGACTTGAGCAGATACGGGCCGGAGCCGACCACGCTGTTGTCCTTGCGCAGCGACTTCTCCGGGTACGCGGTGCTGTCCACGATCGACCCGGCGCCGGTGGCGAGCTTGGACGGGAAGGTCGCGTCCTTGGTCTTCAGGTTGAAGGTGACGGTGTCGCCGTCGGCCTGGACCGAGCCGAGGGAGGAGAGCAGCGAGGCCGGGCCCACATCGCTCTTGATCTTCATCACGCGGTCGAAGGAGAACTTGACGTCCGCGGCGGTGATCTTGCGCCCGGACGAGAAGGTCAGACCGTCGCGCAGCTCGCACTGATACGTCGTCAGCTTGAGCCCGATGAACTTGCAGCCACGGGCCGCGTCCGGCACCGGCACCGCCGAGCCGGGCTTGAACGTCAGCAGCGACTGGTACACGTTGCTGTAGAGGGCCCAGGAACCGGCGTCATAGGCACCGGCCGGGTCCAGGGACGTGATCGCGTCCGTCGTCCCGACCGTGATCGGGTCCTTCTTCTTCCCGTCGGACGGCAGTAGCTGCCATCCCCCCACACCCACAACCACCAAGACTGCACAAATCGCCAGAATCCGCATACGGATCGACCGCATCGCCGTGCTCTCCTCGGAACGCCCCACCCTTCAGGCGTGCCGAACCCCCTCGCGCACCCCTGTGATGGCGCTCACCCAATCACACGGGTTTCACATTCGGAAGAGGAAATCTTCACTACACAGCTACTCGTTAGCCGCGCGTGACAAGGGGGGAGCACCCACTCGTTAGCGGTCCGTGACCCGGCGTGGGCGGCGGTTCCGGCACGCGGCCGCCGTACGGAATCGCCTGCGGGGGCGCCGCAGGTAGCCAGTGGCTACCGCTCGGCCCGGCGCGACGCCCGCACCCCACGGAACCCGAGCACGCCAATCGCCGTCCCTAGAACAAACGAGACCACGGCGAGAGTCAGATGCACCCAGAAATAGCCCGTCGGACGGCCATCATCGAAAGCCAGGCCGCTGGCGTCCTTCCACAGGTTCTTGACGAAGGTCGTCCAGACCACCCAGGACCACGCGCCGAACGCGAGCAGGAACCACGAGACGCGACGGCTGAGCTTCATGGGGGGCTTCCTTCGGGCGGGGAGGGGCTTTCCCCCCAGTATCGCGATCGCCGTCGCCCGGCCGACGACCGGGCGGAGATCATGGGTCCTCGCCAGGGGACAGGGCTGCCGGGCCTCAGGGAATCGGTATCTCCGGGGCGAAGCGGGCGCAGCCGGGCGGGTGGCGGCTCCCGGCGGGTCCCCCCTCCGGTGTTCGGTTCGCCACCTTCGACCTGTACGTTCTCGTCCGTGTCTGCTGTGAAGAAGCCCGCGAGAATCGCACTGGCGGTCGCCGTCGCCGCGCTGCTGCCCGCGCTCGCCGCCGCGCCCGCGGCGGCGCTGCCGAACGATGACAAACCGGGTACCCAGGACCAGGATCAGGGCCAGTCCAACAAGCCGGGCAAGACCCGCAAGGACCCCGACCCGCCGCCGGAGGGGATGTCGACGGTGGGCGGCGCGCTGCTGGGCAGGCCCGACACCCAGGTGAAGCTCGGCCCGGGCGCGCCGGTGCTCCCGATGCAGCTGACGGGCCGTTCGTGGATCGTCGCGGACGCGGAGAACGGCCAGGTGCTCGCCTCGCACAACGCGCACTGGCGGCTGCCCCCCGCCTCCACCATGAAGATGCTCTTCGCGGACACCGTGCTGCCCAGGTTCCCCAAGACCGACGTACACACGGTCACCCCCGCCGACCTCGACGGCGTCGGCGAGGGCAGCAGCCTGGTCGGGGTCAAGGAGAACCAGCCCTACACCGTGCACGACCTGTGGCTCGGCGTCTTCCTGCGCTCCGGCAACGACGCCGTGCACGTCCTGTCGGCGATGAACGGCGGTGTGCCCAAGACCGTCCAGGACATGCAGGCCCACGCCGACGACCTCCAGGCGCTCGACACCCATGTCGTCTCGCCGGACGGCTACGACGCACCCGGCCAGGTCTCCAGCGCGTACGACCTCACCCTGTTCGCCCGCTCGGGCCTGCAGAAGAAGGACTTCCGCGAGTACTGCTCCACCGCCTCCGCCAAGTTCCCCGGCGCCGAGGGCAAGAGCGCCGAGGGCAAAGCCCCCGAGCGCGACTACTTCGAGATCCAGAACACCAACCGGCTGCTCACCGGTGACAACGGCATCAGCCCCTACAAGGGCATCGCGGGCGTCAAGAACGGCAACACCACCAACGCGGGCGCGACCTTCACCGGCGTCGCCGAGCGCGACGGCCGGGTGCTGCTGGTCACCGTGATGAACCCGGACTCCTCCGAGAGCCAGGCCGTCTACAAGGAGGCCGCCCGCCTCCTGGACTGGGGCTTCGCGGCGGCCGGCAAGGTCACCCCGGTGGGCGAGCTGGTCCCGCCGAAGTCGGCGGCCCCGACCGGCGCCCCGCAGGGCTCGCAGCCCACGGCGAACGGCGCCGCCAAGGCCGCGGTCACCACCCGGAAGGGGCCGGGCTCCGGCGGCGTCGGCACCGCGCTCGCCATCGCGGGCGGCGCGCTCCTGGTCGTCGGCGCCGGGGTGTTCCTGCTCAACCGGCGCTGGCCTCTTCCTGAGCTGGTGCGCCGGAAGAAGTGATCTCGGGGTCGTCCTCCTTGGCCGGGGTGGCCGTCCAGGCGGCGCAGAACAGCAGCAGCTTCGCGGTGAAGTTGATCCACAGCAGCAGCGCGATGGGCACCCCGAACGCCCCGTACATGCTCTTGCCGGCGACCCCCTGCATATAGCCGCCGAGCAGCACCTTCAGCAGCTCGAACCCCACCGCGCCGATGACCCCGGCGGTCAGCAGATGGCGGCGCGGCGGGGAGACCCCGGGCAGCAGGGTCAGTACGTACATCAGGACCAGGAAGTCGGCGGCGGCCGCCACCGCGATCGCCGCGATCCGCAGGAACACCCGGCCGACGCCGTTCTCGTCGATGCCCAGCTGGTCGGCGGTCCAGCCGACCGCCGTCGAGCCGATCGAGGACGCGGCGAACGAGGCGAGCCCCGCGCCGCCGAGGCCGATCAGCACCCCGCCGTCCTTGAGCTGGCGCAGGAACGGGTTCTCGCCCTCCTCGTCGTCCCGGTCCCACACCACCCGCAGACAGCCGCGCATCTGGCTGATCCAGCCGATGCCGGTGAACAGCAGCAGCGCCCCGGCGACGACGCCGACCGTGCCCGCGTTGCGGGTCAGGTCCTGGAGGTCGAGCTGGTCGGAGATGCCGGGCACCTGCTCGGCGAGGGTGTTCTGGAGCTTCTCCACCCGGCCCGGGGTCAGTACGGCGGCGGCCACGGCCGCGCTCACGGTGAGCAGCGGGAAGAGCGCGAGGAAGCTGATGAAGGTGATCGCGGCGGCCAGCCGGGACCAGCGCACCCGGTCGAGCCGCTCGTACGATCGCCAGGCGTGCGTCCTCATCAGCCGGACCACCCACGGCCCGACGACGGGAAGATTCTTCAGCCAGTCCATGATGTGCGAGTACCCTCCTCACCCCGGAAGACAAGCGTCCGGGTCCCCCAGAAGCGCAGGCAGGTGGCGAGCGCCATGCCGAACACCGCACCCGAGAGCGTGTCGGCGCGCGGCGAGGTGAAGCCGAGGCCGTAGTGCGTGACGGCCAGACAGCACAACTGCACCAGCGCGCCCGCGATGTTCACCGCGAAGAACACGGCGTACTCACGGCCCCCGGCCCGGCTGCCCCGGTAGGTGCCGAAGGCGTTGCCGAGGTACGCGACGGTGCACCCCGCCACGAAGGAGAGGCACTTGGCGGTGACCGGGTCCCATGCCAGGCCCGACCGCAGCCAGACGAAGAGACCGAGGTCGACGGCGTACGCGCAGATCCCGGCCAGGGCGAAGCCGACGAGCTCGGCCCGGCGCACGCCTCCGTGCGCCCCGCGGGCCCACGTTCCCGCCCTCTGCGCGCCCCTCACAGGTCGGCCACCGCGAGCCCGTACAGCGCGACCCACACCAGTCCGATGACCACGAGCGCCCGGTCGTGCAGCACCACGTCCTCGGGGGCGCCCGCGCTCCCCCGGTCGGCGAACACGGCGTACCGCAGGATCCCGCCGATGAACGGGACCATCGACAGCTGCCGCCACGGCAGCAGCGAGCCGCCCGCCATACCGTCGCTCTCCAGCGCCCACATGCAGTACGCGAGGACCGCGACGCCGGCCGCGAGCTGCCAGACGAACCGCAGATAGCCGGTGGTGTACGCGTCCAGGAGCGCACGGGTCGCGCCCCCGCGCCCCTCCATCTGGACGGCTTCCGAGTACCGCTTGGCCGCGACCATGAACAGCGCGCCGAACCCGGCGGTGATCAGGAACCAGCGCGAGAGCGGGATGGCGAGCGCGACCCCGCCGATCATGGCCCGCATCAGGAACCCGGCGGTGACCACGACGAGGTCGACGACGAGGACGTGCTTGAGCTTGACGCAGTAGGCGAGTTGCATCACCACGTACCCGGTGAGCAGGGTCGCCGTCATGGCGTTGCAGGTCAGGGCCGCGCCGAGCGGGGCGAGCAGCGCGAGCAGCCCGCCGGCGGCGTAGGCGACCGGCACCGGCACCTGCCCGGTGGCCACCGGGCGGTGGCGCTTCTGCGGGTGGGCGCGGTCGGCGACGGCGTCGCGCGCGTCGTTGACTAGGTACACGGCGGAGGCGGCGGCCGTGAACAGCACGAAGACCAGGGCGAGTTGGCGCAGGGTGTGGCGCGAGTCGAGCTGTCCGGCGGCGGCGGGCGCGGCGACCACGAGCACGTTCTTGATCCACTGCCGGGGGCGCGCGGTCCTGAGCACGCCCGCGGGCACGCCGAGGACGCGCCACGCCGGGCGCCGGGCGGCCCGCTCTTCGAGGACGAGGAGCCCGGGCCGGGTCACGAGGCGGCTCCGAGTGCGGCCCGGGGGCGGCCGGGAGGTCGTGCGGGAAGTCGTGCGGGAGCAGGGGAGGGCGCGCGGCCCATCCAGCCCGCCCCCAGCCGTGCCGTGGCGCCGCCGAGGAGGGCGCCGACCAGCACGTCCGAGGGGTAGTGGACACCGGCCACCAGCCGGGACACGCACATCGCGGCGGCGAGCGGCGGCACCAGCCGCGCCCCGGCGGGCCGCAGCGCGCCGTACGCGACGGCGGCCGCGGCCGCCGAGGTGGCGTGCGAGCTCGGGAAGGAGTGCCGCCCGGCGGTGCGCACCAGCGGCTCCCGGGCGGCGAGCCGCGGCCGGGACCGCCGCACCACCCGCTTCACACCCATGCTGGCCAGATGCGCGGCCCCGACCAGCGCCGCCCCACGCAGCCAGCCCGCGCGCCGCTCCCGGTCGACGGCGGCGGCGAGCGCCCCGCCCGCCAGCCACACCGCGCCGTGCTCCCCGGCGAACGAGAGAGCGCGGGCGACGGCGGCCACCCGTGGCTCCGCGCCGCAGTCGCGCAGCGCCGCCAACAGCCGGTGGTCCGCGTCGCGGTACCGCATCTGCCACCCCGATTCCGTGAGACAGCCCCGCCGGTCGGCCGTCAGCCGTACGCGACTCTCCCCGGCGGCGACGCCAGATGCGCGTCAATGCCGCTTGACACTCACTCAATCACCCATTTCGGTGAGCATCACAATAAAAAGGGCATATCCCAGCACACAGAACAGAACCCCCGCTACGGTCGCTCCCATGCCTGCCGCCGCCACTCCCCCGACCCCCGTGACCGGCTGGGGCCGCACCGCTCCGACGGCGGCCCGGCTGGTCCGCCCGCGTACGTACGAGGAGGCCGCGGTCGCCGTTCTCGCGGGCGGGGCGCGGGGGTCGATCGCACGGGGCCTCGGCCGGGCGTACGGCGACGCCGCGCAGAACGCGGGCGGCGCCGTCCTGGACATGACCGGCCTCGACCGCATCCGCACGATCGACGCCGAGGCGGGCGTGGTGGTCTGCGAGGCGGGCGTCAGCCTGCACCGCCTGATGGAAGTCCTGCTGCCGCTGGGCTGGTTCGTGCCGGTGACGCCCGGGACGCGGTACGTCACGGTCGGCGGCGCGATCGGCGCGGACATCCACGGCAAGAACCACCACGGCTCGGGCGCGTTCTCGCGCCATGTGCGCGCGCTCGACCTCCTCACGGCGGACGGCACGGTCCACCGCCTCACCCCCACCGACGCACTGTTCTGGGCCACGGCGGGCGGTATGGGCCTGACCGGGGTGATCCTCGCGGCCGAGCTCCGTCTGCACCCCGTACAGACGTCCTTGATGGCGGTGGACACGGAACGGGCGGCGGATCTCGACGACTTGATGGCGCGGCTGACGGCGACGGACCACCGCTACCGCTACTCAGTGGCGTGGATCGACCTGCTGGCCAGGGGCGCGAGAACGGGCCGAGCGGTCCTGACGAGGGGCGACCACGCACCACGGGAGGCGCTACGGGGGCGCGCGGACAGAACTCCGCTGCGCTTCGCCCCGCTCCGACTCCCGCCCGCACCACCCCACTTCCCGGGCGGCCTCCTGAACCGTCTCTCCGTCTCGGCGTTCAACGAACTCTGGTACCGCAGGGCACCGAGGCACCGAACGGGGGAAGTCCAGTCGATCGCGAAGTTCTTCCACCCCCTGGACGGCGTCCCGCACTGGAACCGGATCTACGGAAGGGGCGGCTTCGTCCAGTACCAGTTCGTGGTCGGCCACGGCCAGGAGGAGACCCTGCGCCGCGTGGTACGCCGGATCGCGGACCGGGGCTGCCCGTCCTTCCTGGCGGTCCTCAAGCGCTTCGGCGAGGCCGACCCCGGCTGGCTCTCCTTCCCGCTCCCCGGCTGGACGCTGGCCCTGGACATCCCGGCGGGCCTGCCGGGCCTGGCCGGCTTCCTGGACGAGCTGGACGAGGAGGTGGCGGCGGCGGGCGGCCGCGTCTACCTGGCGAAGGACGCGAGAGTGCGCCCGCAGCTACTGGAGTCCATGTACGCCCGCCTCCCGGACTTCCGCGCCCTGCGCCGCGAAATCGACCCGGAAGGGGTCTTCGTCTCGGACCTCTCCCGCCGCCTGAACCTCTGACGGACGCCCACCCCCAGGAGTTACGCGATGAAGGACGCCTTCGGCACCCCCCAGTCCCTGCTGGTCCTGGGCGGCACGTCCGAGATCGGCCTGGCCACGGCACGCCGCCTGGTGGCCCGCCGCACCCGTACGGTCTGGCTGGCCGGCCGCCCGTCGCCCGCGCTGGACGCGGCCGCGACGGAGCTGCGCGAGCTGGGCGCGGACGTGCACACCCTGGCCTTCGACGCGCTGGACGCGGAGTCGCACGAGCCGGCCCTGGGCAAGGTCTTCGGCCAGGGCGACATCGACATGGTCCTGCTGGCGTTCGGGATCCTGGGCGACCAGGTACGGGACGAGGGGACGCCCATGGCGGCGGTACGGGTCGCGCAGACCAACTACACGGGCGCGGTCTCGGCGTCCCTGATCTGCGCGAAGGCCCTGCGGACCCAGGGCCACGGCTCCCTGGTGGTCCTCTCCTCGGTGGCCGGCGAACGCGCCCGCCGCACCAACTTCATCTACGGCTCCAGCAAGGCGGGCCTGGACGCCTTCACCCAGGGCCTGGGCGACGCCCTCCACGGCTCAGGAGTCCACGTGATGGTGGTCCGCCCCGGCTTCGTCCGCACCAAGATGACCACAGGCCTCCCAGAGGCCCCCCTGGCCACCACACCGGAAGCAGTGGCGGAGTCGATCGAGACAGGCCTGAGACGCCGAGCGGAGGTGGTGTGGGTCCCGGGCCCCCTGAGACTGGTGATGTCGGCCCTGAGACACGTACCGCGCCCGCTTTTCCGACGGTTGCCGGTATAGGGGACGAGGGCCCGCTCTCCGGCGGTGCCGGGGGCAGGGGCTGCGGCGGTCCCGCCCACCCACCCCACGTCCCCCGCCCATGTCCATGTCGCCCGACGGCCCGAACCAGCACCCACGCCGTCAGGGCGCGTCGGCATGCTCCGAGTTGTGCGCAGCCCCGTCCGACGACATCCGCAGACTCCGACATCCGCAGACTCCGAAGAAGACAGAGGTGTTCAGTGATCCGTGTGTGCGCCAGGTCCGCACTGGCTCTCGTCCTGATGCTCATCCCGCTGGCCGTGGCACCGACCTCCTCGGCGGCGGCCGCACCTCAGACCCTCACCGTGCTGACCTACAACATCCACCACGGCGCGGGCGCCGACGACGCCCTCGCCCTCGAACGGGTGGCCCGCGTCCTGAGGGACAGCGGCGCCGACGTCGTGGGCCTCCAGGAGGTCGACCGGCACTACGACACGCGCAGCGACTTCCTGGACCAGGCGGGCTGGCTCGGCCGCCGCCTCGGGATGCACGTGGTCTACGGGGCCAACCTCAGCCTCGACCCGCCGCGCTCGGGGGCGCCGCGGCGCCAGTACGGCACCGCGATCCTGTCGCGCTTCCCGGTCAGCGAGTCCCGCAACACCCGGCTGCCCCGCCCGCGCCAGGGCGAGCAACGCGGCCTGCTGGAGGCCGACATCAATGTGGACGGCACGGCGGTACGCGTCCTGACCACCCACCTGGAACACACCTCGCAGAGCGAGCGCCTCGCCCAGGCGGAGGCGATCAACAGCGTCATCGAGGACTCCGGCCGTCCCACCGTGCTGGTGGGCGACCTCAACGCCACTCCGGGCGCCCGCGAGGTCGGCGTGCTGACCAGGCACCTCGCCGACGTGTGGCGCACGGCGGGGGAGGGCTCCGGATACACCTTCGACGCCCGCAGCCCGCACAAGCGCATCGACTACGTACTCGGCTCTTCGGGCATCGCCGCCCGGCAGGCGGAGGTCATCGACAGCGACGCCTCCGACCACCTGCCGGTCAGCGCCGAAGTCACGCTCCCGTAGCGGCTTTCCGGCCCGCCGCCACGGCGGCGGTGAACCGCTCCAGCGCCCCCGGACCGCTGCCGAGGAACAGGTTCGGCTCGATGAGCTCCAGCTCCATCGCCACCGGTGCCCTGCTGTCGTCCAGCGCGAGGTCCACCCGCGCGTACAGCAGGGCGCCCGGCGATGGAACCGCCGCCAGCGCGTCCAGCGCGGTACGGATCTCCGCCCCGGTCGGCTCGTGGGGAACCACGCCCGGGTGCGCGTCCCGGAAGTTGTCGATCACATGGGGCTCGGTCAGCACCGGTTGCTTGCGGATGGCGTGGCTGAAGGCCAACCCGTCGCCGGTGGAGAGGAAGACCAGGGCGCGTTCTCCCTCCTCCACCAGCGGCAGATAGGGCTGGACCACCGCGCTGCGGCCCCCGTCGAGGAGCATCCGGGCGTGGCGCACGGCATCCGCGTGCCGGCCGGGCTCGTACCATGCGGTGTCGCGGGCGGCGGCGGACACGGCGGGCTTGACCACCACGCCGGTGGGCAGGTCGAAGTCCGCCTCGTCGCACCGCCCGCCCGGGTCGATGACCGTCGTCGGCACGACGGCGACACCGCGCCCGGCCAGCTCCGGCAGATACCGTTTGTCGCTGTTCCAGCGCAGCACCGGAGGCGGATTCCACAGCCGGGTGGCGCGGTCCGCCCTGTCGGCCCAGGCGAGGAACTCGGCGTGCCGTTCCGCGTAGTCCCAGGCCGAGCGGATCACCGCCAGATCGAATCCGCCCCAGTCCACGGAGGGCGCGTCCCAGGTGACCGCTTCGGCGGCCGACCCGTCGGCGCACAGGGCGTCGACGATCAGCGGGAGGTCCTGGTCGTACGCGATACCGGCGGCGCTCGTCACGACCGCGACCCTGGCAGCACCCATGGAAACACCCCGTCCTCCGGCGGCGTGGGGCCGGAGCTCTTAGAACCCTCTTATGGTGCACGACTATTCACGACCCATGAGATCAAACTTCTCGACCCACAGCCGGACCCCCAGCGGGAACCGGGTTCGCGCCGCCGCCCACGGGATCGCCGTCACCCTCGCCCTCGCCGCGCTCGCCGGGTGCACCACGGCGGCCGGCGCCGAGGTCTCCGACGCCCGCACCGGGGACGGCAGGGTGACCGTTCCCGTCCGGGGCGGCACCGCGGTCATCGACACCGCCTCACTCGCCGTACGGGCGCGCCCGGCGTCCGGGGGAGAGCTGGAGCTGTCCGCCCCGGCCGCGACCGACCTGGGCCGGCCGGGCCCGGTCACCGAGATACGAGGGGGAGCCCGCTGGACCTACCCCGCCAAGGAGTTGACGGTCACGGCCGTCGCGGAGCACGGGCGGCTGCGCGTCAGCATGGCCGCGC
The DNA here is from genome assembly GCF_001653515.1 of Streptomyces sp. ERV7. Lineage (GTDB taxonomy): Bacteria > Actinomycetota > Actinomycetes > Streptomycetales > Streptomycetaceae > Streptomyces. The sequence continues at coordinate 1,187,298 of NZ_LYOY01000040.1, read as the reverse complement.
GGCGTGACGGGGAGGTGCGGTGGCCGGTGACCGGTACCGACGCGTCCGCCTCCGACCTCCAGCTCCCGCGCGGCGAGGGCCTGAACATCCCCGTGGGCGACGCGTTCTGGAGCGCGCCCGAGCGCGGCCTCACCGGTGAGCCCATGGACATGGGCTCCGGCGCCCTCACCATGCCGATGTGGGGCTATACGTACGGCAGTCGGGGCGCGAGCTATGTCGTTCCCACCGACATCGGCACCTCGCTCGGGTTCGCCTCCGAGCAGGGCCGGCTGCGCGGCACGGCCACCCACACCTTCGACGGCGGCGAGGACACCCGCTCGTACACCGTCACCTTCGCGCTCACCGACGGGAACCCGGTGGCCCCGGCCGTCGACTACCGCGACTGGCTCTCCCAACACGGACGGCTCGGCAGCCTCCGCGACAAGATCAGGGCCAACCCGGCCGACGCCAGGCTGCTCGGCGCCTTCCACGCCTATCTGTGGGGCGACGCGCGCACGCCCCAGGCCATGGAGGCGCTGCGCAAGCTCGGCGTGAGCCGGATGTGGCTGGGCTACGACGCCGGGAACGACCCGATGAGCGCCCAGGCCGTCGGCGCCGCCAAGAAGAACGGCTACCTCGTCGGCCCCTACGACTCCTTCGCCAACGGACAGGACCCCGCCACCGCCGACTCGCCGAGCTCGGCCTGGCCCGGCCGTGTCTACCCCGACTACTGCGTGATCGACGCCAAGGGCAGGCCGGAGACCGGATTCGGCAACCGGGGCTGCTACCTCAGCTCGCAGGCGTTCGAGCGGGCCGAGCCGGACAAGCACTACCTCGCCGACCGCACACGCCGGATGGTGGCCAACGGCGCCGACAGCTACTTCCTGGACGTCGACGCGGCCGGAGACCTCTTCCGGGACCACAGCCCCGACCACCCGATGACCAAGGGCCAGGACCGGGCCCACCGCCTCGCCCGGATGAAGCGCCTGACGGACGGCGGGCTCGTCGTCGGCTCCGAGTCCGCCGGAGCGTGGTCCAACCAGGTCGTCGCCTTCGACCACGGCTCGGCCACCCCGGTGGGCGACGGCCTGTGGGCGTTGCAGCGAAACAAGGAGGTGTGGGGCGGATACGCCCCCGAGAAGGCGCCGAAGACCTTCTTCAAGCCGGTCGACCTGCCCGCCGACCTCGCCCGGGAGATGTACGACCCCAAGTACCGCGTCCCGCTGTACGAGACCGCCCTGCACGGCTCCCTGGTCAACGTGGAGCGCTGGGAGCTCTCCTTCGACAAGCTGCCCCGGCAGAAGCAGACGAGGGCGATGCAGGCCATGCTCTACAACATCCCGCTGAACTACGTCCTCGACGGGCCGTCCCTGAAGCAGCACGGGCCCGAACTGGCCGCCCTGCAGAAGTACTTCGCGCCGCTGCACCAGAAGGCGGGCACCGAGCGGCTGACGTCCTTCCGCCTGCTGACCGCCGACCGGACCGTCCAGCGCACCGTCTTCGGCGACGGCGTACTGACCGTCACGGCCAACTTCGGGGCCACCGCTTCCCACGGTGTCCCCGCCGGATGTGTGAGCGCCAGGCTCAAGGGCGACGCGAAGCCGAGGCCGCTGTGCCCGGGGAAGGCGCTCTCGTAGCCTCCTCCCACCAGGGCGTCCCCGGCGCGGGCGGTCAGGAGCGGAAGAAACCGGGCGTCGGCAGGCCCGGACGGAACGGCATGATCACCCGCTCCAGGTTCCGCTGGATCTGCTCGGCCTCCCGGCGCACGTCGCCAGGGACGTCACCCCGTTCCCGTATGAGCTGGGCGTAGATCGGTACGTCACTGTCGCTGTTCACCGCGCGCTGTCCCTCCTGGCCGCCGGCGCGTCCCGCCGGCGGCACGATTTTAGGCGGTGCGGGAGGGCGGTCGAGCCAGGCGGTCAGTCCGTGGCCGCGATCGCGCTCGCCGTGGCGCCCAGCGGGACCCACTCGGAGCCCTGCCCGGTCCACCGGGAGACGGCCCGCCCGTCGGCGGCGATGCGGTAGACCGCGTTGCCGGTGACGGCGAGGGTGACGCCCGCCCTGCCGATGGTGGTCCATGAGCCGGCGGCGCCGACGTACTTGAGGATCCGCCCGGCCGCGTCGGTGGCGAACAGGCCCGCGCCGCCCGCGTACAGCCTGGTGGCCGGGCCGCCGATCCGCCGCCAGTTGCTGCCCCGGCCGTTGCCCTGCCAGATCTCCTTGCCGTCGGGGGAGATACGGGCCACGTAGTCGGGGCCGACGGCGAAGTCGGCGCCCGGGCCGCCCGCGTCGACCCAGGTGCTGCCGTACCCGGCGTACCGGAACAGGGCCCCGTTGTCCGGGCTGGTGGCGAAGAGGCCCGCGCCGCCCGCGTACAGCCGTGCGGCGGGCGACCCGATGGAAACCCAGTCGGATCCCACGCCCGTCCAGTGCACGACGGCGTCGCGGTGTTCGGTGATGGCGTAGAGGCCGTCCCCGGTGGTGACGAACTGCTCGCCGGGGAATCCGATCTGGGACCAGGAGCGGGACGGCTCGTCGTACTTGGAGATGTGCCCGTCGCCGGGGTTGGTCGCGAACAGCCCGGCGGGGCTCGCGAAGATCTCGTCGGCCGCCGGACCGATCACCTTCCAGGAGTGGTCCTCGGTGGTCCAGCGGAGGATGTTCCGGCGGTCCTGCGACACGACGTACGCGGTGCCGGGCGCCTGCCGGGCGGGCGGAGCGGAGGAGGGCACGAACACGGGGAGCGGGGGAGCCGAGGCCCGGCCGGGCGGGTACGGGGCGGGGGCCCGGGCAGGCGCAGGCACGGCGGGTCCGCGGTGCGGGGGATCCTGTCCCTCGCCGTGGCCGTGGCACTGGGGCTGTTCCTCGCCCCGGCCGCGCACGCGGGCGGCCCGACCAGCGTGCTGATCGTGTCGCCGGAGAGCGAGCAGACGGCCGCGCGCTACCACTCCGACGCGGACTACTCGACGCTGCTGGTCCTGCTCGGCGAACCGAACCAGGGCCAGAAGGAGCGCCCGCCGTCGCTGGACGCGGCGATGCGGTCCCGCCAGATCACTGTGACGTGGATGGTCCACGACATGGATCCCTGGCGGCTGGACCGCGTCTTCACCAGCGACGACGCCACCACGGTCTGGATACACACGGCGGCCGGGCTCCCCCACACCTTCAACGGCTACTGGCACCGCGCCCAGCGCCCCGCCGAGCTGCGGGCGCTGCTGACGAAACTGGAGGTGATGGGCCCCGTCGTCGAGCACGCCGCGACCGGCGTGGCGCCGCAGGAGTGGACCACACCGCCGGGCGGGCCCGGGGAGGCGACGGCGCCCGCCGCCGAGGGCGCCCGGGAGGAAGGGTCCGGCCGGACCGGGCTTTCGGCCTCCGCCGACCCGACGGCGACCGGCTGGTGGTGGGCCCTGCCGGGCCTGACCATCGGGGCCGCTCTGGCCCTGCTCATACGCCCGTGGGCGACCCGGCTCCCCGCGGCCGTCACCGCCTCCTGGCGGAGCCACGAGGACGGGCCGCGCCAGGAGCTGCGAGACGTGGCCGGTGGGGCCGACGACCTGGCCGGTGAGGCCGGCCGAGACGGCCGGGCCGAGCCGGGCCGCCGGGCCGGCGGCGCCTGACCGGTCAGTCCGTCGGGAGGCCGGGCGCCGGGAACGCGGCCATCAGCTCGGCCACCTCGGCGCGGACGACGGCGAGGGCGTCCTCGTCGCCGGTGCGGGCCGCGGCGACGCCCCGGTCGATCCAGTCGGCCACGGCCGCCATGTGCTGGGTACCGAGACCGCGGGAGGTGAGGGAGGGGGTGCCGATCCGGATGCCCGAGGGGTCGAACGGCTTCCTCGGGTCGTACGGGACGGTGTTGTAGTTGACGACGATCCCGGCCCGGTCGAGGGCCTTGGCGGCGACCTTGCCCGGGACGTCCTTGGGGGTGAGGTCCATCAGGATCAGATGGTTGTCGGTGCCGCCGGAGACCAGGTCGAAGCCGCGCGCGAGGAGCTGCTCGGCGAGGGCCCCGGCGTTGGCGACGACGGCCTGGGCGTAGTCGCGGAAGGAGGGCTGGGCCGCCTCGCGGAGGGCGACGGCGATCGCGGCGGTGGTCTGGTTGTGCGGACCGCCCTGGAGGCCGGGGAAGACGGCCTTGTCGATGGCCTTGGCGTGCTGCTCGCGGGACATGAGCATCGCGCCGCGCGGGCCGCGCAGGGTCTTGTGGGTGGTCGTGGAGATCACGTCCGCGTACGGGGCGGGGGACGGGTGGGCACCACCGGCGATCAGGCCCGCGATGTGCGCGACATCGGCGACCAGGACGGAGCCCGCCTCCCGGGCGATCTCCGCGAAGGCCGCGAAGTCGATGGTGCGGGGAAGGGCGGTACCACCACAGAAAATGATCTTCGGCCGCTCCTTGAGGGCCAGTTCGCGCACCTCGTCGAAGTCGATGAGACCGGTGTCGTGGCGTACGCCGTACTGGACGCCGCGGAACCACTTGCCGGTCGCGGAGACGCCCCAGCCGTGGGTGAGGTGGCCGCCCATCGGCAGGGCCATGCCCATCACGGTGTCGCCGGGCTCGGCGAAGGCGAGGTAGACGGCGAGGTTGGCCGGCGAGCCGGAGTAGGGCTGGACGTTGGCGTGCTCGACGCCGAACAGGGCCTTGGCCCGCTCCACGGCGAGGGTCTCGACCTGGTCGATGTTCTGCTGGCCCTCGTAGTACCGGCGGCCCGAGTAGCCCTCGCTGTACTTGTTCTGCAGCACCGTGCCCGAGGCTTCGAGAACGGCCTGCGAGACGTAGTTCTCGCTGGGGATCAGCCGCAGGGTGTCCGACTGCAGCCGTTCCTCGGCGGCGACGAGCGCGGCGAGTTCGGGGTCGGTGGCGGAAAGGGCCGGGTGGGAAAGGGGCAGGCTCATGGCGTCCTCCGGGGTCCGTCGTGGTCCCGGGGTGCCCAGGCGGGCGGCACCTCGTGCGCATGTCACGCACGGCTTCCCCGGGGTCGCTTCCCCGTGCGCCAGTCGCCGTACGTACCACCCACCCTAACGGGCGCGCCGGGAATCAAGGTTTCCCCGTCCAACATCCGAACGACGAGAGAAACTGGGCGCTACCCCCGTCCCACGCCGCACGATGAAACGGAGACCCCGTGTCGACTACATCGGACGCCATCCGCTCTGCCGAGGCCCACAGTGCGCACAACTACCATCCGCTGCCCGTCGTCGTCGCCTCGGCCGAGGGCGCGTGGATGACCGATGTCGAGGGGCGCCGCTTCCTCGACATGCTCGCCGGGTACTCGGCGCTGAACTTCGGCCACGGCAACCGCAGGCTGATCGACGCGGCCAAGGCGCAGCTGGAGAGAGTGACGCTCACGTCGAGGGCGTTCCACCACGACCGGTTCGCCGAGTTCTGCGGGCAGCTGGCGCAGTTGTGCGGCAAGGAGATGGTCCTGCCCATGAACACCGGGGCGGAGGCCGTCGAGACGGCCGTGAAGACCGCCCGGAAGTGGGGGTACCGGGTCAAGGGAGTGCCTGACGGGATGGCGAAGATCGTGGTCGCCGCCAACAACTTCCACGGCCGGACGACCACGATCGTCAGCTTCTCCACGGACCCGGAGGCGCGCGCGGACTACGGGCCGTACACCCCGGGGTTCGAGATCGTGCCGTACGGGGACCTGACCGCGCTCTCGGCGGCCGTCACGGAGAACACCGTGGCGGTGCTCCTGGAGCCGATCCAGGGCGAGGCCGGGGTGCTGGTGCCGCCGGCCGGATATCTGCCGGGCGTACGGGAGTTGACGCGCGAGCGGAACGTGCTGTTCATCGCGGACGAGATCCAGTCCGGCCTGGGCCGGACCGGGAAGACGTTCGCGTGCGAGCACGAGGACGTGGTGCCCGATCTGTATGTGCTGGGCAAGGCGCTCGGCGGCGGGGTCGTGCCGGTCTCCGCGGTGGTGGGCTCGGCGGAGGTGCTCGGGGTCTTCCGCCCCGGCGAGCACGGGTCGACCTTCGGCGGCAACCCGCTGGCGTGCGCGGTCGGCCTGGAGGTCATCGCGATGCTGCGCACCGGCGAGTACCAGCAGCGGGCGACCGAGCTCGGCGAGCACCTCCACCACGAGCTGGGCCTGTTGGCCGGGACCGGGGCGGTCCAGACGGTGCGCGGGCGCGGTCTGTGGGCGGGCGTCGACATCGACCCGGCGTTCGGGACCGGACGGCAGATCTCCGAACGGCTCATGGACCGGGGCGTCCTGGTCAAGGACACCCACGGCTCGACGATCCGGATCGCCCCGCCGCTGGTGATCAGCAAGGAGGACCTGGACTGGGGTCTTGACCAGCTGCGGGCGGTGCTGGCGCACGAGTAGTCCTGAAGCAGTCCCGAACCAGTAGTCCCGGACCAGTAGTCCCGAACAGCCCCCGAGCACTCCGGAGGAGTCGGCGCGGGGCTCGGCCGGACAACCGGCTTCTGCGGCAGGACCGTTGACAAGACCGATGGTCCAGACCAATGATGCCGCCATGCCGAGACCCCGCACCGTGCGCGTCGCCTCCGTGGCCCGCGCCGCGTCCGCCCTGCTCGTTCCCCTGCTGCTGCTCGTCGGGCTGTCCGGGCCCGCGCGGGCGGACTGGCCCGAGCCGGTGCCTGTCGTGTCGCACGTCCAGACGGACGACCCCGTCGTGTTCATCACGATCGACGACGGCTGGAACCACGACCCGGCGGCGCAGCGGCTGCTGCTCGAACGACAGGTACCGGCCTCGCTGTTCGTGCTGCCGGGGGCGTACTCGTACGACCCCGGGTACTTCCGGACGCTTCTCGACCACGGGCCCTCGCGGATCGAGAACCACACGGTCGACCACCCGGATCTGACGACGCTCGACGCGGCGGGGCAGCGGGCTCAGCTGTGCGGGGCACGGGACGCGCACCTCGCCCGGTTCGGGGACGGTCCCCGGCTGGCCCGCCCGCCGTTCGGGGCGTACGACGAGACGACCCGGACCACGGCCCGGGCCTGCGGGGCCAAGGCGCTGGTGACGTGGACGTACGACCAGACGACCTGGGGGCAGTGGACGCCGCCGGTGCCGCGGCTGAAGTCCGGGGACATCGTGCTGCTGCACTTCAACGACACGGTGGCGGCCGATCTGACGCGGGTCCTCGCGGCAGCCGACGCGGCGGGGCTGAGGCCCGCGCCGCTGCGCGACTACATCGCCGAGTAGCGGCCGGGCGGCGGGCCCGTCAGCGGATCAGATGCGGGACGAACCGCGCGTACTCGTCCGTGATCGGGCCCGACGACTCGCGGATGCCCAGGCCCGCCGCCTCGTCCTCGACGACCCAGGCGCCCAGGACGACCCGGTTCCCGTCGAAGTCCGGGAGCGGGGAGAGGGCCTGGTAGCAGGCGGGTTCGTCGCGCAGGACGGGCGGCGCGCCCGGGGCGTGGATCCGCACCCCGGCGCCCTCCCGGCCGAGCAGCGGCTTGGAGACGTATCCGCCGCTTCCGGCCAGCTCGCGCGGGCCGTCCAGATACGCCGGGAGCAGGTTCGGGTGGCCGGGGTACAGCTCCCACAGGATCGCCAGCAGCGCCTTGTTGGAGAGCAGCATCTTCCAGGCGGGCTCGATCCAGCAGGTACTGCCGGTGCCGCCGCCGTTGTCCAGGGTCTCCAGGACGTGCGGGGCGAACCGGTCCGTGGTCAGCCACTCCCACGGGTAGAGCTTGAAGCAGCTGCGGATGAACCGGAGGCGGTCGTCGACGAAGCGGCCGGTCAGCCCGTCCCAGCCGATCCGCTCCACCGAGAGCGCCTCCGTCTCGATGCCCGCCTGCTCGGCCGTCTCGCGCAGATACGCGACGGTCATCAGGTCCTCGCCGAGCTCGTCGTCGTCCGAGTGGGCGAAGTGGAGCGGGCCGGGCGGGAGCAGCGGGGCCTGCCGCTTCCAGGCGGCGATCAGGCGTTCGTGGAGCGAGTTCCACTGGTCGGCGCCGGGGAAGCGTTCCTCCATCCAGAACCACTGCGGGCTCGCCGCCTCGACCAGCGAGGTGGGGGTGTCGGCGTTGTACTCCAGCATCCTGGCCGGGCCCGCACCGTCGTAGCACAGGTCGAAACGGCCGTAGAGGGACGGGAGTTCGGAGCGGCGGTGCCAGGACTCGGCCACCCGGGCGGCGAGCGCCGGGTCGGTGATCCCGAGGTCCGCGAAACGGTTCCGCTCGACGATGTGCGCCGCCGCGGCCAGGCACATCCCGTGCAGCTCCTCGACGACCTCCTCCAGCGCCTCGACTTCCGGGAGGCTGAAGGAGTAGTACGCGCTCTCGTCCCAGTACGGGCGCAGCGAGTCGTCCGGGTAGCGGGTGAGGGGGTAGATCAGGCCCTGGGCCTCGACGGTCTGCTGCCAGCCGGGGCGCGGGTCGATGCGGTGCCGCTGCATCCGTCAGCCGCCGCTCGACCCGGAGTGGCCGCCGAAGCCGCCCCGGTCGACGCCGCCGGAGGAGCCGGATGAGGAGGCGGAACCCGAGGTGCCGGAGGAAGTGCCGGCGGAGGTGCCGGCGGAGGTGGAGGATCCGGATCCGGAGCGGTTGAAGGAGCCGCCGTAGACGATGCCGTTACGGGTGTAGCCGCCGTAGTAGTACGAGCCGTTGCCGCCGCTCTTGCACTCGTACTTGGGGAGTTCCTGGCGCGAGACGGGGTCGACGCAGCGGCGGTCCGGCTCGCTGGAGCACGCCGTCAGCGTGGCGGCGAGCACCCCCATGCCGCCGAGCACCACTGTTGTGGACCGGAATCTGCGCATGTGTGGGCCTCCCCCGTCGCGATCTCGTACGTATGTCTGGGACGTGAACCGGCCACACCCTAGTTCCCGGCCATCCCGGACGGAGAATCCGCTCGCTCCCGCCCCCTGAACTCCCTTCCATTACAGTCCGTCTGTGCTCTTTGGGATGATCTGCGCGCTGGGGTCGGCGGTCTGCTACGGCACCGCGACGGTTCTGCAGGCCGTGGCGGCCCGGGCGGCGTCCGGGCCCTCGGGATCCGGGTCCGGGTCCGGGTCCGGGTCCGGGTCCGGGGATGCCGGGGTCGATCCCGCGCTGCTGCTGCGGGCCGTGCGGCAGTGGCGTTACGTCGCCGGGCTCGGTCTCGACGGGCTGGGGTTCGTGCTCCAGATCGTGGCGCTGCGGGCGGTCCCGATCTACGCGGTCGGGGCGGCGCTGGCCGCGTCGCTCGCGGTGACGGCGGTGGTCGCGGCGCGGGTCCTCGCCGTGCGGCTCTCCGGTACGGAGTGGGCGGCGGTCGGGGTCGTCTGCGCCGGGCTCGCGATGCTGGGACTCGCGTCCGGCGAGGAGGGGCACGAGGACGGGCCCGCCGCGCTGCCCTGGGCGCTGCTCGCGGTCGCGGCGGCGATCCTGCTGGCCGGGGCGGTCGCCGGGCGGCTGCCCGGCCGGGCTCGGGCCCTGGTCCTCGGGCTCGGGGCGGGGTGCGGGTTCGGCGTGGTGGAGGTCGCGGTGCGGCTCATCGACTCCTTCGACCTCGCCAATCCGGCGCTGTACGCGCTGCTGCTGGGCGGGGGTGCGGCGTTCCTGCTGCTGACGTCGGCGCTGCAGCGGGGGTCGGTGACGACGGCGACGGCGGGGATGGTGCTGGGCGAGACGATCGTCCCCACCGGTGCCGCCGTCCCCCGTACTCGTGTCGGCGTCCATGCCTCGGTCCCTTTCCGGTCAGCTCGCGGACGCGCCGCGCTCCGCCGCTTCGACGACGTTGACCAGCAGCTGGGCGCGGGTCATCGGGCCGACGCCACCCGGGTTGGGCGAGATCCAGCCCGCCACCTCGGCGACCCCGGGGTGCACGTCTCCGACGATCTTGCCGTTCTCGTCCCGGCTGACGCCGACGTCGAGGACGGCCACGCCCGGCTTGACGTCCTCGGGCTTGACCAGGTGCGGCACCCCGGCGGCGGCCACGATGATGTCGGCCCGGCGCAGATGGGCGGCGAGGTCACGGGTGCCGGTGTGGCACTGCGTCACGGTCGCGTTCTCGGAGCGGCGGGTCAGCAGCAGCGGCATCGTGCGCCCGATGGTGACACCGCGGCCGATCACCACGACCTCGGCGCCGTTGATCTCCACACCGTGCTCGCGCAGCAGCTGGATCACCCCGTACGGCGTGCAGGGCAGCGGGCCGGGCTCGTTGAGCACCAGGCGGCCGAGGTTGGTCGGGTGCAGCCCGTCCGCGTCCTTGGCCGGGTCCATCAGCGTCAGGATGCGGTTCTCGTCGATGCCCTTGGGGAGCGGGAGTTGGACGATGTAGCCGGTGCACTCCGGGTCCTCGTTCAGCTCCCGGACGACCGCCTCGATCTCCTCCTGCGTGGCGGTGGCGGGCAGTTCGCGCTGGATGGAGGCGATGCCCACCTCGGCGCAGTCGCGGTGCTTGCCCGCCACGTACTTCTGGCTGGCGGGGTCCTCACCGACCAGGACGGTGCCGAGACCGGGGCGGATCCCCTTCTCCTTCAGGGCCGCCACGCGGACGGCCAGATCGGACTTGATCGCTGCGGCGGTGGCCTTGCCATCGAGAATCTGGGCGGTCATGTTTCCCATTCTTCCAGGGCGACTCATGATCGCCCAAGTTGCACTTGCACAACACATCCAGCTTCCGGCTGGACAAACTTATGTCTCGTTTAGAACGATGATCCGTGCAGTACCGCGGGCAGTGCCGGGGGGCGAACCGCTCACACATCACCTTTCCTCCGCTCGGGCCGCGTCGTCCCCGCACGGAACAACGGAGGAAACCCGCCATGAGCTTCGGCGACCCGAACAACCCGTACGGCCAGGCACCCCCGCCGCCGCAGGCACCGCCCGGCTACGGCTACCCGGCCGCCCCCCAGGGCGTGCCCCCGCAGCAGGCGTACGGCTACCCGCAGCAGCCGCCGGGCTACCCGGCCTACCCCGGCGGCATGGTGATGCCGCCGCAGATGCCGGGCCTGATGCAGACCGCCCGCGTCTTCCTGTTCATCGTGGGCGCCGTCCAGGTGCTGATCGGCTTCCTGTTCCTGTTCATCGGGGCCGCGGCCAACGACGTCTCCAACAAGTCGGACGACACCTTCGGCGACACCCCGTTCGGTGACATCGGCCACGCCGCCGCCGGAATCATGGTCGTCTTCGCGCTGGTCTTCTTCGGCCTGACCGCGCTGTCGATCACGCTCGGCGTACGGCTGTCCAAGGGCCGCCAGGGCGTCCGCATCACGACGATGGTCTACGGCATCCTGGGCGCCGTGGTCGGCGTGCTCGCCCTGGTCGGCTCCGCCAACAACGACTCCTCGGGCGGCCTGATCTGGGCGTTCCTGTGGATGGCCTTCGGCGGCATCATGGCGGCGGCCATGATGACCCGCGACGGCAGCGCCTGGTTCAACCGACCGCGCTACTGATCCACTTCGCGAACGCCGGCGAAAGGGCCGCACCCCGCACCGGGGGTGCGGCCCTTTCGCGTATGCGATCAGTGGAAGAAGTGGCGTGTGCCGGTGAAGTACATCGTCACGCCCGCCTTCTTCGCGGCCTCGATCACCAGCTCGTCACGGACCGAACCGCCCGGCTGCACGACCGCCTTCACACCCGCGGCGGTCAGGATCTCCAGACCGTCGGGGAACGGGAAGAAGGCGTCGGAGGCGGCGTACGAGCCCCGCGCGCGCTCCTCGCCCGCGCGCTCCACCGCGAGCTTCGCCGAGTCGACCCGGTTGACCTGGCCCATGCCGACGCCGACCGAGGCGCCGTCCTTGGCGAGCAGGATGGCGTTGGACTTGACGGCCCGGCACGCCTTCCAGGCGAACTCCAGCTCCTTGAGCTCGTCCTTGGAGAGCGCCTCGCCGGTGGCCAGCGTCCAGTTCGCCGGGTCGTCGCCCTCGGCCTGGAACACATCGGTCTGCTGGAGCACGGCGCCGCCCGAGACCGGCTTGAGGTCGCCGGGCTGGTGCGGGGTGCCGTCGACCCGCAGGACGCGGATGTTCTTCTTGCGGGCCAGGACCTCGACCGCGCCGTCCTCGTACGCCGGGGCCGCGATGACCTCGGTGAAGATCTCCGCGACCTGCTCGGCCATGGCCACCGTCACCGGGCGGTTGACCGCGATGACACCGCCGAAGGCGGACAGCGGGTCGCACTCGTGGGCCTTGCGGTGGGCGGCGGCGAGGTCGGCGTCGACGGCGATGCCGCACGGGTTGGCGTGCTTGATGATCGCGACGCAGGGCTCGTCGTGGTCGTAGGCCGCGCGCCGGGCGGCCTCGGTGTCCACGTAGTTGTTGAAGGACATCTCCTTGCCGTGCAGCTGCTCGGCGTTGGCGATGCCGCCCGGCTGTCCGTCCGTGTAGAGCGCGGCGGCCTGGTGCGGGTTCTCGCCGTAACGCAGGGTGGACTTGCGCTCCCAGGTCCCGCCGAGGAAGCCGGGCAGTGCGGCGCCGTCCTCCGGCGCGTACACGTTGGTCATCCAGGAGGCGACCGCCACGTCGTACGCGGCGGTGTGCTGAAACGCTTCGGCGGCCAGGTACTTGCGGGCGTCGAGGTCGAATCCGCCGTTCCCGACGGCCGCGAGCACGTCCGCGTACCGCTCGGGGCTGGTGACGACCGCCACCGACGGGTGGTTCTTGGCGGCGGCCCGGACCATCGAGGGCCCGCCGATGTCGATCTGCTCGACGCACTCGTCGGCGGAGGCGCCCGAGGCGACGGTCTCCTTGAACGGGTACAGGTTGACCACGACGAGCTGGAACGGCTCGACGCCGAGCTCCGCCAGCTGCTCGCGGTGCGAGTCCAGGCGGAGGTCGGCGAGGATCCCGGCGTGCACGCGCGGGTGCAGCGTCTTGACCCGGCCGTCCAGGCACTCGGGGAAGCCGGTCAGCTCCTCGACCTTGGTGACGGGCACCCCGGCGGCCGCGATGCGCCCGGCCGTCGACCCGGTCGAGACGAGCTCGACGCCGGCCGCGTGCAGCCCACGCGCCAGCTCCTCAAGACCACTCTTGTCATAGACGCTGACCAGCGCGCGACGGATCTCCCGCTTGCTACTCACGGCAACAGAACCTTTCGTCCCTCAATGCGATATCCGTCGCGGGCCAGCCGCCCCACGACGTCGACGAGCAGCCTTCGCTCGACTTCCTTGATGCGCTCGTGGAGCGCGTCCTCCGTGTCGTCCGCCCGGACCTCGACCACGCCCTGGGCGATGATCGGGCCGGTGTCGACGCCGTCGTCGACGAGGTGGACGGTGCATCCGGTGACCTTGGCGCCGTACGCGAGGGCGTCACGGACGCCGTGGGCGCCGGGAAAGCTGGGCAGCAGGGCGGGGTGCGTGTTGACGACCTTCCCGCCGAACCGGGCGAGGAACCGCTTCCCCACGATCTTCATGAACCCCGCGGACACGACGAGGTCCGGCGCGTACGCCGCGGTGGCCTCGGCGAGCGCCAGGTCCCAGGCGTCCCGGGTGGGGTGATCCTTCACCCGGCAGACAAAGGTGGGCAGACCGGCCTTTTCGGCCCGCTCCAGGCCGACGATGCCGTCCCGGTCGGCCCCGACGGCCACGATCCGCGCCCCGTACCCGTCCGGGTCGGCGGCGATGGCGTCGAGCAGCGCTTGGAGGTTCGTACCGGATCCGGAGACCAGCACGACGAGGCGCGCCGGAGCGGCGGAGGGGGGCGGGGAGGCCACGGCTGGGCCCTTTCTCGCGTACGGGGTGAGGCGTGGTGGGTCTGTGCCGGTGCGTGCGGTGCGCCCCGCCGTGCGGGGCCTGGCGCCTGGGCGGACACCGCCCGCGACGCACCTTTGTATGGTCGTACGAACGAGTCGTCCCCCTCGATACGGGGAACCCTACGAATGCGCCGACCGTCAGCAACGATACCGGCACACCGAACCGCCCCCACGGGACGGGGGCAGGCCCGGCAGGTAGCGTCTGGGGAGGCGCGGTCCGCGGACGGCGCCGCGACGACGACATGAGCACGGATATGAGCACGCCGAGCGTCTGGTTCGGACCGCCCGCGCGGGCGGTCCGCTCGACACTCGATCTGAATGCTCGACGAATGCGACCCCCATGGCCAGGGGTCCGAGGGGAAGACGTTCACCAGATGCCGGACCGACGCGACCAGCCGTTCGCAGAACGCCAGTCCCCCGCGACGACGGATTCGACGGATTCGACGGAGTCGACGGGCCAGATGAACCCGACGAACCGGACACCGTCGCGGGAGGACGGGGCGGACACCGGACGGGGCGGGCCCCCCCGGCCGACCCCGGACTCCGTACGCTGCTGCGCGCCCTGCTCGACCTGCCGCCCGCGTACCGCCGCACTCTTCTGCTCTACGACGGCCTCGGCCTCGACCTGCCCGAGACCGCCGCCGAGACCGAGGCCAGCACCCCGGCCGCCGCGAACCGGCTGCTGCACGCCCGCGAGGCCGTCGCCTTCCGGGTGCCGGAACTCGCCGCAGTCACCGGCCCCGAGGCGCTCTCCGCGCTGCTGCGTCGGCGCATCGGCGAACTCGCCCTCGTCGATCCCCGGACCGTGACCCGGCTGCCGGGCCCCCGGCGCGTACGCACCGGGGGCGAGCGCCGCAACCGGGTCTGGACGCGCGCCGCCGTCACCCTGACCGCCGTCATCGTCGGCGCGACCGCCTTCACCCTCTCGACCGCGCCCACCCGCTACATCCCACCGGTCTCCCCGGGGCAGCGCATCGGCGGCGTCCCGCTCAACAGCGGCCCGCAGCGGCAGAGCGAGGAGGACGTGGAGCTCCACCGCAAACTGCTCAACGAGCCCGCGCACGGGCCGGAGCGGCTGGTCCCCGAGTTCCGCTGAGGCCTGCCGTACCCAGCGAACGCGCGTGGGCCCGCACCCCTTGTCCAGGGGTGCGGGCCCACGCGCGTACAGACGTACGGACCAGCCGTACGGGTGACCCGAGGGTCAGGCGGAAGGTCAGCCGGCGAGGATCTCGCGCGCCAGCTTGGCCGTCTCGGTCGGCGTCTTGCCGACCTTGACGCCCGCGGCCTCCAGGGCCTCCTTCTTGGCCTGCGCCGTGCCGGAGGAGCCGGAGACGATGGCGCCGGCGTGGCCCATGGTCTTGCCCTCGGGCGCGGTGAAGCCCGCGACGTAGCCGACGACCGGCTTGGTCACGTTGGCCTTGATGAAGTCGGCCGCGCGCTCCTCGGCGTCGCCGCCGATCTCACCGATCATGACGATCAGGTCGGTGTCGGGGTCGGCCTCGAACGCGGCGAGCGCGTCGATGTGCGTGGTGCCGATGACCGGGTCGCCACCGATGCCGACGGCGGACGAGAAGCCGATGTCACGGAGCTCGTACATCATCTGGTACGTCAGCGTGCCGGACTTCGAGACCAAGCCGATACGGCCCGGCTTGGTGATGTCGCCCGGGATGATGCCGGCGTTGGACTGGCCCGGCGTGATCAGACCGGGGCAGTTCGGGCCGATGATGCGGGTCTTGTTGCCCTTGGCCTTCGCGTACGCCCAGAAGGCGGCGGAGTCGTGGACCGCGATGCCCTCGGTGATGACGACGGCGAGCGGGATCTCGGCGTCGATCGCCTCGACCACGGCGGCCTTGGCGAACGCCGGCGGCACGAAGAGGACGGACACGTTCGCGCCGGTCTTCTCCATCGCCTCGGCGACCGTGCCGAAGACCGGGATCTCGGTGCCGTCGATGTCGACGGACGTGCCGGCCTTGCGCGGGTTCACACCGCCGACGATGTTGGAGCCGTCAGCGAGCATGAGCTTGGTGTGCTTCATGCCCGTGGCGCCGGTCATGCCCTGGACGATGACCTTGCTGTCCTTGTTGAGGAAGATAGCCATGGTGGTGTCTGACCTCGTCCCTTACTTCGCAGCCGCGAGCTCGGCGGCCTTGTCGGCCGCGCCGTCCATGGTGTCCACGCGCTGCACGAGCGGGTGGTTCGCGTCCGACAGGATCTTGCGACCCAGCTCCGCGTTGTTGCCGTCGAGACGCACGACCAGCGGCTTGGTGACCTCTTCGCCCTTGTCGGCGAGGAGCTGCAGCGCCTGGACGATGCCGTTGGCGACCTCGTCACAGGCGGTGATGCCACCGAAGACGTTGACGAACACGGACTTGACGTCCGCGTCGCCGAGGATGATCTCCAGGCCGTTCGCCATCACCTGGGCGGACGCGCCGCCACCGATGTCGAGGAAGTTGGCCGGCTTCACGCCGCCGTGGTTCTCACCGGCGTACGCGACGACGTCCAGGGTGCTCATGACGAGACCCGCGCCGTTGCCGATGATGCCGACCTCGCCGTCGAGCTTGACGTAGTTGAGGCCCTTGGCCTTGGCGGCGGCCTCGAGCGGGTCAGCCGCGTCCTTGTCCTCGAGCGCCTCGTGCTCCGGCTGGCGGAACTCGGCGTTCTCGTCGAGGGAGACCTTGCCGTCCAGCGCGAGGATGCGGCCGTCCTTGGTCTTCACCAGCGGGTTGACCTCGACGAGGAGCGCGTCCTCGGCGACGAAGGTGTCCCACAGGGTCACCATCGCCTCGGCGACGCCCTCGGCCACCTCGGCCGGGAACTTCGCCAGGGCCACGATCTCGCGGGCCTTCTCGATGTTCACGCCGTCGACGGCGTTGACCGGGACCTTCGCGAGGGCCTCGGGGGTCTTCTCCGCGACCTCCTCGATGTCCATGCCGCCCTGCACCGACGCCATGGCGAGGAAGGTGCGGTTGGTGCGGTCGAGGAGGTACGAGACGTAGTACTCCGCCTCGATCTCCGGGGACAGCTCGGCGATCATCACCTTGTGGACCGTGTGGCCCTTGATGTCCATGCCGAGGATGTCCGTCGCGCGGGCGACGGCCTCGTCCGGGTTCGCCGCCAGCTTCACGCCGCCGGCCTTGCCTCGGCCGCCTACCTTCACCTGCGCCTTGACGACGGACTTGCCGCCCAGCCGCTCGGTCGCCTCGCGGGCTGCCTCAGGCGTGTCGATCACTTCACCGGCCAGCACCGGTACACCGTGCTTGGCGAAGAGGTCCCTCGCCTGGTACTCGAACAGGTCCACGCGCGTCCGTCCCTTTTCAGTGGTCTCGCGGTTCGTTTTCTGCGTGGGCGTGCCGCGAAGGGCAACGTGACGGCGCTGTCACTGAGGGAGGCGCACACGGTGTCCGGGTACGCGGCATGTCCGTCTCGCAGGTTATCCCCGCCAGAGCGAGCTCCCTAAATCGCAGATCACACCGGAGCGGTGATACCTGTCACAGATCACCTGCTCACAGCGTGTCAGGTATCGGCAGAGCCCGCTTCTCGACCGCCGCCGCCATGATCTCCGGGAAGAGGTCGGGGGTGCAGGCGAAGGCGGGCGCGCCGAGGGCCGCCAGGGCCGCCGCGTGCTCGTGGTCGTACGCCGGGGCGCCCTCGTCGGAGAGGGCGAGCAGGGCCACGAACTGCACCCCGGAGGCCTTCATCGCCGCCACCCGCTTCAGCATCTCGTCGCGGATCCCTCCCTCGTAGAGGTCACTGATGAGCACGACGACGGTGTCGGCAGGACGGGTGATCTGCGACTGGCAGTAGGCGAGGGCGCGGTTGATGTCGGTGCCGCCGCCCAGCTGGGTGCCGAACAGCACGTCCACCGGGTCGTCGAGCTGGTCGGTGAGGTCGACGACCGCCGTGTCGAACACCACGAGCCGGGTGGCGATCGAGCGCATGGAGGCGAGGACGGCGCCGAACACCGAGGCGTAGACGACCGAGGCGGCCATCGAGCCGGACTGGTCGATGCAGAGGATCACCTCCTTCTTGACCGACTGGGCGGCCCGTCCGTAGCCGATCAGCCGGTCGGGGACGACCGTGTCGTACTCGGGCAGGTAGTTCTTCAGGTTCGCCCGGATGGTGCGGTCCCAGTCGATGTCCCGGTGGCGGGGGCGGCTGATCCGGGCCGAACGGTCCAGGGCGCCCGTCAGCGTCGCCCTCGTCCGGGTCGCCAGCCGCTTCTCCAGGTCCTCGACGACCTTGCGGACGACCGCGCGGGCCGTCTCCTTGGTGGTCTCCGGCATCGCCTTGTTGAGCGAGAGCAGCGTGCCCACCAGGTGCACGTCCGCCTCGACGGCCTCCAGCATCTCCGGCTCCAGGAGCAGCGCGGAGAGCCCGAGCCGGTCGATGGCGTCGCGCTGCATGACCTGGACGACCGAGCTGGGGAAGTACGTACGGATGTCGCCCAGCCAGCGGGCGACGCTCGGGGCGGAGGCGCCCAGCCCGGCGCTGCGCTCCTTGGGCGTCCCCCGTCCGCCGGGGCCGCCGCCGTAGAGCGCGGACAGGGCGCCGTCCATCGCGGCGTCGCGCCCGGCGAGCGCGCGGCCCGTCCCGTCGGCGCCCTGCTCCCCGCCGAGCACCATCCGCCAGCGGCGCAGCCGCTCGTCGGCGGCCGCATCGAGTTGTTCTGTGCTCACTTCCCCACTCCTGCCAGGTGGTCGGATGCCGGGTGATCGGACGGCTGCGGCGGGGTACCGGGGCCGTGGGTGCTCGCGCCCAGCAGCAGCCGCAGCAATGGCTCCACGGCGTCGGCGCGCGCGTGGTCGAGCCCGGCTCCGAAGCCGGGGGCTCCGGCGTCGGCCGCGGCCGGACCGGTGACGCCGGGGCCGCGCCGGACGAGCTCCCCGAGGGTGCGGCGCACACCCGGTTCGTACGCCGAGAAAGTGCGGCGCAGCAGCGGCAGTACGTCCGTGAAGGCGTCGGCCGGGACGCCGGTCAGCCAGATGTCGACCAGGGCGAGCAGCCGCTCGTCGTGCACGAGGAGCATTCCGCCGCCCGACGCTCCCCCGACGAACCCCTCGATCCAGGCGGCCGCCTCCCCCGGCGGTGTCCCCACCGAGAGCGCCAGGCCCATGTGGCGCTCCGCCTCGGTGTCCTCCAGCCGTCCGTCGTCCAGGAGCAGCCGGACGGCGCGGCCCCGGATCTCGCCCGGCACCGAGTCGCGCCCGGCCAGCCTGGACAGGACCGACGCCCAGCGGTCCCGCAGGGCCGTCGGGCCCCCGGGCGCGCCCGGGAGCAGGGCCATGGCGGTGTGGACGTCGTCGACACGGCGGCGCATCTCGGTGGCGCCGTCCGCGTCCAGGCCCGTGCAAGCTGCCGGGAGGCCGACGCAGATCCGCTCGGCGAGCCCGGTCGCGACCTCCCCGATGGCGGCCGTCTCCGTGCCCCGTACGTCTCCGTAGCGCAGGGTGCGGGCCAGGGCGGGCAGCGCCTGGGCGAGGTGGGCGACATCGGTGTCGAGCGCGGCCCGGTCGGCGAGCGCGCGCATCACCACCGGGAGCGCGTCGGAGAGCTCGGCGAGCAGACACCGCTCGGCGAGCGCGGTGATCTCGCCCAGGACCGTCGCCCCGGCGGCCTCCGACGCGGCGCGCGCGGTGGCGGCGGCCAGGACCGTCGTGCCCCACACCCCGGCCTCGGCCACCCGCACCGACAGCTCGGGCTCCCAGCGCAGCCGCCAGCTCTCCCGGAAGGTGCCGGTGCTGCCCCGGGATGCCGACTGCTCGCCCCAGCCGATGCCGAGCAGGCTCAGCCGGTGCAGCAGCCGGCTGCGCGCGGCGTCGGTGTCCTTGCGCAGATCGAGTTCCAGCTCCCGCTCCAGCGCCTCCGGCTTGAGCCGCAGGGAGCGCTGGGCGCGGGTGAGGTCGCGCTGGAGCGGGACGGCCGGGGCGGCGTCCGGCACCTCGCCGAGCACATCGCCGACGACCAGGCGGTCCTGGACGAGGGCGAGCGGCACGTCGGAGCCCTCGCACATCACCGCCCGCACCGCGTCGGTCGTCTCGGTCAGGCCCGGCAGCGGGCGGCCGCGCATCGCGGCGAGGGTTCCGGCGAGCCGTACCGCCTCGATGACGTGCGCGGACGAGACCAGCCGGTCCTCCTCGCGCAGCAGCCCGGCGACCTTGGTCATCCAGCGCTCGACGGGGCGGTCAGGGGCGCCGAACAAGTGCCCGTACCAGCCGGGCGAGTCGATGCCCGCTCCGTAGCCGCTGTGCCGGGCGAGGCGGCGGTGGGTCCAGGGCACCCAGGTCAGCTCGGCCTTCACCTTGGGCAGGCCCTTGAGCAGCGCGCGGTCGGCGGCGACGGTGGTCCTGGCGGCGAGCGCGGGCACGTGCCAGGCTCCGCACACCACGGCGACCTCGTCCCCGAACTCCCGCCGGGCGGTGCGCAGTTGCTGACGCATATACGCCTCGCGGACCAGGTCGCGCGCGTGGCCGCCGTCCCCGTACTCCTCGCGCAGCGCCGTCATGGCCTCGCCCAGGACCACGAACGGACCGTACGGATCGGCTCCCGGTGTGCCGTCGCGGTGCTCCACGACGTCCTCCCACCAGGCTTCCGGGTCGTCGTATCCGGCGGTCTCGGCGAGCACACCGATCGGGTCGATCCGCAGCCCTGCCTGATCGGGGCCGCCTTCCGAACCCCCTTCGCCCTGGGGCTCGTTGCCCTCGCGCCCGCAGTCCTGGCGCTCATCGCCATCGGGCCCGTTGTCCGTCCCGCTCAGTGGTTCGGTCTCCGGCCGCTCCTCCCCCGCCGCCAGGGAGTGGGCCGCCGGGAGGTCGATGAAGCGCACCTCGGCGCCCACGTCCAGGGCCCAGCGCAGGGCCACCCACTCCGGCGAGAACTCGGCCATCGGCCAGAACGCGGCCCGGCGCGGGTCGTCCACCACATGGGCGAGCAGCGCGACCGGCGGCCGCATGTCCGGGTCGGCGGCGAGCGCCAGCAGCCCGTCGGCCTCGGGCGGGCCCTCGATCAGCACGGCCCGGGGCCGCGCCGCCTCCAGGACCGCCCGCACGGCCCGCGCCGACCCGGGCCCGTGGTGCCGCACCCCGAGCAGCCAGGGGCCCGGGGGCGCGTCGGGTGCCGCGTCCGGCGCGGCCGGGGTCAGCGTGGTCATGCCGACACCTCTCGGCAGGCGCGGTAGAAGTCCTTCCAGCCGTCGCGCTCGCGCACCACCGTTTCCAGGTACTCCTGCCAGATGACGCGGTCCGCCGCCGGGTCGCGGACGACCGCGCCGAGGATGCCCGCCGCCACGTCGCCGGAGCGGAGCACGCCGTCGCCGAAGTGTGCGGCGAGCGCCAGGCCGCCGGTCACCACCGAGATCGCCTCGGCCGTGGAGAGCGTCCCCGAGGGGGACTTGAGCTTGGTGCGGCCGTCGCCCGTCACTCCGTCCCGCAGCTCGCGGAAGACGGTGACGACCCGGCGGATCTCGTCCATGCCCTCGGGCGCGGCGGGCAGGTCGAGCGAGCGCCCGAGCTGGTCGACCCGGCGCGAGACGATGTCGACCTCCTCCTCGGCGGTCGCCGGAAGCGGCAGCACCACCGTGTTGAAGCGGCGGCGCAGCGCGCTCGACAGCTCGTTGACCCCCCGGTCGCGGTCGTTGGCCGTGGCGATGAGGTTGAAGCCCCGCACGGCCTGGGTCTCCTGGCCCAACTCGGGGATGGGCAGCGTCTTCTCCGACAGGATCGTGATCAGCGTGTCCTGCACGTCGGCCGGGATACGGGTGAGCTCCTCGACCCGGGCCGTCATCCCCTCGGCCATGGCCCGCATGATCGGGCTGGGCACCAGGGCGTCCCGGCTGGGGCCGTGCGCGAGCAGTTGCGCGTAGTTCCACCCGTACCGGATCGCCTCCTCCGGGGTGCCGGCCGTGCCCTGCACCAGCAGGGTGGAGTCACCGCTGACGGCGGCGGCGAGGTGCTCGGACACCCAGGTCTTGGCGGTGCCGGGGACGCCGAGCAGCAGCAGCGCCCGGTCGGTGGCGAGGGTGGTGACGGCGACCTCGACGATGCGGCGGGGGCCCACGTACTTCGGCGTGATCACCGTGCCGCCGGGCAGGGTGCCGCCGAGCAGATAGGTGGCCACGGCCCACGGCGAGAGCTGCCAGCGGGCGGGCCTGGGCCGGTCGTCGGCGGCGGCCAGCGCCTTGAGTTCGTGCGCGAACGCGTGCTCGGCGTGCGGGCGCAGGGCCTCGGCGGCGGCCGCCTCGACACCGCTCGCGGCACCTGCGGAATGGGTTGCGGACACGGTCATTGGATCCCCCTCCAGATCAGTCGACCCGATGTGACTCCACCGTGCACCACGCCACTGACAATCGACCTCGGCGAGGGCGAACGCGCTGGTCACAGCGATTGTCAGTGGGGGCATCTACCGTCGGAGCCATGAATCAGCAGGGGGTGCGCTGGACGGCGGAACAGGTGCTGGCCCTGGCTCCTGACGACTCGTCACGCAAGGCGGGAAGCAAGCTCGGCGCGGCCGGGCCGTGGTCGGAGAGCGGCTGCGACAACTCAAGCGTGTGGGGCCTGTGCAAGGGCAGCGGCAGCAAGCCGTACCAGACGGTGGTCGACACGGGCGGGCTCGGATACAAGTGCAGTTGCCCGAGCCGCAAGTTCCCGTGCAAGCACGCGCTGGGGCTGCTGCTGCTCTGGGCGGCGGACGAGCGCGCGGTGCCGGCCGTCGCGGACGGGGAGGCGCCCGGCTGGGCCGAGGAGTGGCTGCGCGGCCGGCGGGAGCGGGCGGAGAAGAAGGGGAGCGAGGCGGCGGACCCCGCCGAGGCGAGGACCGCCGATCCGGAGGCGGCCCGCCGCCGCGCGCAGAAGCGCGCCGAGCGGGTCACGGCCGGGGCGGGCGAGCTGGAGCAGCGCCTGGAGGACCTGCTGCGCGGCGGCCTGGCGGCGGCCGAGCGGCCGGGGTACGGGCTGTGGGAGGAGACGGCCGCCCGCATGGTCGATGCCCAGGCGCCGGGACTGGCGGGCAGAGTAAGGGAGTTGGGGGCGATACCGGGTTCCGGGCCGGGCTGGCCGGTGCGGCTCCTGGAAGAGTGCGCGCTGCTGCATCTGCTCGACCGGGCCTGGCTGGGCCGCGAGGGGCTGCCGGAGCCGCTGGCCGCCACGGTCCGGGCGCGGGTCGGTGTGCCCGCGCCGCCGCAGGGGCCGTCGGTGCGGGACATATGGCAGGTCCTGGCGCAGTACGACACGGCCGACACCAAGCTGACCACGCGCCGGATCTGGCTGCACGGCAGGGAGTCGGGCCGCTCGGCGATGCTGCTCGACTTCGGCGCGGCGGGCCGGGCGCCCGGCCCCCGTCTCCCCCCGCCGCCCCGCAGGAAACCGCAGCCGTCGGCGCAGCCCGGCCAAGCGGTCCGCGCTGCTCACCGTCGCGGTGCCGTCCGTGTGTGTGATGGGCGTCGCCGGGGTCGCGGCCGCGTCGGTGAGCGGGCTCGGCGGCGAGGGCAAGGACAGCGGCACGGCGGTCACCGCCTCCGACCCGTCCTCGGTCAAGCCGGTCGCCGCCAACAGCAAGCTGGACACCCAGCTCGCCAACCTCAGCGCGGAGGCGGGCGACTTCGCCGACCGCGCCAGCCGGACGCAGGAACGTCTCGACCTCAAGGCCCGCCAGGCGGCGGAGAAGCAGCGCAAGGTCGAGGCGGCCGCGCGCAAGGAGGCCGCGCGCCCCAAGTTCCTGCTGCCGGTCAAGCAGCGGGGCCTGAGCGCGTACTACGGCCAGGCCGGCGTCAACTGGATGTCGGTGCACACCGGCATCGACTTCCCGGTCTCGTACGGCACCCCGGTGATGTCCGCGATCGACGGCACCATCCGTACGCAGTGGAACAGCGCCTACGGCAACATGGCCATAGTGACGGCCGCCGACGGCACCGAGACCTGGTACTGCCACCTCTCCAGCACCAAGCTGCGGTCCGGCCCGGTCAAGGCCGGTGACGTCATCGCGTACTCGGGCAACTCCGGCAACTCCACCGGTCCGCATCTGCACTTCGAGGTGCGCCCCGGCGGCGGCTCGCCGATAGACCCGCTGCCGTGGCTGCGCGGCCACGGGCTCGACCCGACCTAGGCACAGAAACGATTTGCGGCTTCCCGGCTCCCCGCGCCCCTCGGAGGGACGCGGGGAGCTGTGCGACCGGCCCGCATCGGCCCGCAGCCGAAAGCGCGACGCTCAGAGCTTTTCCACCGGCGCGTACCGGAGGAGAAGCTTCTTGGGGCGCGGGTCGCCGAAGTCGATCGTGGCCTGGGCGTCCGAACCCGAACCTGTCACCGACACCACCGTGCCCAGACCGAACTGGTCGTGGGTGACGCGGTCGCCGACGGTCAGCGCGATCACCGGCTTGTCGCTGGTGCGCCGCGTCGCGAAGCCCGAAGGGCCCGAGCGCGACCGCGAGGAGGACAGTCCCGCGCCCAGGCCCTTGCCCGAGACCGGACCGGCCGGGGCGGCCATCGGGCCGGTGCGCTTCCAGTCCAGGTGCTGGGCCGGGATCTCCTCCAGGAACCGGGAGGGCGGGTTGTACGAGGGCTGGCCCCAGGCGCTGCGCATCGAGGAGCGCGTCAGATACAGCCGCTCGCGGGCGCGCGTGATGCCCACGTACGCCAGCCGGCGCTCCTCCTCCAGCTCCTTGACCTGGCCGAGCGCGCGCATGTGCGGGAAGACGCCGTCCTCCATGCCGGTCAGGAACACCACCGGGAACTCCAGGCCCTTGGCGGTGTGCAGGGTCATCAGGGTGATGACGCCGGAGCCCTCCTCGTCCTCGTCCGGGATCTGGTCGGAGTCGGCGACCAGCGCCACCTGCTCCAGGAACTCCGCGAGGGTGGGGGTGCCCGCGACCTCGGCGCCGTCGGCCCCCTCAGCCTCGCCGCGCGCCTGCTCGAACTCCAGGGCCACGGCGGCGAGTTCCTGGAGGTTCTCGATCCGGGTCTCGTCCTGCGGGTCGGTGGAGGCCTGCAGCTCGGCCAGATAGCCGGTCTGCTCCAGGACCGCCTCAAGGACGACGGCGGGGCCCGCGCCCGAGTCGACGATGGTGCGCAGGTCGTCCATGAGCTGGTTGAAGCGCTTGACGGCGTTGGCCGAGCGGGCGGCCATTCCGTACGCCTCGTCGACGCGGCGCAGCGCCTGCGGGAAGGTGGTCTTCTCCCGCAGCGAGAGCGCGTCGATCATCGCCTCGGCGCGGTCGCCGATGCCGCGCTTGGGCACGTTGAGGATCCGGCGCAGCGGGACCACGTCCTCCGGATTCGCGAGGACGCGCAGATAGGCGAGGACGTCGCGGACCTCCTTGCGCTCGTAGAAGCGCACGCCGCCGACGACCTTGTACGGCAGGCCGACGCGGATGAAGATCTCTTCGAAGACACGGGACTGGGCGTTGGTCCGGTAGAAGATCGCCACGTCGCCCGCCTTGGCGTCGCCCGCGTCGGTGAGCCGGTCGATCTCGTCGGCGACGAACTGCGCCTCGTCGTGCTCGGTGTCGGCCACATAGCCGGTGATCCCCGCGCCCGCGCCCGCGTCCGTCCACAGGTTCTTGGGGCGGCGGCTCTCGTTGCGCTCGATGACGGCGTTGGCGGCGGAGAGGATCGTCTGCGTGGAGCGGTAGTTCTGCTCCAGCATGATCGTCTTCGCATCCGGGTAGTCCTCCTCGAACTGGAGGATGTTGCGGATCGTGGCGCCCCGGAAGGCGTAGATCGACTGGTCGGCGTCACCGACCACGCACAGCTCGCCCGGTGCCTCGTCCTGCCCGGCCGGGCCGACGAGCTCCCGTACCAGCGTGTACTGGGCGTGGTTGGTGTCCTGGTACTCGTCGACCATCACATGGCGGAAGCGGCGGCGGTAGTGCTCGGCGACGTCCGGGAACGCCTGGAGCAGGTGGACCGTCGTCATGATGATGTCGTCGAAGTCCAGCGCGTTGGCCTCGCGCAGCCGCGCCTGGTACATCGCGTACGCCTGCGCCAGGGTCTTCTCGAAGCCGTCGACGGCCTGACCCGCGAAGGTCTCCTCGTCGATCAGCTCGTTCTTCAGGTTCGAGATCTTGGCGCTGAAGGACTTCGGCGGGAACTTCTTGGGATCGAGGTCGAGGTCGCGGCAGACCAGCGCCATCAGACGCTTGGAGTCGGCCGCGTCGTAGATCGAGAACGACGAGGTGAAGCCGAGCTTCTTGGACTCGCGGCGCAGGATCCGCACACAGGCGCTGTGGAAGGTCATCACCCACATCGCGTGCGCGCGCGGGCCGACCAGCTGCTCGACGCGCTCCTTCATCTCGCCCGCGGCCTTGTTGGTGAAGGTGATCGCGAGGATCTGGCCGGGGTGGACGCCGCGGGTCGCCAGCAGATGGGCGATGCGGTGGGTGAGCACCCGGGTCTTGCCGGAGCCCGCGCCGGCCACGATGAGCAGCGGGGAGCCCGCGTGGACCACGGCCGCGCGCTGGTTCTCGTTCAGCCCCTCCAGGAGGGTCGCCGGGTCGACCACCGGGCGCGGGGCGCCGTCCCGGTAGTACGCGTCGCGGCTCGGGAGTGCGTCGAAACGGCCCTGGAACAGGTCGTCCGGCACCTCCTCCCGGACCGGGCCGTCCTCGGGCGGCGGCGGGTGCTCCTCCTCGGAGGGCTGGAGGTCCGCCAGGAAGCTGTCGTCAAAGAGGCTGCTCATCGTCTCCCGAGTCTAGGACCCCGCTCTGACAGCCCGCTGCCGCCTTCGCAGAGACGAACCAACGGCTACGGAGCGTGAAGGTCACGGGAATGTATCGGGCCTGTCGGACATCAACCTTCCCAGCGGCCTCGCGAGTTGGCTAGCGTGCCGCCTCAACCGGGGAACGCACCCGTCCGGGGACCGCCCCCGTCCGGAACGATCCGGAAGGAGGTGTCGGCCTTGCCCTCCCATCGCAAGCCGCGCACCCGTATTCGTTCGGCCGCTCCCGCCGTCGGCATCACCACGGCCGCGCTCGCCTCGGTGAGCCTGCTGGCCCAGAGCGCGGGCGCGGCGCCCGGCAAGCCGGAGCCGACGGTCGAGGAGGTCCAGCGCAAGGTCGACGACCTGTACCGGCAGGCGGGCACGGCCACCGAGACGTACAACCGGGCCAAGGAGGCCACCGACGACCAGCGCGAGAAGGCCGAGGGTCTGCTCGACGAGGTCGCCCGGGGCACCGCCCGGCTGAACGACACCCGCCGGGTCCTCGGCAGCTACGCCGCCGAGCAGTACCGCACCGGCGGCATGGCCTCGACCGTCACCCTGATGCTGGCGGACGACCCGCAGGCCTTCTTCGACCGCAACCACCTGATGAAACAGCTCACCGGCCGCGAGGAGCAGGCGCTGCGGGACTTCGAGACCCAGCGCGCGGGCATCGCGAAGAAGCGCGCGGAAGCGGCCCGGGGCCTGGAGAAGCTGACCGCCTCGCAGGAGGCGCTGCGGGCCGGCAAGAAGGACGTGCAGTCCAAGCTGGCCGCCGCGCGCACGCTGCTGGGCACGCTGACCGCGCGCGAGAAGGCGCGGCTGGCGGCGCTGGAGGAGAAGAAGGAGGAAGAGGCCCGGAAGAAGGCGGCGGAGCTGGCCGCGCGGCAGGCCGCGGCCCGCAAGGCCGCCGAGGCGGCCAAGGCGGCGGAAGCCGCGAAGAAGCCCGCGCCGGATCCGGGCACCGGCTCGGGTACGGGGACCGGCACCGGCGCCCCGTCCTCCTCCACCAAGGCCGCCAAGGCCCTCGCGTTCGCCCGCGCCCAGATCGGCAAGCCGTATGTGTGGGGCGCGACCGGGCCGTCCTCGTACGACTGCTCCGGGCTCACCCAGGCCGCGTGGAAGGCCGCCGGGGTCGATCTGCCGCGCACCACCTGGGACCAGGTCGAGACCGGCACCCGGGTGGCCACGGACGATCTGCGCCCCGGTGACCTGGTCTTCTTCTATGACGACATCAGCCATGTCGGCATGTACATCGGCAACGGGATGATGATCCACGCGCCGAAGCCGGGTGCGTACGTCCGCGAGGAGTCGATCTACTACATGCCGATCTACGGGAGCGTGCGCCCCGCGTAGTGACCGGCGCGGTGCGCGCCCGCGCTCACTCCCGCACCCCCACCCGCGCTCACGTCCAGAGCGTCGCGATGAAGATGTTCGCCACGGTCAGGCCGCCCACCGCGCCGAACAGCGCCTTCTCCACCTTCTCGTCGTCCCGCTTCACATAGACGAGACCGAGGATGACCACCAGGACCGCCAGCTTCAGACCGATCTTGGCCGTGTTGACGGAGTTGTCGTCGGCCTGGTTGAGGCCGACCAGGGCCACGCCGGTGACCAGCATGGTCAGCGCGCCGTGCAGCATCGCGGGCACGAAGCGGGCGGTCCCGGCACCCATCGCCTTCATCTGGGTCAGGAATCCTCCCAGCAGGGAGGCGATGCCGATGATGTGCAGGGCGACGAAGACATTGATGAGTACGTCCATGGTTCGCGAGCCTAGCCACCGTGTATCACGGCCCGGCGGGCAGGTGGGTCCCGTCCGGCTCCTCGGTCACAGCGGCATCGGGAAGCGGGCCCACTCGACGACGGACCGGTCGCATCCGGTCACAGGACCGCCGGAACAGAACACTTCACTGCTTTGCGTCACTCCCCCGTGTCACCCAGGTTTAGCGTCCTCCCCCAGGTGACCGACTCCCCATCGCCGCCCCCTCAAGGGCGGTCATCGGTCGCCAGCCGAGAGATCCGGCGGCGGGCCGTCCCCCCTGTGCGGTCCGTCGCCGGATGTGCACGGAAGGACGTGAAGGCCCCAGTGGCTGCACACCGAAAGCCCAGGCAGCACCCGCTCACCGGCCCCGCCGCCCGCACCGCGGCGACCCTCGCACTGGCCGGAGCCGCCACCGCCACCGCCTTCGAAGGCTCCGGACACGCCGAGCCCCGCCTGACCCCGGCCCAGGTCAAGGCCAAGGTGGACAGGCTCTACCAGGACGCGGAGGTCGCCACCGAGGCGTACAACGGCACCAAGGAGAAGGCGGACGACGCCCAGAAGTCCGTCGACGCGTTCCAGGACGAGGCCGCGCGCAAGACCGACCGGCTCAACAGCGCGCGCAACGCGCTGGGCTCGATCGCCACCGCCCAGTACCGCACCGGCGGGGTCGCCCCCGCACTCCAGCTGATGCTGTCGTCCGACCCGCAGCGGTACCTGGACGACGCCGCCTTCCAGGAGCGGGCCGGGGACCGGACCACGACCGCGGTCGCCGGGGTCCGCAAGCAGCTCGACGAGCTGAAGCGGCTGCACACCGCCGCCGACGGCAGGCTCGCCGAGCTGCGCGGACAGCAGGCCGAGCTCAAGCACCAGAAGGAGACCATCACGTCGAAGCTCGACTCGGCGCAGGCGCTGCTCGCCCAGCTGACCGCCGAGCAGCGGGCGGAGTACGACGGCGGGGACGGCGCCCGGGCCGGCGCGGGCACCCCCGGCCGCGCCAGCCGCTCCTCGGCCCCAGCCGCTCCTCGGCCCCCGGCACGCCCGCCGTCCCCGCCGGGCTGCCGCCGGCCCCCAGCGGCCGGGCGGCGGCCGCCGTGGCGTTCGCCTACACCGCGCTCGGCAAGCCGTATGTGTGGGGCGCGACCGGGCCGTCCTCGTTCGACTGCTCGGGGCTGACCCAGGCGGCCTGGGGCGCGGCCGGCGTCTCCCTGCCCCGGACCACGTACACACAGATCAACTCGGGCGCCCGCGTGGCCCGCTCGAACCTGGCACCCGGCGATCTGGTCTTCTTCTACTCGGGCATCAGCCACGTCGGGCTCTACATCGGCGGCGGCCAGATGATCCACGCGCCGCACCCGGGGGCGCCGGTGCGGGTCGCGCCGATCGATCAGATGCCGTTCGCGGGGGCGACCCGGCCCGCCTGACCGAGCTCCTTGGTGAGCCAGCGGAAGACGTCGGGCACCTGGTGCTCCCAGACGCTGCTGCGGTGGCCGCCGCCGTTCAGCCGGACGACATGGACGGTGGTCGGCGCCTTGGCGGCCTTCTTCAGGGCCAGCCCGTCGTTGTAGCCGTCACCCGTGTCGCCGGAGACGAACAGCGAGGTGTGCGGCGGGGTCTTGGCGTTCTTGAGGATCCACAGCGGGTTGGACTCACGGCGCAGCTTCGGGTCGTGCGCGGTGATCGAGGCGCCCTCGGCGGCCGGGTCGTTGTAGCCGGAGAGGTCGACGCCGGCGCGGTAGCGGTCGGGGTGCGCGACTGCCAGCTTGGCGGCGCAGTGGCCGCCCGCCGAGTATCCGGCGATCGCCCAGCCCTCGGGCCCGGTGGCGGCCCGGAAGTTGTCGGTGATCATCTTCCGTACGTCCACGCTGATCCAGGTGTCGGCGTTGACGGTGCCCGGCACGTTGGCGCAGCCGGTGTCGCGGCCGTCCAGGAGCGTGGTGCGCGGCGAGACGAGGATGAACGGCGCGACCTCGCCGCGCTGCATCATCGGCGTGAGCTGGCGCTGGGTGTGCAGCGAGCCGAACCAGGCGCCTATGGAGCCCGGGTAGCCGGGCAGCAGCTCGACCACGGGGAACGTCTTGTCCTTGTACGCCGGGTCGTTGTACTGCGGCGGCAGCCAGACCGCGACATCGCCCTCGACGCCGGAGATCGCGCCCTTGAGCGTGGTCTTCATGACGCCGTTGCCGACCTTGCCCTTGTACTCCTTGAAGGTCTGCTTGACCTTGGGCGCGGCGGCCGGCTTCTGGCCGCCGGTGCCGTCGGGGCCGAGGTCGGGGGCCGCGTTGACGTGGTTGCCGGTGCCCAGCAGGTCGTCCCAGGTGTCGTAGAGCCCGTTGGCGTTGTTGACCATGACGAAGACCACGAGGACGGCGGTGAACTGGGCGAACACCAGCATGAGCAGCCGCGAGGCCCCCCGCACCACGGCCGGGCCGCCGATCCTGCTCCACAGGAAGAGGGGCAGCAGCAGGGCCGCCACCGCCACGAGGACGGCGGTCAGCAGGAA
The DNA here is from genome assembly GCF_001653515.1 of Streptomyces sp. ERV7. Lineage (GTDB taxonomy): Bacteria > Actinomycetota > Actinomycetes > Streptomycetales > Streptomycetaceae > Streptomyces. The sequence continues at coordinate 1,156,727 of NZ_LYOY01000040.1, read as the reverse complement.
GGGGGTACCGGTCAGGCTCATCACGGACGGGAAGAGCCCGATGCGCCGACGGGAGTTGCCCCGCTTTGCGATTCCTTTACGTTCCCGGCGCTTGATTCCACGCCTGCCGGGCCCTCGGCATTCCCTGCCTGCCGAGCCCTCGACGACACCGCAGCGCCAGGCCGTCGCCGACTGGTCTGCCGGGGGTTCAGAGCCTGGGACTCCTGGGCCGGGAACCTATGTTGATCAGCGCTTCGTCCAGCCAGCCCCGCCCGACCCTGCCGCTGGAGGCCGTGGCCTCCCGCAGGGGCTCCGCGAGGGACTCGTCCGTGCGGCCCCGCGCCTGGGCCAGGATGCCGACCATGTCCCGGGTCTGCCCGAGCAGGGCCGGGTAGCCACGGCCGACGGCGCCCCGCTCCCAGGTACGGGCGATGTGCCCCGCCGGATCGGCGGAGAACGGCGGCACTTCTCCGCCCCCGTCCGACAGACCCTTCACCACGTCCGCCTTCCACTGGGCCCCGTCGCTCTTCGAGCGGGAGGCGAGCACCTCGTCCGCCATGGCGTCGAGCAGCCCCAGGGCGGTGGCGGTGGCGCCGACCGGGGCGGTCACCAGCTCCCCGGCCGACGTCTTGGTGATACGGGCCAGATCCTCCGCCGAGCGAACGCTCTCGGCCTTCCGGAGCGTCGCGTACGCGGCGGGGTCGTCGCAGACCGCCCGCATGACCAGGATGAGCGACTGGTTGTCCACCGGCATGCGGACGACTCCCTGCTCGTCGCGCCACGGGCCGCCGTTCGGCCCCGCGTGCCTGAGATAGGCCGTCGAATCGGCGTAGCGCACGAGCATGGTGTGCATGTCCGTCGAGTAGTCGGCCAGCAGCTCCGCGACCGTCTCCCGCAGGGGCGCCGCGATGTCCGCCCTGGCGCGGTCCCGGAAGTCGTCGTCCAGCGTGTTGATGAGGTCGCGCATCACCCCGGCCTGCGCGAGGGTGTGGCGGCCGGAGCCGTCCGAGGCCGCCGCCTTCTTCAACGCGGCCGCCAGCTCCCGGCAGTTCATGTCCTTCGTGTCGCCGGGAGCCAGATCCTTCTGGATGCGGGCGTCCTTGCCGACGGTGGCGCACGAGGGCCGCGCGTCGCTGTCGGACCGCACGACCAGCCAGGTCCCCACCCCTGCGGCGAGCACCACGGCGGCCGCGACGGCCGCGAGTACCCGCGCCGGAGGGCGTCGGGACCCACTCCGTACCGACGGCGCTTGCGAGTTCGTCACTGTCACGGCTCCGTGGCGTCCCTACGTCAGTTGGTGGTGTCGGTCAGATAGCCCTTTGCCTGGGACAGGCCGGTGGTGTGACTGTCGTGCATACGCCGGATGTACTCGTCCACCAGCTTCCGCGCCTCCGGGTCACCGGTGCCGTAGCGGTCCTCCCCCCAGGTGTTCACCACCGTACGCATCTGGGTGTCGGCGTTGAGGAAGGTGTCGGAGATCTTCGCGTTGGCCTCGGCGTCCGCACCCGCCTTCAACTCGTTGCCCCACATCCACGCCAGTGTGTCCACACCGCGCTGCATCGCGTCTCCGACGACGATCGACCCGCCGGCGGTCGTGGGGATCGTCATCGGCGTCACGACTCCGCCGATGATGTGGTACGCCACCTTGGCCTTCCAGTCCGCCGCCGAATAGGCGTTCACACGCCCGTCGTTGAGCACGTCCTCACGGATCGCCGTGTACGTGCCCAGAGCGTTGCCCGACTTGGCGATGAGGTCGTTCTGGTCGAGCGGGCCGGCACCCTTCGGGAGTCTGCTCAGCTCTTGGTCCAGATAGCGCAGCTCCGTCTTGCTGAGGTCCGCGTAGGCGGCCGGATCCTCGGAGAGCCCCCGCATCACGTGCACGAGCTTGTCCGGTGACGTGGCCAGGTGCGCCATTCCCTGGTCGTCCACCCAGAAGCCGTCGTTCATACCGCGGATGTAGCCGCCGCCCGCGTTGCCGAGGATCTGGTGGGTGTCCGGGGTGTACTCGGCCAGCGCCTTGGCCACCGCCGCCTGCATGTTCTTGTGCACCTCGGTGCTGGTGCCCTGGTCGAGCGTGCCGAGGATCCCGTTCATCACGCGCGCCTGGGCCTCGGTGTGCGTCGGCACCGGCCAAGGGTCCCGGTTCGGGTCGAAGGGCGGGTGTCCGGTCGCCGCGGCCTCCAGGGCGAGCCCCAGTCCGGCATGGCTGTCGGGCAGGTCGTAGGTCGCCGTGGCCACCCCGCCCGAGACCATGTGCTGCGGCCAGTCGCGGGTGCCGCCCCCGTGGCCCGCGAGGTAGTGGAGGTGGTCCGCGCCCGTCTTGTCCGCCGGGTCGAAGAAGAACGTCGCCGCGTCCGGGTTCTTGCTCATCACGCCGAGCAGCGCGTCGACCGGGTCCGGGGTGACGCCCTTGTAGTCGGCGCCCCAGGTGTCGAAGATGTTGTACTTCTTGCCCCGCTCCGCCGCGATCATCTGATCGCCCAGCGCGTTCAGATACTGGTCGTCGTACGTGCCGTCGGCCTTCTGCATCAGCGTGGTGAGGAGCTGGTAGCCGAGCAACGGTCGGGTGTTGCTCCCGTAGTCGTGGACCCCCGTCTTCTCCATCCCCTCCATCCACCCCTTGTAGAACTTCCCGTCGGGGCTGTTCAGCCACTCGTTGTACTTGGCCGAGCCCGGCGGCATGTCCGTGACCTTGCCCGGGACCGTCGTCGCGGTGGCCAGGGAGGTGGCGAAGTCGCGTTCCAGGGCCGCGTAGTCGGCCTTGTGGGACTTGTCGGAGAGCGCCCAGTCGTCCACGTGCCGGGTGAACTCGACCGCCCCGTCCGGGCCCAGGCTCTGCAGCACGGTCTGGGTGAAGACCTTGTCGTGGGAGTTGTCCCGGAAGAGCGACTCGGCCTCGGCCAGCTCCTCGGGGGACAGCTTGTCGCCGTCCTTGATCTTCTCGGCCAGCGGGATCGCGGCCACGGCCTCGTAGTACTCCACGTCGCCACTGGCCTTGGCGTTGAAGCCGTTCCCCGTGTCGTCGAAGACATCGGTGTCGGCGCCGACCGCCTCCAGGGCGATCTTCACGCCCTGGTCGGCGTCGTTCATGGCCGTCACGGCCTGCGCGATGTGCTGCGACCAGGAGTCCTCGGTGGCGCGCAGGCCTGGGTCGTGGCGGACCGAGTCGGCCTCCGTCGCGCTGACCTTGCTGTAGTCGAAGGACGCCCCGCCCGTCTCGGAGACCTTCATGCCCGCCTTGATGGCGTCGTCCCGCGCGGACTCCACCCGCTTCTTCAGGTCCACGAACTGGGCGTGGGCGTCGCGTAACAGGGAGGCGACGGCCTTGGCCTCGGTCTGCGCGGCGACGTACTGCGTGTGCGTCGCCGCGAAGTTCGGCCGGGAGTAGAGCGAGGCCTGGCCGGTCCAGGTGCCGTCCAGACTCACGTTCTGGACCTGGGTCTTGTAGCGCTCCTCCAGCTTCTTGAGCTCGCCCGCCATGTCGTCCCACTTGGTCGCGGTCGTGGTGAGCTGCGAGAAGTCCGTCTTCATGATCAGTTCGTAGGTCAGCATCACGGGACTCCTACGCGTGCGGCGGCGGCGAGAACTGGCTGAGCGAGGACGGTCTGACGAGCGGTCCGAAGTCGTTGCCGACGCCGATGTCGTTCTTCTGGAAGTAGCCCGTCGTGCCGCGCAGCGCGGACTTCTCCCCGGCCAGTCGGCCGAGTAACGCGGTGACCGACTTGCCCCACCTCTCCTGGGCCTTCGTCAGCCCGGCCGCGGTCGCCCACCCGGCGAGCGCCTTGGCCGCCGTTCCGTTGGCCTCGTCCGCCCAGGCACCGGCCGTCTTCGTGTGCGGCTCGAAGTCGGTCTCGATGTCGTTGGCGGCGGCGTTCTTCCGCGCGGCGCTGGAGTTCAGGTCCTTGTCACCGCCCGGCCCCGACGGCGGGAACGGCCCGTCGTACGCCCCGTTGAGCCGCGTGCCCACCGGCCCTTCCGCCGCTGTCGCCTTGCTCGAAGCCCATTCCTCGTCAAAGCCCATGGACGACCCCTCCCCCGTGTCCGACGATCACCTTCGCATCGTAACTACCGTGCAAGGAGCGCACGTTGAGAATTGACGCCGTCCTGACAATCCCGGTTCCACCCCGCCCCCCGGGGTTCGCTCGGGCCCCCCGTCAGACCAGCCGTCGCGCCGTGGCCCACCGCGTCAGCTCATGGCGGTTGGACAGCTGGAGCTTGCGCAGCACCGCCGAGACGTGCGACTCGACCGTCTTCACCGAGATGAACAGCTGCTTGGCGATCTCCTTGTACGCATAGCCGCGCGCGATCAGCCGCAGCACCTCGCGCTCGCGCTGGGTGAGGCGGTCCAGGTCCTCGTCGACCGGCGGCGCGTCCGTCGACGCGAAGGCGTCCAGGACGAAGCCCGCGAGCCGCGGCGAGAACACCGCGTCGCCCTCCTGGACCCGGAAGATCGAGTCGACCAGGTCCGTACCCGTGATCGTCTTGGTGACGTAGCCGCGGGCACCGCCCCGGATCACCCCGATCACGTCCTCCGCCGCGTCCGAGACGGACAGCGCGAGGAAGCGCACCGGGTTCTCCGCGTCCGCCATCAACGGGGCCGAGCGGCGCAGGACTTCCACGCCGCCGCCGCCCGGCAGATGGACGTCGAGCAGGACGACCTCCGGCCGGGTCGCCGTGATCACGGTGAGGGCCTGGTCCACGTCGGCCGCCTCCCCGACGACCTCGACGCCCGTCTCCTCGGTACGGCCGATCTCCGCCTGGACGCCCGTGCGGAACATGCGGTGGTCGTCGACCAGGACGACCCGCACCCGCCGCTCGGCTCCGCCCTGGGCTCCCTGGGTCTGCTCCGTCGTCATCCGTCCGCCCTCTCCATCTCCAGCTCGACCTCGGTGCCCCCGCCGGGCACCGAACGCAGCCGCGCCGTTCCACCGTTGCGCTGCATCCGGCCGATGATCGATTCTCGTACGCCCATGCGGTCGTCCGGCACCGCGTCCAGATCGAAGCCGGGGCCCCGGTCCCGTACGGACACGAAGACCGTACGGCCCTCGACCTCCGCGAAGACCTGGACGGCGCCGCCCTCGCCACCGTACTTGGCGGCGTTGACCATCGCCTCGCGCGCGGCCTGCATCTGTGCCGAAAGGCGCTCGTCGAGCGGGCAGTCGCCGACGACCACGACCTCCAGCGGCACCCCGTGCTTGTCCTCCACCTCGGCCGCGGCCTTCTTCACCGCCTCGGCCAGGGTCTCCGGCTCCTCCGACTCGTCCTTGCCGGTGCCCTCCGGCTTGTAGAGCCAGGCCCGCAGCTCCCGCTCCTGGGCGCGGGCGAGGCGCCGCACCTCGCCCACGTTCTCCGCGTTGCGCTGGATCAGGGTGAGGGTGTGGAGCACCGAGTCGTGCACATGGGCGGCGACTTCGGCACGTTCCTGGGCGCGGATGCGCATCAGCCGCTCCTCGGAGAGGTCCTGGGTCATCCGGACCAGATAGGGGCCCGCGAGGAGGGCTATACCCGCGATGACCGCGAGCGCGGCCGTCAGGACGTTGCCGAGCTGGGCGGCCGAGCCGCGCACCACCACGAACCCGGTGAAGCCCGCGCCGACCAGCGCGACCCCGGCAAGACCCCGGGCCAGCGGCAGCAGCCGGCTGCGCCGGGCGCCCTCGGTCCAGCGGGCCCGCCGGGCGTTGTCCGCCTGGCGCCACACCAGGATCACGCCCGCGCCGACCAGCAGCGTCGGCCAGATGTACGGACTGGCCCAGCCGCCCACGTTCACATTGCTGGCGAAGATCGCCACGCCGATGCAGAGCGCGATCAGGGCGACGACCTGGCCCTTGTCGGGCTTGCGCAGCCGTCGGCGGCCGTCGGGGCTGACCTCGAACGCCGAGCGCGGCTCGGCCGTCGTACCGCCCAGGCCCAGCGGCACCACGAACCAGAACACCGCGTACAGCAGCGCCCCGAGGCCGTCGATCATGAACAGGCCGAGGAAGACGATCCGCACCCAGACGACCGGCAGCCCGAGGTGTCCGGCGAGGCCGCGCGCCACACCGCCGAGCATCCGCCCCTCGGCCGAGCGGTAGAGCTTGCGCACGGGGGGTTCGTCGGCCTCGGGGGGCACGGTTCGGGTCGCGGCGACTGGCATGGACCGATCGTCACACGCCCGGGCGGGTGCGGGCATCAGGGTAAGCCCCCAGGACGCCCCTGATCTGCGATCCCCGCAGGAGGGAGCCGTGATCCCCGCACGGGGGAGCCCGTCTCCCCCGCCCGGGGGAGTCCCCACCTCCGCATCAGGGGCAATCTCAGGGAGAGGCCAGGGTCGGGGCGGGGCGGGGGCGGGTGCCGCACCCGCCTACGGCCCGTCACCATGGAGTCATGACACAGCCGACCGAGACCCCCGTCGCGCCGCCGGACCCGGATCCGGGCCCGGTGCCCGCTGCGCCGCAGCTGCGCCGCAGCGGGCACAACAAGGTGATCGGCGGCGTCTGCGGCGGGCTCGGGCGGTACTGCGACATCGACCCGGTGATCTTCCGGGTCGCGCTCGGCGTGCTCACCGTCACCGGTGGCCTCGGCCTGGTCTTCTACGGGTTCGGCTGGCTGCTGCTCCCGCTGGACGACGAGGACGAGAACGAGGCGCGGCGGCTGCTGTCCGGGCGGGTGGAGGGCCCGGCGCTGGCCGCCGTGCTGATGGCGCTGGCCGGCTGCGGGATCTTCCTGTCCATGCTCAACAACGGCTCGGTGATGAGCTTCGCGGGGCTGCTGACGGTGGCCGTCGCGGGCATCGGCGTGTGGTCGCAGCGCCGCTCGGTCATGCCCCCGGACGCCCCGCCGGACGCGGTGACCGCCCAGACGGTGGGCGGCACCACCTCCCCGGCCTTCGGCCCCGGGGCGGCCCCGCCCGAGACCAAGGCGCCCCCCACGCCCAACTCGCCCTCCTGGTGGCGCGACCCGATCGTCAAGGACGGCACCACGGGCCCGGTCGGCACCGGCTATCTGTGGGGCGCCGAGGACGCCGACGCGGCGCCCGGCTTCGGGGCCCCGGCGCGCGCGGAGCGGGCGGACCGGGCCAAGAAGGCGGCCGACCGGGCCACCCGGGGCCCGCGTTCCATCGGCGGTTTCGTCTTCCTGATCGCGCTGCTCGCGGGCGGTGCGGGCACCGCGGGCGCCTGGACCCACCAGCCGCTGGGCACCGCACTCCAGATCGGTTTCACCGCGGCCCTCGTGGTGTTCGGACTCGGCCTGGTGATCAGCGCGTTCGCGGGGCGCACCGGGTTCGGCACGCTGTTCATGGCGGTGCTCACGGCCGCCCTGCTCGCCGGCGCCTCGGCGCTGCCCAAGACCATCACCACCGACTGGACCAGGACCGACTGGACCCCGGCCGCCGCGGCCGACGTGAAGCCGTCGTACGCCCTGGGGTCGGGCGAGGGCACCCTCGATCTGAGCAAGGTCGTGGTGCCGGTGGGGCAGAGCGTGAAGACGCGCGCGGAGGTCGGCGCGGGGCGGCTCAAGGTCGTCGTGCCGTGGGGCGCGACCGTGAAGGCGCACATCGTGGTGGGCGTCGGCGACGTCCAGTTGCCGACCGAGAAACCGGAGGACGTCGACATCGAGCCCAACCAGAAGAAGACGGTGACCCTGCCGGCGCCCGCCGGGGCGAAGCCCGCCGGGACGCTGGAGCTCGATCTGCACGTCTCCATCGGCCAGGCGGAGGTGGACCGTGCCGCGTCATGAGTTCCGGCCCGGACGGCTGATCGCCGGAACGGCGATGCTGGCCGTCGCCGTCCTGTTCGCGGGCGACGCGGCCGACACGTGGCGGACGCCCTGGTACGCGGTGGTCCCGCTGGTCGGCGGCGGGCTCGGCCTCGCCGGGCTGGCCAGCTGGGTCGCCTACGGGGTGCGCAAACGGCGCCGCGACGCCAGCCAGGCGTCGGCGGACAGCAGCGGCGTCCCGGCGAGCACCAGCGGCAGCCAGGCCATCAGATAGGCCAGGTCGTTGCCGTAGTAGTAGGGCGTGGTCGCCCAGCTCACGGTCAGCCACAGGCTCAGCGAGATCAGCGCGCCGCCGGTCGCCGCGAGCCGTCCGAACAGGCCGACCAGGATGCCCAGGCCCACCGCGACCTCGCCGATGGCGATGGCGTACCCGAAGCCGACCGGGCTCTTGAGGGCCAGGTCGACGAGGGCGGGGATCGCGGAGCTGTCGCGCACCGAGTGCATCAGCTCCCCGATCGAGCCGCTGCCGCTCGCCTTGAGGGTGGTGGTGCCGCCGGTCATCTTGTCGAACCCGGCGTAGACGAAGGTGACGCCGAGGAAGACGCGCAGCGGCAGCAGCGCGTACCTGCCCGCGCTCTCCTTCAGGCCCCGCAGGCCCCCGCCGCCGCCCGCCCCGCCTCGCGTCCGGGTGAGATTTCCGTGTGCCATCGCCGTTCCCGCCTTCCCGTAACCCCTGTCACCTGACCATACGTACGGGAGCGGCGGGCGGCTCAACCGGTTCAGTTCTCAACCGGTTCGTTCCTCAACCGGTTCCCCCGGGGGCGGCGCCGCTTCAGTCGGTGACGTCGATCGCGACCCGGTTCGTCTCCACGCCCGCGGCCGTGACCACCCGCACCTCCACCCGGCCCGGCTCGACGTCCACCGGGACCGGCACGGTCAGCACGGTGTCGCTGGGGTTGGCGAAGCCGCCGGTGACCGGGATCAGCGGCACATGGACATGGACCGCGCCGATCCGCACGACCATCCGGGCGAGCCGGTCGGGGGTACCCGCTCCGGGCGGCACGAATCCGGCGCCGCGGATCTCGATGTCGTCACCGGTACGGATCGGCGCGTCCAGATCGCCCGCCTCGCGCGCCCGGACCACCGAGAGCACGACGGGACGACCGCCTTCGGCGTACTTCCCCGCGAAGTACGTCAGCGCGGACACGGCCACCAGGAAGGCCAGCGCCCACGGCAGATCGGGCAGCCGGTCGGGCCGCCGGGCCAGCCGTACGGCGGCGAACAGCACGGCGACCGTGGAGACCAGGACGTACTGGACGTCCGCGAAGCTGCCGCGCCCCGCGTCGTCGGTGAGCAGATCGGCGGCGCGCGGCCGCTCCGCGCGCACCTTCTGGAGCCGCTGCCCCGCGATGCGTACGGCCACCACCCGGCGCACCACCACGGTCACCGCGCTGACCAGCGCGACCACCGCAAGCAGGCCCGCGCCGCGGGAGAGTCCCAGGCCGCCGATCAGCGCGTCGCGCTCCTCGGCCCCGGACGCCCCGGCCAGCCGCACGGCGAGCAGGAGCACCGCGAAGGCCACGAGCAGCACCCAGGCGGCGGCCACCGCGCGCGAGGTGGAGAGCCGGTTGTCCTCGCCGACGACCGGCGCGAGCAGGCCGCCGCGCGCCCGGTGCAGCCACGCCGCCCCCGTCAGCGCGGTCGCCACGACGAGGGCGGCGACGAGCCCGGCGGTCCTGGCGTGGGTCCAGCCGGCGCCGATCGCGGTGAAGGCCTCCACCAGGGCCAGCGCGGCGGCGCTCCCCCACACGGCCACGAGGGTGCCCCGCCAGACCGCGCCCGGCCAGGCCTGCCCCGCCTCCCGGCCGCGTTCGGCGAGCGCCCGGGCGGACTGGGTGAGCTCGTCCGACACCCACTGGCGGGACGCCCCGGCGGAGTGCGCGACGGCGGCGGGCAGCCCTTCTCCGGCGGCGAGCCCGTCGCGCTTGGCCAGGAACTCCGCCACCGCGCGCCGGTGGCCGTTCCGCGCCCCGGGACCGCAGTCACCACCGCATTGCCGAGCCTCCTGCACCGCCACGGAAATCTCGCCCTTCCCTCAAGTCATGTCGACTGTCAGGGAATTGTGCCGTACGAAACCCCCCATTCGCCCGGCAGGGGCACGCGGCGCGAGTGATTGACGCACCATCAAATTGACGTACTACGACAGGAGTTCGGGCTCCGACTCACTGATCTGGCGCCACAGCGGCTGGTAGTTGATCCATGCGACCAGGTCGCTGCCCAGCTGGTCGCGGGTGGCGACCGCGTCCCGGCGGTCGATGAGCACCGGCTTCCCGGCCGCCCGCGCGGCCAGCTGGACCTCGCCGCACCGCTCCATCGAGAGGAACCACCAGGCCGCCGCGTCCACCGAGTCCCCCACGGTCAGCAGCCCGTGGTTGCGCAGGATCACCGCCTTGTACGGGCCGAGCGCGGCCGCGATCCGGCGGCCCTCCTCGGCGTCGACGACCACTCCCGTATAGGCGTCGAACAGCGCGTGGTCCTCGAAGAAGGCGCACGCCTCCTGGGTGTACGGCTCGATCAGATCGCCCAGCGCCGCCAGCGCGCGCCCGTGCACCGAGTGGGTGTGCGCCACCGCCACCACCTCGGGGCGGGCCCGGTGCACCTGGGCGTGGACGGCGAAGGCCGCCTGGTTGACGTGGTGGCGGCCCTCGACGACCTGGCCGTCCCCGTTGACCATGACCAGCTCACCCGCGGTGACCCGGGCGAACGGCACCCCGAACGGATTCACCCAGTAGCAGTCCTCGAACTCCGGGTCCCGCGCCGAGATGTGCCCGGAGACCCCCTCCTCGCAGCCGGCCCGCGCGAACAGCCGCAGCGCCCCGGCCAGCCGCTCCTTGCGGTACTGCCGCTCCTCGGCCGCGGTGGCGTGGGCCGGCGGCAGGGCGAAGTGGAGCCGGTCGACGGGTATCGGCGCGGGGGCGGGCAGCTGCGGGAACTCGGTCATGGCCGGAAGTTACCGCGCGGTCGGGCAGGTGAACAGAGTCGTGCGGGGGCCGGTCCCGGAAGCGGATACGACGACGGCGCCGCCCGAAACCGGGCGGCGCCGTCGTAGGTCAGACGGGGGTCAGGCCGAGGCCTACTCCCACTCGATCGTGCCCGGCGGCTTGCTCGTCACGTCGAGGACGACACGGTTGACGTCCGCGACCTCGTTGGTGATGCGCGTCGAGATCTTCGCCAGCACGTCGTACGGCATACGCGTCCAGTCCGCCGTCATGGCGTCCTCGGAGGAGACCGGGCGCAGCACGATCGGGTGGCCGTAGGTGCGGCCGTCGCCCTGGACGCCGACGCTGCGGACGTCCGCGAGCAGCACGACCGGGCACTGCCAGATCTCGCGGTCCAGGCCCGCCGCCGTCAGCTCCTCGCGGGCGATGGCGTCGGCCTCGCGCAGCAGGTCGAGGCGGTCCTTGGTGACCTCACCGACGATACGGATGCCCAGGCCGGGACCGGGGAACGGCTGGCGCTGGACGATCTCCTCCGGCAGGCCGAGCTCCTGGCCGACCATGCGGACCTCGTCCTTGAACAGCTTGCGCAGCGGCTCGACGAGCTCGAACTCGATGTCGTCGGGCAGGCCGCCCACGTTGTGGTGCGACTTGATGTTCGCGGTGCCGGTGCCGCCGCCGGACTCCACGACGTCCGGGTACAGCGTGCCCTGGACGAGGAAGGCGACCTCGGGGCCGTCCTCCTGGAGGATCTCCAGCTGCGCCTGCTCGAAGACGCGGATGAACTCGCGGCCGATGATCTTCCGCTTGGTCTCCGGGTCGGAGACGCCGGCCAGCGCGGTGAGGAATCGCTCCTGCGCGTCAACGACCTTCAGCTGGACGCCGGTGGCGGCCACGAAGTCCTTCTCGACCTGCTCGGTCTCGCCCTTGCGCATCAGACCGTGGTCCACGTACACGCAGGTCAGCTGGTTGCCGATGGCCTTCTGGACGAGGGCCGCGGCGACCGCGGAGTCCACACCGCCGGACAGACCGCAGATGGCGCGCTTGGTGCCGACCTGCTCGCGGATGAGGGCGACCTGCTCCTCGACGACGTTGTGGGTCGTCCAGGTCGGCTCGATGCCGGCGCCGCGGTAGAGGAAGTGCTCCAGGATCTGCTGGCCGTGCGTGGAGTGCAGCACCTCGGGGTGGTACTGGACGCCGTACAGCTTCTTCTCGTCGTTCTCGAAGGCGGCGACCGGTACGACGTCCGTGGACGCGGTGACGGTGAAGCCCTCGGGCGCGGCCGAGCAGGCGTCGCCGTGCGACATCCACACCGACTGCTCGGCGGGGGTGCCCTCGAAGAGCGTCGAGCCGACCTTGGTGACGTGCAGCGGCGTACGGCCGTACTCGCGCGCGCCGTTGTCGTCGACCGTGCCGCCGAGCGTCGTCGCCATGAGCTGGAAGCCGTAGCACATGCCGAAGACCGGGACCCCGGCCTCGAAGAGCTCGCGGTCCAGGCGCGGGGCGCCCTCCGCGTACACGGACGAGGGGCCGCCCGAGAGGATGATCGCCTTCGGGTTCTTGGCCAGCATCTCGGCCACGGGCATCGTGCTCGGCACGATCTCGCTGTAGACCCGGGCCTCACGGACGCGGCGGGCGATGAGCTGGGCGTACTGGGCACCGAAGTCGACGACGAGTACGACGTCGGGCTCGGAGGGAGCCCCCCCTGGACGAAGCCTGTCGGAGTCCTTGGGGGAGGTGGACGCTGGGGACACTGGCGGCCTTCCGGCGGTGGGAGGGGGTCGGTATTTGTCGATTCTACCGGGGAGCGGGGTGGGACCTTTCGTCTCACCATCCGAACCGGGATTGGCCCGCCCCGGGTGCGTCGGTCCATACTGTCGCCATGCGCAAGCACCAGACCTTCGTCTTTACCTATGGCACCCGGCCCGCCGGGCGCCATGGTCGTGCTGCTTGAGCAACTGACAAGCGACTTCCCAGGCGCCCCGGGCCGACAAGGCCCGGGGCGTTCTGTCGTTTCCGGGCCTTGTCGCCCCGGGGCACCGGACAACCGAGGAGCCACCCATGTCCGTGACCCAGGCCGAGAAGACCGGCGCCCGTACCGACGAGGCCGCCACCGTGATCACCGGAGCCCGGGAGCGCATCGACGCGCTCGACGACCGCATCATCGGTCTGATCCAGGAACGGATGGCCGTCTCGGCCGTCATCCAGGAGTCCCGGATCGCCTCCGGCGGGCGCCGGGTGAACCTGAACCGCGAGATGGAGGTCCTCGCCCACTACCGCGACGCCCTGGGCAAGCCCGGCACCGCGCTCGCGATGACGATGCTGGAGCTGTGCCGGGGCCGGATCTGAGTCCGGCGCGTACCCGCGTTCGGCGCAGCCTCACCCGTCCGGCGCCGTGACCGGCCGGTGCCCCACTTCGTTGGTCAGGGTGTCCGTGTCAGCCAGGGGCGGGCCCGAAAAAACCACGCGTGGCTCCGCTGGGGCGTGTGACGTGCTGACGGCACGTCGTGGGACCTCGCCCCAGCGCGCGTGACCGGTCGGCAGGGGACAGCAGCCCGGTCACCCCTTTAAAGAGCGGTCGGCTCCGGGGACGCCCGGGGCCGGCCGCATCCGGTCCAAACGGTTGCGCGCTCCGCAGCCCATCCCTCACGATGCAGAGACAAGTCCCCCCATCACTGCGCAGAGCGACTGCCAGTGGTCGATACCACCCGTGCGCCCCCCGCACGCCGGGTCGGCCACCCGGCGCTCGTCCACCAGCGGCGCTACCCCCCGGCGCCGCCTCCCGCAGCACCGACGCTGCCCTGACGTCGGTGCTGACGGCCAAGGGCCCCGCGGGCCATCCCCAGGACGGATGGCCCGATGCGGGGCCCTTCGCGTTGTTCCGGTCCAAGCCCCTTCGACCGGTTGCTCCGTCCTCCGCTTTTGGCGCGATTCGAACGGTCCCGCGCCACCGGTGTGACAGGGAGCACATAAGAATTCTGTGAGTCCTGGGACAACCATTGACAGGATTGGCAGGTCAATCATGCGGAACCAACGGCCCCGCCTGTTCGGCGAGCGGCCCACGGACGAGCGGGGAGCGCTGCACTCGGAGGGGGGTGCAGCGCTCCTCGTTTCTCTGTTTGGCCGAAGTCGGCCTATGAAGGCGAGTCGGCCGAGGACGGGTCCGCCTTCGGCGGGACCGTCGGCATCCCCAGGAACGGCAGCCGCAGCGCGCCGAACGCGTCCGCCGGGACCGCCGGAGCCTTCGGCGCCACGGCCGCGACCCGTACGTACGTCTCGCCCTGGGCCGGGCGCGGGTCGGCCTCGCCCTTGTTCGGCCACAGTGACATCGCCCGCTCGGCCTGCGCCGTGATCGTCAGGGACGGGTTGACGCCCAGGTTCGCCGAGACGGCGGCGCCGTCGACCACCGAGATGCCGGGGTGTCCGTAGAGGCGGTGGTACGGGTCGATCACGCCCTCGTCGGCCGATGCCCCGATGGGGCAGCCGCCCAGGAAGTGCGCGGTCAGCGGGGTGCCCATCAGCTCCCCGACGTTCGAGCCGGCGAAGCCGTTGATCTCGGCGGCGAGCGCGGTGGCCGCCTCCGAGGCCGCCCTGATCTGCTTGGGGTTGGGCGCGCCGTGGCCCTGGCGGGCGGTGAGCAGGCCCTTGCCGACGCCGTCCGGCTTGAGATACGTCGTCAGCGAGTTGTCCAGGGACTGCATGACGAGGCCGATGATGGTCCGCTCCGACCAGCGGCGGTTGCTCAGCGAGCGGGCGAGCAGCGTCGGGTGCTTCACCGCGTTCGCCAGCCAGCCGAGCGCGAGCGAGGAGCCCTCCGCGTACGGGACCTGGAGGATGGACATGCCGCCCATCGCGTTGGAGCCCCGGCCGTAGCGGACCGGCTCGATGTGGGTGTTCTCGTCCGGGTGCACCGAGGACGTGATGGCGACCCCGCGCGTGAAGTCGGCCTTGGCGGTCCCGTGCGCCTTGCGGTAGCGGCGGTTGTCGGTCTGCGCCCCGACCAGCGCCTCGGAGTTGGTGCGGGTCAGCTCGCCCAGCCGCTTGGAGAGATACGGGAGCTGGCCGCCCGAGCGCATCCGGTGCAGCAGGGTCTGGGTGCCGTACGTGCCCGCCGCGATCACCACGCGCCGCGCCGTGAAGAGGCGGCCCGCGTCCTTCCTGCGGTTGTCGGTGGGCAGCGTGGCGATCGCGTACCCGCCCTGCGAGTCGTCGGTGACCGAGACGACCGTGGTCATCGGGTGCACGACCGCGCCCGCCTTCTCGGCGAGGTAGAGGTAGTTCTCGTTGAGGGTGTTCTTCGCGCCGTGCCGGCAGCCCGTCATGCACTCGCCGCACTCGGTGCAGGCCTTGCGGGCCGGGCCCGCCCCGCCGAAGTACGGGTCGGCGACCGACTCCCCCGGTTTCGCCTTGGCGGTGCCGTCCGCGTCGTCCCCGTCTCCGAAGAACACGCCCACCGGCGCCATGTGGAAGGTGTCGCCCACCCCCATCCGCTGCGCGGCCGCCTTGAGATGGACGTCGGAGGGGGTCATGGTCGGGTTGAGTCGGACCCCGAGCATGCGCTTGGCCTGCTCGTAGTACGGGGTCAGCTCCTCCTGCCAGTCGGTGATGCCCTTCCACTGCGGGTCGTCGAAGAACTGCTTCGGCGGTACGTAGAGGGTGTTGGCGTAGTTCAGCGACCCGCCGCCGACGCCCGCGCCCGCGAGCACCATCACGTTGCCGAGCAGATGGATGCGCTGGATCCCGTACATCCCCAGCTTCGGCGCCCACAGGTAGTTCCTGATGTCCCAGGAGTTCTTCGGCAGGGTGGCGGGCGTGAAGCGGCGGCCCGCCTCCAGGACGCCCACCCGGTAGCCCTTCTCGGTCAGGCGCAGGGCCGTCACCGAGCCGCCGAAGCCGGAGCCGACGACCAGGACGTCGTAGTCGTACGCCCCTTCCTCGTCCGGCCGGCGTTCCTGGTTCCGGGCGCGCGTCTCCTGGGGCATCGGCTCTCCTCGTACGAAACAGAAAGGGCGGGGCGGAACGGGGACGGTCGGGGTCAGCGCAGGCGCAGGGCCTTCATCGCCTTCAGGCTGCGGCTCATGAACGCGGCGTACTTCTCGTCGTCCATCCCGAAGGACGGGGCGAGCGGCAGGATCCGCTGCTGGGCGACGGTCTGGGCCTCGGTGTACTTGAGGATGCCCTCGGAGCCGTGGCGGCGGCCGAGGCCGGAGTCCTTCATGCCGCCCATCGGGGACTGGACGCTGCCGTACGCCGGGGCGTACCCCTCGTTGATGTTGACCGTGCCGGTGCGCAGCCGGGCGGCGACCTCGTGGCCGCGCCTGGAGTCCTTCGTCCAGACCGAGGAGTTGAGGCCGTACGGGGTCGCGTTGGCGGTCTCGATCACCTCGTCCTCGTCCGTGAACCGGTAGACCGAGACGACCGGGCCGAAGGTCTCCTCGGTGCAGACGGCCATCGGGGCCTCGACGCCGTCCAGGATCGTCGGCTCGTAGAAGAGCGGGCCGATGTCGGGGCGGGCGACGCCGCCCGCGACCAGCCGGGCGCCCTTGGCGACGGCCTCCTCGACGTGCCGGGTCACGGTCTCCAGCTGGCGCTCGCCGACCAGCGAGCCCATGTCGGCCCCGTACGCGAGGGAGTTGCCGAGCCGCATCGCCTTGGTACGGGCGGCGAAGCGCTCCACGAAGGCGTCCGCGACCGACTCGTGGACGTACAGCCGCTCGATGGAGATGCAGAGCTGGCCCGCCGAGGAGAAGCAGGCGCGGACCGCGCCCGCGGCCGCCTTCTCCACGTCGGCGTCGCGCAGCACCAGCATCGCGTTCTTGCCGCCCAACTCCAGCGAGACGCCGACCAGTCGGGCCGCGGCCCCCTGGGCGACCTCGCGGCCGGTGCGGGTCGAGCCGGTGAAGGAGACGTAGTCGGCGTGCTTGACGACCTCGGGGCCGACGACCGGGCCCTCGCCGAGGACCACCTGGAACACCTCGGCCGGAAGCCCGGCCTCGATCAGCAGGTCACGGGCCCACAGTGCGGTGAGCGCGGTCTCGGTGTCGGGCTTCATCACCACGGCGTTGCCGGAGACGAAGGCGGGCAGCGCGTCACCGACGGACAGCTCGAACGGGTAGTTCCAGGGCGCGATCTGCCCCACCACCCCGCGCGGCTGGCGCAGTTCGGTGACCTTGGTGAGGGTCGGCACGACACCGGTGTGGCGCCTCGGGCGCAGATACGCGGGCGCCTTGCGGCCGTAGTGGCGCGCGGCCACGGCGACCGCCTGGACCTCCTCGTGCGCGTGGAGGCGGGCCTTGCCGGTCTCCAGCTGGATGAGGTCGAGGACCTCGGCCTGGCGGGCCAGGACCAGGTCGTGGAAGCGCAGCAGGACGGCGGCGCGCTGCCGGGCCGGGGTCGCGGCCCAGGCGGGCTGGGCGGCGCGGGCCCGCGCGAAGGCCCCGGCGACGTCGTCGGGCGTGGACTCGGGCAGGTCCGCCAGCTTGTCGCCGGTGAACGGCGTGTGGTTGGCCGTACGGCCGGAGCCGGCCACTCCCCGGGTGAGCTTGGCGACCACCTCCGGGGTGACCACATCGGCCGCGGTGCGGGCGCCCGACGGGGCGGCGGCGACCGGGTTCGTACGGGTGCTGGTGGGCGTGGCCTGCGAGTCCGTCATGGGGCGAGCGTATGCCGGGCACGGCGGTTTGGGTACCCGCCGGTAACACTTTTCGGAACCCTCACCACCGCGCCAGCGACCACTGGCGACATAAGCGCTGATCAGCGCGTTGTTCCTCTACAGGTCACGGATCTTCAGCCCGTCACGCACATGCTCGAACAGCTTTTCACCGTCCTTCGCGGCCTGCCCGTCGGCGGGTGCCTTGACCCGCATCCTCCAGTAGACCGAGCCCTTCCCGGGGACGAGCAGCTCGTAGTACGTGAAGCGGTACGGGTCGACGACGCTCGACGAGGTGCTGTACGGGGTGTAGTCGGTGACCAGCTCGGTGGCGTCCTTGCCCTGGAACTTGACGGCACTGGACTCCACCTCGGCGTCCCTCATCTCCGTCTTCTGGTCACCGCCTTCCCTGTAGTGCGCCTCCCAGGCGGCGGCCGAGTCCCCGATCGCGTCCTTGTCGCTGTCGCTGTCGGTGTCGGTACGCCAGAAGTCGATCTCGAAGATCCCGCTGGGGTCGTAGTACCAGAGCGCGTCCGTCTTGTCGGACTGCACCCGCCGGTAGTCGCCGGGCACCGCCACATCCGCGTTGAGCACCTCGTTCTCCGGCCGGACCTGCCAGCCGGAGGGGAGTCCCTCGCTGTGGAAGGGCTGGACGAGCACCAGCACCAGCGCCGCCGCCACCGCCACCGCCGCGCCGCCCAGGCCGTACCGGGCGCGCCGGCTGCGGGCCAGCACCGGAGGCACCCAGGCGCGCAGCCCTTCGGCCGCGCCCGCCCCCGCGTCCGCGAGCAGCCGGGTCGCGGCCGGCGAGGCGGGCGCCGGGTGGGCGACCGACTCCAGGGTCTGGCGGATCTCGGCCGGTCCCGGCCGCGCCGCCGGGTCCTTGCGCAGCAGCTGCATCACCAGCGTGCCGAAGGCGCCCGAGCCCCTGGCCGGGATCTGCGGCTCGGCGGAGAGGACCGCCTGGAGGGTGGCGGGGGTGTTGCTGCGCCGGTACGGGGACACGCCCTCGACCGCCGCGTACAGCACCACGCCGAGCGACCAGAGGTCGGACTCCGGGCCCGGCCGCTGGCCGAGCACCCGCTCCGGGGCGATGTACTCGGGCGAGCCGACGAAGGCGCCGGTCTCGGTGAGGCCCTGCTCGCCCTCGACCTGGGCTATGCCGAAGTCGGTGAGCACGACCCGGTCGCCGCGTCCGAGCAGGACGTTGGCGGGCTTCACATCGCGGTGCAGAACGCCCGCCTCGTGCGCGGCGGAGAGCGCGCCGAGCACCGAGAGCCCGATCCGGGCGGCCTCGCGGACGTCGAGGGTGCCCTCCTGGAGCCGGTCGGCGAGCGAGTGGCCGCGCACCAGCTCCATGACGATCCACGGCTTGTCGTCCTCGACGACCACGTCGTGCATGGTGACCACACAGGGGTGGTCTATCCGGGCGGCGGCCCGCGCCTCACGCTGCATCCGCAGATGGACGGTGGCGCGCTCGCGCTCGCTCAAGTGGTCCGGCACGCGGGGCTCCTTGACCGCCACCTCGCGGTCCACCACCTCGTCGTGGGCCCGCCAGACCGTGCCCATCCCACCGTGGCCGAGGCGGTCGACGAGCCGGTAGCGGCCGCCGAGCACCCGGCCCGCGCCCGACGCGGACTCCCTCTCCCCGCCGGTGACCTCCTGCGTCGGCTCGTACTGCGGCGGCACGGCCGGCTGCCCGGGCTCCGGCTGCCGCGGCACGGACTGCGGTGGCCGCAGGCCGTAACTGGTGGGCTCGTTCGCCCGTCCCCCATCGTTCGTCATGCACACATCCTGTCGAACCACCCCGGCGGAGACCAACCGAGGGGGCCGAGGGGATACGGAGCCGTGACCCGGTAACGGGCGGAGGGGAACGGTTCAGGCCGCCGGGGTGAAGGAGTCGAGCGCGGTGTCGAAGTGCCGCTTGGCCTCGTCCAGCCGCGCGACCGGCGCCGAGACCCACACGTCGTACATCGTGCCGTTCTCGTCCCAGCACTCGTCGTAGGTGTGCCGGGGGCCCTCGGCCGCGCTGAAGCCGCTCCAGCTGAACTCCCACAGCGCCGCCTCATGGCCCTGGTGGGTGGTGGCGACGACCTTGCCGTTCCGGTAGCCGCGGTTGGTGGAGGGCCCGTTGGCGTGGGCGTTGCTCATCACGCCGAGCGGGCCGCCGGAGACGGACTGCTGCAGCCGGATGCCCAGCCGGAAGGCCCCGTCCGGCGACACGTAGAAGACCCGTCTGTCGTCGGTGGTACGGACGAAGCCCGCCGGGACCGTGAGGCTGAAGCCGTCCGGGTCGCGGAGGTGGCGGTACCCGGCGGGGGCCGTGCCGACCGGGGTCGGGGTCGGCTCGCCGGAGCGGGTGGCCGAGGAGCGGGTGACCGTCACGGTGGGTCCTGGCGGGCCCGGTTCGGCCGGGGAGGACGCGGTGACCGTGGCCGTGCTGGGGCCGCCCGCCGCCGCCTGGGCCCGTCCACCGCCCTCGTCACCGCCGCTCAGCAGCACCGCGGTGGCCGCGCCCGCGCCGCCGAGGACGACGACCAGGCCGGCCGCGATCAGCGCGGCCCTGGTCCGGGGCCTGCCCGCCGGCTTGGTCACGGCGACCCGCTCGGTCGGCGTGTAGTGCCTGGGCGCCACGGGAGTGGAGCCGGTCGACACGTACGCGCGCAGCAGCTCGTGCGCCTCGTCGGCGGCGAGCCTGCGCCCGGGGTCGCGCTCCAGCAGTCCGCGCACGACCGGCAGCAGCGGCTCGGCCGCCTGGGGCGGCCGGATCTCGTCGGTGACCACCGCGTGCAGCACACCGCCCAACGAGTCGCGGTGGAAGGGGGATTCGCCGCTCAGCGCGGCGCACAGGAGCGCGCCCAGGGACCACAGATCGGACTCCGGCCCGGCGGCGGCGCCCTGCATCCGCTCCGGCGAGGTGTACTCGGGCGAGCCGACGAACGCCCCGTCCTCGCTGATCGTGGTGGACCCGGGCAGCTGGGCGATGCCGAAGTCGGTGAGCACGACCCGGCCGGTGCCCTCCTCCAGGAGGACGTTGGCGGGCTTGAGGTCGCGGTGGAGGACGCCCTGGCGGTGTGCGGTGCTCAGCGCCCCAAGCAGCGCGATGCCGATCCGGGCCGCCTCGGGGGCGTCGACCGGACCGCTGCCGCGCAGCCGGTCGGCGAGCGAGCCGCCCTCGACCAGCTCCATCACGATGTACGAGCGCCCGTCCTGCTCGACGACGTCGTGGACGACGATGACGTGCGGGTGCTTGAACTGCGCCACGGCGCGCGCCTCGCGCAGCGCCGCGGTGGCCGGGGCGCCGCCGTCGGGGTGCAGCTCCTTGACGGCGACCTGGCGGTTCAGGAGCTGGTCGGTGGCGCGCCAGACGGTACCCATGCCACCGCGGCCGAGTCGGGCCGTCGGCCGGTAACGCCCGGCGATGAGACGGTCATCGGCCGCGCCACCACGCGGATCACTGGCTGGTGCGGGCACCGCTTCCCCTCGCTCATCGTTCCTGTGGCCATCATGCCGCACGGGGCCGCGCCGGAGCGGGGTGCGAGGTCACGAGACGGAATCGACCGGGCGGGCGCGGCCCCGTGCGGCATGATGGCCACAGGAACGATGAGCGAGGGGAAGCGGTGCCACCCTGCTCGTCCCCGCCCGGCCCCGCGGGGGACCACCCCGCAGGCAGCGCGGGCGCCCTGGTGGAGGGCAGGGAGGCGGGGTGCGGCACGGGGGCAGCCTGGGCGGCCGGACCGCCGTAGGAGCCACCGGGAGCGTCCGGACCACCGAAGTCCGGGGAGCCCGGGGCGTCCTGGGAGTCAGGTGAGTTCCAGGAGCTCTGGGAGTCCTGGGAGTTGCGGGCGTCCTGGGAGCTCCGGGAGTCCTGGGCGTCCTGCGGGTACGAGGAGTCCTGGGATTCCAGGGCGCCCTGAGAGCTCTCGGAGTACGGGGAGCCCTGGGAGTACGGGGAGCCCTGGGCATCGGACCACGCGGCCTCGGCGGCATCGGACCACGCGGCCCCGGCGGCGTCGGCCGCCCCCGGGACGCCGAAGTCGTCGCCCTCCTCACCGAGTGGCGGCGGCACCACCACATAGCCGCACAGCGCCTCCTCCGCCGCGCCGACCGCCAGACCGGTCAGCATCACGCGGCCGTCATCGCATATCAACACCGTGCGCTCGGTGATGTTGCGGTGCGTCCAGCCGTGCGCGTGCAGCACGCGCAGCGCGGTCAGCACGTCGGAGGCGACCTCCGCCGCCCGGTACGGCGCCATCGGCTGCTCGGCGAGGAGCGCGGCCAGCGGCCGGGCCATGACCAGCTCGCTGACGATCCACAGCGAGCCGTCCTCCGCGAAGACGTCGAAGACCTGGTCGAGCCGGGGGTGGTCGGGGATCTGCGCGGCCGCCTGGGCCGCCTCGATCGCACGCCGCAGGGCGGGATCGGCGGGCCGCCGCGCCGCTCCGGCGCGGTACCCGTCCCCGTACCGCCCGTCCGCGCCCTGTACCTCCGCGTCCACGACCTCCGGCAGCGGCACCTGCCGCACCAGGACTTCCTGGCCGCTGTAGGTGTCGAAGGCCCGGGTCTCCACGGGCTCGTACTCGTCGGAGGAGGGCAGCGGCAGCCGATAGCGGTCGGCGAGCACCCGACCCGCGTAGTCGTCCACGACGCCTCCCCACAGCGCGCTGTTCCCCCGAACCCGCTCAATTCCGGTCGTTTACCGGCCCATTGTGACTGCGTACGGTCCGCGAGCTCTCACGATACGTGGCCTGCTCAGTCCTTGGGGCTGAACGTGTCGAACGCCGTCTTGCGCAGCGTCACACACGCGTCACTGTCCCACTCGGCCGTCTTGCAGGTGATCATGATCGCGTAGCCGTGCGACGCGTCGACCTTGAAGCCGCGGTTGAGTATCCGTACCCGCTCGCCGCTCTGATCCCGCTCGAACTGCCAGTCGGCGACTGTCGGGTACCCCTTGTAGTCGACCTTCTGGACCCCGAGCAGATGGTAGTTGCTGCTGCTCCCGGCGACCGCACCGGACAGCTCCAGCCAGGCCCGCTTGGCGTCGTCGCTCGGCTTCTTGTTGAAGTCGACCTGGACGCGCGGGAAGCCGCCGCCCACCGCGTATATACCGCCGGAGTTGTCCCCGGCTATGGCGATGCGCCGGAACCCGGCGGGCATGGCCATCGAGAAGTGGAAGTCGGCGTCGGTGACCATCGCGTACCCGCTGGGCAGCCCGGCGCCCGCCCCGTTGCCATTGCCGTTGCCGTTGCCGTCGCCACCGGACCCGGGGGTCTGGGGGGACGAGGGCGTCTTGCCGCCGTTCTGGCCCTGGGTCTGCCCCTGGGTCTGAGTCTGGCCCTGCTGCTGGCCGTTCCCCTGGCCGGTGCCCTGGGTGCCGCCGGTCTTGCCCTTGCCGCCGGCGTCGCCGCCCGCGGTGGCACCGCTCGACGCCTTGTTGTCGCCCTTGCCGCCCTTGCCCTTGTCGTCACCGCCGCCGCTGAACGCGACCGCGAGCACCGTCCCGAGCACGGCCAGCGCCGCGACGACCGCGATGATCACCAGTGTCCGGCGCGGGACGACATCGGTGAGCGGGGCCCGCACCGTCGCGGGCGGGCCGGACGGCGCCGGCGGCGCGACGGGCGCCGACCCGGAGGCGACCGGCCTGGCGGCCGCCTTGTCCTTCGCCTTGTCCTTCGCCTTCTCCTTGGCCGTGGTCTGCGCGGCCACCGCCGCGTTCCGCACGGACTTGAAGGCGCCGCGCATCCGGTCGGCGGCCGCGTCGGCCACCTCCTTCGCCTTGGCGGCGCCCGCCTCGCCCTTGGGCTCGCCGGGCACGGGGGGCAGCGCCACGACCCGGGTCACCTCGGACGACACCGGCTCCGGTGCCCGCACGGGCTGCTCCGGGGCGTGCAGCACCTCGGTGAGCAGCGCGCGCGCCGCCTCGTTGTCGAGCCGCTGCTCGGGGTCCTTGGCGAGCAGGCCGTAGATGACCTTCTCCAGGAACGGCCCCGCGTTCGTCGGCGGGTCCACCGGCTCGGTCATCACCGCGGTCAGCGTCGCGATGGCGGAGCCCTTGTCGTACGGCGGGACGCCCTCCACGCACGCATAGAGCAGGCCGCCCAGCGACCACAGGTCGGCGGCCGGGCCGGGCTTGTGGCCGCGGGCGCGCTCCGGCGAGATGTACGAGGGGGCGCCGACGAGCATGCCCGTCGAGGTGATGGAGGGGTCGCCCTCGACCTGGGCGATACCGAAGTCGGTGAGCACGACCCGGCCGTCCTCGGCGATCAGCACGTTGGACGGCTTCACATCGCGGTGCAGGATGCCCTCGCGGTGCGCGGAGCGCAGCACGTCGAGGATGGCGAGCCCGACCTCGGCGGCCCGGCGCGGCGTCAGCACCCCGTCCTCGCGCACCGCTTCGGCGAGCGACTTGCCCTCGACGAGCTCCATGACGATCCACGGCCGGTCGTCCTCGTCCACGACGTCGTAGACCGTCACCGCGCTGGTGTTGCGGATCCGGGCGATCGCCTTGGCCTCACGCAGGGTGCGCGTGATCAGCCGGCGCTTCTCGTCCTCGTCGATGCTGCTGGGAAAGCGCAGCTCCTTGACGGCGACGGTACGGCCCAGCGTCTCGTCGACGGCACGCCAGACCGTGCCCATGCCTCCACGGCCGAGCACATCCCCGAGCCGGTACCGCTCGGCCAGGAGTCGGCCCTCGGCTTTCCCGCCGGACTCCTTCCGCCCGTCCCGCTGGGGCTCCCGCGACTGCTCCGCCTCCGACATGCGTCCCCTCTGCGATCCCTGATCCGCTCCCGCACCGACCGCGTCCCGGCCGACGGCTCCCCGCAACTTGCCTCGTGAGGCGGCCCGGTTCACCGCTTCGACCTGCTTCTGCTGCCGGGGGTCCGGGGGTTGGCCCCCGGGGGAGCGGCACCCGCCCTGGCAGAGCGTCCATTGTCTCTCACGTCGGGACCAATGATTGTCCCGGGTCCGCCGTCCGCCAAGATGGCTCCGGAAGGGGGACCACCGCCATGCCGACACTCCGGACACTGCTCGCCATACCCCTGGCCGTGGTGCTCTGCGGCCTGGGCACACCGGCCCTGCCGGCCGAGCCGGACCGCACCGGCCTGAAAGACGCACAGGCCACGGAGCTCGCACGGCTGGTCACCGACACGGGTGCCCCGGCCGCCGCCCTGCTCACCGCCGACGGCCACCACTCCCGTTTCGGAACGGCCGGATCCGGGCTCGGCCGCGACGACCGCTTCCGGGCGGGCAGCGTCACCAAGTCCTTCGTCGCGACAGTGGTGCTCCAGCTCGCCGCCGAGGGCAGGCTGCGCCTCGACGACACGGTGGAACAGCATCTGCCGGGCCTGATACGCGGCCATGGAAACGACGGCCGCCACCTCACCCTGCGCTCCTTGCTCTCCCACACCAGCGGTCTGTTCCCCTACACGGCCGACAGCACCGCCCCGGTTCCACTCACCCCCTCACAAGCCGTTCACACCGCGCTCACCCACTCCCCCGGGCCGCTCGGCGCCTACGCCTACTCCAACACCAACTACGTCGTCCTCGGTATGGTCGTTCAGCAGGTCACCGGCCATCCGTACGCCGACGAGGCCGAACGCCGCATCATCACCCCCCTCCGTCTCACCGGCACCTCCTTCCCGGGTGCCCGCACCACACTCCCCACCCCGCACAGCCGCGCATACTCCCCCGACGGCCAGGACGTCACCGCCCTCGACCCGCGCCCGGCCGGAGCCGCCGGGGAACTCATATCCACGCTCGCCGATCTGAGCCGCTTCTACGCGGCCCTGCTCGGCGGCGCCCTGCTGCCCGCGCCCCAGCGGCGCGAACTGCTCGACACCGCTGCCACCCACGGCGTCTACGGCCTCGGCGTCTACCCGCGGCGGCTCTCCTGCGGCCTCACCGTCTGGGGCCACAACGGGCATATATCCGGCAGCGTGGTCCGGGCGGCGGCCACCGCCGACGGCCGCCGCACCGCTGTTTTCCGTATCAACACGGACCTCTCCATCAGCCCCTCCCTCGAACTCTCGCTGCTCGACGCCGAGTTCTGCCCGGCCGCCACCCCCTAGCCCCAGCGGCGTCGGTTTCCTCCCTAGATCGGCACGATGTCCGGCGCGCCCAGCCGCGCCGCGTCCGCCGTCAGGTCGTCCGGCTGGCGCTGCGACTCGCGCTCCGCCTCCACCCTCTTCTCGTAGTGCTCCACCTCCTTCTCGATCTGCTTCTTGTCCCAGCCGAGGACCGGCGCCATCAGCTCCGCGCACTCCCGGGCCGACCGCGTGCCCCGGTCGAAGGTCTCGATGGAGATCCGGGTGCGCCGGGTCAGGACGTCATCCAGATGGCGGGCACCCTCGTGCGAAGCGGCGTAGACGATCTCGGCCCGGAGATAGTCCTCCGCCGCGCCGAGCGGCTCCCCCAGCGAAGGGTCGGCCACGATCAGCTCGATGAGGTCCTCGGTCAGCGATCCGTACCGGTTCAACAGGTGCTCCACGCGGACCACATGGATGCCGGTGCGCGCGGCGATCCTCGCCCGCGCGTTCCACAGCGCCCGGTAGCCCTCCGCGCCGAGCAGGGGCACGTCCTCGGTGACACAGGCCGCGACCCGCTGGTCGAGGCCGTGCACCGCCTCGTCCACCGCGTCCTTCGCCATCACCCGGTACGTCGTGTACTTGCCGCCGGCGATGACCACGAGGCCCGGCACCGGGTGCGCCACCGTGTGCTCGCGGGAGAGCTTGCTGGTGGCGTCCGACTCTCCGGCGAGCAGCGGGCGCAGTCCCGCGTAGACCCCCTGGACGTCGTCCCGGGTCAGCGGCACCGCGAGCACGGAATTGACGTGTTCCAGGAGGTAGTCGATGTCCGCGCTGGAGGCCGCGGGGTGGGCCTTGTCCAGGTCCCAGTCCGTGTCGGTGGTGCCCACGATCCAGTGGCGCCCCCAGGGGATCACGAAGAGCACCGACTTCTCGGTCCGCAGGATGAGGCCGGTCGTGGAGTGGATCCGGTCCTTGGGCACCACCAGATGGATGCCCTTGGAAGCCCGGACGTGGAACTGCCCGCGCTCGCCGACCATCGCCTGGGTGTCGTCCGTCCACACCCCCGTCGCGTTGACGATCTGTTTGGCGCGGACCTCGTACTCCCCGCCGCCCTCCACGTCGCGCACCCGCGCTCCGACCACCCGCTCGCCCTCGCGCAGGAACCCGGTCACCCGGGCCCGGTTGGCGGCATGCGCCCCGTAACTCGCGGCCGTCCGCACCAGCGTGGCGACGAAGCGCGCGTCGTCCATCTGCGCGTCGTAGTACTGAAGCGCTCCGACCAGCGCTTCTCTCTTCAGGCAGGGCGCGACCCGCAGGGCGCTGCGGCGGGAGAGATGGCGGTGGACCGGCAGGCCCCTGCCGTGGCCGGACGAGAGCGACATCGTGTCGTACAACGCCACGCCCGATCCCGCGTACCACCGCTCCCAGCCCTTGTGCTGGAGCGGGTAGAGGAACGGCACCGGTTTCACCAGGTGCGGGGCAAGGCGCTCCAGGAGCAGCCCGCGCTCCTTCAGCGCCTCGCGCACCAGGGCGAAGTCCAGCATCTCCAGATAGCGCAGCCCGCCGTGGATCAGCTTGCTCGACCGGCTGGACGTGCCCGAGGCCCAGTCCCGCGCCTCGACGAGGCCGATGGAGAGCCCTCGGGTCACGGCGTCCAGCGCGGTGCCCGCGCCGACCACCCCGCCGCCGACGACCAGCACGTCGAGCTCGCGCTCGGCCATCGCGGCGAGCGCCTCGGCGCGCTGCACCGGTCCCAGTGTCGCTGTCCTCACGGGTGCCTCCCGTTGATCGGGGTGGTCTGGCTCACACACTCGATTCTGGACGCGACCACCGACATCGGCCACCGCCTGTGGACAACACTCGGACAACCCCGGCCCGGCAATACGGCATAACGGTCATATTTACTCTTAGTCTGACATTGCGTAACGCTCATTCTGTCCACAGGGCTTGCGCGTCATCTCCCCTCCGGTTATGGGAAGGACGGTCACCCGTATGCCCGCAGACCTCGCCGTCATCGGACTCGGCCACCTCGGCCTGCCCCTCGCCCAGGCCGCCGCCACCGCGGGCATCGAGACCGTCGGCCATGACACCGACCCCCGTGTCCTCGCGGAACTGCGCGCCGGCCGCCCCCCGGTCGACGGCGCCCTGACCGCCGCCGAGCTGCGCCGGATGCTCTCGGGGGGCTTCCGGACCGCCACCGACCCGGCCGAGCTCGGCCGGGTCCGTACCGCCGTGATCTGCGCCCCCACCCCGCTCGGCGCGGACCGGACCCTGGACCTCGGCGGCGTCGCCGACGCGGCCCGTACGCTCGCGGCCCGGCTGCGCCCGCACACCACCGTGATCCTGGAGTCCGCCGTCCACCCCGGCACCACCGAGGACTTCCTGCGCCCACTGCTCGAAGCGGGCTCGGGGCTGCGGGCCGGGCGCGACTTCCACCTCGCCTACTCGCCCAGCCGTACCGAACCCGGCAACCGCACGCACGGCTTCGCCGCCACCCCCAAGGTCATCGGCGGTCTCACCCCCGCCTGCACCGAGTCCGCCGCCGCGTTCTACGGCCGGATCACCGACAAGGTCGTCCGCGCGCGCGGCACCCGCGAGGCCGAGATGGCCAAGGTCCTGGAGACCAACTACCGCCAGGTCAACATCGCGCTGGTCAACGAGATGGCCGTGCTCTGCCACGACATGGGCGTGGACCTGTGGGACGTGATCCGGTGCGCCGAGACCAAGCCGTTCGGCTTCCAGGCGTTCCGCCCGGGCCCGGGCGTCGGCGGCCACGGCGTCCCGCTCGACCCGACCCCGCTGCCGTACACGGGCCTGCGGATGGTGGGGCTGGCCCGGGAGATCAACGCACATATGCCGCAGTACGTCATCCAGCGCTCCACCACGCTCCTGAACGAGCACGGCAAGTCGGCCCGCGGCGCGCGCGTGCTGCTGCTCGGCGTCACCTACAAGCCCGACCTCGCCGACCTGGAGGGCTCCCCGGCCGCCGAGATCGCCGGGCGGCTCATCGACCTGGGCGCGGCGGTCAGCTACCACGACCCGTACGTCCCGGACTGGCGCGTGCGCGACCAGCCCGTACCGCGCGCGGACTCGCTCTACGAGGCCGCCGCCCACGCCGACCTCACGGTGCTTCTTCAGCAGCACCGCACGTACGACCTCCAAGGGCTCTCGGTCAAGGCCCAGTTGCTGCTCGACACCCGGGGCGTCACGCCGGGCGGCGCCGCCCACCGCCTGTAGCGGGCGTACGCGGCGTACGCCCGCCCGCGCGCCGAACCGTTTCCCCCGAGCGGCACCGGCCTCAGCTGCCTCACCGGACCCCCACAGAAAGTCCGTCCGCACCGGCCCGGCCCCTTGCTACTCTTCGGGTCGCCCGATCGCACAGCCGTGCGCATTCACGGGCTCGCGCCTTCACCAACCTCGGGGGGATCCGAAGATGAGCCAGTCCTTTCCGCCACCGCAGCAGCCCCAGCAGCCTCCGCAGCAGCCCGGCTTCCCGGGCTTCGTGCCGGCCCCGCCGCCCGCGCCGGTCCGCGACAACTTCGCCGGCGGGCTGATCACCGCGATTGTCGCCGCCGTGGTCAGCGCGGGCGTCTACGGCGCCATCATCGGCGCCACCAAGCACGAGATCGGCTACGCGGCCGTCGGCGTCGGCTTCCTGGTCGGCTGGGCCTCGGGCAAGGTCGGCGGACGCAACCCCGCCCTGCCGGTGCTCAGCGCGGTCCTCGCCCTCGCCGCCGTCTACGCGGGCCAGCTGGTCGGTGTGGCGATCGTCGCCTCCAAGGCGTTCCCGGTCAGCGCCACGGACCTGCTGCTCAAGCACATCGACGCGGTGAACGAGATCTGGAAGGCCGACGCAGACGCGATGACCTTCCTGTTCTTCGCGATCGCCGCGATCGCCGCGTTCTCCGGCTCCAAGAAGGCCGCCGCGTAACCGCTGTACACGCCAGAGGGCCCGGACCGTCGAACGGTCCGGGCCCTCTCGCATGCCTGCCCGCGTACGTGGACGTACGCGCGCGTGGCGGGCGTCAGCGCTTGTGCTGCGCGTCCGCCACCGTCACCTCGACGCGCTGGAACTCCTTGAGCTCGCTGTAGCCGGTGGTGGCCATCGAGCGGCGCAGGGCGCCGAAGAAGTTCATCGAGCCGTCCGGGATGTGCGAGGGACCGGTGAGGATCTCCTCAGTGGTGCCCACGATGCCCAGGTCGACCAGCTTGCCGCGCGGCACGTCCTCGTGGACGGCCTCCATGCCCCAGTGGTGGCCCTTGCCGGGCGCGTCCGTGGCGCGGGCCAGCGGGGAGCCCATCATCACCGCGTCGGCGCCGCAGGCGATCGCCTTGGGCAGGTCGCCGGACCAGCCGACACCGCCGTCCGCGATCACGTGCACGTACCGGCCGCCGGACTCGTCCATGTAGTCGCGGCGGGCCGCGGCCACGTCGGCGACGGCGGTGGCCATCGGGACCTGGATGCCCAGCACGTTGCGCGTGGTGTGCGCGGCGCCGCCGCCGAAGCCCACCAGGACGCCGGCCGCGCCGGTGCGCATCAGGTGCAGGGCCGCGGTGTACGTGGCACAGCCGCCGACGATCACCGGGACGTCCAGCTCGTAGATGAACTGCTTCAGGTTGAGCGGCTCGGCCGCGCCCGAGACGTGCTCCGCCGAGACGGTGGTGCCGCGGATGACGAAGATGTCGACACCCGCGTCCACGACGGCCTTGGAGAACTGGGCCGTGCGCTGCGGCGAGAGGGCGGCCGCGGTGACCACACCGGAGTCGCGCACCTCCTTGATGCGCTGCCCGATCAGCTCTTCCTTGATCGGGGCCGCGTAGATCTCCTGGAGGCGGCGGGTCGCGGCGGCCTCGTCCAGCTGGTCGATCTCGTCGAGCAGCGGCTGCGGGTCCTCGTACCGGGTCCACAGGCCTTCGAGGTTCAGCACGCCCAGACCGCCGAGCTCACCGATGCGGATCGCGGTCTGCGGCGACACGACGGAGTCCATCGGGGCGGCCAGGAACGGCAGCTCGAACCGGTAGGCGTCGATCTGCCAGGCGATCGAGACCTCCTTCGGGTCCCGGGTGCGCCGGCTCGGGACGATGGCGATGTCGTCGAACGCGTACGCCCTGCGGCCGCGCTTGCCGCGCCCGATCTCGATCTCAGTCACGTTGTGTGGGCCTTTCCCTCTACGTCAGCGGTCCCAGTATCCCCGACATACGTGTCCCCGACATACGCGCGAGGGGCGGCCCCGTGAACGGGACCGCCCCTCGTCAGTCACGTTGTGTGGGCCTTTCCCTCTACGTCAGCGGTCCCAGTATCCCCGACATACGTGTCCCCGACATACGCGCGAGGGGCGGCCCCGTGAACGGGACCGCCCCTCGACGACGACTACGCGCGCGTGGGCGTGGTCAGCGCCTGGTGTAGTTCGGCGCCTCGACCGTCATCTGGATGTCGTGCGGGTGGCTCTCCTTGAGGCCCGCCGAGGTGATCCGGACGAACCGGCCGTTCGTCTGAAGCTCCGGTACGGTCCGGCCGCCGACATAGAACATCGACTGGCGCAGACCGCCGACCAGCTGGTGGACGACCGCGGAGAGCGGGCCGCGGTAGGGCACCTGGCCCTCGATGCCCTCGGGGACCAGCTTCTCGTCGGAGGCGACGCCCTCCTGGAAGTAGCGGTCCTTGGAGAAGGACTTCTGCTCGCCACGGGACTGCATCGCGCCCAGCGAGCCCATGCCCCGGTAGGACTTGAACTGCTTGCCGTTGATGAAGAGCAGCTCGCCCGGGGACTCCTCGCAGCCCGCCAGGAGCGAGCCCAGCATCACCGTGTCGGCGCCCGCGACCAGGGCCTTGGCGATGTCGCCCGAGTACTGCAGGCCGCCGTCGCCGATGACCGGGACGCCCGCGGCCTTGGCGGCGAGCGAGGCCTCGTAGATCGCGGTGACCTGCGGGACGCCGATGCCGGCGACGACACGGGTCGTGCAGATGGAGCCGGGGCCGACGCCGACCTTGATGCCGTCGACGCCCGCGTCGATCAGCGCCTGGGCGCCGTCGCGGGTGGCGATGTTGCCGCCGATGACGTCGACGCCCGCCGAGTTCGACTTGATCTTGGCGACCATGTCGCCGACCAGCCGGGAGTGGCCGTGGGCGGTGTCGACGACGATGAAGTCGACGCCGACCTCGATCAGCGCCTGGGCGCGCTCGTAGGCGTCGCCCGCGACGCCCACGGCGGCGCCGACGACGAGCCGGCCGCCCTTGTCCTTGGCCGCGTTCGGGTACTGCTCGGCCTTGACGAAGTCCTTGACCGTGATGAGGCCCTTGAGGATGCCGTTGTCGTCGACGAGCGGCAGCTTCTCGATCTTGTGGCGGCGCAGCAGCTCCATCGCGTCCACACCGGAGATGCCGACCTTGCCGGTGACCAGCGGCATCGGGGTCATGACCTCGCGCACCTGGCGCGAGCGGTCGGACTCGAAGGCCATGTCGCGGTTGGTGACGATGCCGAGCAGCTTGCCCGCCGGGTCGGTGACCGGGACGCCGCTGATGCGGAACTTGGCGCACAGCTCGTCGGCCTCGCGCAGCGTCGCGTCCGGGTGGACCGTGATCGGGTCGGTCACCATGCCGGACTCGGAGCGCTTGACCAGGTCGACCTGGTTGGCCTGGTCCTCGATCGAGAGGTTGCGGTGCAGGACGCCGGCGCCGCCCTGGCGGGCCATCGCGATGGCCATCCGCGCCTCGGTGACCTTGTCCATCGCCGCGGACAGCAGCGGGACGTTCACCTTCACGTTCTTCGAGAGGTACGAGGAGGTGTCGATCTGGTCGGGCGCCATGTCGGACGCGCCCGGCAGCAGCAGCACGTCGTCGTATGTCAGCCCGAGCATCGCGAACTTGTCGGGCACTCCGTCGACGTTTGCAGTCATGACACCTTCCCCATGGCCTTGATCGGTGCGGATGTCCATGCTAACGGGCTGGCGCGGTGTCTCATTCCATGAACAAGATCAACCGAATTCTTTGTACGTTCACACGTACGTGGCGCCCGGCATACGCGCGCGTGGAGCGATGTACGGCTACGCGCGCGTGGAGCCGCGCGCCGCGTACGGCCGTACGCGTGAACGTGACAGGCCCCATGGACTCGGAACCCGAGGATCGGAGCCCCGGGCCCAGGGCCTACTGCTCGGCGAGCGCCCTCAGGCGGCTGAGGGCCCGGTGCTGGGCGACCCGGACCGCGCCCGGCGACATCCCGAGCATCTGGCCGGTCTCCTCGGCGGTGAGGCCCACGGCGACCCGCAGCACCAGCAGCTCGCGCTGGTTCTCCGGCAGGTTGGCGAGCAGCTTCTTGGCCCACTCGGCGTCACTGCTGAGGAGGGCGCGCTCCTCGGGGCCCAGCGAGTCGTCCGGCCGCTCGGGCATCTCGTCGGAGGGCACCGCCGTGGAGCCCGGGTGGCGCATCGCGGCCCGCTGGAGGTCGGCGACCTTGTGCGAGGCGATGGCGAACACGAAGGCCTCGAAGGGCCTTCCGGTGTCCCGGTAGCGCGGCAGCGCCATGAGCACGGCCACGCAGACCTCCTGCGCGAGGTCCTCCACGAAGTGGCGAGCATCACCCGGCAGACGGTTCAGCCGGGTGCGGCAGTAGCGAAGCGCGAGCGGGTGAACATGGGCCAGAAGATCGTGCGTGGCCTGTTCGTCGCCGTCGACGGCACGGTGAACGAGTGCACCGATCACCGTTGGCTCGTCGTCGCGCATCGATCCATGGTGCCCCGGCGTCGCAGAATCCGTGGCACCGCGTCCATAGTTGTGCACCGAAGCGTTATGAGTAGGTGCGCCGGAAGTCATCTCCTGCGCCCTCCCCTCCCGCTCGACCGACTCGTCCCCGAGGAACTCCACACCTTCAAGGATGCGGCATCGCGCGCGAAGCGTCACACGCCGCTCCACGAAGCGGGGGGACGGACCCGTCCGCCGGCGACGGACGGGGATCCGGCCGACCCCGGCCGCGGGCAGGTCAGCGCACCAGGCCCCAGCGGAAACCGAGTGCCACGGCGTGCGCCCGGTCCGATGCGCCGAGTTTCTTGAACAGCCGCCTCGCGTGCGTCTTCACGGTGTCCTCCGAGAGGAACAGCTCGCGCCCGATCTCGGCGTTGGACCGGCCGTGGCTCATGCCCTCGAGCACCTGGATCTCGCGCGCGGTGAGCGTGGGCGCCGCGCCCATCTCGGCCGAGCGCAGTCTGCGCGGTGCCAGCCGCCAGGTCGGGTCGGCGAGCGCCTGGGTGACGGTCGCGCGCAGCTCCGCGCGCGAGGCGTCCTTGTGCAGATAGCCCCGGGCACCGGCGGCGACGGCGAGCGCCACGCCGTCCAGGTCCTCGGCGACCGTCAGCATGATGATGCGGGCTCCGGGGTCGGCGGACAGCAGTCGCCGGACGGTCTCCACGCCGCCCAGACCGGGCATGCGTACGTCCATCAGAATGAGATCCGAGCGGTCGGCGCCCCAGCGGCGGAGGACTTCCTCGCCGTTGGCCGCCGTCGTCACACGCTCGACGCCGGGCACGGTCGCTACCGCGCGTCGGAGCGCCTCTCGGGCAAGCGGGGAGTCGTCGCAGACGAGGACGGAAGTCATGACCGCCCTCCGCAGCTGATGCGCGTCACCTTGAGCCTCCAGGCTGGTTACGTATCGTCACCTGTGCGATTGACGCTCTCGGACACCTGCCCGAGCGCTTGTTCTTTCAACCGCTCCGCACTCTCAACGACGGTCACTCGAAAGAGTTACGGGTCGGACGGGCGCCTTCGGCACTCTACGTGAGGAAGCGTGTGCGCCGGGCGCGCATCGCGGGTCACCCGCCGTTCGCCTGGAGCTATGCCCCATTTAGCGGCTTTTCTTCCCTTTTTCTGGTGTCTGTGGCTAGATTCGCAATGAGTCATATTTACATCTACTTACACCGTAGATGTACGTTCGTCGGTACACCCCGAAGATCCGGGGTACCCGGCCCATCCACCTCAGGCACGGCTTCAAGGGGATATGAGCAATGGCAGATTTCTCCCGCCTTCCCGGACCGAACGCCGATCTGTGGGACTGGCAGCTCCTCGCCGCATGCCGCGGGGTCGACAGCTCCCTCTTCTTCCACCCGGAGGGCGAACGCGGCGCGGCCAGGAGTGCGCGCGAGAACTCGGCGAAAGAGGTGTGCATGCGCTGCCCGGTACGCGCCCAGTGCGCCGCGCACGCCCTGGCGGTCCGCGAGCCCTACGGGGTATGGGGCGGACTCACGGAGGACGAGCGCGAGGAGCTGATGGGCAGGGCGCGCAACCGGCTGGTGACGGCGGCCGGTGCGGGAGCGGTGGGCGAGCGGGGCCACGGCTAGCGCCGGAGACACCCGAATTCGCAGAAACGTTCCTGCGCCGGATGGCGCAGCTCCGGAGACGACAGTGCGGAGCAACGGCGCCGAGCAGCGGCGGCGAGAGCGCGCAGCGCGGCGGCACGCCTTCGCAGGCGGCTTCCCGCGGTGGTGGTGCGCGCCTTGCCACCCGCCCGCGCCGGTGGCCTGCGCCCCGCCCGGCGCCGCTCAGTTGCGGGCGGCGGCCCCGGCCAGCTGGTCCAGGGTGGCCGCGACGGCCGGGACCCGGGCCAGGTCGGGCAGGGTGAGCGCGACGATCTCGCGCTCGACGGCCGGCTCCACCGTGACCGTACGGGCGCCCTTGGGGCGTACCGAGGCGATCGCCAGCTCCGGCAGCACCGCGACCCCGAGCCCCGCCCCGACCAGGCCGATCACCGCCGGGTAGTCGTCCGTGGCGAAGTCGATGCGCGGGGTGAAGCCGGACTCCTCGCAGACGTCGACCAGTTGGCGGCGGCAGCGCGGGCAGCCAGCGATCCACGGCTCCTCGGCGAGGTCGCGGATGTCGACCGTGCCGCTCTCGGCCAGCCGGTGGCCGTCGGGGACGAGCCCCACCAGGCGGTCGATCAGCAGCGGCCGTACGACCAGGTCGTCCCACTCCTCCGCGGTGGCCGCCCCGTACCGGAAGGCGAGCGCGATGTCGCAGTCGCCCTCGCGCAGCATCTCCACCGAGCGCGGCGGCTCGGCCTCGACCAGGGAGACGCGGGTGCCGGGGTGGGCGGCGCGCAGCGCGGCCAGCGCGCTGGGCACCAGGGTGGAGGAGCCGCTGGGGAAGGAGACGAGCCGGACCCGGCCCGCGCGCAGACCCGCGATGGCCGCGACCTCCTCCTCGGCGGCGGTGAGACCCGCGAGGATGCCGGAGGCGTGGCGCACCAGGACCTCGCCGGCCTGGGTGAGCCGGGTCTCGCGGCCGGTGCGGATGAGCAGCGGGGTGCCCGCGGACGCTTCGAGGGCCTTCATCTGCTGGCTGACGGCGGGCTGGGTGCAGCCGAGCTCGCGCGCTGCCGCCGAGAAGGAGCCGGTGGCGGCGACGGCGCGCAGGACGCGGAGATGACGGGCCTCGATCACCCTCCGAGCATAAGGGGTGCTTGGGGTTCTCGCGGGATATCGAGTAGCTGCTTTGAGACAGTTCGGGTTAGCGTGCCCGCCATGAAGCTTCTGTCTGTGAACGCCGGGCGCGCCACGGCCGTCGGGTACACCGATACCGAGAGCGGCCTCACCGGCATCGGCAAGCGACCGGTGGAGGGCTCCGTGCGGATCTTCCGGCCGGGCCCCAAGGGCGTGGGCGCCAGCGGTGTGGCGGGCGACGACGTGTGCGACAAGCGCCACCACGGCGGCGACCACCAGGCCGTCTACGCCTACGCGCGCGAGGATCTCGACACCTGGGAGAAGGAGCTGGGCCGCGAGCTGCCCGGCGGGATCTTCGGCGAGAACCTCACCACCAGCGGCCTGGACGTCAGCGGCGCCCTGATCGGCGAGCGCTGGCGGATCGGACCGGACGTGGTCCTGGAGGTCTCCTGCGCGCGCATCCCCTGCCGTACGTTCGCGGGCGCCCTGGGCGAGCAGGGGTGGGTGAAGCGGTTCACGCAGGCCGCCGTACCCGGCGCCTACCTGCGGGTGGTCGAGGAGGGCGAGATCCGCGCGGGCGACGCGATCGAGGTCGTCCACCGGCCCGCGCACGAGGTGTCGGTGGCGTTCTGGTTCCGCGCGTTCACCACCGAGCGGGAGCTGCTGCCGCGCACCCTGGCGGCGGGCGAGGCGATGCCTCCGGAGCGCCACGAGACCGTACGCAAGTACCTGGAACGGCAGGCCGCCGGGCGGGCCTCCTGACCGGACAGGCCGTCACACGACTGACACGGCGGGGCATTAACGTGCGCCTATGACGACTGCACTGATTACGGGAGCGACGGCGGGAATCGGGGCCGCGTTCGCGCGCCGGCTGGCCAGGGACGGGCACGATCTGGTGCTGGTGGCCCGCGACACCAAGCGGCTGCGGGAGCAGGCCACCGAGCTGCACGACCGGCATGGCGTGGAGGTGGAGGTGCTGGCCGCCGACCTCTCCGAGGAGGACGGCATCGCGTCGGTCGAGGCCCGGCTCGCGGAGCCCCGCAAGCCGATCGACCTGCTGGTGAACAACGCGGGGTTCGCCAACAAGGGCCGCTATCTGGACGTGTCCATGGCCGATGAGCTCAAGATGCTGAAGGTGCACATCGAAGCGGTGCTGCGGCTGACGTCGGCCGCCACCGAGGGCATGCGCGAGCGCGGGCGCGGCGGGGTCGTCAACGTCGCCTCGGTCGCCGCGTTCGTGCCGCGCGGCACCTATGGCGCCTCCAAGGCGTGGATCGTGCAGTTCACCCAGGGCGCCGCGCGCGACCTGGCCGGGTCGGGGGTGCGGCTGATGGCCCTGTGCCCCGGCTTCGTACGGACGGAGTTCCACCAGCGGGCCGGGATGGGCACCGACAACATCCCCGGCTGGATGTGGCTGGACGCCGACAAGCTGGTCGCGGCGGCGCTCTCCGACCTCGCGCGCGGGAAGTCGCTGTCGATCCCGGACCCGCGTTACAAGGCCCTGATGGGCGTGGTGAAGCTGGCCCCGCGCGGCATCCTCGGCGGGGTCACCTCGCGGACGGGCCGCAAGTACGGCCCCCAGTAGGGCCGTTGCCGTCTCCGGGCTCGGGCGCGGCGCCGTCGAGTACGAGCCCGGCGGTGACACCGTCGCTCCAGGTCACCCGGACCGTGTGGCCCTCGACCCCGATGTCTGCGACCAGGCCGGGCAGCGGGGCCGGGTGCTCCTCACCCGTGAGGGAGGCGAGGGCGACGAAGACGGACGGGGCCTCCCCGGTGCTCCCTTCGAGGACGGCGACGTGCGAGCGCGGGCCGAACAGCGTGGAGCCGGCGGCCACTACGCGCGCGTGGGGCCCGTACCCCTCGACGGCGTGCAGCTGGCCGGTCTCCTCCCGTCCGGTGACGGCCCACCCCGTCTGGCGCACCCGGGTGCCCGGCGGGGCGCCGTCGACCAGGTGGGCGCGGACCTCGGCGCGGCCGTGGACGAGGGTGGCCGAGACGATCCGTACGCCGGGCAGCGGCCGTGACACGGAGGCGGCCCAGCCGGGGCCGTGGCCGACGGGTTCGGCGGGCCCCCGGGCCGTGACCGCGCCGGCGCCCCTCGCACCCCACCTCCCGGAAAGGTTAAATCACACTAAAATAGACGTATTCCCATGCGGACCGCAGCCAGGGAGACGCCATGAAATTCGCACAGATAATCGACTTCAAGACCGAGCGGTACGACGACCTGGACCGGCTCATGGACCGGTGGGTCGAGCAGACCAAGGGCAAGCGGACCGCCACGCGCGGCCTCATCGGCAAGGACCGCGCCGACGGCTCGCACTTCGTCGAGGTCGTCGAATTCCCCTCGTACGACGAGGCGATGGCGAACTCCAAGCTCCCGGAGACGAACCGTATCTTCGAGGAGATGGTGGCTCTCTGCGACGGCATGCCCACCTTCACCGACCTCGATGTGGTCCGCGACGAGCAGTTGAACGCCGCAACCGTCCGCCGGTTCTTCCGCGAGATCGCCGAGGGAGGAGACCTCGACGTCATCGACGAGGTGTTCGCACCCGACTACACCGACCACGACATCATCAAGGACGAGGAGACCGTCGTCGGGTCCGACGGCATCCGCCAGGACGTGACCTCGTGGCGGGCGGCCTTCGACTTCACCTTCTCGCTCGACCGGCAGATCTGCGAGGGCGACGACGTGGTGACGCTGTGGACCTGGACCGGCACCCACAAGGGCGACTTCATGGGCCTCGCCCCCACCGGCAAGGTGTGCACCATGACCGGCACCACGGTCTTCCGCTGCAAGGACGGCATGATCCAGGAGGGCTGGTGGCACGAGGACGCGCTGGGGCTGATGAAGCAGCTCGGCGCCCTCGGCTGACACCGGGTACGGGTACGGGTACGGGTACGGGTACGGGGAAGGCCCCTGGGTACGGGGAGGGCCCCTGTTCCTCCGCTTCCGGCGGAACAGGGGCCCTCACACGTCGTACGACGTCAGCGCGTCACAGCAGGTCAGTGGCTGTGGCCGTGACCGCCGTGACCGGCGTCGCCCTCGTCCTCGGCCGGCTTCTCGACGACCAGGGTCTCGGTCGTGAGCAGCAGGGAGGCGATGGAGGCGGCGTTCTCCAGGGCGGAGCGCGTCACCTTGACCGGGTCGATGACGCCGGCCTTGACCAGGTCGCCGTACTCGCCGGTCGCGGCGTTGAAGCCGTTGCCCTTCTCCAGCTCCGCCACCTTCGAGGTGATGACGTAGCCCTCAAGGCCGGCGTTCTCGGCGATCCAGCGCAGCGGCTCGACGGCGGCACGCTTGACGACCGCGACACCCGTGGCCTCGTCGCCGGTCTTGTCGAGGTTGCCCTCCAGGACCTTGACGGCGTGGACGAGC
The DNA here is from genome assembly GCF_001653515.1 of Streptomyces sp. ERV7. GTDB lineage: Bacteria > Actinomycetota > Actinomycetes > Streptomycetales > Streptomycetaceae > Streptomyces. The sequence continues at coordinate 1,117,580 of NZ_LYOY01000040.1, read as the reverse complement.
GCGGAGCCACCACCGGAGACGATGCCCTCCTCGACCGCGGCGCGGGTCGCGGAGATGGCGTCCTCCAGACGGTGCTTCTTCTCCTTGAGCTCCACCTCGGTGGCGGCGCCGACCTTGATCACGCACACGCCGCCGGCGAGCTTCGCGAGGCGCTCCTGGAGCTTCTCGCGGTCCCAGTCGGAGTCCGTGGACTCGATCTCGGCCTTGATCTGCGCGACGCGGCCGACCACGTCCGCGCTGTCGCCGCCGCCGTCGACGATCGTGGTGTCGTCCTTGGTGACGGTCACGCGGCGGGCGGAGCCCAGCACGTCCAGACCGGCCTGGTCGAGCTTGAGGCCGACCTCCTCGGCGATGACGGTGGCACCGGTGAGGGTGGCCATGTCCTGCAGCATCGCCTTGCGGCGGTCGCCGAAGCCCGGGGCCTTGACGGCCACGGCGTTGAACGTGCCGCGGATCTTGTTGACGACCAGGGTCGACAGGGCCTCGCCCTCGACGTCCTCGGCGATGATCAGCAGCGGCTTCGAGGCGCCGGCCTGGATGACCTTCTCAAGCAGCGGCAGGAGGTCCTGGATCGAGGAGATCTTGCCCTGGTTGATCAGGATGTACGGGTCGTCGAGGACGGCCTCCATACGCTCCTGGTCGGAGACCATGTACGGCGAGAGGTAGCCCTTGTCGAAGGCCATGCCCTCGGTGAACTCCAGCTCCAGGCCGAAGGTGTTGGACTCCTCGACGGTGATGACACCGTCCTTGCCGACCTTGTCCATCGCCTCGGCGATGAGCTCGCCGACCTGCTGGTCCTGCGCGGAGAGCGCGGCCACGGCGGCGATGTCGGACTTGTCCTCGATCGGACGCGCGGTGGCGAGCAGCTCCTCGGAGACGGCCTTGACGGCCGCGTCGATGCCCTTCTTCAGGGCGGCCGGGGAGGCGCCGGCGGCGACGTTGCGCAGACCCTCGCGGACCAGCGCCTGGGCCAGCACGGTGGCGGTGGTGGTGCCGTCACCCGCGATGTCGTTGGTCTTGGTCGCCACCTCCTTCACCAGCTGGGCGCCCAGGTTCTCGTACGGGTCGTCGAGCTCGACCTCACGGGCGATCGTCACACCGTCGTTGGTGATGGTGGGAGCGCCGAACTTCTTGTCGATGACGACGTTGCGGCCCTTGGGGCCGATCGTCACCTTCACAGTGTCGGCAAGCTTGTTGACGCCGCGCTCAAGGGCGCGACGGGCGTCCTCGTCGAACTTCAGGATCTTCGCCATGGAAGCGGTTCAGCCCTCTCGGAAACTCGGTGATACGAAAACTGCGCCCCTTGCCGCCCGGCTGTCAGCGGGGTGGCCAGGGGCGCAGCTCAGAAGCATTCGCTTCGAGATGAATTACTTCTCGATGATCGCGAGCACGTCGCGAGCCGAGAGGACGAGGTACTCCTCGCCGTTGTACTTCACCTCGGTGCCGCCGTACTTGCTGTAGAGCACGACGTCGCCGACGGCGACGTCGAGCTCGACGCGCTTGCCGTCCTCGATCCGGCCCGGGCCCACGGCCAGGACGACGCCCTCCTGGGGCTTCTCCTTGGCGGTGTCCGGAATAACCAGGCCGGAGGCCGTGGTCTGCTCGGCGTCGAGCGGCTGGACCACAATGCGGTCCTCGAGCGGCTTGATGGCAACCTTGGAGCTGGTGGTCGTCACGGTCCGGTCTCCCCCTTCGGAGATCTCACGGGGTTAACTGTTTGGGTGGCGACCAGGTGGATCCGTCGTCGCGGGTGCCGGACCTGCCCGTCGCTGTGTTGGCACTCTCCAGTGGGGAGTGCCAGAGCCGAGACTAGGACGGCGATTAGCACTCGGTCAAGCGGAGTGCCAAGCCGAGGCCCGTGGCGACCGAAACCGGAGGGTCTTCTCGCGGGGTGCGCCGGGCTCCTGTGCCCACCCTTCCGGCCCTGGGCCGGCCCCAGCGCGACGCCGGTCCGGGGCGGAGCCCCGACCCTTCAGGGGCGCGGGGAACTGCGCGACCAGCCCCCACCGACCTGCGGGCAAAAGACTCGCCGCATGGCGGAGCCAAGTCCCCCGGCTGCGGCGGACTACCCAGGGGCGCGGGGAACTGCGCGGCCAGCCCCCACCGGCCTGCGGGCAAAAGACTCGCCGTATGGCGGAGCCGAGCTCTCCGGCTGCGGCCGACTACCTAGGGGCGCGGGGAACTGCGCGAGCAACCACCCACGGTCCGCAGACAGACGACGGCCCCTTAGGGGCGCAGGCACGGCCCGCAGGTGACCGAGGTTTTTAGGGGCGCGGGGAACTGCGCGAGCAGCCACCCACCGGCCTGCAGGTGAACGACGGGCCTGAAAGGACTGCCCCACCGGGCCGCAGGCAAGGGCCGGGCCCAAAACGGCGCCCGTACCTGCCCGGGGGCAAGTGGGGATTGAGGTTCCGGGTGGCTGGAATTGGGTGGGCGGGACACTACGATGCACGCGGTCTCCCACACCCTCCCCCGGGGCACGGAGTTCCGGCATACCGCCATATGTCGTGGAGCGCAGCAAAGGACGACCATGAGCAACAGCCGCCACCCCGGCAGAGGACTACACGCCAACGCCCTCGGCACGTTCGACACCGTCGTCATGGCCGTCGCGGGCAGCGCCCCCGCGTACTCCCTGGCCGCCACCACCGCCGTACTCACCGGAGCCGTCGGCCTGGCCGGCCCCGCCGCACTCCTCTACTGCGCGATACCCATGCTCGGCATCGTCCTCGCCTTCGGAAGGCTCGGGCGCCTGGACGTCAACGCGGGCGCCGCCTATTCATGGGTCGCCAGAACCCTGCACCCCTTCCTCGGCTTCATGAGCGGCTGGGCGCTCGTCGTCGCCGCCACCCTCTTCATGGTCGCCGGCTCGCTGCCCGCCGGGCAGATGACCCTCGCCCTCCTCGACCCCGAACTCGCCCGGAACACCGCGCTCGCCACCGCGACCGGCGCCGGCTGGTTCCTGCTGATGCTCGCCGTGGTGCTCGGCGGCGCCCGCCTCTCCGCCCGCGCCCAGGTCCTCGTCTCCGGCGTCGAGCTCGCGATCCTCGTCGTCTTCGCCGTCGGCGCGCTCCTCCACCACGGCGGCGCCGCCCCGTTCGACTGGTCATGGCTCGGTTTCAGCCACTTCGACGGAGTACGCGGCTTCGCCTCCGGCACCCTGATCGCCGCGTTCTACTACTGGGGCTGGGACGTCACCAGCAACCTCAGCGAGGAGACGCGCGACAGTCGCCGCACCGCCGGGCTCGCCGCCCTCGTCGGCCTCGCCGTCGTCTTCCTGCTCTTCGTCGGGTTCACCGTCGCCGTCAACATGACGCTGACGCCGGGCGCCATCGAGCAGCACGAGTCCAACGTCCTCGCCGTGCTCGGCGAGACCATCTGGCCCGGTGTCGGCGGCAAGCTCATGGTGCTCGCCGTCGTCCTGTCCACGATCGCCACCCTGGAGACCACGCTGCTCCAGGTCACCCGCTCGCTGTTCGCGATGGGCCGCGACCGTACGCTGCCGGCCGCGCTCGGCGCCGTGCACCGCCGTTGGAACACCCCGTGGGTCGCCGTCGTCGCGGTCGGCGCGGTCGCCCTCGCCCTGTTCGTCGCCTCCAACGCGCTGGGCTCGGTCGAGGACATCATGGCCGACGCGCTCGCCGCGATCGGTCTGCAGACCACGTTCTACTACGGCCTGGCGGGCCTGGCCGCGGTCGTCGCGTACCGCTCCACACTGACCTCCTCGGTCGGCTCCTTCGTCCTCGGCGGGCTGTGGCCCGCGCTCGGCGCCGCCTTCATGTTCTGCGTCTTCCTCGCCTCGCTCACCCAGCTCAGCGCCGCCGCGATCGCCATCGGCCTCGGCGGTCTCGCCGCGGGGCTCGCCCCGATGCTCTGGTACTGGCGGCGCGGCAGCGCCTACTACCGGCCCGCCGCCCTCGACGCCGGCCGGGCCGTCGCGGTCGACGAGGCGTACACCGGCCCGGGCCGCCCCGAGTACGCGGGCGCCGCCCTGCCGACCGACTTCTGAGACGTCCACGGGGACCGGAGAGGGGTGTTGATGGGCCTTGGCCGCCGCCGTACCCCGGCCGTCCGCTTCGACCCGGACCTCGGTGACCGCGCGCTCGCCACCGCCCGGCACGACATCGTGATCGGGCGCTGGCAGGGCGTACGGGACCTGCTGCGGGCGACCGGCGACGACTGGCCCCTGCGCACCCACCGGATCCGGCTGCTCGCACCCGCCGTCGCGGGCTCCACCGTCGTCGAGGCGTGGCGGGCCGCCGAGCCCGACAGCGCGGACGCGGCCGTGCTGCGGGCCGCCACCGAGGTGGTGCGGGTCTTCCACCGGGCCATCGCCGCGGGTCGCGGCGGAACGCTCGACCGGGACCGGCTCGACAGGGCCGTGCTGGTCTGCCTCGGCGCGGCCGACGCCCACCCGTCCGATCCGATGCCGTGGGCGTCGCTGCTCACGGTGGCGCGGCTGTACGAGGACGGGGTGCCCCGGCGCGATCTGCGCGGCTGGTGGGACGAGTTGCGCCGCCGCGACCCGTACCACGTGGAGGGCCACGTCCAGATGCTGCGCTACTTCTCGGCCCGCTGGCACGGTACGCACGGCACGATGTACGACTTCGCCCGGGACGCGGCGGGCGCGGCGCCCGAGGGGTCCGCGCTGCCGGTCCTGGTGCAGATCGCCCGCGTGGAGGAGTACCGGTACGCCGCCGAGGGCGCCGAGGGGCAGCCGGTGCGGGGGTTCGGGCAGCACTGGAGCGGTGAGCTGGCGGTGACCGAGCTGCGCCGCACGTACGACCGCTGGCTGGGCGGCCGCCCGCCCGGCCCGGTGCCGCTCGCGGAGGCCGCCGAGCTCAACTACCTCGCCCACGCCGCGTGTTGCGCGGGGCTCGGCCCGCAGGCGCGTTCCCTGGTGGGGCTGCTCGGGGAGCGGGCGGCGCGGGTGCCGTGGGTGTACACGGGCGATCCGGAACAGCAGATCGCGCGGTGGCGGACGCCGTCGGGGAGGTAACCGGTACGGCGTCGTCCGCCCCCTGCCGAGGTTGACCGGATCGGATCGCTAACCTTACGTGTCCACGCCCGGGCTCCCGCTCACGCGGCGTGGTACGCAACCCCCCGCACCACCCGCACCCAACTCATGCGAAAGGCCTCGCCCATGGGCATTCGGAGCTTGCTGCGCAAAGTGTTCGGACGCGATCGCGACGCGGAGAGCGCCGAACTGACGGCGGCTCCGACGGAGGAGCCGGCCGCTGCCTCGGCCACCGTGCCGGCGCCCGCCGAGGAGTCCGCGCCGGCCGCGTCCGCGACGCCGACCGTGCCGGCGCCGGCCCGGCGCGACCTCTCCCCCGCGGAGGAGCTGGTCGCGGCGGCGTTCGACGCGTCCCCCCGGCCTGCCGTGCCGCCCACCCCGCCCCCGGAGGGTTAAGGGAACGGGCGGGGTGGGGGAAAACGCCCGCCCACACGTCACACGTAATCCTCCAGCCTGGCCACCGCATACCCCTTGTCGGTGATCACCTTCATAACCCGCCGGACCATGTCCGGCATCGTGCCCTTCCAATCCTCCCGCCCCCGAAAGTGCGTGAGCACGATGTCACCGGGATGCAGATCGCGGTCCCACTCGCGCCACTCCATGTGGTCGGGGAACACCTCCGCCGCCCACAGCGGCACCGCCTTGATCCCGCACGACTGGGCCGCCCGCAGCGTGTCCTCGTTGTAGTTGCCGTACGGCGGCCGGAAGAGCCGGGGCCGCTTGCCCGCCCACTTCCCGATCTTGTCCTGCTGGTCGCAGATCTCGTGCCGCTGCTCCGCGTAGGAGAGCGCGGGCATATAGCGGTGGTTGAGCGTGTGGTTGTTGAGCGTGACGCCAAGACCCTGCATCCGCTTGAAGTACGGGTAGTCGGTACGGACCAGGTAGTCACTGAGGAACGCGCTGTAGGGGATGCGCAGTTCCCGCATCATCTTCAGCAGCTCCGGGTCCTTGTCGGCCCCGTCGTCGATGGTGAGGAAGACGATCCGGTCCTTGGTCGGGACGGTCGTGAAGACGGGCGGCAGCGAGTCGCCGCCGTCCGTCTCGAAGCCGGGCCGGTTGGTGATCTTCGGCTTGGCGGCGGGCGGGGCGGGCGCGGGCAGCGGCACCTTGGCCAGCTTCCACTTCTTCGCCGCGACCACCCGGGCGGCCTGCGCCTCCTTGAGCTGGGCGGAGTAGCCGGCGAGGGCGCGGGCGGCGTCGTTGTCGTAGGCCTGCGGCCCGGCGGCGGCCCGGCCGCCGGGCCGGCCGGTACGGGTCTCCTCTGCGGCGCACCCGGAGGCGAGCGCGGTGACGACGAGCCCGGCCAGCAGAACGAGCGGGGCTTTCCTCGAGGCGCGCCCGTTTTCTTCCTTTTGTCGTACAAGCTGCATGCCGCCGCATCCTGTCAGTGCGGGGCGGTATACCTGTGGCGACACCCGTCACCGGACGCGCACCGTCCCCCACCTGGCCCACAATGGGGCGGGTGAACGACCTCGACACCTTCCGCGCCCTGCTCACCCCCGAGGGCATGGGCCTGCTGGACTCGCTCCGCGACTACGACCCGTCCCAGGAGCTGGCGGTGGCGACCCGGCTGCGCCGGACGTACGCCCCCGAGCTCGTCTCGGCCGCCCTGGCCCAGGCGCGGCTGCGGCAGCGCGCGGTCGCGAAGTTCGGCGCGGACGACGCGTACCGGATGTTCTTCACGCCCAACGGCGTCGAGCAGTCCACGCGCGCGTCGGTGGCCGCCTACCGCGCCCGGGTCTTCGCCGCCCAGGGCGTACGGGGCGTGGCCGACCTGTGCTGCGGCATCGGCGGCGACGCCCTGGCGCTCGCCCGGGCCGGCATCTCCGTCCTCGCGGTGGACCGCGACGAGCTGACGGCGGAGGTCGCCCGGGCGAACGCGGCGGCGCTGGGCCTCGCGGACCTGATCGAGGTGCGGTGCGCGGATGTGACGGACGTGGACACGGCGGGGTGGGACGCGGTGTTCGTCGACCCCGCGCGGCGGGGCGGACGCGGGCGCATCTTCGATCCGGAGGCCTACTCGCCGCCGCTGTCCTGGGCCGTCGGCGCCGCCCTGAAGGCCCCCTTCGCCGCCCTGAAGATCGCCCCCGGCATCCCCCACGAGTCGGTTCCGCCGGAGGCCGAGGCGGAGTGGATCTCGGACGGGGGTGACGTGAAGGAGGCCGTGCTGTGGTTCGGCGCCGCGCGCGCCCCCCTGCACACCCGTACGCCCGGCGCGGTCCGCGCCACGCTCCTCCCCGCCGAGGCCACCCTGTGGACCTCCGCCCCGCTCCCGCCGCCGCCGGTCGGCCCGGTGGGCCGCTATCTGCACGAGCCGGACGGCGCCGTCATCCGGGCCCACCTGGTGGCCGAGATCGTGGCGGCGTGCGACGGCCGCCTCGTGGACGAGACCATCGCGTACGTGACGAGCGACGAGCCGTACGAGTCGCCGTTCGCCACCGCGTACGAGATCACCGACGAGCTCCCCTTCAACATGAAGAAGCTGAAGGCGCTGCTGCGGGAGCGAGAGGTCGGCATCCTGACGGTCAAGAAGCGCGGCTCGGCGGTCGAACCGGAGGAACTGCGCCGCAAGATGAAACTCCGGGGAAAGCGCTCGGCGACGGTGTTCCTGACCCGCGTGGCCGGCGCCCCGACGATGCTGATCGGCCACCCGGTACTCCAGCCTTAGCCCCGACACCGCCCGGGCGCGCCACGCCAGGCACCCTCCCTCAGGAGCGCTGCCCCCGCACGGCTACGCCAGATCCGTGAGTTCCTCCGCGAACACCTGGGACAGCGGCTGCGGCCCCACGTACTGCTGGCAGTTGCACTGGCCCGACTCGTAGCGGAGCGGGTGCTTGGACTCGTCCCAGGCGACCGGGATCTCGACCCGCTCGTGGCACTTGCCCTGCTTGTCGTGCTTGGCGAGGTGGTGGGTGCAGCCGCAGACGGGCTCCGGGGGGCGGTTGGCCGTCTCCAGGGCGAGACGTTCCTGCCGGGCCGCCTCCAGGCGTTCGATCCTGCGTTCGTGGCGGGTGCGCAGGGCCGTGCGGCCCGTGTCGGCCGCCCAGCCGAAGCCTCCCATCCAGAAGACTATGAGGACCCACCAGTACCATTCCATCGTTGCCGCCTTCCCCCTGAAACCGTGCGACGTGCGTACGCGCGTTCAGGATAGGTGCGCGGAGGGCCGTAGCCGTAGGGCCCAGCGGCGGTGAGCCAGGGCCTTGGTGACGGCGATCAGGCCCGTCAGCCAGCACACCAGGCCCAGGCCCATCCCCAGGACCACCACGCCATAGGTGTCGTCGCCCGGCCGCGCCTCCGCCGGGACCGCCACGCACACGAACAGGCCCACCGCGCACATCAGCCCGCCCGGCAGCAGCCACGCCAGGCTCAGACCGGGGGCGCGCAGCCCGGCGTCGGTCGCGGGGTGGCTGTCCAACTCGGCCCACTGGACGAGCAGTCGACGGATCCGCGCGTCCTTGCGCAGACCCGCCACGATCGCCACGGCCGTCGGCACCACCGCGCCGAGCCCGATCACCAGACAGACCAGCCCGAACAGCATCGACAGCACGTCCAGTGCCTCGGTGAACGCGATGAACGCCGTCCCCACGAACGCCCAGCCGGTGGCGAGCAGCACCGCCCAGCCCCAGTGCGCCACGATCCGTCCGGGCCCCAACTGCCGTGCCACCAGGTGGTTCAGGACGCCCGCACGGTCCACGAGCAGCGCGTTCCGGTCGGGCCAGGCGCGGATCTCGACCGGGGGCGGGGGCGGTGGCAGGGGCGTGCGGAATGGCATGAGCATGAGATTACCGGCGCCTCGGAGCCCGGCCGTCAGCCGACGGGGCGGCTGCGCGGCAGCCCGCCCCCGTACGCACTTTTCGGTAAGTACCCACTTGAAAGTCGGTACTTGTCGCTCCCCCGCACACCGGCCGAGACTCGGGAGCGACGGCGAATCCGCCAGCTCACCCCCTGCCAAGGAGCGTTCCGCCATGAGTTCCGTATCCGTCGTCGGTCTGGGTGCCATGGGCACCGCCCTCGCCGACGCCCTCCTCGCCGCCGGGCACACCACCACCGTCTGGAACCGCACTCCCGCCAAGGCGGACCCGCTCGTCGAGCGCGGCGCGCTGCGGGCCGCGCGCGTCGCCGACGCCGCCGCGGCCGGTGACCTGGTGGTCTTCTGCGTCCTCGGGTACGCGGATGTGCACGCGCTGGTGGACACCGCCGGAGCAGCCCTGCGCGGGCGCGTCGTCGTGAACCTCACCAACGGGTCGCCCCAGGAGGCCCGCGAACTGGCCGTCAAGGTACGGGCGCTGGGCGCCGACTACCTCGACGGCGGCGTCATGGCCGTCCCCGCGATGATCGGCCGCCCCGAGGCCCTGGTGCTCTACAGCGGCTCCACCCCGGCCTTCGAGGCCCACCGCGAGGTGCTCGGGGTGTTCGGCCGCGCGGTCTTCCTCGGCGACGACCCGGGGCAGGCGCCGCTGCACGACCTGGCGCTGCTGACCGGGATGTACGGGATGTTCGCCGGGTTCCTCCAGTCGGCGGCGCTGGTGCGCTCGGCGGGCGCGGACGTGGAGGAGTTCACGACCGCGCTGCTCGTCCCCTGGCTGGGCGCGATGGCCGCCGGTCTGCCGGAGATGGCGGCGCAGACCGCCAAGGGCACCTACCCGAAGGCGGAGTCCGGCCTCGCCATGCAGGTCGCCGCCCAGGACGTGCTCGCGGGCCTCGGCCGCGCCCAGGGGGTGAGCACCGAGCTGCTCGCCCCGCTCTTCTCGCTGATGCGGCGCCGCGTCGAGGACGGGCACGGTGACGAGGGCCTGGCCGGTGTGGTGGAGCTGCTGCACCGGCGATGACTCCACCGGCGGTGCCGGCCCCGGCGCCCGGGAGCCGACGGCGTCACTCCCCCTCGTACGCCGCCCGCAGCCCCGCCACGTCCAGCTTCTTCATCTTCATCATGGCCCCCACCGCGCGGTCCACCGCCGCCCGGTCGTCGCTCGACAGGATCTCGCGCATCGCGCGCGGCACGATCTGCCAGGACAGGCCGTACTTGTCCTTGAGCCAGCCGCACGGCCCCTCCTCGCCGCCGTCGGCGGTCAGCGTGGCCCAGAGCGCGTCGACCTCCTCCTGGGACGCGCAGTCGACGGAGAGCGAGATGGACTCATTGAAGGAGAAGTCCTGCTTGCCGCCGTTGAGCGCGGTGTACTCCTGGCCGGCCAGCACGAAGTCGACGGTCATCACCTGGCCGGCCTGGTCGGGGAACGAGTCCGTGTACCGCGTGGTCCCGGCGATCCGCGAGTCCCCGCCGAAGACGGAGACGTAGAACCGCGCGGCCTCCTCGGCCTTGTCGTCGAACCACAGGAACGTCGTGATCTTCTGTGCGGACATGGGGACTGCCTCCCTCTCGGCCGGGCCGTCCGGCGGGTACCGGCGGCTCAGGAAGGTAGACCGGGCCCGCCCGCGAAACTCATCGGCCGCCCGCGGGAACGCCCGGCCTCACCCCGCCGCGCGCGCCCGCAGCAGCTCCCGCTCGCGCGCGTTGCGCGTCAGCCCCGCCGCGCGGGCGAACTCCGCGCGGGCCTCCGCCGTACGCCCGAGGCGTTCCAGCAGGTCGCCCCGGACGCTCGGCAGCAGGTGGTAGCCGCGCAGGGCCGGGTCGGCGGCGAGGGCGTCCACGATCGCCAGGCCCGCCCCGGGGCCCTCGGCCATCGACACCGCGACCGCCCGGTTCAGCTCCACCACCGGGGAGGGGGCGATCGCCGCGAGCCGCCGGTAGAGCGTGGCGATCGCCGCCCAGTCGGTCTCCTCGTACGAGGCGGCCTGCGCGTGGCAGACGGCGATGGCGGCCTGGAGCGCGTACGGGCCGGGGGCGCCGCCGAGTTCGCCCGCGCGGGTCAGGGCCGCGAAGCCGCGCCGGATCAGGAGCCGGTTCCAGCGGGAGCGGTTCTGGTCCGCGAGCAGCACGGGGGCGCCCGTCGCGTCCGTGCGGGTGTTCGTCCGCGAGGCCTGGATCTCCAGGAGCGCGGCCAGCGCGTGCGCCTCGGGCTCCTCGGGCATCAGAGCGGCCAGCACGCGTACGAGCCGCAGCGCGTCCTCGCACAGCGCCGGGCGCACCAGGTCGTCACCGGCCGTCGCCGAGTAACCCTCGTTGAAGACGAGGTAGATGACCTCCAGGACGGAGGCGAGCCGCTCGTCGCGCTCCGGCCCGTGCGGCACCTCGAACGGCACTCCCGCCGTGGCGAGCGACCGCTTGGCGCGGGAGATCCGCTGGGCGACGGTCGCCTCCTGGGCGAGGAAGGCGCGGGCGATCTCGTCGGTGGTCAGCCCGCCGAGCAGCCGCAGCGTCAGGGCGATGCGCGCCTCGGTGGAGAGCACCGGGTGGCAGGCGGTGAAGATCAGCCGGAGCAGGTCGTCGTCGATCGTGTCCGTGTCCTCGGCGGCCGCGAACTCCGGCTCCGCCACCGCCTCGTCGAGGTCGCGCCCGATCTCGGCGAGCTTGCGCGCGTACGTCTCGCGGCGGCGCACCAGGTCGACGGCCCGGTGCCTGGCGGTGGCCGTGAGCCAGGCGCCCGGGTTGTCCGGGACCCCTGTCTCCGGCCACCGCTCCAGGGCGGCGACCAGCGCGTCCTGCGCCAGCTCCTCGGCGATGCCGACGTCCCGCACGATCCGGGTGACGGCGGCGATGATGCGCGGGGACTCGATCCGGAAGACGGTCTCGACCGCGTCCTTTTCTGTGCTCACGGGCAGTCATGAGAGCACCCGGGCGGCCCGGCGGCAATCGCCGGCCGCGAGCACGTGGGCCCGAGAGGCCCCGAGGGGCGCTCAGCCCTCGAAGATCTCGCGGATCTCGGAGGTGACCGTCCAGTGCTCCTCATGGATCGTCAGGAACCGCTTGGCCCACTCGATCGCCTCGGCCATGTCCTTGCACTGCATCAGTGCGTAGCCGCCGACGACCTCCTTGGACTCGGTGAACGGCCCGTCGGTCGTCGAGAGCTTCCCGCCCGACCAGGTGACCCTGGTGCCCTGGGCGGTGGGGGTGAGCCCGGCGGTGTCGAGCAGGACCCCGGCCTTGGTCATCTCCTCGATCAGATGGCCCATCCGCTCCATCAGCTCGGGGCTGGGGCCCTCGGCGGGGGCGTCGGCCTCGTTGATGCGGACCATCGACAGGTAGCGCGGCATGGTGTGCTCCTCGGTGCGTCCGGACTCCGGCCCCCGTCGAGGCCCGCCCCACGGGCTCAGACGTAGTCCTCCAGGCGCGCCACCGCGAAGCCCTGCTCCTGGATGTGGCGGAGCATGTTCGCCGTCATCTCGGTCATCGTGTGGCCCTTGAGCTCACTCTTGCCGCGGAAGTGGGCCAGGATGATGTCGCCGGGGTGGAGCTTCTTGTCGCCGCGCTGGTACTGCATGTTCTGGATCTGCATCGACTCGCGCCACAGCACGATCGACTGGATCCCGCACGCCTTGGCCGCCGCGCGCGTCCCCTCGTTCCAGTTGCCGTACGGCGGCCGGAAGAGCCGGGGCGCCTTGCCGTACTCCTTGGCCAGCTTCTCCTGCTGGCCGCATATCTGGTGCTGCTGCCGGGAGCCGCTCTCCGTACGCATGTTGGGGTGCGTCAGGGTGTGGTTCTGGATGGCGTTGCCGAGCTGCTGGAGCGGCTTGAAGTAGCCCTTGTCGGCACTGATCGCCGCGTCGGTGAGGAACATCGAGAAGGGGATCTTCAGGTCCCGCATCATCTCGACGAACTTGGGGTCCTTCTCGGCCCCGTCGTCGAACGTCAGGAAGACGATCTTCTGCTTGGTGGGGATGTCGCTGATCACCGGGACCTCGCCCGGCTTCGCCGTCACCGGCTTGCGCGCGGGCGCCGCCGGAGCCGCGGGCAGCGGCTTCAGGCCCCACTTGCGGTACGCGTCCGCGCCCGCGACGCCGTCCTCGGCGCCCTGGGCCGGGGCGGAGGCCGGCGCGGAAGGCTTGGCCGCCGTACCGCTGCTCCTGGCCGGACCGCCCCCGGAGCCGCCGTCCGACGAGGAGCAGCCCGTGGCCAGCAGTACCCCGGTCAGAACCAGTCCCGCCGCTGCCGCGCTCTTCTTACCCACTGTGAACCAACCGTCCGAACCGCCGACCGATACGCCCCCTGCGTACAGATCGATGCAGAATTCAGGCCGGAGGTTCCACTCCCCGTGACTCGAAGCGCCAGCGGTGCACCGCCCGGGTCACCAACTCCCCGTCGGGCTCCGGCAGTTCGGGCAGCTCCGCGTCGTACGCCGCGTCCCACCAGGTGATCACGAGCACCCGGTCCTGGGGCGCCGCGAAGACCTCATGGCGCACCGGAGCGCAGGGCAGCGCCTGGGCGCGGGCCCAGGCGAGCAGTTCCTCGCCCCGGCCCTGGGCCGCCCGCGCCTCCCACATCAGGGCGACGGTCATCCGTACAGGTTCTCCTTGCTGACCTCGTGCACATGGTCGTGGTCGTGCGCGTGGCCCTGCGTACCCGGCACATGAGGGTCCGTCACCGGCAGCGAGGAGTCCGCCGACAGATCCAGGTCCGAGGCGGGCCGGTTGCGCGCCACCATCTCGGCGCCGAGCGCCGCCACCATCGCCCCGTTGTCCGTGCACAGCCCGGGCCTGGGCACCCGCAGCCGGATGCCCGCCTTCTCGCACCGCTCCAGGGCGAGCGCGCGCAGCCGCGAGTTGGCCGCGACGCCACCGCCGATCATCAGATGGTCCACGCCCTCGTCCTTGCAGGCCCGTACCGCCTTGCGGGTCAGGACGTCGACCACGGCCTCCTGGAAGGAGGCGGCCACGTCCCGGACGGGCACCTCCTCGCCCGCGTTCCGCTTCGCCTCGATCCAGCGGGCCACGGCCGTCTTGAGCCCCGAGAAGGAGAAGTCGTACGCCGGGTCGCGCGAGCCGCTCAGTCCGCGCGGGAACGCGATCGCTGTCGGGTCGCCCTCCTTGGCGAGCCGGTCGATCACCGGGCCGCCCGGGAAGCCGAGGTCCAGGACCCGGGCGATCTTGTCGAAGGCCTCGCCCGCCGCGTCGTCGATCGTCGCGCCCATGGGGCGGACGTCCGCGGTGATGTCCGGCGCGAGCAGCAGCGAGGAGTGGCCGCCGCTGACCAGCAGCGCCATCGTCGGCTCGGGCAGCGGCCCGTGCTCCAGCTGGTCGACGCAGATGTGCGAGGCCAGGTGGTTCACCCCGTACAGCGGCTTGTTCAGGGCGTACGCGTACGCCTTGGCGGCGGAGACGCCGACGAGCAGCGCGCCCGCGAGGCCCGGCCCCGCCGTCACCGCGATGCCGTCGAGGTCCCGGGCGGAAATCCCGGCGGTCTTCAGGGCGCGCTCGATGGTGGGGACCATCGCCTCCAGGTGTGCGCGGGAGGCGATCTCGGGCACCACACCGCCGAACCGGGCGTGGGTGTCCACGCTGGACGCGACGGCGTCGGCGAGCAGTGTCGTGCCGCGCACGATGCCGACGCCGGTCTCGTCGCAGGAGGTCTCGATGCCGAGTACCAGCGGTTCGTCAGCCATCAGTCAGTCTCTTCTGTTTCTCGGTCGTGTTCCTGGACGATCAGGCGCATCACGAGCGCGTCGACGTTCCCCGGCTGGTAGTAGCCCCGCCGGAATCCGATGGGCTCGAAGCCGAAGCGCTCGTAGAGCTTCTGGGCCCGTGTGTTGTCCACTCGCACTTCGAGCAGGACCTCGTCGCACTCGAAGGCGGTGGCGTGCTTGAGCAGGTCGGTCAGCAGCCGGGCGCCCAGGCCCGTGCCCCACTGGTCGCGGGCCGCGGCGATGGTCTGGACGTCACCGAGGCCGCCCGCGGCCGCGAGGCCCGCGTAGCCGACCAGCCGGCCCGACCCGTCCTCCGCGACCACATAGCGCCGGGTCGCGCCCGGCCCCCTGGCGTGTGCGAGCTCCGACCAGAACATCCCCGCCGACCAGGCGTCCTCGGGGAACAGCTCGTGTTCGAGCGCGAGCACCGGTTCTATGTCCCACCAGCGCATCTCACGGAGCACCACGCTCACTGGGGGGTGACCACCTTGTAGTTCTTGGGCACCTGCGCGTCCGGGCGGCGCAGATAGAGCGGTACCGGCGCCAGGAACTCCGCGCCCGCCGCCAGCTTCTCCGCCGCCAGCGAGGCGAGCGCCGCCGCCGACTGGTGCTCGGGGCCGCGCGCGTGCGGGAACGCCTCGGGGTAGAGCAGCGCGCCCGCGCCGACCACCGGCACCCCGGCGACCTGCTCGGCGATCTCGGCGGGCCGGTCGACGGACGGCTCGCTCACCCGGCTGCGGAAGTCGTCGTAGCGGGCCCAGTAGACCTCTTTGCGGCGCGCGTCGGTGGCGACGACGAACGGCTCCTCGATGCCGGAGGCGTAGGCCAGGCCGTCGAGCGTGCACAGGCCGTGGACCGGCACCCCGAGCACCGAGCCGAAGGTCGCGGCCGTCACCAGACCGACGCGCAGTCCGGTGTAGGGGCCGGGACCGACCCCGACGACCAGGTCCGTGACGGCGTCGAGCGTGAGCCCGGCGTCCGCGAGCACCTGGTGGACGGCGGGCAGCAGCAGCTCCCCGTGGCGGCGGGCGTCCACCCGGCTGGTCTCGGCGACGACGTCCGTACCGTCGTGCAGGGCGACGGTCACGGCGGGGGTGGCGGTATCAACGGCGAGCAAGAGCACGCGAACAGCCTACGGCCACGGCGCCGGGGGCACGGCGTCCCGCCCCGGCCGCCCCCGGCTGCTACCGTCAGCCGCAGATATGACCGCAGGCTTGTACACATCCGCGGTCCGTACATACGAAAGGGGCGAGTCAGGTGGCAAGGAGCAGCTCGGGATTCGTGGCCGGGCTCACCGCGGCGGCGCTCGCGGCGGTCGGCTTCCTCGCCTACCAGGCGTCGGCGAACGCCCCGTCCAAGGCCGATCTGGCGGCTCCCGGCACCACGGTCTCGCCCGCCCCGAGCTCCTCGACGGCGGTGCCGCCCAAGGGCCAGGCGCCCTCCAAGAACGTGACGGCGCTGCCGCCGAACTCCGGCGTCGGCCCGCGCGTCGTCTACTCGCTGAGCGGCAAGCGGGTCTGGCTGGTCGGCACCAAGACACTCAAGGGCCTGGCGCCCAAGACCTTCGCGGTCATGCCGTCGACGGTCAGCCCCAAGCCCGGCAACTACGCGGTGACCTCGCGGGCCGCGTCCGTGCCCGGCTCGGACGGCGTGCCGATCGAGCACGTGGTGCGGTTCGCCACCGTCGACTCCGTGACGATCGGCTTCAGCGCGGCGGTCAACGGCAAGCTGGCCAGCCCCGACCCGGGCAAGCGCACCGGCGGCATCCGGATGAAGCGCGAGGACGGCAACGCGCTGTGGACGTTCGCCACCATCGGCTCGAAGATCGTCGTGGTGCAGTAGCGAGCACGGCAGGACCCGTCGGCGTACCGCGGGTCCGACGTACTGCGGGAAACACCCGAACGAGTGATACGGGTCAGGCGGCGTCGCGGCGCGTGCCGCCCTCCCGCCCCGCCTCGGGCGTCTCGGTCGGGTCCGGCTCGGTCCGCTTCGGCGGCGTCGAGACGGCGTTCGCCGCCGCGCAGGAGGCCAGCAGATCGCTCATGGACACACCCTGCGTACGCCGCGGCTGCGCTTCGCGCTCCGACACGGTCATGGCGGCCTCCCGGCTCCTGGAGAAGGCGTGGTTAGGTAGACCTAACCAGGTCTCTCCTACCATGTGACCACGCCCGGCGGGACCCGCGCAACATTTTGCCGACGGCTTGTCGGAACGTACGTGTCCCACGCGCCCCGCCCCGCCACGGACGGCTACAGGCCCTCGATCCCGGCTCCCGACCACCGCGTACCCAGACCGGTCACGGTCACCACCCGGCGGTCGTCGTCCGTCTCGCCGACCACCCGGTCGATGACCACGTGCAGCCGGTCGTCGGAGAGCTCCTCGACCTTGCCGTCGCCCCACTCCACGACCACCACGGAGTCCGGCAGCGAGACGTCGAGGTCCAGGTCCTCCATCTCGTCCAGACCGCCGCCGAGCCGGTACGCGTCCACGTGCACCAGGGCCGGGCCGCCGGTCAGGGACGGGTGGACCCGGGCGATCACGAAGGTGGGGGAGGTCACCGCGCCGCGCACCCCGAGGCCCTCGCCGAGACCGCGCGCCAGTGTCGTCTTGCCCGCGCCGAGCTCACCGGTGAGCAGGACGAGATCGCCCGGGCGGAGCAGTTTGGCGATCTTGCGGCCCAACTCCTGCATCTCGGCGGGCGAGTCGAGGGTGAGCCGGGTCGTGGCGTCAGTGGCCTGGCTGTGCGGTGCTTCCATACGTGCCAACGTTAGTCGCCTCCGGGACCGCGCCGATGCGCACCAGCAGGTCCGCCAGCCGGTCGGTGACCGTCTCGGGGTGCTCCAGCATCACCAGGTGCCCGCCGTCCGGGACGATGACCAGCTCGGCGTCGGGCAGCAGGTCCGCGATGGACTCGCTGTGCGAGCTGGGCGTGACCAGGTCGCGGTCGCCGGCCAGGACGAGCGCGGGCACCTCGGCGAAGATCTGCAGCGCCGCTTCCTTGTCGTGGTCGTCGAAGGCCGGATAGAACTCCGCCACCACGTCGATCGGCGTCCCCTCGATCATCCGCTCCGCGAACCGGGCCACCGCCGGGTCCACGTCCTTCGAGGAGAACGAGTACCGCTTGATCATCCCGGCGAAGAGGTCCGCCGTGGCCCGCCGCCCCCGCTCCACCAGCTCCGCCTGCGAGCCGAGCGCCCTGAGCACCCCGGGCAGGATGCGGCGCACCGCGTTCACCCCCGCCACCGGCAGCCCATAGCTGACCTCGCCCAGCCGGCCCGACGACGTGCCGACGAAGGCGACCCCGACGACCCGGTCGCGGATCAGCTCCGGGTACTGGTCGGCGAGCGCCATCACCGTCATCCCGCCCATCGAGTGCCCCACCAGCACCAGCGGCCCCTCGGGGGCGGCCGCGTCCAGGACCGCCTTGAGGTCGCGGCCCAGCTGGTCGATGGTGACCGGCCTGCCCTGCGTCTGCGCCTCGCCGCGCGCCGAACGGCCATGGCTGCGCTGGTCCCAGTGGACGGTCCGCACCACCCCGCGCAGCGCGGCCCGCTGGAAGTGCCAGGCGTCCTGGCTCAGACAGAAACCGTGCGAGAAGACGACGGTGACGGGCGCGGGCGCCTTGCGGCCGAACAGCCGCCGCTTGCGCGCCCCGTTGACCTTGGCGGACGGCTCGGCCTCGTCGGACTCGTAGTAGAGCTCGGTGCCGTCGTCGCTGTAGGCGCGCCCCGGCGTGCCGCGCAGCGCGCCGTACGGCCCCGCCGCGTCCAGCGCCAGTCGGGCCTTCTTGCGCATACCGCGCCCCACGGTGAGCCGCTCGACCGCGACCCCGGCGGCGGCCCCCGCCGCGACCACGCCTATCGCGGCGCCGGCCAGCCCCGCCCGGCGCCAGCTGCCCACGGCCGCCTGCACCGCGTCCCCCGTGCTGGTCTCGCTCACCGTGCCGCTCCTTGTGGTCCTGGTCCGGGTGGCCGCCCCCGCTGGTCCGGCCGCCGGGGGGTCAGCTGTCGGAACTCTCGTTCAGATAGACGCGCGGCACCCGCGAACCGATCCGGGTGACGATCTCGTACGCGATGGTGTCCGCGGCCCGCGCCCAGTCCTCGGCGGTCGGCTCGCCCCGGTCGCCGGGCCCGAACAGGACCGCCTCCGCGCCCGGCTCGACACTGTCCCCGTCGAGGTCGACCACGAACTGGTCCATGGCGACGCGCCCCGCGACCGTCCGCACCTTCCCGCCGACCAGCACGGGCCCGCGCCCGGAGGCGTGCCGGGGAATCCCGTCCGCGTATCCGAGCGGGACCAGGGCGAGGTTGGTCTCGGCCTTGGTGACGTAGTGGTGCCCGTAGCTGACGCCGTGGCCCGCCGGCACCTGCTTGGCCAGCGCCACGGACGCGGCGAGCGTCATCACCGGCCGCAGCCCGAAGTCGCCCGGTGCGCCGAGCTCCGGCGCGGGGCTGACGCCGTACATGGCGATACCGGTCCGTACCAGGTCGAAGTGGGACTCGGGGAGGGTGAGGGTGGCCGGGGAGTTGGCGATGTGCCGCACCTCGGGCTCGATGCCCTCCTTCTCGGCGTACGCCACCAGCTCACGGAAGAGGGTGAGCTGGGCGGCGATGGAGGGGTGGCCGGGCTCGTCGGCGCAGGCGAAGTGCGACCAGAGGCCGGTGACGCGGACCTCGGGCGCCGCGAGGGCCGCCTGGACCAGCTCGGGCCAGTCGGCGGGCTGGCACCCGGCCCGCCCGAGCCCGGTGTCGGCCTTGAGCTGGATCCTGGCGACCCGCCCGGCCCGGCGCGCGGCCTCCGTGACCTCCCGCAGGGCCCACATCCCGCTCACCGACACGTCGATGTCGGCCTCGATCGCCTCGCGCCAGGGCCCGCCGGGCGTCCACAGCCAGCACAGCATCCGGCCACCGATCCCGGCCGCGCGCAGCGCCAGGGCCTCCTGCGGGGTCGCGGTGCCGACCCAGGCGGCGCCCGCCTCGATCGCGGCCCGGGCACAGGGCAGCGCGCCGTGCCCGTACGCGTCCGCCTTCACGACGGCCATGAGCTGCGCGCCGGGGGTACGGGCGCGCAGCGCACGGACGTTGGCGCGCAGGGCGGCCAGATCGATCTCGGCGCGGGCTCGGGTGTGCACGGTCTGAGTCATCGCGGTCATCGCGCCAAGTCTCTCAGAGCTGCGCCCCCGCCTCAGGCGCCGGGCCTGCGCCCCCAGATGTGGACCGGGTCACCCTTGCGCAGCGCGCCCCACAGCCGCCTGGCGTCCGAGTAGGTCAGATTCACGCATCCGCGCGACCCGACGACGGAGTAGATGTTGTCGTAGATGGCGTGGAACGCCTGCCCGCCGCTGAAGAACTGGGCGTACGGCATGGGCGCGTTGTAGATGGTGGACCAGTGGTTCTTGTGCCGCCAGTAGACGGGGTAGGTACCGGTACGGGTGGCGTAGCCGGGCCGCCCACTACGAATGGCGACGGGCCCGTACGTGACGTTTGCCCCTGTCTGCACCCACATGAGCTGACGGTCGAGGTCGACACAGACGGTCCGGGTCGTGCGGACGGGGCAGCGGCCGGCGGCGTTGGGATGGGCCCGGGCGGCGAGCAGCCGCATGGTGCCCCAGGTGGCGGGGCCGGCGAAGCCGGTGTTCGGGTGGATGCCGTGGGTGGTCTGGAAGCGGCGGACGGCGGCGCAGTCGGCGGCGGACTGCTTCCCGTCGACGGCCAGCTTCAGCCACCGCTCGACCTGGCGCTGGTACGGCCCCGCCCGCCGGCTGCACGCGGCGACGCCGACCTCCTTGGCGGGCACGTACTCCACGAGCCGCTCCACGCCGGCGGCGGGCACGGCGGGCTCGACGGCGCGGGGAGGGGCTCACCTCGCGCGTTCCACCCGCCGCTCGTCCCACACCGGCTCCGCCGTCTCCCGCACCACCCCGTCCGACCCGAACACCAGATACCGGTCGAACGAGCGAGCGAACCACCGGTCGTGGGTCACGGCCAGGACCGTTCCCTCGTACGCCTCAAGCCCCTCCTGAAGCGCCTCCGCCGACTCCAGGTCGAGGTTGTCCGTCGGCTCGTCCAGCAGCAGCGCGGTCGTACCCGCCAGCTCAAGCAGCAGGATCTGGAAGCGCGCCTGCTGCCCGCCGGAGAGCTTCTCGAAGGCCTGGTCCCCCTGGCGCTCCAGCTCGTACCGCCGCAGCACCGACATCGCCCCGCCCCGGTCCTTCGCGTGCTCCGTCCACAGGATGTCGACGAGCGTGCGCCCGAGCAGCTCGGGATGCGCGTGGGTCTGCGCGAAGTGGCCGGGCAGCACCCGCGCGCCCAGCTTCCAGGTACCCGTGGCGGCCACCGACGCGTCCCCCGCCAGCAGCCGCAGGAAGTGCGACTTCCCGGAGCCGTTCGACCCGAGGACCGCCACCCGCTCCCCGTAGAAGATCTCCAGCGAGAACGGCTTCATGAGCCCCGAGAGCTCAAGGTTCTCGCAGGTCACGGCACGTACACCGGTACGCCCGCCGCGCAGCCGCATCGTGATCTCCTGCTCGCGCGGCGGCTCCGGCGGCGGCCCCGCCTCCTCGAACTTGCGCAGCCGCGTCTGGGCCGCCGCGTACCGCGAGGCCAGCTCGTGGCTGACCGCGGCCGCCTGCCGCAGCGAGACCACCAGCTTCTTCAGCTGGGCGTGCTTCTCCTCCCAGCGCCGCTTGAGCTCCTCGAAGCGGGCGAAGCGCTCCTTGCGGGCCTCGTGGAAGGTGTCGAAGCCGCGGCCGTGCACCCACACGTCCGACCCCTCGACGCCCGGCTCGACCGCGATGATCTTCTGGGCGGCCCGGGACAGCAACTCCCGGTCGTGCGAGATGAACAGCACCGTCTTGCGGGTCGCCCGCAGCTGGTCCTCCAGCCACCGCTTGCCCGGCACATCGAGGTAGTTGTCCGGCTCGTCGAGCAGCAGCACCTCGTCGGGGCCGCGCAGCAGCGCCTCAAGCACAAGCCGCTTCTGCTCACCGCCGGAGAGCGTGCGCACCTCGCGGAACTGGGCCCGGTCGTACGGGACCCCCAGCGCGGCCATGGTGCACACGTCCCACAGCGTCTCGGCCTCGTACCCCTGTACGTCCGCCCAGTCGCTCAGCGCCTGCGCGTACGCCATCTGCGCGGCCTCGTCGTCGACCGTCATGATCAGGTGCTCGGCCCGGTCCACCTCGGCCGCCGCCTCCCGGATCCTCGGCTGCGCCACGGAAACCAGCAGGTCACGGATCGTGCGCTCATCCCGCACCGAGCCCACGAACTGCGGCATCACCCCGAGCCCGCCGCCCACGGTGACGGTCCCGCCGTGCGGCTGGAGCTCGCCGGAGATCATCCGCAGCAGGGTCGTCTTGCCGGCGCCGTTGGCCCCGACCAGGGCCACCACCGCACCCTCCCCCACCCGGAACGACGCGTCGCCGAGCAGGACCCGCCCGTCCGGCAGGTAGTACTCCAGGTGTGCGGCCTCTACATGTCCCATAGGCGGATTGTCGCCCACTCCGTACGCGTGACCACAACCGAATTAAGATGCGCGCCATGAGCTTTGGGCAAGGGGGACCCGCATGGGGCCCGGGGGACAGCGGCGGCACACCCGACTGGGCGGCGCTCGCCGACGAGGCGGCGGCGCGCAGCCGCAAGAAGCGCTGGCTGCTGATCGGCGGCGGGGCACTGGCCACGGCCGCGGTGGTGGCCATCGTCGCCACCGCGATCGTGAGCACCGGTGACTCCAAGAACGGCGCCGACGGCAAGTCCGCGAGCGAGCTGCCGTCCCCGCAGACCCTGCCCAGCGGCACCGCCGAGCCGCAGCCCTCGTTCTCGTCGGTGGCGCCGCCGCCCCCGCCCAACCCGCACGACTACATATCCAGCGCCAAGAAGGACAAGGCGCCGCTGAGCGCCGACACGCTCTTCCCGGGCAAGACGCTGAAGATGGGCGACCGCACGTACACCAAGGGCGCCACCGCCCGGACCACCGACTGCGGCGCCGCCACCCGCGGCTCGCTCGGCTCGACCCTCAGCTCCAACGGCTGCGACCAGGTCATCCGGGCCACCTATGTGCGCGACGGCGTCGCCGTCACCATAGGCGTGGCCACCTTCGAGACCGAGGCGAAGGCGCTGCGCGCCAAGCAGCAGGCGGGCATCGGTCTCGCCCCGCTGACCGGTGACGGGGTCACCGGGTTCTGCGACGGCGGCCACGCCGTCTGCCGCAACACATCCAACTCCTACGGCCGGTACGCCTACTTCACCATCAGCGGCTACACCAACGGCAAGAGCGTCACCAAGGGCGACAAGAACGCGTTCGCCCCCGGCGACGATCTGGCCGAGTTCACGTTCCGTCAGATCGTCGCCCGGGGCGAGGCCCAGGCCCAGGCCGCCGCGACGGCCCCGCCGAGCTAGCCCGCGCTCCCGGCCGCCGCGCCCGCACCGAGCAACGGGGCGGCGGTGGCCGGGAGTTGGCCTCCCGACACGGCGTCAGCGGCCGGCTCGCGCCTCAGCAGCAGCCGGCTCCCGTGTCCGCACCCGGCAGCGTCCGCATGTTGCGCGCCTCGCGGCTGCGCGCGGCCAGCAACTCGTCGGCGGGGTAGCCGACTTCCTCCAGGGTGAGCCCGTGCGGCTTGACCACGTGCACCGACGAGTCCCGTACAGCCGCCGCCAGCACCTTGCCCGGCCACTCCACACCCCGGTGCCCGTCACCGACGTACAGCAGCGCGCCCACCAGGGAGCGGACCATGTTGTGGCAGAAGGCGTCGGCGCGGACGGTCGCGGTGACGATCCCGTCCTCGCCCCGCACCCAGGACAGCTCCTGGAGCGTGCGGATGGTGGTGGCACCCTCGCGCTTCTTGCAGTACGCGGCGAAGTCGTGCTCACCGAGCAGCGCGGCCGAGGCGGCGTTCATCGCCTCGACGTCCAACTCCCAGTCGTGCCACAGCACATGGCCCCGCAGCAGCGGGTCGACGCCGCCGGGGTTGTCGGTCACCCGGTACGCGTACCGCCGCCAGATGGCGGAGAAGCGCGCGTTGAAGCCGCCGGGCGCTTCCGCGACCCGCCAGATCCGCACATCGTGCGCCAGCCGTCCCGCGAGCCGCCGCAGCAGCTTCTCGCGGTGCTCGGCCCAGACGTCCTCGGGCAGATCGACATGGGCCACCTGCCCGCGCGCGTGCACCCCCGAGTCGGTACGCCCGGCGACCGTCAGGTCGTACGTCTGGGCCGACCGCGTCACCGTGCGCAGCGCGCTCTCGATCTCGCCCTGGACCGTCCGCCGGCCACTGGGCTGCTTGGCCCAGCCGGAGAAGTCCTTGCCGTCGTACGACAGGTCAAGACGCACCCGGACCCGGCCGGGCTCCACCTCATCACTCACGTATCAGATCCTCTCAGAGCGGCGGGGAAACGGAACGGGCCCGTCCCCCAGGGGGAACGGGCCCGTCCTTCGGTCTGCGGAACGCTTACGCGTCCTTCGACTCCTCCGCCGGAGCGGCGTCCTCGACCTCGGTCGCCTCGGCGGCCTTGGCCTCGTCGGCCTCCTTGACGGCGCGCTTCGCAGCGGCCTCGGCCTCGGCGACGGTCGCCTTCTTGGCGATCTCGCCCTCGACCAGCTCGATCACGGCCATCGGCGCGTTGTCACCACGGCGGTTGCCGATCTTGGTGATACGGGTGTAACCACCCGGACGCTCCGAGTAACGCGGGGCGATCTCGGTGAAGAGGGTGTGGACGATGCCCTTGTCGGTGATCGTCTGCAGCACCAGGCGACGGTTGTGGATGTCGCCCTTCTTCGCCTTGGTGATCAGGCGCTCGGCGACCGGACGCAGGCGGCGGGCCTTGGCCTCGGTCGTGGTGATGCGGCCGTGCTCGAACAGCGACTTCGCCAGGTTGGCGAGAAGCAGACGCTCGTGCGCGGCGCTGCCGCCCAGACGGGCACCCTTTGCGGGACGCGGCATGGTGTTTCTCCTAGTGTCTGCACCGGCCGTGTCAGGTACCGGTGTCAGTTACCGACCCGCTAGTGCGGGCCGGAAGTTTCTCTTAGTACTGCTCGGTCTCGACGAAACCGGCGTCCGCGTCGTCGTCGGCGCCGAAGGCGTCGGCGGCAGCGGTCGGGTCGAAGCCGGGAGGCGAGTCCTTCAGCGCGAGGCCCATACCGGCCAGCTTCGCCTTGACCTCGTCGATCGACTTCGCACCGAAGTTGCGGATGTCGAGCAGGTCCGCCTCGGAGCGGGCCACGAGCTCACCCACGGAGTGGATGCCCTCGCGCTTGAGGCAGTTGTACGAGCGAACGGTGAGCTCAAGCTCCTCGATCGGCAGCGCCAGATCGGCGGCCAGAGCGGCGTCCGTCGGGGACGGGCCCATGTCGATGCCCTCGGCGTCGATGTTGAGCTCGCGCGCCAGACCGAACAGCTCGACCAGGGTCTTACCGGCGGACGCCATGGCGTCACGCGGGCGCATGGCCTGCTTGGTCTCGACGTCGACGATCAGCTTGTCGAAGTCGGTGCGCTGCTCGACACGGGTCGCCTCGACCTTGTACGTGACCTTGAGCACCGGCGAGTAGATCGAGTCGACCGGGATGCGCCCGATCTCCTGACCGACCTGCTTGTTCTGGACGGCGGAGACGTAGCCGCGACCGCGCTCGACGGTCAGCTCCATCTCCAGCTTGCCCTTGCCGTTGAGCGTGGCGAGGACGAGGTCCGGGTTGTGCACCTCGACACCGGCCGGGGGCGCGATGTCGGCGGCGGTGACCAGACCCGGGCCCTGCTTGCGCAGGTACATCACGACCGGCTCGTCGTGCTCCGAGGAGACGACCAGCTGCTTGATGTTGAGGATGAGGTCGGTCACGTCCTCCTTGACGCCCGGCACGGTGGTGAACTCGTGCAGAACGCCGTCGATCCGGATGCTGGTGACAGCGGCGCCCGGGATCGAGGAGAGGAGGGTGCGGCGGAGGGAGTTGCCGAGGGTGTAGCCGAAGCCCGGCTCCAGCGGCTCGATCACGAACCGCGAGCGGTACTCGTCGACGACCTCTTCGGTCAGCGAAGGACGCTGAGCGATAAGCATGTGTGTTCCTTCAGTCGTGGGCGCCCACTATTTGACGCCCTCGGGGTACTACCTAGTGCAAGGGTACGGGCGGCAGCACCCCACGAGGGGGTTCTGCCGCCCGAAAACCTCAGTCCAGCGACCGTGCGTCAGACGCGGCGGCGCTTGGGCGGACGGCAGCCGTTGTGCGGCGTGGGGGTGACGTCCTGGATCGAACCGACCTCAAGGCCCGTGGCCTGGAGGGAGCGGATCGCGGTCTCACGGCCGGAGCCCGGACCCTTGACGAAGACGTCGACCTTGCGCATGCCGTGCTCCTGCGCGCGGCGGGCGGCCGACTCGGCGGCCATCTGCGCGGCGAACGGAGTCGACTTGCGGGAGCCCTTGAAGCCGACGTGGCCGGCGGACGCCCAGGAGATCACGTTGCCCGAGGGGTCCGTGATCGAGACGATCGTGTTGTTGAACGTGCTCTTGATGTGGGCGTGCCCGTGAGCGACGTTCTTCTTTTCCTTGCGGCGCACCTTCTTGGCAGCGCCCTGACGACCCTTGGGGGGCATCTATTACTCCTACGGGAGGTGGTCGGTCCTACAGCGAAGACCGTGTGGTCAAGCGTCCGCTGAGGACTACTTCTTGCCCGGCTTCTTCTTGCCGGCGATCGCGCGACGCGGGCCCTTGCGGGTACGGGCGTTCGTGCTGGTGCGCTGGCCGTGGACCGGAAGGCCACGACGGTGACGCAGACCCTGGTAGCAGCCGATCTCAACCTTGCGGCGGATGTCGGCCTGGATCTCGCGGCGGAGGTCACCCTCGGTGCGGAGGTTGGCGTCCACGTACTCGCGGATCTTGACCAGGTCCTCTTCGGCCAGGTCACGAACGCGGGTGTTCGGGTTCACGCCGGTGGAGGTGAGGATCTCCTTGGACCGGGTGCGCCCGATACCGAAGACGTAGGTGAGTGCGATCTCCACACGCTTTTCGCGCGGGATGTCAACACCGGAAACGCGTGCCATTCAATGGCTCCTGTGTGTTTCGGGGGTCTTCCGCAGAGCCACTCCCGGCCGCCGACCTCTCCCGAATAGAGAGGTGGTACGTCTCGGGTCCCCGGCCCCCGCCGGAGGTGTCGCCGACCCTGTGCGGGCTGGGCGGACTCTGCGTATGTACGTTTACGTGCGTCGCGCGAAGAACTGCGTAAATGCAGGTCGGTCGGCGTGCGTCAGCCCTGGCGCTGCTTGTGGCGCAGGTTGTCGCAGATGACCATGACCCGGCCGTGACGGCGGATCACCTTGCACTTGTCGCAGATCTTCTTGACGCTCGGCTTGACCTTCATGGGATTCAGGTTCTCCGGGTCGTGAGATCTACTTGTACCGGTAGACGATCCGGCCACGCGTCAGGTCGTACGGAGAGAGCTCCACCACGACCCGGTCATCCGGGAGGATACGGATGTAGTGCATCCGCATCTTGCCGCTGATGTGCGCGAGGACCTTGTGACCGTTCTGGAGTTCCACCTTGAACATGGCGTTCGGGAGGGACTCGATCACGGTGCCCTCGATTTCGATGGCACCTTGCTTCTTGGCCACGCTTCGCCTTTCGAATCGGCTACCTTGATCGACTCCCGCGATCGTGTGCGGACACACGGGTACACGAGAGCCGACGCATCAGTCTACGTCAGGGCACCCGAAAAGACGAATCAGGGAAGCTTGCCCTCAAGCGTAGATCGTTAAGCGGGCCGCACCCGGCGACTCACCCCAGCGGGTCCGGCGCGGTCGTCACGCCGTACTCCGCCAGCTTCGCCTTGCCGCAGTCCGGGGACGTCAGGACGATCGGGCCCGCCTCAGTGAGCGCCACCGAGTGCTCCCAGTGCGAGGACCAGGTGCCGACCTCCTCTCGACGCCGCCCTCGCGGGCTCGGCGCCAGGGGCGCCTCACGGGCTTCGAGCGGCTGCGCCGGCCTCCGACCGGCGGACCGGCTCAGGCCACGCCGGACACCAGCCACCTCAGCCCAGCGGGTCCGGCGCGGTCGTCACGCCGTACTCCGCCAGCTTCGCCTTGCCGCAGTCCGGGGACGTCAGGACGATCGGGCCCGCCTCAGTGAGCGCCACCGAGTGCTCCCAGTGCGAGGACCAGGTGCCGTCCGTGGTGATCACGGTCCAGTCGTCCTCAAGCACCTCGGTGCGGGGGGTGCCCAGCGACACCATCGGCTCGATGGCCAGGCAGAAGCCGGGGACCAGCTTCGGGTTGTGGCGGCCGAGCAGGCGGCGCTTGTCCACGTAGTTCAGGAGGTGGGGGTCCATGTGCATCTCGGAGCCGATGCCGTGGCCGCCGTACTCCTCGATGATCCCGTACTTGCCCTTCGGCGGGCGCGGCTGGCGGCGGATGTAGCTCTCGATCGCGCGGGAGATGTCCACCAGGCGGTTGCCCTTCTTCACCGCCGCGAGACCGGCCCACATCGACTCCTCGGTGACCCGGGAGAGCTCGATCAGCTCCGGAGCGTGACCGGAGCCCACGAAGGCCGTGAAGGCCGCGTCGCCGTGCCAGCCGTCGATGATCGCGCCCGCGTCGATGGAGATGACGTCGCCGTCCTTCAGGACGGTCTTCTCGTCCGGGATGCCGTGGACGACGACCTCGTTGACCGAGGTGCAGATGGTGGCGGGGAAACCGCCGTACCCCAGGAAGTTCGACTTGGCGCCGTGCTCGGCGATCACCTTGCGGGCGACCTCGTCCAGGTCCTTCGTCGTGGCGCCGGGCACCGCGGCCTCGCGGGTCGCCGCGTGGATGGCGGCGACGACCAGCCCCGCCTCGCGCATCTTCGCGATCTGCTCGGGGGTCTTGATCTCCACCATGGCGGCTGACGCCTTTCTGAACGAGTGCGGGGGAAGGGGTACGGATACCGGGGTACGTCAACGATACGGCCCCGCGCACCCGGGTACGGCAGCGGCCGCGGCGCCCACAGGGGGCACCGCGGCCGTTGACCGTGTACAGGGGTGGCGTCAGGCCGTCTTCTCGGCCTTCAGGGCGTGCATCGCACGCTCCGTGACCTCGTCGACCTTGCCGAGCGCCGAGATCGTCACGACCAGGCCCTGGGCCCGGTAGTAGTCGATGATCGGCTCGGTCTCGCTGTGGTAGACCTCAAGGCGCTTGCGGACCGTGTCCTCGGTGTCGTCACCGCGCTGGTACAGCTCGCCGCCGCAGATGTCGCAGACACCCTCGGTCTTCGGCGCGTTGTAGGCGACGTGGAAGACGTGCGCGGAGTCGGTGCGGCAGATGCGCCGGCCGGCGATCCGCTTCACGACCTCGTCCTCGGGCACTTCGAGGTCCAGGACGGCGTCGAGACGGACGCCGTCCGTCTTCAGCGCCTCGTCGAGGGCCTCGGCCTGCACCACGTTGCGCGGGAAGCCGTCCAGCAGGAAGCCGTGCTGCGCGTCCGACTGGGCCATGCGGTCCTTGGCCATCCCGATGGTGACCTCGTCGGGCACCAGGTTGCCCGCGTCCATGTACGCCTTGGCCTGCTTGCCCAGGTCCGTGCCCTGGCTGATGTTGGCACGGAAGAGGTCGCCCGTGGAGATGTGCGGGATCCCGAGGTTCTTGGCGAGGAACGCGGCCTGCGTTCCCTTGCCGGCACCGGGCGGCCCGACGAGGACGATTCGCATCAGCGGAGGAACCCTTCGTAATTGCGCTGCTGGAGCTGGCTCTCGATCTGCTTCACGGTCTCCAGACCCACACCCACGATGATGAGGATGCTTGTCCCGCCCAGCGGGAAGCTCTGGTTGGCCCCGAAGATCACCAACGCCATCGTCGGTACGAGCGCGATCAGTCCCAGATACAGCGACCCCGGCCAGGTGATCCGGTTGAGCACGTAGCTCAGGTACTCAGCAGTAGGTCGACCAGCCCGGATACCCGGGATGAAGCCACCATACTTCTTCATGTTGTCGGCGACTTCCTCGGGGTTGAACGAGATCGCCACATAGAAGAAGGCGAAGAACACGATCAGGAGGAAGTAGCTGATGATGTAGTACGGGTGGTCGCCCTTGACGAAGTTGTCCTTGACCCAGGTCGCCCAGCCCGCCGTGGAGTTGGAGAACTGCACGACCAGCGCCGGGATGTAGAGCAGCGACGACGCGAAGATGACGGGAATCACACCCGCCTGGTTGACCTTCAGCGGGATGTAGGTCGATGTACCGCCGTAGGAACGGCGGCCGATCATGCGCTTCGCGTACTGCACCGGGATGCGGCGCTGGGCCTGCTCGACGAAGACCACCAGGGCGACCATGACGAGGCCGACCAGGATGACGGTGCCGAACTCGATCCAGCCCTGCGCCAGATGACCCTGCTTCTTGATGGCCCACAGCGAGGTCGGGAAGCTGGAGGCGATCGAGATGAACATCAGGATCGACATGCCGTTGCCGATGCCGCGGTCGGTGATGAGCTCACCGAGCCACATGACGGCGGCGGTGCCGGCGGTCATGGTGACCACCATCGTGATGGTGGTGAAGATCGAGTGGTTGGGCACGATCTCGCTGGCGACCTGGCAGCCGCTGAACAGCGCACCCGAGCGGGCGGTGGCCACCAGGCCGGTGCCCTGCAGGATCGCCAGGGCGACCGTCAGGTAACGCGTGTACTGCGTGATCTTTGCCGTGCCCGCCTGGCCCTCCTTCTTGAGGGCCTCCAGACGCGGGATCACCACGGTCAGCAGCTGCAGGATGATGCTCGCCGTGATGTACGGCATGATGCCCAGCGCGAAGATCGTGATCTGCAGCAGCGCGCCGCCGCTGAACATGTTCACCAGGCCGAAGAGGCTGTTGCCCTGCTGGGCCTGGTCCACACAGATCTGAACGTTCTTATAGCTCACACCGGGGATCGGGACGTGCGTCCCCATCCGGTAGAGCACGATGATGCCGAGCGTGAAGAGCAGCTTCTTGCGCAGGTCAGGCGTCTTGAACGCCTGGGCGAACGCGGTGAGCACGGTGCCTCCTGCGACCCCCGCGCCAGGTGCGACAGAGGTGACGGTCTTGAGGATCGACGGATACGAATGAGTCAGAGGAACCGGACGGCATACCGCACGGAAACTTAGACAGTGCACGCCACCTTACCGGCGACCCTGCCCCCCTAGGAACGACCAACCGGGGATGCCCCATTTGAGAGGGCATCCCCGGTCGGATGTTCAGGCCAACGAGCTGTCTCAGACGAGCTCGGTGACGGTGCCGCCGGCGGCGGCAATCTTCTCCTTGGCGGAGCCGGAGACGGCGTCAACCGTCACCTGCAGCGCCACGGAGATCTCGCCCTGGCCCAGGACCTTGACGAGGCTGTTCTTGCGCACGGCACCCTTGGCGACCAGGTCGGCAACGGTGACTTCGCCACCCTCGGGGTAGAGGGCGCCGAGCTTGTCCAGGTTCACGACCTGGAACTCGGTGCGGAACGGGTTCTTGAAGCCCTTCAGCTTCGGAAGACGCATGTGGAGGGGCATCTGGCCACCCTCGAAGCGCTCCGGAACCTGGTAACGGGCCTTCGTACCCTTGGTACCACGGCCGGCCGTCTTACCCTTCGACGCCTCACCACGACCCACACGGGTCTTGGCGGTCTTGGCGCCCGGGGCGGGACGGAGGTCGTGGGCCTTGAGCGGCTTGTTCTCCGCCATATCAGTCGACCTCCTCAACCGTCACGAGGTGGCGGACGGTGTGCACCATGCCGCGGAACTCGGGACGGTCCTCCTTGACAACCGTGTCGTTCAGGCGCTTGAGCCCGAGCGAACGCAGGGTGTCGCGGTGGTTCTGCTTGCTACCGATGTACGACTTCGTCTGCGTGATCTTGAGACGGGCCATTACGCACCCGCTCCCGCACGCGCACGGAGCAGAGCCGCGGGGGCGACGTCCTCGAGGGGCAGACCACGGCGAGCCGCGATCTCCTCGGGACGCTGCAGGCCCTTGAGGGCCGCCACGGTCGCGTGCACGATGTTGATCGCGTTGTCGGAGCCGAGCGACTTCGACAGGATGTCGTGAACGCCGGCGCACTCCAGGACGGCGCGCACCGGGCCACCGGCGATAACACCGGTACCGGGGGAAGCAGGCTTCAGCAGGACGACGCCCGCGGCCTTCTCACCCTGGATCGGGTGCGGGATGGTGCCCTGGATGCGGGGAACCTTGAAGAAGTTCTTCTTGGCTTCCTCGACACCCTTGGCGATGGCCGCGGGAACTTCCTTGGCCTTGCCGTAACCGACACCTACGGTGCCGTCACCGTCGCCCACCACGACCAGCGCGGTGAAGCTGAAGCGGCGACCACCCTTGACAACCTTGGCAACGCGGTTGATCGCGACAACGCGCTCAACGTAGGCGGTCTTCTCGGCAGCAGCGCCACCGTCGCGACCCTTCCGGTCCCGCCGCTCGCCGCCACCGGCACCGCTTCCGCGGCGCTGGGGTCCAGCCATTGGATTTACCTCTCTCTGTTACGTCCGTTAGTCCCGGAACCGGGGCTTAGAACTTCAGCCCGGCTTCGCGGGCGGCGTCAGCCAGAGCGGCAATGCGCCCGGCGTACCTGTTGCCACCACGGTCGAACACGACGGCCTCGACACCGGCGGCCTTGGCGCGCTCGGCGACCAGGGCGCCGACCGACTTGGCCTGCGCGGACTTGTCGCCCTCGCCACCGCGGATCGACGCGTCCAGGTTCGACGCCGACGCCAGGGTGTGACCCTTGATGTCGTCGATGACCTGAGCGGTGATGCCGCGGTTGGAACGCGTCACGACGAGGCGCGGACGCTCCGCCGTACCCGACACGTGCTTGCGGATGCGGACGTGGCGGCGCGCCTTGGCCGCACGCTTGTAAGCGTCGCCCTTGGCGATCTTCACACCGTATGCCATGGCTTACTTACCAGCCTTTCCGACCTTGCGGCGGATGACCTCGCCGGCGTACTTGACGCCCTTGGCCTTGTACGGGTCGGGCTTCCGCAGCTTGCGGATGTTCGCCGCGACCTCGCCGACCTTCTGCTTGTCGATGCCCTCGACCGAGAACTTCGTGGGCGTCTCGACCTTGAAGGTGATGCCTTCGGGGGCCTCGATGGTGATCGGGTGGCTGTAGCCCAGGGCGAACTCCAGGTTGGAGCCCTTCGCCTGGACGCGGTAACCGACACCGCTGATCTCGAGCGCCTTGACGTATCCCTGGGTCACGCCGGTGATCATGTTCGCCACCAGCGTGCGGGACAGGCCGTGCAGGGCCTTGTTCTGACGCTCGTCGTTGGGACGGGTGACGTTGAGAACGCCGTCCTCGCCCTTAACAATCTCGATCGGCGCGGCGACGGTGTGCGTGAGGGTGCCCTTGGGGCCCTTCACGTTGACCGTCCGGCCGTCGATGGTGACGTCCACACCAGCGGGAACCTGGATGGGGAGCTTGCCGATTCGCGACATTAGCTTTTCCTCCGTTCCCGACTACCAGACGTAGGCGAGGACTTCCCCACCCACGCCCTTCTTGCCTGCCTGCTGACCGGTCAGGAGACCGTGGGACGTGGAGATGATCGCCACGCCCAGGCCACCGAGGACCTTCGGCAGGTTGGTGGACTTCGCGTACACACGCAGACCCGGCTTCGAGATCCGCTTGATGCCGGCGATCGAGCGCTCGCGGTTCGGGCCGAACTTCAGCTCGAGGACGAGGTTCTTGCCGACCTCGGCGTCCTCGACCTTCCAGCCGGTGATGAAGCCCTCCTGCTGGAGGATCTCCGCGATGTGCGACTTGATCTTGCTGTGCGGCATCACGACGGTGTCGTGGTACGCCGAGTTAGCGTTACGCAGACGAGTGAGCATGTCTGCGATGGGGTCAGTCATGGTCATGAATTGGCCTTCGGCCTCTCTCGCCGGGGTTTCCTGTATGCGCCATCCCTCTCCCCACTCATGGGCGGGACGGGTGCGGCGCGGGGACCTACGGCGTAGTAAGTCGTCTGGGCGGCGGACGCCCAACCCTCCTAGCCTAAGCCATGGAGGGAGGGGCCTCCGCCCACCCTTTACTTACCGAGAGACTCCGGAAAAACCCGAAATTACGGGGTTTACCAGGAGCTCTTGGTCACGCCCGGCAGCTCGCCACGGTGAGCCATCTCACGAAGGCAGACGCGGCACAGGCCGAACTTGCGGTACACGGAGTGCGGCCGGCCACAGCGCTGGCAGCGGGTGTACGCGCGCACAGCGAACTTGGGCTTACGGGCAGCCTTCGCGATGAGAGCCTTCTTCGCCATCTCGCTTACGCCTCCTTGAACGGGAAGCCGAGGTGACGGAGAAGGGCACGGCCCTCAGCGTCGTTGGTCGCCGTGGTGACCACGGTGATGTCCATACCCCGGGTACGGTCGATCTTGTCCTGGTCGATCTCGTGGAACATGACCTGCTCCGTGAGACCGAAGGTGTAGTTGCCACGGCCGTCGAACTGCTTCGGCGACAGACCACGGAAGTCACGGATACGCGGCAGCGCGAGCGACAGCGTACGGTCCAGAAACTCCCACATGCGGTCACCACGGAGGGTGACGTGGCAGCCGATCGGCTGACCCTCACGCAGCTTGAACTGCGCGATGGACTTCCGGGCCTTCGTCACGGCCGGCTTCTGGCCGGTGATCGTGGTCAGGTCGCGGATGGCGCCGTCGATCAGCTTGGAGTCGCGGGCGGCGTCGCCCACACCCATGTTGACGACGACCTTGACGAGGCCGGGGATCTGCATGACGTTCTCGTACGAGAACTCCTCACGCAGCTTGCCCGCGATCTCCTCGCGGTACTTCGTCTTGAGACGCGGAGTGGTGGTGGTAGCCATCAGATGTCCTCACCCGTCCGCTTGGCAACGCGAACCTTGTTGCCCTCGTCGTCGAAGCGGTAACCGACACGCGTGACGACCTTGTTGCCGTCCTTCTCCACGACGAGCTGAACGTTGCTCACGTGGATCGGGGCCTCGGTCGTCACGATGCCGCCGGTCTGCGAACCGCGAGCGGTCTGGCCGGCCTTCGTGTGCTTCTTGACCCGGTTGACACCCTCGACCAGGACGCGGTCCTCGCGGGGGAAGGCCGCGATGACCTTGCCCTGCTTGCCCTTGTCCTTACCGGTGATGACCTGAACCAGGTCGCCCTTCTTGATCTTCATGCTTACAGCACCTCCGGCGCGAGCGAGATGATCTTCATGAACTTCTTCTCGCGCAGCTCACGGCCCACCGGGCCGAAGATACGGGTGCCACGAGGGTCGCCGTCGTTCTTGAGAATGACAGCGGCGTTCTCGTCGAAGCGGATGTACGAGCCGTCCTGGCGGCGGCGCTCCTTGACGGTGCGAACGATGACCGCCTTGACGACGTCACCCTTCTTCACGTTGCCACCGGGGATCGCGTCCTTGACGGTGGCGACGATGACGTCACCGATGCCCGCGTAGCGGCGACCCGAGCCACCGAGAACACGGATGCAAAGGATCTCCTTGGCACCAGTGTTGTCGGCGACACGCAGTCGCGACTCCTGCTGGATCACGTCTATCTCCTGATCGTCTGCCGGTTCCCGGCCGGGGCCGTCCCTTGCGGGAGAGCCCCGACCGAGCCTGGCGGAACTGACTTGAAGGGTTACCCCCTCAAGTAATTACTTGGCCTTCTCGAGGATCTCGACGATGCGCCAGCGCTTGCTCGCCGACAGCGGACGCGTCTCCATGATGAGGACGCGGTCGCCGATACCGGCAGCGTTCTGCTCGTCGTGCGCCTTGAGCTTGTTCGTACGGCGGATGACCTTGCCGTACAGCGCGTGCTTCACACGGTCCTCGACAGCGACGACGACGGTCTTGTCCATCTTGTCGCTGACGACGAGACCCTCACGGGTCTTGCGGAAACCGCGCTGCTCAGTCGTCTCAGTCACATTCTTCTCGCTCATCAGGCGCTCTCCACCGTCTCGATGCCCAGCTCGCGCTCGCGCATCAGGGTGTAGATCCGGGCGATGTCCTTACGGACGGACTTGAGCCGACCGTGGTTCTCGAGCTGGCCGGTCGCCGCCTGGAAGCGGAGGTTGAACAGCTCTTCCTTGGCCTCGCTGAGCTTGGCAACAAGCTCCTCGTTGCCCAGCTCGCGCAGCTCGGACGCCTTGGTTCCGGCCGACATCACGCCTCACCTGCCTCGCGCCGAACGATGCGGCACTTCATCGGGAGCTTGTGAGCAGCGCGGGTGAGCGCCTCACGAGCAATCTTCTCGTTCGGGTAGGACAGCTCGAACATCA
Organism: Streptomyces sp. ERV7; assembly: GCF_001653515.1. Classification (GTDB taxonomy): domain Bacteria; phylum Actinomycetota; class Actinomycetes; order Streptomycetales; family Streptomycetaceae; genus Streptomyces. The sequence goes on along the minus strand of NZ_LYOY01000040.1, from coordinate 1,081,847 downwards.
CCCGGCCCGGGTGAACGTTCGCGACCCACCACTCCGGAGAACCCTTACCGGAACCCATGCGGGTCTCGGCGGGCTTCTTCGTCAGCGGGCGGTCCGGGTAGATGTTGATCCAGACCTTGCCGCCACGCTTGATGTGGCGGGTCATCGCGATACGAGCCGCCTCGATCTGGCGGTTGGTCACGTACGCCGGCGTGAGGGCCTGGATGCCGTACTCGCCGAACGCAACCGTCGTACCACCCTTGGCCATACCGCGGCGCTTGGGGTGGTGCTGCTTGCGGTGCTTGACCCTACGGGGGATCAGCATTTCGGTCAGGCCTCCGTTCCGGTGCTCTCAGCCGGAGCGGCGGCGGCGGGAGCCTCGGCCTTGGGGGCCTCGGCAGCCGGCGCAGCCTGCTGCGGCTTGCGGCCGCGACCGCCACGCTCGCCGCCACGACCACCGCGGCCACCGGCCGGACGGTCGCTGGCGCCACCACGGGCCGGGCGGTTACCCGCACGGGCCGCTGCGTTCTCGGCGCGGACCTCGGCGATGTTCTTGACATCGCCCTTGTAGATCCAGACCTTCACGCCGATGCGGCCGAAGGTCGTCTTGGCCTCGAAGAAGCCGTAGTCCACGTTCGCGCGGAGCGTGTGCAGGGGCACACGGCCCTCGCGGTAGAACTCCGAGCGGGACATCTCGGCGCCGCCGAGACGGCCACCGCACTGGATCTTGATGCCCTTGGCGCCGGCCTTCATCGTGCCCTGCATGCTCTTGCGCATGGCACGACGGAAGGAAACGCGGGAGGAGAGCTGCTCGGCAACGGCCTGGGCGACCAGCTGAGCGTCCATCTCGGGGTTCTTGACCTCGAGGATGTTCAGCTGGACCTGCTTGCCCGTGAGCTTCTCGAGGTCGCCGCGGATGCGGTCGGCCTCGGCGCCACGGCGGCCGATGACGATGCCCGGACGAGCGGTGTGGATGTCCACACGCACGCGGTCACGGGTGCGCTCGATCTCCACCTTCGAGATGCCGGCGCGCTCCATGCCGGACGTCATCATCCTGCGGATGGCGACGTCTTCCTTGACGTAGTCCTTGTACAGCTTGTCGGCGTACCAACGGGACTTGAAGTCCGTGGTGATGCCGAGCCGGAACCCATGCGGGTTAACCTTCTGGCCCATTACCGGGTTCCTTCCTTGCTGCTGACGACCACGGTGATGTGGCTGGTCCGCTTACGGATCCGGTAGGCACGGCCCTGAGCACGCGGACGGAACCGCTTCAGGGTCGGGCCCTCATCCACGTACGCCTCGCTGATGACCAGCGAAGAGGCGTCGGTGTGGTCGTAGTTGTGTGCAGCGTTGGCAATGGCGCTGTCCAGCACCTTGCCAACCGGCACGCTCGCGGCCTGCGGGGCGAAACGCAGGACCGCCTGAGCCTCCGTGGCATCCATGCCACGGATGAGGTCCACCACGCGGCGGGCCTTCATGGGCGTGACGCGGATGTACCGCGCCTGGGCCCTGGCTTCCATGGTTGTCCCTTCGGTGTAAGTCATAGTCGTTTCCACCCCGCGTTAGCGGCGCTTCGACTTCCGGTCGTCCTTGACGTGGCCGCGGAAGGTGCGAGTCGGCGAGAACTCGCCGAGCTTGTGGCCGACCATCGACTCGGTGACGAACACCGGGACGTGGGTCTTGCCGTTGTGCACCGCGATCGTGTGACCCAGCATGCTGGGGATGATCATCGAGCGACGGGACCAGGTCTTGATGACGTTCTTGGTGCCTGCCTCGTTCTGTACGTCCACCTTCTTGATGAGGTGTCCGTCGACGAAGGGCCCCTTCTTGAGACTGCGCGGCATCTAAACCCGCTCCTAGCGCTTCTTGTTCGTCTTGCGGCGGCGGACGATGTACTTGCTCGATGCCTTCTTCGGCGAGCGAGTACGACCCTCCTTCTGACCCCACGGCGAGACCGGGTGGCGACCACCGGAGGTCTTGCCTTCACCACCACCGTGCGGGTGGTCAACCGGGTTCATCGCGACACCGCGGACGGTCGGGCGAACGCCCTTCCAGCGCATACGGCCGGCCTTGCCCCAGTTGATGTTCGACTGCTCGGCGTTGCCGACCTCGCCGATGGTGGCGCGGCAGCGGACGTCGACCAGACGGATCTCACCGGAAGGCATACGAAGGTGGGCCATCGTGCCCTCCTTCGCCAGCAGCTGCACGGAGGCACCCGCGGAACGGGCGAACTTCGCGCCGCCGCCGGGCCGCAGCTCGATGGCGTGGATGGTCGTACCGACCGGGATGTTGCGCAGCGCCAGGTTGTTACCGGGCTTGATGTCGGCGGCCGGGCCGTTCTCGACACGGTCGCCCTGGTTCAGGCCACGGGGGGCGATGATGTAGCGCTTCTCGCCGTCCGCGTAGTGCAGGAGCGCGATGCGCGCGGTGCGGTTGGGGTCGTACTCGATGTGAGCGACCTTCGCCGGCACGCCGTCCTTGTCGTGACGACGGAAGTCGATCACTCGGTAGGCGCGCTTGTGGCCACCGCCCTGGTGGCGGACGGTCACACGACCGGTGTTGTTACGGCCGCCCTTGCTGTGCAGGGGGCGGACCAGCGACTTCTCCGGCGTGGACCGCGTGATCTCGACAAAGTCGGCGACGCTGGAGCCACGACGGCCCGGAGTCGTCGGCTTGTACTTGCGGATACCCATTTCTCAGTCCTCGTCCGATATTCGGACCAGGGCGCTCCGTTAGGAGGCCTGGCCGAAGATGTCGATACGGTCGCCCTCAGCGAGGGTCACGATGGCGCGCTTCGTGTTGGCGCGCTTGCCGAAACCGGTCTTGGTGCGCTTGCGCTTACCCTGACGGTTGATCGTGTTGACCCCGGTGACCTTGACCGAGAAGACCGCCTCGACGGCCTGCTTGATCTGGGTCTTGTTGGCGCCGGGCGCGACGATGAACGTGTACTTGTTCTCGTCCAGCAGCGCGTAGCTCTTCTCGGAGACAACCGGCTTGATCAGAAGATCACGCGGGTCCGTGAAGGTCTTGCTGGTAACGGTCGCCGACATCAGGCGTCGCTCCCTTCGGTCTCAGCGGTCTGGGGGCCAGACACGAAGGACTCGAAAGCGGCCTGAGTGAAGACCACGTCGTCGGAGACGATCACGTCGTACGTGTTCAGCTGGCCCGGCTCCAGGATGTGCACCTGGGGCAGGTTGCGGGCGGACAGCCACGCGGCCTCGTCGGCGCGGTCGACGACCAGGAGCAGGTTCTTGCGCTCCGAGATCTTGCCGAACAGCGTCTTGGCGGCCTTGGTGGACACCGCACCGTCGACCACGCCGGTGACGACGTGGATACGGGAGTGGCGCGCCCGGTCGGAGAGGGCACCGCGCAGGGCGGCGGCCTTCATCTTCTTGGGGGTGCGCTGCGAGTAGTCACGCGGCTGCGGGCCGTGGACGACGCCACCGCCGGCGAACTGCGGCGCACGGGTCGAACCCTGGCGCGCGCGGCCGGTGCCCTTCTGGCGGTAAGGCTTCTTGCCACCACCACGGACTTCACCGCGGGTCTTGGTCTTGTGCGTGCCCTGGCGGGCAGCCGCGAGCTGAGCGACGACGACCTGGTGGATCAGCGGAACGCTGGTCTTCGCGTCGAAGATCTCCGCGGGGAGCTCGACGGTCCCGGCCTTGTCGCCAGCCGGCGAAAGGATGTCAATGGTGCTCATCGGTTCCTCAAACCCCCTTGGCCGCAGTACGGACCAGGACGAGGCCACCGTTGGGGCCGGGGACGGCGCCCTTGATGAGCAGCAGACCCTTCTCGGCGTCAACGGCGTGGACGGTCAGGTTCTGGGTGGTCACACGCTCGTTGCCCATGCGACCCGCCATGCGGAGGCCCTTGAACACACGGCCAGGGGTGGCGCAGCCACCGATGGAACCGGGCGAGCGGTGCTTGCGCTGGGTACCGTGACCGGCGCCCAGGCCCTTGAAGTTGTGACGCTTCATGACACCGGCGAAGCCCTTGCCCTTGCTCTTGCCCGTGACGTCAACCTTGACGCCGGACTCGAACACCTCGGCAGTGATCTCCTGGCCCAGCGTGTACTCGCTGGCGTCAGGGGTGCGGAGCTCCACCAGGTGGCGGCGCGGGGTCACGTCGGCCTTGGCGAAGTGGCCCTTGAGGGGCTTGTTCACCTTGCGCGGGTCGATCTCGCCGAAGGCGATCTGGACCGACTCGTAGCCGTCGACGTCGTTGGTGCGAACCTGCGTCACGACGCACGGCCCGGCCTTGACGACGGTGACCGGAACAACGCGGTTGTTCTCGTCCCACACCTGCGTCATGCCGAGCTTCTCGCCCAGGACGCCCTTGATGTTCTTGCTCATCTCGGCCCGTCCCTTCAGAGCTTGATCTCGATGTCGACACCGGCCGGGAGGTCGAGACGCATCAGCGAGTCAACCGTCTTCGGCGTGGGGTCGAGGATGTCGATGAGGCGCTTGTGCGTGCGCATCTCGAAGTGCTCGCGAGAGTCCTTGTACTTGTGCGGCGACTTGATGACGCAGTACACGTTCTTCTCAGTGGGCAGCGGCACCGGGCCCGCGACCGACGCACCAGTGCGGGTCACCGTCTCGACGATCTTCTTCGCCGAGGAGTCGATGACCTCGTGGTCGTAGGCCTTGAGCCGGATGCGGATCTTCTGTCCCGCCATGGCTACCTAGTAGTCCTTTGTCTCGTAACGCTCTGGAACCCGGGGGTTCTGTTGGCCTCCGCCTCCGACCCACGCGGTCGGGCGTGTCGCACTCCCTCTACGCAGAAATCCCATAGGGATTTCCCAACCAAGGGGATGCGGGCCGTGGACCTCGCGAACGGGGGGCAGAACACCCACCGGGCGCCTGGCTGGAGCCCCGCTGACACTTCCCGGAAGATTCCCGTACGTCCGCTCCAGCGCTGCCGCAGGCGACAGATGGGGCGACGAGTACTGTGGGACTCGCTTCCGGTCCTCCCGGCGGGAGGCGCGCAGCATCGGCACTCAACCGAGCAACCCCGACAGTCTGCCATACGGGGGCCTGGCCTGGCCAATCGAGCCGAGGATCGTACCCCACGTCACACGGGCGTACGCACGGGGCGGGGGTGCGGGCCGGAATCGGGGGCCGCGTGCCCCGGCGGCCCCGCACCGGGCCCTTGCCGCCCCACCACGCCGAGCAACCGCGCCCCCCTCCTCCCCGTCTAGTCCGGCGACAAAAGTGCCGAAGAAGTGGACGGGGAACGGGGAACGTACGTGTTCGGAGCATTCGAGGAGCGGGGGCTCAGCAGGCGTGTCGTGCTCGGTGCCGTCGGTGCCGTGGGGGGCGGCGTCGCCGTCGGGGCGTGCTCCGTTCCCGCCAACCGCCGGCACCGGCAGGACGGCGCCACCGCCGCACCCGGCCAGCCCGTCTCCGCCGGGCGGCGTGCCGTGCTGATGCAGATCGTGGCGCACCCCGACGACGACCTGTACTTCATGAACCCCGACACCCAGCACGCCCTCGACGGCGGGGCCGGGATCGTCAGCGTGTATCTCACCGGGGGCGAGGCCAACGGGGACAACCGGGTCGTCAGCGATCCCTCGGACCGGGTCTACGACAAGGCCGCCTATTCCTCCGCCCGGCACCAGGGGCTGCGGCAGGCCTATGCCGCGCTCCTCGGGCTGCCCCTGTTCACCCCGTGGGAGAAGTCCGTACGGGACCTGCGCGGCGGGCATCGCGCCGAGGTCAACACGCTCGTCCACAACGGGCGCCACGTCGAGCTCGTGTTCGTGAACACCGCCATGCACACCCTGCGCGGCAGCCGGATGGGGCTGCCCAGCCTCTGGGAGGACCGGGCGCTGTCGCTGCCCGTCGTCATCGCCGAGGGCTCGCCGCTGACCGCCGCCGCCCCGTACACGTACGACGGACTCGTCGAGGTGATCGCGGGGCTGCTCGACGCGTACGCCCCCACGCTCGTCCAGACCCTCGACCCCGACCCCGACATGCAGCACAGCACCGAGAAGGCGCGGCAGCACGACAGCGAGCAGCCGGGGTACGCCGACCACGCCGACCACACCGCCGCCGCCTCCTTCGCCTGGGCGGGGATGGTGCGGTACGTCGCCCAGGCCACCCGCGACGGGAAGGGGGTACCCGGCTTCGCCGTCACCTCCTACCGCGCCTACTACAACCGGCACTGGCCCAAGAACCTGCCGTCCGCCGTCCTCGCCGAGAAGGCCGCCCACCTGCGGCCCTACGGCGGCGCCCCGAACTGGCAGTGCGGCAACCCCAGCGGCTGCGGGGACTACAACGTCGGCGGGAAGCGGCCGCTGACCAACTGGAAGGGGTGGGTGCGCTCCACCCACTACCGCTTCCCCGGGCCCCGGCCGGTCGTCGGCGACGAGCCCGACGGGCGGCTCGCCGCGTACGGGGTGCTGGGGCTGCGCGCCGTGCGGTGGCGGGAGACCGCGCCCGGCAGCGGCCGGTTCGGGGCGGCCGACGACCTCGGTGGCGGGCCGCTCGCGCCCGTGCTCGGCGGGGCCGCGCTCCGGGACGGGCGGCAGCTGCTCTTCGGGCTGCGGTTCGCCGCGATAGCCGGGCGCGCGGGCGCCAACACGAGGGAGGTCGTCCTCCTGGAGCAGGGCTCCCCCGGCGGGCCCTTCCGGGCCTGGCGCGGGCTGGGGAACCCGGAGGCCGGTGACGACCGGGGGCGCCGCATCGGCTCCCCCGTCGCCGTCACCGCCCCCGACGGCCGCGTCCACCTCTTCGTCCGCAATGCCGACAAGGGCGTCAGTACGCGTGTCCGGGAGGCCGACGGGTCCTGGGGGCCCTGGCGCGCCCTCGGCGGCGAGACCGTACAGGACGGGCTCGGCGCGACCGTGGACGCCCAGGGGCGCGTACATGTCTTCGCGCCCGGATACGACTTCGTCCACCACTGGACGCAGGGCGCGCCCGGGCAGCCGGTCGCCTACGTCAAGGGCGGGCCCCTGCTGCCGCTCGCCGTCGACGCGCCCACCGCCGTGGGCCTGCCCGACGGTGGCGTACAGCTGCTGTACCGGACGCTCACCGACCCCCGGAAGACCAAGGGCAAGGGGCTCGCCCCGGCCGACCCCCGGCTCGTCTCCGTCCGCGCGGACGGGACCGGGCGCACCGCGCCCCCGGAGCCCTTCGACGGGTACGGGCCGGTCGGCGCGCTCCTGTCGCCGAAGGACGACGGCCTGGTCGTGCTGGGCAAGGACGTGAAGGGGCGGGTCCAGGCCCTCGTCGGGGGCGAGCGGCAGACCCGTACCCAGGGCGTGGTGCCGGTCGACGCCCCGACCCTCCACCTCACCGCGCGTGGCCCGGTCGCCGTCGGCCTCGGTGTGGACGGGGCGCCGTGGGTGTGGGCGCTGGGGTCGGCCGGGGCGCCGCCGGTCCGCGCGGCGGGCTGAGCGGGCGTACCGCCCGCGGTGTGCGTCCCGTACCCGCGTACGGACAACGAAAAGGCCCCGCACCTCTCGGTGCGGGGCCCTCTCTCGGTGCTCAGTCGCGAGCTACCAGGTCAGAACACGAATTACTTCGTGATCTTGACGACCTGGCCGGCGCCCACGGTCCGGCCACCCTCACGGATGGCGAACTTGAGGCCCTCCTCCATGGCGATCGGCTGGATCAGCGCGACCGTCATGGCGGTGTTGTCGCCCGGCATGACCATCTCGGTGCCCTCGGGGAGGGTCACCACACCAGTCACGTCCGTCGTACGGAAGTAGAACTGGGGACGGTAGTTGTTGAAGAACGGCGTGTGACGGCCACCCTCGTCCTTGGACAGGATGTAGGCCTGGGCCTCGAAGTCGGTGTGCGGCGTGACCGAACCCGGCTTGATGATGACCTGGCCGCGCTCGACGTCCTCGCGCTTGATGCCACGGAGGAGCAGACCGACGTTCTCACCGGCCTGGCCCTCGTCGAGCAGCTTGCGGAACATCTCGATACCGGTGACCGTGGTGGTGGTCTTCTCGGTCTTGATGCCGATGATGTCGACGGTCTCGTTGACCTTGAGGATACCGCGCTCGATACGACCGGTGACGACGGTGCCACGACCGGTGATCGTGAAGACGTCCTCGATCGGCATCAGGAACGGCTTGTCGACGTCACGCTCGGGCTGCGGGATGGACTCGTCGACGGCCTTCATCAGGTCGAGGACGGTCTGGCCCCACTCGGCGTCGCCCTCAAGGGCCTTGAGCGCGGAGACCTTGACGACCGGCAGGTCGTCGCCCGGGAACTCGTACTCGGAGAGGAGCTCACGGACCTCGAGCTCGACGAGCTCCAGGATCTCCTCGTCGTCCACCATGTCGGCCTTGTTCAGGGCGACGACGATGTACGGAACGCCGACCTGGCGGGCCAGGAGCACGTGCTCCTTGGTCTGCGGCATCGGGCCGTCGGTGGCGGCGACCACGAGGATGGCGCCGTCCATCTGCGCGGCACCCGTGATCATGTTCTTGATGTAGTCAGCGTGACCCGGGCAGTCGACGTGCGCGTAGTGACGCGACTCCGTCTGGTACTCGACGTGCGCGATCGAGATCGTGATACCGCGCTGGCGCTCCTCGGGAGCCTTGTCGATCTGGTCGAAGGCCGAGGCCTCGTTCAGGTCCGGGTACGCGTCGTGCAGCACCTTGGTAATGGCGGCCGTGAGGGTCGTCTTACCGTGGTCGATGTGACCGATGGTGCCGATGTTGACGTGCGGCTTAGTCCGCTCGAACTTTGCCTTCGCCACTGAGTCCTCCTGCGGAGTGGTTCTGTACGCCTTGCTTCATCGGCGCCAGGTGATCTTTGCTGGGATGCCGGGTCCGGGGGCATTCGCCGCAATACTCTCGCATTGCGGCGAATGCCCCACCGGACTCCGGTGACAAGCCTAAAGCGGGTGAACTCCGAAGAGTTACTCGCCCTTGGCCTTCGCGATGATCTCCTCGGCGACGTTCCGCGGAACCTCGGCGTAGGAGTCGAACTGCATCGAGTAGCTTGCGCGACCCGAGGTCTTGCTGCGGAGGTCTCCGACGTAGCCGAACATCTCCGAGAGGGGCACGAGGCCCTTCACGACGCGGGCGCCGCTGCGCTCCTCCATGGCCTGGATCTGGCCACGGCGGGAGTTGATGTCGCCGATGACCTCACCCATGTAGTCCTCGGGCGTGGTGACCTCGACGGACATCATCGGCTCAAGGAGCACGGGCGAAGCCTTGCGCGCGGCCTCCTTGAAGGCCTGCGAACCGGCGATCTTGAACGCGAGCTCGGAGGAGTCGACCTCGTGGTAGCCACCGTCGAGAAGGATGACGCGGACGCCAGTCATCTCGTAGCCGGCCAGGATGCCGAACTGCATGGCCTCCTGCGCACCCGCGTCCACCGACGGGATGTACTCCCGGGGGATGCGGCCACCGGTGACCTTGTTCACGAACTCGTACGACGCCTCGCCGCCCTCGATGGGCTCGATCGCGATCTGCACCTTGGCGAACTGACCGGTACCACCGGTCTGCTTCTTGTGGGTGTAGTCGTGACGCTCGACGGCCTTGCGGATCGTCTCGCGGTACGCGACCTGCGGCTTGCCGACGTTCGCCTCGACCTTGAACTCGCGACGCATACGGTCGACGAGGACGTCGAGGTGAAGCTCGCCCATACCACCGATGATGGTCTGGCCGGTCTCCTCGTCCGAGTGCACCTGGAAGGAGGGGTCCTCCTCCGCGAGACGCTGGATGGCGACACCCAGCTTCTCCTGGTCACCCTTGGACTTGGGCTCGATGGCGACCTGGATGACCGGGGCCGGGAAGTCCATGGACTCCAGGATGACCGGCTTCTTCTCGTCGCACAGCGTCTCACCGGTGGTGGTCTGCTTCAGGCCCATGACGGCGACGATGTCGCCGGCGCCCACCGCGTCGATCTCCTCACGCTTGTTCGCGTGCATGCGGTAGATCTTGCCGATGCGCTCCTTCTTGCCCTTGACGGAGTTCAGCACCGAGGTGCCGGCCTCCAGGCGACCGGAGTAGATCCGGATGAAGGTGAGCTTGCCGAGGTGCGGGTCGCTCGCGATCTTGAACGCGAGGGCCGACAGCGGCTCCTCGTCCGACGGCTTGCGCTTGACGACAACCTCGGCGTCCTTGACGTCGTGGCCCTCGATGGCCTCGACGTCCAGGGGCGAAGGCAGGTAGCGCACGACCGCGTCGAGCAGGGGCTGGACGCCCTTGTTCTTGAACGCGGTGCCGCAGAAGACGGGGGTCACCGTGGTGTCCCCGCCCTTGCCGGACGCGATGGTGATACGACGGACCGCGGCGTACAGCTGCTCCTCGGTGGGCTCGACGCCCTCCAGGAACAGCTCCATGATCTGGTCGTCGTTCTCCGCGACGGTCTCGACCAGCTTGCCGCGCCACTCTTCAGCGGCCTCGACGTGCGTGGCCGGGATGTCGACGACGTCGTACATCTCGCCCTTGGTGGCCTCGGCGGACCAGACAAGCGCCTTCATACGAACGAGGTCGACAACGCCCTCGAAGTTCATCTCGGCGCCGATCGGCAGCTGCATCACGATCGGGGTCGCGCCGAGGCGGTCCACGATCATGTCGACACAGCGGTGGAACTCAGCGCCGGTACGGTCGAGCTTGTTCACGAAGCAGATACGCGGCACGCCGTAACGGTCGGCCTGACGCCAGACCGTCTCGGACTGCGGCTCCACACCGGCGACACCGTCGAACACGGTGACGGCACCGTCGAGGACGCGGAGCGAACGCTCCACCTCGACCGTGAAGTCCACGTGACCCGGGGTGTCGATGATGTTGATGGTGTGGTCGACGTCCTCGAGCGGCCAGTGGCAGGTCGTCGCGGCGGACGTGATGGTGATGCCGCGCTCCTGCTCCTGCTCCATCCAGTCCATCGTGGCAGCGCCGTCGTGGACTTCACCGATCTTGTACGAGACGCCGGTGTAGAACAGGATCCGCTCAGTGGTGGTCGTCTTGCCCGCGTCGATGTGGGCCATGATGCCGATGTTGCGCACCTTGGCCAGGTCAAGCGAAGTGGTAGCCATATCGGCTCAGTCTTCTCTCGGTCTCGATGTGGGTTGCGACTACCAGCGGTAGTGCGCGAAGGCCTTGTTGGACTCGGCCATCTTGTGCGTGTCCTCACGCTTCTTGACGGCCGCACCGAGGCCGTTCGAGGCGTCGAGGAGCTCGTTCATGAGGCGCTCGGTCATGGTCTTCTCGCGGCGGGCGCGGGAGTAACCCACGAGCCAGCGGAGGGCCAGGGTCGACTGGCGACCCGGCTTGACCTCGATCGGGACCTGGTAGGTCGCGCCACCGACACGGCGGGACTTGACCTCGAGGGACGGCTTGACGTTCTCCAGCGCGCGCTTCAGCGTGATGACCGGGTCGTTGCCGGTCTTCTCGCGGAGGCCTTCCATGGCGCCGTAGACGATGCGCTCGGCGGTGGAGCGCTTGCCGTCCAGCAGGATCTTGTTGATCAGCGAGGTGACAAGAGGAGACTGGTAGACCGGGTCGATGATGACCGGGCGCTTCGGGGCGGGGCCCTTACGAGGCATTCTTACTTCTCCTTCTTGGCGCCGTAGCGGCTGCGGGCCTGCTTGCGGTTCTTGACAGCCTGGGTGTCAAGCGCACCGCGGATGATCTTGTAACGAACACCCGGCAGGTCCTTCACACGGCCACCACGCACGAGCACGATCGAGTGCTCCTGCAGGTTGTGTCCCTCACCCGGAATGTAAGCGGTGACCTCGATGCCGGAGGTCAGACGCACACGCGCGACCTTCCGCAGCGCCGAGTTCGGCTTCTTCGGGGTGGTCGTGAACACACGCGTGCAGACGCCACGACGCTGGGGCGAAGCCTCAAGCGCGGGCGTCTTCGTCTTCTCGACCTTGTCCTGCCGGCCCTTCCGGACCAGCTGCTGGATCGTAGGCACTACTTCTCCGGTTTCTGTGTGCCGTTGGTGAAACTAACCTGGAACGTCGCCGACCCACGCGGTCGGGTGTGTCGAATGCTGCAGGCTCTCGCCGTGGGCACGGAGAAAGCGCAGATCGCGGTGGCCGTATCTGGCTCGTCCTGCGGACGTAGGCACGCAGGGGAGCCCAGGCACACCCCAGGCACAAGGTCTGAGCGTACCTACCTCATCGACTTGGGTCAAAACAAATACCCACACGCGGGACACCCCGCGGACCCGGTGAGACGCGTCTCACCCCGCCCCGTCCTCCGGCGGCTCCGCGCCTCCCTTGCCCCGCTCCCGTCTGGGCGCGGCCAGCCGGGGGATGGTGGGCACCTTGGAATGCGGACTCTTGCGTACGAGTCCGGGCGGCGCGGGTTCCGGCCCCCGTCGACGGCGATCCGCGCCCCCACCTTGGCCACCACCGCCCCGAGCGTGCGGCCGACGTCGGCGGTGTACGTACCGGACTCGCCCGCCTCGGCCGCCACCTCCACCGCGGCCGCCACCACGTCCACCAGCCGCTCCTGGGCGCTCATCCCCATCGGCCGCACCGCCTCCTTGGCCACCACCGCCCCGAGCGTGCGGCCGACGTCGGCGGTGTACGTACCGGACTCGCCCGCCTCGGCCGCCACCTCCACCGCGGCCGCCACCACGTCCACCAGCCGCTCCTGGGCGCTCATCCCCATCGGCCGCACCGCCTTTCGAATATGCGTTCGACAAGCGCCACCCACCATACGCCGAAGGGCGCCCACCCCGTGTGAAACGGAGTGGGCGCCCTTCAGCAGACGTACGCCTTACTGGTTGTACGGACCGTAGTCGTAGTCCTCCAGCGGAACGGCCTGGCCGGAGCCGGTGCCGAACGGCGAGTAGTCGATGTCGTCGTAGCCGACGGCCGAGTACATCGCGGCCTTGGCCTCCTCGGTCGGCTCGACCCGGATGTTGCGGTAGCGGGACAGACCCGTACCGGCCGGGATGAGCTTACCGATGATGACGTTCTCCTTGAGGCCGATGAGGCTGTCGGACTTGGCGTTGATCGCCGCATCCGTCAGGACTCGGGTCGTCTCCTGGAAGGAGGCGGCCGACAGCCAGGATTCCGTCGCCAGCGAGGCCTTGGTGATACCCATCAGCTGCGGACGGCCGGAGGCCGGGTGGCCGCCTTCCGTGACCACACGACGGTTCTCGGTCTCGAACTTCGAGCGCTCGACGAGCTCGCCCGGCAGGAGCTCCGCGTCGCCGGACTCGATGATCGTCACGCGGCGCAGCATCTGCCGGATGATGATCTCGATGTGCTTGTCGTGGATCGACACGCCCTGCGAGTTGTAGACCTTCTGGACTTCGCCGACCAGGTGGACCTGGACCGCACGCTGACCGAGGATCCGGAGCACGTCGTGCGGGTTGGTCGCACCGACGGTGAGCTTCTGGCCCACGTCGACCGCGTCGCCCTCGCCCACGAGCAGACGGGCACGCTTCGAGATCGGGAACGCCGTCTCGTCGCTGCCGTCGTCCGGGGTGACGACGATCTTCTTGGTCTTCTCGGTCTCCTCGATCCGGATGCGGCCCTTGGCCTCCGAGATCGGGGCGACACCCTTGGGCGTACGAGCCTCGAAGAGCTCGACGACACGGGGCAGACCCTGGGTGATGTCGTCACCGGCCACACCACCGGTGTGGAAGGTACGCATCGTCAGCTGGGTACCGGGCTCACCGATGGACTGGGCGGCGATGATGCCGACCGCCTCACCGATGTCGACCAGCTTGCCGGTGGCCAGCGAGCGGCCGTAGCAGAAGGCACAGGTGCCGACGGCCGACTCACAGGTCAGGACCGAGCGGGTCTTGACCTCCTCGACGCCCGCACCCACCAGCGCGTCGATGAGCACGTCACCGAGGTCCACGTTGGCCGGCGCGATGACCTTGCCGTCGACGACGACGTCCTCGGCGAGCATCCGGGCGTAGACCGAGGTCTCGACGTCCTCCGTCTTGCGGAGCACACCGTCCTCGCCCCGGACGGCGATCTTCAGCTTGAGGCCGCGGTCGGTGCCGCAGTCCTCCTCGCGGATGATCACGTCCTGCGAGACGTCCACCAGACGACGGGTCAGGTAACCCGAGTCGGCGGTACGCAGGGCGGTGTCCGCCAGACCCTTACGGGCACCGTGCGTGGAGATGAAGTACTCCAGAACGGTGAGGCCCTCACGGAAGGACGCCTTGATCGGACGCGGGATGGTCTCGTTCTTCGCGTTCGACACCAGACCACGCATACCCGCGATCTGACGCATCTGCATCATGTTTCCTCGGGCACCCGAGTCAACCATCATGAAGATGGGGTTCGTCTTCGGGAAGTTCGCGTTCATCGCCTCGGCAACCTCGTTGGTCGCCTTGGTCCAGATCGCGATGAGCTCCTGCGTGCGCTCGTCCTTGGTGATCAGACCGCGCTCGTACTGCTTCTGGACCTTCTCGTCCTGCGCCTCGTAGCCCGCGACGATCGCCTTCTTGGCCTCGGGGACCACGACGTCGGAGATGGCCACGGTGACACCGGAACGGGTCGCCCAGTAGAAGCCCGCCGCCTTCAGGTTGTCGAGCGTCGCCGCCACGATGACCTTGGGGTAGCGCTCGGCCAGGTCGTTGACGATCTCGGAGAGCTGCTTCTTGCCCACCGAGTAGTCGACGAACGGGTAGTCCTCCGGCAGCAGCTCGTTGAAGAGCGCGCGGCCGAGGGACGTACGGAGACGGAACGAGTCGCCCTGCTGCCAGGTCGCCTCGCCCTCCTCCTCGACCGGCGGGGTCCACTCACGCGGCGGGACGGTGCCGATCGGGAAACGGATGTCGATCGGCGACTGCAGCGCGAGCTCACCGGCGTCGAACGCCATGATCGCCTCGGCCGTGGAGCCGAACGCGCGGCCCTCGCCCTTGGTGTCACGCAGCTCGCCGTCGGTGGTGAGGAAGAACAGACCCAGGACCATGTCCTGCGTCGGCATCGTCACCGGACGGCCGTCGGCCGGCTTGAGGATGTTGTTCGAGGACAGCATCAGGATGCGGGCCTCGGCCTGCGCCTCCGCGGAGAGCGGCAGGTGCACGGCCATCTGGTCACCGTCGAAGTCCGCGTTGAACGCGGTGCAGACGAGCGGGTGGATCTGGATGGCCTTGCCCTCGACCAGCTGGGGCTCGAAGGCCTGGATGCCGAGGCGGTGCAGCGTGGGCGCACGGTTCAGCAGAACCGGGTGCTCGGCGATGACCTCTTCGAGGACGTCGTAGACGACCGTGCGGCCGCGCTCGACCATCCGCTTGGCGCTCTTGATGTTCTGCGCGTGGTTCAGGTCGACCAGGCGCTTCATCACGAACGGCTTGAAGAGCTCCAGCGCCATGGCCTTGGGCAGACCACACTGGTGCAGCTTCAGCTGCGGACCGACGACGATCACGGAACGCGCGGAGTAGTCCACACGCTTACCGAGAAGGTTCTGACGGAATCGACCCTGCTTGCCCTTCAGCATGTCGCTGAGGGACTTCAGCGGACGGTTGCCGGGGCCCGTGACCGGGCGACCGCGACGGCCGTTGTCGAAGAGGGCGTCGACCGCCTCCTGGAGCATCCGCTTCTCGTTGTTCACGATGATCTCGGGGGCACCGAGGTCGAGCAGACGCTTCAGACGGTTGTTGCGGTTGATCACACGGCGGTACAGGTCGTTCAGGTCGGAGGTCGCGAAGCGGCCACCGTCCAGCTGCACCATCGGGCGAAGGTCCGGCGGGATGACCGGCACGCAGTCCAGCACCATGCCCTTGGGGCTGTTGCTGGTCTGCAGGAACGCGGAGACGACCTTGAGGCGCTTGAGCGCACGGGTCTTCTTCTGGCCCTTGCCGGTGCGGATGATCTCGCGGAGGCGCTCGGCCTCCTCGTCGAGGTCGAAGGTCTCCAGGCGCTTCTGCAGAGCAGCGGCGCCCATCGAGCCGTCGAAGTACGTGCCGAAGCGGTCACGCAGCTCGCGGTAGAGCAGCTCGTCGCCCTCGAGGTCCTGGACCTTGAGGTTCTTGAAGCGCGACCAGACCTCGTCCAGACGGTCGATCTCGCGCTGCGCACGGTCGCGCAGCTGCTTCATCTCACGCTCGGCACCCTCGCGCACCTTGCGGCGCACATCGGCCTTGGCACCCTCGGCCTCAAGCTCGGCGAGGTCCGTCTCGAGCTTCTTGGCGCGGGCTTCGAGGTCGGAGTCGCGACGGTTCTCGATCTGCTGGCGCTCTACGGAGACGTGGGCCTCCAGCGACGGCAGGTCGCGCGTCCGGCGCTCCTCGTCCACGAACGTGATCATGTACGCGGCGAAGTAGATGACCTTCTCAAGGTCCTTCGGCGCGAGGTCGAGCAGGTAGCCAAGGCGCGACGGGACGCCCTTGAAGTACCAGATGTGGGTCACGGGAGCGGCAAGCTCGATGTGGCCCATCCGCTCACGGCGCACCTTGGCGCGCGTGACCTCGACGCCACAGCGCTCACAGATGATGCCCTTGAAGCGCACGCGCTTGTACTTGCCGCAGTAGCACTCCCAGTCCCGGGTCGGACCGAAGATCTTCTCGCAGAAGAGTCCGTCCTTTTCGGGCTTGAGGGTGCGGTAGTTGATGGTCTCCGGCTTCTTGACCTCACCGTGGGACCACTGACGGATGTCGTCAGCAGTGGCGAGGCCGATCCGCAGCTCGTCGAAGAAGTTGACGTCGAGCACTTGTCGTCAATCCCTCTTTCGGGGTCGATTCTTCAAGATGGTCTGAGGGGGGTCCGGGGACGACCGGGGCTTCTTACGAAGCCCCGGTCAGACCCGTCAGACCTCTTCGACGCTGCTCGGCTCGCGCCGGGACAGGTCGATACCGAGCTCCTCCGCAGCGCGGAAGACGTCCTCGTCCGTGTCGCGCATCTCGATGGACATACCGTCCGAGGACAGCACCTCCACGTTGAGGCAGAGCGACTGCATTTCCTTGATGAGCACCTTGAAGGACTCGGGAATGCCGGGCTCGGGGATGTTCTCGCCCTTGACGATGGCCTCGTAGACCTTCACACGGCCGGTGACGTCGTCGGACTTGATGGTCAGCAGCTCCTGGAGGGCGTACGCGGCGCCATAAGCCTCCAGCGCCCACACCTCCATCTCACCGAAGCGCTGGCCACCGAACTGGGCCTTACCACCCAGCGGCTGCTGGGTGATCATCGAGTACGGACCGGTCGAGCGGGCGTGCAGCTTGTCGTCGACCAGGTGGTGCAGCTTCAGGATGTACATGTACCCGATCGAGATCGGGTCCGGGAACGGCTCACCGGAGCGGCCGTCGAACAGGTTGGCCTTGCCGGACGGCTGGACCAGGCGGTCACCGTCGCGGTTGGGGATCGTGGCCTCGAAGAGACCGGCGATCTCGTCCTCACGGGCACCGTCGAAGACCGGGGTCGCGACGTTGGTGCCGGGGGCGACCTGGTCGGCGCCGATGGCCTGGAGCCGCTGGGCCCAGTCGTCGGCGAGACCGGAGACGTCCCAGCCGCGGCTGGCGAGCCAGCCGAGGTGGATCTCCAGGACCTGTCCCGGGTTCATTCGGGACGGGACACCCAGGGGGTTGAGGATGATGTCGACCGGGGTGCCGTCCTCCAGGAACGGCATGTCCTCGATCGGCAGGATCTTCGAGATGACGCCCTTGTTGCCGTGACGGCCGGCGAGCTTGTCACCGTCGGTGATCTTGCGCTTCTGCGCCACGTACACGCGCACCAGCTGGTTCACACCGGGGGGAAGCTCGTCGCCCTCCTCGCGGTCGAAGACGCGGACGCCGATGACCTTGCCGGTCTCGCCGTGCGGCACCTTCAGCGAGGTGTCACGGACCTCACGGGCCTTCTCACCGAAGATCGCGCGGAGCAGGCGCTCCTCCGGCGTCAGCTCGGTCTCACCCTTGGGCGTGACCTTGCCGACGAGGATGTCGCCGGCGACGACCTCGGCACCGATACGGATGATGCCGCGCTCGTCGAGGTCGGCGAGGACCTCCTCGGAGACGTTCGGGATGTCCCGGGTGATCTCCTCCGGGCCGAGCTTGGTGTCACGGGCGTCGACCTCGTGCTCCTCGATGTGGATCGAGGAGAGGACGTCGTCCTGCACGAGGCGCTGCGACAGGATGATCGCGTCCTCGTAGTTGTGGCCCTCCCACGGCATGAACGCCACGAGCAGGTTCTTGCCCAGCGCCATCTCGCCGTTCTCGGTCGCCGGACCGTCGGCCAGGACCTGGCCCTCGATCACGCGCGAGCCCTCGTCCACGACAACCTTCTGGTTGACGGACGTGCCCTGGTTGGAGCGGGAGAACTTGTGCAGGCGGTACGTGGTGTACGTGCCGTCGTCGTTGGCGATGGTGATGTAGTCCGCGGAGACCTCCTGGACCACACCGTCCTTCTCGGCCTTGAGCACGTCGCCCGCGTCGGTGGCGCAGCGGTACTCCATGCCGGTGCCGACGAGGGGCGCCTCGCTCTTGATGAGCGGGACGGCCTGACGCATCATGTTCGCGCCCATGAGGGCACGGTTGGCGTCGTCGTGCTCGAGGAAGGGGATCATCGCGGTCGCGACCGACACCATCTGGCGCGGCGAGACGTCGATGTAGTCCACCTCGGCCGGCGGCACGTAGTCGACCTCGCCGCCACGGCGGCGGACCAGGACGCGGGCCTCGGTGAGCTGGAGCTCGTCGTTGAGCGCGGCGTTGGCCTGCGCGATGACGAAGCGGTCTTCCTCGTCGGCCGTGATGTAGTCGACCTCGTCGGTGACCTGGCCCTCGACGACCTTGCGGTACGGCGTCTCGATGAAGCCGAACGCGTTGACGCGGCCGTAGGAGGCGAGCGAACCGATCAGACCGATGTTCGGGCCTTCGGGCGTCTCGATCGGGCACATACGGCCGTAGTGAGACGGGTGCACGTCACGGACCTCGAAGCCGGCCCGCTCACGGGAGAGACCACCCGGGCCAAGCGCCGACAGACGGCGCTTGTGGGTGAGACCCGACAGCGGGTTGTTCTGGTCCATGAACTGCGACAGCTGGCTGGTGCCGAAGAACTCCTTGATGGAGGCGACGACCGGCCGGATGTTGATCAGGGTCTGCGGCGTGATCGCCTCGACGTCCTGGGTCGTCATGCGCTCGCGCACGACGCGCTCCATACGAGCCAGACCCGTACGGACCTGGTTCTGGATGAGCTCGCCGACGTTACGCAGACGACGGTTGCCGAAGTGGTCGATGTCGTCGGTCTCGACGACGATGTTCCGACCCGA
Organism: Streptomyces sp. ERV7; assembly: GCF_001653515.1. GTDB lineage: Bacteria > Actinomycetota > Actinomycetes > Streptomycetales > Streptomycetaceae > Streptomyces. Next base: position 1,062,721 of record NZ_LYOY01000040.1, on the reverse strand, counting down.
CTCGCCGACCGTCTCGGTCTCCCCGGCGTGCAGCTTGACCAGGTACTTGATGGTCGCGATGACGTCGTCCGTGGTGAGGACGCCGGCGTCCAGCGGCTCATCCGCGCCGAGCTTCTTGTTCACCTTGTAGCGGCCGACCTTCGCGAGGTCGTAGCGCTTCGGGTTGAAGTAGAGGTTCTCGAGCAGCGTCTGAGCGGCCTCGCGGGTCGGCGGCTCGCCCGGGCGCAGCTTGCGGTAGATGTCGAGCAGCGCGTCGTCCTGGCCCTGGGTGTGGTCCTTCTCCAGGGTGGCGCGCATCGACTCGTACTCGCCGAACTCCTCCAGGATCTGCTCGGTGGTCCAGCCGAGAGCCTTCAGGAGGACGGTGACGGACTGCTTGCGCTTGCGGTCGATGCGGACACCGACCATGTCGCGCTTGTCGATCTCCATCTCGAGCCAGGCACCCCGGGACGGGATGATCTTGGCCGTGTAGATGTCCTTGTCGGACGTCTTGTCGATGTTGGAGTCGAAGTAGACACCCGGCGAGCGCACCAGCTGCGACACCACGACACGCTCGGTGCCGTTGATGACGAAGGTGCCCTTGTTGGTCATGAGCGGGAAGTCGCCCATGAAGACCGTCTGGGACTTGATCTCGCCGGTCTCGTTGTTGGTGAACTCGGCGGTGACGAAGAGCGGGGCCGCGAACGTGAAGTCGCGCTCCTTGCACTCGTCGATCGAGTTCTTCGGGGGCTCGAAACGGTGGTCGCGGAAGGTCAGCGACATCGAACCGCTGAAGTCCTCGATCGGGGAGATCTCCTCGAAGATCTCCTCCAGACCGGACTTCGTGGGGACGTCCTGCCCGTTCTCGAGAGCGGCCTCGACGCGAGCCTTCCAAGCGGCATTGCCGAGCAGCCAGTCAAAGCTCTCGGTTTGCAGCGCAAGGAGGTTCGGAACCTCGAGGGGCTCCTTGATCTTTGCAAAGGAGATGCGCAGCGGGGCGGTGCTGGCGCCGTTGTTCGTATTGGCGGTCGAGGCGTTGCGCGAGGCGGCCAAGAGGGGGTCCTTCCGAGGGCTCGGACTCACTACGCGCGTACCGGTCCCACGAGGGCACAGAGAGAGACATTTCCTGAGTGAGGCTGAAAGGCCAGGTCAGGGCAGTTCAATCAACGATGCTCAAGCGAGGGCATGCCCCTGGTGACGGGCAGGGGGCAGCTAACAGGCAGCGCAAAGGGTCAGTGTAGCCACTCGGCCCACTGATGTCCAGGGCGGATTTTTCGCGACCCTCATTGTTCTTCTCAGTACCTCGGCAAGCCACGCACCGTGAGGTGCACATCGATACTGCCCTCTTCGCCGTCGATCCATGCCTCGGATCCGGATCGTTGTGACGACGCGTCCTGAGAATTGCGCGCTGCGTGCGGTTCGTCAAGACCCCTCAGCTCCGCGGAGATCGCTCCGTTACGGCTCCTACGGCCACGAGGCGTACACGGGGCGTACGGCGATGATCACCTTACTCCCTGTCGCCGCCCACGCAAGGCAGCCGTCACGGCGACGCCCGGGTACGCCGAAGGGCGACCACCCGGATGGGTGATCGCCCTTCAGTGTGTGCGCGTTACACGCCCAGGGGCGTCACGCACGAAGAGTCAGAAGACTCACAAGGTCACTTGACCTCGACGGCCGCACCGGCAGCCTTGAGGGACTCGGCAGCCTTCTCGGCGGCCTCCTTGTTGACCTTCTCGAGGACCGGCTTCGGGGTGCCGTCGACGAGGTCCTTGGCCTCCTTCAGACCCAGCGAGGTCAGCTCACGCACGACCTTGATGACCTGGATCTTCTTGTCGCCGGCACCGGTGAGGATGACGTCGAACTCGTCCTTCTCCTCCTCGGCCTCGGCGGCGGGGCCGACACCGGCCGGACCGGCAACGGCGACGGCCGCGGCGGCGGTGACGTCGAACTTCTCCTCGAAGGCCTTCACGAACTCGGAGAGCTCGATGAGGGTCATCTCCTCGAACTGGGCGAGGAGGTCGTCCTGAGAGAGCTTCGCCATGATGGGCGATCCTTCCACTAATTCGGCAATGCCGAGATGTATCGAATGGCGGGCGTAACGGCCCGCTACGACCCGCGCACTAGGCGGCGCGGATCAATGCGCGAGCCGAATTACTCGGCACCGCCCTGCTCGGCCTGCTTGGCGCGAAGAGCGTCCACGGTGCGGACGAGCTTCGACGGCAGCGCCTGGAAGAGCGAGGCAGCCTGAGACTGCTTGCCCTTGAACGCGCCGGCCAGCTTGCTGAGCAGAACCTCGCGGGACTCGAGGTCCGCAAGCTTCTTGATCTCATCGGCGGACAGCGCCTTGCCATCAAGGACACCGCCCTTGATGATCAGGTTGGGGTTCTCCTTGGCGAAGTCACGAAGACCCTTGGCCGACTCCACCGGGTCACCGGTGATGAAGGCGGCACCCGTCGGACCAGTGAACTGGTCGTCGAGCGAGGTGATCCCGGCGTTGTTGGCCGCAATCTTGGTCAGCGTGTTCTTCACCACGGCGTACTGGGCGTTCTCACCGAGCGAACGACGCAGCGTCTTGAGCTGCGCCACGGTGAGACCCCGGTACTCGGTCAGCACGACGGCGTTGGAGCTGCGGAACTTGTCCTCAAGCTCGGCTACGTCGGCAGCCTTGTTGGGCGTCGGCATAGTGCGTCGGCCTCCTTCCGGGTGATGAGGACCGCTCAAAAGGGACCGCGACATAAAAAACGCCCCGGCGCAAGTGCACGGGGCGTAGCTCGACCGGAACGAGTCCGGGAACTTTCCACAGTCACCTGCGCGGGTCGTCCGCATGCAGCGGAACCTTCGGCCACCGTCCCTTCTTGCGAAGGCACGGCAACGACCAGCGGTCTTTGGCTTCTGTGGAAGCGTACGTGAAGGGGGGCGGATCGAGCAAATCCGGCCGTACGGACCCGTCAGGCGCCGCCGAGGCCCCCGGCCCCGCCGTCCTTGGCCAGGTCGCCCAGGCCCTTCAGCATCTCGAACAGATCGCTGGTCTCGCTCGCGGGCGGGGCCGTGACCTGGGCCTTGGTGCCGTAGTCCGAGTAGTGCGCGGAGGTGGTGACCTTGCCCTGCGGGCTGTTCATGTCCACGTCCATCCGGACCGGGTAGCCGTCCGCGTTGACCCAGACCTCGGTGTCGTAGCCCTTGACGCCGGTCTTCTTCATATTGCCCAGGAGCTGCTCGCGGTCCTTGGGGCTCAGGGTGTCGAGCATCTTGTTGCTCTTCATCATCTCGTCGATGGTGAGCGTGCCCTTGTAGTGCTCGGAGGAGACGCCGTCGACCTGCTCGGCGCCCAGGTGCTTCAGGTTCGGCGAGTCGAGCAGCAGGGCCAGCTGCTGGGCCGGGTCCTGGTTCATGTTCTCCATGCCGGCGGTCATCTGCTTGACCAGCTGCTCCTGGCCGGCCTGCTTGGCCAGCGAGGTCAGGTCGAACTTGACCCAGCGCTTGCCGCCGAACTCCTTGGCGGACTCGCCCATGGCGCCCATGTCCATGTACATGACGTTGTTCACCCAGAGCATGCGAGTCTTCTCGGCGGCACCCGCCATGCCCTTGGTCACCGAGGACGTCACGGTGAGGTCCATGGCCGTCGGGTTCCAGGCCATGACGCCGCTGGTCTCCGTCTTGCCCGCGTCCGCGCCCATGGACGCGGGCGCCGTCATGGTCATCCGGACCTTCGCGGACTTGGCCGCGGCGGTCTTCTTGTACGCCGCCGCGAGCACCTGCGACGCGGCGTCACGGGACTGCGGTGCCGCGGCGGCCTTCTTGGCGCCCCCCGCGCCTTCGGCCTTCTTGCCGTCGTCCCCGCCGCAGCCCGCGGCGCCGGCCACCACCACGGCGGCCGTGGCCGTCGCCAGCGCCGCCCGCGTCCATGCCGACCTGCTCATGTGCCCCACCCTCGTACCCCCGTGCCTTGAATCCCGTCATCCGGGCCGATCCTCTGCACCGTAACCCAAGGCTGTGACGGGTGAGACGGATTATGTCTGCTGTTGCGCAGGTTACGAGGGCTGCGAGGAGGACTTGGGCTTGATCAGCGTCGTGAAGTCCACGGTGTCGGAGGCCGCCGGAGCCTGGGCCGAGACCTTGACGCCGTAGTCCGCGTAGAAGGCGGTGGTGTTCATCTCGCCGTTCTTCGTCGCGGCGCGCTCGGTCTTCTTCACCAGGAGGTCGTTCTTGTCCACCCAGATGTCGACCGTGTCCGTGGTGATGCCGCTCTGGCTCATCTGGGACTTGAAGGCATCCAGCGTCTTCGCGTCCAGGCCCGAGCTGCGGTCCACCAGCTTGGCCACGTCGACCGTGCCCGAGTAGTGCGTGGTCTGGACGCCGCGGACGTCCTCGGTGCCGACCTTCTTGACGTCTCCCGAGGCCAGCAGCGCCTTCACACCCTGCTGGGGCGTCGAGTTCTGCATCTGGTCCTTCATGACGGCGCCGGCGGGGCCCATCAGCTTGGCCATGTCGTCGTACCCGTAGCGGATCCAGTGCTTGCCGCCGAGGGTCTTGGCGAACTCGGGGCCCATGTTGGCGAAGTAGGCGTCGCTCAGATAGCGGGCGTCGATGCTGTCGCTGCCCAGCTGCTTCATGCTCTGGGCCATGGTGCCCTGGGTGTACTTCATCCGCATGGCGCCGGTCGTTCCGTTGCCCCACGCCAGGCTGCCGTTGCCCTCCAGGCCCATCACGGTTCCCATGGACATCGTCATCTCGACCTTGGCGGAGCCCGCCCCGTCGGTCTTCTTCTGGACCGCCTGGAGGGCCGCGACCGGGCTGAAGTCCGACCCAGCCTTGTGCTGCTCCTTGGCGGGCGCGCTCTTGTCGCTGCCGCTGTCCGACCCACCGCAGGCGGCGACGCCCGCGAGGGCCGCGCCGGCCGCGACCAGCGAGATACACGTACGCCGTACCGACCTGGTGCTCATGCGTTCCCCCTCGAATACTCATTCCCTTGCGAGTCGACCGTAGCGCAGGGGTACGACAACTCCGCGTCCGACCGGGGTTGTTGGGACGCGGTTGCGACAAAAAGCCGGGCCCCGCACCTCGGAAGAGGTGCGGGGCCCGGCTCTGGATCAGCCGATGCGAGCCGTCAGGCTCAGACCGCGGCCGGGTCCTCCTCGACGAGGAGGTTGCGGGTGCGGTTGGAGTCCAGCGCGATGCCGGGGCCCATCGTGGTGGTGAGGGTGGCCTTCTTGATGTACCGGCCCTTCGCGGCGGACGGCTTCAGACGGAGGATCTCCTCCAGCGCGGCGCCGTAGTTCTCCACCAGCTTGGCGTCGTCGAAGGACACCTTGCCGATGATGAAGTGCAGGTTCGAGTGCTTGTCGACGCGGAACTCGATCTTGCCGCCCTTGATCTCCTCGACCGCCTTGGCGACGTCGGGGGTGACCGTGCCGGTCTTCGGGTTCGGCATCAGACCACGCGGACCGAGCACGCGGCCGAGGCGGCCGACCTTGCCCATGAGGTCCGGGGTGGAGACGACGGCGTCGAAGTCCAGACGGCCCTTGGCGACCTCGTCGATGAGCTCGTCGGAGCCGACGATGTCGGCGCCCGCGGCACGCGCGGCCTCGGCACGGTCACCGGTCGCGAAGACCAGGACCCGGGCGGTCTTACCGGTGCCGTGCGGGAGGTTCACGGTGCCACGGACCATCTGGTCGGCCTTGCGCGGGTCGACACCCAGGCGGAAGGCGACCTCGACGGTGCCGTCGAACTTGGTCGAGGAGGTCTCCTTGGCGAGACGGACGGCCTCGAGCGGCGCGTACAGCTTGTCCGCGACGATCTTGGCGTCCGCAGCGCGGAGAGTCTTGCTGCGCTTCACTTCTGCTCCTGTGTTGGTTCAGGCATGGAGTCGTGGTGCGGACCAGCGCTTGGTCCTACCACTGAGGTCAAACGGGGTGAGCTGAGATCAGCCCTCGACCGTGATGCCCATGGAACGGGCGGTGCCAGCGATGATCTTGGACGCGGCGTCCAGGTCGTTGGCGTTCAGGTCGGCGAGCTTCGTCGTGGCGATCTCGCGGACCTGGGCCTCGGTGATCTTCGCGACCTTGGTCTTGTGCGGCTCGCCGGAGCCCTTCTCCACACCCGCGGCCTTGAGGATCATCTTCGCGGCCGGCGGAGTCTTGGTGATGAAGGTGAAGGAGCGGTCCTCGTAGACCGTGATCTCCACCGGGATCACCCAGCCACGCTGCGACTCGGTCGCCGCGTTGTAGGCCTTGCAGAACTCCATGATGTTGACGCCGTGCTGACCGAGCGCGGGGCCGACCGGCGGGGCCGGGTTCGCCGCACCGGCGTTGATCTGGAGCTTGATAAGCCCCGTGACCTTCTTCTTCTTGGGAGGCATTGCTCTCTCCGGGTCCTAGTGAGAGTGAACCGCCAGCATCCGATCATCCGGATGGAGGCATACCGCACCACGATAACGGGTATCTGTGTGCGGCTAAAAACCGAGCAGGTCAGACAGGCTTTGAAGAGCCCGTCTGACCTGTTCGGAAGACGTGTGGTCCGGAAGAACTAGTTCTTCTGGATCTGGTCGAAGCTGAGCTCGACCGGGGTCTCGCGGCCGAAGATCTCGACGAGGCCCTTGACCTTCTTCGAGTCGGCGTTGATCTCGTTGATCGTGGCCTGCAGCGTGGCGAACGGGCCGTCGGTGACGGTGACCGAGTCGCCCACCTCGAAGTCCAGGACCTCGACCGTGACCTTGCGGGCCGGAGCCGGCTTGCCCTCGGCCTCGGCGGCCTCGCGGGCGGCCTTCTCCTCGGCCTCCGGGGCGAGCATCTTGACGATCTCGTCCAGGGTCAGCGGGTACGGGTCGTAGGCGTTGCCCACGAAGCCGGTGACGCCCGGGGTGTTGCGGACGACGCCCCAGGACTCGTTCGTCAGATCCATGCGGACGAGAACGTAACCGGGCAGCTTGTTCTGCCGGACGTTCTTGCGCTCGCCGTTCTTGATCTGGACGATCTCTTCCTCGGGCACCTCGGCCTGGTAGATGAACTCCTCGACGTTCAGCGAGACGGCACGCTGCTCCAGGTTCGCCTTCACGCGCTTCTCGTAGCCCGCGTAGGTGTGGATCACGTACCACTCGCCGGGCAGGCCGCGCAGCTCCTGGCGCAGGGCCTCGACCGGGTCGACGGGCGCGGCGGGCTCCGCGGGAGCCTCCTCGGCGTCCTCGTCGGTTGCGTCCTCGGACTCGGCGTCCTCGTCAGCGGCGTCCTCGACGACCTCGTCGGCGTCCTCGGACTCGGCCGCTTCCAGCTCGTCCTCGTCCTCGACGTGGAGCGCCGCCTGCTCGGCCGCCTCGCCCGCCTCGGCGTCGGCAGCCTCGACCTCGTCCGGGTCCACGGCGTCCGCCGCCTCGACGATGTCGAGCTGGTCCTCCACGGACTCCGCCGACTCGATGGCGTCGTTCAGGTTCGGGTCAGACACGTGGCTGCTTCTTCCTGGCTACAGATGGGTGGAACAATGCGAAAAAGGCGCCGGGTGGGCGCCCTTACGCGAGTGGATCAGCCGAAGACGTACTTGACGACGTGCTCGAATCCGGTGTCGATCACGGTCACGATGCCGATCATGATGACGACGAACACGATCACCACAGTGGTGTACGTCGACAGCTGGTTGCGAGTCGGCCAGACCACCTTGCGGAGCTCGGCGACGACCTGGCGGTAGAAGAGCGCGAGACGGCCCAGAGGGCCCTTCTTGCCGCGCTTGCCGCCCTTGCGGGCCTTCTTCTTGGAGTCCTGGTCCGCAGAGGCCTCGTCCTGGGCATCAGGCATGTCGATGGAGCCCACGGCGTCCGTCACGCTTCTCACCTGATTCCGGGTCGTGGCCGTGCCGCGCCCGGTGGAGCCGCACGGCGGTGCATAGAAGTACGTACATGCGCACACACCCTGGCGAAGGTGTGTGTAGCAGGGCCGGAGGGACTTGAACCCCCAACCGCTGGTTTTGGAGACCAGTGCTCTACCAATTGAGCTACGACCCTTTGTGGTTCCCCCAACCTACCGCATCCGACCGAGTGCACCGAGTGCCCGCAGTCGATCGGTTGGTGGAGGCCAACGACAGGTGAGTGTACGTGGTCCGGCGCCCGGCGTCGAACAGATAGCTCCCGACGGCTCCGCGTGAATGCGCCGAACGGCCTGTGCAACTGCCCCGTCCGGTCCATGAAACCGGTGTGCCCGGGGCGCGGCAGGTCTGGGACGATGGCCCGTATGAGCGCTGCAACTTCTCCGACCGAGCGCCGGGTGTCCGCGCGCATCGGCGCGATCTCCGAGTCCGCGACCCTCGCCGTCGACGCCAAGGCCAAGGCCCTCAAGGCCGCCGGGCGTCCGGTGATCGGCTTCGGCGCCGGTGAGCCCGACTTCCCGACCCCGGACTACATCGTCGACGCGGCCGCGGCTGCCTGCCGCGACCCGAAGTACCACCGCTACACCCCGGCCGGCGGCCTGCCCGAGCTCAAGAAGGCCATCGCCGAGAAGACCCTGCGCGACTCCGGCTACGAGGTCGACCCGTCCCAGATCCTGGTGACCAACGGCGGCAAGCAGGCGATCTACGAGGCGTTCGCGGCGGTCCTGGACCCGGGCGACGAGGTCATCGTCCCGGCGCCGTACTGGACCACCTACCCGGAGTCGATCCGCCTCGCGGGCGGTGTCCCGGTCGAGGTCGTCGCCGACGAGACCACCGGCTACCGGGTCTCGGTCGAGCAGCTGGAGGCCGCTCGTACGGAGAAGACCAAGGTCGTCCTCTTCGTCTCGCCGTCCAACCCGACCGGCTCGGTCTACACCGAGGCCGAGACCGAGGCGATCGGCCGCTGGGCCGTCGAGCACGGCCTGTGGGTGCTGACCGACGAGATCTACGAGCACCTGGTCTACGGCGACGCGGTCTCCGTGTCGCTGCCCGCGCTCCTGCCCGAGCTGCGCGACAAGTGCATCGTGGTCAACGGCGTCGCCAAGACGTACGCGATGACCGGCTGGCGGGTCGGGTGGATCGTCGGCCCCAAGGACGTCATCAAGGCCGCGACCAACCTGCAGTCGCACGCCACGTCCAATGTGGCCAACGTCTCCCAGGTGGCGGCGCTCGCCGCGGTCTCCGGCGACCTCGACGCGGTCGCCGAGATGCGCAAGGCCTTCGACCGCCGCCGCCAGACCATGGTGAAGATGCTCAGCGAGATCGACGGCGTCATCTGCCCGACCCCCGAGGGCGCGTTCTACGCGTACCCGTCGGTGAAGGGCCTGCTCGGCAAGGAGATCCGCGGCAAGCGCCCGCAGAGCTCCGTCGAGCTGGCCGAGCTGATCCTGGAGGAGGCCGAGGTCGCGGTCGTCCCGGGCGAGGCCTTCGGCACCCCGGGCTATCTGCGGCTGTCCTACGCGCTGGGCGACGAGGACCTGGTCGAGGGCGTCTCGCGGATCCAGAAGCTGCTGGCGGAAGCGCGCGACTGAGATTCCGCTCCCGACGGGCGGTGCACCAGCCGGTGCACCGCCCGTTTCTGCGTTCGGGCAAGGTCCCGATCGGGGAAAGGGACTGTCGGACGGGCCCGGGGTGCGGCAAGATCCTTCAATGGAGCACGTTCGCGACGTAACTGACCTGCCGAAGGCACATCTGCACCTGCACTTCACGGGGTCGATGCGCCCCACGACCATGCTGGAGCTCGCCGACAAGTACGGGGTGCACCTCCCCGACGCGCTGACCAGTGGCGAGCCGCCGAAGCTGCGGGCCACCGACGAGCGCGGCTGGTTCCGCTTCCAGCGCCTGTACGACATCGCGCGCTCCTGTCTGCGCGCCCCCGAGGACATCCAGCGGCTGGTGCGCGAGGCCGCCGAGGAGGACGTGCGGGACGGCTCGGGCTGGCTGGAGATCCAGGTCGACCCCACGTCGTACGCGCCGATGCTGGGCGGGCTCATCCCGGCCCTGGAGATCATCCTGGACGCGGTCGAGTCGGCCGCGCGCGAGACCGGGCTCGGGATGCGGGTCCTGGTCGCGGCGAACCGGATGAAGCACCCCCTGGACGCCCGCACCCTGGCCCGGCTCGCCGTGCGGTACGCGGACCGGGGCGTGGTCGGCTTCGGCCTCTCCAACGACGAACGCCGGGGCATGGCACGGGACTTCGACCGCGCCTTCGCGATCGCCCGGGAGGGCGGTCTGCTGGCCGCGCCGCACGGCGGCGAACTGACCGGCCCCTCGTCCGTACGGGACTGCCTGGACGATCTGCACGCCACCCGCATTGGGCACGGGGTGCGCGCCGCCGAGGACCCCCGGCTGCTCAGGCGCCTCGCCGAGCGCGGGATCACCTGCGAGGTCTGCCCCGCCTCCAACGTCGCCCTGGGCGTCTACGAGAAGCCCGAGGACGTGCCGCTGCGCACCCTGTTCGAGGCGGGCGTGCCGCTGGCGCTGGGCGCCGACGACCCGCTCCTGTTCGGCTCCCGGCTGGCCGCCCAGTACGAGATCGCCCGCCGCCACCACGGCTTCTCCGACGCCGAACTGGCGGAGCTGGCACGGCAGTCGGTGCGCGGCTCGGCGGCCCCGGAGCAAGTGAAGTCGCAGTTGCTCACCGGAGTGGATTCCTGGCTGGCCTCCTGACACCTCGGGCACCCTTGGCGGAGTAATGACCTATCCGCCAGGGGAGGGTGACGCAGATGAAGCTCACGGTTTTCGGTGCGACGGGCAGGATCGGCACGGAGCTGGTCCGCCAGGCGCTGGCCGCCGGACACCAGGTGACGGCGGTGGTGCGGGACCCGGGACGGTTCGCGGTGACGGGTGCGGGCCTGGAGGTCGTCCGGGGGGATCTCGCTTCCCCCGACTCCCTCCGCCCGGCGGTGGCGGGCCGGGACGCGGTGCTGTCGGGGCTGGGCGCCAACAAGCGGGCGGACGCGGCGGCGGGCATCACGGCCCGGCTGACCGGCTCGATCGTGAAGGCGATGGACGCGGAGGGCACCCGCCGGCTGCTGGCGGTGAGCGCGGGCCCGGTGGGCCCGGAGGCGCCGCACGACCCGTTCCTGGACCGCCTCACGCTGACGATCGTCACGCGCGTCCTGAAGGACGTCTACGAGGACCTGCGCCGCACGGAGGCCGTGCTGGCCGCCTCTGCCCTGGACTGGACGGCGGTACGCCCGGTACGCCTGGTCAACAAGCCGAGGACGGGCACCTACCGCACGGCCGTGGGGGCGACCCCGCGCGCCGCGCGCACGATCGGGCGGGCGGACGTGGCGGACGCGATGCTGGGGATGATCACGGACCGGGCAACGATGAAACAGGGAGTCTGCGTGGCGTACTGAGCCCGAGAACCCCTGAGCCCCTGAACCCCGTATCGCCGACTAGATCTCGGCGTTGACGGTGACCGGCTCGTTGACGAGCGTCACCCCGAAGGCCTGCTCCACGCCCGCGACGACCTCGCGGGCGAGCGCGAGCAGGTCCTCGGTGGTGGCGCCGCCGCGGTTGGTCAGGGCGAGGGTGTGCTTGGTGGAGATCCGGGCGGGCCCGGACCCGTACCCCTTGGTGAACCCGGCCTTGTCGATGAGCCAGGCGGCGGAGGTCTTGGTCAGCCCCCCACCGAGGTCCCAGGCGGGCGGCGAGACGTCGCCACCGAGCCGCAGAGCGACTTTCCCGAGGAACGCCCGGTACTCGCGCTCCCCCAGGACGGGGTTGGTGAAGAAGGAACCCGCGGACCAGGTGTCGTGGTCCTCGGCGTCCAGGACCATGCCCTTGCCGGCCCGGAGCGTGAGGACGGTCTCGCGGGCGGTGGCGGCCGGGACGCGGTCGCCGGGCTCGACGCCGAGGGCGCGGGCGGTCTCGGCGTACTTGATGGGCGCGGAGAGCCCGCCGGCGTCCTCCAGCTCGAAGCGGACGCGCAGGACGACGTACCGGTCGGGGTGGGCCTTGAACCGGCTGTGCCGGTACGAGAAGTCGCACTCGGCCGCGGTCAGGACGACGGTGGCCCGCTCGACCCGGTCGTACGCGACGACCTCGCGGATGGTGGAGGAGACCTCCTGGCCGTACGCGCCCACGTTCTGGATCGGGGTGGCCCCGGCGGACCCGGGGATCCCGGCCAGGCACTCGATCCCGGCGAGCCCGGCCGCCACGGTCCGGGCCACGACGTCGCTCCAGACCTCCCCGGCGGCCACTTCGAGGCTGGTCCCGTCGAGCCGGAACCCCTGGGTGGCGATCCGCAGGGCGGTCCCGGCGAACCCCTTGTCCCCGATGACGAGATTGCTCCCCCCACCGATGACGAGCAACGGCGTCCCCGCCGCATCCGCCTCCCGCACGACCCCGACGACCTCGTCGTCACTGAAAGCACTCACCAACCGCTCAGCGGCCCCCCCGAGCCGGAAGGTGGTGAGGGGGGCGAGGGGGGCGTCGTGTAGTACCTGCACGGGGTCCAGAGTACGGGTCGCGCCGGGGGGCCCGGCCTTCACCTGCGGGGCCCTTCGGGGGGCGGGTCCTTACCTGCGGGCCGGTGGGTGGCTGGTCGCGCAGTTCCCCGCGCCCCTAGGTGGTTCGTTGTCCGCGGGCCGGTGGGGGCTGGCCGCGCAGTTCCCCGCGCCCCTTAGGTAGTCCGCCGCAGCCGGAAACGCAGCTCAGCCACAGGCTTTCAGGGGCGCGGGGAACTGCGCGACCAGCCACCCACAGCCCTCAGACAAACGACGGCCTCTTCAGGGGCGCGGGGAACTGCGCGAGCGACCCACCACCGGCCCGCAGACAAAAACCGGGCCGAAATGGGGCGCGCGCAGCCACCGCGTCAGGATGACGCCGAGTCGCGGAAGCGGGTCGTCCGGTGTACCGGATCCGTGTCGATCTTCGGGATCACATGCTCCCCGATCAACCGGATCGTGTTCATCGTGTCCTCGTAGGGCACACCGATCGGCAACCCGAACGAGAGCTGATCCGCCCCCGCCTGCTCCCACCGCTTGCACTGCCGCGTGACCTCCTCCGGGTCACCGCAGATCATCAGCTCCTCCGCGATGAGGAGTTCGATGATCTCCGTGGTGTACTCGGGGAGCAGCTCGGGCCACTCCGGCACACCCTCCGGCCGGGGGAACGTGTCGTGGTAGCGGAACACCAGCGACTGGAGCCGGTTGAGGCCGCCCGCCGCCGCGATGGCCACCGCCTTCTCGTGCGTCTCCGCGCAGATCGCCGTCGACGTCACCATCACGTTGTCGTTGACGAAGTCGGAGATCGGCTCCGCCTCCCGTATCGCCGTCTTGTACTGCTCCAGGACCCACTCCATGTCCGAGACCTTCTGGACGGAGAAGCCGAGGACGCCGAGGCCCTTCCTGGCGGCCATGGCATACGAGGACGGGGACCCGGCGGCGTACCACATCGCCGGGTGCGACTTCCCGTACGGCTTGGGGAAGACCTTGCGCGGCGGCAGCGACCAGTGCTTGCCCTGGAACCCCACGTACTCGTCCTGGAGCCACATCTTGGGGAACTCCGCGATGGTCTCCTCCCAGATCTCCTTGGTGTGGTTCATGTCGGTGACGCCCGGCATGAACCCGAGGATCTCGTGGGAGCCCGCACCCCGCCCGGAGCCGAACTCGAACCGCCCCTCGCTGAGGTGGTCCAGCATCGCGACCTTCTCGGCGACCTTGACCGGGTGGTTCACCGCCGCCAGCGGGTTGAAGATGCCCGAGCCGAGGTGGATCCGCTCGGTCGCGTGGGCGAGGTAGCCGAGGAAGACCTCGTTGGCCGACAGGTGCGAGTACTCCTCCAGGAAGTGGTGCTCGGAGGCCCAGGCGTACTTGAAGCCGGACTTGTCCGCCTGGATGACGTATTCGGTCTCCTCCATCAGCGCCTTGTGCTCCGCCTGGGGGTCGACCGACGAGCGTGCCACGGGCACGTATCCCTGTACAAACAGCCCGAATTCCAAGGCGGTTCACCGTCCCTGTCGTCGTCACCAAGTTTTCCGTGGATAGCATTTCTGACGCGTCGTCAGATTTGATGATGCTGCGCACTGTTCCACCGCCGCCGTGGGGCGTCAATAGCTGACGCTCAGTCAGAACAGGCTGACGCCCGCCAGCCAGCCGCCGTCGATGACGAACGGCTGGCCCGTGATGTACGCGGAGTCCTCGCTGGTCAGGAAGAGCGCGAGCGTCGCGACCTCCTCGGGCCGCCCGATCCGCCCCAGCGGCACCAGCCGCTTGTAGAGCTCGGCCACCGCCTCCCTGGCCTCCTCCGGGTCGGCCGTGGGGTCCAGGGCCGCCGGGTTGGTCATGGGAGTGTCCACGGCCCCGGGGCACACCGCGTTCACCCGGATCCCCTTCGCCGCCAGCTCCACCGCCGCGACCCGGGTGAGGCCGAGGACGGCGTGCTTGGTCGCCGCGTACGCGCCGACGTACGCCATGCCCGTGAGCGCGGTGTACGAGGCGGTGTTGACGATGGTCCCGCCCCCGGCCGCCTCGATCTCGGGCGCCGCGTACTTGATCCCCAGGAAGGCGCCCACCTGATTGACCTGGACGATCTGCTGGAACTCCTCCAGGGGCGTGGCGACGAGCTCGTTGAAGCGGAGGATGCCCGCGTTGTTCACCAGGCCGTCCAGGTGCCCGAAGGCCTGCTTCGCCAGGGCGACGGCGGCCTTCCAGTCCTCCTCCTGGCTCACGTCCAGGTGCACGAAACGCGCCGACTCCGACCCGAGCTCCTTGGCCACCGCCTCGCCCTGGCCGTCCAGGACGTCCGCGAGCACCACCTTGGCGCCCTCGGCCGCGAAGAGCCGTGCCTCCTGCTCGCCCTGCCCGCGCGCCGCGCCCGTGACGAGGACGACCCGCCCGTCCAGCTTGCCCATGTCCGTACTCCCTAGCCGAGGTGTGGAGCGATGTCCGCGGCGAACGCCGCGATCTGGTCGACGAGTTCGGCGCGGCCGCGCGAGCGGAAGCGCAGCTGGATCTGGTGGACGCCGAGCGCGGCGTACTCGCGCAGGGAGTCGGCGAGGGCGTCCGGCTTGCCGCTGAGGGTGCGGCGCCCCAGGTCCCAGTGGGCCTCGCCCACATACAGGGGCTCCGCGATGGCGCCCACGCAGAACGGACCCTCGATCCCGTTCCGCTCCCGCAACTCCCGTATCCGCGCGATCTGGTGGGGCAGCTTGTCGCGCGGGTCGCCCTGCGGCAGCCAGCCGTCGCCGCGCAGGGCGGCGCGCCGGACGGCGGCGGGCGAGGACCCGCCGACCCAGATGGGCACGCGCTCCTGCGCCGGGCGGGGCCGCTGGCCGAGGCCGGCGAAACTGAACCTCTCGCCGTGGAACTCCGGGAACTCCTCCGGCCCGAGCGCCGCCCGCAGCGCGTCGATCGTCTCGTCGAGCACCGGCCCCCGGCCCGCGAAGTCGGCCCCGAGGACCTCGAACTCCTCCTGTACGTGCCCGGCGCCCACCCCCAGGACCAGCCGGCCGCCGCTGAGGTGGTCGAGGGTCGCGTACTGCTTGGCGGTGAGCAGGGGGTGGCGCAGCCCGACCACGGCGACGTGGCTGAGGAGGAGCGTGCGGGTGGTGAGGGCCGCGAGGTAGGCGAGGGTGGCCACCGGGTCGTACCAGGTGGTGCCCATCGCGCCCGCGAGCCGACGGGGCACGGCGACGTGGTCGCAGGTGGCGAGGTAGTGGAAGCCGGCGCGGTCGGCGGCCGTCGCGATCTCGGCGAGGTCCTGCGGGGTCGCGCCGGCTTCCCAGGGTTCGGCGTAGAGGGTGCTCTGGGACTGGATGGGGAGCTGCATCCCGTACGAGAGCCGCCCCTCGGTGGGTATGTGCACGTACGGGTCCACGGTGCCGCCTCCTCGGTCCGGACGAGCGACCATGATCTGACGGCTCGTCACCCCAACGGGTCCGACCCCATCGTGATATCTGATGGGCCGTCAGACAAGGCCCCGGACGGCTCCGGGCGGCGGCGGCCGGGCGTCAGCCCAGAAGGGCGTAGACCGTACTGGCCCGGGCGGCGGGCTCGTCCGCGCCCTCGGCGGTGAGGGTGATCTCGGCGAACGCCATCCGCCGCCCCAGCTTGGTGACCCGCGCGTCGACGAGCACGTCCGCGCCGACGACCGGGCGCTGGAAGCTGGTCGACTGCTGCACGGTGGTCATCGGGCCGTACGCGTCCCGGGCGGCCGAGACGGCGATGACGGTGGCGGTGTCGGCGGCGGCCATCATGGCCTGGCCCGACATCCCGCCCCCGTCCCGGGCCAGCCGCGCGTCCCACGGCAGCCGCAGCACGGCGTGCCGCGCTCCGACCTCCTCGACGGTCAGGTTCAGGTCGAGCACCCAGGGGGCGAAGTTGTCGACGAGGATCTTCTGCGCTGTCTGCGGGTCCATGGGGGGATGGTGGCGGGCGGGAGATCCCCCTACCGCGCTCGTGCCGGTAGCCCCTACCCCTCGCCCTACCCGTTCGAAGACCGGTGGCCCTACCCGCTCGACCAGTCGCGCAGCCGCCAAGCCATCTGCGGCGGCCTCCGATGCGGACCTGATCGCCACGGCCCGCGCCCGCCTCGCGCAGGGCCACGAGCCGTCCGCGACCTGGCTCATGAACACCCACGGCATCGGCGCCAAGCGCGCCGCCCGCATCCGCGACGCCGCCAAGGCACCCGCGCCCGTCGGCGGTGAGCACTGATGCCGCGCCGACCGGAGCGCGGACGGGTGCCCGGGTGCCTCGGGCGGAATCGCCAACCATCCGAAGGGAAGCGCCTCATGACCGACCTCATCACCACAGCCTTGGCCGCCGCCTCGGCACTCGGCTGGGTCGTCCACGGCCTGTGGATGGCTCGCCGCCTGAACACGGCTCGCCTTGATCCGCTCACTGGTCTGGCTACCCGGCACGCGTTCACCGTCCGCGCCCGCCGTGTCCTGCGCCGCCGCGAGATGAGCGTGCTGCTCCTGGACCTCGATGGCTTCAAGGACGTCAACGACACCTACGGCCACGCGGCCGGCGACCTCCTCCTGGCCGCCGTCGGCCAGCGGCTCCACTCCTGGTGCGTGGAACATGGCGGCTTCGCCGGACGGCTCGGAGGCGATGAGTTCGCCGCCGTCGCCGCCATGGACACCGACGCGGCCCACGACCTCAGCCACGCGCTACGGAACACGCCCATCGACGTCGGCCAGGCCGTGCTCGTACCGCGCATCTCCCTGGGCATCTGCCTCCCCCACCACCGGCCCACGGCTCCACTGGCGGAACGGCTGCACGCGGCCGACCAGGCCATGTACGCGGCCAAGACCCTTGGCACCCGCTGGCGCCTGGCCAGCGAGCACACCACCCACCCCAGCGCCGCAGGACGGCGGGCCGGTCGCCCCGGCACCCACGCCGCCCTCAGCCGCTGACCCCACCGAGAGGACACCGGCCATGCCCAACCGCACCCGTCCCCGCACGACGAAGCTGCCGTACGGACACGGCGCCGCCCGCACTGTCCACCACATCCCGCGCACCCGCCGTCGCGACTCCCAGCCCATCGTGCTGATCGTCCCCGAACGCCCCACTCTCACCCGACGCGCGGCCACCGCCGCGGGCATGTGGTTCTGGGAGCAGCGCGGCACGTGGGCCCCGACCGCGTTGGCGCTGCTCGCCTTCGTGGCCGTCGCGATCGGGCACGTACTGGCCAGCTGGACCGGCCTGCTCCTGGCTCCCGTCGCCGCGTTACCGCTCGGCTGGCTCGTGTGGACCAACCGCCGCGAGCCCCAGGCGGACCGTTCCGTACGCCGGTGGCGCCGTGCCCTGGCCCTGCTGACCACCACGGCCATCGTGTGGGCCGCGTGCGCGCTCGCCTTCGGCCCCACCGCCGGTCCGCTCGGACTGCTGTGGCTGGTCACCGCGATCTCCGCACAGGTCATGTGGCTGCGCGCCCGCCGCACTTCCACCGACCCGATTGAGGAGACCGTCTGATGCCCTTCAGCAACAACCCGAACGGCAACGGCTTCACCTCCAACTTCAGCAAGCGGAACGGATCCGGAGGCGGCCAGCAGGGCCGCTCCCAGTCGTCCAACGGCTCCCGTCAGACCGGCACCGGCGGCGGTAAGAGCCGGACGCGGACCACGAACCGCACGCGCACCCGCGAGTACCACTTCCACGTCAACGAGCCCGGCGGCAACCGCACGGGCGCCGGACCCGGCAAAGGCTTCTTCTCTCGCGGTGCGGCCGGTGGAAACAAGCCCGGCCACAGTCCGCTCGGCGACCCGGAGTTCTTCAACAGCAGCGACGTGCGCGCCTACTGCGACCAGGCCCGATACGTCTTCCTTCAGCTGTCCTTCGAGCTCGCCGGCGCCGCCGAAGTCCTCAACGGCGCACTGAAGGAGATTCCTGACCCCGATGGCCGTGCTTTCGGCTCGCGCGCGAGGGCCCGCCGCGTCTCCCGGCGGCTGAAGAAGGTCGCCGACGACGCCCGCGACGCCGCGAAGAACGCCGCCGCCACCTATGCCGCGTTCCAGCGGGAGTTCGAGCCCGAGCTCGCGAACTACCGCGCCCGGCAGATGCGGCAGCCACGCCGCCGCTTCGACTTCAACCAGTAACCGACCAGGCAAGGAGTCCAGGCCGTGCACGAGATCCTGCCTGAGCAGGTCTACGAGGAGCAGCTGCGGGCCGCGACCGGCGGCGGGGGCGTCATCGAGTACCTGCTGCACCGCGCCAAGCCGCACCTGCCCCCGTGGCTGGCCGGGATCGGGACCGGCCTGGCCTCCCTGCCCGCCCATCTGTTCTGGGCCGACAACGCCGCCGCGACCGCCGGTCTCACCCTCGCATCCGTCGCGCTCACGTCGGCGACCTGGTGGGCGGGCAAGGCCACCACCCAGCAGCGCCGTCTGCACTCCGCGATCACGGTGGCCGCGTCGTCCAGCTGGTTCACCGCGGCCGCCATCGCGGGCCCCACGGCCGGCCCGCTGCCCGGCCTGTACTTCATCGGCGCCCCCACCCTGGCGCTGACGTGGAACATCCGTCAGATCCTGCGCCGCAACCCCGACCAGACCGGCAGCGGCTCGGACGGCGGGCTCCTCGAAAAGGTCGGCCTCGCCAAGACCCAGGTCACCGGTTCGACGGTCGCGCCGAACAAGGCGACTTTCGACCTCCAGCTGCCTCGCGGCGAACTCACCCACGACGACGTCGCCAAGGCGCTGCCGAAACTCGCCTCCGCGCTGGACGTGCCTCCCAACGCGGTACGCGTGGTCAACGACCCGGACTCCGCGTCCCGGGTCCAGCTCACCGTCGTACCCCGCGACCTGCTGAAGAACACCATCCCCTGCCCCGGGCCGTCGCACCCCGGCGGCTCGATCGCCGACCCGGTACACGTGGCGATATACGAAGACGGCACCGAAGCCATCCTGTACTTCCCGGGCGACCCGGCCGCATCCCGCAACGCGATGATGCTGCTCGTCATGGGAATGACCGGCTCAGGCAAATCCGAGGGCGGCGTCACTGCGCTCGGGGAGATCCTGACTCGCCGTGACGTGATCGTGTGGGCCTCCGACCCCTCCAAGTCCGAGCAGACCCTCGGCCCCCTGCTCCCGGCGATCGACTGGGCCGCCCTGGACATGAAGTCCACCAAGGCCATGATCGCCGCGCTGAAGGCTGCCATCCCGGCCCGCACGGCATGGCTGGCCAAGTACGGCTACAAGCAGTGGGAACCCGCGTGCGCCGAAGTCCAGTCCGATGGATCCCCGGGCATGCCGTACCTGATCGGCTGGTTCGAGGAAGCCGCCAAGACGATCCGCGAGACCGACGACGATGTCTTCACCGGCATCGGCCAGGAAGCCCGTTCAGCAGGCATCTCCCTGGTCGTCTCCATGCAGCGCGCTTCCGGCAACCAGGTCTCCACCGACACCCGCGCCTCCCTCGGCTCCACCTGGTGCTTCGGCGTACGCAACGACCGCGACGCCACCTTCGCCCTGGACGACGACGTCCTAGACGCCGGCGCCGCGCCGCACCTCTGGAAGGACAAGAAGCCGGGCTACTCCTACCTGGTCGCCAACGGCGTCCCCGAGACGCTGTGGGCCACTCCCGCGCGCAGCTACCTGACTGCCCGCGAGTACCTGGACTGGGTCGTCCTCGCGTTCGCCTCCGTGCGTGCCGCCGCCGATCCGGTCACCGAAGCCGCCGCGGCCAAGGCCGCCGACCGCCAGTACACCCGCCGCACCCGCCATCCCCTGCCCGGCACCACGCACCCCGAGGAGGACACCGCCATGCCTGAGACCACGTACGACCAGAGGCTGGACGACGACTACGACGCGGACGAGGCCTTCGCCGGTGAGCCGACCTCGTACGACGCGGAGGACTCGGAGGACGACGACGCGTACGACGAGGACCTGGACGACATCGACCCCGAGCAGCCGCTCCCCGAGCCCACCACGGTCGTCCAGTTCTCCGATCGCCCTCCCGCCCAACCGAAGATCCAGCTCTCTCCCGCACAGGCCCGGCGGGCGATGGAAGAGCTCCTGGACGAGTTCGAGGCGCAGGGCCGCACGGTGGTCCGCCCCGCGGACTTCATGGCGCACTGCGACCGCCACGGCCGCTCCCGCTCCTGGGTCTCCGGCCAGGTCGCCGCCTTCGTCATGGCGGGCCGCCTCGAAGAGACCGACGAGACGGGCTCGTACCGCATCGTGCGCGACGAGGACGACGAAGCGGCCTGACGGCCCTGACGCGACAGACGCGTCAGACGCCCCTGACGCCGAACCGCCCGAACGCACAGGTCATACGTGCGCGCGACCCCCGTCAGACGCGCAGCACCGCCGCCTGACGCGTCTGACGCCCCCCGTCACTGCCCTGCGAGAAGGAGACGAGCATGCCCCGCCCTGCCCCCCGCACGATCGTCAACCCGGCGTTGAAAGCAGCCGCATGCGGCCTCGCGGTCATCCCGCTGAGCCGCACGAAACTGCCCGCGGTTCGCTCCCCACACCGTGCACAGCGCCGCCCCGCGCGCTGCCGGGGCGAGTGCGGGCAGATCGGCCATGGCATCCACGACGCCACCACCGATCCCGACGCCATCCGGACCCTGTTCGCCGCCGCCCCTTGGGCCACCGGCTACGGCATCGCCTGCGGCACACCGCCGCACCACCTCATCGGCGTGGACCTGGACGTGAAGAACGACGTCGACGGGATCGCCAACTTCCAGCGCCTGACGCACGACCACGGCTTCACCGTCCCCGCGACGGTCAGCGTGACGACTCCGAGCGGCGGCCTACACCTGTGGCTTCGTGGTCCTGCAGGCCGCACCGTGCCGAACTCCGCCGGCCGCCTGGCGCCCGGCATCGACGTGCGCGGCTCGGGTGGTTACCTGGTCGGGCCGGGCTCGATCACCGTGCGCGGGCAGTACGTACGCACCCCCGGCACCGAACGGCACCCCATCGTCGAGGCCCCGGACGCACTGCTGCTTCTGCTCGCCCCGGCAGTGCCCCCACGAACGCTCTCCCCCGCCCTGCCGGTCTCCGGCCGCCAGGCCATCGCCCTGGTGCAGTTCGTTCTCGATGCTCCGGACGGTCAGCGCAATGACCGCCTGTACTGGGCTGCGTGCCGGGCTCGTGAGACCGATCAGGGTCCGAGCCTGGCGCAGGCCCTCGTGGACGCCGCCGTGCACATCGGCCTCTCGGAGAACGAGGCCCGCGCCACCGTCACATCCGCCGCGCGAGGCCGCCGGTGACCCTGCGCGCCAACGGCACAACTTCCCCCGCCCCCACTGCTCTCGCGCGGAGCATCGTCGAGGCCAACGGCATCGATCCCGACAAGAAGGGCCCCTCGCAGGCCTCCCAGCTCGCCGCGCTCGCCCGCGAACGCTACGAGCTGTTCATGTCGGACGACGGCCGCCCGTACGGCGTCACGATCGGCGGCCCCAACCTCGCCCTCCCGCTGCGAGGCAAGGCCGGCCTGCGTTCCCAACTCGCCCGCCAGTTCGCCGACAGCAACAACGGGACGGTCCCGTCCCAGTCCGCTCTCGCCGACGCCATGACCGTCCTGGAAGGAATCGCCGCAGTGGCAGACCCACGTACGCCCCAGTTACGCGTAGCCAGACACCACGAGCGCATCATCATCGACCTCGGCACCTCCGACGGCCGCTGCGTCGCCGTGGACACCGACGGCTGGCAGCGCCTGCCCGCCTCCCCCGTGGTCTTCCGACGCTCGGGCGCCATGAAGCCGCTGCCCGAACCGGTCAGTGACGGCGACGGCCTGGCCAAGCTGCGCACACTCCTCAACACGACCGACGACGGTTTCGAGCTCCTGGCCGCATGGCTGGTCGCCTCCTTCATCCCGGACCTGCCGCACCCGATCCTCGCGTTCCGCGGGGAACAGGGCACCGGCAAGTCCAAGGGCGCGGCCATGGTGATCGGCATCATCGACCCGTCCGGCGCCCCGAAGCGCACCGCACCCCGCGACCTGAAGTCCTGGGCTGTGCAGGCCTTTAACTCGTGGGCCATCTGCCTGGACAACGTCTCCACGGTCCCGGACTGGCTCTCCGACGCCCTGTGCCGGGCGGTGACGGGCGACGGCATCGTCGACCGCGCCCTCTACACGGACGACGACGTGGTCGTACTCGAATTCCGGCGCGTCCTGGCCATGACGACCATCGACGCCGGCGCGCTCGCGGGCGACCTGGCCGAGCGGCTACTCACGATCGAACTCCAGCTCATCCCGGACCACCGGCGCCGCGAGGAAGCTGAGCTGGACCGGGCATACGCCGACGCCCACCCCGCCATCCTCGCCTCGCTGTTCGACCTCCTGGCCAAGGTCCTCAAGGCCCTCCCGGACATCGAGCTGAGCGAGCGCCCACGCATGGCGGACTTCGCCCGCGTCCTGGCCGCCGTGGACCACGTCACCGGCTGGCACACGCTGGACTCGTACAAGTCCGCCACGGCCGACGCCGTCGCCGACGTCCTGGACGGCGAACCCTTCGCCCAGGCCGTGGTCGACCTGGTCGACAAGGCGGGAGCCGAAGGCATCACCGTCACGGCCTCGCAGCTGCTCGAACAGGTTGCGACCCCCGACAAGCTGCCCAAGAAGTGGCCAAAGGACCCCACGCGCGCGGGCGGCCAGCTGAAGCGCCTCGCACCGGCGCTGCGCACGATCGGCATCGAAGTCGACGACTCCCAGCGCGGCCCGAAGCCGAAGAAGCAGCGCCTGTACAAGCTGACGCCATCCCCAGAGAGAAGGTGCGAAACAGCGTCCCCAGCGTCCCCCACCGTCCCTGAAACGCCTGTGACCAGCGCAAACAGGGGGGACGCTAGCGCGACGCCCTCAGCGTCCCCCCTCCCGCCTCGGGGGGACGCTGAGGCCGCTGAGGGGGACGCTGCCCTCTTCGTAGCGTCCCCCCACGGCAGTACCGCTGACCTGCATGAATACGAGCAGGGGGACGCTGGGACCGCTGGGGACGCTGAAATGCAGCCTCTCTCTGCTCCCGCGCCCGTCTGCACCGCCTGCGGCTACCCGCTCGACAGCGTCCTGGCCGCTTACGGCGAAACGACCCATCCGGGATGCGACGCCCCGCCGACCACCAACCCGATCACCAAGGGGGTTTGATCGCCTTGCGCCGAGAACCGCACCTGAAACTCGCCGACGTCCTGCACGAGCTCGACATGTCACGCGCCGCCTTCTATCGCATGCGCGCCCGCGGCAAGGCACCCAAGTGCATAAAGCTCCCCAACGGCCACCTCCGGTTCCGCCGCCACGAGTTCGACGCGTGGTTAGAGAGCCACGAGGAGGCCACTCACTGATGCCCACGAGCTACAACGTCCGCTTCTGGGACATCCGCGAGCGCTCCGGGAGACGAAAGCCCTTCGAGGTCAGATGGGCCGTCGCGGGCCGGGAGAAATCCGAGTCGTACCTGACGAAGCCCCTGGCCGACAGCCGAAAGGCCGAGCTCATCACGGCGGCCCGCAACGGCGAAGCCTTCGACCTGGAGACACGGCTCCCGCTCTCGGAGCTCCGCAAGCAGAAGCAAGCCGTCACTTGGTACGACCACTCTGTGGCGTTCATCGACTCTCGTTGGGACACCACACCGGCGAAGTCCCGCCCCGGCTTCGCCGACGCCTTGGCCTCGATCACACCCGCCCTGGTGAAGTCGGAGACGGGCCGCCCCGACCACAGGGTTCTGCGACGCGCGCTGTACAGCTGGTCGTACAACAAGAAGGCCCGCGAGCAGGAGCCGCGCCAGGAGTGGGCCGATGCCCTGGACTGGTTGAAGAAGCAGTCGATCTCGGTATCCGAGCTCGAAGACCCTCTGATACTCCGCAAGGCACTCCAAGCACTGAGCACCAAGCTCAACGGGAAGCCAGCGGCGGCACGAACGGCCCGCCGCAAGCGCGTCTGCTTCAACCAGGCCATGACCTTCGCCGCCGAATCGAAGTACTTCACCACGATGGCGAACCCACTGGATTCCGTGAACTGGACGCCCCCACGTACCTCGGAAGAGGTAGACCCCGAGTGCGTCGCGAATCCTCGCCAGGTGGCCCAGCTCCTGACCGCGGTCCGCGCCCAGGGCCCGCGAGGCGAGAGCATGGAAGCGTTCTTCGGCTGCATGTACCACGCGGCCATGCGCCCGTCAGAAGTGGTGAACCTCCGCGTCGAGCAGTGCCACCTGCCGACAAAAGGCTGGGGCACGCTGACTCTGCGCCGCGGGATGGTCCGCGCCGGCAGGGCCTGGACGGACGACGGCACCGCGCACGATCAGCGAAGCCTGAAATGGCGAGCCCCGGAGGAATCCCGCCCGATCCCGATCCCACCGATCTTCGTCCAGATGCTGCGGCAGCACCTCAAGGACCACGGCACAGCAAAGGACGGCCGCGTCTTCCAGACCCTGCGCGGCGGAATAGTCCAGGAGAGCGGATACGGAGAGGTGTGGGCCAGAGCAAGGAAGGCTGCCCTCTCCCCCGCAGACCAAGCCTCCCTACTCGCCAAGCGCCCCTACGACCTCCGCCACGCTGGCATCTCCTTCTGGCTCCACTCAGGCGTAGACCCAGCCGAGTGCGCCCGCCGAGCCGGCCACAGCCTCGCGGTCATGTTCCGCATCTACGCGAAGGTGCTAGCCCAGTCCCAGGAACGAGCCAACAAGCGGATCGACGCTGCTATGGAGGAGTGGGACACCCCGCCAGAGCGCGGAGAAATACGACGATGAGAGCCACTAATTTTTTGAGCCCCGGATGCACGCCTCGTGTTCATTTACCATCCAAGATGTTCACGAGCTTGAGTCGGAATGATTCCAACTCGGGGGCCCGAAGTTCTACCTGATCCCGCGCCCTAGCCGACAGGGCATCCTTAAGAGCATCAGGACCTGAGAGGATCCCCAGCTCAACGTTCAGCGCAGCTAGCACCTTTTTAGGGTCTACCAGCTCTTGCCAGTCAGCAGCCCAGCGATCCCCCAAGATCGATCTCTGCTTTTCGGCTGTCGACAGCACTAGGTCCGAGCGAGCTTGGTTGACCTTCGCATACTCCGCATACTGAAGTCTCATTCTCTCAAACTTATTGCCCTGCGATGCAGGCCCTGGCGCCGGGTGTGCCAGGCGTACCTCCCGATCAGTGATCGCTTCCAGAACATCTTCTTTCATGCGCTGCGCTACACGCTGCAGCGCCTCGCTCACCGCTTCGATCCCCTCAGAGCGCCCCAAGACCAGCAGCAATGAGTGGATGAGCTTAGGCTCAAGAAAGTAGCTTTCGATCTCACGCCTGCGCCAAACATAGAGATGATCATTTCCCTGTTCCAGCTCTTCGATCTCGATATCGGTAGCCAAGTCTCGATCGACTAGACAGAGCCAGGGAATCCCCGGGGGGAAACCACTCAATGTTCTGTGAGTGGAAAGAACTTGCTTCGAGCTACCCGCCACAAGCACATACAGCCGACCGAGCTCAACTGGGAACATTGCGCGTAGAAATTTCGCGTCGGTCTCCCCCTCGACCACCAACAGCCCGTCACACTGAAGCAGGCTAGCCGGGCTGATGCCCAGCGTTGCCATGAGATCTGCCTTCTCAGCATCATCCGTGAGTCGCACGGCCTGATTGACGCCGTCCGCCGATGGTGGATTTAGCTGGACCATTCCAGAAATCGGGGACGTTGAAATCAGATTCACTGAGTGACTTACAGAGATCACCTGCGCCCGATCAGCCAAGCCCTTCATCGACTCAAATAGGGCAGCTTGTAGCGTGGGATGCAGATGGAGCTCAGGCTCGTCTACTAGCAGCACCCCGCCCGAACCTGAAAGTCGACGGACAAAGTACATCAGGCCAAGCAGGCCCTTTTCCCCACTCGACAGCCTACTGATGGCATGACTTACCCCTGCTGGCGTTTCAACAAAAATCCCACTCTGACCAGTGTCAGGATTAAAAACAGGCTGCCCAATTCGCTTCCCAGTCGCCTCCCCGAAAGCCTTTTTGATCAATTCATATTCATTCGTTATCGGCAATTCCTGTCGAGTTGCCAGGAATGATTGATAGTCAAGGGTCGCGAGATAGCTCGATACGTCTGGCAGCGTAACAGAGTTGAGGCCATTCGTCTGGGATTGCAGAATCTGATTGAACAGCCCCTTGCGCTCATTTTCGGCATTCACCTTCGAAAGGATGGAAAGATTTACCGCAGTGGCATCACTGCTCGGGAGGATCCTTACGGCAGGAAGGAAGTCGATACGCGCAAACGGATGATCCATCTGAAACTGGTCATTCTGGAGCGTCAGGATCGCCGGGTGCGCTTCAGCGTGCGCCATCGACCCAGTAATCCGGTCTAGAACATAGCTCAGAGTGTACGCCTCCATTCTCTCTAGGGGCGCTGCCTGTCTGCGCAAATGAAAGTGCTCGACTGCTTCATACTCGTCACCCGTCAATGAGACTGCAATTGTCACCTCGCAAGTGTCAGACCAGGGGCCGACATGCTCATTTGGGTTAAGGTTTCGATTCCATGCAAACGCAATGCATTCCAATAGGAGACTTTTCCCTGTCCCATTCCTTCCGCTAATCATCACTACAGGCTCATTATCGAGGGCATCGATGTTGGCGTACTTGATTCCCTTAAAATTCCTAACTTTGATCGCTGAAATTCGCATCTTTGCCTCGCTTGACTAAAGCAGATTCACGACGACACGCCATCCCGTTAGCTCCCGCGATGCACAGAGACGGTCGCTCTGGCCATCATGGGGTACGTCGGTACTATCTGTGTCCCGTTTCGCGGAACTTGGGTGAGCACTGAACGAAGTGGACACTCCAGAGTCCCGACGATCACTCCCCCGCAGCCCGCGCAGATCAGATCGGACTTCAAGCCTCAAGGTGCCCAGCGCGCTAGCGGCGCTCGCTAGGTCTGCCACCCCGGAACCGTTGTTCAGCTCCAGCGACTACGGGGGGCAAGCCCGTCCCTGGCGACAGCGGCTCCCCGCCGGGCCGCGCATCTGGACGAGAGGCTCTTTGGCCCGCGACTGGCCCGCACGCCCTGGAGCCCCCGGATCCGAGCGATCCAATGTGAGACAGGTCACCCACTTTCGATTCCACTCGAAAGATCGACACCGGACAACGAGAAAACCCCCGTTGATCTACGTTTCCGCAGATCAACGGGGGTCTCACATCGCGTGGCGGCGCCAGGATTCGAACCTGGGTAGGCAGAGCCGACGGATTTACAGTCCGTTCCCATTGGCCACTCGGGCACACCGCCATGGGATGTCACCGGTGGGACGGCCGCTTTTCGGCGGTGCTCCCTGGCAACGACGTAAACGATACCTGATGACCGGGGGTGCTTCGCCACCCGGTTGATCAGCGCTTCGCACGGGTGTGGGTGGCTAGGCTTTGGGGCAGCGGTCCGACAGCCAGGCCGTACCCCACGCCCCCGACGCAAGGAGCCACAGGACATGGCCGACTCCAGTTTCGACATCGTCTCGAAGGTCGAGCGGCAGGAGGTCGACAACGCCCTCAACCAGGCGGCGAAGGAGATCTCGCAGCGCTACGACTTCAAGAACGTGGGCGCGTCGATCTCTTGGTCCGGCGAGAAGATCCTGATGGAGGCCAACTCCGAGGACCGCGTCAACGCCATCCTCGACGTCTTCCAGACCAAGCTGGTCAAGCGCGGGATCTCGCTCAAGGCGCTGGACGCCGGCGAGCCGCAGCTCTCCGGCAAGGAGTACAAGATCTTCGCCTCCATCGAGGAGGGCATCTCGCAGGAGAACGCCAAGAAGGTCGCCAAGGTCATCCGCGACGAGGGCCCCAAGGGCGTCAAGGCGCAGGTGCAGGGCGAGGAGCTGCGGGTCACCTCCAAGAGCCGGGACGACCTCCAGGCCGTTCAGGCGCTGCTCAAGGGCAAGGACTTCGACTTCGCGCTGCAGTTCGTGAACTACCGCTGACCCTCGGACGCCCCGTCCGATTTCCGCCAGCACCGGCCGGGCGGGGGTCGCAGACTCGGTCTCGTACGCAAGGACTCGTACGCGAGGAAAGGAACGTGCGATGACGGTCTACGCGACCCTCGACAGCCCGCTGGGCGAACTGCTTCTGGTCGGCGAGGAGTCCGCCACCGCGAAGGGCGGGACCGCGCTGGTCTCGCTCTCCATGCCCGGCCAGAAGGGCGCCGCCGTCGTCCTGGACGGCTGGCGGCGGGCTCCGGAGGCCTTCGAGGAGATCGCCCGCCAGCTGCGGGCGTACTTCGGCGGCGAGCTGACCCGCTTCGAGATCGAGTACGCGCCCGGCACGGGCACCGACTTCCAGCGGCAGGTCTGGGCCGAGCTGGACTCCATTCCGTACGGGGCCACCACCTCGTACGGGGAGATCGCCCGCCGGATCGGGGCCTCCTCGGTGAAGGTGCGCGCGGTCGGCACCGCCATCGGCCGCAACCCCGCCCTCGTCGTACGCCCCTGCCACCGCGTCATCGGCTCCGACGGCACCCTCAAGGGGTACGCGGGCGGCCTGGAGCGCAAGGAGCGCCTTCTGGGGCTGGAGGGGGCGCTGGTGGCGGCACCCGGGATCCCCGGCGGCCCCCGCTAGTCCGGGCCGATGAGCGACGCCCTGTTTCCCCGGCCGCGCACCGTCGTCGCCCCCGGCGCCGTGCATGTGCCGGGGTGGCTCCCGCCCGAACGGCAGCGGGAGCTGGTGGCCGTCTGCCGGGAGTGGGCGCGGGAGCCCGTCCCCATCCGGCACACGGTGCTGCCGGGCGGCGGTGTCATGTCCGTCCAGACCGTCTGCGTCGGCTGGCACTGGCAGCCCTACCGGTACACCCGCACCGCCGACGACGTGAACGGCCTCCCCGTCGCCCCCTTCCCCGACTGGCTCGCCACGCTGGGGCGCGCGGCGGTGGCCGACGCGTACGACGACCCCGCCGCCGGGGACGGCTACTCCCCCGACACCGCCCTGATCAACTTCTACGACGGCGACGCGCGCATGGGGATGCACCAGGACAAGGACGAGCGGTCCGGCGCGCCCGTGGTCTCCCTGAGCATCGGCGACAGCTGTCTCTTCCGGTTCGGCAACACCGAGGACCGAGGTCGCCCCTACACCGATGTCGAGCTGGCCTCGGGCGACCTCTTCGTCTTCGGCGGCCCCTCCCGCTTCGCCTTTCACGGCGTACCGAAGGTCCTGCCCGGCACGGGTGACCCGGCGACGACCGGTCTGGCCGGCGGCCGCCTCAATCTCACCCTCCGCGAGGCGGGGCTGAAGGGCTGACCTGCCCAGGGGGCGGACCGCCTCAGCGGCGGTCGCGCGAGTTGCCGAAGACTATGCGGTAGGCGATCAGCAGCACGAGTGAGCCACCGACCGCCGCCGCCCAAGTGGCGCCGTCGTAGAAGTGGTTGGCGATGGGGCGGTCCATCCAACGGGCCGAGATCCAGCCGCCGACGAACGCACCCGCTATCCCTATGACCGTCGTGCCGATCAGGCCGCCCGGGTCCCGCCCGGGGAGCAGGATCTTGGCTATGGCCCCGGCGAGCAGGCCGAGGATGATCCAGCTGACGATGCCCATGTCCTGAACCTGCCTTTCGTTCGGTGGCGTTTCCTGCCTTGTCGTACGCACCGGAAGACGTACTCCCTGGCGAGCGCGGTTGCCCCGGTGGCTAGGGTGCGGCGCATGACACAGGAACTGCGGCGCACTCTCGGCGTCTTCGATGCCGTGGTCATCGGGCTCGGCTCGATGGTCGGCGCCGGGATCTTCGCCGCCCTCGCCCCCGCGGCGAACGCGGCCGGGACCGGGCTGCTGGCCGCGCTGGCGCTGGCCGCGGCCGTCGCGTACTGCAACGCCATGGCCTCGGCACGGCTCGCCGCGCGCTATCCCGCGTCCGGTGGCACCTATGTGTACGGGCGGGAGCGGCTGGGGCCGTTCTGGGGCTATCTGGCGGGCTGGGGGTTCGTCGTCGGCAAGACCTCCTCGTGTGCGGCGATGGCTCTGACCGTGGGCGCCTATGTCTGGCCGGGGCAGGCCCACTTGGTGGCGGTCGCGGCGGTGGTGGTGCTGACCGCCGTGAACTACGGGGGTGTGCAGAAGTCGGCGTGGCTGACGCGGGCGATCGTGGCGCTGGTGCTCGCGGTCCTCGCGGCGGTGGTGGCCACCTGCCTGGGGTCGTCCGCCGCCGGGCGCCCGGACGTCGGGCTGTCCGGGGGCGGGACGGGGCTGCTCGGACGGGGCTGCTCCAGGCGGCGGGGCTGCTCTTCTTCGCGTTCGCCGGGTACGCCCGGATCGCCACGCTCGGTGAGGAGGTGCGCGATCCGGCCCGGACGATCCCGCGCGCCGTTCCTCTGGCGCTGGGCATCGCGCTGGCCGTCTATGTCTGTGTCGCGGTCGCTGTCCTTTCCGTACTGGGTGCGGACGGGCTGGGGCGGGCGGCGGCTCCGCTCGCCGACGCGGTGCGGGCGGCGGGCGTGCCGGCGCTGGTGCCGGTGGTGCGGGTGGGAGCGGCGGTCGCCGCGCTCGGGTCCCTGCTCGCGTTGGTGCTCGGGGTCTCGCGCACGGTCCTCGCGATGGCCCGGGACGGCCATCTGCCGGGCACGCTGGCCGCCGTGCACCCCCGGTTCCAGGTGCCGCACCGCGCGGAGCTAGCGGTGGGCGCCGTGGTGGCGGTGCTGGCGGCGACAGCCGATCTGCGCGGGGCGATCGGCTTCTCGTCGTTCGGCGTGCTCGTCTATTACGCGATCGCCAACGCGTCGGCCTGGACGCTCGGTCCGGGCCGTGGCGGGCGGCTGCTCGCGGCCTGCGGGCTGGCCGGTTGCCTGCTGCTCGCCTTCGCGCTGCCGCCGTCGTCGGTGGTGGCGGGCAGCGCGGTGCTGGCCGTGGGGGCGGTCGCGTACGCCGTCCGGCTGCGCCGGCGCTGAGTCGGTGCCGGCGGCCGGCACGAGCCCGGGTGCCCGCACAGGGCCCGAGCACCCACGCGGGCCCGCGCATCGAATCGGGCCCGCACGTCGCGCCGGACCGGACGTCGGACGGGACCGGGTATCGGCGCCGACACCCGCGAGCCGCCCGTCACACGCTGGGGCGCGGCCTCACGTTCAGCCGTGCCGCGGCCTCATATTCGGCCGTGGAACCCCGCCGCGAAAGCCTGGGAAACCTTCTCGTTCTCGGTCATGGCTCCATGGTGGACCACGCCTGTGACAATCGGTCTGGAGCTACTCTGACCTGGCCTTTTCCCTGTGGATAACTTTTTCGCTACCGGTAGAACGGCTGGTCCGTCGGCACGATCTGCTTGCCCAGCGGGAGCAGCGAGACCGGGATCAGCTTGAAGTTCGCGATGCCCAGCGGGATTCCGATGATCGTGATGCACAGCAGGAAGCCCGTGACGATGTGGCCGAGCGCCAGCCACCAGCCCGCCAGGATCAGCCACAGCACGTTGCCGATGCAGGACGCGGCGCCCGCGTCCCGTCGCTCCACGACCGTGTAGCCGAACGGCCAGAGCGCGTACAGGCCGATGCGGAAGGCAGCCAGACCGAAGGGGATACCGATGATCGTGATGCAGAGCAGGACTCCCGCGAGCAGATAGCCCAGGAACATCCAGAAGCCGCACAGGACCAGCCAAATAACGTTCAGGATTGTCTTCATGGGCGACCTGCCATCCGTTCGAGTCGGGCGATGCGCTCCGCCATCGGCGGATGTGTCGAGAACATCTTGGAGACACCCTGGCCCGGGCGGAAGGGGTTGGCGATCATCATGTGGCTCGCGGTCTCGATCCGGGGCTCGGGCGGCAGCGGCAGCTGCTTCGTGCCCGCGTCGAGCTTGCGCAGGGCGCTGGCCAGGGCCAGCGGGTCGCCGGTCAGCTGCGCGCCCGAGGCGTCCGCCTCGTACTCGCGCGAGCGGCTGATCGCCAGCTGGATCACGGACGCCGCGAGCGGCCCCAGGATCATGATCAGCAGCATGCCGACGATGCCGGGGCCGTCGTCGTCGTTGGACCGGCCCACCGGGATCAACCAGGCGAAATTGACCAGGAACATGATCACGGAGGCGAGGGCTCCGGCGACCGACGAGATCAGGATGTCCCGGTTGTAGACATGGCTGAGCTCATGGCCGATCACGCCGCGCAGCTCTCGCTCGTCGAGGATCTGAAGGATCCCCTCCGTGCAGCACACCGCCGCGTTGCGGGGGTTGCGGCCGGTCGCGAAGGCGTTCGGCGCCTGGGTCGGCGAGATGTACAGGCGCGGCATGGGCTGGCGCGCGGCCGTCGACAGCTCGCGGACCATCCGATACAGCGCCGGGGCCTCGAATTCGCTGACCGGGCGGGCGCGCATGGCGCGCAGAGCCAGTTTGTCGCTGTTCCAGTACGCGTAGGCGTTGGTGCCCAGCGCTACGAGCAGCGCGACGATCAGCCCCGTACGCCCGAAGAAGCTGCCGATGACGATGATGAGCGCGGACAGTCCTCCGAGAAGGACGGCAGTCCTCAACCCGTTGTGCCGGCGGTGCACGGTACGCCCTCCAAATGGTGCGGCAGGGGAACCCTTTGCCTGATGGTCCTTCCACTTTCCAGTGGACGCTCCCGTACTGGTCAACGCCAGACGAGGACCGCTGGTTCCCTTGTGCGCTCTGGAGGGCGCCGTACTCCGTACGGGTGGGTCAGCGCGGCGCGGGCAGTCCCGCGAGCTCCAGCGCCTTCGGGTCGGGCTCCAGCTCGCTGGTGCAGTGCGCGCAGCGGCTGGCGATGCCCGGGATCTGGGCGTAGCAGCGGGGGCAGTCGCGCAGGGCGGCCTTGATGTCGATCGGCTTGTCGCGGTCGAACCGCGTCTGCACCTTCATCATCGGGACGACGACGAGGAAGTAGAGCACCGCTGCGGTGATCACGAAGGCGATGGCCGCGCCGATGAACTTCCCGTAGGGGAACTCGACGCCCTCGACCTTGAACGTCGCCGTGGTGAAGTCGCCCGTCGACCGGGTGGCGAGGCCGATGAGCGGGGTGATGAAGGCGGTGCTGAAGCCGGTGACGACGGCCGTGAAGGCCGATCCGACCGCCAGACCGACAGCCATCGTCACTATGTTCCCGCGAAGGATGAAGTCCTTGAACCCGCTCAGCACTGCTCTCGCTCCTAGTCGTCCGGCTGCCCGACCGGCCGTTCGCCGTGCGGGCACGCGTGCGCACACGTACGCGCGTACGACAGTGCCCTGCCCGGGCCCCGAGTTCAAACCCGCTGCACGAACCGGTGGCCCCGATGAGCCGAACGGACGCGGGCCGGCCGGGGCTAGAAGAGGCTGATGGACGCGAAGTGCAGGGCCACCTGGGGCATGCCCGACAGACCGACGCCGACGAGCGCGGTGAGCGCGATGGCGGCGGCGAGGGGGGCCGGGACGCGGGGGCGCGCCACGGGCACGCCCGCGGTTCCGGCACCGGCTCCAGCGCCGGTACCCATGGCTCCGCCCGGTTCGGCACCCGCCGCCCCGGCCGCCGCGGCACCCGCCACCACGGACTCCGCGGGCACCTCCGCCTCTTCCGGCGCGCGGAACAGTACGGCGGTCCACCGCAGGTAGTAGTAGAGGGCGATCACGACGTTGAACGCCATGACGACCGCCAGCCAGCCCAGGCCCGCGTCGACCGCCGCGGAGAAGACCGTCACCTTGGCGAACAGGCCGATGATGCCCGGCGGAAGACCGGCCAGGCAGAGCAGGAAGAAGCCGAGCGCGAGCGCCGCGAACGGCCGCTCGGCGTACAGGCCCCGGTAGTCGGCGATACGGTTCAGCGGCCGGGTACGGGCGACCAGCGCGGCCACCGCGAAGGCGCCGAGATTCACCGCGGCGTACATCAGGGCGTACGCGACGGTCGCGCCGACCTGGGCGTCGCTGGAGTAGCCCGCCGCCGCGATCGGCACCAGGAGGTAGCCGGCCTGGCCGACGGAGGACCAGGCGAGCAGGCGGACCGCGCTGTACGCGCGCGTGGCGGACTGTCGCAGTGCGCCCACGTTGCCGATGGTCATCGTCAGCGCGGCCACGACCGCGAGCGCCGGGCCCCACACGTCCGCGTACGCCGGGAAGGCGATGACGCACACCAGGATGAGGCCGGAGAAGCCGACGGCCTTGCCGACGACCGACAGATAGGCGGCGACCGGCAGGGGCGCGCCTACGTAGGTGTCGGGGACCCAGAAGTGGAAGGGGACGGCGGCCGTCTTGAAGGCGAAGCCCACCAGGGTGAGCGCGACGCCGGTCTGGGCGACGGTGTCCAGCTGGTAGGGCACGTCGGCGAGGCGGTTGGCGATCTCGGTGAGGTGCAGGGTGCCGGTCGCGGCGTAGACGAAGCTGACGCCGAGCAGCATCACCGCGGTCGCGGTCACCGAGGAGAGGAAGAACTTGAGGGCCGCCTCCGAGGACAGCCGGTCGCCCCGCTTGAGGCCGACGAGCGCGAAGGCGGGCAGCGAGGCGACCTCCAGGGCGACGACCAGGGTGGCCAGGTCGCGGGAGGCGGGCAGCAGGGCGGCGCCGGCGGCCGAGGAGAGCAGCAGGAACCAGAACTCGCCCGCGGGCAGCTTCTCGTCGCCCTCGGTGAGTCCCGTCAACGACAGCAGCGCGGTGAGCAGGGCGCCGCCGAGCACCACGAACTGGATCACCAGGGTGAAGCGGTCGACGGTGTAGCTGCACGCCTCGGGATTGGTGGTGAGGCAGAAGGTCGAGCGCGTCGACTTGTGGAGCGGGATGAGGAGGAGCAGCGCGGCGCCGAGCCCGGCGATCGCGAGCCCGCCGAGCAACGGCTTGCGCTTCTGCGGCAGGAAGAGGTCGGCGACCAGCACGATCAGCGCGACAGACGCGGTGATCACCGGCGGGGCGATCGCGAGCCAGTCGACGGACTGGACGACGCTTGCGGCGCCGGAGACGGATGCGGCGCTTGCGGCGGCCACGGTCACGACTTGCCTCCTGCGAGGAGCTTGTGGACGGCCGGATCGGTGAGGCCGAGGAGGACCGCGGGCCAGAGGCCGGCGAGGACGGTGAGGGCGACGAGCGGGCTCCAGGAGGCGATTTCGTACCCCTGGACGTCCACGAGCCGGGGCTCCGGCGGCCGGCTGTCCGGCGTGCCCATGCAGACGCGGCGGACGACGACGAGCAGATACGCGGCGGTGAGCAGCGTGCCGAAGCCCGCGATGGCCATGAAGGTGAGGAAGGCGGGGCGGCTGAGGCCGTCGGCGGGGTCGAACGCGCCGAACATGGCCAGCATCTCGCCCCAGAACCCGGCGAGGCCCGGCAGTCCGAGCGAGGCGACCGCCGCGAAGGCCAGGAGGCCGCCCAGGCGCGGGGCCCGGCCGTAGAGCGCGGCGCCGGTCGCGCCCGAGAGGGTGTCCAGGTCGGCGGTGCCGTAGCGGTCCTTGAGGGCGCCGACGAGGAAGAAGAGCAGGCCGGTGATGAGGCCGTGGGCGACGTTGGCGAAGAGCGCGCCGTTGACGCCGGTCGGGGTCATGCTCGCGATGCCGAGGAGCACGAAGCCCATGTGGCCGACCGAGGAGTACGCGATGAGGCGCTTCAGATCGCCCTTGTTGCCGCGCTTGGCCAGGGCCAGGCAGGCCAGCGAGCCGTAGATGATCCCGGCGACGGCGAAGGCCGCCAGATACGGGGCGAACCGGTGCATTCCATCAGGGGCGATCGGCAGCACGATCCGGACGAATCCGTACGTTCCCATCTTCAGCAGCACGCCGGCGAGCAGCACCGAGCCGACGGTCGGCGCGGCGGTGTGGGCGTCCGGCAGCCAGCTGTGCAGCGGCCACATCGGGGTCTTCACGGCGAGCCCGATCCCGATCGCCAGAACGGCGATGACCTGCACCGATGTGGTCATCCCCCGGCCGTTGTCAGTGGCGAGTGCCACCATGTCGAATGTGCCGGTCTTCAGCCCGATCAGCAGCAGGCCGAGCAGCATCACGACGGAGCCGAGCAGGGTGTAGAGGATGAACTTCCAGGCGGCCGCCTGCCGTTGGTCGCCGCCCCAGCGGGCGATCAGGAAGTACATCGGGATGAGGACCATCTCGAACGCGAGGAAGAAGAGCAGCAGGTCGAGGACGGCGAAGGTGGCGAGGGTGCCGGATTCGAGGACGAGCAGCAGAGCGACGAAGGCCTTCGGGGACGGGCCCGCGGGCATCTTGAAGTAGCTGTACAGCGCGCACAGGAAGGTCAGCAACGCGGTCAGGACGAGAAGGGGGAGTGAGATGCCGTCGATGCCGAGGTGGATGCGCACGTTCAGCGTGGGGATCCACTTGATGTCCGTCGTGGCCTGCATCTTCGACGGGTGGTCGCGGTCGAAGCCGAGCGCCAGGACGATCGCCGCGAGCAGGATCGCGCCGGTGACCGTCACGCCGTGGCGGAGCACGGCCTGGCCGGGCGACTTCCCCTTCAGTCCGGGCGGGGCGGGCAGCAGCGCCGCCACCGCGCCGACGAGCGGGCCGACCACGATGAACGCGAGAAGGAACTGCATCACGGACGCGCTGATATCAATCACGGCTCACGATCCGGCGTTGGCGTTGGCAAGGACGACGGCGACGAGCGCCAGGACGGCGGAGCCCGCGAGCAGCGCGCTGAGATAGGTCTGCACATTGCCGGTCTGGGCCTTGCGGACGGCCGCGCCCAGCCAGCGGGGAAGGGCGCCCGCGCCCTGTACGTACGTGTCGACGACCTCGCGGTCCAGGAAGCGGACCAGGGAGGCGGCGGCGAGCACGGGGCGGACGAACAGCGTCCGGTAGACCGCGTCGAGGTGGAAGCCGGTGGCCGCGTGGCGGTGCAGCGGGCCGAGCAGCAGACGGCCCGGGTCGGCCGGGTCTTCCGCCGAGGCGATGTCGCCGTAGACCGGTGTGTGGCTGGCGATGGCCTCTTCCTCGACCAGGCCTCCGTCCGCCTCCGGGTGGGCGGCGACCGCGCCGATCGGGGTGCGCGCGGCCAGGGCGCTGGTGTGCCGCCAGGTGGCGTAGGTGACGAGTCCGCCGACCAGGGCGACGCCGGTCGAGAGCACCGAGGTCGTCAGGGCCGGGGTGAGCGCGTGGCCGTCGAACCAGTCGTCGAGGTAGCCGGTGGTGAGGCCGAAGGCGAGCGACGGGATGGCGAGCACCCACAGGACGGCGTTCATGGCGACCGGCTGGCGGCCGTGGTCCGGGGCGGGTGAGCCCTTGCCCCGGAAGGCCATCAGCCACAGGCGGGTGGCGTACGCGGCGGTGAGCAGGGCGGTCAGCAGACCGGCGATCAGCACGATCCAGCCGGTGCCCTGCGGGGCGACCGTGCTGTCGCCGACGGCGGTGTGCTCGGCGGCCGACAGGACCGCTTCCTTGGAGAAGAAGCCGGCGAAGGGAGGGATCGCGGAGAGCGCGAGCAGGGCGACGGTCATCGTCCAGAACGCGTCGGGGATGCGCTTGGCGAGGCCGTCCATGCGGGACATGGCGGACAGCGAGTTGGTGCCGGCCGCATGGATGATCACGCCGGCCGCGAGGAACAGCAGCGCCTTGAAGGCGCCGTGGGACAGGAGGTGGAAAACGGCGGCGCCGCGGTCGCCGACGGCCAGGGCGCCGGACATGTAGCCGAGCTGACCGATCGTCGAGTAGGCGAGGACGCGCTTGATGTCGTCCTGCGCGAGGGCGGCCAGGGCCGAGCCGACCATCGTGACGGCGGCCATCACGGCGAGCACGGTCAGCGCGGCCGCCGAGGCCGCGAAGACGGGCAGGAGACGGGCCACGAAGTAGATGCCGGCCGCGACCATCGTCGCGGCGTGGATCAACGCGGAGACGGGGGTCGGGCCCGCCATCGCGTCGGGGAGCCAGGTGTGCAGCGGGAACTGCGCGGACTTGCCCGCCACACCGGCGAGGAGCAGCAGGGCGATCAGCGTGGGGTGGTCGATCCCGCCGGTGAGGGCGGCCTGGACGACCCCGGTGATCCGGAACGTACCGGCGTCGGTGGCCAGCGCGAACAGACCGATCAGGAAGGGGACGTCACCGAGCTTGGTGACCAGGAAGGCCTTCAGGGAGGCGGCCCGGGCTTCGGGGGTCTCCCAGTAGTGGCCGACCAGGAAGTACGAGCAGATGCCCATGATCTCCCAGCCGACCAGCAGCACCATCAGGTCGCCGGAGTAGACGACGAGCAGCATCGCGGAGGTGAAGAGGGAGACGAGAGCGGCGTACGAGGGGTAGCGCGGGTCGTCGCGCAGGTACCCGGTCGAATACAGCTGCACACAGGTGGCCACCAGGCCGACCAGGACGGCGACGAGGGCGGCGAAGCCGTCGAGGTGCAGGGCGAGGTCGATGGGAACGGACCCGGTCGGGGTGAGCCGCCTGGAGGCGTCGATCGACTTGCCGCCGCCCTGGTCCACGGCGACGACCACCGCGAGGACGAACGCGGCCAGCGTCGGCAGTACGGCCAGCGGGCGTACATAACCGGGAGCGGTGCGGCCGAGCAGAAGTCCGGCGGCCGCGCCCAGGAACGGAAGGAGGGGGACGAGGACGGCGAGGGTCGTGGTGGTCACGCGGCGGCCTCAGCCTTCTGTGCCGGGGCGGCGGGGTCGTCGGGGCCGGAGCCCTCGGCGGTGTCGCGGAGCTTGTCGATGTCCGAGGTGCCCCGGTTGCGGTACACCGCCAGGACGATCGCCAGACCGATGCCGATCTCGGCGGCGGCGATGGCGATGGTGAACAGGGTGAGCGCCTGTCCGCCGTGGAGGGTGTCGCGCAGCCAGACGTCGAAGGCGACGAGGTTGAGGTTGACGGCGTTGAGCATCAGCTCGACGGACATCAGGACGAGGATCGCGTTGCGGCGCGCGAGCACTCCGTACACACCGGTGCAGAAGAGGAGGACGGCGAGCGCGGCCGGATAGATCAGGTGCATCAGCGCTGCTCCTTGTCTCTGGGGGCGTCGCCGGGAGTACCGCTCGCGTCGCCGCTCTTGCGGGACATGACGATCGCGCCGACGAGGGCGGCGAGAAGGAGGACGGAGAGCGCTTCGAACGGCAGCACCCAGTGGCGGAACAGGATCGAGCCGGAGACCTTGGTCGAGCCCTGGCCGGGTCCGTCCAGGTTGATCCAGGTCGTACGGAAGGCGTCCACGACGACCCAGAGGAGGGAACCGGCGGCGGCCAGGGCGACGACGAGGGCGGCCCATCGGTTGCCGGAGTCGGCGTCCGGGGAGCGGCCGATCGGCGCCTTGGTGAGCATCAGTCCGAACAGGAGGAGGACGACGACGGAACCGACGTAGATCAGTACCTGCACCCAGGCGATGAACTCCGCGGTGAGCAGGAGGTACTCGACGGCGATGCCGCCGAGCGCCACGACCAGCCAGAGGGCGGCGTGCACCAGCTGCTTGGTCGTGACCGTGAGGACGGCGGCGCCGAAGGTGACCGCGCCGACGAGGAGGAACGCGATCTCGACCCCGGTCGGGGAGAGGAAGCCGTGGTGCACCGGGTGGTGACCGCCTGCGAGGAGCATCATGCCTGGCCCTCCTCGGCCTCGGGGGCGCCTTCGGCGGCCGGAGTGGCTGGGCCGGCTGGGCCGGCTGGGGTGGCTGGGCCGGCCGGAGCTGCATCGGCTGCCTCAGCGGCATCTGCTGTCCCCGCGGCATCGGCTGCCTCGGCGGCTTCCGCCGCGGCGAGCTTCTCGGCTGTCTTGCGGGCCGCGGCGATCTCCCCGCCCCCCGGATTCCCCGCAGCCCGGTCCGAATGCTGGGATGCTTGGCGTGGGCACAGCCGTCGGGTGTGCACTGTCGAGCAACGCCGAGCAACACCGAGCCGGGGGGCTGCAGATCGTGGAGGACAGGGTGCGGGTCGTCATCGCCGAGGATTCAGTACTGCTTCGGGAGGGACTGACCCGCCTGCTGACCGACCGGGGGCACGACGTCGTCGCCGGGGTCGGCGACGGAGACGCGCTGGTCAAGACCGTCGGTGAGCTCGCCGACCAGAACGCGCTGCCGGACGTGGTGGTCGCGGACGTACGGATGCCGCCGACCCACACCGACGAGGGCGTACGCGCCGCGGTGCTGCTGCGGAAGCTGTACCCGGGCATCGGGGTGCTCGTCCTGTCGCAGTACGTGGAGGAGCGGTACGCCACCGAACTGCTGGCCGGTTCCAGCCGCGGCGTGGGCTATCTGCTCAAGGACCGCGTCGCCGAGGTCAGGGAGTTCGTGGACGCCGTCGTAAGGGTCGCCCGGGGCGGTACCGCCCTGGACCCCGAGGTGGTGGCCCAGCTGCTCGGCCGCAGCCGCAAGCAGGACGTCCTGGCCGGGCTCACACCGCGCGAGCGCGAGGTCCTCGGCCTGATGGCCGAGGGGCGCACCAACAACGCGATCGCGAAACAGCTGGTCGTGAGCGACGGAGCCGTCGAGAAGCACGTGAGCAACATCTTTCTCAAGCTGGGCCTCTCCCCAAGTGACGGCGACCACCGGCGGGTACTCGCGGTGCTGACCTATCTCAATTCCTGAACACCTGACACCCTGTCAGATGAGTCCGGCGGGGG
Organism: Streptomyces sp. ERV7; assembly: GCF_001653515.1. Lineage (GTDB taxonomy): Bacteria > Actinomycetota > Actinomycetes > Streptomycetales > Streptomycetaceae > Streptomyces. The sequence continues at coordinate 1,022,003 of NZ_LYOY01000040.1, read as the reverse complement.
CGGGGCCTAGAACCAAAGACCGAGCGAGGGGCGTCTTACCAGAAGGAGCCGGGGGGCGACTGAAATATGACAAACCGGGGCATTGGACCATCTCACAAGGGCGTCCAGGATGCGATCCATCCAAGGAAGGCGACCCTTACCGACGTAGGGTGGACTTTGGAGCGACCGGTTCTCCGGGCGCGCCCGAGCAGCCCGTCCCAGGGAGGTCCAGTTCAGTGACCAGCCAGGTCAGTACGTCAGCCGAGCAGGCAGACGGGGCCGAAGAGGCCGTCGTCGGCGAGCAGCGCAAACCCGCGGGTCATAAAGAGGTCAAGCGCCTCGACCGGGTGATCATCCGTTTCGCGGGTGATTCGGGTGACGGCATGCAGCTCACGGGTGACCGGTTCACCTCGGAGACCGCCTCGTTCGGCAACGATCTGTCCACCCTGCCGAACTTCCCGGCCGAGATCCGGGCCCCTGCCGGAACCCTGCCCGGTGTCTCCAGCTTCCAGCTCCACTTCGCCGACCACGACATCCTCACCCCCGGCGACGCACCCAACGTGCTGGTCGCCATGAACCCGGCGGCCCTCAAGGCCAACCTCGCGGACGTGCCGCGCGGCGCCGACATCATCGTCAACACCGACGAGTTCACCAAACGCCCCATGGCCAAGGTCGGATACGCCACCTCCCCGCTCGAGGACGGCACCCTGGAGGCCTACAACGTCCACCCCGTGCCGCTGACCACCCTCACCGTGGAAGCCCTCAAGGAATTCGGGCTGCCCCGCAAGGAGGCCGAGCGCTCCAAGAACATGTTCGCGCTGGGCCTGCTGAGCTGGATGTATCACCGGCCCACCGAGGCCACCGAAGCCTTCCTGCGGCAGAAGTTCGCCAAGAAGCCCGAGATCGCCGAAGCCAACGTGACGGCCTTCCGCGCCGGCTGGAACTTCGGGGAGACCACCGAGGACTTCGCCGTCTCCTACGAAGTCGCCCCCGCCACCCGCGCCTTTGCGACCGGCACCTACCGCAACATCTCCGGCAACCTGGCCCTCGCCTACGGACTGATCGCCGCCTCCCGCCAGGCCGATCTGCCGCTCTATCTGGGCTCGTACCCGATCACCCCGGCCTCGGACATCCTCCACGAGCTGTCCAGGCACAAGAACTTCGGCGTCCGCACCTTCCAGGCCGAGGACGAGATCGCCGGCATCGGCGCCGCACTCGGCGCCGCCTTCGGCGGCTCGCTCGCCGTCACCACCACCTCCGGCCCCGGCGTCGCCCTCAAGTCCGAGACCATCGGCCTCGCCGTGTCACTGGAGCTGCCCCTGCTGGTGGTGGACATCCAGCGCGGCGGCCCCTCCACCGGCCTGCCCACCAAGACCGAACAAGCCGACCTGCTGCAAGCGATGTACGGACGCAACGGCGAAGCCCCGGTCCCCATCGTGGCACCCAAGACCCCCGCCGACTGCTTCGACGCGGCCCTGGACGCCGCCCGCATCGCCCTGACCTACCGCACCCCCGTCTTCCTCCTCTCCGACGGCTACCTCGCCAACGGATCCGAGCCGTGGCGCATCCCGGACACCGACGAACTACCCGACCTCCGCGTCCAGTTCGCCACCGTGCCCAACCACACCCTGGCCGACGGCACCGAGGTGTTCTGGCCGTACAAACGCGACCCCCACACCCTCGCCCGCCCCTGGGCAGTACCGGGCACACCGGGCCTCGAACACCGCATCGGCGGCATCGAAAAACAGGACGGCACCGGCAACATCTCCTACGACCCCGCCAACCACGAACTCATGGTCCGCACCCGCCAGGCCAAGATCGACGGCATCGAGGTCCCCGACCTGGCCGTCGACGACCCGGACCAGGCCCGCACCCTCGTCATCGGCTGGGGCTCCACCTACGGACCCATCACCGCCGCCGTCCGCCGCCTGCGCACCGAGGGCCTGCCCATCGCGCAGGCCCATCTGCGCCACCTCAACCCCTTCCCCCGCAACCGTACAAACGCGACCCCCACACCCTCGCCCGCCCCTGGGCCCTGCCGGGCACACCGGGCCTCGAACACCGCATCGGCGGCATCGAAAAGCAGGACGGCACCGGCAACATCTCCTACGACCCCGCCAACCACGAACTCATGGTCCGCACCCGCCAGGCCAAGATCGACGGCATCGAGGTCCCCGACCTGGCCGTCGACGACCCGGACCAGGCCCGCACCCTCGTCATCGGCTGGGGCTCCACCTACGGACCCATCACCGCCGCCGTCCGCCGCCTGCGCGCCGAGGGCCTGCCCATCGCGCAGGCCCATCTGCGCCACCTCAACCCCTTCCCCCGCAACCTCGGCGAGGTGCTGAGGCATTACGACACCGTCGTCGTCCCCGAGATGAACCTCGGCCAGCTCGCCACCCTCATCCGCGCGAAGTACGTGGTCGACGCGCAGTCATACACCCAGGTCAACGGAATGCCGTTCAAAGCCGCGCAGCTCGCGGAGGCCCTCAAGGAGGCCATCAATGTCTGAGACGACGGCACGTACCCTGCTCTCCCTGGTGCCCAAGGCCGAGGCCAAGCAGTCCATGAAGGACTTCAAGTCCGACCAGGAAGTGCGCTGGTGCCCCGGCTGCGGCGACTACGCCGTCCTCGCCGCCGTCCAGGGCTTCATGCCCGAACTCGGCCTCGCCAAAGAGAACATCGTCTTCGTCTCCGGCATCGGCTGCTCCAGCCGCTTCCCCTACTACATGAACACCTACGGGATGCACTCCATCCACGGCCGCGCCCCCGCCATCGCCACCGGCCTCGCCACCTCGCGGCGCGATCTGAGCGTGTGGGTGGTCACCGGAGACGGCGACGCCCTCTCCATCGGCGGCAACCACCTCATCCACGCCCTGCGCCGCAACGTCAACCTCAAGATCCTCCTCTTCAACAACCGGATCTACGGACTCACCAAGGGCCAGTACTCACCCACCTCCGAGGTCGGCAAGATCACCAAGTCGACGCCGATGGGCTCCCTCGACGCACCCTTCAACCCCGTCTCCCTCGCACTCGGAGCCGAGGCCTCCTTCGTGGCCCGCACCATCGACTCCGACCGCAAGCACCTCACCGAGACCCTGCGCCAGGCCGCCGCGACCGCCCCGTCTACGACACACAGATGGCCGACCAGCTCGACACCGCGATCCACCAGCACGGCAAGGGCGACCTCAGCACCCTCCTCACCGGCAACGACACCTGGGCCGTCACCGGTTAGGGCCCGCGCGAGGGCAACCTGAATCAGTACGGGTGCCCGGCCGGGGAGTCTGCGCGGACCCCCGGCCGGGCACCCGTACTGATATGCCCATGGACCGTCTCGCGTACCGCGTCAAACGGCGGCTGCTCGGCAAACCGCTCACCACCGAGCGCATCGGCGAAGAGAAGCTCGACAACCGCACCGCGCTCGGGGTGCTGGCATCGGACTGCATCAGCTCCTCGGCGTACGGCTCCGAGGAGATGCTGCGGGTCCTGGTGCCCGTGGTCGGGGCGGCGGCGTTCAGTCTGCTGATGCCCGTGACCGGCGCGATCCTCTTCGTTCTGGTGCTTCTGACGCTCTGTTACAGCGATGTCGTCACCCTCTACACCCGGGCCGGCGGCTCGTACGTCGTGGCGCGCGAGAACTTCGGGCCGGACGTCGCGCAGATCGCGGCCGTGGCGCTGCTCGTCGACTACATCGTGACCGTCGCCGTCCAGGTGTCGGCCGGGACCAACGCGATCATCTCGCTGGCGCATCTGCTGGGCGGCGGCTGGACCGGGATGGACCACCTCCAACTGCCCGTCTCCGTCGGGGTGGTCCTCTTCCTCGCGTACGGGAACCTGCGCGGGGTGCGGGAGGCCGGGCGGCTGTTCGCGCTGCCCGCCTATCTGTTCATGGCGGCCGTCGGGCTGCTGCTCGCCGTCTCGGCCGTGCGCGGGCTCACCTCCGGGCTGCCGCGCGCCGATCTGCACGCGGCGGGCGCCATCCCGGTGGGCAGCGCGGGCAGCGGCTGGCTGTACGGGGCGTCGCTGTTCATGGTGCTGCGGGCGTTCGCCAACGGCGGCTCCTCGCTCACCGGTCTGGAAGCGATCTCGAACGGCATCTCGGCGTTCCGCGAGCCGCAGGGCCGCAACGCCCGCCGCACACTGATCGCGATGAGCTGCGTCCTCGGGGTGCTGGTGCTGGGCGTCTCGACGCTCGCGCACTTCACGCACGCCGTGCCGTACAGCGACGGGACCCCGACCGTCATCGCCCAGGAGGCCCACTTCGCGTTCGGCGGCGGGGCGCTGGGCACGGCCGGGCTCGTCTTCGTCCAGCTCGCGACCGCGTTGATCCTCTACACCGGCGCCAACACACCGTTCACCGGCTTTCCCTACCTGGCCAGCTTCGTGGCCGAGGACCGGTTCCTGCCACGGCAGTTGACCCGGCGCGGGCACCGGCTGGCGTTCTCCAACGGGATCCTCGCGCTGACCGTCGTCTCGCTGGCGCTGCTGCTCGTCACCCGCGCCAACGTCGACAAGCTGGTGGCGCTGTACGCGATCGGGGTGTTCACCGCCTTCACCATGGCCGGGGCCGGGCTCACCGCGTACCACCTGCGGCGGCGCGAGCGGCACCGGCGGCCGAAGGTCGCCGTCAACGGGCTCGCGGCCGTGGTGTCGGCGGCGGTGGTGCTGGTCTTCGCGGTCACCAAGTTCACCGAGGGCGCCTGGCTGGTGGTCGTGGTGTTCCCGCTGGGAGTGTGGGCGCTGACGCGGATCAACCGCGAGTACCGGCGCGAGGCCACGGCCCTCGGCACCCTCCAGGCACCGGGCGCCGATCTGCCGCACGGACGCCGCCATCGGGTGTTCGTGCTGGTGGAGACGCTGGACCTGGCGGCACTCAAGGCGCTGCGGTACGCGCACGAGCTGCGGCCCGACGAGATCCGGGCGGTCCACTTCGCGATCGACGAGGCGCACGCCCGCCGGCTCTCGGCGCAGTGGGAGGCGACGGCGGCGACCTCGGTGCCGCTGGAGCTGGTGGAGTGCCCGGACCGGCGGCTGCGGCACGCGATGAAGGAGCTCGCGGCCCGGACGACCGAGGACGGCCGGACCTGGCTGACGGTCCTGGTCCCCCACCGCACGTACACCGGTTTCCTCGGCAGGCTGCTGCACCGGGGCACCGGCGAGGCGATGGCCAAGGCGCTGGAGCAGCTGCCGTCGGTGGCGGTGACGGTGCTGCCGTTCGACGTGTCGCGGGCCCTGCGGTCGCTGGACGCGGGGCGCGAGCCGCAGCCGGACTAGGGGTTACGCCGACCTGGCGGCCTCGCGGGCCTCGTCGTAGGCGGCGCGGGCCTGCTCGACCTGCTCCATCCGTACGCCGGTCCACTCGGCGAGGGCCCGGACCCGCTCGGCGGCCTCGCGGCCGATCGGGGTGAGCGAATAGTCGACGCGCGGCGGGATGACCGGCTTGGCGTCGCGGAGCACGAAGCCGTCGCGCTCCAGCGTCTGGAGGGTCTGGGCCAGCATCTTCTCGCTGACCCGCCCGACGTGCCGGCGCAGCTCGCTGAACCGGTACGACCGCTCGCTCAGCGCGAGCAGGACGAGGACGCCCCAGCGGCTGGTCACATGCTCCAGGACGAGCCGGTGCGGACACATCGCCTCACGGAGGTCCTCGGTGGGCCGGGCACTGTGCTGGGTACTTACTACCATACCAGTACCTTACTTCAAAGTGGGTACTTACGAAAGGTTAGCGCCGACCGTACGGTGAGTGGCACAGGGTTCCGCACGGGAACCCGGATCCAAGGAGTCAGCAGCCATGAGCATCGTCGTCACCGGAGCCACCGGAGCCCTCGGCCGTCTCGTCGTCGACGAGCTGCTCGCCTCGGGGGTGCCCGCGAACGGGATAGCCGCCGTCGTACGGAACAAGGAGAAGGCCGCCGCTCTCGCCGAGCGCGGTGTGGAGCTGCGGGTGGCCGACTACAGCGCGCCCGAGACCCTGGCCGGGGCCTTCCGCGCCGGTGACCGCGTCCTGCTGATCTCCGGCAGCGAGGTCGGGCAGCGGGTGGCACAGCACGCCGCCGTGGTCGCGGCCGCGAAGGACGCCGGGGTGGCGCAGCTCGCGTACACCGGCATCCTCGGCGGGCCCGAGGCCGACTTCCGCCTCGCGGACGAGCACAAGGCCACCGAGCGGCTGATCCTCGAATCGGGGCTGCCGTACACCTTCCTGCGCAACGGCTGGTACACCGAGAACTACACCGCCCACCTGGAGCCGGTGCTCGCACACGGGGCGGTCGTGTCCAACGCGGGCGAGGGCCGGGTGGCCTCGGCCGCCCGCGCGGACTACGCGGCTGCCGCGGCGGCGGTGCTGACCGGCGAGGGCCACCTGGGCCGGACGTACGAGCTGAGCGGCGACGTGGCGTGGTCGTTCGCGGAGTACGCGGCGGAGGTCGCGCGGGCGACCGGCAAGGAGATCGCGTACCAGGCCGTCGCGCCCGAGGTGCACCTCGGCATCCTCACGGGCGCGGGGATCCCGGTGCCGTTCGCCGAGATCCTCGTCGACGTGGACCTGGCGATCGGGCGGGGCAGGCTCGCGGCCACGTCCGGCGAGCTGTCGCGGCTGATCGGGCGGCCGACGACGCCGATCGCGCAGACGATCGCCGCGGCCGTCGCCTGACGCGAGCGGAATGGACCACCCCGCCGTCAGTACCGTTTTCGGATATCGGGCATGACAGGGGTGGTTGCCTGGCGCTACCTTCGACTCGTCGACGCGCGCGCAGGGAGGGCCAGTGGCCGAGGAACCGAGAACCACTGCCGGTACCGGGACCGGGACCGGTGAGCAGCGGACAGGGCTGCTCTACGGTGTCGGTGCCTACGGGATGTGGGGTCTTGTCCCCCTCTTCTGGCCGCTCCTGAAGCCGGCCGGTGCGATCGAGATCCTGGCCCACCGGATGGTGTGGTCCCTCGTCTTCGTCGGCGCCGCGCTGCTCGTACTGCGCCGCTGGGCATGGATCGGCGAGCTCCTGCGCCAGCCGCGCCGGCTCGCGCTCATAGGCCTCGCCGCCGCCGTGATCACGGTCAACTGGGGCGTCTACATCTGGTCGGTGAACTCCGGCCACGTCGTCGAGGCGTCGCTCGGCTACTTCATCAATCCGCTGGTCACCATCGCGATGGGCGTGCTGCTGCTCAAGGAGCGGCTGCGGCCGGTGCAGTGGGCGGCGGTGGCGATCGGCGCGCTGGCGGTCGTCGTCCTGGCGGTCGGGGCCGGCCGGCCCCCGTGGATCTCGCTCACCCTCGCCCTGACGTTCGCCACGTACGGGCTGGTGAAGAAGAAGGTGAACCTCGGCGGGCTGGAGTCGCTGGCCGCCGAGACGGCGATGCAGTTCCTGCCGGCGCTGGGGTATCTGGTGTGGCTGGGGTCGAGCGGGGAGGCGACGTTCGGGTCCCACGGCGCCGGGCACGGGGCGCTGCTCGCGGCGACCGGGATCGTCACGGCGGCGCCGCTGGTCTGCTTCGGGGCGGCCGCGATCCGCGTTCCGCTGTCGACGCTGGGGCTGCTGCAGTACCTGGCGCCGGTGTTCCAGTTCGGCCTGGGCATCGTGTACTTCCACGAGGCGATGCCGGCGGAGCGGTGGGCGGGCTTCTCGCTGGTGTGGCTGGCGCTGACGCTGCTGACGTGGGACGCGTTGCGGGCGGCTCGGCGGGGGAGGGTGGCGCTGGCGGCGGCGTCCCGTGCGATGGAGCGGGAACTGCGCGGCCAGCCCCCACCGGAGCCGCAGATCAAGACCACCCCCGGAGGGTTCAGGGAAGGGGCGGGGTGGGGGGAGCCCACTTCCGGCCAATGTCCGCTCACCGAACACCCGTGACCGGAATACGTTCTTGACGGTGAGTGAAACTCTCCCTGAACATCAGGCTCGCGTTTCCGTCCCATCCCCCAGCGGAACACGGAGCCCCCACATGCGCACCAGAACCACCCTCGCCACAGGCGCCGCAGCCACCGCCGTGGCCCTCGGCCTCGCCCTCGGCGCACCCGCCGTCCAGGCCGCCGACCAGGCAACCGCACAGGCCGCCGCCCCGGCAACCGCCGCCGCCCCCGACATACCCGTCGCCAACGTCAAGGCCCACCTCGCCCAGCTCCAGCAGATAGCCAACGCCAACGGCGGCAACCGCGCCCACGGCCGGGCCGGCTACAAGGCCTCGCTGGACTACGTGAAGGGCAAGCTGGACGCGGCCGGGTACACCACCTCCGTCCAGCAGTTCACCTCCTCCGGCGCCACCGGCTACAACCTGATCGCCGACTGGCCCGGCGGCGACACCTCGCAGACCGTGATGACCGGCGCGCACCTCGACTCGGTCACCTCGGGCCCCGGCATCAACGACAACGGCTCCGGCACGGCCGGTGTCCTGGAGACCGCGCTCGCCGTCTCCCGCGCCCAGCTCAAGCCCGACAAGCACCTGCGGTTCGGCTGGTTCGGCGCCGAGGAGCTGGGCCTGGTCGGCTCGAAGGCCTACGTCAACAGCCTGTCGACGGCCGACCGCGGCAAGATCTCCGCGTATCTGAACTTCGACATGATCGGCTCGCCCAACCCGGGCTACTTCGTCTACGACGACGATCCGGCCCTGGAGAAGGTCTTCAAGGACTACTTCGCGACCCTCTCCATACCCACCGAGATCGAGACGGAGGGCGACGGCCGCTCCGACCACGCGCCGTTCAAGAACGCCGGCATACGCGTCGGCGGTCTCTTCTCCGGCGCCGACTACACCAAGACCTCGGCCCAGGCCCAGAAGTGGGGCGGCACGGCGGGCCGCGCGTTCGACGCCTGCTACCACTCCTCCTGCGACACCAGCACGAACATCGACGACACCGCGCTCGACCACAACAGCGACGCCATCGCGTACGCGCTGTGGCAGCTGTCCGCCGGGACCACCACCCCGCCCACCGGTGACGCCTTCGAGAACACCACCGACGTCACCATCCCGGACTCCCCCGGCGCGGCCGTGACCTCGTCGGTCTCGGTGACCGGGCGGACGGGCAACGCGCCCTCCGCGCTCAAGGTCGGCGTGAACATCGTCCACACCTACAGCGGTGACCTCGTGGTCGATCTGATCGGCCCGAGCGGCAAGGCGTACCGGCTGCACAACTCCTCGTCGGACTCCACCCCGAACATCAACACCACGTACACCGTCAACGCCTCCACCGAGACCGCGAACGGGACGTGGAAGCTGAAGGTGCAGGACAAGGGGCCGCAGGACACCGGGTACATCAACAGTTGGAAGCTGACCTTCTGACGACCCCCGCAATGAGCATGCGCGTGCATATACTGCACGCGCATGCTTTTTTCCGGAGGGGATCACGGTCATGGCCCGCAACTTCCTATTCCTGCTCGGCAGTACGCGCCCCGGCGGCAACACCGAGGAACTGGCGAGACTGGCCGCCGAGCAGCTGCCGAGCGACACCTCGCAGCGCTGGCTGGACCTCTCGCGGCTGCGGCTGCCCGAGTTCGCCGACCGGCGCCACGACGGCGAGGGCCTGTACGCCGACCCGACCGGAGACGCGGCGACCCTGCTGGGGGCGACCCTGGAGGCCACCGACCTCGTCATCGCCTCGCCGCTCTACTGGTACAGCGTCTCGACCTCGGTCAAGCACTACCTCGACCACTGGTCGGGGTGGATGCGGGTGCCGGGCCTGGACTTCCGGCCGCGGATGGCCGGGCGCACCCTGTGGGGCGTGACGGCGCTCGCCGGCACCGACCAGACCGTGGCCGATCCGCTGGTGGGGACCCTGCGCCACACCGCCGCGTACATGGACATGCGGTGGGGCGGCGTCCTGCTCGGCTCGGCCAACCGGCCCGGCACGATCGGTCAGGACACCCGGGCGACGGTCCGCGCCAAGACCTTCTTCAGCTCGCAGCCGGTGCCCGCAACGCACGCATGACGTGCGCCACCAGGACGGCGATCCTGTCCGGGGCGTGGAACGGCCGCTTCAGCGCGTGCCGGTAGTACAGCGGCCCGTACAGCAGCTCCACGGCCAGCTCCAGATCGGCGTCCGGCGGCAGCTGGCCCTGCCGCTGCCCGGCGCGCAGCCGCTCGTGCACCAGCGCGACGCGCGGGCCGACCAGCTCCTCGTTGACGGCCTCGGCCAGCGCCTCGTCGTGGAGCAGCTCGGAGAGGATCCCGGTGTACGCGGGGCCGATCACCGGTGAGGTGAAGACCCGCATCACGCTGGTGACATGCGTCACCATGTCCGTGTCGACGTCCCCGGTGTCGGGCAGCGGCGAGGTGCTCACCACGGCCTCGATCACGGCCTCCAGGAGCACCGCGCCCTTCGTCGCCCACCAGCGGTAGATCGTCTTCTTGCTGACCCCCGCACGAGCGGCGATGCCCTCGATCGTGACGCGTCCATAGCCGTTTTCCGCGCAGAGGGCGAGCGCCGCGGAGAGGATCGCGCGGCGCGATCTCTCGCTCCGGCGCCGGGGGTTGGGGGCAGGACGTGGCGGCTCGGTCACGGGGCGAGTCTACGAGGACGGTCCGTAGCGTATTGACAGCGGAATGGTCTGCTCCAAGAATGTGCAGAGGAAACGGTACGTGTCGTGTCGAGCCGCCACGGGGGTCGGCTCGCACGACCGTTCCGTCCCTCTTCGCCGGACGCGGCCATGACCCCGGTCCGGGCCCCGGTCCGCCCGCCTCCCCGCACCCTCAGGCCGTGATGTCCTTCGCCGTGAAGCGCGCCCAGGCCGCCGAACCGAACACCGCCACGTACAGCGCCTGCAGCTCCAGGTTCTTCACCAGCTGGTCCCAGTAGACCGGCACCCGCAGCAGGTCCGCGAAGGACAGCCAGTAGTGCGGGAAGAGATACGGCTGTATCGCGTGCAGCTGGGGGATCTGGTCCAGGATCTGCACGGTGATCAGCAGGCCGACCGTCGCCGCCATCGCCGCGACACCGCTGCCGGTGAGGGTGGAGATGAACAGGCCGAGCGCGGCCACCCCGGTCAGCGACAGGGCCACCACCCCGGCGATCGCGAACGCGCGCAGCAGCCCGTCCGCGAACGATATCTGCGTACCGGAGATGGTCGTGACGTCGCCGAGCGGGAAGAGCAGCGCGCCCACGGCGAGCGCGGACGCCGCCACGACCAGGGTCGCGAGCAGGCAGAACGCGAGCGTCGACGCGTACTTGGCGAGCAGCAGCCTGGTCCGGCCCGCCGGGGCGACCAGGAGGTAGCGCAGGGTGCCGCTGTTGGCCTCGCCCGCTATCGCGTCGCCCGCGACCACGCCGATCGCCATCGGCAGGAAGACGGGCAGGGTCGCGGCGAGCCCCGCGAAGACGAGGAAGAGCCCGTTGTTGGTGATCTGCGAGATGAAGGCCGGGCCGTCACCGCCGCTGGGACCGGCCGTACCGCCGCCGCGCGTCTCGATCTTCACGGCGATGCCGATCAGGACCGGGACGGCCGCCAGCACCCCGAGCAGCGCGAGGGTGCGCCACCGCCGCACGACGGTGACCAGCTCGGACCGGAAGAGCCCGAACGCCCAGAGGGGGCTGGGCCGCCGGGACGCGGGGCCCGCGATGTCCGGGACGGCCCGGACGTCAGGAGCGTGGCCGTCAGGGACGTGGACGTCTGCGGCCCGGGCCGGCTCGGCCTCAGCCGCGGCCGACCCGGCCTCCGTTGCGTTCGCCTCAGCCCGCGACATCGAACCCCTCCCCCGTCAGCGCCACGAACGCGTCCTCCAGCGAGGCCCGTTCGACCCCGAAGGCCCTCACCCGTACGCCGCCGTGCACCAGCGCGGCGTTGAGCTCCGCCAGTTCCACGTCGTCCGGCGGGACCTCGCCCGTCACCCGGTCCCCGTCCACGGTCACGTCCGCCACCCCGCGCTCCTTGAGCAGCCGGGCCGCGTCGGCCGGGTCCGGGGTGGTGACGGCGAGCCGGCCCCGGTTGCCCGCCAGGAGCTCGGCCACCTCGCCCTGGACGACCAGCCGGCCCTGGGTCATCACCGCCGCGTGCGTACAGACCTGCTCGATCTCGTCCAGGAGGTGCGAGGAGAGGAAGACCGTGGTGCCGTCGGCGGCGAGCTCCCGCACCAGGGCGCGGATCTCCCGCATGCCCTGCGGGTCGAGGCCGTTGGTGGGCTCGTCCAGGACCAGCAGCTTGCGGGGCTGGAGCAGCGCGGACGCGAGGCCGAGCCGCTGCTTCATGCCCAGGGAGTACGCCCGCGCCTTCTTGCCGGACGCGGCGGCGAGCCCCACCCGGTCCAGGGCGTGGGCGACCCGGCTCGCCCGGGTGCGGGGGTCGGCGGTCGGGTCGGCCGAGTCGTACCGGACGAGGTTGTCGCGGCCGGACAGGAATCCGTACAGCGCGGGGCCCTCGATCAGGGCGCCCACCTGCGGCAGGACCGTGCGCCCAGCGCGGGGCATGGGGCTGCCGAGGACCCGGGCCGTGCCGGAGGTCGGCTCGATCAGGCCCATCAGCATGCGGATGGTGGTCGTCTTGCCCGAGCCGTTGGGGCCGAGGAAGCCGAAGATGCTGCCGCCGGGGACGGTGAGGTCCAGGCCGTCCACGGCCAGTTGGCCGCCTCGGTAGCGCTTGCTGAGACCGTGGGTCTCGATGACCGATGGAGAGTTCCCCACCCCGCCCCTTCCCTTGCCTGGCGCTTCGCCCCAGACCTCCGTTCGTCTGCGGACCGTGCTCCCGTATGCCCACACGGGTGGGGGAGCGAAGGGGGACCCTGGTCCCCGGGGCCCAACTCCCCGGAACCCGAGTCCCCCCTCACGCCCGCCGCTTCGGCTACTTCGCCGCGTTCGCCGCGTTCACCAGCGCGTCCTTGGTCACCGCGCCCACGAACACCTTGCCGTCGTCCGTCACCAGCGCGTTGACCAGGCGGGTCTTGTAGACCGTGCCCGAGCCGAACTTGCCCGTGACCTTGTCGCCCAGCGAGTTGAGGAACTTCTGGGCCTCCGGCGGGACATCGCCCTTGCCGCCCTTGCCGGAGTGCGCGGACGGGATGCCCTTACCTCCTGGAACGTCGAGGCGGGCGATGGAGTTCCAGCCCTTCCCGATGACGTCGAGGCCCTTGAACTCGCTGCCGGCGGAGCCCTTGAACCGCTTGTCGCCCCGGCCCTCGTGCGCCTTGCCGTCGTCCTGGGTGACCTTCGCCCCCTTGGGCGGGGTGAAGTCGAAGGTCGAGGCGGACGGCTTGCCGAAGTCGACCTTGGTGAAGCCCGCGTCGATCACGGCCTTGCCCCCGCCGGACGGCGCGAGGGTGAACTTCAGCGGCACCCCGTTCTTCGCGTCCACCGCGATCCGGATCGCACCGATGGTCGAACCGGACTGCTTCGGCTTGATCACCAGCTGGTAGGCGTCCCGGCCCGCCACATGGGACGTGCCGTCGACGGTCACCGAGGTGGTCGGGTCGACCGACTTCAGGGCCTGCTCGGCCAGCGCCTTGGGCGTGGTCGGCAGGGACTCCGGGGCCTTGCCCGAGGGGCCGTGGCCCTTGGCCGCGCCACCCCCGAGCTCCTTCTTGCCGTCGCCGGCCCGCTTCGAGTGGTACACCTCGTTCGAGGCGCTGTCGTACGCCCACACGTCGTCCCCGCTGTGGACGACGCTGTACTCCGACGCCTTGTCGAGCACCGACAGCTTCTGCTTGTCCGGGCCGTCGGCCGCGACCCGCAGGGTGTGCGAGCCGGAGGCGAGCTCCATCAGCTTGCTGTCGGGCGAGGCCGACGAGCCGCCCTTGCCCCCGCCGCCCTTGGGGGCGAAGGAGCCGAGGCCGCCGAAGGACGGAAGGCCCAGGTCCGTCTTGATCTTCACCGTGCCGGAGAGCTGCTGGGCGTCCGACGCGGCGATCTTCTCGATGAGCTGCTGTGCGCTGATCTTCGGCAGATCGGGGTCACCGGAAGCCGCGAGCGCCGGGACCAGCCCGATCGTCGCGGCCGCCACCCCCGCCACCCCGACCGGAACCAGATACCGCGCGGCCTTGCGGCGGCCCGCGACGAGGTCCCTGGCCTCCTCGGTGGTGTGTGCGCTGTCGTTCGGTGCCATGTGTGCCTTACCTCCGTGGTCGGCGGCGTCCGTCCGTAGTGCTGCGCTCTGTCCACCCCGCGCCGCCATTCTCACCCGAATTGGTCAGGAGTGGTGTTCTCAATCTGACCAAATCAGCCGCCGCCGGGCGTCACCCCTCGGGAGCAACCTCGTGTACCTCTCTGGGATGACTCGGGCCCTCGACACCTCCCCCGACCAGTAGGGGTTGTACGTCGCGTACCTGTCAGAATCATCAACTCCGTCGAGGCCAGGCGGGGTTGCCCCCGCGCCACGACCAACAGATCCGGCCGCCCGCGGGGTTGAGCGGCCTTCAGGCGCGGCCGGCGCGCCGACCGCGCACCGGCACGTACGCCGGGCAGCACCCCCACCGCCCGGCCACCCCGGCGGCGACGCCGGCACAGCACCCCACTGATTCCGGTTCGCCATTGTTTCGTCAGGTATGCGACTGTCTCCACAGCGTGACCAGACACTCAATAGTGTGACCTGGGTCACACTATTGACAGATCGGGTGTTCGAGTCGCTTTGGGCCGGAATCCGTACACCTGAGTGAGAGCAACCGGCACCACCAAAGGGGATCGCCATGCTCACCGTCCACCGCATCGCCGTCGGCGCGGCCGCCGGGACCGCCGTCCTCGCGCTGGCTGCCACGGGGTGCGGAAGCAGCAACAACAGCAGCAGCAAGACCGAGAAGCCGTCGACCGGCACGACGGCCCCCGCGACCCCGGACCCGGCCGCCCCCCACCCTCAGCGCCACCCAGGTCGACAAGGTCGGCACCGTCGTCACGGACAGCAAGGGGTACGTCCTGTACCGCTTCGACAAGGACACCGCGAAGCCGTCCCACTCGAACTGCCTGGCCGCCTGTGCCGCGATCTGGCCCCCGGCCCCCGCCACCGACGCGCTGACCGTCAAGGGCGTCGACAAGGCCCTGGTCGGCACGGTCGCCCGCCCGGACGGCACCACCCAGCTGACCCTCGCGGGCTGGCCGCTCTACCGGTACGCCAAGGACGACGAGCCCCGCGAGGCGTACGGACAGGGCGCCGGCGGCACCTGGTTCGCGATCACCCCGACCGGGGCGAAGGCCACCGCCGACACGGGCGGCGGCACAACCTCCGGCGGCACCACCACCCCGCCGAGCGGCTCCGGGTACTGATTCCGGGCACTACGGATTCGGGTACTGAAGAGGCGGGCGCCTAGCCCGCGCGGTGCACCACCGCGTCGCACAGCTCCTCCAGAGCCGCCTTCGCGTAGCACTCCGGCAGCGGGGCCAGCGTGGCGCGGGCCTCCTCCGCGTACCGCACGGTGTCCCTGCGGGCCTGTTCGAGCGCCGGGTGGACCCGCAGCCGGCGCAGCGCCTCGGCGTGCCGGGCGTCGTCCGTCAGGTCGCCGTCGAGCAGCGCGACGAGCTCCAGGTCGTCCGGGCGGCCGTACTGCGCCGCCTGCGCCCGCAGGTGCAGGACCGGCAGCGTGGGGATGCCCTCGCGCAGGTCGGTGCCGGGGGTCTTGCCGGACTCGTGCGAGTCGCTGGCGATGTCCAGCACGTCGTCGGCCAGCTGGAACGCGGTGCCGAGCCGCTCGCCGTACTGCGTGAGGATGTCCACGACCGACTCGTCGGCGCCGGACATCATCGCGCCGAACCGGCCGGAGACAGCCACCAGCGAGCCGGTCTTGCCCGCGAGCACGTCGAGGTAGTGGTCCACCGGGTCGCGGCCGTCGCGCGGGCCCGCGGTCTCCAGGATCTGGCCGGTGACCAGCCGTTCGAACGCCTCGGCCTGGATCCGTACGGCCTCCGGGCCCAGGTCGGCCAGTATGTGCGAGGCCCGGGCGAACAGGAAGTCGCCGGTGAGGACCGCGACCGAGTTGCCCCAGCGGACGTTGGCGCTGGGCACCCCGCGCCGCACCTCGGCCTCGTCCATGACGTCGTCGTGGTAGAGCGTCGCCAGATGCGTGAGCTCGACGACCACGGCCGAGGGCACGACACCCGGCGCGTAGGGGTCGCCGAACTGCGCGGCGAGCATCACGAGCAGCGGCCGGAAGCGTTTGCCGCCCGCGCGCACGAGGTGCTGCGCGGCCTCCGTGATGAAGGGGACCTCGCTCTTGGTGGCGTCGAGCAGGCCCGCCTCGACTGCCGCCAATCCGGTCTGGACATCGGCTTCAAGAGCCTGGTCCCGCACGCTCAGCCCGAACGGCCCGACGACGGTCACGAGGGGTACTCCTGTCTGCTGACGATCACACGGATTGTCGATGTGTCGCTGCCTTCACTCAAGTCAGCGTATCCGGTCGTTGTTCGATCACCGCTGGCGCCTTCCCGTCACCCCTCGCGCACAGCCCGATACACCCCGGTATGTTCGTGATCAGCTCATACCATCAGGAATGGACCTTTTGTCGGAGACAATCACCGACACCGTGACCGGCCCCGGCGCCGAGGGGTGGCTGACCATGCGGATCCGCACCGACTTCCCGTACGAGACCACGCGCGCGGACGTTCAGATTCCGCTCCCGGACGGGACGCGGTTGTACGCCCGGATCTGGCGCCCGGTGACCGAGGAGCCGGTACCGGCGCTGCTTGAGTATCTGCCGCACCGGCTCACCGACTCGACCGCACCGCGCGATGGGCAGCGCCATCCCTGGTACGCGGGGCACGGCTACGCCTCCGTACGCGTCGATGTGCGCGGGCACGGCAACAGCGAGGGCCTGCCGGGCGACACGTACGACGAGCGGCGGCTCGCGGACGGGGTCGCGGTCCTCGACTGGCTCGCCGCGCGGCCCTGGTGCGACGGCGGGGTCGGCATGTTCGGGATCTCCTGGGGCGGCCTCACCTCACTCAGGATCGCGGCCCTCGCGCCCGGGCCGCTCAAGGCGGTCGTCGCGGTCTGCTCGTCGGACGACCGCTATGACAACGACGGGCACTACCTGGGAGGTTCCGTCCTCGCCGCGGGCATGCACGCCCGGGCGGCGACGACGCCGGCGTTCGCGGCCCGCCCGCCGGACCCCGCGTACGTGGGCGAGCGGTGGCGGGAGATGTGGCTGGCCCGGCTGGAGTCCATGGAGCCGTCCGTCCACACCTGGCTGGCGCACCAGATCCGCGACGACCACTGGGAGCGCGGCAGTGTCCGAGAGGACTACGGGGCGATCGGCGCCGCCGTGCTCGCGGTGGGCGGCTGGCACGACCCGCACCGGGACACCGTGCTGCGTCTGGTGGAGCGGCTGCCCGCCGACCGGGTGCGCGGGCTGATCGGGCCGTGGCCGCACCAGTACCCGGACCGGGGGCGCCCGCCCGGCCCGGCCGTCGGCTTCCTCCAGGAGACGCTGCGCTGGTGGGACCACTGGCTCAGGGGCCAGGACAGCGGGGTCATGGACGAGCCGCTGCTGCGCTCCTGGATCAGCGACTCGCACCGGCCCGCCACGGTGTACGAGGAGTTGCCCGGCCGCTGGGTCGGCGACCCGGCCTGGCCCTCACCCCATGTCACCCCGGTCCCGTACGCGCTGGGCGGCGACCCGGTCCGGGTCGACTCGCCGCAGCACACCGGCCTGGACGCGGGCCGCTTCCTGCCGTGCGGCGACGACGGCGACCTGCCGCCGGACCAGCGCGCCGAGGACGCGCACTCGGCGGCGTTCGACTTCGCGGTGCCGGACGAGGGGCCGCCGCTGGAGGTCCTGGGGCGCCCGGAGGTGACGCTGCGGCTGCGGATGGACGTGCCGTTCGGGCAGGCGGTCGCGCGGCTCTGCGACGTGGCGCCGGACGGCTCGTCCACGCTGGTCACCCGGGGCGTACTCAATCTGTCCGCGCGCGAGGGACAGGAGCGCGTGGACGCCTGGCCGCTGGGCGCCACCCAGGACGTGACGTTTCCCCTCAACGGCGCCGGCCACAGCTTCCCGCCGGGCCACCGGGTCCGCCTGGCGGTCTCCTCGGCGTACTGGCCGTGGATCTGGCCGCAGGCGGACTCGGTGGGCTTCACGCTCGTCCCCCAGGGCAGCTCGCTGAGCCTGCCGGTACGGGAGCGGACGGCCGACGCGATCGCCTTCGAGGAGCCGGAGCAGTCGGCGCCGCTGGGCGTGGTTCATCCCGAGCCGCTGGACGAGCCCCGGCCCCGGCGGCTGGTCGTCCGCGATGTCGCCAAGGGCGAGTGGCGCCTCGAAGTGGTCCCGCGCCACGGCGGTACACGGGTCTACCCCGACGGTCTGGAACTCACCGAGGACGCCCTGGAGACGTACACGATCGACGAGGCGGACCCGCAGTCCGCGCGCACCCGCGCGGACCGGACGATCCGGCTGCACCGGCCGGAGCTCGCCTGGGACGTCACCATCACCACCCGGTCCGAGATCGCCTGCGACGCGGCGGACTTCCTCACCTCGGACGAGGTGGTGTGCCGGGACGGCGGCGAGATCGTCTTCCACCGGACGTGGGAGAAGCGCATCCCCCGGACGGCGGGCTGACCCCGTCCCCGCCCCCTTCAGCCGCCCGCCGCCACCGACGCCGCGAGCCGGGGCGAGGCGTACTCCGTCCCGCACACGAACCGCATCACCGGCCCGAACGAGGAGGCGGCCGGCAGGCCCGTGAAGTACAGGCCGGGCACCGTCGAGCGGTACCCGGCGTCGAGCACCGGCGCGCCCCGCGAGGTGGCGAGCTGGGTGCGCAGACCCGGGCCGAGGTAGCCGAGGGCGGCCACGTCCATGCGGTAGCCGGTCGCCGCCATCACATGGTCGGCGGCCAGTTCGCGCTGGGCGCCGGTGCCGCCGCTGAGTGTCAGGACGGGGCGGCCCGACTCGACGCGCGCGCGGACCACCCGGCGGCCGTCGGTCACCGCGACCCGTCCGGTGAACCGGTCGCGCAGCCACCACGCGCCCAGCGGGCCGAGCACCCGGCGCACCAGGTGGTGCCGGGCGGGCGCGGGCAGATGGCGGAAGTGGGTGGCGTGGTACGAGAAGGCGTACAGCGACCAGGCGCGGCCGAACGGCGAGCCGGGGCTGAGCCGGGGCTGCCGGTCGGGGGCGGCACCGAAGCGGACGGCCCCGGTCCGGCGCGCCACGATCCGTACGCTCGCGCCCGCCTCCGCCATCAGCACCGCGCTCTCGACGGCCGACTGGCCCGCGCCCACGACCAGCACCTCGCGCCCGGCGAAGCGGGTCAGGTCGGTGTGCTGCGAGGCGTGCGAGACGGGGCCGGTGGCGGACGGGCCGTCGGGGACGGCGGCCGCCAGCTCGCGCGGCATCCGGGCCAGCCCGGCGAGCCCGGTCGCGACCACCACCGCGCGCGCCTCGAACGTCTCGCCGGAGTCCAGCTTCAGCGCGAAGTGGCCCGCCCCGGTGCGGTCCACCGAGACCACCCGTACGTCCTCCAGGTCCGGCAGCAGCTTCCGCGCGAACCACTGCCCGTACGCCGCGAAGTCCTCGACCGGGATGAGGTCCCAGTCCGACTCGTAGCGCCGGGTCCCGGTGTCGGCGCAGAAGTCGACCAGGGTGTGGCCGGGTTGGGGCGCGTCGAGGCTGGACGCGGCAGGGGTCGACTTGAGGACCATGCCCGCGGGCATGTGCGCGCGCCAGCTCACCATGGGCGAGCCGAAGACGCGGACCGGGAGGCCGCGTCCGCGCAGATGCGCGGCGGTGGACAGACCGTAGGGCCCCGCCCCGATGACAGCTACCGGACGAATCACGTGAAGGTCCCCTCCCCAGGGTGGTGCGCACGGGCGCGGGTCGCGCCCGCTCCGCTCTCGCCGCTCGGCTACTCGGCGATCGCGCGGCGGGAGCTCCGCCACAGCTGGTACAGGTGCTCGGCCCCCGGCCGTACGAAGCGGGCGAGCATGGTGAAGAACGGCCTCGGGTCGTCCCGGGCGAGCCACGCCAGCTCGGTGCCACGGGGGCGCGCGGGCGCGTGCGGGGTGGTGTAGCCGCTGCGCCGGTAGGCCAGCAGCGCGGGCAGGTCGATGTTCTCGACGACATAGCGCCGCCCGGCCCGCTGCTCGCCCTCGGGGACCGCCCGCCCGGTGAGGTGCAGATGCTGGGCGCGGACCACGTCGATGCCCGCCGCGCTCTCGAAGAGGCGGAACTGGGCGCCCATCCTCGGGTTGAAGTCGAGCATCTTGTACCGGCCGTCGCGCCGGTCGAAGCGCAGATCGAGGTCGGCGATCCCGCTGAACCCGATCCGCTTGACGAACTGCTCGACCAGCAGCGCCAGTTCCGGGTTGTCGACGACGTACGCGGTGGCGGTCATCCCCGCGTGCGGCGGCCAGGAGCGGACCTTGACCCCGGTGAACATCGCCAGCGGCGCCGCGTTCTCGTCGAAGTAGGCGTGGACGATCCAGTCCTCGGCCTCCTCGCGCGGAAGGTACTCCTGGAGGATCACGCCCGGCCGCTCACCCCACCCGCGGGCGAGGGCGAGCAGGTGCGCGGCGCTCCGCACCCGGGTGGTGCCGTGCACCGCGGGCCGCTCGCGCCGCACGAACGCCTCGCGGTTCTTGGCGACCAGCGGGAAGCGGGCGTGTCGCGCGAAGTCCTCGACGTCCTCATAGGTGTCGGGGAAGGCGGACGCGGGCGAGGGCACGCCGTGCTCGACGCACAGCTCGTGCAGCCCGCGCTTGCTGGCGAGCCTGCGGGGTAACTCCGGCTCCACTGACGGGAAGAGGAACGGCCCGTCGAGCTCCTTGCGGTGCTCGGCGATCAGCACCGCCGCCTCGTCGTCGGTCGGCACCAGCACGGCCGGGCGGCCGATCCGCCGCCCGATCCGCAGCAGCCCCTCGACCAGGGCGTCCGGGTCCTCGCGGCCGGTGGTGGGCCAGGCGAAGGCGCGGCGCAGATAGCGCGAGTGCGCGGCGGGCGTCCAGCGGTCCTCGGTGATCGCGTACATCGGCACTCCGAGCCTGCCGAGGCTGCGGATGGCGCCGACGCCGCCGTGGTGCAGCGGATAGCTCCCGATCTTCACGATCAGTGCGGGCACGGTCCGGTCGGCCGTGAACAGCGTGTTCCTGCTCGACACCAGTCCCCCCTCAGGACGCACGGCCCCCTCGCCGTGTTCGTGTCCCGGCAAGGACGGTAAGGGCGGAATCACCCCTTCCGGAGGCGGAGTTTCCGGACATTGCGAACTCTTTAGACACTGCCTACGCAACCATCGCCGACGTAACGTGTCCTCCACACCCGTGGAAAGCGAGGCAGGCACAGATGTCCGAGCAGAGCCCGCTCGACCTGGCCGAGGGCGACCCCTTCGGCCCGCACAACCTTCCGTACGGCGTCTTCTCCACGCCCGACGCGCCCGATCACCGCCGCGTCGGCGTCCGCATCGGCGACCACGTCCTGGACGCGGGGGCCGCCGCGCACGCGCTCGGCTCCCCGTACGCGGCGCTGCTCGCACGGCCCACGCTGAACCCGCTGCTCGCGGCCGGGCGCACGGCGTGGCGCGATGTGCGGCGGGCCCTGACGGCGTGGGTGACGATCCCCGCCCACCGGCCCGACATAGAGCCGCTGCTGCACCCGCTGGACATGGTCACCCTGCATCTGCCGTACGAGGTCTCCGACTACGTCGACTTCTACGCGAGCGAGCACCACGCCACCAACGTGGGCCGGATCTTCCGGCCGGACGGGGACGCGCTCACCCCCAACTGGAAACACCTGCCGATCGGTTACCACGGCCGGTCCGGCACGATCGTGGTCTCCGGTACGGACGTGGCGCGCCCGCACGGGCAGCGCAAGGCGCCCACCGACCCGGCGCCGGTGTTCGGCCCCTCGGTGAAGCTGGACATCGAGGCCGAGGTGGGCTTCGTGGTGGGCACCCCCTCACCGCTGGGGAAGCCGGTGGACCTGGCCTCCTTCGAGGACCACGTCTTCGGCCTCTTCCTGCTGAACGACTGGTCGGCGCGGGACATCCAGGCGTGGGAGTACGTGCCGCTCGGCCCGTTCCTGGGCAAGTCCTTCGCCACGTCCGTCTCCGCGTGGGTCACGCCTCTTGAGGCACTGACGGCGGCCCGGGTGGCCCCGCCCGCGCGGGACTTCCCGCTGCTGCCCTACCTCGACGACGCGGAGGCCGAGGTGCCGGGCGGCTTCGAC
Source organism: Streptomyces sp. ERV7 (assembly GCF_001653515.1). Classification (GTDB taxonomy): domain Bacteria; phylum Actinomycetota; class Actinomycetes; order Streptomycetales; family Streptomycetaceae; genus Streptomyces. Next base: position 999,986 of record NZ_LYOY01000040.1, on the reverse strand, counting down.
ATCCACATCTCGGTCGCCCTCAACGGGCAGCTGGTCGCCGAGCCGCCGTTCGCCGGCATGTACTGGACCGCCGCCCAGCAGCTCGCCCATATGACGGTCAACGGCGCCTCGCTGCGCACGGGCGATGTCTACGGCTCGGGGACGGTGAGCGGTCCCGAGCGCGACCAGCGCGGCTCGTTCCTGGAGCTGACCTGGAACGGCACGGAGCCGATGGAACTGCCCACCGGCAAGCGCACGTTCCTGGAGGACGGCGACGTCGTCACGATGACGGCGTGGGCCCCGGGCCCGGACGGGGTCCGGGTGGGGCTCGGCGAGGTCACCGGCCGGATCGTGGAGTCCTAGCGGGGCGCGCGAGGGGCGTCATTGGCGCCCCTCGCACGGGGGGCGGGGCGCCGGTGGCGCCCCCGGCTACTCCTGCTCCCCCAGTACCTCCAGCACACCCTCCCCGTACGTCGCCAGCTTCTTCTCGCCCACTCCGGCGATCGTGCCCAGCTCCTCCACCGAGCCGGGACGGGCGACGGCGATCTCCCGCAGGGTCGCGTCGTGGAAGATCACATACGCCGGGACGCCCTGCTCACGGGCCTGCGCGGCCCGCCAGGCGCGCAGCGCCTCGAAGAGCGGGGCCGCCTCCTCCGGGAAGTCGGCCGGGGCCGCCTTCGCCTTGGCCGCACCCCGTGCGCGGGGCGCGCGCTCCGGCTTCGCCGGTTCCGAGCGCATCCTGACCTCGCGCTCGCGCGCGAGGACCGCCCCGCTCGTCTCGGTCAGGACCAGCGTCCCGTACTCACCCTCCACCGCCAGCAGGCCCTGGGCGAGCAACTGCCGCACCACGCCCCGCCACTGCGCCTCGGAGAGCTCCTCGCCGATGCCGAACACCGACAGCCCGTCGTGGTCGAACTGGATGACCTTCGCCGTCTTGCGGCCGAGCAGGATGTCGATGATCTGGCCCGCGCCGAACTTCTGGCGCCGCTCCCGCTCCAGCCGCACGACGGTGGACAGCACCTTCTGGGCGGCCACCGTGCCGTCCCAGGTCTCGGGCGGGGTCAGACAGGTGTCGCAGTTGCCGCAGTGGTCGGCCGTGGCGTCCTGGCCGAAGTAGCCGAGGAGCTGGGCGCGGCGGCACCCGGCCGTCTCGCAGAGCGCCAGCATCGAGTCCAGGTGCGCGGCCGCCCGGCGCCGGAACGCCTCGTCGCCCTCGCCGCTCTGGATGAGCTTGCGCTGCTGGACCACGTCCTGCAGGCCGTACGCCATCCACGCGGTGGACGGCAGGCCGTCGCGGCCCGCGCGGCCCGTCTCCTGGTAGTAGCCCTCGACCGACTTGGGCAGGTCCAGATGGGCCACGAACCGCACGTCCGGCTTGTCGATGCCCATGCCGAACGCGATGGTCGCCACCACGACCAGGCCGTCCTCCCGAAGGAAGCGGGACTGGTGCCGCGCACGCGTGCCCGCGTCGAGACCCGCGTGGTACGGCACGGCCGCCACACCGTTGTCGCTCAGATACTGCGCGGTCTTCTCCACCGAGGCGCGCGAGAGGCAGTAGACGATGCCCGCGTCCCCGTCGTGCTCGTCCTTCAAGAAGGTCAGGAGCTGCTTCTTGGGGTCGTTCTTCGGCACGATCCGGTACTGGATGTTCGGCCGGTCGAAGCTCGCCTCGAAGTGGCGTGCCTTCGGCATCACCAGCCGGTCGGTGATCTCCTTGTGGGTGACCCGCGTCGCCGTGGCCGTCAGGGCGATCCGCGGCACGTCCGGCCAGCGCTCCCCCAGCATCGACAGCGCCAGGTAGTCCGGGCGGAAGTCGTGGCCCCACTGCGCCACGCAGTGCGCCTCGTCGATGGCGAAGACCGAGATCTTGGCCCGGGAGAGCAGATCGAGCGTGGCCTCCACGCGCAGCCGCTCGGGGGCCAGATAGAGCAGGTCCAGCTCGCCTGCCAGGAGCTCCGCCTCCACCGTGCGGCGCTCGTCGAAGTCCTGCGTGGAGTTGATGAACCCGGCGCGCACGCCGAGCGCCCGCAGCGCGTCCACCTGGTCCTGCATCAGGGCGATGAGGGGCGAGACCACGACTCCCGTACCCGGTCTGACCAGGGCCGGGATCTGGTAGCAGAGCGACTTTCCGGCACCCGTCGGCATGAGCACCACGGCGTCCCCGCCGGCCACCACGTGCTCGATGACCGCGCCCTGGTCGCCGCGGAAGCTCTCGTAGCCGAAGACGCGGTTCAGCGTGCCCAGCGCCTCGCTCTCGACCGCTGCTCCGACCGCCGTCCCGGCCATCGGCTCGTCCACCACCTCGACCGCCCCTTCCGTCCCGTTCATCCCGCCGTCCCCCACCGTCGTCCCGTTAACTCCGCCACCCCTGCCACGATAGGGGCCCGGGCGGACACGCCCTGCCGCAGCCGGGCCAGATCTGGCCATCACCGCAGGTCAGGTGGGCTGAAAAGTTATCCACAGGCCCCGATCGGGGCAGCACGGAGCCCCGGCACGAGCTGGCGTGCCGGGGCTCCTGCACCTCCCAGGGGCGCGGGGAACCGCGCGACCAGCCGCAACGAACCCGCAGCCGAAAACGCACCCCCCAAAGCGCGGCGCTACCTCACGAACACCCCGGCCTGACCGGCCAGATCCAGGAAGTACTGCGGCGCCACACCGAGCACCAGCGTCACGGCGACGCCCACGCCGATCGCCGTCATCGTCAGCGGCGAGGGAACCGCCACGGTCGGCCCGTCCGCCTTCGGCTCGCTGAAGAACATCAGCACGATCACCCGGATGTAGAAGAACGCGGCGATCGCCGAAGAGATCACACCGACCACGACCAGCGAACCCGCGCCCCCCTCCGCCGCCGCCTTGAACACCGCGAACTTCCCGGTGAAGCCGGAGGTCAGCGGAATGCCGGCGAAGGCGAGCAGGAAGACCGCGAACACCGCCGCCACCAGGGGCGAACGGCGGCCGAGCCCGGCCCACTTGGACAGGTGCGTCGCCTCCCCGCCCGCGTCGCGCACCAGCGTGACGACCGCGAACGCCCCGATCGTCACGAACGAGTACGCCCCGAGGTAGAACAGCACCGACGAGATGCCGTCCGCGTTGGTCGCGATCACACCGGCGAGGATGAACCCCGCGTGCGCGATCGACGAGTACGCGAGGAGCCGCTTGATGTCGGTCTGGGTGATCGCCACGATCGCGCCGCCGAGCATCGTGACGATGGCGACGCCCCACATCACCGGACGCCAGTCCCAGCGCATCCCGGGCAGCACCACGTACAGCAGCCGCAGCAGCGCGCCGAAGGCCGCGACCTTGGTGGCGGCCGCCATGAAACCGGTGACCGGGGTGGGCGCGCCCTGGTAGACGTCCGGCGTCCACATGTGGAACGGCACCGCACCGACCTTGAACAGCAGGCCCATCAAGATCATCGCGCCGCCGATCAGCAGCAGCGCGTCGTTGCCCATCGTGCCCGCGAGCGCCGGGTCCACGGTCTGGACCGTGCCGTCGACGACGTCCGCGATCGTCGCGTACTGCACGGAACCCGCGTACCCGTACAGGAGCGCGATGCCGAAGAGCAGGAACGCCGACGAGAAGGCGCCCAGCAGGAAGTACTTCACCGCCGCTTCCTGCGACATCAGCCGCTTGCGGCGGGCCAGCGCGCAGAGCAGGTAGAGCGGCAGGGAGAAGACCTCAAGGGCCACGAAGAGCGTCAGCAGGTCGTTGGCCGCCGGGAACACCAGCATCCCGGAGATCGCGAAGAGCGCCAGCGGGAAGACCTCGGTGGTCGCGAAACCGGCCTTGACCGCGGCCTTCTCGCTGTCGCTGCCCGGTACGGACGCGGCCTGGGCGGCGAAGGAGTCGACCCGGTTGCCGTGCGTCTCGGGGTCGAGGCGGCGCTCGGCGAAGGTGAAGATCGCGACGATCGAGGCGAGGAGAATGGTGCCCTGGAGGAAGAGCGCGGGACCGTCGACGGCCACCGCGCCCATCGCCGCGATATGCGCCTTCGTCGTGCCGTACCCCCCGGCGGCGAGCCCGACGACCGCGGCGAAGGCGGCGGCGAGCGCGACGACGGAGAGGAACACCTGGGCGTAGTAACGGCTCTTGCGCGGGACGAACGCCTCGACCAGCACGCCCACCACCGCCGCGCCGACCACGATCAGCATGGGGGACAGCTGCGCGTACTCGATGTGCGGCGCGGGGATCTTGTCGACCTTGCCGTCGGCCGCCGTCGTCCACAGGCTGTGGACAGCTGCTGCTGTGCTCACTGGGCCGCCTCCACCACGGGCTCGGGGTCCTTCTTGTGTACGTCGGACATGGTGTGCTGCACCGCCGGGTTGACGATGTCGGTCAGCGGCTTCGGGTAGACGCCCAGGAAGACCAGGAGCGCGATCAGCGGGGCGACCACCAGGAGTTCGCGGACCTTGAGGTCCGGCATGCCCTGCACCTCGGCCTTGACCGGTCCGGTCATCGTCCGCTGGTAGAGCACCAGCACGTACAGCGCCGCCAGCACGATGCCGAGCGTGGCGATCACGCCGATCGCCGGGTAGCGGCTGAACGTGCCCACGAGGACCAGGAACTCACTGACGAAGGGCGCGAGTCCCGGCAGCGACAGGGTCGCCAGACCACCCACCAGGAAGGTGCCCGCCAGCACGGGGGCCACCTTCTGCACCCCGCCGTAGTCCGCGATCAGACGCGAGCCGCGGCGCGAGATCAGGAAGCCGGCCACCAGCATCAGCGCGGCCGTCGAGATCCCGTGGTTGACCATGTACAGCGTGGCGCCGGACTGGCCCTGGGTGGTCATCGCGAAGATGCCCATGACGATGAAGCCGAAGTGCGAGATCGACGCGTACGCCACCAGGCGCTTGATGTCGCGCTGGCCGACCGCGAGCAGCGCCCCGTAGATGATGCTGATCACCGCGAGGACCAGGATCACCGGCGTGGCCCACTTGGAGGCCTCCGGGAAGAGCTGGAGGCAGAAGCGGAGCATCGCGAAGGTGCCGACCTTGTCGACCACCGCGGTGATCAGCACCGCGACCGGGGCCGTGGCCTCGCCCATCGCGTTGGGCAGCCAGGTGTGCAGCGGCCACAGCGGCGCCTTCACCGCGAAGGCGAAGAAGAAGCCGAGGAACAGCAGCCGCTCGGTGTTGGTCGCCATGTCCAGCGAGCCGTTGGCGCGGGCCGCCGCGATCTCGTCGAGCGAGAACGTTCCGGCGACGTCGTAGAGGCCGATCACCGCGGCGAGCATGATCAGCCCGCCGACCAGGTTGTAGAGCAGGAACTTGACCGCCGCGTACGACCGTTGGGTGGCCGCCGCCTCGTCCCCGTGCTCATGGGCGCGGTCGCCGAAGCCGCCGATGAGGAAGTACATCGGGATCAGCATGGCTTCGAACAGGATGTAGAAGAGGAAGACGTCGGTGGCCTCGAAGGAGAGGATCACCATCGCCTCGACGGCGAGGATCAGGGCGAAGAAGCCCTGGGTCGGCCGCCATCGATAGTTCTCAGTCTCCTTGGGGCCTCCCCCGCTCGAACGAAGTTGAGAGCTTGAGGAAGGGTCGGCGTCGTGCCAGCCCGCCGCGATGACGAACGGGATCAGCAGCGCGGTGAGCGCGATCAGCGCCACCCCGATGCCGTCCACGCCCAGTTCGTAGCGGACTCCGAAGTCCTTGATCCAGGCGTGCGACTCGGTGAGTTGGTACCGGTCTCCGCCGGGCTCGAACCGTACGAGCTGGACGGCGCCCAGGACCAGCGTGCCCAGCGAGACCAGCAGCGCCAGCCACTTGGCCGCCGTGCGCCGCTCGGCCGGCACGGCGGCGGTGGCGACCGCGCCGATCGCCGGGAGCGCCGCCGTCGCGGTAAGGAGGGGGAACGACATGCCTTACACCGCCCTCATCAGCAGGGTGGCGGCGATGAGCACCGCCGCACCTCCGAACATCGAGACCGCGTACGAACGGGCGAAGCCGTTCTGCAGCTTGCGCAGTCGGCCGGAGAGCCCGCCGAACCCCGCCGCGGTGCCGTTGACCACTCCGTCGACCAGGGTGTGGTCGACGTACACCAGCGAGCGGGTGAGGTGCTCGCCGCCGCGGACCAGGACCACGTGGTTGAAGTCGTCCTGGAGGAGGTCGCGGCGGGCGGCCCGGGTGAGCAGCGAGCCGCGCGGGGCGACGGCCGGGACCGGCCTGCGTCCGTACTGCGCCCAGGCGAGACCGACGCCGACCAGCAGCACCGCGACGGTGGACGCGGTGACCACACCCTCGCTCACCGGCGAGTCGCCGTGCGAGAAGCTGGTGACCGGCTCCAGCCACTTCACGAACGACTCGTTGATGCTGAACAGCCCGCCCGCGAGGACCGAGCCGAAGGCCAGCACGATCATCGGGATCGTCATGGTGCTCGGCGACTCGTGCGGGTGCACCTCGTCCTCGTTCCAGCGCTTCTCGCCGAAGAACGTCATCAGCATCACGCGCGTCATGTAGTACGCCGTGATGGCCGCGCCCAGCAGGGTGACCGCGCCGAGGATCCAGCCCTCGGTGCCGCCCTTGGCGAAGGCCGCCTCGATGATCTTGTCCTTGGACCAGAAGCCGGACAGGCCCGGGAAGCCGATGATGGCGAGGTAGCCGAGGCCGAAGGTGACGAAGGTGACCGGCATGTACTTACGGAGGCCGCCGTAGCGGCGCATGTCGACCTCGTCGTTCATCCCGTGCATCACGGAGCCCGCGCCGAGGAAGAGGCCGGCCTTGAAGAATCCGTGGGTGACCAGGTGCATGATCGCGAAGGCGTAGCCGATGGGGCCGAGGCCGGTGGCGAGGATCATGTAGCCGATCTGCGACATGGTCGAGCCCGCCAGGGCCTTCTTGATGTCGTCCTTGGCGCAACCGACGATCGCACCGAAGAGGAGCGTGACCGCGCCCACGATCACCACGACCGTCTGTACGTCCGGCACCGCGTTGAAGATCACGCCGGAGCGGGTGATCAGATAGACGCCGGCGGTCACCATCGTCGCCGCGTGGATCAGGGCCGAGACCGGGGTCGGGCCCTCCATCGCGTCCCCGAGCCAGGACTGCAGCGGCACCTGGGCCGACTTGCCGCAGGCGGCGAGCAGCAGCATCAGGCCGATGGCGGTGTTGCGGCCGTCGCCGGTCTCGCCGACCTCGTTGAAGACGGTCGAGAAGGCGAACGAGCCCCAGGTGGTGAACATGACCATGATGGCGATGGACAGGCCCATGTCGCCGACCCGGTTGACCAGGAACGCCTTCTTGGCCGCCGTCGCCGCGCTCGGCTTGTGCTGCCAGAAGCCGATGAGCAGGTAGGACGCCAGACCGACGCCCTCCCAGCCGACGTACAGGAGCAGGTAGTTGTCGGCGAGGACCAGGAGCAGCATCGCCGCGAGGAACAGGTTGAGATAGCCGAAGAAGCGGCGGCGGTTCTCGTCGTGCTCCATGTAGCCGATCGAGTAGATGTGGATCAGCGTGCCCACACCGGTGATCAGCAGGATGAAGGTCATCGACAGCTGGTCGAGCTGGAAGCCGACGTCGGCCTGGAAGCCCTCCACCGGGACCCAGCTGAACAGGTGCTTGTGCACCGCCCGGCTGTCGGTCGAACGGCCGAGCATGTCGGCGAAGAGCGCCACACCGAGGCCGAAGGACACGGCCGCGAGCAGGGTGCCCAGCCAGTGTCCGACGGCGTCGAGCCGCCGCCCGCCGCACAGCAGGACGGCCGCTCCGAGCAGAGGCGCCGCGATGAGCAGCGCAATCAGGTTCTCCACGATTCAGCGACCCCTCAGAGCTTCATCAGGCTGGCGTCGTCGACCGAGGCCGAGTGGCGGGAACGGAAGAGCGACACGATGATCGCGAGCCCGACGACGACTTCCGCCGCGGCGACGACCATCGTGAAGAAGGCGATGATCTGGCCGTCGAGGTTGCCGTGCATCCGGGAGAAGACCACGAACGCGAGGTTGCAGGCGTTGAGCATCAGCTCGACGCACATGAAGACCACGATCGCGTTCCGCCTGATGAGCACGCCGGCCGCGCCGATGGTGAACAACAGGGCGGACAGGTACAGGTAGTTGACGGGGTTCACTTCGCGGCCTCCTCTTCACGGCCGAGCCGCTCGGCGGAGCGCTGCTCCAGCGCCTTCAGGTCGGACAGCGCCTCGCTGGACACGTCCCGGATCTGGTCCCGGCCGCGCAGCGTCTGGTTGACGGTGAGCTCGGACGGGGTGCCGTCGGGCAGCAGGCCCGCGATGTCCACCGCGTTGTGCCGGGCGTAGACACCCGGGGCCGGCAGGGGCGGCAGGTGCTTGCCCTCGCGCACGCGCTGCTCGGAGAGCTCGCGCTGGGTCTTGGCGCGCTCGGTGCGCTCGCGGTGCGTGAGCACCATCGCGCCGACCGCCGAGGTGATCAGCAGGGCGCCGGTGATCTCGAAGGCGAACACGTACTTGGTGAAGATGAGGGCGGCCAGGCCCTCCACATTGCCCCCCGCGTTGGCCTGCTTCAGTCCGTCGAAGTGCTTCAGGGAGGCGTTGGAGATGCCCGCGATGAGGAGCACCCCGAAGCCGACCCCGCAGACCGCGGCCCAGACGCGCTGGCCCTTGATGGTCTCCTTCAGCGAGTCGGCCGCGGTGACACCGACCAGCATCACCACGAAGAGGAAGAGCATCATGATCGCGCCGGTGTAGACGACGACCTGGACGATGCCCAGGAAGTACGCCCCGTTGGCGAGGTAGAAGACCGCCAGGATGATCATGGTCCCGGCCAGGCACAGCGCACTGTGCACGGCCTTCTTCATCAGTACGGTGCACAGCGCGCCGATGACGGCGACGGTGCCGAGCACCCAGAACTGGAACGCCTCCCCGGTGGAGGTCGTCGTGGCGGAGACGGCGAGCTGCATCATCACGCGTCCACCTCCTCGGGCTGCTCCCCGGCGGCGGGCTGCTCGGCGGCGGGCGGCTGCTCGCCCCTGGAGACGGCCACCTGGCGGACCGTGCCGGGCGCGGCCTCGGTGACCAGCCCCCGGTAGTAGTCGCCCTCCGTCATGCCCGGGTGGATCGCGTGCGGCGAGTCGACCATGCCCTCTTCGAGCCCGGCGAGCAGCTGCTCCTTGGTGTAGATCAGGTTGGCGCGGCTGCTGTCGGCCAGTTCGAACTCGTTGGTCATCGTCAGCGCGCGCGTGGGGCACGCCTCGATGCACAGCCCGCACAGGATGCAGCGGGCGTAGTTGATCTGGTAGACGATTCCGTACCGCTCGCCCGGCGAGTAGCGCTCCTCGTCCTTGTTGTCCGCGCCTTCCACATAGATCGCGTCGGCCGGGCAGGCCCAGGCGCACAGCTCGCAGCCGATGCACTTCTCCAGGCCGTCCGGGTGCCGGTTGAGCTGGTGGCGCCCGTGGAAGCGGGGGGCCGTGGTCTTTGGCTGTTCCGGATACTGCTCGGTCAGCCGCTTCTTGAACATGGCCTTGAAGGTCACGCCGAAGCCGGCCACCGGGTTCAGGAACTTGCCCTCGGACGAAGCCCCGGGCTCGCCCGAAGTCTCCGCCGGTTCCGATGACTTAGACACCCTCGCCCTCCCTTCCCTCACGGTCACTCTCAGTATCGGACCCACCACTGACAATCAACTCCCGCTCATGGCGCGGGCGTCGGCGCGGCACGGGCGCGACGGTCTGGCCGGGCAGCGGTGGCACCGGGAATCCGCCCGCCATCGGGTCGAACGCGGGTGGCTCGGCCTCGGCCGCCGACTCCTCCTGGCGGCCCCGGAAGACGTCCGCGACCAGCGAGATCAGCAGGACCGCGACGACCGCGCCCCCGACGTACAGCACGATCTTGGAGAAGTCGTGGCCGTCGTTGCGGAGCGCCCGCACGGTCGCCACCAGCATCAGCCAGACGACCGAGACCGGGATGAGGACCTTCCAGCCGAGCTTCATCAGCTGGTCGTAGCGGACGCGGGGCAGCGTGCCGCGCAGCCAGATGAAGAAGAACAGCAGCAGCTGGACCTTGATGACGAACCAGAGCATCGGCCACCAGCCGTGGTTGGCGCCCTCCCAGAAGGTGGACACGGGCCACGGGGCCCGCCAGCCGCCCAGGAAGAGGGTGGTCGACACCGCCGAGACGGTGACCATGTTGACGTACTCGGCCAGCATGAACAGCGCGAACTTGATCGACGAGTACTCGGTGTTGAAGCCGCCGACGAGGTCGCCCTCGGACTCGGGCATGTCGAAGGGGGCGCGGTTGGTCTCGCCCACCATGGTGACGACGTAGATGATGAAGGAGACCGGCAGCAGCACGATGTACCAGCGGTCGTGCTGCTGGGCGACGATCTCCGAGGTCGACATCGACCCCGAGTAGAGGAAGACCGAGGCGAACGCCGCGCCCATCGCGATCTCGTACGAGATCATCTGCGCGCACGAGCGGAGCCCGCCGAGCAGCGGGTACGTCGACCCGGAGGACCAGCCCGCGAGGACGATCCCGTAGATGCCGACCGAGGCGCACGCGAGGACGTAGAGCATCGCGATCGGCAGGTCGGTGAGCTGCATCGTGGTGCGGTGGCCGAAGATCGAGACCTCGTTGCCGGACGGCCCGAAGGGGATCACGGCGATCGCCATGAAGGCGGGGATCGCGGCGACGATCGGGGCCAGGACGTAGACCACCTTGTCGGCCCGCTTGACGACCAGGTCCTCCTTCAGCATCAGCTTGATGCCGTCGGCGAGGGACTGGAGCATCCCCCAGGGGCCGTGCCGGTTGGGCCCGATGCGCAGCTGCATCCAGGCGACGACCTTGCGCTCCCAGACGATCGAGAACAGCACGGTCACCATCAGGAACGCGAAGCAGAACACGGCCTTGAGGGCGATGAGCCACCAGGGGTCGCGGCCGAACAGGGAGAGGTCCTCGGCCGCGAGGAAGGTCGGGGTCACGCTCGCACCTCCGGTACGTGGACGGCGGCGCCCGGAGCCGCGGGGCGGACGGGGAAGTCGGTCACGGCTGCACCTCCGGTGCGGCGGTGGCGGCGGCCTGCGCCGCCGGGCCGATACGGACGAGCCGGCCGGGGACGGCGCCGGTGTCCGCGAACACTCCGCCGCCGGTCGAGTCGAGCGGCAGCCACACCACCCGGTCGGGCATCTCGGTGACCTTCAGCGGCAGCCGGACCGCGCCCGCGGGGCCGCTCACCTCAAGGAGGTCGCCCTCCTTGACGCCGGTCTCGGCCGCGGTGGCCGCCGAGAGCCGGGCGAGGGCCGCGTGCCGGGTCCCGGCCAGCGCCTCGTCGCCCTCCTGGAGGCTGCCCTGGTCGAGCAGCAGCCGGTGGCCGGCGAGGACCGCCTCGCCCTCGCCGGGCCGGGGCAGGCTCTGCGCGGTCTCCAGCGGCTCGGTGGCGCGCGGCCCGTCCCAGTGGCCCAGGCGCTGCAACTCCGCGCGCGCGGCGCGGTTGTCCGGCAGCGCCAGGTGGACGTCCATGGCGTCCGCCAGCATGTGCAGCACGCGCGCGTCGGCGGGCGCCAGGCGCCGGGTCATCTGCTCGGGCTTCAGCGCCGCCTCGAACATCCGCGCACGGCCCTCCCAGTTGAGGAAGAAGCCGGACTTCTCGGCGACGGCCGCGACCGGGAAGACCACGTCCGCCCGCTCGGTGACCTCGCTCGGCCGCAGTTCCAGGGAGACCACGAAGGCCCCGGCCAGCGCCTCACGCGCGCGTGCCGGGTCCGGCAGGTCGGCCGGGTCGACACCCGCGACCAGCAGCGCGCCCAGCTCGCCGGTGGCGGCCGCCTCGACGATCTGGCCGGTGTCCCGCCCGAAGCGGTGCGGCAGTTCCCGTACGCCCCAGGCGGCGGCGACCTCCTCACGCGCGCGTGGATCGGTGGCCGGGCGTCCGCCGGGCAGCAGCGCCGCCAGGGCGCCCGCCTCGATCGCACCCCGCTCGCCGGCCCGGCGCGGGATCCACACCAGCTCGGCGCCGGTCGCGGCGGCGGCCCGTACGGCCGCGGTCAGCGCGCCCGGAACGGCCGCCAGCCGCTCGCCGACCACCAGGACGGAGCCGGTGGCCCGCAGCGCGTCGGCGGCGGCCGAGCCCTCGCCGTCCAGGCCGACCCCGCCCGCCAGCGCGTCGAGCCACTCGGTCTCGGTGCCGGGCGCGGCGGGCAGCAGCGTGCCGCCCGCCTTCTCCAGACCGCGCGTCAGATGCGTGGCCAGCGAGAAGGTGCGCTGGCCGTGCTTGCGCCAGGCCTTGCGCAGCCGCAGGAAGACGCCGGGCGCCTCCTCCTCCGCCTCGAACCCGACGAGCAGCACCGCGGGCGCCTTCTCCAGGGAGGCGTACGTGACGCCCTCCCCCGTGAGATGGCCGCGCCCGGCGACCCTCGCCGCCAGGAAGTCGGCCTCCTCGGCCGAGTGCACGCGCGCGCGGAAGTCGACGTCGTTGGTGTCGAGCGCGATCCGGGCGAACTTGGCGTACGCGTAGGCGTCCTCGACGGTCAGCCGTCCGCCGGTGAGCACCCCGGCCCGGCCCCGGGCCGCCGTGAGCCCGGCCGCGGCCGCCTCCAGCGCCTCGGGCCAGGAGGCCGGCTCCAGCTCACCGGCCGCGTTGCGCACCAGCGGGTGGGTGAGACGGTCCGGCTTCTGTGCGTACCGGAAGCCGAACCGGCCCTTGTCGCACAGCCATTCCTCGTTGACCTCGGGGTCGTTGGCGGCCATGCGGCGCATGACCTTGCCGCGCCGGTGGTCGGTGCGGGTGGCGCAGCCGCCCGCGCAGTGCTCGCACACCGACGGCGAGGAGACCAGGTCGAAGGGGCGGGAGCGGAACCGGTACGCCGCCGAGGTCAGCGCGCCGACCGGGCAGATCTGGATGGTGTTGCCGGAGAAGTACGACTCGAACGGGTCGCCCTCGCCGGTGCCGACCTGCTGGAGCGCGCCCCGCTCCAGGAGCTCGATCATCGGGTCGCCCGCGATCTGCTCGGAGAAGCGGGTGCACCGCGCGCACAGCACGCACCGCTCGCGGTCGAGCAGCACCTGTGTCGAGATGGGCACCGGCTTCTCGTAGGTGCGCTTGTGGCCCTCGAAGCGGGTGTCGGGGTCACCGACCTGCATGGCCTGGTTCTGCAGCGGGCACTCGCCGCCCTTGTCGCAGACCGGGCAGTCCAGCGGGTGGTTGATGAGCAGCAGCTCCATCACCCCGCGCTGGGACTTCTCGGCCACCGGCGAGGTCAGCTGCGACTTGACCACCATGCCGTCGGTGCAGGTGATGGTGCAGGAAGCCATCGGCTTGCGCTGGCCCTCCACCTCCACGATGCACTGGCGGCAGGCACCGACCGGGTCGAGCAGCGGGTGGTCGCAGAACCGGGGGATCTCGATGCCGAGCTGCTCGGCGGCCCGGATCACCAACGTGCCCTTGGGGACGCTGATCTCGACGCCGTCGATGGTCAGCGAGACCAGGTCCTGCGGCGGCACCGCCGCCTCTCCGCCGCCGGAGGGAGCGCCAGTCGTCACCGTCATGCGTTCACCTCCGTGGTGCGGTGCGGGCTGTCGGCCCACAGGGTCGACTTGGCCGGGTCGAAGGGGCAGCCCCGGCCCGTGATGTGCTGCTCGTACTCCGCGCGGAAGTACTTGAGCGAGGAGAAGATGGGCGCGGCGGCGCCGTCGCCGAGCGCGCAGAACGACTTGCCGTTGATGTTGTCGGCGATGTCGTTGAGCTTGTCGAGGTCGCCCATGGCGCCCTTGCCGGCCTCGATGTCGCGGAGCAACTGGACGAGCCAGTACGTTCCTTCGCGGCAGGGCGTGCACTTGCCGCAGGACTCGTGGGCGTAGAACTCGGTCCAGCGGGTCACCGCCCGCACCACGCAGGTGGTCTCGTCGAAGCACTGGAGCGCCTTGGTGCCCAGCATCGAGCCGGCGGCGCCGACGCCCTCGTAGTCCAGCGGGACGTCGAGGTGCTCGTCGGTGAACATCGGGGTCGAGGAGCCGCCCGGGGTCCAGAACTTGAGCCGGTGGCCCGGGCGCATCCCGCCGCTCATGTCGAGCAGCTGGCGCAGCGTGATGCCGAGCGGGGCCTCGAACTGGCCCGGGTTGGCGACGTGCCCGCTGAGCGAATAGAGCGTGAAGCCGGGCGACTTCTCGCTTCCCATCGAGGTGAACCAGTCTTTTCCGCGAGTGAGGATCGCGGGAACGCTGGCGATGGACTCGACGTTGTTGACAACAGTGGGGCACGCGTAGAGACCGGCGACCGCAGGGAAGGGGGGACGCAGCCGGGGCTGACCGCGACGGCCTTCCAAGGAGTCCAGCAGGGCGGTCTCCTCACCGCAGATGTACGCGCCCGCGCCCGCGTGCACGGTGAGTTCGAGGTCGAGACCACTGCCGAGGATGTCCTTGCCGAGGTAGCCGGCCGCGTAGGCCTCCCGCACGGCCTCGTGCAGCCTCCGCAGTACGGGGACGACCTCCCCGCGCAGATAGATGAACGCGTGCGACGACCTGATCGCGTAACAGGCGATCACGATGCCCTCGATGAGGCTATGCGGGTTGGCGAAGAGGAGCGGGATGTCCTTGCAGGTTCCGGGCTCCGACTCGTCGGCGTTGACAACTAGATAGTGCGGTTTGCCATCGCCCTGCGGGATGAACTGCCACTTCATGCCCGTGGGGAAGCCCGCGCCGCCCCGGCCGCGCAGCCCGGAGTCCTTCACGTACGCGATGAGGTCGTCCGGCGACATGGCCAGGGCCTTGCGCAGCCCCTCATAGCCGTCGTGCCGACGGTAGGTCTCCAGGGTCCAGGAATCGGGCTGGTCCCAGAAGGCCGACAGAACGGGTGCCAGCAGCTTCTCTGGGCTGCTTCCGTTCCCGTTCCCACTCAGTTCGGCTGCCAAGGTCATCACTCCCCCTCCTCGTCGACCGGGCCCGCCGGGTGCGCGGGGTCGGACGCAGAGGTCTGCTGCGGTGCGTCGTGCGAGCTCAGGTGTGCGGAGCCGGGCTGGGCCTCGTCGCGGGTGGCCTCGTCCCGGGGGCCCTCGCCGTGAGGGCCCTCGCCGTGAGGGCCTTCGCCACGGGGGTGGACCACGCGCGGGTGCGGGGTCTCGCCCTTCGCCAGGCGCAGGCCGACCAGGGAGGCCGGGCCCGCGCCGCCGCTCGCCGCGACGGCGCCGGGGCGCTCGTCGGGGAAGCCGGCCAGGATCCGGGCGGTCTCCTTGTAGGTGCACAGCGGGGCCCCGCGAGTGGGCTCCACCGGCCTGCCCGCGCGCAGGTCGTCGACCAGGCGCCTGGCCGACTCGGGGGTCTGGTTGTCGAAGAACTCCCAGTTGACCATCACCACGGGCGCGAAGTCGCAGGCGGCGTTGCACTCGATGTGTTCGAGCGTCACCTTGCCGTCGGGGGTGGTCTCGTCGTTGCCGACCCCGAGGTGGCGCTTGAGCTCGTCGAAGATGGCGTCGCCGCCCATCACCGCGCACAGGGTGTTGGTGCAGACGCCCACCTGGTAGTCGCCCGAGGGCTTGCGCCGGTACATCGTGTAGAAGGTGGCGACGGCGGTCACCTCGGCGGTCGTGAGGCCCAGCGTCTCGGCGCAGAAGCGCATCCCGGTGCGCGAGACATGGCCCTCCTCCGACTGCACGAGGTGCAGCAGCGGCAGCAGCGCGGAGCGGCTGTCCGGGTAGCGGGCGACGACCTCCTTGGCGTCGGCTTCGAGCCGGGCCCGGACGTCGGCCGGGAAATCGGGCGCGGGCAACTGGGGCATGCCCAGGCTCGTCGGCGTGGTCTCGGTCACCGGTCGACGCCTCCCATCACGGGGTCGATGGACGCGACGGCGACGATGACGTCGGCGACCTGGCCGCCCTCGCACATCGCCGCCATGGCCTGGAGATTGGTGAAGGACGGGTCACGGAAGTGGACCCGGTAGGGGCGGGTGCCTCCGTCGCTCACGACGTGCACCCCGAGCTCGCCCTTGGGCGACTCGACGGCCGCGTAGGCCTGTCCGACGGGGACCCGGAAGCCCTCGGTCACCAGCTTGAAGTGGTGGATCAGGGACTCCATGGAGGTGCCCATGATCTTCTTGATGTGGTCGAGGGAGTTGCCGAGTCCGTCCGGACCGAGCGCGAGCTGCGCGGGCCAGGCGATCTTCTTGTCGGCGACCATGACCGGGCCGGGCTCCAGCCGGTCCAGGCACTGCTCGACGATCCTGAGCGACTGCCGCATCTCCTCCAGGCGCACCAGGAAGCGGCCGTAGGAGTCGCAGCTGTCGGCGGTGGGGACCTCGAAGTCGTAGGTCTCGTAGCCGCAGTACGGGTCGGTCCTGCGCAGGTCGTGCGGCAGACCGGCGGAGCGCAGGATCGGTCCGGTCGCGCCGAGCGCCATACAGCCGGTCAGGTCGAGGTACCCGACGTCCTGCATCCGGGCCTTGAAGATCGGGTTGCCGGTGGCGAGCTTGTCGTACTCCGGCAGGTTCTTCTTCATCGTCTTCACGAACTCGCGGAGCTGGTCCACCGCGCCCGGGGGCAGGTCCTGGGCGAGCCCGCCGGGGCGGACGAAGGCGTGGTTCATCCGCAGACCGGTGATCAGCTCGAAGACGTCGAGGATGAGTTCGCGGTCGCGGAAGCCGTAGATCATGATCGTGGTGGCGCCGAGCTCCATGCCGCCGGTGGCGATGCAGACCAGGTGCGAGGAGAGCCGGTTGAGCTCCATCAGCAGGACCCGGATGACCGAGGCGCGGTCGGGGATCTGGTCGGTGATGCCGAGCAGCTTCTCCACGCCCAGGCAGTACGCCGTCTCGTTGAAGAACGGCGTCAGATAGTCCATGCGCGTGACGAAGGTGGTGCCCTGCGTCCAGGTGCGGAACTCGAGGTTCTTCTCGATGCCGGTGTGCAGATAGCCGATGCCGCAGCGGGCCTCGGTGACCGTCTCGCCGTCGATCTCCAGGATGAGGCGGAGTACGCCGTGCGTGGAGGGGTGCTGGGGGCCCATGTTGACGACGATGCGCTCGTCGTCGGCGCGGGCGGCGGTGCGGGCGATCTCGTCCCAGTCGCCGCCGGTGACCGTATAGACGGTCCCCTCGGTCGTCTCCCTCGCGGAGGAGTGTGAAGTGGACATCAGGTGTACGACCTCCGCTGGTCCGGAGCCGGGATCTGGGCGCCCTTGTACTCGACGGGGATGCCGCCGAGGGGGTAGTCCTTGCGCTGCGGGAAGCCCTGCCAGTCGTCCGGCATCATGATCCGGGTGAGGGCGGGGTGGCCGTCGAAGACCAGGCCGAAGAAGTCGTAGGTCTCGCGCTCGTGCCAGTCGTTGGTCGGATAGACGCCGACCAGGGACGGCAGATGCGGGTCGCTGTCCGGGGCGGTGACCTCCAGACGGATCAGCCGGCCGTGGGTGAGCGAGCGCAGATGGTAGACGGCGTGCAGCTCGCGGCCCTTGTCGCCCGGGAAGTGGACGCCGCTGACGCCCGTACAGAGCTCGAAGCGCAGGGCCGGGTCGTCGCGCAGGGTGCGGGCCACCAGGACGAGGTGCTCGCGCGCGATGTGGAAGGTGAGCTCGTCGCGGTCGACGACCGTCTTCTCGATGGCGTTCTCGGGGAGCAGGTCCTGCTCCTCCAGGGCGCCTTCGAGTTCGTCGGCCACCTCGTCGAACCAGCCGCCGTAGGGGCGGGAGGAGGCGCCGGGCAGGGTGACGGTGCGCACCAGGCCGCCGTAGCCGCTGGTGTCGCCGCCGTTGGCGGCGCCGAACATGCCCTTGCGGACGCCGATGACGTCGCCGGTGTCGTCGCGCTGGGCGGGCAGGCCGCCGTTCTCCGGCGCCTCGGGAGTACGGTCGTCGCTCACCGCAGCAGCCCCTTCATCTCGATGGTGGGCAGCGCCTTGAGGGCGGCCTCCTCCGCCTCGCGGGCGGCTTCCTCCGCGTTCACCCCGAGCTTGGAGCCCTGGATCTTCTGGTGGAGCTTGAGGATCGCGTCGATCAGCATCTCGGGCCGGGGCGGGCAACCGGGCAAATAGATGTCGACCGGCACAATGTGGTCGACGCCCTGCACAATGGCGTAATTATTGAACATTCCGCCCGAGGATGCGCAAACCCCCATGGAGATGACCCACTTGGGGTTGGGCATCTGGTCGTAGACCTGCCGCAGGACCGGCGCCATCTTCTGGCTGACCCGGCCGGCCACGATCATCAGGTCCGCCTGGCGCGGTGAGCCGCGGAAGACCTCCATGCCGAAGCGGGCCAGGTCGTAACGGCCGGCGCCGGTCGTCATCATCTCGATGGCGCAGCAGGCCAGACCGAAGGTGGCGGGGAAGACGGACGCCTTGCGCACCCAGCCCGCGGCCTGTTCGACGGTGGTCAGCAGAAAGCCGCTCGGCAGTTTCTCTTCGAGTCCCATAGGTGCCCCTCAGCCCCTCAGTCCCATTCCAGGCCGCCGCGCCGCCACACATACGCGTAGGCGACGAACACGGTGAGCACGAAGAGCAGCATCTCCACGAGCCCGAAAACCCCCAGGGCGTCGAAGGTGACGGCCCAGGGGTAGAGGAAGACGATCTCGATGTCGAAGACGATGAAGAGCATCGCCGTCAGGTAGTACTTGATGGGGAAGCGGCCGCCTCCGGCCGGCGTGGGAGTCGGTTCGATGCCGCACTCGTACGCCTCAAGTTTCGCCCGGTTGTACCGCTTTGGGCCGATAAGCGTGGCCATGACCACGGAGAAGATCGCAAACCCAGCCCCTAGGGCGCCGAGCACGAGGATGGGCGCGTAGGCATTCACGCTCCTCGCTCCTTCCAGTCGTCCTTGACCGTTGGACCGCACACGGGCACCGCTGCCACCCCCTCGCCACGCGAAGATCGCGCACATGTGAGGCAGTTCACAAGCCCGACTGCACCGCATCCTATGCCCGGCGGTCTGTGATCTGCGACACGGGGTACGCCAACGGCTTTGTGATCTCCACCACCTGACGAAGGATCATGAAGTCGGATGAGCAGTGATCTTCACACCCGAAGCGGCCGAGTGATCACAAGGCGTAGCATCTACTCCTGTTACCGCTGGTCGCAAGGGGTGCGGCACTATCAAGACATGGGCCTTACAGGCAAATTGGCGATGGACTCGTTCGAGTGGTAAAGGGCCGCGGCTCACTCGTGCGGGTGAGAGCTTCGCCAAGGGGTGGACCTGTGCGCGCGTTCACGAACTCCGGACCGGTCCGGAAGCGAACCGGACGTGATCCGGATCGGCTCGAAGTGATCACGAGCCGGGCGCGGGGCCCTTGCCGGCCGGCCACTCCCCCGCCCCGCTGATCACGGCCCGGTCAC
Organism: Streptomyces sp. ERV7; assembly: GCF_001653515.1. Classification (GTDB taxonomy): domain Bacteria; phylum Actinomycetota; class Actinomycetes; order Streptomycetales; family Streptomycetaceae; genus Streptomyces. The sequence continues at coordinate 980,793 of NZ_LYOY01000040.1, read as the reverse complement.
GGGACGGCCGACAGCGGGATACGAAGTGACCTGCGTCACACGAATCCGTCACGGATTAAACCGGGCTTGGCCAACGGTGTGAACGGATGGTAGGCGACGGGCAATTCGGACTATTTATAAAAACCACATGATCACAGCCCTGATCGCGCATGCCCGGATTGCCCGTTACGGCGTCAATAAGGGCGCGGAGGAAGCGGATTCGTCCGTTCCGACCGCAACTGTGGCGCAGCACACGTTTCTTGAAGGGAACCGTGAACCCCTGATAGCGGTTGTCCTCATGTCCCACACCGCTCACATACCCAGCCACCGGAAGCCCCGCCGCAGCGCCTCCAAGCTCGCGCTCCGTGCCGGAGTTGCCGGTGGCGTCCTCAGCACCATCGCGGTGGCAGGCGCCGCCGGTTCGGCCACTGCCGCCGAGCCGGTGACCGAGACCATCGAGATGCCCACGCTCACGACCGGGCTCGCGAGCACCGCCGCCGCTTCCGCCGAGGCCACCCAGCGGGTCGCCGCCGACCTCCAGCTGAAGGCCCAGCAGAACGCGGCCGCCTCCAGCGCCGCCAAGGTCGCCAAGAAGGCCAAGGCCGACGCGGACGCCAAGGCGGAGGAAGAGAAGAAGGCCAAGGCCGAAGCCGAGGCCAAGGCGAAGGAGGAGGCCGCCGAGCGCGCCTCCCGCTCCTCCACGCGCACCAAGCTGAGCTCGACCGGTGGCAGCAGCACCGTCACCTCGTCCTCCCCCGCCACGGGTTCCGCCGCCACCATCGTGAACTTCGCGCTGGCGCAGGTCGGCAAGGCGTACGTGTCGGGTGCCACGGGCTCCAGCGCGTACGACTGCTCGGGCCTCGTGCAGGCCGCGTACCGCCAGGTGGGCATCGACCTGCCGCGCGTCTCCCAGGACCAGTCGGCCACCGGCCGCCAGGTCTCGCTGTCCAACCTCCAGGCCGGCGACATCCTCTACTGGGGCGGCTCGGGCTCCGCGTACCACGTGGCCATCTACGTCGGCGGCGGCAAGTTCGTCGGCGCGCAGAACTCCTCGACCGGTGTGGTCGAGCGCAGCATGGACTGGGACCGGCCGACCGGCGCGGTCCGCGTCCTCTAGTCGCGGCGCTCACAGGCATACGAGAGGGCCGGCGCTCCCCGAGAGGGGGCACCGGCCCTTTCGGCCGTGCAGGGGGCCTTCTCAGGCCTTGGGGGCCACCTTCGAGAGGCCGTTGATGATGCGGTCCATCGCGTCGCCGCCCCTGGGGTCGGTGAGGTTCGCGAGCATCTTCAGGGTGAACTTCATCAGCATCGGGTGGGTCAGGCCCCGCTGGGTCGCGATCTTCATGACCTTCGGGTTGCCGATGAGCTTCACGAAGGCGCGGCCCAGCGTGTAGTAACCGCCGTAGGTGTCCTTGAGGATCTTCGGGTAGTTGTGCAGCGCCAGCTCGCGCTGGGCCGGGGTCGCGCGGGCGTGCGCCTGGACGATGACGTCCGCGGCGATCTGCCCCGACTCCATGGCGTACGCGATGCCCTCGCCGTTGAACGGGTTGACCAGGCCGCCCGCGTCGCCCACCAGCAACAGGCCCTTGGTGTAGTGCGGCTGGCGGTTGAAGGCCATGGGGAGGGCGGCGCCGCGGATGGGGCCGGTCATGTTCTCCTCCGTGTAGCCCCAGTCGGCGGGCATGGAGGCGCACCAGGCCTTCAGGACCTCGCGCCAGTCGAGCTCCTTGAAGGAGGCGGAGGTGTTGAGGACGCCGAGGCCGACGTTGGAGGTGCCGTCGCCCATGCCGAAGATCCAGCCGTAGCCGGGCAGGAGGCGGTCCTCGCCCGGGCCGCGCCGGTCCCACAGCTCCAGCCAGGACTCCAGGTAGTCGTCGTCGTGGCGGGGCGAGTGGAAGTACGTCCGTACGGCCACGCCCATCGGGCGGTCCTCGCGGCGGTGCAGGCCCATCGCGAGGGAGAGCCGGGTGGAGTTGCCGTCGGCGGCGACGACGAGCGGCGCGTGGAAGGTGACTTCCCGCTTGTCCTCGCCGAGCTTGGCGTGGACGCCGGTGATCCGGCCCGTACGGTCGTCGATGATGGGCGCACCCACGTTGCAGCGCTCGTGGAGGCGGGCGCCGGCCTTCTGGGCCTGGCGGGCCAGCTGCTCGTCGAAGTCGTCGCGCTTGCGGACGAGTCCGTAGTCGGGGTAGCTGGCGAGCTCGGGCCAGTCCAGCTGGAGCCGGACGCCGCCGCCGATGATGCGCAGGCCCTTGTTCCGCAGCCAGCCGGCCTCTTCGGAGATGTCGATGCCCATCGACACGAGCTGCTTGGTGGCGCGCGGGGTCAGCCCGTCGCCGCAGACCTTCTCGCGCGGGAAGGCGGTCTTCTCCAGCAGCAGTACGTCGAGTCCGGCCTTGGCCAGGTAGTACGCGGTGGTCGACCCGGCGGGGCCGGCCCCGACGACGATCACATCCGCGGTGTGTTCGGAGAGGGGCTCGGTCACAGCGGGTTCTCCCGAAGACTCGATTTTGCATGCCGGAAAGCACAGGACATGTGCAGTCTATGGGTGGCTGTTGATCGTTATCGCGAAGGGTTGCCCACGCCATGAGCTCCACTGAGGAGAAGTCCCTGCCCGTCGTACGGCTGCGCGTGCCGACCGAGGAGGACGCGTACGCCTGGCACGAGGTGTTCGCCGATCCGGAGGTCATGGAGTTCCACGGGGGCGCGGCGGCGGAGCTGTCGGTGTACGAGGAGCTGACGGCGCGCCAGCGCAGGCACGATGCGGAGCGGGGGTTCTGTCTCTGGACCCTCCTTGGCGAGGACGACCGCGTCATCGGCTTCACGGGCGCGCAGCCGTGGCCCCACGCGTGGGGCCCGGTGGGGGAGGTCGAGATCGGGTGGGCTCGGCACCGCCCCGGCGAGCCTCGCTGCCGTCGCTGTCGCCGCCGCCGTCCCCGCCCCGGCACCCGCCTCCCTCGGCCGCCTCGCCTTCGCCGGACACCCCCTAGGTAGGGTGGTGGGCGCACCAGCACATCGTGAAGTGGAACAAGGAGCAGACGTGAGCGAGCCGGCGTCCACCGCCCTGCAGCAGGAGATCGCCCGGGATCTCCAGGTCGCCGAGACCTTCGAGGCCGAGCGGGAGATCGAGCGGCGGGTGGCCTTCCTCGCCGAGCGGCTCACCTCCACCGGTCTGCGCTCCCTCGTGCTCGGCATCAGCGGCGGCGTCGACTCCACCACCACCGGCCGTCTGTGCCAGCTCGCCGTCGAGCGGGCCCGGGCCGCCGGGCACGAGGCGCGCTTCTACGCGATGCGGCTGCCGTACGGAGTCCAGGCCGACGAGCACGACGCCCAGCTCGCGCTCTCCTTCATCCAGGCCGACCATGTGCTGACCGTGGATATCAAGCCCGCGAGCGACGCCGCCATCGAGGCCGCGCTGGCCGCCGACGTGAGCTTCCGCGACGCCCACCACCAGGACTTCGTGCACGGCAACATCAAGGCGCGCCAGCGCATGATCGCGCAGTACGCGGTGGCCGGCGCGCACGACGGCCTGGTCGTCGGCACCGACCACGCCGCCGAGGCGGTCTCCGGCTTCTTCACCAAGTTCGGCGACGGCGCCGCCGACCTGGTCCCGCTGACCGGCCTGACCAAGCGCCGGGTGCGTGCCGTCGCGGACGCGCTGGGCGCACCCGCCGAGCTGGTGTGGAAGACCCCGACGGCCGACCTGGAGACCCTCGACCCGGGCAAGGCCGACGAGGACGCGCTCGGGGTCACGTACGACGACATCGACGACTTCCTGGAGGGCAAGCCGGTCGATGAGCGGGCCTCCGAGACGATCGTCCGCCGCTACCGCCTGACCGAGCACAAGCGCCAGCTGCCCGTCGCCCCGTAACGGCGTCGCCTGCGTCCTGTAGAGGGCGCGGCCCCGGGAGTGCTCTCAGGCGTTCCCGGGGCCTTTTGTCTTCCGGTTTGTCTTGCTGCTCGGCTTTCTGTTTTGTCTTCCTGCGCGCTGTCAGTGGCCGTGTCAGGCGCGTGTCAGATCGGTGACAGGCCCGGCCGCGAGGCTCAAGCCCATGAAGAGTTCGGCAAGCGCAGTTTCGGCAAGCGCAGTTTCGGCAAGCGCAGTTTCAGCAATCGCGGTCTCCGGGCTGCGCAAGGCATATGGCGACAAGGCCGTGCTCGACGGTATCGACTTCGAGGTCGCCGCGGGATCGGTCTTCTCCCTGCTCGGCCCCAACGGCGCGGGCAAGACGACGACGGTGAACGTCCTGACGACGTTGATGAAGGCCGACGCCGGGACGGTGCGCGTCGCCGGGCACGACGTGGCGACCGCGACCAGGGAGGTGCGCGCCGCCATCGGTGTGACCGGTCAGTTCGCCGCGGTGGACGAGCTGCTGTCGGGCCGCGAGAACCTGCGGCTGATGGCGGACCTGAGGCGCGTGCGCTCCGGTGGCCGGCTGGTCACGAGTCTCCTTGAGCGGTTCGACCTGATGGAGTCGGCGGACAAGCTGGCGGCGACGTACTCGGGAGGTATGCGCCGGAAGCTGGACCTGGCGATGACGCTCGTCGGCAACCCGCGGATCATCTTCCTCGACGAGCCGACCACGGGTCTCGACCCGCGCAGCAGGCGCACGATGTGGGCCATCGTCCGGGAGCTGGTGGCCGAGGGCACCACCATCTTCCTCACCACCCAGTACCTCGACGAAGCCGACCAGCTCGCCGACCGGGTCGCGGTGCTCCACCAGGGCCGGCTGGTCGCCCAGGGCACCCCCGAGGAGCTCAAGCGCCAGATCCCCGGTACCCACGTCCGGCTGCGGTTCGCGGACCTCGACGAACTCGACGTGGCGGCAAGGGTCCTGGCCGGATCCACGCGCGACGACGAGGAGCTGACCCTGCGGGTGCCCAGCGACGGTGAGTCGAGGTCGCTGCGGGTGCTGCTCGACCGGCTCGACGAGCACATGCTCAACGCCGCGGAGTTCTCCGTGCACACACCGGACCTCGACGACGTCTTCCTCGCCCTGACCGAGAACACGAGCACGAAGGTGGCCGCACGATGAGTACGCTCCCGACGCCGATGGCCGATGCGGCGATCATGGTGCGCCGCAATCTGAAGCACAACCTGCGGAACCCGACCACGGTGTTCAACGCGGTCCTGTTCCCGCTCGTGATGATGCTGATGTTCGTCAAGGTGTTCGGTGGCGCGTTCGACGTCGGCGGCGACTACGTCGACTACGCGACACCGGGTCTGCTCGTGATGGCCATCAGCTACGGTCTCGGGGCCACCGCGACGGCTGTGAACGACGACATGACCAAGGGCATCATCAACCGGTTCAAGACCATGGACGTCTCCCGGGGTTCCGTGCTGACCGGACACGTCGTCGTCACCATGCTGCGCTGCCTGGTGGCCTGCGCGGCCATCGTCGGACTGGCCTTCGCGATGGGGTACGACCCGGGCGCGAGCGCCCTCGACTGGCTCGGCGCGATCGGGCTGATCGTGCTGCTCAGCTTCGCGGCCGGCTGGCTCACCGTCGCTCTGGGGCTGGCCGCCAAGACCGCGGAGTCGGCGGGACTGGCCGCCGTGCCGTTGATCATGTTGCCGTTCCTGAGCAGCGCCTTCGTGCCCTCGGACACGATGGGGGCGGGGGTGCGGCAGTTCGCGGAGTACCAGCCCTTCACCCCGATCATCGAGACACTGCGCGGGCTGCTGGAGGGCGACCCGTCGAGTGGTGACGCGCTCGCGGCCCTCGCCTGGTGCGTCGGGTTCGCCGTCGTCGGGTACGGGTGGGCGGTCTCCACGTTCAAGAAGCGAGCGTGACCTCGACCAGCTCGGACCAGCCGGTCCGCGCCCCCTCCTCGGCCGCCTCGGCGAACTCCGCGTCGCCGAGGCGGTGGCGCGCCGCCCGCTCGATCCGGGCCGCGTCCGGGTGGGAGTGGTCCGGCAGTCCTCGTACGGCCGTGCTCGCCGCGAGCAGCCGCGCGGCCTGCGCGTGCGCGCCGCGGCGCAGCGCCAGGTCCGCGACCCCGACGAGCACCCGGGCGATCACCGGTGCGTGTCCCGTCTCGGACGCCGCCTCGCAGGCCGCGGCGCGCAGCGTCCGGGCCTCGCCGAGGTCGTCGGCGAGGTAGCCGAGCAGGTCCTGCGCCACCGCGCGGATGACCGCCTCCTCCGCGTCGTCGCCCAACAGGGCTTTCGCCACGTCCAGTTGCCTGTGCGCCTCCCGGGCATCGCCGTCCCAGCGGGCGAGTTGCGCCTTCGAGAGGGCGAGGACGGCCAGCGCACCCGGCCAGGTGACCCGCTCCGCGTACCGCTGCGCCTCGGCCAGAGTGGCCGCGCACGCGTCCTTGTCGCCGATCAGCCAGTACAGCTGCGCCTGCCGCGACCGTATGGCGATGATGTCCTCGGTGGAACCGAGCTCGGTGACGACCGCGATCGCCTCCTCGTAGTACGCGCACGCACCGGCGAAGTCGCCGCGCATGGCGAGCCGGTCCGCCAGCTCGGTCAGGGCGAAGTGGATCCCGAACCGCTCGCCGAGCACCCGGAACTCGGCGAGCGCCCTCTCCAGGTACGCGTCCGCCTCCTTGCCGTCCGGCCCGCCCTGGCCGAGTACGGTCCGCATCTTGCCCAGGAGCAGCCTGGCGTGCGCCCGCGCCCAGGGGTCCTCGTCGTCGAGCAGCGGTTCGAACGCGGACAGGAACGCGTCGGGCGTCCGCAGCATGCGCTCCAGCGGGGTGACGAACCCCAGCAGTGGGTGGCGGGACCGGCTGTGCAGGCTGCGGCGGCTGAACTCGTACGCCTTGTGGATCCACTCCGCGGCCTGGTGCTCGTCGCCCGGCCCGGACGTCACGAAGTTCACGAGCAGCGCGTACACCGTGGCCCGGACCTCGTCGGTCACCTCGCCGGGTACCTCGGTGGCCGCGGTGAGGTGCTCCATGCCCTCGGTCCGGTGCCCGCTGAGCCACCAGTACCAGCCCGCGGCCGCCGCCAGCCGCATCGCCGCCTGCGCCTCGCCCGCCGCGAGCGCGCCGCGCACCGCCGCAGCGATGTTGTCGTGCTCGGCCTCAAGGGTGGCCAGCCACTCCAGCTGCTGGGCGCGCCGCAGCTGCGGCTCCGCGGTCTCGGCGAGCTCGGTGAAACAGGCCAGGTGCGCGTGGCGCGCCCGCTCCGATTCCCCCGCCTCCGCCAGCCGCTGTCCGGCGTACTCCTTGATCGTGCCGATCATGCGGTAGCGCGGGGCGCCGTCGCCCTCGGCGCGCAGCAGCGACTTCTCGGTCAGCGCGGTGAGCAGTTCGAGTACGTGCTCCCGCTCGACCGTGCCGTCCGCCCCGTCCGCGCAGACCCGTTCGGCCGCTTCCAGGCCCGCCCCGCCGGAGAACACCGACAGCCTGCGCAGGACCGTCCGCTCGGCCTCGGTGAGCAGCTCCCAGCTCCAGTCGACCACCGCGCGCAGCGTCTTGTGCCGGGGCAGCGCGGTGCGGCTGCCACTGGTCAGCAGACGGAACCGGTCGTCGAGCCGGTTGGCCAGCTGATCGACGGACATCGTGCGCAGTCTCGCCGCGGCCAGTTCGATCGCCAGCGGCATCCCGTCCAGGGCCCGGCAGACGCGCACCATCGTCGCCAAGGTGCGGGCGTCGACCGGGAGATCCCGGCGCACCGCCCCGGCCCGGTCCCGCAGCAGCTGGACGGCGGGGAAGGACACGATCTCGCCCGGGTCCGCGTCCTCCTCCGGCAGGGCCAGCGGCTCGACCGGCCACAGCGCCTCCCCGGTGATACCGAGCGGTTCCCTGCTGGTCGCCAGGATTCGCAGCCGCCGGCACTCCCCGAGCAGCCGGTGGGCGAACACCGCCGCGGCCTCGATCACGTGCTCGCAGTTGTCCAGGACCAGCAGCGCCTCCCGCTCGCGGATCGCGGCGACGAGCCGGTCCGTCAGCTCCGCGTTGGGGGCCCCGCCCAGCAGGGCGTCCCGCAGACCGAGCCCGGCGAGCGCCGACTGCGCCACCTCGCCGTCCGTGCCGATGGCGGCGAGCTCCACCAGCCAGACCCCGTCCGGCAGATCGCCGAGCAGGGTGCGCGCGGTCTCCGTGGCCAGCCTGGTCTTGCCGGAGCCGCCCGGACCGGTGACGGTGGTGAGCCGGTGCTCGGACAGGAGCGCGCGGACCGCGGCCACATCGGCGCCCCGGCCGACGAAGCTGGTCAGCTCGGCGCGCAGATTGGTCTTGTGGGTCTCCTCGCGCCGCCCCAACTCGCCCCGCAGCAGCGCGACGTGCAACGCGGCCAGCTCGGGCGAGGGATCCACGCCCAGTGCGTCGGCCAGGGCCTCCCGAGCGCGCTGGTACACCAGCAGCGCCTCGCTGTCGCGACCGGCCGCGACGAGGGCGCGCATCAGGGCGGCGACGAGCCGCTCCCGTACCGGGTGCGCGGCCACCAGGTCGCTCAGCTCGGTGACCAGCTCCGCACCGCGCCCGAGGGCCACCTCCGCGTCGACCCGCTCCTCGGTGGCGCTCAGGCGCAACCCGTCGAGCCGGACGACCGCGGCCTCGAACGCGGCGCTGTCCGTCAGACCGACGTCCTGCATGGCCGCGCCGCGCCACAGATCGAGGGCCTCGCGCAGGAGGCGCACCCGCCGGGATGCGTCCCCGGTACGGGCCTGGCCCGCGATGACGAGGCGTTCGAAACGTACGGCGTCGACGGCGTCGGGCTCCACCGCCAGCCGGTAGCCGTCCGGCTGCCCCGCGATCGCCCCGTCCGGCAGCGCCTTCCGCAGCCGGGAGACCAGGCGCTGCAAGGCGTTCGTCGCGTCGGCGGGCGGGTGTTCGCCCCAGATCCAGTCGATGAGCGGCGCCTTGGGGACCGCGTGCCCCGGCTTGAGCGCGAGGGCGACCAGCAGCCCGCGCAGCCGCGCGCCGGGCACGTCGACCAGGCCGCCGTCGTCCGTGCGCACCTCGAATGGACCCAGCATCCCGATCTGCACCCGCTGATTTTGGCACGGGAGTTCGGCGGGCGTTCCGTCGCTGACCCGCACCTCGGGTGCCCGAGGGGGCGCCGGGGCCACGGCCCGGCTGTCAGGGACGTACCAAGTACGCTGACGGAGTGACGACGCACAAGAGGGTCGACGTGAGCGTCGACGCGATGATCGATGACCTCCGGACACTCGTCGAAGTCGAGTCTCCCTCGCGCGAACTCGACGCCTTGGCGGCATCGGCCACCACTGTCGCCGCTGTCATCGAGAGTCGCCTCGGCGGGAAGGCCGTCCTCGTCGAGAGCGAGGCCGGGCCGCACGTCCACTGGTCGGGCGGTGGCGATCCCCGCGTCCTCGTCCTCGGCCACCATGACACGGTGTTCCCGCTCGGTACGCTCGAACGCCGCCCGTTCCGTGTGGCGGACGGGCGGGCGACCGGCCCCGGTGTCTTCGACATGCTCGGCGGTCTGGTGCAGGCGATTCACGGGCTGGCGGCGCTCGACGACCTGTCGGGCGTCGAGATCCTGGTGACCGCCGACGAGGAGGTCGGCTCCCGCTCCTCCCGGGCGCTGATCGAGGAACGGGCCCTCGCGTGCGGCGCCGTACTCGTCTTCGAGGGCGCCGCCGACGGCGGAGGCCTCAAGACCGGCCGCAAGGGCTGCGGCTCCTTCCGGGTCTCGATCTCGGGCCGGGCCTCGCACGCCGGACTTGAGCCCGAGGCGGGGGTCAACGCCCTGGTCGAGGCGGCACACCAGGTCCTGGACATCGCGGCGCTCGGCCGCCCGGAGATCGGCACGACGGTCACCCCGACCGTCGCGTCGGCGGGCACCCTGGACAACGTCGTCCCCGCCCGAGCGACCGTCGTCGTCGACGTCCGGGTCGAGTCGGCCGAGGAGAAGGAACGCGTCGAGTCGGCGTTCGCGGCTCTGACTCCGCACCTCGGCGAGGCGGAGATCGTGGTGGAGGGAGCCGTCGGCCGGCCCCCGATGCCCGAGTCGGCGTCGGCCGAGCTCTTCGCGGTGGCGAGGAGGCTGCGGCCCGACCTCGAAGGTGTGGCGGTCGGCGGCGGCAGCGACGGCAACTTCACGGCCGCGCTGGGAGTGCCGACGCTCGACGGCCTGGGAGCGGTCGGAGGCGGCGCCCACGCCGACCACGAGTACGTGGTGGTCGAGACGATGGCCGAGCGGGCAAGCCTCGTCACGGGACTGGTGACGGCGATCCGGAACGCCTAGGGAGGGTCAGGGCCGAGAGGCCAGGCCACGCCAACAGGCCTGGGCGTGGGGCCGCTTGGCTGCCCAGGAGAGAACCCGTACGGTCCGTCGGTGAAGTTGTCCTCACTCGGACCGGGACCCGGACCCGCAGCGCGCGGTGGCTGGCCGGATCGGCGTTGCACCGGTTTGTGACCAGCCACTAGAGTCCGTGAGGTGACTGCCGGGTCGGCCTTGGGCCATACACGAGTGGGGTTCCCGGCCTCGGCGTGAGCGCGAGGCGGGCAAGAAGTCCGCCCCTTTTCTCCGCGTCTTCGCATCCGGCGCCCGCGTACGGCGCCGCATACCGGCGAATCCCCAGGATTCGCAGCCTCGCCAAAGACCCGGAGAAACCTCACCGATGTCGCACGACCAGTACCACCCGCACCACCCGCACGCCTCCGAACCGTCGGTGGTCGCCGTGCAGCTGAACCACACCGCCGTATACGCCAGCGACCGGTATCTGTCGGCCGAGTTCATCGCCGCGATCCTGGGGTTGCGGGTCGGCGCTCCGTTCGGGCCGTTCCTGCCCGTCGACCTCGGCAACGGTGTGACCCTCGACTACTACGAGAAGAGGGACGAGCCGATCCAGACCCAGCACTACGCGTTCCTCGTGCCCGACGAGCACTTCCCTGCCATGATCGCGCGTCTGGAGACGGTCGGGGTCACGTACTACGCCGACCCCGACCACACCGACCCCGGCCGGATCAACCACCTCTTCGGCGGCCGGGGCGCCTACTTCAAGGACCCGGACGGACACAACATGGAGATCATGACCCGCCCGTACACACGCCCCTGACCGCGCGCCCGGCCGTCTCACGGACCGGCACGACGAAAGACAGGAGGTCCCCCGCCAGCATGGACCGTGTGGATAGTGCGGACAGTATGGACATCGAGATCGACGCGGACCTTGTGCGGTCCCTGCTGCGCGCGCAGGAGGCGCCGGCCAACCCGGTGCGCGGTGTTCCCCTCGCACCGTTCGCCCCGCATCTCGACAGGGCGTACGGGCCGCTGCCGTTCGGCAGCGGCCCGTAGGCGGTCCCGGTCCGGGCCGCCGGTCCTCAGATGCCCCGCGCGCCGTCGATCCGCTCACGCAGCAGATCGGCGTGGCCGTTGTGGCGGGCGTACTCCTCGATCATGTGGATGAGCACCCAGCGCAGCGAGACCCTGCCGCGCCAGGAGTCGTCGCCCTCGAGGTCGAGGTGCGGAGCCCGCTCGGCGAAGTCATCGGCGTACGCGACCTCGGCCCGCCAGGCCTGCCACGCGTCCGCGATCGCCGCCGGCTCGGACACGGCGCCGTCGAAGTCCCCGTCGGGGGCCTCGGTGCAGGAGTAGAGGGGCGGAGCGTCCTGTCCGGCCAGCACCTGGCGGAACCAGTGGCGCTCGACATCCGTGAGGTGGCGGACCAGGCCGAGCAGGGACAGCGTGGACGGTTCCACGGCGCGGGCCGACAGTTCCGCTTCCACACCGGCGCACTTGAGCTCCAAGGTCGCGCGCTGATCGCCGAGGAAGGCGAGGAGCATACGCCGTTCCTCACCGGTCGCAGGTCCACTGAACCGGCGCTCGGGTCCGTCTCCGACGAACTCTTCGGCTCTTCTGGTCGAGGTAGTCATGGTCGTGATCATTTCCCCCACTATGGTTTCTTGACCCTCACACCGTGTCAGACGCTGGACTCGGAGACATCATGTTCACCATCGGAGACTTCGCCCGGCACGGTCGCGTCTCGGTCCGGATGCTGCGTCACTACGACGCGACCGGACTGCTGCGGCCCGCCCATGTCGACCCCGCCAGCGGCTACCGGTACTACACGGCCGCCCAACTGGCCCGCCTCAACCGCGTGATCGCGCTCAAGGACCTCGGTTTCACCCTTCAGCAGGTCCAGGAGATCCTGGACGAGAAGGTCACCACCGAGGAACTGCGCGGCATGCTGCGGCTGCGGCAGGCCGAGCTGGAGGCCGCGATGGCCGCCGCCGCGGCGCGCCTGGTGCAGGTCGAGGCGAGGCTCCGGTCGATCGAGAGCGAGGGGCACATGCCCACACAAGACGTTGTCGTCAAGAGCGTCCCGGCGGTCCGGGTGGCGGAGCTGACGGCGACCGCCGCGAGCTTCGGGCCGCAGGACATCAGCCCGGTCATCGGGCCGCTCTACGACGAGTTGTTCCGGCGCCTGGGCGAGGCCGGCATCACGCCGACGGGCCCCGGTATCGCCTACTACGAGGACGAGCCGGTGGGTGACGGCAGGATCCGCGTCCACGCGGCCGTCCAGGTCGTCGCCGCACCCCTCCAGGACGGTGCGTTCCGGGTGCTCGACCTTCCACCCGTCCAGGCGGCGACGATCGTGCACCGCGGCTCGATGGACGCGGTGCTGCCCACCGCCCAGACCCTGGCCCACTGGATCGACGGCAACGGCTACCGGTCGGCCGGTTACCCCCGGGAGATCAACCTGGAGTGCCCGGACAACCGCGACGAGTGGGTGACCGAGTTGCAGACACCGATCACCGGGCCGTGACGGGGGAGGGCCGACCGCGCTCCCCGGAACCCCCTTGAGAAGCTGTCGTGCGTTGGGGAGTCTGTGGGCATGGAGTTCTTCTGCTACCACCGCGATCGGCCCGGTTCCCTGCCCTTGCGCGGCCAACTGCTCGAAGCCCACTGGTCCTACATGGACGGGTTCGAGAAGGAGCTGATCGCGCGCGGGCCCACGTTCGCCGAGGACGGTGAGACACCCAGCGGCAGCATGCACATCGTCGATCTGCCGAACCCCGCCGCCGCCCGCGCGTTCGCCTTCGAGGAGCCCAACTACCAGGCCGGTGCGTACCGGGACGTGCTGGTGCGGCGCTGGCGCAACCTGCTGGGCCGCACCATGTGGGACTTCCCCGGCGGCCGGACCGACGGCAACCGGTACCTGGTGCTCGGCCTGGGCTCGGGGGAGCCCGGCGACCTCGTGGTGCCGTCGGACCGCGACGACCTGATCGCGTACGGGCCGTTGCTGTCCGACGACGGTGCCACCTGGGTGGGAACGGTGGCGCTGGTCCGGGCTCCGGACGCGGCCACCGCGCGGGCCGTCCTGACGGCGGACCGGTATGCCGACATCGAGGTCCACGACTGGGAGTTCGGCGGACGGCGGTAGAGAGGGGAGCGTGGTGCCCCTGAGGGGCGGGTTCCCGCTCGGTGTCAGTCGACGGTGAAGGAGTGCGTGGCACCGAGCGAGCCCGCGACCTCGATGTCCACCACCAGCCGGGGGTGAGTGGCCACCACGGTGACCGTGGGATCCGCGCGGACGACGCGGTGGGCGGCGACATCGACGGTGACGCGCACGCTGTCCTGCGTCTGGGACGGGTCCGCCAGGGCGCAGCTCCAGCCCTTCGGCGTCCGGCCCCATACGGCGGTGGTCGGCCCGGACGTCCGGAGGCCGTCGACGGCGCCCGGGGCGAAGAACACCGCCGCCGTGAGGTGCGCGTCGAGGCGGATCGCCTGGGTGTGCTCCGAGTTGGCGAGCACCGTCCACCGCCCGGTCGCACGGCGTGTCTCGGTGGCGGTGGCACCCGGCAGCACGGCGTAGGCATAGCTCGCACCGGCCGGGCGGACCCCGTGAGCGACCACGATCTTCTGGTAGCGGCGGGTGTACGGGGTGGAGGTCCCATGGGTGTTGGCGCCGGTGTCGATGCCCAGCCAGGTGCCGGTACGGTCCTCGCGCAGCAGCGTCAGCGGCTTGTCGGCGTGGCCGTCGAGGAGCACATAGCCCCCGGTGCCGTCCAGGTGCAGCCAGCGCGCGTGGCGGACGACCGTGGGGCGGCCGAGCGGCGAGGTGTCGGGGCGGCCGTCGATCAGCAGGCCGGGGGTGCCGTCCTCGCCCAGACCGCGGTTCTCGATCGCCGTACGTACCGGGGCGCCGGAGGTGTCGGTGATGGCGGCGCCCAGGCAGACCACCGCGTCGGGGGTGAGGAACCAGGACTTCTTGGCGGACAGGGTGCCGTCCTGGGATACGAAGTCCAGCGCCTGGACACCGTACCGGTCGTCGAAGCGCGCTCCGCCCGCGAAGGTGCGTGTGGTGCGCGGCGGTTCGGTCAGCAGAGGTGGGGGCGCGGCGTCCTTGGTTGTGGTGCCGGGCAGGAGTGTGGCGTCGACGGTGGGCCAGTAGGCGTCGCTGTACTGGCCCTGCCGGCCGGGCAGGAAGGTGTAGAGCACGCCGTCGCCGGTGTACCAGCCGTGCAGGTTCATGCCGTTGATGGCCTCGTAGCGGCAGATCCGGGAGGAGCCCGTGCCGAGCGAGGCCGACCAGCGCTCGGTGGTGTGCACCATCCGGTCCATCTGCGGGAACGTGCGGTGCAGGGCCGTCGCGCCCGACCGTGCCCGTACGGCGGGCAGTTGCTCGGCGAACTCGACCTCGGGCACCCCGACGGGCTGGAGGCCGCCCGAGAACCGGCCGACATCGGAGACGTCCAGGTAGGGCGCCCAGGTGCCCTCGGCGATCCAGCGCGCCGCGAGCCGGGACAGCCGCCTGCGGGTTTCGCCCGTCGCCGTCCTCGCCAGCAGCACCGCGGCCGCGATGAACTGGTGGCCCGCGTCGTGCCCGGTCTCGCCCTGCCGGGACAGCATCCGGCCCCGTACCGTCTCCATCATCGACCCGGCGAACAGGAAGGGCGCGTGCACATCGGTGACGACCTGCTCGAACTTCTCCCGCACAGCGGGTGCGAGGCCGACGGCGGTGTCGTGCGTGACGTAGGTCAGCCCGGCGATCGCGCTCAGCAGGACCAGCCCGTAGTGGCCGGGGTAGGGCACCACGTCGTGCTGGATGAAGGACCCGTCGGTGTGGTAGCCGTCGCCCTTGGTGGTGCGCAGCGTCAGGTCCGAGGCGCCGCCGCCCGCGGTGTCGGTGACGGCCGCGATGCCGGCGGCGACGCGGGTGGCATCGTCGGCCAGCGCGCCCGACACCACGGTGATCAGGGCCTTGTCCGCACGGTTGGCGCCTGTCTCCACGGTGGCGTTGGAGGTACGGCGGTTGGGGTCGGCGACGAAGCGCAGCACGGGGCGCAGCACGCGTTCCCGGCCGGCTGCGGGCAGCCGGTCGCCGAGCGCCACCACGGTCTGGAGCAGCCAGTACGGCACGCCTATCTCGTACGAGTACCAGTTGCCCAGCTCGGCGGTGTTCTCGTTGTACTGGGTGCGGTAGAGGGTGTCGAGGGCGGTGACGAGACGGTCGGGCGTCTCCGGCCGGGTGGAGAGCGCGGATCCGGGTGTGGCCCAGTCCACCGCGATGGTCCGCAACCGGTAGTACATGGTGGGGAAGTAGGTACTGCCCGGCCCCACCGGCAGGTCGGGCCAGAGCTGGTCGCCGGTGACGGTCATGGCCGCGTCGTAGCCGGTCGCGACCTCGTCGAGCGCGGCCACCGCGCGAGCGCGCCGGGGTGAGACGCGGTTGCCGCCGATCTGGAGCTCGCGGTAGGCGGCCACGATCCTCGTGTGGTCCGTGGAGCCCAGCGGGGCCGTAGCGCCGGGTCCGGCAGCCTGGAGCGGGATCGCGGCGGCCACCGCGGCGGTCGCTCCGTACCTCAACACGTCTCGGCGATCGAGCGGCATCGCTTGTCCTTCCGTCGGATCCCACATCGCAGAAAGCCGCAGTTCATATAGATGAACCGAGCCTATATACGGGAACGTTGGAGCGAGGGCAAGGTAGCTCCGGCGCGGAGGTCGAGTCAACGGTCCGCACGGCCTCCACCGGCTTTACCGCCCAGGTGTGGAGCCGGAGGAGGGCCGACTGTGCGGCGCGTGGCGGTCCAGCCGCTCGTCGTGACGCCGGGACGGTAGCGGGCGAGGAACATGTCCACGCCGCCGGTGATGAGCCGTTGGGTGAGGTCGGCGTCGGGTGCCGAGCCGGCCGAGCCGTACGCGATGTGCGGCATCAGTACCAGACCGGAGAGCTGGATCGCCGCCAACTCGATGTCGTCGATGGCGAGTTCGCCGCGTTCCACGAGTGAGGCGAGCGCGGCGCGGACGATCAGGTGGAAGCGCTCGGGGCCCTGCTCCTGCCAGGTGCGGCCCAGCTCGGGCAGGCGCGGCATGGAGCCCATGACGGCGTTGTGCAGGGCGAGCACCTCGGGGGTGGCATGGCCGGCCACCCATGCCTCGCAGATCGCGACGAGGTCGGCGCGTACATCCGTGGAGGAGCCGAGGCGTTCCTCGACCAGCCGGGTCGACTCCGCGAGCGCGGCGTCCAGGAGATCGCCGACGATCGCGGTGAAGAGGGCTTCCTTGCTGCCGAAGTGGTTGTAGACGGTGACCTTGGCGACGCCCGCCTCGGCGGCGATGGTGTCCATGCCCACGCCGTAGCCGTCCCGCAGGAACGCATCGGTGGCGGCCCGCACGATCGCCCTGCGCTTGGCCGCCGCCCGGTCGCCCGAGGGGATGCGCTTGGGGGGCTGTTCGCTTGCGCGCACTGTCGCCGTCTCCTTCTCTCGCCGTGGGCCGCAGTCTAGCCGCGGCTGAACCATCCCGTTGAGTTCAGTTCAACTGAACCGTTGAGTACATCTGAACTGTACTGTATGGTTCAGATCATGCAGAGGCCGCGCACCGCCGGCCCCGCCCCGGAGAGGACTTCGCCGCCATGGACACGACCGCTTGGGTCGCAGGCTTCCGTTCCGCCGTGCTCAGCCCGCACGAGATCATCAAGATCAGTCCGTCGCGCGGCTTCCACGACCAGACGCTGCGTCAGATCCTGCACCTCGACGGCGGCGGTGAGGCCGTAAGGGTGCGGCTCAGCAACGAGTACGGCAAGGAGCCGCTGGTCATAGCGGCCGCTCGGCTCGCGATCCGGGCCGAGCGCGGCGACGCGGTCGATCCCTCCGCCGACACCGCCCTGCTCCCCGGGACCGACAGGCCGCTGCGCTTCGGCGGTGCGGCCGAGGTGACCGTGCCGGTCGGCGAGGTGGTCCAGAGCGACCCCGTCGAGTTGGCGGTGAGCGCGGGCACCGACCTCGTACTGAGCCTCTATCTGCCCGAGGACACCGGGTTGGCGACGTTCGCCCACACCCCGTCGCAGAGCGCCTACGCGGTCTCCGGCAACCATGTCTCGGCGGCTGTGCTGGACGGCGCCGAGGAGGCGGACGGACGCTACTACGTCACCGGTGTCGACGTCCTCGCTCCCCAGGGCACCGCGATCGCCGTGGCGTTCGGCGACTCCTGGCTGGAGGGCACCGGTACCTCGACCGGCACCAACCGGCGCTTCCCGAACCAGCTCAACCGCCGGCTCGGCCGGGGCTGGGTGGTCAACCAGGGCATCGGCGGCAACCGGCTGCTGACCGACGAGGTCGGCCCGCACGGTCTGGCCCGCTTCGACCGCGATGTGCTCGGCGTGCCCGGCGCCACCCATGTGATCTTCCACTTCGGCCTCAACGACCTCGGCCTGCCGGGTATGTCCGGCGAGCCGCCGGCCACCGCCGAGGACCTGATCGAGGGCTACACCACGCTCGCCGGGAGGGCCCGCAGCGCGGGGCTGACCACGATCGGCATGACCATGGGTCCGTACGCGGGAACCGTCTACCCCGGCGTCGACAGCCCCGAGGGCCGGGTGATCCGCCGTCAGGTCAACGACTGGCTGCGCACCTCGACCGTGTTCGACGCGGTCGTCGACATCGCGGCCGCAGTCCAGGACCCGGACGCCCCGGACTTCATCCGGCCCGACCTGGACAGCGGCGACCACCTCCATCTGAACGACGAGGGTGCCCGGGAGATGGCGGAGGCGGTCGACCTCGCCCTCCTGGAGCTGTGACGGCGCACACCGTGAAGGACCGCGAAATTCGGTCACCGGGGAACCCGGCCGTTGGCGATAATCGAGCCTGTGAAGGGGGAGGGTGTGCGCGTCTTCGCCGGCGGTGGACCGGTGCGGCGGCACACCGCTGCACGGGGGGAGAACGCATGGGATGGTCACGGGAGTCGGCGGACACCGTATCGGAGGAGGACAGATTCGACTGGTTCCGCGAAAGGGTGTCCAGCGGCCTGATGCCCGTCGCGATCGCCGCGGAGCGCCCGTCCGGCTTCCGCGCCGAGATCTCGCAACTGGAGCTCGGTGTGGTGCAACTGTCGACGTTCACCTTCTCGCCGGTGTCCTCGCACCGGAACCGGGCACATGTACGCCAGGGCGACCCCGAGCAGTACCAGCTGGCACTGGTGACACAAGGGACCTTCAGGACCGCCCAGTTGGGGAACGAGTCGCTGGTCACCGGTGGACTGGTACTGACGGACACCTCGCGCCCGATGGAGAACGCCAGCTTCTGTGACGAGGGGCAGCAGACCGAGGCGGTCATGCTGCAGATACCCCGCTCGGTGCTGCCGCTGCGGTCGGACCGGTTGGACCGCCTGGTCGCCCAGCGCCTCGGCGGGGGCGGGGGAACGGCGGCGATCCTCGCGGACTTCTTCCGGGCGCTGGTCCGGCGCGGGCCCACCTGCGGCCCGGAGGAGTTGTGCCGGATGGGGTCGGTCGCCCTCGACCTGGCCACCGCGTGCCTCGCGCAGCAGCTCGACGTCCCCGCGGAGGCGCCCGCCGAGGCGCGCGCCCAGGTGATGCTGCAACGGATCCTCCGCTTCATCGACGACAACCTCGGCGACCCGGACCTGACTCCGCAGACGGTGGCCGACCGCCACCACATCTCCCTGCGCGGTCTCTACGCGCTCTTTCGCGACCGGCCCGCGAGCGTGGCGGAAACCATCCGCCGGGGCCGCCTCGCACGCTGTCACGTCGACCTCGCCCGTCCGGAGCTGAGCGGCCGGTCCGTCCAGACGATCGCGGCCCACTGGGGGTTCGCCAGCGCCACCGCCTTCAGCCGCGCGTTCCGCGAGGTGTACGGAATCACCCCCACCGAACACCGCATGGCCACCCGGCGCACCGGCGTGGCACGGAATGTCGAGAAGCCGCCGGAGGGCCCATCGGCCACCGGCCGGCCATGGCCCCAACGGGTTTCGTAGCCCGCGACCGGCCCGCCGGGGCGCCGACCCACGGACCCGGGCCTCACTCCGGTGGGGTGAGCAGCGGCAGTGTGTGAGTGACGGTCAGAAGCCGGTGTACGGCACCGCTCACGGCGCGGACGCGGAGCGTCTTGCCGTCCCGCAGTGCGCGTTGACGGATGCGCAGCAGCACGTTGAGGCCGGAGCAGTCGCAGAAGTCGACCTTGCTCAGATCGAGGTCGACCCCGCCGCGCGAGCGGACGAGAGCCGCCCCCAGCGTGCTGTGCAGCAGTCGGTCGGCGTCGATGTCGACCTCGCCGGTGACCACGACGAGCTGGCGGTCACCCGTCGGCCGGACCTCGATCTCCAGGCGCGGCAGTGGCCGGCCGCTCGGCGCGTGGGCCGGTGCCGTATAGGTGGCGCCCCCGCGGCCGATCTGTGCGGGTATCGCGTGCTCTGGCATGGCATTGGCTCCCCAGGCGTCCGCCGGTGCCCTGCTCGGGTCTCTTCAGGTTCCGCTTCCCTTTCTGATACGTCAAGGGATACATGAAAAGTATTTCGTCTATTTGAATGCGTGAATGGCGCGTCATACGCTGAGAGGATGGGCGCTGTACCTGAACCGCACGCGGGCTGGACGTTCCTGACCAACCACGCCCGGGTGCTGGCCGCGATCGCCGACGACCCCTCCGTCCGTATCCGCGACATCGCCGCGCACTGCCGGCTCACCGAGCGCGCCGTCCAGCGGATCATCGCCGATCTGGAGGAGGCCGGATATCTCTCCCACACCCGGCAGGGCCGCTCCAACACGTATCGCATCGAACCCGGTACCCCCCTGCGGCACCCGGCCGAGGCCGGACTGACCGTGGCGACCCTCCTCGCGGTCCTGGCCCAGCACGACCAGCAGCGCGGACAGCAGCCCCAGCACCAGTGAGCGCTCCCGGGCGGGGCATCGACGCGGGCTTCGAGCACGGCGGCCCGGTTGATCAGCCGCGGTCCCGCTTGTGGGCGAGGTCGCCGGGGTCGGTGTTGGCGCCGCAGAGCACGACGGCGACCTTCTCGCCCTCGGCGGGCCGGTAGCCGGCGCTCGTCGCGGCGGCCGGGGCCGGGTGCGGTGCCGTCGTGAGGGCCGCGAGCGCGGTCGCGGCGGCGTGCTCCACGGCGATGCGACGGTGGTCCCACAGCGCCCGGCGGGTGCGGACGATCTCGCTGTCGGGCACGAGGACCGAGTGCACGTCGGCCTGTTGGGCGGCGTACAGGGCCATCGCCGAGGCGCGCCGCGCACCGAGGGCGTCCGAGGCGACCGAGTCGACGGTCACGTCGACCGGGCGACCGGCCGCGATCGCCGCGTTCAGCGCCCGGCAGTTCTCCGGCTCGACCGCGACGACGCGTACGCCGTGGTGGTGGGCGGCGGTGGCGACCCCCGCGAACAGGCCCCCGCCGCCGACCGCCACCACCACCGTGTCCAGGTCGGGAACCTGCTGAAGGATCTCTTCCAGCACGGTGCCGGCCCCGGCGGCGATCAGCGGGTGGTCGTACGCGTGCGAGGCGAGCGCGCCGGTCGTGGCGGCGAAGTCCTCGCAGGCGGCCAGGGCGTCCGCGTACTCGGTGCCGACCAGCCGGACGTCGGCGCCGAAGCCGCGCAGCCCGGCGACCTTGACGGCGGGCGCGGTGGCCGGCAGGAAGACGGTGGCGGTGACGCCCTGCTCCTTGGCGGCCCAGGCGCAGGCGAGCCCGGCGTTGCCGCCGGAGGCGATCGTCACCCCCGCGTCCGGGAGGGTCTTGGCCTCGCGGTGGGCCTGGAGGAAGTTCTGCGCACCACGCGCCTTGAACGAGCCGGTGTGCTGCATGAACTCCAGCGCGAGCCACACCTCGCAGGGCTCTGCGGCGCGGCCGTCGAGCGGGCCGCGCCGGGCGGTGCGGACCTCGCCGGGGTCGGCGTGGGCGAGGGCGACGGGCCGGACGCGCCCGGCGATGCGGTCGGCGGCCGCCTTGACGTCGCCGTATGTGAGCGGGGACATGAGCTGGGACATCTCGGGGACTCCCCTGCGGAGCGGGCGGTCGGGACCGGGCGTCGCACGACCGGTGAGGATGACGGGCGATACGGTGTACCGTACGCTGGCTCTCATGCCCAGGCAATCCGCTTCCCTCGACCTCGCGACCCCCGACCGCATCGCCGTGACCGCCCTGCTCATCGTGGACCGGGAAGGCGCCGCCGCCCTGAGCTTCCGGACCCTGGCCGCCCGGCTCGGTATCGCCCACGCCACGCTCCAGCGCCGCTGTACGGACCTGGCCGGGCTCCTGGACCTGTGCGTGGACCACCTCGCCGCGTCGCTGCCCGAGAGCGCGCCCGGCACCGACTGGGCCGTGGCCACCGAAGCCCGCTTCCGGAGCCTGTACGAGCTGCTGTCCGCCCATCCGGGCCTGATCGCCCTGCGCGGCGCGCGCCCCTGGCTCGGCCCCCAGCTCCTCAAGCGCCTCGTCGAGCCCCAACTGGCCGATTCCCTCGCGGCCGGGATGACCGCCCAGGAGGCGATCACCTGCTACCGGCGGATGTATCTGCTCACTCTGGGCAGCGCGAGCTTCGTCGACCATCGCGACCCCGGCGCCGCCCAGTCCGCCACCCGCACCGCACTGGCCGCGCTCGACCCCGCCGACTTCCCGGTGCTGACCGGGAACCTCGCCGCCATCCTGCCCGCCGTGGTCGACCACGAGGTCTACTACGGGGCGCTGCGCCAGCTCGTCGAGGCGGCCGATCCCGCCCGCAAGGGCCCGTCGGGGGAGTGACCGGGTCTTCAGACGCGGATCGGCCGTGTGTGCTCCCGGTTCGTTTCCCGGGAGCACACACGGCCGGGTTGGTCAGAAGTGGCCGTGGACGGCTTCGCGGTCCGTCGGCGAGAGCCCGGCCGCGGATGCCTTCGCGGTCGGTGTGGGCTCGACGTAGGTCGGTGCCGGGTCGGCGCCGGGGGCGCAGGTCTTGGCGATGAACCCCTTGCCGCCGGGCAGGGTTCCGTCCCGCAGATAGGCGACGAAGGTGTCGTCCAGACAGGCGTTGCCGTGGAAGAGGATCTCGTGGAAGCTGCCGCCGTTCTGGACGACCAGCTTGGAGCCGGGCAGCGCCTTGTGCATCGCGACCGCGCCCGGGTACGGGGTCGCCGCGTCCTCGGTCGCCTGGAACAGCAGGACCGGCGGAAGGCCCTTGCCGGTGATCTTCATCCGGCCCGGGCCGCCCTGGTAGGGCCAGAACATACAGGCGGCGTTGTACCACATGTTGTTGTACGTGTAGAACGGCGCGACCGCGTTGACCTTCGCCTGGTCCTTCTTCCAGAACTCCCAGTCCCGGGGCCAGGCGCTCTCCGTGCACTGCGTGGCGTTGTAGTTGGGGAAGGCTCCGTCGTCGGCGCCCGGCGCGGCGTACCGGTTGTAGGCGATGGTGAGCGGGCGGGTGTCGTGCCGGGTGAGGTAGCCCGAGAGGACCGTGGCCATCCGGGGCCAGCGCAGGAAGTTGTAGCCGCCGCCGTAGAAGGTGTCCTCGAACTCGGCCGGGCCGATCTTGCCGGGAGCGGGCGCGGCGGGCACCGGGGTGGTGCGCAGCGCGTCCTCCATGGCGTAGTAGTTCTTGATCACGGCGTTCGCGTCGGTGCCGAGGTGGTAGACCGAGTCGGCCTTGGCGGTCCACTCGGCGAAGGCGCGGAAGCGCCGCTCGTGCTCCTTGTCCTGGAGGATGTTGTGGTCGTACCAGGAGATGGTGGGGCCGACGATGCTGTCCAGGACCATGCGCCGCACCCGGGAGGGGAACAGCTGGCCGTAGGTGGAGCCCAGCGAGGTGCCCCAGGAGCCGCCGTAGAAGTTGATCTTCTTGGCGCCCAGTGCGGCACGGATGCGGTCCATGTCCCGCGCGCTGTCCGCCGTCGTCATGTGCGGCAGGATCCAGCTCCAGTCCGCCGCGCAGTCGGCGGCGTACGTCGCGGCCCTGCCCAGCCACGCCTTCTCGGTGCCGTGGCCGACCTGGTAGTCGGGGCGCTCGCCGTCGAAGTAGTGCGCGTCGCAGACCACATGGGGCTCGCTGCCGTTGGTGCCACGGGGGTCGAAGCCGATCCAGTCGTACGTCGAGGCGACATCGGGGGGCAGCTGGCCCGCGATGTAGGCGGGCATCCACAGACCGCTGGCGCCGGGGCCGCCGGGGTTGAGCAGGATCGGACCCTGCTGCTTGGCCTTGGGGGCGGTGGCGGGCAGCCGGTTGAGCTTGATCTTGATCTTCCGCCCGTCCGGGCGGGCGTGGTCCAGCGGGACGTCGAGCATGGCGCACTGCAGTGCCGGGGTCGTGGTGTCGCCGCAGGAAGTCCAGGCGAGCGGGCGCACGTTGGCGGTGTCGCTGTCGCTGTCGGGGGCCGCGGCGACCGGGACCGCGCTGCCCAGTAGGACGGTCGAGACCGCAACGGCCAGCAGTGCCAGTGGTCTTCGCATGTGCCCTCCTCAGTCGGCGCGCCGAGGTGGCGCGACGGGGTCAGGCCCCCCGCGGTGGCGGAGGGCCTGAGAGAAATCATGTGACATGTGCAATGGCACATGTCACACAGTGGAATTACTCGTTATGCAACCGTGATTCGACGGCCTGAAGCGGGCGGGGGGCGACCTCGTGGGGCAGGAAGTCGGCCGACGGCTCGGCGTGGTGGCGGCCCTTGGTGCGGCCCGGGCGGACCGGCCACCAGATGCTCCGGCCCAGGAGCGCGGCGAGCGCGGGCACCAGCGCGATGGACAGGACGAACGCGGAGAGGAGGATGCCGAGCCCCGTCGCGAAGCCGATCTGCTGGGTGGCGGGCGCCGCGTTCACCGCGAGGCTGCCGAAGGAGGCGGCGAGGACCACACCGGCGGTGGCGATGGCGGGAGCGGTGTGGCGTACGGCGCGGGCGACGGCGGCTCGGGCGGGTCCCGGACGTTCCATCTCCTCGCGGATGCGGTCGCTGATGAGGATGTTGTAGTCGGTGCCGAGGGCGACCACGAAGAGGAACAGCACCAGCGGCAGCACGAAGTTGACGCCCGGCTTGTCGAGCAGATGCTGGAAGAAGAGCGCGGAGGCGCCCAGCGTCGCGGCGAAGCCGAGCCCCACGGCGATCATCAGAACGGCCGGGGCGAGCAGGCTCCTCAGCAGGACGATCAGGATGAGGGCGATCAGGCCCGCGGCGACCGGGAAGACGGTCCTGAGGTCGTGGTCGACGGCGGTGGAGATGTCCGCGAAGATCGCGGCTGTGCCGCCGACATGGGCTTCCATGCCGGCCGGAGTGTGGACGGCGACGGCGTCGCGGACCGGCCCGGAGACGAGGTCGCGAGCCTGCCGGCTCTGGGTGTCGGCGGTGAGGTAGACGTCGATACGGGCCGCCGTGCGGTCCGGGTTGAGGACGGTCTGCCCGACCTGGCCGACGCCCGGGACCTTGGCGAGGGCCTTGGGCAGGGCGTCGACGCTGCCGGTGGTGAGCGTGCGGCCCCGGTCGGCCGTGACGTAGACGGTGGTCGGATCCGACACCCCGGCGGGCAGGGCGCGGTTGATCTCGGCGGCGGTGGCCGCCGCGGCGGTGTCCTTGCCCCCGCCCGTCTGGTCGAAGTCCATCCGGACGCCCACGGCCCCGGCCGCCAGCGCGCCGAGCAGGGCGACAGAGGCCACGACGAGGGTGAGCGGGCGGCGGGCGACCAGGTCACCGACGCGCCCGGCGGTGCCCGGCCGGGGCTCGCGCCGCAGAGCGCGAGAGGGCCAGAACATCTTGCGCCCGGTGACCGCGAGCAGCGCGGGCATGAAGGTGAGGCTGGCCAGCAGCATGACGAGCACCGACAGGGCGATGGCCGGGCCGAGTACGCGGAACTGCCCGAAGGTCGCGATGCCCAGTGTGGCGAAGGCGGCGACGATCGTGAGGGCCGCCGAGGTGATCGCCGTGCCGACCCTGCCGGTGACCTCCGTGGCCACGGCACGGGCGGGCAGATCCGGGTGGGCCCGCAGCTGTTCACGGAAACGGAAGAGGAGGAAGAGGAAGTAGTCCACACCGATGCCGATCAGTACGACACCGATCAGGTTCGGAGTGGAGGTGTCGAGGTCGATACCGGTGAGCAGCGCGGCCCCCACGACCACGCCCAGCGCCGCGCCGCTGATGACGGCGACCGCCAGCAGGGGGACGAAGGCGGCCAGCACACTGCGGAACACCAGAATGTTGATCAGCACGATCAGGCCGAGCATGAGGGCGCCGACGACGGTGGTGGTGGTCTCCTCCGCCTCCGTGGTGTCGACGAGGTCGGCGAGTCCGCCCGTGAAGCCGGTACGCATCCGGTCACCCGCGAACTCGCGCTTCACGTCGTCGCGGAAGGCCCGGTAGAGGTCGTGCATACCGGGGTCGGTGGCATTGCCGGTCAGCTGCACGGAGAGCAGTTCGAAGGCGCGGTCGGGAGCGACCATGGCGGGGCTGACCTTGGGCGTCTGCGAGTAGTCCTTGGCCAGGAAGGCCGGCCCGTCCCGGCTGGGCTCGGGCATCTTGACGTGCCGTCGGCCCAGCTCCGCGGCGGTGTCGCCGACGCGGCGCTCGTCGGCCGCGGTCAGGGGCTTGCCGTCCGTCCGGGCGACGAGCACGGTCACCGCGTTGGCGTCGGGCTTCGCACCGAACTTCTCCTCGGCGACCTGGAGCGCGGCGGCCGAGTCGTAGGTGGAGGGCAGGAAGTCCCCGCTCTGGCTCTGGGTGACGCGGAAGAGCAGCGACTGGCCGAGCAGCGCGAGGAAGAGCCCCACCACCGTCCAGAGGCCGATGACCTTCCAGGGATTGCGGGTGGAGAACCCGGTCAGGGCGCGGATCACTGTTGTCCTCCGAGGGGGCGGGATGGGGTGCGGCCGATGGATGGATTGCGGCCCCTTTCGGTGCCGTTGACCAGCACATCAGCGCGTCGGGGTGCAGTCGTCCGAGCACGGGAGGAGAAGCGCCCTGGGAGCCCGGGGTGGGCGCGGGCGGCGACTGGGACCGTGCTCCCAGAGCGGGATCGGACCGAGGGCCCGGGGCAGGGCCGGTCCCCGGTGCGAGACTGGGATCATGGAAAAGGGGTCGTGACGCACTGTCGGCGGCCGTAGCCGCTACTCACAGAGTCAGGACCGTCATGGTGACCACGAGCCCCGAGCCTCGGGCCCCACAAACACCGCAGAGCGGCGACGCGGTGCCCTGGACGCGCAACGACGGCCTGGTCGCGATCGGCGCCGGGGTCATGGACCTGATCAGTTTCTCCTTCGCCAGCCAGGCGGAGCAGGGCGAGGTGCCGGTGGCCGGATGCGTGCTGGTGGTGGCGGCCGCGCTGCCGCTGCTGGTGCGGCGGCGCGCACCGGTGCTCGGGCTCGCGGCCGTGCTCCTGCTGGGCATAGGTCTGACGCTCACCGTGCCGACGCCCCAGCACTTCGGCGCCGCCGCCGTGGTCGCGCTCTACACCGTCGTACGGCTCAGGAGCGCGCCCGTGGCGGCGGCGTCGGCGGCGTGCGCGGTCGCGGCTCTGATCGACTGGACGAAGTGGCCGCGGCTCTCACTGATGGAAGTGGCGGGCAACATACTCGCCGCGGTGATCGTGGTCATCGCGGCGGCCGTGATGAACCGCTGGCAGCGCGACATCGCGGCCAACCGCCGACTGCTCGCGGACCGGGCCGTGGCGGCCGAACGGCGCCGGATCGCACGCGAGTTGCACGACATCGTGGCGCACCACATCACCACCATGCAGCTGATGGCCGGGGGCGCCCGGGCCAACCTCGCCCGTGATCCGGAGGTGGCCAGGGAGGCACTGGTCGAACTGGAGGGCTCCGGGCGCATGGCGCTGCGCGAGATGCGCCAACTCCTGGACGTACTGCGGGCCGGCGACGAGGCCGAGGACGAGCCGACCGCCCCGCAGCCCGGCATCGCCGACCTGGAGCGGATCGTCGCCGAGTCGTGCCGGGCCGGGCTTCCCACCGCCCTCGACATACGCGGCAGCGAGCGTCCGCTGCCGCCGAGCGTGGGCCTGACCGTCTTCCGGATCGTGCAGGAGTCGCTGACCAACGCGCGCAAGTACGCGGGCGAGGCACGGGCCCGGGTGCGGCTGGCCTACGAACCGGACGGCGTGGTGGTGGAGGTGTCGGACGACGGGGCGGGCGCCGACGCGGGACTCGCACGAGCGGCCGGCGCAACGGGTTCCGGCTACGGACTGGTGGGGATGCGGGAGCGGGCCGCGCTGCACGGCGGGACGTTCGAGGCCGGTTTCCTGGAAGAGGCGGGATTCCGGGTGACGGCCCGGCTGCCGCTGACGGCTGACGAGGGGGCGCTGCGATGAACGGGACGACGGACGACGTGAGGGAACCGCAGCCGATCAGGGTGCTGATCGCGGACGACCAGCCGCTCGTACGGCGTGGACTCGCGCTGATCCTCACGCCCGACCCGGCCTTCGAGGTGGTGGGCGAGGCGGCGGACGGCGAGGAAGCGGTGGCGCTCGCGCACCGGCTGCGCCCCGACGTCGTGGTGATGGACATCCGCATGCCGGTGCTCGACGGCGTCGCCGCGACCGGCCGCCTCGCGCGGGAGCTGCCCGGCTGCCGGGTGCTGGCGCTGAGCACCTTCGACATGGACGAGTACGTGGTGGCCGCGCTGCGCGCCGGTGCCTTCGGGTTCCTGCCGAAGGACATCTCGCCGGAGGAACTGGTGGCGGCGGTACGGGTGGTGCACACGGGCGAGGCGGCCGTCGCGCCGCGACTGATGACCCGACTGATCTCCACGTACGTACGGGCCCCCGAGCGCCCCGGACCGCCGCTCGCGCGGGTGGACGGTCTGACACCGCGCGAGGCGGAGGTGTGGCGGCTGATGGCCACGGGCCTCGACAACGCGGAGATCGCCGAGGCGATGAGCGTCAGCGGCTCCACCGTCAAGAACCACATCACCGGCCTCTTCGGCAAACTCGGCGTCCGCGACCGGGCCCAGGCCGTGATCGCGGCGTACGAGACGGGAGTGGTCGAGGTGGGGCGGCCGGGCTAGCGCTCGGCGGTGCGGGTGGGCCTGAAGCCTGCGCGGGTCGCGCCGGGTCGTGGGACAAGCCGTGTGCCCGGCGCGGAGGCCGGGCACACGGTGGAGCCAGGAGTCACCAACCGGTGCCGATCCGGGTGCGGTCGCCCAGGGCCGAGCCGCCCGTGCCGGGGTAGAGGTAGAAGCCGCCGGTGGAGCCGGAGGGGGCCTCCACGGCCGCGAGGTCGCCCTTGCCGTCGCCGTTGAAGTCCGCGCCGACGAGCCCGCGCATGGTGTTCCAGCCGGTGCCCGCCCGGGTACGGTCGCCGAGGGTGGCGGTGCCGTCGAGCCGGCCCGTACCCGGGTAGCTCCACAGTCCTCCGGTGCGGTCCACGGCCATCAGGTCGGCGGCCCCGTCAGTGTTGAGGTCGCCGGGGCTGGTGAGCTCGGTCATGCCGTCCCAGCCCGAACCGATCCGGGCGCGGCTGCCGAGGGTGTTCATCCCGGCGCCGCCGCTGCCCGGATACGCCCACAGGGTGCCGTCGACGTCGACGGCGGCGAGGTCGGGCCGGCCGTCCCCGGTGAGGTCCAGGGCGGTGAGTTCGCGCATGGTGTTCCAGCCGGTGCCGATACGGACGCGGTCGCCGAGCGTGGTCATGCCGCTCGCCCTGCCGGTGCCCCGGTAGACGTGGAGGTCGCCGGTGGCGGCCTCCACGGTGACCAGATCGGCCTTGCCGTCGCCGGTGAAGTCGGCCGCGGCGAGCTTGCTCATGGCGCCCCAGCCCGAGCCGATCTGGACGCGGTCGCCGAGCGTGCCGCGGCCGGTGCCCGGGTAGAGCCAGAGCTTGCCGGTGGTCGTCTCGACGCCGACGACGTCCTCGGCGCCGTCACCGGTGAAGTCGGCCGCTGTCAGCTCGGTCATGCCCGTACGGGCGGGTTCGCCGGGCCAGGGCGTGTGCTCGACGACGCGGCCGCCGGGGACCTCGTTGAGCATCCAGAGCTGGTCGGAGCCGGGCCAGTAGGAGAGGTTCTCCAGGTTGACCGGGGCCCGGGTGATCAGCCGCACCGGCTCGCCGGGCCTGGCGTGGTAGAGGCAGTTCTCGAAGTTGTGGACGTGATCCTTTTCCTGGTGCTCGGCGGGGACGAACTCCGGGCAGGGGCCCGAGATCGTGAAACGGCCCTTGTTCATGGCGATGCCCTGGGCGCCGCCCATGGGAGAGGCGAAGGCCTCCGCGGCGGCCACCCGGCCCGAGGCGTCGGCCTTGAGGACGCCCGAGACGGGGTCGATGGGCCAGCGCACGACGGGCGCGGTGGCCCTGCCGAAGTCGCCTTCCACCTTGTAGGGATCGCCCTCGGCGGTCACCAGGGCGGGCTGGGAGCCGCTCAGGTCGAGGGAGGCGGAGGTGATGCAGGGACGCTGGGGCAGCCCGGCATAGGCGGCGCAGCCCTCGCCCGCCCCGGTGTAGGTGTAGACGCCCTGGCGCGGCAGGACGTAGGGGTGGCCGTTGCCGTGGGCCTTGCCCGCGCCGTCCATGCCGACGGCCGTGTCGGAGGTGACGTCCATCTTCCACAGGTCGTTGAGGTCGAAGACGTCGAGGCTGCTGCCGTTGCCGGCGACGTACAGCCTGCTGCCGGCCCAGACGACGCCGTGCGCATGGGCGTGGGTGAGGGGGACGAAGTCGCCGCCGTCGTCGTTGAGAGACACCAACTGGACGTGCCGGTAGGTGACATGGGCCGGGTCGGTGACGTCGGCGAACGTGATCCGCTCGGTCCCGTCGGGGCCGTACCAACTGGCGATCAGGACCTTGCGGCCGTTGACCAGCGCCTGGGACTGGGGGGATTCACCGGACCCGGTCAGCCCCTGCGGGATCCAGGAGCCGGTGGCGTCGTCCTCGGGGGACCAGCAGAAGCCCTCGGCTCCGGTGATGGGGGAGGTGTGGCACAGCGGGCGGCCCGCGGTGGTGTCGGAGGTGGTGGCGAGCATGTCGGCCGTCCTGACCCGCTGGAGCGCGGGGTGGGCGGACTCGAAGGCGGCGACGCGCCCGTGCTCACGGCCGCCGTCGTTCTGAAGGCCCAGGCCGTTGGTGCTGATCGGGGTGACGGTGTTGTACGTGGCGATCGCCCCGTCCGGGACGGTGGGGGCGTCGGCGGCGGCCGGTGAGGCGCCGGTCAGCGACAGGAGCGCCGCCAGGGCCGCGAC
The DNA here is from genome assembly GCF_001653515.1 of Streptomyces sp. ERV7. Classification (GTDB taxonomy): domain Bacteria; phylum Actinomycetota; class Actinomycetes; order Streptomycetales; family Streptomycetaceae; genus Streptomyces. The sequence continues at coordinate 950,522 of NZ_LYOY01000040.1, read as the reverse complement.
GGCCGCCCCGGCGGCGCCGCCCGCCCGGGTGCGGATGCGGTGGGTGTGGAGTGGTCGGGCCATGACGGTGGATCTCCTTGCCGGATGTGTGGGGGGCAGATGGGGGAGGGGCCCCGGCCGCCCAAAGGCTCCGGAAGCCGGGGCCCTGCCGTAACCCCAGACTCCGCCCTAGTGATCGCTTTTGGTCGAGTGCACCAGGGCGGACGGCAAGTGCAGTGCACCACTCCAACGAGGAGGTACCGCACCATGACAGCAGTAGAGACCGATCTGAAGACGGGCCGCGGGCTCGTCAGCGACGAACTGTTCCGAAGCATCGTGCAGTTCACCGTGACCCACTTCGGTCAAGACCAGGAACGGGCCGAGCGGCAGACGGACCAGGCACTCGCATTCGTCGCGACCGCAGCAACGGCGAGCGTCCCCATGGTGCCGAGTGACGACGTGGACCACGCGTTACACGCGTTCATGCTGCACACCGAGGATTACGCCGCGTTCTGCGGGCAGCACGCGGGGCGGTTCCTGCACCATAACCCGCGCCCCGGGGGCGGTGGCCGAACTCTGGAAGCCGTCACCAGGTCCACGCACGCCATGAAAGCCGCCGGGTTCATGGTCCTGGATGAGCTGTGGGCCGTGAACGGCAAGAGCGCCGCACAGTGCGACTCGGACTGTGGTCGACCGTACGGGAGTGCAGGCGGTAACGGTGACGACAACGGCGACAGCGGCGACGACAGCGACAGCGGAGGGGGTAACCCGTCGACAGGCGACAGTGACGACGGGCGCGACTACCACCACGGCCACTAGTCTCGCCTGAGCTGAGGGGCCGACCTCTCCCAGGGGTCGGCCCCTGCCATTGAGAGGACAAGTCGATGACCGGAAGCGGTCCATTCGAAATCCCTGACCACATCCCCGTGACACCTACATCTCAGCGTCTCGTACTGAACCGGCGCGGCTCAACGGTGTGGGACGTAGAGACGCCCATGGGTCGCGTCGTGATCAAGCTGGGCTATGCGAGCAAGACGCACGCGTGGACGGCATTGGCGCCCGCCCGCGAAGGCGTCATCCTACAAGCCCTGGGCGCAGCCGCGGTGACGTATGGCCAGTGGGACCACGGCACTTGGAACGTTCAGCCATGGCACGCGGGCACGGACCTGCAACACCTTTGGGAACCCCACAGGACCCGAGACGGCGCGTCCCGTCCGCCCCTGCCTGACGCTCTGGCCTGTGCGCGCGCCCTCGCCGAGCTGCACGAGCGGGGCTATGTCCACGGTGACGTGCAGCCCGCCCATTTCCTCGTAAGGGACGAGCCGGCGAGGGCAGCCCTCATTGATCTTGCCCTAGCCCGCGGGGCCGAGATCCCCGAGCAGTTCGACTTCGCGTACCGAGGGTGTCTCGTCCACTACGAGAGCCCCGAGATTTCCCGCCGTGTACTGGAAGACGGCTCGGCGGTCCCGACGCGAGAAGCGGACGTGTACGCGCTGGGGGCAACTTTGTTCATGGCGGCGACAGGATGGCGGCACGTCGAGTACCCGGACGACGCGTCGCGGCCAGTGCAACGGCAAGCGATCGTCAATGGCAGGCACCGCCCTGTGAACGTCGCTGGCTCACTCGGAGCGCTCATCACCGACATGTTGAGCTACCACGCCCAGGACCGCCCCACGATTCAGGACGTCTGCAAGGCCCTGGAGCAAGCAGCAGCGTAGGAAGTCGGAACCATGCCCCCGCGACCAGCCCCGTTCGCCCCGGCATTCCTTATCTGGGGACGGGCGGGGCTACTCGTTCCTCTGGTGCTCGTCCTCGGCGGGCAGGGACTCAGCGACGAAAGAACCCATGCTCGGCGTGGTCGTGATCCAGCCCGCTTCCCGGAGCGCCCTGGTCGACTTCCGCAGCGTGTCCCGGTTCACGCCGAACTCGTCCGCTAGGCGCACCTCGGAAAGCTGGAAGCCCGGCGGGTACTGGCCGCGCAAGTGCGACTGTGCCAAGCACCGCAAACGGCAACGAAAGTCGCTTCGCCCATGTGCGTCCTCGTAGTACACCGCCCTGAATGTCCATAGCCCATCTGAGCGCGCCAGATGAGACGGCGCTACCCCCGTGCAGGGTAGTGACGGGGTGCTGCCCGTCGTGGAAGCGTCGTTCCGCTCGTTAGCCCCTAGATCAGACAGGGACTAGTCCTGTTCGCCCACAGTGCCGGGCGGGGCTTCCTTGTGTCCTGACCAGGCACTACCCTTCAGAACACTTACTTACGAGCATCGGGGCTTCCCTGAACCCTCCGGGGGTGGGTGGGGGCCACGCCCCCGGACCCCGCTCACAGGGCTACGCCCCCAAACCACCGATTCACCTGCGGACCGTACCGGGTTGCTCGCGCAGTTCCCCGCGCCCCTTGGGCAGTCGGCCGCAGCCGGAGAACCCAGCTCAGCCACAGGCTTTCAGGGCGCGGGGAACTGCGCGAGCAACCCAGCGCGGTCCGCAGATCCACAGGCTTTTCGGGGCGCGGGGAACTGCGCGATCAGCCCGCACAGGGTCGCAGGTGAAGTCGCTTCCCAGGGAGCCCACTCGGGCCCGAGCCGAGCATCCCCCTCAGGGGCGCGGGGAACTGCGCGACCAGCCCCCACCGGGCCGCAGGTGAAGTCCGGGCCAGAGAGGGGCGCGGCGGTCCGCTAGCCCGCCCACAGCCCCTCCCCCGTCAGCCCCAGCAAGGCAATCGCGTTGCCCCGGACGATCCGTTCCACCACATCCGGTCGCAGGTGGGCCATCTGGGACTCGCCCACCTCCTTCGACTTCGGCCAGGTGGAGTCGGAGTGGGGGTAGTCCGTCTCGTACAGGACGTTGCCCACTCCTATCGCCCCCAGGTTGCGCAGCCCGAACGCGTCGTCGAAGAAGCAGCCGTAGACGTGCTCGGCGAAGAGTTCGGACGGGGGGCGGTGGACCTTGTCCGCGACTCCGCCCCAGCCTCGGTTCTCCTCCCACACCACGTCCGCGCGCTCCAGGATGTAGGGGATCCAGCCGATCTGACCCTCCGCGTACATCACCCGCAGCCCGGGGAAGCGTTCGAACTTGCCGCTCATCAGCCAGTCGACCATCGAGAAGCAGCAGTTGGCGAAGGTGATCGTGGAGCCGACGGCGGGGGGCGCGTCCGCCGATGTCGACGGCATCCGGGACGAGGAGCCGATGTGCATCGCGATCACCGTGCCCGTCTCGTCGCACGCCGCCAGGAACGGGTCCCAGTAGTCGGTGTGGATGGAGGGCAGGCCCAGATGGGGCGGGATCTCGGAGAAGGCCACCGCCCGTACGCCCCGCGCCGCGTTGCGCCGGACCTCCGCCGCCGCGAGCTCCGCGTCCCACAGGGGGATCAGGGTCAGCGGGATCAGCCGGCCGCGCGCCTGCGGGCCGCACCACTCCTCCACCATCCAGTCGTTGTACGCCCGCACCGAGAGCAGCCCCAGCTCCCGGTCGGGCGCCTCCGTGAACGTCTGGCCGCAGAAGCGCGGGAACGTGGGGAAGCAGAGCGCCGACTGGACGTGGTTGACGTCCATGTCGGCGAGCCGCTCCGGGACGCTGTACGAGCCCGGCCGCATCTGCTCGTAGGTGATCACTTCGAGGCGTATCTCGTCCCTTGAGTACCCCACCGCCGTGTCCAGGCGGGTCAGCGGGCGGTGCAGGTCCTCGTACACCCACCAGTCGCCGATCGGGCCCTCGTCCCCCTGTGCGCCCATGACCGGCGCGAACTTGCCGCCGAGGAAGGTCATCTCCTTGAGCGGCGCGCGGACGATGCGCGGGCCCGAGTCCCGGTACTTCGACGGGAGCCGGGCCTGCCAGACGTGCGGCGGCTCCACCGTGTGGTCGTCCACCGAGATGATCCTCGGGAAGCTTTCCACGGTCTCCACAGTCTCCATGGTCTCCATGGCTCTTCACCGTAGACCTGATCTGACGATCCGTCAGCTAGTCGTACGGGCGCGCTTCGGCCAAAGCCCCGCGCGATTCGGCCGCTCCGCCACCCCGTTACCGGTCACCCCTCGGCCACTCACCCATCACTCGTCGGCCATTCGCCCCTCACGCCCCGCCCCGTGACGCCTGTCCATCCCCCGGGCGGGCCCGTGGACATGCGCCGGTGAGGTGTAACGAAAGTGTGCGGAGGCCTTGTGCGGAGCGTCACCCGTAGCTGACGCGCATGCCATGGACAGGGCAGACTGGCACGGGCATTACCAGCGCTACGGGGGCACAGGGGGTCGCTATGGACCGAAACGGCGAGCCGCGCATTCCGGAGCAGCGGGCTCCGGTCCTGCCGGCGGACGCCGAAGAGGCCGCGGACACCGTCGGCCTGCGCTTCGGCGTGCTCGGACCCGTGCGCGTATGGCGCGGCGCCGAGGCGCTGGTGTCCGGCGCGCCGCAGCAGCGCGCGCTGCTCGCCGTGCTGCTGCTGCGCGACGGCCGTACCGCCACCGCCGCCGAGCTGATCGACGCCATCTGGGGCGACGAACCGCCCCTCCAGGCGCTGGCCGCGGTACGGACGTACGCCTCGCGGCTGCGCAAGACGCTGGGCCCGGGCGTGCTGGTCAGCGAGTCCGGCGGCTACGCCCTGCGGCTCTCCTCCGGCGTCCTGGACCTCGCCGCCGCCCAGGAGCTGTCCGTCGAGGCCGAGAAGGCACGGGCCGGCGGGGACCAGGTCCGGGCGCGCGAGCTGCTCAAGTCCGCGCTCGCGCTGTGGACCGGCGAGCCGCTCGCCGGGATCCCCGGCCCGCACGCCGACACCGAGCGCACCCGGCTCGTCGAGTGGCGCCTCCAGCTCACCGAGGCGCGGCTCGACATGGAGCTGGACGCCGGGTGCCACGCCGAGGCCGTCTCCGAACTGACCGCGCTCACCGCCGCGTACCCGCTGCGCGAGCGGCTGCCCGCCGCGTACCCGCTGCGCGAGCGGCTGCGGGAGCTGTTGATGCTCGCGCTCTACCGCAGCGGACGCCAGGCCGAGGCCCTCGCGGTGTACGCGGACACCCGGCGGCTGCTCGCCGACGAGCTCGGCGTGGACCCGTGCCCCGAGCTCTCCCGGCTCCAGCAGCGGATCCTGCAGGCGGACGAGGACCTGGCCAGGCCCGCCGAGGCGCCCGCCGCCCCGGCGCCCGTCCGGGCGGCCCAACTTCCCGCCTCGGTGCCCGATTTCACCGGCCGTGTCTCCTTCGTCCAGGAGCTGTCGGCGCGGCTCGCCGCCGCCGAGTCCACCGTCATGGCCGTCTCCGCGCTGGCCGGGATCGGCGGCGTCGGCAAGACGACGCTCGCCGTGCACGTCGCCCACACGGCCCGCCCGCACTTCCCCGACGGCCAGCTCTACGTCGACCTCCAGGGCACCGGGCCGCGCGCCTGCGAGCCGGAGGCGGTGCTCGGCGCGTTCCTGCGGGCGCTCGGCACCCCCGACGCGTCCATCCCCGACTCGCTGGAGGAGCGCGCGGCCCTGTTCCGCTCCACGCTCGACGGCCGCCGGGTCCTGGTCCTGCTCGACAACGCGCGCGACGCGGCGCAGGTGCGCCCCCTGCTGCCCGGCACGGCGGGCTGCGCCGCCCTGGTCACCAGCCGCATCCGGATGCTGGACCTGGCCGGGGCCTATCTGGTCGACCTGGACGTGATGTCCCCGGAGGAGGCCCTCCAGCTCTTCACCAAGATCGTGGGCGAGGAGCGGGTGGGCGCGGAGCGCCAGTCGGCGCTCGACGTGGTGGCCGCCTGCGGCTTCCTGCCGCTGGCGATCCGGATCGCCGCCTCCCGGCTCGCCTCGCGGCGCACCTGGACCGTCTCGGTCCTCGCCGCCAAGCTCGCCGACGAGCGGCGCCGCCTGGACGAGCTCCAGGCGGGCGACCTCGCGGTCAAGGCCACCTTCGAACTCGGCTACGGCCAGCTGGAGCCCGCCCAGGCCCGCGCCTTCCGCCTCCTCGGCCTGCCCGACGGCTCGGACATCTCGCTGGCCGCGGCCGCCGCCGTACTCGACCTGCCGCTCCAGGAGACCGAGGACCTGCTCGAATCCCTCGTCGACACCAGCCTGGTGGAGTCGGCGGCTCCAGGCCGCTACCGCTATCACGACCTCGTACGGCTCTACGCGCGTTCGTGCGCCGAGCGCGACGAGGACCCGCCGTCCGAGCGGGCCGAGGCCATGTCGCGGCTGCTCGACTTCTATCTGGCCACCGCCGCCCGGGTGTACGCGATCGAGCGGCCCGGCGACCGGCTGGTGGAGCACCTGGCGCCGACCCAGTACCCCGGTCTCGCCTTCGCCGACGGGCACGCGGCCGTGGACTGGCTGTACGCCGAGGCGAACTGCCTGCTGGCGTGTGTGCACCAGTGCGCGGGCGACCCCGCGGTGCTGCGGCGCGCGGTGGACCTGCTGTGGGCGGTGAAGGACCTCGCCGAGTCGGGGGCCAACTCACGGCAGTACGAGACCACGGCGGCGGCGGTGCGCGACGCCGCGCACGAGCGGGGCGACGCGAGCGCCGAGGCGCGGGCCCGGCTCGCGCTCTCCACCGTGCTGCTCGTCTCCGGCCGCTTCGAGCAGGCCGACGAGGAGGCCAGGGTCTCCTCGCTGCTCGCCAAGGAGGCCGGCGACCCGATGCCGGCCGGGGCGGCCCCCACCGACCGCGGGATCATCGCCTTCTACCAGAACCGGCACGCCGACGGAGAGCGCTTCCTCCAGGAGGCGATCGACAACTACCGCGCCGACGGCAACCGGCCGGGCGAGGCCAGCGCGCTGTGCAACCTGGCCCGTATCCACGTGAACATGGGCCGCACCGCGAGCGCGGTCGAGCTCGCCCAGCGAGGCCTCGACATCTTCAGCGAGATGGGGCTCGCCCTGCGGGTCGCCAACGGCCGCTTCGCGCTGGGCATCGCGCTGACCCGGGCGGGCCGCCTGGACGAGGCGCTCTCCCAGCTCGGCCAGGCCCTCCAGGTCTTCCAGGACAACCGCCAGCGCCTGTGGGAGGGCACCACGCACTTCCGTATCGCCGAGGCGCACTTCGCGGCGCGCCGCCCGGCCCGGGCGGCCCAGCACGCGGAGCAGGCGCTGGCGCTGCGCTGCATCGGCGGCGAGTGGATGCGCGGCAACGTCCTGACGACCCTGGGCCGGGCCCTGGACCAGCTCGGCCAGGCCGACCGGGCGCGGGCCTGCTGGCGCGAGGCGCTGGCCATCTACGAGTCGACGGGCGCGGCGGAGGCCAAGGACGTACGGCAGTTGCTGAGCCCGATGGCGGCGGCGTAGCGGGTACGGACCCCGCTGCCACCAGGGCTTTCACCAGGCCCTGGGCTTTCGCGTGCCTGCCGCCCGGGCGGCCGTCCAAGCGCTGTCCAAGGTGTTGCCGACGCCGTTTAGCCTTCGTTTATCGCCCCTCGGCACTCTCTTACTCAACGATCCGCCGCGTCGGGGGGCAGGCGGGTCGACGGTGGGCCTCCCCGCTAGTGTGGACGGCCCTTGCAGTGCCCGTCCGGCGACCCTCGGGGGAGCCGCCGGGCGGGCACCGTTCACAGCACGACATGCAGCAAACTCAGGGGAGCTGAACACGATGAGTGACGGTAACAAGCCCGAGATCGGCGACACCACCACGCAGGAGAACCACGCGGGGAGCCCGGGCTCCGGCACGGGTACGGGCACGATCCGCCCGATGGAGAACCACGCGGGCCTGCTCGGTGGCGACGCCACCATCAAGCCCCTTGAGAACCACGCGGGCCTGCTGGACGGCGACTTGGTGAAGCCGCTGGAGAACCACGCCGGGGTCATAGGCACGGGCGGCCCGGTCAAGCCCATGGAGAACCACGCGGGCCTGATCGGTTCGGGTGTGCTCAAGCCCCAGGAGAACCACGCGGGTTCCGAAGAGGCCTGAGTACCACTGCTGGGCGGGGGCCGGCCGCGGCGACGCGGAGGGGGCGTCGCGGCCGGCGACATACGGACGGGCGGTGCCGTCGCCGCCGGTGCCCCGTTCGCCGGGGGCCGGTCCGGTCTGGCCAGGGGGCCGCCGGCCGGGAATCTGACCCACCCCGTGGCGGGGCTGGCCTCGGCCGTGGCACGCGTCCCGTCCAGGACCCGGGGTCCCGGGCCGATCGGCACCTTCGCCCCGGCCAGCCGCACGGGCCCGTCCGGCACGGCCTCGGGCAGGGACGGCTGATGCGGCGGCTGGTACGGCGGGCGGGGCGGCGGCGAGGGGTCCACGGGCTGCACGACCGGCTTGGCCCGGCCGCCGCCCCGGCGCTGCTCGATCATCGCCACCGAGCGGTCGGGCAGCCACGCGGACGCGGTGCCGCTGTCGTCGGAACCGCCGAAGAGATGCGGGGCGAGCTGCGCCTGGAGGTCCTCGGGCGAGGGCCGCAGCGCGGCCTCCATCTGCATACAGGACTCGATCAGCGGGCGCAGCTCGTCGGGCAGACCCGTGACGTCCGGCCCCTCGCGCAGCAGCATGAAGACGGTCTCGACCGGGTTGGCGCCGTGGAAGGGGGCATGGCCGGTCGCCGCGAAGACCAGGGTCGAGCCGAGCGAGAACACATCGCTCGCACCGGTCACGCTGCGCGAGTCCTTCGCCTGCTCGGGCGACATGTACGCGGGCGTGCCCACCGCCACGTTCGTCATGGTCAGCCGGGTGTTGGAGACACCGGACGCGATACCGAAGTCGATCACCCGGGGGCCGTCCTCGACCACCAGGACGTTGGACGGCTTGAGGTCTCGGTGGACCAGGCCCGCCCCGTGGATGGACTGCAGCGCCTCGGCGATACCGGCCGCGAGCCAGCGCACCGCCTGGGCCGGGAGCGGCCCGCACTCATTCACTATTTCCTCTAGCGAGGGCGCCGGTACATACGCGGTGGCCAGCCACGGCACGGCCGCGCGCGGGTCGGCGTCGACCACCGCCGCCGTGTAGAAGCCGCTGACCGCGCGGGCCGCCTCCACCTCGCGGGTGAAGCGGACCCGGAACAGCTGGTCCTCGGCGAGCTCCGTGCGCACCGTCTTGATCGCCACGCGGCGGCCGGACGCCGAGCGCGCCAGATAGACCAGCCCCATGCCGCCGGCACCGAGCCGTCCCAGCACCTCAAAGGGGCCGATCCGCCTCGGGTCGTGCTGCGTCAGCTGCTCCACTTGCCTGCCACCTCCCCGTACGGGCCCTAAGTATCAACGCGTCACAACAAGGCCCCGTGCAGCGTCTCACGCGGCACCCCGATTCTTCCTGCCGGAGGCGCCCGGTGGCCAACCCGAGTACAGACCGGGATGTCCCCTGTCGATCCGGACATCCCCGCCCCCTCATTCGGTTCTTTCGGTCGCTCCCCGCTCACTCCATCTGGAGGACGGCGAAGCTCGCTCCCTGGTCGTCGGCGAGGACCGCCATGCGCCCGTACGGGATGTCGAACGGCTCGGCGGTGACGCGGCCGCCCAGCTCGACACAGGCCGCGGCCGTGGCGTCGCAGTCCCCGACCGCGAAGTAGACCAGGAAGTGGTCGGGCATCTCGGCGGGGAAGGTGTCCCCTATGAGGCTGCGGCCGCCGAAGGCCGTGTCGGGGCCGGGCTCGGAGCCCGCGGGTGACCACGTGCGGAAGTCGCCGTCGGTCTCTTCCAGGTCCCGGCCCTCGAAGCCGAAGACCGCCTCGTAGAAGCGGTCGGCCTGGGCCGCGTCCCGGGTGTAGACCTCGGTCCAGCAGAAGGCGCCCGGCTCGCCGCTCTTCTCGAAGCCGGTGTGCCCGGCGCCCTGCCAGAGGCCGAAGACCGCGCCGCCGGGGTCGGCGGCGACCGCCATCGTCCCGTACGGAGGCAGCTGTACCGGGTCCCTCACCAGCTGGCCGCCCGCCGCCCTGATCCGTACGGCGAGGGCCCTGGCGTCGGGGGTCGCGAAGTAGACGCCCCAGGCGGTGGGCATCCGGCCGTCCCGCTTGGGGACGAGGGCGGCGACGCGCTTTCCCCCGCTGAAGGCGTTCGTGTAGTGCCCGGACCGCTCCTCGGCGTCGTCGTCGAAGGTCCAGCCCATCAGCGCGCCGTAGAACCGCTTGCCCGCCGCGAGGTCGGGCAGCGTCGCGTCGGCCCAGCACGGCGCGCCTTCCGGAAATCCGCCCATGCGCCTGGTTCCTTCCTGGGTGGCCCCGCCCGGGGTGCGGTACGAGACGCGGGTGCCGCTACGCGGTGAAGGTAACGGCCCCGCCCGCACCCCGCAGTGGCATAAATCGAACAAATGAACCTCTTTGCCCCCACTGTAGGCGCCCGCGCCCTTTTCCCGCAGGGGTTGTCCACAGAGCGTGTCCACAGGCTGTTGATAACACCATTCGAGTGGCGGACGGGCGCGCGATGCCGGGGGCGCCCGCGGGATGGCCGGGCCGCCGCGGAGTACGGGCGCCCGGCGCGCGGGCGGGCGGGCCCGTTCCCCGCCGCCGTCAACCCCCGGCCCCCATTTGCAGTCGGCCGAATCGCGCTCCGATCACCCCTCGGTAAGCTGACGGCATGACAGGACAAGTACGCACCGTCGACGGCCGCGTGGCCGGCCGACGCGGCCAGGCGACGCGGCAGAAGCTGCTCGACTGCCTCAGCGAGATGCTCAGCTCCTCGCCGTACCGGGACGTGAAAGTCATCGATGTGGCGCGGAAGGCGGGCACTTCACCCGCGACCTTCTACCAGTACTTCCCCGACGTCGAGGGCGCCGTCCTGGAGATCGCGGAGGAAATGGCCAAGGAGGGCGCGGCGTTGACCTCCCTCGTGGAGGGCCGCTCCTGGGTCGGCAAGGCCGGCTGGCAGACAGCCGAGGAACTGGTCGAGGGGTTCCTCGACTTCTGGCGCAAGAACGACGCGATCCTGCGGGTGGTGGATCTGGGCGCGGCCGAGGGCGACAAGCGGTTCTACAAGATCCGCATGAAGATCCTCAACTCCGTGAACAACTCCCTTACGGACGCGGTGAAGGAACTCCAGTCGAAGGGCAAGGTCGACAAGGACGTCAGCCCGGCGGCGATGGCGGGCTCGATCGTCGCGATGCTCGCGGCCGTCGCCTCGCACCAGAAGGGCTTCCAGACCTGGGGCGTCAAACAGGCGGAGCTGAAGCCGAACCTGGCGCTGCTGGTGCACCTGGGCATCACCGGCAAGAAGCCGACGAAGTAGCCCCGGCGGCCGCGGCACACGGATCGGCCCGGATCGGCCCGGGTCCGCGCCGGGGCGAGCGCCCTCGCGCCGACGCGGTGGCCGCCGGACGCGCCCTCAAGTCCTGTCACGCCGACGGCGGTTCACCAAGGTGAACCCCGTCGGCGTTCCCGTTCCCGTTCCCGTCCGCGCGCCCCTGCCTCTCCTCCAGCCGGAAGAGCCGTATCTCACGCTCGACGCGGGCCTGGTACGCGGCGTACGGGGGCCAGAACACCAGCGCCGCCCGCCAGGCCGCCGTACGCTCCTCCCCCGTGAGCAGCCGGGCCCGTACCGGCAGGTCCGGAGGGCGCGGCCGGTCTCCTCGGCGGCGAGCGCGAGCTCGCCGGCCCCGCAGCCGACCCCGCCGTACGCCTCGGGGACCGCGAGCCCCGGCAGCCCCATCTCGACGGCGACCTGTCCCCACAGGGCACGGTCGTACCCCGCCGGGGTCCTGGCGGCGGCCTTGACCTCGTCCGGGCCGCAGCGCTTGGTGAGCAGGGTGCGGAGGGTGCGGCGGATCTCTTGCTGCTCTGGGGTGAAGTCGACGTCCATGAGCCTGTCCTCCCGGTGGGCGGGGCGGGGCGACCCAGCGAATCTGACGGTACATCAGTTTCTGCCGAGCCACCCCTCCCCCGAACCCTCCAGAGGCGCCCGGCCGCAACGTCCTTCCGGGGCCACGCCCCCGAGCGCCCCCTTCGGTCACGCCCACGGGAAGGTGACGACCGCCGCCGACAGCGACAGCGCCTTGCGCGGCTCCGCCTCGGTGCGGGGCCGCACCTGATGCGGCGGCACGCTCCATTCGCTGCCGCCACCGGGCGGACGGAGGTATACGGATCCTTCGCATTCGGCCACGATCCGGCCGATGGTCAGGCACGGACTTTCGAGACCGTCGGGGTGAGCAACAGAGAACTGATGTACCGTCAGATCTATGGCAGCCCTCACGTGCTCCCACCCCCGCCCCGTAGCCGTCGTCGGCACCGCCCTCTCCGACACCGGCCGCGTCGACGAAGCCACCCCGTACGCCCTGCACGCCCAGGCCGCCCGCAGGGCGCTCGCGGACTCCGGGCTCGACCGGAGCGTCGTCGACGGGTTCGGGTCCGCCGGGCTCGGGACGCTCGCGCCCGTCGAGGTCGCCGAGTACCTGGGGCTCAAGCCGACCTGGGTCGACTCCACCGGCGTCGGCGGCGCCACCTGGGAGGTGATGGCCGGGCACGCCGTGGACGCCATCGCCGCCGGGCACGCCAACGCCGTACTCCTCGTCTACGGCTCGACCGCCCGCGCCGACATCAAGGCCGGGCGAAGGACTTCGAATCTCTCGTTCGGCGGGCGCGGCCCCCTGCAATTCGAAGTTCCTTACGGGCACACCCTCGTTTCGAAGTACGCGATGGCCGCGCGCCGCCATATGCACCGGTACGGCACCACGGTCGAGCAGCTCGCCGAGATCGCCGTACAGGCGCGCGCCAACGCCGCGACCAACCCGGACGCGATGTTCCGCGACCCCATCACCGTCGACGACGTCCTGTCGGGGCCGATGATCGCCGACCCCTTCACCAAGCTGCACTGCTGCATCCGCTCCGACGGCGGCTGCGCGGTGCTGCTCGCGGCGGCGGAGTACGTACCCGACACCGCCAAGGCCCCTGTCTGGGTGCTGGGTTCGGGCATGGCCGTCTCGCACACGACGATGTCCGAGTGGGACGACTTCACCGTCTCCCCGGCCGCCGTCTCCGGCCGGATCGCCTTCGAGCGCGCCGGAGTGCGCCCCGCCGACATCGACCTCGCCGAGATCTACGACGCCTTCACGTACATGACCCTCGTCACCCTCGAAGACCTCGGGTTCTGCGAGAAGGGGGAAGGGGGCGCGTTCGTCAAGAAGGGGCGGCTGCTGACCGGTGGCGAGCTGCCCGTCAACACCGACGGCGGCGGGCTCTCCGCGTGCCATCCCGGGATGCGGGGGCTGTTCCTCCTCGTCGAGGCGGTACGGCAGCTGCGCGGCGAAGCGGGCCCGGGCCAGGTCCACAAGGCCGACGGCCGCCTCCCCGAACTCGCCGTGGCTTCCGGCACGGGAGGCTGGTTCTGCTCGTCCGGGACGGTGGTCCTGGGGAGGTGAACGGGGGGCGCATCGAGTACGCCCTGAAGCGCGAGGAGTGGCTCGCGAGCAGGGGGCGCGCGAGCGGCGGGTGACAATCTGCGCATGGAATTCCAGGAGTACCTGCACACCCTGCGCGTCTGGGACGTCGAGCTGCCGCACTTCGTACCGGAGGACGCGCCCGACGAGCCCGTGCCGCTCTTCCAGGAGTGGCTGACGCACGCCGGGCGCGCCGGGCAGGCCGAGCCGCACACGATGACGCTCGCGACGGTGGACGGGGACGGGCGTCCCGACGTACGGACGTTGATGCTGCACGGGGCGGATGAGGGCGGTTGGTCGTTCGGGTCGCACTCCGGCAGCGCGAAGGGACGCCAGCTCGCCGGCTGCCCGTCGGCCGCGCTCGGGTTCTACTGGCCGGCCGTGGGGCGCCAGGTCCGGGTGCGCGGCGCGGTGGCCCCGGCCGGGCCGGAGGCCGCCCAGGCCGATCTGCACGCCCGGTCGACGGGCGCGCTGGCCGCGGCGCTGGTGGGGCGGCAGAGCGAGGTGCTGGGTTCCCTGGACGAGCTCGCGACGGCGTCGGAGGACGCCTGGGCCCGGGCCGCGGCCGCCCCCGCCACGCCCGTACCGAGCTGGACGCTGTACGTCCTCGACCCCGTCGAGGTCGAGTTCTTCCAGGGGGATGCCCGGCGGCGGCATGTGCGGTTGCGGTATCGGCGTGAGGCGGAAGGGGCCTCGGGGTGGGCGCGGGAGCTTCTTTGGCCGTAGGCCGCAGACAGGGCGTTGCACGTCCCCTTGGCGGAATTGCATGGAACACGTGATGGTCATGCAGCGCGCCACCCCGCACGACGAATACAAGATCTGACCGTCCCACCCTACGGATAGCCCATTCATGTCCGCGTCCCCGTCGTCCAGCGCACAAGCCGCCCGCGAAGGCGTCGCCGCGCGACTCCGCGAGCTGCGGATGGACGCGGGCTTGACCGGTCGTGACCTGGCTGTGCTCGCGGGCTGGCATGCGTCGAAGTCCTCGCGGATCGAGAAGGCCAAGACGCCCCCCTCGTAACTTTCGCGTCTACTGCTCGGACGTCATTCCGGGACTGCTCCAGACCGAGCCGTACGCCGTGTCGTTGCTGTCCATGATCAGCCGGTGCCAGGAGACCCCGGACGATTCGGCGCAGGCGGCGGCCGCGCGCGTGGCGCGATCGCACGTGATCCATGAGGGTGACCACCGGTTCGCCCTACTGCGCCCCCGCAGCCGGGTGCGGGGTCTGCACCGCGCCGGCGGCAGAGCTGTCCGAGGCGCGCGAGGCCAAGGATCACGGCAAGGCGTACGACGCGGCGGTGGAGATCAGGAACCACCCGCACCCGGAGAAGTGAAGGCCCAGAGGGCGGCCTGCTTGGGCTGCGAAGGACCCCCGAGGGGCGCGGGGAACCGCGCGAGCAACCACCCACGGCCCGCAGGGGAAAGACCTAATCCTCCGGCCGGAACACCGGTACCGCCACCCCTCCCCCCTCCCGGAACTCCACCGGGCCGCCCCAACACGGGGATCACCCGCCAGCTGATCGCCTGGGCCGGGCGGGTGGGCGCGCGCGTCCACCCGGTGCACCCCACCCGCGACTCCGTCTTCGGCCTGCCCTGTGCCGCGTCCCTCGCGGACCTGCCCGAGCAGGTGGACCTGGCCGTGCTCCTGGTCGGCGACCCGCTTCCGCTGGTCGACGAACTGGCCGAGGCCAAGGTGAAGTTCGCGGTCGCCTTCGCCTCCGGCTTCGCCGAGACCGGCCAGGACGGCGCGGCCGCCCAGGAGCGCCTCGCCGCCGCCGTCAAGCGCTCGGGGGTGCGGCTGCTCGGCCCCAACACCAACCTCAACGCCTTCGAGCGCTTCCGGGACGATCTGGAGGGGCCCGCGATCGCCCTGATCACCCAGTCCGGTCACCAGGGCCGCCCCCTGTTCGCCCTCCAGGAACTGGGAGTGCGTCTCTCCCACTGGGCGCCCACCGGCAACGAGGCCGATCTGGAGAGCGCCGACTTCATCTCGTACTTCGCCGAGCGCCCCGAGGTCGGGGCCATCGCCTGCTATCTGGAGGGGCTCAAGGACGGGCGCTCCTTCCTGCTGGCCGCCGACCGGGCGGCGCGGGCGCGGGTGCCCGTGGTGGCGGTCAAGGTAGGCCGCACCGAGACCGGGGCGCGCACCGCCGCCTCCCACACCGGCAAGCTGACCGGCGCGGACCAGGTGGTCGACGCGGCGATGCGGCAGTACGGAGTGATCCGCGTCGACGGGCTCGACGAGCTCCAGGACACCTCGGCCCTGCTGGCGCGGGCGCGCCCGCCGGTGGCCGACGGGGTCGTCGTCTACTCGATCTCGGGCGGCACCGGCGCCCACTTCGCGGACCTGGCGACGGCGGCCGGACTGACCCTCCCCACACTCTCCGACGCCAAGCAGGCCGAGCTGCACGAGTGGATACCGCCGTATCTGAACGTGGCCAACCCGGTCGACAACGGCGGGCACCCGGTGGGCGACTGGCGCGGGCGGAAGATCATCGACGCGATCCTCGCCGACCCCTCCGTGGGCGTTCTGATCTGCCCCATCACCGGGCCGTTCCCGCCGATGAGCGACAGACTGGCGCGGGATCTGGTGGAGGCGGCGGAGCACACCGACAAGCAGGTGTGCGTGGTGTGGGGCTCGCCCGTCGGCACCGAGGCCGCCTACCGCGAGACGCTGCTCGGCTCGTCCCGGGTCGCCACCTTCCGTACGTTCGCCAACTGCATAGGCGCCGTGCGCGCCTATCTCTCCCACCACCGGTTCACCTCCTCCTACCGCTCGCCCTTCGACGAGGCGCCGCGTGTGCCCTCGCCCTCGTTCCGCAAGGCCGCGGCGCTGATGCGGCCGGGCCGGCAGCTGAGCGAGCACGCGGCCAAGCAGCTGCTGCGGGCGTACGGCATCCGGGTGCCGCGCGAGCAGCTGGTGACCAGCGCGGCGGCGGCCGTACGGGCGGCGGGCCAGGTCGGCTACCCGGTGGTGATGAAGGCCTCGGGCACCCGGCTCGCCCACAAGACCGAACTCGGCCTGGTCAAGGTCGGGTTGACCTCCGCCAGCCAAGTGCGCGACGCCTACCGCGAGCTCACCGACATCGCCCGGTACGAGGGCGTCGAGCTGGACGGCGTGCTCGTCTGCCAGATGGTCGCCCGGGGTGTGGAGATGGTCGTCGGCGTCACCCACGACGCGCTCTTCGGGCCGACCGTGACCGTGGGTCTGGGCGGCGTCCTGGTGGAGGTCCTGGGCGACGCGGCCGTGCGCGTACCGCCGTTCGGCGAGGAGCAGGCCCGCGACATGCTCGGCGAGCTGCGCGGCCGGGCGCTCCTGGAGGGCGTACGGGGCGGGCCGCCGGTCGACGTGGACGCGCTGGTGGAGGTGGTGCTGCGGGTGCAGCGGATGGCCCTGGAACTCGGCGGCGAGCTCGCGGAGCTGGACATCAACCCGCTGATGGTGCTGCCGCGCGGGCAAGGGGCGGTGGCGCTGGACGCGCTGGTGGTGTGCTCATGAGCGCCGATCCCGCCGGGGAACCCCGGCCCGCCGCCGAGACCGTGCGCCACACCACCGACGGCGGGGTCGCGTGGATCACGCTGGACCGGCCCGCGGCCATGAACGCCGTGACCTGGGAGCAGCGGGAGCGGATCATCGCGCTGCTCGACGGGGCGAGCGCCCTCCTCCGGCAGCCGCAGGGCGAAGAACCCGGCCTCGCCGAGCGCCCGCCACAGGCCCCGGTCGAGCCCTCCCCCGTCGACGGCGGCCCGCAGCGCGGCGGCGTCGAAGCGCCGGGCGAGCAGCTCCCGTACGCCCGCCCTCAACGCCCGCTGTTCGTCGGTGAGTCGGAAGTCCATCAGCGGCCCTTCGGCAGGCCGAGGATCCGCTCGGCGACGATGTTCTGCTGGATCTGCGAGGTGCCGGCGGCGATGGTGTACGAGAGCGAGGAGAGCCGGTCCAGGGTCCACTCGCGGCCGAGGTCGAGGGCGTCGGGGCCGAGCACGGCGGCGGCCGCGTCGTACAGCTCCTGGCGGGCGTGCGAGTAGCGCAGCTTGAAGACCGAGCCGCCGACCCCGGGGACCCCTCCCGTGTGCTCCGACTCGCTGACATTCCACTGGATCAGCCGCCACAGCGCGCCGAACTCGGCGCGCAGAGAGCCCAGTTGGCGACGGATCACGGGATCGTCCCAGGTGCCGTTCTTGTGGGCCTCGCGGGCGATCTCCGCCAGGACGCGGCGGCAGGCGACCACCTCGCCGACGAAGGCCGTGCCGCGCTCGTACGAGAGCGTCACCATGGTCACGCGCCAGCCGTCGTTCTCGGCGCCCACCCGGTTGCCGACCGGGATCCGCACCTCGTCCAGGAAGAGCTGGGCGAACTCGTCCGACCCGGCGAGGGTGCGCAGCGGCCGTACCGTGATGCCGGGCGCGTCCATGGGCATCGCCAGCCAGGTGATGCCCCGGTGTTTCGGGGCGTCCG
Source organism: Streptomyces sp. ERV7 (assembly GCF_001653515.1). GTDB lineage: Bacteria > Actinomycetota > Actinomycetes > Streptomycetales > Streptomycetaceae > Streptomyces. The sequence goes on along the minus strand of NZ_LYOY01000040.1, from coordinate 932,845 downwards.
GGTCGGTGCGCACCAGCAGCTCGCACCAGTCGGCGACCTCCGCGTGCGAGGTCCAGATCTTGGAGCCGCTCACCACGTACGCGTCCCCGTCGTGCACCGCCCGGGTCCGCAGCGCCGCCAGGTCCGAGCCCGCGTCGGGCTCGCTGAACCCCTGGCACCACACCTCGTCCCCGCGCAGCACCGGCTCCAGCCACCGCGCGCGCTGCTCCCGGGTGCCCTCGGCCGCGATGGTGGGGCCCGCGTGCAGCAGCCCCACGAAGTTCGCGCCGACATAGGGGGCTCCGGCGCGCTCGGTCTCCTCCAGGAGGATCAGCCGCCGGGTGGCGGACGCGCCCCAGTGCACCTGCGCGTACCCGGCGTCGTACAGCCTGCGCTGCCAGCCGGTGTCGTACGCGCGCCGCCCCGGCCAGTCCAGCGGGTCCGGCTTCGGCGGCAGCCCCGGCAGCACGGCCGCGAGCCACTCCCTCAGCCGCGCCCGGAAGCCCTCCTCCTCGTCGCTGTACGTGAGGTCCACTACGAGCGGTCCTTGTCGAGGGCGGGGTTCACATGGTCGTCGACGCCGACGACGCTCGGCAGTTCGGTCACGCGTGGCCTCCGCCCGGCTGACTTATCTGATGACCCGTCAGAAATAAGCCTAGCCCTGAGCCTCTGGACCGACAAGCCGCTACGACCTACGCTCTGCCACGATCTGACATGCCGTCAGCTACGTGCTTCCTGGGGGTCGAAGTGAACGACACCGCACACGCACTGGGCGCCTCGCACACCCTCTGGGAACTGGTCGCCCGGCGCGCCGCCCTCACCCCCGGCCGGCCCGTCCTGCTCCAGGACGACCGCGTCCTGACCTTCGGCGAGCTGCGCGACCGCGCCGAGCGGGTGGCGGCGGGCCTGTACGGCATGGGCGTACGGCCCGGCACGGTGGTCGCCTGGCAGCTGCCCACCAGGATCGAGACCGCGCTCCTCTCCTTCGCCCTCGCCCGGATCGGGGCCGTCCAGTCGCCCGTCATCCCCTTCTACCGCGACCGCGAAGTGGGCTTCGCGCTACGGGAGTCGGGGGCGGAGTTCTTCGCGGTGCCGGGACTGTGGCGCGGGTACGACCACGGGGCGATGGCGGCCCGCCTCGGGGCGCGGGGCGTCTTCGAGGCGTACGGGACGCTCCCGGACGGCGACCCGGCCGTCCTGCCGCCCCCGCCCGCCGACGGCACCGCGGTCCGCTGGATCTACTGGACCTCGGGCACCACCTCCGACCCCAAGGGCGTCCTGCACACCGACCGCTCACTGATCGCGGGCGGCTCCTGTCTGGCGCACGCGCTGCACCTGACGGCGGACGACGTCGGCTCGATGGCGTTCCCGTACGCCCATATCGCCGGGCCCGACTACACGGTGATGCTGCTCCTGTACGGCTTCCCCGCGGTGATGTTCGAGCAGTTCGCGCTGCCGGAGGCGCTGGAGGCGTACCGCAAGCACGGCGTCACGGTGGCGGGCGGGTCGACCGCCTTCTACTCGATGTTCCTGGCCGAGCAGCGCAAGCGGCCGGACGCGAAGGTGATCCCCTCGCTGCGGCTGCTCGCGGGCGGCGGGGCGCCCAAGCCGCCGGAGGTCTACCGCTCCGTCGTACGGGAGATGGGGGTGAAGCTCACCCACGGCTACGGCATGACCGAGGTGCCGATGATCACGATGGGCTCGCCGGACGACACGGAGGAGAACCTGGCGACGACGGAGGGCCGGCCGCCCGAGGGCATGGAGATACGGATCGTGGACGGCGAGGTGCGGCTGCGCGGGGAGGCCGTCTGCCAGGGGTATCTGGACCCCGTACAGAGCGCCGAGGCCTTCGACGCGGACGGGTTCCTGCGCACGGGCGATCTGGGGTTCGTGACAGCGAGCGGGCATCTGGTGCTGACCGGGCGGCTCAAGGACGTGATCATCCGCAAGGGCGAGAACATCTCGGCGAAGGAGATCGAGGATCTGCTGGCCGCGCATCCGGCCGTCGGGGATGTGGCGGTCATCGGGCTGCCGGATGTGTCACGGGGGGAGTTGGTGTGCGCGGTGGTCGAACAGCCGCCGGGGGCCGATGAGTTGACCCTGCCCTCGGTCACCTCGTACCTGCGGGCGCAGGGGCTGTCCGTGCACAAGCTGCCGGAGCGGCTGGAGGTGGTGGCCGCGTTGCCGCGCAATGACGCGTTGCGGAAGGTGCTGAAGTATCAGTTGCGGGAGAGGTTCGGGGGTGGCGGGGGCTGAGTTTCGTCTGCGGGCCGTGGTGGGCCGGTCGCGCGGTTCCCCGCGGCCCCTTTGGCCCGGGGTCCGTCTGCGGGCCGGTGGTGGGTTGCTCGCACCGTTCCCCGCACCCCTCGGTCTCGGACGGCTAGGCCGACAGGGGTTGCTCGTCCTCGCGGGCCGCTGTCGCCACGTCCCCGTAGACGTCGAACAGGCGGCGTACTCCGAGGGCCGCCAGGACGCGGTTCACATGTGAGCCCTCCACCGCGCCCCGGGCCGGGAGGATCAGGCGGAGCCTGCCCCGGCAGGAGCGGATGAGGCGGCGACTGGCGATCAGTACGCCCACGCCGCTGGAGTCGCAGAACAGCACCCCGGACAGATCGAGCACCAGATCGTGCCGACCCGCCGCCACCGCGTCGTGGACCACCCGCCTGACCTGCGGCGCGGTCACCAGGTCCAGTTCCCCGCGGACGCGCACCACGGCCCATCCGCCCTGCTCGGCCTCGTTCACGATCAGCGTCACGCGTCCGGTACCTCTCTGTGCCGTCGGCCCCCGCCCGTCCCCGGCGCCTTCCCGGCCCGCACCGCGCGAAACCACTTCGCCCTACCACGACCTGCCGTTTTGGGGGCGCACTTGCCGTAAACGCGCGCTCCTTCTCGGCCGGGCGCACTACATTCGAGGAGACACGAGTACACAGGGGCGCGGACAAAAGGCACAAAGAACGCACGACGGTACACGCGTAGACGGTTGGGGAGCCGCATGGCGAAGGACGCACCACCTCGCTGGGACCGCAGGATGCAGCAGCGCCTGGCGCGCGGCGAGGCGGCCGCACTCGGTGAGCTGTACGACCGGTTCGCCTCGCTCGTGCACAGCCTGGCCCACCGCGTGCTCGGCGAGGACTCCGCCGCCGACCAGATCACCCGCGAGGTGTTCGGTTACGTGTGGGAGAACCCGGACGCGTACGACCCCAAGCAGGGCTCCATGCGCTCCTGGGTCGCCAAGCTCACCCAGCGCCAGGCCGTGCTGCGGCTGCGCCAGTCCGAGGCCGCGCAGTACGCGGAGCACGGCGGCTCCACCGAGGAGCTGGAGGCGAAGGTGCTGCGGGCCACGGCCGCCGCCCGCGCCGACTACATCGTGACGTCGATGCCCGCGCCGCTGCGGCAGGCGCTGGAGCTGGCGTACCACCAGCGCCGCGACTACCGGCAGGCCGCCGCCGACCTCTCCATCAGCGAGGACGAGGCACGGCGCCGGCTGCGGCTCGGGCTCCAGCTGCTGTCCACGGCGAACACCCGCCCGCCGGAGGGGTCCTCGCCGCCCGGTTACGGACGTGCGCTGTGAACGGGCCGGCCGAGCAGGGTCCGGCGGTTCCGGACGACGAGAACGGCACGCCGCGCATACCGCCGCCGAGGCGGGCGGCGGACGACATCGACCGCCTGCCGTCACTGTCGTCGCTGCCGCCGGGCCCCGCGCCGACACCTCCCTCTCCGTCTTCACCTTCGTCGGAGCCGGTGATCCGTACGCACGCCATACTGAAATCCCTGCTCGGTGCGTGGGCGCTGACCGCCTGCTCGGCGGAGGAGACCGAGGCCGTGGAAGCCCATCTGACCGAGTGCGCGCCCTGCGCGGAAGAGGCGCTGCGGCTGCGGGACGCGGTGGGGCTGCTGCACACCGACCGCAGCCTGGACCTGGACCCGCTGCTGCGGTCCCGGGTCCTGGAGAACTGTCTGGGCCGGCGCCCGGCGCGCATCCCGGTGCCGGTCTGGGCGTCCGCTTACGACGCGGAGGCCGCCCGGCTCGACGCGCTGCTCAATGACTTCGGCGACGCGGAGTGGCACGCTCCGGTGCGGCTGAAGTGGTTCGAGCGGGAGCGGCAGGTGCACCGCAAGACGACGGTGGCGGGTGTCATCGGCCATCTGATGGCGGTGGACGGGCTCGTCGCCGCCGCGCTGGGGCTCGACGACCCGGCGGGCGCGGGGCTGCCGGCGGGACCGACGGCCCGTACGGAGGCGTTCTGGACCTCTACGCGCTTTCCGCTGACGCGGGCGGTGCGGGAGCCGTGGCGTGAGCAGACGCACACGCTGATCCGTACGGTGTCGTTCGCGGGGCGGGGTGCGGCCGAACTCGCCGTCCCCTACGGCGACTTCGCCCTCCCCCTCCAGGACGCGCTGCTCGACCGGGCCTTCGAGTGCTGGGTCCACGCGGGGGACATCGCGGAGGCGGTGGACTATCCGTACGATCCGCCGTCCGGCGCGCATCTGCACCGGATGATCGACCTGGCGGCGCGGATCCTGCCGGACGCGCTGGCCGCGCGTCGTCGTGCGGGTCTGGCTCCGCCGCCGCGCGGCCTCGTCACGGCGGGGTCGCCCGGCCGGTCCCTCCGGCTGGAGATCGAGGGGGCGGGTGGAGGTGACTGGTACATCGCGCTGGACTCCCCGGCGGCGGTCGGCTCCCCCGACCACGAGGTGGCCCACATCGCGCTGGACGGGGTGGAGTTCTGCCGCCTGGCTGCGGGGCATGTACCTCCGGAGGACGCGGCGGCGGGGCGTCTGGGCGACCGCGAGGCGATCAGGGACGTACTGCTGGCTACGGCGTCCCTGAGCAGGCTGTAGCCCCCACCCCACCCCTTCCCTAAACCCTCCGGGGGCGGGTGGGGTGCAGGCTCGCTTCCCGGGGCCTGCGGGCCCCTGCACCCCGCTCCGTGGTTCGTTACCGCGGGCCGGTGGGGGCTGGTCGCGCAGTTCCCCGCGCCCCTGAGGGGGTTGGCGGCGGCCTGCGAAGCCAGCTCAGCCACAGGCCTTTAGGGGCGCGGGGAACTGCGCGGCCAGCCACCCGCGGTCCGCAGATCCAGAGGGGTTAGGGGCGCGGGGAACTGCGCGAGCAACCACCCACCGGTCCGCGGACGAAGACCGGGCGGGAACTGCGCGAGCAACCACCCACCGGCCCGCGGACGAAGACCGGGCGGTGAACTGCGTGAGCAAGCCACCGCCGGGTCGCAGACAAAGACCGGGCCAAGGGGGGCGTGGGGCTCAGCCCCGGAGTGGTAGGAGTGCCACCACCTGCCAGCCCCCCTCCGGCGCCGGCCCCGCCGCCAGGCTGCCGTCGAGCGCCGCCATCCGCTCGGCCAGGCCCACGAGGCCGAAGCCGCCACCCCGCGCGCTCCGCGGGAGCCTCGCCGCGCGGGAGCCGTCGTCCGCGACCCGGACCTCAAGCCCGTCCCCGACCACACGGAGCCCCACCCGTACCGCACTCGCGTCAGCCGCGTGCTTGCGCACATTCGTCAGCGCCTCCCGCACCACGCGGTACGCGGCCGCCGCGACCTCCCCGGGGAGGCTGTCCTCCAGGCCCGCCTCGACGTACAGCACGGCCGGCGGCCCCGCCAGGGAGAAGCGGTCGGTCAGTTCGCGGAGCTGGGCGAGGCCCGCGACCGGCTCGGTCTCGGGCTCGCCCTCCCGCAGCACCCGCACCAGCCGCCGCATCGCGCTCAGCGCCTCCCCGCCCGCCTCCTCGATCCGGCCGAAGGTCTCCGCGGCCCGCCGCCCCTCGACCGAGGTGAAACGGGCCGCGCGGGCCTGGACGACGATGCCGGTGACGTGGTGGGCGATCAGGTCGTGCAGCTCGCGGGCGAGTTCGATGCGCTCGGCCGTGCGTACGGCCTGGAGGTCGCGCACCCGCTGCCAGGACTGGGCGCGCAGCAGCAGCGAGTACGCGCTGACGACGACCGTGAGCACCGCGAAGAGCAGGGTGAACCGGCCGGGCGAGGCGTCCCGGACCGGCACCGCCATACAGCCGAGCCCGAGCACCGGCCCCAGGACGGCGGCGGTACGGGACGGCGCCCGCAGCAGGACGGCCGCGAGCAGCACCAGGAGCGCCACCGCCTCGCCCATCCCCCAGACGACCTCCGGGCGCTCCAGGAACATCAGCCCGGTCGCGGACCAGGTGACGGCCGCGGCGGCCCAGGCCCGTACGACCGGGTCGAGCCCGGGCCACGGCAGGGCGCACAGACAGACCACCAGGCCCGAGGCCCAGACGACGGCGTGCGGGGTGGTGGGCTGGCGGGCGAGGACCAGACCCTCGAAGACGACGAGCCCGACCAGGAACGCGGCGAGCCCCGCGCGGGCGGTCTCGGCCCACCGGGGGTGGCCGCGCAGCCAGCGGCGGAGCGGGCTCACGCCGCGCCCGTGGCCAGTCCGCTCTCCCAGGCCCAGGCGGCGATCTCCACCCGGTTCCGGGCGCCGAGCTTGCCCTGCACATTGGCCAGATGCGTCTTCACGGTGGAGAGGGAGACGTACAGCTCGGCGGCGATCTCGGCGTTGGTGGAGCCGCGCGCCAGACAGCGCACGACCTCGCGTTCGCGCTCGGTGAGGGGTTCGGCGGGCTGCCGCAGGGACGCGGCGGGGCGGGCGGTGGCGAGCTCGCGCAGCAGCCGGACCGTGATCGCCGGGGAGACGAGGGAGTCCCCGGCCGCCGCCGCGCGCACCGCCTCGACCAGCATCTCGGGGCTGGCGTCCTTGAGGAGGAAGCCGGAGGCGCCGCCGTGGAGGGCGGCGTGGACGTACTCGTCCAGGTCGAACGTGGTGACGATGACGACGCGCGGGCGGTCGCGGCCGCCCAGGCGCCGGGTGACCTCCAGCCCGTCGAGGCCGGGCATCCGGATGTCGAGGAGCAGGACGTCCGGGTCGTGCCGGTCCACCGCCGCCAGGGCGGACGGGCCGTCGAAGACATCGTCGAGGACCTCGATGTCGGGCCTGCTCTCCAGGATCATGCGGAACCCGGTCCTGACCATCTCCTGGTCGTCCGCGATGACCACTGTGATCGGCATGCCCACATATGACCAGATTTGGCCGGACGCCCGCAAATGCGGGGCGCCCGGCCGGGACGGGCTCGGGGTGCGGAGGAGCGGACCTCGCGCTCCAGGGCTACAGCGCTACACGGCTACAGGGTCGCCGCGGCCTTCGCGATGTCGGCGGCGAAGGTCGAGACCTCGCTGTACACGCCGGGGTAGCCGGGCTCGGCGCAGCCCTGGCCCCAGCTCACGATGCCGACCTGGATCCAGGCGTTGTCGTTGTCCTTGCGGAACATGGGGCCGCCGGAGTCGCCCTGACAGGTGTCGACGCCGCCCTGCTGGAGGTAGCCCGCGCAGATCTCGTCGCCCGGGACGAGGTCGCTGCCGTACGCCTGCTGGCACTGGGCGTCGGAGACGAAGGGGACCGTCGCCTTGTAGAGGTAGCGCTGCTGGCCGCCGCCCTCACTGCGGGCGCCCCAGCCGGCGATGGTGAAGGTGCCGTTGTTGAACTGGGTGGTGGTGGCGATCTTGAGGGTGGGCTGGTTGACCGGCTTGGCGAGCTTGATCAGCGCCCAGTCCTTGCCCTTGCCGTTGTAGCCGGGCGCCTGGAGCACCTTGGTCGACTTCACCTTGACGGCGCTGCCGCTCTGGAGGTCGACGACGCCCGCGGTGGCGGTGATGGAGGTGTTGGCGCCGGAGCCGTTCACGCAGTGGGCGGCGGTGAGGACGATCTGCTGGGTGTAGAAGGCGCCGCCGCAGCCCATGGAGAGGCGGACCATGAACGGGAACTCGCCCTGGGCGGCGCGGGTTCCGCCGACCACGGGCGTCGGGGACGCGGAGGCGCCGGTGGCGGGCTGGAGGGTGAACGCGGCGAGGGTGACCGCCGCGACGGCTACGCATCTCTTGAGCGCACGCACGAGTGTGTTCTTCAAGGGACTGCCCTTCGTGGGGGGTTGGACGTCCGCGCGCCGACGCACTGGGGGATGACATGGGCGCGTCAATGCGCGTGCTGTGGAGTATGAGAGCCCTCCGGGCACCCGACAAGCACTGCTTTCCGGCCATGCGTACGAAGGCGGGGTGCCGCGGACCCCTCGTACAGTGGAGGCTGGTTCACCGTCCTACGGGGGTGACAGCGTGGCCCACGAGCGCGCGGCCGGGTCCGGATCCGGCCGTATGTCCAGTCCGGTCGTCCATGGGTTTCCGCACATCGACACCGTACGGGCGGCGATCACCGCGCTGTACCGGCGGCTTTCGTACGACGGGATCCAGGGGTACGCGACGAGCGTCCTGCCCGCCGACGTCGCCTTCGCCGACCACGACGACCTCCATCTGGGCGCCCAGCGGGTGGCCCGCGCGCTGGTCCAGCACCTGCATCTGCCGGACGCCCGGATGATCGTCGGGTTCCGCGAGATGCAGCACGCGGCGTCGGTCGAACTGGCCGCGGGGCCGGAGTACTTCATCGAGCTCAACGACCGCTTCCGGCGCCACCGCCGGGACATCGGGGCGGCGCTGGCGCACGAGATCACGCATGTGCTGCTGCACCGGCTCGGCCTTGAGTTCCCGGGGACGCGGGACAACGAGATCCTCACGGACACGGTGACGACGTATCTGGGGGCGGGGTGGCTACTGCTCGACGCGTTCCGGGAGGACGGGGTCTCCAGCCAGAAGCTCGGCTATCTGACGCCGGAGGAGTTCGGTTACGTCCTGGCCAAGCGGGCGGCCGTGTTCGGCGAGGACCCGTCGCCGTGGTTCACCAGCCCGCAGGCGTACCCGGCGTACCGGGCCGGCCTCGCCCGCGCCCACCGCGACGAACAGCAGCCGCCGCTGGTGGCGGCCGGGTGGTCGGGCCGTCGCCGCTACGCGAGGGACCGGCGGGAGGCGCGGGAGCGGGGTGGGCTCGACGCGTTCCGGGAGGACGGGGTCTCCAGCCAGAAGCTCGGCTATCTGACGCCGGAGGAGTTCGGTTACGTCCTGGCCAAGCGGGCGGCCGTGTTCGGCGAGGACCCGTCGCCGTGGTTCACCAGCCCGCAGGCGTACCCGGCGTACCGGGCCGGCCTCGCCCGCGCCCACCGCGACGAACAGCAGCCGCCGCTGGTGGCGGCCGGGTGGTCGGGCCGTCGCCGCTACGCGAGGGACCGGCGGGAGGCGCGGGAGCGGGGTGGGGTGACCACATCCACATCATCGCAACCCTCATCCGCGACGACGGCCGCCGCCCCCGCCGGCACAACGAAGCCCGCCGCGCCCAAGCCGAGGCCCGCCGCATCGAAGCCGACTACGGGCTGCGCCGCGTCACGCCCGGCGACGGCACCGCCGCCCCGCGCCCCACCAGCGCCGAACGCCACAAAGCCGAACGCCAGGGCCGGGAGCGCCCACCGCGGGAGCAGCTGCGCGAGACCGTCCGCCAGGCCGTGGCCGGCGCCGCCGACGAGGCGGAGTTCTTCGGAAGGCTCCAGGCCGCAGGTCTCCTGGTCCAGCAGCGCATCGCACCCTCGGGCGACCTGCTCGGCTACAGCGTCGCCCTGCCCGGCGACCACAACGAGACCGGTGAACCCGTCTTCTACTCGGGCTCCAAGCTCTCCCCCGACCTGTCCCTGCCCCGCGTGCGCAAGCGATTCGTCATGGAGCTCGGCGCAGGGCACTCGCACCCCGCATCCCAAGGCACCGCCCGGCCGGCGAGGCCGCTATCGGCTGCGGCCGCCGCCCGACGCTCCGCCACCCACACCGCCTGGATCACCCTGCTCACCCTCGACCAGGATGGTGACGGCGCGGCAGCTGCCCGTATCGCGGCCACCGGCGAGATCCTCGACAGCCTCGCCCAGACCAGCCCCGTCTCCACCCGCCAGCAGTTGCGCGAGGCGGCCTGGGCGTTCGAGCGGGCCAGCCGCTCCCACACCCGGGAGGAATACCGGCACGCCCAGGCCCTGCGCCGCGCCGCCCGCGACCTGCGCTATAGCGGACCGGCGCCGGGTCGGGGGGAGGATGGCGCGAGCACGGCGATGCTGATCGACATCCTGTTCTTCCTCACCACCGCCGCCGCCCACTGGCACGCCCGACGGCACCACGCCCAACAGGCCGAAGCCGCCCGCCAGGCCACCGCCCACCTGCGCGCCGCCTACACCATCGCGGCCAAGGAGCCGATGGCCCGACTGCGGGAGCAAGGCCAACGCCTGGCCCAGCCCGTCCAAGACTGGTCCGCCGCCCTCCTCCGGGCTACCGCGCCCGACATCGCCGAGCAGGCGATCGGCGAACCGGGCTGGCCCGCACTCGCCGCCACCCTCACCCACGCCTACCAAGCCGGAAGGGACCCACAAACCCTGCTCACCGAAGCCATCACCCAGCGGGAACTGGACACCGCCGGGTCCCTCAGCGAGGTCCTGGTCTGGCGCCTGCGCCACCTCGCCGACCTCCCCGCCGACGCCACTTCGGGTCAGCGTCCCCAGGTCCCGACCGCGCCCACCCGGCAGACCCGTCCAGTAACGGGCACACCGTCCGCCAACGCCACGCCGTCAAGACGCGGTCGGTAGGACCTAGCCCCGCTGGAATGGCCAGCCGATGGAACACCGAGCGGCCGAGCAGACAACAGCCCGGCCGCTCGCGGCGCAAAGTGCCGATGCGCGAGGAATCGCGCGGAGACCACGTCTACCGTCGAACCTGGACCAGGGCGTGAGTGCCGCTCGTACGCCAAGCCCCGCCGCCCTGTTCCAGCGCATCCAGCGTCTTCTGCTCCAGCCCCACGATGACGTCAGACTTCAGTGTGCGCACCGCCGCGACAGCCCCAGGGAAGTACGCCGTCAGCTCGGCGAACGGAGTCGTCCCGTCCCACATCCGGTCACCCACCAGCCGACGGTAGTTGAGGTCACCTTTCAGGATGGTCAGCGAGACGGCCGCGAACTCCTGCCGCAGGTCCTCCGGCATCTCCTCGTACGGCAGCGGGGCGCAGAAGAACGGGTGAGCGCGGACCTCCAGACGCCCGGTCGCCATGGCATCCCACAGGCGCCCGCCGATCCTGCCAGCCTCACCAGGCGCCTCGGCCAGACGGCGCAGGCAGTCGACAACGTCCGCCGTCATCGCGTCGGAAACGAAGTACGGGCAAGGCTTGACGTGGAGCACGATCCTCTCGGCGTACCGGTGCAGGAGGAGGTGGTCGATGAGGATCAGATCTGGGATCAGCTCACGCCCCGCGTTGTCCGCCACCACCGCGACCGCAGTGCCGGCTCCTGCGGGCAGCAGCTGCCACAGCACAGCGCTCTCGTCGACCACCAGTCCGTCGGTAACGTCGCCCGGCGCTGACTCCCCCTCCGTGACACGGAATCCGAGGTCCGCGCGGTTGCCCCACAGCGAGGCGAGGAGCAGTGCCGTGGCCCGCTCGTCGGCCGGCGCATCGGCGAGTGCGTCCAGGGCCCGCAGTTCCTCGTCCACCGCCGCGCCGCGCAGTTCGGCCCGCTTGAACGGGGCGAAGGGGTCGACTCCCTGCCACGGGCCCGTACCGAAGTACTCGATCGCGGCCAGGAGCCTGCGGTAGAAGTAGCTCTCCGCCCACAGGAACGGAGCATCGAACCACGGCCGCCCGACGTACTCCCGCCCCCAGTCCGCCCACTGCGCGTAATCGTGCTCCGAGGGGGCAAGCGGTTCGACGACACCGTTGATGACCTCGTCCAGCAGGGCATCGAGGGCATCGTGCTGTCGACGGCCGTACGGAAAGGCGTCCCGCACCTGCTGGATCAAGGCGGGATGCCGTTTGGCCAGGACACCCCAGGCGAACGAGCCGGGCTGGTTGCTCAAGATGACCGGGGCGTCACGTCCGACGGCCGAGCCGGAACGGCTGGCGACGCCGTCGTCCGGGGTGCGGGAAGTCTTCTCTGTCATGGTGTCCAAGCCCTTCGCTCGTCGCTCATGCGTCCTTGATCTCCAGGGCAACGACCCCAGCCGCGCTGCCTACCAGCATCTCGCCCGTGCCGGCTTCGGAGGGCGCAGTGGCCCGCCTATCAAGGCCCTCCCAGCGTGCGGGACGCAGCGTCCAGAACGTCTGCTCACAGGAGCAACTCCTTCTCGATAGCCGTCACAACAGCCGGCCACGAAACGGAGAGGGGGCCGAAGAGCGACCAGTAGTCGTACGAAACGCGGACGAAAGCGCTGACACCGAGGGGCACGGAGTCGGGTGAGATCGTGCCGACCACCCGCCGGGTGATTCCACCAGGACCTCTGGCCGCGGGAGTAATCCCGTGTCCTATGAGGAGCGTGGCCGTACGGATGGCGTCCAAAGTTCCCGTCGGCGCTGCCTGAGCGAATCTGCCGTAGACGAGTCGGTGCCAGTTCGCGCGAGTGCGGGCCCACGCCAGGCGTTCCAGACCTGTGCCCAGGTCTACGGCCATCCGCCCCGGGTTCTCGGCGTTCCATAGGAGGACGATGTCGCCGAGAGGGAGGTCCAAGTGGCTGAAGTGAATAGTTACGCCTTCGACTTGGCGTCGGCTCCACGTCGTGAGCTTGCCGTGGGCGCTGAGGTGCCGGGCGTGGAAGCCGAGTCGGGACAGCACGGTTAGCCATCCGTCCAAGATCGCACCGTACTCGTCGATGTCCTGTATGGGGTGGATCCGGGAGACGTTGACAAAGGAGGTCAGGAAGCCTTCGGCCAGGTCGCCCGCGGCATCGCGCTTACCGGTGAAACGGACGACGGGCTGGGGCAGGAATCCGCTTCGGTAGGTCTGCGGGCGCCCGTCTTTGAGGAGCGGGTCGAGGGCTTGAACTGCCGAGATGGTCAGCTCCGTTTCACGGCCCCATCGAAGCGGCAGGCAGGGGGCTTGTGGGGCACCCTGTGCCGCGAAGCCGACCTTCAATCCTTCCAGCAGGTCTACCCAGGTGGGCATGCGACGTGGCGGCCTGTAGGGAGAACCGCGATGCGGATGTCGAATGTCGATGCGGCCGTCGACAAGAGTGAACTCCCACTGTCTCCCCAGAGCTTGGCGTAGAACAGTGGCTAACTGGGGTCCCCTGTCCAACGACGGCTTGTCGGCACAGCCTGTCTGGCCGGTCACGAGCATGGCCAGGCGGACATGGCCTTGAAGTGACGAGCGGGATCGAATCGGTCCATGCCGATCGTCTGGACGTGCGCGTGATCGAGAACCTCTGCTTGCTCGATCGCGCGAGCGAGCTGACGAGCAGCTGCCTCGTCGTCTTCATCAGGGTCAGCCACCGTGATCACGCCGGTCTGCTCGCACAGCGCGGCCTCGGCGCAGGTGCCTTCACGCCAGGTGAGCGCGGCCATGGGCGTTCCCGTCCGGAGGGTCTCGCCGAACACCGCGGCGCCGGCCTCCACGTAGGTGCGGGCGTAGGTGTAGACGAAGACGGAGGCATCCCGGATGGCGGCGGTCTTGGCGGGACCGCCCAGTTCGCCCACCCACTCGACGTGATCCGCCCCGAAGAGCCTGTCGTGGCGTCGTATGTAACTCTCGTCGAAGACCGGGCCGACGACGCGGATCCGGCGGCCGAGCATTTGCGCGGCTCGTACAGCGAGATGTGGTGCCTTCTCTTCGTCTATGCGGCCGAGCCACACCAGGTCCTTACCTGCGACCGCAGGCGGCTCCTCCTCGTCCAGGCCAAGGTGGACGGCGAGTTCGGGGATGGGCTGGTGGTCTGTGTATCGCTCGATCATCTCGGGCGAGTAGCAGTAGAGCCGTGACCGTTTGCCGTCGAAGGCCGTGTCCGCGTGCTGGAAGACGGGCGAGTGCTGGAACGTGGCCACGTCGCAGTCCAGCTCGTTCCAGGTGCGGGTCCAGGCCGGCAGCGAGGGGTATTCGTGCCCTACGACCAAGAGGTCGTAGCCGGTGTCGCGGAGCTCGCGTTGGGCGAGCGATCCGGGGGTGATGTCCTCCAGGCGGACCGGCCGACGGACCCAGTCGTTCTCCAGGTCCGTGAGCCAGCCCGGCCCAAGAAGGTGTACGTCGGCGCCTGCGGCTCGGGCGCCTACGGCGACCGCCCACAGCCATCGTTCGATCCCGCCGTATCCGGCGGGTGGAAAGGCGTAGCTACCAGGGAAGTCGCAGACGCCGACGAGCACGTTATGCCTCCGGTGTTCCGTCCGCCGAGATCCGGCGGAAGCCGAGGTACGGGAAGAGGGACTCGGGCAGGACGATGGATCCGTCCTGCTGCTGGCACTGCTCAAGGAGAGCGGCCAGGGTGCGGCCAACCGGGAGGCCGGAGCCATTGAGAGTGGCGACGAGCTTGGGCTTGCCGTCCTTGCCTCGGGTCCGGATGTTGGCCCGGCGGGCCTGGAAGGTGCCGAAGTTGGAGACCGAGGAGATCTCGCGGTACGTGTTCTGGCTCGGGATCCAGACCTCGATGTCGTACGTGAGCTGGGCGGAGAAGCCCGTGTCTCCGGCGGCCAGCTTGACCACGCGGTAGGCGAGGCCGAGTTCCTTCAGGCACGCCTCGGCGTGGCCGACCATCGTCTCCAGCGTGGTGTCCGCGTCGGCCGGGTCGACCATCTGGACGATCTCGACCTTGGCGAACTGGTGCTGGCGGATCAGGCCCCGGGTGTCACGACCGTACGAGCCCGCTTCGGAGCGGAAGCACGGCGTGTGCGCGGTGAGCGTCACCGGCAGCTCGGCCGGGGGGATGATCTCGTCGGCGTAGAGGTTGGTCAGCGGCACCTCGGCCGTCGGGATCAGGAACAGCTCACGGTCGGCGACACCCGTCTTGAACAGGTCCTCCTCGAACTTCGGCAGCTGTCCCGTGCCGGTCATGGTCTTACGGGTGACCAGGTACGGGACGGCGTGCTCCACGTACCCGTGCCGCCGGGTGTGGAGGTCGAGGAAGAGGGTGGCCAGGGCACGCTCCAGCGCTGCTCCGGCGCCGCGCGAGACCGCGAAACGCGGACCGGAGAGTTTCGTCGCCCGCGCGAAGTCCAGGATGCCGGTGGCCTCGCCGAGGTCGACGTGGTCCTTCGGCTCGAACGCGAAGGCCGGCGGGGTGCCGACGCGGCGGATCTCGACCGCGAACTCCTCGGAGTCGCCGTCCGGGGCGGCATCGTCCGGCAGGTTCGGGATGCTGAGGAGGAGGTCACGGAGCTGCTCCTCGACCTGTTCCTGGTCGGCGTCGATCTCTCGGATCTGGTCCTTCAGCTCGCGGGCGCGCTCCTTCAGCTTGGAGATGTCACCACCCTGCTTGGCCGTCTGCTGGACCTCGCTCGCCACCCGCTTGGACTCTGCCCGCAGCTCGTCGGCCGAGCGGATGTTCTGGTTGCGCCGGGACTGGAGAGACTCCAGCTCGGACAAGTCCAGGGAGTAACCGCGACGAGCGAGCCGACGAACCGCTTCGGCACCCATTTCAATCAGGGCGCGGGCATCATGCATGAGGAAGATCCTTCTGATCCGGCGAATGGGATGGGGATACCGGATCGACGGTAGCAACCGCCGCCCCTTCGCTGATCCGCAATGTCGGCGCGTCACCGCCGCCGGTGGCCTCACGCAGAACGCCCGAATCAAGATCGTCCAAGAGTGCCGTCACCAGAATGGGCAGCTCGTCGTCCGGAATGACGATCGGCTCCAGGTACGGGGCCTCAGGGAAGAACAGCGGCATAGCTTCGGCGCCGATGCGGCTCTGGTACCAGAGGAGGACGGACACCAGCAGTCCGTGGCCGACCAGGACGCGGGGGCCGGGGTGCTCCAGGGCGCCGAGCACGCCCGTGAGCATTCTGCGGATGCCCTCGCGCTGGGATTCCGTGGCGCCGGGCGGACGCTCACTGGAGCCGTTGCTGTCGAGCCAGACCGCGTATTCGAGGAAGGGCCTGCCCTCGAAATCCCCGTAGTCGAGTTCGTTCAGCCGGGCGTCGATCACGAGCGCGGGCGCCGGGACGCCCATCAGGAGCGAGGCGGTCTGGCAAGCTCGCGGAAACTCACTGGTCAGCCACGTGGCCACGGAATGGAGGGGCAGAGTGCTCCAGGAGCCGCTCAGAGAGTTCCGGCCTTCCTCGTTCAGATGGATGGGCTTGGCCGGGTCGCCGTTGACGAGGTACCGCTTGCTGTAGTCGGTCTGGCCGTGGCGGAGGATGTACGTCGTCATGATCCGCTCCGAGGGGTCGACGCCAAGAGATGGGTCAGCACTTCTGCCATCAGCGGCGCCCGCGGGTCGCCGGACTCCACGTAGAAGAGGAGGCCGTCGACGGCCAGCAGGCGGCACCAGGGCGCGAGCACCGGGACGGGGATCCGCGAGACGCGTGAGGCAGTGGCCAGTCGCCCGTCGGTACCGCGCCCCAGGTCGTAGTAGACGGTCCAGAACGCCCAGTCGAACGCCGGGTCGCCCACCATGGGCAGCGGATCAATCAGCCGGGGGTGTCCCAGCCAGTCGAACAGGACGTTCTCCCGGTACAGGTCGGCGTGCAGCACCGTCGCCCTGCGGGAGCCCTCCTCAAGGTTGGCGACATCTGGGAGACCAGCCTCGACCAACGAGTGCCAGCCGCCGAGGCTGACCCTGTGCATCCGCTGTTCGAGTCGGGGCTGGACTTCCCGCGTGAGGTAGTCAGTAAGGCGCGGAAGGCTGTCCGGTCGGCGCCTGCGCTGCCCGAAGGTGTGCAGCCCTTGGAGAGCGGCGGCCACCATCTGGATCTCCCGCCTCGGCCGGTCTGCACCACCGGGTTGTCCTCCGACGAGTTCGAGCGCGGCCACCGCCAGATCGTCAGCAGCCTCCACGACACCGGCTGTCGGTCCGCCGGCCCAGAGCCGCAGTGCGTCCACCTCACGGTGGTAGCGGGAGGGGTCGAACCATGCTTTGAGGAGCAGCGGACGCCCGTCCAGGCAGGTTGCCGTCGCGATCACCGAGGCGTGCCCGGCGTCGTGATAGGCGCCGAGCGACAGTTTCCAGCGTTCCGCCGCGCGTGCCAGCCGAGCGGGGACGGCGTCGAGCCACCATTGGGCGGCAGGCCCGTAGTGCGTGAGTAATCGCCGCCGGCACCCCGCGGGGATCTCTCCGAGCGTCCGCTTCGCCATCAGCTCAGCACGATCCCGTCGGAGACCAGCTCGTCCGTCAGGGCCGGGAACTCGCCGAGCGCCTCGGCGACCAGCGCCTGGACTTTACCCACCTCAACGTCGGGAGAGGAGAGGCGGACGAGGATGCGCCAGGGCTGATCCAGCCGCTGCCCGGTCGTGCTCACCAGGTGAACCTCAGCGTGCCCCTCGGTCGCCTCGTGGAGCCGGTTGGCGAGTCGCTGCGCGGCAACGTTGTACAGCTTGCCGACGTGGTAGACAGGGTTCTTTCCGTTGGCGCCCTCCAGGTTCATCGGCCGCAGCGGCGTGATCAGTCCGTTGACCCGGTTGCCCCGCCCGACGACGCCCTCGTCACCAGACTCGATCGAACTGCCGGTGTAGGTCAGGTACAGCTCATCCTTCTCCGGAACGTCGCGGGCGTTCAGCCGGAAGCGGGCCTCCGCTCCAGCCAGCCGGAGGGCGGCGAGACGATGGCACTCTGCCAGGACGGTCTCCGCGTTGCGGACGTACTCTGCCCGGCTGGCGACATGGCGCGACTTCTGCGGGACGCACAGCACGATGTCCGCCCGGTCCCCATCCCAATAGCCCATGAGCTTGACGTCGGAACCGCACCACGCGTGGGCGAGCGTGAACTCGCTCTCCCCGGAGAAGTGGTCCACCAGCTCGCGTACGAACGACTCGAAGCGGTTCTCCGGCGCCCAGCCGGTACCGAGGGACGTGTCGTTGGACAGCCGCACCCGCCGCTCGCGAAGATCCTCGACAGAGCGCGGGTTGAACCAACGTGTGCGGTCGGGCACCCCGTCACCGGTAAGAACGGCCCCCGGGCTCGAATTGCTGGTGATGTTGAAGACGATGTCGAGGTGGTCCGAGACCTCGGGGAGCCGCTCGGCGAAGAACGCCCTGACCTCGGCCTCCACGATGTCCTCGACCGGGATCCGTTCGCCTCCGCACACGGGTGCGGCCCGTCCGTTGACCAGGACCCGCACCGGGGACTTCATCCGGCCCGCGCCGTACCGGACCTCGCTGGCCCCGCCGAGGAGGGCGAGCTTGTCGAAGTTGTGGTGCAGCACGGCGCCGAAGCGTGCGACGGTGTGGCGACTGTAGGCGCGGGACAGCCGCTCGGCGAGATGGTCGGCCAGGGTGTCCGGATGTCCGAGCCCCTTCCGCTCGACGATGGTCGTCGCATCCGGCCGGGCCACGGCGGTGTCGATGACGAGGTGACTGTTGTTGATGATCGTGCTCGTACGAGGCATCACGAACTCCCGTTCAGGGTGGGAAGAAGGAGATGAGCGCAGGCGTCAGCACGCCTGGACGAGCGGTGAAGCGCGGATTCAGCGAGGAACGCCGGCGGCGCGGAGAAGCGCGATGGTCTGGTCGAGGTATCTGTACGCCGAGGTGGCCCGTTCTTCGGCGACGAGTCGGTGAACGTCGTGGGTAGTGACGAGGTCGATGTCCTGCGTGCGACGGCGATCAAGCCAGAGCAGCAGCCGCCAGGCGAGAACCGGTCCGTTGAACGGCAGCCGGGCCAGGAGATCGACCGGGATGCGTCCGGGCGGTACGCCCTCGTACAGCAGATCGCGTACGAGGTGGAAGGCCACGTCGGTGTAGTCGAGAACGGCCGGTCCGCACGCACTCGCCTCCCAGTCGACGACGTGCAGGTGCTCGCAGTCGACGAGCAAGTGCGCAGGTTTGAGGTCGCCGTGCAGGTGAACGACCGGATGCAAATCGATCGTCTGGAGGGCCTGGCCCAGCATCGCCCACCAGGGCAGCCACCGGCAGCGAGGCGAGAACTGATCCAGCAGGAAACGGCTCGGGGAAGCGGCACTGGTTCGCCGCCCTCGCCAGCCGGAGCCGGGAGTGGCGCCGGCAAACGACCGGTGCAGCCTGGCGCTCACCGCCACGACGTGACCGATGTACTCCGCTGTCGCCTTGCGCGTGTCTACCGAGCACGGCGTCCCATCCACTGCCTGGAACACCGTCCAGGCCCCGGCCTCTCCGCTCCCCGTAGCCAGGACGGCCGGGACCGAAATGCCCAGAAGGGTGGCGCGCTCGACCGTCGCGGCCTCACGTTGGCGCCGCCCCTCGGGGTCGATACCGACGTAGACCTTCAACAAGGCGCTGCCGTCCGTGGCGAACCGCGTTCTGGAGAACGGCTTGAGGACTGCCGGGCCGAATGGACCGAGCTCCTGCTCAGCCCACGGCTCCGGCTTCATCGTGCTGCGCACCGTCCACGCCTCCGTCCCACCTGAGAACCAGGGCCGAGCACCAAAGCCAGCCGAAGCGGAGGAAGTTGACCACATTGCCCGGCGGCTTTCTCGGTCTGCTGCGACAGTAGGCGGGGAGTCCCGCAGCACCCCGGAAAATCCTTCCGGGGTCCCTTTCGGCCACGAGGTGATGCTCAGGACATGCGAGGGATGACAGAGCATCTGACCATCGGCGAGCGCGTCGCCTGGTACCGGCACCGACGTGGCCTTTCCCAGGAAGTCCTGGCCGGGCTTGTAGGCCGCACCACGGACTGGCTGAGCAAAGCGGAGAACAACCGGATCGAGCTCGACCGCCTGTCGGTGATCACTTCACTCGCCGAGGCCCTCGACGTCTCGCTCGGAGACCTGCTGGCCGAACCAACCCTCATGGAATGGTCGAACGACAGCGGCCGTCGCACGGTCCCCGCCCTGCGCGAAGCCCTCATGGACTACAAGTTGCTCACACCCCTCCTGGGGTCCCCACCCGATGACGAACCACCCGCCCTGGAAGACCTCCAGGCCAACGTGAAGGAGATCCTCGACGCCTACCAGGCATCCCGCTACGGCTTCGCCACGCGACGTCTTCCCCTCGTCCTGGCCGACTCCCTTGCCGCATCCCGCGCGTACTCAGGACGCGAAGGCGAGGAGGCACATGCCCAGCTCGCCTTGGCCTACCACGGTGCGGCACTTGTGCTGGGAAAGGTCGGAGAGTCGGAACTGGCATGGATCGCCGCCGACCGTGGCCTGGCAGCCGCACAGCAGTGCGGCCAGAGCACAGTGATGGGCTCGCTCTTCCGCGCAGTTACGCACTGTCTGATGGCCACCGGCCGCTTCACCGCCGCAATCCAGCTGGTGAACGATGCGGCGGCGGTAATGCAGCCCGGCCTGGGCACCGCGAACGACGAATACCTCTCGGTCTACGGCACGCTCTTCCTCGCCGGCGCCATGGCGGCCGCCCGAGCGGAAGATCGGATGACGACGCAGACCTTCCTCCGGGAAGCCGACGAAACCGCGCGGCGGCTGGGAGCCGATGCCAACCACCTGTGGACGGCCTTCGGCCCGACCAACGTGGCCATCCACTGCGTCGCCACCGCCGGCGAGCTCGGGGACATCCAGATCGCGGCAGACCTAGGGCAACGCATCGACACCAGCGGCTTGCCCGTGGAACGGCGCGTGAGGCACAGCCTCGAAGTCGCCAGAGCGCTCAGTGCCTGGAACCGGACCGATGAAGCCCTGTCCACGCTGCTGGAGGCCGAACAGGAGGCCCCCGAACAGGTACGTCACCACTACCTGAGCCGGGAACTGGCCATCGGCTGGATCCGCGGCACCCGGGGCCGACCGTCCCAGTCCGTGGCCGACCTGGCTCGCAGACTCGGTGTCGTCGGCGGTTAGAGTCCGTCCCGTGAGCGAGAACGAGCACGAAGCGAAGATGGCCCGCCCGCGCATGGCAGCCGGCGCTCTGTTCTTCGACGAGGCCGACCGGGTCCTGCTCGTCGAGCCCTCGTACAAGGACTACCGCGACATCCCCGGCGGATACGTCGAGCACGGGGAGTCACCCCTGCAAGCCTGCGTGCGCGAAGTCCACGAGGAGCTGGGCATCAAGCCCGTCATCGGCCGCCTGCTCGTCGTGGACTGGGCACCGAATCCGGGAGAGGGCGACAAGGTCCTCTACCTCTTCGACGGCGGCCACCTCACCGCAGGCCAACGCCAGCAGATCGCGCTACCAGCCGACGAGCTGCGCAGCTACGGCTTCCACCCCACCGCGCGGCTGTCAGAGCTCACCATCCCCCGTCTCGTACGCCGGATCACCGTCGGCATGCAAGCCCGCGCGAACGGCCTGACCGCCTACCTGGAACACGGAGCGTTGCCGGAAACAGACAGCTGACCAGGGCGTAAGCATTACGGAAGACTCAGGCCGACCTCTCCTGATGCGAGTCTGCTACTAGCGGCTCGAACGCGACAAAAATGACCGCACAGCCACAGCCACAGCTAGTCTCCTCACCCAAGACATCCCGATACGGACGTAGCCAGCTCTGCGAACGCGCGGCCTGCCGAAGGCGCCGACAGCCCGCTTGTTGATCGCGTCGAGGGCGGGAAACGCCGCTGCCTCCCTAATGACTCATCCGAGGGCCCTCCAGATGTGAGGTCGCCCTCTATTTCTTTCGTGCGGGGTAGCAGCAAGGCAGAGGTCCGCAGGGTTCCGGCCATCTAGACTGGTCTTTCTCACTGGTCACGTTCGCAGTCAGCTGTACATGCCCGCCTCGGTGGACTTGCTGGCCTGCTCCTGGGATGTTCGTAGGCAGAGACGGACTCGCTAGCGTGTTCGAGTCCACCCTGCCGCAAGTGCACCCAAGAGCGCGGCGGGCAGTGCGCACGTATGGAGGATGAATGACGGATCTGCAGGCTGTCGAGATCTGCGCGGGTGCGGGCGGGCAGGCCCTCGGATTGGAGCGTGCTGGATTCGAGCACGCCCTGGCAGTGGAGCTCGACACGCATGCCGTCGCCACGCTGCGCAAGAATCGGCCGGGCTGGGACGTGCGGCAAGGCGACGTAGCCGATCCGAAGGTGTGGGAGCCTGAGAGGTTCGGCGGAGTGGACCTGATCGCAGGCGGAGTACCCTGCCCACCCTTCACCATTGCCGGCAAGCAGCTGGGGGCGACCGACGAGCGCGACCTCTTCGCCTGGGCTGTGCACCTGGCTGAGAGGGTCAAGCCCAAGGCGCTTCTACTGGAAAACGTCCGGGGGCTCAGCGCCAATCGCTTCGCGGCCTATCGGCAGAATGTCCTCGACACGCTGCAGAGCGCTGGCTACATCGCCCAGTGGAAGCTTCTCCACGCAGCCGACTTCGGCGTGCCGCAGCTGCGCCCCCGCTTCGTACTCGTAGCGCTACTTCCTGAATACGCTGAGTACTTCACCTGGCCCGAGCCTCTGGCTGGCAAGCGGCCGACGGTGGGCGAGACCCTGTGCGACCTGATGGGCGCCAGGGGCTGGGAAGGCGCCAGGAGCTGGGCAGATAAGGCCGCCGATATCGCTCCGACGATCGTCGGAGGATCCAAGAAGCACGGCGGCGCCGACCTGGGACCGACACGCGCCAAGGCCGCATGGGCCAAGCTGGGAGTTGATGCCCTCGGGATCCGCGACCAGGCCCCAGAGCCTGGTTGGGAGCCGGATCCAGGCAAGCCGGGACCGAAGTTGACCGTCGAGATGGTCGCCCGGATCCAGGGGTGGAAGCCCGAGGACGAGTGGGTGTTCGAAGGGCGGAAGACCAGTACGTACCGACAGGTGGGGAACGCCTTCCCACCGCCTGTCGCAGAGGCGGTGGGCCGGTCCATCGCGCGGGCGCTGCGGCAGGAGGGGCCCCGCACCGAGCTGGTGGAGACCACAGAGGTGGTCCACGACCCCGTCTACAAGCTGCTGCGGGGGATGGAGCGCCCCGTAGGCATCGACCAGATCATCAAGCGGTTGGAGAAGGTCGGGCAGCGCATGTCTGAGCCGGAAGTCGAACGGCACATCGCTCACCTGGAGCACGACTTCGTAATCCAGAGGATCAAGCGCTCGAACGGTTCTCTCGGCTACAGGCTCGGCGAGTTCAAGGCGTTCGTCGGCCAAGAGAGTCACGAGCGGCACGAGCTCTTCTCCTTGAACCAGGCGAAGATCAGCTGACGGCTGCCGCGACAGCCGCACGCGACACTACGCTCAGAGGGCCTTCCCGGAGCCCTTCGAGGCTGCAGCCTCGAGTCGGCGAGCGGTCACTGCCTCGATGACGGTACTGGCACACGCTTCTGGCGCGAGGTGTTCCCAGAAGCGGAGCACCAGCCAGCCAGCTTCCGCCAGGCGGTTGTCTGTGTCCCGGTCGCGCTGAATGTTCCGCCCAATTTTGTCCTCCCAGTACGGCCGGTTCGTCTTGGGCATCACGAAGTGCTCCGGGCAGCCGTGCCAAAAGCAGCCGTCGATGAAGACGGCCACCTTCACGGGGCGGAAGACCATATCGGCCGTGCGGCGCATCTTCGGAAGCGGCTTGGCAGCCACTCGATAGCGCAGTCCAGCGGCGTGGACGAGCGACCGGAGGAGCAGCTCGGGCGCAGTGTCGCGGCTCCGGTTACCTAGCATGCTCCGCCGGTTCGCGGCCGAGGAGGCCCAGGACCCCTCGGGGGGCGTCCAGCGCACGGCCTGCGGTTCTGGTTGTCCTTGCTCGCTCATATCTCCGGCAGCTTGGGGACGGCTTCCTCTGGGTCATCCGGCCTGGCAAGGACCCATTCCTGCCCGCCCAGTTCTATCCTCGGCGCTTCCCCGTGGTGGGGACGGGCAGCAGCAAGTCGCACGCTCACCGACTCACCCGGACCCGGTACAGGTAGGCCGAGCGCTTCAGCAATCCGCCCGTGACTCGAATAATGGCCCAGGATGACGATGCCACGCGATTGGAGCCTTGAGCGCGAGCCGCCGTTGTAGCGGACGCGCTTCATGTAGTCCTCCTGCATCGCCACTGTAGCGACGACAGTGCGGCTGATCCGTCGGCCTTGAGCCCGCAAGAACAGATCGTCCACTCGGCGCTGGCCGCTCCTGTGGGAGAAGATTGCATCGGTGTCGGCCTCGGAAAGCCGCAGCAGCATGTTCTCCTGGAGGGAGGCCCGGCGGAACAACCACCGTACGGCAGCCCGCCCTTCGGCGTTCAGAGTCTTCTTGGCGTCCCGGTTCCCACCGCGATTCAGCCTGTCTGGCAGGGCGCGCACGAGACCAGCGGACCAACTGGACTCTTCATCGCTGGCCCAGACGACAAGCAGCAGGTGGCCGAGGGCCTCCGGCGGAATCATCCACCCGCCAAGCGTCTGCGAGTATTTGCAGTCGACGTCAGTGTCGGCGATCGAGTAGTCCATGCTGATGCCGTCTGCAAAGCCGAACTCCCGCTGGACATTGATCTCGATCAACGTGCCAAGGTGGGCCTTCTCAGTCTTGTACAGCTGATCCCACCGGAAGCGACCGGTGTGCTGGCCGTCCAGGAGCATATCGATGCTCCGCCGGATCGCCCCTGCGAGTCTCTTGCCGTGTGGGTCTGCAGTGAGGATCTGCCGTGCAACAGCTTCCAGTTTCGGATCGCCGGGTTCGTCGACAGCCCACAGGGCCGTCTGCGTACTGATCGCTTCGCCGTCCACGGCGGGACTCTATCCGGCAGGCAGGCTGCAGGGCAGCCCGCCTGCCATGGAGACTGGCACACTTCGAGTGTGATACGCGAACCAGCAGAACTGCAGATCGATGACAACGGCGGCGTGTCCCTGCCACTGGGGCTTCTCGCGGAGGCCGGCCTAGATGCAGGCGGCCGGATCCTGGCGTTCAGCGACGGTGACGGGCGCATTGTGCTGCAGCGAGAAGCAGACGCCTTCGAGGCACTGCTGCGCGACGGAACCCTGTGAGCCGAGATCCCGCCGCCGCTAGGTCGCTCCCGCCCCGAGGTGCTCGAGAAGTGCCCGCACATCGGCGGCGTCCATCCCTGCGGCCATTGGGAGCTCCTCCTCCGGGTCACCCAGCTGCTGCACCTCCGGATCGTCAAGGATCCGCCCCATGAAGTCCAGTTTTTCCGCCAGCCGAAGGGCTACCACCTCGTCGATGCTCCCCTCAGCCGCGAGGACCGTAACTCGCGTCTCCGTGTCCGGGGCAAGGCCGAGACGGTGGATCCGGTCGAGGCTCTGCAAGAACCGGCCTGCCTGGAAATCACGGTCCACGTAGACCGCGTCATGGCAGACCTGATGAAGGCTGATGCCCTCGCCTAGGGTCGCCGGATTGGAAATCAGGACGTTGCAGTCCGAATCATCCCGGAAGCGGCGCAGGACAGCCTCCCGATCAAGGGTTCCCCCGTGCACTACCGCCGGCTGGAAAGGCACCAGCAGTGTCTGGAGCGAAGTGATGCTGCGTACGAAGCTTGTCCATACCAGGGTTTTGCGTCCAGCCGCGGCATTGGCAGAGACGATGGAGAGGGCCTCCTGGTATTTGGGGGGCAACTCGTAGTCGGGAAGCCTGCGGAGGAGCGCTGAGAGCGATTCCCCTTCAGCCACCTCCAATGGCGGGACGCGGAAGTGCAGCGGCTCGTGGCGTGTAGAACCCGCCACGATCAGGGACGGACTCGTCGCCGCCATCAGTAGGCGCAGCGCCGTCTTGCCGAGTGCTTCGAAGTCTGTCCTGTCTACCGCCGCCCTGGCTGAGAACTTGCCTACCAGCGCGTCGTAGATCTCGCGGTGCAGTGGCGGCATCGGAACTCGGCGCACCCGCGTCTCCATCGGGGGAAGCCCCAGCTCCTCCTTGGTTGTCCGCGTGTACATGGGCCGCAGTACTCGGCTGGCATGGGCTAGGTCACCGCCGTCGACAGCTTGGGTGACCACGCGCCGACCATGTCCGGGCCATACGAAGGAAAGCAGGTTCTCCAGGTCCTTTGCTCCATTGGGGGCTGGAGTGCCGCTGAGGATCATCCGAACTCGGCTGAGAGGGCCCAAAGCCATGCAGGCGGCACCGTATACCCCTGCTCCTCCCAGCTTCATGCGGTGTGCCTCATCGAGGACGAGCATTGCCGGAGCCGCCTTCAACCACTGGGACAGCCCGGCGAGAGCCCGGTCCAGACGCTCGTAGTTGACAAGGAGGATGTCCGCCGAGGCCGGAACCGACTTGCCCAGCACCTGTACATCGAACTTGGTGGTGGTGGAGAAGCACTCCTTGGTCTCCTCCTGCCACGCCTCGTAAGCCGACTTGGGGCTCACCACGAGCATGCGAGCTACCGATCCGCGCTGGCGGAGTGCAGAGAAGACAGCGAGGGAGACACGGGTCTTGCCGGCACCGGGCACACTGAAGTTGGCGCCGTGGCCGACCGAGAGCAGTCGAGCTATGTCCCGGAGCTGGAACGGAGTGAGGGGCCCGATCCAATCGTCGCCCAGCAGAGCCGGTACCGACTCCAGCTCGACGGTGTCCTCTTCGGGAGAGCCGCTGAGGAGCCGCTCCGCCGTGTCCGCCGCGTCGAGCATCTCGGAGACCAGGAGACGAAAGTCGTCTTCCCAGACGACGCTGTCCGGCTGGGGCCAGGATCCGAGAACACTGAGGCTGGCGAGGAGGCTGTCAATAGGGACCACTGCCGAGAGCCTGTCGGTCATCCGGCCGCTGGGGAAACTGGCGACCAACTGCCCGAGCGCGCCGCGGCACTCGGGCGCGGTCCGCAATGCAGCGTGCGTGCGCGTGACGTCGAAGCCAATCGTCAAGCTGGGCTCGCCGGCCACCTAGTGTGCCTTTCCGAAGGTTTCAAGGAGCCACGTCACTCCGTCGCCGGGATCCTGCACTGTACGTTTTGCCTCGATAGCAAGCTTCTCAAGCTTCTGCCGCAGGTCAGTGACGGCGTCGTCGAACGCCTCCTCATCGAGGCTCCGCCGCGCCCGAGACATGACCAGGTCAGTGACGCACTGCTCGATGTCCCGGCCGGCGTCGGCCAAGCGGCCAGGAGCTGCCTGCTTACGCTTCTTGATACGTGCGTCGCGGCCTGCGTCACTGATGGCCTCATCCATCGCCTCGCGCAGCCGCTCGAACTCCCTTTTAGCTTCAGCCGCAGCCTCCGGGAGGACCGCGCTGCCCGGTCGGCTGACAGCTCGCACGTGCAGGACGGCATCTGTCAATGCCTTGGCTGCGCTGAGAGAGGCGGACGGGCCCTTCACAACCCGACCCAAACCAGGAATGGCCACACTCGCCGAAGCCTCAGCTGGAGCCTCCCCGTCCGGCAGTGTCTTGGCGAGATAGCGGTCACGGAAGTCGTGGTCAATGAAACGGACGTCGGTCTTGGCGAAGCCCAAGAGCATGGCTGCCAGGCGGTTCTCCAGCAGCAGTTCCGCCTTCTCGGGGTTGACCGCATACTGCTTGGCGTAGGCGCGCTGCAGTTCGCGGAACTTCTCAGCCTGTTCCTCGAAAGCGACCAAGGACAGCTGCTCGCCTGCCGTCTTGCTTCGCTCGATGAGAGACCTGATGTGGGCAAGCACCCACTGGTCCCGTCGGCAGCGCTCCGGTGTCGTGCGAAAGATCGTGGCGATGAGAACCAGGGGGGTCCCCTGGTCCACCAGCTCCTGAACAGCGAGCAGGTGATTGATATAGGAGTAGTCCCGCCGGTGCTCCTTGCGCAGCTGGAGCGACAGTTCGATCGCGGCAATGTCCTGCCAGCTGCAAGAAGGCGGCAATACGGCTACACGCATAGCGTGGTTGGGGCCGTAGAGCTGCATCAGTGCGGCACGCCGGGTGTTGCCGTTGACAAGGATGCCTTCGTGGGTGATCAGCCCGGGATCGTTCTGCCCGTACTCCTTCAGGCTGGCAGCCAGATCATCGAACTCAGGATCGGTACGAGCCGGGTCCGCCGGGAGCACTTGCAGCAGGCGGTCCAGATACGCCTGGCTGTCAGCGCTCCAGGGGTCATCCGCGAGTGCTTCGGCCTGCTTCGGGTCGTGGCTGGACTGCGCACGGATGCGATGGGTCGCCGGGTTGTAGTAGAGGTTGCCCACGGGCACCTGGATGACCTCAAGGTGCTCCGGCCCACCTCGCCACTCGACAGTAAAGGTCTCGCGGGGGCCGCCGCCGGCCGCGATTTCCTTCAGCCGGGACTGGACGAGAGCCCGGTTCTCCTCGGCACCCGGCGGCGGACCGTAGCCGTTGGCCATGTAGTCGCTCCTGCTTCCGTTCGTGTTCTTGCGAGGGTTCCGTAGTACGGGCGTGCTCAGTGGAGTCCCAGCTCCTTTTGAAGCTGCACCCGTGACTCCATGGGCAGAGAGCGGTAGTCGCTCCAGATCTGCTCCACGCGGCTGAACTCGCGCCGGTCGGCCGCTACCCAGCCAGACAGTACGCTGCGCTCGACCGGGTCAAGGGCAGCGGCTGCCGTGAGCACCTTGTGCAGATCCGCTGCGAGCGACTTGCCTCCTACCCGGCACCGCTTGCACTCGGTGACCAGCTCCGTGCCCTTCGCGCCGTTCGGCTTCACTACTTCCCTGCGGGCGATGTCGAGCTGGGCTGCCTCATCGGTGCCGGCATAGGTCTCGCCGGGGGTGATGCCGCAGGAGCGGCACATGTGCCCGTCCCTAGCCAGCACCTCGCGTCGTCGAGCTGCGCCGATCGCGACCGTACCTGTCTTGCGGGTGGCGCGACCAGGCTCCCAGACGGGGTCGCCGGGCTTCACGAAGCGCTGCTCGTGGGAGTCCAATCCAGCGTCTTCCCTGTTGGTGTCGATGCGCCAACCGAAATCCCGAAGGTCTCGCATGCGCCGGTCGACTTGAGACACCCCGGGGAAGGCTGCTCGCAGCTCTTCCTTGGTGAAGGTGTTGCCCTCGCCGACCACGGAGACCAGCCACAGGGCCACGCGCTTCATCGTTCCGAGGCCGGCATCCTGCCAGGACGGCATGACATCTCCATTCGCGGGGGGCCGCCCTGCGGCGGCCGGGGTAGCACGGTGGGCAGCGGACTGCGGACATTCATTAGTAGCACGGCCCACACCCTCACTCCAGCGATTAGCGATCTTTACAGGAACAAGGAAACAGAGGACGTCCGTAAAGATCCGTTTTGGCCCTATTTTTCGGAATTAAAGACGCCAAATGCCCCCATGGAAAGTAGTCAGGAAAAAGCGCGGAACCATGCACCGCTGAGCCGGGGAGTGGCTAGGCTTCCAGTGATCGCCGGTTCCCCGTAGGCAATCTCGAGCGAGCGGAAGGGTTCGTTTGGCATGCCGTCACTTGGATCGATTAGCACCACCTGTGCGCCCGAGGCCACGGAAGAAGTTCGGGCGTTCGCCAACGCCCTCAAGCGCCTCATCCACTATGTCCGCCCTGGCGACACGATGGCGCAGAAAGCGAAGGCGATGCACATCTCGCCGCCGCTCCTCTCCCACTGGCTCAACGGACGTCGACTTCCGCGCCCGGCGGCCATCGAGGCACTGTCCGGGTTGGCGCTGGAGGGTGTGGCGGGCGATAGGGACATCGCCAAGCTGGCCCACGAGTTCGCAGCACTCGAGCCACTCCTCCAGGCTGCGCGGAGGTCGACCTGCCGCCGATGCGCGGCCGGTTGCACCTGCGCCGAGCCGGGAGGCAAGGGGGACCGGCGCAACAGTTTCTGCAACACCGCCGCCGACAAGGGGGACCGGCGCAACAGCACGGCACCGTCGAAGCCGGATTTACCCATGCGCCTGGCGGCGATGCCCGACATCGACCGCGTCAACCTTCTGCAGAGGCTGGGGGCGGTGCTGCCCGAAGGGGAAATCGGCGCAGTCGCGGATACCCTCGCATGCGCGGGAATGAAAGTGGAAATGGAGATCCTTATCCGGCACGCAAAGTCGGCCGGGAGGGATTCGACGGAAATTGCAATCGCCCTCGGTGGACTCCGCTAGAATTTCGAATAATCACTTCTCGCTCGAATCAGAAATGAGGGAGAACCACTGTCCAGTGAAACGCGTGAGGGATTACGTCACCCTCTCAACGACTACTGCCGCGCACCTCCAGAAGTGCAGGGAAGGCCCGGCCTGAAGGGTCTGCAAACCACGACCGGGACCTCCCCTGCCGAAACGCCCGTCGGATCGATGACCAACTAGGAGTTCCACCTTGAATGGTAAGACCCTCCTGGCCCGATTGGCCAGGAAGATCAAGGCTGCCTGCCAGC
Organism: Streptomyces sp. ERV7; assembly: GCF_001653515.1. Taxonomy (GTDB): domain Bacteria; phylum Actinomycetota; class Actinomycetes; order Streptomycetales; family Streptomycetaceae; genus Streptomyces. The sequence continues at coordinate 902,980 of NZ_LYOY01000040.1, read as the reverse complement.
AGCTCCACGTCGCCTTCGACGGCGCGGGACGCGTAAGCCCCCTGTGGGAGAAGACCCGTCGCCGACTCCGCTTCCTCCGCTGGACGCTGGTGATCCAGATCATCAAGGGAGCCGCATTCGCCGGCGGCGGCATCATCATCCAGATGATGGCTACTCGGTTCCTCAACCGCTGAGGTCGACTCGACGCTCACTGCCGCACCTGCCGGCGGAAATCAGGGGATGACAGACCCGCCGTATCAGCGACGGCAGGCTGAACAGCCAAGTGGTGTGCGGTACCCGGCGAATGTCGGCGGGCGCCGCACACCGCTGGCCTGCATCAAACAGACAGCCGGATCACCCACGCCGCCGGCGACCTCACCGTGCGCCAGAGCCCATCTCCCCCAGATCACCGCCGGCGCCCGCGAACGCAATGACCATGCGGGCGCACGTCGACGAGGACGAACCATCGGGTGGCCCCCTGGGAGCCATCTGGGAGCCGACCCGCTCCCCGAACCCCGTCCAGGCCACGCAAGACCAACCGGGACCATGGGCCTGACCTGCATAAACGCCATCGCCACTGGCTAGATCACCAACCGAACCTCATTCGGGACGAAGAGGTCGTGGGTTCAAATCCCGCCACCCCGACAGCCGCAGGACCAGATCAGGTCCGGTACTGAGAAATCAGTGCCGGGCCTGATCTGTTTTTCCGGGCCGTCCGGAGACCGGAACGCCCGGGGAGCCGGCGGGGAGCGGATCATCGCGGGCGCCCCACGCGGAAGAGGCCGTTCTCCGGGAGAACGGCCTCTTCCGCGTTGTCTGCTGTCGGTGCCCTCTGCGACCGAAGCATTCACGGCTGACCGCATGGGTCCGGCACCGGTCCCTCCCCTGTGGGGACCGGTACCGAACCACACGGTCGGCGTCGTCCGCGCCGGCGTGGCGCGGAATGCCGGACCCGTGGTTGACGCGCCGGCGGCCCGGAGGGGGCTGGCTCCACGGATCCCTCAGGCTCACGCGGCGAGGCCGTCGCCGCCGTCTCGGGTGACTCCGAATCGAAGCTGACCGAGAACATGCGGCATCATGAGCTGTCTCTTCGAGCGCCGGGCCGGTGGCCTGTCTGGGCTTCGCCCGGTCGGTGCGCTACTGCGTCGAGATCCTGCCAGCTGCGGCTCCCACCGAGGAGGCCCTGGCATCGATTTCACGGCTTAACCGCAGGTCAGCCGTATAGGGTGAGTTTTCCGGTCCGGATGTCCAGGCGCGGGGGAAGTAAGGAGTGGAGACCTTGAGTTCCGACTCAGGGCCACGCACAGCCTTCGCGGAACGTCTCGCGCTGCTGTACACGGAGGCCGGCAACCCTCCCCTCAAGCGCGTGGCCGAGGCAGTCGTCCGGCTTCAGCGCGTCGACGAACGAGGGCGGCCCGTGCGGGTGTCCGCCCAGCGGATCAGCGACTGGCGACGGGCCCGGAACGTGCCTGCCCAGTTCGCCGCCCTCTCCGTGGTGCTGCACGTCCTGATTCCCGAGGCGCGGCGCTCGCGGCCCGCGCCCGTGTCCAAGGGCCTGTACGACCTGGCGCAGTGGCAGCGTCTGTGGGAGCGCGCGGTCGCCGACCCGGTCGGCGACCGCCCCGCCGCACCCCCGGAAGAGGACGAGCGGCCTCCGGTCGAAGCCGTGGCCGTGCCCGGTGGCGTGTGCCCGTACCGGGGGCTGGCCTCGTACCGTCAGCAGGACGCCCGGTGGTTCTTCGGCCGGGAGCGGAGCAGGGACGCCCTCGTCGCCCAGCTCCGCGCGGCGGAGCGGACGGGCGGCCTGGTCATGCTCGTGGGCGCCTCGGGAGCGGGAAAGTCCTCCCTGCTGAACGCCGGGTTGGTGCCCGCGCTGCGGAACGGCGGACCGGGCGACGAGGAGAGCCGGGCGAGGCAGGTGCTTCAGCTCGTGCCGGGAGGCGACCCGCTCGCGGAGCTGACCCGCCGGATCCCTGAGCTCGCACCCGTCGTCTCCGCTTCGGCGGAGCCCGGTACCGCGCGGTTCGCGCACGCGGTGCGGGAGGCCGTCACGGCATGGGCGCGGCGCGAGACCTCTGCCGCCGCCTCTCCCGTCGTCATCGTGGACCAGTTCGAGGAGACGTTCACCCTCTGCTCCGACGAGACGAGCCGGCGTACCTTCGTCCAGCTCCTCCACGCCGCGTGCACGCCGGCCGACTCGGGCGACCCGGCCCCCATGCTCGTCGTCCTCGGCATACGCGCCGACTTCTACGAGCGGTGCCTCGGGTATCCCGAACTGGCCGACGCCCTGCAGCACCGGCACATGGTGCTCGGGCCGCTGACCACCGCAGAGCTGCGCGAGGCGGTGACCGGCCCGGCCAAGGCCGTGGGCATGGAGCTCGAACCGGGCCTGGCGGAGCTGATCGTCCGGGAAGTGAGCGCCGACGGCCCCCGAGGGGTGCACGACGCCGGGGCGCTGCCGCTCCTCTCCCACGCCCTGCTCGCCACCTGGCAGCGGCGGAAGGCCGGAAGGCTGACGCTGGCCGGCTACCGCGCGGCGGGCGGAATCCAGGGGGCGGTGGCGGCGACCGCCGAGCGTGCCTGGTCGAGCCTCGACCCGGCGGCGCGTACGGCCGCGCGACTGCTCCTGCTCAGGCTGGTCAAGCTGAGCGAGGACACCCAGGCCACCCGTAGACGGGGGACGCGGCGCCAGCTGGCGGAGGAGTCGACGGATCCCAACAGGACCGAGGAGTCGCTCGAAGCGCTGGTGAGCGCCCGGTTGGTGACCCTCGACGCGGAGACCGTGGAGATCACCCACGAAGCGCTGCTCCACGCCTGGCCCCGGCTGCGCGACTGGATCGACGAGGACAGGAACGACCATCTGCTGCGCCAGCGGCTGGAGGAGGACGGCAGGGCCTGGGAGAGCTCGGAGCGGGACACCTCGCTGCTCTACCGGGGTTCCCGGCTGGAACAGGCGCACGCCTGGGCGAAGTCCGCCGGCGACACCTTCCTGACCCGTAGCGCCGTGGAGTTCCTGGCCGCTTCGGCCAGGCTGCGCAAGCGCACGGTCTGGCTCAGCCGCAGTGCGATATCGGCTCTGGTCGTCCTGGCGATCCTCGCTGTCTGTGCGGCGTGGGTCGCACGGGAGCAGCGGGACGACGCCGTGTTCGAGCAGGTGGTCGCCGAGGCCGATCGCGCCCAGCACACGGACCCGTCGCTGTCCGCGCAGCTCGCCCTGGTCGCCCACCACTTGCGGCCGGACAACGAGGGCACGAAGAACCGGCTGATCTCGATCGTGAACGCCCCGCTGGCCACTCCGCTCCTCGGCCACACCGGAGCCGTCTACCTCACCTCGTTCAGCCCGAACGGGCGGATCCTGGCCACCGCCAGCTACGACCGGACGGTTCGGCTGTGGGACGTGGCCGACCCGGCGCGGCCCAAGCGTCTCGGCGCACCCCTGACCGGCCACACGAGCTGGGTGAGCAGCGCGGTCTTCAGCCCGGACGGCAGCACCCTCGCCAGCGCTTCGGACGACGGCACGATCAGGCTGTGGGACGTACGCGATCCCAGCCGTCCGCAGCCGCTGGGTGCTCCTCTGACCGGCCACGACGGCACGATCTACCTCCTCGCCTTCAGGCCGGACGGACACACCCTGGCCTCCGCCGGCGAAGACCGCACCGTTCGGCTGTGGGACGTGGCCGACCCGCGCCGGCCGAAAGCCCTCAGCGCCCTGACCGGCCACACCGCCGCCGCCCGTTGCGTGGCGTTCAGCCCTGACGGGCGGACGCTGGCAGCGGGTGGCGACGACGGCTCGATCAGGCTGTGGGACACAGCGGATCCGCTGGAGCCGGTGCTCCTCGGCACGGGGCTGACCGGCCACACGGGCACAGTGCACTCCGTGGCCTTCAGCCCCGACGGCCGCACCCTCGCCAGCGGCGGCGCGGACGACACCATCCGGCTCTGGAGCGTTGCCGACCCCCGTCACGCGGCTCCGCTCGGCACCCCGCTCGCCGGCCACACCGGCCCCGTCTGGTCGGTGGCCTTCAGCCCCGACGGAAGCAAGCTCGGCGCCGCCAGCGCGGACAGCACGGCGAGCCTGTGGAACGTCAGCGATCCGGCCTACCCGTCGCAGGTCGGCGAGCCGCTCGCGGGGAGCAGCGGCGAGATGTACGCCCTGGGCTTCAGCCCCGACGGCCGGACCCTCGCCACCGGGAGCGGCGACAGCAAGGTCCGGCTGTGGTCCATCCCGACGTCGGACATGATCGGCCGCATCGGGGCGTTCCGCCCGGACGGACGGGTGCTCGCCACGGCCGCGCGCGATCACCGGGTGCGGCTGTGGAACGTGGCGGCTCCCAACCGTCCCGTGTCGCTGAGCGAGCCGTTCACGCCGGGGGACGGTGATGTGCGTTCGCTGGCGTTCTCCCCCGACGGCCGCACACTCGCGGTGCTGATGAGAAACCGCGCGGTGCGGCTGTGGAACGTCACCGACCCGACTCGGCCCCGCCCCTACGGGTCGCCCGTCGCCCTGCGCACCCGGTTCTCCGGCCCCGACGCGCTGGCGTTCAGCCCGGACGGGCGCACTCTGGCGACGGCCTACGACGACCGCACGGTGCAGCTGTGGAACGTCGGCGACCCGTCCCGGCCCCGCCCGCTCGGCACGCCGCTCTCCGGCCACAAGGGTTACGTCAACTCCCTGGTCTTCAGCCCGGACGGCCGCACTCTCGCCAGCGGCAGCGCGGACGGCACCATCAGGCTGTGGAACGTGGCCGACCCGCGCCGCGTCCCCCAGCTCGGCGCGCCCCTGACAGGGCACCTCGGCCCCGTCAACGCCCTCTCCTACAGTCCGGACGGCCGTACGCTGGCCAGCGGCAGCGACGACGACACGGTCCGGCTCTGGAACATCGCCGACCCGCTCAAGGCGGTCCGGTCGGGCCCGCCCCTCACCGGCCACACCGAAGCGGTCGTGTCGCTGACGTTCCGGCAGGACGGCCGCACCCTGGCAAGCGGCGGCAACGACAACGCGGTCCGGCTCTGGAACGTGGGCCACCCGGCCGAGGCCGCTCCCATCGGTCAGTCGATGAGCCCCAACGCCAAGACGGGAAATTTCCTGTCCTTCAGCCCCAACAGTCATCTGCTCGGGGTGTCGAGCGGCAGCGATACGGTCCGGCTGTGGAACTTGGACGCCGATGAGGCCATCAGGCGTATTTGCTCGACCACTCGGGGTGTCCTCACGCCGGAAAAATGGCATGAGAATCTACCTCGACTCTCGTATGCGCCTCCTTGCGACCAGTAACCACGCGGTGTGATCCCGATCACAAGTCGTCGATTCGGCCGAGCAGTCCATTCCCGCCGTGCCAGCAGCGTTGTTAGTGTTGGCGACAGCCCGATCGCTGACGCATCCCCCGTCGTCAGCGATCGGGCGCTTCCATGCCCCGGCAAGAACATAAACAATGCCGCGGGGCAGGTAATTGGCCCGCTTTGAGGAAATAGCCGCGCCGCGCTTAATGACCATGCGTATCGCACTCGGGCGCGGCCCGCTCGCCGCAGGCTCGGTGCGGCCGCGAAAGGCTCCACCGGCGGTACTGCTCGCGGACGTAGTCGCGACGATCCGCGTCGGTGGCCAGCTCCGCGCCCCGGCAACTGAGGCCCGAGTGCACCGAGTCGAACGCGATCAGCCGACGGGCGGCCTCCTGCGCGGTCCGGATCGCGAATACGGCGGACTCCGGCGCGTAAGCGGCTGTCTCCTGGAGAGCGATACGGTCCAGGAGCGCGGCCTCGCGGAGCCAGAACTCCCGGCCCACCGCCGGGTCGACGGGGTGGCCGGCGGCGGCCCGGTCGGCGACCCATCCGATTTCGCGGGCGATCTCCGGTGCGTTTTCATACGCGTCGGCGGGGTCGGCCGAGTCGTTCACGGCCGCGGGATTCACGGGTTCGAACGTCACTGTTCCTCCTTCGGGATCGCTGTGTTCAGACACGGAAGCGCCGAGGGCCGTGCAGACGCACGAGCGCCTGGAACCCCATCCGAACGGGCGCGTACGAGCCGAGAGTCGTCGCGAGCGTCACGGGCCACGAGCTCCAGGTCGTACGCCTCGGCCCGCCGCACCCCGCCGCCCGAGACCTGGAGCGCCACGACGTTCCCGGCGGAAGGTCCCGTCACGGAGGCTCCGGGCGGTGCATACTCATCAAGAGGTCATCTCCTCAACTCCTCTTTATGAGTTACCCGACTATGACGTACCCCTCTCGACTCGTCAAGACCTCTTTAGGAGTCGTAGGCTGATCACTGTCGAACCACAGGACGGTGAGCACCCATGGCAGTGGCGTACGAGCGGATCGCGGACGAGCTTCGGCAGTCCATCCGCACAGGTGAACTGAGGCCTGGAGACCGTCTGCCTCCGGAGACGAAGCTCGCGGAGACGTACAAGCGGAGCGTGCCGACGATCCGCGACGCACTCCGGCTCCTGCGGGACGAGGGGCTGATCGAGAAGCAGCACGGCCGGGGCAACTTCGTCCGCCGCCCGCGTACTTCGGCGCTGCGCGACAACGCCCGGCACCAATGGGAGAAGGACCGCGCGCGCGAATCTATGGACGAGCGGCTGCAGACGGGTGCGACCGAGCACGACACCGGCCTGAAGGTGAACGACCTCGTCTTCTTCGCGGCCTATCGGGAGATCAAGGCCGAGAAGGATCTCGCGGAGGCCTTCGGCGTTCCGGAGGGAACCGCTCTTCTGGAGCGCAGCTACCGGACGCGGTACGCCGCCGAGAGCGCCCCCTTCAGCCTGGTCACCTCTTACATCCCGCGCTCCCTGATCGAGGAGAACCCCGACCTCCTGGACGAGACGAAGGAGCCGTGGCCGGGCGGTACGCAGAACCAGCTCCACACGGTCGGGATCGAGGTCGACCGCGTCGAGGAGCGGGTCACGGCGCGGCCGCCGACGCCCGAGGAGGCCGAGGAACTGGAGCTGCCGCCGGGGACGTCGGTCCTGATCCTCCGGAAGAAGTCCATCGACATCGACGACCGGGTGGTGGACGTCTCGGACGTGACGCTGCCCGGCGACCGCACGGAACTGCTCTTCACCACTCCCCTGGAAAGGTGGTGACGCCGTGCGTCGGCGCATCGTCATCATCACCGCTGTCCACGGCCCCTCGGCCCACTTCCTCCCCGACGCGTACAAGTCGATCCGCGAGCAGGAACTGCCCGAGGGCTGGGAGTGGCACTGGGTGATCCAGCAGGACGGCAAGAGCGACGACGTCGCCCCGCACGTTCCCCTCGACGACGAGCGGGTGACCTTCCGGCAGGGGCGCCCCGGCGGCCCGGGGGTCGCCCGCACGATCGCCCTCGCCCACGCGGACGGCGAGTACGTCAAGATCCTCGACGCGGACGACCAGTTGCCGCCGGGTGCGCTCGCCCGCGACCTCGCCGCCCTGGAGGCCGACCCCGGCATCGGCTGGGCGACCTCGCGCGTCCTGGACCTGATGCCCGACGGCTCCCACGTCGGCTTCCCCGGCGACCCCGAGCCCGGCCCGGTGGAGCGCGGCGAGGTCCTCGCGTACTGGAAGGCGAATGGTTTCCGCGCGCAGGTCCACCCGGCGACGCTGTGCGTCCGCCGTGACCTGCTCGTCGCGCTCGGCGGCTGGATGGCCCTGCCGGCGTCCGAGGACACGGGGCTGCTGCTCGCCCTGAACGCCACCAGCCGCGGCTGGTTCTCCCCCGAAGTCGGCCTGCTCTACCGCAAGTGGCCCGGCCAGGCGACCGGCCAGGCGACCCACACCGACACCGACGAGCGCGACGCGCGCATGGCCGTCGTGGAAGCGAGGGCACGAGCGCTCGCGCAGTTCACGTGGCGGTATCCGGCCGACGGTTGAGTCTCGAATCCCCGTCGTTCTCCAGGAAACGGCGGGGATTCTCCGTCAGGGAAGCGTTTCCGCGTCCACCCGGGAGAAGATCAGATCGCTCTCGCCCACGACCGGCCCCCGCCAGCGAACCGGCACCGCGGGCGCGCCCCGCAGAGCCCTCGGATAGCTCTCCGGTGCGTACTCGTTGGTGAGCCGGTAGATGTTGAAGCCGTGGCTCCGCATCGTCTCCAGCAGTTCGTCGGCGGAGTCGCCGAGTTGCGCCATGCGCTCAGGGGTCACCTCGACGGTGATCTCGGCGTCGGGACGGAGCTTGTCGAGCAGGGGAGCCATGCCCCGGACGACTCCTCCCTCCGCGCCCTCCACATCGATCTTGATCACTCGCGCCGAAGCGGTCTCCGCCGGATCGAGCAGGTCCGGCAGCGGAACGGCCTCCATCTCGAACACCGACTCGGCGGCGCCCTCGTACGGAACGATGCTGTTCGCACCCAGGTTGTACGGGCTGGCGAGGACGAACTTCAGCGTCTTGCGGCTGTCCGAGACGGCGGCGTTGGCCGCCCGGATATTGGTGCACCGGTTCAACTCGGCCTGTCGCAGAAGCCGCTGATGGAACAGCGGGGAGGCCTCGACCGCCACCACGCGTCCCGTTTCCCCGACCAGCCGAGAGGCGAGCACGCTGAAGTAGCCGATGTTCGCCCCGACGTCGACGAAGCCGTCCCCCGGCCGCAGCCGGCGACGGAGCCAGCCCGTCATGTGCGGCTCCCACACCCCGAACAGGTAGAGGTACCGCTGGATCAAGTCCCGGGTGTCGACGGCGAACCGGGCCCCGAAGCCGGTGTCGACGACCCGTCGCCGCGGGTGATCCCTGAGCCGGGGATTGAGGTAGTGCGCGGCGAGCGCGGCCTTGGCGAGCGAGCCGGGAGCGCGGCGCACATAGCCGCGCCCCAGGGTGACCAGGGCCTCTGAAACGGGATTCGTCATCCGATCGCCTCTCCGGGGGGTGCCACACGAACCGTAGCGTTGTGGCCCCGTCGTACGGCGAGCGCCCCGTTCGGCGCCCGGCGTCAGGCGGAGGAGATGACCGCCCGGTCCTGGTCGAGCGGCAGCCCGAGCATACGGATCGCGTTCCCGCGCAGCAGCTTGTACGCCACGTCCTCCGGGAGCCCGCCCACATGGTCGGCGGCGACCTGTTTGGTGTGCGGCCAGGTCGAGTCGACGTGCGGATAGTCCGTCTCGAAGGTCGCGTTGTCGACCCCGACGGTCTCGATCGACTCGATGCCGTGCCGGTCGCGGAAGAAGCAGCAGAACATCTGCCGGTAGTAGTACGTGGACGGCGGCTCGGGGATCAGGTCGCGGACCCCGCCCCAGGCGCGGTGCTCCTCCCACACGTCGTCGGCGCGCTCCAGGGCGTACGGGATCCATCCCATCTGGCCCTCGCTGTACGCGAGTTTGAGCTGCGGGAACTTCACCAGGACACCGCTGAAGAGGAAGTCCATCATCGAGGCCATGGCGTTGTTGAAGCTCAGCGAGGCCTGGACGGCGGGCGGCGCGTCCGGCGACGCCGCCGGCATCTGCGAGGACGAGCCGATGTGCATGTTGACCACCGTCCCCGTCTCCTCGCACACCGCGAAGAACGGGTCCCAGTAGCCGGAGTGGATCGACGGCAGGCCCAGATACGTCGGGATCTCGCTGAAGGTCACCGCGCGGACGCCCCGGGCGGCGTTGCGCCTGATCTCGGCAACGGCGAGACCGACGTCCCACAGCGGGATCAGACACAGCGGGATCAGCCGACCGCCGCTGTCCCCGCACCACTCCTCCACCATCCAGTCGTTGTACGCCCGCACACACGCGAGCCCGACCTCCTTGTCCTTGGCCTCGGCGAAGGTCTGGCCGCAGAACCGGGGGAAGGTCGGGAAGCAGAGGCTGGCCTCCACGTGGTTGAGGTCCATGTCCGCGAGCCGCGCCTTCGGGTCCCAGCAGCCCTGCCGCATCTGCTCCCGGGTGATGCCGTCGAGCGTCATCTCGTCGCGGGAGAACCCGACGGCGGCGATGATCCGCTTGTACGGGAAGAGCAGCCCCTCGTACTCCCACCAGTCGGTGATCTGTCCGGCCGGATCGGTGGTGAACCGGTACTTCCCGCCGATGTACCGCAGATCGCCGATACCGGCGGTGAAGGGCTTCGGTCCCTTGTCGCGATGCTTCGCCGGGAGCCAGGTCTCGAAGAGATGAGCAGGCTCGATCACGTGATCGTCCACGCTGATGACCCGGGGAATCTCCCTGGTACCGCTCAGGTCGCTGACCACCCTGTACCCCCAGACTGCCCGCCGGCGCACCGGCTAGATCTGACGACCCATCAGATTCAGGGTATGGGGTCACCCCCTCGACGGCAAGGACGAATCGGGAGCCGTACCTCTTGCGGGGCGGGCGAAGGCGCGCTGAACTGACGATCCATCAGTTCAGCGCGGATGAGGGGAACAGGATGCAGACGACCTGGCTCAGCGGCCCCGAGTGGTTCGCGGTGCTCCGCATCGGCCTGGGCCTGTGGTGGCTGGAGAGCTGGCGCCACAAGGACAAGAAGCAGTGGTTCGCGGGCGGTGGCATCCGCTGGGCCGCGGGCATAGCCGAGAAGCACCGCTGGCCCTTCGTACGCCGCGGCTTCGACCTGGTGGTGAAGCCGCGCCCGAAGCTGATGGCGTACGTCGTCGCCTACGCGGAGCTGGCCCTCGGCCTCGGCCTGACCGTCGGCCTTCTGACCCCGATCGCCCTCGTCGGCGGCCTGGTACTCAGCTTGATCTACTTCGTGCTGATGATCCACGACTGGGCGGAGCAGGGGCAGAACCTGATGATGGCCCTGATCGCCGTTGTCGGGCTGTTCGCCGTGTGCTGGCAGAGCTGGTCGCTGGACGACGCGTTCGGTCTGTTTCTGCGGTAGGGGCGGGGGCTGCGACGTGCGCTGATCGCCATGGGCTGATCGCCACGCCGCCGTCGCGGGCCCTGGCCTGCGACCGCCGTCCGGGCACCGGGCCGGTTCCGTCGGCGCCCGGTGCCCGGCGCCCGGTACCCGGTACCCGGTGCCCGGTGCCCGGTGCCCGGTGCCCGGTGCTCGGTGCCCGGTGCTCGGTGCCCGGTGCCCGGTGCCCGGACAGGGAGCCGGTGCCTACATCCAGCCCGCTTCCAGAGCCGTGGCGACGGCGGCGGCCTCGGCCGCGTCCGCCTCCGCGTTCAGCGTTTCATCGCGCCCCAGCCCCGCACTGCCCGCGGCGGCGCCGGCGGCCTGAGAGGCCTTGATCGCGGAACGATAGGCGGCCTCGGAGAGCTCGCTCGCCCCACCGTGGGACCGGGCCTCCTGGGCTGCGACAGCCGCCGCGGCCGCGGCGTTCCTCGCGCCGCGGGCGTCGGCCGCGGGATCAGGAGCGTTCTTGGCGAGCTCGGCGAGAGCCTGACGGGACAGGCGGACGCCGTTGGCGGCCCTCGCGGCGCCCTCCCTGGGCACGAGCTCGGCCCGGCTCAGCGCGATGCCGGCGTACAGGCAGGCGGCCGCGGCCCGGTCGGTGGCACTGCGGCCCCGCGCGAGGTGGGGCCGCCGAACGGCCCACTCGGACGGGGGCGTTGCCGCGTCATCGACCACTGTGCCCTGTTGCCGAGAAATCCCTGACTGCCGGCTGCCGTTGCGGTCGCTCATGGCCATCTCCTTGTCTGTCGGGACGACGGTGTGACCCGGTTCGGATGCCCGCAAGTGGCCGGGGACGCTGCAAAGGACAGGGCCCTTCAACGGACGGGCGGCAGGGTGACACGCGGCGCGCGAACAGACCAGAGACATCCACGGGTACGCCGTACGCCGTGCGGACGCCGTTGGCGGCCCTTCAGGAATCAGCGGTCACGAAAACCGGGCAGGCGGACCGCCCTGACATGCTCGGTCCTCTTTTTCGGGGCGGCTTGCGGAGTTCCTGAAGTCGATATCTCGACTGACGCGCTCAAAGGGAACCGGTCACGGTGATCCGAAGAGCCCCGTCGTCCGCTTCACCAAGGACGTCTTTTCCGCATGCGATTCCCAGGACCATTTCCGTCGCGACCGGATGATGCCGTAGCGCTTCCACAAATGCCCTAACCCGGCGTGCCGTTCCCTCCCGCTTCGCTTGTGATGGAGGTGTACGAGCCCCATGCGTCGTCGGCTGTCGTGGAGTGGCCCATGTCCGCACCAGATTCCTCCCCGCCCCCCGCCCCCTTGGGGCGGCTGAGGCGGGTCGGGCAGTGGTGTGCTCGGCATTCCGTCGTGGTCATCTGTCTGTGGCTCGTCGCACTCGGCGCGGTGCAGGGGTTGAACCGCGCGTTCGGGGGGACGTACACCGACAACTTCTCGCTGCCCTCCACCCAGTCGCAGGAGGGCTTCGCCGTCTTCAAGGCGCACGATCCGGCCGCGGGCGGATACGGGACCCAGATCGTTCTGCATGACGGGAAAGGGCCGCTGAGCGGCGTCAGCGACCAGCTCGGTGAGGTCGTCGGCAATCTGGGGAAGCTGCCGCACGTCGTGTCCGTACAGAATCCGCTGGCCGCTCCGCCCACGCCCGCGGGGCAGCCCGACACCGGGCCGTTGTCCGGGGACGGGGCCACCGGGTACATCACCGTGCGCTTCGACATCCTGCCCGCCACTCTGGGGGGCGACTATCTCGACGAGGTCGACGACGCCGTCGCTCCGCTGCGGCAGGCCGGGGTGGACGTCGAGTACGGCGGGCCGCTCGGGGAGCTCGCGCGGCCGGAGCCCAACGACCTGATCAGTGAGGTCGTCGGGTTCGGGGTGGCGATCGTGGTGCTGCTCGTCGCGTTCGGCAGCGTCCTCGCCGCCGTGATGCCGCTGGTCACCGCGCTGGTCGGGGTGGTCGTCGGGCTGGGGGCGCTGGGGCTGCTCGCGGCGGCGTTCACGCTCTCCACCGTGTCGCCGACGCTGGCCACGATGATCGGGCTCGGTGTCGGGATCGACTACGCCCTGTTCCTGCTCACCCGGCACCGCCAGCAGATCATGGACGGGATGGACCCGGCGGAGAGCGCCGGGCGGGCGGTCGCCACCAGCGGGCGCGCGGTCCTCGTCTCCGGCTGCACCGTCATCGTCGCGCTGGCCGGCCTGTGGTTCTCCGGCATCGGCTTCATCGGCAAGCTCGGCGTCGCGGCCATGATCACGGTCGTCTCCGCGGTACTGGGCGCACTCACCCTCGTACCCGCCCTGCTGGGGCTCGTCGGGCGGCGGATCGACGCGCTGCGCGTCCGTACGCCGGTGGCCGAAGCCCCTGCCGAGGACGCCGGGAGCGATGCTCCCGCCCATGGGTGGCGGGGCTACGCGCAGCGCGTGGAGCGGCGGCCCTGGTGGTTCCTGATCGGCGGCGTCGTCGTCATCGGCATCCTCGCCATCCCCGTGTTCTCCATGCGGCTCGGGCACATCGGCGACGGCGCGGACCCCACCAGCTTCACCGACCGGCGCGCCTACGACCTCATGGCGCGGTCGTTCGGGCCCGGCTCGAACGGGCCGCTCACCCTGGTGATCGACCAGAGCCAGGTGCCGCAAGCCGACCGCTCGGCGCTCGCCCAGTCGGTGTCGAAGGCGCTGACGGGGCTGGCGGACACCGCCTCGGTCTCGCCGCTCAAGCCGACCTCGGACGGGGACGTGCTGGCCGCCACCCTGATCCCCCAGGCCGCGCCGCAGTCCGCGGCGACCACCGACCTCGTGAACCACCTGAAGGACGACGTCCTCCCGAAGGCCGTCTCGGGCACCGCCGCGCACGGCTATGTGACCGGGACGACCGCCACCCAGGTCGACTTCGTCGACGTCATCTCCAGCCGCCTCCCGCTGATCATCGGCGCGGTCGTGGCCCTGGCCTTCCTCATCATCCTCATCGTGTTCCGCGGACTGCTGGTCGCCGTCAAGGCCGCGCTGCTCAACCTGGTGTCCATCGCCGCCTCGTACGGGGTCGTGGTCGCCGTCTTCCAGTGGGGCTGGGGCGGCCCGGCGCTCGGCGTCTCGGGCACCGTGCCCATCGAGAGCTATGTGCCGATGATGATGTTCGCCATCGTCTTCGGCCTGAGCATGGACTACGAGATCTTCCTGCTCTCCCGCGTCCACGAGTGGTGGCTGCGCACCGGCCACCCCGGGGACAGCGTCGCGCACGCCCTGGAGATCACCGCCCGCGTCATCACCTGCGCGGCACTGATCATGGCCAGCGTCTTCGCGGCCTTCCTCCTCAGCGAGAACATCGTGATCAAGATGCTCGCCCTGGGCCTGGCGGTGAGCGTGCTCGTCGACGCCACGGTCGTCCGACTGCTCCTGGTGCCCGCCGTCATGACCCTCCTCGACCGGCACGCCTGGTGGACCCCGGCGTGGCTCGACCGCCTCCTCCCCCACCTCGACGTGGAGGGCAGCGACGCCGACTGACCCCGTCCCGACTGCGCGCCCAGCCCCCACCGGCCCGCAGATGACCACCGACCCAGGGGCGCGGGGAACTGCGCGCCCAGCCACGCACGGCCCGCAGGCGACCACGGACCCAGGGGCGCGGGGAACTGCGCGAGCAACTCAGCACCGGCCCGCAGGCGACCACGGACCCAGGGGCGCGGGGAACTGCGCGACAAGCCCCCACCGGAGCCGCAGGGGGCGCGGGGGACTGGGGGCGTGCCCCCAGATGGGGTTACGCGAAGACCACCGTGCGGCGGCCGTTCAGCAGGATGCGCCGCTCCGCATGCCACTTCACCGCCCGCGCCAGCGCCTGGCACTCCACGTCGCGGCCCACCGCCACCAGCTGGTCGGGGGTGACCTCGTGGCCCACCCGTTCGACCTCCTGCTCGATGATCGGGCCCTCGTCCAGGTCCGCCGTGACGTAGTGCGCCGTCGCACCGATCAGCTTCACACCCCGCGCGTGCGCCTGGTGGTACGGCTTCGCGCCCTTGAAGCTCGGCAGGAAGGAGTGGTGGATGTTGATGATCCGGCCGCTGAGCTGCTTGCAGAGGTCGTCGGAGAGGACCTGCATATAGCGGGCGAGCACGACGAGCTCGACGCCTTCGTCCCGTACCAGCGCCAGCAGCTCCGCCTCCGCCGCCGCCTTCGTCTCCTTCGTCACCGGAATGTGGCGGAAGGGGATGCCGTACGAGGCCACCAGCTCGGCGAAGTCCGTGTGGTTGGAGACCACCGCCGCGATCTCGACCGGCAGCGCGCCGATCTTCGAGCGGAAGAGCAGGTCGTTGAGGCAGTGGCCGAACTTCGACACCATCAGCACGATCCGCATGCGCTCCTCCGCGCGGTGGATCTGCCAGTCCATCTGGAAGGAGTCGCCGACGGCCGCGAAGCCGGCGCGCAGCTTGTCGACGGTCACCGGGGCCTCGGCCGAGAAGTGGACCCGCATGAAGAAGAGACCGGTGTCGCGGTCTCCGAACTGCTGACTGTCCTCGATATTGCAGCCGGTGATGAAGAGGCAGCTCGACACGGCGTGCACGATGCCCTGTTTGTCCGGGCAGGAGAGCGTGAGGACGTACTGGTCAGTCATCCAGGCAGGATGCCACAACCCGCCCGGCCCCCCGGGCACGGCTCAGGATGCGGACCCGGCTACGCCGAGCGCGTCAGGATGCGCAGGACCTCAAGGGAGCGCGGCCGCGCGTCCGGGGCGTCCGCGTCGTTCGACGCCAGCCGTACGTGCGCCTCGCGCGCCGCCCGTACCGCCTCCGGCCACCCGTGGTGGGCCAGGAACGCCGACACCGGGGCGTCCGCGCCGACCTGGTGCATGATCCGCAGCACCCGCAGCACCGCCACGTCCACGAGGGCGGCCTCGCCGGAGTCCCGGAAGACCGTGCCCACGTACTTCTCGGCCGACCAGTTGTCCAGCCAGGTGTCCTCCACCAGCCGGTAGACGGCGTCGGTGATGTCCCCGTACCCCTCCTGCCCGGCCAGCCACACCTCCTGCTGGAAGGCGTCGTCGGAGAGCATGTGCAGCGCGGATCGCACGTTCGCGCGCCAGCGCCACCACGGCATGTCATTCAACGGCATGCCGCCCATGGTGGGGGAGCGACGGCCGCGACGGGAAGAGCTGGCTGAACCTTGCTGCACGCGGTCGATCGTACGTTCATGTTCTCCCCGGCCCCAGGCGCCCCCGTAATTCACCCGCACGTCACCCAGTGTTGGGAAGTGCTCACTCTGCCGTTACCCATGAGGCGGAATTGTGCAGGGACATGACCGGATGGCGCAGCTCCTCCTCCTCCCGCCCCTTCCACTCCGCGGCGACCGCGCTGGTCGCCGCGTGTACGGCGGTCGGAGCCTCGCTGGTGACCGGCTGTGGCGTGCTCCCTGGGACCACGGGGGGATCCAGGGAGCCCGTCACGGTCATGACCTGGGCACCCGACAGCACGCGCGCGACCAATATGCCCGGAATGCCGTCCATGGCCCAGGCGTACGCGCGCTGGGTCAACGCGCACGGCGGCATCGACGGGCACAAGCTCCAGGTCCTCACCTGCAACGAGCACAACACCGCCACCGGGGCCGCCGAGTGCGCCCGCCGCGCGGTCAAGGAGAACGCGGTCGCCGTCGTCGGCTCCTACAGCCAGCACGGCCGCGCGTTCATGGCCCCCCTGGAGGCCGCCGGGATCCCGTACATAGGCGGATACGGCGTCTCCGACGAGGAGTTCACCAGGGCGCTCTCCTACCCCGTCAACGGCGGCCAGGCCACCTTGATGGCCGGCACCGGCAAGCAGCTCGCGGTGTGGTGCGAGAAGGTCGCACTGGTACGGCCGGACACCGTCTCCGGCGACATCCTGCCCCTGCTGCTCAACTCCGGCCTGACCACCGGCCACCGCAAGCCCTCCGCCGACATCCGCACCGCCGAGGACGCCGGCGACTACACCCCGCAGGCCCAGGAGGCGCTCGTACGGGCCGGGGCGGACCCCGAACTGCCCGGCAGGATCGGCAAGAAGGCGGCCGCGGAACGGGCCCGCAAGGGGTGCGTCACCGCGGTCCTGGGCGACCGTACCGAGACGTTCTTCGACTCGTTCCGGCGCGTCGAGAGCGACGGCCAGAAGGTGCAGATCGCCTCGGTGCTCGGTTCGGTCGGGCAGCCGCTGGTCAACCGCACCGGCGGTGCGGACGGCCCGTTCGAGGGCGCGTACGTCACCGGCTGGTACCCGGAGGCGGGCGATCAGCGCTGGGAGCCGATGAAGCAGGTCATCCGGGAGCAGGCGTTCCGGGACGACACCATCGACGCGGCGGACGCGGGCGTCCAGACGACCTGGATCGCCTACACCGTCCTGAAGAAGGTCGTCGAGTCGCTCGACCAGAACGACGTGGCCGCGCACGACCTCGTCCGCGCGCTCAACAAGGGCGTCAGCGTGGAGACGGGCGGGCTCACCCCGGCGCTGCGGTGGAAGTTCGAGGACATGCTGGCGGCGCCGGACTTCCCCCGGATCGTCAACCGCGAGGTGACGTTCCAGGTGGTGAAGGACGGGCGGCTCACGGCGGCGCAGCGCGGGTTCACGGACGTCAGCGCGACGCTGGAGGACGCGTCGGCGCTCGGCTGACGCGGGTCGCCGACGCGGTCCGCACGCGGGTCGCCGGCGCGGGTCTCCGACGTGGGTCAGAGCTGGGCGGAGGACCGCTTGGTCAGCCCGTACTTGCCCGCGATGGCGTTCCACAGCCCCGCCGCCTGCTTCTTGGCGAGGGTCGCCTCGCCGCTGGCACGGTCGCCCTGGGCGGCTTCGGGCGTACGGCGGGCGTGGCCGTGCTTGCAGCCCTTGTCCTTGGCGGACTGGTCGGCCCAGGCTGCGTAGTGGTTGTCGGCGGACGCGGACGCCTGCCACGCCTTGGTGAGCTCGGCGGTGAGCTTGGCGTTGTTGGGCAGCTTGTCCACGGCGACCTTCTGGAGCCGGGTGACCAGCTCACCGCGCTGGCGGGCGGCGTCGCGCAGGGTCGAGGCGGCGGTGTCCAGCTTGTCGCAGCCGCGGATGCCGGCGACGGCGCCGATGACGGCGTCACGGCTGTTGTTGCTGTCGGCGAGCAGCTTGTCGAGCTCGACGGCCTGCGCCTTGGCGGGGTCGGCGTCGGGCTTGCCGTCACCGCCGCCGGTGGTCGGAGTGGTCTTGGCGATGGGCTCGCTGTCGTCCTTCTTGTCGCCGTCGCCGCCGCCGGTGCCGCTGATCAGATACCCGGCGCCGAGTCCGACGACCGCGAGGCCGATACCGACGGCGGCGATGATGCCGAGGCGCGAGCGGCGCGGGGGCTCGTCGTCGTACGCGTCGTACGGGGCCTGGTGCGGCGGTGGCGCCTGCGGGGTCTGCATCTGGACCTGGACGGGCGGGCACACCGCTTCGGCGGCGCCGCGACCGTCGGCGTTATCCCCGGCGGCGCCGGCCGCATCGGCCCTGCCGGCCGCATCGGCCCTGCCGGCCGCATCGGCCCTGCCGGCCGCACCGGCCGACGCCGCCGCCCGGCCCATGCGACTGCCGCGCCCCACCGGCGAGTTCGGGGTGGGAAGTTCCGTGTTCCACCTGGTCGACCGGTCGCGCACGGACCCGTGGCAGGCCGGCGCGGACGCGCGTGAGCTCATGCTCACCCTGCACTATCCGGCGGCGCGGTCCGGGCCCGGGCGCCCGGCGCCGTACGCCACCACCGAGGAGACGGGCCTTCTGGTGAAGGGCCTCGGCATCGAAGCGGCCGTCCCCGCGGCGCAGTTGAGCGCTACGCGGACCCACAGCCGCCCTGACGCGCGGCCCGCGCGGGGGAGTTACCCCCTGATCGTGCTCTCGCCCGGCTTCAGCGTGTCCCGCTACACCCTGACCGGTCTCGCGGAGGACCTCGCCAGCAGGGGGTATGTGGTCGCCTCCCTGGACCACGCGTACGAGTCGTTCGGCATCTCCGTCCCCGGCGGCCGGACCCTGACCTGTCTGGCGTGCGACGCGGTGGGCCCCGGCGGAGTGTCGGGGAGCGTCGTGACGGCGACGCGCGCCAAGGACGTCTCCTTCGTCCTAGACCGGCTCACCGGACGCCATGCGATATGGCGGTACGCCGACATCATCGACAAGCGGCACATCGGTATGGCCGGCCACTCGATAGGCGGCGCGAGCGCGGCGTCGACGATGGTGGGGGACCGGCGGGTCGCGGCCGGCATCAACATGGACGGGGCGTTCTGGGACACCCTGCCCGCGGGAGGGCTCGGCGGGCGCCCCTTCATGATGCTCGGCACGGACGAGCACCGGCCCGGCGGCCCCGACGCGACCTGGGACCGGACGTGGCCGACGCTCGGGGGCTGGAAGCGCTGGCTGAGCGTGTCCGGGTCGGAGCACTTCACCTTCTCCGACAGCCCGGCCATCGAGCGGCACTTCGGCCTGCCGCAGCCGCCGCTGCCCGCGGAGCGCGCGATCGGCATCACCCGCACCTATGTGGCCGCCTTCTTCGACGAGCACCTGCGGGGGATACCGCAGCCGGTGCTCGCGGGCCCGACGGCCGAGAACCCGGAGGTGAGGTTCGAGAACCCCTGACGCGCCTAGGGTCCGGCCGGTGCCCGGCCGGTGCCCGGCCGGTCAGGCCGCGCGCTGGTAGCTGGCGCCGTCCCGGGTCCGGGTCAGCAGGCCCGCCGTGATCAGATAGCGGCGCAGCGCCGGGAAGTCGTCGTGCACCGTGAGCAGAGCCTCGTTGATCTCCCGCTCGGTGTACTGCCGTCCCGGCTCGAAGAGCGTCTCCTTGAGGTGGACGAGCAGTTGCTCACGACGGGCCGCCTTGCGCGGGATCGCTGTCAGACGGCCGTGGGAGAAGAGCGCGGCCACCCCTCGGGAGTCGTGGGTGGGGGTCTCTGGCGCGCCGCTGGCGGTGTTCGCTGACATGGCGGGAAGACTTCCTCATGGGTCGGCCGACGGGCAACGGGATTTCGCCCGCACCGCGCTGGGGCGGCCGCCGCGACGCTCCTCGCGGCACTCGCGCGGCGTTCCGGCTCCGGGCGGGACTTGGCAGGTGAACGGCGTTGGATGGCCGATCATGCGCTCGACTCTTGACGAACGGGTGTGTCATTCTCGGGCCGCACCGGACATTCGGCGCCACGGGGGTGGGCGATGGGTCTGACGAGCGAGTTCACCACCGCGGTCGTGCCGGCGGCCGAACGGTTCGCGCTGTGGAGCGAGTTGGCCGCGCAGTCCCATGTGCGCAACTGGCTGCGCAGCGAGTGCGCCGAGGACTTCGATGCCCGGCTGCGCGTCCTGGACCTCGGCGATGTGCGGGTCTCCACGCTGACGTACCCCAGCGTGGAGATCACCCGTACGCCCAGGCTGATACGGCAGGACGACCCCGAGGTCTACCAGGTCAACGTCCTGATGTCGGGGCGGGGTCACGCCGCGCAGGGCGGGCGGGAGGCGGCCGTGCGCGCCGGGGAGCTGGTCCTGGTGGACAGCGGCCTCCCCTTCGAGGGCGGGTTCGACGGCGAGCTCTCCTCGATGACGGTGGTGCAGCTGCCCCGGACCCGGCTGCCGCTGCCGCAGGCCGTGGTCCAGCGGGTCACCGCGACGCCCATCGCCGCCGACCGGGGCCTGGGCGGGGTGTTCGGCCGCTGGCTCGCCGACCTCGACGCCCGCGCCGACGAGTGCGCGCCCGGCGACATCCCGGCCCTGGCCTCGGTGACGGTGGACCTGCTCGCCGCCGTGCTCGGGCGCCGGCTGGCCGTCGAGGAGGAGATGAGCCCCGAGTCGCGCAAGCAGGCGCTGCGCGTGGAGGTCTGCGACTTCATCAACCGGCATCTGAGCGACCCCTCGCTCTCGCCCGCGACGGTCGCCGCCGCGCACCGCATCTCCCTGCGCCACCTCCACCAGGTCTTCGACTCGCGCGGGACGACGGTCGCCGCGTGGATCAGGTCCCGGCGGCTCGACTGCTGCCGCCGGGACCTGGCCGACCCGGCGCTGCGCCGCCGTCCGGTGTACGCGATCGGCGCCCGCTGGGGTTTCATCGAGCCCTCCCACTTCAGCCGCGCCTTCCGGGCGGCGTACGGGATCAGCCCGCGTGACTACCGTGAGGCAGTCCGGAGTCGCTGAGCGGGTCGTCCACCCGGGAGTGGTAGTAGAGGAAGCCGTACTCGTCGGCCCAGCAGGCGTCGCCCGTGAAGGTCCAGCCGTTGCGCACGGTGTCCTGCTGGCGTTCGTCGTCGAGGTAGCGGCAGCCGGTGGGCCCCTTGACGGCGAGCGCGCCGACCTGGCCGTACGGAAGGGGGCGCCCGGACTCGTCGACGATCGCGGTGAGATAGCCCGGGACGGGCCGCCCGATCGCGCCCGGTCGTGACCAGGCCTCCTCGCCGCGCATCGAGACGATGATGTGGAGCATCTCGGTGGAGCCGAGCCCGTCGATCACGCTGTTGCCGGTGCGCTGCTTCCATCTGCGCCGGGTCTCCAGGGGCAGCGCCTCTCCGGAGGAGACGCACTCGCGCAGCGACGCCAGGTCGTACGGGGTGGGGTCGGCGCAGATCGCCTGGTAGCGGGCGGGCCCGCTGAAGCAGACGGTCGCCCGGAACTCTCCGACGGCCCGGGCGAGTTGACGCGGCGACGAGGTGGGGAGCAGTACGGTCGAGGCGCCGACGTGCAGGGGGAAGAGGAGCAGCCCGCCCAGCCCGTAGGTGTCCGCCAGCGAGGGGGTGCCGATGAAGCGGTCGTCGCCGGTGGCCCTCAGGACGTGCTGGGGGAAGGAGTTGCACGCGGCCATCACATCGCGGTGCGAGTGCACCGTGGCCTTGGGCGTCCCCGCGGTGCCGGAGGTGAAGGCGATGAGACAGGGGTCGGTCGCGGCGGTGTCGACCGGGAGCGACCAGTCGGGTTTGTCCTGCATGGCCTGCTCCAGACCGGCCTCGGCGCCCGCCCCGCCGAGGAAGAACATCGTCCGGGGCGCCCGCCCGGTCGACTCCAGCTCGGACCGCAGGCCGGACTCGCACAGGGCGTGGGTGACCCGGGCCTTGTCGATCACCTGGGTGAGCTCCTTGGCCCGCAGGGTCGGCGCAGTGGCCACGACCACCCCGCCCGCCCGCACCACCGCCAGCCAGATCGCCGCCAGCATCGGTGTGTTGGCACCACGCAGCAGCACCCGGTTGCCCGGCACCAGGCCCATGTCCTCGGTCAGGACGTGGACGATGCGCGCCACGACCGTGGTGAGCTGCTCATACGTCCAGCGCACGCCATGGGGGGACAGCACGGCGGGCCGCTGTGCCCGGTCCAACGAGCCGCCCCCCTCCAGGAGTTCCCACGCGCAGTTCAGCCGCGCGGGAAAGCGCAGTGAGGGCATGCCGAGGAGCAGGTCGGGCTGGAGCGGCCCGGGTGGTAGGTGGTCCCGTACGAAGGTGTCCGCGTGGGCGGATCCGTGGTCTGCTTGCGATGGGGTGTTCAACTGCCTGCCCCCTCCTGGTCGGCTTGTGCCTCATTCAACGAGGGCCTACTAGAGATGTCCTTGACGATCCGTGCGCGCTCCTTGCCGGATCGTGTGCACGGGGACGATCGGGGCTGGTGCCCCACCCCCGCCAACCGCTGGCTGCCCGACGCCGAGGAGCTCATCAGCCCCCTCGCGTACGCCTGCGGACGCGAGGCCGCCGCCGCCCGGGCGCGCCACTCGTAGGGTGTCCCCGATACGTGCGTACGAACGTACGGACGGGGACGAAAGGCGCACCACCATGCCGGACCAGACATTCGACGGCGGCTCCGCCCCTGCGGAACCCGACTCCTCGGGCGGGGGCCGGGACCTGCCGCCCGCGGTCCGGGTCAGTGATCTGTGGAAGCGCTTCGGCGACCAGATCGCCGTCGCCGGGATCGATCTGGAGCTTCCGGCGGGCAAGTTCATCGGCCTGGTCGGGCCGAACGGGGCGGGCAAGACCACCACCCTGTCGATGGTGACCGGCCTGCTCCGCCCCGACCGCGGCACCGTCGAGGTCGGCGGCCACGACGTGTGGCGCGACCCGGTCGCGGTGAAGTCCCGGATCGGCGTGCTGCCGGAGGGGCTGCGGCTCTTCGAACGGCTGACGGGGCGCGAACTGCTCGGCTACACCGGCCGGCTGCGCGGGCTGCCCGGCGCCGAGGTCGACAAGCGGGCCACCCAGCTCCTGGACGTCCTGGACCTCGCGGGCGCCCAGCACAAGCTCGTCGTGGACTACTCGACCGGTATGCGCAAGAAGATCGGGCTCGCGGCGGCGCTGCTGCACAACCCCGAAGTGCTGTTCCTGGACGAGCCGTTCGAGGGCGTCGACCCGGTCTCGGCGGCGACGATCCGCCGCGTCCTGGAGCGCTACACCGCGTCCGGCGCGACCGTCGTCTTCTCCAGCCACGTCATGGAGCTCGTGGAGTCGCTGTGCGACTGGGTCGCGGTGATGGCCGCCGGGCGCATCCGCGCACAGGGCACGCTCGCCGAGGTCCGGGGCAGCGCGAGCTCGCTGCAGAACGCCTTCCTCGAACTCGTGGGCGCCCACGGCCGCGACACCGGCGACACCCTCGACTGGCTCGGCGGCGGTGCGGCCCGATGAGCAGCGCCCACACGGCACCGAAGGCCCCCGTATCCCCGGGCGCGCCCTCCCTCACGCCCCTCTTCGTCCGGCTGAAGCTGTCGCTGCTCAGGAACGGGCTGCGGCAGTCGGGCGGGCGCCGGGCCGCCTACATCACCTCGGCCGTACTCGCCCTGCTCTTCGCGGCCCTCCAGCTTCTCGGCCTGCTGGCGCTGCGCGGCGACGCCCACGCGGCCACGGTCGCGGTCCTGGTCACCGCCGTCCTCGCGCTCGCCTGGACGGTGATGCCGCTGTTCTTCCCCAGCGGCGACGAGACCCTGGACGCGACCCGTCTGGTGATGCTGCCGCTGCGCCCGCGCTCGCTGATCACGGCGCTGCTCGCGGCCTCCCTGGTCGGCATCGGGCCGCTGTTCACGCTCTGCCTGGTGCTCGGCTCGGCGCTCGCGGTGGTCCACAGCGCGGCGGCGGCCGGGGTGGCGTTGCTCGCCGTACCGCTGACGATCCTGGTGTGCGTGGCGCTCGCGCGGACGGTGGCGACGGCCAACACCCGCCTGCTGACCTCCCGCAAGGGCCGCGACCTCGCCGTGCTGAGCGGGCTGGTGATCGCCATCGGCTTCCAGTTCGTCAACTTCGGGGTGCAGAAGCTCGGCGACTCGGGCGGCCTCTCCGCGCTCGACCCGGCCGGGGACGTGGTCCGCTGGCTGCCGCCCGCCGCCGCGATCGGCGCGGTCGACGCGGCCGGCGAGGGCGCGTACGGCCGCGCCGCCGTACAACTCCTGCTCACCGCCGTGGCGTTGGCGGCCCTGCTCTACGGCTGGCAGCGCTCGCTGGAACGGCTGATGACGAGCCCGGACGGCTCGACGCTGCGGCCCGCCGACACGGCCCGCAAGCAGGCGGACCGGCCGGGCCTGGCCGGGCTGCTGCCCGAGGGCCGCACCGGCACCGTGATGCTGCGCACCCTGCGGTACGCCTGGCGCGACCCCAAGACCAAGGCGGCGTGGATCACCTCGCTCGCCATCGGTCTGATCGTCCCGGTCGCCAACGCCCTCCAGGGCAACGGCACGGTGTACTTCGCCTCGTTCGGCGCGTTCATGCTGGGCGCCCAGATGTACAACCAGTTCGGGCAGGACACCTCGGCGTTCTGGATGGTCGTCCAGACGATCTCCACGCCCCGGGACGCCTATCTGGAGCTGCGCGCCCGCGCCTTCGCCATCGCGCTGGTGACGGCCCCGTACACGGTTCTGGTCGCGGTGGTGACGGCCTCGATGGTCGGCAACTGGCCGGCGTTCCCGCAGGCGTTGGGGCTCTCGCTGGGGCTGCTCGGCGCGATGCTGGCGACGGGCGCGGTCGCCTCGGCGGTGTGCGCCTACTCGGTCCCGCAGGACAGCCGCAAGAACGTGGCGCCGGGGCAGGGCGGCATCGCCTCCCTGGCGATCCTCGGCGGGATGCTCACCAGCGGGCTGCTGTCCGCGCCGCTGATCGCCCTGACGATCTGGCTGCACGTCTCGGACCGGCACGGCGCGCTGTGGCTGCTGCTGCCGCTGGGGGCGGTGTACGGGGCGCTCGTCGCGTACGCCGGGCTGCGGGTGGCGGCCCCGCGCACGGCGAAGCGGCTGCCGGAGATCCTCACGGCGGTCAGCCGGGGCTGACGGCGGGACGGGCGGGCGTCACTCTCCTGGGTGACGCCCGCATGCGCGCCACGGCGGGCCTGGGTAGATCTTTTGTGTGACCGCGTATCGAGTGACGCTCAGGGCCGTGACCGCCGGGCTGGCCACCTCGGTACTGCTGTTCTGCGTGGCCTGCGCCACCGGCGCGAGCGCCCCCGACGCGCCCCGGGCCGCTCCCGTCCACCATGTCCACGAGGGCGACGAGAGCCCGCCGGAGGTCGATGCGGAGGACGGCCGGGGGCCGGGCGCGCTGCCGTACTCACCGCTGTGCCGGACCGCCAAGTGCATCGCGCTCACCTTCGACGACGGGCCCGGCCCGTACACCGCGCGGCTGCTCGACATACTCGGCCGGGAGGGCGTGCGGGCGACGTTCTTCCTGGTCGGCGAGAAGCCCGTGCACACCTATCCCGACCTCGTACGGAGGATCGCCGCGCAGGGCCATGTCATCGGCAACCACACCTGGACGCACCCGGTCCTGACCGGTCTGCCCGAGGCGGAGGTCCTGCGCCAGCTCAGCCTCACCCAGTCGGTGCTCCAGCAGCTCACCGGGACCAGGCCGACGCTGATGCGGCCGCCCAAGGGCCTCACGGACGCCCGGGTGACGGGCGCGGCCCGGGCGCTCGGGCTCGCCCAGATCCTGTGGAACGTGACCGCGACGGACTACCACAACACGACCACCGAGCTCGTACGGAAGCTGGTCCTGGAGCGGGCCCGGCCGGGCGGCGTGGTCCTGCTGCACGACGTGCTGCCGTGGACCGTGCCCGCCGTGCCCGGCATCATCGCCGGGCTGCGGAGCGCGGGCTACACGCTGGTGACGGTCTCCCAGCTGTACGAGAACATGCGGCCGGGCGAGCAGTACCCGGTGTGGGCGGCACCCGCGCCCACCGCGCCCGCGCCCAGTACGTCCGCGCCCAGTACGTCCGCGCCCAGTACGTCCGCGCCCACCGCGCCGCCGCCCGCCAAGCCTGCCCCGGCGGCCCCCGGGCGCGGCTGACGGTCCGTACGCGACCGGGTCAGGGGTTCGTCGGGACCGGCTGCTCGGCCGCCTCCCGGAGGAACGGCTCGACCGCGGCCCGCCAGCCCTCCGGCTGGTCGTAGTGGACGAGATGGCCGGCGTCGGCCACTTCCGCGTACTGACCGCGGGGCAGTACGCGGACCATCTCCTGGGCCTCGGCGCGGCCGAGCTCGCCGTCGAGGCCGCGGACCACCAGCGCCGGGCAGCGGACCTGGGCCAGCTCCTCCCAGTGCGCGTCGTACACCCAGGTCTCGCGGGAGGTGAGCATCTGGCGGCGGGAGAAGACCGGGCGCCAGCCGTCGGCGCGCTCGGCCATCACCTCGGCGAAGAACTCGCCGCGCGCGGGGCTGGGGCGCTCCACCCAGGGGTCGTCCTCGCCGAACCACTTCCGTACGTCCGCGAGCGTCGCGAACGGGACCGGCCAGGACTTGAACCAGTCCTCCCACTCGCGCTGGGAGGCCGCGCCGAGCGCCGAGGCGCGCATGTCGCAGATCACCAGGGCGCGGACGAGGTCGGGGCGGCGGGCGGCGAGCTGCCAGGCGGTGAGGGCGCCCATGGAGTGGCCGACGAGGGTGACCGGGGCGAGGGCGAGCTGCTCGATCGCCGCCTCGGCGTCCGCCACATAGGCCTCGCGGGTGAAGGGCCCCTCGGCGGGCTTGTCGCTGCGGCCGTGGCCGCGCTGGTCCAGGGCGACCGCGCGGTGCCGCTCGGCGAGCCAGCGGGCGGTGGGCGCCCAGTGCGCGGCGCGGCCCATCAGTCCGTGGAGCAGTAACACCCCCGGCGCCCGGCCGTTCTCCCGGCGGTCCTTGGGCGGGTCCGCGAACTCCCAGGCAGCGAGGCGTACGCCATCGGATCCCGTCACGTCGCTGCGTCGCACCATGTGTCCTGGCACCCCCTTCAGCCCCCGAAGCCCTGAGGTCAGTTCACGGCAGGGTATCGAACCTCTATTCGAAAACTCGCGTCTCTCGCGCAACACCCCTCGTTCGAGTGACCGGACTCAAGGATTGACGGGCCGCCCCGAGGGGAGATCTTCTGCGGGAGGCGGGCGGCCACGGTGGGACCGACCGGCCGGCCCGAGGGAGCTGACCCCGAGAGCTCGGGGCTCCGGGTCAGCACCGGGGAGGGCAGGCCCCGGCGCCGCAGGGCGTCGGGGCCCTCTGCGGTGCCCTGGGACGCGGCTCCCGGCATGATCCCCACCTTCCCTCACGGCCGTGCGCTCTTCGGCTCCTTGAGGTCATATGCCTCACCCGACAGCGTGGCACGCGAACCGCCCGTCCGCTGCCGATCCGACCGGAATCAACGGGCCGGAAACGGGCCGGAACGGCGGTCGGCCCACCCTCTCAACTCCCGTACACCCCAAAGGAAACGGGGGCGGCGACGCGCGTCCGCGCGACACCGCCCCCGCGACCTGCGAGGTCTGCCCCGCCACTCGGCGGGTCCGCCCTACCGCTTGGCCACGAAGACGTGGGACGCCACGTCCGCGCCGAGCTCGGCGGCCTCGCCGCTGCTGCCGACCAGGACGCCGCCCGGGGACCGGGTCACGCTGACGACCGCGCCGGGCTGCACGCCCGCGCGACGCAGCGTGTACATCAGCTGGGCGTCCGTCTGGATCGGCTCGCCGATGCGGCGCACGACGACCGTCATGCCGTCCTCGGTGGCCTCCAGCTCGTTGAGGCTGATGATGCCGTCCTCCAGGAAGGCGTCGGCCTCGGCCTTCTCGCCCAGCTCCTCAAGGCCCGGGATCGGGTTCCCGTACGGAGACTCGGTCGGGTGGCGCAGCAGCTCAAGCACCCGCCGCTCCACCGCCTCACTCATCACGTGCTCCCAGCGGCAGGCCTCGGCGTGCACCTGCTCCCACTCCAGGCCGATCACGTCGACGAGCAGGCACTCGGCGAGCCGGTGCTTGCGCATGACGCGGGTGGCCAGGCGGCGGCCCTCCTCGGTGAGCTCCAGATGACGGTCGCCCGCGACCTGCACCAGGCCGTCGCGCTCCATGCGCGCGACCGTCTGGCTCACGGTCGGCCCGCTCTGGTCGAGTCGCTCCGCGATCCGGGCGCGCATGGGGACCACACCCTCTTCCTCAAGTTCGAGGATGGTGCGGAGATACATCTCCGTCGTGTCGATCAGTCCGGACATACGTGCCCCTCGATGCTGTGAATGTTGAAAGCACTCGTGCGCTGGCCCTGGCTCAATTCTGACGCATCCCACTGACAACCGTGCCCCGGCCGGGGAGCCGCCTGCGGAACGGGCGGGGGATCCGCCACGACGGGGCGTATTGACAGGGCAATGGTCCAGACCGCAACGTGTGCGGCGGCGCGGACATTCCCTCCCCCGAGCATTCCCCCGAGCACTCCCTTGGAAAGGGCCCAGGCGATGAGCGAGAGCAAACTGGCCGGTCAGTTCTTCGATGCCGCCATCGGACTGCTCCAGCGGGTACGGGACGAGGAGGGCGCGAACGTCGCCGCCGCCGGTACCGCGATCGCGGACACCGTGGCGGCGGGCGGCCGCCTCTTCGCCTTCGGCGCCGGGCACTCCTCGCTGGCCGCGCAGGACGTCGTCTACCGGGCGGGCGGTCTCGCCCTGATGAACCTGCTGGCCGTGCCGGGCACGGTCGGGGTCGACGTGACGCCCGCGACGCTGGGGTCGGCCCTGGAGCGCGTGGACGGACTGGCGGGCGCGGTCCTGGACTCCAGCCCCGCCAGGCCCGGCGACGTCCTGGTGATCATCTCCCTCTCCGGGCGCAACTCGCTGCCGGTGGAGATGGCGATGAACGCGCGGGCGCTGGGGCTGAAGGTCATCGGCGTCACGTCGCTGGCGTACACCGAGGGCACGAAGTCGCGGCACGTCTCCGGCACGTTCCTGCGCGACCACTGCGACATCGTCCTCGACAGCAAGATCGCGGTCGGTGACGCGGAGCTCACCCACGAGGCGATCCCGGCGCCGTTCGCGCCCGCGTCGACGGTGGTCACCAGCGCGCTGATGCAGGCGATGATGGCCGCCGCCGCGGAGTCCCTCGCGGAACGCGGCATCGAGCCGCCGCTGTTGCGTTCGGGGAACGTGGACGGGGGCCACGAGTGGAACGGGCGGGTGCTGACGGAGTACGGGGACCGGATCTTCTTCCGGCACTAGGCGCCGCGCCGGGCGGGCGCCACCCGTCCCCCGTGACCCCCTCAGGAGCCGCCTCGTGACCCAGGACCTGTACGAACTCGGTGACGCGCCGCCGCTGGGCGAGGCGCCCAAGCGCATGTACGCCTCGCTCATCCGGCCCGAGCGCTACGGGCAGCCCATCGACGCCTTCCGTACCGAGGTCGTGGACGTGCCCCCGGTCGGGCCCGGCCAGGTCCTCATCAAGGTGATGGCGGCGGGCGTCAACTACAACAACGTCTGGGCCTCGCTCGGCGACCCGGTCGACGTCATAGCCGCCCGGCAGAAGCGCGGCGCCGTCGAGGACTTCCACATCGGCGGCTCCGACGCGTCCGGCGTCGTCTGGGCGGTCGGCGAGGGCGTGCGCCTCAAGCCGGGCGACGAGATCGTGCTGCTGGCCAGTGTGTGGGACGAGAGCGCCGAGGACATCCGGCTCGGTGCCGACCCCTGCACCTCGTCCTCGCAGAGCGTGTGGGGCTACGAGGAGAACTACGGCTCGTTCGCGCAGTTCGCGGTCGTCGACGAGTACCAGTGCCACCCCAAGCCGAAGCGGCTGTCCTGGGCGGAGGCCGCCTGCTACATGGCGACCGCCGCCACCGCCTACCGCCAGCTCTTCGGCTGGGAGCCGCACACCGTGCGCCCCGGCGACGCGGTCCTGATCTGGGGCGGGGCGGGCGGCCTCGGCTGTATGGCGATCCAGATGGTCAAGCAGCGCGGCGGCATCCCCATCGCGGTCGTCTCCAGCGACGAACGCGGCGAGTACTGCGTACAGCTGGGCGCCAAGGGGTACATCAACCGCCGCGACTTCGACCACTGGGGCCGGCTGCCCGACGCCTCCGACGACGACGCCATGGGTGAGTGGCTCAAGGGCGCCCGTGCCTTCGGCCGCCGCTTCTGGGAGGTCCTCGGGGAGCGCCGGGCGCCCAGGATCGTCCTGGAGCACTCCGGCGCCGACACCATCCCCACCTCGATGTACATGTGCGACAACGCGGGCATGGTCGTCATCTGCGGCGGCACCACCGGCTACAACGGCGATGTGGACCTGCGCTTCCTGTGGATGCGCCAGAAGCGGCTGCAGGGCTCCCACGTCTCCAACGCGCGTGAGGCCCGCGAGGTGACCACGCTCATCGACCGGGGCCTGCTCGACCCGTGTCTCTCGCTCACCCTCGGCTTCGAGGAGATCGGCAAGGCCCACCAGCTGATCCACGACAACGAGCACCCGGCCGGGAACATGGCCGTCCTGGTCAACGCCAAGGCGTAGCACGGTGGTCGGGCCGTCGCGCCACGGGGGCGACGGCCCAGCTGAACACACCCGGCCCGGCCGGTCGCACCCGTACGTCGATGACCTGCCTCGGCAGCCCTCTCGGCCAGGTGCGGAAGCCTCCCGGAACCGGGCTGGTCGCCATGCCCAGGAGGGTCGCGGGTGCCTCACTGCCGAGCAGGGTGCTGAACGCCTTGAACGCCGCCTCCTTGGCCGAGAAGACGGCGAGAAGGCGGCTCTCGGCGTCGGCTGCCGCGGGATCGAGGCCGGCGCGCTCGTCGGGGCCGAGCACCAGGTGCGCGCTGTTCAGCGGCAGACCGCGCAGTTCGAGGTCGCAGCCCAGTGCGTGGAAGCGCGCGCCCGGCGCGGCCAAGGCGACGGCCAGACCACCGGAGTGGCTGATCGAGCCTTCGAATCCGGCCGGGAAGAGCGGCCGTCGGCCGGACCGGGGGAGCTCCCCCGCCGAGTGACCCGCCTCGGCCAGCGCCCGGCGGGCCGCACACCGTCCGGCGAGGAAGTCACGGCGGCGCGGGAGCGGCATCGCTGCGGCCGCCGCCCACTCCCCCGGCCCGGCCGGGCGCGCCCACGGATCGTCGACGCGGACCAGTCCGAGCGAGAGCCCCTGGGCACGCAGGGCGGGGCGCAGCAGGAGCACCGCGTGTTCGGCTCCCGCCCGGCCGGAGGCAGGGTCCGGCCGGGTTGCTCCGGCGCCGGGCACCTGGTCCCTCTCACCGCGCCCCGCCGCGTCACGCACGCAGCAGCTTCTTGATGATCTTCCCGGCCGGGTTGCGCGGCACCTGGTCGATGAACTCGATCCGCCGGGGCCGCTTGTACGAGGCGAGGCGCTGCGCCAGATGCGCCTGCAACTCGACCGTGCCGGTGCCCTCTTCGACCACCACGTACGCCAGTGGGACCTCGCCGAAGTCCTCGTCCGGCACGCCGACGACCGCCGCGTCGCGCACCGCCGGGTGGGTCTGGAGCGCGCGCTCGATCTCCGAGGGGTAGACGTTCTGACCGGCCCGGATGATCAGGTCCTTGCTGCGGTCGATCAGCCGGATCAGACCGTCCCGGTCGATGAACCCCAGGTCACCGGTGCGGATCCAGCCGTCGACGGTGATCTCGGCCGTGGCGGTCTCGTCGCCCCAGTAGCCGCGCATCAGACCCGGGCCGCGGACGCAGATCTCCCCGATGGCGCCGGGCTCGACCTCCTCGCCCTGTCCGTCGAGGGCGCGCGCGGACATCCCGGGGATGACCCGGCCGGCCGGGATCACCTCGGGCACCGCGCCGGGCGCCGGGTGCTCCTCGGGGCCGAGGGTGACGAACGGGCCGCCGACCTCGGTCATCCCGTACACCTGCCGGAATCCGCAGCCGAGCCGTTCGACGGCCTCGGCGTAGATGTCCGGCGGCATGGGCGCGGCCCCGTACAGGATCTCGCGCAGGGTCGAGAGGTCCGCGGTGTCGGCGGACTTCGCGCGCAGCAGGAAGCGCAGCATCTGCGGGACGAGCCAGACGTGGGTGGCGCGGTGACTCTCGATGGCGGCCAGCGCGGTCTGCGGTGTGAACCCGGGCATCAGGACCACGGTCGCGCCCGCGGCCATATAGGTCAGCGAGACGACCATGCTGCCGTGGTAGAGCGGGCAGCAGTTGACCAGCACCATGTCGTCGGCGGGCCGGGACACGGCGAGCCAGCCGAGCGCGATGGCCCGGAACGAGGCGTGGTCGACGGTGACGCCCTTGGCCTGCCCGGTCGTCGCCGAGGTGTGCAGGATCGCCGCGGGGGCGTCGTCCGGGATGTCGTCGAGCGCCGGGCCGCCTTCGGCGCCGAGCGCGGCGAACGCCTCGTCGTCCAGGCAGACGCGGGTGCGCACCGGCAGGTCGGGGTGGCGGGCCAGCAGCGCGGCCTCGCCGATCACCGCGACGGCGCCGGTGCGTTCGACGATCCCGGTCACCTCGGCCGGGGTCAGACTGTGGTTGAGCGGGACGAACAGCGCCCCGACGCGGGCCAGCGCGAAGTACGACTCCAGGACCTCGATACGGTCCAGGGAGAGCACGGCGACACGGTCACCGCGCCGGATGCCGAGCCCGGCGAGCCCGTGGGCGAGGCTGATGCCCCGGTCGTGGAACTGGGCCCAGGTGACGGAGCGGTGCTCGTCCACCAGGGCCGTCCGGTCGGGGAAGCACTGGCGGTTGCGCTCCGCCAACTGGGTCAGCCACATCAGGCGGCGCCCGGCTGCGGGGTGGCGGCGTCGCGGCCGGCGACGAACCGCTCGTAGTCGGCGATGGTGGTCAGGCCCTCCATGTCCTCGGCCGTCACCTCGACGCCGGTGCGCTGCTCGATGAGCAGGATCAGCCGGACGAGGTCCCCGGAGTCGATCCCGCTGGCGCTGAGGTCCTCGTCGTCCCCGATGGCCTCGGCGAACTCCGGTGTGCCGGTCAGCTCGACCAGCATCGTCCTGATGGTGCTCATGGGCGTACCCCTCTCGTTGCACTGACTACCGAAGAGAGAGGCGCACTTGGCCCCGCACACTCCCCGGCCCACGCGTGACCTTCGTCACGGGTCGACGGTGTCCGCGCAGGGATTGAACGCCCCAGGTCAGACCTCTTCTTCTGTGAAGGCACCGCCACTACGGCGGTCCGGGGACGAAGGGGTGGTCGACGGCGTGGAGCAGCTCAACGCGCACTTCGAGGCGCTGCTCGCGGCCGGGGAGCAGATCGAGCCCCGGGACTGGATGCCCGACGGCTACCGGCGGATGCTGATCCGGCAGATCTCCCAGCACGCGCACTCCGAGATCATCGGAATGCAGCCCGAGGGCTCCTGGCTCACCCGCGCCCCCTCGCTGCACCGCAAGGCCTCTCTGCTGGCCAAGGTGCAGGACGAGGCGGGGCACGGGCTCTATCTGTACTCGGCGGCGGAGACCCTCGGGGTGTCGCGCGCCGAGCTCCTGGACGCGCTGCACAGCGGTCACCAACGGTATGCGGCCACCTTCAACCACCCCGCCCTGACCTGGGCCGACACGGGCGCGATCGCCTGGCTCACGGACGGCGCGGCCGTCGTCAACCAGGCGCCGCTGTGCCACACCTCGTACGGCCCCTACGCCCGGGCGATGCGCCGGGTGTGCCAGGAGGAGGCGTTCCACGTCCGCCAGGGCTACGACGTGCTGTGGTCGCTGTGCCAGGGCACGCCCGCGCAGAAGGAGATGGCGCAGGACGCGATCGACCGCTGGTGGCTGCCGGCCGTGGCGCTGATGTTCGGCCCGCCGGACACCGTGGCGGGCGGGGCGGACGACCGCACCGCGGCCATGGGCGCCGCCGTCTCCCAGCGGTCGATGGCCTGGGGCATCAAGCGGCACACCAACGACGAGCTGCGCCAGCGGTTCGTCGACAACTGCGTGCCGCAGGCGGAGCGGATGGGGGTGACCCTGCCCGACCCGGCGATCCGCTGGAACGAGGAACGGGGGCACTACGACTTCAGCCCGATCGACTGGCAGCTGTTCCGCGGCGCGCTCGGCGACGGTTCGCAGTGCAGCCGCCAGCGGCTCGCCCACCGGGTGGCGTCGCACGAGGACGGCGCCTGGGTGCGCGAGGCGGTCGACGCCTACGCGGCGGACCTCGCCGACGAGGCTGAACAGGACGACGAGGGAAGGCGCGTGTCATGAGCGAGCGGTCCGCACGGGTGCTGACGCCGTGGGAGGTGTTCATCCGGCCGCGCCGGGGCCTGGCCCACCAGCACGTGGGCTCGGTGCACGGCGCCGACGCCGACATGGCGCTGGCCAACGCCCGGGATCTGTACACCCGTCGGGGCGAGACGGTCTCGGTGTGGGTGGTGCGCTCGGACGCGGTGCACGCCGCCTCACCGAGCGAGAAGGACCCGTTCTTCAGCAACGCCGCCCACAAGCCGTACCGGTACCCCGAGCACTACATCCCGCTGAACGAGGAAAGCGGCCATGACGGCTGAGCCCACCGCGCAGAACGCGGACCTCGCCGAGTACGCGCTGCGGCTCGGCGACGACGCGCTGGTGCTCTGCCAGCGGCTGTGCGCCCTGGTGACCCGGGCACCCACCATCGAGGAGGACCTGGCGCTCTCCAACATCGCGCTCGACCTGCTCGGCCACGCCCGCACCCTGCTCGCGTACAGCGGCCGGCTCGACGGCACCGGCCGCGGCGAGGACGAGCTGGCCTACCACCGCACCGAGCGGCAGTTCCGCAACACGCTCCTGGTGGAGCTGGCGCCCGGCGACTTCGCCGTGACGATCGCCCGCCAGCTGGTGTACGCGCACTACAGCAGGCTGCTGTGGAGCGCCCTGGAGAAGTCCCGCGACGACACCCTCGCCGCCTTCGGAACCCGGGCCGCCCGCGAGGTCGAGTACCACCAGATGCACGCCGACCAGTGGACCGTGCGCCTCGGCCGGGGCACCGCCGAGAGCCGCCGCCGGATGCAGGCCGGGCTCGACCTGGTGTGGCCGTACGCGGCCGAACTCTTCGCGCCGGACGCCCTGGTGGACCGGCTGGACGCGGACGGGACCGCCCTCGCCCCGGCGCGGCTGCGCGAGGAGTGGGAGCGGGAGGTCGCCGCCGTCCTCGACGAGGCGCGCCTCCAGCTGCCCAAGCCCTCGTGGCGGGCGACGGGCGGCCGGGACGGGCTGCACACCGAGGCGTTCGCACCGCTGCTCGCCGAGTTCCGGTCGGTACGCCTCCAGTACCCGGGAGGCACCTGGTGAGCGCCGCGCGGCTGGACGCCGACCAGGTGCGGGCCCGGGTGAACACCGTGCCCGACCCCGAACTGCCCATGATCTCGCTGGCCGATCTGGGGGTCGTCCGCGCGGTGGAGGAGGCGGCCGACGGGGCTCTGGAGGTCGTCATCACCCCGACCTTCCTGGGCTGCCCGGCCATGCCCGCGATCGAGGCCGGGATCCGGGCCGTGCTCACCGAGAGCGGCCACCCCGACGGGCGGGTGCGGCAGGTGCTCTCGCCCGCCTGGACCACCGACTGGATCACCGACGAGGGCCGCCGCAAGCTCTCCGAGCACGGCATCGTGCCGCCGGGCCCCGCCCGGGCGCCCCTGTCGGTCCGGGTCGGCCTGGGCGTGCCCTGCCCGCACTGCGGCTCGGTGGCGACCCGGCCGCAGAGCCCGTTCGGGGCTACCCGCTGCCAAGCCGTCCTGGTGTGCACCTCGTGCCAGGAGACCTTCGCGCATCTGAAGGCGATGTGACGCACCCTCATGACGACAGCGACGACTAGCGGGACGACCGCGCCCGCCCGCCGGGCGACCGGTTGGTACCGGCTGCCGGTCACGGCGGTGGAGCCGGTCGGCGACGAGGCCGTGGCGATCAGCCTCGCCGTGCCCGGCCCGCTCGCGGACACCTTCGCGCACCGGGCCGGCCAGCACGTGGTCGTACGGCACCGGCCCGAGGGGCGGGAGCTGCGCCGCAGCTACTCGGTCTGTCTGCCGCCCCGCGACCCCGCCGGGCTGCGGCTGGTGGTCAAGCGCCTGGGCGCGGACGGCTTCGCCGAGTACGCCACCACGGAGCTGACCGTCGGCGACACCCTCGAAATCGGCCCGCCCACCGGCGACTTCCGGCTGGCGGACGTGCCCGGCGCACACCACGTCCTGGTGGCGGGCGGCAGCGGCATCACTCCCCTGCTCAGCATGGCCGCGGCCGCGCTGCGGGAGGACCCCCGCTGCCGGGTCTCGCTCGTCTACGCCAACCGCAGCGCGCAGTCGGTGCTCCTGGCGGACGAGCTGACCGACCTCAAGGACGCGCACGTCGGCCGGTTCTTCGCCCTGCACGTGCTCTCCCGCGAACAGCGCGAGAGCGAGCTGCTGTCGGGCCGGATCGACGCGGCCCGGCTGCCCAAGCTCCTGGCGCTGCTCGGCGCCGAGCCCGACGAGCGCACGCACTTCTACCTCTGCGGGCCCTGGGGGCTGGTGGAGACCGTGCGCGAGGCGCTCACCCGGTGGGGCGCGGACGAGGAGCGGGTGCGCTTCGAGCTCTTCTCCACCGGCGGCGGGCTCCCGCCCGCTCCCCCGCCCGAGCCGCTGGGCCGCACCGGTCGCATCTCCGCCCGGCTGGACGGCCGCACCACCGAGACGGTGATGCGGCCCGAGGACCGCGTGGTGCTCGACGCGGTGCTGCGCGCCCGGCCCGAGACCCCGTACTCCTGCCGCGACGGCCTGTGCGGCAGCTGTCGCGCCAAGGTGGTCCGCGGCAGCGCGGTGATGGACCGTCAGTATGCCCTGGGCCCGAAGGAGTTGGCGGCGGGCTACACCCTGCCCTGCCGGGCCCGCCCGGAGTCGGACGAGATCGCGCTCGACTTCGACGCCTGAGCCCGCCCGTCCCGCCGGGCACCCGCGATCCATGGATCGCCGCCCCCCCGACCGCCGCGAAGGCCGCGCGGTCCCCGAGATCACAGGAGTGTGGAGCATGACCAGTACGGGCAGGCTGAGCGACCGGACGGCCCTGGTGACCGGCGGCAGCCGGGGGATCGGCCGGGCGATCTCGCTGCGGCTGGCCGCCGAGGGCGCCCTGGTGGCCGTCCACTACGGGCACCGCACCGAGGCCGCCGAGGAGGCCGTCGCCGAGATCGAGGCGGCGGGCGGCCGGGCGTTCGCGCTGCGCGCCGAGCTGGGCGTGCCCGGCGACGCCGAGGCGCTGTGGACCGCCTTCGACAAGGGCCTCTCGGAGTACGGCGCCCGGCCCGGTCTGGACATCCTCGTCAACAACGCCGGGATCACGCTGCCCAAGCGGATCTCCGACGTCAGCGAGGAGGAGTACGACCGGCTCTTCGCCGTCAACGTCAAGGCCCCCTTCTTCGTCATCAAGGAGGGACTCGGCCGGCTGCGCGACGGCGGCCGCATCATCAACATCTCCTCCGGCGTCACCCGGATCGCCATGCCGAACATCTCCGCGTACTCGATGACCAAGGGCGCCCTGGACACCCTCACCCTCGCCCTCGCCCCCGAGCTGGGCCCGCGGGGCATCACCGTGAACGCGGTGGCGCCCGGCTTCACCTACACGGAGATCAACCCGACCCTGAAGGTGCCGGAGGTGCTCAACGCGTACGCCGCCACCTCCGTCTTCAACCGGATCGGCCGCCCGTCGGACATCGCCGACGTGGTGGCGTTCGTGGCGAGTGACGACGCGCGCTGGGTCACCGGCCAGTGGCTGGACGCGACCGGGGGCGCGCACATCGGAATGCCGGCCTGACCACCCGGCCCGCCCCACGACCTACGGAGACCCATGACCGAGCAGACCAGCGCCCTCGCCACGCCCCCGGCCGCCGACGAGGCGCCCCAGGTGCAGTTCGAGGGGACCACGCCGTACGAGGACTACGTCCACGCCTCGCTGCTTTCCACCCTCCAGCGGCCGCTCTCCAACGACCCCGGTGAGATGGCGTTCATCGTCACCACCCAGGTGATGGAGCTGTGGTTCACCCTCATCGTGTACGAGTGGCGCACGGCCCGGGACGCGTTACTCAAGGACGACCTGGAGCAGGCCATGGACGCGCTGCGCCGCAGCCGCCGCTCGCACCAGGCGCTCAACGACTCCTGGACACCGCTGGCCGCGCTGACCCCGGCCCAGTTCAACGGGTTCCGCGCGGCCTTCGGCGAGGCCTCCGGGTTCCAGTCGGCCCAGTACCGGCACATGGAGTTCCTGCTCGCCGACAAGTCCCGCTCGATGGTCCAGGCGCACCGGGGGCACCCGGCCGTCTACGCCGAGCTGGAGGAGGCGCTGGCCGCGCCGTCGCTCTACGACGAGGTGCTGCGCTTCCTCTACCGGCGCGGCCTGCCCGTGCCGGAGCACGTGGTGGAACGGG
This sequence comes from Streptomyces sp. ERV7, assembly GCF_001653515.1. Classification (GTDB taxonomy): domain Bacteria; phylum Actinomycetota; class Actinomycetes; order Streptomycetales; family Streptomycetaceae; genus Streptomyces. The sequence continues at coordinate 864,799 of NZ_LYOY01000040.1, read as the reverse complement.
ACGTCACCGAGGCCTACCAGCCGGACTCCTGGGTCGAGGAGGTGTGGCGGCAGATCTACGCCGGGCCGCAGGACAGCCCGCTGGTGCGGCTGGGCGAGGAGCTCACCGAGGTCGCCGAGCTGGTGCTGCGCTGGCGCAGCGACCATCTGCTCGCGACCCGCCGGGCGATGGGCGCCAAGGCGGGCAGCGGCGGCTCCCCGGGGGTGGCGTGGCTGGAGAAGCGCGCCCACCGGTCCGTGTTCCCCGAGCTCTGGACGGCCCGCAGCCATGTCTGAGACCGCCCCCGCACCCAGGACTCCCTCCGCGTTCGCGCTGGAGGAGGAGCGCCGGGTGCTGAGCATCCGCCCGGTGCTCGCCCCCGTGCACCGCAAGTACGGCTCGCATCCGCACCAGGTGTACGACCTGTGGCCGGCCGAGGACCCCGGGGCGCCGATGGTGATGCTGCTGCACGGCGGCTACTGGCGCTACGACCGGATGCATCTGACCCCGTTCGCCGCCCATCTGGCACAGAACGGGTTCACCACGGTCCTGCCGGGCTTCCGCAGGTCGGGCGGGGCGGGCGGCTACCCCGCCACCTTCGACGACATCGCCCTGGCCGTGGACACGATCCCGCAGGGGCGGCCGTTCGTCCTGGCGGGCCACTGCTCCGGCGGCCACCTCGCCCTGTGGGCCGGGGCGCGCGGGCTGCTGCCGGAGAGCTCGCCCTGGTACACGACCCGGCTCCCCACGGCGGTCCTGGGCCTCGCCCCGATCACGGACCTGGCGGCGACGATCCGCGACGACCTCAGCGACGGCGCGGGCCTGCAACTGCTGGGCGGCGCCGACCAGGTCGGGGCCCGGCTCCCGCTGGTCGATCCGCTCACGCTGCTGCGGGAGAAGGGGACGACGGGGGTACGGACGGTGGTGCTGCACGGGGAGGCGGACGAGGAGGTGCCACTGGGGCAGTTCGCGGACTACCTCGCGGTGCACAAGGACGCCGAGCCCGTCGTGCTGCCCGGGACCGGGCACTACACCCTGATCGAACCGGGTTCCGCGGCGTCGCGGGCCGTGATCGAGACGCTGGGAAGGCTGGCCTCCGGAAGCTGAGCGGTCCGGGGGACTTCCAGGAGTCCGCTCAGCGGCTCCCAAGGCGGGGACACGGGGGTGCACAAGCGTTTACCCTGAGAGGGGTGAACGCTTGTGCACCCCCTTCTCGACCAGCCTCTGGAGCAGCATGACCGCGGCGTCAGCCACCCCCGCCCACGACCCCCGCAGCCGTTTCGTCGTGCCCGTGCTCGCCTTCTGCGGTGTGGTCGTCGCCGTGATGCAGACGCTGGTCGTGCCGCTGCTGCCGCACATCCCGGCCCTCACCGGAAGCACACCGGCCGCCGCGGGCTGGCTCGTCACCATCACCCTGCTCACCGGCGCGGTCTTCACCCCGGTCCTCGGCCGGGTCGGCGACATGTACGGCAAGCGGCGCGTCCTGCTCGCCTCGCTCGGTGTGCTGACCGCCGGGTCCGTGCTGTGCGCCGCCACCTCCGACATCGGCGTGCTCATCGCGGGCCGGGCACTCCAGGGCGCCGCCCTGGCCGTCATCCCGCTCGGCATCAGCATCATCCGCGACGAACTGCCGCCGGCCCGGGTGCTGCCGTCCATCGCCCTGATGAGCTCCACCCTCGGCATCGGCGCCGCCGTGGGGCTCCCGGTGGCCGCCCTGGTCGTGGAGAACTTCGACTGGCACACCATGTTCTGGGCGTCGGCCGCCCTCGGCCTGCTCGATCTGCTCCTGGTGCTCTGGATCGTGCCGGAGTCCCCGGTGCGCACCCCCGGCCGCTTCGACGTGCTCGGCACCCTCGGCCTCACCGCCGCCCTGGTCGGCCTGCTGCTCGCGATCACCCAGGGCGCCGACTGGGGCTGGACCTCGGCGCCCACCCTCGGCCTGCTCGCCGGTTCGCTGCTGGTGGCCCTCGTCTGGGGCGCCTACGAGCTGCGCACCGCATCCCCGATGGTCGACCTGCGGGTCTCGGCCCGGCCCACGGTCCTGCTCACCAACATCGCCGCGCTCTTCATCGGGTTCGCCTTCTACGCCAACTCGTTGGTGACCGCGCAGATGGTGCAGGAGCCCAAGGCGACCGGATACGGGCTCGGCGCCTCCCTCGTGGTCAGCGGTCTGTGCATGCTGCCCGGCGGCCTCTCGATGGTCGCGCTGTCACCGGTGTCGGCCAAGATATCCGCCAAGTACGGCCCCAGGACGGCCCTCGCCCTGGCCGCCTCCGTCATGGCGGTCGGGTACGTCGTCCGGTTCTTCACCAGCCACAGCCTCTGGCTGATCGTGGCCGGCGCCACCGTGGTCTCCGCCGGCACCGCCATCGCGTACTCGGCGCTCCCGGCCCTCGTCATGCAGGGCGTTCCGGTGGGCGAGACCGGCGCCGCCAACGGCCTCAACACCCTGATGCGCTCGGTGGGCCAGGCGTGCTGCAGCGCGGTGGTCACCGCGGTCCTGGCCAACGTGACGTTCGAGGCGGCGGGCCGTACCGCGCCCACCCTCCACGCGTATCTGCTGATCTTCCTCATCGCGGCGGGCGCCGCGCTCGCGGCCCTGGTGGCGACGGCGTTCCTGCCCTCGCGGCGGCCCGGGCGCGCCGAGCCGTCCGCGCCCGGTACGGTCGGAGCGTCGACATCGGTGCCCGCGGCCCAGGAGGGCAGATGACCACCGCCGAGCACACCGCCACCCCCGAGCAGGGCACGGGGCGGGACGCCATCCTGCGGGCCGCGCGCCGCGCCTTCGCCCTGCGCGCCTACGCCGAGGTGACCCTGCGGGGCATCGCGGCCGACGCGGGGGTCAGCCCGTCCCTCATCGTGAAGCGGTTCGGCAGCAAGGAGCAGCTGTTCCACACGGTCGCCGACTTCCAGCCCGTGGCCGACGAGCTGTTCGCGGCGCCGCCGGCCTCGCTGGGGCGCCATCTGGTCCTCACCATGCTGCGGCTGCGTGACGAGTTCCGGGGCGACCCGCTGCTGCGGGTCGTCTTCTCGCTCGGGCGGGACGACGAGCGGACGCTGCTGCGGGACCGGTTCCGGGAGCAAGTGACCGCGCGGCTGTCCGGACTGCTGCCCGGGCCCGACGGGGAGTTGCGGGCCGAGTTGATCGCCGGGCAGTTGCTGGGGCTGGGGGCCACGCTGAGCCTGCATCGCCCTGGTGCGGGCAATCTCGCCTCGCCCGAGCGGCTTGCCGATTTGTATGCGCCAGGCTTGCAGCGGCTGATCTCCGGCGACTGACCGCTCCCGCCTGTTGTTCCTCGACTGCGGGCCGTCCAGGGGTGGTCGCGCAGTTCCCCGCGCCCCTGGGGGGGTACGGGACCAGCCCACCCGTAGCCCCTAGGGGGTACGGGAGAAGCCCACCTGTACCGTCAACCCACCCCCCTCCCCGTTCGCGTACGCCGCCGTCGTCCCCCCGTGTGCCCGGGCGATCGCCGCGACGATCGACATGCCCAGGCCGGCGCCCTCGCCCGGGGCATGGCGGTGGCGTTGGGTGAGACGGCGGAACGGCTCGAAGAGCAGGTGGACCGTGTCCGGCGGGATCTCGGGGCCGGTGTTGGACACCGTGATGCCGTCGGGGCCGGTGCGGACCTCGACCCGGCCCTGCGGCACGTTGTGGCGGATGCCGTTGGCGACCAGGTTGTGCAGCAGCCGGTCGAGCAGCACCGCGTCACCGGGCACGGTCAGGGGTCCGGCCCGGAGCGTGACCGTGACGCCCCGCTCCCGGGCCTCCCGCGCGAGCGCGTCCACCGCCTCGCGGGCGACCTCGTGCACCGCCACCGGCTCCCGGCGCTCCAGGCCCTGCTCGGAGGCCGCGAGCAGCAGCAGCCCCTCGATGATCCGCTCGCTGTCGTCGGCGACCGCGATGAGCCTGGCGCGGATCCGCGCCACCTTCGGCGCGTCCGGCTCCCCCGCGAGCCCGATCTCGGCCGCCGCCCGCTGCACGGCCACCGGGGTCCGCAGCTCGTGGGCGGCGTTCGCGGCGAACCGCTGCTGCGCCGAGACGAGCTGCTCCATTCGCCCCAGCATCCCGTCGAAGGTGTCCGCGAGTTCCTTGAGCTCCCCCGGCGGGGCCTCCAGGGCGATCCGCTCGTGCAGGTTCTCGCCGGACAGCCGCCGTGCGGTCTCGGTGATCACGGCGACCGGGCGCAGCACCCGGCCCGCCATCCACCAGGCCAGGGCGATGGAGAGCACCGCGTAGGCGCAGAGCACGATCACCGAGACCACCAGCAGCCGGTTGAGCGCGGCGTCCTCGGCCGCGTCGCTGAGCGTCCGGGTCACCGCGAGGCCCCGTACGACGCCCGGCGGCAGCGGGGACGGGCTCGCGGGCACGGCGCTCTGCCAGGGAGCGGGAGTGGGGGTGGGGAGGTCCCTCAGCTCCTTGGCGGGCACGGCGGTCGTCACGGCCGTGCTGATCGACGTGTAGAGGCCCTGCTGGACCAGCAGGTACACCACCCCGGTGAGCAGGGCGCCCGCCAGGACGAGGAGCCCTCCGTACAGCGCGGTCAGCCGGGCGCGTTCGGACCTCATGCGCCGATCCGGTAGCCCGCGCCCGGCACCGTCTCCACCACGGGCGGCTCGCCCAGTTTGGCGCGGAGCTTGCTGAGGGTGACGCGTACGGCGTTGGTGCGGTAGCTGGTGTGCTCCTCCCACACCTGCTCGATGAGGTCCTCGCCGCTGACCACCGCGCCCTCCGCCCGCAGCAGCGCCTCCAGGACCGCGAACTCCTTGCGCGACAGATGCAGATGGCGTCCGTCCCGGTCGGCCTGGCGGCGGGCGGTGTCCAGGACGATCCCCGCGCGCTCCAGGACGGGCGGCAGCGCGGGCCGGGCGCGGCGGCCGAGCGCGAGGACACGGGCGAGGAGCTCGTCGTACGCGAACGGCTTGGCGAGGTAGTCGTCGGCGCCCAGGCCGAGTCCCTCGACCCGGTCGCGTACGGTCCCGGCGGCCGTCAGCATCAGCACCCGGGTGAGCAGCCGCTCCTCGACCACGTGGCGGCACACGTCGTCGCCGTGCAGGCCCGGCAGATCGCGGTCGAGGACCATCACGTCGTACGTGCCGAAGGCCAGCTTGCGCAGCGCCTCGGTGCCGTCCGTGGCCACATCCACGGCGAGCGCGTCGCGGCGCAGCCCCTCGGCGATCATCTCCGCCAGGAATTCCTCGTCCTCCACCACCAGTACGCGCATGCCCCCTGTGTATACGAAGGCGGCCTTTCGCCGTTGTTAACGCTTCCGCTGAGAGAAACGAAACACCCCCTCGCGGCAGGCTCCCGGCCATGACGACTTCGCAGCGACACCTCGGCAGGATCATGGCGGCCACGGCCCTCTCCGCTCTGGCACTCGTCGCCACCGGCTGTTCGGGCGACAAGGGCTCGGACGGCGGGAACGACGGCGCGAGCGACGCGGGCAAGAAGGCGGACCAGGCTCTGGCGCACCGCAAGTGCCTGCGCGAGCAGGGGCTGAACGTGCCCGAGCCCAAGCCCGGCCAGGACGACCGCGCCCTGAGCATCTCCGGCGACGGCATGACCAAGGAGAAGATGGAGAAGGCGCTGAAGGCGTGCGCGGGCAAGGGGGGCTCGGGCGGCGGCGGCCAGGGCCCGACCCAGGCCGACAAGGACAAGATGCTCAAGTACGCCCAGTGCATGCGCAAGAACGGCTTCGCCATGCCCGACCCGAAGTTCGACGGCGGGATGATGTCGGCGCAGCGCATACCCGAGGGCGCCGAGAAGGAGAAGTTCGACAAGGCGAACAAGGCGTGCGAGAGCGTCAACCGATGAGCCGCCGCCGACTGGCCGTCGCGCTCACCACGATCGTCCTGGTCGCCGGGGGCGGCGTCGCCGTCACCGCGCTCGGCACCCCCGAGCACAAGAAGTCCGAGGACCGCTCCGGTCTGCCGCCCGCCACCGCCCCCGTCACCCGCGGCGACCTCAGCGACAGCTCGCAGCAGGACGGCACGCTCGGTTTCCTCGGCGAGCGCCGGATCAACGCGGGCGCCACCGGCACCCTCAACTGGATCGCGGGTACGGGCTCGACCGTGCGGCGCGACGGGCGCCTCTACGAGGTGGACGGCAGGCCGGTGCGGCTGATGTACGGCTCGGAGCCGATGTACCGGACGCTGAAGAGCGGCGACAAGGGCAAGGACGTGCGCCGGATCGAGGAGAACCTGGCGGCGCTCGGCTACACCGGCTTCACCGTCGACGACGAGTACACCTCGGCCACCGCCGCCGCGGTGAAGCGCTGGCAGAAGTCCCACGACCTCAAGCAGAGCGGGCAGATCGGGCCCGACCAGATCGCCTTCGCGGGCAGCGCCCTGCGGATCAAGGAGGCGGGCGCGGCGGCCGGCGACCCGGTGAGCCCCGGCAAACCGGTCCTCACCGTGACCGGCTCGGAGCGGGTCGTACGGTTCAAGGTGGCGGTGGCGGACGCCGAGCGGGCGAAGACCGGGACGAAGGTCTCCGTACAGCTGCCGGACGGCGGCAGGGCGCCGGGCCGGGTGAGCGGGGTCGGCAGGACCGCGAAGCCGGGCGACGACGCCCAGGACAAGACGCCGAAGATCGAGATCACGGTCTCCTTCGACGACCCGAAGAAGGTCGACGGCTTCGACCAGGCGCCCGTCACCGTCGAGCTGACCGGCGAGACGAAGAAGGACGTCCTGTCCGTCCCGGTCAACGCGCTGCTCGCGCTGCCCGGCGGGGGCTTCGGGGTCCAGGTGGTGGAGAACGGCACCGCCCGGGAGGTCGAGGTCGGGCTCGGCATGTTCGGGCAGGGGCGCGTGGAGATCAGCGGCAGTGGGCTGCGCGAGGGAACGAAGGTCGGGGTGCCGTCCGTATGAGCACGGTCGTCCGGCTGACGGGCGTCACCAAGGAGTACGCGGGCGGCGTCCGGGCCCTCGACGGGGTCGATCTCATCATCGGGCAGGGCGAGTTGCTGGCGATCGCCGGTCCGTCCGGCTCCGGCAAGTCCACCCTGCTGCACATCGTCGGCACCCTGGACCGGCCCTCCGCCGGGACGGTGGAGATCGCGGGCCACGACGTCGCCTCGCTGAGCGACCGGCGGCTCTCGGCGCTGCGCTCGCAGCACATCGGCTTCGTCTTCCAGGCGTTCCATCTGGTGCCGGGCGTCAGCGCCCGGGACAACGTGGCCGAGGGGCTGCTCTACTCCGGGCTCTCGCGCGCCCGGCGCCGCTCCCTGGCCGCCGACGCGCTCGCCCGCGTGGGCCTGGCGGACCGGATGAAGCACCGCCCGCACGAGCTGTCCGGCGGCCAGAAGCAGCGCGTCGCCATCGCCAGGGCCGTCGTCGGCGAACCCGATCTGCTGCTCGCGGACGAGCCGACCGGGGCGCTGGACTCGGCGTCCGGAGAGGCCGTGATGGAGCTGCTGCACGATCTGAACCGGGAGGGGGCGACCATCGCCGTCATCACCCATGACACCGAGATAGCGGCGGGGCTCCCCCGCCAGGTGCGCATCCGCGACGGGCGCGTCGTCGCGGACACGGCACGGGGAAAGGTCGCGGCGTGACGGATTCCAGCTCGGTGACGTCCAACGGTCTCGCGGACACGGGCACCTCCCGCCGCCCCGGCGGCACTTCACGGCTCAAGGCCGCCCGGCTCGGCCCCCGGGACGTCCTGCACGTCGGTTCGGCCGGGCTGCGCAGCCGTCCGGTGCGGGTGGTGCTCTCCGCTCTCGGGATCGCCATCGGCATCGCGACGATGATCGCCGTGGTCGGTATCTCGGCCTCCAGCCAGGCGCAGTTGATGCGGCAACTCGACGCGCTCGGCACCAACATGCTGGTGGCGAAGCCGGGCGAGAGCATGTTCAGCGGGCAGGAGGTGAAGCTGCCCAAGGACGCGCCGGGCATGGTGGGCCGTATCAACGGCGTCCAGGAGGTCGGCGCCACCGGCGACCTCAAGCAGTCGGTGCGGCGCACCGAGAAGATCCCCAAGGCCGAGACCGGCGGGATCGCGGTCAAGGCGGCCGGCGAACGGCTCCTTCAGGTCCTGCGCGGCAAGGTCGCCTCCGGGACCTGGCTGAACGCCGCCAACGGCCGCTACCCGTCCGTGGTGCTCGGCCACGTCGCCGCCGAACGGCTCGGGGTGACCGGGCCGGGGCAGCAGGTGTGGATCGGCGACCGGTACTTCACGGCCGTCGGCGTCCTCGGCCCGATGCCGCTGGCACCCGAGATCGAACGCTCGGCGCTGGTCGGCTGGTCGGCGGCACAGCGGCTGCTCGGCTTCGACGGCCACCCCACGGCGGTCTACGAGCGGTCCACGGACGCCTCCGTACGGCAGGTGCAGAAGCTGCTCGCTCCCACCGTCGACCCGCGCAACCCGCAGAACGTCGCCGTCAGCGACCCGTCCGCCGCGCTCCAGGCGAAGGCGGCGACCGAGGGCGCGCTGTCCACGCTGCTGCTCGGCCTGGGCGGGATCGCCCTGCTCGTCGGTGGGGTCGGGGTCGCCAACACCATGATCATCTCGGTTCTGGAGCGCCGCCACGAGATCGGTCTGCGCCGCTCACTGGGCGCCACCCGGGGCCAGATCCGGGTGCAGTTCGTCGCGGAGTCGCTGATGCTCTCGGGTCTGGGCGGGCTCGCGGGCGTCGGTCTCGGCGCGGCGGCGACCGGCGTGTACGCCTCGTCCGGCGGGCTGCCGTGGGTGGTCCCGCTGTGGGCGGTCGGCGGCGGCTTCGGCGCGACCCTGGTGATCGGCACGATCGCGGGCCTGTATCCGGCGGTACGGGCGGCACGGCTCTCCCCCACGCTGGCGCTGCACGCGGCGTAGTGAGGGAGATGGCGGGTGGGCGGCGGGCCGTCGTGGGGGACGGTCTGCCGCCCACCTCCGTATCCGCTCAGAACCGGGTCAGAACGGCTTGGTCGGCAGGTACTTGCCGTCCAGCGTGATCACCGCGCGCTCGCCGCCCTCGGGGTCGGCGACCTTCTTCACGTCCAGCTTGAAGTTGATCGCGCTGATGATGCCGTCCCCGAACTGCTCGTGGACCAGCGCCTTGAGCGTGGTGCCGTACACCTGGAGCATCTCGTGGAAGCGGTAGATCGTCGGGTCGGTCGGGATGCCGCCGGGGATGGAGCCGCGCGTCGGGACGGTCGCGAGCAGCGTCGCGGCGTCGTCGTCCAGTTCCAGGAGCGCGGTGACCGCCTTCGCGGCATCGGCCGGGAGGGCGTGCTGGCCGAGCACGGCGGCGGTGACGAAGGCGACGGACAGACCGGTGACGTCGGCTATCCCCTGCCACGAGAGGTCCTTGCGTGTCTTCGCCTCCACGGCGGCGACGGCGACGGCCTGACGGGCAGCGGGGTCGAACTGGGCGTGCAGCATGGGAAATCGGTTCCTTCCGAAGTGGGACGGTGGGATGGATCAGGCGGCGCAGGCCGCGCGGCCGACGGTGCCGAGCTCCTCGACGGTGCCGCACGGGATGTCGTAGACCCAGCCGTGCAGGGTGAGCGTGTGCCGGGCGAGGGCGCGGGCCACCGAGGGGTGGGTCGCGAGGTTGGCGAGCTGGGCGCGGACGTTCTCGCGCACCAGGGCCGTCACCCGCTCCGCGCCGGTGGCGGTGGTGCGCGCCCGGGATGCGTCGGCGTGCCGCAGCCAGTCGGCGACGGCCGCCAGCGACTCCAGGTCGTGGCCCTCGGCTAGCGCGGTCATCGCCCCGCAGGCGGAGTGTCCGCACACCACGACGTCGGTGACGCCGAGGACGGCGACCGCGTACTCCACGCTCGCCGCCACACCGTCGGGGGCGGGGCCGTACGCGGGGACGAGGTTGCCCGCGGTGCGGATCACGAACAGATCGCCCGGCTCGCTCTGGGTGATCAGCTCGGGCACCACCCGGGCGTCGGAGCAGCTGATGAACAGCGTGCCGGGCCGATGGGTGCCGGCCAGAGCGGCGAAGAGCTCCGCCTTGGCCGGGAAGACGTCCTGGCGGAACCGCGCGACACCCTCGGTGAGGTCTTGCATGTCACTCCCTTCGATGACTGTCGGCCCCGAGAGGCTGACGAGATCCACCATGCATGACCTGCCCCTATAGCGTCCAAGACGTATTATCCATGTCTGCTATTGGTCTCATCTATAGTTGAGGGCATGGCTCCGGAACTGCGTCATCTGCGCTATCTGCTCGCCGTCGCCGAGCACGGCAACTTCACCCGTGCCGCCGAGGAGCTGCGCATCTCGCAGCCCACGCTCTCCCAGCAGGTCAAGCAGCTGGAACGCACGGTGGGGGCGCAACTCCTCGACCGCACCGGCCGGACCGTACGGCTCACCGACGCGGGCGGGACGTATGTCCACTACGCCCGCCGCGCGCTACGGGAACTGGCCGCGGCCGAGCGTGCCGTCCTCGATGTCGCCGACCTCTCGCGCGGCGGTCTGCGGCTGGCCGTGACGCCGACGTTCACCGCGTATCTCACCGGCCCGCTGATCGCGGAGCTCCACGCCCGGCACCCCGGAATCACCCTGGACGTCAAGGAGCTGGCGCAGGACCGGATCGAGGCCGGGCTGCTGGCCGACGAGCTCGATCTCGGTATCGCCTTCCACCGGCCCCATCTGCCCGGCATCACCGCGACGCCCCTGTTCACCGAGACCCTGACCCTCGTGGTGGCCGCCGCGAGCCCCGGCCCGGGCACCGGACCGCTTCCCGCCGGCGACCTGGCACACCTCCGACTCGCCCTGCTGAGCGGCGACTTCGCCACCCGCGGCCATATCGACGCCTACCTCGCCGCCCACCGGGTGCGCCCGCGCATCGCGGTGGAGGCCAACTCCGTCCAGGCCCTCACGGAGATCGTGCGGCGCACCCCGCTGGCCACCGTGCTGCCCGACGCGGTCACCCACGACCACCCGTATCTGCGTCCGGTCCCGCTCGAACCGCCGCTGCCCGCCCGCACGGTGACCCTTCTGCGGCGCGAGAGCGCGTACGAGAGCGCCGCCGCCCGCGCCTTCACCCGCCTCACCCGACAGGTCGTACGCGACCGCGCCTACCCGCCCGTCTGAGCCGGGCCGCAAGGGGCGCTGCGGCGAGAAGACGAGGGGTAGGGCACTGTGGGGTCGCGCCCGGGCGACGGGCCCGTGGGGTCGGGGATCGAGGGAGAGGGCCGCTTGATGAACCAGCCATTCGGTTTCTACCAGAACGAGATCTACTTCGAGGGGCTCGGCGGCGTCGTGCCGCGGTTCCCGTTCACGTACGAGGAGTTGGCGTCCCGGGCCGAGGCCGCGCTCGGGCCGTCCCTGTGGTCGTACGTGGCGGGCGGCGCGGGCGACGAGCGCACCCAGCGGGCCAACGCGTCGGCCTTCGAGCGCTGGGGGCTGTACCCGAGGATGTTCGTCGGGGCCGCGCGGCGCGACCTGTCCGTCGAGCTGTTCGGGGTGACCCTGCCGTCGCCGCTGTTCATGGCGCCGATCGGGGTCCTCGGGCTGTGCGCCCAGGACGGGCACGGCGATCTGGCGACGGCCCGGGCGGCCGCGCGCACCGGCGTCCCGATGGTCGCCTCGACGCTGACCGCCGACCCCATGGAAGAGGTGGCCGCCGAGTTCGGCTCGACTCCGGGCTTCTTCCAGCTGTACACGCCCTCCGACCGCGAGCTGGCCGAGAGCCTGGTGCGGCGCGCCGAGAAGGCGGGCTTCAAGGCCGTCGTCGTCACCCTGGACACCTGGGTCACGGGGTGGCGCCCGCGCGATCTGAGCACCGCCAACTTCCCCCAGCTGCGCGGCCACTGCCTGGCCAACTACACCTCCGACCCGATCTTCCGGGCCACTCTGGAACGCACTCCCGAAGAGGATCCGCGGGCGGCCGCCGGGCGCTGGGCGCAGATCTTCGCCAACCCGCTCACCTGGGACGATCTCCCCTGGCTGCGGTCGCTCACCCAGTTGCCGCTGATCGTGAAGGGCATCTGCCACCCCGAGGACGTCCGGCGCGCCAAGGACGGCGGCGTGGACGGCGTCTACTGCTCCAACCACGGCGGCCGCCAGGCCAACGGCGGGCTGCCCGCCCTCGACGCGCTGCCCGGTGTGGTCGAGGCGGCCGACGGTCTGCCCGTCCTGTTCGACTCGGGTATACGCACCGGGGCGGACGCGGTGAAGGCCATAGCCCTCGGCGCCACGGCCGTCGGCGTCGGGCGCCCCTATGCGTACGGGCTGGCCGTGGGCGGTACGGACGGCGTCGTCCACGTGCTGCGCTCGCTGCTCGCCGAGGCCGATCTGCTGATGGCGGTGGACGGTTATCCCACGCTGGCGGACCTCACACCGCAGTCCCTCCAGCGCGTTCTCTGACCTTCGCGCTCCGGCCCTCGTACGGCCGACGCCGTCACACCGACGGCTTCCAGCCTCGCCGGGTCGGCCCGCAGGATGGCTTCCTGGGTCAGCCGCAGCGGCGGGCCCGGCTCCACGCCCAGCTCCTCGCGGATGACCTGGCGCGCGCTGCGGTAGACGCCCAAGGCGTCGCCCTGGCGGCCCACCCGGTAGAGGGCGGCCATCAACTGCCGGTAGAAGGGCTCGCGCAGCGGGTGCTGGACGACGAGTCCCTTGAGCTCCTCTATCACGGCGTGATGGCGGCCGAGCGCCAGGGCCGATTCAATGTTCAGCTCGATGCAATTCAGCCTTTTTTCCTCCTCCACGGCGGCGAAGGAGCCGATCTCCGAAGACCCCGACATGCCGTCCAGAACCGGCCCCCGCCACATGGCGAGGGCATTTCTCAGACACTCGGAAGCAGCCGCGTAGTCGGCCGCCAGGTAACGGGCCCGGCCACTTTCATACAACCTCTCGAAGGTCCGTACATCGAGTTGGTTCTGGCTGACGTCGAGAATGTAACCCGGGGAAACGGTGACGATCGGCGAGGCCCGGCCGGGTGTGCCGAGCAGCTTGCGCAGCTGTGACACATAGACCCGCAGGCTCGCCGCCGCACACCGCGGCGGATGCTGTTCCCAGAGCTCCGCCATGAGTTTGTCGCCCGGTACCGTCTCCCCTGCCCGGATCGTCAGCAGAGCCAGCAGCTTGGCGATCTTCGGTGGCGCCGGCGTCAGATCGACGTCACCGCAGGTCACCCGGAGCCGCCCCAGTACCTCGTAGCGCAGCGGATGACTCGGTCGTGCATAGGACAGGGACACGTGACGCAACCCCCTTGAATGCATGCCAGGCATTCAACTAGTTCGGATCTCCCCGTTCACCCCAGGCACTCGCGCCCAAGCTGAACGCGATTGCCGATAAACATCGTAGTCGAGCACTCGTTACGTAACCATTAAAAGGGCGCTAACACCTGGAGCGCAGCACCCAGGAGTCATTTCGGCCACCAATCAGCGGGAATTCGATTACTAATTCCGATGCCTGTATACGGAACGCCCGAGGCGGGCGGCCGGGTGTGCCCCGGGCGAGGGGGCGGCCTGGTGTCCGTCCGGGGCGACGGCATCGGTTGTCTGGGACATGCCCACAGCTTGGCGGGGCGGTACCGTCCGTACGAGTGGCTGGATAGCCATGGTTCGCAGGGATCGGGCCACGCGACCTGACGGGGATCACGCCGGATAACAGCGAGGATCCGGCCATCGGGTTCGGGTCACACACCGAGGCCGGATTGTCTATCCTCGCACTCACATTGAGTGGCTGGGGAACCACTCGTGGTGATCATGGGGGTGGGGCCATGACCGAGCCGCTCAGCGAACGCCTGCTGGTGGACCTGCTGGACGACGGCCGGGTGCGGGTGTCGTCCTGGCCCGCCGCCGAGCACTCCCCCAGACCGGCCGGGGACCCGGCCGAGCTGGTGTGGCCGCTGGACGAGCAGGAGATGGCGGACCTGCGCTGGTATCTGGAGCAGTATCTGCGGATGCCGTTCGGCGTGTACGAGCAGCGGGGGCCGCGGGTGGCGGAGCGGCTGCCCGAGTGGGGCGCCCGGATCTTCTCGGCGCTGTTCGCCACGGCCGAGGCGCGCAAGGCGTACACCGAGGCGCGGACGCGGGGCGGACAGCTGGAGATCGTGCTGCGGTCGTGCTCCGCCGAACTGCTGGGCCTGCCGTGGGAGCTGATGGCCGACCCGGCGCGCACGGTCCCGATCGCGCTCGACCAGGTGGCCGTCTCGCGCAGCCTCCAGACCGGCGACACCCGGCAGGTGTTCACCGTCCCGGGCTCGCGGCTGCGGGTGCTGATGGTGATCTCGCGCCCGGACGGCGAGGCCGACGTCGGCTACCAGATGATCGCCCGGCCGCTGCTGCGCCGCCTTGAGGCGGTACGCGGAAGCGTGGAGCTGGTGGTGCTGCGACCGCCGACCCTGGAGCGGCTGGAGGAGGTGCTGACACGGGCCCGCGAGGACGGCGAGCCGTTCCAGGTGGTGCACTTCGACGGCCACGGCGTCTTCGGCCGGCTGCCGGCCTCCGGCGGCTGGGGCCCGATGATGTTCCAGCAGTCGGGCCCCCAGGGGATGCTGGCGTTCGAGAAGACCGGCGGCGGCAGCGATCTGGTGCCCGCGGGCCGGGTGGCGCAGGTGCTCGCCGGGGCGCAGGTGCCGGTGGTGGTCCTCAACGCCTGCCAGTCGGCCGTCGTCGGCTCCCAGGTCGAGGCGGCGGTGGCGACCCGGCTGATGCAGGAGGGCGTCGCCTCGGTGGTGGCGATGGCCTACAGCGTGTACGCGGTGGCCGCGTCCGAGTTCATGGCCGCCTTCTACGAGCGGCTGTTCGCCGGGGACCGGATGGCCGAGGCGGTCGCGGCGGGGCGCCGACGACTGGCCCTGAACAACGAACGCCCTTCGCTGAAAGGCATGTTGCCGCTGGCCGACTGGATGGTGCCGGTCTTCTACACCCGCAGCGAGGTGCGCTTCCCCGGGCTGCGCACCGAGCGGGAGTCGTCGGAGTCCCTCGACGGCATCCTCGACGCGATCCGGCGCCGACCCGAGGGCGGCCAGGAGTCGCGGCCGGACCAGGAGCTGGCCGCCGAGGGCGAGTTCATCGGCCGCGACGCGCTGTTCTACCGGCTGGACGTCGCCGCCCGGCTCCAGCGTGTGGTGGTCCTGCACGGGCCCGGCGGAACCGGCAAGACGGAGCTGGCCAAGGCCTTCGGCCGCTGGTGCCGCGACACCGGCGCGGTCGACCGGCCGGAGTGGGTGATCTGGCACTCCTTCGAGCCCGGGGTCGCCTCCTTCGGGCTCGACGGCGTCGTCAACGCGATCGGGCGCCGCGTCTTCGGCGAGAAGTTCGACACGCGGTTCGTCCTGCTGGACGCGGCGCAGCGCCAGGAGGCGGTGGAGCGGGCGCTGCGGACCCGGCGCGTGCTGCTGCTGTGGGACAACTTCGAGTCCGTACGCGCCATGCCGGACCCCGGGCAGGCGACGCCGCCGCTGCCGGAGCGGGAGCAGGGCGAGATGCGCGCGTTCCTGTCCCGCCTGGCCCGCGACAGCCGCAGCGCGGTCGTCATCACCAGCCGCTCCGACGAGTCCTGGCTGGGCGAGGGCGTCCGCCGCATCCGGGTCGACGGCCTGGACACCGAGGAGGCCACCCAGTACGCGGAGCAACTGCTCGCCCCCTACCCGCACACCCGCAGGAGCCGCGAGACGCGCGCGTTCGGGGAGGTGATGCGATGGCTGGACGGCCATCCGCTGAGCATGCGGCTCGTACTGCCGCATCTGGACACGACGAGCGCGGACGATCTGCTCGACGGGCTGCGGGGGGTCAGAGGGCTGCCCGGGGGCGACGACGGGGGCCGCACGACGTCGCTGGCGGCGAGCATCGCGTACTCGTTCGATCATCTGTCGGGGGAGGATCAGCGGGCGATGATCGTGCTGAGCCTGTTGCACGGGGTGGCGGACGCTGACGTGCTGGGGGCTTTCTCGGCCGTGCCGGAGGTGCCCGAGCAGTTCCGGGACCGCCCCGGTCAGGTCTGGGCCGAGCTGCTGGAACGGGCCTCGGCCCTGGGTCTCCTGTCGCCGGGTGAAGCGGGGACGTACCGGATCCATCCGGCGCTGCCGTCCTATCTGGCCGACCGCTGGAAGTCACAGGCGGGCGACGCGTACGACGATCAGCGCACAGCCTCCATCCACGCGCTGCTGGAGACCCACGCCGTCTTCAGCTCCTGGCTCAGCGAGCAACTGACCGGGAAACAGGCACAGTTCGCCGTGGCGCTGATCTCCGTCCACCGGAGGATGCTGGGGAGCATGCTCGGCTTCGCCCTGGACCAGCGCATGTGGACCCACGCCCAGACCGTCGCCCAACCACTGGACGAATACTGGCACTTGCGCGGCCTGGAAGAAGAGGCCGGAAGTTGGGCCCTGCGCATGCAGCTGGCCACGGAGGGTCCGGACGGCGTCCCACCCGGCCTGGACACTCCGGCAGGCGTCCTCTGGGCGTACGCCACCTGGGAACAGGCCAACCGGGAATTGGCGGCGGGACAGCTCGACCAGGCCGAAAGCACCTACCACTCCCATATCCAGGCCATGTTGGCCAGTCCCGAAAGCCCCACGCAGAGCAAGCGCATCGCCATCGGATACCACCAGCTCGGCATGCTCGCTCAGCAACGCGGACGGCTGGGAGAGGCTGAGGAGTGGTACCGCAAGTCCCTCACCATCAAGGAAGAACTCGGCGAACGGTCGGGGATGGCCATCGGATACCACGGACTGGGCATGGTCGCCCAGTACCGCGGGCGCCACGAGGAGGCCGTAGCGCTGTACCGCAAGTCTCTCGCCATCAGGGAGGAGCTCGGCAACCGACCCGGGATGGCAAGCGTGTACCACGAACTCGGCATCGCCCGCCAACTGCAGGGCCGGCTCACCGAAGCCGAGGAGTGGTACCACAAGTCCCTCGCCATCGAGAAGGAGCTGGGCGACCGGGGAGGGATGGCGAGCGGTTACCACCAGCTCGGTGCCCTCAGCCAACTGCAAGGCCGGCTCACCGAGGCTGAGGAGTGGTACCACAAGGCCCTCGCCATCAAGGAGGACCTCGGCGACCGTACGGGCACCGCCGCCGGGTATCAGCAGCTCGGCGCAGTCCATCACATGAAGGGCCAGCTGGCCGAGGCCGAGGAGTGGTACCACAAGTCCCTCGCCATCAAGGAGGTCCTCGGCTTCCGGGTCGGCATGGCCAACAGCTACCACGGACTGGGGATGGTCGCCCAGGAACTCGGACGGCTGACCGAGGCCGAGGAGTGGTACGGCAAGGCCCTCGCCATCAGGGAGGAGCTCGAGGACCGGGCGGGCACCGCATTCACGTGCGCGGAGCTCTGCTCGCTCGCCACGGAGCAGAACCGGCCGGACAAGGCCCTGGCATGGGCCGTCAGATGTGTGTCGCAGTTCGAGGAGATCCCGCACCCCGAGACCGGGGACAGCCCGGGGAACCTGCGGCTGCTGACCCAGTCCCTCGGCATCGCCGCCCTCGAACAGACCTGGCACTCCGTCACCGGCAACCCCCTCCCCACAGCTGTACGCCAGTACGTCCTCACACCCGAACCCGGCACCGACACCGGCACCGGCACCGACTGACCCCAGGAGGGCATCCGCACATGGCCGACCCCACCACTTCCACCCCCGTCGAACTCGGCGCCCGAGCCGCCGCCCGGCGCCTCGCCGACCGCCTCCACCCCGGGCTCCCCGACGAGGTGGAGGCCGCGCTGTACGCGCGCGGTGCCGTCGCGCGGCCCGGGCAGTACGCCGACCTCGACTCCCTCGCCACGCTCGTCGTGAGCGTCGCCACGCTGGCCTGGACCGTCTACAACGACCTGAGGACCAGGGCGGGGGCGCCCCGGCGCGAGGTGGCCGTGCGGCATGTGGAGGACCGGCTCGTCCGGGGCGACGCGCTGCCGCCGTCGCTCGCGCCCGCCGACCGGGACCGGATCATCGGCGTCACCGTCGACGAGGTCCTCGACGCGGCGGCCCGGCAGGAGGAGCAGGAGGAGGAGCAGGAGGAGAGGGAGTAGCCGGCGGCGTCTGCGGTGGCCTGATGGGCATGGCCCGCAGGGATCAGGCCACGTACACTCGGCCGCATGACCCCGCCCCCGGCCCCACTCCACCGCATCGTCGTGCTGGCGCTCGACGGCCTGCTCCCCTTCGAGCTCGGTATTCCGCAGCGGATCTTCGGGCGGGCCCGGAGCGCGGGTGAGGGGCGGGAGGCGCTGTACTCCGTCACCACCTGCTCGGTCCGGGCGCCCGGACCCGTGCAGACCGACGCCGACTTCGCCGTGCTCGTGGAGCACGGGCCCGAGGCGCTGGCCCTCGCGGACACCGTGGTCGTGCCCGCCTCGCACGAGCTGGGGCCGGTGTACGAGGAGGGGGTGCTCACGGACGAGCTCGCCCGGGCCCTCGCGTACGTACGGCCCGGTACGCGCATGGTCTCCATCTGCACCGGCAGCTATGTGCTGGCCGCCGCCGGGTACCTCGACGGGCGCCCCGCCACCACCCACTGGTGGCACGCCGAGCACTTCCAGCGGCTCTTCCCGGCCGTCGCCGTCGACCCGGACGTACTGTTCGTCGACGACGGGGACGTACTGACCTCGGCCGGGGTCGCCGCCGGGATCGACCTCTGTCTGCACCTGGTGCGGCGCGACCACGGGGCCGCGGTCGCCAACGACGTGGCCCGGCGGACGGTCGTACCGCCACACCGGGAGGGCGGGCAGGCCCAGTACATCGAACGGCCCCTGCCGCAGCCCCAGGTGGCGACCACCACCGGCGCCCGCGCCTGGGCCCTCGGCCGCCTCGACGAGCCGATCCAGCTGCGGGACATGGCGGAGCAGGAAGCCATGTCCGTACGGACGTTCACGCGCCGGTTCCGCGAGGAGACCGGGATGAGCCCCGGGCAGTGGCTCACCCAGCAGCGCGTCGAGCGGGCCCGGCACCTGCTGGAGTCGAGCGACCTGTCCGTGGACCAGATCGCCCGCGCCGCCGGATTCGGTACGGGTACCTCGCTGCGCCAGCACCTGCAGGCCGCGCTCGGGGTCCCGCCGACCGTCTACCGGCGCACCTTCCGCGCGGCCGGAGGCCACCGCGTCGGCGGCTGAGCCCGCACCCCGGTCGGGGACCGGCTCCCGCGGCACCCCGATCACCGTCAACCACCGATCACCGTCGACCACCGATCACCGTCGACCACCGGCCACCGGCCACCGCTCAGAACGTCAGCACCCCGCGTGCCACCCTCCCCTGCCGCGCGTCCTCCACCGCCTTGGCGAAGTCCTCGACCGGGTACGTCTCCGTCACCAGCTCGTCGAGGATCACCGTCGACCACCGGCCACCGGCCACCGCTCAGAACGTCAGCACCCCGCGTGCCACCCTCCCCTGCCGCGCGTCCTCCACCGCCTTGGCGAAGTCCTCGACCGGGTACGTCTCCGTCACCAGCTCGTCGAGGAGCAGGGCGCCGGTGCGGTACAGCCCGGCGTAGCGCGGGATGTCGTGCTGGGGCCGTGAACTCCCGTAGCGGCACCCCAGGATGGACTTGTCCAGGAACATCGCGGCGGGCGCGAACGTCGCCTCCGCCGTGGGCGCGGGCATCCCGAGCAGGATCGCCTGGCCGTGCCGGTCGAGCAGGTCGACGGCCTGCCGGACGAGCCCGACGTGGCCGACGCACTCGAAGACGTGGTCGGCGCCGGTCGCCAGGACCTCCCGTACGCCGTCCGCCGACGTCAGGAAGTGGGTGGCGCCGAACTGCCGGGCGGCGGCCTCCTTCGCCGGGTTGCTGTCGACGGCGACGATCGTCCGGGCACCCGCGATCCGGGCCCCTTGCAGCACATTGAGGCCGATGCCGCCGGTGCCGATGACGACGACGGTGTCGCCCCGGTCGACGCGGGCCCGGTTCAGTACGGCACCGACACCGGTCAGGACCGCGCAGCCGATGAGGGCGGCGGAGGCGAGCGGGAGGTCGGACGGGATCCGCACCGCCTGGACGGCCTTGACCACCGTGCGTTCGGCGAAGGCGGAGTTGGCGGCGAACTGGTGGACGGGCACGCCGCCGCGCGAGAACGGCCGGCCCGGCCGTCCGATCGCCTTGCGGCACATGGTGGGGCGCCCCCGGTCGCAGTCGGCGCACGCCCCGCAGTTGGCGAGGGTGGAGAGCGCCACATGGTCGCCGGGGGCGACATGGGTGACCCCCGTCCCGACGGCCTCGACGACGCCCGCGCCCTCGTGGCCGAGCACCACGGGTACGGGGAAGGGGATCGTCCCGTCGATGACGGAGAGATCGGAGTGGCAGAGCCCGGCGGCGGCGATCGCGACCCGGACCTCGCCGGGCCCCGGGTCGCGTATCTCCAGGTCGTCGACCACCTGTGCGTGCGTACCGTCGAACAGGACACCTCTCACTGGCCCCGGGCCTCCCTAGGCAGGCCGAGCACGCGCTCGGCGATGATGGTGCGCTGGATCTCGTCCGAGCCGCCGTAGACGGTGTCGGCGCGGGAGAAGAGGAACAGGCGCTGGAACGCGTCGAGCCGGTACGGCTTCTCCTCGCTCCAGTCGTCCGGGCCGACCGCGCCGGACGCGCCCCGTACGGCCATGGCGAGCTCGCCGAGGCGCTGGTGCCAGCCGCCCCAGAGGAGTTTGGCGACGCTGGGGGCGGCGGGGTCGGAGCCGCCGAGGGTGCGCAGCGCGTTCCAGCGCATGGTGCGCAGCTCGGCCCACTGACGGATGAGCCGCTCGCGGAGGAGCGGGTCCGCGTCCCCCGCCAGCCGCACGACCTCCTCCAACTCCCTCTCGAAACCGATCTGTTGGGCGAGCGTGGAGACGCCGCGCTCGGCGGCGAGCAGGTCCATGGCGACGCGCCAGCCGTTGCCCTCGCCGCCGACGAGGTGGTCGGGGTGGGCGCGGGCGCCGTCGAAGAAGACCTCGTTGAACTCGCTGGTCCCGGTGAGCTGCCGGATCGGCCGCACCTCGACGCTGCCGTCCGCCTGGTCCATGGGGACGAGGAGAAGGGAGAGGCCGTGGTGGCGGTGCGAGCCGGGTTCGGTACGGGCGAGCACGAAGCACCAGTCGGCCTCGTGGGCGTGCGAGGTCCAGATCTTCTGTCCGGTGACGCGGTACGCGCCGGTGGGATCGCCGGGGTCGCGGGTGGCGGCGGTGCGGACGGCCGCGAGGTCGGAGCCGGCGCCGGGTTCGCTGTAGCCCTGGCACCAGATGGCCTCGCCCCGGGCGACGGGGGGCAGGAAGCGGTCCTTCTGGGCGGGGGTGCCGGCCCCTACGCCGAGCGGCTGCTCGCACAGTGGGGCGAGCCGCACCGCAAGTACCACACCACCCGCCACCTCACCGCCGTGCTGCGGCACATCGACACCCTCGCCGACCACGCCGACGCCCCCGAACTCGTACGCCTCGCCGCCTGGTTCCACGACGCCGTCTACCGCCCGGACCGCTCCGAGAACGAGGAGCGCAGCGCGGCGCAGGCCGAACGCGCGCTCCCCGAGGCCGGGTTGAGCCAGGAGGCGACGGCCGAGGTCGCCCGGCTCGTACGCCTCACCGTCACCCACGACCCCCACGAGGGGGACACCAACGGCGAGGTCCTGTGCGACGCGGACCTGGCGGTGCTGGCCGGGGACCCGGAGGCGTACGCCGCGTACGCCGCCGCCGTCCGCGAGGAGTACGCCTTCGTCCCCGACGAGGCCTTCCGCACCGGCCGCGCCCAGGTCCTGCGCCAGCTCCTCGCCCTGCCCAGGCTGTTCCGCACCCCGTACGGCGGCAAGGAGTGGGAGGCCCGCGCCCGCGAGAACCTGACGACGGAACTGGAGCTGCTCACCGGCTGAGTCGTCACCGCACTGACCGGAGGGCTACGCCGGCCGCCCCTTCGGCCGTCGCAGCCCCGCGCCCGTGAGGCGCCGCACCAGTTCCTTGGAGCCGATCTCCACCGCCCCGGCCCGCACCGCGTCCGCGTACCGCGCCTCGGGCACGTCGTAGTGGTCGCGCTCGAACGCCCGCGGCGGGCAGCCGATGGCGGCCGCGAAGACGTGCAGCTCCTCGTACGAGACGTCGCTCACCAGGTGCGACCACAGACGGCCGTGGCCCGGCCAGGTCGGCGGGTCTATGTAGACCGTCATGCGAGCGGGCCCGCGTCCAGGCCGCCGACCGGGGCCACCGTCACGCCCGCCTTGCCGCACACCCAGTGCGGATCGGGGCCGAGCTCGGGCTCCACGTCCAGCGCGTGCGGGTCCCCCGCGTCGCAGACCGGGCAGATGGGCCAGCGGCCGTACTTCTCCAGGAGCGCGTCCTGTACGTCCTGCGCGACCAGACCGGCGACGTACTCCACGCCGTCCGGCCACTGCTCCACCCACCAGCGGCGATGCGTCACCGCGTCCTCGACCAGCGAGACCACATCGGCCTGGGCCACGTCGCGCGCGGCCAGATCCGCCAGCACCAGGGCGCGTGCGGCGTGCAGGGACTGCTCCAGGGGGTCGACGTCGTCCATGCAGCCATTGTCACCCCATCCGTCACTCGCCCCCGTCCGGGGCCAAGGGGTTGACCCGGTCCCAGCTGCGAAAATATCTTTCAGGGGTGACCCATGACGTGAAGGGAATTTTCACCGGCGACACGGCTCCCCCCGCCCCCGCCGCCCTCGCGGCCAAGGTGCGCACGCTGGCACCCTCCATGACCCGCTCGATGCAGCGCGTCGCCGAGGCCGTCGCCGGGGACCCGGCCGGCTGCGCCGCACTCACCGTCACCGGCCTCGCCGAGCTCACCGGCACCAGCGAGGCCACCGTGGTCCGCACCGCCCGCCTTCTCGGCTACCCCGGCTACCGCGACCTGCGCCTCGCGCTCGCCGGGCTCGCCGCCCAGCAGCAGTCGGGACGCGCCCCGGCCGTCACCGCCGACATCGCCGTGGACGACCCGATCGCCGATGTCGTCGCCAAGCTCGCCTACGACGAGCAGCAGACGCTGGCCGACACCGCCGCGGCCCTCGACACCGTCCAGCTCGGCGCCGCCGTCGCCGCCCTCGCCCAGGCCCGCCGCATCGACGTCTACGGCGTCGGCGCCTCCTCGCTCGTCGGCCAGGACCTCGCCCAGAAGCTGCTCAGGATCGGCCTGATCGCGCACGCCCACACCGACCCGCACCTCGCCGTCACCAACGCCGTGCAGCTGCGGTCGGGGGACGCCGCCGTCGCCATCACCCACTCCGGCGCGACCGGCGACGTCATCGAGCCGCTGCGCGTCGCCTTCGACCGGGGCGCCACCACCATCGCCGTCACCGGCCGCCCCGACGGCCCCGTCTCCCAGTACGCCGACCACATACTGACCACCTCGACGGCCCGCGAGAGCGAGCTGCGCCCGGCCGCGATGTCGTCCCGGACCAGCCAACTCCTCGTCGTGGACTGCCTGTTCATCGGGGTGGCCCAGCGCACGTACGAGACGGCCGCCCCCGCGCTCGCCGCCTCCTACGAGGCACTCGCCCACCGCCACAGCCCGCGCACCCGCTGACCCCGGGTGCCCTCGCACACGTACGGAAAGAGCAGCGCTGCCATGACTTCCACGTACGGGGAACTCCGCGCCCAGCTGGCCGCACTGACCACCGAGGCGTTCCGGCCCGAGCTCGCCGACATCGACCGGCTGCCGACCGCCGAGATCGCCCGGATCATGAACGGCGAGGACGCCACCGTCCCGGCCGCCGTCGCCGCGCAGCTGCCGCGGATCGCCGCCGCCATCGACGCCACCGCCGAGCGGATGGGCCGGGGCGGGCGGCTGGTGTACGCGGGCGCGGGCACCGCCGGGCGGCTCGGCATCCTGGACGCCAGCGAGTGCCCGCCGACCTTCAACACCGACCCCGCCCAGGTCGTCGGGCTGATCGCGGGCGGCCCGACGGCCATCGCCACCTCCGTCGAGGACGCCGAGGACTCCAAGGAGCTGGCGGCCGCCGCTCTGGACGGGCTCGGGCTGACCGCGCTCGACACCGTCGTCGGCATCTCCGCCTCCGGCCGCACCCCGTACGCGGTGGGCGCCGTGGAACACGCCCGTGCGCGCGGGGCGTTGACGATCGGCCTGGCCTGCAACACCGGCTCGCCGCTCGCCGCCGCCGCCGAGCACGGCATCGAGGTGGTGGTGGGCCCGGAGCTGCTGACCGGCTCGACCCGGCTGAAGTCGGGCACCGCCCAGAAGCTCGTCCTCAACATGATCTCGACGATCACGATGATCCGGCTGGGCAAGACGTACGGAAATCTCATGGTCGACGTCCAGGCCTCCAACGAGAAGCTGCGCGCCCGCTCCCGCCGGATCGTGGCGCTGGCCACGGACGCGGGCGACGACGCCGTCGAGGCGGCCCTCACCGCCGCCGGCGGCGAGGTGAAGACGGCGATCCTGATGCTCCTGGCGGACGTGGACGCGGCCACGGCGACGCGCCGGCTTGAGCGGGCCCGCGGCCGGCTGCGCGCGGCGCTGGCGTAGCCCTCCGTCCGCACCCGCACGCACGCCGAAGGGCGGCACCCCGAGTGGGGTGCCGCCCTCCGTACGTAACCGGGCTACCGATCCTCGGAAGAGGATCAGAAGTCCATGTCACCGCCCGGCATGCCGCCCGGAGCGGCCGCGGCGGCCTTCTCCGGCTTGTCGGCGATGACGGCCTCGGTGGTGAGGAACAGCGCGGCGATCGACGCGGCGTTCTGCAGCGCGGAGCGCGTGACCTTCGCCGGGTCGATGATGCCCTCGGCGATCATGTCGACGTACTCGCCGGTCGCGGCGTTCAGACCGTGGCCGACGGCCAGGTTGCGCACCTTCTCGACGACGACGCCACCCTCGAGACCACCGTTGACGGCGATCTGCTTCAGCGGGGCCTCCAGGGCGAGCTTCACGGCGTTGGCGCCGGTCGCCTCGTCACCCGACAGGTCCAGCTTCTCGAAGACCGAGGAGGCCTGGAGCAGGGCCACGCCACCGCCGGCGACGATGCCCTCCTCGACGGCCGCCTTCGCGTTGCGAACGGCGTCCTCGATGCGGTGCTTGCGCTCCTTGAGCTCCACCTCGGTGGCGGCGCCGGCCTTGATGACGGCCACGCCGCCGGCCAGCTTCGCCAGACGCTCCTGGAGCTTCTCGCGGTCGTAGTCCGAGTCCGAGTTCTCGATCTCGGCGCGGATCTGGTTCACGCGACCGGCGACCTGCTCGCTGTCACCGGCACCGTCGACGATGGTGGTCTCGTCCTTGGTGATGACGACCTTGCGGGCGCGGCCCAGCAGGTCGAGGCCCGCGTTCTCCAGCTTGAGGCCGACCTCCTCGGAGATGACCGTGCCGCCGGTGAGGATGGCGATGTCGTTCAGCATCGCCTTGCGGCGGTCGCCGAAGCCCGGGGCCTTGACGGCGACGGACTTGAAGGTGCCGCGGATCTTGTTCACGACCAGGGTCGACAGGGCCTCGCCCTCGACGTCCTCGGCGATGATCAGGAGCGGCTTGCCCGACTGCATGACCTTCTCGAGGAGCGGCAGCAGGTCCTTGACCGAGCCGATCTTCGAGTTGACGATCAGGATGTACGGGTCGTCGAGCGCGGCTTCCATGCGCTCCATGTCGGTCGCGAAGTACGCCGAGATGTAGCCCTTGTCGAAGCGCATGCCCTCGGTGAGCTCAAGCTCCAGACCGAAGGTCTGCGACTCCTCGACCGTGATGACGCCTTCCTTGCCGACCTTGTCCATCGCCTCGGCGATGAGCTCGCCGATCTGGGTGTCGGCGGCGGAGATGGAGGCCGTCGAAGCGATCTGCTCCTTGGTCTCGACATCCTTCGCCTGCTCCAGGAGCGCACCGGAGACGGCCTCGACGGCCTTCTCGATGCCGCGCTTCAGAGCCATCGGGTTGGCGCCGGCGGCGACGTTGCGCAGACCCTCGCGGACGAGCGCCTGGGCGAGGACGGTCGCGGTGGTCGTACCGTCACCGGCGACGTCGTCCGTCTTCTTGGCGACTTCCTTGACCAGCTCGGCGCCGATCTTCTCGTACGGGTCCTCGAGCTCGATCTCCTTGGCGATGGAAACACCATCGTTGGTGATCGTGGGGGCGCCCCACTTCTTCTCGAGGACGACGTTGCGGCCCTTGGGGCCAAGGGTGACCTTGACGGCGTCGGCGAGCTGGTTCATCCCGCGCTCGAGACCGCGCCGTGCCTCCTCGTCGAACGCGATGATCTTGGCCATGTGAAGTGGTCCTCCCGGACAGGGGTGGCGTTCTTCGTGGACCGTGACGGTGCCCGCGACGGACGGCCTGCAGCCCTTGTGGTTCCTTGCCCCACCCGGTCTGCGGGCCTCACTGACCCGATCCAAGTTCTGTCACTCTCACTGGGAGAGTGCTAAGCCCAATGATTAGCACTCGACCCAGGAGAGTGCAAGGCCGTCCCATCGTCCCGGCCGGGTCCCGGACACGTCCGCGCCGGCCCCCGGGGGCCCGGACACACACGTGGGGCCCGCATCCATTTACAGAGGATGCGGGCCCCACGGGCCTGTATGCGTCGGTGGCCGATCGCGCCGAGATCAGACGGCGAGCTTGACCATGTCCGCCTGCGGACCCTTCTGGCCCTGCGAGATCTCGAACTCGACTCGCTGACCTTCTTCAAGGGTGCGGTAGCCGTCCATCTGGATCGCGCTGTAGTGGACGAAAACATCCGCACCACCGTCGACCGCGATGAAGCCGTACCCCTTCTCCGCGTTGAACCACTTGACGGTGCCCTGAGCCATGCCTAACTCCCCTATTACTGGCCCTTGCACGGGACCGCACTTCGCGGACCCGGGTCAGACCTCCACCCTCCGACAGGAGAGGGTGTGCGCCGTAACGCGTCGACCGCGGCTGAATGTATCTGCCCAACTGCCCTCTGCAACAGGTCAATCGGACGAGAATTCCGGGCAGGGGTGAAGAGCGGAATGCCGCGAAATTCAGCATTCCGGGGCAAGTCGGGCCGGGCAAAGCGCACTTAAGGAGCAATATGCTCGAACACTTTGACTGCTTCTCGACGCCGGTTCGTCGCGTTCTCATATGCACGTGGCACGCGCAACGAAGGGGACTTCCCCACTGTACCGCGCTCAACCACACTGAATTGCCCCCTCCGCTTAGCTTGCGGAGGGGGCAATTCAGGTAACTGTGCGTGTGACGCGCCTATGTTCAGCAACCGCCCGCGACGGCCGGAATGATCGAGACGCCCGCGCCGTCCGGCGTCGCCGTCTCCAGGCCCTGCTCGAAGCGGACGTCGTCGTCGTTGACGTACACGTTGACGAAACGGCGCAGCTTGCCCTGGTCGTCCAGGACCCGGGCGGCGATCCCGGTGTGGTTCTTCTCCAGGTCGGCGATGACCTCGGCGAGGGTGGTGCCCTCGGCCGCGACCTCGGCCTTGCCGCCGGTGTACGTACGGAGGATGGTGGGGATGCGGACGTTGACGCTCATGGGGCTTCCTGCCTTCCGTCGTGCCTAAGCGAGGTGGGTCAGCCGGCCAGGCCGGCGGCGCGGAACGCGTCCAGGCTCGGGCGGATGGTCGCGGTCGGTCCAGTGGTCGGCGCCACCGCGTCCAGGGTCTTGAGGCCGTCACCCGTGTTGAGGACGACAGTAGTCAGGGTCGGGTCCAGGAGCCCGTTCTCGATGAGCTTCCGTGTGACGCCGACCGTCACGCCGCCCGCCGTCTCGGCGAAGATGCCCTCGGTCCGGGCCAGCAGCTTGATCGCGTCGACGACCTGCTCGTCGTTCACGTCCTCCACCGCGCCGCCGGTGCGCCGGGCGATGTCCAGGACGTACGGGCCGTCCGCCGGGTTGCCGATGGCCAGCGACTTGGCGATGGTGTCCGGCTTCTGCGGGCGTACGACGTCGTGGCCCGCCTTGAAGGCGGTCGAGACCGGCGAGCAGCCCTCGGCCTGAGCACCGAAGATCTTGTACGGCTTGTCCTCGACGAGGCCCAGCTTGATGAGCTCCTGGAGACCCTTGTCGATCTTCGTGAGCTGCGATCCCGACGCGATCGGGATGACGATCTGGTCGGGCAGCCGCCAGCCGAGCTGCTCGCAGATCTCGTACGCCAGCGTCTTGGAGCCCTCGCCGTAGTACGGGCGCAGGTTCACGTTCACGAAGCCCCAGCCCTCGCCGAGCGGGTCGCCGATGAGCTCCGAGCAGAAGCGGTTGACGTCGTCGTAGTTGCCCTCGATGCCGACCAGCTCGCCGCCGTACACCGCGGCCATGACGACCTTGCCCTGCTCCAGGTCGTGACGTCGTCGTAGTTGCCCTCGATGCCGACCAGCTCGCCGCCGTACACCGCGGCCATGACGACCTTGCCCTGCTCCAGGTCGTGCGGGATGAACACACAGGAGCGGAAACCGGCCCGGGCCGCGGCCGCGCCGACCGCGCCTGCGAGGTTGCCGGTGGAGGAGCAGGAGAGCGTGCTGAAGCCGAAGGCGCGGGCGGCCTCGACGGCGATCGCGACGACGCGGTCCTTGAAGGAGTGCGTCGGGTTGCCGGAGTCGTCCTTCACGTACAGACCGCCGGTGACGCCCAGCTCACGGGCGAGATTTTCGGCCTTGACGAGCTTGGTGAATCCGGGATTCAGGTTGGGCTTTTCAGCCACATTGGCCGGAACAGGCAGCAGGGGCGCATAGCGCCAGATGTTGTCGGGCCCCGCTTCGATCTGCTTGCGGAGCGCCTCGGGGTCACCCGTCGGAAGGTCGTACGCGACTTCGAGCGGACCGAAACACAGGGCGCAGGCGAAGATCGGGCCGAGGTCGAACCGCTCGCCGCATTCCCGGCAGGAAAGCGCGACGGCGGGACCGAGGTTCACAGTGGTGGCGGCATTGGCGGCGTTGGCGGTGTTGTCAGCGTTCGCGGTGTTCGCGGTGTTCTCAACGGGATGCACAGCCATGATGGCGAGGCCCTTTCTCCTCATCTTCCCCATGGCGCATTTCGCCATGAGACGGAATTGGCACCTTCCCCACCGTGACCTCGCGGTCGGCAGGGGGGTTGCCGGGACTTCAACGGGCCGTTCCCTCAGTCCCTCTGGATGAGCGCTGTGGCACTGGGTCCAGGACCCAGGCATTTGTCCGCGCGGCGACCCCGACATGCGATGGCCATCCGCGTTGTTCAAGACTGTAACCGAAGGCCCGGACGGTTGAGATAGTCGTCCGAACCGCGAGATGGATCACACGCGGCGCCCGCGCCGTCACTCACATCGTCACTCACAGAGGGGTCACCGATCGTGCTGGAAGAGGTGGAACGCTGGCTGAGCAGGCGTTCCTGGTCGGCGGCCGACCGCCCGCTGGACGCGATCACGGCCGCCAAGCGCCGCACCGGAACCACCGTGAGCGTGGTCCTGCCGGCGCTGAACGAGGAGGCCACGGTCGGCCAGATCGTCGCCGCGGTCCGGCGCGAGCTGATGACCGCCGCCGTGCCGCTGGTGGACGAGCTGGTGGTGGTCGACTCCGGCTCCACCGACCGTACGGCCGAGGTCGCGGCCGCCGCGGGCGCCCGGGTGGTGCACCGGGACGCGATCCTGCCCCGGATAGCCGCGCTGCCCGGCAAGGGCGAGGTCCTCTGGCGCTCTCTGCTGGTCACCACGGGTGACGTCGTCTGCTTCATCGACGCGGACCTGAAGGACTTCGACCCCGGCTTCGTCTCCGGGATCGTCGGCCCGCTCCTGACCGATCCGGACGTGGAGTTCGTCAAGGCGATGTACGACCGGCCGTTCGGCGACTCCCCAGGTCAGGGCGGTCGCGTCACCGAGCTCGTGGCCCGGCCGCTGCTCAATCTGCACTGGCCGCAGCTGGCCGGCTTCGTCCAGCCGCTGGGCGGCGAGTACGCGGCCCGGCGCTCGCTCCTGGAGCGGCTGCCGTTCCCCGTCGGTTACGGAGTGGAGCTGGGGCTGCTCGTCGACGCGCTGCACACGGTGGGCCTGGACGCGCTCGCCCAGGTCGACGTGGGCGTACGCAAGCACCGCCATCAGGACGGGCAGGCGCTCGGCCGGATGGCGGCGGCGATCTACCGCACCGCCCAACTACGGCTCTCCCGGGCCCACTTGGTGCGCCCGTCCCTGACGCAGTTCGAGCGGGGCGAGGACGGCTTCGTCCCGCGTACGTACGCGGTGGACACCGAGGAGCGGCCGCCGATGAGGGAAATCTCGGAGTACGCGGTGCACCGGGCGGCGTAACGGCGGGCGACGGCCCGGGGGACGGGCCCCCGCCAGCACCTCCCGAAGCCCCCGGCGCACCCCGCGCCGGGGGCTTCGGCGCGCCCACGGCCAAGTGCACGGCCAACCCGGCGCCCCAACCCGCGACCGACCCCACGGCCGAACCCGAATCACCGCCCGCCCGCACCCGTGGACGACCCCCGCCCAAAGGGCGCCCCGCATCGCTTACCGGACACCCCGCACCCCCTGACGGACACATTCCAGTCAAATACTTGTCGGTACCCTGTCAAAAAGTAGTCATCGGCTGGCACGCTCCCCCCACGCACCACACGCAGATGCGCCCCACGCACCTGCACCCCAACTCCTGTACGGGCACGGCTCGAACAGGCATCACCCGTACGGGCACCACCCACTCGCACCACCCCCCACCGCGCACCCCCACCGCGCAACGGATCGAGTGAAGGAGACCCCTCAGTGAGAAATTCCCTGCGTGCCGCCGCTCTTGCCGCCTCCGCCGCCATGGTCGTCGTAGGCGTCCAGTCGGGCACCAGTGCCGGCGCCGCCGACCGCGAGGCGGGCGCGAGCGCCCGCGTGCTCGGTGTGGCCGAGCGCGCCGACGCCCTCCAGGCCGCCCAGGCCTCCGCGCCCGCCGCCGCCCGGCAGATCGGGCTCGGCACCAAGGAGGCGCTCGTCGTACGCGACGTCATCAAGGACGTGGACGGCACCGTCCACACCCGCTACGAGCGCACCTACGACGGCCTGCCCGTCCTCGGCGGCGACCTCGTCGTCCACGCCAAGAAGGACGGCAGCCTCCAGGGGGTCAGCAAGAGCACCGACGCCCGTATATCCGTCGCCACTTCGGGCGTCTCGCTCAAGGCCGCCCCCGCCCACGCCCGCAAGGTCGTCTGGGCCGCGAGCGGCAAGCCCGTCCTCGCGTACGAGGCCGTCCTCACCGGGACCCAGCGCGACGGCACCCCCAGCGAGCGTCACGTCATCACCGACGCCGCGACCGGGGCCGAGCTCTACTCGTACGAGGCCATCGACACCGGGACCGGCACCAGCGAGTACTCGGGCAAGGTGACCCTCGGCACGACCAAGTCCGGCTCCACGTACAGCCTCACGGACGGCGGGCGCGGCGGCCACAAGACGTACGACCTCAAGCACGGCTCCTCGGGCACCGGCACGCTCTTCACCAAGGCCACCGACGTCTGGGGCGACGGCACCCCGCAGAACCGCGAGACCGCCGGCGTCGACGCGCACTACGGCGCCGCCGTGACCTGGGACTTCTACAAGGCCGAGCTCAACCGCAACGGCATCGCGGGCAACGGCAAGGCCGCGTACTCCCGGGTCCACTACGGCAACGCGTACGTCAACGCCTTCTGGGACGACAGCTGCTTCTGCATGACGTACGGCGACGGCGCGAACAACCTCAAGCCGCTCACCGCGCTCGACGTCGCGGGCCACGAGATGAGCCACGGCCTCACCGCCGCCACCGCCAAGCTCAACTACAGCAAGGAGTCCGGCGGTCTGAACGAGGGCACCAGCGACATCTTCGGCACGTCGGTGGAGTTCTTCGCGAACAACGCCAACGACGTCGGTGACTACCTCATCGGCGAGAAGATCGACATCCGGGGCAACGGCACGCCGCTGCGCTACATGGACAAGCCGAGCAAGGACGGCCAGTCGGCCGACTACTGGTCGAGCACGGTCGGCAACAAGGACGTGCACTACTCGTCCGGCGTCGCCAACCACTTCTTCTACCTGCTGTCCGAGGGCAGCGGCGCGAAGGTCATCAACGGTGTCAGCTACAACTCCCCGACCTCCGACGGCTCCAAGGTCACCGGCATCGGGCGGAGCAAGGCCTACAAGATCTGGTACAAGGCCCTGTCCACGTACATGACGTCGACGACCAACTACGCGAAGGCGCGCACCACGACCCTCCAGGCCGCGTCCGCCCTTTACGGGGCGAGCAGCACCGAGTACAAGACGGTGGCGGCCGCCTGGACCGCCGTCAACGTGAAGTAACCCAGGAGGGAACGACAGAACAACTCGCCTGGCTCTACGGGGACTTGGGCTTGCCGTCTCCGTAGAGCCAGGTGTCCCACAGGTCCGTCAGGTCCTTGCCGGAGCGCTCCTCCACGAACCGGGTGAAGTCCTCGGTGGAGGCGTTCGCGTGCCGGTACTCCTTCGTCCAGCCCCGCACGATGTCGTAGAACGCGTCGTCCCCGACGGCCTTGCGGATCCGATGGACCACCATCGCACCGCGCTGGTACACCGGCTCGGCCGAGATCTGCGCCGCGGACGGCGGCTCGGCGGGCGGGAAGGCCCACACATCGTCGTCGGCCCCCTTCGCGTACTGCTCGTCGAAGTGCGCCTGGGCCGGCTTCCCGCCGTGGTCCTCGCTCCAGAGCCACTCCGCGTACGTCGCGAAGCCCTCGTTGAGCCACATGTCCTTCCACCGCTTCGGCGTGACCGAGTCGCCGAACCACTGGTGGGCGAGCTCGTGGACGAGGGTCTCGGTGTCGAACTGGTCGGCGGGGACGACCGGCCGGTTCTGGGTCTCCAGGGCGTACTCGGCCGAGCCCTCGGGAGCGACGATCACCCCGGTGGAGGAGAAGGGGTACGGCCCGAAGTTCTCCTTCCCCCACTCGACGATCGCCGGGAGCTCGCCGACCACGTCGGCGGCCTCCTTGTCCGCCCCCGCCGTCTTGTCAACTGCCGTGTAGACAGGCATTCCTGACGAAGTCCTGGATTCCTTCACGTCGTACGCGCCGATCGCCACCGTCGCCACATAGCTCGCCATCGGCTCGCCGGTGTGCCAGGTGAAGGTGGTCCGCCCGCCCGCCGTGACCGTCGACTTCAGCTCGCCGTTGGAGACCGCCGTCAGCCCCTTGGGCACGGTGACCTTCACGTCGTACGTGGCCTTGTCGGCGGGGTGGTTGTTGGAGGGGAACCACGTCATCGACCCGGTGGGCTCGCCGAGCGCGAGCGCGCCGTCGTCCGTGCGCAGCCAGCCCTCGTGCGAGTCGTCCTGGTCGGTGAGGGTCTTCGGAGTCCCGGAGTAGGCCACGCTCGTACGGAACCGCTCGCCCTTGTCGATCTCGTCCGCCGGGCGCAGGGTCAGCTCGGAGCCCGCGCGGTTGGCGTCCGCGCGCTCGCCGTCTACGGTCGCGGACTTCACGTCCAGCCCCGCGAAGTCGAGGTTGAAGGCGCTCAGGTCGCGGGTGGCGCGGGCGGTGAGGGTGACGCTGCCGGTGAGGTGGTTGCGGGCCGGGTCGTAGTCGAGGGCGACGCTGTAGTGCTCCACGTCGTAGCCGCCGTTGCCCAGCTTGGGGAAGAGCCCGTCCCGCAGCCCCGCGGCACCCGGCTTGCCCTCCACCCCGCCGGTGCAGCCGCCGAGGGCGAGCAGGACGGCGCCGGGGAGGGCGAGTCGGCGTATCGCGCTGCGATGATCCACAGGGCGATCCTACGGGTAGGGCGTGCGGGGAACTCGGGGTGGCGGGCGCGCGGACGGTTTCGCGCCAGGCCCGCGCGCTGGGTCTGTCCACCGGGTCTGTCGACCGGGTCCGCGCGCGGGCCCTTCGCGCCGGGGGCGGCTACTTGGTCAGCGCGGCCACGCCCGCCTGGGCGAACTTCTCGTCGAGGTCGCCGCTCGGGGCGCCGGCGACGCCGATGCCCGCGATCGGGGCGCCCTGGGCCTGCACGGGCGCGCCGCCCGCGAGGAAGAGGGTGCCGGGGATGTCCTTGAGGTTGGGTGCCTGGGCGAGGCGGCCGGCCAGCACCGAGGTGGTGGCGTTCCAGGAGACGGCGGTGTACGCCTTGCGCTCGGCCGACTCGTACGACTGCGGGCCCGCGCCGTCGCCGCGCAGGGTGACCACGGTGTTGCCGTTGCGGTCCACGACGGCCACCGAGACGCGCTGGTTCTCCTTGGCGGCGGCGTCCAGGGCGGCGGTGGCGGCCTTGGTCGCGGCGGCGACGGTGAGGTGGGTGGAGTGGGTGAGGTTGCGGTCGGTGGCGTCCGCACGCGTGGCGGCGGGCGTCTTGGCGGCGGGGGCGGCCGCGTTGGCGCCGACCGCGCCGAAGGTGCCGGCGGCGAGGGCGGCCGCGGCGACGGCGCCGACGACGATCTTCTTGGTGCGACGGGTGGCCTGCGGGCGACGGGTGCTCGTGTTCGTGTCCATGCTTCGATCGTGGGCCCGGGCGGGCCGCCGCACGGTCGGCGCACCGGCTGCTCCCCGCTCGCGGACCGGTGGACCCGGCCGTCATCCGATCGGCTGATGCGGGGGTGGCCGTACCGGGTGAGGATGAGTACGGATACGAACGTACGCGCAGGTCAGGAGCCCGACAGTGGAGGCAGGGGCAGAGCGGCCCGCCGATCGGCCGGACGATCGGCCCAGGACCGACGAGCGGTGGCTGCCCGCCGTGATGCACGCCGCCTTCTTCCTGCTGCTCGGCGCCTCGCTCGCGCGGTTCCTGATCCGCCACCCCGGCGACGGCCGCACCCCGTGGATCGTCGCGCTCTCGGCCGCCCTCGCCGCGCTGTACGTCCTCGGCCCCGCCCTGGGATCCCGGCCCACGCCCCGGCGGCTCGGCTGGCTCTCCGTGGTGGTGGCGGTGTGGATGGTGCTGGTGCTGCTCGCGCCGAGCTTCGCTTGGTGCGCGGTGCCGCTGTTCTACACCGGGCTGCGGACACTGCCGACGCGGGCCGCGCTGGTGCTGGTGGCCCTGCTGACCGCGTTCGTGGTGGCCGCGCAGCTGATGCTGGCCGAGGGGGTCGACCCGAACCTGGTGGTCGCGCCACCCGCCGTCGCGGCCGTCGCCACCGCCGTGTTCGTCCATATGCAGCGCCAGGGCGACCGGCAGCGGCAGCTCATCGAAGACCTGATCCGCACCCGGCGCGAACTGGCCGCCACCGAGCGGCGCGAGGGCACGCTCGCGGAGCGCCAGCGCCTCTCCATGGAGATCCACGACACGCTCGCCCAGGGCCTGTCCAGCCAGCAGATGCTGCTCCAGGCGTCCGAGCGGGTGTGGGAGTCCGACCCGGCGGCGGCCCGCCGCCACGTCCGTACGGCCGAGTCGATCGCCGAGCGCAATCTGGCCGAGGCCCGCCGCTTCGTCCACGACCTCGCGCCCGCCGAGCTGGCGGCGGGCGGCAGCCTGCCGGGGGCGCTGCGGGGAACCCGGCGGTGGGGGCGAGGGCGGCCGTCAGGAGATTCCGGCGTCCTTGAGGACCTTCGCGAAGGCGGCCGCGTCGAGGATGGCCGAGCCGTCGCCCGCCGGGCGCTCGCCGTCGATCAGGACGGTCGGGCTGGAGTTCACACCGGACTTCTCGAAGGCCTTCTCGGCGGAGGCGACCCAGCTCTTGTACGTGTTCTCGCGCACCGCCTTGTCGAAGGCGGCGCCGCGCAGGCCCGGCACCTTGTCGGCGATCTTGAGGAGGTTGTCGGCGGTGTAGCCGTCGTCGGCCTCGTCCTCGGGCTGGCTGGCGAAGAGCGCCGCGTGGTACTCGGCGAATCCGCCCGCGTCCACCGACGCCCGCAGCGCGCCCGCCGCCCGCGCCGAACCGCCGCCGCCGAGGTTGCGGTCCAGGAAGGAGGCGAGGGTGTAGCGGATCTTGACCTTGCCCTGGGCGGCGAGCTCGGCGAGCGGCACCGCGCCGGACGCCTCGAACTTGGCGCAGTACGGGCAGCGCGGGTCCTCGTACACGGTCACGGTGTGCGCGGCCGACGGGCTGCCCACGACGATTTCCGCACCCTCCGCCTTCGCCGGGAGCTTGGCGAGGGTCGAGGCGTGCGGGGCGGCCCTGACGACCAGGTCCGCCGGTTCGGAGGAGCTCGAAGCGGACCCCGAGGAGCACGCGGCCACCGAGACGCCGAGCGCCCCGGCCAGCGCGAGTGCCACCGCCGCGCGGCGGGCCTTGCGTGCGGACGTACGTCCCGTCATACGAGTCAGCTCTCCCAAGATGTCACATCAATTCTGCTCATACTGACGCTAATTGCCCCGCCGGGCGGACCGGCCCGCCGAAGGTCCCCTCCCGCAGGGACGAAGGTCCCGTGCGGCCCGCCGCGGATTCCGTAGCTGCGGATTCCGCATCTGGACAGGCCCGACCGGGCGGTGTACCAACAAGCCCCATGAGTACGAGGACGATCAACGGCGGTATCTCCTTCTGGTACGCGCAGGACGGCATACCCGTCCCCCGCGAGCCCCTGACCGGCGACGCGACGGCGGACGTCGTCATCGTGGGCGGTGGCTACACGGGGCTGTGGACGGCGTACTACCTCAAGAAGGCCGTCCCCTTCCTCAACATCACCGTCCTGGAGGCCCGCTTCTGCGGCTACGGCGCCTCCGGCCGCAACGGCGGATGGCTCTACAACGGCATCGCGGGCCGCGACCGGTACGCGAAGCTGCACGGGCACGAGGCCGCCGTACGCCTCCAGCGGGCCATGAACGACACGGTCGGGGAGGTCGTACGCGTCGCCGCCGAGGAGTCGATCGACGCCGACGTCCATCAGGGCGGGGTGCTCGAAGTGGCGTACACACCCGCCCAGTTGGGCCGTCTCAAGGCCTTCCACGAGGCGGAGCTCGCCTTCGGTGAGAAGGACCGGCTGCTGCTGGGGGCCCGTGAGAGTGCCGAGCGGATCCGGGTCGCCGGGGCCGTCGGCTCCGCCTGGACCCCGCACGGCGCCCGCATCCACCCCGTCAAGCTGGTCAAGGGCCTGGCGGCGGCCGTGGAGGCGCTGGGGGTGACCGTCCACGAGTCGACCCCGGTGACGGAGATCCGCCCCAAGCACGCGGTCACTCCGTACGGCACGGTCCGCGCCCCGTACATCCTGCGCTGCACCGAGGGGTTCACCGCGTCGCTGAAGGGCCAGCGCCGGACCTGGCTGCCGATGAACTCGTCCATGATCGCCACCGAGCCGCTGCCGGACGGGCTGTGGGAGACGATCGGCTGGGAGGGCCGCGAGACCCT
Source organism: Streptomyces sp. ERV7 (assembly GCF_001653515.1). Classification (GTDB taxonomy): domain Bacteria; phylum Actinomycetota; class Actinomycetes; order Streptomycetales; family Streptomycetaceae; genus Streptomyces. The sequence goes on along the minus strand of NZ_LYOY01000040.1, from coordinate 827,850 downwards.
GGGCGACATGGCGCACGCGTACATGTACGCGCAGCGCACCGCCGACGGCCGGATCGCGCTCGGCGGGCGCGGGGTGCCGTACCGCTTCGGCTCCCGCACCGACAACGACGGCCGTACGCAGCCGGAGACGATCGAGGCCCTGCGCGACATCCTGCTGCGCTTCTTCCCCCAGCTCGCCGGGGTCGACGTCACGCACGCCTGGTCGGGGGTGCTCGGGGTGCCGCGCGACTGGTGCGCCACCGTCACCCTCGACCGCTCTACGGGTCTGGGCTGGGCGGGCGGCTATGTCGGCTCCGGCGTGGCCACCGCCAACCTCGCCGCCCGCACCCTGCGCGACCTGGTCCAGCAGGACTCCGGCCAGGGCGGCCCCACCGAACTGACCGCCCTGCCCTGGGTCGGCCACAAGGTCCGCCGCTGGGAGCCGGAGCCCTTCCGGTGGCTGGGTGTGCAGGGCATGTACGCGGCGTACCGGGAGGCGGACCGCCGTGAGCTGTCCGCCCACTCGGCGGCCACGCACCGGATCGCGGCGCTGGCGGACCGGGTTTCCGGGCGGGGCTGAGGAGTGCGCCCCTTTTGGGCCCGGACTTCGCCTGCGGGCCGGTGGGTGGCTGGTCGCGCAGTTCCCCGCGCCCCTGGCCCCGTGTTTGCCCGCAGGCCGGTGAGGGGCTTGTCGCGCAGTTCCCCGCGCCCCTGAAGGGGCCGTCTTTTGTCTGCGGATCGTGGGTGGTTCTCGCGCAGTTCCCCGCGCCCCTGAAAGCCTGTGGCTGAGCTGGGTTCTCCGGGCGCCGGTCACCCCCTAGGGGCGCGGGGAACTGCGCGGCCAGCCCCCGCCGGGCCGCAGACGAGGAACCCGCATCCCCGGAGGGGCCCGCATCCCCGGAGGGGCCCGCATCCCCGGAGGGGCGGGGCGGAGCCCTGCGCAGCCGTGGGACCATCGACGCGTGCTCGACATCGGCTACTCCCTCTCCAACCGCTTCCCCGACCCCCCGCAGACCGACTACCGCCGCGCGGACGTCCACGCCCTGCGCCACGACCTCTTCTGCGGAGACGTCTACCTCGCCGACACCAAGGCGGACCGCGAAGTGTCCACAGCCTGGGGATGGGTGCCGGTGCTCGACTTCGCGTGGGCGCTCTGCGACACCGTGGAGGCGCTCGACCGCGACCCCCGCGGCAGCCGCTCCTCCCGGAGCCAGTACGCCGAGATCGACTTCACCGAGTCCCCCGACCGTATGCTCTTCGAGCGCCGCTTCGGCTGGGTGGACGTCGAGGCCGACTGGATGTCCGGCGACGAGCCTCCGATCACCTTCAGCCACCGGCTGCTGCGCCGCGAGGCCCGCGACTTCCTGCACGACCTGATCGCCGACCTCAGCGACATGCACGACGAGCTCGCCGAGAACCCCGTCATCTGGACCCTCCAGTCCCGCTTTCCCCGGATCACCGACTAGGCCCTGCGCCGCCCTACGCCACCACCCGCACCCCCACCTGCGCCGCGAACGCCGGTGCCAGGTCCACCAGCTGGGACGGCGTGATCACCGCGCCCGCCAGGCGGTCCACGCCCCGGGCGATGTCCAGGAGCGCGGCGCCCCGCAGGTCGACGTCCTTCATCCGGGCCCCCGTGAAGTCGGCGCCCCGCAGCTCGCAGCCCGCGAAGTCCACCCGGTCGAGCCGGGCCATCGCGAAGTCCGGCTCGGCCAGGACGCAGTTCTCGAAGACCACGTCCCGCAGGTCCGTGTCGCGCAGATTCAGGTAGTCGATCTTGCCGCCGCGGATCAGGACCCGCTCAAGCACCGAGCCCTGGAACTGCACGCCGCCCATCCGCACGTCGTGGATCTCCACGTCGCGCAGGGACGCGCGCGACAGGTCCGTCCCCACGCCCCGTACGTCCGAGAGCACCGTGTCGATGAAACGGGCGCCGGGCAGCCGGGTCTCGTCGAGCGCGCAGCCGAACACCCCGCAGTCCATGAACCGGGCGCCGGTGCCCTCCTGCCCCGACAGATCCAGGTTCCGGAACTCCAGGCCGTCGTAGTCGCCCTCCGGTTCCAGTTCCGCCGGTCCGTGTGGTGCCAGCGGGGGCAGCCGCACCTCCGGACGCCGCACCGCCGTCACTTCCCTCGCCCTCTTCGCCATGACTCCATGCTGGACCACGCCACTGACAACCGCCCCACCCCTACCTGTCACATTCCACCCTCCCTCCTCCGTCTCTAACGATGAGTGCCCGTACAGCGACAGGAGAGCAGCATGGACCGGATCACCGTCATCGGCGGCGGCCTCGCCGGGCTCACCGCGGCCATCACCGCCGCCGAGTCCGGCGCCCGGGTGAACCTGTACGAGTCGCACCACACCCTGGGCGGACGCGCGCGTACCGCCGAGGGCCCGTATCTCACCAACGACGGTCCGCACGTCCTCTACAACGGCGGCCCGCACTGGGCCTGGCTCAAACGCCGGGGGCTGCTGGGGCCGGTCGCGTCCGCGGCGCCGCTGGAAGCCGCCAGGTTCCGCTTCCACTGGGACGGCTCGCTGCGCCACACTCCGCCTCTGGCCCTGCTGAAGCTGGCCCGGCAGAGTCCGGAAACCGCCCCCGTGGACAGTGACTTCGCCTCCTGGGCCGCCGGAGTCGTCGGCGCCAAGGCGGCCCGCGCCGCCGCCAACTACGCGGCCGTCGCGCTCTTCCACCACGACCCCGGCTCGCTCTCGGCCGCGTTCGTCCAGGAGCGGCTGCACCGCGCCCTCGCGCTGCCGCCCGAGGCGCGCTATCCGGTGGGCGGCTGGGGCACGCTGGTCGACCGGATGGCCACGCGCGCGTGGGAGCTGGGGGTGCACGTGGAGACCACCGCGCGCGTGGACGCGCTCCCCGACGACCACGGTCCTGTCGTCGTCGCCACCTCCCTGGACGCCGCCCGCAGGCTGCTCGGCGACGACTCGCTGCGCTGGACCAGCGGCCGCACCGCCCTGCTCGACCTGGGCCTGACCACCCGCCGGGGCGACCCGTTCGTCGTCTCCGACCTGGAGACCCCGGGCTGGATCGAACGCTTCACCGCCGCCGGCCGCACCCTCGCCCCGGCCGGCCACCAGCTGCTCCAGGCCCAGTTCCCCCTCGCCCCGCACGAGTCGAAGGCGGACGGCGTGGCGCGCGGCGAGCGGCTCCTGGACGCCGCGTTCGCGGGCTGGCGCCGACGCCTCACCTGGCGCCGCGACGCGCTGGCGGCCGGGCGTACGGGCGCGGTGGACCTGCCCGGCACCACCTGGCGCGACCGCCCGGCGATCGACCGCGGCCACGGCGTGTTCCTCGCGGGCGACCAGGTGGCGGCCCCGGGCGTCCTGTCGGAGGTCGCGTTCACCAGCGGGATCGAGGCGGCGTCGCTGGCGGTCCGGAGCCTGCGGCTGGCGGCGGCGTGAGGGGGCGGACGGCCCGCGCGGCGGTGGACCTCCCGGCCGCCCGGTGATGCTGTCCCGGGCGGCCGGTCCCGACCCGCCGCGCACCGGGCGCTGGAGACCCGGGGGACTGCGGGGAAGGCGGTACTGGTGCCGTGAACCTTCCCGGGGCTCCGCCCCCGTCCCCTTCTCCGGGGCTGCGCCCCGGGCCCCTTCGTCCGTCCGCAGGTCAATGAGGAGCTCGGGGCTCGGGGCGCAGCCCCGAAGGGGGGCCGGGGTGACCCCGGGAAGGGTCACGACAACAGGCGGCGTTCCCACCAGCGTCCCCGAGGGCCCCCGCTGCCCCGGCACCGCACCCTCCGGCCGGCCCGGCCGCTCTCCCAGCCTGCCCCGCAGCCCGCACGCGTGCAGCAGGTCCACCAGTTCCGCCCCGGACACCAGGGTCAGCGGCTTGCCCTGGGCGAAGGCGTACGAGCCGGGGCCGAAGCCCGAGGTCGTCACCAGGACGCCCTTGTTGGCCCCGGCGCCCTGGACCGTGCCGTACAGGTCCCGGACGGCCGTCGGCGGGACCGTGTTGCGGTAGCGCTTGACCTGGACGATGATCCGGCCGCCGCTGATCGGGTCGGGGTCCACCGCCTCCACGTCCACCCCGCCGTCGTTGGAACGCTGGGTGGTCACCGCGTCCATCCCCCGCGCCCGGAACAACTCCGCCACCAGGGACTCGAATTCGATCGGGTCCATCAGGAAGAGGTCCGGTTCGGTGGACGAGTCCGCGCCGTGGGTGATCACGCCGGTGCCCACCTCGGTCGGGCGGCGCACCGGGCGTACCGCCGCCCGCTGGTCGGGGCGGGCCGACAGCTGGCCCCGTACCGCCTCCACCAGGCAGTCCACCGCGCTCACTTGCCGAAGATCCAGGCGCTGGAAGGAGGGACGGTCCACCATCACCGAGGCCAGGACGATCTCCGCCCGGCGGCCCGTCGCCGGGTCGACGTCGTCCACGAAGCCGTTGAGCGCCACCGACTCCAGTACGCCGAACTCGTCCGCCGCGAACAGGTCCCGCACCACGAGCAGCACGCTCTGCGCCAGCGCGTCCCGGTACAGCGCGCGCCGCTGGGACACCGGGCGGGCCGACTCGCGCTCCTCGTCCGTACTGGCCACGTACCGTACGGACTTGGCCGCCGGGACCACGTCGAAGGCGGGCAGCTCCCAGTCGAGCACCAGTTGCCGGGCGCCCCGGTCGTACGCGCAGGACAGCCGGCGGGGGAAGCCCTCGGGCCACGCGGAGGCCGCGTACAGGGCCGCCGAGAAGTACTCGACGACCGCGTCGGGCTCGCCCGCCCGCAGGCCGCTCACCAGGTCGGACACGCCCGCGTTGTGCCCCCTGGCCGCCGCGAGCCGCTCCTGCGCCCAGCTCTCGTACCGCGCCCGGTAGTCGGCCAGTTGGCGGCGGCGCGCGGTCTCCGCGAGCTGCGCCGCGTCCCAGTCCCGCTGGTAGGCGGCCTGCGCCTCCTGCTGGGCGCGGCGGCCCGCCGTCCAGCCGTCCTGGGCCTGGTAGCGCGCCGGGTCCGGCATCGCCACCGGCCGCGCCAGCTCCCCCGGCGCGAACGGCTCGACGCTCTCCTCGCGCAGCAGCCCCGCCGTACGGAACGCGGGCTCCGCGCACCCCGCCGCCAGCAGCCCGGTCAGCACCTCCACGCGCGCGTCCAGCTCCTGCGAGCGCTGCCGGGCGTCCGCCTCGCGGCTCTGCCGGTAGGCGGCCTGCTGTTCGCGGTGGACCCGGGCGGCGTCCCGCTCGTACTCCCGCTGCTGCCGCTCGCGCTGGCGCTGCTGCTGGAGGGCCGCCCGGTGCTGGGCCTCCTGCTGGCGCTGCTGCTGCCGCTGCGCCTCCGCCCACACCCCGACCAGCCCGCTGGAACGACGACTCATACGGCTCCCCGGCCCCTTTCCCACACCCCTTGAGGCACACCCCTTGAAACACAATTGTCCCGGACCAGGAAGGTCCGGGACACGGTGTTACGCGGTGTTTCGGTGGAGCCGCCTGTCGGAATCGAACCGACGACCTCAAGATTACAAGTCAAGCGCTCTAGCCAACTGAGCTAAGGCGGCAGCGCGTGCGATCAGCACCCGCACGCGAGGGCGCCCTCCACTTCCCCGAGGGCTCCCTCACTCTACACAGAGCACGATCGGGGGCTCCAGGAAGTTCCCCTCTCCCACCTGCTGACAGATCGGACATCGCCGGGTAGCGTCTCGTGCAGCCCACCCAGGTGGACTACACCACTTCTCCCTCTACTCGGATCGTCCGGCACGTTCCTGCCGGTGAAGGGACAGGTCTCCCATGGCCACTGTCACGTTCGACAAGGCGACCCGGATCTACCCGGGCTCCACCAAGCCCGCGGTCGACGGGCTCGAGATCGAGATCGAGGACGGCGAGTTCCTCGTCCTCGTCGGCCCCTCGGGCTGCGGCAAGTCCACCTCCCTGCGGATGCTCGCGGGCCTGGAGGACGTCAACGGCGGCGCCATCCGCATCGGTGACCGCGACGTCACCCACCTCCCGCCGAAGGACCGGGACATCGCCATGGTGTTCCAGAACTACGCGCTGTACCCGCACATGACCGTCGCCGACAACATGGGCTTCGCCCTGAAGATCGCCGGGGTCAACAAGGCGGAGATCCGCAAGAAGGTCGAGGAGGCGGCGAAGATCCTCGACCTCACCGAGTACCTGGACCGCAAGCCCAAGGCGCTCTCCGGCGGTCAGCGCCAGCGAGTGGCGATGGGCCGCGCGATCGTCCGCGAGCCGCAGGTCTTCCTCATGGACGAGCCGCTCTCCAACCTCGACGCCAAGCTCCGCGTCTCCACCCGTACGCAGATCGCCTCGCTCCAGCGCCGCCTGGGCATCACCACGGTGTACGTCACCCACGACCAGGTCGAGGCCATGACGATGGGCGACCGCGTGGCGGTCCTCAAGGACGGTCTGCTCCAGCAGGTCGACTCGCCGCGCAACATGTACGACCGCCCGGCCAACCTCTTCGTCGCCGGCTTCATCGGCTCCCCCGCCATGAACCTCGTCGAGGTCCCGATCACCGACGGCGGTGTGAAGTTCGGCAACAGCGTGGTCCCGGTGAGCCGTGAGGCACTGTCCGCGGCCGCCGACCGGGGCGACCGCACGGTGACGGTCGGCGTGCGCCCCGAGCACTTCGACATCGTCGAGCACAACGGCGGCGCGGCGAAGTCCCTCTCCAAGGACAGCGACGCCGAGCCCGCGGGCCTCGCCGTCACGGTCAACGTGGTGGAGGAGCTCGGCGCCGACGGCTACGTGTACGGCACGGCCGAGGTCGGCGGCGAGCAGAAGGACCTCGTGGTCCGCGTGAACGGCCGCTCGGTCCCGGAGAAGGGCACCCAGCTCCACGTGGTCCCGCGGCCCGGCGAGACGCATGTCTTCTCGACCTCGACGGGCGAGCGCCTCAGCGACTGACGTACGGCGGCACGTCAGCCGGCCCCGCACCCCCCTACCGGGGTGCGGGGCTCTCCCTTTTTGGGGCGCTCCGTTTCCGAAGGGTCGAGGCGCTCCGTTTCCGAAGGCCGAGGAGCCCACCGACAAATACCCCGGCAGACCGGCCATTTCGAACTGCGTTCGTCAACACGGGATTCGAAACGCCGCCTCGAACCATCCCCCGACCGGGTGACTAAATGTCGCCAAATCATTACCCCCCGCTACGCTCGCCTCCGTGACGCACACAGCCCGCCGAATCGGCCGCACCCTAGCTCTCGTCCTGCCCGTCGTCCTCGTCCTCTCCGGGACGCTCGCGGTCACCCGGGTCAACTGGGCCGGGACCAGCGACTCGCAGCTGCTGACGGCCTCCTCCGAGGACGTCTCCGTACGCGCGAAGCCGCGCACTCCGCAGGACCTCCTGCGCGACGCGCTCCTGGCCGAGCTCCAGGAGAAGGACCCCGGGACCGCCCTCACCCACCTCCAGCGCGAGGTCGAGCGGCGCCCCTCGCTCGCCAAGCACTGCATGACGATCGCGCGGGCGCTGGGCCAGGCCGCCGTGAAGCAGTACGGTCCGGCGAAGGCCCAGTCGTTCTCGCGCCCCGTCTGCGACACGTCCTTCGCGTCGGGCGTGGCCCAGGAGTCCTGAACCCGGCAGCCGGGGCCGTCCCGCACACGGTCCACGGCATAGGGTTCACCGCATGACTGCGAGCACGACTTCGACCTTCCCGACGCAGGCCGTGGTCCTGGCGGGCGGCCAGGGCTCACGACTGCGTCCGTACACCGACGACCGCCCCAAGCCGATGGTCGAGATCCCCGGGACCGGGACCCCGATCATCGGCCATCAGCTCGCCTGGCTGGCCGCGGAGGGCGTCACCGACGCCGTGATCTCCTGCGGCCATCTCGCCGGTGTGCTCCAGGAGTGGCTGGACTCGGCGGATCTGCCGCTGCGCGTCACGACGGTCGGTGCCCCGTCGTCCCCTGGGACGTCTGGCTCGGGACACCCCCGACCGTCCCGGACTCCCGCACCGCCTTGGACGGCCGCTTGGACACCTTCGCGGACGGCTTGGCCGAACCGCTCACGGACGGCTTCGGGGAGCCGGGGCGGCGCACCACCGGCGCGTGCGGCGCGGGCGCCAGCGGCGTGCCCGGCAGGTAGTTGGTGGGGTCGGAGTTCGGCCCGGGGACCGTCACCATCTCGGTGGACCGGACGGCGCCGCCGAGGAGCGAGCCGATCAGCAGCGTCAGACCGACCACCACCGTCGCCATCACCGAGCCCCGCCGCAGCACCCGCCGCCGCAGCTCCCACAGCGTGGAGCGCGGGCCGAGACGGCGCCAGGCCTCGCCGGAGAGGCGGGCGTCCAGCGAGTACACCGGGCCTGATGGGGGAGGAGCAGGGCGAAGGAGGACGCCGCGAGCTGGATGCGCGGGAGGCCGCGGGCGGTGCCGAGGCGGCGGGTCGACGACGAGCAGCAGCATTCGCTTTGGCCTCATGACGACCGCGTCCGGCGCCGACCGGCTCGGGGGACGCGGTCCTGCACCGCGCCGCCTCCTTCCTGCCCGCCTCCTTCCTGCCCGGCTGCATGGTGCCCTCGGCCGTCGTCCGCGGGGTTGCTCAGACGTCGGCGCCGAACGCCGCCGACTCCGCGAGCGAGGCCTGCCACTGCGGGCTGTCGAAGTAGTGGTTGTCGTACGTCAGCGAGCTGTCCCGGATGTCCTGCACGGTGGCCTCACCCCGGTACACGCGTTCCAGCAGCCGGTAGTAGTCGAAGCGGTGCAGGCCCGGCGTGAACACGACGAGCAGCTCGGCCGTGCTGCCCGGCGCGGGCGCGAAGGCGTGCGGCACCGTGGGCGGCACGCTGAGGAAGTCGCCCTTGCCCAGGGTGTGCACCTCGTCCTGGACGAGGATGCGCATCGTGCCGTCGAGCACGAAGAACAGCTCCGTGGCCTTGGTGTGGAAGTGCGCGGGGGCGCCCGGCGACCCCTTCTCGAACGTGGCGCGGTTGGCGGTGAGCGCACCGCCCGTGTCACCCGCGTCGGCCAGCAGGGTGATCAGGCTGGTGGCGCCGTCCTGCAGGGACTCGGCCTGCTCGGCGCGGACCAGGACGGGACGCTGCGGCTGGGGGTTGGCGGTCATCAGGGTTCTCCTCGTGGTGCGGGTGTGGTGCGGGCGTGGTGCGGCCGTGACGCGTAACTGCCGCGAGGCGAGGCGAGCCGAGGGGTCGGCGGCAGCGGCCCATTTAGTTGCTGTGCGGAATATCCTCGCGGCAGACAACTTTCTACAAGCAAGATCGTCCGCACGTCAACTATCCGCACGGCAAATACTTACGGCTAGGATCACGGCATGGATGATCACGGCATGGATGATGGGGACCCGGACGCCGGTCTCTTCGGCGACACCCGTCTGACCGCGACCGGCCTGTTCTTCGAGGCCCACGACGGACTGGTCGCGAAGCTCGCGCCGACCATGGACAGAGCGGGACTCTCCCCCCTGGACTTCGGCGCGCTGATGCGACTGACCCGTTCACCCGGAGGGCGGTTGCGGATGACCGATCTGGCGGCTCAACTGTTCCTGTCCACCAGCGGCGTCACACGGGTCGTCGACCGTCTGCAACGCGGCGGCCTGGTGCGCCGTGAATCGAGCGCCGACGACCGGCGCAGCACGTACGCCGTCCTCACCGCCGACGGCACGGACCGGCTGCGCGGGGTACTGGCCGACCACCTCGACGACATCGAGCGCTGGTTCACGGGCCTCTACACCGCACAGGACCTAGGCGACCTGATCACCGCCCTGCGGACGCTCCGCGACGCCGTCCACCCGAACGCGGCGAAGAACACCGCTCCGCCGTCGACCGCCTCGGAGAGTGCCGTCGAACCCTCCGGCCCCACCGGCACGTGACCACTCGGGACTCGGCCCGGCGGCCCGCGGTGCGCTCTCGACGCCGGTGGCGACGAGTGGGGTTCCACGGTCCGGCGGACCGCTGGTCTCACTGACCGGGGTTCACCGGCCGGGCATCGGCGTGGGCTGGTGTGCCGCGGCCGCCGGGCCGCCTTCGCCCAGGTCCTCCTCGGCGGGCCGCGCCCTCCGCCGTACGGGGGAGAAGGCCTGCCGCGACGGACGATGTGAGGCCGGCACGTCCCTGGCCAGGATGTACGTCATGACGACAGCGACCGCCCCGCTCCACGCTCCTGCCCCCGCGCCCGTCTGGGCCCGCCGTGCCGCCCACGCCATCGCCCTGTGCGCCGTCCCGTCCGGCCTGTGGCGCATCGCCATGGCGTCCGGCGTCTACGTCGGCTACAGCGACCAGGTCCTGCGCGACGCCTTCGGCATCCCGGGGTGGGGCATCGCGTACGTCGTCGGGCTCTCCGTCATCACCGAACTGGCCGCCCTGTTCCCGCTGTTGCTCGTCAGCGACCGCTGGCGGCCACTGCGCCCCCGAACCCTCGCCGCGCTGGCCTGGAGCGCCTCGGCGGTCCTGGTCCTCGTGGCGCTGTGGCAACTCGTGGTCGCCTTCACCGTCGAGAGCCGGACATACATGTCAAGCAGCACGGCACACACCGTCTGGGCCTTCACCTTCGCCCCGCTGTCCGCCATCCCGGCCCTGATGACCGCGGTGACCTGGTCGTACACCCAGCGGCAACGGCAACGGGGCCGGGTGTGACCCCTGGCTAGGTGGACCAGAGGATCCATGGAGTGTCAGGGCGGCGGGGCGGATGTCTTGTTCACGTACGCGCCGGGGTCTTGGCCGACCAGAAGTCGTCGTGGAGGTAGGGGCGGGGGAAAAACTTGCCGCCCTCGTAGGCCGGAGTGTTGGTGTCCACGTTGGAGGGGGTGGTCGGCCGCTGGACGGGGGAGTCGGTGAGGCAGGGGGTGGTGACGGAGAAGCGGAACTGGCCTTCGCCGCCGACGGCCACATGTACCTGGAAATTCTCGGGCGTGAAGGCCGTGATGGACGGGAGTTCCTTACTCGCGTTCACCCGGGTGATCTTGTATCCGCTCGCCTTCCAGTTGCGTTCGACGACTCCGAGCAGAGCACCCCGTCGCTCGGGGGAGACGATCGTCATGACCATGACTCCGCGAATGACCGAACTCGTGCCGGTGCCTGCGTTCTTCCAGTCCGAGCAGCTGATGTCCTCCGAAGAATCATGGACCCAGCGGAGCCCCGGGGTGATGCCGGCAAGGGTCTTCTGGAGGATGACATCGGCCTTCTCGGCACCTTGCTGCATGTTCATGGTCGGGTGGTTCCTTCCAGCGGTACCTGAGCCAGGGAGGGAGCCGCAGCCGGCGACCGTCGTGAGGAGCAGGAGGGAGACGGCATGGCGGAGGGCTTTCATCGGGGCTCCTGGGTGCTGATTTGGCTGGCTCGCCCTGTCACGATCATGGCGATGTTGTCGGCGGAGTCCGTGTCCTTTTCGGGGTCGAAGTAGTTCGAGTGGGCCCCGAGGTCACCGAAGGAGAGATGCTCGGCGTCCACGACCGGTGGGCCGTCGGCCACGGCGAAGCGCTTGGCGCCGAATTCCGCGCTGGCGGGGTCGGTGCCGAAGTAGATCTGGCTCTCGTCCGTGACGGCGTCGCCGACTTCGTGGCCGGTGAAGGCTCCGAGCAGGCCCGAGGCCAGGCCGGGGACGATCCCCTGGGCGGACCCGGACCGGAAACCGGCCTTGAAGCCTTCCATGGCGGTGGCGCCTTCGACCTGGTTCGGCAGCTTGGTGACGATGTCGTTCTTGGCCGCGCCGACGTAGACGTGGTCCTTGCCGACGCCCAGTTGGTCGGCGGTGTGGGCCCCGGTGCCCGGGCTGCCGACGAGGATGATGTCATCGGCGCCCGGGATGCCACCCGTCCGCTGGGCCGCCTGGCCGACGGTGAGGGAGCCGTAGGAGTGGCCGATGGCGGTGATGTGGGGGTCGGCGTTCTCGTTCGTCGCCGCGATGCCCGCCATGAACTGGTTGTAGGCGGGGGCACCCACGACCGCGTCCCGCGGGGACATCACGCCGAGGTTGTCGGCGATCCGCTCCGCCGGGAGCTGAGGCGCGTCGTAGCCGAGCCACACGATCGAGGCACTGGACTTGTCGTAGAACCCCGCCCCCTTGGCGGTCATACGGGCCCGCTTGATGTCACCGCGGGCGAAGTCCGCGTCGAGTGAGGTGCCCAGGCCCGGGACGTAGGCGGAGACGTTGCGGGAGGTGTCCGGGTCGCCGAAGGAGACGATGGCCCGGCCGTTTCCCTGGTCGCCGATGCCGAGCAGGTACATCGGCGGTACGTTCGGTTCCGGATCGGCCCGCAGCTGCTGCTGGATGGACAGGAGGCCGCCCAGTTTCGCCTGTGCCGGAGCGCTGTCGTCGCCCGACAGCCTGCCGATGAGCAACTGGAGGTTTTCCCGGTTCGCTTCGTCCCTGACCAGGGACGGAATGCCGTCCAGATTGCCGATGACGTCCGGGTAGGTGGTGAGGAACTCCTCGCGCTGCTCCTGGGTGAGGTATGTCCACCATGCCTTGCGCTGGGCCGGGGACTTGTCCAGCGGAATGTCGTTTTTCAGGTACTCGCGGGCGACCTCACGGACCGCCGCCGCGTCGGCCGCCGCGTCCTCCCAGGTGGAAGTGCCCATGCTCAGGCCGTCCGGCGCCTTCAGCTTCTCCAGCGTGGTGCTGAAGCGTGCGTCGATCTCGCGCGCGTCGCGTACCGCCGCCAGGATCTGATCCGCGATCGCCTGCGCCTTGGCGTGGTTCGGGTTGGCAGTGGTCAGGCCGGGCTGGAGCCCGGTCAGGGACGGCGGACGGGCGAGCAGCGCGGAGCCGCCGGTCGCGCTGCCGCCGGGAACCGGCTGCTTCGAGATCAGGTTCTCGCCACCGGCGGGGTAGCTCACGGAGCCGTCCTCGCCCACGGTGAAACGCAGAGCTGCCGCGTCATCGAGCGCGTCCTTGAGCTTTCTCTGCGGACCGGCGAGCTCGTACGCGAGAGAATTCACCGTCGTACGGACCAGGCCGCACTCGGTGTGGAGGTAGTCGTAGTTGCGGTCGAGGCGCTTGAGGCGGTCGGCCGCCGAGCCTGCCGCCTCGCCCTTCTGCGTCTTCTCGATGGCGTTGACCATCTCGTTGCTGATCCGGTCCCGTGCGGCGTCGGCGAGGTTGCTGACGGCCCCCCAGCCGTCGGCGGCCTCCTGGAGCTCGGCCAGCTTGAGGTCGCGCAGCTGCCGCCAGGTGAGCACCCCCGTCACCGGCCCTTGCCGGCCGGCGCGGAGTACTGGGCCAGCGCCGACTTCACGCCCGCGTCCACCTCGCCCTGTGCCCACGCCGTCTCGCGCAGGGCCGGTTCCAGGGACCCGCACTCGGTGTGAACGGCCGTCAGGCGCTTGTCCCACGAGGCGAGTACGGACTTGAGTGCGGCCATGCTCGCGAGTCCGGCCGTGCCCGCCTCGGCGCCGGCGTGGGCCGTGGTCAGGGTGCCTTTCACCTTGGCGGTGTCCGTCCCGAGCGCGTGGGCCGTGCCCGCCGCGTCCGACCACGGCTTGGCGCTGTGCTTCAGCTCGCCGGAGGGCCCGGAGTTCGCCGGTCCCGCCGACGCCGGCGACATCGCCCCCGGCTGCCCCGCCTGGTCCAGCAGCCGCTGCCAGCTCTGCGCGTACACGTACTCCACCGTGATCCCTGTAGTCCCGTGCGACCCTTCCGTCGCCCCGAAACGACGTTAAAGGCGCAGGTGGGGGCAGGCGCAAGCGCCCACAGGAGGGTGGCCGGAAAAAGCCGGAAAAAGATCGTCCGCGCATAACACCCTGGTTGGGGCGCGCGCAAGAGTGATCGCGCTCAGGCGGCCCGAGCCCGCGCCGTCAACTTCCGTGGCGCGGCGTCTGAGTGCTCACCGGACGCCCGCGCCGCACGGCGAATCGCCCTCGCGCAGCCAGTCCGGCGCGAGGGCGAGGGCGAGGGAGACGGCGAGGAAGGAGGCCGTCCCGGCCGGGCGACCCCTCGCCGGGCCCTCAGCGCGTCCTCAGTGCGTCCTCAGTGCGTCCGCCCCGCGCTCCGGCGGATCGCGTCGAGCAGCGCGGCCTGCTCCAGTACGGTCTCGTCGGACGGGGCGCCGCCCTGGCGTACGGCGGTCGCGAACGCGGTGACCGCGGCCGCCACCTGGTCCTCGGGTGCGAGGGCGATCTCCTCGACGCGGGACCCGCGTTCCACCCGCAGTACGGGGCGGTGGTCGGCCGGGGGAGTGAAGGCCCGGTCCACGGTGATCCGGCCCTCGGTGCCCCGCAGTTCGTACTCCGAGCGGTAGGCGTGGCCGATCCCGAACGTCAGCTGGGCCACGGTGCCCGCCCCGTCGCGCAGGAGCGCGGCACCCGACGTGTCGACCTCGCGGCCGGCGTCGGCCGTCAGGACCGCCCCGAGGACCGTGAGGCCGGAGCCGAGCAGGTGCAGGGCCGCCCGTACCGGATAGACGCCGACGTCCCACAGGGCGCCGCCGCCCAGCGCGGCCCGGTAGCGGATGTCCTCGTCGGGCCGGGCCGGGACGGCGAACGCGGCGTGCAGCGAGCGCGGCTCGCCGATCGCGCCGTCCCTCAGCAGCGCGCGCACCGCGGCGTGCTGTCCGTGGTGGACGAACAGGACGTTCTCCACGAGCGCGAGTCCGCGTGCCCGCGCGAGTCGGAGCAGCTCCGCCGTACGCTCCTGACGGGTCGTCAACGGCTTCTCCGCGAGCACGTGCTTGCCCGCCCGCAGGGCCGCCTCCACCCATACGTCGTGGAGCGCGGCGGGCAGCGGCACGTACACGGCGTCCACGTCCTCGCGTGCCAGCAACGCCTCGTATCCGTGCACGGCCGCGCACCCGAAGCGCCGCGCGGTCCCCTCCGCCCTGGCGGCGTCCCGGCTGGCGACGGCGACCAGTTCCACGTCCGCGCAGGCCGCCATGGCGGGGAGCATCCTGCGCACCGCGATGTCCGCGCAGCCGAGGACGGCGACCCGTACGGGGGAGTTCACGGGCATGCGTGCCTTTCTTCTTGGCCTTACCAGCCTTCTCGGACTGGCTTTCCCGGCCTTCTCGGAGGGGAGGGTGGCCGGTCGTCAGCCGCGGTTCGCGATGAACTCCTTCACCGTGGAGACGACGTAGTCGATCATCTCGTCGGTGAGGGCGGGGTAGACGCCGATCCAGAAGGTCTGGTCGGTGATGATGTCGCTGTTGGTCAGGTCCCCGACGACGCGGTGGTTCTGGTCCTGGTAGGCCGGGTGGCGGGTCAGGTTGCCGGCGAACAGCCGCCGGGTGCCGATCTTGCTCGCCTCCAGGTGGTCGACGAACTCGGCGCGGCTGAACGGCGCCTCGCGGTCGACGGTGATGGCGAAGCCGAACCAGCTCGGGTCGCTGCGGTCGGTGGCCTCGGGGAGCAGCAGGTGCGGAACGCCGTCCAGGCCCTCCCGCAGCCGGCGCCAGTTGCGGCGTCGCGCACTGCAGAAGTCGTCCAGCTTGGCCAGCTGGGTCAGGCCCAGCGCCGCCTGGATGTCGGTCGCCTTCAGGTTGTAGCCGACGTGGGAGAAGATGTACTTGTGGTCGTAGCCCTCGGGCAGGCTGCCCATCTGGTACTTGAAGCGCTTGAGGCACTTGTCGTTCTCGCCCGGCTCGCACCAGCAGTCCCGGCCCCAGTCGCGCAGCGACTCCACGATCCGGGCCAGCGCCAGGTTCGAGGTGAGGACACAGCCGCCCTCGCCCATCGTGAGGTGGTGCGCGGGGTAGAAGCTGACCGTGGTCAGGTCGCCGAAGGTGCCGGTCAGCTGGCCGTCGTACGTCGAGCCGACCGCGTCGCAGTTGTCCTCGATGAGGAACAGCCCGTGGTCGGCGGCCAGCTGGGCTATCTCGGCGACCTCGAAGGGGTTGCCGAGCGCGTGCGCGATGATGATGGCCCGGGTCCGCGGGCCGATCGCCTGCTCCACCCGTGCCGCGGTGGTGTTGTACGTGCCGAGCTCGACGTCGACGAAGACCGGGACCAGGCCGTTCTGCAGGATCGGGTTGACGGTGGTGGGGAAGCCGGCGGCGACCGTGATGACCTCGTCGCCGGGCCGCAGCCGTTCGTCCTCCAGCACGTGCGACGTCAGCGCGGACACCGCCAGCAGGTTCGCCGAGGACCCCGAGTTCGTCAGATGTGCCTTGCGGCGCTTGAGCTTGCGGGCGAAGGCCGACTCGAACTTGCGGGAGCTCACCCCCGCGGCGATCCGCATCTCCAGCGCCGCCTCGACCAGCGCTACCCGGTCCTCCTCCTCCAGGACCGCGCCGGACGGCCAGATCTCGGTCACGCCGGGAACGAAGCCGCCCTGCGGCTGGCTGTCCTGGTGGAACTTGCGGACCTCGTCGAGGACGAGGTTCTTGTGAGCGCTCACGTGCGCGTCCTTTCTTGCTCCGGCAGCCGAACGGCCGTGAGCAGATCTGCCAGTGATGTGTCCAGGTCCACGGCGGGCCGCCAGCCGAGCAGGCGCCGCGCACGCGAGATGTCCAGTTGCTGCCACTCCAGGTCCGCGCGCAGCACGCGGGCGTCCGGGCCCGGCCCGGTCGGGACGGGAGCCGGCAGCGGTTCGTGCTCGGTCAGCCGTACGGGCCGGTCCGCGAGGGCGATGAGCCGTTCGACCACCCGGCGCACCGCAACGGCCTCGCCCCGGGCGATGTTGATGACGCGGCCGGTGACCTCGTGGGCCGGGGCGGTCGCCGCGAGCACGGCGGCGGCCGCCACGTCCCGGGTCCAGATCGGGGTCGGTGTCGGCGAGTGCCGCCAGTTCGTCGTAGGGATTGCGGGGACGGGGCGGCATGCGTGTGGGAGGTCGCATCACCTCATCCCATCACACCTGCAATCTCCGTACGTATGTGAGATCGGCGATACGGACATCCCGGCGGCGTAAAGCCGTGCGGGGGCGGCCAGTTGCCCGGCCGCCCCCGCACGTACGCCTACCTGCTCACTTCCAGTGGATGCCCTCACCCATGGTGAACGGGTCGCCCCAGTACTCCGCCGACGCGACCTTCGTCGTGGCCGAGGGGGCGAGGGCGATGGCGCAGCCCTTCTGGGTCTTGCCGTTGGTGAAGTCCTTGGGCAGGGACTCGTTGGGGCACTTGTCGAAGCTGCCGATGATCATCAGGTTCTGCGCCTCGGTGCCGTCGCCGAGGTGGCCCTTCATATGGCTGACGGAGGCGTACGCCAGGTCCGTCGTGCCGACGTTCTTGACCGTGTAGCGGATGTAGTACGGGACCTTCCCGCTGACCTTGTCGCCGAGCTTGAGCGGCGCGAGGTCGGCGGGGGCGCCCTTCTCTATCGCGTCGACGGTCAGGGCGATCTCGCCCTTCGTCTTGGTCCCGTAGGCGAACGGGAACTGCGCGGCCTGGCCGATCTTGAACGTCTCGCCGCCCTTGGCGTGACGGCCGCCGCCGCCCTCGGGCGCGGAGGGCTGCGTGGACGGCTGGGTGGACGGTGCCGAGGACGAAGGGGCGGAGGGCGTGGGCGTCGCCCCGCCGACCGGGCCGTTCGCGTCGTCGTCGCCGTTGCACGCGCTCAGCGCCAGCGAACCGACGACCACCAGACCGACCGACGCCAGCTTGACCCGGCCGCCTCGGCGCATGACAGACCTGCTCATGTTCGTACTCCCCCGTTGAAGCGGTGATAGCGGTGATAGCGGTGTTGCTGTGGACCGCCTTTGCGATCTCTGCGAACAGAGTTCCTCACGCAAAACCGCGACGCCGCCACTCCGATGACCGAATTGCCTGCGCCCGTGGCCGATTCATGACTCGCTCAGTACGAAAGTGCTACGCGCGGCGGGCGTCGCGGCCGCCGTCCGCCGCGTCGTCAGCGCCGCCAGGGCGACCGCCAGCAGCATCAGCAATGTTGAGGTGAACGGGAACCAGCGCTCGCCGAGCACCGCGATCGCCGCGCTGCCGGTGACGCCCCCGCCCGCCACGCCGAGATACAGCGCGCTGCTGTTCAGGGAGAGCAGCAGCGGCGCGGAGGGCGGGTCGAGGGCGACCAGCCGGGCCGGCAGGGCGACCGCCATCGCCCAGCCCGCCAGGGGGTTCAGGGCGGAGGCGATCAGGGCCGTCGTCATCGACCGCATCAGCCACGGCAGGGCCAGCGACACGGCCGCCGCCACCGTGCCCGCCGTCAGGAGCACCACCCTGGGGCCCCAGCGGTCCACCACCCGGCCGCCGAGCGAGCTGCCCGCCACCGAGAACACGCCCGACACCAGGAGCAGCAGCGTCAGCTTCGACTGGTCGCCGCCGGTCGCGGGCGCCGCCGCCACCGTGTAGTAGATGAAGACCGTCTGGACGGCCAGGAAGACCAGGAAGGTCGTCGTCGCCGCCCCGAGCACCCGGCGGTCGCCCAGCGGGGCGAGGCGGGCCCGCAGGCCCGGCGACGGCTTCGGTGCGGGCAGGCCCCGCAGCAGCAGCCCGACCCCGGCGAACGCGGCCGCGCCGAGGGCCGTGACCAGCCACATCGTCAGTCGCCAGTCGCTGCGGCCGATCCAGGTGCCCAGCGGCACCCCGAGCGCCGTGGCGACGGTGAGGCCGCCCATCACCGTGGCGATGGCCCGGCCGCGCCGCTCCGGCGGCACCAGGGCGGTGGCCACGGCGTTGGCGGTGGGGGTGTAGAGGGCCGCGCCGACCGCCGCGAGGACGCGGGTGGCGAGCAGCAGGCCGAAGGTGGGCGCCAGCGCCGAGAGCGCGTTGGCCACCGTGAAGACCGTCAGGGCCGTCAGCAGGGTGCGCAGCCTCGGCCACTTCGCCGTCACCGTGGCCAGGACCGGGGCGAGCACCGCGTACGCGAGCGCGAACACGGTGATCATCTGGCCCGCCGTCGAGACGGACACGCCCAGGTCGTCGGAGACGAGCGGCAGGATTCCGGCGATCACCATGCCGTCCGTACCGACGGCGAAGGTGCCGAGAGCGAGCAGGAGCAGGCGTAGGCGCATCAGTTCCCCCGTATCGTTTGATGTGCATCAAACGATCGCGGAATAGTTTGATGTTTGTCAAACGATTCTTGAGGGAGGGAGAGTGCCGGGATGGGTGAAGAACAGGTCGGAGAGTGGCTGCCGCAGCTCGATGTCGCGGACATCGAGCTGGTCAAGGTGCTGCACGCGCTCGGCGATCCCGTACGGCTGACGCTGCTCAAGGTGTACGCGGACGGCGAGGAGTACAGCTGCGCGCCCGGCACGCTCGGGCTCGACCACCTCCACAAGTCGACCGTCTCGCACCACCTGCGGATCATGCGTGAGGCCGGGGTCACCTCGACCCGGGTGGTCGGGCGCAGCCGCTATGTACGGCTGCGCCGCGACGACCTGGACGCCCGCTTCCCCGGCCTCCTCGACGCGCTGGTCAAGTCCCTGCCGAACTAGCCGAGTCGCTCCGGCAGCGGAGCCGCGTGGCAGACGGTGAGGCCCGACACCGCCCGGGTCAGCGCCACGTACAGACGGCGCAGACCGGTGCGCTCGTCCGGTTCGCCGTCGACCACCGCCGAGGGCTCGTCCAGGACCACGTAGTCGTACTCCAGGCCCTTCGCCAGAGAGGCGGGGACCAGGGTGAGGCGGGACTCGGCCGTCGTCTCCTCGCCGGGGTCGAGGAACGCCAGGCCCGCCGCCGTCAGGGCGTCGGCGAGCACCGGGATCCGCGCGTCCGCCGCGATCAGGCCGATCGAGCCCTCGTGCCCAAGCGCCTCACGGCAGGCGGCCAGCACATCCGCGTCCAGGTCGGCCGGGTCCGAGGCGCGCACGGCCAGCGAGCCCGGCGTCTCACGCACCGACTCCACCGGCGCCAGGCCCGGCGAGATCGACGGGAGCAGCCGCGAGGCGTACGCGATCACCTCGCGCGGCACACGGAAGCCCGCCGTCAGCTCCTCCACCACCGCGTCCGCCTTGCCCAGATGCCGCAGCGCCTCGTCCCAACTCGCCGTCGCCCAGGGCGTGGTGCCCTGCGCCAGATCGCCCAGGACCGTCGCCGAGCCGGTCGAGCAGCGCCGGCCGACCGCCCGGTACTGCATGGGGGAGAGGTCCTGCGCCTCGTCGATCACCACATGGCCGAGCGAGTGGGTGCGCGCCACCAGGTCGTTCGCCTCGTCGATCAGCACCGCGTCCGCCGCCGACCACTTGGCGCCCTTCACGCTCCGCGCGGGCCTGGCCCACAGGATCGTCTTCTGCTCGTCGGCGCTGAGCAGCCCCTCCGCGTGGACGGCGAGGAAGTCGGCGTCCGAGAGCAGCCGCAGTACCAGCTTGGCCGGGTCGACCGGGGGCCAGAGCTCCTTCACGGCCGCCTTCACCGCCGCGTTGCGGGCCACCGCGTCCTGCACCCGGTCGTCGGGCGCCTCGCCCGCCTGCTCCATCCGTACGAGCACGGCGTGGGCGATGCGCTGCGGCAGGGCGTCCCGGGCGGCGCCGTAGCGGATGTCGCGCTCCTGCAGCTCCCGGACGATCTCCTCAAGCTCGTAGGCCGGGATCCGCCACCGGCGCGAGCCGCGCACCACCATCAGCGGCTCGGTCGGCAGCGTGACGTGCGAGCGGACCGCGCGGCGCAGCACCTCGGCCATCCGGGCGTCGCCCTTGACGGTCGCGGCGGCCGCCTCGTCGGCGCCCTTCACCTCGACGTGCGCCACCAGGTCGTCGACGGTCGCCTGTCTGACCTCCAACTCGCCCAGCGCGGGCAGCACTTGCTCGATGTAGTGGAGGAAGGACGCGTTCGGCCCGATGACCAGCGTGCCGGTGCGGGCGAGGCGTTCGCGGTGCGCGTAGAGGAGGTACGCCACCCGGTGCAGGCCGACGGCCGTCTTGCCGGTGCCGGGGCCGCCCTGGACGCAGACGGATCCGGTCAGCCCCGACCGGACGATCTCGTCCTGCTCGGGCTGGATCGTCGCCACGATGTCGCGCATCGGGCCGACGCGCGGACGCTCGATCTCCGCCTGGAGCAGCTTGCTGGTGGTGGCCGCCTCGGCGGGGTCGGTGAGGTGCTCGTCCTCGTACGCCGTGAGGTCGCCGCCCGTGTAGCCGAAGCGGCGGCGCAGCCCGATGTCCTGCGGGTCCTTCTTGGAGGCGCGGTAGAACGGCTGGGACACCGGCGCACGCCAGTCGATCACCATCGGGTCGCCCTCGGCGTCGTGCACATGGCGGCGCCCGATGTAGAACCGCTCGCCCTGCGCCCCCTCGGCCAACTCGGCGCCCGGCGCGTGCAGATAGTCGAGGCGGCCGAAGAAGAGCGGGGTGTGCGAGAGGTCCGCCAGGGCCTTGATGCGGTCGTCGATCTGGCGCTGCAGGACCGCCGCGTTCACCCAGTTCGCGGTGACGTCCTTGATGTCGAGGTTCTCCACGTCCTCGCGCATCGCGCGCAGGGCCGCGCGCGACTCGGTGAGGTGGGCGCGCTCACGGCTGAGGGGGTCTTCGGGGTCGTGCGGGGACACGGGGTTCCTCCGGGCGGCTGATCGGGCGGCTGGTCGGGGCTGCGGATCGCCTTGCGGCTTCGGCGGCCGGCCGGTTTCCGTCCGGGCGGCGGCGCTCCTCGGAGGGAGGCGGGGGAAGGGGCGATTGTAGGGCCTGTGGACGGCCCGCCGCTCGCCGGAGCGCTGGGGCGTCCTGGCCACCGCCTTCACGGCGCTGCTCGTCTCCCCGGTCAGCTGGTCGCACCACTGGGTGTGGTGCGTCCCGCTGCTCGCGGTGCTCGTGGCCGAGGGCCGGGTCCGTACCGCCGTCGCCGTCGCGGTGGTCTTCACCGCCCGCACCTTGTGGCTGGTGCCGCACTCGGGCGACCTGGACCTCCGACTGCCGTGGTGGCAGCAGCCGTTGGCCTCGCCCTACCCGCTGCTCGGGCTCGCGGTGCTCGGCGCGGCGGCCTGGCGGGCCGGGCCCCGGGCCCGGCCCATGGATCAGCCCACGTCCCCCGCGAGCAGATCGTCCGCGTCCACGATCCGGTACGCGTAGCCCTGCTCGGCCAGGAAGCGCTGGCGGTGGGCCGCGAAGTCCTGGTCGAGGGTGTCGCGGGCCACCACCGAGTAGAAGTGCGCCTGGTGGCCGTCCGCCTTCGGGCGCAGCACCCGGCCCAGGCGCTGGGCCTCCTCCTGGCGCGAACCGAAGGTGCCGGACACCTGGATGGCGACCGTCGCCTCCGGCAGGTCGATCGAGAAGTTGGCGACCTTGGAGACCACGAGCACGGAGATCTCGCCCTGCCGGAAGGACTCGAAGAGCTTCTCGCGCTGGGCGTTGGGCGTCTCGCCCTTGATCACCGGCGCGTTCAGATGCTCGCCCAGCTCGTCGAGCTGGTCGATGTACTGCCCGATGACCAGGATCTGCTGGCCCGCGAACTTCCGCACCAGCGCCTCGGTGACCTTCCGCTTGGTGGCGGTGGTCGCGCAGAACCGGTACTTCTCCTCGGTCTCGGCCGTCGCGTACGCGAGCCGCTCGGAGTCGGTCAGATTGACCCGCACCTCCACGCAGTCGGCGGGCGCGATATAGCCCTGCGCCTCGATCTCCTTCCACGGCGCGTCGAACCGCTTCGGCCCGATCAGCGAGAAGACGTCCGACTCGCGTCCGTCCTCGCGCACCAGGGTCGCCGTGAGGCCCAGGCGCCGCCGGGCCTGGAGGTCGGCGGTGAACTTGAAGACGGGCGCGGGCAGCAGATGCACCTCGTCGTAGACGATCAGCCCCCAGTCACGGGAGTCGAAGAGCTCCAGATGCGGATAGACGCCCTTACGGCGGGTGGTGAGCACCTGGTACGTGGCGATGGTGACGGGCCGGATCTCCTTGCGGGTCCCGCTGTACTCGCCGATCTCGTCCTCGGTCAGCGAGGTGCGCTTGACCAGCTCGTGCTTCCACTGCCGGGCCGAGACCGTGTTGGTGACGAGGATCAGCGTGGTGGCCTTGGCCTGCGCCATGGCGCCCGCCCCCACCAGCGTCTTCCCGGCGCCGCAGGGCAGCACGACCACCCCGCTGCCGCCGTGCCAGAACCCCTCGACGGCCTGCTTCTGGTACGGCCGCAGCGCCCAGCCGTCCTCCGCGAGCTCGATGGGGTGCGCCTCGCCGTCCACGTACCCCGCGAGGTCCTCGGCGGGCCAGCCGAGCTTCAGCAGGGTCTGCTTGATCTGGCCGCGCTCGGAGGGGTGCACCGCGACCGTGTCCGCGTCGAGCCGGGCGCCGACCAGCGGGACGATCTTCTTGGAGCGCAGGATCTCTTCGAGCACCGGACGGTCGGTGCTGGTCAGCACCAGGCCGTGGACGGGGTGCTTGCTCAGGGTGAGCCGTCCGTAGCGCGCCATCGTCTCCGCGACGTCGACGAGCAGGGCGTGCGGCACGGGGTAGCGCGAGAACTCGACGAGCGCGTCCACCACCTGCTCGGCGTCGTGCCCGGCCGCGCGCGCGTTCCACAGCCCGAGCGGGGTCAGCCGGTAGGTGTGGATGTGCTCCGGCGCCCGCTCCAGCTCCGCGAACGGCGCGATGGCCCGGCGGCAGGCGTCGGCCTGCTCGTGGTCGACTTCCAGGAGCAGGGTCTTGTCCGACTGGACGATCAGTGGCCCGTTCACGCGGTGCACCCTCATTCCGTACGTACGTGGAGGCGGCGAAACCTCCAGTGTGCCTCAGCGGGGCGCGATGGGGGGCGGTCCGGCTCGGTCCTGCCCCGGCCGGGACCCTAGGCGGGGTCGTCCGCCAGCTCCGCGACGCCGGTGATCCGGTGCAGCGGATAGGTGCGGACCTCGTCGGCCGTGTGGTCGTACGCCGTCACGAACCCGCCCTCCACCCGCACCGGCGCGATCACCCGCTGGCTGGCGGCGCCGTCCGCGTTGACATAGCCGATCCACAGCGCCGAGCCGGTCATCACCGCGGCCTGGACGGTGGCGAGCGTCTCGGCGGCCGTGGTGCGCGGCAGCCCGCCCGGCTCGGCGGGGGCGGTGCGCGGCGCCTCCTTGCGGACGACCGTGGCGGCCTCGTCGCCCGCCCGGATCGCCCGGACCGCCGCGCCGAGCAGCGTCTCGTCGGGCAGCGGCGGGCCCTCCGGCACGGGCGCGGGCGCGCTGCGGGGCGGGGTACGGCGGGTGTCGGCGCGGGTGATCACCACATCGCCCTCGGCGGACTCGGCTGCCGGGGCGTACCCCATCGCGCGCAGACCGTCGAGGAGCGTCGCGGGGTCGGCCTGTGCGGCGAGCACGGTCGGGGCGAGGCGGCGCAGCCGCAGCCCGGCCGACCGCTTGTCCGCGACGATCTCGTCGAGCAGCGCGTCGTCGTCGCAGCGCACATACGCCGAGGCGGCGCCGACCCGCAGATGCCCGTGGCGGCGGGCCACGTCGTCGATGAGGTAGCTGAGCGGCTGCGGTACGGGCGTGGCGCTGTGGGCGGCCAGGAACGCGTGCAGATCGGATGCGGCCTGCCCGGCGTCCAGGGCGCGCCGGACCGAGGCGGGCGTGAACCGGTACACCGTCGCGCCGCCCTTCGACTCGATGTCCGCCAGCACGTTCAGCGTCGCGGCGAGCGGGCGCCGCAGCGGGCCCGGCGCGACGGCGGTGAGGTCGGCCTGGAGCAGTACGTGGTCGACGGGCTCGGGCAGGTGCGGCGCGAGCGCGGCGGCGGCCGAGAGTCCGAGCGGCGGGGCCGTCGTGGCGCTCGGGCGGTGGCCCTTCGGGGTGTCGCCGTCGCCCCCGGCGGCGAGCAGCGCCCGCCCGTGCGCGGCCAGCGCGCCCCGGCCCGTCACGCCCAGCCACTCGGCCTCGGCCAGCGTCCACCCGGCCAGCCGGGGCCGCAGATCGTCCGGGCCGGTACGGGTCGGGTGCTCCCAGCGCAGCCGGGCGAGCAGCGTCTCCGGGTCGGGCGCGGTCCCCTCGGGCAGCCGCCCGAGCAGGGCCAGTACGCGGTGGCGGACCTCCGGGGCGGGCGAGCGGTCCAGATCGGGGCCGAGGGCCGCCAGGGTGCGGGCCCGGGCGTCCTGATCGCCGACCAGACCCGGCGTACGGGTCGCGGCGAGCCAGCCGGCGACCAGCCGCGACCAGCGCTCGGCGGGCGGCAGGTCCAGCCAGCCGTCGTACGCGGGCGTCGGCGCGTACCGCTCGTCCGCCTCGCCGTCGGACGCCAACAGCCCGGCCGCGTAGGCGAGTTCGAGCCAGAAGGCGGCGGCCTGCTCGGTGGTGTCCAGGGCGGCGGCCGTCCGCTTCAGGTCGCGCACGCTCAGCCCGCCCGCCCGCAGCACGGCGGGCCCGCCCTCGTTCCACTCGGCGAGCAGGTCCTCGACCATGGTCAGCGCGGTCAGCGCCTGGCCCGCCGCCGCGGAGTCCACCACCTGGGGCTTGTACTCCTTGGCCGGCGCGACGGCGGGCGCCACCGGCTCGGGCGCCCGGTGTGCGCGCCCGGCGCGCAGATGCAGGGCGACCTCGCGCGGCAGGACGACCGTGCGCGCCGAGGTCGGCAGCAGCAGCCCGTGGTCGCGCAGCCAGCGCACCGGCGGCGCCGGATCCGCCGACACCTCTCCGTACGGCGGCCCCCACACCAGCCGGTCGAGCACCGCGAGCGCCTCCGGCGGGGCGGTGTCCAGGAGCGCCGACATCCGCGTCCGGTCGGTGAAGAGCGAGGTCAGCGCGGCGACGGCGGAGACCGGATCGTGGGTGGCGGGCAGCCCCGCGACCTGGAGGATCTCCTGCACACGCCCCGGCGACATCCCGGCCGTGGCCTCGGCGACAGTCGGGCCCAGACCCGTGGGGGAGGGGCCCCCGCCACCGCCCGCTGCTTCGGCGCCGCCGTCCCCGTCCAGCACGTGCCCCGGCGGGACAGCAGCCGCCGCAGCCACAGCTCCGTGGAGATCAGGTCCGCCAGGCCGTCCAGCGGGAGGCGTTCGCCCGAGGCCGCCGAGCGCAGGGCGCGGCGGACCGTACGCGCCTCGATCAGGCCCGCGTCCGCGAGCAGCGGCGCCTCGAAGAGCGCGATCAGGGGGTCGATCGAGCGGCGCAGGCCCGCCCGGACCGCCGCCGTGGACGAGGCGTGGGACGTCGCGCCCCAGCCGGAGGGCAGATCGCGCACCCCGGACCCCGCCAGCACCGTCCGCAGGATCGCCGCCCGCGCCCCCGGCTGCACCCGCAGCGCCTCGGGCAGCGCGCGGCACGCCCGTACCACCTGGTTGTCCAGGAAGGGCGCGTGCAGGCGCTGGCTGCGGATCTCGGCGGCCTGCTCCAGGACGCGGTGGTCGGCCGCGTAGCGGGCCAGCGCCGCCCGGGCCCGCGCCTCGCCGGGCCGCAGCACCGTCGCCGGGCGCGTCGCCGAGGCCATCAGCCGGATCGATACTTCAGCCAGCGCCTCCCCGGTGAGCCAGCGCGCCGCAGGACCGGGCCGCGTCCAGGCCAGCGACGCGAGCGAGGCGTCCAGCGGGGTCTCGGCCGCCGCGTCGACGACGTCCGCGTCCCGCCGCAGCCGTTCCGCCGCCGACTCGATGCCCGTCCGGTACGGCGTACGCGCCAGCTTCCGCGCCGCCCGGTACACCGTCAGCGGGACGAAGAGGGAGTGGGCGGAGGGGCCGCCCGCCTTGGCGAGCGCCGCCGCCGGGCGGAGGAAGTGACGACGCTGACGGTCCATCAGGAGGTCGGCCAGGCGCGCCGGATGGGCGTCCAGGACCTGGCGCGCCCCGCTGCCGGTGAAGTGGTCCGCGCTGCCCGCCGCGAGCCGCCGCCGGTGGCGCTCCGCCGTCACCAGCGAGGGGCCCGGCTCGTCGGTGAGCGGTCCGGCCAGCTCCGCGTACGGCAGGGCCTCCTCGTCGCCGGCCACCACCACGTGGTGCAGCCGGGGGTTGGCCGCGATCGCCCCGGCCCGCTCCAGCTCGGCCTCGCTCCTGCGGCCGGGCACGGCGAGGTCGTTGAAGGTGACCGCGAGGAGCCGTTCGCCCGCGCCGGTGCCGTGGCCCAGCACCGTGCCGGGGTTGCCGGGCAGCCCGGCGGCGAGCAGGGCGAGGGTGGCCGAGGCCGGGCCGCCCGAGAGGTCGGCGCCGATGCCGGGCGCCGGGCCCCCGCGCGCGGCGCGCCGCTCGGCGGGGCCCATACCGGGGACCGGCCCCGGGTCCTGCGGCAGCGTCTCGGGGGCGTGCCGCGGCGCGGTGAGCCGGGCCCGTACGGCCGCGACCAGCGCCTCCCGTACACCGTTCACCGCGCTCTCCTCGTCGACCTGGGCGGCGGCGACGGCGAGCGAGGCGACCGGCTCGTACCCGGTGATCTCCCGTGAGCCCTCCCGCAGCACCAGCGCGTGGCCGGGCGGGATGCGCCGGACCCCCGCGTAGGGGGTGGAGTCGCCGAGCGCCTCGGGTACGTCCGGGCAGGCGAGCAGCGCCGCCAAGTGGCCGATGTCCAGCTGGGCTTCGATGAGGTCGGCGAGCGGCAGGGCGGCCGTGGCGTAGGCGGTGCCGGTCGCCCAGGGCGTGTAGAAGACGGGGCGGGCGCCGGCCAGGTCGCCGACGACAGTGACCCTGCGTCCGACCTGGGCAACCGCCGTATAGCTGCCCGGCCACGCGGACAGGTGCCGCAGTGCGCCCCCGCGTGCCGCGAACAGCCCTACCCGCAGCTCCTCGTCACTGGCGGCGCAGCAGCCCAGGACCGCGAGCCGGGTGTCCGCCCCCACGCTGACCACGCGGATCTCGTCGGGCCGCCAGTCGCCGACCGCCCAGAGCGGGTCGGGATCGCCCCACAGCAGCTGGGAGCCGACCGGGTGCACCGTGCGCCCCTCCTCGGGCGCGCCCAGGGCGCCGGCCGTCCCCACGGCACCGAACCTCGCGGCGACACTGCTCCAGCCCACCAGCCACCGCATCGCCGCCTCCACAGCCTGTGGACAACCCGTCGCCCGCGCCGACAGAACCGGAACCGGCCCCGCGCGGACGTACGGCGGGGCGGGTGCGTTGCGGTTCTGTGGTCGCTCGGGACCATGCTGCCATGACAATGGCGTGCGGGAGGGGCCTCGGGGTAGCGCGCGCAAAAAGTGAACGCGCCCCCGTGGATGGCCGATTGACTGCTCTTCGGTCGATCGGAAACGGCGATTCGGGGTGACACGGGACCGTCGGTTTTCGGCCAACTTCACCCCGGGCGTGCGTGGCGGACGCCCCCGGGCGGGCATGAAACCGACAGCGAAGCCGGCACGGAAGACCCACAGTCCGGGAGGCGCTGTCCGCCTCCCGGACCGGTCCGCCGCCCGCGGGGATTGAGGCGGCGGTGTCCCCCAGCCCACTGGATCCAGTTCAGCGGGCCGACCCACGCACCTGACATGGAAGCGCTCCCCGCTCCGCGCGGGCCAGAGCGCACGCACCGCGCACGGCCACACACCCGGAGCACACGGCCGCCGGCCCAACTCGTCCGTACGGAAAACAATCTCGCCATCCGAAACACTGCCTCTTAACGGTCGGGATGCGGCGAACTACGCTGGGTGTACTGCTGTTCTCCGCGGGCGGCATATTCCTGGGGGCACGGCCACACGATTGTGCGGCCGGACGGTCCCGGGGCGCGGCCCCGGGGGACGCCGTCTGTGTCGAGGGGTGGCGCATGTCCAGGGAGCAACGCGGGCCGAACGAGAAGCTCGGCACCGTTCTCGCCCTCGCGGGAATCAGCAACGCCGGACTGGCCAGAAGGGTCAACGACCTCGGTGCGCAACGCGGTCTGACGCTTCGTTACGACAAGACCTCGGTGGCCCGCTGGGTCTCCAAGGGAATGGTCCCCCAGGGCGCCGCGCCCCATCTGATCGCGGCGGCCATCGGCGCCAAGCTGGGCCGCCCGGTGCCGCTGCACGAGATCGGGCTCGCCGACGCCGATCCGGCGCCCGAGGTCGGTCTGGCGTTCCCGCGCGACGTGGGCGAGGCGGTCCGCTCCGCCACCGAGCTCTACCGGCTCGACCTGGCCGGACGGCGGGCGGGCGGCGGCATCTGGCAGTCGCTGGCCGGATCCTTCGCGGTCACCGCGTACGCGACCCCCGCCTCCCGCTGGCTCATAACCCCCGCCGACTCGTCGGTCGCACGCGACCACGACGGGGCGGCCGGGACACCGCTGAAGGTCGGCCACAGCGATGTGGCCAAACTGCGCGAGGCGGCGGAGGACGCCCGCCGCTGGGACTCCAAGTACGGGGGCGGGGACTGGCGTTCGTCGATGGTTCCCGAGTGCTTACGGGTGGACGCGGCCCCGCTGCTGCTCGGCTCGTACTCGGACGAGGTCGGCCGGGGCCTGTTCGGGGCGACCGCGGAGCTGACCAGACTGGCCGGCTGGATGGCCTTCGACACCGGCCAGCAGGAGGCCGCCCAGCGCTACTACATCCAGGCCCTGCGCCTGGCGCGCGCGGCGGCCGACGTGCCGCTCGGCGGCTATGTGCTCGCCTCCATGTCGCTCCAGGCCACCTACCGGGGCTTCGCCGACGAGGGGGTGGACCTGGCGCAGGCCGCCGTCGAGCGCAACCGGGGCCTGGCGACCGCCCGCACCATGAGCTTCTTCCGGCTCGTCGAGGCACGCGCGCACGCGAAGGCGGGCGACGCGCTCGCGGCCGGCGCCGCCCTGAAGGCCGCCGAGTCGTGGCTGGAGCGCTCCCGGGACGGCGACGCGGACCCGTCCTGGCTGGGCTTCTACTCGTACGACCGCTTCGCGGCGGACGCGGCCGAGTGCTACCGCGATCTGAAGGCCCCGCGCCAGGTGCGCCGCTTCACCGAGCAGGCGCTGTCGCGCCCCACCGAGGAGTTCGTGCGCTCGCACGGCCTGCGGCTCGTGGTGTCGGCGGTGGCCGAGCTGGAGTCGGGCAACCTCGACGCGGCGTGCGCGGCCGGCACGCGCGCGGTGGAGGTCGCCGGACGGATCTCGTCGGCCCGGACCACCGAGTACGTGAGGGACCTGCTGCACCGCCTGGAGCCGTACGGGGACGAGCCACGCGTGGTGGAGCTGCGCGAGCGGGCACGGCCGCTCCTGGTCGCTCCGGCGTAGATCACTTCCCCCACGGGTTTACGCGCATTGTCAGTGGGCCAGTGCACTATCTGGGGTGGGAGGTGTGGTGGTGACCGCGTACGACTGTGACGTGCTGGTGATCGGCGGCGGGATCGTCGGTCTGTCGACGGCGTATGCCCTCGTACAGGCCTCGCCCGGGACCCGCGTGACGGTCCTGGAGAAGGAGGACGGCCCGGCCCGCCACCAGACGGGGCGCAACAGCGGGGTGATCCACAGCGGGATCTACTACCGCCCGGGCTCCCTCAAGGCGCGGTTCGGGGTGCGGGGCGCGGCCGAGATGGTGGCGTTCTGCGCCGAGCAGGGCATCGCGCACGAGGTCACCGGCAAGCTGATCGTGGCGACCGAGCGCAGCGAGCTGACGAGGCTGCACGCCCTGGTCCAGCGCGGCCGGGAGAACGGGATCCCGGTGCGCGAGCTGGGCCCCGCGCAGATCGCGGAGTACGAGCCGGAGGTCCGGGGCCTCGCCGCGATCCACGTCGGCACGACCGGCGTGTGCGACTTCCCGGCGGTCGCGGCGCGCCTGGCGGAGCTGTCGGGGGCGGAGATCCGGTACGGGACGGAAGCGGTCCGGATATCCCGCCGCCCCGAGGCGGGCGTGGCGGTGCTCACCTCGACCGGCGCGGTGATCCGGGCGCGGGCGCTGGTGAACTGCGCGGGGCTGCACTGCGACCGGGTGGCCCGCCTGGCCGGGGACGACCCGGGCGTACGGATCGTGCCGTTCCGCGGGGAGTACTACGAGCTGGCCCGGCCCGGCCTGGTCAAGGGGCTGGTGTATCCGGTCCCGGACCCGGCGTTCCCCTTCCTCGGGGTGCATCTGACCCGGGGCGTCGACGGCGGCGTCCACGTGGGGCCGAACGCGGTCCCGGCGGCCGCCCGCGAGGGCTACGACTGGCGCACGGTCCGCCCCGCCGAGCTGGCCGCCACCCTGAGCTGGCCCGGCACCTGGCGCATAGCCGCCCGCCACTGGCGGTACGGGGCGGGCGAGATCCACCGCTCGCTGTCCCGCCGCGCCTTCACCGAGGCGGTCCGCCGGCTGCTCCCCGCCGTCCGGGACGAGGACCTGCGCCCGGCCCCGTCGGGCGTCCGCGCCCAGGCGGTGCTGCGCGACGGCACCCTGGTCGACGACTTCCTCATCCGCGAGGCCCCGCGCACGATCCATGTGCTGAACGCCCCCTCCCCGGCGGCCACGGCGTCCCTGCCGATCGGCCGCGAGGTGGCCCGGCGGGCCCTGGAGGTGCTGGGGGCGGCACGGGTGTAGACGCGGGTGCGGGGCCCGCCCGGCGGATCCTGCCCGCACGCCGTGGCGCGGGCCCGCGCCGGGCGGGGCACGTAGAATCCGGTAATTGTGTCTGAGCAGCCCTCCGCCCCCGCCCGTCGCCCCAAGGGCGAGCCCCGGTTTCCCGGGGGTCCCGTCGCCGATCCCGCCGGGTCGCACCACGAGCGGCGGATCCGCAGTTTCCAGCCGCGCCGCAGCCGGGTGACCACCGGCCAGGGCGAGTACCTGGAGCGGCTGTGGCCCCAGTGGGGCCTCGACATCGACGGGCAGGGCACCCTCGACCTCGACGCGATGTTCGACGGGCTGCCCGTCGTCCTGGAGATCGGCTTCGGGATGGGCGAGGCGACCGCCGAGATGGCCGCCGCCGACCCCGGCACCGGCATCCTCGCCGTCGATGTCCACACCCCCGGCCAGGGCAACCTCCTCGGCCTCGCCGAGCGCGGCGGCCTCACCAACGTCCGCGTCGCCAACGGCGACGCGATCATCCTGCTGCGCGAGATGCTGCCGCCCCAGTCGCTGGACGGGCTGCGCGTCTACTTCCCGGACCCCTGGCCCAAGGCGCGCCACCACAAGCGCCGCATCATCCAGCCCGACTTCCTCACCCTGGCCGCGCCCCGGCTGAAGCCCGGCGCCGTGCTGCACTGCGCCACCGACTGGGAGCCGTACGCCGAGCAGATGCTGGAGGTGCTGAACGCGCACCCCGCGTTCGAGAACACCCAGGCGGACGGCGGCTACGCCCCGAGGCCCGGGTTCCGGCCACTCACGCGCTTCGAGGGGCAGGGCCTCGACAAGGGCCATGTGGTCCACGACCTGCTCTTCACCCGCGTCGCCGAGCTGCCCGCCGCCTGACGGCGTCCACAGGCACCGTCGCGGATTGTCCGTACCCCTCGTTAGGGTCGTCTGGTGTCGTCCGAGTCGCTTCCGCAACGCCAGCCGCCGGGCCCGCTCCAGCCGGTCCCGGAGCGCGGCGCCGAGCCGCGGTTCGACGCCGTGCCGGAGCGCGCCAAGTGGCGCTACCGGCCGCGGCGCGACTTCTGGCGCTCCAAGGCGGTCCGGGCCGGCGCGCTGATCACGCTGCTCGCGCTGTGCGGTCTGGTCATCCTCGCGATCGTGCGGGAGCAGACCGGCACCGAGGGGTTCCTGGTCGGCCTGGCGCTCGCCGTGCTGCCCGTGCCGCTGCTGGCCACCGCGTTCCGCTGGCTCGACCGGGTGGACCCGGGCCCCTGGCGCAATCTGCTGTTCGCCTTCGCCTGGGGCGCGTGCGCCGCCGCCCTGGTGGCGATCATCGCCAACTCGTTCGCGACCAAGTGGATAGCCACCGCCACCGCCGACCCGTCCTCCGCCGACCACCTGGGCGCGACCGTCATCGCGCCGGTCGTCGAGGAGAGCGCCAAGGCGGTGGCCGTGCTGATGCTCTTCCTGTTCCGCAGACGGGACTTCAAGGGCATAGTCGACGGCGTCGTCGTCGCGGGCTTCACCGCGACCGGCTTCGCCTTCACCGAGAACATCCTCTATCTCGGCAACGCCTTCGGCGAGGACCAGGTCAGCCACACCGCGGGCCTCTCCTCGACGACCGCGGCGACGTTCTTCGTACGGATCGTGATGTCGCCGTTCGCGCACCCGCTGTTCACGGTGTGCACCGGCATCGGCTTCGGGGCGGCCGCGCTCGCCGTGCCGGGCAGCCGGTGGCGCCGTATCGGCCTGCCGGTGCTCGGGCTGCTGTCCGCGATGGGGATGCACGCGCTGTGGAACGGCTCGTCGTCGTTCGGGACGTACGGCTTCTACCTCGTCTATGCCGCGTTCATGGTGCCGGTCTTCGCGCTGCTCACCTGGCTGGCGATCTGGAGCCGCCAGCGGGAGCTGCGCACGGTCGCGGCCGAGCTGCCCGCGTACGCGGCGGCGGGCTGGCTGGGCCCCGCCGAACCGCTCGCGCTCTCCTCGATGCGGGCCCGCTCGATGGCCCGCGACTTCGCCCACCGCACCTTCGGCGGCAAGCGGGCGGCGCGGACGGTCGCGGAGTACGAGGCGTTCGCGACGGCCCTGGCGTTCCTGCGCCGCCGGGCCCGCCGCGCCCAGGCGGGCCCGGACTTCACGGCCCGCGAGCAGGAGCTGCTGCACCACCTGTGGGCGCGCAGGGAGGTGGCCGGGCCCGCGCTGCTCTACGCGGCGGGCGCGGCGGGGGTGGGGGATCGCCCCACAATGGGGGCATGGCCTCTCGTACCGTCGGGTTCGACCTCGACATGACCCTCATCGACTCCCGCCCCGGCATCCACGCCTGCTACCAGCGCCTCGCCGCGGACACCGGCACCCCCATAGACGCCGACGCCGCCGTCAGCCGCCTGGGCCCGCCGCTGGAGTGGGAGCTGAGCCACTGGTTCCCCGAGGACCGCGTCCCGGAGATGGCCGCGCGCTACCGCGCGCTGTACCCCACGTACGCCATCGAGCCCACCACCGCCCTCCCCGGCGCCGCCGACGCGATCCGCGCCGTCCAGGAGCTCGGCGGCCGTGCCATCGTCGTCACCGCCAAGAACCGGCCGCAGGCCGCCCTGCACCTGACCCATCTCGGCCTGGAGCCGGACGAGCTGATCGGCGGGCTGTGGGCCGAGGCCAAGGCGGAGGCGCTGCGCGCGCACGGCGCCTCGGTGTACGTCGGCGACCACACCGGCGACATCCGCGGCGCCCACACCGCGGGCGCCCTCTCGGTCGCCGTACCCACCGGCCCGATCGGCGCGGAGGAGCTGCGCGAGGCGGGCGCGGACGTCGTCCTCGCCGACCTCACGGAGTTCCGCCCGTGGTGGAAGGCGTACACCGGCACGGCGGAGCGGTCCTAGCCCGACCCCCCGCCCCCCCCGACCGCACCACACCCGCCCCGGCCATCAGGAAGCCGACGCCCATCAGCATGCAGACCGCGTACGCGACCGGCGGGAACGGTGTCGTGTGCAGGAACAGCGGCGCCACTGTGACCAGCGTGGCGAGCGCGCCGAAGAAGAAGACGATGACACCGGCGCGAACCAGCCGGTCCCCGGTGTTCGACTCGTCCCTGGCCGAATTCGCTTGGGTTTCGTTACTCACTCGGTCAGGGTAGTTCCCTGCCCGTAAGGACCTGCCGGGACGTCTTGTCAGCAGCCTCTGGACCATTAGCCTTGGTGTCGGCGGGTCCGAAGGCGACCCGCTGCAGTGCTATCCAGAGCCGTTTTCCGCGGCGACCCGCGCACCCAACGACGAGTACGAGGACGAGGACAGACGTGCCTACCGGCAAGGTCAAATGGTTCAACAGCGAGAAGGGCTTCGGCTTTCTCTCCCGCGACGACGGCGGCGACGTCTTCGTGCACTCGTCAGTGCTCCCCTCCGGAGTGGAGACACTCAAGCCCGGCCAGCGCGTCGAGTTCGGCGTCGTGGCGGGCCAGCGCGGTGACCAGGCTCTCTCGGTGACCGTCCTCGACCCGGCCCCCTCCGTCGCCGCGGCCCAGCGCCGCAAGCCCGACGAACTGGCCTCCATCGTCCAGGACCTGACGACACTGCTGGAGAACATCACGCCGATGCTGGAGCGCGGCCGCTACCCCGACAAGGCCGCGGGCAAGAAGATCGCCGGACTGCTGCGGGCGGTGGCGGACCAGCTCGACGTCTAGTCCACGAACCTGAGCGCGTCGCGGCCGAGCGGAGGC
The DNA here is from genome assembly GCF_001653515.1 of Streptomyces sp. ERV7. GTDB lineage: Bacteria > Actinomycetota > Actinomycetes > Streptomycetales > Streptomycetaceae > Streptomyces. The sequence continues at coordinate 793,137 of NZ_LYOY01000040.1, read as the reverse complement.
ACCAGCCCCTCGGCCGCGGCCCGTGTCAGCAGCCCGCGCACCGCCGCGTAGCCGTCCTCGCCCAGATCGTGCGTGAACTCGTTGACGTAGAGCCCGATGTGCTGGTCGGCCACCGCCGGGTCCATCTCCTGGGCGTGCTCCCGTACGTACGGCCGGGAAGCCTCCGGGTCGTTCCAGGCCATGCGGACGGACGTACGGATGACCTCGGCCAGCTCCCGCAGCCGCGCCTCGCCGAGCGAGCGGCGGGCGATGATCGCGCCGAGCGGGATGGGCAGCCCGGTGGTGGACTCCCAGTGCTCGCCCATGTCGGCGAGCGAGTGCAGCCCGTACTCCTGGTAGGTGAACCGGGCCTCGTGGATGACGAGTCCGGCGTCGACCTTGCCGTCGCGCACGGCGGGCATGATCTCGTGGAACGGCATCACGACGACCTTGCCGACCCCGCCGGGCACCACGTCGGCCGCCCAGAGCCGGAAGAGGAGATACGCCGTCGAGCGCTCGCTCGGGACAGCGACGGTCCTGCCCGTGAGGTCGACACCGGCCTCACGCGTCAGCACCAGCGGGCCGCAGCCGCGGCCGAGCGCCCCGCCGCAGGGCAGCAGGGCGTAGTCGTCGAGGACCCACGGCAGTACGGCGTACGACACCTTCAGGACGTCGAAGTCGTTCTCGGCCGGACCGCGTTCGGCGACGCCGTTGGTGATGTCGATGTCCGCGAAGGTGACGTCGATGTCCGGCGCGCCGGGGACGCGGCCGTGCGCCCAGGCGTCGAAGACGAACGTGTCGTTGGGGCAGGGCGAGTAGGCGATGCGCAGCGGCTCAGTCATGACCGTTCCAACTCTCCAGTACGGGCGGGAGCTTCCCGAAAGCGTCGGTGAGTGCGCCGAGCGCGTCCCCGATCCGCCAGGCGGAGCGGTCGCGCGGCCCCACGGCGTTGGAGACGGCCCGGATCTCCAGGACGGGCACCCCCTGCTGGGCCGCGGCCTCCGCGACCCCGAACCCCTCCATCGCCTCGGCGGCGGCCCCGGGATGCCGGGCGGCGAGCTCGGCGGCGCGGGCGGCGGTGCCGGTGACGGTGGAGACGGTGAGGACGGGCCCGTACACGGCCCCGGTGGCCTCCGCGATCGCCCGCGCCGTCCGCTCGGGCGGCAGATGGGCGGAGCGCCCGAACCCGAGCGCCTCGACATCCAGATATCCCTCGGGCGTGTCGGCCCCGAGGTCGGCGGCGACGATCCGGGACGCGACGACGAGCGCGCCGACGGGCGCGGTGGGCTGGAACCCGCCCCCGATCCCGGCGGAGACGACCAGGTCGTACGGGGTACGGGACAGGGCGGCACCCGTCGCCGCCGCGGCCGCGGCGGGGCCCACCCCTCCCACGAGGACGTCGAGGGCGGCCGGGCACGCCCGTGTGACCGCGTCCCGCTCGGCGGGTACCGCGGTCACGACCAGGACGCGCATGCCGGCCGTCGTCTCAGCTGTCGTCGCGCTTGAGCGTGAAGCTCCACACCGACTTGGGCTTGTTGTCGTCGTTGACCTGAATGATGTTGATCTTCTTGGTCTTGGGCGCGGCGCCCTGCCCGCCCGTCGCGAAGACGTCCGCGTTGGGGAACGAGCGGTAGGTCTTGTTGGACGGCTCGGTGATCGGGTTGCCGTCGAGGACCGCGACCCACTTGTCGCCGTGCTCCACGACCTCCGGGTCGACGCCCAGGCGCAGGGTCGAGCCCGGCGAGTACTTGATCGTCTTGGACGTCTTCACATTGCTCAGGCAGGTGGTGAGCTTTTCGTCCGACAGCGCCTTGCCGTCGTTGCGGCAGGCGGCCTCGGCGGTCACCGAAGTCGTCCCGACCGTCACGGTCGCGAGGGGCGTCGGCTTGTCGCAGGCGGAGAGGACGAGGAGGCCGACGGAGACAGCGCCCAGGGCGATGCCGGCCCGGCGGGCCTTACCAGAGGTGAACGAGGCGGTCATGAGCCGAAGGCTATCGGTCCCCCGGGATCACGCCACGCGCGGGTGTGGCGTGCCGCGCCGCCCGGAGCTCAGCAGCCCCCGTACGGACGTGGCCGCGCCCACCGCCAGCAGCCCCGCCGCGACCGACATCCCGAGCACGCCGTTGAGCGGCAGCACGATCCCTATGGCGCCGCCGAGCACCCACGACATCTGGAGCGCGGTCTCCGAGCGGGCGAACGCGGAGGTGCGCACCTCCTCGGGCACATCGCGCTGGAGCATCGCGTCCAGGGACAGCTTCGCCAGCGCCTGGGTGAACCCGGCGGTCGCGCCGAGCACCGCCATCAGCAGCCCGCTGAAGAACGCCGCCGCGCACACCGCCGCGCCGAGCGCGGCGAGCAGCGCCATCACGATGATGACCTCCGGGCCCCGGGAGCGCAGCAGCGAGCCCGCCGCCGTGCCCAGCGCGTTGCCGACGCCCGCCGAGACGCCGACCACGGCGAGCGAGACGGCGGCGCTCTGCCCGGCCAGCGGGTGCTCGCGCAGCAGGAACGCCAGGAAGAAGATCAGGAAGCCGGAGAGGGAGCGCAGGGCGGCGTTGGCGATCAGCCCGTTCAGCACGGAGGAGCCGACCGTGCGCAGACCGGGCTTGCGCGCGCCGTGGTCGACCAGCTGGGCCTTGCGCTCGCCCTTGGCCGAGTCCACCTTGTGGTCCAGCGTGAACGCCAGGAAGGTGCCCGCCACGAAGACGCAGAACGCCCCGTAGAGCGGCCACTCGGGCCCGACGTGCTGGAGCCCCGCGCCGATCGGGGCCGCCGCGGCCGTCGCGAGCAGCCCGGCGAGTGTGACCCGGGAATTAGCTTTGACCAGCGAGAACCGTGGTGGCAGCAGCCGTGGCACGACCGCGCTGCGCACCACTCCGTACGCCTTGGACGCCACCAGGACGCCCAGCGCCGCCGGGTACAGCTCCAGGCCGCCGGTGGCGACCGCGCCCGACATGGTGAGCGCGAGGAGCGCCCGCGCCAGCATGGCGCCCGCCATCGCGGCGCGCCGGCCGTGGGACATCCGGTCCAGCAGGGGGCCGATCACGGGGGCCAGGAGGGTGAACGGGGCCATCGTGATCGCCAGATACAGCGCGACCCGGCCGCGGGCCTGGTCGGTCGGGACGGAGAAGAAGACGGTGGAGGCGAGGGCCACGGTGATCATCACGTCGCCGGCGCCGTTCACGGCGTGCAGCTCGATGAGTTTGCCCAGGCCCGACTCACCGGCGCCGTGCGCGTGGGTCGCCTTTCGGATGGAACGGGCGGTGCCCGTGATGGGCAGGTGCAGGGCTCGGCCGACCGTCCGCCCCGCCCTGCGGAGGGGACCGGTCTCGTCGGTGGACCTCGCGGTAGCCACTCAGTCATAGTGCCCCAACCCTGTCTGACCATGACGTACCGACGGGGATTCGGACCGGCAGGTGGGCCACGGGCCGTGAAGGGGGTAGCGTGACAGGCGCGCCGCCCGCGGCTGCTCATGGCCGCGCGCCTCTCCGCGATCCCGCAGAATGGATGGCGAAAGGCGCGCCCCTGACAGCTCACGGCCCGGGCGCGGACGTCGACGCGGCCCCCTGGTCCGCTCCGTCCGCGACTCGCCCGTACGCGGTCCCCGGCGCACCCGTGAGACGGCGTAGGAGAGAAGCGAGACCTGTGAGTGCTGCGACGACGCGAAGCCGTACCCCCGACCGCCTGTGCGCCGAAGCGGTCGACCTCGCCCGGGAGGCGGCCGAAGAGGCCGCTGCGCCCGGGGTGGTCGGAGAGCACGTATCGGCGGTGGCCGAGGGTGACCGGGTCGTCACGCACTTCTTCGAGTGCAAGGAGCCGGGGTACCGGGGCTGGCGCTGGGCGGTGACCGTCGCGCGGGCCTCCCGCGCGAAGCTGGTCACCCTCGACGAGACGGTCCTGCTGCCCGGTCCCGACGCGCTCCAGGCGCCCGAATGGGTGCCGTGGAGCGAGCGGCTGCGTCCGGGTGACATGGGGCCCGGCGATCTGCTGCCCACCGAGGCGGACGATCTGCGCCTGGAGCCCGGCTACTCGGACGAGGACGCGCCGCCGCCCAACTCCGTGGTCTCCGTCTCCGGGGAGCTGGCCGAGCGGGTCGAGGCCGAGGACGCGGAGCTGGTGTCCCGGCCGGACGCGTCGCGCGGCTCCATCGCGTCGCTGGCCGAGGAGCTCGGTATGCGCCGGGCGCGGGTCCTGTCCCGCTACGGCCTGCACGCGGCGGCGGACCGCTGGGACGAGTCCTTCGGCGCGAAGACCCCGATGGCCCAGGCGGCCCCCGCGTCCTGCGTGTCGTGCGCCTTCCTGGTCCCGCTGGCCGGGTCCCTGCGGCAGGCCTTCGGCATCTGCGCGAACGAATTCGGTCCGGCGGACGGGCGTGTCGTGTCCCTGTCCTACGGCTGCGGCGGCCACTCGGAGGCGGCCGTCATGCCGAAGCCGCCGCGGCCGTCGCCGCCGGTCCTGGACACGCTGGGCGCGGACGCGCTGCCGCTGCGGCCCGCGGCGGACAGCGGCTCGGTGGAGGCGGCGGGCGACGAGTCGGCGGAGGACCTGGGCCACTCGTAGCCCACCGGGGGTTCGGCCCCACCCCTGCCTCTACCGTCCGCCCCCGCCGCCCGCTCCTGTCGCGCCTAGAGCTTCTCGGCCTCGGCCGGCCCCGCCGCCGCGTGCCGCTTGAGGGCCGCGTCGCGCCCTCGTACGTACCAGATGCCGATCAGGCCGAGACCGCCGCCGGCCAGACACGTCCACACCCACCACAGGTGCCCGTGGTCGTCGAACCAGCCGTAGAACGGCAGCTGGACGAGGAAGAGGACGAACCAGAGGATCGTGCCGCCGGTGATGGTGGCGACGACGGGCCCTTCCAGGGGCTCCGGCGCCTCGTGCTTCGGGGTCCACTTCTCCATGCGATCAGTGTAGGGGGACGCTTCCGGCGGCCCAGCGGCCCTCTCGGAGGTCCTCGGAGCCCGGGCGCCCCTTGTGTCTACGCGCGGAGATAGCGATCTTTGCCTTATGTATTCATACTGAAACGGCTTACGGCTGACTCGTTTTGTTCGTTGAAACGTCCAAAGAGGTTCGGGTCAGGGTCGCTTTTTCGTATCTCCCTGCTCTCCGCTCCCCGCCCCGTCTCAAAACTGAGGTTCCGCATGTCCCCCTCGGCCACCGCCAAGGTCGACGCCACCCAGCCTGCCCCGAAGCCGCCGGCCAACGCGGTGGACCGCTACTTCAAGATCTCCGAGCGGGGTTCCACCCTCGGCCGGGAGATCCGCGGCGGCTTCGCCACCTTCTTCGCGATGGCCTACATCATCGTGCTGAACCCGATCATCCTCGGCAGCGCGAAGGACATGTACGGTCACCAGCTCGACGGCGGCCAGCTGGTCACCGCCACCGTGCTGACCGCCGCCTTCACCACGCTCCTGATGGGCGTCATCGGCAATGTGCCGATCGCGCTGGCCGCCGGGCTCGGCGTCAACACCGTGGTCGCCCTCCAGCTGGCGCCCCGGATGAGCTGGCCCGACGCGATGGGCATGGTCGTCCTCGCGGGCTTCGTGGTGATGATCCTGGTCGCCACCGGGCTGCGCGAGCGGGTGATGAACGCGGTCCCGCTGGGGCTGCGCAAGGGCATCGCGATCGGCATCGGCCTGTTCATCATGCTGATCGGCCTGGTCGACTCGGGCTTCGTCTCCCGTATCCCGGACGCCGCCCACACCAGCGTCCCGCTCCAGCTCGGCGGCAACGGGCATCTGCTCGGCTGGCCGGTCCTGGTCTTCATCCTCGGCGTCCTGCTGACCCTCGCACTGCTCGTCCGCAAGACGCCGGGCGCCATCCTCATCTCCATCGTGGCGATGACCGGGCTCGCGATGATCCTCGACGCGGTCGCCACCGTCCCGTCCTGGGGCCTGACCACCCCGAAGTGGCCCGGCAACCCGGTCGCCGGCCCCGACTTCGGCCTGGTCGGCGAGGTCAGCCTGTTCGGCGGCTTCGACAAGGTCGGCGTGCTGACCGGCGTCCTGTTCGTCTTCACCGTGCTGCTGTCGTGCTTCTTCGACGCCATGGGCACGATCATGGGCATCAGCGACGAGGCCGGGCTGACCGACGCCGAGGGCAACATGCCCGGCATCAACCGGGTGCTCTTCGTGGACGGCATCGCGGTCGCGGCGGGCGGCGCCTCGTCCTCCTCCGCCACCACCTGTTTCGTGGAGTCCACGGCGGGCGTCGGCGAGGGGGCGCGCACCGGCTTCGCCAACGTGGTCACCGGCGGACTGTTCACGGTCGCGCTGTTCCTGACCCCGCTCGCCACCATGGTCCCGTCCCAGGCCGCCACCCCGGCGCTGCTCGCGGTGGGCTTCCTGATCCTGTCCGGCTCGATCCGGCAGATCGACTGGGACGACTGGACGATCGCGATCCCGGCGTTCGTGACGATGGTGATGATGCCGTTCACGTACTCCATCACCAACGGCATCGGCATGGGCTTCCTCACCTTCACGCTGCTCCGCCTGGTGGCGGGCCGCGGCCGCGAGGTGCCGGTGGCGATGTACGTCGTGTCGGCGGTGTTCGCCTTCTACTACCTGATGCCGGCCGTGGGCCTGACGTAGCCGGCCCCTGGGCGGGGCGGTGCTAGGCCGCCCCGTAGAACTTCTCCGTCTCATCGACCGCGGCGTTGAACCGCTCGTCGAAGTCGTCGCGAATGAGCGTCCGGACCACATAGTCCTGGACGCTCATTCCGCGTTTGGCGGCATGCTGCCGGAGCCGTTCGAGCAGCTCACCGTCTATCCGCAGGCTGAGCACGCTGGTCCCCATGGGACGAGGGTCGCCGCAGGCCCCGCCCCGGTGCGTCACTTTTCCGATAGCTCTCACTCATTCGGGTGATGTGTGTAGTGGTGTGTGGCGGCCGTTACGGCGCGCCGGTGGTACTCGGGCTGGTATTTAGCCAGAGTAATGAGTTATTCTAACGAACATGTCTGACCTGCCCCACGACAGTGACGCCGACGTCGCCGCCGTGAACTCCCTCCGCTCCGCGGTTATGCGCCTGAGCCGACGCCTGAAGCACCAGCGCGTCGACGAGTCGCTGAGCCCCACCGAGATGTCGGTGCTCGGCACCCTCTTCCGCTGCGGCTCGGCCACCCCCGGTGAGCTGGCCCGCAAGGAGCACGTCCAGCCGCCGTCGATGACCCGCATCGTCGCGTTGCTGGAGGCGAAGGGCCTGGTCAGGCTGGAGCCGCACCCCGACGACCGCCGCCAGAAGGTGGTCAGCCAGACCGAAGAGGCCGAGGCGATGCTCGAAGAGAGCCGCCGAAAGCGCAACGCCTGGCTGGCTTCCCTCGCGGAAGGCCTGGACGAGGACGAGTGGGCGAAGCTGCGCGCCGCCGCACCCGTACTGGAGAAGCTCGCACACCTGTGAACTGACCGCGCAGAATAGGAGGCGAACCCCTTTGAGTACGGGATCCGGAGCAGACTCCGCCCCCGCACCGAAATCCACCCACGACACCGCTGCCGCCGGCAGCACCCGACGGGGGACCTTCTCCTCCCTCGCGATCCGCAACTACCGGCTGTTCTTCTCCGGTGCCATCGTCTCCAACATCGGCACCTGGATGGCGCGGATCACCCAGGACTGGCTGGTCCTCCAGATCACCGGCTCCTCGGTGGCGGTGGGCATCACCACCGCCATGCAGTTCCTGCCGATGCTGCTCTTCGGGCTGTACGGCGGCGTCATCGCCGACCGCTTCGCCAAGCGGAGCATCCTCTTCGTGACCCAGAGCGCGATGGGCCTCGGCGGTCTCTTCCTGGCGGCCATGACGCTCTCCGGCCACGTCCAGGTCTGGCACGTCTATGTGACCGCGTTCTTCACCGGCCTGGTGACGGTCGTCGACAACCCGACCCGCCAGTCCTTCGTCTCCGAGATGGTCGGCCCCGACCAGGTCCGCAACGCGGTCAGCCTCAACTCGGCCAACTTCCAGTCGGCCCGGCTCGTGGGCCCCGCGGTCGCGGGTGGAGTGATGGCGGCGGTCGGCCCCGGCTGGGCGTTCCTCGCCAACGGCCTCTCCTTCCTGGCACCGCTGGCCGGCCTCGCCCTGATGCGTACGGCCGAACTGCGGCCCACCAAGCTCGCGCCGCGCGGCAAGGGCCAGCTCCGCGAGGGCCTGGACTACGTCTCCAAGCGCCCGGAGCTGATCTGGCCGATCGTCCTGGTCGGGTTCGTCGGCACCTTCGGCTTCAACTTCCCGATCTGGCTCAGCGCCTTCGCCCATGACGTCTTCCACGGCGGCTCCGGGATGTACGGCCTGTTCAACAGCCTGATGGCGATCGGCTCCCTGATCGGCGCGCTGCTCGCGGCCCGCCGGGGCACCACGCGTCTGCGGCTGCTGGCGGGGGCGGCAGGACTGTTCGCGATCATCGAGGTCGCGGCGGCGATGGCGCCCGGCATGGTGCTCTTCGTCGCGCTCCTGCTCCCGATCGGCGTCCTCGGCCTGACGGTGAACGTCACGGCCAACGCCTCCGTCCAGATGGCCACCGACCCGGAGATGCGCGGCCGGGTGATGAGCCTGTTCATGATGGTCTTCACCGGCGGCACCCCGCTGGGCGGCCCGCTCTTCGGCTGGCTCACGGACGAGTACGGCGTACGGGTCAGCCTCGCCCTGGGCGGACTGATCTGCGCGGTCGCGTCGCTCGGTGTCGGTCTGATGCTGGCCCGTGCGGCGAACCTGCGGCTCAAGGTCGATCTGCGGCGCGGCCGCCGGCACCTGGAGTTCGTCCCGAGGGAGCAGCTGGCCACGGCGGCGTGACGAGTCCTTCCCCCGGGGCAAGACTGGTCCCATGAGACTCTTCGTGGCCGTGCTGCCCCCGCCGCCCCGGCTGGCCGAACTCGGCGTGTCGGTGGACGAGTTGCACGCCCTGCCCGGCGCGGACCGGCTGCGCTGGGCGGGCCGCGACGACTGGCACCTCACGCTGGCGTTCCTGGGCGAGGTGGACGAGGCGCTGCTGCCGGACCTCCACGCCCGCCTGGCCCGGGCCGCCCACCGCACCCCGCCCTTCGAGCTGCGGCTGCACGGGGGCGGCCGGTTCGGGGACAAGGTGCTGTGGGCGGGCGTCGCGGGCGCGATCGACGCGCTGCGTCTCTTGGCCGAACGGTCGGACGCGGCGGCCCGCCGCGCGGGCATCCCGATGGACGAACACCGCCGCTACCACCCCCACCTCACCCTGGCCCGCAGCCGGGCGGGGTCCGACCTGCACCCGTACGTCGACGCGCTGACGCCCTTCGAGGGCACGGCATGGCAGACGGAGGAGCTGGTCCTGGTCCGCAGCCGGCTGCCGGTCACCGGGGTGGTGGGGGAGCCGCCCCGGTACGAGGTGGTGGGGGTGGCGGCCCACCTGCGCTGAAAGGTCAGCGTGGCCAGGGACGCTCGGCCACGTCCTCCCCTTCGGAGTGATCCGCACCGCTCGGCCGGCCCGAGCAGGTTCGGGCCGGGCACTCCCGGCAGGCCGCCCGGTGGTTCGCGTTGCGGCGCGGGCGGCGCCGGGCCCAGTGACGCATCACCGGGCGTTCCACACCGATATACAGCAGCCAGGACAGGAGTAGCGCGATCGCGAACAGCGGTGCCAGTACGACCACTTGGTCCACCAGGGCCAGACCGCTGAAGTGCGGGATGCCGAGCAGCTTGGTGCCGTAGTCGATGACCGGCTTGTGCACCAGATACAGGGCGAACGAGATCTCACCGAGCCGTACGAGGTAGGGGTGGCGCAGCGGGGAAGGGCGCCCCTCGACGTCCGCGACCGCGCCCGCGCAGATGAGCATGCCGATCGGGATGACCGTGGCGGCGGCGAAGGAGTACAGGCCGGATCCCATCGACAGCCAGTAGCCCAGTACGAACAGGACCGTGGCGGGCGCCATGCCGAGCTGTATCCACTTTCCCGCGGCGACGATGCGCGCCAGGACCATGCCGAGGGCGAACTCGAAGGCCCTCGCGAGCGGGAAGAATCCTACGAACCAGGCGTCGTTGTCGAGGTAGGGGAGCAGCGGGGACATCGGCTTGCCGTTGGGGACGAAGTGGTCGGCGACGACCGGCAGGGCGAAGATCACCGCGATCAGTGCCGCGGCCGCCCACCACAGGTATCTCGGGGGTACGCGGCGGAGTTGTGTCAGCAGCAGCGGAAAGGCGAGGTAGAAGAACATCTCGCAGGAGAGGGTCCAGCTCACGGGGCTGATGGCCGTCGTGAGGTTGAATCCGGGAATCCACGACTGGGTGAGTGTCGCCGTGGGGAGGATCTGGGCGGTGACGATCGCTTTCCCTGTCAGCAGCATGAGACCCGCATGGGCCGCTCCGACAAGGAGGTGGTTGGGGAAGATCTTCACCGCCCGCGCGCGCCAGACGGCCCGGGCAGGGGTGCCGGGCCTGGCCGACCAGGTGAGGACGAAGCCGCTGAGGACGAAGAAGAACGAGACGCCGACCTGGCCGAGGTTGCGCCAGAAGTCCGGGTTCCCCCGGATGTAGAGGGAGAAGTGGCACAGCACGACGGCGGCCGCGGCCACGAACCGCATTCCGGTGAGTGTGGGAAGCCTGTGCGCGGGGCGTTCAGGCGCCGCTGGAGCTGTGCTGTGCGGGGTGAGTTCCTGGGGGACGGGCATGAGGGGTTCCTCCGTCTCGGGAGTGGGTTGGTTGGTCCGTTGGCTGGTGGGGTGTTTTTTGAGGGGTGGGGGTTTGAGGTGGTGCTCCAGCCCGGTCCCGTGCGATGCGTACGGTCGCGGCACGGGACGGGAGGTCATAGGGGGACCTGAGGACGCCAGGTTCTTCCGCCGGGGCGGGGTGCTGTGGCCCACTGGCTGTTCTGCGCCGTGATCGCCTCCTGGACGGTGGTGGCCAGTCCGGTAGGTGTGTGCGCGGGGCCGTCGGCGCCGAGATGCCGCCGCAGGGTCCGCCGCAGCTCCGCCGCCGCGTCGCGGGACCCGCCCGCCGGGCGGGTCGGCAGGCGCAGTTCGTGGCCGACGGCCGCGGCCAGCCCAGGGGTGTCGTCACACACCACGTACTGGACGGATGCGAGGTTGAGGCCGTGGGCGTGCAGCCCGCTCAGCAGGCGGGACCAGGCGAGGGAACTGTCGGCGCCCGCCACTTCGAATCCGATGACCTCGCGGCGCCCGCGCGCGGCGACCCTGGTCGCGGTGAGGATCTGAACGGCCTGGTAGCCGTGGTGTTCCTGGACGACGGCGGGCAGAGTGTCGAGCCGTACCCACGCCGTACGGCGTGGGTGCAGGGGCCGCCGGCTGCGTGCGGGAGCGAGCGTCGCGGCGGCGACGGCGGCGAGGAACAGGACGCCGGATGTCAGGAGCGTAGTGGTGTGCAGGGCGGCGGCGTAGTCGACCGCCCGGCTTGCCCCGCCGGTGGGCCCCGGGTCGGCCGACTCCTGTGCGGCCGAGGCTGTCTGACGGCTGATCAGCGCACCGACGGCGGCGCCGCCGAGGATGCCGCCGACCTGACGGCTGGTGTTGAGGAGGCCGGACGCCGGGCCCGCGTGCCGGCTGTCGACCGCGTCCATGGCGATTTTGGTGAGCGGGGCGAGGGCGGCGCCGATGCCGAGATCCGCCAGGAGCATCGCCGGGAGCAGCTCCCAGGGGTCCATCCCCGGGCGGGCCTGCGAACCCACCACGGCGAGCCCGTACGCGTAGGTCAGCAGGCCGCCGATGACCAGGGGTTTGCCGCCGATGCGGTCGGCGAGGCGGCCGGAGACGTGCGCGGCCGCGGCGGCGGCGAGCGGGGTGGGCGCGGTGAGGAGGGCGGACTGCAGCGCGGTGAGGTGCAACTGCTGTTGCAGGAGGAGCGCGATCGGGGTGGCGCTGCCGATGACCGCGAAGTGGACGGCCGCGCCGATGCCGTTGGCCACGGCGAAGTCACGCCGGGCGAACAGTGCGCGCGGCAGAAGGGGGGAGCGGGTGTTGCAGCGTTGCTGTACGAGGAACAGGACCAGGCAGGCGACTCCCGCGCACAGGGCCTGTCCGCGCAACGGGCGTCCGCTGCCCAGCAGTGCGAAGGTGAGGGTGGTGAGCCCGATCGTCACCAGGGCCAGACCGAGCGGGTCCGTGCCCCGGCGCTCGTCGGGGGTCGGCGCGGGGAGCAGGGCGAGGGACAGGAGGAGCACCGCGACGCCGACGGGCACGTTGACCATGAAGATCCACTGCCAGCCGACGCGGGTGACCAGGAGTCCGCCGAGGAGGGGGCCCGCGACGATCGACAGTCCCATGACACTGGTGAGTGCGCCGAAAGCGGCTCCGCGTCGGCGGGCGGGGAAGAGCACGGCGACGAAGGCGCCGATCTGCGGCGTCACCAGGGCCGCACCGAGCCCCTGGAGGGCGCGCCAGGCCAGGAGTTGGCCGATGCTTCCGGCGCAGCCGCACAGGGCGGAGGCGGTGGTGAACAGGGCGAGTCCGGTGAGGTGGATCCGCCGGGGGCCGTAGCGTGTGCCGAGGCGTCCGGCCGGGATCATGAAGACCGCGTAACTGATCAGATAGGCGTTGACGACCCAGAGAACCTGGTCCAGGTCCGCGGCCATCCCCCGCATCATCGCCGGGATGGCCACGTGCACGATCGTGGTGTCCAGCATGATCATGAAGAAGCCTGTGCACAGGACGCCCAACGCGACCCAGGGCGCCCGGCCGTGGTCCTCGTCCATCACGACTCCTCGCGTAAGAGCGTCACAGGGCGGTGAAGCCGCCGTCGACGACGATTTCGGTACCGGTGATGAAGGAGGCGGTGTCACAGACCAGGAATCGCACAGCCGCCGCCACTTCGTCCGGGTGCGCCGGGCGGCGCAGGGGGGTGCGTGCGGTGACGTCGCTGAGGAACTCCCGGGGCACGGTCGCCGTCATGGGGGTGGCGACCATGCCGGGGGAGACGCTGTTGACCCGGATGCCGGAGGGGGCCAGTTCGACGGCGGCCGCGCGGCTCATGGCCCGCACGGCGCCCTTGGCGGCGTGGTAGGCGAAGGCGGCGCCCGATCCGACCATTCCGTAGATGGAGCTCACGTTGACGATGGAGCCGCCCCCGGCGGACCTCAGACACGGGGCGGCGGCCCGCATCCCCAGCCAGGTGCCGCGCTGGCAGGTGTCCACCACGCGGTCCCACTCCTGGTCGGTGCAGCTCTCCAGTCCGTGGATGCCGAGTGTGCCTGCGTTGTTGACGAGGACGTCGAGGTGGCCGAAGCGGCGGCGGGCGAACCGGGTCGCCCGCTGCCAGGAGTCGGGGTCGGTCACATCGAGGGGGTGGCCGACCGCGTTGCCCGTGGTGCGGCCGCTGTTGAGTTCGCTCGCCGCCGCCCGGCAGGCGTCCCCGTCGAGGTCGGTGACCACGACGCCCATGCCCTGGTCGAGCAGGGCTCGGGTCACGGCCCCTCCGATGCCGCCGAGTGCCCCGGTGATCAGAGCGATCCGGCGGTACGGCTGTGGCGCGTGCATCACCGCTCCCCACCGGCCGGGAACCAGGCGAGGGCCGCCGCGTACCCGCGAGCGTGCGTCAGCGAGATGCGGGGGTTGGCCAGGCCGTGGTCGGCCATCCACTGCGCGAGCGCACCGCGTACGCGCAGGGTGGGTGCCTCGTCCGAGGCGCGCCGGATCTCCATGTCCTGCCAGGGCGGCGGCCCCGGCCAGCCCAGGAGCCGCGCGGCCGCCTCCTTGGCAGCCTTGCGGGCGGACAGGTGCTCCTCGGCACGGGCCAGGGAGTGCGCGTAGGCGCGTTCGGTGTCGGTCAGCCAGTCGGTCCAGCGGGGGTCGTCCCGCTCCGGGCACTGCTGCGGCGGGCTGATGCGGACGACCGGGCCCGCGGTGGTGTGGTGGTTCATGCCGCCTCCTCGGACGCGGCGCTCTCCTGCCAGGGGGCGAGGACCAGGGAGACGTAGGTCCCTCCCCAGTTGGCGGCGGTCACCACACACGCCTTGCCGACGGCCTCGGCAGCGGAGTCGAGATACGGGCGCAGCCCGTCAAGAGGCTCTGAGAGGCCCGGGATCCGCGGGCTCCAGCCGGTGCGCAGGGTCTCGGTGGCGCAGACGGCCGACATCAGTGCCGAGGTGCTGGGCACGTGTCCCGTGTACGGGCTGAGGTTGCTCAGCCGGACCGTGCCCGGCTCCCACACCTGGGTGACCGCGGCGGCTTCGGCGCGGTCGATCGCGGCGGTGCCGCGGGCGTCGCCGAAGACCGTGCCCACGTCCGAGGCCGGTACACCGCCGTCGGCCAGGGCCCGCCGGAAGCTCTCCGCCCAGGCCTCGCCCGAGGGGTCGTTGCCCGCCACGCGATGGGCGTCGCTGGTGATGGCGTGTCCCTTCACCTCGGCGAGGATGGTGGCTCCGCGTGCCAGCGCGTGCTCCAGTGACTCGACGACCAGCGCCGTGCTGCCCGCCCCGAGGGCCGCGCCGGTGGGGGTGGCGCTGTAGGGGCGTCCGACGGGGACTTCCCGCCCCCCGCGACGGCGACCCGCGCCACCGGACTCCGCTCCCCCTCGCTCCCGAAGAGCAGCGCCTTCCCGTCCGGGGTGTACGTGACGGACTCGGCCTGGCGCATCAGCGGGGCCGAGACACCGTGCCGCGTCCCCAGCTTCCCGCCCTTCCAGTCGTACTCGGCCGCCCAGAAGTACCCGCGCAGCGCCAGCTTCGTGCCGTCCGGGGAGAAGGCGCCGTCGGTGACCCACGGCACGTCGTCGATCCGCCGGAAGACGTTCGTCCCGGCCGTGGAGAGCCGCTCCGGGCCCTCGTACAGCCCGCCGCCGCCCTCCTTCTTGGAGGCGATGTAGAGGCGGCCCGTCTTGGGGTGGACCATCAGCGCCTCGGCGTTGCGCGGCCCGTCGGCGTACTTCACCACGTACTGCGTCGCCTTGACCGTCGCGTCCTTCAGCCGGGCGGGCTCGGGGAACTTGTAGATCCAGACGTTCTTCCAGGTGCCGCCGAGATTGTCCCCGATGTCGCCGACGTACACGTTCCCGTCCGAGCCGACCGAGATCGCCTCGACGTCGCGCGGGCGCCCGACGCCGGTCATGGTGATCCTGGCGACGGTCTCGCCGGTCTTCGAGTCGATGGCGTAGACGTACGGCCCGTCGTCGCTGTCGTTGTGCGTCCAGTAGATCCCAGGGTGGGTCCGGCTGGCGGCGAGGCCGCTGGACTCCTTGATCCGGGGATCCTTGATCGTGAAGTCACCGTCGTCGGCGGCGGCCGCGGCGGCCCCCAGCACGACGAGCCCGGCGGCCGTGGCGGCGGACAGAAGCGAACGCATCGGGAAACGCATGGCACCAAGTGTCCATCGTCACGTGGCAGCCCGTCGAAGCCGCCCAGGTGATCCGCCATCATGGCCCCATGCGTTTCATGTTCGTCGGCGACTCCATGACCATCGGACGCGCCGGCGACATCACCTGGCGCTACCGGATGTGGCAGCACCTGAGCACGTCCTTCGACGGCCCCTTCGAGATCGTGGGGCCGCGCACCGAGCTGTTCGACACGGAGGCCGGGGCGCCGCTGTCGTACGCGTACGGCGCGGAGGACTTCCCCGCACCGGCCCGGCGCCACCTCTCGGGCTGGGGCGAGGGCTGGCTGCACATGGCCCCGCTGATCGCCGGGGCGGCGACCGAGGCGCGGGCGGACGTCCTGCTGGTCTCCCTCGGCCTCATCGACCTCGGCTTCTACACGGACAGCGACCAGACGGCGGCCAACGTCCGCGCCTTCGTGACGGCGGCGCGCACGGCGAACCCGGCCGTCCGTATGGTCCTGCTGCCGGTCATCCCGAACATACGGGCCGAGTCGGACACCCCCTTCGCGGCCGAGGTCACCCGCTTCAACGAACTCCTCGCGAAGGCGGTGGCGGACCTGGACCAGCCCGCCTCGCCGCTGCTGCTCGCCTCGCACCCGCCGGCGTACGACATCCACGAGGACACCTACGACGGCACCCACCCCTCGGCCTCCGGCGAGCACAAACTGGCGGCGGCGTTCGCGGACGCGATGCACCAGGGGTGGGGGCTGGGGGGCGCGTACGCCGCGCCTGTGGCGGCCGCCTAGTGTGACGCGCCCGTCAGCCGGTTGGCGAACGTCGACACGGTGTACGTGCCGATGCCCAGGACGACCTCCAGGGCGTTCTGGCGGGTGTACCCCTGGGCCAGGAACGCGTCCAGGCCGGCGTCCGGGACCGCGCCCGAGGTGGCGTACACGGCGAGCGTGAACTCCCGTACGGCGTCGAGGCGTTCGTCGGTCAACGGCTTCCCCTCCCGAAGCTCTCCGATCAGCTCGTCCGGCGCGCCGAGCCGGCGCAGCCGGGCGGTGTGCATGTTCACGCACAGGGCGCAGTCGTTACGGGTGGCGACGGTCATGATCACCACTTCGCGGGCGACCGGTTCCAGCGTGGTGCGCTCGAAGAGGGCGCTCATCTTCAGGAAGCCCTCCAGTGTGTGCGGCGAGGTGGCCAGCCGGGCCACGGCCGGGGAGAGGTGGCCGAGGTGCTTGACCGTTCCCTCCATCGCGCGGCGCGACTCGACGGGGGCGGACTCCAGGGTGTGCTCGATGAATGCCATACGCGTGCTCCTGCACCCCTAAGATGGACAACGTGGTTGACGATAAGAAGGTAAACCAGGTTGTCGATTCGCGCAACGGAGAAACTGCCGGGACCGGGAGCGGTGGCACCCCCGGCTACGAGCTCCCCCTGCTCCTCCTCGCCGGTTTCCGCTCCCTCATCGACCGCCTCCACGCCGAGCTGGCCGAGCAGGGCCACCCGGACCTGCGGCCCGCGCACGGCTTCGCGCTCCAGGCCATCGGCGCCGCCGGGGCGACCGCGAGCGAGATCGGCCGGCGCCTCGGCGTCTCCAAGCAGGCGGCCGGCAAGACCGTCGACCGCCTGGAGTCACTGGGCTACGCCGAACGAGCCGACGACCCCACCGACGCCCGCCGCAAGATCGTCCGCATCACCCCGCACGGCCTGGACGCACTGTCCCGCTCGGCGGCCGTCTTCGACGAACTGCGCGCCGACTGGGTCCGCACACTGGGCCCCGGCCCGGTACGGGAGATGGAGACGTCGCTGCGCACGGTGGTACCACCGGAGGCGTTCCGCCTGGACGCGTCGAGCTGGTTCGCGGGATCCTGACCGCTTTCCGCGACGGAACCCCCCTTGCTTCGAGCGCACTTCAACAGCTTCGCTGGTGCCTCATGGAGTACACGCAGCTCGGACGCACCGGACTCAAGGTCAGCCGCCTCGTCCTCGGCACCATGAACTTCGGCTCGCTCACGGCCGAGGCCGACAGTCACGCGATCATGGATGCCGCCCAGGACGCCGGCATCAACTTCTTCGACACCGCCAACATCTACGGCGTCGCCGAACACAAGGGACTCACCGAGGAGATCGTCGGGTCCTGGTTCGCGAAGGGCGGCGGTCGCCGGGACAAGACCGTCCTGGCCACCAAGGGGTACGGGAACATGACCCCGGACGGCAGCCCCTGGAACACCAGCGACTGGCCCAATGACAACAAGCTCTCCGCGCTCAACATCCGGCGCTCGGTGGAGGCCAGCCTGAAGCGGCTCGGCACCGACTACATCGACCTCTACCAGTTCCACCACGTCGACCGTCAGACCCCCTTCGAGGAGATCTGGCAGGCCATGGACGTCCTCGTACAGCAGGGCAAGGTGCTGTACGTCGGCACCTCCAACTTCCCCGGCTACGTGGCTGGTCCAGCCACGCGCCGGGCGACTAACCTCGGCCGCCATGAACCATCGCCGGCGCAAGAAGCTGTCTGACCGTCTCTTCGGGGCGATCGCGGTGGGTGATGCGGCCCGTGTCAGGGCGGTTCTGCGGGCTGGGGCCGATGCGGAGGGCGCGGACAGGGAGGGCACGACTCCTCTGTACGAGGCGGCGGTGAACGGGCGGGCCGAGATCGCCCGCGTACTACTGACGGCCGGGGCCGCCCCCGACGCGGAGAGCGGCGGCCCCGGCGCGGAGGGCACGCCGCTGTGTGCGGCGGCGTGCTGGGCGCACGTCGAGACGGTACGGGTCCTGCTGACGCACGGCGCCGATCCGAGCCTGCGGGAGGACGGCGGGACGGGTTGGTCGCCACTGGAGTGGGCGCTGCACGGGTCGCACGCGGAGACGGCGGCGCTGCTGGGGAGTGCGGGTGCGCGGCGGGGACGGGGCGGTCAGGCGGTGTAGCCGCCGTCCACGGCGAGGGCGGTGCCGGTGACGTAACGCCCGCCGGGCCCCGCCAGGTAGGCGACGGCGGCGGCGATGTCGTCGGCGTTGCCGTAGCTCCCCAGGGCGGTGAGGGAACGCTGGAAGTCGGCGGTCTCCCCGGCGGCGGGGTTCATGTCGGTGTCGATCGGTCCCGGGTCGACGAGGGTGGCGGTGATCCCACGCGGCCCGAGCTCCCGGGCGAGTCCCTTGGTCAGCCCGACGAGCGCGGTCTTGGCCATGGCCTGGAGGACGAAGTTCGCCCCGGGAACGCGCCCGTTGAAGCACGACCCGATGCTGATGATCCGCCCGCCGTCGCCCATGTGCCGGGCGGCGGCCTGCGCGGCGAGGAACACGGACCGGACATCGACGGCGAGGACGCGGTCGAGTTCGTCGACGGATACGTCGTCGAGTGGGCCATAGGTGAGGAAGCCGGCGTTGTTGACGAGGATGTCGATGCGGCCGAGCGCCCGTACGGTCCGCTCGACGGCGTCGGCGGCGGCGGTCGGCTGCGTGAGATCGGCCTGGATGACGAGGGCCCGGCCCCCATCCGCCTCGATGTCCTTGGCCACGGCCCGGGCCTGGTCCACGGCCTGTACGTAGGTGAGCGCGACGGCGGCCCCTGCGGCGGCGAGGCGCTTGGCTATGGCGGCGCCGATGCCACGGCTGCCGCCGGTGACGAGGGCTACTTTGCCGGTCAGGTCACTCATTTGGTGTGCCTCCTAGTACGCGACGGGCTTGCGGTGTGACGTTTTGCGATGCCGGGATCGTAGGAGTTGACACGGGTGTCAGGTTCAAGTCGTGGCGTGGCGGTCGGGGGTGGTCACTGTCGCAGCGATGAGTTTGCGCGGGCCGGACAGTCACACCGTCATCGACAACCCTGGAGGGAACACGTGACTCAGCTACTGAGGGTCCAGAACTTCAACGTCTCAAGCGACGGTATCGGCGCGGGTGCCGCCGAGGACCAGAGCCTGGAGAGCCCGTTCGGCCTGCCCAATGCGGGCGAGTTGTTCGGCTGGGCGGGGGCGACGGCGAGCTGGCCGATGCGTACCGATGCCGGGGGCGGCCGGGGCCTGGACGACTACTTCACGCGGGACTTCGCACGCAACATCGGTGCGGAGATCATGGGCCGCAACAAGTTCGGGCCGCAGCGGGGGCCGTGGGAGAACGAGGAGTGGCGGGGCTGGTGGGGCGACGAACCGCCGTTCCACACACCGGTGTTCGTGATGACGCACCACAAACGGCCGTCGTTCACGTTGTCCGACACGACGTTCCATTTCGTGGATGGTGACCCGGCGGCGGTGCTGGCGCAGGCGCGGGAGGCGGCGCGGGGCCAGGATGTCCGCCTGGGTGGCGGGGTGACGACGATCCGGCAGTTCCTCGATGCGGATTTGGTCGACACGATGCATGTGGCGGTGTCGCCGCAACTTCGGCTGGGGTCGGGTATCCGGCTGTGGGAGTCCCCGGATGAGCTGCGGGACCGCTTCCATCTGGAGGTGGTGCCGAGTGCGAGTGGGGTGGTGCATCACTTGTTCTGGCGGAGGTGAGGCGGGGGCTCGCGCGCTCTTGATGATCGACCGACGGACGACTTCCGTGTGGGAAAAGGGGGAGTAAAGTCGGGTGTGAGTGAGGTCCTGCGGCATCCCCCGAACGCAGGACCTCACTCCTCTTTCCTGGGCCTGGGCGGACGTAGGTATGGACGTGGTCCCTCCGCCACGAATGGCCCCCAGAAGCCCGACATCCCGTCCCTGCCCCTGTGGACCACTATCCCAGCCGCCTTCGTCGTGACCTTCGTCCTAGGCGAGCACTACGGCTTCGTGTGATGGCAGCGGTTTGCCGCCATGACCGCAATCGGCCTCGGCCTCGAAGCGACCAACCAAGCAGTACGGTGCACGATCTGCAACAAGTAGGGCGTCAGCTGCAACTGTTCCACCAGGGCTTCGTCGTCACGTGACAGGGCAATGGCCGGTACTGGCTCACCAATGTCGGGGAACGAGCCCAGGACAACGTCGATCGCCAGGGCGTTGCCCGGCTCGTCGTACAGTGCTACTGGCCAGCGGCGGTTCCCGTCAGAGACGCGCCGTTTCCACTCAGCGTGCTGCCACTCGGGCACGGTGACAGGCATCTCGGGTGGGGGAATGAACTGCATCGAGTTGAGTGAACTCCGATGGGCCGGGCGGGTGTTCTGTGGCATCGTGGCATCCGGAGAGGTGCAGCCGTCAGGGTTGTCGAATCATCGGCCGTCCGGATGGGTCGCCTTCCGCTCGCCCTTCACGGTTCGCCAACTGAAAGAAGATACGTGGGATGACTGTCGGCATCTCCTGGATTCTTGAGCCCTACGCGGTAGATTGCCTCACGTTTGTTCGCGGGATCGGATTAACCGATCTAGCCAATCGGTTACACCCTGGGGCCGGGGGTCGACTGCCTCTGATGAGTACGGAAGAGGCCAGGGAATTGATCGAATCATCACAGACTCAGCGCATCGCCCTGCTCGGGCAGTCCGGCGGGTGGGCGTTCGCCGTGGAGTATGGCGATGCTGTGGCCTCAGCACCTCATGGGATGGAACAGCTGTCCGCAGGGGGTGTGGAGGCGGTGAGCTTTCACCTGATGCCGTGGGAGCCGCCGTCAGTTTTCACCTACTATAAAAACGGGGTGAAAGTGTGCCAGTTCGGGCTTGGCGAGGAATCGCGTCGATGGGGAGTTAATCCAGACCTATTGGTTGATCGACTCTCAGCGGCCGGCGTACTCCATTCCGGGGGCAGCAGCACACAAGAACTGGGGGGCGATCAGCACGCGACCACGAGCCTGCAGGTCATCACAGATTTCTTCGAGATCAGCCTCCGGCGTAGCCAGCTGGAAGAGAGCAGGCTCAGCGCGGTTGACTATCGGCAGTAACTTTCCTCACGGTGCCGCAGGGGCCACATCCATGTTCCCGATACGCTAAGAGGAACACAAATGGTAGACGTTTCACCACGGTCATCCCATACTCAACCTTCATGCGAAAATTCGCGACCGCAGAAGAGGCTGACGGGTTCGCGTGAATTCCGTCAGCCTCTCCTGATTCATCTACCTGGCGTCACTGGGACGGAATGTGCAGCTGTCCGCATTATATACGCAGTGCTCGAATCCCGAGAGACCGAGCCAGAAAGGCTCGTTGTCCAGTAACCTCTTCGAGGGCACGAAGCCACCGTTTCGACCGAATGGCGCCATCGCCCCTGTATTCTGGTCGAGGGGTATGCTCGCCCGCCCGCACTTTGCCTTCCAGATTGCGGGATCATCCGCATCCACCTCGGGCGCATCAGCAGTGTCACGGTCATCTAGGCGGATAGTCCACTGGTTTTGTGACTGATCGGGTGGCGCCGCGTGCAGTTGGACGCATTCATCCCCTGAGTCCACTTTGTTGGCCCCTCCCGTGAGGCCGCCGCTCTCGTAGGTGGTGGCGAAGGCATATTCGTCACAGCTGCCTGACGGCGTCGAGGGATGCGCATCCCAGTTGGTGGGGCAGATGACATCGCGGTTTCCCCTCTGGCCGTCTGCGAGATAGTGCAGCGGCTTCTTCCTCTCCTTGCTCCCCGGGTGGCTGGCCAGCTTCTCGCGCATAAGCCAGTAGTAGGCTCCTGCGGCGGGATACCGCTTGGTGGGAATGGGATACGTGGGGATGTACGTGGAGAAGACACATCCAGGGCTTACCGTGCCCTTGGTGATGTTGTCGCACCGAACGGTGAGGTCGCCCAAGGTGCCCCCGAGGTCATGGTTCGCGATGAGGGGGGTGACGGACGCGCGGCCGGTCAGCATCCACCCGAGGTCGAACTTCTCCTCACCCGTTCCGCCCCACTTGGTCTGGTAGAGGCCCTTGGCTGTGTGGAGGTCCTTGGTATTCCAGCTGGGTTCGCCCGTCCAGACCTTGGGCGACTGTGGGCAGTCTGCCCCGCAGGTGTTTGTCGTGTCCCACGAGACGGTTACCTGTCCGAGTGTCGGGTCGACCCGGGTAGGAACGATGTTGATGTACTGGTCGAACTCGTTGAGGTTTGGGTGCAGTTTAATCTGCATCTCCATCACGAAGTCGGCCCAGCCCAGCTCTTTCCCGTTCTCCATCCAGAAGAGGGAGACATTGGAGATCTTCCGCAAGCAGGCTTCAGTTCGAGTGTAGTAGTCGTTTCCCGGGGACATTGGGGCGCACCAGGACACGATGTCCCCTGCCGCAGACGGACTTTTACTGCCAACTCGTTTCTGCGGGGCACTCTTTTTGTCGGAACTGAGCCGCATGCAGAGTGTGCGTCCCTTGGCGTCGCGCGGCGAGCAACGGTCACCAAGACCGGGTACGGCTCCCCGTGCGGCGCTCGTTCCGGTGTTTCGGTTCGCGCGAATGGGCTGGTCATCGAAACCGGGCAGATCGGCCTGTGGTTCGCCATCGGGGATCGAGACGAGGGGCATGATGCCGAGATCCTGTGGATCGCCGGGCTCGAACGCGACAGCGTCGAAGGCGATGTCGTCGTCACCCGTTCCGTTGGAGGTGATCGTGGTCAACGCCATCTCGGGTATGGCGGCGTTGAAGCGGTATGAACCGAGGGATACCCAACGGTTCGCTGCTCCCTTCTGGTTGATCGTCTTTTTCTTGATGCCGTTGACGGTCTTGATCTCGTACTGCGCGTAGGCGGTCTGTGCTCCGTGGTCGGGAAGGTGAACCCACACCCTCGCCATGGCCTTGGGCAGTCGGTTCTTCAACTTCCATGTGCCGGTGATCTTCAGGCGTTGTCCCTTGGCATCGTTCTGGCGTGTGTGGCCGTAGTAGAAGTGGCCGCCGAAGCCTGCGCCGAGCTGGTGGAGGTCGACCTTGGAGGGGTAGACCGATTCGGTGCCGTTGTTGCCGAAGGCGAAGGCAAAGCTGCCGGAGTTTGTCCAGGTGTTGGTGCAGCCGGGCCGGGGGACGGGGGTGCCGGTGGGGACGTCGTCGACGATGAGGGCGTTGGAGGGCAGGCCGCTGGTGGTGCAGTTGGGCGGGTAGGCGGTGCCGTCGGCTTCCTCGGGGTAGGTGTTGTTGAAGCGCATGAACTCATACCCGCAGGTGGTGACGCAGTCCGTCTTCCAGGTGGCGGGCTTGCTCCACCAGCATTTGAAGTCCGCACGCCCGCAGGGGCCGCTGGTGGCAGAGTCGTTGGTGGCGGAGTCGGAGATCCGGCTCGGGTTGCAGGTGTTCGAGGTGTCGCAGAACAGGTCCTCGGGTGCCTTCACGTGAGCGCGGTTGTACTTGGCGCTGCCCTTGGTGGTGACGCCGTCGTTAGTGCCGTTCCAGGAGGCGGCGCGGAAGGCGGGCACCATCTTGCCGGGGGATTCCAGGAAGGCCGGTGGATGGGCGGCGAAGCCGAGGACCTTCTCCTGGTAGGGCCAGTTCTGCGGGCGGGCGGCGGCGCTGGCGTCGTCGTCGCCGTTGGCGTTCTCCATGAACGGCAGGCGTCCGGCGTCCCATTCGGGGTTGGCGGGGTTGTTGGCCCAGCCCAGGCCCCAGGGGGACCCGTCGCTGGTCTTGGGGTGGAAGCCGGAGTTGTAGGCCCACAGGGCGAAGTACCAGTTCTCCGGGCGGGCGGAAGTGCCGTGGTTGGCGATGAGGCCGGCGGCGCGGGTCTCGTTCCACTTGGAGATCAGGGTCTGCAGTCCGGCGGAGATGTTGGCGGTGTAGTCCAGGGCCGCGGCGCGCTGCTTCTGGTAGTCCCAGGCGGTACCACCGTGGCCGTCCTCACGGCCGGCCATGCGCATGTGGTCGGTGATCTGGGTGATGCCGTAACCGCAGTCGGCGTTGGCGAAGTTGACGTCCCAGTCGTTGCCGGAGTCGCCGTCGTAGAGGTTGATGCCGTAGTAGTTGCCGATCAGCGGGTTGGCGGTGACGCCGGGCACGGCCTCGCGGCCGGCCTGCCACATGTTGGATTCCTGTGTGGCCACCCCGAGCATGACCTGCGCGATCGCCCTGTCCCCGCCCTCGACGACGGGGTTGAGGAAGAGGCTCTGCGGTGCGTATTCGGGCATGCCGAGGTTCTTCCAGTTTGCTGGTCGTTTCACCAACGTGTTCAGGTTGCCGGTGACCGCCTGGTCCACGGCCCACTCCACCTGCCGCGGCTTGGGCTGCATCGCCTGGTTGCGGGGATCGTTACGCGGCACGGAGCAGGTGCGCTCGGCCTCGACCGGATCGGTGGGCGAACTGGCCGCCGCGGCGCCTTTCGCCTTCGCGGTGGCGGGGCGGTGGGTGTGGCTGGTCAGGGCCGGGGATGCCGCGCGCCCCTGGGCCGGGTGGGAGGTGGTGCGGTGGGTCGGGTCGACGGTGAACGCGGCCTGCCGGCCGGTGGTGGCCATGGTGAGGGCGAGTTTCACCGGGCGGGCCCTGTCGGCATCACCAGGAGGCAGGAGCGTCCCCTTGCCATCGGCCCACTCGGGCGGTTGCAGGAAGCCGTCACCCTTGGTCGTGACCAGGACGTCCTTGCGGGCGCCGACGAGCTGGGCCACGGCGGTCGGCAGTGCCGTCTTCGGGGCGAGGCGAGTATTGCCTGCGATGTACACCGTGCTGGCGCTGCGCACCAGGCCCGTCTCGGCTGCCAGGCCCTCGGCGAGCAGGGTCGGCTGGGTGCGGCGGGCATCGGGGTGTGTCACGGCGGCTGCGGTGATCCGTTTGACGGTGCTGGTGGTGCCCTTCTTGTCCAGGAACACGACGCCGCCGTCACCATCTGGCGTCAGCCGGTAGGGCACGCCCACGGTCCGGGCGAGCGCCGTTCGGCGGCCTTGGCCGTCGACCTGGATGAGCTCGGCGCCGGACGCAGCAACGATTCTGCCGTCGGCGGCCGGGATGGCGGAGGTGACCTGCCCCTTGGTTTCGATCGGCGCGGTGAGTTTCCCGGCGGTGGTATCCAGCTGGATCAGCCGGGTACCGGGCCTGTCCTCACCGCCGGACTGGGTCAGCACCACACTCTCACCGGTCCCGCAGCCCGGGTTGTAGTACGACAGCGACGCCAGCAGATCCAGCTTATTGACCTGGCCCGTGTCGAGGTCAACGATCGCAGTAAACCCTCCGCGGGCCATCAGCTGCGGCTTATTGGTGAATGTACGCGGCGCATACACCACCACCGCCCGCTTACCCGAGCCGGTGACACACGTGTTGCCGATCCAGGCATCCGCATCGAACCCGGGCTCGGACAAGGTGGCCGCCGTCTTCCAGGCGTATCCATCTTTTTGATCGGCGGTCAGGATGTGGAAGCCATCGGCGTCCCCGCTGGTGGTCCAAGCCCGGTCCCCCGACCGGCTCCACTCCTTGCCAAGCAGCTGCGCGCGCTCGCCCGGCGGGACCACAGCCGGGTCGGCCACCGGTCCGGTCCGCTCAGACGCTGCCTGGTTTGTGGGGGCGGCGACCGACGATATCTGGGTCAGGCTGGTGAGTACCGCTGTTGCGGCCAACACCGCTAAGCAGGTTTGTTTTCTCCTTGTGCGTTTCAACGCCATCTCCTCATGGGTGACTTATGACGTGACGGGAAGGCGCGGGCGCATCAGTGGTAGACGTCGATGACGAGCCGGTTGGGCGAGGTCAAGGTGAAGACCCGGTAGCGCGAGTAGTCCCCCAGGGACAGCGCGGCGGTGAGGTGGCCTTCCCACTCCCCCATCAGCTCGACTCCCGTGAGCGACGGCAGAGCAAAGCTCTGTGACGGAGGACCGGTGAAGGTAGGCGTGCCGCGATCGTCCACGGTGTGTGCGGGCTGGATATCCAGGTACAGGTAGGACTTGCCTGGAATCTGAACATGCTTGGACTCGCCGCTCGCCCCGACATAAGCATCTGGGCTGTCGGACGCGGTCTCCCGTATGCGCACTGATCCGTCCGTCAGATCGAAGACAAGACGGTCGAAATCTGGGTGCGCTCCTGCCCGGACGGCAAGCAAACAGGCGGAGTGGGCACAGACCGGCGCAGACGAGGCTGTGTGCGCCCAGGCAGGTCCTGAACCGATGGCGGTCAGGCAGACCAGCGCGGCCACTGCTGTCGCGGACCGGCGGATGAGATGGCTTTTGGGCATGGCTCTCCTGATGAGGTTGAGTGTGTGCGCTCCACGGGCAGCACTCGGCGAATGAGTGCTGCACTATCCATGGGGCTATCGAGCGGGGACAGCGGTGGGCGCCCACGGAGGCCTGTGGCTGACCCCAGACGTGGCGCGAGGCGGCTACACGCCTTGGGCATACGTGGCAGGCTCGTGAATTCGGGGGACAGCGGGCTGCCCCTATCGCCTGTCCATCGGAGCCGGTGCCGAGACCGCAGGGGGTGTCCGCGTCATGCGCGGACACCCCCGTGGTGTCGCTGTGTTAGCGGCGTGCGGTGGCAAAGGACTTCGCCTTTGCCACCGTCTCCTCGTTGGCGGTCTTTACGAACGCCAGTGCGGACTGGTTCGCCTTGATTGCCTTGGTCTGCAGCGCCGACTCGGCGTCAAACCAGGTCTTTTCCACGTGGTTCTGTGTACGGCAGGCAATGTCCGCCTTGGCTGTGGCGATCTCCAAGTCCGTTACTGTGTAAGGGTCGTTGAAGCGCGGGTCGTCGCCGGCGTCCATCGGCTTGCTGTAGGAGTAGCCCTTCGCTTTCATGCACGAGGACCACTGGGCGAACGCGGCGACCACCTGGGGTTCTTTGACGGACTCCTTGAAGGAATCTGCCTTGATCTTCTGGACGAGGTCCGACGCGACGACCGCGGGGACCGTGCCGCTCGCGGACAGGGCGCAACTCTCCTCCGCCTTGGGGTCGGCCCCGGACTTGTCCACGGCCCCGGCCATCATGGCCTTGTCGTATGCGATCTGCTCGGCGGCATCGGGGTGATATCCGCGTTTGGCGGCCAGCGCGGCATCGTGGATGCCGTACCGCCAGTCCGTCTCGGTCTTTCCCCCCAGGGCAGGCAGGTCGGGTGCCGGAGTCCACTGGGGGAAGCCCGCCCGCTCCATGCATACGTCGATCACCTGGTCGCGGCTGACGCCCACCAGGCGCGCGTCCGCCTTGCTGACCATGTACGCCTCAACGGGCAGATGCCACGTGGCGGGATTGCCAGGATCCGAAGGCGCGACTGCCGCGTTGGCCAAGCTTTTCTGATGTGCGGGCGGCTGCTTCGCGCCGTCTTTCGATGAAGAATTCGCCGATAAACCCGCGACCGCGACTGCGCCCACCGCCAGCGCCGCAACAATCGGCACTGCGACCTTGCCGACCGTACGTGTAGAGCTCATTCCTGCATCCTTCCCTTTATCGTGACCACAGATGCTCTTGGTCGGCTAATTGTAGGTCCACTGAAAGGATGCATTCTCGTTGTAGACCTTTCGGAACTGCCCTGTGCTCTGGTATGGGGCCAGGGCATCCTGATTGCCCTTGTATCCGCTGTTGTAGTACACCCGCGACCAGTACTTGTAGTGGCTGTTCTCTGCCGCCGCCGCATTGTTCTTGATGCGCTCCCCAGACCCCTTTGGAGGCGAGCTCGCGCCACCGCTGCAGAATCTGAGCGGATGCGAATGACCGTCACCGGGGCGCAGCGCGTCAAAGTCGTACACGCTGTAGCCGATGTTCCTCCAAGCCCCGCTGGGGCCGGAGTTGTAGAAGATGGAGAATTTGTACGATGAATCACCCGGAGAGCTGCACAGGACGTCCCAACTCGCTCCGAGGTTCAGGGTGTCCGCGTCGGGGCCTTGAGGCACTGGGTCATCAGCAAGGGCCGGGGCTGCTGCAAGAAATACAGCAGCCGCACTTATCGCGATTGCAGCTATTTTGTGCATGATTCCCTTCCGTAAGGCAACGGCGCCCCCTTGCAGGGCGACTCCGAAGCGTTGAATTTCGGCCACTCATCCACCCCCAGGCGCCGAATGAAAGTGTTGCTGGATTCTCGCGGGAGACATAAGTCGACTGTAACGTCCTGACGTCAGCCGCGGGCGGCATCGAACAAATGTATGGGGTGGACCGTTCGGTATTGGCCGATGCCGATCAGGCCATTCTGTACTTATATACTGCTGCTGAGCTGCGGCGATTCTTCACGGTGTTCGCGTAGAGTGATCGAACAGGCCATTCCGCTCGCTGCGGTGCGTCTCATTCCGTGCGGCTATGGGCCGCAACGTGCATGGCGATTCGGCCGTTCCTCGACGCCTTTCGGTACCGCCTGCTCCGATGACGGCTGACAGGTCGGTTCCATCCTCACACCCGTTCTGGACCTCTCCGTCGTGCGCGATGTGTTGGTGGCGGGGTCCTTCAGCCTGGGTGAAAAGGAAGCGGTATTCCTCCAGGCCCGTGATGGGGTAGACCTTGCCCATCAGCTCCTCGAACCTCGCGGCGGACGTGTCGCCGCCCTTCCGCCACACACGCAGCACGTACCTGGCGTCGGGCCGGAGGTTGATGCGCATCCGCATCTCCGGGCCGTCGATAGTGGCGAGGATGACGTGGCCGCTGGCGCTGACGTAGGGCCACCCGCCGAGTTGGTCGAGGTCCGGTCCCGGAGACCACAGAGGCCCGTCCTGCAGAGTCAACTCGACCGTGGTCTCGTGCGACTGAGCGTTGCTGAGGATGCGGACGGCACCAGGTTCGACGATGACCGGCTCATCGGACCATGGGAGCTCCAGCCACGAAGGACGCGGCGGTTCATCTGGGCGGAGTTGCTCGCCCAGGCCGAAGACTGAGCGATCGATGTACACGGCTCCCCTCGCCTTGGAGACAGCACCACTGCTCATGAAGTCACGCTATCCGTTCGGCGGTAGAGGGCATGAGGGTCATCTAGACCCGGACCGACGGGACCCTGGGAACCTGCGAGCGGCCCGCTCATGCCCGGTGGCAATTACCTGCGTGCGTTGCTGAAGGATGACCGCCGTCTCGCGGTGAGACATGTCGAAAGAGTGATTCCCGCCGTCGGGACGGTACCGAGCCACGGCGAAGGCGGGCTCAATGCCATGGCCGCCGACTTCCTTTCCTGAGCAGGGAGGTGAGCTGACAGTCACGTCCGTAAGGGTGTGAGACAGCTCGCCGCGGAGAACCATCGAGTCGCACGCCCAGCAATGGTCATGGGTATCAGCATCACTGCTGTCCACCTGCCAGACATGCAGGAAAAGCCTGGTGGAGCCATCGGGCGTCCGCGCGACAGGGAGTTTGACGAACCCGTTGGGGTGAACGATGGCTCGTGCGTCGCCTGGAGGTAGAAGCACACCAGTCAAACGACCCTCAAGCGCCACCGAAAGCGCCTCAGCAGCCAACTCGCCGCTCATGCGTGGCGTAGCACTTGGACGCGCTAGCGCATCGCCGCCCGTGATGCCCTCTGGGGCGAGTTGCGGTCCAGCGGCGTCATTGGTCAACATCCGTCCCATGGACTCCCCTTGAACACGCGTGGTGTCAGTTCAGCGGCCCGACAGGCCTCGACTCTGAGGGACGAGGCGCAGACCGCTCATGACCTGGCGGTGCATCGCGTGGCACCCGCCCGCGGGGGACTCGCTCTCACGTGTGTCCGCTCAGGTCCTGCAGCCCGCCCGACCTGCCGCAAGAGAGACCCAGCGAAACGATCAACAGCTTCACACGCATACAAGCCGTTTTGGGGACATACCCGCTCCATTCGAGGCGAGCAATAGTTCACTTATCTGCCACCTGAACATGCAGATCGGGTCCAGTGTTCTGCGCGCAGGCGGGATCCATCCCTGCTGCGCGGTGCGCTGCCTCGACGTCTGGCCCCTCTCGCATGCGGGATTGGTTCTTCGAAGCGGTAGCCTTCGGGGTCCCTGCATGCACGGAGGTGGTCGCCGTCGAAGACTTCCGTTCCAGATCAGTGGCCGTGGAACCGCGCGACATGCCCTTCCAGCACCGAGACGATCTGCTGCAGATCCCCGCCGGACGGCACCGCCCACTCCGTCGCGTCCCCGCCCTCCAGCGCCCGTTCACTACTGAAGCGCACCAGACCCGGGGTCGGCACCATGCTTGTACGCAGCCACAAGGCAAACTGTGCGGCCTCCGAAGCAGAGACCCCGACCAGGGTGATGACGGCACTGCCCTCGACCGGCGTGTTCGCGACACCCTCGACCCACACCCCAGGACCGACCTCAACCTCGAAATCGACCACCGTCTTGTCCCGCAGGTGACTGGCACGGTACTTCGTAAACGCCTCCGAAAACGAGGTGGTGAGGACGTGAACGAAGCCTTCCACCGTCATCTGCCAAGAAGCCGCGTCGCCCACGGGCGGATGAAACAGGAACGTCGTCCTGATATCGGGCGGCGTACCCAATTCCTGACTGCCCCTCATGGCGCGTAACGCGCGACTCGGTCCCGCTCCGCATAATGCCGAGCCGCCCGCACCCGATTACCGCAGCGATCCGAGCACCAGCGCCGCGCCGCGTGGGAGCGGATGAACAGGCGGGGGCAGCCCGCGCGCCGCAGGCCGAGAGTTTGGTCGCCGATGACCCCGTCAGTAGCGCCGCTCCGTCCTCGGCCAGCTGCGTCAGCGCCGCCTCCAGTCGCGTTCCCGGCCTCTCCCCCACTGCCAGGCGCGGGCCCGTCGCGCTCCAGGCCAGCTCACGTACGCCCGGCGCCGCCGCCAACGCCTCGTTGAAGCATTCCAGGGCTTGTTCCGCCGGGCGTTCGCCCTCGATGTGCGCGCTGAAGACCGTTCTCGTGGCTTCGCGCAGCAGGCGGAGCTGCCGCAGTTCCGCCTGGGTCATCGCCCCCACGGGGCCAAGCCCCCGCTCCCGCAGCCACCGACCCGCAGCCGCCGCGTCCGGCAGCCCCTCGTAAGGGCCGCCCGGTAGTTCGAACTCGGTGTTGACCAGGGCCAGCGAGTGGTGCTCGGCCTCGCCGGGGGCTGGGCCTTGTGCTGAGGGAGATCGTTCGGCGGCGTCCACAGCCATAACGGTATCAGTTGAGATTTGCCGTGACTCCGCGTACGGTCACGCTGGCTTACAACGGCAAATAGCACTCTTCTCCGTTAGAGCGAACGCTCGCGGTGAGGGCACCTACCTAGGAACAACCCATGACACCAACCGACAAGCACAAGCGCCTCAACCTCCGTTTCATCGCGCTCGCCATCGGCATGTTCGCCATCGGCACCGACAGCTTCGTGGTCGCCGGCATCCTGCCGAGCGTCGCCGAGGACCTGAACGTCGGCGTTCCCACCAGCGCCGAACTCATCACCGCCTACGCCCTCGCCTACGCGATCCTGTCGCCGCTCGTGGCCT
Source organism: Streptomyces sp. ERV7 (assembly GCF_001653515.1). Taxonomy (GTDB): domain Bacteria; phylum Actinomycetota; class Actinomycetes; order Streptomycetales; family Streptomycetaceae; genus Streptomyces. The sequence continues at coordinate 761,807 of NZ_LYOY01000040.1, read as the reverse complement.
CGGTCGCCGGGCGCGCCTCCCGCAAGCTGCTGCTCATCGGCGGGCTCGCCGTCTTCGTCGTCGGCAACGTCGGCACCGGGCTCGCCCCCACCTTCGAAGCAGCCATGGCCTTCCGCGTCGTCGCGGCGCTCGGCGGCGCCATGTTCACCCCCACCGCCGCAGGCGCCGTCGTCGCCCTGGCCGGGCCCGAGAAGCGGGCCACCGCCCTGTCGATCCTCTTCGGCGGGCTCAGCGCCGCCACCGCCCTCGGCTCCCCCATCGGCACCGCCATCAGCGGAATCACCGACTGGCGCGGCACCATGATGTTCGTCGCCGCCGTCGGCGCGCTCGCCGCCGTCGCCGGTGGAGCGTCGGCCACCAGATCGCTCATCTCGCCTGGACCGACCGCGCCGCCCTGCTCGCCGTGACCGACCCCGACGCCTTCGCCGCCGAGGTCGAGAAGGCCGCCGCCGCCCCGGACACGTTCGTGGACGAGGGTGCGGAGGCGGGGGCCCGGCTCCCGGCCGACGAGCTGCTGCGGCGCTGGCGGGACGGCCGCGCCCGGCTCCAGCACGCCCTGCGCACCGCCCCGCCCGGCGCCCGCTTCCCGTGGTACGGCCCGCCCATGTCCACCGCCTCCATGGCCACCGGCCGGCTCATGGAGACCTGGGCGCACGGCCAGGACGTGTGGGACGCCCTCGGCCGCACCCGGCAGCCCACCGACCGGCTGCGCCATGTCGCCCGGATCGGCATCCGAGCCCGGGACTTCGCCTTCGCCGTGCGCGGACTCGCCGCGCCCGCAGAGGAGTTCCGGGTCGAGCTGACGAGCCCCGATGGCCGGCGGACCTGGGCGTACGGCCCCGACACCGCCCCCCAGCGCGTCACCGGCCCCGCCCTCGACTTCTGCCTCCTCGTCACCCAGCGCGTCCACCGCTCCGACACCGCCGTACGCGCCGAAGGAGCCGACGCCGACCGCTGGCTCGACATCGCCCAGGCCTTCGCCGGGCCCGCCGGTCCCGGACGCGCGCCCAAGGGGGCCTGATGCGCCGGCCCCTGCGCATCGGCAACGCCTCCGGCTTCTACGGCGACCGCTTCGACGCCCTGCGCGAGATGCTCACCGGCGGCCCGCTCGACGTGCTCACCGGGGACTACCTAGCCGAGCTCACCATGCTCATCCTGGGCCGCGACCGGCTCAAGGACGCCCGCCTCGGCTATGCCAAGACCTTCCTGCGGCAGCTGGAGGAGTGTCTGGCGATCGCCCATGAAGGTGGGGTGCGGATCGTCGCCAACGCGGGCGGGCTCAACCCCGCCGGGCTCGCGGACGCCATCCGGGAGCTGGCCGCCCGCGTCGGTGTACCGAGCCGAGTCGCGTACGTCGAAGGCGACGGCCTGCCCCTTCCGCCCGGCGCCCTCACCGCCAACGCCTACCTCGGCGGCACCGGCATCACCGCCTGCCTCGAAGCCGGGGCCGATGTCGTCGTCACCGGGCGGGTGACGGACGCGGCCCTGGTCACCGGCCCGGCCGCCTGGTGGCACGGGTGGGGGCCCGAGGAGTACGACGCCCTCGCCGGAGCCGTCGTCGCCGGGCACGTCCTGGAGTGCGGGACCCAGGCGACCGGCGGCAACTACTCCTTCTTCGGCGACCACGACCTGCGCCGCCCCGGCTTCCCCCTCGCCGAGATCCACGCCGACGGCAGCAGTGTCATCGGCAAACATCCCGGTACGGGTGGCGTCGTCGACATCGGGACCGTCACCGCGCAGCTCCTGTACGAGACCGGCGGCGCCCGGTACGCCGGGCCCGACGTCACCGCCCGCCTCGACACCGTACGGCTGGAGCGGGAAGGCCCGGACCGGGTGCGGATCAGCGGGGTGCGCGGGGAGGCCCCGCCTCCCACCCTCAAGGCCGGCCGCACCCGCATCGGCGGCTGGCGCAACGAGGTCGTCTTCGTGCTCACCGGGCTCGATGTCGAGGCCAAGGCCGCCCTCGTCCGTGCGCAGGTGGAGGAGGCTTTCGGGCGTGCCAAGTCCCGGCCCCGGCACGTGAAGTGGGAGCTCGCGCGCACCGATCGGGCGGACGCCGGCACCGAAGAGACCGCCAGCGCCCTCCTGCGGCTCGTCGTCCGCGACCCCGACCCGGACGCCGTCGGCCGTACCGTCAGCGCCGCCGCCATCGAGCTCGCCCTCGGCAGCTATCCGGGCTTCCACGTCACGGCCCCGCCCGCCAAGGGCACGCCGTACGGGGTGTTCGAGGCCCACCACATCCCGGCGGCCGAGGTCGTGCACACCGCCGTGCTGCCCGACGGTGTACGGCAGGTGCTGGCCCATCCCGTACGGACGCGGGTCCTTGAGGCCGTTCCCCCGCCCCCGCTGCCCGACCCGCTGCCGGCCGGTCCCACCCGACGCGTCCCCCTCGGCCTCGTCGTCGGCGCCCGCAGCGGTGACAAGGGCGGTGACGCGAACGTCGGCGTCTGGGCGCGCTCGGACGCCGCCTGGGCCTGGCTCGCCCACACCCTCACCACGGACCGGGTGCGCGAACTGCTCCCGGAGTGCGCCGGGTTGGACGTCGAGCGGCACGTCTTCCCCCGTCTTCGCGCCCTCAACTTCACCGTCCACGGCCTCCTCGGCGAGGGCGTCGCCTCGCAGGCCCGTTTCGACCCCCAGGCCAAGGCGCTCGGCGAGTGGCTGCGCTCGCGCCATCTGGACATACCGGAGGCTCTGCTGTGATCCCGGAGGTACTGCTGTGACCCTCCTGCCCACCGCGCTCGACACCGCAGGGGCCGAGTACGCCGCCCACCGCGACGCCATGCTCGCCAAGCTGGCCGAGCTCGACGCCGAGCACGCCAAGGCGCTCGCGGGCGGCGGCGCCAAGTACACCGAACGCCACCACCGGCGCGGCAAGCTGCTCGCCCGCGAGCGCATCGAGCTGCTCGTCGACCCGGACACCCCGTTCCTGGAGCTGTCGCCGCTGGCCGCCTGGGGGAGCGCGTACCCCGTCGGCGCCTCGATGGTCACCGGGATCGGGGTCGTCGAGGGGGTGGAGTGCCTGATCACCGCCAACGACCCGACCGTGCGCGGCGGGGCCTCCAACCCGTGGACGCTGAAGAAGGCGCTGCGGGCCAATGAGATCGCGTACGCCAACCGGCTGCCCTGCATCAGCCTCGTCGAGTCCGGCGGCGCCGATCTGCCCTCCCAGAAGGAGATCTTCATCCCGGGCGGGGCGCTCTTCCGCGACATCACCCGGCTCTCCGCCGCCGGGATCCCGACCATCGCGGTGGTGTTCGGCAACTCGACCGCCGGTGGCGCGTACGTACCCGGGATGTCCGACCACACCGTCATGATCAAGGAGCGGTCGAAGGTCTTCCTCGGCGGGCCGCCGCTGGTCAAGATGGCCACCGGCGAGGAGAGCGACGACGAGTCGCTCGGCGGCGCCGAGATGCACGCCCGCACCTCCGGCCTCGCCGACCACTACGCGGTGGACGAGCAGGACGCCCTGCGCCAGGCCCGGCGCATCGTCGCCCGCCTCAACCACCGCAAGGCGCACCCGGACCCGGGCCCTGTCCACGAGCCGCCCAAGTACGCCGAGGACGAGCTGCTCGGGATCGTGCCCGGGGACCTCAAGACGCCCTTCGACCCGCGCGAGGTGATCGCCCGGCTCGTCGACGGCTCCGACTTCGACGAGTTCAAGCCGCTCTACGGGCCGAGCCTGGTCACCGGCTGGGCCCGGCTGCACGGCTATCCCGTCGGCATCCTCGCCAACGCCCAGGGCGTGCTGTTCTCCGCCGAGTCGCAGAAGGCCGCCCAGTTCATCCAGCTAGCCAACCAGCGCGACATCCCGCTGCTCTTCCTCCACAACACCACCGGCTACATGGTCGGCAAGGAGTACGAGCAGGGCGGGATCATCAAGCACGGCGCCATGATGATCAACGCGGTCAGCAACTCGAAGGTGCCGCATCTGTCGGTGCTCATGGGCGCCTCCTACGGCGCCGGGCACTACGGCATGTGCGGGCGCGCCTACGACCCCCGCTTCCTCTTCGCCTGGCCCGGCGCCAAGTCCGCCGTCATGGGGCCGCAGCAGCTCGCGGGCGTGCTGTCGATCGTCGCCCGCGCCTCCGCGCAGGCCAAGGGGCAGCCCTACGACGACGAGGCGGACGCCGGGCTGCGCGCCATGGTCGAGCAGCAGATCGAGGCCGAGTCCCTGCCGACGTTCCTGTCCGGGCGGCTGTACGACGACGGGGTCATCGACCCCCGCGACACCCGCACCGTCCTCGGCATCTGTCTGTCCGCCGTCCACACGGCCCCGGTCGAAGGCGCGCGCGGCGGCTTCGGCATCTTCAGGATGTGAGGCGCTGATGATCCAGTCCGTTCTTGTCGCCAACCGGGCCGAGATAGCCTCCCGGGTCTTTCGCACCTGCCGTGACCTGGGGATCTCCACGGTCGCCGTGTACTCCGACCCGGACGCGTCGCTGCCGTACGTCCAGGAGGCCGACGCGGCCGTGCGGCTGCCGGGGGCCGCGCCCGCCGAGACGTATCTGCGCGGCGACCTGATCGTGAAGGCGGCCCTCGCCGCCGGTGCGGACGCCGTGCACCCCGGGTACGGGTTCCTCTCCGAGAGCGCCGGTTTCGCGCAGGCGGTCGTCGACGCCGGGCTGACCTGGATCCTCCGGCACCCTCACCGCGCTCCACGCCGCCCCCGGCCGCCAGGTCGAGGTCGGCGCCCTGCTCGCCGTCGTCCAGGACGCACCCGAAGCACAGGAGGACCAGCCGTCATGACCGCACCACGAAGCAGCGCCATGGAGAGCCAGGAACTCAAGGACCTGCGGGCCGCGGTGGCGGCCCTGGGGCAGCGGCACGGCCGCGGGCACGACCGGGAGGCGCTGTGGGCCGACGCCGCCAAGCTCGGCTACCTCGGGGTGAACCTGCCCGAGGAGTACGGCGGCGGAGGCGGCGGCATGGCCGAACTCTCCATCGTCCTTGAGGAGTTGGGCGCCGCCGGGTGTCCGCTGCTCATGATGGTGGTCTCGCCCGCGATCTGCGGCACGGTCATCGCCCGGTTCGGCACCGAGGAGCAGAAGCGCGCCTGGCTGCCGGGGCTCGCGGACGGCTCGCGGACCATGGCGTTCGGCATCACCGAGCCCGACGCCGGCTCCAACTCGCACCGCATCACCACCACCGCCCGGCGCGACGAGGAGACCGGCGGCTGGATCCTCACCGGACGCAAGGTCTTCATCTCCGGCGTGGACATCGCGGACGCCACCTTGATCGTCGGCCGCACCGAGGACGCCCGGACGGGAAGTCTGAAGCCGTGCCTGTTCATCGTCCCGCGCGACACCCCGGGCTTCGGGCGCACGCGGATCGACATGGAACTCCAGGCCCAGGAGAAGCAGTTCGAGCTGGTCCTCGACGAGGTGCGGCTGCCCGCCGAGTCGCTCGTCGGCGACGAGGACGCCGGGCTGCTCCAGCTCTTCGCCGGGCTCAACCCCGAACGGATCATGACGGCCGCCTTCGCGATCGGCATGGGCCGCTACGCGCTGGCGCGGGCGATCACGTACGCGAGCGAGCGGCAGGTGTGGAAGACGCCCATAGGCGCCCACCAGGCCATCGCCCATCCGCTCGCCCAGGCGCACATCGAGCTGGAGCTGGCCCGGCTGATGATGCAGAAGGCGGCCGCGCTCTACGACGCGGGCGACGACATGGGCGCGGGGGAGGCCGCCAACATGGCCAAGTACGCGGCGGCCGAGGCCTGTGTCAAGGCCGTCGACCAGGCCGTGCACACCCTCGGCGGCAACGGCCTGACCCGCGAGTACGGGCTCGCGGCGCTCGTCACGGCGGCGCGCGTGGCCAGGATCGCGCCGGTCAGCCGCGAGATGATCCTCAACTATGTCTCGCATCAGACGCTGGGTCTTCCCAAGTCCTACTAGCCGTACTAGGACGTGCCCCCATGGTCTTCCACAGCGAGTACCCGGCAGTCCCCGTCGTCGACGAACCCATCCACCAGGCGGTCCTGGGGCACTCGGCGCCCCGCTACGGCGCCGCCACCGCCCTGATCGACGGCTCGGACCCGACGGGCGCCACCTCCGTCTCGTACGCCCTGCTCGACCTGTGGCACCGCCGGGTCGCCGCGGCCCTCGCCGAGGCCGGGCTGCGCAAGGGCGACGTCCTCGCCCTGCACAGCCCCAACTCGGTGCTCTTCCCCGCCGTGTTCTACGGGGCGACGCGCGCCGGGGCGTCGGTGACCACCGTCCATCCGCTCGCCACGGCCGAGGAGTTCGCCAAGCAGATCGCGGACTCCTCGGCTCGGTTCATCGTCACGATCGCGCCACTTCTGGAGACGGCCCGGCGGGCGGCCGAACTCAGCGGCTGCATAGCGGAGATCTTCGTCTGCGACCGGGCCGACGGCCACCGCTCGGTCCTCGACATGTTCGCCTCCACGGCGCCCGAGCCCGCCGTGGAGTTCGACCCCGGCGAGGACGTGGCCGCGCTGCCGTACTCCTCGGGCACCACCGGCGTCCCCAAGGGCGTGATGCTCACCCACCGCTCGATCGCCACCAACCTCGCCCAGCTCGCCCCGCTGGTCCCCATGAAGCCCGGCGACCGCATCCTCGCGGTGCTGCCCTTCTTCCACATCTACGGGCTCACTGCGCTGCTCAACGCCCCGCTGCGGCACGGCGCCACCGTGGTGGTGCTGCCCCGCTTCGACCTCGGCCAGTTCCTCGCCACCATCGAGCGCCACCGCATCACCGGCCTGTACGTGGCCCCGCCGATCGTGCTCGCCCTCGCCAAGCACCCGGCGGTCGCCCAGTACGACCTCTCCTCCGTGGAGTACGTCGTCAGCGCCGCCGCCCCGCTGGACGCCGGGCTCGCCGCCGCCTGCTCGGCCCGCCTCAAGGTCCCGCCGGTGCGCCAGGCGTACGGCATGACCGAGCTCTCGCCCGGCACCCACGCCGTCCCCCTGTCGGCACAGAACCCGCCGCCCGGCACCGTCGGCACACTCCTGCCCGGCACCGAGATGCGGCTGCTCTGCCTCGACGACCCCGGCCGCGACGCCGCCCCCGGCGAGCGGGGCGAGATCGCCATCCGGGGCCCGCAGGTCATGAAGGGCTACCTCGGCCGCCCCGAGGCCACCGCCGAGATGATCGACGCCGAGGGCTGGGTGCACACCGGCGACGTCGGCCACGTAGACGCCGACGGCTGGCTGTTCGTCGTCGACCGCGTCAAGGAGCTCATCAAGTACAAGGGCTTCCAGGTCGCCCCCGCCGAACTGGAGGCGCTGCTGCTCACCCATGACGCCGTCGCGGACGCGGCGGTGGTCGGGGTGTACGACGAGGACGGCACCGAGGTGCCGTGCGCCTATGTCGTACGGGCACCCGGCGCCCCGGACCTCACCGCCGAGGACGTCATGGCGTACGTGGCCGAACGCGTCGCCCCGTACAAGAAGATCCGCCGGGTGGAGTTCGTCGCCGGGGTGCCGCGCGCGGCCACCGGGAAGATCCTGCGGCGGGAACTGAGGGAACGTCAGAAGGGCAGCGCATGACCTACGTACGGCAGTCACAGGACCGGGGGATCCGCACGCTCGTGCTGGACTCGCCCGCCAACCGCAACGCCCTGTCGGCGGGCCTGGTCGGCGAGCTGGGCGAGGCCCTGGCGGAGTGCGCCGGGGACACGGGCGTCCGGGCCGTCCTGCTGACCCACAGCGGGGGGACGTTCTGCGCGGGCGCCGACCTCAAGTCCCCGGCGGACCCGGCCGCCTTCGTGTCCCTGATGAGGGCCGTGGTCGAGCTGCCCAAGCCGGTGGTGGCCCGGGTGACCGGACACGTCCGGGCCGGCGGGCTCGGGCTGCTCGGGGCCTGCGACATCGCGGTCGCGGGGGCGGACTCCACCTATGCCTTCACCGAGTCCCGGCTCGGGCTCGCCCCCGCCGTGATCTCCATGCCGCTGCTGCCGCGCATGGAGCCGAGGGCGGCGGCGCGCTACTTCCTGACCGGCGAGCGGTTCGGTCCGGCCGAGGCGGCCCGGGCGGGGCTGCTCTCCGAGGCGGCCGACGACGTGGACGCGGCCCTCGCCCCCGTCCTCGACGGGCTGCGCCGGGCCTCCCCGCAGGGGCTGGCCGCGTCGAAGGCGCTGGTCACGGCTACCGTGGTGGAGACGTTCGACCGCTGGACGGAAGACCTGAGCGCGCGTTCGGCAGCCCTGTTCGCCTCGGACGAGGCGAAGGAGGGCGTGGCCGCGTTCCTGGAAAGACGGGATCCCGTATGGGTGTGGTGACTTCTGCGGCCAAGAGCCCCAAGCAGGACCGCAGTCGGGCGACCCGGCAGCGCCTCCTGGAGGCAGCGGTGGCCTGCCTCGCCGAACACGGCTGGGCGGGCTCGACGGTGTCGGTCGTCGCGGAGCGGGCCGGGGTCTCGCGCGGCGCGGCCCAGCACCACTTCCCCACCCGGGAGGACCTGTTCACGGCGGCCGTGGAGTACGTGGCCGAGGAGCGCTCGACGGCTCTGCGCGCCCTGGGCCCCACCGACCGCCACACCGTGGTCGCCAGCCTCGTCGACCTCTACACGGGCCCGCTGTTCCGGGCCGCCCTGCACCTGTGGGTGGCCGCCGCCGACGAACCCCAACTGCACGCGCGGGTAAGGGAGCTGGAGGCCCGGGTGGGCCGCGAGTCGCACCGCATCGCGGTGGCGCTGCTCGGCGCGGACGAGTCGGTGCCCGGGGTGCGGGAGACGGTCCAGGGCCTGCTCGACATGGCCCGGGGCCTGGGCCTCGCCAACGTCCTCACGGACGACGGCCCACGCAGACGCCGGGTGGTGGCGCAGTGGGCGGAACTGGTGGACGGGGCACTGGGGTGAATCCCCGTTGTGGGCAGGCGTTCCGCGGGGCGGAACGGGTGGGCGCGGCGGACCGCGGTCCGCGGACGAACGGAAGACGGGCCGGGGCGCGCTGACGATCGCCCCGGCCCGTCTCGCCGGATTACGAGGCGCGGCCGTCCGCGTCCTCGCACGCCTTGGCCTTGTTGCGCAGCGCGTTGGCCTGCTGGTGCGCCTTCGCGGCGGCCTCGCGCTCGCCCAGGTGCTTCAGCTCCTCGGCCTTCCGGTCGAGCTGGGCGGCCTGCTGGCGCAGCTCGGCCGGCTTGCAGATGATCACGCCGGCCTGCGCGGCGGGCGCGACGGTCACGGCCAGGCCGCCGGCGAGCAGCGCGGCGGACAGGACCGCGGTGACGGTGCGACGCATGGGGGCACTCCAAATCCCGGACCGGAAAGGCCCGTTGTGGGGGGTCGGTACACGAAAACCCTATCGAATCAAGCCAAGAGTTGATCAAGGGGGGTCCCGGCCGGAGGCCCACACACGTGTGGCGCCGCCCCCGTCCCCGGGGCGGCGCCACACCTACGGACTCACGGGGAGCGGGCTCAGGCCCGGATGTCCCCGTACCCCTCCACCTCGCGCGGGTCACGCGGGCCCGGACCGATGTAGCGGGCCGAGGGCCGCACCAGCCGGCCCGTCCGCTTCTGCTCCAGGATGTGCGCCGACCAGCCCGCCGTACGGGCACAGGTGAACATCGACGTGAACATGTGCGCCGGGACCTCCGCGAAGTCCAGCATGATCGCCGCCCAGAACTCGACGTTCGTGGCGAGGACCCGGTCGGGGCGCCGTGCGTGCAGCTCCTCCAGGGCGGCCTTCTCCAGCGCCTCGGCGACCTCGAAGCGGGGCGCGGCCAGCTCCTTGGCGGTGCGGCGCAGCACCCGGGCGCGGGGGTCCTCGGCGCGGTAGACGCGGTGGCCGAAACCCATCAGGCGCTCGCCCTTGTCGAGGGCCTTCTTCACGTACGCCGTGGCGTCGCCGGTCCGCTCGATCTCCTCGATCATGCCGAGGACGCGGGAGGGGGCGCCGCCGTGCAGCGGGCCGGACATCGCGCCCACCGCACCGGAGAGCGCGGCGGCGACGTCGGCGCCGGTGGAGGCGATGACGCGGGCGGTGAACGTCGAGGCGTTCATGCCGTGCTCGGCGGCCGACGTCCAGTACGCGTCGACGGCCTTGACGTGCCTCGGGTCCGGCTCGCCGCGCCAGCGGATCATGAACCGCTCGACGACCGACTCGGCCTTGTCGATCTCGCGCTGCGGCACCATCGGCAGCCCCTGGCCGCGCGCCGACTGGGCGACGTAGGACAGGGCCATGACGGCGGCGCGCGCCAGGTCGTCGCGGGCGGTCCGCTCGTCGATGTCGAGCAGCGGCTTCAGGCCCCAGACCGGCGCGAGCATCGCGAGCGCGGACTGCACGTCGACGCGGATGTCCCCGGAGTGCACGGGGATGGGGAACGGCTCGGCGGGCGGCAGGCCGGGGTTGAAGGCGCCGTCGACGAGCAGCCCCCAGACGTTCCCGAACGACACATGGCCGACGAGATCCTCGATGTCGACGCCTCGGTACCGAAGAGCACCGCCTTCCTTGTCGGGTTCGGCGATCTCCGTCTCGAACGCGACGACTCCTTCAAGTCCGGGTACGAAGTCGGACATCAGGCGGCTCCTCGTGATGCGTGCGACAGCTGCGGGAATGGGTGGGACAGGGGGCGTCCCTTCCCCCGTGATGCCCCGTGCGGTGGAAAGTCACCCACCGGGTCGTAGGGAGGCCACAGTGGCCCAGCGGAGAGTTTGGCGGGTTCGACGGGTGCGGGGAAGCGTGACATCCGGCACACTGCCCCATTTGCCGCGCGGAGGGTTGGCGACCCTCCGTGCCGGGAAAACTGACACGCCGTGCCATCCGGGGCGGTGGGCCGGGCGCGCCCGTGCCCCACTGCGGCAGGATGACGCCGTGACCGATCACGACCCGGCCGCCATGCGGCGCCAGTACCGCACCACGCTCCTGGACGAGGCGGACCTCGCCGCCACCCCCATGGCCCAGTTCGCGCGCTGGTTCAAGGACGCCGTCACCGGCGGTCTGCACGAGCCGAACGCCATGGTCGTCGCCACCGCGACCCCCGACGGCCGCCCGTCGACGCGCACGGTCCTGCTGAAGGCCTACGACGACCGGGGCTTCGTCTTCTACACGAACTACGCCTCCCGCAAGGCCCGCGAACTCGCGGCGAACCCGCAGGTCTCGGTGCTCTTCCCCTGGCACCAGATCTCCCGCCAGGTCATCGTGACGGGCACGGCCGCGCGCGTCCCGCGGGAGGAGACCGAGGCGTACTTCCGCACCCGCCCCCACGGCTCCCGGCTGGGCGCCTGGGCGAGCCCCCAGTCGGCCCCGATCGCCTCCCGCGAGGAACTGACGACCCGTTACGAGGAGCTGGCGGCCCGCTATCCCGAGGGCACCGAGGTCCCGCTGCCGCCGGAGTGGGGCGGGTTCCGGGTCGTCCCGGAGACGGTGGAGTTCTGGCAGGGCCACGAGAACCGGCTGCACGACCGGCTGCGCTATGCGACCGCGGGCCCGGACCTCTGGCGGGTGGAACGCCTGGCGCCGTGAGGCGGCGTACGGCTGCGGCATCCGGCGTACAGCCGCGACATGCAGAAACCCGCGGGCTCGGGTTCCTCCGGAGAGGAGCCGGCCGGACGTACCGGCGAGCCCGCGGGTCGGTGACTGCTGGGAATTGCGGCCGGCGTCGTGCCGGCACCACACAAAGTGTGCGACTGGCAGGCGCTAGCCCGCAGTCACCTCACGCGTCCGGTATCCATACATCTGCCGAACCACCTCCCTTCTCGTGTGCACCACACATTAGGAAGCCGCGCGGGGCGCGACAACCGAATTATTCGGCCCGTTCCCCGGCCGACCGCTCGACGCAGAACTCGTTGCCCTCCACGTCCGCGAGCGTCACCCAGCCCCTGCCGTCGGGGAGGCGGTGGTCGCCGACCACGGTGGCGCCGAGGGCGAGCAGACGGTCCACCTCCTCGTCGCGGGTGCGGTCCTGGGGCTGGAGGTCGAGGTGGACGCGGTTCTTCACCGTCTTGGCGTCGGCGACCGTCACGAACAGGAGCGTGGCGCCCTCGGCGGTCACCAGGGCCTCCGGGTCGCCGGGGAAGTCCTCGTCGGAGATCTTGCCGTCGAGGGCCGCCGCCCAGAAGGTGGCCAGCGTGTAGGCGTCGGTGCAGTCGAACGTCGTATGACGTACAAGTGAGGTCATGGGCGTCACTATGTTCGAAGAGGGCGGGGCGGGAAAGGCGTTTCCGCGCGCGTGGGCGATGTCCGGCGCACGGATCGGCCTGGAGCCCCTGCGGGTCGGCCACGCCGAGGAGATGGCGGACGTGCTCGGCGACCCCGCGCTGCACCGGTTCACCGGCGGCGCCCCGGACACCGTCGAGGCGCTGCGCGCGCGGTACGCGCGGATGGCGGCCGGCTCGCCCGACCCGGCCGTCCACTGGCTCAACTGGGTCATCCGGCTGCGCGAGGAACACCTTCCGGTGGGTACGGTCCAGGCCACTGTCGAGGACGGTACGGCGGAGATCGCCTGGGTCGTGGGGACGCCCTGGCAGGGGCGGGGGCTCGCCGGGGGCCGCCGGGGATAACGCCGACGGTCGCGGCGCCGCCGAAGCGGTGTGCGCGGCGACGGCGGGCAGCGCGAGAGCAAGAGCGAGCACGACGGCCGTGGCCGTCCGGTTGCGTCCGATCATGCTGTCGACGGTAGGGCGCGGGACGGGACGGGCGCGTCGTCCTTGGGTCGCTATTCACCGGCCGCCGCGTCCACCCGTGGGCTGCCCCTCGTCTCCACCTGGAGGTGGGCCCGCGGGGCCGCGCGGCCTCCCGGCCGGTTGCGGCGGGCCGCCGGACAGCGGATGGTGATGCGGGTGCCGCTTACACCGGGGTGCCCGAGCCGGGAGAGCCGGACGAGACGCCCGCCTCGCGTGCGTCCGCAGCCGCCGGGCCCCTCGTGGCACGGTCGGATCCGGCTCCGATACGGTGAGCGGCACCATACGCAGCGTAGCCACTACACTGCGTAACGGCACACCACTGAAGCGGCTGGGTGCGGGGTGCCCGTTTTGCGGGAAAATGGTGACGCAGGAAGCCGCCAAGCGAGAGCGATCGGCATCAGCGATGGACAGGACAACCACGGTCCCGGATTCCAAGGCCTCGTCGAGTGCGGCGGTGCTCGGGGCGCCGTGCTGGGTGAGCCTCATGGCGCGCGAGCTCGAACCCGCGCTCCAGTTCTACGGGGCCGTCTTCGGCTGGACGTTCCGCACCGGGCGGCTCGGCGAGCAGTTCCGGGTGGCGCTCGACGGCGGCGAGCCCGTCGCCGGGATAGGAGCCCTGGCGCCCGCGCTCCAGGTGGCGGTGGCCTGGACGCCGTACTTCGCGGTCGAGGACGCCGACAAGACCTCCGCGCGCATCCGCGAGCGCAGCGCCACGGTCGCCGTGGGTCCGGTCGCGTTCCAGACGGGGCGCGGCGCGCTCGCCGCCGACCGGGACGGCGCGGTCTTCGGCATCTGGCAGGGCAAGCTCGTCGACGACTGGGAGTCCTGGCGCGACCGCGAGCCGGCCTGGCTGCGGCTGCGCACCCGCAACGCCTTCGAGGCGGCGATCTTCTACGGCGAGGTCCTCGACTGGGCGGCCGAGCAGCCCGGCTGCTGCGACGTCCAGTACGAGGCGGAGGAGGTCGTCCTGCGGCACGGCGGCCACGTCGTGGCGCGCCTCAGCTCCGGCGCCCTGGAGGCGGCCCCGGACCCCACCATCCGGCCGCACTGGGAAGTCCACTTCGTCACCACGGACGTGCCCGCCAAGACGGCCACCGCCCGCGCCCACGGCGGCATGGTCATCGCCCAGGGCACGGCCGCCGCCGGCCCCTGGGCGACGATCCGCGACCCCGACGGCGCCACGTTCACCATCAACACGCGCGCGGTGGCGCGACAGAAGCCCTGAGAGCCTGTCTTGGCACCCCCCGTCTGCGCCCCGACGCCCGGCCGGGCTCGTCGGCGCCGGCGTCACTGCGCGTCGTGGAAGACGAGCCCCAGGGTGTGCCGCCGCCCGGAGCGGACCGTGCTCACCCCGTGCCGCATGGGCGCCGCCGACCAGCCGCGCCGCGAGCGCACCGGGCGCTCCCGCGTGGTGAAGACGAGCCCGTGGCCCTGCGGCAGGGTGGCGGCCGACCCCCTCGACTGTGCGCGGGGCCGCTGCTCGGTCATGAGGAACTCCCCGCCGGTGAAGTCGGTTCCGGGCGAGTTGAGGCCGATGACGACCTGGAGCGGGAAGACGGCGTCGCCGAACACGTCGCGGTGCAGGGCGTTCCAGTCGCCGGGCCCGTAACGCAGCAGGATCTGGGCGGACTTGGCCTGTCCGGTGTCGTGGCACATCCGCAGCCACTCCCCCAGCGTGTCGGGCCACGGCGCCGGGCGCCCCAGCCTGGCGGCCCACTCGCGCGCGATGGGCAGCAGCCGCGGATAGAACGCGGCGCGCAGCTCGGCGACCACCTCGGGCAGGTCGTGGGTGAAGTAGCGGTACTGGCCGGAGCCGAAGCGGTGCCGGGCCATGTCGACCGTCGTACGGAAGTACTCGCCCTCGTCGTACAGCGCGGCGATCTCCTCGCACGCGTCGGGCGTGAGCAGGGGGCCGGTGGGCGCGCTGCCGTGCTCGTCGAGCTCTTCGGCCAGCGCGGCCCAGGCCACCGCCGCGACACGGTCCGCCGGGCGGCCGGTCGGGTGCGTGGCGTCGTTGGTGTTCATGGGGCGAGCGTGACGCTTCACGGTCCGGGCTGCTGGCGATATTCGGACGCGGCGGTGTCCGCCATGAAGGCGTCACCTACTCACCTAATTGTCTAATGAAGAAAGTGATAGCTTGGCGCGATGGCACTGCGCAACGCCGTTCTCGCCGCGCTCCTGGAGGGCGAGGCTTCCGGGTACGACCTGGCCAAGGGATTCGACGCGTCCGTCGCCAACTTCTGGATGGCCACACCGCAGCAGCTCTACCGGGAGCTGGAGCGGATGGAGTCCGAGGGCCTGGTCGAGGCGAGGCTCGTCCACCAGGAACGCAGACCCAACAAGCGGCTGTTCTCCCTGACCGAAGCGGGCCGTGCGGCCCTGTTCTCCTTCACCGCCGAGCCTCCCCGCCCCAGCGCGATCCGCGACGAGCTCCTGGTCAAGGTGCAGGCCGTGGACGCGGGCGACGCCGAGGCCGTACGAGGAGCGGTCGCGGAACGGCTGGAGTGGGCCAGGGCCAAGCTGGCCCGCTACGAACGGCTGCGGGACCGTCTGCTCGACGGGCGCACCGAGGACGAGCATCTGGCCCGCGCCGAACGCGTCGGCCCCTATCTGACCCTGATGAGGGGCCTCGCGTTCGAGGAGGAGAACATCCGCTGGGCGCAGCGGACGCTCGCGGTCCTGGACGGGCGCGCGGCGGTGGCCAAGCACCCCTGAACGTGAGGCAGTTGAGCACCGCCCCTGCCCTCACCTGGAGGAAGTCCTGGACCGGCGACGGAAGTTGATCATCCGGATCGAGGTGCGGCCACCAGTTGCCCACGATTTCAAGGCCTTCTCGCCAGTCCCCGGGCTGCGGCACCACGGCGGGGCTGTAGCCGTGCAGCACCGGCCAGGCCGCGGCCTCCTGTCTGCGGCGGACATCGCCGGGCGTGGCGGGCGGGAGGCCGAGGCGCGTCCTCAAGGATCGTGCCGATCTCGTCGAGGGCGCCTCACATGGCGTGAGGGTCAAGCCGCCGCTGCCCGCGCCCCTCGTCAACCATCCGGAGAGGCCGTGTGACGTGGGCGTATGCTGGAACCATGACACCCATGTGAGGGTCGCGGCAGGATGGCGGGCCACGGGATCCGGGAGTGACGGGATGCGGATCGGAGAGCTGTCGGAGCGCACCGGCACACCGCGCCGGCTGCTGCGCTACTACGAGGAGCAGGGCCTGATCGCGGCCGAGCGCACACCGAACGGCTATCGCGAGTACGACGACGTCAACGTGGCCCGGGTCATGCAGATCAGAGGGCTGCTCGACGCCGGTCTTCCGACCAGGATCATCAAGCAGATCCTGCCGTGCCTGGACGAGCCCCGGATCATCCACCTCTCCGACGCGACGCCGGAGATGATCACCACCCTTGAGCTCCAGCGCGACCGGATGACCGCCCGCATCAACTGCCTCACCCGCAACAGGGACGCGGTGGCCGAGTACCTCGACGCGGTACGCGCCAGGAGCGGGGACGCGGCCGACCGCGGTCAGTCCACCCGGTAACCCGGCACCGAGGGCCAGCGGACCGTCAGGACGACGGACTCCTCCTCCGCGTACCAGGAGTGGTCCACCCCCTTGCCCCACACGACGTAGTCGCCCTGCTCGGCCAACGTCACGGTGCGGCCCGGAAGTTCCACCCGGAAGCGGCCGCTGATCAGGACGAGCAGGGCCGTGCGCTCCTCGCCGGTCACCCACCGCGCCCGCTCGTCCCCACGGGGGTGGACGCCCCACTTGATCTCCACGGCCTCGCTGTGCCGCGGGTCCCCGGCGTCCTTGAAGTGGCCGAGCAGCCACCCCCGGTCCAGCGCGGCGTCCTGGCCCGCGTTGCCCGTGCACACCCCGTCGTACACCGCGTCAGCGAGCTCACCACCAGCGGAAATGCCGTCCACATCGTCGTTCATGATGTCGAACCCTAACCGCCGCCTCACAGGAGCGTACGGCCGCCGTCCAGGGGCAGGAACGTGCCCGTGACCTTCCTCGACAGGTCGCTGGCCAGCACCACGACCGCGTCCGCCACGTCCTGCGCCTCGATCGCCTCGGGCAGCGGTGTGCCGGCCGCGACATGGGCGATCAGGGACGCCTGGCCGGGGCCCGCGTTGGCGTCGGTGGGGACGAAGCCGGGGGCGACGGTGTTCACGCGGATGTTGTCGGGGGCCAACTCCCGCGCCAGCGCCCGGCCGACCGCGTCCTGGGCGCTCTTGGCCGCCGTGATCTCGACGGGCACGGGGTAGGGGTTGTGCGTGGCCGAGGCGCCGATCAGGACGATCGAGCCGCCGCCGTGGCGGCGCATCGCGGGGACGACGGCGTGGCAGCAGGCGAGCGTCACGTCCAGCTGGGAGGCGACCGCGTCCCGGACAGCGGCGATGCCCTGCGGGGTGTCGACGAAGCTCCCGGCCGCCCCCGCCCTGGCGGCGACGGCTTCGGTGCCGACCATCACGTTGCAGACCAGGACGTCCGGCGCGCCCAGCGCCGCCGTGCTCGCCGCCACCACGGCCCGTACCTGCTCCAGGTCGCTCATGTCCCCCGCCACCGCCACGGCCCGCCCGCCGGACCGCTCGATGTCGGCGACCACCCCGGCCGCGGCCTCGGCGTTGCGCAGATAGTTCACGGCCACGGCCGCCCCGTGCGCACCCAGCGCGCGGGCGACGGCGGCACCGATCCCCCGGCTCGCCCCCGTGACCAGGGCCACCCGCCCGTCCAGTAATGCCGACGACATCGCCCACTCCCCTTCGTGCGTCCCGTTCGTCTCTCCGGCGCGCCCCGGCCTCCGGCAGTCCGGCGTCACGCCCGCCAGTCGAATGACACTTTTGTGTACTTTCAGATGGATCTGAGGGGACTTCTCCCCCAGGTCTGGAATGATCCACCACGGCTGTCCGGCAGCCCGCCCGACCCCCGTCACGAGACCGGGCGCCGTCTACCCCCAGGATGTTCCGCCCATGGCCGTCTTGTGCCGACCTGCCGTCGCCGTGCCCGAGCACGTGATCACCTCGGAGCAGACCCTCGACCTGGTACGCACCGTTCACGCCGACCATCCCCAGCTCGCCCTCGCGCTACGCCTGATCGAGAACACCGGAGTGGCCAAACGGCACATCGTCCAGCCTCTTGAGGACACCCTGCGCCACCCGGGCTTCGAGGTGCGGAACACGCTGTACGAGGCGGAGGCCAAGGCACGGGTGCCGCAGGTGGTGCGGCAGGCGCTGGAGACCGCCGAGCTGTCGCCGCGTGACATCGATCTGATCGTCTATGTCTCGTGCACGGGGTTCATGATGCCTTCTCTGACGGCCTGGTTGATCAACACCATGGGTTTTCGGCCAGAGACCCGCCAGATCCCGATCGCCCAACTCGGCTGCGCGGCGGGCGGCAGCGCGATCAACCGCGCACACGACTTCTGCACCGCCTATCCCGGGGCCAACGTACTGATCGTGGCCTGCGAGTTCTGCTCGCTCAGCTACCAGCCGACCGACCTGGGCGTCGGCACCCTGCTGTCCAACGGGCTGTTCGGCGACGCCGTGGCCGCGGCGGTCGTCCGGGGCTCGGGCGGCACCGGGATCCGGCTGGAGCGCAACGGCTCCTACCTCGTCCCGGAGACCGAGGACTGGATCGCCTACGCGGTGCGCGAGACCGGATTCCACTTCCTGCTCGACAAGCGGGTCCCGGGCACCATGGAGGCCCTGGCGCCCGTCCTCGGCAGACTCGCCGACCAACATGGCTGGAACGCCTCCAACCTGGACTTCTACATCGTCCATGCGGGCGGGCCGCGCATCCTGGACGACCTCTGCAAGTACCTCGGCGTGCCGCCGGAGGCGTTCCGGTTCAGCCGCGCCACGCTCACCGAGTACGGGAACATCGCCAGCGCCGTCGTCCTCGACGCGCTCGGGCGGCTGTTCGACGAAGGCGGCGTCGAGGACCGGGCCAAGGGCCTGATCGCCGGGTTCGGCCCGGGCATCACCGCCGAGGTGGCACTGGGGCACTGGGCCGCCCCCGCCCCGTCCAGGAAGGCCGAAGCGCCCAGGGAATCCGCCGTACCGAAGACAGCCGTGCCGGAGCCGGCGGTCTGACCCCGCACCACCGAGACAGGAGACCAGTACGCCATGGCCGCATCGCAGATCCACTTCTGGGCGCCGCCGGACCTGCCCGGCCTCGCCTTCGACCCGCTGCTCGCGCGGCTGCTGCACGAGGAGCCGGTCGCCCGGGTGAAGATGCCCAACGGCGAGGGCCACGCCTGGCTGGCGACCCGCTACGACGACGTCCGGTTCGTCTCGGTCGACCCCCGCTTCAGCCGCCAGGCCGTGATGGGGCGTCAGGTCACCAGACTGGCCCCGCACTTCATCCCGATGGACGGGGCCGTCGGGTTCGCGGACCCGCCGGACCACACCCGGATGCGCCGCGTGGTCGCCAGCGCCTTCACCGCCCGGTCCATGCGCCGACTGCACGAGCACGCCCAGCAGGTGGTCGACCGGCTGCTCGACCGGATGGAGGGCACAGGCGGACCGCTCGACCTGATGGCCCACCTCAACCGGCCCTTCCCGCTCGCCATGGTGTGCGCGCTGATGGGGGTGCCGGACGAGGACCAGTCGAAGATGGCGCACTGGTCGGACACCATCATCTCCGCCGCGCGCGGCCGCGAGGCCAGTGAGCAGGCCAAGGCGGAGATGGCCGCGTACTTCCGCGAACTCGTCGAGCGGCGCAGGGCGGAGCCCGAGGAGGATCTGGCGGGTGTCCTCGCGGCCGCCATGGACAACGACCTGCTCGACCAGGACGAGGCCGTGGGCCTCGCCGTGCTGATCCAGATCGGCGGCGCGCACGCGGTCCGCAACAACAGCGCGAACATGGTGTACGCGCTGCTCACCCGGCCCGGACACCTGGCCCGGCTGCGCGCCGAGCCGGAGCTCGTCCCGCAGGCCGTGGAGGAGCTGCTGCGCTACATCCCGCACCGCAACGCGGTCGGCCTCTCACGGATCGCCCTGGAGGACGTCGAGGTGGGCGGGGTGCTGATCCCGGCGGGCGACCCCGTCTACGTCTCGTACCTCACGGCCAACCGCGACCCGCGGGTGTTCGCCGATCCGGAGCAGCTCGACTTCGACCGGACCCACAACCCGCACGTCGCCTTCGGGCACGGCCCGCACTACTGCCCCGGCGCCACGCTGGCCCGGATGGAGTCCGAGATCCTGCTGCGCTCGCTGTGGGACCGCTTCCCCGGCCTGCGGCTCGCGGTGCCGGACGAGGAGCTGGTGTGGGAGCGCGGGGCGCTGATCCGCGGGCCCAGGGAACTGCCGGTGCAGTGGTGACGGGACGTCAGGAACCGTACCGAGAGGAGAGAGCCGTGGACGACCTCGACCCCCGCACCCGTCCCACCGACGGACTGGTGATCCCGCCCGGCGGCGGCCGGACCGTCAGGACCGCCGCCCAGCAGGTGACCTTCAAGGTCACCGGCGCGCACTCGACGGTCGCCTCCACCTTCGAGGTGGTGGTGCCGCCCGGCTTCGACGTCGGCGCGCACGCCCACAGCCGCAGCGAGGAGCTGTTCTACCTGCTGGAGGGCGAGCTGGACGTGATGGCCTTCGAGCCGAAGGTCCGCACCCTCGACGACTGGCGGGAGTGGGAGTCGCCGTCCGGTCAGCGCCATCTGCGGGCGACGGCGGGGACGATGATCCTGGTGCCGCCCGGCTGCCCGCACGCCTTCGCGAACCCGACCGGCCGCCCCGCCAGGATGCTGTTCCAGGCCTCTCCTCCCCCGGACCACGAGCGGTACTTCGAGGAACTGCTCGAACTGCTCAACAGCGGCGACGGGATCGACCCGGCGGCCGTCCAGGAGCTGCGCGTCCGCTACGACATCGAGCAGCTCACCCCGCTGCGGCACTCGCCTCCCGTACAGGCCCCGACGGCGGACGCGCGGGTGACGTCATGAGCGAGGACGTACGCACCGACGAGCTGCGCCGGCGCACCTCCGGCGAGGCCACCGAGCACTTCTGGCCGGTGGAGCACCTGGACGCGCTGGAGTTCGACCCGCTCCTCCACCGGCTGCTGCGCGAGGAGCCGGTCGCGCTGGTGCGGATGCGGTTCGGGGACGGCCACGCCTGGCTGGTGACCCGGTACCAGGACATCAAGGAGGTCACCTCGGATCCGCGGTTCAGCCGGGCGCTGACCGTCGACCGGCCGGTGACCAGCATGACCCCGCACGTCGTGGCCCCCGTCGGAGGCATCGGCCGCACCGATCCGCCCGACCACACCCGGCTGCGGCGGCTCCTCGCCCAGACCTTCAACCGCAAGCGGGTCGCGGTCCTCAAGGTCGAGACGGAGGCGATCGCGGAGCGGCTCGTCGGGGAGATGCTGGCGCAGGGGCCGCCCGCCGACCTCACCGAATACGTGACCGGCCCGCTGCCGGAGCAGGTGATCGGGAAGCTGCTCGGCGTGCCGGAGTCCGACCTCGGCCGGCTCCAGGCCTGGCGGGGCGTCATCCTCTCCAGCGACCACTCCCTTGAGGAGAGCAACGCGGTCAAGGCCGAGATCGCCGGGTACTTCAGGGCGCTCGCGGACCACCGCCTGGAGCACCCGGGCGACGACCTGTTCAGCGAGCTCTCCCAGGCGCAGGCCGAGGGGGCGCTCAGCCGCCCCGAGCTGATCTCGCTGGCCGTGATGATCGTCCTCAACGCCCTGGACCAGGTCCGCAACCAGTGCTCCACGATGGTGTACACACTGCTCACGCACCCCGAGCAGCTGGCGCGGCTGCGGGCGGACCCGGAGCTGCTGCCCACGGCCGTCGAGGAGTTGCTGCGGTTCGTCCCGCAGCGCAACGGCGTGGGGCTGCCCCGGATCGCCACCGAGGACGTGCCGGTGGGCGATGTGCTCATCCGCGCCGGGGAGGCCGTGTACGTCTCGTATCTGGCCGCCAACCGCGACCCGGAAGTCTTCACCGAGCCGGACCGCTTCGAGATGACCCGGGACGAGTCCCCCAACCTCGCCTTCGGGCACGGCGCGCACTACTGCCTCGGGGCGGCGCTGACCCGGATGCAGTTGGAGGTGATCCTCTCCACGCTGCTGCGCACGGCCCCGGACCTGCGGCTCGCGATCGGGCCCGAGCAGGTGCGCTGGCGCCGGGGCTCGATCAACCGCGGCCCGGAGACCCTGCCGCTTGCCTGGTGAGGGCCGGGGGCGGGATCGTACGGACATGACCTCTGCGCGGCACGACTTCCTGGCCCTGGCGGGCTCCGTCCCGGACCTGCTGCGCGACCCGGCCGTCGGCGCCGCGTGGCCGGGGCCGAGCGCGCTGGCCGGGTTCACCGTGGGCGGTCTGGCGGGCCATCTCGCCTACCAGGTCCTGTCGATCCCGCCCACGCTGGCCGCACCCGTGCCGTCCGAGCCGGTGGTCCCGCTGCTCGGGCACTACGAGCGGGTGGAGTGGATCGGGGCGGGCCCCGAGGAGGAGATCAACGTACGGATCCGGCAGGGCGGCGAGAGCGAGGCCGCCGAGGGGGCCGGGGCACTGGCCGACCGGGTGGCCGCGGCCGTCGCCGAGCTGACGGGCACGCTGGCCTCGGCGGAGAACCGGCCGGTCCGCATCCCGCTCTGGGGCCCGTGGTCACTCCTGCTCGACGACTTCCTGACCACCCGGATGATGGAGATCGCGGTGCACGGCGACGACCTCGCGGTGAGCGCGGGCATCGCCACTCCCCGCTTCGCCCCGAGCGCCGTGGACACCGTCGTCGATCTGCTCTCGCGCCTGTCCGTGCGCCGCCACGGCCCGACGGCGGTCCTGCGGGCGCTCAGCCGTGCGGAGCGGGCGCCCTTCACGATCGCCGCGTTCTGAGGGCCTGTCTTCGAACCCCCGCCCGCGCCCCGCCACCGTGCGAGCGGTCCCGTCCGTACGGACTTCTTCACCGGCTCGGTCCCCCTTCGTCCCGGTTCGGTGACCGCGCCCCTCACGTCCGGTGTGTGGCGGTACGGTCACTGTGCGTACCAGAGCTCCGGGGGGAATCCATGCGCAAGACCCTGCTCGCCGCCGCCACCGCGACCGCCGTCGGCTGCCTCGCCCTGACGGCCTGCCAGAACGACTCCGGCGCCGAGTCGCCGTCCGGCCGGGCGCCCACCACACAGGCACCCACCACACAGCCGCCCGCGGCCCCCTCCGCCGACGGGCCCGGAGGCGGCGTCGGCAGCGACCCCTCTACGGGCACGGTGGCGCAGGCCCTGGGCGAGCCGTCGCGGACGGTGGGCGCCAACACCGTCGGCATCCTGGAGATCACGCCGATGACCGTGGTGTACCTGAAGGAGGCGGGCGGGCAGACCTCGCGGTACGGCACCTTCGCCGTGGTGACCATGGACGAGAAGTCGCTCACCGCCAACCCCGCCGCCGAGACAGCGCTCGCCAAGGGCGGCGGCTGGCACTGGATCGCGCCGAACGGCACGCTGATCGCGGAGGGCGCGGGCCACGCCGCCGAGGTCGCCCTCGGCACGTACCAGCACTCCGGCGCCATCGAGCCCGGCGCCCACCAACTGCGCGCCAAGGTCTTCGACCTCACCCCCGCCCAGGCCCGGGGCGGCAAGCTGATCTACACCGACGGAACGGACTCCTCCGACCGCTGGAGCATTCCCGCCCAGGACACCGGCCCCCAAGTCGCGGACGTCCGGGCCCAGTTGAATCACTGAGCGTCTGACACGGCGTCCGTTCCCCGGATACCTTGTGCGGGCGAACACATGGGCGGTCCGGGACGGGGTGCGATGGCGGGACGTGGGGGACGCGGTCGTCTCTGGCTGATCGGTGGCGCGGGGGCGGCGGCGCTCGGCGCGGTCCTGCTCCGGGCCCCGGGCGGAGCCCTGTCCTGGTCCGGCGGAGTGGCGGCCGCGGCCGCCGCCGCGTATCTGAGCCAGGACCTGCCACGGCAGTTCAGCGACCGGCTGGCGCGGCGCAGGGCACGGGAGGACTCCGGCTCGGCCGTCCCGGTCCTCGTCTCGACACGGATCAGGAACCAGGACTACGTGGTGCTGGAGGAGGGCGGCCGGGTCGTCGAGGTCCCGGCCGGCGGGCACACGGTCCGGCTGGTCGTGACCGGGGCCGGGCCGCTTCCCGTGGTGCTGACGGACCTGCGCGTGGAGGTGATCGCGCGGACGGACCGCTCCGGAGACCTCTCCCGGCACGCGGCGGAGGTCCCGCTGCGCCGGTTCGAGGTGCTGCTCGACGCGACTTTGCCGCGTGTACGCCCGCTCTCCACCAGCGACTTCCCGTACCAGGTCGGCCAGGGCGAGGTGGAGGTGCTGGACCTGGAGGTCAGGACCGAGGCCGGGGACACCGAGTGGGTGCTGTGGCTCGACTGGTCCTGCGGCGGCCGGACCGGGAGCGTCCGGGTGGACCTCGGCGGCCGCCCGTTCCGGACCGCCGCCCGCCACGCCCGGCCGGCCCTGTGATGGCGTCGGCACCCGCGCTGCGCGGCGCGGCCCTCACCACCCTTGCCCCGCTCGTCCTGGGCGGCGCGGTGCTGCTCGCGGGCGGCACCCACGCCTGGCCCGCCTGGGCGGCCGTCGTCGCGGTCTCCGCCGCCTCGGGCACAGTGACGCTGCGGCGGACGGCACCCACCGAGCACCCCTCCCGTGATCAGCGGGGACCAGGCGGCGAGGTAGATGAAGTCCGGCGCGTCGTACGCCGGGACCGTCTGCCAGCTCACCGTCAGCAGCAGCGCGGCCGAGAGCAGCGCCCCGAACACCGCCGCGACCCGCTGCCACAGCCCCAGCATGGTCAGCACGCCCACCACGATCTGGAGGAAGGCCACCGACAGGCCCGCCCCGACCGGATGCTGGAGCGCGAAGGCGCGCAGCGGCTCGGCGAGGGCCCACGGGTGCAGCGAGTTCAGCCACTTCATCATCGAGCCGCGCTCGCCGCCGTCGAAGTAGACGGGGTCGCAGAGCTTGCCCATCCCCGCGTACACGGAGATGAAGCCGAGGAAGACGCGCAGCGGGAGGAGGACCACACCGAGGTTCATCCGGCGGCCCGGGTAGTACGCGTGCCGCACCTGGTCCGCGCCGTGCCGCTGGCCGCGCGACTCCGGGCCGTCCTCGCCCTCGTAGCCGTCGTCGTAGCCGCGCTCGAACTCGTCGAACCCGTCGTCCCCGTACGCCCCTTGGGCGTATCCGTGCGGGCTCTGGCGCACCGCCTGGAGCAGGGCCGTCTCCGCGCCGCCGCCGGAGTCCGCAAGCGGCGCGCGCGGGGCCACCACCACCGGCGTCGGCATGGTGTCCTCGTCGATGCGCGGGATGACCTGGGTGGCGCCCACGTCGAGCGACTCGCCCGCCGCGCCCGGCGCCTCCAGTCCGCGCACCGCCTGCAGCAGGCCGGTCGCCCCGGGCGCCGCCCGGCCGCTCCACACCACCGGGGCCCGGCGGCGGGCCGCACCCGCGGCCGGCACCCTCGCCGGGTCCCTCAGCGGGCGCTTCGACTGGGCCTTCGGGGCGAAGTGCACCCGGAAACTGGCGTGGTTGACGATGACCTGCGCGGGGTCCGAGTCCACCTTGACCATACTGAGGGCAGGCTGATCGTCGAACCCGGGCCGGGGCGTTCTGGTGTCCACACTCATCTAACCGAGTGATGGAGGTTTAGGACACTGCCTTGACGGAGGCGAGATCTGTCCGAGGCCCGTCAAGATCACCTACTCCGGACGGGCGTCGGACGGCAGCGTCCGTACGAAGGGCGTCAGCCCTTGCGCCGGCGCGCCGCCTCGTACAGCACGATGCCCGCCGCGACACCGGCGTTCAGCGACTCGGCGCCGCCCGGCATCGAGATCCGCACCCGGTAGTCGCAGGTCTCGCCGACGAGGCGGCCCAGGCCCTTGCCCTCGCTGCCGATGACGATGACGACCGGGCCGGCCAGCGCTTCCAGCTGCTCGACCGTGTGCTCGCCGTCGGCCGCCAGGCCCACGATCGTGACTCCGGCCTTCTTGTAGTCCTCCAGGGCGCGGGTCAGGTTGGTGACGCGCGAGACCGGCGTACGGGCGGCGGTGCCCGCCGAGGACTTCCAGGCGCCGGCCGTCATCCCGGCCGCGCGGCGCTCGGGCACGACCACGCCGTGGCCGCCGAAGGCGGAGGTGGAGCGGACGATCGCGCCGAGGTTGCGCGGGTCGGTGACACCGTCGAGGGCCACGATGAGCGGCGTGTCGTGGTTGTCGTACGCGGCCTCCAGGAGGTCCTGCGGGTGCGCGTACTCGTACGGCGGGACCTGGAGGACCAGGCCCTGGTGGTTGAGCCCGTTGGTCATCCGGTCGAGCTCGGCGCGCGGGGCCTCCATCAGGTTGATGTTGCCGCGCTCGCCCGCGAGCTGGAGCGCGTCGCGCACCCGCTCGTCGTTGTCGATGTACTGCTGCACGTACAGCGTGGTCGCCGGGACGCCGTCGCGCAGGGCCTCGAAGACCGGGTTGCGGCCGACGACCATCTCGGACGTGCCCTTGGCGCCGCCGCGGCGCGGGGCCGGGCGGCGGGTCGCCGCCTGCCTGGCCTTGGCGGTGGCGATGCGGTTCTTCTTGTGCTTCTTGCGGTCCTCGGCGGGCGGCGTGGGGCCCTTGCCCTCCAGGCCCCGGCGCCGCTGGCCACCGCTGCCGACCGTCGCGCCCTTCTTGTTGGACGTGCGGCGGTTCCTGCGCTGGCTGTTCCCGGCCATGACCTACCTGTTTCCGTGATTCTGCGACCTACGGGGCGTCGTTTCGTCCGTGGGTCCTGCGTACGTACGTATATGAAGTGTGCCGCCCGGTCGCCCGGGCGGCACATCGCGCTGCCCCGTCAGCGGGGGCCGAGGGTCCAGCGGGGGCCGCTGGGGCTGTCCTCGATGACCAGGCCGGACTGGGTCAGCTGGTCGCGGATGGCGTCGGCGGTGGCCCAGTCCTTGCGGGCCCGGGCCGCCTCACGCTGTTCGAGCACCAGCCGTACGAGCGTGTCGACGGCCCCGTGCAGGTCCTCGCCCCGGTCGGCCTCGCCCGCCCAGTGGGCGTCCAGCGGGTCGAGCCCGAGGACGCCGAGCATCGCGCGGACCTCGGCGAGGCGGGCGACGGCCTCTTCCTTGTCGTCGGCGGCCAGCGCGCTGTTGCCCTGGCGGACCGTGGTGTGGATGATCGCGAGCGCCCCCGGGACGCCCAGGTCGTCGTCCATCGCCTCGGCGAACGCGGGCGGCACCTCGGCGGCCGGCTCGACCACGCCCCCGGCCTTCTCGACCACGCGCTGGACGAAGCCCTCGATGCGCGCGAACGCCGACTCGGCCTCGCGCAGGGCCTCCTCGCTGTACTCGATGGTCGAGCGGTAGTGCGGGGTGCCGAGGTAGTAGCGCAGCACGATCGGGCGCCACGTCTTGACCATGTCGGAGACGAGCACCGAGTTGCCGAGCGACTTGGACATCTTCTCGCCGGACAGGGTGACCCAGGCGTTGTGCATCCAGTACGCGGCGAAGTCGTCGCCGTACGCCTTGGCCTGGGCGATCTCGTTCTCGTGGTGCGGGAAGATCAGGTCGCGACCGCCGCCGTGGATGTCGAAGGCGCTGCCCAGGTACTTGTGGGCCATCGCCGAGCACTCCAGGTGCCAGCCCGGACGGCCGCGGCCCCAGGGCGTCTCCCAGTCGGGCTCGCCCGGCTTGGACGCCTTCCACATGGCGAAGTCGCGGGGGTCGCGCTTGCCCGCGACGCCCTCGTCGGGCTGGAGCAGGTCGTCGATGTCCTGGTTGGACAGCTCCAGATAGCCGGGGAAGGAGCGCACGTCGAAGTAGACGCTGCCGTCCGACGCGTACGCGTGGCCGCGCTCGATCAGGCCGCGCATCATCTCGATCATCTCGGGGACGTGCCCGGTCGCGCGCGGCTCGTAGGTGGGCGGCAGGCAACCCAGGGCGTTGTAGCCGTCGTTGAAGGCGCGCTCGTTCTCGTAGCCGATCGACCACCAGGGGCGGCCCTGTTCGGCCGACTTGGCGATGATCTTGTCGTCGATGTCGGTGACGTTGCGGATGAACGTGACGTCGTAGCCGCGGTATTGGAACCAGCGGCGCGCGATGTCGAAGTCGAGGTAGGAGCGGACGTGCCCGATGTGCGGGGCGGCCTGCACGGTCGCGCCACAGAGGTAGATCGAGACACAGCCCGGAACGAGCGGGGTGAAGTCACGGATCTGCCGGGCGCTGGTGTCGTACAGGCGAATAGTCACGAGTCCAGGGTAGTGGGCCCGTAGCAGTGCCCCGCGACCCTTGGGCCACGGGGCACCGAAGTGTGACAGAAGCTTTTCCGGCGGGCTCCGCCGCGGGCATTTCGGCGGCCTTTCGACCCGTCCGCCGGAACGCCTTCATCCGGTCCGGTACACCAGCGCCGTGGCGATCCCGGCGAGGCCGTCGCCGCGGCCGGGGAAGCCCAGGCCGTCGGTGGTGGCGCCGGAGACCGAGACCGGCGCGCCGACCGCGTCCGAGAGCACCTTCTGCGCCTCCTCGCGCCGCTTGCCGATCTTCGGGCGGGGGCCGACCACCTGGACGGCCACGTTGCCGATGCCGAAGCCCGCCTCCCGGACGATCCGGGCGGCCTCGGTGAGCAGGGTGACGCCGGAGGCGCCGGACCACTCGGGGCGCCCGGTGCCGAAGTGGGCGCCGAGGTCGCCGAGGCCCGCCGCCGAGAAGAGCGCGTTGCAGGCGGCGTGGGCGACGACGTCCGCGTCGGAGTGGCCCGCGAGGCCGGGGCCCTCGCCCTCCCAGAGCAGGCCCGCGCACCACAGCTCGCGGCCCTCCTCGAAGGCGTGGATGTCGGTGCCGATGCCGACCTGCGGGATCACCGGGGCCGGGGCCCGCGGGGGCGTCTCAGAAGCCATCGTTCGCCCTCCTGCGGGCCAGGACCGCCTCCGCCAGGACCAGGTCCAGCGGGCGGGTCACCTTGAAGGCCTCCTCGTGGCCGGGGACGACCACGACCTTCAGGCCGAGCCGCTCGACCATCGACGCGTCGTCCGTGACCTCGCCGGTGACGCTCTCGTGGGCGCGCACCAGGGTGGCGTGGTCGAAGCCCTGCGGGGTCTGTACGGCGCGCAGCCGGGACCGGTCGGGCGTGGCGAGCACCGGCTCGGGGGTGCCGTCGGTGTGCGGCTCGACCTCCTTGACGGTGTCGGCGAGCGGCAGCGCGGGGACGACGGCCGGGGCCCCGTCCCGTACGGCCTCGATCACCGCGTCGACGGTGTCGACCGGCACCAGCGGACGGGCCGCGTCGTGGACGAGGACCACGTCGATGCCCTGCGGCAGCGCCTGGAGGCCGAGCCGCACGGACTCCTGGCGGCTCTCGCCGCCGGGCACCACGACGAAGTCGGTGCGCTCCGGCAGCGCGTGCTCGGCCAGCAGGTTCTTGACCTCGGTGGCGCCGTCGGGCGGGGCCACGACGACGACGAGCGAGACGGCGCGGGAGGCGGCCATCGCCCGGACGGCGTGGATGAGCATGGGCGTGCCGTTCAGCGCGCGGAGCGCCTTGGGGGCGCCCGGGCCGAGCCGCACGCCGCGGCCGGCCGCGGGAATCACGGCGGCGGTACGGAAAACGCGCGTTTCCTCAGACAAGGTTTGTGTCCTTCGGCGACATGGGTATGGCCTCAGCAAGCTGGGCGCGACGCCCCTGACCGGCCCCTTCCGTGACGACCGGTCGGGCGCTCCACCCGGCCCGGCACGCCGTCGCGGGTGCCGTGCGTACGAATGATGTCCGAACATGCCGCAGCGCCCGGCGACACAGCAGTAGGGTCACTGCTGGTCAGCGGGCACCGCGGCAATGCTGGTCCTCCGGGAGGCGAAGCCCCCGGACCTACCAGGTCAGGACGCGAGAACCTCGTCGAGGAGGGCCTCGGCCTTGTCTTCGTTGGTGTTCTCAGCGAGTGCCAGCTCGCTCACCAGGATCTGCCGCGCCTTGGCGAGCATGCGCTTCTCACCTGCGGAGAGTCCGCGCTCGCGCTCACGACGCCACAGGTCGCGCACTACTTCGGCGACCTTGATGACATCGCCGGAGGCGAGCTTCTCCAGATTTGCCTTGTAGCGACGGGACCAGTTCGTGGGCTCTTCCGCATACGGTGCCCGCAGCACCTCGAAGACCCGGTCCAGCCCGTCCTGCCCGACCACATCGCGCACGCCTACGAACTCCGCATTGTCCGCGGGTACGCGCACCGTCAAGTCGCCCTGGGCGACCTTGAGCACCAAGTAGGTCTTGTCCACGCCTTTGATCTGGCGAGTTTCGATGGCCTCGATCAGCGCGGCCCCGTGATGGGGATAGACCACGGTGTCGCCAACCTTGAACGTCATGTGACAGGTACCCCTTCCGTGGCTATCCAGGGTAACACGAGAACAGCCTGTTCTGAATGGCGTTTTCGCAGGTCAGGGCATATCTCGGGGCTTGACAACAGCAACACGAACGTGCTGCGGAGGGCTCACGGGAGGGGGTATTCGCAGGTCGGAGCGGCTGTTCGGGGGCAGGGAAACATGCCCGCCACACACTCCGCAACCCCCCTCAGCTGGTCTGAACGTCCCGTTTTGTCGGGTTCCAAGCGGTGAACTTCCACTGCTCCGTTCGGTGATCGGTCACCCGTTCGGCGGGACCGCGATTTTTTCGTGAATTGATCAACGGATGCCGGCCGGGAGGTTTTCGGTAAGGAATACGTGGCGGTACGGAGAATTGATCACCGGCGATATGTGAACGCCACGCGAAACACCGAGATCAGCATGGGTGCGGGCGCTTCGCGGGGGGTGTGGGGACGGTAACCTAAGCCAGCTGACACAGACTTAGCTGTCCTTTAGATGTCCCGATGTCCTTACGTCCAAGGAGTTGCCGCCGCCGTGAGCCGCAGCCTTCGACGCGGCGCCCTCGCCGCCTCTGCCATCGCGTTCTCGCTCGCCTCCCTCGCCGCATGCTCGGCGGGCAACGACGCGCAGACGCTCGAAGTGAAGCCGGACAACGCCGCCGTCAAGGTCGGTGACATCAAGATCCAGAACGCGACCGTGCTGACCCAGCCGAAGACGGACGCCGCCGGGCCCGCCGTCATCACGGCGACGATCTTCAACAACGGCGACAAGCCGCAGACGCTCGACGCCGTCAAGCTCGCGGCCTCGGGCGCCACGGTGAAGCTCTCCCCCGGCAAGGGCCAGACCGGGCTCACCGTCCCCGCGCACGGCTCGCTGATCATCGGCGGCAAGGACAACGCGTCCGCCGTGGTCGAGAACGGCAAGGAGGCCGCCAAGAACGGCGACGCCCAGCCGGTCACCTTCCAGCTGAGCAAGGCCGGCGACGTGACGCTGCGCGCGTTCGTGGTCCCGTCCACCAGCTACTTCGAGGGCTACGGCCCCAGCGAGCTCCCCAAGCCCCCGGCGGCCACGCCGGGCGCGCCGGGCGCGACCACCTCGCCGGGCGCCTCCACGTCCCCGGGTGCGCCCGCGAGCGGCAAGCCCTCGGGCAAGCCGGCCAAGGGCGGCAAGCCGTCGGGCACCGCGAGCACGGGTGCGGCTCACTGACGTACACGCACAGACGAGGAGGGGCCCCGGACAGAAGTCCGGGGCCCCTCCTCGTGTGCGTCCGCGCGGCGCGTGTCTACGGCTCGAACTTGTAGCCGAGGCCGCGGACCGTCACCAGGTAGCGGGGCGCGCCCGGGTCCGGCTCGATCTTGGCGCGGAGGCGCTTGACGTGGACGTCGAGGGTCTTGGTGTCGCCCACGTAGTCCGCGCCCCAGACTCTGTCGATCAGCTGCATACGGGTCAGCACGCGGCCCGCGTTGCGCAGCAGCATCTCCAGGAGGTCGAACTCCTTCAGGGGCAGGTCGACCTTGCCGCCGGAGACGGTGACCACGTGGCGGTCCACGTCCATACGGACGGGGCCGGCCTCCAGGGCCGCCGGGGTGACCTCCTCCGGCTCGCCGCGCCGGCGCAGCACCGCACGGATGCGGGCCACGAGCTCACGGGACGAGAAGGGCTTGGTGACGTAGTCGTCGGCTCCTATTTCGAGGCCCACGACCTTGTCGATCTCGCTGTCCTTGGCGGTGACCATGATCACCGGGACGTTGGAGCGGCCGCGCAGCTGGCGGCAGACCTCCGTGCCGGGCAGCCCCGGCAGCATCAGGTCGAGCAGCACGAGGTCGGCGCCGTTGCGCTCGAACTCGTCCAGCCCGTCGGGTCCGGTGGCCGCCACGGCGACCTCGAAGCCCTCTTTGCGGAGCATGTAGGACAGGGCGTCGCTGAACGATTCCTCGTCCTCGACGACGAGCACTCGGGTCACGGAAGGACCTCCGGGGCAGGGAGCACAGTGGTGGAGTCGTGCGCGGTGGGGAAGGTGTCGTACGGCGGCTCGTCGACGGCGTCGTCGTCCGGGCCTGCGATGTCGGGTGCGGCGCGGTCCCGTACGGCGCCGGCCTCCGGCAGCCTCAGGGTGAAGGTGGAGCCCTGTCCCTCGGAGCTCCACACCGTGACCTCCCCGCCGTGCGAGGCGGCCACGTGTTTGACGATGGCCAGGCCCAGGCCCGTACCACCGGTGGCGCGGGAGCGGGCCGGGTCGACGCGGTAGAAGCGCTCGAAGACGCGCTCCCGGTCCTTCTCCGAGATGCCGATGCCCTGGTCGGTCACGGCTATCTCGATCAGGTCCCCGCCGGGCGCGGCGACGCGGCGGCCCGCGATGCCGACCCTGGTCCTGGCCGGGGAGTAGTTGACGGCGTTCTCGACGAGGTTGCCGAGAGCGGCGGCGAGCTGGCCGCGGTGGCCCCAGACGTACAGGTCCGCCGTGCCGCCCGCGGCCATGGTGATCTGCTTGGTGGACGCGGGGTGGCGGGAGCGGTCGATGGCCTCGGCCACCAGCTCGTCGACCCGGACCGGCTCGGCGTCCTCCAGCGGGTCGTCGTTCTGGACCCGGGAGAGGTCGATGAGCTCCTGGACCAGATTGGTGAGCCGGCTGGCCTCGATCTGCATCCGGCCCGCGAAGCGGGTGATCGCCTCGGGGTCGTCCGAGGCGTCCATGACGGCCTCGGAGAGCAGGGAGAGCGCGCCGACCGGGGTCTTGAGCTCATGGCTGACGTTGGCGACGAAGTCGCGCCGGACCGCCTCGATGCGGCGGGCCTCGGTGAGGTCCTCCACCAGGAGGAGCACCAGGCGGGAGCCGAGCGGGGCGACGCGGGCGGAGACCGCAAGGGCCTCGCCCCGGCCGGTGCCCCGGCGCGGAAGATCCAGCTCCACCTGCCGTATCTCACCGTCGCGCCGGGTGTCGCGGGCCATGTGGAGCATCGGCTCCACGGCCAGCTTCCCGCCTCTGACCAGCCCCAGCGCATACGCCGCGGAGCTGGCCTTGACCACCGAGTCGCTCTCGTCGAGCACCACCGCCGAGGAGCGGAGCACCGACAGCACGGTGTCCACGCCGGGCGGCAGTACCGCGTCCGTGTGCAGGGATGTCCGGGTGGGCCGCGCCTGGTCGCGCTCGCTCCAGCGGAACGCCAGCATGGCGATGACGCCGGTGCACAACCCGGCGATCGCTGCCGCTGCGGCGACCGCCGCGTTCACGTCCATGCCTCCAGGTTATGCGGGTGCGCCGACACTCTCCCAGCCATCCGGGTGTCTGCTCGAACGTTCGTCGCCCAGAGTTCACCATGGTGATAGTGCTGGTTCACTTGGTGTGGCCGAATCGGACGCGTAACCCACGGAACGTGGGAGCGTGGGGGTCACGACATCCCCTGCCTCCCCCGGGGTCATCGCCCCCGGTCATCGAAAGAGGGACACCCATGCGGGACGCGTACCACGAGGAACTTGACTCGATCGGCGAGGGCCTGGTCGAGATGGCCCGCCTTGTCGGGTCGGCGATCGGGCGCGCCACGACGTCCATGCTCGACGCCGATCTCAAGCTCGCCGAGAGTGTGATCGCCGCCGACCAGAAGGTCGACGATCTGCAGCACGAGCTGGAGGCGCGGGCGATAGCCCTGCTGGCCCGCCAGCAGCCGGTCGCCACCGATCTGCGGATCGTCGTCACCTCGCTCAGGATGAGCGCCGACCTGGAGCGCTCGGGCGACCTGGCCCAGCACGTGGCCAAGCTGACCCGGCTGCGCTACCCGGAGCGGGCGGTCCCGCGCGACCTGCACGCCACCATCCTGGAGATGGGCCAGCTGGCCCAGCGCCTGATGGCGAAGGCCGCCGAGGTGATCATCACCAAGGACGTCGACCTGGCGCTCCAGCTGGAGCAGGACGACGACGAGATGGACCTGCTGCACCGCACGCTCTTCCAGCACCTGATGGACGACCGCTGGAAGCACGGCATCGAGACGGCCGTCGACGTGACGCTGCTCGGCCGCTACTACGAGCGCTTCGCCGACCACGCGGTCTCGGTCGCCAAGCGCGTGGTGTACCTGGTCACGGGCGAGCACGCGGACGAGCTCCAGCCGCCGGTGCAGGTCGAGGGCGCGTAGCGCGGAGCGCACAGGGGTGCGTACAGGCGCGCATTGAGCGACGCGCGCGGATGCGCCGTTGATGCGCCCGCCCCGATGGGCATGCAATGGGGGAAGGTGCGCGTACTCGCCCCCGACCCCATCCCGGGAGGGACTCATGAACGAAACCCCCGCCCCGAACGCCTCCGGCTGCAGCTGCGGCCCCGGCTGCCAGTGCGGCTGCCAGTCGGGCGGCTCCTGCCAGTGCGGCGGCGGCTGCTGAGCAAGCGGCACGAGATGGGCCCCGTCCGGTGAACCGGACGGGGCCCTTCGCGCGCTGCGGCTCCTCGCGGGTGTCAGTCCTGGTCGGACGCGTCGCCGTAGACGTTGCCGGGGCTGATCACCTGGGTGATGGCCCGGCCGAGCAGGGTGCTGGGGTTCTCGTCGTTCGAGGCGATGTCGGTGTTGAGCAGGATCACCATCGTCGCCTTCTGGGCGGGCAGGTGGACGGTGAGGCTCTGGTAGCCGGGCAGGGAGCCCGCGTGGCCGATCCACCCGTGGTTGATGTCGATGCCCAGCCCGTAGAAGTCGCCCGGCGCGCCGGTGGGCTGCGCGTCGAGGCGCTGCGCCTGGGTGTGCCGGGTCAGGAGCCGGCCGGTGGCGACGTTCACCGCCCAGGAGCGCATGTCGTCGAGGTTCGAGATCATCGCGCCGGCCGCCCAGCCCCAGCTGGGGTTGAAGTCCGTGGCGTCCGCCACCGAGCCGTCCGGCGTGAAGTCGGTGTAGCCGTGGGCGTGCGGCCGCGGGAACTCCGCCGCCTTCGGCAGGAAGGTGTGCTTCAGGCCGCTCGGCCGGGTGATCAGGTCCCGGATCGCGTCCCGCAACGGGCAGTGGGTGACCTTCTCGACGACCAGCCCGAGCAGCACGGTGTTGGTGTTGGAGTAGTCGAACCGCGTGCCGGGCGGGAACTGGTTGGCGTGCTTGAAGGCGAGGCGGAGCAGCTCCCTCGGGGCCCACTGGCGGTGCGGCTGGGTCGTCAGCAAGTGCTGGAAGTCCTCGTCCTTGCTGTACGGGAACAGACCGCTGCGCATCTCCGCGAGCTGGCGCAGCGTGATGTGCCGTCCGTCGGGCACTCCGGGGACGTACCGGGAGATCGGGTCGTCCAGGCCGACCCTGCCTCGGTCGACGAGCTGGAGCAGCGCGGTGACGGTGAAGGTCTTGGTCTCACTGCCGATGCGCATGTTCAGGCCGGTCCGCATCGGGGTGCGGCCGCGCTTGTCGGCGACGCCGAAGGCCCGCACATAGCGCGGCTGTCCGGGCTTCCAGACGCCCACGATCACTCCCGGGACCCCGGCGTCGGCGGCCGCCCGCTGGATCACCCGGTCGAGCTCCGCCGCGGTCGCGGCCCAGGGCGGTGGCGCGGCGGCCGATGTCCTGGGAACCGGTACGGCCGCCGCGGGACCGGCGATCGAGGGCAGGAAGGCGGCCACGCAGGCGGAGACGACCAGCGCGGTACGAAACAGAGCATTTCTGCCCATGCGGATATACATATGTCCTGGATAAGTCCCGCCGGGCCGTTGCCCGCAGTGCAACGCTGGCCCCCGGCGCACATTCATCCGAACGCCCCGGGGCCGCCTCACCCGGCAGGGGTCGCCTCACCCGGCAGAGAAGGGGCCGAGGGCCCACAGCGGTTCCAGGCCGTGAAAATGCCTCCCCGCCGCGCCCTTCGCGCGGCGGGGAGGCATGATCGCGTCGTCTACTTCTTCTTGCCCTGGTTCTTGACCGCCTCGATCGCGGCCGCGGCCGCGTCCGGGTCGAGGTAGGTGCCGCCGGGGTTGACCGGCTTGAAGTCGGCGTCGAGCTCGTAGACGAGCGGGATGCCGGTCGGGATGTTCAGGCCCGCGATGTCGGCGTCGGAGACGCCGTCGAGGTGCTTGACCAGGGCCCGGAGGCTGTTGCCGTGCGCGGCGACCAGCACGGTCCGGCCCGCGAGCAGGTCCGGGACGATGCCGTCGTACCAGTACGGCAGCATGCGGACGACGACGTCCTTGAGGCACTCGGTGCGGGGGCGCAGCTCCGGCGGGATGGAGGCGTAACGGGCGTCGTCGCTCTGCGAGAACTCCGTGCCGTCCGCGAGCTCCGGCGGCGGGGTGTCGTACGAGCGGCGCCACAGCATGAACTGCTCCTCGCCGAACTCGGCGAGGGTCTGCGCCTTGTCCTTGCCCTGGAGCGCGCCGTAGTGGCGCTCGTTCAGACGCCACGAGCGGTGGACGGGGATCCAGTGGCGGTCGGCGGAGTCCAGCGCCAGCTGGGCCGTGCGGATCGCGCGCCGCTGGAGGGAGGTGTGCAGCACGTCGGGGAGCAGGCCGGCGTCCTTGAGCAGCTCACCGCCGCGCGCCGCCTCCTTCTCGCCCTTCGCGGTGAGGTTGACGTCCACCCACCCGGTGAACAGGTTCTTCTCGTTCCACTCGCTCTCGCCGTGGCGGAGGAGGATCAGCTTGTACGGTGCGTCGGCCATGCGTCCGAGCGTAATCGACGTTCGCGGGCCCTCGCGCGCGCGGGGACCAGGCTCCCGCGAGCGTCTCGGCAGGTGGACGATTGACGGACGGCGTCAATTGACTGGCGTGCGAGAGCCCTCCGCTCGTAAGTTGCAGCTATTACCAGCGCCACTTACAGATCCAGGTGCTGCCTGTTCGTCGCTCCGGGGGGAATCCGATGTCCGTCGCCAGTCTCAGACGCGCCGCACGAGAGAGCGTCTCGGGTCTGCCCCGGGAGTTCTGGTGGCTGTGGACGAGCACGCTGATCAACCGGCTCGGGGCGTTCGTCGCCACGTTCATGACCCTCTACCTCACCCATGAGCGCGGCTACTCGGCCTCGTACGCCGGCCTCGTCGTCTCCCTGCACGGCCTGGGCGGCGTGGTCTCCTCACTCGGCGCGGGCGTCCTGACCGACCGGCTCGGCCGCCGCCCCACGATGATGATCGCCCAGACGGCGACCGCCTTCTCGGTGGCGCTGCTCGGCTTCATGACCGACCCGGCGGCGATCGTCGCGGTCGCCTTCCTGGTCGGTATGGCCTCCAACGCCTCACGCCCGGCCGTACAGGCGATGATGGCGGACATCGTGAAGCCCGCGGACCGGATGCGGGCCTTCTCGCTCAACTACTGGGCGATCAACCTCGGGTTCGCCGTCTCCTCGGCGGGCGCCGGCTTCGTCGCGCAGCACAGCTATCTGGCGGGCTTCCTCGGCGAGGCCGCGCTCACCCTGACCTGCGCGATCCTCGTCTTCCTCAAGCTGCCCGAGTCCCGGCCCGAGCCCACCTCCGCGGTACGGGAGAAGGGCCGCGAGCCGGAGGTCGGCCTCGGCACGGTGTTCCGCGACGGCCGCTTCATGGGCGTGGTCGGCCTGTCCTTCCTCATCTCCCTGATCTTCCAGCAGGGTTACGTCGGTCTGCCGGTGGCGATGGGCGCGGACGGCTTCTCCAGCGCGGACTTCGGTCTGGCGATCGCGGTCAACGGCGTACTGATCGTCGCCGTCCAGATCCCGGTCACCCGGGCCATCGAGCACCGCGACCCGCGCCGGCTGCTGATCGTCTCGGCGCTGCTCGCGGGATACGGGTTCGGGCTCACCGCGTTCGCGGGTTCGGTGGCGGTGTACGCGGCCACGATCTGCGTCTGGACCCTGGCCGAGATCGTCAACTCGCCCACCCAGACAGGTCTGGTGGTGCGCCTCTCGCCCGTCCACGGCCGGGGCCGCTACCAGGGCGTCTACACGATGTCCTGGTCGGTGGCGGCGCTGGTCGCCCCGCTGATGTCCGGCTACGTCGTCGACCACTTCGGCGCGGACTGGCTGTGGGCCGCCTGCGCGGTGCTCGGCACGGTGGCCGCGGCGGGGTACTGGCTCTTGATGCGGGACCTGGACGGCGGCGAGGACGTGGTGGCCGGGGTCAGCGCCCCGGAGCGCGCCGACCTCCGTACGGACGCGGTGGCCTGACGGCCGGTCCCGGCCCCGGGGCCTGTCCGGCCTGGTTGCGCGGCGCCTAGTTGCGCGGCGAGGGCCGGGACGGCGAGGACTTGGTCAGGTTGGCGAACGCGTCCAGGTTGCGCGTCGACTCCCCGCGCGAGACCCGCCACTCGTACTCCCGCCGGATCGCCGACGCGAAGCCCAGTTCCAGGAGGGTGTTGAAGGAGCCGTCCGCCTCCTCCAGGACCGTGCCCAGGAGGCGGTCCAGCTCCTCGGGGGTGACCGAGGCGAGGGGGAGCTTGCCGGCGAGGTAGACGTCTCCGAGGTTGTCGACCGCGTAACCCACCCCGTACAGCCGCAGGTTGCGCTCCAGGAGCCAGCGGTGGACGCCCTGCTCGTTCTCGTCGGGATGGCGGACGACGAAGGCGTTCACCGACAGGGAGTGGCGGCCCACCCGCAGCGAGCACGTGGTGGAGAGCTTGCGCGTACCGGGCAGCTTCACCACGTACGAGCCCGGCTCGGGGGACTCCCAGTCGAGCTCGGCGTCCTTCAGGTACGCGTCGATCACAGCCAGTGCGTCAGCCATGGTGCGAGCGTACGCGACGGCGGTGTTCGTGCATGGCGGCGGTGTAGACGTCCGCCGTGGCCGAGGCGGCCGTGCCCCAGCCGAAGGACTCGGCGTGCCGGGCGGCCGCCGCGCCCATCCGGTCCACCAGCGCCGGGTCGTCCACGAAGCGGCTGAGGGCGCGCGCGTAGTCGCCCGGGTCGTGGCCGGAGACCAGGAAGCCGGTCTCGCCGGAGCGCACCGCGACCGGCAGACCGCCCACCGAGGCCGCCACCACCGGTGTCCCCGCCGCCTGCGCCTCGATCGCCACCAGCCCGAAGGACTCGCTGTACGAGGGCATGACCAGCACCGACGCCGCCCGGCTTCAGCGCCCGCCGTTGTACGGCCCGTACGGACCGTCGCTGCTCGATCCGCCGCTACGGCCGCCGCGCCCGCGCCCGCGCCCGCGCCCACCGCTGATCTGCCGCACCGCGGGACGGACGTCCACGATGTAGACGATCACCGCCACCGCGCCGATGACCGGCAGGAACGAGAGCAGCGGGAACAGCACGCTGACCAGCAGCGCGATGCCCAGGATGATCAGCCAGAACGGCTTGGTCTGCTTGTCCACCGCGCGGAACGCGTCCTCCCGGCGGAAGGCCGCATCCACCAGCGCGAACAGGCTCAGTGCGGTCAGGGCTGTGCTCAGCAGCCACATGAACCCCGTGAATCCTTGCATCAGCACGGTCGTCCACCACCTTTCCCGGGATCGGTCCCTACGCGGCCAAGGTACCCGTCAAACGAGGCGGGCACCGAAAAAGTGCCCGCCGCCGCGACGGCCCCGGCTCACTCCGAGGGCTTGGCCGCGGTCTTCTTGGCGGTGCTCCGGCGCGCGGTGGTCTTCTTGGCGGCCGCGGGCTTGGCCTCGGCGGAAGCGGAGGAGTCGGCCGCGTCGGCGGACGCGGCGGAGTCGTCGGCCGGGGCCTCGGACGCGGGCTCCGACGCGGGCTCCGAGCTCTTCGGCTCGACGATCTCGGCGACCTCCAAGATCTCCTCGGCGGCCTCGCCGCGCCACTTCTTGACGGCGGCCTCGCCCTGCCCGGCCACGTAGTCGTACGTCTCGCGGCTCTTGACCAGGGTCTCGACCGTCACGCCGACGGCCTGGAGCGCGAGGTGCTGGACGGAGTCGCCCAGCTTCTTCATGTCGCCGTCGAGCGCGCCGACGACGTCGTTCACCTTCGCGGTGAAGGCGGCCTGGGCCTCCTTGGCCGTGGCGACGACCTTGTCCTGGACGACCTTGGGGTCGGTGTTGCGCACGGCCTCGATCCGCGCCGGGACCTCGCTCTGGAGCCGCTCGACCAGGCCCGGGATCTTCTCCGGGACCTTCGCGGCCTGCTTCGCGCCGAGGTCGAGCGCCCCGGCGACGAAGAAGAGGGGCTTGGGGCTCAGGGCATTACGCAGCTCATCGGTGACGGCCATGCTGGTTTCCTCCCGGATCGGTACGTGGATCGGTACGCGGATCAGCTCTGGGGAGCCGATGCGGCATCGCCCGCTCCGTCGCCCTCGTCCCGCCCCCGGCCGGCGGCCGAAGCAGGTGCGTCCGCGTCGAGCCCGTTCTCCTTGCGGAAGGACTCGTAGATCTGGATCAGCACCTGCTTCTGCCGCTCGTCGAGCGAGGGGTCGGCGAGGATGACGCTCCGTGTCTCCGCCGCTTCCGGCGCCCGTTCGTCGAGGATCCCGGCCTGCACGTACAGCGTCTCGGCGGAGATCCGCAGCGCCTTGGCGAGCTGCTGGAGGATGTCCGCGCTCGGCTTGCGCAGCCCGCGCTCGATCTGGCTCAGATACGGATTGGACACACCGGCGGCATCGGCGAGCTGCCGCAACGAGAGCTGGGCGTTACGCCGCTGCTCGCGCAGGAAGCCGCCGAGATTGCCGACGTTGAGCGATGCCATACCCCGATACTGCCCCCTCCTTGCTAACTATTGCAAGCGGATGCTTGCAATAGTGCGCCGCGCCACGTCGGGCCGCACTGCGCCCACGCCCCGCACCCCCTCAGGCCCGGCTCGCCTCCACATCCAGCGTGATCTTGATGGTGTCGCCGAGGGTCGCGCCCACCGGGCCGCCGGTGACGCCGAAGTCCTTGCGGCCGATCTTGGTGGTCGCGGTGAAGCCCGCCACCGAGCGGCCCTCGTACCCCTTGCCGAAGCCGAGCAGCTCCAGGTCCAGGGTGACGGGACGGGTGACGCCGCGGACGCTCAGCTCGCCGTCGAGCAGGAAGCCCTCGGCGCCGCCGGACCGGACCCCCGTCGAGCGGAAGGTCATCTCGGGGAACTCCTCCGCGTGCAGGAAGTCCGCCGACCGTATGTGGTTGTCGCGCTGCTCGTGCGCCGTGGAGACCGAGGCGATCCTGATCGTCGCGGTGACCGAGGACTCCAGCGGGTTCTCGGCGAGCACGATCTCGCCCTCGAACTCGTCGAACCGGCCGCGCACGTTGGCGACGCCCAAGTGCCGTACGGCGAAGGCGATTTCGGAGTGCACCGGGTCGATCACCCAGGTGCCGGGCTCATAGCCGGGCAGCTCGGCGGCCGAGACGGCCGGCTCGGGTGACGCGGAGGACGAGGAGGAAGTGGCGGTCATGCTGGTGGCCCCCTGAAGGCGTAGGCGTTCGAGTGGTGGAGTGCTCGCGTTGCCTTGCTCTGCCGCCCCGCGCCTCCTTGCCCCGCGCAGGGCTCGACCTCGCCCCGCGTAGGGCTCGGTCCCATGCTTGAACCCTCCACAACATAGTGAGTCGAGGCCACTCGCGCACCCAACTGCCGCAGGAAATACGGGTGTTGCACACCGCTACCGCAGCGCCGGCGGCAGCGGCCTGCTGTGCAGGACCTCCAGCCGGGACACCGCCCGTGTCAGCACCACGTACAGCCGGTGCAGCCCGCGCTCCTCCGCCTCCGCGATCGCCGCCGGCTCCACGGCCACCACATGGTCGTACTCCAGGCCCTTCGCCACCGTCGCGGGCAGCACCGTCACCCGGGCCGCCGCCGTCAGGTCGTCCGCCTCCGCCGTCGCCACGCCCGCCTCGGCGAGGGCCGCACGCAGCTCCGGTACGTCCGCGTCGTGCGCGATCACGCCCACCGAGCCCTCCCGTGCGAGCGCCGCCCGTACGGAGTCGACCAGCGCGGCCCGTACGTCCTCGACCCGCCGCACCGCCAACTCCCCGTCCCGGCGCAGCGAACGGGACGGCGGTACGGCCACGTCGAGCGCCCCGAGCAGCCCGTTGGCCAGCGTCACGATCGCCGCCGGGACCCGGAAGCCGGTCGTCAGCGGGACCACCGGGGCGTCCGGCTTGCCCAGGTGCGCCAGCCACTCCGGCCAGTCGCGGGCCGCCCACGGGGTGGTGCCCTGGGCCAGGTCGCCGAGCACGGTGAGCGAGCCGAACCCGGAGCGGCGGGCGACGGCCCGGCACTGCATCGGGGAGAGGTCCTGGGCCTCGTCGACGACGATGTGGCCGTACCCCTGGGGGCGTTCGACCAGCCCCGCGAGCTCGTCGAGCAGGACCTGGTCGGCCGCCGACCACTTGGCCGACTTGTACGAGCGCGGCGCCCGGCTCCACAGCAGCCGCTTCTGCTCCTCGGCGCCGAGCACGCCGTCGGCGGCGGCCGCCAGCGCGTCCGGGTCGGTGAACAGCGCCGCGAGCACCTCCTCGGGCGTGACCTTGGGCCAGGCCGCGTCCACGAACGCGGAGACCGGGCGGGCCCGGGAGATGCGCTGCAGCCAGGTGTTGTTCATCGGCCCGGCCCGGCGCTCGGCCTCCAACTGGATGACGCGCACGGCCCGGCTGCGCACCCGCTCGCGGCCCACGGCGTACGGCGGCGCCTCGGCCCGTACCTCCTCGACGATCCGCGCCAGTTCGCCGCCGCTCACGCGCCAGCGGTACGAGCCGTCGGCCACCTCGACCGCCTCGAACCGCCCGGCCGGGTCGCCCACGCGCGCGTAGAGCGCCCGGTGCAGGACCCGCGCCATCCGGGCGTCGTGCTTGACGACGGCCGCGGCCTCGTCGTCGACCGCCCGGACGGGCCCGCGCGCGACCTCGTCGTCGACCGTCGACTGCCGGATGTCGATCTCGCCGAGGGCGGGCAGGACCTGGGCGATGTAGTGGAGGAAGGTCCGGTTGGGGCCGAGGACCAGGAGGCCGCCGCGCTGGATGCGCTGCGGGTAGGTGTAGAGCAGATACGCGGCCCGGTGCAGCCCGACCGCCGTCTTGCCGGTGCCCGGGGCGCCCTGGACGCACAGGGACCGGCCGAGCTCGGACCGTACGAGGTCGTCCTGCTCGGGCTGGATGGTGGCGGCGATGTCGCGCATCGGGCCGACGCGGGGGCGCTCGATCTCGGCGGCGAGGATCCCGCCGACGGCGCCGTCCTCCGGGGCCGGGGCGGCCGTTCCCAGCCGCTCGTCCTCCATGCCGGTGAGGTCCTCGGCGGCGCCGAGGCTGCCCGGGGCCCAGCCGAAGCGGCGGCGGACGGCGACGCCCAGCGGATCGCGGGACCCGGCCTGGTAGAACGTCCGCGAGACGGGCGCCCGCCAGTCGACGACCAGGGGCGGCGCCGAGGGGTGCTCGCTGATGCGGCGGCGGCCGATGTAGTAGCGCTGCCCGGCGTGGTCGCCGCAGGCACCGC
This sequence comes from Streptomyces sp. ERV7, assembly GCF_001653515.1. Classification (GTDB taxonomy): domain Bacteria; phylum Actinomycetota; class Actinomycetes; order Streptomycetales; family Streptomycetaceae; genus Streptomyces. The sequence continues at coordinate 718,678 of NZ_LYOY01000040.1, read as the reverse complement.
CGTCCTCGAAGTCGAGCCGCCCGAAGAACAGCGGGCTGTCGGGCTCCTGCCGCAACTCCTTGGCCCAGCTGCGCAGTTGATAGCCGAGCACCTCCGCGTCCGCGCCGGAGGCGAAGGCGTTCTCGCCGGTCACGACCCGTTCGTCCGCGCCTTCGGCCATGCCGGCCAGGGCCGCGCGGCAGGCTTCGTGGTAGGCCCGTTCCTGGCTGAGTTCGCGGTCGAGTGGCGTCATGCCGTCCAGCGTAACGCAACTTGGTTAAATTTTTTACTCAGTAACGTTTTCTACTGGCGAGCGCCTTCCTCACGCATAGCGCCCCAGCCCCTCCCTCAGCTGCTCGAACGCCTCCTCCGCAGCCGTCACCGCGCCCGCGTACACCTCTTCGGCGCTCTCACCGGCCTGGATCCGCCGCCAGTTCTCCTCCGCGAGGATCCGCTGGACGGCGACGATCTGGCCCGCCGCGAGACGCGCCCCGATGTCCTCGCCCAGGGCCGCGGCGAGCGCGCCCTCGGCCCGGCTCTGGTACGCGAACAGCCGCGCCACCAGGCTCGGTGTGCCGTACAGCAGCCCGTGGTACGCGCGGACCCGGGGATCGTCGTTCAGCCCCGTCACCGGGTCGCGGCCGTCGAGCCCGGCCAGGAAGTGGCGGCGCAGGGCGGGGAGCGGCGCAAGCCCCTCCGTGCGCCCCTGTGCGACCACCCGCGCGGCCTCGTCCTCGTGGTCCGAGAACCGGTGCAGGGCCAGGTCCTCCTTGGCCGGGAAGTAGCGGAAGAGGGTCGGCTTGGAGATCCCGGCGGCGGCCGCCACCTCCGCGACCGGCACGTTGTCGAAGCCCTTCTCCAGGAAGAGGGCGATCGCCACGTCCGAGACGGCCAGGTACGTCTGCTGCTTCTTCCGCTCCCGCAAGCCCATGGGGCGAGCGTACGGGGAGACCGGCGGGCCCGCGCTTGACCTCAAGTGGAGTTGAGGTCAAAGAATCCGATCAAGAAAGCCGCTCGGCGGCTTTCAGCGGCTTTTCAGCGGCTTTTCGGCGAACGACGGGGATGGGTGAGCGGCATGCGCGTGGCACAGGTGAGGGAGTTCGGCGGCCCGGAGGTACTGGTTCCGGCGGAGCTGCCGGACCCGGTTGCCGGGCCCGACGAGGTGGTGGTCGCGGTCGACCACATCGACACGCTGTTCGTGCAGACGCAGATACGGGCGGGAGAGTTCGGGGAGTACTTCGACGTCCGGCCGCCGTACGTGCCCGGCGGAGGCATCTCCGGCACGGTGGCCTCGACCGGCTCGGAGGTCGACCCGGCGGTGTGGACGGGGCGCCGGGTGATCGCCGCGGTGGAGCCCGGCAGCTACGCCTCGCTGGCCGCCGTCCCCGTCGACCACCTGGTCCCGGTCCCGGAGAACCTCGGCCTGCGCGAGGCGGCGGCCCTGGTCCACGACAGCGTGACCGCGCTGGCGCTGCTGGAGCTGACGGCCCTGAAGGCGGGCGAGACGGTCCTGATCACGGGCGCGTCCGGCGGCATGGGCACGCTCCTGGTCCAGCTGGCCCGGTCGCTGGGCGCGCGGGTGGTGGCGGTGGCCCGGGGCGACGAGAAGACGGCGCTGGTACGGGAGCTGGGCGCGCACGAGGTGGTGGACGCGGCGTCCCCGGACTGGCCGGAGCGCGCCGCGGCGGTGCTGGGCGGGGCGGGCGCGGACGTGGTCCTGGACGGGGTGGGCGGCGCCGTGGGCGCGGCGGCCTTCCCCCTGACCGCTCCCGGCGGCCGCTTCTCGGCCCACGGCGCCCCCACGGGCCACGGCTTCGCCGCGGTCTCCCCGGAGGAGGCGGCCGCCCGGGCCATCACCCTGCTCGGCATAGCGGACGTCCAGCTCACCCCCGAGCGCCGCACAACCCTGGCCGCCCGAGCCCTGGAGGAGGCGGCAGCGGGCCGGCTGCGTACGGTGATCGGGGCGGTGTTCCCGCTGGAGCGGGCGGGGGACGCCTGTACGTCACCGACCCGGCGGGGAGACGGCTGCTCTGGCACGTCCTGGACGCGGCGGGCAGGCCCTCGCGGGGCGTCGGCTGGCAGGTGTTCACGCCCACGGGGGCCGAGCCGGACGGAACGGTGGCCGCGCACCCGTCCCTGCCGCTCCTCTACCTCGCCAACCGGGACGAGAAGGCGGCCGTCAGTTGCCTCCCCCTGGGCCCGGACGGCAGGCCCGACGACGGCGGCACGACGACGCTGTGGGTACGCGGCACGGCCCCGCTCCACAAGGGCCTGGCCGTCCACCCGGCGGGCACCCATCTGTACGTCAGCGATCCCGGCGGGCGCACCCTGAACGTCTTCGCGCTCCGCGCGGACGGCCGGGCGGACTCCGACGGGCCGTCACTCACCCACCGGGTGCGGCAGGCCCCCGGCCCCCTGGCGGTCCACCCGGAGGCCGGCTGCGTCTACTTCGCCGAGCGGGAGACGGGAGCGGTCCACCGGACCGCGCTCGCATCCGACGGCCTCCTCGCCCAGGACACCGCACCCGAGCAGCTGCCGGGCTTCACGGCCCCGCACTGCACGGGGATCGCGGTGCACCCGAGGGGCACCTATCTCTACGCGTCCACCGCGCTCACCCTCGCGGTGACGGAGCTGAGCCCACGCACCGGCCACCCGTCCGGGCGCCCGGTCACGCTCCCGCTGCCGCGCCGCCGACCGTGACCGTGATCTCGTGCACCGAGTTGCGCACACCCGGCGGCGGCTGGACGCGCCCGTCGCGGTCGGTGGCGCGGGCCCGGACGCGGTGGCGGCCGGGCGGCAGGCGCAGGGAGAGGGTGAAGGGCTGCCAGGCGGGATCGGCCCCGAGGGGTTCGAGGGAGGCGGGCAGCCAGGGCCCGTCATCGACGCTGACATCGAGCGAGACGACCTCCCCGACACTCCAGGCCCGCCCGGCCAACTCCACGTACCCACCCGCGACTTGATCGCCGTCCTGCGGGCTGAGGATCTTGCTGCCGACGTCGACGGCCCGCACCGGGCGGGCGGTGTGCTCGCCCGGGTGGACGCGGGTGTAGAAGCGCGTGGTGAACATGTGGTCCGGCCGCTCCTCGGCCAGGACGATCCGGGTCAGCCACTTCACCGAGTTGGTGCCGAACATCCGGGGCACGACGGTCCGCAGCGGATGCCCGTGCCGGACGGTGAGCGGCTCGCCGTTCATCTCGTACGCGAGGAAGACGTCGCGCCGGGCGGTCTCCAGGGGCAGGTCCTTCAGGTACGAGAGCCCGTCCTCGCCGTCGAAGGTCCCGGTGTCCGCGCCCTCGAACCAGACGTGCCGCGCGGACGGCAGCGGCACGGCCCGGTCGAGGAGGGCGGAGAGGTCGAACCCGGTCCACCGGAGGTTGGCCACGGCCCGGGTCGGCACGTCGGGCTCGAAGGGGTTGCCGAAGCACTCGTGGAACGCGGTGAAACGGCGGGCGGGCAGGGCGAGGACGTCGTCGAGCCGCAGCCGGAGCGGCCGCTCGACGAGCCCTTCGACGGACAGGGTCCAGGAGTCGACGTCGAGGTCGGGCACGCCGAGGTGGGCGCGCACGAAGACGTTGTCGACGGGAGTGAGGAAGTCCGTGACATCGGCGAAGTCCCTTACGTCTAACGCCTGTTCGCCCATTCCCCGGCCCCGTTCCCGTTCTCGTGTCCGACTACAGCCCGCGGGCGACCTCCGTCGCCCAGTACGTCAGGATCATGTTCGCACCGGCCCGCTTGATTCCCGTCAGAGTCTCCAGGATCGCCTTGTCGCGGTCGATCCAGCCCTTCTCGGCGGCGGCCTCGACCATCGCGTACTCACCGCTGATCTGGTAGGCGGCGACGGGCACGTCGACGGACTCGGCGACCTTGGCGAGGATGTCGAGGTACGGTCCGGCCGGCTTGACCATGACCATGTCCGCGCCCTCGTCGAGGTCGAGGGCGAGTTCGCGCAGCGACTCGCGGACGTTGGCGGGGTCCTGCTGATAGGTCTTGCGGTCCCCGCGGAGGGAGGAGCCGACGGCCTCGCGGAAGGGCCCGTAGAAGGCGGACGAGTACTTCGCGGTGTAGGCGAGGATGGACACGTCCTCATGGCCGGTCTGGTCCAACGCGTCCCTGATGACGCCGACCTGACCGTCCATCATGCCGCTGGGGCCGACGACGTGGACGCCGGCGTCGGCCTGGACCTGGGCCATCTCGGCGTACCGCTCCAGGGTGGCGTCGTTGTCGACGCGCCCCTCGGCGTCGAGGACGCCGCAGTGGCCGTGGTCGGTGGTCTCGTCGAGGCAGAGGTCGGACATGACGACGAGGTCGTCGCCGACCTCCTGCTTCACGGCGCGGATGGCGACCTGCAGAATCCCGTCGGGATCGGTCCCGGCCGTTCCGTTCGCGTCCTTCTTCGCTTCCTCCGGCACTCCGAAGAGCATGATCCCGGCGACCCCGGCCTCCACGGCCTCCACGGCGGCCTTCCTCAGCGTGTCCATCGTGTGCTGGACGACGCCGGGCATGGCCTGGATGGGAACGGGCCGGTCGATGCCCTCGCGCACGAAGGCGGGGAGGATCAGGTCGGCGGGGTGCAGCCGGGTCTCGGCGACCATGCGGCGCATGGCGGGGGTGGTCCGGAGCCGCCGGGGGCGGGCGCCGGGGAACGATCCGTAGGTCATACGCCTACGCTACGCCGGTCCGCCCGGGCCTTTTTGCCCCACCCCGCCCCTTCCCGTAAGCCCTCTGGCGGGCGGCCGGGTGGCGGGCGGCCGGGTAGCGGGCCGGGGCCCACTGCCGGGGGCGCTGCCCCCGGACCCCTTGATTTATCCGCGGCTCCGGTGAGGGCTGGCCGCGCAGTTCCCCGCGCCCCTTACGTAGTCCGCCGCAGCCGGAGAATCCAGCTCAGCCACAGGCTTTTAGGGGCGCGGGGAACTGCGCGAGCAACCCAGCACGGTCCGCGGACAAACGACGGCCCCTTCAGGGGCGCGGGGAACTGCGCGAGCAACCCAGCACGGTCCGCGGACAAACGACGGCCCCTTCAGGGGCGGGGGTTGGGTACGGGAGTCAGCGGGAGGGGCCGAACCAGCGCTCCAGGGCCTGCCTCAGCCCGGTGCCGTCGGTGTCCGGTGCGCCCGCCCAGGCCACATGGCCGTCGGGCCGCACCAGGACGGCGCCCACACTGTCGAGGGCGCCGCCCTTCTCCGGCACGGCCGGCAGCACGGTTACCCGGTCGGCCCAGCCGGAGGTGTCCGGCAGCGCCGCACCGCCGCCGGACAGTTCGAGGAGCACACCGCGTGCGGTGCGCAGCAACTGGGCCGTGTTCACCGGGCCTTCGCCGGTGGTCAGGCCCGCGTCCGGCAGCCGGGCGCCGAGCAGCGGGTGCTCGGGGCCGCCGACGTCGTAGCGGATGTCGAGACCGCTGATCATCCCGGCGAGGTGCGCCCGGACGTCGTCGTGGGTGAGGAGCTCGGTGAGCACCGAGCGCAGCGGCTCGACCTCAAGGCCGCCGAGCAGCAGCATCGCCTGCGCCCTGATGTTGGACAGGACCCGCCGGCCGACCTCGTGGCGTTCGGAGTGGTACGTGTCGAGCAGGCCTTCGGGGGCGGTCCCGCCGAGGTGCAGGGCCAGCTTCCAGCCCAGGTTGAAGGCGTCCTGGAGGCCGAGGTTGAGGGCCTGGCCGCCGATCGGCATCTGGCGGTGGGCCGCGTCCCCGGCGAACAGGATCCTGCCCTGGCGGTAGCGCGTCAACTGGCGGTTGGCGTCGCCGAAGGAGTTCGCCCACAGCGGGGTGCCCCCGCTGATGTCCTCGCCGGTGACGCGCTTCCAGACGGCCGCGATCTCGCCGAACTCCGGGTCCCCGGTGCGCGGTTCGGCCTGGGAGCCGAACTCGTGCACCATCACCCGGGTGACCCCGTCGCGGGTCGCCGCGATGGCGAGCCCGGCGGGCAGCCGCTCGAAGCGGCGGTTGGGGATGGTGACACCGGCGACGTCCGCGCGCAGCAGCTCGCGGCCGGCGTCGTTGCCCGGGAACTCCGCCCCGGTGAGGCGGCGCACGGTGGAGTCCTCGCCGTCGCACCCGACGAGGAAGCCACCGCGCACCACGACCGTGCCCTCGGGCCCGGCCGCCGTCGCCTCGACGAAGTCGCCCCGGTCGGACACCCCGCGCAGCTCGTGGCCGCGCCGGATGTCCACGCCCAGCGAGAGCGCCCACTCCTGGAGCAGGGCCTCGGTCCGGGTCTGGGGCATCTTCCACTGCCCGGGGAAGGGGCTGGGCAGCGTGAGGTCCATCGGGATGCCGCCGAAGTGGCCGCGCGGCTCGTTCGGCGGCGTCCCGAAGACGTCGAGCAGTCCACGGCTGTCGAGGAGCTCCATGGTGCGGGCGTGCAGTGTGGAGGCCCTCGACTCCGTGGTGGGCGTGGCCCGTTGTTCCAGTACGACCACGTCGGCTCCGCCAAGACGCAGCTCACCGGCGAGCAGAAGCCCGACGGGGCCGGCGCCGACGACGATGACCTGGGTGTCGAGGCGGTCCGTGGTGGTCATCCGGGGTCAGCCCTTCGACTCGGCGTACGTCTTGGCGTGGTTGAGCGTGGCCGTGCTGTTGGTGGACAGCGCGGTGTGCACGTACTCACGGGCGTCCGCGACGGTGGCCTCGGGGCCGAGGATCTTCGCGATGTTGTCCGTGTTGAGCGTGACGGTGTGCTGCGAGGAGGCGGCCGTGCCCTCCGGCGTCTCCTCGAACGTCCAGATCCCGGTGTGCAGGGTCATCAGCGCGGGCAGCGTGATCTGCTTGTACGCGATCTTGTGGTTCGGGAAGGTCACCCGGTACGACTTGGTGGTGTGCACCGAGCCGTCCTTGGCGCGGGTGTCCATCTCCAGGGTCTGGAGCCCGGGGGTGTCCTCGGTCAGCCGGACCACGGCCACGTGCGGCAGCCGCTCGGACCACAGGTTCGCCTCGTTGATGAAGTCGAACAGGTCCTTGGGCGAGCCCTGGACGATGACGGTGTCGGTGAACGAGAACGTCACCTCCTCGGTGGCGTGCGCGAGCTCGACGTTCTGCTTGAGCGCGGCCAGCTCCGAGCGGCTGTTCTTGTCGACCGCCTCGTCGATCCAGGCCAGGCCCTCGGGGTCGTCGTCGATCGCCCGGTAGTCGTGCAGCAGCCGCACGCGCGAGGAGTTCTCGGCCAGGGTCTCGATGATCCAGGTGCCGCCCATCGCCGCGACCGGAGGCGTGGTGACCTCCTGGCGGAAGGTGATGCGCAGGGCCTCGGGGTCCAGCTCGCGGTGCGAGGTCCAGTTCTTGGCCTCGCCGTTGGCGGTGGCCCAGATCCGGATGCGCTCGTGGTTGCCGTTCTCGCCGACCTGGTCCACGTAGATCGTGGGCGGGAAGATCCGCGGCCAGTTGGTGACCTCCGCCAGCAGCCGGTACACCGCGGCGGCGGGGGCGTCGATGGTGATCTCGTGCTCGACCTCACGGGTCGTCATATCCGCTCCTCCTTCGGGTACTTGGGCGTGCTAGAAGTTGCCGAGCCCGCCGCAGACGTTGAGCGCCTGCGCGGTGATGGAGGCGGCGGTGTCGGAGGCCAGATAGCCGACCAGACCCGCGACCTCGTCCGGGGTGGAGTAGCGGCCGAGCGGGATCTTGGACTGGAACTTCTCCAGGATCGCGTCCTCGGAGGTGGAGTACGCGGCCGCGTAACCCTGCCGCACGCGCTGCGCCATCGGCGTCTCGACGTAACCCGGGCAGACGGCGTTGACCGTGATGCCGGTGGGCGCGAGCTCGTTGCCGAGCGCCTTGGTGAAGCCGACCACGCCGTGCTTGGAGGCCGAGTACGGGGCGCCGAGCACGACGCCCTGCTTGCCCGCGGTGGAGGCGATGTTGATGATCCGGCCGCGGTCCTTGTGGCGCATGCCACCGGTGTTCAGGACCTCACGGGTGACCCGGAAGACGCTGTTCAGGTTGGTGTCGATGACGGCGTCCCACAGCTCGTCCTCGATGTCGGCGGTCACCCCGCCACCCGAGCGCCCGGCGTTGTTGACCAGCACGTCGACGGTGCCGAAGCGGTCGACGGCCGCCTGGACGAACGCCTTGACGCTGTCGGCGTCGGTGACGTCCAGCGCCGAGCCGTCGGCCTCCAGGCCCTCGCCCTGGAGCTGCTTGACGGTCTCGGTGACGTTCTCGGCGTTGCGCGCGCCGATGAAGACACGGTGCCCCTGGGAGGCGAGCAGCCGGGCCACGGAGAGCCCGATGCCGCTCGTGGCGCCCGTCACCAGTGCGACCCGTGCGGTGTTCTCGGTCATGTCGTTCTTCCTTAGTCTGTGGCTCAGGCGGCGGACGCGGAGGACAGCTGGGCGTTGACGACCTCGATGAGGGCGCGCGGGGTGGTGGCGTCGGTCAGCGCGTCGTCGTCCAGCGAGATGCCGTACTCACGCTCGATCCGGCCGCCCGTCTCCAGGAGCGCGAGCGACTCGTATCCCAGGACCTCGAACTCGGTGTCCAGGATGTCGCCGTCCAGGTCGACGCCCTCGTCGGCGCCCGCTGCCTCAAGCAGGATGCGCTTCAGGTCCTCGAGGGTGAACGTGGTGGCCATGGGATTTCCCTTCCTCTGTACGGCGTGCCGCAGGGGCTGGTCGCAGTGGTGTTCAGCGGTGGTGCGTGGACAGGTGGTGCGGTGGAGCGGTTGCGTACCGGCTATGCGGCGGCACGGACGACGACGGCCGAGTTGAAGCCGCCGTAGCCGCGGGCGATGACCAGCGCGGTGCGCACCTCGGCGGTGCGCGGCTCGCCGGTGACCAGGTCGAGGTCGTACTCGGCGGCCGGGTCGACGTGCACGGTCGGCGGGATCAGACCGTCCTTGATCGCGAGGAAGGCGGCGGCCAGGTCCAGCGGAGCCGCGCCCGAGTAGAGCCGTCCGGTCATCGTCTTGGGCGCGGTGACCGCGACCCCCCGGGTGCCGAAGACCGCGTTGAGCGCCTCCGCCTCCTGGCGGTCGAGCTCGGGGTCGGCGGCCGCGTCGGCGAAGACCACGTCCACGTCACCCGGTGCGACCCCCGCGTCGGCCAGGGCGAGTTCGATGGCCTTGCGCAGCCCCGGCGGGCGGCCGGAGCCGGCCTTGGGGTCGATGGTCGAGCCGTATCCGGAGATCTCGCCGTAGATCCGGGCGCCGCGTGCGCGGGCCGCCTCGGCGTCCTCCATGATCAGGATCGCGCCGCCCTCGCCGGGCACGTACCCGGCGGCCTCGCGGTCGAAGGGCAGGTAGGCGCGGGTCGGCTCCTCGCTGGTGGAGAGCCGGTCGCTGGCCAGCTGGGCCACCCAGCCCCACGGGCAGACCGAGGCGTCGATGGCGCCGGAGACGATCAGCGAGGTGCCCTTGCGGATCTGGCGGCGGGCCTGGGCCACCGCGTCGAGACCGCCGGCCTGGTCGCTGACGACCACGCCGCTGGGGCCCTTCATCCCGTTGCGGATGGAGATCTGGCCGCTGTTGACCGCGTAGAACCAGGCGAAGGACTGGTACGCCGAGACGTACTGGCTGCCCTTGGACCACAGGGCCTGGAGCTCGCCCTGGCCGAACTCGAAGCCGCCGGCCGCGCTCGCGGTCACCACGCCCATGTCGAACTCGGGGAGTTCGGCCGGGGTGATGCCCGCGTCGGCGAGCGCCCAGTCGGCCGCGACCAGCGCGAGCCGGGTCACCCGGTCGGTCTGCGGGAGCAGTCGGCTCGGCAGCAGGTCCTCGGCGACGAAGCCCGGGACCTCGCCGGCCAGCTTGGCCGGGTAGGACGACGGGTCGAAGCGGGTGATACGGCCGATGCCGCTCTTGCCACCGACGGTCGCCGCCCAGTAGTCCTGGATGCCGAGCCCGTTGGGGGACGCCACCCCCAGGCCGGTGACCACCACGGACGACGTCATGCGAGCTTCCTCTCGGGACGGGCGAGCACCACGGCGCTCTGGAAACCGCCGAAGCCACTGCCGACCGAGAGGACCGCGTCGGTCTTCCGGTCGCGGGCGGTCAGCGGGACGTAGTCCAGGTCGCACTCGGGGTCGGGCGTGTGCAGATTGGCCGTGGGCGGTACGACGTTGTACTCCATGGCGAGCGCGGAGGCGGCGATCTCGATGGAGCCGATCGCGCCGAGCGAGTGCCCCACCATCGACTTGATGGAGCTCATCGGCGTCCGGTACGCGTGGTCGCCGAGGACCCGCTTGACGGCCGCCGTCTCGTGGCGGTCGTTCTGCTTGGTGCCGGAGCCGTGGGCGTTGACGTAGTCGATCTGGTCGCTGTTCATCCGCGCCTCGTCGAGCGCCACGCGGATCGCCTCGGCCATCTCCGCGCCGTCGGGGCGCAGTCCGGTCATGTGGTACGCGTTGGAGCGCGTGGCGTAGCCCGCGATCTCCGCGTAGATGTGGGCGCCGCGCTTCTGCGCGCTCTCCAGCTCCTCGAGCACGAAGAAGGCGGTGCCCTCGCCGAGCACGAAGCCGTTGCGCGAGTTGTCGAAGGGCCGCGAGGCCGTCTCCGGCTCGTCGTAGCGGTTCGTCGTGGCCTTGATCGCGTCGAAGCACGCCATGGTGATGGGCGAGATCGGCGCGTCCGAGGATCCGGCGATCATGACGTCGGCGGAGCCCTCACGGATCAGCTCGACGGCGTAGCCGACCGAGTCGATGCCGGAGGTGCAGCCCGTGGAGACCACGGTGCTGGGGCCCTCGGCCCCGACGGCCCAGGCCACCTCGGCCGCGAAGGAGCTCGGCACCAGGTGGTTGTAGAGGTGCGGGGCGGCGTACTGGTGGTCCACCAGGTCCAGCCGGCCGCCGTCGCTGACGACCCGGTACTCCTCGTCGAGTCCCATGGTCGCGCCGACCGCGCTGCCGACGGTGACACCGATCCGGTACGGGTCCAGGCCTGCCAGCTCCAGACCGCTGTCGGCGACCGCGCCGCGCGAGGCGACGACCGCGAACTGCCCGGCGCGGTCCATGCGCCGGACCTCCTGCGGGCTCAGACCGTGCTCGTACGGATCGAAGTCGATCTCGGCGGCCACCCGGGAGCGGAACGGCGTGGGGTCGAAGAACGTGATCCCACGCGTCGCCGTGCGGCCCTCGCTGAGGAGGCTCCAGAAGTTCTTGGTGCCGATTCCACCCGGGGCCAGCACCTCCATCCCCGTGATGACGACCCTGCGAGGCGTTGTCACGCGCCCGCCTCCCAGTTGTAGAAGCGGGCGGCCATGGCGTCGGCGGGCGAGCGCCAGGTGGCCGGGTCGTACGCCTGGATGAACGGCTTCAGGTCGTTGCTGATCCCGATGAACCGCGGGTCGTTCTTCGCGGCCTCGATCAGCTCACCGCCGTTGTCCGCGTCGAAGTCCTGCAGGTGGAAGTAGAGGCCCCGGTAGGAGAACAGCTGACGGCGCAGCGTTCCCATCCGGTGCGGCATCTCCGTCGCGTCGAACTCGGCGAACAGCTTGGCGACGTCGGTGCTCGAACCGGGTTCCATGCGGGCGACGATGAGCGTGCTGTGCATACGTATTCGCTCCTCAGCGGTTGCGGTTGATCCGGCACTGGCCCCGCTCCTGGCGCGTACGACGTCGGACGCGCCCGGATTCGAGGGCCATGAGCGGGAGTTGAGCGAGAGGATCAGCGGTGGCGAACCACGCCCCGGATCATGTATTCAAGGGTCTTCTGATCCCGCTCGCCGTTCAAGGCGCCCCGGTTCAGGTCTACGTCCGGTTCGGTCAGATTCCGCAAATACACCGCAGCCATGTCAGAGAACACGCAACGAAGAGCAGCTGAGCGGTGCGGAATTGTCACGTCGGCGTCAGATGCCGTCAGGTCGCGAACCGGAGCGTCTCCCCTGCCGGACCCGGCCCAAAAAACCGGAACGCCCGGCTCCTGGAGAGGAACCGGGCGTTCTGAGGTACCGCGGTGGTGGTGCGGGGTGTCAGTTACCGGCGGCGCGGGTGTGCACCACGCGGTAGGTGTTGGAGTCCACCGACGTCAGGAGCGAGCCGGTGCGGCGCTCGGCCTCCTGGCGGGCAGCGGGCTTGGCGTCCTGAGCGGTGGCCTGGTAGGCGTCGAACGCCTCCTTGCTCTCCCACTGCGAGTAGGAGACCACGAAGGAGCCCTCAAGACCGCGGGCGGCGATGCCCTTGAGGATCGTGTGGGAGACGTAGCCGGCGGTGTCACCGAGGAACTTCATCGACGGGCCGAGCGCGTCGACCAGGTCGTCCTGGTTCTTCTCCTCGACACCGAAGACCGCGATCACGGTGTAGTCCGAGCGCTCCGGGGAGATCTCGACGCCCTCGCCCGACTTGGTCTGGGAGTACGCGATCTCGTTCTGGAGCAGCCGGATCGAGGTGGTCAGCTCGCCGAAGAGCGGGAGCGTGCGGTGCTTGAACTCCTCGCCGTCGTAACGGTCCTCCAGGTCCGCGCGGCTGCGCCACTGGATGAAGTTGGCCGTGCCCGGCTTGTCCACACCGGCGTGCACGGTGGAGGACATCCAGCCCGGGTAGGCCGCCGAGTCGACGATCTCGCGCATCGCGCCGAGCAGACCCTCCTGCTTCTCCGGGGCGTCCGTGGAGAAGAGGTTGAGGACGGTCAGGTTCTTGTCATCGCTGGAGATCTTGGGCATGTTCTTCGCTTCCTTCGAGGTACGGGTATGAGAGAACGGGGCGTCAGACCCTGCTCAGTTGGGCCGGCCGAACCATCGGTCGAGGGCTTCGGCGAGCCCCTCCGTGCGCGAAGCGGAGGGGGAGACCCAGGCGACGTAACCGTCGGGGCGCACAAGGAAGGCGTCCAGACCGGCGTCGCAGTCGTGTTGCTCGGCGGTGACCGTGGTGACACGGTCGGCCCAGCCCGCGGCGAGTTCCCGCAGGTGGGAGTCGTCGGTGAGGTCGAAAAGGACGGCCTTGCCGGCCGTCAGCAGCTCGAAGTTGGTGGTCTTCTTGCCGTCGACCACCAGTTCCTCGTCCTTGAGACGGCGGCCGAGGAGCGGATGGTCGCCCTCGCCCACGTCGTGGCGGATGTCCAGTCCGGTGACCATCCCGATCAGCGTCTTCTGGACGTCCTCGAACCCGGTCAGCTCGGTGAAGACGTCGAGCAGCGGGGTGATCTCGTCGCCGCCCAGGTAGAGGATCCGCTGGGCGAGCGTGTTGGTGAGCACCCGCGCACCGACCGGGTGGCGCTCGGAGTGGTACGTGTCGAGCAGGCCCTCGGGAGCCTGGCCCTTGATCTCCAGGGCCAGCTTCCAGCCGAGGTTCACCGCGTCCTGCACGCCGGCGCTCATTCCCTGGGCGCCGATGGGCAGATGGATGTGCGCGGCGTCGCCGGCCAGGAAGACCCGGCCCTTGCGGTACTCGGCGGCCTGGCGGCTCACATCGGTGGTGGTGGAGACCCAGTGCACCGTGGCGCCGCTGATGTCCTCGCCGGACAGGCGCTTGAACGCCTCGGCCACCTCGTCGAAGGTGATCGGGTCCGGGCTCTTGCGGAGCGGTTCGCTCCGGTCGAAGTAGACGATCCGGCAGCGCTCCGGGCCGAGCGGCAGCACCATGACCATGCCGCCGGGCACCCGCTCGCCGCTGAAGCGCGGGCGCAGCGGCACCCCGCTGATGTCGGCGAACCGGAGCTCGATGGCCGGGTCGGTGCCCGGGAAGTCGATGCCCGCGAGCTTGCGCACCACACTGCGGGCGCCGTCGGCACCCACCAGGTAGCGGCCGCGCAAGGTGGCCGGGCCCTCGGGCGTGGCCACCTCCACGGTGACCCCGTCGGCGCCGTCCGTCAGGCCCGTGACCTCGACCCCGCGGCGGACCTCGGCGCCCAGCTGCCCGGCCCAGCCGGCCAGCACGCCCTCGGTACGCGACTGGGGGATGCCCCGGGCCCCGTACGAACCGCCCTCGACCAACCGGTAATCGATGGACACCCCGCCGAAATGGCCGACCGGAATGACGTCCACGCCACCGAAACGCTCCAGCAGCCCGCGCTGGCCGAATTCCTCTATGGTGCGCGCCGAGAATCCCAGCGCACGCGACTGCTGTATCGGCTCGGCAAGGCGATCGACGACAATCACGGACACGCCGTTCAGGCGCAGTTCGCCTGCGAGCATGAGTCCAGTGGGGCCGGCTCCCGCGATAATTACGTCCGCGTCAAAGTTATCCATCTACCCTCTTCCGACTGGCGTTTCTCCAGTATCCCGAGGGCCCCAGCGAGCGTAAATAGCTGCTAGTACAGGCCTTTGACAAGTACGTCAACTCTGCTACAGAGACTCTTGGTCAGAGGCCTGTCCCGGAGTCATCCTCAACCATGACCTCAAGCCAATCCACCGCCGATGTCGCGGGACTGCTCGACCGTTACCTGATCAATCTGGACGACGACAAGCTCGATGACGCCTGGGCCCGGGGGCTGTTCACCGAGGACGCCGTCGTCGAGTTCCCGATGAGCCGGCACGAGGGGATCGAGGGCCTCGCCGAGTACCACAGCACCGCGCTGGCGGCGTTCGCCCTCACCCAGCACATCAACTCGCCCGCCGTGGTCGAAATCGACGGCGACCGGGCCTCTTTGCGCGCCAACATCGTCTCCACGCACGTGCACCACGCCTCCGACCATCCGGAGGACGCCGAGCGCGATCCGATATTCGCGAACGGAAGCCTGGTGAGCGCCGAGGCCCGGCGCACCCCGGACGGCTGGCGCCTGAGCCTGCTCTCGCTGCGCATGATCTGGGTGACCGGCACCCCGCCGCGCAAGGGCTGAGGAACCGCGGCACAACGGAGCGCGGCGGTACGGGGAGGACACTCCCCGTACCGCCGCGCTCCGCGTTGCCTCGCCTCTCCCCGCCTTCGGGATCGGCACCGGGTTCTATACGTTCAGGCTCAGCACACGGTCGACCCGGATCTCGACCACCACACGGCCGGGCGGGTTGGGCGGGCCCGAGCGGTAGCGCCGGGCGTAGCGGCGCGCGCCCTCGGTGACCCGGGCGGGCTCGTCCTGGACCACGGCCGTGCCCTCCAGGGTGACCCAACTGAACCCGGCCACCTGGCAGATGGCGACCCGGGAACCCGGCGCGGCGATCAGATTGCGGGCCTTGCGGGACGAGGACACCGTCATCACCCGGGCGAGCCCCGCCTCCGCGTCCCAGGTGAACCGCACCGGCGCGACGTGCGGGGACCCGTCGGGCCGGATCGTGGTCAGCACGCCGATGTGCGGCTCCGTCAGGAAGCCCTCCACCGACGCCGACACCTCCGGCGCACTCGTACGCCCCAGGGGCAACGACATCGTGTTCGTCCTTCCGTCTCACTGCAGCTACCAGGCCATTGTCAACACCCGGGGCCGACCTGTGGAACCGACTGGGCAACTGCGAACCGCATACCCCAACTGGCGGGAAGTCGGGGCTGGTTCAGTGGGTTACGGCAGGGCATAGTAGAGTCAAACGGAGGGAGGTTCCGTATGCCAACGTCAACGCCGGTCAGTGAGAGCGGTGGCCGCCGGCTCCGGGCTGACGCGGAGCGCAACCGGGCCCGGGTCCTGAACGCGGCGCGCGAGCTCTTCGCGGAACGCGGCGCCAACGTGTCCATGGACGAGGTGGCCCGGCACGCCGAGGTCGGCGTGGGCACGCTCTACCGCCACTTCCCCACCAAGGAAGCCATGGTCGTGGCGGCCTCCCAGCAGCGCTTCGGCGAGATCCTCACGTACTACCGCACGGTGTGCCGCGAGTCGGCCGAGCCGCTTGAGGCGCTCCAGATGCTGCTCACCCGGGTCGGCGAGGTGGAGGCGCGCGACCGGGGTTTCGCCAGCGTCATCGGCGGCACGCTCGGCTCCGAGGGCCCGCCCAGCACCATGCGCGCCGATCTGGAGGCCGAGCTCGTGGACCTGGTCGGCAAGGGCCAGGCGGCCGGCTCCATCCGGCACGACATCGCGGGTGCCGACATCCTCGCCCTGACCTGCGGTCTCACCTCGATCGTGCACCGGCGCAGCGGCGACTGGCGGCGCTATATCGACATCGTGCTCGACGGCCTGCGCTCGGACCACATCACGCCGTAGCGGCACCCCGGGGCGCGCGGCACGGCCGTGCCCGCCCACGGGCGGGCCGGATGTCAGACCCGTCCTGTTGTATGGGGGCATGAACCACACGAGCACCACGGATCTGCGCACCCGGGCCGACGCCGTCCTGGCCCGCCTCGTCGGCGACCCCACGGGAGCGGCCAGGCTGCGCGAGGACCAGTGGCGCGCCATCGAGGCGCTCGTCGCCGAAGGGCGGCGCGCGCTGGTCGTCCAGCGCACCGGCTGGGGCAAGTCCGCGGTGTACTTCGTGGCGACCTCGCTGCTGCGCGAGCGCGGCAGCGGCCCCACCGTGATCGTCTCGCCGCTGCTCGCGCTGATGCGCAACCAGGTGGAGGCCGCCGCCCGCGCGGGCATCCGCGCCCGCACGATCAACTCCTCGAACACCGAGGAGTGGGAGACCGTCCAGGCCGAGGTGGCCGCGGGCGAGGTCGACGTCCTGCTGGTGAGCCCGGAGCGCCTCAACAACCCGGACTTCCGCGACGAGGTGCTGCCCAAGCTCTCCGCGGCCACCGGTCTGCTCGTGGTGGACGAGGCGCACTGCATCTCGGACTGGGGCCACGACTTCCGCCCCGACTACCGCCGGCTGCGCACCATGCTCGCCGAGCTCCCCCCGGGCGTCCCGGTCCTCGCGACGACGGCGACGGCCAACGCGCGCGTGACGGCCGATGTGGCGGAGCAGTTGGGCACCGGCGCGGACACCGACGCGCTGGTGCTGCGCGGCCCCCTGGACCGCGAGAGCCTGAGTCTGAACGTGCTGTCGCTGCCGGACGCCGCACACCGCCTGGCCTGGCTCGCCGACCACCTGGACGAGCTGCCGGGCTCGGGGATCATCTACACGCTGACGGTGGCGGCCGCCGAGGAGATCACCGCGTATCTGCGCCAGTGCGGTCACACGGTCGCCTCCTACACCGGCCGCACGGAGAACGCGGACCGCCAGCAGGCCGAGGACGATCTGCTGGCCAACCGGGTCAAGGCGCTGGTCGCCACCTCCGCGCTGGGCATGGGCTTCGACAAGCCGGACCTCGGCTTCGTGGTCCACCTGGGCTCGCCGTCCTCCCCCATCGCCTACTACCAGCAGGTGGGCCGCGCGGGCCGAGGTGTGGAGCACGCGGAGGTGCTGCTGCTGCCCGGCAAGGAGGACGAGGCGATCTGGAAGTACTTCGCCTCGGTCGCCTTCCCGCCCGAGGAGCAGGTCCGCCGCACCCTGGACGTGCTGGCCCGGTCGGGCCGCCCGCTGTCGCTGCCCGCCCTGGAGCCGCAGGTCGAGCTGCGGCGCACCCGCCTGGAGACCATGCTCAAGGTCCTCGACGTGGACGGCGCGGTCCACCGCGTCAAGGGCGGCTGGACCTCCACCGGACAGCCCTGGGTGTACGACGCGGAGCGGTACGCGTGGGTGGCCCGCCAGCGGGAGGCCGAGCAGCAGGCGATGCGGGACTACGCGGCGGCGACCGGCTGCCGGATGGAGTTCCTGCGCCGCCAGCTCGACGACGAGGAGGCGGCCCCGTGCGGCCGCTGCGACAACTGCGCGGGCGCCCGCTTCACCGCCGATGTGTCCGGCACCGCACTGGAGGCGGCCAAGGGCGAGCTCACCAGGCCGGGCGTCGAGGTCGAGCCCCGCAAGATGTGGCCGACCGGCCTCGGGGCGGTCGGCGTGGACCTCAAGGGCCGTATCCCCGCGGGTGAACAGGCCTTCCCCGGCCGGGCCCTCGGCCGTCTCTCGGACATCGGCTGGGGCAACCGGCTGCGCCCGATGCTCGCCCCCCAGAGCCCCGACGGACCGGTTCCGGCCGACGTGGTGGACGCCGTGGTGACCGTCCTGGCGGACTGGGCCAAGGGCCCGGGCGGCTGGGCCTCCGGCGGCCCCGACGCACCGCCCCGGCCCGCCGGAGTGGTCACCGTCGCCTCGCTCACCCGCCCCCGGCTCGTGGAGTCGCTGGGCGCCCGGATCGCGGAGATCGGCCGCATGCCCCTGCTCGGACGCGTGGAGTACGGGGAGGAGGCCGCCGGGTTCCGCGTTCCCGCCTCCAACAGCGCGCAGCGGGTGCGCGCCCTGCACCACGCCTTCACGGTGCCGGACGAGTTGGCACGGGCGGTGCGGGAGGCGGGCGGTCCGGTGCTGCTCGTCGACGACCGGTCGGACACGGGCTGGACGCTGGCGGTGGCGGCCCGGCTGCTGCGCCGGGCGGGTGCGCAGGGGGTGTTTCCGCTGGTCCTCGCCGTTCAGGGATGACCGCAGGGCTCCGGGGCGTGATCGGGGGTGTGGCTGGGCAGGGATATGAGCGTCATACCCTCCGATTCCCGTCAGCGGCTCCATTTGCTCGTTGCCGCGTGCCCGTGAGGCAGCGAGAATTGAAGCCGCGCCGCGACGGCGGACCCGGATTGGGGGCCCTGCTGTGCTGCGCCCTCACCCGACCCTGCCCGCACTGTGGGCGCGTATCCGGAAGGGAGGACCGTGACCTTCGGATTCGCACCGTCCGCAGCCTCGGCAGGCGCGTCGTCCCTCATGTCGGCGGCCTCGGGGAACCGTCTCGCCAGGATGCTGGAGCCCGCGGAGTGGGCCTCGGCGGGGATCCCGCTGCTGCGCAACCCCCGCGAGGTGGTCAGCGGCCTGCACACCCGGCACCGCCCGACCCCGTCGACGGCGGTGATCGCCGTCCTGGACCACGAGGAACGGCTGGCCGCCAGCGCCTCGTTCGTGCGGCGCCCGGTCGCCGCCGACGGCTGGGAGTTCCGCAACGCGCTCCTCGCGCATCTGCGCCGGGTGATCCCGCACGACCTGCGCCGCCGGACGCCGGTGCGCACCGCCGTCCTGCTCTACTGCCGTGACGGCGACGAGCGTTGGACCGAGGAGGACGGCGCCTGGATGTGGGGCCTGCGGGACGCCTGCACCCTGCACGGGCTGCGCTGCGGCGCGTACATCACCCTGACGCGCGCCGGCTGGCAGGTCCTGGGCGAGGGCCGAGGCGGCCGCCACCCCCACTCCACCAGCCGCCCCACCCCCCTGGCGAACACCACCGGTGCTGTTGAGGGCTTAGCGGCCGGGCGGGACACACGGGCGGGGCTCCGGTCCCGCCCTGGCCATCTGGTCGCCGGCCCCACCGAGGAGAACCATTCCGCGTACGCGGACATGATCTGCGAGGGCGTCGGGATCCCGCTCAGCCTCATCGGACCGGCCGCCGCCGCGAGCGCGCGCCCCACCTTCCGGGCCTCACGCTCCATCGCCCCCCAGTTCGGCCCCGGTCCGGGGCCCAGCGCCAGCGCCGCGCGCATCATGTCCGTGTACACCGACTGCACGCGCTTGAACTCGAGGAGCACGGGCAGGTCCTGCTCCCACCCCGTGGAGCTGCCCGGCCGCGCACTCTCCACGGACGACCGCCACAGCTCGCCGACACGGCGGGCCTCCCGGGGCGGGTAGCGCATCAGATGCAGATGGGTGGCGAGGTCCCAGAGCGGGTCGCCGATCATCGCGAGTTCCCAGTCGATGGTCCACAGGTCCCCGGCCGGGTCCACGATGAGGTTCTTCCGGTGCAGATCCCCGTGGAGCAGGGAGAACGGGCGCGGCCGGAGCGCGGCCGCCCGCTCCTTGAGCTCGTGCAGGACGTTCCCGGGAACGCGCAGCCGCCGGAAGAGCGGCTCGTAGAGCGCGGCATGCTTGTGGCACACCTCGTTCTCGGTGAAGTGGATCAGCCGGCCGAGGAAGGCCGCCGAGTCGCCGTCGGGGGCGCGGTCCTCGGGGGCGCAGGCGCACTCGGCCCGGAGCTCGTCCGGCTCGATGCTCACCAGTTCCGCGAAGAGGTCCGCCAGTTGGGCGCTGTGGCGACCCGAGAGCGGCTGACCGGGCGGCTGCCCCGCACCGAGTGTCCGGCCCGGGATGAACTCCTGCAGAACGACGTTCTCCACCACCTCCGCGCACTCCGGAACGCGGCCCACCCTGCCGCGCAGTGCGAGCAGCAGCCGGTCCTCGGACACGAAGCACCGCCGGTCGAACCAGAGCAGGCCGGGTCGCGGCGAGCGGAGCTTCACCCGTTCGAAGCGCGCGCTCAGCGGGTTCTCCGCAGGCAGCGGAAAGGCGTACGTCTCGTGGTGGTAGCCCCGGAGTGGCCCGACGACCGCCTCGGCGTCGCGGCTCAGCCCAGCCGCCTGCCGACGCACTGCGGATACCGCCTCGCCTGTCATCGCTTCGCGCCCTCGGGTGGTCATCAGCCGGGAACAGATTGAGGAAAATTACCCTCTCTAGCATGGGTCGGCCGAATTCACACCGATGTCACTCGCTCAGCACCAACGGCGCCGACAGCTTCGACCAATACCGCTCGAACAGCAGCTGAAGTTGGTCGAAGTACGCCTCCTCGCGGGGCGTGTCGCCACCGGGGTGGCCCGTCCAGGTGAAGAGATCGACACCGCTCTCCAAATCCATGATCTCCCCCGCCCCGTCCCCCGGCCCCAGCTCCACCTTGTTCGTCCGTATGCGATAGAAGCTGGTCAGCGCCTGTGCCCCGTTGAGGACGTACAGCTTCTGCATCGGCAGCACCGGCATGCCGCGGATCGCCACCGACACCGAGGGGACCAGGCCGTCCTCCTTCAGGGTGACCAACGAGTGCTCCAACTGGCCCGCGTACATCCGGATGAGCCTGCGCAGCCGCTTGAGCGGCCGGGAGTCGGCCGGGTCGGCGAGCAGGTAGGGCAGCGGGTGGACGGCTTCGAGGCTGGGCAGCAGCATTCTGAGCCGGATGGTCTTCGGCCAGGTGCCCGCCGCCTCCTTGGTGGACTCCAGCTGGCGTGTGACGACCTTGCTCAGCCTCTCCGTGGTGAAGGACAGGACGTCCAGCGTCACATCCTCGGCGCGGAAGGCGTCCGCTATGTACTCGGTGAGCGTGTGGGGCACGGCGCCCCTGGCCACCACGCGAGGCCCCCTGCCCCGCACGCCCGCATCGATCAGGCCCCAGGACCTGAGCTCCTCGACGGCCCGCTGAGCCGTGCGCCTCGACACGTGGTAGCGCGCCGTCAGCGCGTGCTGGGTGGGTATCACCTCGCCCACGCCATGTGCCCCGCTGGCGATCGCCTCCCGCAGGTCCGAGGCGATGAGCAGGTACTGGGGCTGATGGGCGCCGCCCGGCCCCGCCTCTTGCCCTGTCGACACCATTCAAGAAAGTTACAACAGGCCGCCATCAGGCGTGAGTTGGCCACCCCTTGGCGCGCACACCCCGCACCTGCCGCTCCGTTGCCGCCCACTTGCCGCATGCCGGCTCGTGCGCGGCGTCATGTACGGATCACTTGACAGCTGTTGCGGACGCGAAGGCTCCCCGTAGCTTCGGCCTTCAGGGAAGACCCGGGAGGCCGGAACATGGAAGATCGGAACGTGGGTGAACCGTCACTCCGCGCGCAGGCCGGAGCCGACCGCGTCGTACAGCGGTTCCAGCGAGCGGACGATGTCCTTCACCCCGGCATCCGCCAGCTGCGCGACCTTGGCGCCGTCGGGTGCGTAGCCGAGGAAGGAGACCCCTATGGCGTCGGCGGCGATCCAGTCCGCGGGCGAGTCCCCGATCATCAGCGTCTCGGCCGGGGACGAGCCGGTGGAATCGAGCGCCCGCTCCAGGCAGTGCGGATGGGGTTTGAGCAGCGCCAGGTCGGCCGTACGGCCGTGGATGTGTTCGCCGAAGCAGCCATCGAGCCCCTCGCGTCTGAGATAGGCGGCCACCGCCTTGGGCGAGTTGTTCGTGGTGACGGCCAGCCGGAACCCCGCCGCGCTCAGGGCCAGTATCAGGGAGTTGGCGTAGGCGGTGCTGTGGGCGCTCGTGGCGGCACGGATCTCCTGCGCCGTGAGCGTGCTCTCCGCCTCCTTGACCACCGCCTTGCTCTCGCCCTGCTTCCAGGCCGCGAGCAGCAGGGCCAGCGGATCGCCGGCGGCCTTCCCTTTCGGTCTGAGGGCCCCGTGTTCGAGCCTGCCCGAGAGGCGCTCGGCGATCGCGGCGGCCACAGCGGGCGCCCCGACTCCCGCGAAGAGCCGGCACACCGGTCCGTCGAAGTCGAAGAGCACGCATTTGGCAGCGGCAAGGCGCTCGCGAAGGTCGGTCACGTCACTCCGTCCGTCGGGGAGGTGGGTCACTTGCCGGTTCCTTCAACCACCATGGTGCCCGCGCCTGCTCGCGGCGGTGAGGGCCAGGAGGTACGGGCATGCCCGGCTGGCTGAGAACCGCCGGTCCCCGTGGGCCGCTACGACAGTCTCATCTGCGAAGTGATCGTGTTCCAGAGCCCGTCGAACCACTGCTGCGACCGTTCCACGAACGCCGCGTCCCGCGCACCCGCGCTGCGCAGGTACTGGAACAGCATCGACTGGTTGCCCAGCGAGTCGAAGATCTCCACCGACGTGTCGGCGATCTCCTGTTCGCGGCGGGTGATGTCGTAGTAGCCGAACAGCGCCTCGGAGCCGTTGAGCAGGTAGAGCTTGATCGGCGAGGTCAGCGGGAGCGTCTGGAACTCGATGCGGACCTCGACTCCCTCGATGATGTGCAGCGCCTCCAGGTTGTCCCGCAGGACGAGGCCCTGGGTGTTGCGCTGGCTCAGCCACCGTTCGTGGACCAGCCGGTCGTCGGCCGCCGAGCGGTGGACGGGGCGGGGGAAGGCGAGGTTGATGCCCCGGTCCGGCAGCAGGATGCGTACGTGGACCGAGTCCGGGCGGAAGCGGCGGGCGTGGATCGCGCCCAGCGGTTCGCCGAGGGCCAGGTTGAGGGTCTCCGTCGTCAGGCAGACCGCGTCGATCCGCACCTCCCTCGCACGGAACGCCTCCGCCACCCGGGGGCTGAGCACCGCCGCCGTCAGCTTCGGCTCCTCGTCAGACGGGCGGGACGCCGCCGGTACGGAGCTGGCGATCTTCGCCGGGGCGCCCTTGCGGCCCTCCGTGATCAGGCCCTCCTCGTGCAGCTGCTGCAGGGCCTGGCGCACCACCGTCCGCTCGACGCCGTAGTGCTCCACCAGCCAGGCCTGGGTGGGCAGTTTGGCCCCCACCTTGAGCTCGCCCGCGCTGATCCGGGCCCGCAGGGACGCGGCCACACCGTCGGGCGTGCGCCTGGAGCCGCCGCCCTCCGTCACCTCAGATTCCGACGTCACATCTGAACGCTACAACTATCTGACAGCTATGGGGAGTTGTCGGGAAGTTGGTTTATGGGTCTTGAGCCAGCGGGACAACTTCACCAAGTTGGTGGACAACTTGGTGAAGTTCGCGCACAAGCTCCGCCCGCGGTTCCATCCAGCGTCACAGCCGCCGTTCCAGCCACCGTTCCAGCCACCGCTTCCGTCACCGACTCGTCCGTCGCCTCGGCCGCCGCTCCACCCGCCGCACGCCTCTGGGGAGGGAACTCCATGCCCATGACCGCACTCCTGCTCGCCCTCGCCGTCATCGCCTTCGAGAAGCTCGTCCACCACCGGCTCGGTGTCGTCGGCAGCGTGGGGGTCGTGGTGCTGACCGTCGGCCAGCAGACCGGGGACAGCACCTTCACCGTCATCGGCGCGGCCGCCGTCCTGGCCGCGCTCGTCCCGCCGCGGACCGACCAATGACCAGGCCCACCGCCCTCAGAACATGTCAGGGCACCAAGCCCGCCGCGACGTCCTCAAGATGGCGTCCGCCCGGGCCGCTGCCCCCGCCGTCTCCTCGGCGGCCAGGCCCAGCGCGGCCAGTCGTACCGCCGACTCGTCACCCAGGTACAGCGAACCCAACTCCCGTACGTCCAGCACCAGATCCGGCGACGAAGCGGTGGGGGCGCAGGACGCGCCCGACGGGTCGGCGTCCAGGCGGTAGCGGCCCGAGGCGTAGCCCGACGCGTCCGTGACCTCCAGGACGAGGGTGCCGGCCGTCGCGTACGTACGCGCCTCAAGCGCCCGTACGACATCCAGCAGCCGCAGCCACAGGAAGTCCGCGTGCGTCACCATCCGGGCCGCGCGCGGGTCCGGGAGGAGCTGCGGGAGCAGGTCGTCGGGGGCGCGGTAGCCGGTGCGGACCCTGGATATCCAGTCGACCGAGCAGACGAAGTGCCACAGGGCGCGCTCGGCGGACGGGGTGAGGGCGAGCAGCCCCCGTACCGTCGCCGTGTTCAGCGGCTGCTTGGCGTCCGTCCACTTCGCGTCCGCGTGATAGGCCACCAGGCCCTCCACCTCGCCCGACGCCGAGCGGTACACCGCCCAGAACGGCTCGGTCCAGGGGTGGTCGTCCCGGGTGGCCGCGCCCGTGCTCAGGTCCCACCAGCGCGTGTTGCGGTCCACCGCGCCGGGCTGGCCGACCCGGAAGCGCTCGAAGAGCTCGGGGCCCAGCTTGCGTACGTCCTCGGAGGCGACCAGGTCGATACGGCCGCCGTCCTCGGGGCCCGACCAGCGCGGGTCCAGGCCCGCCCGGCCCGTGTCGACCTCCCACTCGGCGGTCCAGGTGGCGGGGCCGAAGCCGTACCGCCCGTAGATCGGGTACTCGGCGGCGATCAGCGTCGCCGCCACGTCGCCGCGCTCCTTCGCCGCCGCCATGTCGTTCGCCATCATCCGGCTGAGCAGACCGCGCCTGCGGTGGGTCGGGGAGACGGTCACGTTGGTGACCGCGCTGGTGGGGACGGCCGCGCCGCCCACCACGGTCAGCTCCTGGGCGAACGAGCGGAAGGTCGCCACACAGCGGCCGCTGTCGAACACGCCCTGGGTACGCGCCAGATCGCTGTTGGCCAGCCGGCCCGCCCGGTCGTTCTCGCTGACCACCGGCGGCAGGAGGAAACCCGTGTTGACGGCCCGCAGCCAGTCGGCGAACTCGGCTTCGGTGACGGTACGGAGGTCGAGGGCGGAAGCGGAAGCGGGGGCAGCGGCGGGGGCGGAGGCGGCTTCGCGAGGGCTCGGGCTCATGTCCGTCACGCTAGGCACGCCCCGGCCCCCCTGTCGCCCGAATTTCCGCCTGGCGGGCCGGGCCCCCCACCCGCTCCGCCCCGCCGAGCAGCGGCGCGCTGCCGATGCGCTCGACCACCGGGCCGTCCACGCCGAGCAGGCGCAGGGCGCGGGCCAGGACCGGGCCGAGGGCGCGGGCGGCGCCGTCGTCGACCTTGAAGGCGAGCGCACGGCCGTCCGGCAGCGCCACCGCCTGCACCGCCTCCGCGCCCATCTTGGACAGCACGCCGGGCACCTCGCGCATCAGCCAGGTGTCGGGGCGGCGGGTGCCGGCCACGTACTCGGGGTGCGCGCGCATCGCGTCCGCCACCCTGCGCTCCGGCGTACCGGGCTCGGCGAGCACGAACGTACGGAAGGCGCGGGCCAGGCCCGTCAGGCTGATCGCCATCAGGGGCGCCCCGCAGCCGTCCGTGCCGACCGTCGCCACCGGCTCGCCCGCCGCCGCCTCCACGCCGTCGTGGACGAGGCGCTGGAGCGGGTGGGCCGGGTCCAGGTAGGACGTCTCGTCCCAGCCGTTGAGGCGGCAGGCGGCGAGCATGGCCGCGTGCTTGCCGGAGCAGTTCATGGTGACCCGGTCGCGGACCTGGCCCGCCGCCAGGTACGTCTCGGCCTCGACCGCGTCCAGCGGCAGGTCGGGCGGGGTCTGGAGGTCGTCCGGGGTCAGCCCGTACTCGGCGAGCATCTTGCGGACGAGGTCGAGGTGGAAGCCCTCGCCCGAGTGGCTGGCGGCGGCGAGCGCGAGCCGCTCCCCGGAGAGGTCGAGCCCGGCCCGCAGTACGGCGGCGGCCTGCATGGGCTTGTTGCTGGAGCGCGGGAAGACGGGCGCCGCCGGGTCACCGAGCGCGAGCTCCACGCTGCCGTCGGCCGCCAGCACCACCAGCGAGCCCCGATGGTGGCCCTCGACGAAACCGGAACGTACGACTTCGGCGAGGACCGGGGGTATGACGGTGTCGGTAGTCATGACGGAGGCCTTCCAGGGCTGGACCGCCCGGTGACCTTGGAATCGTCGGTCAGATGAGCAGGTCGTCTACTTGTGCTTCCCCTTCACGGTACCTGCGGGCGATCTCCGCGCTGCAATCGTCGGCCGTGCGCTGGAGGTGCTGGCGGCGCCGCGAGACCTGCTGCTCGTAGCGGATCAGCCGTCCCATCGCGGTGTGCAGCTCGTCGTCCGTACGGGCGTCGAGGTCGGAGAGCTGGACCTCCGCGTCCATCTCGGCCGCCAGGCGCCGGTACTCGGCGCTGCGGGGCGTGGAGAGCGTGACGTGGCGGGCGGAGGCGCGGTGCGAGGAGGGCGCGTCCGCCAGGATCTCGGAGAGCCGCTCCACCACGGGCGTGTGCGGTCCGGTGCGCCGGGCCAGCTCGGCCCGCAGGATGTCGATGCGCCCGTGCAGCAGCCGCCGCACATAGCTGAGGTCGGCCTCGTCGCTCTGCGACTGGCGCCGCAGGCTCCGCAGCTCCGGCAGCCGCAGTGCGGTCAGATCGTGCTCTTTCGGTACGGGCAGATGGTCACCGGCACGCTGTACGGGTGGTCGCGAGACGGCCGTCCGGCCGGCCGACGGGCTCGTCCGGGTCAGCGAAACGGGGCCGGGCGACTGCTGCCCGGCGCCAGGAGTGCTCATGTGTCTTACCGTCCCCTCGACCGGTGCGGGATAGGGCGCACCGCCTGTCAGCATCGTGCCACTCCCGGTGGCGCATATGCAGACACACACCACCCGTTCGGCCCCCGTCGGACTGGATTGGTGCGTGGAATAGGTTGGGTCCCATGCGAGCGGTGGTACAGCGGGTCGACGGCGCGAGCGTCGTGGTGGCGGGCGAGACGGTCGGCGAGATCACGGGCGAGGGCCTGTGCGTACTGGTCGGGGTCACCCACGGGGACACCCCGGAGAAGGCCGCGCAGCTGGCCCGGAAGCTGTGGTCGGTGCGGATCCTTCAGGGCGAGAAGTCCTGCTCGGACGTGGCCGCGCCGCTGCTGGTGATCTCCCAGTTCACCCTCTACGGCGACGCCCGCAAGGGCCGCCGCCCCACCTGGAACGCGGCGGCCCCCGGCGAGGTGGCCGAGCCGCTGGTGGACGAGGTGGTGGCGCGCCTGCGCGAGCTGGGCGCGACGGTGGAGACGGGCCGCTTCGGCGCGGACATGAGGGTGTCCTTGACGAACCACGGCCCGTTCACGGTCGTGGTGGAGGTCTGAGGGGCCGCTCCCGGCCCCCCGGCGCCGCGGGCTACGGCTCGACCACGACCTCCTGCGCGGCGGCCGTGTTGCCCGCCAGCAGCTCCGCGTCCACCGCCACGTTCCGCTTGACCAGCGCCAGTGCGATCGGCCCCAGCTCGTGGTGGCGCGCCGACGTCGTGATGAAGCCGATCTGCCGGCCCTCGGCCCCGTCCGCGGCGACCCGCAGCGGCGTCCCGTGCGCGGGCAGCAGGACCTCGCTGCCGTCCAGGTGCAGGAAGACCAGGCGGCGCGGCGGCTTCCCCAGGTTGTGGACGCGCGCGACCGTCTCCTGGCCCCGGTAGCAGCCCTTCTGGAGGTGCACGGCGGTGCCGATCCAGCCCAGCTCGTGCGGGATGGTGCGGTGGTCGGTCTCCAGGCCGAGCCGGGGCCGGTGCGCCTCGACCCGCAGCGCCTCGTACGCCAGGATCCCGATCGCGGGGCCGTGCGCGGCGGCGAACGCCTCCAGCTCCGCGCGCGGCAGGAACAGGTCCCGCCCGTGCGAGGTCTCCCGCACGACCGTGCCGTCCGGCACCTCCGCGATCGACCCGGCGGGCAGGTGCACCACCGCGAAGTCCGCGGTGCGGTCGGCGACTTCGACGCGGTAGAAGAACTTCATCGACTCCAGGTACGCGACGAGGTCGTCCCGCGTACCGGGCTCGACGTGCGCCCACACCGTCGTACCGTCGTCGACGAGGTAGAGCGCGTGCTCGATGTGCCCGTTCGCGGAGAGGATCAGCGCCTCGGTGGCCAGACCCGGCCGCAGATCGCTGACGTGCTGGGTCAGCAGCAGGTGCAGCCAGCTCAGCCGGTCGTCGCCGGTGACGGTGATGACACCCCGGTGCGAGAGGTCGACGAAGCCGCTGCCGTCGGCGAGGGCGCGCTGCTCACGGAACAGATCGCCGTAGTGCGCCGCGACACCTTCGTCGGGCCCCTCGGCGGGGACGGCGCCGGGCAGGGCCAGCAGAGGGCTGATCGTTGATTGTCGCTGCATGGAGCAAGCCTACGACGCGCCACTTGAGGCGTTCTTGGCGCACTTCTGGCACTGGCCGAAGATCGCGAAGTGCTTCATGTCCGTCGTGAAGCCGAACGTCGAGCAGAGCTTGGCCGTGAACTCGGCCGCCACGTCCACATCCGCCTCGATCACCGACGTACAGTCCCGGCAGACGAGGTGGATGTGGTGATGGCGGTCCGCCAGATGGTAGGTCGGGGCACCGTGTCCCAGATGGGCGTGCGAGACCAGACCCAGCTCCTCCAGGAGCTCCAGGGTCCGGTACACGGTGGAGATGTTCACGCCGCCCGCCGTCTTCCTCACCTCGGTGAGGATGTCGTCGGGCGTCGCGTGTTCCAGTACGTCGACGGCCTCCAGCACGAGCTGGCGCTGGGGGGTCAGCCGGTACCCGCGCTTGCGGAGGTCGCTCTGCCAGTCGGTGGTCACCACACGCCCAGTGTAGGAGCCACCCCGGATTTACCCCCGCGAAGAACGGATCTCCGCCGGATCTCCGTACCTGATCCCCGTATTCGATCTTCCTACTTGAAGAAGGCGATGCCGTCGTCCGGCAGGTCGCCCAGGCCCCGGGCCATCGCCGCGACCTCTTCGGGCGTGACGACCTTCTTGAGGTGCGCGGACATGTAGGGGCGCAGCTCGACCTCGGGGGTCGCCTTCTCGCCGACCCACATGAGGTCGCTCTTCACGTATCCGTACAGGCGCTTGCCGCCGGTGTACGGACCGGAGGCGGCGGTGCGCGCCACGGCGTCGGTGACCAGGTCGATCTGCGGCTTCTGGTCGGCGAGCTCGCCGTACCAGATCTCGACGACGCCCTGGTCACGGACCATGACGATCTCGACCTTGCGGTCCTTGTCGATGCGCCAGAAGCCGGACTCGGACTCCAGCGGCTTCACCTTGTTGCCCTCGGCGTCGAGGATCCAGGAGTGCGACACGTACTCCAGGAAGTCCCGGCCGTCGTGGCTGAAGGTGACGGACTGGCCGAAATTGGCCTTCTCGGCACCCGGGAAGTCGGTGACACCCGCGCCCTCCCACGTGCCGAGGAGGAACGCGAGGGGGACGAGGTCCGGATTCAGGTCGGACGGGATCTCGATCATGAGGCTTCGATCAGTCTTTCGTTACGTCTGCGGCTGGGGCGCGGTTCAGCGCTGGCCCTGGTACAGCTTCTTCACGGCCAGACCTGTGAAGGCGAGGACACCGACGCAGACCAGGACCAGCAGGGTTTCGAAGAAAGCCTCAAGCACGGGGTGCTCCTCGGATGAGCGTGTGGGCAGTAAAGGGCCGTACCCCAGCCTAATGGGTTGAGCCACGGCCTTCTCTGTGAGGTGCGCCGCCGCGCCCGTCCGGCCCCGTGGCGGGGCCCGAAGGGCCGGTGCGGTGCGCATTACAGTTCGGGACATGGCCAAGAAGCTCGTACTGAAGGTGACCGCCGGGGCCGATGCCCCCGAGCGGTGTTCGCAGGCGTTCACCGTGGCGGCGGTCGCCGTCGCCAGCGGGATCGAGGTCTCGCTGTGGCTGACCGGTGAGTCGTCGTGGTTCGCGCTGCCGGGGCGGGCCGCAGAGTTCGCGCTGCCGCACGCGGCGCCGCTGCCGGACCTGATCGACGGGATCCGGGCGGGCGGCGGCACGATCACCGTGTGCACGCAGTGCGCGGCCCGGCGCGACATCACCGAGAAGGACCTGATCGAGGGCGCGCGGATCGCGGGCGCCCAGGTCTTCGTCCAGGAGGCGATGGCGGACGGCACACAGGCGCTGGTCTACTAGCGCGCGGCGCTCAGTACTTCTTCTTGCCGTCCAGCTCGTCCCACCACTCGTCGGACTTCTGGTCCCCGGACGGGTCGTCCCACCAGCGGTCGTCCGGGCCGCGCCGGTTCGCCACCATCGCCGCGACCGGCGGGATCACCATCGCGACCACGCACATGGCGACCGCGGCCGGGACCGACCACAGCCGCACGAAACCCCAGGCGGACACGAACAGGACCAGGCATCCGCCCATCATCCAGAAATACTCGCGGCGCCGACGGGCCAGCATGAGTCCAGCGTACGACCGTATCCGGCGCCCGAGAACGGCACGGAGGGCCGCACCCGGTCCAGGTAAGCGTCCAACCCCCTGGGGTGCGGCCCTCCGGCCAGTACCTGCCCGCCGTCACACGGCGATGGCGACCTCGGCGAGTCCGCCGGTCTGGGCCACGACCGTGCGGTCCGCGGTCGCGCCGGGCACCAGGGCCCGCACCGTCCACGTGCCCTCGGCCGCGTAGAAGCGGAACTGACCGGTCGCCGAGGTGGGGACCTCGGCGGTGAACTCGCCGGTCGAGTCCAGCAGCCGGACGTAGCCGACCACGGGCTCGCCGTCCTTCGTCACCTGCCCCTGGATGGTGGTCTCACCGGGCTTGATCGTCGAGGCGTCGGGGCCGCCTGCCTTCGCTCCACACATGGTTCTTCCTTACGGTCTGTGTTCTCTGGGGGCCGGGGGCTGTGCGGGGCTACTTGTTGGCGCCGAGCTCGATCGGCACGCCGACGAGGGAGCCGTACTCGGTCCACGAGCCGTCGTAGTTCTTGACGTTCTCGACGCCGAGCAGCTCGTGCAGCACGAACCACGTCAGGGCCGAGCGCTCGCCGATGCGGCAGTACGCGATGGTGTCCTTGGCCAGATCGACCTGCTCCGCCGCGTACAGCTCCTTCAGGGCGTCGTCCGACTTGAAGGTGCCGTCGTCGTTGGCGTTCTTCGACCACGGGATGTTGCGGGCCGAGGGGACGTGGCCCGGGCGCTGCGACTGCTCCTGCGGGAGGTGGGCCGGGGCGAGCAGCTTGCCGCTGAACTCGTCGGGGGAGCGCACGTCGACCAGGTTCTGGGCGCCGATGGCCGCCACCACGTCGTCGCGGAAGGCGCGGATCGCGGTGTTCTGCGGCTGGGCCTTGTACGCGGTGGCCGGGCGGGCCGGCACCTGCGAGCCGTCGACCAGGTCGCGCGAGTCCAGCTCCCACTTCTTGCGACCGCCGTCGAGCAGCTTGACGCTGTCGTGGCCGTAGAGCTTGAAGTACCAGTAGGCGTACGAGGCGAACCAGTTGTTGTTGCCGCCGTAGAGGACGACGGTGGTGTCGTTCCCGATGCCCTTCGCCGACAGGAGCTGCTCGAAGCCCTCCTGGTCGATGAAGTCACGGCGGACCGGGTCCTGGAGGTCCTTGGTCCAGTCGATCCGGATCGCGTTCTTGATGTGGTTCTTCTCGTACGCCGAGGTGTCCTCGTCCACCTCGACGATGGCGACCTTCGGGTCGTCGATGTGGGCCTCGACCCAGTCGGCGTCTACCAGGACGTCGCTGCGGCTCATGCGGTTCTCCTCCGGGGCAGGTGCGGCGGGTGGTGCGGGGTGCGGGTGCATCCGCCACGCGAGCGGGCGCGGCGTCGCTTCGGCACGGGGGGTGGCCCTGAAAATGTTCAACGGGCCCGGGGAACACGGGAGTTGCCGTCTCTTCGCAGAGAGGGGCGGGTCCCGCTCAGGCGTGGCGACAGAGCATGGCGGCGACGCGGCACAGGTCGACTGCCCGCCGCTTCGTGAGATCCGCCTGTCGCTTCATGCGTCCGATCGTAGGGACGGACGGGCGGCCATGTCACCGGTGTGTCGTATTTTGAGACACGATCATCCGGATGGTGGGACGCGAAGGGGCGCCGGGCGCCTTTCGTCGGCGCGGGGGACGCCTCGGCCGGGGGACTATCTGCCCAGCGGACACAGACGTCTCACCATCCGGCTACCGGCCGGTCCCGGGATCCTCCGCCTGCGGGCCGGCGGGGGCTGGTCACGCAGTTCCCCGCGCCCCTCGGGCAGTCCGCCGCAGCCGGAGTGCTCAGCTCAGCCCCCGGTCCTTGGGGGCGCGGGGAACTGCGCCCCCAGCCACCCACGGCCCGCAGGTCAAGACCCTTGCGATCAACCCGCCAGGGAAACGTTCGACCCGGTCCCGGAGAACCGCAGCCCGTCCGGGGTCGCCGTCACCTTGTCCAGGGTGATCCCCCGGGGCAGCCCCTCGATCTTCAGGTCGTAGTCGACGGCCTTGCGAAGCTTCTCGTCGAACCCCGGCACCGGCAGCTTCGGCAGCTCCGAGGAGCGGACCCGGACCGTGGCGCTGCCGTCCGTCGTCACCGTGCTGTACGCACTGACCGTGCGCCCCGCGAGCAGCACCTTGAGGCTGGCGGGGACCTGGACGCCCGCGCCCTCCAGCAGGTCCGCGAGCTGCCCGCTCACCTGGACCTGCCCCTTCGCGGCCCGCTCGGCCCCGGCGTAGCCGACCGTGGCGCCCTTGGGCGCGGACTTGGTCAGATCGGCGTACGAGATACGGGCCGAGCCGTCCGCCCGTACCGCCGTGGCGGACGAGTAGCTGCTGTCGACCTTGACGTCGTGCAGCTTGGCGTGGACCTCGGTGACGTTGACCGAGTGGCCGTCCGCCGTGGCGGTGACCCCGCCCAGCTTGACGTCGACCTCGTCGAACTCCTTGCCCAACGCCTGTGTGAGGAAGGGGAAGCCGGAGATCGAGACGTCGGGGGTCTCCCGCAGACCCTGACTGCTCTTGATCTTGTCGGCCACCTTGGACTCGACGACGTTCACCGCGATGCGGTCCGCGGCGACGAAGAGGCCGCCGAGAACCACCGCCACGATGAGCCATATCCGAAGTGCGCGCATTGCGTACGAGTCCCCCCACGCTGGTCGTTGACGCTGCGAGCCTAACTCCCGGAATTACCCGATCACTCGACCGATCAGATACAAAGCGGGAACAGCCGCGGTGAGCGGCAGCGCCACTCCGGCCGTCATATGGACGAAGCGCGACGGGTAGTCATAACTGGCCACCCGCAGCCCGATCAGCGCACAGACCCCGGCCGCGAGCCCGAGCAGCGCGCCCGACGCACCCACGTCCGTCAGCTGCCCGACCACGATCCCGGCGCCCGCCGCGGCGAGCAGCGCGACCACGGCCGAGACCGGTCCGGGCAGCGGCAGCGCGCGGGCCGGGACGGCGACGGCCACCGCGGCCGCGCCCACCGCCACCGCGTGCGGGATCGCCGCCAGATATCCGGCGGCCAGGATCGCGAGCGCCGCCGCGGCCACGGTCGCCATCAGTCCGTACATCCGCTCGTCCGGGTCCGCGTGGCTGCGCAGCTGGAGCACCAGCGTGAGCAGCACCCACACCCCGAGCGTGCCCAGGATCGCGGCGGGCGCGTGCTCGTCGCCGACGGCGAGCAGCGCCGCGTCGGCGACCAGGCCGCCCAGGAAGGCGAGCGCGATGCCCTGGCGGGCCGGCCACATCCCGTTGAGCCGGAACCAGCCCGCGGCCGTGACGGCCTGGAGCAGCACCAGCGGCACCGTCAGCGCGTACTGCCCGAGGCCGGACGCGGCCGCGAGCAGCAGGCCGAGGACGGCGGTGAGCGCGGCGGGCCGCATCCCGGGCGCGATGATCGGCGAGCGTCCCTCGGCGCGGGCCCGCTGGGCGTCGGTGATCCGGGTGTTGCCGACGGTGGTGGGCGGGCTGTAGGCGGGGCCCTCGCCCGGCGCGGGCTCGGCGGCGGGCGGCTCGTACGCCGACGCCTCCGGGGGCAGCGGCACGGACCCGGTCTGCGGCGGCAGATACGCGGTGTCGGCGGCGGGCTGCGCGTACGCCTGCGCGTACTCCTGCTGGACGGGCTGCTGCACGGCGTGGGCCTGCACGGGCTGGGCCTGGACGGGCTGGGCCTGGACGGGCTGGGCCTGCACGGGCTGGGCCTGGACGGGCTGCTGCACCGGCTGCGGCTGGATCG
This sequence comes from Streptomyces sp. ERV7, assembly GCF_001653515.1. GTDB lineage: Bacteria > Actinomycetota > Actinomycetes > Streptomycetales > Streptomycetaceae > Streptomyces. Next base: position 684,792 of record NZ_LYOY01000040.1, on the reverse strand, counting down.
TGGGCTGGTACTGGGTGTCCCAGGTCTGGCCCTCCCACGTCTGCGTGTACTGCTGCTGCTCCTGGTACGACGCGTCGTGCGGGAACTGCTGCTGGACGGGCTGCTGCGGCTGCTGGTGCTGGTGCTGCACCGGCTGCTGCTGGAGGGGCTGCCCGTACTGGTCGTACTGCTGGTACGCGTCGTACTGCTGGGGCTGCTGCTGGTACTGCTGGACCGGCTGTCCGTACTGGTCGAACCGCGGATAGCTCTCGTCGTACGGATGCGGGTACTGCTGATCGCTCATGACGTGGGGGTCACCCTCCTGCGAACGGCGGGAGCACCTCGACCGTGCCGCCCTCGGCAAGCCGTACGGTCTCATGCCCGCGGGTCCCGACGGGATCGCCGTCGACGAGGAACGAGCACCTGAGCAGCACGCGGGTCAGCTCGCCGGGGTGGCGCTCGCGCACCGCGTCGAGCGCCTCGGCCAGCGTGGCCGCCGTATACGGCTCCTCGGCCACACCCGCGGCGGACTTGGCCGCGGCCCAGAAGCGGATGGTTCCCGCTGCCATGGCGACCCTCCTTTCGTCGACCCCCATGATGGGCTACGCCACCGACAGCCACTGCGCGATCCGGCGCAGCAGCACCGCGTCGGCCGCGTTCTCCGCGTGCCCCATGCCCTCCTCCAGCCACAACTGCGCAGGTCCGGCGGCTGCCAGCATCCTCGGGTGGTCGAGCGGGAAGTACGGGTCGCGGTCGCCGTGGACGATCAGGAGCGGGGTCGGCGCGATCAGCGGGACCGCCTCGACCGGGGAGAGCGGCACCGGGCACCACTCCTGGGAGTCGATCCGGGTGGCGAAGCCGAGCCGTCCGACCAGCCGCCCGGCGGGCCGGGTCACCAGCCAGTGCAGCCGCCGCATGGGGGCCGTGCCCCGGTAGTACCAACGGGCCGGCGCACTGACGGAGACGACCGCGTCGGTCCGCGCCTCGGTGAGCCCCTTGTGCATCGCCGCGTGCCGCAGGACCACCGAGCCGCCCATCGAGAAGCCGACGGTCACCACGCGCGCGTAGCCGAGTGATCTCGCCCACTCCACGGCCGCCGCCAGATCGAGCACCTCGCGGTCGCCGACCGTGGAGCGCCCGCCGGAGCCGCCGTGGCCCCGGAACGAGAACGTGACCACGCCCGCGTACTGGGCGAACACCCCCGCCGCCCGCCGCAGGGCCGGGCGGGCGGCCGACCCCGTGAAGCCGTGCGCGACCACGACCGCGGTGCGCGCCGGGCCCGCCGTGCAGGGGTCGTGGAAGGCCTCCACGGACACACCGTCCGAGGTGCGAAGAGTTGCGCGCCGCGGTCCCCTGGTGATCGAGGAAACATCCACAGTGTGAAATCGGCCCTCTGCCCCGGAACTCATGTGGGCTATTCTGCTGGGCAGAGGATCCGGGCAGCGCAGCCCCCGGGTCCTTTTGCGTTTCCTGGTCGTTGTTACGAGCAGGTGAACAAAGGCTCTCAGGGCGCGGGAGCCAGTACCGACAAGTGCCGTAAACGTCCTCGCAGGGACCGAGGAGGAACCGACGTTATGGGCGAGCAATCCGTGCACGAACCGAAGAAACCGACGACTACCAGGGCAGGTGGGGCGCGATGAGCTCGCTACTGCTCCTGACCAACGCCCTCCAGCCCTCGACGGAGGTGCTCCCCGCCCTCGGCCTGCTGCTGCACAACGTGCGGGTGGCCCCCGCCGAGGGCCCGGCCCTGGTGGACACCCCCGGTGCCGACGTGATCCTCGTCGACGGCCGCCGCGACCTGCCGCAGGTCCGCTCGCTCTGCCAGCTGCTGCGCTCCACCGGCCCCGGCTGTCCGCTGATCCTGGTGGTCACCGAGGGCGGTCTGGCCGCCGTCACCGCCGACTGGGGCATCGACGACGTGCTCCTGGACACCGCGGGCCCCGCGGAGGTCGAGGCACGGCTGCGGCTCGCGATGGGCCGCCAGCAGATCACCTCCGACGACTCCCCCATGGAGATCCGCAACGGCGATCTCTCCGTGGACGAGGCGACGTACAGCGCCAAGCTCAAGGGCCGGGTGCTGGATCTGACCTTCAAGGAGTTCGAGCTCCTGAAGTACCTGGCGCAGCACCCCGGCCGGGTCTTCACGCGCGCGCAGCTGCTCCAGGAGGTCTGGGGCTATGACTACTTCGGCGGCACCCGGACGGTCGACGTCCATGTACGGCGGCTGCGGGCCAAGCTCGGCCCCGAGCACGAGTCGCTGATCGGCACCGTCCGGAATGTCGGGTACCGGTTCGTCACCCCCGAGAAGGTCGAGCGGGCGGCCGAAGAGGCCAAGGCGAAGGCGGCCGCGGAGGCCAAGGCCAAGGCGGCCGCCGCATCCGTGGCCTCCACACCGGTCCCGGCCGCCGCAGAGCCGGAGGAAGCCTCCGTACGCCCTGCCCAGAGGTAGGTCACCCCGCGTAGACTCCCGCTCGTGGCCAAGGTGACGCGGGATGATGTGGCGAGACTGGCGGGTACGTCGACCGCGGTCGTCAGCTACGTCATCAACAACGGACCGAGGCCGGTCGCCCCGGCCACGCGCGAGCGGGTACTCGCCGCGATCAAGGAGCTGGGCTACCGGCCCGACCGGGTTGCCCAGGCGATGGCCTCCCGGCGCACGGACCTCATAGGCATGATCGTCCCGGACGCGCGCCAGCCGTTCTTCGCGGAGATGGCGCACGCGGTGGAGCAGGCGGCGGCCGAGCGCGGGAAAATGGTCCTGGTCGGCAACTCCGACTATCTGGACGACCGCGAGGTCCACTATCTGCGGGCGTTCCTCGGGATGCGCGTCGCCGGTCTGATCCTGGTCAGCCAGGGTCCCAGCGAGCGTGCGGCGGCCGAGATCGACGCCTGGGACGCGCGCGTGGTGCTCCTCCACGAACGGCCGGAGGCGATCGACGACGTGGCCGTCGTGACCGACGACATCGGCGGCGCCCAGCTGGCCACCCGCCACCTCCTCGAACACGGCCACGCGTACGTGGCGTGCCTCGGCGGGGTCGAGTCGACCCCGGCGGTCGGCGACCCGGTGGCCGACCACGTGGAGGGCTGGCGGCGGGCGATGCTGGAGTCCGGGCGGCCGACCGAGGGGCGCCTCTTCCAGGCGCCGTACAACCGGTACGACGCCTACCGGGTCGCGCTGGAGATCCTTTCCGGGCCCGAGCGTCCGCCGGCGATCTTCTGCTCCACCGACGACCAGGCGATCGGGGTGCTCCGGGCCGCGCGTGAGCTGCGGATCGATGTGCCGGGGGAGCTGGCGGTGGCGGGCTTCGACGACGTGAAGGAGGCCGGTCTGACGGACCCGCCCCTCACGACCGTGGCCTCCGACCGCCCCGCGATGGCCCGCGCGGCGGTGGACCTGGTCCTGGACGACGCCCTCCGCGTGGCCGGCTCCCGCCGGGAACGCCTGAAGCAGTTCCCGTCGCGCCTGGTGATCCGCCGCTCCTGCGGTTGCTGAGACCCGGACTTCACCCGCGGGCCGGTGGGGCTGAGCGCGCCCCTTAATGGCCCGGACTTCGCCTGCGGACCGGCGGCGGGGAGGTGCACGCGCAGTTCCCCGCGCCGTTAATGGCCCGGACTCCACCCGCGGGCCGTGCTGGGTTGCTCGCGCAGTTCCCCGCGCCCCTCAAGGGCCCGGACTTCGCCTGCGGACCGTGGGTGGTTCTCGCGCAGTTCCCCGCGCCCCTGAGGTATCCCGCCGCAGCCAGAAAACCCAGCTCAGCCACAGGCTTTCAGGGGCGCGGGGAACTGCGCGAGCAACCCAGCACGGCCCGCAGGTCCGGAGGGTTCAGGGGCGCGGGGAACTGCGCGGCCAGCCACCCACCGGGCCGAGGATGAAGACCGGGCCGGGCAGCCACCCACCGGGCCGCGGATGGAGACCGGGCCCAAAGCGGCGCGGCTACGCGTTCAGTTCGACCTGGATTTCGACCTCGACCGGCGCGTCCAGCGGCAGGACCGCGACGCCCACCGCGCTGCGGGCATGCACACCCTTGTCACCCAGCACCGCGCCGAGCAGCTCGCTCGCCCCGTTGATCACACCCGGCTGGCCGGTGAAGTCGCTCGCCGAAGCCACGAACCCCACGACCTTCACGACGCGCGCGATGCGATCGAGGTCACCCGCGACCGACTTCACGGCCGCGAGGGCGTTCAGCGCACAGATGCGCGCCGCGTCCTTCGCCTCCTCGGCCGTGACCTCCGCGCCCACCTTGCCGGTCAGCGTCAGCTTGCCCTCGACGATCGGCAGCTGCCCGGACGTGTACACGTACACACCCGACCGCACGGCCGGCTGGTACGCGGCCAGCGGCGGTACGACCTCCGGCAGCGTCAGGCCGAGCTCGGCCAGCTTCGCCTCCACCGCACCGGTGCCCGCGCTCATGCCTGCTTCTCCCGCTTCAGGTAGGCCACCAGCTGCTCGGGGTTGTTCGGCCCGGGAACGACCTGGACCAGCTCCCAGCCGTCCTCGCCCCAGGTGTCCAGAATCTGCTTGGTCGCGTGCACGAGAAGGGGCACGGTCGCGTATTCCCACTTGGTCATGGGGCCGACTGTAGCCGCTGGCGGGGGCAGCCTCATGCGTAGGCCTCCCGGGGACTGGTTAGGCTCGACGACGTGAGCAGGCTCCAGGTCGTCAGCGGCAAGGGCGGTACCGGCAAGACCACGGTCGCCGCAGCCCTCGCGCTCGCCCTCGCGACGGAGGGCAAGCGCACGCTCCTCGTCGAGGTCGAGGGCAGACAGGGCATCGCACAGCTCTTCGAGACGGAAGCCTTTCCGTACGAGGAGCGCAAGATCGCCGTGGCGCCCGGCGGCGGGGAGGTGCACGCGCTGGCGATCGACGCCGAGCGGGCCCTGCTCGACTACCTCCAGATGTTCTACAAGCTGGGCTCGGCGGGCCGCGCCCTGAAGAAGCTCGGCGCCATCGACTTCGCCACCACCATCGCCCCGGGCGTCCGGGACGTCCTGCTGACGGGCAAGGCGTGCGAAGCCGTCAGGCGTAAGGACAAGCAGGGGCGGTACGCGTACGACCATGTGGTCATGGACGCCCCGCCCACCGGGCGGATCACCCGCTTCCTCAACGTCAACGACGAGGTCGCCGGGCTCGCCAAGATCGGCCCGATACACAACCAGGCGCAGGCCGTGATGCGGGTGCTCAAGTCCCCCGAGACGGCCGTGCACCTGGTGACGCTCCTGGAGGAGATGCCGGTCCAGGAGACCGCCGACGGGATCGCCGAGCTGCGCGCCGCCGAGCTGCCGACCGGCGCCGTCATCGTGAACATGGTCCGCCCGCACCTGCTGGACGAGGACGCGGTCCGGGGCGTCACCGGCGACCGGCGCAAGGAGGTCGCCAAGGCGCTCACCCGCGCCGGCGTCACCGGCTCCGCCAAACTGGTCACCCCGCTGCTCCAGGAGGCCGCGGAGCACGCCGAGCGGGTGGAGCTGGAGCGCGAACAGCGGGCGGTGGTGGGCTCGCTCGGGCTGCCCGCGTACGAACTGCCGCTGATCGGCGAGGGAATGGACCTGGCCGGGCTCTACCGCCTGGCCGCACGACTGCGAAGGCTCGGGGTGGGGCAGTGACCATGGACGCGGCCGTGCCGCTCGACATCGACCCCCTGCTGGACGACCCGAAGACGCGGATCGTGGTGTGCTGCGGCTCCGGCGGGGTGGGCAAGACGACGACGGCCGCGGCGCTGGGGCTGCGGGCCGCCGAGCGCGGCCGCAAGGTGGTCGTGCTGACCATCGACCCGGCCCGCCGGCTCGCCCAGTCGATGGGCATCGACTCGCTGGACAACACCCCGCGCCGGGTCAAGGACGTCGAGGGCGAGGGCGAGCTGCACGCCATGATGCTCGACATGAAGCGGACCTTCGACGAGATCGTCGAGGCGCACGCGGACCCCGAGCGCGCCCGGGCGATCCTCTCCAACCCCTTCTACCAGTCCCTGTCGGCCGGCTTCGCGGGCACGCAGGAGTACATGGCGATGGAGAAGCTGGGCCAGCTGAGGGCCCGCGACGAGTGGGACCTGATCGTCGTGGACACCCCGCCGTCGCGCTCGGCGCTCGACTTCCTGGACGCGCCGAAGCGGCTGGGGTCGTTCCTGGACGGCAAGTTCATCCGGCTTCTGATGGCCCCCGCCAAGATGGGCGGCCGGGCCGGGATGAAGTTCCTCAATGTCGGTATGTCGATGATGACGGGCACGCTCGGCAAGCTCCTCGGCGGGCAGCTGCTGCGGGACGTCCAGACGTTCGTGGCGGCGATGGACACGATGTTCGGCGGCTTCCGCACCCGCGCGGACGCCACCTACCGGCTGCTCCAGGCGCCCGGCACCGCCTTCCTCGTGGTCGCGGCGCCCGAGCGGGACGCGCTGCGCGAGGCCGCGTACTTCGTGGAGCGGCTCGCGGCCGACGCGATGCCGCTGGCCGGTCTGGTGCTCAACCGGGTGCACGGCAGCGGCGCGGCCCGGCTCTCGGCCGAGCGGGCGCTCGCGGCGGCGGAGCACCTGGACGAAGGTCAGCAGGAAGGCCACCAGGAAGAACAGCCCCTGGAAGAGGGAACCGGGGAAAATCTTGTCGACGGCCGCATTGTCGATCAGAGGTCCGGGAAGGCTGAGGATCGTGGCACCGGTGGTTCCTCTCCCGAAGCTCCCTCCCCCACCGGACCCGAGGACGGCGTGTCGGTCGACCGGCTGACCGCCGGTCTCCTGCGCCTGCACGCCGAGCGGATGCAGGTGCTCGCCCGCGAACAGCGCACCCGCGACCGCTTCACCGCACTCCACCCCGAAGTCCCGGTGGCCGAAGTGGCCGCCCTGCCCGGCGACGTACACGATCTCGCCGGGCTCCGGGCCATCGGGGAACGGCTCGCGGCCCAGGAAGAGTCGGCCGGAGCGCTCTGATACGTCCGACGCGTCCGCTGCGGTACGCGTCGCGCGGATATGGCCTACCCCACGGCCGCGTAGGTCTCGTCCACGGCGTGCCGGTAGACGTACGCCTCCTCGTCGTCGACGCCCACGGGCAGGATGCCCGTGCTGCGCTCGTATTCCGTACGCGCCGTCTCCAGGAGACGGCGCCAGGACGTGACGGTGGGCCGGCGGCGCAGCAGTGCGCGGCGCTCCCGTTCCGTCATTCCGCCCCACACGCCGAATTCGACGCGGTTGTCCAGTGCGTCCGCGAGGCACTCGGTCCGCACCGGACATCCGGTGCACACCGCCTTCGCCCTGTTCTGAGCCGCACCCTGTACGAACAGTTCGTCCGGATCGGTAGTGCGGCAGGCTGCCTGCGCACTCCAGTCGGTTACCCAGCCCATGCCGGCGCCGTCCTCTCCCGAATCGAGGCTCCCCCACGGCGGCAGAGGCATATTCACCGCTGCCAGTTGAGGACGTTACGGAAGGTGGGCACAGCGCAACACCCCCTTCGGGCCCAATCTTGAATGGCCCGAACGGACTATGCGTACGCGGCAGATCACCCAACGGAGTGAGCTGGGGACAAACGTGAGAAACCCGACCAAGCGGGACGTTCCAGTTGAGCCACAACGGACGCCTGATGACGCATGAGGCGTAAACGGACGGCGAATCCGGGCAGCCGCCCTCTTGCGAAGGCCGAACAGCTATAAACATCGAGAAGCACAGACAAGCAACCACTTGATGCGCAACCGCACTGCTGTGACAGTTGAGCGCAGCTTAGGCCAGAGCATTGACCCGTGTCCGGCGAATCAGAACGTAGGCTGCCCTCATGGCAAAGAAGCGCTCGGGCGGTGGTCTGACCGGGACCCAGCAGGTCGCCAAGTTCGTCGGGGTGAGTGTGCTCTCCGGAGCGGTGCTCGCGGGCATCGCGCTGCCGGCGTTCGGCGCGCTGGGGCTCGCGGCCAAGGGCACGGTCGAGGGGTTCGACGAGATCCCCGCCAATCTGAAGACCCCGCCGCTGAGTCAGCGCACCACGATCCTGGACTCCCAGGGCGGTCAGATCGCCACGGTGTACTCGCGTGACCGCACGGTGGTCCCGCTCGCGGACATCTCGCCGTACATGCAGAAGGCGATCGTCGCGATCGAGGACGCGCGCTTCTACGAGCACGGCGCGGTCGACCTCAAGGGCGTGCTGCGCGCGCTCAACAAGAACGCGACGTCGGGCGGGGTGGCCCAGGGCGCGTCCACCCTCACCCAGCAGTATGTGAAGAACGTCTTCGTGGAGGAGGCCGGCGACGACCCCGACAAGGTCGCCGAGGCCACCCAGCAGACGCTCGGCCGCAAGGTCAAGGAGCTCAAGTACGCGATCCAGGTCGAAGAAGAGCTCGGCAAGAAGAAGATCCTGGAGAACTACCTCAACATCACGTTCTTCGGGCAGCAGGCGTACGGCGTCGAGGCAGCCGCCAAGCGCTACTTCTCCAAGTCGGCCAAGGACCTGAAGCTGGAAGAGGCCGCCATGCTGGCGGGCATCGTCCAGTCGCCGAGCCGGTACGACCCGGTCAACGACGCCACCGAGGCCAAGAAGCGCCGCGACACGGTCCTCCAGCGCATGGCCGACAAGAAGGACGTCTCACAGGCCGAGGCGGACCGCGCCAAGGCCGCGCCGATCAAGCTGAAGGTCGCCAAGCCGAAGAACGGCTGCATCACGGCCGTCAGCGGCGCGGGCTTCTTCTGCGACTACGTGCGCGAGGTCTTCCTCTCCGACCCGGTCTTCGGCAAGTCCAAGGAGGAGCGGGCCAAGCTCTGGAACCAGGGCGGTCTGACGGTCCGTACGACCCTGGACCCGCAGGCCCAGCAGTCCACCCAGGCCTCCATCAAGGACCACGTCTACCAGGCGGACAAGGTCGCCACCGCCGTGACGCTGGTCCAGCCCGGCACCGGCAAGATCATGGCGATGGGCCAGTCGCGACCGTACGGCTTCGGGACGAACGAGACCCAGATCAACTTCTCGGTCAACAAGCAGATGGGCGGCTCGAACTACGGCTTCCCGGTCGGCTCGACCTTCAAGCCGTTCCTGGCCGCCGCCGCGATCGAGGGCGGCAAGCCGCCGACGCAGCAGTACCCCTCGCCGTTCGAGATGGACTACCCGGCGACCGTCCAGACGTGCAGCGGCAAGCCCTGGGTGAACACCAACAACGAGTCGCTGGAGAACGAGAACGAGTCCGAGCACGGGCCGTACCCGCTGAGGACGGCGATGGAGAAGTCCGTCAACACGTACTTCGTGCAGATGCTCGGTGAGATCGGCATGTGCCCGGTCTCGCAGATGACGGACAAGCTGCATGTGGTGCAGGGCAACGGCGCGAAGCTCCCGATGGTGCCGTCCGCGCTGACGCTTGGCTCCACCGGTATCTCCCCGCTGAACATGGCGAGCGCGTACGCGGCCTTCGCCAACCGGGGCACGTACTGCACGCCGGTCGCCATCGAGTCGATCAAGAAGGCGGACGGGACGGCGCTGCCGGTGCCGAAGTCCTCGTGCAGCCAGGCGATGTCCCAGGGCACCGCGGATGCCGTCAACACGCTGCTGCGCGGTGTGACGGACTCCGGTACGGGCCGCCAGGCGGGTCTCTCGGACCGCGACAACGCGGGCAAGACCGGTACCACCGACCAGCGCAAGAACGCCTGGTTCGTCGGCTACACGCCGAACATGTCGGGCGCGGTGTGGGTCGGCAGCCCGACGCAGAAGGTCGAGATGGAGAACATCACGATCGGCGGCGTGTACAAGGAGAAGGTGTACGGCGGTGAGGTCCCCGGACCGATCTGGAAGGACGCCATGACGGGCGCCCTCTCCGGCCTGCCGGCCCCCGAGTTCGTACGGGTCGACATCCCCGACCCGGTGCAGCCGAAGGACCCGCCGGCGGATCCCGACAACGCCAAGGGCAAGGGCAAGGGCGGCAAGAAGCACCGCCCCGGCGACAACAAGCCGGGCGGCGGCATCTCGGTACCGCCCAACCCCGGCATCTCGATCCCGCCGGGAACGATCGGCGGGGACGAGACGATCGGGGGGATCTGGCCGTAGAGGGCCGGAGGACCCACCAGGTCACATACGGAAGGGGCGCCCAGAGATCTGGGCGCCCCTTCCGCGTGCGCACGTTGACGGCTGCCGCCGTTGTGCCCACGGTCCGCAGGGCGGAACGGGTGGGCACAACGGACCACGGTCCGCAGCCGACAGCGGGTTCGGGGCGAAGCCCCGGGGGAGCGGGGGTCAGCCCGCCAGCAGGCTCTTCACGGCCGCCGACACCCGGCCGCCGTCGGCGAGCCCGGCCACCTTCGGCTTCACGATCTTCATCACGGCGCCCATGGCCTTCGGCCCCTCGGCGCCCGCGGCCCTGGCCTCCGCCACGGCCTCCGCGACGATCACCTGGAGCTCGTCGTCGGACAGCTGCTTGGGCAGATACGCGTCGAGGATCTCGCCCTCGGCCCGCTCCTTCGCCGCCGACTCCGCCCGGCCGCCCTGGTCGAACGCCTCGGCCGCCTCACGCCGCTTCTTCGCCTCCTTGGCGATCACCGTCAGCACCTCGTCGTCGGAGAGCTCGCGCGCGCTCTTGCCCGCGACCTCCTCCTTGGCGATGGCGGTGAGGGTCAGTCGCAGCGTCGACGAGCGCAGCTCGTCGCGTGCCTTCATGGCGGTGGTGAGGTCGTCCTTGAGCGTGGCCTTGAGCGTGGTCATGCGCCCAGTGTGGCAGGTGGTGACGCCCGGGCGCGTGCCAGTTTCACGCCGGGAGCGCGGGTCCGGGCGTACGCGGGGCGCGGCCTGGGGCGTACGGGGTGCCCGCGAGCCACCGGCGAAGACCGTAGGCGTACGTACGTCTGCAACGATGGGCGTATGCACGCGCGATACGGGATTCCCTTGAAGACGACGGCGGCTCTCACGGCGATCGGCGCGGCCGGTATCGCCTACGCGGCGGGCTTCGAAGCCCGTTCTTTCCGTCTGCGACGGGTGACCGTACCGGTGCTGCCGAGCGGGGCGCGTCCGCTGCGCGTGCTCCAGGTCTCCGACATCCACATGGTCGGCGGCCAGCGCAAGAAGCGGGCGTGGCTCCAGTCGCTGGCGGGCCTGCGCCCGGACTTCGTGGTGAACACGGGTGACAACCTCTCGGACACGGAGGGCGTGCCGGAGGTCCTGGACGCGCTGGGCCCGCTGATGGACTTCCCCGGGGTGTACGTCTTCGGCTCCAACGACTACTACGGCCCGAGGCTGCGCAACCCGGCCCTCTATCTCCTGGAGAAGATGCAGGGCAAGCACGGCCTGAACGGCAACGCCCCCGCGGTCGGCGTCGTCCACAACCCGTGGGAGGAGCTCCGCGACGCGTTCGACGCGGCGGGCTGGGTCAACCTCAGCAACGCGCGGGGCCGGCTCAAGCTGGACGGCATGGAGCTGGCGTTCACGGGCCTGGACGACCCGCACATCAAGCGCGACCGGTACGCGAAGGTGGAGGGCGGCCCGGAGGCGGACGCGGACCTGTCGATCGGGGTGGTCCACGCGCCCTATCTCCGCTCCCTGGACGCCTTCACGGCCGACGGCTACCCCCTGGTCCTGGCCGGCCACACCCACGGCGGCCAGCTCTGCATCCCCTTCTACGGGGCCCTGGTCACCAACTGCGACCTGGACACGGACCGGGTGAAGGGCCTCTCGGCGCACGAGGCCGGCGGCAATCGCTCCTACCTGCACGTCTCGGCGGGCTGCGGCACGAACCGCTACACCCCGGTCCGCTTCGCCTGCCCCCCCGAGGCCACGCTCCTGACCCTCACGCCCCGCCCCTGACCTCGCCCCGAAACCGGATTTCGTCTCCGGCCGCCGGTGGGCTAAAGTAAACGACGTCGCCGCGACAACCGGTGACATCGGGGTGTAGCGCAGCTTGGCAGCGCGCTTCGTTCGGGACGAAGAGGTCGTGGGTTCAAATCCCGCCACCCCGACGCTGTAGTACCAGGTCAGGCCCGGTTCTGAGAGATCAGAACCGGGCCTGATTTGCGTTGGGGGGCCATTCTGGGAGCCATTTGGGAGCCGACTCCGAGGAGCGGCTCCCCGGCGGCTCCCAGCGGGTGGCGTTCCGCCTTCGGCACGCCGTGCGCCGTGTGCGCCCCGCGAGAGTCGCCCTGCGGCTTGTGCCGAGGAGACCGCAGGCGGTACGACGATCGGCATGCACCCTTGGTCTCCGTTAAATGACCGGCAGCTCGCACTCCTCACTCGCATCGGGGGCGGAACCGATCCCGTCACCTCGGACAGCCCCGAGCTCGCCCTCACCGCCCGCGCCCTCAAGGAGCGGGGCCTGCTCACCATGCCGAAGCAGAACGGGAAGTGGCGGGCGGAGATCACTGACGCGGGACGCTTCTACCTGGAGCACGGCCATCACCCGGATCGGCCGGACCCAGCTCAGCGTAAGCAGCGGCCCACAGACTCCGGCCAACGGACACAACACACCCCTCCACCACAGAAGCAGGCCACAGCCCCGCCCACGACGAAGCCGACGCCACAGCGTGCCGCCAAGCCCCCACAGCCGTCGTCGGCGGAAGTCGGGGCCGCTTTGATCGTGGAGGTACAGCAGGCTGGACGGTTCCTCCGGATCCCGAACCCCAGCGACGAGGAGCGAGCCCGCTACCGCAGGGCGTTCGACGCGGCCCGGCAGTGCGCCCCCGAGGGATACAGCCTCAAGTACAGCGGGCGGGCGAAGGGGGACTTCTTCCTCGGCCTGCTCCGGGCGACCGGCGAGGACGAGACCGAGTGGAACCGTATCCGGCTGGCGCGCAGCCGTGTGATCACCGATGTCGAGGACGTGATCGCCGCAGTCAGCGCGGATCACAGCGCCTTCGAGATCTCCGAGGAGGTCCTCCCCCGGGTACTCTCGCTGCTCCGGCTCCTCGCCGAGGAAGCCCTCGCACGCCACGGCGAGATCGCGGTGTCCAAGAAGCGCAGGCAGCCGAGGCCGCTGCTCACCGTCCACGGCAGGACGTACGAGGTCGGTTTCCGCGAACGGCAGAAGCCGGTCCGGTACGTACCCAAGCAGCCGGGCCGCCGGACGTACGACTGGCAACGTGTCACCCCAGCCCAGAAGTTCGAGCCCTCCGGCGAACTGGAGCTGCTGGTCAGCCAGCAATCCGGCTACAGCTACGGCTGGAAGAAGGAATGGGCCGACACGGCCAAGAAGCCATTGGAGGAACAGGTCGGTTCAGTCTTCCGGGCGTTGAAGGCGCGCGCGGAGGAGCAGGAGCGGGCCCGGCTGGAACGAGAGGCGGAGCAGCAGCGCCTGCGAGAGGAGCAGGAGCGGCAGGAGGCCGAGCGCCGGCGTCTGGAAGCGGAGCAAGAGGAGCGCGAGCGCCGGGAGTGGGAAGCCGCCGTCAGCGTGGCTTCTATCAAGGCGGTCCGCGCGGTACGGGCCGAGCACTTCGGTACTGCCCTCGATCGGTGGCAGACCGCAGGGGAGATCCGGACGTTCTGTGCCGCTCTGGACGAAGCCGCCGCCGCGTCGGAAGACACCATCGAAGCCGAGAGACTGCGCGAGTGGTCCGCTTGGGGGAAGGCGGAGGCCGACCGGCTCGACCCCACCATGAACGGCAGAGGACTGGCTTCCCTCAACTTCCACGCCGAGCCGACAGAAGATCAGCTGCGGCCGTTCCTCGACGGCTGGCACCCCCACCGGCCGGAGAAGGAGAAGCCTGCGGCACAGCCCGCGCCGCCCAAACCGGACCCGGATCCATGGCGCGGCTTCATCGACGCACGTCAGGATCAAGGCTGGAGATATGGACGCCAAGGTCGCGCTCAATGGTGGAGGCGATGACGCCGTGGCCGCGGTCGCGTAGGGCCTTGACCGCCTTCTCGACCAGCTCTCCGAGCCGGATGACCTCGGTGCGCAGGGCAACCAACTCGTCGTAGCGTTCGGCCTTGTCCTGGCCGCACCACGCCCGGACGGTCCGCAGGACTGCCGCCTCGGCGTCCAGCTTGCGATCGTCACGCCGGCTGTAGGAGTACCAGGAGGAGGACTGGGCACGCTCTTGCTCGATGGCCTGCTGCTTGCGCTCGACCTCCGGAAGGATCTCGTCGGCGAGGTGTCCGGCCACGTGGCGGGCGATGCGCTCGGTGACCGGCCACCCTGCCAGGCACATTCCGCCATGGTTCTCGAACACCATGGCGTCGCCGCGTAGTTCGGCGGCGTCCATGCCGATGAGGGGTGCGGTCTCGTCGAGGCGGCCCAGCTCCAGGACGCCCGCGTCCGCCACTGTTCGGCGCAGCCGCAGCCTGTTCTTCGGGCGAACGAATCCGAGGATCATGCGGGCGGCCTCGAAATCCGTGCTGCCCCGGACGTGGCGAGAGGACTCCACCAGTGCCGACTCCGCCGCGTCGTCCGCGCGGAACGTATCGACATCCGCCCACGGTGCTACGAGAGAGCCGGAATTGACCCACTCCTGCAGCCCAGCGGCATCGCCTTCGAGAAACCGCACGTGGATCCAGCCGGATCTGCCCGAGCCGCCCACTCGAACGACCTCTACCTCGCGAACCGCGCTACCCAGATCCTTCGGCCTCGCGCGGTAGGCCCAGTGCTCGCCAATCTCCATGTACCCATTGAGCCAGGTCGGTTGGCCTCACCTCCGGGCGTTTCCCCATATCTACCGGCGCGAGACCTCACCAGGTGGCCCTCCCCCGGTCGATGCTCCGTCTGCGTGTGAGATCCGCAGCCCGTCACCTGTTCACCGCTCGGGGCTTCGGCGCGCTCTACCTGGAACTCGTGCCCCTCCTCCGAGGATGCTCACGCATGGTTACAAGGGTGTCACAAGGTGAAACGTACGGGTGCTCTGGTGGCTGACCAGCAAGAAAATGTCACTCTACGTTTGCCGGGATTGCCCGGCGCCCCGTGCGCTGGGTACCTCAGGGCGAGGGGGTGGGGAATGAGTACTTGTCGTTTCAATCCACCGCCGGGTTGGCCTGTGCCACCTGCGGGATGGATACCGCCGTCGGATTGGCGGCCCGACCCCTCATGGCCCCCATTGCCTGCGGGATGGCAACTGTGGGTGCCCGAGCCCGACTCCGCCACCGACGTCCTCGCCAACGGTTCTGCCGCAGGCTCTGCGGTGCCGCCGCCGCGGAAGGGCGGATTGTTCGGGCGCCGTCGCGCGGATGGCGTGTCCGAGGCCGAAGAACTGCGGGCATGGATCGCAAGGACACAGGGGCTGGATGCCGCGCGGGTCTCGGGCCTCGTACGACAGGTCGAGGCGGAGGCCGCCGCGCTGCGGGAGAAAGCGTCCGTCGAAGTCGCCGAGGAGGTCGAGGGGATCCTCAAGGACGCACGCGAGACGGCGAAGGAGATCCTCGACGACGCGCGCCGGACGGCCAAGGAGACCGAGCGGGTACGCAAGGAGGCCGACCGTCACCGTAAGGACGTCGTCGAAGCCGAGCGGCGGCTCGCCGAGTTGCAGACCCGGATCGTCAATGCCGACGAGACCGCCATGTTGCAGGAGGCCGGAGTCTACGCCTACCGGCATGCGCTGCACGACGCGATCGCCTACCGCAGTCGGCTCGACACGTTGCAGAACGAGATCAAAGCGCTGGCCCGGGCGGGCCGCGCCGTAAAAGCGGCCACGGACTGGACGGTCAACGGCTCCAAGCGCGAGGGCCAGAAGATGGTCCGGGACTTCTCCAAGCTGATGCTGCGCGCATACAACGCCGAAGCCGACTACGCCGTGCGTTCGATGCGGCCGCACCGGCTGGGCTCCCTGGTGGACCGGCTCTTCAAGAGCCGCGAGACGATCGCCCGGCTGGGCGCCACCATGCATATCCGGATCACCGACGAGTACCACAACGCGCGCGTGCGGGAGTTGGAACTCACCGCCGACTTCCTGCAGAAGAAGGAAGAGGAGAAGGAGGCGCAGCGCGAGGTGCGCGCCCGGGAGCGTGAGGAGGCGGCGGTCCAGCGGGAACTCGACCGGCAGCGCGAGAAACTGAACAAGGAACAAGGCCACTACCAGGCGGCACTTGAACGCCTGCGCGAGCGCGGCGACGAGGCGGGTGTGGCCGAGATGGAGGCCAAACTGGCCGAGATCGAGAACGCCCTGCGGGACGTCGAGTCCCGCGCCGCGAACGTCCGCGCCGGCTATGTGTACGTCATCTCGAACATCGGCGCCTTCGGCGATCGCATGGTGAAGATCGGTATGACACGTCGACTCGAACCTCTGGAGCGGGTCTACGAGTTGAGTGGCGCGGCCGTACCCTTCCGCTTCGATGTCCACGCTCTGATCTTCAGCAAGGACGCGGTCGGCCTGGAGGCGGAGCTCCATCGGCGCTTCGCCTCGCAGCGAGTCAACCAGGTCAACAGCCGGAAGGAGTTCTTCTATGCCACCCCGGCAGAGGTGCGCAACGCGCTGCAACAGTTCGCCGGACAGCATCTGATCGAGTTCACCGAGGAACCCCAGGCCCTCGAATGGCGGGCCGGCCGACGCATGGGCCAAGCCGGTGAGCCCGTCGCGGGCGCATGAGGACTTGCAAGTCGGGCAGCACAATGTGCCGAGAGGCATCACTACGATCACCGTCATGGATTGGCTGAAGCAAGCCGCAGAGCTGAGGCAATGGAGCCGGGACGGGGTGCGGGCGCCGCACAAGCCGTTGCTGCTGCTGTACGCGCTGGGCCGTTTTCAGGCGGATGCCGCGGACGAGTTGCCGTACAGCGCGGTGGAGGCGGATCTGAAGCAACTGCTGGCGGAGTACGGTCCGTCGCGGGGAACCACACCCGCTTATCCGTTCCATCACCTGGTCAGCGACGGGGTATGGGAAGTGCGGACCAGGAACGGCGCCGGCAGCCCAGGCACCGGGGTGCGGGAACTACGCGCCAGCGGGGCCACTGGGAGGCTCGCCCCGGACCTTCAGGCGGCGCTCCAGCGGGAACCTTCGCTGCTGGGCCGCATGGCACGGGTGCTGCTGGTCCTTCACTTCCCGGCGTCACTGCACCAGGACCTGTGCGACGCGATCGGCCTGGAAATGGAACTGGCCGAGGCCGACGCTCTGACAGTGCCCGGGAGGCGGCAGCGGGACCGGCGGATGCGGGAGATCGTGCTGACCGCGTACGAGTACCAGTGCGCCTTCTGCGGCTACGACGGCATGATCGGCACAGCGCCCGTCGGGCTGGAGGCCGCGCACGTGCGCTGGTGGGCGTTCAACGGCCCGGACGACGTCGACAACGGCCTGTGCCTGTGCTCGCTGCACCACAAGCTCTTCGACAAGGGCGTCCTGGGCATAGGCGACGGCCACCGCATCTTGGTCTCGCAGCGCTTCATCGGCCGCAGCCAGGCTGCCCGCGAGCATGTCACAGCACTCGCGGGCTGTCCGCTCATAGGCCCTCAACCCGGCACTCGGCCCATCGCGGCGGCCCACCGCTCGTGGCACACCAGCCAGGTCTTCCACGGTGACCCGCGTCCCTCCGCCGCCTGACCTGATGTCCGATACGCAACCTCAAGAGGCTAGCCGCACCAAGCCTCCCTGCCCTTCACGCTGCTTTCGACGCGGGGGCGCGTGATCTCGTCCGTTCAAGCAACGATCGACTTCCCCGTCCCGTCGAGGTGCAGGTGGCAACCCGCGCGCGACGAGGGCCTCGATCGTGTTCCAGCGGAGGCCCTCTCACCCCATCGCACGCACCGCCATCGCTGACTACCTCGCCGCTTCACGGCGCGCCAGCAATAGCGCGTCGAGGACCCTTACCGGCGAGCGAGGGCTCATCGCCACGCGGGCGTCGAGCGCCGTCTCCCACTGCTCGGTCAGGCCAAGCATGAGGCGCTTGCGCATGCCGGGGGTGACGTGGGCGTAGCGCGCGGAGACCGAACCGTCGATGTGGCCCATGCGTTGGTCCATGAGGACCTTCTCGGTGCCGAGGTCCTCCATCATCGTCCGGTGCGTGTGGCGCAAGCCGTGGGGTGTGAGGCCCTTGGCGATCGGGAGCCAGCAGGCGTCGGCCCGTTCCGTGGCGCCGCGGCCCCGGGCCGGGATGCCGGGCCACGGCTCGCCCAGGATCGGCACCGGACGGGCCTCCTGCGGCGCCTTCTTCGGGTACCAGCCGGAGACTGCCGGGGTGAACAGCCAGGTGGCGAAGCCGTTTCGGCGCCAGTGGGCCGCGTGTTCCGACACGACGCCGCCCCGTACGAACCCGAGGTCGGCGATCGCCTGCTCGACGCGGACGCGGGTGTCCTCGCGTACGCGGTCGGGGTGGTTGAGGACGTTGGAGACCGTGCCAGTGGAGACTCCGGCGCGGCGTGCGACATCGACGAGCTTCGCGCCCTGGTGGCCGCCGGTGCGCGCCGCGCCCTGCCCTCGGAAGACGTACGTCTTGCCGTGGCAGGGGCAGGGCGTCGGCTTCGTACGGGCGATGTGGTTGAAGACCAGGGCCGACAGCCAGTCCGTCGAGTCGATGGTGCGGTAGCTGTCGTCCTTAGGCGGGCAGCGCACCATCTCGCCGGTGTCGAGCTCGTACAGCTGCCACTCGACGCGGGCCGAGGAGGAGCGGACGAACTCCGTTTCCAGACCAGCGATTTCGCCCCAGCGCATGCCGGTGTATGCCTTGAGGACCACGGCGACGAACTCGTCGTCACGGCCGGACAGCAGGGCGGCCCGTTCGGCGGCCAGCAGGATGCCGAGCGCGTCCGTGACGACTTTCTCCGGGCCTCGGTCGCGGGAGCGGCCCGCACGCTTGCCGCGCCCCCGCCGCCTGGCTGCCGGGTTGGACGTGAGCAGGCCCTCGTCGATCGCGTCCTCGAAGATCAGGTGGAGCGTCGAGCGCCAGGTCTTGACGCTGGAGGCCGCGTACACGGCCCGCTCTTTCTTCTCCCACAGCTCGACGTCCGTGCGCAGGATGCCGATGAGCGCCTTGTCCCCGAAGTCGGGGAGCAGGTGCTCCTCGATGTGGCGCCTGTAGTTCTGCATGGTCGACGCGGCCAGGTCCTGGGCGGCGTACCAGCGGCTCGCGTACTCGCCGAAGGTCTCCTGACCGAGGGCCGGGTCGCGCCAGTCACCGCGCCGGTACTTGTTCTCGGCTTCGCTGGCGGCGCGCTGGGCCTCGCCTTTGGTGGCGAACCTGATGGCCTTGCCCTGGTCGTCAACGACCGTGAGGTGCTTGCCGGGCTCGGTCTTGTAGCGACCGCGCCAGTAGCTTCCGCGCTTCTCCGCGAAACCCACGTGTACCTCCCCTTTCTTACGTCGTCGACTACGCAGCGGCCCCGAACTGGCCCTGCCGGGCCCGCCGTGGGGGTCGGGCCTGGAGCCGGGCCGTGGGCACCGGTGCGGTGGTCGGAGAAGAAGGGCGGGGCGCCTTCGAGGCCGCGGCCGGAACAGGCTGCTGAGGGAGGGCCCCCCCCCGCCGCACCGGCTCGGGCAGCACCTCCAGGGTGAGGACGGCGCCGCCCTCGGTGTGCAGCAGGACATTGCCGAGCAGCTCGCCCGCGGCCAGCTCCACGTCGTCGACGAGCTCCCCGAAGCCCCAGTCCTCCAGGGCCCGGCGCAGGGCCACCCTGGACTCGGCCAAGCCCTCGGGGTCGGCCTGGTGGATGTACTGGTGGATACGGGGGGCCTGCGGGGTGCCCGGGTCGGGGGCGCGGCGCAGCACCAGCAGGGCCACGTCGTCGCCGGTGCCCCAGCGCTCCCACAGGCTGGCGGAGAGGTGGTCCGCGAGCGCGTCGGCCCCCTCGGGTCCGGTCCGGACGGCCGCCTCCAGGGCGTCCATCCCGGCCGCGATGTCCAGGCCGGGCTCCTCCACGAGCCCGTCGGTGCACATCACCATCGTCTCGCCGGGCACCAGGTCGAGCCGGGTCTCGGGGAAGTCCTCGTCGTCGAACTCGCTGGCGAGCCCGAGCGGGAGTCCGCCGCGCAGATTGGGGCGGCCCACCCGGCCGTCGGTGTGCCGGATGAACGGCCCCAGATGGCCCGCGCGGACCGCCCGGACCCCGCCGGAGACCAGGTCCACCTGCGCGTACGTACAGGTCGCGAAGCGCTCGGTGTCGAGCTCGGCGAGGAAGCGGGAGGCACGGGCGAGCACCGTCGCGGGCGGGTGGCCCTCGCCCGCGTAGGCGCGGATCGCGATCCTCAGCTGGCCCATGATCGCGGCGGCGTGGGTGTCGTGGCCCTGGACGTCGCCGACCACCACCCCGACCCGCCCCCGGGGCAGCGCGATCACGTCGTACCAGTCGCCGCCGACCTCCCGGCCGCCCCAGGCCGCGTGGTAGCGCACGGCGATCTCGGCGCCGGTGACCTCGGGCACGTGCCGGGGCAGCATCGACGCCTGGAGGCCGGTGGCGAACTCGCGCTCCTGGTCGAAGAGGATGGCCCGCTGGAGCGACTGGGCGACGATGCCCGCAAGCCCCAGACAGAGGTTGCGGTCCTCGGCCGAGAAGTCGCTGCGCCCCCGGAAGAACAGCGCGAGGCCGCCGACCGGGCGGGCCTGGGCGATCAGCGGCAGGAAGGCCGCCGCGTCCAGTTCCATGCTCTGGATGTACGGGGCGAGCCGGGGGAAGGTGTGGCCGAGCTCGCCCAGCGAGGTGACGAACCGGGGCTGGCCGGTCAGCACGGCCTCGGCGAGCGGCAGCGAGTCGTCCAGACGGTGCAGCTTCAGCTCGTCGAGCGCCTCCATCGAGTCGCCGGCCAGCGCGATGACCTTGAGCGCGCCGCCCTCGACCAGTCCGAGGACGAGCCCGTCGGCGCCGAACCGCTCCCTGCCGTCGGTGCCGGTGAGGACCGCGGCGACGTCGTCGACGGTGACCGCCTTGGAGAGGGCCGCCGTGGTGCCCTGGACGATGCCGGTGATGCGTCGCCGGCCCGCCTCCATCGGGCTGATCGAGGTGAACTCGGTGAGCTCGGTGGAGGCGTTGCGGACGATCCCGAGCACGCGGTACGCGCCGCCCCGGTCGTCCCGCAGGATCCGTCCGCGCACATGGGTCCACTGCCGGTGCCCGTTGCGCCGTCTGAGCTGGAAGTAGGCGCCGTAGGAGGAGCGGCCGGTCTGCATGGCCTCGTCGATCACGGCGTTGACCCGCACGCCCTCCTCGGGGGGCACCCGGGAGACCAGCGAGTCGGGGTTCCCGTCGTATTCGTCGGGCGTCAGGTCGAAGACGGCGAGACCGGCGTCATCGAACGCAAGGGTGTTGTGCTCCAGGTCCCAGTCGAAGCTGCCCATGCGGTTGAGGGCCAGCCTCTCGCCCGGCCCGATCTCCCGTCGGTCGCGTCCAGCCACTGCGTCAGCTTAACTTCGGGGGTTTTTCCTCCGCATCACGGAGTCCCGCCCAGTGGGCCCCTCGTGGTGCGGTCGGCCCACAGTCACCCGTTCGGCCGCGCCCGGGAGGCGGCGGGGGCGGGGTTGTGCCGCAGTACGGCGTCGATGAGCCCCGAGGTCGCGTCCGGGAAGTCCATGGGGACGATGCCGAGCCCGGTGCGGCCGGCCGGCGCCGAACCGTTCAGGAAGGTGCGCACCTGCGGGTTGAGCCGGGCGGCGTTCCACTCGGGCGGCAGCCCGGCCGCCGTGCTCACATAGTTGATGTAGAGCTTGCCGGGCTGGTCGGCGGCCTTGCGGAACTGGGCCTCGATCTTGGGGTACTTGCCGAAGGGCTCGGCGTTGTAGTCGTCCTGGATGTCGAAGAGCGCCGGGTCGCCGTAGCGGACGCCGGGCAGGCCGCCGTTGTCGGCGAGCAGCACCACCCTGCCCCGGGCCTCGCCGAGCGCGGGCAGCACGGAGTCGAGGCGGAACAGCGGCCGCCAGCCCTTCTGGTCGAGGTAGATGTCGAAGATCCGGCGGAACTCCGCGTCGCTGACCGTCGAGTACTCCTGCTTGACGCGCATCAGCACGGTCTCGCCCGGGTGGGCGGCGAGGAAGTCCCGGCAGGCGATCAGTACATCGCCGAACATCAGGTTCTGGTAGAAGGCGGCGTGGTGGATGGCGAAGGCGTCGCCGGTGGCCCGGCAGCGTACGTCCAGGAAGCGGATGCCGGCGTTCAGCTGGGCGGCGACGAGCGCGCTCTGGCACTTCACCCACAGACCGCCGAAGCGGGCGCCGGTGTCGTGGGTGCCGGGGATCGTCAGCTGCCGCAGGTCGGTCGAGCCGCCGAGGCCCGCCATCCAGTCGCCGGTGCCCAGGGTGCGGGCCGCGGCGGGCGCGGCGCCCGTGTACGCCAGGAGTCCGGCGGCCGGAAGTACGGCCGCTCCTCTGAGAAAGCCCCGCCGGTCCATACCCACGCTCCCCCTGCCGCTCGGCGGCCCCGTCCCCGCTGTGGCATGGAAGCACAGTGGGCTTCAGGAGAACAGGCGTTGTGCGACACCGATTACCGCCCGGTAGTCCCGGCGGGCGCCGCCGGCTCCCACCGCGGCACGCGGCCGCTCCGCACCGCGCCCACTTTTCCGTACGCCCCTGTGTCCGCGTACGTCTATTGCGCGCTCACCCAGCTGGTGAAGACCTGGTGCATCCGGAAGTTCCACACCTGGCTGTGCGCCGCACCCGTCACCGGTACGCGCCGGGGTCCGGCTCCCTCCCCCGCTCGCGGTCCGCCATGAACCGCCAGATGTCGGGGCGGGAGCCGTCCGTGTCGGTGAAGCCGTAGACGCGGGCGAGCTCGCCGGAGCTGAGCGACTGCTGGTTCCAGCGTGCCCGTCCGCCGTCGGCCGCCAGCGCGGCGACCGCGCGCCCCACGTACCGCGGCGACTCCGAGAGGGCGAAGTCCGGCGGGGCGGCCGCCTCGCGCCAGTTCTCCTCGGTGACGCCGAAGGCGTCCAGCATCATCTCCGAGCGCAGCCAGCCGGGGGTGAGCGAGACGGCCGTGCCGCCGTACGGGGCGAGTTCGTGCCCCTGCGAGAACGCCAGCCGGTTCACGGCGGCCTTGGCCAGGTCGTAGAAGACGGAGATCCGGTAGTGCGCCGCGTTGTAGGCGGCGGTGCCGTCGGTCACCTCGACCAGCAGACCGCCCGGCCGGGCGGTGAGCAGCGGCAGCAGACGGTGGGAGGTGATCAGATGCGTGTCGACGGCCAGGCGCAGGATGCGCAGCCCGTCGTCGAGGTCGTGCTCCCACATCGGGGTGTTCCAGTCGGCGGGGCCGCCCTTGAGCACTTCGGCGCCCCAGATGTCGTTGACCAGGATGTCGAGGACGCCGTGCTCCTCGGCGATCCGCTCGGCCAGTGCCTGCACCTGCGCGGGGTCGAGGTGGTCGGTGACGGCCGCGATGCCGGTGCCGCCGAGCCGGGTGACCAGCTCGGCGGTCTCCTCGACGGTCTCGGGGCGGTCGTAGTCGGACGGGAGCGGATGCGTACGGCTGCTGCGGCCGGTGCACACCACGGTCGCGCCCGCCTCGCCCAGGGCGGCGGCGATACCGCGTCCGGCGCCGCGGGTGGCCCCGGCCACCACGGCCACGCGCCCGCGCAGCGCACCTCCGGCCGGTTGGTCCCGCGGTCCGTCCACGGCCGGAGTCTGCCCGCGCCGGGACCGCTGATTACCGGTTCGGCCCCGTATTCGACAGGATGGGCGCATGACCGAGATCCACACCCCCCGTCTGCTCCTGCGCCGCTGGGACGAGGACGACCTGCCCGCCCTGGCCGACATCAACGCCGATCCGGACGTCATGCGCTGGACCGGGGACGGCTCGGTCCTCGATCTGGAGCAGACCGCCGAGGACATCGAGCGCTGGGAGGAGGAGTGGGACGAGGAGGGCTTCGGGCTCTTCGCCGTCGAACTCCTCGGCTCGGGCGAGCTGGCCGGGGTCACCGGGCTCTCCGTGCCCACCTATCTGCCCGAGGTGCTGCCGGCCGTGGAGATCAGCTGGCGTCTGGGGCGGCAGTTCTGGGGGCAGGGGTACGCCTCGGAGGCCGCGCAGGCGTCCCTTGAGTTCGCCCTCCAGGACCGCGGCCTCGACCGGGTCATCGCCATCACGCGCGTGGGCGACACGGCGTCCCACAACGTGATCAGCAAGCTGGGCATGGTCCCCGAGAAGGTCACGACCGACCCCCGGTACGGCCACCAGCTCGCGGTGCACTCGATCGACCTCACCGAGTACGAGGGGTAGGGCTGTCCGGCGCCGAGTGGACGCCCGGCTGATATTTGGGCAGCCGGACCGTGATCTTCATTCCGGCGCCCACCGCCGTCTCGATGACCAGGCCGTGCCCGTCCCCGTAGACCTGGCGCAGCCGGTCGTCCACGTTGGACAGGCCGATGCCCGCGGACGGGCCGGCCTCGCCCGCGAGGAGGCGGCGCAGCCGGTCGGGCTCCATGCCGACGCCGTTGTCCTCGATGACCACCAGCGCCTCGGACCCGGCGTCCTGGGCCGTGATGCTGATGTGGCTCTTGTCGGTCTTGCCCTCCAGACCGTGCTTGACGGCGTTCTCGACGAGCGGCTGGAGGCACAGGAAGGGCAGGGCCACCGGCAGCACCTCGGGGGCTATCTGGAGGGTCACCGAGAGCCGCTCCCCGAAGCGGGCGCGGACCAGGGCCAGGTACTGGTCGATGGCGTGCAGTTCGTCGGCCAGGGTGGTGAAGTCGCCGTGCCTGCGGAAGGAGTAGCGGGTGAAGTCCGCGAACTCCAGGAGCAGTTCGCGGGCCCGGTCCGGGTCCGTCCGTACGAACGAGGCGATCACGGCCAGCGAGTTGAAGACGAAGTGCGGGGAGATCTGCGCCCGCAGCGCCTTGATCTCGGCCTCGATCAGCCGGGTGCGGGACCGGTCGAGGTCGGCGAGCTCCAGCTGGACCGAGACCCAGCGGGCCACCTCGCCCGCCGCCCGGACGAGCACCGCCGACTCGCGCGGCGCGCAGGCGACCAGGGCGCCGTGCACCCGGTCGTCGACGGTGAGCGGGGCCACCACCGCCCAGTGCAGGGCGCAGCCGTCGTCGTCGCAGTGGATGCGGAACGCCTCGCCCCGGCCGGTCTCGCGGATGCGGCCGAGCCGCTCCAGGATCTCCGTGCTGTGGTGCTCCCCCGCCCCGTCCCAGGTCAGCACCGAGGACCCGTCGGTCAGGCAGAGCGCGTCGGTGCCGAGCAGGGTGCGCAGACCCCGGGCGGCGCGCCGCGCGGTGTCGGGGGTGAGCCCGGCCCGCAGCGGGGGCGCGGCCACCGACGCGGTGTGCAGGGTCTGGAAGGTGGCGTGCTCCACGGGCGTGCCCAGATCGCCGAGCCCCTGTGGGCGCGCGGTGCGCCGCCCGGCCCAGAAACCGGCCGCGACCAGGGGGAGGGCCGCCGCGAACATCCCGGCCAGGAACCCGTTCACGCCTGGGCCCGACGGGGTGCGGCGGGGTGGGCGGGTCCGCCGCGCTGCCCCGCGTACAGCGCTTCCGGCAGATGGAAGCGGGCCAGTATCGCGGCCGTGCCCGCCGGGATCCGGGCGGGCGTCGCCAGGGACACCAGGATCATCGTGAGGAAGCCGAGCGGCACCGACCACAGGGCGGGCCAGGCGAGCAGCGCGTGCAGCGGTCCGCCGCCCGGGAGTCCGGCCATGGTGGCGGTGACCGCGAGCAGTGCCGAGCCGCCGCCCGCCACCATCCCCGCGACCGCGCCCGGCGGGGTGAGCCCGCGCCACCAGATGCCGAGCACCAGCAGCGGGCAGAACGAGGACGCGGAGACCGCGAACGCCAGGCCCACCGCGTCGGCGACCGGGAGTCCGCCCACCAGGGCGCTGGCCGCCAGCGGTACCGCGACCGCGAGCAGGGTGGCGAGGCGGAAGTGCCGGACGCCCCGGGTCGGCAGCACGTCCTGGGTGAGGACGCCCGCGACCGCCAGGGTCAGCCCGGACGCGGTGGACAGGAACGCCGCGAAGGCGCCGCCCGCGAGGAGTGCGCCGAGCAGGTTGCCGCCGACTCCGCCGATGACCAGGTGCGGCAGGACGAGCACGGCGGCGTCGGCCTGTCCGGTGAGGGCGAGTTCGGGCGCGTACAGCCTGCCGAAGGCTCCGTAGACGGGCGGCAGCAGATAGAAGGCGCCGATCAGGCCGAGGACGACGACCGTGGTGCGGCGGGCGGCGACGCCGTGCGGGCTGGTGTAGAAGCGGACGACCACGTGCGGCAGGCCCATGGTGCCGAGGAAGGTGGCGACGATCAGCCCGTACGTGGCGTACAGCGGGCGTTCCTGGCGGGCGTGGGCGAGGGGCGTGGACATGCCCGCGCCGCCCGCGTCGCTGCCGGGGACGGGGTCGCCGGGGGCGAAGACGAGCCGGGTGCCGCGCTCGACGCGGTGGGTGCCGCCGGGCAGCAGGAGGCGTGCGTCCTGGTGGCGGGTGCCGTCGACGGTTCCGGTCGCGGTGACGCGCCCCGGATCAGCGTGGCATGCACCCCCACGGCGCGCAATCGGATGACTACAGGGCGCTACGAGTGGTCAAGGGTGCGGAGACCGCCGGACGGCTGTCCCGTCGGCGGGCCTCGTAGACGGCGCCAACTCAGTGAACGGGAGTCGAGCCTCGCCGGGAAGGGTGCTCAGCGGGCGGAGCGTGGTCCGAGAAGAAACCGTCCGACGTCGATGGGGCCGTGATGAAACCTCTGAGCAGCGGGATCCGCCTTCCGCTCGCAGCCCTGTCCGGACTGCTCGCCGGGTTCGCGGCGCTGGCCGTGGCGGAGTTGGTCTCCGCCACGGTTCGGCCCGAATCCGGTCCGGTGATCGCGGTGGGCGGTGCGGCCATCGACAGCACGCCTCCCGCCGTGAAGGACTGGGCGATCCGCCACTTCGGTACCCACGACAAGCTCGTCCTACAGCTGGGGATTCTGGGTGTGCTGGCTCTGCTCGCCCTGGTGCTCGGCGTGCTGGCGCTGCGCTTCCGCCGTACCGGTGCCGCCGGGGTGCTGCTGTTCGGGCTGGTGGGAGCGCTTGCTGCGAGCAGTCGTCCCGACTCGGTGGGCAGCGCTGACGCGATGCCGTCGATGGTCGGCGCTGCGGCCGGGGCAGGATTGCTGTACCTGCTGATCGGCCGCCTCACCCCAGGGGCGGGGACCGCGACCGGTGCGGCGGAGGGGGAAGCCTCGGGAGGTCCTCAGGACTGGGACCGCCGCGGGTTTGTCGTGGCGGCCACCGCGGCCGCCGTCGCCTCGGCGGGCACCGGCCTGCTGGGAAGGACACTGAACAACGCCAACGGCCGGGGAGCGGTCGCTTCTCGCGGCAAGGTGAAGCTGCCCGCCGTCGCCTCGTCCGCCCGGCCCCTTCCGCCCGGGGCCATGCTGCACACGCCTGGCCTCAGCCCCTTCATCACCCCCAACAGTGACTTCTACCGGGTTGACACCGCCCTGGTCGTACCGAAGGTGAACGCCACCACCTGGCGGATGAAGATCCACGGAAAGGGCGTCAGCCGCCCCGTCACGCTCACCTTCGAGGACCTCCTGGGCCGTGAACTCATCGAGCGCGACATCACGTTGACGTGTGTCTCCAACGAAGTGGGGGGTCCCTATGTGGGCAACGCGCGCTGGATCGGGGTACGCCTGGCCGACCTGCTCAAGGAAGCGGGAGTGCGGCCACCGTCGCGGGGCGGGCCGGCGGATCAGCTGGTGGCCCGCTCGGTGGACGGGATGACGATCGGCACCCCGGTCGAGGACGTCATGGACGGCCGCGACGCGCTGCTGGCGATCGGCATGAACGGCGAGCCCCTCCCCTTCGCCCACGGCTTCCCCGTCCGCATGGTGGTCCCCGGGCTGTACGGATACGTATCGGCGTGCAAATGGGTCCGGGACATCGAGCTGACCACGTTCGACGCCTACGACGCGTACTGGGTCAAACGGTCCTGGGCGAGGAAGGCGCCCGTCAAGACCGAGTCCCGTATCGACACCCCGAAGCCGTCCGCCCGGCCGAAAGCCGGAACGGTGATGATCGCCGGGGTCGCGTGGGCCCAGCACCGCGGTGTCGACCGGGTCGAGGTACGGGTGGACGAGGGGCCCTGGGTGCCGGCCGACCTCGCCGCCGAGGACACGGCTGACACCTGGCGCCAGTGGTCCCTGCCCTGGAAGGCCACCGCGGGCGAGCACACCCTGACCGTCCGCGCCACCGACCGCAGCGGCCAGGTGCAGACCGACCGGCGCACCCCCACGATCCCGGACGGGGCCAGTGGCCGGCACTCGGTGGTGATCGACGTGGACTGATCGCCCGCGCCACCGGCTGCGCCTCGGCGCGCAAGGAGGGGGCCGGTTGCTTCGACGGGAGGCCGGGTTCCCCGGGCAAGATCGGGGCATGTGCTCCTCATCCCTGATACGCACGGATTTCCCCCGCGCACCCGGAGGTTGGACCATGCCGTACGCACGCGCACGACGTGCCGCACTGGGCGGGCTCGCCCTGCTCGCCGCTCTTCCGCTGATGGCCTGCGCGCAGGCCGGTGGCCAGGCGTCGTCACCCGCGCCGCCCGCCGCGACGACACGGCCGCATACGGACACGAAGCCGCCCGTGGCCGATTTCAAGGAGCTGGAGCGCAAGTACGGGGCGCGGCTCGGGGTGTACGCGGTGAACACCGGCGACGGGCGTGAGGTGGCCTGGCGCGACGGGGAACGGTTCGCCTACGCCTCCACGTTCAAGGCGCTCGCCGCCGGGGCCGTCCTGCGGAAGTACTCCCTCGACGGCATGACCAAGCTGATCACCTACTCCAAGGACGATCTGGTGGCCAACTCGCCCGTCACCGAGAAGCACGTCGACACCGGAATGACGCTGGGCGAGCTGTGCGACGCCGCCGTGCGCTACAGCGACAACACGGCCGGGAACCTGCTGTTCGACGCGCTCGGCGGACCGAAGGGCCTGGAGCGTGCCCTGAGGGAGACGGGCGATACGGTGACCCGCGTCGAGCGCCGCGAGCCGGACCTGAACCAGTGGGCCCCCGGCACCGTGCGGGACACCACCACGCCCCGCGCGCTGGCCAAGGACCTGCGCGCGTTCGTCCTCGGCGACCGCCTCGGCACGGCCGAACGTGCCCAGCTGACGCGGTGGCTGCGGACCAACACCACCGGAGGCGAACTCATCCGGGCCGGAGTCCCCAAGGGCTGGACGGTCGGCGACAAGACCGGCGCGGGCGGTGTCTACGGCATCCGCAACGACATCGCCGTGGTGTGGCCCCCCGACGCCGCGCCCATCGTCGTGGCGATCCTGTCCAACCGCGGGACGAAGGAAGCCGATTACGACAACAAACTGATCGCGGACGCGGCGGCGGTGGCGGTTGCCCGAGCGGTGTCATAGGCGGAAGCGGGCCCCTTCCGGGTGCTTGTGGCCGGGCCGAGGCGCAGTACGCCCTACTTCGGTGCCTGGAAGCCGCCGATCCTCTGCTCAAGCAGTTCGGCCAGCCGCAGCGGGGTACGGTCCTCGAACATCGGGCCGATGAGCTGCACTCCCACCGGCAGACCCTCGGGGGACCGGCCCGCCGGTACGGCGGTGGCGGGCAGACCGGGCATGGTGGCCACACCGGCCCAGACGAGCTGGTCGAAGTACGGGTACGCGACGCCGTCGATGTCGAGCCGGCGTCCCATCGCATCGGGGTCGTGGTCGTGCGGGAACGCGGGAGTGGGCGTGATGGGACACACCACGGCGTCGAACTCGGCGAAGAGCCGCCGCCAGCCGTGGCGGTGGAGCTCGCGGCGGCTGTTCGCTTCCAGCCAGTCGCGGTGGCTGAACACCATGGCGCGCAGCCGCGCGGCGTCGAGACTCCGGTCATCCGCGCCCAGTCGGGCGGCGCGGGCCCGCAGCCGCTCGTACGCCTCCGGGGGAAAGCGCGCGACGGCACCCGAGAAATGCAACTGCGTGTAGAGCGTCGCGGCTTCGGTCAGATCGGGCAGAAGCGGGCTGCGCCGCTCGACGCGGGCGCCGCCGTCGGCAAGCGCGTCGGCCACCCGGCTCACGCCCGCCCGCACGGCGGACCCGGTCGGAATGAGCGGATGATCGTCGAGGACCAGGACCCGGAAGTCGCCCAGCCGCTCGTGCCGCGCGGGCGGCAGCGCCACGTCGTGCGCCACACCGAGCGTCAGCGGGTCCGGTCCGGCCATGACGTCGAGCAGCAGCGCGAGGTCGCGGGCCGTGCGCGCCATGGGACCGACGACGGCGAGGTCGGAGTCGACCGGCAGCGCCGGCGCGTGCGGCGGGACCATACCGCGGATCGCCGCCAGCCCCAGCGACGGCTTGTGGGCGTAGACACCGCAGAAGTGTGCGGGGGTGCGCAACGAACCGGCGATGTCGGATCCGATGGACAGCGCGCCGAACCCGGCCGCCAGGGCGGCCGCCGATCCGCCGGAGGAGCCACCCGACGTACGGCCGTGATCCCACGGGTTGTTGGTGGTGCCGTAGATCTCGTTGAAGCTCTGCACATCCTGCAGTCCCACCGGCACATTGGTCTTGCCGAGCACCACCGCGCCGGCGGCCTTGAGCCGTGACACCTGCACCGCGTCCTCGGCCGGCACGAAGTCCCGGTGCGGCGCCATGCCCCAAGTCGTGGGCAGCCCCGCGATGTTGTAGGACTCCTTGACCGTCACCGGTATGCCGAGAAGTGGCCGGTCCTCGCCGCGGGCGCGCGCCCGGTCGGCACCGCGCGCGGCGGCCCGCGCGCGGTCGAAGTCCGGCACACAGATCGCGTTGATCGCCCGGTCGTCCCGCTCGATACGGGCGATCGCCTCGTCGGTCAGTTCCGCCGAGGTCACCTCACCGGCGCGCAGGGCAGCCGCGAGTTCCTCCGCCGTCGCAAAGTTCCCGTCCATGAGTCGACCGTATCGACCCCTGGGAGAGGGCATGAAATGCCGATTCGCACAACGGGTCGGATGGTCTAGCGCAGCGGCCCGGACAGGCGTACGTACGTCACCGTAGTCTCGACGCCGCTGTCCACCAGTCGGCCGCGCGGGTCGAAGGCCTCGGGGCCGTCCGTCATACCGAAGTCGTTGTCGTTGATGAGCGCGAGGGTGTCCGGGCCGGTCGGTGCGACGCCCTCGATCTTGCCGGGCACGCCCGGGACCTTGCCGAAGTCGGCCACGAGGGTTTTGCGCAGTACCGGCGCTCCGGCCGCTGTGGGGTCGTCCAGCTGCTCGTACGAGGGGGAGGTCGCCGGGTCGTCCCAGGCGCTGTTCAGGATGCCCGGTCCGTGCGGGAGGGTGACCCGGTGCAGGCGAGAGGTCTTGTCGGTGCGTTCCTGCACCAGGAGCCTGTTGCCGCCGATCGCCACCAGGGAGGAGATCTTGAGTTCGGAGGTGTCGTGCTGGCCCGGGTCGACGACGTCCACCGGGTCGAAGCGGTAGGCGTACTCGGCCGTCACGGCACGCTTCTTCGGGGAGAAGCGCAGCAGGCGCGTGTTGCGGGAGTCGTTGCCCGCGGCCGCGTCCGGCACGGACAGCGGACTCTGTACGGCGAGGACCAGGTCGCCGCCCGGGAGTTGGGCCAGGCCCTCGAAGCCCCGGTTGGTCTTGCGCTTCAGCAGAATGGCGGGCAGCGACTCCACGACGGGGTAGTCGGCGCCCTTGAGGGCGAGCCCCTTGGGGACGTATCGCGTGAGGACCCTTCCCCGCGCGGAGACGTGCACGAGCGAGGGCCCGTACTCGTCGGCGAGCCAGAACGAGCCGTCGGCCGCGCGCACGATCCCTTCGGTGTCCAGGCCGTTCGGGTCGTACGGGAGCGGCGTCTTCGCGTCGTACGTGTACGGGGCCTCGTCGCGCGAGGCCTGGTTGGGCAGACCGGTGACGGGTCTGCCGGAGCGCGTGGTGATCGGGATCGCCTTGAGGACCTGCACGCGGTGGCCCGAGACACGGATCCTGACGATCGCCGGGTCGAAGCCGGGGACCGGGAAGGTGCGGCGCTTGGTGCCGTCCACCTTGATCTGGCCGTTGGGGCCGCGGTCGGTCACCGTCCAGAACTCGCCCTTGCGCGCGGCGGGGTAGAGGTCGCTGCCGATCCCGCCGAGGTCGATGCCGCGGTCGTCCGCGACCGAACCGGGCAGCAGGGTGTTGCTGAACGGGCCGAGCGGGATGTCCCCGAGGGTCGCGGTCCCCACGACCCGCGTGTCCCGGTTCCCGTCACCGGACGCGGGACCCGGCGCGCCAGCAGCGGTGCCGGTCACGGTGATCGCCGCGAGCAGGGCGAGGGGCACGCCCGCGGCGAGGGAGCGGCGTATGGTGCGCTGGGTGTGCGCGTGGGACGACATCGGGCCTCCTGGCCTGCAGACATGTGACTGTGGCCAAGCTGATGGCTCCCCGCGAACGTGATGAGTCATCGGGGTGAATGCCACCCGACGCGCCGCGAACGCCCTGGCGTCGGTCCTGTCCCGTGGGGAGCGCGGGGATCCAGATGTCAGGGGTTCTGCCTCGTGGGACGCGCCGGCGGTGGCCCGGCCGGGAGGGGCTGGTCCTGGCGCAGGGCCAAGGAGGCCGAGAACCGCGCGCGGGCGACCGGTCCGACGAGTGCCACGGGCAGGGTGACGGCCGCGGCGATCGCGAAGAGCGTGCCGAAGCGCTTGTCGTCCGCCAGCCCGCTCACCAGATATGTGCTGAGGGCCGCCCCGGTGTAGACGGCACATGCCACCAGAGAGGTGGCGATGCCCCGTACTTGGGGCGGCGCGACCTCGGTTCCCCAGGTCTGCACGGTGGACTGCACCAGCGCGAAGGCGAGCCCGGACAGCACGCTGGCGGTCAGTACGGTCGCCATCGACTGGGTGGGCACGCAGACCAGATAGCCCACGCCGAGCAGGACGCTGCCGACGGCGAAGTGGGTGGCCGCCGTCACCCGCTGGGCCAGGGCGCGGACCGCCACGCCGCCCGCCACCGCGGCAAGGCCGTAGCTGCCGGTGACCAGGCCGGCGTACACGACGCTGTGTCCGCCCGCCTGCAGCGCGGTGTTGAGGAAGTTGAAGAAGCCCAGCATGGCCGCGCCTTCGAAGAGCGCGAAGGCCACCAGGAAGCGGAACCAGCCGATACGGAAGACCATGTGGAGCCGGGCTCCGACGCTCGTGCCGCTGGGGGCCGGGGCGGATGCCTCCGGCAGGCGGCCGAAGGCGAGGACGAGCAGGGGCGAGCAGATCGCCACCAGCAGGATCGCCGCGCGCCAGTTCCACAGATGGGTGAACACACCCGCGACGACGGTCGCCGCGGCCGTCCCGACGGCCCCGGCCGCGAGCACGCTCGCCACGGTCCGCTGCCGCTGGGCGAAGGGCAGCCGGTCGCCCACGTACGCGACCATCACCGGCAGCAGGGCGGCCGCCGACGCGCCCGCGAGCGCGCGTCCGAGGATGAGCACGCCCAGGTTGGGGGCGAGAGCGGAGACCAGGTCGGCCACGCACATGCCGAGCAGGGCCACGCGCATGACCCGTACGCGCCCGTAGACGTCGGAGACGAGACCGTGGATGGGCTGCATCAGGCCGAACAGCAGCAGGTAAGCGGTGAGGGCGATGGTGACGGAGGAGAGGCTGACGCCCAGGCCCTTGGACGCGGGCAGCAGCAGCGGGGTGATCACGATCCGGTCGAAGTTGCCGAGGAAGGAGCCCGCGTAGATCAGCCGCATGTCCTGGGCGTCGGTGGTGCTCTTGTTCACTGCCTTCCCTCCGGCTCGGTGGTCTGCTGACGGGCTGCGATCGTCGCGTGCACCCGAGCCTCCATGGCTGTTCCGGAAGGCCAATTCATCAATATCGCTGATAGTCAGAGAACCTGATGGGTCAGTATGGAGCGGCCGGCTGGAATCGTCAACGCGAGGGCAGAGCTTCACGAACTCCAACCGGCCTGTGTGGTCCCGCTGTTGAAGGCTTGACGTGTCTCAAAGGCGTTGGTCTTCTGTCTAAAAGACAGTCAGTGCTGCTGTCGGACCCGAGGCGCCGGGGGGCGTCGGCCGGGCCGTCAGATGTTCTGGGGCAGACCGCGCGCCGCGCCCGGCGCTCGCTGGAGGGGAGCCGGAGCAATGACCGTGAGCAGGGAAATCGGCGTCGGGGATCCACCCTTGTTCGAAGGACTTCAGCAGTGGCACGGCTTCCTGTTGCGCAAGGCCGCCCAGGTGGTGACGGGTTCCGTCGAACGGGATCTGTCGCCCCTCCAGGTGACGATGCGTCAATTCGGTGTGCTGAGCGTCGTCGCGGCCGAACCGGGCCTCAACCAGCGGGCAGTGGGCAGCAAGCTCCGCATCAACCGGATGACCGTCGTCACCCTGGTCGACAAGCTGGAGGGGACGGGGCTGATGGAGCGCAGACGCTGCCCCGACCGCCGGAGCCTGGCGCTGCATCTGACCGAACGGGGTGGCATACGGCTCCGGGAGGCGCAGGAGGTGCTGGCGGAGGTCCACCGGGAGTTCCTCAGCCCCCTGTCCGCCGAGGAACGTGACGCCCTGCGGGAGATCCTGGTGCGTCTCGTGATGTGCGGGCCCGGTCTCTGAGGGCGGCGGGTGCGGGGCGGCCTACCCGGTGTTCGCCGGTCGACTGGCCCTGATCACGGTGGCGTACGCCTCGCGCTCGCCCGTTTCGGTGGTGACGGTGTGCGGCACCCGCGCGGCGCGTTCGATGCGGAGATCCGGCAGCTCCGCGCGGAGGCGCTCCGGGGTGTACATCCTCTCCGGATCGGACGGGCCTTCGAGGCCCGTGCCGAGGTTGTCGAGATGGTGCCCCACGATGACCAGCCGTCCGCCCCGGGTCAGCGCCTTGGCCGCACGGGCCAGGAGTGCCGCCCGCTGTGGCGGTTCGATGTGCACGTACGTGATGAGGGCGAGGCCGAAGGTGTCCTGCGGCGGTTCGTAGGAAGCCAGATCCGCGAGGACGGTCGTCACCTCCACCTCCTCGGCCGCTGCTTGCCGACGCGTGCGCTGCAGTGCCGCCGCTGAGAAGTCCACGGCGGTCACCCGCCAACCGTGGTGGGCGAGCCACAGCGTGTGGCGTCCGGCACCCGCGCCGAGGTCGAGGGCCCGGGGCCCCGGCGCTGCCGGGCCGGCGGCCGGGTCCGGCGACACCAGCGCCAGCTCTGCGACCGCCAGCGGATGGGGGGCGAGCGTCCAGCCGATGTCGCCATGGGTATATCGACGGTTCCAGTACTCCGCCGAATGCGTCATTTCCGCTCCTACCTCCGCACGCAGGGAACGAAGCCTCAAGCAACCTGACAGCAAGCCAGATTATCACCAGTGCTGCCTATCGTCGGGCGTCCCCGTCGTCGGCGGGCAGCTGTACGGGAGGGTTGAGCTTCCGGAAGTACGTCCAGCTGGTCTCGTTCGGCTCGCTCCACTTCTCCGGGGCATGGGCGAATTCCGGGTGGCGGTCGGCGACGTAGGCACGGGTGCGTTCGGGGACCTCGGCGTACGAAGCGAGCTTGCGCCCCCGGCAGTGGAAGGTGAGGCCGCCGGGCCGTTGGCCACGGGCCATCCAGGGAAGCCACGGGGACATCCGGGTCCACGACATGGTGGCCGGGACGCCGGGCGCGGAACCGGCCAGGTCGGCGCGGTCGGCGAAGAACTGGAAGAGCTCCAGGGCCTTGTAGGTGTCACCGGCCGAGTGGACGGGGTACTGGCTCACCGGCAGCGGCGAGGGGTAGGCAAGCGGGATCTCCACGCTGAAGCAGACCTGTCCGCCGAGTTCGGTCCTCGGTATCGGGAAGGGGCGCCACTTCTGGTTGGCCGGGTCGTTCCAGACGTGCACCACGGGCAGGTCCCGCCAGACCTCCAGGATCTCGCGGGTGACGGGGTCCAGGTAGAAGGCGGCCTCGCGGGTGAGCAGCCGGTAGGCGTCCGGACCGTCCTCGGCGTCCTGCACCAGGCGGGCGACGTTGAACCCTTCGAAGCCGAAGACGCGCTGGTAGGGCTCGTCCGGGGCCCACGAGTACACGTCTCCGGTCCACCAGTACGTGACCTCCTCGCCGTCGAGCGAGGCCCGGGTGCGGGCGAAGGAGCGGAACACTTCTGAGGGTGTCGTCATAGGGAGTACTCTGCGCGACGCGACCTGGATGCGATACCCGCGCACCCGCGCACCGAGGGAGCGGACGCGGCCGGCGAGACACAGGTCCAGGGCGACGCGTGGCCCTCAAGTGGCGGTTCCGTACGTGGCCAGCGGCTCCGGTAGGGGCATGCCGAGGCGTACGTGGAGGTGGTGGGCGGCGCGCAGACAGGCATCCGCGCGTTCGGTCCGCCCGGCCGCGGACAGGGTGGTGCCCAGGGCGAGCAGTGCGCCGGCGCGCAGCGGGTCGTTGCCGAGCCGCTGCGCGCCGGAGAGGGTGCGCTCCAGGTGAGCCGCTGCCTGTCCGTACCGGCCGAGCGCGTGCGCGGCTTCGCCGAGGCCGTGTTCGACGAGCAGTTCCACGTGCTCGGAGCCGATCTCCCGGCAGCCGCCCAGGGCCTCCGTGAAGCTCGCCACCGCGTCGGCGGGGCGGCCGAGGCTGAGAAGGGTGCGCGCGTGGCCGCACTGGACGTAGGCGCGTACCACCGTCCAGCCGAGCGGTGTGGCGCGGGAGAGGGCGTCCGTGAGGCAGTCCAGCGCCTCCGACATACGGCCCAACTGCCGCAGGGGGTGCGCGGTGTTGTTGCGCGTCTCCAGCTCTCCCCAGAGGTTGCCGCGCCTGACGTGTACGGCGACGCCCTCCTGGAAGAGGGCGAGGGCGGACTCGTGGCAGGGGAGGCCCGTCGCTCCGGTCACCTCCAGCAGTCCGCTCACATTGAGAAGTTGACCGAGCATCACCTCGTCACCCGTGGCGCGGCACAGCGCGAGCGCGCGGTCCACCTGGGCGCACCCCTCGGCCCCGCGGCCGACCTGCCACAGGCCTCCGCCCAGCATGTAGCGGGCGCGGATCTCGGCGGCCGGCCGGCCGCGCAGGGCGGCGGCGTCGGCGAGCGCGGCGGCGGGCCCGTTCAAGTACGGCCACAGGAAGTCGCTTTCGCCGAACGGGTCGAGGGCCAGGAGCAGATCGACCGCGGGTGCGAGCCGTGTTCCCCCTCTGCGTGCCGCCTGCCGCAATACCCCGAGCAGGGTGTCGAGCGCGTCGCGCACCCACTCCTGCCCGGCCGCCGCGTCGTCGAAGGGGACGGGGGTCGCACGCGTCGGTGCCATGGCGTCCGGGGTGGTGCAGCCGGGGCGGGACAGCCGGTAGGCGCCCCGCAGGGTGGCCAGGCAGAAGTCGACGAGACGGTCGAGCGCGGCGTCGGCCTGCGACCCCTTCGGCGCTCCCGGCGCCCGCGTTCCCCCGGTGTCCGGCTCCGCCTCCTCGGCCCGTGCCCGCGCGAACAGGCGCAGCAGGTCGTGGTAGCGGTAGCGGCGCTCGCCCGACGGCTCCAACAGGCTTACGTCCACGAGCTGTTCGAGCAGGGACTCGGTGCGCCGCTCGTCCCGGTCGAGCAGCGCCGCGGCCATCGGCACCGACAGCGCCGGGCCCTCGGCGAGCGAGCCGAGGCGGAAAGCCCTCGCGAGGTCGGGCGTCAGCTGGTCGTAGCTGAGCCGGAACGTCGCGTCGACGGCCAGATCGCCGATCCTGATGTGGTCGAGCCTGTGCTGCTCCTCGGTCAGCCGGTCCACGAGCCCGGCGACGGTCCAGACGGGGCGCTGGGCGAGGCGCGCGCCCACGATGCGTACGGCGAGCGGCAGATGACCGCAGGCGGCGACCAGCTCGGCGGCGGCCTCCGGCTCGGCGGCGATCCGCGCCCGGCCGACGATCCGGGTCAGCAGTGCCACTGCCTCGCCGGCCGAGAAGACGTCCAGCTCGAATGCCCGGGCCGATGGCAGGGAGAGCCTGGCGCGGCTGGTCACCAGGGCGGCGCAGCCGGGGGTGCCGGGCAGCAGTGGCGTCACCTGTCGGCCGTCCGCCGCGTTGTCGAGGAGGACCAGGACGCGGCGCCCGGCGAGCAGGGAGCGGTAGAGCGCCGCCCGTTCGTCGAGTCCGTCCGGTACGGCGCCGATGCCCAGGGCGCGCAGGAACCGGCCCAGGACCTCCGCCGGTTCGACGGGGTCGGCGGACGTGCCGCCGAGGTCGACGTGGAGCTGGCCGTCCGGGTAGCGGTCGCGGACGCGATGCCCGGCGTGCAGGGCGAGTGCGGTCTTGCCGACGCCGCCGAGCCCCGACATCGCGGAGACGACGATCTGCGGGGAGTCGGCGTCGAGCACGGCCAGCAGGTGCTCGGCCGCGGCTGTACGGCCGGTGAAGTCGGCCGGGGACGCCGGGAGTTGGGCGGGTATGGGGTGCCGGTAGTCCGCCGTCGCCTCCGTCGTCCCGTCGGTGGTGGACTCCTGGGGTGTGTCCGCCCGGAGCGGACCGCTCGCCGTGACGGCCGGGGCGGTGGCGAGGGACGGATCGGCCCGCAGCATCCGCTGGTACAGGTCGGTCAGCTCCGTACCCGGCTCCACGCCGAGTTCGGCGGCGAGCACCGAGCGGCCGTCGGCGTACGCGGCGAGCGCCTCCGCCTGGCGCCCGCCCCGGTAGAGGGCGAGCATCAGCAGAGCCCGCAGGCCCTCGCGCAGCGGGTGCTCGGCGACGAGGAGCGCCAGCTCCGGGGTGCTCCCGGCGTGCGCACCCAGCTCCACGTCGAGGCGGATACGGGCCTCCACGGCGGTCAGTCGCCGCTCGGTGAGCGCATCCCGCAGGCTGTCGGCATGCGGCCCGGGCACTCCGGCGAGCGGCAGGCCGCGCCACAACGAGAGCGCTGTGCGCAGGAGGCGGCGGGTACCCTCCCGGTCACCGTCCCGTGCCGTTTGCTCGGCCTCGGCCAGATACCGGTCGAACTGGTCGAGGTCGCAGACGCCTTCGGCGGTCACCAGACGATAGCCGCCGGGGGCGGAGACCAGGACCGCCGCGGGCGTACGCGGCCGGCGGCCGGGCTCCAGTTTGCGGCGCAGCTCGAAGATCTGGCTCTGCAGCGTGGACAGGGCCCGTTTCGGGGCGGGGTGGCCCCACACACCGTCGACGAGGTCGTCGGCGGTGACGGTCCTGCCGCGCCGTGCCAGCAGTATCGCCAGGATCGCCCGCTGCTGCGGCGTCAGCGGTACGGGTTCCCCCATACCGTCGACCACCTTGACCGGCCCGAGCAGCGCATAGCGAAGCTCGTCTTGGTGCATGTCCACCCCCGTGGTCGCCGCGTATCTCTCCGCGTACCGTGTCTCTCCCCGCACGCCCACCCGCGTCCGCGCTACAACAGCTTGACCGAGCTGGCCCGGTCGTTCCTCGCGTCGCCGACGTAGGGCGTGGCGGTGCGGTACTCCTGCTGCGTGCCGTTGTAGTGGCCCAGTGAGGCGATGACGATGGCTGCTCGTCTGACAGAGGGCATGTGTGTCTCCTGTACGCGAGGGGCTTTCCGCTGGTGGTCTCGGTCGTGTCGACCGCGGTCAGTCCATCCCTCAACAATCCATACGCCGTGAACGTCGGATAAACGCGGACGCTCGGTTGTCAGCAGTCGATGGGTCCCGCTCCTCCCGCTGTTCTCGGTGGTTGGAGCGTCCGTCACGCCGTCGGTTTACCCATCACTTGATGCACAGCCCTTGACAATTGATCATGTACCTGACTGGAGTGGCACTGCACCACACCCACGTACGGGACCACACTCCAATGGGGGGCGATCAGCGCATGACCAAGCCTGAGAGCGCGGGGTACGACTACGACGTCGTCATCAGCGGGGCCAGCATCGCCGGCAGCGCCGCGGCGATCCTGCTCGCCCGACGGGGTGTCCGCGTCGCACTGCTGGAACGCCGCTCGGACCCCGAGGCGTACAAGGTGCTGTGCACCCACTCGATCACCGCCAACGCGTACCCGGTGCTGGACGAACTCGGTCTCGTCCCCGCTCTGGAGAAGGCGGGAGCCGTGCGCAACGAGGCCCGCTGGTACACCCGGTGGGGATGGATCGAGCCGAGGGCGGCGCCGGGCGGCCCCGCGCTGCCGTACGCGTACAACGTCCGGCGCAGCACCCTCGATCCGCTCATCAGGTCCCGTGCGGAGCAGACCCCTGGTGTCGATCTGCTCCTCGGCCACCAGGTGACGGCGTTGATCGGAGAGGCTGGGCGAACCGTGGGGGTGCGCGCGTCGACACCCCGGGGTGAGCGGGAGATCCGGGCCCGTCTGGTCATCGGCGCCGATGGGCGGGACTCGGCCGTGGCGAAGCTCGCCGAGGTGCCCACCCAGCTGCACGAGAACTCGCGGTTCGGCTATCTCGCGCACTTCCGCGATCTTCCGCTGCCCGGCGGGATCGGTCAGACCTGGTTCCTTGAGCCCGACATGGCGTACGCGTTTCCGAACGACGACGGGGTGACGGTCCTCGCGGTGCTGCCGGACAAGAAGCGGCTGCCGGCCTTCCGGGAAGACCTGGAAGGCAGTTTCCTCGATTTCGTCCGTGCCCTGCCCGAGGCACCGCCCATCGACTCCGCCGAGCGCATCTCGAAGATCGTCGGCACTGTCAACTACCCGCTCGTCAGCCGTCGGCCGACCGCACCGGGCGTCGCGTTGATCGGCGACGCCGCCCTGACCGGGGACCCCCTGTGGGGGGTGGGATGCGGGTGGGCCCTGCAGTCCGCGCAGTGGCTGGTGGAGGCGGTCGCTCCGGCCGCGGCCGGACGGGGCGACCTCGACAGGTCGCTCGCGGCGTACGCGCGCACCCACCGGCGTCGGCTGCGCGGCCACCAGACCCTGGCCGTCGACTTCGCCAAGGCCCGTCCGTTCAATCCCGGGGAGCGGCTGGTCTTCTCGGCGGCGGCGCGCGACGAGTCGATGGCGCGGCACATGTATCTGTTCGCGTCCCGCCTGATCGGTCCGCTGCAATTCCTGAACCCCCTGGCACTGGCCAAGGCCGCGGCCGTCAACATCAGGCATCGCAGGAAGGCCGCGCCGTCGGCGCACCTGTCACGTACGGGGTCGTGACCGGCTCTTGCTGGAAGCGGCGCAGGTTCCGCCACGGGCAGGACGCCCGTGGCGGAACCAGTGCCGATACCCCTCGGCTCTACGGGGGCGGGCTGGGTCCCTGCCGGCCCCTTCAGGAGTCGGTCGTGCACTGCACCGCGAGGTCGTCGACGCGCACGGTCCTGGTCGTCCCGTCGTAGGAGCTGATGACGGCCTCGACGAACACATTGGTGTTCCCGCGCGGTGACCACGCCGGGGTGTCGACGGTCTGGTACCCGTTGCTCGCGTTCAGCCAGGGCACCGTCTCGCCCAGCTTGTTGCCGTTCGCGTCCCATACGCGCAACGCGAACTCGACGCCGTTCTGCGGCCATACGTAGATCCGCGCCGCGCAGGTCGAGTTCCACGAGATGCCGTTCAGCGCGGCCCAGGTCCCTTCGCGTGCCCACCCCTGCCGCGCGGAGAGCCATCCGTTGTTCTGGCCCCAGTGGGCGGTGCCGGTGTTGACCTCGAAACCGGCCCAGGCGTCACCCCCCGTCGGACGGTCCCACTTGTCGAGCTGGCCGCCCTCGAATCCGTTCGAGAACACCAGTACTCCGGCGTGCGCGGGAGTCGACAGGGCCAGGACGGCCATCGGCACCGCCGCGACGGCGAGCCACCGGGGCAGCCGCAGGGTACGGCGGACGGCGGTACGGCGCGATCTCGTTGGCCGGCGAAGTGATCTCATGTGGTGCCTCCTTGGGGTCGACGTCCAGGCTGGCCAGCCCCGCGCGCTTCGTACATCCCCAACATTGGGGGTTGCGACAGCCCGGGGTCCTTCCTGACGGGCGTCTGTGGCTTACTGGCAGACCGCGAACGCCGTGAGGCTCTGCTCGTAGGTGCCGGTGTTCGTGCCGTGGATGACCCAGCAGGAGGTCAGTCGTCCCCGCACGCGAGATCCGTCACCGTGCCTCGCGCAGCCGGAGAACGTACGCCGCGGTCAGCGCGACGGCGCGGTCCTCGTCGTGCGACAGCTCCGCGAGCGCACGGGACGCCGTCGTCCCCGGGATGCCCGCCAACGCCTGAGTCAGCCGTCCGCGTGCGGGCTGTTCGGTGGTGTCGTGGGTGAGGCGGTCGACGAGCCCGGTCGCGATCCGATCCGCTGTCGCGGTGTCGCACGCCAGGACGCTCAGCGCATCGGCCGCGTCGGTGTCGTTCCTGCCCTCCACGATCATGTCGATGAGCGTCGGGACCGCATCGGCCACTCCACGTGTCCCGAGCGCCAGAGCCGCGTACCCGCGGGCGACGGCGTCGGGGTGCGCGAGAGCATCGCGCAGCCGCGCGGTGGCCTCCTCGCCGGGCAGCTCGGCGAGGGACCGGACGGCACGTTCGCGCACCGCGGCCACCGGTGAGCCGAGGCCCTGCGCCAGCAGTGCGGGACCGCCGTCGTCCGATCGCGCCAGCGCCCATCGAAGGGCTCCGGCGACATGCGGATCCGGCTCGCTCAGTACCGCCTCGACCAGCGCTTCCACCGGCACCGGGACTTCGTCGGCCGAGGAGAGGGCCGCGCGCTGGCGCGCGCCGGCGCTCTTCGACCCCAGTGCCTGGAGGAGCGCGACGACCTGGAGGACATCCTTCCAGCCGCCCGGCTCCGCGGCATCGATACGGCTCAGCCGCGTGAGCAGCTCGGTCTCCGCCGCGATGCGTTCGCGCGTCTGGCGGATGAGGTCGCCGACGAGCGCCGAGGGCGTGAAGCCGGGGTCGTCGAGCGCGCGCCCGATCTCCCGCAGCGACAGCCCGAGCGAGCGCAGGCTCTCGATCTGGAAGATCCGCTGGATGTCCCCGCCGGAGTACTCCCGGTAGTTGGAGCCCGTACGACCCGAAGGCCGCACCAGACCGAGCGACTCGTAATGCCTGAGCATGCGGGCACTGACCCCGGACCGTCGCGCCACCTCACCGATCAACACGTCCTATTGTCCCTCCTGGCCGTCCCCGCCGAGAGCCACGACCCGCTTCGCCTCCTCGATCGCGGACTCGAATCCGGAGTCCGGGTCGTCCAGCAGCCGCTGCGTGGCCAGCGCGTGCGCGCGCACGAGTGGATCGGGGCCCGTCGTCGCAGCACGCAGAGCCGGCACGATCACTTCACCCAACTCGACCAGTGCCCGGCTGAGACTCAGCTGCGTCTGCCGCTCACCGCGCCCGAGCTGCGTCGCCAGCGCCGCGGCCAACGCGGACTCCCCGCCTTCCGGTACGAGCACGACGGCGGTCCGCCAGGCGGCCCGCGCCACTTCGTCGTCGGGGTCGGTCAGCAGCGACGGTGTGATCGACGACCAGGCCTGCCGGTCCCCGATCTTGGACAGCGTGTGCAGCGCCTGGCTGCGTGCCTGCGCGTGCTCGGAGCGGACAGCGCGGATCAGCCGGGGGAGCGTCATGGACACCGGGTGGCGGGTGAGCGCCCAGGTGAGCATGTCGCGGACGAAGAACTCGGGCTCGATCGCGCAGCGCTCGATGAGCTTGTCGACGAAGCGCGGGTCGGGCGTCGTGCCGACCGCCAGAGCGGCCCGCAGCCGCACGGAGGAGCGGCCGTCCTCCAGCGCCTGGAGCGCTCGGACCGCATCCGTCTCCTGCTGTGTGATCGTCATCGGATCACCTCCTCGGCAAGC
Organism: Streptomyces sp. ERV7; assembly: GCF_001653515.1. Lineage (GTDB taxonomy): Bacteria > Actinomycetota > Actinomycetes > Streptomycetales > Streptomycetaceae > Streptomyces. The sequence goes on along the minus strand of NZ_LYOY01000040.1, from coordinate 641,517 downwards.
AGTGAAGGCGTTGTCACTGTGTCAAGGTCAAGCGGTTCCGCCGCGCGATCGCGAGCCACCTGTCGCGTCCCACGGCGTGAAGGTCTCGATCGCGCCGGGCCGACCTTTCGAAGTCGAGCAGGGTGGAGGGCTGAGCGTCGTCCAAGCGGCACTCCAGCACCTGCCCCCGGGAAACGAACTGCCAAGGCTGGACGTTGCCCCCGGACGGGGCCTGGATGCCGTACGAGACCAGACGGCGCACGGCCTCGGTGTCCAGGGCCCGGCCCCGCTCGGGCAGGACGAGCGGAACCGGGCGCGCTCGGGGCACCGGGCCGGGGGCCGGGTCGGCGGGCCGCACGGGTGCCTCGGTGCCGTCGCGGACGAGTTCTGCGGGGGGCGACCGGCTCAGGACGACGGCTATGGCGTCGCAGGTGGTTCGGACCAATGCGGGACATCATCCCTCCCGTCCCGAAGGGCGGGAACGGCAGGGAGCGCACCCCCGGGGCGGAGCTGCCTCTCCTTGCCGATGGCTCAACGCCCTTGCCCGTTCTGATCGTTGGTCGGCGGAGGGGGCCCTTGCGTCGGAGCGGCACCCATACGTATCTTGCCGATGTATCGGATCGATACATCGAACCGATTGCTTGCGTCGTCGGGGCCATGCCGGTCCCGGCCTACCACCCGCAGGCTGGGCACCTGGGACCGACCGCTGAGGAAGAGGAGCCGCGATGACGGGGACGGACGACGGCACGGGGTATCACCAGGAGTACGCGCGGGGTCGCGCGCTCGCCGAGCAGGCGCCGCACAAGGACGAACGGCTGCTGCACAGCTCGTCGTTCGGCGCGGCGGCTGGTGCCTATGCCGAGCACCGCCCGGACTACGCTCAGGCCGCGGTGCGCTGGGCCCTGGCACCCGCGCCCGGCCCGCGCGTGCTCGACCTCGGCGCTGGGACCGGCAAGCTCACCGGCACACTGCTCGCGCTGGGCGTAGACGTCGTCGCCGTCGAGCCCGACCGGGCGATGCTGGCCGAACTGCGCCGGGGCCTCCCGTCGGTGCGCGCCCGGCCGGGCAGCGCCGAGGCGATACCGCTCCCGGACGGGTCCGTCGACGCCGTGCTGTCCGGCAACGCCATGCACTGGTTCGACATGGACGTCGCGGGGCCCGATATCGCCAGGGTTCTCGCACCCGGTGGGGTGTTGGCGGGGCTGTGGAACGTCTTCGACGACGGGGTCGACTGGGTGGCCGGGCTCGCACAGGTCAGCGGGAGCGCGGCGATCGGCCCGCGAGACGTGCCCACCAGTTGGCGTGCCGAGACGGCCGGGATGCACCTTCCCAAGACCGGTGCCGCCCTCTTCGACTCGCCGGAACAAGCGGAGTTCCCGCACGGGCAGCTCCGGACCGGCGCCTCCCTCGTCGCGACCCTCGCGACGAAGGCGGGAATGCTGGTCATGCCGGAGGTGGAACGGCGGGCCGCACTGGCCCGGACTCGCGCCTATCTCGCGAGCCGACCGGAGACCGCCGACGGCGAGTTCACCCTCCCGATGCTGACCGGTGTGCTGCGCGTCCGGCGGATGTGACATCCGTCGACCGCACGACAGGGGCTGCCGCACCAGCCGATACGTGTTGCTGGGCGGCGAGGAGGAATTCGGCATGGGGGTGCCGGTGGGGCCGAGGCGGAGCCGAAGCACGCGTCGGTGGCCCGGCGGTGTGCGGCGGGTGCGATGGCAGGATGGGGGGATGGCGATGAGTCAGCCCTGGTCAGGGCTTCCCGGTGACCTCCTGGCGGCGAAGGCGCTGGTGTACGACCCGAGCGGCTTTGTCTGCACACGGCCGGTGCCCGAGCCCGAGAGTGCGGAGTACGCGGCGCACGGGTTCACGCTCGACGGGCTGTCGGTGAGGTTCCGCGTGGCCAAGACCACCCCGACGAAGGTCGGCCAGTTCGTCACCGTGTGGCAGCGATCCGCAGAAGGTCCGATCCGGCCCTTCGATGCCGACGACGGGGTCGACCTCTTCGTCATCAGCAGTCGCGACAGCGGCCACTTCGGACAGTTCGTGTTTCCGCGAGAGGTGCTGTGCGAGCGCGGCATCGTGTCGCGGGCCGGGTCCGGCGGGAAGCGGGGGTTCCGCGTCTATCCGCCGTGGGTGACGACGACCAACCGTCAGGCACGCGGTACGCAGACGTGGCAGGTGAACTACTTCCTGCGGCTCGACGAGGACGGTCCTGTCGACATGGGGCGTGCCCGGGCCCTCCATCACCGGTAGTCGTCCGCAATGCGTCCTGGGTGAACCCTCGCCGGTCGGGGCCCAGTGAACGGACGCCCCACCTCCCCCAGTTGCCGGGAAGGTGGGGCGCCGCGCGCGCTCACCGCTCGTCGGTCGGCGGGCGCGTCCGCCCGCTCGTGGTCAGCGAGGTCGGTAGGACGTGGCCAGCACTGAGACGGTGACCTGGCAGGACAGGAGGCCGTGGCGGGCCGGGTTCGCATCGTCCAGGTGGCGTGCGCTCGGTGTCATCCTCACCAGATCGGCCGCCTCCTGCCGGGTCAGGGACGCGGTGTATTCGAGGCGCTGGGTCTCAGCGGCCTCGAAGAAGGGGCCCAGCGTGTGTTGCAGGCGCTGTTCCTTCGCCGGATCGATCGTGACCATCCCGGGGACCTGGCCGCGTAGTTCGGCCAGGTGCCGGTCGGTGGGTCGCACCACGATCAACCGGCCGGTGGGGCGAAGCACTCGGTGGAACTCGGAGGGGTTGCGCGGGGCGAACACGTCCAGCACGACGTCGGCCACCTCATCGGCCAGCGGAAAGGGGCGGAAGACGTCCCAGCTCGCCGCAGCGGCTCGCCGGTGGACCCGGGCCGCCGAACGCAGGGCGCGTACCGAGGTGTCCAGCCCCAGGCCGCGCGCACCGGGCAGCTGATCGAGCACACCGGCCAGGTAGTAGCCGGTGCCGCACCCGGCGTCCACGATCGTGCCCCGATCGGGCAGGACGTCGGCCGTCAGTTGGGCCAGTGCCTCACGGATAGGGGCGTACGTGCCGGTGGACAGGAACCGGTTCCGGGCTTGAACCATCGCCACGTCGTCTCCGCTGGTGGCGCGGGCGCCCGTCAGGAGGCCGGCGTAGCCCTGGCGGGCGATGTCGAAGGTGTGACCCGCCGGACAGCGCAGTGCACCGCGGTCGGGCCGGAGGCAGGCGCGGCACACCGGGCAGCGCAGCAGGTCGAGGAACGGCTGGAGGGCAGGGGGAGACAACGCAGGCACGAGGAACTCCTGGCAACGGTGGAGGGGGGAACCGTGCCTGCACGCGCGCTCAGAAGGCCGCCGGCTCAAGAGAACGAGCTCGACGTCCAACCGCCTCGGTACGGACCGCACAAGGAAGTTGGATCACGAATCAGGCACACCGAGGAGGGCGACGCCGTACGACGGCTTCGCCCTCGACACCTCGTTGTCAGACAGCCTGGCGGTGCGGGGTTCTCATACCTGCACCCTACAAGTTCCAGCGGACGCCCGTCGCGGCAAGAACACGAGCAACCCGTACAACCCCCGCCCCTCATCGCAAGTCTGATCGAACGGTACGCGCCCATGTGCGTGCCGATCGGTTCATCAGGAGGGACTCCCTTGGCTTCCGTACGTACCACCCGACGTCGTCTCGGCGCCTGTGCCGCCACCGTTCTGGCTGTGACGGTCGGCGCCGGTGTGCTGGCCTCGCCCGGAGCCGTGGCCGCTCCCGCTGCCGCGACCGGGGGAGTGGGTGCCTCGGCTGCCGACGAGGCGAAGCTGCCCGTCGGCGCCGAGATCGTCAGCACGGGCGACACCGGCTATCTCACGTCCCGCAAGGACGAGTCCGGCAACGCCGTGCTGGAGTGGCACAAGTACGCCGACGGCTCGGTGATGCCGATCAACACCGGCACGGTGGGTCACGACAGCAATTCCGACACCGTCGTGACCAGCGACGGCGGCAGCACGGTCTGGCTGCGGGACATGAACAGCGGAGACAGTTGGTCCACGTTCTTCGAGCTCGCGTCCGTGTTCAAGCCCGGGGCGAAGCTCGTGGGTGTCGTCGGCCAGAACCTCTTCGTGAGCGTTCCGACGACCGGGGAGTACCGCGAGCTGTGGCAGCTCGCCAAGGTCAACGGGGTCAACCAGAAGACGAAGCTCACGTCGCGTCCCTACGGTGTGGATTACAAGGTCGTCGCCTCCTCCGGCCACGACCTGCTGGTCCTGGGCAGCAACCGGGTGTTCTCGGGGCCGACCTACCGGACCGAGTACTGGAAGGCGCTCACGAACGTCAACAACGGCTCGATCATCGACTGGGGCGGCGCCGAGAGCGTCGGCCCGTGGACCCAGGACTCTACGGGCGCCTACACCGCCGGTTACAAGGCGTGGACCGAGTACACGGCCAAGGGCACCGAGCTCGTCGTGGCCGCGCCGGGTACCCGTAAGACGTTCACCATGGACAGCTCCCTGAGCAGTGCGGTCATCGCCGGCGTCGCCGGGAACACACTGCTCTACGGGATCCCGGGGAAGGCCGAAGGCGAGGCGCTGAGCCCCCTGTACGCGCGCGGGATCACCACCGTCGACGCCGCCCCCTACAAGCTTCTGGAGCACTTCTCCAGCGTGGCCCACGCGCCGGACGGCAGCCTGCTCGTGCGCGGCGCCACGGCGGAAGCCGACGGGCTGTTCAGGATCACCGACGGGGGCAGCGGCCGCCCCGGCGTCACACTCGTGTCGGACACGGGCCGCTCCCGGGCCATCGCGGTGTCCGAGTCGAAGGTGCCCGCCGCGGTGAACCTGGAGAAGCCGGGCAGTACGGTCCCGATGGAGTGGACCCTGTCCCGCGCGAACGCCACCGTGGACCTCAAGCTCACCCACGCGGCCACCGGCAGGACGCTCACCAAGCGCCTGTCGCAGCCGGTCTCCGACAGCCGCTTCGCCTTTGTCTGGGACGGTGTTCTGGACGGTATGAGCGCCCCGAACGGCGCCTACAGCTGGCAGATCACCGCTACCCCGGCCGACGGCGTCGGCGGTGCTGCCACCGCCTCGGGGAACTTCGAGGTCTCCCGCCAGGCCAACCCGCACGACTTCAACGACAACGGCTCGACGGATGTCCTGGCGCGGGACGCCTCGGGTGTGCTGTGGCGGGACGACCTGTTCGACTGGCCGACGGGCGGTCGGATCGCCACCGCCAAGCGGACCAGGATCGGCGGCGGTTGGCAGGTCTACAACCAGATCGAGGCCGCGGGGAACCTCGCGGGCACCCCGACGGGCGACCTCGTCGCCCGTGACACCTCGGGTGTCCTGTGGCTCTACCTGGGCCAGGGCGACGGCACCTTCGCGTCCCGTACCAAGGTGGGCGCCGGCTGGCAGGTCTACAGCAAGATCGCCGGTGGCAGCGACCTCACCGGCGACGGCCGCCCCGACCTCCTCGCCACCGACACCTCCGGCGTCCTGTGGCTGTACAAGGGCACCGGCAGTGCGTCCGCTCCCTTCGCCACCCGCACCAGGGTCGGTGGGGGCTGGCAGATCTACAACCAGATCACCGCGGTCGGCGACATCGCCGGCGGCGCGGCGGGCGACCTCGTCGCGCGGGACGCCTCGGGTGTCCTGTGGCTCTACCAGGGCAACGGCACGGGCAACTTCACCTCCCGCGTCAGGATCGGCGGTGGCTGGAACGCGTTCTCCCACCTCGTCGGCGCGGGAGACGCCACCGGCGACGGCCGCCCGGACCTGGTCGCGTACGGCCCGAACGGCACGTACGTCTACCAGTCGACCGGCTCGGCGACGGCCCCGTTCACCCGCCAGGCAACCACCTTGTACGCGGGTGAGGGAACCAGGTTCAACAACGTCTCCTAGCGGCCGGGTTCGTACCCGTAGCTTTGTGACGTCCAAGGGCCGGCCCCGCGCGAACGCGGGGCCGGCCGTTCCTCATCCCCTCTGGGCCCTACGTATCAGCCCGACAGCCACGTCAACGGCGAGGAACGCGGCCAGGGTGACGCCGAGGACGGGCAGTGCCCAGCCGAGTGCGGCCAGGGCCGGGATTCCGAGGGCCAGGACGGGCAGCGGCAGTTGCCGCCACGCGCCCCGCGCGGGAGCCCTGCCGAGAAGCGCGGTGTGCTCGGCTCGTGTGCTGCGGCGCTGCCACAGCATGCGGTAGCCCCAGAAGATCACCAGGATCAGCCCGAGGGCGACCAGGGCGAGCACGATCTGGTTGACGATCCCGAACAGCTTTCCCATGTGGCCCTGCACGCCGAGCTTGGTCAGCTTCGCCAGTACGGGGGTGTCCGCCCAGCGCACATGGGAGGTGACCTCGCCGTTCGAGGGGTCCACGGCGACCTTGTCGTAGTGGACCGGCCATACGTTGTCGGACTGGGCCACGACCCAGGCGCTGGAGGTGTCGGCCGCGGGGGTCACCGTGACGGTGCCGCCAAGACCGGCCTCCCGTGCCGCCGCGAGGGCGGAGTCGAAGGACGCCGGAGTCACCGCGGCGGCCTTCGGCGCCGCACCATGACCGGCGTGCCCCGCGTGCTCGCCGCCACCTGCTTCCATGGCGGGGGACGGTGCTCCCGGCAGCGCGGTGTCGAGCTCCGGGGCGTGGCCCTTGGCGGCGTCCAGGACCCGGCCGAAGCGCTCACCCGCGTAGTGCGACCAGGTCAGACCGGTCGCGCTGAGGAAGAGCAGGCCCACGGCGAGCCATACTCCGGTCGCGGCGTGCAGGCTCCGGGTGCGGCGCACACCGCGGGCCCCGCGGTCGGGGAGCAGGACACCGCGCGCCGAGTTGGCGCGCTGTCCACGGCTCCGGCCGAGCCACAGCACCAGGCCACCGGCGACGATCACCCACAGCCAGCTCGCGGCCACCTCGGAGTACAGCCTTCCGAACTCGCCGAGGTGCAGGTTGCGGTGCAGGTCGTCCAGCCAGGTGGTGGCAGGGGTCGAGCCGAACCACGTGGTGAGCTCGCCCCTCACCTCGGCGGTGTAGGGGTCGACGAACACGGTCCGCTGCTTCTCCCCGAGCTCGGGAAGGGACAGGACGACCCGGGTGGTGTCCTCGGGACCGGGCGGGGTGATCACGGACGACAGGTCGCCCTCGGGATGGGCCGTCCGTGCCGCGGCCACCTGCTGCGACAGCGGCAGCGCCCGCTCGCCGACCTTCTCGACCCGCAGCCGGTCACCGTAGAGCATCTGGTCGATCTGCGGGGTGAAGGTGTAGGCGAGGCCGGTGAGGGCGGCGACGAGCAGGAACGGGGCCACGAACACCCCGGCGTAGAAGTGGAGCCGGACCAGGAGGGCGCGCACGCCCTGCCAGGACCGGCCTGCCGGTGCGGCTTCGGGCGCGTTGGAGAGCTTTCTCGGCTCGGTTGGTCGGGTGGTGGAAGACATGGCTGTGCTCCGGTGGGACGTACGTGAGACCGCACCGGGTGCCGAGGGCGTCGCCGGTACGGGAGGGAACCCGCTGAATGAGGCGGGGTGGTGGTCAGGCGTACGTCGCCATCGGCGGGCCGCGTCTCGGGTGGACGCGGGAGAGCAGGACCCCGTGCAGTACGGGCAAGGTGTCGTCGGGGCCCGGCTCGGGCTGGCCGGGCGGGACCGGTACCGCGGACGGCGCCCCGATGCGCAGGAGGGGACGCAGGAGCAGGGCGGCCAGGCGCTGGAGGACCCGCTCGCCCTGGACCAGGCACACCGCGGTGCCGAGCGCCGCGAAGGTGTGGGCCAGCGACATCCCCGGGTCCATGGTGTGTCCGGAGACCTCGGACGCGGCTTCCGTGGCCGCGTCCGTATCGGGCATCGGCATGCCGTGATGCCCGGCGTGGCCCGCGTGGGCGCCGTGTGCGGGGGGCTGCGCCCGCATACCACCGTGACCGCCCGCCGTTGTGTGGCCGCCGGCCATGGCGTGGAAGACAAAGTGCAGGACACCCTGGACGCTGCCGAGGACCACTGTGCTCACCGCGAAGCGGTGCCGGCGCAGACCGTGGAGTGCGCCGCACACGACCGCCAGTACGGCGAAGATCCCCGCGAGGCCGGTCGCGTCGGGCAGGTGACCGCCCGCGGCCACGTGCCCGACGGCCCCCAGCAGCAGGCACGCGAAGCCACCGAGCAGACCCACCCGGGTCCGCCTCAGCCAGTTCCCGGGTCCGCGCACGGCCACAAGGTATCCGTGCCAGGCAGGCCCCCCTCGCGCCGCTTGTCGACGCCCTGGCCTGCCCCGGATCCGTCACCCGGCATCAACGCTCAGCACCCGGATGGGGGTTGCCGGACGGGGTCCGTGCCGAGGGCGCGCTGTGGCTGGGCAGCCCGTGATCCGTTTCACAGTCCGCACAAAAGGGGCGGAAGCCGCATCGGCGACATGGGCCACCACGGAGGCAGCCTGGTTCAATGGTGCGAGGGAGTGCAGGATGGCGGATCTAACCTGACCTGACCGGCCCCGGCTCCATAGCCGATGCCGACGAACAGGCCACTCAGTGCGGCGAACGCTACGGACGTGAGCGCCCCCACCCATGGCGAATCCCTCCAGGAACGGGGCAGCGGGCGGGAAGGCCACACCGGCGAGCCCGGCACCTGCCGCAACCATGGCGAAACGGACGCTCATCATGTGGGTGAAGTCCGCCAGCCAGCGTGCGTCCTCCTTCCACCAGGGAAGGTCACCCTTGACACTGTCGTTCTCGGCGGTGTCCGCCGGATTCCTCCCGCTTTCTTGGCTGCCAGTGCCGCTGTGGCTTCCTTCTGAGCCTCCGCCGCCGCTTCAACCGACCGCCTGTCCGATTCGATCCGACGGGCATCGCTCGCGGCGGCCGCCGCCTGCTTCTTGTCCTGGCCGGCCTGCCAGGCCGACTCCCTTCGCCCTGTCCGCCCACTGGAGTGCCTCCGTGGCGGCGTTGCGGGCCCTGGCCGCTGCCTCCTGGGCGCGAGCGGCGTCCTCCAGCGCCTTGTGCGCGATCTTCGTGGCGGCGGCGATCGCGCCCTGCATGGCGGCGATGTGGGTGGCCGAGTCGTAGTCGAGCTGGGCGGTCGTGTACTGCACCGAGGCGACGAACTTGCGGCGCACTCACGCCGGACCGTCCATGGCCGCCTGGGCATGGGCCTTGGTTTACGGGCGCGCCGTGTTGAGGAGAGTCGCGGTCGCGACGGCGTCGTCCTCCTGCTGGGCCGTACCGTACCGGTCGTTGAGGAATTCGTGCAGGGCCCGGGCGGTGCCGGCGTTCAGGGCGTCGTTCGCCGCCTTCGTCACCGCGCGGCCCGGGCTGCTCCCCAGGACGCGGGCGATCGCCACGCGGTTGTCCATCGCGGCCGCCTCGACGACACCGTTGCTGAGGAACTCCGCGGCGGCATCCGGGGCGCTGCCGGCCAATGCCCGGCTCGCGGCCAAAGCCACGTCCGGGCCACCGGCCTTGGCGAGGTAGAGACTGCTCTCGCGGTCGTCCTGCCGCTGGGCGAGCTGCCGGTCCATGTCGATCCAGGCATGGATGTCGGAGTCCGTTCCGGACAGGGCGAACCGTGCTGCGGCGTGCGACCAGGAACCGTTGGAGCCGAGCAGGGCCACGGCCGCCTGTCGTCCCACGGTCGTGGCACCGTCCCTGTCACCGGACTTGAGTGCCGACTCCGCCTGGGCGATGAGGTCCGTCGTGGCCTGTGCCGCCTGCTCCGCCTGGGTACGCCGCTCCGCCTACTCCGCCTTCTCCTCGGCTTCGATCCGTGTGAGCAGGCGGCACTCCTCGATCGCCTGCTTCATGTCGTGTTCGAGCCGTTGCCACTCTGCCTCGCGCGCGCTCTTCTCCACCGCCGCCGCCCGTGCCACCGCTGCGGTGGCGGTGTCCGCGGCCTTGGTGGCCCCGTTGGCGAACTCGGTGGACCTGGCCGCGTAATCGACGGCCCGGCCCGCGTACGCGACCGCCCAGTCGGCGGCGTCCGCGGCCTTCTCCGCATGCGCGGCCGCGCTGTTGGCGGCGTCGCGCGCCTCGCGCTTGGCCTCTGCGGCCTCCGCCCGGGCCGAGCCCGCGGCGGCGGCCGCGGCCGCGATGGCGGCACCGTACGCCCGAGAGGCGGCGGAACCCGCGTTGGCTGCCGCCTGGCTGGCGGCGGCAGCGGCGTAGGAGGCGCGGCGGGAGGCCTGGACGGCGGCGTCGGAAGCGCTGATGGCGACCCGCGCCGAGTCGGCCGCCCCCTTCGCGGCCTCGCCGGCCTTGCGGGCCGCCCGGTCGGCGGTGTCTTCGAGCAGAGCGGCCTTGAAGCCGCCCGCGAGGTAGGCGGCAACCGCCGAATCGCCGTCGCTCATCGCGGCGGTGGCCTCGCGCCGCAGGCCCCTACCGCCTCCTGGGAGGGAGGCGATGATCGCGACGCGGTTGTCCACCGCCGTCTCCGCGGTGCGCCGGACGGCCAGGAAGTGCTGCACGTCGGCGTCGGAGCCGACCAGCGCCGCCGCCGCGGCGGCCCGTACGCCCTTGCCGCCCAGCAGCCACGCCCTGACGACTTCGGCCCGCTCGGTGTCGGGCAGCAGGAACGGATCGCTCCCCGCCGCCCTCCGGCGGTGTGCCGGCCGCCCAGGCAGCCAAGGGGTTCAGGATGAGGCTCGCCGCGGCGGCCATCGCCGTGGTCGCCGCGACGGTGCCGAGAACACGGCGTCTCCTCCAATAGGTGGTGTCCGAAACAGTCCTCCGGGGCCAGCGCCTATGAGTGGTCCCGCACGGCGGCATCGCCAGGTGGCGAGCCGCCTCGCGCGAGGTCATGTCCCGATCCCGGGACAGCCGAGCGCACCGTTTCGGTCAGGGCGTTTGTCCGGAAGTGGCGGCCGGACAACTAGCTGGTCACACCTGCAAGAGGCGGTGAACAGGTCCTTTATCCGCGGACAAGTGGGGTACAGAGCCGAGCGGACGCCCTGGACCCGCCGCCCCGGCTGTCGATCCCAGTAGCGGCGTTGACCGGGCGTATCCCGGCTGCGGCGCGCTCAGTTGACGGCAGGCAGCTCGCGGGCGAAGCGGCGGACGGCGTCGGTGAAGGCCTCGGGGGCGTCGAAGTTCGCGAGGTGTCGTGCCCGCGGGATCAACTCGATGCGAGCGTCCGGATGCGCGCGGGCGAAGTCCGCCTCCCCGGCCCGGAAGACGGGGTCCTTCTCGCCGTTCAGGATGAGGACCGGAGCTTTCACCTGGCGCATCGCACCCGCGTCGAAGCGTCCGAGCACCTCGCCCCAGGCCGCCGGCAGGGTGTGGAAGGCGTAGCCGGAGCGGATGGTCGCCTCCACCACACTCCGTGGGTAGCGCCGACGCAGGAACCGGTCGTTCCACTGGGTGAGACGTGCCTCGGGGATGTGGGGGACGACCCTGGCGACCGCCCGGTAGGGCGCTGCCCACGGGCCGCGGGTGGAGGCACTGGCTCCCGCGAGGACCAGCCCGCGCAGCCGCTCCGGACAGCGGCGCGCGAACTCCAGCGAGGCGTACCCGCCGAGGGAGTGCCCGACGACCAGGGCCGGCCCTCGGCCGAGCGAGTCCACCGCGGAAGCGATGGACTCCGCCGCCGCGCTCAGGCTCCAGGGCTGATCCGCGCGTTCCCCGTGGCCGGGCAGGTCGATGGCGGTTACGGGGAACTCGTCGCGGAGCGCGATGAGTTGGGTGCTCCACTGTCCCGCGCTGAAGCGCGTTCCGTGAACGAAGACCACGGGCACCGCATCCGCTGCTGCCATCAGTTCCCCCAGGTGATGTCGATCTTGAGCCGACTCTACCGGCGGGATCTCCCCCTGGTGACCTGTCTGATCGGGACCCCGGTCAACTGCGCGGAGACGACGGGGTGGAGTGCGAGGGTGTGTGAGGAGGAGGTGTGGTTGCTCGGGCGGCCGTCGTGACGGGCTGACCGTCCCATCGGCGCCACAGGTGGTCGTCGGCACCGTCGTAGGCCCATCCCTCGTGCCGGCACGGGTAGATGGTGAGCGGGGTGCTGCTGTTCCTGTCGGTGCCGTCGTGAGCCCAGCCGGGGACGTCGAGGCACAGGTTGGAGGCCAAGTTGACGTAGTACGAGCCGCCGGAGGCTCCGGGTAGTGCGTACCACTCCTGGTTGTCACCGACGGGAACGCGGTCGTGCATCGAGACCTGTGTGGTGGCGGGGTTGGCGCCGGTGTCCGGAAGGTCCATGCACTGGCCGCTCTTGACATTGCGTATCAGGAACATGTCCCGCGACTCGGGGCCGACAGGGACCGTGCGCGTAGGGACTGTCTCCCACTGGTCGCCACGTTGTTGAGGTTCACTGCCGTTCCGGCGGATGTTCCGGCTTGTGCTGCCGCAGGGGAGACGGCAGTCGCCGTGGCCGACAGGAGTGAACAGGAGATCGCCGCGATGCTCCCTCGGTTCTTCCGCGTTCGGATTCTCGTCGTACTCATGGACAGCCTCCGCTGGTGGACCACCTGGACTGCTTCTGGTCGGGCGCACCAACCATCGCGAGAGCCCACGTTGTCCGTACCCCCTGTGTCGAGAGGACGCAGGTCAGTACCGCCCTCGCGGCCGGACAGCGGCGCTTTGTCCGCGGCCAAAGCGGCCGCCTCGGTCATGTGGCCGCAGCGGACTGCGGACTGCCGCTCAGGTGGCGGATCCGGCGGCGGCGCCCGTCTTGAGGTCGGGCCCCCAGCGCTTGAGGGACTCTTCGAGGTCGAGCGCGCCGGGGCGGGTTTCTTCGGTCGCGGCCGGCCAGTCCTCGCGCGGTACCCGCCACATGATCTCGAATTCGTTGCCGTCGGGGTCCTTGGCGTAGAGGGACTTCGACACGAGGTGGTCGGTGGACCCGACCATGGCTCCGCGCTTGTCGAGCTTGTCGGCGATCTCGACGAGCTCGCCGAGGGTTCCTACCTCCCAGGCCAGGTGGTAGAGGCCGACGCGGCCCTGCTCGGGTCCGGGTGCGTCCGGTCCGACGGAGAACAGGCCGAGGTCGTGGTCGTTGAGTGTGCCCTCGGCGCTGAGGAACGCGGCGCGGCCCGGGATGTCGACGTCGAGCCGGAAGCCGAAGACGTCCGTGTAGAACTCGACGGCGCGCGCGACGTTCCGCACGTAGAGCACCGCGTGGTTGAGGCGGCGTACAGGCATGGGGTCTCCCTGGGAGGGCGGCGAGGCGGGAGGTGGCGGCCTCACTACCGACGATAAACAATGTGAGAGTTCAAGTAAATAGCGCCGCGGCCCGTACGGCCCTGGTCACCCTAAGTGAGGGGAATTCCCGGATACCGGACAGAGTGGACGGAAGATCGCTTTCTCGTCTCACAATCGGACGTACTTCGATCTCAGCAATTGGACAGGCACCTCCGTATGAGCCCGACACTCACCTCCCCATCCCCGCAGCAGGACGAGCGCCAGCAGGACGAGAGCCGGCAGGGCGCACCGCTCTCCAACGGGCTCAAGCAACGGCATCTTTCGATGATCGCCCTCGGCGGCGTCATCGGGGCCGGGCTGTTCGTGGGGTCGGGTGCCGGGATCGCCGCCGCCGGGCCGTCGATCGTGCTGGCCTACGCGCTGTCCGGCATGCTGGTGATGTGCGTGATGCGCATGCTCGGCGAGATGTCCGCGGCCGACCCGGCCTCGGGATCGTTCTCCGTGCACGCCGACCGTGCGATCGGCCCGTGGGCCGGGTTCACCGCCGGGTGGATGTTCTGGACCCTGCTCGTCGTGGGCGTCGGGATCGAGGCGATCGGCGCCGCCCACATCATGCAGGGCTGGTTCCCCGGCACCCCGTCCTGGCTGTGGGTGCTGGCGTTCATGGCGCTCTTCTGCGGCGCCAACCTCGCCGCCGTGTCGAACTTCGGCGAGTTCGAGTTCTGGTTCGCCGCCCTCAAGATCGGTGCCATCGCGCTCTTCCTCATCCTGTGCACGCTGGCGGTCCTCGGCTTGCTGCCCGGCACCTCTTCCCCCGGTACGGCGCACCTCGTCCACGACGGCGGATTCCTGCCCACCGGAGTCAGCGGACTGCTCGTCGGGCTGCTCGCCTCGGTCGTCGCGTACGGCGGCCTGGAGACGGTGACCATCGCGGCCGCCGAGTCCGACGACCCGGTGCGCGGTGTGGCCAGGGCGGTGAAGACGACGATGTGGCGGATCGGCATCGTCTACGTGGGCTCGATGCTGGTGATCGTCACCCTGATCCCGTGGAACGACCCGGCCGTCACCGACGCCGGCCCGTACGCCGCCGTCCTGGACCGGCTCGGCGTGCCCGGCGGTGCGCGGGTCATGGAGGTCGTCATCCTCGTCGCGCTGCTTTCCGCGATGAACGCCAACATCTACGGCTCCTCGCGCATGGCCTACTCGCTGGTCTCGCGCGGCCAGGGCCCCGCCTTCCTCGGGAGGCTCTCCGGCCGGGTCCCGCGCAATGCGGTGCTCGCCTCGTGCGCGTTCGGCTTCTTCGCCGTGCTCCTGTCGTACTGGTGGCCCACCACCGTCTTCGCGTGGCTGCTCAACATGGTCGGCGGGGTCGTGCTGATCGTGTGGGGCTTCATCGCGGTGTCCCAGCTGGTGCTGCGCCGCCGCCTGGAGCGCGAGGCGCCCGAGAAGCTCGCGGTCCGGATGTGGCTCTTCCCGTATCTGACCTGGGTGGCCCTCGCCGGTGTGGTGGGCGTGCTCGTCCTCATGGCCGTCGACTCCGGGACGCGGGTGCAGGTGTACTTCACCGGTGGGCTGGCCCTCGCCCTGGCCGCGACCGGGTACGTGCGGCAGCGGGCGGCCGCGGCACGCTGAACCACCGGGCGGCGGGAGGGGCGCCGCCCGCCGCCCGGCGGCTCTTCTTCGGCACTTGGGACGGATGTCGGAAGCCTGTCGGCGGTGACCGCGGGCTGTCGGCGGTATGTCGGTGGAGGTTGCGACCTTGGGCGGGTTGTCGCTCCCCCCCCGAGCGCGCTGCCTCCGACCGCAAGGAGCCTGTCACCGTGGTTTCCGCGTCCCAGAGCCGACCGTGGAACGTGCACCGGCTGCCGTCCGCCGAGGGCAGGACCTTCCTGGTCACCGGGGGGAACGCCGGGATCGGCTACTTCGTCGCGGAGCAGCTCGCCGCCACCGGCGCCGTCGTCGTCCTCGGCAGCCGGGACCCCGCCAAGACCCGCGCCGCCATGGCCTCGATCCACTCGCGCGTCTCCGGCGCCCACGTACGGCACGCGGGAGAATCCGCGAATCGGCCCGCCTCGGCGGGGGCCGCGTTCAGCCCGAGGTGCGTTCGGTCTTGGGGAGTTGCTGGGTGGCGCAGTGGATGCCTCCGCCGCCTTCGCCGAGGGTGTCGACCGGCACCTGGACGACCTTCCGGCCCGGGTACAGATCGCGCACGATGGACGCGGCGTCGGCGTCGGCGCGCTTGTCCCCGAAGCGGGGCATGACGACGCCGCCGTTGGCCACGTAGTAGTTGACGTAGCTGGCCAGGAACTCCTTGCCGCGGCGGCCGATGTCGACCGGCTCGGGCAGCTCGACGATTTCCAGCTTCCGGCCACGGGCGTCGACGGCCCGCTCCAGGACGGTACGGGCCTGGTGGTAGGCGGCCGTCCAGACATCCTTGGGTGCCTGTGGGTCGGGGGTGCTCATCACGACGGTCCCGGGCGCCGAGAACCGGGCCAGGGCGTCGATGTGGTAATCGGTGATGTCGTGGCCTCTGACGCCGTCCACCCAGATCACGGTGGTGACTCCGAAGAGCGTCTTGAGTGCCCGCTCGATGTCCTCGCGGGACTTGCCGGGGTTGCGGTTGGCGTTGACCAGACAGCTCTCGGTCGCCATCAGCGTGCCGACGCCGTCGACCTCGATCGCGCCTCCCTCGCCGGTGATCGGTGCGGGGATCCGCTTGACGCGCTCGTCATCCAGGACGGCACGGGCGACCCGGCCGTCATGGTCGTGGGGCTGCTTGTTGCCCCAGCCGTTGAAGTTGAGGTCGACTCCGGCGATCCCCTGCGGGCCGAGTACGAAGGTGGGGCCCGTGTCACGCATCCACAGGTCGTCCACCGCGACCGGGATGACCTCCACCCCGGAGCCACATGCCTGCCGGGCGGCCTTCACGTCCTGCTCGTTGGCCAGCAGCACGACCGGTTCGAACTGGGCGACGGCCCGTGCGATCCCCGCGATATCGGCCCGCACCCCGCGGATGTCGGAGCTCCAGATCCGCCGGGTCGGCCACGACATGTAGGTCAGCTCGTGCGGATGCGTCTCCTCGGGCATGCGCCAGCCCCCGGCCGACGGCGCTGCCACCGGCGACGTACTGGCCCCGCCCGGTTCGGCGCGGTCACTGTCCTGGGTACCGCACGCGCTGAGCGGCACGCCCAGCGCACCGAACAGGGCCGTCTGCAGGGTCCGGCGTCGGGACATGCGCACGATCAACCTCCTGACTGATAATTTAGTCAGGAACAGTGTAGGGCATCATGAGACCCCATCCCCGTGCTGATCTTCAGGAGCGCCCGATGCCGGACCGGCCCACCCAGATCCTCCAGGCCACCGCCCGGCTCATCGCCCGCCGAGGTGTACGGGGGCTACGGGTGGAGGAGATCGCCGCCGAGGCCGGTGTCTCCACTGCTCTGATCTACTACCACTTCAAGGACCGTGCAGGGCTGCTGCGACGCACGCTGGAATTCATCAACCAGCGCGCCGTCGACTACACCGACGCACCCCTGGACACCTCCGCCGATCCCCGTACCCAGCTCACTGCCATCCTCCTGAGGGAACTCCAGGACGACACCCACGTCAGGGAGAACAGCGCGGCCTGGGGCGAACTGCGGGCCACCGCCATCTTCGACCCCGATCTGCGCGCCCAGCTCGCCACCGCGACCACGCAGTGGAGCGACGACCTCGCCGCCTTGATCATCGAGGCCCAGGCAGTCGGCCAGGCCGCCCCCGACATCGCGCCCCAGGCCGCCGCGGAACGTCTCGTGGCCCTCACCGAAGGACTGAGCCAGCAGTGGCTCAGCGAGACCATCCCCCTCCAGCGCGCCCGCGACCTGCTCCGCGAGGCCATCACCGTGGAACTTCGCCGGCCCTGATGTCAGTGGGCAGCAGGGCGCCCGAGGGTCGTGCTCGCGCGTGAGGGCCGCACCCCGTTTCCGTACGGGGTGCGGCCCTCGTTCGACGAGAACGGCCCTGTTCGCCCGGCGCGAGCAGAGCGCGTTCAGCCGCCCTGTCCGGCGCTTCCGACCGGGCCGACCTTCACGGGGGAGCCGCCGTCTTCCGTGACGGGCAGCGTGCCGGCGCCCGGCCAGCGGAGGGCGACCGTCTTTGTCTCGTTGGGCGGGGTCACCAGAAGTCCTGTGATGCGGACGCCGGAGCCGCCCGACTTGTTGACCGGGTAGGAGATGCCGAAGGCCACCGACTGCCCGCTCTTCAGGACGATCGAATCGGCCTTCTGGCCAGTGCGCTTCGCGGACAGCGAGCCCGCGCCGGTCTTCAGGTCGACGCCCGCGTACCCGGATATCGCACAGTCCCGGCCGCCGCTGTTCTTGAACTCCACCGCGACGGTGTTGTCGGAGTCGCCGGTGATGGTGGCGTCCTTCGCCGTGATCTTCAGCTGGTCGGTACGGCACTTGCCGGCCTTGCCGTTCGTGCCGGAGCCGGTCCCGGCGGCTGTGCCCGGCCCGCCGGAGCTCTTCCCGCCCGAGCCCTTCCCACCGCCCTGACTGCCGCCCGTGGCCGAGGAGCCGGGCGGGGTCACCGACGTGTCGGCCGGAGTGGAGGACGAAGAGCCCTTCGCTGCGCCCGAGTCCTCGTCCTGGCACGCCGTCATCAGCATGGCGCCGCCGACGACGGCTGCGGAGAGGAATAAGGCGGTGCGACGGTTGCCGGACATGAAAGGCCCCTTGCTATCCAGTGGTTGAAGCCGGAGCGGCTTCGGCTCCTCGGTACGTACTTACTTGATCACTATGAGGGGCCTGTGTGCCGCCGGGATACCGGCGTCGTCGTTCCACGACACCGTTGTCGCAGACCGGTGACATGACCACGCCGCTGGGTGGGCCGCCCCGACAGGGCCCGGCTTCGTATGGCGTCCGCTGTTCCGCCGAGGGTGAAGACCGGCCCGATCGGCCTCGACGATCATTACGGTGCAGTCATGACGACGGTTACCACGCGCACGGTCACCTATCCCGCCGACGGCCTGACCATGATCGGACATCTCGCGCTTCCGGCCGGTACCGATCGACGGCCGGCGGTTCTGGTCGGGCCCGAGGGGCCGGGGCTGAACGACGTCCAGCGCCGCCGGGCCGACGCCCTCGCCGAACTCGGCTATGTGGCACTGGCCTTCGACATCAACGGCGGGCGCTGGTTCAGCGACCCACAGGAGATGCTGGCGCACACGACCCCGCTGCTCGCCTCCCCGGACCGCATGCGGGACATCGGTCACGCGGCACTCGATGTGCTGCGCGCCGAACCACGGACCGACCCCGACAGGATCGCCGGTATCGGCTACGGCACCGGGGGCGCCATCGTGCTGGAACTCGGGCGCGACGGCGTCGACCTGCGCGCGATCGGGACGGTCAACGCCCTGACCACGGGCCGACCGGGCGAGGCGTCACGCATCCGCTGTCCGGTGTGGGCCGGGGTCGGATCGGAGGATCCGATCATGCCGCCCGCTCAACGGGAGGCTTTCGCCGCGGAGATGCAGGCCGCGGGCGTCGACTGGCGCATCGTCTTCTACGGCGGGGCCCTGCACGCCTTCCACCACCCGACAGTCGATCACGCCGTGCGCCCCGGCGTCGGCTACCACCCGAAGCACGCGCAGCGGGCCTGGCGCGACATCGTCGACCTGCTTGATGAATGCGTGCCCGTCACGGAGCGAGCCGGCGCGGGCCCGTCAACGGCCTGCTGACGACGGCGCTCGGCTGCGCGGTGGTGCCCCGGCTCGCACGGCCGGGGCACCACCACGAGGCGGGTCAGGCCGTGTCGTCCCGGTGCCGTGCGGGGGCGGCTCCGGCCACGGCCGCGCGGCGGATCTTGCCCAGGGAGGTCTTGGGCAGCGACGCCACGAACTCGATCGTCGCGGGCACCTGATGGGCCAGGAGCCGGTCACGGCAGTGCGCGGTGATCGCGGCCCCGCTGAGCGGGGAGCACGGCACCACGGCTGCCCGTACGCGCTCGCTGGTCTGTTCCTCCACGACCTCGCCCCAGACCACGGCCTCGGCGACGGCCGGGTGGGCCAGCAGGGCCGCTTCGACCTCCAGGGGATTGACCTTCTTGCCACCGACGTTGATGAAGGACTCCTTGCGGCCCACCAGGTGCAGACGGCCGTCACCGTCGAGGCGCGCCAGGTCGCCGGTGACGTACCAGCCGTCGCGGAAGGCTCGTTCGGACGGGCCCGGGTGGCCGAGGTAGTGGGTGAACATGGCGGGGGTGCGCACGAGCAGGGCGCCCGTGCCGCCCGGCGGAACCGGTCGGTCCTCCTCGTCCACCAGGCGGATCCGTACCCCGGGCACCGGCCTGCCCACCCCGGCATCGGCCGTGCCGTCCGGCTGCGGGAGCTGCGCGGCGACGACACCGGCCTCGGTGCTTCCGTAGACCTGCTGGACGGCCGGGCCGCAGTGCTGGGCGAAGCGGTCCGCCACGGCCGGGGGCAGGGCCGCCCCGGAGGACAGACAGAGCCGTACGGTGTCGCCCGGGCGGGACGTCTCGCTGCGCGAGGCCGCCGAACGGGCCGCCAGGTCATAGGCGAGCGGGGTGCCCACCACGATGGTGCAGGCGTGCTGGTGCAGTGCCCGGAGCATTTCGGCCGGTGCGAACCGGCCGAGCAGGACGAGCTCCGCGCGGGCGTGCAGCGCGGTGGCGAGCGCGGCGACCATGCCGAAGGAGTGCAGCAGGGGTACGGCCGCGAGAATCCGGTCGGCCGGGGTGATGCCGTAGGTGCGGGCGTAGATCTCGCCACCGCGGACCAGGTCGTGTTGTGAGTGCACGGCGGCCCTCGGCTCGCCGGTCGAGCCGGAGGTGTACTGGTAGAGCGCGGGGGCGTCGGGCGGCGGCGCGGGCAGCGGCGCCGACGGGGCCGCCGCGCCGGGGCGGGCGGTGAGCTCGTCCACGTCGATGAGGACACCGCCCTGCCACCGGGCGGCGAGTGAGGTGGCAGCGGGAGGGGCCAGTGTGCTGAGCCTCGCCTGCCGACCGACGAGGTGCAGGGGTCCCAAGTCCCGGTGCACGCCCAGGAGATGGGGCTCGGTGCTGTCGGGTTCGAGGGGCGTGAGGGGTACGCCCGCGTACAGCGCGCCCAGGAAGGCCACCGTGCTCTCCACGGTGTTCTCGAAGAGCAGGCCCACGGTTCCTCCGCCGTCGGCGGGCAGGCGCGTGCGCAGGCGGCGTGCTGTGGTCTCGACGCGGTCGGCGAGTTCGCGGAAGGTGAGGGCCCGCGTTCCCTGGCGTACGGCGGTGGCCGCGGGGGAGAGGCGTACGGCCCGGTCGATGAGCTCCCACAGCGTGGCGGCGGATTCAGTGGTCGAGGGCATCGCTGGCCTCCGCTAGGTGCGGCCCCGCGCCGACCGGCGCCCGCCCGGTGCCGGACGGGTCGTCGGCGGGGTCGTGGTCGGGGTGCTGATGGTGGAAGTACTGCCGGTAGAGGCGGCTGTAGGCACCGCCTTGCCGCATCAGGGTGGCGTGGTCGCCCTGTTCGACGAGGCGCCCGTCGTCGACGACGACGATGCGGTCGGCCTTGCGGACGGTGGGGAGCCGGTGCGCCACGACGATGGTGGTGCGCCCCGCCGCGAGCGCGTCGAGTCCTTCCTGGATCTGGGCCTCGGTGAGCGGGTCGACGCTGGCGGTGGCCTCGTCGAGGATGAAGATCGGGGCGTCCTGCAGGAACACCCGGGCCAGCGCCACGATCTGCCGCTGCCCGGTCGACAGGTTGCGGCCGCCTTCGTCGGTCGGTGTGTCGAGGCCGTCGGGCAGCTGCCGCAGCCAGGCGCCGGAGGCGACCGCGTGGGCCGCGGCCTCGATGGCCGCGCGGTCGGCGCCCGGCCGGCCCAGCGCGATGTTCTCGGCGACGGTGCCGGAGAAGAGGTAGGGCGTCTGGGTGACCACGCCGAGGCAGCGCCGGTACTGCGCCAGGTCGAAGGTCCGCACGTCCCGGCCGTCGGCGAGCAGGCTGCCTTCCTGGAACTCGTACGAGCGGGTCAGCAGGCGCACCAGGCTGGACTTGCCCGCCCCTGTGTGGCCGACCAGTGCGACGGTCTCCCCGGCCGCGACGGTGAGGTCGATGTCGTGGAGGACGGGCCGCTCGGGGGTGTAGCGGAAGCTGACGCCGCGCAGTTCGAGTGCGCCGCGCAGACGGGGCGGGGGCAGCTGGGCGCTCTGGTGGACGGCGGGTTCCCGGTCGATCAGCGCGAAGATCCGCTCCCCGGCCGAGAGGCCCTGCTGGAGCTGCTGCCAGAAGGAGGCGATGGTGGCGACCGGCGACCAGAAGAGGGCCAGGGCCTCCAGGAAGAGGACCCATTCGCCGGCCGAGATGTCGCCGGATGCGACCTGGTGGCCGCCGGCCAGCACCACCGCCGTCGTGCCCAGTCCGGTCAGGGAGATGAGCAGCGGGAAGATGCCGCTGAAGAGGCGGTTGAGGCGCACACTGGCCTGGTACCAGCGGCCGTTGACCGCCCGCAGCCCCGCTTCGGCCGCCGATTCGCCGCGGTGGTTGCGGGCCACCGTGATCCCGCGCAGGGTCTCCTGCACATAGCCGCTGACCTCGGCGAGGGCCTGCTGCTGGCGGGTGGAGGCGGTGCGCGCGCGTTTCCTGAAGGCGAGGCTGACCGCGACGATCAGGGCGACCACCACGGTGGTGAGCAGCGCCAGCGGCACGTTGATGACGAAGAGTGCCGTCAGGATCAGCAGGACGACGAGGACCTGACCGATGAGGGAGAGCACCAGGGAGAGCAGGGCACCGAACGTCTGGGTGTCGTTGGTGACGCGGCTGACCACCAGGCCCGTGGGGTGGGTGTCGTAGAACGCGAGGTCCTGGCGTACGGCCGCGGCGAAGGCGTGTTCGCGCAGTTGCAGCACCGCGTCGCCGACAAGGGTGCCGGTGAGGCGCTGCTGGAGGACGGTGAACAGCCAGGCCGCGGCGCCGGTGAGGAGGACGGCAACGGCTAGCAGTGTCATCGCCGACCGGGTGTCGTCGTCCAGGGCCGAGTCGACGGTGCGGGCCAGCAGGATCGGTACGGCGCTGCCCGCGGCCGCCGCCACGACCACCGCCGCGGTGACGAAGGCCACCGCGCCGCCGCGGCCCTGGAAGTAGGGGGTGATGCGGCGCAGCAGCTGCCGGTCGCCGTAATGGCGGTCGTAGGCGTCCTCGGCGCCCGCCTCGATGCCGTCCAGAAGTGCCATCAGCGGGTTCCTTCCTCTGCCCCGGCCGCGACGGCGGCGGTGGTGGTTCCCTCCGCGGCCGGCAGTGCGTACGGCGCGAAGATCGTGCGGTAGAACGCGCAGGTGCGCAGGAGGTGTTCGTGGGTGCCCTGGCCGACGACCCGGCCCGCGTCGAGGACGACGATGTGGTCGGCGGCGCGGATGCGGGACAGCCGGGGGGTGACGAGGAAGGTGGTACGGCCCGTGGCGGCGCGCCGCATGGCGAGCTGCAGTTCGTGTTCGGTCACGCTGTCGACGGCGCTGGTCGCGTCGTCCACGGCGAGGATGCGCGGGTCGGTCACCAACGCCCGGGCGATGGCGAGGCGTTGGCGCTGGCCGCCGGAGAGGGTGACGCCGCGCTCGCCCAGCACGGTGTCGTAGCCGTGCTCGCTCGCCATGACGAAGTCGTGCGCCTGGGCGGTACGGGCCGCCTCTTCCAGTTGGGCCCGGCCGGTGTCCGGTGCGGCGCCGAAGGCGAGGTTCTCGGCGATGGTGCGGGAGAACAGGACCACGTCCTGCTCGACGACGGCTACTTGGCCGCGCAGTGCCGAGGGGTCCCAGGCGGTGGTGGCCACGTCGTCGACGAGGACGCGGCCCTCGGTGGGCACGTAGGTGCGGTTCAGCAGGTGCAGCAGGGTGGACTTGCCGCTGCCGGTGGCGCCGACGACGGCGACGGTGGTGCCGGGGGCGGCGCGGAAGGAGATGTCGCGCAGCACGGGCTTGCCGTTTCCGTAGGCGAAGGTGACGTTCTCGAAGACCACTTCGCCGGTGATGACCGCCTCGTGCCGGCCTCCCTCCTCGTCCTCTCCCGCCCGGTCGTTGATGATCTCCAGGATGCGCTGTGCGCCGGAGAGTCCGAAGAAGATGAGCCCGATGCTGAAGGAGGCGAGCTGGGTGGGGGCGCGCAGCGTGCTCATCAGGCCCAGGACGGCGACGAGTTCACCGACGCTCAGTGAGCCGTCGCGCAGCAGGAAGACGGCGTGGAGCAGCGTTCCGGCGGTGGCCACGGCGAGCAGCAGCGGGGGGAAGGACAGGGCTTGGACGCGTGCCTGCGCCACGGCGGCGTCCCGGTAGGCGGTGGCGGTGCGGCGGAAGCGGTCCTGCTCGCGCTCCGCTCCGTCGGTCGCCTCGACCGCCTCGATTCCGGTGATGCTCTCGGCGGCCTGGGCGGACATCGCGCCGAACTCCTCGCGGGTGAGGTCGGAGACCGGTTCGAGGCGCCGCCCGTGATCCATGAGGGCGGCGACGAACAGGACGACGAAGATCCCGGGGAAGAGCAGGAGCCGCCAGTCGACGGCCGCGATGAACACCAGCGGAATGAGGGTGTTGAGCGCCATGTCGAGGGTCATGTCGAAGCCCGGCGACACCATGAGTCCGAGTGCCTCGGCGTCGCCGGTGGCGCGGGTGGACAGGTCGCCGGTGCGGTGCCGGTTGAAGAAGCCCTGCTTCTTGCGGAGCATGCTGGCGAACACGCCGGCCCGCGCGTCGCGTTCAAGGCCGCTGGCGAAGGCCTCCAGGGCGTAGGTGGAGGCGATGCCGCAGACGCCCCGGACGAGGACCAGGGCGAGCAGTGCCGCGCACACGGCGTGCAGGGCCCCCAGATCAGGTTCCCGCCCGTTGGTCTTCAGTACGGCGTCGAAGGCCAGCCCGATGACCAGGGGGAGGGCCGCGGTGAGGGACTGCCAGAGCAGGCTTCCGGTCAGATGGACCGCGATGTGCCGGCGGAAGTGACGCATGTGCAGGCGGAGCCAGTGGCCGATGGTCAGTTCGGGCCCGGTGGCCGGCGCCGGTCCGGACGCGGAGCGGGTCTGCGCGGCGGTCTCGGTCGTCATCGGTCTCTCCCGTGCGGTGTCACGGAGCCGGAGCGGTGGGCGGTCAACGGTTCGGTGCTCCCTTTTGTTCTTCGGGGCGGCGAATTTCTCGCGGGATTTTGACGCCGGGGCGCGGCCCCACGGGCGTTTCCGGGTGGGCTTCCGGTTTTTTCCGACCCCTTCTCGTCTCATTCGGGCAGGCGGGAGTCGGGAGGGCAAGTACTGCCTCTGGACGGGAAGTTAGCTGTTTTTTCGAAAAAACGAAACCGGGGTCCGGGCGCCCGCCCCGGACCACGCCGGACCGCACCCCCGAGGAAGACCCGAGACCGATGAGCCCCGCACCCGCCGAGGACGACACCCAGCGCATCCTGATCGTCGACGACGAGCCCGCCGTCCGCGAGGCGCTCCAGCGCAGCCTCGCCTTCGAGGGGTACGGGACGGAGGTCGCCGTCGACGGTCTGGACGCGCTGGCCAAGGCGGAGGCCTACCGGCCGGACCTGATCGTCCTCGACATCCAGATGCCCCGGATGGACGGGCTCACCGCCGCCCGGCGGCTGCGCGGCGCCGGGTCCACCACCCCGGTGCTGATGCTCACCGCGCGCGACACCGTCGGCGACCGTGTCACCGGGCTCGACGCGGGCGCGGACGACTACCTGGTCAAGCCGTTCGAGCTGGACGAGCTGTTCGCCCGGATCCGCGCCCTGCTGCGCCGCAGCTCGTACGCCGGACCCGCGGGCGGCGACCAGCACGACGACAACGTCCTGACCTTCGGCGACCTGCGGATGGACCTGGCGACCCGTGAGGTGACGCGGGGCGAGCGGGTGGTGGAGCTGACCCGTACGGAGTTCACGCTCCTGGAGATGTTCCTGGCCCACCCCCGGCAGGTGCTGACCCGCGAGCAGATCCTCAAGGCGGTCTGGGGCTTCGACTTCGAGCCGTCGTCCAACTCCCTCGACGTGTACGTGATGTATCTGCGCCGCAAGACCGAGGCGGGCGGCGAGGCGCGCGTGGTGCACACGGTGCGGGGCGTCGGATACGCCCTGCGTCCGGGCGGCGCCGAGTGAGCAGAGCCCTGCGGTGGTTCCGCGAGCTGCCGCTGCGGTCCCGGCTGGCGCTGCTCGTCGCCACGGCGGTGACGGTGGCCGTGGCCGCGGTGGCCGCCTCCTGCTGGTTCATCACCCAAGGGGTGCTGACCAGCCAGCTCGACAACCGGCTGCGCAACCAGGCGGCGAGCTCGGCCAGCGAGGAGTACGCCAACGTCCTGATCCAGACGTGCCAGAGCCCCGACCCCAAGCCGATCCGGCTGCCGGGCAACACCCCGCTGACCCAGCTGGTCTTCCCGGACGGCACGGTGTGCGCCAACCCCAGGTCCGCCCGGCTCCAGGTGGAGCGCTCGGACGTGGAGGTCGCCGACGGGCTGCGCGACGACGTCCTGCACACCACGACGGACAGCGCCGGGGTCGAGCGCCGCGTCTACACCAAGGCAGCTCGCATCACCGGCCCCGGCCGGCAGAGCCGGGCCGCCGTCTCGATCGCGGTGCCGATGTCCGACGTGACGACACCGCTCAACAAGCTGGCGATCGTGCTGCTGGTCGTGTCCGGCGTAGGAGTCGTCGCCGCGGGCGCCGCCGGGCTCTGGGTCGCGCGTACGGGGCTTCGCCCCGTGGACCGGCTGACCGGCACGGTCGAGCACGTGGCCCGCACCGAGGACCTCGACGTCCGTATCCCGGTCGAGGGCGAGGACGAGATCGCCCGGCTCTCGCGGTCCTTCAACGCGATGACCGCCGCCCTCGCCTCCTCCCGCGACCGCCAGTCGCAGCTGATCGCGGACGCGGGGCACGAGCTGCGCACCCCGCTCACCTCGCTGCGTACGAACATCGAGCTGCTGGCCAGGAGCGAGGAGACCGGCCGGGCCATCCCGCCCGCCGACCGCAAGGCGCTGATGGCGTCCGTCAAGGCCCAGATGACCGAACTCGCCTCGCTGATCGGCGACCTGCAGGAGCTGTCCCGGCCGGACGCGGTCCGCGCGGGCCCGCTGGAGGTCGTCGCCGTCCACGACATCGCCCGTGTAGCCCTGGAGCGCGCCCGGCTGCGCGGTCCCGAGCTGGAGATCAGGGCCCAACTGGCGCCCTGGTACGTGAGGGCGGAGCCGGCGGCCCTGGAGCGGGCGATCGTCAACGTGCTGGACAACGCGGTGAAGTTCAGCCCGCCGCACGGCACCATCGAGGTCACCCTCGACCGGGGCACCCTGACCGTGCGCGACCAGGGCCCCGGCATCCCCGCCGATGAACTGCCGCACGTCTTCGAGCGGTTCTGGCGTTCGCCCTCGGCCCGCTCGCTGCCGGGTTCGGGGCTCGGCCTGTCCATCGTGGCCCGTACGGTCCAGCACGCGGGCGGCACGATCACGCTGGGCGCGGCACCGGACGGCGGCGGCACGGTGGCCACGATCCGCCTGCCGGGGGCCCCGACCCCGCCGCCCGACGCCCCGGGGGTGTGAGCGCTCCGCCGGACGCGCGTCCCCTGGCCCCGGGCCGGTCGTGGAAACCGGTCGTGGAAACCGGTAGCGGAAAAGGGGCGCCGGGAAGGATCCCGGCACCCCTCTCACGTACGACTCTCACGTACGACGGAAGGCGACTACTCGCCCGCCACCTTGCCCACGACCGTGATCCGGCCCCCGGCCGGCGTCGCCAGCGGCGCGGACGCCGAGGAGTTCGCGGCCAGGTAGGCGTCGAAGACGTCCAGGTCAGAGGCGCCGACCAGCTTGTTCTTGCCCTGGCCGAGCGCCGCGAAGCCGTCGCCGCCGCCCGCGAGGAACTCGTTCATGGCGACGCGGTAGGTCTTCGCCGGGTCGAGGGCGACCCCGTTCAGCTTGACCGTGTCGACGAGGACCCGGTCCGCGCCCGTCTTGGTCATGTCGAGCGTGTAGGTGAAGCCCTTGGAGACCTGGAGGATCTTCGGGCTGGCCGTGTTGCCGCCGCTGACCTGCTGCTGGAGGCCCTGGACGATCTGGGCGCCGGTCAGGTCGACGACGTTCATCATGTTGGTGAACGGCTGGACGGTGAACGCCTCGCCGTAGGTGACCACGCCGTCGCCCTCGCTGCCGCTCGCCTTGTAGACGAGGTCGGAGCGGATGCCGCCCGGGTTCATGAAGGCGAGCTGGGCGCCGCCCTTGTCGGCCGGGGAGAGCCCGGCGAGCTGCGCGTCCGCGATGAGGTCGCCGAGCGGCTTCTCGGGCGCCTCGGAGCCGCGGCCGTTGATGTCGGCGGCGATGTAGCCCTGCGGGCGGCCCGCGATCGGGGCGGCCAGCTTGTTCCAGCGGGCGATCAGGTCGGTGATGTCCTTCGCCTTGGCCTGGTCGCGGCTGACGACGTGGTTCACCGACTTCGGCGACTTCACGGCGGTCCGGACGATGTCCTTGGTCCGCTTGTCGTAGGTGAGCGTGGTCTCGGTGAAGAGCTTGCCGTAGGAGGCCGCCGAGGTCACCATGCGCGGGTTGCCCGCCGGGTCCGGAACCGTGCAGGTGTAGGCCTGGTGGGTGTGACCGGTGACCAGCGCGTCCACCTTGGGCGTGACGCCCTTGGCGATGTCGACGATCGGGCCGGACAGACCGCTGCCGGGACCGGCCGAGTCGCAGTCGTAGTTGTACGCGTTGGTCGCCGGCATCCCGCCCTCGTGGACGAGGGCGACGATGGACTTCACGCCCTGCCGGTCGAGCTCCTTGGCGTACTTGTTGATCGTCTCGATCTCGTCGCGGAACTTCAGGCCCTTGACGCCCGAGGCGGTCACGACGTTCGGGGTGCCCTCCAGGGTCACACCGATGAAGCCGATCTTGACGCCGTTCTTCTTCCACACCGTGTACGGCTTGAGGATCGGCTTGCCGGTCTTCTCGCTGGTCACGTTGGCGGCCAGATACGGGAAGTCGGCTCCCCGGAACTTCTTGCCCTTCTCGTAGCAGCCCTCGACCGGGTGGCAGCCGCCCTTCTGCATCCGGGCCAGCTCGACCGCGCCCTCGTCGAACTCGTGGTTGCCCACGGCCGTCACATCGAGGTCGATCTTGTTGAGCGCCTCGATGGTCGGCTCGTCGTGGAAGAGGCCGGAGAGCAGCGGGCTGGCGCCGATCATGTCGCCGCCGGCGGCGGTGATCGAGTACGGGTGGCCCTGGCGCGCGGTGCGCAGCGAGGACGCCAGGTACTCGACGCCGCCGGCCGGTATGGACTTCACGGTCCCGTCGGCCTGCTTCTCGTTCACGGCCCCGGCCGAGCCGGCCGGCGGCTCCAGATTGCCGTGCAGGTCGTTGAAGGAGAGGAGCTGGACGTCCACCGTCCGCGAGGGCTTCGGATGGCCGTGGCCCTTGTCGTGGGCGTCGGCGGCCGGCATCGCGGCGACGAGCGCGCCGAGCGTGGTGAGCCCGGCGGCGGCCGCCAGGACCCGGCGGCCCGCGCGGCCGCCGTGGTTCTTCTGGGGTGTCGCTGTCATCTCTCCCCTAAATGATTCAGCTGGTCGTGAAGCGTGGTGTGCAGACGGTGCTGCGAGGTACTGCCAGGTGGTCGTGCGGTGTGGCCGAAACCCGTGGGTCGGCCGCCGCGAGCGGAAGCCTAGAGTCAACGCGCGTAGCGCGACAGGGGGGTGGGGTTACGGGATGGTTGCCGTTTGTCGGTACGTCAGGTTTTGCCCCCGGTCGCCGTACGCTCGTACACATGACGACTGACCCCGCCGTGCCCGGCCCCTCCGGACGTGAGATCCAGACCCTCGACGAGCTGACCCACCCCCAGGCCCAGGAGGTCCTCACGCTGCTCGCCGAGGCCGCCCGGACCGACGGGCAGCAGGCCGTGTCCGAGCAGGGGCGGCTCCAGCTGCGGGGCGGGCGGCGGCCCGGGATCCGCCACTTCCTGCTCACCCTCGCCACCAGCACGGGCACCGAGCTCATCGGATACGCGCAGCTGGAGGACACCGACCCCATCGAGGCACCGGCCGCCGAGCTCGTCATCCACCCCGCCCACCGGGGCCGCGGCCACGGCCGGGCGCTCGGCTCGGCGCTGCTCGGCGCCTCCGGCAAGCGACTGCGGGTGTGGGCGCACGGCGGGCACTCCGCCGCCCGCCACCTCGCCCAGGTCCTCGGCCTCACGCTGTTCCGCGAACTGCGCCAGATGCGGCGGCCGTTGACCCCGCCGGACATCGCCGAGCCGGTGTACCCGCCGGGCGTGGACGTACGGACCTTCGTGCCCGGCGAGGACGACGAGGCGTGGCTGGCCGTGAACGCGGCGGCCTTCGCCCACCACCCCGAGCAGGGCGCGCTCACCCAGCGTGACCTCGACGACCGCAAGGCGGAGCCCTGGTTCGACCCGAAGGGCTTCTTCCTCGCCGAGCGCGACGGCCGGATCGTGGGCTTCCACTGGACGAAGGTGCACGCGGCCGAGAGGATCGGAGAGGTGTACGTGGTGGGGATCCGCCCGGACGCGCAGGGCGGCGGCCTCGGCAAGGCCCTCACCGCGACCGGCCTGCGGCATCTCGCGGCCGAGGGGCTTCCGGCGGCCATGCTGTACGTGGACGCGGACAACACGGCGGCCGTGGCGGTGTACGAACGCCTCGGGTTCACCACGCACGAGGTGGATCTGATGTACCGGACGGAGTCCTGAGCACCCGCCGTCCTCGGCGTGCGGGCTGTGCGCGGCACGGCCCCGCGCCCCTTCGGGGCGCACCGAAGCGGACCTGACGTCCGCGAAAGGCCGCGGATTCCCGCACGTCATGTCCTCGTTACCGGGCATTCAGACACGCTTGCGACGCTCACCCAATGCAGCCCGAGGTGCCACCCTCCCGGAACGGGACCGCCCCCCGCCCCAAGGCGCTCAAGCCGGCCCGCTCCGACGTGCTCTCCGACGCGCCCGACAGCGCTCCGGCGCGGAAGAATGGGTTCATGAGCCAGCAGCCCAGCGCCGAGGTCCACCTCCAGCCCGCCTCCCAGCCGTCGGTCGGTTCCATAGCCGCCCACCGGCCGCACACCCTCGCGGCCGCCGTCTCCGACCTGGAGCCGGACATCGACGCGGATCTGGACGGGTACGAAGGGTACGAGCGCGACCGCGAGGACGCGCCGGGGGAGGACGAGCTGCCGTCGGGGCGCTTCCTGGACCGCGAGCGCAGCTGGCTGGCGTTCAACGAGCGCGTCCTTGAGCTCGCCGAGGATCCGGCCACGCCCCTCCTCGAACGGGCCAACTTCCTGGCGATCTTCGCCTCCAACCTGGACGAGTTCTTCATGGTCCGGGTGGCCGGTCTGAAGCGCCGTATCGCGACCGGTGTCGCCACCCGGTCCGCCTCCGGGCTCCAGCCCCGCGAGGTCCTCGACCTGATCTGGACCCGCTCGCGGGAGCTCATGGCCCGGCACGCCGCCTGCTACCAGCAGGACGTGGCCCCGGCGCTGGCCGACGAGAGCATCCATCTGATCCGCTGGCCCGACCTCACCGAGAAGGAGCAGGCGCGGCTCTTCACGCTCTTCCGCCAGCAGATCTTCCCGGTGCTGACCCCGCTGGCCGTGGACCCCGCGCACCCCTTCCCGTACATCTCGGGGCTCTCGCTCAACCTCGCCGTGGTCGTGCGCAACCCGGTCAGCGGCCACCGCCACTTCGCCCGGGTCAAGGTGCCGCCGCTGCTCTCCCGGTTCCTGGAGGCCTCGCCGCAGCGGTACGTGCCCCTTGAGGACGTCATCGCGGCCCACCTCGAAGAGCTCTTCCCGGGCATGGAGGTGCTGGCGCACCACATGTTCCGGGTGACCCGGAACGAGGACCTGGAGGTGGAGGAGGACGACGCCGAGAACCTCCTCCAGGCCCTGGAGAAGGAGCTCATGCGGCGCCGCTTCGGGCCGCCGGTGCGTCTGGAGGTCGAGGAGTCCATCGACCCGTACGTCCTCGATCTGCTGGTGCGCGAGCTGAAGATCAGCGACGCCGAGGTGTATCCGCTGCCCGGCCCGCTCGACCTCACCGGCCTCTTCGGCATCGCGTCCCTCGACCGGCCCGAGCTGAAGTTCCCCAAGTTCGTGGCCGGAACCCATCGCGACCTCGCCGAGGTCGAGTCGGCCTCAGCGCCGGACATCTTCGCCGCGCTGCGCGAGCGGGACGTGCTGCTGCACCACCCCTACGACTCGTTCTCCACCTCGGTGCAGGCGTTCCTGGAGCAGGCCGCCGCCGACCCGGACGTGCTGGCCATCAAGCAGACGCTGTACCGGACTTCGGGCGACTCGCCGATCGTGGACGCGCTGATAGACGCCGCCGAGTCCGGCAAGCAGGTGCTCGTCCTGGTCGAGATCAAGGCGCGCTTCGACGAGCAGGCCAACATCAAGTGGGCCCGCAAGCTGGAGGAGTCGGGCTGCCATGTGGTGTACGGCCTGGTCGGCCTGAAGACGCACTGCAAGCTGTCGCTCGTGGTGCGCCAGGAGGGCGACACCCTGCGCCGCTACTCGCACGTCGGCACCGGCAACTACCACCCCAAGACGGCCCGGCTGTACGAGGACCTGGGGCTGCTCACCGCCGACCCGCAGGTCGGCGCCGACCTCTCCGACCTCTTCAACCGGCTGTCCGGCTACTCGCGCCGCGAGACCTACCGCCGCCTCCTCGTCGCGCCCAAGTCCCTTCGGGACGGCCTGGTGTCGCGGATCAACAAGGAGACGGCGCACCACCGCGCCGGGCGCCCCGCCTACGTCCGCATCAAGGTCAACTCGATGGTCGACGAGGCCGTGATCGACGCCTGCTACCGGGCCTCGCAGGCCGGTGTGCCGGTCGACATCTGGGTACGCGGCATCTGTGCGGCACGGCCCGGCGTCACCGGGCTCTCCGAGAACATCCGGGTGCGGTCGATACTGGGGCGCTTCCTGGAGCACTCCCGGGTCTTCTCGTTCGGCAACGGCGGCGAGCCCGAGGTCTGGCTGGGCAGCGCCGACATGATGCACCGCAATCTGGACCGCCGTATCGAGGCACTGGTCCGGGTCACCGACCCGGCCCACCGCGCGGCTCTCACCCGGCTCCTGGAGACCGGCATGTCGGACACCACCTCCTCCTGGCACCTGGGCCCGGACGGCGAGTGGACCCGGCACGCCGCAGACGCCGACGGACAGCCGCTGCGCCACGTACAGGAGATGCTGATAGACGCCCGGAGGCGCCGGCGTGCTACGCCCTGAGAAAACCCCGGGACCGGAGACCGCGGGGGACGTCCTGTCCCCGTACCTCCACGCGCAGGCGGGGGAATTCCTGCGCAGCCTCCGCCTCCACCGCGAGGCGGGGCCCGACAACGACGGCACCGAGGAGGCCGCGCGGGCGCTGCGGCGCGCCGCCCGCCGCATCAGCGGCACGCTGCACACCTTCCGCCCGCTGCTCGACCCGTCCTGGTCCGAGCCGCTGCGTACGGAACTGGCCTGGCTCTCGGCCACGCTGGCCGGGGAGCACTCCTGCGCGGCCCGGCTCGCCCGGCTGCTCGACGGCCTCCAGCGGCTCTCCGGCGCCCCGCAGGTGCCCCCGCCGCGCGGTGAGTCGGCGGCCGGGGCGCTGGCGGTGGGCGCGGCGCGGGCGGGGGCGCTCCTGGACCGCCAGCTGACACTGGCCCGCACCCGGGCGCACTCGGCGGCGCTGCAGGCGCTGGGCTCCTCCCGGTTCCACGCGGTGGCCGACGCGGTGGCGCTGCTCGCCAGCGAGGTGCCGCTGTCCAGCTCGGCGGCCGCGTACGCGGTGGAGGTGCTTCCGCCGGCCGCCCAGCTGGCCGAGCAGCGCCTCGACCAGGCGGTGGCCGCGCTGCCGCTGGCCCGTGCGGCCCATCCGTACAACGCGGAGGCGCTGGCGCAGTCCGGCGAGGCGCAGGACGCGCCCTGGCACCAGGTGCGGCTGCTGCTGCGGCTGCACCGGTACGCCCAGGAGGTGCTGCGCACCGGCCTGCCGTACGAGGACGACGACCGGCTGCTGCGGGCCGGGCTAGCGCTCGACCGGCACCGGGACGCCTCGGAGGCGGCGGCCGCCGCCACGGCCGCGGCCCGCACCCCGAGGATCGCCCCGGCGACGGCGTACGCGCTGGGGGTGCTCCACGCCGACCAGCGCCACGAGGTGGAGGCGGCCCGGTTCGCCTTCCAGCGGATCTGGCAGCCGATGGCGGCGGTGAGCGCGCCGGTGACGGCGCCGTGAACCGGGACGGGGTGGTGCTCGCGGCGGGCTGTGTGCTGTGGCGCCACTCCCCCTGGGGCAACGGCGGTCTGGAGATCTGCCTGGTCCACCGGCCGAAGTACGACGACTGGTCCCATCCCAAGGGCAAGCTCAAGCAGGGCGAGGAGCCGCTCGCGGGGGCCCTGCGGGAGGTCCTGGAGGAGACCGGGCACCGCTGTGTGCCCGGCGCCCGGCTGCCCACCGCGCACTACATGGACGCGCAGGGCCGCCCCAAGGTCGTCGACTACTGGGCCGCCGAGGCCGGCGAGGGCCGCTTCGTGCCCGGCGACGAGGTCGACCGGGTGCTGTGGCTGCCCCCGTGGGCCGCCCGCCACCGGCTCACCCAGCCCCGCGACCGCCTGCTGGTCGACGCGGTCCTCGACGCGCCGCACCGGGTGTGAGGGGCCGCACCGGGCCTTCCCGGGGCCCCGCGCCCCGCAGGGGACGGCTTCCGGTGGGGTGCCCGTTCACCTCGCGGGAGCGGCTGAACACGAACCGGTAACGGTCGGCACCGCACTGACCGACACGGTTCACCTTCCGTTCACTCTCCTCCGTCGGCGGCTTCACCTGTTCTGCCTAATTTCGGCCTTACACGGTGTGAGGCGACCCGCCCGGCCGGACACCTCTTCGCACGCCGCCGTACAACGGACGGACACCGGCGGCTCCTGGAAGGAACACCCGAAAGTGAAGCTTCAGCGCAAGAACCGGCTCCGCGCCACCGCCCTCGGCGTCATCGCCGTGTCCAGCGCCCTGGCCCTCACGGCGTGCGGCAGCGACGACAACGACAAGGGCTCGAACACCGGCGGCACCGGTGGCAAGACGAGCGCCGCGTCCAACATCAAGTGCGACGGCGCCAAGGGCCAGCTGCTGGCCTCCGGCTCCTCCGCGCAGAAGAACGCCATGGACCTCTGGGTCAAGAACTACATGGCGGCCTGCAAGGGCGTCGAGATCAACTACAAGTCCTCCTCCTCGGGTGAGGGCATCATCGGCTTCAACACCTCGCAGGTCGGCTTCGCCGGTTCCGACTCCCCGCTGAAGCCGGAGGAGGTCGCCAAGTCCAAGAGCGTCTGCACCGGTGGCGGCCAGGGCATCAACCTCCCGATGGTCGGCGGCCCGATCGCGATCGGCTACCACCTGGAGGGTGTCGACAGCCTGGTCCTGGACGCCCCGACGATCGCCAAGATCTTCACCGGCAAGATCAAGAACTGGAACGACGAGGCCATCGCCAAGCTGAACTCGGGCGCCAAGCTCCCGGACAAGGCGATCCAGGCCTTCCACCGCTCGCAG
The DNA here is from genome assembly GCF_001653515.1 of Streptomyces sp. ERV7. Classification (GTDB taxonomy): domain Bacteria; phylum Actinomycetota; class Actinomycetes; order Streptomycetales; family Streptomycetaceae; genus Streptomyces. The sequence goes on along the minus strand of NZ_LYOY01000040.1, from coordinate 607,005 downwards.
GACTCCGGCACCACCCAGAACCTCGGCAAGTACCTCGGCGCCACCGCCAAGGCCGACTGGCCGTACCCGGCCGAGAAGAAGTGGCCGGCCCCGGGCGGCCAGGCCGCGGCCGGCTCCTCGGACGTCGCCGCGCAGGTCAAGCAGACGGACGGCGCGATCGGCTACTTCGAGCTCTCCTACGCCAGCGCGCAGTCCATCAAGACCGTGGACATCAACACGGGCGCCGCCGCCCCGGTCAAGGCCACCTCGGAGAACGCCTCCAAGGCGATCGCCGCCGCCAAGATCAAGGGCACCGGCAAGGACCTGGCCCTCGGCCTGGACTACACCACCAAGGCCGACGGCGCCTACCCGCTGGTCCTCGTCACGTACGAGATCGCCTGCGACAAGGGCAACAAGGCCGACTCCCTCGGCACGGTCAAGTCCTTCCTGACCTACACCGCGAGCGACGAGGGCCAGAAGATCCTCTCGGACGCCGGCTACGCGCCGATCCCGGCCGAGATCAACGCCAAGGTCCGCGAGACCGTCGCCGGTCTCCAGTAACACCCGTCGGGCCGACGGGCGACCGCTGAACCGGTCGCCCGAAGGCCCCTGGGGCGGGGGTCCCGATCCGGCCCCCGCCCCCACCCCCGACCCCGTCCGCATCTGGTGACCCGAGCCGCCGCGCCCGTCCCGCCGAAAGCCGCACCCGTTCCACGGGACCGCCGTTTCCGGCCCGATCTGAGCGGTCTGTGGGAGGCGGACGGGTCCGGGGAGAACACGAACACTCCGCTGATGGTGCAGATCAACCAGGCCGGGGCCGCCCTGGCGATCTGGTTCAGCCGCCCGCCGAAGGACCTGGACGGCGTCGACGGCCTCAAGATCAGAGATGGCACCGGCGGCGTACGCACCGCCGACCACGACTGGGTGCACGGGGTCGCCCGGGGGTTCCTCGTCGACAAGACGAACGGGAACAGGGCCGAGAAGGGCGCCCCGATCCCGCTGACCTGGTTCGTCGCCGAGGGTGCCAACGTCCCGCCCGACCCGCTGCGCCCGACGGCCACCGATCTGTTCAACCCCCTCGACCCGTGGCTCAGCGAGGGGACGCCCCCGCTGGTCCGGGGCTTCAAGGGCAAGGGGCTCCTCAGCTACCCGAAGGAGACCCCCGAGGTCCTGCTGCTGAGCTTCGCCGAGGACGGCAGGCCCACGCTGAAGCTGCGGCGGACCAGCCCCGTGGTGCGCTGGCCCAGGCGGGTCATCAGCCGTCTGCCCGAGCCGCTGCGCACCCAGGTACTGATGGACCAGACCCGGCCCGTACCCGTGGCGTTGCAGACGCGGATGATCTCCCTGTTCGCGTCCCCGAATACGGGATTCGCGAGGTCGATCGCGACCTGGGCACGCCAGAAAGCCGGGACGATCGAGCGGACCAGAACCCGCGTCGCCCTGGCCCGCGCGCTGGAGTTCTCCCTCGCCGAGCCGTGGCGCTCCCGTATGTACGGCCTGATGGCCCTGTACGGGAACTTCGCCAGGCTCGAAGTGGACGGCGAACTCAAGACGTACTACGGGTGGCTGAACGACGTCCTCGACGACGAGGTGAGGAACAGCACCGCCGGCGGATACCTCCCGGGGTGGGGAACAGGGCGTGTCCAGGAGACGATTCGCAGTCTGGGGGTGGGGGGCGAGGCATCGTTCCTGTACCGGCTGACCTTTCAGGACGTCGGCTTCGCAGGACCGCTCGTGGGGATCCAGGCCGGTGCCTATGCGTCCGTGGTGAAGATCGACAAGTTCCGGCTGGTGTTCAAACGGAACAACGACGGCAGCCGTGTGTACGACAAGAACGGACAGCCCGTCACCGAGGATCCCGTTCCCGTCCCGTGGGTGGGAAACCACCCGGTGTTCGGCGTCTTCGCCAGGCTGGCCGCGGGGCTCGCCGCCGATGTGGGCGTGAAGAGCATCGTCGTGAAGAACGTCGCGGGAAAACCCGGCCTCGGCGTCGCGGACCTCGGGAAAATCGACTTCCGGTCGGAACTGGACCTGTCCGACCCCGCGGACTTCTCCGGTGCCCGCATCGTCATCGCCTCGACCACCGTGGGCAAGGTGAAACTCGGAAACCTGGGGCAGGCGAACATCTCCGACAGTGCCCTGTGGCAGCTCTACCTGCCCGGACACGGCTGGATGCACTCCATCACCGAGGCGGACCATCTCTCCGGACCCAGACTCCCGTTCAGCTGGGGAGCGTTGCTGACCCCGGGATGGTGGAAGAACTGGCTGCCCACCTCGGCGGAGGGCACCGCGCTGCGCGTGTCCCTGTGCGTCGGAGCGCTCTTCAGCACCGGCGCGCCCACCACAAAGCCTCCGTCGGGCCACGAGGACAAGGTGGAAAACCTGCTCGCGGGACAGTCCTCCGCCATGTTCCCGTACGACTCGTGGGACCTCGACGCCGAGGAACCGGGCTCCGAGACCAGCGGCAGGATGCGGTTCGAACGCGACCTGGCCGAGGTCCGGGCGGTGATCGAGGCGTATGGACCGGCCCCCGTGCTGCTGGCGTTCACCTCTCCGGAGGGAACCGAGCCGCACAACGACGTACTCTCCGAGAACCGGGCCGTGGCGACCGGGCAGGCCATCGTCGACGCGCTCGGCGCGCACATCGCCCGCGACGGATTCGTGGTGGCCGCCCACGGCGAGTACCCCGCCAGGGCCCGGGGCGACCTCACGATCCAAGGCATCCCGGTGACCGGGGGAGGCCTTCCCGACCCGGAGAAGTATCCGACCCGGGACGACTTCTACCGGTCCGCCGACGGCCCCACCGCCAAGGAGTGGCCGCGCTGGCGCCGTGTCGACCTGTTCGTGGAGGGCACCCTGGTGACGAGGGTCCTGGGGCGCGATTCCACGCCCTGACGGGGGCGGGCGGAACGGAGGTTCAGGCGCGGCGGCAGTGGAAGATGCCCCAGCGCAGATGCCCGCGGTGGGCCGCGTCCACCCACAGGGGCAGATTGGCGAGCAGACCGTCCACGTACGCGGGGCTGATGATCCGGCGCAGTTCGTGCTCCCGTCGGCCGGTCTCGGCGGTGAGGCGCTCGTAGTGGGTGAGGACCTGGCCGCTGCGGTCGTCGAAGTCGGTGCGGGACAGGCCGAGTCCGGCGAGTGTGTCGCGGTAGAGGTTGGGGGTGGCCAGGGCGTCCACGCCCAGGCGGGACACGGCGGGGCGCAGGGTGCGGACGGGGACGTCCTCGGCGGCCATCAGGTCGGTGAAGACCAGAGCCCCCTCCGGCTTGAGGACGCGTACCGCTTCGCTGAGCAGACGGGTGCGGTCACCGCTGTGGCAGAACGCCTCCTGCGACCAGACGACGTCGAAGCGCCGGTCGGGGAAGGGGATGTCGTGGAAGGACCCCGTGACGACCTCGATCAGCGCGTCGAGGCCGCGCTCGGCGTTGGTGGCACGATGGCGCGCGTTCTGGGATTCGCTGAGGTTGAGCGCGACGACACGGCACCCGAAGCGTTCGGCGAGGTAGCGGGTGGCACCTCCGTAGCCCGACCCGAGGTCCAGCACCGTGCTCTGTGCGGAGAGCAGCGCGCTCACCTTGTCCGCGGCCTGCTCGACGGTACGGCGGGAGGCCGTCGCGATGGACTCCTCGTCGTGGGTGTAGATCCCGGTGTGGATGTCCTCGCCGCCCCACACGGCGTCGTAGAACGCGTCCACGTCGGCGGTGTCGTAGTAGCTGCGGGTCGCCCGCTCGGAACTCGATGCGCTGTCGTACGGCATGAATGTCGCTCCTTGCCCCATGGTGCCGGTGCGGTTCGGACACCACCTCAACGTACTCGTCGTCGCCATCACAGAGCGCGAACAAGCCAACGGGCTGAGTCATCGCGAAATTGGCCACGGCATCACCGATGAGTTCCGCCGCCGCCCGTCGTCCTACTGAGCGGACCGCAACGACGATCCGCGACAACGAACTCTCCGGGAGCACATCATGAGGAAGATCACCGCTGGCCTTTTCATCTCGCTCGACGGGGTCGTGGAGGCACCCGACCAGTGGCACTTCCCGTACTTCAACGACGAGATGGGTGCGGCCGTCGGCGCGATGCTCGGCACGGCCGACACGGTCCTGTTCGGCCGCAAGACCTACGACAGCTTCGCCGGGGCGTGGCCGGAGCGCGAGGCGGCGGGCGGCGAGGACGCGGGCTTCGCGAAGACGCTCGGCGACGCACGCAAGATCGTGGCGTCGAGCACCAAGCTGGACTTCACCTGGCGCAACTCCGAGCAGCTGGAGGGTGACCTCGTCGAAGCGGTCACCGCCCTGAAGAGCGGGCCGGGTGGCGACATCGCCCTGAGCGGCTCGATCTCGGTCGTCCGCCAGCTGCTGGCGGTCGGCCTCCTCGACGAACTGCACCTGCTGGTGCACCCCCTCGCCGTACGCAAGGGCATGCGTCTGTTCGACGAGGGCGAGTCCGCGATCCCGTTGACGCTGGTCTCGTCCGAGGCGTTCCGGACGGGCGTGCTGCACTTGGTGTACGCCCCGGTCGAGCAGACCGGCGACGGCACGTACGACGACGCCAAGACGCATCTGCCCCAGGCCGGCCAGTAGTTCTCGCAGGCCGCGCTAGACCGGTGGTACCAGCGTGAGATAGCGGTCCAGGAGTGCCGCGTCGCCACGGACTTCCAGGCCGTCCAGGGGGATGCGGTGCCAGAGGAACAGCATCAGGTCCGACACCGTGGCCGTCAGTTCGGCGTCACAGCAGCCGGGGCCCGGGTTGAGGACGACCTCGTCGGGGTCGGTCTGGACGATCCAGACACCGGAGCCGTCCGACTGCCGGAAGCGGATCCGCTCGCCCGCGCCCGGCGGTGCCTCCTGCCGCGATCGGCTCGCGGGGGCCATCACCTCGAAGGAGTGGGTGACGGCGTCCGCGGCCAGTCGCCGATCGACCGGCCCGGGGGTGCCGAGCGCGTTCTCGGCATCCCACCGGTGCACCGCCGCCTCGATGGTCTGCATGCGTTGCCAGAACCCCACGGACCGATCCCGCGACCAGGTCCACACCGGTTCGGCCGGATCGCGGGTGGCCAGCAGCTTCCCCAGCGAGGCGGCTCCTTCCCCGAACCACTCGATGAGCTCCGGCGGCAGCGGTCCGAGGTTCGGGGCGTTCTCCGGCAGGGGCCAATTCGCCCGGACGGGTGGGAGGTTCAGGTCCGCTGACCGCGGCCGCTGTTGTCGCCGCTCGTCGATGACGTCGATCACGTAGCGGTGCACCGAGCCCAGGTGGAACGCCAGGTCGGACACCGACCATCCGGGGCACGACGGTACGAGTGGCGCCCCGCCGGTCCCCGTGGCCGGCGACGCCGTACGGATCGCGGCGTCGAACGCCTGGATCTCACGGCGGAAGTGCGCGACGTAGTCCATAGGCCATCCTGTTGCGCCGCTCCCCCCGGGCGCAACCGCCGTGAGCCGGTACGGGACAGGGCCGTGCGGGCTCAGTTGTCGACGAAGGTGAGGCTGGTGGCGTCGTAGCGGGTGCCGGCGATCTGCTCGGCGGGCGCGGCGGCCTCGATGGCGGCGAGGTCCTGCGCCGACAGTTCGACGGTCAGGGCCGCCAGGTTCTCCTCCACATAGCGCTGACGCCGCGTCCCGGGGATCGGCACCACGTCCTGGCCCCGGTGCTGCACCCAGGCCAGGGCGAGCTGCCCCGCGGTGACTCCCTTGGCCTCGGCCAGCTCGTTCAGCTTCGCGACGATCGCCAGGTTCTGTTCGAGGTTGCCGTCGGTGAAGCGCGGCTGGCTGCGCCGTATGTCGGTGGCGGACAGCCCTTCCACCGAGCTGTACTGGCCGGTCAGGAAGCCGCGGCCGAGCGGGGAGAACGGGACGAGCCCGATGCCGAGTTCCCGGCAGACCGGAGCGATCTCCGCCTCCAGGTCACGGGTCCACAGCGACCACTCGCTCTGCAGCGCCGCGATCGGGTGCACCGCGTGTGCCCGCCGGATGGTCCGTGCACCGGCCTCGGAGAGCCCGAGGTGGCGGACCTTCCCCTCCCGCACCAGTTCGGCCATGGCGCCGACGGTCTCCTCGATCGGGACCGTCGGGTCGACCCGGTGCTGGTAGTAGAGGTCGATGTGGTCGACGCCGAGCCGGCGCAGCGACGCCTCGCACGCCTGCCGTACATAGGCGGCGTCCCCGCGGATCCGGGTGGGCTCGCCGAGGCCGTTGACGAAACCGAACTTGGTGGCCAGCACCACCTCGTCGCGGCTCCGCCCGGCTATGGCCCGCCCGATCAGCTCCTCGTTGTGCCCGGAGCCGTAGAAGTCGGAGGTGTCCAGCAGGGTCACCCCGAGGTCGAGGGCGTGCCGCAGTGTGGCGATGGACTGCGTGTCGTCCGTGTCGCCGTAGCCGTGGCTCATGCCCATGCACCCCAGCCCCTGCGCGGAAACCGCCAGGCTGCCCAGGTGCCGGGTGGGAACGGTGGTCATATCGCTGTCTCCTGAACTCGAAACGATCCGCTGTCGAAGCGATCTGTTCAGGACGCTAGGTGCTGGAGTGCGCTCCAAGTCAACCGAGTTACGGGGTCCGGTGTGCGGCCGGGGCGCGGTTGTGGGGTGATCTGGCCACCCCGTCCGACGATCCGACGAAGCGGGCCGCTCGTGTCGCCCCGGAGCGAGCGTCGTTGTGTGGGTGGATGAAGCACTTCCGCTTCGTCGTTCGTTGTTCAACAGGGGATCAATGATGCGTCTCATCCGTCCGTTCGCCGTCGCTCTCGTCGGGGTGGGCATGGCCCTCACCCTCTCCGCGGGGACGGCGGTCGCCGCGAAGGGCCCGTTCACCTTCCAGAGCGGGGGCCGGCCGTTCTATGTGGAGGACGTGCCGGACGGCAAGTGCTTCACGATGTCCCAGCCCGCCACCGCCCCGCACAACGGGACGGGTTCGGTGGCCATCGTCTTCGCCGGCAAGAAGTGCACGGGCAAGGCGACGAGGATCGCCCCCGGCAAGCAGGCTCCGAAGGGGCTGCGCTTCGCCAGTGTTCGGTTCGGCCGATAGTGGGCGAGTGATCGGGTGAGCGGGGCTGGGGCTGGGGCGTCGGCCCGCCCCAGCCCCGCGTCCGTCCTCAGTTGGGCAGGGACCAGACCTGGTTGGCCTGGAAGTGGCCGCACGTCCAGGTGTCGAGCTTGGTCGCATCGGCCGTACCACCGCCGTACACGTCGAGGCACAGTGCGCTCGCGGTATTGCGCAGGGTGCCGTCGCGGTCGGCGGTCCACTGCTGGGCGGTGGCGCCGCTGCACGTCGACAGGGTGACCGGGCTTCCGGCGGTGGTGCTGCTCGCGGTCAGGCACTTGCCGAGGGACCGCACGGTCCGGTCCGTGCCCTGTGTCCAGCGCTGGTTGGGGTTGCCGGTGCAGCTGTAGAGGATCACCTGGGTGCCGTCGGCGGTGCCGCTGCCGGTGACGTCCGCGCACTTGGCCCCGTTGCCGGTGAGCTGGCCGGTGGGGACGGCGGCGCCGCAGCCGCTGCCCGGGGTGAGGCGCCAGACCGCCGTGCCGTGTGCGGGAACGGTCGCGGTCAGGCTGGCGCCGACGGACGAAGTGGTGCCGGTCCACAGGTCCTTGGCGGTCACCGTGCAGCCCGGCAGACCGACGTCGGCGAGCGCGGTGGAGATCGTACGGGCGGTCGCACCCCGGTTGAGTTCGGCGACCGCGCGGTCCCCTCCGGCGAGCGGCCGGGCGAGTACGTCGGTGCTGCCGTTCGTGGACACCACACCCGCCTGGCGGCCGAGGCTGTCCTGGTCCACCTTGATCAGCTCGGTGTTGCCGAGCGCGGACTTGGCCGCCGGGGTGAGCCCGGCGACGTCCGAGGAGAGGATCAGCGGTGCCGCCATCATCGACCACAGGGCGACCTGGCTGCGGGACTCCTCGTCGGTGAGCCCGCCCGCGCCCGCGATCAGGAAGTCCGGGTCGTTCCAGTTGCCCGGGGCGGCGTAGCGGCCGATCCAGCGGTTGTAGCCGTAGTTGGCGAGGACGCTGGACCAGCGGCTCGCGTTCGGCCGCGCCGGGTCGTAGGTGGCGATGTCCCAGCCCTCACGCCAGAGCTCGCCGTCCGATCCGACCCAGGACAGTACGTCGAACCAGGTGGGATTGCCCCATTCACCGCTCTGGAAGTACGCGGGCGCCGACTCGGAGAACACGATGGCGCGGCCCGAGCCCCGCAGCGCCGCCGCCTGGGCGTCGTACGCCTGCCGGTAGGCCTGTTCCTGCGTCTGGCCCGGGGCCACGTACACATTGCAGCCGTCGAGTTTGAGGTAGTCCACGCCCCAGGAGGCGAACGCGGCGGCGTCCTTGGCGAAGTGGTCCGGGCCGCCGCCCTGGGGCCGGCCGCTGCCGGGGTAGCCGCCGCACGTCGACGAGCCCGCGTCCTCGTAGATCCCGAACCGCAGCCCTCGGGCGTGGAGGTAGGAGCCGAGCCAGGCCATGCCGTGCGGGAACTTCACGGGGTCGGCGACGAGGTTCCCGTCGGCGTCCCGGGACCGGGTCGTCCAGCAGTCGTCCACGGTCACCGTGGTGTATCCCTTGGCGGCCAGACCGCCGGCGACCAGGGCGTCGGCGTTGGCGGTGACGGTCTGCTCGGTGACGCCGCACTGGTAGTGGGCCCAGTCGTTCCAGCCCATCGGCGGGGTGGGAGCCAGCTGCGGGGCCGCCGGGACCGGGGCGGCGGGCGAGGGCGCGGGCGCGGCGTACGCGGCGGTCGCCGTGGCGAGAGGCAGGCACAGCAGGGCCGCTGCCAGTGCGGTCAGCGCGGCGCGCGGGCGGGGTGAACGTGGGGGGCGTGGCACGGGGTGCTCCTCGGTGGTGAGAAGGGGACGTGCGGCCATGGCGTGATTGGTGGTGCATCGTAGCGCGGAGTTTGAAGCACCTTCAATCACCGTGCAGAGAGCGTGAGTTGATCACGGCTGGGTGTTCGCGGGGGCGCGGAGGTGCGTTTGAGTCAGGCTTGATGTTTGATTACGTGCACTCTTGACGCTTCTTGATCGGCTAATTATGTTGCGGCGCAGCGCGACGCGGGGACGCATGGCGCCGCGCCCGCCTCACGTGCCGCCGAACGCCTCACGACCGCACAGCCGTCACGACCGCACAGCCCGTATGACCGCCCGGCCCGCCCGTCGCCCCTGGGAGTACGTATGCACCGACGCACCCTGCTGGTCGCCGCCGCCCTGAGCCCGGCGGCCGCGATGGCCGCCTCCGGCACGCGCGCGTTCGCCGCCGGTCACACCTTCGGCTTTTCCGCCGACGGGTCCCAATTCGTCCTCGACGGCGCCGTGTTCCAGATCCGCAGCGGTGAGATGCACCCCGCCCGCATCCCCGTGCCGTACTGGCGCCACCGCATCCGGATGGCCAAGGCCATGGGGCTCAACACCATCGCGCTCTACGTCATGTGGAACTACCTGGAGGAGCGGCCCGGCGTCTTCGACCTCACCACCGACCGGCGCGACTTCGCCGCCTTCATCCGGCTCTGCGCGCAGGAGGGCATGTACGTGCTGCTGCGCCCGGGCCCGTACGTCTGCGGCGAATGGGACCTGGGCGGACTGCCCTCGTACCTCCTGAGGAAGCCCTCGGCCCGGCTGCGGGTGAACTCGGGCCAGGACCCGGACTACATGGCGGCGGTCGCCCGGTACGTGAACGCGATCGCCCCCGTCGTGCGGCCGCTGATGGCCGTCAACGGCGGCCCGGTCCTGATGGTGCAGATCGAGAACGAGTACGGCTCGTACGGCAGCGACGGCACCTACCTGGAGCAACTGCGCCAACTCTGGCTCAAGGCGGGTGTGGAGGGGCCCTTCTACACCCAGGACGGGCTCGGCCAGGTCGTGGCGAACCACACCAACGTCACCGGCGGGGCGATCGGTCTCAGCGGCGGGACCTCCTCGGACATCAGGGCCTGCCGCAGCGCGTACCCGCGGGTCCCGGCGATGTCGGGGGAGCTCTACCCGGGATGGCTGACCCACTGGGGGGAGGGCACCTTCGCCGGGCAGGACACCGACCTTACGGGGGCGCTGCGGGACCTGATGGACGCCCGGCAGTCGTTCAACGTCTATGTGGTGCACGGCGGCACCAATTTCGGCTACTGGGCCGGGGCCAACGCGAACGACGACGGCAGTGGCTACACCGCCGACATCACCACCTACGACTACGGGGCGCCGATCACCGAGCAGGGGCGGCCCGCGCCCCGGTACACCGCGTACCGCTCCCTCATCGGAAGCTATCCGGGCGTTTCGCTGCCGCCGGTCCCGGACCCCGTTCCCACCCTCACGCGCACCGGCGGCGACGCCCCCGTCCCGAGCGCCTACGCCTCGCTGTGGGACAACCTGCCCGCCGCGCTGCCGCCCGCGCGGACCGTCACACCCCAGCCCATGGAGAACTACGGGCAGAACTCCGGGTTCATGCTCTACCGCAAGGCCCTGTCCGGGTACACCGGAGCCACACTCGACGTCACCTCCGTCCACGACTACGCCACGGTCTTCCTCGACGGTGCCTACCAGGGCGGCATCTCCCGCCCGGCGGTGCCCTCGTCGTACGCGACGCCGCTGAAGGTGACCACGGGATCGCGGCTCGCGCTGGGGCCGGCGGGCCCCGCGCCCACCCTGGACATCCTGGTCGAAGGCATGGGCCGGACGAACTTCGGCCACGGTCTGGTCGACCGCAAGGGCATCACCCAGCAGGTCTCCTTCTCGGGCGCCGGGCCGCTGAACGGCCCGGTCAGCGACTGGCAGACATACGCCCTGCCGGTCGACGAGGCGTTCGTCGCGGCACTGCGGCCGAAGATCAGCGACCCGGGCCGGGCCGGCGTCTTCTTCCGCGCCACGGTCACACTCACCGCGACCGGCGACACCTACCTCGACATGTCCGGCTGGACCAAGGGCGTGGTGTGGGTCAACGGCCACAACCTCGGCCGCTACTGGGCGGTCGGTCCCCAGCAGCGCCTGTACTGCCCGGCCCCGTGGCTCACCGTCGGGCAGAACGAGATCCTCGTCCTGGACCTGCACCAACTGCGCCCTCAGCCGATCCCCTTCCGGGCGACCCTCGTCGAAACCCCCTGCCTCCTCACCAACCGCCGCAGCGGCAAGGTCCTCGACGTGCCGGACTGGTCCACCACCGCGGGCGCGCAGTTGCAGCAGTGGACCCGCAACGGCGGCGCCAACCAGCAGTGGCGCCGCACCACGGCCGCCGACGGCACCTGCACGCTGACCAACGTGAACTCGGGCCAACTCGTCGACGTCCAGGGCAACGCGTCCAGCGACGGCACCCCCGTCATCCAGTGGCCCGCCAACGGCGGCACCAACCAGCGCTGGCGTCAGATACCCACCACCGACGGCTATGTGAAACTCGTCAGCGTCAGCACCGGCAAGGTACTGGCGGTGGCCGCCGACGCGACCACCGACGGCGCGAAGATCGTCGAACAGAGCGACACGGGGGATACCGGCCAGCAGTGGCTGGTCGCACCCCTTCAGGTCAGCCGGCGAGTTTCCGCAGAGCCGCGTCGAGGCGGTTGAGGGTGTGCTCGCGGCCCAGGACCTCCAGGGACTCGAAGAGTGGCAGGCCCACCGTTCTGCCGGTCACCGCGACGCGTACGGGCGCCTGGGCCTTGCCCAGTTTGAGGTCATGGGCCGCGGCCACCTCCTCCAGGGCCGCCTTCAGGGCCTCGGCGTCCCACGGCGTCGTGGCGTAGCGCTCCCGGGTGTCCTGGAGGATCGCGTCGGCGCCCGGCTTCATGGCCTTCGTCCACGACGCCTCGTCGTACACCGGCTCGTCGAGGAACAGCCAGTCGACGTACTTCGTGATCTCGCTGAGCACCGTGAGGCGCGTCTGCGCCAGCGGTGCCACGGTCGCGAAGGCGGTGGCGTCGAACGACTCGGGTGCCCAGGTCGCGTACGGCTCGGTCAGCCACGGCGCGCATGCGTCGATGAACTCGTCGACCTCCAGATCGCGTACGTACGCGCCGTTGAACGCGGACAGCTTCTTCACGTCGAAGAACGCCGAGGAGCCGTTGACGTCCTTGACCCGGAACAGCCGCTCCAGCTCTTCCTGCGGACGGATCTCCATGTCGCCGCCGGGGCCCCAGCCCAGCAGCATCAGATAGTTGACCATGGCCTTGGGCAGATAGCCCTCGGCGAGGTAGTCCTCCAGCGCGACCTTGTCGCGGCGCTTGGAGAGCTTCTGGCGCTTGTCGTTCACGATCACGGGCAGATGCGCCCACACCGGCGGCGCCGCCCCGAGCGCCTCCCACAGCAGCTGCTGCTTCGGTGTGTTCGACAGATGCTCCTCACCCCGGATCACCTGGGTGATCCCCTCGCTCATGTCGTCCACGACGTTGGCGATCAGGAAGACGGGCGAGCCGTCGCCGCGCGCGATGACGAAGTCCTCGATGGCGGAGTTGGGGAAGGCGGGCTCGCCCCGGACGAGGTCCACGACGACGGTCGCGCCCTCGTCGGGCGTACGGAACCGCAGCGCCCGGCCCTCCGCGTGCTCCAGGGCGCGCCCGCGGCAGAACCCGTCGTATCCGAGCTGCTGCGACCCGGTCCGCCGCTGGACCTGCTCCCGGGTGCAGTCGCAGTAGTACGCCCGCCCGGCCGCGTACAGCCGCTGCGCTGCCTCGCGGTGCCGGTCGGCGTTCTGCGACTGGAAGTAGGGACCCTCGAAGGCGGGGTCGTCCCGGGAGATGCCGATCGAGGCGAGCGCGCCGATGATCCCCCCGGTCCACTCGGGCTTGTTCCGCGCGGCGTCGGTGTCCTCGATACGGAGGACGAAGGTGCCGCCGGACTGTCGCGCGACGGCCCAGTTGTAGAGAGCGGACCGGGCCCCGCCGACGTGGAACATGCCTGTCGGGGACGGAGCGAAGCGAACGCGAACGGGGGTTTTGGGCATGGGGGGAGCGTACCGATGCCCGGGGCGCCCTCGCTCGCCGATATCGGTCCGGCGCGCGGGATCCACCGGCCTTCCGTCACAGCGGGATCTGGTAGCGGTGCAGCAGATAGCGGCAGGTGTCGGCGATCTGCTGGTCGCTCAGTGCCGTGTCGCAGAGGACCGCCGCGGCCACCAGTCCCTGGAGGACATGGCCGTGGTCGGGGCGGTAGCCGAGGACGGGCGCGGACCAGCCGACGGCGCGGACCCGGTCGTCCCTGCGCAGCTCGTACGGATACCCGTTGGTGTACGTCTGGAGGCGGCGGGCCGGGCCCGCGGTGGAGCGGACGGTGTACACCGCCCAGCCGTTGTCCGACTCGGGGGTGCGTGACATGAGCAGGTAGTCGAGCTGCCAGCCCTGCCCGTTGCTGCGCAGTGCGCCGGGCCGCCCGGGAGCCGAGTCGAAGGTGGGCAGGCGCTTGGCGACGAAGAACCACGTGGCGGCGCCGCTGGTGCCCTGCGGGGCGGGGAAGCCGTAGTGGCCGCCGGTGAAGCGCAGTGCCGCGAGGCCGTTCACGGCCGCGGTCTCGAACACGGCCGGGCTGCCCACGGGGGCGCCGTGGCGGTGGGCGGGGCTCAGGTCGGTGAGCTCGGTGACGGCACTCCCGTCCCGCAGGGGGTTGCCGTCGCCGTCGAGGAGGGCGTCGGCACGGTAGTAGCCGATCAGTCCGGGCAGGCTCGGCAGCGGGTCGTACGGCGAGGCGGGCGGCGGCGCCGAGATCGCGGGCGGCACCGCCCCGATACCGATCCTGGCGGAGGCACCGGGGGTGGCCGTGTTGATGGCCAGGGCCATCCCCGCCGGCGGGAGGCCTTCGTACAGGCCCTGCCACAGCGGGCCGTCCACCGCGATCAGGGCGGGCATACGGGGATCCGCGTGATGGTTGAACGACCGCTCGACCTTGCACCAGCCGAGGCCCTTGTGCACGTCCCCGAGCGCGCCGCGCTCGCCGCCGACCAGCCGGATCGCGACGGTGTGCTCGCCTCCGGCGCTTCCGACGCAGTCGCGGACGACCAGCGTCGTGGGTCCGCCGATGTCGTCCGCGAGGCTCGCCCAGATGTAGCTGTCACGCGGCAGGTCCGCGTGGAAACCCTCGAAGTCGATCATCCAGTTGTCGAGCACCGCTTCGCTCTGGAACAGCTTCACCACCGATTCGCACACGGCGGAGTCGGTGCAGGGGACATCGCGGTAGGCGATGCGGGATCTGAGGGCCTTGAACGCGGAGCGTCCGTAGTAGGCGAGGGTCAGATCGGTGGCGGTGGTGTACTGGCCGAAGCTGTAGATGGCGCAGTCGGTCTGGTGCGCGAAGTGGCAGGAGCGCAGCGACACCGGGTAGTTCACTCCGAAGTGGTGCGAACTCAGGCCCTGGGCACCGAATTCCACCACCACGTCGTCCATCGAGAAGTTGTAGACGAGCCCGAGGCCGATGGCCTGCCCGTAGTGGGTCGCTTTCGGGGCGAACGAGAAACCCCTGACGTTCAGCTTCTCGCAGCCATTGCCCTCGACGTATTCGCGCAGATCGTTGGGGACGAAGAATCCGCGCCCGAACAGGCCCACGTCCCCTTCCCACAGGATCTGCAGATCGGGCACGCCCGAGGCGCTCTTGTGCACCTCCTCCCTCATCGTCAGGGCGCCGAAGACGCGGCTCTCGACGGTGAGGCACCGCAGGTCGTCGACCTTGCCGTGCGCGTCCTCCTGCTCCTGTCCCTCCGCCAGGACCCGGTAGCGGAGGACGTCGGAGAAGCGCAGCGCGCCGAAGGTGAGGTCCACCGGCTCGTTCTCGCTGCCGGGAAGTCCGGCCCGGCCGGACGAGTTCTGTCCGATGGCGGCGAGCCGGAACGGGGCGTACCAGTTGGGCGTGAATGCCAGGTCCCGGCCGGGCTCCTTCGGGGTCCAGCCGTCGTTGATCAGCGAGAGGTCGGCCTTGACCTGCACCCGTTGCGTCGCCTGGTTCCGGTTCGTCCACGCGGTCACGGTGCGGGCGTCCAGGTCGAGTTGGAAGGAGCAGCGCAGTACGGGCTGCGCGGGGTCGAAGGGGATGCGGATCTCGCGGTGCAGCCCGTCGGCCGTGCGGAACACGAAGACGACGGCGGGCGGGTTCTCGTGCGCGTTGACGTACGCGTAGAACGGGGACGGCCGGTTGAACGCGTCGACCATGCCGAACAGCGGCTGCACCGACCAGGGCATGACGTCGTTGCGGACCACGAAGTCCACCGTGAACTGGCGGACGTCCGACCAGTAGTCGCCGTCCGTCGGACCGAACTGGAAGGGCGAGCAGGGCAGGGTGACGGTGGCCTCGCTCGTCGGCCCTCCGGCCACCGGCGAGGGGACGCGGGTGCGGCAGCCCCACCGCCGGTCGGTGACCGAGGCGTCGAGCATGCCGCGCAGGTCCGCCCAGTGGCCCTCGCTGAGCGGCTGTCCATGGGTGACGCGGCGCAGCCCGAAGGTCAGCGGGGGCGTGGCCCCGACCGCCTGCAGCACACTCGTGCGTCCGCCCTCGCCGACGATGCGGACCCTGTTGCTGTCGACCAGCACGGAGCGCCGGAACAGATAGGGCTGGGGATCGGCGGGGACGAGGACGATGCCGCCGATGTCCTTGTCCAGCGCGTCCACGGCGTTCTGGAACGCGTCCGAACAAGTGGAGAGGCCATCGGGGCCGGGAATGGCGTGGAAGTCACGGACATTGACGAATACGGGGGCCGGAGGCGCCATGCGCCGAGGCTATCCAAGCTCAGGTGCGGGAGAAAAGGCCTCAACTCCTCGTCGTATGAAGTGACTTGTGGCCGAGAGCCTCAGCGGCACAGGGCGGTCTCGCGCCGCATGTGTGAGAGCTTCGCGGGATTGCGCATCGAGTAGAGCCCGCTGACGCGGCCGTCGTCGACGCGTACGGCCACGACGGTGTCGACCTCGCCGTTGATCCGCAGGACGAGCGCCGGGTGGGCGTTGACCTGTGCCGGGCGCAGCGAGGACGCGGTGATACCGCCGAGCCCGGCGACCAGCAGCCGGGCCACCTCGTCGGCCCCCACGAGGGGCTGGAGGATGGCCTGCTTGACTCCTCCGCCGTCGCCCATGAAGACGACGTCCGGCGCGAGGATGTCGAGCAGGCTCTGCAGATCGCCGGTTTCGGCCGCCCGTTGGAACGCGGCGAGCGCGTGCTGGGTCTCGGCCGGGGAGACGGTGCCGCGTGGTCGGCGCGCCGCGACGTGGGCGCGGGCCCGGTGGGTGATCTGGCGGACCGCGGCCGGGCTCTTGCCGACGGCTCCGGCGATCTCGTCGTACCCGAGGGCGAACACCTCGCGCAGCACGAACACCGCACGCTCGGTCGGTGCGAGCGTCTCCAGGACCAGCATCATCGCCATCGAGACACTGTCGGCCAGTTCGACGTCCTCGGCCACGTCGGGCGTGGTGAGCAGCGGCTCGGGCAGCCAGGTGCCGACGTAGGACTCCTTGCGCCGGCCGAGCGTACGCAGCCGGATCAGCGCCTGGCGGGTGGTGATCCGGACCAGATACGCGCGCCGGTCGCGCACTGCGGCGAGATCGACCCCGGCCCAGCGCAGCCAGGTCTCCTGCAGGACGTCCTCCGCGTCGGCGGCCGAGCCGAGCATCTCGTAGGCGACGGTGAACAGCAGGTTGCGGTGGGCGACGAACGCCTCGGTGGCCCCGTCGGTGCGCCTCTCCGCCGTGTCCTCGGTCCGCTCGTGCTCGCTCTTCACCGGCTGCTCCCGCCTGTCCGTCCTCGATGCTGCCACGCGCACAAGACACCGGTCCCCGCCGCTTTGTGACATCGGGACGCGGTGGCACTCGTCACACGGGCGGTCCGTCACAGGGCGCGCGGCACCGGCATCTCCTGGTCGTCGATTGCCACACCACGAGTGAGGACGAAGTCATGGAACCCCGTTTCCACCTGTTCGAGAACGAGTTCGGCGCCAAGTTCGCCAAGCGGTTCGCCAGTGCCGGCCAGCTGCTCCGGCAGTCGTCGCTGCCCGCCTCCACCCAGGAGCTGGTGTCGCTGCGCGCCAGCCAGATCAACGGCTGCGGCTGGTGCGTCGACGTACACACCAAGGACGCGGCGGCAGCCGGTGAGAGTGCGGCCCGGCTCCACCTGGTCGCGGCCTGGCGCGAGGCCACGGTGTTCACCGAGGCCGAGCGGGCGGCGCTGGCCTTCGCCGAGGAGGGCACCCGGCTCGCCGACGTCCACCAGGGGGTGTCGGACGAGACCTGGGCCCAGGTGCGCGAGCACTACGACGACGACCAGACCGCCGCGCTGGTCGCTTTGACCGCCCTGATCAACGCCGCCAACCGGCTCGCCGTGACGGTCCACCAGAAGGGCGGTTCGTACGAGGCCGGGATGCTGGCGGCCGCGCTCAACTGACCGGCATACGTATCCGGCCCGGCTCGGGACCACTCGTGCCGGGCCGGGCCCACGGATGTCCGTCCACCACGGGGGTGCGGGCGGCATGCCGGCCGGTCAGGCTCCGGAGCAGGTCCGGGTCGGCCAAGGTGGTGCAGAGCGCGTCACCCGTCAGGGCGGCGCCGGGGGAGGGGGCGACGGCGACCACGTACAGGCCCGCGGCCCGGGCCGAGCGGACGCCGATCGCCGAGTCCTCCACCGCCACCGCGCGGCCGGGCGTGACGCGCAGGCGTTCGCAGGCGGCGCGGTAGAGGTCGGGGGCCGGTTTGGGGCGCTCGACGTCGTCGCTGCCGAGGACCAGCTCGAACGCGTCGGCCAGGCCGACGTGTTCGAGGTGCTGGAGGACGGCGCCGCGCGGCGAGTTGGAGACCACCGCCAGCGGGCGGCTCGTGGACAGCCGGGCGACGAACTCGGCCGCTCCCGGCATGGCGCTGACGCCCTCGGCGAGGCTGTCGGCGACGAGTTGGCCGACCTGCCGGGCGAGCGCCGCGTGCTCGGCCGGGCGGCCGACCAGCCGGCCGAGGGCCCGGCCCAGCTCTGTGAGGTGCAGTCCGATCAGGGCCAGTCGGTCCACGTCGTCCAGCGCCACCCCGTGCCGGGCACAGACGGCCGCGCAGGCCCGGTCCCAGTGCGTCTGGGTGTCGACGAGGGTGCCGTCGCAGTCCAGGACCACGGCATCGGTCGGCGGTACGCGGGTGATGGGTGTCCGGTTCACCGTCAGGCACCCGTGCCCATCGAGCCCGAGCGGCGGCCCCGCCGGGCCATCAGCCGGAACGTCCAGGTGGCCGCGGTGAGCCAGCCGACGGCGAGCAGAACGGCCCAGCAGGCCGGGACCAGGGTAGGGGCGGGCCCGTCGCCCGCGACGACGGAACGGATCGCCTTCAGGGTGTGGGTGAGCGGGATCGCCTGTGCCACCCCCCGTACCCAGTCGGGCCAGTACGAGGTCGGCACCTGGACTCCGCAGACCGCCATCATCAGCAGATAGGTGGCGTTGGAGATGATGTTGCGGGCGCCGTCGGCGTTGAAGGCGGCCGCGGCGACGAACAGGCCGAAGCAGTAGGTGCTCGCCGCGGTGAGGACGACCAGGGCCGTCACGGGCAGGATCTGGCCGGGCTGCCAGTGCACCCCGAACGCCGGTCCCAGGGCGAACAGCGCGGTCAGTGACGTCGCCGTACCGCTGACCGGCCACTGCAGGCTGCGGCCGATGAACACCGCGGAGATCGGGGCCGGTGCCGCGCTCAGCAGGGTGAGCGTGCCGACCCGCCGCTCCCAGGTGGTCGAGACGATGACCATCATGGACTCGATGACGCAGGTCATGACGGCGTTGCCGACGAGGAGGTAGCGCGTCTGCTCGGCGGAGCCGATGACGTGGCCGAAGAAGGCGAAGAAGGTGACCTGGGCCAGCATCCGGCCCAGCCAGCCGAACGTCCAGGTCTTCCAGGTGTACATGGCGCGCATGTCGGCCAGCGCGTTGGCGGCGCTGTAGCGGATGATGCGCGCGGGCGCGGTGATCGATGTCGTGAGGCTCATGTGTGGGACAGCGTTCCTAGTCGGCGGACCCGGCGCAGCACGCGGTGCAGCAGCGCCGTTCCGATCAGATAGCTCGCGGCGCCCAGGGCCAGGACGGCGGCCAGCCGGGCGGCCACGTCGTGCGGTGCCGGTGCGGCCAGGCTGTCGCGCAGCAGGTCGCCGCTCCACGACAGGAAGATCAGATGGGATGCCGGCCGGAGCCAGAAGGGCAGCATCGCCACGGGTACGAGGACTCCGCTGAGCAGATAGAAGGGGTAGGTGAGGGTGTTCTGGACCGTCCGTGCCGACGGCATCAGGATGAACAGCGGGGAGAAGATGGTCGCGGTGGCGGCCATCGCCAGCACGGTCGCCACCAGGCACAGGGCGAACACGAGCGGATGGCGCACCGCCAGCCACCGGTCGAAGACCAGCCCGGCGACGAGCCACGCCTCCGCGAAGGAGAGCAGGCCGAGGGTGGTCACGGCGCAGATCCGTCCGATCACCAGGGTGGAGAGCCGGGCCGGTACGGCGATCAGCGCTTCCAGCGTGCCCGACCTGCGCTCGTCGCCGATCAGCTCGCCGGCGATGAACAGGGCCAGCGTCCACAGCGACATGAGGGTGGGGGACACGATGGCGAACGGGGCGAGGTCGGGCCGCTCCGCGTGCTCCGAGATCGCCATGAAGACCAGCGTGAACAGCGGCGCGGTGACACAGATCTGCAAGGTGTCCGGGGCGCCCCAGGCGACCCGGAGCTGGAACCGGAAGCCGGTGAGGAAGATCCGCATCAGCCGACCGCCATCCCTCGGTCGCCGATGAGGTGGAGGTAGGCGTCCTCCAGGTTCGGCCGCTGGGTGGACAGGTCGGACACCCCGGCGTCCACCAGGAGGCGCAGGACGATCCGGGTCACCGAGGAGTCGGCGGTCTCCACCCGCAGCCGGCCCGACGGCTCCGGCTCGACCGAGACGACGCCCGGCAGTCCGGCGAGCGCCCGCCGGGTCGCGTCCGGCACCGCGCCGGCGACCACGCGCTCGTGCCGGGGCACCACGCGGCCGATGGCGGAGGGCGTGTCGGTGAGGAGCACGCGCCCCCGGTCGATCATCGTCACCAGGTCGCAGACCGCCTCGGCCTCGGCCATGTCGTGGGTGGTGATCAGCAGCGTCCTGCGCTCCGCGCGCAGCTCGCCGACGAGGCTGCGGAAGTCGCGGGCGGCCACCGGGTCCATGCCCACCGTGGGTTCGTCCAGGAGCAGCACCTTCGGGTCGCCGACCAGCCCGCGGGCCAGGTGCAGCCGCTGCTTCATCCCGCGCGAGAACGTGTCGACGCGGTCACCGGCGCGGTCGGCCAGGCCGAGGCGCTCCAGCAGTTCGTCGACGCGCCGGCGCAGGGGGGCGCCGTGCAGTCCGTACATGGCGGCCCAGAAGCGCAGGTTCTGCCGGGCGTTGAGCCGTCCGTACAGTCCGCGGTCGCCGCCGAAGACGATCCCGATGTGGCGGCGGACGGCCGCCGGATCCGTGGTGACGTCGTGCCCCAGCACGCGGGCGGTGCCGGAGGTGGCTTCCAGTACGGTCGAGAGGACCTTGCACAGGGTGGTCTTGCCCGCGCCGTTGGGGCCGACCAGGCCGTGCACCTCGCCGAGTTCGACGGTCAGGTCCACGTCGGTGAGGGCCTGGGCGCGTTTGGCGTCGGCCCGGCCTCCGCCGTAGTCGCGGCACAGCGCGCGTATCTCGATCGCACTCATCGGGGTCCTTCGGGCAGGTGGGGGAGGCCCGCGAGGACGAGGGTCTTCAGGACCTCCCACTCGGCGTTGCTGATGCCGAGCGCGGCGACCTGGCGGCCGTACGCCACGTTCATCCGTCGGTTCAGCCGCCCCAGCGCCGAGACGACCTTCTCGACCTGGGGGTCGAGGTCGCGGAACTCGCGCTGGTACGCCGCGATCTGTTCGTCGAGGGTCGGCTCCTCGGGGCCGGTGGAACCGGTGGGCCCGCCGGGCTCGGTGGTCTCAGCCATGCCGCGAGTATCGCACGGGGGGCGTTGGCGTCTAAGTCCTTGAGTGTGTATTGTTGAGGTTCTAACTTTAGTATTGAAGTCTTCGGTCCTGAGACCTTCAGGTTCGAGGACTTCCACTTCGAGACCTCAAGGTGGTGAGTGTGACCAAGGTGATGGGCGCGGCGATGCGCCGAATCCAGGCGGGGAACGCGCTGAGCGCGTTCGGACTCGGGTTCACCGTTCCGTATCTGTACATCTACGTGGCGACGGTGCGAGGGCTCGGCTCCTTCTGGGCCGGGATCGTCCTCGGCGTCTTCGCCCTGGCCGCGCTGGTCGCGCTGCTCTTCACCGGCCGGGTCATCGACCGGCGCGGTCCCCTGCCCGTCCTGGTCGGCGCCGCCGTGACGGCCGCCGTGGGCGCGCTCTGCCTGGGGCTCGCGAACAACCTGGTGGCCGTCCTCGGGTCGGCCGCCCTGCTCGGCGCGGGCACCGCGGTCATGCAGCCCGCACTCGCCACCATGATCGTGTGGTCGTCGTCGCCGACCTCCCGTACGCGTGCCTTCGCCACGCAGTTCTTCCTGCAGAACCTCGGGCTCGGTATCGGCGGGCTCTTCGGCGGCCAGATCGTCGACGAGAGCCGTCCGGCGTCCTTCGTCCTGCTCTTCGCCATCGAAGCCGCGATGTTCCTGGTCCTCGCCGCGATCGCGCTGTCCGTGAAGCTGCCGCGCAACGCGGCCATCGCGGACGCCCGCCCCAAGGGCGGCAAGAGCGGCAGCGGCTTCCGGGCCGTCCTCGGACACCGCGCCATGCTCCAGCTCTGCGTCCTCGGCTTCGTGCTGTTCTTCGCCTGCTACGGCCAGTTCGAGTCGGGTCTCGCGGCGTACGGCACCGAGGCCGCGGGGATCGAGCCGTCGGCCCTGGGCATGGCCCTGGCCGCCAACACCGCCGTCATCGTGGTCGCCCAGTTCCTGGTACTGCGCTTCGTCGAGCGCCGCCGCCGCAGCCGCGTCATCGCGTCGGTGGGGCTCATCTGGACCGTGGCCTGGCTCTTCGCCGGGTACGCGGGGCTCGGCCACGGCAGCCAGACCATGGCGACCGCCGCGTTCATCTCCACGTACGCGCTCTTCGGGCTCGGTGAGGCGATGCTGTCGCCGACCGTGGCGCCGCTGGTCGCGGACCTGGCGCCGGAGGCGATGGTCGGTCAGTACAACTCGGCGTTCGCGCTGGTCAAGCAGATGGCGCTGGCGCTCGGCCCGTTCGTGGGCGGGCCCATGGGGGCCACGCTGCACGGCCCGTACATCGTGACGTTCATTCTGTTCTCGCTCGGCATCACCGCCCTCGCGCTGCGGCTGGGCCGGGGACTCACCCTCGCGCAGGACCACCCGGCGCACGCGGCGGCCGCGTCCCGCGTGGTCGCGGTCCACAAGGCCGAGCAGGAGCAGGTGGCGGCCTAGCCCGGCAGGGCGAACTCGCACCACACCGCTTTGCCGCCGCCCGGCGTGCGGCGCGAACCCCAGGACGAGGCGATCGTGGCGACGATCGAGATGCCTCGTCCTGACTCGTCCCCGGGCTCGGCCCGGCGGCGGCGCGGCAGGTGGTCGTCGCCGTCCGTCACCTCGATGATCAGCCGGCGGTCGGTGCGGCGCAGCCGCAGCCGCATCGGCGGGGTGCCGTGCTGGAGCGAGTTCGCCACCAGTTCGCTCGCCGCCAGGACTCCCAGGTCGCGCAGCTCGACCGGGAAGCGCCAGGAGGCCAGGACCCCGGACGCGAAGGCACGCGCGCGTGGCGCGGCTTCCACGCCGCCGAGCAGGTCGAGCGCCGCGTTGTGGAACAGCTCGGCGTCGGGACCGGTGCGGGCCGGGTGCTGGAGGACCAGGACCGCCACGTCGTCGTCGTGCTCGGCGGTCACCCCGAGCGAGCGGATCAGCCGGTCGCAGACGACCTGCGGGGTGCCGACCGCGCCGGACAGCGCGCGCTCCAGGGCGGCGACGCCCTCGTCGATGTCCTCTCCCCTGCGCTCGACCAGACCGTCCGTATAGAGGACAGCGGTCGCGCCGGGCGGCAGCGCGATGGTGCCGGAGGTGTGCAGCCAGCCTCCGGTGCCCAGCGGGGGCCCGGTCGGGTCCGCCGCGCGGTGCACGCTGCCGTCGGCGTGGCGTACGAGGAGGGGCAGGTGGCCCGCCGAGGCGTAGTCGAGCCGGCCCTCATTGGGGTCGTGGACCGCGTAGACGCAGGTGGCGATCTGGCTGGCGTCGATCTCGGCGGCCAGACCGTCGAGCAGCTGGAGCACCTCGTGCGGGGGCAGGTCCAGGCGTGCGTACGCCCGCACGGCCGTGCGCAGCTGACCCATCACGGCGGCCGCGCGGACCCCGCGCCCCATCACGTCCCCGATCACCAGCGCCGTGCGCCCGGCGCCCAGGGTGATCACGTCGTACCAGTCGCCGCCGACCGCCGCGTCCGTGCCGCCCGGCTGGTACGTGGCGGCGACCCGCAGGTCGTCGGGCTGCTCCAGCTCCTGCGGGAGGAGCGAGCGCTGGAGGGTCACGGCGGTCTCGCGGTGCCGCCGCTCACTGGCGCGCAGCCGCTCGGCGGCCTCGGCGTGGTCGGTGACGTCGGCGGCGAAGACGAGCACCCCGCCGCCCGCCTCCCCGCGCGCGGGGATCTCGACCGGGGTGCAGGTGACCGTGTACGACCCGCCGCCCTGGGCCTTGCGGGACTTGACCGTACGCGGCTTGCCGCTGCGCAGCACCTGGTCCATCAGGGGCAGCAGACCGAGCTCGTCCAGCTCGGGCAGGGCCTTGGCGGCGGGGGCGCCCACGGGGCGGGGGCCGAACGTCGTCGCGTAGGCGTCGTTCACGTACGCCACACGGTGCTCCGGGCCGTACACCAGGGCGGCGAGGGCCGGGAGCTGGCCGAGGAGCTGACGCACCGACAGCTCCTCCAGGGCGGGCGCCGCCGGGCCGTCCGTCCCGTCGTCGTCCGGCCAGGTGTCGGGCCCCGGCCCGGACTCACCGCGTGCGGCGGGCACGGAGCCCCGGTCGGTCCGTGCGGCGGCGCGGCGCTGCGTACCGGGGAGCCGGGCGCTCCAACGCGTGAAGTTCACGGATCTCTTGGCCTCGTGTGTCGCTGGCTGCTGGGTCACTCTGTGCAGGTGTGGGCCCACCTATGGTCACACGTCCAGTGTGACGGACCGCACTGACAACCGTCAGTTCTCCTTGCCGCCGGGCCCCTTGGGGCCGGGTTCGGGACCCCGCCCGGCCGGGCGGCCGCCCGCCGCGAGCTCGAATTCGGCGCGGGGGTGCTCCAGCGATCCGAGCGAGACGATCTCCCGTTTGAACAGGCCCGCGAGCGTCCACTCGGCGAGCACGCGCGCCTTGCGGTTGAAGGTGGGGACGCGGCTCAGATGGTAGGCGCGGTGCATGAACCAGGCCGGGTAGCCCTTGAGCTTGCGGCCGTAGACATGGGCGACGCCCTTGTGGAGGCCGAGGGAGGCGACCGATCCCACGTACTTGTGCGCGTACTCGCGCAGGGGCCGTCCGTCGACGGACGCGGCGATGTTCTCGGCGAGTGCCTTGGCCTGGCGCACCGCGTGCTGGGCGTTGGGCGCGCACTCCTTGTCCTTCTCGTCGGCCGTGACGTCCGGTACGGCGGCGGCGTCCCCGGCCGCCCAGGCGTGCTCGACGCCCTCCACCTGGAGCTTGGCGGTGCACTTGAGGCGGCCGCGTTCGTTGAGCGGCAGATCGGTGGCGGCGAGGACGGGCGCGGGCTTGACCCCGGCGGTCCACACGACCGTACGGGTGGGGAAGCGGGCGCCGTCGCTGAGCACCGCGACCCGGTTCTCGCAGGAGTCGAGGCGCGTCTGGAGGCGTACGTCGATGTTGCGGCCGCGCAGCTCCCGGATGGCGTACTTGCCCATCTCCTCGCCGACCTCGGGCAGGATGCGGTCGCTGGCCTCCACGAGGATCCACTTCAGGTCCTCGGGCTTGATGTTGTGGTAGTACCGCGCGGTGTAGCGGGCCATGTCCTCCAGCTCGGCGAGCGCCTCCACGCCCGCGTAGCCGCCGCCGACGAAGACGAAGGTGAGGGCCGCGTCGCGGACGGCGGGGTCGCGGGTGGAGGAGGCGATGTCCATCTGCTCGATGACGTGGTTGCGCAGGCCGATGGCCTCTTCGACGGTCTTGAAGCCGATGGCGTAGTCGGCCAGGCCCGGGACCGGGAGCGTGCGGGAGACCGATCCGGGGGCGAGGACCAGCTCGTCGTAGCCGATCTCGACCGGGCCGGTGCCCTCCTCCTCGGTGGCGAGGGTGGTCACCGTCGCGGTCCGCGCGGCGTGGTCGATGCGCCGGGCCTCGCCGATGACGATGTGGCAGCGGTCCAGGACGCGGCGCAGCGGTACGACGACGTGACGGGGCGAGATGGATCCGGCCGCCGCCTCCGGCAGGAACGGCTGGTACGTCATGTACGGGTCCGGGGTGATGACGGTGATCCCCACCCGGCCGTCGCGCAACTGCGCCTTGAGCTCGCGCTGCAGACGCAGCGCCGTGTACATCCCCACGTAGCCGCCGCCGACGACGAGAATGCGCGTGCCGGGCGGTGGTTCGGGGCTCGACCCCCGATTGATCGCAGCCTTCACCATCCCATGAGGCATCGGAGACCGGTGTTTGTCCACAGGCCCGGCAAATTGTGTGACTGACGGATGTGGCCGGAACAAGTGCCGGGATTTCTCGCCAGTCGGGGAGAATGCGCAGGTCAGGGCGGGGAGATAGGGCTTAACGACCGCGTCCCCACCCCGGTCACGCCCGCGCCCGGCGCTGGGTACCGTGGCGGCGTGTCCCACCAAGCCCCGGCTCCTGAGCACCGCACCACCACCACGGAACGCGGCAGCTTCGCCCACGCCCGCTGCAGCTGCGGCTGGACCGGCCCCGCCCGCCGCTCCCGCGACAAGGCGAGAGGGGACGCGGAGCAGCACGAGTCGGCGGTCTAGGGCCTGTCCACCGCGTCCAGGAGGGACGGTTCGGCACCGGGTCGTCCGGGAAGACGTCCCCGCATGGACCGGCGTTCCCTTCTCGCCGCGGGGGCCGCGGGTGCCGCCCTCGCCGCCACGGCGTCCGCCTGCACCTCCGGCGCCGCCCGCGACCAGCCCTCCACGTCCCCCGGGGCGCCCACGGCCACCGGGCGGCCCTCCACCGGCGCCTCCCCGGCCGCCTGGACCGCCCTGGCCCGGTCGCTGGCCGGGTCCCTGGTACGCCCCGGCGACGCCGGGTACCCGACCGCGCGCCAGCTCTACAACACCCGTTTCGACGGCCTGCGCCCGGCCGCCGTCGCGTACGTGGCGAACGACTCCGACGTCCAGGAGTGCCTGGCCTTCGCCCGCGCCCACCGCACCCCGGTCGCCCTGCGGAGCGGCGGCCACTCGTACGCCGGGTGGTCCTCCGGCACCGGGCGCCTCGTCCTGGACGTCTCCAGGCTGAACCGCGTCCGGGCCGACGGCGCCACCGCCACGGTCGGCGCGGGCGCCCGGCTGCTCGACGTCTACCTCGCCCTGGGCAGGAACGGCCGTACGGTCCCCGGCGGCTCCTGCCCCACCGTCGGCGTCACCGGGCTCACCCTCGGCGGCGGCCACGGCGTCGCCACGCGCGCGTACGGGGCGACCTGCGACAGCCTCACCTCCGCGACCCTGATCACCGCCGACGGCAGACGGCTCACCGCCGACGCCGACCGCGAGAGCGACCTCTTCTGGGCCCTGCGCGGCGCGGGCAACGGCAACTTCGGCGTGGTCACCGAGCTCACCTTCGATACGCACGACGCCCCGCGGACCGTCACCGCGTATCTGAACTGGCCCTGGGCGAGGGCGCGGGCCGTGATCGAGGCCTGGCAGGAGTGGGGCCCCGACCAGGACGACGAGATCTGGTCCGCCGCCCATCTCGCGGCCGCCGCGGGCGGCGCGAAGGCGGGGGCGGCCCCCACGGTCGCCGTCTCCGCTTTCTCGCTGGGCTCCTACGACGACCTCCAGAACGCCGTGGACCGCCTCGCCGACCGGGTCGGCGCCCCCGCCTCCTCCGTCTCGCTGCGCCGCCACGGCTACACCGACGCGATGCTCACCTACGCCGGGTGCGCCGCCCTCTCCGAGGCGCAGTGCCACCTCCCGGGCACCACCCCCGGCCGCACCCCGCAGGGCGCGCTCCAGCGCGAGACGTACGCGGCCCGGTCCGCGTTCTTCGACCGGGCGCTCCCCGCCGACGGCGTACGGGCCCTGCTCACCAGGACCGAGGCCTTCGGGAGCGTGCCGGTGGGACAGGGCGGCGGGGCGGGCAGCGTGGCGCTCACGGCGCTCGGCGGGGCGCTGAACCGGGTCTCCCCGACGGCGACGGCGTTCGTGCACCGCCGCTCGCGGGTGCTCGCGCAGTACATCGCCTCCTGGCGCCCCGGCACCTCCGGAACGCCCCAGCGGGCATGGCTGAATTCCACCCATGACGCACTGAGCCGGTACACGAACGGGGCCGCCTACCAGAACTACGCCGACCCGGAGCTGAAGGACTGGCGCAGGGCGTACTACGGCGATGCCGCGCCCCGGCTCGCCCAGCTCAAGCGCCGGTACGACCCGACGCGCCTGTTCGACTTCCCCCAGGCACTGTGAGCCGCCGCCGACCCGGCCGAACGGGCCTACGCCGCCAGGTCGTTCTCGCCGGGCCCCGCTCCCGTCCCCGCCCCTGACCGGGGGTCACGGGGGTCGGGCAGCTCCACGGCGAGCCGCAGCGAGGACTGGCCGGCGCGCCGCGACCGTACGAGACGGCCGAGGCGGGGCGAGCGGGCCACCGTCGACACCAGCGGGGTCAGCAGCATCAGCGCGAGCGGCGCGAGCAGCAGGGTGACGGCGGTGCCCAGGGCGAAGCCGCCGACCACGTCGGTGGGGTAGTGCACGCCCATGTAGACCCGGCAGAAGCCCTCGGCGAGCGCGAGCCCGATGGCGAGCAGCCCGAACTTGCGGTGGGCGACGAAGAGTCCGGCCCCGATCGCCATCGCCATCGTGGCGTGGTCGCTCACGAAGGAGTAGTCCGTCTTGCCGTCGACCAGGACGTCGAGCCCCTTGTGGGACAGGAAGGGCCGGGGCCGCTCCACGAATCCCCTGATGGGGATGTTGACGAGCAGCGCGATCCCGGCGGCGAGCGGCGCCCAGACGAGGGCCGCGACGGACGCCAGGGCGCTCTCGCGGTCCTCCCCTCGCCGCAGGCTCCACCAGCAGCGGAGCACGACGAGGACGAGGGCGAGCAGGATGCCGTACTCGCCGACGAACTCCATCACGCGGTCGAACCACGTGGGGGCGGAACCGGCGAGTCCGTTGATGTCGTAGAGCAGGCTGACGTCCAGGTTCGACCCGTCGAGCGCGAGTCCAGCCATGCCGAGGCCCCTTGCCTGTGCGTGTAGCTACCAACCCCCGTGGTCAGTACTCCTGCGGTCACTGTCCACTGAACGGCCTGAACGGCCCTCGCGTTCCACTCTCCACGGAATGATCACCACGACGTTATCGAAGAGAGACTCATCGTCGCAGCTCAGGGCCATGACCTGACGGAGAGTGCCGACGAGATCCGGCCACCTCGTACCGCCGGTCATGTACCCGGCTTGAAGGTCGGCAACGCGGCGGCGCCGTCCTTGGTGACCCGGGTGGCACCGAAGTAGTCCGGCGCGTCGATCTTGTCGAAGCGGATGACGGCGCCGGTGTACGGGGCGTTGATCATGTACCCGCCGCCGACGTACATCCCGACGTGGTGGATGGCGCGGGAGTTGGTGAGGTCGTCGGAGAAGAAGACGAGATCACCCGGGAGGAGCTCGCCCCGGGAGGGGTGCGGGCCGGCGTTGTACTGGTCGTTGGCGACCCGCGGCAACTCGATCCCGACACTGGCGTAGGCGGCCTGGGTGAGCCCCGAACAGTCGAACCGCCCCCCTTGCGCGGCGGTCCCCTCCCCACCCCAGAGATAGGGCGTACCGAGCTTCTGCTGCGCGTAGTAGATGGCCCCCGCGGCCTGCTGGGAGGGGGCGACCCGGGTGGTGGGGCGGGCGAAGCTCTTCTCCAGGGTGCGGATGGTTTTCACGTAGCCCTGGGTCTCCTTGTACGGCGGCACGCCCCCGTACTTGATGACCGCGTACGACCCCGCGTTGTACGCGGCGAGCATGTTGCTGCTCTGGTCCCCCGGCACGTTCTTGACGTATCCGGCCAGTTCGCAGTCGTAGGAGGCGGCGGACGGGATCGCGTCGGCCGGGTCCCAGATGTTCTTCTTGCCGTCACCGTTGCCGTCGATCCCGTGCGTGGCCCAGGTGCCGGGGATGAACTGTGCGATGCCGCGCGCGTCGGCCGGACTCTTGGCCGTCGGGTCCCAGCCGCTCTCCTGGTACAACTGCGCCGCGAGCATGGCCGGGTTGAGCGCGGGACACAGGTTCCCCCACTTCTGCACCATCGGCTGGTACAGGGCGGGCACCGCGCCCTTGGCCAGCCCTACCGACTTGCCCGCGCCGAGCCCGGAGTTCAGCCCGGCCGCCGCCGAGTACGTGCCCACGACGAGCAGGGCGACGAAGCCCACACCCGCCCCTGTCGCGATGCCTCCGGCCACCAGGAATTTACGCACCCCTCAACCCTCCCCCATCCGGGCCCGGTTCACCGCCTACTTCACTCGGAAGCCAGAACACGCGATGCTCGCGTAGTCCGTGGGGCCGCCTTTGACGTGGTAGAAGACGACCGTCCAGTCCCCCGGGTCGTTGGCGACCGGGATGGCCTCGTCGGTCTTGCCCCCGAAGTGACTCGTGAAGTCGTCCGGATACGTCAGCTCGATGAACTCGCCGGACTTCCACTTGCTGTAGATGTCCACCGGCTTGCTGGTGTAGCCGACGGTCTTGTTCTCCATCTTGAGATCCACGAAGGGCTTGCCCGTGTCGGGGTCGATCTCGTGCGGCGGCTTCACCCCGACCGAGATGTAGTACGGGTCGGGCCTGGTGTTCTTCAGCTCGGCGTACTTCATCCGCATCACGATCTTCGCCTTCCTCGTGACGTACGGGAGATCCTGCTCGGCAGAGTCCTCGACCGCCGTCTGGAACTCGGCCGGCGTATTCCCCTCGCCGCCGATCGTGTGGCACTCACCGATCCCGTGCGAGGCGGTGACGGGGTCCTTGGACAGCGTCCAGTAGTCGCGCGAGACACGGTTGTTCTCGATGTACCTCGGCGGCTGCGCCGCTCCCCCGGAGCCGGCCGGAGTGCTCGGCGAGGTCCGGCCCGACGGCTTGCCCGACTGCGCGGGCGCCCCCGACGCCCCGGGAGGGGGCGGTTACGGGCCCAGCCGCGCCGCCGCCTCGCGCTGGAGGGTGCTGTTCCCGGCCAGGAAGCGGACCACGGTACCGAGCTCCTCGGTCGTGAACTCCTCGCAGAACTCGGCCACTTGATGGGACCAGTCCACGAAGAACCGCTTCAGGCCGTCGATGTTCTCCCAGCGGATCTCGATGAGTACGCGCCGCTTGTCGGTGGGGTGCTTGGCGCGCCGGACGAAACCCTTGGCCTCCAGTCGGTCGACCAGGCCCGTCACGGAGGCGGGGGCGAGGCCGGTGTGCTGGGAGAGCTCCTTGGCGGTGAGCGGACCGAACCGTTCGAGCAGATCGAGCGTCTTGGTCTCGGAGGCTCCCAGGCCTTGCCTTTCGGCTACCGCGGTGTGGAACATCACCGTGACGCCGCTGTGTTCGCGGGTCACGGAGAGAAGGTCTTCGACCGCCTTGACGCGGTCGGCAGCGAGTCCGTGGTCCATGGCGGGGAGAGTAGCAAGGCCTTTAGTTAGCCGAAACGAAAGAATGGCCAAATTCTGTCCATAAGAGCAAAGAGCGGCAGACGCTTTCGTTACGGGTGGGTGCCGCAGGTTAACTCGTGGGAAATTCAACGGAATTGGCGTTGACGGCCGCCGGTCTACGCGCGTCATCATGATCCGCATGAGAATCCCCCCACGCATCACCACGCTCGGCGCGATCGCGACGGTGGCCGCCGCCCTGCTCCTCGGCCCGACCGCGGTCGAGGCCACCGCGTCCACCGCCTCCGTTCAGAGCGTCGGCAGCATCTGCTCCTCCGAGCTGCCCTCGCAGGCGCACGACACGCTGCGGCTCATCGACAACGGCGGCCCGTTCCCGTACTCGCAGGACGGCGTCGTCTTCTCCAACCGCGAGCATGTGCTCCCGTCGCAGTCCGGCGGCTACTACCACGAGTACACCGTGAAGACGCCGGGCTCCCCGACGCGCGGCGCCCGCCGTATCGTCACCGGGCGGCAGGCCGACGAGGACTACTACACCTCGGACCACTACGCGACCTTCGACCTGGTCGACTTCGGCTGCTGACCCGACTGGCCACCGGACCGGGCAGGAGCCTCACGAGCCGTTGAGGCTCCTGCCCATCGCCCTGGACCCCGAGGAGTTGCGTACGGTGAACGCCACCGTGCCCGGCAGATAGCGGTCCTGGGACCACTCCACCGGCAGGCCCGCCGGATCGGTGGAGCGGCGGCGCTCGCGCAGCAGGCCGTCACCGGCCCGGCAGCCGAGCAGCTCCGCGTCGGCGGCGTCTGCCGGGACCACGTCGATCGTGTGCAGGGCGTCGCTGAACAGCACGCCGTGCGCCTCCAGCGCGTCGGCGTGCGAGGCGAGGCCCGGGTCCATCGTCGCGACCAGCTCACCCACGCGCTCCGGATAGGTGGTGCGCTCCACCATCACCGGGGACCCGGACAGCGTACGGACCCGCAGTACCCGGAAGATCCGCTCCCCGACCGGGAGTCGCAGGTGGTACGCCTCCTCCTCGGTCGCCCCGCCCGGGCCCACCGCGACCGTCCGGCCGCCCGGCTCCTCGCCCTGCGAGCGCGCCCAGCGCGCGAACGACCGCAGCTCCTCGAAGCTCTGGAGCCGCGCCCCGCCGCCGAGCACCACCCGCCGCGCCCCGCGCCGCGAGGTGACCAGACCGTCGGTGCGCAGCGCGGCCAGCGCCTGGCGGACCGTGCCCCTGGACACGCCGTAGGTACGGGCGAGTTCGTCCTCGGCGGGCAGCCGTGCCCCCGACCCGTACTCCCCGGCGGTGATGGCCGCCCGCAGATCGCCGGCCACCTTCCGGTACAGCGGCGCCTTGCCTGCCATCTCGTTCCCGTCCCCGTCCCCGTCAACTGCCTGCTAGCGAGCGCCGATCAGCGAGCGGAGCAACGCCGGATCCGCTTCCTCCAGACTAGCCAGCACCGTTCGGCCCGCCGCGGGCGCGATGGGTTCCATCGACGGCACCGCGAGCACCGCGCACCCCGCGGCCTCGGCCGAGGTCACCCCCGTCACCGTGTCCTCGACGGCCACGCAGTGCGAAGGCTCCGCGCCGAGCGCCGCGGCCGCCGCCAGATACGGATCGGGCGCGGGCTTGGTCCGTGCGGTGTCCTCAGCGCCGTACACCGCGTCGAAGCGGTGCCCGGCCAGGGAGGCCGCGACCCGGTCGACGACCGCCCTCGGGGACGCCGACACCAGCGCGGTCGGCACCCCTTCGCCGCGCAGCGCCGACAGCAGCCGCAGCGCGCCCGGCCGGGGCTCGGCCCCGTCGGCGAGCCGCGCGGCGAACCCGTCGCCCAACTCGGCTGCCAGCGCGTCCTGCCGGACCCCGAGCGACTCGTACAGCATGGTGGCGGTGTCCTCGACGGACCGCCCGTACACCGCTGTCCGCCCGGCGCCCACCAGCGCGTACCCGTGCCGGGCCGCGACCTGTTCGACGACCTCGACCCAGGCCCGCTCGGTGTCGACCAGCGTGCCGTCCATGTCGAAGAGCACCGCCCGCAGCCCGCTCACGCCTCCTCACCCGCCGCGAGCACCGGACGCCGCCGCGGCCGTACGGTGACGGCCGCGCCCGCGCCGAACGCGCCCGCCGTGTGCGAGGGCAGGTCGGCCTTGACCTCGGTGCCGTCCGCGAGACGGACGCGCAGCCGGGTGCTGGCGCCGTGGAAGGCGCTGCCGGTCACCACGTCGGGGCCGTCCGCCGTCACCTCCAGCGCCTCGGGGCGCACCAGGAACGCGGTGGCACCGGCCGCCGGACCGTCCACGGGAAGCGTGACGCCCAGGACCTCGGCCTGCCCGTCCGGCGCGAGGCGGCCCGGGATCCGGTTCATGGTGCCGATGAAGGACGCCACGAACGCGGTCGCCGGACGGTCGTACAACTCGGCCGGGGTGGCGCACTGCTCCAGCCGTCCGCCGCGCATCACCGCGACCCGGTCGGCCATCGACAGGGCCTCCTCCTGGTCGTGCGTGACGAACACGGTGGTGATCCCGAGCTCCAGCTGGAGCCGCCGGATCTCCTCGCGCAGATTCACCCGCACCTGGGCGTCGAGCGCCGAGAGCGGCTCGTCCAGCAGCAGCAGCCGGGGCCGCAGGGCGAGCGCCCGGGCCAGTGCCACCCGCTGCTGCTGGCCGCCGGAGAGCTGGTGCGGGAAGCGCCCGCCGTGTTCGGGCAGGCCCACCAGCTCCAGCAACTCGGCCGCGCGCGCCCGCCGTTCGGCCGGGGCGACCTTGCGCATCCGCATCCCGAACGCCACGTTGTCGGCGGCGGTCAGATGCGGGAAGAGGCTGTACGACTGGAAGACCATCCCGGTGTCGCGCCGGTTGGCCGGGACCGGCACGATGTCCTCGCCGTCCAGCAGCACCTGACCGGAGTCGGGCTTCTCGAAGCCCGCGAGCACCCGCAGCGCCGTGGTCTTGCCGCAGCCCGACGGGCCGAGCAGGGCCAGGAGTTCACCGGGCGCGACATCGAGGTCGAGCCCGTCGAGCGCGACGGCGGAGCCGAAGGTGCGGCGCAGCCCCCGGATCCTCAGGGCGGTTCCGGTACGCGGAGCGGCTTCGGTGAGGGTCACGCGCCGGCCTCCTTCTCGTTCTTGCGGTTCTTGCGGACAGGGGTACGCGAGCGGGTGCCGGCCAGGCCGGTCAGGACGAGCAGCAGCACCCAGGTCAGCACCAGGCTGAGCAGCGAGACGGCCACGGACAACTGGGCGTTGGAGCCGGACGCCTGCACGATCCACACCGCGAACGGCCGGAACCCGAGCAACTGCGCCACCGTGAACTCGCCGAGGACCAGCGCCAGCGCCAGGAACGAGGCGTTGAGCAGCGCGGTCCGCAGATTGGGCAGCACCACCGAGACGATCGCCCGGGGCCAGGAGGCGCCCAGGTCGCGCGCGGCCTCGACGAGCGTACGGACGTCGACGGCCCGCAGCCCCGCCTCCAGCGAGCGGTAGACGAACGGCAGCGCCATCACCACGTACGCCAGCACGAGCACGACCGGGAAGTCCGGGTCCTGCACGGCGACGAACGTCTCGTACAGCGGAGTGGTGGCGAGATGGTCGGGCCCCCACTTCAGGACCGTGCCGATCCCGGCGACCAGCGCGACCGGCGGCACCACCAGCGGCAGGGTGCAGACCACTTCGAGCACCGCCCGCAGCCGCCCCGAGCCCGAGATCCGCACCGCGAGCGCGGCCGGGAGCGTCAGGAGCAGCGCGAGGGCGACGGTCGTGAGCCCCAGCCCGAGGGAGAGCAGCAGCGCGGTGGTGAACCCGTCGGCCGAGAAGATCTGGGTGTACGAGTCGAGGGTGAGCCCCTGACCGGGTACGTCCACGGTGAAGACCAGCGCGGCGGCCAGCGGAACCAGGAAGTACAGTCCCGCGGCGCCGAGGACGACACCGCGCCAGGGGCGCACCCCGGCCGGGATCGGACGGGGCGTCAGGCGAGCCATCGGGCGCTCCTTCGCTGCAACGGCAGATGGACGGCCATGACGAGACCCGCGACCAGGACCATGTCGAGGCTGAGCGCGAGGGCCACGTTCTCCTGGCCGATCAGGACGTTGCCGGAGAGCGCGTCCGCGATCTGCAGCGTCACCAGCGGCACCGAGCTGCCGACCATCGCGGCGGCCGTGGCGTACGCGGCGAAGGCGCTGCCGAAGAGCAGCACGAACCCGCCGAGCAGGGTCGGCAGCAGCACCGGGATGCCCACGTGCCGCCAGTACTGCCAGGTGCTGGCACCGGAGTTGAGCGCGGCCTCGCGCCACTGCGGCCGCAGCCCGTCGAGCGCGGGCGCCACGGTCAGCACCATCAGCGGGACCAGGAAGTACAGATAGGTGAGGGTGAGCCCCCAGAAGCTGTAGAGGCTCCACCCGTGCCGGTCGAGCCCGAGCCGGGTGGTGAGCACTCCGGCGTTGCCGAGGGTGGCGACGAACGCGAACGCCAGCGGCACACCGCCGAAGTTGGCGAGCACACCGGACGCGGTGAGCACGGCCTCGCGCAGCGCCCGGCCGCGCGAGGTGACGACGGCCTGGGCGAGCAGCAGCCCGAGCACCGAGCCGATGGCCGCGGTGACGGCCGCCAGCTTGAGGCTGCCGAGGAGCGCGGTGCGGTAGGCGCCGTGCACGGACTGGTCGAGGTTGCCGAGTCCGTACGAGCCGTTCACGGTGAACGCCCCGTCGGCCATGGCGACGGCGGGGAGCCCGAAGGCGAGGGCCACGAAGGCGAGCAGCGGCAGGGCGGCGAGCCAGGGCCCGGAGGCCCTGGGGCCCCGCCGCCGGGAGCCGCGCACGTCTTGCGTGGCGGCGGCCCCCGACGAGGAGGTGAGGAGGGAGGAGGTCATGGATCGATCAGCCCGAGATCGCCTTGGCCCAGCCGGCCGCGAGAACCTGCTTGGCCTTGGCGGTCTGCGCCTCGGAGGGGAACTTCGGCGTGCCCGCGACCTTGGGCAGCGCGGCGGCGGCGGCCTTGTCGAGCGTCCCGTCGGCCTCCATGGCGGCCATGAGGGCGGGGCGGGCGTGCCCCTTCAGCCACAGGTTCTGCCCCTCGGCGGAGTAGAGGTACTCCTGCCACAGCCGGGCGGCGGCGGGGTGCGGGGCGTCCTTGTTGATGGCCTGGGAGTAGTACTGCGCGTACACGCCATCACTGGGGACGGCGACCTTCCAGTCCAGCCCCTTGCTCTTGAACTCCTCGCCGTACCCGGCGTTGAGGTAGTCCCAGTCGAGGGAGATCGGGGTCTCGCCCTTCTCGACGGTGGCCGGGGTGGACTCGACGGGGTTGTAGTTCCCGTTCTTCTTCAGCTTCCCGAAGAAGTCGAGCCCTGGCTGGATGTCGTCGAAGGATCCTCCGGAGGCGAGGGCGGCGGCGTAGACGCCGGCGAAGGCCGAACCCGACTTGGTGGGGTTGCCGTTGAGCGCGACCTGCCCCTTGTACTGGGGCTTCAGCAGATCGGCGAAGGTCTGCGGGCACTCCTTGACGCGCTTGGCGTCGCAGCCGATGGAGACGTAGCCGCCGTAGTCGTTGAACCACCGGGCCTTCGCGTCCTTCTGCCCCTCGGCGATCCTGCCGTACGCCGCGACCTTGTACGGCGCGGTCAGCCCCTGCTGGGCCGCGCTCTGCGCGAAGGAGGCACCGAGGTCGAGG
The DNA here is from genome assembly GCF_001653515.1 of Streptomyces sp. ERV7. GTDB lineage: Bacteria > Actinomycetota > Actinomycetes > Streptomycetales > Streptomycetaceae > Streptomyces. The sequence continues at coordinate 570,754 of NZ_LYOY01000040.1, read as the reverse complement.
ACGTCCGGGGCGCGGTCCTGGCCCTTGCGGGTCCTGACGGCGTTGATCTCGTCCTGGCTGGTCCCGTCGGGGTTCTCGACGGCGACCTTGATGCCGTACCTCTTGGTGAACCCGTCGATGAGGGCGCCGTAGTTGGCCCAGTCCCGGGGGATGGCGATGGCGTTGAGCACGCCTTCCTTCTTGGCGGCGGCGACGAGGGCGTCCATCCCGCCGGCCTCCTCGGCGGACCCGGCGGCGGCGAGGGACACCCCGCCCTTCCCCTTCGAGTCGACGTTCTTGGCGTCGCTCTTCGCCCCACAGGCGGCGAGCGTGAGGACGGAGGCGGCGGTGAGGGCGAGGGCGATGCCGGTGGTGCGGATACGGGGGGCGGTCGTCACGAGGGCTCCATGAGGGGCGAGGTTGTACAGCCAACTGTTGTACAGACAACTCCTTCATTACGGGGGTGGTGCGTGACGCGGTGGTGAACGGGGAGAGGCGGGAGGGACGGCGAGGAACGAATTCCAGCCACCACAATTCCGGCCGTTCAGTGGGCCCGCCCCCACACCATCCGTCCGTCGTGCCCACCGGCTGAGGTTGCGTCTCCCTGATGTCGAGTCACCACACCGCGCCCGCGCGGGAACCAGCACGGCTACCGTCGTACTACACGACGGACCAGCGAAGGGTTGAGGGGGCGTACGCGGCATGAGCCTCGGCGACGAGCACGACTCCAGGCGCACGGAGGACGCGTACAGCACCGTGGGCGGTACGCGCCAGACGCGCACCCGGCTGCCGGAGGGCGAGGGCGCCGACGTGTACGGCGGCGCCCGCCGCCCCGTCCGCGCCTCGCGCTCCCTGCTCACGGTCGTCGGCGTGGTGGTCCTCCTCGTCGCCGCGATCGCCTTCGCCAACCGCGGCGACAGCGGCGGAGACGAAGCCTCGGACGACCCCAAACACTCAGGCACAAAGCCGACGGCGGCGAGCGGGGCGAAGCCGGTGCAGGGCAAGACGGGCGGCATCGCGACCGGCTTCCCCCAGACGGAACAGGGCGCGCAGTCGGCAGCGGCGAACTACGTCGTGGCGCTCGGCTCGGACGGCATGTACAACCTGTCCCGCCGTCACGAGATCGTGAGCACGGTGTACGCGCCGGACGTGGCGGCGGCCCGCCAGGGCGACCTCGACAAGGCCTACTCCGGGGCGGAGTTCCTCGCCCGGATCGGTCTCAAGCCGGACGGCACCGCCCCGAACGGGCTGACCTTCATCTCCCGGTTCAACCCGGTCGGCTCCAAGGTGGAGGCGTACGGCACCGACACCGCGAGCGTGTCCGTCTGGTACTCGGCCCTGTTCGGCCTCGCCGGCGAGGGCTCGAAGAACCCGGTCTCCGAGGGCTGGTACACCAACACCTTCCAGCTGAAGTGGATCGGCAACGACTGGAAGGTCACCGACTTCACGCAGAAGGACGGCCCGGCGCCCGTCGGGCGCGACCAGGCCGCCGCGACGGCCAAGGACATGGCCGACGCCGTCGAGCAGTACGGAGGGTTCACCTATGCCCGGTAAGCGGCCCCGCCGTGCCCTCCCGCTCGCCACGGCGCTGACCGCCGTGCAGACCACGGCCGTCCTGGCCGCCACATACGCGTACGCGGTACCGAGCCCCACCCCGAGCCCTACGCCGAGCCCCGGGAGCAGCAGCACCGGCGGGCCCTGCGACCTCATCCGCGGTCCTGCCAAGGACTACTGCGAGTCGGGCAGCGGCAAGCCCGGCACCTCGACCAACAACGTCGCCCCCGGCGACCCCGCCGACCCCCTCACCTCCCTCGCCCGCGGCTGCGCCGACGCCGCCGTCTGGGTCGTCGACACGCTGTCGAAATTCGTGAAGACCGCCGCCAAGGTGGACTTCACCAACCCCGCCTTCCTCGGCCGCTACGCCGTCGTCTTCGCCGCCGCCACCATCCTCACGCTCGTCCTGTGGCTGCTCGCCGTCACCAAGCGGGCGATTCGCGGGGTACCGCTGACCACCGCGATCTCCGAGGCCGTCGGGTTCCTCTGGCTGACCGTGCTCGCGTCCGCCTTCACCCCGCTGATCCTCTACACCGTCGTCAACGCCACCGACGCCGTCACCGACGTCATCGCCGCCGGCACCGGCGACCAGACCGACGTCTTCTTCGGGTCGTTCTCGGCCGCGCTGAAGAAGGGCACGGACATCGGCGGCGGCCCGATCATGCTGATCGTCGTCTCCCTGGTCACCATCCTCGCGGCCGGCATCCTCTTCCTGGAGCTCTACATCCGCGCCCTCCTGCTGTACGTGGGAGCGCTGCTCGGCGTCGTCGTGTACTCGGGACTCGTCGACAAGAACATGTGGGGCCACGTCCGCCGCTGGGCCGGGATCATGATCGCGATCATCCTGGTGAAGCCCATCATCGTGATCGTGCTGAGCCTGGCGGGGGCCCTCTCCGCCGGGAAGGGGCCGGATTCCTTCCAGGCCGTCGTCTCCGGCCTCGCCATCATCCTGCTGGCCATCTTCGCCTCCGCGATGATCTACCGCTTCGTGCCCGGCTTCGGCGACGAGATCGCCGCCGCCCGCACCAACCGCAAGCAGGCCACCGACGGCTCCCAGGCGGCCGCCGTGATCTCCTCCCCGGCCGCCCTCGTCTCCCAGGGCATCAAGACCCACAGCAGCCGGGGCAACCAGAACAACGGCGCCCAGCCCCGGCCCGCCAACCCGATGTCCGGCGGCGTGGCCGCCCACAGCAGCCGGGGCTCCTCCGGCGGCGGTGGCGGCGGCGGACATGTCCCCTCCGCCGCACCACCGCCCCGTAGCGGATCCGGACCCACCAGCGGCACCCCGCACAGCAGCCGCAACACCGGCAACAAAGGCAACAACAGCACAGGAGGTGGAGGGCGTTGACGACCCAGTCCCAACCGGTCTCGCCCCGCCGCACGTATCTGATCGGCCGGGCCAGGCCGTCGGCCATCGTCGGCAAGAACCGCGAGACCGGCGAGATCGCGCTGATCATCGGCGGCGCGTTCCTCGGCATGATGTGCGGACTGCTGGTCCCCGTCCTGTCCCTGCGGATCGTGCTGCTCATGGGCTTCCCCATGCTGGCGCTCGCCGCGGTGTACCTCCCGTACAAACACCGCACGTTCTACAAGTGGTTCGAGATCAACCGAAGCTACAAGCGCTCACTGCGCCGCGGCACCACCTACCGCTCCGCCGCCATGGAGGCGGGCGTACGCGGTGACGGGCGCGAGGTCGAGGTCGGGCCGCCGCCCGGCATCGGCCGGATCAGCTGGCTGGCCGCGCCCTTCGGCCCCGACGAGATCGCCGTACTGCTGCACGCCGACCGCCGGACCGTGACCGCCGCCATCGAGATCGAGGGCCCCGGCGTCGGGCTGCGGGACAGCGAGGATCAGGAGGCCCTGGTCGACCGGTTCGGCACGCTGCTCAAGCACGTCGCCAACGGCGACGGGTTCGTCACCCGCCTCCAGATGCTCGCCCGCACCCTGCCCGCCGACCCGGACGCCCACGCCAAGGACGTCGCCCAGCGCGGTGACCACGGTTCCCCCGACTGGCTCCAGGAGTCCTACCAGCAGCTCCAGTCGATGGTGTCGACATCGAGCGAGCAGCACCGCGCGTATCTCGTCGCCTGTATGCAGTACTCGCGCGAGCTGGCCGCCGAGGCGCACGCCATGGCCCGCGCCGCCCGCCCCCAGCCCGGCCGCAAGATCGACCGCGACGCCGGGCTCGCCGTCGTGATGGCCCGCGAGCTCACCGACATCTGCGCCCGGCTCGCCGAGGCCGACATCCGGGTGCGCCAGCCGCTCGGCCAGGGACGGCTCGCCTCGCTCGTGCACTCCATGTACGACCCGGACCACCCCATCGACCACATCCAGGCCATGACCAAGCGCAACGCCTGGCCCGCCGAGCTGGACGCGGTCGAGCCCACCTATCTCCAGGCCAAGACCCGCGAGTCCTCCACGCGCGCGCCCTGGTGCCACGCCACGGCGTGGGTGAAGGAGTGGCCGATGACCCCCGTGGGCGTCAACTTCCTCGCCCCGCTGCTCGTCCACACCCCGGACGTGATCCGTACGGTCGCGGTCTGCATGGACCTCGAACCCACCGAGGTCGCCATCGAGCGCATGCTCACCGAGAAGACCAACGACGAGGCCGAGGCCTCGCGCGCGGCCAAGATGAACCGGACCGTCGACCCGCGCGACATCGCGGCCCACGGCCGCCTCGACCAACGGGGTGAAGATCTCGCCAGTGGCGCGGCAGGCGTCAACCTCGTCGGGTACATCACCGTGTCGGCGCGCTCTCCCGAGGCGCTGGCGAGGGACAAGCGCACCATCCGCGCCTCGGCCGGCAAGTCGTACCTGAAGCTGGAGTGGTGCGACCGCGAGCACCACCGGGCCTTCGTCAACACCTTGCCGTTCGCGACCGGCATCCGCCGCTAGCCGAGAGCTGATTGGGGCCTGCTCATGCGAGATCCGCTCTCCGCGCTCACCAACGCCTTCACCTCCTTCCTCTTCGGGAAGGTGGAGACCACCCGGCTGCCCGTGCGCACCTCCACCGGCCAGGCGCAGGCCGTCTATCTGCCGACGGCCGCGCCGGGCCTGGGCGACTCGGGCGTGATCATCGGCCGCGAGGTCTACAGCGGCAAGGGATACATCTACGACCCCTTCCAGCTGTACGGCCAGCAGCTGCCCGCGCCGCACTGGCTGGTCCTCGGCGAGTCCGGCAACGGCAAGTCGGCCCTGGAGAAGACCTATGTGCTGCGCCAGCTGCGGTTCCGCGACCGCCAGGTCGTGGTGCTCGACGCCCAGGGCGAGGACGGCGCCGGCGAATGGAACCTCATCGCGCGCGAGCTGGGGATAACCCCCATCCGGCTCGACCCGATGGCCGCTCTCGACGGCGGCATCCGGCTCAACCCGCTGGACCCGGCGATCACCACCACGGGCCAGCTGGCGCTGCTGCGCACCATCATCGAGGTGGCGATGGGGCACGGCCTGGACGAGCGGTCGGGCTTCGCCCTGAAGGTCGCGCACGCCTACGTGAACGAGACCATTACCGGCCGGCAGCCCGTCCTCACCGACATCGTGGAGCAGCTGCGCCACCCCGAGGCGGCCTCGGCGGTCGCCATGAACGTCGACATAGACGATGTCCGGGCCTGGGGCCTGGACGTGGCGCTGGTCCTGGACCGGCTGGTCGACGGCGACCTGCGGGGCATGTTCGACGGACCGACCACCGTCGGCATCGACCTGGACGCCCCGCTGATCGTCTTCGACCTCTCGCACATCGACCGCAACTCGATCGCGATGCCGATCCTGATGGCGATCGTCGGCGTGTGGCTGGAGCACACCTGGATCCGGCCCGACCGCAAGAAGCGCATCTTCCTGGTGGAGGAGGCCTGGCACATCATCAACTCGCCGTTCGTGGCCCAGCTCTTCCAGCGGCTGCTCAAGTTCGGCCGGCGCCTCGGGCTGTCCTTCGTGGCCGTGGTGCACCACCTGTCGGACGTCGTGGACGGGGCGGCGGCGCGGGAGGCGGCGGCGATCCTGAAGATGGCGTCGACCAGGACGATCTACGCCCAGAAGGCGGACGAGGCGAGGGCTACGGGCCGGGTCCTCGGTCTGCCGCGCTGGGCGGTCGAGATCATCCCGACGCTCACGCCCGGTATCGCCGTCTGGGACGTCAACGGCAATGTCCAGGTGGTCAAGCACCTGGTCACCGAGCGGGAACGGCCGCTGGTCTTCACCGACCGGGCCATGACGGAGTCGGCGGCGACCGACGACGTACTCGCCCATGAGCTGGAGAGCCGGCTGGAGTCGGAGAGCGAGCGCAGGGCAGCGCTGATGGAACAGCAAATGTCCGGCACCTCCTCGCCCGAGTCGACCGTGGCCTGACGGTCCGGCAAGCCCCTCCCCACGAGGGGCTTGCCGGATCAACGGCCGCCCACACCCCGGAAGTTCCCCGACACGCGCACGTTGCCCCGACCCGCCGGAGGTTGCCTGACATGCCGGAGTCCCGCTCCCGCGGCGAGGAGCGCGGCATCCCCGACTCCCTGCTGATCGGGCTGCTCGCGTTCCTGCTCGGCCTCACCGTCCTGGTCTGGACGGCCACGGGCCTGGCAGGCCTGTTCAGCCATGGCGCCTGGCCGGACGCAGTGACGTTCACCCGCACCCCGAAGGCCATGCACCAACTGGTCCAGGCGCCGCACGACCTCCCGACCGCCTGGCCGGACACCCCCGCCACCCAGCTCTCCGGCTACGGCCTCTTCTGGGGCCTGCTCATCGGCCAGCTGCTCGTCCTCCTGGTGCTGTTCATCTTCGCCCTGGGCACCTGGTCGCGCTGGCGCGCGGTACGCGCGAGAGCCAGGGCGGCGGCCTCCGCGACACCGGGCGAGGGGCCGGGTGGAGGTATCCGGCCTCAGCGCCCGGCCCAGGCGGGGCCGCCGCCGGTGATGGAGGACGCGGGCACGCGCGCGTGGAGCCCGGCCGCGGACGCGGGTACGGTCACGGGCCCGGCTCGTACGGTACGTACGGAGGAGGGCGCGGCCGTAGAAGCGGCCCCCCTCCCCAAGTCGGTTTGTCTTCCCGGCTGTTGGGCCGTTCCGACGTCCCAAACTCTAGCGGATTTCCCGGGCGGCTCCTAATCGGGCCGGCCGATCCATCCAACCCCCTTCGAAATGGAATTCGGCATGCCGAAATTCATCCCGATCGGGAGGTCGTACTGAGATGGGGTTGCCGCAAATCTGCGGCGGACGGTTGCCGCAGAACCGTTCCGGCTCCGTGACAACTCGAAGAACCTTACGCACCCGGGAGGGTGGTGTCAACCCCCGTCGGCCCGGGCCTGTCAACCCATTTCATGGGCCGTCAGTCCAGGTCAGTGAGCCGTCCGCCCGCGTCCGGCTGGGCGTGCTCCACCCGTCGCAGCAGGCGGATCAGCATCTCGCCGAGGGCCCCGCGCTCGTCCGGAGTGAGGTCCTGGAGCAGGTCCTCCTCGAAGTCGGTGGCCATCTGCATGGCCTCCAGCCACTTCGTACGCCCCTCGTCCGTCAGCTCGACGATGACCCGCACCCGGTTGCTCTCGTCCCGGTCGCGCGTGACCAGGCCCTCGCCCGCCATGCGGTCGATGCGGTGGGTCATGGCGGCGGGGGTGAGTCCGAGGCGCTTGGCCAGCTCGCCGGGGCCGAGCCGGTCTCAGTCCCAGTGTGGCCGGTCGCCCTCTCAGGCCGGCTACCCGTCGTCGCCTTGGTAGGCCATTACCCCACCAACAAGCTGATAGGCCGCGGGCTCATCCTTCACCGCCGGAGCTTTCAACCCCCGCCCATGCAGGCAGGAGTATTATCCGGTATTAGACCCCGTTTCCAGGGCTTGTCCCAGAGTGAAGGGCAGATTGCCCACGTGTTACTCACCCGTTCGCCACTAATCCCCACCGAAGTGGTTCATCGTTCGACTTGCATGTGTTAAGCACGCCGCCAGCGTTCGTCCTGAGCCAGGATCAAACTCTCCATGAATGTTTACCGGTAATCCGGTGCACACACACGAAAGAGCGGAACGAACCAGTCGGAATAAGACCAGTCGTCCTCAGCGTCCTCGCTGTGTTGTTGCCACCCGCAAGCGGATGGACTTTTCAAAGGAACCTCCAACCCGCCATCACTGGCAGGCCGGGGTTGTCAATCTGGCGTTGACTTTTGGCACGCTGTTGAGTTCTCAAGGTACGGACGCTTCCTTTGTTCCCGTTTCCGGGCCCTCCGGGCGCTTCCTTCGTTTCCGACTCTATCAGACTCTTTCGTGTCCGATTCCCAGTCGGGCGGGATTCGCTTTCCGGCCTTTCGGCTTTCCGGCGGTTCCGACTCTATCAGATCCTTTCGGGCCTGCTTTCCGGTCTCCCGGATCAAGTCGGTTTGTCTTCCCGGCTGTTGGGCCGTTCCGACGAGTGAGACTTTAGCGGAATCCTGGCCCCCGATGCCAATCGGGGTTGCGCCCTGTCGAACGCGGATTCCTCATTTCGCAAAAGCGCACGAAAAACGAAACGACGGTGATCGCCGTTCGGATCAAGTGGTTGGTGCGGAATGGCTGTCCGGGGACCGACCGGAGTCGGCGCTCACGTCGGACAACTCGGAGAACACTACGTACGGGCCAAGTGCGTGTCAACCCCGGTCCGTGGGCCGTCTGGCTGGTTCTTTCAGCCGAGGGAGGGGTGGCAGGACGGCCGATCTGGGACGGAGGGTTCCGCGCCTAGTTTGGGCCACATGAGGAGTCTTGTCCGGGTCGCCGGAGTTGTCGGGGTCACCGCCGTCCTGAGCGCCGTAGGTGCGGTCGGGGCTGTGGGCGCGTACGCAGTCGACGGCGACGTCGTACGCCCCTCGTCCGTCAGCTCGACGATGACCCGCACCCGGTTGCTCTCGTCCCGGTCGCGCGTGACCAGGCCCTCGCCCGCCATGCGGTCGATGCGGTGGGTCATGGCGGCGGGGGTGAGTCCGAGGCGCTTGGCCAGCTCGCCGGGGCCGAGCCGGTACGGCTTGCCCGCGAGGACGAGGGTCTTCAGGACCTCCCACTCGGCGTTGCTGATGCCGAGCGCGGCGACCTGGCGGCCGTACGCCACGTTCATCCGTCGGTTCAGCCGCCCCAGCGCCGAGACGACCTTCTCGACCTGGGGGTCGAGGTCGCGGAACTCGCGCTGGTACGCCGCGATCTGTTCGTCGAGGGTCGGCTCCTCGGGGCCGGTGGAACCGGTGGGCCCGCCGGGCTCGGTGGTCTCAGCCATGCCGCGAGTATCGCACGGGGGGCGTTGGCGTCTAAGTCCTTGAGTGTGTATTGTTGAGGTTCTAACTTTAGTATTGAAGTCTTCGGTCCTGAGACCTTCAGGTTCGAGGACTTCCACTTCGAGACCTCAAGGTGGTGAGTGTGACCAAGGTGATGGGCGCGGCGATGCGCCGAATCCAGGCGGGGAACGCGCTGAGCGCGTTCGGACTCGGGTTCACCGTTCCGTATCTGTACATCTACGTGGCGACGGTGCGAGGGCTCGGCTCCTTCTGGGCCGGGATCGTCCTCGGCGTCTTCGCCCTGGCCGCGCTGGTCGCGCTGCTCTTCACCGGCCGGGTCATCGACCGGCGCGGTCCCCTGCCCGTCCTGGTCGGCGCCGCCGTGACGGCCGCCGTGGGCGCGCTCTGCCTGGGGCTCGCGAACAACCTGGTGGCCGTCCTCGGGTCGGCCGCCCTGCTCGGCGCGGGCACCGCGGTCATGCAGCCCGCACTCGCCACCATGATCGTGTGGTCGTCGTCGCCGACCTCCCGTACGCGTGCCTTCGCCACGCAGTTCTTCCTGCAGAACCTCGGGCTCGGTATCGGCGGGCTCTTCGGCGGCCAGATCGTCGACGAGAGCCGTCCGGCGTCCTTCGTCCTGCTCTTCGCCATCGAAGCCGCGATGTTCCTGGTCCTCGCCGCGATCGCGCTGTCCGTGAAGCTGCCGCGCAACGCGGCCATCGCGGACGCCCGCCCCAAGGGCGGCAAGAGCGGCAGCGGCTTCCGGGCCGTCCTCGGACACCGCGCCATGCTCCAGCTCTGCGTCCTCGGCTTCGTGCTGTTCTTCGCCTGCTACGGCCAGTTCGAGTCGGGTCTCGCGGCGTACGGCACCGAGGCCGCGGGGATCGAGCCGTCGGCCCTGGGCATGGCCCTGGCCGCCAACACCGCCGTCATCGTGGTCGCCCAGTTCCTGGTACTGCGCTTCGTCGAGCGCCGCCGCCGCAGCCGCGTCATCGCGTCGGTGGGGCTCATCTGGACCGTGGCCTGGCTCTTCGCCGGGTACGCGGGGCTCGGCCACGGCAGCCAGACCATGGCGACCGCCGCGTTCATCTCCACGTACGCGCTCTTCGGGCTCGGTGAGGCGATGCTGTCGCCGACCGTGGCGCCGCTGGTCGCGGACCTGGCGCCGGAGGCGATGGTCGGTCAGTACAACTCGGCGTTCGCGCTGGTCAAGCAGATGGCGCTGGCGCTCGGCCCGTTCGTGGGCGGGCCCATGGGGGCCACGCTGCACGGCCCGTACATCGTGACGTTCATTCTGTTCTCGCTCGGCATCACCGCCCTCGCGCTGCGGCTGGGCCGGGGACTCACCCTCGCGCAGGACCACCCGGCGCACGCGGCGGCCGCGTCCCGCGTGGTCGCGGTCCACAAGGCCGAGCAGGAGCAGGTGGCGGCCTAGCCCGGCAGGGCGAACTCGCACCACACCGCTTTGCCGCCGCCCGGCGTGCGGCGCGAACCCCAGGACGAGGCGATCGTGGCGACGATCGAGATGCCTCGTCCTGACTCGTCCCCGGGCTCGGCCCGGCGGCGGCGCGGCAGGTGGTCGTCGCCGTCCGTCACCTCGATGATCAGCCGGCGGTCGGTGCGGCGCAGCCGCAGCCGCATCGGCGGGGTGCCGTGCTGGAGCGAGTTCGCCACCAGTTCGCTCGCCGCCAGGACTCCCAGGTCGCGCAGCTCGACCGGGAAGCGCCAGGAGGCCAGGACCCCGGACGCGAAGGCACGCGCGCGTGGCGCGGCTTCCACGCCGCCGAGCAGGTCGAGCGCCGCGTTGTGGAACAGCTCGGCGTCGGGACCGGTGCGGGCCGGGTGCTGGAGGACCAGGACCGCCACGTCGTCGTCGTGCTCGGCGGTCACCCCGAGCGAGCGGATCAGCCGGTCGCAGACGACCTGCGGGGTGCCGACCGCGCCGGACAGCGCGCGCTCCAGGGCGGCGACGCCCTCGTCGATGTCCTCTCCCCTGCGCTCGACCAGACCGTCCGTATAGAGGACAGCGGTCGCGCCGGGCGGCAGCGCGATGGTGCCGGAGGTGTGCAGCCAGCCTCCGGTGCCCAGCGGGGGCCCGGTCGGGTCCGCCGCGCGGTGCACGCTGCCGTCGGCGTGGCGTACGAGGAGGGGCAGGTGGCCCGCCGAGGCGTAGTCGAGCCGGCCCTCATTGGGGTCGTGGACCGCGTAGACGCAGGTGGCGATCTGGCTGGCGTCGATCTCGGCGGCCAGACCGTCGAGCAGCTGGAGCACCTCGTGCGGGGGCAGGTCCAGGCGTGCGTACGCCCGCACGGCCGTGCGCAGCTGACCCATCACGGCGGCCGCGCGGACCCCGCGCCCCATCACGTCCCCGATCACCAGCGCCGTGCGCCCGGCGCCCAGGGTGATCACGTCGTACCAGTCGCCGCCGACCGCCGCGTCCGTGCCGCCCGGCTGGTACGTGGCGGCGACCCGCAGGTCGTCGGGCTGCTCCAGCTCCTGCGGGAGGAGCGAGCGCTGGAGGGTCACGGCGGTCTCGCGGTGCCGCCGCTCACTGGCGCGCAGCCGCTCGGCGGCCTCGGCGTGGTCGGTGACGTCGGCGGCGAAGACGAGCACCCCGCCGCCCGCCTCCCCGCGCGCGGGGATCTCGACCGGGGTGCAGGTGACCGTGTACGACCCGCCGCCCTGGGCCTTGCGGGACTTGACCGTACGCGGCTTGCCGCTGCGCAGCACCTGGTCCATCAGGGGCAGCAGACCGAGCTCGTCCAGCTCGGGCAGGGCCTTGGCGGCGGGGGCGCCCACGGGGCGGGGGCCGAACGTCGTCGCGTAGGCGTCGTTCACGTACGCCACACGGTGCTCCGGGCCGTACACCAGGGCGGCGAGGGCCGGGAGCTGGCCGAGGAGCTGACGCACCGACAGCTCCTCCAGGGCGGGCGCCGCCGGGCCGTCCGTCCCGTCGTCGTCCGGCCAGGTGTCGGGCCCCGGCCCGGACTCACCGCGTGCGGCGGGCACGGAGCCCCGGTCGGTCCGTGCGGCGGCGCGGCGCTGCGTACCGGGGAGCCGGGCGCTCCAACGCGTGAAGTTCACGGATCTCTTGGCCTCGTGTGTCGCTGGCTGCTGGGTCACTCTGTGCAGGTGTGGGCCCACCTATGGTCACACGTCCAGTGTGACGGACCGCACTGACAACCGTCAGTTCTCCTTGCCGCCGGGCCCCTTGGGGCCGGGTTCGGGACCCCGCCCGGCCGGGCGGCCGCCCGCCGCGAGCTCGAATTCGGCGCGGGGGTGCTCCAGCGATCCGAGCGAGACGATCTCCCGTTTGAACAGGCCCGCGAGCGTCCACTCGGCGAGCACGCGCGCCTTGCGGTTGAAGGTGGGGACGCGGCTCAGATGGTAGGCGCGGTGCATGAACCAGGCCGGGTAGCCCTTGAGCTTGCGGCCGTAGACATGGGCGACGCCCTTGTGGAGGCCGAGGGAGGCGACCGATCCCACGTACTTGTGCGCGTACTCGCGCAGGGGCCGTCCGTCGACGGACGCGGCGATGTTCTCGGCGAGTGCCTTGGCCTGGCGCACCGCGTGCTGGGCGTTGGGCGCGCACTCCTTGTCCTTCTCGTCGGCCGTGACGTCCGGTACGGCGGCGGCGTCCCCGGCCGCCCAGGCGTGCTCGACGCCCTCCACCTGGAGCTTGGCGGTGCACTTGAGGCGGCCGCGTTCGTTGAGCGGCAGATCGGTGGCGGCGAGGACGGGCGCGGGCTTGACCCCGGCGGTCCACACGACCGTACGGGTGGGGAAGCGGGCGCCGTCGCTGAGCACCGCGACCCGGTTCTCGCAGGAGTCGAGGCGCGTCTGGAGGCGTACGTCGATGTTGCGGCCGCGCAGCTCCCGGATGGCGTACTTGCCCATCTCCTCGCCGACCTCGGGCAGGATGCGGTCGCTGGCCTCCACGAGGATCCACTTCAGGTCCTCGGGCTTGATGTTGTGGTAGTACCGCGCGGTGTAGCGGGCCATGTCCTCCAGCTCGGCGAGCGCCTCCACGCCCGCGTAGCCGCCGCCGACGAAGACGAAGGTGAGGGCCGCGTCGCGGACGGCGGGGTCGCGGGTGGAGGAGGCGATGTCCATCTGCTCGATGACGTGGTTGCGCAGGCCGATGGCCTCTTCGACGGTCTTGAAGCCGATGGCGTAGTCGGCCAGGCCCGGGACCGGGAGCGTGCGGGAGACCGATCCGGGGGCGAGGACCAGCTCGTCGTAGCCGATCTCGACCGGGCCGGTGCCCTCCTCCTCGGTGGCGAGGGTGGTCACCGTCGCGGTCCGCGCGGCGTGGTCGATGCGCCGGGCCTCGCCGATGACGATGTGGCAGCGGTCCAGGACGCGGCGCAGCGGTACGACGACGTGACGGGGCGAGATGGATCCGGCCGCCGCCTCCGGCAGGAACGGCTGGTACGTCATGTACGGGTCCGGGGTGATGACGGTGATCCCCACCCGGCCGTCGCGCAACTGCGCCTTGAGCTCGCGCTGCAGACGCAGCGCCGTGTACATCCCCACGTAGCCGCCGCCGACGACGAGAATGCGCGTGCCGGGCGGTGGTTCGGGGCTCGACCCCCGATTGATCGCAGCCTTCACCATCCCATGAGGCATCGGAGACCGGTGTTTGTCCACAGGCCCGGCAAATTGTGTGACTGACGGATGTGGCCGGAACAAGTGCCGGGATTTCTCGCCAGTCGGGGAGAATGCGCAGGTCAGGGCGGGGAGATAGGGGCAACGAGGGGGTCCGAATCGGGAAGGTTCCGGTCCTTGCTCCGATCGGGGGGCACACCGTGCGGAACAACCCCCTTCTGAATTGACTCCGGCTCAACTATGTTCGTACCTCGTCGGGGTGTCGGGTCCGGCCACCCGACTGTCAGCAGGGCGGGGAGTCTCCGGGGGGAGACGTCATTACCGGGGGAACGGTTATGCATATTCAGGACTCTCATTGGCAGTCCGCCGTCGTCGCGTCGGCGGACGGCAATGGACGTGTGGGTGCGGTCGGCGGTGGTGGGAGCGCTTCCGCCTCCCGTTCCGCACCGCTGCGGGTGGACGCCCAGCGCAATCTGGAGCACGTGCTGCGTGCCGCGCGCGAGGTCTTCGGCGAGCTGGGCTACGGCGCGCCGATGGAGGACGTGGCGCGCCGCGCCCGCGTCGGCGTGGGCACGGTGTACCGGCGCTTCCCGAGCAAGGACGTGCTGGTGCGGCGGATAGCCGAGGAGGAGACCGCGCGTCTCACCGATCAGGCGCGGACCGCGCTCGGTCAGGAGGAGGAGCCGTGGTCGGCGCTCTCCCGGTTCCTGCGGACGTCGGTGGCGTCCGGGGCCGGGCGGTTGCTGCCGCCGCAGGTGCTGCGGGTCGGTGTGGACGTGGACGCCGAGGAGTCGACGGTGGTCGGCGGGGCCGCGACGGGCCCGGTGCTGGAGTCGGTGGAGTCGCTGGACGCGGCCGCCGCCTCCGCCCACGAGGTCCGGGTGCCGCAGCAGCGGCAGGCCGGGCTGCCCGGGGCGCCGCTCGTGCCCGACCTGCGGGTCGTCGAGCCGCGCACGGCACCGGCGGACGAGCTGGACGACGCGGGAGCGGCCGAGCTGCTCGCGGTGGTCGGACAGCTGGTGGACCGGGCCCGGGAGGCGGGTGAGCTGCGCGGCGATGTGACCGTTGCCGATGTGCTGCTCGTGATAGCGACGGCGGCGCCGTCGCTGCCGGATCCGCATCAGCAGGCCGCGGCTTCGGCCCGGCTGCTCGACATCCTGCTGGAGGGGCTGCGCTCTCGGCCGGTCTGATGTGCGGGCCCGCCCCGCGCCGGGGCGGGCTCCACTAACGGGTGGTTGGGGAGCGGGGGGCTCCTAGGGCATCTGGATCCCGCCGCAGCCGCATCCGTACGGCCCGCAGGCCCCCTACGGAAACCAGACCCCGTACGGGAACCAGGCCCCCTACGGACAGGGCCAGGCCTCCCCGTACAACCCGTATCTGCGCTGAGGCCGCCGGGCCCCCCGCGGCTTGAGACGGGTTACGCCGACGCGGTCTTCAGCTCGCTCAGCTCCGCGTCCGTGAGCTCCAGGTCCGCGACCGCGAGGAGCGCGGGCAGCTGCTCGACCGTACGGGCCGAGGCGATCGGGGCGACCACGGTCGGCTGGGCGGCGAGCCAGGCGAGCGCGATGCTCGCGGGCTCCGCCTCGTGCGCCGCCGCGATGCGGTCGAGCGCGGCCAGCACCTTCGTGCCCCGGTCGGTCCCCAGGTGCTTGGCGGCGCTCCCGGCCCGCGCGCTCCGGACGTCCTGGCCCGGGCGGTACTTGCCGGTGAGGAACCCGGAGGCGAGCGAGAAGTACGGGACGGCGGCCAGGCCGGAGCGGGCGGCGGTGTGCTGGAGGCCGCCCTCGTAGGTGTCGCGCGAGACCAGGTTGTAGTGCGGCTGGAGGGCGACGTACTTGGCCAGGCCCTCGCGGTCGGAGAAGTCCAGCGAGTCCTGGAGGCGCCCGGGGGAGATGTTGGAGGCGGCCACCGCGCGCACCTTGCCCTCCTGCACCAGCTGGTCGAGGGCGGTGACGATCTCCTCGACGGGCACGGACTCGTCGTCGAAGTGCGTGTAGTACAGATCGATGTAGTCGGTGCCCAGCCGGCGCAGCGACGCCTCGACCCCGGCCTTGATGGTGGGAGCGGCGAGCCCCTTGAGCTCGGCGTGCCCGCCGACCTTGGTGGCGACGACGACGTCCTCGCGGTTGCCGCGCGCCGCCAGCCACCTGCCGATGATCTTCTCGGACTCGCCGCCCTCGTTGCCTGGGGCCCACGCCGAGTAGACGTCGGCGGTGTCCACGAAGTTGCCGCCCGCCTCGGTGTACGCGTCGAGCACCGCGAAGGACGCGGCCTCGTCGGCGGTCCAGCCGAAGACGTTGCCGCCGAGGGCGAGCGGGAAGACGGACAGGTCGGAGGAGCCTAGGGGGCGCAGAGAGGTCATGGGGGGTGAACGGGCGGACGGGGCACGGCTATTCCTCGCGCCCCGTCCCCACCTGGGGGCCCTACGAGTTCTCCACGGCTTTCCCTACGGGTTCAGGCCCTTCGACTGCAGCCACCCCATCGGGTCGATGCCCGTGCCGCCCGGGGTGTGCACCTCCAGGTGCAGATGCGGGCCCGTCACGTTGCCGGTGGCGCCGACGCGGCCGATCGTCTCGCCCGTCGTCACCTTCTGCCCGGCGCTGACCGCGATCGAGGACTGGTGGCAGTACCAGAGCTCCGAGCCGTCCTCCAGCTCGATGACCGTGCGGTAGCCGTACGAGCCGGACCAGCCCGCCGACTTGACCGTGCCGCCGTGGATCGCCTTGAGCGGGGTGCCGGTGGGGGCCGCGAAGTCGAGGCCGGTGTGGTGGCCGGAGGACCACATCGAGCCGGCCTCGCCGAACGTCGAGGTGATCGTGTACGAGGAGACCGGGAGCGAGAAGCTCTTGGCGAGCTCGGCGAGGCGCTCCTCCTCCGCCTTCTTGGCGGCGGCCTCCTCGGCGGCCTTCTTCTCCGCGGCCGCCTTCTGCGCGGCGGCGCTCTGCGCGGCCTTCGCCTCGGCCGCCGCCTTCGTCGCCGCGGCCTTCTCGGCGACCGCCTTGGCCTCGGCCTCGGCGCCGTTCTGCTGCTGCTCGGCCTGCTGGAGGATACGGGCGCGCAGGGCCTCGCCGGCGCCGGTGGCGCCCTGTTCGGCCTCGGCCCGGGAGACGCCCGCCATGGTGAGGGGGGCGCTCGCGACGGCCTCGTCGGCCCGGGCGGCCGGGGAGGCGTCGGGCTTCTCGTCGCCCGCGATGTCGGAGATCAGCGTGCCCACACCCGGCAGGGACTTCACGTCGGGGAGGTTGTCCGCTACCGCGTCGGGCAGGGATATGGAGACCGGCGGTTTGCTCTGCGCGCTGGCCATGCCGCCCGCGCCGACCGCGGCTATGACGCCGACGCCGAGGACGGTGGAGCTGCGGGCGAGCCCGCCGCGCTGCTTGATGACGCGGTGCCGGCCGCGCACGGAGGGCAGGGACTCCTCCGTGGGGTTCCACTCCTCCCACACCTCGGTGTCGCTGGGCGCGGTCCCGTACAGGGAGACGGGGGGAGGCGGCTGGGTGCCGAGGGCAGGCTCGTTGGACGCCACGGGGGCGCACTCCTTTCCTTCCTTCTCGCCTACCGGGTTAGCTGACGGGTTCGGAGCAGGAAGGTCTCCTACGGGCACCTCTTCAAAGGCGCAAAGGTGCCCGATTCACCCCAAGTTGGTGGTTCCCCGGTTCCCTTTCGGGATTCGGCGCGTGCGCACGGTGCCGTCTCTGCGACGGCTGGGACGACCGCGCTGCGTTATCGAACGTTAATAGACAGGGGGACCGGATTCCAAGCTGTTCCCGGTGATCGTTGGGGACAACTGCTGACGGTGTGTCAATTGTTGTGCACAGGGACGCCGTTCGACCACGGACCGTCACGGGACCACCGGCATCGTCCGCCGCCGCTCCGGCTGCCGCTCCCCCGGCCGCCCCACCGCGAGCAGCGCCATGTCGTCGCTGGCGCCCCCGCCCGTATGCCTGCGCACATCGTCGACCAGCGCGTCCAGGACCTGCTCCGGCCCCGGGAAGAGCCGGCCGCGCAGCCGCTCGTGCGGGTCGTAGAAGACCCCCGGCGGCCGCACCGAGCGCGCCTCTGAGAGGCCGTCGGTGTAGAGGAGCAGCGTCGCCCCGGCCGGGAAGGGGTACGCGTCCGCCCGGTCCGGCCACACCCCCAGCTCCGCCATCCCCAGCGGCAGCGCGGGGTCGGACGGGGCGAGCGCGTCGAGCGCCCCGTCGGCGTGGAGCAGCAGCGGCTCGGGGTGGCCCCGGTTCACCAGCCGTACGGTCGCGGCGCCGCGCGGGATCTCGGCGAGCACGGCCGTGGTGAACCCCTCGAAGGCGTCCAGGCCGCTGCGCCGGGTGCCCTCCCGGGTCAGCGCGCGCTCAAGGCGTCCGGCCACGGCCTCCAGGCTCGTCTCCTGCTCGGCCGCCTCCCGGAACGCCCCGATGACCACGGCCACCGCCTCGACCGCCTCCAGCCCCTTGCCCCGGACGTCCCCGACGACCAGCCGCACCCCGTACGGCGTGTCCTGGACGGCGAAGAGGTCCCCGCCGATGAAGGCGTCGGCCTGGGCCGCCTCGTACCGCGCGGCCACCTGGAGGCCCCCGATGCGTTCGGCGGGCGTCGGCAGCACGGCGCGCTGCGCGGTCTCCGCGATGACCCGGGCCGAGGCGAGGCGCTCGCCGCTGCGGCGCAGCATGCGGTTGATGAACAGGGCCAGGGCGCCGACGGTGGTGACGGTGAACAGCTCACTGACCGCCTCGCCCGTGCTGGGGATGTCGTGCAGATACTCGGTGAGCAGCACCGCCCCGACCGCCGCGGCGCCCGTGACGGCGGTGCCGAGGGGGCCGGCGAAGGGGGCCGCGATCAGCGGCGCGGCCGCGAAGAGGGCGGCCGCGGTCAGATCGGGCGGCGTCGCCGCGTCGAGGGCGACCCCGAAGACGAGGAGCAGCGCGGGCAGGACGCGCACCAGGGCGAGGCGCCGGGAGACCTCCCGGCCGTCGCCGTCCGATCGCTGCCGCACCTGTGGCCTCCTGCCCGTCCGCAGGGCCGCCGACGTTCCGCGCCCCACCCAGGGTGCCGGGCGCCGCCGCCGCCCGCGAACGCGCCTCGGCCAACCGGGTGCGCACCGGGCCCGGGCGTCGCGGGGCGTGACGACCGGCCCTAGTGGCGGTCCGCGCCCGTCGCGATCAGCCGCGCCCGGCATCTGCGGGGCCCGGCCCGGCCCCGTACACAGGTCCCCCGGGCATGGCGCCGGGCCGCGGGGCCGCCGTGCACGGAGGGAACACCGCCCTTGGTGTACGAGGGCGCGGTCACCCAGGGCGGGGCGGGTGAGAGCGGCAGTGCCAGCGGCAGGGACAGACACATCAGGAGCGCGCACAGGGCGAGGAAGAGCGGCACCGCGGGCACCTTCCGCCGCGTCGCCGCTCCCAGCAGTCCCGCCAGACGCTCACGCATAGCACGGGCGAGACTACTGTACGTACACCCCTCGGTCGGCGAGGCACCGGGCGTCTCCTGCCGGCCCCTCTCGTGATTTGACGCCGTACCGAGGCCGACCGCAGGCTCGTGTCCCATGCACGAACTTCGCTCGACCGCCGCCCTGCCCTGTGACCCGGCCCTGCTGTGGGCCGCCCAGGGCCTGGCCGGGACCTCCCGCGCCTGGGCGAGCGAGGACGGGCGCGCCTTCGCCGTCGCCGCCCCTTGTCTCTCCCGCCACGACCGGCTGGCCGTCTCGGGCCCCGTCGAGTCGCTGGCCCCGCTGGTAGCCGAGGTGCTCGCCGAGACCGGCCCCGGCTACAGCCCGCTCGGCGACGAGGCGACCGTACGGGACCTGATCAAGGCGCTGCCGGCCCTGCGGCCGCTGGCCACCTTCGGCTGGATGAGCCGTACGCGTCCCCTGTCGCCCGCCGAGGCGGGCGCGGCGGACGAGGGCAAGGCGCGGTGGCTGGCGGACGAGGACGCGGAGGAGATAGGCGCGCTGCTCGCGGAGGCCTTCCCGGGCTCGTACGCGGTGCCGGGCGCGCCGGGCGTGGAGCATTGGGCGGGCACCCGGGACGACGCGGGCCGCCTCACCGCGGTCGCCGCGCTCGCCTGGCCCTCCCCCGAGGCCGGGCTGCTGGCGGGCGTCGCCGTGCGTCCGTCGGCGCGGGGGCGGGGCCTGGCCCGTACGGTCGTCACCAAGGTGCTCGCCGAGGCGCTGGCCGCGCACGGGACGGCGTGCCTGATGGTGGAGGACGCCAACCGCCCGGCGATAGGCCTGTACGAGAGCCTCGGCTTCACGTACCGCCCGTTCCTGGTGGCGGAGGTGGCGGCATAACCGGCTGACGGGCCGACGGGCTGACGGGCTCGGGACTTGTTCGGAACGCCCGGGGAAGACCCGGGAAAACCCGGGAAAGCCAAAGGCCCGGCACATTTTCATGTGCCGGGCCCAAGGACTTCAGTAGCGGGGACAGGATTTGAACCTGCGACCTCTGGGTTATGAGCCCAGCGAGCTACCGAGCTGCTCCACCCCGCGTCGGTAAACACAACTGTACGGCATGCGGGGAGGTGCTCCGTACCGGATTGCGCGGGACCCCCCGCTCACGCCGACCAGTGGCCCCGCGAGGCCGCCAGGACGAACCCCGGGCCGAAGCCGATGATCAGGCCCGACTGGCGGTCGCCGGGGGCCTGCGCGAAGGTACGGGCCAGCACGTCGAGGACGGCCGAGCCGCCCAGGTTCCCGTTGGCGGCCAGGCTCGCCCAGGCGTGCCGCAGATCGCCGTGGTCGCGGTCGCCGTCCAGGCCGAACCCGGCGGCCGCGTCCTCCAGGACCCGGGGCCCGCCCGGGTGGACGACCGCGAACTGGAGGGCCTTCCCGCTGCCGCCGAGCCATTTGCGTACCGCCGGGAGGCTGTCGTTGAGGGCGGCGGTGGCGGCGGCCGTGGAGTCGAAGTGCAGACCGGCCCCCGAGAGGCGGCCCCGGTAGCGGTCGAGGCTGTCGGGCAGGACGTACTCGAAGGTGTCCTCGATGACGAAGCTCGGCCCGCTCCAGGCCGGGGTGTCCGAGACGACGACCGCACCCGAGCCGTCCCCGAAGAGCACCTTGTAGATCATCGACTCACGGCTGGTGTCGGTGTGGTTGTACGTGGCCGTCGACAGGCACTCCGCGACGACGACCAGGACGTGGGAGCCCGGGTGCGCGGCGATGTCCTCGTGGGCCCGGACCAGGCCGTGCGCGCCGCCCGCGCAGCCGACGGTCGCCATGGGGATCCGGCGCACGTCCGGCCGCAGGCCCAGTTCCCGGACGAGGGCGACGTCGAGGGACGGCACGGTCCAGGAGGTGGTGTGGCTGGTGATGACGCAGTCGATGTCGTCGGGGGCGAGGCCGGCGTGGGCCAGGGCCTGTCGACCGGAGCGGACCGCGAGCCGCAGCGCGTCTTCGTACGCCGCCCTGTTCCGCTCCTCGATGGTGGCATTTCCGGCCACGGTCGGGGCGTCGAGGGGACGGGTGAAACGGCGGGTCCTGACGGTGGTCGCCCGGGCTATCCGCAGGTGCGCCTCCAGCCGCGGACGATCGGGGTGGGCACGTCGAATGTCCGCGCAGATCTCATCCGTTGCGATGACGTGGTCCGGCAGAACTACGGCGGGGAGGGCTATGTGAGCGGGCACGAGTGGGCTCCCTCGAATGGCCGACGGGCGAAAGCTCAACCTACTTGAGACGGCTGGAATTCGTTCCTGGGAATTCGAACAGGGATCAGCCGGAAGGAATCGTTCCGCGCATGGCCCCGCTCCTCGGCCGCGCCGGTCGTGCGCTCAGCTCGTGAGCGGCGCGCTCAGCACCGGATTGCGGCTCACGAGCGACGCCCCCGGGGTGTAGAGGAGCAGCATCACCCGGGCGCCGGGCGAGGTGACCGGCTCGGCCACACAGGTGGTGACCCAGCCGGGCCCGTACCGGCTGTGGCGGATGGGCCGCTCCGAGCCGTCCGGGTACGGGATCGGGGTGGCCCCGGACTCCCGGTAGAGCGGCCCGGCGACGGGGTCGGCCTGGATCTCGGCCTCCAGACGGCGCAGCTCCACGTGGTTGGGCCGCATCTCCACCCCGTGCCGCAGCTGCGGCAGCACCATCGGCGCCCAGCGGTCCTCCCAGTCGGTGAGCACGTCCTCGCGCGCCTCGGGGTCGAGGGTCATCCACCGCATGGTGTTGGCCGGGACCTCACCGCCCTTGCCGTCCCAGTCCAGGCGCACCTGGCCGCGCGCCTGCTGGCCGGTGGCCGTCAGGACCGTGTTGCGGGTCGCCAGGTCCACCAGCGCCAGATCCCAGGAGACCAGCGGCTTCGAGGCCCACCAACGGACCGTCCGCGCCGCGGACTTGGCGTCGACGGTCGCCGGGAAGTCCTCGTCCAGCACGCGTACGGGAGCGCTCTGGACTCCGGACGGCGCCACCCGCGTGTCGCCCCGCTCGTCCACGTACGCCACCGCGCCGCCGAAGCGGTCCACGGTCCAGCCCCGGCCGGGCTCGGCCACGGCGGGCCTGCCCGCCTTGTGCGTGCCGGTGCCGCCGCTCAGGTCCGTGACGTTCAGCTCGCCGTCCTTCTGCCAGGCGACATAACCGTCGCCGAGCAGGGCGCCCTGGTGCGCGGGCAGCTCGGTGTTCTTCTCGGCCACCGTGTCGTACACCCCGGACTTGTCCCGGTCGCACTCCCAGTAGACGTTGCCGCCCTGCGCCTGGAGCGAGGTCATCAGACAGGGGGCGGACATCCCCTTGCCGGTGGCCCTGCCCGTACGGACGTCGATGGCCTGGGCGACGCCCGGTTCGCCGCCGGTCCACAGGGTGCTGCCCGAGAGGGCGAAGGTGCGGGTGTTGATGCCCGTGTAGACGACCGAGCCCGTGTCGAGGTCGGTGACCCGGAGCTGCTCGCCCTGCCGGTGGGTGGCCGCGTAACGGCCCGACACCCGCAGCTCGTCCGCCTTGACGGCCAGCGTGCGCGCGGGCGGCTTGGCGCCCTCGTCGAGGACCTTCACCGTGCCGTCGGCGAGCCGGTACACCAGGCGACCGTCGCCGGTGGCCCGGATCTCCGGGGTCTCACCGGTCGCGTCCGCGCCCCGGTCGGTGCGCGGACCGGCCGTCAGCGGGCCGGTGACCGACAGGTCGACGCCGCGCAGCCGTGTGCTCGGGCCGTCCTCGCCCGGCACCCGGTCCACCGTGTTCAGACGGCCCTGCGCCAGGGTGAGCGCCGTGGGCACCGACGCGAGGGCGGGCGATTCGCGGACCTTGGTGACGTCCAGCGAGGAGCCCACCGCGTACACACCCTGGTGGCCGTCGACCACCGCGCCGATCAGCATCGTCCCGTCGGTCTTGAAGCGGGCCATCGCGGTCGCCTTCTCCAGGACGACCCGCTCGGGGCCGCCCTTCAGCGGCACGGCGACCACGCGGTAGTCGAGCGAGGAGTACCGCTCCTGGCCGCCGGTGGAGACGCGGCGCGCCACCAGGACGTTGTCGCCGACCGCGCCGAGCAGCTGGGAGCTCTCGTACCCGGGGATCGTCAGCTGGTCCGTGGAGGCCCAGAAGTCCGAGGTCTTCCAGACCGTGGCCTTGCCGTCCTTGGTCCACTGGACCGCACGGTCGCCGCCGACCTCGATCTTGCCGTTGTCGAACTGCTCCGCCGTGAGGTGGGTGGGGCGGGCGAGGCCGTCGCGGCCGAGCCAGCAGATCACGGTCATGCCGGACAGGTCCTTCTGGACGAAGATGCCGTCCTTGTTGCCCTGGTAGAGCGAGTGGATCTCACCGCCGCCCCCGCCGACCGCCTTCTCCTGGACCTTGCCGTCCTCCCAGTACAGGAGGGACATGCCGAGCGTGCCGTCGGTGACCACGACATCGCCGAAGGTCCCCGCGAACCGCTGGCCCTTGGGCAGCGCCACGGTCCGCTCCGAGCCGTCCTTCATGTTCCGCTGGACGACCGAGACGTCGTCCTTGCCGGTGAGGACGAGGGTGTCCGTGCCGGTGCCCCATGCGGTGGTCCTGCCCTGCGGCATGACGACCGGCGCGGTGGAGCCGTCCGCGTACGAGGTCCAGTTGAACCCGGACTGGGTCCAGCCGGACAGATAGCCGCTCTCACCCGCGCCGTTGATCACGGTCGCGTTGTAGTCGGGCGTGCGCTCAGCGGGGATGGTGAGTTCCGCGGGCGCATCCGCCGCGAAGGCCGGGGCCGCCGTCAGCGGGGCGATGGCGGCCGCGATGCCGAGCGCCGTGACGGTGGCGATCGCGCTGCGCACGAGTGTGTGACGTCTCAAGTTGATACTCCCGAAGCCGTTCAGGCATGGGAGGGCGCGCGGCGCGCGGCGCCGCAGCAGTGCACAGAAAAGCCCCCCCGGCTCTCTGGAACCCCCCACACGAGTGGTTTGAGATTAACAGGAGCCAGGTGTGCCCCGAGGTGCATATAAAGGGGGAAACGGAAGGGCCCGTACCGCACCCATCGGGTGCCGTACGGGCCCTTCTGTTGAAGCGTCAGCTCTCTTCGAGCGTCAGCTCACGCGTCAGCCGTTGCGCTTCCAGCGCGGCTTGTCGTCGCGGCGGCCGAAGGAGCCGGTGTTGGTGCCGGTGCTGCTGCCCCGGTGGTCGTCACGGCGGCCGTACGGGCGGTCGCCGCTGCCGCCGGAGCGGAAGCCGCCCGCGGGACGGTCGTTGCGGTCACGGTTGAACGGGCGGTCGCCGCCACCGGAGCGGAAGCCGCCGGAGGGACGCTCGTTGCGGTCGCGGTTGAAGCCGCCACCACGGTTGTCGTCACGACGCTCGAAGCCACGGTCGTTGCGGTCGCGGTTGAAGCCACCCGAGGGACGGTCGTCGCGACGGAAGCCGCCACCACGGTTGTCGTCACGACGCTCGTCACGGCGGAAACCACCACCGCGGTTGTCGTCACGACGCTCGAAGCCACGGTCGTTGCGGTCGCGGTTGAAACCGCCGGAGGGACGCTCGTTGCGGTCGCGGTTGAAGCCGCCACCACGGTTGTCGTCACGACGCTCGAAGCCACGGTCGTTGCGGTCGCGGTTGAAGCCACCCGAGGGACGGTCGTCGCGACGGAAGCCGCCACCACGGTTGTCGTCACGACGCTCGTCACGGCGGAAACCACCACCGCGGTTGTCGTCACGACGCTCGAAGCCACGGTCGTTGCGGTCGCGGTTGAAGCCACCCGAGGGACGGTCGTCGCGACGGAAGCCGCCACCACGGTTGTCGTCACGACGCTCGTCACGGCGGAAGCCACCACGGTCGCCGCCACGGTCCCCGCGGTCGTCACGACGGGCGTAGTTGCCCCGGTCGTCACGGCGCTCGTACGCCGGACGCTCCTGCGCGACCGGCTCGGCGGCGACCACGGCGGCAGCGACCTCGGCCTCGGCGGCCTCGGCCACCTCGGCGACAGCGGCCTCCGGGTCCTCGCCGCGCTCACGGGCGGAGCGGGCGACCAGGCGGTCGGCCTCCTCGCGGAGCTCGCCGGCACGGCGCGTCAGGCGCTCCAGCTGCTTGGTGAGCTCGGCGACCTCGCGCTCGGCCTGCTTGGCGGCGTTGTTCGCGGAGTCGGCCTGGACCTCGGTCAGCGAACGGGCGCCGGTGATCTCGGCGACCTCGGGGTCGAAGGCGCCGGCGCTCTGGATGATGTGGCGCGAGGCGTCGACGCCCGCGTCCTCCATCAGCCGGAAGATCTGACGGCGCTGGTGCGGCAGGGACAGCGACACGACGACGCCGGACTTGCCGGCGCGGGCGGTACGGCCCGAGCGGTGCAGGTAGTCCTTGTGGTCGCCGGCCGGGTCCACGTTGAGGACCAGGTCGATGCCGTCGACGTGGATGCCGCGCGCGGCGACGTCGGTGGCGACGAGCGCGTTGACGTAGCCCTTCTTGAAGTCCTCGAGGACTCGGGTACGCGCGCCCTGGGTCATACCGCCGTGCAGCGCGTCGGCCTTCACGCCCGACTCGCACAGCTGCTCGGCGATGCGGTCCGCGCCCAGCTGGGTGCGGACGAAGATGATCGTGCGGCCCTCGCGGGCGGCGATCGCGGCCGTGACCGGCGCCTTGTCCTTCGGCTTCACGACGAGGACGTGGTGGGTCATGGTCGAGACGTTGCCCTGCGCGCTGTCGACCTCGTGCGTGACCGGGTTGCTCAGGTAGCGCTTGACCAGCGTGCTGATCTCGTTCTCCATGGTGGCGGAGAAGAGCATGCGCTGACCGCCGCCGGGGATCTGGTCGAGCAGCTCGGTGACCTCGGGCAGGAAGCCCAGGTCGGACATCTGGTCGGCCTCGTCGAGGACGGCGACCTGGACGTTCGCGAGCGAGCAGGCGCCACGGTTGATGAGGTCGCGCAGTCGGCCCGGGGTGGCGACGAGGACGTCGACGCCGCGCTCCAGGGCGTAGATCTGGTTGCTCATCGAGGTGCCGCCGCAGACGACCTTCATCTTCAGGCCGAGCACGTCGCCGTACGGCTGGAGGGCGTCCGCGACCTGCATCGCGAGCTCACGCGTCGGCGTGAGGATGATCGCGCGGGGCTTCTTCTTCTCGGTGTGGCCGCCGGCGAGCTGCGCCAGGGTCGGCAGACCGAAGGAGAGGGTCTTGCCGGAGCCGGTACGGCCACGGCCGAGGATGTCCTTGCCGGCCAGGGCGTCCGGGATGGTCGCGGCCTGGATCGGGAAGGGGGTGGTCACACCGTTCTGGGCGAGCTTGCGCACGACGCCCTCGGGCAGACCGAGGTCCCCGAAGGTGACGGTCGGCTCGGCGGCCTCGTCGACCTGGGCCTCAGCGGCCTCAGCGGCCTCGGTGATCTCGGTGGGCTCTACGGTCTCGACAGCCTCGGCGACGACGATCTCGTCGTTCTCGGGCATGACGGTGTTATCAGTACTGGAAATGGACATGCGAAATGCGAAACCTTCCGGAGTCTCGGCACGCGCCCGTCAACTCCGTGATTCGCAATTCGACCGCCTCTATGCGGTCAGCCACGGCTAGGGAGAGTACGCGCCACACGGCGCTCTTCTGTGTCGGCGCCGGGCAATGGGATCAAACGATCTACCACCATACGCACTCCCCCCACAGGAGCGCAAACCGTTCCTGTGCGATCCACCTCACACCAGCCCTGGCATACCCCGACTAAACCGGCCCCACCTGCGGAGATGCCGCCGGCTCGGTCCCGTTAGCCGAGCCCTCGCCAAGATCGCGAAGGGCCGTGGTGCGGGTGTCGGCGGCCGGCGAGGCCGACGGCGAGTCGCTCGGCTTCGGGGTCACCGGCGGGTCCGGCGGCGGCTGGCTCGTCGGGGGCCGTCTGGACGGCGCCCGCCGCATCAAGAAGCCCGACGCCCGGCAGGCCGTGCTCGACGAGATCGCCGCCGAGGCCGCGAAGTCCGCCGAGCGCGTCGCCCGGCGGGCCTCCCGCATGCCCGAGGTCACGTACCCGGAGCAGCTCCCGGTCAGCCAGAAGAAGGACGCGATCCTGGAGGCGATACGGGACCACCAGGTCGTGATCGTCGCGGGTGAGACCGGCTCCGGCAAGACCACCCAGATCCCCAAGATCTGTATGGAGCTGGGCCGGGGCGTGCGCGGCATGATCGGGCACACCCAGCCCCGCCGGATCGCGGCCCGCACCGTCGCCGACCGCATCGCGGACGAGCTGAAGACCCCGCTCGGCGAGGCGGTCGGCTGGAAGGTCCGGTTCACCGACCAGGTCGACCAGGACGCGACCTTCGTCAAGCTGATGACGGACGGCATCCTGCTCGCGGAGATCCAGACGGACCGCGAGCTGCGCGCCTACGACACGATCATCATCGACGAGGCCCACGAGCGGTCCCTCAACATCGACTTCCTGCTGGGCTATCTGGCCCAGCTGCTGCCCAGGCGCCCCGACCTCAAGGTCGTCATCACCTCGGCGACCATCGACCCCGAGCGCTTCTCGCGGCACTTCGGAGAGGCGCCGATCGTCGAGGTCAGCGGGCGTACGTATCCCGTCGAGGTGCGCTACCGCCCGCTCCTGGAGGAAGACTCCGAGGACGCCGACCGGGACCAGATCACCGCGATCTGCGACGCCGTCGACGAGCTCCAGTCCGAGGGCCCCGGCGACATCCTGGTCTTCCTCTCCGGCGAGCGCGAGATCCGCGACACGGCGGACGCGCTCAACAAGAAGAACCTCCGGTTCACCGAGGTGCTGCCGCTGTACGCGCGCCTGAGCCACGCCGAGCAGCACCGCGTCTTCCAGCAGCACACCGGCCGCAGGATCGTTCTCGCGACCAACGTCGCCGAGACCTCCCTGACCGTGCCGGGCATCAAGTACGTGATCGACCCGGGCACCGCCCGTATCTCCCGCTACAGCCACCGCACCAAGGTGCAGCGCCTGCCCATCGAGGCGGTCTCGCAGGCCAGCGCCAACCAGCGCAAGGGCCGCTGCGGCCGTACCAGCGACGGCGTCTGCATCCGGCTCTACTCCGAGGACGACTTCCTCGCCCGGCCCGAGTTCACCGACGCGGAGATCCTCCGTACCAACCTGGCCTCCGTCATCCTCCAGATGACCGCGGCCGGGCTCGGCGACATCGAGAAGTTCCCCTTCATCGACCCGCCGGACCACCGCAACATCCGCGACGGCGTCCAGCTCCTCCAGGAGCTCGGCGACATCGAGAAGTTCCCCTTCATCGACCCGCCGGACCACCGCAACATCCGCGACGGCGTCCAGCTCCTCCAGGAGCTGCACGCGCTGGACCCGGCGGAGAAGGACCCCCGCAAGCGGCTCACCCCGATGGGCCGCAAGCTGGCGCAGTTGCCGGTCGACCCGCGGCTCGCCCGGATGGTCCTGGAGGCCGACAAGAACGGCTGTGTCCGCGAGGTCATGGTCATCGCGGCCGCGCTCTCCATCCAGGACCCGCGCGAGCGCCCCTCCGACAAGCAGCAGCAGGCCGACCAGCAGCACGCCCGCTTCAAGGACGAGACCAGCGACTTCCTCGCCTTCCTCAACCTGTGGCGCTATGTGCGCGAGCAGCAGAAGGAGCGCGGCTCCTCCAGCTTCCGCCGGATGTGCAAGCAGGAGTACCTCAACTTCCTGCGCATCCGCGAGTGGCAGGACATCTACTCCCAGCTGCGCACGGTCGCCAAGACCATGGGCATCCACCTCAACGAGGACGACGCCCCCGAGCAGCACGTCCATGTGTCGCTGCTCGCCGGTCTGCTCTCGCACATCGGGCTCAAGGACACCGACAAGAACGAGTACCTGGGCGCCCGCAGCGCCAAGTTCGCGATCTTCCCCGGCTCGGCCCTGTTCAAGAAGCAGCCCAAGGTCCTGATGTCGGCCGAGCTCGTGGAGACCTCCCGGCTGTGGGCGCGGGTCAACGCGAAGATCGAGCCCGAGTGGATCGAGCCGCTGGCCCAGCACCTGGTCAAGCACACCTACAGCGAGCCGCACTGGGAGAAGGACCAGGCGGCGGTGATGGCGTACGAGAGGGTCACGCTGTACGGCGTGCCGATCGTCGCCAACCGCAAGGTGAACTACGGCCGCATCGACCCGGAGGCCTCGCGCGAGCTGTTCATCCGCAACGCGCTGGTCGAGGGCGACTGGCGCACCCACCACAAGTTCTTCGCCGACAACCGCAAGCTCCTGACCGAGGTCGAGGAGCTGGAGCACCGGGCGCGGCGCCGCGACATCCTGGTCGACGACGAGACCCTCTTCGACTTCTACGACCAGCGGGTGCCCGACCACGTCGTCTCCGGCGCCCACTTCGACTCCTGGTGGAAGCACAAGCGCCATGACGAGCCGGAGTTCCTGGACTTCGAGCGGGAGATGCTCATCCGGGAGTCGGCGCTCGCCGTCACCAAGGACGACTATCCGGACAACTGGCGCCAGGGCCGGCTGAAGTTCAAGGTCACCTACCAGTTCGAGCCGGGCGCGGACGCGGACGGCGTCACCGTCCACATCCCGCTCCAGGTCCTCAACCAGGTCACCGACGAGGGCTTCGACTGGCAGATCCCGGGCCTGCGCGAGGAGGTGGTGACGGAGCTGATCCGTTCCCTCCCCAAGCCGATCCGCCGCCACTACGTGCCCGCGCCGAACTTCGCCACGAAGTTCCTGGAGCGCGCGGTGCCCCTCCAGGAGCCGCTGCCGATGACGCTGGCGCGCGAGCTCCAGCGGATGGTGGGGGTCCCGGTGACGGCCGAGGACTTCGACCTGACGCGCGTCCCGGACCATCTGAAGATCACGTACCGGATCGTCGACGAGCGGCGCCGCAAGCTGGCCGAGGACAAGGACCTGGAGGCGCTCAAGCTCCAGCTGCGCCCCAAGGCCCGTCAGGCGCTCTCCCAGGCCGCCGCGGCGGCCGCCCCCTCGGGCGGTGTCTCCATCGAGCGCACGGGCCTCACGGACTGGACGATCGGCACCCTGACGAAGGTCTTCGAGACCAAGCGCGCGGGACAGCCAGTGAAGGCCTTCCCGGCGCTGGTCGACTCCGGCGAGACCGTCTCCGTACGGCTCTTCGACACCGAGGCCGAGCAGCAGCAGGCGATGTGGCGCGGCACCCGGAAGCTGATCCTCCTGAACATCCCGGTGAACCCGGCGAAGTTCGCCTCGGACAAGCTGACCAACCAGCACAAGCTCGCCCTGTCCCGCAATCCGCACGGCTCGGTCCAGGCGCTCTTCGACGACTGCGCCATGGCCGCCGCCGACAAGCTGATCGCGGACCACGGGGGCCCGGCCTGGGACGAGGAGTCGTTCCGCAAGCTGTTCGACAAGGTGCGCGCCGACCTCGTCGACGCGACCGTGCGGACGGTGGGGCAGGTCCAGCAGATCCTGGCCGCCTGGCAGGCCTGTGAGCGCCGTCTCAAGGGCACGAACAGCCTGGTCCTGATCAACAACCTCCAGGACGTACGGGAGCAGCTGGCGGCCCTGATGCCGGCCGGCTTCGTGACCGCGACGGGGCTGCGCCGGCTGCCGGACCTGATGCGCTATCTGGTGGCGGTGGACCGGCGCCTCCAGCAGATGCCGACGTCCGTGCAGCGCGACACCACGCGCATGGAGAAGGTCCACGAGATGCAGGACGAGTACGCGTGGCTCCTTGAGCAGATGCCGCAGGGACGGCCCGTACCGCGCGAAGTCCTGGACATCCGCTGGATGATCGAGGAGCTGCGGGTGAGCTACTTCGCGCACGCGCTGGGCACCGCGTTCCCCGTCTCGGACAAGCGGATCGTGAAGGCGATCGACGCGGCGGCGCCGTGACGGGTCCGTGACGCCCTCATCGCCCTGAGTGAGTTCGACCTGACCAGCTGACCTGCTGTACAGTCTCTTTCGCAGCCAAGGAGCAAGCACAGGCTGCGAAACCTGGTCCTGTGGAGCAGTTTGGAGTGCTCGCCACCCTGTCAAGGTGGAGGCCGCGGGTTCAAATCCCGTCAGGACCGCAGTGAACAAGTGGGCCCGGATCCGTATGGATCCGGGCCCACTTGGCGTTTCCGGCCGTCTTGACGCGGTCAACTGCCACCGGTACCCAAGGAGAAGGCAGCGGGCCCCACCCGGGAGGTGGCGCATGACGGCGTCGTCCGCGAGGCACGAGACACGGGCGCTGCTGCGCGCCCATCTGTCGGCCGCGAGTGGCTACCGGCACGTCACCCATCGCTGTCCCGTCTGCTCGCGCCTCCAGAGGCTCGCCATGGAGCTCTCCGAGCCGGATCCCTTCCTGGTGCTGCCCCAGACGCCCGAGGCGCCCGAGGCCCCGCCCGAGCGGGTTGGCCGAGCCCCCGACAGTGGCAGGCTCTGTTCAGAGGACGGTCGCGGCGGTGTGACGGGAGTCACCGAACAAGTTTTGGGAACCGGGGAACTTACGCCGTACCTACAACCCCCCAATTTAATATGTGCAATTGCACCACCCCTCCAGGCCTCCGGAGGAGACTCCGCGAAGTACCCCCAGACGGCCCGGATGGGCCCGGACCGGGGCATAAAAAAGACCGCGCTGGACCCGGCGGAGTCCAGCGCGGCCGATGACGGTGAGCCCGTTGGGGCGGGCCTGGCGTCAGTGGAGCTATGGGGTGGGCGACCGGGGTGGGGGCCCCGGAATGCCCGTTATTGGGGTGTTGTTCAGGCCTCGCTACGCTGCTGCGGAATACCCGCAAGCAGCGCACGGACCTCTGCTTCGCGGTACCGGCGGTGCCCACCCAGCGTGCGGATGGACGTGAGCTTGCCCGCCTTCGCCCAGCGGGTGACCGTCTTCGGGTCCACGCGGAACATCGTGGCAACCTCAGCCGGGGTCAGCAGCGGCTCGGCATCAGGGGTGCGAGCGGTCATGAGCGGCCTCCTCGGGAGAACCGAACCTTCTCGGTTCTTTCCTCTAAATTCTGCACCTTGACCCGCGTTGCCCGAAATGGCGGACGCGAGCCGAGTCGGTTATAGGACGAACGGCTTGTCCTCGGCACTACAACTACACCATCTGTCCAGCCACGTCGGCCAAACCGATGGAATTGCCCTCCCAGGTGTTCATCAGCGACGGAAGCCGATGGACCATGCCATAGCGGACAGTCACGCCACAGTGACGATCAGTCACAGAGCGATCAGGAGTCATCAGACCCCCCATAGCAGGCAATACCAAGCAATCCGCCCTTAGTTGGACGGAAGGAGCCCTCACCGGACTCCTTGTCCTATTTTGGCACGAGGGTGGGGGATCGACGCAAGGGCCCAGTAAGTGCGGTCCGTCACGCTTGGGGCAAAGGCCCGGATCAGGACCTACGTCCCGAGCACACGGCCGCAAAGGTCACTCAGCCGTACGAAGAGGCTCACCCGAACGGGTCAGCGCCCGGCTCGTTCCGACGCTCCCTCAGCCCGACGGCCCCTCAGTTCGCGAGCCGGCGCTCCCTGACGGTCCGCCAGCGCTCCGTGAAGCGCTCGTACGCCCTTGCCGCCCCGGCGCCGTCCCCGGCCCGCAGCGCGGCGATCCCCTCGGCCACGTCGGCCGCCGAGCGGTCCTCCTCCAGGCTCGCCCTCGGCAGGGCGTGCACCAGACCGCCGTAGTCCAGCTCGACCAGGGAGCGCGGATGGAACTCCTCCAGCCAGCGCCCCACCTCGACCAGCCCCTCGGTCAGGGGCCCCTCGTCGATGTGGTCGCGCAGGGTCCTGAGCGCCCGCGCGAGGCGGCGGCGGGCCTGGACCATCGGGGTGCGGTAGCGCAGCACGGGCGCCGTGCCGTCCTCCGCCCGGACATACTCCCTCTCTTCGTCCGAAAAGACTGTGAACCAGCTCACAGGGACATGCCAGACCGCCGTGAGGATCCAGGGCCGGGCGTCCGGGTTCCGCTCCCGCCACCGCTCGTAGTCCGCCGCCGCCTGCCGGCGGACCACCGGCGGCAGCAGGGCGTCGAGGACCGGCGCCGGGAACTGGCCCGCCAGCTCCTCCAGGGCCTGCCAGCCGCGCAGCCGGGTCCGCCACGGGCAGACGCACACCACCCCGTCGACCTCGGCCACGAACGCGTCGGCGCTCTCGTGGACCGGCACCGCGACCGGCGGCGTGGGCAGCAGATCCGCCAGCGCGCGCCGGAGTTCGTCCTGGGCACCGGGGGTGCGCCCGCGCTCCGCGTAACGGGTCCAGTGGCCGCGCTCCGGTTCGGGGAAGGCCACCAGCGGCTCGTACACCCGCAGATAGGACGCGTACGGGACGATCACCGAGGACACCACCGCCATGCGTCGCATCGTCCCACGCGCACGCGGGGCGGGAGGGTGATCCTCGGCACTGCGCCTGATCTACGCACGCGTAGGACTTACTCTGCTCCCAGCGCGGCCCCGGGCGGGCCGCGACACGGCCCGCCCCACCCTCAGGCGGGCCGCAACCGCCGCTTCGTACTTGGGAGTCACCACCGTGACCGATGTGACCGGCGACGCTGTCAGCTCAGCAGACGTTCTGCACACCCTGTTCCGCTCGGACCAGGGTGGACACGAACAAGTCGTGCTGTGTCAGGACCGCGCCTCGGGCCTCAAGGCCGTCATCGCCATCCACTCCACCGCCCTGGGCCCGGCCCTCGGCGGAACGCGCTTCTACCCCTACGCGAGTGAGGCGGAGGCCGTCGCCGACGCACTCAACCTCTCCCGCGGAATGTCCTACAAGAACGCCATGGCCGGACTCGACCACGGCGGCGGCAAGGCCGTCATCATCGGCGACCCGGACACCGTGAAGACCGAGGAACTCCTGCTCGCCTACGGGCGGATGGTGGCCTCGCTCGGCGGCCGTTACGTGACGGCGTGCGACGTCGGCACGTACGTGGCGGACATGGACGTCGTGGCGCGCACGTGCCAGTGGACGACCGGCCGCTCCCCCGAGAACGGCGGCGCCGGCGACTCCTCCGTGCTCACCGCGTTCGGCGTCTTCCAGGGCATGCGGGCCAGCGCCCAGCACCTGTGGGGCGACCCGACGCTGCGCGGCCGCAAGGTCGGCGTCGCGGGCGTCGGCAAGGTCGGCCACTACCTGGTGGAGCACCTGGTGGCGGACGGCGCCGAGGTCGTGATCACGGATGTACGCGAGGAATCGGTACGCCGGATCCTCGACAAGCACCCGGGCAGCGTCACCGCGGTCGCCGACACGGACGCGCTGATCCGGGTGGAGGGGCTGGACATCTACGCCCCGTGCGCCCTGGGCGGCGCGCTCGACGACGAGACGGTCCCGGTCCTCACCGCGAAGATCGTGTGCGGCGCGGCCAACAACCAGCTGGCCCACCCGGGCGTCGAGAAGGACCTCGCGGACCGCGCGATCCTCTACGCGCCCGACTACGTGGTCAACGCCGGCGGTGTGATCCAGGTGGCCGACGAGCTGCACGGCTTCGACTTCGACCGCTGCAAGGCGAAGGCCTCGAAGATCTTCGACACCACGCTGGCCATATTCGCACGTGCGAAGGAAGACGGGATTCCGCCGGCCGCGGCGGCCGACCGGATCGCCGAGCAGCGCATGGCCGAGGCGCGCGGTCACTGACCCTCGCGCCGCCCCGATCCGCCGACCGGCGAGAGAAGACTCACGCCGGTCGGCGGGTCGGACGCCAAGAAGAGGTTAAAATCGCGGTTGACCAGCGAGGAAAGGGCTCCTTGCGGGTTCTGCGAAGTGGCACGTCATGCGGGCGGCGTACCGTATGGCCGCGGAAGCAGGTACCGTTGAAGCCCTACGGACACGGTCTCTCCACGGAGAGCCCGTTCCGACTCATGAACGCGTGTCAAGACTCTGGGGCCGTTGAGCCCCGTCACCGAGGGGGTCGAGCCATGGGGCGCGGCCGGGCAAAGGCCAAGCAGACCAAGGTCGCCCGCCAGCTGAAGTACAGCAGCGGCGGGACTGACCTGTCGCGTCTGGCCAACGAGCTGGGCGCATCTACTCCGAATCCGGCAGTGAGCCAACCGCCTAACGCGGAGCCACTGGAGGACGACGAGGATGACGACCCGTACGCCCGCTATGCGGATCTGTACGGCAATGACGACGAGGACGAGGACGAAGAGTCCGGCCCGTCGTCGCAGCGCCGCGGCGCTTGACTTCGCTGATCCCTCTTTCGCAGCAGGCCTTTTTCCTGCCGCACTGAGAACACACCAACCCGGTCCAGGGCCTCAGCCCCGGACCGGGTTCTGTGCTGCTCGGGTTCCGTCTGCTCGGCTTCTGTGCGGCCCGGGAGAGGCCGTGCGGCCCCTCCCGTACGCCCGCTACTTCGCGTAGTCGCCGGTGAGCTCGGCGCCGGTGGTGTGAGCGCCGCGCTCGGTGATCCGGCCGGCCACCCAGGCGTCCACGCCCCGGTCCGCCAGCGTCGTCAGGGCCACGTCCACCGAGCCCTCGGGGACGATCGCGATCATGCCGACGCCCATGTTCAGCGTCTTCTCCAGCTCCAGCCGCTCGACCTGGCCGGCCGTGCCCACCAGGTCGAAGACCGCGCCCGGCGCCCAGGTCGAGCGGTCGACCGTGGCGTGCAGGTGGTCCGGGATGACCCGGGCCAGGTTGTTGGCGAGACCGCCGCCGGTGACATGGCTGAAACCGTGTACCTCGGTGGTACGGGTCAGGGCCAGGCAGTCCAGCGAGTAGATCTTGGTCGGCTCCAGGAGCTCCTCGCCCAGGGTCCGCCCGAACTCCTCGACCTGCTGCTCCAGCGACATCTTCGCCCGGTCGAAGAGCACGTGCCGGACGAGTGAGTACCCGTTCGAGTGAAGTCCGGACGACGCCATGGCGATGACGACGTCACCCGTGCGGATACGATCCGCGCCGAGCAGCCGGTCGTACTCGACCACGCCGGTACCGGCGCCGGCCACGTCGAAGTCGTCCGGGCCCAGCAGGCCCGGGTGCTCCGCGGTCTCGCCGCCGACCAGCGCGCAGCCCGCGAGGACACAGCCCTCGGCGATGCCCTTCACGATGGCGGCGACGCGCTCGGGGTGCACCTTGCCGACGCAGATGTAGTCGGTCATGAACAGCGGCTCGGCGCCGCACACGACGAGGTCGTCGACGACCATGCCGACGAGGTCGTGGCCGATCGTGTCGTACACGCCCATACGGCGGGCGAGGTCGACCTTCGTGCCGACGCCGTCGGTGGCCGAGGCGAGCAGCGGACGCTCGTAGCGCTTGAGGGCGGAGGCGTCGAAGAGTCCGGCGAAACCGCCGAGGCCGCCGAGCACCTCGGGGCGCTTGGTCTTCTTCACCCACTCCTTCATCAGCTCGACTGCGCGGTCGCCCGCCTCGATGTCGACGCCCGCGGCTGCGTAGCTGGCACCAGTGGTCTCAGACATGGCTCTGAAGAACTTTCGTGTCGTACTGCAGGGTTTGTGCGGGCGCCTACGGGCGGCGCAGCGCGTCGGCCGCCGCCGTGGCGGCGGGACCGGCCGCGAGCTCGGTCTCCAGAAGCTGCTTGCCGAGCAGCTCGGGGTCCGGGAGCTCCATCGGGTAGACCCCGTCGAAGCAGGCGCGGCAGAGGTTGTCCTTGGGGATGGTGGTCGCCTCGATCATCGCGTCCGTCGAGATGTACGAGAGCGAGTCGGCGCCCAGCGAGGTGCCGATCTCCTCGATCGTCATCCCGTTGGCGATCAGCTCGGCGCGGGTCGCGAAGTCGATGCCGAAGAAGCACGGCCACTTGACCGGCGGGGACGAGATCCGGATGTGGACCTCGGCGGCCCCGGCCTCGCGGAGCATCTTCACGAGGGCGCGCTGGGTGTTGCCTCGGACGATCGAGTCGTCCACGACCACCAGGCGCTTGCCCCGGATGACTTCCTTGAGCGGGTTCAGCTTCAGCCGGATGCCCAGCTGGCGGATGGTCTGCGAGGGCTGGATGAAGGTGCGCCCGACGTAGGCGTTCTTGACCAGGCCCGAGCCGTACGGAATGCCGCTGGCCTCCGCGTAACCGATCGCGGCGGGGGTGCCGGACTCCGGAGTCGCTATCACCAGGTCGGCGTCGACAGGCGCTTCCTTGGCGAGTTTCCGCCCCATCTCCACCCGGGAGAGATAGACGTTCCGCCCGGCGATGTCGGTGTCGGGGCGGGCCAGGTAGACGTACTCGAAGACACAGCCCTTGGGCTTCGCTTCCGCAAATCGAGAGGTGCGCAGACCGTTCTCGTCGATGGCGACGAGCTCGCCCGGCTCGATCTCGCGGACGAAGCTGGCGCCGCAGATGTCGAGGGCGGCGGTCTCCGAGGCGACCACCCAGCCGCGCTCCAGGCGGCCGATGACCAGCGGGCGGATGCCCTGCGGGTCACGGGCGCAGTAGAGCGTCTGCTCGTCCATGAAGACCAGCGAGAACGCGCCCTGCACCTGGGGAAGGACCTTGGCGGCCGCCTCCTCGACGGTGAGCGGCTTGCCGTCGTCGTCGGTCTGCCCCGCGAGCAGGGCGGTGACGAGATCGGTGTCGTTGGTGGCGGCGACCTGGGTCGCGCGACCGTTCTCCTTCGGCAGGTCGGCGACCATCTCCGCCAGCTGGGCGGTGTTCACCAGGTTGCCGTTGTGGCCGAGCGCGATCGAGCCGTGGGCGGTCGCCCGGAACGTCGGCTGCGCGTTCTCCCACACGGAGGCACCGGTGGTCGAGTAGCGGGCGTGACCGACCGCGATATGACCCTGGAGGGAACCGAGGGAAGTCTCGTCGAAGACCTGGGAAACGAGCCCCATGTCCTTGAAGACAAGGATCTGGGAGCCGTTGCTCACCGCGATTCCCGCGGATTCCTGGCCCCGATGCTGGAGGGCGTAAAGCCCGAAGTAAGTGAGCTTGGCGACCTCTTCACCCGGAGCCCAGACGCCGAAGACGCCGCAAGCGTCCTGGGGGCCTTTCTCGCCGGGGAGCAGATCATGATTGAGTCGACCGTCACCACGTGGCACGCCACCGAGTGTAGGCGAGATCGACCACTGGTCCGAATTGGGGATACGGACGAGAGGGGGGTGGTGGGCGGTTTGTGGCATCTGCCGGAGGCTCCGACCGGCGGGTTTTCGCCGGGGGCCGGGAATTTGGCGCCCGGGGAATGTGACGGAGGTCGCGTGGGGGTGAAGGGGGCGGGGTGGGGCAACTACCCGCGTCCCACTACGCCAGCAGCGCCGGAATCGTCGCCTCGTGCACCGTCCGCAGCTCGCTCAGCGGCACGCTGAACTCGCCCTGGACCTCGACGGACGCCCCGTCGACCACACCGATCCGCGCCGCCGGCAGCCCCCGCGCCCCGCACATGTCCGTGAAGCGGAGCTCCTCGCTGCGCGGGACCGCGACGACCGCCCGGCCCGCGGACTCGGAGAAGAGGAAGGTGAAGGCGGAGAGGCCGTCGGGCACGACCAGGCGCGCGCCGTTTCCGCCCCGCAGGCAGGACTCGACGACCGCCTGCACCAGACCACCGTCGGACAGGTCGTGCGCCGCGTCGATCATGCCGTCGCGCGAGGCGGAGATCAGGATCTCGCCGAGCAGCTTCTCCCGGTCCAGATCCACCCGCGGCGGCAGCCCGCCCAGGTGGTCGTGGACCACCTGGGACCACGCCGAACCGCCGAACTCCTCCCGGGTGTCGCCCAGGAGGTAGAGCAGCTGCCCCTCCTGCGCGAACGCGATCGGCGTACGGCGGTTGACGTCGTCGATCACACCGAGGACCGCGACCACCGGCGTCGGGTGGATGGCGGTGTCACCGGTCTGGTTGTAGAGCGAGACGTTGCCGCCCGTCACCGGCGTACCGAGCTGGAGGCACCCGTCCGCCAGGCCGCGCGTGGCCTCCGCGAACTGCCACATCACGTCCGGGTCCTCGGGGGAGCCGAAGTTCAGGCAGTCGGAGATGGCGAGGGGCTTCGCGCCCGACGCCGCCACGTTGCGGTACGCCTCCGCCAGCGCGAGCTGCGCACCCGTGTACGGGTCGAGCTTCGCGTACCGGCCGTTGCCGTCCGTCGCCATCGCGACACCGAGGTTCGACTCCTCGTCGATGCGGACCATGCCCGCGTCCTCGGGCTGCGCGAGCACCGTGTTGCCCTGCACGAACCGGTCGTACTGGTCCGTGATCCAGGACTTGGACGCCTGGTTGGGGGAGGAGACGAGGCGAAGGACCTGCTCGCGCAGCTCCTCACCCGTCGACGGCCGCGGCAGCTTGCCCGCGTCGTCCGCCTGGAGCGCGTCCTGCCAGGACGGACGCGCGTACGGGCGCTCGTAGACCGGGCCCTCGTGCGCCACCGTCCGCGGCGGTACGTCCACGATCTGCTCGCCGTGCCAGAAGATCTCAAGCCGCTCGCCGTCCGTCACCTCACCGATGACGGTGGCGATGACGTCCCACTTCTCGCAGATCTCCATGAACCGCTCGACGTACCGCGGCTCGACGACCGCGCACATGCGCTCCTGCGACTCGCTCATGAGGATTTCCTCGGGCGAGAGCGTCGCGTCGCGCAGCGGGACCGTTTCCAGGTCCACCCGCATGCCGCCGGATCCGGCGGAGGCCAGCTCCGAGGTCGCGCAGGACAGGCCCGCGCCACCGAGGTCCTGGATGCCGGCGACCAGCTTCTCCTTGAAGATCTCCAGGGTGCACTCGATGAGGAGCTTCTCCTGGAAGGGGTCGCCGACCTGGACGGCGGGGCGCTTGGCCGGGCCGGTGGACTCGAAGGTCTCCGAGGCCAGGACCGACACACCGCCGATGCCGTCGCCGCCCGTGCGGGCGCCGTACAGGATCACCTTGTTGCCGGGGCCGGACGCCTTGGCGAGGTGGATGTCCTCGTGCTTCATCACGCCGATGCAGCCGGC
Organism: Streptomyces sp. ERV7; assembly: GCF_001653515.1. Taxonomy (GTDB): domain Bacteria; phylum Actinomycetota; class Actinomycetes; order Streptomycetales; family Streptomycetaceae; genus Streptomyces. Next base: position 531,287 of record NZ_LYOY01000040.1, on the reverse strand, counting down.
GTTGACCAGCGGGTTGCCCTGGTAGCACTCGTCGAAGACGACCTCGCCGCCGATGTTCGGCAGACCCAGGCAGTTGCCGTAGCCGCCGATGCCCGCGACCACGCCCGGCAGGACGCGCTTGGTGTCGGGGTGCTCGGCCGCGCCGAAGCGCAGCGGGTCGACGACCGCGACCGGGCGGGCGCCCATCGCCAGGATGTCGCGGACGATGCCGCCGACACCGGTGGCCGCGCCCTGGTAGGGCTCGATGTAGGACGGGTGGTTGTGGGACTCCACCTTGAACGTGACCGCGTAACCCTGGCCGACGTCCACGACGCCCGCGTTCTCGCCGATGCCGACGAGCATCGCGTCGTTCTCGGGGACCTTCTCGCCGAACTGGCGCAGGTGGACCTTGCTGCTCTTGTACGAGCAGTGCTCCGACCACATCACGGAGTACATGGCGAGCTCGGCGCCGGTGGGGCGGCGGCCCAGGATCTCGCGGATCCGGGCGTACTCGTCCTCCTTGAGGCCGAGCTCCTTCCAGGGCTGCTCGACGTCGGGCGTCCCGGTGGCGTGCTTGACGGTGTCGAGGCTCATCAGGCGTTGACCAGCTTCTTGAGGATCGAGGTGAAGAAACCGAGGCCGTCGGTGCGGCCGGTGCCGATCAGCGGCTCCACGGCGTGCTCGGGGTGCGGCATCAGGCCGACGACGTTGCCGGCGGCGTTGGTGATGCCGGCGATGTCGCGGAGCGAGCCGTTGGGGTTCACGTCCAGGTAGCGGAAGGCGACGCGGCCCTCGGCCTCCAGCTCGTCCAGCGTGCGCTCGTCGGCGACGTACCGGCCGTCCATGTTCTTCAGCGGAACCTGGATCTCCTGGCCCGCCTCGTAGTCGGCGGTCCACGCGGTGCGCGCGTTCTCCACCCGCAGCTTCTGCTCACGGCAGATGAAGTGCAGATGGTTGTTGCGGAGCATGGCGCCCGGCAGCAGGTGGGACTCGGTGAGGATCTGGAAGCCGTTGCAGATGCCGAGGACCGGCATACCGGCCTTCGCCTGCTCGATGACCGTCTCCATCACCGGCGAGAAGCGGGAGATGGCTCCGGCCCGCAGATAGTCGCCGTAGGAGAAGCCGCCGGCCAGCACGACCGCGTCGACCTGCTTGAGGTCCTTGTCGCGGTGCCACAGCGACACCGGCTCGGCACCCGCGATCCGCACGGCCCGCAGGCTGTCGCGGTCGTCGAGCGTCCCGGGGAAGGTGACGACACCGATGCGAGCAGTCACTTGGACTCCTCGACCTTCACGGTGAAGTCCTCGATGACGGTGTTGGCGAGGAACGTTTCAGCCATCTCGTGGATGCGGGCGAGGGCGGCCTCGTCGAGGGGCCCTTCCACATCCAGCTCGAAACGCTTCCCCTGGCGGACGTCCGCGATCCCCTCGAAGCCGAGACGGGGCAGTGCACGCTGCACCGCCTGTCCCTGCGGGTCGAGGATCTCCGGCTTGAGCATGACGTCGACTACGACGCGTGCCACTGGCACTCCCGTGGTGGTGTGGTGCGAAGGCGGTTCCCTCAGAGTACCCGGCCGGAAAATCTACGCGAGTAGATATCGGAGGTGTCCGATCACGTTCCGGTTTCGGGCGCGACAACGTGTGGGAAAAATCCCGGGAAAAACCGTCCGCGCACATTGCGATCGGACACGCGGATGCAATTGGCTGGGCTTCACAATGCAATGCCTGCGGCTGTACAAAGGCTTCTCGGGGGAAACCCGAGAGAAACAGCATTGCTCCAAAACCGCCGGAAGGCCGGGATCGCCGCACGTCAGACACGTGGGAACGGCGGACCGTAGGAAGGAACCGATATCCGTGGCTCAACGCGTAGTGGTCACGCTCTCCGACGACCTGGACGGCGGAGAAGCGGCGGAAACGGTCACGTTCGGCCTGGACGGGAAGGCCTACGAGATCGATCTCAATCTCGTCAATGCGAAGAAACTGCGTAAGGCTCTTGCGCCCTACGTGGAGGCCGGGCGCAAGCAGTCGAGGTCCGGGAAGGTCTTCCGGCACACCAGCGTCGCCCCCGACCCGGCGGCGGTCCGCGCCTGGGCCCGGTCGCACAACATGGAGGTGCCGACCCGGGGACGCATCCCCAAGAAGGTCTACGAGGCGTTCAGCGCGGCGGGCTGAGCCGCCCGGCGGTGCGCGGGGCCGGGGCCCGGACTGGTGGCCCCGGCAACCGAGTTGCATTGCACCCGGGGTGATCAGCTAGAGTCTGGAGCACGCCGAGGGGCAAGGCCGAAAGGCCCGGTCCACCGGAGCGTGCGGGTGTAGTTCAGTAGCAGAACATCCCCCTTCCAGGGGGAAGGCGCAGTGTGCAATTCCTGTCACCCGCTCTGCATCGCTTACCAACCACTCTTGTGGATCAGGTACAGTGGTGTTCGCAACCGCAGGTGAGAGCCGAGCGGCAGCAATGCGGACGTGGCTCAGTTGGTAGAGCATCACCTTGCCAAGGTGAGGGTCGCGAGTTCGAATCTCGTCGTCCGCTCAGTGAGAGAAGCCCCCCGGTCTGATGACCGGGGGGCTTCTTCGTATCCCGGGACACCCCCGCTGACATTTGTCATGGCAGCCGGTGACACCGCGCACTGCCCCCGGCCCCGCTCCCGCGGAACGCTGGACGCATGCCAGATGTGATCGAGGTCGAGGAGCTGCGGCGCACCTACGCCGGGGGCTTCGAGGCCGTTCGTGGAATCTCCTTCTCCGTGGCGCGCGGCGAGCTCTTCGCGCTGCTCGGCACCAACGGCGCGGGCAAGACGTCCACCGTCGAGCTGCTCGAAGGCCTCGCCCCGCCGAGCGCCGGATCCGTCCGGGTGCTCGGCCACGACCCGTACACCGAGCGCGCCGCCGTGCGCCCCCGCACCGGTGTGATGCTCCAGGAGGGCGGCTTCCCGTCCGAGCTGACGGTGGCCGAGACCGTACGGATGTGGGCGGGGTGCACCACCGGTGCCCGGCCGGTGGGCGAGGCGCTGGAGCTGGTCGGGCTCGCCCGGCGCGCGGACGTACGCGTCAAGCAGCTGTCCGGCGGTGAGAAGCGGCGGCTCGACCTGGCCCTCGCCCTGCTCGCCCGGCCCGAGGTGCTCTTCCTCGACGAGCCGACCACCGGCCTGGACGCGGAGGGCCGCCACACCACCTGGGAGCTGGTCCGCGAACTGCGGGACGCGGGCACCACCGTGCTGCTGACCACCCACTACCTGGAGGAGGCCGAGGCGCTCGCCGAGCGGCTCGCCATCCTCCACGAGGGGCGCATCGCCGCCGCCGGGCGCGTGGACGAGGTGGTCGCCGCCCAGCCCTCGCACCTCTCCTTCGAGCTGCCCGACGGCTACCACCTGGGCGATCTCCCGCCGCTCGGCCGGCTCGGCGTCAGCAGCCACCGAACAGAGGGCCGGACCGTACAGCTGAAGACGACCGCGCTCCAGCACGCCGCCACCGAGCTGCTGCTGTGGGCCCGGGACAGCCGGGTCGAGCTGCGCGGCCTCGACATCCGCGCGGCCTCCCTCGAAGAGGCCTTCCTGCACATCGCCCGGGAACAGGAGTCGACCCGATGAGCACCACGGACCTGGCACGGCCGGCTGTCTCCGCACCCCCCGTGAGCACCCCCGCCTCCCGGATGCGCTCGCTCGCCCGCGCCGAACTCACCCTGCTCGGCCGCAACAAGGCGGCGATGTTCACCGCGCTGGTGCTGCCCGCGATGCTCACCTTCTCCATGAGCTCGGCCGTCGACGGCATGGACCTCAAGGAGAGCGGACTGACCGTCGGCACGGTCCTGCTGCCCGGCTCGCTCGGCTACGTCCTGCTCTTCGCCGTCTACTCGGCGCTGGTCGGCGTCTTCGTCGTACGCCGTGAGGAGCTCGTCCTGAAGCGGCTGCGCACCGGCGAGCTGCGGGACCTGGAGATCCTGGCCGGGGCCTCGCTCCCGGCGGTCACGCTGGCGCTGGTGCAGTGCCTGCTGCTCGCGGCCGGCTGCACGGTGGTCCTGGACGTCGCCGCGCCCCGCGCGGTGTGGCTCGCGGTCGCCGGGCTGCTGCTCGGCATGCTGCTGATGTGCGTACTGGCGGCGGCGACCGCGGCCTTCACACGGTCCGCGGAGGGCGCGCAGATCTCGGTGATGCCGATGCTGCTCCTGTCGATGGTGGGCTCCGGCATGGTCGTACCGCTGGACGTCATGCCCGACGCGATGGCGCGGGTCTGCGAACTGCTGCCGCTCTCCCCGGCGATCGCCCTGATCAGGGGCGGCTGGACCGGCGCGCTGGAGTCCGGCGAGGTGCTCGGCCACCTCGCCACGGCGGTGGCCTGGACGCTGCTCGGCGTGTTTGCTGTACGCAAGCGGTTCCGCTGGGAACCGCGGCGCTGACACGGGGGGATGAGAGGGTGCTCGGTCGGATACGCCGGATCGGCGGCTGGCGACGGCGCTGGCAGGAGCGCAGCAGGATCCAGAAGATGGACCTGTACACGCGCAACACCATGAAGACGATGCTCTGGTTCTTCATGGCCACCTGGGGCGGCCTGCCGATGCTCGCGGCCGGCCCCCGGAGCGCGACGAGCACCGCCCTCGGTGTGGCGCTGCTCGCGGTGAACATCACCCAGTGCGCGGTGGGCACCCGCCGCATCGGCCCCGCCTACGACGACTACCTCGGCCACGGCGTCTTCCCCCGCCGCCTCCTGATGGCCCCGGCCGTGCTGCTCGGCGTCGGCACGGCGCTGCTCGCGGCGGTCACCGTGACGGACTCGCGCCAGGTGTTCCCGCTGCTCCTGATCGATCTGCCGGTCCCGCTGATGATCCTGTACGCGCTGCTGGTCCCGGTCCGCCGGTTCCTGCTGCACTGCCTGGGGTACGCGGCCCTGGTCGTCGCCTTCTTCGCGGCCGCCGGGGTGCGGGGCATGGAGCTCGTCGCGCCGCTGCCGATGGTGGTGGCGGCGGGCGCCCTGATGCTGGTCACGGTCCGGCCCGGTGCCTGGGGGCTGCGCAACATGTGGCAGGCCGAGGAGGCCAGGGACGTCCAGGCGCGGCTCGCCGTCGCCGAGGAACGGCTGCGCTTCGGGCGGGACATGCACGACGTGCTCGGCCGCAACCTCGCGGTGATCGCCCTCAAGAGCGAGCTCGCCGTACAGCTGGCCGAGCGCGGCCGGCCGGAGGCGGTGGCCCAGATGGTCGAGGTCCAGCGCATCGCGCGGGAGTCGCAACGAGAGGTACGGGAAGTGGTGCGCGGATACCGCGAGGCGGACCTGGGGGTCGAACTCGACGGCGCCCGGGGCGTGTTGGAGGCCGCCGGGATCGACTGCGCGGTCACCGGCACGGCGGCCGGGCTCCCCGCCGGGGTGCAGTCGGCGCTCGGCTGGGTGGTGCGCGAGGCCGCCACCAATGTGCTGCGGCACGGCAACGCGCGCCGCTGCGCGATCCGGCTCGCCGCCGACGGCCCGGCCGTCACCCTGGTCGTGGAGAACGACGGCGTCCCCGACCTGGCCCCCGCCGCCCCCGGCTCGGGCCTGGCGGGTCTGCGCGAACGGCTCGCCCCGATGGGCGGCACGCTGGCGGCGGCCCGCACGGGCGAGTGCTTCCTGCTGACGGCGACCGTGCCGCTGCGCAGCGCGGCGGAACTGGGCGAGGAGATCCCCGTATGACGACATCCGACAGCGCGAAGCCCGGCACGGCGCCCGTACGCGTCCTGCTCGCCGACGACGAGCATCTGATCCGGGGCGCGCTCGCCGCGCTGCTCGGCCTGGAGGACGATCTGACGGTCGTCGCCGAGGCCGCGTCCGGGCCCGAGGCGCTGGCGATGGCGCGGGCGCACCGGCCCGATGTGGCCGTCCTGGACCTGGAGATGCCGGGGGCGGACGGTGTGACTGTCGCCACATCCCTGCGCGCCGAACTGCCCGACTGCCGAACCATGATCGTGACCAGCCACGGGCGGCCCGGCCACCTCAAGCGGGCGCTCGCGGCGGGGGTGCGCGGCTTCGTACCGAAGACGGTGAGCGCCCAGCGGCTCGCCGAGATCATCCGCTCCGTACATGCGGGAAACCGCTATGTGGACCCGGAGTTGGCGGCCGACGCGATCTCCGCCGGGGACTCCCCGCTGACCGCCCGGGAGGCGGAGGTCCTGGAGCTCGCGGCCGACGGGGCACCGGTCGCGGAGATCGCGGAGCGGGCCGGACTCTCCCAGGGGACGGTCCGGAACTACCTCTCCTCGGCCGCCTCGAAGCTGGGTGCGGAGAACCGTCATACGGCGGTGCGTCTCGCACGCCGCCGGGGTTGGGTATAGTTGGCTCCGCGCTACGGCGCATGCGGACGTGGCTCAGTTGGTAGAGCATCACCTTGCCAAGGTGAGGGTCGCGAGTTCGAATCTCGTCGTCCGCTCAGTGAGAGAAGCCCCCCGGTCTGGTGACCGGGGGGCTTCTTCGTGCGTTCAAGGACGGGCGCTCAGCTCCAGCTGATGCCGGTCAGCTGCTCGTACGCCTCCAGGTACTTGGCCCGGGTGGCGTCCACGACGTCCTGCGGCAGCGGGGGCGGCGGCAGCTCGCCGTGGCGGTCCCAGCCGGAGGCGGCGGAGGTCAGCCAGTCCCGCACGTACTGCTTGTCGTACGACGGCTGGGCGCGGCCCGGCTCCCAGGTCTCGGCGGGCCAGAAGCGCGAGGAGTCGGGCGTGAGGACCTCGTCGGCCAGGACCAGCCGCTCCTCGCCGTCCACGGTCTCGAAGCCGAACTCGAACTTGGTGTCCGCGAGGACGATCCCGCGCTCGCGGGCGATGTCGCGGGCGCGGCCGTAGACGGCGAGGGTCGTCTGGCGCAGCAGCGCGGCGGTCTCCGCGCCGACCTGGCGGGCGACCTCCTCGTACGACACGTTCTCGTCGTGGTCGCCGACGGCCGCCTTGGTGGCGGGCGTGAAGATCGGCGCGGGCAGCTCGGAGCCGTTGCTGAGCCCCTCGGGCAGGGCGAGCCCGCAGACCGTGCGCGACTCGTCGTACTCGACGAGCCCGGAGCCGGTGAGGTAGCCGCGCGCCACGCACTCGACCGGGACCATCCGCAGCGACTTGCAGACGAGCGTGCGCCCGGCCCAGTCGGCGGGGGCGCCCTCGGGGAGGTCGGTGGAGAGCACATGGTGGGGGACGAGGTCGGCCAGCCGGTCGAACCACCACAGCGAGAGCTGGGTGAGCACCCGGCCCTTGTCGGGGATCTCGGTCGGCAGCACCCAGTCGTACGCGGACATCCGGTCGCTGGCGACCATCACCAGGTCGCCGTCCTCGTTCTGGTAGAGGTCGCGCACCTTGCCCGTGTGGAGGTGGGTCAGGCCCGGGACCTGAATCGGCTCGGGCTTTTCTACAAATCCGGACACGGTTCCTCCGCGTAGATTGATCCAGGAGCACTTCCGATTCTCTCGCACGCGACGGGTACCCGTCGCAGGGGGTTGTTCCCGCCGCTAGTCCCTCTTGCAGATCCGGTCGAGGAGATTGGCCGTGGCGCGCTGGACGCGGGGGTCGGTGTGGCCGGGCCGGTCGAGCGCCGGGGACCAGGCGAAGGTGCCGGAGGCGAAGACCAGCGCGCCGGAGGGGGCCCGGTAGAGCGAGGTCTCCTGGTGCCGGGTCGCGCCCTCCCCGTCGCGGTACGGCGAGTGGGCGAGCAGGATGCGGTCCTGGTGCTCGGGGAGCGCGGTACGCGGGAAGTAGCGGTCGGCCTCGCCCGCCACCAGCCCGTCGATCTCGTCGCCCTCGCCCGCGCCGGTGGCCTCCCAGAGCCAGTGCTTGGCGTTCCGCACGACCAGCGGGGACGGCTCGGGCACCCGACCCGCGTACTGGATCCCCAGCAACTGCTGCTCGGGACGGGCGACTTCGCGCCACAGCGCGGGCCGTCCGGGCCCTCGCCGCTTGCGGCAGGTCAGCAGCCGGTCGGGGATCCCGGAGGGCGAGGGGGCGAGCTCGATCTGCCAGTACAGCGTGTTGGCGGAGAGGAACACCAGCGAGGTGCCGGACTCCCGGGCGAGCTCGGCCGTGCGGCGCATCGGGGCCGACCAGTACTCGTCGTGGCCGGGGAAGACGAGTCCCCGGTAGCGGGTGGGGTCGACGCGCCCGGCGTGCAGATCGCGGGTGTCGGCGTACGCCAGGTCGTATCCGTACCGCTCGGCCCACCGGATGAAGTCGTACGCGTGCCCCACGTGCAGCGGCAGCCCCGCGCCCGCGTACGGCCGGTCGAAGGAGACGGTGATGGCGGCGTCCTCCTCCCCGAGGAGCCGGCCGTCCCCGTCCCACGCGTGGTAGAGCGAGGCGCCGGTACGGCCGTCCTCCGGGAAGAGGTTGTAGGCCTGCCAGGTGATGTCGGGGAGCAGCAGCAGCAGATCGGCCGGATGGCTGTCGCGCACGGTGAAGGGGATGTGCGACCGGTATCCGTCGGCGGTGGTGAGCACGGCCACGTAGGCGCCGATCGAGGCGTACGAGGGGACCTGGTAGCGCCAGGAGAGCCACCAGTGGTGGCAGGACACGGTCCGGTTGGCGGCGAGCGGCGCGGGCTGCACGATCCCGGCGAGCCGGGGGCTGGTCGCGACATGGGCGGCGCCGTCCCCCCCGTAATGCCCGATCCGGTAGATGTCGACGGAGAACTGCTGCGGCGGATCGACGGTGATGTGGAAGTCGATCGCCTCACCGGGCGCGACGGCCCCGGTGGAGGTGAACCCCTTGATCTGCTTCCGTACGTCGTCGGCGGTACGGGGTCCGGGCGCGTTCCCGACGCCGGGCCGGGCGGTCTCGACGTACCAGGGCACGACGTGCCCGGTGTCGTCGAAGTAGTGCTCCCCACCGCGCAGCCAAGGCAGCGGCCCCTGCCCGAAGGGATCCGAGACGGCGTGCGCGAGCGCCCCCGACTCCCACCGCCGGATCTGCTCCGCCCCCATACCACTCCCCTCCCTCACTCCGTGTCCGCCCCGGCGCCACACCCGGCGTCGCGCCCGGCGTCTCGTCGCTGTCGGTCATGGCGAGCCCCCAATGTCGGGTTTGCGGCACTCCGCCCAGGATCGCACTCGCGCACCATGGCTGCGCCCGGAGCCGCTTGCCCGGTAGGCTTTCCGTGTGATCTTCAAGCGCATCGGAAGCGGGCGGCCGTACCCCGACCACGGCCGGGAAAGCACCCGGCAGTGGGCGGACGTCGCGCCGCGCCCGGTCCGGCTCGATCAGCTCGTCACCACGAAGGGCCAGCTCGACCTGGAGACCCTCCTGGCGGAGGACTCGACGTTCTACGGCGACCTCTTCGCCCACGTCGTGAAGTGGCAGGGCGATCTGTACCTGGAGGACGGGCTGCACCGCGCGGTGCGCGCGGCGCTCCAGCAGCGCCAGGTGCTGCACGCGCGCGTGCTGGAAATGGACTGAGGAGTTCCAGTCGGCGTCCGCACGACGCCGTCCCGGCCCTCGCCGGACCCCCGTCCGGGCTGATCCTTACTGATCCTTTCGGGCCCTTTACCGCGCATACGGGCGCCATCCATTGATCATTTAGTAGGCATCGCCACCGGGCCGCACTACGCTGCGCACATGAGCATGCTCACTCCCCCCGGCATGGGCGGAAAGTACCGCATCACGGGCGACAAGTACCCGAGGATGCGCCGCCCCCGCCGACGCGGCCGGCTCCTGCTCGCGGCGGTCGCCGCCGTCGTGGCCCTCGGTCTGATCGGCTGGGGGACGATCCAGCTCATCGACGTCTTCGGCGGGTCGGACGACGCGAAGAAGGAGACGGCGGGCGCGAAGCACGACTGCGCGCCGAGCGCGTCGCCGTCCACCGCGCCCGCGGCGGCCGCCGCGCTTCCGAAACCGGCCCAGATCACGGTGAACGTCTACAACGCGACGCCGCGGGGCGGTCTCGCCAAGGAGACGGCCGACGAACTCAAGAAGCGCGGCTTCGCCATCGGCAAGGTGGGGAACGCGCCGGAGGAGTACGACAAGAAGGTCACCGGGAACGGGATACTGCTGGGTGCGCCCGGGGCTACGCGGGGGGCGTTCTCCGTCCTCGGTACGCAGCTGAAGGGTGCGGCGCAGAAGGTCGACGCCCGTACGACCCCGGACGTCGACCTCATCCTGGGCTCGACGTTCCAGACCCTGGACCCGGCCCAGCAGGCGGCCACGGCCCTGGCGGCCCTGACGAAGCCGGCGCCCACGTCCCCCAAGTGCTAGCCCCCGGCCCCCGTTGCGGGGCCTGCGGCCCCTGCACCCCGCTTTCGCGTTGACCTGCGAGCCGGTGGGGGCTGGTCGCGCGGTTCCCCGCGCCCTTGCGGGGCCCGCTCCTCCAGCACCGGACAGGCCGGACCACCCAGGGGCGCGGGGAACTGCGCGACCAGCCACCCACGGTCCGCAGATGAACCAAGGGGTCCCGGGGGAACGAAAAAGCCCCCCGGGGCAACCCAGGGGGCTTACGGGGGCCGAGGCCCCCGGGGAGACGGTCGACCGGGCGCAGCACTTCTTCGAAGGCCTGGGTGAGGCGAGGTCCGGGGCACACGCCCAGCTCCTCGGAGAGCAGCCGCCGCGTGTGGTGGTAGCGCTCCACGGCCTGCGCCCGTTGGCCCGACCGGTGCAGTGCCAGGACCAGCGCCGCCGCCAGCGACTCGCGCAGCGGATACGCGGCGATCTCGGCCCCCAGCTCGGCCGCCGCCCGCCCGTGCTGCTCCAAGGCGCCGTACGCGTCGGCCAGTTGCTCCACCGCGCCGACCCGTTCCTCCTCCAGGGCGCGGGCCGCGTCAAGAAGCAGGGGGCCGGCGGTGGTCCCGGTCAGGGCGGGGCCCTGCCACAGAGCCAGTGCCTGGTGCAGCAGCCGCACCGACTCGGCGGCGTCCGACTGCGTACGGGCCCGCCGCACCAGCTCCTTGAACCGCGCGCTGTCCACCCTGGCCGCCGGCGTGCGCAGTTCATACGCGCCGGTGTGGGTGACGAGGTCCACGCCGTGTGCGGTGCCGCCCGAAGCCTCGATGAGAGTGCGCAGGTGGGAGATGTGGCCCTGGACGACCGAGCGTGCCCGTACCGGCGGCTCCCCCTCCCACAGTGCCTTGCCCAGGGCGGAGACGGGGACGGGCCGATTGGGCAGCAACAGCAGGGCGGCCAGCAGACTGCTCCGCTTGGGCGGGCCGAGCGTCAGCCCGCCCGACTCCGTGTCGATTCCCACCGTGCCCAACAGCCTGAACTCCACCGCGCCTCCTCCTGGCTTGCCTGCAACCCGAAGAGGACGGGGAGTGACACTCGGTTGTCACAGAGCGAGAACGCGCCGTTCCGCGACCGAAAACCACCAGGTGAAGGGCCCTGTGCTGGCAGCCTCCGAGCCGGACCTCACCCCGTCCCGTGGAGCAGCGCCCGTCCCAGCGGGGTGAGCCGGTGGCGGACCGCAGAGCCGGCCCGCTCCGTGGTGAGCAGGCCCGCGGCGCGCAGGATCGCGGCGTGGTGGCTGGCGGTGGCGGGGGACGTGGCGGTGCGCCGGGCCAGTTCGGTCGTACTGGCCGGGGTCGCCGCCGCGTGCAGGGCGCGCGCCCGGGTCGCGCCGAGCAGGGCGTGCAGCGCGCTGTCCGGGGTCGGCCCGGCGACGGCCGCCCACACGGCCCGGTACCCGGCGAGGTCACGGGCGATCGGGTAGTGCAGGACGAGCGGCCGGTCCGGGTCGGCGTTGTCCTGGAGCACCAGGGGGACGGGCCAGAAGAACGTCGGGACCAGCAGCAGGCCCCGGCCGCCCAGCCGCAGGTCCGTGTCCGCCTCGCACGGCACGTGCAGCAGTGGCGCGGCCCAGGTGATCTCGGGGTGCAGGGTGGCCAGGAGTTCGCCGGTCCCGGCGTCGGCGGCGAGCAGGGCGCGCCGGGTGCGGTCGGTGTGGGCGGCGCCGAGGAGCTGGGCCCAGTAGGGGGCCACCGCCAGGTCGTGGTAGGCGTGCAGGGCGCGGTGGACGAGGTCGCCCCACTCGCGTTCGCCCCGGTGCAGCGCGTGGATCCAGCGGGGAGCGCGCGGGCGCAGCCACCGGGTGGCGCGGTGGTCGGCCGCCCACTGCCGGCGCGGCAGGGACCAGGTGTGGTCCAGGCTGTCCGCGAGCGTGGTGGCGGCGGCGTGGACGAACGCCTCCGGCACGTACTCGCCCGCCCCGCCCGGCGCCAGGTCGAACAGCGGCCGCATCTCGGGCCCCAGGCCCTTGCGGGTGCGCTCGCGCCAGCCGGCCAGCGCGATGCCACCGAACTCCCGGCGCTGCACGACGGGCAGGCTCAGGATCGTCTCGGCGAGGGGGTCGGGAGAACGGGCCATGCGCACCCGGGTCAGATCGTCGGGGGTGAAGTGGATACGCAGCACCGTCGCCTCTCCAGGAGTCGGATGTGCGCTCGACGGTAGCCGGGCCGCCGCGCGCCTCGGCCGGACGCCGGGGATCTGTCCGGAAGACAGTGCGCAGAACAGGTCCGCTGTCCGGATTCGAGACGTGTCGAAAGGCTTTGAGGGCTGCCGCGCCCGCTCCCGACACTGGGGGCGACCGGGCCGGGGTGCCGCAAGACAGGCTCTGAGGGGGGGAGGCACCCCGCCCGGTGCCGTCTCCCGGCCGCACGGCCACGACTTGAGGAGCACACCCCGGCATGAGATCCCTGAGACCTTCGCGTCCCCGCACCTGGCAGGCGGGCATCCTCGCGAGCGCCGCCCTGACCGCCACCACCCTTCTCGCCGCTCCCGCCCACGCCGATCCCGGGCCCCAACCGCCCGCCTCCAGCAGCTGCGACCCCGCCGTCGACACCGTCTACTTCGACGCCACCGCCCAGGTCACCCCGGTCGTCACCGACTTCCTCGCCATCAACATCACCGAGGGCAGCACCGGGCAGCGCACCGAGTCGCTGACCCGGATCGACTCGGTGTCCACCACGGTCAACCAGAGCCAGCAGATCTCCGCCTCGCTCGGCGGCCTCTTCGCCCGGGTCAAGATGAAGGTCGGCTTCTCGGTGTCCAGCTCCACCTCGTCGACCACCAGCACCACGGTCACCAACACCTGGAGCTTCAACCAGCCCGGCTACTACGGGCTCTACCGGGGCACCCGGCGCGTCGACGGCCAGTACGTGAAGTACGTCTGCGCCCAGACCGGCTCCACCACCGGCATCTGGGTCAACGCGGTCAAGGGCGGGGTGGGCACGTACACCACGTACGAGAATCCGGAGATCGGCACGGTCGTGCGCAACTGTGTACCGGAGCCCGCGGGATCGGTGCGCCGGGTGGCCCAGGACCGGCTCGGCGTGTGCTGACAGCCGCCCGGCACGCCACCGCCATCCGACCCTTCGACCGAGGAGCAACGACCGTGAAGAGAGCCCTTCGTCACCCCGCCGCCCGGCGCATACGCCTTCTCGCCGCCCTGTTCACCGCCTGTGCGGCGCTGCTGCTGACCGCCGTCCCCGCCTCCGCGTCCTCGGATCCCACCCGCGACGGGTGGATCTGCGACCCGGGCTGGTACCGCATCAACACGTCCAACAACATGGTCTTCGACATCTCGCAGGGCCCCGACGCGAAAGGCTCGGTGCTCCAGTATCCGTACGTGGGCGTCGCCAACCAGAAGTGGCGGGTCTGCCACTGGCCGGGTGACACCTCGACCGCCGACTACATCTTCAAGAGCCAGAAGAACGGCGCCTGTCTGACGCTGTGGGACGTCCTGGACGGCAACTGGGTCACCGAGGGCGACTGCAACGGATACATCTACGGCAACCAGAAGTTCTGGCTCGACCGCATCCCGGGCACCGACAAGTTCACCATGCAGGTCCAGAGCTCAGGAGCGTGGCTGTCGGTGGAAGCGGGCCGGTACGACATCTCGCGCGCCCACATCGTGCAGTACTCCGACCGGGCCGGGGCCTTCTCGCTCACCCCCGCCTGGATCCTTCCGCCCGACCCCGCCGGTGCCACGACGGCCGCCTCGCCGAGGCGGCCGTTCGGCGTGGCGGCCCCGTGGTTGTTCCGCAGGCACCGTGCCACGCGCGGTTCAGCCGCACAGGGCCGTGTCCACCACACTCTCCACGTGCTTCAGGGGCGTCTTGTCGGACTGCTGGACGGTCACCGCGACGTTGGCGGCGCGGCGGGAGCCCTTGTCGGTGACGCCGCCCCGGGTCTCGTATCCCGGGAAACTGCCGCCGTGACCCCAGTAGACACCGCCGCACGACAGCGGCGTGCTCACGAGCCCCAGTCCGTAGCGGGCGCCGTCGGCGAAGGGGGCTCCGGCGGGGACGGTGGTGCGCATCTGGTCGAGCTGGGCCCGGTGGAGGAGACGGCCGTCGAGGAGCGCGGTGAAGAAGCGGTTGAGATCGGAGTTGGTGGAGATCATCTGGCCGGCCGCCCAGGCCCAGGAGGGGTCCATCTCCGTGACGTCCTGCAGGGGCTGGTCCGATGAGTCCCGGTAGTAGCCATGGGGGTGGGGCTCGCGGATGGTCGCGTCACCGCGGGCGGGGAAGTAGGTGTGGCGCAGCCCGATGCGCTGGATGATCCGCCGGTCGATCTCCTCGGCCAGGGAGTGTTTGGTGACCTCCTCGACGATCAGACCCGCGACCACGTAGTTCGTGTTGCTGTACTTCCACCTCTCCCCGTGCGGGAAGTCGGCCTTGTGCCGCAGGGCGAGGTCGAGCAGCTCACGGGGCTCGTAGGGCCGGACCTCCTCGTCGAGCGATTCGAGGTAGCTGGGGAGTCCGCTGGTCTGCTGCAGGACCTCACGGACGGTGATGTGGCGCCCGTCGATTCCGTCGCCGCGTACGACGCCCCGCAGATAGGTGTCGACCGGGGCGTCCAGGCGGATCTTCCCCTCGCCGACCAGTTGCAGCACGACCACCGCGGTGAACGTCTTGGTGTTGCTGCCGATCCGCACCTGGCCGTCCGTGGGCACCTTCGCCCCGGTGGCCCGGTCGCCGACGCCTTCGGCGTACGTACGGGTCCGGCCGTGCTCGTCCCTGACGCTCGCCAGCGCGGCGGGCAGGCCGTCGGAGCGCACCAGCGCGTCGAGGCCCTGCTGGACGGCGTCCGGCCTTGCGGCATGAACCAAGGGGTCCCGGGGGAACGAAAAAGCCCCCCGGGGCAACCCAGGGGGCTTACGGGGGCCGAGGCCCCCGGGGAGACGGTCGACCGGCTATTCGGCCGAGCCGTACATGCGGTCACCCGCATCGCCCAGCCCCGGCACGATGTACCCGTGCTCATTGAGCCGCTCGTCCACAGACGCCGTCACCACCGTCACCGGCGTCCCCGCCAGCTCGCGCTCCATGAGCTCGACACCCTCCGGCGCGGCCAGCAGCACGACCGCGGTCACATCGTCCGCACCACGCTTGATCAGCTCCTGGATCGCCGCGACCAGCGTGCCGCCCGTCGCCAGCATCGGGTCCAGGACGTACACCTGGCGCCCCGAGAGGTCCTCCGGCATACGCGTCGCGTACGTGGAGGCCTCCAGGGTCTCCTCGTTGCGGATCATGCCCAGGAAGCCGACCTCGGCGGTCGGCAGCAGGCGCACCATGCCGTCCAGCATGCCGAGGCCCGCCCGCAGGATCGGGACCACCAGCGGACGCGGGTACGACAGCTTGACGCCCGTCGTCGGGGTCACCGGGGTCTCGATGTCGACCTGCTCGGTGCGCACGTCGCGCGTGGCCTCGTACGCGAGCAGGGTGACCAGCTCGTCGGCGAGGCGCCGGAAGGTCGGCGAGTCGGTGCGCTTGTCGCGCAGGGTGGTGAGCTTGTGGGCGACCAGGGGGTGGTCGACGACGTGGAGACGCATAACCCCCACAGTAACCGGGCGGACGGCCCGCCCGCGCCGCCCGCGCTGGCATCAAACCACCCACCCGAGGGAAGGTGGGAGGGACCGACAGATCCCCGGGGCGGTGCCCACTCATGGCGGACAAGCAGGACGGCAGCGACGAAACGGGCGACGCGCGGCCCGAGACCGACGCCGAGCGGCGGCGCCGGCGCGCCCAGTTCCTGCGCGAGCTGCACGAGGCGAAGGCCCTGCGCGACCGCGTCCAGCCCCGCCGCGCCCGCGCGGCCCGTATGCGCCAGGCCATGCGCATGCGAACCTTCCGCTGGTGACCTGAGAAACGACCGGAACACGACCGGCGCGAGGACCGACGCGGCGCCCGGAGAAACGCAACCGCGGAAGAACTCTCGCAACGGCGTTGTTTCTGCAACGATTCCAGTGAAGCCACGGCCGGGGGGACCCCCAACCGGCACGCCTATGACCAGTGGGAGAGTCACGGTGTACTTCGCCGCACTGCTCGCGCGCACCGAAGACGGGTGGGAAGCGAGCGACACAGAGCTCGACGATGTGGAGACCCTGTCCGACCTCGCCGACCTGGCCCGGGAGGCCACGGCCGACGGGGCCGACGACACGGTGCTCGTCTTCATCGAGCAGGAGGATGTCTGGTTCGGCGTCGTCCGCGTGGACGGCGAGGAGGACCCGCGCATCTACGTCTCCAACGCCGCAGCCGCCGCCCGTTCCTCGTACGGGGAGATCCTCCTCACCGACGAACTGCTCGGCCGGGATCCGGCCGCCGACGACAGCGCCGACGACCTGGACGCGCTGGACCTCGACGGCACGGAGGACGGCGACCTCGACGAACAGGAGGACCCGGACGACGAAGCCGTGGACGCCCTCGACCCGGTGCCCGCGGGTCCGCTCGGGGACACCGCGATCCTCGCCGACCTCGGCGTGAGCGAGGGCCAGCTGCTCACGCTCGACTCGGACGCGCTGGTGGAGATCGCCGACGCGCTGGGAGCGGCCGAGGTCCTGGAGGCCGTGCGCTAGTGGCCGTGGCGCACGATCCCGTACGAGACCCCTGGGCGGAGCCGATGCGCGCCGCCCTGGGGGAGGCCGGGCGGGCCGCGCTGGCCGGCGACGTGCCGGTCGGCGCCGTCGTGCTGTCCGCGGACGGCACGGTGCTCGCCACCGCCCACAACGAGCGCGAGCTCACCGGCGACCCCACGGGGCACGCGGAGATCGTCGCGCTGCGGAGGGCGGCGCTGAAGACCGGCGAGTGGCGGCTGACCGGCTGCACGCTGGTGGTGACCCTGGAGCCCTGCGTCATGTGCGCGGGCGCGTTGGTGCAGTCCCGGGTCGAACGGGTCGTGTACGGGGCGCGCGACGAGAAGGCGGGCGCGGCCGGGTCCCTGTGGGACCTGGTGCGCGACCGGCGCCTCAACCACCGCCCCGAGGTGATCCAGGGCGTCCTGGAGGAGGAGTGCTCCCGGCAGCTGACGGCCTTCTTCCGGGACCGCTGACCGGACGCGGGGCGGGGCGCCGGCCGGGCTCCGGCCGGGCCGTGACCCACGTCTCACCCCGGTCGCCGCATACGGATTTCAAACCACGGGCCACCTTGGGCTAAGCTCTCTCTCGGTAGCGTGTCCGAGCGGCCGAAGGAGCTCGCCTCGAAAGCGAGTGTGGCGCAAGTCACCGAGGGTTCAAATCCCTCCGCTACCGCTCTCAGAAGGGCCCCGACAGCGTCGGGGCCCTTCTTGCGTCCCCGGACGGCTCCGCGGGTCCGTACGCGACGGGTCCGTACGCACGAGAGCCCCGGCCGAGGACGACCGGGGCTCTGGCGTTGGGGACGGGGGGAGCGGCATCGGGGGGACAAGCCGCTCCCCCCGACGAGAACGGGCCTGCAAGTCCATGCCGCGTTCAGGGGGAAGCTCGCGGCGCGGACCCCGCAGTGAGGCCCTGTTCCGGCCCCTCGGATTCCTGCCAGATCCGCTGGGCTCTGGAACCATCCTGCTCCTCCGTCACGTCCGTAACGTCCGGCGAAGGGCCCCGATCCGGGGGCCCTTGGTCCTTAAAGACGGGGTGAGGACGGCGGAAGTGGTGTTGGTTAGACTCACGCGAGCGCACAGGGGAGCCGGGGAGGGTGCACACACGTGGACGTGAAGAAGGTGCTGCTCTACTGCGCGGTCGTCTTCGTGTTGTACACGATCATCACCTCGCCCGTGGAGGCCGCGGGGATGGTCCAGACGGGGTTCGAGGGCATCTCCTCCGCCGCCAAGGGAATCGGCCAGTTCATGACCGAGCTGGTCCGCTGAACCACGCAGTCCTGCTCGTACGATCAGCGGGGGCGCTGACACGTACGTACGGCAAGGAGCACACATGATCCGCCATCTGGTCCTCTTCAGGCTGAACGAGGGTGTGGAACGCGACGAGGCGCGCGTGGCCGCCGGAGTGAAGGCGTTCGAGGAACTGGACGGGCTCGTCCCCGAGCTGAGGTTCTGGGAGTGCGCCTGGAACATCACCGACCGGCCCATCGCCTACGACTTCGCCATCAACTCGGCGGTCGAGGACGCGGACGCCCTCAAGCGCTACCTCGAACACCCGGCCCACCAGGCGGCGGCCGCGCAGTGGCGCGAGTTCGCCACTTGGGTGATCGCCGACTACCCCTTCTGAGACCGCGTGTGACGAGGCCCCGCACCCGGGTGGTGCGGGGCCTTTCGCGTGCCCGGAGGCGGGCAGCGTCGGGGGCTTGTGCCCAACTTGCCCTCAACACGTGGTTATACGGTGCTTGCACACAGTGGACATGTCTTGTGATGCTATGACCGCTTTTGACGGATGAGTCGACGATGGTTCGACCGAAGTTGACCGCGACATTGACCACGCAGTGACCTCAAAGGGGTGGCGTTGACCGTGCCGGCCAGTACCGCACCTCAAGTGCCGCCCCAGAACGAGCCCCAGGAGCCCCCCGAAGGCCATCGGGCCCCTGTCAGGACCAGCAGCCGGGGCGCGGACACCCGGGCGCTCACCCAGGTCCTCTTCGGGCAGCTCAAGGGCCTGCAGCCGGGCACGCCGGAGCACCACCGGGTGCGCGGGGCGCTGATCGAGGCGAACCTGCCGCTGGTGCGGTACGCGGCGGCGCGGTTCCGCTCCCGCAACGAGCCGATGGAGGACGTGGTCCAGGTCGGCACGATCGGGCTGATCAACGCGATCGACCGGTTCGACCCGGAGCGCGGGGTGCAGTTCCCGACCTTCGCCATGCCGACGGTGGTGGGCGAGATCAAGCGGTACTTCCGCGACAACGTGCGCACCGTCCACGTCCCGCGCCGGCTCCACGAGCTGTGGGTCCAAGTCAACGGGGCCACCGAGGACCTGACGACCCTTCACGGCCGCTCGCCGACGACCGCCGAGATCGCCGACCGGCTGAAGATCGGCGAGGACGAGGTGCTCGCCTGCATCGAGGCGGGCCGCTCGTACCACGCGACCTCCCTGGAGGCGGCCCAGGAGGGCGACGGCCTGCCGGGCCTGCTCGACCGGCTCGGCTACGAGGACCCGGCGCTGGCCGGGGTCGAGCACCGGGACCTGGTCCGCCATCTGCTCGTACAGCTGCCCGAGCGCGAGCAGCGGATCCTGATGCTGCGCTACTACAGCAATCTGACGCAGTCCCAGATCAGCCAGGAGCTGGGCGTGTCGCAGATGCATGTGTCCAGGCTGCTGGCCCGGAGCTTCGCGCGGCTTCGATCCGCAAATCGAATCGAGGCATAACCGGATCGAGTGATCCACGTCCGGGTGAACAATCCGGCGGCACATCCGGCACACCCCCTGCTAACTGCGGGTATCCACACCTGACTTGTCGACATGTCACTACAGCGTGTTGCCGACATGTGACATTCTGCTGGAACCGCGTTTGCCGCAGCTCCGCCTCCGGTATTCAGGTGGAGGCTGCGTTCCTCCGATGGTCGTGGCCACCGCGACCGTCCGCGACCTCAAGGGGGTGGCATGTCCGCAGAACAGGGCAGCTCGAAGGTGCAGGTGCTCACGCTCATGAAGAGCGTGCCCGCGCCCGATGTGCGCGAGAGCTCGGAAGCCATCGACATCTGCGCCGTGCCCGGCTCCCCCGAGGCGCTCGGCTCCGTCGGTCCGGCGCCCACCGTCACCGCCCCCAGGCGGGAGACGACGGGCTCCCACGAGCCGCTGGACACCCGCACGCTCTCCCGCTCCCTGTTCCTGCGGCTGGCCGCCCTGGGCAGCGCGGAGAGCCCGGAGCGTACGTACGTACGCGACACCCTGATCGAGCTCAACCTGCCGCTGGTGCGGTACGCGGCGGCGCGGTTCCGCTCCCGCAACGAGCCGATGGAGGACATCGTCCAGGTCGGCACGATCGGCCTGATCAAGGCGATCGACCGCTTCGACTGCGAGCGCGGGGTCGAGTTCCCCACCTTCGCGATGCCGACGGTGGTCGGTGAGATCAAGCGCTTCTTCCGCGACACGTCCTGGTCGGTGCGGGTCCCGCGCCGCCTCCAGGAGCTCCGCCTGGCCCTCACCAAGGCGAGCGACGAGCTGGCCCAGAAGCTCGACCGCTCACCGACGGTGCCGGAGCTGGCGGCGGTCCTGGGCGTCTCGGAAGAGGACGTGGTGGACGGCCTGGCGGTCGGCAACGCGTACACGGCCTCCTCGCTCGACTCGCCCTCCCCCGAGGACGACGGCGGCGAGGGCTCCCTCGCGGACCGCCTCGGCTACGAGGACGCGGCGCTGGAGGGCGTGGAGTACCGCGAGTCCCTCAAGCCGCTCCTGGCCAAACTCCCCCCGCGCGAACGCCAGATCATCATGCTCCGCTTCTTCGCGAACATGACGCAGTCCCAGATCGGCGAGGAGGTCGGCATCTCCCAGATGCACGTCTCCCGCCTCCTGACGAGGACCCTGTCCCAGCTCCGGGAGGGGTTGATCGCGGACTAGGGCCGGCCCCCTCCCCCCCCCAGCTGCGGGCAATCGTGCCGCTGGGGGCGGCACGGGTGGCCGCGGCGGCACCCTTTCAGCGCTGGGTGCGTCCCTCTTCCCCGGCTCAGCCCCGTTCCGGGGTTCACAATTGACGGGGCGTCAGTAACACTGGCGCGATGCGACGTGCTGCGTTGATCGGCGTATCGGCGGCCGCCACGCTCGCCCTGGGCGGCGCGCTGGCCGCGTGCGGCGGAGAGGGCGGCAAGCCCTATGTGGCCGTGGACGCGGCCGGTGCCGGGCCGGAGAGCATCCTGGGCGGCGCGGTGCCGCCCCACGGCAAGGTGGAGCTGGTCCCGCTGGACGGGGCGGGTGGAGCGGGGGATGGCGCCCATCAACCCACACCAGCCCAGGCCCGTCACTCCCCCAACGAACCCCACCACTGCGCCACACCCCAGCCATGTCTTCGACGGTAGCGGGGGCCACTGACAACGGGGGGCCGCGCCGAGGCCGGACAGACCGGCCGGACCTACGAGAAAGGCCCCCCGGATCTCTCCGGGGGGCCTTTCGCCTGTGCACTCGGCAGGATTCGAACCTGCAACCTTCTGATCCGTAGCTCTAGCGGGATCGGTCAGGGGCGGTCATAGCGGTCACGCTATGACCCTAGATGGGCGCTGCCGAACAGGATCGGTTGCTGTGGTTGCTGTACTTCATTGCTGTACCGAAGCTCCCGAGTAGCAGGGCAAGGAAGGCTGCGGTGTCCGTGCACGCACCGACCACCTCAGCACATCGAGGTGACGCGAGGATCACCACGACGATGATCGCAATTAGCCATGGTCGGGGATGCCTGTCAGACAAACCCTGTGAAGTCAGGGACACACTCAATCTTGACCTCCGCATTCAGGGCCCGCCGCATTAGGAATCAACCCATTGCCTGATCTTGCGCGGGCCTTCACATTATCTGGACCCATCGTGCCCTCTACCTTGAGCGAGAGACTGACCATCGAATTGCATCAAGTCAGCCTGCTGGCGAGTAGAGGCACCCTAAGGCCGCACGGATCTTGATCGGATCAACTTTCCCTGGTCAGATCCATGATGGAAGTCGAAAGTAAAGATCTACCGCCGCCACCAAACGAGATCTTTCACGGCTGCATCTAGCACTTTCTAGGCGTTACTAGCCGAGATTTAGAGTCCGCAAGCAGCATTAGTAAGCCTTAGTAGGCCTCAGTTAGGCTTAGTTAGGCTTCAGTCGCCCCCGCTTCGGCACCCGAGGTCGGCCGAAACTCGTCTCTAGCTTGGCGCACCGTCCACGCAGCTCCCGCAGGCAAACGCGCGGTCGGCGGAGCGGCTTTGGGCGGGAGCTGCTTTGGCGCGAGTGATCATGGCCCCGTAAGCTCCGGCGCGTCGGGCAGTCCGTGGACCTGCCCGCTCAAGCACGACGTGGGGCCATGATCTTCGAGGCTCGCGCCAAAGTGGCTGCCTAAAGCCGTGGAGCCGACCGCCCCAGCCACGACGTACCCCTTCTCTGACATCAGGCGGCTGATCGCCATGCGCGCGGCACGGGCGCCGGCCGGGCCAGAGCGGGGCGGAGACAGGAGCGCAGGCCCGGCCGGGGGCCGGGCCGCGCGCGGGGAGCGGAGCGAGCCGCCTTGAACCTGTAGAGAAAGTTGTTACTCAGGCTCAGGCCCACGGCCATACACAGATGCGTCGGCGCTCGCCCGCCGCTATCGGGCTGACCAGCCACACCATGGTCAGGGAACCCTGGACCAGGGTCAGGGTCGTCAACTGCTTCTCGCGGAGCTCTCGTTCCGCCTTCCGGCCGTTCGCCAGGAACGCCCGTGCCGCCCGCAGCGTCTCGCCCTCGAACCCCGGCAGCGCCGTCCGCACCGCGACCCGTATCCAGCGCACCGCCGCCTCCACCGAGTCGACCTCCAGGGCGGCCTGGTTGACGCGCTCCCCCGTGTCCCGGCGCTCGACCGAGAACTCGCACAGGAACCCCGGCCCCCTCACCACGGGAGCTCCGCCGTGACTGTGCGTCCCGCCTCGTCGCCCGTGACCGCCAGGCGGTGCGCGAGTGCCATGACGATGCTCAACCCCCGGCCATGGATGGCCTCTTCCGCCGCCTCAGTGACCTTCGGCCCCTGCGGGGCGCCGCCCGAGTCCGTGACGGCCACAGTCACCCGGCCCTCGGTCACCGTGAGCATGACCCGCAGCGCATCCCCCGCCGTGTGCGTCAGCGCGTTCGTCCCCAGCTCGCTCACGACCAGAACCACGTCGTCGACCCGGGGGTGCGCCCGTAAGACATCCCGGGTCCAGCGCCGGGCGCGGGCAACTTCTTCCGGGGAACCTGGGCAGATCAGTCCCCAGACTCCTGCTCTACTCATATACTCGTCCATACAAGTGACTCCGTGCTGGTAGGCGGCCTGCGGCCGTGGTTTCACGGGGCTCGTGCTAGATGAGTCGAACGCCGTCGTGTGCGCGGACGGCCGGCGGGGACATGCGATCCAGTGCGTCCAGGACGCGGATCGCGTACGCCTCGTCGGCGAGCTCGACCACTTCCTCGCGGGTGACCCAACGCAGTGCGCGGGTCTCGTCGCCGACCGTGGGAGCGCCGTCGATGGCTTCGCAGCGGAAGACCAAAGAGACGATCAGGCCGGTCATGTTCTTGTACACGCCGGTCAACATCGCCGGGAGGGCGATCTTGATGCCGGTTTCCTCCAGGACTTCACGCTGCAACGCTTCGGGAAGGGATTCCTCGCGTTCGACCACGCCGCCGGGCGGCTCCCACTTACCGTTGTCGCGCCGCTTGATCACGAGCGCGCGGCCCGCGTCGTCGACGATGACGCCAGCGACGCTGACGGAGTGCGGGCGATCGGTGCTCACGTTCCTCGGCCCTCCCGGGTCTGGCTAGGCTCTCCACCATAGCGATCCGGGTCACCTGCTCGTCTAGATATCCAAAGGAGTACGTACATGGCTCTCTCGTCCGGTCTTCTGGGCGTGCTGGACCCGACCAGTGACCGCGCTGTGTTCCGCCAGATCGCCGACCACCTGCGCGAATCCATCGACAAGGGCCGTTTCCGCGAGGGCGACAAGCTGCCCTCGGAGACGGAACTTGTCGACCACTACGGCGTCTCCCGCATGACCGTTCGCAACGCCCTCTCGATCCTCCAGGGCGAAGGACTCGCGGTCTCCGAACACGGCAAGGGCGTCTTCGTACGACCCCGGCCGCCCGTGCGCCGTCTCGCCTCCGACCGGTTCGCCCGCCGCCACCGCGATCAGGGCAAGTCCGCCTTCACGGTGGAGGCCGAAGCCGCGGGCGTCCACTCCGAAGTCGACGGCCTGGAGGTGAAGGAGGAGAAGCCCTCCCAGGACGTCGCCGCCCGTCTCGGCTCTCCGCGCAAGGTCCTCGCCCGCCGTCGCCGCTATCTGATCGATGGCCGCCCGGTCGAGTTCGCGACCTCGTACCTCCCCCTCGACATCGCGCGCGGCACGCAGATCGCCGAGCCCAACCCCGGGCCCGGCGGCATCTACGCCCGCCTGGAGGAGAAGGGCCACCGCCTGGACCACTTCGACGAGGAGATCCGCGCCCGCATGCCCTCCCCGCACGAGGTGCGCACGCTTCATCTCGCCTCCGGCGTGCCCGTGATCCATCTGATCCGTACCGCGTACGACACCGAGGGCCGCGCCGTCGAGGTCTGCGACACCGTCATGGCAGCCGATGCCTTCGTCCTCGCCTACCAACTCCCCGCCACCTGAGAGCACTTGAGTCTGATCGGTCGCGGGTTTCAGCCAACCCGTCGGCTTTCGGACTCGTCTAGCTCCACACCCCAACTCGTATAGACGAGTAGCTGAGAAGCGTGGCAAGGTGGTTCTCGTTCCCGCCCGTTCGGGTTCACAGCGTGACACTCATCTAGACAACTAGACGTTGTGAAGGAGAACCACCTTGCGTTCCATCCGTGTTGAGACGACCGGCGCCACGATCCTCCTGACCGAGGCGCCCACCCCGAAGGTGAAGGACCGCCAGTCCGGCGAAGTGGCCACGGACGCGACGACCGGCGAGACGCTGATGCGCTTGGGCGTCGTCTACATCGAGTCCGGGGAATCGTCCCTGCTCCAGGTCTCGGTACCGGAGAGCGGCATCACCGACGGCCTCGCCCTCGGCTCGCCCGTCACCCTCCTCGGGCTCATTGCCCGCCCGTGGGAAAGCGTCTTCAACGGGCAGCAGCGGCACGGCATCGCCTTCCGGGCCGAAGCCGTCGCCCCGGCCGCCCTCTCCATCCCGACCGCTCAGGACGCGGCCTGATGACCGGCTGGACTCCGCTGATCGAGATAGGCGGGCCGCTCGCCGCCACCACCGGAACGGCCGCCTACCTCCGGGCCAAGCACCAGCCCGCCTACTGGGCGGCGTTCGGGCTCCCGGCCGCGTCGGCTCGCCTGATCGGCTCGTACGGGTCCGTCATGGACTCCTGCGGCCTGACCGTTCCGCCCTCCCGCTGGCGCGCCTTCGCCGTCCAGGCGGCCACGCGTCGCGAAGTGCGGCCCGTGCCTCCCCGCCGGGGCCTGATCCGCCCGACCGCCACCGGGCTACGCATACGGCTGCGCCTGGCGCCCGGCCAGGAACCCGCCGACATAGCCGCGTCCGCCGAACGGCTGCGGCACGCCTGGGGAGTCCACGGGGTGTACGTCTCCGTGGTCAAGCCCGGAACGGTGGAGCTGCGGGTGGTCGGCTACGACGTACTGCGCACTGTCCGCATGCCCCGCCGCCTGCCGGTCGGCCACCTGAGCGTGCCGGTCGCCCTGCGCGAGGACGGTACGCCGTACGTACGGGACTACCGCGCCGTCCCCCATCAGCTAACCCTCGGCGCGACCCTCTCCGGCAAATCCATGTTCCTGCGGCACCTGGTCGCCGGACTCGCGCCGCAGGACGTCGCCCTCGTGGGGATCGACTGCAAGCGGGGCGTCGAGCTCTCGCCCTTCGCCCCACGCCTGTCCGCCCTCGCCACCGACCCCGACCAGGCGGCCGAGCTGCTGCCCGCCCTGGTCGCTGAGATGGAGGACCGCTACGACCTGATCAAGAGCCGCCAGGGGCTGAAGCCGGACACCCCGGACGAGGAGATCACCTCCGACCTCTGGGGTCTGCTGGAAAACGAACGGCCCGTGCCCATCGTGCTGTTTGTGGACGAGGTGGCAGAGCTGTTCCTCACCGCGACGCGGAAGGACGAGGAGCGGCGAGACGAGATGGTCACCCTGCTCGTCCGGCTCGCTCAGCTCGGCCGCGCCGCCGGGATGTACCTGGAGGTCTGCGGCCAGCGTTTCGGCGCCGAGCTCGGCAAGGGCGCGACCATGCTCCGTGCCCAGCTCAGCGGCCGTGTCTGCCACCGCGTGAACGACGAAGCGTCCGCCAAGATGGCCCTCGGCGACATCGCCCCGGAAGCGGTCGGCGCCGCCTGTCTCATCCCGGCCGAACGCCCCGGCCTGGCCGTCGCCGGTGACACCTCGGGCGGCTGGTCCCGCATCCGTACGCCGTACCTCTCGCTGGCCGACGCGGCGGCAGTCTGTCGCGACCACGCCCACCGGGCTCCCGCCCTGGCCCGGCTGAAGCCGTTCGCATCGACGACGTGAGGGGTAGGCCCCGTGCGCCCTCGCCGCTCCGCCCGCGTCGACCCCGTACTCGTCCAAGCGGTGATCGCTGCCGCTCTCTCCTTCGCCCACCTCCACGATCTCGCCTCGGCCGCCGGGCAGGACGGCTGGAAAGCCTGGGCCTATCCGGTCTCCGTGGACCTGCTGCTCGTCGCCGCCTGGCGTCGGCTCCGGTCCGGGCGGGACAGGGGAGCGGCCTGGGGCTGGTTCCTCGTGGCACTCACCGCCTCGCTGGGCGCCAACATCGCCACGGCCGGGCTGCTCGATCTCCAGCACGTGCCCGCCTGGCTCCGCATCCTCGTGGCGGGTTGGCCGGCGGTCGCGTTCCTCGGCGGCACGCTCCTCGCCCACACGCCGGAGGCAGCAACAGAACCCGGCGTACAGCCCGACTCGCCACTCCAGGAACCAGCGTCGACCCCGGAGATCGCCCCCACGGCTCCCCGCGTCCCGCCCGCACTCGTGGCCCACGCCCGCAAGCTCGCCGACGACCACCGCGCCCGTACCGGCGCACCCATCGACAACGAGACCCTGCGCACCCGGCTCGGCGTACCCGCGCCCCTCGCGGACGCGATCGCCGCCCACCTCTGAGAACGGCCTCACCGCACGCCCCGCCTCACACGACAGGGAGACAGCCGTGTCCATGCTCCGCCGCTTCCGCGATGTCGTCCGCATCGGCCCCGTCCAGGTCGGCACCGCCCACGACCGCCGGGGCCGCGAGAAGCACACAGCCGTTTGCACCGCCCCGCGCTGCGGCTTCTCGCACGACTACGACACCCGCGCCGCCGCCGAACTGGCGGCCCGCACACACCGTTGCCCCGTGCGCTGAACACCACCGAGGAGTAGCCCTGTGACCGTCAGCATGCCCCTGATCTTCGTGCTCGGACTGCTCGTCTGGTTCGCGATCAAGTTCCTCGGCGTCCGCGTCTGGATCGCCGTCGTGATCGCCCTGTTCGGCTTCTGGCTCTCCCGCACCGTCATGGCCGAGCCGATCGAGTCCGGAACGCGCACGGGCGTCGACATCGTCAATCGATAACCCAACTCATCTAGACGTCTAGCTAGGAGGGACTTGATCGTGTTCCGCCCCAAGTACCCCGCCGCACCTCCGCTCCCTGTCACGCGGGCCGCCGACTCGCCCGCGCCCGGCTGCGCCTGCCACACCACCCCGCACTCGGCCCCGTCACCGCTTCCGGCGGTCCGCCAGTTCAGCGGAGGTACGGGCCTGGTCGTCGCCCTGGTCGTCGGCGGTGTGGTGCTCACCGCACTCTTGGCCGCCGTCGCCGTCGCGGCCGTCTCGGTGGCCATCGCCGCCGTGGTCCTGCGCTCCCTGCTCAAGCCGCCCCGCCACTGACCCCGGGGCGGGGCCGACCACCACCAGGCCCCGCCCCGCTCACCCGAAGGAGCACGCCCATCAACCCCCGTACGGCTGTGACACCGCCCCCGATAGTCCAGATCAGTTCGCTCGCCGCCCTCGGCAACCTGCCCGCCCTCGCCCGCCAACTCAACGGCCTCGGCGGCTGCGCCCAGCCCATCCGGCTCGACGGCCACCGCACTACGCACCACCTGGACACGACGACCGGCGAGATCGGCGGCGTCCTCCACCACCTCAACTCCCGCGACCTGCCCGCCGGTCACCTCATGGTCCGCTGCAACAACCGGCGTACAACCCGCTGCCCCGCCTGCGCCGAGACGTACCGCCGCGACACGTACCACCTGATCAGCTCCGGCCTGCGGGGCGGCAAGGGCGTACCGGAGGAAGTCGCAGACCACCCGCGCGTGTTCGCCACCTTCACGGCCCCGTCCTTCGGCCCGGTCCACAACCGGCCGGGAGAGCGCCCCTGCCGCTGCGGCGTTCGGCACGACCAGGACGACGCCTTACTCGGCTCACCCATCGACCCCACCACCTACGACTACGAAGCCGCCGTCCTGTGGAACGCCCATGCCGGGCCGCTGTGGCGCCGCTTCACGATCCACCTGCGCCGCGAGATCGCCAAGCGCGCGGGACTCACCCAACGAGAGTTCCGCGACCACGCCCGCGTGTCCTTCGCCAAGGTCGCCGAGTACCAGAAGCGCGGCGCCGTCCACTTCCACGCCGTCATCCGCCTCGACGGCCCGTCCGGCGGCAGCACCCCGCCCCCTGCCTGGGCGACGGCCGAACTCCTCGCCGACGCGATCCAGACCGCCGCCACCGGGGCCCGCGCCGCCGGGCCAGTCGTCGACGGCCGCCCCCACACCTTCGCCTTCGGCCGCCAGCTCGACGTCCGCACCATTCGCAGCCGGCACTTTGAGGGCGGCCAAAATCTGACCGACCGCGCCGTGGCCGCGTACATCGCCAAGTACGCGACCAAGGGCGCCGAAGCCGCGACCGGCACCCTTGACCGCCCCCTCCGCTTCATCGCCGAACTCGCCGGACTCGACCTCACGGACCACGCCCGCCGCCTGATCCGCACGGCCTGGTGGCTCGGTGCCCGCAAAGACCTGGCAGACCTCCGGCTACGGGCCTGGGCCCACATGCTCGGCTTCCGCGGCCACTTCTCCACCAAGTCCCGCCAGTACTCCACGACGCTCGGCGCCCTCCGCGAAGCCCGCGCCGACTGGCGCCGGGACCAAGCCGCGCCCCCGGCGGCCCCGCAGGGATCCACGCTCGTCCTCGCGCACTGGGCCTACGCCGGTGTCGGCCTGCCCCCGGGCGCGGAATGGCTTGCCGCCTCACTCACACCAGGCAGCACGAAAGGAGCCGCTGCATGAACACCGTGATCCGACCGAAGTGGCACACGACGGCGGAGGTCGCCGCCATGCTCGGCTTCGGCCTCTCCAAGACCAAGATGCTGATCCTGACGGGGGAGATCCGCTCCGTGAAGGTCGGCCGCAACCGGCGCATCCTGCCCGCCTGGGTGGATGAGTACGTCGCGAACGTCGCCGCCGAAGCAGAGGCCCGGTGGTCGGCGTGAGCGGCAAGCGCGCCAATGGCGAAGGCTCGATCTACCCGTACAAGAACGGCTTCGCCGCGTACGTCTGGGTGGACACTCCGGACGGCAAGCGCAAGCGGAAGTACGTC
Source organism: Streptomyces sp. ERV7 (assembly GCF_001653515.1). Taxonomy (GTDB): domain Bacteria; phylum Actinomycetota; class Actinomycetes; order Streptomycetales; family Streptomycetaceae; genus Streptomyces. The sequence goes on along the minus strand of NZ_LYOY01000040.1, from coordinate 501,962 downwards.
TACGGCAAGACCCGGGACGAGGTGCACGACAAGTGGCTCGCGCTCCACATGGAGGCGAAGAAGGGGCCCGTGGCCACCCGCCACCGCACGCTGTCCGTCTTCCTGGCCTACTGGCTGGACTCGATCGTGAAGCCGAACCTCGCCCCGCTCACCTACGTCTCGTACGAGGGATACGTCCGGCTCTACATCGGCCCGCACCTGGGTGCGAAGCGGCTGGACAAACTGACGGTCCGGGACGTGCGGGAGTGGCTGACCAAGCTCTCGACCATCTGCCAGTGCTGCGCCCAGAAGAAGGACGCCAAGCGAGAGCCGAGTCGGCGGAAGTGCTGCGCGGCCGGGGAGTGCTGCGAGTCGTACCCGTCCCGCCGCGTCGTCCAGGGCGCCCGTGACGCCTTACGCGCCGCCCTCACGCACGCCGTGACCGAGGAGGAGATCGGGAAGAACGTCGCTTCGCTGGTGAAGGTCCCCAAGCCACGTCGGCGCCGGATCAAGCCGTGGTCCGTCGCCGAAGCAGGCCAGTTCCTCGCGGACGGGGCCGCTCGGGACGATCACCTCTTCGCGGCCTGGATGCTCGTGCTGTGCCTGGGGCTGCGCCGTGGGGAGGTCCTGGGGCTTACCTGGAAGTCCGTCGACTTCGAGGCGGGGGAGCTGTACGTCGACCACCAGATCCAGCGGGCCGGGCGGCAGATCCTGCACCGCGAGACCAAGACCGAGGAGTCGGACGACTTCCTACCGCTGCCCGCCGTCTGCCTCAAGGCGCTGCGGATGCGCCGCGCTCAGCAGGCCGGGGACCGGAAAGCGGTCGGCGAGCTGTGGCAGGACAGCCACGGGCTCGTCTTCACCACGAAGTACGGCACCCCGATCGAGCCGGGAAACCTGACCCGGATGTTCGCCCTGCGGGCCCGTCGCGCCGGAGTGCGCGTGATCCCGCTCCGGAACACTCGCCACACGTGCAGTTCGCTCCTGGTGGCTCTGAAGGTCCATCCGAAGGTCGCGCAGCGCATCCTTCGGCATTCGCAGATCGCGATGACGATGGAGGTCTACGCCGAAGCGAGCGAGGAAGCGGTGCGCGCTGCTATCGGCAAGCTGTCCGACGCGATGGGCGGCACCGGCTGACGTCTCCCGCCGACCCGTTGCGGTACTTCGCTGCTGTACACCCAGGAAACGCCAGAGGCCCCGGATTTCTCCGGGGCCTCTGGCCTGCTGTGCACTCGGCAGGATTCGAACCTGCAACCTTCTGATCCGTAGTCAGATGCTCTATCCGTTAAGCTACGAGTGCTTGTTGCGTTGCTTCCCGGTTTTTTTCTTCCCGGTCGGCGTTGCGGGAACAACATTACATGACCTGCGCCGTCACGCGAAATCCATTGGCCATACCCCTCCTGACCTGCGAAAACGCCTCTGCGCGGGCGAAGGCGGGGGAGGGCGTCCGGTGGGGGCGATGTGCCCGTAACAGGGGAAATGTGACCGGGGTCACCGGATCTGCGGCAGGGAGTCGGCCTACGAGAGCCGCGCGAGGCGGACCAGTCCGGGGAGCGCCCTGGGGAGTCCTCCCGAACCGGTCCGGGAACGGCCTCCGACCCGCGAGGGAACCCGCCCGGGAACGGCCGAAGCCCCGGCCGTGGGGCCGGGGCTTCGGGTTCAGCTGGCGGAGGCGGAGGGATTTGAACCCTCGATGGGCTTTAAGACCCAAACCGCATTAGCAGTGCGGCGCCATAGACCGGACTAGGCGACGCCTCCAGCACACCCTCTCGCCTGCGCGAGTGGTGCGTGCAGATGATGACACAGCCTTGCTCCGCGTCACCAATCGCACCCCACGGTACTAGGCAGGTGGGCGCCAGAGCAAAGCGTTAGGCGACCCACGATTTCCGGCCGTCGGGCCCCGGATCGGGGAGGGGTCGGGAGGGGGCTTCGGGACGGGCGCCGAGGCCCTGGCGGAGTGCGTGCGCGGGGCCCTGGCGGAGTGCGTGCGCGGGGCCGTGGCGGAGTCCGTGCGCGAGCCGTGCCGAGGTCCGTGCGCAACGCCCGGCCCCCCGGCGCGTTAGGCAGGGCGAATCCGTTCACCCCGGTGGGGCCGGACCCACCCCGTCCACCCCGTGGAGCCCGCATGCTGCGTCGCCTCGTCGTCACCGCGCTCGCCACCACCGCGACGGCCGCACTCGCCGCCGCGCCCCCGGCCTTAGCGGCCGCCCCCCTGCCTGCCCGCCGAGGCGGCCCCCACGTCCGACGACGACTCCCAGGGCCGTGCCATCAGCGTGCGCACCCTCGGCCAGGGCGTGCCCTTCACCCAGCAGACGTCCGGCTCCTCCGGCTCGGGGCGGCGCCGCAAGCTCGGTACGCCGTCCGAGGGCGAGCGCCCGGCCGGGAGTGCCGAGGCCGAGCGCCCCGGCCCGTCCCCCACCTCGCTGATGTCGCCCCCCTCGGAGGGGCAGGGGCGCGCGTACGCCATAGGGGCACCGGACGAGGGCGCCGAGGGCCCTGAGCCGCTGGACGGGCCCGGGGGCGCCGTGGAGGTCGCCAACCGGCCGCACCCGCGGCCCGTGGACGACGAGCTGCCGCCCGAGCCGCTCGACAACCCGCGCCGGCTGCTCGTCTGGCCCGCCCCCGACGTCTCCACCCAGCAGGCGCTCAGCGACCGTGGCTACCGGCCCGTGGTGGTGCACTCGCGCGAGGAGGTGGACGCCCAGATCGCGGCGTTCCCCGCCGCGCTCTTCGTCGACCCGCTGACCGGGCCGATCACCCGTACCGCGCTCCAGTCGCTGCGCCAGGCGGCCGTCGCCGCCGAGGTCCCGGTGCTGGTCACGGCCGGGCTCGGACAGGCGACGCGCGAGGCGGCGTACGGCGCCGACCCCGCCGTACTCCTCAAGGCCCTCGCCCCCCGCGACAGCGAGCAGCACCCGCCCCGGGTCCTGCTGATCGAGGAGCACGAGGAGATCGCCCTCGCCCTGACGGCCACTCTGGAGCGGCGCGGTATGCAGGTCGCCCGCGCCGCCACCGACACCGAGGCCGTGACGCTGGCGGGCCAGATGCGGCCGAACCTGGTCGTGATGGATCTGATGCAGGTACGCCGCCGTCGCGCCGGGATCGTCGACTGGCTGCGCGCGAACGGGCAGTTGAACCACACCCCGCTCGTCGTCTACACCTCGGCGGGCCTCAACCAGCCGGAGCTCCCGAAGCTGTCGGCGGGGGAGACGGTGCTGTTCCTGGCCGAGCGCTCGACGAGCGCCGAGGTCCAGGGCCGGATCGTCGACCTGCTCGCGAAGATCGGCACGAACTAGGGCCTGTTGAACGGCGAAAGGGGGCCGGGTGTTTCACGTGAAACACCCGGCCCCCGTCTCACCGGCTCGCTCGCGGGGCATGTTTCACGTGAAACATGCCCCGCCCCGACTCACCGGGCCGCTCGTCAGCGCAGCTCCGTGACGTCCAGCTCGCCGTCCGCGTACTGCTTGCGGATCACCTTCTTGTCGAACTTCCCCACGCTCGTCTTCGGCACCGACTCGACGATCGTCCACCGCTCCGGCAGCTGCCACTTCGCGACCGACCGGGCGAGGAACTCCTTCAGGGCCGTGTAGTCGGCGCTCGCTCCCGGCTTCAGGACGACCGTGGCGAGCGGGCGCTCGCCCCACTTCTCGTCGGGGACCGCGACGACCGCGGCCTCGGCGACCTCAGGATGGGCCATCAGGGCGTTCTCCAGGTCGACCGAGGAGATCCACTCCCCGCCCGACTTGATGACGTCCTTGGCGCGGTCGGTGAGCGTCAGGAAGCCGTCGGGGCTGATCACACCGACGTCACCGGTCTTCAGCCAGCCGTCCTCGCTGAACTTGTCGGCCGGGCGGAAGTCCTCGCCGCCCGCACCGCCGTAGTAGGCGCCCGCGATCCAGGCGCCCCGGACCTCCAGTTCGCCCGCAGACTCGTTGTCCCAGGGCAGGAGTTCCCCGCCGGGGCCGATCAGCCGCGCCTCGACGCCCGCCGGGAAGCGGCCCTGGGTGACCCGGTACGGCCACTCCTCCTCGGCCGAGAGCCCGGCCGGCGGGTTGGCCATGGTGCCCAGCGGCGACGTCTCCGTCATGCCCCACGCGTGGCAGAGCCGCACGCCCAGCTTGTCGTACGCCTCCATCAGCGAGGGCGGACAGGCCGCGCCGCCGATGGTGACCTTCGCCATCGAGGAGATGTCGCGGGGGCGCGCGGTGACCTCGGCGAGCAGTCCCTGCCAGATGGTCGGCACGGCGGCGGCGTGCGTGGGCTTCTCGCTCGCGATCATCTCGGCGAGCGGCGCGGGCTGCAGGAAGCGGTCCGGCATCAGCATGTTGACGCCGGTCATGAAGGTCGCGTGCGGGAGCCCCCAGGCGTTCACATGGAACTGCGGCACCACGACCAGGGTGGTGTCCTTGTCCGTGAGCGCCATCGACTCGGCCATGTTGACCTGCATCGAGTGCAGATAGACCGACCGGTGCGAGTAGACGACGCCCTTGGGGTCGCCCGTGGTGCCGGAGGTGTAGCACATGGCGGCGGCGGTGCGCTCGTCCAGCTGCGGCCACGCGTACACGGTCGGGCAGCCCGCGAGCAGCTCCTCGTACTCGTGCACCTGCGGCCCCGCGCCGTCGATGTCGTCCAGCAGCGAACGGTCGCCGGGCCCGGAGACCACGACGTGCTCGATGGTCGGCAGATGCGGCAGCAGGGGGGCCAGCAGCGGCAGCAACGAACCGTTGACGATCACTACACGGTCGGCCGCGTGGTTGACGATCCAGATCAGCTGCTCGGCCGGGAGCCGCAGGTTCAGCGTGTGCAGCACCGCACCCATGGAGGGGATCGCGAGGTACGCCTCGACGTGCTCGGCGTTGTTCCACATCAGCGTCGCGGTCGCCTGGCCGTCCTCGACGCCGAGCTCACGCAGGGCGTGTGCCAGCTGTGCGGCCCGGCCCCCGATCTCGGCGAAGCTGCGGCGCCGTGGCTCCGCCTCACCGGTCCAGGTCGTGACCTGCGACTTGCCGTGGATCGTGGACCCGTGGGTCAGGATCCGCGAGATCAGCAGCGGTACGTCCTGCATGGTGCTCAGCACGGCGGCCTCCCGGGGGGCGCTACGGTGCGCCACGTGGCGATAGGGGTGTGCCGATTCTGCTCACGTACCGCGCGGTATGTCACTACCCGGAGGTAATGAATCACCCACGAGACCAAGGTCACGTGGTGCGCGGGCCCCTGCGCCCGGTATCAGCCGCCCGGATTCCGGTCAGCGGACGGGGGCGAGCTCCGGGTCCTCGCGGAGCTTGCCGAGCGCCCGGGAGACCGCGCTCTTCACCGTGCCGACGGAGACGCCCAGCACCTCGGCGGTCTGCGCCTCGCTGAGGTCCTCGTAGTACCGCAGCACGACCATCGCCCGCTGGCGGTCGGGCAGCTTCATCACGGCGCGCCACATCGCGTCGTGCAGGACCTGCTGGTCGGCCGGGTCCGGCTCCGGCACCGTCTCCGGCTCGGGCAGCTCGTCGCAGGCGAACTCGTCCACCTTGCGCTTGCGCCACTGCGAGGTCCGGGTGTTGAGGAGCGCACGGCGCACATAGCCGTCGAGGGCGCGGTGGTCCTCGATCCGGTCCCAGGCGACGTACGTCTTGGTGAGGGCCGTCTGCAGCAGGTCCTCGGCGTCGCTCGGGTTCGCGGTCAGCGAGCGTGCGGTGCGCAGCAGCACGGGCCCTCGGGCCCTCATGTACGAGGCGAACGACGGGTATGGCGTCGCCGCCCGGGAGGCGCTGGTGCAGACAGGCGTGGTCATACCTCCACGCTAGGAGCGCCCGCTACGCAACGGATCGGCCCCAGGTCGCGAAGCGGGGTCCCTCTCAGGTTGTACGGGTAGGGGTGGCTGCACCTCCTGAAGGTGGAGGACGCCCCGGAGCTCGTCAGGGTCGGAACCGCGCGACCGGGGCGTCCACCGTGTTCCGGTCCACCACGAGCCGGCGCCCGCCGTGCGTCTCGGTCACGTTCCCCGCGTACTGGTGGATACGCCGGTGCGGCCGCCAGGCGTCCGTGTGCAGGCTCGGCTCCCCGTACAGGGACGACCCCGAGCCCCACCGCGCGAACCACATCACCGACGGCAGATCGGACTGCCCGGCCCGTCTGGCCTGCTCCATGTGCCGCACACCGGAGGCGGCGCTGCTGTAGAACCCCGGCAGAAAGCCCTGGCCGCGCACCTCTCGGTTCCAGGCCCGGACGAACGCCAGCGTCGTCCGGGCGCACCCCGCGTTGCCCGCGTCGTACGCCTCCATGTCCAGATAGAGCGCGCTGCCCTGACGGATGCCCAGCCTCCCGGCCGCCTCGGCCGCCTGCCTCCCCTCCGTCCGGCCCTGGGTCGCCGAGTTACTGCCCATCCGCACCTTCCGCTTCGCCTCCGACCGCACACACGGCGACTGCGAGCCGACGAAGATCGGCAGCACCCGCCAGCCCATCCCGTCCACGCTCGCCAGCCAGCTCCGGCTGAGGTGGAGCTGGTTCGGGCAGCCGCGCCCGCGCCCCGCGAAGTAGACGCCGACCCCTCGGTACGACGAGGACCGCCAGGCCTTCATCGTCGCCAGCGGCGGTGCCTGGCAGGTGTCGAACGCCGCCCCCTTGAAGTGCACCGCACGGGCCAGCACCGCCGGACTGTCCACCGCGTCCGCCGGAGCGGCGGCCGCTTCGGCGTCCGGCACGGCGCCAGCGTCGGCGTCCGACGCGGATGGCGAGGCGGCTTCCGGCGCCGCGGCGACAGTCGGGACATCGGGCGCCGGTGCGGCCGACGCGGGTGGGCTCAGCGTGAGCAGAGCGGCGAGCGTGGTGGCCACGGCGAGCGGTGGCGTGACGATGCCCAGGTACCAGGGCCGGATCGATGTAAGGCTGCGCATAAGGCGAGTGAAAGGCCGTCAGCTCTCCTCGGCCACCGCTCGGGTGTCCGCCTCAGCCGTCCGTGGACAAGATCATCCTTCCGTGTGCGAGGGTTTCGGCCGTCCGCGTGCGGCGTTCAGTCGTCCCGGCCGCCGTCATCAGTCGTCCGCGCTCAGCACCAGCCCCGACGTCGGAACGCCCGTGCCCGCCGTCACCAGTACCCGTCCGGTGCCCGGTATCTGATTGACCGCCAGGCCCCTGATCTGCCGGACCGCCTCCGCTATCCCGTTCATCCCGTGCAGATACGCCTCCCCCAGCTGTCCCCCGTGTGTGTTCAGCGGCAATGCGTCCGACGCCACGAAATCCGCCGCCTCCCCCGGCCCGCAGAACCCGAACTCCTCCAGTTGCATCAGCACGAACGGAGTGAAGTGGTCGTACAGGATCGCCACGTCGATCTCCGCCGGAGTCAGCCCGGAGGTCCGCCAGAGCTGACGCGCCACCACCCCCGTCTCGGGCAGCCCGGTCAGACCGTCCCGGTAGAAACTCGTCATCCCTTCCTGTCTGCGGCCCGCCCCCTGCGCGGCCGCGGTGATCACGGCGGGCGGGCGGCGCAGGTCCCGCGCCCGCTCGGCGGTCGTGACGACGATCGCCTGGCCCCCGTCCGTCTCCTGGCAGCAGTCCAGAAGCCGCAGCGGCTCCACGATCCACCGCGAGGCGGCGTGGTCGGCGAGCGTGATCGGCCTGCCGTAGAAGTACGCCGCCGGGTTGGTCGCCGCATGCCTCCGGTCGACCACGGCCACCCGCCCGAACGCCTCGGGCGTCAGACCGTACGCGTGCAGATAGCGCTGGGCCGCCATGGCGACCCAGGAGGCCGGGGTGAGCAGCCCGAACGGCAGCGACCAGCCGAGCGCCGCCCCCTCGGCGGACGGCTCCCGGTGCTGCACCCCGGACCCGAACCGCCGACCCGAGCGCTCGTTGAACGCCCGGTAGCAGACGACCACTTCCGCCACCCCCGAGGCCACCGCGAGCGCGGCCTGCTGGACGGTGGCGCACGCGGCGCCCCCGCCGTAGTGGATCCGCGAGAAGAACGACAGCTCACCGATGCCGGCCGCCTGCGCCACGGTGATCTCGGGGCTGGTGTCCATCGTGAACGTGACCATGCCGTCGACGTCGTCGGGGGTGAGCCCGGCGTCGTCGAGCGCGGCCCGCACCGCCTCCACGGCGAGCTTCAGCTCGCTTCGGCCCGAGTCCTTGGAGAACTCGGTCGCCCCTATCCCGACGATCGCCGCCTTCCCGCCGAGCGCGTCGGCCCTCCGCACGCTCATACCGCCACCTCCCCGGCACCGCTCGCCCCGGCCCGGGGGAGGACGACCGTCACGGTCCCGGTGACGTGGTGGCCCAGTCCGTTCGCCCCCACCACCCGCACCTCGGCCGTGTCCGCCTCCACGGCGGTGACCGTGCCCGTCAACGTCATCGTGTCGCCGGGATGGTTCGGCGCCCCCAGCCGTATCCGCACCGCGCGCAGCCGCGCCCCGGGGCCGAAGTGGTCGGTGATGTACCGCCCGACCAGGCCGTTGGTGGTCAGGATGTTCATGAAGATGTCCGGAGACCCCTTCTCCTGGGCGAGCACCGCGTCGTGGTGCACGTCCTGGTAGTCGCGGGAGGCCACGGCCCCGGCGACTATCAGCGTCCGGGTGACCGGGATCTCCAGCGGTGGCAGCTCGTCGCCCACCCTCATGCCACGCCCTCCTCTCCGTACGGTCCGTTCCCCTCGACGATCAACCCGCCCAGCTCCTCAAGCAGTTCGGCAGCGCACCCCAGATACGCGTCGAGCTGGCGCCCCCACAGGAAGTGCCGGTACACCGGGTGCTCCAGGTCGGCGCCTAGCCCGCCGTGCAGATGCTGGCCCGTGTGGACGACCCGTCTTCCCGCCTCGGACGCCCACCAGGCCGCCGTCAGCGCGTGCGCGCGATACGGCAGCGCCCGGTCGCGCCGCCAGGCCGCCTCGTACGAGGTCACCCGTATCGCCTCGGTCTCCATGTAGGCGTCGGCCGCACGCAGCTGCACCGCCTGGTTGGTCGCGAGCGGCCGCCCGAACTGCTCACGGGTGTTGGTGTGCTCCACCGCCCGCGCCAACGACCCCGCGCACACCCCCGCCTGCAACCCGGCGAAGGCGGTACGGGCGGTCGCCAGCACGTCCTCGTACGCGCCCGGCCCCGGCCCGCCGACCCGCTCGCCCCGCGCCCCCGAGAGCGTGAGCCGCCCGGCCGACCAGGGCGCCGTCGTCTCGACCGGCTCCGTCGTCACGGCCCCGGGTGCTCCCACTCGTATCCACCACAGCGCCCCGTCCTCGTCCGGCACCAGGACGTGCGTGGCATCCCTCAGCCAGGGGACCACCGGCACCACTCCGGTCAGCTCCCCCGTCGGGCCCCCGTCCGCCGAGGCCCGCACGCCGCCCCGCGCCGGGAAGGCACCGGTCGCCACCGCGGTGCCGTCCCTCAGCCCCGGGAGCAGCCGATCGCGTTGTTCGCCGGAGCCGTGGGCGGCCATCGCCAGGACTCCGTAGACACAGCTCGCCGCGAACGGCACCTGGGCGGTGGTCCGGCCCTGCTCCTCCAGGGCGAGGACCAGCCCGAGCAGCCCCGTCTCCTCGACGGCCGCGGGCAGCCCGGCGCCGCACAGGGCCTTCCACAGCTCGGTGTCCGTCTCCGTCCCGACAGCGGTGAGGCGCTGGTGGGTGGAGAGGTCCCCGAAGATCTCCCCGGCCAGCTCACGGACTGCCGACTGCTCCTCGGTGGGGGTGAAGTCCATCAGCCACCCTCACCCCCTCGGAACACCGGCAGCTCCAGCTCCTCGTCCACGCGCAGGAACTCCAGGCGCACGGGCATCCCGATCCGCACCTTGTCGTACGGGACCCCCACCACGTTGCTGATCACCCTCACGCCCTCGGCCAGCTCGATCAGCCCGACCGCGTACGGCCCCGAGCCGTCGCCGTACGGGTCGGCGGCGGCGTCCACGGCGAACCCCGGGAAGCGGGGGTGGTGCATCACCACGTACGAGAACACCGTCCCGGCGCCGCTCGCCTCCACCGTGTCCCACTCGGCCGCCCCGCATCCGTTGCACCCCGGCAGCCAGGGGAAGCGCAGCTCGCCGCAGCCGGTGCAGCGCTGGATCAGCAGCTGGTGCGCGGCTACCCCGTCCCAGAATCCGGCGTTGTCCCGGTTGATCACCGGTCTCGGCCGCCGGCCCTTCGGTTTGCGGCGCGCCGGGGCGTACTTGAGGATCCGGAAGCGGTGTGTGCCCGCCGGCTCGCCGTTCGCCCGCACGTCCATCCGCGTGGTGATGAAGTGGCCCGTCCCCAGCTTGGTGGTCTTCTGCTCGGAGACCGTCTCGATCACCGCGTCATAGGTGATCCGGTCGCCCGGGCGCAGCTCCCGTACGTACTCCTGCTCGCAGTCGGTCGCGACCACCGAGATGAATCCGGCGCCGTCGAGCAGCGCGAACAGCTCGTCGTGGGCCCCCGAGCGGTCCGAGTGGCCCGAGAGGCCGCCCATCGTCCAGGCCTGGAGCATCGTCGGCGGCGCGATCGCGTCCGGCCCCCGGTAGGCCGGGTTGGTGTCGCCCATCGCCTCGCACCAGTGCCTGATCATCGGCTCGTTGACCAGGTCCTTCCCGACGCCCTCGTTCGCCGCCGACCTTCCCTCGTACGCCTTCAGGCGCCCGTACAACCCGTCCGGGCGCGGGGACGGCTCCTTCCGCCCGCTCCGCCCCTCCGGGCCTGCGGGCCGCCCCTGCGGGCGCGAAGCGGACACGTTCTCGCTCACCTACCTCCGCCCCCTCTTCATCCCGAGCCGCATCGTCGCGACGATCTCCCGCTGCACCTCGCTCACCCCGCCCCCGAACGTGTTGATCTGTGCCGCCCTGTTCATCCGCTCCAGCTCCCCGTCCCCCACGGCGCCCGGCGAGCCTCGCCGCACCAGCGCCGTTTCCCCCGTGATCTCCTGGCACATTCGATACACCTCGACGGCCGATTCGGTTCCCACGAACTTCACGCCGCTCGCGTCCCCAGGGGCCAGCGAGCCCGCCCCCACATCCCCCACCAAACGCCAGCTGAGCAGGCGATTCACCGCCAGCCGGGCATGCGTCTCAGCGATCCTGGAACGCACCCAAGGCTCGTCAACCCTGCGCCGCCCGGTCACCGGATCGGGGGTACGGGCGCGGGCGAGCGCCGCCTCGAAAAAAGACTCGGCCTGCATGCCGATCGCGGCGAGCGCGACCCGCTCGTGGTTGAGCTGATTGGTGATCAGCCCCCATCCGCCGTTCTCCTCGCCGACCAGGTTCCCGGCCGGAACACGGATCCCGTCGTAGTACGTGGCCGTCGTGGTCAGACCGCCCACGGTGCGGATCGGCGTCCATGAGAAGCCCGGCGCGTCGGTGGGGACCAGGATGATCGAGATGCCCCGGTGCTTGGGCGCGGACGGGTCCGTGCGGCAGGCGAGCCAGATCCAGTCGGCGTTCTGGGCGTTGGAGGTGAAGACCTTCTGGCCGTCGATCAGCCAGTCCCCGCCGTCCCGTACGGCACGGGTCCGCAGCGAGGCGAGGTCGGTCCCGGCCTCCGGCTCGCTGTAGCCGATGGCGAAGACGAGCTCGCCGGCGAGGATCCGGGGCAGGAAGTACGCCTTCTGCTCGTCGGTCCCGTATCGCATCAGGGTCGGCCCGACGGTGTTCAGCGTGACCATCGAGACGGGGGCGCCCGCGCGGTACGCCTCGTCGAAGAAGACGAACTGCTCGTCGGGACCGCGCCCCTGGCCGCCGTACTCGACGGGCCAGCCGAGTCCCAGCATCCCGTCGGCACCGATGCGCCGGAGCAGGGCGCGCTGCGCTGCCGGATCACCACCGGCCGGATCACCACTGGTCAGATCGCCACTGGTCAGATCGCCACTGGTCGGATCACCACCGATCGCACGGAAGTACGAGCGGAGTTCGGCGCGCAGAGACTGCTGACGTTCGGTCGGGGCGAGGTGCACGGCGGCGGCCTCCGGGGTCCGGACGTACGCTACGGATCGGGGTTTCTGACTGTCCGTCAGATGTGGTCACCCTGTCAATGCTCAGACCCGTCCCGGTGCGCACACCAGCGTCCGTACCCATGTCCGGCGCATGTGCCCCTGCCCCGCGGACACACAACCGCCCGGGTGGCCGCGCCGTAGCGCCGCCACCCGGGCAGTCGTTCACCCCACTGACCCCGACCCCGAGGGGCCCCGGCTCACCAGAGGTTGGTGAAGTTGACCGACACGTTGTCCTGACGGATCGCCGTGAAGGCGGAGCCGTTCACCTGGGCGGTGTTGCTCTGGTTCGAGGCGCCGGAACCCACCGCCTGCTGCTGCGTGGTGGACGAGTTCCCGTTGTTGTCGTGCCCGACGCCGCTTCCGTTGACCGTCGCCACTGCCGCGTTCGATCCGTGGTCCGCGAAGGAGCCGTTGTCCGCGGACGCCACCCCCGTGAAGAGCCCCACGGCGAGAGGCAGGGCGGCAACGGCGGCGATGACGCGGGCGGTACGGATGCTTGCCATGTCTATTCCTCCAGGAACCAGAAGTACGGCTTGTTCCAGGGAAGTTGGCCGACCGCCCCGGACGCTGTTGCGACGTCGCGAGATCAGAGTTGCCCACCGAATCCCCGGCGAACCAGCCCAGTCGGCGCGTTTCGCCCGCAAGCGTGATGACATGTCGATAAACCACCAACGCGCTCCCAAAGCCTCAGAGCACCCCTGCCGACTCAGGCGCACCGCGCCGCACAGCAGCCCCCAAGGGAGGAGAACCGTTTCAGCGCATTTTCGGCCAATCTTCCGCGCCACCTCACTGTCACCGGGGTGACGGGCACCCGTACCCCCCTTCGAGCGCTCCCCGCCCCCGCTCGAACCCGAGCCGTTTCCCGCTTCCCTTTTTCGAACACTCGTACGAACATGGAAGGCATGGCCACCATCGACCGGCATGCCTCCACCCTGGCCCTCGCCCACGCCCTCTCCGTCGCCGAGCGCGGGCTCCCCGTCATTCCGCTGTCCCGTTCGAAGCTCCCCGCGCTGCGCTCGCCGCACCACGACGAGCCGCAGCCCGCGCTCTGCCGGGGCGAGTGCGGGCTGCCGGGCCACGGGGTGCACGACGCGACCACGGACCCGACGGCCGTACGCGCGCTGTTCGCGGCCGCCCCATGGGCCACCGGGTACGGCATCGCCTGCGGCCGGCCGCCGCACCACCTCATCGGCATCGACCTGGACACGACGAAGCCGGGACAGGCGGAGCACGGGCCGGCCGATGGGCCGGAGAGGGCGGCGTCGGGCTCCGCGAACTCGGCACCGGGCTGGGCTCCGGGGGCTGCGGTGGATACGCCGATGGGGGCGGCCGAGCGGTCATCCGTCCCGCCCCAGCGCGCGCCGGGGGCGCTGCGGCCGTCGCCGCCTTCGCCCTTCATGCCGCTCGCCGCCGACCCGCCGCCCGAGTCCGTGGCGGCCCTCCAACACCTGGCGCTGCGGCATCTGTTCACGATTCCCGAGACCGTCGTCGTGATCACGCCGAGCGGCGGACGGCACATCTGGCTGACCGGGCCGCCGGACCGGGTCGTCCCCAACTCCGCGAGCAGGCTGGCGCCCGGTATCGACGTCCGGGGTGCGGGCGGCTATCTGGTCGGCCCCGGCTCGCTGACCAGCAACGGCGTCTACCGGCTCGCCCCGGGCACGGCCCATCTGGCACCCGCGCCCTGCCCCGGCGCGCTCCTCGATCTGCTCACGCCCCCGGCGCGCGCCCATCACCCCCGGGCGCACGGCGCGGACCGGGGCCATGGGCTGGTCCAGTTCGTACTCGCCGCTCACGAGGGCCAGCGCAACACCCGCCTCTTCTGGGCCGCTTGCCGCGCCTACGAGAACGGCTTCGGCGACGCCCTCGCCGACCGCCTGATCGCCGCCGCGGTCCACACCGGCCTCACGGAGCGGGAGGCACGGGCGACGATCGCGTCGGCGGCCCGGCTGACGACGGCGTACTGAGGGGCTGTCGCGTAGCGCGCGGGTGAGGGGCGGGTGGGACTCGAACCCACGGCCGACGGGGCTGTCGCGTACGAGCGCGGGTGAGGGGCTTCGTCCCGTACGCACACGCACGCGGGTAAGGGGCGTTGCCCATAGGGCGGGGCCCCTTACCCGTCCAGTGCCCAACTCCCTCGCCCCGTGCTCACTGGTCCGCATAAAAGCAGGTCAACGTGCTGATCGCCTGTCACGCGCCCGTGACATGGCACGCACGGTTCCCGCACAGCCGCTGCATAGATTTTCTTCTGCAGCCACCGCCCAGCCTCAACGGCCCCACCCGACAGAGGGGGCGGCATTGCGACTCTCCACCTCCTCACCCACTCCGGCCCGGATGGCCGCCCAGCTTCATGGAGTCGTTCATGTCGACCTACACCTCCCGCCGCGTCACCGTCCACGCCGCGATCGCCACCGCCGCACTCGCCGGGGCCCTCCTCACCCCGTCCGCCGCACAAGCCGCGACGCCGGGCGGCGCCACCACCGCCGCCCCCGAGAAGTGCACCTCGGTCGCGACCATCGCCTCGGTGCGTACGGGCCTGTCGGTGACGCTGACCAACCGCGCCGAGTCGGGCCCGAAGGCCGAACTCAAGGACAGCAAGGGCAAGATCGTCGCCACGGTCGACAAGGCCCGTACGAAGGACATGGCGGCCGGTATCGCCGTCACGGGAACCAGCACGGCCGTGCCGACGTTCTCCCAGTGGGTCGAGGGCGGTGAGCACGCGGCGAAGAACACCCCGTTCCCCAAGCTTCCCGCGGGCTGCGGCACCGACCTGGGCGGCGACACCACGTACAAGCTGGTCAACGGCGAGAAGATCACGGTCCACAAGTTCTCCCGCGGGCACTACCGCGCCGAGTTCACCTCCAAGGGACACATGGACAAGATCCTGGGGACCGAGGCCGTGGGCGGCGACGACGACGCGTATGTGCACGGGATGTACGTGGTCCTCAACAGCTCCACCGGCAGGCTCTCCTCGGAGTTCATCAGCACCCGGTCCGGCTGCACCGTGACCCGGATCGTCCCCAGCGTCTTCGGCCCGGGCCTCTCGGTGAAGCTCACCAACGGCCCGGCGGGCCCGAAGGCCCAGCTGCGGGACGCCGAGCGCAAGGTGCGCGGCTCCGCGGACCGCGCCCACCCGCTCGACGGCGCCATGGGCGTCAAGATCGTCGGCGCGAACACCGCGACGCCCAAGCTGGGCCAGCGCACCCAGGGCGGCAACACCCCTTACAAGATGAGCGCGTTCCCGTCGCTGCCGAAGGGCTGCGCGACCTCCACCCCGGCCACGGCGGCCACCACGCCCGCCCCGGCCCCGTCCGCCCACACGGCGGGCGACCGGACCGTCCCCAGGGGCGGCGTCGCCGCCGGGGCCGAGGTCAAGGAGCAGGGCGGCGACAAGACCGCGCTGTACGCGGGCGGCACGGGCGTCGCGGCCCTCGGCGCCACCGGCTTCGCCCTGCTGCGCCGCCGCCGCACGGCCGGCCGCGTCTGATCCCGGATCAAAAAAAGTGGTGCCCCGGATTTCCGGGGCACCACTTTTTTCACGGGCCATACGGCCCTCGCACGCGGTGGGTGTGGGATTTGAACCCACGGTGACTCGCGCCACGACGGTTTTCAAGACCGTTCCCTTAGGCCGCTCGGGCAACCCACCCTCGCCCCGGGCCGACCGGCCTCGGGGCTGCTACAGCCTAGCGGAGGGGCCATCGTGGTGCGGAGGCCCGGCCGGAGGACGGACGGGCCTCCCCGGCAGTCGCCGATGTCATCGGGCGGCCGCCGGGTCCGCGGTGGTCAGCTGTCGCCCATGCGCTCGCCCAGGGTGACCGTGACCGTCGCCTCCTTGCCGTCGCGCTGGTACGTGAGCTGGACCTGGTCGCCCGGCTTGTGCGTCCAGATCTCGCTGATCAGGGTCGGGCCGCTGTCGATCACCGTGTCGCCGAACTTGGTGATGACATCGCCGGGCTTGAGGCCCGCCTTGTCCGCCGGGCCGCCGGACACCACGGCCGGGGTGCCGCCGGACGCCTGCGGGGAGATCTTGGCGCCCTGGCCCTTCTGGTCCATGGCGACGGTCGCGCCGATCACCGGGTAGACCGGCTTGCCGGTCTTGATGAGCTGCTCCGCCACGTTCTTCGCCTGGTTGACCGGGATCGCGAAGCCCAGGCCGATCGAGCCCGCCTGCGACTGGCCGAAGCCACCGCTGCCGGCCGACTGGATCGCCGAGTTGATGCCGATGACCGCGCCACGCGAATCGAGCAGCGGGCCGCCCGAGTTGCCCGGGTTGATGGAGGCGTCCGTCTGGAGGGCGCTCATGTACGACGCCTTGGAGTTGGCGCCGTCGCTGGACGACACCGGGCGGTTCTTGGCGCTGATGATGCCCGTGGTGACCGTGTTGGAGAGGCCGAAGGGCGCGCCGATCGCGATCGTCGAGTCGCCGACGGCGACCTGGTCGGAGTTGCCGAGGGCGAGCGGGACCAGGTTGGCCGGGGCGCTCTTGAGCTTGATGACGGCCACGTCGTAGCCCTGCGCGCGACCGACCACCTCGGCGTCGTACTTCTTGCCGTTGGAGAACGTCGCCGTCAGCTTGCCGCTGTTGGCGGCGGAGGCCACCACGTGGTTGTTGGTGACGATGTGGCCCTCCCGGTCGTAGACGAAACCGGTGCCGGTGCCGCCCTCGCCGTCGCTGCCCTCCGCCTGGATCGTCACGACGCTCGGCAGCGCCTTCGCGGCGACCGCCGCGACCGTGCCCGGGTCGCGCTTGAAGTCCTTCGGGGTGTCGGACGCCGAGACCGTGGTCGAACCGCCGGAGCCGTCCTCGCGGTCCGCCGCCCAGTAGCCGATGGCGCCGCCGACGCCGCCCGCGACCAGCGCGGCCACCAGGATGGCGGCGACCAGGCCGCCACGGCGGCGCGGGCGCTGCGGCTCGGGCACGGGCGCGCCCCAGACCGGGCCGCCGCCTCCGCCGCCGTACGCGGGCAGCGCGGGCGGGGGCGTGGGCCAGCCGCCGGGTGCCTGCGCGTGCGTGACGGGCGCCCCGACGTGCGGCTCGGCCGGCACCGGGCCGGGCAGCTGCGCGGTGACCGGGTCATGCGCGGCGGCCGGCTCCTGCCCGCTCGCCGCCTGCGGCGCACCCGTCGGCTGCGGCATCGCGTGCGTGGCCGCGGTCTCGGCGTACGTGGCGGGGGCCCCGGGGGTCGGGGCGGCCGGGGACGGCGCGGCGGCCTCCTCGGCCGTCACGGGAGGGACGGGAGGCGCGGGCGGTGCTGACGACGGGGCAGGCGGGACGGCCGGGACCGCGGTGCCCTCGTTCTCGGTGCTCACAGCTCTCTCCTCGGTTCCACTCAGTCTCGGGGTCGGTATGTTCGGCTGGGGACGCGACACCGACCATGGTGCGTCAGGGGTCCGACAATCGCGTATCGCGCGGTGCGGACGTGTGCACATGTCAGCGCTCAGCTTTTCCCACAAGCTGTCAGGCCACTGTAAGCAGGAGCTGTGTATTCGTGCTCCCGCCCGCAAGCCGCCCCTGCGCCCCGCCGCAGTGGCACGATGACGCGGTGACCCAAGCACGGCAGCACGACAGTCATACGCCCCATCGGGCCTCCATCCAGGTGGTCGCCCACCGCGGTGCCTCCGAGGACGCGCCCGAGCACACCCTCGCCGCGTACATGAAGGCCATCGAGGACGGCGCGGACGCCCTTGAGTGCGACGTCCGGCTCACCGCCGACGGCCACCTCGTCTGCGTCCACGACCGCCGCGTCAACCGGACCTCCAACGGCCGGGGCGCCGTCTCCGCCCTGGAGCTCTCCGCGCTCTCGGCGCTCGACTTCGGCTCCTGGAAGGACAGCGAGGAGAGCCCGGACTGGGGCGACCCGTCCTTCACCTCCGTCCTGACCCTCGAACGGCTCCTGGAACTCGTCGCCGACGCGGGCCGCCGCGTCGAGCTGGCCATCGAGACCAAGCACCCCACCCGCTGGGCCGGGCAGGTCGAGGAGCGGCTGCTGCACCTGCTCAAGCGCTTCGGTCTGGCCGAACCGCCGCCCACCGGCGAGACCTCGCCGGTGCGCATCATGAGCTTCTCCGCGCGTTCCCTGCACCGCGTCGCGGCGGCCGCGCCGGACATCCCGACCGTCTATCTGATGCAGTTCCTGTCGCCGCGGCTGCGCGACGGGCGGCTCCCGGCGGGTGCCCGGATCGCGGGCCCCGGTATGCGGATCGTCCGCAATCACCCCGGCTACATCGACCGGCTGCACGCGGCGGGCCACCAGGTCCACGTCTGGACGGTGAACGAGCCGGAGGACGTCGAACTGTGCGTGCGCCTCGGCGTCGAGGCCATCATCACCAACCGCCCGAAGCAGGTCCTGCACCAGCTCGGCCGCCTCTGAGGCAGCCGCCTCCGAGACAGCCGAAGCGGCCCCGTGGAGCGCCACTTCCTTTGTCGTCCTCCCCACTCGTGCCACCAGTAAGGCCGGTGACAGGGAGTGCACCGGCGCGTTCGGTCCGTATTCGATCGTTACGAGTGCGTCACCGGACGCCGGTTGGCCGGTTTCCGGTCCAGTCCATTGGGGCATCCACACCGTGGCGTGGGGTGAAGGAGGTCTCGGGGGTGGCGTTGGTGGTGGCACAGGAGGTGCCCACGTCGTCGAGCATGGCCGTGCCCCACGGCCCTGCGGGCGTGGGCAAGGCGAGACACCGGATGCGCGAGCAGCTGCTCGGCAGCGGCGTGTCCGAGCCGGTCGTGGACGATGCCGTACTGGTCCTGTCCGAACTGCTCAGCAATGCCTGCCGGCACGGCAGGCCGCTGGGGCGCGCGGACGTGGGCGACGGGGACGTCCGGGCCGCCTGGCGCATCGACAAGGCGGGCCGGCTGACGGTCGAGGTGACCGACGGCGGCGGTCCGACCCGGCCGGTTCCGGCCACACCGTCCGTCACCGCGCGCGGTGGCCGCGGTCTGAACATCATCAGCGCGCTCGCCCAGGACTGGGGCGTACGGGACAGCGCGTCCGGCGAGGTGACCGTCTGGGTGATCATCACGGCCGGGTACGACCGCGCACCGGGACGCGACAACGGACGCGGGCCCTCCCCGGACGACTTCGTCGCGCGCGTGGCGGTGCCGGGTCTTGAGTTCCGGGACGTCTTCGACGACCTGGACTGAGACGCGGTCCCAGGACGTCGCCCGACGGCCCGGGCCGAGTCCACCGCCGGATCACCCGCCGAGCCACCCGCCACCCGGCGCGACTTGTCCCGAGGCGTACGCCGTATCCCGACCGGTACGACTAGGCTCGCGCCCGACACAGCGACACCGCACCACCGCAGTCGGGAGAGAGCCACACCATGGCCAAGAAGCGCCCCCAGACGAAGGCCGCAGCGCCGCAGCGCAAGAACGGGGCCGGCGCCGCAGGCGCTGATGTCGTCGTTCCGGTCGTCGGGGCCCGCGAGCCCTGCCCGTGCGGCTCCGGCCGCCGCTACAAGGCCTGCCACGGCCGCGCCGCCTCGCACGCCGTGACCGAGCTGGTCCAGCGCCCGTTCGAGGGCCTGGCGGGCGAGTGCGACTGGGTCGCGCTGCGCGAGCTGGTCCCCGCCGCGACCGTCGAACTCACCCTCAAGGACGGGCTTCCCGAGGGCGTGCCCTCCGTGACGCTGGCGACCGTCCTGCCGATGGCGTGGCCCGCGCTGCGCCGCGACGACGGCTCGGTGCTGCTCGGCCTGCAGAACGACACGCCGTCCGGCGACATCAGCCGCGACCTGGCGGACACGCTCACGCGCGCGTTGACGGCGGAGCCGGGTACGCCGGTCGCCGCCCAGCGCGTCGACCCGCAGGGCCCCCGCCTCCAGGACCTGCTGGACCCGGCCGCCGCGTTCGAGCCCGCCGTGCACAGCGGGTTCGAGTTCTGGGTGCCGGACTCGGAGAACGCCACCCCCGAGGTGACCGCCTCCCTGGAGCGCGCCAACGCGGCCGCGATCCCGACCGTACGGCTCACGTCGGTCGACTCCTCCTACTGGTGCGAGACGCCCGAGAAGAACCACCTCCGCTGGGTCATGCCGTACCCGGAGGAGAAGCTTCTGGACGCGCTCGCCCGGCTGCACGCGGCGGGCACCTCCTCGCTCGGCGAGGACACCCGGCTCGTCGGCTCGTTCCGGGCGCACGGTCTGACCGTTCCGGTCTGGGACCTGCCGAGCTCGATGACGGCCGAGGAGTGCGAGAAGCCGGCCGCCGCGTTCGCGGAGCGGCTGGCGGCGGCACTGGCGGACGAGGCTCCGCTGACGCCGGAGGAGCGCAGGGCGCGCGGCGGCCTCACCAACCGCCAGGTGACCTTGAGCTGAGCGTGACCATTCCTGTCACGGGACAGGTGACCCGCGTCACAACTCCCGGTAGTCGCAGATAAATCGGTGTCCGAATAACCGAGATCGAATTTGCGAATGACAGATCTCTTGTTACCGTTCTAAGAGCCCGGTCGCTGGTGCATCCCCCGTCGCCAGCGACCGGGCCCTTCCATTTCCTCTTACGGTTCGCCGCACGCGCCCACGTGGCCGCTTCCCGCTCAACGAGCCGTGTCCGCCGCCGAGTTGACCGCCACGCCGTCGGGCGCATTGGACCCGGAACGCAGCAGCAGAGGCGCGTCCTCGCCCGTTTCCGCGAACTCCGCGACCGCCGAGTACGCGCCAGGTTTTCCCCCCGCCGACCCCCTCGGGGTCTCGCATACTCCCGGCTGATCTCCCGCTCCGACGGCACAGTTCGTCTGTACGGTGTGGCCGCCCGGCCCCATCAGTGTGAGCACCGAGCGCAACCGTCCGCCCGTCGCATTGCGGTAATAGGTGCGCGCCCAGGCGTCGTGTCCCTCGGTCAGCACACAGGTCTGCGCCTCGACGCCGTCGGGCGAGACGAGTTCCGGTCCGCAGTGGGCAGCAGGCTCGGCGGGCACACCGCCCACGCGCGCGTGGGGAGCCCTCTTCGCGTCGTCCGGTAGCGAGCCGGGCTCGGTACCCGAGTCAGATCCGGAGTCGGACCCGCCGGAACGAACACCGGCGGACCCCGCAGAACCTGACCCCGCAGAATCCGACCCCGCAGAACCGGCCGCCGCCTCGGCCAGGCCGGGATCGGCCAGGGTCGGGTCGGTCAGGGCGGGATCGCCGCCCGCCGACCCGGCCTCCGTCGGCTCCGGGTCTTCGGCCTGGCCGGCCGATGCCGCCAGCGGCAGCAGCACCGTGAACACCACCACGGCCCCGATACCGATCATGCGGAGGTTCACGGCGGCTCACCCATCCCATGGAATTCCTGCGGTGGGCCGAAGATAGCGACGGAAACCGGGCGCCCGGTGAACCGCGCGCCCGTTTCCCGTACAAGTGGGGCACTCTCGCACCCGAACGAGTGACACCGCGCTCCGCCGGGAACTCGGAGCCCGCCCCGTTCGCTGACCCAGTACGCGGACGGGGCCACCCGCTCAGTACGCGAGCCGGGACCCGCCGTCCGGTGCGCTGGTCGACGCCGCGACCAGCGCGTCCACCACCGCCTCCACATCCGGCAGCCAGGGCCTGGCCGACCCCGGCAGCGGAGCCCGCTCCCAGCGCACCTGCCCCGTGCCCGTCTCGGACGGGGGCAGCACCAGATATCCGCCCTCTCCGTGGAAGCGGAGCGAACTCGGCACCCAGTCCTTGGAGTAGAGGAGGTCACCCAGACGTTCCATCGAGTACGGAGCGACCAGCAGCGACCACCGGGTGGGCGTCGCCACCACGGGGCCGAGCCGGATGCCCATCTCGTCGAGGACCACCAGCGCCCGCGCCCCGGCCACGGCCGGAAGGCTCACCGCGCACGGTGCCGTGCCGCCCGTCGCGAGGAGCACGGGGGCAGCCGGGCGGTTGGTCCACCACCAGCGCACCAGACGTTCGTCGGTCGAGGCCGCGAGGAGCCCCGGGTCGAAGGGGTGCGCCCCCGGGACGGCGCACTCGGGGTCGGGACAGGCACAGCCGCGGCCCCGGTCACCGCGGCCACCGGCTGCCTTGAGTCCCACACCGGGGAGTACGGGCCATTTCCACTCGGTCGCGCAGGTCAGCGCGGCGCCAAGCTGAGCAGCCCTTTCACTGCGCCGGAACCGGAGCCTGCGTCGCCTTCCGAGGATCTCGCGCATGAGCGCTCGTTCCTTTCCGTTGAACGCCGAGGTCCACATCACACCATGTGTGCATCACTTCACTGCGCGTACATGCTCTATGAGCTCTGCGAGCCTGCGGTACGGGTAACCCGTCAGGACCAAGCGTGGGCTGTGACCATTAAACGCATGGCGAGGGGTGGCGTGCGCGTGGCGCTTGCCGACCCTTGTGCAAAAACCCCGCCACTCGGGGATGGGGCGCGGCCGTCGGCTGTTAAGACGCCCTGGCCCGCCGCCGGGTTCCGGGACACCGTCAACTGCCCCTGGCCATCACCGAGTACGTACCCAACCCGCTCGATATGACGCGCTCTTGAACGCCCTCAGTCGACCCCAGAGATGGGCCATAGGGGGCAATTTTCCGCCAAGTTGAACACCCCCCGGACACCAACAATCCCGCTATGACAATGCTGGACATCCCCTTACTTGTACGTGTACATCTGGATGCATTGATGGCGGCGCAGATTGACATGGGGGTTTGCGATGCTATTGAGCGGAATCGACCGGCCGGAAAGCCGACTGCCATGAGCGCCCCACACCTGCCGAAAGTGGCTGGAATCGATCCAGCCGTCCCGCCCCCCGCGCACACTTCTGCGCCTCTGCCCACATCCACCCCCGCCTCCTCCGCAGCCCCTGGCGCGGTCATCCAGGACCGGCTGGCCGGCTGGGTATCCGACCTCACCACGCTGCACGAACTCACCGAGCGCCTCTCCCGCACCTCCGTGCTGGACGACGCCCTCAACGAGCTGCTGCGGGCCGGTGCCGCGCTGGTCGGTGCCCGTCGCGGCCTGGTCGTCCTGGAGCCCGCCGACGGGCTCGGCCCCGCGGTCACCACCGGCCTCGGCCTCGCCCACGCCGACCTCGGCCACATCGAGACGGTCCCGCGCAGCGCCACCCCGTACGGCAGGATCCTCGACGGCCTCCCCGACGCCGACGGCGGCTCGGACCTGGTCGGCGAGGTGGGCAGCGGCCCCGGACCCGACCCGCGCCACCGCGAGGTGGCCGCCCGGCTCGGCTACGCGGCCAGCTACGCACTGCCCCTCACCACGGACGAGGGTGCCCGCCTCGGCGCGGCGGTGTGGCTCTACGACGAGCCCGCCGAGCCGCCCGAGCGCCGCCGCCACCTCGTCGGGCTCTATCTGCGGCAGGCCGCCGAGCACGTGGCCCGCCTGGTCGAGCTGGACCGCGCCCGGACCCGGCTCGCCACCGTCACCGAAGAGCTGCTGCCCAGCAGACTGCCCCGGGTGGCCCGGGTGCAGCTCGCCGCCCGCCACCGCACCGGACCGCGCGGCGGCGGCGACTGGTACGACGCGCTGCCACTGCCCGAGGGCGCGCTGGGCCTCGCGGTCGGGTCCGTCACCGGATCCGGGCCGAGCGCCGTCGCCGCGATGGGCCGGCTGCGCGCCAGCCTGCGGGCGTACGCGGTGATGGAGGGCGAGGACCCGGTCGCCGTCCTCTCCGACCTCGAACTGCTGCTGCGGCTGACCGAGCCCGCCCGCTCGGCGACCGCGCTCTTCGCGTACTGCGAGCCCGCGCGCGGCAAGATCGTCCTCGCCGGGGCCGGGCACGCGCCGCCGCTGATCGTCGGCGAGCGCCGTACCGAGTACGTGGAGACCTCGCTCTCCGCGCCGCTGGGGATGCTCGCCTGCTGGGAGGCGCCCAGCGTGGAGATCCAGCCCGCGGCCGGAGAAACGGTGCTGCTGTACACCGACGGGCTGCTCCACCGCACCGGCGACCCGATGGACCGGGCCTTCGCCCGCCTCCACGCGGCGGCCGCGAGCGTCCCGAGGGCCGCCCGCGACGACCCGGGCTCGATCGCCGACCACGTGCTGCGGACCGTGCTGCCGGACGGGCTGGACGCGTCGGACGGCGGCGAGGACGTGGTGCTGCTCGCGGCCCGCTTCGCGTAGTGCTCGCCTACGCGCTGTAACAGGCCCTACGGCCCTGGACCCTTTTCCACCCGCCCGTACGATGGACGGAGGTCCAATGTCGTACTAAGTGGAGGCAGACCGTGGCCGAGCAGCTCACCCCGGAGACCCCGGAAGAGTCGGAAGAGCAGCCGATCAAGCAGCGCAAGAACGGCCTGTACCCGGGCGTGTCCGACGAGCTGGCCGAGAACATGAAGTCCGGCTGGGCCGACACCGAGCTGCACGGACTGGAGCCCGTCGCCCAGGCCGCGTACACCGCCGACCGCCGCGCCGCGCTCTCCCGCCGCTTCCCCGGTGAGCGCCTGGTGATCCCCGCGGGCAACCTGAAGACCCGCTCGAACGACACCGAGTACAGCTTCCGCGCCTCCACCGAGTACGCGTACCTCACCGGCGACCAGACCCAGGACGGCGTGCTGGTCCTGGAGCCCAAGGGCGAGGGCCACCGGGCGACCGTCTACCTGCTGCCGCGCTCCGACCGGGAGAACGGCGAGTTCTGGCTGGACGGCCAGGGCGAGCTGTGGGTCGGCCGCCGCCACTCCCTGACCGAGGCCGAGCAGCTCCTCGGGATCCCGGCCAAGGACGTCCGTGAGCTGGCCGCCGCGCTCAAGGAGGCCAGCGGCCCGGTCCGCCAGGTGCGCGGCCATGACGCCGGGATCGAGGCGGCGCTCACCGACAAGGTCACCGCCGAGCGCGACGAGGAACTGCGCGAGTACCTGTCGGAGGCGCGCCTGGTGAAGGACGCCTTCGAGGTCTCCGAGCTGCGCAAGGCCTGCGACGCCACCGCGCGCGGCTTCGAGGACGTCGTCAAGGTGCTCGACAAGGCCGAGGCGACCAGCGAGCGCTACATCGAGGGAACGTTCTTCCTGCGCGCCCGCGTCGAGGGCAACGACATCGGCTACGGCTCCATCTGCGCGGCCGGCCCGCACGCCACCACCCTGCACTGGGTGCGCAACGACGGCGCCGTGCGCCCGGGCGAGCTGCTCCTGCTCGACGCCGGTGTCGAGACCGACGAGCTGTACACCGCGGACATCACGCGCACCCTGCCGATCAACGGCACCTTCTCGCCGCTCCAGCGGAAGATCTACGACGCGGTGTACGAGGCCCAGGAGGCCGGTATCGCCGCGGTCCGGCCGGGCGCCCCCTACCGCGCCTTCCACGACGCCGCCCAGCGCGTCCTCGCCGAGAAGCTCGTCGAGTGGGGCCTGTGCGGCGACCTGGACGTGGAGAAGGTCCTGGAGCTCGGCCTCCAGCGCCGCTGGACCCTGCACGGCACCGGCCACATGCTCGGCATGGACGTCCACGACTGCGCGGCCGCGCGCACCGAGACGTACGTCGCGGGCGACCTGGAGCCGGGCATGTGCCTGACCGTCGAGCCGGGTCTCTACTTCCAGGCCGACGACCTGACCGTGCCCGAGGAGTACCGGGGCATCGGCGTCCGGATCGAGGACGACATCCTGGTGACCGAGGACGGCCACGAGAACCTGTCGGCCTCGCTGCCGCGCCGGGCCGACGAGGTCGAGGCGTGGATGGCGCGCGTCAAGCAGGGCTGACGCCCGGAGCGCCCCTACGTACGTAGTACGCGCGAGTGCGTCGCTACGTATACGTGAGTGCCGTGACGAAGCCGGCCGCTCCCCTTATGCGGGGCGGCCGGCTTCGTCGTCGGCGTGGCGCCGTCCCGGACGGCCGGTGCACGGCACCTTCACGAGACGTTGAGCAGGGCGCCTTCCCGCCATTTCAGGATCTTGTCGAAGCTCACCACGGCGCCTCTGCCCGGCCGGTTGCCGAAGTGGACGTGGTCGGCGAGCTGTTCGATCAGGCAGAGTCCTCTGCCGTGTTCCGCCATGGCGGAACCCAGTGTGCTGTTCATCCGTGCTGCGGTGCGACGGCCTCGTCGTACGGGAAAGCCCGGCCCCGAGTCGGCGACCTCGATACGGCATTTCTCGCCATCCAGATACGCGGTCACCCGGTACGCCGCCGAGGTGCCGGAACCTTCGTCCCCACCGTGCTCGACCGCGTTCGCACAGGCTTCGCCGAGTGCGACCGACAGGTCGTAGGAGATGTCCGGATCGACGCCCGCGGTCTCCATGGTGCCGAGCAGTAGACGACGTGCGAGCGGAACGCTCGCGGCCTCGCGCCGCAAATGGAGTGACCACCAGATGCTCATGCTCCGGCCTCCTGGCTGCGGCTCGACATACCCCTACGTATTGCCGCAACCCTTGGTTCGTAAGCACGGACTTGACGTGATAGCGCTCATTCGGCGGATGTGTGCGCTCCCCGTACCGGTGTATGGACACGGCGCTCGGGCACCCGTCCGTTTCCGGACACCCGGGTACGGATGTGATCATCACAGGAATACGGCACCTTGTGGACCTGCCGTATGGGGCGGCCAAGGCTGGTGCGATGATGACCCCGCCATGTCTGCCCGACACACCCGACACACCGACGCAGGCGCCGGTCTCCGGCTGCTGAGGGCCGCGGTCTTCGCCGCGGTCTGTGTCGTGCTGTCCGCGCTCGGGCACGTGCTGGCCGCCTGTGCGACGGTCCCGTGGTGGACGCTGCTCGCCGGGTTCCTCGGGGTCTTCGCGGCCGCCGCGCCGCTCGCCGGACGGGAGCGCGCGCTGCCGTCCATCGCGGGCGCCCTCGCCGCCGGACAGCTCGGCCTGCACACGCTGTTCGGCATCGGCCAGCACACCGCCGCCGCCTCCGGCAACGGGGCGACCGGCGACACCTCACTGCTGCGGCTGGCCGCCAAGCTGGTCTGCGGCCCGGCCGCGTCGGCCCAGCTGACGGCCTCGGACGCGCGACGGATCGTCACCGAGGCGGGCCTGCGCCCGCCTTCGGGCGCCGCCTCCCCCGCACACGGCCCCATGACCGGAATGCCCGGAATGGCAGGTTCGGCCTCGACGCACAGCGCCCTGGCCGGACTGCTCCCGTCGCTCCCCATGCTCCTCGGCCATCTGCTGGCCGCGCTGCTGACCGGCTGGCTGCTGCGGCGCGGCGAGGCCGCGCTCTTCCGTCTGGTGCGGCTCTCCGCCCAGACCGCCACCTCCGCCGCCGAAGGGGCGTGCGCCCGCTCGCTGCGCGCCGCCGTCGCCTTCGTACGGGCTCTGCTGGCCGGGCTGCCGGGGGCGCCCGGGAACGGTCCGAGCCTTCCGCCGGCCCGGCTCGCCACCCCCCTGCCGTCGGCCGGGGAGGCACTTCAGCACTCGGTGATCAGGCGCGGGCCGCCTTCGGCGTACGCCCTCGCAGCCTGACGCGGCCCACTCCGTACGACCAGACGACACCCGTCCCAGGAGTGGTCCGTGGAGTCCGCGCGCATCCGCGCTCCGGACGTCACCCCCTGTCTTCCTGCTGACTGGAGTGTCTCCACCATGAACGTTTCCCGCCGTGTCGCCGTCGTCGGTGCCGTCGCCGCCTCGTCCGTCCTGATGCTGGCCGGCCCGGCCCTCGCGCACGTCAGCGTCCAGCCCGAGGGCGCGGCCGCGAAGGGCGGCTACGCGGTCGTCAACTTCAAGGTGCCCAACGAGCGCGACGACGCCCAGACCGTGAAGCTGGAAGTCAACTTCCCGGCCGACCACCCGCTGGCGTCCGTGCAGCCCCAGGCGCTGCCCGGCTGGACCGTCGAGGTCACCAAGTCGAAGCTCGACAAGCCGCTGACCGTGCACGGCAAGCAGATCAACGAGGCCGTCACCAAGGTGACCTGGAGCGGCGGCAAGATCGAGTCGGGCTACTTCCAGAAGTTCCCGCTCTCCATCGGCGCGCTGCCCACCGACACCGACAAGCTGGTCTTCAAGGCCGTCCAGACGTACAGCAACGGTGAGACCGTCCGCTGGATCGAGGAGCAGAAGCAGGGCGCCGAGGAGCCGGCGAACCCGGCGCCGGTGCTCACGCTGTCCGCCGCCTCCGCCGACCACCACGGTGGTGCCGCCGCGCCCGCGTCCGACGACAAGAAGGACGACATGGCCGGGCACGACGGCAAGAAGACCGAGGCCTCCTCGGACTCCAAGGACAGTGACAACACCGCCCGTGTCCTGGGCGTCGTGGGCATCGTCATCGGCGTCCTCGGGGTGGCCTTCGGCGCCTTCGCCGTGCGCCGCCGGGCCGCGTAATCCCGCCAGGTCCTCCCCCCAACCGGAAACTTTCCCCATGCGCACCAAGTACGTGCCCGCAGCCATCGCGTTCGCGGTGGCTGCGGCGCTCACCCTGACCGCGTGCGGTGGCAGCGACGACGACAAGGCCACGAGCCCCGTCACCGATGTCTCCGCCGACACCAGCAACAAGGCCGGCACCGTGCTCGACCGGCCGTTCACCAAGCCGGACTTCGTCCTGACCGACACCCAGGGCAAGAAGTTCGACCTCCGTGAGCGGACCAAGGGCAAGCCGACCCTCATCTACTTCGGCTACACCCACTGCCCCGATGTGTGCCCGCTGACGATGGGCAACATCGCGATCGCCAAGAAGCAGCTGCCCAAGGCCGACCAGGACAAGCTCCAGGTCGTCTTCGTGACCACCGACCCCGACCGGGACACCCCCGAGTCGCTCGGCAAGTGGCTCAAGGCGCTGGACCCGTCGTTCATCGGTCTGACCGGTGACTTCCCGACCATCCAGGCCGGGGCCCGCTCGATCGGCATCGGTATCGACCCGGCGACGAAGGACAAGAACGGGAAGGTCGTGTCCATGCACGGCGCCCAGGTCATCGCCTTCTCGCCGAAGACCGACCAGGGGTACGTCCTGTACGGCGACACCGCCACCGCAGAGGACTACACGAAGGACCTGCCGAAGATCATTCTTGGAGAGAACCCGTGAACCGCCGCACCACCCTCGCCTCCGCCATAGCCCTGACCGCCGGGCTGGCGCTGGCGGGCTGCTCGTCCGACAGCTCCGACGGCAAGCCCGACCTGAAGATCGGCCAGGCGTTCATGCCGGAGCCCATGAGCACGGACATGGCCGGTGGCTTCCTGGTCGTGAAGAACGGCGGCAAGACCGCGGACAAGCTGACCAAGGTCACCAGTGACCTCTCGGACGACGTCACCATGCACGCGACCAAGGACCAGAAGATGCGGGAGGTGAAGACCTTCGACGTCCCGGCCGGCGGCGAGCTCGACCTCGAACGCGGTGGCAACCACATCATGTTCATGGGGCTGAAGAAGAAGCCGAAGCCGGGCGAGAAGGTCTCCGTCGAGCTGCACTTCGAGAAGGTCGGCACGGTCAAGGTCGAACTGCCGGTCAAGGAATCCACCTACAACCCGAAGCACCACTGAGGGACGAGGGACTGAACAGACGATGACGGCCACCGCCCCACGCTTCGGAACCGCCCTGGCCCGGCTGCTGCTCGTCGCGGCCGCCCTGCTCGGCGTGGTGTTCGCGACCGCGGCCCCCGCCTCGGCGCACGCCGCGGTCACCGCGACCAACCCGAAGGACGGGGCGGTGGTCGCCTCCGCGCCCGAGGACGTCGACATCACGTTCTCCGAGCAGGTCGCCATGGACAACAAGTCCATCCGGGTCCTCGACCCGAACGGCAAGCGCGCCGACACCGGCGAACTGCTCAACCTGTGCAGCGGCTCCATCGTGAAGTACGGAGTGAGTCTGCGCGACGGGCTGCCCAAGGGCACCTACACCGTGGCCTGGCAGGCCGTCTCCGCCGACAGCCACCCGGTCGCGGGCGCCTTCACGTTCTCCATCGGCGCCCCCTCCAAGACCAGCGTCTCGCTGTCCGCCCCGGACGTCGGCGGCGGTCTGGTCGGCGCGCTGTACGACACCATGCGCTACGCCGCGTACGCCGGCTTCATCCTCTTCACCGGCGGCGGCGCCTTCATCCTGGCCTGCTGGCAGCGGGGCGCCTCGGTGCGCCCGGTGCAGCGGCTCGTCGTCGGCGGCTGGCTGACGATGACCGCGGCCACCATCGCGCTGCTGCTGCTGCGCACCCCCTACACCGGCTCCGGGGAGCTCGCGGACGCCTTCGACCTCGACGGGCTCAAGGCGGTCCTGCAGACCAAGTCGGGTGCGGCGCTCAGCTCCCGGCTGCTGCTGCTCAGCGCCGCCGCGCTGTTCATCTCCGTACTGTTCGGCGCGTACGCCAAGCGCGAGGACGAGGAGAAGAAGGACCTCACCTTCGGGCTCGCCGTCGGCGGCTTCGTGGTGACCGCGGGCATCGCCGCCACCTGGGCGCTCGCCGAGCACGCCTCCACCGGTATCCAGACGGCCCTCGCCATGCCCGTCGCGGTGGTGCACCTGCTGTCCATGGCGACCTGGCTGGGCGGGCTCGCGACCCTGCTGGTGGCGCTGCATCTGACGCCCGCGGTGGAGCGGACGGCGGTGCGGAGGTTCTCCCGGATCGCCTTCTGGAGCGTGGCGGTCCTGGTCTCCACCGGCCTCTACCAGGCCTGGCGCCAGGTCGGCTCCTGGTCCGCGCTGACCGGGACCGGCTATGGGCAGCTGCTGCTCGTCAAGGGCGGGCTGATCGCCGTGCTGCTGTCCGCCGCGTACATCTCGCGCCGCTGGACCGGGCAGCTCTCCGAGCACGCGGCCCCCGAGGCCGAGGCTGCCACGGTCGTCGAGCAGAGGGCGGCCGAGCCGGAGCTCAGCGAGGAGCCGGAGCCGGTGACCGTGCCGGACGACGCCAAGAACCCGGCCGACCGCAAGCGCGCCCAGCAGCTGGCCCGCCAGCAGACGGCCATCACGGTCGCGCGCGAGAAGCGCATCCGCGACGCCGACCCGCAGCGCTCGGGCCTGCGGCGCTCGGTGCTCGCCGAGG
Source organism: Streptomyces sp. ERV7 (assembly GCF_001653515.1). Lineage (GTDB taxonomy): Bacteria > Actinomycetota > Actinomycetes > Streptomycetales > Streptomycetaceae > Streptomyces. Next base: position 471,244 of record NZ_LYOY01000040.1, on the reverse strand, counting down.
CCGGGGTCGCGGTGGCGGTGCTCGCCGTGGCGACGATCCTGTCGTCGACCGAGCCGGGGCGTACGCAGGAGGCGGCGGCCGCCGCCCAGTCGACCACCCAGGTGGCCGTGCCGGACCGGCCGATCAGCATCCGCATCCCCTTCGACACCGGCGGCAAGAACGGCAAGGGCACGGTCCGCCTCACCCTGGACCCGGGCCGCACCGGCGCCAACGAGATGCATGTGTGGACGGACGACACCGAGGCCAAGCCGATGGACGCGGCCGAGCTGAAGGTCGCCTTCACCCTCACCGCCAAGGCGATCGGCCCGCTTCCCGTGGAGCCCGAGCGCATCACTCGGGGACACTGGAGCGCGAGCGGTGTGCAGCTCCCGATGCCGGGCGAGTGGCAGGTGTCCGTGACCGTGCGGACCTCCGACATCGACCAGGTCACCGTCGACAAGAACATCAAGATCGGCTGAGTACGGACCAGATGACCTACCACATGACGGACCAGATCAACGAGAGCAGGGGCACCGACGGCGCGCCCGCGGAGCTGACTCGCCGACGCCTGCTCGGCACGGTGGGCGCGGCGGGCGCGGCAGGTGTCGCGCTGGGCGCGACAGGCGGGGCACTGGTCCACGCCGCCGTCGAGTCGGACGGATCGGGAGCCCCCGAGCTGTCCTCGGTCGGCATGGCCGAGGTCGCGTTTCACGTGAAACACCAAGCGGGGATCGCCACTCCGGTTCAGGCGTGCGGCCATCTGATCGCCTTCGACCTCGCCCCCGGCGCCGGGCGCAAGGAGGCGGCGGCGCTGCTGCGGCGCTGGTCGGCGACGGCGAAGGCGCTGATGGCGGGCGAGCCGACGGGCATGGACACCGGGATCGCGCTGGACGCGGGCCCCTCCTCGCTCACGGTCACGTTCGGCTTCGGCCGCACCTTCTTCGACCGTACGGGCCTGGTGGCGCAGCGCCCGGTCGAGCTGGACCCGCTGCCGGACTTCTCCTCGGACCGGCTGGACGCCAAGCGCTCCAACGGCGATCTGTGGGTGCAGATCGGCGCGGACGACGCCCTGGTCGCCTTCCACGCGCTGCGCGCGCTCCAGAAGGACGCGGGCGCGGCGGCCCGGGTGCGCTGGCAGATGAACGGCTTCAACCGGACGCCCGGCGCCACGAAGAAGCCGATGACGGCCCGCAATCTGATGGGCCAGATCGACGGCACCGGCAATCCGAAGCCCTCCGAACCCGACTTCGAGAAGCGGATCTTCGTCCCGGACAGCGGGAAGCCGGCGTGGATGGCGAACGGCTCGTACGCGGTGGTGCGCCGGATCAGGATGCTCCTGGACGACTGGGAGAAGGTGCCGCTCGCCCAGCAGGAGCAGGTGATCGGCCGCAGGAAGGCGAACGGCGCCCCTCTTTCGGGGGGTACCGAGACCACCGAGATGCAGCTCGACAAGTTCGGCCCCGACGGCAAGATCGTCATCCCGGACGACGCGCACGCCCGGATCTCCGCACCCGAGCAGAACGGCGGCGCGGCGATGCTGCGGCGCGCCTTCTCGTACCACGACGGGATCTCGGCGGACGGTGTGCCGGACGCGGGCCTGCTGTTCGTCGCCTGGCAGGCCGATCCGCTGCGGGGGTTCGTGCCCGTGCAGCGAAAGCTCGACCGGGGCGACGCGCTGTCGGCGTTCATCCGGCACGAGTCGAGCGGTCTGTTCGCGGTGCCCGGCGGCCCGCGCGCGGGCGAGTACGTGGGCCAGCTGCTGCTGGAGTCCTGACCCGTCGAGACGGCCCTCGCCCGTGACGGCAGGCCATTAGGGTGACGAGTATGTCCGCCACGCGATACACCTATCTGGGTCCCGAAGGCACCTTCACCGAGGCCGCCCTGCGCACGCTGCCGGAGGCGGCGACCCGTGAGCTGGTGCCGATGGTGTCCGTGCCCGCCGCGCTCGACGCGGTGCGCAACGGGGAGGCCGCGGCCGCGCTCGTGCCGATCGAGAACTCGGTGGAGGGCGGGGTCACCGCGACCCTGGACGAGCTGGCCTCCGGCGAGCCGCTGATGATCTACCGCGAGGTGCTGCTGCCGATCGCCTTCGCGCTGCTGGTGCGGCCGGGGACGAAGCTGTCGGACGTCAAGACGGTGACCGGGCACCCGGTGGCCCAGCCGCAGGTGCGCAACTGGCTGCGCGCGCATCTGCCCGAGGCGCTGTGGGAGTCGGCCGCGTCCAACGCGGACGGCGCCCGGCTGGTCCAGGAGGGCCGGTTCGACGCGGCGTTCGCGGGCGAGTTCGCGGCGGCGACGTACGGCCTGGAGCCGCTGGTCACCGAGATCCACGACGCGGAGAACGCGGAGACCCGGTTCGTCCTGGTGGGCCGCCCGGCCCGGCCCGCGGCGCCGACCGGGGCGGACAAGACATCCGTGGTGATCTGGCTGGGCGACGACCACCCGGGCGCGCTGCTCGAACTGCTCCAGGAGTTCGCCGTACGCGGGGTCAACCTGATGCTCATCCAGTCCCGGCCGACCGGCGCGGGCATCGGCAACTACTGCTTCGCGGTGGACGCCGAGGGCCATATCTCGGACCGGCGGGTGGGCGAGGCGCTGATGGGGCTGAAGCGGATCTGCCCCAAGGTGCGCTTCCTCGGTTCGTACCCGCGTGCGGGCGTGACGGTCGACGAGGTGCGGACGGTACGGCCGGGGACCTCGGACGCCGAGTTCGTGGCGGCGGCGGAGTGGCTGGCGCGCAGCCAGGACGGCCGGGCCTGAACGCCCCCGTGGCCTGAGCCGGGCGCTGCCGCTGTGGAGCGGGCCCGGGGTGAGCCGCGCCCTGAGATGGGCCGCGCCCGCGAGTGAGCGCGGCCGTGCGCCTTTTCCACCAGTCCTACCTGCTGATTTTCACTGTCCACAAAGTTATCCACAGGCGCTCTTCTCGACCTGTGGGTAAGTCGACAACGCAACCGGACACAGTCGACAAATCCCTCTAGTGATGACTCATCCATCCACAGAAGATCAGGGCGGGCGATGTCACCCCAATTCCATTGATCAACTCTTTAGGGCGAGTAATTCCCACCCGAATGAGTGTGTGGAAGAGGATCCAGCGGGGAATCCTTGGCCGCGCACACGGCTTTGGAGCGGGTCCTCCCCCTGGTCCACAGCGACTCCCCACACCCTGTGGATAACTTTTCCGGCCTGTGCGCTTCTGTGGACAAGTCCCTTGGGACGCAAGGGAGTCCGGTCAACCGAAGTCCGGAAAGCACCCCTTTTCAGGGAAAAGGGCAGGCTTTATTGACGGCCGTCCCGGAATTCCTCCACCACATTTCTCAATACGGTCAATTCGGGCAAACCGACACGCGGAACAGGCGTGGCGGGGATATCCGGTGGGGTCCCAGGGATCCGCACCGGTAGCCTGGAGGGGTGATTGACCTTCGCCTGCTCCGTGAGGACCCCGACCGTGTTCGCGCCTCCCAGCGCGCCCGTGGAGAGGACGTCGCGCTCGTCGACGCCCTGCTCTCAGCCGACGAGCGGCGCAGGTCGTCCGGCGTCCGCTTCGACGAGCTGCGCTCCGAGCAGAAGGCGCTCGGCAAGCTCATCCCCAAGGCCTCGCCCGAGGAGCGCGCCGAGCTCCTGCAGAAGGCCGAGCAGCTCAAGACCGACGTCAAGAGCGCCGAGGCCGAGCAGAACGAGGCGGACGAGGCGGCCAAGCAGCTCCTGCTCCAGCTCGGCAACATCGTCCACGGGGACGTGCCGGTCGGCGGCGAGGAGGACTTCGTCGTCCTGGAGACGCACGGCACCGTCCGCGACTTCGCGGCCGAGGGCTTCGAGCCCAAGGACCACCTGGAGCTCGGCGAGGCGCTGGGCGCCATCGACGTCGAGCGCGGCGCCAAGGTCTCCGGCTCGCGCTTCTACTACCTGACGGGTGTCGGCGCGCTCCTGGAGCTCGCCCTCGTCAACGCGGCGATCGCGCAGGCCACCGAGGCCGGCTTCATCCCGATGCTCACCCCGGCGCTGGTCCGCCCGCGCGCCATGGAGGGCACCGGCTTCCTCGGCCAGGCCGCGGAGAACGTGTACCACCTGGAGAAGGACGACTACTACCTGGTCGGCACCTCCGAGGTCCCGCTCGCCGCGTACCACATGGACGAGATCATCGACGCGGAGAAGCTGCCGCTGCGCTACGCGGGCTTCTCGCCGTGCTTCCGCCGCGAGGCGGGTACGTACGGCAAGGACACCCGGGGCATCTTCCGTGTCCACCAGTTCGACAAGGTCGAGATGTTCTCGTACGTCCACCCGGACGACGCCGAGAGCGAGCACAAGCGGCTCCTGGACTGGGAGAAGCAGTGGCTGACCGGCCTTGAGCTGCCCTTCCAGGTGATCGACGTGGCCACCGGCGACCTCGGCGCCTCGGCCTCGCGCAAGTACGACTGCGAGGCGTGGATCCCCACCCAGGGCAAGTACCGCGAGCTGACCTCGGCCTCCAACTGCGACAGCTTCCAGGCCCGCCGCCTGTCCGTACGGATGCGCGACACCAGCGAGGGCAAGAGCAAGGTCCAGCCGCTGGCGACGCTGAACGGCACGCTCTGCGCGGTGCCGCGCACCATCGTCGCGATCCTGGAGAACCACCAGCAGGCCGACGGCTCGGTGCGGGTCCCGGCCGTGCTCCGCCCGTACCTGGGCGGCCGCGAGGTGCTGGAGCCCCTCGCCAAGTGAGCACCGCCCCGGGGAACCCGTTCCCGTACAAGCTGATCGCGACCGATCTGGACGGGACGCTGCTGCGCTCCGACGAGACCGTCTCGGAGCGCACCCGTGAAGCGCTCGCCGCGGCCACCGCGGCGGGCGCGGCCCACATCGTGGTGACCGGCCGCGCGGTGCCCTGGACCCGGCACATCCTGGACGACCTGGGGTACCGGGGTCTGGCGGTGTGCGGCCAGGGCGCGCAGGTCTACCACGCGGGCGAGCACCGGCTGCTGACGTCGGTGACGCTCGACCGCCAGCTGGCGGGGCTCGCACTGTCGAAGATAGAGGCCGAGGTCGGCCCGCTGGCGCTGGCCGCGAGCCGGGACGGGCTCGACGGCGAGGTGCTGGTCGGCCCCGGCTACCGGGTCCAGGAGGGCTCGCTGCCGGTCGTCGCCTTCGACCAGGTCGCCGAGCTGTGGTCGGCGCCGCTGAACAAGGTCTACATACAGCACCCGGAGCTCGGTGACGACGAGCTGGCGCGGATCGCGCGCCAGGTCGTCGGCAGCCTGGTCGACGTGGTGATGGCGGGCGAGGGCGTGGTGGAGCTGCTTCCGCTGGGCCTGAGCAAGGCGACGGGTCTGTCGCTGGCCGCGCGCCGGCTCGGCTGCCGCTCGACGGACACGATCGCGTTCGGCGACATGCCCAACGACATCCCGATGTTCGGCTGGGCCGAGCACGGTGTGGCCATGGCCAACGCCCACGACGAGCTGAAGGCCGTCGCCCATGAGATCACGGCGTCCAACGAGGACGACGGGATCGCGGTGGTGCTGGAGCAGTTGCTGGGCACGTGAGCGCTTTACGTACGCGCGTGCTTCCGGCACCCGTACGGGCAGTAAGTAAGGGGCGTCCGCCATAGGTGGACGCCCCTTACCGATCCCCGTACCCCAAGGCGACCCGCGCCGTAGCGCGCTCGAAGCGGTCTGCCCTGGGGCCCTCAACCACTGTGCACCGCACGCCCGTTCGAAGCCACTGATTTACCCCTGGTCAGCGGCCAGCAAGCCAGCCCGATCGCCAGCGAGACCCCGTGGCCGATGTCCGTGAACGTGCCCCCGGTCAGCAGCGGGATCCCGAAGAAGGCGACCACGCACGCGAGGTAGAGCCATCGCCAGGGCCTCGGCAGCCGGTAGACCAGCAGCCCCGCCGAGGCGGCCAGCCCGTAGCTGACCCCGATGTCCACGACATGCGCCATCCGCTTGGGCACCTCGTGGTTGCGGATGCTCCACAGCACCACTTCCTGGCTGATCAGCGTGGCCGAGACATGTGCGAGGGCGACCGCCACCAGCCAGCGCACGGTCCCGATCCAGCGCTCCACGGGCGCGTGGACGAGCTCGAAGAGGACCAGGTAGAGCAGGAACGAGGACGGGTTCTCGATCCAGAAGGCGCTGGTGAACAGCGACTGGGCGGGGTGCTTGGTGAGCTCGTGGATGTTGCTGCTGTTGCGGTGCAGCAGATAGTGCTCCAGCCCCTGGCTGGACAGTTCGATGACGATGCTGGTGATCGCGATGACCAGCAGCCAGATGTGCGTCCCGGGCGAGGAACGCACCCAGGCCCGCACCGGCCGGGCCGGCTCGGGCGCCCGTCGTGTGCCCGGGCCGTGGAGGGTCGTCATCCTTCGATGATGACCCGGGCGGGGCCACAAGGCCGCCGCCCGGGTCGCGGGCGGGTGACGCCTCCGCCCGAGGCCTCGTCCGCCCCGGGGGTCACTCCTCCCCGGCCAGCTTCAGCGTGCGCAGCTTCTGGCCCGCGTACCAGGTCGCCAGGACCGTGACCGCGGTCAGCAGGACGACCGCGGCGGGCAGCCCGACGTCCGAGGTGATGAAGCCGTTGGTGCCGATCCGCTCGGCGAGGGCGAGCGACCACTGCTGGACGCTCAGCGTGCGCGCGCCCGGGACCAGGTTGCCGAACAGGCTCTCCCAGACCAGCGCGTAGACCAGGCCGAAGACCACCGCGTGCCGGGTGACCGTGCCCAGGAGCAGGAAGACCGCCGCGTACGCGATCGACGCGACCAGGGCCGCGACCGTGTAGGCGATCGCGATCTGCTGGCCGTTGCCGTTGAGGATCATTCCGGCGATGAACGTGGGGACGGCCGAGAAGGCCATGGTCACCGCGATCGCCACGATCAGCTTGGTGAGGATGATCGTCGGGCGTTTCACCGGCTTGGCCAGCAGATAGACGATCGAGCCGTCGTCGATCTCGGGTCCGATGGCTCCGGTGCCCGCGATGACGCCGATCAGCGGGACCATCGTGGCGAGCGCGAACCCACCCAGGAGGTTGGCCGCGACCTGGTCGTCCGCGCCGCTGAAGGACCGTACCGCCGCCGCGATGACGATCAGCAGCACCGGCAGCACGCAGAGGATGGCGGCCCGGCGGCGGCCGAGCAGGGCCCGGTAGGTGAGCCGGGCGACTGTGGGGTTGTACATGACGCTCACAGCTCCTTTCAGGCCGCTACGAGGTAGGAGAAGACGGATTCGAGCGACTCGTCGGACGGCGAGACCGTCAGCAGACGGATCCCGTGCGCCTTCGCGACCTGCGGGAGCAGGGTCGTGAACCGCCCGAAGTCGACCGCCTGGATGCGCAGCGCGCCCTCCTTGAGGTCCACCTCGATCCCGGCCGTCGAGGGGTCGGCGATCAGCGCGGCGGCGAGCGCGCGGTCGTCGCTTGAGCGGATCAGATAGCGGTGCGGCCGGTCGGTCATCAGCCGGCGGATCTTGCGGAAGTCACCGCTCGCCGCGTGCCGCCCGGCCACGATCACCTCGATGTGCGCGGCGAGCTGCTCGACCTCCTCAAGGATGTGCGAGGAGAACAGGACGGTGCGGCCCTCGGCGCCCATCCGCCGCAGCAGATCCATCAGCTGCATGCGCTGGCGCGGGTCCATGCCGTTGAACGGCTCGTCGAGCAGCAGCACCGAGGGGGCGTGGACCAGCGCGGACGCCATCTTCACGCGCTGGCGCATGCCCTTGCTGTACGTCTGGATCTTGCGGTCCTGCGCGTACTCCATCTCGACCGTGGCGAGGGCCCGCTGGGCCTCCTTCGCCCCGAGCCCGTGCAGCTCGGCGTTGGCGACGACGAACTCGCGGCCGGTCAGGAAGTCGTACATCGCCTCGCGCTCGGGGACGATGCCGATCTGCCGGTAGACGTCCTCGTTGCGCCAGATGGGGCGCCCGTCGAGCGTCACGCTTCCGGTCGAGGGGGCGAGGAAGCCGCCCATCATGTTGATGAGCGTGGACTTCCCGGCGCCGTTGGGGCCGAGCAGTCCGGTCACGCCGGGGCCGATCGACATGGTGACGTCGTTGACGGCCACCACGTTGCCGAACCAGCGCGAGGTGTGGTCGATGTCGATGGTGGTCACAGCCCGACCTTCCGGTAGCGGCGCATCAGGACGGCGTACGAGCCGGCGATCAGCGCGAGGACGACGAGCAGATACACCGCACCCGCGCCGGCACCGGGTCCCTCGGCGCCCGGGAACGCCGAGGTCGCGCCGAGGAAGGCGGTCTGCACCCCGTCGATGAGCGTGATGGGGGAGAAGAGCCCGAGCCACTGGATGACCCCGGTGGACTGCTGGTCGAAGGCGACGCCCTGGACCGCGGAGACCGCCCCGTAGGAGATGGTCAGGACGGCGATGACGGCCGCGACGCCGAAGCCGCGACGCGGGGTGAGCGCCGAGACCACCAGGCCGATGCCGGCGAACAGGAGCGAGAGCAGAGCCACGGAGACCAGTCCCTGTGCGAACCCCATGGTCTGGTCCGCGAAGTCGAGTTTGGCGAGCAGCGCGCCCACGTAGAGCACGACGAGCGGCGCCGCCGTGAGGATGAACAGCGCCGAGGCCATCGCCGCGAACTTGGCGAGCACGTAGTCCACACGCTCGATGGGCCGTGAGAAGTACAGCGGCACGGTACGGAAGCGCAGGTCGCGCGAGACGGTCTGGGGGGCCTGCGCGGCGATGAACAGGCCGATCACGGCCTGCATCAGGATCGCGTTGCGCGTGTAGTCCACCGGCAGGTCGTTGGCCTTGGTGGCGACGGCGACCGCGACCATGATGGCCGCGGGCAGGCACATCACCGCGAAGAGCAGCATCGGCAGCACCTTGGACTTGGCGCTGCGGCCCAGTCCGTACGCCCCGCGCAGCGACTGCGAGAAGAGCGAGCGCCGTGCGTACGCCCGGCCAAGGCGCGGGCCGTCGTAGTCCCGGTAGCCGATGTTGTGGATCTGGGTCTGGGCGATCTGGTTCGGTGTCATCCGCGTCCCTGCGGCCTCAGCTGCCATGGCTGCCGCCTCCGTTCTGCTGTGTGGCGGCGGCGGTCGCTGCCCAGGCGGCGGCGCGCTCGGAGACCGGCTCCGCAGCCTGCGCCGGGGTCTTGAAGACCTCCGCGATGTGGTGGCGGCGCTGCTCCATCCGTACGAGCCCGAGGCCGAGCCCGGCGACGATGTCGCGCACCACGTCGTACGTCTGCTCACCCGCCGCCTCCACGAGCAGGATGTGCCCGGCGCCCGGCAGGCCTTCCTCCACGCCCGCGTGGAGCGTGATGCCGGCCGCGAGGAGCGCGCCGCGCACGGCCTCGGTGCCGTCCGGGTGCGCGTCGGAGTCGGTGACCTCGACCGCGAGGGTGGTGGTGGTCTGGGTGAAGTCGCTGGTGGAGCTGGACCGCAGCAGCGTGCCGCCGTCGATGACCACCACGTGGTCACAGGTGCGCTCCAACTCGCCGAGGAGGTGCGAGGTGACCAGGACGGAGATGCCGAAGTCGGTGTGGATGCGGCGGATCAGGCCGAGCATCTCGTCGCGGCCGACCGGGTCGAGCCCGTTGGTCGGCTCGTCGAGCAGAACCAGCTGGGGGTCGTGCACGAGCGCCTGGGCGAGCTTGACGCGCTGCTTCATCCCCGTGGAGTAGCCGCCGATCGGGCGGTACCGCTCCTCGTAGAGGCCGACGTGGCGCAGGGTGTCGGCGGTGCGCTCGCGGGCGGCGGTGACCGGCAGGCCCGACATGCGCGCCATGTGCACGACGAACTCGGTGGCCGAGACGTCGGGCGGCAGGCAGTCGTGCTCCGGCATGTAGCCGACGCGCTCACGGATCGCGCCGCCGCTGGTGGCGACGTCGAGGCCGAGCACCGCGGCGGTGCCCTCCGTGGCCGGGGAGAGGCCGAGGAGGATCTTGATCAACGTCGACTTGCCGGCTCCGTTGGCACCCACCAGGCCGGTCACACCGGGCCCGATGTCCAAGGAGAGCCGGTCAAGCGCGGTCACCCGGGGGAACCGCTTGCTCAGGCTTTCGGTCGCGATCACATTCACACTTCGAAGGTAGTGGCGCAGGCCACACCAATCGTCAGACCAGGCGGTTGGATCCGTGTCCGACTCCAGAGGTACGGCCCCCTAGGTGCCCCCTACGGAAGGCTGACGGGACCCTGAGAAACGCCCACCGACGGGGGATCGGGTTGTCCACAACGCCCTCGTCGTCCACAGGTGGGCCCGGAACCCTTGACGTAGCCGCCGGGCATTGTCACATTCATCAGTGTCAAGTTACGCACGCGTACGGCGACAGGGGTGTGGGCGCGATGCCAACGGCGGTCAAGACGGAACTCGACGCGCGGCTCAGCGGGTTCAGGGAAGTGCAGCGGCTCGCCTATGAGTGCGCGGAGGCCGTCGCGGGCCAGCTCAAGCCGGGCGTGACGGAGCGCGAGGCGGCCCGGATGCAGCGGGAGTGGCTGCGCGAGCGCGGTGTGCGGGACTGGTTCCATCTGCCGTTCGCCTGGTTCGGGGACCGCACGGCGTTCGTGAACTTCCGCGTCCCGCTCCAGTTCTTCCCCACCAACCGGAGGCTGGAGGCGGGGATGCCGTTCATCCTCGACATGGCCCCGGTCTACAAGGGCTTCACGGCCGACATCGGCTACTCGGGATGCCTGGGCCTCAACCCCGTGCACGACCGGCTCCTCGCCGATCTCGAAGCACACCGCGAGCTCCTCCTGCGCGAGGTCCGCGAGCGGCGGCCGCTGCGCGAGATCTACGAGGACGTGGACCGGCTCATGGTCCGCCAGGGCTACGCCAACCGGCACCGCGCCTACCCGTTCGGCGTGATCGCCCACAAGATCGACCAGGTCAAGGAGCGCCGCTGGTCGCCGAACGTGTTCGGGTTCGGCACCCAGGCCCTCAAGGGCCTGGCGAGCGACGCGCTGCACGGCCACCGCGACGGCTGGTCGCCACTGTGGAGCCCCTACAAGTTCTCCGACCACCCGCCCCGTCCGGGGCTCTGGGCGGTCGAGCCGCACCTCGGATTCCGGGGTACGGGCGCGAAGTTCGAGGAGATCCTGGTCGTCACCGACTCCAAGGACCCCGAGCAGAGCGCGTTCTGGCTGGACGACGATCTGCCGCATGTGCGGCGCTGGGCCGAGGAGAAGGCGGCGTGAGCGTGGGAGACCGGGCGGGCAACGGCATGGAGGGCGCGCGCGAGCGCTGGGTGCGCACGGGAGGGATCGAGCTGTGCGTCGCCGAACTCGGCGACCCGGAGCAGCCGACCGTGGTGCTCGTGCACGGCTATCCGGACAGCAAGGAGGTCTGGTCGGAGGTCGCCGTCCGGCTGGCCGAGCGCTTCCACGTCGTGCTCTACGACGTACGGGGCCACGGCCGCTCGACCGCCCCGGCCCCGCTGCGCGGCGGCTTCACCCTGGAGAAGCTGACCGACGACTTCCTGGCGGTCGCCGACGCGGTGAGCCCGGACCGGCCGGTGCACCTGGTCGGCCACGACTGGGGGTCCGTCCAGGCCTGGGAGTTCGTGACCGTCAAACGCACCGAGGGCCGGATCGCCTCCTTCACCTCGATGTCCGGCCCCTCCCTCGACCACTTCGGACACTGGATCAAGAACCGGATGACCCGTCCGACCCCTCGCCGGGTCGGCCAGCTGCTCGGCCAGGGCGCCAAGTCCTGGTACGTGTACATGCTGCACACCCCGGTCCTGCCCGAGCTCGCCTGGCGCGGCCCGCTCGGCAAGCAGTGGCCGAGGATCCTCGAACGGCTGGAGAAGGTCCCCTCCGGCGACTACCCCACGGCCTCCCTGCCTCAGGACGCGGCACACGGCGCCTGGCTCTACCGGGACAACGTCCGGGCCCGGCTGCGCCGCCCCCGCGCCGACGCGTACGCGCATGTGCCGGTGCAGCTGATCACGCCGACCGGCGACGCGTTCCTCTCCGAGCGGCTCTACGACGACCTGGAGCTGTGGGCGCCCCAGCTGGTCCGCCGCACCCTGCCCGCCAAGCACTGGGTCCCGCGCACCCGCCCCGACCGCCTGGCCGCCTGGATCACCGAGTTCGTCACCGCCAACGAGGACGGCGTCCCGGCCAAGGACGCCGTGGCCACCGGCCCGTACGCGGACCGCTTCGGCGGGCAGCTGGTCCTGGTCACCGGCGCGGCCAGCGGCATCGGCCGGGCGACCGCCTTCGCGTTCGCGGAGGCCGGGGCACGGATCGTCGCGGTGGACCGGGACGCGGAGGGGGCGGCCCGGACCGCCGACATGTCCCGGCTCATCGGCGCCCCCGAGGCCTGGGCCGAGACGGTCGACGTCAGCGACGAGCAGGCGATGGAGAAGCTCGCCGAGAAGGTCGCCGCCGAGTACGGCATCGTGGACGTCCTGGTGAACAACGCCGGTATCGGCCTCTCCGGCTCGTTCTTCGACACCACCACCGAGGACTGGAAGAAGGTCCTCGACGTGAATCTGTGGGGCGTCATCCACGGCTGCCGGATCTTCGGCAAGCAGATGGCCGACCGCGGTCAGGGCGGCCACATCGTCAACACCGCCTCGGCCGCCGCCTACCAGCCCTCCAAGGCGCTGCCCGCCTACTCCACCACCAAGGCGGCGGTGCTGATGCTCAGCGAGTGCCTGCGCGCCGAACTGGCCGGACAGGGCATCGGCGTCAGCGCCATCTGCCCGGGCTTCGTCAACACCAACATCACCTCCACCGCCCGCTTCGCCGGGGTCGACGAGACCGAGGAGAAGCGCCGCCAGAAGAAGTCCGCCCGGCTGTACGGCCTGCGCAACTACCCGCCGGAGAAGGTCGCCACGGCGATCCTGCGCGCGGTGGTGAAGAACCAGGCCGTGGTGCCGGTGACACCCGAGGCCCGCGGCGCCCACCTCATGTCCCGCTTCATGCCCCGCACCCTGCGCGCGATCGCCCGATTGGAGCCACCGCTGTGAGCACGGAGCGCCTGGAGGGCGCGGGTCCGGAGCACTACCGGATCACCCCGCGGCGGGTCTCGTTCGACTGGCACGAGACCCCCCTGCACTGGATACCGGACGAGCCCACCGCCACCCATGTCATCAACGTCCTCCATCTGCTCCTTCCGGCGGGCGAACGGTGGTTCGTGAAGGTCTTCAAGGAAGCCCTTCCGCTGGTCACCGACCCGGTCCTGCTCAAGGACGTCAAGGGCTTCATGGGCCAGGAGGCCACCCACAGCGTCCAGCACGCCCATGTACTCGACCACCTCGCCGAGCAGCGCCTGGACACCGCCGCCTACACCCGCCATGTCGACTTCCTCTTCGACAAACTCCTCGGTGAGCGACCCCCGTTCGGCGCGCCGATACCGACCCAGGAGTGGCTGCGCTTCCGGCTCTCGCTGATCGCCGCGATCGAGCAGTTCACCGCGGTCCTGGGGGACTGGGTACTGCACGCCGAGGCCCTCGACCGGGCCGGCTCGGACCCGATCATGCTCGACCTGCTGCGCTGGCACGGCGCCGAGGAGGTCGAACACCGCGCCGTCGCCTTCGACATGTACCAGCACTGCGGCGGCGAGGGCCTGCCCCGCTACGCCCGCCGGGTGGAGGGCATGGTCGTGGTCGCCCCGGTGCTGCTCTGGCTGTGGGGGTGGGGTGCCTCCTATCTGATCCGCCACGACCCCCGGCTCGCCGGCCGGCTGCGCTACTCGCTGCGCGAGCACAACCGGGCCGTACGGCGCGGGCTGCTGCCCAGCTGGAAGGAGCTCGGCTCGGCCATACCCCGCTACTTCCGGCGGTCGTACCATCCCTCGCAGGAGGGCTCCCTGCGCAAGGCCGTCGAATATCTCGCGACCTCGCCGGCGGCCCGTGCGGCAGCGGGTGCGGTGGGCCGCGCCGCCCTGGGGTAGAGGGAGACGGTTTGTCCGGGCAGCCAGCAACACAGTCATCGGCGGCGCCGGGTGCGTCGGCGGCGCCGGCCCACGCCCCGGTGCCGGCCGCCGTGCCGACCCAGCCATCGGCCCGACCATCGGCTCAGCCGACAGCCCAGGCGGCACTTCAGCCGCCGGTCCAGCCATCGGCTCACGCACCGACTCAGTCACCGCCTCAGCCGCCTGGTCAGCCGCCGGGTCAGTCACTGGCTCAACAGGCAGTCCAGCAGGCCGTCCAGCCTGCGCTCCAGCAAGCGGTGTCACATTCCCTCCCCTCCTCCTGCGAGTACCGCATCGAGGACCTGGCGCATGCGAGCGGTGCCACGGTCCGGACGATCCGCGCCTACCAGGACAGGGGTCTGCTGCCCAGGCCCGAGCGGCGCGGCCGGTCCAATGTGTACGGCGAGACCCATCTGGCCCGGCTGCGCCAGATCGCCGATCTGCTCGACCGCGGTTACACCCTGGCCTCCATCAAGGAGCTCCTGGAGGCCTGGGACGCGGGCCGCGGCCTCGGCGGTGTCCTCGGCCTGGTCGCCGAGGTCAACGGACCCTGGACCGACGAGGAGGCCGCCCGGATCTCCCGGGACGATCTCGACGCCACCTTCGGCGGTGAGCCCGACGACGAGGCCGTCGCCGACGCGGTCGAGCTGGGCATCCTGGAACGCATCCCGGGCAACGACCGCGAGTTCCTGGTCCCCAGCCCGCAGGAGCTGGCCGTCGCCGCCGAGCTGTACGCGGCCGGGGTTCCCCTGGACGCGATCTCCGGGCATCTGCGTGAGCTGCGCGGCCAGGTGGAGCACATCGCGGCCCGCTTCCTCGACTTCACCACGGAGCACGTCTTCGCCCGCTATCTGGGCCACCGCCCGCCCACCGACGCGGAGGCCGCCGAGGCCGCCGGTCTGGTGCGCCGGCTGCGTCCGCTGGCCCAGCAGACCGTGGACGCCGAACTTGCCAGGGCCATGCGCCTGTTCGCCACCCGGCACCTCCAGCGCCATCTCGGCGCCACGGCCCCGGCCGCCCCGGCCGATCCCGACCCCGGGCCGGTCGCCCTGCCCGCGCACACGGTCCGGGCCGTACAGGCCCTGGTCGGCCCGGAGAACGTCGCCGCGTTCATCTCCGCCGCAGCCGAACGCGAGGTCCAGTCCCGTACGTTGGACGCTCTCTCGGCCCGCCGGTTGTCCACAGAATAGCCACAAACCCTGTGGATAACCGCACTTGTCTGTGGATCAAACCTAACTGACTGTCATCACTGCGTGATTGCGGTCACTTCGGCGGACTGGGCGACGCGCCGGGCGCGCTCCGGGTACTTGGCCGTGAAGAGCGCGGGCACCGCGAACCCGGCGACCTGCACGGCTATCGCGGCGGCACTGCCCAGCGACTGGGCGTGGACGATGGCGAGCGCGACGGCGGTGACGGTGAAGGCAGCCGCCCAGACGGCGGTCAGCACCACGTTGATACGGAGGAACACCGGGTTGTTCCACAGCTCACGCGGCGCCTGCCGCTTGGCTATCCCGGTGGTGAAGGGGCGCCGGACGGCCAGCGTCGCCCAGGCGGTGAGGGCCAGCCACCCGGTGGCCAGCGCCCCGCCGTACTCCCGCAGCCCACTGTCCGGCATCGCGAAGGCCACGACGCTCAGCACGGCGAAGAAGGCGATGGTCGACTGCTCCAGAATCAGCGAGTCGGACGCCGCACCACGCTTGCGGTCGGCGGAGAACAACCAGGCTCCCATGGCGAGCGCGGCGACCGCGCCCCACTCCCAGTGCTCGCTGCCGACGGCGGCGAAGATGATCCACGGAACGAATCCGCGCAGGTAGTTCATGGGAGTCCCCCTTCATCGGGCTCTCGCCCGCTCCACATTCCAACTTCGACATGTCAAAAGTAGAGGGTCCTGCATTGACGTGTCAAGAGTGGAATGTAAAGTGAGGGTCATGAGTCTTCGTCACGCGGTCCTGGGACTGTTGGCCGAACGTCCGGCCAGCGGCTACGACCTGATGAAACTGTTCGAGACCTCGCTCTCCCACGTCTGGTCGGCGACCCAGAGCCAGGTCTACGGCGAGCTGGGCAAGCTGGCCGACTCCGGCCTGGTCGAGGTGGCGGCCGAGGGCCCCAGGGGCCGCAAGGAGTACGCCATCACCGAACCGGGCCGGGCCGAGCTGCGCCACTGGCTCACCGAGACCGAGCCCTCCCGCACCCGCCGCAGCGACTCCCTGCTGCGCGTCTTCTTCCTCGGCCTCCTCACCCCGCTGGAGGCGCAGACATACCTCCTGACCGAGGCCGAGCGTTCCGCCCGCCAGCGCGCCGGCCTCGAAGAGGCGGAGGCCTCGATCGAGTGGGACGACGACCCGCTCTCCCTCCACGGCCGTCTGGCCCTGGAGTACGGCAAGCGGCTCAGCTCGATGCACGAGGAGTGGGCCCGCTGGGCCGCCGAGCAGCTCAAGGCCTGACGTCGAGGAGCCGAGAGGAGCCACGACTCCAGGAAGGGCCGTGACTCCGAAGGGAAATTGGGGTGCCGGGACGCTTCCCGCCCGGCACCCTGGCGGCATGGCCGAAACACCGGACGACAGACGCACCGTGAAGGTGTCCAAGTACCTGTCGAAGCACCTGCGCCACCAGCCCGAACGGATCGGGCTCACCCTCGACCCGCACGGCTGGGTCGAGATCGCCGCCCTGCTGCGAGCGGCGGCCGCGCACCACTTCCCCGTCACCCGCGCCGAGCTCGACCATGTCGTCGCCGTCAACGACAAGCGCCGCTTCGCGATCGAGGGCGACCGGATCCGGGCCAGTCAGGGCCACACCGTCGCCGTCGACCTGGGCCTGCCGGCCGCCGAACCGCCCGCGTACCTCTACCACGGCACCGTGGCCCGCAGCCTGGACGCGATCCGGGCCGAGGGCCTGCGGCCGATGGCCCGCCACCACGTGCACCTCTCCGCCGACCGCGAGACGGCGACGCGGGTAGGCGCCCGGCGCGGGCGCCCCGTCGTCCTGAGCGTGGACGCCGCGGCGATGCGTCGGGACGGCCTCGTCTTCCACATCAGCGCGAACGGGGTGTGGCTCACCGACTCCGTACCGCCGAAGTACCTGCGCCTTCCCGAGTGAGGCCCCCTGGCGGGGCCCCTCGCCGGAGTCCGTCGGCAGCGAATACCAGTGGTGCCGTGCTCCTCTGCTGAGATGATCGACGGCATGGCATATCCGCGTCTGCCCAGCACCGAGAGCGCCGTCGCCGCGATCCACGAGGTCGCTCGCGCGCACAACCTCGCCGTCGAGGTCACCCACGACATAGGCGCCGACCGGTCCTCGCGCCGCACCTCGGCCGGGGCGTTCACCGTCCTGGACCCGGACGGCTCGCTTCCGCACGAGGCGTTCGTCGAGCTCGGCGGCTCGCCCGCCGTCACCGTGCAGCTCTTCGCGGAGGACGACGCGAAGATCACCGTCGACGGTGTGGAGTTCAACGACGTGCCGCGCGACGCGGTCCCCGCGTTCCTCCGTGCGGTCTACGGCGACCTGGCGTACGTCAAGGGCCGTTTCTTCCCGCCGGGTTGGTGGCTGGTGGTGCCGCTGCCCGGCGACGAGACGTACAAGGAACTCGTCCTCGGCACGCTCACGCCCTGGCTGAGCGGACGCGTACGCGCCAAGAGCTGAGCCGGGGAAGGGGGCGGCGGCAGTGCTCCGCCCCCGCCGCGTCAGCGCAGCTGCGCCAGCCCCTCCATGGCGATCTGCTCGAACACCTCGCGGTCGGCGGCGAAGGCCGAGTCCGGGATCGGCGCGTGCAGGACGATCTCCGTCACGCCGAGCTCGAAGTGCCTGCCCGCGAAGTCCACGAAGGAGTCGAGCGACTCCAGCACCCGCCCGGGCTCCGGCGTGAAGCCGGTGAGCAGGATCTTGTCCAGCTCGTCCACATCGCGGCCGATGTCGTCGCAGGCCTCGCCGAGCTTCTTGATCTGTCCGCGGATCGCCTCCACCGACTGGTCGGGCGTGCCCGTCTCGAAGAGCTTCGGGTCGCCCGTGGTCACCCACGCCTGCCCGTGCCGCGCCGCCAGCCTCAGCCCGCGCGGACCGGTCGCCGCCACGGCGAACGGCAGCCGCGGCCGCTGCACACAGCCCGGGATGTTGCGCGCCTCGACCGCCGAGTACGCGGTCCCCTCGAACGTCACCGCGTCCTCGGTCAGCAGGCGGTCGAGCAGCGGCACGAACTCGGCGAAGCGGTCGGCCCGCTCGCGCGGGGTCCACGCCTGCTGGCCCAGGGCGGTGGCGTCGAAGCCGTTGCCACCGGCCCCTATGCCGAGGGTGATCCGGCCGTTCGAGACGTCGTCGAGTGTGATGAGTTCCTTGGCGAGGGTCACCGGGTGCCGGAAGTTCGGCGAGGTGACCAGCGTGCCGAGCCGCATCCGCGAGGTGGCGGCGGCAGCGGCGGTCAGCGTCGGCACCGCGCCGAACCACGGCCCGTCACGGAAGGTCCGCCAGGACAGGTGGTCGTAGGTGTACGCGGTGTGGAAGCCCAGCTCCTCGGCGCGCAGCCACTCGTCGCGACCGCCGTCGTGCCAGCGGCGTACCGGAAGAATCACAGTGCTCAGACGCATACCTACGACACTAACGGCTGCCTCTGACACTCTCGGCTCCTCACGGCGGCCCCTTTGGTCACACTGGCCCCGACCCGGGCGGTCAGGGCCGGAGCGGACAGGGCCGGGCAGGGCCGGGAGGGGGCAGGCAGGGGCCCAGCGAGTGGCTCCCTGCCTCATGCGCCCCCTGCGCCCCGCACGCCCCAGCGTGCGTACTCACATGTGCGCTCCCTCGCACGCCCGTGCGCCTGTGTACGGGAGAATGGGATCTGTGACCTCAGCTACCGAGCCCCCACCACGAACTGGCCTATCCGCCGATGCTGATGGACGCCGCCAGCAGCATCGCACCCGCCGAGAAGCTGCTGTCCGAGGAGAACGACACGGTCGACGAGCCCATCCTCAAGCTGCTCGCCCACCACCCGGAGCTGCCGCCCGACGACTTCCTGGCGCTGGCGCGCAAGGCCGTGGGGGCGCGCGCCGAGATCACCCGCTCCAGCCCGACGGCACTCCTGGAGATCAGCGGGCCCGGCGTCTCCAAGGCGTCCACGCTCGAACTGTGCTGCGCCGAGCGCGGCATCACGCCCGCCGAGGTCGTCGCCTTCGGCGACATGCCCAACGACGTCGAGATGCTCACCTGGGCGGGCACCTCGTACGCCATGGGCAACGCCCACCCCGACGTCGTGGCCGCCGCCTCGGGTCACACGGTCGCCAACAACGACGACGGTGTGGCGATCGTCATCGAGCGGATCCTGGCCTCGCTCTGAGCGCACCCCTTCCGAGCCGCTCTCCCTCCGAGCCGCAGTCCCTTTGATTTGAGCCGCACTCCGCGGCTACGCGCGCGTCCTCAGCGGCACACCGGCGTCACGACCCGTCCGGTTCCGGCTCGGCGGCGTTGCTGCTCAGCGGCACACCGCGCTCGCTCAGCCAGGGGACCGGATCGACCGCCGAGCCCATCTCGGGGGTGAGCCGGATCTCGAAGTGGAGGTGCGGACCGGTCGAGTTGCCGGTGGTGCCGGCCTGGCCGATCCACTGACCGGTGCCCACGTGCTCTCCCTGGTCCACGGTGACCGCCGCCAGATGCGCGTACTGCGAGTAGTAACCGCCAGGGTGCCCGATGACGACCTCGATCCCGAAGCCGCCGCCGCACGAGACGGAGACGACCCGGCCCGCGCCCACCGCCCGTACAGGGGTACCGATGTCCACCGCGAAGTCCTGGCCGGTGTGGCGCTGGGCCCAGCGCTCGCCCGCGCTGTCGAAGCCCGCCGACAGCCGGTACGTCTCCACGGGCGCCGTCCACGCACTCGCGGGGCGGGAGCCCGGCGGCTCCTCAAGGCGTACGGCACCACGGCACCGGCCTGCCGCGACGCTCCGGTCGGCCTCGCCCTGGAGCTCCCAGCGCGCCTCCTCCAGGCGCGCGGCGACGGACTTCTTGATGCGTTCCAGCTGGTCCCTGCGGTCCGCGAGATCACGCCAGGCGTCCTGCGCCCGCCGCTGGGCCGACGTGAGCCGTCCTTCCGCGCGGCGCGCCTTCCCGTAGAGCCGGGTCACGGCCATGTCCGCCTGCCAGGCCAGCCGCTGACCGCGCATCAGCTCCTCGGGGTCGTCGGCGAGCAGCAGCTGCGCGGTGTACGCGATGCTCCCTCCGGTCCGGTACTGCGCGCGGGCCACCCGGCCCATGTCGTCATGGAGCCGTACGAGATCGCGGCGCCGGTCATCGAGGAGCCGGTCGAGCCACTCCGCCTTCGCCCGCTGGACCTCGGCCGCACGTCTGCCCTGCTCGTACGCGCTGGTCGCATGGGCGGCGTCCAGATACAACCGCGCCACCGTCAGGCTCGTACGGGGCACATCGGGGTCGTCGGCGGCCGTGGCAGCGGGGATCAGCGGCCCGGCGAGGACGCACAGGACCAGCGTGAGGGCCCTGCACAGGTGTCCGAGACGCATGCCCGGATCGTCGCGCGGCCGAAGCATGTTTCACGTGAAACACACCTCGGGCCCGGGGGCTGCTCCCCCCGAGTGGCGTACAGACACGGGTTGAGGCGGCCCGCCCCACATCCGGCCGGCCTCGGCGTGCCCCCTACAGCGGCGCCTCCCACACCACCGTCGTCCCGCCGCCGTCCTCCCCGGTCCCGGGCCCGTACGTACTGGATCCGCCCAGCGCCTCGGCACGCCGCCGCAGATTGCGCAGACCGCTGCGGCGCCCGCCCTCCGGGATGCCGACCCCGTCGTCCGCGACGGTGAGCCGTACGCCCTGACTCCCGTCCGGGAGCTGGACCGTGGCGTCCACGACGACCTCGATACGTGAGGCCTGGGCGTGCCGGAAGGCGTTGGACAGCGCCTCGCGCAGGGCCGCGATGAGGTTCTTGCCGGTCAGCTCGCCGACCAGTGCGTCGACCGGGCCGACGAAGCGGTGCGCGGGCTTGAAGCCGAGCGGCACCGCCGCCATGTTGATCTCCCGCAGTACCCGGGTGCGCAGCCCGGACGGCGCCTCGGCGGGCCCCTGCTGGAGGGCGAAAATGGCTGTGCGGATCTCCTGGATCGTCACGTCCAGCTCGTCGACGGCCTTGCCGACGCCTCGCTGCACCTCGGGCACGACCGACTTGCGCTGGGCGCCTTCCAGCATCATCCCGGTGGCGAACAGCCGCTGGATGACCAGGTCGTGGAGGTCCCTGGCGATCCGGTCGCGGTCCTCGTACACGGCGAGCCGCTCCCGGTCCCGCTGCGCCTCCGCCATCATCAGCGCGAGCGCCGCCTGCGAGGCGAACTGGGTGGCCAGCGTCCGTTCCGCCTCGGTGAACGGTCGGCCTCCGCGCGCACGCGGGGTGGCGAGCGCCCCCAGCACCCGGCCGCCGCTGTGCAGCGGCAGCATCATGCTCGGCCCGTACCGCTCCGCGAGTTTGGTGATCATCCGGGCGTCGGTCGCCGCGTCGTCCATGAAGACCGCCTCGCCCTCCAGCAGCGTGGCGACGACCGGGCTCTCCGGTGGAATCACCACGCCCAGCACCGAGCCGGGGTCGTCGGTGGAGACGGCGACGATCTCCAGGCCGCCCTCCTCGGCGGGCAGCAGCACGATTCCGGCGGCGGAGTCCGCGAGACGGCGGGCCTGCTCGGCGACCACTTCCAGGGCGTCGTCCGCGTCCCCGCCCGAGAGCAGCGCGGTGGTGACGGCGACCGATCCGTCGATCCACCGCTCTCGTTGGCGCGCCGCCTCGTACAGCCGGGCGTTGCCGATCGCGATGCCCGCCTCGGTGGA
Source organism: Streptomyces sp. ERV7 (assembly GCF_001653515.1). Classification (GTDB taxonomy): domain Bacteria; phylum Actinomycetota; class Actinomycetes; order Streptomycetales; family Streptomycetaceae; genus Streptomyces. Next base: position 449,610 of record NZ_LYOY01000040.1, on the reverse strand, counting down.
CAGCACCCGGACCATGTGCAGGTCGTAGTCGTTGAACTCGGCCCCGCCGCTCTTCTCCGTGAGGTACAGGTTCCCGAAGACCTCGCCCTGCACCCGGATGGGAACGCCGAGGAAGGTCCGCATCGGCGGGTGGTGGGCGGGGAATCCGGCCGAGCGCGGATCGGCGGAGAGGTCCCCGAGCCGCAGCGGCTCGGGGTGGTGGATCAGCGAGCCGAGCAGCCCCCGGTGGCCGTCCGGGCGGCGCCCGATGGCGGCGGCCTCCTCGGAGGTGACGCCGTACGTCACGAAGTCGGAGAGCCCCGTGCCCGCCTCGTCGACGACCCCGATCGCCGCGTACCGCGCGTCGGCCAGTTCGGCGGCGGTCTCACAGATCCGGTCGAGCGTGGAGTGCAGCTCCAGGCCGGTACCGACGGAACGCATCGCCTCCAGCAGCTGCGGTACGCGCGCGGTGAGCTCGGTGGACAGACCCTGGAGGCTCCGGGTGGCCAGGGTCGCCGCTTCGAGCGCGTCCTGGTCCTTGGTGTCCTGGGGGTCCTTCGGATCCGGCACTGACATGCCCTTGAGCCTAGTTAGTCCCAATTGGCGAGGAAAGTCGGGCATGACGAGAGCCGAGCCACAGATCCGCGAGCCCCTCTCAGGCCGGGTGGGCCTCCTGGAGGAGATCGCTGTCACGCTCGCGCTCCAGCATGCGCCGCAGTTCCCCGTCGACCAGGGCGAGATCGTCGTACGCCCCGCGTTGCACGACCCGGCCCTCGGAGAGAACCATCACCTCGTCCACGGCCTCCAGACCGCGCAGCCGGTGGGTGATCAGCACGGTCGTCCGGCCCTCCGTCGCTCGGAGCAGATCCGCCGTGAGCGCGTCGGCCGTCGCCAGGTCCAGGTGCTCGGCGGGCTCGTCCAGGACGAGCACCGGGAAGTCGGCCAGGAGCGCACGGGCCAGCGCGAGCCGCTGGCGCTGGCCGCCCGAGAGCCGGGCGCCGTGCTCCCCGACGAGCGTGTCGAGGCCGTCGGGCAGCCCGTCCACCCAGTCGAGCAGCCGGGCCTCCGCCAGCGCCTGGCGCAGCGCGTCCTCGTCCGCGCCCGTACGGGCCAGCCGCAGGTTCTCGCGCAGAGAGCTGTCGAAGATGTGGGCGTCCTGGGCGCAGAGGCCGACCAGACGGCGGACGTCGTCGCCCGCGAGCTCCGCCGCGTCCTTGCCGCCGATCCGGTACGTGCCCTCGCGCGCGTCCAGGAAGCGCAGCAGGACCTGGGCGAGGGTGGTCTTGCCGGACCCGGAGGTCCCGACGACGGCGACGCGCCGGCCCGGGGTGAGCGTCAGCGCGAAGTCGCTCAGCGCGTCCCGGGTCTGCCCGTCGTAGCGGGCGGCCAGCCCCCGCACCTCCAGGGGGAACGGCGACGCGGGTGCGGTGGCGGGTTGCTCCGGCTCCCGTACCGGCACGGGCGCGTCGAGCACCTCGTACACCCGCTCGGCGCTGCGCCTGACCCGCTGACGCGCCTGCACGGCGAGCGGCAGACCGCTGACCGCCTCGAAGGCGGCGAGCGGCACCAGGACCACGACGGCGAGCTGCACCCCGTCCAGGCGGCCGGCGGCGACCGCCTGGACCCCGACGAGCGCGGCGGCCACCACGGTCAGTCCGCAGGTCAGCGCGGAGAGGCCGCCGCCGAGCGCGGTGGCGGCGGCGGTCCTCGACGCGATCCGTGTGAGCACCGAGTCGGCGTCCTTCGCCTCCCGGGTACGGCGTCCGAGCGCACCCGCCACGGTCAACTCCCCCGTACCGGTAAGCAGATCGGCCACCCGAGTGGCCAGGAGGCCGCGCGCGGACGCCAGTTGGCGCTCGGCCCGACGGGCGCACGCACCGCTGACCAGCGGCACGGCCACCCCGGCGATCAGCAGCCCGACCGCGAGCACCGCCCCGGCCTCGGGCAGCAGCCACGCGGTGAACCCGGCGCTCGCGACCGACACCACCACGGCCCCGGCGGCGGGCAGCGCCCAGCGCAGCCAGTAGTCCTGGAGCTCGTCCACATCCGCGACCAGGCGGGACAGCAGGTCGCCGCGCCGGGTGGAGCGCAGCCCCGCCGGGGCGATCCGCTCCAGCCTGCGGTAGACCGCGACACGCACCTCGGCGAGCATCCGCAGCACCGCGTCATGGGACACCAGCCGCTCGGCATACCGGAACACGGCCCGCCCGATGCCGAACGCCCGCGTCGCCGTCACCGCCACCATCAGATAGAGCACCGGCGGCTGCTCGGAGGCCCGCGAGATGAGCCACCCGGACACGGCCATCAGACCCACGGCCGACCCGAGCGCCAACGCCCCCAGCACCAGCGCCAGGGCGAGGCGCCCGCGCAGCCCACCGGCGGCCCCGCGTACCCGCGCGAGGGCATCCTGGGAGGCGGCGGGCCCGGGAGCAGAGGAAGCCGGAACCGGAGCCGGGTCACGGGCTTCCGTACGGGAAGCCGTCGCGACGACCGCCGCACCGCCCCCGCCCCCCGCGTCCTGCGCGACGGCTGAACAGCCCTCGCCCCTGGCCGGCCGCAGCTCCACCACCCGGTCCGCGACCGCGAGGAGGGCGGGGCGGTGGACCACCAGCAGTACCGTGCGGCCCGCCGACAGCCTTCGTACCGCGTCGACGATGCCCGCCTCGGTCGCGCCGTCCAGCGCCGCCGTCGGCTCGTCGAGCAGCAGGACCGGCCGGTCCGCGAGGAACGCCCGTGCCAGCGCGAGCCGTTGGCGCTGTCCGGCCGAGAGGCCGGCGCCGCCCTCCCCGAGCTCGGTCCCGAGGCCGTCCGGGAGCGCGGTGACGAACTCCAGGGCGCCCGCGTCCCGCAGGGCGTCCCGTACCGCCGTGTCGTCCGCGTCCGGCCGTGCGAGGCGCACGTTCTCCGCGATCGTCCCCGCGAACAGATGCGGCCGCTGGGGCACCCAGGCGATCCGCTCGCGCCACTGCTCCAGCGAGAGCGCGCCCAGATCGGTGCCGGAGATCCGCACCCGGCCCTCGTCCGGTGCCACGAAGCCCAGCACCGCGCCGAGGAGTGTCGACTTCCCGACCCCGCTCGGCCCGGTCAGCGCCACCGTCTCACCCGGCTCCACCGTCAGCGAGGCGGCGGCCAACGACGGTTCGCTGCGGCCTGGATGACGCACAGTCACCCCGTCGACCTCGATCCGAACCGGGCCGGACGGCACCGAGCCCGTGCCGCCCTCGGGCAGCGGGGTCTCCAGGAGCTCGAAGATCTCCTCGGCGGCCGCAAGGCCCTCCGCCGCCGCGTGGTACTGCGCGCCGACCTGCCGAAGCGGCAGATACGCCTCGGGGGCGAGGACCAGGATCACCAGGCCCGTGTAGAGGTCCAGATCGCCGTGGACCAGCCGCATACCGATGCCGACGGCCACCAGCGCCACGGACAGCGTCGCGAGGAGCTCCAGCGCGAACGCCGACAGGAACGCGATCCGCAGGGTCTTCAGCGTGGCCCGGCGGTACTCGGAAGTGATCGTCCGGATCGACTCGGCCTGCGCCTTGGCGCGGCCGAACACCTTCAGGGTCGGCAGCCCGGCGACCACGTCCAGGAAGTGCCCCGACAACCGGGAGAGGAGCCGCCACTGGCGGTCGGTCTGCGCCTGGGTGGCCCAGCCGATGAGCGCCATGAAGAGCGGGATGAGCGGCAGGGTGACCACGATGGTCGCCGCCGACACCCAGTCCTCGGTGACGATCCTGGCGAGGACCGCCACGGGCACCACGACCGCCAGCCCCAACTGCGGCAGATAGCGCGAGAAGTAGTCGTCGAGCGCGTCCACGCCTCGGGTGGCCAGCGCGACCAGCGAGCCGGTCCGCCGACTGCTCAACCACTCCGGCCCCAGCTGGGCGGCCCGCTCCAGCAGTCTCCCGCGCAGCTCCGACTTGACCGCCGCGCTGGCCCGGTGAGCGGCGAGCTCGGTCAGCCAGGACACCAGCCCCCGTCCGACCGCGACCGCTCCGAGCAGCAGCAGGGGCGTCCGCAGCCCGTCGACACCATGGCCGTCCTGGAAAGCCCCCACCACCACGTCGGCGATGAGCATCGCCTGCGCTATGACCAGCCCCGCACCGACCAGGCCGAGGGCGACGACGGCCGCGAGGAAGAGACGGGTGGCCCGGGCGTATCGGAACAGTCGCGGGTCGATCGGTTTCACGTGAAACATCCCCTCGAAGGGTCGGGGGCCAAGGGGCGGGGGTGTGTTTCACGTGAAACACACCCCCGGTGCGGACTCAGTGCGCGTCGGCGATGTGCTGGGTGCCGATCCGCTTGCGGAACACCCAGTACGTCCAGCCCTGGTAGAGGAGCACCACCGGGGTCGCGATGCCCGCACACCAGGTCATGATCTTCAGGGTGTACGGACTCGACGAGGCGTTGGAGACCGTGAGGTTCCACTCGTCGTGCAGCGAGGACGGCATGACGTTCGGGAAGAGCGTCAGGAAGAGCATCGCCACGGCGGCCGCGATCGTGATGCCCGACAGGGCGAACGACCAGCCCTCGCGACCCACCTTGATGGCGCCGATCGCGCCGACCAGGGTGACCACCGCGATCACCATCGCGACCAGGCTCTTGGTGTCACCGCGCGACACCTGGGTCCAGATCAGGAACACCAGCGCCAGTACGGCCGTGGCCAGGCCCAGCTTCAGTGCCAGCGCCCGCGACCGCTCACGGATCTCACCGACGGTCTTCAAGGAGGTGAAGACCGAGCCGTGGAAGGTGAACAGGAACAGCGTCACCAGGCCGCCGAGGATCGCGTACGCGTTGAACAGGTCCCAGAAGGTGCCCACGTACTCCTTGTGCGCGTCGATCTTCACTCCGCGCACGATGTTGCCGAAGGCCACCCCCCACAGGAACGCCGGGATCAGCGAGGTCCAGAAGATGGCCTCCTCCCAGTTGCGCTGCCACTTCTCCTCGGGCCGCTTCGCCCGGTACTCGAAGGCCACACCGCGCACGATGAGGCAGACCAGGATGATCAGCAGCGGCAGATAGAAGCCGGAGAAGAGCGTGGCGTACCACTCGGGGAAGGCGGCGAAGGTCGCACCGCCGGCCGTGAGCAGCCACACCTCGTTGCCGTCCCAGACCGGCCCGATCGTGTTGATCAGGACGCGCTTCTCCTTGCGGTCGCGGGCCAGCAGCTTGGTGAGGATGCCGACTCCGAAGTCGAAGCCCTCCAGGAAGAAGTAGCCGGTCCACAGGACGGCGATGAGTACGAACCAGACGTCGTGGAGTTCCATGCCTCGATCTCCTCAGCCTCAGTACGAGAAGGCCATCGGCCGGTCGGGGTCGCGGTCGTCCCCGCCGATCTTGGTGGGCGGGTTGAGGTCGGACTCGGTGAGCTCGGGCGGTCCGGCCTTGACGTACTTCGCGAGCAGCCGCACCTCGATCACCGCGAGCACGGCGTAGAGCAGGGTGAAGACGATCATCGAGGTGAGGACCTCGCCCTGCGAGACACCGGGGGAGACCGCGTCCTTGGTGCGCAGCACGCCGTACACGACCCAGGGCTGACGCCCCATCTCGGTGAAGATCCAGCCCCAGGAGTTGGCGATCAGCGGGAAGCCGAGCGTCCAGATGGCGGTGAACCAGTACCAGCCGGTCAGCCGGGTGCCCAGCGCCTTGTTCCGGAAGAGGACCAGATGCGGCACCTCGTCGTCACCGGTCCGCAGGCCGGGTGCCAGCAGGAACTTCTTGCGGGTGAGCCAGAGGCCGACCGCTCCGATGGCGAAGGACGCCATGCCGAAGCCGATCATCCAGCGGAAGCCCCAGAAGGTGACCGGGATGTTGGGCCGGTAGTCGCCGGGCCCGTGCTTCAGCTGCTCCTGCTTGTTCACGTCGTTGATGCCGGGGACGTACGAGGAGAAGTTGTTGTCGGCGAGGAAGGACAGCAGACCCGGGACCGAGATCTCGACGCTGTTGTGGCCCTTGGCCACGTCTCCGATGGCGAATATCGAGAACGGCGCCGGCTTCTCGCCGTCCCACAGCGCCTCGGCGGCGGCCATCTTCATGGGCTGCTGCTTGTACATGACCTTGCCGAGCTGGTCGCCGCTGACGGCCGTGAGCAGTCCGCCCACGACGAGCGTGACCAGGCCGAGCCGGAGCGAGGTGCGCATCACCGGGATGTGCTTCTTGCGGCGCAGATGGATGGCGGAGACGCCGACCATGAAGGCGCCACCGGTGAGGAAGGCCGCGGTGAGCGTGTGGAAGACGACGACCAGGGTGGTGTCCTGCGTCAGCACGTGCCAGAAGTCGGTGAGCTCGGCGCGCCCGGTGGCCTTGTTGAGCTTGTAGCCGACCGGGTGCTGCATCCAGGAGTTGGCCGCCAGGATGAAGTACGCGGAGAGGATGGTGCCGATCGAGACCATCCAGATGCAGGCGAGGTGGATCTTCTTCGGCAGCTTGTCCCAGCCGAAGATCCAGAGCCCGATGAAGGTCGACTCGAAGAAGAAGGCGATGAGTGCCTCGAAGGCGAGCGGAGCGCCGAAGACATCACCCACGAACCGCGAGTAGTCGGACCAGTTCATACCGAACTGGAACTCCTGGACGATGCCGGTGACGACACCCATCGCGATGTTGATCAGGAAGAGCTTGCCCCAGAACTTCGTCGCCTTGAGGTACTTCTGGTTCTCGGTCCGCACCCACGCGGTCTGCAGCCCGGCCGTGAGCGCGGCGAGCGAGATCGTGAGCGGCACGAAGAGGAAGTGGTAGACGGTGGTGATGCCGAACTGCCATCGCGCCAGTGTTTCCGGCGCCAGAGCCAGATTCACAACGTCATCTCCTTACGTCGCCATCACAGCGGCAGTTTGCCCCTCTGATCCCACTGATTCCGGGACGAAGCGGGACACGCTTGTGAACGCGTTCACATTCACAAGCATTATGTCGCACACGCTTCCGCGACCTTCAGGCGGGGGGTACCTCTGTGTGGGGCGAGCCCTGGCGACGCCTTTTGAGACGCCTCTTCCCGACAGCTTCAACATCTTGTTGAATTTCGGCTCATGCGGATACGGATCTCATGGCCCGGCGGGCAGCTCACCGCCACCCTCGGGGAAACCCCTACGAGCGCCGCGCTCGCGAGGGCGCTCCCGATCGTCTCCACCGCCCGGACCTGGGGCGAGGAGGTCTACTTCGAGACACCGGTCTCCCCCGCGCTGGAGCCGGACGCGCGCGAGGTGGTGGAGCCGGGCACGGTCGCGTTCTGGACCGAGGGCGACGCGCTGGCCCTGCCGTACGGTCCGACGCCGGTCTCGCGCGGCGACGAGTGCCGTCTGGCGAGCGCGTGCAACGTGGTCGGCCGGATCGACGGGGACCCGCGGCTGCTCGCCGCGGTCCGCACCGGCGACCGGATCCGGGTGGACCGCCTCCAGGACCCGGCCTAGGGCCGGTCCGAGGCCTCACCGCCCGGGCCCGGGCGGACCGGGCCCGAGGCACCGACGGGCGGCAGGCTCCCCGGGCCGAAGCCGGCGGATCCGCCAGAACCGGCAGATCCGCCCGGCAGTCCCTAGCCCGCCTTGTGGAAGCCCTCGGCCACCTTCAGGAAGAGGTCGTTCGCCTCGGTCTCGCCGATCGTGACCCGCACGCCCTCGCCCGCGAACGGCCGGACCACCACGCCCGCCGCCTCACAGGCCTGCGCGAACGCGACCGTCCGCTCGCCGAGGCGCAGCCAGACGAAGTTCGCCTGCGTCTCGGGCAGGGTCCAGCCCTGGCCGACCAGCCCCTCGTACACCCTGGCCCGCTCGCCCACCAACGAGCCCACGCGGCCGAGCAGTTCGTCCTCGGCGCGCAGCGAGGCGACCGCCGCGTCCTGGGCGAGCTGGCTGACACCGAAGGGGACCGCCGTCTTGCGCAGCGCCGCCGCCACCGGCTCGTGGGCGACGGCGAAGCCGATCCGGAGCCCGGCGAGTCCGTACGCCTTGGAGAAGGTGCGCAGCACCGCCACGTTCGGGCGGTCGCGGTAGATCTCAAGACCGTCCGGAACGTCGGCGTCGCGGACGAACTCCTTGTACGCCTCGTCCAAGACCACCAGCACGTCCGACGGCACCCGGTCGAGGAATCGTTCCAGCTCCGCCCGGTGGACCACCGTGCCGGTCGGGTTGTTCGGGTTGCAGACGAAGATCAGCCGGGTCCGGTCGGTGATCGCCTCGGCCATGGCGTCCAGGTCGTGCACATCGCCCGAGGTCAGCGGCACCTTTACGGACGTCGCCCCACTGATCTGGGTGATGATCGGGTACGCCTCGAAGGAGCGCCAGGCGTAGATGACCTCGTCGCCGGGGCCGGAGGTGGCCTGGAGCAGCGACTGGGCGACGCCCACCGAGCCCGTGCCGGTGGCGAGGTGGGTGAGCGGCACACCGAAGCGGTCGGCCAGCTCGTTCATCAGGCCGGTGCACGCCATGTCCGGGTAGCGGTTGAAGCTCCCGGCGGCGGCGATGGCGCTCTCCATCACCCCCGGCAGCGGCGGGTACGGGTTCTCGTTGGAGGACAGCTTGAACGCGACCGGGCCGCCTGCCGCCGCGGGCTTGCCGGGCTTGTAGGTGGGGATGCCGTCCAGCTCGGCGCGCAGCTTGGGGCTCGTCTCGCTCACCGCAGGTCCTCCTCGACCGTTCCGTCCGTACGAATACTGCTCACCTTATGAGGATTCGGCGCCCCTGCGAAGAGCCACAGGGCATCCTCCGGCCGCTGCCGCTCCCGCCGGCCCGGCCCGGGCACCACGGGAGCGCCGGAGGGGGAGCGCTCCCTGTCAGAGCCGTGCGCCGGTGGCCTGCGCCGTGGCGCGCATCCCTCGTACAGGTGAGTTGAGACCTCTTCGCAACATCGCGCATTCGGCAGCCGCCCACCGATCGACAACCGCCACCACAACGCTACTGCCTCCAACTCCCATGTAAATCAAGGCCATTAGCCATTTCTGATCATGCAGAAACGTGCCTGTCAACGCGTGCATATGCACCCGGGCCAACTGTCTCCCCTCGCCCTACTATCGGCTCGCCATGACAGCAGCAGGGAAGCACCAGGTGAGCCGGTCGACCGGTCGCCGGCTGGGGCGGGCGGGCATTCGGGACGTGGCCGCCGCCGCCGGTGTCTCCATCACGACCGTCTCCGACGCGCTCAACGGCAAGGGCCGGCTCCCCGACGCCACCCGCCGCCACGTCCGCGAGGTCGCAGACCGGCTGGGCTATCGCCCATCCGCAGCGGCCCGCACGCTCCGTACCGGAAAGTCGGGCCTGATCGGCCTGACCGTGACGACGTACGGGGATGAACCTTTCACCTTCACCGAGTTCGCCTACTTCGCCGAAATGGCGAGGGCCGCGACATCCGCCGCACTCGCGCGCGGGTACGCCCTCGTCATCCTGCCCGCCACCTCACGCCGCAGCCCCGCGGACGTCTGGTCGAACGTCGCCCTCGACGGCACCGTCGTGATCGACCCCTCCGACCAGGATCCCGTCGTCACCGAACTGGTCCGCCAGGGACTGCCGGTGGTCTCCGACGGCCGCCCGGCGGGTTCACTGCCGGTGACCGCCTGGGTCGACAACGACCACGAGGCCGCCGTACTGGAACTGCTCGACCATCTCGCCGCCGCCGGCGCCCGCCGGATCGGCCTTCTCACCGGCACCACCACCGACACCTATACCCGGCTCTCCACCGAGGCGTATCTGGGCTGGTGCGAGCGGGTGGGTCAGGACCCGGTCTACGAGTCCTACCCCGCCCACGACCCGTGCGCGGGCGCCATCGCGGCCGACCGGCTGCTCGCCCGCCCGGACCGGCCCGACGCCGTGTACGGACTGTTCGACCCCAACGGCACCGATCTGCTGGCGGCCGCCCGCAGATACGGGCTGCGGGTGCCGGAGGACCTGCTGCTCGTCTGCTGCAGCGAGTCCACCGTGTACGCGACCACCGAACCGCCCATCACCACCCTCTCGCTCAAGCCCCGGCGCATCGGCACGGCCGTGGTCCAACTGCTCATCGACGCCATCGAGGGAATCGACCACGGTCACCCCATCGAGCAGGTGATACCGACCGAACTCATCGTCCGTACGTCGTCGCAGCGCCGGTCGCCGCGTACGACCGTCAGCCCCCCGCGCTCCCCCGTCGCGGACCCGCGCAGGGGACTCGGCCAGGACCCGAACGTGCCGGACAGGAGCCCCGACAGCGATGCGGACAAGGACTAGACCAACACATTGGGGACATAACCACCGGTGAACCACGGCCGCGCCCGGATTCACCACCCCTGGTGCGTCACACAGCACGAGCCTCATTCCTATGATGGGCGCACGACACCACGGATCCCCGCCCGACCAGGGGGGTCTCACGGTGTACGGCGGCGCGACGGTGGTGGAGGGGTCGATGACTCAGGGGGCCGGTCTGGGACCCGAGCGTACGGAGACGTTGCGTGACTTCCGGGTGCCTCCGTACGCGCAGGCTCCCGCGCATTCCGCGCAGGTCCCCCCGCCGCCCCCACCAGTCGAGATGCCTCCACCGGCGCAGCCTCACCCTCCCGTTGCCGTGCACCCGGCGGAGGCGTTCCCCGCGGACATCCACCCGGGGAACGCCTTTCCGGACGACGAGCCGCCGGAGGGCTACACCCCGACGGCACGCGACCTCCCGGTGATCAACCGGGGGGACACCGTGCAGGTCCGGGTGGAGAGCGTTCCCGCCCCGGCACCCCTGCCGGACGGCCTCGGGCCGCTCTTCGTCGTGGGCGACGTCCACGGCTACCTCGACGAACTCCTGGCCGCACTCCGCGAGCAGGGGCTGATCGACGTCGACGGGAACTGGGCCGCGGGCAACGCCCGTCTCTGGTTCCTCGGCGACTTCACCGACCGCGGTCCCGACGGCATCGGCGTCATCGACCTGGTGATGCGGCTGTCGGCCGAGGCCGCGGCCGCCGGCGGCTACTGCAAGGCCCTGATGGGCAACCACGAGCTGCTCCTGATCGGCGCCAAGCGCTTCGGCGACACCCCGGTCAACTCCGGTGCGGGCACCGCCACCTTCCAGGCCGCCTGGCTGCTCAACGGCGGTCAGAAGGCCGACATGGACCGCCTCCAGGACGTCCACCTCCAGTGGATGTCCCGCCTCGACGCGATCGAGGAGGAGGACGGACATCTGCTGATGCACTCCGACACCACCGCGTACCTGGAGTACGGCGACTCCATCGAGGCCGTGAACGACACCGTGCACGCGCTGCTCACCCGCAACGACGCCGACGAATGCTGGGACCTGTTCCGGAAGTTCACCAAGCGCTTCGCCTTCCGCGACGAATCCGGACCCCAGGCCGCGCGCGAGCTGCTCTCGGCCTATGGCGGACAGCGGGTGGTTCACGGACACAGCCCGATTCCCTACCTCCTGGGCGAAGTGGGCACCGAAGACGGCGAGGAGGACTCCCGTCCGGTCGTAGAGGGTCCGCATGTGTACGCGGACGGTCTCGCCATCGCCATGGACGGCGGGGTGACCATGGCCGGAAAACTGCTGGTCGTGCAGTTGCCTCTGCATGACTGACGCGTAATCGGGAAAACACCGGCTCGTGCGGTGGCAAGGTGATTTCGGAAACACCCTGTCACCCCGTGCCGTAACCGCTCTACCATCGGCTTATCCGTAGCAGGCTCTCCTCCGTTTCCGCCCGATTGCCCGTTCATCAGGCGGGCTTTCCGGCCCTACGGAGCATCGGGGGATGCACATGAACAGCGCTCCGCACCTGCTGACCGAGGACCGCCCGGAGTTCGAGCGGATCCTCGACGACGCACTGCGCACCGCGCCCGACCGGCCCGAGCTGGCCGGTGTAGGAGTACGGCTCAACACCGAGCAGTTGCGCACCATGGTGCTCAACGCCGGTGCTCTCGTCTCGGCGGCCGCGGCGGCCGAGTACGACCACTACGTCAAGGCGCGCGAGGAGTTGCGGGCGCCGTCCACCCCCGCGCTCACATCGGAACGCGGCTCGGTGATGACGCCTCCGGTGGTCGACAGCCCGGATTCCACCTCGGGCGCCGGCGTCGGCGCGGTCGTCGCAGTACTGGCACCCGTCCTCGCCGGGACCGCCGCCGCGATCTTCCTGTTGGTGGGCTACATCCTGAAGATGCTCAACCCCGAGCCCGCCTTCGCCGACACTTTACTGACCGCGGGCTGGTTCTTCGGGGCCCTCACCGCGGCCGCGATACTCGCCGCCGCGATCAGCCTCCTGCTCACGGCGATCCGTAACGGCGCCACCCAGGTCGTCGCCGAGCCGGAGGAGGGCGAGGTGGGCGATGAGAGAGCGCAGGAGGTCTCCCGGGCCCGCGAGGCATGGCGCCACGCCCTGGTGGAGCGGGGTATCTACCCGTTCCTGCGCGAAGCACTGGCCGACCCGGGCACCGGTGCGTCGGCCCGCCGCTCGACGGGCCGGATACCGACCCTCGGCTACGACCGGCCCGACTTCGACAGCCCGGGTGACTCGTCGACGGGGACCCGGCCCAGCTTCACCAGCCCGGACTTCACCAGTCCCGACTTCGGGGGCCCCGAACACCCGCCGGAGTGACCGGCTTCGGGGCGCCTGTTTCACGTGAAACCACGGCCGCGCATGTTTCACGTGAAACAGGGATCCCTGTTTCACGTGAAACATCGGTGCGCGTACGTCACTCCGCGATCGGCAGATAGACGCGGTTGCCCGACGCCGCGAACTCCTTGGACTTCTCCGCCATACCGGCCTCGATGTCCCCCGTCGCCAGATCCCCGCCGTGCTCACGCCGGATGTCCTGCGAGATCTTCATCGAGCAGAACTTCGGCCCGCACATCGAGCAGAAGTGAGCGGTCTTCGCCGGCTCGGCGGGCAGCGTCTCGTCGTGGAACTCCCGGGCGGTGTCCGGGTCGAGGGCCAGATTGAACTGGTCCTCCCAGCGGAACTCGAAGCGGGCGTCCGAGAGCGCGTCGTCCCACTCCTGTGCGCCCGGGTGCCCCTTGGCGAGGTCGGCCGCGTGCGCCGCGATCTTGTAGGTGATGACGCCCGTCTTCACGTCGTCACGGTTCGGCAGGCCCAGGTGTTCCTTGGGCGTGACGTAGCAGAGCATCGCGGTGCCCCACCAGGCGATCATCGCGGCACCGATGCCGGAGGTGATGTGGTCGTACGCCGGGGCGACATCGGTGGTCAGCGGGCCGAGCGTGTAGAACGGCGCCTCCTCGCAGATCTCCTGCTGGAGGTCGATGTTCTCCTTGATCTTGTGCATCGGGACATGTCCCGGGCCCTCGATCATCGTCTGCACGTTGTGGCGCTTGGCGATCGTGTTGAGCTCACCGAGCGTGCGCAGCTCGGCGAACTGCGCCTCGTCGTTGGCGTCCGCGATGGAGCCCGGACGCAGACCGTCGCCCAGGGAGTACGTCACGTCGTACGCGGCGAGGATCTCGCAGAGCTCCTCGAAGTTCTCGTACAGGAACGACTCCTTGTGGTGCGCGAGGCACCAGGCGGCCATGATCGAGCCGCCGCGCGAGACGATGCCGGTCTTGCGGCGGGCGGTGAGCGGCACGTACCGCAGCAGCACTCCCGCGTGGACCGTCATGTAGTCGACGCCCTGCTCGGCCTGTTCGATGACCGTGTCCCTGTAGATGTCCCAGGTCAGCTCCTCGGCGCGGCCGTCGACCTTCTCCAGCGCCTGGTAGAGCGGCACGGTGCCGATCGGGACGGGGGAGTTGCGCAGCACCCACTCGCGGGTGGTGTGGATGTTGCGGCCGGTGGAGAGGTCCATGACCGTGTCGGCGCCCCACTTGGTGGCCCAGGTCATCTTGTCGACCTCCTCCTCGATGGAGGAGGTGACGGCGGAGTTGCCGATGTTGGCGTTGACCTTCACCAGGAACCGCTTACCGATGATCATCGGCTCGATCTCGGGGTGGTTCACGTTGGCCGGAAGCACGGCGCGACCTGCGGCGATCTCCTCGCGCACAACCTCGGGGGAGACGTTCTCGCGGATCGCGACGTACTCCATCTCCGGGGTGATCTCGCCCCGGCGGGCGTACGCGAGCTGGGTGACGGCCTGGCCGCCGCGGCCCCGGCGGGGCTGGCGCGGGCGGCCCGGGAAGACCGCGTCGAGGTTCTTCAGTCCGCCGCGCGGCGAGGTGTGCTTGATGCCGTCGTCCTCGGGGCGGACGGGGCGGCCCGCGTACTCCTCGGTGTCCCCGCGCGCGATGATCCAGTTCTCCCGGAGCGGGGCGAGCCCTCGGCGGACGTCCGTCTCGACGTTCGGATCCGTGTACGGCCCGGACGTGTCGTACAGCGTGACATCCTTGCCGTTGGTGAGGTGCACCTGGCGCACCGGCACCCGGAGGTCGGGGCGCGAGCCCTCGACGTACCCCTTGTGCCAGCCGATGGACTTCCCGGCCTCGTTCTGGTTCGAGGCAGGCGTGCGTGCGTCCTGAATGGTCATGAGACCTACTCCCTACGCCGGCATTACCCGGTAACAGGTTCGGCGGTCGGCGCAGCCGCTTCCGTACGGTTCGTACGGCTTTCAGCGCCCTCTCAGCCCGGTGCTCCGAGCTCCCGCGTGTGCAAAGGTGTCACCACGCTAGCGTCATCCCCAGCGCGCTGAACAGAGGGGCCCCGCCGTTGTTGCGATGATCGGGCGGTGACGTCAGCAGAGCAGCCCCCCGAAGACGCCCACGGACACCCGCACGGACAGCCCCATGGGCACAGCCACAGCCACGGTCCGGCGGCGCCCGTCTCCAAGCATCTCCGCAAGGTGATCGCGGCCGTGCTGATCCCGTTCTCGGTCGCGGTGCTCGTCGGACTGGCCGTGCTGTGGCCGGGCGGGACCCCCTCCCATCAGCGCACCGGAGTCGGCTTCGACCGCCAGACCCAGCAGGCGAAGGTCGTCGCCCTGCAGAAGGTCGACTGCAAGTCGGTCAACGCGGGTCAGGCCCCGTCGGGCGGCGACACCTCGGCTGCCGGGGGCCGACAGGCCGGGCGATCCGGTCAGGACCTGTGCGCCAAGGCGACCATCGAGGTCACCAGCGGCAAGGAGAAGGGCCGCACCTTCACCGAGATCGTCCAGCCGGACGCCCCGCGCCAACTGCACAAGGGACAGGGCGTGATCGTCGCGTACGCCCCCGATGCCCCGCACGACCTCCAGTACTCGGTGACCGATGTGAACCGCCGGTTCCCGATGGCGCTGCTCGCGGGCATCTTCGCGCTCGTGGTGGTGGCCGTCGGGCGGCTGCGTGGGGTGATGGCGCTCGTCGCGCTGGTCGTCTCGTTCGCCGTGCTGACGCTGTTCATCCTCCCGGCGATCCTCCAGGGATCCAATCCGCTGCTTGTCGCGGTGATCGGGTCGAGCGCGATCATGCTGATCGCGCTGTACATGTGCCACGGCCTGTCGGCGCGTACCTCGGTCGCCGTGCTGGGCACGCTGATCTCGCTCGTCCTGATCGGGCTGCTCGGCTCGCTCTTCATCGGCTGGGCCGCACTGACCGGCAACACCGACGACAACACCGGTCTGATCCACGGGCTCTACCCGAACATCGACATGTCCGGTCTGCTGCTGGCGGGCGTGATCATCGGATCGCTCGGCGTGCTCGACGATGTGACGGTCACCCAGACCTCGGCGGTGTGGGAGCTCCACGAGGCGAATCCGACGATGGGGCCGCGCGGGCTGTACCGGGCGGCCATCCGGATCGGCCGCGACCACATCGCGTCGGTGGTCAACACGCTGGTCCTGGCGTACGCGGGCGCGGCGCTGCCGCTGTTGCTGCTGTTCTCGATCGCGCAGAGCAGCGTGGGGACGGTGGCCAACAGCGAGCTGGTCGCCGAGGAGATCGTCCGGACGCTGGTGGGCTCGATCGGCCTGGTGGCCTCGGTCCCGGTCACCACCGCGCTCGCGGCGCTGGTGGTCTCGGCCGACCGTCCGGCCGTGGCGGCCCGTGGACCGGTGCGGGGCGGGCGCGGCCGACGCCGCAAGAAGTAGCCGGCGCTCAGCCCGCGTTCTGCTCCTCGGCCAGGATCCGCCCCAGCGCCTCGTCCAGATGTCCGTCGAAGTCGCCGAGCGCGCGCTCCTGCCCCAGCGGTACGAGCTTGTCGGTGCGGTCGAGGAAGGCCACCAGCGGGCCGGCCCCGGCCCGGAAGAGCGCCCGTTCGCCGCCCACCCGGAGGCGGATATGGACGTCGCAGAGCTCTTCGGCGCAGGACGGCGCGATGTGCACATCGCCGTCGCCGGTGGGGCCGTTGATGCCGTCGAGCAGGAGTTCCCGCCCGAACGTCCAGGTCACGGGCTCATCGCCGGGGAGGTGGAAGGTCATGCGGACCGCGTACGGATCGTCGGCGCGGTAGGTGAGCTCCACCGGGATCCTGAACGAGAGCTCCTCGGAGACGACGAAGCTCATCATGACCTCTGCCAGGACCTCACGCATCATCTACCCCGCTGTAGCTGAAATGGCCAGGAATGATCCCCCTGGCCGTCTTGACGCAATCGTGCTGGAAGCTCTAACAGATCACAAGGAGTGAGTTTTCAGATACTGATAGAGAACGCGAGGGAACTGAGGAGTCTGCCGACTTCGCCACGGAGCTGCTCGATCGCCGGAATCAGGCGTTCTTGCTGGTGGAGGGGGAGAGAGATGGCCATGGTGGCCGCGCTGGAGCCCGCCGTGATCGGGATCGCGGCGCAGACTGTGCCCAGCGCATACTCCTGTCTTTCGACGACTGGCTGCATACGCTCCGTAGCCGCGAGGCGGTCCAGCAGGGCTCGGCGGTCCCGTACGGAATAGGGCGTGACCGCACGGACGGGATGTCTGTCCAGGTGGTCCTCGCGGGCCCTCTCGTCGAGCTGGCTCAGCAGGCACTGGCCAATGGCGTGCGCGTGCCCGGTCTCCCGGAAGTCGGCCCACTCCTCGACGGCCGGGGCCGACGGCGTGTCGGCCACTCCGGCGATCTCGATCTCACCCTCGCGGTAGATCGCGAAGTAGACGGGGACCCCGATGGCGTCGCGCCAGTCCGCCAGGGACCGGCTGATCTTGGTGCGACGATTCTGCAGTGCCCCACCGTCCGCCAACCGCTCGGCCGCCTCGCCGAAGACGAACACACCGTTCTCCCTGCGCAGATAGCCCTCGTGGGTGAGGGTGCGCAGCAGGTGGTACGCGGTGGGGAGCGGCAGCCCGGCCTCCCGCGCCAGCTGTTTGGCAGGAGCCCCGTCCGTATGGGCTCCCACGGCCTCCAGCAGGCGCAACGCCCGCTGGACCGAACCGATCAGGGTAGGGACACCGGCGTTCGCAGCCGTGGCCACAGGTCACCCCCAGGCGTGCTGACGGGCGAGGAGCCCGCCCGAGGCAGCAGAGGTTTTCACCATAACGGCCGCCTCCGGCGCCATGAGGGGTTTGGCCTCGCCGTCCCTCAGCCGGGCTAATCCTGGGGTGTTCTGTACGAGCGCTGTGCCTTTCCGGGCCCGCTCCCGTACGGAATGCGCGCCGTCGGCTACCAGTCGCCGCGCGAGGACGTCGAGGACATGAACCGTCGTACGACGTAGATGAGACCGCCGACCAGCGCCACGAAGATCAGCGCCTTGAAGAGCAGTCCGAACAGGAAGCCGACCACGCTGGCGATCAGACCGCCGAACACGACCAGGGCGATGACGGGCACGGCGACCCACTTCACCCACCAGGGCATCCCCGCGAATATCTCCCGTGCGGCCATCGTCCTTACCTCTTTCATGATCGTGAGTGTCCTGAAGTCTCGGGCTGCTGCCTTCGACACCCTCGATGCTAGGGGCGCGGGGGTACCGAACGGGGCCCTCGCAGCCCTTGATCTCCCCTGACCGGACCCCTAGGGAACCCGACACCCTCGATGCTAGGGGCGCGGGGGTACCGAACGGGGCCCTCGCAGCCCTTGATCTCCCCTGACCGGACCCCTAGGGAACCCCGGGGTCGCCCTCAGCTCTCAGGCGGAGAGAAGACGACCAGAACCCGCAGGTCCTCGGCGATGTGGTGGAAGCGGTGGGCGACCCCGGCCGGCACATAGACGACGCTGCCCCGTGCCACCTCGGTGGTCTCCAGGCCGACCGTGATGGACGCCCGGCCGCTCACCACGAAGTAGATCTCGTCCTGGGCGTGCGGCTTCTGCGGGTCCTGGTCGCCCGCGTCCAGCGCGTAGAGCCCGGCCGACATGTTCCTTTCCCGCAGAAACTGCAGATAAGCGCCGTCGTTGGCGGCGCGCTCCGCCTCAAGTTCGTCAAGCCGGAATTGCTTCATCGCCGTCCGCCCCTGCACTGGTACCGATCACGTCTGCCACGATCAGACACATGAAGAATTTCGTAGTCAAGACGCTCGCCAACGCCGCGGCCCTGGCCGTGGCCATCTGGCTGGTCGAGAAGATCACGCTCACCGGTGACAGCACCGGCAAGAAGGCCCTGACGCTGATTCTGGTCGCGCTGCTCTTCGGCCTGGTGAACTTCATCGTCAAGCCGGTCGTCAAACTCCTCTCGTTCCCGCTGTTCATCCTCACGCTCGGCCTGATCACCTTTGTGATCAACGCGCTGATGCTGCTGCTCACCTCGTGGCTGGCCGGAAAGCTCGACCTCAACTTCCATGTCGAGGGCTTCTGGACCGCCCTGCTCGGCGGCCTGATCATCTCGATCGTGTCCTGGGCCCTGAACGTCGTCCTGCCCGACGACAAGGACTGAGGGGAGCGCGGATGACCTCCGGTGTGACCCCTCCCCGGACGCCGGGGGACGGCACCAGAGCGGTGCGGGCCGGGCTCCCGGACCCGGTGGCGTACGAACCCTCGCTGCCGGGGCCGGTGTTCGCCGCGCACTTCCACCTGCCCGGCGAGGCCGTGGGCCCCTACACCTACGGCCGGGACACCAATCCGACGTGGACCCATCTGGAGCGCGCCCTCGCCGAGCTGGAGTCCCCGGACGCGCCCGCCGAGGCGGTCGTGTTCGCCTCCGGAATGGCCGCGATCTCGGCGGTCCTGCTCTCCCACGCGCGCGTGGGCGACGCCGTGGTCCTGCCGGACGACGGCTACCAGGCGCTCCCCCTGGTGCGCGAGCAGCTCACCGCGTACGGGGTCGAGGTGCGCACCGCGCCGACCGCGGGCGACGCCCAGCTGGCCGTCCTGGACGGCGCGGCCCTCCTGTGGATCGAGACGCCCTCCAACCCGGGTCTGGACGTCTGCGACATCCGGCGGCTGGCGCGGGCCGCCCATGACACGGGCGCGCTGGTCGCGGTCGACAACACGCTGGCGACCCCGCTCGGCCAGCGCCCGTTGGAGCTCGGCGCGGACTTCGCGGTGGCCAGCGGCACCAAGGGCCTCACCGGCCACGGCGATCTGCTGCTCGGCTATGTGGTCTGCCGCGATCCCGAGCTCGCCGCGCGCGTACGCACCTGGCGCAAGGTGGTCGGGGCGATCCCCGGGCCGATGGAGGCCTGGCTGGCGCACCGCTCGCTTGCCACGCTCCAGCTGCGCGCGGACCGGCAGTCGGCGAACGCGCTGGCCGTCGCCGAGGCGCTGCTCGACCGCCCCGAGGTGAGCGGGGTGCGCCATCCCGGGCTGCCGTCCGACCCCGCGCACCGGCTGGCGGCCGCGCAGATGCGCCGCTTCGGCTGTGTCGTCTCCTTCGACCTGCCTGACCGCGCGCACGCGGAGCGGTTCCTGGCGGCGCTGCGGCTGGTGGACGACGCCACGAGTTTCGGCGGGGTGCGCTCCACGGCCGAGCGGCGCGGCCGCTGGGGCGGTGACAAGGTCGCGGAGGGCTTCATTCGCTTCTCGGCCGGGGCCGAGGACACCGCGGACCTCGTGGCCGACGTACGGCGGGCCCTGGACGAGGCCGCCGGGGCATGAGGCGGACGGTCCGAGCCTCCCCCCTCATGGCTCGGACCGCCCCGGTTCCACTCCACGCGCGAAGAACCGCGTCAACAAGGCTAGTTGACTCTGTGTCAGTGTCCAATCACGGTAGCGACAGAGACCTATCGACATATTTATAGTTGTGTCCGGCCGGGGACGTCGTGAGGCAGTTCGGGACGGGAGGGCACCCATGGACCTCGCCCTGCTACGGACGTTCGTCACGGTCCACCGCGCGGGTTCCTTCACCCGGGCCGCGGCGCTGCTCGGGCTCTCGCAGCCCGCCGTGACCAGCCAGATCCGCACGCTGGAGCGGCAGTTGGGGCGCCCGCTGTTCCTGCGCCAGGCGCGCGGGGTGACACCGACGACCGTCGGCGACGAACTGGCGCAGCGGGCCGCCCCGCACCTGGACGCACTGGTCGAGATCGCCGAGTCCGGCTCGTACGACGACTCGGGTGTACGGACTCTCCACCTCGCCGGGCCGCCGGAGTTCACCTCGCTGCGCGTCCTGCCCTCACTGACCTCGCTCATCCCGCAGGGGATCGCGCTGCGGGCTTCCTTCGGCAACGCCGAGGAGACCCTGGAGGGCCTGGCCGCGGGCCACCACGACCTGGCCGTCGCCACCGCCCGGCCCCGGGGCCGGCTGCTCTGCGCGACCCCGCTCTGCGACGAGGAGCACGTACTGGTCGCCGGGGTGCGCTGGGCCTCGCGGGTCGCGCCGGGTGCGCTGCGGCGCGGAGGCCCCGGCGTACTGGAGCACATTCCGGTGGTGGAGGTGCACGAGTCGCTCCCGTTCGTCTCGCGCTACTGGGCCGCCGTCTTCGACACCAAGCCGGCCGCCGCGGGCACGGTGATCGCGCCCGATCTGCGGGCGGTCCTGGAGACGGTGACCGCGGGCGCGGGCCTGGCCGTACTGCCGCGCTATCTGAGCGAGGGGGCACTGGAGCGCGGCGAGCTCGTGGCCCTGCTGGATCCGCCGGTGCCCCCGCTGCGGACCTACTTCCTGGCGGTGCGCACCGGCACGCTCGCCCTGCCGCACATCGCGCGGGCGCAGGAATGGCTGCTGCGTGCCGCGGTCGACTGGAGCTGAGGGAGTTTCGCGGGCGCCGCCACGGGCCACATTTCTCCCATGACCGTCCGACCCGTGGTCAAGCGCACCGCACGAGCCGTCCTGCTGGACGGCGACGACCTGATCCTGATCAAGCGCACCAAGCCCGGCGTGGATCCCTACTGGCTCACCCCCGGCGGCGGCGTCGAGCCGGAGGACTCCACCGTCGTCGAGGCCCTGCACCGCGAGGTGCACGAGGAACTCGGCGCGAAGATCACCGATGTGGTGCCCTGTTTCGTCGACACCGTCGAGCACATCGGCGCCGACGGCGGGGCGACCGGCGTGAAGGTGCAGCACTTCTTCGTCTGCCGGCTCGACTCCATGGACCTGTCCCTGCGCCACGGCCCCGAGATGGACGAGCCCTGCGGGGAGTACGAGATCGTACGGATCCCGTTCACCCGCGTCGGTATCGCCTCCGTCCACCTCGTGCCGCTGTCGCTGCGGCACTACCTCGACGGCAACATCGAGGGCGTCCGCGCGATGCACGCGCCCGACCTGGGCTGATCCCCCGCCGGGCGCGTGCCCGGCGGGGCGTCGAGCCTCAGCCGTTCGCCGCGACGAGCTCCTCGACGGAGTCGTGCCGGATGCGGTCGGAGGGGATCCCGATGTCCCGCAGGGTGGTCACGCCACTGCGGATCATCCCCGGCGGTCCGGAGACATAGGCGTCGTACGAGGTCCAGGGCCCGTACTCGCGCACCGCCTCCGGGAGCCGGCCGCCGAGCCCCCGGCCCGGGCCGCCCGAGACCACCGGCCGTACCGACAGCCAGGAGTGCGCCTGCTGCAGCCGCATCAGGGTGTCGATGTCGTAGAGGTCGTGGTTGCTGCGGGCGCCGTAGAAGACCTCGACGGGCCGCCGCTCTCCGTACCGGGCGACGTCCTCGACCAGCGCCTTGATCGGCGCTATTCCGGTGCCGCCCCCGAGGCAGAGCAGGCCGTTGTCGGTGGTGTGGTCGACCACCATCGACCCGGCGGGCGCTCCCAGCCGCAGGGTGTCCCCGGGGCGGGCCCGGTGGACCAGCGCGCCGGAGACCCATCCCGCCGGCACCGCTTTGACGTGCAGCGACAGCAGCCCGTCGGACCTGGGCGCGGAGGCCAGCGAGTAGTGCCGCCAGATCCGCGGCCACCAGGGCGTCTCCAGCGTCGTGTACTGCCCGGCCAGAAAGGGGTACGGCTGGTCCGGGCGGAGGGTGACCACCGCGATGTCCGGGGTCCTCAGATCGTGCGAGACGACCTCGGCGTACCACCAGGCGGGCTGCCGCAGTTCGTCCTCGTCGGCCGCGTCGATCATGATCTGCGACATCGTCGTGTACGCCCGGACCCAGGCGGCCTGGGTCGCCTCGTCCCAGGTCTTCTCGGCATACCGGACCAGCGCGCCGATCAGCGCCTCTCCGACGGCCGGGTAATGCTCGGGCCGGGTCCCGTACTTACGGTGGCCCCGGCCCAGTTGGCGAAGATATTCAGTGAGTGTGGCGGTGTTCTCCAGATGCTCGGCCGCGGTGAGCAGCGCCTTGAGCAACCGGTCCCGCTGGGCGTCCATCGCCGCCGGAAAGAGCGTGCGCAGTTCTGGATCGCCTATGAAGAGCAGTGCGTAGAAGTACGACGTGACCTTGTCCGCTAACGGTGCGATCTCCGCGAGTGTGCGGCGTATCAGCACAGCGTCGGTCGACGTGGTGGTCGGAGCGTTCATCCCTTGTCTCGCCTCGAACCTCTGGCCGCAGTTACCGACGTCCGGGAGTCCCGTCCCTCCCGTAACGGAGCATGTCAGCTTCCGGGAGGGCGCGGGGACAAATAGCAGGAATCCCGGGTATCCGAACCGGCATTCCCGTTAGGCTCGTCTGATCTGTGCCAGCGCGTAGGCCTCACGGAGATCGTCCCCGGAGTAGGTGTGCGTGGCCCTGCCGGCGAGATGGCGGTCGGCGTTCACGGCGACCGACACGGGCACCGCGGCGAAGAGATCCACGTCCGACATGGAGTCCCCGTAGGCGACACAGTCCGCCCGGCTCACTCCGAACTCGGCGCGCAGCCGCTCGGCGACGGTCACCTTCGCGGCGGCGCTGAGGATCCCCGCCGGGTCGACGGGCCGGGTGAAGGGCACCTCGGGGAAGACGGATCCGTGCGCGGCATGGACTCCCCACTCCAGCAGCCGCTCGACGAAGAACGACGGCGAGAGCGAGATGACCGCGCAGTAGTCGCCGCCCTCCCGGATCTCCCGCCACACCTCCTGGATCCCGGCGAGCCAGGGCGCCGAGGCGAAAGCCGCCGTCACATGCGCCTGCGTCAGCCCCGACCAGAGCCCGTGCACCCGGACCGCGTACTCGGGCGGCCCGATCAGACCACGGGACAGTTCCCGCTCCAGTTCGCCGATCTCCTCCAGCAGCCCGAGCTGCCGCGATATCTCGACCGGCGCGGCGGATCCCCGGATGAGGGTCCCGTCGAGGTCGAAGAGATGAAGTCTCGCCATGTACGCCGAGGCTAGTACCCCTGGTTACGCCCATGCGCCGGGGACCCCGGGAGTGGCGGGAGTGTCCGGGGGCGCCGTGTTTCACGTGAAACAACGCTTTGGCTCCCCGTTTCCTGTTTCACGTGAAACATCCGGGGCGAAGGCTGACAGAGCGTGGCCGAAAGCAACGTGCTGTATGCGCAAAACGGTGGACGGGGTACGGGTTCATCGGACAGCCTGATCCCCATGCCCTCACCGCTCGACGAGCTTCCGATCCGCCGCCTGACCATTGACGACCTCGTTTCCTGCGCCGACCTCTCCGAGAACCGCGGCTGGCCGCGCGAGGAGCACAAGTGGGGCCTGCTGCTCACAGCGGGAACCGGCTACGGCATCGACGACCCGGACGGCAAAGGCCTGGTCACCGCCTGTGTGGTCACCTCGTACGAGGACCTCGCCGCCATCGGAATGGTCCTGGTGGCCGAGAAGTACGCACGGCAGGGCGTGGGGCGGCGGCTGATGCGGCACGTTCTGGCGGAGCTGGGCGACCGGCCGGTCACGCTGCACGCCACGCCGTACGGACGGCCGCTCTACGAACAGCTGGGCTTCGAGACCACCGGCCGCGCCGAGATGGTCCGCGGCCACTTCCGCCCCTCGGGCCCCGCCCCCACCGTGGCGACCCGCCCGGCGACCGCCGAGGACCTGCCCGCCATCCTGCGGCTGGACGCCGGGGTCTTCGGCCGCGACCGTACGCATGTGATCACCCGGCTGCCCGCCTTCGCCGACCAGCTGCGGGTCGCCGAGGACTCCGGCGGCCTCATCGGCTACGCGGCGGCCTGGCCGAACATGGAGACCCATGTCGTCGGTCCGCTGGTAGCGCGCGACACCGAGACCGCGAAGGCCCTGGTCGCCTCGCTCGCCGCGGGCACGGACCGTCCGCTGCGCACCGACGTCGACGTACGCCATGAGGAGCTGCTCGACTGGCTGAAGGCGAACGGTCTGGAACCGATCGCCTTCAACGCGGTCATGACGCGCGACATCCCCGGGCTGCCCGGCGACTGGACCCGTCGCTTCGCTCCGCTGACGGTCGCCGCGGGCTGAGCCCGGCCTGCCGTACGGCGGCGGGCCCGGCAGTGGGTCCGGCTGTGGGCTCAGACGAGCCGCTGTACGGCCTGCATGGCGAAGCCGTGGTCCTGCTCGGGGGATCCGCCGCCGATACCGATCGCCCCGATCAGCCGGCCGTCGCGGTGGACGGGGACGCCGCCCGCGATGAAGAGCAGCGGCCGGTCGAGCGCGGTCGGCAAGGTGTGGAAGGGCCCGCCGGGCTGGACCGCGTCGACGAGGTCGGCGGTCGGAGCGCCGAGCTGGAGGGCGGTGTACGCCTTGCGGGTGCTGGTCTCGCCCGCGATCAGTACGGCGCGGTCGTCACGGCGGAAGGCCAGCAGATGGCCGCCCGCGTCGAGGACGGTGACGGCGACCGTGGCCGCGGCCTCCTCGGCGGCGGCACGGGCCGCCTCCACGAGGGCTTCGGCGTCCTGAATGGTGAGCGGGGCGACAGCGGTGGTGGTGCTCATGGGGAGTGGGCTCCTAAGTGCGCTAGAGCGATAGAGCGGTCGGTCAGGGGCGACCGAGGGTGCTGCGGGCGTGGTCAGTGGTGCGCTGCGGCGGCGCGGGCGCGGCGCCCGTGACGATGCGGCTGTCCGTCCGCGTACGCCGTTCCAGCGCGCTGGAGACGACGGCGAGGACGACCGCCGAGGCGGCGAGCGCGGCGCCGACCCAGTTCGGGGCGGTGTAGCCGAACCCGGCGGCGATCACGAGCCCGCCCAGCCAGGCGGAGAGCGCGTTGCCGAGGTTGAAGGCGCCGATGTTCATGGCGGAGGCGAGGGTGGGGGCACCCGCGGCCTGGTCCAGGACCCGCTTCTGCAGCGGCGGTACGGTCGCGAAGCCGAGCGCGCCGATCAGGAAGACGGTGACGGCCGAGGCGGTCTTGTCATGGGCGGTGAGGGTGAACAGGGCCAGTACGACGGCGAGGCCGCTCAGTGACACATAGAGCATCGGCATCAGAGCCCGGTCGGCGAACCGGCCGCCGATCAGGTTCCCGGCGACCATGCCGAGGCCGAAGAGGACGAGCAGCCAGGTGACCGAGCCGTCGGCGTAGCCGGTGACATGGGTCATCATCGGCGTGATGTAAGTGATCGCGGCGAAGACGCCACCGAAGCCGAGCACGGTCATCGCCATGGCGAGCAGCACCTGGACGTTGCGGAACGCGGCGATCTCGTCGCGCAGCCGGACGCCCTCGGCCCTGGGCATGTCGGGGATGAGCTTGGCGACGCCCAGGAGCCCGACGACACCGAGCGCGGCCACGACGAAGAACGTCGTACGCCAGCCGATCTGCTGGCCGACCAGGGTGCCCAGCGGGACGCCGATGACATTGGCGACGGTCAGGCCGGTGAACATCATCGCGATGGCTCCGGCCTTCTTCTCCGGCGCGACCAGATCGG
Organism: Streptomyces sp. ERV7; assembly: GCF_001653515.1. Taxonomy (GTDB): domain Bacteria; phylum Actinomycetota; class Actinomycetes; order Streptomycetales; family Streptomycetaceae; genus Streptomyces. Next base: position 423,793 of record NZ_LYOY01000040.1, on the reverse strand, counting down.
CCGCGACGACCGAGCCGATGCCGAAGAACGCGCCGTGTGCCAGGGAGGCGACGATCCGCCCGGCCAGCATCAGCCCGAAGACGGGGGCGACGGCGGAGAGCACGTTGCCGACGATGAAGAACCCCATCAGCAGCATCAGCATGCGCTTGCGGGAGATCCGGGTGCCCAGGACGGTCATCAGCGGGGCGCCGAGGACCACGCCGAGCGCGTATCCGGTCACCAGGTAGCCAGCCATGGGGATGGTCACGTCGAAGGTGTCGGCCACCTCCGGGAGCAGCCCCATGATCACGAATTCGGTGGTGCCGATACCGAACGCCCCGATGGCCAGGGCCAGAAGCGCGAGTGGCATGGGATTCACACCCTTCCAGGAGATTGCATGAGCACCTTACGAGCGTCCACAATAATTGCAGGCGCGGGTTATTTGCAAACGCGGGCTATTGCACTCGTGGCCTATCCTGGTCTCAAGCAGCTCCGGACGGAGGACAGACGCATGACCGCGACGGACCCCGCACTCACCGCCCTCTCCCAGGGCTGGTGCGCCCTCTCCCTGCTGCACGGCAGGATCGAGGCCCATATCGAGCGGGCCCTGCAGTCGGGGCACGAGCTGAGCGTGCGCGAGTACTCGCTCCTGGACGTCCTCAGCCGCCAGCACAGCGGCCCGGGCGGCCATCTGCAGATGAAGCAGGTCGCCGACGCCGTCGTCCTCAGCCAGTCCGCGACCACCCGGCTGGTCACCCGGCTGGAGGACCGCGGCCTGCTGACCCGCTATCTCTGCGACACCGACCGGCGCGGGATCTACACGGACGTCACGGAGTCCGGCCAGGAGCTCCTCGCCGAGGCCCGGCCCACCAACGACCGCGCACTGCGCGAGGCACTCGACGAGGCCGCGCGGAAGCCGGAGCTCGCCCCACTGGTCAGGGCCGTCGAGGAACTCCGCGTCCCGGCGTAGTTCTTCCCGGCGTAGTCTCCGGGCCATGAGCGATCTTGAGATAAGGCCGGCGGCGGCCCAGGACATCCCGGCGATCGTGGCGATGCTCGCCGATGACCCGCTGGGCGCCCAGCGGGAGTCCCCGGACGACCTCGCCCCGTACCTCGTCGCCTTCGAGAGGCTGGACGAGGACCCCCACCAGCACCTGGTCGTCGCCGTCCGCGACGACCAGGTCGTCGGCACCCTCCAGCTGACCGTCATCCCGGGGCTCTCCCGGCGCGGCGCCACCCGCTCGATCATCGAAGGCGTACGCATCCACGCCGATGAACGCGGCAGCGGCCTCGGCACCCAGCTCATCGAGTGGGCCGTCGAGGAATCCCGGCGCCTGGGCAGCCAGTTGGTCCAGCTGACGTCGGACGCCACCCGGATCGATGCCCACCGCTTCTATGAGCGGCTGGGCTTCGAGGCGTCCCATCTGGGCTTCAAGAAGGCCCTCTGAGCCTGAGCCTCTGGGCTCGGAGCGCGCTCAGCGCCCCGGGGCCAGCCGGCGGCCCCCGTTTCACGTGAAACGGGGGCCATGTTTCACGTGAAACATCAGACCCCGCGCCAGCCCTCGGGGTCGACGCCTCCCGGAACCGCCTCGCCCGGCCCGTACGGCTCCCGGGTGAAGACGAACGACCCGAGGTCGAGATGGCTCACCGAACCGTCCGGACGGCGCACCGCCCGCAGGGTCTCGCCCTTGTAGTAGCCGTTGAGACCGGTCCAGCTGCCATCGGGCCGGGCCTCGAACCTCGCCGCACGACCGGTTCCGCCCAGCGGCTCCAGCGCCACCGTGCCATCGGAACTCAGGCGCAGGCCGTAAGCGTAAGTCCCCCAGTACCAGGGGCCGGTGAGCTCCAGCAGAGCCGGGTCGACCTCGGACAGGGGACGCCACGGCGCGGGCAGCTTCGGCTCGGCCTCGACGACGATCCGGACGAGATCGGCGGCGACCGTGGGGGCGGTCCCCGAGGTGGAGTTGGCGAGTGCGACCGCCCCGACGCCGTCCTCCACGCTGATCCACAGCCCCGCGACGAACCCGGGCAGCGAGCCGGTGTGCCCGGAGAGGGTGCGGTAGTCGTCCTGGCGGGTCAGCTGGACGCCCAGCCCGTAACCGCCCTGCCAGTCCCCCGCCTCGGGCGGAGCGGACGGCGTGCGCATCTCCCGTACGCTCGCGGCGCTGAGCACCCGGTCGTCTCCCTGGGCGAGGAAGGCGGCGAAGCGGCAGAGGTCCGCAGCCGTCGACCAGAGTTGGCCCGCCGGGGCCATGATCCCCAGGTCCTCGGACGGCTCGGGAAGCAGGGCGTCGGCCCAGGGGTGCACGGCCCAGCCACCCGCATGCGGGGCCACCGGCTGCGTGCTCGTCCTGGTCAGACCCAGTGGATCGAGGATCTCGCTCTGCAGAGCCTCCTCCCAGGACACTCCCCGTACGGCCTCGACCAGCGAACCGAGCAGGGTGTAGCCCGGGTTGGAATAGTGGTGCAGCCTGCCGACGGGGTGCAGCAGCGGGTTCTCGCCCAGCACATCGGAGAGCTCGGGTCGCAGCGCCGCCGAGCTCCGCTCCCACCAGGGCGCGGGCGTCTCGGCCGCCAACCCGGCGCTGTGGCTGAGGAGTTGGGCGACGGTCACCTCGCCGACGCCGGTGCCGGGCAGATGCTTCTCCAGCGGGTCTTCGAGGTCCAGCAGCCCCTCGTCCCGCAGCCGCATGACCAGGACGGCGGTGAAGGTCTTGGTGATCGAGCCGATGCGGTACTGGACGTCGGCGTCCGGCCCATGGCCTTCGACCGAGGTGCGCGAGCCCGTCCAGACGATCCGCCCCTCGCGCACCACGGCGGCGACCAGCGACGGCAGCCGCCCCTCGGACTGGGCGACCGCGAGGCGGTGGATCAGCGCGCGCTCGGTACCGGGCAGAAGGTCGGCGGGGGCCGTGGTCATCGGCGGGGCGATCGGCACATACGGGGATGAGGTCATGGCCCCAGGTCTATCCCCGCATCCCACAGCCGTCGACCGGTTTTCCCCCGACACGCGCCGGTCGGCGCGGGCCATACGGTCGAGGCCGTGCGCACGACCCGCGCGTGTCAGGGGCCGATCAGGTCTGTGCCATGTCCACGAAGCGCGAGTAGTGGCCCTGGAAGGCCACCGTGATCGTGGCGGTCGGGCCGTTACGGTGCTTGGCCACGATCAGGTCGGCCTCGCCCGCACGCGGGGACTCCTTCTCGTACGCGTCCTCGCGGTGCAGCAGGATCACCATGTCCGCGTCCTGCTCGATGGAGCCGGACTCACGCAGGTCGGAGACCATCGGCTTCTTGTCCGTACGCTGCTCGGGGCCACGGTTCAGCTGTGAGAGCGCGATGACCGGGAGCTCCAGCTCCTTGGCGAGCAGCTTGAGGTTTCGGGACATGTCCGAGACCTCCTGCTGACGGCTCTCGGCGCGCTTGGAGCCACCGGACTGCATCAGCTGCAGATAGTCGATGACGACGAGCTTGAGGTCGTTGCGCTGCTTGAGCCGACGGCACTTGGCGCGGATCTCCATCATCGACAGGTTCGGGGAGTCGTCGATGTACAGCGGGGCCTGGGAGACGTCCGGCATCCGGCGGGCCAGGCGGGTCCAGTCCTCGTCGGTCATGGTGCCGGAGCGCATGTGGTGCAGCGCGACCCGGGCCTCGGCCGACAGGAGACGCATCGCGATCTCGTTGCGTCCCATTTCGAGGGAGAAGATCACGCTGGGCAGGTTGTGCTTGATGGAGCAGGCCCGGGCGAAGTCCAGCGCCAGCGTGGACTTACCCATGGCGGGACGGGCCGCGATGACGATCATCTGGCCCGGGTGCAGACCGTTGGTGAGCGAGTCGAAGTCGGTGAAGCCGGTCGGCACACCGGTCATCTCGCCGCTGCGGGAGCCGATCGCCTCGATCTCGTCGAGCGCGCCCTCCATGATGTCGCCGAGCGGGAGGTAGTCCTCGCTGGTGCGCTGCTCGGTGACCGCGTAGATCTCGGCCTGGGCGGAGTTGACGATCTCGTCGACGTCGCCGTCCGCCGCGTATCCCATCTGCGTGATCTTGGTGCCCGCCTCGACGAGACGGCGGAGCACCGCCCGCTCGTGGACGATCTCCGCGTAGTACGAGGCGTTGGCCGCGGTCGGCACCGACTGGACCAGGGTGTGCAGATACGAGGCGCCGCCCACGCGGGTGATCTCGCCCCGCTTGACCAGCTCGGCCGCGACGGTGATCGGGTCGGCCGGCTCGCCCTTCGCGTACAGGTCGAGGATCGCCGTGTAGACGGTCTCGTGCGCCGGCCGGTAGAAGTCATGGCCCTTGATGATCTCCACGACGTCCGCGATGGCGTCCTTGGAGAGCAGCATGCCACCCAGGACGGACTGCTCGGCGTCGATGTCCTGCGGGGGGACCCGCTCGAAGCCGGACGAGCCGCCGCCGTCCCAAGACTCGCTCTCGCTGCCCCGGTCGTGCTGGTCGTCGCGGCCGCGGCCCCGTCCCTCGGCACGGCGGGGTCGGGAGACGGGCAGACGGTCACCCGGACCGCTGTCGGCCCAGGGGTCGTCCAAGGGCTCGGGAATGCTCACCGGGCCACCTCCTCCCGTCCGCTCCGCGGACCTAGCCGTGCCACTCTTTCTACGGCACGACACTGACAAAACGAGAGGCCCGACTCCGGTTCCGGCGCGTCGGGCGCCGGTCCACGTTAGGCCCGTCGGCACCGTCAGCCAATCTGGTTATCCACAGGCCATGTGGACGACGGACCAGATGCTGTGGAGAACCCCGCAGAACCTGTGCACGGACCGGGGGACAGCACTGTGGACAAAGTCATAGCCACCCCGCGAACACCAGCCTGACCTGCGGCTTTTCCATCCACCGGCTGTGGGGGAGAAAAACTTTCCCGGCTGGCCCAAGATCACGACAAACGGCGCACAGCCGAACCGCACTCCGGTTCCATGGTAAGGATCACTAAGCCATTGCATCTCTTACCTGTGGAAGATTAGATTGAGTTCATGACACAGGCCCCCGCGGCACCGAGGAACATCCGGCGCCGGCACGACCGCGAGATCGTCTCCCTCGCCGTCCCCGCCTTCGGCGCGCTCGTCGCCGAGCCGCTCTTCGTCATGGCCGACAGCGCCATCGTCGGCCACCTCGGCACCCCGCAACTGGCCGGTCTGGGCGTCGCCGCGGCACTCCTCACCACCGCCGTGAGCGTCTTCGTCTTCCTCGCCTACGCCACCACGGCCGCCGTCGCACGCCGCGTCGGTGCCGGAGACCTGCCGGCCGCCATCCGCCAGGGCATGGACGGCGTCTGGCTCGCCCTGCTGCTCGGCGCGGCCGTCATCGCCGTCGTTCTGCCCGCGGCCCCCTGGTTCATCGATCTCTTCGGCGCGTCCGACACCGCCGCTCCGTACGCCGTCACCTATCTGCGCATCTCCGCACTCGGCATCCCCGCCATGCTCATGGTGCTCGCGGCCACCGGCATCCTGCGCGGCCTCCAGGACACGAGGACACCGCTCTACGTCGCCATCGGCGGCTTCGCGCTCAACGCGGCGCTGAACGTCGGGCTCGTCTACGGAGCCGGCCTCGGTATCGCGGGCTCCGCCTGGGGCACCGTGATCGCCCAGTTCGCGATGGCGGCCGTCTACCTCTCGGTCGTCGTACGGGGAGCCCGTCGGCACGGCGCCTCACTGCGCCCCGACGCGGCGGGCATCCGCGCCTGCGCCCAGGCGGGGGTTCCCCTGCTGGTCCGTACGCTCTCACTGCGGGCCGTCCTGATGATCGCCACCGCCGTGGCCGCCCGTCTGGGCGACGCCGACATCGCCGCCCACCAGATCATCCTCTCCCTGTGGAGCCTGCTGGCGTTCACCCTCGACGCGATCGCCATCGCCGGGCAGGCCATCATCGGGCGCTATCTGGGGGCCGAGGACACCGAGGGCGCCCGTCAGGCCTGTCGGCGCATGGTGGAGTGGGGTATCGCCGCCGGGGTGGTGCTCGGCCTGCTGGTGGCCGTCGCGCGGCCACTGTTCATCCCGCTCTTCACCGGCGACCACACGGTCCAGGACACCCTGCTGCCCGCACTCCTCGTCGTCGCCGTCTCCCAGCCGATCGCGGGCGTCGTCTTCGTCCTCGACGGGGTGCTCATGGGTGCGGGCGACGGCCCCTACCTGGCGTGGGCGATGCTGCTGACCCTCGCCTGCTTCGCCCCGGTGGCACTGCTGGTTCCGACGCTCGGCGGCGGGCTCACCACGCTGTGGTGGGCGATGACCCTGATGATGACCGTTCGCATGCTGACGCTGTGGCTCCGCGCCCGCTCGGGCCGCTGGCTGGTGACGGGCGCGACGCGCTGAGGACCGGTTCGCGGCACTGAGGACCGGTTGAGGATCAGGCGCGGACCGGTCCCGACCGATGTTTCACGTGAAACCAGACACTCGAAGCGAAGCGCGAAGCACGGCACCCGAAGTACGGCGTTTCACGTGAAACATCGCGTGCCACCAACGGCGAAGGGCCGCACCCCAGGGGGTGCGGCCCTTCTTATGCTCTGCTGAGCGATGCCCTTAGGCGGCGACGACCTCGACGCCAACCTTCGCGGCAACCTCGGCGTGCAGACGCACCGACACCTGGTGCGCGCCCAGGGTCTTGATCGGCGAGCCGAGCTCGACGCGGCGCTTGTCCACGTCCGGGCCACCGGCAGCCTTGATCGCCGCAGCGACGTCGGCCTGGGTGACGGAGCCGAAGAGACGGCCGGCGTCGCCGGAGCGAACAGCCAGACGCACCTTCACGCCCTCGAGGCGGGCCTTGATCTCGTTGGCCTGCTCGATGGTGGCGATCTCGTGGATCTTGCGAGCACGACGGATCTGCTCGACGTCCTTCTCGCCGCCCTTGGTCCAGCGGATCGCGAAACCACGCGGGACCAGGTAGTTGCGAGCGTAGCCGTCCTTGACGTCGACGACGTCGCCAGCGGCACCGAGGCCAGAGACCTCGTGGGTGAGGATGATCTTCATTTTTCGGTCACCCTTCCCTTATCGCGCGGTGGACGTGTAGGGCAGCAGCGCCATCTCACGGCTGTTCTTCACGGCCGTGGCGACATCACGCTGGTGCTGCGTGCAGTTGCCGGTAACGCGGCGGGCACGGATCTTGCCACGGTCGGAAATGAACTTCCGCAGCATGTTCGTGTCCTTGTAGTCCACGTAAGCGGTCTTGTCCTTGCAGAAAGCGCAGACCTTCTTCTTAGGCTTGCGCACAGGCGGCTTCGCCATGGTGTTTCTCCTGTGTGATCAAGAAGTGGGGGTACGGGCTGCCCTAGAAGGGCGGCTCGTCCGAGTAGCCACCGCCGGAGCCGCCGGAGCCGCCGGAGCTTCCGCCCCAGCCGCCACCGCCGCCACCCTGCTGCTGGCCACCGCCGGCCGGCGCGCTGGAGGCCCAGGGGTCGTCGGCGGGAGCGCCGCCGCCCTGGGAGCCACCACTGGGGGCTCCGCCCCAGTTGCCGCCACCCTGCTGCTGGCCACCGCCGCCGTACCCACCCTGGCCACCGCGACCGCTGGTCTTGGCGACCTTGGCCGTGGCGCTCTTCAGGCTGGGGCCGACTTCCTCGACGTCCAGCTCGTAGACCGTGCGCTTGACACCCTCACGGTCCTCGTACGACCGCTGCTTCAGCCGGCCCTGCACGATGACGCGCATGCCCCGCTGAAGGGACTCGGCGACGTTCTCCGCCGCCTGACGCCAGACCGAGCAGGTCAGGAACAGGCCTTCGCCGTCCTTCCACTCATTGGTCTGCTTGTCGAAGATGCGGGGAGTGGACGCGACACGGAACTTCGCGACCGCCGCACCCGAGGGGGTGAAGCGCAGCTCGGGGTCGTCGACGAGATTGCCGACGACCGTGATGACGGTCTCGCCTGCCATGGATGAACCTCTCGGCGGGGATTGCTGGCTGCTGTGTTGCTACTCGGAACCCGATGACTTCTGAGCGGAAGCTCAGTGAGTCTCGGGACGGAGGACCTTGGTCCGGAGGACCGACTCGTTCAGGTTCATCTGACGGTCGAGCTCCTTGACGACCGCAGGCTCGGCCTGGAGGTCGATGACCGTGTAGATGCCCTCGGGCTTCTTCTTGATCTCGTAGGAGAGACGACGACGGCCCCAGGTGTCGACCTTCTCGACCTTTCCGTTGCCCTCACGGACGACGGAGAGGAAGTTCTCGATCAGGGGGGAGACAGCGCGCTCCTCCAGATCGGGGTCGAGGATGACCATCACCTCGTAGTGACGCATGTGGAACCCACCTCCTTTGGACTCAGCGGCCACGGTCGTTCCGTGGCAGGAGGGTCGTGATGCGTAAGCAACGGTATCCGCCACCACTGACAATCCCGCTCCGAGGAGGGGGACCGCGTCGTGGCCAGGGCAGACACCGGTGCAGACCGTACAGAGTACCTGCACACCCGCTTCCGGTTGAAATCCGGCGGTCAGGGGCCGCAATCTGTACACATCGGGTGTGCGCGGCGCTACCCTTCGCCGCGTTCCGCTTCCGCCAGGAGGTGCCCCATGGCACAGGCAATGCGATCGAACTCGTCCGTCGTCTCTCTCCTCGCCACCGACGGCAGGCCCCATCCCCTTCAGGACGCCTTCATGGCGGTGACCGTCGTGCTGGGCGCGCTGGCGTTCACCACCGCGTTCTTCCACAACCTGCACCTGCTCAGCTCCTGGGCGGGCCTCATCGGGATCCTCACCGGTGCGTACGGACAGTTCATCTCGGAGACCACCCGCGAGCGGTTCCTGCTGATCCTCGGGCTCGGCGCCTCCGCGGTGGGCTTCTTCCTGGGCATGGCCCACGGCGGCCTCTTCGGCGGCGTGGTCGGCGGCTGAGAGCACCCCGCACCCACCCAGGGTCCGTACAGCCATCCGGGGCGCTCCCCGGGCGCAGTAGGCTTCGGCGCGAGAGCCGGAGCCCCTGTACCCATGGGGACACACCTGCCGAGGAGCGCCCCGCATGAGCCTGACCCTGAGGACCATCAGCCGAGAGCAGCATCTGGCGTACATCCAGAGTCTGCCCGCGGCTAGCCACTGCCAGGTCCCGGCGTGGGCTGATGTGAAGACCGAGTGGCGCTCGGAGAACCTCGGATGGTTCGACAAGAACGGCCAGATGGTCGGCGCCGGTCTGGTGCTCTACCGCCAGCTGCCGAAGATCAAGCGGTACCTCGCGTATCTGCCCGAGGGTCCGGTCATCAACTGGTACGCCCCGAACCTCGACGACTGGCTGCAGCCGATGCTGGCGCACCTCAAGCACCAGGGCGCCTTCTCGGTGAAGATGGGGCCGCCCGTCGTCATCCGGCGCTGGGACTCGGCCGCCATCAAGTCCGGAATCCAGGACCCGGACGTCAAGCGTCTGCGGGACGTCGAGGCCACCCACATCGAGCCGCGCGCCTTCGAAGTCGCCGACCGGCTGCGGAAGATGGGCTGGCAGCAGGGCGAGGACGGCGGCGCGGGCTTCGGCGATGTGCAGCCGCGCTATGTCTTCCAGGTGCCGCTCGCCAACCGCTCGCTCGACGATGTCCTCAAGGGCTTCAACCAGCTGTGGCGCCGCAACATCAAGAAGGCCGAGAAGGCCGGCGTCGAGGTCGTCCAGGGCGGCTACGAGGACCTGGCCGAGTGGCAGCGGCTGTACGAGATCACCGCTGTCCGCGACCACTTCCGGCCGCGCCCGCTCTCGTACTTCCAGCGGATGTGGACGGTCCTCAACAACGAGGACCCCAACCGGATGCGGCTCTACTTCGCGCGGCACAACGGCGTGAACCTGTCTGCGGCCACGATGCTCGTCGTCGGCGGCCACGTCTGGTACTCCTACGGCGCCTCCGACAACATCGGCCGTGAGGTCCGGCCCTCGAACGCGATGCAGTGGCGGATGCTGCGGGACGCGTACGCCATGGGTGCGACCGTCTACGACCTGCGCGGCATCTCCGACTCGCTCGACGAGACCGACCACCTCTTCGGTCTCATCCAGTTCAAGGTGGGCACCGGCGGCGAGGCCGTCGAGTACGTCGGCGAGTGGGACTTCCCGCTGAACAAGCTGCTGCACAAGGCCCTCGACATCTACATGTCGCGGCGCTGATGGTTGCGTAATCTCGTCTCTCATACCTCTGTTACACCGCAGCCACCAGAAAGGTTCCGGATCCGGCCATGGCGCTCTCCCTGTACGTCGACACCGCTCGCTGGCGGGCGCACCAGAAGTCCGTGGTCGACCAGTTCCCGGGCATCGTCCCCGTCTGCAAGGGCAACGGCTACGGCTTCGGCCACGAGCGGCTGGCCGAGGAGGTGAACCGCTTCGGCTCCGACGTCCTGGCGGTCGGCACCACCTACGAGGCGGCCCGCATCAAGGACTGGTTCGGCGGGGACCTGCTGGTGCTCACGCCGTTCCGCCGGAGCGAGGAGCCGGTGCCGCTGCCGGACCGCGTCATCCGCTCCGTGTCGTCCGTGGACGGGGTGCACGCCCTGGTGGGCGCCCGCGTGGTCATCGAGTGCATGAGCTCGATGAAGCGGCACGGCATCAAGGAGGAGGAGCTCGGCATGCTCCACTCCGCCATCGAAGACGTGCGCCTTGAGGGTTTCGCCCTGCACCTCCCGCTCGACCGCACCGACGGCTCCGACGCGGTGGAGGAGGTCATCGGCTGGATGGACCGGCTGCGCGCCGCCCGGCTGCCGCTGCACACCATGTTCGTCAGCCATCTGCGGGCCGAGGAGCAGGCGCGGCTGCAGCAGCAGTTCCCGCAGACCCGCTTCCGCGCCCGGATCGGCACCCGGCTGTGGCTCGGCGACCACGAGGCGACCGAGTACCGGGGCGCCGTCCTGGACGTCACCCGGGTCGCGAAGGGGGATCGTTTCGGCTACCGCCAGCAGAAGGCCGCTTCAGACGGCTGGCTGGTCGTGGTCGCCGGCGGCACCTCGCACGGCGTCGGCCTGGAGGCTCCCAAGGCTCTGCACGGGGTGATGCCGCGTGCCAAGGGCGTCGCCCGGGCCGGTCTCGCGACCGTCAACCGCAATCTGTCGCCGTTCGTCTGGGACGGCAAGCAGCGCTGGTTCGCCGAACCGCCGCACATGCAGGTGTCGATCCTCTTCGTCCCGTCGGACTCCCAGGAGCCGCGCGTGGGCGACGAGCTGGTGGCCCATCTGCGGCACACGACCACGCAGTTCGACCGCCTGGTCGACCGCTAGGCGACGGCGTCACCGACCGGACATGACGAAGGGCCCCCGCCACCGGCGGGGGCCCTTCGCGTCGCTTCCCGGCCGCCCTAGGCGCCCGGCCTCCGCGTGCCCCACTCCACCAGGGGCCCCTCCACCAGGGGAGCCGCGTGGCGGGGCGGATGCGCGGCCTGCCCCAGGACGAAGACGTCCCCGGCCCCGTCGAGAACGCCGCCGGACGGGTCGTCCGAGCCGTCGCGCCGTACGACGTCCCGCTCGGGCATCATGATGTCCCGCACGATCACCGCGCACAGGTAGAGCGTCGCCAGCAGATGGGCGGCGATGGCCAGTTGGTAGCCCTCCGGCGGCAGCCCCTGGTGCTTTTCGCCGCTCATCGTGTACGCGAGGTACATCCAGATCCCGAGGAAGTAGACGACCTCCCCGGCCTGCCAGATCAGGAAGTCCCGCCAGCGCGGCCTGGCCAGAGCGGCCAGCGGGATCAGCCACAGTACGTACTGCGGTGAGTAGACCTTGTTGGTCAGGATGAACGCGGCGACGACCAGGAAGGCGAGCTGCGCGAAGCGCGGCCGGCGTGGCGCGGTGAGCGTCAGCGCCGCGACACCGGCGCACAGCAGCACCATCAGCAGTGTCGCCAGGTTGTTCACCGTGTCGACGTCCAGGGACTTGCCGGTGCGCTGCGAGATGATCAGCCAGAACGAGCCGAAGTCGACGGACCGCTCCTGGCTGAACGTGTAGAACTTCTTCCAGCCCTCGGGCGCGAGCAGCATCACCGGCACGTTCACCAGTAGCCAGGCGGCCGCCGCCCCGAACACGGCCGCCCCGTACTCCCGCCACTTCCCGGCCCGCCAGCACAGGAACAGCAGCGGTCCGAGGAGCAGGACGGGGTAGAGCTTGGCGGCCGTCGCGAGCCCGATGAGGATGCCGAAGGCGAGCGGGCGACTGCGCGACCACATCAGCATGGCGGCGGCCGTCAGGGCGATGGCGAAGAGGTCCCAGTTGATCGTCGCGGTGAGCGCGAAGGCGGGCGCCAGGGCGACCAGCAGGGCGTCCCAGGGTCGGCGCCGGTGTGTGCGCGCGACGCAGACGGCGATGACGGCCGTGCAGACCATCAGCATTCCCGCGTTGACCATCCAGTAGATCTGCTCACGGTGCTGCGTGCTGCCGCCGGACATCCATGAGACCGGCCAGGAGGCCACCTCCATGAACAGCCCGGTCAGCACGGGGTATTCGAGGTAGTCCATGTCGCCGGAAAGCCGGTCGAAGTAGGGCACCTTCCCGTCGGCGAAGCCCCGGCCCACGTACAGGTGCGGGATGTCGGAGTAGCAGGCGTGGGTGTACTGGGAGTTCACGCCCCGGAACCAGGCCCACTCGTAGCAGGGGGCCTTCTGTGCCATACCGAGGGCGAACATGCCGATCGCGACGAGAGCGATCACCCGGACAGGGGTGAGCCAGTGGCCCGCCCCCCAGGCCCAGCGGCCCATGGGGCCGCCCAGCAGCTCGCTGCCGGCCGCGGCGACCTCGTCCTGCTCAGTGGGCCGTACGACGGGTTCGTCGGGCTGCGCACGCCGGTCCTCGTACGCGCGGGCACTGGTCTCGCTCGTCATGCCGCACATCCTGCCGTACACCTCTGTGGAAATGCCGAGGGGCGATGTTTCACGTGAAACACCATGCCTGGTTTCACGTGAAACACCGCCCCTGACGCTCAGCCGCGCGCGCCGGGCCCGCTAACCGGTGGGCCCTCCGAAGATGTTCCCCTGGCTGGCGTTGCCCGGTTTGGATCTAGTGGGTGACGGGCTGCCGCTGGGGCCGCTGGTGTCCCCGGTGGTGGTGCCCTGGTCGGTACCCGCGTCGGTGCCCGCGTCCGTGCCGCCGGGACCCCCGGGGCCGCCGCAGTTCCAGTCCCACTTGCCACAGGACTTGGTGGGCTTCGGGGACGGCGACGGCGTCAGCGACGGGGTGGGCGAGGGGCTCCCGGAGGGCGACGGCGAGCCGGACGGCGACGGGGACGGGGTCGGGCTGGGCGACATGCCGCCGCCGTACACCTTGTCGCCGATCGCCTCGGGCGTCGGGAAGTCGACGGCCGGTACGCCGTTCAGCGCCTGGTCCATGTAGTCGTGCCAGATGGTCGACGGGAACGACGCACCATGGATCTTCTCCTGGCCGCCGGTCCCGAACATCTTCAGGAACTCGCGCTTCTTGTTGGTCTCGTTGTCGTCGAGGCGGTACATGCTCACCGCGGTCGACAGCTGCGGCGTGTAGCCGACGAACCAGGCGGACCGGTTGCCGTCGGTGGTACCGGTCTTGCCCGCCACCTCCCGGCCGCTGAGCTTGGCGTTGGTGCCGGTGCCCTTCTCCACGACGTTCTTCAGGACGTCCGTCACGTTGTCCGCGATCGCGGCCGAGAAGGCGCGGGTGGCCTTGTCGTCGTGCTGGTAGACGGCCCGGCCGCGCTTGTTGACCTTCTCGACCGAGTACGGGTCGTGGTGCATCCCGCTGGTGGCGAAGGTGGAGTACGCGCCGGCCATACGGATCGCGCTGGGGGAGGAGGTGCCGATGGAGAACGACGGCACGCTCGACGAGGCCAGGCTGTCCTTGCGCAGACCCGCGGCGAGGGCGACGTCCCTCACCTTGTCCGTGCCGACATCCATGCCGAGCTGGACGTAGGGCGTGTTCGCGGACTCCTGCATCGCGTACCGCAGGTCGATGGCGTAGCTGGGCTTGTTGTACGACTCATTGCCGTCGTTGGTCTGCAGCCACTGCTCGCCCTTCTCGTTGGTCCACACGCTCCCGTCGTAGTTCTTGATCTTCAGCTTGTTCATGCCGCTGTAGATGCTCTTCGGGGAGACCGGGGTCCGCTCCGACTCGCCCTGGTCCTTGGGACCCTTCGGGTCGCGCTTGCCGTACTCCATGGCGGCGGCCAGCACGAACGGCTTGAAGGTCGAGCCGACCTGCGCACCGGTCTGGTCGGCGTTGTTGGTGAAGTGCTTGGTCGCGTCCTCGCCGCCGTAGAGCGCCTTGATGGCGCCGCTCTTGGTGTCCACCGACGCCGCGCCGAACTGGACGAACGTGTCGTACTCCGGGCGCTTCTTCGGGTCGATGTTCTTCTTGCGGACCTTCTTCACCACGTCTTCGAGCGCCTGGACCTTCTTCTTGTCGAAGGTCGTGTGGATCTCGTAGCCGCCCTGGTCCAGGTCACCGGCGGTGATGCCCTGGGTGTTGTTGTTCACGAAGTACGCCTTGGAGAGGCTGACCAGATAGCCGATCTGCCCGCTGAGCTGCGCGTTCTTCTTGGGCTTGTCCGGCATCGGGAAGGTCTTGTACTTCGCCCGCTCCGCCGCGCTGAGGTGGCCGTCCTTCACTTCCTCGTCGAGGATCCAGGCCCACCGGTTCATGGCGTTCTTGGTGTTCTGCTGCGGAGTGGCCGCCGGGTCGATCTCGGTGGCGCCGGCCGGGTCGAAGTAAGTGGCGCCCTTGAGCAGCGAGGCGAGGAACGCGCACTGGCTGGCGTCGAGGTTCTGGGCGTCCTTGCTGTAGTACGTGCGGGCCGCAGCCTGCAGACCGTAGGCGCCGCGCCCGTAGTAGGCGGTGTTCAGATAGCCCGCCATGATCTCGCTCTTCTTCTTGGTCGCGCCGACCTTGATGGAGATGAAGAGCTCTTTGAACTTACGGGTCAGTGTCTGCGACTGGTCGTCGAGCCGGGCGTTCTTCACGTACTGCTGGGTGATCGTGGAGCCACCCTGCGTGTGCCCGCCCTTGGCCATGTTCACCAGGGCGCGCGCGATGCCCTGGGGGTCGACGCCGGAGTCGGTCTCGAAGGTCTTGTTCTCCGCCGAGATCACCGCGTACCGCATGGCGGCCGGAATCTTCTCGTACCCGATGATCTGCCGGTTGACCTCGCCACCGGTCGCGACCATCTGGGAACCGTCGGACCAGTAGTAGACGTTGTTCTCGGCAGTGGCCGCCTGTGCCACGTTCGGGACGCTCACCGACCAGTAGGCGATGCCGATCACGATCACCAGCGTGCTGAGGAAGCCCAGGCACAGCCCGCTGACCAGCTTCCAGGAGGGCATCCAGCGCCGCCACCCGCGCTTGTTGAAGCGCGGGTAGTCGATGAACCGCTTCTTGCCGGGCCGCCGGTTTCCCGGGCCCGTACCGCCGCGGCGCCCGCCCGGACCCGCCGGACCGCCACCGCCGGGCTCGGCCGCTCGTCTGCGCCCGCCCCGCTGGGCGGCCCGCCGCGCCTCGGCGCGACCACCCGCCGGCCGCTGCTCTCCGTACGAGCCGGAGGGGGACTCCGTGACGGAGTCCCGGGCGGGGGCCGCGCGGCGGCCGGACGGCTGCTGGGCAGCCCGCCGGGCCGCGGCCCGACCGCCGCCTTGCGATTCCGGCGGTTTGCGACGGTGCTCGCTCATCGAACGACTACTCCTCGGGCAGGCGAGTGCGCCTGGAAGCGACTGGTGAGTTCCGGTCCCCCCGACAGACGGACCAGCCCTGCGACAAGCTCGTCCGCCGTGCACCCGGTATGCCGATGGCGCGGTACGCGCCGACGCCCCCTGACGTCACTCGGCTCCCGGTGGTCTGCATGCCGCACAGACTACGCACGGTCAAAACCAGCCTAGGGCCGAAGTTCACCCCAAATCAGGCAACTTGCATCCAACGAATTGACGATGTGACGCCGTTCACGATGACCCCTCTTGTCGCAGGGGCGACACCGTTCTATCGTCAGGATGTATCGAGTCGATACATCAGCACGGCATAAAGGTCCGCGGCGGCAGAGGAGGCGAAGGTTGAGCAGACGCTCCGGCATCCTCGAATTCGCCGTACTCGGCCTGCTTCGCGAGGCCCCGATGCACGGGTACGAGCTGCGCAAACGGCTCAACACCTCACTGGGGATCTTCCGGGCCTTCAGTTACGGGACCCTCTACCCCTGCCTCAAGACGCTGGTCGCGAGCGGCTGGTTGATCGAGGAACCGGGCAGCGCTCCCGAGGACGCTCTCGCTGCTTCACTCGCAGGGCGCCGGGCCAAGATCGTCTACCGGTTGACGGCCGAAGGGAAGGAGCATTTCGAAGAACTGCTCTCCCACACCGGTCCCGACACCTGGGAGGACGAGCACTTCGCGGCACGTTTCGCCTTTTTCGGGCAGACGGAGCGCGAAGTGCGGATGCGCGTGCTGGAAGGTCGTCGCAGCCGGCTGGAGGAGCGCCTCGAGAAGATGCGCGCCTCCCTGGCCCGTACGCGCGAGCGCCTGGACGACTACACGCTTGAGCTGCAGCGGCACGGCATGGAGTCCGTGGAGCGCGAAGTGCGCTGGCTGAACGAGCTCATCGAGAGCGAGCGGGCGGGGCGGGATCAGCGATCCGGCCCGGCCACCGGCTCCGCTCAGCAGGACCACACAACAGGAGAGACGGGCGGCCTGCCCCGGCATCGGGACAGTACCCGGCCGGATCCGTCCGAGGACACCGCCAACTGAAGGCCCTGCGTCCGCAGGACTTCGTCGAGAACACACAGGGAGCAACCGGAATGGGTTCGGTTCGCGTAGCCATCGTCGGCGTAGGAAACTGCGCCGCCTCGCTGGTGCAGGGCGTCGAGTACTACAAGGACGCCGACCCGGCCGGCAAGGTGCCGGGTCTGATGCACGTCCAGTTCGGCGACTACCACGTCAAGGACGTGGAGTTCGTGGCCGCGTTCGACGTGGACGCCAAGAAGGTCGGCCTCGACCTCGCGGACGCCATCGGTGCGAGCGAGAACAACACCATCAAGATCGCGGACGTGCCCACCACGGGCATCACCGTCCAGCGCGGTCACACCCACGACGGTCTGGGCAAGTACTACCGCCAGACCATCGAGGAGTCCACCGAGGCCCCGGTCGACATCGTCCAGATCCTCAAGGACAAGCAGGTCGACGTTCTGGTCTGCTACCTCCCCGTGGGTTCCGAGGTCGCTGCGAAGTTCTACGCGCAGTGCGCCATCGACGCCAAGGTCGCGTTCGTCAACGCCCTCCCGGTCTTCATCGCCGGCACCAAGGAGTGGGCGGACAAGTTCACCGAGGCCGGTGTGCCGATCGTCGGTGACGACATCAAGTCGCAGGTCGGCGCCACCATCACGCACCGCGTCATGGCGAAGCTGTTCGAGGACCGGGGTGTAATCCTGGACCGCACGATGCAGCTGAACGTCGGCGGCAACATGGACTTCAAGAACATGCTCGAGCGCGAGCGCCTGGAGTCCAAGAAGATCTCCAAGACGCAGGCCGTCACCTCCCAGATCCGCGACCGCGAGCTGGGCGAGGACAACGTCCACATCGGCCCGTCCGACTACGTCGCGTGGCTCGACGACCGCAAGTGGGCCTACGTCCGCCTTGAGGGCCGCGCCTTCGGTGACGTCCCGTTGAACCTCGAGTACAAGCTCGAGGTGTGGGACTCCCCGAACTCCGCGGGTGTCATCATCGACGCCGTGCGCGCCGCGAAGATCGCCAAGGACCGCGGCATCGGCGGCCCGATCCTCTCCGCGTCCTCGTACTTCATGAAGTCCCCGCCGGTCCAGTACTTCGACGACGAGGCCCGCGAGAACGTCGAGAAGTTCATCAAGGGCGAGGTCGAGCGCTAAGTCTCGGCTTCCACCCGACTGTTGAGGGTCCCTGTGCCGTGCCGGCGCGGGGGCCCTCTTCGTATGTGACGCTTGCACACATGTCCGTCGTGCGTGATCTGCGCGTACTCCTGCGCCTGAGGAATTTCCGGCATCTGCTGGCCGTACGACTGCTCTCCCAGGCGTCGGACGGCGTCTATCAGGTCGCGCTCGCCACGCATGTCGTCTTCTCCCCCGAGAAGCAGACCTCGCCCACGGCGATCGCCTCGGCCATGGCCGTTCTGCTGCTGCCCTACTCGGTCGTCGGCCCTTTCGCGGGCGTCCTCCTGGACCGCTGGCAGCGGCGCCAGGTGTTTCTCTACGGCAATCTGCTGCGGGCCCTGCTCGCGGGCTGCACCGCGCTGCTGCTGCTCGCCTCGGCGCCCGACGCGCTCTTCTACACCTCCGCGCTCTGCGTCACGGCCGTCAACCGCTTCGTCCTGGCAGGGCTCTCGGCCGCGCTGCCCCGCGTCGTGGACGAGGAGCGGCTCGTCATGGCCAACTCCCTCTCACCGACCGCGGGAACCCTCGCCGCGACCGCGGGCGGCGGGCTGGCCTTCGGCCTGCGTCTGGTGGTCCCGGCGGACGCCGCCACCGTGCTGCTCGGCTCGCTCCTCTATCTCTGCGCGGCCCTGTGGTCGCTGCGCCTGCCGCCCGGGCTGCTGGGGCCCGACCCCGACGCGGTCCGGCCCGGGATCGGCGCCGCGATCGGGACCACGGCGCGCGGACTCGCCGACGGGCTGCGCCACTTGCGGGAGCGCCGGACGGCCGCACGCGTACTGACCGCGATGACGCTGATGCGCTTCTGCTACGGAGCGCTGACCGTGCTGGTGCTGATGCTCTGCCGCTATGCCTGGGCCGACGGCGCCTCCGACGGGCTGGCGCTGCTGGGGCTGGCGGTGGGCATCTCGGGGGCGGGGTTCTTCGTCGCGGCCGTGGTGACACCGGGGGCGGTGGCACGGCTGGGGCCCTACCGGTGGATGGCGGTGTGCGCGGGGACGGCGGCGGTCCTGGAGCCCGCTCTAGGGCTGCCGTTCGCCCCCGTACCCGTGCTCGTCGCCGCCTTCGTCCTGGGGCTGACCACCCAGGGCGCGAAGATCTCGACGGACACCGTCGTGCAGTCCTCGGTGGACGACGCCTATCGCGGACGGATCTTCTCGCTGTACGACGTGCTCTTCAACGTCGCCTTCGTCAGCGCCGCGGCGGTTGCCGCGCTGATGCTGCCCCCTGACGGGAAGTCGGCGCTTCTGGTTGTCACGGTCTCTGTGATCTACGCGGCAGTAGCGGTGTTTATGACCCGCTTTCAGCGCGGCTGAGTGTCACATCAGGGCCACAGAGTCCCCACCGATAGCAGGGATATCGGCCGGGCCCGCTACCTTACGGGCGTCATACATCACCAGTTTTTCACCAAGGGGGAACCCCCAAGTGTCCACTCCGCCGCCCCAGGGCCAGAACCCGTACGCGCCGCAGCCCAACGCTCCCCACGGTCAGCCGCAGGGCGCAGGCCCCTACGGGCAGCCGCAGGGAGGCGCGCCGTACGGCCAGCCGGGTCAGCCGGGAGTCCCGCCGCAGCAGTCGCCCTACTTCAACCAGGGCGGTCCGATACCCCACGCGCCGGCGCCCGTCCCGCCGCGCCGCAGCTACAAGAAGATCATCCAGGCCGTCATCGCGGTGAGCGTCCTCAGCGCCATCGCCGTGGGCTGGTACACCAGCCGGCATGACGCCGACACCGCCAAGGTCGGCGACTGCATGAGCATCGGCAACCCCGACTCCACGACCAACCCGGACCTCAAGGTCGTGGACTGCGGCGACTCCAAGGCCAAGTACAAGGTCGTCCAGAAGAAGGACGACGACAGCGGCTGCGACCGCAACAAGTACTCGGAGTACACCGAAACGGGCGGCAGTAAGGACTTCACCCTCTGCCTGGAGGACTACAAGAAGTAGTCGCGGCGAAGGCTGAGCGCAGCGAGCGAGGGGCGGTGTTTCACGTGAAACACCGCCCCTCGGCATATCTACGGCCCGCTGTGTTTCACGTGAAACCACGGCGTTCCACGTGAAACCACGGCGCATGTTTCACGTGAAACGTCGTCCGGCCGGCCTCAGCCCTGCTGGGCCCACCACTCCTTGAGCGCCGCGACGGCCGCGTCGTGCTCCATCGGCCCGTTCTCCAGACGCAGCTCCAGCAGGTGCTTGTACGCCTGGCCGATCGCCGGGCCGGGCCCGATCCCCAGGATCTCCTGGATCTGGTTGCCGTCGAGGTCCGGGCGGATCGAGTCGAGCTCCTCCTGCTCCTTGAGCTGCGCGATCCGCTCCTCCAGACCGTCATAGGCCCGCGACAGCGCGCTCGCCTTGCGCTTGTTGCGCGTGGTGCAGTCCGAACGGGTCAGCTTGTGCAGCCGCTCCAGGAGCGGCCCGCCGTCGCGTACGTACCGGCGCACCGCCGAGTCGGTCCATTCGCCGGTCCCGTAGCCGTGGAAGCGCAGATGCAGCTCCACCAGGCGCGAGACCTCCTTGACCATGTCGTTGGAGTACTTCAGCGCGGTCATGCGCTTCTTGGTCATCTTGGCGCCGACCACCTCGTGGTGGTGGAAGGAGACCCGGCCGTCCTGCTCGAACCGGCGCGTCCTCGGCTTGCCGATGTCGTGCAGCAGGGCGGCGAGGCGCAGCACCAGGTCGGGGCCGTCCTTCTCCAGGGCGATGGCCTGGTCGAGGACCGTGAGCGAGTGCTCGTAGACGTCCTTGTGCCGGTGGTGCTCGTCACTCTCCAGCCGCAGCGCGGGGAGCTCGGGCAGTACGTGGTCCGCGAGCCCGGTCTCCACGAGCAGCCGCAGCCCCTTGCGCGGGTGGGCGGAGACCAGCAGCTTGTTCAGCTCGTCCCGTACGCGCTCGGCGGAGACGATCTCGATGCGGTCGGCCATCGACGTCATCGCGGCGACGACCTCGGGGGCCACCTCGAAGTCGAGCTGCGCGGCGAAGCGGGCCGCCCGCATCATGCGCAGCGGGTCGTCGGAGAAGGACTCCTCCGGGGTGCCGGGGGTGCGCAGCACACACTCCGCCAGGTCTTCCAGACCGCCGTGCGGGTCGACGAACTCCTTCTCGGGGAGCGCCACGGCCATCGCATTGACGGTGAAGTCGCGACGGACCAGGTCCTCCTCGATGGAGTCGCCGTAGGACACCTCGGGCTTGCGCGAGGTCCGGTCGTACGCCTCGGAGCGGTACGTCGTCACCTCGATCAGATAGCCGTCCTTCTGGCAGCCGACGGTGCCGAACGCGATCCCGACCTCCCAGACCGCGTCCGCCCACGGACGCACGATCTTCAGCACGTCCTCGGGGCGGGCGTCGGTCGTGAAGTCCAGGTCGTTCCCGAGCCGGCCGAGGAGCGCGTCCCGCACCGAGCCGCCGACCAGGGCAAGCGAGAACCCGGCCTCCTGGAAACGGCGGGCGAGGTCGTCGGCGACCGGGGACACCCGCAGCAGTTCGCTGACCGCGCGGCGCTGCACCTGGCTCAGGGCGCTGGGATTGTCTTCGTTGGCGTTCGGCACAACAGAAAAGGGTACGTGCCCCGGCCGACCGGGGCGTCATCGTTTCGGCCCGCCCCGGCTCACTCGTCCTCGCGGGCTCTCCACAGCCCCGGAAAGCCGCCCCACCTGGCTCCCTGGCACACTCTTCCGATCATGTGGAGCAGTCCACGGCACTTCGCCACAGTCCACCTCGTTACCATGCGTGGACGCAGGAATCGACAACCACCGACACAGCTGACGACGACGAGGGACGGGCGACGCGTGGCCGAGGCGGCAGATTCTCAGGGGAGGGGCTCCTCCCCTGCCCGCCGGTGGCTGCGCCGCACAGCGGTGCTGCTCGTCGGCGCCCCCCTGATCGCCGGTCTGCTCTCCGGCACGGACGCCGGGACGGCGGCCCACGCCACCGCGGCGGCCGCGCCGGACAAGGCGCCTACGGGCTCGCGCACGGTCCAGGTGACGCTCGACTCGATGTCCCCCAGCGCCCCCGTCAAGAGCGACACGCTGACGATCTCCGGCACGGTGACCAACGCGGGCAAGCAGGCCGTCACCAGCGCCCATGTGGGTCTGCGGGTGGGCCAGCGGCTCAACGGCCGGACCGGGATCGACGACGCCTCCCAGCGCAGCGGCTTCTCGTCGACCCTGGACGGGGCCGAGGTCGGGGACAAGTACACGGTCAAGTTCCCGAAGCTGGCCCCGGGGATCAGCCGGGACTTCACGCTCTCCGTGCCGGTGAGCAAGCTGGGACTGGGCGGCGACGGCGTCTACCCGCTCGCCGTCTCGCTGTCCGGGCAGACCTCGAGCCAGCAGTACGACCAGGTCCTGGGCATCCAGCGGACCTTCCTGCCGTGGCAGCCCGAGGCCGTCGACGGCAAGAAGTCGCAGCTCACCTATATGTGGCCGCTGATGTCGTCGACCCACCTCACCGCGCAGACGGGCTCGGACGAGCAGCAGACCCCGGTCTTCGCCGACGACGCGCTGGCCGCGGAGCTCGCGCCCGGCGGCCGGCTGGAGCGGATGGTCTCGCTGGGCGACCAGCTGCCGGTGACCTGGGTGATCGACCCCGATCTGCTCGCCACCGTCGACGCGATGACCCGTAACTACCGGGTCAAGTCCGGTGATACCGATGTGCCGGGCACCAACCAGGACGTGGCCAAGCAGTGGCTGGGTGAGCTGGAGGACGCGGTGCAGGGCCAGAAGGTCATCGCGCTGCCCTTCGCCGACCCGGACCTGGCCTCGCTCGCCCATCGCGGCAAGGAGGTCTCCGGGTCGCTGAGCCATCTCCAGGGCGCCACCGAGGTCGCCGAGAAGACCGTGGAGACCATCCTCCATGTGACGCCCTCGGTCGACTTCGCCTGGCCGGTGCAGGGCGCCGTCGATCCTTCGATCGTCGACGTGGCCACCTCCGCGGGCGCCCACAACGTGATCGCCCGCAGCGACAGCCTCCGCGAGACCGGCGGCCTCACCTACTCGCCGTCCGCCGCCCGGCCGATCGGCGGCGGCACCACGGCCGTGGTCTCCGACGCCCGCCTCTCCACGGCGTTCGAGGGCGACATGTCCCGGGCCGGGAACGCCACGCTGGCCGTCCAGGAGTTCCTCGCCCAGTCGCTGGCGATCACGCTCCAGGACACCGAGAAGCAGCGCAGCGTCGTCGTCGCCCCGCAGCGGATGCCCTCCGCCGGCCAGGCCCAGACGATGGCGAGCGCGATCCACGCCCTGAGCGCGCAGCGCTGGACCCAGCCGCTCGACCTCAGCGCGGCCGCCACCGCCAAGCCGGACGCGCACGCCACCTCCCGGGTGCCTGGCTCCTCCGCGTACCCCGGATCGCTGCGCAGGCAGGAACTTCCGGTGCAGGCGTTCCAGGACATGAAGAGCACCCAGGGCACCCTGGACAAGTTCAAGGTGGTCCTGACCGCCCCCGACCGCGTCGTCACGCCCTTCGGCAACGCCATCAACCGCGAGATGTCGACGTCCTGGCGCGGCGACCGCGAAGGGGCCGTGATCTACCGGGCCGGGGTGCAGAGCTATCTGGACGGCCTCACCGGCGAGGTGCGGCTCATCCAGAAGTCCACCGCCACCATGTCGGGGCGGAGCGCCACCCTCGCCGTCACCGTGCAGAACCAGCTGGTCCAGCCCGTGGGCAACCTGGTGCTGCGACTGGAGCCGAGCAACCCCTCCCGCCTCAAGGTGACCACCAACGAGGCCGAGAACGGCGGGCAACCCGTCAAGATCGACGGCGGGCACAGCCAGTCGGTGAAGTTCACGGCCACCGCGAACGCCAACGGCCCCGTGCAGGTGACCGCCCGGCTCTACACGCAGGACGGCACGCCGTACGGCGATCCGATGGAGTTCACGGTCAAGGTCTCCGAGATCACCCCGACCGTGATGCTGGTGATCGCCGGCGGTGTCCTGCTGCTCGTCCTCGCGGGCATCAGGATGTACACCCAGCGCAAGCGGTCCACGGCCCGGAAGGAGACCGGGGAGGGCAACGGAGCGGAGGCCGACGGCGGCGACGATCCCGAGCAGCCGAGTGACCCGACACCGGACACCGGTCCGGAAAGCGGGGCCTCGCCCGGCACGGGTGAGAAAGTGGAGCATTGAGCTATCGCTATGCACCGTGGCCGGCCAGGCCGGGGACGATGAGGTGGGGTAACCATGAACGCGCCGTACGACGGTGACCGCGGGCAGGGCGCGGGCGGCGGCTCCGCGTCCTCCGGGAACACGCCCCCGGTGCCTCCCTACGCCGAGCAGGTACCGCCGCAGCAGCCCGTGCCGGACCCGTACTTCCAGGACGCCTACGGACACGATCCGTACCGGGCGCAGGACCTGTACGCCCAGGACCCGGTGACCGAGGCGCTGTACGACCGTGCCGCGCACCCGCCGCCGCCCCCGGGCACCTACGCCGAGCCGCAGCCGCTCTACCAGCAGCCGCCCGCGCAGCAGTACGCGCCGGACCCCCGGATCTGGGCGCAGACCCCGCCGCCCGAGCCGGACGGCCCCTCGCGCCATCTGCCGTACGGCGACACCGCCGGCACCACGCAGTTCGTGGGCGTCGACGACCTGGTCACCCAGGCGGGCGAGGAGCCGCCCGAGCAGGACGCCTTCGCGTACCTCTACCGCGACCAGCAGGGGTCCGGCCCCGCGCCGGCCGCCCCGGAGCCCGAGCCCCTGCCCGCCGCGCCGCAGCAGAAGTCCGGCGGCCGCGCCTCCGGGCTGCTCAAGTCGAGCGCCGTAATGGCCGCGGGCACGCTCGTGTCGCGTCTGACCGGCTTCGTCCGCAGCCTGGTGATCACGGCCGCGCTGGGTGCCGCCCTGCTCGGCGACACCTTCACCATCGCGTACACCCTGCCGACGATGATCTACATCCTCACCGTCGGCGGCGGCCTCAACTCGGTGTTCGTGCCGCAGCTGGTGCGCGCCATGAAGGACGACGAGGACGGCGGCCAGGCGTACGCCAACCGGCTGCTGACCCTGGTCATGGTGGCGCTCGGCGCGATCGTCGCCCTCGCGGTCCTCGCGGCCCCGATGCTCATCAAGCTGCTCTCGCCCACCATCGCGGACGACACGGCGGCCAACAGCGTCGCCGTCACCTTCGCCCGCTACTGCCTGCCCACGATCTTCTTCATGGGCGTGCACGTGGTGATGGGGCAGATCCTCAACGCCCGCGGCAAGTTCGGCGCGATGATGTGGACCCCGGTCCTCAACAACATCGTCATGATCGGCACGTTCGGCCTGTTCATCTGGGTGTACGGCACCTCGGCCGAGTCGCACATGGGTGTGCAGACGATCCCGCCGGAGGGCATCCGCCTCCTCGGCATGGGCACCCTGCTCGGCCTGGTCGTCCAGGCGCTGGCGATGATCCCGTACCTGCGCGAGACCGGCTTCCGGTTCCGGCCGCGGTTCGACTGGAAGGGCCACGGTCTGGGCAAGACGGTCAAGCTGGCCAAGTGGACGGTGTTCTTCGTCCTCGCCAACCAGGCCGGCGTGGTCGTCGTCACCCAGCTCGCCACAGCCGCCGGCAAGGCGTCCGGGAAGAACGGCACCGGCTTCCTCGCCTACTCCAACGCCCAGCTGATCTGGGGCATGCCGCAGGCGATCATCACGGTCTCGGTGATGGCGGCCCTGCTGCCGCGCATCTCCCGGGCCGCGCACGACAACGACCCGGGCGCCGTCCGCGACGACATCTCGCAGGGCCTGCGCAACTCGGCCGTCGCCATCGTCCCGGTCGCCTTCATGTTCCTCGCGCTCGGCGTCCCGATGTGCACCCTGCTGTACTCCAGCAGCGGCATCGAGGCCGGCCGGTCCATGGGCTTCATCCTGATGGCGTTCGCGCTGGGGCTGATCCCGTACTCGGTCCAGTACGTCGTCCTGCGCGGCTTCTACGCGTACGAGGACACCCGGACGCCGTTCTACAACACGGTCATCGTGGCCGCGGTGAACGCCGCGGTCTCGGCCGCCTGCTACGTGATCCTGCCCGCCCAGTGGGCAGTCGTGGGGATGGCGGGCGCCTACGGTCTCGCCTACGCCGTGGGCGTCGGGGTGGCCTGGCGCCGGCTGCGCAACCGCCTGGGCGGCGACCTGGACGGCGCGCGCGTGCTGCGTACGTACGCGAGGCTGTCCCTGGCGGCCGTCCCGGCGGCCGCCATCGGCGGGGCGCTGGGCTTCGTCATCCTCAAGGGGGTCGGCCAGGGGGCGCTCGGCTCGCTGGTGGCACTCGTGGTGGGCGGGGCGGTGCTGCTCGGGGTCTTCTTCGTCGCGGCGAAGAAGATGCGGATCGAGGAGCTCAACTCCATGGTCGGAATGGTGCGCGGACGGCTCGGACGCTGAGTCCGTTCTCCCGCGCACAACCATCGTCCGCCGCCGTGTGTCGTGCATAGTGCCGGACTGTGGGCACAATTGGCATGACTTTGCATGGCTGGCCGACAGCACGCAACGGATGGGGAGGCAGGAACGACGGTGGCGGAACGTAGCACGGCTGCCGTCGACGTGGCCGACAACAGCGGCGACAACCCGCTGACCGCCAAGGCGGACGGGGCCACGACCGACGGGGTGGCGGAATCCATCGACACGGCAGACACGGCGGAGCAGGGCGCCGGCGACACGGGCGGTGAACGGAAGCCCATCGCCACACCGGAGCTGCACAGCGGCCACAAGCTCGCCAGACGCTACCGGCTCGAAGAGTGCGTCACCCGTCTGGACGGTTTCAGCAGCTGGAGGGCGGTCGACGAAAAGCTGCGTCGCGCCGTGGGCGTCCATCTCCTCCCGGCGGACCATCCGCGGGCGCGTTCCGTCCTGGCGGCGGCCCGCTCGTCGGCGCTCCTGGGGGACCCGCGCTTCGTCCAGGTGCTGGACGCGGTGGAGGAGAACGATCTCGTCTACGTGGTCCACGAGTGGCTGCCCGACGCCACCGAGCTCACGGCGCTGCTAGCGGTCGGCCCGCTGGAGGCACATGACGCCTACCAGCTGGTCACCCAGGTGTCCCAGGCCATGGCGGCGGCCCACCGCGAGGGCCTCGCGCATCTGCGGCTGACTCCCGGCGCCGTCCTGCGGACCTCCTCGGGGCAGTACCGCATCCGCGGGCTCGCGGTGAACGCCGCACTGCGCGGCATCACCTCCGACACCCCCCAGCGGTCCGACACGGAGGCGATCGGCGCGCTGCTGTACGCCTCGCTGACCCAGCGCTGGCCGTACGACAGCGATGCCTACGGTCTGCACGGGCTGCCCAAGGGCGTCGGCCTGATCGCTCCCGACCAGGTGCGCGCGGGCGTCCACCGGGGCCTGTCCGAGCTCGCCATGCGCGCGCTGGCCAACGACGGCGCCACCGCGTCGCGCCAGGAGCCGGCCTGCACCACGCCGGACGAGCTGGTCAAGGCCGTCTCGGCGATGCCGCGGATCCGCCCGCCGGAGCCCGCCTTCACCGCGCCGCCGGAGTACCAGCGCACCACCTACCAGCAGGGCACCTACGGCCGTCCGCCCGCGGGTCCGCACCCCTCGGTCACCCAGGTCGTGCCGACTCCGCCGCCCGCGCTCCAGGGTCGTACCGGCAAGGCGCTCAAGTGGGCCGTGTCGGCGCTGCTCATCGCCGCGCTCGGCCTGGGCAGCTGGCAGCTCGCGGACTCGCTCCTGGGCCATGACAAGGGCTCCGGCGAGTCCGGGACGTCCCAGCAGCCGAACAAGGGCGACGGCGACAAGCCGAAGGCTCCGGTGCCGCTGCGCATCCAGGGGGCGGAGGAGTACGCCCCCGACGGCAAGCCGCAGAACGCCAAGGACGTGGGCAACACCTACGACGGCAACACCTCCACGTACTGGCGCTCCAAGAGCTACAAGGGCGGCCCCACGCTCGCTCCTTACAAGGAGGGCGTGGGCATCGTCTACGACCTCGGGTCCGAGAAGGGCGTGTCGGCAGCG
The DNA here is from genome assembly GCF_001653515.1 of Streptomyces sp. ERV7. GTDB lineage: Bacteria > Actinomycetota > Actinomycetes > Streptomycetales > Streptomycetaceae > Streptomyces. Next base: position 396,106 of record NZ_LYOY01000040.1, on the reverse strand, counting down.
TCGATAGCCCTCCGGTACGGCGGCAACCACACGACGGTGACGCTGTACGCGGCGGACTCCATGTCGCCGAGCACGCCGGTCGGCTCCATGAAGCAGATCGCGACCACGACGACGAGCAATGCCTCGGCCGATCTCAAGGCGGCGAAAGCGGTGAAGACCCGCTATGTCGTCCTGTGGATCACGGCGGTGCCCTACGCGGCCACCGACGAGTTCAGCGATCCCGGTTTCAAGCAGGCCATAACGGACGTCAAGTTCACCGGCTGATCCGGCAGGGCCTGAGTCCGAGGTTCGACAGGAAAATCCGACAGCACGGGGAGGGGGCTCACCGTTGGACGACGCCACATACGGCGGCGTGAACGACCAGGACCTTCTGGCCCGCCATGTCGACGGTGACCCCGAGGCCTTCGGCGAGCTGGTCCGGCGCCACCGCGACAGACTCTGGGCGGTCGCCCTGCGGACGCTGGGCGACCGCGAGGAGGCCGCCGACGCCGTCCAGGACGCCCTGGTGTCGGCCTACCGGGCCGCACACACCTTCCGCGGCCAGTCGGCCGTCACGACCTGGCTGCACCGCATCACCGTGAACGCCTGCCTCGACCGGGCCCGCAAGGCGGCGTCCCGTAAGACCTCGCCGGTCGACGACGCGGAGCGCCTTGAGCTGCTCCTGGAGCCCCATGAGTCGGCCGAGGCCCCAGCGGAGCGCCAGGACCTCCACCGACAGCTGGTGAAGGCCCTGGGGACGCTCCCGGCGGAACAGCGCGCCGCCCTGGTCCTGGTCGACATGCAGGGCTACCCGGTGGCAGAGGCGGCGGAGATCCTCGACGTGCCGGTGGGAACCGTGAAGAGCCGCTGCGCCCGGGGCCGGGCACGGCTGCAACCCCTGCTCGGTCATCTGCGCGGTGACACGGGCGACACCGGGGATAGCCAGGAGCGCGGTGGGGGAAGGAACCGGACGCCGGGGACATCCGTCCCACCTGCGTCGGGACCAAGGGACGCAGGACCGAATGATCCTGCTGCTGTGAAGGGCGGAGGTGGGCGCACGTGACATCCACGGCCGACATGACTCAGCACCCGGACGTCTCGGAGATCTCCGACCTCCACGAGGGCCTGCTTCCCCCCTCCCGTACCGCCGCCGTGCGCCGGCACCTGGACGGCTGCGACCTGTGCGCGGACGTCCACGCCTCCCTGACGGAGATCCGCGACCTGCTCGGCACCCTGCCCGGGCCGCCGCGCATGCCCGCCGACATCGCGGGCCGGATCGACGCGGCGCTGGCCGCCGAGGCCCTCCTCGACGCCACGGCGCCCACCACCGGGGCGACCGCGGTGTCCATCACAGCGGCAGCCCCCGTCACCACCGAGACGGCCGACGACGCGGCGCATGTTTCACGTGAAACATCGCTCGGCTCCGCCCCGGGCGACACTCCTGCGGCAGACCGCCCGGCCGGGCGCCCCAGGGCCGCCACCGGGCCGGGCCGACCGCGTGCCCCACGGCGTCGCCGCACAGCCGTGCTCGGAGCTGTCTTCGGCGCCGCGGCGATCGGGGTGAGCGTCTTCCTGGTGCAGGCGCTCCAGCCGTCCGACGACACCCACGCGAAGTCCGACGTCACGTCCCAGCCGACGCCGGGCACTGTCTTCTCCGACACCTCCCTCGCCGGCCAGGTGCGGACCCTGATGAGCTCCCGGTCCGGCCTGGAGAACACCGGGAACTCCCCGGCCGGCAAGGACCCCGAGTTCGGCGTCACATCCAACTCCCCGAAGCTCGGCGTCGCCGTCGACGTGCCGCCCTGCGTCCAGGCGGGCACCGGCCGGAACTCGGAGACCGTGCTCGCCGCCGAGACCGGCGAGTACCAGGGCACCCATGCGTACCTCCTCGTCCTTCCGCACCCCAAGGACACTTCGCAGGTCCAGGCGTACGTCGTCGACGCGAGCTGCGAGACCGCAGCGCCCGACGCCAAGGGCAAGCTGCTGCTGACGCACTCCTATCCCCGTCAGTGAGACGTTCCGGGAATGCTCGCCCCGTAGGATCCGTTGGGTGGGGTGAGAGTCCTGGACCGGACCCCGGTAGGCAGTAGGCAGTCCGCAGAGACGAGGAAGAAACCCGTGAGCGACGTCCGTAACGTGATCATCATTGGCTCCGGGCCGGCCGGCTACACGGCCGCGCTCTACACCGCGCGTGCGTCGCTTCAGCCGCTGGTGTTCGAGGGCGCCGTCACCGCCGGTGGCGCGCTGATGAACACCACCGAGGTGGAGAACTTCCCCGGCTTCCGTGACGGGATCATGGGCCCCGACCTCATGGACAACATGCGGGCGCAGGCCGAGCGCTTCGGTGCCGAGCTGCTCCCGGACGACGTCGTGGCCGTCGACCTCAGCGGCGAGATCAAGACCGTCACGGACACCGCCGGCACCGTCCACCGCGCCAAGGCCGTGATCGTCACCACCGGCTCCCAGCACCGCAAGCTCGGGCTGCCCAACGAGGACAAGCTCTCCGGGCGCGGTGTCTCCTGGTGCGCGACCTGCGACGGGTTCTTCTTCAAGGACCAGGACATCGCCGTGGTCGGCGGCGGCGACACCGCGATGGAGGAGGCGACCTTCCTCTCGCGCTTCGCCAAGTCCGTCACCATCGTCCACCGCCGGGACAGCCTGCGCGCCTCCAAGGCGATGCAGGAGCGCGCCTTCGCCGACCCGAAGATCAAGTTCGCCTGGGACAGCGAGGTCGCCGAGATCCACGGCGACCAGAAGCTCTCCGCTCTGACGCTGCGCAACACCAAGACGGGCGAGACCTCCGAGCTGGCCGTGACCGGCCTCTTCATCGCCGTGGGCCACGACCCGCGCACCGAGCTCTTCAAGGGCCAGCTCGACCTGGACGACGAGGGCTACCTCAAGGTCGCCGCGCCCTCCACCCGTACCAACCTGACCGGTGTCTTCGGCGCCGGTGACGTGGTGGACCACACCTACCGCCAGGCGATCACCGCCGCCGGTACGGGCTGCTCCGCCGCTCTCGACGCCGAGCGCTTCCTGGCCGCGCTCGCCGACGACGAGAAGGCCGCCGCGGCCGCCGTCTGAACCATCCGATCCTCCCTCCCCACCCCCCTCACCCATACCCGCAAGGAGGCTGCCGTGGCCGGCACCCTGAAGAACGTGACCGATGCCGACTTCGACGAGGTCGTCCTCAAGAGCGCCAAGCCCGTACTCGTGGACTTCTGGGCGGCGTGGTGCGGCCCGTGCCGCCAGATCGCCCCGTCCCTGGAGGCCATCGCGGCGGAGCACGGCGACCAGATCGAGATCGTCAAGCTCAACATCGACGAGAACCCGGCCACTGCCGCCAAGTACGGCGTGATGTCCATCCCGACCCTGAACGTCTACCAGGGTGGCGAGGTGGCCAAGACCATCGTCGGCGCCAAGCCGAAGGCCGCTCTGCTGCGCGACCTCGACAGCTTCATCGGCGAGTAAGTCCCAGCCACGCTGTTTCACGTGAAACAACGCGAACGGGCCCGGCCCCCCGAGGGGGCCGGGCCCGTTCGCGTTTCCGGACGACCACGAGGGCCGTGACGTTCCGCTGATGCCTTGGGGTTCTACAGGGGCCGCAGGGCGGGCTCCTTCTGGACGGCTCCCAGCAGCCGGTCCAGCGCCAGCTCGACGTCTTCCTTCCAGGAGAGCGTGGTCCTCAGCTCCAGCCGCAGCCGGGGATACCGGGGATGTGGCCGTACGGTCTTGAAGCCCACCGCCAGCAGGTGATCGGCGGGCAGCACACAGGCGGGCTCGCTCCAGCGGGCGTCGCCGAACGCCTCGATGGCTTTGAAGCCCCGGCGCAACAGGTCCTTGGCGACCGTCTGCACCATCACTCTCCCCAGCCCCTGGCCCTGATACCCGGGCATGATCCACCCCGTCATCAGCTGTACCGCGTCGGGGGACACCGGGCTGGTGGGGAAGGCAGTGGCGCGCGGCACATAGGCGGGCGGGGCGTAGAGGACGAAGCCCACCGGTACGTCGTCGACGTAGACGACCCGGCCGCAGGAGCCCCACTCCAGGAGCACGGCCGAGATCCAGGCTTCCTTTTCGAGCTCGGGCGTCCCTGCCTTTATCGCGGCCTCTCCGCTGACTGGGTCAAGTTCCCAGAAGACACAGGCGCGGCAACGCTTGGGAAGGTCCGGAAGGTTGTCCAGCGTGAGCGGTACAAGCCGACGCCCCATGAAGGCTGCTCCTCGCTTCCCTCGCCTGCCGCCCCCTGGGCGGCTGCCAGTGCACTCCGTTCCCGGAGAAGGCTGGCGACGAACCCGCCGAACACCCCGAGGCCCAGCCCCGCTGTCACCAGTCGGGTACGGCTCACCGTTCGCATGGCTCCCCGCCCTCCCTCCGAAGTGGCCCAAGGTGGATGTGCCATACCAGAACGCATCGTATCCACCCACCGCCGGTGCGGATACCGCACAACAGCAAAGGGCGGGCTGTGTTCCCGTATGCATCGGAACACAGCCCGCCCTTCACGACAACTGCCGTGCCTCAGACGGTGAGTGGGTCACCGCCTCAGGCTTCGCCGCCCTCCTCGGACTCCTCGGAGAGGCTCTTGTCGAGGACCCGTCCCTCGCCCGGGGCGAGGGTGCCGAGGATCCGCTCCAGATCGTCCATCGACGCGAACTCGACGACGATCTTTCCCTTCTTCTGGCCGAGGTCGACCTTCACCCGCGTCTCGAAGCGGTCCGAGAGCCGGGAGGCCAGATCGGAGAGTGCGGGCGACAGCCGGGTCCCGGCGCGCGGGCCCTTCGCCTTGGCGGCGCTCTTTGGCTCCGAGTTCAGCAGGGTCACGATCTCTTCGACCGCCCGCACCGAGAGCCCCTCGGCCACGATGCGGTGCGCCAGCCGGTCCTGCTCGTCCGAGTCGTCGACCGAGAGCAGTGCCCGGGCGTGGCCCGCCGAGAGCACCCCGGCCGCCACCCTGCGCTGGACCGGCGGCGAGAGCCGCAGCAGACGCAGGGTGTTGGAGACCTGCGGGCGCGACCGGCCGATGCGGTCCGCCAGCTGGTCATGGGTGCACTTGAAGTCCCTCAGCAGCTGGTCGTAGGCCGCCGCCTCTTCCAGGGGGTTGAGCTGGGAGCGGTGCAGGTTCTCCAGGAGCGCGTCCAGGAGCAGCTTGTCGTCATCCGTGTCCCGCACGATCGCGGGGATCCGCTCCAGGCCCGCCTCACGGCAGGCCCGCCAGCGGCGCTCGCCCATGATGAGCTCAAAGCGCTCGGGCGTCAGCTGCCGTACGACGACAGGCTGGAGGAGCCCGACTTCCTTGATGGAGGTGATGAGTTCGGCGAGGGCGTCCTCGTCGAACACCTCACGCGGCTGGCGCGGGTTGGGCGTGATCGAGTCCAGCGGCAGTTCCGCGAAGTACGCCCCCGTGGGCGCCTTCAGCTGCGCGACCGCCGACTCGGTTGCCTGGACCGGCACCGGTGTTTCACGTGAAACAGGAGGCGCCGCGAGCGTGGCCACCTTCGCCGCCGCCACCCCGCGCTCCGCGCCGAGCATCGGCACCGCCGCCGGGGACGTGGAAGCCGTCCCCACCGAAGGCGCGGCCTTCTCCTGCGGGGCTGCGGGGATCAGCGCACCGAGCCCCCGCCCCAGACCTCTACGTCGCTCACTCACTGGATCCCCTCCGACATGCTGTGCTGGTTGTTCTGACTGCCCACGGGGATGTGAGTCGTCGGGTCGTAGTTGATGCCGACCCCGCGCAGCGCGATCTCGCGGGCGGCTTCGAGGTACGAGAGCGAGCCGCTGGAGCCCGGGTCGTAGGTGAGCACCGTCTGGCCGTAGCTCGGAGCCTCCGAGATACGTACCGATCGCGGGATGCTCGTCCGCAGGACCTCGTGGCCGAAGTGGCTGCGCACCTCGTCGGCCACCTGGGAGGCGAGCCTGGTCCTGCCGTCGTACATGGTGAGCAGGATCGTCGAGACATGCAGGTCGGGGTTCAGATGCCCCCGCACCAGGTCGACGTTCCGCAGCAGCTGACCCAGTCCCTCCAGGGCGTAGTACTCGCACTGGATGGGGATCAGGACCTCGGCACCGGCGACCAGGGCGTTGACGGTGAGGAGCCCCAGGGACGGCGGGCAGTCAATCAGGATGTAATCCAGCGGCTGCTCGTACGCCTGGATGGCGCGCTGCAGACGGCTCTCCCGTGCCACCAGCGACACCAGCTCGATCTCCGCGCCGGCCAAGTCGATCGTGGCCGGGGCACAGAAGAGGCCCTCCACGTCCCGGACCGGCTGGACGACCTCGGAGAGCGGCCTGCTCTCCACCAGGACGTCGTAGATCGAGGGGACCTCGGCGTGGTGGTCTATCCCCAGCGCTGTGGAGGCGTTGCCCTGCGGGTCGAGGTCGACCACCAGAACCCGGGCACCGTGCAGCGCCAGGGAAGCGGCGAGATTGACCGTGGTAGTGGTCTTTCCTACGCCGCCCTTCTGGTTGGCGACCACCATGATGCGTGTCTGGTCCGGCCGGGGCAGACCCTCGCCGGCACGGCCGAGAGCTTCCACCGCCAGCTGGGCAGCACGACCAATGGGGGTGTCGTCCATCGGGGGCGGTGTTTCACGTGAAACATCCTCCCCCGCCGACTCGGTACGGGGACCGGGGACCGGATCGGTCATCGGTCCCGCGATGTTGGCGTCGGACCGCAAGGATTCACTCTCCTCGACTTCAGGCTCGCAATGCACAGAGCCTGCCATGCTTTCGGGGTCGTGAACCAGCGAGGTCCGTTCTTCTGTGGATGAATCCACGTCTGTGGACAACTCCGTAGCCCGTGAGGGGGACTCCAGGGCCCCGCCCAAGGGCTTGCGGTCGCGCGGCGCGGCATTACGGCCGCGGCTGATGATTCCATGCAGCAGAGAGCGACGTTTCACGTGAAACACGATGCACGCGCCCTGCGGTCAGATCGTTACGACACTCCGAAATGCGTACCTATCGCGCCTTCTATGGAGCATCCGCCCCTGAACGGCCCCTGCCGGTCAGCGGCGGCGCCTGGTACGGCTGGTCCTGGCGGCCTTGGCACGCTTGGCGGCGAACCGCACACCGCCCGGGCTCTCCCCGACCTCGACCCGCACGACTGTCGACAGCGGGTCCACGACGCCCTCACCGACATGCAGCACTGAGGTATTCACCACACCCAGCTTGCTCAGCGCGGCCCGCGCACCCAGGATCTCCTCCTCGGCGGTGTCGCCCTTGAGCGCGAGCATCTCGCCGTACGGGCGCAGCAGGGGCACGCCCCACCCGGCCAGCCGGTCCAGCGGAGCCACCGCACGGGCCGTGACCACATGCACCGGCTGCACCTTGCCCAGCATCTCCTCGGCCCGGCCGCGCACCACGGTCACATGGTCCAGGCCCAGCAGCTCCACGACCTCCTGGAGGAAGTTGGTGCGCCGCAGCAGCGGCTCCAGGAGCGTGATCTTCAGGTCCGGGCGCACCAGCGCCAGCGGGATACCGGGCAGACCGGCCCCGGAGCCCACGTCGCAGACCGTGACACCCTCGGGGACGACCTCGGAGAGCACGGCGCAATTGAGCAGGTGGCGCTCCCAGAGGCGGGGCACCTCACGCGGACCGATCAGGCCGCGCTTGACTCCCGCGTCCGCGAGCAGCTCGGCGTACCGGACGGCTTCCGGGAAGTACTCGCCGAATACCGCGCGCGCCTCTTCGGGCGCCTGGGGAAGCTCTGCTGCTGCCTCCGTCACGGGGGACCGTCCTTCCGTACCGCGCTTCCCGCGCTGGGGTGGCTGACTATCAGGCTGACAAAGATCGGCCCCGTCTGCGAACAGACGGGGCCGAGACCGGGGATCCCGGGGGAAAACCCCAAGATCCTCGGCAGAGGACTAAGGACCGCTCAGGCGGGGAGCACGACGACGAAGCGCTGCGGCTCCTCGCCCTCGGACTCGCTGCGCAGACCGGCGGCGGCGACCGCGTCGTGCACGACCTTGCGCTCGAACGGCGTCATGGGCTGGAGCTTTACCGGCTCGCCCGAGTTCTTGACCTCGTCCGCGGTCTTGGCACCCAGCTCGGCCAGTTCCGTGCGCTTCTTGGCCCGGAAGCCCGCGATGTCGAGCATCAGACGGCTGCGGTCACCGGTCTCCCGGTGCACGGCCAGCCGCGTCAGCTCCTGGAGCGCCTCCAGCACCTCACCGTCACGGCCGACGAGCTTCTGCAGCTCGCGGCTGTCGGCGTCACTGATGATCGAGACCGCGGCACGGTCCGCCTCGACGTCCATGTCGATGTCGCCGTCCAGGTCGGCGATGTCGAGCAGGCCCTCAAGGTAGTCGGCGGCGATCTCCCCCTCCTGCTCCAGGCGGGACAGGGTGTCGACACCCTCGGCGGCCGGGGTGGTGCCTTCCGTCACGGATGGACTCCTTCTTACTTCTTGGACGGGTGCTTGGGCCGCTGCTGACCCTTGCGCTGTCCGGACTGGGCCTTGCTGCGTGCGGTACCGGAGGCGGGCTTGCCCGCCGTCTTGGACTTGGCGGCCTGCGGCGCGTCCTGCTTCGCCTCGGTGTCCTCGTCCGACGTGCCCTTGTCCAGCGAGGTCTTCGCCGGCTCCTCACCCTCGCCGCCACCCTGCGCGGCGGCCGCACCGGACTGGCGCTGGGCCTTGGTAAGGCGCTTGGGCTGCTGCCGCTTGGCCGCGGCGCCCTCCGCCTCGGCCACGGCGGGGTCGCTCTTCACCACGGTGCCGTCCGCCTGGGCGGCGAAGCCCTGCTTGGCCAGGCCGGCGATGAACTTGCGCTCGTTGTCGTTGCGGTCCGGGCCCTTGGCCACGATCGCCTGGACGACGGCCCGACGGCGCTTGCCCCGCACATCGCTGTGGGCGGCGACGCTCTTGCTCAGTCGCTCCAGGTAGCTGGCCTGCGCCTTGGAACCCGGCGTCGGGTTCTGGTTGATCACGTACATCTGCTGGCCCATGGTCCACACGTTGGTGGTCAGCCAGTAGACGAGGACACCGACGGGGAAGTTGATACCCATCACGGCGAACATGACCGGGAAGACGTACATCAGCATCTTCTGCTGCTGCATGAACGGCGTCTTCACCGAGAGGTCCACGTTCTTCGTCATCAGCTGGCGCTGGGTGAAGAACTGCGACGCGGACATCAGCACGATCATGATCGCGGTGATCACACGGACGTCGGTGAGGGTGGCGCCGAGGCTCTCGACCTTGTGGGCGCTGTCCGTGAACTTGGCCGCCAGCGGGGCGCCGAAGATGTGGGCCTTCTGGGCGCTCTCCAGCAGCGGCTGGTTGATGACGCCGATGGTCTTGCCGCTCGCGATGCCCGACAGCACGTGGTACAGCGCGAAGAAGAAGGGCGACTGCGCCAGGATGGGAAGGCACGAGGAGAGCGGGTTGGTGCCCGTCTCCTTGTACAGCTTCATCATCTCTTCGGACTGACGCTGCTTGTCGCTCTTGTAGCGCTCCTGGATCGCCTTCATCTTCGGCTGGAGCGCCTGCATGTTCCGGGTCGACTTGATCTGCTTCACGAAGAGCGGGATCAGACAGATCCGGATCAGCACCACCAGGGACACGATGGACAGTCCCCAGGCCCAGCCCGTGTCCGGCCCGAAGATCGCGCCGTACAACTTGTGGAACTGGACGATGACCCAGGAAACAGGCCAGGTGATAAAGCTGAACAGACTGGCAATCGTGTCCACTAATCAGGCTCCTTGAGCATTGGGCGAGGTCTCTGCGGCCGGGCTGGGCTCGGTCTCAGCGGCGGACTGCCCGCCCTTGCTGCCGCGCCAGGCGTTGCGCAGCGCCTCGTGCCAACGAGGGCGCTTGCGTTCGGGGACGTAGTCCACGCCGCCCGGCGACCACGGATTGCACCGCAGGATGCGCCAGGCGGTCAGTGCCGTGCCCTTCACCGCGCCATGCCGGTCAATGGCCGTGAATCCGTAGTGGGAACACGACGGGTAGTACCTGCAGACGGGCCCGAGCAGCGGGCTGATCGTCCACTGGTACAACTTGATCAGGGCCAGCAGCGGGTACTTCATCGCGCACCCCCTCCCAGCAGCCGCCGAAGGGCGGCGTCCAGGTCTTGGGCCAGATGTGCATGATCGGCATCGCCCGCGCCGGGCAATGCTCGTACGACCACCAGGCTACCGGGGGGCAGCTGGGACAGCCGATCGCGCATCAGATGGCGAAGCCTTCGCTTCACCAGGTTGCGGACGACCGCCACACCCACGGCCTTGCTGACGACGAAACCCGCACGCGTCGGGGAAGCGCTCTCCCCAGGCGCGTGCGGGTCCGTTGCACCGCTGCGTAGATGGACGACGAGGAGCGGGCGACCGGCCCGGCGTCCTCGGCGTACCGCGGTCGCGAAGTCTTCGCGCCGCCTCAGCCGATTCTCGGTAGGCAGCACGTCATGACCTGTATGCGATTAGGCGGACAGGCTGGCGCGGCCCTTGCCACGACGGTTCGCGAGGATGGCGCGACCGGCACGGGTACGCATCCGCAGGCGGAAGCCGTGGGTCTTGGCGCGACGACGGTTGTTCGGCTGGAAGGTGCGCTTGCTCACTCGGGGGCTCCAGAAATGTTTCGGTGGTGGCGGGACATCGCCTGGCTGTCACCGTGCGCCCACGAGAAGCTCGCAATTCGCGAAGCTCGCAATACGCCCGAGTGCACCGCTTCACGATCACAGACCGTGATCTTTGCCCATCGGAGGCAGGCGGCAGCAGCCATCGACAACTCGACCTGGTTACGGTACGCGCGGCTACGCCATCCGGTCAAACCAGCGTCTTCGCGGGGCCCACTGTGCACAGCCTGTGGACAACAACTTGAACCACGTCAGTCGCCGCGACTACCGTGGCTCGACCCCGACTCTTTTCCTTTCTGTCCTTGCCTGTCCTTCCATCCCGTCCCGAGAACCACACATTCGTGGGACCTGCGAGAGAGCGTGCCTTGTGGCTGACGTACCTGCCGATCTTGCCGCAGTGTGGCCACGAGTGCTGGAGCAGCTCCTCTCAGAGGGCCAGCAGGGCATCGAGCCCAAGGACAAGCAGTGGATCGAGCGCTGCCAGCCGCTCGCCCTGGTCGCCGACACGGCGCTGCTCGCCGTCCCCAACGAGTGGGGCAAGCGCGTCCTGGAGGGCCGCCTGGCCCCGCTGATCAGCGACACGCTCAGCCGTGAGTGCGGCCGCCCGATCCGGATCGCGATCACCGTCGACGACTCCGTGGGCGAGCCTCCCGGCCCCGGCCCCCAGTCCGCGCCGCCCCAGCAGCAGCCGCGCTACCAGGACGACGGCTACGGCCGCCCGGCCGACGACGGCCTGCCGACCGTGCGCCCCGCCTACCCGGACTACCAGCAGCAGCGCCCCGAGCCCGGCGCCTGGCCGCGCGCCCAGGAGGACCTCTCCTGGCAGCAGCAGCGCCTCGGCGGCTTCCAGGACCGCGACCCGTACGCGACCGCCCGCCCGCAGCAGCCGCAGCACGACTACCGGCAGCCGCAGATGCCCGAGCGCCCGCAGTACGAGCAGCAGCCGCAGCAGTACGAGCAGCAGGCGCAGCCGTACAAGCCGGAGCGCCACGAGCTCCCCGAGCCGCAGGCGCCGCAGCACCACGGCGGCCCGCATCCGGGCGGCGGCGCCCCGCGTCCGATGGGCGGCCCCTCGTCGTCCTCGGCGGCCCAGCCGGGCGGCCCCGGCGAGCCGCACGCGCGCCTCAACCCCAAGTACCTCTTCGACACGTTCGTCATCGGTTCCTCGAACCGGTTCGCGCACGCGGCGGCCGTAGCCGTCGCCGAGGCGCCGGCCAAGGCGTACAACCCGCTCTTCATCTACGGCGAGTCGGGCCTTGGCAAAACGCATCTTCTGCACGCCATCGGGCACTACGCCCGCAGCCTCTACCCCGGCACCCGCGTGCGGTACGTGAGCTCCGAGGAGTTCACCAACGAGTTCATCAACTCGATCCGCGACGGCAAGGGCGACACCTTCCGCAAGCGGTACCGGGACGTGGACATCCTCCTGGTCGACGACATCCAGTTCCTGGCGAGCAAGGAGTCGACGCAGGAGGAGTTCTTCCACACCTTCAACACGCTCCACAACGCCAACAAGCAGATCGTGCTCTCCTCCGACCGGCCGCCCAAGCAGCTGATGACGCTGGAGGACCGGCTGCGGAACCGTTTCGAGTGGGGTCTGACCACCGATGTGCAGCCGCCGGAGCTGGAGACGCGTATCGCGATCCTCCGTAAGAAGGCGGTGCAGGAGCAGCTCAACGCCCCGCCGGAGGTGCTGGAGTTCATCGCGTCCCGGATCTCGCGGAACATCCGTGAGCTGGAGGGCGCGCTGATCCGGGTGACGGCGTTCGCGTCGCTCAACCGGCAGCCGGTGGACCTGGGGCTCACGGAGATCGTGCTGAAGGACCTGATCCCCGGCGGCGAGGACTCGGCGCCCGAGATCACGGCCGGCGCGATCATGGCGGCGACCGCGGACTACTTCGGGCTCACCGTCGAGGACCTGTGCGGATCCTCGCGCAGCCGGGTCCTGGTGACGGCGCGCCAAATCGCGATGTACCTGTGCCGCGAGCTCACCGACCTCTCGCTGCCGAAGATCGGGGCGCAGTTCGGCGGCCGCGACCACACGACGGTGATGCACGCCGACCGGAAGATCCGCGCGCTGATGGCCGAGCGGCGCTCCATCTACAACCAGGTCACCGAGCTCACCAACCGCATCAAGAACGGCTGAGCAGGCCGCTCACAGAGCCCCTCAGGGCGCCCGGGACACCGTCCCGGGCGCCCTTTTTGTTGCCCAGGAGCCCGCGTAAGACGCCGTCCCCACCTCTGTGGACGGCTCGCCACGACGACTCCGCAGGGCCCGCGCCCGCTCCCGGTGTTCGAATACGCGCCGGTCAGAGGGGGTTCTCCACAGATTCGGCGACTTTTCCCCGTCCACACCCTGGGGACTGTTCAGTTGTCCAGATTGCATCCACAGGCCGACCCCCTGATACTCCATCACCCCAGGTCAGATACTTGTGGATTTGTGCGCGAGCGCGCTCCACAGGCTGTGGATGAAATCTCTGTCCACAGCCTGTGGTCAAAGTTGTCCACCGGCGGCCCACAGGCTGGGGCATGTTGCCCACAGCTTCTCCACAGCGCTGTCCACTGTTCGGCAACGCAACACCTCTCATCACCGGGTCGAGTGAAAGGCGTCACACCAACGAGCCGGTTGGGCTGTGGGGAACGTGGGTAAAGCTGGGGACGGCCCTGGGGAGAAGTGGGCCCTGCCTGTGCATCGGGTGTGCAGAACTTTCGGGTGTCCACAGAACCGGTGAGTTGTCCACGGGCTCCACCCACAGGCACGGTGGACAAAAAAGTGGGGTTGACCTGCGAAAACGGGGTTATCCACCGTTTCCACAGGCCCTACTACTACTCCCACTTAGAGTTAGCTCGGATTTCGCTTCGAAGTGGGGCCTGTGCACAACTCGGGCCCGGTGGCCCTCCGACCTCTCGCCACGACTTGACCCCGACTAGCACCGAGTGTCAGCGGCGTACGTCAGACTGGTCCCCGGCGAAACAGCCGACGACGAAAGCCAGCAGGGCGAGCCAGCAACAGCAGGAGGCGGTTCCGGTGAAGATCCGGGTGGAGCGCGATGTTCTCGCGGAGGCGGTGGCGTGGGTGGCCCGCAGCCTCCCGGCCCGTCCGCCCGCGCCCGTGCTCGCGGGCCTTCTTCTGAAGGCGGAGGACGGCGCCCTCAGCTTCTCCAGCTTCGACTACGAGGTCTCGGCGCGGGTCTCGGTCGAGGCCGAGGTCGACGAGGACGGCACGGTGCTCGTCTCCGGCCGTCTGCTCGCCGACATCTGCCGTGCCCTGCCCAACCGCCCGGTGGAGATTTCCACAGACGGTGTACGGGCGACGGTGGTCTGCGGCTCCTCCCGCTTCACCCTCCACACCCTGCCTGTGGAGGAGTACCCGGCGCTGCCGCAGATGCCGACCGCGACCGGCACCGTTCCCGGTGAGGTCTTCGCCTCCGCCGCCGCCCAGGTCGCCATCGCCGCCGGGCGCGACGACACGCTGCCCGTGCTGACCGGTGTCCGCATCGAGATCGAGGGCGACACGGTCACCCTGGCCTCCACCGACCGCTACCGCTTCGCGGTCCGCGAGTTCCTGTGGAAGCCGGAGAACCCGGACGCCTCCGCGGTCGCCCTGGTGCCCGCCAAGACGCTCCTGGACACCGCCAAGGCCCTCACCAGTGGTGACACGGTCACGCTCGCGCTGTCGGGCTCGGGCGCCGGAGAGGGCCTGATCGGCTTCGAGGGCGCCGGCCGGCGCACCACCACCCGCCTGCTCGAAGGCGACCTGCCGAAGTACCGGACGCTGTTCCCCACCGAGTTCAACTCGGTCGCGGTGATCGAGACCGCCCCCTTCGTCGAGGCCGTCAAGCGCGTCTCCCTGGTCGCCGAGCGCAACACGCCGGTCCGCCTCAGCTTCGAGCAGGGCGTGCTCATCCTGGAGGCCGGCTCCAGCGACGACGCACAGGCTGTGGAAAGGGTCGACGCCAACCTGGAGGGCGACGACATCTCGATCGCCTTCAACCCGACCTTCCTGCTCGACGGCCTGAGTGCCATCGACTCCCCGGTCGCCCAGCTCTCCTTCACGACCTCGACCAAGCCGGCGCTGCTGAGTGGCAAGGCCGCGCTCGACGCCGAGGCGGACGACGCGTACAAGTACCTGATCATGCCGGTGCGTCTCTCCGGCTGATCCACCCGGCTGACCTGCGGGGCCACGTTCGTCTGAGCGGCCGACCCCACAGGTGTGTGCCCGTGTCCCGGCGTAGGCTCGGACACGGGTACGAACGCCACAACGTCAAAGGATCATGTGATGGAGCTCGGTCTCGTCGGCCTCGGCAAGATGGGCGGCAACATGCGCGAGCGGATTCGCCGCGCAGGCCACACCGTCATCGGTTACGACCGCAACCCGGACGTCGCCGATGTCCACAGCCTCGAAGAGCTTGTGGGCAAGCTCAAGGGCCCGCGCGTGGTCTGGGTGATGGTCCCGGCCGGTGCCGCGACCCAGTCCACGATCGACGAGCTGGCGGAGCTGCTCTCCCCCGGAGACGTGGTCGTCGACGGCGGCAACTCGCGCTGGACGGACGACGAGAAGCACGCCGTCGAGCTGGGCCTCAAGGGCATCGGCTTCGTCGACTGCGGCGTCTCCGGCGGCGTCTGGGGCCTGGAGAACGGCTACGCGCTGATGTACGGCGGCGACGCCGAGAACGTGGCGAAGGTCCAGCCGGTCTTCGACGCGCTCAAGCCCGAGGGCGAGTTCGGCTCGGTCCACGCGGGCAAGGTCGGCGCCGGCCACTTCGCCAAGATGGTCCACAACGGCATCGAGTACGCGATGATGCAGGCGTACGCCGAGGGCTGGGAGCTCCTGGAGAAGGTCGACTCCGTCACCGACGTCCGCGAGGTCTTCCGCAGCTGGCAGGAGGGCACGGTCATCCGTTCCTGGCTGCTGGACCTGGCGGTCAACGCCCTCGACGAGGACGAGCACCTCGACCAGCTGCGTGGCTTCGCCGCGGACTCCGGCGAGGGCCGGTGGACCGTGGAGGCGGCCATCGACAACGCCGTTCCGCTGCCCGCGATCACCGCGTCGCTCTTCGCGCGGTTCGCGTCCCGGCAGGACGACTCCCCGCAGATGAAGATGATCGCGGCGCTGCGCAACCAGTTCGGCGGCCACGCGGTCGAGTCCAAGAAGTAGTCCACAGGCTGTTGGCAGGGCCGGGGGAGGTCGGCGCACCACCATGCACGTCACGCATCTCTCGCTGGCCGACTTCCGCTCGTACGCCCGGGTCGAGGTTCCGCTCGACCCGGGCGTCACCGCGTTCGTGGGGGCCAACGGCCAGGGCAAGACCAACCTTGTCGAGGCGGTCGGCTATCTGGCGACCCTCGGCAGCCACCGGGTCTCCTCGGACGCGCCGCTGGTGCGCGCGGGCGCCGAGCGCGCGGTCATCCGCGCGGCCGTGACCCAGGGCGAGCGCTCCCAGCTGATCGAGCTGGAGCTGAACCCGGGCCGGGCGAACCGGGCCCGTATCAACCGGTCCTCGCAGGTCAGACCGCGTGACGTGCTGGGGATAGTGCGGACCGTGCTCTTCGCGCCGGAGGATCTGGCGCTGGTCAAGGGCGACCCCGGCGAGCGGCGGCGGTTCCTGGACGAGCTGGTCACCGCGCGCTCCCCGCGCATGGCGGCCGTCCGCTCCGACTACGACCGCGTCCTCAAGCAGCGCAACACCCTGCTGAAGTCGGCCGCGATGGCCCGGCGCCATGGCGGCCGCGGCATGGACCTGTCCACACTCGACGTGTGGGACCAGCATCTGGCGCGGGCCGGGGCGGAGCTGCTCGCCCAGCGGCTCGACCTGATCGCGACGCTCCAGCCGCTCGCGGACAAGGCGTACGAGCAGCTGGCGCCCGGCGGCGGTCCGGTGGCCCTGGAGTACAAGCCGTCGGCGCAGGGCGAGGCGAGCACCCGCGAGGATCTGTACGGGCAGCTGATGGCCGCGCTCGCCGAGGTGCGCAAGCAGGAGATCGAGCGCGGGGTGACCCTGATAGGGCCGCACCGCGACGACCTGCTGCTCCAGCTCGGCCGGCTCCCGGCCAAGGGGTACGCGAGCCACGGCGAGTCCTGGTCGTACGCCCTGGCGCTGCGGCTCGCCTCGTACGACCTGCTGAGGGCCGAGGGCAACGAGCCGGTCCTGGTCCTGGACGACGTCTTCGCGGAGCTGGACGCCCGGCGCCGCGAACGGCTGGCGGAGCTGGTGGCCCCGGGCGAGCAGGTGCTGGTGACGGCGGCCGTGGACGACGACGTGCCCGGCGTCCTCGCGGGGGCTCGGTACGAGGTCGCCGCGGGAGAGGTGGCGCGGGTATGAGCGAGCACTCCGGTAACGAGAAGCCGGCGCCCAAGGTTCCCGAGTCCTCCGGCGTCGACCTGGCGCGCGTGGCGCTGCGCGCCGCCAAGGAGCAGGCCAAGGCGCGGGGCGCCGCCGCCCAGCAGAAGAAGCAGGCCCGCCGGGGCGGCGGCCTGCGCTCGGGCGCGCGCGCGGACGGCCGCGACCCGCAGCCGCTGGGCGCCGCGATCAACCGGCTGATCACCGAGCGCGGCTGGGAGACCCCGGCCGCCGTGGGCGGCGTGATGGGCCGCTGGCCGCAGATCGTCGGCGACGACCTGGCCAAGCACTGCGTGCCGCTGCGCTACGACGAGGACCCCGACGAGCGGGTGCTCACGGTGCAGTGCGACTCCACGGCGTGGGCGACGCAGCTGCGCCTGCTCGCGCCCCAGCTGGTGGCCCGGCTCAACGCGGACCTGGGCCACGGCACGGTACGGATGATCAAGGTTCTGGGGCCGGGCGGCCCGCCGACGCGGTACGGGCGCCTGCGGGCCCCGGGGAGCACGGGGCCGGGCGACACGTACGGGTGAGGCGGTGCGAGGCCGCTCCTCGGCCTTGCCCTCACCGACCGTCGCGGTCTCTGTCGCGCGCCCGTACGCGCGCGTGGACGGTGACGCGCAAGGAGCGTGAGCCGAAGCCACGCCCGCGAAGAAGCAGCCCCCCAGGCCCCTCACGGGCGGCCGTCGCGCGCCAGGAAACCGGGCGGTACGGGTGAGGCGTCCCTCACGGTAGCCGGAGGTTGACAGGCCGAAGCGCTGAATGCCCGTGTGAGGCTCTTAGAGCCCCTGCCCGGATATGGGGAGTCGGTAGCCGCCCGCTCAGGGCGGCACATGCGGACTCAGGTACCGGCAAACCCCCATTCATGTCGGCGCTACCGGTAGACTGGTCAATAATCCCGCCCTCCTCGCGGGACCCACCGAATGACGCGGTCGGGTCATGCCTCCACGGCACCCCCCGACGCTGACCATCGCTGAACGACGCAGCTGCTCCTGTCTGCCCAGGGGAAGGCTGTGCTGTGCCAGAAAGGGCGCTTCGTGGCCGATTCCGGCAACCCCAACGAGAACACCCCGTCCGCTGCCGCCGGTGAGAACGGCGAGGTCACCGCCTCGTACGACGCCAGTGCCATCACCGTCCTCGAAGGTCTGGACGCGGTCCGCAAGCGACCTGGCATGTACATCGGCTCGACGGGTGAGCGCGGCCTGCACCACCTGGTGCAGGAGGTCGTCGACAACTCCGTCGACGAGGCCCTCGCCGGCCACGCGGACACGATCGACGTCACGATCCTGCCCGACGGCGGCGTGCGTGTGGTCGACAACGGCCGTGGCATCCCGGTGGACATGCACCCCGTGGAGAAGAAGCCGGCCGTCGAGGTCGTCCTGACCGTGCTGCACGCGGGCGGCAAGTTCGGCGGCGGTGGCTACGCCGTCTCCGGTGGTTTGCACGGTGTCGGCGTCTCCGTGGTGAACGCCCTCTCGACCAAGCTCGCGGTCGACATCAAGCGCGACGGCTACCGCTGGACCCAGGACTACAAGCTCGGTGTCCCCACCGCCCCGCTGGCCAAGCACGAGCAGGTCGAGGAGAGCGGCACCACGGTGACGTTCTGGGCCGACCCGGACGTCTTCGAGACCACCGAGTACTCCTTCGAGACGCTCGCGCGGCGCTTCCAGGAGATGGCCTTCCTCAACAAGGGCCTGACGATCAAGCTCACGGACGAGCGGGAGTCGGCGAAGGCCGTCTCCGGGGCGGACTCGGCCGAGGAGTCGGAAGTCGAGCAGGCGCTCACGGTCTCGTACCACTACGAGGGCGGCATCGTCGACTTCGTGAAGTACCTCAACTCGCGCAAGGGCGAGCTGATCCACCCGACCGTGATCGACGTGGAGGCCGAGGACAAGGAGCGCATGCTCTCGGCCGAGATCGCGATGCAGTGGAACTCTCAGTACAGCGAGGGCGTTTACTCCTTTGCGAACACCATCCACACGCACGAGGGGGGTACGCATGAGGAGGGATTCCGCGCCGCGCTCACGGGCCTGGTCAACCGGTACGCCCGCGACAAGAAGCTGCTGCGCGAGAAGGACGACAACCTCTCCGGCGAGGATATCCGCGAGGGTCTGACGGCGATCATCTCCGTCAAGCTGGGCGAGCCGCAGTTCGAGGGCCAGACCAAGACCAAGCTGGGCAACACCGAGGCGAAGACGTTCGTCCAGAAGGTGGTGCACGAGCACCTGACCGACTGGTTCGACCGCAACCCCAACGAGGCCGCGGACATCATCCGCAAGGCCATCCAGGCGCAGACGGCCCGCGTCGCCGCCCGCAAGGCGCGCGACCTGACCCGCCGCAAGGGGCTGCTGGAAAGCGCCTCCCTGCCCGGCAAGCTCTCCGACTGCCAGTCCAACGACCCGACGAAGTGCGAGATCTTCATCGTCGAGGGTGACTCCGCCGGTGGTTCGGCGAAGTCCGGCCGCAACCCGATGTACCAGGCCATCCTGCCCATCCGAGGCAAGATCCTGAACGTCGAGAAGGCCCGTATCGACAAGATCCTGCAGAACACCGAGGTCCAGGCGCTGATCTCGGCCTTCGGCACCGGAGTCCACGAGGACTTCGACATCGAGAAGCTCCGCTATCACAAGATCATCCTGATGGCGGACGCCGATGTCGACGGCCAGCACATCAACACCCTGCTGCTGACCTTCCTCTTCCGCTTCATGCGGCCGCTGGTCGAGGCCGGGCACGTGTACCTGTCGCGCCCGCCGCTCTACAAGATCAAGTGGGGCCGGGACGACTTCGAGTACGCATACTCGGACCGTGAGCGCGACGCGCTCGTGGAGCTCGGCAAGCAGGCGGGCAAGCGGATCCGCGAGGACTCGATCCAGCGCTTCAAGGGTCTCGGCGAGATGAACGCCGAGGAGCTGCGCGTCACCACGATGGACGTCGAGCACCGCGTCCTGGGCCAGGTCACCCTGGACGACGCGGCCCAGGCCGACGACCTGTTCTCGGTGCTGATGGGCGAGGACGTCGAGGCGCGGCGCTCGTTCATCCAGCGCAACGCCAAGGACGTCCGCTTCCTCGACATCTGAGTCGGTCTGTCGCTGACCGCTTCGAAAGGACTTGAGAACCAGCAATGGCCGACGAGAACACTCCCGCGACCACTGAACCCACCGAGGAAGAACCTGTACTGCGCATCGAGCCCGTCGGGCTCGAGACGGAGATGCAGCGCTCCTACCTCGACTACGCGATGTCCGTCATCGTCTCGCGCGCGCTGCCGGACGTACGGGACGGTCTGAAGCCCGTCCACCGCCGTGTGCTGTACGCGATGTACGACGGCGGCTACCGGCCCGAGAAGGGCTTCTACAAGTGCGCCCGCGTCGTCGGCGACGTCATGGGTACCTACCACCCGCACGGCGACTCCTCGATCTACGACGCCCTCGTGCGCCTCGCCCAGCACTGGTCGATGCGCATGCCGCTGGTGGACTCCAACGGCAACTTCGGTTCCCCGGGCAACGACCCGGCCGCCGCCATGCGGTACACCGAGTGCAAGCTGATGCCGCTGGCCATGGAGATGGTCCGCGACATCGACGAGGAGACCGTCGACTTCCAGGACAACTACGACGGCCGCAACCAGGAGCCGACGGTCCTGCCGGCGCGCTTCCCGAACCTGCTGGTCAACGGCTCGGCGGGGATCGCCGTCGGTATGGCCACCAACATCCCGCCGCACAACCTGCGCGAGGTGGCGGACGGCGCCCAGTGGTTCCTGTCGCACCCCGAGGCCTCGCACGAGGAGCTCCTGGACGCGCTGATCGAGCGCATCAAGGGCCCCGACTTCCCGACCGGCGCCCTCGTGGTCGGCCGCAAGGGCATCGAGGAGGCGTACCGCACCGGGCGCGGCTCGATCACCATGCGCGCGGTGGTCGCGGTCGAGGAGATCCAGAACCGCCAGTGCCTGGTGGTCACGGAACTTCCGTACCAGACCAACCCCGACAACCTGGCGCAGAAGATCGCCGACCTGGTGAAGGACGGCAAGGTCGGCGGCATCGCCGACGTCCGGGACGAGACCAGCTCCCGTACCGGCCAGCGCCTGGTCATCGTGCTCAAGCGCGACGCGGTCGCCAAGGTCGTCCTCAACAACCTGTACAAGCACACCGACCTCCAGACGAACTTCGGCGCCAACATGCTGGCGCTCGTCGACGGCGTGCCGCGCACGCTCTCGCTGGACGCGTTCATCCGCCACTGGGTGACGCACCAGATCGAGGTCATCGTCCGGCGTACCAGGTTCCGGCTGCGCAAGGCCGAGGAGCGGGCCCACATCCTGCGCGGTCTGCTCAAGGCGCTCGACGCCATCGACGAGGTCATCGCGCTGATCCGGCGCAGCGACACCGTCGAGGTCGCGCGCGAGGGCCTGATGGGCCTGCTCTCCATCGACGAGATCCAGGCCAACGCGATCCTGGAGATGCAGCTCCGCCGGCTCGCCGCCCTGGAGCGCCAGAAGATCGTCGCCGAGCACGACGAGCTCCAGGCGAAGATCAACGAGTACAACGCGATCCTCGCCTCGCCCGAGCGCCAGCGCCAGATCATCAGCGAGGAGCTGGCCGCGATCGTCGAGAAGTTCGGCGACGACCGGCGCTCCAAGCTGGTGCCGTTCGACGGTGACATGTCCATCGAGGACCTGATCGCCGAAGAGGACATCGTCGTCACCATCTCCAACGGCGGCTACGTCAAGCGCACCAAGACCGAGGACTACCGGTCGCAGAAGCGCGGCGGCAAGGGCGTACGGGGCACCAAGCTGAAGCAGGACGACATCGTCGACCACTTCTTCGTCTCGACCACGCACCACTGGCTGCTGTTCTTCACCAACAAGGGCCGGGTCTACCGGGCCAAGGCGTACGAGCTGCCGGACGCCGGCCGGGACGCGCGCGGTCAGCACGTGGCGAACCTGCTGGCCTTCCAGCCGGACGAGAAGATCGCCCAGATCCTCGCCGTCCGCGACTACGAGGCGGCGCCCTACCTGGTCCTCGCCACCAAGTCCGGCCTGGTGAAGAAGACATCGCTCAAGGACTACGACTCGCCCCGATCGGGTGGTGTCATCGCCATCAACCTCCGTGAGACGGAGTCCGGCGGCGAGGACGAGCTGATCGGCGCCGAGCTGGTGTCGGCCGAGGACGATCTGCTGCTCATCAGCAAGAAGGCGCAGTCCATCCGCTTCACGGCGACGGACGACGCCCTGCGCCCGATGGGACGCGCCACCTCGGGCGTCAAGGGGATGAGTTTCCGCGAGGGCGACGAGCTGCTCTCGATGAATGTCGTCCGGCCCGGTACTTTCGTGTTCACCGCCACCGACGGCGGGTACGCGAAGCGGACCCCCGTCGACGAGTACCGCGTCCAGGGTCGCGGTGGCCTCGGAATCAAGGCCGCCAAGATCGTTGAGGACCGGGGCTCGCTGGTCGGTGCGCTGGTGGTCGAGGAGACCGATGAAATCCTCGCCATCACGCTCGGCGGTGGTGTGATTCGTACGCGAGTCAACGAGGTCAGGGAGACGGGCCGTGACACCATGGGCGTCCAACTGATCAACCTGGGCAAGCGCGATGCCGTGGTCGGCAT
Source organism: Streptomyces sp. ERV7 (assembly GCF_001653515.1). Classification (GTDB taxonomy): domain Bacteria; phylum Actinomycetota; class Actinomycetes; order Streptomycetales; family Streptomycetaceae; genus Streptomyces. Next base: position 373,635 of record NZ_LYOY01000040.1, on the reverse strand, counting down.
CGCTCGTAACGCCGAGGCCGGTCGCGAGGCTGAAGAGGTCGACGGTCCCGAAGGGGCCGAGATCGACGCTGCCGAGGGCGAGTCTGCCGAGGCCGCAGTCGAGGGCATCGAGCCCTCGGCCGGGGAGCACGAGGAGTAAAGCGTGAGTGGAGCCACGGGCGCCGGATCGGCCGCTTCCGGAGCGAACGGTGCCCGTGGCCCTGCCGCGGACTCCCAGGGGGTAACGGTGACCGACACCCGCGGGCCTGAGGCCCGGTCCGACTACGGGGCACTGCCCGGCGAGCGCGAGAAGTCCGGATCGGGCCCCGCGCAGCCGTACCACCCGCCGCAGGCCTACCAGCCGTCCCAGAACGGGACGCAGGGCGGTCAGCAGCGCGGTGGCGGCCCCGCCGTGCGCCGCCCCCGCACGGGGGCGCGTACGACCCCGCGCACCCGCAAGGCGCGGCTGCGGGTGGCCAAGGCCGACCCGTGGTCGGTGATGAAGGTCAGCTTCCTGCTCTCCATCGCGCTGGGCGTGTGCACGGTGGTGGCCTCGGCGGTGCTGTGGATGGTCATGGACGCGATGGGCGTCTTCTCGTCGGTGGGCGGGACCATCAGCGAGGCCACGGGCTCCAACGAGTCCAACGGCTTCGACCTGCAGTCCTTCCTGTCGCTGCCGCGCGTGCTGATCTTCACCTCGGTGATCGCGGTCATCGACGTGGTGCTCGCCACCGCGCTGGCGACGCTCGGCGCGTTCATCTACAACCTCTCGGCCGGTTTCGTGGGCGGCATCGAGCTCACGCTGGCCGAGGACGAGTAAGCGCGGGTTGCCGCAGGTCGGACCGGGGGCGGCCATCGATTTTGGGACTGGCCCCCACGTGCGCTAATCTTCAGAGGTCAGCGCGCGGGGGACACCCCGCAGAGCGCGGCGGGGCTATAGCTCAGTTGGTTAGAGCGCATCCCTGATAAGGATGAGGCCACAGGTTCAAATCCTGTTAGCCCCACAGTGCAGAAGGTCCCCGGACGACATGTCCGGGGACCTTTTCGTTGTGCCGTGGGCTTCGGTGCGCCCTGAGCGGCGGATGTCCGGTGGGCCGGGCCCCGGTGCGGGTCCTTCGCGTACGTACTACGTACGTACGCACACGAAGAAGCCCGGCAACTCGGGGGAGTCGCCGGGCTCGTGGTGCGCGGGCTCGGGCAGAGCCGGGAGGGATCAGGAGGAGGCGGGCGGCGCCTCGTCGGCCAGGGCGGGGGCCTGCGCCGTCTCGTCGGGCGAGGTGGCCTGCGCCCCGTCGCCGCCTTCGTTCTCGTCGTGGGCTCCGGGCAGGTGCCGGGTCGAGGGCGACGACCCGTGGGCCTCGGCGCGGATGCGCTGCTTCATCGTGGGCGGCAGCGCCGAGGCACTGGGCAGGGCCCATCGCACGTTCGGCGTCTCGGGGGCGAGGATGTCGCTCCGGTGGTGCGCGGCGCCCTGCTGCGGTACGGAAGCGGCGGCGGTGGCCTGGCCGGTCAGGCCGAGGGAGGCGAGGAGGGCGACGAGCGCGCCGATGAGTGCGGTCCACCACGTCGTGAGCTTGCTGGTTGCCATGACTTCCTCGCTTCTATGCCGTTCCGGGTTGCCCGATTTGCGTTGTATCTCATGATGTGTACGAGCGGCGGAGAGCGAGGGCGCGACGCACCGTTATGGGCGGATCTTCCGATGAACTGCACTCGGATGGACCATCACCGATTGATATCGATCGGTGTGTATAGTCGGGCGACAGAGGTCCCTTACGTCAAGGAAAGACGAGGTCGCGCGGTGAAGAAGCTCCTCCTGGTCGCACTGGCCGCCATTGGCGGGCTCCTCGTGTACCGCCAGATCCAGGCGGATCGCGCCGAGCAGGACCTGTGGACGGAGGCGACCGACTCCGTGCCCGCAGGTTCGGGTGTGTGAGCCCCACAGAGTCCAGTTGCAGAGCCCCGGCCGCCGACGCGGCCGGGGCTCTGTGCTGTCATGTGCCCGGGGCAGCCGTCCCCACGGGTTCACCTGCGCAAATCAATGGCTTGCAGAAGCAAAATTGAAGGGGGCGCGGCGGCATGACGAACCAGCGTGGGAAGGGCCGGGCCGCGGCCGCCGTGGCCGTGCTGTGCACGCTGGCGGTCCTCCCGGGCCAGGGGGCCCGGGCCGCGAACGGGCCGCAGCCGCACCGCCCGTACCGCGCTGAGGGCTCCTACGGCTACGACCCCCATGCTCGGCCGGTCACCGGAGCGGCGACCGGCCGGGGCGCGCCTCGGTTGGCGGCCGGCACGGTGTACCGGTCGGCCGTCGGGTCCGGCGCGAAGACCTACTACCAGGTCGACCTGGGTGCCACCGGAGACGCCTATGTGTCGGCCGTGGCCGTACCGAACCCGGACACCGAGGTCGCCTACGGCGACGGCATCGAGCTCACGCTCCAGGACCGCGACGGCAACACCTGCGACACCGGCCAGGCCGTCTTCAGCTCTCCCGAGTACCCCAGGCCGATCGCCACGTACGTCTCACGGGGCCTGAACCGCCATCAGACGCCCTGTCAGGCGGCGGGCCCGTACTACGTGTTGGTCCAGCGGATCGGGAAAGCGGCCTCCGCGCCCGGCGAGTGGGGGCTGGAGCTGCGGCACACCAGGGAGCCGCGGCTCACGGCCGACGAGCCGACGACCGCACCCACGCACTGGGCGACCGCCTCGCCGCCCGCGCCCTCCTCGGCGGCGCGCACGGCGCACGGCGGTGCGGGCTTCGCCGACGCGCCCCCGCTGAGCGGCGGCGCCTGGCGCGATGCGCTGCGGCCGGGCACGACGCTGTTCTACCGCGTTCCGGTCGGCTGGGGGCAGCAGGTGTTCGCCACCGCCGAACTGGGCCGTGCCGCCGGGAGCGTCTATGTGGCCAACGCCATCGACGTGCGCCTCTACAACCCGGCGCTCGGCCCGGTCGCGGACGTGTACACGGGGTACGACGGGAAGCCCGCGACCGTCTTCTTCCAGCCGTTCCCGCCAGTGGCGTACAAGAACCGCCACTCCACCTCGGACTCGGTCGGCGCGCTGCGCTTCGGGGGCGACTACTACCTGGCGGTCAGCCTCAGCCCCCAGCTCGCCCGGACGGGGACGTACCCCGTGACGCTCCGGGTGGGCGTGCGGGGCAAGGCGGGGCCCGCGCCCGCGTACGAGGGGGCCGCGCCCGACTTCGCGGCCCGGCTACCCGCCCCCGCAGCCCAACGACCTGGTCATCCACCAGCAGGACCTCCAGGCCGTGGTCAACGCGCTGTGGCAGGGCGGCGCCCAGGGCATCCAGGTCATGGACCAGCGGCTCATCTCCACCAGCGCCGTGCGCTGCGTCGGCAACACCCTGATCCTCCAGGGCCGCGTCTACTCGCCCCCGTACAAGGTCACCGCGGTCGGTGATCCCGGGAAGCTGCGCCGGGCGCTCGCCGACTCCCCGGCGATCCAGAACTACCAGCTGTATGTGAAGGCGTACGGGCTGGGCTGGAAAGTCGACGAGCACAAGGCGGTGACTCTGCCCGGCTACTCGGGCACAGTGGATCTCCACTACGCGAAGCCGGTGGGATAGCGCGGGAGGGGGCGGCCCGGTGCCTGTGGTCTCGGTGCGGCTGGTCGTCAGGACGTTCAGCGAGCTGTGCATCACCATCGGCGCCCTGATCGTCCTCTTCGTCGCGTACGTCCTGTACTGGACCGGGGTGAAGGCCGACAGCGCCGCCGACAGCCAGATATCCGAGCTGCACCACCAGTGGGCGCGCACCCCCGCCGCGAGCGCGCCCGAGCCGGTCGCGCCGCCCGCCCCCGCCCCGTACACCGCGGGCAAGTCCTTCGCGGTCATGTACATCCCCAGGCTGGGCGGGGACTGGCACAAGCCCGTGCTGGAGGGGACCGGGGTCAAGGACCTCCAGAAGGGCCTCGGGCACTACGCCACCACCACACGGCTCGGGCAGCCGGGCAACTTCTCGGTGGCCGGGCACCGGCGCACCTACGGCGACCCGTTCAAGGACTTCCCCGAGCTGCGGCCCGGCGACGCGGTGGTGCTCACCGACGGGACGACCTGGTTCACCTACCGCCTCGACAACAAGCCCTACCGGACCGTGCCGAGCGATGTGGGGGTCATCGACCCGGTCCCCGCCAAGTCGCCGTTCCGCTCCCCCGGCCGCTATCTGACCCTCACCACCTGCGATCCCGAGTGGGGCAGCAGCCACCGGCTGATCGCCTGGGCCCACCTCGACTCCACCCTGCCCGTGGCCCGGGGCAAGCCCCGGGCTTTGACCGGCTGAGCCCCTGTCGACAGCGCCGACCCTTAGTCTGGTGCGGTAACGATCGTCGGAAGGGACAGCGGACAGCATGTACGGCTGGATCTGGCGGCATCTGCCGGGCAACGCGTGGGTACGGGCGTTCACTTCGCTCGTACTGGTACTGGCGATTGTCTATGTGCTCTTCCAGTACATCTTCCCGTGGGCGGAGCCGCTGCTGCCGTTCAACGATGTCACCGTCGACCAGGGCAGAGGAGCGACCCGATGAGCGCACGCGTTCTCGTCGTGGACAACTACGACAGCTTTGTCTTCAACCTGGTCCAGTACCTGTACCAGCTGGGCGCGGAGTGCGAGGTGGTACGCAACGACGAGGTGTCCCTGGAGCACGCGCAGGACGGTTTCGACGGCGTGCTGCTCTCGCCCGGCCCGGGCGCGCCGGAGCAGGCCGGTGTCTGCGTCGACATGGTGCGCCACTGCGCGGCGACCGGGGTGCCGGTCTTCGGCGTCTGCCTCGGCATGCAGTCGATGATGGTCGCGTACGGGGGCGTGGTCGACCGGGCGCCCGAGCTGCTGCACGGCAAGACCTCGCCGGTCCTGCACGACGGCGTCGGCGTCTTCCAGGGGCTGCCCTCGCCGTTCACCGCCACCCGGTACCACTCGCTGGCCGCCGAGCCCGCCACGCTCCCCGCGGAGCTGGAGGTCACCGCCCGGACGGCCGACGGGATCGTGATGGGGCTGCGCCACCGGGAACTGCCCGTGGAGGGCGTCCAGTTCCACCCCGAGTCGGTCCTGACCGAACACGGCCATCTGATGCTCGCCAACTGGCTGGTGCGGTGCGGGGACAAGGGAGCCGTCGAGCGGTCGGCAGGCCTGGCACCGGTGGTGGGCAAGGCCGCGGCGTGACGGCCGTCCGGCCCGAGCACGAATACGACCCGCTGACGGACCCCCTCCCGGCGGGCGGTCACGGGTCGCCGTGGTTCAGGGCGGACAACATCCCGCAGGAGCAGGTCCAGGCCGAGCCCCAGGTCCAGGTGCCGGGCGGCGACCCCTACGCGCGCGTGGACGCCTACGCGCGCGTGGCGGAAGCGGCGGCCCCGCCCGTGCGGGAGTGGTACGCGGAGCCCGCCGCGGACCCCGTACCGGAGCCCCTGCCGCAGCCCGGACCGGTGCCCGGGACCGTGTTCGAGCCCGAGCCCGGTCCCGACGAGGTCTCCTTCGACGACGCCACCATGGCGCTCAAGCGAATAGCGGAGACGCCCGCGCCCCCCACCGGCGGCCGGGCCGAGCGGCGCCGGGCCGCCAAGGCGCGCGGACACCGGGCCTCGGCCGCCTCCGCGCCCGCCGAGCCGGCGAAGACCGGGCGTCCGCCGACCCGCGCCGAGGCGCGCCGCGCCGCCAAGGCCCGCAAGGACAGCGCGGCCGTGGTGGCCAGCCGGATCATCGGCGAACTGTTCATCACGCTCGGCGTGGTGATGCTCCTGTTCGTCACGTACCAGCTGTGGTGGACCAACATCCGCGCCCATCAGCAGGCGGGCAGCGAGGCGAAGAAGATCACCCACGACTGGGCCAGCGGCAAGAAGGCCCCCGGTGTGTTCGCGCCCGGCAAGGGCTTCGCCATCATGCACATCCCCAAGCTGGACGTGGTCGTCCCCGTCGCCGAGGGCACCAACAAGCACAAGGTCCTCGACAAGGGCATGGTCGGCCACTACGGCCAGGGCAGTCTGAAGACCGCGATGCCGGGGGACAGGACGGGCAACTTCGCGGTCGCCGGGCACCGCAACACGCACGGCGAGCCCTTCCGCTACATCAACCGGCTCAAGCCGGGCGATCTGGTGATCGTGGAGACCCAGCAGGCGTACTACACGTACGCGATCACCGGCATGCTCCCGTCGACCAGCCCCAAGAACGTCTCGGTGCTCAAGCCGATCCCGGTCGGCGCGGGGTTCACCCGGCCGGGCCGCTACTTGACGCTGACGACCTGCACCCCCGAGTTCACGAGTACGTACCGAATGATCGTGTGGGGCAAGATGGTCGACGAACGACCGCGCAGCAAGGGCTTGCCCGAAGCGCTCGCCGGCTGACGGAACGACAGACAGGTGCGGTGGAGTTGAGGACCGAGCACGACGAGCAGCAGACCGAGGCCCCCGTCCCGCCGCGACCGCGCCGCCGCGGTGTGGTCGCCGGGGTCGTCAGCGTCATCGGCGAGCTGCTGATCACGGCCGGGCTGGTGCTCGGCCTCTTCGTCGTCTACTCGCTGTGGTGGACCAACGTCATAGCGGACCGCGAGGCCGCCAAGCAGAGCAAGGACGTGCGCCGGGACTGGGCGAACAGCGGCCCCGGCGCCCTCGACACCAAGGGCGGCATCGGCTTCCTGCACGTACCCGCCATGAGGAACGGCGAGGTGCTGGTCAAGCGGGGCACCGACACCAAGGTGCTCAACGGCGGCGTGGCGGGCTACTACACCGACCCGCTGAAGGCGGTCCTGCCCGCGAGCGGCACCAAGGGCAACTTCACGCTGGCCGCGCACCGCGACGGCCACGGCGCGAAGTTCCACAACATCGACAGGATAAGGACCGGCGATCCGATCGTCTTCGAGACGAAGGACACCTGGTACGTCTACAAGACGTTCGCCGAGCTCAAGGAGACGTCGAAGTACAACGTCGACGTCCTGCAGCCGGTGCCGAAGGAGTCGGGCGCCAAGAAGCCGGGCCGCTACATCACGCTGACGACGTGCACGCCCGTCTACACCTCCGACTACCGCTACATCGTGTGGGGTGAGCTGGTGCGCACCCAGAAGGTCGACGAGAAGCGCACCAAGCCCGTGGAGCTGCGCTAGAGCCCCCTGGCCGCCTCTGGGCAGCCGTGTACGTACGGAAGAGCCCCGGCCCCCTGTGAAGGGGACCGGGGCTTCGCGCTGTGCCGGTGGTCAGCCGCCGGACGGGCCGCCGAACGGGAAGTTCCCGCCGCCGTCCTGGTTGCCGCCCCCGCCGATCGTCGTCAGGACGATCGCCGTGGTGGTCGGGTCGGACGGCGTGTTGGCCGGCGGGGTCTGCGAGGTGACCCGCGCCTTCTCGTCGCTGGAGCTGCCCGGCGCGAACTGGATGTTGCTGAATCCGGCCGCGTTGAGCATCTCGGTCGCCTGCTTGACCGTCTTGCCGAACACGTTCGGCACGGGGACCTGCGTGGGCGTCTGCGGGCCCTTGGAGACCTTCAGGACGATCTGGACGTCCTTGGTCTGGTTGGTGTTGCCCTTGGGCGTCTGGTCGACGACCTGGTTGGCGGGCTTTTCCGAGTCGACGTCCTGGCGGGAGACATTGGTGAAGCCGAGCGTGTTGAGCTGGGCCACCGCCGCGGTGTAGTCGGTGTTCGTGACGTCGGGGATCTTGGACGTCTTCTTCTTGGCGATGGAGAGCGTGACCTCGGAGCCCTTCTCGGCCTGCTGGCCGCCCTTGGGGTCCTGGCTCACGACCGTGCCCTCCTCGGACTCGGACTCGACCGTGGTCGTCTTCACGGTGAAGCCCTTGTCCTGGAGGAGCTGGCTCGCGTTGTCCTTCTTCTTCTCCGTGACGTCCGGGACCTCGACCTTGGGCGCGCCGGTGGAGACGACGACCGTGACGGCGTCGCCCTTCTTCAGCTTGCCGCTGGTCGGGCTCTGGCTGCAGACGCTGCCCTTGGGCTGGTCGGCGCAGGGCTCGGTCTTGGACACGGTGAGCTTGAGGCCGACGTTCGCCGTCAGGGTCTCGGCGGACTTCTGGGTCTCGCCGACCAGCTGCGGCACCGGCACCTGGCCGCTGTCGCCGTTGCCGCCGAAGACCGACTTGCCGATCAGGATCGCGCCGACGAGCACCAGCACACCGGCGAGGACCAGCAGGATCGTCGAGGTGTGGGACTTCTTCTGGCGGCGGCGGTCGGGGCGGTCGTCGTAGCCGTAGCCGTCGTCCGGGTTGACCGGGGGCAGCATCGACGTCTGGCCCGCCGCGTCCGCGGGACGCAGCGCGGCCGTCGGCTGGTCCTGCGGGCCCGAGGTGTAGGCGTCGTAGCCGCCGTAGCCGACCGCGCCCATGGCGGCGGTCGCGGCGACCGGCTGGCCGTCGAGGCAGGCCTCGATGTCGGCGCGCATCTCGTCGGCCGACTGGTAGCGGTAGTCCGGGTCCTTGACCAGCGCCTTCAGGACGATGGCGTCCATCTCGGGCGTGATCTCGGGGTCGAAGTTGCTCGGCGGCTGCGGCTCTTCCCGTACGTGCTGGTAGGCGACCGCGACCGGCGAGTCGCCGACGAACGGCGGCCGGACGGTCAGCAGCTCATACAGGAGGCAGCCCGTCGAATACAGGTCGGAGCGGGCGTCGACCTGCTCGCCCTTGGCCTGCTCCGGCGAGAGGTACTGGGCGGTGCCGATGACGGCCGCGGTCTGCGTCATCGTCATACCGGAGTCGCCCATGGCCCGCGCGATGCCGAAGTCCATGACCTTGACCTGGCCGGTGCGCGTCAGCATGACGTTCGCCGGCTTGATGTCGCGGTGGACGATGCCGGCGCGGTGGGAGTACTCCAGGGCCTGGAGGATGCCGACCGTCATCTCCAGCGTGCGCTCGGGCAGCAGCTTGCGCCCGGAGTGAAGCAGCTCACGCAGGGTGGAGCCGTCGACGTACTCCATGACGATGTACGGAATGGAGATGTTGTCGACATAGTCCTCGCCGGTGTCGTAGACAGCGACGATCGCCGGGTGGTTGAGCGAGGCGGCGGACTGGGCCTCACGGCGGAACCGGGCCTGGAAGGACGGGTCGCGGGCGAGGTCGGCCCGCAGCGTCTTCACGGCGACAGTGCGGCCGAGCCGGGTGTCGTGCGCGAGGTAGACCTCCGCCATGCCACCACGGCCGAGCACCTGGCCCAGCTCGTACCGGCCGCCGAGGCGACGCGGCTCTTCCATAACGTTCCAGCCCTCTCCGTCAGTCCCGACCGCACCCGTGTGTGTGGTCCGGCGGTGTGCTGTTCGCGCATACGCTACCGGGCACCGGAAGCGGATCCGTCCGCGACCGTCAGCTGATACCGGACCGGTACAGGGCGCGAGAGACGTTTCACGTGAAACGAGGACTGTTTCACGTGAAACGTCCCGGGGTCACTTCTTGAGCACCGCCTTCATCACAGCCTTCGCGATGGGAGCGGCCAGACCGCCACCGGAGATGTCGCCGCGGTGCGCCTCGCCGTCCTCGACGACCACGGCGACGGCGACCGGGGAGCCCTGGTCGGTCTTGGCGTACGAGATGAACCAGGCGTACGGCTTCTCGCTGTTGTTGAGGCCGTGCTGGGCGGTACCGGTCTTGCCGCCGACGGTGACGCCGTCGATGGCACCCTTCTTGCCCGTGCCGTCCGTGACGACGTTCTCCATCAGCGCCTGGACCTTCTGGGCGTTGGCCGCCGACAGCGGCTGGCTCATCTTCTCCGGCTGGGTCTTGGAGAGGACGTCGAGGTTCGGTGCCTGGAGCTGGTCGACCATGTACGGCTTCATCAGCTTGCCGTCGTTGGCGACGGCGGCGGCGACCATGGCCATCTGGAGCGGGGTGGCGCGGTTGGAGGCCTGGCCGATGCCGGCCATCGCGTTCTGCGGCCGGTTGTCCTTGGGGTAGACGCTGGCGTCGGCCCGGACGGGGGTGAAGACCTCGTCGTTGAAGCCGAACTTGTTGGCCTCGTCGATCATCTTCTGGTTGCCGAGGTCATCGCTGATCTTGCCGAAGACGGTGTTGCAGGACCACTGGAGCGCCACCTTGAGGGTGGCGTTCTCGCAGGGGATGGTCCCCTCGTTCTTCAGCGGGGTCGTCGACTGCGGCAGCTGGTACGGCAGCGGCGAGCGGGTCGGCTCGTCGATGCTGGAGTACAGCCCGTTCTCCAGCGCCGCCGAGGCGGTGACCACCTTGAACGTGGAGCCCGGCGGGTAGGTCTCGCGCAGCGCCCGGTTCAGCATGGGCTTGTCTTTGTCGCTGAGCAGCTTCTGGCGGGCCTCGGAGTCCGTCTTGGTGTTGCCCGCGAAGACCGAAGGGTCGTACGACGGCGTCGAGGCCAGCGCCAGGATCGCGCCGGTGCGCGGGTCGATCGCGGCGACCGCGCCCTTCTTGTCGCCGAGGCCCTCGAAGGCGGCCTTCTGGGCGGCGCTGTTGAGGGTGGTGACGACGTTGCCGCCCTGCTTCTTCTCACCGGTGAACATCGAGAGCGTCCGGTCGAAGAAGAGCCGGTCGTCGTTGCCCGAGAGGATCTTGTCCTCGATGTTCTCCAGCTGCGAGGAGTCGAAGGCCTGCGAGTTGTACCCGGTCACCGGCGACCACAGGGCGCCGTTGTTCCAGGTCCGCTTGAACTTGTAGTCGCTGCCCGAGGTCTCCTTGGACGCGGTCATCGGCTGGCCGTCGGCCGTGATGATGTTGCCGCGCTCATGGGCGAACCGCTCGATCTGGACCCGGCGGTTGTACTTGTGCGCGTTCAGTTCGTCGGCGCGCACGTACTGGAGCCAGTTGTCGCGGATCATCAGGGCCATGATCAGCAGCCCGCAGAAGATCGCGATCCGTCGCAGGGGCTTGTTCACGGTCGGACCACCTGGGTCATCTCGGCGTCGGGGGACGGGGCAGGGGCGGGCGCCGGGCGCCGGGCGGTGTCGCTGATGCGGATCAGGATGCCGATCAGCGCCCAGTTGGCGATGACCGAGGAGCCGCCCTGTGCGAGGAACGGCATGGTCATACCGGTCAGCGGAATGAGACCCATCACACCGCCGGCGACGACGAAGACCTGGAGCGCGAACGCGCCCGAGAGGCCGATCGCCAGCAGCTTGCCGAACGGGTCGCGGGCGGCGAGCGCGGTGCGCACGCCCCGCTCCACGATCAAGCCGTAGATCAGCAGGATCGCCATCATCCCGGCCAGCCCCAGCTCCTCACCGACGGTGGAGAGGATGAAGTCGGCGTTGGCGGCGAAGCCGATCAGGTCGGAGTTGCCCTGGCCCAGGCCCGTGCCGAGCGTGCCACCGGAGCCGAACGACATGATCGCCTGGCCGATCTGCTCGCAGGCGCCGGTCTTGTCGGTCTTGTAGCAGGCGAAGGGGTCGAGCCAGGCGTTCACCCGGGACTGCACGTGCGGCTCGAAGGAGGCCACGGCGACCGCGCCGGCCGCCGACATCAGCAGACCGAAGACGATCCAGCTGGTGCGCTCGGTGGCCACGTACAGCATGATCACGAAGAGGCCGAAGAAGAGCAGCGAGGTGCCCAGGTCGGTCTCGAAGACCAGGATGAGGATCGAGACGCCCCACACCACGAGGATCGGACCGAGGTCACGGCCGCGCGGCAGGTACAGGCCCATGAAACGGCGGCTGGCGAGCGCCAGCGCGTCCCGCTTGACCATCAGGTAGCCGGAGAAGAACACCGCGATGATGATCTTCGCGAACTCGCCGGGCTGGATCGTGCCCAGACCGGGGATGGAGATCCAGATCTTGGCGCCGTTCACCGCGGGGAAGAACATCGGCAGGATCAGCAGGAACAGCGCGAACGCCATCGAGATGTACGTGTAGCGCTGGAGGATCCGGTGGTCCTTGAGGAGCATGAGCACGCCGATGAACAGCGCCACGCCGATCGCCGTGTACAGCATCTGCTTGGGCGCGTCCGGGTGGAAGGCACCGAAGGCGCTCTTGGCTCTCTGGATCAGACGCGGTGACTGGTCCAGGCGCCAGATCATCACCAGGCCCAGCCCGTTCAGCAGCGTCGCCAGCGGCAGCAGCAGCGGGTCCGCGTACGGGGCGAACTTGCGCACCACGAGGTGCCCGACGGCCGCGAGGAGCCCGAGGCCCAGCCCGTAACCGAGCATGCCGGAAGGCAGTTTGCCGGTCATGGCCAAGCCCACGTTGGCGTACGCGAACACCGGGATGGCGACGGCGAAGACGAGCAGCGCGAGCTCGGTGTTGCGACGGCTCGGTGCGTCGATCGCGCCGATGGTGGTCGTGTTGGTGACAACGCTCATGGTGTGGAAAGGCCCCCTACGGCTGCCTACTGCTTACCGCACTGCGGGACCAGCTTCTGCTCTTCCTCCGAGAGGCTGGGGCCGGGCGTGGGAGTGGCGGTGGTCTTGGTGGAACCGGTCTTGCCGGGCGACGGGGAGGCCGTCGTACCGGTCTTCGGCGGGTTCTGGCTCTCGGCGGCGCGCCGCTGCTCGTCCTTCTTGCACGCCGACGCCTGGGTGGACAGTTCGGTGATCTTGGCCTGGGCCTTGGTGAGGCTGCTCTCGGCGATCGTCGCCTCGACCTGCTTGCGCTGGTACGGCGGCAGGTACTTGAGTTCGATCTCGGGGTGGTCGGTCTCCACCTTCGACAGCTTCACCCAGGCCAGGTCCTGGCTGATGCCCTGGTAGAGCGCGACGTGCTCGTCCTTGGAGCCGACGAAGTACTGGGTCTGCGTCCAGCGGTAGCCGCCGTAGAGACCGCCGCCGATCACGGCCAGGGCGAGCACGATGTAGGCGGATCTCTTCAGCCACTTGCCGCGCCGCGGCTTGACGAAGTCCTCGTCCGTGTAGGCGCCGAAGGAGCCCTCGGGCGGGGCGCCGTAGCCGCTCTCGTCACCGCTGCCGGGCGGGCCGAAGCCACCCTGCGGCGGTGCCTGACGGCCGAGCCCCGAGGCACGGCCGGCCGGGGTCTGCATCGCCCCGTCGTCGTTGAGCTGGAGCTGGTTCTCGGCGACCGCGCCCACGATCACCGGGATGTCGCTGAGCTGGCCGGCCAGCGTGTCACCGGAGTCGACGTCCAGGACGTCGGCGATGATCACCGTGATGTTGTCCGGGCCGCCGCCGCGCAGCGCGAGCTGGATCAGCTCCTGCACCGTCTCCTGCGGGCCCTGGTAGCTGGCGAGGGTGTCCTCCATCGTCTGGTGGGACACCACCCCCGACAGGCCGTCGGAGCAGATCAGATAGCGGTCGCCCGCCCGCACCTCGCGGATCGACAGGTCCGGCTCGACGTGGTCGCCGCTGCCCAGCGCGCGCATCAGCAGCGAGCGCTGCGGATGCGTCGTCGCCTCCTCCTCGGTGATGCGGCCCTCGTCCACCAGCCGCTGCACCCAGGTGTGGTCCTGTGTGATCTGGGTGAGCACGCCGTCGCGCAGCAGATACGCGCGCGAGTCGCCCACGTGCACCAGGCCCAGGCGCTGGCCCGTCCACAGCAGAGCGGTGAGCGTGGTGCCCATCCCCTCCAGCTGGGGGTCCTCCTCGACCATCATGCGCAGCTGGTCGTTGGCGCGCTGCACCGCCGTACCCAGCGACGTGAGGATGTCGGAGCCGGGCACGTCGTCGTCGAGCGTGACCAGGGTGGAGATCACCTCGGAGGAGGCGACCTCACCGGCGGCCTGGCCGCCCATGCCGTCGGCGATGGCGAGGAGACGGGGACCGGCGTAACCGGAGTCCTCGTTGCCCTCGCGGATCATGCCCTTGTGCGATCCGGCGGCGAAGCGCAGGGAGAGACTCATGCCCACCTCGCCCGTCGGCTCGGGGTACAGCCGGTCATGTCGAGCCACACTGCCCACCCTCCGGTCGGGAGCCCGTCCCGGTCCGTCGTCCGGACCGCCGCGGCTCGCTCGCTCCGCTCGCTCATTGTCGTACTACTTCCGCAGCTCGATGACGGTCTTGCCGATGCGGATCGGCGCGCCCAGCGGAATCGGGGTCGGGGTGGTGAGCCGCGTCCGGTCCAGGTAGGTGCCGTTGGTGGAACCGAGGTCCTCGACGATCCAGTTGCCGTCGCGGTCCGGGTAGATCCTGGCATGCCGGCTCGACGCGTAGTCGTCGTCGAGGACGATCGTCGAGTCGTGCGCCCGTCCCAGCGTGATGGTCTGCCCCTGGAGCGCCACCGTCGTGCCGGTGAGAGTGCCCTCGGACACCACCAGCTTGGTGGGCGCGCCCCGGCGCTGGCGGCCGCCGGACGGCGGGGCCTGCTGGCCGCGCTGCTGCGGCGGCGCGGCAGCGGCGGCCTGCCGGCCGGTCTGCTGGCGGCCCGTGTCCCCGCCCCGGCGCGAACCGCGCTGGGTGACACGCGTGCCGAACAGGTCGCTGCGGATGACCTGGACGGCCACGATGACGAACAGCCACAGTACGGCGAGGAAACCCAACCGCATGACCGTGAGGGTCAGCTCTGACATTGCCCCCGCTTCACCCTTCGGCTTGCCGGTAAACGATGGTGGTGCTGCCCACGACGATCCGCGAGCCGTCGCGGAGCGTAGCGCGGGTGGTGTGCTGCCCGTCCACCACGATGCCGTTGGTGGACCCGAGATCCTGGATCGTCGAGGGCGTTCCGGTCCGGATCTCACAGTGCCGGCGCGAGACGCCGGGGTCGTCGATCCGCACATCGGCGTCGGTGCTGCGACCCAGCACCAGCGTCGGGCGGGAGATCTGGTGGCGGGTGCCGTTGATCTCGATCCAGCGCCGCACCTGGGAGCCCGGCATGGGGCCGGGAGCCGTCGGGCGGCGGTCCGCGCCGGGGCGGCCGGGGCCGCCGGGGCCCCGCCACCGGCTCCGGCAGCACCGCCTCGTCCTCGGTGAGCACCCCGGCCCGCACCCCGTCGACGTATACGACCGCCCGGTCCCGCAGACCGAGCACCCGCAGTGGATACGGCTGCCGGGGCCCGGGCACCTCGAACCGGTAGCGCACCACGCCCCGGTCCACGTCCAGCTCCTCGAACGTCGGCGGCGTCGCGTACACCTCCTCCGCCGACCCCAGCGCCTCCAGTACGTCCTCGGCCGCCACCCACTGGGTCAGCGGCACGGTGACGGGCGCGCCCAGCGCCGCGGGCGCGGGCGGCGGCTTTGGCAGCGGGCCCCGGGCGTACTTCGCCAGCACCTCGCGGAACGCCCAGAACTTCGGCGTCGGGCGGCCGTACTCGTCGATGGGCGCGTCGTAGTCGTAGGACGTGACATCCGGCCGAAGGACGCCGAGGTGCTCCTCGCCGTCCCGGTTGGCGCCCGACCACCCGGCGAAGCTGGTGCCGCCGTGCGCCATGTAGAGGTTGACGGAGGCGCCGCACTCCAGGATCTCGTGCAGCACCCCGGCCGCCTCGTCCGCGTCCCGCGCCACCGGCTCCGCACCCCAGTGCTCGAACCAGCCGCACCAGAACTCCATGCACATCAGCGGCCCCTCGGGGCGGTGGCGGCGCAGCGCCTCGAAGCCCTCACGGGCGTTCGAGCCGAAGTTCGCCGTGGCGAGCACGCCCGGCACGCAGCCGCCGCTGAGCATATGGTCCTCGGGGCCGTCGGAGGTGAACAGCGGCACGCTCACGCCCAGTTCGCCGAGCAGGTCCGCGAGCGCCCGCAGATACACCCGGTCCGAGCCGTAGCTGCCGTACTCGTTCTCCACCTGCACCATCACCACCGGGCCGCCCCGGTCGATCTGGCGGGCCACGACCTGCGGCAGCAGCGCCCGGAACCAGCGCTCCACATGTCCCAGGTACTCCGCGTCCCGGGTGCGCACCCGCGTCCCGAGCGCCCCCGTCAGCCAGTGCGGAAGCCCGCCGTTCTCCCACTCGGCGCAGATGTACGGGCCGGGGCGCACGATCGCCCACAGTCCGGCCGCGCCCGCCGCGTCCAGGAACCGGCCGAGCGCCGCCACGTCCCGGTGGCGGCCCGGGGCCGGCTCGTGCAGGTTCCACGGAACGTACGTCTCGACGCAGTTCAGCCCCATCGCCCGCAGCATCGCGAGCCGGTGGCCCCACTGGGACTCGTGCACCCGGAAGTAGTGCAGCGCCCCCGACAGCAGCCGTACCGGCCGCCCGTCCAGCAGAAAGTCCTTCTCACCCACGGTGAAGTCGGCCACGGCCCGCCCCCGTCTCTCGTTCTCCCACCGCCGCCACTCTCGCCCCTGGCGCGGGCGCGGGTCCATGGACAAAGATCGGCGCTGATTGGACGCAAAGGGGGACGGGAGGCGGTGGAACCGGCATGTACCACACCTGGATGCGCTATTTCACGCCGAGCCAGGTCCACCACCGGCTCGGCCTGGTCTGCCTGGGCGTCGGGATGCAGCACGGCGCGCTGCCCACGGTCGGACCGCGCACCCTGGACCACCACGTCGCCGTGGTGATCGGCGCGGGCGGCGGCTGGTTCAAGGGAGCGGACGGGCGGCGGGTCACCGTCACCGCGCCCGCGCTGATCTGGCTCACCCCGGGCGTGCCGCACCACTACGGGCCCGACCCGGCCACCGGCTGGGACGAGTCGTTCGTCGACTTCACCGGGCCCGCGACCGCCACCTACACCGAACTCGGCTACATCGAGCCCGAGCGGCCCGTCGTGCCGCTCGCCGACACGGCGGGCGCCCGGGCCGCCGTCGGCCGGATCGCGCGGGCGGCCCGCCGGGGCAACCCGCTCCTGGAGGTCGAGACGGGCGCCGCCGTCCATGAACTCCTCGTCGCCCTGCGCCGCGCCCGCGCCGATCTCGCGCCCGACGGCGACCCGGTCCTGCAGGCACTGGCCCGCGACGCCTTCCAGCCGCTGTCGGTGGCCGAGCACGCCGCCCGGCACGGCATGACCCCCGCGGAGCTGCGCACGGCGGTGCGCCGGGGCGCGGGGTGCAGCCCCAAGGACTACCTCCTGGGCATCCGGCTCGGCCGGGCCAAGGAACTGCTCGCCGCCACCGAGCTGCCGGTCGCCGCCGTGGCCCGCCGGGTGGGCTACGACGACCCCGCCTACTTCTCCCGCCTGTTCACCCGGCGTGTCGGCACCGCCCCGGTCCGCTTCCGCGAGCAGCAGGGCCGGGCCGTCCCCGGCGGCTGGAGCAGCCGGATCCCGGATCCTGAACACCCTCCGACGATCCCGGGCGCGGCCACGTAAGCTCGACGACCATGACCACGATCGACCCCTCCGTGCAGGCGGAGCTCGCCCGGCTCCGGGACAGCATCGACAACATCGACGCGGCCGTCGTCCATATGCTCGCCGAGCGCTTCAAATGCACCCAGCAGGTCGGCCACCTCAAGGCCGAGCACAAGCTGCCGCCGGCCGACCCGGCCCGCGAGTCCGAGCAGATCGAACGGCTGCGCCGCCTCGCGGAGAGCGCCAAGCTGGACCCGGCCTTCGCCGAGAAGCTCCTGAACTTCATCATCGCGGAGGTGATCAGGCACCACGAGACGATCGCCAAGTCGTCCTGAGCCGCCCCGCGCACGGGTGCCGCGTGCGCTGAGAGCGCAACGCAATCCCGGTGTGCGGACGGGGGCGCATCGGGCAGCATGGCCCCCATGTCCGTACTGACGCGCGACGAAGCGCAGACCCGTGCCCGGCTCCTCGACGTCCAGCGGTACGAGATCGAGCTCGATCTCACCACCGGCGAGGAGACCTTCGACTCCCAGACCGTCATCCATTTCACCGCACGCGCGGCCGGGGACACGTTCGTCGAGGTCAAGCCGGCCACCCTGCGCTCGGTCAGTCTCGACGGACAGCCGCTGGACCCCGCCGCGCTGGTCGAGAACCGCCTCGCGCTCACCGGTCTCACCGAGGGCCCGCACGAGCTGCGCGTCGAGTCGCGGATGACGTACTCGCACACCGGCGAGGGGCTGCACCGCTTCACCGACCCGGCCGACGGCGAGGCCTACCTCTACACCCAGCTCTTCATGGAGGACGTGCAGCGCGTCTTCGCCGCCTTCGACCAGCCCGACCTGAAGGCCGTCTTCGACCTCACGGTCACCGCGCCCGAAGGCTGGACCGTGCTCGCCAACGGCATCACCGAGCACCTGGGCGAGGGCCGCTGGAAGGCCGCCACCACCCCGCTGCTCTCCACCTACTTCGTGGCGCTCGCCGCCGGCCCCTGGCACTCGGTCACCACCGAGCACGCGGGCCTGCCCTTCGGCCTCCACTGCCGCCGCTCGCTGGCGCCGTACCTGGACGCCGACGCCGACGAGCTCTTCGAGATCACCCGGCAGTGCTTCGACCGCTACCACGAGAAGTTCGACGAGCCCTACCCCTTCGACTCGTACGACCAGGCCTTCGTGCCCGAGTTCAACGCGGGCGCCATGGAGAACCCGGGCCTGGTCACCTTCCGGGACGAGTTCATCTACCGCTCGGCCGTCACCGACACCGAGCGCCAGACCCGCGCCATGGTCGTCGCGCACGAGATGGCCCACATGTGGTTCGGCGACCTGGTCACCCTGCGCTGGTGGGACGACATCTGGCTGAACGAGTCGTTCGCCGAGTACATGGGCTACCAGACCCTCACCGAGGCCACCCGCTTCACCGACACCTGGGTGGACTTCGGCATCGCCCGCAAGGCCTGGGGCTACGACGCCGACCAGCGCCCCTCCACCCACCCCGTCGCCCCGGACCCCGACGCGGTGCCCGACCCTCCCCCCCGCCTCACCTCACCTCACCTCACCGATCGAAGTCCAGCTCCACTTCCTTGGTCGCCGGGTGGGACTGGCAGGCCAGCACATAGCCCGCCTCGGTCTCGTCCTCTTCCAGGGCGAAGTTGCGGTCCATCCGCACCTCCCCCGAGACCAGGAACGCACGGCAGGTGCCGCACACCCCGCCCTTGCAGGCGTACGGGGCGTCCGAACGGGCCCGCAGCACCGTGTCCAGGAGCTTCTCGCCGTCCTGGACCGGCCAGGTGCCGGAGCGGCCGTGCAGCGTCGCGGTCAAGGTGGCGTGCGCCGGGGCCGAGGCCGCCGCGGTGCTCTGCGTGGGGGCCTCGTCGACGTGGAAGATCTCCTCGTGGATGCGGCCGCGTGCGACGCCCAGTTCGCGCAGGGCCCGCTCGGCGCCCTGGACCAGACCGAACGGTCCGCACAGGTACCAGCCGTCGACCTCCTCCACCGGGAGCAGCGCGGGCAGCAGCGCCGCCAGCCGTTCCTGGTCGAGCCGGCCGGAGGGCAGTCCGGACTGCTGCTCTTCCCGGGAGAGCGCGGTGACCAGCTGGAAACGGTCGGGGAAGCGGTCCTTGAGGTCGGCCGTCTCCTCCAGGAACATGGTGGACGACACCGTACGGTCGCTGCGTATGAGGCAGAAGCGAGCCTCGGGCTCCCGCTCCAGCAGGGTCGTGGCGATCGACAGCACCGGGGTGATGCCGCTGCCGCCGACGACGGCCACGAAGTATCCGGCGCGGGGCTCCAGGATGAAGCGGCCCATCGGCTCCATGACGTCGACGACGTCCCCGACGGTGAGTTCCTTGAAGGCGTACGTGGAGAACTCGCCGCCTTCGACGAGGCGGATGCCGACGCGCAGCACGGGTGCGGCGGGCTGTTCGACGGAGGGTGCGCAGATCGAGTACGTGCGGCGGATCTCCTGGCCCTGCACGATGCGGCGCAGTGCGAGGTGCTGGCCGGGGCGGTGCCGGTAGGCCTCGCGCAGGTCCGGCGGCACGTCGAAGGTGACGGTCACCGAGTCGTCCGTGAGCCGTTCGACCTCGCTCACCCGGAGTGGATGGAACATCTACAACTCCTTGAAGTGGTCGAACGGTTCGCGGCAGGCCACGCAGCGGCGCAGTGCCTTGCACGCCGTGGAGGAGAACCTGCTCAGCAGCTCGGTGTCGGTGGAGCCGCAGTGGGGGCAGCGCACGGAGAGGGTGAGGGCGACGGGGCCCTCGGTGCTGTGGGGCCGGGGCGGCGCTATCCCGAACTCCGCCAGTTTGCGGCGGCCTTCGGCGCTGATGTCGTCGGTCGACCAGGCGGGGGAGAGCACCCGGACGACCGAGACGTCCGGGATTCCGTTCTCGTGCAGCACCTGTTCGATGTCGGCGGTCATCGCTTCTATGGCGGGGCAGCCGGTGTACGTGGGGGTCAGCCGGACGGTGACCTTGCCGGGGCCCTCCAGGTGGACTCCGCGCAGGACGCCGAGCTCCTCCAGGGTGATCACGGGCAGTTCGGGGTCGGGGACCGATCCGGCGAGCCGGGCCAGTTCCTGTTCCAGGGGTGTCATGTCGGCTGTGGCCGTGGCGGTGCTGGTCACCATGTCGCCCCCGGGTGGCTGCGGTGCAGGTGCTGCATTTCTGCGAGCATCCGCCCGAACGGTTCGGTGTGCAGGCCCTGGCGGCCGGCTCCGGCGGCCCAGGCGCCGTTCCTGGGTCCTTCGGGGACGGTGAGGGTGGCCTGCCGCAGCACGGAGGTGACGGAGGCCAGCCAGGTCTGCTCGGTCTCCTGCCAGTCGATGTCGACGCCGTCGACGGGCTGGAACATCTCTGCGGTGAACCGCCACAGTGCCTCGCACGCGTGCTGCATCCGCCGGTGGCTCTCCTCGGTGCCGTCGCCCAGGCGCAGGGTCCACTGTTCGGCGTGGTCCTGGTGGTAGGCCACTTCCTTGACGGCCTTGGCGGCGAGCCCGGCGAGTTCGCCGTCGGCTGCCGCGAGCTGTCCGTAGAGCAGCTTCTGGTAGGTCGAGAAGTAGAGCTGGCGGGCGATGGTGTGGGCGAAGTCGCCGTTGGGCTGCTCGACCAGCTGGAGGTTGCGGAAGGCCCGCTCCTCGCGCAGATAGGCCAGCTCGTCCTCGTCGCCCGCGAGGGAGAGCAGGACGCGGGCCTGGCCGAGCAGGTCGAGGGCGATGTTGGCGAGGGCCACTTCCTCTTCGAGGACGGGGGCGTGTCCGGCCCACTCCCCCAGCCGGTGCGAGAGCACCAGCGCGTCGTCGCCGAGGACCAGCGCGGCGGTGGCCGTCGTCTGCTCCGGGGTCGGGGTGGCCGTCACAGGTGCTTCACTCCGTCCGGGATCTCGTAGAAGGTCGGGTGGCGGTAGGGCTTGTCGCCGGCCGGTTCGAAGAAGGAGTCCTTCTCGTCGGGGGAGGAGGCGGTGACGGCGGTGGAGGGCACCACCCAGATGGAGACGCCTTCGGAGCGGCGGGTGTAGAGGTCGCGCGCGTTGCGCAGGGCCATCTGGGCGTCCGGGGCGTGCAGGCTTCCGGCGTGGGTGTGGGACAGTCCGCGGCGCGAGCGCACGAACACCTCCCACAGCGGCCATTCGTGTGCGGTCATGCCGTCGCCTCCCCGTTCGTGTGCTGCTTGGTCGCGTACGCGGCTGCCGCGTCGCGGACCCAGGCGCCGTTTTCGTGGGCGTGGCGCCGCTGGGTGATCCTTTGTTCGTTGCACGGGCCGTTGCCCTTGAGGACGTCCCAGAACTCGGTCCAGTCGATCGTCCCGAAGTCGTGGTGTCCCCGCTCCTCGTTCCACCGCAGGGCGGGGTCGGGGAGGGTGAGGCCGAGGGCCTCGGCCTGGGGGACGCAGATGTCGACGAAGCGCTGGCGCAGCTCGTCGTTCGAGTGGCGCTTGATCTTCCAGGCCATGGACTGCGCCGAGTGGGACGACTCGTCGTCGGGCGGGCCGAACATCATCAGCGAGGGCCACCACCAGCGGTCCACCGCGTCCTGCGCCATCGCGTGCTGTTCCGGGGTGCCCTGGGAGAGGGCGAGGAGCAGTTCGTAGCCCTGGCGCTGGTGGAAGGACTCCTCCTTGCAGACGCGGACCATCGCCCGTGCGTACGGCCCGTAGGAGCAGCGGCAGAGGGGGACCTGGTTGGTGATGGCGGCGCCGTCCACGAGCCAGCCGATGGCGCCGACGTCGGCCCAGGTCAGGGTGGGGTAGTTGAAGATCGACGAGTATTTCTGGCGGCCCGAGTGGAGCTTGTCGAGGAGCTCGTCGCGGCTGACGCCGAGGGTTTCCGCCGCGCTGTACAGATACAGCCCGTGGCCTGCCTCGTCCTGCACCTTCGCCATGAGGATCGCTTTGCGGCGCAGTGAGGGCGCGCGGGTGATCCAGTTGGACTCGGGCTGCATGCCGATGATCTCGGAGTGGGCGTGCTGCGCTATCTGGCGGACCAGCGAGGCCCGGTAGGCCTCGGGCATCCAGTCGCGCGGCTCGATGCGCTCGTCTGCGGCCACGGCGGCGTCGAACGCGGCCTCGTACGCCGCCGCGTCCTTCTCGTCCGCCGCTGGTGAGCCGTGCTTGTTGGTGCCGGTCTCCGCGGTCACTGCCGTCATCCGAGCTCCCTGCCGAGCGGTCGATTCCGGGCCGTCCGCCGGGCCACTAGCGCCCGACCGATCGTTCGGTCCATTGACTTCAATGGTGAGTCGACGGCCCGTAGGGTGTCAACCCTGTGGATAACCCAGTGGAGCCGACCGGGATCGGGGCGGGATGGATTCGTACGACGAGAAGGACGGGCCGGGTGGGGAGGAGCAGCCCCGGCGGCCCGAGCCCGACGCCGCCGACGGCGGCCCGCAGGCCGCCCCTGGCACTGCCGCACCCGCTCCGAGCAGCGAAGACGTGGCCCCGAGCAGTGACGGCCCACGCGCCGGCCCCCGACTCCAAGCCCGCCCAGGCCCTGCGCCGGGTCACGGGCGCCGCGCTCGGCCCGTACCAGAGCGCCGTCGTCCGCATCGGCTTCTCCGCGACCTGGCTGCTCTTCCTGCTGCGCGAGCTGCCGCACCGCCGCGAGCTGTACGGCCCGGACGGCCCGTGGAGCTGGGACATGGCCCAGCGGCTCGTCGACGGCAACCACGCCTTCACGGCGCTGCTGTGGACGGACAGCACGCTGTGGTTCGAGGTCGTGTACGCCGTCGCCGTGCTCTCCAGCGCGCTGCTGATGCTCGGCTGGCGCACCCGCACCATGTCCGTGCTGTTCATGGTGGGCGTGCTGTCGCTGCAGAATCGGTCCGTCTTCATGGGGGACGGCGGCGACAACGTCATCCACCTCATGGCGATCTATCTGGTGCTCACCCGCTGCGGCCAGGTCTGGTCGCTGGACGCGCGCCGGCGCGAGCGGGCCGCTGCCCGCGCCGCCCGCTCCGGCGAGCCGGTGACGGACCGGGTGGGGCCCGTGCTGTGGGCCGTCCTCGGTGTCGCCCTCGTCGCCGTCACGCTGCTCGGTGACGCCGGCGGTGGCTGGCTGCTGATCTTCTGGGCGCTGTGGGTCGTACAGGCGCTGTGGTGGGCGGCCGGGCGGTACGCGCAGGGCGACCCGCGCGCCCTGCTCGACGTCGTCGCCAACCTCGCGCACAACGCCACCATGGTCGTGATCATGGCCGAGGTCTGTCTGATCTACGCGACCGCCGGCTGGTACAAGATCCAGGGGTCGCGCTGGCAGGACGGCACCGCGCTCTACTACCCGCTGCACCTGGACTACTTCTCGCCCTGGCCCGCCCTCTCCGACGTCCTCGGCGGCAGCGGCCTGATCGTCATGCTGCTCACTTACGGAACGGTCGCCGTCCAGGTGGCGTTCCCGTTCACGCTCTTCAATCGCCGGGTCAAGAACGTCCTGCTGGTGGCGATGATGATGGAGCACGCGGGCATCGCCCTGCTGCTCGGGCTGCCGTTCTTCTCGCTCGCGATGATCGCGGCGGACGCGGTGTTCCTGCCGACCGGGTTCCTGCGCTGGCTGGGCGGCCGCATCGGGCGGCTGCGCGAGCGGCTGGCGCGGCGGGCGGCCCCGCAGCGGCGTACGGAGGAGGAGCAGCGGCCCCGTACGCTCGTGGCGTGAGCAGCGAGACCAGCCCCAGCCCTTCCCCCTCCGCCGAGTCCCCGGCGCAGGAGCCGCTTCAGTACGACGACGGCTATACGCCCGAGGTCGGGGTGGGGCCGCACCCGCTGCCCTGGCCGCAGGGGGAGCGGTACGACCCGGAGCTGCTCGCCCACGGCGACCGGCGCAACGTCGTCGACGCCTACCGCTACTGGACGCGCGAGGCGATCGTCGCGGACCTGGACACCCGCCGCCACGACTTCCATGTGGCGGTGGAGAACTGGGGCCATGACTTCAACATCGGCTCCGTCGTACGGACCGCCAACGCCTTTCTGGCGAAGGAGATCCACATCGTGGGGCGGCGGCGCTGGAACCGGCGCGGCGCGATGGTCACCGACCGCTACCAGCATGTGCGCCACCACCCGGACACCGAGTCGCTGACGGCGTGGGCGGCCGCCGAGGGGCTGCCGATCATCGGGATCGACAATCTGCCGGGCGCCGTGCCGCTGGAGCGCACGGTGCTGCCCCGGCGGTGTGTGCTGCTCTTCGGGCAGGAGGGGCCGGGGCTCACCGAGCAGGCACGCGAGCACGCCTCGGCGGTGTGCTCGATCGCCCAGTTCGGCTCGACCCGGTCGATCAACGCGGGTGCGGCGGCCGCGATCGCGATGCACGCGTGGGTGCAGCGCTACGCCACGATCCCGGACCCGGCGCTCTGAGGCGGCCGGGTCCGGTACGCGCGCGTCAGGCCTGGCGGCGGACCTCCACCACCCGGAAGCGGTTGGCCACGAACGCGCCGTCGCACAGGGCCGCGTTCGCCGCCGGGTTGCCGCCCGAGCCGTGGAAGTCGGAGAACGCCGCCGTCTGGTTGACGTAGACCCCGCCCGTCAGGTTCAGGGAGAGCTGGGCGGACTCCTCCAGGCAGACCTCCTCGACCGCGCGCTCCACCTCCTGCGACGTCGTGTACGCGCCGACGGTCATCGCGCCCTTGTCGCGGACCGTGCGCCGCAGCAGCTCCAGCGCGCCAGCCGTGGAGTCGACCGCCACGGCGAAGGAGACCGGGCCGAAGCACTCCGACAGGTAGGCCGCCTCCGCGTCCGGCTTGGCGCCGTCCAGCTTGACGATCACCGGGGTGCGCACCACCGCGTCCGGGAAGTCCGGGTTGGCGATCTCCCGTGAGGGCAGGGCGACTTCGCCGAGCCCGGCAGCGGCTTCCAGGCGGGTCTTCACGTCCGGGTTGACCAGCGCGCCCAGGATCGCGTTGGCGCGCGCGTCGTCACCGAGCAGCCCGCCGACCGAGGCGGCGAGGTCGGCCACCACCTCGTCGTAGGACTTCGCTCCCGCGTCGGTGTCGATGCCGTCGCGGGGGATCAGCAGGTTCTGCGGGGTGGTGCACATCTGGCCGCTGTAGAGGGACAGCGAGAAGGCCAGGTTGGAGAGCATCCCCTTGTAGTCGCCGGTGGAGTCCACGACGACCGTGTTGACGCCGGCCTTCTCGGTGTAGACCTGCGCCTGGCGGGCGTTGGCCTCCAGCCAGTCGCCGAAGGCGGTCGACCCCGTGTAGTCGATGATCCGGATCTCGGGGCGGACGGCCAGCGTCTTGGCGATGCCCTCGCCGGGACGCTCGGCGGCCAGCGCCACCAGGTTCGGGTCGAAGCCCGCCTCCGCCAGGACCGCACGGGCGATCTGGACGGTCAGGGCGAGCGGCAGCACCGCGCGCGGGTGCGGCTTGACCAGGACGGGGTTGCCGGTGGCCAGCGAGGCGAACAGGCCCGGGTAGCCGTTCCACGTCGGGAAGGTGTTGCAGCCGATCATCAGCGCGATGCCGCGCGCGGTGGGGACGAAGGTCTTGCTGAGCTCCAGCGGGTCGCGCTTGCCCTGCGGCTTGGACCAGTGCGCCGTGTCCGAGGGGGTGCGGGTCTGCTCCTGGTACGCGTACGCCACCGCTTCCAGGCCGCGGTCCTGGGCGTGCGGGCCGCCCGCCTGGAAGGCCATCATGAAGGCCTGGCCGCTGGTGTGCATGACCGCGTGCGCCAGCTCCGGGGTGCGGGCGGAGATACGGGAGATGATCTCCAGGCAGACCAGGGCGCGCAGCTCGGGCCCGGCCTCCCGCCAGGCGCCCATGCCGGCCTTCATCGCGGGCAGCAGCACCTCCAGGTCGGGGTGCGGGTAGGTGATGCCCAACTCGGTCCCGTACGGGGAGACTTCCGCTCCCGTCCAGTCGTCGGTGCCGGGCTGGTCCAGGTCGATGCGGGTGCCGAGCAGCGCGTCGAAGGCGGCCCTGCCGTCGTTCTCGTACGCCTTGGGGTGCTCGGGGTGGGGGGACCAGTACGCGCGTGTGCGGATCGCTTCCAGGGCCTGGTCGAGCGTGGTCCGGTGGGTCTCGGTGAGCTGCTGGGGGCTGAGCTGGGCGGCCATACGGACCCACTCCTCGTCGAGCTGGGCAGGGACGGGCGGACAGAGTTAGAGTAACCGAACGATCGGTCGGGACAAGGGGGTCCGTCGAACCTGTGGACAACTCATCGGGGAGGATCGCGTCATGACCGCCATCGAACAGAGCCCCGCCGTCGGGCCGGACCGCGCCGTCGCCGTCGTCGGCACCGGGACCATGGGACAGGGCATCGCCCAGGTGGCCCTGGTCGCCGGGCACCCCGTGCGGCTGTACGACGCCGTCCCCGGCAGGGCGCGGGAGGCCGCGGCGGCCGTCGCGGCCCGCCTGGAGCGGCTCGTCGAGAAAGGCCGGATCACATCGGCGGGGCGCGACGACGCACTCGCCCGGCTGCACCCGGCCGAGGAGCCGGCCGAGCTCGCGGACGCCGCGCTGGTCATCGAGGCGGTCGTCGAGCAACTCGGCGTCAAGCAGCGGCTCTTCACGGAGCTGGAGGAGATCGTCGCCGAGGACTGCCTGCTCGCCACCAACACCTCCTCCCTGTCCGTGACCGCTGTCGCGGGCGCCCTGCGCCACCCGGGCCGCTTCGTCGGGCTGCACTTCTTCAACCCGGCGCCGCTGCTCCCCCTCGTCGAGGTCGTCTCCGGCTTCGCGACCGAGGAAGCGGCCGCCACGCGCGCGTACGAGACGGCCAAGGCGTGGGGCAAGACGCCGGTGCGCTGCGCCGACACCCCGGGCTTCCTGGTCAACCGCATCGCGAGGCCCTTCTACGCGGAGGCCTTCGCGGTGTACGAGGAGCGCGCCGCCGACCCCGCCACCATCGACGCCGTGCTGCGCGAGAGCGGCGGCTTCGCCATGGGCCCCTTCGAACTGACCGACCTCATCGGCCAGGACGTCAACGAGGCCGTGACCCGCTCGGTGTGGGAGTCCTTCTTCCAGAGCCCCAAGTTCACCCCCTCGCTGGCCCAGCGCAGGCTGGTCGAGTCGGGCCTGCACGGCCGCAAGAGCGGCCGCGGCTGGTACGCGTACGGGGACGGCGCGGTGCGCCCCGAGCCGCACACCGCCGAGCCGGCCGAGGCGCCCGGCGCCGTCACGGTCGTCGGTGACCTCGGCCCCGCCGCCGAGCTCGTCGCGATGATGCGCGAAGCGGGCATCGAGGTGAAGACCACCGACTCCGGTGGCCCCTACATCGGGCTGCCGGGCGACGGCCAGCTCGTCCCGGCCGACGGACGCACCTCCGTCGAGTACGCGGACGTCGTCTACTTCGACCTCGCCCTCGACTACCGGGGTGCGACGCGCATCGCGCTCTCGGCGAGCGAGGACACCTCCACGCGCGCGGTGAGCGAGGCCGTGGGCCTCTTCCAGAAGCTCGGCAAGAAGGTCAGCGTGATCGGGGACGTCCCCGGCATGATCGTCGCCCGTACGGTGGCGATGCTCGCGGACCTCGCCGCCGACGCGGTCGCCCGGGGCGTCGCCACGCCCGAGGACGTCGACACCGCGATGCGCCTGGGCGTCAACTACCCGCTCGGACCCGTCGAGTGGAGCCGCAGGCTGGGTCAGGACTGGGCGTACGACCTGCTCTCCGCGATGCACGAGCGCTGCCCCACCGGCCGCTACGCCCCCTCGCTCGCCCTCTACCGGCAGTCGTACAGCAACGGCGAGGAGACCGCCTCATGACCACCGCCAAGCGGGACACGTACACCCCGGAGACCCTGCTCACGGTCGCCGTGCGGGTCTTCAACGAGCGCGGCTACGACGGCACCTCCATGGAGCACCTGTCCAAGGCGGCCGGCATCTCCAAGTCGTCGATCTACCACCATGTGGCGGGCAAGGAGGAGCTGCTGCGGCGCGCCGTCAGCCGCGCCATCGACGGCCTGTTCGCTGTCCTGGACGAGCCGGGAGCCACGCGCGGGCGCCCGATCGAGCGGGTCGAGTACGTCACCCGGCGCACGGTCGAGGTGCTGATGGCGGAGCTGCCGTACGTCACGCTGCTGCTGCGCGTACGCGGCAACACCAAGACCGAGCGCTGGGCGATGGAGCGCCGCCGGGAGTTCGACCAGCGCGTCTCGGACCTGCTCAAGGCCGCGGCCGCCGACGGCGACCTCCGTACGGACATCGACATACGCCTGGCCACCCGGCTGCTCTTCGGCATGGTGAACTCCCTGGTGGAGTGGTACCGGCCGCAGCGCGAGTCGGAGGCGGAGCGCGCCCAGGTCACCGAGGCGGTCGTCCACCTGGCCTTCGACGGGCTGCGCACCCACCCCTGACGCACCCGCCTCTGACGCGCGCGTGCCGTTGCTTCCCCCGGACGCCCCCAGACGACCCCTCTGACGGCGCCGGCCGCCGGGCCTACGGCGTGCCGGGGCCCGGGTCCAGGTCGGTCTCCTCGAAGACCAGCAGGGTGCGGGTGGACAGCACTTCGGGGATCGACTGGAGCTTGGTGAGGACCAGTTCGCGCAGCGCCCGGTTGTCCGGCGAGTGCACCAGCAGCAGCACGTCGAAGTCACCGCTGACCAAGGCGATGTGGGCGGCTCCCGGCAGCGCCTGGAGCTGCTCGCGGACCGTGCGCCACGAATTCTGGACGATCTTGAGCGTGATGTAGGCGGACGCGCCCTGGCCCGCCCTCTCGTGGTCCACACGCGCGGTGAAGCCGCGGATCACCCCGTCGTCCAGCAGACGGTTGATCCGGGCGTAGGCGTTGGCGCGGGACACGTGCACACGCTCGGCCACGGAGCGTATCGAGGCGCGCCCGTCGGTCTGGAGCATGCGCAGGATGTCGCGGTCGACGGCGTCCAGCGGCCGCGCCGCCGCGCCCTGGCCCTCGTCGGCCATTTGTTCAGCTGCCATGTCCCCCCGCCTCCTTAGCATGGACGACCTGTCTCTATCCCAGGCTGTGCAGAACCGTTTGTCCACAGGCTCGCGGTGCCTGTAGCCAAAATGCGCTCTCGACCGAACAATCGGTAGGTGAGGCGCATCACACTGTCGTGCCTCCTTCCCGCTCCCACGAGGAGGTGCTTCGTCATGACGGTTCAAGAGCTGCCCGGTGCCGGTGCCGCCGCCTACCGGCCCACCCCTCCCCCTGCCTGGAGGCCCCCGCACCGACCCCGCCCCGCTGCTCCCGGACCCCGAGCCGTACCGCGTGCTCGGCACGGGCGCCCCGCTCGACCGCACCCTGATGCTGCGGCTGTACGCGGAACTGATCCGCGGCCGGCGGTACAACGCGCAGGCCACCGCCCTCACCAAGCAGGGCCGCCTCGCGGTCTACCCGTCCTCCACCGGCCAGGAGGCCTGCGAGGTCGCGGCCGCGCTGGTGCTCCAGGAGCAGGACTGGCTCTTCCCCAGCTACCGGGACACCCTCGCCGCCGTCGCCCGCGGACTCGACCCCGTACAGGCCCTTACCCTGCTGCGCGGCGACTGGCACACCGGATACGACCCGCACGAGCACCGCATCGCACCCCTGTGCACGCCGCTGGCCACCCAGCTCCCGCACGCGGTGGGCCTGGCCCACGCCGCGCGTCTCAAGGGTGACGACGTGGTGGCGCTCGCCATGGTCGGCGACGGCGGCACCAGCGAGGGCGACTTCCACGAGGCGCTGAACTTCGCGGCCGTCTGGCAGGCCCCGGTCGTCTTCTTCGTGCAGAACAACGGCTTCGCGATCTCCGTGCCGCTGGCCAAGCAGACCGCGGCCCCCTCCCTCGCCCACAAGGCCGTCGGGTACGGGATGCCGGGCCGGCTGGTCGACGGCAACGACGCGGCGGCGGTCCACGAGGTGCTGGCCGACGCCGTGGCGCGCGCCCGCCGTGGCGGCGGCCCCACGCTGATCGAGGCCGTGACGTACCGGATCGAGGCGCACACCAACGCCGACGACGCCACCCGCTACCGGGTGGACGCCGAGGTGGAGGCGTGGCGCGACCACGACCCGATCCAGCTCCTGGAGGCCGAGCTGACCAGCCGCGGGTTCCTCGACGACAGCGCGAAGAAGGCCGCGGCCGAGGCCGCGGAGAGCATGGCCGCCGCCCTGCGCGAGCGGATGAACGCGGACGCGGAGCTCGACCCCATGGACCTCTTCGCGCACGTCTACGCACAGAAGACGGCCCAGCTGCGCGAACAGGAGGCCCAGCTGCGGGCCGAGCTGGCGGCGCACGAGGACGAGCACGAGGGGGAGCGATGACCACGGTCGCGGCGAAGCCCGCCACCATGGCGCAGGCGCTGCAGCGCGCGATGCGCGACGCGATGGCCGAGGACCCCACGGTCCATGTCCTCGGAGAGGACGTGGGCACGCTCGGCGGGGTCTTCCGGATCACCGACGGTCTCGCCAAGGAGTTCGGCGAGGACCGCTGCACCGACACCCCGCTCGCCGAGGCCGGCATCCTCGGCACGGCCGTCGGCATGGCGATGTACGGGCTGCGGCCCGTGGTGGAGATGCAGTTCGACGCCTTCGCCTACCCGGCGTTCGAGCAGCTGATCAGCCATGTCTCCCGGATGCGCAACCGCACGGGCGGCTCCATGGGCATGCCGCTGGTGGTGCGGGTGCCGTACGGGGGCGGGATCGGCGGTGTCGAGCACCACAGCGACTCCTCCGAGGCGTACTACATGGCGACCCCCGGGCTGCACGTGGTGACGCCCGCCACCGTCGAGGACGCGTACGGGCTGCTGCGCGAGGCCATCGCCTCCGACGACCCGGTCATCTTCCTGGAGCCCAAGCGGCTCTACTGGTCGAAGGCCGAGTGGTCGCCGGACGCGCCCACCGAGGTGGCGCCGATAGGCAAGGCGGTCGTGCGCCGCCCCGGCCGCAGCGCCACGCTGATCACCTACGGCCCCTCCGTCCCGGTCTGCCTGGAGGCGGCCGAGGCGGCCACGGCCGAGGGCTGGGACCTGGAAGTCGTCGACCTGCGCTCCCTGGTGCCCTTCGACGACGAGACGGTGTGCGCGTCCGTGCGGCGTACGGGCCGGGCCGTCGTCGTCCATGAGTCGACCGGCTTCGGCGGCCCCGGCGGCGAGATAGCGGCCCGGGTCACCGAGCGCTGCTTCCACCATCTGGAGGCGCCGGTGCTGCGCGTCGCCGGGTTCGACATCCCGTACCCGCCGCCGATGCTGGAGAAGCACCATCTGCCGGGCGTGGACCGGGTCCTGGACGCGGTGGCGCGGCTGCAGTGGGAGGCGGGGAGCTGATGCCCAAGGTCCTGGAATTCAAGCTGCCGGACCTCGGTGAGGGCCTCACCGAGGCGGAGATCGTGCGCTGGCTGGTCGCGGTGGGCGACGTCGTGGCGATCGACCAGCCGGTGGTCGAGGTCGAGACCGCCAAGGCGATGGTGGAGGTGCCGTGCCCCTACGGGGGCGTGGTGACGGCGCGGTTCGGTGAGGAGGGCACGGAACTGCCCGTCGGCGCGCCCCTGCTGACCGTCGCCGTCGGCGCGCCCGAGGCGGCCGACGCCGAGTCCTCGGAGTACTCGGGCAATGTGCTGGTCGGCTACGGGACGGGCGAGGCCGTGCGGCGGCGCCGCCGGGTGCGCCCGGCGCCGGTGGGCGCCGCCCCCGCCGCCGCGCCGGTGACGCCCTCCGTCCCCCCGGCGGAGGCCGCGCCGGGCCACGCGCGCGCCGCCGCTCCGGCCGCCGCGCGCGTGGCCGCGCCCACTGCGGCGACCGGCCCCGTGCCCGTCATCTCGCCCCTCGTACGGAAGCTGGCCCGTGAGAACGGGGTGGACCTGCGCGGGCTGACCGGTTCCGGGCCCGAAGGGCTGATCCTGCGCGGTGACGTGGAGTCGGCGCTGCGGGCGGAGGCCGAGCCGGTGACGGCGGCGGCACCCGTGCCGGTGGCGGCCGGTTCCGCCACCGCCGGTACGCGGATACCGCTGCGCGGGATACGGGGCGCGGTGGCCGACAAGCTGTCGCGCAGCCGGACCGAGATCCCGGACGCGACGTGCTGGGTCGACGCGGACGCCACCGAACTCATGGCGGCGCGGGCCGCGATGAACGCGGTGGGCGGACCGAAGATCTCCGTACTGGCGCTGCTGGCCCGGATCTGCACGGCGGCCCTCGACCGCTACCCCGAGCTCAACTCGACGGTGGACACGGCGGCGCGGGAGATCGTGCGGCTGCCCGCGGTGCACCTGGGCTTCGCCGCCCAGACCGAGCGGGGCCTTGTCGTGCCGGTCGTACGGGACGCGCAGGCGCGCGGCGCGGCGTCGCTGAGCGAGGAGTTCGCGCGGCTGACCGAGGCGGCCCGGGCGGGCACCCTGACGCCCGGCGACCTGACCGGCGGCACCTTCACCCTGAACAACTACGGGGTGTTCGGGGTGGACGGCTCCACGCCGATCATCAACCACCCCGAGGCCGCCATGCTGGGAGTCGGCCGGATCATGGCCAAGCCGTGGGTGCACCAGGGCGAGCTGGCGGTACGTCAGGTCGTCCAGCTGTCGCTGACGTTCGACCACCGGGTGTGCGACGGCGGCACGGCGGGCGGCTTCCTGCGGTACGTGGCGGACTGTGTGGAGCAGCCGGCGGTGCTGCTGCGCTCGCTCTAGCCGGGCAGGGACAGCCGGGCAGGAACGTCGGGCAGGGAGTGTCGGGAGGGTGGCGGCGGGCGCCGCCACCCTCGCGCCCCGTCGCTGCCCGCGCCCGGGGGCGCGCTGCCTCTCGCGCCCCGGGCAATACCCCTCGTACCCCTCGTACCCCTCATGTCGTGCGCGCCGCATACTGCTGGGATGACGACGCCCTATGACGCCATCGTGCTCGCCGGAGGGGCCGCGCGGCGGCTCGGCGGGGCCGACAAGCCCGGGGTGCGGGTGGGAGGCAGGGCGCTGCTCGACCGGGTGCTGGCCGCCTGTACCGGGGCCGGGGTCACCGTGGTCGTCGGGGGGCGCCGCACCACGGCGCGGCCCGTGCGGTGGACGCGGGAGGAGCCGGCCGGGGGCGGGCCCCTCGCCGCCCTGGACGCGGGACTGCGGCTGACCACCGCCCCCTCGGTGCTCGCGCTCTCCGCCGACCTTCCCTTCCTGGGGGAACCCACCGTCGAGGGCCTCCTCGACGCGCTCGGCAGCGGCGGGCGCGAAGGCGTCCTGTGCGTCGATGAGAGCGGGCGGGCGCAGCCGCTCGTCGCCGTCTACCGGGCCGAGCCGCTCCGCCGCGAGCTCGCCCTCCTCGCGGCCGAACACGGGGGCCTCGGGGGCCTCCCCCTGCGGCTGCTGACCCGGGAACTCCCGGGGACTCCGTCCCCGGGCCCTGGGCGGGGCCTTCGCCCCTCTCCCCAACTCCTACAAGTACGGCCCCGACCGCACCCCCGGCCCGTCCTCGTCGTCGTGTGGAGCGCCCGGCGGGAGGGCGCGGCGCATTTGTTCCAGTTGGGCTCGGGCTGCCATTTGCTGCGCGAACAGGGCCGTCTGGATGCCGTGGAAGAGGCCTTCCAGCCAGCCCACCAACTGGGCCTGGGCGATGCGCAGTTCCGCCTCGGAGGGGATCGCCTCGTCCGTGAAGGGGAGCGAGAGGCGTTCCAGCTCCTCGACCAGTTCGGGGGCCAGGCCGTCCTCCAGCTCCTTGACCGAGGAGGCGTGGATGTCCTTCAGGCGTACGCGGCTCGCCTCGTCCAGAGGAGCCGCGCGTACTTCTTCCAGAAGTTGCTTGATCATGCTGCCGATGCGCATGACCTTGGCAGGCTGTTCGACCATCTCCGTCACCGGGACCTCGCGCGACTCGTCGTCACCGCCGCCGATGGCCATGCCGTCCTGTCCGACGACCAGGATGTGGGGGCTGTCCGGCGACTGTTCGTTCCTCGGCATCTCCATGCCGTCCATTCTCTCGCACACGTGCCTCACATCACGTTGTGCCCCCGGGGAGCTGTGATCCACCCCTTGGGAGGGGAAGGGAATGCGTCAGGTGCGGCGCAGGCGCAGCGCGAGGAACGCCAGGCCCAGGCCCGTCAGGCTCAGGCCCGCACCCATCGACAGGACGTGGACGCGGAGCTCCGATGTCGTGGACATACGGGACGGCGGGCTCCTGCGCGCCACCGCCGGTTGCGCGCTCGGCGCCGGCGGCGGGGTCGGCGACTGGAACGCGTCGGCCATCGGCTGCGCCGACTCGTCCGGTACGTAGGGGAGGGTGCCGGGAGGGCGTCCGGGCCGGGCCCGGCCCTCTCCGGCCCGGTTGCCGGCGAACCGCTGGTCGAGAGGGGAGGCGGCGGGCGCCGCCGGGTCCTCGGCGTACGCGGGTCCTCGGCGTACGCGGGCGGGGTCACGAGCAGCAGGCCCGACGCCAGCGCGGCACCCGCGCCGAGCGTCCCGAGCCGTGCCCGGAGCCGTCCCCGGAGCCCTGAAGCCATACGGCCAGCGTCACATGGGCCGACCGGGCGGGCATCCCGGGTGCGTCACTCGGGTGCACCCGGGACGGGATCTCCTACTGCTGAGGCGGGTTGCCCGACGACACCGTCAGTGTGAACTGCGCCGACTTGGGGTCGACGTCGGTGCCCGACGCCGGGAACTGCGTCACCACCGTGTCCTGGCCCCACTGGCCGTTGTCCACGGTGTTGGTCTCGATCTTCCAGCCCGCCGCCTGGAGGCACGACTTCACCGAGAGGATGTCCTTGTAGGTGAAGTCCGGCGCCTGGACCTTCGACGGGTCGAGCGGCGACTTCGAGGGGCTGGTGCACTTGGTGGTCTCCAGCGTGCGGCTGCGCTCGGGACCCTTGTGGCCGGCGACGGCCTCGCCGGACGGCTTGTCGCTGCCGCCCTCCGAGCCGTCGTCCTTGTTCAGCGTCAGCGCCGTGATCAGGCCGCCGACCGCCAGGAGCGCCACCGCGATCGCGCCGATGATCACCGGGGTGTTCTTCTTCGAGGAGCCGCCGCCGCTCGCCGCGGGCGCCGGGGAGATCGTGTACGGCGGCGGGGTGTGCTGCGCGGGCATCGGGGCCTGCGGCTGCATCTGCTGCTGCGGGTAGCCGTACGACGGCTGCGGCGTGGGGGCCGGCGTCGGCGGGCCGTACGGGCTCGCCTGGTACGGCGTCTGGACGCTGCCCTGGTAGCCCTGCTGGGCCGAGGAGTCCAGCGGAGGGAAGACCGTCGAGCCGACGCCCTGGCCGCTGGAGACCGGGCCGCCGCCGGTGATCACCGGGGCCGCGCCGGTCTGGCCGCTGGCGGAGATACGGGCGATCTCGTCGCGCATCGCGGCCGCGCTGGGGAAGCGCTCGTTCGGGTTCTTCTTCAGCGCGCGGGCCACCAGCGCGTCCACGGCCGGCGGGATGGACCGGTTGACCGAGGAGGGCGCGACCGGCTCCTCCTGGACGTGTGCGTACGCGATCGCCAGCGGCGAGTCGGCGTCGAACGGGATCCGGCCGGTGATCAGCTGGAAGAGCATGATGCCGACCGAGTACAGGTCGGAGCGGGCGTCGACGCCCCGGCCCAGCGCCTGCTCGGGCGAGAGGTACTGCGGGGTGCCGACGACCATGCCGGTCTGGGTCATCGAGGTGACGCCGGACTGCATGGCGCGCGCGATGCCGAAGTCCATGACCTTGACCACGCCGCGCTTGGTCACCATCACGTTGCCGGGCTTGATGTCGCGGTGGACCAGGCCCATCTCATGGCTGACCTCAAGGGCCGCCAGTACGTCGGCGGTCATCTTCAGGGCCTTGTCGGCGGGCATCGCGCCGTACTGCTGGATGTCGGTGTGCAGCACCGAGCCGAGCGGCTGGCCCTCCACGTACTCCATGACGATGTACGGCATCGTCGTGCCGCCCAGCTCGTCCTCACCGGTGTCGAAGACCGACACGATGTTGGTGTGCTGGAGCTTGGCGACGGCCTGCGCCTCACGGCGGAAGCGCTCGCGGAACGACGCTTCCCGGCCGAGTTCGGTGTGCAGCGTCTTGATCGCCACCTGGCGGTCAAGGGCGGCGTCGTACGCCAGGTAGACCGAGGCCATACCGCCTTCGCCGAGGAGGTCGCGCAGCTGGTAGCGCCCGCCCGCGATGGAGCCGCCCGCATAGCGGCCCTGTGCGCCGTCCTGGCTCATGACTGTGCATCCCCCTTGGCGCGAAGGCCAGTGATGATCCTCGAAATTTTCAGGCCAAGTCTGCCCGAGGGGTACGACACGTCAAGCCGGGTGCCCGTTCCGTGACCGTACGCGCAAGAAGCGTCTCGTAAGCGTTACAGGAATCGCATGGAATTTGCATGGGTACACGCGGAACCGATTGGATGGCCGGTCCATCCCGAACCGGCGGCCTGTACGAACGCTGTAGCGTGCACTACTGCACAACCGTAAGACCGCAAGGAACCACCGCTGACGCGGCCAGACACGACGGCGAGGACTGATGGCACCCGAACCCGAGGGAAACGGCGCCGGGATGCCCGATGCGCAGGACCATGAGTCGTGGGTCGGCGGACTCGTCGGTGACGGCCGCTACCGGCTGACGCACCGGCTCGGCCGGGGCGGCATGGCGGAGGTCTTCGCGGCGGAGGACGTACGTCTGGGCCGTACGGTCGCGGTGAAGCTGCTCCGCGCCGACCTCGCCGAGGACCCGGTCTCCAAGGCCCGCTTCACGCGCGAGGCGCAGTCGGTGGCCGGTCTCAACCACCACGCGGTGGTGGCGGTGTACGACTCGGGCGAGGACGTGGTGGGCGGCCAGACCGTCCCCTACATCGTGATGGAGCTGGTCGAGGGCCGCACCATCCGCGACCTTCTGGTCCAGGCGGACGCGCCGCCGCCGGAGCAGGCGCTGATCATCGTCTCCGGTGTCCTGGAGGCGCTGGCGTACTCGCACCAGCACGGCATCGTGCACCGCGACATCAAGCCCGCCAACGTGATCATCACGCACACCGGCGCCGTGAAGGTGATGGACTTCGGCATCGCGCGCGCCCTGCACGGCGCGCAGTCGACGATGACGCAGACCGGCATGGTCATGGGCACGCCGCAGTACCTCTCGCCGGAGCAGGCGCTCGGCAAGGCCGTCGACCATCGCTCCGACCTGTACGCGACGGGCTGCCTGCTGTACGAACTGCTCGCGCTGCGCCCGCCCTTCACCGGCGAGACACCGTTGTCAGTGGTGTACCAGCACGTCCAGGACATCCCGGTTCCGCCGTCGCAGGTCGCCACTGTGGCGCCGCCGGAACTCGACGGCCTCGTCATGCGTTCTCTCGCCAAGGACCCGGACGACCGTTTCCAGTCCGCCGAGGAGATGCGCGGCCTGGTCCAGTACGGACTGCAGATGCTCCAGGCGCAGGGCGGCCACACCGGCACCTGGAACACCGGTCCGGTCGAGGTCATGCACGAGGGCGCCCACACCGCCGCCATGGGCATGACCACGCCGACCACCGCCATGGGCCACCCCGGGCACGGGGAGACCTCGCAGTTCCGCGGTCCGATCCTGCCGCCGATGAACCCGGACGACGGCGGGTACGACGGGGGTTACGGCTCGGGCGGCTACAACAACGGCGGCTACAACGGCAACGGCCGCCGCTCGGGCGGCGGCCGGGGCAAGGTCGTCCTGTTCGTGGTGCTCGCGATCATCGCGATCGCGGCGGGCGTGGCGTTCGCGATGAAGGCGGCGGAGAACAAGGACGGCGGTCAGACGCCGAAGAAGCCGGCGGTCTCCAACTCTCCGTCGCCGTCGGACGAGTCGAAGACCTCGCCGAGCCCCGACGACCAGGCCAGCCGCAGCCAGGACCAGACCTCGACGACGGGCGGCGGCTACCCGGATCCGTACACGCCGTCGCCCAAGCGCAGCAAGAAGCACTCGCCCTCGCCCGGCACCAACCAGGGCACCACGTCCGGGACGAGCCAGGGCACGACCTCGGGCACCGACCAGGGCAGCACGTCCGGTACGGACCAGGGGACGACGGCCGGCACGGACGAGGGCACCACCACGGGCACCACGTCCGGTACGGACCAGGGGACGACGGCCGGTACCGACCAGGGCACGACCACGGGCACCAGCACGGGGACGAGCCAGGGAACCAGCACCGGGACGACCACCGGCA
Organism: Streptomyces sp. ERV7; assembly: GCF_001653515.1. GTDB lineage: Bacteria > Actinomycetota > Actinomycetes > Streptomycetales > Streptomycetaceae > Streptomyces. The sequence goes on along the minus strand of NZ_LYOY01000040.1, from coordinate 335,633 downwards.
CCACCGCGGGGACGAACCAGGGCACGACCACCGGTACGACCGCGGGTCAGAGCGCCGGGGGCAGCACGCCCAAGACGCCCTGAGGCACCGGGTGTTCGCGTCTCACCCCGCGAACGCCTCGCACACCGCCTCGTATTCACGGGTCCACCAGACCGCAAGGGCCGACGCCGCAGGGAACTGCGGGTCGGCCCTTCGGTCGTGGAGCTGGTAGCGCCAGCGCAGGATCCAGAAGTCGTTGAGCCGCTCCCACCACACGCGGTGGACGGCGGCGGCGAGCTCCGCCGGGTCCGCGCCGGTGGCTCCCCGGTAGGCGCGCGAGTACGCGCGCACCTTGTCCAGCTCCAGCTCCCCGGCCGGGCGTACGAAGAAGATCACGGCGGCCCGTACCGCCTCCTCGGCGCGGGGCTGGACGCCGAGGCGGTCCCAGTCGACGATCGCGGCGGGCTCCTTGCCGCGGTAGAGCAGGTTCAGCGGGTGGAAGTCGCCGTGCACCCAGCCGCCGGCGTCCTGCGGGGGCGGGCGGCGGTGGGGGCCCCCGCCCACCCCCGGAACCGGAAGGTCGAGGGAACGGGCGGGGAGGGGCTAATGGCGTTCTGCCTGGATTCTTGCTACGTATGCCGCCGCCTGTGAGCGGCGTTCCATGCCCAGTTTCGACAGCAGGGACGAGACGTAGTTCTTGATCGTTTTTTCCGCGAGGTGAAGGCGCTCGCCGATCACGCGGTTGGTGAGGCCCTCGCCGATCAGGTCGAGGATCTTGCGTTCCTGGTCCGTGAGGTTCGCGAGGCGGTCGTCGCCCTTGGCGGTGCCGCCGTCGCGCAGTCGCTCCAGGACGCGGGCGGTCGCGACCGGGTCGAGGAGGGACTTGCCCGCCGCCACGTCCCGTACCGCCGACAGCAGCTCGCTGCCCCGGATCGCCTTCAGGACATATCCGGACGCACCCGCCATGATCGCATCGAAAAGTGCCTCGTCATCGGCGAACGAGGTCAACATCAGACATTTGATGTCCTCGTTCTGGGAGCGGATCTCGCGGCAGACCTCCACACCGCTGCCATCCGGCAGCCGGACGTCGAGCACCGCCACGTCCGGACGCGTCGCAGGGATCCTGACCAGGGCATCCGCCGCGGTGCCGGCCTCGCCGACCACCTCGATGTCCTCCTCGACGGAGAGCATTTCGTGGACGCCACGGCGGACCACTTCGTGGTCGTCGAGCAGGAATACGGTGATTTTGCCTGGTTCGCGCACGGAATCAGTCTCACACATTCGCTCTTCCCGTGCCGCAGGTGACCGGGATAACGTGCCGTTGTTCCGGCGGCCTGCAAGGCTGTCATCAGTGCTGTGACCAGTGGTTGTTCCCCGCTTTCTCGATTTACTTGGAAATCCAAGCAAAATCGCAGGTCAAATGGGGTTTCGCAGTAATGCGCAGCACTGGGTAACGTGCCTATGACAGGGCGCTCGCCGGGGCACCTGTCACGCCTGATTCCCGGTGAGGCGCACCCACCCCCGTGCACCGCGACCGGAAGCAGGCGAGGAGCCGCAACTGGCCACACCGGCGAACCCGGGGGCCGGACAGACGGAGGAGCACGCACGTGACCGTGGAGAGCACTGCCGCGCGCAAACCGCGACGCAGCAGCAAGCGCACCGGTAGCAGCGCCGGGAAGGCTGTCGCCGACCCCCAGCTCGTACAGCTGCTGACGCCCGAGGGCCAGCGGGTCGAGCACCCTGACTACGACGTTGACCTGACCCCCGAAGAGCTGCGCGGGCTCTACCGCGACATGGTGCTGACCCGGCGCTTCGACGCCGAGGCCACCGCACTGCAGCGCCAGGGCGAGCTGGGCCTGTGGGCCTCGCTGCTCGGCCAGGAGGCCGCCCAGATCGGCTCCGGCCGCGCCCTGCGCGACGACGACTATGTGTTCCCCACCTACCGTGAGCACGGTGTCGCCTGGTGCCGCGGGGTCGACCCCACGAACCTGCTGGGCATGTTCCGTGGCGTCAACCACGGCGGCTGGGATCCCAACAGCAACAATTTCCATCTGTACACGATCGTCATCGGCTCGCAGACGCTGCACGCCACCGGTTACGCCATGGGCGTGGCCAAGGACGGCGCGGACTCGGCCGTGATCGCGTACTTCGGAGACGGCGCGTCCAGCCAGGGCGACGTCGCGGAGTCGTTCACCTTCTCCGCCGTCTACAACGCCCCGGTCGTGTTCTTCTGCCAGAACAACCAGTGGGCGATCTCCGAGCCGACCGAGAAGCAGACCCGGGTGCCGCTCTACCAGCGCGCCCAGGGCTACGGCTTCCCCGGCGTCCGGGTCGACGGCAACGACGTGCTCGCCTGTCTGGCGGTGACCCGGTCCGCCCTGGAGCGGGCCCGGCGCGGCGAGGGCCCGACCCTGGTCGAGGCGTTCACGTACCGGATGGGCGCGCACACCACCTCCGACGACCCGACGAAGTACCGGGCCGACGAGGAGCGCGAGGCCTGGGAGGCCAAGGACCCGATCCTGCGTCTGAAGACGTACCTGGAGAACGAGGGTCACGCCGACGAGGCCTTCTTCACCTCCCTGGAGGAGGAGTCGGAGACGCTCGGCAAGCGGGTGCGCGAGGCGGTGCGGGCGATGCCCGACCCCGACCGGATGGCCATCTTCGAGAACATCTACGCCGACGGGCACGCGCTCGTCGACGAGGAGCGGGCCCAGTTCGCGGCCTACCAGGCGTCGTTCGCGACTGAGTCCGATGGCGGCTTCGCCGCGGGGGAGGGCAAGTAGCCATGACCGTACAGAAGCTTCCCATCGCCAAGGCGATCAACGAGTCGCTGCGCAAGGCGATGGAGACCGACCCCAAGGTCCTGATCATGGGTGAGGACGTCGGCAAGCTCGGCGGCGTCTTCCGGGTCACCGACGGGCTCCAGAAGGACTTCGGCGAGGGACGGGTCATCGACACCCCGCTCGCCGAGTCCGGCATCGTGGGCACCGCGATCGGTCTGGCCCTGCGCGGCTACCGCCCGGTCGTGGAGATCCAGTTCGACGGCTTCGTCTTCCCGGCGTACGACCAGATCGTCACCCAGCTCGCGAAGATGCACGCCCGCGCGCTCGGCAAGATCAAGCTGCCGGTCGTCGTCCGTATCCCCTACGGCGGCGGCATCGGCGCGGTCGAGCACCACAGCGAGTCCCCGGAGGCGCTCTTCGCGCACGTTCCGGGCCTCAAGGTGGTCTCGCCCTCGAACGCCTCCGACGCGTACTGGATGATGCAGCAGGCCATCCAGAGCGACGACCCGATCATCTACTTCGAGCCCAAGCGGCGCTACTGGGACAAGGGCGAGGTCGACCCCGAGGCCATTCCCGGCCCGCTGCACAAGGCCCGTACGGTCGTGACCGGTTCGGATCTGACGCTGGTGGCGTACGGTCCGATGGTGAAGGTCTGTGTGGAGGCCGCCGCGGCCGCCGCCGAGGAGGGCAAGTCGGTCGAGGTCCTGGACCTGCGCTCGATGTCCCCGATCGACTTCGACGCGGTCCAGGCGTCGGTGGAGAAGACCGGCCGTCTGGTCGTGGTCCACGAGGCGCCGGTGTTCTACGGCGCGGGCGCGGAGATCGCCGCGCGGATCACCGAGCGCAGCTTCTACCACCTGGAGGCACCGGTGCTCAGGGTCGGCGGCTACCACGCCCCGTACCCGCCGGCGCGCCTGGAGGAGGAGTACCTGCCGGGTCTGGACCGGGTGCTCGACGCCGTCGACCGCTCGCTGGCGTACTGAGGAGTCCCGTGACCATGACTGATACTTCTGTTCGCTTCCGCGAGTTCAAGATGCCGGACGTCGGCGAGGGACTCACCGAGGCGGAGATCCTCAAGTGGTACGTCCAGCCCGGTGACACGGTCACCGACGGCCAGGTCGTGTGCGAGGTGGAGACGGCGAAGGCGGCCGTCGAGCTGCCGATCCCGTTCGACGGTGTGGTGCACGAGCTGCGCTTCCCCGAGGGCACCACGGTGGACGTCGGCGAGGTGATCATCTCGGTGGACGTGGCCCCGGGCTCCGGTGAGCCGGCCGCCGAGGCCGCCGCCCCCGTCCAGGCCCCGGTCGCCGAGACGCCCGCCGAGGAGCCGGAGGCGCCCAAGGGCCGCCAGCCGGTCCTCGTCGGCTACGGCGTCGCCGAGTCCTCCACCAAGCGCCGCCCGCGCAAGGGGGCCCCGGTTCCCGTGCAGGCCGCGGCAGCCGCCGTGCAGGCCGAGCTGAACGGCCACGGCGCCGCCCCGGCCGCCCGGCCGCTGGCCAAGCCCCCGGTCCGCAAGCTGGCCAAGGACCTGGGCATCGACCTGGCGAGTGTGGTCCCGACCGGCCCGGACGGCGTCATCACCCGCGAGGACGTCCGCGCGGCGGCGGCCCCGGTCGCCGAGCCGGCCGCGCCGAGCGGTGTTTCACGTGAAACAACTCCCGCGCCCGTCGCGGCCGTTGTCTCCTCGGAGGCGCGCGAGACCCGTATCCCCATCAAGGGCGTACGCAAGGCGACCGCGCAGGCCATGATCGGCTCGGCGTTCACCGCGCCGCACGTCACCGAGTTCGTGACGGTGGACGTCACGCGCACGATGAAGCTGGTCGAGGAGCTGAAGGGCGACAAGGAGATGGCGGGCCTGCGGGTCAACCCGCTGCTGCTCATCGCCAAGGCGCTGCTCGTCGCCATCAAGCGCAACCCCGACGTCAACGCGGCGTGGGACGAGGCGGCGCAGGAGATCGTCCTCAAGCACTATGTGAACCTGGGCATCGCGGCGGCCACCCCGCGCGGTCTGATCGTCCCGAACATCAAGGACGCCCACGACAAGACGCTGCCGCAACTGGCGGCGGCCCTGGGTGACTTGGTGGCGACGGCCCGCGAGGGCAAGACGTCCCCGGCGGCGATGCAGAGCGGCACGGTCACCATCACCAATGTGGGGGTGTTCGGTGTCGACACGGGCACCCCGATCCTGAACCCGGGCGAGTCCGCGATCCTCGCGGTCGGTGCGATCAAGCTCCAGCCCTGGGTCCACAAGGGCAAGGTGAAACCCCGTCAGGTCACCACGCTGGCGCTGTCGTTCGACCACCGGCTGGTCGACGGCGAGCTCGGCTCCAAGGTGCTGGCCGATGTGGCGGCGATCCTGGAGCAGCCCAAGCGGCTGATCACCTGGGCGTAGTCAGGTACAGGTGCCCCCGGACGCACGCGCGTCCGGGGGCACGGCCATGCGGTCGTACGGACAAGGGGCGTTCCGGCATCCGGACGCCCCTTTCTGATGGACACCTGTTGTATCTATCCTGTGCGCATGCCGTCCGCTCCTGCCTCCGCCGTCACGCCCGCCCCACTCCCCGTCAAGCAGCCGCCCGCCGCCGACCGCGTCTATATGCACGTCAAGCAGGCCGTACTCGACCGGCGCTACGAGGGCGGGACGCTCCTCACCGAGGGCGAGCTGGCCGAGGCCGTGGGGGTGTCGCGCACACCGGTGCGCGAGGCGCTGCTCAAGCTCGAAGTGGAAGGGCTCATCCGGCTCTACCCCAAGAAGGGCGCCCTCGTCCTCGCCGTCTCCGCGCAGGAGACCGCCGACGTGGTCGAGACCCGGCTGCTCGTCGAGGAGTTCGCCGTACGCAGGGCCGTGCCCGCGCCCGAGCGGCTGATCGCCCGGCTCGAAGAGCTCCTGGAGGAGCAGAAGGCCAACGCGGCGGCCGGTGACCTCGCCGCCGTCGCCGTCACCGACCGCTGCTTCCACGCCGAGATCGTCCGCAACGCCGGGAACGAGATCCTCTCCCGGCTCTACGACCAGATGCGCGACCGGCAGCTGCGGATGGGCGTCGCCGTGATGCACGCCCAGCCCGACCGGATCGCCAAGAACATCGCGGAGCACGAGGAGATGCTGGAGGCCATCAGGGCCGGGGACGCCGAGCGTGCCGCGCACTGCGTGCGCCAGCACCTGAGCTGGGTCAAGATCCTGGTCCGGGGTGAGGAACGATGAGCTCCGCCGCGTCCGGCGGCCCCGTGGCCGAGCCCCTCGGCGGGCGCCGCGCCGCCCTGGTCTGGGGCATCGGCGTCAGCGTCTACTTCGTCGCCGTCATCTTCCGCACCAGCCTCGGCGTCGCCGGGCTCGACGCCGCCGACCGCTTCGGCGTCAACGCCTCCGCGCTCTCCACCTTCTCCATACTCCAGCTCCTCGTGTACGCGGGGATGCAGATACCCGTCGGCCTCATGGTCGACCGGCTCGGCACCAAGAAGGTGCTCACCCTGGGCGTCGTGCTCTTCACGGCCGGGCAGCTCGGCTTCGCCTTCTCGCCCTCGTACGGCACCGCCCTCGCCTCCCGCGCCCTGCTCGGCTGCGGTGACGCGATGACGTTCATCAGCGTCCTGCGGCTCGGCTCGCGCTGGTTCCCCGTCCGGCGCGGCCCGCTGATAGCCCAGGTCGCGGCGCTCTTCGGGATGGCGGGCAACCTCGTCTCCACCATCGTCATCTCCCGGGCGCTGCACGGGATCGGCTGGACCGCCACCTTCGCGGGCAGCGCGCTCGCGGGCGCGGTCGTGCTGGTCCTGCTGCTGCTCTTCCTGCGCGACCACCCCGAGGGCCACGAGCCCGCGCCCGCCACCCACGCCGGGGCCGCCTACGTACGCCGCCAGATCGCCGAGTCCTGGCGCGAGCCGGGTACGCGGCTCGGGATGTGGGTGCACTTCACCACGCAGTTCCCGGCGATGGTGTTCCTGCTGCTGTGGGGCATGCCGTATCTGGTCGAGGCGCAGGGGCACTCCCGGGGCACGGCCGGTGAGCTGCTGACCCTGGTCGTCCTGTCCAACATGGTGGTGGGCCTGGTGTTCGGGCAGCTCATCGCCCGCCACCACGCGGCCCGCGCGCCGCTCGCCCTGGGCACCGTCGGGGCGACCGCCGTGCTGTGGGCCGCCGCCGTCGCCTACCCCGCGCCGCACACGCCGATGTGGCTGCTCGTCGTGCTCTGCGTGGTGCTCGGCGCCTGCGGCCCCGCCTCGATGATCGGGTTCGACTTCGCCCGCCCGGCCAACCCGCCGGAGCGCCAGGGCACGGCCTCGGGGATCGTCAACATGGGCGGCTTCACCGCCTCGATGACGACGCTGCTGGCGATCGGCGTGCTGCTCGACGCGACCGGCGACAACTACCGGATCGCGTTCGCCTCGGTGTTCGTCCTCCAGGCGCTGGGCGTCACCCAGATCCTGCGGCTGCGCGGCCGGGCGGCCCACCGCGAGCGGGAGCACCTGGTGGCGAGCAGGGTGGAGGCGGTGCACGTACCGGCGTGAGAGCCGCCCCCAGGGGCTACGGCGTGACCGCGAAGTCCCGCAGGATCGCCGCCGCGAGCTCCTGGTCGCCCTCGGTCTTCACCCGGTCCGCCACCGCGTGCGGGCGCACCCGGCCGCAGGCCAGGCGGACGAACGTCTCCCAGTCCATCGCGAGGGTGGCGAGCGGGCCGAGCGAGGGCGCGCCGTCGACCGTGCCGTGCCCTTCGGCGTCGACCCGTACCGTACGCAGGAACTCGACCGGGCCGTGGATGTCGAAGACGACCGCCGAGTTCGGCGGGGCGCCCGCGTCCTTGGCCACGACTCTCGGCAGGGTGTGCAGCAGGATGTCGCGGGCCACATACGCGCCCGGCGAGTCGAGGTTGCCCGGCTTGCCCAGCGCCCACCGCAGGTCCTGCTCGTGCACCCACACGTCGAACGCCCGCATCCGCAGCGCCAGTTCCAGGGTCTGCTCGGCGCCGAGCGGGGCGCGGACCATGGTCTCGGGGTCCCGGCTCTCGTTGCGCAGCTGCCGCGCCCGGCGGATGACCGTGTACTCCAGCTCCGAGGTCATCTCCGGCGCGGTGTGGTGCCGGCGCACATCGACCTGCATCTCCATGTAGCGCGCGAACTCACTCTGCACGTGGTAGAGATCGCGCGGCAGGGTGTGGATCGGGCGCGGGTCGCCGAGCTGTTCGCATTCCATCCCGATGATGTGCGACACGATGTCGCGCACCGACCACGACGGGCACGGAGTGGCGCGGTTCCACTCCCCCTCGACGAGCGGCATCACCAGCTCGGTTATCGCCTCGATGGAGTGGGTCCAGGCGTCGGCGTAGGTCTGGAGGCTGGGATGGACGGTCACGGGACCCCTCGGCGGTTCTGTACGTACGCGGGCTGGGCGCTGTGGCAGTTAAGTTACGCTGCCGAAAGGCACCCCGGCAGTGCTTTCGTGTGACGATCGTAGGCCCGTGTTGACAACTCGAATGCCAGGACGGTGGTAGTGTGCGCGCCTCCCTCATCCAATTCGGTGTGGATCCACAGGAATCGGTGGATTCCCGCAGACATCGAGCGGCCGCGCTGGTACGGGACCAGGCGGACAGCGATCTGGTCGTGCTGCCCGAGCTGTGGACGGTGGGGGCCTTCGCGTACGAGAGCTTCGCGGCCGAGGCGGAGCGGGTCGCTGACGGGCCGACGCGTGAGGCGATGTCAAAGGCCGCGCGGGACGCGGGCGTCTGGCTGCACGCCGGGTCGGTCCCCGAGCGGGGCGCGGACGGCGGCCTCTACAACACCTCCCTGGTCTTCACGCCCGAGGGCGAACTGGCCGCCGCCTACCGCAAGATCCACCGCTTCGGCTTCGACCAGGGCGAGGCGGTGCTGATGGACGCGGGCGAGGAACTGGTCACGGTAGCGCTGCCACAGACCACGCTCGGCCTGGCGACCTGTTACGACCTGCGCTTCCCCGAGCTGTTCCGGGGCCTGGTGGACGCGGGCGCCCAGACCTTCGTCGTCCCGGCCGGCTGGCCCGCCAGACGCCTGGCGCACTGGACGCTGCTCGCCAGGGCGCGTGCGGTCGAGAACCAGGCGTACGTCCTGGCCTGCGGCACCGGCGGCACCCACGCGGGCGTCCCGCAGGCGGGCCACAGCATCGTGGTGGACCCCTGGGGCGAGGTCCTGGCGGAGGCGGGCGAGGACGAGGAGGTCCTCACGGTCGAGCTGGACACGGAGAAGGTGGCGGCGACGCGGGAGCAGTTCCCGGCGCTGAAGGACCGCCGGCTGGGAGTACGGGCGCCGGGGGCGTGAGCGGCGGCTTCCGGCCACCGGCGGGGTCCTAGTCGTCCTCCCCGTCCTGGTCCCGGTCCCGCTCGTCCATCCGGATCACGCACACCACGACGGCGATCAGCAGCGCCGCGTCGGTGTCCTCGCGGACGACGTTCACCGCGTACGTCTCGCGCACCCGGAACCAGCGGCGCGAGACGTGCGCGAGCAGCTCCCCGTCGTACTCGACCGTGAACTCGCGGTCGAGGATCTTGCCGGAGACATCGAGCTCGGTGCCCTCGACCAGGGCGACGCGGTAGTGGTTGCGCAGCAGCGAGAGCCGTTTGCGGCGGATCGTGGCCAGCGGGCGCTCGTCCCGCTCGATGGTCATCGCGTCCCGGATGCTGAACATCTTCTTGCGCAGGGTGATCAGTACGTGCCCGGTCGGGTCCTTCAGCTCCAGGGTGTCCCGCAGCCGCAGCGCCTTGCCGTCGACGAGGAAGGCGGGCCGGCCGTCCTCGGTCTCGATCCAGTAGTCGTCGCCGATCGCGAAGATCTTGTCGCGCACCAGATACTTCATGGCGGAATGCGTACCCCTGGTTTTGGGGTTGGATGGGGGTATGGCTACACGTGCACGCGTTCGGGCCCCCGAGCTGATCGGCAAGGGCGGCTGGCTGAACACCGGTGATCAGGAGTACACCCTCGCCGACCTGCGGGGGAGGATCGTCATCCTCGACTTCTGGACCTTCTGCTGCATCAACTGTCTGCACGTCCTGGACGAGCTGCGGGAGCTGGAGGAGAAGCACCGCGACACCGTGGTGATCATCGGGGTGCACTCGCCGAAGTTCGTGCACGAGGCCGAGCACCAGGCCGTCGTCGACGCCGTGGAGCGCTACCAGGTGCACCACCCGGTCCTGGACGACCCGGAGCTCGCGACCTGGAAGCAGTACGCGGTACGGGCCTGGCCCACGCTCGTCGTGATCGACCCCGAGGGGTACATCGTCGCCCAGCACGCGGGCGAGGGGCACGCCCACGCCATCGCGAAGCTGGTGGAGGACCTGGAGGCCGAGCACGGGGCCAAGGGGACGCTGCGGCGCGGGGACGGGCCGTATGTGCCGCCGGAGCCGGTGGCGAGCGATCTGCGCTTCCCCGGCAAGGTGCTGGTGCTGCCGGAGAGCGGCAACCTGCTCGTCTCCGACTCGACCCGGCACCAGCTGGTCGAGCTGGAGCCCGATGGCGAGACGGTGGTGCGGCGGATCGGCGACGGCGACTTCAAGGAGCCGCAGGGGCTGGCGCCGCTGCCGGACGGGCGCGTGATCGTCGCGGACACCGTCCACCACGCGCTGCGGGTCCTCGACCCGGCGAGCGGGGCGGTGGAGCGGGTCGCCGGTACCGGCAGGCAGTGGTGGCAGGGCTCGCCCACGTCCGGTCCCGCCCTGGACGTCGACCTCTCCTCGCCGTGGGACGTCGCCTGGTGGCAGGGCAAGGTGTGGATCGCCATGGCCGGGGTGCACCAGCTGTGGACGTACGACCCGTCGACCGGCACGGTCGAGGTCGCGGCCGGGACGACCCAGGAGGGCCTGGTCGACGGGCCGGCCGCCGAGGCGTGGTTCGCGCAGCCGTCCGGACTGGCGGCGACCGAGGACCGGCTGTGGGTCGCGGACTCGGAGAACTCGGCGCTGCGGTACGTGGAGCGTGAGGGCGACGGCTACGTCGTGGGGACGGCCGTCGGGACCGGGCTCTTCGACTTCGGCCACCGGGACGGGGAGGCGGGGCAGGCGCTGCTCCAGCATCCGCTGGGCGTGACGGCCCTGCCCGACGGATCGGTGGCCGTCTGCGACACGTACAACCACGCGCTGCGGCGCTACGACCCGGCGTCCGGCGAGGTCACCACGCTCGCCACGGACCTGCGCGAGCCCAGCGACGCGGTGCTCGTCGGGGACGACATCGTGGTGGTCGAGTCGGCTCGGCACCGGCTGACGCGGCTGCGGCTGCCGGAGTCGGCGGTACGGGTGGACGCGGTGGCGCACCGTACGCAGCGGGCGGCGACCGAGGTCGCCCCCGGCCTCCTCCAGCTGGACGTGGTCTTCCAGGCCCCCGCCGGCCAGAAGCTGGACACCCGCTACGGCCCCTCGACGCGGCTGATCGTCTCCTCGACTCCGGCGGAGCTGCTGGTGTCGGGGGAGGGTACGGGGACGGACCTCTCGCGTGAGCTGTCGCTGAACCCGGCGGTGGCGGAGGGGGTCCTGCACGTCTCCGCGATGGCGGCGTCGTGCGACGACGATCCGGCGAACGAGTACCCGGCGTGCCATGTGCATCAGCAGGACTGGGGGGTGCCGGTCCGTCTGACCCCGACGGGCGCAACCCGCCTGCCCCTGGTTCTGGCGGGCCTGGACGGGTAGCCCCTCCCCACCCCTTCCCGAAAGCCCTCTGGCGGGCGGCCGGGGTTTGTCCGCGGACCGTGCCGGGTTGCTCGCGCAGTTCCCCGCGCCCCTGAGTGCCCAGGGGCGCGGGGAACTGCGCGACCAGCCCCCACCGGCGTGCAGGTCAACGCGAAAGCGGGGTCCGGGGGCGTAGCCCCGGGGGTGGGGTCAGGATTCCAGGAAGGCGCGGAGCGCGTTGGCCAGCATGTGCGGGTCGTCCGCCCCGCACAGCTCGCGCGCGCTGTGCATCGACAGGATCGCCACCCCGATGTCCACCGTCTGGATGCCGTGGCGCGCCGCTGTGATGGGGCCGATCGTCGTGCCGCACGGCATCGCGTTGTTGGAGACGAAGTGCTGCCACGGCACGCCCGCCCGCTCGCACGCCGCCGCGAAGACCGCCCGGCCCGAACCGTCCGTCGCGTACCGCTGGTTGACGTTGACCTTCAGGATCGGGCCGCCGTTGGCGCGCGGGTGGTGCGTCGGGTCGTGGCGCTCCGCGTAGTTGGGGTGGATGGCGTGGCCCGTGTCGGAGGACAGGCAGACCGTACCCGCGAAGGCGCGCGCCTTGTCCTCGTACGAACCGCCGCGCGCGAACACCGAGCGCTCCAGGACCGTCCCGAGCAGCGGCCCGTCCGCGCCGGTGTCGGCCTGTGAGCCGTTCTCCTCGTGGTCGAAGGCCGCCAGGACCGGGATGAAGGGCAGACCGGCCGCCGTGGACGCCGCCGCCAGCGCCGCCGTGCCCGCGTGCACCGAGATCAGGTTGTCCATCCTCGGGCCCGCCACCAGCTCGTTGTCGCGGCCCAGGTACGACGGCCGCTCGATCGAGTGCACCATCAGGTCCCAGCCGGTCACCTCGCCCTCGGCCAGGCCCTCCTCCTGCTCCAGGAAGCGGATCAGATCGCCCTCCGCGACGTCACCGAGGCCCCAGATCGGCTGGAGGTGCTTCTGCCGGTCCAGCTTGAGCCCGTCGTTGGCCGAGCGGTCGAGGTGGATGGCGAGCTGTGGCACGCGCAGCAGCGCGCGGTCCACGTTCACCAGGCGGTGCGAGCCGTCGCGCAGGGTGAGGCGGCCCGCCAGGCCCAGGTCGCGGTCGAGCCAGGTGTTCAGGAGCGTCCCGCCGTAGACCTCCACGGCGACCTGGCGCCAGCCGAACGCCCCCGTGTCCGGCAGCGGCTTGACCCGCAGGTTCGGCGAGTCGGTGTGCGCGCCCACGATCCGGAACGGGGTGTGCGCCGAAGCGCCCTCCGGCACGAACCACGCGATGATCGCGCCCCCGCGCAGCACGTACTTCCCGCCGACCGACGCGTCCCACGCGTCCGTCTCCCGCACCTGCTGGAAGCCGGCCTTCTCCAGCCGCGCGGCCGCGTTCGCCACCGCGTGGTACGGCGACGGGCTCGCCGCGAGGAAGGACATCAGGTCGTCGGTGTGTCCGCGGTCGAAGCGGGAGGGTGTGCTCATGCGTTCACCTTAACCAGGGGCACCGACGGACAAGGGCCCGCTCCCCGGGCGGGAAGCGGGCCCTTGGTCCGGCGGCCTCGAAGGAGATCGCCGGAGGCTCTCGGACGAGCGGTGACGCGTCGCTCAGAACGCGGCCTCGTCAAGCTCCATAAGGGAGTTGTCGACGGTCTCGGCCAGCGCGCGGGCGGCACCGACGCCCGGCAGGACGTTCGTGGCGAAGAACTTCGCGGCGGCGATCTTGCCGGTGTAGAAGGGGACGTCCTTGGCCGAGGCCGACGGCAGCTTCTCGGCGGCGACGGCCGCGCTCTTGAGGAGCAGGTAGCCGACGACGACGTCACCGGACGCCATCAGCAGGCGGGTGGTGTTGAGGCCCACCTTGTAGATGTTCTTGACGTCCTCACCGGTGGCGGTCAGGTCGGTGATCATCGTGCCGACGATCGCCTCCAGGTCCACCGCGGCCTTGGCCAGCGAGTCCAGCGCGCCGCCCAGCTCCTCGTGGCCCGACTGCTCGGCGAGGAACTTCTTGATCTCCTCGGAGAGGAGGTTGAGCGAGGCACCCTGGTCGCGGACGATCTTCCGGAAGAAGAAGTCCTGGCCCTGGATCGCCGTGGTGCCCTCGTAGAGGGTGTCGATCTTGGCGTCGCGGATGTACTGCTCGATCGGGTACTCCTGGAGGTACCCGGAGCCGCCGAAGGTCTGCAGCGACTCGTGCGAGAGCTTCTCGTACGACTTCTCCGAGCCGTAGCCCTTCACGATGGGCAGGAGGAGGTCGTTGAGGCCGACGAGCGCCTTGGCGTCCTCGCCCGCCGCCTCCTTGACCTGGATCGCGTCCTGGACGGCGGCGGTGTAGAGCACCAGGGAGCGCATGCCCTCGGCGTACGCCTTCTGCGTCATCAGGGAGCGGCGCACGTCCGGGTGGTGCGTGATCGTCACCTTGGGCGCGGTCTTGTCCATGAACTGCGAGAGGTCCGAGCCCTGGACGCGCTCCTTGGCGTACTCAAGGGCGTTCAGGTAACCCGTCGACAGCGTCGCGATCGCCTTCGTGCCGACCATCATGCGGGCGAACTCGATGATCATGAACATCTGGCGGATGCCGTCGTGCTTGTCGCCGATCAGCCAGCCCTTGGCGGGGTGCTGGTCGCCGAAGGTCATCTCGCACGTGTTGGACGCCTTGAGGCCCATCTTGTGCTCGACGTTCGTCGCGTACACGCCGTTGCGCTCGCCCAGCTCGCCGGTCTCCCAGTCGAAGTGGAACTTCGGGACGAGGAAGAGGGACAGGCCCTTGGTGCCGGGGCCGTGGCCCTCGGGGCGGGCCAGGACGTAGTGGAGGATGTTCTCCTCCATGTCGTGCTCACCGGAGGTGATGAAGCGCTTCACGCCCTCGATGTGCCAGGAGCCGTCGGGCTGCTCGACGGCCTTGGTGCGGCCGGCGCCGACGTCCGAGCCGGCGTCCGGCTCGGTCAGGACCATCGTGGAGCCCCAGCGCTTCTCGACGGCGATCTCGGCGACCTTCTTCTGCGCCTCGTTGCCCTCCTCGAAGAGGATGCCCGCGAAGGCGGGACCCGACGAGTACATCCAGACGGCCGGGTTCGCGCCGAGCAGCAGCTCCGCGTACGCCCAGATGAGGGAGCGCGGGGAAACGGTTCCGCCGATCTCCTCCGGCAGGCCCAGACGCCAGTACTCGCTGTCCATGAAGGCCTTGTAGGACTTCTTGAAGGACGCCGGGACCGGCGCGGTGTTGGTCTCCGGGTCGAACACCGGCGGGTTGCGGTCGGCGTCCGCGAAGGAGTCGGCCAGCTCGTTCTCGGCGAGACGCGCGATCTCGTCGAGGATGGTCTTGGCGGTGTCGACGTCCATCTCGGCGAACGGGCCGGTGCCGTACAGCTTGTCGCGTCCGAGGACCTCGAAGAGGTTGAACTCGATGTCGCGGAGATTCGACTTGTAGTGCCCCATGGCGACGGCTCCGTAAGCAGGATCGGTTACATCTCTACCAGCAAGTAGCTACGATGATGCTACCCGTCGGTAATAAGACGCAACCCCTCTGGGCCCATATGTGGCGCACTACTCTTGCGCCCATGTACGGCTACGACCAGAACCAGGGTGCTCAAGCGCAGTACGCCCAGCCGCAGCAGCCTTCCTACGGGGAGCAGCCGCTGTACCCCGAGCCGTCGCCGCCCTCGCTCGCGGACGCGGTGCGGGCGTTCACCACGGGCTCGCTCTCGGCCGAGGACTTCCAGCAGATCTTCGCGGGCTCGAAGGTCTACTGCCCGCGCGGGGACAACCCCGGCTTCCTGGCCCTGCACAACACCCAGCAGCCGGTGATCCCCATGTTCACCTCGCTGAAGGAGCTGCGCAGGTACGCGGGCAAGGAGTCCAAGTACTTCGTGATCACCGGCGCCGAGGTGATCGATCTGCTGCCGACCGGGTACGGCTTCGTCCTCGACATGGAGGGCGACCACCGGATGGTGTTCGACGCGAAGGCGGTCGAGCAGATGGTGGACTTCGCGATGCGGCGGATGTACGGCTGAGTCCACCGGGCCGTTTTCGGCCTACTTTCCGGGGGTGGGGCGCCCTCGGACCCCCTCTTTCACCCCTTCGGGAATCGGCACGCCTTGCCGACTGTTCACCATTCAACTACTTTGGATGCTGAGCATCCCGCGAGGAGGGCCGTCCCATGCCTGCTGTGACCGTCGAAAACCCGCTCACCCTGCCGCGAGTGGCCGCGCCGGAGGGTGCGGTGCCGCGTCCCGTGCTCGCCGTGTCCACGGCGCCGGGCGGCTTCGAGGGGGAGGGGTTCCCGGTGCGGCGCGCGTTCGCCGGGATCAACTACCAGTACCTGGACCCGTTCATCATGATGGACCAGATGGGTGAGGTGGAGTACGCGCCGGGCGAGCCCAAGGGCACGCCGTGGCACCCGCACCGCGGCTTCGAGACGGTGACGTACCTGATCGACGGCACCTTCGTGCACCAGGACAGCAACGGTGGCGGCGGCACGATCATGAACGGCGACACGCAGTGGATGACGGCGGGCTCCGGTCTGCTGCACATCGAGGCGCCGCCGGAGTCCCTGGTCACCTCGGGCGGCCTCTTCCACGGCCTCCAGCTGTGGGTGAACCTGCCCGCGGCCGACAAGATGATGGACCCGCGCTACCAGGACATCCGGGGCGGCCAGGTCCAGCTGCTGACGTCGCCGGACGGGGGCGCGCTGCTGCGGGTGATCGCGGGCGAGCTGGACGGCCACGAGGGCCCGGGCATCACCCACACCCCCATCACCATGATCCACGCGACGGTCCGCCCGGGGGCGGAGATCACGCTCCCCTGGCGGTCGGACTTCAACGGCCTGGCGTACGTGCTGGCCGGGCGCGGTTCGGTGGGTACGGGGCGGCGGCCGGTGCGGACGGGGCAGACGGCGGTGTTCGGGGACGGCGGGTCGCTGACGGTCCGGGCGGACGAGAAGCAGGACGGGAACACGCCGGACCTGGAGGTCGTGCTTCTCGGTGGCCGGCCCATCCGTGAGCCGATGGCGCACTACGGGCCGTTCGTGATGAACACGCGGGAGGAGCTCCAGCAGGCGTTCGACGACTTCCAGAAGGGCCGGCTGGGCACGATCCCGGCCGTCCACGGCATGTGAGCCCCACCCCGCCCCTTCACCTGGACACGGCGTGTGCTGCGGCCGCCGGACAGCGGAGTCCCGCGGCTGCGGCCGGCGGCGCACCGCCACACGCCGCAAGCGGCCGATTCGACGAATCCTCAGCATGCCGTCACTGGCCCACACATGGATCCCCCGGCCACGACTGCCACAGCGCAACTACCTCCTTCGGAGTCGCGAGTTGCCTGGGGCTCGGGTTGCCCGGGCGACGGTGATCGGTATCAGATCACCTGGTTCAGCTCGGGTCTGCTTCTGTGCTGCCTGGGCGTCGCGAGCGGCGTCGGCCGGCGCTCCCACCCATCCGTGATCCACATCACATGCGGGTCCTGTCAGGAATCGGGGCGCTGTCTCGCTCAACTCCCCGAGAGCAAGCGAACCGACAGGAGCAGCTCATGAAGCACCGCATCGTCATTCTCGGCGCCGGTTATGCCGGGTCCTACGCAGCTGGGACCCTGGCCCGTCGGCTGTCCGCTGCGGACACCGAGATCACCGTGGTCAACGCCGAGCCCGACTTCGTCCAGCGGCTGCGGCTGCACCAGCTCGCGGCCGGTCAGACGATCGAGGCTCCACAGCTCACCGAGGTCTTCGCGGGCACGGGGATAAGGCTGCGCCTGGCCCGCATCACCGCGGTCGACCCCGAGCGCCAGGTCGTCGCTGTGGCCGACGCTGAGGGCGGCGGCGAGGTCGGCTACGACACGCTGTTGTACGCGCTCGGCAGCCATGGCGCCGACGGCGGCGTCCCCGGCGTGGCCGAGTACGCCTTCGATATCGCCGCCCGGCCTGCGGCGCTGCGCCTGCGCGAGCGCCTGGACAGCCTGAGCCGGCGGGAGGGAGGCGGGAGGGTGCTGGTCGTCGGCGACGGGTTGACCGGTATCGAGACCGCCACCGAGATCGCCGAATCCCGGCCCGGGCTGTCGGTGACGCTGGTCGCCCGCGGCGAGTTGGGCGCGCGGCTTTCCGCCGGTGCCCGCGGCCACCTGCGCCAGGTCTGCGACCGGCTGGGCGTCACTGTCCTGGAGCACACCGTCGTCGAAGCCGTCGAAGCGGTGCGGGTGCTGTGCGCCGACGGCACCGCCCTGGCGTCCGACGCGACGGTGTGGACGGCCGGGTTCGCGGTCAGCCCCATCGCCGCCGTCGGCGGTCTTGAGGTCACTGAGAACGGTCGGATCGTCGTCGATCGCACCATGCGGTCGGTCTCGTATCCGAATGTCTACGCCGTCGGCGACAGCGCCTACGCCATCGGCGACAACGGCCGCCCGCTGCCGATGTCCTGCGCTTCGGCCGGATACACCGGCATGCGGGCCACGGCCGCGATCGTGGGACACCTGACCGGCCGCAAGATCCCGAACACCAAGCTGGAGTACCCGGGCAACCACATCAGCCTCGGGCGGCGGGACGGGATCCTGCAGATGGTCGACGACGAAGGCCGGGCAAAGCCGAAGTACATGGGCGGCCGGAAGGCGGCGCGGATCAAGGCGGGCATCCTCAAGATGTCGCTGTGGGCCAACTCGAACCCGACCTTCGGCCTGCCCAAGCGCAAGCACCACCTGACCACCGTGGCCGCCATGCCCGCCGTGCCGGATGCGTCCGCCGACAAGGCCGTCGCGTAGTCGATCAAGGTCCGCCTAGGGTTGCCCATATGGACAGCATCGCCGTCGACCGCTTCGACACCAGTCGCTTCGAGGCCAGCCGTCACCGGCTGGCCTCGCTGGCCTACCGCCTGCTGGGCTCCGCCGCCGATGCCGAAGACGCGGTGCAGGACGCGTTCTTGCACTGGCAGGCCGCGGACCGGCAGCGGATCAAGGTGCCGGAAGCGTGGCTGACCAAGGTCGTCACCAACCTGTGCCTGGACCGGCTCCGCTCGGCACAGGCCCGCCGCGAACGCACCGCCGGAGCCTGGCTTCCCGAACCGCTCCTCGACGGCGACCCGATGCTCGGCCCGGCCGCCACCTTCGAACAGCGCGAATCGGTCTCCCTGGCCTTGCTGACTCTCATGGAACGCCTCTCCCCCCTCGAACGTGCCGTCTACGTCCTGCGCGAAGCGTTCTCCTACAGTCACGCCGAGACCGCCGAGATCCTCGACATCACCGAGTCCGCGAGCCAGCAGCACCTCCACCGGGCCCGGTGCCGCATCACCGCCGCGCGCCGCGGCGGCAGCGAAGTCGATCCGGCAGCCGCCCGCAGAATCGTCGAGGAATTCCTCGCCGCCGCGGTCTCGGGCCGCACCGAACGGCTGGTGGCACTGCTCACCGACGACGCGACCGCGATCTCCGACGGCGCCGGCCTGGCCGAGAAGCTGCTGCGGTTCGACACCGCGCAGCGCATCGCCGCCGTCGTGCGGGCCGGCTTCAAACCCACCCCCGCCAAACGACGACTGGCCGGCGGCACGCCCGCCATCCACTACGCGCTCGTCAACGGCGCCCCCGCCGTCCTCTTCGTGGTCGGCGACCAGGTCGTCGGCTCCGTGACGTTCGACATCACAGGCGGCAAAATCGCCACCGTGCGCGGCATCGCCGCCCCCACCCGCCTCGCCCGCCTCACCGAAACCTGGAGACAGCACGAACCGGACACGCCCCTAGTCACCCAGTGGTAGCCCGACGCCGACCTGGCCAGGCTCCGTCACCACCGTCACCGCCCCTGCAAGATCATCGGCCTCAACCAGCCCAGCTCCCAGATCCACGAGAAGCTCAGCGGCGAACTCACCTGCGGCCACCAGTACTTCATCCCGTTTGCGGGGCCACCCGGACGCAATAGGGCCTGAGTCAGACTTGCTCCCCCCTTCGTTCCCCTCCACGTCAAACGTGGATGTCGGTCAATGGACGTAGGGCCACGGCCCCATGTGCTTTCCGATCTTGCTGACTAGCGTCGACGACTATGCAGAACACGAGAATCGTTCGTCGCGCGGTGGCCGAACGCAGGCGCGAGACGTTGAACCGCCTGGCCACGGAGCGGGACGTCTGGGTAGCGACAGCTCATCCCGATCATGGACCTCACCAGGTCCCTTTGTGGTTCGCATGGGACGGGCAAGCGGTATGGGTGTGCACGAGCGCGACGTCCGCGACGGTGCGGAACGTGCGCAAGGACCCGCGGGTGCGCCTGTCACTACCGGACACCTTCGATGTCGTGATGCTTCAAGGGGCAGCGCAATGCTTCACGGACCAGGACGTGCCGACGGACGCAGCGGACGCATTCGCCGGCAAGTTCGGCTGGGACCCGCGCACGGAGGACGGTCCCTTTGTTTATCTACGCGTAGCGCCGAAGATGGTACGCGCTTGGCATGGAGAGCCGGAGCTGACCGGCAGGGTCATCATGCGTGATGGTGCTTGGCTGGAGTAGTCGCTGCCCCCAGACGCTATGCCAGACCTCCCTCTCGGCGCGTGTCCCAACCTGGTCAACTTGGGAATGAAGCTCGGTGGAGAGGCTGACTCTGAGTGGACAGTGAGGGGGCGGCATGGGGTACACAGCCTTCCACCCCACGTGGGGGCGGCTGGATGCTTCGGTGAACGACTTGGGCTGTGGGCGGTCCTGGGAGGGGATTCACCGGGTCCGGCACGTCGTGCTGACGTGTCCGGAGTGCGGGGGCCGGGTCTTCGCCCGCGTCTCCCGGCCACGCGTACTCCCCTCGCTCACGATCGCCGGTACCCCGTCGAGGTCCCGGCCGACCGGGTCATCCTGCAATATGCCGCATACCGGGGTGCGGCCGGTGAAGACCGGCCGCACCCCGGGCGGGTGATCAGACGAAGCAGAGCGGCTGCTCGATGTGCTTGGTGCAGCGCACGGCACGGGTGCTGGTGCCGGCCTGGTTCTTGGCGTCCGTCACGGTGAGGGTGACGGTGTACTGCTGGGTGACGTTCGGATAGGTGTGCGAGGCGGTCTTGCCGGTGGCGCCGGTGCCGTCACCGAATGCCCACGCGTACGAGCTGACGGGCCCCTCGGCGTCGGAGGAGGCGCTGGCGTCGAAGGTACAAGTGCCTCGCTGGCAGCGGCTGGTGAAGGAGGCGGTGGGCGGCAGGTCACCGGCCTTGGCCAGGCGGCGGGTGGTGTTGGTCTTGCCGTCGTCGTCGGTGACGGTGAGGCGGACGCTGTAGTAGCCGGGGCGGGCGTAGGTGTGGGAAGTGGCCTTGCCGGTGCCGGTGGCACCGTCGCCGAACTCCCAGGCGTACGAGGTGATGGTCCCGTCGGCGTCCCGGGAAGCACCGGCGTCGAAGGAGCAGGCTGTGTCACTGGTGGAGCAGGTAGCCGTGAACGACGCGGTGGGCCTGCCCGGGTCAGGGGCGCCGGCCGGGTAGTCCGCGGTGGAGCTGACATCGAGAAGCGGCTCGGTGACGTTGTCGCCCGAGTCGTCGCGCCAGTTGGTGTTCGCCGTGTCGATGAGACGCTGGCGGACACCGAGCGCCCCGTCGCGGTTGGTGGCCCGGTTGCCGTTGGCGGTCAGCAGGGCGGCGGCTCCGGCGATGTGCGGGGCGGCCATGGACGTTCCGCTGAGAGTGGCGTATCCGCCGTCCTTGGAGGTGGAGTAGATACAGGTGCCGGGCGCGGCGATCTCCACCGTGGGCCCGAAGTTGCTGAAGTCGGCGAGCGTGTCGTCCTGGTCGCTGCGGCAGGTGGAGGAGGCTCCGCCGCCGGGGGCGCCGTTGAAGTCGGCCAGTGCCGAGACGGTGATGACGTCGGGGTGGTTGGCGGGGAAGAACGTCTTCGCGTCCTTGTGGTTGTTGCCTGCCGCGACGCTGAAGACCACGCCCTTGCCCACCGCGCTGGAGATGGCCTGGCTCAGGGCGTCGTTGTTGCAGTTCTCGCAGCCCAGGCTCATGTTGGCCACCTCGATCTCGTCGGCGTGGGCAGCCACCCAGTCCACACCGGCGGTCACACCGGAGAGCTGTCCGCTGCCGCTGGAGTCGAGGACCTTCACCGACCAGATACGCGCGCCGGGCGCCATCCCGACGACGCCGGTGCCGTTGTCGCGGGCCGCGGCTATTCCGGCGACATGGCTGCCGTGGCCGTGGTCGTCGGTGCCGCTGTTGTCCGTGCAGGTCGTGCTGTTGAGGCAGTTGGTACGGGAGACGACGTTGAGGTCCGGGTGCTGGGCGTCGACTCCGGTGTCGATGACGGCGATGTCCGCGTCGACGCTGTAGTCGTCCTTGCCGTTGATCCTCAGGTTGGGGTTGGCGGCCGCGTAGCTGCGCTGGATTCCGGTGGGCACCGTCTGGTCCGTGATGCGGACCGTGTGGTCCGGCTCCACGGAGCGAACCTGCGGGTCATGGCGCAGCGCCGCGGCGCCGGAGGGGGTCAGCACGGCCGAGAAGCCGCGCAGCGCGTGGCGGTAGACGTGGCCGACCGTGCCGCCGTGATCGCGTACGAAGCGGGAGGCGAGGGCGGCGGGATCGGCGGCTGCGGCGTTGTCGCGCAGCACGACGACGTACGACGACCGGCTCGCGGTGACGGCCGGCGACGGCGCCGCGGCCGCGGCGCCCGTGATCGGGTTGCCGACCATGAGCGCCAGTAGGCCCAGTCCGGCCAGCACTGTTCGGGGGATGCGCACGGGGGTCCTCCTTGAACGGGGAAGAGCGCGGGGTTCGCAGCGGGCTGTTGCGTTCCGCTTGCGGCCCTCACCGTGCGGGCGGATCGGTGCGGGGAACAATGCCGGGAATGCTGGGTGCGGGTACCCAATCAATGCCGTCGCGCCGCGCAGGACCCCGGGTGGGCCTGCTCGTCGCAGGCAGGCGAACGGCGGGGCGGTCCACTGCGGGCAGCCGTACCGGTTCCTTTGCGGCAGGTCAGTCCACGGCGGGCAGGCGAACCTGGTCGCGTGCGGTGCAGCCGAGTTTGCGCATGACGCCCGCGACATGCCGTTCGACCGTACGCGGTGACAGGAACAGCAGGTCGGCGATCTGCCGATTGGTGCGCCCCAGGGCGATCAGTCGGCACACCTCGCGCTCCCGGGGCGAAAGCCGGTCTCCGTATCCCCGGCGGCCAGGGCGGCCGCTCGGCGTCCCGCCGTGATCGCGCAGCAGACGGGTGCACCGGGCGGCCTCCCACGTCGCGCCCAGCGTGGTGAACAGCTGCGCCGCGTCGGCGAGTTGCCGCGCCGCTGTCGTACGGGCGGGGTCGACCGGGGCGGCGAGGCGGCATCGTGCGGCCGCTTCCAGCGCACGCGCCTGCTCGTACGGTCGCGACAGCGCGGCCAGTCGTGTCGCGGCTTCGGCGTGCAATCCCGCGGCCTCGTCGTGCCGCCCCGCCGCGGTGGCCGTCGCGCCCCGGCAGTGGGCGAGCATCGCCTGGCCGAAGGGGCAGTCCCGCGTGGCGATATCACGGGCGAACTCGTCGAGCAGCTGCCCCGCGCGCCGGAGCCCCCCGCCTCTCAGCATGGCCTCGACGGCGGCGTCGACGAGTTCACCGGCCCACGCCCACACCCCTTTGCCGCGTATCAGCGCGGTGGCCCTGGTGGCCTCGGCCAGGGCGACCGGCAGTTGGCCACGGACCAGGGCGAGCCGGATCCGGGTGGCCGCGCCGACGGTGAATTCCGGCCCGGTCCAGCCGCTGCCCGGCTGAAGGCCCGGAGCGCGCAGGAATTCCTCCGCCTCGTCCCACTCGCCCTGGGTGAGCGCGAGCTGAGCCAGCACCAGGAAGGCGTCGGCGGCGCCGAAGGGCGAGCGGGCGCCCTCCCCCAGGTGCTGGTGGGCGTCAGCGGCCAGCCCCGCCCACCGGCCGGTCGCCCATGCCAGGCGCAGCCCGGTGGCCGCCGCCAGATGACGGGCGTAGGTGGGCCCCGCGCAGCCGGCGAGGTCATCGGCCCGGGCGAGGAAGTCGGTGGCCGCCGCGTGGTGTCCCAGGCAGATCGCCGCGTCGGCGAGATTCACATAACCCCGCACCAGTTGCTGGCGCTCACTGGGAGTGGCGCCGTCCCGGGGCAGAGCGGCGGCGGCTTCCCACGCGCGGGGATCGCCGATCTCCATCAGGACGCTGGCGCGGTTCACCACGACGGCCGTGAGCAACGCCGGGTCACCACGCCCCGGCACCGTACGTTCGGCCTGCTCCAGCCACCACAGATGCTCGCGCAGAGCGCAGCTGCCCCAGTACGGCAGGGCAAGCGCCGACATGGCCCGCGCCGCCGGGGCAGGGCGCCGACGCAGCTCGCGGGCCGCCCGGATCAGCTCCACACGGCCCGTGTCCCCGTCACCGGCCTGGTTGCTCAGCAACAGCCCGAGGTGGAGCCGCAGTTCACCGCGGACGCCTTCGGGCAGCCGCTCGTCGGTGAGGATGGCGCGCAACAGCGCCACCGTCTCGACGTACGCCAGGCTCGTCAGCGCCAGGCGGCCCAGCCGCCCGGCCAGCGCCGCCCGGCTGCGGCGGGGCAGGGCGGGGTCGGCGAGCAGCCCTTGCAGGAGTTCGATCGCCTCGGCCGTGTCCCCGGCGCGCACCGCGCGCTCGGCCGCCCGTTCGGCGAAGCGGGCGGAGGCTGTCACATCACCCGCCGCGCGGGTGTGGAAGACCAACTCGTGGAGCGCCGCATCGCTTTCCTGCGACTCCAGCGCGCGGGCGATCGCACCGTGCCACCGGCGCCGGTCCACAGCCGGCAGCCCCGCGCCCACGGCCAGCCCCAGCACAGGCGGAGCAAAGGTGAACAAACCCCCGCCCGCCGGTGACATGACTCCCGCGTCGACCGCCCGCGACAGCCCGGCCTCCGCCGCGCCCACAGGCAGCGCGCACACCTGCGCCAGCAGGGAAACGGCCACCGGCCCACGGATCAGGGCGGCGACGGCCGTCAGCCTGCGGGCCCGCACCGGTAAGCGCGCCAGTCGCTCCACGGCCGCCGCGGCGATCACCTCCGGCATCCCTTTCCTGGACAGCGCCTGCCGTACGTCACCGTCCTCGGGGGTGAGGCGCGCGAGCACTTCCCCGACGAACAGGGGGACACCTCCGGTGAGTTGGTGCACGGACTCGGCCCACCTCTGGGGCGGCGGCGCCCCCGCGACCTCGGCCGCCCACGCCGCCACCTGGGACTGGGGCAAAGGCGCCGGCCGGAACTCGTGCACACCCCCCGAGACCGCCGACCCCAGCCGTGCCCCCAGCGGCGACGGCCCACCGTCCGGCGTGTACGTCAGGATGAGCGCCACTCCGTCCGTCGGCCGCTCCACCACGTAGCGCATCACCCGCCGCGACGGCGCGTCAGCGCACTCCACGTCCTCCAGGACCACCAGCACGGCCGGCTCACATCCCTGCCGCGCAGCGGCCGACCGTATCCGGCGCACCGCACCGACCAGCAGTCCTCTCACAGCCCTGCACACGCGGTACTCGTTCTCACCCGACCAGGACCGCTCGGCGGACTCCAGCGCACGCAGCGCCCCACCGGCCCGCTCCCGGTCACAGCCCGCCTCGACCAGGGCGTCGACGAGCTCACGCACCACGACGTACTGGCCGTCAGGCAGGCCCCGGCACCCCGCCGACACCGTCATTCCGGCCCGCTGCGAGGCGGCCACCACCCGCCGTACCAGCCAGGACTTCCCCATCCCCGGACCCGCGCCGACCAGCACCACCGCCGGAGGACGGGAAACCAGGGCGGAGAGCTCGGAGACCAGCGCTTCATCAAGGTTCACACCCGGCACGGGCACCTCCCACGCGGCAAGGGCGACCCAGTCCTTGTCCGGCCACGGACAGAAACGCAGAGCCCGCCCTGTACGTCAAGGTCCTCCACGCGAAAACCTCACGGGAAGTAGATGCCCCCCACGCATACGGTTTGACGGGTCCGGGAGCAGAGGTGGTAGTTGCGTGCCGGACCGGTCCATGGTCCGGCACGCGTACCAGGGGTGGGAAAACATGCAGGTAGAGAATCCGCAACCCGCTGAACCCCCAGGTCGCCGCCTGTGGTCCCCGCGCACGCGAAAGCCTGGCGGGACTCCGGTCCGGCCGAGCATCGCGACGGTGTCGCCGTGCTCGCGGACGGCGCCTACATCAACACCGGGCTGATCGTCCCGCACCGCAAGCGGCCCATGAACCTCCCCCACCCGGACCCGCTCACCGCGCCCGTCCGTGACCGCCGCCCTACGCTCGGGGCATGAGACGCCGCCCGATGCACATGTCCGACGAGGCCCTGGACCCCCTGCGCGCCGCGCTGGTGGAACTTCGGACGGAGCTGAAGGTCCCCCTCGCCTTCCCCAAGCGCGTACTCAAAGCGGCCGACAATGCCGCGGCCCAGCCGAACCTGCCCGACAAGGACGCCAGGGACCTGCCGTTGTTCACGATCGACCAGCGGACCTCGAAGGACCTCGACCAGGCCATGCACCTGGAGCGGCGGCCCGGCGGCGGCTACCGCGTGTACTACGCGATCGCGGACGTTGCGGCGTTCGTCAAGCCCGGCAGTCCGCTGGACGCCGAGGCGCACGACCGGATCGAGACTCTGTACTTCCCCGACCTCAAGGTGCCCCTGCACCCACCCGTCCTCTCCGAGGACGCGGCCAGCCTGCTGCCGAACCAGGTCCGCCCCGCCCTGCTGTGGCAGCACGACCTCGATGCCTACGGCAACGTCACCGACTCGTCCGTGAGCCGGGCCATGGTCCGCAGCCTGGTCCAGTACGACTACGCGGGCGCCCAGCAGGCCATCGACAACGGCTCGGCTGGGGAGTCCCTCGCCCTGCTGCGCGAGATCGGCAAGCTGCGAGAGGCCGTCGAGATCGCGCGCGGCGGCATCTCGGTGAACCTGCCGGACCAGGAGGTCACCACCCTCGAAGACGGATCGTTCCGGCTGAGCTACGTGGCGACGCTTCCGGTGGAGGGCTGGAACGAGCAGCTCTCCCTCATGACCGGCATGTCTGCGGCCCAGATCATGCTCGACACCGGTGCCGGGATCCTGCGGACCCAGAAGGAGCAGGCCGATCAGAACGTGGTCAAGCGCCTGCACGACATCGCGAAGGCCTTGGGAATCGTCTGGCGGCCCGGTATCTCGTACGCAACGCTGGTCCGCAACCTCGATCCCCACCAGCAGACCCACATGGCCTTCCTCAGCGAGGCCACCAGCATGCTGCTCAAGTCGGAGTACACCGTCTTCCGCGACGACCAGAAGCCGGCGTACACGATGCACGCGGCGATCGCGGCCCCGTACACCCATTGCACGGCTCCGCTGCGTCGCCTGGTCGACCGGTACACCGGTGAGCTGTGCGTGGCGGCGTGCTCGGACACAGCCCCGCCGAACTGGGTGCTCGACGCCCTGTACTGCATCCCGTGCGACATGGCACGGGGAAAGAGCGGCCCGGCGGACCGCCAGACCGTGGACCTGGCCGAGGCCGCGGCCCTCATGCACCGCGTGGGCGAGGTGTTCGACGCCGCGGTCATCGACACCGACGCCGAGCGGGGCAAGCCGCGCGAGGGCAAGGTGTTCCTGGCCGACCCCGCCGTGCTGGCCAAGGTCGAGTCGACCAACGGCCTGGAGCTCCAGCTCGGATCCAGCGTCAGGGCCACGCTCAAACGGGCGAACCCCTCCGCGGACGGGGACAAGGTCCTCTTCACCGTGCCCTAACAGCCTGGTGAACGGTTGGCTGTGGCGCGTCGGGGTGCGCGTTGTTGTCGGTGTTCACGACCCCCGCCAGCGAGGGGATCAGCGTATGGCGGCCTCCAGGATCTCGTGGACGGTCTTCGCGGGGTGGCCGATCGTGGCTTCCAGTGCGGGGTCGGTGACATTGAACTCGCCGTTGCGCGATGCGGCGAACATCGTCAAGGCGAACTCCGCAGCCGGACGCGGCATCCCACCGGCAACTGCTGCGGATGTCCATTCGCTGTCGTCCATCACGACTCGAGTGATGGTCCGGCCGGTGATACGGCTGAGAGTCTCCGCGACGTCGGCGAAGTCCAGCGTGTGGGGAGCTGTCAGCTGCGGCGTGTTCCCTTCGAGTGCCGCGTCTTCGGTCAGAGCGATCGCTGCGGCTTCCGCGAGGTCCTCATGGGCCGTCCAGGAGACCAGGCCGTCCTGCGGGACGGCCAACGTGCCGGTCTCCAGCGCCGCGCCGATGTAGGGGCCCAAAGCGGAGGCGTAGAACCCGTTGCGAAGGGCGATGCAGGGGACTCCTTGCCGCTGAAGGTGCTCCTCGGTGGCCGCGTGGACCCTCTGGGGAGGGAAGAGCGACGTGGGAGAGGCGGCCTGGTGGCTGGTGTACAAGATGCGCTCGGCACCCGCTTCCCGTGCGGCATCGATCGCGGCGGTGTTGGCGGTCAACGCGCCGCCGCCCCGGATGGCCGCGGAGACGACCAGGACGCGCTCGGCACCTTCGAAGGAGTACTTCAAACTGTCGGGTTCGGTGAAGTCCCCCGCCCGGACTCGTACTCCGCGCTCGGCAAGCTCGGCGGCCTTGCTCACATCGCGCACACTGACCCCGATGCCGGCGGGCGGTACCCGCTCCAGCAGGCGGTCGACGATCAGCGCCCCGAGGCGACCAGTGGCTCCCGTGACGATCAGCACGTACGGCTCCCATCTACTGATGCTTCCAACGGAACGCTAGATACGATATCAGCGATACTTCCAGTGGATCCAGCCGCTGTCTTCACACAAGGCCGGGAAGGCCGAGACAGAGTGGTGATCAGGGGCTTTGGGCCGATCCGCCAGCGGGGAGCGTGATATCGCCGATAACATCGGTTGTCTCTCGTGAGCGATACCATCGACACCATGGCATCGACCACGCAGCGACGAGACATCGCCCGGGACCGCATCGTGAAAGCCGCGGCCGACCTGCTGTGTGAGCAAGGGCCCGCTGCGGTCACCACGCGACGCGTCGCCCACGAGGCCGGGCTGCAACCGCCTGCCCTCTACCGCGTCTTCCAGGACAAGGACGACCTGCTGGATGCCGCCGCAGAGCACGTCTTCGCCCAACATGTGGCGAGCAAGCAGACCACCGCGCCCTCCGACGACCCTGTGGAAGACCTCCGCGCCGGATGGCACACGCAGATCAGCTTCGGGCTGGCCAACCCGTACGTCTACGGACTGATGCTCGACCCAGCTCGCGCTCGCGACACCCCGGCCCAGGCCAAGGGTGTGCGGATCCTTGCCGAGCGTGTGCACAGAATCGCTGCCGCCGGACGGCTGCGGGTGAGTGAGGAACACGCCGTCAACCTCATCCGCTCGGCGGGGGTCGGAACCGTCCACACCCTGCTGACCCTGCCACCGGAGCAAAGCGATCCGCGCCTGGCCGACGCCGCCTTCGACGCGATCGCTCGCGCCATCCTGGCAGATGAGCCTGCTGTGCCCACCCACGACCGGGCGGCCGTCGTCGCGGCTTTCCGCACCCTCGTGCCCGAACTTCCCAGTCTCAGCAAGGCTGAAGCCGCGCTTCTCGACGAGTGGCTGCAACGCTGAACCATCACCGTGCTGCGGCCCCCGGCCAAGGGCCACGTTTCGACCACCACTTGAGGTGGCCGGACCGAGGCACGCACTGCGCCGTGCCAGATGTCCGAACGCCTGGTGAGCGCGGTGACCCCGAAGGCCCTCGCGCCGCAAGAGCGGGCCTTCCGCCCCGACGGGCTACTGACGATCCGCTCCAGCCCTCGCACCTCGAACCCGAACCGTACGGCGGCATCGGTGGCCAAGCCCGCCCAAGAGCACTACGGCCGTCCGGCGACCGCGTCACGACGGACAGGCGTGATGCTCATCGGCTCGCGAAGCTGATCCGCCTGGACGATGTGCCCGGTGCGGGTGCCGGACGTGGGACAGGAGGCGGGGACGAGACCCTGGAGGCCACCAGACGGGGCCGGAGCGACGCAGAGGTTCCGCCGATCTACACACAAGTAACATCCAGGTCATGTCTCTAAGCACCAAGCCGGAAGGTTCGGCCAAAATAGGGCTGGCGCTGCTGGGCGTCGCGGCCCTCGCCACCTCGCTCAACCGGGCCACGCACACCGACGAGGGCGCAGCGAACTGGATCTCGTACTTCACCAATCTCTCCAACCTGCTCGGCGCCGCCGTCCTGCTGACCGGTGGGCTCGCCCTGTTGCGCGGCACCCGCCCCGTCCCCGACCTGTTGCGCGGTGCCGCCACCCTCTATCTGGTGATCACAGGAGCGGTGTACTGGACTCTGCTGGCCGGAACCATCGATGCGAACACGATCATCTGGGCCAACAACGTCGTGCACGGCGTCATGCCGGCCGTGTTCCTCGCCGACTGGCTACTGCGTCCTCCGCCGCGCCGCATCCCCTGGACCCGGTCTCTGCCCTGGCTGGCCTTCCCACTGCTCTACCTCGCCTACTCACTGCTGCGCGGGCCGCACGCCGGTTGGTACCCGTACGACTTCCTCGACCCCCGCGAGCCGGGAGGCTACGGGCACGTCGCGACCTGGTCGGTGATCATCACGCTGGCCTTCACGGGGATGGCGTCGCTGCTTGTCCTGTACGTCAACGCGCGCCACAGGAGGGGCGGAAGTGGCGGACCCGGCGCCAGCGAGCGCGAAGGCCGTGATCGGGACCCGATGACGGCCTGAGCGCGACCGGGCAGGCACGGGCGGCCGGCGTCCCGGTCATCGCTCCGCGTCCATGGCAAAGCCTGGCCGACCGAGCCACCCAGGCAGCAGCGGACGCGGCCCCCTCCCCCACGGCATGACTGAAGCCCCCGCCCCTGCTCGGCCGGCACCGCATCCGCGCGGGCACTGCCGTCAGGCAGCCGACGACGCTGCCGACAGCCGCTCTCAAGCGATCAGCCAGTCAGTCAGTCAGTCCAAGGAGAAACGCCTCTGTGCGGGCTGTGCGGAAGGAGCGGCCGGTCGGCCCCGGGCGGATTCCTCGGAATCGCTGTCGGATTCGAGCAGCATCCGCCCGGGCGTGCGCTGCTCGGGCGAACGGGCGGGACCGTCCGTGCCGGAGCCCGGTGATTCGTCACCCCTGACCCACTCCCCGCCGGAGTCGGAGTTGGCTGCGTTGGCGGCCTCCTGCGCCATGCGTTCGGACCTGGTGGGGCTCGGGTCGCCCGCGTACGCGTCCGCGACCCGCTCGCCCGCCCTCGGCTTGCCCTGCTTCTCGTTGCTCCGCTTGATGAAGTCCTGCAGGAGGTTGGGGCTCTCCAGCAACGGGAGCTCAAGGCCGGGAGCGCTCTTGCCGGTCGCGGCCTTGAAGGCGCCGCGTGCGAAGGAGACGCAGTTGTAGCGGAAGAGGTTGTACTTCTCGTTCTGGTGCTGCTCCACGTACTCCTTGAACTTGAGGACCTGTTCCTGCGTCAGGTCCGCCTCGAACGCGGATGTGGCCCCCTCGGGCAGGTCCCAGTTCCTCTTCACCACGCCGGGCACGGTGGTGAATGCCTCGCGGCGCCCATCGAGGGACCTGGACGGGAAGAAACCGTAGGACTTGTAGGAGGTGGAGCCACCCGCCTTGGTATAGAGGACGACCCAGGCGTGGCCGATGTCGTTGCCGTCCCAGTATTCGGCTTCGGTCATCCGGCGCTGCTTCTTGACCTGGATCTGAAGCCGGTAGGTGATGGCGTCCGACGGACCGGCCTCCGCCGTGTCGGCCTCGGCCCGCTGGACGGTCGGCGCGGTGGGAGCGCCAGGTGTGGATGCGGAGCGGCGGGCGGCGATGGCCTTGGCCAGTGCGCCATTGCCGGCGGCGCGCTGGATTACGTGCATCTCCGGCGCAGGCGGATGGGTCACATGGTTGGACAGGTCCTGGGCGGTCATGGCCAGGGCCGTTCCCACCGGACGCGAGGCCGTGGCCTCTCGCAGCACGGTGTGATGCGCGCGGGGTGTGCTGTCGGGTTTGCGTTCACGCTCGGGCATACCTGCTCCTGCTCATGACGCCGTTGACGTCTGCCTGCAGCCAATCCACCTGGAAATCCACTCCCAGTCGAGGGGCGCAGGGACAGAAAAGGGGGCAAGTGTGACTGTGGCGGGCTCCCCTGTTTCTTTACGGAGCCACGATCATCTGTACGCCCACAACCCGCACATGACCATCCTGGCGAAGCAGTTCGAGACTCTGTTCCAGGCGTCAGGCGCCGCTCAGTCGGGCAGCGCGACGGTGAGGTCCACCTCGACCAGCTGCCCAGTGAAGCCCAACTGCGCAACCCCCAAGAGCGTGCTGGCGGACGTGAACGCCGGTCCGAGGGCGGAAGCGGTAAGCCGGCTCCAGGCGATGCCCAGGTCCTCCCTGTCGTCGCTCCGCACGTAGATCACTGAACGCACCACGTGCTGCGGCTGGGCATTCACCGCCGCGAGAGCGGCGAGTGCGTTCGCGACGACCTGGTCGACTTGCGTCTCAAGGGCACCCGGACCAACGAGGGAGCCGCGCTGATCGAGCGGGCACTGCCCCGCCAGGTAAGCCGTTCGGCCAGCCTCCACAACGGTGATGTGGTGATAGCCCGGCGTCTCATGCAACTGGTCGGGGTTGAAGCGGGTGATCTTCGCTGTCATGCCACGAGTCTGACGAGCCTGCCGCAGAAACGCATCGCAATTTTCCACGGCACGACCAGCCGTCATGGCATGAGGCTGAAGAACACGCTGAGCGGGTCGGCCACCGGCCGGGTTTCTCCTGGAAGATCTCCTCGGCCCGGCGGTAGGAGAGCCGGGCCCGGTCGGTCTTCGGGCATACATCCGCCGTCGGTGTCCCGGCCGGGGCCCTTCGGCCGGTGAGGAACAGCGGGCCGCGGGGCGCTGGCCTATCAGGCGGGGCGGCAGCTGTGCGGCTCCGAACTGACGACTGCCGTGCAGCAGGGGCATCGCCCAATTTGCCGCGTCAGCCCGGAGCCGGTCTTCGACTGGTCAACGGGGGCGAGGGTCAGCTCCTGCGGCCGGCATGCAGTTCCAGTAGCTCGCCTTCGCAGCCGGCGCGGAAGTCGCGGTCGTGCGAGACCACGACCACGGCTCCCGGATACGCGCAGAGCGCCGCCAGCAGGTCTTCGGCAAGGTCGAGGGCGATGTGGTTGGTGGGCTCGTCCAGGACGAGGAGGTCAGCGGGGCGGGTCACCAGGCGGGCGATCTGCAGCCGCCGCCGCTGGCCCGCAGACAGCGCGGTGACCGGGACGTGCAGGTCCTGCTCATGGAACAGGCCCAGGGCCAGCAGCTGTTCGGTGTACTCGTCAGCCGGTCCGGGCCGCCCGGCGGCGTACGCGGCAAGCAGCGGGAGCCCCGTGGTGTGCGTGGGCAGTTCCTGTGCGAGGTAGCCGATGCGGGCGGGGCGGCGCGCGGTACCTTCGTCGGGCTCCAGGTCGCCTGCGATGAGGCGCAGGAGTGTCGTCTTGCCCGCGCCGTTGTCACCGGTGACCAGCAGCCGCTGGCCGGTCGCGAGGGTGAGGCGCCCGGCCAGGTGCAGCCGCTCGCCGACACTGACGTCCTCGAACTCGGCGAGGGGGCCCGCGGCGGGGCCGTCCGCCGCCGAAAAGGCTGCCGTGAAGTGGAGCGGTGCCGGTGGTTCGGCTACCGGGTGGCGTCGCAGCTGGGCCAGGGCCTGGCGGGCGGAGCGCACCTGCCCGCCGAGCTTGGCCTCGCTGGAGCGGCGGTGCTTGCCAAAGCCCTGCTTGGGGTCGTGACCGGTGGCGGCCAGACGCCGTCCCGCGGCTTCCAGCAGGGCCTGCATGGAGGCCACCTCCTCGGCCCAGTCCGCGTAGCGCTGTGCCGCGCCGCGCCGGGCGGCGGCCTTCGCGGCCTGGTAGCCGGCCCAGCCGTCGCCGTACCGGTGCACGGTGCGTTCGTCGCGGTCGACCTCCAGGATGGTGGTGGCGATGCGTTCCAGGAAGCCGCGGTCATGGGTGACCGCGACGACGGTGCCGCGGTGTGCGCGCAGGTGGTCCTCCAGCCAGCGCACGGCCGTCGCATCCAGGTGGTTCGTCGGTTCGTCCAGAAGCAGGAGTTCGGGAGCGGCGGCCAGGACGCAGGCGAGGGCGAGCCGGGACTGCTCGCCGCCGGACAGGGAGCCGAGCAGGCGGTCACGGGTGATCGCGGCCAGCCCGAGTCCGTGCATCGCGGCATCCACCCGGGCGTCGGCCTCGTACCCGCCGCGCTCCTCGTACGCGGTCAGCAGGTCGCCGTAGGCGGCGAGTTCGCCGTCCGTCGCCTCGCCGAGACTCTCCTCGGCCTCCCGCAACCGGGCTTCTATGGACCGCAGATCGGCGAGAGCGTGGTCGATGGCGTCCTGCACGGTGCAGTGCGCGCCAAGAACGAGGGTTTGGGCGAGGTGGCCGGTTCCGCCGGGGAAGCTGACAGTGATCTGCCCGGTGTCCGGCGTCTCGGCTGCGGCGAGCAGACGCAGCAGGGTGGACTTGCCGGAGCCGTTCTCGCCGATAACGGCCGCCTTCTCACCCGGGCGGATGGTGAAGGACACCAGGTCGAGGATGGTGCGGGTGCCATAGGACTTGGTGACGTCCTTGACGGACAGCTGCGCCACGACGGCGGGGGCAGCGGTGGGCATGGCGGTATGGGCGCGGTCGCGCATGTGACTTTCCCTGGGCGTACGAAGGGTCTACGGGCAGCAGAAACGGCGGCATCGGCCGTGCCCGGACTCAGACGAAGAAGTAGAGAAAAGCCATGAACCCACCTTAGCAAGACGGACCGTCTCGCTTCAAGACGGGCCCGCCGCCACGATGCCGACAACAGTCCTCGGCACAGCAACTCCCTGCCGGCAAAGGCCCACCCGGCCCCTCGCACAAGCGGGCACTCACCCGCCGGAGGGACCAGATGGCACGTCGAGCCGGGCTGCGCGGGCGCGACCAGATGCGGCAAGATCCCGCGGCGCCCGTCCGCCACGCGACCGCGAACCGCTCCACCAGAGTCCGGGAGCAAGGGCCCCACAGCCACGCCTCAGGGAAGACGCCGGCCCCTCTTGGCCCACAGCCCGCTGTGTCCCTTCGCCCCAGCCACCAGAACTGTCTGCGAACCTGGTCCGCTTCACTCGAAGCGCAGGCGCAGCGACTCCTGTTCGGCTTCCTCGATCTGTTCGACGGTCAGGCCGGGCAGGTTCAACTGGGCCAGCGTCACCTCGGCACTGGCGGGCTGGGCGTCGGCGGGCACCCACTGCTCCGGCTGCCAGGCGTGGGCGCGCATCAGCGATTTGGGGCAGTGCGGATAGATCTGCTCGACGTGTACGACCAGCGCTGTTACGGGTGGCTTGCCCACGGGCGTGAGCTGCGCGAGCAGCTCCGGGCGGGCTGAGATGCAGGCACGGCCGTTGACGCGCAGCGTGGTCGGGCGGCCGGGGATGAGGAAGAGCAGGCCGACGCGACCGGTCTGCAGCACGTTGTGCATGGTGTCGAGTCGCTTGTTGCCGGTCGCGTCGGGGATCACCAGGGTCCGCTCGTCCAGCACGGAGACGAAACCGGCCGGGCCTCCGCGCGGTGTCACATCCGCCCTGCCGTCGGCGTCGGCGCTGGCGATGAACACCAGGGAGGAGCAGCCGATCAGCGCGCGGGTCTGTTCGGTCAGGTAGTCGATCTCCTTGCGGAGCGCGTGCGGGTTGGGCTGCGGATAGAGCTCGCGCAACTGGTCCTGGCTGGTCAGGGCGTCCGCCTGGAAAGCGTCGAAAAGCATGCCGGTCGTCCCCGTGTCGATCATCATGGGGACGACCCTAGAAGACGGCCGAGGCAGCGCGCGGGGCGGGTCAGCGTGGGATCTCGCCCGCGTTGAACGGTCACTGCGCCCCGGTGTGCGGCAGGGCGGAGATCGCCGTACCGGACCGGATCTCGGCGCCCAGGGTTGCGCCAGGGGCACCACGCCGCCCACCGCAACCGGCGGACGTGCGGCCCAAAGGGCCAGGTCAGCTCGCCGCTCAGCACGCGGGCCCGGGTGTCGGCAACGCCCGTCTTCAGCCGTTGCCGACACCCGGGCCCAAGTCAGCGCGGGCGGCCCCTGTCACGTTGTCCGACCTGACCCTTCCGCCACGACTCGATCCCGGTGCGCGAGGCAGTTGTGGCGGGCGGGTCAGGACAGTGCGGTGCGGTGCCGCGCGGTTGTCACGGTGCTTTCGTGGCCTCGCAGTGCTTCTTGATGAGGTCGTAGGAGCGCACCCGGGCGTCGATGTCGTAGACGGGTGTGGTCAGCATGAGTTCGTCCGCTCCGGTCTCGGCAGCCAGTTGTGCGAGCCGGCCAACGACGGCCTCGGGCGTCCCGCACGCCTGCTGTGCACGGAAACCGTCAAGCGCCTGCCGTTCCTCCGCCGTGAACCGATGGGCTGCGGCATCCGCGGGCGTGGGGAAGGGAATGTCACTCAACCCCTTGAGCAGCCCGGCCTTGACGACGTCCATGGGACCGGCCCGCCACGCCGCTTCCTGCTCCGTCTCCGCGCATATCGCCTCCACGCACACCACAACCCGGGGCTGCTCACACCACGGGGACGCGATGAAGTCGGCACGGTAGCGCTCCAGCACCGCGAAGGTGCTGTCGGGCCGGATGTGGTGGGCGACGGCGATCGGCAGGCCCAGTCGCGCGGCCAGGGCGGCGCCCGCGGTACTGGAGCACAACAGCCAAGGCTCCGGCAGGGCGCCCAGTGCCATCTCGTCGACCAGGAAGGACAGGACCGCAGCCACGTCATCGTGGTACTGCGCGTCCGTCGCCGGCCCGGCCCCGCGGCGCAACGCGCGCGCGGTGGCCTCGTCGAAGGTGCCCGGGCCGCGGCCGATACCCAGGTCGATGCGGTCCTCGTGCAACGCGGCCAGTGTCGCGAACTGCTCCGCCAACATGAGGGGCGCATGGTTGGGCGCCAGCACCCCGCCCGACCCGAGCCGGATCGACGAGGTCGAAGCCGCCGCGTGAGCGATCAGCACCACGGGCGGGAACGCGCCGATCGCCGGTGAATGGTGGTGCTCGGCGTACCAGATCCGGTGATACCCCAGCAGTTCGAGCCTGCGGGCAAAGGTGGCGGTGTCCCGCAGGGTCTCCACGCCACGGGTCCCAGACTCGACCACCGCGACTTCCAGCGCTGATATCGGCACATCGATCATGCCGCCAGCATAAGGAACGAACCGGTGTCCGCCTCAGGGAGATGCTTCCCCATCTGGAATTCAAGTGGCTGAGGCGGCTGGTGGCGTGACGGTGTAGCACCGCCGGTCACGGATCAGGGCCCACAGAACGTTGACGCTGCGACGGACGAGCGCGAGGACTGCCTGGATGTGGCGTCTGCCCTCGGCTCTCTTCCTGTCGTAGAAGCGGCGGAACGGCTGGGGCGGACCCAGGAAGGAACATAGAGCACGACGAATGGATCGCCTGCGGCCGCCGCTACCTCTCCGTCGACAGCATGGACAGGATCTACACCGCCCACGACTCCCGACACGAACTCCCCGCCGCTGCACCATCACCGGGGACATGATCAAGCCGTCCGGCACCTTCGCCCGAACGGCTGCCCGGCCTAGCTCAGCTCTTCCGCTCACCCAGGACACAGAATTCGTTGCCCTCCGGGTCGAGGAGGGTCACCCAGTGCTGATCGCCCTGCGCGGTGTCGGCGCGCCGGGCACCGAGGGAGAGCAGCCGGGTGACCTCGGCCTCCTGGTCGTCGGGGCGGAAGTCGGGGTGGAGCCGGTTCTTCGACGTCTTGCCCTCGGGGACAGGCACGAAGAGCAGCCCCGGCATCTGGTCCGGCTCAGGCCGGATCTCGATGATCTCCTCGGATTCGTCGACCACTACCCAGCCGAGAGCCTCGGCCCACCAGTGCCCGAGGGCGATGGGGTCGGAGGAGTCGACGATGATCTGTTCCCATTCGAGTGCCATGGGCGTGATCATAAACAGGGCCGGATGGTTGCCAGGGCTGGGGGTGGCTGCCGTCGACCGCGGGTCCGGTGTGCGGATCGCGTCCCGCAGAGCGGTGAGTAGCGCGATGTGGTGGCAGCAAGTCGCGAGAAGTGATCGCTGCTACACCACCCGGTGGGACACCGTCCGAGTCGGGGCCGGGCCGCCGAGGAGAGCGGTGCGGTTCGACCGGAGCCAGGAGCGCTCGGCCCTCATCTCGGCCACGTCACCCCGGGCGAGGAACGTCGCCCACGGCTCCTGGCCCAGGCCGCCTAGCCGTTGGATGCGCGCCGCCTCCCGGGACTGGAGGGCGTCCAGCGCGTCCAGGACGGCCCCCGGGCGTGCACGGTAGGCGGCGCACAGGGCGTCGAGGCGGCTTCGCAGCGTATGGTCCCCAGTGATCGTTTCCCTTCGCTGCTGCTCGACGGGGCGCAGAGGTACGGCGTACCAGGCGAGTTGCGCGAGGTCGTCGAGGGCGTGACCGGGCGCGGCGAAGTCCCAGTCGATGAAGCCGACCAGCTGGTTACCGTTCCAGATGGAGTTCCACGGGCCCAGGTCGCCGTGCCGGATGATCATGTCGGGCCGCCACGCCTCCTCCTGCCCGCGCCAGCGCGCGTCAGCGGGGGGACGGAAGCCGCGGACCGCTGCGTGGTACTCGCGCAGCCAGCGTCCTAGTTCCCGGATGCCGGCGGTCGACCGCAGGGCCGGGGGCCAGGGGCTGAAAGCCGGTTCGCCATGCAGCAGTGATACGACCTCATCGGCGCCGTCGGTGCCCAGGGCCCGCGGGGCCCGGCTAAAGCCCGCCGCCTCCAGGTGAGCCAACAGAGCGTGCACTGCCGGCGTCCACTCGCCGACCGGCCGTCGGATCGTCTCACCGACGCGCCGCACGGTCGTCACACTGCCCTGGTCCGTGGCACCGTCTTCGATCATCGTGCCAGCTTAGAGCTCGCAGGACGAACGCGGCTGGGCCGACTTCCAGGTCCGCTTCTACACCCCCATCCGACGCCAGCAGACCCTGGTCACCTGCGAGTCTCCATCGAAACGGTACGGGCTCATGCGCATCGTCACATCATGCCGCGCCTACGCCGAGGGGATCACTCGCCGACGAATACAGGTCACGAGCGTCATCGCGTACGGAAAACCGGCGGGGCTCAGATCTCTCGGTCGTTGCTGTGGCGGCCGAGGCCGCGGCCGAAGCGCTCGGAGATGGCCGGCATCAGGCTCTCGCCGTCGGCCGGGCGGTCCAGGCCGAAGACATAGCCGGGGAAGTCCAGATTCTTCTGCACCCCCCAGATCCCGTCGTGGTCCTCCGGCGGAAGGATCCGTACCGGGTCACCGACGGCGACCCAGCCGATGGGCACCATGGAGTCGGCCGGCAGCACAGTGCGTACGTGCACGATGCCGTTGATCCGCACCTCCGAGCGGGTCCCGATCCGTGCTCCGTTGAAGACGCGGCTGCCGGTTGCCAGGAAAACCTCGTCCTCGACCCGGCAGCCCGTCAGGTACGAGGTGGGGCCGACCAGGACCTGCTGTCCCAGAATCAGCGGATCCCGTCGGGTGCCACGCAGGACCGCGTTCTCCATGACGATGCTGGCCTCGCCCAGCTCCACTGGCCCGCCCTCGGCGGTGAGCACCGCACCAAACAGCACCCGGCACCCGGCACCCACGTGCACATCCCCGCACAGTGTGGCGGTGGGAGCAACATAGGCCGTGGGGTGGACCGTCGGCGAACAACCCTCATGAGTGATCAGCATGGCCGCAATCCTGGCGCGCCCTGTGGCGCTGGCGCGCACTATTCCACCAGGCAAGACGCGCGCCGGGCCTGGGCGGGCACCTCCGAGAGGCTTTCTACTCACAGGGGCAGGGGGCGGTCAACGCATTGACGAGCTGGGCGAATTCGGTACGTTGCCGGTCGCTCAGGCTGGCGTAGAGCGGCGCCTGCAGCTCATCGGTGAGCTGCTCGGCACGCTGCCACCGGGGGATCAGACCTGCGGTGGTGGGGTGTGGCTCGTGCCAGCCGTAGCGGGTTGCCTGCGGGGCGCCGAGGTTGATGGCCATGGCCGCTCGTGCGCTCAACCCGGACAGGCGCACGGCCGTCAGATGGCAGGCGCCACGGTGTTCCCGCAGTACGTGTATGCGCTGCATAGCCGCACCGACCGGGTCGTTGCCGGGGCAGGGTTGCGCGCGCCAGCCGGCGAACAGAGGTAGTGCGTCGGCGTCGGCGGCGTCGATCAGTTGCTGTGCCAGGCGGTTGAAGTGCTCCACGTCGACGTCGGCGGGGATGTGGGCGCGCCCCCATGTCCGGACGGCCTGTGCATAGCAGGCAGCGGCTTCCTCCGCCGGGCAGGAGTTGAGTCAACGGTCGGCCAGCCGTGGACGCGGGGCCTCACCCGTGGATTCCGCGTCGGGGTCGTCGGTGCCGACCGGGCCGCGGGGAAGCATCCGGTCCAGCCACTTCGGCAGCCACCAGTTGGTCCGGCCGAGGAGTGTCATGGTCGCCGGTACCAGCACCATGCGTACGACCGTGGCGTCGATGAAGATCGCGGTGGCCAGGCCGAGCCCGAACATCTTGGTGGAGGGGTCGTTGGCGACGGCGAAGGACAGGAAGACCGCCACCATGATGAGGGCGGCCGAGGTGATGATCCGGGCGGTGCCCGAGACGCCCTCGACGATCGCCGTGCCGTTGTCGCCGGTGCGCAGGTACTCCTCGCGTACACGGGAGAGGAGGAATACCTCGTAGTCCATCGACAGGCCGAACAGGATGGCGAAGAGGAACATCGGGATGAACGACACGATCGGAACCGTCGCTTCCAGACCGATGAGTGCGCCTCCCCAGCCCCACTGGAAGACCGCGACCATGATGCCGTAGGCCGCGCCGATGCTCAGCAGATTCAGCAGTACCGCCTTGAGCGGTACGAGTATCGAGCGGAAGACCAGCATCAGCAGCAGGAACGACATCGCCAGCACGGCGGCGACGAGCACCGGCAGGCGTTGGCTGGTGCGTCGGCCCACGTCGGACAGGCTCGCGGTGGCGCCGCCGACGTGGGCCCTGGCCGGGCCGTGCCCGATCGCCGTGGGCAGCACGTCGGTGCGCAGCCGGGCGAGGGTGTCGGCCGTGGCCTTGTCCTGAGGGCTGGTGGTCGGGAACACCACGAGGGTCGCGATGCCGGTGGCCCGGTCGATGTGCGTCGGCGCGACGGATGCGATGCCCGGATCCGCCGCGACCGCCCCGACGAGTCGGTCCAGCACTCCCGGATCACCGGCGGGGTCCGCGGCGATGACGAGGGGACCGTTGGTGCCCGGGCCGAATCCCTCGGCGACGAGGTCGTAGGCGCGGCGCTCGGTACGGCTGTGGGGCAGTGAGCCGTCGTCGGGCAGGCCGACGCGCAGGCCGAGCACGGGCAGCGTCGCGGTCAGCAGGAGCCCCGCCGCGCCGATCGCGTACAGCACCGGGTGCCGGCTGACGTGCCCGATCCAGCGCCGCCAACCGGCGGCGGGAGCGGCGCCCGCCGCCGTGTTCCGCCGCCGTGCGAGTCGGCCCAGCTTCCCGGTCTGCAGAGCCCTGCCGATCCGGCCGGCCCGGCCCAGGCGTGGGCCGGCGGCGCCGAGGAAGGCCGGCAGAAGCGTCACCGACGCGACCACCATGGTCAGAACGACGATCGAGACGGCGAGCCCGCCCACCGTCATGAACGGCACGTTCGCGACCGCCAGGCCGAGGATCGATACGACCACGACGCCGCCGGCGAAGACCACGGGCCTTCCCGCCGTGGCCACCGCTCGCCCCGCCGCCTCGTGGGGATCGAGCCCGCGCGCGAGGTACTCCCGGTGCCTGGCGAGCACGAACAGCGCGTAGTCGATGCCCACTCCGAGCCCGACCATGCTGCCCAGGACGGGGGCGAAGGTCGGGACGTCCGTCACCCCCGCCAGTACCGTCATCGTGGCAACTCCGATGGTCAGGCCGAAGACCGCCATGCCGATCGGCAGCGCGGCGGCGACGAGCGAACCGAACGCCAGGAACAGGATCGTGGCCGCGGCGAGGATGCCGATCAGCTCGCTCGCGCCGCCGTCGGGGTCGGAGAAGGCGTAGAAGAGGTTCCCGCCCATCTCGATGCGCAGGGGCAGCTCGGCGCGCAGCCGGTCGCCGAGATCGACGAGGGCGTCGAGGTCTTTGGCCGACAGTCGGCTCTGGTCGGGATACTGCACCCGGACGACTGCGATCCGCCCGTCGGCCGAGACAAGGCCGCCGCGCACGGCGGTGTCCCCACGTACGTCGAGTGCCCTCGCCGGGTCGCTCGTGCCGAGCACGTGCGGCAGCCGCTTCACCTCGGTCTGCAGCCGCGTGAGAGCGGTGCGCGCGCTGCCGTGGTCGAAGAACTTCGCACCGCCGTCGAGGGGGGTGACGACCACTTGGGCGGTCATCCCCTCCTGGCCGGTGCCGGCCCGCTCGATCAGTTCCGCGGCCTGCTGGGAGTCCAGCCCCGGAGCGGTCATCGAGTCCACATTCCGCCCGCCGAAGGCGATCGCGGCGAGGACGGCGAGCGTGGCGGTGATCAGCCATGCCGCGATCACCCGCCAGGGATGGCGGGCGGCGCTTGTGCCCAGGCGCAACAGGGCTTTCGAGAGCATCGGGGTCCTCCAACCACCTCGGCGGCCGTCCTTGTACGGCCGCCGATGCCGAGGCTCGTCGCCACGGCGCTCCGCGGCATCGGCCCGCGGGCCGCGGATCCGTCGGCCCCGGGGCGGAGTGACGACCCATCCTTTCGGCCGATGCGCGGCACGCCGCGGTCCCTAGGCTGAGAACCGTGCTCCGAGACGACCTGCGAACCCTGTGGACCGAACCCCGGCCGCCCGACGCGCCCGCCCGGGTGCGGCGGGACTGGGCGCTGCTCGCCGCGGGCCTTGCCGGTGTGGCGCTGGAGGCCACCTTGCGCGAGAACGTCGTGTGGCGGCCGGTGGCGGTGGTGTTCGCCGTATGGCTGTGCCTGCTGCCCCTGTGGCGCCGGACCCGCCCGTTGGCGATGGCCACGCTGGCGTTCGGCTCGGTGGTCCTGCTTCAGGTGGCCTCGCTCGTCGCCGCACCGCGCGAGCCCGTCGGCCTGTACACCGGCATGGTCGTGCTCGTGCTGGTGTACGCGCTGCCCCGGTGGGGATCGGGACGGGAGATCGTGCTGGGCGGCGCGGCGGTCCTCGCCGCCTGCGCCGTGTGTTCCGCCACGGACGAGACCCCGGTCGTCGAAAATGTCGTGGGCTTCGTCTTCCTGCTGCTGCCCGGCGTGGTCGGGGCTGCCGTGCGGTTCCGGGTGACCGCTCGCGAGCGGCAGTTGGATCAGGTGCGCTCCCGCGAGCGCGAGCAGCTCGCCCGGGAACTGCACGACACGGTGGCCCACCACGTGTCGGCCATGGTGATCATCGCCCAGGCGGGCCGGGTGCTCGCGGGCGCCGACCCGTCCGCCGCCGTCGAGGCGCTGGAGGGGGTAGAGGAGGAAGGGGCGCGCACGCTGGAGGAAATGCGCGCCATGGTCGCCACGCTGCGCGACCGCGGGGTCGGCGCCGAGCTGGCGCCCCCTGCCGGAGTCGCGGATCTGGAGCGCCTGGTGCGCACCCCGGGTGGTCGCCTCAGGGTCGACCTGGGGCTCGACGGCGAGCTGGACGCGCTGCCCCCGGCCGTGGACGCGGCCGTCTACCGGATCGTGCAGGAGTCGGTGACCAACGCGCTGCGCCATGCGGTCGACGCGACCGAGCTCGTCGTCCGGGTCGCCGCGGAACGGCACAC
Organism: Streptomyces sp. ERV7; assembly: GCF_001653515.1. GTDB lineage: Bacteria > Actinomycetota > Actinomycetes > Streptomycetales > Streptomycetaceae > Streptomyces. The sequence continues at coordinate 292,665 of NZ_LYOY01000040.1, read as the reverse complement.
GGTACGGGTGAGCGTGCGCGACAACGGCCGGCGCACCGGCCGGGGTCGCGACGGATACGGACTTACCGGACTGCGCGAGCGCGCGACCCTGCTCGGCGGCACACTGCAAGCCGGCCCGGGTACCGACCGGGGCTGGCATGTCGACGCCGAACTGCCGAGAGCGAGGAACGAGAGCGGTGTCCATTCGCGTCCTCGTCGCTGACGACCAGACGATCATCCGCACCGGGTTGCGGATCATACTGAACGCCCAGCCCGGCATCGAGGTGGTCGGCGAGGCCGCCGACGGGCGGGAGGCGGTACGTCTGGCCCGCGAACTGCGCCCCGACGTCTGCCTGTTCGACATCCGCATGCCCGTACTCGACGGGCTCGAGGCCACCCGGCTGGTCGCCGGCCCGGGCGTCGCCGACCCGCTGGCCGTGGTCGTCATCACCACGTTCGACCTCGACGAGTACGTCTACGGCGCGCTGCGTGCCGGCGCCCGCGGATTCCTCCTCAAGGACACGGGACCAGACCTTCTGGCCCAGGCCGTACGGTCGGCGTCCGACGGTGAGGCGCTCATCGCGCCCAGCGTCACCGTCCGTCTGCTCCAGGCATTCGCGGACCTGCCCGCCGGCCGGCCCGTGGCCCAGCCGGTCTCCCCCGTCACCGCCCGCGAGGAGCAGGTGCTTCTCGCCGTCGCCCGCGGGCTGACCAACACCGAGATCGCCGATGCACTGCACATCAGCCTCAGCACGGTGAAGACGCATCTGGCCAGCCTGATGGCCAAACTCGGCGCCCGCAACCGGGTCGAGATCGCGATGTGGGCCTACGAAACGCGCCGTATCCTCCCCGGAACCTGAGCCGGGTGCCGGGCCATGTCCCATGAGTCCCCGCCCGGACATCAGTGCACCGGTCGGCTCACGTCGCCTCCACGTGCCTCACCCGCCCCACAGCGTGACGTACCAGGAGGCGGGAACTGGGACGGTGAGACACCCGATACGACAAGACTCCCGACAGCTACCTCGCCAGTCTCCACCTGCACGCCTCGATGATCTGGATCAAAGACCTCACCAGGACCACCCGATGATCACGACTCGGTGCGCACCTTAGACGTTTCCGCACAGTTCGACGCCGTTCGATATGCATCCATACCGGTGCACGGCACTGAACCCCCGGGCCTTCTCCGACCGGGGGCTCAAGTGAACGCTTGGAGTGGAGCTCAGGTGTGGGGCCGGTCCTGTCCGGGAGCGTCGGCGACAGGGCGGAAGACCAGGCCGTTCTGGGGCGCGAAGCTGGAGCTGCCGTTGGGTGGGACGACCACGGTCGCCGAGCCGGAGCAGACCCCATCCGCGTAGAAGAATGCGTATGCGTCGGTCCTGTTGTCGGCCTTCACCGCACCCTGGATGCCGAAGCAGATGAAGTTGGCCCGGTTGGTGACGTCGATGGTGTGGCCCCTGGGATACGTAAGGGTCAAAGTGCCGTTTGCCGCTTCGGAATTGGCAGAGAGCCCGACGATGAGGGCTGTTGCCGCACTTGCTGTCACTCCGAGTTGCGCCAGGCGTTTGAGCAAGAACATGGATCTCCTTCCCCCCGCGGTGGCGCCGCGTTGTCGTTGGGAGAGCCGGCTCTCCGGAAACGGCGCCTTCACGGAGAAGAATCCACGCTTCCGGGTGCATTTCGGAATATGGTTGATGAAATTCACACGAAGGGATGATTTGATGTTTAGGGAGGAGCGCACGCACGAGTGAGCCGATCCGCGTCGATCCCATCCCGTAGCACTGGCATCCTCGGCCGTCACTCCTACTGCCACTCCCGGCCCCACCTGGCCTCGGCCGGCAAAGCGATCACCGCACCTCCTCACCACCGAGCCCCGGCCACCAAGCCCCGCCGCACCCGGCCGGCTCCCTGAGCAGCAGGCTGACCGCGATGGCCCACGTCTCGGCTGGACTTCCTGTACCCCGACTACTCACACCCGCAGAGCCTCGTCGGTTCAGGGAAACTGAAGCTCATTCAGCTCGAGAGGGTCGGCATGCTGCCCGCCGAGCGGTCCGTCGCAATCGCGGGAATCAACGAACTGATAGACGGCCCCGACACCTTCCACACGCCGGTGCGACTTGCCGCCGAACCGGCCAAGGTGCTGGACGAAGTGGCAGCGCTGTCCGGACTGGTCGTAGAAGTTCATCAGCATCGCGCCTGCCCTGCTGTTCTGGGTGGCAGTCACGGCTTCGACCGAGAAGTCGCACTTCGCACTGTTCGCCCCCTCCAGTGTGCTGGCGAACGGGTATTCATCGCACTCCTTGCCCTGCCATCCCCCGGCAGGGTCCGGCAAGCCGGTGAGACGGTAGCGTCCCCGCCGCTCGCATGCCCGGTCTTTCTCTGCCCGGTTGGCCCGCCACTCGGTCCCATAGTAGGGAATCCGGTGCAACGCACCTTCGCCGCCGAGATACTTGCCGGGAATCTGTTTGGCGTGGTTCCTCATAGTCGGGTAGGTGCTGTCGGGCACGTTCTGCGCCTTGCTGATGTGCGCGGCCACCTCGTCGACACCGTCACCGCTTTTGCGGTAGGTCAACACCGGCGTAGCGCTGCTGTGCACGCATGCCTGCGGAGCGCCGCTGAAGTACGTTGCCGAGTCACAGCTGCATCCCGTATGCGCCTCGGAACAGGCTGCTGAAAAAGCGTCAGCTGATGGTCGTTTTTGCGGGTGGTGCCGGTGGGGTGGTGCGGTGCGCGGAGGGTGAGTAGCTGTTCGGCAGGTACCTGATCGAGGGAGCGGGCGGTCCTGGAGCGGGTCCGGCTTCTCCGTGCTGACCTGCACCGCCGTCGGCGGTGTCCAGTGCTGTCTGCACGGCTGCGTTCCACTCACTGCGGCCTGGGAGAAGGGATCCTGGAGGAACGTCCCGCCGTTCGGTGAGCCCCGCCAGGAGACCCTATGGACGCGGGTCCGTCGATCGTCCTAGATTCGCCCTAAGGCAAGGTCAGACGGGAAACGGCGTCCATCTTCACGTGCCGGGGGATACATGAGATTCGGGGTGCTGGGGCCGTTATACGCCCAGATCAGCGGAGACGCGGTCCGGTTCAACGGCCCGCGGCAGGCCAAGATGCTGGCAGCACTTCTGATCGACGCCAACCACAGCGTTGCCACGGAACGGCTCGTCGCCGTGATGTGGGACAGCAACGCGCCCGCTACCGCGGTCCGTCAGGTCCAGGACGCCGTCTCCGGGCTGCGCCGCAACCTCGTAGCATCCGGAGCACCCAACTCCCTGATCAGCACCCGGCGCGGCGGCTACGAGATCCACCTGGCCCGGCACCAGCTCGACCTGCTCGAATTCGACCACGAGCGGCACCTCGGCGAACACGACCGGCAGGCAGACCCGCACGAGACAGCCGCCGCGCTGCGGCGGGCGCTGGCCTGCTGGCGGGGGATCGCCCTGGCCGACATCTCCAGCCGGGTCCTGGAGACCGACGCGGCACGGCTGAACGAGAAGCGCGCGGCCACGCACAAACAGTGCCTGGCCATAGAGCTCGGCCTGGGGCGTCATCAAGAGGTCATCGAGGAGCTGACCGTCCTGCTGCGCGAGCACCCCTACGACGAGCATGTTGCCGAACACTTGATCGTCGCTCTCTACCGGTGTCGGCGACAGGGCGAGGCGCTGCAGGTGTACGAGCGGCTGCGCCGGACACTGGCCGAAGAACTCGGCGTCGATCCCACCCCGCCGCTCCAGGCACTGCACCAGCGTATCCTCACCGCAGATCCCACCCTGGCGGCTCCGGTCCCCGCAAGCAGCCCCTCAGACCCACGACCCAAGGACCCTGACGCGGCGGGGACCCGGCCGGCCATGGCGATGCCGGTGCGTCAACTTCCCCTGGACGTAGCCGATTTCGTCGGCCGTGGCGACGTACTGAACGAGATCGCCGGACTGCTCGACGGGTCCGCGCGGAACCGCGCCCCGGTGGCCGTCATTGTGGGCGGCCCCGGTGTCGGCAAGTCCAGCCTGGTGACGCACGCCGCGCGGCTGGCGAGCCCCGCCTTTCCCGACGGCCAGCTCTACCTCGACCTCGCGGGGACATCGGACGAGCCGCGGGACCCGGGGCTGATGCTGGCCGAGGCACTGCGCGCGCTCTCGATCGCCGGAAGCGCGATCCCGAACGGCCTGTCCGAGCGGGCCGCGCTCTACCGGTCGTTGCTGGTCGACCGTCGCATGCTGGTGGTGCTGGACGATGCCGGTCACGCCGATCAGGTGCTGCCCCTGCTGCCCGCGGCCGACGGCTGTGCCGTGTTGATCACCAGCCGCACTCTGCTGACGCAACTCCCCGGCACCCGGCACATCGACCTGGACGTGCTGAGGCCGGCAGAGGCACGGGAGTTGTTCACCAAAATCGTCGGGCGGCGGCGGGTCGAGCGGGAACCGGAGGAGGCCGACGCGATCCTCGACTGCTGTGGCAACCTGCCGCTGGCGATCCGGATCGCGAGCGGCAAGCTCACAGGCCGTCCCGCCTGGTCGCTGCGGGTGCTGCGGGAACGCATCGAGGACGAGTCACGGCGGCTGGCCGAGCTGAGGATCGGCGACCTCAGCGTGCGGGCCAGCGTCGAGCTGAGCCTACGATTACTCCCGGCCGACGCGGTGCGCGCGCTGAGTCTGCTGGGCCTGCTCGGCGCCTATACCCTGCCCGGCTGGGTGGTCGGCCCGCTGCTGGATCGCTCGGACGGTGAGGAGATGCTGGACACCCTCGTCGACGCCAGTCTGGTCAGGCTGACCACCACCGACGCCCTCGGTGAGCCGCGCTACCGGCTGCACGACCTGATCAGGACCTGTGCTGTGGAGATCGCAGCCTCGCTGCCGACGGCGGACAAGCGGGAGGCGATCACCCGGGTGCTGTCGGTCTGGCTCGAGTTGACCGGACGCGGCACCAATCGGCTGCCGGGTGGGCTGCTGACCGCCGCTCCCGGCCTGGCACCGCGCCGGTCGCTGCCCGACGCGGTCGTAAACCGGCTGATGACCGACCCGGTCGGCTGGTTCGACGCGGAACGCGACAACCTGCTGGGCGTGGTGAAACTGGCCGTGGACTGGGGTTTGGACGAGTTGGCCTGGGAGCTGGCGGCCGGCGCGGCCCCGTACTACGACCACCGGTGCCTCTATCAGGACTGGCAGCACGGGCACCGGCTCGCACTGGACGCGGCCGAGGCCGCCGGCAACGTGCGCGGCGTATCAGTACTGCTGCGCGGTCTTGGCCAGCTGCACATCTACCAAGACGAGTTCGACCGGGCCACCCGCGCTCTGGAGTCCTCCCTCGGGCTGTGCCAGGACGGTGGCGACAAGCGCGGTGAGGCGCTGTCGATGGCCATGCTGAGTACGGTCAGCCGGGTGCAGGGCAGGGACGCGGAAGCCCTCGAACGCGTCGAGCGGGCGCTGGCCATCGCGGCCGGCGAGGGTGACCGGCACATCGAAGCCCAGCTGTCCTGCTCCATGGCCGTGATGAAGCTCATGCAGGACGAACTCGACGAGGCAGCAGTCTGGTTCGACGAGGCCTTGAGCCAGGCAAGGTCGCTGGGCGACGGGCATCGCGCGGCCGTTGTGCTTCGGAGGTTCAGTCGACTGCACGATCGCCGCGGCAATCCGCAGGAGGCGCTGCGCTGTCTGGGGAAGGCGTTGGCGACCTTCGAGGAACTGGCTGACGAGCGGTGCGCCGCGTACACGCTGCTGGAAGTCGGCCGCGTGTACGCCGGTCAACACGACCGGGACCGGGCGAGCCCAGCGCTGGGGCGCGCGGCGGGTCTCTTCCACCGGCACGGCGACCGCCAGGACGAGGCCACGTGCTGGCAACTGATCGGCGACCTGGACGCCGCCGCCGGCGCCCACCACCTCGCGCACGAACACCGGGGCCGGGCGCAGCGGCTGTGGCAGACGATTGGCGCCATGAACCAGACGACGCCGGCGCGACCGTCGTCGCCGTGAGGCAGGCACGGGTCTCAAACGCGTCAACGACCACATAGAGCGAGCTCAACTCCGAGCGGGCGGCACTGCCTGCACGCACGGTGCCACCACCGCGTCGCCGACGCCGGAGCGGTGCTGCGCTCCTTCCCACTGCGAACCGGCAGCATCGACCGCACCGCCTTCATACGGGCCGCCCACGCCATCGAACTCGGCGAGGAGCGCCCCGTCGACTTGCTCCTCAAGAACGCCGAGGCGCTGGCAGGCCCCGTGCGTCGAGCGGACCCGCAGGCCGAGGACGACCAAGCACAGGCGAGTCGGGGCGGGTTGGGACCGACAGATCTGATCAGGACGCGACAGGGGCCGTCAGCGGCTCGGGGAGGGCTACTCGCACGAACGAGTCGGGCCCGCGAATGCTCGGGCCGTGCTCGGCCAGGGCAGCCAGGCAGCGGTCCGGCTTGCCGTGCACGCCGGGGATCACCCCACCGTTCTGCGGGTGGTGCCGGCCCGGTTCTCGTATGGCTACGGCCCCCGGCACTTCACCATCAGCGCCTCGACCTGGCACTAGGACGAATCTAGGACGGTCGACGGACCCGTGCCCCTAACGTCACCGCAGTCGGACTCACCGAAGTCCAGGGGGGTGGGCGATGCGCGCGGATTCCCTATGCAACAAGGGATCGGCTCTCTCGCAGCCACGAAAGCAATGTCCTGAGACTGTCGTCATCAGGGCAGCCGTAATCGAGGCCGAAACCGGGCTCCCTGGCGCGAGCTCGTCGCGATGATCTTGCAGTTTTGCGCGCGGCCAACCAAAACCGGCGGCTCGTGGCCCCCTTCGGGACCCCAAAAGCCAGACACGATCATTCGTCCACGGTCGAACTGATGCCTGGCCCCGCCCGGGGGCCAGGCTACTCAAGGCAGGAGACAGCACCCATGCTCAAGCTCCCCAAGCCCCGACGCGCTATCGCCCTCACCGCCGCCACCCTCGCTCTCGCCGGCGGCACCGCCATCGGCGCCGGCGGCACCGCGCAGGCCGCCCCCACCAGTTGCACCACCATCGACATCGGCAGCCCCGGCAACATCAATGTCGGCGGTGTGTACGCGGGCCAGGTGGAGCAGCAGTACGACGGCTGCGGCTATGCCCGGGCCCACTTCCAGTACTCCCACAACTACTGGCTCGGCCACAGCGGCACTTCTTGGTCGGCGCACCCGTGCGTGCAGTCGCTGAACTACGTGTGGCAGGCGTGCGCCAGCGGCGACACCGTCGACGGCCCGCAGGACGTGTATTCCGGGTGGGTGCCCATCCACTCAGCGGACCCCGACACCTGGCAGGCGATCGTCACCATCCCCTACGGCTGCTCCCAGGCCGGCGGTTCCTGGCACGCCTACGCCAATGGCGCAAACTGGGGCGCGTACTCGTCGTGCTGACCCGTACGGCCAGTGGGGCCGTAGGGCTGACCGTGAGGGTGTCTCCAACCTCGCCGCCGTGCGTCACCATCTGACTGACCGTTCACCGTGACGGCCTGCCCCGGACCGCTCCGGAGCGGGCCGTTACGCATGGGAGAGCGACGCTACCTGGGTTGCTTCGCGGTGCGCTCGGCGTACGCGGCCATGACGCAGCGCATCGCGGTCGCCTCGGTGATGCCGCAGGGCAGATACCTGCCAGCGTTCGGCAGATCCTCGCGCGAGCGGCCGAAGCAGTGCCGCATCGCGGTCTGGGAGGGCGGGATCCGAAGGTCGCGAAGTCGCCGTGGTGCCGGGGCCGGTTGAGCCTGTCGAACGGCGACTCAACGGCATGCCCGAAACGGCGCCTGGGGTTGAAGTCCCGCAGCACCAGGCCCTCGGCGTACACCAGCTCCACCAAGCCGACCCGCCCCAGAGCCATCCGCTCGGCGGCCTTCGGCGGCACGCCCCACGTGTCGGTATCAGGATCGTCCAGCCGGATGTTCTCCCGCACCCAGTCCCGCAGTGAGGATCCCAGATCGCCTCCTCGACGAGGAAGACGTCGCCCTGCTGCTCGAACATGCCGTGCGGACGAGGTGTGAGCCCCGAAGTCGAGAAACGCTCCAGCAACGCCGCCTCGTGCCGCCGTACGTCACATATGTCCGTGCCGAGAAGGGTGGCGGCGGCATGCGGCCGCGCCTGCTTGACGATCACGGCGGATCCGGTGGCCTCGTCCATCGCCCGGTACACGCCGCCCGCGAACGAGTGCCGGATCACCTCGCGTACGAGATACCGCCCATACAGAAGTACGAATTTGGGCCCTGCGACTGTCGGGCGGGCCCGGGTGGAGCCGCAGGTGAACGGATCGCGTGGCGCCCACGGGGGCGGGCTGAACCAGGGGTTGCCCTGGTCGGGAACGAGCGTGCCGTCGGGGGCCACGACCATCGCGGATCGGGTGCCGTCGTTGTCCAGTACGCGTACTCCGCTGAAGGCCCCGAACCGGTAGTGCACCAGGCTCCCGGGGAAGCGCGGACGGTCGGAGAGGATGCCCGGACCGGGAAGACCGCACGTCACACGGTGCAACTCCTCTGCCAGGTCGCACAATTGCCTCTCGTCGCCCTCCGGGTAGACGGTGATGAACCTGCCGCCACCGCCGTGGTCGAAGCGCTGCGAGCCCAGCTCGGCCATCCGGGCCACGGTTCCGTTGAGCGAACCACGGTGTCACTCAGCGGAACGCGTGAGGATGTCTCAGTTGACGGATCAGGGAAAGGGTCCTGATCTATGGAGGCAGACGGGCTTGAACAGACCCTGAGCAGGGCCCGCCTCTCCTTCCCCCCTCATGCCCGCCCCCCGCTTATAAATCAGGAAGAAATCACCCTTTCACGAATTAGGGGTTCACACCTTCGACAGTACCTCCGGAGCCCCTTTAGGGGGACCGGCGCAGCCATGCCAGCAGGGGTAATTGCCGCTGACCGGACTGCTTCCGATCGGCCCCTCTCAAATTTTGAGCGACACCGAATCCACGGCAAAAGGAATGTGGCGACATAAGCCCGATCCCGGGGTGACAGAGTGCCCGAGACAGGACGTCCACGGAAGTGACCCCGGGAGAAAAGCACTACCGAGGCACACCCCCTTGAGCTAGACCGAGCGGGGCCCCGCGTGCCTCACCCGCATCCCGCTCCCGGTTGTTTCCGCAGGTCATGCACACATTGACACTAACCCTGCCCGCTCCCCCCTGACTCCTCGCCTCCTCTCGGCTTGCTCAAGAAGCATGACTCAGGGACAGCGCCCAGCCCTTCCAGTGCACGCGCACGCCCGTTTTATCCGGGCATCTGAGGGAAACGGTGGAACTCTTCCATTCGCCACCCAAAAGGGCACACCATCGCGGTCGAGAGTTCTGGTTGCCTAAAAAATTGATAACCCGCGAACGTCTTTACAGAGGCATACCGGATGTTGCAGGGTTCCATCCGGAATACCGAGTTCCTGTGTTCCGCACTCCACCTTGTGTACGGGCGGTTGTATTCGGCTGCCCCATAGCACCAAAGGACCTCCATCGTGCGTACACCCCACATACGCCGCCTGGTGACAGCCCTGGCCGTCACCACCGCCGCGACCCTCACCGCAGGCAGCGTCGGCACCGCCTTCGCGAACCCCTCCGCCACCGGTACGTCCTCCGTCGCCACCGCCACCTCCGTCGTCGATGCCGCGCGCGCCGCCGCCTTCGCGCACGGCTCCGCCACCGGTGTCTCCAAGGACGACACCCTGACGGCCACCGACACCCTCATCGACCCGGACGGCAAGCAGCACGTCCGGTTCGTCCGCGCCCACAAGGGCCTGCCGGTCCTCGGCGGCGACCTCGTCGTGCACCTGGACGCCAAGTCGACGTACCTCGACGTCACCCGCGCCCTCCATCACGAGGTCGCGGCTGAGACCACAACCCCCGAGCTCTCGGCCGGGCAGGCCAGGGCGAAGGCCGCCTCGGCGGCCAAGGGAGACGCCGGCTCCGCCAAGCTCGTCCTCGACGTGCGCGGTCGCCGCGCCACGCTCGCGTACCAGATCACGGTGAAGGACAGTGAGACCACCGAGGCGCACGGCAGCCGTACGGTCGTCATCGACGCCGCCACCGGCGCCGTGCTCAGCAACATCCCCACCGCCGACGAGTTCGTCTCACCCAGCCTGAAGGCGACGCTGCGTCAGCGCGGTGCGAAGGCCTTCCTCAAGGGCCCTTCAGCCGCCGCGCCCGGCCCCGCCGCCCACGCCGCCTCGCCGGCCGGGCCGCTCGTATCGGCCGGGGCCTCGGGCGTACCGGCTGTCGGCACCGGCGCGTCGCTGTTCGTCGGCCAGGTGCAGCTCAACACCCTCAATCTCGGCAACGGCTCCTACCTGCTCCAGGACTCCACCCGCGGCAACACCGAAACCCGCGACGCCCAGAACCAGGAAGCGAGCCGGTTCTCCGACACCAAGGCGTTCACGAGCACCACCAACAACTGGGGCAACGGCTCTGTGACCAGCCGTCAGTCCGCTGCCGTGGACGCCCAGTACGGCGTCGTCAGCACCCTCGACTTCTACAAGAACGTCCTGGGCCGCAACGGCATCAGAGGCGACGGCTCCGGCGCCCGCGCGATGGTGCACTTCGGATCCAACGTGGGCAACGCGTACTGGAACGGGGATTGCGGCTGCATGCTCTACGGCGACGGTGACGGCCAGACCTTCACCAAGCCGCTGGTCGTCCTCGACGTCACCGGCCACGAGCTCAGCCACGGTGTCGTCCACGCCACGGCCGACCTCCGGCCCACCCGCGTCGACGCGCAGGGCAGACAGTTCGGTGAGCCGGGCGCGCTCAACGAGTCGCTCGCCGACATCTTCGGCAGCAACGTCGAGTTCCAGACCAACAACCCCAACAACCCGCCGAACTACCTGATAGGCGAGAAGCTGGGTCTCGCCCAGACGTTCCTGCGCCGTCTGGACAAGCCGTCCCTCGACAAGCTCGAGGGCACGGTCGACTACTGGTCGGCGGCTTCGTACGACACCGAGGTGCACGCCGGTTCCGGTGTCTCCTCGCACGCGTACTACCTGCTCGCCGAGGGCAGCGGCAAGAAGACCATCGGCACCGTCACCTACAACTCCCCCACCTACGACGGCTCGGCCGTCACCGGCATCGGCCGGGACAAGGCCACCCAGATCTTCTACCGCGCCCTGTCCCGCTACATGGTCTCCACCACCGACTTCCACGACGCCCGCACGGCGACGCTGAGCGCGGCGGCCGACCTGTACGGCGCCACCAGCGCGGAGTACCAGACCGTCGACAAAGCCTGGGCCGCCGTCAACGTCACCGCGTCCAACACACCGTCCCAGCAGCACTGATCACAGGCCGCTGCCAGGACTTGGCAAGGCGCTCGGCTGGGGCTCGCCGCCCAGCCGAGCGTTTCGCTCGGGCAGCCGTTCAGCTGCCGGGCGGCGTCGGTCAGGTGCGGAACGCGTAGTACGCCCCTCCGGCTGGGCCTCTGCGTCCGGCCGAAGGAACGCGGCTGTTCACCCGTACGCCCCGCTGGCATCCGGTTGACGGCGCCGGTGTGGGTGAGTGGACGACCGCAGAAACGCGGGTACCTGGCACTGCCGATCGCCAGGGCAGAACCATGTGCACGCTGATGGGCTACGGGCAGATCACACACGAATCGTTAGGGTTGCAGTCCTCCATTCCGGGGACGTGAACCCAGTAGGAGGCCATGTCGAGTACGCGCTTGATGCTGGCGAACCGTAGCCCCCAAGCGAGCGCCCTGTTCACCGCCCGCGCCTACCCCAACTCCTCGAGCGCTACCAGGACACCCACCCCGACAGCCACCTGCTGCGCGTCCAGGCCGCTTTCCTCCAGGACCCCGACACTAGGCGAGCACCCAGCGCGGCGGGTGTCCGGGATTGCTGGGGCAGGTGAAAACGTGGAGGTCGCGATCACGGCCGAAGCGGAGCCGAGTGGGCTGGGCAACGGCGGGGCCGCCGCGCATCGAGGCCTTGCCCTGCAGGAGCTGGTCGCGGTCCTCCAGCGGCGCCCAGCTGTGCGAGTCGGCGTCCATCTCGTAGCCCTCGGCGGTCAGCAGCAGCCGCATCGGCGTTGCGCAGGCCTCGCAGCCGATCGCCATCGGTCCCGTCGACGCCCAGCTGGGGTAGCCGCCTACCCGCCAGCCGGGCGGGATCGACAGGTCGCCCTGGTAGCTGGCGGCATCGCAGCCGCGCTCCGCCGTCTGGGCGTCGTCCCACGCATCGATGCGTTCGATCAGCGAGGCGGGCAAGGTGCCGTCCTCCGCCCAGGGATAGGTGTCCACCTCTTCCGGGTGCAGGACGCACGGCTCGGGCAGCTCGTCCTCCCCCCGAAGCAGGGGCACTTCGGGTGCCTTGGCCAGGAAGCGTTCCGCACGCTCGGCCTCGCGGGAGTGCCGCCACCGCAGCAGGTAGCGGCGCTCCCCGTACGGGCCGTGGATGAACGGACAGCGGAAGATCTGCACCAGGTCCGCGCCGTCAGGCCCGGATGCCAGGGCGGGAATGTCCCGGCGGAACAACTGGGCGAGCCCCATCATCGGCACCGACCCGTCCTGCCCCGGCGCTCCGGCGTCGGGCCAGGGACGGCTCTTCGGCCAGGTGCCCGCTGCCCGGGACGTGCGGATCTCGTCCGGCGCGTAGCCCTCGTCCTCGCGCCGGTGCGGTTCACGGCACAGCGGCCACGGTTCGTCCCCCGGCCACAGCATCGGCCCGCCGATGTGGCTGTCACGCATGCCAGGCCGCCCCGGCCTCGGGTGCAGACGCGTCGTCCGGCCCCGATGAACGGCCAACTCCGGGAACACCGCCTCCACGGACACCGGCCTGGCCGGCGTGGTCCTCGACATGCCCAGACCGTACGCGACCGCACAGACACCACACGAACGGATTGCGGACGTAGGCGACCGTAGCCGGGGGTATTCCTCGATGTTCCGCGGCGGTGCTGGACGTCACTGCTCCACGGCGCCCGGAAGGCTACGGCCCTGCAGACAAGCCAATCGATCATCGGTGTACAGGCAGGGACTGAGGAACGGAGAGCAGACCTGGGGAAAATGCACAAGTCCGCATCCGGGCGGCGCACAGATGCCCGTCGAGGTGGTCCCTCGTGCAGGATCAGCCGGGCCAGTCCCCGCTCGTAGACCGTAGTGAGTGTGGTGCCATCAAGCGCGGTGGTCTCCATCGTGATCCGCAGCAGTCTGGGGACCAGGCCGCAGACATCGAAGAGGGACAGGCAGCCCTCGTGCTGCTCGTCCGTCTTGTCGGAGGCGGCAGTGATGCGGGGGTTGAGGAGCACGATCGGCGCGGCGCCCCGGCGCGGCAGGCCGTACGGAAGCGGCGGCGAGTGCGATGCCGATCTGCGGGGCGGCGAGGCCCATGCCTTTGCCGGGAAGTGTGTCGGCACCCGGTTCCCGGACACCGCGACGCGGCGCAGATGAGGCTCCCGGGAGGGCTTGTCGTCCGCGTCGAGGTTGGCGCGGGACCAGAATCATGACGCAGGTCACAGATTAAGGGTGACAGGGTGTTGTCGCGGCGAGCTGCGACCGTCGACAGCATGACGATCACCGATGAGGACTGCCTCCCCGAAACCCTGGCGTTCAACGAGCAGTTCGAGGCTGCCGCCGCGACCCGACCGGCTCGCGGGCAGGCGCTCGACGCCGGCGCGTTGGCGCGTCTGCGGCGCAACCGGCTGGGCGGCGACACCCCGCCGACAAGACTGCCCCACGGCACGGACCTCGTCCTGGAGGGCGGTGTGAAGGTACGGGTCTTCGTGCCGGACCACGTAGACGGTGTATACCTCCATATCCATGGAGGCGGCTGGGTGTTCGGGTCGGCGGACGGGCAGGACGAGCGGCTCTGGCGCCTGGCCGCGCAGGCACGGTTGGCCGTGGTCAGTGTGGAGTACCGCCTCGCGCCGGAACACCCCTTTCCCGCCGGCCCCGACGACTGCGAAACAGCTGCCCGGTGGCTGGTCGATCACGCTGCGGCCGAGTTCGGTACCCAACGGCTGCTGATCGGCGGCGAGTCGGCCGGTGCCCACCTCAGCGTCATCACACTGCTGCGCCTTCGCGACCGGCACGGCATCACCGGAGCGTTCCGGGCGGCCCACCTGCTCTTCGGTGTGTACGACCTGTCGATGACGCCGAGCCAGCGGTCCTTCGGCTCCCGGCAGCTGCTGAGCGACACCGACACCCTCCGGGGCGGCTATGAGCTGTTCACGCCCGGGATGGGGCCGGAGCGGCGCCGCGATCCCGCGGTGTCGCCCCTGTTCGCCGACCTGGCCGGGCTGCCGCCCGCCCGGATCGTCGTGGGGACCGAGGATCCGCTGCTGGACGACTCGCTGTTCCTGGCGCAACGGTGGCAGGCAGCGGGTGCGCCCGTGGAGCTCGGTGTCGTCGCCGGCGCGATGCACGGGTTCACCCTGTTCCCGCTGACCGTCACCGAACGGGAACTGCGGCGCCAGCAGGACTTCTTGGCCGGCGCGTGACGGTAGCGTCAGCGGCATGAACCGAACTGCGCGGCTCTACGCGCTGGTGGAGGAGTTGCGCGCGGCGGCACCGCGGCCGGTCACGGTCGCGGTGCTGGCCACGCGGTTCGAGGTCAGCCCACGCACGGTACAGCGTGATCTCCAAACCCTCATGGAGACCGGCGTCCCGGTGCGCGCCCTATCCGGGCGGGGCGGCGGCTGGTCGATCGACCCCGCGATGACACTGCCCCCGATCCGGTTCACCGCAGAGGAGGCCTCGGCGCTCACCGCCGCGCTGGCCGCGGCCGGCCCTTCCACCCCGTACTCCGAAGCGGCCCGCACCGCCGCGCAGAAGATAGCTGCCTCGATGAGCGGCCCCGCCGTCGCGGCGGCGCAGGAACTCACCGCACGGATCGTCACCCTGCCCGCGCGCGGCGACTCCCGGATACGTACAGCGGTGGAGCAGGCAGTCGCCCACACGATGGTGCTGCGGCTGTCCTACACCGACGCGGCGGGACACGGCAGTGACCGCGTCGTCGAACCGGCCGGGCTCCTCACGGCCGACGGCCGCTGGTATCTCATCGCCTGGTGCCGCGCGCGCCGGGCCGGCCGGGGCTTCCGGCTGGACCGGATCGCAGCCGCCTCCCCCACCGGTGAACGGGCTGGGCCCCACAGCTTGGGCGAACTGCTGCTCGGCTCGGCTGCCGCCGACGCGGTACGTCCCACCGCGCTGACCGCACTCTCACCCCGGCCGTGAGAATCCACAGCACGTCCACGCGGAGGGGATACGCAGCTGGGCGGCTCCTGTCCGACGCGGGGCGGCAGCACCTGCTGCCCAAGGCGTTACGGGAGGTGTGGTGGTCGGCCGGTCGGCAGATCGCAGGCGCGATGGCCTCCGCCTCCGGGGCGGCACCGCGCGGTTGTGAATGACCGTCACTTTCCCTGTGGTCCAGACCTATTGACAGGTCTGGACCAGTCCGCTTGAGTGCCTGGTGCCTCCACTTCATCCCCCCCACAAGGAGTGGCACATGCCCAAGCGCCGGATCATCGCGATGCTGGCCTCGGCGGCCTCCATCGCCGGCCTCACCACCCTCGTCCCGCTCGCCTCGCCCGCCCACGCCGCGAGCTGCGCCGCCCCCTACGCGGCCTCCGCCGTCTACACCGGAGGCATGACCGCCTCCTACAGCGGCCACAACTGGTTCGCCAAGTGGTGGACCCAGGGCGAGACGCCCAGCACCGGAGGCTCGGGCGTCTGGGCCGACCAGGGCGACTGCGGCGGCTCCACCACCCCACCGACCAACCCGGCCGGATTCGTGGTCTCCGAAGCCCAGTTCAACCAGATGTTCCCGAACCGGAACTCCTTCTACACGTATGCCGGCCTGACCGCCGCGCTCAGCGCCTACCCCGGTTTCGCCAACACCGGCAGCGACACGGGCAAGAAGCAGGAGGCCGCGGCCTTCCTCGCCAACGTCAGCCACGAGACCGGCGGACTGGTCTACATAGTCGAGCAGAACACCGCCAACTACCCGCACTACTGCGACACCACGCAGCCCTACGGGTGCCCGGCCGGCCAGGCCGCGTACTACGGGCGCGGACCGATCCAGCTCAGCTGGAACTTCAACTACAAGGCGGCCGGTGACGCACTCGGCATCGACCTCCTTCACAACCCCAATCTGGTGCAGACGGACGCCGCCGTGGCCTGGAAGACGGGCCTCTGGTACTGGAACACGCAGAACGGCCCCGGCACCATGACCGCGCACAATGCGATGGTCAACGGCGCGGGCTTCGGTCAGACGATCCGCAGCATCAACGGCTCGCTGGAATGCGACGGCAAGAACCCGGCCCAGGTCCAGAGCCGGATCAACGCCTACCAGAGCTTCACCTCGATCCTGGGCGTCCCGACCGGCTCCAACCTGTCCTGCTGACAGCGCTCGACAAGAGCCCTGGCCGAGGGGGTTCACACCCCGTCGGCCAGGGCGTGCAGCGCGTACTCTCCGGAGCAGGGCAGCCGGCTTGCGCGGCCCCGGCTCGGACGACTGCGCCGACGCGGGCACCCACGCGACGGTGGAGCACTACAGCCGTCCGTGTGGGAGCGGCGGCTGACTTGCTCCAGGAGCGCGGGCGGCGCCGAAATCCCCCTCCGCACCGTCCGGGGTCTGCGGGCACAACCGGGCCGCGGATCGTACTGCGCCGGGACTGGGGCGAGGAGCCCTGGCTGATCGCGCTGATCCTCCTGCTCGGGCTCTGTGCGCCGGTGGACACCGCCGTGTTGTTCGGCAGCCACCCGGGCCACCGACAACCGCGTCGCCGAGTCAGGCGGTCCGGCGGTTGCCCTGGTCGCCGCAGGGCAGCTCGGAGACCGGCCGATGCGCCGCGAAGGACCGATTACCGGCGTGCCGGACGTGACGGCCCATGGCAGACGGCCTGTACGCGCCCCGCCCCCATCAGGCCTGGACGGTGCCGCGCATCGATCCCCTTGCATGGCCCAGGACGAACTCGCGCACGAGTGCTGCCGCGTGTCGGCGAGCCTCGAAGGTCACACCATGCCGAGTGCGCGGCAGGATCTCCAGGCGCGCACCCGGAATCCGGGCCGCCATGAACTCGGCGACCGTGGGCCGGATGACGGGGTCGTCCGCCCCGTGCAGCACCAGCGTGGGAACAGCTATCTCCGCCAGACGGCCTGTGCAGTCATGATTCTGCCCCGCCGCCGCGCGGCGCGCGCCGGCGTCCTGGGGACGGCTGCGCAGGGCGCGCCTCGTGTCGGCAACCAGTTCCGGGTCGGCCGCCTGGCCCTCGGGGGTGAGCACCAGGTCGAGCAGGAACTGCGTCTGCTCGCCTGGCCCGAGGCCGGTGGTGCGGTCCCTGAGGTTCTCGGTCATGGCCATGCTCGGGGTCGTCCCCGACAGGATGAGCGAGGCGACCCGCCCCGGGTGACGGAGCGCCAGATGCATGGCGATCATCCCGCCGAACGAGGCGCCGAGCACGTGCACACGCTCGTGACCCAGTGCCTCGGCGAAGCCGGCGCAGTCCTCGGCCAGACGGGCCAGATCGTACGGCTGGGGCCCGTTGCGGGTGTCGCCGGTGTCGCGCTGGTCGTAGCTGATCGCGTGGATGCCCTCACCGAGCAAGGGTCTGAAGATGTCGAACTGACCTCGGTGGCTCTCGCCCCCGTGCAGCAGAATCAGCGGTTCGCCTTCGCCGGACGTGATGTACGCGGTTTCGACCCCGTCGACCGTCGCGCGCTCGAACCCCCTGGAACTCACCTGCGCACCCTATCGGCCCCTCCAGTGAAAGCCGACCCCTGCCGCTCTCGCGCAGTCAGGCGGTCATCCCACTGACACCGGGAAGGTCCCCCGAAGCGTCGGCCACACCGGCCCTCACTGCGGAAGCGCTCGGAGCCCAGGCACGCGTACGGAACCCCTCGCATTTCTTGGACACCTGTCCATGTATTATGGACAGGTGTCCAAGAAATGCGAGGAGTGGCTACACCATGGAGACAACCGCAAACGTGCTGGTCGGACTGGTGGCCGTACTGCACGCCTACATCCTGGTCCTGGAGATGTTCCTGTGGGAGAAGAAGCCGGGCCGTGAGCTCTCCGGCTTCGACGCGGCCATGGCCCGCGCCACCGCCCCGCTCGCAGCCAACCAGGGCCTCTACAACGGATTCCTGGCGGCCGGCCTGCTCTGGGGTCTGATCGCCGGCGACCCGACCGGGTTCCGCGTCCAGGTCTTCTTCCTCACCTGCGTCCTCGTCGCAGGCGTGTACGGGGGCTTCACCGCCAATCGGCGCATCCTGATCGCCCAGGCGCTGCCCGGTGCACTGGCGCTCGGCGCGGTCCTCCTCGCACGGTGACCCCCGTACAGGAAGATCCCCGCGCGGCACGGACCCGCGCCAAGCTGCGAGGCGCGCTGCTGGAAGAGTGTTCCAGCCGCCCGCTGGCAGAGGTCAGTGTCGCCTCGCTGGTGCGCAGGGCGCAGGTAGGCCGCGCCACGTTCTATCTGCACTACGCCGACCTGGAGGCACTGGCCGTCGACGCCTGCGCCGACATCGTCCGCGAGGCCGTCGACGCCCTGCACGCATGGCGCGGAACACCCGACCCCATCACCCCGCCACCCGCCCTGCTCGCCTTCTTCGACGGGCTCACCCCGCACGCCGGTCTGTACCGCGAACTGTTGCGCCCGGGCGGCAGCGGTCCTCTCGGCCGGGTCCTCCACGACGACCTGCGCACCCGCAGCCGCACCGAACGCGCCCTGGCCGGTGCGCCGGAACCGGACCTGGTCGCCTCGGCCGTGGCCGGGACCTTCGCCGCGGTGCTGGCCGACTGGCTGCACGGCCTCATCGAGGCCACTCCCGCAGAGATCGCGACGCGGGTCTGGCGCCTGCTCGTCACCCTGCACCGCACCCCCCTGCCCTGATGAACCGCCCGCCCCGAGCCCTCCGGAGCGGGCTGAAGAAACACCGTCCCCGGGCACACCCCCCGGTCGCGGCCACCCCGTCACGCGCAGCTGTCTGCACGGGCGCTCACCTTCCACGCCCCGGCCCCCGCCAACGGCCGAGCAGGGCCACC
Organism: Streptomyces sp. ERV7; assembly: GCF_001653515.1. Taxonomy (GTDB): domain Bacteria; phylum Actinomycetota; class Actinomycetes; order Streptomycetales; family Streptomycetaceae; genus Streptomyces. The sequence continues at coordinate 273,754 of NZ_LYOY01000040.1, read as the reverse complement.
GCGGCCCTGGTCACGGAAACGCCGTGACCAGGGCCGCGCACGCCGACGCGAGCAGACGTACGGATGGCTGGGTCGTATTGCGACATGGGTACCTCCTGTCACGGGGGCGGGTAGAACTGACAGGCCCAGCGGCGGTAGTAGCCAATCGCTTCGTCGCCCGCGGCAAGGCGGGGGCGCGGTTCGTAGCGTTTGATGTTCCAGATCTTCACGTCGTCCCGCAGGGCGCCGGCCGCGGCCCACAGCATCGCCCGGGCGACGCCGCGGTACAGGGGACGGCGCAGCAGCGGCAGCGCGGACGGCTGCGGCTGTTCGGCGGCGGTGCAGGCCACCGCGACGAGCATGCGGGTGTGGCGGGGGGCGATCGGCGTGTTCATGGCCCACATGTGGATGGCGAGACCGAGCGGTGGCAGGGACGTCTCGGTGCGGAAATACCCGAGGCCCGCGAGCGCGTACGAGTAGTCGCCCATGAGTTTCTTCATGGCGGGAAGCCGCTGCGGCGCCATCCTCAGGCGCCCGGCCAGACAGGGGCCTTCGGCGCGTGGGGGCGCGATCTCCTCCACCGCCACCCCGTGCAGCGCGGGCAGATGCCGGTAGTCGATCGCGTTCTCGGCGAGGTCCTGGACGTGGGTGAACACGTCGGCGGTCCAGTAGGCCGTGGGGGTGATGTCGGCTGCGGGGGCCTCGGGAATCTCCCAGGCGGGCGGGGTGGCGTCGTGTCCGCGCCAGACGAGGACGAAGCCGTTGCGCTCGCGGAGGGGGTGGTGCTCCAGACGGGCCCGCGGCGCCGGGCCGCCGGGGGCGTGGACGCAGGTGCCGTCGGGGGCGAAGGCGAAGCGGTGGAAGGGGCACACCAGGTTGCCGCCCTCGACCGTACCGCTGCCCAAGTGGGCTCCCAGGTGTGGGCAGTAGGGGCGTACGGCATGGGGACGGCCGTCGCCGGTGCGGTACAGGACGACGTCCTCGCCCGCGAACCTGCGGGTGAGTACCCGGCCCGGGGCGAGCTCGCGGGAGAGCGCCAAGCAGAACCAGCCACTGGGATACGGCAGTTCCGGGCCCCGGGCGTCTTCTGGGGCAGCAGGTACCCGCCGCTGCGCATCGGCCGTGTCTCGACCGCCGGACCCCGGCGGATCCACCCTCGTCTCCATGCCCGGTAACTCAACCACGGCATAAGGCCGCTGGGCATCTTTCATCCATAAATGCGCCCAGATGGGGGCTGTTGAGCCGACATCACCCACGCGGTAGTTACCAAGGGCTACCGTGTGCACTCTTTACGTGACGCGCTCGACATGCCCTGCCCTCCTTACAGGGCCGGGCATGCGGGGGCAGGAAAGAGGGGTACCGCCGTGACCGAGGAGACGGACCGGAGCCGTGGCCACGACGCGGAGGTCATCGTCATCGGGGCCGGCCTGTCCGGGGTGGCTGCCGCCATCGCGCTGCGCCGGGCCGGGTTCGACGACCTCATCGTGCTGGAGAAGTCCGCGCGGCTCGGCGGGACCTGGCGCGACAACACCTATCCCGGGTGCGGCTGCGACGTTCCTTCGATGCTGTACGAGTACTCCTTCGCCCCCCATCCCTGGAGCCGTGGCTTCGCCGCCCAGCCCGAGATCCTCGACTACCTGGAGACCACCGCGGCCGCCCACGGAGTGGACACGGCGATCCGTTACGGCACGGAAGTGCAGGAGGGCCGGTGGGACCCTGACGCGCACCGCTGGACCCTGAAGACCACCACCGGCACCCACACCGCGCGCGCTGTCATCGTGGCCACCGGACCCTGGCACCAGCCCCGCTACCCCGAGATCCCCGGCCTGGACGACTTCCCCGGGCCGGTCTTCCACTCCGCCCGCTGGGACCATTCCGCAGACCTGGCCGGCCGCCGCATCGCCATCGTGGGCACCGGAGCCTCCACCGTCCAGTTCCTCCCCGAGATCCAGCCGCGCGCCGCCCGCATCGACGTCTTCCAGAGCACCGCTCCCTGGGTACTCCCCAAACCGGACTACGCGCTCCCCCCGGCCGCCCGGCGATTCCTCCAGCGCCACCCGGCACCGCGCCGTGCCCTGCGCAGCCTGCACTACTGGATGCAGGAAGCCATCGGCCTGCCCCTGCGCCACCCCCGACTGCTCCTTCCACTGGAGGCCGCGGCCCGTCTCCACCTGCGCACCCAGGTGCCCGACCCGGCTCTGCGCCGGGCCCTGAGCCCCGAGCACCGCCTCGGAGGCCGCCGCCTGATCGCCTCCGGCACCTACTATCCGGCCCTGACCCGGCCCAACGTCCGCCTCCACCCCACCCGCGTGAGCGAGGTGAACGGCAGCGACGTCATCGGCGCCGACGGCACCCGTGCCCGTGCCGACCTCATCATCCTCGCCACCGGCTTCCACATCGGGAAACTGCCCCTCGCCGACCGCCTGCACGGCGCCCACGGAACCACCCTGGCGCAGACCTGGGCCAAGGGCCGCCGCGCCTATCTGGGCACCAGCGTCAGCGGCCACCCCAACCTCTTCCTGCTCCTGGGACCGAACCTGCTCACCGGCACCACCGCGGTCCCCACCGTCCTGGAAGCACAGCTCCGCTACATCACCGGCGCCCTCACCCACCTGCACACCAGCGGACACACAGCGATGGACGTACGGGCCGAGACCGAACAGGCCCATCACACAGCCCTCCACGCCGCCCTGCGGACCACCGTCTACAACACCGCCGGCTGCTCCAGCTACTACTTCAGCGACCCGGGAGTGAACACGTTCTGCTGGCCCTGGTCGACACAGCGGCTCCTCAAACGCCTGCGCACCTTCGACCCCGGCACCTACACCTGGTCGACACCGCCCCAGGACCGGGCCCACCCGCACACGCCCCAACTGCCGCACCCACGCCAGGACAACGCCTCAGACAGCACGTCCCCCTCCCCCGCAGCACAGCCCGCCGGCTCCCACCCCCACACACCGCACTCGCCGTGACCATACTGCGGACACGTGTGCGCAGGTGCCGAAGCAGCCGCCGCGACGACGCTCGGCGTCCAGCCCCACGGTGGCCCAGCGCACGCTCACCCGGTAGCCGTAAGGGTTTCGTCATCAGGATCCGGGAGTGCTGAGCGCCCACGAGGCGTCCTATGGGGGCAGGGACACGCTCACGATATGGAGGCAATGACATGGGACGCGTACGAAGTGCACTCGGCAGGCCGTGGTTCATCGCGACGGTGCTCATCGGCGTGGTGGCGGTGGGTGCGGGACTGTACTGGTTCCAGCCGTGGAAGCTGTGGGTGGACGAGACCGTACGGGACCAGATCCCCTCCGCCGTCTCCGCACCGGCCTCGGCTCCGGCCCACGGCGGAGCCCAGGCGCCGACCGGGCCGCAGGACCTTGCCAAGGGGGAGCTGATCAGCCACGAACACAAGACCAGCGGATCGGTTCGCATCCTGCGTCTCCCGGACGGCACCCGCATCCTCCGGCTGATGAACCTGGACACGAGCAACGGGCCCGCCCTGCGGGTCTGGCTGACCGACGCGGAGGTGAAGCCTGGCAAGGACGGCTGGCACGTTTTCGACGACGGCCGCCACGTCAGCCTGGGCAAGCTCAAGGGCAACAAAGGCGACCAGAACTACACGCTGCCCGCCGACGTCGACCTGAACCGGTACCGCAGCGTCACCATCTGGTGCGACCGCTTCGACGTGTCCTTCGGTGCCGCCGAGCTGGCTCGTACCTGACCCCATCCGGACACCGTCGCGAACACGGTCAGGAGCGGCCGGTCACCGTCGAGCCGGCATCCGCCGGGCGTCGTCGGCTCGTGGGGCCGGGCAGTCTGCGGCAGGCATACGTGACCTGCCGCAGCCTTCGGTGCCGGTGTTCCCACCGCCGGTGCCGCGATCCGCCGAGCGAGCCGGCCAGGCACCGGCCCGGCACCGGCCAGGCAGGAACACAAGGGGTCGCACGGGAGACAGCCGCCATTTCTGGGCGCTGGTGCCGTTGAACTCGTACTGCTGCACATTGGCGCCGTTGTGGGTGCCCCTGCGCCTTGATTACGCGGACAACCATCCCACTCCCCTCCCCGCACCCGCGGTACCGGCCGTGGCCCGGCAGATGGCCCGGAGACCTCAGGGCGGATTCCGGCCGATGACAGGCCACCACGAACGCCAGCGCCGCTGGTAGGCCAGTGCTGTTGCGCTACAGCGCCAAGACGTCGCCGCCCAGCCAGGACTCGCCGTACCGCACGGCGGGCCCGTCCCGTGTGTCGCAGTCCCTCACTGCGACCCCGCGGCCACCAGTACCGCGGTGATGGGCTCAAGCTCCGCGACCAGTTCATCACGTTCCGCGGGAGACAGGGCCTCGTACGGCGGGGCGGCCAGCTCGTCGGTCAGGGCCTCGATGTGCGCCTTGATTGCGCGGCCCGCATCGGTGAAGCGTCCCTCGGTGTCGACCAGGCCGCGCTCGCGCAAGCCGTCCATGACCGCGGCCAGCTTCTCCTTCGGCAGGTGATGCAGGCGCCCGAACGACTCCGGCGGGTGGATGCCCCGCGCCAGCGCGTCGAGGACATGAGCCTCCGTACCGCCGACGCGCGCGCCGACAAGAGCGGCGATGTGCCCGTCACCGCGGTGCTCACGCAGCATGGTCGCCGAATGCCACAGCCGGGCTACCGGGTCGCTGGGCACCGCGAGGGTGCGCATCCCCGCGTACATCACCCGCCCTTCCATGGGTGCGTTCGTCGCGGCCTTGGTGGTCAGGTCGGCGGCACGCACCAGGCCCGGGGAGCCGGCCAGGTCGTCGCCGAGGATCCGCCGCACAGAGGCCGCGCTGCCCCGCTCCCGCGCGGCGACGGACGCCTCCGGCGGGATCGTCTGCCACGCGCTCGGGATGTGCCGCGCGGCCTCCCCGTCGGCGAAGTTGTAGAACGCCGCGTGCACGACCTGCGCTGGTACCCGCCCCAGCGGCGCGGCGCGGCTGGCGAAGTAGCCGTCCCAGTAGGTGCGGTGACCGAGCGCGGCCAGCTCCTGGTCGCACTCGTCGGCGAAGAACGTGACCAGGCAGATCGGCTCCAGGAGCTCGAACATGCGGCGGGCGGGGTGCGTCATGGCCTCCATCATGCCTGCCATCACACCGGGTGCAGCTGTGCATGAAGCCCGCCCACGCGAGCCCAGACCGGCTCAGCCATGCTGCGCCCGAGGGCAACTGCTCCCCCGAACGGGGTCTGTTGGGGTGAGCACCCATCACGTAGTGGCAGCTCAGGGCGTTCACCGTGTGATCGTGCCTCGCATTTCACCTCTCCAGGAGTCCCCATGCGCCTGACCGCCACCGCCTTGGCCACGTGTGTCCTGCTGCTCGGCGGCGTATCCGCAGCCGCCGCCGACGATGGCGGCTTGGCCGACAACGGATCGAACGCCGGTGTCGCCACGGTCAACGGCAGCGGCGTCGGCGACGACGCCCCCAGTGCCACCGACAACGGTGGCTTCACTGAGATCGATCAGAGCAACGCCAACGTCGCCGTCAACTTCAGTGAACTCTGGTAGGTCTCAGGAACCCACAAGGACGGCCTCCGCCGGTGCACAGCACCGGCGGAGGCCGTTCACTGCTCACCGGGCCGGATCCGTCAGCCCGTGCGCTACCGGCCTCAACGCGGTGAACGGAGACCCCGAGCCTCATACGTCAGCACCTCGGGCTCACCGGGCCCATGGGCCCCACCACTTCGGTGGCAGCGGGTCCGCCGGCGCTGACGTCGGCTGGTCAGGATGCAGACCGAGCCGCTGAAGAACGTCGGCACGGAAGCGAACAACGATCGTGCCGTGCCAGTGCCCGTCCGAGCGCACACCGCACATCAGGTCGACCCGGACCTCATTCTCGGTGAACGGGTGCCAGTCGATACCTCGGTCCCGCAGTCAAACCGCCGTCAGCCGACCCGGCCGCGGACAGCCGGGAACGTTCTCGTAGGAGAAGAGAGTCACCCATTCGAAAGTCTGATCTTCCATGCCGACATCATGCCGCAGCGCGCCGACCTTCACGTGGCGTAACCCCACTGGCCGCACAGAGCCGGTGAGCCTGGGTGCGCTGTACCCGGTCAAAGGGCGCCCTGGCTGCTCCCGAGGGACGGGCCGATTCTGAGGCCATCGCCCACGGCACACCGCCCAGGCTTGATGAATCAGGACTGACCTTTGGCTCCCTCAGGTACCACCAGCACTGCCGTACTCGCACAGCTCCAGCGCCGGTCCGCGGACCCGAACCGGCGCATCCTGTTCACTGGCGCGACCATCGTCACCATGGATGCCGACCTCGGTGTGCTGCACGACGCCGACCTTCTCGTCGAGGGCGACACCATCACCGCCATCGGTACCGGCCTGGACCGCGACGGCGCGGTCGTCGTCGAGGCCACCGGCACGATCCTCACACCGGGCTTCGTCGACACACACCGGCACGCCTGGCAGACCCAGCTGCGCCGCATCATGCCGGACGTCGACGACCTCGGCGCCTACGTGATGTCCACCCTCGCCGGCCACGCCACCGCCTACCGGCCCCAGGACATGTACATCGGCACCAGGCTGGCTGCCCTGACCGCGATCGACAGCGGCATCACCTGCATGCTCGACTTCTCCCACAACTCCCGAACTCCCCAGCACTCCGACGCCGCCGTCCAGGCCCTCGTCGACACCGGCATCCGCGGGGTGCACGCCTCCATGGGCCCGCACTTCGGGGACTGGGACAAGCAGTGGCCTGGCGACCTGGCGCGCCTCAAGGAGAGGTACTTCGCCAGTGACGATCGGATGCTGACCCTGCGCCTCGCGGCCCTGGCCACCGGCGAGATCGCCGGACCCGCCCTCGCCTACGGACCCGAACTCGCCCGCATAGCGAAGGAGCTGGGCATCGGTGTGAGCGTCGACGCCGTATTCGGCACCTCCTCCTCGGCGGCGATCGCGGAGTGGGAGAAGGGGGGCCTGCTCTGCGCGGACCTCACCCTCATCCATGCCACCGGCCTGACCTCCGAAGCGTGGAAGGCGATCGGGGGCAGCGGCACGAGCATCGCCCTGGCCCCGACGTCGGAGGCCCAGATAGGGCTGGAAACCGCGATCCCCGCGATCGACGAAGCCCTGTCGGTGGGAGTGCGCCCCGGTCTGAGCATCGACGTCGAAGTCGCGCTGGCCAGCGACATGTTCACGCAGATGCGGGCCCTGCACGCCATCCAGCGCATGCGCGCGGTCAACGCCGTCTACCGCACGGGGCGGCAGCCGACTCGCATCACCACCCACGACGTCCTGGACTTCGCCACTCTCCAGGGCGCCCGCACCAACGGACTGGCAGACGTCACCGGCTCACTCACCCCGGGCAAGAAGGCCGATCTCCTGGTCATCCAGGCCGAGGACCTCAACAACATGCCCCTCAACGACCCCATCGGCACGGTCGTACTCGGCTCGGACACCCGCAACATCAGCGCGGTCCTCATCAACGGACAGCCCCGCAAGTGGAATGGCCAGGTCCTCGACGTGGACCTGCCCGCCCTGCGCGAAGAGGTCCACGCCTCCCGCGCGCACGTACTCACCACCCTCGCCTGAACGGCGCTCCCTCTTCGCTCGGTGGACCTCTGCACCCTTGGGCGCTCGTACCACGCTAGGACCTCTCGCCCGCGCCCCGGCGAGTCATCGTCAGAGGGGCGACTCAGGTGTCCTGTGCCTGGATGTGGCGAAGGCGGCGGTCAAAAGTCGCTGTCGAGGTAGGTCCTTCGGCCGATGACCGCCCCGGCCCTCAAGGTGACCATGAGGGCCATGCGATCGACTGGAGGGGAACATGCACGTGAGTCAGGCGGACTGGGTTGAAGTCCCGGACGGGTTGCTGCGTCGGGGGACGCCGGCTGACGAGGTGACGGAGGTAGCACGCCGCTATGCCGACACCGGGGTGCCGGTGGAGTGGTACCTCAAAGAAGCCCCACGCACAGAGATCCACGTCCCAGCCTTCCGGATATCCCGCACCCTGGTCACGGTCGGCCAGTGGACGCTTTTCGCGGCAGCCACCGGCAGGCCGGTGCCCCACGCACCGGCGAACCACCCGGTCACCGCGGTCTCCTGGGAGGCAGCGACGGCCTACTGCCGGTGGCTCGGAGAGCAACTCGACGGCCTCGACGTGCGACTGCCCACGGAGGATGAGTGGGAACGCGCCGCGCGCGGCGACGACGGCCGGGAGTTTCCGTGGGGTGCGGAGTACCAGCCCGGCCTGGCCAATCTGGTGGACCTCGGTATCGGCACCACAACACCAGTCGGCTCGTTCCCCGATGGGGCCAGCCCCTTTGGCGTACTGGACATGGCGGGTAACGCCGACGAGTGGACCTCCACCCTCTACGCCCCCTACCCGGGTGCCCCTGCCAAGGTGCCGCGTACTGAGGACTGTGCCTTCGACCCGCACATCACCCGAGGCGGCGCGTTCCGCCATGACCGTGATCTGGCCCGGTGCGCCCGTCGCCACGGCGTCTACGAGCGTGATCTCAAGGCGATCGGCGTGGGCTTTCGCCTGGCGGCACCGGCCGAGTAGACGGCTTCGGCAATTCGTGGACGGAGATCAGGACAAGGTGGCGGTCCGGGGGGCGACTTTCCGTGGTGTGAGTGCCCATTCGTGCAGTGGAAATCATTGGGGCAGGAAAGGGACAGGCTATCTGCGCGATGGCCGTCCGGCACCAGATGCTGATCCGTGCTAGCCGTGCTTCCCTGGAAGGGACTGCCGCGCCGCTATCGGTGGGCTCCCTGACAAGCCGGAGTCCGTCAGCCACGGTCGCAGAGCCCCGGAGCGGGCCTGCTCGACGAGCCACCATCTTTCCCACCTCTCTCGCAGAGTCACGAGAGGAGCACCACGATGCGCAAATACAGCCGGACTCGCCGTCTTATGACGGCCTCGACCGTTCTTGTAGCCGGAGGCGTCCTGCTCTGGCCCGATGCCGCGGTTGCCCGCCCGGCCTCTCCCGAAACCCCGGCAGGGATATCGGGAGATTTCCAGCTCGTCAACGTGGAGACCGGTAAGTGCGCGACGGTTGCCGGCGGTGTCTCCACCGAAAACAACGTCAGGCTCGTCCAGTTCAACTGCGACACTCATCCCTCACGCCGCTGGACCATTTCCACCAACAACGGCAATGGCAGGCAGTTCGTCAATGGGCAGACCCGCAAGTGTGCGACGGTTGCGGGTGGTGTCTCCACCGAAAACAACGTCGAACTGGTCCAGTTCAACTGCGACACTCATCCCTCACGCCGCTGGTTCGTCACCAATTGGAACGGCAGCTCGTACCAGCTCGTGAACGCGCAGACCCGCAAGTGCATGACCGTCGCCGGAGGCGTCTCCACCGAAAACAACGTCCACCTCGTGCAATTCACCTGCGACACGGACCCCTCGCGCCGTTGGGTCCTGCGGCGTGTAGGCCAGATCCTGGACTGAAGCACTGCTCTCGGGGTCACGGCCACCACGGCCCCGCGTCACCGCGAGGTGCGGGTGCTTCTCATCGAGCTGATCAAGCCCCGGCCGGATGGGCCGGGGCTTGATTTCAGAGGCCGCCGAGCTCGTCAATACCCTTGGACAGTTCCTCGGGCACCCGGCGGACGGTCTCTGTCAGACTGCTGCCCTTGCCCTTTCCCTGCTTCGTCATGCCCACATGCCCCTTGCCGCCCTTGATGGACGCGGTCTCGGCCTGCTTGGCAGACTGATCGATCTTGAGGCGCTTTCCGGACTTCGACTTCGCCATGACGTAACTCCTGTCTGCTGGCCCTGATGGCGTCGCTGCCAACGCGGGGAACGGGGCGGAAAGCGCCCCGAGCCAGCCTTACATGCACCACCACACCCCGCCACCAGGCAAATACGCACAGTGATAAACGATGGCCCTGTGCCCCGCCTCGGCCTCAGGAGGGAAGGGCCCCGGCGCGGCGTCGGGCCGCCCGGCGCTCCAGGTCGGTCCGGAGCAGGTCGGCGTTGATGGCGGCCCCGGCCCGGTAGCCGGAGCTGGCCGCGTTCACCACCTGCTCGGCCGGCCCGGTCACGTTGCCAACGGCCCACACACCGGCAACGCTGGTCAGGCCGGTCTCATCGACGTCGGCGAAGGAGCCTGCCGGGGTTTCGCGTGTACGCGCTCCCAGAGCGGTCAGCACCTCGTCGCGGGGCACCATCCTCGGCGGGACGACGAACACGGACACCTCGATCTCCTGGCCTGACTCCAGGCGCACCCCCACGAGCTGGTCATCGCCCACGATGAGTGCGCCGAGCCTGCCCCGGACCACGCCCACGCCTGCTGCGGCGAGCATCTGCCAGTCGGCGTCCGGGAGTTCGTTCTCGTCGGCGCCATCGAGGAAGAGTGTCACGTCGTCGGACAGCTGGCTGAACAGCAGGGCCTGGTGGGTACCGGCCTCCTTGCGGTAGAGCACACCGATCGCCCGGTCGCGTACCTCCCATCCGTGGCAGTACGGGCAGTGAAGGACGTCCCGACCCCACCGCTCGGAGACTCCCGGCAGGTCCGGCAGTTCGTCCACCAGGCCGGTGGCGACCACCATCCGCCGCGCGTGCACCCGGTACCCATCGGTAAGGGCCACGGCGAACTCGCCGTTGTCGTCCGGCTCGATCCCGCTCACGGTCCCCTGGATGCGCCGCACTCCGTACGCGGCCACCTCCTCGCGCACCACGGCGAGGAACTCGGCCGGTGGCATGCCGTCGCGTGAGGGGTAGCCGTGCATGTGCCCGGCCGGTGCGTTGCGCGGCTCGCCCGCGTCCACGACCAGGACCGAGCGGCGTGCACGGCCCAGGAGCAGTGCGGCCGACAGGCCTCCCGCTCCGCCCCCGACCACCACGACATCGTACGCGTCGGCAAGGTTCGCGCTGCTGTCGGTGCTGCTCATGACGATCACCCCACAGTTTCTGGTTGCTCTTGCTCCCGAAGATGCGGGAGCATCCCCGAATCCGCGAATGCTCTTGCCGAAATGGCAAAGCTCGTCCTGCCGAGCACCGTGCGCCCCGGTGGTGGGGGCGGCAGTTCCTTGGCCCACGCAGGCGGGGGCGGCGGCAACGGGTAGCGAAAGGACGCACCGTCCGTCACCGGCGGCGCAGGCCGGGGAGAAGGTGACCACCAACGGTTTCGAAGCCCCCGAGCCCGAGAGATGGGACCGCCTCAGACCTCATCGGTGCCCTCGACGAAACAAGTCGCCACCCATCGCCATTCACTTCAGCTCCTCGGCGAGTGGACGTAACAGCACGGGGCCCCCGCACTCGGAGCGTGGGTTCACCGCGTGATCGGTGTGGCGCCGGTCGCGGCGAGAGACACGTCCCACAGGCGGGCTGCCGCGTCGGGGTCGACGGCGTAGGCGCGGACGCCGCCGTCGTCCATGGGGGTGCCGGGGGCGGAAACGCGGGCGACGTCGCAGTCCTCCAGATAGAGGCCGCCGCGACCGTCGAGGAGGGGGGATGTGGCGGCCCACAGGCCGGTGGCCGCCCCCTGGGAGGGGGTTTTGAATCCGTCGCCGACGACGTTGCCGTGTGCGTCCACCCAGCCGCGGTCGATCTGCGCCTGCAGCGTCATCTCCCTCTGGAGCCCGGTGATGATCTTTCCGGGGTGGAGGGCGTACGCGCGTACGCCGTCGCCTCGCCCGAGCGCGTCGAGATGGACCGCGAACAGGGCGTTGGCGGTCTTGGCCTGGCCGTAGGCCAGCCACTTGTCGTAGCCGGTGTGAAAGTGCGGATCGTGCCAGCGGATGCCGGTCAGGGTGTGTCCGGCGGAGCTGTTGACGACGACGCGCGCGCCGTCTGCGGCGGCCAGCAGCGGGTAGAGCTCGCACGCCAGGGTGAAGTGTCCGAAGTGGTTGGTGGTGAGCTGGCCTTCCCAGCCGGGTCCGACGCGCCGCTCCGGGGTGGCCATGACTCCGGCGACGGCCATCAGGAGGTCGAGTCGGTCCAGACGATCGCTGAGGTGCGCGGCGGCCGTGCGTACGCTGTCGAGGTCGGCGAGGTCCATGGGGATGACCTCACAGTTCGTCACCTCCTTGAGAGCGGCACGGGCGACGTCGCAGCGGCGGGCAGGCACGATGACCCGGGCTCCGGCGGCCGTCAGCGCTCGGGTGGTCTCCAGGCCGAGCCCGGAGTAGCCCCCGGTCACCACCGCGGTCCTGCCCGAAAGGTCACGCCCGGCCACGATGTCCTCGCAGGTGGTGGCAGCGGAGAAGGGGGAGCCGAGCGGCTGCTGATCAGTAAGGGTCATGCCGCTGACGCTACGATCTAGAGCGAGGTCTAGATCAAATCCAGGGGTGGCAGGAGTGAACGGCGTGACGACCACCGAGGCTGCCGCGCAGTCACTGGGCATCGGCGAGGTGGCCGAGCGGACCGGACTGAGCGTGCACGCCCTGCGCTTCTACGAACGCGAGGGGCTGCTCGTCGGACCGGTCCAGCGCACATCAGGGGGCCGACGGCGCTACACCTCCTTCGATGTCGAGTGGCTGCTGATCTGCGTCAAACTCCGCGAGTCCGGCATGCCGCTCGCCGACCTCAAGCACTTCGCCGAACTGGTCCGCCACGGGCCGGGCAACGAGGCAGAACGCCTGCGGCTGCTGGATGCCCATCGACAGCGCGTCGACGCACAGATCCGGGCGCTGGAGGACTGCCGGTCCGTCATCGCCTGGAAGGTCGGCGTCTACGCCGAGCACCTCGCCCGCGGCGAAGCGGGCGGGCTCTGGGACCCAACACCCTGAGGCAAGTCGACCGCCCGACAAAGACGCCGCCGAGACCCCGCTCGGGCAACTCGGCAGCCGGCCCGGCCCGCCTCGTCGCTGCTTCCACGGGTCGCGGCCGACATGGGCGGTCGCGGAGCTCGCTCTCTGCGGATGCCGCAAAGGGGGCCTCGGACGTTCCCGCCGATGGCCCGCTGCTGTGGATGGTCGCCCCCCGTGGCTGTGGACTGCTTGTTCCGATGGGCGCAGTTGACGCCAAACGCTGGGGAGGAAGCCCCCGAGGCCCCCGGCTCCAAGCAGGGGCCAAAGGTCCGCTGTCGGGCAAGGGAGCTCTGGCCGTTGCCGGGGGGGTCCCTGAACGAGGCGGGGTGGACGTCAAAGAGGGCTCTTTCGCCAGCCGGTCACGGTGATTCCCGTAGGAACAGGGCTCCGCAGCTGTGGCAGATCGGCACCTGTCTCGTGCCCCAGAGGTCGATGGACTGCGCCGCTGATGCCGGATCGAGGTCTCGACCGCACATGGCTGTAACACGGCGCAGACCGCGAAACCCGCCCGGGCCACGCCGACCGCGACGGCCCCCGGCACGCGCGGCGGAAGGAGCCCGCAGGCCGGCACAGTGTGTGACGCCCCCCGTCTCCCCCCGCCCAGTGAAGCAGCGCGACTCCGGCATGCCGGGGTCGCCTGCCTCCCGCCCCTGAATCAGCCCACAGGTGTTTCGGCCCGGGTCTCGACGTCCTCGATTCCGGTGGGGCGGCCGGCCCGCACCCAGCGCACGTACAGACCGCCCGCGATCAGCAGCGTGCCCACCATCGACAGCACGGGCCAGCCGCGCAGCAGGTTCACCACCAAGGTGAAAGCGACGGCAGCCGCGGCGAGAGCGTTGACCCAGGCCAGCGTCGGCTTGTGCTCGGCGTGGGCGAAGCGGGTCATGGCCAGCAGCCCGACGAGGAAACTGACGAAGACGGCCACGGCGTAGAAGAGGACCAGTTCCTGCTCCTCGCCCGCAGCGGCGACGATGATCAGTGCGGCGGCGCCGAGGTAGACGACGACCGACCAGTACGGGGTGTGGTGCCTGTTCGTGCGGCCCAGGACAGGCGGCAGCACGCCCGGCGCACCGGCCGTTCCCGCCAGCGCCTTCAGCAGCCCCGGCCCCGCCTGGAAGGAGGAACTGGCCGCGGCGAGCAGCAGCAGCGAGCTGGTCAGCTGAAAGGCCCCGTAGAGCCAGCCGGGGCCCGCCGCGGCGTGGGCGATGTCGGCGATCTGGGTGGAGTCGTGGCCGGGAATGCCGATGTGCAGCCGTACGGCCAAGGCGGTCAGCGCGAGGGTGAGACCCCCGACGATCACTACCAGCAGGGCGAGGGTGCCCCGGCCGAACCGGCGGCGGTGCGTGTCGTCGAGCTGGCCGAGCTGGGCGATCGCCGTCGAGGGCGCTTCCACTCCCGTAGCCAGGGCCATGGCGACCGGGAAGGCGAGCACGACAGCCATCACCGCCGGATGACCGGGGCTGGTGCTCGCGGCGGCATGACCGGCCTCGTGCGGGGAGGCGAAACCGACCACCAGCACCACGACGCAGACGGCGACGAAGAGCACGGTCATCACCGCGAACAGCAGTCGCCCCCCATGCCCGAACCAGGTCAGCCCCGCGACCACGACCAGCAGAGCGAGCGCCAACGGGATGCGCACGCCGCTCAGTTCGGGGAACAGCGCGATGACCGCGCTGGCGGCCGCCGCGATGGAGATGCCGATCGTCAGGACGAAGTCGACGACCAGGGCCCCGATCGGCAGAAAGGTCCAGCGGGGCCCGAAGGCCCGGCCGGCCGCGGCCGCGGCTCCGCCGCCCTGGGGAAAGCGGCGTACCAGCTGCCAGTAGTTGGCGGTGACCACCACGACCAGCCCGACCACCAGCGACATGGTCGGCAGCAGCAGCGCCAGGTCACCGTGCAGGGCGCGCAGGGCCGCCTCGATGGCGTAGGCGACGGAGGAGACCGGATCGGCGATCACGGCGAAGGCGAACGCGAAGAACAGAACGGAGCGGTGCGGAGCACGCCTCGCACCGGGTGCCGTCGGAGCGGAGGCAGGGCTGGCCGGCCCAGAGAGCGTCATGTGCAGGTGCCTTTTTTCAAGGTTGCGTCGTGACACGTCACGACACCACGAGTGGATAAGACTTTGCCGACCAGGCTTCCCGGCACACCGGGTGTGAGCGTACGTCAAGAAGACGACAGCGAGGCGTTAAGGAGCCGTCAAGGCCTGCGTGCGCAAGTGTTCGTCTGGCAAAATATGCCCTCTTGCCTGCTTTTGCGCTGCGAGGGGACGGTGCCGCGCGGAACAGCGAAGGCGCCACCGGCCGATTCACCCGGCGAAGGGGACACGCGGGACAACTATCCGCCGGACAAAGGCGTTTGACAGGCGACAGCCCCTCCGCAACCGCCCTCGAAGACGACTTCACTACGCATGGACTCTCGGTTGTGATCAGTCGTCTCGTCGCTTGGAGGACGTACCCATGACGAAGGCGCCGTTCATCGCCATGACCGCAGCCACTGCGGCGCTGGGAACCGCACTTGTTCCCCTCTCGCTTCAACTGCGCGCAGAGCAGGCTCAGGGTTCCTTGGAGCGCCAGTCCAGCAGCCTGGCGCCGACAACGGCGGTCTGCAGGGTGTAGCGGTGCACCGGGTCGGCCGGATCGGCTCCGGTGAGCTGGTGGATGCGCTCCAGGCGGTAGGTGAAGGCCCGCACGCTCAGACACAGCCGACGGGCCGCCTCCGCAGCGATGCAGCCGGAGTCGAAGTAGGCGGCCAGGGTGTCGAACGGCGGCCGGGCCCCGCCCCGGGCCCATTGCAGCGGGCCGAGCGCGCTGCGCACCAGGTCGGCCATGGCCTGCCGGTCACAGGTCAGAACGGGAAAGACCAGCCACGAGACGGCAGCGCTGCGGCTGCTCGCGCGGGGGCTGCACCATGGGGAGATCGCCCAAGTGCTCAGGGTTGATGCCGACTGGGGCGATGTTCCGACCGTCGCAGGGCCTGTGCGCGGGCCTCGGTGCGCTGGGCACTGTGAACCCGCGCCCGCCCGTGCGAACGCGCCGCCCGCATCACTGTGCTCCGGTGTGATGCGGGCGGTGTAGCAGGGGGTCAGCGCACCTGAACCGCCTTCCTCCGGCTAGAGCTGGTGCATGCGCGCAGTGGTCGGGCTCTCAGGCGATCCGGGCGGGCTTTCGCCTCACGAGTCGGGCATGAATGAGGGGTCAGCAGGCCCTGTTGAGGTGGAAGGAAGAGAGCGTGTCGTTTGCGACGGCGCCCCACGGAAAGTTGCCGGTGCTGTACGAGGGGAAGTTCCAGGCGGGGTCGGTCCACGGTTGGTTGGAGAACCACACGCCGTCGGTACAGCCGGAAACCCAGGCGCTGGCCTGGTCGTTGAGGTTGGGAGGCACGTACCCGTCGCCCTCGCCGGTGACACAGGCCCGCCACCCGTTGTACATCGCGGCGGACCCGTACGGGCCGTGCTGGTAGTAGCAGATGCCGGCCGTGGCGGCGGGTGCCGCCTGCGGTGCGGCGGTGGAGGTATGGGGTGCTGCCTTGAGACATGTGACCTGCGCGCCGGCATGTTCGGCGTACGTGAGCGCACATCCGGGCAGGGACATGGAGGTCAGTTCCTGGGTGATCGCCGCTTTGAGCGCGGGCCCTGGCGCAGTGAGCGACGGTGTGGTCGGTGCGGACTGGGTGGCTCCGGCGGGGCTGCCCCACAGCACCGCGGTGACCAGGGCCGCCGCACCTGCCAGCGGCATGACGGAACGTTTACGCATGGTGTGCCCATCCCTTCGTCGATCCCGATCGAGCTACATGTCACGAGCCCCCGCCCCGCTGTTGCGTCGGTTGCCGACGGAGTGCGGGGTTTCGGCGGAGATCGCCGAACTCGTAGGGGCTCGTCCTCCTGAGGTCCAGAAAGCAGACAGCGGAAAGCCCACACGCGTCGCCAGGTCAGCCGTGTTGCGCCGACTCGGCCGAGCGGGAGCCGGTTACGACGATGGGCTGCGGGGAATTTGTCCGCCACACACGTCAGAGAACGACCCAGACCAGGGCCTCGCAGGAGCGGGACAATAGGGTTTTGTCCGCGGACAACACGCTGCCGGTGACCGCAGTACCCGAGACCAGTGCACGCCGATGCGCAAGCCCGCCTTCGGGGACGGCTTCTGCCCCGCAACCCGTGAGAGCAAAGCGCTGGTACTGCAACGGCGTTCAGTGGGTGCATCGACAGTGCCTGGGAGGATGACGGCGAGCCGCCTGTGTGATCCAGAATGATGGGATGGTCACTCTTAAGACTCCCCGTTTGATCCTGCGTCGCTGGCGCGAGGAAGACGTTGCACCCATGGCTGCCGTCAATGCCGACCCCGAGGTCATGCGGTGGATCCGTGACGGCAGGGTCCTTGACGAAGAGCAGACTCGCGGCCGGGTCCAGGCCTGGGAGAGCGAGTGGGAGTCGCAGGGCTTCGGCTTGTTCGCCGTGGAGATCCGGTCCACTGGCGAGCTGGCCGGGTTCACCGGCCTTTCCGTGCCCCACTTCTTGCCGGAGGTCCTGCCGGCGGTCGAGGTCGGCTGGCGGCTGGGACGTTCCCACTGGGGGCAGGGCTTGGCCACCGAGGCCGCTGCGGCCGCCGTACGGTTCGGGTTCGAAGAGCGAGGGCTCAAGCGGATCGTCAGCATCACTCAAGTGGGCAACGACGCCTCCGAACGGATCATGACCAAACTGGGGATGCGTCCGGTCCGTGAGACCGTCAATCCCACCGGTGGTCGGCGAGTACGGGTGTTCGCGTTGTCGTCGGACCATCACGTCACGACCACTCATTGATGGCAGCGACGAGGACGGGGCCTCCTGGCGGACCGTGAGTTGTCGGTATCGCGTGGGGCGCTACGAGGCGAAGGGGAGATCGTCAGTGCCTGCGCCGAAGTTGAGGTGGTCACGCACCCGGACGCCGTGGGTCGTGCCGGGACGTGGGACTTGGAGGAGGTCCACCTTGACGCTCCGGATCCGGATCCGCTGTCCAGCCTTCGCGCGCAGAGAGATGCCCAGCGTGGTCAGCCGGGGGTTCGCCGTCCTGGTGGGACGGCACCTTGTCGACTTGCGCTGCCCGGAGACCGAGGAGGGAGCGGTCTTCTGGGTGGTGCTCGGGCCGGGCGGACGGCGGTTGCGCCAGGTGGAGATCGGTCACGACGGTGGTGCGGTCGAGACAAGCGCCGAGGACTGGCTGTTCAACCGCCGTTCTGGCCACGGACCCAGGACTCAGCGAAACTTGGGAGAATTCACAGGATGTCGCACATTTCACCGATCGTGTCTCCCTATCCGGCGTCTCATCGGGCACGATGGCCCGTGCACGTGGCGAAGCCGACCGCATTTATCTGACCGGAACTGTGCCTCCCAATAGTCATGCGGCACATTGACCTCACAGTGCCGTCGCGGTTGCATGCTTGTGGCCCTCCGGTGGGGAACCGGGCAGAAGGGCCGTATCCGTCTCAGGGGGAAGAATGAGGGGAAACGCGCATCCGCGCGCCACAAGACGT
The DNA here is from genome assembly GCF_001653515.1 of Streptomyces sp. ERV7. Lineage (GTDB taxonomy): Bacteria > Actinomycetota > Actinomycetes > Streptomycetales > Streptomycetaceae > Streptomyces. Next base: position 255,558 of record NZ_LYOY01000040.1, on the reverse strand, counting down.
GTAGGGGCCGCCTTACGTGCCGCGGTCGTGGTCTGCGCGGTCACGACCGCGCTGCCGGGAGTCGCTTCGGCCGAGCCCATGACCGCAGCGGCCGTCGCGAGCGACAGCGCAGGGTTGGTCGAGCGGATCAGTGTCGCGGCCGACGGTACCCAGGGTGACGGCGACTCCGCCGGTGCCACCATCACGGCCGACGGCCGGCGTGTCGCTTTCTCGTCGTCGGCGAAGAACCTCACACCCGCCAGCTCGGCGACAGGGGAAAGAGTATTCGTCCGCGACCGGCGGACGAGTCTGACCACGCTGATGAGCACCATCACCACGCCGATCCAGCACCCGGTGATCAGCGGTGACGGGCAATACGTCGCCCTGTGGGGACAGTTGTTCAGGGACACGAAGGTCTTCCTGTCTCAGGTGAAGTCGGGAAGCACGATCGGCATCAACTGTCCGGGCCTCAGCTGCAGCCAGCCGTCGCTGAGCACGGACGGCCGCTATCTCGTCCAAGCCGCCACCTTCAATCGACCGCCGTCCCGGCAGCGCATCGAGGTACAGGACTGGCACACCAACACCGCGGTGACCGTCGCCGAGTTCGGCCACACCGTCTCGGCCCGGCCGTCCATCAGCGGCGACGGCCGCTTTGTCGCCTACCAGGACGGCCTGGCGGAAGACGTCTTCGTGTGGGACAGGACCGACGACACCTCTACCGGCCCGATCGAGGGCTCGTCCAAGGCGGCGACGCTCGTCCAGATCAGCAAGGACGGCAGCAAGATCGTCTACCTCTCGGGCTCCGACACCTACGTTCAGGACGAGCACACGGGCACCGACCAACTGGTGCCGAACGCGCGGGGTGTGGCCATCGATCCCACCGGCCGCTACCTGCTGTACGCCCCGAACGACACCACCGGACCGTCGCTCGTACTGCGCGACCTGCAGACGGGCACCGACGAGATCGTCTCGGACCAGCCCGCCTCGGCCGGGACCGACGCGGTCAGCGCCGACGGGCGCGACGTCGTCTTTTCCTCCACAGCCGACGACATCGTGGCCGGTGACACCAACGGCAAGTCGGATATTTTCATCCGCCGCTTCTATTGATCGCCCCGACCGCCAGGCTCTGAGCACGGAGGGCCGTGCCGCGCCCGGCACGGCCCTCGCACCCCGCCCGCCAGGACTTCGACCAGCCTCGCTCGCGCGTCGCCCCTCTGGAAACGGCCCCGGATGCCTGGGTGGACGGCAGGACCGCTGCTCCCGGGGCCGCAGGGACACCGGCGGGTCACGTGGGGGCCGGGCCCTCGCCCGGGTCGTTCAGGAGGATCGCCGCGGTCGCGCGCTGGGCCACCGCGCGGCGGCCTTCGTCAGCGATCGCCGTACATCACAGCTTCCCCAGGCACCCCGCGATGTCGTCCGCGTCGGGCAGGCCGAGCTCGCGAAAGACGCTCTCCGCACGACGGTAGTACTCCCGGGCCCGGCCGGCGTCGCCCTGGACCCGGTGGGCGTGGCCGAGCTGCGCGAGAGCGCGGGCGAGGATGCCCGCGTCGCCGCGGGCCTCGGCGATGTCCCGGGCCCGCGCGGCATGTTCGGCGGCCTCCGCGGGCTGTCCCGAAACATTGTGAGCTTCGGCAAGTGCGCCAAGCAGCAGGCCCTCGCGGAAGCGGGAGCCCGTCTGCCGCCACAGGCGCAGGCTCTCGTGCAGGCTGTCGAAGGCCTCTGGGCTCTGCCCGGTCCGCAGGCAGACCTGGGCGAGATTGTGCAATGCGTTGGCCTGACCCGCCACGTCCCCACTCGCCCGGGTGACGGCGACGGCGTCCCGGCAGTGCGCCAACCCCTCCTCGGCCCGGCCGGTTCCCAGCAGGGCCAGGCCGAGGAAGCCGAGCGCGTACGCCTCGATGCCGCGGCTGGCCAGGGCTCTGCCATGAGTCAGCGCCTCGCTCAGCATCGCGTGCGCGGTGGTGAAGTCGCGCAGGGCGAGCGCGCCTCCGCCCCTGGTGATCAGGACGTGGGCCAGCAGCGTCGGGTCGCCGGCCTCCCGGCACAGCTCGATGGCCCGGTCCAGGGCTGGGGCGCCCAGCCGCATGGCGAAGCGGTGTTGCAGGGAGCTGCCCAGCATGTACAGGGCGCGCGCTTCGGCGGTGCGGTGGCCGGCGGCGCGCGCGGCGTCGGCCAGGCTGCGGGCGGCGCGCTCGATACCGTAGGGCTGCGCGCCGAGGCGCCCGAGCGGGTCCGCGGCCAGCAGCAGGTCCGCGCAGACGGCAAGCGACAGGGAGGCGTCACCCGCCGCCTGCTCGACGAGCCCCAGCAGCGACGTCTGCTCGTCGAGCAACCAGGCGGTGGCTTCCTGCGGGCCGGTGAAGTCCAGGCCACGCGAAGGCAGCGGGGCAGCGTTCCCGGGAAACACGTCGTCGGGCAGCGATACCCGGTGGGCATCGAGGGCCGTGGCAAGGCAGAACTCCAGCAGGCGGGCCAATGCGGTGGTCCGCTCGTGGTCCGCCACTTCGGCGAAGGCCGTCTGGCGGGCGAAGAGCCGGAGCAGGTCGTGGTAGCGGTATCGGCCGGGGGCGACCGACTCCAGCAGGCTCAGGTCGACCAGTGACTCGCACAGCTTCTCCGCCTCCCACTCCGGCCGGTCGAGCAGCGCCGCGGCGATGGGCACACTCAGTTCGGGCACCTCGGGCAGGGCCAGCAGCCGAAAGGCGCGGACGTACTCGGCGTCCAGCACTTCCATGCCGAGCCGGAACGTCCTCTCCACGGCGGCGTCCTCCGCCCTGAGCGTGCCGAGGCGGCGCCCCTTGTCCGCCAGCAGCGCGGCGGTCGTCGCGAGCGTGGTCTGCGGCCCGGCGACCAATCGGGAGGCCACGATACGAATGGCGAGCGGCAGATGGCCGCAGGCATCAAGCACCTCGGCAGCGGCCTCCGGCTCGGCGGACACGCTCCGTTCGCCGACGATCCGGGTCAGCAGCTCCAGGGCCTCCGCCTGCGCCATGGGCCGTAGGTCCACCAGGGCGGCCCCGGTCAGGCCGACGAGCCGGGAGCGGCTGGTGAGCAGCACCGCGCTGCCTGGCGCGCCGGGCAGCAGGTCGCGCACCTGGGCCAGGTCACGGGCGTTGTCCAGCAGGACGAGCACCTGCCGGGTGGCGAGCATGGAGCGGTAGAGGGCAGCCCGCTCCCCGGGCAGCGCCGGGAGGTGACCGGCACTCACTCCGAGGACGCGCAGGAAGCGACCCAGCACCTCCATGGGCTCGGCGGGCCGGCGGTCGGTTCCTCTCAGGTCCGCATACAGCTGCCCGTCCGGGAAGCGGTGGCGCATCCGGTGCGCCACGCGCACGGCCAGGGCAGTCTTGCCGATACCGCCCATCCCGCTGATGGAACTCAGAGCAACCGTCCGGCCCTTCTCCAGCGCGGTGCACAGCCCGTCGACCTCGTCGGTGCGGCCCGTGAAGTCGGCGGTGTCCTGGGGCAGCTGGGCCGATACAGAGGACCGGTCAGCAGCCCGAACCCCGGTCGCGTCGCCCGCCTGCCAACCACGTCCGGCGTTGAGGATCTCCTGCTGAAGCCGCTCCAGGCCGGGACCCGGGCGGATGCCCAGCTCCCCGGCGAGCGCCCGGCGGACTCGCCCGTAGACGTCAAGTGCGTCCGCCTGCCGTCCGGTCTGGTGCAGCGCTGTCATCAGCAGCTCATGGACCCGCTCGCGCCACGGCTGCTCGGCGGCCAGCACACGCAGCGGACCGAGCGCGTTGCCATGCCCGCCCAGCGCGATCTCGGTCTCCCACCGCGCCTCGACAGCCGACAGGCGCAGCTCCTCCAGCCGGGTGCGCTGGGCCTCGGCGTACGGGCCGGGCACGCCGGCGAGCGGCCTGCCACGCCACAGGTCCAGCGCGGAGACGAGCAGGGACCGTGCCCGTTCGGGCCGTCCGGCGGCCAGCGCCTGCCGTGCCTCGGACGTACGGAGCTCGAAGACGGTCACGTCGACGTCCTCCGGGGCGACGCGCAAGGTGTAACCGGCGCCCGTCGTCACCAGCGTGCGCGCGACGGCACGTGGTGCCCGGCCGGGTTCCAGCAGCCGACGCAGTGTGAAGACGTGGGTCTGCAACGACCCCAGCGCACCGGGCGGGGCCTCGTCGCCCCAGACTGCGGCGATCAGTTCCCGGGCGGGCACAGGGGTGCGCGCCCGTAACAGCAGGACGGCGAGCACCGCCTGCAGCTGGGGCGCGCCGACGGGTCTCTCCGCCGACCCGTCGTGCACACGAAGGGAGCCGAGAACGGTGAACCGGTGGGCGGAGGTTCGCCCGGCGCCGCCGAAGGAGGGGCTGGGAGTGGGGGCAGTGGGGGGCATGGGATATCTCCAGATGACGTGAGTCAGATGAACCAACCGCCACCCTGCGCGCCGGCCAGGCCGTAGATCGCCGGTGTGACGTCCGACCGACCGCACCTACGGGTGCGTGTCCGTGATCGCGTCTACGGGTGCGTGTCCGTGATCGCGATGACCTCGTCGAGGCGGTCCAGGGCAGCCTGCAGGTCATCGGCCTTGGCCTGGATCCGGTCGCGCTCGGCGCGCAGCATGGCTCGTTGCTCGGCGTCGGTGTGCCCGGAGTCCCAGCACGGAAGGAGCTCGGTGATCCTTTTGCTGGTCAGGCCTGCGGCGTACATCTGCTGGAAGAAACGGATGAGGGGGATGGCGTCCTGCCGGTAGAGGCGCTGGCCGGATGGGCTGCGCTCTGCGGTGAGCAGCCCCTGCTGCTCGTAGTAGCGCACGGCGCGTACCGAGACGCCGGCACCCCGCGCCACCTCACCGATGCGGATGAGCCGCTCGGGTGCGGCCTCTGTGACGGTCATGGTGATTCCTCTCACCCCGGCCCTGACGACCAGGACTTGCCTCTGACGTCAACGTCAGGTTTTAGCGTACCGGGCATGGACATCAACAACTCAGTTGCCCTTGTCACCGGAGCCAACCGCGGCCTGGGCCGCGCCTTCGCCCAGCGCCTGCTCGAACGGGGCGCCCGCAAGGTCTACGCGACGGCCCGCCGACCTGAGACCGTGGACCTGCCCGGGGTCGAGGTGCTGCCCCTCGACATCACCGATCCCGCATCCGTGAGGGCCGCCGCCGAGGCCGCCCCGGACGTCTCGCTGCTCATCAACAACGCCGGGATCCAGACGGGGACCGACCTGGTGACCGGTTCGCTGGACGCGGTGCGGCACGAACTGGAGACCAACGTGTTCGGCCACCTGGCGATGATCCGGCAGTTCGCGCCGACGCTCGCCCGGAACGGCGGGGGCGCGATCGTCAACGTCCTCTCCGCCATGTCGTGGTTCGGAGGCAAAGGCGCCAATGCCTACCACCTGACCAAGGCCGCCGCCTGGGCCATGACCAACGGCGTCCGCCTGGAACTCGCCGAGCAGGGCACGCTCGTGACAGCCGTGCACCTCGGCCTGGCCGACACCGACATGGCCGCAGGCTGGCCCGTGGACAAGATCGCGCCGTCGGACCTGGCCGACGCGGCGCTCGACGGTGTCCAGGCGGGCTCCGCCGAGGTCCTCGCCGACCAGTGGAGCCGCAACGTCAAGTCCCGGCTGCCGCTGACGCCGGAAGAGTTCAACGCCGCGATGGACCGCGCCCTGGCAGAGCTGACAGCAGCCTGAAGGGCCCAACGGGCAGCAGGGGGCGAGGAGCTGGCCGGCCTCGCCCCGGCTCCAGCGCCACTCGCCCCCGCTTCTCCCCGTGGAAGCGCGTCAACGCGGGTCATGCCGCCCAGAGCGCCGCGTTAAAACCCTCGCAGAGGTGGCTTCAGCCGGCCGGGTCGGTCTGCGCACGCTCCGCCAACGTGCCGGTCGCCACCCAGCAGGCGGGCAGACGGGAGACAGTGCGTCCGTGCCCGATACGGGGGTCGGCTCCGCTGTAGACCTCAGCATGCCAACCGTGGCCTGCCAGCCATGACTGCAGATCGTCCCGGGCGGACAGCCAGCGAGCCCCCTGCGACGCGAGCCGTTCACGGGAGGGTTTGCCCTCCTCCCCCAGCATCGCCGCCTCCAACTGTTCCAGCATGATCCGACTGCCCGGCGCGGACAGCGCGGACAGCTCGCCAAGCAGGGCATCCCCCGCTTCGTCGGAGAGGTACATCAACAGGCCCTCCACCAGCCAGGCGGTCGGCCGGGACGAGTCGAAGCCCGCTTCGCGCAGCGCGTCGGGCCAGTTGGCGGTCAAGTCCGCGGCGACTGAGCGGCGTTCGCAGGTGGTGGCCAGTCCCGAGCGGGCGATCAGCTCGTCGGTGAAGGCCGTCATGTCCGGCAGGTCGAGCTCATACCACTGTGTTCCGGGCGGGCAGTCCAACCGGACGGTCCGTCCATCCACTCCAGCAGCCAGAGTGACGACTTGGCGGACCCCGGCGTGCATCGCGCTCATCAGCTCGTCGTCGAAGAACCGGGTACGTACCGCGAAGTACGCGGGGTATTCGCGCGTGCTGCTGCTCGCCCGGGCGACCATGCCGGACACCTCGGTGAAGGACGGGTCTTCGGCAATGACCCTCAACAGCACGTCGGCGAAAGGGTCTTGGAACAGAGCGTCGGGTCTCTGGCTCTCCATCTGTCGCATCCAGGCGACGACCAGCGCCGTCTGCCCGACGCCTTTGGGGACCTGCAAACCGTCGATCATCGAGATTCTCCTCAGTGAGGGGGTGGGGATGGCGGGTGGAGTCCCTGCTTCCGGCCCCGGGGCGGCGGAGAAGTACCGGCACATCAGTGCCCCGGACGCGCGCGTATCAGTCGGAACCTCCGCAAGGAGCGAGGAACTCACAGGCGAGGCGATTATCACTGGCGTGAGTCCCCGTGATCACCAACTCCACCGAAATCGCAGACTCTTTGTCACCACGGCCACCGGCCACGCCCCACCCAAAAACACGCGACACGACCACATCACCCCACACCGTCCGCCCGGTGGCAGTGGCCAGAGTGTAGGGATACGAGGGGTGTCGTTTCGTCTCAACGACCTCGGGGCGCGGCAGCACGAGCATGGTGTTGGGGTGCAGCCGCAGCGGATGCCGGAACTCGACTCACTCGCCCGGTCAACCGCTGCCCGAGACGCAGGCCGTGCCGGATGCGGTCCCACTCCTCGTCGCACACCACGGAGCGCATCCTCGCAGCCGGGGCGAGCCGGGGTGCTGTGTGCGGCGCGGGAGGTATTCGGCTCCCCGCTTGTGGATTCGGAACGAAAGCATGTCCATCATGACAGGTCAACGCCGTTTTTCGTAGGACGGAACGCACAGTTCGCGAGGCTTGTCCGGTCCGTTCCCCGCCTCTCAGAATCTCCTTCGTGCGTTATCCGGAGACAGGGGGAATGGTGACGATCGATCACGACGCGGTGCTTCGGGCCCGCGTGCTGCTACTGGGGTCCGGCCGGCCGAGCCGGGCCGAACTGGTCGGCGCGTACCGGGTTCTGGCCGAGGTGAGTCCGAAGGCGTACCTACCGAAGTTGGTCGACGCCCTGCTCGCGCTGTACTACGCGAGCCGGGACCCGAAGGTGGACCTCGGGCTGGCCGCCGAGGCTTCCCGGGCCGCTCGCAGGATGGAGGTGGGGGCGCCGAACCGGGCGGAACAGTTGCGCCGGGCCCTGGACGCCTACCAGGCTTCCTTGTTCGCCCTCGGGCGCAGGGCGGAAGGCCGCGCGATCTGTGAGGAGCTGGCCGAGGCCGGCCAAAGCGAGCCCCTGGCGAACGTACTGGCCGAGGAGGGACGCTTCAGGGAGGCCGCGGAGCTCGACGAAGAAGCCGCCAGGAACGGCATCCCGGATCACTCCTTCTGGAACAAGGTGCGGTGGGCGGCGAACCTGGAGGGCGCCGGGCTGCACGACGCCGCCTCGACCGTCTTCCGCGAGCTCCTTGAGGAGACCCGGCGCAAGGCAGCCGAACAGGACACCGCTCTGGCGATACTCACCTGGGAGTTGGTTCACTTCTCCCGGATGCGGGAGACCGTCGGAGATGGGGCGAGTGCTGCGGCCGCCCGGCGAGAGGCTCTGAGAGTCCTGGAGGAACTCGCGAACACGGGCGAGCCGAAGAACTGGAGCTGCATCCTCGGGTGGTGGAGGACGCTCTTCGTCCTGTCGGGGCGGGCAGCCGAACCCGCGGCGAGCCCCGAGTCCCCGATGCCGCCGTTCGGCACGGAGCTCGGATGGTCGCGCGACGTGCGGGACGGTTTTCTCGGCATGCTGCCGGGCCTCGAAGCGGAGGCGGCGAGACTGCGCGAGGCCGACCTGCTGCCCGAGTTGGTCGACGTCCAACGCAGAATCGGCATCCGCGCGGCCGTCCGCGAAGGCGACAACCCGTACCTGTTCGAGGAGCGGTTCACGCCACACTTCGACGAGGGGGTGACGCTCGCCCGCCGCCTGCCCGACAACCCCGCACGCCTCGCCCGGGCCCTCGCCGACCGGTCGATGTTCCTCGTCGCGGCACGATCCTTCCAACCCGCACATGCCGACTTCGCCGAAGCGGTCGCCCTTCTCCACGACCGCTGATCGCGCCGCCTGGTCGCTGCGTCCCCGTGCCGGGGCACGGGGACGCGGGCCAGGCTGTCGTGGCGGCCCGCGTCGGCGGGCCCTGCACGGTCACGGACACGCAGGGGGCGCGCACTCGGGCGTGGCCGCCCTGCTCCACTCCGCCGACGGTGGTGGCGGTGTCTTCGTCAAGGGCCTGCCCGCCGAGTGCGACTACGCGGACGACCTCGACACCGAGCGGCGCGTCAACCCGTACCTGCCCACCTCGGCCCCCCAGCTGCGGTGGCAGGTCGAGGCGAGGGGGCTGGCGGCTGCTCGGCTTGAACGCCATCGCCGGACGGCAAACAGACCTCGCTCCCGGCTCCCGCGACCTGGACCTGGACCTGGACCTGGACCTCATCGTGGACGTACTGACGGAGACCGGCACCACCCTGGCCCCCGACATCGGGCTACTGACCGCGTGGGACCGGTGTGGGTGGATGCAGCGCTGTGGTCCATGCGGCTCATCTCCGACGGCGGCCACACCCCCGAACAAGCCCGCGACCGGGCGGCACAGGCCCCGGCGTTCGCCACACCGTCCCCCAAGGCGCTCCGCATCCTGGCCCACGCCGAAGCCCACCGCTGGGAAGACCTTCGCAACGACGGGTCCCCGGCATCGAGTCAGTCACCGAAGCAGCCCGCATCTGGGCGAACTTCTGGGCGTAGTCAGGCAGGACACCCGCGCGTTGTCCCCCAGGGAGACTCCCAGGTGGCTGGCCGCCGGGAGGGCCATTGCGCCATCTCCCCCTATCTTCCGTCGGGTACGTGGAAAACTCGTCCTGGCGAACCGACTTCGGGGATGGGGGCGGCCGTGAGGGCTGGCGGGCGGTTCCTCGCGGGATGTACGGCCGTGGTAGCGGTGCTGTTCGGCCTCGTCGGGAGCATTGCGACGAGCAACCTTCCGAGGGCCGCAGAACCCTACCTGTTTCTGGCCTGGCCTCTTACTGGATTGTTCGGCATCCTCAGCATAGTTCTGGCGTTCGTCTCCGTCTCTTCCCAGGAAGGAACGGGGACTGAGCGTTCAGCTCGACTCCACTACGTGACGGTTTTGAACCAGGTGGACGCTCTGATCGCGCAACGCCTGCGCATATCGCTCCGAGAGCTGGTGCGGATCGAACTTGATCTGGTTACCCTTGCCGATGATCCAGCTCTGCGCCCGGAGGTGCTCCTGAGGCGAGAAGGCCGGGACGGAACTCCGCTTCCTGGCGGCGTCATCGAAGCGTGGCGAGAGTCCCAGCATTCTCTCCTCCTGTTGGGCGCCCCAGGTGCCGGCAAGAGCACCATGCTGCTGGAACTGGCCTCTGCTCTCTCGGCCGCCGCCCACACCTCACTCACGGCACCTACTAATCGCGACGAGAGCTCGCCGGCCGAGGCGAAACCGATTCCGATCGTGGTGGACCTCACCGACTGGCGCCCACCGCGTCTGCGGCAAGGGAGACGTCATTTCGTCGGCCGCCGTCACCATGGGGAGACAGCGGTCCCCGCGGAGCGGGATCCGCTGAAGTGGCTGGTCACCTGGCTCCGCGTGCGCTACAGGATCCGGCAGGGAGTAGCCCGTCAATGGCTGGAGAACGACGGTTTGGCCCTCCTGTTCGATGGTCTTGACGAGGTACCCGATCAGCACCGCGCGGCTTGCGTCAGCTGGCTCAACGCTCTGTGCGACAGACGCGAGACCGTCCCGATCACCATCGTGAGCCGCACGAACGAATTCATCCGCCTCCAGCGACCACTGCGCCACATCGTGACAGTGGCGGAGATCCAGCCACTGACCCGCGAGAAGGTCGAGTCCTACCTGGTTGGTGCGGGGGCCACGGCGGAACCGATTTCGGCCGCCCTCCGTGCCGATCCAAGGCTCTGGGAACTGCTCAACGCCCCGATCTGGCTGTTGATCATCACGTTGACCCGCCGAGGGGCTGCCGTAAGACGGACTGCCCACTCCGTCGAGGCGGGGAGACAGCGGCTCCTTGATAATTTCGTAGCGGCGGTCGTGCACCGGCGGCGCCCGGCCGACCGGTTCTCGCCCGACCAGACAGTCCGCTGGTTGGCACAACTGGCCCGACTCAGCCAATGGGATCTCAGGCTCAGCCGCTTGTTCCTGAGGTCTCGCAACGCAGACGATGCCTGGGTGTCCACTGGGGTGGCGGCGGTGAACACAGTCGCTGCGGGGGCCCTGTCTCTTCCCCTCACTCGCTCCTACGGGCTGGTCACCACACTCTGCCTCGGCGTACTCCCGCTGAGCTTTCTCCTGTACCGATCAGCAAGGGTGGAAGACAGCCCGATCGTCTTCTCCGGTATCGGTGTGGCGTTCGGTCTGCTCATCGTCCATGTCGAGCAGGCAGCCATCCCATGGTTCCGAGACGGTTTCCGTTCGATGTCCGTGGGCTGGATGATGAAGTACGAGCAGGGCGGCGATCCCATGACCGGTGTCGGCGGTCAGGTAGTGGATCTCCATAAGTGGATTACGGACGACCAGTTCAGAGACTTCATGACTGTATTCGCCCCCGGAGTGATCGCCGTAATGGTCACGTACGCCTGCTTCTTCTGGGGAAGTATGGATCTGGACGCCGAATCCGGTCGGAATTTCCTCGTCTGTCCCCTCATCTTGGCAGCACCATTCGTCATCGCACTGACCGACCATGCACCTGTCGCGGGACCGTTCCGTGGATACTGGGAGGCAGGACTCGCCACGGCGGTCCCCACTCTGATCGTCGGTGCGATCCTTGCCCTTCCGCTCCTGGTCCTACGGTTTCCCCTGAAACCGGCAACCGCCCACCTCGGCTACGCGGTGACGGGGTTCATCACCTTTGGCCGACATGTTGCCCGGGGCCGTACCCCACTGCGGTTGCGCCGCTTTCTCCGCCAGGCCACAGACCACCACCTGCTGATCCGCGATCACGAGGGTTACCGTTTCCCCCACGCCCTTTTCCGCGACTACTTCGCCCGACTCGACCCGGGCACCGCCACCGCCCCACCAGAGATCCGCGATGACAACGCGGCCTGATCGCCCCGGGGTCAATACCGAAGGGGTGTGGTTCTCCTCCGGTGAGCTCCTTCGAGCGGGGTCGTTGCTGATCGCGGAGGTTTGCCTGGTCGACAAGCTCGCCGGGCCGGGGATTGTTCGGCAGCCTGGTGTTCGCGTACCGAACAATCCCTCCGACCTGGGTGAACATGCACGAACCCGACCCTACTGAGGGCGGGCCGACGGCATGCGCGTCGGCCCGCCTCTCTCACGGGAAGCAACCGGTGCTCCCGGCAAGGTTGTTGCCCCACCGCATCCCTGTTCGCCGTCGATGCCGTGGCCGGTTTGCGGGTGCGGGCTGCGGTCCGGCCGGGACCGCGGGTTTAGCGGGTCTGGTAGTCGACCAGGGTAACGACGACTCGCTGGGCCGCGCCGCAGGCCACCTTCGACCAGCGGTTGATTCCTACCCACGGGCCGTACGCGTTGTAGGTGTTGCCGTTGATGCCGTCCTTGCAGGTGACCTTGACCCGCACCTGGCCGGTGCCGGTGCGGCAGATCGCCGTACCCGTGTTGCTGTCCGGACGTCCCACCTGACATGACCCCGGAGCGGCGCTGGCCGCGGTGGCGCCCGCGATGGGCGCGGCCACCGCGATGCCTGCGACCACCAGCGGTGCCATCGCGAGTGAAGCCAGCTTGTTCCTGTTCACGGCGTGTTCCCCCTTCGTCGCACCTGCCAGGCAGGCCCCGAGGGCCACCTGAGCAGGGGCTCTGGAAAACGGTCACGGGGAGGCTACCCAAAGGCGATTGACCATGTCCATGACCTCCCTGACAGGTGGTGGGTGTGACAGCGGCGCTCGCAATCCGTCCACCTGCGGCAACGCCCCAAGGCCGCCGACGGGGACGATCAAGAGAATCCCAAGAGCCTTCTCCTGGCGTAATGGGCGCGCGATTCCGGGCACCAGCGGATGCCCATCAACGCCGATGCGCAGAAGACCCGTTGGAGACGGCGGGATTAATGAACCCCGTGGCCCACACTGCATATATGGCACCACGAGGCATACGGCACGTCATCGCAGCAGGGCTGGGCGCGCTGGCCCTCCTGTCCTGCGGCACCACCGGGGGCAACGGCCCTGACCCCGATCACAAGCAGCCCGGTACCCGTGGAAGCAGCGGCGGCTTCACCACCCGCTATGAGGAACCCTCCCCCGCCGACCGGGCCCCTGCGTCCCTCCTGCGCAGCCGGAGACTGGTGGAAACCACCGCGGCGTCCCTCAACTCCCTGGTCGCTCCCGACCAGCAGATAACCGTCGTGGGCCGTTCCTGCGACGGCGAAGGATCCGCCTACGATCCTCAGACCCGCCGCATCGAGCTCTGCTACGACGACACCGCTGAGGACCGCGCACTCTTCCAGAACGCCGGACGACGCCGCCCCGGTGACGACGAAGCCGCCGCCGTCGCCACCGAGACCGTTTACCACGAAGCCGGCCACGCCCTCATCGACCTCCTGGAGCTGTCCCTCACCGACCGGCAAGAAGAAGACGCGGCCGACCAGTTCGCCGCTCTCATGCTGCTGCGTTCCGGCCCGACAGGCGAACGCCAGCTCCGCACCGCCGCCGAAGCCTACGAACTCTCCACCACCGCACCGGACACCACCGACAGCAGGGACGAACACGCCGGCAACGCACAGCGTGCCGCGAACCACCTCTGCTACCTCTACGGCTCAGCCCCCGCCCGCAACAAAGACCTCACGGCCACCGGCCGCATCCCCTCGCCACGCGCCACCGGCTGCGCCCGGGAATGGACCCAAGTCCACGCCGCCTGGATGACACGCCTGAAGCCCATCCTGCGCCCCCGAGAAGACATCTCCTTTGGTGGCTTGGGTGGTCCGCTTGGCGGGATCGTGAAGCCTCTTGCACCTAATGAGGTGCGGGTCAGTTTCAACAGGCAGGCCCTCACACCCCGTTCCGGCCCTCTGTCTGTCACCCCCCTCAAAGGCGACAGCTGATTTCCATGCCGTCTTCGACCGGGAAGGTGACGCTCTGGTACCCGTTCCGGGGGTCGCGTACGTAGTCGAGGCAGGGGGCCAGGGCCGGCAGGTCCACATCGTCGGTCACGACGAGGGTGCCCGGTGCGAGGCGCGGTTCGAGCAGGCGCAGCACGGGCAGGCACAGGTCCTTCCAGCCATCGAGCAGCAGGAAGTCCACCGTGCCGTCCACTGCGGCGAGGGTGTCACGGGCGTCGCCTTCGAGGACGGTGATCAGGTCGTCCAGACCGGTCTCGGCGAAGGTGCGGCGTGCGCCGGCGACCTTGTCCGCGCTCAGCTCCGAACTGATCACCCGGCCCGTGCCGTTGTCGCGTACCGCTGCGGCCAGGTGGAGTGTGGAGATTCCGAAGGACGTGCCGAACTCGACGACGGTTGCCGGGCGGGCGGCCCGGACCAAGTTGTAGAGGAGCTTCCCGCCCTCGGGCGAGATCGGCATGTACACCTCCGCGTTGGCGTCTGCCAGTTCCTGCGGGGTTACTCCGGTGAAACCGTCGGGCCGCGCGGCCCTGATCCGGTCGCTGGTGGCTTCGTCCTCCGCCGCCCGGGAGAACATCGCGTCGAGTGCGGAGGCTACGCGGGGGTCATGGAGCGTGCTGGTGTGTGTCATGAAACCTAGACTAGACGCACCGTTGCGTTGCGTCTAGAGGGCAGTGACTTACTCTTGCCCCGTGAAGGCAGACATGGATCGAGGAAACACGGTGGCCGAAGGCGCCGGAGCGGACCGGACGGCACGGCAGCACCACGGCAACCGGCACGGGCGGAGCGAGGCGGCGCGGCAGGCCGTGCTGGAGGCCGCTGACGGCCTCTTGGTGGAGAAGGGCTTCTCCGGCGTCACCATCGAGGGCATCGCCACCAGCGCCGGGGTCGCCAAGCAGACCATCTACCGCTGGTGGAAAACCAAGACCGACATCCTCCTGGACGCCTTCCTCCTGGACGCGACGGAGGCCCTGACCCCGCCCGATCACGGCGACCTGGCCAGTGATCTGGGCGCCCACCTGCACCAGCTGGCCCAGTTCCTCACCCGGTCCGACGCAGGCGCCGTCTTCACCGCACTGCTCGGCCACGCACAGCACGACCCCGCGTTCGCCGCCGTCTTGCGCGCCCGGTATCTCGACGAGCAGCGCCGCCGCGACCGGCTCCCCCTGGAAAACGCGGTACGACGCGGCGAACTCCCGGCAGACGTCGACACGGTGGCCGAGGTCGACCAGCTCGTGGGGCCGATCTACCACCGCGTCCTGGTCACCGGGGACCCCGTCGACCGGGCCTTCACCGACCTGCTCGTCGACAACTTCCTACGGCGTCACCTCATTCGGCAGGCCGGCGGTAACAGGTGAGGTGCAGGCGATACCGGCGAAGGCCAGGAAGTGGTCGGTCCGGCCCAGGGGTGGCGCACCCACCGACACGGCCCCGCCCCTCTCGTCCCGGTGGTAGGTCGATCAGCTCGTCGCCCGTACGGCATCTCTGATCAGAGCCGCGACCCGTGTGGGCTCGGACAGGATGACGGCATGGGAGGCGTGCGGAAGCTCGACGACCACGGCTCCCGCCCGTGCGGCGCCGAAGCGCTGGACCTCGGGGCTGATCGCCCGGTCCGCCCCGGCCACCAGGGCCCAGGACGGTTTCGTGCGCCACGCCGCCGCTGCCGCACCCTCGGTGAACGCGGCTGCGGCAAGGGGGCGTTGGGCCGCCGCCAGGACGCCGGCTACCTCCTCGGGCACATCCGCCGCGAAGACGCCGGGATAGGCCGCCTCCTCGATGGTGACCTCGACCCCGAAGTCGCCGTCGAGGAGCGGATACGTCCACTTCTTCAGGCTGCCCGTCAGCGGGGACTCGGGGAAGCCGCCCTGGAGTTCGCCGAGGGTCTCGCCCTCGTGGGGCACGTAGGCGGCCACGTAGACGAGTCCCACGACGTTCTCCGCGACGCCGGCCACGGTGATCAGCGCACCGCCGTACGAGTGGCCGACAAGGAGGGCCGGACCCTCGACCTGCGCCAGGATGGAGGCGAGGTAGGCGGCGTCCGACGTCAGGCCCCGCAGCGGGTTCGACGGAGCGATCACCGGGATTCCGCTGCTCCGCAGTTCCGAGATGACGCCTATCCAGCCTGTCGCGTCGGCGAAGGCACCGTGTACGAGAACGACGGTGGGGTTGGTCATGCGAGTTCTCTTCTCCCTGTCGGGCCACCATGTGAGGCGTCGTCACGACGGGCAGGGCGCGGCCCGGAAACCAGCAAGAAGTCCGTGCGACTAGTCACTCACAGTAGAGGTGGGCGAACGGCGCCTCTTGCCCATGCGCGCAACCGCGCTGTCATGACAGCGCACACGCGTCTCAGCGCCTTCACCCGTCCTGGGCACCGGCATGGGTCGGCGCGAAGGCCGAGGTCGCCAGCGCCTGCCATTGGCTGGGGCTCATGCCGTAGGCGCCGCGGAACGTACGGCTGAAGTGCGAGGGGCTGCTGAAGCCCCAGCGGTGCGCCACCGCCGCCATGGTGACTCTCCGGTGGGAGCGGCCCAGCTCGAACCGGCAGAATTCGAGCCTGCGCCGGCGTACCCACTGGCTCACCGTGCTGCCGTCGTTCTGGAACAGTTTCTGCAGGTACCGCACGGAGATGTGGTGGGCACGTGCGATCGACTCCGGTGACAGATCCGGGTCCAGCAGGTGTTCTTCGATGTAGGCGCGAATGCGCGACAGCATCTCGTTGCCGGCCCCCGACGCGTCGTCGGCCTCGTCCGTCGCGTCCGCTTCCAGGAGCTCCATGACCAGGACGGAAAGGAGGTGGACGGCCGTCCGGGCACGCCGGTCCCCGATCGTGGACCGGCGGAACTCCGCCGTGGCGGCGAGCGCGGTCAGGAAGTCGGACGCCAGCGCCCCGATCCCCTCCCCGCCGCGTACGGGTACGCCGAGCACCTGCTTCAGTTCCGCCTCCGTCACGCCCAGATAGCAGCGGGGTATCCGGAAGAAGATCATCTGGCAGTCTTCGTCGAACCGCAGCAGGTGCCGCCGGGCCGGGTCGCAGAAGACCAGGTCGTTCGGCTCCAGCAGGGTCGTGGCACGCTCGCGGACGACGGTGACGGAGCCACGGACGTGGACGCCGAGGTAGACGTGGCTCTGGTCGTCGGTGTCCGGCATCTCGGAAAGCATCTGGACCAGCCACCCCGAGCGGGAGGAGGACGAGGCCGGATCGGAAGGTTGCTGGGGCACCCGTTCGGGCGCAGGTGACATCAGGGTGAGACTCATGGGGATTCCTAGCCGTGGATTCGTGCGGAACAGGACGGGACTCACGCCCCGTTCGCCGGCTCCTCGGCCAGGAACTTCTCCACCACGGCGTTGAAGGCCGGCGGGTTCTCCAGGAAGGGGAAGTGCGAACTCGCCACGTCGGAGGCGAAGACGTGCAGGCGTGCGCCGGGAATCCGCCCGGCGACGAAGCGCTGCGAATCGGGGTGCACATGGCTTCCCTCGCAGCCGATCACCAGGGCCGGCACATCGATCCGGGGCAGCACGTCACGCCAGTCCTGTGCGCAGTGGTCGAATAGCAGCGGTACGCCCGCGTAGGCGGGTGTCGACGTGACCTCTGCGGCGACGAAGGCCAGCACGTCGGGGTCGGGCTCGCCGGAGAACATGCCGCGCACGAAGTCGGCGAGGACCGTGTCGCCCTCCGGCCCCGCCAGCGCCGCGCCCAGGTACAACAGCCCCGACACGTCGAAGATGGCGCCGCAGTCACGCTGTTCCCGCTCGGTCATCCAGGGCACGGCGGCGACCGCCGCGGGCTGGTCGACGGCGACGAAGCGCCGGATTCGTCCGGTCCCATACTGGTCGATGAAGCTCCACCACACCGAGACGCCCATGGACCAGCCCAGTGCGTCGAAACGGGCCAGCCCGAGGTGGTCGACGAGTTCGAGCACATCGCGCGAGAGCCGGGCGATGCGGTAGCCGTGACGTGGTTTGCCGGACTTCCCGTGGCCGCGGAAGTCGACGGTGACGACGCGACGGCCGGGCGCCAGCCCCTCGATCTGGTGGCGGAACATCGCCTGCGTCTGCCCCCAGCCGTGCAGCATCACCAGCGGAACGCCGTCGCCGCCGGTGTCCTGGTAGGCGAGCCGTGCGCCGTCCGTCGTGATCAGTTCTTTCATGACCTCTCCCCTGGTCAGAGGCGGTATGTCGTTCCCGCCATCCCGGACATCATCGAATTTGGCTCGCCACCCGCACCACCGCGAGCTGTAGGAATCGGGCCGTGGATCCTCCTCGCTTTGTCGAAGCGAGGACGCGCTCAGGCGGCCCGGCCGTCGCCCGGGGCGAGGAGTTCCTCGATCCGCAGGCCGAGGTGCAGAGTGAGCCGGTGGGCGCCGTCGTCGAGGTCGAGTCCGGTGATCTCCTGGATCTGGCGCAGGCGGTAGTAGAGCGAGGTGCGGTGGATGCCCAGCGTCTCCGCGGTCCTGGGGATCGATCCCGCGTGTTCGAGGAAGCAGCGCAGGGTGTCCCGCAGGCGGTCGCCGCCATGAGCCTCGCTCAGGAGGCGGAGCGGCTTGGGGACCAGGGACGTGGTCAGGGCGTGCTCGGGGAGCTGCAGCAGCACGGCGCGCTCCCCCAGGAGTTCCCAGTCGCCGGCACTGTTCAGGGAGGGCAGCCGGCGGGCGGCGCGGGCTGCCACGAGAGCCTGTTCGTACGACGTCCACGCGTCGTCCAGGCCGGTGTGCCGGCCACCGACGCCGATCACGGGGTCCGCCGACGGGTCCAGGAAGGTGCGCAGTTCGTCGAGGATGCGAGCGGACTGGGCGGCGACCTCGTCCAAGCCCGGCGGCCGGTCACGGAGTTGGAGCAGTATCGCCCGTTCCTTGCCGATCGCGATGAGGCCCTGGGCGGAGCGTGTCTGGCGGAACCCCTCCAACGCCGCCCACAAGGCGGCCTCGGACTGCCGCACGAGTTCGGTCGCGCAGCTCAGCTGGACGACGGTGACCAGGACGTGCTCCGCCGCCCCGAGCAGCCCGAGTTCCTTGCCGCGCCGACGCGCGGTGGTGCGTGCGGCGACGTCGGCGCCGACGAGTGCGAGGGCCAGGTCCCGCTCGTCCGTCTTGCGGTTGTCGGCGGCGATGTGCTCTCCGTACATCTGGGCGGCCATGGCCTCCGCGGCTTCGGCGATGGCAGCGGTCTCCTTCTCCCGCAGCGTCTTCTCGGGCGCGACCACCACGAGCAGCCCGAGGAGATGCCCGCGCCGGCGCAGCGGCGCGACGTAGCGGGGAAGCAGTCCGAGGTCGTCACGGCCGTCGATGAAACCGGGCCTGGACCACTGGGCGACGCCCTGGGCGAGGACGTGGCGGATGGCCGCGTTGTCGGCGCGGCCCTGCAACAGGGTGGTGATGCGTACCGGGTCCTCGTCGCCGAAGTGGCGGCTGGTGCAGATCATGCGGACCAGCGGGTCGTCGACGGCGACGGACCGGCCAAGCCGCTCCGCGAGCTCGTCGACAAGCGCCTGGAGCTCAGGGCTGCCAGGGCGGGCTCGCTCGAGCCTTGCGGTCATGCGCTGTTCCTCTTTCGACCAAAGGTTCCTGCGGACTCCTCCGTTCCGCAGTTATTGATCATTTTGAGGAAGCGGCAACGCCGGCACATCACACGAATCGTCCATTGCCACAGCACCCTCATGGGATACGAAGCAACTACTCTCCGCTGTCACGATGCATGACCAGCCGCGCCAGCTCCAGGCGCGACGCGACGTCGAGCTTGGTGAAGGCCCGGCGCAGGTGCGAACTCACCGTGTGCGGCGACAGGGAGAGGTCCTCGGCCACCTGTCGATTCGTCAGCCCTCGGGCCACGAGCCGTACGACCCGTATCTCCGCGACCGTCAGCTCGGGCCATGCACCGTCGAGTCCGGCCGTCGAGGGCCGGCGGCGGACACCGGCGGCCCGCAGCCGCCGGCGCACGCGTACGACGTCCCGCTCGGCCCCCGCTCGCACATACAGCGTGAGGGCCGTGTCGAAGTACGGCACCGCCTCGGACCTGTGGGTGGCCGCCAGCTTGCGTCCGGCGTCCTCCAGGGCCGAGGCCCGGGCCAACACCCGAGGGCAGTCCTCGTACAGCCGCACGGCGCGTACGAGAGGGGCGAGGTCGTTGTCGAGGAGGCCCCGGGCGTGCGCGGCAGTGGCGGCGAGGAACGCGAGGTCGGGGTTGAGCACGGCGCGCCGCTCAGCCAGGGCGACCGCCTGCGCGGCCCGTTCGTGCGCGCCGGCGCGCAGCGCCAGACGGACGAGCACTGGGGCGTCGGCAGGGTCGACCAAGCCGGCGTAGGCGGGCCGGTCCGCGGCGGGCGACGTCATCACCTCGTCGAGTTCGGCCATGGCACGGTCGGGCCGGCCCTCGAAGTCGGCCATCAGTGCCAGCATCCAGGAGCCGAAGTGCCGCACGACGGGGGCGCCGTCGCTCCGCATGCGCCTCGCCTTTGCCGCGTACGCTCGTGCGGCCGACTGGTCGTTGGTATGGAGGGCGACGCGCATCATCACGTACCGGCCCGTGACGTCGGCGAAGTTGCCCGGGCCGGGATCGTCGGTCGCCTCGGACGCGGCTTCGGCGTCGGCCCGGGCGTCCGTCAGCCGTCCGGCTTCCAGAAGGACGCGGGAGCGGGTCATGAGCCACATACGGGTGGCGGCCGTCCGGCCCTGCTCCCTGGTGATCCGGATGCCCTCCTCCGCGGCGGCGAGCGCCTGCGCGGTGCGTCCGGTGGTGTGCGACAGGAGAGCGTGCCACAACGCCTCCGGCACCCACAGCGAGGTGCTGACGCCCAGGGCGTCGGCCAGCGCGGCGGACCGCTCGGCCTGCCGGAACGCCTCGCTCAGGTCCATGCGGTGGAAACTGACGGCCGAGCGGACCGTCGTCAGCGTGGCCTCGGCGGTACGGTCCCCCGCTGCCGCCGCGCTCTCCCACGCCTGGGCGGCGACCTGCTCGGCTGCCGCGTGCTCGCCCGACATCGACAGGCCGACAGCGAGCATGGCGAGCAGCTGTCCCCGCGCGGCCACGGAGATCCCGGGCAGTGCCGCCCCGGCGCGGGCCTGCCGCACCGCCTCGCAGAAGTCGAACGGTACGGCCAGGCGTGCCAGGGCGAGGCGTATGCGCGCCTCGTCCTCGGGCCCGAGACCGCCGGCCGCCAGGGCGGAGGATCCCAGCTCACGCGCCTGGGCGGCCCGGCCCGTCTGCCAGAGCAGCGGGATCGTCTCGGCGATGATCCGCGGCCGCTCCACAGCGTCGGCCGCGGTGAGTTCCAGGGCCTTGAGGCTGCGGTCCGCGGCCGGTCCGGGAGCGGTGGCCGCGAGTTCCCTCGCGGCGGCGCGAAGCCGCTCGACCTCCGCGGCGGCGTCTCCTGGGCCCGCTGTCCCCGCCGACGGCCCCGGACGATCTACGGGAAGGGCCGCGCTTCCCGGCGGCAGCCCGGCGGCCTGACGGCGAAGGGCCTGACGCAGCGACAGGGGGAGCCCGGCTTCGACCGCCTCACGGATCAGGTCGTGGCGGAATACGAGGCGATCGCCGCTCTCGGCGAGCAGATCGGCGTCGAGGGATTCCCGTACCGCTGTGATGAGCGCCGCCGAGGACCTGCCGAGCAGTTCGGCCAGCAGCGCCACGGTGACCGGGCCGCCCACGGCGGCCGCCGTCCGCACCAGCTCCCGTGCCTCACTGGACAACTGGTCGAGGCGGCGCACGACCGAGGGGAGTTCCCGTGGGGCGGGAACTCCGGCCGAGAGCCTGGCCGTTCCGTCGTCGATCGTCACCGCCTCCTCGGTCAGCGAGCCGAGCAGCTCGACCAGCAGCTGTGGCACCCCCTGGGCGCGGTGGGCGAGACGGAGGACATCCGGGCCGGCGGGGGCGCCCAGGACGTCCTCGGTGATCCGTGCGATTGCCCGGTCCCCCAGCGCTCCGAGGACCAGCTCGTGTGCGCCCGCCTGACGGATCCTGTCCAGGGTCGTGCGCACTCCCGGCGCCACGCTGCCGCCGCGCACCGCGACCAGCCACAGGATCGGGTGTGCCGAGAGTCCCGCCGCGAGGGTGTGGAAGCTGAGAAGGGTCAGGTCGTCGCACCACTGGAGGTCGTCGAGGACGACGAGCAGGGGTCCCCTGCGCGCCGCCTCCCGCAGGCGCTCCCCCATCTCCTGAAGCAGCCAGAACCGCTGGCCGGGTGTCGTGGCGAGATCCCGCAGACGCTGAGCGCCCGGCAGCGGTTCCTCGCCGGCGAGTACGCCTTCGAGGAGCGGGCCGAGCGGTACGAACTGCTGGTCGGGGTCCGCCGCCCCCTCGAACACGCGTATCCCGCGCCGCCTCGCGGCCGCTGCGGCCTCCGCGAGGATCCGGGACCTGCCGATGCCGGCGGGACCCCCGACGCGGACGATCCCGCCTTCGCCCCGGCCGAGCGCATCGAGCCGGGCCTCGATGAACGCCAGTTCGGTGGCCCTGCCGCGCAGGGGTATCCGTGGGCCGCCGGGCTCCTCGCGAGCGGTCCTCGTCGTCACTTGGTTCACGCTCATTCCGACGGCCTGGGCCGCACGGGACGGGCTCGATCCTCATGCGGTACGGCGGAACAGTATGAACCATCCCGGCGCCGCCCGGCCCAGGGCCCGTCTCAGTCGAAGCGCAGGTCGGCGAGTTGCCGTTCGAGGACAGCGACGTCGTCCTCGGGCTCCTCCGCGACCGGGCGCGCCGCCATGAGCGCGGCGAGTTCGGCGCCCGCCCGGCGGATGCGGCCGGGCAGGCCCTCGGTGTACTCGTCCCCGCCCGAGCCCCAGTCCTCGGAGGCCGCGAACACGGCGGTGGGGACGACGACGGCACGCAGATAGGCGAAGAGCGGACGCACGGCGTGCTCCAGGGCCAGCGAGTGGCGGGCGGTGCCGCCCGTCGCCGCGATCAGGACAGGCTTCCCGGTGACGGCGTCCGGATCGATCACGTCGAAGAAGGACTTGAACAGACCGCTGTAGGAAGCCGCGAAGACGGGAGTCACCACGATCAGACCGTCGGCCGCCGTCACCGCCTCGATGGCGGCGCTCAGTCGCGGCGGCGGGAATCCCGTCACGAGGTGGTTGGCGATGTCGCCGGCCACCTCGCGCAGCTCCACGACGTCGGTCGACGCCACCTGGCCCCGGGCGGCGAGTTCGTCGCGGGCCGACTCGGCCAGCCGGTCGGCCAGCAGCCGGGTGGAGGAGGGGGTGCTCAGCCCTGCGGAGAGGACGATCAGCTTCATGCGGCGGACACCTCGCGGGCGGCTCGCAGGGACGCGTGGGTGGGAGCCTGCGGCACATCGGCCGGACGCCCCTTCGCGCATTCCCTCCGCAGCACGGGCACGACCTCTTCGCCGAGGATGTCGAGCTGTTCCAGGACGGTCTTCAGGGGCAGGCCCGCATGGTCCATCAGGAACAGCTGGCGCTGATAGTCGCCGACGCTCTCCCGGAACGACAGAGTCCGCTCGATGACCTGCTGGGGAGAGCCCACCGTCAGCGGGGTCTGCTCGGTGAAGTCCTCCAGCGACGGGCCGTGGCCGTATACCGGCGCGTTGTCGAAGTAGGGGCGGAACTCCCGTACGGCGTCCTGGGAGTTCTTGCGCATGAAGACCTGGCCGCCCAGGCCGACGACGGCATCCTCCGGCCGGCCGTGACCGTGGTGCGCGAACCGGCGCCGGTAGAGCTGCACCATGCGCCTGGTGTGGTCGGCCGGCCAGAAGATGTTGTTGTGGAAGAAGCCGTCGCCGTAGAAGGCGGCCTGCTCCGCGATCTCGGGGGACCTGATGGATCCGTGCCACACGAAGGGCGGGACACCGTCCAGGGGCCGCGGTGTCGAGGTGAAGGCCTGGAGCGGCGTACGGAACGTGCCCTCCCAGTCCACGACGTCCTCGCGCCACAGCCGGCGCAGCAGTGTGTAGTTCTCCTTGGCGAGGTTGATGCCCTGGCGGATGTCCTGGCCGAACCACGGGTAGACCGGGCCGGTGTTGCCGCGCCCCAGCATGACGTCGACCCGGCCGTCGGCCAGGTGCTGGAGCATCGCGAAGTCCTCGGCGATCTTCACCGGGTCGTTGGTGGTGATCAGCGTCGTGGATGTGGACAGGATCAGCTTCTCGGTGCGGGCGGCGATGTAGCCGAGCATGGTGGTCGGCGACGACGGTACGAACGGCGGGTTGTGGTGCTCGCCGGTCGCGAAGACGTCCAGGCCGACCTCCTCGGCCTTGAGCGCGATGGCGACCATCGCCTTGATGCGCTCGTTCTCGGTCGGAGTGCGACCGTCGGTGGGGTCGGGGGTCAGGTCCCCGACGGTGAAGATGCCGAACTGCATGGGGTGTCTGCTCTCCTGAGCTCGTCCGGTTCCCAGCGCGGGAACCGGGGGGCGGGGTGACGCCGGGGGATCCGGTGTCACCCCGGCGGGTCAACGGTTCGGCGTCACTTCGCCAGGAAGGCGAGGAGGGCCGTGTTGACCTCCTCGGCGTGGGTCCACAGCAGTCCGTGCGGGGCGCCCTCGATCTCGACGTAGTCGGCCGACGGAAGCGCCTTGTGGAAGGGGCGCGCGGTGCCCTCGGCCGGCAGGATGCGGTCGGCGGTGCCGTGCAGGATCAGGGCCGGCACGTCGACGGCGGGGATGTCGGCGCGGAAGTCGGTGTACCAGGTCGCCGGCGCGGCGGACGCGGCGAAGGAGCCGCCGCGGGCCGCGGTGTTCCAGCTGTGGCGGACGGCCTCCTCGCTGATGCGGGTGCCCAGGTTCTCGTCGAGGTTGTAGAAGTCGTTGAAGAAGGCCGTGTAGTGGGCGTAGCGGTCGGCCTTGACGGCGGCGACGACGCCGTCGAAGAACTCCTGCGGGGCAACGCCCCGCGGGTTGTCGTCGCTCTTGAGCAGGCAGGGTTCCAGCGAGGCCAGGAAGGCGGCCTTGGCGACCCGGCCCGAGCCGTAGGTGGAGAGGTAGCGGGCGACCTCGCCGGTGCCCATGGAGAAGCCGACGAGGACGGCGTCGTTCAGGTCGAGGGTCTCCATGACGGTGTTCAGGTCGGCGGCGAAGGTGTCGTAGTCGTATCCGGTGGTCGGCTGCGAGGACTGCCCGAAGCCGCGCCGGTCGTACGTGATCACGCGGTAGCCGGCGTCGAGCAGCGCGGCGCTCTGGCGCTCCCAGGAGTGGCCGTCGAGCGGGAAGCCGTGGATGAGGACGACGGACTGCCCGGCCCCCTGGTCCTCGAAGTACAGCTCGACGGGGTTGGTGTTCTCCTGGCCCACGGTGATGTACGGCATGGGGGTGCTTCCTCGATTCGGGTCGACGGTCCGCGCGTCGAAGCGGCGCGGTGTGCCCGTCACGCTAGGACCGCTCCCGCGCCTGCTGTTGTCGTCCCGCGCACCGCACCTTGCACGGGGGCGCAGAGGTTGCTCAGCCGCCGGTGGCTGTCGCGGTGTCGTCTTCCACGAGGACGATCCGGGCCAGATGGACCCTGGAGCGCACCGCGAGCTTGCGGAAGATCGACGCCAGATGGGTGTTGACCGTGTGCGGGGAGACGATGAGGGCCTGTGCGGCCGACCGGTTGGTGTGACCCGCGGCGATCAACCGGGCCACCTTGCGTTCCGAGTCCGTGAGCGCGTCCCAGCCCTGGTCGGCGCGTGGCCGCAGGCCTCTGGTGCGCCGGCCGGGGCGGCTGGTGGCCCGTGCCAGATCGGCCCGGATCCGGTCGGCCTCGGCGTCGGCCCCCGCCTGGGCGTAGATGTCGTACGCCCTGGTCAAGGCAGGTGTCGCAGCGGCGTCGCCCACGGTCAGCAGCGCGCGCCCGAGGTCGGCGGACGCGGCGGCGAGGGGCAGTGGCCCAGGGCCGGTGAGGAGGATGCGGACCGCACGCTCCAGGAGTTGGTGGTCGGCGCTCACCAGGGCGGCCGCGTGGGCGGCCGCCCCCTGGGCACTCGCCACGGTGGGGTTGCGGGCGGCGTGTTCGCCGGCCTGGGCCGCGAGGTCCTCGGCCAGCTTCCGGTCCCCGCCGCTCAGGGCGATCCGCACGGCCTGGACGACATGGGGGCGCAGGAGCCGCCACCGCAGGAAGGGGTGGTCCCGCTGCACGGAGCGGACCCCTTCGGCCGCTGCCGCGTGGTCGCCGTCGGCATCGGCGACGACGGCCTCGAAGTACTGGTGCGTGGCGTGATTGCCCGTGTTCGGCCGGTCGGCCACCGTCGCCCGCACGACATCCAGGTGTTCCCGCGCGGCTTCGCGGTCGCCACGCAGCAGCGCGAGAAGACCGCGGTTGACGCGGATGTTGACCAGGTTGCCGGGCACGCCGAGGTCCGCTTCGAGCCGCTCGGCGGTGACGAAGTCGGCGTCCGCGTCGTCGAGCCGGCCCAGCCCCATGTTCAAGGTTGCCTGGGCCCAGATCAGCATCGCGGGGCGCAGGGGAGCCTCGCCCGCCGTCCGCAGCAGTCGCCCCACGGTGTCGAAGTCGTCCAGGTGGATCCGGGCGATGGCTTCCTCGGCAAGGAAGGCCGTGTCGAACACGCTCAGCGCCGTGTGGTGGGCGACGGCCGCGGCGCAGTCGCCCCCATTGAGGGCGATCTCGCCCAGACCCCACAGCGCGAGGACGCGGGCCTCGCGGTCACCGGCCCGCTCCGCCTCGACGAGCGCCAGTTCGCCGGTCTCGCGAGCGGCCCCCAGGTCGCGGCCGCGGGAACGGGCCAGGGCCTGCCGGGCGGTGAGCCGGGCCCGGATCACCGGGTCGGTGACGGCTGCCAGCGCCGCCGTCGAGCGGCGGGTCAGCTCGTGGACGTCGTCGAGGTGCCACAGCGTTTCGCCCAGTACGCACTGCAGACGGGCGAACACATCCAGGGACGGCTGCCGTGCGAGCAGCGCGTCGCCGGTCTTCCGCGCCTGGGTGTACCGGCCCGCGCGGGTCAGCGCGACGATGGCCCGCTCGCCCGCGTCGAACAGCAGGGGCGCCCGGGGCGGTACGAGTTCCAGGGCCCGTACGGACAGGTCGGCGGCGAGGTCGGGCATCACGGCGATCACGTCCGTGGCGGCCGTGCCGAGCAGTCCGATCGCCTCCATGTCACCGGGTTCGGCGCTCTTGAGCAGATGCGGGACCGCGTCGAGGGAGCTCCGGCCTGCCGCGACGAGCCGACGTGCGGCCTCCCGGTGCAGCGCCCGGCGTACGGAGGGGGTGAGGTCGGCGTACACAGCCTCCCGGAGCAGGTCGTGGCGGAACAGGAGGCGTTCGCCGTCGTCGTGCAGGAGGGCTGCGGCGATGGCCTCGTCCACCGCGGCGCCGAGTGTGGAGGCGGGCCGGGCGCACAGGGCGGCGGCGTCCGCGAGGGAGAACGCGCGGCCCAGTACCGAGCCGATCCGCAGGAAATGCAGGGTGTCCGGCCGCAGCTCGGCCAGTCGGCCGCGCACGCCGAGGACCAGCCGCTCGGGCGGTTTCGGCCCGTCCGCGCCCGACGCCGCGATGCCCGAGAGCATCTCGGTCGCAAGGAAGGGGTTGCCGCCCGCCCCGTCGAGGAGCTCCGCGACCCGCGCCGGCACCTGCCCGCCCAGGACGTCGCGTGCCAGCTCGGCCAGGGCCGTCTCGGGCAGCGGACGCAGAGCAAGGGTCGTCGCCCGCGTCCCCTGCCCGTACAGGTGCGGGTCCTGCCTGCCCGTGAGCAGCCACAGGACCGGGGAGCCGAGCAGCCGGGCCGGCATGACGCTCAGGGCGAACCGGCTCAGCGGGTCGGCCCATTGGACATCGTCGACCGCGATCAGTACGGGCGTGCCCGCCGCGCGCTCCTCGATCAGCTGGGCCAGCCGTTCGACGAGCCAGATGCGCTGGTCGTGGTGGTCGGCGAGGTCGGCGAAGTCCGTACGGGCCAGCAGCGGCGGGTCACCGTGCAGCAGGCCCGAGGCCAGTGAGGCCAGCGGTGCCAGCTCATGCAGTTCTTCGGCGCGTCCATGGCTGACGAGGAATCCGTGGGCCCGGGCGAGCGAGACGGCTTCCTGCAGCAGTACGGTCTTGCCGATGCCGGGCTCGCCCAGCAGGAGCGCGATCGCTCCTGCCCCGCCGTCGCGCACCGCCTCGACCAGGGCGCGCAGCTGCTCCAGCTCGGCTTCGCGGCCCCGCAGCCCGGGCCGGCTCACCCCCGCGCCCCCGGGCGCTGCCACCCGTTGCGCCTCGGCCCGGTGGGAGCTCATCCCTTGACCGATCCGGCGAGCAGTCCCCGTGCGAAGTGCCGCTGCAGGGCGAAGAAGACGAGCAGCGGGACGAGCGCCGCCACGAAGGCGCCTGCGGTGAGCCGCTGCCACTCGTTGCCGTACGTCCCGGCCAGGCTCGCCAGTTTGACCGTCATCGGCGCGGTCTCGGCCGTTCCGCCCGACAGGGTCAGTGCCACCAGGAGGTCGTTCCACACCCAGATGAACTGGATGATGGCGAAGGTGACCAGGGCCGGGCGGGCCAGCGGCAGCACGATCCGCAGCAGCAGCGTTCCGTGCGACGCGCCGTCGACACGGGCGGCCTCGATCAGGTCCCGGGGCAGCGCTGCCAGGAAGTTGTGCAGGAGGAACACCGCGAACGGCAGCGCGAAGACCGTGTGGGCGAGCCAGACCTGGCCGAACCGCGCGGGACCGGTGAGGTGCCAGGCGGGCAGGAACAGCCAGCCCTGGGAGAAGAGCTTCAGCAGGGGGACGAGCGCCATCTGGAGCGGCACGGCCTGGAGCGCGAAGATGCCGACGACGAGCGCGTCGCGCCCCTTGAAGTCGATCCAGGCCAGGGCGTACGCCGCGAAGAAGGCCAACACGAGCGGGAACAGCACCGAGGGAACGGCGATGACGACGGAGTTGACGAAGTACTCCGCGAGCCGCCCCGACCCGTTCCCGCCGCCGGACAGCACCGCGCCGTAGTTGTCGAGCGTGAGGTGCGGCGCACCGAACACGGTCCACCAGCCCGTCGTCTTGATCTCCCGCTCGGGGCGGAACGAGGAGAGCAGGAGAGCGAGGGTCGGTGTCGTCCACAGGACCGCGATCACCACGGCCAGCAGCGTGAAGGCACGGGAGGCCAGTCGCTCCCGGACGCCGCTCACCCCGCCCTCCGCCGCGCCCGGACCTGGTAGGCGACGAAGGGGGTGACGAGGACGAAGAGGAGTACGGCAAGCGCCGCGCCGTGGCCCGTTTCGCCGTAGCGGAAGGCCTGGTTGTACATGTCGTGGGCGATGACGTCCGTGTCGAACTGTCCGCCGGTCATGGTCTTGACGATGTCGAAGGCCTTGAGGGTGCCGATCGCCTGGGCGAGGACCACGACGATCAGCGTGGGTCTGATCGACGGCATGGTGATCCGCCAGAAGATCTGCCGGGCACAGGCACCGTCGAGTCGGGCCGCCTCGATCAGCTCACCGGGAACGGCCCTGATCGCGCCGGCCAGCAGGACGGCCGCGAAGCCCGCCTGGGTCCACACCATCGCCACGATGAGGAACAGGACGTTCCAGGGCGAGTCGGCGAGCCACTGCCGCGGTTCGCCGCCGAACGCGACGACGACCTCGTTCAGCAGCCCGATCTGCCCGACCTGCCCGGGGCGGTAGGCGTAGACGAACTTCCAGACGACACCGGCGCCGACGAAGGAGATCGCCATCGGCATCAGGACGAGGGACAGCGCGAACGCTCTGAACCGCGACCGTACGACGGCCGCCGCGTACAGGAGACCGACGGCGGTCGCCGTCAGCGGCACGAGCACCACCCACGCCACGGTGTTGCGCAGCGCCACCAGCGCCTGGGGGTCAGTGAAAAGCCACTGGTAGTTGTCCCACCCGGCCCATGCCTCTCCCCCACGGCCGGTGAACGACAGCATGAGGGTGCGCAGAGCGGGCAGGAGCAGACCCACCATGAGTAGCAGCAGCGCGGGAGCCAGCAGGATCAGGGCCGCGGACCTTCTGCGTACCCGCCCCCGGTGCAGCACCAGCAGGAGCAGGCAGACCACCGCCGCGAAGACGGCGACGCCCTGGAGCAGGTACAGCAGCTTGGGCTGCTGGGCGACGGTGTCGAACGACATCAGCGGCTCGGCCAGGACCGTTCGACGGAGTCGGCGAACTGGCGGGTGCTCGCGCCGCCGATCCAGTCGACGGATCCCTTCCAGAACGTCCCGGCGCCGACCGACGCCGGCATCAGGTCCGAACCGTCGAACCGGAACTGTGCCTTGGGATCCTGGAGCAGCTGGATGGAGAGCCTGTCGACCGGGGTCGCGGCGTTCGCCGGATCCACGCCCCGGTTCGCCGAGACGAAAGGGCCCTTCTTCATGCGTGCGTTCGCGAAGTCCGCGGAGGACAGATACTCCTGGAACGCCCGCACTTCGGGGCGGTCGGCGAACGCCGCGGTGAACACCCCGCCGCCCAGTACGGGGTGGCCGGCCGGCCCGGATCCTGGCATCAGGAAGGCGTAGACGTCCTTGTCCGGTCCGATCTTCGTGCCCTTCGGCCACAGATCGGCGTAGAACGAGGCCTGGCGGTGCATCGCGCAGTCGCCGGCGAGAATCGGTGTGCCGGCCTCCTGGTAGGAGATCGACGCCATCGACCGGGCCGGGCCGAAACCGCCGTTGGCGTACCGGTCGTTCTTGAGGATGGACCCCACGGTGTCCATGGCCTGGATCACCCGCGGGTCATTGAACGGGATCTTGTGGGTGACCCACTGGTCGTAGACCTTGGTGCCCTGCTGGCGCAGCAGGACGTCCTCGATCCAGTCCGTCACGGGCCAGCCGGTCGCCTCGGCGGACTCAATGCCCGCGCACCACGGCTTGACACCCGACGCCGCGACCTTCTCCGTCACCGCCATCAGCTCGGACCACGTGCGGGGAACGCTCAGTCCCCGGTCGCGGAAGAACTTCGGGGAGTACCAGACGAACGACTTCACGTTCGCGACCAACGGCGTGCCGTAGAGGGTGCCGTCCACGGTCGCGTAGCTGTTCCAGTCGGCCGACCAGCCCTGCTTCGCGAGGGCCACGACGCCGGCGCTCGCGGGCTTGAGCTTCCCCGCCCGCGCGAAGCGCTCCAGGAGGCCGGGCTGGGGAAAGAACGCCATGTCGGGCGCGCTCCCGCCATCGACCCGAAGCTGGATCTGCGCCTCGAACTCCCCGTCCCCCTCGTACTGCACGTCGATTCCCGTGCAGTGCGCGAAGTCCGCCCACGTCTCTTCGAACAGGTCGGCTTCCCGGTCCCGGTTCTCCGCGTAGACGGTGACCTTGGTGCCGGAGTGCTTGCCGTACCGGGCGTATGAGCCGCAGTCCGCGGTGGGGTGTGACCGCGAAGCGCTGTCCTGGGAGACACCACAGCCGGCGCCGAGGGCGGCAACGGCGATGACGGCGAGCGCGGTCCTCACGCCGAACCTCATGGGTGGATCTCCTCCGATCGCCCGCCGAGGCTCGGGGGCGATCAGAAGCTACCAGCGCTCGAACAACATCGACTAATCGTTCGAGTCGGCCTGATCGGGCCCGTGGGCGGTGGACCGGATCGCGTCCTGGATCAGCTCCACCACGGCCTTGGGATGGGCCAGCATGACCAGGTGGGAGGAGTCGACCTCGACGGTGGTCATCCCGGCGCGCTCATAGCCGTAGCGCTCCACATCGGGGTTGATCGTGCGGTCACTGGAGGCCACCAGACCCCACGAGGGCTTGGTCTTCCACGCGGCGACAGGCGCCGCCTCGGTGAAGGCACGTGCGGCCAGAGGGCGCTGAGAGACGGCGAGCACCGCGGCGAGGCCGGGGTCGACGTCCGCGGCGAACAGGGCGGGGAACCGGTCGACCGCCACCGAGACGTCGGTGCCGCTCTCCGTGGAGCCGGCCACCGGGAACGGGGTGTGGACGAGCGCGTCGGCGAGGCCGGAGTCGGGGAAGCGGCCCTGCAGCTCGCCCAGGCTCTCGCCCTCCTCCAGCGCGTACCCGCCACGTACACCAGTGCACGGACGTTGTCCTGCGTTCCGGCGAGGGTGACGACGGCGCCGCCGTAGGAGTGCCCCACCAGGATCACGGGGCCGTCGACGGCACGTACCACCGAGGCGATGTACGCGGCGTCCTCGACGAGGCCGCGGTTGGGCACCGCCGGGGCCGCCACCTCCACGCCGGCGGCGATCAGGTCGGGGATGACGCGGGCGAAGTTGGAGGCGTCGGCGAAGGCGCCGTGGACCAGGACGACGGTGGGACGGGACGGGCCGCAGGTGGACGAGGGTTTTCAGGGGCGCGGGGCAAGACGCTGTTCGTGCCGTAGCGGTCGTGCCGGGTGAATCTTTATCCACACCCTGTGGATAAAGATTCACCCCGAAGGGCGCGCTTCACCTGCGACCCGGTGACCGGCTGACCGCGCAGTTCCCCGCGCCCCTGAAAACCCTCGTCCACCTGCGGCCCGTGGAGGGTTGCTCGCGCAGTTCCCCGCGCCCCTGAGGGGACGTGCGGCTCGGGCCCGAGTGGGCCCCCACGGCGCAGGACTTCACCTGCGGCCCGGTGGGGGCTGGCCGCGCAGTTCCCCGCGCCCCTAAAAGCCCGTGGCTGAGCTGGGTTCTCCGGCTACGGCGCACCCCCTAAGGGGCGCGGGGAACTGCGCGAGCAACCACCCACGGCCCGCAGGGGAAATCCGGCCCCTTCCGGGGCGCGGGGAACTGCGCGAGCAACCACCCACGGCCCGCAGGGGAAATCCGGCCCCTTCCGGGGCGCGGGGAACTGCGCGAGCAACCACCCACGGCCCGCAGGGGAAATCCGGCCCCTTCCGGGGCGCGGGGAACTGCGCGACCAGCCGACCACCGGGCCGCACGTGAAGTACCGGGCGAAGATCCATTGTGTACGGGCGCCCCGCCCGAAACGTCCCATTCACCGTGATCGCATACTGATGCCATGCGCGCACAGCCAAACGTGGACAACGCCCCGGCCGGCCGGGGACGGGTGCGGCTGGCGCCGCCCGAGTGGCTGGTCAGCGGGCTGCGCCCACAGAGCACCCCGATCGTGTGGCCCGCAGTTGCCCGCGCCGGAATCGGCCTCGCGGCCCCCCTCGCCGTCGGCTTCGCCACCGACCAGCCCACGTACGGCGCACTCGTGTCCATGGGCGCCCTCTCCGGAGTCATCGGCGACACCGCCGACGCGTACCGGATGCGGGTCTTCAACATCGCCGTGCCGCAGCTCTTCGGCGCGATCGGCGTCACGCTCGGCACCCTGGTGTACGGCGAGGGCTGGCTCGCGGTCGCCGCGCTCACCCTGGTCGCCCTCGTCTCCGGAATGATCTCGTCCATCGGCGCCGTGGCCTCCGTGTCCGGGCTGCTGCTCCTGCTGAACGCGGTGGTCGGCGCCGGGCTGCCGATGCCGTCGCCGTGGTGGAAGGCGCCGCTGCTGCTCACCCTCGGCGGGCTCTTCGTCCTGCTGCTCACCCTGCTCGGCTGGCCGCTGCGCAACCGGGTCCCGGAGCGGGCGGCCGTCGCCGCGACCTACCGGGCGGTGGCCGATCTGCTGGAGGCGGCGGGCACCCCGGCGTACGACGCCAGACGGCAGACGGTCACGCAGTCGCTCAACACGGCGTACGACCTGGTGCTTGCGCGCCGCACCCGCGACCACGGACGGCGCAGCCCGCTGGTGCGGCTGCTGGCGCAGCTGAACGTGGTGATCCCGCTGGTGGAGGCGGCCCCGGCGGCGCATCTGAGGGGACGGCCGCTTCCGCCCGAGATCCCGTCCGCCGTACGGGAGTTGGCGACAGCGGTGGAGCAGGCGCGCACGGGCCCGGTGCCGGACCTGGCGCTCCCCGAGCCCGCCAAGCCGTCGGAGCGGGCGGTGGACGCGGCGCTGCGGCACGCGGCCGTGGTGGTCCACAAGCCCGACCCCGACCCGTACAACGTCGACGACCGGCTCGGGCGCCCGGCGGCGCTGCGGATCCGGCTGCGGCGGGGCACGCGCAACGTGCTGTTCTCGCAGGCGTCCTGGCGGTACGGGCTGCGGCTCGCGCTCTGCATCGGGCTCGCCCAGGCGCTGGTGTCGCTGGTGGCGGTGCCGCGCTCGTACTGGGTGGCGCTGACCGTCACGTTCGTCCTCAAGCCGGACTTCGGGTCGGTGTTCTCGCGCGCGGTGCTGCGGGCGCTGGGGACGGCGGTCGGCCTGGTCACGGCGGCGGCCGTGCTGGCGGAGGTGCCGCGCGGGTGGTGGGACGTGCCGGTGATGGTGGTGCTCGCGGCCCTGATCCCGGCGTTCTCGGCGAAGGGCTACGCCTTCCAGACGGCGGCGATCACCCCGGTGATCCTGCTCCTCTCCGACGTCCTGAACCACCAGGGTTTCGGCCTGGTGCTGCCGCGCCTGTGGGACAGCCTGATCGGCTGCGGGATCGCGCTGGTGGCGGGCTATCTGCTGTGGCCGGAGAGCTGGCACACCCGGATCGGGGACCGGCTGGCGGACGCGGTGGAGGAGGCGGCGGCGTACGTGGAGTGCGCGTTCGCCTCGGACGGCGAGGACCAGGGGGAACGGGTCCGGCGCCGCCGCCGCATCTACCGCGACCTGTCGGTGGTGCGCTCCGAGTTCCAGCGCGCCCTGACCGAGCCGCCGCCGACGGGGGCGCGGGCGGCGGCGTGGTGGCCGCTGGTGGTGGCGGTGGAGCGGATCGTCGACGCGACGACGGCGGGGCGGGTACGGGTCAGGCGGCGCGGGAGCTGCGCGCGCTGGCGGCCGGACTCCGGGCCTCCGCCACCCTGGTGGAGGTACGCGCGTCCCTGACGGGCCCGGAGGAGGGCGTACTCGGCCCCCTCCGCCAGGAGGTCCGAGCGGCCCGCGCGATCGCGTCCCCGTCCACCTGAAGCTGCCTCACAAGCTGCGCGCCGAGATGTCCCCGTACGACGTGGTCGCGTGGATGTCCAGCGTCTCCGCACCCCCGGCGTTCTTGAGCGCGTTCTCGATCCGGCCGTAGCCGGTGCCCGCGTCCAGGGACGCGGAGGCGCCCGCCGCGGCGCCGACCGCGATGTCGCCCGCCTGGGTGCGCAGCACCACCGTGCCGCGCGTCGCCTCGGTGATCCGGATGGCGCCCTTCTGGGTGCTGATCTCGGCGGGGCCGCCGAGGCGGCCGACCAGGACGTCACTGTCGTGGGCGGTGAGGCGGACGCTCGCGGCCTCGTCGATCTTGACCGTGCCGTACGCGCCGTCGAAGGTGACGTCACCGAACCGTCCGACGGCCCGGAACTCGGTGGCCGCCGCCGTCACCTCGACGTGGGAGCCGGTGGGCAGCTGGACCGTCACCTCGACGGAACCGGAGTTCCCGAGGACCCGGTTCTTCGCCGACGGGGCATCGACCCGCAGGACGCCGTCGACGTATCCGACCGTGGTGAGCTCGGCCGCCTTCACGTCGCGGCTCTTGGAGGCGTTCGCGGGGCGGATCTCGACCGTGGTGTCCGCCCGGTCGGCGGCGATGAACTGGACGCGCCCGGCGGGGATGTCGAGAACGGCGGAGATCGGGGCGGTGGTGATGAACTTCTGCAAGGTGCTGTCCTTCAGCTCGTCGTTTCTGATGAGCGAAAAGCTACGTTGCGTTCGAAGATCTGGCAACACAATCGTTGCGCGGGAGCGGCATTTCAGCAGCTCACAGCCACATTTTCATTGCAATGGATCTGAATCTAATGCAACATTCGACATGGTGTCGTTGCAATGGGTCGAGAGTGAACGCTATGCCGGGGCACCTGAAGTGACATCAGGAGCCCGTCTCGGCCTCGGGCGGGCCCCGTACCCTGGACGGGACGCCCACCACCCGAGGAGCGCCCCTGTGGCCGAGGACACCGAGAAGAGCAAGGAACGCGGCATCGCGCTGCGCGCCGGGTTCTACATCTTCGGCACCCACCTCTTCGCCGGCTTCGTCTGGCTCCTCTTCTACGTGGGTGAGCACGCCCACAAGTAAGGAAGCAGGGAAGCGAGGAACGGCCGGAAGTCCCTCCCCTCGGGACCCGCGCCCCCCTTACACTCCTCGTATGACTTCCGTGCAGCAGCAGACGCAGATGCAGACGCATCTCAGCTGGTGGCGCTCCTCCTAGGAGCGGCCACCCCATCTGCACGCACGATCAAGGGCCGTTCGACACGGACGGCCCTTTCGCATGCCCGGACCCCTCTGGTCCCGGACCCCGGCCGTCCCCGACGACCGCCCGTCCACCGAACCCCCAGAGAGGCTCACCCCATGCCCAGCGCAGCGCCCCGCATCCTCACCGGCGACCGCCCCACCGGCCCCCTCCACCTCGGCCACTACTTCGGCACCCTCCACAACCGCGTCCGCCTCCAGAACGAAGGCGTGGAGCTGCTGCTCGTCATCCCGGACTACCAGGTGATCACCGACCGGGACGTCGCCGAGGACCTGGTCACCCATACCGAGAACCTTGTCGTCGACTACCTCGCCGCCGGATTCGACCCCACCCGCTCCACCGTCTTCACGCACAGCGCCGTCCCCGCCCTCAACCAGCTCCTCCTCCCCTTCCTCAGCCTCGTCTCCATCGCAGAGCTCGGCCGCAACCCCACCGTCAAGGACGAGATCGCGCACTCGCGCCAGTCGGCGGTCAGCGGCCTGATGTACACCTATCCCGTCCACCAGGCCGCCGACATCCTCTTCTGCAAGGCCGACCTCGTCCCCGTGGGCCAGGACCAGGTCCCCCACCTCGAACTCACCCGCACCATCGCCCGCCGCTTCAACGACCGTTACGGGCACGTCTTCCCGGAGCCCGAGGCGCTGCTCTCCGCAACGCCCCTCCTCCTCGGCACGGACGGCACCAAGATGAGCAAGAGCCGGGGCAACTCCATCCCCCTCGGCGCCACCCCCGACGAGACCGCCGCCCTCATCCGCCGCGCCACCACCGACGCGGACCGGCGCATCACCTACGACCCCGACAGCCGCCCCGGCGTCTCCGGCCTCGTCCAGCTCGCCGCCCTCTGCCAGGACCGCGACCCGCACGCCGTCGCCGCCGAGATCGGCGACGGCGGCGCCGCGGCGCTGAAGCGGACCGTCACCGAGGCCGTCAACACCTACCTCGCCCCGCTCCGGGCCCGCCGGGCCGAGTACGTCCGCGACCTCTCGTACGTACGAGAGGTCCTCCGCGAGGGCAACAAACGCGCCAACGCCATCGCGGAGGTGACGCTCGACGAGGTACGGGACGCGATGGGCGGCTTCCGCTAGCCCTCGCCCCGCGTGCCGCACTCGAACCACACCGTCTTCCCGCCCCACACGTGCGGCACGACCCCCCACCGGTCCGCCACCGTCGCCACAATGAGCAACCCCCGCCCTGATTCGGCCAGTTGGTCGGGGTGGACGGGCATCACGGGCAGCTTCGGGCAGTCGTCCGTGAGCTCCACCCGGAGTACGCCCGACCGCGCGAATATCACCACCTGGCACTGCCGGCCGGGCACATGGCGTACGACGTTCGCCATGAGCTCGGTCAGCGCCAGCTCGGCGTCGTCGGCCATCTCGGTCATCGACCAGTTGGCCAGATACTGGCGGAGGATCCGGCGTAAGTGCCGTGCGGAGTGGTCGCCCACGGTGAGGTTCATGCCGTAGCGCCCTCCAACTTCCGCCTCGGAAGAGTGAGTTGCGTGATTCACGCCACCAGGGTGCGGTCATCTGCTTACGCTCGGCTACGGGCCGAAAATTCAGGCCCACACATACGGTTGGGGGTGACCCTTCGTCATGGTCAACATCCGAGACCTCGATCCCAGCGCCTCACCGCTGGACTACTACGGTTCCGAGCTGCGCCGCAAGCGCGAAGCGGGCGGAATGACGCAGGAGCAGCTGGGCGCCAGCATCTTCTGCGCGGCATCGCTCGTCGGCCAGATCGAAACGGCGCGGAAGGTGCCGACCAGGGACATCTCCGAGCGCTTGGACGCGGCGCTCCTCACGGAGGGGTTCTTCGGGCGGTTGGTGGGGCTGGTGCTGCGCAGCCAGCTGCCGGTGTGGTTCCAGCAGTACGCGGAGATGGAGGCGAGGGCGGCATACATCTCGTCGTTCCACGCCCAGTTGGTGGATGGCCTGTTGCAGACCGAGGATTACGCGCGCGCCGTGCTCGGCGTCCGGGACGACGGCGACATCGACGCGCGCGTCGAAGCCCGCATGGAACGCCAACGGATCCTGGACCGCGAGACGCCCCCACTGATCTGGGTGGTCATGAGCGAGGCTGTTCTCCACCAGGAGATCGGCAGCGGCAAGGTCATGCGAGAGCAGCTTCAGCACCTGCTGGACCTGAACAGGAACCGGGAGTGGGTGAAGTTGCAGGTGCTGCCTTTCAAGGCTGGTCAGCACGCCGGCCTGATGGGCTCGTTCAACCTTCTGCGCTTCGATGATGACCCGGACTTGGTCTACACGGAGGACTTCATCTCGGGGCACATGACGGCCAACCCGCAAGCTATCAGGGAGGGTTCACTCCGTTACGATCACTTGCAGGCCGCCTCGCTCTCCGTGGAGGATTCGGCGGCACTGATCGCGCGCGTATTGGAGGAACGGTATGGGGACCAACCAGCACCTGACGGGCGCCGTCTGGCGTAAGTCGTCCTACAGTGGCGACACCGGTGGTCAGTGCGTCGAGTGCGCCCCCCTCGGCGCCGCCGCCTGGCAGAAGTCGTCGTACAGCGCAGACACCGGCGGCGAATGCGTAGAAATCGCCACCCAGCCCCACCGCATCGCCGTTCGCGACTCCAAGAACCCCGACGGCGGGGCCTTCACCATCAGCCCCGCCGCCTTCACCGCCTTCGTCCGGACCCTCTGACGGCTCCCGTCAGAGCAGCGGGCCCGTGACCGGCAGTACCACCTGGCACGGGATCGCCCGGGGATGCGCCGGGTCGAGCGCGTTCAGGACGTGCGTGAGCGCGATCGGGTCGTACGAGATCTCCGTGTGATCCGTACCGTCGAGCACGCACTGATCCTGCACGGTGATGTTGGTGACGTGCGGCCCGGCGGCCAGGAACGCCGACGTGTACGGGGTGGTGACCTCGTCGAACTTCGTCGCGATGTTCGTGTAGGTCACCCCCGGCACCGTCTCGCCGCCCGCGTTCAGCGCCTTGAGGAAGTCGGAGCCGACCTCCTGCTCCAGGCACGCGGGGCACGCCGGGCCGACGACGAACTCGTTCATGGGCTCCAGGATGTGGAGCGTGCGGCTGAGCTCGGTGAGGCCGTCAAGGGTCGTACCGTGGTGGGGAGTCGACAGCGCGACCAGGCGGTCGACCCTTCCCGTGCCGCCGAGGTTCTTGAGGTAGTAGCGCGAGGTCAGGCCGCCCTGGGAGTGGGCGACGAGGTCGACCTTGGGCGCGCCGGTCGCGGTCCGCACGCGCTCGACGAACGAGGCCAGCCCCGCCGCGCCCTCCTCCAGCTTGCCGGTGCCCTGGATCGGGGAAGTCGGGGTCGTACCGCCGTAGGTGAAGGCGAAGACGCAGTAGCCCTCGTTGGCGAGCAGCGGCGCCGCTCCCCGCCAGTTGTCGTTCATGCTCTCCATCGTTCCGTGCACCAGGACCACCGGGTTGGGGTGGGCCGTGGAGCGGCACGAGAAGTCGTTCGCCCCGGGCGGGGCCTCGCCGGGTTTGAGGAAACCGGCGAGGAAGCCTGAGCTGAAGTGGGTCTCCACGGGGAGCGTGGCGGCGGTTCCCGCCTCGGACGCTCCGGCCGGCGCCGCGCTCGCGGCGGCCAGACCGGTGACCGCCAGCGCGACCGTCGCACAGGCTCGGGAAATACGGGAAAGTGCAGCTCTCATGTCCGGTTCCGTCCCTGGTTCGCGGTTCTCTGGAATTCGACCAGGCGAAGCTAGGGTTCGTTTCGGGGGGCATGCAACGGATCTTTCGCCCTCTCGGGCAAGTCGTCAGACATATGCCAGGAACGGGAAAGGGGGCGGCGGGAAGTTGTCACCCAGGTGAGCACTCCGCCACTCGAAGGGTGCTGGAGCTGTAACTACCGGGCACGTCAGGGCTATTGACTGGTGAGTAACAACCGCTCATACTCGCAGCCATGGCCGGGCCATGGGCCGCTCTGCCGCGTAATCTTGCCGCCGAGCTGCGAAAAGAACAGCGCTCCACAGCGGCCGAGGTAATTCGACAGATAAGACAGCACGTGCCGGAATTCTCCCGGCCGCTGCACGGGAAATTCCGGCACGGAATCCAGATGGGAGTGGAAACCGCACTCGCCGAATTCGCGGACCTCGTGGAAGGCGGCGGCGACGTCCCGCCCGGTGACCGGGGCGAGGACCGGTGGCGGGTCTACTGGGTGCTGGGGCGCGGGGAGTTCGCCGAGGGCCGCAGCCTGGACGCGCTCCAGGCCGCGTACCGGCTGGGCGCCCGCGTCGCCTGGCGGCGCTACGCGCGCGCGGCGCGGCGGGCCGGGGTGGGGGCCGACCAGGTCGTGCTGCTCGCGGAGGCGGTGTTCGCGCACATCGACGAGATCTCCGCCATGTCGGTGCGCGGGTACGCCGAGGCGCAGGCCGACAAGGCGGCAGGTGAAGGCCGGGCCCAAAAGGGGCGCGGGGAACTGCGCGACCAGCCGACCACCGGGCCGCACGTGAAGTACCGGGCGAAGATCCATTGTGTACGGGCGCCCCGCCCGAAACGTCCCATTCACCGTGATCGCATACTGATGCCATGCGCGCACAGCCAAACGTGGACAACGCCCCGGCCGGCCGGGGACGGGTGCGGCTGGCGCCGCCCGAGTGGCTGGTCAGCGGGCTGCGCCCACAGAGCACCCCGATCGTGTGGCCCGCAGTTGCCCGCGCCGGAATCGGCCTCGCGGCCCCCCTCGCCGTCGGCTTCGCCACCGACCAGCCCACGTACGGCGCACTCGTGTCCATGGGCGCCCTCTCCGGAGTCATCGGCGACACCGCCGACGCGTACCGGATGCGGGTCTTCAACATCGCCGTGCCGCAGCTCTTCGGCGCGATCGGCGTCACGCTCGGCACCCTGGTGTACGGCGAGGGCTGGCTCGCGGTCGCCGCGCTCACCCTGGTCGCCCTCGTCTCCGGAATGATCTCGTCCATCGGCGCCGTGGCCTCCGTGTCCGGGCTGCTGCTCCTGCTGAACGCGGTGGTCGGCGCCGGGCTGCCGATGCCGTCGCCGTGGTGGAAGGCGCCGCTGCTGCTCACCCTCGGCGGGCTCTTCGTCCTGCTGCTCACCCTGCTCGGCTGGCCGCTGCGCAACCGGGTCCCGGAGCGGGCGGCCGTCGCCGCGACCTACCGGGCGGTGGCCGATCTGCTGGAGGCGGCGGGCACCCCGGCGTACGACGCCAGACGGCAGACGGTCACGCAGTCGCTCAACACGGCGTACGACCTGGTGCTTGCGCGCCGCACCCGCGACCACGGACGGCGCAGCCCGCTGGTGCGGCTGCTGGCGCAGCTGAACGTGGTGATCCCG
Source organism: Streptomyces sp. ERV7 (assembly GCF_001653515.1). Taxonomy (GTDB): domain Bacteria; phylum Actinomycetota; class Actinomycetes; order Streptomycetales; family Streptomycetaceae; genus Streptomyces. Next base: position 214,769 of record NZ_LYOY01000040.1, on the reverse strand, counting down.
CTGGTGGAGGCGGCCCCGGCGGCGCATCTGAGGGGACGGCCGCTTCCGCCCGAGATCCCGTCCGCCGTACGGGAGTTGGCGACAGCGGTGGAGCAGGCGCGCACGGGCCCGGTGCCGGACCTGGCGCTCCCCGAGCCCGCCAAGCCGTCGGAGCGGGCGGTGGACGCGGCGCTGCGGCACGCGGCCGTGGTGGTCCACAAGCCCGACCCCGACCCGTACAACGTCGACGACCGGCTCGGGCGCCCGGCGGCGCTGCGGATCCGGCTGCGGCGGGGCACGCGCAACGTGCTGTTCTCGCAGGCGTCCTGGCGGTACGGGCTGCGGCTCGCGCTCTGCATCGGGCTCGCCCAGGCGCTGGTGTCGCTGGTGGCGGTGCCGCGCTCGTACTGGGTGGCGCTGACCGTCACGTTCGTCCTCAAGCCGGACTTCGGGTCGGTGTTCTCGCGCGCGGTGCTGCGGGCGCTGGGGACGGCGGTCGGCCTGGTCACGGCGGCGGCCGTGCTGGCGGAGGTGCCGCGCGGGTGGTGGGACGTGCCGGTGATGGTGGTGCTCGCGGCCCTGATCCCGGCGTTCTCGGCGAAGGGCTACGCCTTCCAGACGGCGGCGATCACCCCGGTGATCCTGCTCCTCTCCGACGTCCTGAACCACCAGGGTTTCGGCCTGGTGCTGCCGCGCCTGTGGGACAGCCTGATCGGCTGCGGGATCGCGCTGGTGGCGGGCTATCTGCTGTGGCCGGAGAGCTGGCACACCCGGATCGGGGACCGGCTGGCGGACGCGGTGGAGGAGGCGGCGGCGTACGTGGAGTGCGCGTTCGCCTCGGACGGCGAGGACCAGGGGGAACGGGTCCGGCGCCGCCGCCGCATCTACCGCGACCTGTCGGTGGTGCGCTCCGAGTTCCAGCGCGCCCTGACCGAGCCGCCGCCGACGGGGGCGCGGGCGGCGGCGTGGTGGCCGCTGGTGGTGGCGGTGGAGCGGATCGTCGACGCGACGACGGCGGGGCGGGTACGGGTCAACCACGGGGCGCCGCCTCCCCCCGCCTCCGAGGTCGCGGAGGCGGCGCGGGAGCTGCGCGCGCTGGCGGCCGGACTCCGGGCCTCCGCCACCCTGGTGGAGGTACGCGCGTCCCTGACGGGCCCGGAGGAGGGCGTACTCGGCCCCCTCCGCCAGGAGGTCCGAGCGGCCCGCGCGATCGCGTCCCCGTCCACCTGAAGCTGCCTCACAAGCTGCGCGCCGAGATGTCCCCGTACGACGTGGTCGCGTGGATGTCCAGCGTCTCCGCACCCCCGGCGTTCTTGAGCGCGTTCTCGATCCGGCCGTAGCCGGTGCCCGCGTCCAGGGACGCGGAGGCGCCCGCCGCGGCGCCGACCGCGATGTCGCCCGCCTGGGTGCGCAGCACCACCGTGCCGCGCGTCGCCTCGGTGATCCGGATGGCGCCCTTCTGGGTGCTGATCTCGGCGGGGCCGCCGAGGCGGCCGACCAGGACGTCACTGTCGTGGGCGGTGAGGCGGACGCTCGCGGCCTCGTCGATCTTGACCGTGCCGTACGCGCCGTCGAAGGTGACGTCACCGAACCGTCCGACGGCCCGGAACTCGGTGGCCGCCGCCGTCACCTCGACGTGGGAGCCGGTGGGCAGCTGGACCGTCACCTCGACGGAACCGGAGTTCCCGAGGACCCGGTTCTTCGCCGACGGGGCATCGACCCGCAGGACGCCGTCGACGTATCCGACCGTGGTGAGCTCGGCCGCCTTCACGTCGCGGCTCTTGGAGGCGTTCGCGGGGCGGATCTCGACCGTGGTGTCCGCCCGGTCGGCGGCGATGAACTGGACGCGCCCGGCGGGGATGTCGAGAACGGCGGAGATCGGGGCGGTGGTGATGAACTTCTGCAAGGTGCTGTCCTTCAGCTCGTCGTTTCTGATGAGCGAAAAGCTACGTTGCGTTCGAAGATCTGGCAACACAATCGTTGCGCGGGAGCGGCATTTCAGCAGCTCACAGCCACATTTTCATTGCAATGGATCTGAATCTAATGCAACATTCGACATGGTGTCGTTGCAATGGGTCGAGAGTGAACGCTATGCCGGGGCACCTGAAGTGACATCAGGAGCCCGTCTCGGCCTCGGGCGGGCCCCGTACCCTGGACGGGACGCCCACCACCCGAGGAGCGCCCCTGTGGCCGAGGACACCGAGAAGAGCAAGGAACGCGGCATCGCGCTGCGCGCCGGGTTCTACATCTTCGGCACCCACCTCTTCGCCGGCTTCGTCTGGCTCCTCTTCTACGTGGGTGAGCACGCCCACAAGTAAGGAAGCAGGGAAGCGAGGAACGGCCGGAAGTCCCTCCCCTCGGGACCCGCGCCCCCCTTACACTCCTCGTATGACTTCCGTGCAGCAGCAGACGCAGATGCAGACGCATCTCAGCTGGTGGCGCTCCTCCTAGGAGCGGCCACCCCATCTGCACGCACGATCAAGGGCCGTTCGACACGGACGGCCCTTTCGCATGCCCGGACCCCTCTGGTCCCGGACCCCGGCCGTCCCCGACGACCGCCCGTCCACCGAACCCCCAGAGAGGCTCACCCCATGCCCAGCGCAGCGCCCCGCATCCTCACCGGCGACCGCCCCACCGGCCCCCTCCACCTCGGCCACTACTTCGGCACCCTCCACAACCGCGTCCGCCTCCAGAACGAAGGCGTGGAGCTGCTGCTCGTCATCCCGGACTACCAGGTGATCACCGACCGGGACGTCGCCGAGGACCTGGTCACCCATACCGAGAACCTTGTCGTCGACTACCTCGCCGCCGGATTCGACCCCACCCGCTCCACCGTCTTCACGCACAGCGCCGTCCCCGCCCTCAACCAGCTCCTCCTCCCCTTCCTCAGCCTCGTCTCCATCGCAGAGCTCGGCCGCAACCCCACCGTCAAGGACGAGATCGCGCACTCGCGCCAGTCGGCGGTCAGCGGCCTGATGTACACCTATCCCGTCCACCAGGCCGCCGACATCCTCTTCTGCAAGGCCGACCTCGTCCCCGTGGGCCAGGACCAGGTCCCCCACCTCGAACTCACCCGCACCATCGCCCGCCGCTTCAACGACCGTTACGGGCACGTCTTCCCGGAGCCCGAGGCGCTGCTCTCCGCAACGCCCCTCCTCCTCGGCACGGACGGCACCAAGATGAGCAAGAGCCGGGGCAACTCCATCCCCCTCGGCGCCACCCCCGACGAGACCGCCGCCCTCATCCGCCGCGCCACCACCGACGCGGACCGGCGCATCACCTACGACCCCGACAGCCGCCCCGGCGTCTCCGGCCTCGTCCAGCTCGCCGCCCTCTGCCAGGACCGCGACCCGCACGCCGTCGCCGCCGAGATCGGCGACGGCGGCGCCGCGGCGCTGAAGCGGACCGTCACCGAGGCCGTCAACACCTACCTCGCCCCGCTCCGGGCCCGCCGGGCCGAGTACGTCCGCGACCTCTCGTACGTACGAGAGGTCCTCCGCGAGGGCAACAAACGCGCCAACGCCATCGCGGAGGTGACGCTCGACGAGGTACGGGACGCGATGGGCGGCTTCCGCTAGCCCTCGCCCCGCGTGCCGCACTCGAACCACACCGTCTTCCCGCCCCACACGTGCGGCACGACCCCCCACCGGTCCGCCACCGTCGCCACAATGAGCAACCCCCGCCCTGATTCGGCCAGTTGGTCGGGGTGGACGGGCATCACGGGCAGCTTCGGGCAGTCGTCCGTGAGCTCCACCCGGAGTACGCCCGACCGCGCGAATATCACCACCTGGCACTGCCGGCCGGGCACATGGCGTACGACGTTCGCCATGAGCTCGGTCAGCGCCAGCTCGGCGTCGTCGGCCATCTCGGTCATCGACCAGTTGGCCAGATACTGGCGGAGGATCCGGCGTAAGTGCCGTGCGGAGTGGTCGCCCACGGTGAGGTTCATGCCGTAGCGCCCTCCAACTTCCGCCTCGGAAGAGTGAGTTGCGTGATTCACGCCACCAGGGTGCGGTCATCTGCTTACGCTCGGCTACGGGCCGAAAATTCAGGCCCACACATACGGTTGGGGGTGACCCTTCGTCATGGTCAACATCCGAGACCTCGATCCCAGCGCCTCACCGCTGGACTACTACGGTTCCGAGCTGCGCCGCAAGCGCGAAGCGGGCGGAATGACGCAGGAGCAGCTGGGCGCCAGCATCTTCTGCGCGGCATCGCTCGTCGGCCAGATCGAAACGGCGCGGAAGGTGCCGACCAGGGACATCTCCGAGCGCTTGGACGCGGCGCTCCTCACGGAGGGGTTCTTCGGGCGGTTGGTGGGGCTGGTGCTGCGCAGCCAGCTGCCGGTGTGGTTCCAGCAGTACGCGGAGATGGAGGCGAGGGCGGCATACATCTCGTCGTTCCACGCCCAGTTGGTGGATGGCCTGTTGCAGACCGAGGATTACGCGCGCGCCGTGCTCGGCGTCCGGGACGACGGCGACATCGACGCGCGCGTCGAAGCCCGCATGGAACGCCAACGGATCCTGGACCGCGAGACGCCCCCACTGATCTGGGTGGTCATGAGCGAGGCTGTTCTCCACCAGGAGATCGGCAGCGGCAAGGTCATGCGAGAGCAGCTTCAGCACCTGCTGGACCTGAACAGGAACCGGGAGTGGGTGAAGTTGCAGGTGCTGCCTTTCAAGGCTGGTCAGCACGCCGGCCTGATGGGCTCGTTCAACCTTCTGCGCTTCGATGATGACCCGGACTTGGTCTACACGGAGGACTTCATCTCGGGGCACATGACGGCCAACCCGCAAGCTATCAGGGAGGGTTCACTCCGTTACGATCACTTGCAGGCCGCCTCGCTCTCCGTGGAGGATTCGGCGGCACTGATCGCGCGCGTATTGGAGGAACGGTATGGGGACCAACCAGCACCTGACGGGCGCCGTCTGGCGTAAGTCGTCCTACAGTGGCGACACCGGTGGTCAGTGCGTCGAGTGCGCCCCCCTCGGCGCCGCCGCCTGGCAGAAGTCGTCGTACAGCGCAGACACCGGCGGCGAATGCGTAGAAATCGCCACCCAGCCCCACCGCATCGCCGTTCGCGACTCCAAGAACCCCGACGGCGGGGCCTTCACCATCAGCCCCGCCGCCTTCACCGCCTTCGTCCGGACCCTCTGACGGCTCCCGTCAGAGCAGCGGGCCCGTGACCGGCAGTACCACCTGGCACGGGATCGCCCGGGGATGCGCCGGGTCGAGCGCGTTCAGGACGTGCGTGAGCGCGATCGGGTCGTACGAGATCTCCGTGTGATCCGTACCGTCGAGCACGCACTGATCCTGCACGGTGATGTTGGTGACGTGCGGCCCGGCGGCCAGGAACGCCGACGTGTACGGGGTGGTGACCTCGTCGAACTTCGTCGCGATGTTCGTGTAGGTCACCCCCGGCACCGTCTCGCCGCCCGCGTTCAGCGCCTTGAGGAAGTCGGAGCCGACCTCCTGCTCCAGGCACGCGGGGCACGCCGGGCCGACGACGAACTCGTTCATGGGCTCCAGGATGTGGAGCGTGCGGCTGAGCTCGGTGAGGCCGTCAAGGGTCGTACCGTGGTGGGGAGTCGACAGCGCGACCAGGCGGTCGACCCTTCCCGTGCCGCCGAGGTTCTTGAGGTAGTAGCGCGAGGTCAGGCCGCCCTGGGAGTGGGCGACGAGGTCGACCTTGGGCGCGCCGGTCGCGGTCCGCACGCGCTCGACGAACGAGGCCAGCCCCGCCGCGCCCTCCTCCAGCTTGCCGGTGCCCTGGATCGGGGAAGTCGGGGTCGTACCGCCGTAGGTGAAGGCGAAGACGCAGTAGCCCTCGTTGGCGAGCAGCGGCGCCGCTCCCCGCCAGTTGTCGTTCATGCTCTCCATCGTTCCGTGCACCAGGACCACCGGGTTGGGGTGGGCCGTGGAGCGGCACGAGAAGTCGTTCGCCCCGGGCGGGGCCTCGCCGGGTTTGAGGAAACCGGCGAGGAAGCCTGAGCTGAAGTGGGTCTCCACGGGGAGCGTGGCGGCGGTTCCCGCCTCGGACGCTCCGGCCGGCGCCGCGCTCGCGGCGGCCAGACCGGTGACCGCCAGCGCGACCGTCGCACAGGCTCGGGAAATACGGGAAAGTGCAGCTCTCATGTCCGGTTCCGTCCCTGGTTCGCGGTTCTCTGGAATTCGACCAGGCGAAGCTAGGGTTCGTTTCGGGGGGCATGCAACGGATCTTTCGCCCTCTCGGGCAAGTCGTCAGACATATGCCAGGAACGGGAAAGGGGGCGGCGGGAAGTTGTCACCCAGGTGAGCACTCCGCCACTCGAAGGGTGCTGGAGCTGTAACTACCGGGCACGTCAGGGCTATTGACTGGTGAGTAACAACCGCTCATACTCGCAGCCATGGCCGGGCCATGGGCCGCTCTGCCGCGTAATCTTGCCGCCGAGCTGCGAAAAGAACAGCGCTCCACAGCGGCCGAGGTAATTCGACAGATAAGACAGCACGTGCCGGAATTCTCCCGGCCGCTGCACGGGAAATTCCGGCACGGAATCCAGATGGGAGTGGAAACCGCACTCGCCGAATTCGCGGACCTCGTGGAAGGCGGCGGCGACGTCCCGCCCGGTGACCGGGGCGAGGACCGGTGGCGGGTCTACTGGGTGCTGGGGCGCGGGGAGTTCGCCGAGGGCCGCAGCCTGGACGCGCTCCAGGCCGCGTACCGGCTGGGCGCCCGCGTCGCCTGGCGGCGCTACGCGCGCGCGGCGCGGCGGGCCGGGGTGGGGGCCGACCAGGTCGTGCTGCTCGCGGAGGCGGTGTTCGCGCACATCGACGAGATCTCCGCCATGTCGGTGCGCGGGTACGCCGAGGCGCAGGCCGACAAGGCGGGCGCGCTCGGGCGGCGGCGCCACCATCTGCTCGGGCGGATCGTGTCGGGCGCGACCGCGTCCGCACTCGAACAGGCGGCGGTGACGGCGGCTTGGACCCTGCCGGACACTGTGGCGTGTGTCGCGCTCGGACCGCCCGCCGAGCGCGACCGCACCCATCGCAGGCTGCCTCCGGCGGTGCTGGCCGACCTGGACAGTCCGGAGCCGTATCTGCTGGTCCCGGACCCGGAGACGGCCTTCGACGACCAGGCGTTCGCGGGGGCGCTGGATGTGCGCGGGGCGGTGGTCGGGCCGACCGTGCCGCTCGCCATGGCGGCGGACTCGCTGCGCTGGGCGCGCACGCTGCTCGCGCGGCTCGAACAGCCGGCGGGGATCGTCCGCTGCGAGGAGCGGCTGCCGGAGCTGCTGCTCCTCGGGGATCAGCCGCTGGTCAGACTCTTCACCGACCGGCGCCTTCGGCCGCTCGACGACCTCACCCCGAAACAGGCCACCCGGCTCGCCACCACGCTGCTGGTGTGGCTCCAGTCCCATCGGGGCAGCGCTCCCGAGGTGGCGGAGCGGCTTGAGCTGCACCCGCAGACCGTACGGCAGCGCTTGCGCCGTATCGAGGAGCTCTTCGGGGCCGCGCTCGACGACCCGGACGCCCGCTTCGAACTCGAAGTGGCCCTGCGATTCCGATTGTTGGGTTCGGCGTCCGGCGTGTCCGGGGCGCGACCGCCCGCGATCCCGTAACGTCTCCCGGTCGCTCCGCGCGACGGATCGTTTCCGCGCGGTGCCCCCCGTACGGCCCCCTACGTCACTCACGTGGCGGAACCTTTCACCTCCACTTAGCGTGATGAAGGGCGCGTATCCCCCGTAAGGAGACGTACGCCATGGGTCGTCACACCAAGGACGCCGTCGAAGAGGGCAGGGCGGAACGGATCGCCGCCGCTTCGGCACCGGAGGAGAGCGCCGAAGCGGCGGCCGGGGCGAGTCCCGACGGACAGCCGCTGCGCGGCGGGGGCGCGGCCACGGCCGCCGCCGCTGCCGCCGGGGGCACCGGCCACCAGGGCGCCGCCCACGAACACCGCTGGCTGGTCCTCGCGGTCATCGGCGTCGCCCAGCTCATGGTGGTGCTCGACGCCACCATCGTGAACATCGCTCTGCCCTCCGCGCAGAGCGATCTCGGCTTCAGCGACGGCAACCGCCAGTGGATCGTCACCGCGTACGCCCTGGCCTTCGGCTCCCTGCTGCTGCTCGGCGGCCGGGTCGCGGACCTGGTGGGCCGCAAGGCCGTCTTCCTGACCGGCCTCATCGGCTTCGCCGTGGCCTCCGCGATCGGCGGCGCGGCGCCCAGCTTCACGGTCCTGGTCATCGCCCGCGCCCTCCAGGGCGTCTTCGGCGCGCTGCTCGCACCGGCCGCGCTCTCCCTGCTCACCACGACGTTCACCGACCCGAAGGAGCGCGCCAAGGCCTTCGGGATCTACGGCGCCATCGCGGGCACCGGCGGCGCGGTGGGCCTGCTGCTCGGCGGTCTGCTCACCGAGTACCTCAACTGGCGCTGGTGCCTGTACGTGAACCTGATCTTCGCGGCGATCGCCTTCCTCGGCGCGCTGCGCCTGCTCCACCCCGGAGCCCCGGCCGACCGCCCGAAGCTCGACATCCCCGGCACGCTGCTGGTCTCGGCGGGTCTGTTCTGCATCGTCTACGGCTTCTCCAACGCCGAGAAGCACTCCTGGAGTTCACCGCAGACCTGGGGCTTCCTCGCGGCGGGCGGGGTCCTGCTGGTCGCCTTCGTCCTGTGGCAACTGCGCGCCACGCACCCGCTGCTGCCGCTGCGGGTGGTCCTCGACCGGGACCGGGGCGCCTCGTTCCTCGGCATGTTCGTCTCCGGCGCCGGGATGTTCGGCGTGTTCCTCTTCCTCACGTACTACCTGCAACAGGTGCTGCGCTACTCGCCCGTGAAGACCGGACTCGCCTTCATACCCATGGTCGTGGTCATGATCGTGTCCTCGGTGATCGCGCAGAACAGGTTCGTGCCGAAGATGGGCGCCAAGCCGATCGTGCCGCTGGGCATGGGCCTCGGCGCGGCGGGGCTGGTGTGGATGACGGCCCTGGACGTCGACAGCACATACGCGCCGCACGTCCTGCCGCCCCTCCTGGTGCTGGGCTGCGGCATGGGCCTGATCTTCGCCCCGGCGATGAACCTGGCCACGGCCGGGGTCGCCGCCCATGACGCGGGCGTGGCCTCCGCGATGGTCAACACCAGCCAGCAGGTCGGCGGTTCGGTGGGCACCTCGCTCCTGAACACCCTGGCCACCAGCGCCGCCTCCAGCTATCTGGTGGGCAAGCAGCCGACCCCGCAGGTCCTCGCCAAGGCCCAGCTGCACAGCTACGCCACCGCCTACTGGTGGTCGGCGGGCTTCTTCGCCCTCGGCCTGCTGCTCACGGTCGTCCTCTACCGCAAGGGCCCGCCCCATCCGCACCCGACGGAGGGCGGAGACGCGGGCCCGATCCACATGTGACGTGCGGCGGCAGGTCAGGCGACGCGCATCCAGTGCTGGTCACGGTTGTCGTTGCAGTCCCAGAGGATGACCGGGGTCTCGTTGCCGGTGTTGCCGTTCAGGGCACCGACGCACTTGTTGCCGGAGTCGTTCTTCCAGGCGGCGTAGCTGCGGAGGTTGGAGTACCGCGGGTCGCTCGACACCTTGTCGATGAACCAGAGCTGGTCGGGGTTGCCGTTGCAGTCCCAGCCGACGATGTTCGTGCCGTTGTCGGTCGAACCCTGCCAGGTGCCGAGACACTGGCCGTAGCCGTTCTTGATCTCGTAGTAGGCGCCGTTGCCGTCGTCGGCCTTCATTTCGGCGTGCCACTGCTGGTCGGGGTTGTGGTTGCAGTTCCACAGGATCCCGAGGACCTGGTACTCCTTGGCCATGTCGATGGCCAGGCAGCGGTTGCTGTTCTGGTTGACGAACTCGCTCGTGGAGCTGGCCGAAGCCGTCCCCGCGGTCGAGAGCGCCGCCCCGGCGGTCATCGCCAGAGCCGATGCGGCGATGGCCGCCGTCCTGAGAACGCGCATGTTTCCCCCGATCGTCGAGCGGGCCGTCCTTCGACCCGCTCGACGATCTTGACGGCACCCGCCAACAACTGAATAACAGCTCACTCACAGCGGGCGTTCACCGCGCGCACAGACGCCCCGGCGCCCTTGGCCGTCCTCAGACGAACAGGAACCCCGTCGCCGTGGCCGCGCCCAGCGCCGCGCCCGCCACCGTCTGGGCCACCGTGTGATAGCTCAGGGCCACCCGCGACCAGCACACGGCGACGGTCACTGCGTAGCCGAGCAGCCACAGCGGCTGGTGCTGGACGGCGGCGAGCAGGGCCACCACCGCCGACGCCACCGACGCGTCCACCGAGATCTTCCAGACCGTGTTCACCGTGAGCAGCCCGATCGTCATCACCCACAGCCCGAGCATCGCCGTGAGGATGCCGACGGGCGCGTCCCCGAGGACCATGACGAGCGAGCCGGTGCCGATCGAGCCGAGGATGACGAAGAAGATCGGCGCCCGCTTCGTACGGTCGACCACATGCCGGTCGCCCCAGGTGCCGCGCCCGCGCTCCCACTCGATGTAGCCGGCCGGGATCAGCCCCGCGCACAGCGCCCCGAGGAACCCCCACAGCAGCCCGGTCCAGTCGCCCGCCGCCGCGAACCCGATGCCGAGCATGCCGGCCAGGAGGCAGTTGCGGGGCTGCAGGACGTTGGTGACGGCGAGGGCGACGGGGCGCCGGGCGGGGTCGTCGAGCCCGGCGGTGCGGCTCTCGATGGTGCCGGTCACGCGGTGGCCTCCTGAGCGTCCTGAGCACCGGCCCGCGTCGACGCCAGCACCTGGCGGGCCCGGTCGTGCCCGATCGTCTTGTACGCGGACGCCACCCGCACCAGCCAGGCGACCTCGCCGTCCTGGTCCGTGGCGTGCTGCGGCTCGATGGCGGCGGCCCGGCCCGCGGGAGCCCCGTCGGCCTTGGCGGCGAGCGCGGCCTTGATCCAGTGCGCGTCGGCGAGGGGTCCGGTCGCCTCGCTCCCGGCGGCCCGCTTGGCGGCGTCCAGGAGCTCGTCCGGAACGTAGTGGCGCAGCTTCTCCACCGCGTCCGCGATGTCCGCCGCCCACCGGTCGATCCGCAGGTCGGCCGGGGTGTCGAAGCGCGTCAGCTCACGTACGAGCGAGGCGGGCGGCTCGAACGGCTGGTCCGGGAACGCCGTCATCAGCTCGTACCAGAGCGGGTGCAGCCGCGCCTGCGCCCGCCGCCCGCCACAGCCGCACCCGGCGCCAGCCCTTGTGGCACGCGGGAATGGACGCGCCGAGCGCGAAGAACGCGAACAGCACGATCTGCGAGGCCTCGGTGATCTCGTCGAAGCGCAGCGCGAACGACTTGCTCGGCCGGTCGATCACGCTCACCCACAGGAACAGCGTCCGGCTGAGGGTGTAGGCCACGCCGATGAACATGGCGAAGGTCATCATCCCCAGCCCGAGGCGCAGATGGCGCACCTTCGCGTTGCCGGTGGCCAGCGCCCACTGGTAGGCGCAGACGGCCGAGGAGGCGCCCAAGTACAGATAGAACACGCTCATGTAGAGCGTCGCGCCCCACTGGCCCGCGTGGTCGGAGACGAAGCGGTCGGAGGGCACGGAACGGTCGACGACCGTGAAGAACAGCACGGTCAGCAGGACCAGCGTGGCCGCGGACGCCTTGGCGGCGACCCGCTGCACGGTCCGCGCGAACCGCACGTGCCGGGGGACGGCGCCCTCGTCCGGGAAGTGGCCGTAGATCGCCACGATGTAGCTGAGGATCGCCAGGATGGCGATGGTGGCGGTGTAGTGCTTGATGAGGACGGCGAGGTCGGTGACCTCACTGTCGTTGAGTGTGATCCGTACGATCTTGGTCTTCGTCCACAGGGCGACGGCGAACCCGGCGTAACAGCCCCACAGGGCGCGGCGGCGTCTGTCCTCCTCGTCGCCCCACAGGGCGGCGGGCATACGCCACAGGGCGACGGCGGTCATCAGCGCGGCTATGAGATAGCCGGCGAGGTCGAGGGGGCTCACGGGTTCCTTCAAGCGGGGGGACGGGGAGGAGTTGGGGGTACGGGGAGAGGGGCACTCGTACTCCCTTCCGCCGGTGGATCTTTCTTGCGGATCCCAGGGTGAATTCGACCTCTTGTTTCGGCCGGTCCTATTCGCTTACGGTCACGCTCAAATCCGGATGGACCGCCGAATCCTGCCGCTGTCCGGAAACCTCCCACACACGAAAAGGCAGGAGCGGGGGACCCAGGTAGGCCGCCGAATCCGGATGACGGAACGGCTCGGGGTGAAGTCGCGTGCAGCGCGGCCGGGCAGCTCTCGCCCGAACCCGACAGCTCACCTCGCAGGCGAAGGAGAGGAATGCGCCATGCCTGCAAAGGGTAAGCACCGCCGCCCCAAGTCCAGCACCCTGACCCGGGGCATCGCCGCCGCGGGCACCGGTGGCGCCGCGCTCATCATCCCGGTGATCGGCGCGACCAGCGCCGGTGCCGCGACATCGGCCGCCCCGCACTCCGGCACCGCCGCGACGGCCGCGTCCGCCGTCACGGCCGCCGCCAAGGGCACGGTGTCAGCCGAGCCGATCGTGGCCAAGCAGGCCACCGCCGCGAAGGCCGCGGCGACGACCTACTCCGTCGTGGCCGGTGACTCCCTCTCCAAGATCGCCCAGGACCTCGACGTGAGCGGCGGCTGGAAGAAGCTCTACCAGGACAACCGCCAGGCCATCGGCGGCAACCCGGCCCTGATCCACCCCGGCCTCGCACTGTCGGTGGGCAAGAAGGCCCCGGCGTCCGCGGACCGTACGGCCACCTCGGACCGGGCCGACCGCTCGGCCCGTAAGGCCACGCCGCCCCAGAAGGCGACCGCCGCCGTGGCGAAGACGGCGACCTACGGCAACAACCTGGACGGCTGGATCCGGCAGTCGCTGGACATCATGGCCCAGCACGGGATCCCCGGCTCCTACGACGGCATCTACCGCAACGTCATGCGCGAGTCGTCGGGCAACCCGCTGGCCATCAACAACTGGGACTCCAACGCGGTGGCCGGCACACCCTCCAAGGGCCTCCTCCAGGTCATCGACCCCACCTTCCGGGCCTTCCACGTGCCCGGCACGTCGACGGACAGCTACGACCCCGTCGCCAACATCGTCGCCGCGTGCAACTACGCGGCCAACACGTACGGCTCGATCGACAACGTGAACGGCGCGTACTGAGGCGCTGACGGACATCTCCGCCCGATCGATCCCCCGCGTCGCGCGAAGCGTCGCGTGAGACGTCGCGTGAGACGTACGGACCATCTGGTCCATCAGGGACCAGATGGTCTGTTACGGTGGCGTGACCAGGCTCAGGGGAGGACCGTCATGCCACGCCCGACGCGCGCCGAGCTCGACGCCGAGATCGTCGAGGCCGCCGCCGAGCTCTTCACCGCGCAGGGCTATCTCGGCACCTCGGTGCAGGAGATCGCGGACCGGGTCGGCTACTCCAAGACCGGCCTGCTGCACCGCTTCCCCTCCAAGGAACGGCTGCTCGCGGCGACGCTGATCGGTCCGCTGACCGAGTTCGCCGCGCTGCGGGCCACCTGGGGCGCCCTGCCGGAGGGGCCCGAGCGGCACCGGCGGGCCTCGGCCGATCTGGTCGACCTGGCGCTGCGCCACCGCTCCCGGCTCGCTCTGCTCTTCAACTCCGGGCTGCCGGTGCTGCCCGGCGCGCTCGCCGGGGTGGAGGGCATGGGGGATCTGGGCGACCACCGCACGGAGACCCTCGCCGCCTTCGCGGACGCGGACGACCTGGACGGCACCATCCGGGCGCAGCTGGCCGTGACCGGGCTGCTCAGCACCGTCGCCGCCCGTCAGGACGTGCCGGACGACCTGCTGCGCGCCCCGCTGCTGAGCGCCTTCCGCGCCGCGTGCGGGATCGCCGCGCACCCCGTACCGCGTGAGGGATCGGCGTGCTGAGGCCGCGCCCCGTGGCGGGCCGGGCGCTGCGCGGGTGGCGCAAGTACGCGGTCGCCGCCGTCGTGCTCGCCGGGCTGGGCGTGGCGGGCGACCGGGCCGCGGCCGCCTGGACCGAACACCGCACGGCCGACGCCTTCCAGAAGGCTCAGGGGCTCAAGAGCGCGCCGCATGTGGAGGTGCACGGCTTCCCCGTACTGACCCAGTTGGCCGGGGGCACGCTCGACCGCGTCGACATCGAGGCCTCCGACATCCCCGCGGGCCGCGACGGCGGCAGACTCCCGATCACCACGCTGAACGTCGAGCTCGACCGGCTGCGCCGCTCCGCGGACGCCTCCGAGGCCCACGCCGCCTCCGCCAAGGCCACCGCCTTCGTGTCCTACCAGGACCTGTCCAAGGCGCTCGGCTTCGAGATCGGCTACAGCCGGGACAGCACGAAGGCCGAGCCGCGCGTCGCGGCCACCACCACCCTGCCGCTCGTCGGTAAGGTCGGGGCCAGCGCGCGGGTCGAGGTGGCGGGCGACCGCGCACTCGCGCTGCGGTCGGTGAAGGTCGGCGACGACCTGCCGAAGGCGATGCGGACGCTCGTCACCGGCATGCTGGAGCGCGAGCTGAAGCTCGACGGCATCCCGGACGGCCTGGCGCTCAAGTCCCTCACCACGACCGCCGACGGACTCACCGCGACGCTCTCCGGCGAGGACGTCACCTTCCGTACCGACGCCCGCGCCTGAGCACCGCCGGGCAGGTGCGACACCGGGTTTCGCGGCCGCCGACCGCCGCGATACGGCGTCCGCCGTGATACGCAGACCCCAGGACTCGTCGGGGTCAGGGGACTTCGCCGACCGGTCACGAGGGAAGGAGCGAGTCCATGGGTATCAAGGTGATCCTCTTCGGTGCGACCGGCATGGTCGGCCAGGGTGTCCTGCGGGAGTGCCTGCGCGACGACCGGATCGAGAGCGTCCTCGCGGTGGGCCGCACCCCGCTCGGCGACAAGCACCCCAAGCTGCGCGAACTCGTCCACCCCGACCTCGCGGCCCTGATGAGCCTGCCCGGCACACAGGACCAACTCACCGGATACGACGCCTGCTTCTTCTGTCTGGGCGTCTCCTCGGCGGGCATGGACGAGGCGGCCTACGGCCGTATCACCCACGACCTCACCCTCACGGTCGCACGCGCCCTCGCCTCCTGGAACCCGCGCTCCACCTTCGTCTACGTCTCCGGCCAGGGCACCGACAGCACCGAGCGGGGCCGCGTCAAGTGGGCCCGGATCAAGGGCAGGACGGAGAACGACCTGCTGGCGCTGGACCTGGACGCGTATATGTTCCGCCCCGGATACATCCAGCCCCTGCACGGAATCACCTCGAAGACCCGCCTCTACCGGGCCGCGTACGTGGTCACCACGCCGCTCTACCCCGTCCTGCGGCGACTGGCCCCGCACCACGTCACCACGACGGAGCAGCTGGGCCGGGCGATGATCGCGGTGGCGACCGAGGGGGCGCGCGTCCACGTCCTGGAGACCAGGGACATCAACAGCACGGCGTCCTGTCTCTGACGGAGCCTCACATGGCGGTCGCGGCGCCGCGGTACACCCTCAGCGCCGGGACCTCGAAGGACATCTCCGACACCTGTGGGTCCGGCGCCGGGTGGAAGCGGCCCGCGCTGACCGAGAGGTTGACGATGAGGTGGGCGTACCAGTGGCGGCCCACACCTCGGCGGTCGACGAAGACCCGGTCGCCGTTCACCCACCACGCCACCGAGCGGACGCCGAAGTCGACCCGCAGGTCGAGCAGGGCGCCGGGGGTGACGCAGGGGTCGCGGTAGGAGTGGTGGGAGCCCCGGACGTGGTTGGTCAGCTCCAGCAGATCGGGGTTGTCGGGGTGGTACTCGAACACGTCGACCTCCTGGCCGCCGTCCCGCCAGGTCCAGATCGCCGGCCAGGCCCCCCGCTCGCGCGGCAGCCGCACCCGGGCCTCCAGGACGTCGCCCGCGCGCACCGTGAAGTCCTCGTCGCTGCCCTCGGTGGTCAGCAGCCCCGTGCTCCAGGTGCCCTCGGGGCGGCGTCTCGCCAGGAACGTGCCGGTGCGGCTGTACGCGGCGTCGGGGACCAGGTGGTCGAGCTTGTCGTCGCCGGGGTTGACGGGGCCGCCCTCCGGATACGCCCAGGAGCGGCCCGCGACCCACTGCACGGGGGAGGTGAAGTCGGCCGTGAGGACGGGGAGCAGCGGGGCCTCGGTGAGCACGGCCACACTCTGGCACAGGCCGGACGCATACCTGCCGCGCCACCTGCGCGTCGCCCGGCCTCTCCGCCCCGTACCCCGAAAGTATGCTTTACGTAAGCAAATATCTGTTGTGGCAGGTAGGGGGCGCGTTCGGGCACTTTTTCCGTGGGGGGCGGGGATTCCGTGGCGCCCAGCCGAAAAAGTCGGCATTTGCTGTACGGGACGGCCACACCGTGCTACTGTTGATCCCAGTTGCAGTTGTGGTTCCCAAAGACTTCAAGTGCCTGGGCGGGCTTCTTTCCGTCGGGCACTTTTGTATTTCCGGTGCTTTATCCGGACGGGGCAATCATCGCGGCGACGCCGGGGTCCGCACAGTGTGGGCCCCAGGGCACTGCCCCGAAGGAGATATGACATGGCTACTGGCACCGTGAAGTGGTTCAACTCGGAAAAGGGCTTCGGCTTCATCGAGCAGGAGGGTGGCGGCCCGGACGTGTTCGCCCACTACTCGAACATCGCCACCCAGGGCTTCCGTGAGCTTCAGGAAGGCCAGAAGGTGAACTTCGACGTCACGCAGGGCCAGAAGGGCCCGCAGGCGGAGAACATCACCCCCGCCTGACGCCACTGAAGCGTAGGTATGACGCAGCTGGGGCCCGCACCTTGTGTACGGGCCCCAGCTCGTTGCTGTCTCCAGGCCACGCACCCTCGGGGCGTGCGCCCACCGCGCCGTGGACGGCACTCCACGACGCGCGGGACTCCGGGTGCCGCAGCCGTACGCGCCACCGCCCCAGCGGGTTCATCCCCTCGGGCCCGCGCGCGGCAGGTATTCCGAGGCCCGACGGCGGTCCGCGACACCGCGGCCGAACCGGGCTCGTTTTCGTCTTTTCTTTCGGCTCGTTCTTGCGATTCCCCGGCAGTCATTTCTGCCGCGAATTCCTCGATACGTGCCATATCGAGGAAGGTTCTGCATGAACCGATCAGCTCGCACGAATGACCGCTCGTACGGCGCCCGCAAGGGATCCGGCTCCGGTGGCGCCGAGCGCGGTGGCGCCCGCTATCGCGCGCAGGCACAGAGCCGCTCCGGCGGCCGCAGCCGGCGCCCTGCCGCCCCGCAGGGCGAGTTCGCCCTCCCCACCACGCTCACCCCGGCACTGCCGGCGGTCGAGGCGTTCGCCGACCTGGACATGCCCGCCCCGCTGCTCTCGGCGCTCACCGCCGAAGGTGTGACGGTGCCGTTCCCGATCCAGGCGGCCACCCTGCCGAACTCCCTCGCGGGCCGTGACGTCCTCGGCCGGGGCCGCACCGGCTCGGGCAAGACCCTCGCCTTCGGCCTCGCGCTCCTCGCCCGTACGGCAGGCCTCCGCGCCGACTCCAAGCAGCCGCTGGCCCTGATCCTCGTCCCCACCCGCGAGCTGGCCCAGCAGGTGACCGACGCGCTCACCCCGTACGCCAGGTCGCTCAGGCTGCGTCTGGCCACCGTCGTCGGCGGGATGTCGATCGGACGGCAGGCCGGGGCGCTGCGCTCCGGCGCCGAGGTCGTCGTGGCGACCCCCGGGCGTCTCAAGGACCTCGTCGAGCGCCGTGACTGCCGTCTGGACCGGGTGGACATCACCGTGCTCGACGAGGCCGACCAGATGGCTGACATGGGCTTCATGCCGCAGGTCACCGAGCTGCTCGACCTGGTGCGCCCGGACGGGCAGCGGATGCTGTTCTCGGCCACCCTGGACCGCAACGTGGACCTGCTGGTGCGCCGCTACCTCACCGACCCGGTGGTCCACTCCGTGGACCCCTCGGCGGCCGCGGTCACCACGATGGAACACCACCTGCTGCACGTGCACGGCACCGACAAGTACGCCACCGCCACGGAGATCGCCGCCCGTGAGGGCCGGGTGATCATGTTCCTGGACACCAAGCACGCCGTCGACCAGTTCACCAAGCACCTGATGAGCAGCGGTGTACGGGCGGCCGCGCTGCACGGCGGAAAGTCGCAGCCGCAGCGCACCCGCACCCTGGCCCAGTTCAAGGACGGGCACGTCACCACGCTGGTGGCGACCAATGTGGCGGCCCGGGGCATCCACGTCGACGACCTCGACCTGGTCGTCAACGTCGATCCGCCCGCCGACCACAAGGACTATCTGCACCGCGGCGGCCGCACCGCCCGGGCCGGTGAGTCCGGCAGCGTCGTCACCCTGGTGACGCCCAACCAGCGCCGCGAGATGAGCCGGCTGATGGCGGACGCGGGCATCCGGCCGCAGATCACCGAGGTCCGCTCCGGCGAGGCCGAGCTGAGCCGGATCACCGGCGCCCAGACCCCGTCGGGCGTCCCGATCGGCAACGCGCCGGCGGCCGAGCGCCCCAAGCGCGGCGGGGCCCCGTTCCGGGGCATCGGCACCACCCCCGGCCGTCCCGGCCGCTCCGGCGGTGGCCGCCGGGCCACCGAGGCCCAGCAGCTCGCCGACGCCCGCAAGGCGGCCCGCGTACGCCGCTCGGCCTAGGGCCTTACACACTGATGCGCCGCCCGGCCCCCGGCCGGGCGGCGCATCAGTGTGCGGGGGTGTGCGTGGGCGTGGCCGCCGGGTAGGTTTCGGCGAGCAGGGCGTCGAACAGCGTCGTGACGTCGTGTTCGCTCAGACCCTCCCCCCGCGCCTCGCGCAGCCACTCGCCGAGCCGGGTGCGCAGCGGTGACTCCGGTGCGGTCTGCGGGGTGGCGAGCGAGCGGGTGATGAACGTCCCCGCCCCCTGGCGCACTTCGACCAGACCGGAGCGCTCCAGCTCCCGGTAGGCCTTCAGCGTGGTGTTGGGGTTGACCTTCGTGGTGGCCGCCACCTGGGCCGCCGTCGGGAGTTTGTCGCCCTCGGCCAGCGCCCCCATGCGCAGGGCCTGCTCCACCTGGTGGACGATCTGGAGGTAGGCGGGCAGGCCGCTGCGGCGGTCCACGCGGAACATGACCATCGCACCTGCCTCCTTCGCTTCGGGTGTCTCGGGTATCTCGGACGGGTGTGCGCCCCGGGCTCGGTCGCCGGGGCGCAACACCCTTCGTACGGTGGCGTACAGCCTATGCCTGGTGGCTTCCCGATCCGGGCCGGTGACGGGCTAGAACGCCTGGCGGCGGGTGCGCCATACGGCCAGCGCGAGCAGCACCGCGCTCCCCACGGCCAGCAGGGCGGCCGCGGTCCACTGCAGGGTGGCCATCTGGTCGTAACCGAAGTAGTCCCACACCGAGTTGACGATGCCCTTCTTGGCACGGCAGCCGTCCGTGTCGCTTTCGTTGACGCAGGTGCCCCACCCGTAGAGCTTGCCGGAGGCGGTGCCGACCCACTGGTCCACCTGGACCGAGCCGTTGAGCACCGCCGGGTGGTCGCCCTCCAGGGGGAACGCGACCCGGCGCGAGGCGGCGAGGTGCGGCTTGAGGTAGTCGAAGGCCACCTCAAGCACGAACGTGCCGAAGAGGGTGAGCGCCATCGCGGGCACCGCACGGCGTACCAGGGCGCCGATGGCGATGCCGAGCGACGTGGTGAACAGCGCCTTGGCGAACAGGACGGGCCCCGTGTTGTCGAAGATCGTCGCGTCGATCCAGTCGGTGGAGACGAACGGCCGGGCCGCGTGCCAGTACCAGGTCAGCAGCGAGCCCAGGACCGCGGTGGTGACCGCGACGAGCGCCACGGCGAAGCCGACCTTCCACAGCAGCCAGCGCGAGCGGGTCACCGACTGGGTGGTGACCAGCCGCGCCGTGCCGTTCTCCTGGTCCGAGGAGAGGAGCGCGGCGCCCAGGAAGACACCGAAGAGCGCCGGGAGATACCCCACGTAGGCGGCGATGTCGGTGAACGCGTTCGCCATCCGCAGGCGCGCGGCGCCGTCCATGTCGTCGACGGGGGTGGCGGGCCAGCCGGCGGCGTGCGCGTTGTCCAGCAGGGCTCCACGCTGCTGGATGATCGCCACCGAGCCGAGCACGACGGCCGCCACGCAGGCGAGCAGGACGGTCCGGTGCTGGCGGGCCACCAGCCACAGGAGTCCGCGCAGCCTCCTGGGCCGCGTACGGGTCGGCTCCTCGGTGGCGGAGGGGTGGGTGAGCGTGCTCATACGGCGTACTCCTCTTGGTGGCCGGGAGCGGCGGCCGGGGAAAGCAGCGCGGGCGCCTCGGGGTTGCGGAGGTAGGCGAGCAGTACTTCTTCCATGCTGGGATCGGCGAGCTGCCAGTCGCCGGTCAGCGGGCCCTCGGTGCGCACCATCGCGGTGAACTGCCGTCCCGCGATGCGGGATTCGATCACGGTGTGGGTGGCCAGGGCGGTGGGCAGGCCCTGGTCCGCGGTGACCCCGGTGACCAGGGTGTGCATCGGCACCAGCTCGTCCGTCTCACCGGCCATCCGGACCTGGCCGGCGGCGAGGACGAGGAGGTAGTCGCACATGTGCTCAAGCTCGCTGAGCATATGGGAGGACATCAGGACGGTGGTGCCGCGCTCGCTGGCCTCGGACAGCAGCAGCGAGCTCAGCTCGTCGCGGGCGACCGGGTCGAGATCGGCCATCGGCTCGTCCAGGAGCAGCAGGTCGGGCCGCTTGCCGAAGGCGAGTGCGAAGGCCACCCGGGTGCGCTGGCCGCCCGAGAGGCTGCCGATCCTGGCACCCATCGGGATCCGCCCCGCGCGCACGATCCGCTCGGCCGCCGCCTGGTCCCAGCCCGGGTTCAGCTCCTGGCCCAGCCGCAGCGACTCGGCCACGGTGAACCGCTTGAACATCGGCTTGTCCTGCGCGAGATACGCGTACCGGGGCAGCGCGGCCGGGGAGTCGACCGGGATACCGAAGACCCGCAGCTCCCCGGCGCTCGGCTCGATGAGCCGGGTCGCCAGGTTCAGCAGGGTGCTCTTGCCGGCGCCGTTGGGTCCCACCAGGCCGCAGACGCGCCCGGCCGGAATCCGGAAGGTGCAGTCCCGCAGGGCCCAGCCCCGACGGTGCTTCCTCCCCAGCCCACGTGCTTCCAGGGCCCACCGGGTGTCGGCCGCGCCAGGAGCGGTCATGTCGCGCACGCGCCTCCCCCCTTTCCATGATTCCACTAGTTGACTAGTGGAATCATGGTGTCCGTGGCGAGGACGTGTCAAACCGTGCGGGCAGGTGCGGCCCGCACGCGGAGTGTCACAGCAGGGTGGAGTGCGCGGCCGGTGACCTGGCGGTGGCGGCCGGGACCACGACGGCCCAGTGGGGCACGGTGGTGGTGGCCTTCCTCTGAGCCGGGGTGAGCGGTGCCCGCGTGGCGGGTTCGCGCCCTTCCGCGCCACCCGCGCGGCACGTTACGCATGGATGCGCGCCCCATCGCGGCGCGCACGAGGCGGGGAAGGGCGGCGGCCATGACCGAGGCACAGCCGAAGGGCGACGTGCCCGCAGGGGACGACGTGTCGGGTACGGCCCACACGGGCGCCATGGGGATGACGCGGTTCGACGACGTCTACGACCAGCCGGACCCGCGCGGCTACTTCCGCGCCCTGCGCCCCTGGGGCTACCAGACCCCGCACCACGCGCAGCGCGTCTTCCGGCGCCTGCTCGCCGCACGTACGGCCGCCGGGCGCGAGCAGGGCCCGGCGACCGTGCTCGACCTCTGCTGCTCGTACGGCGTCAACGCCGCCCTCCTCCACCACGACCTGACCCTGGAGGACCTGTACGAGCACTACACCTCGCCGCACGCCGCCGCCCTCACCACCGCCGAGCTGAAGGAGCGGGACCGCTCCTTCTACGCGGCGCGCCGGCGCCCCGACGCGGTGCGCGCCATCGGGCTCGACCGGGCCGCGTCCGCCGTCTCCTACGCACGGGCGGTGGGCCTGCTCGACGAGGGCTTCGCCGAGGACCTGGAGGCGGCGCCGCCGAGTCGGGCGCTGCTGCGGGCCGTACGGAACACGCGTCTGATCACCGTCACCGGCGGGGCCGGCTTCCTCTCCGGCCGCACGTTCACCCCTCTCCTCACGAGGATCGAGGGCCCCGTGTGGGTGGCGGCGTTCGTGCTGCGCACCGGCTCCTACCGGGCCATCGCGCACAGCCTGGCCGCTCACGGCCTGGTCACCGAGAAGCTGGCCGCTCCCACCTTCCCGCAGCGCCGCTTCACCGGCGAACAGGAGCGGTGCTATGCCCTCGACGCGGTGGCCGCGACCGGCGAAGACCCCTGGGGCAAGGAGAGCGACGGCTGTTTCCACACCGCTCTGTATCTGTCGCGTCCCGCCGGCGAGGTGGCGGATGTCCCGCTTTCGGCGCTGATGGGCGGCGGTTTGTAACCGGCTCGCCACACCCGTGCGCACACGTGAACCATTGTCGCCGCCGCGGTGTGTTGTAGGGCGAGCGCCGGGTGTGCCGGCCATACCCTCGGGGGAGTCATGGACTACTCAAACGTGCGTCGGGCGATGACGGTGGCGGCGACGGCCGTGGTGGCCGGTGTGCTGGTGGTCGGCTGCGAGCCGGGCGGTGGCAACGGTTCCGGAACGGGCGCCGCGTCCCCCGTGATCCCCACCGCCAAGGCCACGCCGCACACCGCCGAGCCCACCGCGAAGGCACCCACCGCCCCGGGGACGGCGGGCACCGCCAAGCCCAAGCACGCGGCCCCCAAGTGCGGGATCAGCGACCTCAAGGTCACCCCGGGCCACCAGGCGGCCAACCGCCCGGAGGGCACGGGCGTCGGCGCGGCCGTGGTCGGCTTCGCCAACACCTCCGCGCACCCCTGCACGGTGAAGGGGTTCGTCACGGTGGGCGGCGCGGGCAACGGCGCACCGGACCACAACGTCCCGCTGGCCGCCACCCACGTCGGCACCGCCTCCACCGTCCTGCTCGCCCCGGGCGCCCGCGCCTGGACCAAGCTCACCTTCGTGCAGGTCCAGGGCGAGGGCGACGGGTACTGCGTGTCCGGGGCCAAGCCGTCCTCGTACCCGAGCGTCGTCCTCGGCGTGCCGGGCGCGGGGCATCACCAGACCGCCATGGACGACGGGGTGTTCGCCGAGTGCGACGACACCGTGAAGGTCAGCGCGCTCTCCGCGACGAAGCCCTCCTGAACCGCCCGGACCGGTTCGCTCAGCCGTCCTCGGGGCAGCAGACACTGACCCGCTGGACCAGGTTGTTGGCGAAACCGCCGCGGTTCCAGGGCTGGGTGAGCGGCTGGGTGGCGCCCCCGGCGTCGGTGGCGCGGACGCTCAGGACGTGGCTGCCGGGGGTGGCCGTCCAGGGCGCCCGCCAGCGCCGCCAGGCCCAGCCGTGGCCGACCGCCGGGGCGAGCTCGGCCTCGTACCAGCTGTTCCCGTCGTCCGTGCTCACCTCGACCCGGGTGACCGGCGCCCGCCCCGACCAGGCCCGGCCCTCCAGCAGGAGGCGGCCGGGGCGTACGACCCGGGTGCGGGACATGAAGTCGGGGAAGCCGGGCGGGATCATCAGGGCGCGCGGGGCGATCCGGGTGACCGGCTCGCCCGGATCCTGCGCCGACTGCCGGTAGCGGTACGCCACTTGCTGCTGGAAGCCGGTGAACTGGGTCGCGGTGAGCGTGATGGCGCGCAGCCACTTCACGTGGGCCATGCCGTACCACCCCGGCACCACCAGCCGCAGCGGGTAGCCGTGCTGCGGCGGCAGCGGGGCGCCGTTCATCTCGTACGCCACCAGCACCTCGGGGTCCCGGCCGAGGGCGTCCGTCAGCGGGAGACTGCGCTGGTAGTCCTGCTCCACACCACGCTCCACACCGTGGTCCGCGCCGGTGAACACGGCCTCGACGGCGTCCGGCTCCACCCCGGCCTCGGCGAGCAGTAGCGTGCGCAGCGGCACCCCGGTCCACTCGGCGGTGCCCACCCCCTCGACCAGCCACGGCTGGCTGACGGGGCGCGGCGCGAGCAGGGCCCGGCCGTTGCCCGCGCACTCCATCGTCACCCGGTGGGTGACCGCGGGGAAGGAGCGCAGCGTCGCCAGGTCCAGGGTGAGCGCGGTGCGCACCCGGCCGTCCACGGTGAGCTGCCAGCCGTCCGCGTCGGCGTGGGGGATGTCGTAGTGGACCAGTACGTAGTGGAGCCCGGGTGGGGTGACGTCGTAGCGCAGGGCCTCCAGGGGCAGCCCGTGGTTGCGGGCCGCGAGGGCGAGCTCCTCGGGGCTGACGCCCTCCTCCGGGTCGGCCAGGCGCCCCGGCGTGCTGATGTCACCGATACGGCGGTCCATACCCCCATCGTGCGCCCGCGACCGGGCCCGGTCACCTCCGGAGCCGGAGGCCGTGCGGGCCGGGGATTGCGAGTCTCCGCCGGCGGCGAGACGCTTGAGGTGTCAGCCCTGTGGCGCCCGTCAGCGGCCGAGGCCGGTGGGGACGCCGGGGCACCGGCGCGCACGACCCCACCGGCGGCCCAGCAGGGGTAGGGCCGGGCGGGTCCACGGACCTGCCGTGCCGGTGCAAGGAGCTCGCCATGGACGGCACGACGCTGGAGGCGATGCGGACCGTACTGCGCGGTCCGGTCATCGGCCCGCAGGACGCGGAGTACACCCGGGCCCGCACGATCTACAACGCGATGATCGACCGGCGGCCGGCCGCGCTCGTCCGGTGCGCGGACGCGGGCGACGTCATCGACGCGGTCGACTTCGTCCGTGACCACGGCCTCGAACTCGCCGTCCGCGGCGGCGGGCACAGCGGCCCGGGCCTGTGCCTGGTGGACGACGGGGTCACCCTCGACCTGTCGCCCATGCGGTGGGCACGTGTCGACCCCTCGGCGGAGATCGCCCAGGTCGGCGGTGGCTCCCTGCTGGGCGACCTGGACCACGCGGCCCACGCGTTCGGCCTGGCCACCCCGGCCGGCGTCATGTCGACCACCGGCGTCGGCGGGCTGACCCTGGGCGGCGGCCACGGCCATCTGACCCGCAAGTACGGTCTGACCATCGACAACCTGCTGGCCGCCGACGTGGTGCTCGCGGACGGCAGCTTCGTCACCACCAACGAGCGCAACCACCCGGACCTGTTCTGGGCGCTGCGCGGCGGCGGAGGCAACTTCGGTGTGGTCACCTCCTTCACCTTCTCGCTGCACCCGGTGCACACCGTGGTGCTCGGCGTCACCGTGTGGACGCTCGACCGCATCGGTGACGTGCTGCGGTGGTACCGCGAGTTCCTGCCGCAGGCGCCCGAGGACCTCAACGGGTTCTTCGCGGTGCTCGTCGTCCCGCCGGGGCCGCCGTTCCCGGAGGAGATCCACGGGCAGAAGATGTGCGGTGTGGTGTGGTGCTGGACCGGCGACCCGGACCAGGCCGACAAGGTCTTCGAGGCGGTGGGCGAACCCGGCCCGCCCGCCTTCCACTTCACGGCGCCCATGCCGTACCCGATGGTGCAGAGCATGTTCGACGAGCTGATCCCCAAGGGCCTGCAGTGGTACTGGCGCGGCGACTTCTTCGACCGGATCACCGACGGGTCCATCGACGTCCACGCCAAGTACGCCGAGGGCATTCCCACCGATCTGTCGACCATGCACCTGTACCCGGTCGACGGCGCAGCCCACCGGGTCAAGCCGGGCGAGACCGCCTGGGGCTACCGGGACGCCGTCTGGTCCGGGGTCATCGGCGGCATCGACCCCGACCCGGCCAACGCCGAGACCGTGAAGCAGTGGTGCGTGGACTACTGGGAGGAACTGCACCCGCACTCCATGGGCGGCGCCTACGTCAACTTCATCGGCGCGGGCGAGGGCCAGGAACGGGTCAGGGCCACCTACCGCGACCAGTACGACCGGCTGGCCGCGGTCAAGCGCGCCTACGACCCGCACAACCTCTTCCACGCCAACCAGAACATCGAACCCGCGCGGAGCTAGGCCCGTCCGGCGGCTTCGTCACACCGGCAGCAGCCGTGCGACGAGGCCGCCGAGCTGGTGCGCGTTGCGGCACACATGCATCTCGGCCACCTGGGCGTAGGCGAGCGCGGCGGAGTCCCCGGTCGACCACTGGGAGGCCGGTTCGGGGTTGAGCCAGTACACGCGGCGGGCGCGCTCGGCGATGCGGCGCAGCGCGGGAAGGTTCGGGTCGCTCATGTTCGTCCGGGCGTCCCCCAGGACGAAGACCGCGGTGCGCGGGCCGACGACGTCCAGGTAGCGCTCGGCGAACTCGCCGAGCGAGGTGCCGTAGTCGCTGCTGCCGTGCCAGCCGGTCACCGCCGCCTCGCCGGCGATGCGCTCGCCCAGACCCGCCGGATCCGCCGCGCCCTTGCGCAGCAGCCCGGTGACCTCGTCGACCCGGTTGACGAAGGCGAACACCCGCACCTTGCCGAACTGGTCGTGGAGCGCCTGGACGAGCAGCATCGTGAAGTTCGCGAACCCCGCGACCGAGCCGGACACATCGCAGAGCAGCACGAGTTCGGGGCGTACGGGACGGCGGCGGCGCAGGACCGGGCGCATGGGGACGCCGCCGGTCGACAGGGAGCCGCGCAGGGTGCGGCGCAGATCGATGCGGCCGCGGGCCGCGCGGCGGCGGCGCGCCGCGAGGCGGGTGGCCAGTTTGCGCGCCAGCGGATGCACCGACCTGCGCAGTTCGTCGAGCTGGGCGCGGCCCGCCACGAGGAAGTCGACCCGGTCGGCGGTGGGCCGCAGGGCCCGGCGCGCGATCTCCTCGGCGCCGCGCCGTTCCGCCACCCGGCGGCGTGCCTCGGTGCCCACCCGCGCGCGGAACCCCTCGATCCGGCGGCGGATCTCGTCGTCGGTCAGCCGGTCGGTGAAGGAGGCTTCCCGGGCGCCCTGGGCGAGCGAGGCCCGTACCCGCGCGAGCAGTGTCTGCGGGCGCAGCCGGTCGAGGGTCTGGTGCGCGGAGAAGCCGTCCGAGCCGGGTGAGGCACCGTATCCGCCGAGGCTGTCCACCGCCTCGGCCGCCAACTGGCCCAGCATCGCCTGGTCGTTGGCGGCGAGCGCGGCGGCCAGCCGGTCGCGCAGGTCCGCCGTGTCACCGCCGGTCGCCGCCGGTGCGCCGACGCGCAGCGGGAAGTACAGATCGAAGACGGGGTCGAAGACCGCCCGCTGGCCCTCGTTGTGGAGCAGCGCCGCCGCCAGCCCCTCGCGCATCCGCTCACGGTCGCCGAAGCCGAGCACCTCCAGGGCGGCCGCGGCGTCGACGGTCTCGCCCGGGCCGATCCGCAGCCCGTGCGTCCGCAGTGTCCGGACCAGCTCGGTGACCCGGTCGGGGAGCGCGGTCACACGGCGTCCAGGTCGAGTTTGGCGGCGGCCTTCAGGATGTCGTCCTGGTGCTTGAGGAGTACGCCGAGGCTGTCGCGCACCACGTTCTCGTCGAGGGTGTCCGCGCCGAGTGCGAGCAGCGTACGGGCCCAGTCGACCGTCTCCGAGACCGAGGGCACCTTGCGCAGGTCCATGGCCCGCAGCGCCCCGACCACCCGCACCACGGACGCGGCGAGCGCCTCGTCGAGCCCGGGCACCTTCATCCGGACGATCCGGCGCTCCAGCTCCTCCTCGGGAAAACCGATGTGCAGGAACAGACAGCGGCGGCGCAGGGCCTCGGAGAGCTCGCGGCTCGCGTTGGAGGTGAGCACCACGAACGGGCGGCGCGTCGCCGTGATCGTGCCGAGCTCCGGCACGGTGACCTGGAAGTCGCTCAGCACCTCCAGGAGCAGCCCCTCGACCTCCACGTCCGCCTTGTCGATCTCGTCGATCAGCAGGACCTTGGGGTCGCCGCCGCGGATCGCCGTGAGCAGCGGGCGGGAGAGCAGGAACTCCTCGCCGAAGATGTCGGTGCGGGTCTCGTCCCACGACTCGTCGCGGCCCGCGGTGATCCGCAGCAGCTGCTTGGCGTGGTTCCACTCGTACAGCGCGCGGGACTCGTCGACGCCCTCGTAGCACTGGAGCCGGATGAGCTCGGCGTCCGCGACCTGGGCGACCGCCTTGGCCAGCTCCGTCTTGCCGACGCCCGCCGGACCCTCCACCAGCAGCGGCTTGCCGAGCCGGTCGGCGAGGAAGACGGTGGTGGCGACGGCCCGGGACGCCAGATAGCCGGTCTCGGCGAGGCGCGCGGAGACATCGTCCACGGACGTGAAGTACCCGGTCGTCATGGGGTGTTCTCCTGGTCTCCCGCTGGGCCGGGCGGCTGCGCGGCGCTCGTACGTGATGTCGTACGTACTTGATCAGCTCCCCGGGCCGGTCCACAACGGGCGGGCACGGTTTGCGGCGAAGGTCACGGTCCCCACGGGAGGGGCGTCAGCGGGTGGCGCGGCGGGTGGTGAGCAGGAGCGCGATGTCGTCCGGGCGGTCGGTGGTCCGGCGGGCCTCGTCGATGAGCAGGTCCGCGGTGCCGCCCAGGGACGGGCCGGTGCGCCGGGTGGGGGTGGCGGCGCGGGCCAGGGCCGCGCGCAGCCGCTCGATGCCCTCGTCGATGTCCGTGCCCGGCCGCTCGACCAGCCCGTCGGTGTACAGGGCGAGCACCGCTCCCGGCTCCAGGTGCAGGTCCACCACCGGGTACACGGCGTCCGGGGCCACCCCGAGCACCACGCCGCCGGGCAGGTCCAGGACCTCGGTGCGGCCGTCGGGGTGGCGCAGCAGCGGCTGCGGATGTCCGGCGCGGGCCGCCCGGGCCTCGCCGGTGAGCGGGTCGAGCCGGATGTAGCAGCAGCTGGCGAACTGGCCCGGGTCGAGGTCGATGAGCAGCCGGTTGGTGCCGCTCATGACCTCCTCGGGCGGATGCCCGCCGAGCGCGAAGGCCCTTACGGCGCTGCGCAGTTGGCCCATGGTCGCCGCGGCCTGTACGCCGTGCCCCTGGACGTCGCCGATGACCAGGGCGAGACCGTCGCCCGCCTCGACGACGTCGTACCAGTCGCCGCCCACGTCCATGCCCTGGGTGCCGGGCAGATACCGGCCCGCCGTCTCCACCTGGGGGTGCACGGGGAGGCGGTGGGGGAGCAGGGCCGCCTGGAGGCCGCGGGCCAGGGCCGCCTCCGTGTCGTAGCGCTGGGCCCGCTCCAGGGCCTGCGCGACGAGCCCGGCGAGCGCGGTGAGGACCGTGCGCTCCTGCGGGCTGAAGCCGCGCGGCCGGTCGAAGCCGAGGATGCAGGAGCCGACCGGGCGGCCGGAGGCGATCAGCGGCAGGAAGGCGCGGGCGCCCTGCTCGGCGTCGAGGGCGATACCGGGATAGGCCGCCGCGAGCTGCTGCATGGACTCGAAGAAGAGCGGGCGGCCGCTGGTGAGCGTCTCGACGCCGGGCAGCCGCACATCCAGCGCCACCCCGTCGAAGGGATCGAGGAAGCCCTTGGGGAAGCCGCTCTCCCAGGCCAGGTAGAGATGGCGGTCCTGGAGGAGGTAGATGGCGAGGCGACGGCCGCCGAACGCGGGGAGCAGCTCCTGCATCACCACGGCGGAGACCTGGCGGGCGGTGACCGCCTCGCTCAGTGCCAGGGCGAGGAAGACCGGAGGGTAGAGGGAGTCCGTCCCGTTCACCGGGGCGGTGAGCGGGGCCGCGCCGTCCTCCACCGCGCCCGGGGCCGTCAGCGGCCCGAACGGCGGGTCGGTCCGCTCCTGCCCGGCTCCGGCGGTGCCGTCGGGGAGGGAGGCGGCGCCCGCGGCGTCCGCCTCCCGGCCCAGGGGGACCGCCGTGAAGGTCAGACCGTCGGAGCCCGGGTAGACGGACAGGGAGAGCCGGTCGCCGTACCGCTCCCCGGAACCCGGCCCGCCGTCGGCGGCCTGCGGGCGTCTGACCTGGAAGTGGACCGGGTCCCTCGACAGCAGTGCGCCGCGCAGATGGTCCTCGTAGGCGGGCTGCTCCAGCCACGGCACCGCGTGCCACAGGGACTGCCCGAGCAGTTCACCGGCCGGTCGGCCCAGGAGCAGCGCGGCGCGCGGATTGACGTAGGTGATCAGCCCGAGGCCGTCCAGGGTGAAGACGCCCTCGGGCAGCAGGTCGGCCGCGCGGTCCCCGGCCGCGTCACCGTCCGCGTGACCCGTCGACGCGCCGTTGGCCGGGGGCGGTACGCACAGCGGCTCGCCGTCCCAGACGACCGTGGGGCCGTCCGCCTCCAGTTCCAGGAGGGCGGCGCCCAGGCCCTGTGCCGCCTCCGTGAGGCGGTCGCGGTCGCGGGGCGCCGAGCCGGCGTCCGAGGTCGCGGGGCAGAGCACGGTGAGGACCCCGTACGCCGTCGACGCCCCCACCACCGGTACGTACACCGAGCCGAACCGGAACGGCAGCCCGGCCGCGAGCTGGGGGTAGCGGCGCATGGTCTCGGTGGGGTCGGCGAGCTGGATCTCGATGCCGAGGCGGTGGGCGTCGGCCACCGGGAACGGCCGGTCCACGTGCATGCGCCACCAGGGGCGGAACAGTGGTCCCGGCAGCCCCGCGAGCACGGCGAGCCGCAGGAGCCCGGGTGTGCTGGAGCGCAGGTAGACGCCGCCCACATGGCCGCCGACGGCGCGCATGGCCTCCGCCACGGCCCCGGTGAGCAGTGCGGTCAGCTTTCCCGGCGCCCAGCGCCGGCTCTCGGCGCTCTCAGTCATCGGTCTGCCCTCGTCCGCGCGCCGCGCGGTAGGTGATACAGCAAGAATGCGCCCCGGGGCCGGGGGCCCGCACCTCGTGGGGCCCCCGGCCCCGGGGCGCGGGGCCGTGTCGTCGTGCGGTTCCGCCGTGTGGGCGGCCGAGCGCCTAGCTCTGGGCGTGCCCGCTCGCCAGCGGCCACTCGCGGTGCAGCGCGCCGAGCGGAATCCGGCGCTCGATGATCGGTGTGCCGAACAGGGACAGCTGGAAGTGCAGCTGACCGCTCAGGTCGAACCCGCCGTACACGGCCCAGGCACCCGAGACGGACGCCTTGCCGTCGGTCGACGCGGTCGCCTTCGCGTCGGCCTCGCCGCGCAGATAGGGCGCGAAGTCGGCGCTGACGCCGACGGCCCCGTACAGGCCGACGGAGGCCTCGGCGCCGAGGGCGCCCTTGACACGCCCGGCCGCGGCGACGGTGGCCGTCACCGGCGAGCTGTGCACGGCGGAGGTGCTGACCGGGGTCCAGCCCTTGCCGGCGGCGTAGCTGCCGCCGACGCGGAAGTCGCCCTTGACGTCCTGCTGGACGTCGAGCGTGACGCGGCCGTCGGCCTCGACCTGGACGTAGCAGGTCAGGTCGAGGTTGACGACGACGGGGACCGGGCCGACCTGGATGACGGGCGCGCTGTGCAGCTTGGCGAAGGGGATGCGCTTGGGGGCGCCGGTGCTCGCGGCGGCGCGGCCCTTGAGCGCCCACTGCGAGGACCAGTCGCCGCTCATGCCGAGGAACGCGGAGCGCGGGGCGAGGCCGCCGGAGCTGCCGTCGTAGGAGAACTCCACCTCGGGGGCGAGCTGGACGAAGCCGGAGACCGAGGCGCCGGCGGAGGCGGGGGCGTCCTTGGCGGTGTCCACCGCGGCGTTCACGTCCAGGCGCAGATTGCCGAGGGGGAGCTTGGCGCCCTTGGGCCCGAACGTGAGGCCCTTGGTCTTGGCCCAGGAGAAGGTGACGCCCTTCATCAGGGGCTCGACCTTGACCGAGGACGGGTCGACCGGGACCTTGCCGTCGGCCTTGTCGTCCTTGAGGACCGACGCCAGCGTCGTGGAGGCGGTCTTCACCTCGGTGCCGCGGTCGGTCTTCCCGACGACCTCGGTGACCTTGGCGAGCAGTCCGTTGGGGGCGCCCGGCGCCGGAGCGCTGGCGATCACGTCGCCGACGGCGACGGGCTTGTCCGGCGCGGGGGAGTGGCTGGGCGTACCGGTGTGCCGCTGCGGGGCCGCGGATATGACGGCCCGTCGGCTGGTCTTGTCGTAGGAGGCGACCTTCAGCGAGGACTTCTCCGGCCGGCCCTTGCCGCTACCGGTGCGGGCCACCGCCGTCGGCGCGGACGCCTCCTGCGGCGCGGCGGCCACGTCGAGCTGCCGCGTGCCGTCGGCGGCCGCCGCGGTGGTGGCGGTGCTGCCCGGCTGGGCCGCCGCGCCGCTGTGCCCGGACGAGGAGCAGCCGGTGGCGGCGAGGGCCAGCGTGGCCAGGCCGGGCACCAGGAGACGTGTGGTGAACGTGCGCACGTAGATGTGACCTTCGGATGGGAGGAGGGGGGTCGTTACTCGGGAGTAACGCGAAGGCCGATCATGCCATGTGCGCCCGGCGCCAGTCATCTTGACGGTCCGCCAACTCGCCTGCCGCGCCGTACGGTTGAAGCTTCATCTACGGAGTGGAGTGCGCTCCCGGTCAGCCCCTGCCCCGACCGGTGGCCGGCGCGGTGCGCGTCCACGGGCGGGACCGCTCCAACTGGGCCACCAGGCCGAGGAGCTGGTGCTCGCTGCCGGGCCGGCCGACGAGCTGGACGGAGCCGGGCAGTCCCGTCGGCAGGGAGCCGAAGGGCATCGCGAGGGCCGGGTGGCCGGAGAGGTTCCACGGCGGGGTCATCGGCGAACAGGCGGTGTTGACCAGGACGTTGGCCAGCCAGCCGCGCTCGTGCCAGGCGTCGGCGGCCGGGCCGCGGCGGGCCAGCGCGGGCGTCAGCAGGACGTCGTACTCCTCGAAGAACGGCCCGAGCCGCCTGTTGAGCGCGCCCCGGTGGTCCGCGCGCAGCATCCCCAGCCGTCCGGCGGCCCGCCCGACGGCCGCGTGGCGCCGGGTACGCGGGGCGAGCAGCCGCGGGTCGAGCGGCTCGGCGTCCTGCGCGGTGCCCCCCGTCCAGCGGGCCAGGATGACCGTGCCGAAGCTGAGGGGGTAGGGCGGATGGGCGGCGGACACCCGGTGCCCGGCCTCCACGAGCGCCCGGGCCGCCTGGCGGGCGAGCGAGGCGTACGCGCGGCCGACGCGCACTCCGGCGATCGGGCTACGGGTGGAGACGGCGATCCTGAGCGCGCGCGGCGGGCCCGCCGGGTCGTCGCCGGCCGGTGTCTCGCCCGCGAGCACCGAGAACATCAGCCGCGCGTCGGCCGCCGTCGTCGCCAGCGGCCCGTTCTCCGACATCCCGAACCAGGCACCGCCGAGGTCGACGGGCACGCGCCCGGTGCCCGGCTTGAGGCCGATCAGACCGCAGTGCGCGGCCGGTATCCGCAGGGAGCCCATACCGTCGTTGCCGAGCGCGAGCGGCACCAGACCAGCCGCGACCGCGGCCGCGCTGCCCCCCGACGAGCCGCCCGCCGTACGCGAGGGGTCCCAGGGGTTGCGGGCGATGCCGTGCACCCCGTCGGTGGTCCCGAAGACGCACAACTCCGGTACGTGTGTGAGCCCCACCACCACCGCGCCCGCCTCCCGCAGCCGGGCGACGGTGACATGGTCCTCGGTCGCGGGCGTCTTTGGGGTGGCCGCGGAGCCGTTGCGGGTCGACTCACCGCGTACCGGCAGGTTGTCCTTGACGGCCACCGGAACACCGGCGAGCGGCAGCCGGGACAGGTCCGGGCGTGCCCCCACCGCGTCCGCCTCCGCCAGGGCGGCGGTGGCGCGCACCACGCGGAAGGCGCCGACGCGCCCGTTCCGCGCGGCGATCGCGGCCAGGTGATCGGCGACCACCTCGCGGGGTGTGACCACCTTCTGCCGTACGGCCTCGGCGATCTCGGTGGCGGTCCGGCCTGCCCACTTGGTCACGGTGGCTCCTCGGCGCTGCTGGCTCGGTCACGACGGACGGGAGGCCACTGTGTACGACCCGCGCGGCTCCTGTCGATACCCGTGGATCTTCGCCACGGTGTGATCGGGCCCGCCCGGCCCTGGACAGGTGGCACGGGCTGGGGCAGGCTCCGGCGCCATGAGCGCACACCAGTCGAGTGGGAACACCCTGCCTCCGGGGCTCGCCGACGCGATACGCGGCACCGCCGAGGACATCGCCCTGCTGCTGCGCGGGGCCCGTGACACGAGCGTCCCCGTACCGGGTCTCGCGTGGACGCTGGGGGAGACGGCGGCGCACCTGGCGCAGGCCAACCAGCTGATGGCCGAGATCGCGGCGGGCGGCGGCCGCGAGCACGGGGACGGCACACCCGGGAGCATCGCGGCGGCCAACGCGCGCGCCCTGGCCGAGTTCGGCGAACGGGCGGCCGAGCCGCTGGCCGCGATGATCGTGGCCCGGGCGACCGCCTACCTCGACGCGGCGGGCGCGGCGGACCCGGGTGGGGCCCGGCCGCTCACCACCCCGATGGGCACCATGGACCTGCCGACCCTGGGCGCGTATCTGCTCACGCACATGCTCGGCCACGGCTACGACATCGCCCGCGCGGTGGGCCGCCCGCACATGCTCGACCGGCGGCGCGTGGAGCTGACCCTGCCGTTCCTGCTCGCGGCGATGCCCCGGGTGGTCGACGCGGGTGCCGCGGCGGGCCGCGACGCGCGGTACACCGTCCGGCTGCGGGGCGGCGCCCGGTTCGGTGTGGAGTTCACCGACGGTGTGGCCTGCGTCGGCGAACGGCCGGCGGGCCGCCCGGACTGCACCATCCACATCGAGCCCGTCACGTTCCTGCTGATGGCGCTGGGCCGGGCCGACCCCCGTGCGGCCATCGCCCGGGGCCGTGTGCTGGCCTGGGGCCGCAAACCCTGGCTGGCACCGCGCTTCCCCACGTTGTTCAAGGCGCCCTGAACTCCGGGATGATGGGAGCCGGGCGCGTGACCACCACCGTGCACCCGCCCAGCCCCCCTGCCCCTGAACAGGAGTCCTTCTTGTCCCCGCAGCAACCGTCCCAGCCCACCACCCCCCGGACCCGCCGGAGCCGTACCGGAGCACGTGCGGGGTCAGTGGTTCAGGGCGGGTTCCTCCACGCGGGGCGTCGGCGCCGGCGCCGGGGCCGACGGGCGCGGGCGGCGCAGCAGGACCGCGCTGACCACCGCCGCCAGCAGCATCACCGCCGCCGAGATGACCAGGCACAGGTGGATGCCGTCGATGAACGCCTGGCTGAACGCGTGCAGCATCCGGGGCGTGTCCGCGCCCAGGTCGATGCCGTGCACCGCGCCGAACCCCGCGCTGTCGACCGCGCCCGTCACCTGGTGCTGCGCCTGAGCGCTCAGGCCCGCGTCCGAGAGGTGGCCCGGCAGCGCGTCGGTCACCTTGGTGGTGAGCAGCGCGCTCATCAGGGCCGGGCCGAGCGCCGCCCCGACCTGGCGGAACGCGTTGCTGCCCGCCGCCGCCATGCCCGCCAGCTGCTGCGGTACGGAGTTGATCGCCGTCGCCGTCATGGGAGCGAAGACCGCGCCGAAGCCGATCCCGAGGATGATCAGGCGCCACGCCAGATCGGCGAACGAGGTGGTGGCGTCGATGGACGTCAGCGACAGCAGGCTGCCCGTCGCCAGCAGCAGGCCCGTCGTGATCAGGATCCGCGCCGACACCTTGTGCATGATCTGGCCGAAGATCGGTCCCGCCACCATCGCGGTGAACGTGAACATCAGCATCCGGTAGCCCGCGTCCAGCGTGCCGAGCTGCTGCACCTGGCCCAGATACAGGCTGAGGACGAAGATGAAGCCGATCAGGCCGAGGAAGCTGATCATCGCGACCAGCGCCGTGGCGCTGAACGCGGGCGAGCGGAACAGCTTCAGGTCGAGCATCGGGCTCGCGCTGCGCAGCTCCGTGACGATGAAGGCCACCAGCGCCAGCGCCGAAAGGGCCAGCGCCACCAGCACGCGCGTCTCGGAGAAGGACTCGCCGCCGCCCTCGATGACCGCGTACACCAGCGCCGTGATGGCGACCGCGGCCGTGATCTGGCCCGGCCAGTCGAGCTTGCGGGATCCGGCGGCGCGCGAGTCCGCGACGTAACGGGAGGCCGCCGCCATGGTCAGCAGCGAGGCCGGGATGGGGGCCAGGAAGATCCAGCGCCAGGACGCGTTCTCCAGGATCAGGCCGGAGATCATCGGGCCGACGGCCAGCGCGCCCATCAGGGACGCGGTCCACATGCTGACGTACTTGGAGCGCTCGCGCGGGTTCGGCACCGCGTGGCTGATCAGTCCGAGGGTGGCGGGCAGCAGGGCCGCCGCTCCGATTCCCGCGAACGCCTGGCCGGTCCACAGGACTTCGACGCTGCCGAAGCCGTCGGCGCTCAGGGCTATCGCCGCGCCTATGGCACAGAAGGCGAGCCCGGCCTGGAAGACCTTGCGGCGGCCGTATACGTCACCGACGACTCCGGCCGTGAGGATCAGTGCCGCCATCGGCAGCACGAAGGCGTCGGTGACCCAGGACAGGTCGGCGGTCGAGGCGTCGAGGCTGCGCTGGATCGTCGGCAGGCTCACCGAGACCGTGGTGACCGGCAGATAGGCGACGAACACGCCGACGCAGGCCATGACGATGGTGGCGGTGCGGCTGTCGCGCCCGCCCCTCGCCGTGGTCGTGGCATTCACTGAGTACTCCTTTACGTCCCTGGGGGATGTGTCCCCGGGGAAGGGCATGACGGACGCCCTTCGGCAGGGGGTGAAGCACGTCCTGGCCGGGGCGGTGGGGGAGAAGTGACGGAAAGTCAGGGAGTGGGGACGGCGTACGACGCCACGTCGCGTCGTACGCCATGCCGGATGCCGCGAAGCCCTCAGAGCCTCGTGCTGACCTCCGTCAGATGGCAGCGGCCGATCTTCGCTCCGGCCACCGTGAAGTGCATGGCGATCGGGTTGAGACTCGTGTCGCAGCGGGCGAACCCGGTCACGACCGCGTCCTGGCCCAGGACCAGGAAGTCCCGGTCGGGCACGAGGACCTTGCCGAGCGTCGAGAAGAAGAGGGAGATGTCCGAACGGGTGGAGCCCGGGCCGAGCGCCCCGGCGTTCGCGGCGCCCGGCGCGAAGAAGTCGACGCGGTCCGCGAAGAGGTCCAGCAGGCCCGTGTGGTCCCCTGCGCGCTGCCGGGCGAAGAACGCCTCGACCACCGCCCGGGTGGTCGGAGATGTGAACGCGCGCGGCTGGGTGGGGTGTTGGGCCATCGGACGGTCCTCTCGACGCGCAGCCGCTCGGTCGGCGTTCCGGCTCTGGTGGTTCCCGTTCTCGGGTACGTCCACTCTGCGCCCGTCCGTATGTAGAAGTCCAACATCTACATTTTCTGCGAACTATAATCAGCAGTTATGGAGCTGCGTCAGCTGGAGTACTTCGTCACCGTCGCCGAGCTGGCGAGCTTCACCAAGGCGGCCGAGGCCCTGCACGTCGCCCAGCCCGGAGTCAGCGCCCAAGTGCGCAAACTGGAACGGGAGCTGGGCCACGACCTGCTCGACCGCTCCAGCCGTACGGTCCG
The DNA here is from genome assembly GCF_001653515.1 of Streptomyces sp. ERV7. Lineage (GTDB taxonomy): Bacteria > Actinomycetota > Actinomycetes > Streptomycetales > Streptomycetaceae > Streptomyces. The sequence goes on along the minus strand of NZ_LYOY01000040.1, from coordinate 177,599 downwards.
GCTCACCCCGGTCGGGGTCTCCGTGCTGCCGCAGGCGCAGGCCGCGCTCGCCGCGGTCGCCGCCGTCCGTCAGACGGTGGACGAACTCAGCGGTCTGGTGCGCGGCCGGGTCACCATCGGCACCGTCATCTCCATGGGCAAGGCCATCGATCTGCCGGGGCTGCTCGCCTCCTTCCACGAGGCGCACTCGGGGGTGGAGATCGGGCTGACCGAGGACAGCTCCGAGCACCTCCTGGAGGCCCTGCACTCGGGCCGTATCGACCTCGCGGTGATCGGCCGCACCGGCACCCGGCCGCCCGGCATCACGCTCTACGACATCGTCGACGAGCCGCTGGTCGCCGCCGTCGGCCACCGGGACCCGCTGGCCGGCCGGGACCGCGTGGACCTCGTCGAGCTCGCCGACCGGGCCCTGATCTGCCTCACCCAGGGGACCGGGCTGCGCAGTGTCGTCGAGGCGGCGTGCGCCCGGGCCGGGTTCCGGCCGCACATCGCCTTCGAGGCCGCCGACCCGCACGTACTGGCCCAACTCGCCGGACGGGGGCTCGGGGTGGCCCTCATCCCGATCTCGCTGGCCCGCGCCAACGAGGCGGAGGTCCACCTCGTGGAGATCGACCGGCCGCGCATCCACGGCAGCCTCGCCCTCGCCTGGCGCACCGGCGGCCCCACCAGCCCGGCCGGGGCCGCGCTCATCGCCCACGCCCGCGCCCGGCTGCCCGAGGCGCGTTGAGACCGCGGCCCGCGCGGACTCCGTCAGGTCGGTACGTGGTCTCGCCGGTACTTGCCAAAGTCCCCGGTACCCGGTTGCCAGTGCGCCGCGGCCCGCGCGGACTCCGTCAGGTCGGTACGTGGTCTCGCCGGTACTTGCCAAAGTCCCCGGTACCCGGTTGCCAGTGCGCCGGGCCCCGGAACAGGGTCGCAGCACAGGACCCCGGTGCCCCGGCACGTACACCGGCCGACGCGGCGACCAGACGCGGCACGCCGACGCGGCACGCAGACGCGGCACGCAGACGCGGCACGCAAACACAGCCTTGGAGGACGAGCGATGTCGGAGACCACCCAGCCGCAGGCGTTCCAGGACGACGCGGAGCTCCGCAGGAGCAACCGCGCCATCGTCGAGCAGTACATGAACTGCCGTGGCGAGGACCGGCTGAAGCGCCATCTGCTGTTCACCGAGGACGGCGTCGGCGGTCTGTGGACCACCGACACCGGCGAGCCCATCGCCATCCGCGGCCGCGACACCCTCGGCGAGCACGCGGTGTGGTCGCTCAAGTGCTTCCCGGACTGGGTGTGGACCAACGTCGAGATCTTCGAGACGCAGGACCCGAACCGTTTCTGGGTGGAGTGCGACGGCGAAGGCAAGATCCTTTTCCCGGGTTACCCCGAGGGGTACTACCGGAACCACTTCCTTCATTCCTTCGAGTTCGAGAACGGGAAGATCAAGCTGGAGCGGGAGTTCATGAACCCGAACCAGCAGCTGCGCGCCCTGGGGATCCCGGTCCCGTCGGTGAAGCGCGAGGGAATCCCCACCTGATCCCCGCTCCCGCCTTTTCGCACTCCCCCTCCAGGAGACCCCGTTCCATGCATGAGTACACGGTGGTGGACGCCTTTTCGCGTACCCCGCTCGAAGGCAATCCGGTGGCCGTGTTCTTCGACGCCGGGGACCTCACGGCCGAGGTGATGCAGCGGATCGCCAAGGAGATGAACCTCTCCGAGTGCACCTTCGTGCTCCCGGCCGAGCAGGGCGGCGACGCGCGCATCCGGATCTTCACGCCGGTCAACGAGCTGCCGTTCGCCGGGCATCCGATCCTGGGCACGGCGGTCGCCATCGGCCGCCCGCGCAAGGCGGACCGGCTGGTCCTGGAGACCGCCATGGGCGCCGTCCCCTTCGAGCTGGTCCACGACGACGACGCCACCTCCGTACGGATGGCCCAGCCCATCCCCGTGTGGGAGCCCTACGAGCACACCGAGGCGCTGCTCGCGGCGCTCGGCCTGGACGCGTCGGTCACCCCCGTCGAGGCCTACCGCAACGGGCCCCGGCACGTGCTGGTCGGCCTGGAGAGCGTCGAGGCGCTCTCCGCCCTGACCCCGGACCACAACGCGCTGCGCGCCTTCCCGGACATGTCGGCCTACTGCTTCGCGGGCTCCGGCACGCACTGGCGGTCGCGGATGTTCTCCCCGGCGTACGGCGTCGTCGAGGACGCGGCGACCGGCTCCGCGGCCGGCCCCGTCGCCATCCACCTGGCGCGCCACGGGTTCGCCTCCTACGGCCAGGACATCGAGGTCCTCCAGGGCGTCGAGATGGGCCGGCCTTCCCCCATGTACGCCAACGTCGAGGGCGAGGGGGACCGGGTCGACGCGGTGTACGTCGGCGGCCACGGTGCGGTCCTCGCCCGCGGCACGATCTACGTATAGAGAGGCTGTCCAGTGAGCGTGCCCGTAGACATCGCCGGTGAAGGCCCGGTCCTCGACCAGGAGTCGGCGGGCTACGCCGAGGAGGTCGCCGCCTACCAGCTCGGGTTCGGCCAGCGGCCGGACGTCGTGGTCGGCGCCAAGGGGCCGGACGACGTCCGCGCCGCCGTCCGGCTGGCCGCCGGGCGGGGGCTGCCCCTCGCGGTGCAGTCCACCGGCCACGGCCTGCCCGGCGACCGGGCCGGCGGCGTCCTGGTGACCACCGCGCGGATGCGCGGCGTCGAGGTCGACCCCGGCACCCGCGTCGCCCGCATCCAGGCCGGAACCCCGTGGGGCGACGTGATCCGGGAGGCGGCGCTGCACGGCCTCGCGCCGCTCTCGGGCAGCACGCTCGGCGTCGGCGCGGTCGGCTACACCGTCGAGGGCGGCATCGGCCTGCTGGCCCGCACCCACGGCTTCGCCGCCGACCGGATCAGGGCGGCCGAGATCGTCACCGCCGACGGCGAGCTGCGGCACGTCACGGCCGACAGCGACCCGGACCTGTTCTGGGCGCTGCGCGGCGCCGGGGGCAACTTCGGCGTGGTCACCTCGCTGGACGTGGAGCTGGTCCACCAGCCCCGGATCTACGGCGGCGGACTGTACTTCGCCGAGCGGTACGTGCCCGACGCCCTGCGCTCCTGGCTGGAGTGGACGGCGGGCGTGGGCGAGGAGATGACCTCCTCGATCGGCCTGGTGCCCTTCCCGGACAAGCCCGCGGTGCCCGAGCCGGTACGCGGCCAGTACACCGCGCACATCCGGATCGCCCACACCGGCAGCACCGCGGACGGCGAGGCGGCGGTCGCCCCGCTGCGCGCGATCGGCCCGTACGTCCTCGACACGCTCACCGAGATGCCGTACACCGACTCGGACTCCATCTACCGCGACCCGCCGACCCCGATGGCGTACTACGGCACCAACGTCCTGGTCGACGACCTCGACGCGGAGACGGCCGCGCGGATCCTGGAGCTGACCGGGCCGGGCTCCGGCCTCAACTGCGTCGTCCAGATCAACCACATGGGCGGTGCGATGGCCCGCCGCCCCGAGGTGCCCTCCGCGGTCGGCCACCGCGACGCCCGCTTCCTGGTGCGGGTGCTGAGCCGTATCCCCGCCGGTGCGGGCGACGACGTGGCCGCCGCCGAGCGGGCCGGCCACGAGCGGGTCTACGAGCTCTTCGGCGACCGGATCCTCGGTGTCGCGCCCAACTTCCTGCTCGGCGGCCCCGTCACGGCCGAGCAGCTGCGGGCCTGCTACGACGAGGCCGACTACGAGCGGCTGGCCGCGCTGAAGGCCGTGTACGACCCCGGGAACCTGTTCCGCGGCTACCACAACATCCCCCCGGCCCGCTGATCTCTGCTTCAGGAAAGGACCACCACATGCCCAGCATCGGCGTGATCGGATGCGGAACCGTGGGGGCCACGATGGTGGCCGCGCTCGCCGCCCGGCACGAGCAGTTCGGCGGGCCGGGCGAGCTGGTCCTCGTGGACCGCCCCGAGGGCCGCTGGCGCGGCCGCGCCTACCAGCGCGACACCGAGGCGGTCCTCGCCAACGGGCCGATGATCGGCATGTCGCTGTACCTCAACGACGCCCAGCACGGCGTGCGGTGGGCCGAGGCCAAGGGCCTCGCCGTGCACCCGGACGAGCGGGGCGTGCACCGCTTCCTGTCCCGGCCGGTCTACGGGGACTACCTGGAGGACGGGGTCGAGGAGGCCCTGGAGACGCTGCGCGCGGCCGGGTGGAGCATCCGCTCGGTCGAGGAGACGGCCACCGGGGTCGAGCGCGACGGGGCGGGCGTCGTCATCCGGTACGCGAGCGGGAGCGTACGGGTGGACCAGGCGGTGCTGTGCGTCGGCGGGCGGGCCGACGACGACGCCTACGGGCTGAACGGCACCCCGGGCTACATCGACGACCCGTACCCCCTGCGCGAAGCCCTCGCCGAGGTCCCGCAGGACGCGGAGATCGCGGTCATCGGCTCCGGCATGATCGCCACCGATGTACTGATGGCCCTGCGCGCCTTCGGCCACCGGGGACGCGTCACCCTGGCCTCCCGGTCCGGGCTGCTGCCCTCGGTGCGCCGCAAGGCGGCCCGTGTGCTGCCGGCGGTGCTGACCGCCGAACGGCTCGCGGCGCTGCCCAGGCCGGTGCGGATGGCGGACATCGCCGCGCTCGCCCGCGAGGAGGTCGAGGCGGCGGGCGGCGACTTCGCCGCGGTCGCCGCCGACATCATGGACCCGGCCCCGGCCGAGGAGCGGCTGCGCCGCCAGCTCGACGACGCTCTCTCCGACGACATCGGCACCCAGCTCCTCCAGCGCGCGGTCATCGAGATCGGCCAGGACCTGTGGCTCGCCCTGGACGAGGGCGACCGGGAAGAGGTGCTGCGCACCCTGCACTCCCGGCTGTGGAGCTTCGCCTCGCCCATCCCGCAGTCCACCGCCGTCAAGCTGGTCGAGCTGTGCGACGAGAAGCGGCTGCGGGTGCGCGCCGGGATCGAGACCGTCGAGCGGGACGGAGACGGCTTCCTCGTGCGGTACGAGGACGGTGCCGCGGACCGCGCCGACCTGGTGGTCAACGCGGTCACCTCGGTCTACCGGCCCGAACCCCCGTCGGCCGGAGGCATGTTGGGGCTGGCCCGCACCTCCGGCCTCCTCGCCGACCACCCGCACGGCGGCATCCGGGTCGACGAGGTGACCGGCCGGGCGCTGGACACCTCCGGGCAGGCCGACGACCACCTCTTCGTGCTCGGCGAACTGACGCGCGGCGCCTACTACTTCGTCAGCGCCGTCGCCGCGTTCACCCGGCGCGCCGACGAGATCGCCGCCGCCCTCGCCGAGCTCCCGGCGCCGCGGGCACGGGACGCCGTGCCCGCCGCCGGCTGAGCCGGGCCGATCCCGCCTTCCCGGGCCGCTATGACCTGCGGCCCGGGAAGGCGGCGCCGGTCAGCGCGAGCAGCGGCGCCGATTTCACCGCCGTCTCCTCGAACTCGGCCTCCGGGTCCGACAGGGCGACGATCGCCCCGCCGACCCCGTACCTGACCCGGCCCGGGGTGAGCACCGCCGTACGGATCGCCACGCTCAGATCGGCGGCGCCGGAGAGCGAGAAGTAGCCGATGGCGCCGGAGAAGACGCCCCGGGGGCCCGCCTCCAGGGCGTCGATGAGGCGCATGGTGCGGATCTTGGGGGCGCCGGTCATCGAGCCCGCCGGGAACGCGGCACGCACACAGTCCACCGCGCTGCGGTCCGGCCGGAGCCGGGCCCGTACCGTGCTCACCAGCTGGTGGACGGTGGCGTACGTCTCGACGTCGAAGAGGCGCGGCACCTCCACCGAGCCGATCTCGGCGTTGCGGCCCAGGTCGTTGCGGACCAGGTCCACGATCATCAGGTTCTCCGCCCGGTCCTTCTCGTCCGAGCGCAGCTGGGCCACGAGCGCCGCGTCCTGCTCGGGCGTCGCCCCGCGCGGCCGGGTGCCCTTGATGGGTTGGGAGGTCGCCGTGCCGTCCGCCTCCACCCGCAGGAACCGCTCGGGCGAGGTGCTGAGCACACCGAGCCGCCCGAACCGCAGCAGCGCGCCGTACGGGGCGGGACTGACGCGGCGCAGCAGCCGGTACGCCTCCCACGGGTCGCCGTCGAACGCGGCCTCGGCCTGGTTCGTCAGACACACCTCGTAGGTCTCGCCCGCCGCGATCTCCTGCCGGCAGGCATCGATGAGGCGCAGATACGCGTCCCGTTCGTGCCGCAGCCGGATGGCGGAGGGCGCGGCGGGGGCGGCCGGTTCGCCCAGTTCCTCGCCCGCCGCCGACTCCAGGGCCCGCGCGGTCGCGCCCAGCCAGGCGTGGGCCGCGTCCTCGTCCCCCTCCTCGGTGAGCGCGAGCAGATGGGTGAGGCCGGTGAGGTGGTCGAGGACCACCGCGCGGTCGGCGAAGACCAGGGCGGCGTCCGGGTCCTCGGAGCGATGGGCGCTCTCGCCGCCGCACTGCGCCTTCAGCTCGTAGCCGAGATAGCCGACCCAGCCGAGCGCGAAGTCGAAGGGCAGGTCGGGGAGTTCGACATGGACGGCCTTCAGGTCGCGGTCCAGCCAGTCGAGGAAGTCGGCGGTGATGGTCCGCCGCCCCGCCGCGCACTCCAGCGTGACGGTGCCGTCGTGCGCGTCGGCGCGCGCCACCCGGGCCAGCGGTCCCGCCGCGTCGCCGAGCACCGAGAAGCGGCCCGCGTCCGCGTCGGGCCGGCTGCTGTCCAGCCAGAAGGCGTTGGCGCTGCGGCCGAACAGCCGGTGGAAGGCCACCTCGTCGCTCCAGCGGGTGGGCAGCCGCGCTTCCAGGACGCGCAGTTTCCGCGGCGCGGCCTCGTCCGGCTCCGCCGCCGCACCGAGGGTTTTCACCGGACGCGGGAGGGTGCTCCGGACCGCTCCCGTACCGTGTGCGCGGTGCCACTCCCGCGTCAACTCCGTGAAATTCAGGAGAAGTTCATCCCCGAACTCGGTCAGGATCGACTCGGGGTGGAACTGGAGCCCCCACAGCGGCCGGTGCCGGTGGCGGTGTCCCATGAGGACGCCGTCGGCCGTCCAGGCCACCGCCTCCATCTCCTCGGGCAGCGAGGTGACGGTCAGCGAGTGGTAGCGCACCGCCTCGAACGGCGAGGGGACACCCCTGAACAGGTCCTCACCGGTGTGCCGTACGGGGGAGGTGCGGCCGTGGCGCGGTTCGGGAGCACGCTCCACGACGGCGCCGTGCAGCAGCGCCGTTCCCTGGTGGCCCAGGCAGATTCCGAGGAGCGGAATCTCCGTCCGTTCGACGATCTCCCGGCAAATCCCGAAGTCGGCCGCGCGGCCGGGATGGCCGGGTCCCGGGGAAAGCACGACATTGTCGAATTCACTGAGGCGCGCGGAATCCCATCCCGGATCGTCATTGCGGACGACCACCGGTTCCGCCCCGCCCGCCCGGGCGAGCGAGTGGTAAAGATTGAAGGTAAACGAGTCGTAGTTGTCGACGAGCAGGGTGCGTACGGCTTTCTTCATGGCGCGGTTATCCCGTAGAGAATGTGCTCGACGGTCTCGGTGCCCTCGCCGATGCGGCGGCTGCCCAGCACCTGAAGGGCACGGCCGCACTCGGCCGCGATCGCGTGCAGCGCGTCGATGTCCCCGCGGTCGCTGAAGTGGAGCAGCACCCTTCCCCCCTCGGCCGCGAAGGCCGGGGCCTCGGCGAGATAGCGACGGTGGGCGCGGTAGCCCGGGTCCACGTACGCCTGTTCGTGGACGGTCTCGTGGCGGTACGTGGGCGGGGCGAGCACGAACGGGGAGTGCCAGTAGACGGTGTCGTAGCGCTCCTCGGTCCCGAGCGCGTCGAACAGGTCGCTGTGCACGGCGGTCAGCCTGTCCGTGACGCCGTGCCGCCGCGCGTTGAGCGCCGTGTTGCGCACGGCCTGCTCGTTGATGTCCAGGGCCGTCACCGGGTCGCAGCCCGCCAGTGCGGCGCAGATGGCGATCACGCCGGTGCCGCTGCCCACTTCGAGCAGGGAGCCCTGCCAGGAGGCCCGTTCCGGTCCGGTCAGCCCGAGCAGCTCCATGGCCGCGCCGGTCGACGCGGAGAACGGCGGAGCGAACACCCCGTCCAGCAGATCCCACTCGCGCCCGGCCAGCGCGAAGGTGCGCGGCCGGTCCTTGCTCCGCAGCGCCGCACGGCTCCGCTCCAGCGACCGCAGATAGTTCTTGATTTCGGTCATCCCGCCCCCTAATTGTTTCGCGGCGGGCTCCGCTCGGGGCGGTGCCGTCCGCTGGTCAGCAACTTGACCCACCCTACGGAGGAACGTAAGTTCGATGAGGGCTTGCGCCCTGGTTCGAGCCTATGGGGGGCGGCGACATGGTGGATGACAAGGCATTCCTGGATGCCCCGGCACTGGCCGTTCTGGAACTGCTCGCACTCGATTCACCCCCCGGGCACTTTCAGGAGTTGCTCGACCGCGCCCACCGCGAAAACCTGCCCCGGTCGCCGCTGGAGGAACTGGAAAGAGCGACCCGCCTCGCCCTGAAAATCCAGGCCTCCAGTCATCAGCGCCGGCAACGGGAGTCGGTCATGGCCGACTTGGTCAACACCGTTCACGACATGACGATTCCCTACGACCCCGACACGCTGCTCAAGGTCATCACGAGCCGCGCGCGACGGCTCCTCGGGTTCGACATGGCCTACATCAGCCTGCGCAAGCCCGGCGGCGGCTCGTACGTGCACAGTTCGGACGGCGACACCACCTCGCTCAACGTGGGGCTGGTGGTCGAGAAGAGCCGCGGCCTGGGCGAGATGGCGCACGAGACCGGCGCGCCCTACTGGACCTCGGACTACCTCAACGACGACCGGATCCCGCACGGCGACCAGCTCGACGCGGTCGTCCGGGCCGAGGGGCTGCACGCCATCATGGTGGTGCCGATCCGCCAGAGCGGTGTGCCCATAGGGGCGTTGTACGGGGCGGACCGGGTGGTGCGGCACTTCACCCCCGACGAGATCAGCTTCATGCGGTACCTGGCGGACTTCGCCGCGGTCGCCCTGGAGAAGGCCCGGCTGCTCGACCGCTCCCAGAAGGAGATCGCCGAGCTGGAGTCCGCGGGCGTGCGCGCGGACGCCACCATCGCGCGGATGCGGCAGCTGGCCGGGTCCATGGCCTCGCTGGTCGGCCTGGTGCTGGGCGGCGGCGATCTGCACGAGCTGGTGAAGGCCGCCGCGCAGGCGCTCGACGCCGGGCTGGTGGTGAGCGACGCCTGCGGGCACACCCTCGCCTGTGCGGGCGAGCCGCCGGACCTCGACGAGGCGCGCACCCGCGAGGTGGCCCTGGAGACCCATGCAGTGGGCGGCCCGGTGGAGATCGCCGAGAACGTCTGGGCGGCCCCCGTCAGCGCGGGCGAGGAACCCGTCCTGGTGCTGCTGCGGGCCGACCGCGCCCTCACCGAGGACGAGCGGGGCTTCCTGGGCTCGGTGGGGCAGGCGGTGGCGCTGCTGTTCGCGGTGCGGCGCAGCACGGCCGTGGCCGAGGGGCCGCTGCGCGACGAGTACTTCGACGGGCTGCTCACCGGCGTCGCCCAGTCACCGGGCCAACTCGCCCGCCAGGCACATCAGTTGGGCATCGACGCGGACGCCCCGCACGTCGTGGTGGTGGTCCGGCCGGAGGGCGCGGAGCACGGCAAGGCGGTGGTGTGGTGCTCCTCGTACGCCTATCGCGGCTCCGGCCTGATGAAGGTGCACGAGGGCGACATCGTGCTGCTGCTGCCCGGCACCGACGCCTCGGCCGTCGCCCGCGCGGTGTCCGGTGAGCTGTCGCCGCTGCTCGCCGAGCCCGTCACGGTGGCCTCGGCGGGTCCCGCCGCCTCGCTCGCCTCGGTGGCCCAGGTGTACCAGGAGGCGCTGCGCTGCTTCGACGCGCTGATCGCGCTCGACGGCGTCGGCAGCGCCGCCTCCATCGACGACCTGGGCTTCCTGGGGCTGCTGCTCTCCGACGACCACGACGTCGACGGGTTCGTCGCCTCCGTCGTCGGGCCGGTGCTCGACCACGACGCCGAGCGGATGACGCACCTGGTGCCGACGATGGAGGCGTACTTCGCCGCGGGCAGCAGCCCGACCCGCGCGGCAGGCGGGCTGCACGTCCACCCCAACACGGTGACCCGCCGCCTGGAGCGGATCACCGAGCTGCTCGGCCCCGGCTGGCAGCAGCCCGAGCGCGCCACCGAGGCGCAGCTGGCGCTGCGGCTGCTGCGCGCCCGGGAGGTGCTGCGCCGCCGGCGCGAGGCGGTCCTCGGCCGGCGGGAGGCCGCCGCCGGCCCTCAGGACACCTTGGGGAAGTAGCCCTCCTCCTGGCGGCGGCCCGCGGTCAGGGCCTCCAGGGCGTGGGCCGCCGAGGCCAGCGTCATATGGCAGTGCCAGCCCCGCAGGGACCGCCCCTCGAAGTCCCGCAGCCCCGCCCGGTCCCCGTGGTCCGCGAGGTCCCGGCCGACCCGGTCGGCCAGCCGGGTCAGGCTCAGCAGGGTGGACGTGGGCACGCTGCCCATGTTGGTGAGCCACAGCTGGGTGGGCGCGCGGTGCTGCTCCTCCCACTCCCCGAGCAGCGCGAGCCCGCCCTCGCGGGCGTCCCGGAGCACGTGGGTCCCGCCCGGCAGCCCGACCCGCACCTTGACCGCGGCGGCGTGCCGTACGCCCGAGGGCGCGCTCGGGTCGAACCTGCCGACGCGCTGGCGGCGCCCCTTGACCGAGTCGAGGATGCGCTGCACCGGCAGCGGGCCCGTGCCGAACCGGGCCAGCGCGGGCTCCTCCACGGTGAACCGGGCCCCGGCGCCCACCCGCGCGAGCACCGGCACCCCGGCCGCGCCGAACCGCCGTACCAGCGCCTCCGGGTCGCGCACCGGCAGATCGAGCACCACGGGCAGCAGCGGGGCGCCGTGCAGTCCCGCGAACTCCAGGGCCGCGGTGGTGGCGCACTCCTCGGGCGACTCGACGGTGTGGTCGGAGTACCTTCCGCCGGAGGCGCCGGAGGGCGTACCCTCCTCCTCGCCCCGCTGCTCGGGCAGCACCAGCCGCCAGTTCACCGGCGCCGCGGCCTCCTCCGAGGCGCACCACACGCCGAAGGCCTGCTGGCCGTGGAACATCTGGTTGCGGTAGAGGTCGAAGCTGCGGCCCACGCCCACCGAGTGGCGGCCGGACTTGGGTATCGACATCTGCCGCACCACCCAGGCCTGCGGCGAGATGACCTGGCCGAGCCAGCACGCCAGCGCCTCGCGCACCGGCTGCCATTCCCAGGTGGAGTTGCAGATGAAGTGGTGGAGGGTCTGTTCCAGGGTGGGATCGCCCAGGCAGGCCGCCACGTTCCTGATCGAGCGGCGCCCCTTCGCCGTGAGCAGCCCGCGCAGATACTGCTCCCCCTTGTGCCGCTGGTCCCGCCTGGGAAGGGACGCGAACAGCGCGTTGCTCATGTCCCTGAGCATGAACTCACGCTCGTACATGACCGCAGGTGAAGTGCGCTGTGACGGCACGGCGCGGCGACTGGGTACAGACCTGATACTGCCAGCGGGAACGCTCACAGAAACCCCCTAAAATCTCTGAGCGGCTCGTTGGAGCCACCTCTTCGAGAATGGCCGGGACTCGACGTGAGAGGCGAGGTGCAGGGGGCACCCCATCGCGCCCCCGCGTGGGTGGCTCGTCACTGCGGCCCCGCCCGCGCCCCCGTTCACGGGGGGCCGCCACGGGGTACCGTGCCGCCCGATGGTGGCTGCGCCACCGCGCTCCCGGTGGGTGCGGGCGCAGGGGGCGCGCGCAAGCCACCGGGGCCCGGCGCGGCCGGATCCCGTCGGCGGCGCCGGACCGACACTCCGTCAAGTCCGGCCCAGATTCCGCCCGCATTTCACGGAGTCCCGCAAACCGGCTTCGGTTTTCCTCCCGCCGTCGGCGAGAGTCGGCGTCCAGCCGCTTCCTGATCCGCCCTTCGGGTGAGCGGTGCCACGCCACCCTGGGAGGTATCAGGTGCACAGCGTCCACACGTTCCTCCGCTCGTTGCCCGCAGTGCAGCAACCGGACTGGGACGGCCACGCGGAACTCGTACGGGTGCGGCAGGAGCTCGCCGCGCTGCCGCCGCTCGTCGAGGCGGACGACGTCGACCAGCTGCGCGCGCGGCTGGCCGAGGTCGCCGCCGGACGGGTCCAGGTCGTCCAGACCGGCGACTGTGCCGAGGACTGGGCGGAGGACAGTCACGGCGACGTGGCCCGCAAGGTCGGGCTGCTCGACATGCTCGCCGGGGTCATGCGGATGACCTCGCACAAGCCCGTGCTGCGCGTCGGCCGCCTGGCCGGCCAGTACGGCAAGCCCCGCTCCCGTCCCACCGAGACGGTCGCCGGGGTCGAACTCCCCGTCTACCGGGGCCATATGGTCAACGCCCCCGAGCCCGACCCCGAGCTGCGCAAGCCCGACCCCACCCGCATGCTGACCGGCTACCGCTCGGCGCGCGGCATCATGGAGCTGCTCGGCTGGAGCGGCCCGGCGCGCGGGGCCCGCCACGAGGCGCCGGTGTGGACCAGCCACGAGGCGCTGCTGCTCGACTACGAGCTGCCGATGGTGCGCCTGCAGGACGACGGCCGGCTGCTGCTGACGTCCACGCACTGGCCGTGGATCGGTGAGCGCACCCGCCAGGTGGACGGCGCCCATGTGGCGCTGCTCGCCGCCGTGGCCAACCCGGTGGCCTGCAAGGTCGGCCCGGGGATGACCTCGGCGGACCTGCTCGCGCTGTGCGAGAAGCTCGACCCCGAGCGGGTGCCCGGGCGCCTCACGCTGATCTCCCGGATGGGCGCGGACACCGTGGGGGAGAAGCTGCCGCCGCTGGTGGCGGCGGTGCGCGCGGCGGGCCACCCGGTGATCTGGCTGACCGACCCGATGCACGGCAACACCGTCAACGGCCCCGAGGGGCTCAAGACGCGGCTGGTGAAGACCGTCGTACGGGAGGTCGTGGAGTTCCACCGCGCGGTCACCACGGCGGGCGGCACCGCCGGCGGCATCCATCTGGAGACCACCCCGGACGACGTCACCGAGTGCGTCACCGACCACGACCGGCTGCACGAGGTCGGCGACAAGTACACGAGCTTCTGCGACCCGCGCCTCAACCCGCGCCAGGCGGTCTCGGTGGCCTCGGCCTGGCTCGGCTGAGGCCGACCAGCGCTCCGTAGGCGCACGCCGCGCACGACTCCGTACACGTACCGGCACAGCGAAAGGACGACCCCCATGGCGGGCCTGCCCTCCATCGACCCGTATCCGATGCCCTCCGAGGGCGACCTGCCCGCCAACACCGCGACCTGGACGGTCGATCCCGACCGGGCGGTGCTGCTCGTCCACGACATGCAGCGCTACTTCCTGCGGCCGTTCCCGGCGGACCAGTCGCCCGGCGGCGCCCTGGTGCGCAACGCCGCGCTGCTGCGCGAGAGCTGCGCCGCGGCCGGGATCCCGGTGGCCTACACCGCGCAGCCCGGCGGGATGAGCGAGCAGGAGCGCGGGCTGCTGAAGGACTTCTGGGGACCGGGCATGCGGGTCGCCCCGGAGGACCGCCAGGTCGTCGACGAGCTCGAACCGGGCGCGGACGACTGGGTGTTCACCAAGTGGCGCTACAGCGCGTTCTTCAAGTCGGACCTGCTGGAGCGGATGCGCGCGGCAGGCCGCGACCAACTGGTCATCTGCGGGGTGTACGCGCACGTGGGCGTGCTGATGTCGGCGGTGGAGGCGTTCACCAACGACATCCAGCCCTTCCTGGTCGCGGACGCGGTCGCGGACTTCTCCGAGCAGTACCACCGCATGGCCCTGAACTACGCGGCCGAGCGCTGTGCCGTGGTCACCACCACCAAGTCGGTCCTCGCCGAGCTCGCCCCCGCGGACGGAGCGGGCCGATGAGCGACGGCCGACTCCCCGCGGACCGGGACCTGCTGGGCCGGGTGCTGGAGCAGGGCCCCGCCGCGTACGCCCTGCTGCACCGGCCCGAGACCGTGGACCGCGACGTCCTCGAAGTGCTCCTCGGCGAGGTCTCGGCCGTCGACGCGCTGGCGGAGATACCCGTGCCCGAGTCGCCCGCCGGGCCGGGCGCCCGCCACGAGGTGCTGGCGGTCGTCCCGTACCGGCAGATCTCCGAGCGCGGCTTCACCAGCACCGACGACGGCGAGCCGCTGCTCGTGATGTCGGTGGCCGAACAGGGCGAACTGCCGCTCGCCGAGGCCCTGCGACGGCTGCCGAACGAGCCGGTCACCCTCACCGACGGCCGCTTCGACGTGAACGACGACAGCTACGCGCAGATCGTGCGCGAGGTCATCGAGCACGAGATCGGCAACGGCGAGGGCGCCAACTTCGTCATCAAGCGCGCCTTCGTCGCGGACATCACGCCCTACACCCCGCACAGCGCCCTGTCGTTCTTCCGGCGCCTGGTCGAGCGGGAGTCCGGCGCGTACTGGACGTTCCTGGTGCACACCGGCGGGCGCACCTTCGTCGGCGCCAGCCCCGAGCGCCATGTCAGCCTGCACGGCGGCACCGCCGTGATGAACCCCATCAGCGGCACCTACCGCTACCCGGCGGCGGGTCCCGACCTGCCCGGGGTGATGGCGTTCCTGGCCGACCGCAAGGAGGCCGACGAGCTCTACATGGTCGTCGACGAAGAGCTCAAGATGATGGCGCGGATCTGCGAGGGCGGCGGCCGGGTCGTCGGCCCGTACCTCAAGGAGATGGGCCGCCTCGCGCACACCGAGTACTTCATCGAGGGCCGCACCGACCACGACGTACGCGACATCCTGCGCGAGACGATGTTCGCCCCCACCGTCACCGGCAGCCCGCTGGAGAGCGCCTGCAAGGTGATCACCCGGTACGAGCCGGAGGGGCGCGGCTACTACAGCGGAGTCATGGCCCTGATCGGCCGCGACGAGCACGGCGGGCGCACCATGGACTCCGCCATCCTCATCCGCACCACCGACATCAGCGACGAGGGGCGGCTCAGCATCGGCGTCGGCGCCACCCTGGTGCGCCACTCCGACCCGGTCAGCGAGGTCGCCGAGACCCGGGCGAAGGCGGCGGGCCTCCTCGCCGCCCTGGACGCGGGCACCACCGGCGCGCCCGGCGCGGGCGCCGTCGAGCGGTTCGCCGGGCACCCGCAGGTGCGCGAGGCGCTGGAACGGCGCAACGACCGCATCGCCCACTTCTGGCTGCGCGACCCCGCCGAGCGGTCCGCACCGGTGGAGGAGCTCGCCGGACGCCGGGTGCTGATCGTCGACGCGGAGGACACCTTCACCTCGATGATCGGCCATGAACTGGCCTCGCTGGGCGTGCAGGTGACGGTCCGTCGGTTCGACGAGCCGTACGACATCGACAGCCACGACCTGGTCGTCATGGGCCCCGGCCCGGGCGACCCCCGGGAGACCGGCCACCCCAAGATCGCGCATCTGCGGGCCACGGTGACCCGGCTCCTCGACGAGCGGCGCCCGTTCGTCGCCGTCTGCCTCAGCCACCAGGTCCTCTCCACGCTCCTCGGCCTCGGCCTGGCCCGCCGCGACACCCCCAACCAGGGTGTCCAGAAGGAGATCGACCTGTTCGGCGCGTACGAGCGGGTCGGCTTCTACAACACGTTCGCCGCCCGCAGCGCCGACGACAAGCTCACCCACCCCGACCACGGCGTCATCGAGATCAGCCGCGACCCGGACACGGGCGAGGTGCACGCGCTGCGCGGGCCGGGCTTCGCCTCGATGCAGTTCCACGCCGAGTCGGTGCTCACCGAGGACGGCGTACGGATCCTCGCCGAGGCACTCACCGGCGTCGTCCGCTCCTGTGTGGGACCGCTTGCGGGTGAGGTGCGTTGAGCAGGCTGCGCTGGCTGACGGCGGGGGAGTCGCACGGCCCCGCACTGGTGGCCACGCTGGAGGGCCTTCCCGCCGGTGTGCCGGTCACCACGGAGCTGGTGGCGGACCAGCTGGCCCGGCGGCGCCTGGGGTACGGCAGGGGCGCGCGGATGAAGTTCGAGCGCGACGAGGTCACCTTCCTGGGCGGCGTCCGCCACGGCCTCTCCATGGGCTCGCCGATCGCGATCATGGTGGGCAACACGGAGTGGCCCAAGTGGGAACAGGTGATGTCGGCCGATCCGGTGGACCCGGAGGTGCTGGCCGATCTGGCCCGCAACGCGCCGCTGACCCGGCCCCGGCCGGGGCACGCGGATCTGAGGGTCGGCGATGTGCTCGCCACCGAGGTGGACTCGCTGGGCAGCGCCGTCGCCGAGCGGCTGCGGGCGCGCGGCTGGCGGCGGTGCGGCGGGGACGGCGACGACGCCGACGCCCAGCCCCGCTATGTCTTCCAGGTCCCGCTGGCCGGGCGGAGCCCCGAGCAGCTGTGGTCCGGGCTCAACCAGGAGTGGCGCCGCAATGTGCGCACCGCCAAGAAGGCGGGCGTCGAGATCGTCACCGCGGGCGCGGCCGACCTGCCCGAGTTCTACCGGCTGCTGAGGATCACCGAGGAGCGCGACGGCTTCCGGCTCGGCCGGTCCCTCGCGTACTACGAGCGCCAGTACGCGGCGCTCAACGCCGAGCAGCCCGGCCGGATGCGCCTCTATCTGGCCGTCCACGGCGGCGAGGTGCTGGCCGCCCACACCATGATCACCGTCGGGCGGCGGGTCTGGTACCAGACCGGCGCCTCCGCCGACCACCGCCGCGAGGTGCGGCCCAGCAACGCCCTGCAGTGGCAGATGATGCTCGATGCGCATGCCCTCGGCGCCGAGGTGTACGACATGCGCGGGGTACCCTCCACTCTTGATCCACAGGATCGTCCGTTCGGTCTGCTGCGCTGGAAGCTCGGTACCGGGGGACAGGTGGTCGAGACACTGGGGGAGTGGGAGACACCGATGAGCGGCACCACCAACCACGCGCTGTACCGCGCGTTCCAGGCCTATCTGGCCCGCCGGTGACGGCCCCCGCCAGAACGGCTCCCCGGCACGCCGCCAAGCCGTCCGTCGCGCGCAGCGGCGCGCTCATGGCCGCGGGGTCGATCGTCTCGCGGGCCACCGGCTTCGTCCGGTCGTCGGTGGTGGCGGCCGCGCTCGGCGTCGGGCTCGTCGGCGACGGTTTCGCCGTCGCCAACACCGTCCCCACGATCCTCTACACCCTGCTCATCGGCGGCACGCTCAACGCGGTCTTCGTGCCCGAGCTGATCCGCGCCGCCAAGGAGCACAGCGACGGCGGCGCCGCCTACACCGACCGGCTGCTCACCGCGTGCACCGCCGCCCTGGTGGCCCTCACCGGCCTCGCGGTGCTCGCCGCGCCGCGGATCGTCGACCTCTACACCGACTACACCGGCGACCAGCGCGACCTCACGGTCGCCTTCGCCCGCTACTGCCTGCCGCAGATCCTGTTCTACGGCCTGTTCACGCTCTTCGGGCAGGTGCTCAACGCACGCGACCGGTTCGGCGCGATGATGTGGACGCCGGTCCTCAACAACCTCGTCGTCATCGCGGTGTTCGGCCTCTATCTGGTGAGCGCCGGGACCTCCGGCTCCACCCTGAGCGCCACCGACACCCGGATCCTGGGCTGGGGCACCACCGCCGGGATAGCCGTCCAGGCGCTCGCCCTGGTCCCGGCGCTGAGCTCGGCCCGGTTCCGCTGGCGGCCGCGGTTCGACTGGCGCGGCAGCGGCATCACCCGCCCGCTGCGCTCGGCGGGCTGGCTGATGCTGCTCGTCCTGACCAACCAGCTCGCGTACTGGGTCGTGACCCGGCTCTCCACCACCGCCGGGCAGCGCGCCCTCGACGAGGGCGCCAGTGGTGGCGCGGGCTACACCGCGTACACCAACGCGTACATGCTCTGGGTGGTGCCGCACGGCATCGTCACCGTCTCGCTGCTCACCGCGCTGATGCCCCGGATGAGCCGGGCGGCGGCCGACGAGGACCGGGCGGCGGTGCGGCGCGACCTCTCCTACGGGCTGCGCACCAGCGCCGCGATGATCGTCCCGGCCGCCTGCGCCCTGCTCGCGCTCGCGCCCTGGCTGATGGGCGTGGTCTTCGGGTACGGCAGGACGAGCCCCGACGACGTGGCGGTGATGGCGGGGATGCTGATGGCGTTCGCGCCCGGACTCATCGCCTTCTCCGGGCAGTACGTGCTCTCGCGCGGGTTCTACGCGCTCGGCGACACCCGCACCCCCTTCGTCCTCAACCTGGTGATCGCCGGGTGCAACGCGGGCCTTTCCGCCCTCGCCTATGTGCTGCTGCCCGCGCGCTGGGCGGTGACCGGGATGGCCGGGGCGTACTCGCTCGCCCTGTTCGCCGGATGGGCGGTCACCGCGTACACCCTCCACCGCAGGCTGGGCGGCGGCGGGCTGCTGCGCTCGCCCACGCTCGCCGTCCACGTCCGGCTGCTGCTCGGCTGCGTCCCGGCGGCGCTGCTCGGCCACGCGGCGGCCCGTGCGGCCGACGGCCTCGGCGACTTCGCCGCGGCCGGGGCGGGAGCGGCCGTACTGCTGGTGACGGCGGCCCTGTGCCGCCGGTGACTGTCGGCCCCCGCCGTTAGGCTGTCTCGCATGCGCATCGCGACCTGGAACGTCAACTCGATCACCGCCCGGCTGCCCCGCCTCCTGGCCTGGCTGGAGAGCACCGGCACGGATGTGCTGTGCATCCAGGAGACCAAGACCACCCTGGAGGGCTTCCCCGCCGCCGAGCTCCGCGAGCTGGGCTACGAGTCGGCGGTCCACGCGACGGGGAGGTGGAACGGAGTGGCGCTGGTCTCCCGGGTGGGCCTGGAGGACGTGGTCCTCGGTCTGCCCGGCGACCCCGGCTTCGAGGAGACCCTGGAGCCCCGCGCCGTCTCGGCGACCTGCGGCGGAGTGCGCCTGTGGTCGGTGTACGTGCCGAACGGCCGCGAGGTCGGCCACGGCCACTACGCGTACAAGCTGGCCTGGTTCGAGGCGTTGAAGGCGGCCGTCGCCCAGGACGCGGCGGGGGAGCGGCCGTTCGCGGTGCTCGGCGACTTCAACGTCGCCCCGACCGACGAGGACGTGTTCGACGTGGCGTTCTTCGAGGGCCAGACCCATGTCACCCCGGCCGAGCGGGCCGCGCTCGCCGCGCTGCGCGAGGCGGGCCTCTCCGACGTGGTGCCCCGCCCCCTGAAGTACGACCGGCCGTATACGTACTGGGACTACCGCCAGCTGTCCTTCCCCAAGAACCGGGGCATGCGCATCGACCTGGTGTACGGCAACGAGCCGTTCGCCAAGGCCGTCAAGGACAGTTATGTGGACCGCGAGGAGCGCAAGGGCAAGGGCGCCTCCGACCACGCGCCGGTCGTCGTCGACCTGGAGATCTGAGACGGGAGATCTGAGAATCGCACCCCGCGTGCCCTGTGGTGCGCGGCTCTGTGCGAATGGGACGCTTGACGCCATGAACATCCTGGACAACTGGCGCAAGCGGCACGGCTCGCAGCGGACGGCGGCCCTCGCCGAGGCGGTGCAGACCGATCCGGAGGGTGTGGGCGAGCTGCTGGCGGAGTGCGAGCTGCTCCGGGTCAGGGCGCAGCAGGCCGGGCTCGAACTGGACGACAGCCCGGCCTCGTTGGCGGCGCTCGACCAGCTGCCGCCGCGCTGGCGGGACGACCCGGAGGAACTGCCCTGGCTGGGCAACGACGCGGGCCTGTATCTGGGCACCGTGCTGGTGCGGACGGTCGAGGGCGCCTCCTGGCAGGTGTGGCCGGGCGGGCAGCCGGTGGTGCGGCTCGCCTCGGGGCGCGAAGTCGACGTGGTGGGCGCCGGCGTCGAGTGGGCGGCGAGCGGCACGCCCGAGCTCTCGCAGGTGTACGCGGAGGCCTCCGAGGTCTGACCGTCGCGCACACGGAAGTCAACGTGGCGTTGACCCAACCCGCCGGTAACCCAAAATACGGTTTATGTCCTGTTCGTGCGTGTCGAAGTGAAGTCCCTTTCCGGGCTGGATAGTTTGCGCTGACCTCGACACAGCGATGAGTGGGCAGGACAGCGTATGGCCGTCGATCCGTTGATCGAGCTGCGTGACGTCAACAAGTACTACGGGAAGTTGCACGTCCTCCAGGACATCAACCTCACCGTCGGACGCGGGGAGGTGGTGGTCGTCATCGGCCCGTCCGGCTCGGGCAAGTCGACGCTCTGCCGGACGATGAACCGCCTGGAGACGATCGAGTCGGGCGCGATCTCCATCGACGGCAGGCCGCTGCCGGAGGAGGGCAAGGGGCTCGCCGCGCTGCGCGCCGAAGTCGGCATGGTCTTCCAGTCCTTCAACCTCTTCGCTCACCGGACCGTCCTCGCCAACGTCTCCCTCGCCCAGATCAAGGTCCGGGGACGCAAGAAGGAGGAGGCCGACCAGCGCTCGCGCGAGCTCCTCGACCGGGTCGGCCTCGCCTCCCAGGCCGACAAGCTGCCCGCACAGCTCTCCGGCGGCCAGCAGCAGCGCGTCGCCATCGCCCGCGCCCTCGCCATGAGCCCCAAGGTCATGCTCTTCGACGAGCCCACCTCCGCGCTCGACCCGGAGATGATCAACGAGGTGCTCGAAGTCATGCAGCAGCTGGCGCGCGACGGTATGACCATGGTCGTCGTCACCCATGAGATGGGCTTCGCCCGCTCCGCCGCCAACCGCGTCGTGTTCATGGCCGACGGAAAGATCGTCGAGGACCGCACTCCCGACGAGTTCTTCACCAACCCGCACAGCGAGCGTGCCAAGGACTTCCTCTCCAAGATCCTCAAGCACTGAACGGGGAGTGGACGCAACCATGACGCGTACGCGACGCGCGCTGGCCGCCCTCGCACTGCTCCTGGCCGCCGCCGGGTGCGGCAAGTCGGGCAGCCCGCCGGTCAAGGGCCCGCAGCCCGACCAACTGCCCCACTACCGGGTCATGACGGGCTTCACGCTGCCCGACTCACCGGTGTGGCGGCGGGCGAAGAACCGCGGCCACCTGGTCGTCGGCGCCAAGGAGGACCAGCCCTACATGGGCGAGAAGGACCCGGCCACCGGCGTCTACTCCGGCTTCGACATCGAGATCGCCAAGATGATGTCCGCCTCGCTCGGCTTCGACCCCAAGTCCGTCGAGTTCAGGACGATCGCCTCCGCCAACCGCGAGACCGCCCTGCAGAACGGCCAGGTCGACTACTACGTCGGCACCTACACCATCAACGACAACCGCAAGAAACTGGTCGGCTTCGCCGGGCCCTACTACCTGGCCGGCCAGGGCCTGCTCGTGCGCACCGACGAGGACGACATCGACGGGCCGCAGGACCTGAACGGCAAACGCGTCTGCTCGGCCGCGGGCTCCACCCCGTACCAGCGCATCCAGAAGGACTACCCGAAGGCCGAACTCGTCGCGTACGACACGTACTCCGTCTGTGTGGACAACCTGCTCACCTTCCAGGTGGCCGCCGTCACCACCGACGACACCATCCTCAGCGGGTACGCGGCCAAGGTGCCCGACGAGCTCAAGGTCGTCGGCAAGCCATTCTCCAAGGAGCCGTACGGCGTCGGTGTGCCGCGCGGCGACAACGCCCTGCGCTTCGCCCTGGACGACGCCATCGAGACCCACGAGAAGAACGGCGACTGGCAGAAGGCGTACGACGCGACGCTCGGTCTGTCGGGACGCAAGGCCGCGCCCGCTCCGCCCATCGACCGCTACCCGGCGAGCTGAGGCCCCGCATGGACGTACTGACCAAGAACTTCTCGCTGTACGGCAAGGGCTTCCTCGGCACCGTCGAGCTCACCGTCTACGCCTCGGCCGTGGCCCTGGTGCTCGGCTTCCTGATGGCCTCGTTCCGGGTCTCGCCGGTGGGCTCGTTCCGGGCGCTGGGCACCGTGTGGGTGAACGTGCTGCGCAACACCCCGCTCACGCTGCTGTTCTTCGCGGTGCTGCTCGGGCTGCCGCGCTTCGGCCTGGTGCTCCCCTTCAAGCTGTTCGCGGTGATCGCGCTGGGCTGCTACACCTCCGCGTTCATCTGCGAGGCGTTGCGCTCGGGCATCAACACCGTGCCCACCGGCCAGGGCGAGGCGGCCCGCAGCCTGGGGATGACCTTCGGCCAGACGCTGTCCGGCGTGGTGCTGCCGCAGGCCTTCCGCTCGGTCATCCCGCCGGTCGGCTCCACCCTCATCGCGCTGGCCAAGAACTCCGCCATCGCGGGCGCGTTCAGCGTCACCGAGCTGCTCGGCACGTACAAGACGCTCAACGAGCTCGGCTACGACATCGTCTGGACCTTCATCTGGATCGCCGTCGGCTATCTGATCATCACGCTCACCATCAGCGCCGTCTTCAACCTCCTGGAGAAGTACTGGGGAGTCGCCCGATGACCGCACAACTGGCCAGAGAGGCCACCGCCCTCTACGACATCCCCGGCCCGAAGACCCGGCAGCGGCATCTGCTCTACGGGGTCGGCTCCACGTTTCTGATCCTCGCCCTGCTGGGCTGGATCATCTATCTGCTGTTCGACACCGACCAGTTCACCGTCACCAAGTGGCGGCCCTTCGAGTACGAGGGGATCCAGCGGCTGCTGCTGCGCGGGCTCGGCAACACGCTCAAGGCCTTCGGGTTCGCGGCTCTGTTCTCGCTGGTGCTCGGCGCGGTCCTGGCGACCGGGCGGCTCTCGGACCACCGGGCGGTCCGCTGGCTCGCCACGCTGGTGGTCGAGTTCTTCCGCGCCATGCCCGTCCTGGTCATGATCTTCTTCATCTTCGTGGCGCTGAAGGTGCAGCCGTTGCCGGCGCTGGTGGCCGGACTGACGCTCTACAACGGCTCGGTGCTCGCCGAGGTGTTCCGCTCCGGCGTCAACTCCGTGGAACGCGGCCAGAAGGAGGCGGCATTCTCGCTCGGGATGCGCAAGACGCAGGTCATGACGTACGTGCTGGTCCCCCAGGGGATCCGGGCGATGCTGCCGACCATCATCAGCCAGCTGGTGGTCGCGCTGAAGGACACCTCGCTGGGCTATCTGATCACCTATGAGGAGTTCCTGCACGCGGGGAAGCTCATCGCTTCGAATCTCGACTACGATTTGCCGTTCATCCCCGTGGTGATGGTGATCTCGCCGATCTACATCGGGATGTGCATGCTGCTCTCCTGGTTCGCCACCTGGATGGCCAGGAGACAGAAGCGCAATCCCAAGACGGAGGCCGTGGACGTCGCCCCGGCCGAACCAGGGACGCTGCTGCCTGGAGTGCAGTAGCAAGGGGGCAAGCCCTCCCGGCAGCAGCCGGTGATCACTCCTCGCGGAGAGGGACCGTCAGATACGACGGGTCTGACGCGGGCGAGGAGAAGGTCAGCTGCGCGCCGGTCGGGTTGCGCTCGTTGTAGAGCGGGTCGACGGTGTCCACGGAAGGTGTAGGGGGCGTTGCTGACCGGCTTGCCGAGGCCGAGCGGGCCCTCGTCGTACAGATATGCGACGAGGGTGCCGCTCTCCTTGGTGGTGCACCGGTGGGGCTCTAGCCCGCGGTGGTGGAAGCCCCGCTCAGGGCGCTCTTGGCCTGCCACTGCTGCCAGCTGAGGTTCCACTCGCCGTAGCCGTTGTTGAGCGCCTGGGTGCCCTTGGCGTCGTCGCCGGTGATCTCGAACGGGTCGCCGGGCTGCACCATGCCGTACAGCTCCTTGGCGTTGGCGTCGCTCATGCCGATGCAGCCGGAGCTGTGGTTGGTGTTGCCGAAGTAGTCGGCGTTCCAGGGCGCGGCGTGCGCGTACATCCCGGACCAGGTGAGGCGCATCGAGTAGTCGACCATCTTGTTGTAGGCGTCGCCGAGCCCGACCGTCTCGGAGTTCATGTTGATCGTGCCCTCCTTCGCCATCAGGACGGCCTTGCCGCGCCAGGACGCCTTGTCGCCGCCGGGCGTGCCCCCCGACACCGGGATGTCCTTGACCACGGCGCCGTCGCGGTACAGCTTGAGGTGGTGGTTGTCGAGGCTGACCTTGACGACCTGGTTCTTGCCGATGGTCACGTTGGTCGTGTAGTCGCGCACGAACCAGCCGCTGCCCGAGTCGACGCCGTTGAGGTCCGCGTTGAGCGTGACCTTGGTCCCGCTCTTCCAGTACTCCTTGGGCCGCCAGTCGACACGGGACTTGCCCGAGTAGTCCTCCATCCAGCCCCAGGACCCCTCGGTGTTGTTCGAGGTGGTCACCTTGAGCTGCTTCTCCACCGCCGCCTTGTCCTTGACCGGGTGGTCGAAGACGATCGACAGCGGCTGGCCGACGCCGACCGTGGAGTTCTTGCCGGGGACCAGGGTCAGCTTGTTCACCTTGTCCGCGGCGGCGGTCGCGAAGCCGGCCTTGGCGGTGGAGCCCTTGTCGTCCTTCGCCTCCACGGCGTACGTGGTGCCGGGCGCGGCGTTGCGGTCCGAGGTCCAGGTCCTGCCGTCGGCGGCTATCTTCCCCGCCAGCTTCCCGCCCTTGGCGTCGGTGACCGTGACCTGCTGGAGCTTGCCCCCGGCCAGGGTCACCTTCACGGGCTCGCCGGCCTTCGCCTGCTGCCCCGTCAGGTTCACCGAGATCTCGGCCTTCTTGGCGGATGCGATGTCGGCGCCCCCCTTGCCGTCACCGGAGCCGCCCGAGCCACCGGAGCAGGCGGTGAGCGCCGCGGCGAGGACCGCGGTGCCGGCGATGACGGCGTTACGGACCGGGCGGCGGCGGAGCGGGGTGTGACGGCGTATGCGGCTCAACTGGAAAACCTCCGTAGCAATGCTTCTCCGTAGGAGAGAGTCGGTCACTCGACTCTAGGTTGCACAAAGCGCGGGAAATCTCCGGGATTCGATTGTGACGACGACCGCAGAGGAACTGTCACCGTCCGGTCACATCCGTCGCGCGGCCCGGTCATGGTCCGCTGTGAGCATCCTGTGCATCCCCGTGGAACCGATGACGGGGCGTACTTGGAGGTCACCCACGTGTCCGCACTGCTAGTGACCGGCGATCGCGACCGCGACCAGGACCTGCGGGTGCGCGGTCTCTCCGTCGCCGAGTACCGGTCCTTCCTCGCGGGCCGCTCCGGCGCGAGTTTTCTGCAGCACCCCTCATGGGCCGAGGTGAAGGACCAGTGGTCTGCGGAACGGGTCGGCTGGCACCTTGACACGGGTGAGCTGAAGGGCGCGGCGCTCGTGCTCTACCGGCAGTTCCCGGGCACCCGGAAGTACTTCGCCTATCTTCCCGAGGGGCCGGTCGCGGACTGGGCGGACCCCGAAATCGACCGCTGGATGGGGCCGTTGCTGCGCCATCTGCGCCGGGCCGGCGCCTTCGCCGTACGCATCGGGCCCTCGCCCGCCTACCGGCGCTGGGACGCGGCCCTGCTGAAGTCCGCGACCGGTACCGGCCGCAGGGTCGGCGATGTGCTCGCCACCGAGGTGGACTCGCTGGGCAGCGCCGTCGCCGAGCGGCTGCGGGCGCGCGGCTGGCGGCGGTGCGGCGGGGACGGCGACGACGCCGACGCCCAGCCCCGCTATGTCTTCCAGGTCCCGCTGGCCGGGCGGAGCCCCGAGCAGCTGTGGTCCGGGCTCAACCAGGAGTGGCGCCGCAATGTGCGCACCGCCAAGAAGGCGGGCGTCGAGATCGTCACCGCGGGCGCGGCCGACCTGCCCGAGTTCTACCGGCTGCTGAGGATCACCGAGGAGCGCGACGGCTTCCGGCTCGGCCGGTCCCTCGCGTACTACGAGCGCCAGTACGCGGCGCTCAACGCCGAGCAGCCCGGCCGGATGCGCCTCTATCTGGCCGTCCACGGCGGCGAGGTGCTGGCCGCCCACACCATGATCACCGTCGGGCGGCGGGTCTGGTACCAGACCGGCGCCTCCGCCGACCACCGCCGCGAGGTGCGGCCCAGCAACGCCCTGCAGTGGCAGATGATGCTCGATGCGCATGCCCTCGGCGCCGAGGTGTACGACATGCGCGGGGTACCCTCCACTCTTGATCCACAGGATCGTCCGTTCGGTCTGCTGCGCTGGAAGCTCGGTACCGGGGGACAGGTGGTCGAGACACTGGGGGAGTGGGAGACACCGATGAGCGGCACCACCAACCACGCGCTGTACCGCGCGTTCCAGGCCTATCTGGCCCGCCGGTGACGGCCCCCGCCAGAACGGCTCCCCGGCACGCCGCCAAGCCGTCCGTCGCGCGCAGCGGCGCGCTCATGGCCGCGGGGTCGATCGTCTCGCGGGCCACCGGCTTCGTCCGGTCGTCGGTGGTGGCGGCCGCGCTCGGCGTCGGGCTCGTCGGCGACGGTTTCGCCGTCGCCAACACCGTCCCCACGATCCTCTACACCCTGCTCATCGGCGGCACGCTCAACGCGGTCTTCGTGCCCGAGCTGATCCGCGCCGCCAAGGAGCACAGCGACGGCGGCGCCGCCTACACCGACCGGCTGCTCACCGCGTGCACCGCCGCCCTGGTGGCCCTCACCGGCCTCGCGGTGCTCGCCGCGCCGCGGATCGTCGACCTCTACACCGACTACACCGGCGACCAGCGCGACCTCACGGTCGCCTTCGCCCGCTACTGCCTGCCGCAGATCCTGTTCTACGGCCTGTTCACGCTCTTCGGGCAGGTGCTCAACGCACGCGACCGGTTCGGCGCGATGATGTGGACGCCGGTCCTCAACAACCTCGTCGTCATCGCGGTGTTCGGCCTCTATCTGGTGAGCGCCGGGACCTCCGGCTCCACCCTGAGCGCCACCGACACCCGGATCCTGGGCTGGGGCACCACCGCCGGGATAGCCGTCCAGGCGCTCGCCCTGGTCCCGGCGCTGAGCTCGGCCCGGTTCCGCTGGCGGCCGCGGTTCGACTGGCGCGGCAGCGGCATCACCCGCCCGCTGCGCTCGGCGGGCTGGCTGATGCTGCTCGTCCTGACCAACCAGCTCGCGTACTGGGTCGTGACCCGGCTCTCCACCACCGCCGGGCAGCGCGCCCTCGACGAGGGCGCCAGTGGTGGCGCGGGCTACACCGCGTACACCAACGCGTACATGCTCTGGGTGGTGCCGCACGGCATCGTCACCGTCTCGCTGCTCACCGCGCTGATGCCCCGGATGAGCCGGGCGGCGGCCGACGAGGACCGGGCGGCGGTGCGGCGCGACCTCTCCTACGGGCTGCGCACCAGCGCCGCGATGATCGTCCCGGCCGCCTGCGCCCTGCTCGCGCTCGCGCCCTGGCTGATGGGCGTGGTCTTCGGGTACGGCAGGACGAGCCCCGACGACGTGGCGGTGATGGCGGGGATGCTGATGGCGTTCGCGCCCGGACTCATCGCCTTCTCCGGGCAGTACGTGCTCTCGCGCGGGTTCTACGCGCTCGGCGACACCCGCACCCCCTTCGTCCTCAACCTGGTGATCGCCGGGTGCAACGCGGGCCTTTCCGCCCTCGCCTATGTGCTGCTGCCCGCGCGCTGGGCGGTGACCGGGATGGCCGGGGCGTACTCGCTCGCCCTGTTCGCCGGATGGGCGGTCACCGCGTACACCCTCCACCGCAGGCTGGGCGGCGGCGGGCTGCTGCGCTCGCCCACGCTCGCCGTCCACGTCCGGCTGCTGCTCGGCTGCGTCCCGGCGGCGCTGCTCGGCCACGCGGCGGCCCGTGCGGCCGACGGCCTCGGCGACTTCGCCGCGGCCGGGGCGGGAGCGGCCGTACTGCTGGTGACGGTCGCGCTGCTGGCACGGCCGCTGCGGCTCGACGGGATCAACGACGTGCTCGGCAAGCTCCGGGGCGGCCGGAACCGCTGAGGGCGGCGGGCCGTCGGGGATACCGACGCCCGCGAGGCCGCGGATGTCCGGGTTGACCGGGGCATCCGCGGCATTCAAGACATATCCGAGACCCCTGAGACTCCTGGGATACTGACGCTCATGCCACGTCTGCTGCTCATCGAGGACGACCCCTCCGTACGGGAAGGGGTCGAGCTCGGGCTGCGCCGGCGCGGCCACGAGGTGCGGGCGGCCGAGACCGGGGAGGCGGGGCTCGCGGCGCTCAAGACCTTCCAGCCCGAACTGGTCCTGCTGGACCTGATGCTGCCCGGCATCAACGGCGTCCAGGTCTGCCGCCGCATCCGCGAGACCAGCCAGCTGCCGATCATCATGCTCACCGCGCGCGGCGACGACTTCGACGTGGTGGTGGGACTGGAGGCGGGCGCCGACGACTACATCGTCAAACCCGCCCGTACCGAGGTCATCGAGGCCCGCATCCGGGCCGTGCTGCGACGGCTGAGCGACCCCGGGCGGCCCGGCCTGGAGTTCCACGGCGAACTCGCCCTCGACCGGGCCGGGCTCACCGCCGCCAAGTCGGGCGAGCGCCTGGCGCTCGCCCCCTCCGAGCTCAAGCTGCTGCTGCACCTGTCCGCCCATGCCGAGCAGGTCTTCAGCCGCCAGCAGCTCCTGGAGTCGGTGTGGGAGCACAGCTACCACGGCGACGCGAGGCTCGTCGACGCCTGCGTACGGCGGCTGCGGAACAAGATCGAGGACGTCGCGGGCAGCCCGCGCTACATCCAGACCGTCCGCGGCTTCGGCTACCGCTTCGGCCCGCTGCGGTGATACGCGCGCTCAAGCGGCTCGGCCGCATCGGTCTGCGCGCCCGCCTGGTGGCCGCCTTCCTGCTGGTCACCGCGATCGCGGCGGGCACCACCGCCACCCTCATCTACCAGGAGGCCCGCTCGGCCATCCTCAAGCAGGCCCAGGACACCGCCGTCGACCAGCTGCGCGACCAGGTCGGCGCCCAGACGGTCAAACTGCCGATGACCCGCACCTCCCTGCGTGAACTCAGCCTCGCCCTGGGCCGTCAGGGCAAGCCGCACCCCTGGTACGTCTACGCCGAGTACGGCACCCTCCGCGCCTCCAACGTCAGCCAGCCCACCTCGGCCATCCTCACCGACGACCTGCGCCGACGCGCCCGCGCCAACGCGCACGGCTCCTTCCAGCGGGTGGTCAAGGACGGCCGCCCCTGGCTGACCATGGGTATGCCGGTGATGCTCGGGGTGGAGGGGATACAGCCCGCGCAGCCCACCGGGATCACGGTGTTCGCCGTGATGCCGCTGACCACCGAGGAGGAGAACGTCCAGGCGATGGTCAACGCCGCCCGGGACGGCGCGCTGCCCGCGCTCGCCATCGCCCTGGTGCCCGCGCTGCTCGCCGCCCGCAGTGTGCTGCGGCCGGTCCGCGATCTGCGCCGGGCCGCCAGCAGCATGGGCAAGGGGCGCCTGGACACCCGTATCGAGGTGAAGGGGTCGGACGAACTCGCCGATCTGGCCTGGACGTTCAACGAATCGGCCGAGGCGCTGGAGCGGTCCGTCGAGGAGCTCCAGAAGGCCGAGGCCAGGGCCCGCCGATTCGCCTCCGACGTCTCGCACGAGCTGCGCACCCCGCTCGCCGGGATGCTCGCCGTCACCGAGGTCCTCGACGAGGACGCCGCCCGGCTCGACCCCGACACGGCGGCGGCCGTCCGGCTGATCTCGACCGAGACGGACAAGCTCGCCACCCTCGTCGACGACCTGATGGAGATCTCCCGCTTCGATGCCAAGGCCGCCGAGCTCCACCTCGACGAGGTCGACGCGGCCGAGACCATCGCCAAGACCCTCCAGCGCAGACGCTGGCAGGAGCAGGTGGCCGTCGACCTGCCGGAGGGGATCCGGGCGATGCTCGACCCCAGGCGCTTCGACGTCATCGTCGCCAACCTCGTCGGCAACGCGCTGCGGCACGGCACCGCGCCGGTCCGGGTGGCGCTGCGCGCCGACGGCGACCGGCTGGTGACCGAGGTGTCCGACGGCGGCCCCGGGATCGCCCCGGCCGTGCTGCCGCACATCTTCGACCGGTTCTACAAGGCAGACGCCGCCCGTACCCGCTCCGCGGGCAGCGGGCTCGGGCTCGCGATCACCCTGGAGAACGTACGGCTGCACGGCGGCACCGTCCGCGCCGCCAACGGGCCCTCGGGCGGGGCGGTGTTCACCGTCGAACTCCCGTTGCGGCCGCCGGGCGAGGAGGCGCCGTCATGAGGGGAACCCGGATCGCCGCGCTGTGCGCCGCCCTGCTCCTCGCGTCCGGGTGCGGCATCCGCTCGACCGACGTGGTCGAGGTGGGCGACCCGGCGTTCGCCAAGGTGGTGCCGACCGGCGACGAGGCCACCACCCTGTACTTCAAGGGGCCCGGCGGGCTGCTGCCGGTGGTCCGGTCCGGCGGCCACAAGGAGTCGATGCTGGGCGACTCCCTCATCCGGCTCCTGATCGGCCCCAGCGACGCGGAGAAGGACGCGGGACTCACCAGCGAACTGCCCAACTACTACGGCGGGCTCGCCATCGGCAGGGAGGGCGAGAAGGTGACGGTCCGCCTGGAGCGCGCCGTGCTGGACTTCCCGCCGCTCGCCCGCCAGCAGCTGGCGTGCACGGCCGCGCACGCGGTGCCCAAGGGCCAGGCGGTCAAGGTGACGGTGTTCGGCACCGACGGACGGCTGGACCTGCCAGGCTGCCCCTTCTGACGCTCGGGTTCCGCTTGCCGGCGGGCGGTCTTGTCGGCGGCGCCCGTTGGCGTCACCTTGGTGCGATGAGTGATCTGCCGGACGTCTTCGACCCGCGCCGGTACGCCGCCGGGCCGCCCCACGACGACTACCGGGAGCTGCGCGAGCGGCACCCGGTGGCCTGGCAGGAGGAGTACGAGGTCCTCGGCTGGCCCGCCGGACCCGGCTTCTGGGCGGTCACCCGCCACGCCGACGTCGTACGGGTGCTGAAGGACCCGGTCACCTACTCCTCCGCGCTCGGCGCCACCCAGATCCGCGACCCCGACCCCGACGACCTGCCGTTCATCCGGCGCATGATGCTCAACCAGGACCCTTCCCCGAGCTCTCCACCGGGGCCGGGCAGGGGCGGCCACCACGACCACGGCAGGCTGCGGCGCCTGGTGAGCCGCGCCTTCACACCCGGCCGCACCGACCGGTTCGCGGCGGCGGTACGGACCCGGGCGCGCACCCTGCTCGGCGCGGCCCGCGACGGCGCCGAGGACGGGGTGTCCGACCTGGTCACCGAGGTCACCGACGACTACGCGCTGCTCAACCTCGCGGATCTGCTCGGGGTACCCGGCAGCGACCGGGGGCTGCTGCTCGAATGGACCGAGCGGGTCATCGGCTACCAGGACCCGGACGAGCCGCCGGTGCTCGGCCCCGACGGGCGGCCGGTCAACCCGCGCTCGCCCGCGATGCTGCGCGAGATGTTCGCGTATGCCCAGGAGCTCGCCGCCTACAAGCGGCGCGAGCCGGCCGACGACATCATGACCGCGCTGGCCCACGGCGAACTGGGCGACGCCGAGCTGGAGATGTTCTTCTTCCTGCTGACCGTGGCGGGCAACGACACCGTGCGCGCGGCGGCGCCCGGCGGCTTCCTGGCGCTGGCCGGGGACCCGGGCGCCCAACGCGCCCTGCGCGACGGGGAGGCGGGCGTGGACAGCGCCGTCGAGGAGCTGCTGCGGTGGCACCCGCCCGTCCTCACCTTCCGCCGCACCGCCGTGACGGACACCGTCCTGGCGGGGCAGCGGGTGCGCTCGGGCGACAAGGTCGTCGTCTTCCACGCCTCGGCCAACCACGACGAGCGCGTCTTCGCGCACCCCCACCGCCTGGACCTCACCCGCGCGCCCAACCCCCACGTCTCCTTCGGCGACGGCCCGCACGTCTGCCTCGGCGCGCACTTCGCCCGGCTCCAGCTGCGCGTCCTGCACGAGGAGGCGCTGCGGCTGCTGCCCCCCTATACGCTCGCCGGGCCGCCGCGCAGGCTGGTCTCCCACTTCGTCAACGGGATCAAGTCGCTGCCGCTGGAGCCGTCGGGGCCGGGGCGAGGGCGGCGCGGGTGACATCGGCGACGACCTCCACCACGTCCGGCCCGTACGCGAGGGAGTTGACGACCTTCAGGAGCAGACAGAACGTGCCGGTGCCGTGCTTGCGGGCCAGTTTCTCGTGGTTGCGGGCGAGATAGCGGGTGGCCGCCTGGTTGGTGATGGCGCGCTGCCCGCAGAAGAGGAAGACGGGCCGCTGCCCCTGGCCGGCGGTGACCCGCGCGAGTATGACGTACTCGGTGACCCCGCCCTCCACCAGGTACTGCTCGCCGCCGATGGTGAACGCGCCCCGCTCCGGGACCGGTTCGGTGTCCACGTTCATGGTGACGCCGGGCAGCAGCGCGGACAGATGCGCGGCCATACGGCGGTTGGAGTAGGGGCCGCCGAGACAGAACTCGGTGCGCACGCCGAAGCCCTGCTGGGTGGCGTCGTGCTGGACGATCCGGGCGTGCGCCCCGCAGTCCTTGATGAGCGAGGCGAGTTCGAGGAGCGCGAACACGTCGAACCGGTGCACCGCCCCCTCCGCGCCCGCGTCCCGGTTGACGACGAGCAGGCACTCGGAGTGGGTCGGCAGCCCGAAGAAGCCCTGCTTGCGCCGGAGCCGGCGCTTCCAGAGGTAGGTGCGGGTGAGCCAGCCCAGCGTGGCGCTGATGCCCGCGGCCACCATGCCAAGGACGATATTGCGTACGTCGTCGTTCATGGGCGCGCATGTTAGCGGGAGTGCGACGCGGTGTTCGAGACGGTCCTGACGCGACGGCGGGAGCGGCGCTACGCTGCGCGGACATTCGCACCCAGGAGGTACGCATGCGTCGCTCCGCCGTCCGCAGTCTCTCGTTACTGGCCGTCGCCGCGGCCGTGGCGACCTCGGTCGCGGCCGCCCCGCCGAGCACCGCGCCCCCGCCCGCCAAGACGCCCGAGGCGGTGGGGTACGGCGGCGCCGTCGCCAGCGTCGACGTGGACGCCACCGCCGCCGGTATCGAGGTGCTCCGGCACGGCGGCAACGCGGTGGACGCGGCCGTCGCCACGGCCGCCGCCCTCGGCGTCACCGAGCCGTACTCGTCGGGCATCGGCGGCGGCGGATTCTTCGTCTACTACGACGCCGGGTCCCGCACCGTGCACACCATCGACGGCCGCGAGACCGCGCCGCACTCCGCGACCTCCTCCCTGTTCCTGGAGGACGGCAAGCCGCTCCCGTTCCCGGACGCGGTGACCAGCGGACTCAGCGTCGGCACCCCCGGCACCCCGGCCACCTGGGACGCCGCCGTCGACGCCTGGGGGACCAAGCCGCTCAGCCGGCTGCTGGGGCCCGCCGAGCGGATCGCCCGCGAGGGCTTCACCGTCGACGACACCTTCCGCCAGCAGACCGCCGACAACCAGGCGCGGTTCGCCGACTTCCCGGACACGGCCCGGCTCTTCCTGCCGGGCGGACAGCTCCCGGTGGTCGGCTCGAAGCTCACCAACCCCGATCTCGCGCGCACCTACGAGGAGTTGGGGCGCAAGGGCGTCGACGCGGTCTACCGCGGCGACCTGGGTCGCGACATCGTACGGACGGTCCGCAAGCCCCCGGTGGCGCCCGGCTCCCGCCGCGTCGCGCGCCCCGGCGACCTCACCGAGAAGGACCTGCGGTCGTACGCGGTCGAACGGCGGGCCCCGACGAAGGTGGACTACCGGGGCCTGAAGGTCTACGGCATGGCGCCCTCGTCCTCGGGCGGCACCACGGTCGGCGAGGCGCTCAACATCCTGGAGCACACCGACCTGTCGAAGGCGTCCGAGGTCCAGTATCTGCACCACTACATCGAGGCGACCCGGGTGGCGTTCGCCGACCGGGGCCGCTGGGTGGGCGACCCGGCCTTCGAGGACGTACCGACCAAGGGCCTGCTCTCGCAGAGGTTCGCGGACTCGCGCGCCTGCCTCATCAGCGACACCAAGGCGCTGACCAGCCCGCTGGCGCCCGGCGACCCCCGCCACCCGGCGCCGTGCGCCACCTTGGGCCAGGCCTCGCCCACCACGTACGAGGGCGAGAACACCACGCATCTGACGGTGGCCGACAAGTGGGGCAACATCGTCTCGTACACGCTCACCATCGAGCAGACCGGCGGCAGCGGCATCACGGTCCCCGGCCGGGGCTTCCTGCTGAACAACGAGCTCACCGACTTCTCGTTCGCCCCGGCGAGCCCGGCCGTCCACGACCCGAACCTGCCGGGGCCGGGCAAGCGGCCGCGCTCCTCGATGTCGCCGACGATCGTGCTCGACGGGCGCGGCAGGCCGGTGATGGCACTCGGCTCGCCGGGCGGCGCGACCATCATCACCACGGTGCTCCAGTCGCTCGTCGGGCACCTCGACCGGGGCCTGTCGCTGGTCGACGCCATCGCCGCGCCGCGCGCCAGCCAGCGCAACGCGGCGAAGACCGAGCTGGAACCCGGGCTCTACGACAGTCCACTCCGGGCCCAACTGGAGGCACTGGGGCAGGCGTTCACGCTCAACCCCGTGATCGGGGCG
This sequence comes from Streptomyces sp. ERV7, assembly GCF_001653515.1. GTDB lineage: Bacteria > Actinomycetota > Actinomycetes > Streptomycetales > Streptomycetaceae > Streptomyces. The sequence continues at coordinate 143,407 of NZ_LYOY01000040.1, read as the reverse complement.
GCGACCGGAGTGGAACGGCTGGACGACGGCCGCTGGGTGGCGGCGGCCGAGAAGGTCCGGCGCGGCGGCGGCTCGGCGATGGTGGTGCGCCCAGCTGGGTGACACTTCGTCAGAATCCGTCCGCCGGGCGGGTGAAGCGGGCGCGGCCCTCGTCCTTCACGGGACGGGGGCCGCGTTTCATTTGATGTGACCGGAGTTGACGCGCTCATGCAAACGGGGCAGATTGCTTCGAGTCAGGTAAGGAAACTTTCCTAACAGGAGGGTCCCCCCACGTGCGTACGCGAAAGCTCGCCCTCGCCGCCGCCTCCGGTGCCGCCCTGCTCGCCACCGCGGCCCTGCCCGCCACCGCCTCGAACGCGACCCGCGCCGCCGCCCCCACCCGTGCCGAGGAGGGCTCGGTCGGCGCGGCCGATCTGCTGGCCAAGGTGACGACCTGTGCGCAGATCTCCAGCGGCAAGTACAGGACCGACAACGAGACCTCCGCGACCGTCCCGGTCTGCGGCAAGAACGGCGCCGTGTTCTGGAAGGCCGACCTCGACGTCGACTGCGACGGCCAGACCACCAGCGCCTGCAACCGGGGCACCGACCCGTGGTTCCAGGGCGACACCGCCTTCCACCAGTCCAACGGCAAGCCCCTGAACGCCGAGAAGCTGCCCTATGTCGTCGTGCCGAGCTCCAGCTCGATCTGGAACTACGCGTCGGCCGGGATAAAGGGCGGTGGTGTGGTCGCCGTCGTCTACCACGGCAAGGTCGCGTACGCGGTGGTCGGCGACACCGGCCCCTCCAGGATCATCGGTGAGGCGTCCTACGCCACCGCCAAGGCGCTCGGGATAAACCCCGACCCGGCCACCGGCGGTGCCGAGTCCGGCGTCACGTACATCCTCTTCAAGAACTCGCAGGCGAAGCCGATCGAGAGCCACAGCGCGGCGGTCTCGCTCGGCGACGAGCTCGCCAGGCAGTTCATCGCCGACAACTGACAGCGGTGGGCCGCCCGGCACGGGCCGCCCGGCACGGGCCGGGCGGCCCGGGTGCGCGCTCGCTACTTCGGCGGGCACACCTTCCACGAGAAGTGGTACGTGGTCGTGATGCTGGCGTCGGTCGAGTCCATCGTGATGAAGCTGGTGGTGTTGACCGTGTCGGAGGTGCCGGCTCCGGCCCGCAGCTCGGTGTTGATGTTCAGATAGCGCTCCTCCCCGCAGGCCTTGTAGACGATGGCGGCGACGTCGGTGGTGTCGTTGGTCTGCCAGTCGTCCTCGAACGGCCCTTTGAACGGGTGGGTGATGTAGGCCGTCTGCGACATGCCCTGGAAGTAGTAGTTGGCCCGCTCCTGCGCGGTCGCGCCCTTCTCCAGATGGGCGAAGCCGCGGTAGTCGGCCGAGGCGATCCCGTAGGTGAAGCCCTGCGGTACGTGGACGTTCAGCGCGAGCTGGCAGTTCTTTCTGATGTCGGTCGGCGAGGCACCCTTGCCGACCTGGGCCAGGTAGTGGCTGTACGTGACGGTGAACGCGGTGTTGTCGGGGGAGACCGCGATGGCCGCGGTGTTCGCCGGGCACCCCGAGCCGTTGACGGTCACGAGGTCGATCACGATCTTGTCGGGCGGTGGGGTGCCCCAGCCGCCGGGGGTGTGGGCGGACGCGCTGAGCGGGGCGGCCAGAAGGACGGCTGATGCGCCGCCGATGGCCAGTGCGTTGAACATGACGCTCCCTTCGGTCATGTCGCCAGCCCGGTTCTCCTGTGGGGGGTTGGCGGGACCATGACAGCAGAACGTCACGTTCCGGGACAGGTACGGACCAGCCACGGTGCGCCGCTCTCGCGGCGAGTAGGGTGGCCCGTTCTTGGCGGCGGGATTCGGCCGTGCGCCGCGCCCCTGGGGGGCGGTTGTTCGGCTGCGGGTGCGTCGTGGCTCGTCGCGCAGTTCCCCGCGCCCCCAGAGAGGTGCGGCCTGCTCAGGGTCGCGTGAGGATGCGGGGACCCTTGTCTGTTATCGCCACCGTGTGTTCCGCGTGGGCCGCCCGCACGCCGGTGACCGTGCGCAGGGTCCAGCCGTCGGGGGCCGGGAAGTAGTCGTCCGTGCCGTCCGCGATCAGCATCGGCTCGATCGCGAGCACCATGCCGTGCCGCAGCGTCATGCCCCGGCCCGGGCGGCCCTCGTTGGGCACCCCCGGGTCCTCGTGCATATGGCGGCCGATGCCGTGGCCGCCGAAGCCGTCCGGGATGCCGTAGCCCGCGCCCCGGCACACCTTGCCGATCGCGTGCGCGATGTCGCCGATGCGGTTGCCCACGACCGCCGCCGCGATGCCCGCTTCCAGCGCCTCGTACGCCGTCGAGACCAGCCGGACGTCCTCGGCCCGCGCCCGGCCGACCGTGAAGCTGATCGCCGAGTCCCCGGCCCAGCCGTCCAGGACCGCCCCGAAGTCGACGCTCACCAGGTCGCCGTCGCGCAGCCGGTAGGTGTCCGGGATGCCGTGCACGATGGCGTCGTTGACGGAGACGCAGGCGACCGCCGGGAAGGGGACCGGCGCGAAGTCCGGGTGGTAGCCGAGGAAGGGCGAGGACGCGCCCGCCGCCCGCAGCACCTCGTGGGCCACCGTATCGAGTTCCAGCAGGCTGACGCCGACGCCCGCCGCGTCCCGGGCCGCGGCGAGCGCCCGCGCGACCACCCGCCCGGCCTCGCGCATCGCGTCCATCTGTATGTCCGTCTTGATCTCCACCATTCCAATTACTATACCGGTCGGGTGGAGTGCTCATGCAGGCGGCCGTACGGGTGACGCTCGCTGAGGCGACGTCAGAGGGCTTCCAGGACGGTCGCGTTGGCGAGCCCTCCCGCCTCGCACATGGTCTGGAGGGCGTAGCGCGCCCCACGCTGCCGCATCGCGTGCACCAGCGTCGTCATCAGCCGGGTGCCGCTGGCGCCCAGCGGGTGGCCGAGCGCGATCGCGCCGCCGTGCACGTTGACCTTCGCGAGGTCGGCGCCGGTCTCCTGCTGCCAGGCCAGCACCACGCTCGCGAAGGCCTCGTTGACCTCGAACAGGTCGATGTCGCGGAGGCCCAGCCCCGCCTTGCGCAGCACCTTCTCGGTGGCGGGGATGACCCCGGTGAGCATCAGGACCGGGTCCGAGCCCGTCACCGCGAAGCTGTGCAGCCGGGCGAGCGGTCGCAGTCCGAGCCGCGCCGCGGTCTCGCTGGAGGTGATCAGTACGGCCGAGGCGCCGTCGTTGGTGGGGCTGCTGTTGCCCGCCGTCACCGACCAGTCGATCTGCGGGAAGCGCTCGGCGAAGCCCGGGTCCACGAACGACGGCTTCAGCCCGGCGAGGATCTCCGGCGTCGTCGTGGGGCGCACGGACTCGTCCCGCGTCAGCCCGGCGATCGGTGCGGTCTCGGCGTCGAACAGTCCGGCGCCCCAGGCCGCGGCGGCCTTGTGGTGCGAGGCGGTGGCGAACTCGTCCATCCGCTCCCGCCCGATCGACCACTTCGCCGCGATCAGCTCGGCGCTGATGCCCTGCGGGACGAGGCCCTCCGGGAAGCGGGCGGCCAGCCCCGGGCCGAACGGGTCCTTGCCGGCCGGCACGTTGGACCACATCGGCACCCGGCTCATCGACTCGACCCCGCAGGCCACGACCAGGTCGTACGCCCCCGAGAGCACGCCCTGGGCGGCGAAGTGGACGGCCTGCTGCGAGGAGCCGCACTGGCGGTCCACGGTCGTCGCCGGAACGCTGTCCGGGAACCCGGCGGAGAGCCATGCGTACCGGGTGGTGTTCATGGCCTGTTCGCCGACCTGGTCGACGGTGCCGCCGATCACGTCGTCGACCAGTGCCGGGTCGACACCGCTGCGCTCGACGAGGGTGCGCAGGGTGTGGGCGAGCAGTTCGACGGGGTGCGTCCGGGAGAGCGCCCCGCCCGGCTTCCCCTTTCCTATCGGGGTACGGACGGCTTCCACGATCACGGCGTCACGCATCGCGTGCTCCTCGGCTCTGCTCGGGTGCTGCTCGGGGCCTACCCGCGCTACTCGTGAGTAGGTTGGAAAACTGGATTCACTGTAGCCCGGCAGAGGGAGGAATCCAAGGGTTGGAAAATCCAATGCACTGCCGTTCCTGGCTTACCGTGGAGCCATGACGTCGCAGAAGAACTCCCGGCCCTGCTCGATCGCCGACGCGCTCGCGGTCGTGGGGGAGAAGTACGCGCTGCTAGTCCTGCGCGAGGTCTTCTTCGGAGTGCACCGCTTCGACGCGATCGCCCGGAACGTGGGCGCCCCCCGCGACATCCTCACCGCCCGGCTGCGCCGGCTCGTCGACGCGGGCGTCCTGGAGAAGGTGCTCTACAACGAGCGGCCGGCGCGGTACGAGTACCGGGCGACCAAGGCGGGGCAGGAGCTGCGGCCGGTGCTCCTGATGCTGATGCGCTGGGGCGACCGGCATCTCGCGGATGTGCCGCCCACGGTGTGGCAGCACTCCTGCGGGGCCGATCTGGACCCGGCGATCACGTGCCGCGCCTGTGGCGAGGAGGTCCATCGGCGCGATGTGACGCCGCGGTTCCAGGTGGCGGGGTGGAGTGCGGAGGGGCACCAGGTCGTGCCGGTCGTCCCGGCCGCCTGCGTCTTCGACCTCGGGCGCGGTGGCGACTGGCGCGCCCGCCCGGACGCGGCCACCGGCCGGGCTGCCTGCGAGGCCGCGGGCACCGAGGTCGCCCAGGGCGGCGTGGGCGCCGGGACCGGGGCGGTCGCGGGCGGCCTCAAGGGCGGGGTCGGCACCGCGAGCGCGACCCTGCCCTGCGGCGCCACCGTCGGCGCCCTGGTCGTCGTCAACGCCGCGGGGTCGGTGTTCGACCCCACCACCGGCGCCCTGTACGGGGTGCCGGGGCGCGTCGCGTACCCCGAACCGGACGTCCACGAGGCGGCCTCCAGGCGCCTGGAGGAGACCCGGGCCGGCTCCGGGCTGCCGCCCCTGAACACCACGCTCGCGGTCGTCGCCACCGACGCGCCGCTCACCCGGCCGCAGGCCCAGAAGCTCGCGGGCACCTCGCACGACGGGCTGGCCCGCGCGATCCGGCCGGTGCATCTGATGCACGACGGCGACACCGTCTTCGCCCTCGCCACCGGAAGCGGCGAGCCGCCGTCGCCGGTCGACCTCAACGCCGTGCTGGCGGCGGGCGCGGATGTGGTGGCCCGGGCGATCACCCGGGCGGTGCTCGCCGCCGAAGGGGTGGACGGGCCCGGGGGGACATTCCCGTCCTACCGGGACCTGTACGGAAGTTGAGGCCCGGCACCTGCCGTCATGTGGCGTGAGTCACGATCCGCGTCCGCAACCATTCGGCTCATGTGAATGCTCTGTGCACGTACTGGAGTAAGGCCCGCACAGATGGAGCAGCCCGTGACCTCGCCCGACACCGCCGCGCAGCCGCAGTCCCGCACCCCGCAGCAACTGCGCGTCCGGCGCAGGGCGTTCGCCGCCGCCTCCGCGCTGCTGCTCGGCGCCCTGACGCTGACCGCCTGCGGCGGCAGCGCGTCCGGCTCCGACAAGGGCGACGGCAAGGGCAAGGGCGGCGACTCGGCCGCCGCCGCGGACATCTCCACGCTGAAGATCACCATCTCGGCGAAGAACGGCTCCACCAACGCGAGCATCAACAGCACCGCCGTCACCGCCCAGGGCGGCAGGCTGAGCCAGGTCACCATGACCGAGACGCAGTCCGGCAAGGCGGTGGCCGGCGCGCTCGCCGCCGACGGGCTGTCCTGGAAGCCCACCGGGAAGGTGGAGCGCGGCACCCAGTACAAGATCATGGCGACCGGCAAGGACGACAAGGGCCGGGCCGCGACCGAGAACTCGGCCTTCACCACGGTCTCCTCGAAGGACAGCTTCATCGGCACCTACACCCCGGACAACGGCGCGACCGTCGGCGTGGGCATGCCGGTCTCGTTCGACTTCAACAAGCCCATCACCGACAAGAAGGCCGTCCAGTCGCACATCACGGTCAGCTCCAGCAGCGGCCAGCAGGTGGTCGGCCACTGGTTCGGCAGCCAGCGCCTCGACTTCCGGCCGCAGGAGTACTGGAAGGCCGGGTCCAAGGTGACGATGAAGATCGAGCTGGACGGGGTGCAGGGGGGCAAGGGTATCTCCGGTGTGCAGTCCAAGACCGTGACCTTCACCATCGGCCGCAACCAGGTCTCCACGGTCGACGCCGGGACGCAGCAGATGACCGTGCGGCAGGACGGCAGGACCGTCAAGACCATCCCGGTCTCGACGGGCAGCGCCGAACACACCACGTACAACGGGCAGATGGTGATCTCCGAGAAGTTCACCGAGACGCGGATGAACAGCGCGACGGTCGACTTCGGCGGCGAGTACGACATCAAGGACGTGCCGCACGCCATGCGCCTGTCCCAGTCGGGGACCTTCCTGCACGGCAACTACTGGTACAAGGGCGACCCGTTCGGCAACGCGGGAACAAGCCACGGCTGCGTGGGTCTCCGGGACGTCCGGGGCGCCCAGGGGGACACCCCCGCCAAGTGGTTCTTCGATCACTCGCTGATCGGTGACGTGGTGACCGTCAAGGGCTCGCCGGACAAGACGATCGCGCCCGACAACGGCCTGAACGGCTGGAACATGGCGTGGTCCGAGTGGCAGGCGGGCAGCGCCGTCTGACGGCCCGGCGGAGCGCGGCCCGGCGCACCGCCCCGGGCCGGCTCCCCCGCCGTTCCAAGCCGTTCCAAGCCGATGAGAATGTTTCGGCCATGCCCGCTGCGCGAAGCGCGCACAGGGGCTACGTTGAGCACCCTCTACGTGACGAACAGCTACGGCGGGGAGACGCCTTGGTGCCCAACGAGTGCGAGTACGAGACGGCCGAGGAGCATGTCACCGGTCTGCTCGGTCGCGCGCTGAACTCGTTCGATCTGCCGGACGAGCTGGTGGAGAGCCTCGGCTCGGCCCTCGCGCACACCACTTCGCTGCACTCGTCGCTGCACGCCTCGGGCGGTCCCGGCCGCCCCCGGCTCAGCCGCGAGACCTTCCGCCACACCTATCTCCTCCTCGACGGCGCCACGGTCACCCTCTGGGAGGTCACACACGGCCGGGGCAACGAGGTGTACGCGGACGAGGAGAGCGCTCTGGTGGCCGCGGCCCGGCTGCGCGAGCGGGTCCTGCCCGATCTCGCGCCCGGGTTCGCGGCGGACGACCTGGACCCGGGCCTCAGCGATCTGGAAGTCCTCAGCGGGCTGGCGCCGGTGGAGCGCGCCGGGACGGGCAGGACGTACGAGGCGGACGACTCGGCCGACCATGCGCGGCGGCTGCTGCGCCGCGCCGAGAACCCGGACCGGCCCGGCGCGAGCGTGGCCCGCCTGCTGCGCGGGGCCCTCGCCCACCGCATCACCCGGGCCCTGGGCGGCCACGGCGGGGCGGCCGGGCGCGGCGGGGTCATCCTGTACGAGCACGCGTTCCTGCTCCTCGACGGGGTCGAGCTGAGCCTGTGGGAGGTCGAGCACACGGCGACGCCGGACGGCAGCCATATGTGCGAGGTGTACGCGGCGGAGCAGTCGGCGCGGGCCGCGATGGAGCGCCGGGCGCGGGTCTCCTGACCCCTCTGGGACACAAAGACGCCGGGCGGGACGGAGAGAACTCCGTCCCGCCCGGCGTCGTGCGGTGCTATCGGCTCGGGCGACGCCTCACGGCGTCAGGGCCGGCTCCTTGGTGACCTCGTCGGACGGGAGGTCGTCCGCCGCGCCTTCCAGGTGCTGCTTCGGCTTGGCCGGCAGCAGGAACATCGCGACGAAGATCACCGCGCAGACACCCGACACGACCCACAGCGAGCGCTGGAAGGCGTCCGAGAAGGCCGGGCCGATCTCGGCGAACTGGAGGTCGTCGTCGATCGAGCCGAAGAAGACGACCGAGACCAGGCCGAGGCCCAGCGCGTTGCCCATCTGCATCACGGTGTTGATCAGGCCGGACGCCGAACCCGCGTGCTCCTTCGGGACCTCGGAGAGGACCGCGTCGGTGAGCGGGGCGACGATCAGGCCCATGCCGATACCGAGCACCACCAGGGGCAGCGCCATCTGCCAGGACTTGATGTCCATGCCGAAGTGGTCCGCCTCCCAGCTGTAGAGCAGCATGCCGACGAGGGTCACCAGCGCACCCGCCTGGAGGACCTTGCGGCCGAACCTGGGCACCAGCGACTGGACGGACATGCCGGCCGCGGCCGACATGGCGATGGAGAACGGGATACCGGTCAGACCGGCCCGCAGCGCGCTCCAGCCCAGGCCTATCTGCATGTACAGCGTCCACACCAGGAAGAAGATGCCCATCGCGAGGCCGAACGTCAGCTGCACCGCGATGCCCGCCGCGAAGCTCTTCACCCGGAACAGCGAGAGCTCCACCAGCGGCGAGCCGTCCTTGCGCGCCTTGAACCGCTCGTACGCCACGAGCGCGGCGAAGACGACCAGGCTGCCGGCCATCGAGAGGTGGCCCCACAGCGGCCAGCCCAGCTCACGGCCGCGGGTCAGCGGGTAGAGCAGCATCAGCAGGCCGAGGGTGACCAGGGCGACGCCCACCAGGTCGAGCTTGAGCGCCTTGGGCGCCTTGGACTCGGTGATGAACTTGGCGCCCAGGATCAGACCCGCGATGCCGACCGGCAGGTTGATCAGGAAGATCGGACGCCACTCCAGGCCGAACAGGTTCCACTCGGTCAGCAGCGCACCCAGGATCGGGCCGCCGACCGCGCCCAGGCCGATGACCGCGCCGAACATGCCGAACACCTTGCCGCGCTCCTCCGCCGGGAAGGTCGCGTGGATGATCGAGAGCACCTGAGGCACCATCAGGGACGCCATGGCGCCCTGGAGGATGCGGGAGGCGACCAGCATCTCCGGGTTGCCCGCGAAGCCGCAGAGCGCCGAGGCGATGGTGAAGCCGGTCATGCCTATGAGGAAGAGCGTCTTGCGGCCGTGGATGTCGCCGAGACGGCCACCGGTGATCAGACCGGCGGCGAAGGCCAGGGCATACCCCGCGGTGATCCACTGGATCGAGGCGAAGGTCGCCCCGGTGTCCTTCTGGATCGAGGGAATCGCTACGTTGACGATCGTGACGTCGACCAGGTCCATGAAGGCCGCGGTCATCACGATGGCCAGGGCGAACCACCGTCGGCGGTCGTTCGCGGCGGCCGCTGTGCCGGGGGCCGCGGCTTCTGGGGGATGGGGTGTGGTGGAGGTCATGGAAAGAAGTTAGACCTTATGTAGGTCAGACCGCGTCCTAATTTTGCCGCATCCTGGATCTCATGACGGACACCCCGGCTCGGCTCCTCCAGCTCCTGTCCCTGCTCCAGACGCCCCGAGAGTGGCCCGGCGGCGAGCTCGCGGAGCGCCTGAGCGTCTCGCGGCGCACGGTCCGCCGGGACGTCGACCGGCTGCGCGACCTCGGCTACCCGGTCCAGGCGACGCTGGGCGCGGAGGGCGGGTACCGCCTGGTGGCCGGGAAGGCGATGCCCCCGCTGGTCCTCGACGACGAGGAGGCGGTGGCCATCGCGGTCGGGCTGCGGGCGGGCGCGGGGCACGCGGTCGACGGGGTGGAGGAGGCGTCGGTGCGGGCACTGGCCAAGCTGGAGCAGGTGCTGCCGTCCCGGCTGCGGCACCGGGTCTCCTCCCTGCAGGCCGCGACGATGCCGCTGGTGGGGCCGTGGCGGGGCGACGGTGCGAGCGGCGGTGGTGTGCGCGGGCGGTGGAGCTCGGACCGGCCGAGGTGGCGGAGCGGGCGGCGCGGCTGCGGGAGGCGCTGCACCAGGAGCTGACGGCGTAGGCGCCGCGCAAGCGGGGGTGCGCCAATCGGGTTTGCGCTGGTCGGCGGGGTGACGTACTGTTGTGTTCACCGACGCGGGGTGGAGCAGCTCGGTAGCTCGCTGGGCTCATAACCCAGAGGTCGCAGGTTCAAATCCTGTCCCCGCTACTGTGTGAAGCGGCCCGCATCCTTGAGGATGCGGGCCGCTTCGTCGTGTGTGCGTCCGCAGGCGGTCAGAGCGTGCGGTTCAGCAGGGCGAGCAGGGCGTCCCAGTGACGGGCGTCCCCGGCCGCGTCGTACGCGGCGGTGTCGGCCTGGGTGAAGCCGTGCTGGGCTCCCTGGTAGACCTCGGCCTCGTGGCGGACCCCGGCCGCCGAGAGCGCCTTGTTGAGGCGTTCGATCTGCTCGGCGGGCATGCCCGGGTCCTGGTCGGCGTGGCCGAAGTACAGCTCCGCGGTGATGTGTTCGGCGAGCAGGTGGGGGCTGTCGGGGGCGTCGGTGGCCATCCGGCCGCCGTGGAAGCCGGCCGCCGCCGCGACCCGCTCCGGGAAGGATCCGGCGGTACGCAGGGCGAGGCCCGCGCCCATGCAGTAGCCGGTGACGCCCACCGGTCCGTCCGTGGTCAGCGGGGAGTCGGCCAGCCAGCGCAGATACGCGTCCGCGTCACGTACGACCAGTTCGGGGGTGAGGGCGAATATGTGCGGGCCGATGGTGTCGAAGAGGTCCGGCCGCTGCTCCGGGTCGATGAACTCGGGCAGCTCGACGATCGGCGCCCGGCCCGCGCGGTAGAAGACGTTGGGGACCAGGACGGTGTAGCCGGCCGCCGCGATGCGGTCGGCCATCCCGTTGAGGTGGGGGCGGAGCCCGAAGGCGTCCATGTAGAGCAGGACCGCGGGGTGCGGGGTGTTGTCGTCGGGGTGGACGAGATAGGCGTCGGCGGTGCCGTCCTGCGTGGGGATGTCCACGGAGGTTGCGAGCACTGTGGTCATGAACGTCTCTCTTCTCGTTCGTTCTTACACGTGGGACACGTCGACAGCGTGTCACAACCACCCGAACGCGAAGATCCTTTTCTTGCCGTTCCGCACCGGTTGGACAGATCCGACGTACGGCGTTTTCCGGCCGTTTCCCGTTCCGCAGGCCGGATTTGAGCCGATCGGCCCCTCGAACGCGTCGGGCCCGCCGGTGCGGCTGCGGCGGTGTGGCTGCCGCGCACCGTCCCGACGGGCCCTGCCCGGCCCGGAGTTGGCCGGTACCCAACGGCGTCAGGTCAGCACGACGACCTTGTGCATGCCCTCGGCGACGTGCGGACGCCCGGTCTTGTCGTCCGGCACGAAGCAGAGCAGCACGTACGTGCCCGGGGGCAGGTGGTGGGTCTCAAGGAGCGCGGTGCGGCCCGGGGAGATGACGCCGAGGCCGAGGGACGGGCCGGTGAACGGCGGCTGCCCGGAGCCGTTGCCACCGAAGAACTTCTGGATCTGGGCGTCGGTGGTGCCGGGCTTGACGGGCTGGAGCGCCATCTCGTGGAGCTCGTCCGAGGCGTTGTGGACGAGCACGTTGTCCGTGGCCCGGTGGAGGCCGTTGACGTCGAAGCGGGGACCGCCCGAGGTCTCGTGGGTGATCACGATGCTGTCGGGGAAGTCCGCGAGGTCTCCGGCCGACTCACCGCGCAGGTTGAGCATGCGGGTGACCGGGTGGGCCGGGTCCTTCAGGAACGCGGTGAAGTCCAGGAGGACGACGGGACCCGCCCCGACCGGGGTGGTGAAGGTCTCCGAGACGGACGGGGTGACCTGGGCGCCGCCGAGCGCGTCCGCCTCGTCACGCACCGCGGAGATGCCCTGCGCCGCAGCGGCGGGCTTCATGCTGACGGCCTTGCCCAGGTCGGCGAGCACCTTGCGTACGGTGACACCGCGGTGCGGCCGGAAGGCCTGGAGGAAATGGCCGTTCGGGTCGTCGGTCCTCACATGGAAGGCGACCAGGCCGGCCTGTGCGGTCTCGGGTGCGTGGATGCCCGAGGCCCCGATCTTCACCTCGACGACGTTGCGGTCGTGGTCGCCGTGCTCCCCGCGGGCGGTGGCGTCGGCGGTGGCGGCGCCACCGAGGGCGGTGGCGAAGGCCAGGGCGGCGGCGGCCGCCGCCCTGGTCCCGTTGTGCAGCAGTGCGGTACGCATGGATCTCCTGTCGTCGCGTGACCCCCGGTCACAGGGCAGCACCTTCGGCGCCGGGTGACCGTCAGCCACGCAGACGGCGGGTCCGTTCGGGGGATCCCCGGGCGGGCGGCGCCCGCTCAGTGCGGCTCGCGCACCGCCCGGTCCACGAGGGCCGCCGCGCCACCGGTGTACCGGGCCGGGTCGCACAGCTCGGCCAGTTCCCCGGGGGTGAAGTGGCCGCGCAGCTCGTCCGACTCGGCGAGCACGTCCGCGAGCGGGCGGCCGGAGTGCTGGGCCGTGTGCGAGGCCCGGGTCAGCGCCTGCTTGGCCTCGGCCTTGCCCAGCCTCGGTGCCAGTACGGCGGCGATCCGCTCGGAGACGATCTGGCCACCGGTCAGCGCCAGGTTCTCGGCCATCCGCTCCGGCCGCACTTCGAGCCCCTCGGCCAGTTCGACCAGGGTGTGGGTGGCGCCCCCGGTGAGCCGCAGACACTCGCGCAGCAGCTGCCACTCGGCGTGCCAGGCCCCGGCGGAGCGCTCGTCCTCGGAGAGCATGCACTGGGTGACGCCCGCCGCCAGGACGGGCACCTGCAGTGCCGCGCTGCGCAGCAGGGTCGCCAGGACCGGGTTGCGCTTGTGCGGCATGGCCGAGGAGCTGCCGCGCCCGGTGACCGCGGGCTCGGCGACCTCCCCGACCTCGGTGCGCGTCAGCGACTGCACATCCACCGCGATCTTGCCGAGTGCGGCGGCCGTGAAGGCCAGGGCGGCCGCGAGGTCCACGACGGGCGTGCGCAGGGTGTGCCAGGGCAGCTCGGCCGTGGCCAGGCCCATCTCCCGCGCGAAGGCCTCGGTGAGCCGTACCGTGTACTCGCCCGGGTCCAGCGGCCCCTCGCCGTCGAGGCGCGCGTACTCCAGATATCCGGCGACCGTTCCCGCCGCCCCGCCGAGGGAGACCGGCAGCCCGCCCTCCAGGACACGCGCCAGGCGCAGGTCGGCGTCGAGCAGCAGCTTGCGCCAGCCCGCCGCCTTCAGGCCGAACGTGGTGGGGACGGCGTGCAGGGCCAGGGTGCGGCCCGCCATGGCGGTGTCGCGGTGCCGCCGGGCGAGCCCGGCCAGGGCGTCGGCGGACCTGGCCAGGTCGGCGCGCATCAGCCGCAGCGCCCGCTGGGCCACCAGCATCGCGCCGGTGTCGAAGATGTCCTGGCTGGTGGAGCCGCGGTGCACGTAGTTCGCGGCCGCCGGGTCGACGGCGGCGACGCGCCGGCTGAGCGCCTGCACCAGGCCCACCACCGGGTTGGCGGTCTCCCGCGCGGCCAGCGCCAGCTCCCTCAGATCGAGGTGCTCGGCGCGGGCCTCGGCGCCGATGACCTCGGCGACCCGCTGCGGCAGGGTGCCGAGCCGGGCCTGCGCCCGGGCCAGCGCGGCCTCGGCGTCGAGCATCGCCCGCAGCCACGCCAGATCGCCGACGGCCTCCTCGACGGGGGTGCCGGCGCGGACCGGCGAGAGCAGACCGGAGTCGAGCAGGCTGTCGCGGTGGCTGGTCATACGAGGGCTCCTTGCGCACGGTCCGCGGCGGCGGCCGGGGCCGTGGGACGGGGGGCGAGTGCCAGGACAGCGCGGGCGATGGCGTCGGAGTCGGCCAGGGTCACCGAGTCCACCCCCGGCCGGATCCCGGCCGCGGTCACCCAGTGCACGGCCTCGGTGGGCACACCGTAGGCGAACCGGCGCGGGTGCGCCCGGCCCCTGGAGTCGCGGACGCGGTAGGGCCGCTCGGCGACGGCGAGACCGCCGGTCTCGTACCCGGCCCCGCCCGCGATCGGCACCCGGTGGTGCACGGCCTGCCCGGTGGCGACCAGATGCTGGAGCAGCGGGTCGGCGGCGCGCCGCAGATCCGCCTCGGGCAGCCGCGCCTCGATCAGCACGTGGGCCCGCAGGGGCGGTCCGGGAACGGCCCGGGACTGGGCGACGAAGGCGTGGTTGACCGTGTCGATGCGTATCTCGGTCTGCGGGCCGGTGAGTTCGAGGACGCCCGCCTCGATGAGCGCGATCATCTCCTCGATGCGCGAGGTGGGCGGGCCGATGGAGAGGAAGGCGTTCAACGGCGTGTACCAGCCGTCGAGTTCGTCGCGGTGCGAGTCCCCGCGCAGACCGCTGTGGTCGACCGCGAGCCGGATCTCGTTGCGCAGATCGCGCAGGACGTCCAGGGCGGACTTGAGGGGGCCGCTGAGGTTGCCCTGTCTGGCTTCGCGCACGTCGTCGCGCAGATACCGGAGCAGCCAGTCGCGGAACGCGTCCCGGTCGCCGAACTCCTCACCTTCGTACGGGCGCGACAGCCGCTCCCAGCTCCAGCGCTCCGCCTCGGGTATACCGGCCGCGTCGAGCAGCGCGCTCCGGCCCTCGGCGCTCTCGCACGCCAGGAAGCCGTCGACCAGGGCCGTGCGCTCGGGGTCGCGGCCGTGGGCGGTGAGCCAGGTGCCGTAGTAGACGCTCTCCACCTCGCGGGTGATCAGCGGCCATAACTCCTCGCGCAGTCCGATCCGTTCCCCGCCGTCGGCACGCTTGCGCAGCGTCTCGACGTGCTCGGGGGTGAGCAGGCGAGGGTAGTAGCGCTCCGAGGCGCCCTTCTCGTTCTCGCCGCGCGCGTGGTACGGAACGCCTCGGCGGGACATGGCGTACATCACCGGCTCCTGCCCCGAGGGCCGGTAGACCAGACGGCCGTCGACGCGCTCGAAGGAACCGCCGCGTCCCTGGGTGAGCAGGGTCATGTGGTCGAAGAAGTTGAGGCCGAGGCCGCGCAGCAGGACCGGCTCGCCCGGCTCGACGACGCTGAGGTCGAGGTCGGCGGGGTTGGCGGGCTGGAGGTAGCGCAGACCGTGGACCCGGGCGAGGCTGGCGGTCCGCTCCTCGTGGGCGGTGGGCCGCACCGGAACGTGGCCCTGGGCGAGGACGACGGCGTCCAGACCGCTGAGCCAGGTGCCGTCGGAGAGACCGACGGCCTGCTCGCAGTCGGCCTCTCCGTGGCTGTCCGCGAGGGCGACGGCACGCGCGCGGTGGATCTCGATCGTGACGTGCGCGGGGGCGCGCCGGACCACCTGCTGGAACATCGCGGAGAGGTAGCTGCCGTAGAAGGCGCGGCTGGGGTAGGTGTTCGGCCCCAGGTCGCGGGCCTCGGCGAGGGTCTGCTCGTCGTGACCGGCGTGCCCGCCGGAGGCGGCCAGCTCCCTGGCCCACTCCTCCAGGGTGGGGCCGGGCTCGATGGGCCCCTCGATGCGCGAGGCGTCGTCGGTGTGCACGGTGATCTGGGACGCCACCGTGTTCATCAGCAGCAGCCGGGACTGGTCGGTGCGCCACACCGCACCGGAGCCCGGCTCGCACGGCTCGACCACGTGCACGGTGACCGCCGGGTGCGTCGGCTGCGCCCGCTCGTTGGCGCACAGCCGCTCCAGCACCGAGAGACCGCGTGGTCCGGCGCCGACCAAGCACACCGTCCTGGAAACGCCACTCCTCATACCCACACACTCCTGTCGTCCTGCCCGGTGCCTTCGGGGGCGGTGAGGACCGACTTCCGGCGGAACCGGCTGGTTCGACGCCGCTTGTCGCTCCTCACAGCGGGACGATAGCCATGGTGAGGTTGTTGGAGCCAAGGACCCCGATCAACTGCGGCATGGTGCACAGGTGTTGGTCGTGCGGCGCTCAACTCGCGGGAGAGGGAGAACGCGCAGGTCACAGCGGCTATCCCGGACATACCCGGATGGCGTCGGCATGTCGCGCGGGTGGCCGCGAGCCCGCACGATGGACAAGCGGAAGCAGGCAGTCCATAGCAGGGCCGCCCGTGCGGACCCTTCCGCCCGGAGGTGCGGGAGCGATGTGGCGACCTGACGGCTGGGACGTACGGGTGCGCATCGGCGTGCTCACCCCTCACGCCGATGTGGGCCCCGAGTCGGAGTTCCGCGCGATGGCGCCGCCCGACGTGGGCGTGCACGCCGCCCGGGTGCCGTTCGGCGGGATGCGGCACGGCGGCGCCATGGATCCCACGATCCCGCTCGCCCCCGTGCGGGCCTTCGCCGAGCCGCCGTACGTCGACGAGGCCGCCGCCCAGCTGGCCACCGCGCCCCTGGCGGCCCTCGCCTACGCCTTCACCAGCTCCGCGTACGTCATCGGCGCGGACGGCGAGGCGGCGATGCTCACCCGTCTCGCGGCCCGCGCCCACGGCCTGCCGGTGGTGGCCACCTGCGCCTCGACGGTGGAGGCCCTGCGCCTCCTGGGCGCCACCCGGCTCAGCCTGGTGGACCCGCCGTGGTTCGACACCGAGCTCAACGGCCTCGGCCGCGCCTATTACGAGGCCGCCGGCTTCGAGGTGTGCTTCTCCGCGCCCTGCGGCCTGCCCAGCGGGCAGGCTCTGATCCGGCCGGGCGAACTGCACGACTGGGTGGCCGCCCATGTCCCCGAGGAGGCGGAAGCCGTCGTCGTGGGAGGCAACGGATTCCGGGCCGTGGGGATGGTGGAGAACCTCGAACTCACCCTCGGGCGCCCGGTACTGACGGCAAATCAGGTACTACTGTGGGCGGCACTGCGCGCGGCCGACAGCGGCACCGCCGCGATCACGGGGTACGGGCGGCTGTTCGCCCTGGACACCCCGTCCTTGTAGGTGTGCGACCCTTCGCGACCTTCTCGGACAAGACCGTCTCGTACGAGAGGGGCGACCGGGGCCGCACCACCTCACCGCTCCGAGGTCACTCGGCCACCCGCAGGACGATCTTGCCCCGGGTGCGGCCCGAGGCCTGCCGCCGGTGGGCCTCGGCGACCTCCTCCAGCGGCAGCACCGCCGCCACCTCGACCTTGATCGCTTCGGCGTCGATCAGACCGGCCAGGGTGGTCAGGGCCGTACCGTCCGGCTCCACCAGGTACGGCGTGGCCCGCACACCGGCCGCGGCGGCCCGCTCGGCGAGCTCGCCGGACACACCGGAGGGGACGGCGACGAGAAGGCCGCCCGGGCGCAGCACGGCGAGGGAGCGCGTGCTGGTGCTGTCGATCTCGTCACCGACGAGGTCGACGACCACGTCGAGGCCGGACAGCTGCTCCTCGAAGGGGGCGGCGGTGTAGTCGACGACCTCGTCGGCGCCGAGCTCCCGCAGCCAGGCGTGCTTGCCCGCGCTGGCCGTGGCGATGACGTGGGCCCCGAGGTGCTTGGCGATCTGGACGGCGAAGTGACCCACGCCACCCGCGGCGGCGTGGATCAGCACGCGCTGCCCGGGGCGCACGTCGGCGGTGTCCACCAGGATCTGCCAGGCGGTGAGCGCGGCGAGCGGGACGGCCGCGGCCTCGTCGTGGTTCAGGGTCACGGGCTTGCGGGCGAACTGCCGGGCGGGAGCCGTGACGTACTCGGCGTAGCCGCCGGCGGCGCGGGGGAACCAGGGCATGCCGTACACCTCGTCGCCCACCTCCAGGGTGTGCACGCCGAAGCCGACCTCCTCGACCACTCCGGCGACGTCCCACCCGAGGACGAACGGCGGCTCGCCGAGGACCCCGGCCATGCCGTGGCCCTCGCGCGTCTTGACGTCGACCGGGTTGACCCCGGCGGAGACGACGCGCACCAGGACCTCCGTCGGCAGCGGCACGGGGCGCGGGGCCTCGGTGACCCGCAGGACCTCGGGGCCGCCGAAGGCGGACTGGGTGACGGCGCGCATCGTGGGCGTGGGGTGGGACATGACTGACTCCTCGGTTGCGGGGCCGACTGCACCCGCGCGGTGAACGGTGCGCCAAAACTATGGGAGGGGTAGTAGTAACCTGCAAGGGCACCTACTATCTTTTGGATAGTATCGACTCGATCGCGCCCCCACGCGGAGGAACCGCCCATGAGCAGGAACTGCGACACCGGCAGCCACGACAAGCACGACGTCTACGCGGCCCTGTGCCCCTGCCGCAATCTGCTCGAACTGCTGGCCAACAAGTGGAGCGCGCTGGCGATCGGCGCCATGGAGGACGGCCCCGTACGGTTCGGGGCACTGCAGCGTGTGCTCCAGGGCGTCAGCCCCAAGGTCCTCACCCAGACACTGCGCCGCCTGGAGGAGGCGGGACTGGTGTCCCGGACGGTCTACCCCGCCGTACCCCCGCATGTCGAGTACGCCCTGACCGAGCTGGGCCACAGCGCCGCCGAGCCGCTGGCGCACATGCGCGACTGGGCGGAGCGGAACGTGGATCTGCTGTACGCCGGGCAGTGAACGCCGCCGCCCGAAGGTGACTCGTGTAGGGATCACTAGCCCAGGGCAACCCTGACAGCTCCTTCTGCCCTTTCAGGTCGAAGAGGGACGCAAAACGCGTCACCCGGGCCCGGAGCGGGTCCTTCCGGTGCGCCCGGGGTGTCAGAGTCCGAGGGCGGCGCCCACACCGGGCGCCGATGGATGAGCTACCTGACCCAAGGAGTTTTCTCGTGGGGAAGAGAGTCACCACCCTGCTGGCCACCGCCACCCTCGCCACCATGGCCCTCGTCGGGCAGGCGAGCGCGACACCCTCGCACCACACGCCGTCCACCACCACGGCCAAGTCGCCGGCGGCGCGGGGCGATTCCAACCAGACGCGGTATGCGCCGTTCACCCTCAACCACAACCAGTCGGTCAGCTCCGACACGGCCCGGCTGATCATGCAGTCCGACGGCAACCTGGTCATCTACGACGAGTTCAACCGGGCCCGCTGGGCCTCGAACACCGTCGGCCAGGGCTGGACCGCCCGCTTCCAGACGGACGGCAACTTCGTCGTCTACACCCGCTCCAACCGCCCGGTGTGGGCCTCCAACACCGACGGCCGCCCCGGCTCGCGCCTCGTCGTCCAGGACGACGGCAACGTGGTCATCTACGACGGCAGCCGCGCCGTGTGGGCGTCGGGCACCAACCACTGACGACGCATCGCGGCAAACCCTGATCAGCTCTGTTCCGGCAGGCCGGGCACGCGCGGGCCCGGCCTCGCCGACCTGCGTTCCCACCCGCCCGCCCAGCGGGCCGTGTACTCCTCGCGCGCCTGGGCGACCTGGGTCAGATGCGTCCGGGACCACTCACAGGTGGCGTCGAGCGGGGCGATCAACGAACGGCCGAGCAGGGTGAGTTCATACTCCACCCGAGGCGGGTTCTCGTCGTACACGGTACGGGTGAGGAAGCCGTCCCGCTCCATCGCGCGCAGGGTCTCCGTCAGCACCTTCGGGGTGATCCAGTGCAGCGGAACCCGCAGTTCGGAGAATCTGCGCGGGCCGTCCTCCAGACAGCGCAGGACCACCCCGGTCCACTTGTCGCCGACGCGGAAGGGCACCGGACCACCCTCGCATTCGGGCCTCTCGAAGAGGTCGGCGGGCAGGGGCGCGGGGGTGGGACGGTCGATCATGGAGCCGACGCTAGCCCAGTATCTTTGCAGTAACCAGGGGGGCCGGCCCTAGCGTTCCGGTCATGACGACGAACGCGCGTTCCGCGCACTCCGCGAACCCCTCCGACTCCCCCAAGCGCATCGCCGTGTTCGGCGCGGGCGGCCGGGTGGGCCGGGCCGTGGTGGCCGAGGCGGTGGCCCGCGGCCACGCCGTGACGGCCGTGGTGCGCGACCCGGCGAAGTATCCCGGCCTCGGCTCCGACGCCGTGACCGTGGTACGCGGCGACGCCACCGACGCCGCCTCCGTGAAGGACGCGGCGGCCGGTCACGACGCGGCCGTGAACGCCTCGGTGCGGCTTGACATGCCCTCCGAGGAGTACTTCGTCTCCGCCGCCGAAGCCCTGGTCGACGGTCTCACCGCGGCCGGGGTGGGCCGGCTCGTGGTACTGGGCATCGCCACGACGCTGGAGACGGCGCCGGGTGTGCGGATCATGGACGCACCGGAGTTCCCGGAGCAGTACCGGGTGTTCTCCCAGGGGCACGTGGCCGAGTTCGCGACGCTGGGCGCGGCCGGGCCCGAGCTCGACTGGCTGATGGTGGTACCGCCCCTCGACCTGGACGCGCGGGCCCCGCGCACCGGCCGCTACCGCACGGCCCTCGGCACGGTCCTCGACGGCCCGGGGCACATCGCGCACCCCGATCTGGCACTCGCCGTGCTGGACGAGATCGAGGTGCCGGGGCACAGCCGGGTGCAGCTGGCCGTGGCGGACTGACCCGCCTCCGCGAGGGTCACAGGTCGTCCGTCCACTCCACCGCGTAGTACTTCAGCCACTCGTCCTGCGCGACCAGGCTCATTCCCGCCGCGCTCATCACCCGCTGGGAAGCGATGTTGTCGTGGGCCGTGTCGCCCTTGACGCGGGTGATGCCCTGCTCGCGGGCGAACAGCAGCAGGGCGCGCAGCGCTTCGGTGGCGTATCCGTTGCCCTGGACCGAAGGCACCAGGCCGTAGCCGATCGTGACGGTCCCGTCGAGGTCGGGGGCGCCGTGGAAGCCGAGGCCGCCGATGGCGCGGCCGTCCTCGCGGCGCCGGATCTCGTACGTCCCGAACGGCTGCGGGTCCCGACCGCCCTCGCATGTCTCCAGGTAACGCCGGGCACCGGCGGTGTCGGCCTCGGTGGGGTACCCGGGCGCCCAACCGGCGTTCCCGCCCGGCTCGTCCGCGGTCAGCGCCAGGGCTTCCTCGACGCTCATCGGGTGCAGGACGAGCCGTGCTGTTACGAGACATTCCATAACCGGTGGGATATCACCGGGTATGGCGCGCCGCAATCGGATTGTCCCAGCCGGGTTCCCTCGGGCCGGGTGACGCCCTTGCTCGCTACAGGAGTTCGCCGTGCGCGGCGGGTACACGGGTGAGGAAGGCGAGTCCGTCGATCGCCTCCCTGGCGAGGGCGACGGCTTCCTCGGCGGTGCCGGCGTGGGCCCGGGCCCAGGCCAGCCGGGAGAAGCTGTTCTGAAGGCCGTTCAGTTCGGTGCCCGGTGTGCCCAGCACGTTCAGCGTTACCGCGGCGGGACGCCCGGCCTCGGCGCCGGAGACCTCGACGAGGGTTCCCCGGTCGGGCGCGCCCGCGAACCAGATGGCCTCGCTGCGCCGGGTGCGCTCCGGGTCGTCCAGGGTGGCGCGGATGCCGGGCAGCACCTTCTCGCCGAGGACCTGCTGGAGCTGCGACTCGATCAGGTCCACCCCCGTCGCGTCGGTCACCATGTTCCAGAGTTCGTCGCCGCCGGTGCGCAGATGCGTCTCGATGACGCGCGGCCCGCGCTCGGTGAGGATGACCTCGGTGTGGGTGGGCCCGAACTCGACGCCCAGCGCCTCCAGCGTCGCGACGACGTGCCGGGTGACGGCCTCCGTCTGCGCGGGCTCCAGCGGCGCGGGCATCACATGACCCAGCTCCACCAGGCTGACGGGATCGGAGTACTTGCGGGTCACGGTGACGACGACGTGCTCTCCGCGCTCCGAGAACGCCTCCACGCTGTACTGGGCACCCACGAGGAACTCCTCGACGGTGGCCCGCGGATCGGCGCCCGTACCGCTGGCGCGCTCCAGGGCCGACTCGGCCTCGGCGGCCCCGGCGACGATGGAGACACCCTTGCTGGCCGCGCCCGTGAGCGGTTTGACCACACAGGGGTAGCCGTGCGCCTCGGCGAAGGACCGCAGCTGGGCGGGGCTCTCGACGACCGCGGAGGCCGTGGCCTCGACACCGGTCTCGGCGAGCCGCCGCCTCATCGCGTACTTGTTCATGACGAGTTCGACGATCTCGGGGGTGTGCGTGTCGAGACCGAGGACCTGGGCGACCAGGGCCGCCTGCGGCCGGCAGTCGTCGTAGAAGGACCCGATCCGGGTCACCGGCTCGACGGCGTCGACGGCCCGGGCCATCGCGATCCACTCCTCGTCGGAGGCCTCGGGGCTCAGGACGACGATCCGGCTGTGCTCCTCGGTGTCGTCCATCTTCGCGAGGTGTTCGGGCCAGCAGAGGACGGACGTGGTGACCTTCTGTCCGGCCGTCTCGCCGAACGCGCGCATGCGGGCCGGTATGTCGTATCCGACGCCGAACACCAACACGTGCTCCGTCACGGCAACCCCTCTCCTCGGTGATCTTTTCCGTAGCAATATCAACTGTCAAGGTCCGTACGCCACTTCACGCACGGGGAAGCGGCGGCAAGGGGAAATCGCGCCAAGGCGGGGCCGAGAACGCCTTGTTGCCCCACGCGGTGATCACATATGGTCTCGTGGCGCCCGTGGCACGGTATACGACCACGGCGGACGCACCCGGTTCACGCCGCCGCACGGGGGCCGGGTGGTGGGCGGACGCGGAGTCGCAGCCCGTCACGCCCCACAGGGCGGCGGCGACCAGCGCGGCCACTCCTGCCACGGCTCTACGGGTACGCACCGGCCTCATCACGCGCCACAGAATGCCGCATCGTGGGCCAGGGGTTAAGCGCTGGGTAGCCGGGGTGGTGCGCTCTGTGCTGATTTGGTTGAAATTCGCGTTGTGTACCACCGGCGTGGGCAGCGGCGCGGCTGACGGCCGTGCGCCGTACGTAACGCGAC
Source organism: Streptomyces sp. ERV7 (assembly GCF_001653515.1). Taxonomy (GTDB): domain Bacteria; phylum Actinomycetota; class Actinomycetes; order Streptomycetales; family Streptomycetaceae; genus Streptomyces. The sequence continues at coordinate 121,053 of NZ_LYOY01000040.1, read as the reverse complement.
AGCGGCCGGTTCTGCCTCGGGGGCAGGACCGGCCGCTGTCGTTGTCGGCTGCGGGCCGTCAGTGGTTGCTACTTGACCGGCTCGGGCTCCGGGGCCGACTCCGCGTCCTCGGACGCCGCCGGGTCCGCCGGCGTCTTCACCGAGTCGAGGAGCAGCTGGGCCACGTCCACCACCTGGACGGACTCCTTCGCCTGGCCGTCGTTCTTCTTGCCGTTGACCGAGTCGGTCAGCATGACCAGGCAGAACGGGCAGGCCGTGGAGACGATGTCGGGGTTGAGGGAGAGGGCCTCGTCGACGCGCTCGTTGTTGATGCGCTTGCCGATCCGCTCCTCCATCCACATCCGCGCGCCACCGGCGCCACAGCAGAAGCCGCGCTCCTTGTGGCGGTGCATCTCCTGCTGACGCAGGCCCGGGACGGCCGACATGATCTCGCGCGGAGGCGTGTAGACCTTGTTGTGACGGCCCAGGTAGCACGGGTCGTGGTAGGTGATCAGGCCCTCCACCGGTGTCACCGGGATCAGCTTGCCCTCGTCGATGAGGTGCTGGAGCAGCTGGGTGTGGTGGATGACCTCGTACTCGCCGCCGAGCTGCGGGTACTCGTTGGCGATCGTGTTGAAGCAGTGCGGGCAGGTCGCGACGATCTTCTTCGACGACTTCGGCTTCTTCGTCGACTCGTCTTCGTCGTCCTCGCCGAACGCCATGTTCAGCATCGCCACGTTCTCCTGGCCGAGCTGCTGGAACAGCGGCTCGTTGCCCAGGCGGCGCGGGGAGTCGCCGGTGCACTTCTCGTCGCCGCCCATGATCGCGAACTTGACGCCCGCCATGTGCAGCAGCTCCGCGAAGGCCTTGGTGGTCTTCTTGGCGCGGTCCTCAAGAGCGCCGGCGCAGCCGACCCAGTAGAGGTAGTCGACCTCGGACAGGTCCTCGACGTCCTTGCCGACGATCGGGACCTCGAAGTCGACCTCCTTGGTCCACTCGACGCGCGCCTTCTTGGCGAGCCCCCAGGGATTGCCCTTCTTCTCCAGGTTCTTGAGCATCGTGCCCGCCTCGGACGGGAACGCGGACTCGATCATCACCTGGTAGCGGCGCATGTCGACGATGTGGTCGATGTGCTCGATGTCGACCGGGCACTGCTCGACACAGGCGCCGCAGGTGGTGCAGGACCACAGGACGTCCGGGTCGATGACGCCGTTCTCCTCGACGGTGCCGATCAGCGGGCGCTCCGCCTCGGCGATGGCCGCCGCGGGGACGTCCTTGAGCTGCTCGGCCGTCGCCTTCTCGTTGCCCTCCATGTCCTTGCCGCCGCCTGCGAGCAGGTACGGGGCCTTGGCGTGCGCGTGGTCGCGCAGCGACATGATCAGGAGCTTCGGGGACAGCGGCTTGCCGGTGTTCCACGCGGGGCACTGCGACTGGCAGCGGCCGCACTCGGTGCAGGTGGAGAAGTCGAGGATGCCCTTCCAGGAGAAGTGCTCGATCTGGGAGACGCCGTACACGTCGTCGTCGCCCGGCTCCTCGAAGTCGATCGCCTTGCCGCCCGACGTCATCGGCTGGAGCGCGCCGAGGGCCGTGGAGCCGTCCGCCTCGCGCTTGAACCAGATGTTGGGGAAGCCGAGGAAGCGGTGCCAGGCCACGCCCATGTCGGTCTTGAGGGAGACCGTGATCATCCAGATGAACGACGCCGCGATCTTGAGACCCGCGACGCCGTAGGTGATGTTCTGGATGGCCGTCAGGCTCAGGCCCTTGAGCGCCAGGATCAGCGGGTACGAGGCGAAGAACCCGGGCTCGTAGCTGTCGACATGGTGCTGGACGCCCTCCAGGGCGCGCAGCGTCATGATGCAGACGCCGACGATGAGGATGATCGTCTCGACGAAGTACGCCTGGCCGGTGTTGGAGCCCGCGAACCGGGACTTGCGGCCCGGCTTGTCGGCCTTGCTCAGCTGGCGGACGGTGATCAGCGTGAGGATGCCGAGCGTCGTCATCAGGCCGAGGAACTCGACGAAGATCTCGTACGGCAGCCAGTCACCGATGATCGGGATCAGCCAGTCGGCCTGGAAGAGCTGGCCGATCGCGTTGACGATCGTCAGCAGCAGCGAGAAGAAGCCCACCGCCACGAACCAGTGCGCGACGCCGACGATGCCCCAGCGGTTCATCCGGGTGTGGCCGAGGAACTCCTTGGCCAACGTCACGGTGCGCTGTACGGGTTCGTCGGTCCGGGTGCCCGCGGGCACCGGCTGGCCGAGCCGCACGAACTGGTAGATCTGCCAGACGGCACGGCCGAACAGCGCTACGCCGACCGCGATTAGGACCAGCGACACAATGATCGCGGCGAGTTGCATGTGGGGGCTCCTCGGGCCTGCCAGGGATTACTAAGCAGTAACTTATCGAGCTCGTCTGAGCGTACCCATTTATGCGGCGGCGCTGTAGCCGCGCACGCGGTGATCTGTGTCGCTCAGGCGGCCCTCAGTGAACGGGGCCGGCGCCGGGGGTGGTGACCGGCGTCGGTGACTGTGTCGGGGACCAGTGTCGGACAGGGTTTCGGCACTTTTGAAATGTCCATCGTGTTATTCAGCCCATACACGGACATAACAATCTAACTTGGTTCGCATGATCTCCGGGCTCACGGCCGCCGTCGCCGCCCTGCTCTGCACCGCTCTGCTGGCCGCGGTGGTCCGCGCGGCCGTCCTGCGCGCCGGGGCCCGGGGCCGGGGTACCCGCGCCGCCCGTACCCCGCACCTCGGCGGGATCGCGGTCGCGGTGGGCACGCTCGCCGCGGTCGGGGCCGGGCCGGTGCTCGGGCTCGCCGCCCTCGGGGACGGGGTGGGGCCGCTGCTCGGCGCCGCCGGGGCCGTGGCACTGCTCGGCCTCGCCGGGGATCTGCGCCCGCTGGGGGCCCGGGTCAGGATCGGGGTGCAGACCGCCGCCGCCACGGTGGTGGTCGCCCTGGCGTCGGGGCTCTCGCCGGGCCCGGGCGCCCTCGCGGTGCTGTGGATCGTGCTCGTCACCAACGCCTTCAGCCTCCTCGACGCCTCCGACGGGGCGATGGGGACGGTGGCCGGGGTGACCGCGCTCGGCCTCGCGGTCTGCGCCATCGCGGACGCGCTGCCGGGGCTGGCCCTGCTGCTGAGCGTCCTCGCCGCCTCGCTCACGGGGTTTCTTCTGCACAACTGGCATCCCGCGCGGATCGTCCTCGGCCACTGCGGCTCGCTCTTCACCGGCTTCCTGCTCGCCTCGGCCGCCGTGCTCGTCCACACCGAGGCCGGCCCGGCCCGGGCCGCCGCCTCGCTGTTCGCCCTGACCGCCGTGGCCCTGGCCGACGCGGTCCTGGTCCTGGTGTCGCGGCGGCGCGCCGGGCGGGCGCTGGCCGACGGGGCGGCCGACCACATCGCGCACCGGCTGCGCCGCGGCGGCCTGACCGTGCAGGGCACGGCGGTGGTCCTCGGGCTCGCCGCGTTCGCCGGGACGGTCACCGCGCTGCTCGTCCACGACGGCCGCCTCGCGCCGCCCGCCGTGCTGCCGCTCGCGCTGGGCGCGGTGATCGCGGTGGTGGTCCTGCTGCGGGTGCCGGTCTACGGCGACGAGGCCCTGCGTACCGAACCGGCCCCCGGGGCCGCCCGCGAAGGAGCACCGGCGTGAGCATCGACCTGCCCGCGGTGCGGGACCGCGCCCGCACCGCCCTGCGCCGCCTCGCCCGCCCCCTCGGCGCGCCCGGCCGGCCCGCCGACGACGACGGGCCGCGTCTGGTGCGGCTGCTGCGGCGGTACGAGATCGACCTCGTGCTCGACGTCGGCGCGCACAGCGGCGCGTACGGCACGATGCTGCGGCGCTGCGGCTACGAGGGGCGGATCGTCTCCTTCGAGCCGCTCCGCGAGCCCCGCGCCGAGCTGCGGCTGCGGGCGGCGGAGGACCCCTTCTGGTCCGTCCTGCCGTACGCGCTCGGCGACCGCGCCGGGCCGCTCACGCTGAACATCGCGGGCGACGCGGGGCTGAGCAGCTCGGCGCTGGCGATGCTGCCCCGGCACCGCTCGGCCGCGCCGCACGCGGCGTACACGGGTACGCGCAGTGTGGAGGCGCAGCGGCTCGACGGCCTGTGGGAGGGGGTCACCGCGCCCGGCGAACGGGTCTTCCTGCGGCTCGCCGTGCAGGGGTACGAGCACGAGGTGCTGCGGGGGGCGGGGGGGCCGAAAACGTGCTAGCCCAGGGGGTGCATCCAGCCATGGGTGTCCGGCGTCGCGCCGGTCTGAAGGTCGAGGAGCGCCTTGCGCAGCCGCATCGTGACCTCCCCCGGCTCCCCATCCCCCTGCGTCCAGTTCGCACGGGCCGACTTCACCGACCCCACCGGCGTGATCACCGCCGCCGTGCCGCAGGCGAAGACCTCGGTCAGCGTCCCCGCCTCGTTGTCCCGCTTCCAGTCCTCCGTGGAGATCCGCCCCTCCTCCGCCGTGTAGCCGAGGTCCCGCGCGATCTTCAGCAGCGAGTCACGGGTGATGCCCGGCAACAGCGACCCGGTCAGCGACGGCGTGACGATGCGGTCCCCGTACACGAAGTACAGGTTCATCCCGCCCATCTCCTCGATCCACCGGTGCTCCACCGCGTCCAGCCAGACCACCTGGTCGCACCCGTGCTCGGCCGCCTCGGCCTGGGCGACCAGGGACGCGGCGTAGTTGCCGCCGGTCTTGGCCGCACCCGTACCGCCCTTGACCGCGCGCACGTACTCCTCGGAGAGCCAGACCGACACCGGCTTCACGCCACCCGGGAAGTACGCCCCGGCGGGCGACGCGATCACGATGAACAGGTACTCGTTCGCCGGGCGCACCCCCAGCCCGACCTCGCTCGCGATCATGAACGGGCGCAGGTAGAGGGAGGCCTCGCCGGAGGACGGGACCCACGCCCTGTCCTGCTGGATCAGCGCGTCGCAGGCGGCGATGAAGAGCTCGGTCGGCACCTCGGGCATCGCCATCCGGCGGGCCGAGGAGCGGAAGCGCTCCGCGTTGGCGTCGGGGCGGAAGGTCGCCACCGTACCGTCGGGCTGGCGGTAGGCCTTCAGGCCCTCGAAGATCGTCTGCGCGTAGTGCAGCGTCATGTTCGCCGGGTCCATCGACAGCGGCGCGTACGGAGTGAGCTCCGCGTCGTGCCACCCGCGGCCCTCGGTCCACTTGGCCGTCACCATGTGGTCGGTGAAGTGGCGGCCGAATCCGGGGCTTGCCAGGATCGCGTCACGCTCCGCGTCCGACAGCGGGTTCGCGGAGGGCTTGAGCTCGATCGTGGGCGTCGTCATGGTTGCGTGTCCTTCACCGGTTGTGTGGGTCGGACCGCGCTCACGCCGCCTTCGCTGCTGCTAGGACGTCCGAGCTTTTCCGCATGCCGCGGTCCCACGTTCGATTATCGCTCGTGCGGGACCGTGACAGAAACGGTGTGATTGCGGCCCAGGGACTGATGGTGGCACCCCGGGGCCGTACAGGAAAAGCCGCCGGGTGCTGGTGCGACCCGGCGGCTACGTTGAGGAAGAGCGCTCGGGTCAGCCCGATACGCGTACGGCGAGCGCGTCGCCGATCTCGTCGGTGGTCCGGGCGGAGCCGTCCCGCGCGGCCAGGTCGGCCTGGACGGCGTCCTCGATCCGGGCCGCCTCGGCCTCGTAACCGAGGTGGCGCAGGAGCAGGGCGACGGAGAGGACCGTGGCCGTCGGGTCGGCCTTGCCCTGGCCCGCGATGTCCGGCGCGGAGCCGTGCACCGGCTCGAACATCGAGGGGAACGCGCCGGTCGGGTTGATGTTGCCGGACGCGGCCAGACCGATGCCGCCGGTCACGGCCGCGGCGAGGTCGGTGAGGATGTCGCCGAAGAGGTTGTCGGTGACGATCACGTCGAAGCGTTCGGGCTGGGTGACGAAGAAGATCGTCGCGGCGTCGACGTGCAGATAGTCGGTGGTGACGTCCGGGTACTCCTTCGCCACCGTGTCGAAGATGTTCTTCCACAGGTGACCGGCGAAGACGAGGACGTTGTTCTTGTGGACCAGCGTCAGCTTCTTGCGCGGCCGCGCCTGGGCGCGGGCGAACGCGTCGCGCACCACGCGCTCCACGCCGTACGCCGTGTTCACGCTGACCTCGGTGGCGACCTCGGCCGGTGTGCCGGTGCGCAGCGAGCCGCCGTTGCCCGTGTAGGGGCCCTCGGTGCCCTCGCGGACGACCACGAAGTCGATGTCGGGACGGCCGGCCAGCGGCGTCGCGGTGTTCGGGAAGAGCTTCGACGGGCGCAGGTTGATGAAGTGGTCGAAGGCGAAGCGCAGCTTCAGCAGCAGACCGCGCTCCAGGACGCCGGACGGCACGCTCGGGTCGCCGATGGCGCCGAGCAGGATCGCGTCATGGGTCCTGAGCGCTTCGAGCTCCGCGTCCGGCAGGGTCTCGCCGGTGCGGTGCCAGCGCCGGGCGCCGAGGTCGTACTCCTTGGTCTCCAGCTTGACGTCCGCTGGAAGGACGGCGTTGAGGACCTTGAGGCCCTGGGCCACCACTTCCTGGCCGATGCCGTCACCGGGGATCACTGCGAGATCGATGCTGCGAGACATGAAAGCACCGTACTCCGCGTCCCATGCATTGACATGTCGAGTCCATCATGCGGACACCGCGAGCAGACCCGCGGGATGGGCCCTACTCCCTCCGGGCGGCCGCCGAATGGCCGCCCGGGGTGATGTACGGGGAGATTCCGGGGAGTTGCATGGGGACCTGTACGTGCCCCGTTCATCCATCGGTGAGATGCGCGTCGTCTCGGGAGAGGACGTTTCCGGCCATGGACATCCCCCGTTTCGGAATACCCGAGAAGCTCGCCGGCCGTATGAGCATGGCCGAGCAGCACGAGTACCTGCGTACGCGGCTGACGCGGCGCGGGGTGCTGCGCACATCCGTGGCGACCGCCGCGATCGCCGGTGCCGGGGTGGGCACCGGACTCACCGGCACGCCCGCCCACGCGGCGCCCGCCGTGCTCACCTCGCGCGGTCCCGAGGTGGACGGTTCGCTGGTGGCGCCGTTCGGGCGGCACCTGGCGTACGGCGCGGACCCGAAGACGCGGATGACGGTCTCCTGGCAGGTGCCGTTCGCGGTGCGGCGTCCGTACATCCGGATCGGGCTGAAGCCCTGGGCGCTCAGCCACCGGATCGGCGCCGAGGTGCGCCACCTCAGCACACCGGTGCTCAACGGGGGCAAGATCGCCGCGGCCGAGCAGTACTACGTGCACGCGGGCCTGGAGCGGCTGCGGCCGGGCACCACGTACTACTACGGCGTCGGCCACGACGGCTTCGACCCGGCCGACCCGCGCAACCTGGGCACCCTCGGCACCTTCACCACCGCGCCCGAGCGCGCCGAGCCGTTCACCTTCACGGCCTTCGGCGACCAGGGCGTCAGCTACCACGCGCTCGGCAACGACCAGCTGATCCTGGGTCAGAACCCGGCGTTCCATCTGCACGCGGGCGACATCTGCTACGCCGACCCGTCCGGCTCGGGCACCACCGGTGACTCCTACGACGCGCGCACCTGGGATCAGTTCCTGGCCCAGACCGAGTCGGTGGCCAAGACCGTGCCGTGGATGGTGACCACCGGCAACCACGACATGGAGGCCTGGTACTCGCCGGACGGCTACGGCGGCCAGAACGCCCGCTGGTCCCTGCCGGACAACGGCCCGGACCCGGTCGACCAGCCCGGCGTCTACTCGTTCGTGCACGGCAACGTCGGCGTGGTCGCGCTGGACGCCAACGACGTCTCGTACGAGATCCCCGCCAACTTCGGGATCAGCGACGGCAGGCAGACGCAGTGGCTCGACAGACGGCTCGCCGAGCTGCGCGCCGACCGCCACGTCGACTTCATCGTGGTCTTCTTCCACCACTGCGCCTTCTCGACCACCAACGCGCACGCCTCCGACGGCGGGGTCCGCGACGCCTGGGTGCCGCTCTTCGAGAAGCACCAGGTGGACCTGGTCATCAACGGCCACAACCACGTCTACGAGCGCACCGACGCGATTCTGCGGAACGCGGTGGGCCGCCGGGTCCCGATCGGCGAGCGCACCGACCCGACGCGGGACGGCATCGTCTACGTCACGGCCGGCGGCGCCGGGCGCGCGCTCTACGACTTCCCGGCCCCCGACAGCTACGAGGGCCACGTCAAGGACCAGGAGAGCGTGGCCGGCTACCACTGGCTGAAGGGCCGCGCGAAGGCGACGGAGACCGTGGAGTGGTCCCGGGTGCGCTTCACGGGCTACTCGTTCCTCGCGGTGGAGGTCGAGGCGGGCCACCGCCCGTCGATGAGGGTCTCGGCACTGGCGGAGTCCGGCGCGAGGATCGACCACTTCGAGATCAGGCGCGGCAGGTAGGAAGCGGCGGGTTCCCCGCGCCTTCAGGGGCGCGGGTCTACCCGGTCACATGCCCGGTGGCACCACCGTTGTCCCGGCGGTCGAGCGCGCGCTGGAGCGCGGCCGCGGCGTTCTTGCGGTCGGCGTCGCCCGTACGGGCGACATGGCGGACACGGCGGACGGTCGTCGTCTCGGACATGAGGGATCGACTCCTTGAGATCACGGGGGATATCGAGGCGCCGGAAGGGGCGGGGAGCGCTGCCGCAGGGGTTGCCTGCCAAGGGGCACCGCGCTCGCGACCGCCATTCGCTGGATCAGCGAGACGTTCGGCTTCTACAAAGCTAAGGGAGGACTCCGCTTCTGTCTCCACAATTACTCGGACTTCCTACTATCTGAGACGGCGGCTTCGGGGCGGCCCTCAGCGGCGCAGTGCGCGCAGCTCCCGGATGAGGGCGCGGACGGCCACCGTCCCGGCCAGCTCGGGCGTGGTCACATAGCCCACCGAACGCGTCGGGCGCTCCGGTCCGAGATCAGTGATCTCGACTGTGTGCGGTGCTCCGGTCAGCGACAGCTCCGGCATGATCGCCATTCCGAAACCACTGCTCACCATCGAGAGCACTGCTCCGTCGTCCTCGGCCCGCACCGTCGCCGCCGGGATCCACTCCTGCTCGGCCCACCACTCACGGGTGTACGAGGAGCAGTTCTCCATCCAGTCGACCAGCGGCAGCGAGCGCGGCGCCGGATGCCCCGAGGGGTGGACCAGCGCGTACCCCTCCTCCAGGAGGACATCGCCGACCAGCCCCGGCGGCACCGGCGAGCTCGTCCCGATCGTCGCGATACCGAGGTCTCACCACGCCCGCGCCCGGCCCCGCCGACCACGGGCCGCCCACCGCGCCGGGCGCGCTGCGGGGGCGGGCCGAAGGGAGCCGCGCGGTGACGCTCAGCTGGCGGCGGGCGACCGACGACGTCGGCGTGACCTCGTACGACATCTACCAGGAGGACGTGCGGATCCACAGCGTCTCCGGGCGCGAGACCGGCGCGCGGGTCACCGGGCTGCGGCCCGGGACCGTCTACAGCTTCACCGTGCGCGCCCGCGACGCCGCCGACAACTCCTCGCCGGACAGCGACGCCGTCGACCTGACCACGGAGTCCGCGCCGGGAGCGCCCGCCAGTACGGCGCCCACCGAGCTCAGCGCACGCAACGGCGAGGTGGCGGGAGTGCCGACCGTCGACCTGGCCTGGCAGCCGCCGGACACCGGTGGCCCGGTCACCTCCTACCAGCTGTTCCTCGACGGGCGGCTGACCACCACGATCGTGTTCGGCGCGGCGCCGCCGCCGGGCCGGGCCTCGTACAGCCTCACCGTCTCCGCCGAGAAGCCGGGCACCCGCTACCGCCTCAAGCTCCGCGCCCGGCTGCCCGACGGGAAGTGGGGCGACTTCTCGGCCCAGCGCACGGTCGTCATCGGCGGCCGGGCGGCTACGAGGTGAGCCGACGCCCGCCGAACCCGCCCGAGCCGTCCACCTGCTGCCACCACTTCTCCAGACCGCCCTGGTCCATCGCACTCCAGTCCGGCGTCTGCTCGACCAGCCCGACGCCGAGCCGGCGGCCCAGCTCCACCATGGACCTGCCGCTCGTCGCCCGGCCGGTGTCGTACGCGCTCAGCGCCGCCCGCCAGTCGGGCTCGCCGGTGAGGCACTTCTCCAGGGCGGTGGCGTCCTGGAGCGCCTTGACCGCGCCGCCACCGGTGTGCGGGCGGGCCACCGTCGCCGCGTCGCCCGCCAGGACCAGCCGGCCGTTGGCGTAGTGCGGCGCGGTGAAGTCGTACATCGGCTGGACGAAGAGCTCGTCGGCGGTGGTCGTGCGCACCAACTGGCCCCAGTAGGGCGCGAGTCGGGTGTCCGCGATATGGGCGAGCCGGGTGTGCAGGGTCTCGGCGAGGGTGCCGGGTGGCAGGCTGGTCGGATTGTCGAAGCGCAGGGCGAGGTCCGGGGGAGGGGCGGTGTACAGCACCCAGTTGATCCGCAGCCCGCCCCTGCCGTCGGGGATGCGGTAGATGATGACGTGCCCGCCGGGGAACACCGCGTACACGCAGTCCTCGTCGGGCCACAGCTCCGGCGCCATCAGCCGCTCCGCCGCGAAGGCGCCGCGCCAGGCCAGATAGCCCGCGTAGCGCGGGCGCACCTCGGGGCACGCGGCCGTGCGCACGGCCGAGCGGTAGCCGTCGGCGCCGATCACCAGGTCGAACCGCTCGCCGGGGCCGTCGGGCCCCATCGCCAGCTCCACGCCGTCCGGGGTGACCTCCACCGAGGTGACGGCCGTCCCGGACCGGAACTCGGCCGACCCGGGCACCCGCTCGCGCAGTTCCCGCCAGAGCGGACCCCAGTTGTACGTACGGAAGGGGAACGGCAGCACCCCGATGCGGCGCCCGAGCGGCGCCGAGCCGTCCCGCACGTACCAGCACCGGCGGCCCAGCTGGAGCCACGGCATCGAGGCATCGACGTAACCGGCCGCCTCCAGCTCCGCGTACCGGTCATTGTGCATGGCCAGCCCCACGCCGCGGTCCGCCAGATGGCCCGGGGCCCGTTCGAAGACGGTGACCTCCGCCGCGCCGCCCCGGTGGGCGGCCAAGGCCGCGGCACACCCGGCGATACTGCCGCCGACCACGGCGACCCTGCCTCCACGTAACATCCGCTCATTCTTGCAGGGCGGACGCGGCGCGGGGCCGCGGGCGAAGGATTCGCCCCGGCCCCGCGTGAAGTGACGTCGGGTCAGCCGACCAGCTGCTCATAGGCCGGAAGCGTCAGGAAGTCCGCGTAGTCCGCGTCCAGGGAGACCTTGAGCAGCAGGTCGTGGGCCTGCTGCCAGCGCCCGGCCGCGAAGGCCTCCTCGCCGATCTCGGCGCGGATCGCGGCCAGTTCCTCGCCCGCGACCTTGCGGGCGAGCTCGGCGGTGGCGAGCTCGCCGTTCTCGAACACCACACCCGCGTTGATCCACTGCCAGATCTGCGAGCGGGAGATCTCGGCGGTGGCCGCGTCCTCCATGAGGTTGAAGATGGCGACGGCGCCCAGGCCCCGCAGCCAGGCCTCGATGTAGCGGGTGCCGACCTGGACGGCGTTGCGCAGGCCGTCGTAGGTGGGCTTGGCGTCGAGGGAGTCGATGGCGATCAGGTCGCCGGGGGCGACGGACACGTCCTCGCGCAGCCGGTCCTTCTGGTTCGGCCGGTCGCCGAGGACCGCGTCGAAGGAGGCCATGGCGATCGGGACGAGGTCAGGGTGGGCGACCCAGGAGCCGTCGAAGCCGTCGCCCGCCTCGCGGTCCTTGTCGGCCTTGACCTTCTCGAAGGCGACCTTGTTGACCTCGGCGTCCTTGCGGGACGGGATGAAGGCCGCCATACCGCCGATGGCGTGCGCGCCGCGCTTGTGGCAGGTGCGGACGAGGAGTTCGGTGTACGCGCGCATGAACGGGGCCGTCATGGTCACCAGGTTGCGGTCCGGCAGGACGAACTTGGGGCCGCCGTCACGGAAGTTCTTGACGATCGAGAAGAGGTAGTCCCAGCGGCCCGCGTTCAGCCCGGCGGCGTGGTCGCGCAGCTCGTAGAGGATCTCCTCCATCTCGTACGCGGCCGTGATCGTCTCGATGAGGACGGTCGCGCGGACGGTGCCCTGGGGGATGCCGACGTAGTCCTGCGCGAAGACGAAGACGTCGTTCCAGAGGCGGGCCTCCAGATACGACTCCGTCTTGGGGAGGTAGAAGTACGGGCCCTTGCCGAGCTCGATGAGGCGCTTGGCGTTGTGGAAGAAGTAGAGGCCGAAGTCGACCAGGGCGCCGGGGACCGGGCGGCCGTCGAAGCGCAGATGGCGCTCCTCCAGGTGCCAGCCGCGCGGGCGCATCACGACGGTGGCGAGCTCGCCCGCGTCCTTGAGCGCATACGACTTGCCCGACCTCGGGTCGGTGAAGTCGATCTTCCGCTCGTACGCGTCGATCAGGTTGAGCTGGCCGAGGATCACGTTCTCCCAGGTGGGGGCGGAGGCGTCCTCGAAGTCGGCGAGCCAGACCCTGGCGCCGGAGTTCAGCGCGTTGATGGTCATCTTGCGGTCGGTCGGACCGGTGATCTCGACCCGGCGGTCGTTGAGCGCGGCCGGGGCCGGGGCGACCTTCCAGTCGCCCTCGCGCACGGCGGCCGTCTCGGGGCGGAAGTCCAGCGTGGAGGTGCGGGCGATCTCGGCGCGGCGCTCCTGGCGGCGGAGGAGGAGCTCGTCACGGCGGGGCGTGAACAGCCGGTGCAGCTCGGCCACGAAGGCGAGGGCCGCGTCGGTGAGCACCTCGTCCTGCCGGGGCAGGGGTTCGGCGTCGACGATGGCCAGCGGGGACGGCGCTGGTGCGGACATGTGCTGTCACTCCTTCGCGGGCGGTGCCCTGACCGGCCGCCGGGAGGCAGAAATGGCACTGCGTGCCAGGGCCCCGGATGCGACTGGGGGCGCCGTCTCAATCAATCGGGCGCTTCTGAACAGTGGATACTAGTTTCCTCATAGTGGAAGTTCAATGGTTTGTTGATATCGAGATTCTCCGGGTCGACAGACCGTGGCGCTCGGTGCCATCGCGTTCACTCCAGGTGTACCGGAGGATCAGCCGAGCCGCCCGAGATCCGCCTCCGTGTCGATGTCGTACGGCTCGGCCACGTCCCCGCACTCGACGAGCGCGATCTCCGCCTCGTGCTCCGCGAGATAGGCGCGCGCCCCGCGGTCGCCCCGCGCGCTCGCCGCGACCGGCTGCCACCGGTCGGCGCCGAAGAGCACGGGATGGCCGCGCTTCCCGTCGTACGCGGCGGCCACGAGCGAGTCCGGTGAGCGGTACGCGGCCCGGACGCGCCCGATCGCCTGTGCGCCGATACCGGGCTGGTCGACCAGGCTGACCAGGGCGGCCCCGGCCCCCGTGCCGGTGAGCGAGGCGAGGCCCGCGCGCAGGGAGGAGCCCATGCCCTCGTCCCACTCCGGGTTGTCGACCAGTACACAGCCATCGAGCCGGGCGCGGGCGCGCACCTCGTCGGCGGCGGCCCCGAGCACCACGTGCACGGTGGTGCAGCCGCCCTCGCGCAGCACCCGTACCGCGTGCTCCACCAGCGGGCGGCCCCGGTGCGTCAACAGGGCCTTGGGGCGGCCGCCCAGGCGCCGCCCGCCGCCGGCCGCCAGGAGCAGGCCCACGACCTGCGGTTCGTCGTTCGTCGGTGAGGTCATGGCCCCACGTATACCGAATGCGCCCGCCGAATTCCGTCCACACGGTGGCGCGCGCCGGGCGCGATGGCGTTAACTGGCCCGCAACTCCCGTCAGTTGACCTTCGCTGACGGGCTGTGAGCACCGGCACGAAGATGTGCGTGGGGAAGGAACTTTGTTGCGACGCGTGGAGCAGTGGCCCGTGACCGGCAGTGCGGATCCCAGGGTGGCGGGGCTGCGGGTCGCCGTGGCGCGGCTGCGCCGGGAGCTGGCGGGGTACCCGGGGGAGTTTCCGGACCGGGCCGTCGCCGAGGACGAGCTGGCGGCGCTGGACGCGATGGCGGTGTCCGGCGCGCCCGAGGTCCCGCGACTGCGCCGCTCACTGCTGCTGATCGCGGGCTCCATCGGCTCGGTGAGCGCGCTGTCCGTGGCGGTGAAGGGGGTACGGGAGGCGGTCGACTTATTCGGTGAGCCGCAGCGCTGACGCGTTGCCCGGGGGACTGCCGCGCAGCGGCATCTTCAGGGGCGCGGGGAACTGCGCGAGCAACCCACCGCAACCCGCCGACGGACTCCGGGCCGATCCAGAAGCGGCTACGCCACCCAGTGCGGGCGGTCCGGCTCGCGCAGGGTCGTGGGCAGGCCCGCGGACAGGGTTGCCGCGAGGCGGCGGACCGCCTCCCGGGTGACATCCGGCGGCATGCAGTACGGAATCCGCAAGCGATGCTCATGCGTGCCGGGGTCCGCCGCGAAACGGGCCCCGCCCTGGAGGCGCACCCCATGCCCCAGTGCGGCCTCGCACAGCGCGCCCGCGATCGGGCGGCCCAGGTCGACCCAGAGCGTCAGACCGCCCGGCGGCAACTGCCAGCGCCATTCGGGGAAGTGGCGGGCCAGGGCGTCCGCCAGGGCCGACCGCCGCTCCCGCATCTGCGCCAGCCGCTCCACCAGCACGCCGTCCATACCGGGCAGCAGCTCGATCGCCACCAGCTGGTCCAGGACCGAGGACGCCATGTCCCGGTGGATCCGGGTCGCCGCCAGCTCGGTGATGAGCCGTGAACCCGCCCGTACCCAGCCGATGCGCAGCCCGCCCCAGTGCGTCTTGCTCAGCGAGCCGACCGTCACGATCTGCTCCGCCTCGCCGTGGCGTGCGAGCGAGGCGAGCGGGGCGGGCGCCGGAACGTCCAGCGCCATCTCCGCCATCGTCTCGTCGACCAGCAGCCAGGTCCCGGTCGCGCGCGCCGAGCGCAGCAGCCGGGCGCGCTGCTCGGCCCCCATCAGGGCGCCGGTCGGATTGTGGAAGTCCGGGATCAGATACGCGAGCCGGGGCGCGGTCTGCCGCAGCGCGCACTCCAGCAGCTCGCCGTCCCAGCCCTCGTCGGTCACTGGCACGGGCGTCATGCGCAGCCCGGCGTAGCGGATCGCGTCCAGGCCGTTGGCGTACGAGGGGCTCTCCACCAGGACGCGGTCGCCGGGGCGCGCGAGCAGCCCCATCACCAGGGAGAGGGCCTGCTGGGCGCCCGTGGTGACCAGGATCTGGTCGGGGAGCGTCGGCAGGCCCCGCCGGGTGTACCGCTCGGCCACGGCCGCGCGCAGCTCGGGCAGGCCCAGCGGGTGGTAGCCGGGGGTGCGCAGATGGCCGGGCAGCCGCGCCCCGGCGAGCGCCAGCGCCTCGGCGTACTCGGCCTCCGGCGCGGCCGGGGCCGCCATCGCCAGGTCGATGGTGTCCGCGCCGTCCGGGAAGCTGGCCACATTGGCCGGGCGCCGGCCGGCCGGCAGCTCGGTCCAGGTGCCCGCGCCCCGGCGGCTCAGCGCGTATCCGCCCTCGCGCAGCAGGTCGTACGCGGCGGTCACGGTGGCCCGGCTCACCCCGAGGGCGCCGGCCAGCTCGCGCTCGGCGGGCAGCCTCGTGTGCAGCGGAATACGCCCGTCCAGCAGCAGGGTGCGCACCCCCTGGGCGAGCGCGCGATAGCCGGGGCGCTCCCCGGCGGTGGCGGCCACCAGCGTGGCCAGCTGTCGGCTGCCCAGCGTCCGGCTGCTGTCGGCCACCCCGCCCAAGGAGTGGACCGTTCCCATCCCTGCCATACCAACTCCCTTGGATTGGCCCTGCTGTCCAGGCCAATAAGCCTACAGACTCTCCAAGTGTCAGCGCATTGGTCTGGAACGGCCGGAAAGGGCGAGAACCATGCAGGGCGAGGCGACGGTCATGGGCACGGCGGCGGGTACGGCGGCGGGGACGGTGACGGACCGGTTCGAGCGGGAGATGCAGCGGCGCCGCGAAGAGGGGCCGAGGCCCCTCTCCCCCGGCCGGCTGTGGGCCCTTCGGCCGTGGAAGGGACGGGCCGAGTGAGCGGGCGGCACGGTGGGCCGGGCCCGGGGCGGGTGGTCGTGGGCGTGAGCGGTTCGCTGGGCAGCCTGGCCGCCCTGCGCGCCGCCGCCGACGAGGCGCGGCGCAGCGGCCGCAGACTGGTCGCCGTGATCGCGTGGGAGCCGCCCGAGGGCGAGTACCTGTATCTGCGCCACCCCGACCCGGCGTGGGCGGCGCACTGGGAGCAGGACGCGCGCCGACGCCTCGACGAGGCCTTCGCGGACGCGTTCGGCGGGCTGCCGCCGGGCGTCGAGGTCCGCGAGGTGGCGGCGCGCGGGCGGCCGGGGCCCGCGCTGTGCACGATCGCGCACCGCCCGGACGACCTGCTGGTGGTGGGCGCGCGCTCGGGCACCTGGCGGGCCCGGGTGCGCCGGTACGTACTGCGGCACGCGGAGTGCCCGCTGCTGACCGTGCCCGCGCCGCGGGCGCCGAAGGGTGCGGCAAGGGAGCTGCGCCGGGCCACGGCACAGGACTTCGCGCTGCGGGTGTGAGCCCCCGGCGGCCGGGGGCTCACGGGCGCGAGGCCTGTGGCGGTGTGTCCGCGGTGAGGGGTCCGAAGACGGGCTCTCAGCCCCCGCCCCGGTCGTCCTCCGCCTCCGGCGGCAGCACGTCCTGCGGCGCGTTCGCCGCGAGCAGCGCGAAGAGTTCGGCCGCCGGGTACGCGCGGTCCGCCTCGACGCCCGAGGGGGCCGGGGACGCCGGAACCAGGGTGTCCGAGGCGGGTGAGTGCAGCCAGACGGCGATCAGATGGACGGCCGGAAGATGCAGCAGCCGCACCTCCGCGTCGTCGCCCGGCGCCCGCCCGGCGGCCTCAAGGGCGGCCGCCGTACCGGCCACGAACGGCCCGTAGTTGAGCTGGCTGAAGACGTGGCCGCCCGCCTCGTCCCGTACCGTCTCGGCGAGCGCGACCGGCCCCGAGTCGTGCTGGACGAGATAGCGCCAGGCGACCGGCCGGGCGCGGCCCAGGCCGCCCGGCAGATCGCCGAGGCCGATCACGTACATCTGGAGCGGATGGGCCAGCCGGAGCTCGTCGGCCGCGGCGGGCAGCAGCGTCGCCGTGCGGACCCGGCCGAGGCCCGCGAGGAGCTCGACCCCGGCCTCGGCGGCCGAGCGCGACTCCTGGGGTGGCTGCGGTACTTGAAGCGCCATGGGTCCGTCCCCTATGCCCGGGTGTAGTAGCTGTGGGTCCAGGTTCCACTGCCCTGGTAGCTGGTCGCGAGCGTGTTGTAGACCTGGTCGGACCGGCCGTAGATCGGGTCGTCGACGGCCACGATCGCGTCCGAGCCGCTCAGCGGCGCGTCCACGCCCATCGCGGTGAGGAAGTGCCCGCCGCCGGTCGACCAGCCGATCCGGACGCACAGCGGACGGCCCGCCTTGATCTCGGACTCGACCGTCGCGAAGTCCACCCGGTTGGAGACCATCCGGTCGAAGTGACCGACGATCCGCAGCGGATTGTCCAGCGGCTGCTGGGAGTTGCAGCCGGCCCCGCTCGCCCCGCCGCCGCAGCAGTCGGTGCGCCCGGTCTGCGAGTTGGCCACCGCGCACTGGGTCCAGGTGCTCCCGGCGTTGTAGAAGCGGGCGATGCTGGTCGACACCGCCGCCCAGCACCAGTTGGTCTGCGTCTGGGCCTGCATCGTGAAGGCCAGCCGGCCGCCGTCCCACAGCCGGTAGACCGGCTTGTCGTCCAGGACCGTGATGTCGGTGACGATGTGCAGCGGGGCGCCCCATTCGACGGTGACCACGAAGGTCACGCCGTGGTTGGGGTCGTACGGCGGGGAGTGCGGGCTGATGTTGCTGACCCGCACCGGCGCCGCGCCCGTGAACCGGGGGCTGTGCTTGAGGTCGTTGGGGTCGACGCTGAACTCGGAGACCGTGACGATGACCGTCGAGTCGTGGTCGATGATGCCCCAGTTGAAGTTCAGCGCGGTACGGCCCTGGAGCCCGGCCCAGTACTGGCGTGCGGTACGCGGCATCGGCCCCCCTCAGCCGTTCTGGTACTCGATGGCGACCGGTGGGCCGTCCAGGACCGTGATGTCGGTGACGATGTGCAGCGGCGCGCCCCACTCCACGTTGACCGTGAACGTGACCCCGTGGTTCGGGTCGTAGGGCGGCGAGTGCGGGCTGATGTTCTCCACCGTGATCGTGGCGGCGCCGACGAACCGGGGGCTGTGCCTGGGGTCGTTGTTGTCCACGCTGTACTCGGACGCGGTGATGATCACGGTCGAGTCGTGGTTGATGATGCCCCAGTTGAAGTTGAGTCGGGTGCGTCCTTGCAGATTCCACCAGTACTGGCGGGCTGTCTGTGGCATACGGTGCCTCCGCGCGGCTCAGGCCGGACACATGCCGCATGCATGCCCCTCCGCGTCGGCCGTGACGCGTGAGCGTAGAGGAAATCAGCCGGGCTGCCGGATCAGCCGGCGTGCGCCGGCCGCCGCGACCGCCGCCGTGCGCGACTCCACTCCCAGCTTCGCGTAGACATGGACGAGGTGGGACTTGACGGTCGCCTGGCTCAGGAAGAGCCGTTTGCTGATCTGCTGGTTGGAGAGCCCGTCGCCGACCAGTTGCAGCACTTCGAGCTCCCGGCGGGTGAGCGCCTCGGCCGGGGTGCGCATCCGGTCCATCAGCCGGTGCGCCACCGCCGGGGCGAGCGCCGACTGTCCGGCCGCCGCCGTCCGCACGGCCGCCGCCAGCTCCTCCGGCGGCGCGTCCTTCAGCAGATACCCGGCCGCGCCCGCCTCCACGGCCGCCAGGATGTCGGCGTCCGTGTCGTACGTGGTGAGGACGAGCACCCGGGGCGCGCCCGGCCGTGCGGTGATCGCGGCGGTGGCGGCCGAGCCGTGCATCCCGGCGCCGAACTGAAGGTCCATCAGCACCACGTCGAAGCCGCCCGAGGCCGCCAGCTCCACCGCCCGCTCGGCGGTCGCGGCCTCGCCGGTGACCGTGAAGTCCGGCTCGGTGCCGAGGACGGCCCGCAGCCCCGCCCGCACGATCGGGTGGTCGTCGGCGAGCAGCAGCCTGATCGGCGCGGCGCTCATGGCGCACCCCGTTCCCGCACCGGCAGCGGCAGGGTGATCGCGACCGCCGTGCCCTGGCCCGGCGCCGACTCGACGCTCAGGGTGCCGCCCAGCGAGCGCGCCCGCGACCGCATCGCCGGGAGCCCGAAGCCGCCGGTGCCCGACGGACGCTCACGGCCCGGCTCGAAGCCCTTGCCGTCGTCGACGACATCCAGTGCCACCGAGGTGTCCATGAAGCTCAGCGTGATCTCCGCGCGCTCCGCCGCGGCGTGCCGGACCGTGTTGGCGAGCGCCGACTGGGCGATCCGCAGCAGTGCGACCTCGTACGGCGTGGGCAGCTCGACCGGGGTGCCGCTCACCCCGAACCGCACGGCGGGGCCGGGTGTCGAGGCGCACAGGCGCTCCAGGGCCCCGGGCAGCGAGGCGCGCTCCAGACCGGGCGGGGTCAGCGCCCGGACGAACCGGCGGGCCTCCGCCAGATTGTCCTGGGCGGCCGTACGCGCCTGCTCGACATGGGCGCGGGCCGGGTCGTCCGCCGCCAGCGCGCGCTCGGCGGCCCGCAGCAGCAGCTGGATGGAGGACAGGCCCTGCGCCAGCGTGTCGTGGATCTCCCGGGCGAGGCGTTCGCGCTCGGCCAGCGTGCCCGCCGCGCGCTCCGCGTCGGCGAGCTCGGCGCGGGTCGACACCAGCTCCTCGATCAGCTCGCGCCGCCGCTCGCTCTCCCGGTACAGCGCGTCGTAGCCGAGGACGGTGGCCACCGCCACGGCCGCGCCCAGCGGCGGCCCGATGAAGGTGCCGGGCGTGACCTGCTCGCCGTGGAGCAGGAAGCTCGCGATGGCCGCGCCCGCCGTCGCCGCCACGGCGGGCAGGCCCCAGCGCGACGGCAGCAGGTGCAGCTGGAGGAAGTAGAGGGGGAAGGCCACCCACAGGGCGTCCGGCGACAGTACGAGCAGCAGCAGCCAGACGGCACAGAGCAGCCCGAGCCAGCCGGCGCCCGAGCGGGTACGGGGCCGCACGGCGGGCATCAGCACCCCCGCCGCGTACACCGCCGCCATCGCGCCCGTCGCTGACAGCACCCCCGCCTCGCCCGTCGACCGGGCCGCGACCAGCGCGAGCAGCCCGGCGAGCAGCGCGTGCAGACACAGGCGCAGCAGCCGGGCGACCGGGGTGTGGGGGCGGGAGTCCATAGGACTTCCAGCGTAAGCGGGCCCGGCCCCGGCCCGGTCAACCGAAAGTTTGATGTGCGGATGCATCCTTCGATCCGGTCGATGTGTGCTGTGGCGCGATGTCCCGGCGGGCCCGGGCCGGGAGGCTGGGGCCATGTTCGTCGCATGGAGAGACCTCCGGTTCGCCCGGGGCCGGTTCGCGCTGATGGGCACGGTGGTGGTGCTCATCACCCTGCTCGTCGGCCTGTTGTCCGGGCTGACCGCCGGGCTCGCCCGGGACAACACCTCGGCCGTCGTGGGGCTGCCCGCCGACCGGCTCGCCTTCGCGGCGCCGCCCGGCGGTCGGGCGGTGTCGTTCACCAGCTCGGTCCTGCGCCCGTCCGTCTGGCAGGGGTGGGGCCGGGTGCCCGGCGTGCGCGGCGCCGAGCCGCTCGCGATCTCCACGGTGAACGCCAAGGCGGGGGAGCGCACGGAGGCGGTGTCGGTGTTCGCCGTCCGGCCCGGCTCGGGGCTCGCTCCGGTACGGGAGGGGGCCGTGGTCCTCTCCCGGGGCGCGGCCGACAAGCTGCGGGCGGCCGAGGGCGGCACGGTCGTCGTGGGCGGCCGGGCGCTGACCGTCTCGGCGGTGCGCGGCGAGGACTCGTACAGCCACACCCCGGTCGTCTGGACCGTGCTGGCGTCCGGGGCACCGGCCACGGTGGTGGCCCTGACGCTCGGCGACGGCGTGGACCTCACGGCGGCCGACCGGTCGCTCGGCACCACCACCCGCACCCTGGACGGCGCGCTGTCCGCCCTGCCGTCCTACCGGGCCGAGAACGGCTCGCTCCAGCTGATGCGCGGCTTCCTCTTCGTCATCTCGGCGCTGGTCGTGGGTGCGTTCTTCACCGTGTGGACGATCCAGCGCAGCGGGGACATCGCGGTCCTCAAGGCGCTCGGCGCGTCCACGCCGTACCTCCTGAGGGACGCGCTGGGGCAGGCGGTGCTGATGCTGTGCGCGGGGACGGCGGCCGGGACGGGGCTCGCGGCGGCGGTCGGCGGGCTCGTCGAGGGCGCGGTGCCGTTCGTCCTCGACGTCCGCACCACGCTGGTTCCCGCGCTCGTCCTGATCGTCCTCGGCGTGCTCGGCGCCGCCCTGTCCATCCGGCGGATCACCGCCGTCGACCCGCTGACCGCGCTGGGGAGTGCCCGATGACCGCGCCGCTTCTGCTGGACTGTGTGACGCTGACGTACCCGGACGGGGACGGGCGGCTCACCGCGCTCGACGAGGTGTCCCTGGCCGTGCCGGCCGGGACCCTGACGGCGTGCGTGGGGCCGTCGGGCTCGGGCAAGTCCAGCCTGCTCGCGGTGGCGGCGACGCTGATCACGCCCGACCGGGGGCGGGTGGTGCTCGCCGGGGCCGAGACGGGGTCGCTGAGCGCGGCCGAGCGGGCGGCGCTGCGTCGGGAGCGCGTCGGGATCGTCTTCCAGCAGCCGAACCTGCTGCCGTCGCTGACGGCGGCGGAGCAGGTGCAGGTGATGGCGCATCTGGCGGGCGCGAGGCCTGCGGGCGCCCGGGCGCGTGCGCTGGATCTGCTCGACGCGGTGGGCCTCGTCGACCGGGCCGACCGGCGGCCGCACCAGCTCTCCGGCGGTGAGCGGCAGCGGGTGAACATCGCGCGGGCGTTGATGAACTCGCCGTCTGTGCTGCTGGTGGACGAGCCGACGAGCGCGCTCGACCATGCCCGGGGGGCTTCGGTCCTTGACCTTCTGGTCCGGCTCACCCGGGAGCGCGCCACGGCGACGGTGCTGGTCACGCATGACGTGGGGCATGTGGAGCGGGTGGATCACGTGGTGGAGATGGGGGACGGGCGGCTCGGCGCGGGGCGCGTGGCCGGCTGACGGCCGGCGGGGGCCGGTCGCGCAGTTCCCCGCGTCCCTAAGGGGGTGGTGCTGCGGGCGCGTGGTCAGGTGACCGGTGGTCGGTGGCTGATCGCGCAGTTCCCCGCGCCCCTAAAGGGAGTGGTGCTGCGGGCGCGTGACCAGGTGAACGGTGATCGGTGGCTGGTCGCGCAGTTCCCCGCGCCCCTAGGGGGTTGCGGGGTGGCCCGGTCCTCAGGTCTGGCCCGCCCCCGTGCTGCCCAGGGGCGCGGGGAACTGCGCGACCAGCCCACGACGACCCGCGGATACACACCGGCCCCATCAGGGGCGCGGGGAACTGCGCGACCAGCCCCCACCGGCCCGCAGGCAAACACCGGGCACAAACCTAAGGCGCGTATAAAAGTTGAGCCTAGGGGACTCAGCTCTGTTGACCGGCCGGGACGGGTGAGGCACACTTGAGTCAGTTCCACTCAAGATGTCAGTTGGAGGAATCAAAATGGCACGTGCGGTCGGCATCGACCTGGGCACGACTAATTCCGTCGTCAGCGTTCTCGAAGGCGGCGAGCCCACCGTCATCACCAACGCCGAAGGCGCCAGGACCACGCCGTCCGTCGTCGCCTTCGCCAAGAACGGCGAGGTCCTCGTCGGTGAGGTCGCCAAGCGGCAGGCCGTCACCAACGTCGACCGGACCATCCGCTCGGTCAAGCGCCACATGGGCACCGACTGGAAGATCGACCTCGACGGCAAGACCTTCAACCCGCAGCAGATGAGCGCCTTCATCCTGCAGAAGCTGAAGCGCGACGCCGAGGCGTACCTGGGCGAGAAGGTCACCGACGCGGTCATCACCGTCCCGGCGTACTTCAACGACTCCGAGCGTCAGGCGACGAAGGAGGCCGGTGAGATCGCGGGCCTCAACGTCCTGCGCATCGTCAACGAGCCGACCGCCGCCGCCCTGGCGTACGGCCTCGACAAGGACGACCAGACCATTCTCGTCTTCGACCTCGGCGGCGGCACCTTCGACGTGTCGCTCCTGGAGATCGGTGACGGCGTCGTCGAGGTGAAGGCCACCAACGGTGACAACCACCTCGGTGGTGACGACTGGGACCAGCGCGTCGTCGACTACCTGGTGAAGCAGTTCCACTCCGGCCACGGCGTGGACCTCTCCAAGGACAAGATGGCGCTCCAGCGCCTGCGCGAGGCCGCCGAGAAGGCGAAGATCGAGCTGTCCTCGTCCACCGAGACCTCGATCAACCTGCCGTACATCACGGCCTCGGCCGAGGGCCCGCTGCACCTGGACGAGAAGCTGACGCGCGCTCAGTTCCAGCAGCTGACCGCCGACCTCCTCGAGCGCTGCAAGCACCCGTTCCACAACGTCATCAAGGACGCGGGCATCCAGCTCTCCGAGATCGACCACGTCGTTCTCGTCGGTGGCTCCACCCGTATGCCGGCCGTCGCCGAGCTCGTGCGCGAGCTGACCGGCGGCAAGGACGCCAACAAGGGCGTCAACCCGGACGAGGTCGTCGCCATCGGCGCCGCCCTGCAGGCCGGTGTCCTCAAGGGTGAGGTCAAGGACGTCCTGCTCCTCGACGTGACCCCGCTGTCGCTTGGTATCGAGACCAAGGGCGGCATCATGACCAAGCTCATCGAGCGGAACACGACGATCCCGACCAAGCGGTCGGAGATCTTCACCACCGCCGAGGACAACCAGCCCTCCGTCCAGATCCAGGTCTACCAGGGCGAGCGCGAGATCGCGGCGTACAACAAGAAGCTCGGCATGTTCGAGCTGACCGGTCTGCCGCCGGCCCCGCGTGGCGTCCCGCAGATCGAGGTCGCCTTCGACATCGACGCCAACGGCATCATGCACGTGACCGCGAAGGACCTGGGCACGGGCAAGGAGCAGAAGATGACCGTCACCGGCGGCTCCTCGCTGCCGAAGGACGAGGTCAACCGCATGCGCGAGGAGGCCGAGCAGTACGCGGAGGAGGACCACCGCCGCCGCGAGGCCGCCGAGTCCCGCAACCAGGGCGAGCAGCTCGTCTACCAGACCGAGAAGTTCCTCAAGGACAACGAGGACAAGGTCCCGGGCGAGGTCAAGACCGAGGTCGAGACCGCCGTCACCGAGCTGAAGGACAAGCTCAAGGGCGAGGACACCGCGGAGATCCGCACCGCGACCGAGAAGCTGGCGGCCGTCTCCCAGAAGCTCGGCCAGGCGATGTACGCGGACGCCCAGGCCGCGCAGGGTGCGCCGGGCGCCGAGGGTGCCCAGCAGACCCAGTCCGCAGACAACGCGGACGACGTGGTCGACGCCGAGATCGTCGACGACGAGAAGCCGGGCGACGCGAAGGGCGGCGCGGCCTGATGTCTGAGGAGACCCCGGGCTTCGAGGAGAAGCCCGAAGTCCCCTCCGGCGCACAGGAAGACGCCGAGCCGAAGGCCGCCGACTCCTCCAAGGAGGGGAAGGCGGCCCCGGCCGGGGACGCAGCCAAGGAAATCGCCCTGACGGCTCAGCTGGACCAGGCCCAGACGGCGCTCGGTGAGCGCACGGCGGACCTCCAGCGGCTCCAGGCCGAGTACCAGAACTACCGTCGCCGTGTGGAGCGGGACCGCGTCACGGTCAAGGAGATCGCCGTCGCCGGCCTTCTGACCGAGCTGCTGCCCGTGCTCGACGACATCGGCCGGGCCCGTGAGCACGGCGAGCTGACCGGCGGCTTCAAGTCGGTCGCCGAGTCGCTGGAGACGGTCGCCGCGAAGATGGGCCTGCAGCAGTTCGGCAAGGAGGGCGAGCCCTTCGACCCGACGGTCCACGAGGCCCTGATGCACTCGTACGCACCGGACGTCACCGAGACGACGTGCGTCGGGATCCTCCAGCCCGGGTACCGGATCGGCGAGCGCACGATCCGACCCGCGCGGGTCGCCGTCGCCGAGCCCCAGCCGGGCGCGGCGAAGGAGGGCAAGGAAGACACGGCCGACGAGGAGAGCGGTGGCCCGGACAAGGGCTGACGCAGCGGTCGAGGATGAAGTGACCGTCCGGAAGGAGGGACGTCGATGAGCACGAAGGACTTCGTCGAGAAGGACTACTACAAGGTCCTCGGCGTCCCCAAGGACGCCACCGAGGCCGAGATCAAGAAGGCGTACCGCAAGCTCGCCCGCGAGTTCCACCCGGACGCCAACAAGGGTGACGTCAAGGCCGAGGAGCGCTTCAAGGAGATCTCCGAGGCCAACGACATCCTCGGCGACGCCAAGAAGCGCAAGGAGTACGACGAGGCGCGCGCCCTCTTCGGCAACGGCGGCTTCCGGGCCGGTCCCGGCGCCGGCGGCGGCAGCTTCAACTTCGACCTGGGCGACCTCTTCGGGGGCGCCCAGGGCGGGGCCCAGGGCGGCGGCGGCTTCGGCGGCGGCCTGGGCGACGTCTTCGGCGGCCTCTTCAACCGGGGCGGCGCGGGCGGCCCGGGCACCAGGACCCAGCCGCGCCGCGGCCAGGACCTGGAGTCCGAGGTGACGCTCAGCTTCACCGAGGCGGTGGACGGGG
This sequence comes from Streptomyces sp. ERV7, assembly GCF_001653515.1. Taxonomy (GTDB): domain Bacteria; phylum Actinomycetota; class Actinomycetes; order Streptomycetales; family Streptomycetaceae; genus Streptomyces. The sequence goes on along the minus strand of NZ_LYOY01000040.1, from coordinate 95,585 downwards.
CCACGGTCCCGATCCGGCTCTCCAGCCAGGCCCCCTGCAAGGCCTGTTCGGGCACCGGCGACAAGAACGGCACGCCCCGGGTGTGCCCGACGTGCGTCGGCACCGGCCAGGTCTCGCGCGGCACGGGCGGCGGCTTCTCGCTCACCGACCCGTGCGTGGACTGCAAGGGCCGCGGTCTGATCGCGGAGAACCCGTGCGAGGTCTGCAAGGGCAGCGGCCGTGCCAAGTCCTCGCGGACCATGCAGGTCAGGATCCCGGCGGGCGTCTTCGACGGCCAGCGGATCCGGCTGCGCGGCAAGGGCGCGGCGGGCGAGCGCGGCGGCCCCGCGGGCGACCTCTATGTGGTCGTGCACGTCGACGCCCACCCGGTCTTCGGCCGCAAGGACGACAACCTCACGGTCACCGTGCCCGTCACCTTCGCGGAGGCGGCACTCGGCGGCGAGGTGAAGGTGCCCACCCTCGGCGGGCCCCCGGTCACCCTGAAGCTCCCCGCGGGCACGCCCAACGGTCGTACGATGCGGGCCCGGGGCAAGGGCGCGGTCCGCAAGGACGGCTCGCGCGGCGACCTCCTGGTCACCGTCGACGTCATGGTCCCCAAGGACCTCGACGACAAGGCGCGCGAGGCCCTGGAGGCGTTCCGCGAGGCGACTGCGGACATCGATCCGCGGGCAGAACTGTTCCAGGCCGCGAAGGGAGCATGAGATGGACGGCCGACGACGAAACCCGTACGAACTGACCGACGAATCGCCGGTGTACGTCATCTCGGTCGCCGCTCAGCTCTCCGGTCTGCACCCGCAGACCCTGCGCCAGTACGACCGCCTCGGCCTGGTCTCGCCCGACCGCACGGCCGGCCGCGGCCGCCGCTACTCGGCCCGCGACATCGAACTGCTCCGTACGGTGCAGCAGTTGTCGCAGGACGAAGGCATCAACCTGGCCGGTATCAAGCGCATCATCGAGCTGGAGAACCAGGTGGCCGCGCTCCAGCAGCGCGTCGCCGAGCTCTCGGCGGCGGTGGACGGGGCGGCCGCCGCGATGCGGCAGCGCGAGGCCCAGGTCCACGCGTCGTACCGGCGCGATCTGGTCCCGTACCAGGACGTGCAGCAGACCAGCGCCCTGGTGGTGTGGCGGCCCAAGCGGCCGACGGAGTAGGACAGTCAGCACACGCGCAAAGGGCCCGCAGTCCCCGTGAGGGGGGCTGCGGGCCCTTTCGCGCGGTGTGCCGTCCGACCGCCGGTCGCCGTCTAGTGGCCCGTGCCCTGCCAGATGCTCACCGCGAGGGCGGCGCAGGAGGTCAGGGCGGCGATCGCGGGCAGCGGCCAGCGGGCGCGCTCCAGCGCGTCCAGGCGGTCGTCGTGCTCGCCGAGGGTCTTGTCGGTCTGGTCGGCGCGCTGGAGCAGCAGCGCCAGGTCGCCCCGGGTGGTGGCGAATCCGACGTCCACCGCGCGCCGCAGCCGTTCGAGCTCGATCGCGACCCCTTCGGCCTGGCCGCTGCTCACCATGACGGCTCCTTCGGTAGGTGGCGGATCAGGACCGTGAGGCGGCGGGAGGAGAGCCGGCCGCGGTGCCAGTCCAGGAGGTCCACGCCGTAGTGGCGCAGCAGCGCGGCTTCGAGCGCCTCGGCGTTGTCGTCCACGAACACGCCGAGGCGCAGCCTTCCCCCAGGCCGAGCCCGGTGTCCCGGCCCCAGGACGCCAGGACCGCCTCGACGTCGTACGGCGAGGGGCGGTGGCGGCGCAGCCGTGCGGACTGCGCCTCGCCGAGCAGCAGTTCGAGCGAGGCGCCGAGGTCGTCGCCGCCCAGCGCGCGCAGTCCGCGCGCGCTGCCCCGGGAGATCTCCCGGGGCAGCGCGAAGACCTCGCCGCCCAGCTCGAAGGCCCAGTCGCGGCCGAGCGCCTCCAGGTGCTGGGCGCGGGCCGCGTCGACCCGGGAGGCCCCGGGTGCGGGTGATACGGGTGGTACGGCCATGGGACCTCCGTCAAATGTCCTGATCTATAAGGCAGTTGAGAGCCGGATCGCCGTACCCGTGGGACGGGTCAGCGGATACAGTCGGTGCCACCTCTTCGGGTGAGGCAGGGGAAGAAGTGACCGTGAACGTGGACGAGGGCGAACGGCTGGCGGAGCGGTTCGAGGCCAACCGCACCCACTTGCGGGCCGTCGCCTACCGGATACTCGGCAACCTCAACGAGGCGGACGACGCCGTCCAGGAGGCATGGCTGCGGCTCAGCCGCACCGACGCCGCCTGTGTCAAGAACCTCGGCGGCTGGCTCACCACCGTCGTGGGACGGGTGTGCCTGGACATGCTGCGCTCGCGCGACTCGCGGCGCGAGCTGTTGTACGACGAGCCCGTGCCGGTCCGCGCGCGCGGGCACGAGGAGCCGGGCGACCCCGAGCACGAGGTGCTGCTCGTGGACTCGGTGGGCCTGGCGATGCTGGTCGTCCTCAACACGCTGGCGCCCGCCGAGCGGATCGCCTTCGTGCTGCACGACATGTTCATGGTGCCGTTCGACGAGATCGCGCCCGTGGTGGGGCGCTCCACGGTGGCCACCCGCCAGCTCGCCAGCCGGGCGCGGCGCCGGGTGCAGGAGTCGGCGCCGGTGCCGGACGCGGATCTGGCGCGCCAGCGGGAGGTCGTCGACGCCTTCTTCGCCGCCTCGCGCGCGGGCGACTTCGACGCGCTGCTCGAACTCCTCGACCCGGACGTGGTGGTGCGGGCCGACCGCGCGACCGTGGAGGTCGGGGCGATGGGCGAGGTCCGCGGGGCACCGGCGGTGGCCGGCACGTTCAACGGACGCGCCCAGACCGCGCAACTGGCCCTGGTGGACGGCACGGTGGGGGCGGTGTGGGCGCCCGGGGGCGAGCTCAAGGTGGTCATCGGCTTCTCGCTGGCCGACGGCCGGATCACCGAGATCACGCTTCGGGCCGACCCGGACCGCTTGCGCCGCCTGGACCTGGCGGTCCTGGCGGCGTAGCGGGTACGAGCGGGGCCCACGACCGGCGTTCGCGGGACGGCCGTGGGCCCGGCGGACAAAGGCCTACCCGTCAGAAGGCGACTATTCCCTCCGACCCGGGCGCAAGCCCGCCCGCGCTCGGCGCGAGGACGCCCGGGCTCACCACCCGCGGCGGGTCATCGGCCACGCCGAACCCCTTCAGCGTGGTCAGCCCCGCGTTCGCCTCGATCCGGTACGCGCTGATCGACATCTTGTCGCAGTACGGCGTGCCCTCCACGTATGTGGGCAGCCGCGGGTCCGCGATCTTCTCGTCGATCCCGGCGGTGAGGACGTACAGGTACAGGCCGTCGTTGGTGATGGCCATGTCCTGGGTGGCGTGCGAGTTCTTGCTGACGGCGATGTGGCCGTCGGCCGGGAAGAGCGTGATCTCGCCCCGCTCGTTGAAGCGGAAGGCGCCGATGGAGCCGCTCTGGGCGTTCGCCACGTACACGACGCTCGGGTCCAGGACGCTGTTCGCCGTCCAGCAGGTGGTGAGTTCGGTGGTGGTCACCGCGGCGCTGATCACCTGGAGGGTGCCGTCGCGGTTGACGTGGTACGTGGACATGGAGCCCAGGAAGCCGGGGGCGCCGATGATCTCGGTGACCATCAGCACGTCGCCGAGGAAGGTGGCGGTGAAGGGGGCGAGGCCCGCCGACTGGTTGCGCACCGGCTCGCCCACCCGGCCGTACGCGTCGACGGGGAAGACGTCGATGATGTTCGTCTGCCGCTCGGTGACGATGAGCCGGGTGCCGTCGGGCGTGAACTGGATCTGCGAGGGACCCGCCCCCGCACCGCCGATCAGGGGCCTGCGGGAGCCGTCGACGGGGGTGAGCGAGCCGTCCTCGCCGACCCGGAAGCCGGCGATCGAGCCGTCGGTGGCGTTGACGGCGTACAGCAGATTGCCGTGCACGGCCACGCTGACCGGGCGGACACCGCCGCTGGAGACCCGGCTGACCAGCCGCAGCCGCTCGCCGTCGACGGCGAGCGAGGAGACCTCGTTGCTGCCGGAGTCGACGCCAAACAGGAACCTCTGGTCCGCACTGGCGATCAGCGAGCCCTGCGAGACCAGCGGGTCGGAGGTGTCCTCCAGGTCGTAGCTGCGGCCCACGCCGAGCCCGCCGGTGGGGTAGGTGCCCTTGCGGGTCAGATTGCCGTAGACGTCACGGGTGAAGACCGTCACGGAGTTGCCGGTCTCCTGGTTGCTCATCACATAGACGAAGCCGCCGCGCCGGGCCGTGGCCGGGGGCGGGTTGTCGCCGGAGTGGCCGGATCCGAGCCCGGTCACCGCTTCGGAGGTCTCGTTCGTTCCCACAGTGGATTCCTTCTTGGTATGCGGCCGGCGGCCGCGGGTCAGCAGATTCATCGGTGTACGGGCCCTAGGCCGCGGGACCGGCCGCGCGGGAGGCGCGCAGGCCGTGGGTGGCGATGTCGTTCGCGATGTCGAGGCCGAGCCGGACACCGCCGATGTTCAGACTCAGGTCCATGTCGCCGGAGGCGTTGGGAACCCAGCCGTCGTAGTTCCAGTGCACGCCGAGGAACACCCTGCTGAGGCTGTTCTCCCGGATCATGTCCCAGAGCCCGCCGGGGAAGGTGCGGACCACCCGGGTGCGTGCGACCCCGTTGGGGTCGGTGGTGGTGCCGTTGAGTTCGTCGGAGACGAACTCCAGACCGGCGGTGAGGTTGTCCGGCCCGTAGTGGCCGTGGCGGTAGAACTGCCGCACCGACTGGAAGGCGGCCGCGCCGAAGGTGGCGTGGCCCGAGGGGTACGAGGGGAAGTTCGGCGTCCGGTTGACCTTTCCGCCGGGGTTGTTGGAGTTGGGCGCGCCCAGCGGCAGCCATTCGGGGTCGGCGTCCGTGCTCAGCGCCGGTGCGCCGGTGCCGGCCGGGCCGCAGCAGGTGCCGTGCTCGCGGATGCCGACGACCGGGCGCCACAGGTCGTAGATGTACTTGTCGGTCCAGGCCAGGATGCCCGCGTCCGCCATGGCGGCGTTGAGCAGCGCGAACAGCCGGGCGTTCTGGGCGGTGTCGTTGTGCTGCGCCTGGGCTACCTTGCGGACGATCTGGTTGTAGAAGCGCGGCGGTGTGCCCAGGCCGACGACCCCGTCGTACGCCCAGAACATGCCGATCGCGGTCTCCTGCGGGGTGCGCCGGCTCGCCCGCAGGTCCTCCGGCAGCGCGCCCATCAGGTGCGTCGCGATGCCCTTGGCGCGCACCTCGCGCAGCCCCGCCCGGTACTTCGGGGTGCCCGGCTGCGGCGGGGCGTCCAGGTGGTGGCGGGTGGTGGCGGCGAAGAGGTGGGAGCGGGCGCCGTAGTACGCGGCGTACACGCTCTGGCCCGGGTCGACCGGGTCGGGCCGGTGGTGCAGCCGGTCGACCGAGTGGACATAGCCGTCGTCGCCGAGGCCGGGATCGTTCCCGCGCAGCGACCGGAGTACCGCGGCGACCCGGAGGCCGAAGCCGTGGCCGTCGCTGTTGGCCTGGCCCGTGGGGAGTCCGGCGGCCCGGTGCTGGGCGTTGAAGTACTCCTTCTGGGTCGGGTAGAGCACGCTGAGGGTGGCGTGCGCGGCGGCCGCTATGGCCGCGTCGGAGGAGGCGCCGACCGGGGCCTCGGGCAGCGAGTCGCCGAGGTAGCAGTCGTGCCCGGGGTGGATGGCGAAGTAGGCGTCGTGCATGGCGAGATGGGTGAGCGCCAGCGCCCGTGAGGCGCCGCACGGACCCCGGGTGCCGGCCTCGGCGGGGGCGCCCGTGGTGTGGGTCGTACGGTCGGCCTCCAGGGCGACCGCGTTCCAGAACAGGATTTGATCCACTGGTGGGATTCCTTTCGGGAAGGCGTGCCGGACGCACGGCTGCGGCGCCCGACTCCTTGGCGGAGGGGCGTGGGAAACAGCCGGAGCAGCACGAAGCGGCAGACCCGTCGCCCCGGATGTGGGCGCGGTTCTGCCGCTGCATCAAGTGTGATCCGGGGTCCCGGATTGCGCAACAACCCTGGTGGGAGGGGCATTTGGGGACGGTGGGGCGACAAGCGAAGTGGCCTCACCCGGGTCCGGGTGAGGCCACTTGTGGTGGATGTCGAGGGTGACGTTCCTACGCGGTCTCTTCGCGGTGTACGGAACGCTCCGCCGCGAACACGTCCTCCAGCCGGTAGAGCAGTCTGCGCCCCTGGCGGCCCGCCGACTTCAGATGGCCCAGCTGGACCCACTTGCGGATGGTCGCGGGCGAGACGGCGACCTCGGCGGCGGCGAGGTCGCCCGAGACGAGCCCCGCCACCCTTTCCGGCGCCAGGCACGCGCTCACGAGGCCTCCTCCAGGGCCGTCTCCACCACATGGCGGCAGACGGGGTTCACACAGAGCACGGCGCCGCGCTCCGGGAAGATGCGCAGCGACACCGAGCCGCAGGCGGGACCACCGAGCCGCAGGCGGGACAGCGCCCGCCGACCCGGACCATCTGCTCCGGGTCGCCGAGCTCACGGGCACAGCGCCGGGCCATGCGCCGGGTCTCCTCCGTCAGATGCGCGTTGAGGTCGGGCAACTCCCGTACGCGGTCCAGGAGTCCGGCGATGCGGCGCAACCGGGCCACCACCGGGGCCGGGGCCGCCGGGCGCAGGCCGAGCCGCTCCCGTACCGCCTCCTCCAGCTCGACCACACCGTCGGTGATGTCCCGTACGGCGTCGGAGATGTGCAGCCGGATCGGCGCGGTGGTGGAGCGCGAGGGCCCGCCGCCGTGCCGTTCGCGCGGGCCCGCCGGGGACGGGGCCAGCTCCGCGAGGAGGTCGGGGAACCGGTGGGCCAGCGACTCCAGCCACACCGCGCCGGTGTTCTCGGCCGCGCTCGTGTCCCTGCCCGTCGTCCTCATCGCCCCGCCTGCCGGGAGGTGTGCGCCGCGGTCCGTTTGACCTCGCGGCCGTTGCGCCAGAGCCGTCCGCCGCTCACCCCGTCGAAGAAGGTGTGCGCGGGGTCGACGACCACCTCGCACTCCCTGCGGACCGGGCACTGGTTGCATGCTCGCAATACCGGTTCCGCCTCGGAGGGAACGCGGGTGAATACGGAGCGCTGTGGGAGATTTACGCAGGCGGCGGTCCTGCGCCAGTCGAGGTCATCCGCCGATCGGGATAAGTCCGAGGTCAAAGGCGTCTTCGGAGTGGTCATGTGTGCGGGCATGTGCAAACCCCTCCCCACGTATGGGAACACGAGTTCGGCAAATTGCGAACGCGTGATCAGGGTGGCACGGTGCGTGCGCGTACGCAAGCGACTCCTGCGCGCGAGCGCGCACCTACTGTCGCGCGAGGGCGTCGGCGGTACGCTGTTCCCCGCGACGAGGGAGAGCGACCACATGGGTTCGAGCGCACGGGCCGGCGCCCGCAACGAGCAGGGCTACCGTGGCGACGGCGGCCGCGGCCACGCGGACGGGCTTGAGGAGTTCGCCACCTGGATCGAGCGCCTGATGCGGCTGCGGAACTACGACATCGACAGCCCGCGCGGTGGCGGCAAGTCCAAGCTCGCGGACGACGCCGGGGTCCACCGGGCCGCCGTGAGCAGGCTGTTGCAGCGTCAGAGCATGCCGGACCTGGAGACCATGCGCAGACTGGCGGGCGTGCTCGGCGTACCGCTGCGGGACATGCTCATCCGGTCCGGCAGGCTCTCCGAGGACGATCTGCCGATTGCCGTGAGCCGGGGCGGGCAGGACGTGGAGGGCGCCCGGGCGCTCAGCCCCGAGGAGGCCGCCCTGCGCAGTCCCCCGACGGGCGCCCCGCGCACCCCCTGCCGATCGTCGGCACCGGCGAGACGCGCGGCAGGGACCTGATGCCGCACCGCCCGCGCGGGCGCCCGCGCGGCCGGGCCACGGACGGCGACGACCCGCCGGGCAGCCACCCGGACGTATAGGCCGCACACGTAGAGGCCGGACGTAGAGGAGAGAGCGGGCGCGCCGCTTCAGTTCAGCAGTTCCGCCCCCATCTCCATCGCCGTCACCCACATCGGCTGCGCCCCGGTCCCGAACGCGGCGGCCAGCGCGTATCCGAGGGACACGTCCAGCGGCAGCACCTTCGCGTCCTCGTGCCAGTCCGCGTCGACGCGCCCGTCCCCGTCGCACTGGAGCGTGCCGAGGCGGCGGCCGTCGCGCAGCAGCCGGCTGCCCGTCAGCGAGTCGGGGACGAGCCGGTGGCGGACGCCGCCGAGGACGGCGTCGACCCGGTAGGAGCGCCGGGTGATGCGCCCCTTGGCCACGGTCAGTACGGCCGGTTCGCCGTCGACGGTGAGGGTGAGCCGGTCGCCGGCGCGGGTGCCGACGGGCGTGTGCGCGTCGGGCTCGCCGCCGGTGCGGCGCAGCTCGACCCGGGGGAGGCCGTCGCCGGAGACGGTGACCGCACCGGCGACGGGGTCGAACTCCACGAGTGGCTCTTCGGGTTCGTGGGTGGGAAGCGTGTTCAGTTGTCCTGCTCCAGAATTCCGGACTGGGCGATGAGATAGCCGAGCTGGGCCCTGCTGCCGCTGCCGAGAGCGGCGTTCAGCTTGGCGATGTGCGCACGGCAGGTACGGACGTTCATACCGAGCCGGCGGGCGATGGAGTCGTCCACATGTCCCTCCACCAGCAGCTTGGCGATGGAGCGCTGGACGCCCGTGATGCCCTCCGCCTTGGAGGAGCCGTAGGGGACCTCCTCCTCCCACGGCACCGCGTGCAGCCAGAACTGGTCGAAGACGCCGACCAGATACTGCACCAGGCCCTCGTGCCGCAGTTCGAGCGCGACCCGGCGGTCGCTGCGCGCGGGGATGAAGGCGACCCGCCGGTCCACGATGATCAGCCGGTCGATGATCTCTTCCAGCGTGCGGACTTCCAGGCCGTAGGGCGCGATGCGCTCCACGTATCCGATCGTCGCGGAGTGGTGGCGGGCGGTGTGCTGGTAGAGGGTGCGCATGTCCACGCCCCGGTCGAGCAGCGGCTGGACCCGGCGGAGCCCCGACTCCAGGGTCTCGGGTCTGCGTCCGCTGCCGGGCTGGATGGTGAGCAGCTCCTTGGTGCACTCGTCGATCACGCGGTCCAGCGTCGCGTTGATGAGCTCAAGCCCCTCAAGGACCGTGATCGCATGGGTGCTTGCCGCGTCCTCGCTGGTGATGGCCATGAATGGCTCGAACGTGCTCGCCAGCGACATCGACAGCTTCCTGCGCTCCTGGATCTCGCGTTCGAGCGGCTGCACGAGCTGGTTCAGGACGACGGAGGGAGGAACCGGCCGCAGCTGCTCCGCGTCGTCCGCGTCGGGCCGCAGCAGTGCGAGATCGATGAGACAGGGAGCGGCCTGGGCTTCCGTGCGAGTTATTCCGCCGGTACGCAACGCGGTGCCGTAGAGGGTCTTGCCCATCTCGCACAGGTCTGTAGGGCCATGACTATGTCCGAAGTGCCCCTGATACAACCGGATTACACCCCCCTCATACTCCTGAATTACAGGAACATGATGCCTGGCCTCGCTGGTGGAAGCGCTCAGAGTGAGCCATCGTCTTATGCGCGGGGGGAGGGAATGATCATAAAGAGGTGGAGATCGGCCATGAGCAGGATGGTTCGAGCACTTAGCGCTATAGCCGTTGTCACGGCTGCTCTTTGCGCTCTCGCCGCGAGTGGGGAACCCACGTGGGAGAGCAAGCCGTCCCACGGAACCGTAGCGGCTCCGGGAGAGCCCACCTGGGAGCACAAGCCGGGGACGCGCGTCCTGGCGGCTCCGGTGGAGCCCACCTGGGAGGTCGCGCCCGCGGGTGTCGGCGCATGAGCCTCCCGTCGGACGACCGGGTCTTCCGGCGCGAGATGGCCACGGCCTACCGCTCGGGGTGGCACTTCATCGACCTCGTCACGGCGATCCCTTACCGCGGCGATTCGTTGATGGTCACCCTGTTCGGCGAGCCCATCCTGGTCGCGCGTGAGGACGACGAGGACGTCCGTGCCTACCGGTGCCTCCGCCGGCCACGGGGCGCGCCGCAGCCGATTCGCTGTGCCGTGAGGTACGGCATGGTGTTCGTCAATCTGGACCAGCGTGACCACCAACTGTTCGACCCCGAGTCATCTACCGCCACCCCCCGCAGCGCCTGAAGCGATTCCCCCGTCGTTGTAAATCGCTCAGGCGCTTCCCCCACACAGCGGCGCCATCGTGGACCTGAACACGGTGGCGCCGCTGTGCTGCGCGCGCACGCACGCGCGAGGGCGCCGTACGCTCAGCCCTTGCCCATCGCCCGCTCCAGGGTGATCTCGATCAGCACCCGGTCCGGGTTCTCGCGCGGCGTCCGCCCGTACCGCTCGGCGTACCGCGCCACCGCCTCCGCGATCGGCCCCGGCTCGGTGCGGACCCGGGCCCGGCCCTCAAGGGTGGCCCAGCGGCGCCCGTCCACCTGGCAGACCGCGACCCGCGCCCCCTCCTCGCCGGCCGCCAGGACGTTGCGCACCTTCCTGCTCGACCGGTTGGCGATCACCCGCGCGACACCCGCCTCCGGGTCGTAGGTGACCCCCACCGGCACCAGGTGCGGGCTGCCGTCCGGGCGCGGGGTCGTCAGCGTGCACAGGTGCCGCTCGCGCCAGAAGCTGAGATAGGCCGCGTCGGGCTGACGGGGGTCCACGGGGGTACGGGTGCGGGAGGCCGGGGCGGCGGCCGTGTCGGTGCTGGTCGTCATGGGCCGAAAACCTACGCCGAACCCGTTCCCGCCACCTTGAGCTCAATGGGCTCAACTTTATGTACGCTGGACGAGTCATGGAGTTCGTACCCCCTGAGCCGGGGACCCCTACGCCGAGGAGGAGAGACCGCACGTGGACGCCGAGCTGACCAACAAGAGCCGGGACGCGATCAACGCCGCCAGCAACCGGGCCGTGTCCGACGGGCACCCGGACCTGACGCCCGCGCATCTGCTGCTCGCCCTCCTGACGGGCGAGGAGAACGAGAACATCGTCGACCTGCTGGCGGCCGTCGAGGCGGACCAGGCCGCCGTACGGTCCGGGGCGGAGCGGCTGCTGGCCGCGCTGCCCAGCGTGACCGGCTCCACGGTCGCCCCGCCGCAGCCCAACCGGGAGCTGCTCGCCGTCATCGCCGACGCCGCGCAGCGCGCCAAGGAGCTGGGCGACGACTACCTCTCCACCGAACACCTGCTCATCGGCCTCGCCGCCAAGGGCGGACAGACCGGCGAGCTGCTCGCCCGGCAGGGCGCCACGGCCAAGAAGCTCCTTGAGGCATTCGAGACAGTACGAGGAGGACGGAGGGTGACCACCCCCGACCCCGAGGGCCAGTACAAGGCCCTGGAGAAGTTCGGCACGGATTTCACGGCCGCGGCCCGCGAGGGCAAGCTCGACCCGGTCATCGGCCGGGACCAGGAGATCCGCCGGGTGGTGCAGGTGCTCTCCCGGCGCACCAAGAACAACCCGGTGCTCATCGGTGAGCCCGGCGTCGGCAAGACCGCGGTCGTGGAGGGCCTGGCCCAGCGGATCGTGAAGGGCGACGTCCCGGAGTCCCTGAAGAACAAGCGGCTCGTCTCGCTCGACCTGGGCGCGATGGTGGCCGGGGCGAAGTACCGGGGCGAGTTCGAGGAGCGTCTGAAGACCGTCCTGGCCGAGATCAAGGCGAGCGACGGCCAGATCGTCACCTTCATCGACGAGCTCCACACGGTGGTCGGCGCGGGCGCCGGCGGCGACTCGGCCATGGACGCGGGCAACATGCTCAAGCCGATGCTGGCCCGTGGCGAGCTGCGGATGGTGGGCGCCACCACGCTCGACGAGTACCGCGAGCGCATCGAGAAGGACCCGGCCCTGGAGCGCCGCTTCCAGCAGGTCCTGGTCGCCGAGCCCACCGTCGAGGACACCATCGCGATCCTGCGCGGCCTCAAGGGCCGCTACGAGGCGCACCACAAGGTGCAGATCGCGGACAGCGCGCTGGTCGCGGCCGCGACCCTCTCCGACCGCTACATCACCTCCCGCTTCCTCCCCGACAAGGCGATCGACCTGGTCGACGAGGCCGCCTCCCGCCTCCGTATGGAGATCGACTCCTCGCCCGTGGAGATCGACGAGCTCCAGCGTGCGGTGGACCGGCTGCGCATGGAGGAGCTGGCGCTGTCCAAGGAGACGGACGCGGCGAGCAAGGAGCGCCTGGAGAAGATCCGCCGCGACCTCGCCGACAAGGAGGAGGAGCTGCGCGGCCTCACCGCCCGCTGGGAGAAGGAGAAGGAGGGCCTGAACCGGGTCGGTGAGCTCAAGGAGCGCCTCGACGACCTGCGCGGCCAGGCCGAGCGCGCCCAGCGCGACGGCGACTTCGACACCGCCTCCAAGCTGCTGTACGGCGAGATCCCGACCCTGGAGCGCGAGCTGGAGGAGGCCTCCGAGGCCGAGCAGGAGGCCGCCAAGACCGCCGACGCCAAGAGCAGCATGGTCAAGGACGAGGTCGGCCCCGACGACATCGCGGACGTGGTCGGCGCCTGGACCGGCATCCCGGCCGGGCGCCTCCTGGAGGGCGAGACGCAGAAGCTGCTGCGCATGGAGGACGAGCTGGGCCGCCGGCTGATCGGCCAGGCCGAGGCCGTCCGCGCGGTCTCGGACGCGGTCCGGCGTACGAGGGCGGGCATCGCCGACCCCGACCGCCCGACCGGCTCGTTCCTCTTCCTGGGCCCGACGGGCGTGGGCAAGACGGAACTGGCCAAAGCGCTGGCGGACTTCCTCTTCGACGACGAGCGGGCGATGGTCCGCATCGACATGTCGGAGTACGGCGAGAAGCACAGCGTGGCCCGGCTGGTCGGCGCCCCGCCCGGGTACGTCGGCTACGAGGAGGGCGGCCAGCTCACCGAGGCGGTCCGCCGCCGCCCGTACAGCGTGGTCCTGCTCGACGAGGTCGAGAAGGCGCACCCGGAGGTCTTCGACGTCCTGCTCCAGGTCCTCGACGACGGCCGCCTCACCGACGGCCAGGGCCGCACGGTCGACTTCCGCAACACCATCCTGATCCTCACCTCCAATCTGGGCAGCCAGTACCTGGTGGAGCCGACGACCTCGGAGGAGGAGAAGAAGCAGCAGGTCATGGAGGTGGTGCGGGTGTCCTTCAAGCCCGAGTTCCTCAACCGCCTGGACGACCTGGTGGTCTTCTCGGCGCTCTCCAAGGACGAGCTGGCGCACATCGCGGAGCTCCAGATCGCCCGCCTGGCCAAGCGCCTGGCCGACCGCCGCCTCACCCTGGACATCACCCCCGGGGCCCTGGCCTGGCTCGCCGAGGAGGGCAACGACCCGGCCTACGGCGCCCGCCCCCTGCGCCGCCTCATCCAGACCGCCATCGGCGACCGCCTCGCCAAGGAGATCCTGGCGGGCGAGGTCAAGGACGGCGACACGGTCCGCGTCGACCGGTTCGGGGACGGCCTGATCGTGGGCGCGGCGACCGGAAAGAGCCTCTAGCGAGGTGGCCGCGCCGCGATTCGGTCAGCCGTCAGCGGATACCCGTGGCGGGGGTTGCCAGCCCCCGCCCGGCATGGGAGAGGATGACCGGAACCGTACGAAGGAAGATTCACGATGAGCATCGACCCGTCCTCGATTCCGAATTTCGGGGCTCAGCCCGGCCCGCAGCCCACCGGTGGACCGGCCGGGCCCGTCGTACCCGACCAGGATCTGGTCAAGCAGCTCCTGGACCAGATGGAGCTCAAGTACGTCGTGGACGACGAGGGCGACCTCGCCGCGCCGTGGGAGGAGTTCCGCACGTACTTCATGTTCCGCGGCGAGGACGACCAGCAGGTCTTCTCGGTGCGGACCTTCTACGACCGCCCCCACAGCCTCGACGACAAGCTCGCGCTGCTGGAGACGATCGACGACTGGAACCGCCGCACCCTGTGGCCGAAGGTCTACACGCACACCCACGACGACGGCGCCGTCCGCCTCATCGGTGAGGCGCAGATGCTCATCGGCACCGGCGTCGCCCTGGAGCACTTCGTCTCCTCGACGGTGAGCTGGGTCCGCGCCTCCATCGAGTTCGACAAGTGGCTCGTGGAGCAGCTCGGCCTGGAGAAGGACGCCGAGGGCGACGAGGGCGATGCCGAGGGCGACGCCCCCGGCGACGACGCCTGACTCACAGCGCCATCGGGGCCAGCGTCAGCAGATACGCCCCGTACGCGAACGACAGCCCGGCCAGGGCGGCGGTCACCGTGACCGCCGCCCTCGGCCGGGCTTTCGCCAGCGCGGCCGCCAGCGGCAGCAGCAGCGGGAACGCCGGCAGCAGGAAGCGCGGCTTGGACTCGAAGAACCCCGAGCCGCCGACCGCGATCACCACCAGCACCGCCGTGTAGAGGAGCACCGGCAGCGGCGGGCGGTCCAGCAGGAACAGGACGAACAGCAGCAGCGCCGCCACCGTGATCAGGAACGCCATCGTGTAGCCGAGGTGGAAGGGCCCGGTGGTCAGCTTCCGTACGAAGCGCAGCGACCCCGCGCCGAAGTCGAACCGCGACGTCCAGCCGGCCTGGACCGCGAAGTAGCCGCGCAGCGGATCACCTCTTCGGGCGCCGACCGACAGGACGTACCCGCACCAGCCGAGCGGTGCCACCGCGCCGGCCGCCCACACCCGCCAGTCCCGCCGTACGCCCGGCCCGCCGCGCCACAGGGCCGCTACGGCCGCCGCCGTGACCGCCACCGCCACCGCGACCGCGTTCGGCCGTGAGAGGCCCGCCAGGGCCGCCAGCGCGCCCGCCCACAGCCAGCGGCGCTCCAGGACCGCCCACAGCGCCCAGGCGGCCAGCGCCGTCATCACCGGCTCGGTGTACGCCATCGACAGCACGATGGAGTGCGGCAGCAGCCCCCACAGCAGCACGAGCGCGGTCGCCGTGCGCCGGCCCGTCAGCCGCTCCCCGACCACATAGATCCCCCACGCCGCCGCGCCCGCCGCCGTCCACGAGACCAGCAGCCCGGCCGTGCCGCCCGCCACCGGCAGCGCCGTCGTCACCGCCCGCAGCAGGCTCGGGTAGAACGGGAAGAACGCCAGGTCGCTCTGGACCGCACCGCCCGGCCAGTACAGCGTCCGCCCGTAGCCGTTCGCCGCGATCTTGACGTACCAGTCGGCGTCCCACGCCGTCGCGAGCAGCGCGCGCGGCGAGCGCCCCAGATGCCAGGCCCACCCCGCCAGGCACAGCATCCCGGCGAGCCGGGCGGCCGCGAACAGCCCGAGCGCGGGGGCCGCCCGGCGCAGCGCGGTCAGCCGGTGCGGCGTGGCCAGAGCGGCGCCGGACCGGCGTACGAGGGCGGTGATCTCGGCGGACAGGGTGCACCTCCGGGCGCGCGCGTGGTCGGTCCTCCCCGGCCTTCGGCGGCGCCTCGTCCCGCGAGCTCAGCCCGCGAGCGCCTTCAGCCGGGAGACGGCCTCTTCGAGCACACTCTCCCTCTTGCAGAAGGCAAATCGGACGAAAGGCGCGCCCGCGTCCCGGTGGTCGTAGAAGACGGCGTTGGGAATCGCCACCACCCCGCAGCGCTCCGGCAGCGCCCGGCAGAAGGCGAAGCCGTCGCCGCCGTGCGAGAGCTCCCCGCCCAGCGGACGGATGTCGGTGGTGACGAAGTACGTGCCCGCCGGCCGGTACACCGCGAAGCCCGCCGCCGCCAGGCCCCCGCTCAGCAGGTCCCGCTTGGCCCGCAGGTCCTCGCGCAGGGTGTCGAAGTAGGTGTCCGGCAGCCGCAGCGCCTCGGCGACCGCGTACTGGAAGGGCCCGGAGGCCACGTACGTCAGGAACTGCTTCGCGGACCGCACGGCCGTGACGAGCTCGGGGGCGCCGGTCACCCAGCCGACCTTCCAGCCGGTGAAGGAGAACGTCTTGCCCGCCGAGCCGATGGTGACCGTGCGCCCGGCCATCCCCGGCAGCGTGGCGATCGGCACGTGCTCGCCGTCGAAGACCAGGTGCTCGTACACCTCGTCGGTGACCACCAGCAGATCCCGCTCGCAGGCCAGCTCCGCGATCGCGGTCAGCTCCTCGGCGCTCAGCACGGTCCCGGTCGGGTTGTGCGGGGTGTTGAGCAGGATGAGGCGGGTGCGCGGGGTGACGGCGGCGCGCAGCTCGTCCAGGTCCAGGTGGTAGCGGCCCTCGTCGGGCCGCAGCGTCACCGGGACGCGGGTGCCGCCCGCCATGGCGATGCAGGCCGCGTACGAGTCGTAGTACGGCTCCAGGGCGATCACCTCGTCCCCCGGCTCCACCAGGGCCAGCAGCGAGGCCGCGATCGCCTCGGTGGCGCCCGCCGTCACCAGCACCTCGCGGTCCGGGTCGAGGGCGAGCCCGTAGCGCCGCCGCTGGTGGTCCGCGATCGCGGTGCGCAGCTCGGGCACGCCCGGGCCCGGCGGGTACTGGTTGCCGCGCCCGTCGCGCAGGGCCCGTACGGCGGCCTCGCGCACCTCCTCGGGGCCGTCGGTGTCGGGGAAGCCCTGGCCGAGGTTGATGGCTCCGGTGGACGCCGCGAGGGCGGACATCTCGGCGAAGATCGTGGTGCCGAACTCGGCGAGGCGGCGGTTCAGGTGAGGGCGCGCGCTGGAGGTCATGGCGGTCATCCTGCGCGGAACCTCTGGAGTTGCTCAAGTCTGCTTTCGCGCGCGTGGGCCGAGGGCATCCCCCTGTCACGCAGGACAGCTGTCCCTCGGGACAGCGGACCGAAGGACGGTGGGGGAGATGGGATATGTCATCGCGGGGGCCGTACTCGTACTGATCTGGTACGTCGTCGGCAGGCTGACCCGGGGGAGCGACGCCCGGTGGCGGCGGGGGTGGTACGGGCGCGGATCGGGCTCGTCCGCCTCGGGCGGCTCCGCCGGCTCCTGGTGGGCCGGTGACGGCGGCGGCAGCGGTGGCGGCCACCACGGCCACCACGGCGGCCACTCGTGCGGCGGCGGCCACTCCTCCTGCGGGGGCGGCTCGTCCTGCGGCGGCGGTGGGGGCGGCGGTTGCGGCGGCTCCGGCTGAGCCGTTTGCGCCGGGTGGCTCGCACCCCGCACCGGATCCGCTGCAAGCCGCATTGCTTTTCGCATTCCATTCGGTTCGTGCTGGTGATTCTCCGCGCTGCTCTTTCGGTGAGGGAATTCCTTGATACGGCACGCATCAAGGAAGCCGGACCGGGTCGCGGCGGGCGAACCGAGGCGGGCGCCCCGCCTCGAACCGGCACCGGCCCCGAAAGCGGGGGCCTCGGTCCGGCGGGGGCGGGAGGAACGGCCGTTCGTACGTGTGGGGTTCATCGAGAACCTTCCTTGATACGGCACGCATCAAGGAATTCCCTCACCGAAAGAGCAGCGCGGAGAATCACCAGCACGAACCGAATGGAATGCGAAAAGCAATGCGGCTTGCAGCGGATCCGGTGCGGGGTGCGAGCCATCAAATAGGCGGCGCCATGCGAACATAAAATCCGGAGGCCGACCGGTACATCTCCGAAAAGGCGCGCGTCCTGAGGACGGGGCTACGGGTGACGTTGCCCCACGGGTGATACCACTGCGCAAAATGTCCGTAGCTGGGGTCCGCACCCCGAGGGATGCGGACCCCAGCTACGAAGTGCGCGTCCGCGTCAGGCGAGAACGATGTTCTCTGCCGACGGGCCCTTCTGGCCCACCGCGATATCGAAGGTGACCTTCTGGCCTTCGAGCAGCTCAAGGAGGCCCTCGGCGGCGATGTTCGAGAAGTGGGCGAACACGTCAGCGTCTCCGCTGTCCTGCTCGATGAAACCGAACCCGCGGGCCGCGTTGAACCACTTCACTGTGCCTGACGCCACGCCGTATCTCCTTTGGGGCAGTACGCCGGGACCCGCGATGTGCGGATATCGGGGCGCCGCGATGATGCCCCTCCGAAAAAGACCGGCGACACAAAAAAGCTTCCCGGCGCCGAAATCATCCGGCGAAGGAGCTTGACATTTTCGGGAACCGCAACTGCAACTGAGATCGACAGTAGCATGAGGCAGCGACGCCTGTACGGTAAACAACTCCACGGTTTTGCTTGCCGCAAAAACACTCCCCGCACTGCGCGTTAAAACCTCTTCGCGCGGTCACAGATATTTCCCCGCCCGCAGCGGAGCACTTCGGGAACAGCGAGTCCAGCCGATGCACGCCTCCCGCGAGGGGCGGGAGGCGGAGGCGATCGTCCCGGTTCTTGCGGCAGACCTCGGCACGTGTATACCGGGGACCCGCCGGTGTCCGGCGGGCGGCCCGCCTCAGGGCGCGGAGGGACCGGAGGGCCCCGCCGCTTCGGCGGAGCGGCGGTATTCGGCGTTGATGCGCTGGGCTTCCTCGAGCTGGTCTTCGAGGATGATGATGCGGCAGGCGGCGTCGATGGGCGTGCCCTGGTCGACGAGCTCGCGCGCGCGGGCGGCGATGCGCAGCTGGTAGCGCGAGTAGCGACGGTGGCCGCCGTCGGAGCGCAGCGGGGTGATGAGCCGAGCTTCGCCGAGGGCCCGCAGGAAGCCCTGAGTGGCGCCGATCATCTCGGCGGCCCGGCCCATGGTGTAGGCGGGGTAGTCGTCGTCATCGAGACGTCCGAACGAGTCGTCTGCTGTCATTGCACCTCTCTGTGGCACGCGTCGAGGGGCCCTGGTGCCAGATCTGGCACCAGGGCCCCGAAGGAACTTCTACACCATCTGCCGACCCTGGTACTGCGTCGGCCTGTTGTGTCCGCACCGCCACCGGGGGGTGCGCGGCGGTTGCGGGGATCGCGGTTGCTTGACCGGAGACCACCTCACTAACGATGTCCTGCGGTACCCGGGCCCAGACTTCGACCCGGGCGATCCTGATGGCGCCTGGCTCCTCCGTTCTTTCCCTCTGATCTTGCTGAGCGGGACGTACGTACTGCTGTTACCGCTCACTTCCGATACTGCGACTGCACTTGCGGGTACTGCTGCCCGGTAGTTCGTCTCTGCCGGACCTTGCACAATCTCGGCTACGACAGAAACCATAACCGGCCCACCATCCAATGTCTACTCCGGCGAACATAGATTTTCGCTCGCCAGGAAGAGAGGAAGGCGGCTCGCTGGTGATAGCCCCCTGCCGGTCGCGCCAGGGCCCTACGGGGTCGCCGTGGAAACCACGAAGACGACCGGCTTGTCCGGGTCGCTCTCGTCCACCGTGATGTCCTGGGTGGGCAGCGGGTCCTTCTGGGCGTGCCGCGTGCCCGCCCAGTCATGGCCGGAGGCGAACGTCCAACCCACCTTCTTCGCGTCGGCGGCGCCGATCGCCACCGAGCCGGGCCGCAGCGCCGCTGTGCTGGTGCCGGAGTCCTTCAGGAACTCGGCGAGCCCGGCCGCGGTGGTCCTGAACGACACGTACAGCTTGCTGACCGCCCAGCTGTTGGTCTCGAAGTACCTGACGTCGGTGGCGGAGGACGGGACCGGCACGTCGTAGATGCGCCGCTGTGTCTTGGACGGCCAGTCGTTCTGCAGCCCGGTCGCCGAGGCCTCGCTCTCCTTGTCGCGCCCGCTGTCACGGCTCTGACCGGCGGAGATGGCCAGATAGCCGGCCGGGACCCCGATGAGCAGGACGATGATCACCGCGGTGAGCCAGCGGCGGCGGAGCATATGGCGGCGGTCCTCCGGCGGCCGGTTCTCGTCCGGCGACGGCGACTGGCGCGGCACGGCGGGCCGCTCTGCGGGGGTCATCACGGCGATTCCTGGGTGGTGCGGGCGGAGCTCGACTTGCGGACGGCCTCGGCGACCTGGGCGTAGCGCTCGTAGCGCTCCACCCGGCGGCGGTTGGCGCGGCGGAAGCGGCGGGCGACCACGCCGGGGGGGGGCCCCGACCCCAAGGACCCCAAGGGCCCCACCACCTCCGGCTCGGGTTCCGCCGCCGACGCGTCCGCCGACGGTTCCGGCCACTCCGTCTTCGACGCCGTCGTTCCGCCGCCCTCGCTCGACCCGCTCGCGGAGGAGGAGTTCGACGTTCCCGGGGACGCGGGCTACGTACCCGCCGAGGCCGCGCACGCCCGGCGCACGATGATCGGGCGCAGCGCCGAGGAGGTCGACCACGCCCCGCCGCGCGGGCGGTACGCGCCGGTGCCCGCCCCGGCGGGTTCCGGCGCGGGGGCCACCCTGCGGTGGGCCGCCCCCGCCGCCGCGCTCGCCCTCGCCTCCGCCGTGGTGGTCGGCCGCGTACTGCGCCGCCGTCGCTGACCGCGCCACTCCGGCCAACACGGCGGCGTGCGCGCCGGCGTGTGCGGTGACGCAAGTAGTGTCGGGGGCGTGAGTAGTGACAAGAGTGTCCGGCTGGCGGCCGGCGACGTCGAGTTGACGGTCCGTCCGGACCTCGGATGCCGGATCGAAAGCCTCCGCATCGGCGGTACGGAAGTGCTGCGCCAGGGCGACAAGTACGGCTCGTTCCCGATGGTTCCCTGGTGCGGACGGGTCGAGCACGGCGAGTTCCGCAACGGCGGCACCAAGCACCATCTGCCGCTGAACTCCCCGCCGCACGCCATCCACGGCACCGGCCGCGACACCGTCTGGAAGCGGGTGCGCACCGGCGAGACCGAGTCCGGCCACGCCGAGGCCCACTTCACCTACGACCTGGCCGAGCCCTGGCCGTACACCGGGCGCGTCACCCAGATCTTCGAGCTGTCCGAGAGCGCGCTGACGATCACCATGGGCGTCGAGACGTACGGCGACTCCTTCCCCGCGCAGGTCGGCTGGCACCCGTGGTTCCGGCGCAGCCTCGGCGGAGAGGACGTCCGGCTCGGGTTCACTCCCGCCTGGCAGGAGGAGCGCGGCGACGACCATCTGCCCACCGGCCGCCGTATCGACCCGCTCCCGGGCCCCTGGGACGACTGCTTCGGCATGCCCGAGGGCGTCGACGTCACCCTCACCTGGCCGGAGCGGCTGGAGCTGAAGGTGACCAGCCGCAGTGAGTGGGTGGTCGTCTACGACGAGCAGGAGGAGGCGGTGTGCGTGGAGCCCCAGTCCGGCCCGCCCAACGGCCTGAACACGCTCCCCAGGCTGGTGACGCAGGTGGACCCGCTGGAGCTGGCGACGACCTGGAGCTGGCGCCGCCTCTAAGCTGGCGGACATGACTGACGTACGCGCTGACCTGCTCCAGCAGATCAAGGACAAGGCCGTGGTGCACGGCAAGGTGACCCTCTCGTCGGGTCGGGAAGCCGACTACTACATCGACCTGCGCCGGATCACGCTGGACGGCGAGGCCGCGCCGCTGGTCGGCCAGGTCATGCTCGACCTCACCGCCGACCTGGACTTCGACTGCGTGGGCGGGCTGACGCTCGGCGCCGACCCGGTGGCGACGTCGATGCTGCACGCCTCGGCCGCGCGCGGGCAGCGCCTGGACGCCTTCGTCGTGCGCAAGGCGCAGAAGGCGCACGGTATGCAGCGCCGGATCGAGGGCACGGACGTGAAGGGCCGCCGCTGCCTGGTGGTCGAGGACACCTCCACCACCGGCGGCTCGCCGCTGACGGCCGTCGAGGCGGTGCGCGAGGCGGGCGGCGAGGTCGTCGCCGTGGCCACGATCGTCGACCGGGGCGCGGCCGACGCGATCGCCGGGGCGGGGCTGACGTACCTCACCGGGTACCAGCTCGGGGATCTGGGCCTGTCCTAGCGGTCAAGATCGACTGACGGGCACTCCGAAAGTGGTGCCCCGGCTCCCGGAATCCTTGCGCACCGGGCCTGACCTGCGCTTTCCCTGAGGGGGCGGCCGTTTCACGTGAAACGGCCGCCCCCTCGTCCGTCCGCAGGGTGGAGCCGGGCGCAGAGTCTGGAAAGATGGGCCGCGACGATGACGTCGCCCCCAGGTCAGGGCCAGCACATATCGCACACCCCGCACATCACAAGGAGCGGACAGATGCCCATCGCAACCCCCGAGGTCTACAACGAGATGCTCGACCGGGCGAAGGCAGGCAAGTTCGCCTACCCGGCCATCAACGTGACCTCGACGCAGACCCTGCACGCTGCCCTGCGCGGCTTCGCGGAGGCCGAGAGCGACGGCATCATCCAGATCTCCACCGGCGGTGCCGAGTTCCTGGGTGGCCAGTACAACAAGGACATGGTCACCGGCGCTGTCGCCCTGGCCGAGTTCGCGCACGTCGTCGCCGCCAAGTACGACATCACCGTCGCGCTGCACACCGACCACTGCCCCAAGGACAAGCTGGACGCCTACGTACGTCCGCTCCTGGAGGTCTCGGCCGAGCGCGTCGCCAAGGGCCTGAACCCGCTCTTCCAGTCGCACATGTGGGACGGCTCCGCCGAGACCCTCGCGGACAACCTGGCCATCGGCCAGGAGCTGCTCGCCAAGGCCGCCGCCGCCAAGATCATCCTTGAGGTCGAGATCACCCCGACCGGCGGCGAGGAGGACGGCGTCACCCACGAGATCAACGACGAGCTGTACACGACCGTCGATGACGCGCTGCGCACCGCCGAGGCGCTCGGCCTGGGCGAGAAGGGCCGCTACCTGCTGGCCGCCTCCTTCGGCAACGTCCACGGCGTCTACAAGCCGGGCAACGTCGTGCTGCGTCCGGAGCTCCTCAAGGACCTCCAGGAGGGCGTCGCCGCCAAGTACGGCAGCGCCTCGCCGTTCGACTTCGTCTTCCACGGCGGCTCCGGCTCCACCGAGCAGGAGATCGCGACCGCGCTGGAGAACGGCGTCGTGAAGATGAACCTCGACACCGACACCCAGTACGCCTTCACGCGTCCGGTCGCGGACCACATGTTCCGCAACTACGACGGCGTCCTGAAGGTCGACGGCGAGGTCGGCAAGAAGTCGACCTACGACCCGCGCACCTGGGGCAAGCTCGCCGAGGCGTCGATGGCCAAGCGCGTCACCGAGGCGTGCGCGAACCTGCGCTCGACCGGCACGAAGCTGAAGTAAGCGGCGCGCGGGCCCACCGTCCGCGCTCCCCCGCACGAGGCCCGGCCTCCCCCGCTCGGGGGGTGCCGGGTCTCGTGCGTTCGGCGAGAGTGGATCCATGAGCGTACGGATGGGCACGGCGGCGGGGCGGTGGGTGCTGTTCACGACCGTGCTCGGGTCCGGCATGGCGATGCTCGACTCGACGGTGGTCAATGTGGCCCTGCCGCGCATCGGGGCGGACCTGGACGCGGACATGGCGGTGCTCCAGTGGACCGTCAACGCGTACATGCTGACGCTGGCCGGGCTGATCCTGCTCGGCGGGGCGCTCGGGGACCGGTACGGCCGCCGCAAGGTCTTCGTCGTCGGCGTCGTCTGGTTCGCCGCCGGGTCACTGCTGTGCGGGCTGGCGCCCGACGCGGGCGTCCTGATCGCCGCGCGCGCCCTCCAGGGCGTCGGCGGCGCGCTCCTCACCCCCGGCTCGCTCGCCCTCATCCAGGCGAGCTTCCACCCCGACGACCGGGCCGGCGCGGTGGGCATCTGGTCCGGGCTGGGCGGGGTCGGCGCGGCCGTCGGGCCGTTCCTGGGCGGCTGGCTGGTGGACGGCCCCGGCTGGCGCTGGGTCTTCCTGCTGAACGTCCCGCTGGCCGCGCTCTGCGTCCCGGTGGCGCTGCGGCACGTACCGGAGTCCAGGGACGCGCGCGTGCACACGGCCCGGTTCGATGTGACGGGCGCGGTGCTGGGGGCCCTGGCGCTGGCCCTGGTGACGTACGCGCTGATCGAGGCGCCCGGCCGGGGCGCGTCACCGCTGGTCCTGGGCGCGGCGCTGGCGGGGGTCGCGCTCGGGCCGGCCTTCCTCCGCCTCGAACGGCGCCTCGCCGACCCCATGCTCCCGCCCGAGATCTTCGCCTCGCGCCAGTTCACGGCGGTGAACCTGGTGACGGTGTGCGTGTACGCGGCGTTCGGCGGCTTCTTCTTCCTGGCGGCGCTCCAGCTCCAGGTGGTGGCGGGGTACTCGGCGCTCGGCGCCGGCGCCGCCCTGCTCCCGACGACGGTCCTGATGCTCCTGCTCTCGGCCCGCTCGGGCGAGCTGGGCGAGCGGATCGGCCCGCGCGTCCCGCTGACGGTGGGGCCGCTGCTGTGCGCGGGCGGGATGCTGCTGATGCTGCGGGTGGGCGTGGACGCGTCCTACATACGTGACGTGCTCCCCGCGGTCGTCGTCCTCGGCCTGGGCATGGTGACCCTGGTCGCGCCGCTCACCGCGACGGTGCTGGCGTCGGTGGACGCGGGCCGGGCGGGGCTGGCGAGCGGCATCAACAACGCGGCGGCGCGGGCGGCGGGGCTGATCGCGGTGGCGGCGCTGCCGCTGGTGGCGGGCATGTCCCCGTCGGCGTACCGCTCGGCGGCGGAGTTCGGCTCGACGTTCCGGCGGGCGATGCCGGTGTGTGCGGGAGTGCTGGTCCTGGGCTCGGCCCTGGCCTTCGCGACGGTCCGCCGCCCGGGGGTGGGGGCGTGCCATCCGGAGTGCCGCGTGTCGTGCGGCGTCACGGGCCCCCCGCTGGAACGCGACCGCGAACTTTGACCCCACCCACCATGGCCCGCGCCGGGCCGCCGACGGATCCCCCTGGCGTAGGCCTCCGCCCCCGCCACCCGGCGGGGTCAGGGCCTCCCCCGTCCCGCGCGGCGCGGTGGACATATGGGACCTAGAGTCGGACGCGTGGGATCGGAACGGGAAGATCGGGCGATCCGCGTGGTCGTCGTCGACGACGAGCAGCTGGTCCGCTCGGGCCTGCGGATGATCTTGGGTGCGGCGCCTGACATCGAGGTGGTCGCGGACTGCGCCGGGGGCCAGGCGGTGGACACCGTCCTCGCGCAGCGGCCCGACGTCGTGATGCTGGACATCCGGATGCCGGACGTGGACGGGCTGACCGTACTGAACCAGCTCACTGCCGCCCTGGGGGAGCGGCTGCCCGCCGTCACCATGCTGACCACGTTCGACACGGACGAGTACCTCGCCACCGCACTGCGTGCGGGGGCATCGGGTTTCCTGCTGAAGGACACCGAGCCGGAACAGCTCGCCCAGGCCGTCCGTGTGCTGGCCGCCGGGGGAAGCACGCTCGACCCCGGTGTGGCCCGCACGGTGATCGGTGGGTACGTGGACGGGGCCGGTGGCTCCGAGCAGGCGAAGCGGGCGGTGGAAGGACTCACCGACCGGGAGCGGGAGGTGCTCGTACTGCTCGGGCAGGGGCTCTCCAACGCGGAGATCGCGGCCGGGCTGCACCTCGCGCACGGAACCGTCAAGGACCACGTGAGCGCGCTGCTCGGGAAACTGGGCGGACTCAACCGCGTACAAGCGGCCGTCATCGCGGAGCGGGCCGGGCTGGTGGCCGGCCGCGCTGATGAGCGCCGGCATCAGGTATGACACTCACGCCTGCCCAGGGGCGCCGACTGTCTCTTCTCGGCCCGGTGGTCCTGGGCCTCGCGGACACCTTCATCTCGGACGGCGCTCCCCTCACTGTTCTGGAGCGGACACTCTCGGTGGGTGCGGCGCTGGCGTTGTTCGCCCGGTTGCGCATGCCGGTCGTCACGCTGCTGGCCACCATTCCGGGCCTGTACATGGGCACCTCGTGGCTGGCCGGGCTGACCGCGCTGTACACCGTCAGCCGTTTCAGGCCCAACCGCCTGCTGCTGACGAGCTGCGCTCTGCTGGTGATTTTCGCGTACTACCTGCCGTACCCGCTGGAGATGGCGGCTGTGCGGGACAGGAACGCGCATCCGGTCTGGGTGGAAAGCTCCTTGGGGGCAGCCATCGCCGCGGTCGCCCTCGGGCGGGCGGTCGCGCTGCGCGGTGAGCTCGCGGTGCGTCTGAGGGAGCTCACCGAGGGTCGGAGCCGGGAGGACCGCCTGCTGGCGGAGCAGGTGCTCGCCACCGAGCGCACGCAGCTGGCCCGCGAGATGCACGACGTCGTGGCCCATCAGGTCAGCCTGATCAGCCTGCAGGCCGGGGCGCTGCGTATGAGCACCGTGGATCCGGTGGCGCGGGAGACCGCCGACACGATTCGTACGCTCTCCGTCAGGACCCTGGACGAACTGCGCCACATGGTCGGTGTGCTGCGGGCCGGTGGAGCGGGTTCGGTGGAGCGTCGGCCCCAGCCCCGCCTGTCGGACCTTCCCCGGCTCATCGCCGAGAGCGCTCTGGAGGTGGATGCGGACATCTGTGACCAGGCGTGCGCATCGTGTCCGGAGGGTGTGGAGAGGGCGGCTTACCGAATCGTGCAGGAGGCGTTGACCAACGTCCGCAAACACGC
The DNA here is from genome assembly GCF_001653515.1 of Streptomyces sp. ERV7. Taxonomy (GTDB): domain Bacteria; phylum Actinomycetota; class Actinomycetes; order Streptomycetales; family Streptomycetaceae; genus Streptomyces. The sequence continues at coordinate 69,530 of NZ_LYOY01000040.1, read as the reverse complement.
CCCTGGCGCCAAAGTCCGCGTCTGTCTGCGCTGCGAGGGCAACGAGCTGCAGGTGGAGATTCGCAATGCCGCACCCCTACCCGGCGCTGCGCCGCTGGATCTGCCCAGCGGTGGCCACGGCCTGATCGGCCTGAGCGAGCGTGTCCATCTGCTGGGGGGTTTCTTCAGCGCGGGGCCGGATGACGCCGGTGGCTTCGTGGTCGGCGCCACCCTCCCCATCGCTTCAGGCTAGGCGGGGGCGGGCTCACCGGATCAGCCCCAAGCGTCCCACTCGCGTATGGCCCGTGCGGATCCTCAGCCCACCTCCGCTGCGCCTGTGTGCTTCGGCTCGCCGGTGCGTGATCGGGTCCGCGTGCCCGTACAGCGTCGGCCCGATAGCCTGCGTGCACCATCCGTGAGGCCGAGCTGGGCGAAGTCCGGACAGGGGAGCAGGGATATGACGGTGTCGGCCAGGAAGGTGGCGGTCTTCTCCCTCGGTGGCACGATCGCGATGACGACGGATCCGGCCACGGGAGGCGTCGTACCCGCGCTCTCGGCCCACGATCTCCTGGCCGCAGTGCCCGCCCTGGCGACGAGTGGGGTCAGCCTCAAGGTGCGGGACTTCCGCCGTCTGCCCGGTGCTTCTCTGACGTTCGAGGATCTCACCGACCTGTCGGCCGCGATCGCGGCGGAGCTGGAGGGCGGTGAGGTCGACGGCGTCGTCATCACCCAGGGCACCGACACCATCGAGGAGACAGCCTTCCTCCTCGACCTCTACCACGGCCACGAGCAGCCCGTCATCGTCACGGGTGCGATGCGCAATCCCACCCTTCCCGGTGCCGATGGCCCGGCCAACATTCACGCCGCCGTCCTGGCCGCCGCCGACCCCGGCCTTCGCGGTGCCGGCTGCCTCGTGCTGCTCGGCGACGAGATCCATGCGGCTCGCAACGTCCGCAAGTCCCACACCACCAGCCCGGCTGCCTTCACCTCACCCGCGTGCGGCCCGATCGCCCGGGTCGCAGAGAACACGGTGTGGTTGACGGGCAGCCTGCCGCGCCGCCGACCGTTGCTCGAAGCCCCCTCCCGGCAGGCGCGCGTCGGGCTGTACACCGTCACGTTCGGCGACGACGGCGTCCTCCTCGACGTGTGGGAGGGCCACTGCGACGGGCTGGTGGTCGCGGCCTTCGGTGTCGGCCACGTCCCCGAACGCCTCGTCGAGCCACTCACCAAGCTCGCGTCCCGCATCCCCGTAGTTCTCGCCTCCCGCATCGGCAACGGCCCTGTCCTGTCCGACACGTACGGCTTCCCTGGCTCAGAGAAGGACCTACTGGGCCGAGGACTCATCGGAGCAGGCGACCTCAGCCCGTACCAGGCACGGCTGCTTCTCCACGCCGCGCTGGCTCACGGCGCCGAAGGGGCATCGGTTCGCGAGATCTTTGGCGTCGTCGCCGGCTGAACTCATCTCTCCAGTCGACAGCTGCCCATGCGCGCTGCTGGAGGGGGCGGACCGGATGGCGGTGGCGGGCGGCGGACCGGCGTTCGTCCGCATTCACCCCTATGAGGCGGAACCCGAAAGGGAATTTCGAAAGGAACGCGAAAGGAAATCGCATATGCGCAGGGCGCGCTGTTAGCGTCCGGACAGCCGACCCGTATTCGACGGAGTTCGGCTCGTCCAACTGGGCATCCTTACGAAAGGGAGTGCAATGCGAAATTCCGGGAAGATCGCCAGGCTCGCTATTGTGGCCGCCGGAACGGTCGGCGTACTGACCGTATGCGGGCCGATGGCGCAGGCGGCTCCAGCAGAGCACGTCGCGCAGATCAGCCGCGTGGCCGATTCGGCGTGGTCCGCGACCGTGGGCTTCAGCGGGAGGATCTCCGCGGTGAAGACCGGTTCCCTCGTGGTGACCACCGCCAACGGAGACGTCACGTTCGACCTTACGCAGGGGCCCTACCGATCCGGCTCCCTGCAGACAGGCCTCAACGCCTATGTCGCGGCTCACGCGCAGAATGGCACGTGGGTGGCGACGGCCATATTCACCTACCCGTAAATCGAGCGTCTCTTTCCGCGGGATTACCTCCCGCGGAAAGAGACACCCGCGGCTCCCCAGCGCCTGCTACAGATCCGGGACGCCTGTGGTGATGACGGCTGCGACTCGGGAGCGCAGGCGCGGCTCTCCAACACCGAGCTCCGGTCCTGGCCGACGGGTGCTGTCGGTCAGTCGATCAGGACGCCTGGGTTGAGGACGTGGTGGGGGTCCAGGGCGTTCTTCGCGGCGCGCAGGGCCAGTGCGAAGGGCTCGGGGCGCTGGAGGTCGTAGCCGGGGCGGTGGTCGCGGCCGACGGCGTGGTGGTGGGTGATGGAGGCGTGGTGGCGGTGCAGGACGTCGGTGGCGGCGGCTTTGATCTCGTCCCAGATCTCGACTTCCGCACCGGGGCGGCCCGCGACGGCGACCGTGAAGTAGGGGGCGGCGCCGTCGGGATAGACGTGGGTCAGACGGCAGTTGATGGTGGCGGGGTGCCCGGTGGCCTTGAGGGCGGCGGCCGCGACCTCGGTACGGACGGTGTCGATCAGCGCGGGAATCCGGTCCCAGGTGGCTGAGGTCTCGAAGGTCTCGACGACGGCGCCCATGCGGGCGAGGCCGTCGCGCAGGTAGGGCATCCGCAGGAACGCCGAGCGCCAGGCGCTGACGGCCGGGTCGGCGGGGGCGTCACGGTCCGTGGTGGGCGGCTCGGCGTGGCCGCCGTGGCTGCGGGCGATGTCGAGGGCGTCGGCGAGGGGGGCGTCGACGGGGGGGGGCCACTACACCCCCACCAACCAGTGGCTCATCCCCCACCACGCCGACGTCTCCGCCCTCCTCCGAGACCGCCGGCTCGGCCGGACCTACCTGCACCGGTTCACCCACGAGGAGTTCGGCCGTACGCCCCCGCCCCCGTCCCACGAGCCCTTCCACACCCTCAACGACCACGGGATCCTCGACCTGGAGGCCCCGGACCACACCCGGATCCGGCGGCTCGTGGCGAAGGCGTTCACGCCTCGGCGCGTCGAGGAGCTCGGGCCCGTCGTCGAGCGCATCGCCCACCGGCTCGTGGGCGACTTCGTCGCCGCCGGCGGCGGGGACCTGCTCGCCGAGGTCGCCGAGCCCCTCCCCGTCGCCGTGATCGCCGAGATGCTCGGCATCCCCGAAACCGACCGCCACCTGCTGCGCCCCTGGTCGGCCGACATCTGCGGGATGTACGAGCTCAACCCGGACGAGGAGACCGCCACCCGCGCCGTCCGGGCGTCGGTCGAATTCTCGGCCTATCTGCGGGAGTTGATCCGAGCCCGGCGCCGCACCCCCGCCCCCGACCTCGTCTCCGCCCTCATCGCCGTCCACGACACCGACGGCACCACCCTCACCGAGCAGGAGATGATCTCCACCTGCGTCCTGCTCCTCAACGCCGGCCACGAGGCCACCGTCAACACCACCGCCAACGGATGGTGGACCCTCTTCCGCCACCCCGAGCAGCTCGCGCTGCTGCGCGCCGACCCCGCCCTCCTCCCCGGCGCCATCGAGGAACTGCTGCGCTACGACACCCCGTTGCAGCTCTTCGAACGCTGGGTGCTCGACGACATCGAGGTGGGCGGCACCCTCCTGCCACGCGGCTCCGAGGTCGCGCTGCTCTTCGGCTCCGCCAACCGCGACCCGGCGGTGTTCGAGGACCCGGACACCTTCGACGTACGCCGCCCGCCCGCCACCAACCGGCACGTCAGCTTCGGCGCGGGCATCCACTACTGCCTCGGCGCCCCCCTCGCCCGCCTCGAACTCGCCGTGTCGTTCGGCCTGTTGCTCCGCGAGGCCCCGGACATGCGGCTGCTCACCGAGCCGCGCTGGAAGCCGGGGTACGTGATCCGGGGCCTCACCGCTCTCCAAGTGGAGGTCTAGAGGGAGAGGAGAGGAGAGGGGGCGGTCCACGGCAGGGGGCTAGGGGCGCCTCAGTGCCAGGCCGTCCAGGACCACTTCCATGCCGTACGCGAACTTGTCGTCGCGCAGCGCGGCCGGGTCGGGGGCCTCCGTCGCCGCGTACGCCTCCGCCAGGTGCTCGTGGTCCGCCGCGGCCTGGCGCGCGGCGGGCATCAGATGGGCGACGAAGTCCGCCTCGGACTCGCCGGAACGGGCGACCGTGGTGAGCCACGCCGCCTCCGTCGTACTCATCCCGATCACGTACGACAGCACCGTCTCGATCGCGCGCTCCGGCTCCGGGAACCCGGCGCCCGCGAAGAGCGCGGCGAGCCGCTCGGAGAACGCCATCAGGTTGGGGCCCAGATAGGCGAGGCCCGCCTGGCCGAGGACCGAGGCCAGCCAGCGGTGGCGCAGGGCCGTCGCGCGGAAGGACTGGGCGGCCTCGGTGGTGGCGGCCCGCCAGTCGGGGCTGTCGGCGGCGGGCACCGCGATCTCCCCGAACACCTCGTCCACCGCGAGCTCCATGAGCTCGTCCTTGGTGGCGACGTGCCGGTACAGGGAGGTGGCGCCCGCGTTCAGCCGGGCGCCGAGCTTGCGCATGCTGAGCGCCTCGATGCCGTCGGCGTCCAGCATCACGACCGCCTCGCGGACGATCGCGGCCCGGCTGAGCGCGGGCTGGTCGGGCTCGCGCGGCTGGCGGGCCCAGACGGACGGGATCGGGTTCGGGTTCGGGTTCTGGTTCGCCTTGGCGGTGGTCTTGGCAGTGGTCTTGGTGGTCCTGGGGGCCATGACGCTCCTTCGCGGTCGAGGACGAGGACGAGGTCGAGGTCTCGGTCTCGGTCGTGGTCCGTGCGTACGACGTTCGCATCCAGCGTACAGCGATAGACAGTTGCGCACACTGTTCCTGTCTGCGTACAGTGTGCGCATCGACGGAACGATGTGCGCAGCCGAGAGGAAGAACCCCATGGAGACCCGCAATCCACGCCGCTGGTGGATCCTGATCGTGCTGTGCCTCAGCTCGCTCGTGCTGGTGATCGACAGCATGGCGCTGACCGTGGCGGTGCCGTCGATGACGGAGGACCTCGGCGCGAGCGCCCAGGACACGCAGTGGATCCTCGACTCCTACATCCTGGTGTTCGCGGGCCTGCTGCTCACCTCCGGCAGCCTCGGCGACCGCTTCGGCCGCCGGAAGGTGATGATCATCGGCCTGCTGCTCTTCGGGGCGGCGTCGCTGGCGGCGGTCTTCTGCACGAATCCCGGCGAGGTCATAGCCGTACGGGTGGCGATGGGCGTCGGCGGGGCGCTGATCATGCCTTCCACCCTCTCCATCCTCATCACCGTCTTCGACGAGGAGGAGCGCGGCAAGGCGATGGCGGCGTGGGGCTCGGTGTCGATGCTCGGCCTGGTCGGCAGCCCGGTGCTCGGCGGCGTACTGATCGACCACTTCTCCTGGCACTCGATCTTCCTCATCAACATCCCGGTCGTGGCGCTGGCCATCGCCGCGGGCCTGGTCCTCATGCCGGAGTCGAAGGCGCCGTGGCAGAAGCCAGATCCGCTGGGTGCGGTGCTGTCGGCGGCGGGGATGACCGCGCTGATCTGGTGGATCATCGAGATTCCGCAGCACGGGGCGTTCGGCGGCCGTTCGCTGATCACCCTGGCGGTCGCGGTCCTCGCCCTCGCCGGGTTCGTGATCTGGGAGAACGTCACGCCCGCGCCGATGGTGCCGCTGGTCCTGTTCCGGCACCGCAACTTCAGCGGCGGTTCGGTGTCGCTGGCGCTGGTGCAGATCGGTACGGGCGGGCTGCTGCTGGTGCTCACCCAGTACCTCCAGTTCGTCCTCGGCTACTCGCCGGTCAAGGCGGGCCTCGCGTTCGTGCCGCTCGCGGTGACGGCGCTGGTGGGCAACACGGCGGGTGCGCAGCTGGCGGCGAGGATCGGCAACCGGTGGCTGATCGTGGCCGGGATGCTGGTGATGGCCTCGTCCTTCGCGCTGCTGACCACGGTCACGGCGTCCTCGGGCTTCACGGTCCCGGCGATCGCGCTCGGCCTGCTCGGCCTCGGTGCGGGCCTGGCGATGCCGGCGGCGGTCGGCGCGCTGATGGGGACGATCCCGGCGGACAAGGCGGGGGTGGGCTCGGCCCTGAACGACACGATCCAGCAGGCCGGTACGGCGCTGGGCATCGCGATCCTCGGCTCGCTCCTGTCGAGCGGCTTCGCGTCCGAGATGCCCTCGGACACGCCGGACGCCGCCCGCCACTCGATCGCGGGCGCGCTGGCGACGGCCCAGGGCGACGCGACCCTGATACGGACGGCTCACTCGGCCTTCACGGCGGCGATGTCGACGACGTTCGCGGTGAGCGCGGTGGGGGTGCTGGTGGCGGCGGTGCTGGCGGCGGTGCTGATGCGGGACGGTCAGGCGGTGGCCGAGCCGGTCGCGGAGCGGGAGCGGGTGGCCTGAGCCCCCTGCCCGTCCCGGCCCGCGGTGTTCACCCGCGGGCCGGTGGGGGCTGGTCGCGCAGTTCCCCGCGCCCCTGAAGAGCCCGTCGTTCGTCCGCGGCCCGTGGCTGGTTGCTCGCGCAGTTCCCCGCGCCCCTGAACCCGTGGTCTCCTGCGGACCGTGCTGGGTTGCTCGCGCAGTTCCCCGCGCCCCTGACTACCCAGGGGCGCGGGGAACTGCGCGATCAGCCCCCACCGGGCCCGCAGGTCACGCACAAGGCCCGGGGCGGAGCCCCGAAGTGGGGTGTGGGGGCCGCAGGCCCCGCAAAGGGGGCCGGGGGCGTACGCCCCCGGGAGAACCGGACTTACCCCCACCCGCCCCCGGAGGGACCCGGCAGGGTCAGGGTCCACGAACCCGCCGTCCACGTGCGGCTCCGCACCGGCCCCGTCACCACCGGCCCCGCCCGGTAGCGGAACCCGTCCCCGGACAGGGACCCGGCCGAACCCGGCGCCCCGCCCACGGACACCGTCACCGCCCGGGCCCGCGCCCGTACCACCGCCCCCGAACGCGGCTCGACGACGACATGGGCCGCGCCGTCCCCGGACGCCAGGGACACGCCCGCGACCGGGCGGTCGAGGTCGGACAGGAGCACCCCGTCCGCCTCCACCCGCAACCGGTGGGCGACGGCCGCCGCCACCGGCGTGGGGGTGCGCACCAGCGTGCGGACCAGCGAGCGGCACGTCCCCCACACCGTCGGCGGAACGGCCCGCACCGGCGCCAGCGCCGGAATGCACAGATCGCCGAGGACCACACCCCCGCTGTCGTCGACCAGCAGGTCGAGGCGGTGGGGGGAGCCGTCCAGGACCGCCCGGGCCGCCGCCACCGCCCCCGTCGGCACCCCCAGTGACCTGGCAAGTTCCACGGAAGGGGCGGTGCCCACGGGCACCAGCGCCAGGGCCGGGCCGGGCAGCTCGGGTTCCCGTTGGAGCAAGGTCACAGTACGTAGCAGCGCCCGGTCGTCACCCACCACCACCGGCCGTCGCCCACCCCGCCGGGCCAGGGCGCGCGAGAACTCCTCCACCCCCTCCGGCCAGCATATTTTCGCCTGTGCACCCGCACACAGCACATCCTTCGCGATCCGTACGGACTCGCCGTCGATACGGCGGGCGACCGGGTCGATGACCACCAGTAGCTGGTCGGCAGCCGACACTTCGGTCCTTCCTCGGGTAGCATCTTTGTGCAAGAGCCCCTTGCGCTATTGCGCCAGGGGCTTCGTCTATTCCGGGGCACATTGGTGAGGCGGCGACAAGCCCCTGACCTTGGACATGCCCCGCCCGGAAGGGGTGTACGCCTGTGCCCGCACTTGTGCTGCTCGGTGCTCAGTGGGGTGACGAGGGCAAGGGAAAGGCCACCGACCTCCTCGGTGGATCTGTTGACTATGTGGTGCGCTACCAAGGCGGCAACAACGCCGGCCACACGGTCGTCGTCGGCGACCAGAAGTACGCGCTGCATCTTCTCCCTTCCGGGATCCTCTCGCCGGGGTGTACCCCGGTCATCGGCAACGGAGTCGTCGTCGACCCGGCGGTCCTGCTCTCCGAGCTGAGCGGGCTGAACGAGCGCGGCGTCGACACGTCCAAGCTGCTCATCAGCGGTAACGCTCACCTGATCACGCCGTACAACGTCACCCTCGACAAGGTGACGGAACGGTTCCTCGGCTCCCGCAAGATCGGCACCACCGGTCGCGGCATCGGCCCGACCTACGCGGACAAGATCAACCGCGTAGGCATCCGCGTCCAGGACCTCTACGACGAGTCGATCCTGGAGCAGAAGGTCGAGGCGGCGCTGGAGGGCAAGAACCAGCTCCTCGCCAAGGTCTTCAACCGGCGTGCCATCGAGTCCGGCAAGATCGTCGAGGAGATGCTCCAGTACGCGGAGCAGATCAAGCCGTTCGTCGCCGACACGACGCTGATCCTCAACAACGCGATCGACGAGGGCAAGGTCGTCCTCTTCGAGGGCGGCCAGGGCACGCTCCTCGACGTCGACCACGGCACGTACCCCTTCGTGACCTCGTCGAACCCGACCGCCGGCGGCGCCTGCACCGGCGCGGGCGTGGGCCCCACGAAGATCAGCCGCGTCATCGGCATCCTCAAGGCCTACACGACGCGCGTCGGCGCGGGCCCGTTCCCGACCGAGCTGTTCGACCAGGACGGCGAGGACCTGCGCCGCATCGGCGGCGAGCGCGGTGTCACCACCGGCCGCGACCGCCGCTGCGGCTGGTTCGACGCGGTGATCGCCCGTTACGCGACCCGCGTCAACGGCCTCACCGACTTCTTCCTCACCAAGCTGGACGTCCTGACCGGCTGGGAGCAGATCCCCGTCTGCGTCGCGTACGAGATCGACGGCAAGCGCGTCGAGGAGCTCCCGTACTCGCAGACCGACTTCCACCACGCGAAGCCGATCTACGAGATGCTGCCGGGCTGGTCCGAGGACATCACCAAGGCGCAGACCTTCTCCGACCTGCCGAAGAACGCGCAGGCGTACGTGAAGGCGCTGGAGGAGATGTCGGGCGCGCCGATCTCCGCGATCGGTGTCGGCCCCGGCCGGACCGAGACGATCGAGATCAACTCCTTCCTGTAGGCGACAGGTGTGCTGCGGGGCCGTCGGTACGTTCGTACCGGCGGCCCCGTCGTCGTTCCGCCTCAGCCCGCCTTCTTGAAGGCCACGTACTCCTTCTCCGCGCCGGAGGGCTCCAGCCACAGGGTGCTGCCCTGGAGCCAGTACGTGTGCGGGGGGCGGCCCATGCACCCGGAGCCGGAATGCTCCCGGTCCAGCTTTGTCGGGGAGAAGTCGAGCCGCTGCCCGTCGCGCACCCTGAACAGGACGGCCGTCCAGACGCAGGAGCGATTGCCCGACTTCCCTTCGAGGCGGGCCAGCGGTTCGCCGAGCGCGCCCTGTCTGAAGGTGGCGTAGAGGCTGGTGGCGTCGGGCGCCCCCTGGGTGCGCGTCCACCGGCCGAGGAAGGCGGCGGGCACGGCCGCGCCGCTGTGCTCGACCCGTTTCATCTGCGCTGTGTACTCGCCGGCCGACAACAGGACCGTTCCGTCCGCCTCGGCTTCCAGGCTCTGCTCCTCGACGTTCTCGCAGCCGTATGCCGGGACGTTCACGTACGACTCGATCTGTCGCGCCGAGGTGGAGAGCGCGGTCGCCTTCAGCACGGGGCCCTTCCGGCTGAGGACGCTCGTCGTGCCGCCGCACATCCGGGTGTCGTCGAGGATGTCGACGTCGACCTTGCCGCCGGTCCGGTCCTCGGCGATCGCGACACGGATGGCCGACCCCGAGCTCGACCCCTCCCAGACGCCGGTGAAGTCGAAGGTGGGGGAGCCGAGGGAAGGTGACGGGGCGGCGCCGTCCGAGTCGTCGGCGAGTAAGCGGCCCACGAGCGGGCGGACGACGAACCAGCCGATGACCAGGGCGGCGAGGACCAGGGCGGCGATGGCGCGGACCCGGCTGCCACGTTTCGCCCTGGTCGCGCGCGGGCGGACCGAAGAGGCCCTCGCCCGGGTGCTCGCGGCCGTCGGAGGGGCGCTCGCGGCCGCCGGCGGCGGTGGCGGAGAGTCGTGCCAGCTGGGCGCGACCAGTGAGGGCGCGGGCGGCCGGTAACCGGGGCGCCGGGGCATGGGCGCCATGTCGGCGTCCAGCAACCGCGAGCTGTGCCGCGCCAGTTGGGCCAGCAGCTCCGGCGGCAGCCACCCGTGCGCCGGGACCTCGCCCGCCGTCCGCCGGGCGACCTCCTCCGGCGTCGGCCGCCGCGCCGGGTCCTTGTCGAGACAGGCGCGTACGAGCGGCAGCAGGGACGCCGGGACGCCCGCCAGGTCCGGCTCCTCGTGCGCGATACGGAACATCAGGGCGGCCGCGTGGCCCTCGGAGACCCCGCCGAAGGGCGCCCGGCCCGTCGCCGAGAACGCCAGCACCGCCCCCAGGCAGAACACATCACTGGCCGCCGAGACCCGTTCGCCCCGCACCTGTTCGGGCGACATGAAGCCCGGTGAGCCGATGACGACGCCGGTACCGGTCAGGGCGGGGCCCTCGGTCAGCGCGTCCAGCGCCCGCGAGATCCCGAAGTCGATGACGCGCGGACCGTCCACGGCGAGCAGGATGTTGGACGGCTTCAGATCGCGGTGGACGAGCCCGGCCCGGTGGACGGCCGACAGGGCGAGCGCCAGCCGGTTGGCGAGGACGAGCAGCGACCGCTCCGGCAGCGGCCCGAAGTCCCGGTCCACGACGGTCTGGAGGCCGGTACCCGCCCCGCAGCACCCGCGCCCCCCGCCGCTTCCACAGCCGGTCCGCCAGATACCACTCGGCCGTGCGCAGCGCCCCCGCCTCGACCCACCGGTACAGCTCGTCAAGGCGTTCCGCGGGCTCGCCCCAGTCGCCCAGCGGGAACGGGCGCCCGGTCAGGTCGCGCTCGTCCCGGGGCGGTCCCGGGGGCCCCTCGGGCTGCATCTCCGGCTGGCTCACCCGGCGCTCCCTCCGCGGTGCGTATCGAAAACCCTCTCGCCGCCACATGCGGTGACGGGGACGTAACGTACAGTTACGTCGCCGCACCGCACCGCGCGACGCCTTCCGGCCTCCCCCGAGACGTGACTGCCCTTCCTACCGCCGAATGGTGGGAGCCAGGGCCGATATCCCGGTATTTCCCCCCGTAAGTGGGCCTTGATCAGGTAGGAGAACCTCCGTCGACTCACTCGAAAGAGTTGCGGAGCAGGGGGCGGGGAGACCACGTAGGCTCGGAGTGCCGGATCCTTCCGGCAGATCCGACGATCCGAAGACGCGAAAAGACGGAGTGCACCGTGATCCCTGGTGGTGGCCAGCCCAACATGCAGCAGCTGCTCCAGCAGGCGCAGCAGATGCAGCAGGACCTCGCCCGCGCGCAGGAGGAGCTCGCCGCGACCGAGGTCGACGGCCAGGCCGGCGGCGGTCTCGTCAAGGCGACCGTGACCGGCTCCGGTGAGCTGCGCGGCCTCGTCATCGACCCGAAGGCGGTCGACCCGGAGGACACAGAGGGCCTCGCCGACCTGGTCGTCGCGGCCGTCCGCGCGGCCAACGAGAACGCCCAGCAGCTCCAGCAGCAGAAGCTCGGCCCGCTGGCCCAGGGCCTCGGCGGCATGCCGGGCCTGCCCTTCTGAGCGGAGCGGGCCCGGGCCCGTCCGCACGGCCCTGGTGAACAGTGGTGAACAAGGCGGATCCGCCCTTCTGCGGCGCCCGCCCACCAACTACCGTAAGCACCCAGACGACCCACGAGAGGCAGTCCGTTGTACGAAGGCGTGGTCCAGGACCTCATCGACGAGTTGGGCAGGCTGCCCGGCGTCGGTCCCAAGAGCGCGCAGCGGATCGCCTTCCACATCCTCCAGGCCGAGCCCACCGACGTGCGCCGGCTCGCGCACGCGCTGCTCGAAGTGAAGGACAAGGTCCGGTTCTGCGCGGTGTGCGGAAACGTGGCGCAGCAGGAGCAGTGCAACATCTGCCGCGACCCGCGCCGCGACCTCTCCGTCATCTGTGTCGTCGAGGAGCCGAAGGACGTCGTGGCGATCGAGCGGACCCGTGAGTTCCGGGGCCGCTACCACGTACTCGGCGGCGCCATCAGCCCCATCGAGGGCGTCGGCCCGGACGATCTGCGCATCCGCGAGCTGCTCGCCCGGCTCGCCGACGGCACGGTCACCGAGCTGATCCTGGCCACCGACCCGAACCTGGAGGGCGAGGCCACGGCGACGTACCTCGCCCGCATGATCAAGCCGATGGGCCTGCGGGTCACCCGGCTGGCCAGCGGACTCCCCGTCGGGGGAGATCTGGAGTACGCGGACGAGGTCACGCTCGGGCGGGCCTTTGAAGGAAGGCGACTTCTCGATGTCTGACGCAACGCTGCACGCGGCCAACCAGGATCCGGACTCCTTCGCGGTCCAGATCGCCGACCAGGTCGAGTCCTTCATCGTCGCGGTCACCGAGGTGGCCAAGGGCGACGAGCCGGACAGCGCCGTGCCGTTCCTGCTGCTGGAGGTCTCCCAGCTGCTGCTCGCCGGGGGCCGCCTCGGCGCGCACGAGGACATCGTCCCGGACGAGCGGTACGAGCCGGACCTCGGCCCGGAGCCGGACGTCGACGACCTGCGCGAGCGGTTCGCGGCCCTGCTGGAACCCATCGACGTGTACTCCGAGGTCTTCGACCCGTACGAGCCGCGCAAGGCGCCCGTCGCCTGCCGGATCTCCGACGACCTGGCCGACGTCGTCACCGATCTGCGCCACGGCCTCGCCCACTACCGCGCGGGCCGCACCACCGAGGCGCTGTGGTGGTGGCAGTTCTCCTACTTCTCCAACTGGGGCTCCACCGCCTCCGCGACCCTGCGCGCCCTCCAGTCGCTGGTCGCCCACGTCCGCCTCAACCAGCCCCTGGAGGAGCTGGACGGGCTGGACACGGACGAGGACCTGACCGAGGAGTCGCTCGCCGAGGAGGCGGGGCGCGTGATGGCCGAGGAGATCGCGGGCCCGCTGGGCCTGCGTACGGTCAAGTAGCGCCGTCCCCCGCCGCCCCCGCGGTCTGTGAGCCGGCCCACACCCGTGCGTACAACCGGTGCGGCCGGGCATGTGCCCCTCCACGAGCGGACCGGATCCGTCCCCCCACCCGGGAGTCCTACCAAGATCACATCGTGAGCGGGACATCTCACGATGTGGCACCTCCCGGGCGGATCCGGGCCGCTCGTTAGACTGAGCCGACCGCAGTAATGGACTGAGCGAGGAGCGCACGTGGGCCTTGTCGTGCAGAAGTACGGAGGCTCCTCCGTTGCCGATGCCGAGGGCATCAAGCGCGTCGCCAAGCGGATCGTGGAAGCCAAGAAGAACGGCCATCAGGTCGTTGTCGTGGTTTCCGCGATGGGCGACACGACGGACGAGTTGATCGATCTCGCCGAGCAGGTATCTCCGATGCCTACCGGCCGGGAATTCGACATGCTGCTGACCGCCGGAGAGCGGATCTCCATGGCCCTGCTGGCCATGGCGATCAAAAACCTGGGCCACAAGGCCCAGTCGTTCACGGGCAGCCAGGCCGGCGTCATCACGGACTCGGTCCACAACAAAGCGCGGATCATCGATGTCACGCCGGGCCGGATCCGCACCGCCCTGGACGAGGGCAACATCGCGATCGTGGCCGGGTTCCAGGGCGTGTCCCAGGACAAGAAGGACATCACCACGCTCGGGCGCGGCGGGTCCGACACCACGGCCGTCGCCCTCGCGGCGGCGCTCGACGCCGAGGTCTGCGAGATCTACACGGACGTCGACGGCGTGTTCACCGCCGACCCGCGTGTGGTGAAGAAGGCCAAGAAGATCGACTGGATCTCCTTCGAGGACATGCTGGAGCTGGCCGCGTCCGGCTCCAAGGTGCTGCTGCACCGCTGCGTCGAGTACGCACGCCGATACAACATCCCGATCCATGTGCGGTCGTCCTTCAGCGGACTTCAGGGCACCTGGGTCAGCAACGAACCGCGAGGGGATCAGCAGGTGGAGCACGCCATCATCTCCGGAGTCGCGCACGACGTCTCCGAGGCGAAGATCACGGTGGTCGGGGTCCCCGACAAGCCGGGCGAGGCCGCGGCCATCTTCCGGACCATCGCCAACGCCGAGATCAACATCGACATGGTCGTCCAGAACGTGTCGGCCGCGTCCACCGGGCTCACGGACATCTCGTTCACGCTGCCCAAGGCCGAGGGCCGCAAGGCCATCGACGCCCTGGAGCGGGCCAAGGCGACCATCGGTTTCGAGTCGCTGCGCTACGACGACCAGATCGCCAAGATCTCGCTGGTCGGCGCCGGGATGAAGACCAACCCGGGCGTCACCGCCGGGTTCTTCGAGGCGCTCAGCGACGCCGGGGTCAACATCGAGCTGATCTCGACCTCCGAGATCCGCATCTCCGTGGTCACCCGCGCCGACGACGTCAACGAGGCCGTGCGCGCCGTGCACACCGCCTTCGGCCTGGACTCCGACTCCGACGAGGCGGTCGTCTACGGAGGCACCGGACGATGACCCGCAAGCCGGCTCTCGCGGTCGTCGGAGCGACCGGGGGCGCCGGCGCGATGATGCTCCAGATCCTGTCCCAGCACGCGGACGTCTGGGGCGAGATCAGACTCGTTGCCTCCCCGCGCTCGGCCGGCCGCAAGCTGGTCGTGCGCGGTGAGGAGAGCGAGGTCCTGGCCCTGGGCGAGGAGGCGCTCGACGGCGTCGACGTCGCCGTCTTCCTGGTGCCCGAGCAGGTCGCCGCCCAGTGGGCGCCCGTCGCCGCGGCCAAGGGCGCCGTGGTCGTCGACACCTCGGCGGCCTTCCGGATGGACCCGGACGTGCCGCTGGTGGTGCCCGAGGTCAACCCCCACGCCGTACGGCTGCGGCCGCGCGGGATCGTGGCCTCCCCGCACTGCGTCACCCTCGCGCTGATCGTGGCGGTGGGCGCGCTGCACGCCGAGTACGGCCTGAGCGGACTCGTCGTCTCCACGTACCAGGCGGTCAGCGGCGCCGGCCGGGCCGGCGTCGAGACCCTGCGCGAACAGCTCTCCCTCGTCGCCGGTACGGAACTGGGCACCGGCCCCGGCGATGTGCGCCGGGCCGTGGGCGAGGACACCGGGCCGTTCGCGGCGCCGGTGGCGCTCAATGTGGTGCCCTGGTCCGGGGATCCGGCCGACGGCGGCTGGTCCAGCGAGGAGCTGGGGCTGCGCGAGGAGACCCGCAAGGTGCTCGGTCTGCCGCGGCTCGCGGTGGCCGCGACCTGTGTGCGGGTCCCGGTGGTCACCACCCACTCCGTCTCCGTCCACGCGACCTTCGAGAACGAGGTCGAGGTGGCGCGGGCGCACGAGATCCTGGCCACCGCGCCCGGTGTGGTGCTCCTGGACGACCCGGCGGCGGGGGAGTTCCCGACGCCCGCCGACGCGGTCGGCACCGATCCTGCGTGGGTGGGACGGGTGCGGCGTTCGCCCGACGACCCGTACGCGCTCGATCTCTTCGTCTGCGGCGACAACCTCCGCAAGGGCTCCGCTTTGAACGCCGCTCAGATCGCGGAGCTGGCGGCCGCGGAATTCCTCGGCTGAATACCCGAGCGATTTCGCGGCGCGGAAGGCCACAGACTTTGTAGGATCTGTGAACGCTCTGTGAGCAAGTCGCTGGTCTGTACCACTTGAACTGCGCTGTTGCCCTGTTACACGATTCATTTCCGTGTCCCTGCAACCGGCAGCCCGGCATGGAGCGTCTATGCGGTCGCCCATCAAGGTGCCGTAAATATCGGGGCATTGGGGAAGAGCGAGTACGCATGAGGACATTTGTCGCACTGTCAAAAACGGTGTCGTACGCGTACAACCCTGACGGGGGGAAGCGTGTCCAACTGGCGTGGCAGAGGTTCTCGACATCAGCGTTGTTCCGGTGCGCGGCGCAGTGGTCCGCCCGCTCCGGCGGCCGCGGCCGGCCGGCGGCATGCCGGTGATCGCCCCCATGCCCACCGCGCGCCCCCCACCCGCGTCCCCGCCCAGCCGACGTCGGCCCGCGAGGGCGCTGACGACGCCATGGCCGCTGGTACCACCGTCGACCACCTGACCGAGACCTACCGCGCGCACTACCGCTCGCTGCTCGGGCTCGCCGCGCTGCTGCTCGACGACACGGCCTCCTGCGAGGACGTCGTCCAGGAGGCCTTCATCCGCGTCCACTCGGCCCGCTCGCGCGTGCGCGAGCCCGAGAAGACGCTCGCCTATCTGCGCCAGACCGTCGTCAACCTCTCCCGCTCCGCGCTGCGCCGCCGCATCCTCGGGCTCAAGCTGCTCTCCAAGCCGATGCCCGACATGGCGAGCGCCGAGGAGGGGGCGTACGACCAGCTGGAGCGGGACGCGCTGATCAAGGCCATGCGCGGCCTCCAGCGCCGCCAGCGCGAGGTCCTCGTGCTGCGGTACTTCGCGGACATGACCGAGTCCCAGGTCGCCGAGACCCTGGGGATATCCCTGGGCTCGGTGAAGGCGTACGGCTCGCGCGGCATCGCGGCACTCCGGATAGCCATGGAGGCACCGGTATGAGCGCCAAGTGGAATGCGGGATTCGGGAACGGGGAGGACCGGCGGGACGACGGCGGGGAGCGCGGTGACCACCGCGGCCGCCGCGACGACGGCACACAGGACACGCGCGGCGCGTACGGCGCGGCCGGGGCCCGAGGGGAACACGGGCACCACGGCGAAGACGGCGACCGCCGTCCGGAGCGCCATCAGGAGCGCCGCCACGGGGAGAGCATCTACGGGCCCGACCGCCCTCTGGACGACCGGACTGGAAACGGAATTGTGAACGACCCCTTCCCACCTGGCCTCACCCCGGACGAAGACGCGCTGCGCAGGATGCTGCACGGCGCGGTGGACGGCATGGAGCCGTCCGAGGGAGCCCTGGACCAGCTGCGCCGGGCCGTCCCCGCCCGCCAGGCCCGCAAGCGGCAGGCGGTGGTCGGCGCGGCCGCCGCCGCGCTGCTGATCGGCACCGCGATCCCCGCGTTCCTGCACGTCGCCAACAGCGGAGCGGCCTCCGAGGACCGGCCCACCATCGCCGGGCACGGCCAGCAGGCGCAGGGCGGCACCGGCACCGCGCCGGGTGTGGAGGGCGGTGAGCGGGGGGCCGACAGGCCCTCCGGCCGGGCCACCCGCACCTCGGCGCCGAGCGGGACCGTCAAGCCCGAGGAGCCCGGCCGGACCGTCGTCGGCGGCACCGTGGGCGGTGAGACCGGGCCCGTCGGCGGACCCGTGGTGGTCGGCTCACCGGTCTGCGACGCGACCGAACTCGGAGTGAAGTCCGCGCGGATCAGCAAGCCCGACGCCGACGGCAAGGTCTACGGCACGTTCCGCGTCGCCAATGTCTCGAAGAAGCTCTGCCAGGTCAGCGGGGGCGGCAAGGTCGACTTCCAGGCGCTCGGCGCGGCCGACGCCTCCCGGATCACCGTCGTCGACCACGCCACCGGCGACCCGGCGGCCGGGCTGCCCGACCCCGCCCTCGAAGCCACCGGTCTGGTGCTCAAGCCGGCGGCGGCGTACGAGGTCAAGTTCGCCTGGGTGCCGTCCGAGACCTGTCCCAAGCCGCAGCCCTCGCCCGACCCCTCGCCGTCGACGGTCAGCGGAGGCAGCGGCGGGACGACCGGCGGCACCGGGACCGGTACGGCCCCGACGGGCACCGAGCCCCAGCTCGGCGCCGTCGACCCGGCGAACCCGGTCACCCCGACGGACGGCAAGGTGGCGGTGACCCATGTCGCCGAACCCGGCGCCCCGACGGCCGAGGCGACCATCCCCAACGCCTGCGCCGGAACGATCTACCGCACAGGAGTCCTGGCGGCCCCGGCCCCGACAACCCCCTGACGGCTCCTCGTCCGGAGGGGGAGGAGCGCGGGTGCCGGCGCCGCCCCCATGCGGTCCTGCTCCTGTCGCCGTTGCCGAGCCCGCGGGTGCCTGTTTCAGGGGTGCGGGGAACCGCGCGAGCAAGCGAGCACGGTCCGCAGACGAACGACGACCTATGAGGGGTGCGGGGAACCGCGCGACAAGCCCCCACCGGCCCGCAGCCGACCACGCACCTCTTCAGGGGTGTGGGGAACCGCGCGACCAGCCACAGACGGCCCGCAGCCGAGAACCGCCTCCCGGCGGAGCCTCAGCGCGCAGCCTGGGGCACCTCGGGGCTGAGCCCCAACGCCGCGTCCTCCGCCGCCTCGGCCTCCCGCCGCAGCAGCCGGAACCACATGAACACCACGAACCCGGCGAAGACGAACCACTCCCCGGTGTAACCGAGGTTCTGGAACGCCTTCAGATCCAGCCCCGTGTTCTGCGGCTTGGCGGCCGGCACGGCCACCATCCCCGAGTCGGCCCGGGCAAGCGTGACCCACGCGTCGTACACCTCGTACGGCACGAGGTTGACCAGCGACGCCGCGCTGATCATCCCGAGCTGCCCCTGAGGGAGCCCGCCCGAGGCGTTCACCCCGTCCGTCCCGGGCGTCTCGGACGCCTGGAGCGCACCGTCGACGGTGACCTCGCCGGTGGGCGGGGCGGGCGCCGGACGGCCCTCGGGCAGCCAGCCGCGCACCACCGGCAGCGCCTTGCCGCCCTCGGTGCGCAGCAGGGTCAGCACATACGAGCCGCTGCGGCCGTCCACCCGCCGGTCCGGCACCAGGAACTGCTCGCCGTACCGCCCGGTCGCGCTCGCCGTGCGGCCCGAGGTCTTCTGGTCGACGGGCAGCAGCTCGCGCAGCGGCGCGGCCTTCTGCTCGGCGGGGTCGGGCCGCTCGTCGGCCGCGTTGTGCGACTGCACGCGGTCCTCGAAGCGGCCGAGCTGCCAGGACCCCATGAACACGCAGAAGGGGATGGCCAGCACGACGAAGACGTTGATCCCCCACCAGCGGGGCGTCAGCAGGAACCGGTACACACCACCACGGTACGGAATCCCTCCGGGGTACCGGGCTGCGGGGTGCCCAGGGCTGCCCAGCGGGGCCCGGGTGGTGGGCGCCGGGTGGCACCGGCCCGGGCCGGCCCCGGGCGACGGGGAGCCCGGGGGTTCTCAGGTCGCCAGATGCCTCCCCGCGAACTCCAGCTCAAGCCGCACCTGCTTGATCCGCTCCTCCACGACCAGCGAGCCGTGCCCCGCGTCGTAGCGGTACACCTCGTGCACCGCGCCGCGCGCGGCCAGGCGGTCCACATAGTTCTCGACCTGCCGGATCGGGCAGCGCGGGTCGTTGACGCCCGCCGAGATGTAGACGGGGGCCTTCACCGCGTCCACATACGTCAGCGGCGAGGACGCCTCGAAACGCTCCGGGACCTCCTCCGGGGTGCCGCCGAGCAGGGTGCGGTCCATCGCCTTCAGGGCCTCCATCTCGTCGTGGTACGCCGTGACGTAGTCCGCGACCGGCACCACCGCGAGGCCCAGCGCCCACGCCTCCGGCTGGGTGCCGAGGCCGAGCAGGGTCAGATAGCCGCCCCAGGACGCGCCCGCCAGGACCAGCCGGGACGGGTCGGCGAGGCCGGACGACACCGCCCACTCCCGGACCGCCGCCACGTCCTCCAGCTCGATGAGCCCGACCCGGTGCTTGAGCGCGTCCGTCCACTCCCTGCCGTACCCCGTGGAGCCCCGGTAGTTGACGCGCACCACCGCGAACCCGTGGTCGACCCAGGCCGCCGGGCCCGCCGCGAACGCGTCGCTGTCGTGCCAGGTCGGGCCGCCGTGGAGCTCGAAGACCGTCGGGAACGGGCCGGATCCGGCCGGCTTCTGCACCAGTGCGTGGATACGGCCGCCGGGCCCCTCCACCCACGCGTCCTCCACCGGCACCGAGCCCGGTGCCTTCATCCCCGGCGGGTCCAGGACGACCGTGCCGGTGGTGGAGCGCACCTCGGAGGGGCGCGCCGCCGACGACCACAGGTACTCCACGGTCCCGTCGGGCCGGGCCGTGGCGCCCGAGACGGAACCGGCCGGGGTCTCCACCTCGACCAGCTCGGCCGCCGCCAGGTCGTACCGGAACAGCTCGCTGCGGGCCTCGAAGCTGTGGACGACGAGCAGCGCCGAGCCGTCCGGGTACCACTCCGCCACGACGTCGCCCGGAAGTTCGAGCGCGAGGTCGGTCTCCTCGCCGGACGCCACGTCCCACACCATGGGCTCCCAGCGGTCCCGGCGCTGGTGGGCGATGAGCAGCCGGGTGTCGCCGGGCAGCGGTGCGAAGCCGAGCACCTCCAGGCCCCCACACCATGGGCTCCCAGCGGTCCCGGCGCTGGTGGGCGATGAGCAGCCGGGTGTCGCCGGGCAGCGGTGCGAAGCCGAGCACCTCCAGGCCCAGCTCCTCGGCGCCGCCCTTGGTGTCGTCGAGCTCGGCGGCGGTGGAGCCGTCGAGCCGGACCACGCGCAGCGCCGAGTGCATGGCGTCGCCGTGCTCGGTGTGCTCCAGGGCGATCAGCGTGCCGTCGTGCGAGAGGTCGCCGACGCCCGCCGACTCGCGGTGCCGGTAGATCTCGACGGGCGCGGCCCCGGGCCGTACGACGTGGACCGTGGTGCCGTCCTCGTCGGTGGAGCGGCCGACCACCGCCGTGCCGTCCCGGCCGAGCGCGAGGCCCGCCGGGTAGGACGGCTCCAGGCCGGGCACGGCCGCCTCGTCGTCGCCCCCGCCGAACGGCTGGCGCATCCACACGCCGAACTCGTCCCCGTCCGTGTCGCTGAACCACCAGATCGCCTCGCCGTCCGGCGTCAGCACCCCGTCCGTCGTCCCGTTCGGCCGGTCCGTCGCCTGGCGCTGGGCGCCGGTCGCCCGGTCCCATGCGTACAGCTCGTACGTCCCCGTTGCGTTCGACACGAACAGCGAGCGGTCCGGGGCGTCCTCCGCCCAGTCGGGGAGCCCGACCCTGGGTGCCCTGAACCGCTTCTCCCACTCCGGCATCTCGTTCATGGACCCCATCATGCGCCGCCGCGCCGACAACCCGCCCCCACCGTCCGCAGCCTGTGGACAACTCGGCGCATGCGCATGCCAAGCGGATCGCGCGGCGGCTAGGGGCGGGGGGCGTCCGACTCGTCCTTCATCGCCCGCGTCTCGCTCTTGAGGATCCGCAGCGACTTGCCGAGCGCCCGGGCGGTGTCGGGCAGCTTCTTGGAGCCGAAGAGCAGGATCAGTACCACGGCAACGATCAGCAGATGCCAGGGCTCCAGCCCATTGCGCAGAAACATCCGTCGTCCTTCCACTCCCGGCGGCTCTCCCAGTAAGACTTGCTACATTGCGCAACTGTACAACTAATCGGCCATGGACAGGGTGTACGGATGGCAGGCAGCCACAAGGCGGGAAACGCGCGCGGCGGGAGCCGGAAGGGCGCCGTCGGCGCGCCCCCGGCCGGGCGGCGCAGACGCGGTCGGCTGCGTCTGGTGCTGGCCCTGCTGGTCTCCCTGCTCGTCCTCGCGGTCGCCGGGCTCGGCTGGATCTACTTCGAGCTCAACGGCGACATCCGCACCTTCGACGACGGCGGGGTCTCCGGCGACCGCCCGGCCGCCTCGGCCAAGGGCCAGAACGTCCTGGTCATCGGCTCGGACTCACGCGCGGGCGACAACGTCCAGTACGGCCACGGCAGCGGTGACATCGGCCGCTCAGACACCGCGTTCCTGATGCACGTCCACGCCGACCACAAGCACGCCACGGCGATCTCCCTACCCCGCGACACCCTGGTCGACGTGCCGCCCTGCAAGCTGCCGAACGGCACCTGGACCACGACGCGGCACAACGTCATGTTCAACTCGGCGTTCTCCGTGGGCGACACCGCCCGGGGCAACCCGGCCTGCACCCAGAACACCGTCGAGAAGCTGACCGGGCTGCGCGTCGACCACACCGTCGTCGTGGACTTCGCGGGCTTCGCCAAGATGACCGAGGCCGTCGGCGGCGTCCAGGTGTGTGTGCCCAAGGACATCTACGAGGGCGACCTCAACCCCAACCGCCACGCGCACGGGGAGCGGCTGTTCACCAAGGGCGTCCAGGAGGTCTCCGGCCAGAAGGCGCTCGACTACGTCCGCATCCGGCACGGCATAGGCGACGGCTCGGACATCGGCCGCATCCAGCGCCAGCAGGCGTTCATCGCCGGCCTGATGAAGAAGGTCAAGCAGCAGGGCCTCGATCCCACCACCCTGCTCCCGCTCGCCAAGGCGGCGACCCGCTCCCTGACCGTCGACCCGGGCCTCGGCTCGGCCGACAAGCTGATCTCCTTCGCCATGTCGATGAAGAACATCGACCTGCACAACACCAAGTTCGTCACCCTGCCCTGGCGGTACGAGGGCGCGCGCGTGGCGATAGTGCGGCCGCAGGCCGACGCGCTCTTCGCGGCCCTGCGCGCGGACCGCACGGTCGACGGCAAGGACGCGGGCGGCGAACAGAAGGCCCCCTCCCCCTCAGCCACAGAGAGGGGTGGGGCACGGAGGCGTGCGGCCTCGAACATGCGCGCGTCACGGGATAGCCTCCGCCCATGCCCAATGGTCAGTGGTACCCGCCGGAATGGCCCGACCGCATCCGCGCCCTAGCCCACGGCACCCTCACCCCGGTGGCGCCCCGGCGAGCCGCGACCGTCATGCTGCTCCGCGCCGGGGACGAGCCCGGCGGGCTGGATGTGCACATGCTGCGCCGCCGCACCTCCATGGCCTTCGCCGGCGGCGCCTACGCCTACCCGGGCGGCGGCGTCGACCCGAGGGACGACGCCCGCCGCATCGGCTGGGCCGGGCCAACCCGCGAGACCTGGGCGGCCCGCCTCGGCGTGGACGCGGACGACGCCCAGGCCATCGTCTGCGCCGCCGTCCGCGAGACGTACGAGGAGGCCGGAGTCCTCCTCGCCGGCCCCGACGCCGACAGCGTCGTGGGCGACACCACCGGTGACGACTGGGAGGCCGACCGCCACGCCCTCGTCACCCGCGACCTCTCCTTCGCCGAGTTCCTCGACCGCCGCGGTCTGGTCCTGCGCTCGGACCTGCTCGGCGCGTGGGCCCGCTGGATCACTCCCGAGTTCGAGCCGAAGCGGTACGACACCTGGTTCTTCGTCGCCGCGCTCCCCGAGGGCCAGCGCACCCGCAACGCCTCCACCGAGGCCGACCGGACCGTGTGGATCCGGCCCGCCGAGGCCACCGCCGGGTACGACTCGGGCGAGCTGCTGATGATGCCCCCGACCGTCTCGACCCTGCGCGCCCTGCTCCCGTACGCCACCCCCGCCGACGTGCTCACCGCCGCGGCGGCCCGCGACCTCACGCCCGTGCTGGCCCGGGCGAGTCTCGGCGACGACGGTGAGATCGTGCTGAGCTGGCCCGGGCACGACGAGTTCACCAAGCGCGTACGTACCGCCGGAGGCACTCCGTGACCGCTCCCGCCAGCACGCCCCCGCTTCCCATGGAAGGTGCCCCCGCGTGACCGAAGCCGCAGCCCTCCCCGGCCAGCCCCGTGGCGAGGTGCTCTCCGGCCCCGCCACGACCCGTACCGTCAACGTCCTCGCGCCCAACCCCTCCGCGATGACCCTCGACGGCACCAACACCTGGATCGTCGCCGAGCCCGACTCCGACCTCGCCGTCGTCATCGACCCCGGCCCGCTCGACGACGCCCATCTGCGGAACGTGGTCGCCACCGCCGAGCGGATGGGCAAGCGGGTCGCCCTCACCCTGCTCACCCACGGCCATCCCGACCACGCCGAGGGCGCGGCGCGCTTCGCGGAGCTGACGCGTACGCACGTACGCGCCCTGGATCCGGCGTTGCGCCTCGGCGACGAGGGGCTCGGCGCCGGTGACGTGATCACCACCGGCGGACTGGAGATGTGGGTGGTGCCCACCCCCGGCCACACCGCCGACTCCCTCTGCTTCCATCTCCCCGCGGACCGGGCCGTGTTGACGGGGGACACGGTCCTCGGGCGCGGCACCACCGTCGTGGCCCACCCCGACGGCCGCCTCGGCGACTACCTCGACTCGCTGCGACGGCTGCGCTCGCTGGCGGTCGACGACGGCGTCCACACCGTGCTGCCCGGGCACGGTCCGGTCCTGGACGACGCGCAGGGCGCCATCGAGTTCTACCTCGCCCACCGCGCCCACCGGCTGGCCCAGGTGGAGACGGCCGTGGAGAACGGCCACACCACGGCGGCGGACGTGGTGGCCCGTGTCTACGCGGACGTCGACCGCTCGCTGTGGCCGGCGGCCGAACTCTCCGTACGCGCGCAGCTGGAGTATCTGAGC
Source organism: Streptomyces sp. ERV7 (assembly GCF_001653515.1). Taxonomy (GTDB): domain Bacteria; phylum Actinomycetota; class Actinomycetes; order Streptomycetales; family Streptomycetaceae; genus Streptomyces. The sequence continues at coordinate 45,426 of NZ_LYOY01000040.1, read as the reverse complement.
GAGCACGGGCTGATCTGACCGGATAGCCCGTCACTTGTCTTCTGCCACGGTGCACTTGTCGAGGAGCGGCGTGTCTGTCACGTATCCACAGACTAGGACCGACCACTGACAACGGGGCCCGCCTCCCGAGGGAGGCGGGCCCCGTCACATACGAACGTGCAGGTGAACGGCCGTGTCAGCGCGACCGCTTGGCCAGCCGCTCCACATCCAGCAGGATCACCGCACGGGCCTCCAGCCGCAGCCAGCCGCGCTGCGCGAAGTCCGCGAGGGCCTTGTTCACCGTCTCGCGGGACGCGCCGACCAGCTGGGCCAGCTCTTCCTGCGTCAGGTCGTGCACGACGTGGATGCCCTCCTCCGACTGCACGCCGAAGCGGCGCGACAGGTCGAGGAGCGCGCGGGCGACGCGGCCCGGGACGTCCGAGAAGACCAGGTCGGACATCTGGTCGTTGGTCTTGCGCAGTCGGCGGGCGACGGCGCGCAGCAGCGCCGTGGCCACCTCGGGCCGGGCGTTCAGCCACGGCTGGAGGTCGCCGTGGCCCAGGCCCAGCAGCTTGACCTCGGTGAGCGCGGTCGCCGTGGCGGTACGCGGGCCCGGGTCGAAGAGGGACAGCTCGCCGATGAGCTCGCCGGGGCCGAGGACCGCCAGCATGTTCTCGCGGCCGTCGGGGGAAGTGCGGTGGAGCTTGACCTTGCCCTCGGTGACCACGTAGAGGCGGTCGCCGGGGTCGCCCTCGTGGAAGAGGGCGTCGCCGCGGGCGAGCGTCACCTCACTCATCGAGGCGCGGAGCTCCGCGGCCTGCTCATCATCGAGCGCCGCGAAGAGCGGGGCGCGCCGCAGAACGTCGTCCACGAGTTCTCTCCTTGTCGACCGGTACAGGGGACCGTGCTGCCCATTTTGCCGGACGGGGTAAACAGTGCGATCAATCACACGGGTAATCACAAGGATGACGCACCCGAACGCCGGACCGTGCGGCAGGGGGCCGATTGGGGTGGTGATTCGCTGTGGCCGGGGCGGATGTCAGTGGGTGGCTTTAGGCTGGCCGGGTGTCCAATTCGCCGGTGAGAGCGCAGGCCAGGGGGGCCGTACGAGTGTCCGCAGGCAATGATTCCGCTGTGGGCGAACAGCCCGCGGCTAAACCGAAAAAAGCCGCGAAAGAATCAAAATCGGCCAATCGGGCCGCATCGGCACCCGAGCCGGCCCCGGGCGCGTCGGCCACCCCGGACGCGCCCGTGAGCGCCCCCGGAAAGGCCGCCGCGAAGAAGGCCGCACCAGGGAAGGCCGCCGCGAAGAAGGCCCCGGCCAAGACCGCGAAGGCCACCGGAACGGCCAGAACCGCCAAGGCCGCCCCCGCCAAGCCCGCCAAGGCCCCCAAACCCGAGTCGCACCTCTCGATGGTCCGCCGCGCCCGGCGGATCAACCGGGAGCTCGCGGACGTGTATCCGTACGCCCATCCGGAGCTCGACTTCCACAACCCCTTCGAGCTGCTGGTCGCGACCGTCCTGTCGGCCCAGACGACCGACCTGCGGGTCAACCAGACCACGCCCGCGCTGTTCGCCGCGTATCCGACCCCGGAGGACCTGGCCTCGGCCGACCCGGAGGCGGTCGAGCAGCTGATCCGGCCGACCGGCTTCTTCCGGGCCAAGACCAAGTCGATCATGGGTCTTGCCGCCGCCCTCCGCGACGACTTCGGAGGCAATGTGCCGGGCCGCCTGGAGGACCTGGTGAAGCTCCCGGGCGTCGGCCGCAAAACGGCGAACGTGGTGCTCGGCAACGCCTTCGGCGTCCCCGGCATCACCGTCGACACGCACTTCGGCCGTCTGGTGCGCCGCTGGAAGTGGACCGACGAGGAGGACCCGGTCAAGGTCGAGGCCGTGGTCGCCGAGATCTTCCCCAAGAGCGAGTGGACGATGCTCTCGCACCGCGTCGTCTTCCACGGCCGCCGCATCTGCCACTCCCGCAAGCCCGCCTGCGGCGCCTGCCCCATCGCCCCGCTCTGCCCGGCGTACGGAGAGGGAGAGACGGACCCGGAGAAGGCGAAGAAGCTCCTGAAGTACGAGAAGGGCGGCTTCCCGGGCCAGCGGCTCTCCCCGCCCCCGGACTACCCGGGGCTCCCGGCCCCGCCGCTGGGGGCAGGCTGACGGATCGCGGATGACCTGACGGAACGAGCGCGACCGGCGCGTACGGAACGAACGCGACCGGCCCGGACGTTGTGACCGGTGGACGACGGGGGTGCCTATGACGCACGCGAGTGACACCAGCAAGGCGAGTGACACCAGCAGGACGTACGAGAGCGGTCCGGGCGGCGTGGCGGCCCCCGGTGGCCGCGGCGGCCCCCAGGGCCTCCACGTGGCTCGACCCCGTCGCGCGCGCGGCCGACCGGATCGAGCCGCTCCAGCTCAGCCGGTTCCTGCCGCCCGAGAGCGGCGCCGGACGCCAGTCCGCCGTGCTGATCCTCTTCGGCGACGGCCCGGCCGGGCCGGAGCTGCTGCTCATGGAGCGCGCCAGCCAGCTGCGCTCGCACGGCGGCCAGCCCTCCTTCCCGGGCGGCGCCCTCGACCCCGAGGACGGCGACCCCCAGACCACCGGCCCGCTGCGCGCCGCCCTGCGCGAGGCCGAGGAGGAGACCGGTCTGGACCCCGAGGGAGTGCAGATCTTCGGCGTGCTCCCCCGGCTCTACATCCCGGTGAGCGGCTTCGTGGTGACCCCCGTCCTCGGCTGGTGGCGCGAGCCGACCGCGGTGCGGGCGGTGGACGCGGCGGAGACCGCCCGGGTCTTCACGGTCCCCGTGGCGGATCTCACGGACCCGGCCAACCGGGCCACCGCCGTCCACCCGCGCGGGCACGCAGGCCCGGCCTTTCTGGTCGAATCCGCCCTCGTGTGGGGCTTCACGGCCGGGGTGATCGACCGGTTGCTGCACTTCGCGGGCTGGGAGCGCCCCTGGGATCGCACCAGGCGGGTCCCGCTCGACTGGCACGCGTGACAGGCTGACCCCGTGAACGTGCTGGACATCCTGTTGCTGGTCGCCGCCGTGTGGTTCGCGATCGTCGGCTACCGCCAGGGCTTCGTCGTCGGCATCCTGTCGGTGATCGGCTTCCTCGGCGGTGGTCTCATCGCCGTGTATCTGCTGCCGGTCATCTGGGACCAGCTGACGGACAAGCGGGAGGTGTCGACCACCGCCGCCATCGTGGCGGTCGTCGTCGTGATCGTCTGCGCCTCCGTGGGCCAGGCCTTCACCACCCATCTGGGCAACAAGCTGCGCCAGCACATCACCTGGTCGCCCGCGCGCGCCCTGGACGCCACGGGCGGCGCCCTGGTCAACGTCGTGGCGATGCTCCTGGTCGCCTGGCTGATCGGCACCGCGCTCTCCCCGCTGGCCGACCCCCAGGACTCCTCCAGCCGGGGCAACGCGCTGGGACGGGCGGTCAACGACTCCCAGATCCTGCGCGGCGTCGACAAGGCGATGCCCAAGCAGGCGTACACCTGGTTCTCGGACTTCTCCTCCATGCTGGCGCAGAACGGGCTGCCGCAGGTCTTCGCCCCGTTCACCAACGAGTCGATCACCAAGGTCCCGCCCCCCGACCAGGCGCTGGCCACCAGCCCCGTCGCGGCCTCCGCCAAGCGCTCGATCGTCAAGGTCACCGGCACCGCCCCCAGCTGCGGCAAGCGCCTGGAGGGCACCGGCTTCGTCTTCGCCGAGCGCCGGGTGATGACCAACGCCCATGTGGTGGGCGGCGTCGAGGACCCGAAGATCCAGATAGGCGGCACGGGAAAGACGTACGACGCGACCGTGGTGCTCTACGACTGGCGCCGCGACATCGCGGTCCTGGACGTGCCCGACCTGAAGGCCCCGGTGCTGCGCTTCTCCGCCCAGGCGGCGCACAGCGGCAGCGGCGCGATCGTCGCGGGCTTCCCCGAGGACCAGCCGTACGACGTGCGCGCCGCGCGCGTCCGCGGCCGGATCACCCCGCCGGGCCCGGACATCTACCACCGGGGCACGGTCACCCGCGAGGTCTACTCGCTGTTCACCACGGTCCGCCCGGGCAACTCAGGCGGCCCCCTCCTGACCCCCGACGGCAAGGTCTACGGAGTGGTCTTCGCCAAGTCCCTCGACGACCCGAACACCGGATACGCGCTGACGGCCGCCGAGATCCGCGAGGACATCCAGCTGGGCCGCACCGCCAACCAGCAGGTCGACAGCCAGCAGTGCGCCCTGTGACCACCGACCCGCCGCCCCGCTGAACCCCGACTCCCCGAAGAGGCCGGAATGCGACTGACGATCCTCGGCGGCGGCGGTTTCCGCGTGCCGCTCGTATACGGCGCCCTGCTGCGCGACCGCGCACCCGGCCGGGTCACCGAGCTCACGCTGTACGACGTGGACGCGGCCCGGCTCGCCGCCATCGCCAAGGTCCTCGCCGACCAGGCACGGGGTGTCCAGGACGCACCGTCCGTCAGAGCGGTGACCGACCTGGACGAGGCGCTGCGCGGCGCCGACTTCGTCTTCTCCGCGATCCGCGTCGGCGGCCTCGCGGGCCGGGCGGCCGACGAGCGCGTCGCGCTGGCCGAGGGCGTCCTGGGCCAGGAGACGGTCGGCGCGGGCGGTATCGCGTACGGACTGCGGACCGTGCCCGTGGCGGACGCGATCGCCCGCCGCGTCAAGGCGCTCGCCCCGGACGCCTGGGTCATCAACTTCACCAACCCGGCCGGCCTCGTCACCGAGGCCATGGCCCGCCATCTGGGCGAACAGGTGATCGGCATCTGCGACTCGCCGGTCGGGCTGGCCCGCCGCGTGGCCCGTACGGTCGGCGCCGACCTCGACGCCGTACGGCTCGACTACGCGGGTCTGAACCATCTGGGCTGGCTGCACGGCCTCTACCAGGGCGAGGAGAACGTGCTGCCGCGCCTGTTGGCGGACGACGCGCTGCTGGCCTCGTTCGAGGAGGGCAGGCTCTTCGGCGCCGACTGGCTGCGCTCGCTGGGCTCGATGCCCAACGAGTACCTGTACTACTACTACTTCAACCGCGAGGCCGTGGCCGCGTACCGGCAGGCGGAACGCACCCGTGGCGCCTTCCTCCTGGACCAGCAGGCGCGCTTCTACGCGACCGTGACCGGCGGTGAGCAGGCGTGGGACGCCTGGGACCGCACCCGGGCCGAGCGCGAGGTGACGTACATGTCCGAGAACCGGGAGGTCTCGGGCGCGGGCGAGCGCGCCGCGGACGACCTGGAGTCGGGCGGGTACGAGAACGTCGCCCTCGCGCTGATGCGGGCCATCGCGCGCGACGAACCGGCGACGCTGATCCTCAACGTCCCCAACGGCTCCTCGCTGCACGCCCTCGACGCCGAGGCGGTCGTCGAGATCCCGTGCCGCGTCGACGCCTCAGGACCGCGCCCACTGCCCGTGACCCAGCTGACGGGCCATGAGGCGGGCCTGGTCAGCGCGGTGAAGGCGGTCGAGCGGTGTGTCCTGGAGGCCGCCGAGTCAGGCTCGGCGCGGGCGGCTGTGAAGGCCTTCGCCCTGCACCCGCTGATCGACTCCGTCCAGGTCGCCCGGCGGCTCCTGGACGGCTATCGGGACGCCCACCCGGGTCTCGCCTATCTGCGCCCGTAATCGCGTACGTAGGTCGCGCATGCGTGGCTCGTACTACGTACGCGAATGGCGCAGCCGGGCCGAGACCCAGCGGGCCCGGCGGCGGAGGATACGCGGAATACCGAGTTGGGGATCATGGCCCTGACCTTGCGGGCCGCCCCTCTCGTGCGAAATCGGCGCGGTGGCCGAGCGGCGGTTGCGTGCTGCGTCACCGTAGTCGTGCGTCCAGCCCATACCCCGACGTCTGCCCGGGCCCCAAGGTCGGTAACCGCGTCTCGGGCGGCCAATTGGCCTATGCGCCGGGCATTTGGCTGTTCGTCAGACAAGCGTTCCCGTCCGCTTGCCGGACAGGGGCGCCGGGGCTGCCCGGTCGGACTGCCGGTGGGCTACCGGTCGGGCTCGGGGTCCTTCAGCCAGTTCACCAGCTCCGCCGAGAACGCGGCCGGGTCCTCCTCGTGCGGGAAGTGGCCCAGGCCGTCGAACAGCCGCCAGCGGTAGGGCGCTTCGACGTACTCGCCGGAGCCCGCCGCGCTGCGGGTGCGCATCACGGGGTCGAGCGAGCCGTGCAGATGCAGTGTCGGTACCCGTACCGGCCGCTTCATCCGGCGGTTGAACTGGATGCCGTCGGGCCGGGCCATCGAGCGCACCATCCAGCGGTACGGCTCGATCGAGCAGTGCGCGGTCGACGGGATGGTCATCGCCCGCCGGTAGACCTCCACGGCCTCGTCCTCCGGCGCCACCGGCCCCGACCAGTCCCGTACCAGCCGCCCCACCAGCGCCGCGTCGTCCGCGACGAGCTGACGCTCCGGCAGCCACGGCCGCTGGAAGCCCCAGATGTACGACCCGGCCCGCGACTGCGAGACGTCGGAGAGCATCGCGGAGCGCCAGCGCCGGGGGTGCGGCATCGAGGAGACGACCAGCCGGCGCACCAGCTTGGGCCGCATCACGGCCGCCGTCCACGCCAGATACCCGCCCAGGTCGTGGCCGACGAGCGCCGCGTCGGGCTCGCCGAGCGACCGTACGACGCCGGTGATGTCCAGCGCGAGGTTGGCCGGATCGTAGCCCCGGGGCGTGCGGTCGCTGCCGCCGACGCCCCGCAGGTCCATCGCGACCGCCCGGAAACCGGCGTCGGCGAGCGCGGTCAGCTGGTGCCGCCACGTCCACCAGAACTGGGGAAAGCCGTGAAGCAGCAACACCAGCGGACCGTCACCCAGCTCCGCGATGTGGAAGCGCGCACCATTGGCCGCTACGTCCCTGTGTGTCCAGGGACCATCGATGCGGACAGGGCTGCCATTGCCGCCCGGGCTGCCCGTGGCGCCGGTACCGGTATCAGGTGCGGTCATGCAGACGAGCGTGCCACAGCCGGGGCCTGCTCCGTGACCGGGCGGGGATGCGGCTTGACGCCCCCGAGCACGGCCGCGGTCTGCTTGGCCGAGGCGATGGACTTCTCCGGCGGCTTGACCTTCTTGAACTTGGCCACGGACAGCAGCGCGAGCAGGGCCGCGAGCAGCAGGAACGCTCCGCCGACGATCAGGAACGACCAGGCGAGGCCCAGTCCCAGGTTGTGGATCCCGTACGCCGCCGCGAAACTCAGCACCGGCAGCGAGAACAGGACGAGCACTCCCGCCGTACTGATGGCGAGGCCACCGATCGCCCCGCGCTTGACGTCCTGGCGCAGCTCCGCCTTGGCGAGCGCGATCTCGTCGTGCACCAGCGCGGACATCTCGGCGGTCGCCGAGGCGACCAGCTGGCCGAGGCTGCGGTCGGCGCCGACGGCGGTGTTGCTGGGGTCGCTCATTCGCTGACTCCCTCTTCTCTTCTCCGGTCCCGTCATCTCCCGGCCCAGATGTCCTTCTCCGGCCCAGATGTCAGATCATGCCGGACGGTCGGCCTCGTCGCTCCCCGCCCCCGCCAGTTGCGCGAGGCGGCGGTGCTCGGCCGCCTTCCCCTCGTAGATGGCGGCCATGCGCAGGTGGTAGGCCGGATTGTGCTGTTCGTACACATCCGGGATGCCGTCCTGGTCCTCGTCGCGCTCCTCCTCGTCGACGAGCGCCCGGTAGCGGCGGACCCGCAGCTTCAGCAGGACGGTGGCGAACACGGCGGCGATCAGCGAGCCCATCAGCACGGCCGCCTTGATCTCGTCCGCCAGCGCGCCCTCGCCGTCGAAGGCCAGCTCGCCGATGAGCAGCGAGACGGTGAAGCCGATCCCGGCGAGCGCGGCCACGGCGAAGACGTCCGGCCAGGCGAGGTCCTCGTTGAGCTCGGCCCTGGTGAACCGCGCGGCGCACCACGTACCCCCGAAGATGCCCACCGCCTTGCCGACCACGAGGCCGAGCACCACGCCGAGCGTCTCGGGCCGGGTGAAGACGTCCGCCAGCGCGCCGCCGGTGACGCCGACCCCGGCCGACATCAGCGCGAAGAGCGGCACGGCGAGCCCCGCGGAGAGCGGCCGCACCAGGTGCTCGATGTGCTCGCCGGGGGAGTGCTCCTCGTCCTCGTGGCGGGTGCAGCGCAGCATCAGGCCCATGGAGACGCCCGCGATGGTGGCGTGGACGCCGCTGTTGTACATCAGCCCCCAGATGACCAGCGCGAGCGGTACGTACACGTACCAGCCGCGTACGCCCTTGCGCAGCAGGACCCAGAAGACGACGAGGCCGACGACCGAGCCGCCGAGCGCGACGAAGTCGATCTCCTTGGTGAAGAACACGGCGATGATGAGGATCGCGAAGAGGTCGTCGACGACGGCGAGCGTGAGCAGGAAGGCGCGCAGGGCGCTGGGCAGCGAGGTTCCGATGACCGCGAGGACGGCGAGCGCGAAGGCGATGTCGGTGGCCGTCGGCACGGCCCAGCCGTCCATCGCACCGCCGCCGACGGTGTTGACCAGCGCGTATACGAGTGCGGGTACGGCCATGCCGCAGATCGCGGCGATCACGGGCAGCGCGGCGGCCTTGGGGTCGCGCAGCTCACCGGCGACCAGCTCGCGCTTGAGCTCGATACCGGCGACGAAGAAGAAGACCGCGAGGAGGCCGTCGGCGGCCCAGTGCTGAAGCGAGAGATCGAGCCCGAGGGCTTCGATGCCGACATGGAACCCGCGCACGTCGGCGTAGCTGCCACCGAGTGTGTTGGCCCAGATCAGCGCCACGATCGCGGCGATGAGCAGCAGCACGCCACCCACGGTCTCGGCGCGGAGCGCGTCCGCGACGAAGTTCCGCTCGGGCAAGGAGAGCCGCCCGAGAAACTTCCGGCTGCTGCTGTCCTGACGGTCTACTGGCGCGGCCACGGGGGGACCTCCGGTCGGTTCGGCGGGCATGACAAAGCACGTTGCCGACCAGACTTCCCGGCGCACCTGGGTCCTTCTTGTCGCGCCATTGACGCGATCCTTACTTTACCTAAGTCTTTACCCGGGTGCGGGGCGCTCCGCTGTGGAGGGCGGGTCCTTGGCTGCGGGCCGGTGGTGGGTTGCTCGCGCAGTTCCCCGCGAAGCCCTCCGGGTGTGCGGGATTCGTCTGCGGGTCGGTGGGTGGTTGCTCGCGCGGTTCCCCGCGCCCCTCAGGTATCTCCGGCCCCGGGTACTTCCAGCCCTCGGGCGGCAGCGATTCAGCCCCTACGGCGGCGCATCCAGCCCCCTTTGGCTGCACATTCAGCCCCTGCGGCGGGAAATTCAGCCTCTCGGGCGCGTGAGGAGCGGGGTCCGGGGCGGAGCCCCGTTCCTTTCAGGGGCGCGGGGAACTGCGCGAGCAACCCAGCACGGTCCGCAGGTGAAGACGGAGCGGGGTGCAGGGGCCGCAGGCCCCGCAAAGGGAGGTCCGGGGCCGCAGGCCCGCAAAGGGGTGCAGGGGCGTAGCCCCGCCAGGGGTGCAGGGGGCGGAATGTGCAGCCAAAGGGGGCTGGATCCGGAGGGTTAAGGGAACGGGCGGGGTGGGGGGCAAAACGCCGGAAGCCCGGCCGCGCGCACCGCGCAGCCGGGCCCCGACAAAACCACCCCGCGCTCAGTCCTCGCCGGCACCCGGCAGCTTCGTCTGGATCAGATCCATCACCGACGAGTCCGTCAGCGTCGTGACATCCCCCAGCTCCCGGTTCTCGGCAACATCCCGCAGCAACCGCCGCATGATCTTCCCCGACCGCGTCTTCGGCAGCTCCGCCACCGGCAGCACCCGCTTCGGCTTGGCGATCGGCCCCAGCGTGGTGCCGACGTGCGCCCGCAGCTCCTCCACGAGCCCGTCCGACTCCGCCGCCGAACCCCGCAGGATCACGAACGCCACGATCGCCTGCCCGGTCGTCTCGTCGGCCGCGCCGACGACCGCAGCCTCGGCGACCGACGGGTGCGAGACGAGCGCCGACTCGACCTCGGTCGTCGAGATGTTGTGCCCGGACACGAGCATCACGTCATCGACCCGGCCGAGCAGCCAGATGTCCCCGTCCTCGTCCTTCTTCGCCCCGTCCCCGGCGAAGTACTTCCCCTCGAACCGCGACCAGTACGTGTCGATGAACCGCTGGTCGTCGCCCCAGATCGTGCGCAGCATCGACGGCCACGGCTCGGTGAGGACCAGATAGCCGCCGCCCCCGTTCGCCACCTCGTGCGCCTCGTCGTCCACGACGGTCGCCGAGATGCCGGGCAGCGCGCGCTGAGCGGACCCGGGCTTCGTCTCCGTCACCCCCGGCAGCGGCGAGATCATCATCGCCCCGGTCTCCGTCTGCCACCACGTGTCCACGATCGGGCACTTGTCCGCCCCGATGTGCTTGCGGTACCAGATCCACGCCTCGGGGTTGATGGGCTCGCCCACCGACCCCAGCACCCGCAGCGACGACAGGTCGAACTTCGCGGGGATGTCGTCGCCCCACTTCATGAACGTCCGGATCGCGGTGGGCGCCGTGTAGAGGATCGTCACCCCGTACTTCTGGACGATCTCCCAGAACCGCCCCTGGTGCGGGGTGTCCGGCGTGCCCTCGTACATGACCTGCGTCGCGCCGTTGGCCAGCGGCCCGTACACGATGTACGAGTGGCCGGTCACCCAGCCGATGTCGGCGGTGCACCAGTACACATCGGTCTCGGGCTTGAGGTCGAAGACCGCGTGGTGGGTGTACGCGGCCTGCGTCAGATACCCGCCGGACGTGTGCAGGATGCCCTTCGGCTTACCCGTCGTCCCGGACGTGTACAGGATGAACAGCGGGTGCTCGGCGTCGAACGCCTGCGGGGTGTGCTCGGCCGACTGGCGCCCGACGATGTCGTCCCACCAGACGTCCCGGCCCTCGGTGAAGGCCGTCTCCTGGCCGGTACGCCGTACCACCAGGACGTGCTCGACCTGCGGGCACTTCGCCACGGCCTCGTCGATCGCGGGCTTGAGCGCGGACGGCTTGCCGCGCCGGTACCCGCCGTCCGCCGTGATGACCAGCTTGGCGTCGGCGTCCTGGATACGGGAGGCGACGGCGTCGGCCGAGAAGCCGCCGAACACCACCGAGTGCGCCGCGCCGATACGGGCGCAGGCGAGCATCGCCACGGCCGCCTCGGGGATCATCGGCATGTACACCGCGACCCGGTCGCCGGCCCGCACACCCAGCTCCGTAAGGGCGTTGGCGGCCCGGGAGACCTCGTCCTTCAGCTCCGCGTAGGTGATCGCGCGGCTGTCGCCGGGCTCACCCTCGAAGTGGATGGCGACCCGGTCGCCGTTCCCGGCCTCGACGTGCCGGTCGACGCAGTTGTACGCCACGTTGAGCTGCCCGTCGGCGAACCACTTCGCGAACGGCGGGTTCGACCAGTCGAGCGTCTCGGTCGGCTCCGTGGCCCAGGTCAGGCGCCGGGCCTGCTCGGCCCAGAAGCCCAGCCTGTCCGCCTTGGCCTGCTCGTACGCCTCTGCCGTCACGTTGGCGTCAGCGGCCAGCTCGGCAGGAGGAGCGAACCGGCGCTCCTCCTTCAAGAGGTTGGCCAGGCTTTCGTTGCTCACGACATCTCCCTTTCCCAGGGCGTCCTATGTGCCTATGTGTCCCGGGCCATAGCTCATCAGTCCAATCGCCGGGTGACAAGAGTCTCCCGAAAATTGGTTTAGACCTATAAGGGATCCGGGTCATCGGCGTGTCATCAGACGGTCTCACGGACAAGGTCCGCCCCGGGTTCAGGCATGCGCGGAACGCGCGGCTCCGCACCCTGTGAGATGCAGGCCGGGTGGGGGCCGGGTGCGGGTCAGGTGCAGGATGCCTCAAGGGTCGTCGGACCCACCCCCTCGAACACCTCCTCGCAGTCGTCGGACGCCAGCAAGTACGCCTGGGCCTCGGCCACATGGAAGTACATGCCGTGCAGGGCCAGCGTGCCCTCGGCCAGCCGCCGCGCCACCGACTCGTGGCGCCGCAGATGGTCCAGCTGCTGCACCACATTGGTGAGGCAGAGCTGCTCGACGGCGTCGGCCGGCAGCCGCCCGGCGATCCGCGCCCAGGAGTGCTTGCGGCTCGCCATCCGCTCCAGGCTCGGCGTCCCGTGCCGCAGCCACCGCCGCAGCGGCGTCTGCGGGGCGTCCGGCTTGCTGTTCAGCAGCGCCTGCATCGCCCCGCAGCCGGAGTGGCCGCAGACCGTGATGGACTCGACCCGCAGCACCTCCACCGCGTACTCGATCGCCGCCGCCACCGAGTCGTCACCGCTCTCCGCGCCGGGCAGGGGCACGAGGTTGCCCACATTGCGCACGGTGAACAGATCGCCCGGACCGCTCGACGTGATCATGCTGGTGACCAGCCGGGAGTCCGCGCAGGTGAGGAAGAGCTGGGACGGCTGCTGCCCCTCGCGCGCGAGGCGCGCCAGCTCGTCCCGCACCAGCGGCGCGGTGTTGCGCTGGAACGAGCTCAGCCCGCTGGCCAGTTGGTGCCCGTGCCGCCTCGGCGCCGGCGCCTTGTCGTGGCAGTGGTGGTTGCGCCAGGGCGTCCAGGGCCGGCAGCAGTTCTGCGAACTGGAGGCGGGCTCGGCGATCCGCCCGCCGGACCGGCCGGTGATCCGCACCTCGCCACCGCGCGCGGTGTGCGTGTCCTGCCAGCCGTGCAGCGCCTCGTACGCCGCGTGGTCCATAAACGAGCCGTCCAACTCCACGACGGCGCGCGCCCCTTGGGGTACGTGGTTCAGGGCCCGGGTCAGCCGGGGCACGGCGAGGAACGTCAACTGCCCGCGCGCCCGCACCAGATACGACAGGTCGTCCTGGCGCTGCACCGTGATCCGGGTGCGCGCGACCCGGCGCAGCGCGACCGCGACGGCCACGGCGATCCCGATGACCACGCCCTGGAGCACCCCGAACAGGAGCACCCCGGCGACCGTCGCCACGTACACCAGGAACTCGCGGTGCCTGTGGACGTTGCGGATGTGGGCGAAGGACACCATCTGGATGCCGACCATCATCACCAGCGCGGCCAGCGCCGCCAGCGGGATCCACTCCAGGACGGCCACGAGCAGCCCGGCGGCGAGCAGCACCCACACCCCGTGCAGCACGGTGGAGGCGCGGCCGGTCGCCCCGGCCCGCACATTGGCGCTGCCGCGCACCGCGCCGCCGGAGACCGGCATTCCGCCGAGCAGCCCGGAGACGGCGTTGGCGATGCCCTGTCCGCGCAACTCCCGGTCGAGGTCGGCCCGGGCGGGCGTGCCGGCCCCCGGCCGCTCGGCGGCCAGCTTGCCCACCGCGACGGCGGAGAGCAGTGACTCCAGGCTGGCGACCAGCGTCACCGTGAGCACGGCGGCGACCAGCCCGGCCACCGGTCCGTGCGGCAGCTCGGGCAGGACGTGCGCGTCCCAGGAGGGCAGGTCGACCCGGGCGATGCCGGGCGCGGCCACGGCGGCCACGGCGGTGGCGATGACCACACAGGCGAGCGCGGCCGGGATGCGGCGCAGCGCCTTGCCGACGCGGCCGGGGAGGCGGGGCCACGTCAGGAGCACGGCGATGGTGAGCGCCCCGACGAGGGGTGCGGCGGGCCCCACCTTGGCCAACTGGTCCGGGAGCGCCTGGGCGTTGTCGACGGCCGAGCTCTGGGGGGAGCCGCCCAGGACGATGTGGAGCTGGGCGAGGGCGATGGCGGCGCCGATGCCGGCGAGGGTGCCGTGGACGATGGCGGGGCTCACGGCGAGCGCGGAGCGCGCGGTCTTCAGCGAGCCGAGCGCGATCTGGAGCAGACCCGCGAGCACGGTGATGGCGCAGGTGGTGCGCCAGCCGTAGCTCTGGATCAACTCGGCCGACACCACCGTGAGTCCGGCGGAGGGGCCGCTGACAAGGAGCGGTGAGCCGCCGAGCAGCCCGGCGACGATGCCGCCGACTCCGGCGGCGATGAGGCCGGCTTCCAGCGGGGCGTCGATGGCGACGGCGAGGCCGAGCGACATCGGGACGGCGAGCAGGAAGACGGTGACGGATGCGGACAGATCGGCTCCGGCGATCCGGAAGCGGCGGCCTCCCTTCCTGGGCGGCGGGGCGTGCGGATGCTGCTGACTGTCGGGGTGAGTGAGGGGCTGGGTGCGGGTGGGGACGCAGGCAGACATGTTTCCCGTCTCCTCCGGGGCAGCGCGGTCGCGGATGTGGGGTCGCGGCCGTGGGTCACGGCGTGCAGCGGCGGGATTCTCAACTCTCGGTAAACGAATCGTAATGCAGAGTAAAGGTCAGCGCTTCGCATTTAGGGCAAATGGGCCAACGATTCACTCTCAACGGTGAATAAGCAGCTTTTCGTGCGGCCTGTCGCGCCCCCTTCCTTCATGCTGCGTGTCACTTTTGCGGCGATTTGATGACATTCAGTGTGAGAGATCTTCGGATCTGCTGATCTGCGAGGAAGAGGGTGGGCGGATGATGGCCGCCACGAAGAGGATCGCCACCGGGGCCGTCGTCGCCGCGCTGGTCGCGGGCGCCGCCGGATGCTCGGTAGGGAACGGGACCAAGGCGGCCGCGCCGGGTCCCGCGGCGCCCGCCGCCGCGCCCAAGAGCGCCGTGCGCCTGATCGGGGACGGCTCCACCGCGTTCACCGGGCTCCAGCCCCATGTGCTGAAGCCGCGCAAGCTGGCGCCCGGTCAGCAGCCGCCGCAGTTCGTGGTGTTCTCCTGGGACGGCGCGGGCGAGGACAGCCAGCGGCTGTTCTCCCACTTCCGCGAGGTCGGCAAGCAGTACAACGCGACGATGACGTACTTCCTCAGCGGTGTGTACATGCTGCCGGAGGAGAAGCGCGAGCGGTACACCGCGCCCAAGCACTCGTCGGGCAGCAGTGACATCGGGTTCAACGACCTCAAGGGGATCAAGGACACGGTCACCCAGCTGCGCGGGGCGTGGCAGGAGGGCAACGAGGTCGGCACCCACTTCAACGGCCACTTCTGCGGGAACGACGGCGGCGTCGGCACCTGGTCGGTGGACGAGTGGAAGAGCGAGATCGCGCAGGCCAAGTCGTTCGTGAAGAACTGGAAGTCGAACACCGGGCTCAGGGCGGAGGCGCCGCTCCCGTTCGACTACGACAAGGAGCTCATCGGCGGCCGCACCCCCTGCCTGGAGGGCCGCAAGAACTTCGTGCAGGCGGCCGGCCAGCTCGGCTGGCGCTATGACACCAGCGGCGTCAACGACCAGGTGTGGCCGAAGAAGAACGACAACGGCATCTGGGACCTGTCCATGCAGCTGGTGCCGGTACCGGGCCGCGCCTTCCAGACGCTGTCCATGGACTACAACTTCTATATGAACCAGTCGGGCGCGGTGACGGGCGAGGCCGACCAGCACGAGTACTGGGGCAATCAGATGCGCGACGGCCTGCTCCAGGCCTTCGACCGCTCGTACAACGGCAACCGCGCGCCGCTGATCATCGGCAACCACTTCGAGTCCTGGAACGGCGGCACGTACATGCGGGCCGTCGAGGACACGATCAAGACGGTCTGCGTCAAGCGCGAGGTGCACTGCGTGTCGTTCCGTCAGCTCGCCGACTGGCTGGACGCGCAGGACCCGTCGACACTCGACAAATTCCGTCAGCTGAAGGTCGGAGAGGCCCCGAAGGGCGGCTGGACGGCCTTTCTGACCGCCCAGCCCGCCGTGCCGGTCCAGCCGGCCAAGCCGCTTCCGCAGCCCGGCCTCAAGCACGCCGCCGCACGCTGACCGCCTCCGCGAGCCGCGCTCGCGGGGTCAGCCCGGAAGCGGAACGGCAAGTTCCTCCCGCAGGACGAAGTCGGGGTCGACCTGGGCAGCCAGGTCGGCGCCCGTCTTCGCGTTACCCCAGCTCTCGGCGTTCTTCAGATGGAAGTGGACCATCTGCCGGGTGTACCGCTCCCAGTCGCGCGCCTCGTAAGAGTCGTCCGCCGCGTTCTGCAGGGCCTGGAGGGCGAGCCGGTTGTCGGCCTCCAGCAGCTCGAAGCGCGGCGGGCGCCCCTTCTCCATCGCGCGCACCCAGTCCGAGTGGCCGACCGTGACCAGCAGGTCCTCACCGACCTCGGACCGCAGGAAGTCCAGGTCGTCGGGGCCCTGCACCTTGTTGCCGACGACCTTCAGGGCGACCCCGAAGTCACGCGCGTACTCCTTGTACTGGCGGTAGACCGACACGCCCTTGCGGGTCGGCTCGGCCACCAGGAAGGTCATGTCGAAACGGGTGAACATTCCGGAGGCGAACGAGTCCGACCCGGCCGTCATGTCGACGACGACGTACTCGTCCGGCCCGTCCACCAGGTGGTTCAGACACAGCTCCACCGCCCCGACCTTCGAGTGGTAGCAGGCCACTCCCAGATCGGACTCGTTGAACGGGCCGGTCGCCATCAGCCGGATGTCCCCGTCGTCGAGCACCACCCGCCGCGCGCACGCCTCGTACACCGGATTCGACTCGCGCAGCCGCAGCAGCCGTGAGCCGCGGCCCGGGGGAGTCGTCTTGATCATCGTCTCGGCGGAGGCGATACGGGGGTTGGTGCCGCGCAGATACTCCTTGATCAGCGGCAGCTGCGCGCCCAGCGCCGGCAGTGCGGCGGCCTCCGGCTCGTCCAGGCCGAGCGCGGCCCCCAGGTGCTGGTTGATGTCGGCGTCGACCGCGAGCACGGCGGCCTCGTTGGCGGTGAGGTGGCGGATGAAGAGCGAGGACAACGTGGTCTTGCCGCTGCCGCCCTTCCCTACGAAAGCGATCTTCATGTTCACCAACGGTAATCGCGCGACCGCGCAATGTAGGGGTGGCGAGTGAAGAAGACCACTCGAAGGTGGGGTGTGGGGCCCGGACGCGTAGCCTCGCTACTTATGAGTACGAACGCCTCGTCGGCCGCCGATCCGCTTGTCGCCCTGGGCTCGCTGCCGGGTGTCCCGGACGCCGTGGACTCCGTGCGCAAAGCCGTCGACCGGGTCTACGGGCACCGCGTCATGCGGCGCCGCAGCAACGAGATCACCTCCGAGGCGGCACTGCGGGGGGCGCGCGGCAGCGCGGCGCTCTCCGGCGCCGACTGGGCCCTGGAGGAGGTGCGTCGGCGCAGCGACTTCGGCTCGGAGAGCGAGGCGCGCACGGTCGGCGCCGCCCTGCGGCTGACCGCCGAGGCCGGCCAACTGCTCTCCATCTGGCGGCAGTCGCCCCTGCGGGTGCTCGCCCGGCTGCATCTGGTCGCCGCGGCGGACTCCGCCGACGCGGTCGGCCGGCCCCGTCAGCACGGCGAGCCGGTCGACGAGCCGCTGATCGAGCTGCCGCTGCCGGACGCGGACGAGGTGGCGGGCCGCCTGGAGGGGCTCTCCCAGCTGATCATCGCGGGCTCCTCGGCCCCGGCGCTGGTCACGGCGGCCATCGTGCACGGCGAACTGCTCGCCCTGCGTCCGTTCGGCTCGTACAACGGGCTGGTGGCGCGGGCCGCCGAGCGCATCGTGCTGATCGGCAGCGGTCTCGACCCGAAGTCGATCTGCCCGGCCGAGGTCGGCCACGCGGAGCAGGGGCGCGCGGCGTACGCGGCGGCGCTGGACGGCTATGCCTCGGGGACGCCGGAGGGCGTGGCCGCGTGGATCACCTACTGCGGGCGCTCGGTCGAGCTCGGTGTACGGGAGTCGACGGCCGTCTGCGAGGCGCTTCAGCGCGGGGCGGCGTAGACGGCGGCGTGGACGACACGGCGCCTGGTGCGGGAAGGCGGGAGCCGGAAGCACGGCGCCGGAAAAGGGTTGCGGCGGTACCGGATCGGTACCGCCGCTGGCATGTTCACCGTGTTACCAAGCGTCCTCGAATGTTGCCCATCAGGTCGGGAACTTCTGCCCGTCACCTGGTGCGGCTGGCCCGTAATCGACGGGTCGACGTCGCGTGGGTGCTCGATGTCCATGCTTCGGTCCGTGGGGCCGTGTTGCGTAGAAGGTGATCCTCTCGGATGTCCCAGGTCTCGCGGGCCGTTGCCTTATTTGTACTCCAGGCGGGGGTGAAGCGGAACCCCTGACTGCACTTCTTTACTTTTAGGTTCAAACAGGGCAGATCGGTCAGTGCTGATCGGAGGGCCGCTGGACGTGGTGCTCCGCGGTCAGCTCGCGGCCGCCGCGCGCCGCCGGCTCGCGTACCAGACGAGTCCGGCGGTGGCCGCCGCGGCGCCCACGGCGGCCGCCGCGACCAGTGCCGGGCGGGGCGGCATGGAGAGCGCGGGCAGCCGCTGCTTGAGCCGAACGGGTCGGTCAAAGATGAGAACCGGCCAATCTCGGATGGCCGCTTCGCGCCGGAGTGCCCGATCCGGGTTGACCGCGAAGGGGTGGCCCACCGACTCCAGCATCGGGACGTCGGTCGCCGAGTCGCTGTAGGCGTAGCAGCGGGCCAGGTCGTAGCCCTCGGAGGCGGCGAGCTCCTTGACGGCCTCCGCCTTGGTGGGGCCGTAGGCGTAGTACTCGACATCCCCGGTGAAGCAGCCGTCGGGGCCCACGACCATCCGGGTGGCCACCACGCGGTCCGCCCCGAGCAGCTCGCCGATCGGCTCGACCACTTCGGCGCCCGAGGTCGACACGATCACGACGTCGCGGCCGGCGGTGTGGTGCTCCTCGATGAGGGAGGCGGCCTCGTCGTAGATGATCGGGTCGATCAGGTCGTGGAGCGTCTCGGCGACGATCTCCTTCACCTGCTGGACGTTCCAGCCCTTGCAGAGCGCCGACAGATACTCGCGCATCCGCTCCATCTGATCATGGTCAGCGCCGCCCGCGAGGAACACGAACTGTGCGTAGGCCGTGCGCAGCACGGCCCGGCGGTTGATGAGTCCCCCTTGATAGAAGGACTTGCTGAACGTGAGAGTCGACGACTTGGCAATGACTGTCTTGTCCAAGTCGAAGAAGGCGGCGGTCCGCGGCAAGGAGTGGTTTTCCACGAAGGCGAGCATAGGCGCCCACCATTCGGCGTACGCTGGGGCGTGTGGGTTTGCCTGAGAAGGCTCTCGGGTACACCATGGAAGTCACGGATCGTTCGCGACCGTGCTAACCCGGTCCGGCTCCTCCCCCCCCGAGTCGGCCGGAGAGACGACCCCCGCTCTCCCCCCCGGCGGGGGTCGTCGCATGTCCGGATGCATTTTCGGGCCTCGCACACGATCCTTCCCCTCCCTCGGGCCGCGTCGGCTCCTCCCCTTCACCCGTCCAGACTCGTGACGGAGCGTAATGGTTCCAGTGCGCTCCGGAAGTCACCGGTATAGGTGAACGGAATATTCACAACCGCCGAGTTGTCCACAGTTTTTGACCAAGATCCACTTTATTTCCGGAACCGCTCCACCGTGATTCCAGTTCGCGAGATCCGCGGACACGGGGAATCGCAGTGAGAGGGGGCGGAGATCATGGACGGACCCATCGTGTCCGACCGGTCACCGGGTGTTCAGGGGCGGCGTTCCGGGCCGCTGATCGTCACCGAGGACGAGGCGTTGCTCGACGATCTGCTGCGGCTGTGCGCCGCCGCCGGAGCCGAGCCCGAGGTGCACCACTCGGTGCCCGAGCGCCGGTCCGGCTGGGAGAGCGCACCGCTGATCCTGGTCGGGGACGACGCGGCGACCCGGGTGCGCGGAGCCGCGCGAAGGCGCGGAGTACTGCTCGTCGGACGGGACCAGGACGACCCCGGGGTGTGGCAGCGGGCGGTGGAGATCGGCGCCGACCACGTGCTGCGGCTGCCCGACGCGGAGCAGTGGCTGGTCGACCGGATCGCGGACGCGGCGGAGGGCGTGGGCCGCCAGGCGCTCACCGTCGGAGTCGTCGGCGGGCGGGGCGGGGCCGGTGCGTCGACGCTGGCCTGCGCCCTGGCGGTGACCGCGGCGAGGGCCGGCCGGCGCACCATGCTCATCGACGGCGACCCCCTCGGAGGCGGCCTCGACGTGCTGCTCGGGGGCGAGCAGACCGAGGGCAGACGGTGGCCGGATTTCGCCGCCTCCCGTGGCCGGGTCGCCGGAGGCGCGCTGGAGGAGTCGCTGCCGCATCTGCACGCGCTGCGCGTCCTCAGCTGGGACCGGGGCGATTCGGTGGCGATCCCGGCGGAGGCGATGCGAGCGGTCCTCGCGGCCGCGCGCAGACGCGGCGGCGTCGTGGTCGTCGACCTGCCCAGGCGTGTGGACGACGCGGTGGCGGAGGCGCTGGCCCAGCTCGATCTGGGACTGCTGGTCGTCCCCGCCGAGCTGCGCGCGGTCGCGGCGGCCAACCGGGTCGCCTCCTCGGTCGGCATGGTGCTGCGGGACCTGCGGGCGGTGGTGCGCGGTCCGTACGCGGCGGGGCTCGACGAGCAGTGGGTGGCGGCCGCCCTGGGGCTGCCCCTGGCCGGTGAACTCCCGGTGGAGTACGGCCTGCTGGAGGCCCAGGAGAAGGGAGCTCCACCGGGCAGCGAAGTGCGCGGTCCCCTCTCCCGCTTCTGCACGGCCTTCTGGGAGCAGGCGCTGACGGGGGGTGCGGTCGCATGAGTACGGGTGCGGCGGTGCCTCCGGGCGGTGCGGCGGGAACGCGGGGCCCGTCCGCGGCGTCGCCGAGGCCGCTGCTCGACGCGGTGCGCCAACAGCTCGCGGAGAGCGGAGCCGAGCCGACACCGGCCCGGGTCGCGGCGGCGCTGCGGGCCCAGGGGCGTCTCCTGGGCGACGCGGAAGTCCTGGGCGGCGCCGAGGAGTTGCGCTCCGAGCTGGTCGGCACGGGCCCGCTGGAGCCGCTGCTCGCCGATCCCGCGGTGACGGACGTCCTGGTGTCGGCCCCGGACCGGGTCTGGGTGGACCGGGGCGCCGGACTCGAACTCACCGGGGTCAGGTTCAGCGACACGGCCGCCGTGCGCCGACTGGCCCAGCGGCTGGCGGCGGTCGCCGGGCGGCGCCTGGACGACGCCCGGCCCTGGGTGGACGCCCGGCTGCCGGACGGCACCCGGATGCACGCGGTGCTGGCCCCGGTCGCGGTCGGGGCGGACTGTCTGTCGCTGCGGGTGGTGCGGCCGAGGGCGTTCTCGCTGGACGAACTGGTCGCGGCCGGGACGGTGCCACCGGGCGGGGACGGGGTGCTGCGGGCACTCATCGCGGCCAGGGCCTCGTTCCTGGTGAGCGGTGGCACGGGCACGGGCAAGACGACCCTGCTGTCGACGCTCCTCGGCCTCGTCGGAGAGCGCGAGCGGATCGTCCTGGCCGAGGACTCGGCCGAGTTGAGGCCCGATCACCCCCATGTGGTCCGGCTGGAGTCACGGCCCGCCAACCAGGAGGGCGCGGGCCTGGTCACCCTGCGGGACCTGGTGCGCCAGGCCCTGCGGATGAGACCGGACCGGCTGGTCGTGGGCGAGGTGCGCGGCGCCGAGGTCACCGACCTGCTGGCCGCGCTCAACACCGGTCACGAGGGCGGCTGCGGCACGGTGCACGCCAACACGGCCGCGGACGTGCCCGCCCGCCTTGAGGCCCTGGGCACGGCGGCCGGGCTCGACCGGGCGGCCCTGCACAGCCAGTTGGCGGCGGCGCTCTCGGTGGTGCTCCATCTCGTACGGGACAGGGGCGGGCGGCGCCGTGTCGCCGAGGTCCGGGTCCTTGAGCGGGATACGGCGGGGCTGGTGGTGGCCGTCCCGGCGCTCCGTTGGGGCCTGGGCGGCTTCGTCCAGGAGCGCGGCTGGGAACGGCTGCGGGTGCTGCTCGGTGGTGCGTGGTGACGGCCTGGACGGCGGCGGGGGCGCCCGGGCTCACCCCGGTCTCGGCGGCGGCCGTCTGCGCTTTCGCGGCGGCCTGGCTCTCGGTGGGGCGGGAGCAGGGGCTGCGCAGGGCCCGGCTGATCGTCGCGGGAGGAGCGGTGGAGCCCGATGAGCCGCCGTGGGGGCGGCTCTGGGCGCGGCTGCGCGCCGGGGCGCGTCCGGAGTGGCTGTGTCTGCCGGTCGCGGTGGCCGTGGCGGTGCTGGCGGGCTCGGTGCTGCCGCTGGCCCGGCTGCGGCGGACTACCCAGGGGCGCGGGGAACTGCGCGAGCAACCACCCACCGGCCCGCAGGCAAAGGCCGGGCACAAACGGGGCGCGGGGAACGCGCGAGCAACCGCCCACCGGCCCGCAGCCAAACCCCGGGCTCAAGAATTCGCGGTGAGTGGATCTTCCCGTGGCCGTTAGGATTTCGACCATGGCGGCCACTGGATCCGAGAAGCAGGGGGCGAAGGCGTTTTACGTCTCGACCCCCATTTACTACGTCAACGACGCTCCTCACCTGGGCCACGCCTACACGACCGTCGCAGGCGACGTGCTCACGCGCTGGCACCGTCAGCGCGGCGAGAAGGTGTGGTACCTCACCGGCACGGACGAGCACGGTCAGAAGATCATGCGCACCGCGGAGGCGAACAGCGTCACCCCGCAGGAGTGGTGCGACAAGCTCGTCGAGGAGGCCTGGAAGCCCCTCTGGGAGCACCTCGACATCGCGAACGACGACTTCATCCGTACGACGGAGAAGCGGCACACCGACCGTGTGCAGGAGTTCGTCCAGGACCTGTACGACAAGGGCGAGATCTACAAGGGCGGCTACGAGGGCCCGTACTGCGTGGGCTGCGAGGAGTACAAGCTCCCCGGCGACCTCATCGAGGCCGAGGACGGCACCAAGCTGTGCCCCGTCCACAAGAAGCCGGTGGAGATCCTCAAGGAGGAGAACTACTTCTTCAAGCTCTCCGAGTACGGCCCGAAGCTGGTCGAGTTCTACGAGGCCAACCCCGGCTTCATCCAGCCCGAGTCGGCCCGCAACGAGGTCGTGAACTTCGTCAAGCAGGGCCTCCAGGACCTGTCGATCTCCCGCTCCACGTTCGACTGGGGCGTCCCGGTCCCGTGGGACGACAAGCACGTCATCTACGTGTGGATCGACGCCCTCCTGAACTACGCCACGGCCGTCGGCTACGGCTCGGACCAGGCGAAGTTCGACGAGACCTTCCCGGCCAACGTCCACCTCATCGGTAAGGACATCCTCCGCTTCCACGCGGTGATCTGGCCCGCGATGCTGATGGCGAACGGCCTGCCGGTGCCCGGCAGGGTCGCGGCCAACGGCTGGCTGATGGTCGGCGGCGAGAAGATGTCGAAGTCGAACCTGACCGGCATCAAGCCGCAGGACCTGACCTCGCACTTCGGCGTGGACGCCTACCGCTGGTACTTCCTGCGCGCCATCGCCTTCGGCCAGGACGGCTCGTTCTCCTGGGAGGACTTCACCGCCCGGTACACCTCGGAGCTCGCCAACGACTACGGCAACCTCGCCTCGCGCCTGGCCGCCATGGTCGGCAAGTACTTCGGCGGCACGCTGCCCGGGGCGACGGCCGCCGGCGAGGCCGAGCAGGCGATCGCCGAGGGCATGGCGAAGGCCGTGGCCGAGGCGGACCGCAGGATCGGCGAGGAGCTGGACTTCCAGGGCGGCATCCTGGCGGTCTTCGACTTCGTGAAGCAGGTCAACGGCTACATCACGGAGCAGGAGCCGTGGAAGGTGGCCAAGGACGAGTCGGAGGAGGGCAAGGCGCGCCTCGCGACCATCCTCTACACGGCCGCCGAGGCGCTGCGCGCGGTCGCGGTCCTGCTGAACCCGGTCATGCCGGACACCTCGCAGAAGCTGTGGGACTCGCTCGGCGCCGAGGCCGCCGGCCTGGGTCCGCTGGCGGACCAGCGGGTCCAGGACGCGGGCCGCTGGGGTCAGCTGCCGGTGGGCGCGACGGTGACGAAGGGCGCGGTGCTGTTCCCGCGTCTGGAGGAGAAGCCCGCGTAACGCCTGTGTGTACGTGAAGGGCCCGGAACCCTCCCCCGCTCTGAAGGATCAGGGGGACGCGATGGTTCCGGGCCCTTCGTATGCCGTCGGCGGTTGCGGGGCGCGTCCCGTGCGCGCACGCTGCGCACATGGGGTACGTACCGAGGGGGTGCGCACAGTGACGGGGAGCACCGACCAGCAGCAGGCCGAGGAAGACGCACGCCGCCGCGAGGAGCTACTGGCCAAGGTCCGCGAGGCGAACCGGCAGAGCGCCAGCCGCCCGTACGGCCCACCGTCGCCGGACCCGCCGGGCCCGGCCGACGACTGAGCCCGGGGCGGCGGGCCCTAGCGGGCCAACGCCGCCGCGTCCCCCATCACGACCACCGGGGTGCGCGCCGGGTCCAGCGCGCGCAGCAGCTGCCGCATCCGTTCCTTGGGCAGGGCCACACAGCCGTGCGTGGGCCCGCCGTGGTCGACGTGGAGCCAGATCCCGCCGCCGCGTCCGGCGCCGAGCGGGCGGGTCCAGTCCAGCGGGGTGGTGCCGGGCCTGCGGTTGTAGTTGACCGCCACCACATAGTCGAAGGACCCCGCGAGGGGCTCGCCCTCGACGCCGGTGCCGCTCGCCGTGAAGGCCGACGTGCGGTCGTACGGCAGCCGGGTGCCGGGGTCGGCGAGGCGGCCGCCCGCGTCGGTGAGGCCGAACACCCCCACGGGCGAGCGCAGGTCGCCCAGGTGGTGCTCGCCGGTCCAGCCGCGCGCCGCGTTGCGGGCGGGCCAGGGGCCGTCGGCGGGCTGCCAGCCCTTCACCGGGTCACGGGTGTAGAGGACGGCGGTGGACTCGCTGGCGTCGGCCCCCTTGCCGGTGACGACGAGCGCCTGGGTGCTGGCGGCGGGGAAGCGGGCCCGGGTGGCGGGGCGGAGCGATGAGGCCGAGGGGGCGGGGTGGCCCGGCTGAGGGCCAGATGACTCACGCCCGGGACCGGGGCTCGGCGTCCGTCTGGGTGGCGGTGGCCGCCTCCGCGCTCTGCGTGGTGTTCGCGGCCGTCCTCGCCTTCGGACAGGCCGTGGCGGCTCGTCACCGGGCGGGTGGCGCGGCGGACATGGCCGCACTGGCGGCGGCCGACCGGGCGCTGTGGGGGACGGCCGAGGCCTGCGCCGGGGCGACCCGGGTCGCCGGGGCGCAGGGCGGCGAGATGGTGCGGTGCGCGGTGACCGGGGAGATCGCCGACGTGACCGTACGGGCGAAGTTCGGCCCGTACGCCCCGGAGGTCAGGTCCCGGGCGGGACCGGCGGCTCCTCCTGCGTACCGGTTCCTGCCGCAGGGCCCGGGCCGGCGCCAGTACCTCGCCCCCCGGTCGAAGGTTCCCCAGCGGCCGGGGCAGCCGGGGCAGCCGGAGTCGCAGGCCCCACAGGCCCCCCAGGAGCCTCAGAGGCCGCAGGAGTCGCCGGGGCCTCAGCGGCCGTCGCCGGGGCTTCCCGTTCCTGGTTCCGCGCCTCCGGCGCGTCCGGCGCTCCCCGTAGCAGTTCCGTGAGGAGGCGGACCGCGCCGCGCTTGTGGAGTGGGTCGTTGCCGTTGCCGCACTTGGGGGACTGGACGCAGGACGGGCAGCCCGCCTCGCACTCGCAGGAGGCGATGGCCTCGCGGGTCGCCGTCAGCCACTCCCGCGCGGTGTGGAAGGCGCGCTCCGCGAAGCCGGCGCCGCCCGGGTGGCCGTCGTACACGAAGACCGTCGGCAGCAGGGTGTCCGGGTGCAGCGGGACCGAGACGCCGCCGATGTCCCAGCGGTCGCAGGTGGCGAAGAGCGGCAGCATGCCGATGGAGGCGTGCTCGGCGGCGTGCAGGGCGCCCCCGAGGATCTCCGGGTTGATCCGGGCGGCGTCGAGCTGGTCCTCGGTGACCGTCCACCACACGGCCCGGGTGCGCAGGGTGCGGGGCGGCAGGTCCAGCTTGGACTCGCCGAGCACCTCGCCGGTGATGAGTTTGCGGCGCAGGAAGGAGACGACCTGGTTGGTGACCTCGACGGAGCCGTAGCAGAGGCGGCCGGCTCCCCAGGCGATCTCGGTGTCGGTTTCGAGTACGGAGATGGAGGTGGTGTCACGGGCGACGGTCGAATAGGGCGGGCTGGCCTCCTCGACGAGGGCGACCGAGCCGTCGGGGTCGTCCAGGTCCAGACGCTTCACCAGGTACGTACGGCCCTGGTGGAGATGGACGGCGCCGTCGTGGACGGCGGTGTGGGCGGCGGACGCGTCGACCGTGCCGAGCAGCCGTCCCGTCGACGCCTCGACGATCTGGACCGGGCGGCCCCCCTCGCCCCGGATGTCGGTGAGGTCGGCGGCCCGCTCGCGGCGGGTCCAGTGCCAGCCCGACGCCCGGCGCCGGAGCAGCTTCGCGGCCTCCAGCTGCGGCAGCAGACCGGGGCTCGCCGGACCGAAGAGCTCCAGGTCGGCCTCGGTGAGCGGCAGTTCGGCGGCGGCCGCGCACAGGTGCGGGGCGAGGACGTAGGGGTTGTCCGGGTCGAGCACGGTCGACTCGACGGGCTGCTGGAACAGCGCCTCGGGGTGGTGGACGAGGTAGGTGTCCAGCGGGTCGTCCCGGGCGACCAGGATCGCCAGCGCGCCCTCGCCCGACCGTCCCGCCCGCCCGGCCTGCTGCCACAGCGAGGCCCGGGTGCCGGGGTAGCCGGAGATGATCACGGCGTCCAGGCCCGAGACGTCGATGCCGAGCTCCAGGGCGGAGGTGGCGGCGAGGCCGAGCAGCTCGCCGGAGTGCAGGGCCTGCTCCAGGGCCCGGCGCTCCTCGGGGAGGTAGCCGCCGCGGTAGGCGGCGACGCGGCGGGCGAGGGTGCGGTCCACCTCGTACAGCCGCTCCTGGGCGATGACGGCGACGAGCTCGGCGCCGCGCCGGGAGCGGACGAAGGCGACCGTGCGGACGCCCTGGACGGCCAGGTCGGTGAGGAGGTCGGCGGTCTCGGCGGTGGCGGTGCGGCGGACGGGGGCGCCCTTCTCGCCCTGGAAGTCGGTGAGCGGCGGCTCCCACAGGGCGAAGACCACTTCGCCGCGCGGGGAGGCGTCGTCGGCGACCTCGACGACGGGCAGGCCGGTCAGCCGGCGGGCGGCCACGGACGGCTGCGCGGCGGTGGCGGAGGCGAGGAGGAAGACGGGGTCGGCGCCGTAGCGGGCGCACAGCCGGCGCAGGCGCCGCAGTACCTGGGCGACGTGCGAGCCGAAGACGCCCCGGTAGGTGTGGCACTCGTCGATGACGACATAGCGCAGCGCGCGCAGGAAGGAGGACCACCTGGGGTGGGCGGGGAGTATGCCCCGGTGCAGCATGTCCGGATTGGTGAGCACGTAGTTGGCGTACTGGCGCACCCATTCGCGTTCCTCGACCGGTGTGTCGCCGTCGTAGACGGCGGGCCGGATCGCGTTGCCCAGAGGCTGGGCGAGGGCCTTCACCGAGCGGCGCTGGTCGGCCGCGAGGGCTTTGGTGGGGGCCAGGTAGAGGGCGGTGGCGCCGCGTCCGTTCGGGGCTTCGGAGCCGTCCAGGAGCGTGCTGAGGACCGGGGCGAGGTAGGCCAGGGACTTGCCGGAGGCGGTTCCGGTGGCGATCACCACGGACTCGCCGTCCAGGGCGTGCTCCGCGGCGGCAGCCTGGTGCGCCCAGGGGTGCTCCACACCGGCCCGCTGAATGGCGTTGATCACTTCCGGGCGGATGCGGTGCGGCCAGACTGCATGGCGGCCCTCACGCGGGGGCAAGTGCTCCGTATGAGTGATGCGCGCAGCCCGGTCCGCTCCCGAGGCGAGCCGGTGCAGGACCGTGCCCGGGTCGGGTCGTTCACCCGTGCCCTTGGCGGGTGTTCTGGGGCGAAGATTCCTGGCCATCGGCACCGAGTGTGTCACTGGCGTGACGGACAATGGTCCCAAGGCGTCGTGCATGGCTGCTGGTAAGTGATTGAATGCCATCGCGGCTGGCGATCCGTTCTCTGGCTCCGCCGGGGAGACTCAGGGGGCGGCCGCTCGATAGCAAGGTGCTGGAGGATCCGTGGACCTGTCCCTGTCGACTCGCAATGTGTCCGGCCCTGGTGGCGACCGTACGGTCGTCGAGGTCGGTGGCGAGATTGATGTGTATACCGCGCCCAAGCTGCGCGAGCAGTTGGTCGAGTTGGTGAACGACGGCAGCTACCACCTGGTTGTCGACATGGAGGGCGTGGACTTCCTCGACTCCACCGGCCTCGGCGTGCTCGTGGGCGGACTCAAGCGTGTCCGTGCCCATGAGGGCTCCCTGCGGCTCGTCTGCAACCAGGAGCGCATTCTGAAGATCTTCCGGATCACCGGGCTCACCAAGGTGTTCCCGATCCATGGCTCGGTCGACGAAGCCGTCAACGCCACTGACTGACGGCTCCGGAGGAAGAACAGGGGCACCGGGCTCCTCAAGGCCCGGGGCCCCTGACAAGCACGCCCGTACGTTCGAGGGGGATCGCATGGCCACCGTTGAACTCCGTTTCAGCGCCCAGCCCGAACACGTCCGGACGGCCCGCCTGGTGGCGGCCGCCGTGGCGCGCCGAGCAGGGGTGGACGAGGCGGTCCTCGACGAGGTCAGGCTCGCCGTCGGCGAGGCGTGCAGCCGTGCCGTGGGGCTGCACCGCGCGTACGGGGTGACGGCGCCGGTGCGCGTCGCGCTGACCGAGGAGGAGAAGGCGTTCTCCATCGAGGTCGGGGACGAGGTGCCCACTCCGGGTTCCGAGGGTGCCGCGCCGGGTGTGCGCGGCGCGGCGGCCCAGGAGGAGCCGGACGACGGCGGGGAGGACGGGATGGGCCTCGCGGTCATCAGCGGCCTCGTCGACGACGTGGAGGTCACTTCGGACGAGTCCGGCGGTGTCATCCGGATGACCTGGCCGATCACCGGGGCGACCGCCGAGCCCTGACCGACCCTTCGACCCCCCGCTGTACAGGCCCTGCTGAGCAGGGCCTTTTTCATTTTTAGCGATAATTCTCTAGATCGTTGATCAGTCGTCAATGCTTTTGCCCCATTACCGCTTTCGGGGGCCTTTTCGTGGCGCGATCATTTGCTGAGTAGCAACTGAAGGTCAATTCCGCTAGCCGCGCCCTGTTTTGATCGTGTTCCGCTCCCTACAATCCGTCCACATCTTGGGCTCTGAACGTCAAGGAGGACGAATGGCGGGGCTCTTCAACCCACAAGAACTCGATCACCCCACTTCACTCGCGGCCGCGGTTCTGACCGACGACAACCGGTTGATCGTGATCGTTATCGCGGCCGTGGCCCTCGCGGCCCTGGTCGTGGCCCAACTGCTGGTCCGCCAGGTGCTGGCGGCCGGTGAGGGCACCGAGTCGATGAAGAAGATCGCGGCAGCCGTGCAGGAAGGCGCGAATGCCTATCTGGCCCGGCAGCTGCGCACCCTCGGCGTCTTCGCCGTCGTGGTGTTCTTCCTGCTCTTCCTGCTGCCGGCCGACAACTGGTCGCAGCGCGCGGGCCGGTCTGCCTTCTTCCTGATCGGCGCGCTGTTCTCGGCGACGACCGGATACGTCGGCATGCGCCTGGCCGTACGCGCGAATGTGCGCGTGGCGGCCGCCGCCCGCGAGGCGACCCCCGCGGAAGGCGAACCCGAAAAAGATCTCACGGCCGTCTCGCACAAAGCCATGAAGATCGCTTTCCGTACGGGCGGCGTGGTCGGCATGTTCACGGTGGGCCTCGGCCTGCTGGGTGCCTCCTGCGTCGTCCTGGTCTACGCCGCGGACGCCCCCAAGGTGCTGGAGGGCTTCGGCCTCGGCGCCGCGCTGATCGCCATGTTCATGCGTGTCGGCGGCGGCATCTTCACCAAGGCGGCGGATGTCGGTGCCGACCTCGTGGGCAAGGTGGAGCAAGGCATTCCGGAGGATGACCCGAGGAACGCCGCCACCATCGCCGACAACGTCGGCGACAACGTGGGCGACTGCGCGGGCATGGCGGCGGACCTCTTCGAGTCCTACGCCGTGACCCTGGTCGCCGCACTGATCCTCGGCAAGGCGGCCTTCGGCGACTCGGGCCTCGCCTTCCCGCTGATCGTCCCGGCGATCGGCGTGGTCACCGCGATGATCGGCATCTTCGCGGTCGCCCCGCGGCGCGCCGACCGCAGCGGGATGTCCGCCATCAACCGCGGCTTCTTCATCTCCGCGGTGATCTCCCTCACCCTGGTGGCCGCGGCGGTCTTCATCTACCTGCCGTCCACGTACGCGGAGTTGGACGGGGTCACCGACTCCGCCATCAAGACGCACGACGGCGACCCGCGGATCCTGGCGCTGATCGCGGTGGCCATCGGCATCGTGCTGGCCGCCGTCATCCAGCAGCTGACCGGGTACTTCACCGAGACCACCCGGCGCCCCGTCCGCGACATCGGCAAGTCGTCGCTCACGGGCCCCGCGACGGTCGTCCTGGCCGGTATCTCCATCGGTCTGGAGTCGGCGGTCTACACGGCCCTGCTGATCGGTCTGAGCGTCTACGGAGCCTTCCTGCTCGGCGGTACGTCGATCATGCTCGCCCTGTTCGCGGTGGCGCTGGCCGGCACCGGTCTGCTCACCACGGTCGGCGTGATCGTCGCCATGGACACCTTCGGCCCGGTCTCCGACAACGCGCAGGGCATCGCCGAGATGTCCGGTGACGTCGAGGGCGCGGGCGCCCGGGTCCTCACCGACCTGGACGCCGTCGGCAACACCACCAAGGCCATCACCAAGGGCATCGCCATCGCCACCGCGGTCCTCGCGGCGGCGGCGCTCTACGGCTCGTACCGCGACGCCATCGCCACCGCGGTGAACGACGTGGGCGCCAAGTCCAGCGAGATGACCCTCAGCATGGACATCTCGCAGCCCAACAACCTGGTGGGCCTGATGCTGGGCGCGGCCGTCGTCTTCCTGTTCTCGGGTCTCGCGATCAACGCGGTGTCCCGGTCGGCGGGCGCGGTGGTCTTCGAGGTGCGGCGGCAGTTCCGCGAGCACCCCGGGATCATGGACTACAGCGAGCAGCCGGAGTACGGCCGAGTCGTCGACATCTGTACGAAGGACGCGCTCCGGGAGCTGGCAACCCCCGGCTTGCTCGCGGTGCTGGCGCCCATCGCGGTCGGCTTCACCTTCGGCGTCGGCGCGCTCGGCTCGTACCTGGCGGGCGCGATCGGCACCGGCACGCTGATGGCCGTCTTCCTCGCCAACTCCGGTGGCGCGTGGGACAACGCCAAGAAGATGGTCGAGGACGGCAACTTCGGCGGCAAGGGCAGTGAGGCCCATGCCGCCACCGTCATCGGCGACACGGTGGGCGACCCGTTCAAGGACACCGCGGGCCCGGCCATCAACCCGCTCCTGAAGGTGATGAACCTGGTGGCGCTGCTCATCGCGCCCGCGGTCGTCAAGTTCAGTTACGGGGCGGACGCCAGCCCCGCCGTGCGCACGGTCGTGGCGGTGCTCTCCACGGCCGTCATCGTCGGCGCGGTGTACGTCTCCAAGCGCCGCGGAGTGGCGGTGGGCGACGAGGGAAACCATGAGATGACCGCCAAGTCGCCTGACCCGGCGGTCGTTTCCTAGCGACAGCGCGACAAGAACGGGCGGGCGGTGCGGATTGACGCACCGTCCGCCCTTCTCTTCGGGGTCCGAGCCCGGGTCGTGAGCCTTGTCTCCCTTGGTGCAAATGGCTGCAAAAGCGAGCAGGTCAGACGTACGACACGCGGTTGTCGCCCACTTGGCGTGTATGTTCCGGGGCCGAGAGCCTTGGAAGGGACCGATCCGGTGAACAAGAAGCTTGCGGCCGCACTGTCCGGCGGCGCGGTACTGGTGCTCGCACTGTCGGGTTGCAGCAGCGACGACTCCGACAAGAAGGTGAACGACTGGGCCAAGACCTTCTGCGACCAGGCCCAGCCGCAGATCAAGAAGATCACCGACGCCAACGCCTCCATCGAGAAGCAGACGGCGGACGAGAGCAAGCCGGTTGACGTCCAGAAGACGGACTCGGCCGCCTTCCAGCAGATCTCCGACGCGTACAAGTCGCTCGCGGACAGCCTCAACAAGGCCGGTGAGCCGCCCGTCAAGGACGGCGACAAGACCCAGCAGGAGGCGGCCAAGGAGCTGACCGCGTCCTCCACCTCGTACGCCGACCTCAAGAAGAAGGTCGACGCGCTCGACACCGGTGACCAGGCGAAGTTCGCCGACGGCCTCAAGGGCGTCGCCGACCAGCTGAACACCATCAGCAAGAGCAGCGACGACGCGCTCAAGAAGCTGGAGTCCGGCGACCTCGGCAAGGCGATGCAGAAGCAGCCCGGCTGCCAGAAGCAGACCGCCTCCGCGCCCTCCTCGGCCTCGCCCGCCGCCGGCGGCGACGCCTCCAGGCAGGCGTCCCCCTCGGGCTCGGCCTCGCAGTCGGCGAAGCCCTCGGGTTCGGCGAAGCCTTCGGAGTCCGCCAAGCCCTCGGAGTCGGCGAAGCCGTCCGACTCGGCCAAGCCCTCGTCCTCGTCGAGCGGCGAGTAGCCCCTGGGCCGCAGGCGCCCTTTCGGACGGCCCGGACCCATGTGGGTGCCGGGCCGTGGGTGTTTGTCAGTGCCAGCCGCCACAATGGCGGGGTGAGTACGACCAGTGGGCGGGGCTGGTGGCCTCGGCGGCTCTGGCCGTCCTCTTCGGCGCCGTCTTCCTGCTCGCCGGGGTGTGGTGCTTCACACGCTTGTGAGCTTCGGCGGCACCCGCCGGTGAGCCCCGGCCACGCCGTGGCGCCGCGCCGGGCCGACCGGGCTCGTGCCCAGGTCTCCGCTGGGACGAAACGCTTTTCAGAACGTTCTGGGACGGTCCAGGCGGCAGACTCGCCGTAAGTCGGGTTACCGTTCGAGTGGCCGCTGCGGGCTTTTGCTGTTTGACACGGGGGCGGGTTGTACCGTCACACTCCGCAGCGACCGTACAGCTCGTACGTGCCACCCGAGTGCCGACCGGAGAGAAGAGCGAAGTTGTCCCCGACCAGCGAGACCGCAAAGGGCGGCCGCCGACTCGTCATCGTCGAGTCTCCTGCCAAGGCGAAGACGATCAAGGGCTACCTGGGCCCCGGTTATGTCGTCGAGGCGAGTGTCGGGCACATCCGCGACCTCCCGAACGGCGCCGCCGAGGTGCCCGACAAGTACACCGGCGAGGTGCGCCGCCTCGGCGTGGACGTCGAACACGACTTCCAGCCCATCTATGTCGTCAACGCCGACAAGAAGGCGCAGGTCAAGAAGCTCAAGGAGCTGCTTGCCGAGTCGGATGAGCTCTTCCTCGCCACCGATGAGGACCGCGAGGGCGAGGCCATCGCGTGGCACCTCCAGGAAGTCCTGAAGCCCAAGGTCCCGGTCCACCGGATGGTCTTCCACGAGATCACCAAGGACGCCATCCGGGACGCCGTCGCCAACCCGCGCGAGCTCAACCAGCGCATGGTCGACGCCCAGGAGACCCGCCGCATCCTCGACCGCCTCTACGGCTACGAGGTCTCGCCGGTGCTGTGGAAGAAGGTCATGCCGAGGCTCTCGGCGGGCCGCGTCCAGTCGGTGGCGACCCGGCTCGTGGTGGAGCGGGAACGCGAGCGCATCGCTTTTCGTTCTGCTGAGTACTGGGACCTGACCGGGACGTTCTCCACCGGCCGGGCGGGCGACGCCTCCGACCCGTCCTCGCTGGTGGCACGGCTCGCGTCGGTCGACGGCCGCCGCGTGGCACAGGGCCGCGACTTCGGTCCCGACGGACAACTGAAGAGCGACGTCCTCCACCTCGACGAGGTGAACGCCCGGGCCCTGGCGGCCGCCCTCGCCGACTCGGCCTTCGCCGTGCGCGCGGTCGAGTCCAAGCCGTACCGCCGCTCGCCGTACGCCCCGTTCCGTACGACGACGCTCCAGCAGGAGGCCTCCCGCAAGCTCGGCTTCGGGGCCAAGGCCACCATGCAGGTCGCCCAGAAGCTGTACGAGAACGGCTTCATCACCTATATGCGTACGGACTCCACCACGCTCTCCGAGACCGCGATCTCGGCGGCCCGTGCGCAGGTCACGCAGCTGTACGGCGCCGACTACCTCCCGGAGAAGCCGCGTACGTACGCCGGGAAGGTCAAGAACGCGCAGGAGGCGCACGAGGCGATCCGCCCGTCGGGTGATCGTTTCCGCACTCCGGCGGAGACCGGTCTGACCGGTGACCAGTTCCGGCTCTATGAGCTGATCTGGAAGCGGACGGTCGCGTCCCAGATGAAGGACGCGGTCGGCAACTCCGTCACCGTGAGGATCGCGGGCCGGGCGAGCGACGGGCGGGACGCGGAGTTCACCGCGTCCGGCAAGACGATCACCTTCCACGGCTTCATGAAGGCCTACGTCGAAGGCGCCGACGACCCGAACGCGGAGCTGGACGACCGCGAGCGGCGGCTGCCCCAGGTCGCCGAGGGCGACGCGCTGTCGGCCCAGGAGATCACCGCGGACGGCCACGCGACCAAGCCGCCGGCCCGGTACACCGAGGCCTCGCTGGTCAAGGAGCTGGAAGAGCGCGAGATCGGCCGTCCTTCGACGTACGCGTCGATCATCGGCACGATCCTCGACCGCGGCTATGTCTTCAAGAAGGGCACCGCGCTCGTCCCGTCCTTCCTGAGCTTCGCCGTCGTCAACCTGCTGGAGAAGCACTTCGGCCGGCTCGTCGACTACGACTTCACCGCGCGCATGGAGGACGACCTCGACCGCATCGCGCGCGGCGAGGCCCAGTCGGTGCCGTGGCTCAAGCGCTTCTACTTCGGCGAGGGCGAGGCCGGCGCCGGCGCGGCCTCCGACGCCGGGAACGGCGACGGGGACCACCTCGGCGGTCTCAAGGAACTGGTGACGGACCTCGGCGCGATCGACGCGCGCGAGATCTCCTCCTTCCCCGTGGGAAGCGGCATCGTGCTGCGGGTCGGCCGCTACGGGCCGTACATCGAGCGCGGTGAGAAGGACTCCGAGGGCCACCAGCGCGCCGACGTGCAGGAGGACCTGGCGCCCGACGAGCTGACCGTCGAGCTGGCGGAGGAGCTGCTGGCCAAGCCGAGCGGCGACTTCGAGCTGGGCGCGGACCCGGTGAGCGGCAACCAGATCGTGGCGAAGGACGGCCGGTACGGGCCGTATGTCACCGAGATCCTGCCGGAGGGCACCCCGAAGACGGGCAAGAACGCGGTGAAGCCGCGGACGGCCTCGCTCTTCAAGTCGATGGCCCTGGACACGGTCACGCTCGACGAGGCGCTGAAGCTGATGTCGCTGCCGCGCGTGGTGGGCGCCGATGCCGAGGGCGTCGAGATCACCGCGCAGAACGGGCGGTACGGGCCGTATCTGAAGAAGGGCACGG
Source organism: Streptomyces sp. ERV7 (assembly GCF_001653515.1). Lineage (GTDB taxonomy): Bacteria > Actinomycetota > Actinomycetes > Streptomycetales > Streptomycetaceae > Streptomyces. The sequence goes on along the minus strand of NZ_LYOY01000040.1, from coordinate 10,438 downwards.
ACTCGCGTTCGCTGGAGACGGAGGACCAGCTCTTCTCCATCACCCTGGAGGAGGCGCTGGCGATCTACGCGCAGCCGAAGGCGCGCGGCCGCGCGGCCGCCAAGCCGCCGCTCAAGGAGCTCGGCACCGACCCGGTCAGCGAGAAGCCGGTCGTCGTGAAGGACGGGCGCTTCGGCCCGTACGTCACGGACGGCGAGACCAACGCGACCCTGCGGACCGGCGACAGCGTGGAGGACATCACTCCGGAGCGCGGCTACGAGCTGCTCGCCGAGAAGCGCGCCAAGGGGCCCGCCAAGAAGACGGCGAAGAAGGCTCCGGCCAAGAAGGCACCCGCGAAGAAGACCGCGGCGAAGAAGACGGCCGCCAAGAAGACCGCGGCCACGGCCAAGAAGGCTCCGGCCAAGAAGACCGCCGCGAAGAAGACGGCAGCGGCCGAGTAGACGCCGGACAGACGCCGAAGGGGCACGGCCGGGGCGATCGCCCCGGCCGTGCCGCGTCTGTGGCGAGCGGATCCCGCCCGTATGTTCGGGCGGGCCCTCGGGGATCGCGGCGCTCCGGATAGGCTGGGCGGATGACGCGAGCCGAGCATCCCCAGAGCTCCGAAGGCGCAGGGGGGACCCCCACGGTCGTGAGCCCCACCTCCGACGCCCTAGCCGCCGACTCACGCGAGCGTGCCGTACGGGCCCTGTTGCGCATCCCGCCGCTCAGGCGGCTGTGGAGCGCGCAGTTCGTCGGCGGGATCGGCGACGCCCTCGCCGTACTCGTCCTCCTGCTGCTGGCCCTGCAGACGGCGGTCTCGGAGGACGCCCTCGGCGGTGGCTACCGGGGCGCGGCCTTCGCCGTGGCCGCGGTGCTCGGCGCCCGGGCCCTCGCTACCTTCCTCTTCGGGGCGGTGCTGCTCGGACCCGTGTCCGCGCTGACCGCGCCCAGCGGCCCCCTCGACCGGCGCTGGACCATGGTCGGGGCGGACGGCGTACGCGCCGCGCTGCTGATCGTCGCGCCGCTGTGGATCGACTGGACCCCCGACAACGCGCTGGTCTTCCTGCTGGCCACCGCCTTCGTGGCCGGGGCCGCCGAGCGGTTCTGGACGGTGTGCAAGGAGAGCGCGGCGCCCGCGCTGCTGCCCGCGCCCCCGCTGGAGGGCGCCGCCGTGCGCCCGCTGCCGGACCATCTGGACGCGCTGCGGCGCCTGGCGCTGCGTACGACGTTCGCGTCCGTGCCGACGGCCGCCGCCGCCCTGCTCGTGGCCGCGCTGGTCAGCAAGGGCCTCGGCAAGGGCATCGACTGGTTCTCACTCCACCAGGCGGCCCTCGGCTCGTATGTGGCGGCCGGTCTCTTCGCCGCGTCCGTCTCCGTCCTGGCGATGCTCGAACTTCCGGACTCCCAGACTCCGCGCGCCCGCTCACCGCTGGAGGGGCTGCGCAGGCCCTCGACCGGCGCCGGTCCCGACAAGGGGCGTACGGGCGCGGTCCCGCTGCTCGTCCTGGCCTGCGGGGCGGTCGCCGGCGCGATCGCCGCGGCCGCGGCCGTCGCCGTACTGCACGCCGCGGACCTGGGCGGTGGCCCGGCCTCGTTCGCGCTGCTGATCCTCGCGCTGGTCGGCGGCACGGGCGTCGGCGTCCGCACGGCGCCCAAGGTCCTCCCGGTGCTCTCCCGGCGGCGGCTGCTCGCGCTCGCCATCGCCGTCACCGGTGTCGCGCTGCTGGCGATGGGCCTGGTGCCGGACACGGCGACCGTGCTGTTCATCGCGCTGGCCGCCGGTGTCGCGGCCGGTGTCGCCGCGAACAGCGGCCACACGCTGATCGACCAGGAGACCGAGGAGTACCGCCGGGCCCGCACCACCGACCACCTTCAGGCGGTCGTACGGGTGGCGATCGGCCTCGGCGCGATCCTCGCCCCGCTGGTCGCCGCCGCCATCGGCCCGCACCGCCTCGCCGGCGACGGGTTCGTCTTCGCGCACGGCGGCGCCGGCTTCACCCTGATGCTGGCCGGCGCGCTGCTGCTGCCGGTCGCCGCGGTCGTCCTGGCCAAGACCGACGACCGGCAGGGCGTGCCGCTGCGGCGCGATCTGCGGGACGCGGTGCGCGGCGCCGACCCGGCGCAGGCCCCCGCCGCCACCGGCTTCTTCATCGCCCTGGAGGGCGGCGACGGCGCGGGCAAGTCCACCCAGGCGCAGGCGCTGGCCGAGTGGATAAGGGCCAAGGGCCACGAGGTCGTGGTGACCCGTGAGCCGGGCGCCACGCCGGTCGGCAAGCGGCTGCGCTCGATCCTGCTCGACGTCTCCAGCGCCGGGCTCTCCAACCGCGCGGAGGCCCTGCTGTACGCGGCGGACCGCGCCGAGCACATCGACTCGCTGGTCCGCCCCGCCCTGGAGCGCGGCGCGATCGTCATCTCGGACCGCTACATCGACTCCTCGGTGGCCTACCAGGGCGCCGGGCGCGATCTGTCGCCGACCGAGATCGCCCGGATCAACCGCTGGGCGACCGGCGGTCTCGTACCGCACCTGACCGTGCTCCTCGATGTCGCGCCGGAGACCGCCCGCGAGCGGTTCACGGAGGCGCCCGACCGCCTGGAGTCGGAGCCGCCCGAGTTCCACGCGCGCGTACGTGCCGGGTTCCTCACCCTCGCGGCCGCCGACCCGTCCCGCTACCTGGTGGTGGACGCGGGCCAGGAGCCCGAGGCGGTCACCACGGTCGTACGCCACCGGCTCGACCAGGTGCTGCCGCTCTCCGAGGCCGAGGTGAAGGCCCAGGAGGAGGCGCGCAGGGCGGCCGAGGAGGAGGCCCGGCGCAAGGCCGAGGAAGAGGCCGCGCGCAAGGCCGAGGAGGAGCGCCTGGAGCGCGAGCGCCAGGCGCAGCTCGCCAAGCTGCGCGCCGAGGAGGAGGAGCGCAAGCGGCGCGAGCTGGAGGAGGCGCGCCGCCGCGAGGAGGAGCGCCAGGCCGAGGAGGCGCGGGTGCGGGCCGAGGGGCCCGCCGGCTCGCCGAGGAGGAGCGCGTCCGGCGCGAGGCGGAGGCCAAGGCGGCGGCCGCCGAGCAGGAGCGTCTGCGCAAGCAGGCCGAGGAGCAGGCCAAGCTGCGGGCCGAGGCCGAGGAGCGCCGCCTGGAGAAGCAGCGCAAGGCCGAGGAGGCGCTGCGGCGGGCGGAGGAGGCCCGGAGGCTCGCGGAGGCGGCGACCGCCGCGGCTGCGGCTGCGGCGACGGCTTCGGCCGCCACCGCGTCTCCCTCCGCCCCGGCCGCCCCCAAGGACGCGGACGGCACGTCCGCCACGCGCGCGATGCGGAAGCCCGCGGCGGAGTCGGCCTCCGAGGTGACGGTCGCGACGCCCGTCGTGAAGCCCGCGGAAAGCGCCGACGAGGTCACCCAGGAGGTCCCGGTGCCGCCCGCGCCGGAAGCCGCCGAGACCACGGTCCTGCCGCAGGTCCCGGCCGAGGCCGCCGAGACGACGGTCATGCCGCCCGTGCGGGACGCCGCCGAGACGACCGTGCTGCCGCCCGTACGGGAGGTGGCGCGGGACGCCGAGGAGACGACGGTGCTGCCGCCCGTGCGTGAAGGGGCCGGTCGGAGCGCCGCGCATCTGCCGGTGCGGGACGCGGACCGGTTCCCGCCGGGGATCTTCCGGGACGAGCAGGAGCAGCCCGAGCGGGTGAACGAGCGGACGCGTGAGCTGCCGCAGGTCGACCCCGAGCAGCTGCGCGCGGAGCCCGGGGCCGGGCCGGAGCCGAAGGCGGAGCGGGGCCGTCGGCCCCGGCGGCGTTCGGACTGGGCCGAGGAGACCCCGCTGGACGATCTGCCCACGCTCGCCGACGAACTGCTCGGGCCGCACCCCGACGACGATGACGACCGCCGGGGCCGCCGCCGCTGACCTGCGGCAAGGCCGCCCCGGACGGGATTGTCCGACCCCTCCCTCACAATGGGGTCGTAGCGGGGACGTACGGGGCGGAACAGAGCGCGGAGGCGGTGACCCATGACGGTGTGGGACGACCTGGTCGGCCAGGACCGGGTGCAGGAGCAGCTGGCCGCTGCCGCGCGTGACGCCGACGCGCTGGTGACCGCCGTCTCGGCCGGCGAGCCCGTCCCGGACGCGTCGAAGATGACGCACGCGTGGCTGTTCACCGGGCCGCCGGGCTCGGGCCGGTCCACGGCGGCGCGCGCGTTCGCCGCGGCGCTCCAGTGCGTCAGCCCGGACCGGGCGCTGGGCGGGCAGCCCGGCTGCGGGTTCTGCGACGGCTGCCACACCGCGCTCGTGGGCACACACGCGGACGTGGAGATCGTCCGCACCGACCTGCTCTCCATCGGCGTCAAGGAGACCCGCGACCTGGTCCGGCGCGCCCAGCTCTCACCCGCCGTCGGCCGCTGGCAGGTGATCGTCCTGGAGGACGCCGACCGGCTGACCGAGGGCGCGGGCAATGTGCTCCTGAAGGCCGTGGAGGAGCCCGCCCCGCGCACGGTGTGGCTGCTGTGCGCGCCGTCGCTGGAGGACGTGCTGCCGACGATCCGCTCGCGCTGCCGCCATCTGACGCTGCGGACACCGCCGGTGGAGGCCGTCGCCGATGTCCTGATCCGCCGTGACGGCATCCCGCCGGAGACCGCCCTGGCCGCCGCCCGCGCCACCCAGGGCCACATCGGCCGGGCCCGCCGCCTCGCCACCGACGACCGCACGCGTGCCCGCCGCGCCGCCGTCCTGAAGGTGCCGCTGAGGGTCGAGGACGTGGGCGGCTGCCTCAAGGCCGCCCAGGAGCTGGTCGACACGGCCGCCGAGGACGCCAAACAGCTCGCCGAAGAGGTCGACGTCAAGGAGACCGAGGACCTGAAGGCGGCCCTCGGCGCCCAGGCCGGAGGCCGTATGCCGCGTGGCACCGCCGGGGCGATGAAGGAGCTGGAGGACCGCCAGAAGCGCCGCAAGACGCGTACGCAGCGGGACAGCCTCGACCTCGCCCTCACCGACCTCACCGGCTTCTACCGGGACGTCCTGGCGCTCCAGCTCGGCTCCCGCATCGCCCTGGCCAACGAGGAGGTACGGGACGGGGTGGACCGCATCGCGCGCGGCTCCACACCCGAGGGGACCCTGCGCCGTATAGAGGCGGTTCTCGCCTGCCGCGAGGCACTGGACCGCAATGTGGCGCCGCTGCTCGCGGTGGAGGCGATGACGCTGGCGCTGCGGGCGGGCTGAGGCGTCCGACGGGCGGCCCCCAGGACGGACCCCCGTCACCCCGGGGACTCCCGTCACCCCGGTTGACCGGCTCACTCGTACGAGCCGTCGTCCGGCTGCCAACGGGGCACATGCCGTCACTCCCCGGTTACGCTCCGGGGATGGACTCCAGGCGCCTGCTCCGTTCCTCCGCCCTCGTCATCGCGACCGCCGGGCTGCTCGCCTCCGGATGCTCGTCGGGCAGCTCGTCCACCACCGCGACGGCGTCCACCGCCTCGGCCGCGGGCGCCCAGACATCGGCCGCCCTGCGTCCGTACTACCAGCAGAAGCTCAGCTGGCGGGCGTGCGGCGTACCGGGCTTCGAGTGCTCCACGATGAAGGCGCCGCTCGACTACGCCAAGCCGACGGGCACCTCCATCAACCTCGCGGTCGCCCGCAAGAAGGCCACCGGGCCGGGCAAGCGGATCGGGTCGCTCCTGGTCAATCCGGGCGGCCCGGGCGGCACGGCCGTCGGCTACCTCCAGCAGTACGCGGGCCTCGGCTACCCCGCCCCGGTGCGGGCCCGGTACGACATGGTGGCCGTCGACCCGCGCGGGGTGGCGCGCAGCGAGCCCGTCGAATGCCTGACGAGCCAGGAGATGGACGCGTACACCCAGGTCGACCAGACCCCGGACGACGCCGGGGAGAAGGCGGTGCTCGAGTCCTCGTTCAAGAACTTCGCGCGGGGCTGCGAGAGGCACTCGGGCAAGGTGCTGCCGCATGTGTCCACGGTCGAGGCGGCCCGTGACATGGACATCCTGCGGCAGCTGCTCGGCGACGAGAAGCTGTACTACGTGGGCGCCTCCTACGGCACGTTCCTGGGCGCGACCTACGCCGAGCTGTTCCCGGAGCGCACCGGGCGCCTGGTCCTCGACGGCGCGATGGACCCGTCGCTGCCGGCCCTGGAGATGAACCGCGACCAGACGGCGGGCTTCGAGACGGCGTTCCAGTCGTTCGCGGCGGACTGCATCCGGCGCAAGGACTGCCCGCTGGGCACGACATCGGTGGCGGACGCGTCGACGCGCCTGAAGGCGTTCTTCGCGGACCTCGACGCGAAGCCGGTCGCGACCGGCGAGTCCCGCAAGCTCGGCGAGGCGCTCGCCACGACCGGCGTGATCGCCGCGATGTACGACGAGACGACCTGGCCCGAGCTGCGCACCGGCCTCACGCGCGCGATGCAGGGCGACGGCGGTGGCCTGCTGACCCTCGCGGACTCGTACTACGAGCGCGACGCGGAGGGGAAGTACGCCAACCTCATGTACGCCAACGCGGCCGTGAACTGCCTCGACCTGCCCGCCGCCTTCTCCGGCCCCGACGCGGTCGCCGCCGCGCTCCCGTCCTTCGAGAAGGCCTCGCCGGTCTTCGGCGAGGGCTTCGCCTGGGCGATCCTGAACTGTGCGTACTGGCCGGTCAAGGCCACCGGGGCCGCGCACCGCATCGAGGCGAAGGGCGCCGTCCCGATCGTCGTGGTCGGCACCACCCGTGACCCGGCCACCCCCTACAAGTGGGCCAAGTCCCTCGCCTCCCAGCTGGCCTCCGGCAGGCTCCTCACGTACGACGGCGACGGCCACACGGCGTACGGCCGGGGCAGCGACTGCATCGACACCGCGATCAACACGTACCTCCTGGAGGGGACGGCCCCGCCGGCCGACAAGAAGTGCACCTGAGCTGCGCGAGTCCCTCGAACAGGGGTGGTCAGGAGCACCCCGGGAAACTGTGTAGACTTGGCCGCGTTGCTGATCGCACCATGGTGCGGACGGCGTGCCGCCTTAGCTCAGTTGGCCAGAGCAACGCACTCGTAATGCGTAGGTCTCGGGTTCGAATCCCGAAGGCGGCTCTGTAGAAGCCTCAGGACTCACTCGCCGTGACCTGGGGCTTTTGCTTTTATTGGATGCGGCGGCGGCGCCGCGCACGGGCGGCGCGGCGGTCCCCAGTCTCAGTTCTAGTCTCACTCGGGGGCTCGGGCGCCGCTTCCGGCGCGGGCAGAAACGCGTCTCCCATGCGACGCATGGCGTCCTTCGAGAGGTGTGAGCGGCCCTTGACGTAGCGGCGCGTCTGGCTGATCTGGGTGTGCCGAAGGATTTCCATGATCGTGGGCATGTCCACGCCCAGCTCATTGAGGATCGTGCCTGCCGTGTGGCGACTTCCGTCGTAGAGGCGGCGGTCGCTGATTCCCGCTTCTGCCAGCAGCTCCTTGAACTCCTCCCAGTCGTCGCGGGGGTCGATGGGACGCCCGTCGGGTCGAGAGAAAACGGCTTGGTGCTCCTGCCAAAGTTCTCCGGCCGCCTTGCGGAGTTCGTCCTGCTGAGCCTTGTGCGCGAGCAGGTACGGAATGAAAGCGGGCGGGATCGGCACGGGATTCGTGCTCTTCTTCGTCTTGGGACGAGTGAAGGCCAGACCGCCGCCCTTGCGCTCCGGGCAGGTGCTTGCATGCTTGACGCAGGTCGAAGTGCACGGCTTCGGACAGCCCCGCTTGTAACCCTTGTGCGTGGCGCAGTTGGGCGGGCAGGGCTCGAAGCGATGCAGGCGTGCCCCGCACGCGTGCGCGTCGCCGCAGCCGTGCCGCCACGTGAGCCGCTGCAACTGCCAGCGGGGATGGAACAGTTCGGCGGCCAAGTCGACGTACGGCCACCGCAGCCCCAAGGTCTCGCCCTGGCGGAATCCCATGCCGACGCCGACGACCCACCGCATGAACGTGGGCCGCTTGGCCGCCGCTTCCAGGAATGCCTTCGCCTCTTCCTGGGTGAACGGGTTCGTCTCGGTCTCATCGATGCTGGGTGGGTCGACCAGCATCGCGACGTTCTCACCGACCATCCGGCGGCGGTGGGCAATCTTTAGGGCCCGGGACAGGATGCGGTGCACCTTGACCACGTGGGATGGTGCGTGGCCAGCGTCGAGCATGGCTCGGTACATCTGCTCAAGGTGCTCCGGGGCGAGCTTGTCGATGCGGTGCTTCCCGACGCCGGGAACGATGTCGTTGCGGGTCTTGGACCAGTAGTCGTCCAGGGACCGGGGCTTGAGCTTCAGACTGGCGATGCCCGTGAGGTAGGTCTCCATCCACTGTCCGACCGTGGGCTTACGGCCCGCCTTTGTCGCGCGCCCCTCATCGCGGAGCTTCTCCAACTCGCGCACCTTACGGCGCACTGCGGGTTCTGTGCGGGCCATGCGGTGGCGGCGGTCGGGGCTTCCATCGGCCAGTACGCCCATGGTCACGCGTCCGTGCCACCAGCCGTCATCACCGAGGTAGATAGTGGATTCCAAGTTCGACTTGCGGGGGCTCATGAGGGTCTCCAAAACGAGGCGGCCCCGGACGTGTGTCCGGGGCCGCCTTGAGGGGCGGGGTCAGAGGCTCTCGACGTAGGCCTTCAGGACGTCCACCTTGATGCGGCGGCAACGCCCCTGCTTCACAAAGGCCAAGACGCCGGCGGCCATGAGTTCGTAGACGGTGGACCGTCCGAGCCGCAGGGCTTCGGCCGCTTCCTCGGGGGTGTAGAGAAGGGGCTCAACGGGGCGCACGGCGGTGCTCATGCTGCTTGCCTCCTCGGTGCGAGCTGATGGCAGGGTCGCAATCCGCTGACAGAACCGACAGAACCTAGCCTGTAAGCCGCTGACCTGGCGGTTTGGCGGTTTCTGGATCTTTGACAGAACCGAATTAAAACCTGACAGAACCTCTCTGGGGGAGGTTCTGTCACAGACGCCCGGCGGGAGGGCCGAGGGTTCTGTCGAGTTTTAGCTCAGTTCTGTCAGAGCCGCGATCAGGCCTGTCCGTGCAGGTCAGCGGCTTGCGCTGGGGGTTGTGTCAGTTCTGTCAGCGGTCTGGGGGTTGTGTCAGGCGCCGCGTGCGATACGCGGGTGAGTTTCGTAGCGGGGCGACGGGGGTCGCCCACCGCGTCCCGTGCGCGGGGGCGGGGGCTGTTGGCGGACCCAGCCGTGTTCTTCGAGCAGGGCCAGAGCAGGGTCCAGGTCGCCGATGGCAGGGAAGTCGGCCCGGCGCAGCGTGCGGAACAGCTCGCGCTTGGTGAACTGCGCGGGGCTGGTGGAGACGAGCTGGGCCAGGACGGTCACGGCTGCTTCGTGGGCGGGGCCTGCGCTTATGGCGCTGAACACGTCCAGGGCGTGCGCGGTGAAGTAGTCGCCCAGCTCGGTGGCGGCGGCCATCGTCGGGGCTTCGATGGGCTTGTGCCATCCGTCTTCGGGGTGGGTGGCGAGGTGGAGGAGTCCGGCGATGCGGGCCACGGCCCCGTCCCGCTTGGACGCCCATTTCACGATCGGTGCGAAGCTCCCGTCCGGCCCCAGGCGCGATTCGGTGACCTTCTGGAAGGCCAGCAGGACCGCGTCGGCTTCCGGGGTGAGCTGGATGAGGGCGGGGTCGGTCCAGTCCGCCAGAGCGAGCGTGAGGCCTGCCAGGTGTTTGGCGTAGGTGGCGGCCACCTGCTCGTCCAGCAGGGCGGGGGTGAGGCTGCGGGAGCCGACCAGGGACAGGGGCTTGGAGTACAGGAAGCGGGCCAGGAGGCCGCGTCCGTCGGCTCCGTCGATGCGGCTGAGCGCGTCCAGGACTTCCGGCTGCACGGCCAGACCGATCGTGACAGCCGGTGAGGCGACGTGCTGGGCGCTGCGGCCCTGCCGGTTCACGCGGAGCATGTCGCCTGCGTGGCCTTTGAGGAACATGCCCATGTTGGGCTTGCCGGTGTAGCGCCCGGCGATGATGTCGAACAGCTCGCCCTCGGCGCTCAGGCACGAGATGCGCCCGCCCTGCTCGTCCAGGAGCGTCCCGACGTTCTCCGGGGTCACATCGTCCGCGACAAGCTGCGGTTCGGCGGGAACCCGCATCTTCGCCGCGTCCTGGGCGAGCTGGACGGCTTCGGCGGTCAGCGTCTCGCGTAGTCCGGCATCTGCCCCGGCGGCCTTCTCTGCGGCCTTGGTGGCGGCGGACTTGGCCAGTGCCATCAGGGTTTCTGCCTCTGCTCGCACCGGCCCGGACAGTTCGATCAGGGCTTTCTCGGCATCGAGTAGGGGCTGAACCATCAGGTCGAAGACGGCCGACTTGCGGTTGCCGGGGGGCAGGGCGATGGCGGTGTAGATGTTCACGGGCTCGCGCCAGTGGCCGCGTACGCACACCTTGACGCGTCCCCCGGCGGCGGTGGCCAGGACGGCCAGGGCCAGGCATCCGGCGAGGTCGGCGGGGGTTTGGGTCTCCTCGGCGACACCGCGCACCATGCTGGACAGCCAGGCGGGCAGGGCGTCCACGGGG
>NZ_LYOY01000039.1 GCF_001653515.1 Streptomyces sp. ERV7 | reverse complement strand
GCGGTGATCAGCGGGCGTTCGGGGGTGGGCATCGCCGCCTCAACCCTGCTGACCGGTCAGCGGGTTGTAGGTGACCTGGACGGCGGCCATCTGGTCCGTCGGCAGCACCTCCACCCACTGGTCGAACACCTCGTACGGCTGCTGCGTCTGTGCCTTGAAGCCGTCCACCAGCGGGTAGAAGCCGTGCTCGTACACCTTGTCCGGCGGCAGGTAGTTGAGGGTGACGCCGTCCTCCAGGCGTTCGGTGACCACCTGCTGGCCGTTCTGGTGCTTCTCGACCACGCTGATGGCCACGTACCGCAGGACGTCGCGCACGGTGAGCGCGGCCGGATCCAGGCCGCGGTACCGGACGACCAGGTCCGGGTCCGACCAGGGGTAGGCGCGCAGTTTCCCGAGGATCTTGCCGTTCTCGCCCGCCGAGGCCGGCTGGTACAGGTCGTCGAGCCCCTCCGCCCCCTCGATGCTGGGGTCGCTCAGCCAGTTGAGCGCGGCCAGCTCCTTGCCGGGCCGGATGGGCATCACGGCCTTGACCCAGGGGGCGTTCAGGAACGCGTTGCGCTGGTGGTCGGCGTCGAGCTGCATCAGCCACCCCAGTGAACTGCCCATCCGCGCCGGGGCGGAGGACCCGGTGATGTAGTAGTTGTCCTCGCGGAGCATCTCCTGCTTGTCGAACCAGCCCACGACGTGCTCGTCCAGAGGAGCGGGCTTGCGCCGGAACGCCTCGACCACGGGGACGGGCAGCCGTCGGCGCGCCTTGACGGGGTCGGGGTCGACGGGCGGGTCGAGCTCGGGGGTGAACGCCGGGTGGCTGTGGTGCATCCTGGGCCGCCACCACTCGGGGGCGACGAAGTAGAGCATCGCGTCGACGTCGAAGATCGAGTTGATCAGTTCGGAGAGTCTGTGCAGCACCTTGGGGTCGGTCGGCACCGTCTCCCCGAGCTGGAGCAGGTGCTGGAGCAGCCTGCGGTAGACGACGACCCGCTCCTCCTCGCGCAGGACGTCATAGCTGCGGGTCTCCACGCGACTGGCGGCGTCGATGCGCTCGACGGCGGCCTTCATATAGGCCTCGCGCTGCAACCGGTCGAGTTCCAGGGTCCGTTCCTTGGCGAGGGCGACATTGCGCGCGGCGATCTGCGCCTTCTTGTCGGCCGTCGGGGTGTACTTCACCGGAATCGAGAACGGGAAGTCCTCTCCCCCCTGGCCGTGGCCGTACGTGACGTACAAGGACAGGCTCGGTTCCGTGGGCAGGGGTGTGCCGTCCGGGACACCGCCCTGGTTGTCCTTGCGGTTGGCGATGATGTTGGCACTGAGGTTGTTGGGCCCGGTCCACTTCACGGAGCCGTGGTCCAGGTAGGTGTATCCGTCCTTGGGGTGCAGCACGATGTCGCACAGCCAGATGCCGGTGGCGTGTCCACTGGAGCGGTACGAGGTGGAGCCGCTGCCGGGGAGGGTGAAACTGCCGACGACGTCCTCGCTGTAGTCGTCGGGGACCGGCAGTTCGTTGGCGGGAACGGCGCTGGACATGTCCGGCGGCGCGGCGAGGTGGACCAGCTTGGCCAGTCCGAGCTCACGGCCGGGATCGTCCACGTAACTCTGCCAGCACAGCTGGGTGCCCAGGTCCTGCACCTGGACGCCGACCCGGCGCATCTTGCGGCGCAGCTCGTAGTTGACGAGCTTGTCGGTGGTGTTCTGCAGGACGTACCGGCGGCTCGCGGTGTCGGTGGTCTCCGTGACGGTGCGGAAGGTGGTCTTGAAGCTGCGTTTGATCTCGGTGCTGAGCCGTTCGCTCTGCTGGCGCATCTGTTTGTGGGTCTGCTCCCGCGCCTGGCGCTGGGTGTCGCTCATGTCCATGGTGGCGGTCTCGTTGGCGTCGCCCCAGACCCACCTCTGGTTGGACGAGACCGAGAACCCCAGCTTGGTGCTGCTCTCGTTCTCCTGCTTGACCGCCTCGGAGACATCGTCCTGCTGCGTGATGCTCTTCTCCGCCTTCTCCGTGGTCTCCAGACTGGACTCCACGCTGCGCTCGACGACGGTCTTGCGGGTGTGCGCCTCGACCAGTTCCACGGTCCCGCCCGGGCTGAGCCACACATGCTGCACCGGCGGCCCGAGGAAGGTGTCGAACTCGAAGAAGTACTGCCGGAAGAGGTGGACGACGCCGACCGGGGAGAGGCTGACCCGCTCGACCGCCTCCTTCCGGCTGAGCGTCTCCAGTGGGTCGAGCATGCGTTTGACGTCCCGGTAGCGCTCGGCGTCCACCTCGGGCGCGGGGGCGGTGAACAGGTCCGCCAGGGTGGGCACCAGGGCTTGTTCCGACAGGTAGTTGAGCAACCCCGCGACCATCGACTCCTTACGGGCGAGGGTCTGCAGCAGCGCCTTGCGGCGCGTGGGGTCGGTGGTCGCGGCGGTGCGCCGGAACAGCTCGGGCGTGACCTCGTTGGCGAGCATCGTGTCCAGCGCGGTGCGCTTGAGCAGCGGCAGCCACACGGCGGGGTCGCGCAGATCCTTGCCCTTGACCCGCTGCTGGAGCAGATCGGCGAGCACCGAGTCGATCAGCGGGCTGTAGGGCTTGGCGGCGAGCGCCGTACCGGTGCGCACGGTGAGCGTCAGATCGTCGGCCGCCGCCTCGGCCTCTCCGAGGTGGATGATCCCGCCGTCGGAGACCGCCGCGTCCGGGGTGACCTGCTGGGACACCAGGGCCAGCAGGTCCTGGTCCGCGCGCGCGATCCCTTCGAGGAAGCGGGCGACGGTACGCTGGGAGCGCCAGCCGAGCAGGGGCTGGTACAGGCCGAACGACTCACTGGCGTACGGGAGCGCCCCCGTGAAGTCGGGCAGCGGCCGGCCCGTGACCACCCGCGAGCCCGCCGTCGGGGCGGGCATGACCTGGACGTTGTCGGCATCGCCGGACGCGGTCTTCGCGAACGGTACGACGGTCCAGGTGCGCCCGGCCGGGCCCTTGCCGACCAGGAACAGCTCACGGTCGCCCTGGGCCGGCGGCGCCACGAACGAGATCGTCTGCGTACCCAGACCGCTCAGCACCCTGCCGACGTACTGGCGGCTGATGTTGGTGTCGTGTTCCAGGAACGCACCGTTGAGCGCGGGCACATCGGGAAAGAGTCTCGGGTCCTGGACCTCGACACCGGCCGGCAGGGCCAGCGCGATCCGCTGCATACCCGCCAGATCCGACGGCAGCGCCGGCTGCACGGTGTAGCTCCAGATCTCGAACCTCGTCCGCGGCCCGGATGTGGCCAGCGGTGTCCGGCCGGTGAACGTGACGACCAGCGTCATCGTTGGGTCCCCCTTGTTCGTCCGGGCCCTGGCGGCCCCCGTGCGGCGAGAGTGGCAGGGACGGGGGCGCGCGACCAAGGAGTGTTCCGCTGAGCGGACCGGCGCCCCTCGAACCACCGCTCACGCCGCGTGCAGAGCCACCGTCGGATCCAGTCGTGAGGCGCGGATCGCCGGGTAGAGGCCCGCGAGCGCGCCGATCAGGAGCGTGGCCCCCAGGCCGCCTGCCAGGGACCAGGGCGGGACCACCGCTGTCCAGCCCTGGGCGCGGGCGAAGGCGTACGTCGCCGTCGTGCCCAGGAGCGCGCCCGTCGCCCCGCCCAGCCCGGACAGCAGCAGTGACTCGGTAAGGAACTGGAGGCGGATCGCGTTGCGGGTGGCGCCCAACGAGCGGCGCAGGCCGATCTCCTGGCGGCGTTCCAGGACCGAGATCACCATGGTGTTGGCCACGCCCACCCCGCCGACCAGGAGGGCCACCGCGCCCAGGCCGAGCATCAGGGTCGTCAGGCCCTCGTCGGTGGCTGCCTTGGCGGCCAGCGCGTCCGAGGGGCGGGAGATCTTGATGCCCGCCTGGCTGCCGGGGTTGATGCTGCGGGCGAGGACCGCCCGTACGTCCTCCACCGAGTCGTCCGTGGACCGCTCGAAGAGGGTGGTGGGGTGGCCGTCGAAGCCGAAGTAGCGCTCGGCGGCGGGGAATCCGATCAGGGCCACCCGGTCCAGGGTGGGGACGAGTTCGATCGGTCTGAGGATGCCGACGACGACCACCCGGGTGTCGTTCATCATGATCGTCTCGCCGGTGCGGGTGATGCCGAGGCGGTCCGCCGCGACCGCGCCCAGGACCGTCGTCGGGAGGCGTTCGCCCGCGCTGGTCAGCCACACGCCCCGGTCGACCTCGCCGCCGAGCGCGGACAGCAGGTCGAGACGGGCCGCCTGGGTGGTGACGCCGGCCGTGCGCTCCTCGGGCACCACGTCGCTGCGGCGGATGCGGGCGTCCACGTCGGCGGTGGCCGTGGCGTGCCGCACCGGGCCGATGCGCTCGACCATCGCCACCGCGTTCTTGGGGAGCTTGACCGGGCGGCCCGTACCGTCGTCGTCCGCCTCGGCGGTGAGGAGGTTGGTGCCGAGACGGTCGAGCCGGGCCATCAGGTCCGCGCGGCTCGACTCGGACAGGCCGACGACCGCGACCATGGTCGCGATGCCGATGGCGATGCCGAGCGCGGAGAGCACCACACGCGCCCGCCGGGCGAGCAGGCCGACCGCGCCGACACGGAGGATGTCGCCGGGGGTGAGGCGGGACGGCTTGAGGTCGTTCTTGGTCTTGAGGCCGCTGTTCGTCCTGAGGGTGTTCTTCGTCCTGAGGGTGTTCCTTGTCTTCAGGGTGTTCTTCATCCGCGGTCCCCCGTCGGGCGCATGGCTCGGGAGTCCGAGACGATCTCGCCGTCCCTGAAGCGGACCCGCCGCGGCAGCGCGTCCGCGATCGCCTGGTCGTGGGTGATCACGCAGATCGTCGTGCCGGACGCGTTCAGCTCGTGCAGCAGCTCCATGACGATCGCGCCGGACGCGGTGTCCAGCGCCCCGGTCGGCTCGTCCGCCAGCAGCAGTCCGGGCTTGCCCACCAGCGCGCGGGCGATGGCCACGCGCTGCTTCTCGCCACCGGACAACTCGTCCGGCGTGTGCGAGAGGCGACGCTCCAGGCCCACCCCGGCGAGCGCTTCCCGCGCCCGCTCGCGCCGTTCCCTCAGCGCCACGCCCGCGTACAGCAGCCCGTCGGCGACGTTGTCCACCGCGTCACGGCCCGCCGCCAGATGGAAGTGCTGGAAGACGAAGCCGATGTGGCGGGCGCGCAGCGCGGAGAGCCGGGAGTCGGAGAGCTCGGACACGTCGTACCCGGCGACCTTCACGGTTCCCGTGGTGGGCCGGTCGAGGGTGCCCATGACGTTGAGCATGGTGGACTTGCCGGAGCCCGAAGGGCCGACGACGGCGACCAGTTCGCCCTCCTCGACGGTGAGGTTCACTCCGCGCAGGGCATGGACGCCGCCGGGGTACGACTTGCCGGCGTCCCGCAGTTCGATCACGGGGGACGGTGTCATGACGCCGCCACTCCGACCAGCGCGCCCTCGCGCACGTCCGCGCCCGAGACCTCGATCCGTCCGTCGGCGGTCATGCCCGTCTCCACCCGCACCATCTTCGAGGTGGTGCCCTGGACGATCTGGAGGCCGTAGCCGCCGTTCTCGCCGCGCAGGGCGACGACCGCTTCGACGGGGACCGCGAGGACGCCCTTGTGCGCCTCGCTGACGAACCTCACGCTCGCCGACGCCTTGGCGTCCTCGCCGGACACCGCGCTCGCACCGCCGTCCAGGACGATCTCGACGGTGATGCCCTTCTGCGCGCCCGCGCCCGAACCGCTCGCGGACTCGGGCTCCTCGGGGCGCACGGTCCCGGCGACCTTCCCCGCCACCGTCCTCCCGCTCGGCAAAGTGACGTCGACCTTGGTGTTCTTGGAGGTGAGCGCGCCGTCGGTCTGCTCCAGCTGCGCCCGTACGACGGGCCGGGTGGCCGCGATCGTCAGCACCGTCCCGCCCGGGGCGACCTGGTCGGCGAGCGCCGCGTCGGCGGCGACCACCTTGATCTGGCCGGGCTGGAAGACGACGTCGCCCTTGCCCACTCTCCCGGTGCTCTCCCGGTTCAGGGACTTCTGCCACCGCTTGACGGCGGCCTCGGTGTACCTGTCGTACTCCGTGTCGACGTGGAGACCGGATCCGTACCCCAAGTCGCGCAGACCGCGCTCCAGTTGGAGGACGTCGCTGCCCCGGTCGCCCGCCTTCATCTCGCGGAACATGGGGACGGGTCCGTAGAGGAGCGTGACGGGTTTGTCGTTCAGCTCGTAGAGCGCCTGGCCCAGCTCCACCGTCCTGCCTTCGGAGGCGGCCACCGTGACGGTGCCCTCGACGGCGGACTTCACGGCGCGGCGCTGCGCGAAGTCGAGCTTGCCGTCGACGGTCTTGGACCGTACGAGGTCGGTGCGGACGACCTTCGCCGTGGCGGGCGGCAGGTCGCCGCGCCGCGCGGAGGCGCCCGCGTCGCTCCCTTCGCCGAGGAACAGCGCTCCCCCGGTCACCCCCGCGGCGACGGCCGCCGCGCCGAGTGCGAGGAAGGCGGTGCGGCGCGTCACTGCATGCCGTCCAGACCGTCGAGCAGCTTCGACTCGCACGCCTTGCGGGCCTGCTTGTACGAGGGCGACTCGGTGTCGATGGAGCGGGACACCGGGTCCGGGTCGCCGCCGGGCTGGGCGTTGCCGCCGCTCATGGTCGGGTTGGCGAACTTGGCGACGCCGTGGTCCCGCATGCACTGGGCGTGCGCGAGCATCGACTCGTAGGCCTTCTGCTCGTCGCGCTTGGGCTCGGCGTTCATGGCGGCCTGGAGCTCGGTGACGCACACGCCGTTCCTGCCGCCCTTGATGCCGTCGTTGCGGCCGGGCTGGGCGCCGATCGCGTTGACCTTCGCCCAGTCCAGATAGCCGCTGAGCTTCGGGTCGGGAAAGTCCTTGTAGCCGCCCTTGGCCCGCATGCACTGGACGTATCTCGTCTGGGCGTCGTAGAAGGCGCTCTTGCCCGCGGGCCGGGTGCTCGGCCCGCCCTCGCCGTTGGAGGCGCTCGCGGCCGGTGCGTCGGGCACGTCCGCGATCGCGCCGTCCTGCTTCCCGCTGCCACCGTCGTCACCACTGCCGCAGGCGCCGCAGAGGACGAGGACCGGCACGGCCGCGAGGCCGACCAGACGGACACCGGCGGAGGCGCCGAGATTCGTCCGCTTCATCCGAGTTGTTTGTTTCATCCCGAGAAAGCTCATGTGCTTCACGTTCGCCCGCGCAGATGATGACCTGTCCATGGCCATGTGATGGGAAGGTAACAATGCCTCCGACCTGCGCCCGCGCCCCCGTACGGAGTAGCTGGAAGGGGTCCCGGCGTGGTCATAATCGGCTCCATGCCGCATGTGCTGCTCATCGAGGACGACGCGTCCGTACGGGACGGGATGGAGCTCGTGCTGCGCCGGCACGGGTACGGCGTGGAGACCGCCGCCACCGGCGAGCAGGCCCTCGCGCTGCTCGCCGGGGAGCGCGGCGCACTGGTCGAGCTGGCCGTACTGGACCTGATGCTGCCCGGCATGGACGGCTTCGAGGTGTGCCGCCGCATCCGCGCCCGCTCGGCGGCCCTGCCGGTCATCATGCTGACCGCGCGCGGCGACGACTCGGACATCGTGACCGGCCTGGAGGCGGACGCCGACGACTATGTGGTCAAGCCGGTCACCGCGCCCGTGCTGGAGGCCCGTATCAGGGCCGCGCTGCGGCGCGCGGAGCCGTCCGGGCAGCCGAGAGAGGCGGCCCCGGATCTCGCCGGTCTGGTGATCGACCGCGCCGGGCTGACCGTCACCAAGCACGGCGCCCCGGTCGCGCTGCCGCCCACCGAGCTGCGGCTGCTGCTCGAACTGTCGGCCTCGCCGGGCCGCGTCTTCAGCCGCGAGCAGCTCCTCGAATCCATCTGGGACCACACCTTCCTGGGCGACTCCCGCCTGGTGGACGCGGCGGTCGCGCGGCTGCGGGCCAAACTGGAGGACGTCCCCGCCAAGCCCCGGTACGTCCAGACCGTACGGGGCTTCGGCTACCGATTCGGGCCGCTGTGAGCCGTACGGACACGGGCGGGTCCACGGACGGGACCGGGCGCGCCCGCGCCAAGCGGCACTCCCGGCGGCTCATCGGCGGGCTGCGCACCCGGCTCGTCGTCACCTTCGTCGTCGTCGCCCTGATCAGCGCGGTGACCGCGACCGCCCTGGCCTACCGCGACGCCCGCACCGCCGTCCTCCAGCGCACCCAGAACACCTCCGTCAACGACCTGCGCAAGCGGGTCGGCGCGGTGGCCGCCGACTTCGACCTGCCGCCCGACCACCGGTCGCTGTCCCGCTTCGCCGCGAAGGTCTCGGACGGCATCGGCGCCCGCCCGGTGGTCGCCCGCTACCAGGACCTCGTCGCCACCTCCGACGCGCTCGCCGACACCGACGGCCGGATCAGCACCGAGCTGCGCGCCGCCGTGGCCACCGGCAAGGGGACCCGGTTCCAGCGGGTGATGTGGCGTGGAGAGCCCTATCTGACCGTCGGCATGCCCGTGGCGTACGCCGACGGGGACCACCGCGCCTCCGGCCTTGAGGTGTACGCGATCACCGACCTGCGGGCCGAGCGCGACGACACGGCCGCCCTCCTCGACTCCGTACGGGCGGGCACCGCGCCGGTGGTGCTGCTCGCCGCCGTCCTGGCGCTGCTGGCCGCGGGAACGGTCCTCCGTCCGGTGCGCAAGCTGAGCCGGGCCACCCGAGAGCTCGCGACCGGCGACCTCGGCAGCCGGGTCGCGGTCAGCGGGCACGACGAACTCGCCGATCTGGCCCGGACGTTCAACGAGACCGCCGACGCGCTCCAGGCCTCCGACGCGGAGCTGCGCGAGCAGGAGGCGAAGGCGCGCCGCTTCGTCGCGGACGTGTCGCACGAGCTGCGCACGCCCCTCGCGGCGATGACGATGGTGGCGACCGTCCTTGAGGAGGACGCCGACCAGCTGCCGCCGGACGCGGCGCGGGCCGCCCGTACCGTCGGCGCGGAGACGGCCCGGCTGTCCCGGCTGGTCGAGGAGCTGATGGAGATCTCCCGCTTCGACGCCAAGGCGGTACGGCTGAACGCGGCCGAGACCGACCTCGCCGACACCGTGCGGGCCTCGCTCGCCCTGCGCGGCTGGACGGACCTGGTGCGCACACAGCTGCCCGACGGTGTACGGGCGGTTGTC
>NZ_LYOY01000038.1 GCF_001653515.1 Streptomyces sp. ERV7 | reverse complement strand
CCCCCGGACCCTCTGCGGCCCATCTCCTCTCCCGGCCCCCTCGCCAACGGCCGGATTCCTGGTCCGCAGGCGTGACCGCTCCGGGCGCTCGGGCGTTGGGCCGGTATGCGAGGGCGCTGGGTGGTGGCATGGTCGGTGTGTGCCGTGGTGGCCGGCGGGCTGATGTCCCTGTGGGCCGTGTGGAGCCCCGACCAGGTCTCGGCCGCCGCCTCGGTGCTGGGGACCGTGGCCGGACTGCTGGGCTTCCTCGCGATCTGGGCGTGGCGGGGCACCCCCCGCCACCACAGCGCCGACACCACGCAGATCGCGGAGACGGAGCGGGCGCTCGCCCGGATGGTGCGGCGCCAGTGGGAGGACGAGGGCGTGCTGCGCCAGCTCTTCGCGCCCGCCCCGCTGCCCGTGGTCTGGGCGCCGTCCCGCCGCGCCGGGCTCGTGGACCGGCGCATGGACGCCGATACCACGCTCGGCTGCCACGCCGACGACCCCGACGAGCTGATCGCGACGTTCCGCCGGGCCACCCGGCGGCGCCTGGTGGTGCTGGGGCCCGCCGGTTCGGGCAAGACGACGTTCTCCGTCCTGCTCCTCCTCGCCCTGCTGCGCACCCGCACGCCCGAGGACCCGGTGCCCGTATTGTGCCCGCTGGCCTCCTTCGACCCCGCGCGCGAGAACGCCCGGGACTGGCTGCAGCGGCGCGTCACGGAGGACTACCCGGCCCTGGGCGACGCACAGCGCTACGGCACCGCCTCCGTGGTGGAGCTGCTCACCGAGCACCGTCTCGTACCCGTGCTCGACGGGCTCGACGAGGTGCCGTCCACCCGCCGGACAGCGGTCCTGGAGGCCCTGAACGAGACCCTGCCGACCGACGCGCCGCTCGTGCTGACCTGCCGCACCGAGGCCTACGCACAGGCCGTACGGGAAAGCGCCCCGCTGGCACACGCGACCGTCCTCGAACCGGCGGCGCTGCGGATCGACGAGACGCTCGCCGCCCTGCGCCTGGCCGCCGCCCCCGAGCGCCGTGAGGCGTGGGACGAGCTGGCCGGGCGCCTCGCCCGCACCCCCGACTCCCCGGCCGCGGCCGTCCTGACCAGCCCCCTCATGGCGACCCTGGCCCGGTCCGTGTACGCCGACAGCGACCGCGATCCCGCCGAACTGGCCGAGCCCCACCGCTTTCCCAGCGCCGCCGCCCTGGAGCGGCACCTGCTGGACGCGCTCGTTCCGACCCTCTACGAGCGCGCCCGCCGCCAGGACCCCACCAGAAGCCCGGACCCGGCCGACGCCCTGCGCCATCTGACGTTCCTGGCACAGGGGCTCACCGGACAGGGCACCTTCGAACTGCGCTGGTGGAAGCTCCACACCTGGAGCCCGTCGCTCACCGGGCCCTGGCGGCGCGCCCTCATCTGGCTGGCGATCACTGTCGCCGGGCACCTCGTCACCAATCCGGTCCTGGTGGTCCTCGGGGCGCCCTGGTGGGTCCTGGCCGTCAGCGTGGCCCAGGCCGTCGCCGTCGTACCCGTGTTCCTGTTCGGCAGCTGGTTCTCGGCGCCCTCGACCACCATGGGGCGGCGGACCGCCGTGTCCGCGGCGGCGGCACTCGGCGGTGGTCTGGCCGCCGCTCCCGCCATGATGCCGTTCCTGCCCGGCACGAACCCGGGGGAGACCTTCCTCGTCGGGACCGCGTTCGCCGGGGCGAGTCTGTGGCTGGTCGTGCTCGCCGCGGGCCTGCCGGTCCCGCCGGACCTGCCGGTCCGGGGCCGCCCCGGCACAGCGCGCTGGCGGCGGCGACTGCCCCGCGCGCTGGGGAGCGTCCTGTGCGTCACCCTCTCCAGCGGCCTGTTCTTCGCCAGCTACGCCGCCTATGTGCACCACGGCGGCCAGACGCGCTTCCCGGCCAGCCTGCGCGACGGGCTGGTGATCGGCGCCGTGCTGGGCGCGGGGCTCGCGTTCCTGCGCTGGGTGCGGGCCGGCTCCGTCGACGACTCCGGGGCGGGCGTCGAAGCCACGCTGCGCTCCGACCGGCTGCTCGCCCTCCTCGGCGGAGGCGCCTGCGCCCTGCTGTTCGTGCTGCCCGACGCGGGTGTACGGATGACCATCTGGTTCTCCAGCACGCTCAGCGATCTGGTCGTGGTGGCAGCCGTCCGGCTCATCGACACCGGGCCCATCGGCCTCGTGCTCGCCCTGGGCACCTGCGCCTGGCCGTACTACACCATCGCCCGCCTCCAGTTCGCCGTACGCGGCCGACTCCCCTGGCGTCTCCAGGCGTTCCTCGCCGACGCCCATCGGCTCGGCATCCTGCGCAGGGTCGGCCCGACCTACCAATTCCGCCACGCCCGGCTGCAACAGCACCTCGCCGACAGCACACGCCCGCCGGGCCCCCGTCCGCCCGCCGACCTGCCGGGCGCACGCTCCGGCTCGGCCGCCCCACGGTGATCGGCGCCCCCGCCCGCGTACCCGGCGAACCGCGGGCACATGGCCGGAAAAAGGCGAGCGACTTACGTTCGCCGCCACAGGCGCACCACACTGGAGCCCCACGAGCAGGGAACAGCACGGACGAGGAGTTGATGAGATGTCCACGCAGCCCACCGAGGCAGCCGCGCAGGCCACCCGAGCTGCGATCGACGCCTATCTGGCCCGGCTTTCGCAGCGGGATCTGGAGGGCGCTGTGCAGGTCTTCGCCGAGTCGGCGGAATTCAACGCTCCGGGCTCCTCGGCGGTGCCGTGGTCGGGCTCGCACCGCGGGCGGGAGGGGGTCATGACGTTCTTCACGACCCTCCACGAGTATCTGAAGCCCGAGGAGTTCACAGTGACGCACATCGTGGTCGACGGTGAACAGGGGGTGATCATCGGCCATCTCCGGGACACCGTCAAAGCCAGCGGAAAGCCCCTCGTCACGCCGTTCGCCGCGCACCTCACGGTCACGGACGGGAAGATCGCCCGCTATCACCTCTTCGAGGACACGCACGCCCTCCACCGGGCCGTGACCGACGACTGAGCATGCGCCCACCCGTCCCCACCACTCCAGAGAGGCACCAGAGATGACTCCCCCCGGCATGCCCTCCCACCCGGTCGTCCGCGCGTTCGTCGACGCGGTCAACGCCCAGGACCAGCAGGCCCTGTGGACCGTCCTGGCCAAGGACGCCACCGTGGTCGACGTCGGCACCGAACGCGATACCGAGGCCTGGGTGGAGCGGGAGCTGTTCTCCTCCCACGCCCGGATGGAGGTGGTACGCGAGTCGCAGGACGGTCTGTCGATGACGGCGCGTTTCCACAACGACATCTGGGGGGACATCGACACCGCATGGGAGTTCTCCGTCTCCGGCCCGGTCATCCGGGGCTTCGTCACCGGCCCCGGCTGAGCGCCCCGACGCCGAAGGGGACAGAGGCACACGGAACATAGGGACACAGAACGGGCAGCGGGAACAGGGAAGCAGAGGCAATGGTGTGAGCCGCACCTCGGGGCCCGGGGCGCAACCGGCACCGAAGGAGTCGGTCCGGATCCGCCTCCTGGGCCCGGTGAGTGTGGAGGTCCAGGGCCGTCACATCGGCCTCGGGCCGCAGCAGCGCGCACTCCTGGCGGCTCTCGCGCTCGCCCGGGGCCGCCCGGTCAGCACCTCCCGGCTCTCCGAACTCCTGTGGGAGGGCGACGCCCCGGACGGCGCGGTCAGCGCCCTGCGCACCCATGTGATGCATCTGCGGCGCATCCTGGAACCGGGCCGGCGCGCCACCTCCGGCTTCGAGCTGCTGCTCAGCGCGGGCGCCCGCAGCAACACCAGCTACACCCTCCAGGTGGCCGACGAGCAGGTCGACGCCCTGCACTTCGTCCATCTGACCGACCAGGCCCGCAAGGCCGCGGCCGACGACGACGCCGGGGCCGCGGTCGCCCTGCTCGACGAGGCCCTCGCCCTGTGGACCGGGCCCGCCCTCGAAGGCGTCAGCGACCGCAGCTTCGCGCTGGCCGAGGCCGACCGCCTCGAAGAGCTGCGTCTGGTGGCCCGCGAGGACCGGCTGGACGCGCTGGTCGAGCTGGGCCGCTACGAGCAGTCGGTGCCCGAACTGACCACGCTGGTGGCCGAGTTCCCGCTGCGCGAGCGGCTGCGCTGCCAGCTCATGCTGGCCCTGTACCGCTCGGGGCGCCAGGCCGACGCGCTCGCCTCGTACCGCGACTACTACCAGCTCCTCGACGACGAAGTGGGCATCGAGCCGGGCCGCCCGCTCAAGGAGCTCCATCAGCGCGTGCTGGTGGGCGACCCCGGCCTCGCCGCGGAGCCCGTCCCCGAGCCGCCTC
>NZ_LYOY01000037.1 GCF_001653515.1 Streptomyces sp. ERV7 | reverse complement strand
GCCCCGGCAAGCTCCTCACCCCGCGCGACGTCTGCCCCGACACCGGCCTGGCCCGCCTCTCCTACGGCCAGCTGCGTGCCCTGCTGGACCGGCACACCTGCGTCGGCGGCCAGGAAGAAACCGGCTGGGAACCCCACGAGTTCCGCCACTCCGGGCTGACCCACCTCGGCGAACAGGGCGTCTCGCTGCTGCTGTTCATGGCGAAGTCGAGGCACAAGTCCGTCAGCGCCGCCCGGAAGTACTTCAAGCCCGGCGCGACCGCCCTCGCCGAAGTCACCAGCCTGCTCGCACCCAGCGACCGTTGAACCGCGACGCCATGGACTTCCCAGCCTGCGGCGTCGCCGCGTCAGGCCGGACAACGCGGTCTGTCGGAAGGCCGGTTGAGATCTCTAGGCTCTGTCCATGTCGAAGCAGCAGCGGGGCAAGAAGCACCGGACACCGCAGAAGCGGGTATCCCGTCCTTCCTTACCGAGCCAGCGCAGGGCGGCTCCGGCACTGCCGGGGAGCATGGATCTCATGGCGCGGATGCTGGAGCACGCCAAGCCGGACCAGATCGTGGAACTGGTGCTGCCCTTCCTGTGGGCGGCGCTCTCCGACGGCCGCGCTCCGGCGAACATCTGCGTGGATGCGTGCATGACGCTGCGCAACGCCTACGGCCAGCTGGGGGTGCGGGCCGAACTGCTGCCGGTCACCGTGGCCATCCAGAAGAAGGACGGAGGCGGAACCCTCTACGGTTCGCTCACACCTCGCTGGAAGGGGACTGAGTGGAACGGGCACTGCGCGCTGGTGCTCCCCGATTCCGAGCGGTTCGTGGACCCGACGATCGAGCAGTTCGACGAGGTCCGGAGGGTCGGGATGGGTCCGATGGTCGGCAAGGTGGCCATGTCGACCCGTGAAGACGGCTCGCTGGTGGAGCCGGGAGCGAAGGTGATGCTGCAGCGCGGCGACCTGGTGGTGACGTACACCGTTGCCGGCCCCGAGGCCCTGGCCTCCATCGTGGAACACCCGGAGGCGATCGCTCACGCCGATGGTCACCGGCGTACCGGGGTGAACACCGCGTCCCTCACGCTGGCCGCCCTGCGCGCCGAGGGCGTACGCGACCGGGCCATGCAAGCCCCTCACCCAAGGCTGCACACCCTGCTGCAAGCGGTAGGAGATGCCCCGTACGAGTCGGACGAGGCGCAGGACGTGCGGTTCCACCTGCCGGATCAAAGCGGCCAGGAACAGTGGCTGCGGTTGGACGAGATCCCGCTGCCGCCGAGCACTCCGGCCACCTGGCCGCGCTGAGCCGGGACCTACCGATCCGGAACAGTCTGTTTGTCGGCACCCCCGGTCACGATGGCCACACCCAACGATCTCCGGGAGGGGACATGACGAACGTCTGGATCATGAGGAAGATCCCGACAGGGCGGGCACGGGTCAGGGAATCAGGCGCGTCCTGGTGCGGGCTGACGCCATCACCTACCTGAGCGCCAACGACCACCAGGTCCGCGCCAGTGAACTCGGCTCGGACGACATCACGGTGCTGGTCGACGAGAAGGACGCCGGGTTCAACGGTCCGCTGTTGCCCAGCCTGACCCCGCCAAATCACCCCGCGGAAGTGCAACAGGCCCTCACTACACATTGAGGTCGCCCGGTTGTGTGCAGTGATGTCTCCGTTCAGGGTTGGGAAACGATCCGATGCGCCTCCCACTGAAGGGATCAGTCATGAATGCACTGCCTGCCCGAGGTACTGCGGTCTCCGCGCTGTGCGCTGCACTCGTGTTCGGCCTCGCCGGGCCTGCCGCTATGGCGGCCGCCGACGATTCGATAGGCGAGAGCGGCCACGCGGCACTGGCCCCTGGCGTCGACGCGCTTCGGGCTCAGATCCAAGAACTCGGCAACCACGGCATCACCCTTCCGGCAGTCACCGATCTACTCCGTACTCTCCAGGCCGACGACCCGGCCTCGCCGCCCACTGCCCAGGTCCAGGCGGCCGTGGAGGAAGTTCAGACAGCCCGGAAACAGCTCGGTACCGTCACCACCAACACTCCCGCCGACCCACCCCCGGCACAGCTGAAGCAGATCACTGTGCTTGCCCTGCTCAACGCGCTCTTCGGCTTGCTGGCGCAGACCGTCGAGATTCCTGTGATCACCCCCCTGAAGCCGTGAGAACCCAGGCGCGAGAGTGCGGGCATCGGAACGCGGGCGGCCCCGCTTGCGTACTCTTAACCGGGTTAAGGAGAGGCGCTGTCAGGCACCCTGAGGTTTCTCTCCGCCCACCGAGCACGTCGCCCGCGGTCCTGGCTCATCCGGAACGGCTTGAGCGATATCGGGTCATCGAAGCGAGCGCTCAGGCTTGGTACACCGGGGAGCCGTTCACGCTCTGCATCAGCCAGTGGCATTCGGTGAGCCCTGCGGCCACCGCGAACGTCCCCGGATCCTCGATGCCTCGCAACTCATCGTCTGTTGGCTTCGCGGTGCATCTCCCAGAGCAGTTGATGCAGTGACTGCCAGTACTCGTAAATGGCCAAGCGGTAGACGGCCGTTGCGCCGAACACTCGCACCAATTCGATATAGTCATCGGGCAACCACATACCTAGCGCCTCGAAAACTGCCGTCCAATCCTTTTTGACTGGAGGCGTTACAGGCTGTCCGATGATCCGAATCAGCAGCTCTACGTGAGAGTTCATGGCTTTGCCGTCAAACGCCACAGTGGCCCCGCCGGAAAAAGACCCGGCGGGGCCACTGCGGCATTCCTATACGCTAACTATGGCAAGCTTTCGCCAACTTACGAGAAACGGACTGCCTCTCAACGATGGCGCATGGTTCTTCAGGGTTTGCCGCCTTCGCAGGGTGGGTATTCCATGCCAATGGAATACCCACCCAAACCATTACTCATCATTCGATGAGGCGAAACCATCCTGGCTCTGGTTCATCTAGGACTCCCTCTTGCGTCATGTCGCGGCATTCCTGCATAAGGTCACCCCTAGGCGGAACGGGGCTCATGCCAACGCTTCGCGCAAAAACCTCCAGGCGCCAAACATCAAACGCCTCCGCCCCGTCCAGGAGTAGGTCCATTTCGATCTCAGCGCCATCGGCTCCGACCATCCGACACCCGCGCCCATGGACGGAGTACGAAAAGCCAGCGTCCGACTGCCCTCTCCGTTCCAGCTCCCCCGCGCGGACAGCTTCCAGCACGTGCTCCAGCGTGTCGAACTGAGGATAGTTGCCCGCCAGCGCCGTTCTGATGAGCGTGCGATACCGCAGGAAGGAACGCACACAGACAGCAGCTTCATTCGACTGACTCACCGGCGCCTCCGCCCTCTCCGCTCCTCGGGAAAGTCCCCGCCTACTTCGATAGATGCCCAAACCACTTCATCGGCGGATTTATACTTGTAGGCCTTGACCTCATCAAGTGTAAGAGATCGGTACTGAACATCGATCCCCGCCTTCTTAGCCGCCGCAAGTCGATGGTGACCGTTGATCACATAGCGCCGACCCAGATGCTCATATACCTCGATGGGCCCACCGACCCAACCATCCCTGGTCATGCTTTCGGCAATTTGATCGACCTGTTCACGATCTCTGGCTCCTCCGAGTTGCTCCGTTCGCTCCAATTCATGGGGGCTGATGGAGCAATTGTGGACGAGAACTGAAGTGGTCCCCGCCAGCACATAGTACGCGTGGATGTCCCCAATGGTGAGGTCGTTCGTGCGTTGCTTGTGCGTGACGTGCTTGATGGCAGAGATCTGGATGTACGCGCCGGAGCTGGTGCGCAGTAGTTGGCCCGGCTTCAGGTCGCCTGCTTGGACCCAGCGCTTGATCTCGGGGACCCAGAAGGGATGAGTGTCCGTAGCCACGATGTGGGACGAGGTCTCACCGACTCTCAGGGTGAGCTCTGTGAAGTCCTTATCGCCTTCTGTCGAGATGGTGGCGACGACTGGTTTGTCAACCGTTTTCCCGGAGCTCGTGTCAGTCGTAGTAACGATGTCGCCAACGGCGATATCCTTGATGGCCCTCTGGCTGCCGTCAGCCATCAGCACTTCGGTGTCCGTCGGGAAGCTGTGTGGGCGTGGGCAAGTCGATAGGCCCTTCCGGACGCCCGCCCGTACGCCAGCGCCTCCGAGCTCGCCGCCTCCGCCGATTCCTATCTCTCCCACGCGGGCATCAGAACCGGTGTACAGGCCCGCTTTAAGGTTGGCTTCGTGGAACTGCCTCAGATAGAACGCAATGTCGTCACAGTTGCCCTTCTCTGCCGTGCAGGCAGAGAGCATCGCACTGACCTGGACTATCCAGCGCTCTTCCGCGTCGTTGGGGTCGTACCACTTGATCTCGCGTTCATAAGCCTTGATGTAGCGTCGGCGGAATTCCCAGTCACGTTCAGGGAGCCTGATGTCCGCGCCATTAGGATCCGTATACGCCACATCGTTCACCGACGGCTTGTCCTTGGACACCGGCTCGGCGCCGGACGGATCCGGGTTCTTATCGGTGATGACTCGCCCGCGGTAGCACTTGGCACCTTCATTGCAGTCCTGGTCCATCAATCCGCTTGGATCGGAGCCAGTGACCGGGTTGTTGTGGGCGTATACGTAGCCGTTGTGGCTCTGCGGATCGCCCGTGTCGAGGAGCGGGTCGACGCTGATGAACCGGCCGGTGCTGGGGTCGTATTCGCGGGCGCCAAGGTGGGTGAGGCCGGTTTCGGTGTCGTTGGTGCCGCCGACGAAGCCCTTGGTGCCTGCCCAGGTGGCGGGCGGGGTGCCGCGGCCCTGGCCGAAGGGAGTCATCCGGCGCTGGGTGGCCACGCCGTCGGTGGCGTTGATGCTGGTATCGGCGGTGCCGTGGTGGTCGGTGACCTGGAAGGTCACCTTGTTGTCGTCCGTACGAACGGCGGTGGCCGCGCCGAGCGGGTAGTAGCGGGTGGCGGTGGGCTTGGCCGCGCCCTTGGTGAGCTTCAGTTCGGTGGCGCCAAGGTAGAGCGTGGTGCTCTCGTCGGCGGGGTTGGCTGTGTCGAGGGTGTGGCCGGTGAGTCGGTTGCCGCCGGGGTCGTAGACGTAGTCGGTGGTTTTCTTCGTCGTCACCGACGAGTTGCCGGATTTGGTCTGGACAGTGTCGCTGACGGTGCGCAGGTGGCCTTCGCTGTCCCAGCTCAGCGTCTGATCGCTGGAGGGGGCGGCACTCGGATTGAGGGTGCGGCGGGTGGTGTTGCCGGCCTGGTCGTAGTCGTAGGTGCCGGAGACCGGAGCCGTGTTGCCCGTGGTGGTGGCGGTGGACAGCAGGGAGTGCGGGCGGGCCGCCCCTGCGGCCGGGTAGGTGTAGGTGCGGGTCTGGTCCTTGGACGTGTCACCCGTGGTGTTGTGCTGGGTTTCGCTCTTGCGGGTGCCGTCGGTGTTGTAGGTGTAGCTGGACCAGTAGGGGGCCGGGCCGCCGAGCTTGCCGCCGTCCGGGGTGGTGGGGCAGGCCGGGTCGGTGGGGGTGAAGGCCTCGGTGAGGCGGGCGAGGTAGTCGTACTTGAAGCACTGGCGGTCGGTGCCGGTGCGTGAGACGTCGCTCAGTTCGGTGACGTTGCCGGCCTCGTCGTACTTGTAGGCGTTGGCGCGGGCCGGTACGGCGGTGTTCTCGGTGTCGGTGCGGCTGACGGAGAGGCGCTGGGTGCCCTGCTCGTAGCCGTTGGTGATGGTGGTGCTCACGCCGCCGGCGTTGAGGGTGGTCCGGTAGGGCTTGCCGGTCAGCGTGTAGGTCTGGCCTGCGAGGTAGGTGGACAGGTTGCTGCTGGCGGCGGTGGTCTGGTGGAGCTTGTTGTAGGTGAAGGCGACCACCTCCGTCGGCAGGCTGCCCGCGGCCGGGTACGAGGTTGCCTGGACGGTGCCGTCGTAGCTGTAGGAGCTGCCGGTGGCGTAGTCGCCGGCCAGGGCCTCCTGGCCCGGGACGGAGGGAACGGTGAGGGTGGTCTTGAGGGGCCGGTACAGCGGGTCGTAGGTGTTGATGGTGGTCTTGTACGGGTAGACCGTGCCGCCGATGTTGACGTGGCGGGTTGAGGTGGCCAGTTGTCCCTTGATCTTGTCCCAGGTCTGGGAGGTCAGCAGCGGGCCGGTGGCCGTGCCCTCGTGGGTCTCCAGGAGGCGGGAGAGGTTGTCGTAGACACTGGTGCTGGTCTTGCCGCGACCGTCCGTGGTCGTGGTGAGTTCACCGCGGTCGTTATAGGTCTTGGTGGTGGTGCCGCTGTCCGGGTCGACCGCCTTGGTCTGGCGGCCGAGCTGGTCAAAGGTCCAGGACCACTGGGCGCCCTGAGGGCCGGTCAGCCCGGTCATGTGCCCGGCGGTGTCGTAGCGGTAGGTGGTGCTGTCGTACGGGCCGGTAGGACCGGCCGGGTTGGTGGCCTGGTACTGGCGCAGCTCGGTGGTCTGCCCTTGGGCGTCGCTGAGGGTGGTGGTGGGGGTGGCGCCCTTGGGCGGAGTGACGGTGACGCGGTCGCCGCCGTAGACCGTGGTGGTGGTGGCCAGCGGCGTGCCCGTGCCGTTGCCCGAGAGCAGGGTCGACTTGATAGTGCGGCCCAGTCCGTCGTACTCGGTGGCGGTCTGGGTCTCGATGCCGTCGGCGTCCACCACCGTGAACAGGGTGCCACTGGGTGCGGCGGTGTTGTGGTAGGGGGCGTAGGCGAGGCGGACCTGGCCGCGCTCGTCGTAGAACGTGTCGGTCAGGATGCGGCCGCCGTCGGGGCCGGGGGCCTGGGTCTGGCGGACGCGGCCGAGGCCGTCGTACAGGGTGTAGCTGGTGTCGTAGGAGCCCTCGTTGGTGACCGTGAGAGTGGCAACCGACTGGATGGCGTTCTCGGCGCTGATGTAGCGGAACTGCAGGTTTGCGGACTCGCCGTTCAGCTTGGAGCGGTTGGGCTTCCACACCTTCAGCGGGCGTCCGAGCGCGTCGTATTCGATGTCGGTGCGCAGGTTGTTGGCGTCGGTGGTGATGTACGGCAGGCCGCGCAGCGGCTCAAGGTAGGACGTGGTGGTCTGGACCGTGGCTGTGTTGCCGGCCGTGGCGGGCGGGCTGGCGACCGCCGCCTTGGTGGGCCGACCGGTCGCCGGGGTGTAGACGGTCGTCGTGGTCCGCGGACTCGCCACCGGGGTGGTGACGGGTGCCTTGGCGGGGGCGTCGGGGTCGAAGACGCTGGTGGAGGCCAGCGCCGTGGTGGCAAGGGGCCGCCCGTAGGCGTCGTAGCTGGTGGTGCTGTCGAGGTAGGTGGCGGTGCTGCCGCTGCGGGACTTGAGGGTCTCGGTCATGGTGACCAGGCCCTTGGTGGGGGCGGCCCCGTACGCCTGGCCGTCGTAGCGGGTGCGGGTGTCGGACAGGACCACAGAGGTACCGTCGGCACGGGTGTCCCGGTCAGGGTTCGCGGCACAGTAGGACGCGTACGTCTCCGTGTGGATCGCGGCGGCCCGGATCCAGTCGTCATCCGCGTAGGTGGTCCGGGTGCACTTGTCGTCACCCGCCACCCATGTGTCGCCCAGATCCTCGACGGTATAGGCGCGGCCGAGGTCGTCGAAGGTGGTGTTGACGCGGGTCTCGCGCCACCTGTCCTCCGACTCCAGGTAGGTCAGGCTGCGGCTGCGGCTGGTGCCGGTGAGGTTGGCGGTGGTGGTGCCCCAGTCCCGGACCCGCTTGGCGGTCTGCTTCTTCCAGGGCGTGTTCACCGTCTTGGCCAGGATCTTCCCGCCCGGCTTGTCGAAGGTCTCGCTGCGGTACTCGAAAGCGGCCCAGGCCTCGTCATCGGTGAGGTCGTTGCCCTCACCGTCAGGAACGGTGACGCTGCGGGTCTTGGTCTTGTCAGCGGGGTCGGTGCGGTCGCCGTTCATGCCGCGCAGGAAGTAGTGGTCGGCCTGGGTGGACATGGCCTGGCTGCTGCCGGTCTGCACCCGGACCTTGCCGTAGCCGCGCCACTGCGACCAGGTCTTGAGCTTCTCCTTGGTGATGCCCTCGGTGTCGTCGAACGCCCACGCGCCGCCGTCGAAGTAGGTGTAGTTCGTCTGGGAGCTGAGAGCCCCGCCGGTGCGGTCGGAGGAGATGACCGAGTCGACGACGTACTTGTTGAACCACTCCGTGGTCACCGGATCACTGAAGCCGGCCTGGTACATCTGCGGAAAGCAGCGCGAGGTGTTGGACTGCGGACTCGGCAGGCTGTCCCAGGAACAGGCCGCCTGCGAGTAGTTCACATCCAGTTGCCCGCCCGACTCGTCGAGCACGGTCCGCAGCCGCTGCTTGTAAAACCCCGGCCGCCCGTCCCCGCTCTTGTCCAGGCGCCCGATCTGCGCGCTGTAGGACAGGGTCGTCGCCGGCAGCGGGACAGGCGTAGGCCCGGCCAAGCCGGTGTGCTGGATGGAATCGAGCAGGAGCTGGTAGTCGAAGTCCGCGGTGCCCCACTTATGCGTCAGCGCCCAGGAGTCGACCGGCTTGTAGCTGCCGTCACTCTGCAGGGTCTTGGCAGTGACGTTGCTCAGCCGGGTACGGCCCCAGAACGTCGGAGCCAGCCGCCCCATGTCGCACTTGCTACCACTGTTGCAGTTCTGATCCCAAGGGGTGTCGTACCAGTACTGCCGATTGGTGTCTATCTTCGCCGGGTCACACAGCGCGGTGTCTTTTTCCAGGCAGCGTTCGGCGGTGGCGAAATCCACCCGCGCCATCGGCTTGACGGTGTCGGAGTAGAGGTCCTTGAGCTGCTGACCGTACTCGATGTGGTCCAGGACCGAGGCGCGGACATAGGGGGTGCCGTCGGTGTCCTTGAGGTTGCGGCCGTAGGTGTTGGCCTCCTGCTTGTACCAGTAGGTGATGTCGTTGCCGCTGGAGTCGATGACCAGGTCAAGGTTCCAGCGCCGGCCCTGCTGGCACCACGAGTCCGCGAACGCCGCCTTGTTGCACGGCTCACCGCTGTTGTTGCCGAAGACCGGGACGCTCTCCACCGACTTGGTCTCCGGCTTGCCGATAGTCCAGTTCGTCAGCCGGTTGTAGCCGAAGTAGTAGCGGGTGCCGTTGGCGGTGGTGGCGCGGAAGTACTCGCCGTCGTTGTCACCGTTGCCGCGGTCGCTCTGGCGCCAGTGGAAGACCCGCGTGTTGTCGTCGCCCTTGATGCGCCATTCTTCGTCGTTGATCGGGATCAGTTCGCCGGCGTGGCCGTCGAAGCTGATGGTGGCGTTGTCATAGGCCCAGCACAGGTCCCCCGGCTGCTGCCCATCCGTCTTCACCCCGTCCTCGCCGCACGGCTTGTAGGAACGCTCGATGTAGCCCGGCGCGATGCTGAAGCCGTCGCCCGCCCAGGAGGCCTGGTTGTTGCTGTTCGAGGTCCGCCCGTCGATCGCACCCGAGCTGTAAGCCAGCCCCACCGTGGGTGCCAGCCCCATGGGCACCGACGGCACCGGCATGTTGTACGACCAGGAGAACGAACCACTGTTCAGCGCCGTGCTCCACGTCGACGCCGCCGACAGCGGGGACGCCTTGTAGTCACCCGACGGACCCGTGGAACCGGCAGTCGCTGCCAGAACCGTCGCCCCACCCGCCAGCGCCTGGGCCCCCATCGCCGGGGCTGCGGACTTCGGCGTGGTCGCGGTGCCCGGCAGGGTGACCGCGTCGGCCGTCACCGTGTGCCTCTCGGCATCGTTGCGGCCCGCCAGGGGCATCACTGTGCGGCATTCGGCCTTGTTCGGCGTAGTCAGGACGCAGGCGGGCATTTGCACCAGCCGCAGCCGCGCGCCATATCCGGCACCGGCCGCATCCGCGAACGCGCTGTAGTCGACACTGACCTGCACGCGTCTGCCCGGGCCACCATTCGGGGTGACCGTCATCAGCAGACCGTCCACCCCTGCCTTCTGCGCGGTCTTGCGGTCCAGCATTTTGACGGTGGTGGCCGTGTCCCCGCCCGCGAACCACGGTGCGGCCTGCTTCTGCGGCGCGAGCGGGCCGTTGGGCACCACGCCCAGCGACACGGGCAGGGAACCGGCCTTGACCTTGCCACCCGGCTCGCCTGACGCCGACTTGGCGCTCAGCGCACGACCACCGTCGGCCGGAAGGGTGACGCTGGCGGTGGCTTCCTTGGGCCAGGCAGCCTTCGGGGTACGGGGTTTGGAGACAGTCTTGTCCGCTTGGCGTGGCTTGGTCTTGGCGTCGGTGCCCTTGACCGGCTTCTCCTTCCACGTCGCGACGGGAAGGTTCGTTTCGGCCACGGCCTGTGGGCCGGGTAGGGCCTGCAGCAGTCCCGCCACCAAGGCGGCCGACAGGACGGCAGCGACTCGCGCCGTCGTGCGGGTGCCCGCTCGGCGGGCTGGTGTGATGCGCATCGTAAGTAATCCCCCGCCGCACCGGGACAG
This sequence comes from Streptomyces sp. ERV7, assembly GCF_001653515.1. Taxonomy (GTDB): domain Bacteria; phylum Actinomycetota; class Actinomycetes; order Streptomycetales; family Streptomycetaceae; genus Streptomyces. The sequence continues at coordinate 17,690 of NZ_LYOY01000037.1, read as the reverse complement.
GGTCCGGTGCGGCTGATCGTGCCGGCCACGGGCCAGGCAGGGTATGGAGAAGAAAGGCAAGGACAAGTCGGGGCCCCGGGTTCGGGTCCGCCAGACAGGGGGGCGGGTCCGAACCCGGGGTGGCGCCGCGGTCTAGGTGCCGGGCTGGTGCTGTCAGAGCTCGTCGCCCCGGGCCAGCGCCGCGAGCTGAGCGGGGGCGAGCACACCTTGGTAGGCCCACACGTCGTCGATCTGGCCGGAGAACCAGTCCGCGTTGGTGACGGTGGCCGGGTTGCGGCCGAACCGCAGCTCCTGGGTGGCCTTCAGCGGCTGATCCGCAGTGATGAAGGAGATATGCGGGGTGCAGCCGGTATCGGCGTCGGGGCAGATCTCCTCTTGCCGCTTCCCGTTCACATGGAGCGCCAACTCGTTGGAGAAGGCGTCATACGTCACCGCGAGATGGTTCCAAGAGCTGCCGATGCCCTGCGAACTGGCAAAGGTGTGTACCGCAACGGCGTGCTTGGCCGCACCGTCCACCGTCTCCACCTGCCACTCCCCGATGTTTCCGGGGCTGACCGGGTCGTCACTGGTGTGCAGGAACTTCCAACGCACGGTGACCGCAGGTCCCTTGTCGCCGCCCAGGGAGAGCACGGTCATGTCCCGGTTGGGCGGTGCAGCCGACTGAGCCCAACCGGCCAGGGAGAAGCTCTGCCCGGTGTCCACCGGCACCGTGCTGGTCTGCGCGAACCCATTGCTCCCGTTCAGCGTCAGAGTGCCGGTACCGACCCGGGCCTCGTCCAGCGTCGTGGACACGCTCGCGCCGCCGTACAGGGACGCGGGAAACAGGGGGCCGTCCGCGGCCGACACGGGCGGAGTGGTGGCGGTGGCTGTGTTGAACTTCCACCGGGCCGCCAGCTGGGGACGCTGCTGGACCATCGTCCTGGCCTCGTCCCCGGTGACGATCCGGTCGAAGACACGCACATCGTCGACGTCACCGCCGAGGAACTCCGCAGGTGTTCCCTCCCGGCTCAGCCCGGCGACCATGAGTGGCTTCGGCGTTGCCCACGGTATGGACTGGATGTAGTCGCTCTCGTCGACCAGGTAGCCGTTGATGTAGAGGCGGATCTTGTGGGTGACCGTGTCCGAGACTCCCACCAGGTGCGTCCACTCGTTGCTCGTCTCGCCGAAGCACGGCACCCCGTTCACCGGGCCGCAGGCGGGCTGGACCGCGCGCACCAGGGTGTCGGCGGTGGAGTCCTCCGTGGACCGGCCGAAGATCCACTTCTTGTAGGAGGGCGAGTAGTACAGGGAGAACTCGGGCTGGTGGACACCGGGCTGACTGATCGCCACCTTGGCGGTGGAGTCTCCCGCGGCCAGCGCCGGACGCCGCACCCAGGCGGAGACGGAGAAGCTGCGGGTGCCGTCCACCTGCGGACGGGCAGTGGTGGCGTAACCATCCGCTCCGAAGCGGACCGCTTTGTCCTCGATCCCGTCAGCGATGCCCGTCCGCACGTCGCCGGTCGTCGTCAGGTCACCGGTCTCGGAGGTGCCGTCAGCGGTCGTGCCGCTCTCATCCAGCGACCACGCCGCCTTCGCGCCCGTGCCGGTGGTGACCTGGCGGCCGGCCGCCAGGTCCGTCATCTCCGCCAGGCCCAGCACCCGGTCGTAGACCCGGACGTCGTCCAGCGAGCCCTTCCACGGGTCGGTGTAGGTATCGCGCCAGCGCAGCCGGCCGAAGTCCATCGCTCCGCGCGCCGACCACAGGCTGACACCCTGCGCAGGGGTGGACGGCTTGCCGTTCACGTACACCGTCAGCGTCCTGGCCACCGCGTTGTACACCCCGGCCAGGTGCGTCCACTGGTTGGCCACCGGCGCCACGTCGGACGAGGCGGTGTACCAGCCGTAGTCGGTGGCATTGTCCGCCGTGGGCGCCTTGATGGTCCACTTCCCGGCGCTCAGGCCCAGAGTGACAGCGGCTTGGTGCACGCTGCTCTGGCTCAGCGCCGACTGGAACTGGATGGAAGGATCAGCGGTGTTCACCCAAGCGGAGACGGTGAAGCTCTGGTCCGTCTCCAGTACCGCGCTCTGTGTGGACAGGTAGTTCTTCGGCGTCCCGTCCGGCGCCGCCTCGCCTGTCAGGGCCGCCGCCGTACCCGTGTGTCCGGCTGCCCCCATGGAGCCACCGGTGACCGTGACGGGGAAGTTCGCAGCCGGACCCGAGGCCGGCCGCGTGCTGCCAGGGCTGTCGTTCATCGCCCACCCGGCCCGCGGGGCCTGCCCGCGCCGCACGTTGAAGTAGTACGTGGTGGTCTCCCCGGCGTTGCCCGCCGCATCCTTGGCGCGGGCTGTCAGGGTGTGCGGGCCCTCGCTCGGCATCAGCGCCCGCGCCGACCGCGCGGCTCCCCCGCTGGTGGCCACCTCACGGGCTGCCGTCGGTTGCTGGTCCAGCCCCCACTGGTAGGCCACCGCATCCTTGGAGGTGGTGGTGAAGGTGAAGGTGCCGTAGCGGCCCACCCCGTCCGTCCACGCCAGCGCCGCCTGTCCGTCGTGCGACCCGGGGAAGTCGAGCGAGGTGGTCACCGGCCCGGCGGGTTTGCTGGTGTCGACGGTGAAGTAGCAGCCGGTGGGAGCACCGTCCCAGCTCCACGGCCCCCACTCCACGCCGTCCCAGGCCCGCACTGCCCAGCCCACCTGCTTGTTCTGCGGAACAACGAAGGGTGGCAGCAGGATGGAGAACGTCGAGCCGGATGCCCTGAACGTGTTGGATGCGGGAGGGGTGTTCGCACCCCCGGTCGAGTACCAGGAACCGTTGTCCCAGACAAGCGCGAACTGCACGCCGATGCTGTCCTGGTCCGGATCCGACACTCGTGCATTCAGCTGCGGGACCTTCGTGATGGGCGTCGTGGATGAGGAGCACACACCGCCGGGCTGGGACGACAGATCCTTCATCGCGGGCTGGCGCGGCGGCAGGTTGTAGAACACCTGCAGGTACCCGTCGTCAGTGAACCGCTTCCACTGTCCGTACGCCGACGCGCTCTCACTGCCGGCCTTCAGCCCCAGGGTCAGGTCGACGGCGTTGCGGTTGGCGACCGCCTGGACCGCATCCCGCAGCCCTGGCGGCTCGAACTCCGTGTATCCGGCCCCGCAGCCGTCAAAACCTCGCGCGTCATTCCGCGTCGCCAGGTACTTGTTCCAGAACGACGAGGATCCCATCGAGCTGGAGTTGTTCCACGTGGTGTTGGAGCTGATCCGCCCTGTGAGGAACAGGTCGACCGGCTGAGGAGTGCAGCTCCAGGAGTGCGAGTTCCACGCACGGAACTTGGCATCCTGGATGTGCTTGCCCACGAAAGCCGCATCCTTCACCGGGATCGCGTACAGCACCCGCTTCACATCTTCCGGTACACAGCGGCCCTCATCCCCGCAGTACCCCATGCCGAAGTCCCCGGAGAACTTCCAGAACGACGTGTTGGACCAGTACCGGGAGATCCCCGCCCAGCCCACCGCCCGCGGCGCCTTGACATCCGGGTCGATCATCACCGGAAACACCGTGCCCGGAGCGTCCAGCAGCTTCTGGTTCGGAGTCAGGACGAGCGACTTCTGGTCGGCAGGCACCGCCACGTCCACGGCCGCGGTATGGGCCGAAGGGTCCGCTGGTGCCTCGACTGCGGCCAGGGCGTTCTTCGGCGCGGCAAGGGTCTTCAGCCGCGCAGTGGGTCCCGCGGGCATGCCCGAGCCGTCGGTCAGGCCCGGTGAGGAGTCGAACATCATCGGCTTGGGTGCCTGGAACACGGTGCCGCCGGCCGCCTTGTCGACCATCGACAGCGACCCGTCCGCTTCCTTGCGCACCGTCAGATCCGCGCTGGACATCCCCAGCTTCAGCTGGTCCAGCTCGGGGTTCTTGGCCGCCTGAGGCGTCTTGACCGCGATGAGCTGGGTGAACCCGGAGTCGGTGGCGGTCATCCGCAGATCCACATCCGGCAGGATCGAGCGGTACTCGGCCGTGCTCCCATTGATCACCGGAGTCGGCAGCGGCTTGGGCCACGCGAGCTTCAGCTCCTTGCCGGCACTCGACATCCGCACCAGCGGTTGCGTGCCGCCCCCGGAGAACTCCATGTCCGTCAACGTCGCCGACGGCACAACCGCGCCGCCACTGGTCGTGCGAAGGGAGGTGTCGATAGCCCGCCAGGAACCGTTCTTGCGGGTACGCACCGGTTTCGTGTGAATCGTCGCGGCAAGCCGGCCATCCGGCTTGGCCACCACGTCGCTGGTCTCACTCTGCAACGACGGAACGTTCACATCCTTGCCGCTGCGCCTGGCCTCGGCCACCGCCAGTGACTCGGGCGTCTCCGGCTGACCCGCACCGCTGCGACTCGACACCGACTGGTCACGCGTATCGCCCGATACCGCGGAATCCGCCACGGCGGTCAGCGGCTGCGCCGCGGCGAGCACGAGCCCCGACACCGCGGCCCATCCCGCCCACCGCGCCACCCCACGACGTCGGACCTGTCTCACGGCACGACGGCCGTCCCCACCCCACACTGACGCTCCCCCCACAGGAACCACAAAGAAAACACACAAGTGACCGAATCAAACGGAACCCGAGCCCCCGCGGTCAACCGTGATCCACGACACAGCCGGACATACCGCACCGCATCACGGCATGCCTCTACCAACGAGATATCGCCAGCCTGGACCACTACAGTGCGGCGAAATATTCCTAAATGCGACGTTGCGCAGGCGCCTTCCGGCTACCGCCCCCTCTGCGGCGAACAGCAGGAGAGACACCCCCACAACACTCGAAGCACCCATAGATCTTTACTCTCCATTTACCAGCACAATCAGTCAGGCGCCCGCACGCCACCACGATGAGACAGTCCCTCAGCGCTGAAAGTCAGCCCCGCGCCCGCACCGCGCGGCCCGGGCTGTCGACGACACAGTGCACACCGCCGCAGCGGACGGGGTGGGGTAATCTCGCCGCTGATGCCAGGCATCAAGGAGTGCATGCGCCTGGCGGCGAATGCGCGACATGAGCAGCGGCCAACCCGCCACCGCACGAGCGGAAAGCGTTCGGAGCACGCACGAACGCACCGCTGACGTCCGCCTCGCATCCACCTGTGCGGAACCTTGCTGTGCCCGCACGGCCTGCCGTCGCCTTCGAATTCCTCGTCGCCGCGCGGCGGACCGTGCCCCCATGTCGACGAAGAAGGCGCCCGCGGCAGGCAGCGCGCCTTGATGGAACTTCTGGACGGAAATGTGACAGGGACCCAGATACGCCCCGACGTGCCCCGCAGCCGAGGAGGCCGGCGCGCGGCCCCTGCCCTCGGGCACATACAGACGGCACGGCAGGCCGTGGCCGCTTCCTGGCGGCGGGCACAGGCAGCGTTGCTGCTGCACGTCGGGCTGCGCCTCGTGGGCATCGGCATGGTGGGTATATGGGGGCACCGCAAGGGAGTGGGGCTGCATGAAGTCCTGGCAACCCGATGGGACTCGGTCTACTACCTGAACATCGCCGACCACGGCTACACCAGCCCGATGGTGCCCAGCTGCGGACTCGGCGGCCCCACCTGCAAACTCGCCTTCTTCCCGCTGTACCCGAGCCTGATACGCGCCGCCTCCGCCGTCACCGGGCTCCCGGCCAGCTGGGCCGCCTGGGCGATAGCGCTGGCGGCCTCGCTCCTCGCGGCCTGGGGGATCTTCGCCGTCGCCGAGAAGCTGTACGGCGCACGGGTCGCCCTGTTCACCGTCGCCCTGTACGCGATCGTGCCGCATGCCCTCGTGCAGTCCATGGCCTACACCGAGCCGGTTTTCACCGCTCTTGCGGCCTGGGCCCTGTACGCGGTGCTCACCCGGGCCTGGCTGACCGCAGGCACACTCGCGCTGCTCGCCGGCGCCACCCGCCCCTCCGGCCTCGCCGTCATCGCCGCCGTCACCCTCGGTGCGGCCTGGCAACTCCTGTCCGCGGCGGGCAGACGTTCCGCAGAGCCCCTACCCGCCCGGGGCCGGCGCGCCCGCAAGCGCCCCACGGTGCGTTTGTACGCCGCGATAGCCCTGGCACCCCTTGGCTGGGCGGCGTTCGTCCTCTGGGTCGGGCACCGCATGAACCGCTGGGACGGCTACTTCGTCGAGCAGGAACAGTGGGGCTCCACCTTCGACGGGGGCACCTTCACCACCCAGCGTCTGCGCGCCCTGTTCACCCAGCCCCAACTCTCCCTCAACGACGTCGTGGTCGCCGCGACCATCGTCACCGCGGTCATCCTGCTCGGCGTCCTCGCGCTGCGCCGCCCACCCCTGGCCGTCTGGATCTACACCGCCGCCGTGGTCCTCATCACCGTCGGCGGCGCCGGCTTCTTCCAGTCCAAAGCCCGCTTCCTTCTCCCCGCCTTCCCCCTCCTCTTCCCTCTCGCCACAGCCCTCGCCCGCGCACGCACCACCACCGTCTACGCGGTCCTCACCGGCACCGCTCTCGTCTCCGCCTTCTACAGCGGCTACCTCACCATGGTGTGGACGCACTCCCCGTAAGGGGCACGCAAGCCCGTCGTGGACCTGCCCGGGGACGGCCCGCAGGAGGCGACCCGAAACGGCGCTTGGCCCAGCCGCGAAAACCCTGCTTTGAACGAGTTCAAATTTCACACATCCTCGCAGGTAAGGCTGCTGTAAGGTCAAGTCACTTGCATGGGGGATGAAGCCGGGGGGCTTCGCTTTCACTGTTGACCACGCCGCGCCACGCGGGGGCTTCCCCATGCCGTAACACCTTTGGGGAGCGGAGCACACCTTGAGACGTCACACACTCGTACGCAGTGCCGTCGCCACTGTCACGACGATCGGTCTGGCGGCCGGCCTCACACCGCTGATGGCAGCACCGGCGTTCGGCGCCGGCGCGGTACCCCCAGAGGTGTCGATTCCCGCCGAGCAGTACGCCCTGGAAGATGCCGGCACGCTGATCAGCGCCGGGGACAGCGGCGTTCTGGGCGGCAGTTACCAGAGTCCGTACCGCAACTACCAGGGCGATTTCCGGTGGACCTCGTACGCGGACGGCACCGTCAAGGCGGTTCCGCACGACCTCTGGCACTCCACGGCCGTGGCCACGGGTTCCGACTACGTGGCCCTGTACGGCAACGACGCATCCGGGAAACTCCTCGTCGAACTTCGTGACATGCGCAACGGCTCGTCGAAGACGGTCTACCTGCCGACCTACCACCGTCTCGCCGGAGCCTTCGGTGACACCCTGATGACCACCACGTCCGCGTCCGCGCCCGAAGGAGAGGGCCGGTACCTGCTGACCGCGGAAGACGGGAAGACCGTCACACGGCGGGTGACCGGCTTCCCCGAGGGTGCGAAGCTGCTCGCGGGGCCCTCGTACCGCAACGGGCAGGGCACGCTCGGTTCTTACGAGCTGGATGGGGTGCAGCACCGTTTCTGGCTCGACTCCAGCGCCCGGGTGCGCCTGGTCGGCCTGCCCGCGACACCGGATGCCGTGTCGACGCTGCTCATCGGGGACAAGGTGGTGCTCCTACGGAAGGACGGCACGGTCCAGGTGTGGGGGCTGACCGCCGACACCCGCCCCGAGCGCGAGTTCCCCATCGCCTATCAACAGGGCGACTACCTGCTCGGACTGCTCGGCGAGCAGGCGCTGCTGGCCCGGCCGGCGGCGCCTGTCCAGCAGCCCGAGGACAAGAAGCGGTTCGCCTACGGAGTCTGGGCGGCGCCCGCGGACGGCGGTGAGCCCCGCCGGATCCTCGACCGGACGACGGCGGCTTCCGTGCTCGATCCGAGCGGGCGGGTGCTGATCGCACGGGCCGGTGAGGGCCTGGAGCGCTCCGTCTACGCGATCCGCGCGGGCGCGGAAGGCGCGGGGCCCGAGCCGGTCAAGGTCGCGGACCTGCCGAGCGTCCCGGCCAGAGCCGTCGTGACGGCGGTCGCCCAGGGGCAGGTGAGCACGCTCGACGCGATGCCGGTGTACCGAGCGCCGTACCAGCTGCGCGGTGTACGGCTCTCGGTCGGCGCCCCGCTCACCGCAGGGGCCCGAGTCGACCGCGGTGCCGAAACGCAGGACCCCTTCTGCGACGATGCCGCCTGCTCACATCTGCTGACCACAGGGGACGGCCGGACGCTGACCCGGCTGTGGGCGACCGGCACGATCCGAGTGGTAGAGGACGGGCAGCCGCTGCCCGGCCGGCAGTTCAAGCCTGACGCACCCCTCAACACCCTCGTCGCCGCCTCCGGGCGCTATGCGGCGTTCTACGGAGGGGGGGACCAGGAGCCCTCGCCCAACAACCAGCTCCTGTCGGTCATCGACATCGACTCCGGCAAGACGGTAGTCACCCAGCCTTACGCGAACGAGGCGTTCACCCTGTGGGGCAACCGCCTGTACGTGGAAGCCGCCGGGGAGCCCGGACGTGTGCGTACCACGACGGTGGGCGCCGCGAGCTCCGCCATCTCGCCGTTCAAGGTCGCCTCCTGTGACCTGACCGACCTGCAGGCCGTCGGCAGCCGGATCTACTGGGCCTGCAAGACGGAGAAGCAGGCCGGGGTCTACGACACCGCCACCGGGCGTACGAGTCCGGTTCCCTACGCCGACCAGACGCGGCTGGCCGACGGCTACCTGGTGTCCGCGGCCGATGGGGTGCTGAGCATGACCGACGTCAGCGGCACCCGGCCCGCTTCCCGGTCCGTCGGCCAGGTCTCCAACTCGTACGCGGGCACCAGCTGGGACGTGGACCGCTTCGGCGGACCGCTCGTCTACGGCGATGCCCAGGGTGTCACCCACATCGTCCCCTCCGGCGCGGACACGTCCGCGCTGACCGACATCGACACCGACACCCCTGCCACCGCGAACGTCAAGTCCGGCCCCTGGGCGGCCCGCTGGTGGCTCTCCCGACCCGCCGCCGCCTGGAAGCTGACCCTCACGAGCCGGGCGACGGGCGCCACCGTCCGCACCCTCACCGGCGGGGAGGCCCGCGGCCTGGTCAAGACCGGCTGGGACGGCCGGGACGAGGAAGGTCGGTTCGCCGTCGACGGGGCCTACGCCTGGACGCTGACCGCACTGCCCGCCGACGGCCACGGACCGGCCCTGACGCGTACCGGTACGCTCCAGCTCACCGGCGCGGCACCCGCTCCGCGCGACTACGTAGGCCGCGACGGCATCGGCGACCTGCTCGCCCTCACACCTACGGGCAACGCGGACTTCCGTGGCGGTACGGGCCGGGGTGGAGTCGACCCGAAGGTATCGGGGTCCGGCTGGACGGGCGCGAACACCGTGACGTCCACGGTGCCGTTCGACGACATCGACGGCGACGCCTCCAACGACGTGCTGGTCCGCCTGGGCAATGGCGAGCTCCGCGCCTATGGGCCGGGCGGCAAGGCCTTGACTCCCACCACCCCGTACACGCCCATCGGCGGTGGCTGGAACATCTTCGACGCGCTGACCTCGCCGGGCGACATGACCGGCGACAGCCGCGCGGACCTCCTCGCACGCGAGGCGGCCACCGGCGACCTTTACCTGTACGAGGCGAACAGCTCGGGCAACTTCAATGCGCGAGTGAAGGTGGGCGAGGGCTGGAAGGGGTATCTGCTGGGGTCAGGCGCCGGCGATCTGAACGGCGACGGCAAGGCGGACCTGCTGGCACGGGACGCGGCCGGGGCGCTGTGGCTCTACCCCGGCACCGGCAACGGCCGACTGGCCACCCGCGTGAAGGTCGGCAGCGGCTGGCAGATCTACAACTCCCTCGTCGGCGCAGGCGACTTGAACGAGGACGGCAAGCCGGACCTCCTGGCGCGCGGCGCGGACGGCGTGCTGTGGTCGTATGCCGGTGACGGCAGGGGGAACTTCGCCGGCCGTCAGCGGATCGGCGGCGGCTGGCAGATGTACAAGTACCTCTTCTGACACCCGGCCCGGTCTTGGGGCCGGACGCCAGGTCGCCTGCTGCAGCTCGTGCCGTGTGGGTGCCAGGCCTGCCACGGCCCGGCACCCACACGGTCACAGGGGGGTCCTCGGGGGAACGGCAGACGAGCAGGTCCGCGTCCCAGGCAGGCACCCGTTCCGGCAGTCCCGTCCCGGCGCTCTCGGTGGACTCCAGGCCGTCCCAGATCAGCGCGTCGAGGAACCGGTCGAGAACCGCGCGCACATCCGGTTCGACGAACTCGCGCATGTGGTCCCAGCGGTGGGTTGCCCAGAAGTGCGGTTTGTACGAGCCGAGGGTGTTCTTGAACGCGTACCTGCCATACCAGTCCTCATCCGGACGTGTGGACCAGGACCAGCCGTGCTCGAAGAGGTCATCGCTGTACGCCTCTCCGAAAGCAGCATCGATCAGCAGATCCTGGCGGTCGCCAGGCGCCGTTGCCTCCGCCCTCGGCCAGTCCACGACCAGAAGCTCCATCCCCACGCCCATCGTCCCAGCCTACGGCGGCGATATCTGTTGCCGATCATCACGAGCGGCGGCTTGTGCGACGCGCCGCGTGGTGGCTCGACCGCCCCTCGGCCGCGCACGCCATCCACATCCCCAGCCTCGCGCGAAGGGGGGTGCTTCTCATGAAGCCCGCGGATCTCGTCCGTCGGCAGAATGGCCATGGACGCAACCTGGTAACGCCGCGAGGGCCACATTCCCGAAGCGCTTCATCGTGGGTGCCACCGCCGGACTCGGCAGCCGACGCGCCCCAAGAGGTCGCGAAGTGCGAGGGCGGGGCGGCCGTTTGGTGACCGGTAAGCCACTCCTGAAGTGACGGCCGAGTAGAGATAATCTCCCGATCGGCGTCGTCTCGTCGGTAGAAGTGCCTGAACTTCCAGTCGGATCCGCGTACCCGTGCCGACACGCGAGCGAGCGCGGCTCGTCGGCCCGGCCGAAACAGCGCAGGACCACCCTGCCCATGGCCGGGCACCCCGCCCCTGACCGTAAGCAAACACCAGCTCCCGACAAGCCACCCAGAAGGCCACCCCACGTGCGAATAAACCACCGTCACCGCGTTGCGCTGGCGATCGCCGCGCTGAGTGCAGCGATCGGCACCGCCCCCGTACAGACAGCCACCGCCGCCGACGTCGGCGCATCCGCCGCCGGACTGGAGCTGAGCACGAACGGCACCGTCAACGTCAACGGCGCCCCGGGGGAAGCCGACCTCACGGTCACCAACCCTCCCGCCGAAGACACCTACATCCGGCTGGACCTGCACGGCGCCGGGCTGGACCACATACGCATCACGGACGACGCCGGTACCGACGTGCCGTCCCACTACGACCCGTCGGACGGGTCCAGGAGGATCTTCGAGATCGGCGCGGCCGACAGCGACCACGACGGTGTTCCCGGAGCGGCGCTGGCCGAAGGCACGACTCGTCTTCACGTGGCCGCCGAGTACGGTGTCGAGAGCCATGTCTCCATATACGGCCGCCTCGTGGACGGTGCCAGCGGACAGTTCCTCGACAACGCCTTCGAGCAGGGCCCGATAGGGATGCGCCTGTCCTCACCGTCGTTCTCGAACAGTTGGGAATCTCCTGGTCACGGCACCGGCACCAACGCGGCCATCGCCGTCAGCGCCGGGTATCCCCAGCCCGCCCACATGCGACTCACCACGCGCATGGGGGCCATGCCCTCGCCGCCGGCGACCACCCACAGCCGGCTGCGTTTCACCGCGCGGCAGCTGGCAGACGCCGGCTACACCGCCTCACAACTGACCAAGGGGGTGAGTGTGGAGTACTCGGCGGACGGCTCCCCCTATAAGGCCGTCGCATGGACGGTCGACGGGAGCGGTTCCGCCGTGCTGGACTTCCCCGCCCGCGCCTGGGGACCTGACAAGCCGGGCGAGGCGAACGAGGACCTGCGCCTGTCCGCATCCTGGGAGCTCCCGTCGGCGGGCTTCCTGCGCGGTGCCTTCTCCACCCTCGCCGACGACGGACGACAAGTACTGGGCCAGGACCAGGAGTTCCACTTCGAACACGACTACGTCCCCGCCTCCGCCAGGCACTCCTTCTACGGCAGGGACGCCGCCGGTGTCCTGTGGCAGTACAAGGAGGGCGAATACCCGGACACCACCAGCCGGTACTACACCCCCCGCACCCGCGTCGGAGGCGGCTGGCAGGCATACGACCTGCTGACCAAAGTCTCCACCTTCGACGTCCACGGCACAGGCGATCTCGTCGCCCGCGACCGCTCCGGCGTGCTCTGGTACTACAGGGGCAGCGGCGACGGCAACGCCCCCTTCCTGTCCCGCAGCCGGGTCGGTGGTGGCTGGCAGGTCTACGACACCCTTGTCGGCGCGGGCGATGTGACCGGGGACGGCAGGCCGGACCTCCTCGCCCGCGACCGGGCCGGCACGCTCTGGCTGTACAAGGGGACCGGCAACCCCAGCGCGCCCTTCGCCGCCCGGACCCGCGTCGGCGACGGCTGGAACACGTACACCATGATCGCGGGCGGCACCGACCTGACCGGTGACGGACGCCCCGACCTGGTCGCCCGCGACCACAACGGCGTGCTCTGGCTCTACCGGGGAACCGGCCGGGCCACCGCCCCCTTCGCCTCCCGCACCCGCATCAGCGGCGGCTGGAACACCTACACCACCCTCACCAGCCCCGGAGACCTGTCCGGACACAGCCATGGCGGCAGCCTGCTGGCCCGTGACCACGACGGCAGGCTCTGGATCTACTTCGCCACCGGCAAAGCCGACGCCCCGTTCGGGCCACGCCTGGAGATCGGCACGGGCTGGAACGCGTACAACAGCATCGTCTGAACCGTCGCCCGGGTCAGGGCTGTCCGGACTGTCAGGAGTCGGCGGGTTCCGGCCCGCTCGCTGAACTGCGTGCCGGATCCGCTGCCGGTGTCATCGGTCAGGTGAAGCACTCCCCAGGAAAGGCCCGGTGCCGGACGGTGATCGGGCCCTTCGGCGCCATCGACGCCGTCCACCTTCAGGCCCTCCCCCGGAAATCCCTGACCGGGCGGATCCAAGCTCCACCTGCGCCGGGGTGCGCGCCGCCCGCTCCGGCGCGTGATGTGCGTCACACCGAGATCCGGAGGAGCGGCTACCGCTCTTTGCGCAAACGGTAGTTGATCGCTTCCCTAAAGACATGGTGCACAGGTCGGCGGCACATGTTGAACGCAAGACACGGGCCGGACTCGCGCATTTGGGGCGCGAGTGAACCCTTGAGCGAACGTTTCGTGACTGGCCGGTAGCTTTCCGTCGAAAATTTGTTGCCGTTCGCCTCAACGATCCGGTGGTCCCGACCGCTTTGCTGTTCCGCAAGAGCAATGTCGCTCAGGCACCGGGCGGGGATGCCCAGGGGGCTGGTGCCGCACCAGAACGCGAACGTAAAGGACAACAACCACCGTGAAGTCAGACGTTGTCAGCCTCGTGCTGGCCATGGCCGCCGCCGCGCGCGCGTTCGCGCCGGATGCGCGGTGTCTGCTGCGGCGCCTGCTCGGCGCCGGCGTCCGGATCGGAGCCTCAACCCTTGTCGGCCAGCACCCCCGCCCTGCGGTGCGCCACGACGCCTTTGTGCGCGGCGAAGGAGCCGACAGTGAATGAGAGTTCTTCCCCGGAGCCGACCGATCGGGCAATGACGGAACTGATCAACGCGATGCCACTGCCGTTCCGCGCCTTCCACACGGGCTTCCACCGCCCCTACTACGAGTACGCCCGCATCCAGCTCGGCAACGAACGCGACGCGAACGAGCTCGTCCACGGCACCTTCCTCTACCTGGCGGTCAACTGGCAGCACTGCACCGAGCAGCCCGACTTCCACTCCTACGCCTGGGCTCTGCACAAGGAACGCGTCGCCACCGAACTGATGATGCAGGGCCGCCCCGCGGCCGGCCCCCAGACGATGGTGTTCGAGCGGGCCGTCAAGGCTGCCACCGATGTCGTCATCGAGACCTTCCGGGCCCGCTTCCACGCCCAACTCGACGAGCTGGAGCACACCATCGGGCTCTACGCGGCCATGGACCGCCTGCCCGAGCGCCAGTTTGACGTGATGGTCCTCAACTACGCGCTCGGCTTCACCACCAAGCGCACCGCACAGACCATGGGCATCACTCCGGAGACGGTGCGCACCTTGCGCTGCAGTGCCAAGCGGCGGCTCGCGGCGGAACTCGGCTTCGACATGAAGGACGACGATGAGTGACGACGATGAGTGAGGAACCCATGTCCGCCCAACCATGCTGTATCGACGACGCCCTCACCCGCACCCGGGTCTTCGAGGGCGACTACACGCCGGCCCACCTGGAAGCCTCCCGCGCGCGCCTCGCCCGGGACCTCACCGAGTTCACCTGGATGGGCCTGCTCATGGCCGGCCCGGGCCGCGGGGCACTCCGCCGTACACCCACCGCCCTGCACGAGCAGGCCGCCCACCGGCTGTGGGAGCTGTCGCAGAACGTCATCACCGACACCGAAGCCGCCTGCCGCCTGGGCCGCTTCCACGCCGAGCGCGACCCCGGCGGCGCCCTCACCTTCGCCTGCCTGCTCGACCTCGCCGGCCGTGAGGACGGCGCCCAGTTCTGGTGGCTGTTCGCCGCCGGAGCCGGCAACCCGACCAGCGCCCTGTGCCTGTACTTCCTCCACCTGCGCCGCGGAGAACTCCGCGACGCCGACTTCTGGGCAACCCAGCTGGCCGTCCTCGACCGCGAGGTCGGCCAGTACACCCCCGTCGGCCACGTCCCCGTCAACCCCGGCGCCCCGGGCGCAGGCATCACCATGCGCTTCGAAGCCCCCGGCGACGACGACACCTTCGTCCCCGACGACGCCGTCAAAGACGCCATCCAGCACCTGGACGTCGAGGGCGACGACGAACTCGGCAACATCCCCCAGCCCAGCGCCGCCCTAGCCCACCGACTCGAAGACCTTCTCACCAGCGCCCGCTGAGCCGGCGGCGGCCGGCCTCCGCCACACGGGGACCGGCCGCACGGCGGTAGTAATGCATGCCGGGCAACGCCGGGCATACGCCTGGCCTCCGGGACTGCTTGCGGCGGTGAGCGAGGGTGAGCGACGGTGGCCGGACCGTATGCGCCTCCCGGGCGAGGGGCCCTCGGCCTCGGCCGCCCACGACGTCCAGCAGGAGAAGGCCGCTCAGCTCACCAAGGCTGGCCAAGACGGAAAATCCCTGGCCAACCAAGTTGCCGCAAGTGACCGCCGGGCCGCATGATGCGGCAGGCGGATCCCGCCACGCACTTCAGCACCGCTGTCATCCCGTGGGGGGATCTGTCCAAATGGGCGCTTCACTGCGTGCCTTGCGCGCTCTCGTCCTGCTCGCCGGCTTCTATCTGCTCGGCGTCTTCCTGCTGGCCGCCCTCGCGGGCGCCGACTACGCCGTCTTCACCTCGCTGCACGGCCCGATCGTCTACGACATCGTCATCTTCTCCGTCGTCCTCGCGATCCCGGTCGTGCGCGGCATGTTCATGCTGCGCACCCCCAAGGCCGATCCGCCCGCCGGCATCACCGTCACCGTCACCGAGGCCGAGGAGCCCGCGCTGTGGGAGGCCGTGCGCGAGGTCGCCCGGCAGGTCGGCACCCGCGCGCCCGACGAGATCGTGCTGATCGAGAAGGTGAACGCGGCCGTCGGCGAGGACTCCTCGCTGCTGGGCCTGCGGCCCGGTACCCGTCGCCTCTACCTCGGCCTGCCGCTGATGATGGGCATGGACGAGATGCAGCTGCGCGCCGTGCTCGCCCACGAGATGGGCCACTACGCCAACTTCGACACCCGCCTCTCCCCCCTGATCGCCCGCGGCCGCGCCCAACTGATCCGTACCATCGCCCACTTCCACGAGCGGTCCGACAAGAAGGTCGCCAGGGAGCGCGCGAGGCAGGAGAAGCACGCCGCCAAGCGCAGGGCCAAGGGCAGGCGCGCCACGATGATCGACACCCCGGGTCTGGGTGCGACGTACCGCGGCATGGCCAGCGTCTACACGGCGTACGGCAACTTCTACCTGCGCTCCTCCCTCTCCGCCGCCCGCCGCCAGGAGCTCGCGGCCGACCTCGCCGCGGTCCGGGTCGCCGGCCGCGACTCCGCCGCCTGCGCCCTGCGCGAGCTGAACGCCCTCGGCTCGGCACATGACTTCTACATGAGCTCGTACGCCACCCTCGGCATCGACGCCGGGCTGCTGCCCCGCCCCGGTCAGGTCTTCGGCGGTCTGCGCAAGCTGCTCGACGCCCGCGCCACGGACCTGGAGAAACTGCGCCGGGAGCTCCCGACCGAGCCCACCTCCCCCTACGACTCCCACCCCGCGCTCGCCGAACGCGTGGCCCGTATCGAGGCCCTGCCCGACGACAGCCGCGCCGGGCAGGCCGCCCGCCCGGCCCTGGAACTCCTGGCCGACGCGGATGCGGCGCTGGCCGCGCTGGAGCAGGCCGTCCTCACCCCGCAGACCCTCGCGCTCAAGCGGGTGGACTGGGAGGACCTCGTCCACGAGTCGATGACCGTGTACGTCGCCCAGGGCGTGCGGGAGATCCGCGAGGCCTTCACCGCCGAGGGCGCCGGCCCCGGCCTCGCCGCCCTGCTCGACGCGATCGACGCCGACCCTGCGGTGCGCCGGCGGATCGCCGACCGCCTCCCCACGTCCCAGCAGGCGGCGGCCGCGCCCGGCCACGGCGCCCGCGAGTACGCCGGCCCGGTCCTGCGGCGCGCCCTGAACCGGCTGGTCACCGTAGAACTGACGGCACGCGGCGCCACCCGCTGGCAGCTCTCCTGGTCCGACTCTGCCACCCTGCGCTACCCGGCGGACGGCTTCGAGGACCAGCTCGAACTGGCCCTGGACGCGGCAGTCGCAGACCTGCCCGACACCGAGCCCCTGCGAAAGCTGGTGCTTGCCCCGGCATCGGTCTGACGTGGATCGGGTGGGCCTCCGCGTCGGCGCTCACGGCAGTCGCCCGTCCTGTCGGGGCGGGCAACTGCCGCTCGGCGTCCGGGTGGAGGTCGCGGGCGGCGGGCGGGACGCCGGGGGGATCCGCCAGCCCGACTGCCTCTCCCCGGCAGCCCGACAAGGCACTAGTCTGAGGCTTATGCGTCCGATGACCCATGAGGAACGCGAGGCCTTCCTCGCAGAACCGCATGTCGGAGTCCTGAGCGTCACGGCCGAAGCGGAACGCGCTCCGCTGACCACCCCGATCTGGTACGAGTACCAGCCGGGCGGGCTCATCAAGGTGATCACCGGCCCCGGCCTGCGCAAGACCCGGCTCATCGAGGCGGCCGGCCAGTTCGCGTTGTGCGCGCAGCGGGCCGAAGTCGACGACTACCGGTACGTGTCGGTGGAGGGTCCGGTGACCGAGATCGGGCCGACCTCGAAGCAGGAGCGCATCGACATGGCCGCGCGTTACATGGGCCCGGACCGCGCCACCGACTACGTCAACGCGACGGAGGAGACCTCGGCCGACAACATCGCGATCTACATGCGGCCGGAACGGTGGAACACCATCGACTACAGAGTGATGCTCGACGGCTAGCGGGCAGGCTCCGGTGCCGTACCGATCACCGTCATGCGCGCCGCCGCTCCAGGGGCCGTGACCATCACTGAGCTCGTGGTTCCGGCCCGGGCGGCCGCCACCTTTCGGCCTCACGCGCGACATCGTCCTCTCAGCGCCCCGTGGTGTGCACACACCCGCAGGTAGGGTCCTCTGGGCGCCAACCGGCCCGCACCGCGCCGGGGTTCAGGGACGGGATACGTATACGTATACGAGGGGCTCGCGGTGTGCCGGGAAACGGTGCTGACGTCCCACCCCCGCCCCGGGGCCCCGTATCCGTA
>NZ_LYOY01000036.1 GCF_001653515.1 Streptomyces sp. ERV7 | reverse complement strand
GGCGGGGGGGGGTGCCCCGGGCCGCCCGCCTCGGGCGTACGTGTGCGAACGGTCAGACGGACGGCGCGGGTTCGGGCTCCGGGGCCCCGGGCTGCGCCGTCTCCGCCAGCCAGGAGAAGACCCGGTCGTGGAAGAGGCTCATGGAGCCGGAGTGGCAGTGGGCTCCCCCGCCCTCGTCCGAGGTGAAGACGTGCAGGGTCTTGGGGCTGTTCAGGCCCGTGTACACCTTCTTCGCGTGTTCCAGACCGGCGAAGAACATGTCCTCCTCGGCGTCGAGCACGAGGACCGGACAGCGCACCTGTCCCACCACGTCGGCGAGGCCGAACGCGGGCATCCGGCGCAGCAGTTGGGACGGGCTTTCCGCGCCGAACGTCCACATCGCCTGCCGCAGCAGCCAGCGCGTGAAGGTCTGCTGGACGGCGATCCCGTACATCACGGGGTTGGCGAAGTCGTCGCAGCCCTGCTCCACCCACTCGTGGACGAACGGCGGCAGCCACACCACGTCACCGAGCTGCCAGACCGCGTCATGGGCGACGCACCCCGCGAGCCGGTGCTCGAACGCGGCGGCCCGGACGGCGAGCAGCCCCCCGAGGCTGGTCCCCACCAGGGTGACGCGCTCGGGGTCCACCCCCGGCTGGGCCAGCGCGAAGTCCACCACGGGTGTGACCACCTCCTCCCAGTCCGGCCGGAAGGTGAGCCCCTGCTCGCGCAGCACCGAGCCCTGCCCGGGCCCTTCGAAGCAGAGGCAGTGGTAGCCGCGCGCCTGGGCTGCGGCCGCGATGAAGAAGAAGCCCTCTTCCAGCGTGGAGTCGATGCCGCCGTGGTGGACGAGGGTCGGGCGGGGCCCCTCGGAGTCGTCCGCCCGGTAGAAGTACCCCGGCAGCGAGCCGTCCCCGTACGGGATGCGCACGAACTCGGGCGGCCGCTCCATGAGCTGGGCCGCCTCGGCGAAGGTCTCCTTGGAGAGCCGCATCAGCCGCGCCGCCTCGGGGTCGTGCAGCGGGTCGTCGCGCAGGAAGAACTCGGCGGTGCGGTAGTACGTGTGGGCGCGCAGCAGCGCGGAGCGCGCGTCGACGGTACGGCGCTGGGCGAGCGCCGCGGTGGCGAGGCCGTGGACGCGCTCGGCCAGCGCGGACCACTCGCGCCGCCAGGCGTCCGTGTCACCGCCGGGGATGCGCGAGGCGACGGCGATGACCTCGCCGAGCTGGGCCCCGCCGAAGTCGGCGTAGCCGGCCGCCCGTAAGGCCTGGTAGTCGAAGGCTGGGTCGTCGAAGAGGAACTTCATGGTTGCGGCTCCTGGGTGGGGAGGCGGTTCGGGACCCGTCCGCGGGGACGGGCGGATGGCCCTGCGCGGGTGCGCGGCCGACCAGTGCGTGCGCCGGTGGCCCGGCCCTTCGGGTGCGGCCGGGCTACCGGGGTGCGGGGTGGGTCCTGGTGCCGTCGAGGAAGGTGTCCACGATCGCCTCCGCGAAGGCCGCCGACTCCACGGGCCGCTGGCGCAGGATCAGCCGCGCGAGCATCGGCCCCGTCAGCAGCTCGATGGCCTGGTCCACGTCGAGGCCGGGGCGCAGTTCCCCGCTCCTCAGCCCGTCGTGCAGCACCTGCCGCATGGCGTCCCTCCGTGCGGCGACCGCGGTGTCCTCGTACCGTTCCACCAGCTGTGGCCGGTGCACCGCCTCCCCGAGGAGGCCGGCGAGGAGGCGGTGCAGATTGGTGTCCTGGCCGCGGTGGCGGATCTGGTCGACCAGGTCCACGAGACGGTCCCGCAAGGGGAGTCCGTCCGAGGGGGTGACGGGCACGTCGAGGCTGCTCAGGGCCGCGAGCACCAGCTCTTCCTTGTTGCGCCAGCGGCGGTAGACGGTGGCGCGGGCGACCCCGGCCCGCTGGGCCACCAGGTCCATCGACAGCGCGCTGAAGCTGCACCCCTCGCCCAGCAGGCCCAGGGCGGCCTCCAGGATCGCCCGGTCGGCGGCGGGGTCGCGCCGGCGCCCGCCGCGGGCGGTGCGCCGGGCGGGCGGCGGGGCGCTCTCGTCCCCGGCGGCGGGGACGGGCCGGAGGCCGGCGGGCGCGACGCCCTCGGCCTCCGGTGGAACGGGTGGTGGCATGCTCAGACCTCCGAGGAGTGGTGGACTCTGGCGGCTTCCTCCGCGCCGGCGTGCTCGTCCGGGGTACGGGCGGGCAGCAGGAGCAGGCTGACGAGCGCGCCGAGGAAGGTGACCCCGGCGGCGACCAGTGCGGTGACGTGCATCGCGGAGACGAACGCGGCGACGGCGTGGTCCGCGAGAGCGGCGCCGCGCGGGCCGAGCCCGTCGGCCACGGCGAGGCTGCTCTGCACGGACTCCCCGGCCTTGCCGCGCAGTTGGTCCGGCACGGCGCCGAGGTGGTCCGACATCCGCGAGCGGTACGCGGTGGAGAGGACCGAGCCGAGGACCGCGACCCCGAGCGCCCCGCCCACCTGCCGGAAGGTGGTGTTGACGGCCGAGCCGGTGCCGGCCCGCTGCCGGGGCAGGGCCGACATGACGGCGGCCGTGGCGGGCGGCATCACACAGGCGATGCCCACACCGAGCACGAAGAAGACGGATTCGAGCAGCCACAGCGAGGTGTGCTCGTCGACGGTGGCGACGGTGAGGAACGACAGGGTGGTCAGCACCATCCCGGTGGCGCACACCGGGCGGACCCCGATCCGCTTGGCCGCCAGCGTCGCGGGCGGCGAGCACAGCAACTGGGCCACGGCCAGCGGCAGCAGGCAGTACCCGGCCTGCAGCGGCGTCCAGCCGCGCACGCTCTGCAGATAGAAGACCAGGAAGAAGGTGGCGCCGAGCAGCGCGAAGAACACCAGGCCGATCACGGTCACGGCGGCCGAGAAGCGCGGGATGCGGAACAGCGCCACGTCCAGCGCGGGGCGTTCGGCCCGCCGCTCCCAGACGACGAAGGCCACCAGCACGGCGAGCCCGCCGAGCATCGTCCCCCACACCCGGCCCGCCGCCCAGTCGTCCGACTCGCCGCCCTGGATCACCCCGTACACCAGCAGGGTCAGACCCGCCACGGACAGGGCGACGCCCACCGGGTCGAAGCCGCCGCGTCCGGGGTCCCTGGACTCCGGCACGACGACCAGCGCGGCGATGGTGCCGATCACGACGATCGGGATGTTGATGAGGAAGACCGAGCCCCACCAGAAGTGCTCCAGGAGCGCGCCGCCGGTGATGGGCCCGACGGCGACCGCGAGGCCGCCCGCCCCGGCCCAGATGCCGACGGCCTTGGCGTGTTCGGCGGGCGGGAAGACGTTCATGATGATCGCCAGGGTGGCCGGCATCACCAGTGCGCCGCCGACGCCGAGTCCGGCGCGGGCGGCGATGAGTTCGCCCGCGCTGCCCGCGTAGGCGGACCAGAGCGAACAGCCGCCGAACACCACGAGCCCGGCCACCAGGGTGCGTTTGCGGCCCCAGCGGTCCGCCAGCACTCCGGTGCTGAACAGGAGGGCCGCGAAGACGAGCGTGTAGGAGTCCACCGACCACTGCAACGCGCTGGAGGAGGCGCCCAGGCCCTGTGGTGCGGGCTCGGCGAGCGTCTTGAGCGCGACGTTCAGGATCGATGTGTCGAGGACCACGAGCAGGAGGCTCACCACGAGGACGCCCAGGACCCACCAGCGGTGGGCGGCGGCCTGGTCCTGCTCGGTCGTACGGGGTTCGAGCTGAGTGGTCACGGATGCCGCTCCTCGGAAGGAAGAGGGTGCTGCGTGAACTGCCGTCTGTCGCCGTGCGGTTCACGACGCTAGACCCGCCCACCAATCGAGTCAATGCCGTATCGAAACAGTCCTGACTCATATCCCGGCCGCGCGGGCCTGCTCCCATGTCGCGGCACTGGGTGCCAACTTCCCCTCCACGTACGTACGGATCCCCTCCGCGCACCCCCGCTCCACCGCACCCTGCGGGAAGGCCCAAAGCTGCGACGTGCACCTCAAGGCCGCCTTTACAAGTCCTTTTCAACTCCCGCCAACGATGGTTCGACAGGTGGCACTTGGTGCCGCGACAGCCCGACACAGCGACACCCGGACCCAGCGACAGGGGAAGAGATGCACAGGACGTTGACCGAGGCCGTACGCGCCGGAGCGGAGCAGTACCCCGACCGGCTCGCCTTCGTGTACCTCCACGAGGACGGCCCGACCATGCGGCCCGAGGAGCTCACGTACGCCGAGCTGGACCGCCGCGCGCGGCTGATCGCCACCCGGCTGCGCCAGGAGTCGCTGGGCGACCCCAGCCGTCCGGTGCTGCTGCTCTACCCGCCCACCCTCGACTTCGTCACCGCGTTCCTCGGCTGCTTCTACGCCGGGCGCACGGCCATCCCGGCGCCGCTGCCGGACGAGCCGGGCGAACGGCTCGCCCGGGTCAGCGGCATCCTGCGGGACGCCTCGGTGGGCGCGGTCCTCACCGTCCCCGAGCAGCGCCAGGCGCTCGCCGCCTGGCTGGCCGCCTCCGGGGAGCAGGACGTGGTGTGCCTGGCGCCCGAGGACGACGGCGAGGACCCCGCCCTGTGGTTCCCGCCGCAGGTCCGCGACGACGAGGTCGCCTTCCTCCAGTACAGCTCGGGCTCCACCAGCCTCCCCAAGGGCGTCATGGTCACGCACGCCAACCTGGCCGCCAACCAGGAGGCCATCCACCGCGCCATGCTCACCGAGCCCGGTGTCGTCACCGGCAGCTGGCTGCCGCTCTACCACGACATGGGCCTCATCGGGATGACGCTGCACCCGCTGTGGATGGGCGGCACCAGCGTCCAGATGTCGCCCATCTCCTTCATCAAGCAGCCGCACCGCTGGCTGCGGATGATCCACGACTACCGCGTCGAGGGCACCGCCTCACCCGACTTCGGCTACGAGCTGTGCGCCCGCCGCACCACCGAGGAGCAGGCCGAGGGGCTCGACCTGTCCAGCCTGCGGGTGGCGCTGAACGGGGCCGAGCCGGTGCGCGCCGCCACCATCCGCACCTTCACCGCGCGCTTCGCCGCCCAGGGACTGCGCCCCGAGGCGCTGTTCCCCTGCTACGGCCTGGCCGAGAACACCCTGCTCGCCTCCGCCGGGGACACCACCGGCCGCCATGTCGAACTGCCCGTCGACGCACACCTTCTGGAGCAGCACGAGCTGCGGCCCGCCCGCCCCGACCGCGCCTCCAGGACCCTGGTCGGCTGCGGCGCGCCGGCCGGGAGCGAGGTGCTCATCGTCGACCCGATGACGCGCGAGGCGCTGGCGGACGGCCAGGTCGGCGAGATCTGGCTGCGCGGCCCCTCGGTGGCGCGCGGCTACTGGAACCGCCCGGAGGCCACCGACGAGACCTTCCGCGCCGAGACCGCCGACGGCCGCACGGGCTATCTGCGCACCGGCGACCTCGGCGGCCTCGTGGACGGCGAGCTGTTCGTCACCGGCCGCATCAAGGAGATGCTCATCCACCACGGCCGCAACCTCTACCCGCAGGACATCGAGCAGGCCGTACAGGACTCGGGGCCCGCCCTGCGGCGCGGCGGCGGCGCGGTGTTCACCGTGCTGGACGAGGAGAACGACCGCTCGCACGTCGTGGTGGTGCAGGAGGTCCGCCCCAGCCGGCAGGACGAGCACGACCTGCCCGCCCTCGCCGCCCAGGTCCAGACGGTGCTCAGCCGCAGGTTCCAGCTCCCCGCCGCCAGCGTGGTCCTGGTGCGGCCCGGCGCGGTCCGCAAGACCACCAGCGGCAAGACCCAGCGCACCCTGATGCGCCGTCTGTTCGCCGACGGCGCGCTGCCCGTACTCCACCAGCGCCTGGACCGGCCGGTCGCGGCCCTCGTCGCCGCGTCGGCCGAGCAGGCCGAGCAGGCCGAGCAGGCCGCTCCGCTGGCCGCCCCCGGCCGCTGAGACCGCCCGGCCCACCGAGCGCCCCCAAGGAAGAGGTACCTCATGTCCATCGCCCCCGACACCCGCACCGCGATCCGGCCGCAGACCCCCGTCCTGGCCCCCGCGGACCTGGAGAAGTGGCTCACCGACCGGGTGGCCTTCCATCTGCACCGGCCCGCCCGGGAGATCGACCCGACGACCCCGCTCGCCGACTACGGCATCGACTCGGTGGCCGCGATCGGCATCTGCGGCGAGATAGAGGAGCGCCACCTGCTGGCGGTCCCGCCGACCCTCGCGTACGACTTCCCGACGGTACGCGCGATCGCCGGGCACCTGGCCGAGCTGCTCGCCGTGGGTGATACCGGGGCCGCCTCATGAGCGCATCCGAACCGGTCGCGGTCGTCGGGCTCGACTGCCGCTTCCCCGGGGCCCGGGACGCCGGCGAGTTCTGGAAGCTCCTGATGGAGGGCCGGGACGGCACCCGGCGCGTCCCCGAGGAGCGCTGGGAGGCGGACCGCTACCGGATCGACGAGCCGGCCTCCCCGGGCGAGGCCCGGCCCCCCGGCCGCTCCAACACCGTGCGCGGCGGGTTCATCGACGACCCGGACGCCTTCGACCCGGCCTTCTTCGGGATCTCGCCGCGCGAGGCGGCCGCCATGGACCCGCAGCAGCGGCTGCTGCTCCAGTGCTCCTGGCGGGCCATCGAGGACGCGACGGTGGCCCCCGAGGACCTGGCCGGCACCGACACGGGCGTGTTCGTGGGGGTGATGGCCAACGAGTGGGCCCACCTCCAACTCGCCGACTACGACCGGATCACCGCCCGGCACGGCTCCGGCAACGGCTACTTCATGGGCGCCAACCGCGTCTCGTACCACCTCGACCTCAAGGGCCCCAGCCTGGCCGTCGACACGGCCTGCTCGTCCTCGCTGGTCGCCCTGCACCTCGCCTCCGGCGCGCTGCGGTCGGGCGACTGCGACTACGCGCTCGCCGGGGGCACCAACCTGATCATGACGCCCGTCCTCAACATCTTCTACACCCAGGCGGGCCTGTCCGCGCCGGACGGCCGCTGCAAGCCGTTCAGCGCCTCGGCCGACGGCATCGGCCGCGCCGAGGGCGTCGCCGTACTCGTCCTGCGCAGGCTCGCCGACGCGCTGGCCGACCGCCAGCCGGTCTACGCCGTGCTGCGCGGCACCGGCGTCAACCAGGACGGCCGCAGCAACGGCATCACCGCGCCCAACCGGTGGGCTCAGCAGGAGCTCATCGAGCGGGTCTGGCGCTCGACCGA
>NZ_LYOY01000035.1 GCF_001653515.1 Streptomyces sp. ERV7 | reverse complement strand
CCCGGCGCCGGCGGGCGCGCGGCGAGACGGCCACCGCCTGGGCGTTCATCACCCCGTCGGTCCTGGTGATCCTGGGGCTGAGCGTCGTGCCGGTCATCTGGTCGCTGCTGCTGTCGTTCCGCGCCGACGACCTGGTCACCCCCGGCCGCTGGGTCGGACTCGACAACTACCGGGCCCTGTCCAAGGACCCCGGCTTCCGCGAGGCGGTCGAGAACACCCTGACGTACGCGGGCATCTATGTGCCGCTGAGCCTGGCGGGCGGGCTCGCGCTGGCCCTGGCCCTCAACCGGCGGATCCGGTTCGTCGGCCTCTACCGCACCCTCGTCTTCATACCGTTCGTCGTCTCGGCCGCGGCTCAGGGCGTGCTGTTCTCCTTCATCTTCGACCCGCAGTTCGGCGCGGCCAACTCGATCCTGCACAAGCTGGGCGTCTCCCCGCAGGGCTTCCTCACCGACCCCGGCCAGTCGCTGTACGTCCTGCTGGCGATCTCGCTGTGGAGCGGCATCGGCTTCTGCGTCGTCGTCTTCCTCGCCGCGCTCCAGGACGTACCCACCGAACTCGTCGAGTCGGCGCGCCTGGACGGGGCCAACCGGGCGCAGGTGCTGCGGTACGTGACACTGCCGACGCTCGCCCCGGTCACCGCGTTCCTGGTGCTCTGGCAGCTGATCACCGCGCTCCAGGTGTTCGACCTGGTGTACGTGACGACCAAGGGCGGGCCGCTGGAGTCGACCACGGTCATCGTGTACTTCGTCTGGCAGCAGGCGTTCCGCTCGTTCACCGCGGGCTACGGCGCCGCCGCCGCGTACGTCCTGGCGGTCGCCCTGCTGCTCGCGGGCACGGCGGTGACGCTGTACCGCCGCCACCGGGAGCGCACCACCGGCCCCGCGGCCGGACCGCTGCGCGCGGAAGGAGTGGCCCGATGACCGCCTCCACCATGGTCACCGAGGGCGCCGCGCCCGCGGCGGCCCCGGCGGCGCGCGCCGCCCGGCGGCGCCGACTGCCCTTCAGCGCCTGGCACTTGCTGCTCGCGCCGCTCTCGATCGGCTTCGCGCTGCCGCTGGTGTGGCTGGTGCTCAGCTCGGTGATGACCAACGCCGAGATCAACCGTTTCCCGCCGGCGCTGTGGCCCAAGGGGATCGACTTCGGCGGGTACCGCTATGTGCTGGGCAACGCGATGTTCCCGCGCTGGTTCGCCAACTCGTGCATCGTCTCGACCGTCGCCGTCGGCTCGAACCTGGTGCTCGGGGCGCTCGGCGGCTACGCCTTCGCCCGGATGCGGTTCCGGGGTTCGCGGGCGCTGCTCGCGCTGATGCTGGCGACGATGGTGATCCCGTTCCAGCTGACGATGATCCCGACGTTCCTGGTGATGAAGTGGCTGGGGCTGATCGACACGCTGGGCGCGCTGATCGTGCCCTCGCTGGTCACCCCGTTCGCGGTGTTCCTCTTCCGGCAGTTCTTCCTCGGGCTGCCCCGGGAGATGGAGGAGGCCGCCTGGATCGACGGGTGCTCACGGCTGCGGGTGCTCTTCTCGATCGTGGCGCCGCTGGCCCGGCCCGCGCTCGCCACGGTCGCGGTACTGACCTTCCTCGCCACCTGGAACGACCTGTCCTGGCCGCTGATCGCCATCAACCACGACACCCAGTACACCCTCCAGCTGGGGCTCACCACCTTCCAGGGGCAGCACCACACCCAGTGGGCGGCGGTGATGGCGGGCAATGTCATCACGGTGCTGCCGGTGCTGCTCGCCTTCCTGTTCGCCCAGCGGACCTTCATCCAGTCGTTGACGTCGAGCGGGCTGAAGGGCTGAGGCGCCGGGGCGCCCGTTCCGCCGGGCGCCCCTGCCGACACCCCTGGGGAGCCCCTGCCCGGGGCTCCCCCAGCGCTCGACGCCCCCGGACCAGAAAGCCCTTCGCCATGCCTTCACCACCCATGCCTTCACCACCCGTGCCCGCGTCTTCCGACCGCCCTTTCGACCTGCTCGTCGTGGGCGATGCCAACCCGGACGTGGTCCTCGGCCCGGTGCCGCGCGACCTCGCGTACGGCCAGCGCGAGCAGCTGGTCGAGCGGGCCGACCTCGTCCTCGGCGGCTCG
>NZ_LYOY01000034.1 GCF_001653515.1 Streptomyces sp. ERV7 | reverse complement strand
CCCTGATGCGCCGTCTGTTCGCCGACGGCGCGCTGCCCGTACTCCACCAGCGCCTGGACCGGCCGGTCGCGGCCCTCGTCGCCGCGTCGGCCGAGCAGGCCGAGCAGGCCGAGCAGGCCGCTCCGCTGGCCGCCCCCGGCCGCTGAGACCGCCCGGCCCACCGAGCGCCCCCAAGGAAGAGGTACCTCATGTCCATCGCCCCCGACAC
The DNA here is from genome assembly GCF_001653515.1 of Streptomyces sp. ERV7. Lineage (GTDB taxonomy): Bacteria > Actinomycetota > Actinomycetes > Streptomycetales > Streptomycetaceae > Streptomyces. Next base: position 6,255 of record NZ_LYOY01000034.1, on the reverse strand, counting down.
CCGCACCGCGATCCGGCCGCAGACCCCCGTCCTGGCCCCCGCGGACCTGGAGAAGTGGCTCACCGACCGGGTGGCCTTCCATCTGCACCGGCCCGCCCGGGAGATCGACCCGACGACCCCGCTCGCCGACTACGGCATCGACTCGGTGGCCGCGATCGGCATCTGCGGCGAGATAGAGGAGCGCCACCTGCTGGCGGTCCCGCCGACCCTCGCGTACGACTTCCCGACGGTACGCGCGATCGCCGGGCACCTGGCCGAGCTGCTCGCCGTGGGTGATACCGGGGCCGCCTCATGAGCGCATCCGAACCGGTCGCGGTCGTCGGGCTCGACTGCCGCTTCCCCGGGGCCCGGGACGCCGGCGAGTTCTGGAAGCTCCTGATGGAGGGCCGGGACGGCACCCGGCGCGTCCCCGAGGAGCGCTGGGAGGCGGACCGCTACCGGATCGACGAGCCGGCCTCCCCGGGCGAGGCCCGGCCCCCCGGCCGCTCCAACACCGTGCGCGGCGGGTTCATCGACGACCCGGACGCCTTCGACCCGGCCTTCTTCGGGATCTCGCCGCGCGAGGCGGCCGCCATGGACCCGCAGCAGCGGCTGCTGCTCCAGTGCTCCTGGCGGGCCATCGAGGACGCGACGGTGGCCCCCGAGGACCTGGCCGGCACCGACACGGGCGTGTTCGTGGGGGTGATGGCCAACGAGTGGGCCCACCTCCAACTCGCCGACTACGACCGGATCACCGCCCGGCACGGCTCCGGCAACGGCTACTTCATGGGCGCCAACCGCGTCTCGTACCACCTCGACCTCAAGGGCCCCAGCCTGGCCGTCGACACGGCCTGCTCGTCCTCGCTGGTCGCCCTGCACCTCGCCTCCGGCGCGCTGCGGTCGGGCGACTGCGACTACGCGCTCGCCGGGGGCACCAACCTGATCATGACGCCCGTCCTCAACATCTTCTACACCCAGGCGGGCCTGTCCGCGCCGGACGGCCGCTGCAAGCCGTTCAGCGCCTCGGCCGACGGCATCGGCCGCGCCGAGGGCGTCGCCGTACTCGTCCTGCGCAGGCTCGCCGACGCGCTGGCCGACCGCCAGCCGGTCTACGCCGTGCTGCGCGGCACCGGCGTCAACCAGGACGGCCGCAGCAACGGCATCACCGCGCCCAACCGGTGGGCTCAGCAGGAGCTCATCGAGCGGGTCTGGCGCTCGACCGACGTCGGCGCCGACGACATCGGCTTCATCGAGGCGCACGGCACCGGCACCCTCCTGGGCGACATGATGGAGGCCCAGGCGCTCGGCCACCTCACCAGCGGCCGCAGCGGCGGCAGCGTCGCGCTCGGCTCGGTCAAGAGCAACTTCGGGCACGCCGAGGGCGCCGCCGGGATCGCGGGGGTCGTCAAGACCGTCCTCGCGCTGCACCACCGGACCGTGCCGCCGAGCCGCTTCGCCGACGACGAGAACCCGGGGCTCCAGCTGCCGGGGCGGCGTCTGTCGCTGCTCAGGTCCCCGCTACGGCTGCCGTCCGGCACCGTGCACGCCGCCGTCAGCAGCTTCGGCATGGGCGGCACCAACGCGCACGCCGTACTCTCCTCGCCGCCGCGCGCGGTGCACCGCTCCGGCGAGCGGGTCCCGGGGGTGTTCACCGTCTCCGCCCGCTCCGCACGCCAGCTGCGCCCCAATCTGCTGGCCCAGGCGGAGGCGCTGGCCCAGCTGCCCGAGGACCGGCTCGCCCAGCTGTGCTGGACCAGCAACCGCGTCAAGTCCCGGCTGCCGCACCGCGTCGCCGTCGCCGCGGGCGACCTGGCGGCGCTGGTGGCGGGGCTGCGCGAGGCGGCTGACGCCACCCACGACGAGGACGGCGGGGTGCGGCGCACGGCGCCCACGGTGGCGTTCGCGTTCACCGGACAGGGCGCCCAGCACCCCGGCATGGCCGCCTCCTGGTATGCCACCTCGCCCGTCTACGCCCGCCTCTTCGACGAGATCGACGGGCACCTCGCCCACCATCTCGGCCTCTCGGTGCGCGACGCCGTCCTGGCGGGCGACCCGGGAGTGCACCGCACGGGCCTGGCCCAGCCCGCGCTCTTCGCGGTCGAGTACGCGATGGCGGGCGCCCTGATCGACGCCGGGATCCGGCCCGCCGCGGTCATCGGCCACAGCATCGGCGAGTTCGCGGCGGCCTGCGCCGCCGGAGTGCTCCAACCCGCCGACGCGGCCCGCCTGGTGGCCCGCCGGGGCGCGCTGATGGAGGCGCTGCCGGACGGCGGCGGCATGCTCGCCGTACCGCTGCCCGAGGCGGAGGTGGAGGCGCTGCTCACCGATCCCGCGCGGGTGTGCGTCGCGGCCGTCAACGGTCCGCGCAGCACCGTGGTCGCCGGCGCGCTCGACGAACTCGCCCTGCTGCGCGGCACCTTGGCCGACCAGGGGGTCAACGCCCGCCCGCTGACCGTCTCGCACGCCTTCCACTCCCCGCTGATGCGGCCCGCCGTGGAACCGTTCCGCACCGAGGGCGCGGACACAGCGGTGCACGCCCCCTCGGTGCCGGTCTTCTCGACCGTGTACGGACGGGTCATGGGCGACGAGGAGCGCATGGACGCCGCGTACTGGGCGCGCCAGATCACCGCGCCGGTACGGTTCGCCGACGCCGCCGCCGAGCTGTTCTCCTCGGGCGTCACCCACATCGTGGAGATCGGCCCGCGCGCCGTGCTCACCCCCATGCTCGCCCGGCTCCGGCCGGCCGACGCGGACCCGGTGAGCTGCCTGGCCGCCCACCCGGGCGAGCGCGCGCCCCGCCACCCGCTGCACCACCTGCTCGGGGAGCTGTGGAGCGCCGGGGCCGACCCCCTCTGGGACCGCCTGTACCCGGAGGCGGACCGGGTGCCGCGCCGGCTCCCGCCGTACGTCTTCGACGACAGCTTCCGCGCCTGGCGCTCGGCCGTCGCCCCCGAACTGCCCGCGCCCCACCTCCCCGACACGGACGCGGCAGCCGCGGAGCCGCCGACGGCGGAGTCCGCGGAAACGTGCCCGCCGACCAGGGACGGCGGCTCCTCCCCCAGGGTGGCCGAGGTGACGCGCCGTCTGGTGTGCCGGGTCGGCGGGCACGACCCCTCGGCGGTACGGGACCGCTCCCGCCTCGCCGAGGACCTCGGCTTCGACTCGATCCAGGTCATGGAGCTCAAGACCCGCATCGAGAACGAGCTGCCCGAGCTCGGCAGCCTGCCCGTCGAGGAGTTGCTGGCGAGCCTGGAGACCGTGGGCGACCTCGTCCGCTATCTGGGCGAGCGCCTCCTCGTACCGGCGGCGGCGACCGCACCGTCCGCCCCGACCAGCCCGTCCACCCCGGAAGGACCGCGCGTATGAGCCCGTCACCCGCCCCCGTCGCCCATCTGGTCTCGGTCGGCACCTGTCTGCCGGGCGAGCCGGTGGACAACGCCACCCTGGCCAAGCTCGTCGGCGTCGACGAGCAGTGGGCCGAGATGTTCATCGGCAACGTCAGCCGGCACTTCGCCGTCGACCTGGCCACCGGCCAGGTCCGCCAGTCCCTCGCGGACATCGCGTCGACCGCTGCGGACCGGGCACTGTCGGCGGCGGGCCTGGAGGCCGTCGACATCGACTGCATCGTGATGGGCACCGCCACCCCGGACCAGCTGATGCCCGCCACCGTCAACCTGGTGGCGGACCGCCTCGGCATCGACAACGTCCCCACCTACCAGCTCCAGTCCGGCTGCGCCGGGGCCGTGCAGGCGCTCGACGTGGCCCGCACCCTGCTCCTCGCCGGACGCTGCTCGACGGTCCTGGTGATCGGCGGCGACGTCTGCGCCAAGCACCTGGAGACCGACTTCGACCCCGGCTCGCGCACCTCCGCCGAGCTGGTCAACTACATCCTCTTCGGCGACGGGGCGGGCGCGGCCGTGCTCAGCACCGAGTCCTTCGGGGAGCGCGTCGAGATCCGCCAGGTCCTCAACCGCCTGGTGGGCCTCGGCAAGGCGCCCGGCCAGGTCATCGACTGGTTCGGCCTGGGCGACCGGCACAGCGACCGCACCGCCGTCTCCGAGGACTACAAGGCGATCGAGGCGGCGGTGCCGGTCCTGGCGACCCAGATGTTCTGGGAGCTCGTCGGGGACGTGGGCTGGACGGCCGACCAGGTGGACTTCCTGCTCCCGCCCCAGCTCTCCGGCCGTATGAGCGACCGCATCTCCGACTCGATGCCCGCCCCGCTCGCCCAGCGCGTCAACGTGGTGCGCACGGTCGGCAACAACGGCAACGCCCTGCCCTTCCTCCAGCTCGCCGAGCTGCTCGGCCAGTGGCAGGGCGGCGGGCGTGCCGTCGCCGTCGCCGTGGAGTCCAGCAAGTGGATCAAGTCCGGCATCGCCCTGGAGCGCGCATGACCACGACCGAACCCGCAGGCCTTCTCAACACGCCCACCTCGGGCGGCAGTTGGCGCGACCCCGAGGCGCTGCGGACCCTGCGCGGCCTGTACGCGGCCGGGCACCTGGAGGCCGAGTACCCCTCCGTACGGCCCCTGCTCGCCCGGCTGCCGGAGCCGCGACTGCCTGCCGCCGGGCAGTTGCTCGCCCGGCTCGACCGTGCGGACGTCGCCCGTCACCACCCGGACGTGCCCGTGGTGACCGTCGCCGTCACCGGCCAGTCCACCGTCGCCCCGCTGGTCGCCCCGCTCACCGCGGAGCTGGCGCGCCACGGGCTGCTCCTGGACCCGGTGGTCTCGCCGTACGGCTCGTATCTGGCGGACCTGCTCGGGCCCGGCGGCCCCGGGGCCGGGCCCCGGCCGCGCCTCACGCTGTGCCTCCTTGACGCGCACACCGTCTTCGAGGAGGTGCCGCTGCCCTGGCGGGTCGAGGACGTCGAGGCGGCGGCCCGCTCCCGGCTCGCCCTGATCGGCCGGGCCGTGCGCGCCCATCAGGAGAACGGGCGCGGCCCGCTGGTCCTCAACACCGTGCCGCTGCTGCACGGCCACGCCCGCCAGCTGGTCGATCTGCGCTCCCGGGCCCGACTCGGCGTCGTGTGGCGGGAGTTCAACAGCGGGCTGCTCGCCCTCGCCGAGGAGCACCCCGGGCTGATCGTCGTCGATCTCGACCCGCTGGTCGCCCAGGGCACACCCGCGTACGAGCCGCGCACCGGCCTGTACGCCAAGGCGCGCCTCGCCGAAGGACTGCTCGCGAGCTACGCCCGCGACGTCGGCCACCTCGTCACCGGGCTGCTCGGCCGGACCCGCAAGTGCCTCGTCCTCGACCTGGACGGGACGCTCTGGGGCGGTGTGCTCGGCGAGGACGGCGTGGACGGCGTGGAGCTCGGCAGCGGGTTCCGCGGCGAGGCGTTCGTCGAGTTCCAGCGCGTGGTGGCCCAGCTCGGCTCCCAGGGCGTCCTGCTCGCCGTCAGCAGCAAGAACGACGAGGACCGGGTGCGCGAGGCGCTCAGCGAGCATCCCTCGATGCTGCTGCGCGAGGACGACTTCGTCCGCGTCAACGCCAACTGGTCGGCCAAGCACGACAATCTGCGCGACATCGCCGAGCGGCTCGGGATCGGCCTGGACAGCTTCGTCTTCGTCGACGACAGCACCTTCGAGTGCGGTCTGGTACGGGAGCAGCTGCCGCAGGTCGCGGTGGTCCGGGTGGACGAGGAGCCGGCCCTGCACCCGGCGGCGCTGCTCGCGGACGGGTGGTTCGACCTGCCCGTGCTCACCGACGAGGACCGCGAGCGGGCGGGCCGCTACCGCACGGAGGCCAGGCGCCAGGAGTTCCGCGAGGACGTCGGCTCCTACCAGGACTACCTGGACGGGCTCGGCATCGAGGTGACGGTGCGCCCGCCGGAGCCCCCGGAGCTGTCCCGGGTCTCCCAGCTCACCCTGCGCACCAACCAGTTCCACCTCGCCCCCGAGCGGCTCCAGCTGCCGCAGGTGCGGGAGTGGGCCGAACGGCAGGACCGCGGTGTGCTGGTGGTCCACGCCCGCGACCGGTTCGGCGACCACGGTCTGGTCGGGGCGGTGTTCCTGCGCCGCGACGCGGAGGACCTGCACATCGACAACTACGTACTGAGCTGCCGGGTGTTCTCGCGCGGCATCGAGAGCGCCTGTCTGGCGGCCGTACTGGAGCACGCGGCGGCGTCCGGCGCCCAGGGCGCGCTGGCCCGCCACCGGCCGACCGCCCGCAACGCCGCCTGCGCCTCCTTCTACATCGACCACGGCTTCGTCCCCACGGGCGTGGCCCCCGACGACCCCACCACCGTCCTCTTCCGCCACGCCCTGCGCGACAT
>NZ_LYOY01000033.1 GCF_001653515.1 Streptomyces sp. ERV7 | reverse complement strand
GTGCGGGCGGGACCGGTCAGGGCGGCTCGGGCGGCGGCAAGCCCGGCGGCGGAACCCACACCGACCGCCCCCCGGCGGACCCACCGGCCCAGCCCGGCCCCACGATCGGCTCACCGGGCACCTTCCGCGTCAAGAACGTCTCCAACGGCCAGTGCCTGAGCAGCGGCGGTACGAGCGCCTCGTACGGCCCCTGCGAGTCCTCCGGCTCGTACGCGTGGACCTTCTCGTACGCCTCCGACGGCTCCTTCCAGCTGATCAACCGTGGCAGCGGCTACTGCCTGGTGGGCGGCAGCGACTTCGGAGGCGGCGGCGGCTTCACCGGCTACGCCACCGCCTTCCCCTGCGGACAGACCGCCGGCGGCCAGCACTGGCGCATCGGCACCCGCACGTCGTCCGGCAGCACCATCAAGAACACATCGAGCGGCGACTGCCTCGAAGTGGGCAGCAATGGCGCGATGGTGACCCCGTGCGACTCCACCCAGCACGCCCAGCTGTGGGTCAGCGGCGGGGCCGCCTCATGAGCCGCCGGATGAGGAGGGGCGTGCCCGGGAAGAGTTCCCGGCGTGACTGACTCCGCCCTCTGGATCTCTTCGCTGACCGCCGGCACGGCCGTGCTCGCCAGCTGGGTGACCAGCCGCGGCACGGCCCGCGCGGCCCAGATCCAGGCCGCCGCCACCGAGCGGACCCAGCGCACCATCCGTATCGGCGAGGCGCGGCGCTCGGCCTATGTGAGCCTGATCGAGCAGGCGCACAAGATGGCGGAGCTGTACTGGACGGTGTCGGACATCCACAAGTCGGGCGGCAGCCGCGCCGAACAGCTCCCGGCGCTCAAAGAGGTGCAGGCCGGCCTCAGGGTGGAGTACGGCAGACTCCGCCACTTCATATGGGTCATCAACCTGGAGGGCCCGGACAACGTGGCCGCGGCCGCCGAGACGCTCAGGCTCTCGACTCGGCCTCCGCACCGGGCACTTGGCGCGTCCATCGAGGGTGAGCCGGACGCCGCCGCGCTGTTCGACCAGTGCTACGACCCCTTCTGGGCGTCGGTCCTGGCCTTCGTCTCCGCCGCACGCACGGCGGTGCACGACTTGTAGACGACGTGTGCGTCACGGTGTGGTGAGCGCCGCCGGGGACTCGGCGTCCGTGACCAGGACGTGTGGGCGGCCCGTCCCGTCGGCCGGGGTCCGCCACACGTCGGCGTGGTCCCTGCCGCGCCGCAGTGTGTAGGCGACCGTACGGGAGTCGAGCCACACCGCCTGGTCGTCGACGCTGTGTTCCTCGGCGAGCGGGGTGACACGGCCGGTGGCCAGGTCGAGCACCGACAGACGCCACCCGTGCCGGGGGTTGCCGTCGCGGGCGGCCTTGAAGGCGATCCGGGTGCCGTCCGGGGACAGCGACGGGCACTCCACACCGTCCCGTACGGTGCTCAGCCGGCGGGTGGCGAGGTCTCCGTGCACCAGATAGCGGTGGCCGCCCGTGGACATCGTGGCGTAGAAGTGCCGGTCGTCCAGCGCGAAGGTGACACCCCAGAAGTTGAGGTCCTTCGCGTGGTGGGGCCGGTCCGCCACCGTGACCGCCCACTCCTCCAGGGTGGGGACGAGCGTGTCGGTGCGGGTGTCCAGGATGCCGACGCGGGTGGAGAAGCGTCCGCCGTTGTAGGAGTCGCCGGTGACGAACACCGTCCAGGCGACCAGATGCCCGCTCGGTGACACCCGTGCCCGGTTGGGCACTCCGACCAGCGGGATCTCGCCGCGCACCCTGAGCCGGGCGTCCAGCACCGTGAGCCGATAGGTCGTCAGGTCGCCGTCCAGGCGCAGGCAGAGCCCCGTGCCCGCCGCCGCGTGGAACCGCGCGCACTCCAGCCGGGCGACGGTCCTGGGGGCGCCGGTCGCTCCGGCGGACACCGCGATCAGCCGTCCGTGAGTGTCGGACGCCGTGCTCAGCGCCGCGAGAGCGGGCCCCTCCTGGACGGAGGGGGAGACCGGCAGCAGGGACACCGCGCCCTGGCCCGCCACCTTGGCGGGGGTGTCCGGGCGGGCCGCCACGATGGCCGAACCGGCCAGCACGGCCAGCGCGGTGAAGCCGGCCGACGCGGTCAGGACCCGCCGTCGGGGCGAGCGCGAGAGGTGGGCGAGCCAGGTGGTCCGGGCGGTCATCGGACGGCCTCCTTCGTGGAGCGGCCCCGCAGGGCCGTGGTGGTGACGCCCAGAGCCGCCATCACCACGGCCAGGGCGGCCCTGGACGCGGTCGCCGGGCCCCAGGCCGCCCAGGCGAGGCCGAAGGCGACGGACGAGGCGAAGTAGGCGAGGGCCTGGGCGGTCTGGACGCAGGCCAGCCCCGTGGTGCGCAGGGCCTCGGGGAAGGCGGGGGCCGCCAGCGCCATGAGGACTCCGTCGGTGGCCGCGTAGAACACCCCGTACAGACACAGACAGGCCACGGTCACCGGTGTGCCGGACAGCGGGCTGCCCAGCAGCAGATACACCCCGCCGAGCGCGAGATAGCCCCAGCGCAGCAGCACCGCCCGCCCGTAGCGGTCGGCGAGCGCGCCGAGGGGCGGGGCGAGGAGGAGGTAGACGAGGCTGGTGCCCACCGCGAGCCAGGGGAACCAGCCGGTGGAGCAGCCCTGGCGGCGCAGCAGCACCAGATAGACGAAGCCGTCCCCGACCGTGCTCAGGCCCAGCGCGGTGGCCGCGTACAGCAGTCGCCGGGTGTCGCCGCCGCGCAGCAGCCCGAGCGCGGCGCGCGGTGACGGGGCGGGGGCCGGTGACGGGTGGCGTTCCACCCGGTCGCGGGCGAAGACCGCGAGGACGAGCAGGGCCGCGGCCGCGATGCAGAAGCTGGTGAGGAAGAGCGCCGAGAACGCCTGCGACGTCGTGGTGCCCGCGGCGCCGAGCACGGCGAGCGCGACCAGCGGGCCGGCGAACGCTCCCGCGCTGTCCATCGCCCGGTGCACCCCGAACGCCCGGCCGAGCAGCGGCTCGGGCACGGAGAGGGTGATCAGCGCGTCACGGGGTGCGGTGCGCAGGCCCTTGCCCGCGCGGTCGGCGACGAGGACCGCGCCGAGCGCCGGTACGCTGCCGGCCGCGACGAGGCCGAGCTTGGCGAGCGCGGACAGGCCGTAGCCCGCCGCCGCGACGGCCTTGCGGGTACGGAACCGGTCCGCCACATAGCCGCCGACCAGGCGCAGGAGGGCGGTCGCCCCGGTGTAGAGGCCGTCCATCACGCCGTACGCGGCCGGGCCGAGGTGCAGGGTGAGGACGAAGTAGAGCGGCAGCACGGCCGTGACCATCTCCGAGGAGATGTCGGTGAGCAGGCTCACGGTGCCGAGGGCCAGCACATTGGCGCCGACGCCGGTGAGCGCGCGGCGCCGGCCGGGGCCCGGGCCGCCGCGCGACGGCCGGTCGATGGTGGAGAGATACACGGCGGGGACGCCTCCTCGCGGGGGTGTACGCATGCGGGGGATGAGCGGGTGCCGGTGTCCTGGGGGCTCTGGTGGGTACCCCGGGACACCGGTGTGGAGGGCCGCGGATCAGGCGCGGCCCTCACCTCCCCCCGTCAGGAGGTGGTCCAGGCGTCCGTCACCGGGGACTTCCCGGCGGCGCTGCCCAGGGCGGGCAGCCCGTTGATGTCCTCCAGGGTGCGCAGGAGGCCGTAGTGGTTGAGTTGCGTGGTGGACTTGTAGCCGGTCTTCACATGGGCGCCCACGAACGCGGTGTAGATCTGGTTGACGGAGGTGGAGTGGTCCTCGTCGAAGGTGACGACGAGGAGGCTGTTGTGGGTCTTGGCCCACTGGGCGTAGCCGTCGAGCTTGCTCTTGAGCCAGGAGTCGCCCGTGCCGATGGAGCAGTCGTGCATGTCGTTGCACATGTCCGGCGTCACGAACGCCACGTTCGGCAGCTTGCTGTAGTCGCTGGGGAATGCGGAGAACGGCACGTTGTACGAGGCGCCGTTGACGGTGGGGAAGTCCACCCAGGGGGCGTGCTTGCGGCGGTACTTGCCGCTGCCGCACCCGGTGTATCCGGCGCTGGGCAGGGCCTCGGAGTAGCCCTTGAAGGTCCTGCCCGCGGTGAGGAGCTGCTGCCCCAGGCTGTCGGCGCGGAAGTTCTTGGGGCAGTCGTCGTTGCCGACGCCCTGCTGGGAGCCCGAGAAGAGTCCGATGTAGTTGGGCTGGCTGGGGTGGGTGAGCGCGAACGACTTGGTGAAGAGGGTGCCCTGGGAGGCGAGGTTGGTGAAGTACGGTGCGCTGGAACCGGTGAGGGAGCTGTAGTTCTTGTTCTCGAACAGCACGACCACGACGTGGTCGAACGCCGGGAGGGCGGCCGCCTTCGCCACGGGCCGGGCGGCGGGCGCGGCCGGTGGGGAGCCGTGCGGCGCGGAGATACTCACAGCCAGGAGCGCGAGGGCGGGTATGCCGATCAGGCCCGAGGCGCGCGGGAAACGCATCACTTCATCTCCTCTTGGTTGGTGTGGGGGGTGGGTGTGGGGG
>NZ_LYOY01000032.1 GCF_001653515.1 Streptomyces sp. ERV7 | reverse complement strand
GGCTCGCCCCGGCCCCGACGGCGGCGGCCCGGGCCGCCGTGCCCGCGCCGGCACCCCGTCCCGCCGGGGACGGTGGTGTCCGCGATCTGCTCCTGGACGCCCTCGCCGCGCAGCTGGACGTGGATCCCGCCGAGGTCCGCACCGATGTGGACTTCCCCGCCCTCGGCCTCACCTCGATGGGGCTGGTGCGACTGGCCAAGGAGATCCAGCGCGATCTCGACCCGGGGTTCGAGTCCGCGCTGCTCTTCGAGCACGCGACGGTCGACGAGCTGGCTGCCCACTTCACCGGACAGGTCGCCGCTGTGGCGCCGCAGCCGGTGGCGCCCGCCGCGCCCTACCCGCTCTCCGAAGGTCAGCAGGGGCTCTGGACCCTGCAGAAGGCGTCCCCGGAGTCCGGTGCGTACAACGTGCCGCTCTGCTTCAAGACCACCGGCTTGGACATCGGCGCCCTGCGGGCCGCGTTCACGCGGGTCCGGGCTCGGCACCAGGTGCTCGGCGCGGCCGTCGAGGTGGCGGGCGGCAGCCTCCTGCTGGCCCCACAGCAGTACGGACAGCCGGTGGTGACGGAGCATCACCTGTCTGTGTCCGACGAGAGCGAGGCGCTCGCGCTGATCCGCGCGCACGCCAAGGAGCCGTTCGACCTGGAACGCGGCCCGCTCTGCCGCCTCGATGTCTTCCACGGGCCGGGCGCGGTGGCCTGGGTGCTCCTGAACACCCATCACCTCGTCCTCGACGGGGCCTCCGCCGTGGTGCTGGTCAAGGACCTGCTCGCGGCATACACGGCGCTCACCGAGGGCGGGACCCCCGACGCGCCGCGCCCGAGCGCCCCCTACGAGGAGTTCGTGGCCGCCGAGGCCGAGGCGCTGGGCGACGCCGGGGCCGACGAACGTCTGGCGTACTGGCGCGAGCGGCTCTGCCAGCCCCTGCCCGCGGTGACGCTGCCCGCCGACCGGCCGCGCCCCACCGGCTCCGGCGCCGGGGCCACCGCCACCCGGCGCCTTTCGGCCGGACTCGGCGCGCGCATCCAGGAGTTCGCGCGCGGTCGGCGGGTCTACGCCTGTGCCGCCTACCTCGCCGCGTTCAAGGTCCTGCTGCGCCAGTACACCCAGCAGGACGACGTGATCGTCGGCATGCCGGTGAGCACCCGGCCCGCGAGGGGCTTCGAGCGTACGGTGGGCCACTTCGTCAACATGCTGCCGGTCCGCAGCCGCGTCAGCGGCGCGGCGCGCTTCGCCGACCTCTGCAAGGAAGTCCAGAAGAACCTGGTCAACGACCTCGCCCATAACTACCCGTTCACGGCTCTGGTGCGCGAGCTCGGGCTCTCCACGGGCGACGGCGGCGCGCCGGTCTTCCGGTACGCGTTCATGTACCAGGACTGGCACGAGGACGTCACCGCCGGTGCCCCCGCCTTCTCCTACGTCGAGGGCGTCCACCAGGAGGGCGAGTACGAGCTCGTCCTGGAGGTCGTCGAGCCCGCCGGGCCCGACGGGTCCTGGACCGTCAACTGGAAGTACGACACCGCCCTGTTCGACGCCTCGACGGCCGAGCAACTGCTGCGCCAGTACGTTCACCTGCTGGAGAGCGTCCCGGCCGACCCGGAGCAGCTGGTCGACGCGTGCTCGCTGCTCTCACCCGAGGAGCGCCACACCCTCACCGTCGAGTGGAACGCCACCGAGGCCGCCCACCCCGAGCGGCCGGTGCACGAGCTGTTCGCCGAGCAGGCGGTCCGCACCCCGGACGCGCTCGCGGTCGTCGCCGGACAGGATTCCCTCACGTACGCGGAGCTCGACGAGCGCTCCGGCTCGCTCGCGGGCCATCTGGCGGACCTCGGTGTCGGCCCCGGCAGTCTGGTCGCGGTGTACCTGGAGCGCTCGCCCGAGCTGCTGATCGCGCTCCTCGCGACGGCGAAGGCGGGTGGCGCCTACATCCCGCTCGACCCCGACTACCCCCAGGACCGGCTCGCCTACATACTCGGCGACGCCCGCCCCCAGGTGGTCCTCACCCACAGTGCGCTGCGCACCCGGCTGCGCAAGCTCGCCGACGTGCCAAGGACGGTCCTGACGGACCGGCCGTGGCCCGCCGGCAACCCGGTCCGCGCCCGCGTCACCGCCGACGACCTCGCGTACGTCATCTACACCTCGGGCAGCACCGGCAACCCCAAGGGAGTGATGGTGCCGCACGGCGCCCTCACCAACTTCCTCTGCTCGATGGCGGACCGGCCGGGCCTGCGGGCCGAGGACCGGCTGCTCGCGGTGACCACCCACAGCTTCGACATCGCCGCCCTGGAGCTCTGTCTCCCGCTGGTCGTCGGGGCGCGCGTCCACCTCTGCGACGCCGACACCGCGCGTGACCCGGGCCGGCTCAAGGCGCTGCTGGGCGCGGTGCGGCCCACGGTGATGCAGGCGACCCCCTCGACCTGGACGATGCTGCTGCACGCGGGCTGGACCAACGACGAGCGCGTCCGTGTGCTGTGCGGCGGCGAGGCGCTGCCCGAGACCCTGCGCGAGGGCCTGACCGCGCTCGACTGCGAGGCGTGGAACCTGTTCGGGCCGACCGAGACGACCATCTGGTCGACGGCCGGGCGGATCGAGGCGGACGGCCGCATCACCATCGGCACGCCGATCGACAACACCCAGGTGTACATCCTGGACGGCCTGGGCCGGCTCGCGCCCGCCGGTGTCCCGGGTGAGCTGTGCATCGCGGGTGCCGGGCTCGCCAAGGGCTATCTGAACAAGCCGGAGCTGACGGCCGAGCGCTTCCCCGAGAACCCGTTCGCGTCCGGCACCCGGATGTATCGCACCGGCGATCTGGCCCGACGGCTCAGCGACGGCCGGATCGAGTGCCTGGGCCGCATCGACTCCCAGGTGAAGATCCGCGGCTTCCGGGTCGAGCTCGGCGAGGTCGAGCACGTCCTCGCCGGGCACCCGGCCGTGCGCGAGTGCGTCGTGGTGGCCCGTACGCGTGCGGAGAGCAAGCAGCTCGTGGCGTACTACGTCCCGGCGGCGGGCCCGGTGGCGGCCGAGGAGCTGACCGGGCATCTGGCCAGGAAGGTCCCGCCGTACATGGTCCCGTCGTTCGTCCTGCCCATCGACGCGCTGCCGCGCACCCCCAACGGCAAGGTCGACCGCAAGGCCCTGGAGGAGCGTCCGGTGGTGCTGGCCAGGACCCGGACGGGCGCCACCCGGCCCATCGAGGCGGCACCCGGCTCCCCGCTGCCGCACGAGGGCGATGTGCTCGCCCTGTGGTGCGAGGTGCTCGGCGTCGACGACCTCGGCCCGACGGACGCGTTCCTGGACGCGGGCGGCAGCTCGGTCCTGGCGGCCGTCCTCGCGGACCGGGCCGCCAAGCGGTACGGCGTGCCGTTCACGGCGGCCGAGACCTTCAAGTGCGTCAACGCGCGGGGGATGAGCGAGCACCTGCGGGCGAGCGGCGGCACTCAGGCCCGTGCCGAGGCGGAAACCGTGCAGCCCGCACCGGCTCCTGCCGCCCATCTCACCGGCAGCGTCGCCGTCATCGGCATCTCCTGCCGGCTGCCCGGCGCTGAGGACCACCATGCGTTCTGGCGCAACCTGCTCGCGGGCGAGGAGAGCGTCGAGCTCTGCTCCGCCGACGAACTGCGCGAGCTGGGCGTCGACGAGAGCCTTGTCGCGCACCCGGACTATGTTCCGGTGCGCGCCAGCATGCGCGGCAAGGGCTTGTTCGACGCCGACTTCTTCCAGGTCTCGCCGCGCGACGCGGAACTGATGGACCCTCAGCTGCGGCTGCTGCTCCAGCACTCCTGGAAGGCCGTCGAGGACGCCGGACGGCTGCCCGGTGACATCACCGACAGCGCGGTCTACGTATCGACCAGCAACGCCCTCTACCAGGCGCCGCTGGCGGCCGGGAACGCGCGGCGCGACTCCGAGTCGCTGGTGAGCTTCCTGCAGGCCCAGCCCGGCACCATCCCCACCACCGTGTCGCACAGGCTGGGCCTGACGGGCCCGAGCCTGTACGTGCACAGCAACTGCTCGTCCTCGCTGGCCGGCCTTGCCCTCGCGGTCCAGGGCATCCAGTCCGGCCAGACCCGCCACGCGCTGGTCGGCGGGGCCGGAATGTACGCCGAGGACGCCATCGGCTATCTCTTCGAAGAGGGCATGACCCTCTCTTCCGACGGCCACTGCAAGCCGTTCGACGCCGAGGCGAGCGGGATGATCGGTGGCGAGGGCGTCGTCGTGGTCCTGCTCAAGGACGCCGCGTCCGCCGTCCGCGACGGCGACCACATCTACGCGCTGCTGCGCGGCGCCGGGATGAACAACGACGGCGACCGCAAGGCCGGTTACTACGCGCCGAGCGTGGCGGGGCAGGCCGAGCTGGTCTCGGCGGTCCTGGACCGCGCCGGAGTGCACCCCGAGAGCATCGGCTACCTGGAGGCGCACGGCACCGGCACCCGGCTCGGCGACCCCATCGAGGTCATGGCCGTCTCCGAGGCCTACCGCCGCCACACCGACCGCACCGGCTTCTGCGGCATCGGCTCCGTCAAGTCCAACCTCGGCCACCTGGACGCGGCGGCCGGGCTCGCCGGTCTCGTCAAGACCGCCCTGGTCGTCGGCAACCGGCGGATCCCGCCGACCGTCAACCACCGCGTGCCCAACCCGCAGATCGACTTCGCCGGCTCGCCGTTCTACGTGGTGGACCGGCTCGTCGAGCACGCCCCCTCCGCCGAGCCGATGCGCGCGGCCGTCAGCTCGTTCGGCATCGGCGGCACCAACGTCCACGCCGTCCTGGAAGAGGCGCCCCCGCGCGGCGCCGAGGACGCCGTCCTCGCCGGTCCGCGCCTGGTACCGCTGTCGGCGCGCGGGCCGGAGAACCTGCGCCGGTACGCGGACGACCTGGCCCACCGGCTCGCCGAGCTGGAGGAGACGGGCCCGAGCGCCCGCCGCCTCGCCGACGTCGCCTTTACCCTCCAGGTGGGCCGCACCCAGCAGCCCGAGCGCGTGGCGTTCGTGGTGAGCGACGTGCGTGAACTCATCGACGCCCTGGGTGACTTCGCCTCCGGTGCGGAGCAGCGGGTGTACGGCGCCGACAGCGCCCTGGCACACGCCGCCCGGCAGTGGGTGGACGGTGCCGAGGTGCACTGGCCGCACCCGGGCGAGGCACACCCGCCGCGCCGGATCAGCCTGCCCACGTACCCGTTCACCGAGGAGTACTTCTGGCTGCGCGGCGAGGAGGCCGCGGCGCCGGAACGCACCTCGACCGGTGTGTCCCGCAAGGGAAGTGACGGCTCGTCGGACCTGGACTTCTTCGAGGAGCGCTGGGTGCCGACGGCCGCCGCCCCCGTCCCCGACGCCCCCGCGTCCGAGGCGCGGGTCGTCCTGTGCTTCCTCGACGGGGCGGCGGAGCGGGCCGCGTACGAGCGGTCCCTGCGCGAGTGCGCGCCCGGCGCCGAGCCGGTCTTCGTCGGCACCGGGTCCCCGTATCCGGTGGACCGCGACGACGAGCGCAGCTGGAAGCGTGCGCTCGGGGCGGTCGCGGCCGAGTACGGGCGCGTCGACGCGATCCACTACCTCTGGCCGACCGGGCACGGCGACGGCGGGCCGGGCGAGCTGTCGCCCCTGCTGCGCGAGCTGCGCGATGTCGCCTCGCTGCTCCGAGCCGTGGTCGCTGCCCGTCTTGAGGTGCCGCACCTGCTGGTGGCCGGGCACTTCCGTGACGCCGCGGAACAGGCCGCCCTCGACGCCCTGATCGGCTACGAGCGCTCGCTCGCCGAGGTGCTGCCGGGCACCGGCCTGCGCGTGATCCTGCACGAGGGTGCGATCGACGCGTCCCGTTGGGCCGCTCTGCTCTTCGCCGAGCAGTGCCAGGAGGACCCGGCGAGCGTGCTCTACCGGGCGGACGGCGTGCGCCGGACCTGCCGGGTCGAGCGCGTCGACGCCCCGGCCCGGCCCGCCCGGAGTGTGTTGCGCGAGGGCGGAACGTACCTGCTGACCGGTGCCTTCGGCGGCCTCGGCCGCCGCCTGGCCGAGTACCTGGCGCGCGAGTACCGTGCCCACCTCGTCCTGCTCGGCCGTTCGGAGATCGGCGCGGCCGAGGAGGCCTGGGCCGAAACTCTGCGGCGCTCCGGCAGCCGGGTCATCTGCCGCCGAGCCGATGTCAGCGACCCGAGCGCTCTGGCCGGACTGCGGGCGAGCCTGCCCGAGGAGCTGCGCGCCATCGACGGCGTCCTGCACCTCGCGGGCGCGGCCGAGTCGGTCACCCTGCCGGCGAAGACCACCGCATCCATCGATGCGGTGCTCGGCGCGAAGGCGCACGGCACACTCGCTCTGGAGCGCGCCCTCGACACCGGACGCCTTGACTTCGTCTGCCACTTCTCTTCCGCCGCCGCCGTCCTCGGCGACTTCGGCAGCGGCGACTACGCGGTGGCCAACCGCTTCCAGGCGGCCTACGCGCGCGCCCTCGGCGAGCGGCCGACGCGACACCGGACGCTCGCGATCCAGTGGCCGCTGTGGGAGGAGGGCGGCATGGGCGCGTCCGCGCAGCGGAGCGCGGACCCGGAGTTCATCGACACCTACCTCCGCACCAGCGGCCGGGGGGCGCTGGAGACGGCGGCGGGACTCGACGCGTTCGAGCGCTTGCTGGCGGCCGGCCTCGCCGCGCCGATGGTGCTGCGGCCCACCGCGCAGGCGCCGGCGATCGGCGCGGGCTCGGTGCGACCGGCCGCGCGGCCGGAGCGGCCCGCGCCCGCCGCACGTACGCGGGCCCCGAAGACCGGTGAACTGACGTACGCGGTACGGGAAGTGGTCCAGCACGTCCTCAAGACTCAGGCGCACCGGATCGACGACCGCAGCAACTTCGTCGACCTCGGCTTCGACTCCATCCGCCTCACCCAGCTCGCCCACCAGCTCTCCGACCGCGTCGGGGTGCGGCTGCTGCCGACCGTCCTCTACGACCACCCGTCGGTCGAACGGCTGGTGGAGCATCTGGCGGGGGAGGACGTCCGGATGGCGGAGGAGACTCCGGCGGTGGCCGCCGAGCCGGTCGCGGCGGTCGAGCCCGCCGTCGGGGACGAGCCCGTCGCGATCATCGGCATGAGCGGGATCTTCCCGGGCTGCCGCTCGGTGGCCGAGTTCTGGGACGCGCTCGCCGACGGCAGGGACATGGTCCGCGAGCTCCCGCCGGTACGGTTCGGCGCGTCGGCCCCGGCGGAGCCGGACGGTGAGCGCTACCGGTGGATGGGCAGCATCGACTGGGCCGACGAGTTCGACGCCGCCTTCTTCGAGATCGCTCCC
The DNA here is from genome assembly GCF_001653515.1 of Streptomyces sp. ERV7. Taxonomy (GTDB): domain Bacteria; phylum Actinomycetota; class Actinomycetes; order Streptomycetales; family Streptomycetaceae; genus Streptomyces. Next base: position 4,330 of record NZ_LYOY01000032.1, on the reverse strand, counting down.
AAGGAGGCCCGGACGATCGACCCGCGCCAGCGCCACCTCCTCCAGGAGTCCTGGAAGGCGCTGGAGGACGCGGCGCTCGGCGCCGAGGAGCTCAGGGGCAAGCGCGTCGGCGTGTTCGTCGGCGTGGAGCAGGGCGACTACCAGTTCCTGGTGAAGGACGGCGGCAACGTCACCTCCAACCACGACGGCGTGCTGGCCGCCCGGCTCTCGTACTTCCTCGACCTCAAGGGCCCGGTCCTCGCCGTCAACACCTCCTGCTCCTCGGGCCTGGTGGCCCTGCACCAGGCCTGTCTGAGCCTGCGGCAGAAGGAGTGCGACATCGCGGTGGTGGCCGCCGCCAACTTCGTGCTCACCCCGCAGTCGCTGGACGCGATGAGCCGGGCGGGCATGCTGTCCGAGGCGGGCCGGTGCTTCACCTTCGACCAGCGTGCCGACGGCATGGTGCCCGGCGAGGCGGTCACCGCCCTGGTGCTGCGGCCGCTCGCCGCGGCCGAGGCGAACGGCGACCCGGTGCACAGCGTGATCGCCGCGAGCGGCCTCAACTACGACGGCCGCACCAACGGCATCACCGCGCCCGCCGGAGAGTCCCAGCGCGACCTGCTGTCCTCCGTCTACGAGCGCGGCGGCATCGACCCGAGGGACCTCGGCCACATCGTCACCCACGGCACCGGGACCAAACTCGGCGACCCGGTCGAGGTCAACGCCCTGCGCGCGGCCTTCCGTACGGACGCGGGCGTCGCGGAGCGCGGGTTCTGCGCGCTGACCTCGACCAAGACCAACTTCGGCCACACCTTCGCGGCGTCCGGCCTGGTCGGTCTGATGAGCCTGTCCGAGTCGGTGCGCCGGGGCGTCATCCCGGCGAGCCTGCACTGCGAGCAGGACAACGAGTACATCGACTGGAACGACAGCCCCTTCTACGTCAACAAGGCGACGAAGGAGTGGGTGACCCCGGCGGGTGTGCCCAGGACGGGCGCGGTGAGCGCCTTCGGTATGAGCGGGACGAACGCGCACGTCGTGGTACGGGAGTACGTGCCCGGCGCCGTGGCATCCGCCGCGGCGTCCCGTGCGGTGGGGCAGCTGCTGCCGCTGTCCGCCAAGACCGAGGCGGCGCTCGCCCAGCTCGTGGACCGGCTGCTGGACCTGATCGCCGACGGCGAGCTGCGCGACGCCGACCTGCCGGCCCTGGCCCGTACGCTCGGCGACGGCCGCCACCACTTCCGGCACCGCTGTGCCGTGGTGGCCGACACCCTCGACGAGGCGGCCGCACTGTGGCGCGGCTGGCGCGACGGCTCGGCCGGAGCCGGGTGCTTCGCGGGGACGGTCGCGCGCGACTTCTCGGCGCGGTCGGCGGACGGCGCGGACGCCGGGCAGGTGACCGCACCCGGCGCCGACCTGGACGCCACCGAGCGCCGCCGGGTCCTGTCCGCCCTCGCCGAACGGTATGTGCGCGGCCACGACCTCCCGTCCCCGGACGCGGAGACGGCCTCCCGCCACCCGGCGCGCCTGCGGCTGCCCACGTACCCGTTCGCACGGAACCGGTACTGGGTGCGCGAGGAGGCGCCGGTGGTCGCGGAGGCTGCGGCTCCGGCTCCTGCTCTGGAGCGGCTTGCTGCCCAGCCTCCGGCGCAGCCCGCTGACCGGGTTCCGGCCGCACCCGCGGTCCAGGCCTCGGCTCCGGCCGGACCCGCCGCCCCGGCGAAGCCCGTCGTGCTGGCCGACCTGGCCGACTTCCCGCACCGCCTGGCCGGGCCGGTCGAGGCGCGGCCGCACACCGTGACGCTCTCCCCGTTGCCCGTGCCCACGCGTCCCGTCACGCGGGAGCACGACATCCTGGAGGACCTGAAGTCGGCGGCCAACCTCGACTTCGGCGGCATGGTGGCGACCCTCAACCGGACCGGCGTGATGGTCGAGCACCTCATCCCGTACTCCTCGGAGTTCGCCGAATACGCGGGGCAGTGCGGCGGCGAGGTCCTCGACCTCGGCTGCGCCTACGGCATCGCCAGCATCGCGGCGCTGGAGAGCGGCGCGCGTGTGGTCGCGCTCGACATGGAGAAGAAGCACCTCGAAATCCTGGGACAGCGCGTCAACGACGATGCCCGCACCCGCTTGACGCTGCGTCAGGGGGTGTTGCCGGACGTCGACTTCGAGGACGGGCGGTTCACCGCCGTGCACGCCAGCCGCGTCATGCACTTCCTCACGCCCGAGGGCGTCGGGGTGACCCTGCGCAAGATGTTCCGCTGGCTGGAGCCGGGCGGAAAGGTGTTCCTGAGCACCGACTCGCCGTACTTCGGCTACTGGGCCTCCAAGGCGGCCGACTACGAGGCGCGCCGACTGGCGGGCGACCCATGGCCCGGCTACATCGAGGACGTGGCGGCCCACTTCGAGGAGGCCCACGTCATCGGCGGGCCGAGCCTGATCAACGCCCTCGACCCCGAGGTCTTCCGGCGGGAGTGCGAGGCGGCCGGGTTCGTGGTCGAGCAAGCCGGGTACTTCGGCGCCGTCGGGGTGGACCGGGGCTCGTACGGGGCGCCCGGCCCCGACATGGAACATGTCGGCATCATCGCGCGCAAGCCGGACACCGCCGGGGCGGCCCAGGCCCAGGTCCGTACGGCTGTGCCGCGCGACGAGACCGACCGCGCCGGTGACATCACCTACCGGGTGCGCGGCACCGGTACCACGGCTCTGGTCCTCATCCACGGTCTGGGCTGCGACATGACGTACTGGGAGCAGCAGGCCCAGTACTTCGCCGACCGGTACACGGTCGTCACGCTCGACCTCGCGGGCCACGGCGGCTCCGGCCGCGACCGGCGGCACTGGACCGTCGAGGCGTACGCCCGGGACGTGGCCGACGTCGTCGCCCGGGTCGCGGCCGAGGACGTGGTCCTCGTCGGCCACTCGCTCGGCGGGCCGGTCATGCTGGCGGCAGAGCCGCTCCTCGGGGGCCGGGTGCGGGGCATGGTCGGTGTGGACACGCTCCACACCTTCGACCCGCAGCCACTGAGCGCCAAGCAGCTGGACCGTTTCGTGCAGAGCTTCGTCGACGCGCCCGTACGGGCCGAGGAGCTCTTCCTCGACACGGGCCGGGCGGACCTCGTCGCCCTGGTCGAGCGCACGCGCGCACACGTCGGCGAGGCCATTGTCTCGGCGTCCTTCCGCGAGATGCTGACGTACCTCCAGCGGCTGCCCAAGCGGTTCGGGGCGCCCGTGACACTGGTCAACTCGACGTCGTGGATGCCCACGGACACGGCCTCGGCCGCGAAGTACGGCGTTGATGTCGAGTTCGTGGACGGTGTCGGCCACTTCGTGATGCTGGAGGCGCCCGAGGTGCTGAACGCCGCTCTCGAACGGCTGGTCAAGGGTTTCGGCGACGGCCGTGGAGCGAGCGGGGCCGCTGAGCGATGAACCGAGAAACAGGTATTAAGATCCCGATGAAGCGTGACCTGCGACGGTTCTTGCGAGAGACGCTGAGCGGCGTCCTGGGAACCGATCTGGCCACCAGCTCCGACAGCGTTGCCCTCGTGGAGCTGGGGCTCGACTCGATCAGCTGCGTTGTGTGGCTGCGCGAGGTCAACCGGACCTTCGGGCTTTCCCTCACGGTGGCCGAGGTATGCGCTCACCCCACGTTCGGCGAGCTGGCCGCCCTCATCCAGGGCGCCATGGGAGATCTGATGAGTGTCACGAGCCCTCGGTCTTCGGCTGCCCAGGTGGCCTCGTACCTGCGGCAGAGCCTGGCCGATGAGCTGGAGCTGGCGGAGCCGGACATCGACGACGACGCGCCGTTCGTCGAGCTGGGCCTGGACTCCATCACCGGCGTCACCTGGACCCGCAAGCTGAACACGCACTTCCAGCTGTCGCTCTCCGCGACGCAGGTCTACAGCCACCCGACGATCGCCGGACTGGCCGATCACCTGGTGGAATGCCTGGGCGGTACGGGTGCGCCGACGGCGGCCGAGGAGGCCGCCCCGGCCCCCACTCCCACCCCGGAGCCCGAGGCCGCGCACAAGGGCGGCAGCGGTGACGAGGAGCGCGCCGCGCTCGCCTCCTGGCTGCGCGCGAGCCTCGCCAAGGAGCTGGAGCTGGACGAGGCCGACCTCGACGACGAGACGCCGTTCGTCGAGCTGGGCCTGGACTCCATCACCGGCGTCACCTGGACGCGATCCATCAACACCCGCCTCCAGCTGTCGCTCTCGGCGACCACGGTGTACGGCCACCCGACCGTCGCCGCACTCGCCGCGTACCTCGCGGACGAGCAGCGGGCGGCGCTCCCGGCCGAGCCGGCGGGGGCCGACGTGCCGGTCGTCGAAGCGACCGTCGAGCCGTCGCCGGAGCC
>NZ_LYOY01000031.1 GCF_001653515.1 Streptomyces sp. ERV7 | reverse complement strand
GTGTGCGGGTGGGGCCGGAGACTGCCGGGGCCCGGCCCCACCCGAGCGGGATCCCTACCAGCCGGTGCCGATCTGGACGCGGTCGCCCAGGGTGTTCATGCCGTTGAGCGAGCCGGTGCCGGGGTAGGCGTAGAGGTTGCCGCTCTCGTCCCGGGCGACGAGGTCGTCGGTGCCGTCGGAGTTGAGGTCGCCCGGAGTGACGATCTGGCTCATCGCGTTCCAGCCGGAGCCGATCTGGACGCGCTCGCCGAGGGTGTTCATGCCGTTGAGCGAGCCGGTGCCCGGGTAGGCGTAGAGGTTGCCAGTACCCGTCTCGACGGCGACGGCGTCCGCCTTGCCGTCCTTGTTGACGTCGATACGGGCCACGTCGTGCATCCCGGACCAGCCACTGCCGATCTTGACCCGGTCGCCGAGGGTGCTCATCCCCTTGACCGAGCCGGAACCCGGGTAGAGGTAGAGGTCGCCGGCCGCGCTCTCGGTGGCCAGGACGTCGGCCTTGCCGTCGCCGGTGTAGTCGCCGACCGTCACATTGGTCATGCTGTTCCAGCCGCTGCCTATCTTGACGCGGCTGCCGAGGGTGCCGCTTCCGTTGACGGCGCCGGAGCCCGGGTAGAAGTACAGGTCGCCGGTGCTGGTCTCGGTCGACAGGACGTCCTGGGTGCGGTTGCCGTCCAGGTCGCCGCCGGCCAGGTGGGTCATGCCCGCGTCGGCCGGGGTCACGGAGGAGTCACTGTTGAGGACCGGTGAGATGTAGCCGCTGATGGTCTGGCCCCAGGGAGCCTGGCCCACCTGCCAGCGGGACGTGGACTCGGTCTGCACGATGCCGTCGGGGTGGGTCCGGTGTCCCTCGTTGCCGCCCACCATCGTCACGTTGGTGCCGTCGAAGCCGGTCACCAGGGCGACGTGGGCGGCCCAGTCCACGCCGTTGTAGTCGTAGACGACCGCGTCGCCCACCTTCGGGGTGCTGTGCAGGGTGCCGTTGACCTTGCCGTACTTGTAGAAGCTGGCCGCGCCGTCGGTGAGCGTGCCGAGGCGCGCCACGTCGTAGTGGGACCACACCCAGCCGACGAAGTCCGCACACCACGCGTGGGAGACGCCCGAGCTGTTGCAGCTGCTGCCCTGGCTGTTGATGTGGGTCCAGTAACCACCGTGGGCGCAGGGGCCGTTGCCGACCTCGCCCCGGGCGAGCGAGGCCATGGAGGATCCGGCGTCGGCCTGCGCGGGCGCGGCACTCAGACCGGTGACGGCGGCCGTGGCCACCAGGGCGGCGAGAGCGGACTTCTTGAGGTGGATGAACTTGGACATGGCGGTATCTCCTGTAGGTGAAAGGTCTGCGAGAGCGAGAGCGAGAGCGAGAGCGAGAGCGAGAGCGAGGGCGCAGGGGAAGGGGAGGGGGAGCGGCGAACGGGGCTGCGGCTACCAGCCGTTGCCGATCCGGGTGCGGTCGGCGAAGCCGCCGTCGCCGTTGCCGGGGTAGAAGTAGAAGGTGCCGGTGGAGCCGGTCGGCGCCTGGACCGCGTCGAGGTCGCCCTTGCCGTCGCCGTTGAAGTCCGCGCCGACGAGCTGGCGCATCGAGTCCCAGCCGCTCCCGATCCGGTCGCGGTCGCCGAGGGTGTTCATGCCGTTCAGTGAGCCGGTGGCGGGGTACTTCCACAGCGAGCCCGACGGGTCGACGGCGACCAGGTCTGCGGTGCCGTCGGAGTTCAGGTCGCCGGGGGCGGCCAGTTCGGTCATGGCGTTCCAGCCGGAGCCGATCTGCGCGCGGTCGCCGAGGGTGCTCATCCCGGCCGCGCCGCCGCTGCCCGGGTAGGCCCACAGCGCACCGCCCGAGTCGATGGCCAGCAGGTCGGGCCTGCCGTCCTTGTTGACGTCGAGCGCGGTGAGGTCGCGCATCGCGCCCCAGCCGGAGCCGATCCGGACACGCGCGCCGAGGGTGTTCATACCGCCCGCCGTGCCGCTGCCGGGGTAGACGTACAGATTGCCGGTGGTGTTCTCGACGGCGGCCAGGTCGGCCCTGCCGTCGCCGGTGAAGTCGGCGGCGGCGAGCTTGCTCATCCCGCCCCAGCCGGAGCCGATGCGGACCCGGTCGCCCAGCGTTCCGTCGCCGTTGCCCGGGTAGAGGTACAGGGTGCCGGTGGCGGACTCGACGCCCACCAGGTCCTTCTTCCCGTCACCGGTGAGGTCGGCGGCCGTGAGGTGGACCATGCCGACCGGTGCGGGCGGGGTGGTGGGGTAGGGCGTGGCGTGGTCGTCGGCGAGCCCGGCCTCGGCCCCGCAGCTGCCCCAGGCGCCCGCGCCCTGCCCGGCGAGGATCCTCTCGGCCACGATGATCTGCTGCTGCTTGGTGGCCTGGTGGGGGTACGAGGCGTACTCGCGGCCGCCGAACGCGTTCCAGGTCGACAGAAGGATCTGCAGGCCGCCGTAGTATCTGTTTCCCGTGTTGATCTGCCAGTTGTCGGTGGACTCGCAGTGGGCGACCTTGTCCCAGGTGGCGACCGAGGCGGCGTGGGCGGACCCGGTGGAGGCCAGCGAGAGGGTCGCCCCGGCGAGGGCGATCGCGGCGGTGGCGGCGGTCCTGGCGGTACGGGAGGACGTGCGGGGGTTTCTGGGCATGACGGAGCCTCACATCGGCGAAGGGGAAGGGGAGAAGGCGGGGAGTCCGGCGGCGCGCAGGGCGTGACAGAGGCACGCGGCGCGGACGGGTCGCAGGGAAGTCGGCGGGAGGCGGGCTGCCACTGCCGCAGGTGCGGCCATGCCGGCCGGGCACAAGCCGGAGCGGCGGGCTGCTACGGCTGCCCTGCGGGAGCAGCCGTCGGCGCGGGGCTCACAGGCCGCGGAAGAAGAGGCCGCGGGCCGTAACGGGAGCTCCGGGCCCGGGTGTTACGACCAGCCCATCGTCTGCTGGGTGGCGACGGTGGTGGCGGCCGGATCGGCGTGCACCGGGGCGGAGGACGCCGATCCGGCGGAGGCGGCGGCCACGCCGAGGACGGAGACGAGAAGGGCGGCGACCGCGGCGGCCTGGGCGACGGAGGTACGAAGCATGACGAAAGTCCCTTTCAACGGTCAGGCGCCCGGAGGGCCGTACGGACGGGCACTCCGGTGTGCTGACGGTGTGTCGGCGATCTGGAACCGGCTCGCATCCCGCGGTGACGCTGTCCGGTTCCGGCCTGCCGGGGTGTTCCCTGCTGGCGAGAACTACTTTCGTCGCTGGTCGGACTAGGTGGAAGGGCTTTCGGGTGGCCCCAACGGGCCATGGACGGTTCCGTCCGCCGCCGCTGTCGCAGGGCCGGAAGCGGACAGCAGCGACTCGTAGAACGGGGCGACCATCGGGACCCGGGCGCCCAGCAGCCACCAGCCGCCGAACTCCGGGCGGCGCAGGGCCCGTCGGCACACCTCGGCCGCCCGCGCCTCGGCGGCGGCCAGGCCGTCCGCCCGTACATAGAGGCCGATCACGGGGTGGGGCTGTGCGTCGGGGTGGACGGCGACATGCTCGATGCCGTCCTCGTCCCGGGCCTGGGCGCGCACCAGGGAGCGCGTTCCTTCAGGGAGGCGGGCGTCGAGGGGCCCGCGAAGACTGGCATGGACGAGATACATGGATCAGACTCTTCCAAATGATCAACTGACCCGCCAGCGAAGCAAGGTGGCCATTTCCGGCCGTGGCCGCTTCCGGCCGGCGCATTGACTGTCGCCGTGCCGCACCGGAGGTATATACCTGAACGTGGCATGATCCCTTCTGACCCGGGGGGGTTGTTTCACCGGCTTTGAGGGGGTTGCTCGATGCTGACCGCATTGGGGCTCGACGCGGCGGCGGAATCGGTCTACCGCGCCATGCTCGCCGATCCGCGGGGCGGGGTCACCGAGCTCGTGGCACGGCTGGACCGGCCGGAGGACGAGATACGCGACGCCCTGGACGTACTGAGCGAGCTCGCCCTCGTACGGCCGTCGGCCGAGCGGGAGGGAAGCCTGCGGGCGGTCTCGCCCGACATCGGCATGGAAATCCTCATGGCCCGTCAGCAGGCGGAACTGGCCGCACAGCAGCAGCGGTTGGAGGCGTCCCGTGCCGTCGCCGCCCAGCTGATCGCGGAGTACGCGGATCTGCGCCCGGCGGCGTCCAGCCCGGGCGTCGAGCAGCTCGTCGGCATCGACCAGATCCGCGACCGCCTCACCCGCCTCACCCGCGACGTCACGGGCGAGGTCATGTCCTTCGCTCCCGGCGGCGCCCAGCCGGCGGCCCAGATGCAGGCGTCGCGGCCGCTGGACGAGCAGTTGCTGCGCCGGGGTGTGCGGATGCGCACGCTCTACCTCAGCAGCGTGCGCAACGACCAGCCCACCGTCGAGTACGCCGGCTGGCTCGCCGGTCTGGGCGGCCAGGTGCGTACCGTGCCCGATCTGCCCACCCGGATGATCATCACCGACCGCTCCACGGCGGTGATCCCGGTCAGCGGCGACGACACCGGCGCCGGTGCGGTCCTCCTCACCGGCCAGGGCACACTCATGGCGCTGTGCGCGCTGTTCGAGAGCCTCTGGGCGGGCGCCCAGCCCCTCGGAGAGGCCGCGACCAGGGACGCGAACGGGCTGAGCCCCCAGGAGGCCACCACCATCGCGCTGCTGGCCCAGGGCCACACCGACGAGGCCATCGCCAAGCGCCTCGGCGTCTCGCAGCGCACCGCCCGCCGCATCGCGACCGATCTGATGGAACGCCTCGGCGCCCGCAGCCGCTTCGAGGCGGGCGTGCGCTCGGTACAGCACGGCTGGCTGCCGTCGACTCCGGGCTGACGCGCCTTTGACGCGGCGTGTCCGGATGTGACAGGGAAGCGTCATTGCGGTCATCGGGGGCGGCGGTGAGGATGGGTGCATGCCCCTTACCCACCGCGTCGTCATCGCGGTCTTCCCCGATGTCGACCTCCTCGACGTCACCGGCCCGGCCGAGGTGTTCGCCCTGGCCAACCGGGAGACCGCGGGCCGGGCCGGCTACCGGGTCGTGCTGGCCGGGCCGGTCGCGGGCGAGGTGCGGACCTCGGCGGGCGTACGGCTGCAGGCCGATCTGGGCTTCGCCGAGGTCGGCGCAGAGGTGGACACCCTGCTGGTGCCCGGCGCGGTCGACATGACCGACGCCGGACCCACCGCCCGTATCGACACCGAGGTCGTCGCGTGGGTGAAGGAGACCGCCCCGTACGCCCGGCGGGTGGCCTCGGTGTGCGTGGGCGCGCATCTGCTGGCGGCGGCCGGGCTGCTGGACGGGAAGACGGCGACCACGCACTGGTCGACCGCCGCCCAGCTCGCCGCCGACCACCCGGCGGTCACCGTCGACCCGGACCCGATCTTCGTACGCACCGATCGCGGGCGGCTGTGGACCGGGGCCGGGATCAGCGCCTGTCTGGACCTCGCACTGGCCCTGGTGGCCGAGGACCTGGGCGAGGACGTGGCGCTCGCGGTGGCCAGACAGCTGGTCATGTACCTCAAGCGGCAGGGCGGGCAGAGCCAGTTCTCCGTCCCGCTCAGCCGGCCCGCCGCCTCTCGCCGTGACATCGACGAGCTGCGGCTGTGGATCGCCGAGCACCTCGACGAGGACCTGTCCGCGCCGGCCCTGGCCGCGCGGATGTGTCTGAGCGAGCGGCATTTCGCGCGCGTCTTCAAACAGGAGACGGGCGCCAGCCCGGCCACCTACGTCGAGGCGGCGCGGGTGGAGGTGGCCCGGCGCCTCCTTGAGACCACCGACTGCCCCCTAGACCAGGTCGCGGCCGCGGCCGGGCTCGGCTCGGCCGAGACCCTGCACCGGTCGTTCAAGCGGCAGCTGGCCACCACGCCTGCGGCGTACCGCCGCCGCTTCCGCACGACCTGACCCCTTCTTCCCGCCAACCCCACAGACCTGGCGCGCGAGTGCGCCACGGCTTAGAGCCTGTTTCCGAACCCCCGCCTGCGCCCCGACGCCCGGCACGCACCCTCGCCGCACGGCGACGCAGGACAGGTGGCTCCGCCACATGACCTGCGCCACCGCGCGCCGAGCGCACGCACCGAACGCCGCTGCGCCCGCCCTCCGGGCGGACGACGGGGGTTCGGAAACAGGCTCTTGCTTCGCCATGCCCAATCAACCCTCGAAAGGCACCCGATGAACACGAACAAGCCCGAGACCGCCCAGCTCTCCACGGCCCAGCCCTCCTCGACCCTGCGCAAGGTGATGGGCCTGGACGACCGGGCGCCCCGGCTGAGCGAGTCCGTCCTCATCATGATCGACTTCCAGAACACCTACCGGACCGGTGTCATGGCCCTCGACGGCGCGGACGAAGCCGTCGCCGCCGGTGCCCGGCTGCTGGCGCGCGCCCGTGCCGCGGGCACCCCGGTCGTCCACATCGTCAACGACGGCGGGGAGAACACCCCGTACGACATCCGCGCCCACATCGGCGCCGTCATCGACGAGGTCGCTCCGGCGGACGGCGAGCCGGTCGTGGTCAAGCAGGTCCCCAACGCCTTCCACGCCACGGAACTGGAGAAGACCCTGACCGATCTGGGCGTCGCGCCGGGCAGCGGCAAGGACCTGATCCTGGCCGGTTTCATGACGCACATGTGCGTCAACTACACCGCCCAGGGCGCCTTCTACCTCGGCTACCGCCCCACGGTCGTCGCCGAGACCACCGCGACACGCACCCTCACCACTCCCGACGGCACGCTCCTGCCCGCCTCCACGCTCCAGTCCGCGGCCCTGACCACGATCACGGATCTGTTCGGCACGGTGGTCCCCACGGTGGAGGAGCTCCCCGCCTGACCGCACGTCCGCGAGCCCGCGGCATCCGCGACTCAGAGCACCGTGCTGCCGAGCGGCTGCTCCGGGCTCGCCGCCGGTGGGACGAAGAACACCGCGGAGCCGTAGTGCTCGACGAAGGGGCTCAGCGCGTCGTGGCCCGCGAGGCGGCGCTGGACGCGGGTGAAGAGGCTCGGGTCGTTCATATAGGCCAGGAAGAGCAGGCCCTGGTCGTCGGGGGCGTTGTCGTAGGAGTAGCCGCGGCGCAGTATCCGGGCGCCGCCGTCGAAGCGGGGGTGGGCGAGGCGGACGTGGGCGTCGGCGGGAAGCAGGTAACCGCCCTGCGGCGTCTTGGCGAAGAGGTCGGGCTCGGCGTGTTCGCGGCCGCCCTGGAGGGGGCCGCCGTGTGCCTTGCGGCGGCCCATGACCCGTTCCTGGCGTTCCACCGGCAGCGTGCCGAACTCCGCCGTCGCCAGGCGGATACGGCGGACCACCAGGTAGGTGGCGTCGTGGTGGGGCCCGGGTCCGAGCCACACCCACCGTTCGGCCTGCTTCGCGCCCGGATTGGCGGTGCCGTCCTTGAAGCCGAACAGGTTGCGGGGGGTCTCCCCGGGCGGTGCGGCGGGGAGGAAGCCCGCCTGGCGCCAGCGCGGGCGCAGCACGCCCGGCGCGGCCTGTTCCAGCCGCCGTGCGAGGTCGGCGCAGGCGGTCGGGGTGGCGGCGCAGATCTGCAGGAACACCTGGCCGCCCCCGGCTTCGGGGCGCAGCCGGTCCCCGGCGAAGGCGGGGAGGTCGCGCAGCGCCTCCGGTGCACGTGAGCCGAGGCGGTGGAACAGGGAAGGGCCGAGGCCGACCGTGACGGTCGAGCCGTCGCGGGCCGTGAGTACGGGCGTCCAGGCGGCCAGCATCCGGCGCACGGACTCCCGGCCCGCAGGCCCCTGGGTGCCGGGGCCCACGTCGTAGGACAGCAGCAGCGCACGGGGAGGCTGCGGGTCCGTCACGCCCGGCTGGCGGCCGGGCCGGGAGGGCGCGGTGGGAGCCGGGGCGCGGGACCCCTGGCAGCCGGCCACGGCGGCGGCCGTGCCCAGGGCGGCCAGCCCGCCGAGCAGCCCGCGCCGGGCGGGCCCGTCCCCGCCGGTCGGTGGCCTCACCTCGGAGCCCGGTGACGACCGGTCTCCCACGCGGTTCGCGCGGGAGCGGCATGGAGAGGCACGCAGTTCATTTCCATCCCCTTTCCTGCCCTTGACAGGGCAAGTAGTCATATAAGGGGTGTAGTTCGCATTCGCGGCGCTTGGCACGATACACCTGGGCCCGTGCTCGCTCTCGCTTCTCGTCCTTTGCGGCGGCGTCGGTTCGGCCTGGCCGCCGCCGGCCTGTCCGCCGTGCTGCTGCTACTCGTTCCGGCGTGTTCCGGCCCGGTGGACGACTCGGCGCCGCCCGGGCGCGGCCCGGCCGCCACCCTGCGTGTGCCGCGTGACTTCGGGTCCATCCAGCGTGCGGTGGACCACGCGCACCCCGGCGATCTGGTGCTGGTCGCGCCCGGTGTCTACCGGGAGAGCGTCACGCTCGCCGCGTCCCGCGTCGTCCTGCGCGGCGCGGACCGCAACGGCACGGTCATCGACGGCGAGTTCCGCCGTGCCAACGGCGTCACCGTGACCGGCGCGGGGTCGGCCGTGGAGAACCTGACGGTCCGTAACCACCTCGCCAACGGTGTGCTGTTCACCGGAGTGACCGACGCGGCCCGGCACACCGGCGGCGCCGGGGGAGCGGGCTACGAACGGCTCGACACCAAGGCGTACCCCCCGCTCAAGGGCTTCCGCGCGTCCTATGTCACCGCTCACAACAACGCGCTGTACGGCATCTACGCCTTCGACGCCCGTGAGGGGATCATCGAGGACTCGTACGCCTCCGGCCAGGCCGACTCCGGGATCTACGTGGGCCAGTGCAGGCCGTGCCTCACCACCGTCCGGCGCAACACCGTCGAGCACAACGCGGTGGGCATCGAAGTCACCAACGCCTCCGAGGAGTTGTACGTCCTCGGCAACACGGCCCGCCACAACCGCGTCGGGGCGACGGTGAACTCCAACGACCTGGAGGCCCTGGCCCCCCAGCACCGCGCGGTGTTCACCGGCAACGCCTTCACCGACAACAACGACGACCGCAGCCCCGAGCAGGCGGACGGCGGTTACGGCATCGGGATCGGACTGGGCGGCGGGACGGACAACACCGTCGAGCGCAATCTGATCAGCGGCAACCGCCGGGCCGGGGTGCTGCTGACCGATGTCGCCGGATACCCGGCGGCCCGTAACGCGGTCCGCGACAACCGGGTCACCGGCAACGGGGCCGACCTGGTGCTCGCCACCTCCGCCGTCGCGGGCAACTGCTTCGACGGCGACACGCCCGAGCGGGTGTCCCCGGCGGGGCTCACCGAGACGGCGCGCTGCGGGCGGCCTGCGGGGCGGTGGCGGGTTCGACGCCCGTGAGGGGATCATCGAGGACTCGTACGCCTCCGGCCAGGCCGACTCCGGGATCTACGTGGGCCAGTGCAGGCCGTGCCTCACCACCGTCCGGCGCAACACCGTCGAGCACAACGCGGTGGGCATCGAAGTCACCAACGCCTCCGAGGAGTTGTACGTCCTCGGCAACACGGCCCGCCACAACCGCGTCGGGGCGACGGTGAACTCCAACGACCTGGAGGCCCTGGCCCCCCAGCACCGCGCGGTGTTCACCGGCAACGCCTTCACCGACAACAACGACGACCGCAGCCCCGAGCAGGCGGACGGCGGTTACGGCATCGGGATCGGACTGGGCGGCGGGACGGACAACACCGTCGAGCGCAATCTGATCAGCGGCAACCGCCGGGCCGGGGTGCTGCTGACCGATGTCGCCGGATACCCGGCGGCCCGTAACGCGGTCCGCGACAACCGGGTCACCGGCAACGGGGCCGACCTGGTGCTCGCCACCTCCGCCGTCGCGGGCAACTGCTTCGACGGCGACACGCCCGAGCGGGTGTCCCCGGCGGGGCTCACCGAGACGGCGCGCTGCGGGCGGCCTGCGGGGCGGTGG
>NZ_LYOY01000030.1 GCF_001653515.1 Streptomyces sp. ERV7 | reverse complement strand
CGGGCCGCGGTTCCTCGCGACCCGCACGACGTCCTGGCGGAACTCTTCCGGATAAGGCTTGGGCACAGCGACATCCTTCCCACCCGCCCCACAGGGCAAGCCAGTTCAGATGTCACCCGATCGTGCGGCAGACCCCCGCGTCCGTCAACGCCTCTGTCATCCCGCTCCCCCTATCGAGCGCCTACTGGCCCCGAGGAGACTACCTGTGGCATTGAGGCAGCCGGGTCGGAGGCCGAGTCTGTACTAGTCGCCTTCGCGGAGACGTCGACAGGTACCGTTCCAGTTCGTCCGCGGTCGCGGGCGGACGTGAGTGCACGGGGAGTTGATGAGCACGACGGGCGGCTGCTCGCTCCCGACACAAACATGGCACTGGCGCCGGCCTAGCAAGCTGGCGCCACCAGCGTGGCGAACTGCACGTGGGTCAGCCCAGAGGACGGCCCGATCCGCTTCGGATCACCAGCTGAAATCAGCCGCTACATCACTGCCGAAGAGGGACTGAAGGCGATCGACACCGAGACCGGTGCACCGCGGTGGGACGTGACGAAGTACGCCGCAGAGAAGGGCGGTTTCGGAAGCAATCGTGCCGCTCCACTCGTCTCGGCTGACGGTAAAACTGTGTACGCGGCCTGGAACAGGGATGTGAAGGGTCAAGGGACAACGCCGGACCGAGCCGTGATCGAGGTGCTGGCCGTCGAGACGGCCACCGGCAAGACGGCATGGTCGGCCGAGATCGCGGCCGCTCCCAGCTCCCGCGGGCTCGCGGCCACATCCATTGGGGCCGACGAGATCCTCGCACCACAGGTCATCGGAGTCGACGCCGGCACAGCGCTCGTCACCGCGGCCGACACCACGTACGCCGTTGAACCCTCTGCGGGCACCGTCCGCTGGAAGAAGCCCGACTTCCGCGCAGTGACCTTGGCCGACGGCGTCGTTGCCGGCGGCGAGAAGACGGGGTTCGGCGCGGGCAGGCTGCTGGGCCTTGCCGCGGCCACGGGCGAACAGCAGTGGACCGTGGCGGAGGCGCGGCAGCCGGCCGCCGCCGCACCGCGGTTGCTAAGCGCAACCCTCAAGGACAAGACGCTCGTCGTGGATGCCGTCAGCGGTGAGGAGCGCGTGGCGCTCGATGGCGGGGGCTGGCGGTGCCGCCACGACGCACAGTCCCTGGTCCTGTGCTCCAGGTACGGGTACGGGGCGGCAGACCGCGGGATCACGGTGTTCGACGCCGCTTCGGTTCAGAAGCGGTGGGCCTTGCCCGACGGTTCCGGACGGAAGGTGCCGAAGGTCAACGGATTCTGGCACGGTGCCGTGTACGGGGAGGTGGGCGACGAGCCGATCGTCCTGGACGGCACGACGGGACAGGATCGACAGACGTCTGCCGGCGCGGCGCCATACGACATCGATCGGTACGGCGGTGTAGTGGGATCCAAGTTTTATCGCGCCGCAGGCTGACACGAGCGGATCCCGGAAGCGTCACGGCGTCACGGCAGCCCGTGACGCCTGAGGCACGCAGGTCAAGGCACCAAGACCCCGCCCGCATCCCCTTCGCGAGGCAGGCAGCCGCTAGGGCACTCCACCCGTGGGAGCGTCCATCTGCTGGTTGGCATTGCCGGTCCATACGATTCGACCGCCGAACCCTCCGCGCTCCGCCGCCTTCTGCGCCCGGATGGCCTCCAACCGCTCAGGAGGCAATCCAAGATCGCTGGCGAGCGCACGGACTACCTCAAGGACATCAGCCAGCTCCTCAGGCATTTTGGGTTCCTCAGCAGCAAGGAACTCTGCAACTTCTTCTTGAAGCTTGGCGCGTAGACGCTGGCGGTACTCCTCTGGGCATGCCGTATAGGTCTCCGGCTGCGCCCCACCACTGCGGATGATCTCTGGGATTCGGTCGCGTACAAGCTTCCCCCGGAGCGCCCCGCCCTGACCCGGCACGGTGTCCTGTCCTGTTCTAGGCGAGCTCACGGCCTTGCCTGATCTCCCACGGTCCTGTTGGTACCACGCGCACCTCGTCGAAGTACTTGAGCCACTCCCCGATGTTCTCCGCAGCGCGTTGCGCCTGCGCCTCGGTGCACCCATCGGCTTCCAAGAGCCTCTGCTGCAGGTCGGTCATGCTTAGCCGACCTTCGGTGACTAGTTGGCCAACCTCCGGCATCCCGTACAGGCGTGCCAGAACCGCTTTGGAGAAGGCTTGCTCGTCCAGCCCGGGCGGCACGTCCAGGTGCGCCAGGTCGCGGACTACGCCGGCGAGGATCTCACTGACGTAATCGTGCTTCGCCCCGCGGTAGATGCGGTAGAGCCGATTGGGTGATCGTGTTTCTGGTCTCCAGGAGGTTCTCTGCTGATCAGGTTCACCAGTCACCAAGATGAGGGCTGAACCATCCTCATCCTGCTTGAGCAGCTCGGCCTGCTCTCGTATCTGGCGAGCCAACTCCTGGGTTGCCGGGACGCCATCGTCATGAATCTGCACGAGCAGCCGCTGGACCTCTGGGTGGGACACCGGGGCCTCGATGAGCAACTCCAGATTCTTCGGGTGCCTTCTACCTGTCGCTTTGGCGGTGAGGTTGGCCGATCCGACGAGACATCGATCATCGGCGAGGTAGAGCTTCGCGTGAAGGTCGTGGCAGAGCAGGATGGTGACACGTCCATCCTGTGCAGCAAGTTCGGCGATTTCGGGGTCTGACACGCCAGCCGCCACCTCCAGCACCGACCACCTTGTTACGCAGAGGATCTCAGCTTCTGGTGCCGTGATCGCCGCGAGAGCGGCCCTGAACACGTCCTTCTTGATGAAGGGCGCGATCAGGGCCACACGACCATGAGCAGACGCAAGAAGCCCTGCGATCTGCTGCCAGACGTGGTCAGACGTCACTCGTCGTCATCCTCGTCATCCTCGTCATCGGCTGTGAAGAACTCGCTCGCCAGCCGGCCCCAGTCTTGGCGCATCTTCTTGACTCGGTCTTTGGTCTTGGAGTTTTCCGGCAGCTCATCCTCGAAGCGTGCCCAGGAGAACATCAGGAGCTTGAACGCGCTAGCGGCTCGCTCCAGCCGATCAGCCAGGTCGCGCTGGCTTGCGCCTTCAATATCACTGTCCAAGACCGCGATGAGGTCGTTGTAGACAGGGTGGTCCATGTTGAGGGCGACCTGAAGCATCCCAGGGATGAACTCGATGTTGAAGAAGGCAGGCGAGTCCGGGTTCCGGCTGGTCAGCAGACGTACGTGCCGGTGCTGCGCCATCGTCTCTTCGATGATCCGCTTGGCGTCGGCTTCGGGGTACTTGTGCGTCTCGACCAAACTCTCGAACTGGAGTTGCTGGCTCTCCTCCGGAGAGCTCTCCTTCTCCAAGCTCTCTGTCAGACTCGGGCCGGCTTCGGCTCGCCGCTTCTTCACTGCCTGCTCAGCCTGTGCTTCTGCCTTCTCATGGCGCTTGCGGCTTGTTCCGGTGCCGCGCGTCTGGTCCTCCAAATCCTTCCGCAGCTTCTTGATAAGCTTTTCGCGGATGTGATAGACGATGTCCATCAGCTTCAGCTTGGGGTCGCCATCTTCGGCGAGCTGCTCCTTGAACTCGCCCCAGGACATGCCTGTCCCGTCAGCTTCCTCGGTCCAGTCGAAGTGGGCCAACTCCGAAAAGGCAGTGGCTGCCTGTTTGTTGTTGGTGACACCAAAGACCTCGTCAAGCTGAGTATCGAACTCAATCTCGATGCCCCACCAGCGCTCGACCGGGTCATAGGTGCTCACCCAGCCTTTATCTAGGTCGAGTTCGCGGTCAGCACGAATGAGTGAAACACCAAGGTTGCGCGCGGCGTGCTTGCCCCATGGTGTGGAGCCTGGCTTCAGTATGGGAGAGATATTATCCGGCCAGGGATATCCCTCGACGTCGGGCCGCCGGGATGCATCCTCAGCGATGGAGGCGGTTACCCGAACGGGGTACTTCTTGCCATCAAGGCCCTCGACCATGAACTCTTCCACGCCGACCTTGCCGACGGTGCCTGCTCCGCAAGGGCGGAACATCGGCTTCGTATCGAAGGGGGCCGGCGTCGAGGTCCGCTCGGTCAGGTACAGGGGGTCATTCGGGAGCGCGTCTCGCTGCCCGAGGATCTCCCATCCGTGGACCGGGACAAGGCGGATGCGGCAGCGGCCTTTGGCAATGAATTTACGGTAGATGCGGCCAATCAACTCTTCGGTGTTCTGGAGCGTCGCCTGCGCTCCCACCCACTGGACCCGGTCCAGCTTGGTCCACAGCACGAGAGTTCCTGTCGGGCCGAGCCCCTTGCTGAGGTCCTGCCACTCTTTCGGAAGTGGATCGTGTTGAGGCACAGGGACCTGCTCGTCGTTCCCGTTGATCTCTTCGAGATCAAGGTAGGTGTGCAGGGCGTTTTCGGGGCCGTTCTGCCAGGACCACACGTCCACTCGCTGGCACTGCGACATGCTCGACTGGGGCAGGCCGACACCAAAGCGCCCTATCCCTTTGCGCTCCTGGCGGCTGCCCACGCCAAACCGCAAGGACCGCCGGAGCGTCTCGTAGTCCATGCCGTCGCCGTTGTCCATCACGGCGATCTTCTCGACGTGGTAGCGCGCACGTTCAGAACGCCGCTGCGTGCTCTCAACTGCGAACAGCTCGACGATATCGGCATTCTCTTCGATGCCGTTGTCGATTAGTTCGGCGATTGCATGTGCCGTCGACTTGTAGCCGCTGTTCCTCATCGCAGTGATCGTCATGTCCGCGCTAACGATCGGGTAGGTAACAGCGGCGCCGATCACCTGTTGTTCCATACATCCTCCCAGTTCGTGAATGCCTCTGCGACGTCTCCGAATCCTGGGAGATCAGGATCAACAACGGTGACCACGTCACAAGTGGGTGTTCCGCCGGCGTGAGGCCCGCGAATAACCCGCCCTACCATCTGGCTGTAGAGGACCAGGGACCTGGTGGGACGGGCAATGACTGTGGCGCTCGCCGCAGGGGCATCGAATCCCGTGGTGAGTACGCCGAAGTTGGAGAGCACCATCGGCTTGCTGGACGGACCCTTGAATCGCGCAATGGCATTGTCGCGGTGCCTAGTTGACGACTCGGCCGTGACCTGTGCAGTATCCACGCCCAGCGCGGACAGGATGGCGACGATCAGTCGGCTGTGTTCGACGGACGCGGCAAAGAGCAGGATCCGCCGATGGTCCCTGATGAGGTCGAGCACTGTCCGGACGACCTGCAGATTCCACTGCACATTTGTCGCCAGCCGATCAATCAGCGATTCGGGGATCTCGAAGGCGTTCGCAATCCCCTGTTGATCAGCGGCGCTGAGCTTCATACCAGACTGCGTGGCGACGGTGCGGAAGAGGGGGCGGGCAAGGTAGCCCTGCTCGATCAGGGCGGTTACCGGGTTGTCGTATCCGTCGATCTCCAGCATCACCTTCTGGCGGGCGAAGAAATCCGACAACTTCTCGTCCTCGGAGATGTTCGCCCAGGTCCGCCCCGGTGTTGCAGTTAGGCCCAGCAGACTGGCGTCTCGACGCAGCGTCAGGGCCTCGACTACACGGCTGTAAGTGGGGGCGACGGCCTGATGGGCCTCGTCGAAAACCGTTAGCGTCGCGTGCAGGGCTAGGCGGTCCAGGAACGTACGATCACTCTTGGCTGCGGAGACGGCTTTATCGAGCCCGAGCACCACAATGCCGTCGGTGACGCCGTCCAGCTCGACCGGGGCATCTCCCCACATGCGGACGACGCTGACGTCACGGTTACCGAGAGCCCCCCAGGCTCGCTCGAACTCGCTCGCTGCCTGCTCCAGGAGCTCCCGGCCTCTGGCGAGCCACACCACAACGGTTGGCTCGTGTCCACGAAGATGGTCGCAAATGAGGTTCATGCCGGTGCGGGTCTTGCCGACACCTGTAGGGAGATGCAGGACAGCCCGCCGTTCACCGGAGTACAGCAGATCACCCACCCGCCGGGCAGCACGGCGCTGGTGGGGGAACATGCCGTAGGCCGGCGCCGTGGTGCTACGGAAGGCCGGCGGCGCCTCTGACGCCCTGTCGACAATCAGTCCAAGAAAGCCAAGGAGCGCCCGACGCTGATCCGCTGTCCATTCAACCTTTGCCAGGAACGAGTCCGCTCCGGTGCCGCCATCCCATCCCAGCCTGTTGGCGAGCTCCACGCGTTTCGCCCCGGACAAGAGGGCGAGGAAGCTCTCGCGTTCGTCCGGCTGCGAGATGAGGCGCTCGGGGGACACCGAGCCTTCAGCGACCCGCCGCAGCATGGATTCGTCCGCAGAGCCGCCGTCGAGAAGGTCGAGAAGGTCGCAGGTGTCCTCACCAAGCAGGCCGCGCACGTAAGTTAGCGGCGCACCGTCAAGTACATGACGGAAAGCGACGCCGGGCGTTGCCGTGCTCATCTCGCCCCCTGCAGTGCAGACGTCCCGTTTCCGGCCCGCCACCACACGTTGCGCAGCTGCAACCCCGCCCCCTGCCCCAGATGAAATCCCCTACGGCTTCATGACCCGCGGGAATACGAAGGTCACGACTTGCGGTCACCCTAGACGGGACCACCGACAGCGCGGGCCGGGTCGGCGATTTCCGGTCAAGCCAAGCAGTAGCTCGCGCACACTGCGCCTCTCTCCGACGCAAACAGATGGGCACGGTGCGAAGTCAATCACTGACGCAGCGTGCCGTCGCGTGGGTTCCGGCGAGCCTGTCTCGGTTGTCTCAGGTGTTCGTTAGGATCTCAGTGCACTCCTGGTGGAACATAAGGGCCGGGACGAGGAGGGCCACCAGGAGTGGCAAGAGGCGCACACCGCAGCAAATGGGGGCAGAACATGGCAGGTGACCTGCAAGGGGCAGATGTGGTCTACCTCGACTACAACGCCACCGCGCCTCTACGGCCCGAAGCTCTTGAAGCGGCTCTCGGCGCGCTGCGTAGCGTCGGCAACGCCTCTAGCATGCACCACCCCGGCCGCGAGGCAGCAGCCCGGGTTGATGCGGCCCGCCGAGACCTCGGTGACCTGCTTAATTGCACCCCCGGCGAGATCATCTTCACATCCGGGGCCACGGAAGCGAACAACCTGGCCCTGCGGACCGGCTATGCGCGCGGCGGCTTGCTAGTGACCACCGCCGCCGAGCATCTGGCCGTGATCGAGACCGCCCGCGCAATCACGGCGGAGCAGCCCGACTCCCTCCTCGTCCTGCCCGTCAACCGAGACGGTGTCGTTGATCTTGAGCCTCTGGACACAGCACTCCGCGACGGCCCCGTCGCTCTCGTCTCCCTCATGCTCGCGAACAACGAGACGGGAGTCCTGACGGATCTGGCCCCTGTCTGCAAGGCGGCACACGAGGCCGGCGCCCTGGTCCACACCGACGCCACGCAGTACGTCGGGCGGCTCCCCATGGACCTCCGCGAGCTCGATGTCGACCTGCTATCCCTCTCGGCCCACAAATTCGGCGGACCGCAAGGTATCGGGGCCCTCTTCGTCCGTCGAGGAACACCCCTGCCGCACCGCCCACTGCTCGTGGGCGGTGGGCACGAGCGGGGATGGCGGGCCGGCACGCTGAATGTGGCTGGAATCACAGGTCTCGGAGCAGCCGCGCGAGCTGCTCGGCAGCACCTTGCCCATGAAGCAAAGAGAATCGCTGCGCTGCGTGACGCCCTCGAAGCGGCGCTGACCGCCGAGGTCGCCGACTGCCGCATCAATGGAGCGGAAACCTCTCGCCTCCCTGGGGTCACCAGCATCACCTTCCCTGGTCTGCCGGCAGACGCTGTCCTTGCAGCAATGCCGCACGTGGCCGCATCCGATGGGAGTGCGTGCTCATCGGGAGCCCCGAGCCCAAGCCATGTGCTTCTCGCCATGGGACACAGCCGCGACGATGCGGACTCCACGGTGCGCTTTTCCCTCGGCTACGGCACTACTGAACGCGACATCGAACGGGCGTCCACGGCGACCGTGGACGCCGTACGGCACGTCCGGTCGGTCATGGCCGCGACGGCCGAGCCCTAACCGGCGTTATCCCTCATAGACGTCTCCCATCGTTCTGTTCACTGAAAGGCCCCTCGCATGTCAGACAGCCGGCTTCCTGAAGCCGTGGAACTCTCCTTCGGGCGCCACGAGACGTTTGCCCCGCGTTTCGGCTGGCTGCACAAGGCATACATGCAGGTCAAACACGACAGCGAGATCTTCCACCGCGAGGATGCCCCGGTCCTACTCGGCGTCGGTAAGAACATGGTCTATTCCATGCGTCACTGGTCGAAGGCATTCAAGCTCACCCAAGAGCACGCTCACGAGGACCCCTCTTACCGCGCTCTTGTCGCATCCCCGACCTGGCGGGCCCGGTGGCTGCTTGACGAGGAGGGAGCCGACCCGTACCTCGAGGACACGGGCAGCCTGTGGCTGCTGCACTGGTGGCTGCTGTCGAGTGACTCGGAGGTGAAGTGCTGGGTGCCGAGCTGGTACGTGATCTTCAACTTGGCCCCTCGCTCCCGGGTCACCTCAGCGGAGATGACCAGCGTCATCACGCGCCACGTCCACGAGAGCTTCGAAGAGAAGGACTGGCCCGCAGGAGAGTCCATCTCGCGCGATGTCGAATGCATGATCAAGATGTATGCGCTGGACCAGGAGTTCAACCCGCTGTCCCCTGGAAGCTTCGAAGACCTCCTCATGTCACCGTTCCGTGAACTCGGCTTGTTGGAGGGCCAGGGCAAGGGGAGGGAGCGCACCTGGCGCTTCACCAATGGGGCCCGCTCGAATCTGCCGGCTCCTGTGCTGGCTTACGCCTGCCTGGATTTCGCTGCGCGATTCTCGACGAACGCCGGCTCGGTCTCCCTGGCCCGACTCGCCCAGGACCCGGGGTCTCCGGGCCGGGCCTTCCGCATGCGGGAGCCGGAGCTGACTAAGGCCATCGAGTCTCTGGTGAGTGACCACCCGGACTTGCAGATCATCGAGGCACTCGGCCAGCGCAGCCTCGCCTTCTCCAAGGCTCCGCTGGCGCTCGCGTGGGACATCCTCGACGCTCACTACGGACGCGTCCGGGAGCGCGAGGGATTCCCCACCCCGCAGGAGTGGACCAAGAAGTACCCCGGACTTGACAGCAACGCTCCAAAGCGAACGCGCAAGAAGCAGCCCCAGCAGGTCGAGGCGCTGGACCTGATCGAGGAGAACGCGTAACCATGGCCACGAAGACCATCCAGCGTCCTCAGTCGGCCGCTGCTCAGCTCCCCGCTGGCATCACCCTGGTCGGTTCTGAGCTGCGATCGACCAATCTTGAACGTGACGTCCAGGAGAAGCACCTCAACGACCCCTACGTAGGGGTCCGCGCACTCGACGTCCTTGATCGTGTCACCAATGCTGTGGCCGATCCCCGCCGAACCCGTGCCTGGTCGTTTACCGGTCCGTACGGCTCCGGTAAGTCCACCCTCTCGAACCTTTTCGACGCCTTCCTCGGCCACGACGAAACCCGCCGCGCCGAGGCCGAGGCCGCGGTGAGGGCCACCAAGCCCGGGCAGGCCACACGGCTGGCCCGTGTGCGTGACGAACTCAGCGACGGGGCTGGCTTCCTCGGCGCCGTCGCCACCGCTCGACGCGAACCTCTCGCTGCCACTGTGCACCGCGCTCTGCAGACTGCAGTCGAGCGCAAATGGAAGAAGCGGGTTCCCAAGGAGATCGCCCAGGCTCTGGCGGCTTGTGCTGAGCGCGAGGTGCCGAGCCAAGAAAGCCTCATCAACGCCGTCACGATCTTGTGTGAACGACACCCTCTTCTGCTGATCATCGATGAGTTCGGCAAGACGCTCGAGTACCTCGCCGCCAAGGGCGACTCGGGCAGTGCCGAGAGTGACGTCTTTCTGCTGCAGGAGCTCGCCGAAAAGGGTGCCGGCCCCTCGGGCATGCGTCTCTTCATGTTCACGCTGCAGCATCTGGCGTTCACGGACTACGCAGCGCGTTCCAGCGCCATCCAGACCCAGGAGTGGGCCAAGGTCCAGGGTCGCTTCGAAGACATCACGTTTACTCCGAACCTCGGTGACGCCGTCCATCTGATGCGCCGGCGCCTCGACCTGACGGGCGTCGCAGAACCGGGCCTGGAACTCATCCGCAAGCAGGCCGACGCCGCGGCATACTTCTGGGGTGACCGCGCCTTGAGCGCAGTCGTAGACATCTCTGCGGAGACGTTCGGCGCTCTCTACCCTCTTCACCCTCTCACCGCTGTTGCCGCACCGCTGCTCGCCTCCCAGATCGGCCAGCACGACCGCAGCCTCACTGGATTCCTGGCCAGCGACGAACCCAACACGGTCCGCCGCACGTTGGACACCCTGTCGTCTGACACTCCTGAGCGGGCTTGCACCGTTCGTCTGCCGCAGCTGTACGACTACTTCTTCGCCTCCGGCCGTACCACCATCCTTGCTTCGGCGAACGCCAGCCGCTGGCTCGAGGTCGACAACCGTCTTAACGAGGCACACGGATTGCCTGCCGAGGACCAGGAGGTCCTGAAGGCGATCGGCATCCTCAACCTCATCGATGCCGATGGCCTGTTGCGGGCTACTCCGCCCATGATTCAGTTCGCGCTGAATGACCCGGCTGACGCGCCCGCCCCTGAGCGGTTCACTGCCCTTCAGAAGCGGCTGAGCAAACTCGTCGATGACGGCTTCATCGTGCACCGCTCCTACAGCGACGAGTACCGCGTTTGGCAGGGCACCGACGTCGACATCGATGCGCGGGTTCGTGAGGTGGCCATCCGCATCGCCCCCGCAGACGTGATGGGCTATTTCAGCAAGCACCTAGGGACTGTGCTGCCTGCGGCAGTCGTGGCCGGCGGACACAGCCAGCGCACCGGCATGTTGCGCTACTTCTCGACCGCGGTCAGCCACAAGAGCGAGAAGCTCAGGGGGCCACAGGTCGTCCAGGACGCTGCCGACGGTCTGATCGTCTATCACCTCGGGCCGCTTGGGACCCGTCCCGTGGTGCAGTCGCCGCTGCCGGTGCTGATCGGTACGACCAAGAACCCTGAAGCTGTTCTGCAGGCAGGCATCGACCTCGTCGCCCTCGAAGAGCTCCTCGACGATGACACCATCGACCACGTTGCCATCCGCGAGATCGAGGAACGCGCCACGTACCTCTCGCAGACCATCGGCGCGCTGCTGGATGAGGCATTCAACCCCCTGAGCCCGCAATCCAGCTGGTACCTGTGGCACAACGGAACCGAAGTCCTCGGCGACGAAAGCGAACCCATCGAGGCCCGCAGCTACGCGAACCTGGCCTCCCAGGCATGCGACCGGGTGTACCCCCACACCCCGCACATCCGCAACGAGATGGTCGGGCGCCACCAACTCACGAGCAACGGTGCCCGCGCCCGCCGCGAGCTACTCACCTCCATGCTGCAGCGGTCGGGCAACCCCTTGCTCGGATACGACAGGACGAAGTACACCCCCGAGCGGGCCATGTACCACGGCGTCCTGGAGTACCTGGGGCTGCACCGGGCCGCGGGCGAAACGGACGCAGGCACCGACACCAACAGCATCCTCACCCACGGCCTCTCGCGCCCCAACCCCGAGAAGAACCCCAGCATCACCAAAGCCTGGGAAGCCCTCGAGGAAGCACTGACCGGTGCGAAGCACGCTACGCCGATCGTCGACATCTACCAGCAGCTCATGGCGCCGCCCTACGGCGTCAAAGCCGGCGTCGTCCCGATCCTCGTGGTCACCGCGCTCATCCTGCGGGCACAGGACATTGCCCTGTTCGAGGACGGCAACTACTGCCAGCGGCTAACCCCTGAGATCGTCGAGAGGCTCAACGTCCCCTACCCGGACCGCTTCACGGTCAAGGCCGCCCCGACCGGTCGCGGACAGCGCCTCCTCGTCGTCAACAGCCTGGCCAAGGCACTCGACGTGGACACCCCTCGCTCCCGAGCTGCGCGTAACCCCGCACTGCTCGGCGTGACACGGGCCATGCTCGAGCGCGTCATGGTGCTGGAGCCCTACGCCCAGAAGACACGCCGGCTTAGCACTGAGGCACTCGCGATCCGCGACGTCCTCTCCCAGGCCACCGACCCCGACGAACTGGCTTTCACCTCCCTGCCCGCGGCGTTGGGCTTCGAGCCGATCGGGGCCACCACCCCCCGGGACGAAGAGACCGCCCAGGCATACGTCGCGAGCCTTACCACAGCACTCGACGACCTCACCGGCGCCGGCGCCGCGCTGCGCCAGGAGGTCGTGGCCACGATCGGACGCGAGTTCCGTCTTCCCGCCGAACTCACCAGCCTCCGCACCGGGTTGACCGAACGGCTCCTGGGCTTCGCCAATGCCCCGCTCGAACTCAACCTGCAGGGCTTCGTCTCCCGGGTCCTCAACGAGAGCCTGCCGGACGAGGACTGGCTCGATCCGATCATCATCCGCCTGGCCAACAGGGCACTCGGAGACTGGAGTGACACGGACGTCACCTCATTCCCTCGACAGGTCAAGGAGGTGGCCCGCGCACTCGACCGTGTCAGCCACCTCTACGAAGCCCACACGCGGCCCGACTCCGCTGAGAAGGAGACCGAGTCCCGGCAGATCGAGACCCACCTCCTGACGCTCACCACCCCTCAGGGAACAGAAGAACGCACCCTGATCCATGTGCCCAAGCAGTCCCGTCAGGTGGCCGACGAACTCGTTGTCAGTGTCATCAGGCAGGCTGAAGAAGCACTGGGCCCCGACGGCGCACGCATCCTGCTCGCCGCCCTGGCCGAGCGCCTGGCCGCACAGGACACCGCCGCGGCCCCCCAGATGAAGGAGACGCTGTGACCGACACCGACAGCTCCAGCGGGAAGAAGCGCCACGTCCTCGGCCTATCCGGAGGCAAGGACTCCTCCGCTCTCGCGATCCACATGCGCGACCGCGTGCCGGAGATGGAGTACTTCTTCTGCGACACCGGCGCCGAGCTGCCAGAGACCTACGAATACCTCAACCGCCTCGAAGCGGCCGTCGGCAAGCCGATCGTGCGTCTCAACGCGACCCGCGACTTCGACCACTGGCTCGAGGTCTACCAGGGCACGCTTCCCAGCCCCCAGATGCGCTGGTGCACCAAGAACCTGAAGCTCAAGCCCCTGGAGGAGTGGGTCGGCGACGACGAGGTGATCTCGTACGTGGCGATCCGCGCAGACGAGAACCGTCTTGGCTACGTCAGCACCAAGCCGAACATCAGCGCCGTCTTCCCGTTCCGCGAGGACGGGATCGACCGTGCCGGCGTCGACCGCATTCTTGACGAAGCTGGTATCGGCCTGCCCGCCTACTACGAGTGGCGTACGCGGTCGGGGTGCTACTTCTGCTTCTTCCAGCGCAAGCACGAATGGGTCGGTCTCAAGGATCGTCACCCTGAGCTGTTCGAGAAGGCCATAGCGTACGAGGAGAAGGTCAACTACCGGCGTACGGCGATGCAGGGCCGGGAGTACACCTGGTCCCAGGGCGAGTCGCTGCACGAGTTGATCGAGCGCCGGGACGAGATCGAGGCCAAGCACCAGGCGGCACTCGACCGAGCGGCCAAGCGCGTGAAGCCGAACCGTCCGTTGCTGGAAATACTCGCTGACGCCCACGATGAGGACGACGACGAGGCCGGCTGCGCCGTCTGCCACCTCTAAACCACTGACGCGTTGAGGGGCCTTGTTTCTCCGGCATCTGCCGGAGAAACAAGGCCTTTTTCATCGAGCCCACCTGGCACCCCACTCAAAGGGAACCTAGATCAAGGGTTAAGCCCGTCGAAATAACCCCGAAACGATTCAACGACCTGCTCTGCCGAATCCCGAACAATCGGCAGCTGTACGGCTCGGTTTGAGCGAACCTTACTAATTACGGTCAGGGCAGGCTTTCCCCTGGCCAAGATAGTGCGCAGCTGTCGCTGGACAAGATACTCGACAGCCTCCCTGTGGCTCGTTTCGACGGTCATGAACTCTTCCGCATCCCCCATGTCAGGCCAGAAGATCACGAGGTCGTCCATTCTCCCCCATGCGGAATCATCAAAATCGTGCAATCTACGCCGAAAGGAAGACTTCTCTAGAGCACGCCCCAAGTGATCACCTCAGCGCCCAAATATCCCGTTCCGACCAACCGTCATTCCGATATACGCAGTTCCCACCTTTCTTGAATATCTGATCTACCAGCGGGCGCTGCAGGACTACCTGGCGCCCAAGTTCTCGGGGGCAAACCCGTCGATGTCGGCTGGTACTCGATCACCGAGCTGAACCAGCTCGTCCACGTCGCGGACGCACGGGGTGGCCGGTGATCGCGCGCCTGCACCTTCGGCACCACTCCGCCTATAAGGCTCTGAGCACGGTGCTGGACCGTCCGTCAGCTCCACTCGCAAGCTCAGCCGCTCCATCGCCACTTCCTGGGAACCGCTGGGCACCAGTCCTCTACTCGAAGAGCGGCACCAGTGGAGCGTGAGCCGGTGGGCAGAGCACCTCAGCCAGGCCGTTTCCCTCTCTCCTGCCCGGGACACCGCGTGCTTTCTCCATCTCAGTGTCCGGCTGCATCCCGAAGACCGACGGCTCACCGAGGCGGAGTGGTCCGAGATCGCCCATCGTCTCGCCCGTACCGCCGGACTCGCCCCGCGAGCAGACGGCGGGCCGTGCCGGTGGATCGCCGTCCGGCGTCAGCGTGACCGCCTGCATCTCATCGCCGGCCTTATCCGCGAGGACGGATCCCTGCCCCGCACCTCGCGCCGTCTGTCCCACGAACTCGCGCAGCAGGCCCGGATCATGGAGACCGAGTTCGGCCTCGTCCCCGCCCGGCCCCCGGCTGGCCGACAGGAACAGGTGATCGCCGATCCGCTCGTCACCGCCGAGGAGACCCCGGCGCAGATCGCCGAGAAGATCCGCCAGCTCACCGACGAGACGGACGGCACCCTCGCCGAGGCGTGGCGCCTTGCCGAACAGGCAGCGCACCGCCTCGCCGAACGCCCCGAGATATACGCCCTGCGCACCGCGCGCCAGATGAAATGGGCCGCCCGGCGCCTGTACGGGCTGCTGCAGGGCCTCGATGCCGCGGCCGAGGATCTGGCCAACCCACCCGCGCTGCTGCGAAACGCCGTCGTGGGCACCACCCGTACCCGCTGCCCCTCCCCTCAAACACGCCGCACCCGCTGAACCACCCTCGAAGGGAGCCTTTTTGCCCCTGGCCGAACGCCACATCGCACTGCGGCGCGAACCCCACTCCGGCGAAGTCCTCGCCCGCGGAGGCGACGCGGAAGCCCACAGCATCCTGGAACGCACCGGCTTCGTCCCCGTCGTCCGGTTCCGATACCTACCACCGCCTGCCCATCGGCCTCC
Source organism: Streptomyces sp. ERV7 (assembly GCF_001653515.1). Classification (GTDB taxonomy): domain Bacteria; phylum Actinomycetota; class Actinomycetes; order Streptomycetales; family Streptomycetaceae; genus Streptomyces. The sequence continues at coordinate 500 of NZ_LYOY01000030.1, read as the reverse complement.
ACCAGGCCGAGGAGACCCGCCTGGCCACCCGCGCCGTGTCCCGGCTTCAGGCTGTCGGCTACGACCTCGACGCGGACGCCGCGTTCACCACCGAGCGCCATGAACCGTACTACCTCAGCCTCGGCGCGCAGGCCGCACACCACCTCGCAACCCGGATCCGGGAAGGGGAGACCACCGACGAGATCGCCGAGACGTTGACGGAGCTGACCGCCGCCCACGACAGCATTCTCCCGGCCCTCGCCGAAGTCCTCGCCGCAACAGCCGACTTCCTGCAGGACCTCGGCCACCCCGCCGACCCGCATACGGCCTCCCGGCTGCGCCACCTGGCCGACGAACAACTCCACAGCATCACCTCCGACCTGCGCCATGTCCGCAACGAGCTCGCCGACCGACATGCCGCGTACCCCCACCGCAGTCCCTGCCCTCAGGAAGTGGCCGACGACGAACGTGAGAAGTCGGCGTCCTGCCCGTGTCCCGCCCCTACTCCTTCCCGCATCCCC
>NZ_LYOY01000029.1 GCF_001653515.1 Streptomyces sp. ERV7 | reverse complement strand
CGGGGAACTGCGCGAGCAACCCAGCACGGTCCGCAGCCGAAAGCGGGGTGCGGGGGCGTAGCCCCCGGCCGGGGCCCCGCAACCCGGGCGGGTGACCCGGGGCGCGGGGGGTGGTGGCGCGTGGTGCGCTGGGCGGGTGGAGCGCGGTAGGGCACTACTTCCCGAGCCCGCGCGGCGTCTCGCCGCGTGGTGCGTCGTCGTGCTGCTCGTCACCGGCGTCGCCGCCGTCGCCATCTGGCTCTGCGTGGTGTTCAAGACCGCCGTCACCCCCGTACTGCTCGCCCTGCTCGGCACGGCCCTGCTCGGGCCCGTCTTCCGGCAGCTGCTGAAGCTGCGGATGAAGCGGTCGCTGGCCGCCGGGCTCACCTGCGTCGCGCTCGTCGCGGTGGTCGGCGGCGCCGGGTACGTCGTCGTCAGCGCCCTCATCGACACCGGGGACCAGATCATCGAGTCGCTGAGGCAGGCGGGCCGGTGGCTCGCCGACCACTTCGGCGTCGCGAGCGGCGACGGCGTCTCCAGCCTCGCCGACAACGCCAAGACGCTGCTCGGGAAGTTCGGCGCCACCGCCGCGTCGGGGCTGCTCACCGGGCTCAGCATCATCGGCTCGCTCATCGCGACCGGGGTCCTGTCGCTGCTGCTGACGTTCTTCTTCCTCAAGGACTCCGACCGGGCCGTCCACCTGGCCCACTCCCTCGCCCCGCGCGGCACCGGGCCCGTCGTGGAGGCCATGGCCCGCCGCGCCTTCGAGGCCGTCGAGGGGTTTATGCGGGGGACCACGATCATCGCCCTCATCGACGCCCTGTGCATCACGGTCGGGCTGCTCATCCTGAGGGTGCCCGGCGCCGTCGGCCTCGGCGCCCTGGTCTTCATCGGGGCGTACATCCCCTACCTCGGCGCCTTCGTCTCCGGCGCCGTCGCCGTCCTCGTGGCGCTCGCCGACCGGGGGATCGGCATCGCGCTGTGGACGCTCGGGGTCGTCCTCGCCGTACAGCAGCTGGAGGGGCACATCCTCCAGCCGATGATCCAGAGCCGGACCGTACAGATGCACCCGGCAATGGTCATGATCGCCATCACGGCGGGAGCCGGCGTCGCCGGGCTGCTCGGGATGCTGCTCGCCGTGCCCGTCGCGGCCGCCGGGTTCGGCGTCCTCGGCGAGCTGCGGAAGCGTTACGCCACGGGGGAGCCCCCGCCGGGCCCGACCAGCCCGCCGGGCCGGTCCCCCGGCGCCCCGTCCGGCCCCTCGTAGAGCTCGAACCAGATCGACTTGCCCTCGCCCCTGGGGTCGACCCCCCAGCGGTCCGCCAGCATCTCCATCAGGATCAGGCCCCGCCCGCTGGACGCCATCTCGCCGGGGCGGCGCTTGTGCGGCAGGTCGTCGCTGGCGTCGGCCACCTCCACGCGCAGACAGCGGGTGCCGGGCGCGCCGGTGGCCTCGGCGACCAGGAGCGCGTCGCCGTCCGTGTGGACCAGCACGTTGGTGACCATCTCGGAGACCATCAGGACCGCCGAGTCCACCTGCTCCTCGTCCGCCCAGTCGTGCAGCAGCTCGCGCAGCTGGCGCCGGACCCCCGCGATCCGGTGCGGCTCGGCCTGGGCGACGGTCACGGCGGTGCGGCGGGCCGGGACGACCCCGGGGCCCGGCAGCGTCCCGCAGCCGCACACATCGCTGTTGCGGCACAGCAGCAGCACCGCGATGTCGTCCTCGCGGCGGTCGGCCAGCGGGCCCACCGTGTGGTGCGAGGAGGGCCCGTGCACCGCCTGGACCAGCGCGTCCGCCAGCTTCTCCAGACTCTCCCCGGTGTCCTCCTCCAGGACCGGGCGCAGCCGGGTCCAGCCCGAGCCCATGTCGTGGCCGCCGGTCTCGATCAGCCCGTCCGTGCAGATCATCATCGTCTCGCCCGGCTCCAGGACGAGCCGGGTGGTCGGGTAGTCCGAGTCCGCCTCGATGCCGAGGGGGAGCCCGCCCGAGGTCTGGCGGATCAGCGCGGTGCCCTCGGCCGTGCGGATCACCGGGTCCGGGTGCCCGGCCCGGGCGATGTCGAGGGTGCCGGTCGCCGGGTCGACCTCGATGTAGAGGCAGGTCGCGAAGCGCGGGTGCTCGTCGCCGTCCCCGTAGGACTCCCCGTACGACTCGGTGATCCCGTACAGGAAGCGCGAGGCGCGGGAGAGGACCGCGTCGGGGCGGTGGCCCTCGCTCGCGTACGCCCGCAGGGCGATGCGGAGCTGGCCCATCAGCCCCGCGGCCCGGACGTCATGGCCCTGGACGTCCCCGATGACCAGGGCGAACCGGCCCGACGGCAGCGGGATCATGTCGTACCAGTCGCCGCCCACCTGGAGCCCGCCGCCGGTCGGCACATAGCGTGCGGCGACCGTCATCCCCGGGATCTCGGGGCCCAGCGTCGGCATCATCGAGCGCTGGAGCCCCAGCGAGAGCTCGCGCTCGGACTCCGCCTCGCCCGCCCTGGCCAGCGCCTGGGCCAGCATGCGCGCCACCGTGGTGAGGACCGAGCGCTCGTCGGGCGTGAACGCCACCGGGTGCTTGAAGGCCGCCATCCAGGTGCCGATGGTCCGCCCGGCCACGATCAGCGGCAGGAACGCCCAGGACTGCCGGTCGAAGCGCCGGGCGAGCGGCCAGGTGGCCGGGTAGCGGCGGCGGTACTCCTCGGGGCTGGGCAGATAGATGGCCCGGCCGGTGCGGACGACGTCCGCCGCCGGGTAGTCCGTGTCCAGCTGCATGTCCGCGAAGGGGCCGTCGTCGCCCGGGTTGTGCCCGTGGTGGCCGATGATCGACAGCCGGTCGCCCGCGACCCCGAAGACGGCGAGCCCGTCCGGCGAGAAGCCCGGCATGGACAGCGAGGCCGCCACCCGCAGCACCTCGGCCGTGGAGCGGGCCTCGGCCAGCGCCCGGCCCGCGTCGAGCAGGAACGCCTCCCGGGAGCGGCGCCAGTCGCCGGTGATGGGGGTGTGCGCGGCGGTGGCGCCGGGCGGCGGCTCGGCGACCTCCTGGAGGGTGCCGACCAGGACGTAGTCCAGGCCCTCGGCGCTCTCCGTGCTCTCCTTGCGGATCGGCTTGGAGCGGCTGCGTACGGTACGCAGGACCCGGCCGTTCTCGTCCATGATCCGCATCCGGGCCTCGGCGAGGGTGCCCTCCGCCACGGCCAGGGCCACGATCTGGTCGACCTCGTTCCAGTCGACCGGGTGGAAGCGGGAGCGCACCGCGGCCTCGCTGAGCACGGCCCGCTCGGGGGGCAGACCGAGCAGGCGGGCGGCCTCGGCGTCGAGCGTGACCGTTCCGGACGCGTTGTCCCAGCGCCACAGCCCGGTGGCGATCGCAGCCAGGACGTCCTCGGTGCGCATGATCCCCACTCTAAGCAGCCGGATTTATACCGGCGAGAGGTGTTCGGCCCGGCCGGTAACCTGGAGGGACTGTTTCCCGCCTGTCACGCGAAGAACTGGATGAAGAAATGCATCGGTACAGGTCCCACACCTGCGGCGAGCTCCGCGCCACCGACGTCGAGACCGACGTCCGGCTGAGCGGCTGGCTGCACAATCGCCGAGACCTGGGCGGCATCCTCTTCATCGATCTGCGCGACCACTACGGCATCACCCAGCTGGTCGCCCGCCCCGGCACGGCCGGCGCCGAGGTCCTGGACAAGCTCTCCAAGGAGACCGTCGTCCGGATCGACGGCAAGGTCGTCTCGCGCGGCGCGGAGAACGTGAACGCGGACCTGCCGACCGGTGAGATCGAGATCGAGGTCGGCGAGGTCGAGGTGCTCGGCGCGGCCGGCCCGCTGCCGTTCACGATCAACGCCGAGGACGGCGTCAACGAGGAGCGGCGCCTGGAGTACCGCTTCCTCGACCTGCGCCGCGAGCGCATGCACCGCAACATCATGCTGCGCTCCGCCGTCATCTCGGCGATGCGCCACAAGATGACCGCGCTCGGCTTCAACGAGATGGCGACCCCGATCCTCGCCGCGACCTCCCCCGAGGGCGCCCGCGACTTCGTGGTGCCCTCGCGTCTGAACCCCGGCAAGTTCTACGCGCTGCCGCAGGCCCCGCAGCAGTTCAAGCAGCTGCTGATGATCTCGGGCTTCGACCGCTACTTCCAGATCGCGCCCTGCTTCCGCGACGAGGACGCCCGCGCGGACCGCTCGCCGGGCGAGTTCTACCAGCTCGACATCGAGATGTCCTTCGTCGAGCAGGAGGACATCTTCCGGCCGGTCGAGAAGCTGATGACCGAGCTCTTCGAGGAGTTCGGCGGCGGCCGCCACGTCACCTCGCCGTTCCCGCGCATCCCGTTCCGCGAGTCGATGCTGAAGTACGGCAACGACAAGCCGGACCTGCGTGCCCAGCTGGAGCTCGTCGACATCACCGACGTCTTCGAGGGCTCGGAGTTCAAGGCGTTCGCGGGCAAGCACGTGCGCGCGCTGCCGGTGCCGGACGTCGCGGGCCAGTCCCGCAAGTTCTTCGACGGCCTGGGCGAGTACGCGGTGGAGCACGGCGCCAAGGGCCTGGCCTGGATCCGCGTCGGCGAGGACGGCACCTTCGCGGGTCCGATCGCCAAGTTCCTCACCGAGGAGAACGTCAAGGTCCTCACCGAGCGCCTCGGCCTCGCGGCCGGTCACGCCGTGTTCTTCGGCGCGGGCGAGTACGACGAGGTCTCCAAGATCATGGGCGCGGTCCGCGTCGAGGCCGCCAAGCGCGCCGGCCACTTCGAGGAGGGCGTCTTCCGGTTCTGCTGGATCGTCGACTTCCCGATGTACGAGAAGGACGAGGAGACCGGCAAGATCGACTTCTCGCACAACCCCTTCTCGATGCCGCAGGGCGGCCTGGAGGCCCTTCAGACCCAGGACCCGCTGGACGTCCTCGGCTGGCAGTACGACATCGTCTGCAACGGCATCGAGCTGTCCTCGGGCGCGATCCGCAACCACGAGCCCGACATCATGTTCAAGGCGTTCGAGGTCGCGGGCTACGACCGGGAGACCGTGGAGCGCGAGTTCTCCGGCATGCTCAAGGCGTTCCGCCTCGGCGCCCCGCCGCACGGCGGCATCGCCCCGGGTGTCGACCGCATCGTGATGCTGCTGGCGGACGAGCCCAACATCCGCGAGACGATCGCGTTCCCGCTCAACGGCAACGCGCAGGACCTGATGATGGGCGCGCCGAGCGAGCTGGAGGAGTCCCGTCTGCGCGAGCTGAACATCCAGCTGCGCAAGCCGGTCGCGGCCAAGGCCGCGGAGAAGTAAGCCCGGTCTTTGTCTGCGGGCCGGCGGGTCCCCGGTATACACGTGCCGAGGTCTGCCGCAAGAACCGGGACGATCGCCTCCGCCTCCCGCCCCTCGCGGGAGGCGTGCATCGGCTGGACTCGCTGTTCCCGAAGTGCTCCGCTGCGGGCGGGGAAATATCTGTGACCGCGCGAAGAGGTTTTAACGCGCAGTGCGGGGAGTGTTTTTGCGGCAAGCAAAACCGTGGAGTTGTTTACCGTACAGGCGTCGCTGCCTCATGCTACTGTCGATCTCAGTTGCAGTTGCGGTTCCCGAAAATGTCAAGCTCCTTCGCCGGATGATTTCGGCGCCGGGAAGCTTTTTTGTGTCGCCGGTCTTTTTCGGAGGGGCATCATCGCGGCGCCCCGATATCCGCACATCGCGGGTCCCGGCGTACTGCCCCAAAGGAGATACGGCGTGGCGTCAGGCACAGTGAAGTGGTTCAACGCGGCCCGCGGGTTCGGTTTCATCGAGCAGGACAGCGGAGACGCTGACGTGTTCGCCCACTTCTCGAACATCGCCGCCGAGGGCCTCCTTGAGCTGCTCGAAGGCCAGAAGGTCACCTTCGATATCGCGGTGGGCCAGAAGGGCCCGTCGGCAGAGAACATCGTTCTCGCCTGACGCGGACGCGCACTTCGTAGCTGGGGTCCGCATCCCTCGGGGTGCGGACCCCAGCTACGGACATTTTGCGCAGTGGTATCACCCGTGGGGCAACGTCACCCGTAGCCCCGTCCTCAGGACGCGCGCCTTTTCGGAGATGTACCGGTCGGCCTCCGGATTTTATGTTCGCATGGCGCCGCCTATTTGATGGCTCGCACCCCGCACCGGATCCGCTGCAAGCCGCATTGCTTTTCGCATTCCATTCGGTTCGTGCTGGTGATTCTCCGCGCTGCTCTTTCGGTGAGGGAATTCCTTGATGCGTGCCGTATCAAGGAAGGTTCTCGATGAACCCCACACGTACGAACGGCCGTTCCTCCCGCCCCCGCCGGACCGAGGCCCCCGCTTTCGGGGCCGGTGCCGGTTCGAGGCGGGGCGCCCGCCTCGGTTCGCCCGCCGCGACCCGTTCCGGCGGTCCAGGCCGCTCGGGCGGCCACGGTCGGCGGCCCGCCGCGGTCCAGGGCGAGTTCGCCCTGCCGAAGACGATCACTCCCGCGCTGCCCGCGGTCGAGGCGTTCGCCGACCTCGACATGCCCGCACCCCTGCTGGCCGCGCTGACCGCGCAAGGCGTGAGCGTCCCGTTCCCGATTCAGGGCGCGACCCTGCCCAACACCCTCGCGGGCCGCGACGCCCTGGGGCGCGGGCGCACCGGCTCCGGCAAGACCCTCGCCTTCGGCCTGGCCCTGCTGGCCCGCACCGCCGGACAGCGCGCCGAGCCCTGTCGGCCGCTGGCCCTGATCCTCGTACCGACACGTGAACTCGCCCAGCAGGTGACCGACGCGCTCACCCCCTACGCCCGCTCGGTGAAACTGCGTCTGGCCACCGTCGTCGGAGGAATGCCGATCGGCAGGCAGGCCAACGCGCTGCGGGGCGGCGCCGAAGTCGTCGTCGCGACGCCGGGCCGGCTCAAGGACCTCATCGACCGCGGCGACTGCCGACTGAACCAGGTCGCGATCACCGTCCTGGACGAGGCAGATCAGATGGCCGACATGGGATTCATGCCCCAGGTCACCGCGCTCCTGGACCAGGTACGCCCCGAGGGCCAGCGGATGCTGTTCTCCGCGACCCTCGACCGCAACGTCGACCGCCTGGTCCGCCGATACCTCACCGACCCCGTCGTCCACTCCGTCGACCCGTCCGCAGGCGCGGTCACCACGATGGAGCACCATGTGCTGCACGTCCAAGGCGCGGACAAGCACCGGACGACCACCGAGATCGCGGCACGCGAAGGTCGGGTGATCATGTTCCTGGACACCAAGCACGCCGTCGACAGGCTGACGCAGGACCTGCTGAACAGCGGGGTGCGGGCCGCCGCCCTGCACGGCGGCAAGTCGCAGCCCCAGCGCACCCGGACCCTGGCCCAGTTCAAGACCGGACACGTCACTGTGCTCGTGGCCACGAACGTCGCCGCCCGCGGCATCCACGTCGACGACCTCGACCTCGTCGTCAACGTCGACCCGCCGACCGACCACAAGGACTACCTCCACCGCGGTGGCCGTACCGCGCGGGCCGGGGAGTCGGGCAGCGTCGTCACGCTGGTGACGCCCAACCAGCGCCGCGACATGACCCGCCTGATGACCGCGGCCGGCATCGTGCCCCGGACCACGCAGGTCCGCTCCGGCGAGGAGGCACTCAGCCGGATCACCGGCGCCCGGACCCCCTCCGGAATCCCCGTCACGATCACCGCGCCGGCGGCCGAGCGACGCAAGCGCAGTGCGTCCACACGCGGCCGACGCAGCCCCGCTTCGGCTGCCCGGCGCAGGACAGTGCCGCATGCCTCTTACGACGCGGCGGCCTAGAGACGTCGTGATCAGGAATCCGCCCCACCCACGCAGGAGGCACCTTTTGACGCTGGTTCAGACACAGCCCCCCCGCTCGACCAGTACCCCTCCGGTACACGGGACGGCGGCCGACGCCATGGTCACCGGCGCACCGCAGGTCTGCGACGACATGACCGTCGAAGTCGCCCTGTCCGTCATGGCCAGCGCCCGCACCGGCTACCTCCTCGTCTGCGACGGCGGTGGCCTGTGCACCGGGCTTCTCACCCAGGTCCAGCTCTCCGCGGCCCGTCACAGCTCCGCGTACACGGACCGGGTCCAGCTGCGCGACATCCTCGGTGACCGGGGGCCGTTCACCTCTCCCGTGACCACCATGGCCGAAGCCCAGCACGCGATGCGCCGCAGCCAGGTCGATGCCCTGCCTGTGGTCGACGAACACGGCAGTGCTCTGGGCGTCCTGGCCCTTGCCCGCTGACCGCCACCACCGCGGCAGAACCGTTCCTCTTCGGACCGTCCCCCGTCAGTTCTCTCCCTGTGAGGCATCATGCGCTGTGTCATCGCCCGCTTCCCGTTCGAGCTCACCAAGAGCGGCGTCCTGGAGACGATGAAGGGGGTCAAGCCCGAGCAGGCTTCCGGTGAGTCCGTGATCATCGGCCGCCGTACCTACCCCGTCAAGCAGGTCGGCCAGGTCATCACACGTCAGGACCGCCGCGACTTCAGCACCGGCGAAGTCCTGCGGGCCATGACCCAGCTCGGCTTCACCTGCCGCGACTATTCCCCGGCCGCCGCGCCCACCCGCGTTCTCAGCCCGTTGCAAAAGGCTTCCGCGATGCTCGGCGCATCTGCGGCAGCCTGACCGACGGGCAGCAGGCAGTACCTCGGCGGCGACCGGCAGGACAACACCCGCCGACGGGCACATCCTGCGGCCCGACACGCCTTCTTCCGCGCCCAGGCGTGGAGTTACCTCGTCGAGCGCCCGAAGGCGCCCAGCGGACCGCCGAGGACGAGCTCCCCCGCTTCCTCGTGGAGGTGACAGTGCCGCAGGGGGCGCTGTCCGGGCGGCGCAAAGCCGGCCTGGTCGAGGACGCCACCGACACGGTCCTGGCCGCCGCCGGGCTCACTGCGGACGACGCGCCGCGGGTGTGGGTGCTGGTGCACGAGCAGCCGGACGGTACCTGGGGCGCGGGCGGCTCCGTCATCCGCTACGCCGGCCTCGTCGCCCTGGCGCGGCAGGGCAAGGAGCAGGCGAAGGAGCAGGCCCATGCGTGAACTGACCTACGTCGCCCGCAACACGGTCGAGTGGCGCGAGACCCCGGACCCCGAAGTCCGGTCCGGCCGGGAGGCGATCGTCGCGCCGGTCGCCGCGACCTCCTGCGACGTGGACTCCGCGATCCCGTCGCCGCTGACGCTCGTCCGGTGGTGGGAACAACGCCCCGAACTTCGCCGCGAGTTGATCACGGATCTCCTCGTAGACGCCTGTACCAGATGAACGAGCCGAATCGCACGGAGCAACACGCGGATTTTCTGCGAGCGCGTCGGCGGGCGTCGAACGGCCTGTCGTGCGGGAGGGCCCTCTACAGGTCGCTGGGCTCCTCGGGTGACTCGACGCCGCGCCGTCGGCGCATGAACCGGACCGGCCCGCTGAGGCTTGGCCGGATTCCCATGGCGCCGAGAGATCCGATCGTCTCGCTCAGCGCGCCTTGAGAGCGGTTATCCCCTCGTTCACCGGTCCGACCAGCCCTTTCTGGAAGCGGTTCTTCATCAGTGTGGAGGCGCTTTTAGGGAAACCGGGTGACCGGCTTGCTAGTTACCGTTCGGTGCAGGTCAGCCCGTTGTCGTCGAAGGACAGCCGCAGGGTTCTGCCGGGTGCTTCGATCTCGATCACGGACAGACCCTCGGGGGCCGCCTCCTTCAACTCCAGGTGGCTGTCGTGCAGTTCGAGTCGGGCCGCGCCGTCGGTCATCCGTACCCGATCCGCCGCGACGCCGTACACCGTCGGGTAGTGCCGCACCGCCGTGGCCAGGTCGGACACCTGGATCGTGGCCGAGCGCAGCCGCAGGTCGACGGGGACGTCGGGCAGCTCGGAGTGGTACTCGATGACCCACGGCATCAGGTGGTACTGGCCGAAGAACAGGGAAGAGAAATAGATCTTGGAGCCGTCGGGCTGAGGCACCCAGGTGGAAATGGGCCCGCAGTTCTTGACGGTGTCCGGCAGGTTCTCCTGCAGCCCGGCGAGGTTGTCCGTGCACAGCGTGGCCGAAAAAATACCAGCACCGCGTTCTTCGAGATACTGGACGAACTTCTTTCCGAACGGGGAGAGACTGGCCTGTGCCGGATCCGAAACGGCCATGATTTCCAGGAAACTTCCGTTCATGGCGAGAACGCGGCCGGTAATTCCTGGAATGGTGTCCGTCGGAACCTCGAAGGTGGCATTCAGGGCCCCCTCTATTTGTGCAATTGCTTCATCCAGGTCATGGACAGCGAAAGTGACATGGTCCAAGAACACTTGGGCCTCCCTTGGCCTCGTGGCGCCCGGCAATCTTCCGCAGTCACCCCGCGTCGATGTGGCCGCTGCATCAGCTCCACTATCGGTTCCGCCGGGAACCGGTCACCATGCTCAGTGTCGAAATGGCGCCGGGGAGTCTGCACACCTGGGAAGGGCCCCGAGGGAGGTCAGCGGCGTCCTGTGAGCACTTTGTGAATACGGCACGCGCGCCCGTCCGGACGCCTGAAGAGGTAGTTCGCTTCCCGGAAAACGGTAAAGAAGTGCTCAGTAAACGGAAAAGAGACGGTATTGTGGCGTAGATCACACTCGGTGTGGGGGTGTGGAGGGAAACCCGGATGGAAGTCACTTCGGATCTGTGCGAGATTGTTTGGGCTTTGGGCTCTTCGCGCTCCGCGCCCGTCGGCCCGCCCCGTGGGGAGATTTGATGCATCCGGGGGTGGTGTGCTAGGCGGGGTGGAGCGCGCCACAACATGTATGGGGGCATGTGATGGGCACTTTGGAGATTTCTCGCGGGGACACACTTGTGAGGCTTGCCGGGCGTAACGAAGAAATCGCCCAGGAGGTCTGGCAAAAGATTCAGGCCTACGTCGAGGGCGCGGACTCCGGCGGAACGGCCGAGAACTGGCAGCAGCTTCTGCGTACGGTGCTCGACCAAGGTCTTGAGCTCTACCGGCAGGGCGGCCGGCTGCCGGCCGAGGAGCTTGCGCGCTGTACCGCGGTCGCCGTCCAGCTGGCCGAGCGGGGGGAGCGCATCACCCCCCTGCTGCACGCCTGGGAGCTGGGCTGCTCGGTGGCCCTGGCGGCCTGCTGGGTCTCGGCACGGCCGGGCGAGCAGGGCGAGTTGGTGACACTCACGCAGTGGGCCTCCACCGCGGTGAAGGAGATCACCGCCGCGATCAGCCTCGCCTATCTGCACGCGCAGAAGCAGGCCGGCCTCGACACCTCGCGCCGGGTGCTGGCGGACCTCATGCTCAACGGCTCGCCCTCCGACGAGCTCGCGGCCGCGGCGCACCACACGCCGGCGAAGGAGTACGTGGTCATGGCCGGGCGGCTGGCCGACGAGCTCGTGCCCGGCACCGCGACCGTCGCGCGCGCGTCGGCGGTGCTGACCAACGGGGATCTGGGACTGGCCTGCCAGGTCGGCCGCCATCTGTGCGTACTGGCCCCGATCCGCTCGCACGAAGGGCCCGCCGACGGGGCGGCCGGCCAGGTCGTGGAGGCGCTCAAACAGGCGGGCATCACCTTCGCCGCACCCGCCGGAACGGTCACCGCCCCGCGTGCCGGACTGTCGATGGCCATCCAGCAGGCGGCCGTGATCGAGTCGCTCGCCAACATCGCCGGACTCGACGGCAAGACGGTCGAGGGCAACCAGGTCATCAGTGAGCTCGCCATATCCCGCGACAGCGAGTACCGCGGACAGCTGGTCTCCCTGATCGCTCCCATCATCGAGACCCCGGAGCTCCTCAAGACGCTCCGCACGCTCTATTTGATGGACTTGGACCGGACCAGAACGGCCCGTCGGCTCAACGTCGCCCGGCGCACCCTGACGTACCGTCTGGAACGGATCGAGCAGCTGACCGGGATCAACCCGGTGCGCACCCGCGGCATCCTCGCGTTCGCGCTCGCGCTCGCCGCTCAGGACCTCGCGCCCTCCGCCGCCCTGGCCGAGGGCGCCTGACCGTCGACCGCCGCCCCGGCCCCGGTGGGTCCGTCCGGATCGAACGGGCCCGCAAGGGCCGGGTGCCCCGCGCTCAGCGGGACGGGCCGACGGGCGCGTGGCCCATGAGGCCCAGCGCCGCCGCGCTCAGCCGCTCCCGCGCGCCGGGGCCGTCCGCCGCCGTCCGCCAGCCGATGAATCCGTCCGGCCGGACCAGCACGGCTCCCCGGGGGCCGATGGCGTAGGACGACGCGAACGTCCCGTCCACGTCGAGGTACACCGGCCCCTTCGCCGTCGTACGTGCACCGGGGCCGACGATCCGGTGCACGCTCACGCCGGGTTCCCGCGCGTCGAGCGGAACGCGCGCGGAGTCCCACGCATCGCCCTGTGCGCCCGTGAGCAGCACGAATCCCTCGCCGAACAGGTCCAGTGCGGAGATCCGCCGGCCGTCCTCGCACTCCAGGACCAGATGCGCCGCCCTGGTTCCCGGACGGCCCGTCGGGCGGTGCGGGTCCTGGGTGAGGGCCGCCTCGCCGCTCTCCTCGGCGGAGCCGTCCGGTGGGACGGTGGCGAGCAACGACGGGTAGCCGTAGCCGAGTTGGACGGTGGCGCGGGACTCGGCGGACGACTGGCCGATCCGCGCCAGGGTCTCCTCGACCGTGAAGTCCGCGACCGGGCGCCGCTCCGCGTCGTAGGTGTCCAGAAGCGACTCGCCCGCGGCGCCGGAGAGGACCGCCGCCAGCTTCCAGGCGAGGTTGTGGCCGTCCTGGACCCCGGTGTTGCCGCCGAAGCCACCGGCAGGCGGCATGGCGTGCGCGGAGTCACCCACCAGGAACACCCGGCCGGACCGGAACCGGTCGGCCACCAGGGCCGCGCTCTCCCAGGCCATGGCGCTGTGCACGGTGACGTCGAGGCCGGGGTCGGCGGCAGCCACCCGGACCAGCTCCCGGGTCCGCTCGCGCAGGCCCTCCGGGGAGGCGTCGATGCCGTCGAACAGGGGGAACCCGAGCTGCCACATCCGGGACTCGCTGTTGCCGCGGGCGAAGAGGAAGGCACCGGCCTGCTTGACGATCACGGCCATGGCCCGCCGTCCCTTGAGCACCGGCTCCAGATCGGCGTCGAAGATCGCGCTCACCGAACGCCCCAGCGGCCCGGGGCCGTGCCGGCCGATGCCCAGCGCCTCCCGTACCGGGCTGCGGATGCCGTCCGCGGCCAGCAGGTAGTCGCAGCGCACCGTCCAGGTCGCCGTGCCGTCGCCGTCGGTCTCGCTGAGCGTGGCCGTGACCCCGTCCGCGTCCTGGGTGAGGCCCTCGAACCGGGTCCCGAAGCTGACCTCGGCGCCCAGTTCCCGCGCCCGCTCCAGCACCAGTGGCTCCAGCTGCTGCTGATCGCACAGGCGCATCCCGGTCGGGCTGATGTCCAGGGTCTCGTCGTGGTGGTTGCCGGTCGGCACGTAGTGCTCGTCGGCCAGCGTGTCCACCACGACGAAACCGATGGGCCCGGGATCACCCGCCGCGCGGACCCCGCTCTCGATGCCCACCGAACGGAACAGCTCCATCGAGCGGGCCGTCACCAGCCGGGCCCGCGGATGGACCGAGGTGCCCGGCCGCTGCTCGACCAGCAGGCACTCGACGCCCTTCGCGGCCAGGAACAGAGCGGCCGACAGACCGCTCAGGCTCCCCCCGACGATCAGGACCGGGACCCGTCGTCCGGTGCTGTGCCGATCCGCCATTCAAGCCCCCTCGTCAGCGGGCCGCGCGTGCGGCGGCCCGTCTCCCGTCTGTGATCAACCTAGCGCGCGCGGGCCGCTCCTACTGGAGCAGGGGGGACGGTTCGCCCTGCTGGAAAGTGGACTTGAGGTGGTGTGCGGCCCGGCCCGCGTCCCGCTCCCGGGTCACCACCGCGATGCAGCCGTCCGCGGCCGTGACCATCTCCACCGCGATCCCGGCATCGCGCAGCGACTCGAAGTACCGGGCGATGATCTCGGAGTTGGACCGCAGGCTGGCGCCGATCAGCGCCACCTTGCCGATGCCGACGTCCACGCTCACCGAGTCGAAGCCCATGGTGTCCCGCGCCTGCTCCAGGACGGCCAGCACCGTCGCCGCGTCACTCTCGGCGACGATGAAGGAGAGGTCGTCGCGGCCGTCGGGCATGGCCGTGTTGCGTGCCATGTCCGAGCTGATACCGGAGTTGGCCAGGGACCGGAATATCTCCGCCACGACCCCCGGCCGCCTGGGCGCTCCGGCGACCGCCACCCGTGCCACCGCGATGTCGTGGCACACACCGTAGATGATGGGGTGCTCCATCGAGCCTCCTGTCGTCGGCACGGCCCTGGGAACGGGGCCGTGGCTCCTCCTGTCTCCTCGTCAGCCGAGCAACGGCCGTGCGGCGGACCTCATCCGTGCGAAGTCGGCCACCTCGGAGCCCATGGCATCGAGCTGGGCCGCCGTGCGGTCGTCCCGCCCGCCCGAGAGGTCGGTCGGCGCCGCGCCGACCACCACCCCCAGCGGTGTGGGCCAGCCGCGCAGCGCGTGCACGATGTCGCGCAGGCTGCGCAGCGCGGCGGCCGGGCCCTGCGGCCCCGCCCCCACCCCGATGCAGCCGACCACCCGCTGTTCCAGATACGGGCGGCAGTCCTCGCGCAGATCCTCGAAGTAGTCCAGGGCGTTCTTGATGAGCCCGGAGACCGCGCCGTGGTACGCGGGCGAGGCGATCAGCAGCGCGTCGGCCCGGCGGACCGCGTCGAGCAGATCCCGCGTCCTGGCGTCCCGGACCGTGGACGAGGGGTCGTACAGCGGCAGCCGCAGCTGCTCGCCGACGAAGAACTCCGCCTCGGCCCCGGCTTCCACGGCCGCGGCCGTCGCGCGTCGCAGCGCCGCCTCGGTCCGCGACGGCCGGCCCGGCCGGCCGATGCTGCCGCCGATGGCGACCAGCCGCACGCTCATTCCTTGTATCCGACCGCGAGCCCGTCCCCGAGCGGGATCAGGGTGGTGAACAGCGACTCCTCGGCGAGCATCGCGTCCACGGTCTCGCCGATCGCCCTGCCGAGGTCGTCGCGGGTGTAGCCGTTGAGCGCGTCCCCGTTCCAGAAGATGTTGTCGGCGACGAACAGCCCGCCGCTGACCAGCCGGGGCAGCGCCGCGGCGAACACCTCCGGGTAGAGGCGCTTGTCGATGTCGCACAGGATGAGGTCGAAGTCGCCCTCGACCGTGCGGAAGGACTCCATCGCGTCCCCGACCATGATCTCGACCCGGTCCGCGACACCCGCCTTCTCGATGAACTCGGTGGCCTTGGCGGCGAGTTCGGGATCCGACTCGGTGTAGTAGACCTTGCCCTCGGGCCCGACGGCTCGCGCCAGCCAGACGGTGGAGAAGCCGACCGCCGAGCCGAACTCGAAGATCCGCTTCGCGCCGGACATCTTCGCCAGCTGCCACAGCAGACGCCCGGACAGCGGGCCGATGATCGGGACGTTCTTCTCCCAGGCGTACATGCCGATCTCGGTCATCACCGGGTCGTTCTTCGGGGCCTTCTTCCAGGCCCAGTTGAGAGCGGTGTCGTAACGGAAGTCGAAGCGGTAGATGTCGGTCGGGATCATCGACGGGTCGAAGGCGCCGGGGCCCCGGCCCGCTCCGGCGGCCGGTGCGGCGGACGGGGTCTGCCAGGCGCTCGGGCCCAGCGCCATGGACCGGAACATCTGCTTCAGCCCCGCGGCGACCGCCGCGGCGGCGGGACCGCCCGAGCCGTCGGTGTCCGGGGCGGCCGCCTGGGTCTGGAACTTGGCGATGTTCTCCACCAGCGGGCGGCGCTCGTTCTCGTACGCGGCCAGTGAGGCCGCCGAGAGGTCCTGCTCGGCCAGTGCCCGCACCGCGGTCCTGGCCGCCGACTGGGCGTCGTACAGCGCCAGGTTCATGTTCTGTCCGCCGAACGTGGTCAGGCTGTGGGCGGTGCTGCCGAGCAGCATCACGCCGTCGCCCACCCAGGTGTCGGCGATGTGGCCGGGGAAGTTGTGGTGGCGCACGTCCTGCCAGCCGCTCAGGCCCTTCAGGGCCGGGGCGAGCCGGGGCTCCACCGAGAGGATCCGCTCCAGGAAGGTGTCGAACCCCTGGGCCTTCACCTCGTCGAACGAGCCGCTGCGGATGCCCCACAGCACGCTCACCTCGTCGGGCGAGTAGGCGGCCAGACCGAGGTAACGGTTGTCGCTGGCACGGTAGTTGCTGAGCACCGAGGGCCACTCGTCGGGACGCGGCGCCAGGAACGTGATCGCCTCGTAGTCCCAGGCGGCGGGCTGTACGGAGATGCCGGCCAGGTCACGGGTGGGGGAGCCCTCGCCGTCCGCCGCGATCACCAGGCGGCACTCCACGGTGCGCTCGACGCCGTCCTGGGTGAAGAGCACGCCCTCCATGGCGCCGTAGGCGTCCTTGAGCAGGGCGGAGACCTTGGCCCCGTCGAAGATCTCGAACTGCGGGTACTTGAGGAGTTCGTCCAGGAAGGCGTGCTGCAGGACCCGGTAGGGCGCCCCGAGTCCGTATCCGAACGGGCTGTCCTCGATGTCGGCGTAGCGCAGCACCGCGATGCGGTCGCCGTCCACGTAGTAGTCGTAGCCGTCCATCCGGTGGGTCACCGCTTCCACCGCCTCCCGGACCCCGAGGGAGTCGAGGACCTTGATGGCGCCGGGCTGGATCAGCATGGTCTGACGCTTGCCGGAACGGTCGGTCTCCCGGTCCACCACGGCGACGCTGTGGCCCGCGTCCAGCAGGGCTTTGGCGAACGCGAGGCCGTGTGGTCCGGCGCCGACGACACAGACGTCCACCTTCGACGCGGGGTAGTCAGACATGGGTGGTGCTCCTTCGATATCGGACGGGCAAGAACGTGATCAGAGCGGGGGCGGGGCGGGTCGGCGAGGACGGGTCAGGAAGGACCGGTCAGGAAGTAGAGGAGCCCGTCGGCCGATCCGGCGGCGAGCAGGCCGTCGCCGCGCGCGGCCGACAGGACGGTGTGCCCGGCCCGGAAGCGGCTGAGTTCACGGCCGTCGCGGTCCAGGAGGTAGAGGTGGTGGTCGGCGGAGGCGACGGCGATGCTGTCGCCCCGCGTGTCCACGGCCTTCACCCAGGACCCGGTCGTGAACCGCCAGCGCTCGGTGAGACGGGCGTCGTACGAGCGCAGCGTGCCGTCCACACAGGCGGCCAGCAGCCCGCCGTCGTCGGCGACCACCATGCGCACCGCATGGGTCCCGGTGCGGCGCACCGGCGCTCCCGCCACATCGAGGACGAGCAGGGCGCCCTCGGCGGTCCCGACCGCGAAACCCTCGTCGATCGCCGCGCATCCGTAGACCGGAAAGCGCTCGGTGTGCTGCCAGAGCAGTTCCCCACTCGCGTGCGCACGGCAGCTGACCGTGCCTTCGGTGCTCGGTGTGGTGACGCGGTCGTGGCCGAGGCAGATCTCCCAGGCCGAGGGGCCCGACCGTGCCCACACCGGCCGGAGCTGACGGTCGATCAGTGCCACCGAGCCGTTGCGGCTCACGGCCAGGTGCCCGTGGGCGTCCTCGGCCAGCCGCCAGCCGCCGACACCGTCCCGCCGCTCAAGGAGCCGGCCCTCCTCCGAGACGAGGACGACGCTCCCCGCTTCCAGGGACAGCACCCAGCCGTCCGGATGGGCGGCGATATCGGTGACGGAGCTGTCGAACTCGATCAGCCGGTCCGGCTCGGCGCTGCCCCAGGCGCCCAGGGCGAACCGTCCGCCGACGGCGGCGGCCGCCACCCGCTCGCCGCGCAGGCGCACGGTGGTGACCCAGCCGTCGAGCCGCCAGGAGTCATGGACGGTCATGTCCGTACCACGTGTGTGAGTTTCCAATTCTTGAATCCACCTCCCCTCTTGGTGAGTTCGTTGAAGTCGAAGGACAGCTCGATCTCCAGCGGCAGGTCGCGGGCGGCCAGCGCCCGCTCGGCGAGCCGGACGATCTCGGCGCACCGGGCGTCGTCCTGGTGGTCCCGCTCCACCTCCAGGCAGAGCAGGGCCCGGCCGTCGTCCTCGAACCGGATGCAGTACCCGAGCAGACCCGGGATCGCGTAGACGATCTCCTCGATGTCGTACGGCCGCAGCCGGCGTCCGGCGATCTCCAGCTCGTCGGTGGCCCGGCCGAGCACCTCGACCATCGGCAGGCCGAGACCGCAGGCACAGGTGCCGGGCACACGCCGCACCAGGTCGCCGGTCCGGTAGCGGAGCAGCGGACGGGCGTCGGCGGTGAGCGTGGTGAGCACCAGCTCGGCGGTGTCCGCGTCGGTGGGAGCCCCCGTCCCGGGGTCCACCCACTCGAAGTGGTACATGTGCTCCAGCAGGTGCATGCGCTTCTCGGGGCACGAGGTGGAGCAGGTCCCCGTCTCCGAGGAGCCGTAGGAGTTGATGTAGACCTGGGCGTCCCACATCCGCTCCAGCATGGCCCGCATGGGCTCGGTGAGCAGTTCGCCCAGGAGCAGGACCTTGCGGATGCCGAAGGCGGTCGGGTCGATGCCCCGGTTCTTCAGTTCCGCGTAGAAGTGCAGGCTCAGGCCCGGAGTGGTGAGGACCGTGGTGATCCCGGTCTCCCGGCAGATCCGTACGATCTGGTCCCAGCCCGAGACGCCCCGGGTGAAGGGGAACGCGCGGACGCTGAAGACGTCCATCGCCTCCAGGCCGTAGACCATCGCGTCGGCGACCGGCGCGATGTCCGAGGGGACGAGGAGGATCGCCTTGTCCTCGCGCGGGCTCAGGATCCGCTGCCAGTTCAGCAGCAGGCCACGGGTGTTGGCCGCGATGTCCGCCTTGGTCTTGGGCGTCGGCGTGGGCGTGCCGGTGGTGCCGGAGGACTCGTAGTAGCGGACCGTTTCGGCGAGGGGCACGGACAGGATCCTCAGCCCCGCCTCGCGCAGGGCCGCCTTGTCGGTGAACGGCAGCCGCTCCAGGACGTCGAAGCCGGCCCGCGCCAGGTCGTCGGCGCCGAGACCGGCGAGGACGGGTGCGTAGAACGGGGACTTGGCGGCCTGGGCCAGTGTCGTACGGAGCAGCCGCAGCCGGTCGGCGTCCAGGGCGCCGGCCGGGGCCGCCGGGGGCGCCGAGGTCATGACGCCTCCGACGGGGACTCCGCGTTCCTGGTGAAGCACCACGAGCAGCCGCCGGGCTTGAGCTCGAACGTCGCGGACAGGTCCTGCTTGGCGGCGATCGACGACTGGAGCTTGGTGCAGTACTCGCGGCACGGGTCGTCGAAGGTGAGCTCGATGCCCAGCTTCGCGGCGCCCTGCCGGTAGGAGAGGATGCCGCAGTTGTCGATGTCGACCCTGGACTCCTCGACGGACGCCTCGCGCACGGTGACGTCCGAGCCCCAGCAGTCGCCCAGGATCCGGGAGAGGTTCTGGGTGAAGGGGAGGGCGCCCTCGGTCTTGTAGCGGTCGGACTGCTTGGCGGTCGCCTCCGCGGAGAAGTCGATCCACTCGTCGATGGCGCCGTAGCCGTAGTGGGAGACCATGTAGCGCTCCATGCCGGCCTGGGCACGGAAGTACATCGCCTTCCACATCTCGGCCTTGGCCTCGGCCGACATCTCCGGCTGGGTGTGGCTGTCTGTCATGTCAGTGCTCCTGGGAGGTACCGGTGTAGTCGAGGGTGCGCCCGCCCTGGCCGCACGTGCGCAGATAGACGGGTTTGAACATGGCTTCCTGTTCGGCCTGCCGGTCGAGCGTCATCCGGGTGCCGGGCGGCACCACGCTGATGGCGGAGCGCATCCCGAGGCGGTCCTTGAGCGCCGCGGCCAGCCCGTCGGTGCGCTCGCGCACCTGGGCCGCCCCGGCCTCCGTGGCCTCCAGCTCCAGGCTCAGGTGGTCGCCGTCCACCTCACCGGACCAGAAGACGGGTTCGCAGCCGTGGAGCGCCCCGTACACGACGTCCTCGACGTCGATCGGGAACACGTCCCGTCCGCCGACACGGAGCCGGTCCGCCTCCCGCCCGTGGACCCGCACCTGCGGCCGGTCGCTGCCGCACGGGCAGGACGCGTCGGTCACGGTCACGATGTCGCCCATGCGGTAGCGCACGATCGGCATGGCGCGGCGGTGGTACGAGGTGACGACCAGCTCGCCCGTACCGTGCGGCGCGCAGCTGCCGGTCGCCGGGTCCAGGACCTCGAACCGGAACCGCTCCGACCACAGGTGCAGGGCGCCGGCTCGGCACGCGCCGCCCAGCGTGGTGGTCTCGGTGGAGCCGTAGTCCGGGTAGAGCGTGATGGACCAGAGGTTCTCCAGGAAGCGCTTCTTGGCGGGGCTGAGCACCTCGCCGTTGACCACCGCCGCCCTGAGGTCCGGGAAGTCCTCGGCCGGGTCGAGCCCCGCCGCGAGGGCCCGGCGGGCGAAGAGCATCAGCTCGACGGGCATGCAGTAGGCGACCGTCGCCCGGTAGTCGCGCAGCAGCCGCAGGGCGCGGCTGTAGGGCATCAGCTCGCTGCGGTTGCCCGCCGGGATGACCGTGGCACCGGCCCGCTGCGCGGCCCCGTGCATCTGGTGCGCGGTGGTGAGCATCGAGTACGGCGTCTTGACGAACACGACGTCCCGCTCGGTGAGTCCGACGCCGTTGAACAGCATCCGGTCCAGCCACTCGTCGATGTCGCCCCGGGTGAAGTACGCCGGAGTGGGCTCGCCGGTCGTACCGCTGGACTCGTGGACGACGGCGACCTCGGTCCGGTCCACCGCGAGCAGCCCCTCCGGGTAGGCGAGGCGCAGATCGTCCTTGGTGGTGAACGGCAGCCGCTCGAACAGATCGTCCGACCAGGACGTCGGATCGACGGCCGCGGCCTGGTACTTCGCCCGCAGATGCGGCGCGTTGCGGTAGGCGTGGCCCACAATGGCGGCCAGCCGATCCTGGTCCGTCATGCGCTTCCTCCCTTCCCGCTGAATGTCCCGGTGGATTTCTCGGTGGATTTCCCGGTGGATGTGATGCGCCGGATGTTGCCGCCGAGGACCGCCGGCAGGTCGTTCTCGGCCACGGCCAGACAGAGCTTGGTCAGCTCGACCCGTGGGTGCTGGATGGGGAACTCCGAGCCGAACACGACCCGTTCGGCACCGAGCGTCTCCACCGCGTCCTTGATCACGAAGTCGAATCCGCCCGAGGTCTCGAACAGCACGTTCTCGGTGTCGCGGATCTCCCGGGCGGCGTCCAGGTCGAAGTTGCCGCGCCCGGCGTGCCCCAGGACGAAGGCCACCTCCGGGTTGCGGCGGGCGAGCCGGGCGTACTGGTCCACCGAGAGCGCGCCGTTGCCGATGCAGTGCGAGTACACCGGCAGACCGCGCTCCGCCGCGGCGTCGACGTACGACTGGACCCGGGGGTCCAGATGGCCGATGCCGTGCACGCCCGGGGCGAACTTGATCCCGGCGCACCGGTCGATGAGAGCCAGGTCCGGCTCACCCGCCGCCCGGTGGGGGTTGGCGAAGTAGAAGGCGGCGAGCGACGGCTCGCCCCCGATCGCGTCCAGGAGCTCGGTGTTGTCGGCATCGACGTCCCGGCCCGGACCTTCCGTCACGATGGTGTGGGACAGCTCCATGGGGGAGACGACGCCCCCGGCGACCAGGAAGGCCGCCGAGACGCGCTCCGCCGCCATGGTGGCGAGCAGCTTCGGCACCAGCGCCCGATTGGCATGGGCGTGGGCGTCCACCACTTCGATGCCGTCCCATGCGTCACTGCTCAATGATCAGCTCGTCCACTTTGACGCCCACGTGCCGGCCGGGCTCCTGGGTGAAGCCGAACACCTCGTCGCCGGGCTTGAGTTCGGTGATGTTGCGGGGCTTGGAGTCGGTGCCGAAGACCCGGACGTGCCAGTCCTCCTGCATGATCGTGGTGACCCGGGTGCCGTCGGCCGCCTCCGCGACGATCTGCAGCATGGGGCGCCGCTCGATCTTGACGCGGCCCACGGTGACCGGCCGTGCGGTGCCGTCGGTGCGGACGGCCAGCACCTCCATGCCCGCGCGCAGGTCGGACAGGTACCAGGTGCGGTTGTCCGGCGCCAGCACGTACATCTGGAGCGCGCCCGCGTTGACCCGGAACGGCCGCGTCGGCATATAGGGCAGCGGGTGCGTCTCGCTGGTGGCGAGGATGCCGCCGCCGGAGAAGCAGCCGAGCAGGACGCCCTCGTCGAGTCCCATGTACGAGGTGAAGTCGAGGCAGGCGCGGTCGCCCATGCCCACGTGCCGGGTCTCGACGATCGTCATCTTCTGCAGCTGCTGCCCGTGCGTGCGCTGGGCGGCGACGAGCACCTCGTGGAGGCGGTGGACCGCGGTGAGGTCGTCGACCTCCACGAGCACGCCGTCGGCGCCGATCTCCAGAACACCGAAGACCACATTGGCCTCCACGCTGTCCTGGACGCCCATGACGGTCTGGCAGCCGTGGTTCTGCGCGTCCGCGAGGACGATCTCCAGCGGGATCTTGGTGGTGTCCTTGAACGTCACGAGCAGCAGCTTGACCACCCGGGTCATCTCGACCGCCCGCTCCAGGGAGGGCGGGTCGACGACGTCCACCGAGGCGCCGACCGTGATGCCGATCTTCGACTCGTTCTCCACGAACCAGTTGCTGGCCACCACGTCCGCGTCCAGGACGAGGACGTCGTACTGCTTGCGGATCCTGTCCAGCTTCTCCTGCGACGGGACGC
Source organism: Streptomyces sp. ERV7 (assembly GCF_001653515.1). Taxonomy (GTDB): domain Bacteria; phylum Actinomycetota; class Actinomycetes; order Streptomycetales; family Streptomycetaceae; genus Streptomyces. Next base: position 1,745,644 of record NZ_LYOY01000029.1, on the reverse strand, counting down.
CGGAGAACAGCTTGACCTTCTGCAGCCCGGCGGGCACCAGCGACAGGTGCTCCTCGTCGACGACCACGCCGCCGCCGGAGTGCAGACGCTGCACGGCCTCGAAGATCTCGGCGGTGTTGGGGCGCCCGGCGGCCTTGCGGAAGTCGTGCCAGGTGTACTTCTTGCCGGGCGGCAGCGGCGCCTGTACGGGGGCCGGCTCCGGGGCGGCCGTCTTCGGGGGCGCGGGGACCCGCTGCTTCGGGGAAGCGGCCCTGGTCTTGTCGTCGAGGACGTCAGTCATGTTCGCCTTCTGGTCATGAGTGGATGGAAAGTGAGGGGGGTGGCGGTGGTGGCTTCGGGCGCGGTGGTCAGACAGCCGCGAGGGGCCGGTCGGACGCCAGGTGTTCCTGGTACGCGTCGTAGACGCGGTCCGCGGACCAGCCGTGATGGATGAGCTTGCCGAGGTGCGCGGTCAGGCCCGTCACATCGGGGGACTCGAAGATGTTGCGGCCCATCGACACACCCGCCGCGCCCGCGTCGAGCGCCTCCGCCACGGTCGTGAAGAGCTTGCGCACGTCTCCGTGCGCCGCCCCGCCGGCGATCAGGACCGGCGCCGGGCAGCCCTCGACGACCTGGGCGAAGGTGTCGGGGTCGCCGGTGTAGTGGCACTTGACCAGGTCGGCGCCGAGCTCGGCCGCCATCCGGGCCGCGTGGCCCACCTTCACCGGGTTGTGCTCGTCCTCCGCCGAGCTGCGGACGTACACCATGGCCAGCAGGGGCACGCCCCACAGGGCGCACTCCTCGGCGATCTTGGCCGTGTCCACCAGCTGCTCGGGCTCGGTCTCGGTGCCGGCGTTGATGTGCACGCTGACCGCGTCCGCGCCGAGCCGGACCGCCTCGGCGACGGTGCACACCGCCACCTTGCGGTTGATGTGGACGCCCAGGGAGGTCGAGGCGCTCATGTGCACGATCAGGGCCGTCTCAGGGCGCAGGCTCCGCTGCACGGTGGGCACCAGGCCCTTGTGCAGGACGACACCGTTGGCGCCCCCGTCGGAGACCTGCCCGACGGTGGCGGCGATGTCGCGCAGACCCGTGGTGGCGCCGAGGCTGATGCCGTGGTCCATCGGGACGATCAGGGACCGCCCCGCTTCGGACATGAGGCGGCGGCTGCGCAGGCTCTTCCCCTCGTTCATCGCTGGTTCCCCTCGCTGTTGCGCGGCTTCGGGGTTCCGAATCCGCGGGATCGTGTGTTCTTCCGTCCGAGCCGGGCGCGCTCGTCGAGCGGCATGTCCTGGACGGTGATGTAACCGGCGGCCTCGGCGCCGCTGACCAGGTCCTGGCCCTCGCGCGTCTGCACCATGAATCCGGACCACTTCAGTCCGGGGGTGTCCAGGCCGCCGACGGAGATGTCGGCGTATGCGGCGTGCCAGCGGCGGCAGCCCTGGCAGGAGGGAGCCGTCTGCCCGGCCAGCAGATAGCCCAGGTACTGGCCGAACGGGGCTCCGGCGGAGCCGTCCGGGGTGGTGACGCTGAATTCGAGCCGGCCGTCCCGGCGGGTGTACCCGACCTCGGTGACCTCGGCCGGGTCGATCCCGGCCGCGGAGATGAAGCGTTCGGTGCCCTCGGCGCGGAAGTTGTTGCCGCACCACAGGCCGACGGCGTGGGTGATGGCCCGCACCGCGCGGCGCGGCCGGTCCGCCAGCCGGTCCCCGGCCGTCTGGAGCTGCCGCAGCGACTCGATGTGGCAGGGCAGGCCCACGAACATCACCCGCTCGTATCCCTCGTCCGCGATGCGGTCCAGCACCGAGAGCGTGGGAGTGAGCGCGTACTTGGGGCCGCTCGCCGCGACCACCTCGTCCCGCGTGGTCGCGATCATCGGACGGGGCGTCCAGGCGTTGGCCCCGCCGAAGCCCGTCAGGACCACCGCGTCCACGCGTCCGGACTCCAGCAGATACAGCGCGAGTCCGGTCGTCACGCCGCCCGATCCGGTCCGGGCCAGCAGGTCCGGATCGGCCAGCCGGCCCACCAACTGCCGCTCCACGGCGGGCCGGTGGTCCGCCATGTAGGCGTCGAGGACCGTACTGTTGGCCTGGTTCTCCGGGCAGACGTCGAAACAGATCCGGCAGCCGGACGCGCAGGGCCCGTCGATGACCGGCCGTTCCCGGGCGTACGAGAGCACATCGGCCGGACACGCCGGTACGCAGCCGCCGCAGTAACTGCACAGGTCGCCCTTGAGGACGGTGTGGTGGAGGTCGGCGAAGCCCGTTCTCATCGTCGGCCCGTGCGCTCCGCGGCCGGGTCGAAGAGCCGCTCGACCGGCAGGAGCTTGCCCGACGCGGGCGGCACCAGGGCGTCCACGACGTGGACGTCCACCGAGGCGCCCGCGCCGAAGACGGGAGTGACCCGCTGGGCCACTCGCTCGGCGAGACCCGGCTCGCCGCCGGGCAGCGGCACCACGGACACCGTCACCTTGTCCAGCGACTCCTGCACCAGCCGGAAGCGCTTGACCCCGCTGATGGTCTCGAACATCTCCATGAACACGCCCTGCGGCACCGGGGAGACACCGGTGTCCGAGCGCCGGTAGAGCAGGGTGTTCTCCCGTCCCAGCAGCTCCTTGACCACGGGCAGGCTCCGGCCGCAGGCACAGCGCTCAGTGCTCACCGACATCAGGTCACCGAGCCGGTAGCGGATGATCGGCAGTGTGCGGTGCCAGAGGCTGGTGAGGACGATCGAGCCGGACTCGCCCTCGGCGGCCGGGCGGCCGTCCTCGTCGAGGATCTCGATCTTCAGGCAGTCCGTGTTGAGGTGCATCGAGCCGTGCTCGCAGGTCCAGCCGATGTACCCGGTGTCCGTGGAGCCGTAGAGGTCGAAGATGCGGACGCCCTCGAAGGCCGCCAGCGCCCGCTTCTGTACGTCCCGTTCCAGCGTCGCACCCGTGTTGATCAGGGCCAGCGGGCGCCAGGCGAAGTCGGGGTTGGCCTCCTTGTACTCGGTGAGCATGCGCAGCGTCGAGCCGAAGCAGGTGAGGATCTGCGGGTTGAAGTCCGCCAGCTCCGCGGCCGTCTCCTCGACGGTCACCGCACGGCCCTCCCGCAGCACGGGGATCATGCGGAAGAACTCCGGCGGCAGATGCTGCTGCATCTTGTAGCCGATCATGTGGGCGCCGGTGACGATGATGGCCGCCGACCTGAGCGGGCCCCGCGGCTCGATCCCGGCCAGGATCGCCCGCATGAAGCGGAAGTACTGGGCCCTGATGTGGGCCTGCTCCCGCTGGTCGTAGACGAAGTAGCCGGACTTGCCCGAGGTGCCGGCGGTGCTGACCACCAGGAGGTCCGAGCCGTGGAACGGCTCGTCCGCCAAGGACCGGTCCGACAGGTACTCGTGGACGCGCGGGTACGTGATGTCGTTGCGCGTCCTGACCACGTCGAAGTTCTCCAGCAGGACGGACTTGTCCATCAGCGGCAGATCGGCCCAGCGCTCCGGGGAGTTCAGCAGGTCTTCGACCGTGTGATGGCGCAGGATGTTCGCGAAATAGGGCGACTCCCGCCGTGCGTAGGAAAGCTGCTTGCGCAGGAGATGCCGCTGTCGCGCCGCCAGTTGTCCCGCGGGCAGACTTTCGTTCTCCTCCAGGAAGTTGTACACCCCCAGGATGGAGGACTGCCCCGCAATCATTCGGTCGCGTATGACGTCCACTGAAACCTGCTCCTCCATCGGCTGATGGGTTCAAGCATTGGCCGGGCGGCAGGAGTTGTGTGCTGCGCATCCTGGACGGGAAACGTGATCGCTTGCGACTTTGGGAAAAGGGGCCGGTCCGGACCCCGTGAACAGGTCCTGATCCGCTCCCTGCGGGACCCGAGTGCGCAACCGGGAAGGGGGCCCACCGAGACTGCGCCGTTGGGAAGTTGATCTACCCGTACGGCTCCACGAGCCTGGTTTGGAGGTCCGTCAGGGCGCGCTGTCACAGGAAAGGAACCAGCTGCGGATGAGTGCTGCGACAAAGACCGAGAAGGAACCGATAGGTCATTTGTTGACCCCGGTATGGGGCTTCATTCTGGCGATGACGGTCTCGGCACTCGACTCGACCATCGCAGGCACCGTGACTCCCACCATTGTCGCGGAGTTCGGCCATGTCGAGCTTTCTGCCTGGGTGTTCGGCAGCTATATGCTCGCGCTCACCGCCCTGCTGCCGCTGTACGGGAAATTCTCCGACCACCTCGGCCGGAAGCGCATGATTTACATCGGCATCGCCATTTTCGTGGTGGGCTCCATTTGGTGCGGGCTCTCCCGGAGCATGGTCGAGCTGGTGGCGGCGCGTGCGCTGCAGGGCCTCGGCGCGGCGGCGCTCTTCCCGATCGGCATGGCCGTCATCGGCCTCCAGTTCCCGCCGCGGCTGCGCAGCCGCCTCCAGGGGATCTTCGCCTCCGTGTTCGGTCTGAGCAGCCTGCTCGGCCCGCTGGTCGGCAGTGGGATCGGTGAGTACGTCGGCTGGCGCTGGGCGTTCTTCATCAACCCGCCGATCCTGCTGCTGGCCGCCTGGCTGATCCACCGGGACTACCAGGAGCACCGGACCGAGTCCACCGGGCAGAAGATCGACGTCCTCGGTGCCGTACTCGTCACGTACGCCATCGCCGCGGTGCTCTTCGCCCTCTACGAGGCGGGTGAGAAGCGGGACCTGGGGGAGTGGACCGTGTGGGTCGCCCTGGGCACCGGCATCGCCGCGTTCGTCGCCTTCCTGAGGGTCGAGCGGCGCCACGAGTCACCGATCATTCCGCTGGCCCTGTTCTCCAACGGCGCGTTGACCGCGGCGTTCGTCGTGAACTTCGTCATCGGCCTGGTGATGTACAGCGCGATCTTCTTCGTGCCGGTCTTCGCCCAGGGCGTGACCGGCGGCTCGATCGGCAAGACCGGACTCACCCTCTTCCCCTTCCAGGTCGCCAGCATCGTGGGCAGCCTCTTCGCCGGCCGGGCCATCTTCAAGGCGGGCATCCGGGCGATGGCGATGCTCTCGATGTTCCTGCTCGCCCTCGGCTTCGGCGCCCTGATGACGCTGGACACCAGTACGTCCGCGTGGACGACCGCGGCGTACACGCTGCTGATCGGCGCGGGCACCGGCGTCGGCCTCCCGGTCCTGACGATCGCGGTCCAGTCCGCGCTGCCGCCCCATCTGATGGGCATCGGAACGTCCATCACCCAGCTCGCCCGTGAGTTCGGCGGGATGATCGGCGTCAGCATGCTCGGCGTCCTCCAGTACTACCTGTTCGTGGACGAGACGAAGCAGCTCAACGGCAAGGCCGCGGACCTCGTGCACGAGGCCGGTCCGCGCGGGGTGAGCGAGATGCTCTTCTCGGACGAGTCCAAGTTCCCCGCCGATCTGGTGGAACTGCTGAGGTCCGGCCTCAGCTCCGCCGTCACCAGCGTCTTCCTGGTCACCGGGATCATCTGCGTGCTCGGCATCGCGGTGAGCACGCGGCTGGCCAAGGAGATGCGGCGCCCGGGCCCGCCCCCCGGCGTCCGGCCGGCGGGAGCCGGTGCCTCCCCGGCCGGGCGTCCCCCGGCGAGGTAGCAGGCGAGCCGGTGCAGGAACATGTTCGAGCCGTACGAGGTGTACCAGACCCGCCCGGGAGACGGATCGCCCGGCGGCCCCGGCTCGATGGGGCGCGCGGTGCTCACGGCAGCCGCCGCCCCTGCTCGTCGTCCAGCTTCCGCTCGAAGCGGAGGCCCGGGCGGCCGCCGAGCTCGACCTCGCCGCAGGGGGTGAAGCCCGTACGGGCCAGTACGGTCCGGGAGGCGGCGTTGTCGAGGGTGGTCGCGGCCCGCAGTCCGCTCAGGCCGTATTCCCCGGCGGCCAGGGCGCAGGCCTCGCGCACGCCCGCCGTGGCCAGTCCGCGTCCGGCGGCGCGTTCGGCGATGCGGTAGCCGAGTTCGGCCGAGCCGTCCGCCACGTCGACCAGGTTGACCCGCCCCAGCACCTCGCCTGCGCTGTCCACCAGGACGTGGAAGAGGCACACCCCCGCCGCCTGCTCGGCCAGCAACGCGTCGAGGCGGGCGCCGAAGTGGGCGAAGTAGTCGTCGCCCCGGTCGGGAACCGACGCGGCGAAGTAGGCGCGGTTCTGCCGCTCGAAGACGAGCAGGGCCGGGGCGTGGTCGGGGCGCAGGCGCTGGAGCTGGGGCATGGCCCGCATGCTACGCATCCGGTGCCGTGGCGACGGTGGTTCTACCGGTTGGCCCTGCCGCCTCGCGGCGGCCGCGCCCTGCCACGACGTCCCGCCGCCGGACGTCGCTCTCACGGGGCGAGGGTGAACTCGTGGACCAGCTCGACGAATTCGTCCTCCTTCTCGAAGAACGCCACGTGCCCCGCGTCGATCTCGGCGTACGTGCTGTCCGCGATCGCGGTGTGCAGGGCGCGGCTGTTCTCCACGGGGATGGTGATGTCCTGGACGCAGCCGACGACCAGGGTCCTGGCCTGGATGCGGGGCAGATGGTGGCGGATGTCGATCCGGGTGTCGAGGTCGACGTGGCGCAGAGTGCCGGGCGTGGGCGGCATGTTGGGGATGAGGAGCTCGACCTGCTCGCGCCCGATGGCGTTGAGGAAGCCCCGGCTGAAGCCCGTCATGGCGACGGCACGCCCGAAGGCGGCCGGGTCGGACGCGCCGAGCTGCCCCCAGAGGGTGAACAGGTTGCGCAGGTACTCGTCGCCCTCGGTGTGGGCCCAGCCCGCGACCAGGATCAGACGGCGTACGAGGTCGGGGCGCAGGGCGGCGACGGCGGCCGAGACGGGGGCGCCCATGGAGAAGCCGAGCAGATCGACCGGTCCGTCGGCGGCGTCCTCGATGACGGCGATGACCTGCGCGGCCAGGCCGTCGACGGTCAGCGGCGCACCGTCGTCCGTCGTGGCCTCGGTGCCGGAGAGGTCGGGGGTGATGACGGTGTGGTCCGCGGTGAAGCGGGGCGCGGTCCGGCCCCAGTTGACCGCGGCGCCGCCCGAGCCGGTGCCGTGGACGAGGACGAGGGCGGGGCCCGAGCCGGCGCTCTCGTAGTGGACCCGCGCGCCGCCGACGGTGACGGTCGCGGAGGTGGCGGCGAGGACAGAGGTGGTGGACACGGTTGCTCCTTGGTCGGTGGCTGCCGGGGTCGTTCGCTCCGGCCGAACCCACAGTGCCGCCGCGGCGCGAGGGGTGGGAGAGACCGCTGGGACCCGGGGACCGGGAGTCCCTGGCTGGGGCGCCGGAGCATCCGGCAGGATGATCCTCATGACGATCGACCGCAGTGAGCTCGCCGACTTCCTCCGCCGTTCGCGTGAGCGGGTGAGCCCGCGCGAGGCGGGGCTCGCCGCGGGGTCCCGGCGCCGTACACCGGGCCTGCGGCGTGAGGAGGTGGCCCAGCTCGCGGGCATGTCGACCGACTACTACACCCGTCTGGAACAGGCCCGGGGCCCGCAGCCGTCGCCGCAGATCCTGGCCGCGCTCGCCCGCGCCCTGCGGCTGAGCGACGACGGGCGCGACCACCTCCACCTCCTGGCGGGACACCGCCCGCCCGCCGTGCGCAGCAGGGACGACCAGGTCGGCGCGAGCCTGCTGCACCTGCTTGGCCAACTCCCCGGCACCGCGGCCCAGGTCCTCGGCGACCTCGGTGACGTACTGGCCCAGAACGACCTGGCCCGCTCCCTGCTCGGCGGGGTGTGCACGGTCTCCGAGCACGGGCGCAACGTGGTCTGGCGCTGGTTCGCCGACCCGGCCGCGCGCGAGGCGTACCCGGCCGATGAGCACGCGCACTACAGCCGGGTGCACGTAGCGGACCTGCGGGCCGCGGTGGGCCGCCGGGCGGGGGACCCGGCCGCGACCCGGCTCGTGGAGCGGCTGCGCGGCGCCAGCGAGGAGTTCGCCGCCCTGTGGGAGCTGCACGAGGTCGCCGTCCGCCGCCACAGCCGGATGCGGGTGCTGCACCCGGTGATCGGCCCCGTCGACCTCGACTGCCAGGTGCTCCTCGCCCCGGAGGGCAACCAGCGGCTCGTGCTGCTCACCCCGCCGCCCGGCACGGACGCGGCCGACCGCCTGGCCCTGCTCGCCGCCGGGGAGGAACGGCTGGTCGGGTGATTCGGCGCGCTGTGCCGTGGAAGCGCCGGGGCACCGGACATCAGTGGAGTGGAAGCCACTGAGAGGGAAGGTGCGGGAGGTGCCCGAGTTCGCTGATCCCCTCCTCCATCTCGCGCGCCGCCGCCGGGAACCCGCGGTGACGCAGACCCTGCGCTCCACGGCCGCCGCCGTCATCTCGTACGTGGTGGCACTTCAGCTGAGCAGCGAGCCGGCGCCCCTCACCGCCCCGCTGACGGCCCTGCTCGTCGTCCAGGTCACCCTCTACACCACGTTGGTCACCGGGGTGCGACGGGTGAACTCCGTGGTGGCGGGCGTGCTCCTCGCCATCGGGTTCAGTGCGCTGGTGGGGCTGACCTGGTGGAGCCTGGGGCTGATCATCCTGGCGGCGCTGGTGGTCGGGCGCTTCGTGAAGGCCGGGGAGTTCGTCCCCGAGGTCGCGATCAGCGCGATGCTCGTGCTCGGCGTGACCCGGGTCTCGGCGACCGCCTGGGACCGCGTACTGGAGACGCTGATCGGGGCGGGCGTCGGCATGCTGTTCAACGTGCTGCTCGTGCCGCCGGTGTGGGTGGAGTCCGCGGGCGAGGCCATCGAGGAGCTCGCGGGGCGGATGAAGCGGCTCCTGATCGACCTGGCGGAGGAGGTCGGCGGCCACACCCCGGTCGCTCGGGCCGCGGCCCGGCTGCACGAGGCCCGTCGGCTCGACCACGACATCGTGCAGGTGGACGCCTCGCTGCGGCAGGCCGAGGACAGCCTGCGGTTCAACCCCCGGGTCAAGGAGGGGCTGCTGTCACGGGTGGCGCTGCGCACCGGACTCGACGCCCTGGAGATCTCGGCGGTGGTGCTGCGGGTGGTGTGCCGCTCGGTGACCGACCTCGCCAAGGAACGCACCGAGGAACACCTCTTCGAGCCGGAGACCGGCATCGCCCTGCGAGACGTCTTCGAACACCTCGCCCAGGCCGTGGAGAGCTTCGCCGTACTGATCACCACACAGGTCAGGGCGAACGCCGAGGAGGCCGAGAACCGCTTCGCCGCCGAGCTGGCGGCCGCCCGCGCGAGCCGCGACCGGGTCGCCGTGCTGCTGCTCGTCCAGGTCCGGCGCGACCCCCGCCAGTGGCAGCTGCACGGCGCGCTGCTCGCGGAGGTCGACCGGATCCTGGACGAACTCGACGTGGAGAAGCGGTCGCAGCGCCTGGTGGAGGAGCTCGACCGGCACTCCCGCGAGCGCCGCGAGCGCCATCGGCTGCTCCGCCGGCTCCAACGCGGCCTGCGCCTGCGGGAGTCGGCGGACTGATGCCGTAACGTCGGCCTGCGCGTTTACGTACGCGGTACGCGCAGCTTGGCCCAGGACACCGGGCCCGGCCAGCCGTCGGCGTCGGCGCCCCGGTATCCGATCTTCACCTGGAACCCCGCGTACGAGCGGTGGTCGGCGTCGCTCCACTGCGGTCCCGGGCCCTCCTTGTACACCGCCACCTTCTCGGCCACGAGCCTGCGGCCCATCGCGGTGATGATCGGGCTGCGCGGCTCGGTGTGGAACCACCGGGCGCCGGGGAACGGCTCCAGACCGTCCGGGCGCGGGAGGGGGGCGGGCGGGGCCACGACGGGTCGGCCGAGTCGATGCCGCCGGGGTAGTCGGGGTATCCGTACCCGTACACCCGAGTCGACCTGCGCTCCCGTACGCGCCGGTACACACCGTCGCCCTCGGCGGAGCCGTTCACGTTGGTGTTGCCCTCGATGGTGTGGATGCGGGTGTCGTCGTACGCCTCGACCAGACCCGTGTGCTCCGAGCCGCCGGGGCCGTAGAACACCTGGGCGCCCACCGCCGGATACTCCGAGAACCGCCCGCGCTCACGGAACCAGGCGACCCCCGTGGCACATGACGCGGTGCGCGGGAACAGGCTCGCGGCCCCGGCCCGCAGCGCCACCCAGGAGACGAAGGTCGCACACCAGGCCTGGCCCTGCGACCACTCAAGTCCCGGGACCTCGGCGCTGTAGCGCTGGATGTTGTTCCAGTGGCCGTGGTCGCGCCCCTCGTGGACACCCACCTGCCCCGCCGCCGCGAGCAGCACCGCACCGGCGCCCCCCTCGACGAGCTGCCCCTCGGACGATGACGTATCTGTCTTCACCGGACCCGTTCCTCCCCCGTGTGCGAGACGCGCGGACGCCCGGCCTCCGGGCTCCTGCCGCGCCAACAGCCGTTCGTTCGGCCGCACTTGAGCGTGGCACCGGCGCCGCCGACCGGCCAAGCCGTGTTCCGCTGAGCGGACCGCACACCTCTGGCGGCGCGCCCGTCGGCGCGCCTAGCGTGGGCGGGCAGGCAGGCCAGGGGCGTACACACCAAGAGGGGGAACCATGGCAATCGACCGCATCGGGCGGCGGCAGACACTGCGGGCGGCGCTCGCCGCGAGCGTGGTGGCAGGGGTGGGGGCCGGCGGCATCGGCAGTGCGCGGGCCGCCGGGCGGGAGGCCGCGGAGCCGGGTGGGTACGGTGGCCAACTGCCGCCGGTCCCCGGGATGCTGGGCGACCGCCTCGCCAACGAGTTCTGGTACGTCTTCGACGACGTGACGCTGTTCCACCGCTCGCCGGAGCTGGACGACGCCTACACGGCGATAAGAACGTACGCCGGCGGCCTGGAGGCGCCGGTCATCGCGGCCTGGTCCTCCCGGTACGGCCGGCCCGGATATCCGGGGACCTTCCGCGACTGGATGGCGCCGGTCGCCGAGCAGTTACGGCTGATTTCGAAGGTCCAGCTCGGTGTCGTCGACCGGTTCTACCGGCGCCACGACCCCCGGCTCGTCACCGCGTTCGCGGGCTTCGGCCAGGGGACGCTGTACGACCCGCGCCGCCCCGACGAAGCGCTCACCGTGCACACCATGAACGGGGAGGCCGGCTACCACGCCTGGCATGTGTACGCCCGCGCGATGGCGCTGCTCGGGATCGACCGGTGGCGCTGGGAGGAGATCGGCCCGCTGGTGGGCTTCGCCTGGGCGCTCCAGAGCATAGCCAAGCCGTCGACGCGCTCGCCCAACGCGCCGCTGCCGCCCCGTACGGTCGCGCGGCAGGCGGCGTACTGGCTGCCGAGGAGTATGGAGCGGCAGGACGCCGACTTCCTGTCCTATCCGTATCCCCGGGGCGTCAGCTGAGGGTGCCGGTGCCGGGTGACTCCAGGTGCTCCCGGCACTCGGCCCGGCGCTCCTCCAGAACCTCGCGGTCGGCGCCGGGCAGCTCCAGGGCCCGGGTGTAGTCGTCGAGGGCCTTCGCCCACTGCCCGGCGCTCTCGTGTACGTAGCCGCGGTTGTGCAGCAGGTCGGGGTCCTCGGGGGAGAGCGCGAGCGCCCTCGTCAGGTCGTGCAGGGCCTCCTCGTGGTGGCCGAGGGCCAGGTGGGCGGAGGCGCGGTTGGCGTGTGCCCCGGCCGTCGAGGGGTCGAGGCCGAGTGCCCGGTCGAGGCTGTCCAGTGCGGCGTCGGGCGTGCCGAGGGCGAGCAGGGCCGTACCGTGCACGCAGTGCAGCAGCGGGTCGTCGGGGGCCAGGGCGAGCCCCTCGCGGGCCAGTTCGGCGGCGTCCTCGGCACGGTCGTCGTCCAGCCACAGCTCGGCGAGGGCGATCCGCGCGTCGGCACGGGCCGGCTCCAGCTCAAGGGCCCGGGCGAACTCGGCCGCCGCGTCGCCGCCGCCCGCCGCGCTGTAGAGGTCACCCCGGTTGTAGTGCAGCTCGGCGAAGGGCGGGCTGATCCGCTCCACCTCCGCGTAGTCGGCCGACGCCGCCTCGAAGCGGCCCTGTTGGTGGTGGAGGACGGCCCGGTCGAAGCGGTACTCGGGGTGGTGCGGATCCTGGGTGACGATCGCGTCGTACTCGTCGAGGGCCTCGTCGCCCCGGCCGAGGCGGGCCAGGAGCTGGGCACGGTTGTGGTGCAGGACCGATCGGTGCAGCTGGTGGCGGGCGGGCGGCAGACCGTCCTCGACCGCCGCGAGGGCGGTGTCCACCAGGCGCAGCGCCTCCGGCAGATCGCCGAGGTGCATGGTGACGAGTGCCTTCCCGTTGTGCATGAAGGCGGTGTGGAAGGCGCGGTCCTCGGCGTCGGGGAGCGTGTCGATGAAGGCGATGGCGGTGTTGATGTGCGCCAGCGCCCGGACGTGGTCCTTGCGGGGAGCGTCGTAGAGCCGGGTGAACAGGACCGAGAGCGCATAGCTGACGGTGGTGTGCACCTTGGGGTCGGTGGTGCGCGAGAGCACGTCGTAGTAGGCGGCCTCCGCCTCGGCCGGGCGGTCCATGAGCGCCAGGCACAGGCCCCGTCGGCGCAGTTGGCGGTAGCGGGCGGGCCAGGGCACCTCCGGGCCGAGGAGCTCGTCCAGCTGTGTGTTCAGTTCCAGGGCGGCGGTGTAGTACCCCATGCCCAGGCAGTGGTCGACGGCGGATTCGTAGGCCGCGTGCCCCGCCTCGGGCGAACTGCCGCGCGCCCGGTGGTACGGGATGGCGCCCAGCCGCCACGACCACACGGGGGACGCCTCCAGCTCGTCGGCGCGGCTGTCGTGGAGTTTGGCGCGGGCGGCGGGGTCCGACTGGCGGTAGGTCTCGTCGGGTTCGCCGACTCCGTCGGCGCCGACGAACTCCGCGGTGGACGTGTCGGGGACGGCCGGCGCCGTGCGGTGCTCGGCCCGGCGGCGCAGCTCGGCGGCCGTGGCGGGGGCGAGGGGTGTGTCGTCGTCGGAGCACACCACGATCCGTACCCGGGCGGGGTCGAGGCGGCGCAGTGCGATGGCGAGGAACTCCGCGTCCGTCGCGTCGGCCTCGTGGACGTCGTGGAGGACGAGGGTGTGCGGGCCGGGGTGGGCGGCGAGGTGGTCCACCAGGCCGTTGGCGATGCGCCGGGTGCGCTCGTGGCCGTACCAGCGGGTGCGCTCCCCGGGCGGGGCGGCGGAGGTGAGCGTGGCCTCCGCCGCCCCGAGCAGGGCGGAGAGGTCGGGCGCGGCGGCCAGGATGGAGAGCCGGGTGCCGCCGGGCAGCGGGCCCCGCTCGTGGGTGCGCGGCACCAGGGACCGCATGAGCTCGCCGGCGCCGGTGTACGGTCCGCGCAGCCCGCGGTGGCAGTCCACGCTCACCGGGTCCGGGAAGGGCAGCGCGGCGGCCGCCGCCTCCCGGGCGGCCCGGGTCGGGCCGGTGATCCACAGGTGTGCCGTCGCCTCACGCACGCGGTGTCTCCTTCTGGGCCGATGGGGGAGCGGTCATCCGGCTCGTCGGCCGGTCTTCCCTGGTGACGGGGCGGTCCTCGCGGCGGCGGCCCGGCGCAGCCGGTCCCGTACCGCGATCCACGCCGCCACGCCGAACTGGGTGAACATGATCAGGGCGGCGACCGCCGCGTCCCAGAAACCCTGGTCCAGGGACCCCGAGGACAGCGCCGAGTGGAAGCGGGTCGCGAAGCCGACCAGGACGGGCAGCGCGGCCGTCGCCGCGAGGACGCAGAGGGCCGTGCTGCCGAGGACGAGGAGGGGAACGTACCAGCGAAGTACGGCCAGTTCGCGGTCCGTGGCCCGGGCGGAGACCGCGGTGGTGGCGGTGCGGCGACGGCGGGGGAGCCAGGCGGTGCGCTCGCGCAGATACGAGCGGGCGAGTTCCTGGAGGTCGGGCAGGGCCAGGGTGTGGGCGAACAGATGGTGCAGATCCGTCTCCAGGAAGAACAGACACTGCCACGCCATGCGCATCAGCGCGCCGAACGCCAGCGCCAGGGCGAGACCGCCCCACACCGTCACCTCGCCGTGCACCAGGAGATCGGCCTCCGCCGCCAGGATGAGCACCGAGGCGACCAGGGCGTCGGCGAGGAGTCCGGCGAGGACGGGCAGGACGCGCTTGCGCCTCGGCACCCCCATCAGCCCGACGAGGGTGGTCTGGAACACCACGAAATACAGACGGCGGCCGAGGCTGAGCCGGCTGGGCAGTCCGAGCCGCCGTCCCGCCAGCACATGGAAGGACTCGTGCAGCGCGATGCCGGGGAACTGGCCGAGGAAGGAGGCGAGTTCGACCAGCAGCAGCGACGGGCTGAAGAACACCTTAGAGGGGCCCGGGCGCAGTTGGGGGTGGCGGACGGCCACGGCGAGGGCCGCGGCGGTGAGTACGGCGTACAGGGCCCAGGCGGGTGCCGAGAAGACGGCGGCGCCCAGGCGTTGGAGCGGCACGGCCCCCGGGCCGTCCGGCTGAGGCCCGCTCTTCGCGTCCCCTTCGTCCTCTTCGTCCCGGCGGATGAACCGCAGCTCGTCGAGCATGTCGACGAGGTCCTCGATGTCGGCTTCCTCGCCGTACGCGGCGGTGTACCGGCGTGCGGCGTCGGCGATCGTGGCGCCGTCGCGCAGCCAGCCGACCACGGCGGCGGCGTCGGCGGGGAACACCGCGAAGGAGTCGATGTCGGAGCGCCCGATGACGACGTCCTCGCCCTCCTCGACGAACGTCAGCGGATGGAGTGCGACACGGACGCCTTCCACAGCCCTCCCCTCGGGGAAACGGGCGTGTGCGGCCCGGCGTCAGCGGACCGCACACGCCGTGCCCTGGTGCTCAGCACCACCAGTCGTAGACGGACGTACCGCTCGTCAACCGAACCGGACCGGTCTTGCGGATCCTGAACTTCTTCATTCCGGTCCTGGGCTGCTTGAGCTGCTTCATCCCAACCGTCCTTCGCTCTTCTGGGGAGTGGGAGGCCACCGCGCCCGCACGGGTTGGCCCGCCGGCGTCGTCGCGCTGTGGTGGCCCGTCCCTATCGAGAGAGTCGCGGTGGATCTGACTGCTCGTCAATGGCCGTAGTTGAATGCATCGGTTGCTTTCATGATCTGTCTCATTCGAAGGTGTTGAGCCGGTGGCAGAGCGGAACGCGCCATCCCGGAACGGCGGTGGGTTGCTCTGCGATCAGGTCGCTCACCTGGTGCGATGCCGAAACCCCTCGCTGAGTGCAGCAGCGACCGGCACCCCGGCGCCCAGATGCCCCCACCCGGAATCCAACTGTCCGCCCCACGGGGTGTGTTCGTGTACGGCGAAGTCGGGCCACGGTGGGCGCCCAGGCCCCCGGAATAATCCGGTGCGGGCAACCCGGTCGGGCTCATACACTCACACCGCAGCGGCCACGGGACCCCGGGCCGTGAGGTGACCGGTTGAAGGGAGTGCGGCATGTGTGAGTACACCACTGTCGTCGTTCCCCCGTCGCGGTACGACGTGATCCTGGTGTCCACCTCTTCCCGGTGACGGCTGCGCGGCCGCCACCGGATGCCCGCGACGAACTCCCGACCCCTGCCCCCACGGTGAGCCGAGTGCCCAGCCGTGTGCCCACTCATGTGCGGCGGGGTGCGGTCACTCCTGCCTGGATCCAGGCCCCTTCTTCTCGTCTGTTCTCGTCCGGGAATCGCGCCGCCCTCTCCGCTTCATCCTGAAAGGCCTCGGGCCATGCGCACCAACCTCCGAACCCGCCCCACCCGTCCGCTGACCGTCGTACGCAACCTGGGCATCCTCGCCCATGTGGACGCGGGCAAGACCACCGTCACCGAACGTTTCCTCTACGCGACGGGCGCCACCCATAAACGGGGTGAGGTCCACGACGGCACGACCGTCACCGACTTCGACCCGCAGGAGCGCAAGCGCGGCATCACCATCTTCGCCGCGGCCGTGAGCTGCGACTGGGACGGCCACCGGATCAACCTCATCGACACCCCCGGCCACGTCGACTTCTCCGACGAGGTGGAGCGCTCGCTGCGCGTGCTCGACGGTGCCATCGCCGTGTTCGACGCGGTCGCGGGCGTCGAGCCGCAGAGCGAGTCGGTGTGGCGGCAGGCCGACCGGCACCGGGTGCCCCGGATCGCGTTCGTGAACAAACTGGACCGCGCCGGTGCCGACCTGGACACGGCGGTCGCCTCGATCCGGGACCGGCTGCACACCGTCCCGCTCGTCGTCCAGCTGCCGATCGGCCGGGAGGACGGCTTCACGGGCGTGGTGGACCTGGTGCGTATGCGCGCGCTGGTGTGGGGCGCGGAGGGTGAGGCGTACGAGGAAGGCCCGGTCCCCGAAGGACTGCGCGAGGAGGCGGGGCGGCGGCGCCGACTGCTCGAAGAGACCGTGGCGGAGCTCCACCCGGGCGCCCTGGAGGAGTTCTGCGCCGGGGCGGCGCTGCGGGATGCCACCCTGGCGGCGGCGCTGCGCGACCTCACGCGTGAGGGCGAGGGCGTCGTGGTGCTGTGCGGCTCGGCGTACCGCAACCGGGGCGTCGAGCCACTGCTCGACGCCGTGGTGGCCTACCTTCCGTCCCCGCTGGACGTGCCCGCCGTACGGGGCACCCTGGGCGGGGAGGTGCGGGAGCGGGCCGCCGACCCGGCCGCGCCGTTCGCCGGACTGGTCTTCAAGGTGACCTCGACCGCCACGGGCCGCCTCACCTATGTGCGGGTGTACGCCGGAACCATCGAGAAGGGAGACACCGTGCTCGACGCCACGGCCGGGCGCACCGAGCGCGTCGCGCGGATCCTGCGCGTACAGGCGGACCGGAACACCGAGGTGGACCGGGCGCTCGCCGGGGACATCGTCGCCGTGGTCGGACCCAAGTCGGCCCGCGCCGGGGCCACTCTGTGCGCGCCGGACGCACCGCTCGTCTTCGAGCCGCCGTCCGTCGCGGCCCCGGTCGTGTCGGTGGCGGTCGAGGCCCGTCGGAGCCTCGACACGGACAAGCTGGCCTCGGCGCTGGCCCAACTGGTCGAGGAGGACCCCTCGTTGGCCGTGCGGACCGACGCCGAGACCGGGCAGACGGTGCTGTCCGGGATGGGCGAGCTGCATCTGGAGGTCGCGGTGGAGAAGATCCGCCGCGCCCAGACCCTCGAACTGAACGTCGGGCGGCCGCAGGTCGCCTATCGCGAGACGGTCGCCCGCGGGGTGTCCGGACTGCTGTACCGCCACGTCAAACAGGAGGGAGGAGCAGGTCAGTTCGCCCATGTCGTCCTCGATGTGGAGCCGCTGGAAGCCGCCGCCGGAGCCACCGGCGGCAGTGCGGAGGGCTTCGTGTTCCGCTCGGCCGTCACGGGCGGGCGGGTGCCGCAGGAGTACGTCCGCGCGGTCGAGGCCGGGTGCCGGGACGCGCTGGCCGAGGGTCCCCTCGGCGGCCACCCGGTGACCGGGCTGCGGGTCACGCTGGCCGACGGCGCCACCCACTCCAAGGACTCCTCGGAGATGGCGTTCCGTACGGCGGGCCGTCTCGCGCTGCGCGAGGCCCTGCGTACGAGCACGATGGCGCTCCTGGAGCCGGTCATCGAGGTCACCGTCACGGTGCCGGACAGTGTGGTGGGCGCGGTCCTCGGTGATCTGGCGGCGCGGCGCGGCCGGGTCTCGGGCTCGGCCGCCCGGGCGGGCACCTCGGTGGTCACCGCGACCGTGCCGCTGGCCGAGCTGTTCGGCTACGCGTCCCGGCTGCGCGGCCGCACCCAGGGCCGGGGCACGTTCACCACCCGGCCCACGGGCTACGCCCCGGTCCCGGCCGGGGTGGCGGACACCCTGCCGACCCGCTAGCGCCCGACGATGGCCCCGCCCGCACAGGGCGGGGCCATCCCTGAAGACCGGGGCCGACTGCCCCGACGGGGGACTGCCTGTTGTCGGCTCCGACTACTTGTTCTTGATCTGTACGCGCTTGATGTTCACCGGCAGCGTCGGGAACCCGTCACCGGGTCCGTTCTGGTCGTCCTCGCCGCCCGCGGCGATCTTCTGCAGCACGTCGAGACCGGCGGTGACCTTTCCGAACGGTGTGTAGGCCGGGGAGAGTTTGGTGTCCTTCCAGACGAAGAAGAACTGGCTGCCGTTGGTGTTCGGCCCGGCGTTGGCCATCGCGACCGTACCGGCCGGATAGGTGGCGCCGGTGAGGTTCTCGTCCGGGAAGGAGTAGCCGGGGCCGCCGCTCCCGGTGCCGGTCGGGTCGCCGCACTGGAGCACATAGATCCGGGCCGTGGTGAGCCGGTGGCAGTGCGAGCGGTCGAAGTAGTCGCGCTGGGCGAGGAACTTGAAGGAGTACGTGGTGCACGGGGCCTTGTCCGTCAGCGCCCGGAAGGTGATGGCGCCCTGGCCGGTGCGCAGGGTGGCGCTGTAGGGCTTGGCGGCCTTCACCGGGTCGAAGACCGGTATCCCCTTGAAGTTGTCCGCGGGCACGGCGGGCGTGTAGGTGCAGGCGGTCGCGGGCCCGGCGGTGGCCGGGGCGGCGGCTGCGGCCTGGGTCGCGGCGCCGAGGGGTAACAGGGCGGCAGCGGCGAGCAGGGCGTACGGCTTACGGAGCACGAGAGGGGTCCCTTTCGGATCGACACCGGACGGGTGCGCCATGGCCCGGATGTGTCATGGCCGCCTCATCCTGCCCCCTGGGGCGGGTGGCATGCGAGGGGTGGGAGGGGATCGCCCCGACGAGTGGCCGGGAGCCGCCCCCTCCGGGGGCGTTACTTCCGTACGGCGGTGTCCAGCGCCGGGGCGATCACGACGAAGGCGCGCTGGATCAGTTCGGCCGGGTCCTCGCCGCCGTCGCTGCCGCTCCACCGCCGCAGCACCGAGTCGAAGGCGGTCAGCGTCATCCCGGCAGCCAGCGACGGATACAGATCGGTGTCGGGGTCGAGCCCGAGACGGTGTGCCACCTCCGCCGTCAGTTCGTCGCGCCACTGGGCCTGGTGCTCCAGGAAGCGTGCGTTGAGGGCCGGGGTGCCGAGGATCAGCTGGACCACCCGCAGGGCCCGGTCGGCGTGGCCGGCGCACTCGGCCAGCGGTACGGAGACGGCGTGCCTCAGGGCCACGGAGGGGAGTTCCCCGGCGGCGCGGGCCGCGAGTCCGGCGCGGATCCCGGTGCCCAGGTCGGCCAGGAACTGGACCACCACGTCCTCCTTGGACGCGAAGTACCGGAAGAACGTGCGCTTGGAGACGCCCGCCGCCGTGGCGATCTCGTCGATGGTGACCGCCTCGAACCCCTTCGACGCCAGCAGTTGGAGCGCCGCTTCGGTCAGTTCGTTCGAGACGAGCTGACGTTTGCGCTGGGCCAGGCTGACTTCGGGGCGGGAGCTCACCCGGCCATGGTAACCCCCTGCCTCGCATGGCACTCAGTAGCGTCTTGACACCAAGTGCCATGAACGGCAGCGTATGTCATATGACGCAGAAGCAGCACTGGACCACCGAGCAGATCCCCGACCTGACCGACCGGGTGTTCGTCGTCACCGGAGCCAACAGCGGCCTCGGCCTCGCGACCACCCGGGCGCTGGCCCGCCGGGGCGGGCACGTCGTCCTGGCCGTACGCGACGAGGAGAAGGGGCGTCGGGCGGCCGCCGGGATCATCGCCCAACAGCCGGGCGCGCACTGCGAGGTGCGCCGGCTCGACCTCGCCGACCTCGACTCGGTCCGGGCCTTCGCGCGGGGGATACGAGCCGGCCACCCGCGCGTGGACGTGCTCGTCAACAACGCCGGGGTGATGGCGCCGCCCCGCACGCTCAGCGCCCAGGGCCACGAGCTGCAGTTCGCCGCCAACCACCTCGGCCACTTCGCCCTCACCGGGCTGCTGCTCGACCTGCTGGCCGCCGGGCACGATCCCCGTGTGGTGACGGTGAGTTCGGTCAACCACCGCAAGGGCCGTCTGCGGTTCGACGACCTCGCCGGGGAGCGCGGCTACTCACCCATGGCGTTCTACGACCAGTCCAAGCTCGCCAACGCCGTCTTCGGGCGCGAACTCCACCGGCGTCTTTCCGAGTCCGGCAGTCGGGTGCGCAGTGTGCTCGCCCACCCGGGGTACACAGCCACCAACCTGCAGACGAGCGCGCCCGTCGGCATGGTGAAGCTGCTGTTCGGGCGCATTCTCACGCCGCTCGCCCAGCGCCCGGCCCGGGGTGCGCTGCCGCAGCTGTACGCGGCGACCGCGCCCGAGGCGCGGGGCGGCGACTTCATCGGGCCCGACGGCATGGCCGAACTGCGCGGCGGACCCACCCGGGTGGAGCTGTCCGCCGACGCGGCCTCGGCCGAGACCGGGCGCCGGCTGTGGGAGGTGTCGGAGCGACTGACCGACGTCCGGTACGTGTTCGAGCGGGCCGATGCCCCGACTGCTCGTCACGACTGAGTGGTTCTGCGTGGGTGTACGCCTCCGGGTCAGGCCGCCCGGGTCTGGCGGCGGTAGCCGCCGGGGGCCAGACCGTACTCGCGTTTGAAGGCCTTGGCGAAGGCGAACTCCGAGCCGTAGCCGGTGCGCGCCGCGACCGCCGTCAGCGGGGCGTCCGTCTCGCGCAGCAGCCGCGCGGCCGTCGTCATCCGCCAGCGCGTCAGATACGCCATCGGCGGCTCGCCCACCAGCGCGGCGAAGCGCCGGGCGAACGCGGCCCGGGAAAGACCGGCCCGCTCCGCCAGCGACTCGACCGTCCACGGGGCCGACGGGTCCGCGTGGATGGCCGCCAGCGCGGGCGCCACCGCCGAGTCGCCCAGGGCCGCCGCCCAGCCCCGGGCCGCGGCCGGCGGCTGCTCCTCCAGCCAGGCCCGCAGGATGTAGAGCAGCAGCGAGTCGATCAGCGTGGGCACGATGCCGTCCGAGCCGATGCGCGGGTTCTCCAGCTCGGAGCCGAGGAGCTGGACGGCGGCGCTCAGTTCGGGGTGGCGGCCGTGCCGCGTCTGCAGGTGGACGACCTCGGGCAGCTGGTGCACCAGGGGGTGCGCGCGGCCCTGGTCGAGGTGGTAGTTGCCGCAGAGCAGGCTCGTCTCGGGTCCGTCGCCGCCGACCGTGACCGATCCGATCGGCGAACTCCCGCCGCACGGCTCGGCCTTGGCCTCCTCCGCCACGGTGGAGGGGTGGTCGGCGAGGATGTGGCCCCGCCCGTCGCGCAGGAAGACCACGTCGCCGGGGTTCAGCGGGATCGGCTTGAGGTGCGGTGGCGCGTCCTCCAGCGGGACCAGCCAGCACGTCCCGTACAGCACCACATGGAACCCGGCCCCCGCGACCGGCGGCAGCCGCAGGCCCCAGGGGGCGTGGCCGTTGGTCCGTACGGACGTGGGGTGTCCCGTGCGCATCGAGGCGAGCGCCTCGGTGAGGATGTCCATACGGCCTCGCCCTCCCTGGTGGTCCGCCGGTCAGACCGTCAGGACAATCTTGCCCTGGACGTGTCCCGAGCCGACCAGCTCGTGCGCCTTGGCGACCTCCTCCAGCGGGAACGTCTCCTCCACGTACGGCCGGATCAGGCCCGCGTCGACCAGCTCGGCGATCGCCTCCAGCGCCGCCCGGTCCGGCTCGACCGAGACGCCCGCGAAGCGCCGCCCGGCCGCCTCGACCCGTGCGGCCACCTCCGGGTCGTGGTGCTCCAGGATGCTGATCAGCACACCGCCGGGGCGCACCACACCGGCAGAGAGGTCGGACTGGGCGGTGGAGTCGAGGAGTACGTCGACGTCCTTGACGGCCTCCGTGTAGTCGGTGGTGCGGTAGTCGATGACCTCGTCGGCGCCGAGGGCGCGGACGAAGTCGTGGCGGGCCGCGCTCGCCAGGGCGATCACATGGGCGCCGCGCGCCTTGGCGATCTGCACCGCGAAGTGCCCGACGCCACCGGCCGCGCGCTGGATCAGCACCCGGTCGCCGGGCTTGACGTCCGCCTCCCGCACCAGACCCTGCCAGGCGGTGAGGGCCGCGAGCGGGACGGCGGCGGCGTGCACGTGGTCGAGCGAGGCGGGCTTGAGCGCCATGTGCTCGGCGGGCACGGCGACGTACTCGGCGTATCCGCCCGCGGTGCGGGGGAAGAGCGGCATCCCGTACACCTCGTCGCCCACCGCGAACCGGGCGCCGGGGCCGACCTCCTCGACCACACCGGAGACGTCCCAGCCCACCCCGAACGGCGGCTCGCCGAGCAGCGGGAAGGCGCCGGCCCGCACGGCCACGTCCACCGGGTTGATCGCGCTGGCGTGGACCTTGACGAGGATCTCGCCGGCCTCGGGCCGGGGCCGCTCGGTCTCGACGACCTCAAGGACCTCGGGGCCGCCGACGGACTTCTGGATGACTGCGCGCACGGTAACTCTCCCTGAGTCGCGTTCTCTTGCTTGATGTCCTCAACTCTATGGAGATCGAATGAGCCGCAGAATAGCCTTCCGTCTCGCTCACATGTCCCAGCGTCTCGCTGTCTGGTGCTTCTGGTGTTGCCTGGCCGTCGGTCACCGGAGCCGTGGCGACGCGGTCGGCTGCCACCGCTGCTGGTACCGGCTCGCCGAGGCGCCCGCGGTGAAGGCGGCCGAGGACGCGGGGGAGGCCTGACCCGCGAACTCGACGACGCCTACGGCGAGGCGATCATCCTCAGCCACCTCGGCAACCTGTACGAGCACACCGACGCACGGGTGGCCATCGACTACCACGAGCGCAGCCTTGAGACCGGCTGCCGCATCGGCAGTGAGCTCCTGGCGCACACCGCGCACTGCAACATCGGCTACGCGCGCCTCACCCTGGGCGAATGGGCCGCCGCCGTCGGCCACTTCGAGCGGGCGCTGCGGATCCTCGGCGAGCAGGGCGACTGGCACGGGCGCTCGCAGTCCTGGGTCGGCCTGGTCCGGGTGCTGGGTGAACTGGGCCGTGCCGAGGAGGCGTTCGCCGCCTGCGCGGACCTCCTCGACCAGGCCGTCGAGCGGTGCGACGCGTACACCGAGGGCCTCGGCAGGCGTGAATACGGCCGTCTGGAACGGGCGCGCGGCCGTGTCGCCGAGGCGCGGGTCCAGTGGGAGCTGGCGCTGACGGCCCTGGAGGGCGGGGATCCCAAGGCGTACGCGGAGGTGGCGGAGCTGCTGTCGGGCCTGGACGCGGAGGCGGAGGCGGAGGCCGGTCCGGGGTCGGCGTCGGGTGCTGGACGGCTTGCGGAGGCGGGGCGGGCCGGCGCGGAAGCCGGGTGAAACATTCCCGGACCCCCAGCGCGTCAATGAGGTGTAGGGGAGGTCAAGGGGTCGGGGGAGAGCATGAGAAGGCCGGGGCAGCAGAGGCAGCCGAGACAACAAGCACGTCAAGCACGCACGGATGAGTTCCTTGAGTTCGCGTCCGGGCGCACGAACCATCTGTTCCGTGCAGCGTGCCTGCTGACCAGCGGAGACACTCATCTCGCCGAGGACCTCGTGCAGGAGACGCTGGGGCGGCTGTTCGCGGTGTGGGGCCGGATGTCCCGGATCGACAATCCCGCGGGATACGCGCAGACGATCCTCGTGCGCACATTCCTCACCCACCGGCGAAGGCGCTCGGCCGACGAACGGCCCCTCGGGGAGCTGCCGGACCGGCCCGTCACCACGGACGGGGACCCGGCGCTGCGGCTCGCCCTGCTCGCCGCGCTCGCGCGGCTCCCACCCAAGGACCGCGCGGTCGTGGTCCTGCGGTACTGGGAGGACCGCAGCGTGGAGGAGACGGCGGAGGCGATGCGGGTCAGCTCGGCCGCGGTCCGCACCCGCTCGGTGCGCGCGCTGGCGAAGCTGCGCGAACAGCTGGGCGGCAGCCTGGCGGAACTCGCCGCGCTCTGACCGCGAACCGCGAACCGGGCACCACTGACTGGGCACCACCGACCGGGCACCACCGACCGGGCACCACTGACCGAGCACCACGACCCAAGAGCCACCAACCACTGACCACGAAGCGAGGAGTGGGGTTCCACCATGCCTTTTGAAGACCAGCTCGGTGACGCGATGCGCAGCACCGGCGACGGCTTCGTTCCGCAGGACAGCCGCGCGCTGCTCGACGGCGCCCTGACCAGCGGCCGCCGCCGGGTGGCCCGGCGCCGGGCCGCCACGGTGACCGGCAGTGTGGTGGCGCTGGCCGTGGTCGGCCTCGGCGGAGCCTGGGCGGGCGGGCTTGTCGGTGGCTCCTCCGGCGGCTCCGGGGGCTCCGGCGGCGCGGCCGCGTCGGTGGCGCCGCCGCCCAAGTCGACGCTCCCGGACGGCGTGTCGGTCAGTGCCGAGCAGATGATCAAGAATCTGATCTCGCTCCTCCCGCAGGGGAAGACCAGCCAGAAGCAGGGCGGGGGCGCGGGTGGCCCGGGCGGCAAGTCCACGACGCCGACCGCGTCGGTCGTCTTCGACGACGGCAGGGGCAAGGGGGCGATCGGGATCTCGCTGAGCACGATCGACCCGGCGGGCCAGAGCGCCGCCCAGTATGTGACCTGCCCGTCGAAGGCGATCACGGACTACGACCACTGCGCGGCCGAAGTGCTGCCCGACGGCTCGCGGTTCATGCTCTTCCAGGGGTACGAGTACCCGGACCGCCGCGAGGAGACGAAGAACTGGCGGGCCACGCTGATCACCCCGAAGGGCGTGCTGGTCGATGCGAGCGAGCACAACGCGCCGGCCGAGAAGGGCGCGGAGATAACGCGCGTCGATCCGCCGCTGACCGGTTCGCAGATGAAGACGCTGGTCACGGCCGAGGTGTGGAAGACGACCATGGCGGGTGCGAAGGTGCCGCGCCGGGAGCCGGTGCCGCCCGGCGAGCCGAGCGGGGGCTCGATGCAGCACGCGCTGGTCGCCTCGCTCCCGAAGGGGCTCAAGGTCGTCGACCAGGGAAACCAGGGCGGCTATGCGTTCGTGGTCGTGGACGACGGCAAGGGCAGGAGCCTGGTCGGCATGAACGTCCAGCCCGGCATGGGAGACGTGCCCCTGCAGGGCACGGTGTCGACGCTCCCCGACGGCACCCGGGTCGGGGAGGAGCAGCGCCCGGGCGAGAAGGGCGGCGCGGGCGTGGTGTGGTGGACGGTGGACACGATCCGCAAGAACGACCTCCGCGTGGTCATCAGCGCGTTCAACACGGGCAACCAGAACTCCCCGGCGACCCGCGCCACTCCCGCACTGACGATGTCCCAGCTGAAGGCGATAGCCCTGGACCCGAAGTGGGACACGCTGCGCTAGCCACCGCACCGACTGCGCTAGCCACCGCGCCGACCGCTGTGCTCTGCCGGCCGCGCGGCGGCTCGGCCCGGCGGGGCACCTCGGGCACCTCGCCGGGCGGCGCCTCACTTCGCCTCCGAGTAGCGCTCCACCACCGCCGTCGTGAAGGGGAACCGCACGGGGGTCTCCCCGAAGGCGATCCGGCCGGCCAGCGCGCCCGCCGTACGGATCGCCTCCACCACCCGGGGGGCCTCGGCCTCGGGGCAGTGCACGATGACCTCGTCGTGCTGGAAGAAGACCAGCTCGGCCCGCATACCGGCGGTGGCGAGCTCCTGTCGCAGGGCGGCGAGCAGCAGCAGGGCCCAGTCGGCGGCGCTGCCCTGGACGACGAAGTTGCGGGTGAAGCGGCCCCGGGCGCGGGCGTTGGTGGACGCGTATCCGGGGGTGAACGGGGCGAGGTGGAGGAGGCGCTGGCCGCGTGGGACGGCGAGGTGGCGCCCGACCGTTCCGACCGGGTCGTACGCAAAGGCGCGGGGCTGCTGCTCCACACCCTGGAGGAGCTCTCGGAGGCGCTCGCCTCGCCCGCCCCGCCGATGGCCGTGAAGGACGGCGGGGCGCCGTCCCGCCAGGGAAGTCCCTGACGGGAAGTCACTTCTGGGGGCGGGTCACGGGTCAGGGAGTGGGCAGTCCCGCCGTCGGGACGCCCGTCGGCAGCTTTCCGTCCAGCTCCGACTTGGTGAAGGTGTCGGTCGTGCCGCCCTCCCACTTCACCGTGAGGCTCTTGCGGTCCGCACTCAGCGACGGCATGCCCGCCGCGCGGTCGGTGTTGCCGTCGGCGCACTTCAGCTCGATCATCGCCATGCCGTTGTCGCTGACCGTGCCGCTGCACGTGTGTTCGCCGCCGAGCGCGACCGTCGTACCGCTGATCACCAGGGCGGTGGGCCTGCCCTTCAGGACGGCCGCCCACGCTCCGGCGATGTCCTTGGCGGCCACCGTGCCGCCGCTGCTCCCGTTGCCGGAGCCGCCGCTCGCGCCGGGGCTCGCGCTCTGCCCGGTGCCGCCGGTGCTCTTGTCCTTGGGCTTGTCGCCGCCGTCCGAGCTGGAGCACCCGGCCAGGGCGAGACAGGCGAGGGCCACGGCGCCCGCCCCGGTACGTACATGCCTGCGCACTGCGCATTCCCCTTGCGTCGACGGTTTCCGGACGCGTCAAGCTACCAGCGCGTGAACCAGGGGGGCGCGGGACGCGTCTATACCCAGTGGACGAGTAGTCCAACCCGGTGGAATGCCTGTAACGGCCCGAGTACCGCGCGTGCACGTGCATATGCTCATGCAGGCGCACATGAACACGGCTATGATCCGGGGCAGTTGACCTTTCACAGATGCACGCCTGCACATCCCCCGGGAGCGACCTTGCACCACGCGTACAACGGCATGGCGGCAACAGAGCTTCAGGGTGTCGTCTGGCAGAAGAGCCGGCACAGCAACTCCCAGGGAACCTGTGTGGAGTTCGCCAGACTGCCGGGTGGAAGGGTTGCCGTCCGCAACTCGACGTTTCCCGACGGACCCGCGCTGGTCTACACGCGCGCGGAGATCGAGGCGATGCTCCTCGGCATCAAGGACGGCGAGTTCGACCACCTGATCACCGACTGATCAGGCTCCGTATCGCGCCGACGCCCGCCGCCCGATCGGGCCCCGACATGCGAACGGGCCCCCACATGGGGGCCCTCATGCCGTACGGGGGGGGAAGCGCCGGTCTCAGTCGGCCGGCTGGAGGCGGAACAAGGCCCAGACCACTTTGCCGCTCAGCGTGCCGGTGAGCGGGTGCCAGCCCCAGGAGTCGCTGAACGAGTCCACCAGGAACAGGCCGCGCCCCGACTCGGCGTCGCAGTCGTCGGAGCCGGGCGAGGACGGGCTGTCCACGCTGGGGTCGCGCACCGCGCACACCAGCCGGCTGGTCCAGCGCATCAGATGCAGCCGCACGGGCGGCGCGTCGGACTCGCGGGCGGTGTCGGCGGGCAGCGCGTGGCGCAGGGCGTTGGTGACGAGCTCCGAGACGACCAGGGCCACTTCGTCGAAGCGCTCCGAGAGGTCCCACTGGCCGAGGGTCTTCTTGGTGAACTGTCTGGCCCCGCGCACGGCTTCATAGCGGGCGGGCAGCGCGCACGAAGCGGAACTGGCCACGGCGGACGGGTCGATGGGCGGGAGGGCCTGCCTTAAAGGCTCCAACGGCTCCAGCATGGTCGATCCATTCGTCCCCATGCGAGGCACTCCCGGGATTCGCGGCCGTGGCGGTACAGGCGAACGTGGCGTACAGCAGAACATCACGCTAGGCACAGCAGGACACAAGACGAGCACGCAGGTGCGCGGGGACCATGGTTCCGAATGCCCGCTCCTGATGCAAGGGCAGATGCACGTGCACGTGCCAGACCTGTCCAACCCCGTGGTGATTGTTGCTCATTTCTTCCCGAGGCCGATTTCGGAGCTTGACCATTTCCGTAATCGATTGAGTACGGGGTGAAGCGTTTTGGTGGCAGACTGCCGTGCACCGTCGGTTGGGGAGGGACAGCGAAGTGACCGCAGGAGAGTCGAGCGGGTCGGTGGTCCGGCGCATTCTGCTGGGCTCACAGCTCAGGCGCCTGCGCGAGTCCCGGGGCATTACCCGTGAGGCCGCCGGGTATTCGATCAGGGCGTCGGAGTCGAAGATCAGTCGTATGGAGTTGGGGCGGGTGAGCTTCAAGGCAAGGGATGTCGAAGACCTGCTGACGCTCTACGGGGTCACCGACGACGCCGAGCGCGCGTCGCTCCTGGGGCTCGCGAAAGAGGCCAACATCGCGGGCTGGTGGCACAGTTACGGCGATGTGCTGCCCGGCTGGTTCCAGACGTACATCGGTCTGGAGGGCGCGGCCTCGCTCATCCGGATCTACGAAGTGCAGTTCGTCCACGGCCTGTTGCAGACCGAGGCGTACGCCCACGCGGTCGTCCGGCGCGGTATGCCCAACGGGTCGAACGCGGAGGTCGACCGCCGGGTGGCGCTGCGCCTGGAGCGCCAGAAGGCCCTCGTCTCCGAGCGCGCCCCGAGGTTCCACGCCGTCCTGGACGAGGCGGCACTGCGCCGCCCGTACGGCGAACGGGATGTGATGCGCGGCCAGTTGAAGCACCTCATCGAGGTGTCCGAGCAGCCGAACGTGACCCTCCAGGTGATGCCGTTCAGCTTCGGCGGGCATGCGGGCGAGAGCGGGGCGTTCACCTTGCTGCGCTTCCCGGAGTCCGACCTCTCCGACATCGTGTATCTGGAACAGCTCACCAGCTCCCTCTATCTGGACAAGCCGGAGGAGGTCGCCCAGTACGACCGGGCGATGGAGCGGCTCCAGAAGGACAGTCCGGGACCGGAGGAGAGCCGCGATCTTCTCCGTGGACTACTCCAACTCATCTGATACGTCAGTACGATGACGTCACATCAGGGTTGTGTACCAGAAGCGGGGGACACAGTGGACGCGACGACGAACACGTTCGCGACGGACACGGTGGCGGCGCAGTGGCAGCAGTAAGGGATGGCATGTCCTTCTTCACCGACCTGGCCCACCAGTACATCGACGGCGAGTGGCGCACCGGCAGCGGGTCGTGGGACATCATCGACTTCGATCCGTACAACGGGGAGAAGCTCGCCGCCATCACGGTCGCCACGGTGGACGAGGTCGACGAGGCCTATCGCGCGGCCGAGCGCGCCCAGATCGGCTGGGGTGAGACCAACCCGTACAGCCGAAGACTGGTCTTCGAGCGCGCGCTGCGGATCACCGAGGAGCGCGAACCGGAGATCATCGAGGCGATCGTCACCGAGCTGGGCGGCACCCGCCTCAAGGCCGGGTACGAGGTGCACCTCGCCAAGGAGTTCCTGCGCGAGGCGATACAGCTGGCAGTGCGGCCGGAGGGCCGGATCCTGCCCTCGCCCGTCGACGGCAAGGAGAACCGCGTCTACCGGCTGCCGGTCGGCGTGGTCGGGGTGATCAGCCCCTTCAACTTCCCCTTCCTGGTGACCCTGAAGTCGGTCGCGCCGGCCCTCGCGCTCGGCAACGCCGTCGTCATCAAGCCGAACCAGAACGCGCCGGTGGTCGGCGGCGGCCTGATCGCCAAGATCTTCGAGGACGCGGGCCTGCCGGCCGGGCTGCTGAACGTGCTGGTCACCGATATCGCCGAGATAGGCGACGCGCTGATAGAGCACCCGGTGCCCAAGGTGATCTCGTTCGCGGGCTCCGACCGCACCGGCCGCCATGTGGCCGCTGTCGCGGGCAGCCACTTCAAGCGGGCCATCCTGGAGCTGAGCGGCAACAGCGCGCTGGTCGTCCTGGACGACGCGGACATCGACTACGCGGTCGAGGCGGCGGTCTTCAGCCGCTTCGTGTACCAGGGCCAGGTCTGTATGGCCGCCAACCGGGTCCTGGTGGACCGGAGTATCGAGCAGAAGTTCACCGAGAAGTTCTGCGCGCGCGTAGCCGCCCTCAAGACCGGCGATCCGGCCGACCCGGCCACCGACATCGGCCCGGTCATCAACAACTTCCAGGCGGACGCGCTCACTTCGCTGGTCGACCAGGCCCTCGCCGAGGGCGCCACCGCGCTGGTACGGGGCCGTACGCGCGGCAGCCTGGTCGAGCCGACCGTCCTGACCGGGCTGCCGGAGGACTCCCCGCTGCTGCGGCAGGAGATCTTCGGCCCGGTGGTGCTGCTGCTCTCCTTCGACGGTGAGGAGGAGGCGGTACGGATGGCCAACGACAGCCCCTACGGACTGAGCGGCGCCGTCCACACCGCCAACGTGGAGCGGGGTGTGCGGTTCGCCAAGCGGATCGTCACCGGGATGATCCACGTCAACGACTCGACCATCCAGGACGAGCCGCTGGTCTCGTTCGGCGGCGAGAAGTACTCCGGGCTCGGGCGGCTGAACGGCGACTCGACGATCGAGGCGTTCACCACCCAGAAGTGGATCTCCGTGCAGCACGGGAGGAGCCTGTTCCCGTTCTGAGCGACCAGCTGGTTGCTCTCGCGAACGGTCGAGGTCATAGGCTGACGCGCATGTCAGCGATCCGACTCCTCGTCCTCGGCGCGATCCGCCAGCACGGCCGGGCGCACGGCTACCAGGTCCGCAACGACCTGGAGTACTGGGGCGCCCACGAGTGGTCCAACGCCAAGCCCGGCTCGATCTACCACGCCCTCAAACAGATGGCGAAGGAGGGCGTGCTGCACGCCCACGAGATCGCGCCGAGTACGGCGGGCGGCCCGCCGCGCACCGAGTACGAGCTGACGGACGCGGGCCGCGAGGAGTATCTGAAGCTGCTGCGCGCGGCGCTGACCTCGTACGACCAGAAGATGGACATGCTCTCGGCGGCGATCGGCTTCATGGTCGACCTGCCGCGCACGGAGGTGGTGGCGCTGCTGCGCGACCGCCTGGAGCGGCTGGCGGGCTGGCGGACCCGGGTGACGGAGTACTACACCCCCGAGGAGGGCCCCGAGTCGCTCGGCCACATCGGCGAGATCATGAACATGTGGGTCCACTCGGCGGACGCGGAGGCGGCGTGGACGGGCGGCCTGATCACCAGGATCGAGTCCGGCGCGTACACGTTCAGGGGCGAGGGGGAGCCGTTCGTGGGGGTACTGGCGGACGAGAGCGCCCCATAGGGGCGCGGGGCGGTGCCAGGTGCGGCTCCGCCGCGTGGGCGCGGGCAACCACGCACGATCCGCAGTCGAACACGTCATCCCACGGAGCCCCCTGGCGCCCCACGCAGTCCCCTAGTGGTGGAAGGCCGTGGCCTCCGACTCGTCCCGCCCCAGCGGGCCCGGCTGACGCCGCAGCTCCGGCAGGAGCCGTCCCAGGTCCTCCACCAGCATCGCCGCCAGATCCGAGGAGAACCCGTTGCGGCACACCACCCGCAGCACGGACAGGTCCTCGCGCCGCGGCGGGAACGTGTACGCCGGGACCAGCCAGCCCCGCTCCCGCAGCCGCCGCGACACGTCGAACACGTCGAAGCGCTCCACCTCCGGCGCGGTCGTGAACGCGAACACCGGCAGCTCGTTCCCGCGCGTGAGCAGCCGGAAGTCGCCGAGCGCCTCGATGTGCTCGGCGAGCGCCCGCGCCACGTCCCGGGTGGTCTGCTGCACCGCGCGGAAGCCCTCCCGCCCCAGCCGCAGGAACGTGTAGTACTGCGCCACCACCTGCGCCCCCGGCCGGGAGAAGTTCAGCGCGAAGGTGGGCATGTCGCCACCCAGGTAGTTCACCCGGAAGACCAGCTCCTCCGGGAGCTCCTGCGCCGAGCGCCACAGCGCCCACCCCACGCCCGGGTACACCAGGCCGTACTTGTGCCCGGAGGTGTTGATCGACGCGACCCTGGGCAGCCGGAAGTCCCACACCAGGTCCTCGTCCAGGAAGGGCGCCACCATCGCCCCCGAGGCGCCGTCCACATGGACCGGCACGTCAAGACCCGTACGCTCCTGCAACGCGTCGAGCGCCGCGCAGAGTTCCGCGATCGGCTCGTACGATCCGTCGAAGGTCGAGCCGAGGACCCCCACCACGCCGATCGTGTTCTCGTCGCACAGCTCGGCCGCCGCCTGCGGGTCGAGGTGGAAGCGGTCGCCTTCCATCGGGACCTGGCGCGCCTCGACCTCCCAGAAGGTGCAGAACTTCTCCCAGCAGACCTGGACGTTCACGCCCATCACCAGGTTCGGCACCGCGTCCCGCCCCGGATAGCGGTCGGCGTTCCGCTTCGCCCAGCGCCGCTTGAGGGCCATCCCGGCGAGCATGCAGGCCTCGCTCGACCCCGTCGTCGAGCAGCCCACCGCCCCGGCCGGGTCGGGCGCGTGCCAGAGGTCCGCGAGCATCGCCACACAGCGCCGCTCCAGCTCGGCGGTGCGCGGGTACTCGTCCTTGTCGATCATGTTCTTGTCCCGGCACTCCGCCATCAGCACCGCCGCCTGGGGCTCCATCCAGGTGGTGACGAAGGTGGCGAGGTTGAGCCGGGAGTTGCCGTCCAGCATCAGCTCGTCGTGGACGAGCTGGTACGCCGTTGAGGGGGCCAGCGGCCGGTCCGGCAGCCGGTGCCGGGGCGGCGCCGAGGTCATCGAGCCGACCGGGTCGGCCTCCCCGTAGAACGGGTTGAGGGCGAGGCGCCCGTACTGCTTCTCGTGCTCCTGCGCCTTCTTGTCGGCGCCCGGGTGCAGTGCCATGGCCGGTCCCCCCCCGTCTCAGAGCTTCGCGATCACGACGGCCGTTCCGTACGCGCAGACCTCCGTCCCGACGTCGGCCGCCTCGGTGACGTCGAAGCGCATCATGAGGACGGCGTTCGCCCCACGCGCGCGTGCCTGCTCGACGAGCCGCTCCATCGCCTGGTTGCGGGTCTGCACGAGGGTCTTGGTCAGCCCCTTCAGCTCGCCGCCGATCATGGACTTCAGTCCGGCGCCGATCTGGCTGCCGAGGTGCCGCGAGCGCACGGTCAGACCGAAGACCTCTCCGATGACGTGCTGGACCTGATATCCGGGTACGTCGTTCGTCGTCACGACCAGTACGTCGGAGTGCTCGCCCTGCCCGCCGCCGAATTCCTCGATGCCCATCGCGCCTACCTCCTGGAGATCCTGGGACCCAGCTTCGTACCCGCCCGGGCACAGCGCATCCCCAGGAACCCGGTGGAACCTGGAGTGCGCCGCAGGCGTTGATAGTTTTGGCCCCGTCAACGCGCGCTTACGCGCCCCCGCCCCGACCCCTGACCCAGGAGCGCCGGAACCCGTGACCAACCTCGCACTCGGTCCGAGCTGGCTGGACCCCGACCAGCTGCTGTCGTCCTTCGGCCTGGCCGGTCTGCTGGTGATCGTCTTCGCCGAGTCCGGCCTGCTCATCGGCTTCTTCCTGCCGGGCGACTCGCTCCTGTTCACCACCGGCCTGCTGGTCACCAGCGGCAAGATCGACACCCCGCTGTGGCTGGTCTGCGTGCTGGTCGTGGCCGCCGCCGTCGTGGGCGACCAGGTGGGCTACCTCTTCGGCCGCAAGGTCGGCCCTTCGCTCTTCAACCGGCCGGACTCCAAGCTCTTCAAGCAGGAGAACGTGGAGAAGGCGCACGAGTTCTTCGAGAAGTACGGTCCGAAGTCGCTGGTGCTGGCCCGGTTCGTGCCGATCGTGCGGACGTTCACGCCGATCATCGCGGGCGTGAGCCGGATGAACTACCGCTCGTTCATCACGTACAACGTGATCGGCGGCACGCTGTGGGGCGCGGGTGTGACGCTGCTCGGCGCCTCCCTGGGCAACGTCGAGTTCGTGCACAAGCACATCGAGCTGATGCTGGTCGCGATCGTGCTGATCTCGGTGGTCCCGATCGCGATCGAGTTCCTGAGGGCCCGCTCCAAGGCGAAGAAGGCGGGTCCGGGGGCCCAGGGCCCGTCGGACCTGTCCCAGCCCCGCCCGCCCCAGCGCAGGCGCCACGCGAAGCGCTGAGCGGGCCCCCGAGGGGCGCGGGGCCGCGACATGCGCGGCTCCGCCGCCCCAGCGCAGGCGCCACGCGAAGCGCTGAGCGGGCCCCCGAGGGGCGCGGGGCCGCGACATGCGCGGCTCCGCCGCGTGGGCGCTGCCGGCCCCCACCGGCCGGCGGCCGAAGCGCGCGTGCCGGGCGTCGGGGCAGGCGGGGGTCGAAAGACAGGCTCTCAGAACCCCCGCGTACGCTTCGCCGCCTTGCGCCCCGCTCCCGGCGCCTTCAGGAACATCCGGGACATCTCGCTCCCCAGGTTCACCCCGATGGCGATCGCCATCGCCAGCGCCGCCGCCTTGGCGATGTTGGCGAGCCCCTGGTCCCGGTGGTTCTGGGCGATCGCCAGCACCCCGAAGTACGTGGCGCTGCCCGGCAGCAGCGGCCCGATCGCCGCCGTCACGTACGGCAGCGCGGACGTGTTGCGGTAGCGCGCGAGCAGCTGCCCGAACAGGCCGACCAGACCGGCCGCCACCGCCGTCGCCATGATCGGTGACCCCTTCGCGGTGACCGCGATCGACGCGTAGATCACCCAGGCGATCCCGCCGTTCACCGTCGCGATCCACACGGTGGAACGTTCCTGCTGGAGCAGGACGGCGAAGGTCAGACAGAGCACCATCGACGCCAGCGTCTGCACGACGGGCCGCTCGATGGGGCTCAGCGCCGCCTCGGGGTTCAGCTTGGCGTCGACCTGGAGCCCCCCGTACAGCACGGTGAGCACGCCGATCACGATCGCCACGAAGAAGTACGTGACCTCCAGGAGGCGGGCCGAGGCGGTGATGTAGAAGCCGGTCAGGCCGTCCTGTACGGCGGCCACCAGCGCCCGCCCGGGGATCAGGGCGAACAGCCCACCGGTGATCACCGCCGAGGGCCGCAGGTCCCAGCCGAGCAGGCTGAGCGCCACACCCATCGCCGCGGGCGGCATCGCCGCCACCACGAACTGGTAGAACTCGGGCAGCCCGCGCGCCGCGCAGAGCCAGGCCAGCCGGTCGCCGAGGATCGCGCCGGCCGCGGCCACCAGGAACACCGTCACACCGCCGCCGACCAGCACCGACGCCGCCCCCGCGAGGCCGCCCGCGGCGAGGGTGAGGAGCCAGCCGGGGTACGGGTGCCGGTTGCGGCGGATCTCGGCGAGCCGGCGGTAGGCCTCTTCGAGCGTGACGTCGTGCTCGGGGCTGGTCATATCCGTGACGAGCCGGTGCACGGCCGCGAGGCGCGTGTAGTCGGTGCCCCGGCGGCGCACCGTCCGGTTCGCCGTGACCGGGTCGTCCACCAGGGACGGCTGGTGGGTGATGGACAGCAGGGTGAAGGTCACCGTCGGCTCGCAGCGGTCCAGGCCGTACGAGCGGCAGATCGCGAACATCGCCGCCTCGACGTCCTCCGCACCCTCGCCGCCCGCGAGCAGCAGCTCGCCGATACGCAGCGTCAGGTCGAGCACGCGCGGCACGGCGGGCCCCGACTCGTCGGACTTCAGGGCCGTCTCCGGCACCGGCCGCTCGCCCACCGGCATCCGCAGCATGGTGCGCATCCGGTCCTGCCAGGGCGCGTCCTTGGAGAGCCGCACCAGCGGCAGCCCGGCGGTGGTGATCGTCGCGGACGGGGCCTCGCGGGCCGAGTAGGTGCTGGGCGGCGCGAAGGCGGAGGCGGGCTGCTCCACGACCGGCTCGGGCTCCGGCACCCCGGCCGGCAGCGCGAACTCGGAGGTCGGCGAGTCCTCCTCGGGGGGCCCGGGGTGGTCCACCCCGTCGGGAGCCGCGAAGGCGCTGCGCGCCTCGTCCGAGAGCGGCTTGCGCTCCTCCGGCCCCTGCTGCTCAGCCACCCCTTGCCTCCCTACGGCCCCTTCAGTACGTATGCGTGTGCCCAGTATGTGGGCGATCATCAAGTCGTACGACAACGGGCGGCGCACCCCGGAAGGTGCACCGCCCGTCGTCGTACGGATCAGAGGCGCGTCAGTGCGCGCCGCCCTGCGCCTCAAGGCGCTTGTAGGAGGCCTTGATCTCTTCCTCGGCCTCGGCGCGGCCGACCCAGTCGGCGCCCTCGACGGACTTGCCGGGCTCCAGGTCCTTGTAGACCTCGAAGAAGTGCTGGATCTCCAGGCGGTCGAACTCCGACACGTGGTGGATGTCGCGCAGGTGCTCGACACGCGGGTCGGACGCCGGCACGCAGAGCAGCTTGTCGTCGCCGCCCGCCTCGTCGGTCATACGGAACATGCCGATGGCGCGGCAGCGGATCAGGCAGCCCGGGAACGTGGGCTCGTCCAGGATGACGAGCGCGTCCAGCGGGTCGCCGTCCTCGCCGAGGGTGTTCTCGACGAAGCCGTAGTCCGCCGGGTAGCTGGTCGAGGTGAAGAGTCGACGGTCCAGGCGGATCCGGCCGGTCTCGTGGTCCACCTCGTACTTGTTCCGCGAACCCTTCGGGATCTCGATGGTGACGTCGAACTCCACGGGTGGCTCTCCTCCATGATCAGCACATGCATTTGACGGTTCCCGCGTCCCCCGGGTCGGGCCCGGGACACTCAGCCGGATGGGCCGCCGGTGCTGACCCGGAGTGCCATGTTCGCGGCAAGACGCAGTTCTGGTGATTAAGTGTCCCTCACGCAGGTGTGTGATCGCGAAAGGGGCTGGTCCTCGGTGCCGGGACCCAAGACATGGCAGCTCACGGCGGGTGCGGCTGCGGTAGGCCTGGCGGTGGCGGCCGGAGCGGTGGCCACGGCCGGTCCCTGGGACTCCGGTCAGCGTACGGCGGAGCGCGACCGCGCAGCGGCTCACCGGCGAACAGGTGGCGCACATCACCTGGGCGCGCCCCCCGTACCGGCGCCCGCGCCCAGCGCGAGGGGCGTGCTCACCGCGCTTGGCGCCCCCGCGAACGCCCCCGCGAACGCCGTGGCGGACACCGCGCTCGACCAGGTCCTCGGCCCCCTGCTCGCCTCGCCCGGCCTCGGCCCGCGGCCCGCGGCCGCCGTGTACGACACGGCCACCGGCAAGCAGCTCTACGGGCAGCGCGCGGACACCGCCATGACGCCCGCCTCCACCGTCAAGATCGCCACCGCGGTCGCCGCCCTGTCGGCGCTCGGCCCCGGCCACCGCATCCCCACCACCGTCGTCGCCCCCGCCACGGGCAACGCGCTCACCCTGGTCGGCGGCGGCGACCCCACGCTCGGCAGGGACGGTCTGCGCGCCCTCGCCGACGCCACCGCCCGCGCCCTGCGCACCCGGGGCGTCGCCGACGCGTCCCTCACCTACGACCTCTCCCGCTACAGCGGCCCCGAGCTGCACCCCATCGGCCCGAACGAGAACATCGCGCCCGTCGTCGCCCTGATGACCGACGAGGGACGCGTGGACGGCAGCGACAGCGGCCCCGCGCCGCGCACCGGGGACCCGGCGGGCGACACCGCCCGTACGTTCGCCTCGCTGCTGCGCGAGCGCGGCGTCACCGCGAGCGCGCCCCGCCCGGGGAAGGCCCCGCAGGGCGCCGCCGAGCTCGCCCGCACCCTCTCCGCGCCGCTGTCCGACCTGGTCGAGCGGATGCTGACCAACAGCGACAACGACCTCGCCGAGGCGCTCGCCCGCCAGACCGCGATCGCCGCCGGGCAGCCCGCCGACTTCGACGGGGCCGCGAAGGCGGTGGCCGACCGGCTCGCGGCCCTCGGCCTGCCGCAGGCCGCCGCCGCCCGGTTCGCCGACGGCAGCGGCCTCGACCGCGACGACCGGGTCAGCGCCCAGCTGCTGACCCTGCTGCTGGCCCGCGCCGCCGACCCCGCCCACCCGGAGCTGCGCCCGGTCCTCACCGGTCTGCCGGTCGCCGGGTTCACCGGCACCCTGCGCGGCCGCTACGGGGCCGCCTCCGGGGGCACCGGCCTCGTCCGCGCCAAGACCGGCACCCTCTCCGGCGTCAACGCGCTCGCGGGCACCGTCGTGGACGCCGACGGCCATCTGCTCACCTTCGCCTTCCTCGCCTCGGACACCCCCGGCCCCGACGCCGCCCAGCGCGCCCTCGACCGGCTCGCCGAGCGGCTGGCCCGCTGCGGCTGCGGGTCCGGTTCCGCGTCGTCCGCCCCGTAAACGCCAAGGCGTCAACCCTCCTCCCCGCAGGAGAGGACAACGTACGGTTGACGCATGACAGGCATCGGTGGTGCTGCTTCTGCTGGGATGGTCGACTGGAACCTCGCGGTGGCGACCGCGACCCGACTGGTGAGGCCGGGCCCCGACGTGAGCCGGGACGAGGCACGCGCCGTCGTCGCGGAGCTGCGCCGGCACGCCAAGGCCTCGGAAGAACACGTGCGGGCCTTCACCCGGATGATCCCGGAGAGCGCCCGCCCCGCCGACACCCCCGTCCTCGTGGTCGACCGCGCCGGCTGGGTCAAGGCCAACGTGGCCGGGTTCCGGGCGGTCCTGAAGCCGCTGCTCGACAAGATGCAGGAGCGCCGGGGCGGCGGCGCGGGCGGCGCCGTGCTCGGCGCGGTCGGCGGCAAGGTCACCGGTGTGGAGCTCGGGATGCTGCTCAGCTTCCTGTCCTCGCGCGTACTCGGGCAGTACGAGACGTTCGCGCCCGCCACCCGCGAGTTCCCGGCCGGGAAGAACGGCGGCGGGCGCCTGCTCCTGGTCGCCCCCAACATCGTCCACGTGGAGCGCGAGCTCGACGTGGACCCGCACGACTTCCGGCTCTGGGTGTGTCTGCACGAGGAGACCCACCGCACCCAGTTCACCGGTGTGCCCTGGCTGCGCGACCACCTGGAGGGTGAAATCCAGTCATTCCTCGGTGAGACCGACGTCGACCCGATGACCGTCCTGGAGCGGCTGCGCGAGGCCGCCCAGTCGCTCACCGGAAGCCGCCCCGAGGGCGAGGAGGGCGACAGCGGCCGCTCCCTGGTCGAGTTGGTGCAGACCCCGGCCCAGCGGGAGATCCTCGGCCGGCTCACCGCGGTGATGTCGCTCCTGGAGGGCCACGCGGACTTCGTGATGGACGGCGTGGGACCGCAGGTCGTGCCCTCGGTGGCCGAGATCCGCGAGAAGTTCCAGCAGCGCCGCGCCAAGGGCGCCTCCCGCCTCGACCAGGCCCTGCGCAAGCTGCTCGGCCTCGACGCCAAACTGCGCCAGTACCGCGACGGCGAGCGGTTCGTACGGGCGGTCGTCGACCAGGTCGGCATGGACGGCTTCAACCGGGTCTGGACCTCGCCCAACACGCTCCCGACCAAGGCGGAGATCGCCAAACCGGCGGACTGGGTCGCGCGGGTGCACCGCAAGGCAGAGGGCTGACCGCACGAGCGCCGACCGCACCCACGTACCCGGGGCCCACAGCTGTCCCCCGGAAATGCGCAGGATCACCCATCCGAGGGACCGTAGGGCATGGGTAGGCGTGCAATGCTCGGGTATCGGCTCGGTTCTGTCACCATCTACGCACTCTGTGTGACCGATCTCTTCCCTCGTCCCGAGGCACCCCCCAACTTCACCGAAGGGCACCGGACATGGGTCCCCATCCTGCGGTCGCGGCGATACGCCTGGCGGTCCGCCGCGTACTCCACGACGTACTGCACGACGCGCTCGTCCTCCACGACGGCCGCACCCCGCCCCCCACCACCCCCCTCGACATTCCGCGCGACCCCGCGCGCGAGGGCGGCGCCGACGGCCCCCTGGTCCTCGTCGCCTGCTCGGGCGGCGCCGACTCCATGGCGCTCGCCTCCGCCCTCGCCTTCGAATCCCGCAAGCTCTCCGTCCGCGCCGGCGCCGTCACCGTCGACCACGGCCTGCAGGCCGGCTCCGACCAGCGCGCCGCCGAGGTCGCCGCCCGGCTCACCGCGATGGGGCTCGACCCGGTCGAGGCCGTCGCCGTGAAGGTGGGCCGCGTGGGCGGCCCCGAGGCCGCCGCCCGGGACGCCCGCTACGCCGCCCTGGACGCCGCCGCCGAGCGCCACGGCGCTGCCGCGGTCCTGCTCGGCCACACCCGCGACGACCAGGCGGAGACGGTTCTGCTCGGCCTCGCCCGCGGTTCGGGCACCCGCTCCCTGTCCGGCATGGCCGCCGTCTCCGGCGCCCACGGCCGCTACCGCCGCCCCTTCCTCCAGCTCGACCGGCACACCGCCCGCAAGGCGTGCCTGGTCCAGTCGCTGCCCGTCTGGGACGACCCGCACAACGCCGACCCCGCCTATACCCGCTCCCGGCTGCGCCACGAGGGCCTGCCCGCCCTGGAGAAGGCGCTCGGCAAGGGCGTCATGGAGGCCCTGGCGCGCACCGCCGAGCTCTCCCGCGACGACGCCGACGCCCTGGACGCCTGGGCCGCCGAGGCCGACCCCTCGGTACGGGACGAGGCCGGCGAGCTGCTGTGCGGAAAGCTCTACGCACTGCCCGCCGCGGTCCGCCGCCGGGTGCTGCGCAAGGCCCTCATCCACGCCGGTTCCCCCGCCGGCTCGCTCTTCGCCCGCCACGTCGAGGAGGTCGACCGCCTGATCACGGGCTGGCGCGGCCAGCGGGCCATCAACCTCCCCGGGCGCGTCGAGGCACGGCGGCAGGGTGGCAGACTGGTCATCCGGCAGAGCTGAGCTCACGTACGTACAACGAAAGTGGCCCGGGTGAACGAGAAGGACATGGGCACCGACCTCCAGTCGGTGCTCATCACCAAGGAAGAGATCGACGCCAAGCTGGCCGAGCTGGCCGCGAAGATCGACGCGGAGTACGCGGGCAAGGACCTCCTGATCGTCGGCGTCCTCAAGGGTGCCGTGATGGTCATGGCGGACCTGGCGCGCGCGCTGTCCACCCCGGTCACCATGGACTGGATGGCCGTCTCCTCCTACGGCGCGGGCACCCAGTCCTCCGGCGTCGTCCGGATCCTCAAGGACCTCGACACCGACATCAAGGGCAAGCACGTCCTGATCGTCGAGGACATCATCGACTCCGGCCTCACGCTGTCCTGGCTGCTCTCCAACCTCGGATCCCGCGAGCCCGCCTCTCTTGAGGTCTGCACGCTGCTCCGTAAGCCGGATGCCGCAAAGGTCGCGATCGACGTGAAGTGGATCGGATTCGACATTCCGAATGAATTCGTCGTCGGTTACGGCCTTGACTACGCCGAGAAGTACCGCAATCTCCCCTTTGTCGGGACGCTCGCTCCGCACGTCTACGGCGGCTGAGCCGGGAACCCTGACGGGAACCCTCAGCCCCCTTCCCGCGTTGGAGCTTGGGAAGGCGGGTTTGCCAGCCGTCCCTTGCGGCCGCGGGTGACAATGCTGGGGTACCGTCCGAAGAACAGTCTTTTCTCACAGCAGCATTTACCTACGGGCAGGAGGGACGGGGCGTTCTCGCTCCGTATGGATGGACGTGAAGCGATACTTCCGTGGGCCGGTCATGTGGATCGTGCTGGCCGTCCTCGCCGTGGTCGTGTTGATGCAGGTCGTCGGCTCGTCGGGCGGCTACAAGACGGTGGACACCTCTGAGGTGGTCCAGGCGATCGACAAGAACCAGGTAGACGAAGCCAAGATCACGACCGGCGACGAGTCGGTCATCAAGGTCGACCTCAAGGACGGCCAGAAGGTCAAGGGCGCCAACAAGATCCAGGCGAGCTACATCGGCGACGCCCAGGGCACCAGCCTGGCCAACAAGCTGCAGGGCAAGTTCGACAGCGGAGACCTGACCAAGGGCTACACGGTCTCCCCCTCGAAGCAGAACCCGATCGTGGGGATCCTGCTCTCGCTGCTCCCCTTCGTCCTCATCGTCGTCGTCTTCCTGTTCCTGATGAACCAGATGCAGGGCGGCGGCTCCCGGGTCATGAACTTCGGGAAGTCCAAGGCGAAGCTCATCACCAAGGACACCCCGAAGACGACGTTCGCGGACGTGGCCGGGGCCGACGAGGCCGTCGAGGAGCTCCACGAGATCAAGGAGTTCCTCCAGGAGCCGGCGAAGTTCCAGGCCGTCGGCGCCAAGATCCCCAAGGGCGTGCTGCTGTACGGCCCGCCCGGCACCGGCAAGACCCTCCTCGCGCGCGCCGTCGCGGGCGAGGCCGGCGTCCCCTTCTACTCGATCTCCGGCTCGGACTTCGTCGAGATGTTCGTCGGCGTCGGCGCCTCGCGCGTCCGTGACCTCTTCGAGCAGGCCAAGGCGAACGCCCCGGCGATCGTCTTCGTCGACGAGATCGACGCCGTCGGCCGGCACCGCGGTGCGGGCCTCGGCGGCGGCCACGACGAGCGCGAGCAGACGCTCAACCAGCTGCTCGTCGAGATGGACGGCTTCGACGTGAAGGGCGGCGTCATCCTGATCGCCGCCACCAACCGGCCCGACATCCTCGACCCGGCCCTCCTGCGCCCCGGCCGCTTCGACCGCCAGATCGCGGTCGACCGCCCGGACATGCAGGGCCGTCTGGAGATCCTCAAGGTCCACCAGAAGGGCAAGCCGGTCGCCCCGGACGTCGACCTCGCGGCCGTCGCCCGGCGCACCCCCGGCTTCACCGGCGCCGACCTGTCGAACGTGCTGAACGAAGCGGCGCTCCTCACGGCGCGCAGCAACCAGAAGCTGATCGACAACCACATGCTGGACGAGGCGATCGACCGCGTCGTGGCGGGCCCGCAGAAGCGGACCCGGATCATGTCCGACAAGGAAAAGAAGATCACCGCGTACCACGAGGGCGGACACGCCCTGGTCGCGGCGGCTTCCCCGAACTCGGACCCGGTCCACAAGATCACGATCCTTTCGCGCGGCCGGGCCCTCGGCTACACGATGGTCCTGCCGGACGAGGACAAGTACTCGACCACGCGCAACGAGATGCTCGACCAGCTCGCCTACATGCTGGGCGGGCGCGCGGCCGAGGAGCTCGTCTTCCACGACCCGACCACGGGCGCGGCGAACGACATCGAGAAGGCCACGACCACCGCGCGCGCGATGGTCACGCAGTACGGCATGACCGAGCGGCTCGGCGCGATCAAGTTCGGCGGCGACAACACGGAGCCGTTCCTGGGCCGTGAGATGGCGCACCAGCGCGACTACTCGGAAGAGGTCGCGGCGCTGGTCGACGAAGAGGTCAAGAAGCTCATCGAGACCGCGCACAACGAGGCGTGGGAGATCCTGGTCGAGAACCGAGACGTTCTCGACAGCCTGGTCCTGCAGCTCCTGGAGAAGGAGACGCTGGGCAAGGAGCAGATCGCCGAGATCTTCGCCCCGATCGTGCGGCGCCCCGCGCGTCCGGCCTGGACGGGCTCGTCGCGGCGTACGCCGTCGACCCGCCCTCCGGTCCTGTCGCCCAGGGAGCTGGCCCTGACCAACGGCGCCTCGACCGCCAACGGCGCGGCCCCGACCGACTCGGTCCCGACCGAGCAGGTCCCGGGCGCGGAGGACCGCCCCGAGAGCTGACTCCCGGCTCCTCGGACCCGGAATGCACGCCGCGCCCCCCAGGTTTTAGCCTGTGGGGGCGCGGCGCTTTCGTACGCCCGTGCAGACGAACGAGGAACGAGGCACAGATGACCGACCCGGTGACGCTGGACGGCGAGGGCCGCATCGGCGAGTTCGACGAGAAGCGGGCCGAGAACGC
Organism: Streptomyces sp. ERV7; assembly: GCF_001653515.1. Lineage (GTDB taxonomy): Bacteria > Actinomycetota > Actinomycetes > Streptomycetales > Streptomycetaceae > Streptomyces. The sequence goes on along the minus strand of NZ_LYOY01000029.1, from coordinate 1,702,735 downwards.
CGTGCGCGAGCTCCTCATCGCGGTCGGCGAGGACCCGGACCGCGAGGGTCTGCAGGAGACGCCGGCGCGGGTGGCGCGGGCGTACCGGGAGATATTCGCGGGTCTGTGGCAGAAGCCCCAGGACGTGCTGACGACGACGTTCGACCTCGGCCACGACGAGATGGTCCTGGTGAAGGACATCGAAGTCATGAGCAGCTGTGAACACCATCTGGTGCCGTTCGTGGGCGTGGCCCACGTCGGGTACATCCCGTCGGCGGACGGGAAGATCACGGGGCTGTCGAAGCTGGCCCGGCTGGTCGATGTGTACGCGCGCCGACCCCAGGTCCAGGAGCGCCTGACCACGCAGATCGCGGACTCGCTGATGGAGATCCTTGAGCCGCGCGGCGTCATCGTGGTCGTGGAGTGCGAGCACATGTGCATGACGATGCGGGGTGTGCGCAAGCCCGGCGCCAAGACGATCACTTCTGCCGTTCGCGGGCAGTTGCGGGACCCCGCGACCCGGGCCGAGGCGATGAGCCTCATCATGGCGCGCTGAGACCGGCTTCGCCCCGCAGGGGGCGGGGTTGTCCGGCTGCGGACCCCCTTGGGCCGGTCGCGCGGTTTCCCGCGCCCCTCAAGGGGGTGCGGTGCGCCCGGACGGGGCAGCTTGGTCCCGTCCCGGCCCCGCGCCCCTACTGCGCCGCCGGCGCCTTCCCCTCGTCCTCGTCGTCCGGGAGTTTGCAGACGCGTTCCAGGAAGAACGCCGCCGCTACCACCGCGATGCCCGCCGCCACCGAGAAGCCCGCGTAGATCGCCTGGTCGCGGCGGGCCGGGATGTCCAGGGAGCCGAGCAGGAAGACGCCCGTCCCGCCGTACATCCCGCAGACCAGTGCGGCGACCAGGGCGCTGGACTGGCCGAAGACCACGGCGCGGGCCGCCATCAGGGGCTCTACGCCCTTGGCGCCGGGGCGGCGCTCGCGCTGGGCGCGCAGCCGGGAGCGGATGGACAGGGCCGTGGCGAGCAGGATGACCGCGATCACGGCCAGCACGATCGGCGCGGCCAGCGGGACGCTCGGCAGGGTGCCCAGGGAGTCCCACAGCCGGGCCCCTGCCCAGGAGAGCACTCCGGCGACGGCGAAGACTCCCGCCAGTACGCCCAGCCTCAGTTGTTTCACCGAAGAGTGCCCTTCACTCGAAACCTACTCGCCGTCAGCAGCCTAACGACTACTCGGGCAGGCGGAGTTCCAGGTCGGCGCGGGGGAGGACGCCTTCGCGGCCGATCGCGGCGAGCAGGGTGGCGACCGGGCCGCGGCCGGGGAGCTGGGCCTCCGGGTCCACGTCCTGCCAGGGGGCGAGGACGAACGCCCGCTCGTGGGCGCGCGGGTGGGGCAGCGTCAGGACCGGGTCGTCCACGATGAGATCGGCGTAGGCAACGATGTCCACGTCGATCGTGCGCGGGCCCCAGCGCTCCTCGCGGACCCGGTCGAAGGCCTCCTCGATGGCCTGGCCGCGCTCCAGGAGCGAGCCGGGCGGGAGGGTCGTCTTCACCACGACCACCGCGTTGAAGTACGACGGCTGGGAACCCGGGGCGACGCCCCACGGCTCCGTCTCGTACACCGGGGAGACCGCCTTGACCCGCAGGCCCGGCGTGTCCTCCAGCGCGTCGATCGCGCCCTGGAGGGTCTCCAGTCGGTTGCCGAGGTTGGAGCCGAGGGAGATCACGGCCCGCTGCGGGTTGGACAGGGTGATGTCGGCCGCGTCCACCTGCTCGACCACGGAGGCGGGCACCGGCTGCACGGTCGGGTCGCTCTGCGGGCTCTCGTGGGAGAACACAGTCATACTCGGCTCCGGGTGATGGTGATGGTCACGTCGTCGAAGGGGACGGTGATCGGTGCGTCCGGCTTGTGGACGCACACCTCCACCTGCTGGACCCCCGCGTGCTTCAGGCACTGCTGGGCGATGCGCTCGGCCAGCGTCTCGATCAGGTCGACCGGCTCGCCCTGGATGACGTCCACGACTTCCTCGGCCACCACTCCGTAGTGCACGGTCTTCGCCAGGTCGTCGTCGGCCGCCGCGGGGCGGGTGTCGAGGCCGAGCACCAGGTCCACGATGAAGGTCTGGCCCTCTTCGCGCTCCCGGGGGAAGACGCCATGGTGCCCGCGGGCCTTGAGGCCGCGCAGCGCGACACGATCCACGCGAATCACTCCTGCTGTCGTTGGTCGGTCGGGCACCCGCCGCGTGCGGGCGGCGCCGTACCCACCATCGAATCTACCTGCGAGCACTGACAACGCTCGCCCACGGGGGCTATGGACAGACGGCGTCGGGACTGGTACCCGCCCCTACCCCGAGACCCCTGTTTCAATCCTCACAAGCTCCGTCTTCAACCACCCGAAGCCCGGGCTTCAGTCCTCGGACCCCTCGTCGTCGCCCGTCTCGGCGAGCACGGGGGAGCCGTGGTGGGACCAGAGCTTCCAGCCCTCGGGTGTGCGGCGGAACACATTGGTGGCGACCACGAGCTGGCCCACCAGCGGTCCGAGCTCGCCGCTCTCCTGGGCGGGGCCGCCGCTGAGGATGTTCTCGGTGCAGGTGACCAGGGCGGTGTCGGTGAGGATGACGACCTTCACGTCGGTGAGGAAGAACTGGATGTACTCCGTGTTCGCCATGATCAGCGCGTACGAGCGGAGCACCTCGCCGCGGCCGGAGAGGACCGGCCAGCCGGGGTGGACGCAGGAGATCGAGGTGTCACCGGCGTCGGTGGCGCTCAGCCACAGCTCGGAGAGCTCGTCGAAGTCGCCGCGCTCCAGCGTCTCGTAGAACGCGGTGTTGGCCTGCTCGACGGCCTCGACGTCGGTGCGGGCCGTCACGCGGTCCCCTCGGTGGGCCCGGCCGGGCTGCCCGAGGCGCCTTCGACCGCGCGCGCGACGCGTACCGCGTCGGCGGTGGCGCGGACCTCGTGGACCCGGACCGCCCAGGCGCCCTCGTGGGCGGCGATGGCGGAGACGGCGGCCGTGGCGGCGTCCCGTTCGCGGGCGGGGGGCGGGCCGGAGCCGTCCCCGGCCAGCACACGGCCAAGGAACCGCTTGCGGGAGGCGGCGACGAGCAGGGGGCGGCCCAGGGCGCGCAGCTCGGCCAGGTGGGCGACGAGCGCGAGGTCGTGCTCGGCCTGCTTGGCGAAGCCGAGGCCGGGGTCGATGACGATCCGCTCGGGGGCGATGCCCCCGGCGACGACGGCCTCCACGCGCGCGTGGAGCTCGGCGACGACCTCGCCGACCACGTCCGCGTAGACCGCGCGGCTGTTCATGTCCTGGCTGAAGCCCCGCCAGTGCATGACGACGAAGGGGGCTTCGGTGGCGGCCACGACCGGAATCATGTCCGGGTCGGCGAGGCCGCCGCTGACGTCGTTGACCAGCAACGCGCCTGCGGCGACGGCCTGTTCGGCGACGCTGGCGCGCATGGTGTCGACGGAGACGGTGACGCCTTCGGCGGCCAGGCCGCGCACCACGGGAACGACCCGGCGCAGCTCCTCGTCCTCGTCGACGCGGGTGGCGCCGGGGCGGGTCGACTCGCCGCCGACGTCCACCAGGTCGGCGCCCTCGGCGACGAGGGCGAGGCCGTGCTTGACCGCGGCCGCGGTGTCGAACCAGCGGCCGCCGTCGGAGAAGGAGTCGGGCGTGACGTTGACCACGCCCATGACCGCACAGCGGTCCCACTCGGGCAGCCCGGTCACCGTGCCCCGTCGGCGCAACGTACTCATACGTCCAGCGTAGGCGTCAGCCGGTGGTCCTCGGACCAGACGTCAGCCGACGGTCCTCGGGCCGGTGCCGGGGCGGGTGGCGGGGCCGGTGAACAGGCGCCGCAGCAGTTCGTGCAGGGCGCCGCGGTCGGTGCCGTCCAGGGCGTCCAGGGCGCTGTGGGTGCCGTGCATGCCGGCCCGGACCGTCTCGACGGCCCGGAGGCCCTCCTCGGTAAGGAGGACGTTCTTGACCCGGCGGTCGGTGGGGCTGGGTTCGCGGCGGACCAGGCCCCGGCTTTCGAGGCGGTCCACGATGCCGGTGACGTTGGAGGCGTCGCAGTGCAGCGTGGTGGCGAGCGAGCGCATGGCGGCGGGGCCGCGGCGCAGCACGGTGAGGGCCTTGGCCTGGCTGGCGGTGAGGCCGGCCTCGGATGCGGCGGTGGTGAAGTCGCCGTAGTAGTCCGCCAGGGAGTCCCAGAGGGCGTCCATGAGCGCGTCGTTCGTGACGGCGTCGGTCACGGCGGCCGGGCGGCTGGTTCCAGACATGACGCCACCTTACCGCGAGAAACTTGACGATCTCAACCTTTGAGGTTTACCGTCACTCTAGTTGCTTGGGGTAATCAAGCACTTGAGGTAGTCAAGCATCTGCCGGATCGACGACCTCGGGCGAACCCCTCCCTACGTACTCCTACGGAAGAAACCGTGACTCCCACACATCACGTGGCGCCCACGCGCCCCACCGGCGGTCCCGCGCTCGTCCTGGTCCTCGGGCTGGCCGCCATGGTCGTCTCGATGATGCAGACCCTGGTCGTGCCGATCCTCGGCATCATCCAGAACGACCTCGGCACCTCCACCGCCAACGTCAGCTGGGTCACCACCGCGACCCTCCTGTCCGCCGCCGTCTTCACCCCGCTGCTCGGCCGCTTCGGCGACATGCACGGCAAGAAGCCCACGCTCATAGGCGTCCTGGTGCTGATGGTCGCGGGCTCCGTCCTCGCGGCCACCACCAGCTCGCTGCTCTGGCTGATCGTCGGCCGGGTCATGCAGGGCGCCGCCACCGCGATCTTCCCGCTGGCCCTCTCGGTGCTGCGCGAGGAGATCCGCCCGGAGAAGCTGCACGGCGCGATGGCGCTGGTCAGCGGCACCCTGGCGTTCGGCAGCGGCCTCGCCCTGGTGGGCGCCGGCCTGCTGACGCAGGGCGACCACCCCGACTACCACCGCGTCTTCTGGCTGGCCGCCGTGCTCGCCGTCGTCGCCCTGGTCGCCGTCGTCGCGGGCGTCCCGGCCTCGCGCCACAAGCCCGGCGGGCGCACCGACTGGCTCGGCGCCGCGACGCTGGCCGCGGTCCTGGTCCTTCTGCTGCTGCCGATCTCGCAGGGCCACGAGTGGGGCTGGACCTCGGTCCGTACGCTCGGCCTGTTCGCCACCTCCGTCGTCATGGCCGGGGTCTGGGTCCTCGTCGAGCGCAAGGTCAAGGCGCCCATGGTGGACATGAAGATGTTCGCCCACCGCCCGGTGCTCTTCACCAACCTGGCCGGTCTGCTGCTCGGCTTCGCGATGTTCTCGCAGTTCATCGGCGTCTCGTACCTGGTGCAGATGCCGGAGAAGGTCACCGGTTACGGCTTCACCGCCTCGGTGCTGCGCGCCTCCGTCGAGTACCTGCTGCCCACCACGATCATGTCGCTGCTCGCCGCCCAGGCCGGCGGGATGCTGGTGCGCCGCATCGGCGCCCGCTTCACGCTGACGGCCGGTGCCGCGTTCGGTGTCATCGGCTTCGCCTGGCTGACCGGCGCGCACGACTCCAGCGCCTCGGTGATCCTGGCCGGCATGGTGATCGGTGTCGCCATCAGCTTCGGTTACGCGGCGATGCCCGCGCTGATCGTGGCGAGCGTCCCGCACCACCAGACGGGCATCGCCAACGGCATCAACTCGATCTCGCGGTCGGTCGGCAGCGCGATCGCCAGTGCGGTGATCACGTCGCTGCTCGCGTCGAAGACGATCGAGCACCTGCCCGCCGGGGTGCCGGCGCTGCCGCAGGAGAGCCAGTTCACGCTGAGCTTCGCCCTTGCGGGGGCCGCGTTCCTAATGGTCGTCGTGGTGGCCCTGGTCGGGCTCCACTCCGACCGCCGGCCCAAGGAGGAGGCGGTGGCCGCCGCCGAGCCCGAGAAGGTGGCTGAGGCGGAGACCGCGTCCGCGTAAGACGAAAGGGGCCCGGGGATTTCCCCGGGCCCCCTTTTTTTCGGTCGTCGGCTACAGCCGTCGGCTACAGCTTTTTCGGTCGTCGGCTACAGCGCCGCCCGTACCGTGCGCTCCGCCTCCCTCGATGTGAGGTGGGCGCACGGGCGCCGGCGGCGGCTGAAGCGGGCGAAGGGGCGCGGCAGGCCCACGTTCACGAAGCCCTCCGCCTGCATCACCGCGAAGCCGATGCGCGGCAGGTCGCCGTGGGCGCGGTAGACCATGAAGCGCGGCTCCCAGCGTGGCTGGAACTTTGCGTTGAACTTGTAGAGCGACTCAATCTGGAACCAGCGGGACAAGAAGACAAGGAGTCCGCGCCAGAGTCGCAGCACCGGGCCGGCGCCGATCTTCTCGCCGCGCGCCAGGGCCGAACGGAACATCGCGAAGTTGAGCGAGACATGCTCGATGCCGAGCTTCGGGGCGGCCTGGAGCGAGGCGGCGATCAGCAGCTCGTTCATGCCCGGGTCGGCGGACCGGTCGCGGCGCATGAGCTCCAGCGACATTCCGTCGGTACCCCAGGGGACGAAGTGAATCATGGCCTTCAGGTCGCCGTACGGCCCCGGCTCGCCCGAGCCGTCGTCGTCGGCCTTGTGGGCGGTGGCGATCACGCAGTCACCGTCGTCCGGGTCGCCGATCCGCCCGAGCGCCATGGAGAAGCCGCGCTCGGTGTCGGTGCCGCGCCAGGCTTCGGCGGCCCGCTGAATCCGTTCCAGCTCACCTACGGAGAGATCACGGACGCGCCGTACGCGGGTTTCGTAGCCATTGCGCTCGATGCGCTTGACCATCTGGCGTACGTTCCGCATGGCGCGCCCGGACAGGGAGAAATCCGCGGCGTCCACCACCGCCTCGTCGCCCAGTTCCAGGGCGTCGAGCCCGGTCTCGCGGGTCCACACCTCGCCGCCCGTCTCCGAGCAGCCGACCACGGCGGGGGTCCAGGAGTGGGCCTTGGCCTCGTCCATGAACCGCTCGATGGCGCCGGGCCAGGCCTCGACGTCGCCGATCGGGTCGCCCGAGGCGAGCATCACACCGGAGACGACGCGGTAGGTGACGGCGGCCTTGCCGCTGGGGGAGAAGACGACGGCCTTGTCGCGGCGCAGCGCGAAGTGGCCGAGCGAGTCGCGGGCGCCGTGCTTGGCGAGCAGGTCGCGCAGCTGGCGCTCGTCGTCCTCGGTGAGCCGGGCGGCCGGGTGCTCGGGGCGGAAGGCCAGGTAGATGGTGGTGATCGCGGTCAGCAGGCCGAGCGCGCCCAGCGAATAGGCGACGGTCCAGCTGGTGTCGCCCGCGTACTCGACGGGGCCCTCGAAGCCGAACAGGCCGTACATCACGTGCTGGATGCGGTCGGCGATCGACGGGTTGCCGACGACCCGGCCCGGGTGGACCGAGACGATCACCAGGCCGAGGCCCAGCGAGCCGGAGCCGAGCAGGATGAAGTTGGCCAGCGCCTTCCAGCGGCTGCGCGGGTCGGGCAGCGCGGTGAACTCGGCGCGGTGCCTGACCAGCAGCACCAGCAGCGCGATCGAGATCAGTACGCCGACGATCGAGTGCCGGTAGAGGAACTGGGCCACCGCGCCGATCGGCAGCAGGGCGACCGCGGCCCGCCAGGCCCGTCGCTTGCGCCGCTTCAGGCCGTGCGCCAGGAGCAGCAGCAGCACGCCGGTGCTGAGGGCGAGGGCCGCCGTGAAGGGGCCCGTCGTGCCGGGCAGGACCTCGCTGACGGCGTGCATCCGGCTGGCGCGGAAGCGCGGGAAGATGCCGGCGGCGATGTTGAGCAGGCCGACGAACGTCGCGGCCGTGCCGACCAGTGAAGGAACCGAATCGGGGCGCGGTCCGCGGAGGACTTTGCGCGCGCCGGCCGGAACCGAACCCTTTTTGTCCCCATCTATCCTGACAGACATCGCTTCCCGTGACTCCGCGAGAGATTCTGTTGTCCGCCACACTGACAAGGTCGCCACTGTGTTCCGGACAATTTGCGACCTCTAGGACGGCACATCCCGGGGGCGGGTTCCCTCGGTCTCAGGAAAATCTCAGTCAGAAAGTTTCGACGACTCATGGGTCTCACGAGCAACAAGGTTCTGGCGCTCGCCGTCGTGTTGGCGGTGGTGCTGTTCGCGCTCACCATCTGGCTCTGGCCGAAGCTGGCCAACCGCAGCTGGCGGGCCGTCCTGGGCCGGATCGGCCTGCTCCTCGGCACTCAGCTGATGCTCTTCGCCTCGGTGGGCCTCGCGGCCAACAACTCCTTCCTCTTCTACGGCTCGTGGGCGGACCTGTTCGGCCAGGAGAACGGCATGGGAGTGGTCGTGGACCACTCCGCGGGAACCAAGGACATCAAGGTCACGGGGAAGCAGAAGCCCGACACCCCCAGTGCCGGCAACCCCGCCGCGGGAGGTGAGATCCAGAAGGTGGTCGTCCAGGGGCAGCGGTCCAAAATAGCCAGCCCCGCCTACGTCTATCTGCCTCCCGAGTACTTCCAGAAGAAGTACGAGAACCAGAAGTTCCCGGCGGCCGTGGTGCTGACCGGCTATCCGGGCACCGCGGAGAACCTGATCAAGGGGCTGAAGTACCCGAAGACGGCATGGGCGCAGGTCAAGCAGAAGAAGGCGCAGCCCATGATCCTCGTGATGATGCGCCCGACGGTGGCGCCGCCGCGTGACACCGAGTGCGTGGACGTCCCGGGCGGCCCGCAGACCGAGACCTTCTTCGCCAAGGACCTTCCCAAGGCCGTCTCCGAGACCTACCGGGTCGGCACCAAGCCGCAGAACTGGGGCTTCATCGGGAACTCGACCGGCGGCTACTGCGCGCTGAAGATCGGCATCCACCACCCGGAGATCTTCGGCGCCAGCGCCGGCCTCTCCGCGTACTACAAGGCCGCCAGCGACCCGACCACCGGTGATCTCTTCCACGGCGACAAGGCCGCGAAGAATCGTTCCAACCTGCTGTGGTCGCTCGACCACGTGACGCAGGGCAAGTCCTCGTTCCTGGTCACCAGCTCCAAGTCGGGCGAGGACAACCTCAAGCCGACGCTGAAGTTCATCGAGAAGGTGAAGTCGCCCGCGCGCGTCTCGTCGATCACGCTCGACAGCGGCGGGCACAACTTCAACACCTGGCGGCGGGAGATCCCGCCCGTCCTGGAGTGGATCAGCGGCCGCCTCAGCGCGAACTGATCGACTCCACTTCCACTTCCGTACGGGGGACGGCCTGGGCGTCGGCGTCGATCGAGCGGCGCAGCGCCTCGTGCAGCCGGGCCGGGGTGAGCACACCGAGGAAGCGGCCCGTCCCCTCGTGGTCGATGACCGCGATCCACCCCGCGTCGTGCTGGAGCATCGTCGCGAACGCCTGCTTGAGCGAGGCGCCCAGCGGCAGCCAGGCCTCCATCCGTCGGGCGTGCTCGCGCACGGTCGCCTTGCGGGTCCCCTCGCCGGCCAGTGCGGCCCGCTCGGCGGAGATCCAGCCGTGCAGATCGCCGGAGGAGTCCAGGACCACCGCCCAGGGGGCGCCGAGGTCGCGGGGGAGCGGGTCGTCGAGCCGCACCACCGGCGGCTGCTCCAGGTCGCCCTCCTCGATGGGCGTCACCGAGAGCCGCTTGAGCCCCCGGTCGGCGCCGACGAAGTCCGCGACATAGGGCGTCGCGGGGGTGCCGAGCACCGTCGCCGGGGCGTCCAGCTGCTCGATGCGCCCCTGCCCGTACACCGCGATGCGGTCGCCGAGGCGGACCGCCTCCTCGATGTCGTGGGTGACGAACAGGACGGTCTTGCGGACCTGCGACTGGAGCTTGAGGAACTCGTTCTGCAGCCGCTCGCGCACCACCGGGTCGACCGCGCCGAACGGCTCGTCCATCAGCAGCACCGGCGGGTCGGCCGCCAGCGCCCGTGCCACGCCCACCCGTTGGCGCTGGCCGCCGGAGAGCTGCTCGGGGTAGCGCGCCCCGTGCACCTTGGGGTCGAGGCCGACCAGGTCGAGCAGTTCGGCCGCGCGCGCACGGGCCTTGGCGCGCTTGACGCCGAGCAGGTGCGGGACGGTCGCGGTGTTCTCCAGGACCGTCTTGTGCGGGAAGAGCCCGACCTGCTGGATGACATAGCCGATACGGCGCCGCAGTTGGACCGGATCGACGGTGGATATGTCCTCGCCGTCCAGGAATATCCGGCCCTCGGTGGGCTCGATCAGCCGGTTCACCATCTTCATCGTGGTGGTCTTGCCGCAGCCGGACGGCCCGACGAGCGTGACCAGTTCCCCCTCGGCCACCTCGAAGGAGAGGTCGTCGACGGCGGTGGTGCCGTCGGCGTACCGCTTGCTGACGTGCTCGAATCGGATCATGGTTCCCCATTGTGGCCGGTGGTGAGCGTGGCTGTGTGAACCCCATGTTGCCGCCCTGTGTTCGATGCGGGGATCCGCCCACCGGCCCTCGGTGATTGTCAGTGGCGGGGGTTAGGGTCGCCAGACAGACGTTCGGTCGGGGGACCCGGCCGGGGAATCGGTCGGGATTCACGGGATCCGGCGGGGGAGGTGGGGGACGGTGAGCGCGCAGAACTGCCTGGTGCGCAACGACTGGATCTGCTGGGAGTACGTGCGCTCCCGCAGCCACGAGCTGACCGACGCCACGGTCCAGCACATCTGGATCACGGTGGCCTCGGTGCTGATCGGGCTGCTGATCGCCTTTCCGCTGGCGCTGCTCGCGCGCGGCCGCCGAGCGGTCGCGGGCGCGGTCCTGACCCTGACGACCGTGCTCTACACGGTGCCGTCGCTGGCGATGTTCTCGCTGCTGCTGCCGGTGTTCGGGCTCTCCGCCTCACTGGTGGTCACCGGCCTGGTGCTCTACTCGCTGACGATCCTCGTACGGAACATCCTGGCCGGCCTCGAAGCCGTCCCGTCCGAAGTGCGCGAGGCGGCCCGGGGGATGGGGTACGGACGGATACGGCTGCTGTTCGAGGTGGAGCTGCCGCTCGCGCTGCCCGCGCTGCTGGCCGGTGTGCGGATCGCGACGGTGTCGACGGTGGCGCTGACCACGGTCGGCTCGGTGGTCGGCAAGGGCGGCCTGGGCAACCTCATAGGCGACGGCGTGCAGTCCACGTTCAAGGCGCAGGTGCTCACCGCCTCGGTGCTGTGCGTGCTGCTCGCGCTCGTGGCCGACCTGCTGCTGCTCGGCCTCCAGCGCCTGCTCACGCCGTGGACACGGATACGGACGACGGCGGGGGCGCGCTGATGGGGGTCATGGCCGACGCCTGGACCTGGCTGACGACGGGGTCCAACTGGTCGGGCGACGACGGCGCCTGGCACCGCCTGGCGGAGCACGCGTATGTGAGCGGCGTCGCGCTGCTGGTGGCGTGCGCGATCGCGCTGCCGCTCGCGCTGTGGCTCGGGCACATCGGGCGGGGCGGGGCGCTCGCGGTCAACATCTCCAACGTGGGCCGGGCGGTGCCCGTGTTCGCGGTGCTCGCGCTGCTGATGCTCACACCGCTGCGCAAGGCGGGGTACGCGCCGACGATCATCGCGCTGGTGCTCTTCGCGGTGCCGCCGCTGCTGACCAACGCGTATGTGGGCATGCGAGAGGTGGACCGGTCGGTGGTGGAGGCCGCGCGCGGGATGGGGATGTCGGGCGGCCAGCTGTTCGCCCGGGTGGAGCTGCCGCTCGCCTACCCGTTGATCATGATCGGGGTGCGGTCGGCCGCGGTGCAGGTGGTGGCGACGGCGACGATCGCCTCCATGGTGGGGCTCGGTGGTCTCGGCCGGATCATCACGGCCGGGTTCGCCACGTACAACACACCGCAGGTGGTCGCGGGGGCGATCCTCGCCGCGCTGCTCGCGTTGCTGGTCGAGGGCGTGCTGGTGGTGGCCGACCGGCTGTTCAGCCCGCTGCGCGCGGTGCGGAGGGGGAGCGCGGCGCAGTGACGCCCCCCGCTTCGTAGCGCCCGGGACCAGGGCCGGGCACACCTCGGGCCCCCACGCCTCGCCCCCCACACGTCGAACCCCCAACACGTCGGACTTACGAACTCTCGGATGGTGAACGTTCATGAGCAAGATCCTGCGCACGGCCGGTGCGGTGCTGGGCACGCTGGCGCTGGCCGGCTCGCTGGCCGCGTGCGGCGGCGACAGCCTGGAGAAGGACAAGGGCGGTAGCGGCGCGAGTAGCGGCGGGGGCGGCAAGAAGGGCTCGCTCACCGTCGGCGCCGCCGGCTTCACCGAGTCCGCCGTCCTCGCCGAGCTCTACTCCCAGATCCTGCGCGACGCCGGATACGGCACCTCGGTCACCACGGTGAAGAACCGCGAACTGTACGAACCAGCCCTGGAGAAGGGTGAGATCGACGTCGTTCCGGAATACGCGGCTACGCTTACCGAATTCCTCAACGCCAAGGTGAACGGCGAGAAGGCCAAGGACAAGCCGCTCGCCTCCAGCGACGCGGCCGCGACGGTCGCCGAGCTCACCAAGCTCGCCGCCCCGCGCGGTCTGAAGGTGCTCCCGGCGGGCGCGGCGGTCGACCAGAACGCGTTCGCGGTGACCAAGGAATTCGCCACCAAGAACAACCTCAAGACGCTTTCCGATCTGGGGAAGTCGAAGGTCAAGGTCAAGGTCGCGGCGGGCGACGAGTGCACCGTCCGCCCCTTCTGCGCCCCGGGCCTGAAGTCCACGTACGGCATCGAGGTCGGCGGTATCGACCCCAAGGGCGTCGGCACCCCGCAGGCCAAGCAGGCGGTCAAGGACGGCGTCGACCAGCTGGTGCTGACCACCACGACCGACGCCACCCTGGACCAGTACGGCCTGGTGCTCCTGGAGGACGACAAGAAGCTCCAGAACGCGGACAACGTCCTTCCCGTGGTCAATGCGAAGGAAGCGGGCGGCCAGGAGATAGCCGACGCGCTCGCGAAGCTCACCAAGGCGCTGACGACGGGTGATCTCGTCGAACTGAACCGCAAGGTGGACGCGGAGCGGGCGAAGCCCGCCGACGTCGCGAAGGACTATCTCCGGTCGAAGGGACTGATCAAGAAGTAGCGAAAGCCGGGGCCCGCGGAAGGCGGTTGCGAGAAGATTCGGGAGATTGGCGGGCTGGGGCTCCATTGGGCGTCTACGCACGGTAAATTTCAGGCCATGCCACGTGGACGCCACCGCCATTCCCCTCCTCTTCACCGGCTCCTTCCTCCGTCGGCCGTCGCCGGCGCCGCTGTCTTGTGCGCCGGTGGCGCCTGGCTGTTCGATCAGCCCGTGGCGCTGCGGAGCCTGGCCGCCGCCGCCGCGGTGGCCGCCGTCACCGGTTCGGTGCTGATGCGCGGCTGGGACCGGGCCGCAGGGCGCCGGGTCGCCGAGCTGACCCGCTCGCGCGCCGCCGACCAGTGGCGCACCGAGGAGCGGATCGCCGAACTGGAGGCGGATCTGGAGGAGTCGCGCGAGCTGCGCGGCCGTCTGGACGCCAAGCTCCGTGCCAAGCGCATGGAGCTGGCCGGGCTGCGCGGCGAACACGCGGCCCTGCTGCGGCGGTACGCGACGGCGGAGACCGAGCGGGCGAGCGTCCTGGAGAGCCGCCGCCGGCTCGCCCTGGAGGCCGGCGCCCCCAAGGCGCTGCCCGCCGCGGCCAGTACGCCGACGCCCGCCGCGTACGCGGCGGCCTCCAAGGCGCTGGAGAACCTGCCGTACGCGCGCCGTGCCCAGGAGGCGCGCAGCGCGGCCGCGGCGGTGGAGGTGGCACGCGGGGCGGCGCGCAAGGCGGTCCAGCCGCCCGCCCCCCGCGAGGCCAAGGGGCCGCAGGAGGCACAGTCGCAGGAGGCGCAGGGGTCACACGGGTCACAGGAGCCGCAGGGGAAGCGCGCGGCGGCCGACGGGAGCGGGGAGCACGTCCGCCCGTCGTCCGCCGCCCTTCCCGCGCTGCCCGCGGCACCGAAGCCGGTCGCGGCGGCGGTGGTTCCGTACGTCGCCCGTCCCGTCGTACGCCCCGAGGGCAGCTTCGACTTCTTCGGCACCGCGGCCGAGAAGGAGGCCGCCGAGAAGGAGGCGGTCGAGGCCGCGATAGAGGCCGCCGCGGGGGAGGACCTGGCCGACGTGGTCGGCGAGGAGGTCCTGGCCGAGCGGCCGCACCCCGGCCCCGAGCGGGTCGTGGGCAACGTCATCGATCTGACGGTGCACGACGAGACGGAGCAGCTGGACGTGGCGGTGCTGCGGACGGCGATCTCGTAGGTCGTCGAGAACGTACGGAAGGGGGCCCGGCGCCTTGAGCGCCGGGCCCCCTTCCGCTTGCTCGTACGCGCTACTTGTCGATGTCGCCGACGACGAAGAAGAGCGAGCCCAGGATGGCGACCATGTCGGCGACCAGGGTGCCCGGGAGGAGCTCGGTGAGGGCCTGGATGTTGTTGTACGAGGCCGAGCGGAGCTTGAGCCGGTACGGGGTCTTCTCGCCCTTGCTGACCAGGTAGTAGCCGTTGATGCCGAGCGGGTTCTCGGTCCAGGCGTAGGTGTGGCCCTCGGGGGCCTTCAGGACCTTCGGCAGCCGCTGGTTGATCGGGCCGGGCGGCAGCTCGGCGAGCCGGTCGAGGCAGGCGGCGGCCAGCTCCAGGGAGTTGTGGGTCTGTTCGAGAAGCACCTCGAACCGGGCCAGGCAGTCGCCCTCGGTGCGGGTGACGACCCGCAGGGTGTCCTGGAGTTCGCCGTACGCGAGGTACGGCTCGTCGCGGCGCAGGTCGAAGTCGACGCCGGAGCCGCGGGCGATGGGGCCGCTGACGCCGTACGCGTGCACGGCCTCCTGGGACAGGACGCCGACGCCGCGGGTGCGGCCGCGGAAGATCTCGTTGCCGAGGACGAGCCGGTCGTACACGTCCATCCGCGAGTTGGCGGCGGCGACGGCGTCGCGGACGCGGCCGAGCCAGCCGAGCGGGAGGTCCTCCTTGAGGCCGCCGACGCGGTTGAACATGTAGTGCATACGCCCGCCGGAGACCTCCTCCATCACGTGCTGGAGCTCTTCGCGCTCGCGGAAGGCGTGGAAGATCGGGGTGATTCCGCCCAGTTCGAGGGGGTACGACCCGAGGAACATCAGGTGGTTGAGCGCGCGGTTCAGCTCGGCGAGGAGCGTACGGGTCCAGACGGCGCGCTCGGGGACCTCCATGCCGAGCATGCGCTCGACGGCCATGACCACGCCGAGCTCGTTGGAGAAGGCGGAGAGCCAGTCGTGGCGGTTGGCGAGCATGACGATCTGGCGGTAGTCGCGCGCCTCGAAGAGCTTCTCGGCGCCGCGGTGCATATAGCCGACGACCGGTTCGGCGTGCTGGATGCGTTCGCCGTCGAGGACGATGCGGAGGCGGAGGACGCCGTGGGTGGAGGGGTGCTGGGGGCCGATGTTGAGCACCATGTCGGTGCTCTCCGCCGCGCCGCCGATGCCGACCGTGGTCTCCGTCATGGGCGACAGTATCCCCGGCCGGGGGTGTTTCCCCCGGCGGGCGGACGCCACATGGCCGTAGTCCACCGCCACCGCAAGGCCCGCCGACAGCGTCGACACCGCCGCCGCCCACGCCTCGTCCCGCGCGCGCCCCACCTCCGCCCGCGCCCCTGGCTCCCGCAGCGGCCACCACCGCTCCAGCCAGCGCGCGTCCTCGCCGGAGACGGGTGCGCCGAGGCGTTCGGTGCCGTCGGGGCGGACCAGGACCTCGCGCGGGACGCCGTCCGGGTCGGCCTCGGCCACGTCCACCGGCACGTTGTCCAGCCACTCGTTGGCGAACAGGAGGCCGCGGACACCGGAAGGCGGCTCGGCGACCCAGGCGATCCGCCCGTCGAGCCCGGGCGGACGCGCCGCGCGCTCCACGGCGTACGCCCGTACGGGGAATCCGGTGGGCAGCGCGGCCAGTACGCCCGTCACGAGCTCCCCGCGCCCCGCGCCCATGTCGACGAACGCGACCTCGCCGCCGCCGAGCTCCCCGGCCACCTGCTCCAGGAGCCGCGCCACGGCCTGGGCGAAGAGCGGTGAGGCGTGGACGGAGGTACGGAAGTGGCCTGCGGGGCCCTCGGGGCGGAGGTAGAAGCCGCCGGGGCCGTACAGGGCCCGCTCGGTCGCCGCCCGCCAGCCCGACCACGCGCCGCCGCCGTCTTCGTTCACCTCGTGATTCACAGCAAAAGGCTAGGGGCCCTCCACCTTGGGGAGTACGCCCGGGCGACCCGGATCGACCCTCCGGTTGACCCTTGCACCGATCCGGCATCCCTACGCTGGGTTACGTGCAGCGCCTCTACGACTTCATCCGCAGACACCCGACCGCGGTCGACACCCTCTGGGCCGTCTTCCTCCTCGGGATCTCCGGCATGTCGCTCGTGTCCGGTGGCGTGAGCCACGGCTCGACCGCGGCGGCCCTGCTGATCGCCGTCGGCCTGAGCGCCGTCGTGGCACTGCGCCGCCGCGCCCCCGAGAAGACGGTGGTGCTGGCGGCCCTGCTGGGCCTGGCCCAGCTGGCCCTGGACGTCAGTCCGAACGTGGCGGACTTCGCCATGCTGGTCGCCATCTACACCGCGGCCGCCGTCGGCGAGCGCTGGGCCTCGCGGCTCGCCCTGGCGGGCTCGCTGCTCGCGGCCGTGATCGCGATGGTGCGCTGGCCCGACTACAGCGACAACGGCGCCGACGGCAGTACCAGCCCGGGGCAGACGATCTTCTTCGTCGTCGTGATGACGGTCCCGTTCCTCCTCGCCTGGGTCCTCGGCGACTCGATGCGCACCCGCCGGGCGTACTTCGCCCAGCTGGAGGAGCGCGCCGCCCGCCTGGAGAAGGAGCGCGAGGCGCAGGCCAAGGTCGCGGTCGCCGCCGAGCGCGCCCGGATCGCCCGCGAGCTGCACGACGTCGTCGCCCACAACGTCTCGGTGATGGTGGTCCAGGCGGACGGCGCCGCGTATGTGATGGACAGCGCGCCCGATCAGGCGAAGATCGCCCTGGAGACCATCTCGATGACCGGGCGCCAGGCGCTCGCCGAGATGCGCCGCCTCCTCGGCGTGCTGCGCACGGGCGAGCACCGGGAGGCGGGGGAGTACGTGCCGCAGCCCGACGTCGAGCAGATCGAGGAGCTGGTCGAGCAGGTGCGTACGGCCGGGCTCACCGTGGACTTCAAGATCGAGGGCACCCCGCGCCCGCTGCCCAGCGGCGTCGAGCTCACGGCGTACCGGATCGTGCAGGAGGCGCTGACCAACACGCGCAAGCACGGCGGCCCGGAGGCGGGCGCCAGCGTCCGCCTGGTCTACTTCGACGACGGGCTCGGCCTGCTGGTCGAGGACGACGGGCGAGGGGCGGCGCACGAGATGTACGAGGACGGCGGCGCCGACGGCCAGGGGCACGGTCTGATCGGCATGCGCGAGCGCATCGGCATGGTGGGCGGCACTCTGGACGCGGGGCCGCGGCCGGGCGGCGGCTTCCGCATCAGCGCCCTGCTGCCGCTGAAGCCCGCCCAGTAGGTTCCGTACGCCCGAGGTTTTCCCGTACGCCGAAATTCCCGTACGTCGTGATGGAGAGGGACCCGATGACGATCCGCGTGATGCTCGTCGACGACCAGGTGCTGCTGCGCACCGGCTTCCGGATGGTGCTCGCCGCCCAGCCGGACATGGAGGTCGTCGCGGAGGCGGGCGACGGCGCGGAGGCGATCGAGATCCTCCGCGCGACCGCCGTGGACGTGGTGCTGATGGACGTGCGCATGCCGCGGCTCGACGGGGTGGAGGCGACGCGCCGGATCTGCTCCGCCGAGACGCACCCCAAGGTGCTGATCCTGACCACCTTCGACCTGGACGAGTACGCGTTCTCCGGCCTCAAGGCGGGTGCCAGCGGCTTCATGCTGAAGGACGTGCCGCCGGCCGAACTGCTTGGCGCCATCCGCTCGGTGCACAGCGGCGACGCGGTCGTGGCGCCCTCCACCACCCGGCGCCTGCTCGACCGGTTCGCCCCCATGCTGCCGACGACCGGCAAGGAGCGGGGCCCCGGCGGCGCCATGGAGAAGCTGACCGAGCGCGAGCGCGAGGTCATGCTGCTGGTCGCGCAGGGCCTCTCGAATGGCGAGATCGCGGCGCGTCTGGTCCTCTCGGAGGCCACCGTGAAGACCCATGTCGGCCGGATCCTGACGAAGCTGGGGCTGCGGGACCGGGTGCAGGTGGTCGTCCTCGCGTACGAGTCGGGGCTGGTGCGGGCCGGCGGGCTCTGAGCCGCCGTTCGGGCCCCCGGCGCCGCTCGGTCGCCGCGCTCGACGCCCTCAGTCGCCGCGCAGGACCAGGTCGAGCAGCCCCGGGAAGCGCGCGTCGAACTCCTCGCGGCGCAGCCGGTTGACCCGCTTGGGACCGTCGTCGCGCTGCTCGACGAGACCGGCCGCGCGCAGCACCGAGAAGTGGTGGCTCAGCGCCGCCTTGCGTACCGGCACGTCGAAGGAGCCGCAGCTGCGCGTCCACTCCCGCGACTGGGCCAGCTCGCGCACCAGCTGGAGGCGGACCGGGTCGCCGAGCGCGTCCAGGGCCGTGATCAGGGGGACCTTGTCGGGGTGGGTGTGTTCGGGTGCCGCGCGATGGGTCATCGGTGTCCTTCCTCCTGGCCGGGCCCGGCGGTGCGCCCTTGCCGAGTGTTCGATGATGGTCGTACACTCCTGAGTGTTCGACTTTCATTGAACACTTTAGGTGCCGAGGGGGCCCCACGTCATGCGTGCGATTCAGGTCAGCGAGCTGGGCGGTCCGGAAGTACTGCGGCTGGTGGAGACCGGGGCGCCCCGGCCCGGCCCCGGTGAGGTCGCCGTCGACGTCCTCTACGCCGGGGTCAACTTCGCCGAGGTGAAGGCCCGTTCGGAGGGCTACCGGGTGCGGTCCCTGCCGTTCGTGCCGGGCCTTGAGGTCTCCGGGCGCGTACGGGAGCTCGGCGCGGGCGTCGAGGGGCTCGCGGTCGGGCAGGAGGTCGCCGCGATGGCCGAGGGCGGCGGTTACGCGGAGGTCGCCGTCGTCCCGGCCGCCGCCGTCTTCCCGGTGCCCGAGGGCGTCGGCCCGCGGACCGCCGCCACGCTCCCCACGGTCCTGCCGACCGCGCACGCGCTGATCCACGAGGTGGGGCGGCTGCAGCCCGGCGAGAGCGTCCTGGTCCAGGGTGCGGCGGGCGGCGTCGGCACGGCCGTGGGGCAGCTCGCCCGGCTCGCGGGCGCGGGCGCCGTCTACGGAGTGGTGTCCAGCGAGGCCAAGGCCGCTTACGCGCGCGAGCACGGGTACGACGACGCGTTCCTCACCGACTCCTTCCCCGAGGACGTGCGCCGGGCGACCGGCGGGCGGGGCGTGGACCTCGTCCTGGACCCGGTCGGCGGCCGGACGCTGCGTCAGGGCTTGGACGCGCTGGCCCTGTTCGGGCGGCTCGTCTCGTACGGGAACGCGGGCGGCGAGGGCCCGTGGCAGGTGGGGCAGCCCGAGCTCTACCCGGCCGCCCGCTCGGTCGCGGGCTTCTCCGTCCTGAGCCTGGCGGCGGACGCTCCGGAGGCCCTGCGCGACCTGGCCGGCCGCGCGTTCGCCCTGGCGGCGAACGGCAGCGTGAAGCTGCCGGTGACCGCCGAATTCCCCTTGGCGGAGGCAGCGGAGGCCCACCGCCTGATGGAGGGCCGCACGTCTACGGGGAAGCTGCTGCTGAGGGTGGGCTGAGGATGCGGAGCGGGCCGTGTGGGCGCCCTGCTTCCTCTTCGGGGCGGCGCGGGTGCGCTGTCGTTGATGAGGCCGGTGAGGCGCCCTTGAGACCGCGTGGTGCGGCAACCCCGCGCCCCTGGGGGCGCGGGGAACTGCGCGACCAGCCCCCACTCACCCGCAGTCGAACTCCGGGCCCTTCAGGGGCGCGGGGAACTGCGCGAGCGACCCACCACCGGCCCGCAGACGAACACCGGGCCCTTACGGCGCGCCCCCACGCACCCGCGGTCGAAGGACAACCCCGCACGGCCTCAGCGAAGCACCCCCTCCAGGAAGTCGCTGCCCAGCCGGGCGACCACAGCCACATCCAGCTGATGCAGCACATACCGCCCACGCCGCTGCGTCGTAAGAAGCCCCGCCTTCTTCAGCACGGAGAGATGGCGCGACACCTCCGGCGCGGAGATCCCGTACGCGTCGGCAAGCTCGCTCGTCGTATACGCCCCCCGCGCCAGACTCCGGCACAGCCGCATCCGCATGGGGTGCGCGACCGCCTCCAGCCGCGCCTTCACCACGTCGACCGGCGCCGCGCCGCCCAACTCGCCGGTCGGGACCGGGTACTGGACGACCGGCTGCCAGCCCGGCGCGTGCAGCGCGAACAGGTGCGGCCAGCCGAACGCGGTGGGGATGAACGTCAGCCCCGTGCCCGCCGCGCTCGTGCGCCCGTGGGTCAGCTTGTCCACGACGACGCGGCTGCCCCGCTCGTCCTGCTCCAGGGCGATGGAGGGGGAGACCGCCGCGACCGCCTCCGCGAGACCCCTGCGCCTGAGGAGCTCCGTCTTGTGCCGCGCGTCGGCGGCCAGCTGCACCCGTACGCGCTGCCAGGTGTCCCCGAAGAACGCGGCGTCGCAGTCCTCGAACAGCCTGCGTATCCACGCGCGCGCCCCCGGCGGGTCGACCAGCATCCGCTTCACGAAGGCGGCCTGGCGCGGCCCGCGCGCGGCGGCGAGGTCCAGGGCCCGCTCCCGCATCCGGGCGTCGACCAGCGGGGACGGCGCCCCCGCGTTGTAGAGGCTCGCGCAGGAGATCTCCAGCGCCGCCGCCACGTACTTCTCGTCGTCCATCCGGTCGAGGTCGTCCAGCTCCTCGGCCAGCGTCTCGCGGGGGTGCGAGGGCAGCAGGATGTCCGAGCGGGTGGACCGCCACAGGAAGTCCGCCTCGTGCAGCCGGTCGGCGAGCTCCGGCTTGAGACCGGCCGCCGTACTGGTGGTCCAGCCGTGCAGCCGGGCGTGGTGCGCGGGCTCGGAGAGGGCGTGCAGGGCGGCGCCCAGCTCCGCCAGGGGAGAGGGCCCGAAGGCGATCCGCTCCGGGGGCAGGCCCGTGATGTCGATGCACACGCTCATGCGCCCATGGTGCACCGCACCACCGACAGCGCCCCCGTCATTTGACGCCCCTGGTCAATCGGCGCGACGGACGGCCGCGAGCGGCGCAGCCTGGATGCATGGACGCCATCCAGCAACAGATGCTCGACACCTACCGCGCGGCCCAGCTCCAGGAGCCGACGCCCCCACTGCCGGGGCAGCACGACGTGCGCACCCTGCGCGAACTGCGTGACTACCGGCGCTTCGAAGCGGTCCTCTCCGGCCGCCTCGCCCACGGCCGGCTGCGCGCCGCCCTCGGCCGCCTCCTGCCCTCACCCCCGCACCCCCGCCTGCCACTGAGGGTCCCTCCCGGGGCCTCTAGTCCAGCCTCCGTACGAACTCCGCCACCGCGTCCCGTACGTCCTCGGCCGACCACTCAAGGGCCGGCTCCGCCACCGTCAGCTCGGTGTACGAGAGCCCGGGCGGGCCCGCGGGCGCGGGGAACCAGCGGCGGAACAGCGTCACGCCCGTCTCCTCGGACTGGCCGAGCCCGGCGTCGTCCAGGGCGTCCGCCCCGTACGGCAGCCACACATGGAACTGGTGGGTGTGCGGCACCTCCGGATTGATCCGGAACCACGGCACGCCCGCCTTGGTGAAGCCGTCCGCCAGCCCCTCGGCCACCACGCGCGCGTGGGCGACGTACGAGGGGAGCTTCGGCAGCACCCGGTCCATGCCGACCAGCGCCGACAGGGCCGCCGGATACTGCTGGAAGAGCTGGCCCCCGTACCGGTGGCGCCAGGTGCGGGTCTCGTCGACCAGCGACTCGGGCCCGACGAGCGCGGCGCCCGACAGGCCCTCCAGGGTCTTGTAGTACGACACGTAGACGCTGTCCGCGAGGCGGGCGATCTCCTCCAGCGGGCGGTCGAAGTGCACGGCGCACTCCCACAGCCGTGCGCCGTCGAAGTGCACCACCGCATCCCGTTCCCGGGCCGCCTCCACGACGTCGGTCAGCTCCTGCCAGGTGGGCAGGACGAACCCCGCGTCGCGCAGCGGCAGCTCCAGCATCAGGGTGCCGAACGGCTCCTCGAAGTCCCGTACCTCCTCGGCCGTGGGCAGCCGGGGCGCGGTCGTCGGGTGGACCGTGCGCAGCCCGCTCACCGTGCCGAAGGCGCGCCGCTCGTGCACCTCGGGGTGGGCGAGGGGGTGCAGCGCCACCGTGGAGTTCCCGGTGCGCCCGGCCCAGGCGCGCATCGCGGCCTGCTGGGCCATGGTGCCGGTCGGGAAGAACGCCGCCGCCGGGAAGCCGAGCAGGCCGGCGGTGCGCCGCTCCAGCTCGGCGACCACACCGTCGCCGTAGAAGTCCGGCATCCCGGTGGTGTCGTAGACCTCGCCCGCGTCGGCGGCGAGCGCGGTCAGCCGCTCGCCCATGGAGAACTCACCGGGCATCCGGCACAAGGTGCGCTCCGAGGCGCGCCACGCCGCCACCCTGCGCCGGCGCGCGTCCTGCGCGCCGCCTTCGCCGCTCGGGCCGCTCTCGCCCGGTTCGTTCCCGATCTGACCGTGCTGGTCTTCCAGACCTTGCTGATCTTCCATGTTCCGATCATCACCCACAGCCTGTGGACAACCACAGGGGTTATGGGGGCTGGGCGTAGCATGACGGGGAAATCGTCCGGTACCCCTCGCGGACTGGAACGGAAGGCCCCGCCGCGTGAACGCACAACCAGAGACCCGCCCAGCCCGCCTCGCCGTCGGAGTCGTCGGTGCCGGCCGGGTCGGCCCTGCCCTCGCCGCCGCGCTGAAGCTCGCCGGGCACCGCCCGGTGGCGGTCTCCGGCGTGTCGGACGCCTCCGTGCGCCGGGCGGCCGCCCTGCTGCCGGACGTGCCCCTGGTGCCGCCCGCCGAGGTGCTGGCCGCCGCCGACCTGGTGCTGCTCACCGTCCCCGACGACGCCCTGCCGGGCCTGGTGGAGGGCCTCGCCGAGACCGGCGCGATCCGCCCCGGCCAGCTGCTCGTGCACACCTCCGGGCGGTACGGGACGGACGTGCTCGCGCCCGCCACGCGCGCGGGCGCGCTGCCGCTGGCCCTGCACCCCGCGATGACGTTCACCGGGACCGGCGTCGACGTCCAGCGCCTGGCCGGGTGCTCGTTCGGCGTCACCGCGCCCGAGGAGCTGCGGCTCGCCGCGGAGGCGCTGGTCATCGAGATGGGCGGCGAGCCCGAGTGGATCGAGGAGCAGAACCGCCCGCTCTACCACGCGGCCCTCGCCCTGGGCGCCAACCACCTGGTCACCCTGGTGGCCCAGTCCATGGAGCTGCTGCGGAAGGCCGGCGTCGCCGCCCCCGACCGGATGCTCGGCCCGCTCCTGGGAGCGGCGCTCGACAACGCGCTGCGCTCCGGCGACGCGGCCCTGACCGGCCCCGTCGCGCGCGGCGACGCGGGCACGGTCGCGGCGCACGTCGCCGAGCTGCGCAAGCACGCCCCCGCCACCGTCGCCGGATACCTCGCCATGGCCCGTACGACCGCCGACCGGGCGCTCGCCCACGGCCTGCTGAAGCCCGAACTCGCCGAAGACCTGCTGGGCGTGCTCGCGGACGGAGAGAACCGATGACCCTTCTGGTCCGCACCGCCGCCGAGCTGGCCGCCCTGGAGCGCACCGGCCGCCGCGCCGTCGTCATGACCATGGGCGCCCTGCACGAGGGGCACGCCACGCTGGTGCGCACCGCGCGCGAGAGCGTCGGTCCCGGCGGCCAGGTCGTCGTCACGGTCTTCGTGAACCCGCTGCAGTTCGGCGCGGGCGAGGACCTCGACCGCTATCCGCGCACCCTGGACGCCGACGTCGAGCTGGCCGGGCAGGCGGGCGCCGACGCCGTGTTCGCGCCTTTCACGGACGAGGTCTACCCCGGCGGCGAGCCGCAGGTGCGCATCACCGCCGGCCCCATGGGCGAGCGCCTCGAAGGCGCCTCCCGCCCCGGCCACTTCGACGGCATGCTCACCGTCGTCGCCAAGCTGCTCCACCTCACCGCCCCCGACCTCGCGCTGTTCGGGCAGAAGGACGCCCAGCAGCTGGCGCTGATCCGGCGCATGGCACGCGACCTCGACTTCCCCATGGAGATCGTCGGCGTGCCCACGGTCCGCGAGGCGGACGGGCTCGCCCTCTCCAGCCGCAACCGCTACCTCTCACCGGCCGACCGCACCACCGCGCTCGCCCTGTCGCGCGCGCTGTTCGCGGCCCGCGACCGGCTCACGGCCGAGCACGCGCTGCTCGCGCGCGCCGCGGCCACCCACGCCTCCTCCGGGCGCGCGCTCGCGCTCTCCCGGATCGGCGAGGCCCGCGCGGCCGCCGACGCGTACGCGGTGGAGGCGGCCGGCCCGTCCCCCGCGGTCGTGCGCGCCGCCGCGCAGAGCGTCCTGGACGAGGCCGCCAAGGCGGAGCCGCCGCTGGCCCTTGACTACCTGGCGCTGGTCGACCCGGCGACGTTCGACGAGGCCGGGGACGGCTTCGCCGGTGAGGCGGTCCTCGCGGTCGCCGCGCGCGTGGGCACCACCCGCCTGATCGACAACATCCCGCTGAACTTCGGAGCCCCCGCATGACCAGGACGACCGACGGTCCGCCCCGGACCGGCATACGGCTGGACGCGCCCGCCCCGGGCTGGGCCATCGACGCGGACGTCGTGGTCGTCGGCTCGGGCGTGGCGGGTCTCACCGCGGCCCTGCGCTGCACGGCCGCCGGGCTCACCACCGTGGTGGTGACCAAGGCGCGGCTCGACGA
Source organism: Streptomyces sp. ERV7 (assembly GCF_001653515.1). Lineage (GTDB taxonomy): Bacteria > Actinomycetota > Actinomycetes > Streptomycetales > Streptomycetaceae > Streptomyces. The sequence goes on along the minus strand of NZ_LYOY01000029.1, from coordinate 1,678,088 downwards.
CGGCTCCACGCGCTGGGCGCAGGGCGGCATCGCGGCGGCCCTCGGCGAGGGCGACACCCCCGAACAGCACCTGGACGACACGCTGGTGGCGGGCGCGGGCCTGTGCGACGAGGGCGCGGTGCGCGCCCTGGTCACCGAGGGCCCGGACGCGGTGCGGCGGCTGATCGCCACCGGCGCCCACTTCGACACCGACGACTCCGGCGTGATCTCGCTGACCCGCGAGGGCGGCCACCACCGCCGCCGCATCGCGCACGCGGGCGGCGACGCCACCGGCGCCGAGATCTCGCGCGCGCTGGTCGAGGCCGTCCGCGAGCGGGCGGTGCGGACCATCGAGAACGCGCTCGTACTGGACCTGCTGAGGGACGACGACGGCCGCACCGCGGGCATCACCCTGCACGTCATGGGCGAGGGCCAGCACGACGGCGTGGGGGCCGTCCACGCCCCCGCCGTGGTGCTCGCCACCGGCGGCATGGGTCAGGTCTTCTCCGCCACCACCAACCCGGCGGTCTCCACCGGCGACGGCGTAGCCCTGGCGCTGCGCGCCGGCGCCGAGATCTCCGACCTGGAGTTCGTCCAGTTCCACCCGACGGTGCTCTTCCTCGGCGCCGACTCCGAGGGCCAGCAGCCGCTGGTCTCCGAGGCGGTACGGGGAGAGGGCGCCCACCTCGTCGACGGCTCCGGCACCCGTTTCATGCTGGGGCAGCACGAGTTGGCGGAGCTCGCCCCGCGCGACATCGTCGCCAAGGCGATCACCCGCCAGATGCAGGCCAACGGCACCGAGCACATGTACCTGGACGCACGGCACTTCGGCGCCACGATGTGGGAGCGGCGCTTCCCCACCATCCTGGCCGCCTGCCGCGCCCACGGCATCGACCCGGTCACCGAGCCGATCCCGGTGGCCCCGGCCGCCCACTACGCCTCCGGCGGCGTGCGCACCGATCTGCACGGCCGCACCACGGTGCCGGGCCTGTACGCGTGCGGCGAGGTCGCCTGCACCGGCGTCCACGGCGCCAACCGGCTCGCCTCCAACTCCCTCCTCGAAGGCCTGGTCTTCGCGGAGCGCATCGCGGCCGACATCGCGGCGGGCGGCCACGCGCGCGTGCAGAGCGCCTCCCCGGCCGCCGAGGCCCCCGAGGACGCGCCCACCTGCCCGCTCCTCGTCCCCGAGGCCCGTATCCAGATCCAGCGGATCATGACCAACGGCGCGGGAGTGCTCCGCTCCGCCGACAGCCTCGCCGGGGCCGCCGCCCGCCTGGAGGCGATCCGGGCCGACGCCGACGGGGCCGACGAGCGCAAGGCCGCCGAGCCCGGTGTGGACGCGTGGGAGACCACCAACCTGCTGCTCGTCGCGCGCGTGCTGGTCGCCGCCGCCGCTGCCCGCGAGGAGACCCGCGGCTGCCACTGGCGCGAGGACCGGCCCGACCGGGACGACGAGGACTGGCACCGCCACCTCGTCGTACGGGTGACGCCGGACCGTACGCTCGACGTCCGCCGTACCGATTCCGCAGACTTCCCCCCGACAGTCGCCGACGCCCCCAGGGAGCCGTAACCGTGAGCACCCCCGACGAACACCGTCCCGAGCCGGTGGACGTACCGCTGATCCAGATCGGCGTCCCCGCGAGCGGAGGCGGCTGCGGCGACGACTGCGGCTGCGGCGACGAGGACGTGTACGAGTGCGGCCTCGACCCCTCGCTGGCCGCGCTCCTTGCCGAGTCGGGCCTGGACCCCGTGCAGGTCGAGGACATCGCGCACGTCGCCATCGAGGAGGACCTCGACGGCGGTGTGGACGTGACGACCGCGGCGACCGTCCCCGAAGACGCCGTGGCCACCGGCGACTTCACCGCGCGCGAGGCCGGTACGGTCGCGGGCCTGCGGGTCGCCGAGGCGATCCTGTCGATCGTGTGCACCGAGGAGTTCGAGGTCGAGCGGCACGTCGCGGACGGCGACCGCGTCGAGGCGGGCCAGAAGCTGCTGAGCGTCACCACGCGCACCCGCGACCTGCTCACCGGCGAGCGCAGCGCGCTGAACATCCTGTGCCGCCTGTCCGGCATCGCGACCGCCACGCGCGCGTGGGCGGACGCCCTGGAGGGCACGCGCGCGAAGGTGCGCGACACCCGGAAGACGACGCCGGGGCTGCGCGCCCTGGAGAAGTACGCGGTGCGCTGCGGCGGCGGCGTCAACCACCGTATGTCGCTCTCCGACGCGGCGCTGGTGAAGGACAACCACGTGGTGGCCGCGGGCGGCGTCGCCGAGGCCTTCAAGGCCGTACGGGAGATGTTCCCGGAGGTGCCGATCGAGGTCGAGGTCGACACGCTCGACCAGGTCGGGGAGGTCCTGGAGGCGGGCGCCGACCTGATCCTGCTGGACAACTTCACCCCGGAGCAGACCGCGACGGCGGTGGAACTCGTCGCCGGGCGCGCCTTCCTGGAGTCCTCGGGCCGCCTCACCCTGGAGACCGCGGCGGCGTACGCGGCGACGGGCGTGGACTACCTGGCGGTCGGCGCGCTCACCCACTCCTCCCCGATCCTCGACATCGGCCTCGATCTGCGCGAGGCGGAGTAACCGATGCTGCTGACGATCGACGTAGGCAACACGCACACGGTCCTCGGCCTGTTCGACGGCGAGGAGGTCGTCGAGCACTGGCGCATCTCCACCGACCCGCGCCGCACCGCCGACGAGATGGCGGTCCTGCTCAACGGCCTCATGGGCATGCACCCGCTGCTCGGGGCGGAGCTGGGCGACAACATCGAGGGCATCGCGATCTGCTCGACGGTGCCGTCGGTGCTGCACGAGCTGCGCGAGGTGACCCGCCGCTACTACGGCGACGTCCCGGCGGTCCTGGTCGAGCCCGGCATCAAGACCGGCGTCCCGATCCTGATGGACAACCCCAAGGAGGTCGGCGCGGACCGCATCATCAACGCGGTCGCGGCGGTCGAGCTGTACGGGGGGCCGGCGATCGTCGTCGACTTCGGCACGGCGACGACGTTCGACGCGGTGAGCGCGCGCGGCGAGTACGCGGGCGGCGTGATCGCCCCCGGCATCGAGATCTCGGTCGAGGCGCTCGGGGTCAAGGGCGCACAGCTCCGCAAGATCGAACTGGCCCGGCCGCGGGCGGTGATCGGCAAGAACACGGTCGAGGCGATGCAGGCGGGGATCGTGTACGGGTTCGCGGGGCAGGTCGACGGGGTCGTGACCCGCATGGCCCGCGAGCTGGTGGGTCCCGGCGGGGACCCGTCCGACGTCACGGTGATCGCGACGGGGGGGCTTGCGCCGATGGTGCTCGGCGAGGCGAACGTGATCGACGAGCACCCTGCCCGGGCGGGACCGAGAGCTCGGGGGAGGGCACGGTGAGGGCCATGACCGGAGCAACTCCCGAAACGCCCTGGAGTTACGCAGAGTTTCCGGACGGATGCGTTCCGTAGGCGCCACGGGGGCGCGCGGAAGCATTCGGCGGCGCAAGTGTGTTCGCCCGTAGCTGAGGGAACCGGGGCGCGCCGCATGGACTGTCAGTGCTTACGGGTAAGACATTCCTAGTGGGGAGGGGCGAGAAGCTCGCCGGGCCGTCTCGCGTTCGCCATCGGCGTACTGGAGACAGGGGTATCTGCCTGGCCTGCGGGAACATCGTCTCGCACCATCGAGTTGGAGCAGTTGTCGACTGTTCGGCAGCAAGTTTCCCCGCCTGGGCGGGGGTGATCGGGTCGGATGTCGGCAGTTGGAATGAGCTGTCCCGTCCCACGGGACTAGCATGCGGAAGGACAGGGAGGGGACCGACCCCTTACTGCCCGACCGCTCTGAGGAGCGATTAACGATGTTCGAGAGGTTCACCGACCGCGCGCGGCGGGTTGTCGTCCTGGCTCAGGAAGAAGCCCGGATGCTCAACCACAACTACATCGGCACCGAGCACATTCTCCTGGGCCTGATCCACGAGGGTGAGGGTGTCGCCGCTAAGGCCCTGGAGAGCCTCGGGATTTCTCTTGAGGCGGTCCGCCAGCAGGTGGAGGAGATCATCGGCCAGGGCCAGCAGGCCCCGTCCGGTCACATCCCCTTCACGCCGCGTGCCAAGAAGGTCCTGGAGCTGTCGCTCCGCGAGGCCCTCCAGCTCGGCCACAACTACATCGGCACCGAGCACATCCTGCTCGGCCTGATCCGCGAGGGCGAGGGCGTCGCCGCCCAGGTCCTCGTGAAGCTGGGCGCCGATCTCAACCGGGTGCGGCAGCAGGTCATCCAGCTGCTCTCCGGCTACCAGGGCAAGGAAGCCGCCACCGCGGGCGGCCCGGCCGAGGGCACGCCTTCGACCTCCCTCGTCCTCGACCAGTTCGGCCGGAACCTCACCCAGGCCGCTCGTGAGTCCAAGCTCGACCCGGTCATCGGGCGCGAGAAGGAGATCGAGCGGGTCATGCAGGTGCTGTCCCGCCGTACCAAGAACAACCCGGTGCTCATCGGCGAGCCCGGCGTCGGCAAGACCGCCGTCGTCGAGGGCCTGGCGCAGGCCATCGTCAAGGGCGAGGTGCCCGAGACCCTCAAGGACAAGCACCTCTACACCCTGGACCTGGGCGCGCTGGTCGCCGGCTCGCGCTACCGCGGTGACTTCGAGGAGCGCCTGAAGAAGGTCCTCAAGGAGATCCGCACCCGCGGCGACATCATCCTGTTCATCGACGAGCTGCACACGCTCGTGGGTGCGGGTGCCGCCGAGGGCGCCATCGACGCGGCCTCGATCCTGAAGCCGATGCTGGCCCGCGGTGAGCTCCAGACCATCGGTGCCACCACGCTCGACGAGTACCGCAAGCACCTGGAGAAGGACGCGGCCCTTGAGCGCCGCTTCCAGCCCATCCAGGTCGCCGAGCCGTCGCTGCCGCACACCATCGAGATCCTCAAGGGTCTGCGCGACCGGTACGAGGCCCACCACCGCGTGTCCATCACGGACGAGGCGCTGGTCCAGGCCGCGACGCTGGCCGACCGGTACATCTCGGACCGCTTCCTGCCGGACAAGGCGATCGACCTGATCGACGAGGCCGGCTCCCGGATGCGCATCCGCCGGATGACCGCGCCGCCGGACCTCCGCGAGTTCGACGAGAAGATCGCGGGCGTGCGCCGCGACAAGGAGTCGGCCATCGACTCCCAGGACTTCGAGAAGGCGGCCTCTCTCCGCGACAAGGAGAAGCAGCTGCTCGCCGCGAAGGCCAAGCGCGAGAAGGAGTGGAAGGCCGGCGACATGGACGTCGTCGCCGAGGTCGACGGCGAGCTCATCGCCGAGGTCCTCGCGACCGCGACCGGCATTCCCGTCTTCAAGCTCACGGAGGAGGAGTCCTCGCGACTGCTCCGTATGGAAGACGAGCTCCACAAGCGCGTCATCGGCCAGAAGGACGCCATCAAGGCGCTCTCCCAGGCCATCCGCCGCACCCGTGCGGGTCTGAAGGACCCGAAGCGCCCCGGTGGCTCGTTCATCTTCGCCGGCCCGTCCGGTGTCGGTAAGACCGAGCTCTCCAAGACGCTCGCCGAATTCCTCTGAAGGACCCGAAGCGCCCCGGTGGCTCGTTCATCTTCGCCGGCCCGTCCGGTGTCGGTAAGACCGAGCTCTCCAAGACGCTCGCCGAATTCCTCTTCGGCGACGAGGACGCGCTGATCTCCCTCGACATGTCGGAGTTCAGCGAGAAGCACACGGTCTCGCGCCTCTTCGGTTCCCCGCCCGGATACGTGGGTTACGAAGAGGGCGGCCAGCTGACCGAGAAGGTCCGCCGGAAGCCGTTCTCCGTCGTCCTCTTCGACGAGGTCGAAAAGGCCCACCCGGACATCTTCAATTCCCTGCTCCAGATCCTGGAGGACGGTCGTCTGACCGACTCCCAGGGCCGGGTCGTCGACTTCAAGAACACGGTCATCATCATGACCACGAACCTCGGCACCCGGGACATCTCCAAGGGCTTCAACCTGGGCTTCGCCGCCCAGGGCGATGTGAAGACCGGCTACGAGCGGATGAAGGCCAAGGTCAACGAGGAGCTGAAGCAGCACTTCCGCCCCGAGTTCCTGAACCGTGTCGACGACACGGTGGTCTTCCACCAGCTCACCGAGGAAGACATCATCCAGATCGTCGACCTCATGGTCGCCAAGGTGGACGAGCGTCTGAAGGACCGCGACATGGGCATCGAGCTCAGCGCGGACGCGAAGTCGCTCCTGGCGAAGAAGGGCTACGACCCGATCATGGGCGCCCGGCCGCTGCGCCGGACGATCCAGCGGGAGATCGAGGACATCCTCTCCGAGAAGATCCTCTTCGGTGAGCTGCGCCCCGGTCACATCGTGGTCGTCGACACCGAGGGCGAGGGCGAGGCGAAGAGCTTCACCTTCCGAGGCGAGGAGAAGTCGGCGCTGCCCGACGTCCCCCCGATCGAGCAGGCGGCCGGCGGCGCCGGCCCGAACCTGAGCAAGGAGGCGTAGCCTCCAGGGGCTCGTCTTGAGGGGCTGCCCCGGCTGTATGGACGCGTTGTCGTCCGTACGGGCCGGGGCAGCCCCTTTTTCCGTACGTACGGCTAGAGGGCGCGGCCGTCCACGGTGACCTTCACGTTGGGGAGGGAGCGCAGGCCTTTGAGTCCTTCACGGTCCAGGTCCCTGTTCGAGAGCAGGATGAGGCGCAGCGTCTCCATCGAGGGGAACAGCGGGAGCAGTAGGCGGCATTCGTCGAGCTGACGGAGGACCTGCAGACGGACGTCGCGGACTCCGGGGCAGGGAGAGCCGCCGCGGAGGTCCCGAAGTGAGGAGATCTGGAGGTCCAAGGCGGTGAGCCCGGGCATTCTCGCCACCTGGGCGAGGAGAGCGTGGAGGTCCGGCGTCCGGCGCACTGACAAATACGACAGGCTCCGCCAGTCCTTCAGCCCTGTCGGGTCTTCCAGCACATCGACGGACATTCTCGATACTCCGGTATGTACCGGTACCGCTGCCAGTCCACGGGTTCCCGCCCCGGAGAGGGAGAGGAAGTCGAGGGCGGTAAGCCCCGTGAGAGCGGAGAAGTCCTCAAGCCGGGGGCAGCGCGAAACGGACAACTGGCGGAGCCCCCGGACGCCACGAAGGAAGGAAAGGCTGGACACGGCGTTGTTGGACACCACTTGGGCGGAGTGCAGCGACACGTTCTCCAGGGAGAGGGACAGCTCCTCGGTGGTGAAGTCACCTGCGATGGTCACGTTCTGGACGGCAGGGAGGCCGCGAAGCTCTGCCAGCTGGTCTTTCGACGTGAGGTGCAGGGTGAGGCCTACCCAGGGGATCCGCGACAGCACTTCGCGCGCGTAGGCGCCCGTGGGATAGCGGTTCCATTCCCTCGCGAACTCACTCGCCGCCATGGGGCTGTGAGAGGCCCAGGCCCGTGCGTAAGGGATCGCCTCGGCTCCGCCGATGCTGCTGATCAGCACGGCGATCCCGGAAATCGCCGAGGAATCCAGCCGCATGTCGCCCGGGGCGGGCACCTGCGGGAGCAGCGTCGGCCCAAGGCGGGAAAGCATGGTACTCATATACCGATCCGTCGGTGGCAGCAAGGCCGCGATGCTCCGCCTCACCCGCTCGGTGGTCTGCTCATCGAGCCAAGCCGCGTGCTGGGCGCAGAGCGCGGCCAGTACATGGGCTTCATAGGCCCGTTTTCCCCTCGCTCTCAGCAGCCCGGCAACCAACTGCGGAAGTTGTCCGCGTCCGCAGTGCCCCGCTGCCAGCAGGATCACGTCCTGCCACTGTTCCTCCCCCGCATGCCGGACCAGTTCCTTGATGTGGTCGTCCTCGACCAGTTCCTTCGCCGCCAGGAAGTCCTGGAAGGTGCGGTGGGTGAACTGGTAGACGTCGCTGCCGCGTTCCTGGAGCAGGCCGCTGCGGTTCAGGAGGTGGCGCAGGACCGCGTCCTGGGTGCCCTGCGCCCGTACCCGGTCCATCCCCCGCAGCGCCCGCCCGATCTGCAGCAGCGCCTGTTCGGCCGTGAACTCCGTCTGGCCCTCGCGGACCAGCCACACCGCGATCCGCTGGAGGAGCTGTGTCGACTCCTCCACCGTGAGGGTGATCCGCTCCGGCGCGCCCACCTTGCGGCGCTCGTCGCGGTCGCCGAGGAGCATGCGCAGGGCCGACTGGTACAGGTCCCAGCGGGTCTTCGGCAGGAAGCCCTGGCGCAGCCGGTGCAGGGCGCAGATGACCGCGCAGAGCAGGGGCGTACGGGCGAGGGCGGCCAGCGTCGCGTTGGTGCGGAACTGATGGGCGAGGTCCCGCTCCAGCTCGTCGAGCGGCTCCTGCGGATCGCTGTCGAGGCGGGCCGCCCGGTGCCAGGCGGCCACGAACGCCTGGATGTCCTCGTCCCGCATCGGCAGCAGCCGCAGCTCCTCGAAGTCGGCCCGCCGCAGCCACCCCGGCTCCACCGCGAGCGGCCGTACGGTCGCCACGCAGCGCACCAGCGGATAGCGCTCAAGGAGGTTGGAGAGCCAGCGGTGGGCCTCCTCGCGGTCGTCCTGGGGCACCTCGTCGAGCCCGTCCACGAGCAGCATCGCCCGCCCGCTCTTCAGGACCCGGGCGGCCCAGCCCTCCGGTGCCCCGTCGATCACCAGCCGTGCGGCGTACGGGAGTTGGCCGGGCAGCGGGTAGGCGCCGCCCTGGGCGCGCAGGGTGCGCAGCGGCACCACGAACGGCACCAGGCCGTTCAGCTCGGCCAGTTGGGGCCCCAGCGTGCCCGCCGCCGCGTGCGCGGCCAGCCACCACACCAGGGTCGTCTTGCCCGCGCCCGCATCGCCCCGCAGCAGGACGCGCGGGCGGGAGGCGAGCAGTGCGTCGATGCGCTGGGGCGCCCCGACGTCGGGCATCCCGAGCGCCCCGTGGCCCTTCGACTGCGCCTCCAGGCTCAGATACGCGGTGTCCAGGTCCCACTCCGCGTCGTGCCGGTTCAGCTCGTCCAGCCCGAAGATCCGGCTACGGCGGTACTGGGCGCGCAGGGCCTTGGCGTACTCCTCCTCGTACGCGAGGTCGTCCCCGTACTCGGCGGTGACCTCGGGCAGGGAGGTCACGGGCACGTCGTGGTCGGCGCACCAGCCGGTGAAGCCCTCGTCCGCGACGAGGGCCGCCAGCGGCACGCACTCCACACGCCGGTGGCCGCGCCCGTCGGGCACCTTGCTGGCCAGGCCGACCACCGTGCCGCCCATGAACACGGGCGCGCCGGAGAGCCCGGCGAGCGGAGACCTGCCGTCGCGCCGCTCTCTGGCGGGCGGCCGGTCGAACTCGAAGGTCAGCTTCTGGCGGAGGCGCCCCGCGGCGGGCAGGAGGGTCCCGGTGAACTGGTCGAGGTCCATCCGGTTGCCGTCGTGCCATTGGACGGCCGGGAACCCGATGATCTCGCAGTAGGGCAGCGGCCGTTCGGAGGCGACCACGCCGAGCCGGGCGCCGCCGGGCGGTGACAGCCGCCCCCAATCGGGCTCGCACCACAGCAGCGCGGCGTCGAGGTCCTTGTTCTGCCAGACCAGGTGGCAGATGGTCTCCCCGGGCAGCCCGGGGATCTGGACCGTCTGCCGGCTGCCGAGCCCGAGGTGCGCGCAGGTGAGCACGAGCCCGGGGCCGATCAGCACGCCCGTGCCCTGCATCGCGCCGAACACGGCCACGATGTGGCGGGAGCCGACGGGACCGCTCACGCCGTCACCGTCCCGTTGGTGATCACCCGGACGCCGTCCGGGATCCGGTCCGTTCCGAGCAGCGGGCGGCGCGAGTCGATGTGGAGGAGCATCGGCGGTGCCGTGAGCCGGCGCAGGTCGTACTCCGGCTGGTTCGCCCACAGGTTCAGGACGTGCAGACGGGGGAAGAGCTCCGCGAGCCCGGCGAAGGCCTCGGGTGGCACCTGGTCGGTCAGGAAGAGCTGGAACACGGACGGCAGGGCGAGCCCGGCGGGCGCGGCGGCCAGGGACGCGCCCGTCACCTGGAGGGCGCGCAGCCGGGGGACACGGGCCAGCTCCGCCCATTCCTCGGGATACTCGGGGCTGCTCCAGGGACCGAGGTAGAGGCTGGTCAGGGCTTTGGCACTGTCGGCGAGCCCCCGCAGGTCGGCCGCCGCCGCCCCGGTGACGTCGAGCGACTCCAGCGGGGCCGCCGCCGGGAGCGAGGCGGGCGTCCAGCTCAGCCGGTCGCCGCTCAGGGCGAGCGAGCGGAGGTGGTGCAGCGAGCGCAGGGCACCGAGGTCCGCGTTGCCGACGCGGGTCAGCGAGAGCCCCCTCAGCGGCTTGCCCCGCAGCCCCGACAGATCGGTGAGCCGGTCGCAGTCGTACACGCTCAGGTCGGTGAGCGGATGCGGGCCCGCGAGGAAGGACAGGTCCTCCAGGAGGGAGTTCTCGCTGAGCCGTACCCGGGTGAGGGAGGCCTCGCCGGCGTACGCGCTCAGCGCCCGCGCCGTGAGGTCGCCACGCGCCTCCAGCCCGGCGCGGGTGCCCAGGGCCCGCAGGGCGCGCAGCTGCTCTTCGGAGGTGACCGTGAAGAGGATGCCCTCGGGGTCGATCCCGGCGACGACCTCGTCCGCGTACTGCCGGGTGTCGAACCGGCCCCAGGACCAGACGAGCTGGGCCCTGACCCGCCGTGCGGGGTGGCGGCCGAAGCGGGCCAGGAACGGGATCGCGCGCTCCGACTCCACGTGCGAGGCGGCGGTGACGACCAGCTCGGCCGTGTGCTTCTCCAGCCCCTCGGGGCCCGGCAGCAGGTCGAGGATCATCGGCCCGGCCGAGGCGAGCGCCCGCGCTCCCACGAGGTCGCGCGGCGGGATCAGCTCGGCCGTGCGTGCCTCGACCTCCGCCCGTACCCCGGCCGCGAGTTCGGCCGCGTGCTCCAGACAGGTGGCAGCGAGCAGATGGACCCGGGTGCGCGTCCTGGTGTCGGCGGTCGAGGCGCCGTGCTTCAGCAGTTCCTCGAACAGCTCCACGCGCTCGCGCGGGCGCGCGTGGGCGACGGCCATGCGGATGACGTCCTCCCACTGGTCGTCGGCGGAGTGGGCGACGAGCAGCCCCAGGTCGCCGGCCTCCACGGCGGCCCGGGCGCCGAGGTAGTCCTGGAAGGTGCGGTGGATGAAGTCGACGGTGCCGGGGGCCGGTTCGCGCAGCAGACCGGAGCGGTGCAGGAAGTGCTCGAAGACGGCCCGCGCGTCGCCGAGCTCGGCGAGTTCCGGTACGGAGGGGAGCAGATCCGCGATGACCGTCTCGGCGCGGCTGCGGTCCATCTCGGTGCGGCCGTTGCGGATCAGCCAGTACGCGAGCTGCTGGAGCAGCTGGATCTGCGGCTCCTGGCGGCGCTCGGGCACCCGCATGTCGCGCTCGCGGTCGCGGCGGATCAGCAGCATGGAGAGCGCCGCGTCGTACAGGTCCTTGCGGCCGTACGGCAGGAAGCCGCGCCGGTCGCGGTGGAGGGCGCAGATCAGGCCGCACATCAGCGGGTTGGTGGCCAGGCGCCCGAGGTCCGGTTTGGCGCGCACGGCGTCGAGGAGCTGGCTCTCGTACGCGGTGAGCTCGCCGTCGTCGTCCGCGCCGGTCCGGGCGGCCGTGTGCCAGCGCCGGACGAAGGCGGCCACGTCCGCGGGGCTCATCGGGCAGAGCGTGAGCTCGGTGAAGTCCTCCTCGCCGAGCCAGTCCTCGCCCACCGCCGAGGGGCGCGAGGTGACCAGCCAGCGGTTGCCGGGGTAGGCCTCGATGAGGTCGCCCAGCCACGCGCGCGTGGCGGCCCGCTCGGTATCCGGGATCTCGTCGATGCCGTCGACCAGGAGCAGCCCGCGCGCGTCCGCCAGGACCCTGGCCTCCCAGCCGGGCGGCTGCTCGCCCGCGAGCGGCGAGCCGACGGCGGCCAGGAAGTCCTGGGGCGCGGGCAGCCGGGCGCCGTGGCGGGTGAGGGTGCGCAGCGGCAGGACGTAGGGGACGCGGTCGTAGAGGTACGCGGTCCCGTGGCCGAGGTCGTCGCGCGCGGCGGACAGGGCGAGCCACTGGACGAGCGTGGTCTTGCCGGACCCGGCCTCGCCGCGCAGCAGTACGCGCTCGTGGTCGGCGAGTACGCGGTCGGCGGGGCGGGGAGTGAAGTCCTCCTCGGCGCTCACGGCGCCCGGCACCGGCGTGCGCTCCTCGCGCGTGCGCCAGGGCCTGGCGGCGCGGCCCACCACCTCCAGCCGCAGATAGGCGGTGTCCAGCGGCCACTTGCGGGGCGAGTTGGCGAGATCGATCCCGTAGATGGTCACCTTGCCGTGCTTCTTCGCCAGATGCGCGAGATAGCGCGCCTCGAAGGCACTGTCCTGCGCGTCAGGACGGGGCGACCGGGCGATCAGCTCGTCCACGCGCGCGATGAGCTCGCTCTGCCGGCGGCTCTGCTCGACGAGGGTGGCGGCCACGAAGGTGGAGCGCTGGGTGAAGAAGTTCAGGACGTGCAGACAGGTGGTGTCGAGCAGGCCCTCGTAGAAGTGGGTGGCGTCGGCGGAGAGGTGGCGCTCGGGGTGGTCGCCCGCGCGGCGCAGCGCGCGGGCGAGCTCCCGGTGGCCCAGGGCGACCGCCTCGGCGTCGCTGAGGGTGAGCTCGCCCAGCGCGTAGAGGGTCCGGGCGAGCGCGTCGGCCACGGCCCGCTCCTCGTCGGCCGGGACCGGCCGCTCACCGGACCGCACGGCGGCCCTGACCAGCTTGGCGGCGAGGGTGCGCAGATCCGCCTGGCCGAGCGTGCGTTTCTCGCCCCGGAAGGAGACGTACGAGGAGATCCGGACGGGCCGGTCGACCAGGGCGGCACCGGCCGGTTCGGCGGTGAAGAGCCTGCGGATCAGCGGGGCGACGGCGGCGGAGGCGACTTTGGCGGCTAACAGTCCGGGTTCCACGACGCGCCAGCGTAGCCGTGGTCACGGGACCTTGGTCCCGAAAAGGAAGGACTTAGGTCCCGCCCGACCGGGCCCCGCGGTGACAAGGCGCACAGCCCGCCACCGGCCTACTACGGCGGATAGCAGCCGTTGACCCGTGCCCGGACCGAATTCCCCGGGTGATCGATACGGCTTTCATTAGTAGATGGGCGTTTTGGGGCGGGATGGGCGGAACGTCAGGCGCGCCCCCAGCACCCGCGCCTGGCCCGCCGCGATCGTCAGGCCCAGGCCGTGCCCGTGGCCCGCCCGGTCGCTGCTGCCCGTACGGAACCGGCTCGGCCCCTCCCGCAGCAGTGCCTCCGGGAAGCCGGGACCGTGGTCGCGGACCCGCACCACACGCCCCTCCACCGTGACCTCCACCGGCCCCTTCCCGTGCTTCGCCGCGTTCCCCAGCAGATTCCCCAGGATCCGCTCAAGCCGCCGGGGATCGGTGTTCACCCAGGACTCGTGGACCACCCGCACCGTCACATCCGGATCCAGCAGCGAAACCCGCCGGCTCACGAACTCGCCCAGCGCGATCTCCTGGAGCTCCGCCCGCTCCGACGCACTGTCCAGCCGGGCCACCTCCAGCACGTCCTCCACCAGCGTCCGCATCGCCTGGGCCCGGTTCCGTACCAGCTCGGTCGGCCGCCCCGGAGGCAGCAGCTCCGCCGCCGTCAGCAGCCCCGTCACCGGCGTACGCAACTCGTGCGCGATGTCCGCCGTGACCCGGCGCTCCGCCTCCAGCCGCTCCTGGAGCGCGTCCGTCAGCGCGTCGACCGCCCGGGCCAGCTCGTCCGTCTCATCGCGCACGACCCCCCCGATCGCGTCCCGCACCCGTACGTCCGTATGCCCCTCGGCCACCTTCGTCGCCGCCGCCGCGGCCTTCCGCAGCCGCCGCGAGATCTGACCGCCGATCAGGATGCCAAGGGCGCACCCGCCGAACACGACCGCGACGGACCCGATGACCAGCGCCCGGTCGAGGTCGGAGATGACGTTGGAGCTGCGGTCGGTGAACGTGCTGTGCAGGGACAGGACGTCACCGTTGCCGACCGGCACGGCAGCCCAGATGTCCGGCACGCCGTTCTTCGGCTCCTGCACGGACGTGGCCTTGCGCCCCCGGTCCGTCTTGGCCTTGAGATCGGCCGGCAGCGCCGGATCGTTGAGCTTCGCGCCGAACCGCGGCGTCGTCGGCGGCTTGCTCGTCTCGTAGATGCGCTGGGCGAACAGCACACGGTCGAGCTGCAGGTCGCGCGCGTTGTCGAGCATCGAGACCCGCGCCGCGTTGTGCACGACGAGGCTGAGCGCCATCACGGTCAGCGCCCCGACGGCGGTGATGGCGATACTGATCTTCCAGCGGACACCGGTCCGCAGGGCGGGCCGCCTCACTCGCGCCTCACGCCTTCAGTTTGTAGCCGAAGCCACGCACGGTCTCGATCCGGTCCTGCCCGATCTTCGTACGCAGCCGCTGCACATGGACGTCCACCACGCGCGTGTCACCGCCCCAGCCGTAATCCCACACCCGCTCAAGGAGCTTGTCGCGGGACAGGACGGTACCGGGCGCCGAGGAGAACTCCAGGAGCAGCCGCATCTCGGTCGGGGTCAGGGCGACGGTCTCGCCGCCCTTGCGGACCTCCATGCCCTCGGTGTCGACCTCCAGGTCGCCGAAGGCGAGGACCCCGCGCTCGGGCTCCCCGTCCGCCTCGGCGGCGCCCGCGCCGGGCCCGCCCGCGTGCCCGAAGCGTCGCAGTACGGCGCGGATCCGGGCGACGAGCACGGCCCCGTCGAAGGGCTTGGTCACATAGTCGTCGGCGCCCGCCTCAAGCCCGAGCACGACATCGATCGAGTCGGCGCGCGCGGACAGCATGATGACGGGGACGGTCGACTCGTCGCGGATACGGCGGCACAGGCTCACCCCGTCCAGACCCGGCAGCATCACGTCGAGCAGCGCGATGTCGGGCTGGTCGGCGCGGAAGGCCTCCAGGCCGGAGAGCCCGTCGGGCATGGCGGTCACGGTGAAGCCGTCGCGCTCCAGCGCGAGCTGGGTGGCTTCACGGATGACGTCGTCGTCCTCGACGAACAGGACATGGGTCTCGGCCATCGTGCTGCTCTCAGTTCGTACGGGTGCGGGCGGTCAGGACCAGGCTAGTCAGGACCGGGCCGGTCGGGCCCGGACCCGTCAGGGTGAGGGAGGCACGGGCGCCTCGGTCCCCTCGTCGTTCCCGACGGCCTTGCTGAAGTCGTTCTCCACCTGATCGTGCTTGGCGAACTTGGTACCCGACCACCGGTAGGTCGTCACGATCTCGCTGGAGGCGAAGGCCGGCTTGTCGCCCTTGGCGTACATCTGCCGGGTCACCACCAGGTCGCCGCGGTCGATCTCCGCGTAGACGGGCGCCTCCTCGGAGGTGAAGACATTGTCGTACGAGGAGCCGTCCTCGCGGTACACATAGGCGCCGAGCCCCACGGCGTCTCCGCAGGTCATCACGTTCACCACGACGTCCTGGCCGGTGGCGCCGGTGATGTGCCCGTAACTGACGTCGATCGGGTACTCGTCCTTCACGCAGGGCTTCAGATCCGCCTTGACGCGCTCGCTGACCTTGGGGTCCGCCTTGAGCAGCCGTACGGCGTTGACCTTCTTGAAGGGCGCCTCGGTGGCCGCGGTCGGCGTCGGCGAGGCGTGGCTGACCTTGTCGGTGTGCGCCTCGCCCTCGTCACGGGTGCCCGTGCCCCCCGTGGAGCACCCCGTCGCGAGCAGGCCGAAGGCGGCGAGCCCGGCCACAGCCGTGGTTCCCGCCGCCAGTACGCCCCCTCTGCCCCTGCCTAGGCCGCGCACCGCTCCCGCCCCTTTTCGTCGCGCTCGTCGCGGCCGACCCGGCGGTCGGCCTGACGGCCCACCCGGCCGTCACGTCCATCAGCGTTGCCGAGCGCGTGGAAGTCAAGCTCGCGGCTCTCCAGCTCCTGCCGGAGCCGGGCCAGTGCCCGGTGCAGCGTGCTCTTGACGGTACCCGCCGACATCCCGAGGGCCGCGGCGGTCTCCTCCGTGCTCATCTGCTCCCAGTGTCGCAGCACCACGACGCTGCGCTGCTTGGGCGCCAGGACTTTCAGTACGTCCATCAGGAGGGCGCGGTCGGCGCGCTGCTCGGAGCCGTCCTCGATGCGCGCGTCCGGCAGCTGCTCGGTGGGCACCTCCTCCAGCTTGCGGGCGCGCCACCACTCGGTCCGCGTGTTGATCATCACGCGGCGCAGATACGCGTCGGCGAGCGCCTTGTCGGCGATGCCGTCCCAGCGGCCGTACGTACGGGCCAGGGCGGTCTGCAGCAGGTCCTGTGCGTCGACCGGGTCCGGAACGAGCCGCCGGGCGCTGCGCAGCAGGGCCTCCTGCCGGGTGCGTACGTACTCTTCGAACTCGAGCACCTCGCCGTGCGCCATACCCAACCGCCTCCGTCCCCGTGACTTTCCTTGCCTGTCCCACTTACCTGACTGAACCTACGGAGCCGTTGTCACGGGCCTGTGCGGAGCAGCCGTCGGGGGGCGCACGGAGAGCCATCGGTTGTGTAACAGCGGAGGTTTGGCCCCTGTTTTCCAGGGGTAGAGGTGTGTCCCCTCGGTGACGCAGAGCTATCCGAAAGAGTCGCGTCCCCGGTCAACAGGCCTTGCCTGACCGGGAGTTCCCGCCCGGTGACACTCCGTCGGGAAAGGGGCCCGGCGAGGTCGGCGGCAGCCGTCGCATCGGGTCGGCGGCAGCAGTGACAACGTGCCGGCGGCGGCCGTTACAACGGGCCGGACCGGCTCACGTCAGCGGCAGCCGGTACACCCCGCCCGCGAGCGGCTCCACGAGGCCGTCCGCGACCAGCCCGTCCAGCGCGCGGGCCCGCTGCACCGGCTCGTGCCACACGGCGTCCAGCGCGGCCTGCGGTACGGGATCCACCGCCTCCCGCAGCACGGCGAGCAGCTTGCCGCGCACCTGGCGGTCGGTCCCGGCGTACGTCTGGCCGCGGCGCGGCGGGCCGTCGTGCGCGGGCTTGCCGGCCAGGTGCCAGGCGCAGCGCGCGGCGATCGGGCAGCGCCCGCAGTCCTCGTTACGAGCCGTGCACACCAGGGCGCCGAGCTCCATCGAGGCGGCCGCCCAGCGGGCCGCGCGGGCCTCCTCCTCGGGCAGCAGCGCACGGGCGAGGCGCCGCTCGGCGGCGGTGGTGGCGTTCGGCGGGTACTGGACGCCGGTGACGGCCCGCGCGAAGACCCGGCGGACGTTGGTGTCCAGAACGGCGTGGCGCTGTCCGTACGCGAAGGAGGCGACCGCGGCGGCCGTGTACTCGCCGATGCCGGGCAGGGAGAGCAGCTGGCCGTGGTCGCGCGGCACGTCGCCGCCGTGCCGTTCCGTTATCGCCACGGCCGCCCCGTGCAGCCGCAACGCGCGGCGCGGGTAGCCGAGCCGCCCCCAGGCGCGCACGGCCTCGCCCGGCGCGTCGGCGGCCAGGTCGGCCGGGCGCGGCCAGCGGGCCAGCCACTGCTCGTACACCGGGAGCACCCGGCTCACGGGCGTCTGCTGGAGCATGAACTCGCTGACCATCACCCCCCAGGCACCGGCCTCGGGGCGGCGCCAGGGCAGGTCGCGCGCGTGCTGGTCGAACCACCCGAGGACGGGGGTGTGGAGAGCGTCGGGGGAGACCGTGTCGGGGTCGGTCGTCGGCATCGTCGTCATGGCACCCCCGATCCTGGCACGGAACGGGGGTGCGACGGGTACGGCGGGCCGCTCAGCGGCGGGCGTGCAGCGGCGCGCCCGGTCCGGTCAGCCAGAGGGCCGCGCCGTTGCCGCTCGCCCGCATCGACTCGACCAGCGAGCGCACCGGGCGCGTACCGGCCTTGGCGAAGAGGAAGGCGACGGCCGTACCGAGCAGCAGGCCCACCGCGACGTCGTGCGGATAGTGCACGCCCACGTACACCCGTGAGAACGCCATGGCCAGCGCCATCGGCACGGTCAGCGCCCAGATGCGCGGCCAGGCCAGCGCGAGCCCCACGGCCGCGCCGCCCGCGATGGTGGCGTGGTTGGACGGGAACGACCAGTCACCGTTGGCCGGGCAGGTGATCAGGGAAGCGGCGGCGCCCTTGACCGCGCGGCACGGGCGCTCCTCGTCCACCAGCGACTTGATCACCTCGCTGGAGAGGTAGGCGGCGGCGGTCGCCAGCGGGGCGAGCAGGGCCAGCGCCATCGCCGTCGAACCGGCGCGGCGCGCCCGCCACCAGCAGACGACGAACAGCACGCCGAACAGGAGCAGCCCCACCTCCGTCCAGAGCTCGACGAAGTGCTGCATCCACGAGGGCGTGTCGTGGGCGAAGTCGGTGATGTCGCGGTAGAGATCGCTATCCATGGTGACGGACAGTATGGAACATCGCCTTCCGGAATGATGATCCGGAAAAGTTGCGGAGGGCGAGCGGCGGGTGGGGCGGGAGTTGGGGCGGAACTCTCGTAGAGTTTCGCCCGTGGGATCTCTGCGCAATCCGGTCGGGCCGCTTCCCTCCTCCATCTACTGGCGACGGAGGGCAGTCGCGCTGTCCTTGCTCGCGCTGCTCGCGGTGGTGATCCTATGGGTCGTCAGTTCCGGTGGCGGAGGCGGCAGTAAGGGCAGCGGCAACGACAAGGGCGCCCACCCGGCCCCCTCGATCACGCCCGGGCCGGGGAGCTCCGGGCCCGCGATCAGTACGGCGCCGGGGGGCCGCGACGAGACCCCGGGCGGCTCCGGCTCGTCGTCCGCCGGTTCCTCCTCTTCCTCCTCGGGCGGCGCTACGGGCGGTTCGTCCGACGGCGCCGGCAACGGGGGCGCGGACGGCGGGGGTTCGTCGTCCGGAGGCGGCGCGGGCGCCGTCGGCGGCGGCTCCTCCGACGGAGGTACGGCGCGGCAGGTGCCCGCGGGGTCCTCGCTGCCGGTCTGCGCGCCGGGTCAGCTGAAGCTGACGGTGCGGAGCCTGAAGAACGCGTACGCGCCCGGGGAGAAGCCGCGGGTCGAGATCTCCGTCCAGAACTCGACGGACTCCACCTGCAAGACGGACCTCGGGCCCAAGGGCGCGGTCCTGGTGGTGACGGACTCCGGCGACAGCAAGGTGTGGGCCTCGGACGACTGCCCCGGTGGGGCGGGGAGCGTGCTGTTCCAGGTGCCGGGCAAGGGGACGGTCACGCGGGTGCTGGCGTGGGACCGGACGCGCAGCGCGGCGAAGTGCGCGACGCCGGCGCCGGGTGCGCCGTCGCCCGGCACATATCTGTTCGAGGTACAGGCAACGGGCTTGCCGGTGGCGCGAGCGCCGTTCTCCCTGACAAAGGACTAGCCCCTCCCCGCCCCTTCACCTAGACCCTCCGGGGGTGGGGACCCCGCTCCTCAAACGCCGGAGGGGCTGGATGTGCCTACCGGAGGGGCTGGAGGTGCCTTAGGGGCGGGGCTGCGGTGACCTGCGGGTCGGTGGGGGCTGGCCGCGCAGTTCCCCGCGCCCCTGAAAGGAACGGGGCTCCGCCCCGGACCCCGCTCCTCAAACGCCGGAGGGGCTGGATGTGCCTACCGGAGGGGCTGGAGGTGCCTTAGGGGCGCGGGGAACTGCGCGAGCAACCACCCACCGGCCCGCAGACAAAGCCCGGGCCGTAAAGGGGCGCGCGGTCAGCCCCCGCCGGAGCCGCAGGCAAAAGAAGGGGGGCCGGGGGCAGCGTCCCCGGTAGGGGATCCCGGACCACCACCCGGCCGCCCGCCCAGGGCTTCAGGGAACGGGCGGGGTGGGGGCAACACCGCGTGCCCAACTACACGTACCGCTCCAGAATCGACGACTCCGCCAACCGCGACAGACCCTCCCGGACGCTCCGCGCCCGCGCCTCGCCGACGCCGTCGACCGTCTGGAGGTCGTCCACCGAGGCGGCCAGCAGCTTCTGGAGGCCACCGAAGTGCTCCACCAGGCGCTCGATGATCGCGCCGGGCAGGCGGGGGACCTTCGCCAGGAGGCGGTAGCCGCGGGGGGAGACCGCGGAGTCCAGCGTCTCGGGGGAGCCGCTGTAGCCCAACGCCCTCGCCACTATGGGGAGTTCGAGCAGCTCCGCGTGGGTGAGGTCGTTCAGTTCCGTCAGCGCCTCGGCCACCGTGCGCGAGCGCTTGGCCGTCGGCTCCGGCACATAGTCCCGGACCACCAGCTCGCGCTCGGGCTCGACGCCCGCGATCAGCTCGTCGAGCTGGAGGGAGAGCAGCCGCCCGTCCGTGCCCAGCTCCACCACGTACTCGGCGATCTCCGTGGCGATCCGTCTCACCATCTCCAGACGCTGGGCGACCGCCGTGACGTCCCGGACCGTCACCAGGTCCTCGATCTCCAGCGCGGAGAGCGTGCCCGCCACCTCGTCCAGGCGCAGCTTGTAGCGCTCAAGGGTCGCCAGCGCCTGGTTGGCGCGCGAGAGGATCGCCGCCGACTCCTCCAGGACCCGGCGCTCCCCGTTCACGTACAGCGCGATCAGGCGCATGGACTGGGAGACCGAGACCACCGGGTAGTTGCACTGCTTGGAGACCCGGTCCGCCGTGCGGTGGCGGGTGCCGGTCTCCTCGGTGGGGATGTCCGCGTCGGGGACCAGCTGGACCCCGGCCCGGTGGATCTTGGTGATGTCCTTGTCCAGGACCAGCGCGCCGTCCAGCTTGCACAGCTCGCGCAGCCGCGTCGCGGCGAACTCGACGTCCAGGACGAAGCCGCCCGTGCACATCGAGTCGACGGTCTTGTCGAGGCCGAGGACGATCAGACCGCCCGTGTTGCCCCGGAGGATGCGCTCCAGGCCGTCGCGGAGTGCGGTGCCGGGCGCGACAGCGCTCAGCGCGGCACGCATCAGCGCTTCGTTGCCGGAGCCTGTGCCGGACTTGCCGGATCCCGCTGCCCGGTCGTTGGCTGCCACTGCACTCCTCCGGTCGCAGACGTTCGACGGCAAAGTCTACCGGCGCTCCTCCTCGCCCCGTGGGGCCTCGGCGCGACGCCCGCGCGGCAGCACCCGCAGGGCGTCCCCCATGTCGGCGACTTCCGTGACCTTCATACCGGCCGGGACCTTGCCGGGGTCGGACGGCACCAGCGCGTGCGTGAAGCCGAGGCGGTGGGCCTCGGCGAGCCGGCGCTGGACGCCCGTCACCCTTCTGACCTCGCCCGCGAGCCCCACCTCACCGATCGCCACCAGGTTCTTCGGCAGCGGGGTGTCGCTCGCCGCCGACGCCAGCGCGAGGGCGATCGCCAGGTCCGCCGCGGGCTCGGAGAGCTTCACACCGCCGACCGTCGCGCTGTAGATGTCGCGCTTGCCCAGCGCGCTGATCCGCCCGCGCTGCTCCAGGACCGCCAGCATCATCGAGACCCGGGAGGTCTCCAGGCCCGACGTGGTGCGCCGGGGCGAGGGGATCTGGGAGTCCACGGTGAGCGCCTGGACCTCGGCCACCAGGGGCCTGCGGCCCTCCAGGGTCACCGTCAGACAGGTGCCCGGCACCGGCTCGTCCCGACGGGTGAGGAAGAGGCCGGACGGGTCGGCCAGGCCCGTGATGCCCTCGTCGTGCAGCTCGAAGCAGCCCACCTCGTCCGTCGCCCCGTACCGGTTCTTCACTCCGCGCACCAGGCGCAGGCGCGCGTGGCGGTCGCCCTCGAAGGACAGGACGACGTCCACGAGGTGTTCGAGGAGGCGGGGGCCCGCGATCGCGCCGTCCTTCGTCACATGGCCGACCAGGAGCGTCGCCATTCCGCGCTCCTTGGACACGCGGATCAGCGCGCCCGCCACCTCGCGCACCTGGGCCATGCCGCCGGGCGCGCCGTCGATCTCCGGAGAGGCCACCGTCTGTACGGAGTCCAGGACGAGCAGGGACGGCTTGACCGCGTCCAGATGGCCCAGGACCGCGGAGAGGTCCGTCTCGGCCGCCAGATACAGATGGTCGTTGAGCGCGTTGATCCGGTCGGCCCGCAGCCGGACCTGGCTCGCGGACTCCTCGCCCGTCACATAGAGCGTGGGGTGCTCCTCGCGGGCCGCCTTGGCGGCCACGTCGAGGAGCAGCGTGGACTTGCCGACGCCCGGCTCACCGGCGAGCAGCACCACCGCGCCCGGGACGAGCCCGCCGCCCAGGACGCGGTCCAGCTCGTCGACGCCGGTCGAGCGCGCGGTGGCCTGGCGGGCGTCCACCTGGCCGATCGGCAGCGCTGCGGTGGAGACCCGGCCCGCCGCCGTCGTGCGCACCGCGGGCGTGCCGTACTCCTCGACCGTCCCCCATGCCTGGCACTCGGGGCAGCGGCCGAGCCACTTGGCGGTCGTCCAGCCGCATTCGGTGCAGCGGTAGGACGGCCGGTCCTTCGCGGATTTCGTACGGGTAGCCATGACGTCACCGTAGCGGCGACCACTGACAGCGCCGCCGGGCAGTGGGCCCGGTGGCGCCGCGTCCACCGTCGAAAGCCGTTCCCCCACAGGGAGGAAGGCAACGTTCCGCGCCGGGGAAGGCAAGCCTCCGTGATGGAAGGCCGGGTTCCTGTCCCCTTTTGAGGGATACCTTCACCCGTAAGGAGTAAATGTGCTCAAGCGGCACGAAGGACCCGGGATCCTGCGCCTACCTTCGCCGGGTGAAGAGCAGCGGTCTGGATCACCCCACGCACACCACCGGCGCACACCGGGCGCAGCGCCGCGCGCCCCGGACGTTGACCCAGCGCCCGCCGGCGCGCTACGAGGCGTATCTCGACGGCCTGTTCACCTACTGCCTGTCCGTGCTCTGCGACCACGACGAGGCCGTCCACGTCCTCGGTGACGTCCTCGCCGTCTCCGAGCGGCAGCACGCGCGCTGCCCCGACACCGAGGACGAGCGCAAGGCCTGGCTGTACGCGCTGGCGCGCTGGTCGTGTCTGCGCAAGCTCGCCGAGCGCAAACGCGCCCGCAAGGGCGCCCACACCGGCCGCCCGCCCACCTGCGAGCAGAGCGGCGGGGCCCCGGTCCCGGCCGAGGAGGCCGAACGGCGCCGGAGCGAACTGGCCCTGCTCGCCTGGCCCGAGGCCGCGGGCACCACTCCCGAGCAGCGCGAGGCCCTGGAGCTCGCCGTCCGCCACCGGCTGGGCCCGCGCGAGGTCGCCTCCGTGCTCGGCATGAGCTACCCGGCCGCCCGCGAACTGCTCGCGGCGGGCGCCTGCGAGGTCGAGCGGACCCGGGCCGCGCTCGCCGTCGTCGAGACCGGCGGCTGCCCGTCGGTGGCCCGGCTCACCGGCGACCACCAGGTGCTGCTCTCGGCGGCCCTGCGCCCCGGCCCCGCCCGCCGTGACGGTCGCCTAGCGCTGCGGCTCCAGGCCCCAGATGTGCTTCGGTGTGATGACCTGCGTGATGGCCGTGCCGAGGACGGTGCTCGGCTCCTGGCCCTTGTAGAGGATGTCCGTGTTGAGCAGGGCGACCAGCGTCGCCTTCTGCTCCGGCAGGTAGACGGTGAGGCTCTCGTACCCGGGCAGTGAGCCGTTGTGGCCGGTCCACCCGTTGACGTTGACGATGCCCAGACCGTATCCCGCGCCGGGGGTGCCGGTGGGGAGCACCTTGAGACGCTCCGCCTGGGTGGCCGGAGACAGCAGGGTGCCGGTGGCGAGGTCCCTGGCCCAGTGCTTGAGGTCATGCAGGTCGGAGATCATCGCACCCGCCGACCAGGCCCAGCTCGGGTTCCAGTGGGTGCTGTCCGCGACCTTGCCGGAGAGCGTCTGGTTGGTGTAGCCGTGCGGGTGCGGGCGCGGGAACTCGCCTGCCTTGGGGAAGAGCGTCTGGTCGAGGTGGCTGGGCCTGAGGACCCGGTGCTCGATGACCTCCCGCACGCTCTTGCCGGTCACCTTCTCGATCACCAGGCCGAGCAGGATGTAGTTGCTGTTCGAGTACTGGAACTTGGCGCCCGGCGCGAACACGTTGGGGTGCTTGAACCCGTAGGCCAGCAGTTCCTTCGGCGTGAAGACCCGCTGGGGGTTGCTGAGGAAGTCGTGGATGAAGTTGTTGTCCGCGGTGTACGAGAACAGACCGCTGCGCATGTCGAGCAGGTCGCGCAGCCGGATGTGGTTCCCGTTCGGGACGCCCTTCACGTACTTCGAGATCGGGTCGTTCAGACGGACGCGGCCGTCGTCGACGAGTTCGAGGACCGCCGTGGCGGTGAACGTCTTGGTCTCGCTGCCGATGCGAACCCTCATGTCGTCGGTCATGGGTTCGCCGGTGCGCTTGTCGGCGACACCGAAGGCGCGGACGTAACTGCCCTTGCCGGGCAGCCACACACCGACCTGGACACCCGGGATGCCCGCCTTCTTCATGGCGTCCCGCACCGCCTTGTCGAGCTTGGCCCGCAACTGCGGGCTCAGCTCGTTGCGGGGGTACAGGTGGTCGTCCTCGCCCCCCTTGGAGAAGGTGCCGGCGGGCGGCGCTGCCTGGGCCGGGGCGATCGCCGCCGGCAGCAGTCCCACGGCGGTGAGCGTCGCCGCGGCGAGCCCGAGGGCCGCCTTCGACCGGCGGGACGGGGAGGGTCTTCTCATGATCGGGCCTTTCTCATCTTCCGTTCGTCTGCCGAGCAGATCGTCCGCGATGAGAGGCTCGCGTCCGCGTTGGGCGGGCGTGCGATCCGGGTGAAGTCGCTGTGATCCACCCGATCGGCCCTCCCACGTGCTGGTGGGCCGCCGGGTGTCCAGGGTGCGGTCGGCGAGGCGGGGCCGACTTGCGCGGTCCGGCGGTTTCCGCAGCCGGAGGCCCGTCAGGAGGTCATGTCAGAGCCTGAAGACCACGCCACGCCACGTCCACCCCGCGTCCAGGACCGCGCCCCGCAGGGGGTCCTTCATCCGTGCGAAGTCGAAGTGCGCCCCTTCCGCCATCCGCGGGCGGCCGTTGTCACCGCGCTCGATCGTCCAGTCACGGGCGACGGTCGTCATCTGCCCGCGCGAGTACTCACGCGTCTTCGCGTCCCACTGCTCGCTGAGCGCCCGCACTTCGTGCTGCGCCGGAACGAGACGCATCCGGGCCCGCACGGTGATGCCCAGCTCCCGCACCCGCCACACCGCCACCAGATCGGCCCGCTCGGAAGGGGCACCGTGGCGCACGACGAACGGCACGTCCGGCCCGTTGACCGCGAGCAGCGCGGCCCGGACCTCCGCCGCCGAACGTGTCGCGACACCGGTCTCGGGGTATCGGGTGCCGGTCAGCCTGTCGAGTATGCCCATCGGGACAACTTACGGATGAGGGGTTGCCCGGCACAAGATCGGGCAACCTCTCCGCCCTGACGAGGCAGGACCACCCGGACGGGGCATCCTCGCGGGGTTCCGGGGGCAACCCGTCGCCGCCGCCGCTACCTTGGCCGCTCCCGCCGGTATCCCGGAGTCGCCATGGAGGCGCCGTGAAACTCTTCTGGGTCCTCTTCGCCCTCCTCCTCACCGCTCTCGCCCTGGGCGGATTCATCAGCGCGGTGAAGGACGTCGACAAGGCGAGCCGCATCGGCGACCTCGTCACCAGCGCGCTGCTCGCGCTGGCGGCCCGGGGAAGCTGGAGACGCGTAGGCGCGTGACGGGCTCCGCCCGCCGCACACCCTCGTGGCCGGGCCCGGTGCCCGTGCGCCGACCAGGCGGAACGCCGTACTCGCCCTGCTCCCGGGGGAGTTGTCAGTGGCGGGTGTCACCATCGGGGCATGATGCGATTCGAATGGCGGCCGTTCCTTGAGCGGTGGAGTGCGGAGTGGGCCGATGTGCAGGGCCCCGAGGGCGAGCCGGGGGAGGGCGACCGGGACGCGCGGGCGGCGCGCTGGCTGGGGTTCGAGCCGGTCGGCGAGGAGCGGCTCGTCGCGCTGGAGCAGCGGCTCGGGCGGCCCCTGCCACCGTCGCTGCGCTCCTTCCTCCAGACCACCGACGGCTGGCGGCACGCGGGGAACTTCGTGTATCTGCTGGCCGGGGCCGAGCGGATCGACTGGTGCGGAGATCCGCACGATTTGGGCAGCATCTGGCTGGAGTCGCTGGGAGAGGACGCGGACGAAGAGGAGATCCGGGAGGCCGGACTGTGGGGACGCTCGCTCCAGCTGGCGGTGGAGTCCGACATGGTGGACGTCCTGCTGGATCCGGACGACGTGGACGAGCGCGGTGAGTGGGCCGTCTATACGTATGCGAGCTGGCGCGGGGCCCCGCCCGAGCGGCACGCGTCGTTCAGGCACTTCATGGAGGACATGTACGAGGAGTTCCTCCGTATGTCCGCCGACCGGCCCGGCTTCGCCAACGATACGACGCGGTCCCTGGACGCCGGAGTGGAGCGGGCGCGGGAGGACGCCCTGAGCGGTGCGCACGAGGCGGCGGCCGAGGTGCTCGCCGAGGCACTGGCGTGCGGGCGCCCCCGGGCCGGGCGGCTGCTGGCCCAGATCCAGGTGCTGTCGGGCGCCGGCGACGGCTCCGAGGCGGGCGCCTCGCTGCGCGATCCGTACGTGGCCCGCGAGACGATGCCCCTGAGCTGCGCGGAACACGTGCGCTCGGGACGCGGCGACGACACGCGGTTCCTCGGGCGGTATCCCGAGGAGGACCGCGCGACGGTGGCGGGGGTGCTGGAGCGGATCCGGGAAGGGACGTTCGCGTACGAGGCGTCCGGCGTGTTCGGCGAAGCGGTCGTCGCCGCCCGCGAGCTGGCCCGACAGGCCCGGCCCGAGGCGGCATGGCGGACCCTCGCGGCGGCCGCACCCTCATGGCTGCCCGTGGCCACCGACCACATCGCCCCGGTGGGCCTGCTGGCCGACTCCGTCCTCGGCCCGGTCCTCACCGCGGAACGGGGGTGTGCGTTGCTGGCGACGCCACGCGCCGGAGCCGAGGCGCCCATGGCGCTCCGGTCCACCCCGGCCGTGGGGGAGCTCGCGCCGGACGCCGACGGCCTGGGCTGGCTCGCCGGCCCCGAGTCGCTGCGGCGCGGGTTCCGGCTGCTGCTGGTGGAGGGAGTCGACCCCGCCGAACTGCACCGGCGCATCGGGTCGGGCGGTCCGGTCCTCCCGGCGCTGAGGGGCTGGGACGCCGAGTTCCGGCACCGGCCCCGGGGCACCGAGACGTGGGAGGACCGAGTGGTCGTCCGTACCGGTAGCGCGGGTACCGGCTGGAGCTTCGCCCATGCCGCGGCGGGGAGGGACGCGCGGACGGCACGCTTCGTTTCCCCGGCAGTCGCCGCCTCCCACGGCACCAGGGCGCTGACCCTCGTCGCCGAGAGCGCGCCCGATCACCGTGACGGCCGGCCGGAGACCTTCCACTTCTCGCTCGCCGAGGACGGCCGGCTCGTCCACTCCCTCACCGTCCACGACGACGAGGTGACGTCCACCGGCGAGGCCCCCCGGCTCCTCGGACCGGGCGGACTGTCCTTCGGTACGGATCCCGGTGGGGCGGCCGACGGGGCCGCCTTCGACCTGCGCCGGGCACTCGACGCGATAGCCGACGCGTTCGGGGTGAGCGTCTCCGAGGAGGCCGTCCTGCACGGGCACCTGGACGCGTTCGAAACGGTCTCCTGGCTGCGGGAGCCCCGCGAGGGGGAGTCCTGGCTCTACATCACCGTGGGACGAGCGGGGGACTGAGCGGAGTGGGCCGTCGGCGGGGCGATGCGTACCCCACGGTTCGCCCCGCCACCGCTCGGCACCGCCCCGGCGAGCCTCGCTGCGCCCCACCCCCACCTCACCCCAAAAACCGGCATTAACGCCTGTTTGCATTCCGGAATTTCGCGGAGCGCTCCCACCCCTCGTACGGCACCTGTCATCACCCCGTGTGACTTGAGTCACAGAGCGCAGTAATTGTTGACCCTGTGTACCGAGTGAGCAGCTCGCTGTGATTCAGTGACGGGGACGCTGCACCAAAAGCGCCCACAAGGAAGCCAGAAGCCGGGCCGGAAGCCGGAGAAGAAGCGCGCCGAATCAGGATCCTGGAGTTGCTGTCGAGGTCTCGGGGAGAGCGAGCAATGGAGACCGAGTCGGAGCCGTACGTCCGTCTTGCGACCCTGCGGCAGCTGCATCAGGTGGTCACCGACCTGAACACGGCCCGCAGCCTGGCGGACACGCTGCAGACCGTCGCCGACGGCGTCATCGCCGGGCTCGGCTACGAGCTGGCCTGCGTCAATCTCGTACGCCCTGACGGGGATCTCGTTGTCGCCGCGTTCGCCGGGAACGCCGCCGCCGAAGCTCTGATCACGGGGCGCGTCGGCTCGCGCGCCTCCTGGGAGCGGCGGCTCACCATGGGCGAGGGCTGGGGCGACCTGCGGTTCATCCCGCACACCGAGGGCTGGGTGCTCCTGGAGGACGACGTCCCGCAGTGGTACACCGAAGGGCCCGAGCCGCGCTTCGAGGACGAGTGGCACCCCCAGGACCGCCTCTACGCGCCGATGTACGCCTCGGGTGGCGGGCGGGAGCTCCTCGGCGTCATTTCCGTCGACAAGCCGCGCAACGGGCGGCGCCCCGGCGCGTGGGGGCGCGAAGCGCTTCAGATGTACGCCTCGCAATCCGCCATTGCGATCAGCAACGCCCGGCTTCGCGCAAACATGCAGCGCGCTCTCGTCCGCCTGGAGCGGGAGCAGCAGGCGCTGCGGGCGAGCGAAGAGAGCTTTCGGCAAGCCTTCGAGTACGCGCCGTCCGGCATGGCCATCGCCGAGATGGGCGGTGACCAGCACGGACGTCTGCTGCGTACCAATGACGCGCTGTGCCGGCTGCTCGGCCGGCCCGCCGCCGTCATGCGCCGCTACTCCTTCGCGGACCTCGTCCACCCCGAGGACATCGGCCTCCTGCTGCGCACCTCGGCCGAGGGCGGCCGCGCCGAGCTGCGGCTGGGGCGCCGCGACGGCTCGTACGTATGGGTGTCGCTGCGCAACTCCGTCGTCGCCGATACCGCCGACGGTCCCCGTTTTCTGCTCACCCATGTCGAGGACATAGAGGAGCGCAAGCGGCACGAGCTCCAGCTCGCCCACCGCGCCTCGCACGACTCGCTCACCGGTCTGCCCAACAGCGCCGAGCTGCGCGCCCGGCTCTCCGCCCGGCTCTGCCAGCGCCCGTACGCGGTGGGCGCGACCGCCGTGGAGGTGCTGGACGCGGCGTACGGAGGGGCGCACGACGGGCGTGGCGAGACCCCGGGGCACGCGGTCTGCGCTCCCGGCGGCTTCGACTTCGACCCGGTGCCGGGCGGCGGCCCCTTCGACCACCACGTCCACATGGTCGCCCCCGAGGGTGACGTCGACGACGGCAGCAAGGGCCTCGCGGTCCTCTTCTGCGACCTCGACGGCTTCAAGTCGATCAACGACCGGTTCGGCCACAACACCGGCGACGCCGTCCTCATCGAGGTCGCGCGCCGGCTCACCACCGGCGTGCGGGACGGCGACACGGTCGCCCGGCTCGGCGGCGACGAGTTCGTCGTCCTCGCCGACGGCCTGGGCGCGGCCGACGCGGCCGACCTCGCGGTCCGGCTGCGCAACGCGATCATCCCGCCGATCCGGGTGGACGGGCGGGCGGTCCGGGTGGGGGCGAGTTTCGGCATCGGCTGGGCCAGCTGCGGGATGTCCGTCGAAGAGGTCCTGCGCTCCGCCGACCAGCGCATGTACATCGAAAAGCGGTCGCGCGCGAAGGTCCACCGGCGCGCCGGTTAACCACCTGTTCCTCGGGTGTGCGACCGAGGTCGCAGCCATGGTGTCGGCCGTTCGGGGTAGGCTCGGCCGGTCGGCGACGGCTGGCGAACAGTGAGGAGTGACCCCGGATGACGCCCGGCAACAACGGCGCGAGCACGCCCGAGGACGACGATCCGTTCGGCTATCTGTACGAGGACGGACAGGCCTCCGGCGCCACCCCGCCCCGCTCCGGCGGTTACGGCTACGGCTACCCCGGCCCGACCACCCCGCAGCAGCCCGGCGTGCCCAGAACCTCGTACAACCAGGTGCGGACGGTCGGCGAGCGCCAGTACGGGCAGGTCCCGCAGCAGCAGTACGGCCAGGGCCCGCAGCAGCCCTACGGCCAGCCCCCCCAGCAGCAGTACGGGCAGCCCACCGCCCAGTACGCGGCTCCCGAGACCTACGGCGGCGGCCCCAACCGGCCCGCGCCCCCGGTCGACGGCGGCGGCGGGCGCGGCAGCCGCGGCCCCAACACCAAGGGCCTGCTGATCGGCGCGGTCGCGGTGGTCGCGGCGGTCGTCATCGGCATCGGTGTGGCGCTGCTCAGCAACAGCGACGGCAAGAAGGACGACGACGCGGGCAAGCCGGCGGGCGGAGGTACCTCCCAGGGCACCTCGCAGCAGCCCTCGAACAAGCCCTCCGACTCGACGTCCCCCGCGGCCCAGGAGCTCCCCAAGCAGGACGCGGCGACGCTGAAGCTGGGCGGGGGCGCGGTGCTGGCCAAGGACGTCAAGGGTGCGCAGGGCACGGACGGGGCGTACGTCAACGGGTTCAACCAGATCGGCGCCTCCCTGACGTGGCAGGCCGATCTGCCGTCGCCCGGCTCGTACTACCTGTACGTGCGGTTCGCCATCCCGGCCAAGGACGCCAACGCGACCGTGACGGTCAACGGCAAGCCGAACTCGCAGCCCATAGGCCTGAAGAACTTCAGGGGGTCCACCGACCCGAACCTGGAGAACAACTGGCAGTACACGTGGGCGCCGGTGACTCTGAAGCAGGGGCAGAACACGATCAAGTTCTCCTGCGAGCAGGGGAACCAGTGCGACGCGGTGTTCGACTGGGTCGAGATCAGCAAGACGAAGAAGCAGTACTAGTACGGCACGGCCCGCAGGCGACTCCCTCAGCCCGGCAGGGTGCTCACCCGTACCCCGGTGAGCAGGTCCTCGTACGCCCCCGCGTCGTACTCCCCCGCCACCGGCGCCAGCACCGTCGCCGTTGACAGGGCCACCGCCCGCTTCAGGCGGTCCGGCCAGGGCAGGCCCTCCACCAGGGACGACAGGAGGGCCGCCACCGCCGAGTCGCCCGCGCCCGTGGGGTTGCCGCGGACCGGGGCCGGTGGGGTCGCCTGCCAGGTGCCGTCGGGGGTGACCGCCAGCAGGCCCTCGGGGCCCAGGGAGGCCACCACGCTGTGCGCGCCCCGGCGGCGGGCGTCGCGGGCCGCGCGCAGGGGCTCGCGGGAGCCGGTGAGGCGGGCCAGTTCGTCGGCGTTCGGCTTGATCAGGTCGGGGCGGGCCGCGAGGCCGCGCCGCAGGGGTTCGCCGCTGGTGTCCAGGAGCACCGGGACGTCCGCCGCGCGGGCCCGGCGTACCAGGTCCGCGTAGGCGCCGACCGGGACCCCGGGCGGCAGGCTGCCGCAGAGCGCCACCGCGTCCGCCTCGCGCAGCAGCGGCCCGTACGCCGCCAGGAACGCCTCCCACTCGTCGGCCGTGACGTGCGGGCCCGGCTCGTTGAGCTGGGTGGTGTCGCCGGTGGCCGTATCGGCCACCGCGATCGTGCGGCGGGTGGTCCCGGCGACCGGGACCAGCGCGTCGACCGGCGCCAGCGGGGCCAGCAGTTCGCGCAGGACCGCGCCGGTGCGGCCGCCCGCGAAGCCCGTGATGACGCTTTCGTGGCCGAGCGCGGCCAGCACCCGGGCGACGTTGACGCCCTTGCCGCCGGGGCGCTCGGTGACCTCGTCCACGCGGTGCGAGGCGTGCGGGACGAGCTCGGGGACCCGGTAGGTGATGTCGAGTGCCGTGTTCAGCGTGACGGTCAGGATCACGAGGTGATCATGCCAAACGGACGGTGGCCGGCCCAGACCCCACAGCCCCGGAATCCGGCCACCGCCCCGTAGGGGGGCTCAGCCCAGGGCGGGCGCCACGATCCACTCGCCCCGGCGCATCACGCCCTTGAGCGCGAACGCCTCGTCCAGGACCACCAGGTCCGCGTCCTTGCCGGGTTCGAGCGAGCCGACCCTGTCGTACACGCCGAGCAGCCGCGCCGGGTTGGCGCTGAGCGCGCGGACCGCGTCCTCGACGGCGAGGTCGTCGACGGTCACCGCGCGCCGGAAGGCGCGGTCCAGGGTGAGGGTCGAGCCCGCGATGGAGCCGCCCTCGACCAGCCGGGCGACGCCCTCCTTGACCTCGACCTCCAGCGGACCGAGGTGGTAGAGCCCGTCGCCGAACCCGGCCGCGTCCATGGCGTCCGTGATGAAGGCGACCCGGTCGGCGCCCTTGTGGTGGAAGGCGAGTTCGAGGGAGGCGGGGTGCAGATGGGTGCCGTCGTTGATCAGCTCCACGGTGATCCGCTCGTCCTCCAGGAGGGCGGCGATCGGGCCGGGCGCGCGGTGGCCGAGGGCGGGCATCGCGTTGTAGAGGTGGGTGGCGACGCTCGCGCCCGCGTCGATCGCCTCGACGGTCTGCTCGTAGGTGGCGTCGGTGTGGCCGATGGCGGCGATCACCCCGTGCTCGGCGAGCAGCCGTACGGAGTCCAGGCCGCCGGGGAGCTCGGTGGCGAGGGTGAACATCTTGGCGGTGCCCCGGGCCGCGTCCATCAGCTTGCGGACCTCGGCCGGGTCGGGGTGGCGCAGCAGGTCCTCGCTGTGGGCGCCCTTGCGGCACGGCGAGATGAACGGGCCCTCGAAGTGGATGCCCGCCAGGTCGCCCTGCTCGACCAGCTCGGAGAGCAGCCCGGCCCGCTGGGCCAGGAAGTCCATCTCGCCGGTGACGGTGGAGGCGACCATGGTGGTGGTGCCGTGCAGCCGGTGGGTGTGGATGCCCTTGAGGACGTCCTCGACCGTGCCGTTGGTGAAGGAGGCGCCGCCCCCGCCGTGTACGTGCATGTCGACGAAGCCGGGCACGACCCAGTGGCCGGTGAGGTCGACGCGCTCGGCGCTCCCGGGCGCGCTTCCGGCGATCCTCGTGCCGTCGACGATCACGCGTCCGCCCTCGACGACGCCGGTCGGCAGGACGACGCGGGCGCCGGAGAGAACCTTTACTGCGGCCATCAGGCGGTTACCTCCGTGGAGTGGGTGGTGCCGGCGTCGGTGCCGGGCGGGGTGGTGCCGGAAGCGGGTGCGGTGCCGGTGGTGCCGAGCAGGTCCCAGGCGAGCAGTCCCGCGCCCAGGCAGCCCGCCGTGTCGCCGAGGGCCGCCGGGACGATCGCGGGCAGCTTCTGGAACGTGACGCGCTCCTCTACGGCCGCCCGCAGCGGTACGAACAAGGTTTCCCCGGCTTCGGCGAGCCCGCCACCGATGATCAGCGTGCGGGGGTCGAGCAGGGTGAGCGCGGTGACCAGGCCGTCCGCGAGCGCGTCGACGGCGTTCCGCCACACGGCGGTGGCGGCGGGGTCGCCGGACTCCACGGCCTTGGCGCAGTCGGCCGCGTCCGCGTCCGGGTCGCCGCTGGCCTCGGCCCACGCCTGGGTGACGGCGGAGGCGGAGGCGAGGCGCTCCAGACAGCCCCGCTGGCCGCAGCCGCAGGGGATGCCGCCGGGGCGCACCACGATGTGGCCGATCTCGCCCGCGTAGCCGTGGGCGCCGGGCTCGATGCGGCCGTCGATGCCGATGGCCCCGGCGATGCCGGTGCCGAGCGGGATGAACAGGAAGCGGTCGGCGCCCCTGCCCGCGCCGATGCGGCCCTCGGCGAGACCGCCGGTGCGCACGTCGTGGCCGAGCGCTACGGGCACGCCGTCGAGCCGCTCGCTCAGCAGCGCCCGCATGGGGACGTCGCGCCAGCCCAGGTTGGCCGCGTAGACCGCGATGCCGTTCTCGGCGTCGACGATGCCGGGCACGGCGACTCCGGCCGCCACGGCGCTCTCGCCGAGGTGCTCCTCGCCGTACGCCCGCAGCTCGGCGGCGAAGCCGAGGATGGTCTCGACGACGGCCTCGGGGCCGCGCTCGCGGCCGGTGGGCCTGCGCGCCTCGTACAGCAGCCCGCCGTCCACCCCGATCAGGGCGGCTTTCATCCCGGTGCCGCCCACATCCAGGGCGATGACGTGTCTCACGGGGGACAGTCTCGCGCGTTCACCCATGAAAGGTCTAGTCCACTCACCGCGTGGCGGGTAAGCGTTTTCCCAAGTGCCGCCCGGATTACGGCCGTACGGGTGGGACGGCAGCGGCAGAAGTTGCGGAAGTGATATCCAACTGGTGTAGACCTCAGCCCCGGCCGCAAGGGAAGATCGCAGCTCATGTAGACAGGACGTTGCGAACAGGACGTTCACGGGGGACCGACTGGCGAACAACGAGGGTGGGACAGAGCACGTGCAGCAGCGGCGGATGGGGTCTCCCCTGCTCTTCAAGAGCTTGGGGAATCTGACGGCGGCGGTTGCCGCACTCGGCATGGCGGCCGTGGGCCTCACCGGCTGCGGCAGCGACAGCGGCTCCGGCAGCGTCACCCTCAAGCTGGTCGCCGCCGACTACGACATCGCGGGCGGCAGCAGCACCAAGGCGTACTGGCACGACGTCGTCGGCGAGTTCGAGAAGAAGAACCCCGGCATCAAGGTCGAGGTCTCCGTCCTGTCCTGGGACGTCGTCGACGCCAAGGTCGCGGAGATGGTGAAGGCGGGCAAGGCCCCCGACATCGCGCAGATCGGCGCGTACTCCGACTACGCCGCCGGCAACAAGCTCTACTCCGTCGACCAGCTGCTCTCCATCCCCGTCCAGGCGAACTTCCTGGCGCCGCTGGCGGACGCGGGCGAGATGAAGCGTGTCCAGTACGGCATCCCGTTCGTGGCCTCCACCCGGCTGCTCTTCTACAACCAGTCGCTCTTCGACAAGGCGCACATCAAGCCGCCGCAGACCTGGGCGCAGCTGGCGGCCGACGCCAAGGCGCTGAAGGCCAAGGGGGTCAAGACCCCCTTCGCGCTGCCGTTGGGCAGCGAGGAGGCCCAGGCCGAGACGATGATGTGGATGCTGAGCGGCGGCGGCGGTTACGTCAACCAGATCTCCGGCTACGACCTCGACTCGCCCGAGAACATCAAGACCTTCAACTGGCTGAAGAAGAACCTGGTCGAAGAGGGTCTGACCGGGCCCGTCGCACCGGCCAAGCTCAACCGGCAGACGGCCTTCGACGCGTTCGCCAAGGGCGAGGTCGGCATGCTCAACGGGCACCCCTCGCTGATGGAGCAGGCCCGCAAGAAGGGCGTGAAGTACGGGATGGTCCCGCTGCCCGGCACCGAGGGCAAGCCCAAGGCGTCGATGGGCGTGGCCGACTGGATCATGGGCTTCAAGCAGAACGGCCACCGCGAGGAGATCGGGAAGTTCCTCGACTTCGCGTTCAGCGACCAGAACGTGCTGGCCTTCGCGGACAAGTACGACCTGCTGCCCGCGACCCGTACGGCGTCGCAGACGATGCAGAACGACGGCAAGCACCCGGAGCTCAAGGAGTTCCTGGCCGCGCTGCCGACCTCCGAGCTGCCGCCGGTCGGCAAGACGTCGTGGCCGAAGGTGAGCGAGACGATCAAGAAGCGGATCGGCGGGGCGGTCTCGCCGGAGGGCGACCCCCGGTCGGTGCTCGAAGGGATCGCGAAGGTCGCCACGGAGGCGGAGAACGCGGAGTAGTTCTGCCCGGGGTTTGTCTGCGGGTGTGTGGTGGGTTGCTCGCGCAGTTCCCCGCGCCCCTCAAATGCGCCCCTTCGGGGCGCCTTTGAGGGGCGCGGGGAACTGCGCGAGCAACCCACCGCCGGCCCGTAGGGGGTTCGGGGTGTAGGTCCGGAGGGGGTTAGCGGCGGCGGCGGTGTAGGGCTACTGCTGCCGCCGTGCCGCCTGCCAGGGCGCCTACTCCGGCCGCCGCCGGGATGCCGACCTTCGCCGCCTTGCGGCCCGTGCGGTAGTCGCGCAGGCGCCATTCCCTCGCCCGCGCGTGCTTGCGCAGCTTCGCGTCGGGGTTGATGGCGTAGGGGTGGCCGACCAGGGACAGCATGGGGATGTCGTTGTGGGAGTCGCTGTACGCCGCGCAGCGCGTGAGGTCCAGGCCCTCCGCCGCCGCCAGGGCGCGTACCGCCTCCGCCTTGGCGGGGCCGTGCAGGGGCTCGCCCACCAGGCGGCCCGTGTACACGCCGCGCACGGACTCCGCGACCGTGCCGAGCGCGCCCGTCAGGCCGAGGCGGCGCGCGATGATCGTCGCGGTCTCCACCGGCGCGGCGGTCACCAGCCACACCTTCTGGCCCGCGTCCAGATGCGCCTGGGCGAGCGCGCGCGTGCCGGGCCAGATGCGGTCCGCCATGTACTCGTCGTAGATCTCCTCGCCGATCGACATCAGCTCGGAGACACGGTGGCCCTTGACGATCGACAGGGCGCTCTCGCGCGCGTCCTGCATGTGCTCGGGGTCCTCGACCCCGGCGAGCCGGAACCACGCCTGCTGCCAGGCGAACCGCGCCAGGTCGCGGCGCTGGAAGAACTTCCGTTTGTACAGGCCCCGCCCGAAGTGGAAGATCGCCGCGCCCTGCATCACCGTGTTGTCGAGGTCGAAGAACGCGGCCGCCAGGTTGTCCCCGACCACCGGGAATTCCGGTTCGGAGGGAGAGAGGGGAGAGGCGGGGGAGGTGGAGTCCGCGTCCGCCTTTCTTCTGGCTTCCGCTTCCGCCTCGGCCAGTTCCGCCAGCTCCTGTTCGGACTTGCGGGCTGCCTCGGCTGCGGCCTCGCCGGCCAGCACACTGCGGGCTGTCGCCGAGCGCCTACGAGGGGTGAGCCATCCCAGTACGGCCATGTCGTGAGCATAGCCAGTCTGTTCGGTCCCGCCCGACACGCCGGGATGCGAGGGCGTGAACTCCACGAGGCGGGCGCGGGGCGGCCGCCCGCCTTCCGGTGGGCGGAGAATGGACTCATGAGTCCTCTCTTCCGGCGTGGGAAGTCCGCGCAGAGCCCCGGCCCCGCCGCCCCGCCGCTCGTCACGCTCATCGGCAAGCCCGGCTGTCATCTCTGCGACGACGCCCGCGCCGTCGTCGAGCGTGTCTGCGCCGAGACGGGAGCCGAGTGGGAGGAGAAGGACATCACCCAGGACGAGGCGCTGCACCGTGAGTACTGGGAGCAGATTCCGGTTGTCCTCGTCGACGGCGCGCAGCACACCTTCTGGCGGGTGGATCCCGCACGTCTCAGGAGTGCGCTGGGCGCATGAGAGAGGAGAGGGTTCTCCGTGGAGGGGGCCCTGTGGCTCCTGTGGCTCGCCGTGAACCCGTTGTCGTGCGATCGCGTGTGATCGAGTGGGTGATCAGCGGTAGTTGTGGTTACCATCGAGGTCGTTTTGTCGCGTTCGGGGGTGACATCGTGGAGAGGTGTGTACGGTTTTGCCCCCTTCGGGTTCTCAACGGGCCGGCCTCGCCGTCGGTTCCCGGAAATCGGCGCCGGTTCGCGTGAGCCCGGTCACTTTGCTCGGACAAAGCGGACACCATCTTTGTGCACGCGTTCACAAAGACATAGCCTGCATTCGACGGGGCGGTCCTGGGACACATGGCCGCCTGCCTCGCTCATCCCGCAGGAGCACCGTGGCAACTGGCCGAACTCACCGACCGGCGACCCGTAGCCGAGGAATCCCCGAGGCCACCGTCGCCAGGCTTCCGCTGTATCTGCGTGCGCTGACCGGACTGTCGGAGCGCTCCGTACCCACGGTCTCCTCCGAGGAGCTGGCCGCCGCCGCAGGGGTCAACTCCGCGAAGCTGCGCAAGGACTTCTCGTACCTCGGCTCCTACGGGACCAGGGGTGTGGGCTATGACGTCGAGTACCTCGTCTACCAGATCTCCCGCGAGCTCGGCCTCACCCAGGACTGGCCCGTCGTCATCGTCGGCATCGGAAACCTCGGCGCGGCGCTCGCCAACTACGGCGGGTTCGCCTCCCGCGGCTTCCGGGTCGCGGCGCTGATCGACGCGGACCCCGCGATGGCGGGCAAGCCCGTCGCCGGGATCCCGGTGCAGCACTCCGACGAGCTGGAGAAGATCATCAGCGAGAACGGGGTCTCCATCGGCGTCATCGCGACGCCGGCGGGTGCCGCGCAGCCGGTCTGCGACCGGCTGGTCGCCGCCGGGGTCACCTCCATCCTGAACTTCGCGCCGACCGTCCTGTCGGTGCCCGAGGGCGTCGACGTACGCAAGGTCGACCTCTCCATCGAGCTGCAGATCCTCGCCTTCCACGAGCAGCGCAAGGCCGGTGAGGACGCGGCCGCGGCCGAGGCCGCCGACGTCGTGGCGCCCGTGGTGCGCGGCGGCGCGGCAGTGGACCGCAAGGGACCCGACGGGGACATGCCCGCGGTGATGCCGGCATGAGCCTCCTGGTCGTCGGCCTCAGCCACCGCAGCGCCCCCGTCAGCATCCTGGAGCGGGCCTCGCTCTCGGCGGACGCGCAGGTCAAGCTGCTTCAGGACACCCTCGCCGCGGAGCCCGCGGCCGAGGCGGCGGTCCTGGCCACCTGCAACCGCATCGAGCTGTACGCGGACGTGGACAAGTTCCACGCGGGCGTCGCCGAGCTCTCCACGCTGCTCGCCCAGCACAGCGGCGTCGGCCTGGAGGAGCTCACTCCGTATCTCTATGTGCACTACGAGGACCGGGCCGTCCACCACCTCTTCTCGGTGGCGTGCGGGCTGGACTCGATGGTCGTGGGCGAGGGCCAGATCCTCGGCCAGATCAAGGACACGCTGGCGCTGGGGCAGGAGCTGCACACCGCCGGGCGGCTGCTGAACGACCTGTTCCAGCAGGCCCTGCGGGTCGGCAAGCGCGCCCACAGCGAGACCGGGATCGACCGGGCCGGGCAGTCCCTGGTCACCTTCGGCCTGGAGCAGCTGGCGGTCGGCGTACCGGTGGAGACCTGGGCCAAGGACAAGCGCGCCCTGGTGATCGGCGCGGGCTCGATGTCCTCGCTGGCCGCGGCGACGCTGGCGCGCGCCGGAGTGCGCGAGGTGATCGTCGCCAACCGCACGCCCGCCCGCGCCGAGCGCCTGGCCGAGATCCTCACGGAGTCCGGCACGGCCGCCCGTACCGTGGCGATGGGCGAGGTCGCACGCGAGCTGACACGAGTCGACGTGGCCGTCTCCTGTACCGGCGCGACCGGTCTGGTCCTGACGGCGCAGGCCGTCGGCGAGGCCGTCGGAGCCGTCGCCGCCACGGACGCTCACGCGCCCGCCACCCCCGAGGGCTGCCCCGCCGACTTCGCCGCGACGGCCGCCGCCGGCGCCTCACTCGCCGCGTACTCGGCGGTGGCCGAGGCCGAGGCCGTACGCGAACAGGGTGAGCCGGTCGACGCCGACTCCCTGGAGCTGCACGGCAGTTGGGCCGACAACGCCACTGGCGCCCGGCCCGCCCGCGGCCGCATCCCCGCGCAGACCGGTCCGGTCCGGCTCGCGCTGCTCGACCTCGCCATGCCGCGCGACATCGACGCCGCCGTCCACCGCATCCCCGGGGTGCGCCTCGTCGACATCGAGTCGCTCGCCGAGGCCTCGGCCGACGCGCCGATGGCCGCCGACGTCGACCAGGTCCGCTCGATCGTCTCCGACGAGGTCGCGGCCTTCGGCGCCGCCCAGCGCGCCGCGCACATCACGCCGACCGTGGTCGCGCTGCGTGCGATGGCCGCCGACGTGGTGGCCGGCGAGGTGGCACGCCTGGAGGGGCGGCTGCCCGACCTGGACGACCGGCAGCGCGCCGAGGTCACCCAGACCGTGCGCCGCGTCGTCGACAAGCTCCTGCACGCGCCGACCGTGCGGATCAAGCAGCTGGCGGCCGAGCCCGGCGGTGCCGGGTACGCGGACGCGCTGCGCACTCTCTTCGACCTCGACCCGGAGACGGTCGCCGCCGTGTCGCGGGCCGATCTGAACGACGTCGACGTCAAGAACCGAGACGCGAAGAACCGAGGGCGGTCATGACCCAGAAAGCACTGAGGCTGGGGACGAGGCGCAGCATGCTCGCCATGGCCCAGTCCGGCCAGGTGGCCGACGCCGTACGGCAGTTGACCGGGCGTCCGGTCGAGCTGGTGGAGATCACCACGTACGGCGACACCTCGCGCGAGCAGCTGGCGCAGATCGGCGGCACGGGCGTCTTCGTGACCGCGCTGCGCGACGCGCTGCTGCGCGGTGACGTCGACTTCGCCGTGCACTCGCTCAAGGACCTGCCGACCACGCAGCCCGACGACCTCGTGCTCGCCGCCGTGCCGGTCCGCGAGGACCCGCGCGATGTGCTGGTGGCGCGCGACGGGCTGACCCTGACCGAGCTGGCCGCCGCGTGCGAGGGCCGTCCGGCCCGCATAGGCACCGGCTCGCCCCGGCGCATGGCCCAGCTGAACGCGTACGCGCGCAGCCACGGCCTCGCCGTCGAAACCGTGCCGATCCGGGGGAACATCGACACCCGGATCGGATTCGCGCACAGCGGTGAACTCGACGCGGTGGTACTCGCCGCGGCCGGGCTGAACCGTATCGGCAGGATCGGTGAGGTGACCGACTTCCTTCCGGTCGACACCATGCTGCCCGCCCCCGGCCAGGGGGCACTGGCGATCGAGTGCACGGCAGCCGATGCCGACCTCGCCGCCGCGCTCGCCGAGCTCGACGACCCGTACACCCGGGTCGCCGTGACCGCCGAGCGGTCCCTGCTCGCCGCCCTGGAGGCCGGCTGTTCCGCACCCGTGGGTGCCTACGCCGACCTGCTGGCCGACGGGCAGATTGTTCATGAGATGCGCCTGCGCGGCGTCGTCGGTACCACCGACGGCTCGACGCTGGTGCAGTTGTCCATCACCGGTCCCGTACCTGCGTCGCACGACGAAGCCGTGGCGCTCGGTCGCGAACTCGCGGTCGAGATGCTTGCCAAGGGTGCGGCCGGTCTTATGGGGGAGCGAGCACTTTGAGCCCCACCACGTCCTCGAACCTTCCCGCCGTCTCCGCGCACGGGTGCGTCACCTTCCTCGGTGCCGGCCCAGGGGACCCGGGACTGCTGACGCTGCGCGCCGTGGAAGCGCTGGCGTCGGCCGATGTCCTGATCGCCGAGCCGGCTGTGCTCGACGTGGTTCGCGCGCATGCGCGGGCAGGTGTGGACACGCCTCAGCTGACGGTTGTTGACGACACGTCAGCAACCGCTGCGGTCCCCGTGTTGCGGGACGCGGCCAATCTTGTCATGGAGGCCGCACGCTCCGGCAGGCGGGTCGTCCGTGCCGTCTCCGGGGACCCCGGGCTCGACGGCAGCGCGGGCGACGAGATGCTCGCCTGCGCCGCGGAGGGTATTCCCTTCGAGGTCGTGCCCGGTGTCGCGACGGCGGTGGGCGTACCCGCGTACGCCGGTGTTCCGCTCAGCGACACCTCGGGCGCCGACGTCCGCTTCGTCGACGCGCGCAGCGCGGGCGAGCGCTGCTGGACCGAGGTCGGCGCGAGCGACGGCACCGTCGTCGTCTCCGCGACCCTGGAGACGGTGGCGGCCGCGGCCGGTGAACTCGTCGCGGCGGGCCGCAAGCCCGACACCCCGATGACGGTCACCGTCGCCGGTACGACGACGCGCCAGCGCACCTGGAACGCGACGCTCGGCTCGATCGCCCAGGTCCTCAAGCAGGCGAAGGTGCTGCCGTCGCCGGACGGGCACCAGCCGGTCATAGCCGTGGTCGGTGAGCGCACCGCCGCGGCCCAGCGC
Source organism: Streptomyces sp. ERV7 (assembly GCF_001653515.1). Lineage (GTDB taxonomy): Bacteria > Actinomycetota > Actinomycetes > Streptomycetales > Streptomycetaceae > Streptomyces. Next base: position 1,636,788 of record NZ_LYOY01000029.1, on the reverse strand, counting down.
GACCGGCTGTCGTGGTTCGAGTCCAAGCCGCTCTTCGGGTGGCGGGTGCTCGTACCGCGTACGAAGGAGCAGGCGGCGTCGCTCTCCGACCAGCTGCGTTCTTACGGCGCGGTGCCGCACGAGGTGCCGACGATCGCCGTCGAGCCGCCGCGTACGCCGCAGCAGATGGAGCGGGCGGTCAAGGGCCTGGTGACGGGCCGCTACGAGTGGATCGCCTTCACGTCGGTCAACGCGGTGAAGGCGGTGCGCGAGAAGTTCGAGGAGTACGGGCTCGACGCGCGGGCGTTCGCGGGTATCAAGGTGGCCGCGGTGGGCGAGCAGACGGCCGCCGCGCTGGTGGAGTTCGGTGTGAAGCCGGACCTGGTGCCGAGCGGTGAGCAGTCGGCCGCCGGTCTCCTTGAGGACTGGCCGCCCTACGACCCGGTCTTCGACCCGATCGACCGCGTGTTCCTGCCGCGGGCCGACATCGCCACCGAGACGCTGGTGGCCGGGCTGATCGAGCTGGGCTGGGAGGTGGACGACGTCACGGCGTACCGGACCGTGCGGGCGTCGCCGCCGCCGGCGGACACGCGCGAGGCGATCAAGGGCGGCGGTTTCGACGCGGTGCTCTTCACCTCGTCGTCCACCGTCCGCAACCTGGTCGGGATCGCGGGCAAGCCGCACAACGTGACGGTGATCGCGTGTATCGGCCCGGCCACGGCGAAGACGGCCGAGGAGCACGGTCTCCGGGTGGACGTCATGGCCCCCGAGCCGTCGGTGCTGAAGCTGGCGGAGGCGCTGGCGGAGTTCGGTGCGGCGCGCCGTGATGCGGCGGTGGAGGCGGGGGAGCATGTGACCCGGCCCAGTGAGCGGCGTCCTGGCGCGAGGCGGCGTCGCACGACGTGAGCCCCACCCGCCGAGGAGCACGGTCTCCGGGTGGACGTCATGGCCCCCGAGCCGTCGGTGCTGAAGCTGGCGGAGGCGCTGGCGGAGTTCGGTGCGGCGCGCCGTGATGCGGCGGTGGAGGCGGGGGAGCATGTGACCCGGCCCAGTGAGCGGCGTCCTGGCGCGAGGCGGCGTCGCACGACGTGAGCCCCACCCCGCCCCTTCCCTAAACCCTCCGGGGGTGGGGGAGGGCAGGGGTGAGTAGCCCGTGCTGCCCGCCCAGGCCCCGGTGGGCGTGGGCGTCAGCTCGTACCAGTGGGACGGGCCGTGCGGGAAGTTCTATCTGCTCGACCAGAAGCCGAACGCGGTGCCGAAGCCGCCCGACCCGTACGACAGCCGCCCCTGGGCCGGGGTGCTCGGCGGGGTCGACGGCGGGCATCTCACCCTCCAGCTCACCGCGACCGGCAAGACCCGTGAATCGGTCGTCATCAACGCCGTGAACGTGAAGGTCGTGGAGCGCGACGCACCGCTCGACTGGACCGCGTACTCCATGGGTTCGGGGTGCGGCGGCGCGGTCTCCCCGGGCTTCTTCGACGTCGACCTGGACAAGGCGCAGCCGCGCACCAGGCCGGTCGGGGGGACGCAGGGCGAGACCAAGGTGCCCGCCACCGACTTCCCGTACAAGGTGTCCACGACGGATCCGCAGGTGCTCAACCTCGATGTGCACACCGACGCGCACGACGTGACCTGGTACCTGGAGGTGGAGTGGAGCAGCGGCGACCGCTTCGGCAAGATCCCCGTCTACGACGAGACCGGCAAGCCGTTCCACAGCAGTGCCGTCAAGGGCCGTCCGGCGTACGAGTACCGGATGGACACCAACGTGTGGGAGCGGCTCACCACGTGAGCCGCTCCCCGCACGGGGTGGATCAGAGGCGCTCGGGCGTCCGGATGCCGAGCAGGGCCATGCCCTGGTGGAGCGTCCGGGCGGTCAGGTCGCACAGGAACAGGCGGTTCTCCACCAGCTCCGCCGACTCGGCCTTCAGGACCGGGCACTGGTCGTAGAACGTCGTGTACAGCGACGCCAGCTGGTACAGGTACGCGGCCAGCTTGTGCGGCGCGTACTCCGCCGTGGCCTCCGCCAGCAGCTCGCCGAACGCGTCCAGGTGCAGACCCAGCGCGCGCTCCGCCGGGGCGAGTGCGAGCTCCGGGTGGGCGGCGGGCCGCTTGTCGTCGGCCTTGCGCAGGATCGACTTGATCCGGGCGTACGCGTACTGGAGGTACACCGACGTGTCGCCGTTGAGCGACACCATCTGGTCCAGGTCGAACTTGTAGTCGCGGTTCGCCGACGTCGACAGGTCCGCGTACTTCACGGCGCCGATGCCCACGTACCGGCCGTTCTCGACGATCTCCTCCTCGGACAGGCCCACCTTCTCGGCCTTCTCGCGCACGACCGCCGTGGCCCGCTCGGCGGCCTCGTCGAGGAGGTCCTCCAGCTTCACCGTCTCGCCCTCACGGGTCTTGAACGGCTTGCCGTCCGCGCCGAGCACCGTGCCGTAGCCCATGTTGTGGGCGGTGACGTCGTCGGTCAGCCAGCCCGCGCGCCGCGCCGCCTCGAAGACCATCTTGAAGTGCAGCGACTGGCGCACGTCCACGACGTAGATCAGCGAGGTGGCGTGCAGGTCGGTGACGCGGTTGCGGATCGCGGTCAGGTCGGAGGCCGCGTAGCCGAAGCCGCCGTCGGCCTTCTGGACGATCAGCGGGACGGGCCGGTCGTCCTTGCCGCGGATCTCGTCGAAGAACACCACGAGCGCGCCCTCGGAGCGCACCGCGACGCCCATCTCCTCCAGGAGGCGGGCGGTCTCGGGCATGCCCTCGTTGTACGCGGACTCACCGACGATCTCGTCGTCGCGGATCTCCATGTCCAGCTTCTCGAAGACCGAGTAGAAGTAGACCTTCGACTCGTCCACGAACCGCTGCCACAGCTCAAGGGTCTCCTTGTCGCCGGACTGCAGGGCGACGACCCGCTTGCGGGCCCGCTCCTTGAACTCCTCGTCCGAGTCGAAGACCGCGCGCGACGCCTTGTACACCCGGTTCAGGTTCGACATGGCCTGCTCGCCGTCGACGTCCTCGGCCGGAGCCAGCTCGTCGGGGTTCTCGATCAGGTGCTGGATGAGCATGCCGAACTGGGTGCCCCAGTCGCCGATGTGGTGGCGGCCGATCGTCTTCTCGCCGGTGAAGTCGAGCATGCCGCGCAGCGCGTCGCCGATGACCGCCGAGCGCAGATGGCCGACGTGCATCTCCTTCGCCACGTTCGGCTGGGCGTAGTCGACGACCGTGATGCCCGGGTTCTCCTTCAGCGGCACACCGAGCCGGTCGTCGGCGGCGCGCGCGGCCAGCGTCCTGGTGATCGCCCCGTCGGTGAGCGTGATGTTGAGGAAGCCGGGGCCCGAGACCTCGACGTCCTTCAGGAGGTCGCCGGAGTCGAGCGCGTCGGTGACCTTCGTCGCCAGCTCGCGCGGGTTGCCCTTGAGCTTCTTGGCGAGCGCCAGGATGCCGTTGGCCTGGAAGTCGGCCCGGTCGCTTCGTCGCAGCAGCGGGTCGGTGGAGCCGGCCTCCGGCAGGGCTGCCGAGAGGGCGTCCGCCAGGCGCTGCTGGACAGTGGAAGCGAGGGAAGGGACCGAAGCCATGGGTTCCGTTTCCTGTCGTTTGGTCGCCCGCGAAAGGGTTTGCGAGCGGGATGCGTACAGGAGGATTCTCCCACGCAAGCGTCTTCCAGTTCTCCGGGAATACGCGCAACCCCGGAGGGGGTGGTTCCGTCTGGGACAATGGGCGGGCCAGCCCCTTCAAGGCGTACGAGAAAGAAGGACGTGCCGACCGTGGCTCAGAGCAGCACCGAGACCGACTGGGTCTCCCGTTTCGCGGACGAGGTCATTGCCGACTCGGAGCGTCGTGCGCCTGGCAAACCGGTCGTCGTCGCGTCCGGCCTCTCCCCCTCCGGCCCCATCCACCTGGGCAACCTCCGCGAGGTCATGACCCCGCACCTGGTCGCGGACGAGATCCGCCGGCGTGGGTACGAGGTGCGGCACCTGATCTCCTGGGACGACTACGACCGGTACCGCAAGGTGCCGAACGGCATCCCCGGCATCGACGACTCGTGGGCCGAGCACATCGGCCGCCCGCTCACCGCGGTCCCGGCCCCGGCGGGCTCGGCGTACCCGAACTGGGCCGAGCACTTCAAGGCCGCGATGACCGAGGCCCTGGCCGAGCTCGGCGTGGAGTACGACGGGATCAGCCAGACGGAGCAGTACACCTCCGGCGTCTACCGCGAGCAGGTCCTGCACGCGATGAGGCACCGCGGCGACATCGACGCGATCCTGGAGCAGTACCGCACCAAGAAGGCCCCCGCCAAGAAGGGCCAGAAGCCGGTCGACGAGGCCGAGCTGGAGGCCGCCGAGGGCTCCGGCGCCGCCGACGAGGACGACGGCACGGGCTCCACGGGCTACTTCCCGTACAAGCCCTACTGCGGTGGCTGCAACAAGGACCTCACGGTCGTCAGCGCCTATGACGACGAGTCCACCGAGCTCACCTACACCTGCTCGGCGTGCGGCTTCGCCGAGACCGTCCGGCTCAGCGAGTTCAACCGCGGCAAGCTGGTCTGGAAGGTCGACTGGCCGATGCGCTGGGCGTACGAGGGCGTGATCTTCGAGCCCTCTGGCGTCGACCACTCCTCGCCCGGCTCCTCGTTCCAGGTCGGCGGCCAGATCGTGTCGATCTTCGGCGGCGAGCAGCCGATCGGCCCGATGTACGCCTTCGTCGGCATCAGCGGCATGGCCAAGATGTCCTCCTCCAAGGGCGGCGTGCCGACCCCGGCCGACGCGCTGAAGATCATGGAGCCGCAGCTGCTGCGCTGGCTGTACGCGCGCCGCAGGCCCAACCAGTCCTTCAAGATCGCCTTCGACCAGGAGATCCAGCGGCTCTACGACGAGTGGGACAAGCTGGAGGCCAAGGTCGCCGACGGCAGCGTGCTGCCCGCCGACGCCGCCGCCTACGCGCGTGCCGCCCGCACCGCCGCCGGTGAGCTGCCGCGCACCCCGCGCCCCATGCCGTACCGCACGCTCGCCTCGGTCGTCGACATCACCGCCGGCCACGACGAGCAGACCGTCCGGATCCTGAGCGACCTGGACCCGGCGAACCCGCTGTCCTCGCTCGACGAGGTGCGGCCGCGGCTCGACCGGGCCGAGGCGTGGATCAACACGCAGGTCCCCGCCGACCAGCGGACCGTGGTGCGCGAGGAGCCCGACACCGAGCTGCTCGGCACGCTCGACGACCAGGCCCGCGAGTCGCTGCGGCTGCTCGTGGACGGCCTCGACGACCACTGGTCGCTCGACGGTCTGACCCACCTGGTCTACGGCGTGCCGAAGGTCCAGGCCGGGTTCTCCCCGGACGCCACGCCCAAGGAGCTGCCGCCGGAGATCAAGACCGCCCAGCGGACGTTCTTCGCGCTCCTGTACCACCTGCTGGTCGGCCGCGACACGGGCCCGCGCCTGCCCACCCTGCTTCTCGCCGTGGGCGCGGACCGGGTACGCAAGCTGCTGGCGGCGTAACCGCCACGAGAAGGGGGCCCGGGGCTTTCGCCCCGGGCCCCCTTTCGCGTTGAGGAGCGCGCACCCCGCTAAGCGATGTGGTCCGCCTCCAGCTCCGCGTGGTAGCGCTGTTTGAACTCCGGCATCAGCCGTCGCAGCAGCGCCGCCGCACGCGGGTGCGTCACGCCCTGCCCGTCCGCGAGGTGTATCTCCAGCGCCTCGACCGTCGGGTAGTCGCTGAGCTCGTTCACGTACTCGACGAAGACCTTGTACGCCATGTCCGCGAACGCCAGGTCCTCCGGCGCCGGTTCCTCGGCGTACGCCTGCTGCTCGGGCGCGTTGCCCAGCGGGCGGGTGCGGCCCGGGCCCGCCGGGACCATCACCGGCGTCGGCTCCAGACCCTCGACGTACTGGGGGTCGTACGTGCCCTCGTACGCCTCCTGGGACAGCTGCTGCGCCGCGAACCAGGGGCTCTCGACCGGCACGCCGTCCTGCGGGGCCGGCAGCTCCTGGGCCTGCTCCTGAGCCTGCTGGGGCACGGGCACGGGCACGGCCACCGGCTCGGGCTGGGGTGCGGGCGCGGGCGCCGCCGGGAGCTCGACCGGCTGCGGGGTCGCGCTCACCACGGGCGTCACCGGCGGGGCCGTGGGCAGCAGGGTGGGCTCGATGCCGGCGGCGGCGAGGCCCGCCGGGCCGGTGTCTGCCAGCGGGACGCCGAACTTGGCCAGGCGCAGCGGCATCAGGGACTCGACGGGGGCCTTGCGGCGCCAGGCGCGGCCGTAGCGGGCCTGGAGGCGGGCGCGGTAGACGAGGCGGTCCTGTTCGAGCTTGATGACCTGCTCGTAGGAGCGCAGCTCCCACAGCTTCATGCGGCGCCAGAGGCGGAAGGTGGGCACGGGGGAGAGGAGCCAGCGGGTGAGGCGGACGCCTTCCATGTGCTTGTCGGCGGTGATGTCCGCGATCCGGCCCACCGCGTGGCGGGCGGCCTCGACGGCGACGACGAACAGGACCGGGATCACCGCGTGCATGCCGACGCCGAGCGGGTCGGGCCAGGCGGCGGCGCCGTTGAAGGCGATCGTGGCGGCGGTGAGCAGCCACGCCGTCTGCCGCAACAGCGGGAAGGGGATGCGGATCCAGGTCAGCAGCAGGTCGAGCGCGAGGAGCACACAGATGCCCGCGTCGATGCCGATCGGGAAGACGAGGGAGAAGTTCCCGAAACCTTTCTTCTCCGCGAGGGCGCGCACCGCCGCGTAAGAACCCGCGAACCCGATCCCGGCAATGATCACCGCACCCGCGACCACCACCCCGATGAGTATGCGATGCGTGCGCGTCAGCTGCGTCGCGGCCACCCGCGATCCCCCTCCGTTGTCGACAACCGGCGCGCAAAGCCTGGCACATGGATACGGAGTCCTGCCCACAGGGGAGGGCAGGACTCCGTATCGAACCCGGCTCGTTACCGGCTGCCACCGTTGGCGGTGACGACCGACGCCACCGCCTCCTTGGCCGCGCTCTGCGCGTCCTTCATCAGATCACCGGCGTCCGGCGCGTCCGCGCCCTGGTAGCCCGCGCCGTTGTAGTCGAGCACGACCACCGCGTTCGCCGTGCGGGCCACGATCACCGCGTACTTGAAGTCCTCGTCGGTCTTGTGCAGGTCGTAGCTGACCGCGGTCGCCTCGTCGCCGATACCGCTCACCGGCGCCGTCTTCACGTTCTTGGCGCCGTCCGCCGCCTTCGTCGAGGCGAGCAGCCGGGCGTACTCCTTCGCCGCGCGCTGGTCGCCGCTGCCGATCGCCGCGTCCGAGCCGTACCGCTTGAACGAGACGTCCAGCCAGCGGTACTGCGAGCCCTTCACGCCCTTGTCGTCCAGGCCGTTCCACGAGCAGGTGCCCTGCGAGGCCACATCCGTCGACTTGCCCGCCGTGCCCGACTTCGACTTCGCCTTCGGCACCAGGTTCTCGATCGTCTTCTCCGCCAGCGCCTTGCACGGGTCGGGCAGCTTGGCGTACTTCGCCGGGGCCACGGACGGCGACGAGGACTGCTTGCCGCTGGGCGTGGTGGCCGAGGACGACGACCCCGAGTCCTTCTTCTTCTCGTCGCCGGAGTCCGACGAGCAGCCGACGGCGACGAGCATCACGGGGACGGCGGCGCAGGCGAGCACACGGGCGAGCCGCGTGCGCGGGGCGGTGGCGGGGGCGGGTCGGTGCATGGTTCTACGCGTTCCTTCGCTGGTCGCTGCTTGCTGTTCGCGGATCGGGTCCGTCACACGGCCCGGCGGGCTCACTCGCCGAAGAGCTCGGCGAGCTTGGCGGCCAGGGCCTGGGTCTTCTCCTGGAGTTCCTGGCTGTCGGGGGCGGCGGCGTTCGGCCCGGTGGGCTGTTCCGTGTACTCGACGGTCACGATCACATTGGACGTACGGAAGACCACGGTCACGGTACGGCGCTGGGCGGCCGACCCGCTCGCCGTGAGCGCGTCGTCCAGATACGCGGCGTCGCCGAGCCCGGTGAGGATACGCGGCTGGTCGCGGATGCGGTCAAGTTCCGTCACGACCGAGCCGTGAAGCAGATGGGAACGCTCGGATCCGGAAACCACTTCGTCGAGTTCTGCCTCGACGAGTCGGGTTCGGTCTGGCTGATGCTGCACTCCGGGTCCCGCAACATCGGCAAGGAGCTCGCCGACTTCCACATCGGCGAGGCGCAGAAGCTGCCGCACAACCAGGGCCTGGTCGACCGCGACCTCGCCGTCTTCATCGCGGAGACGCCGCAGATGGCGGCCTACCGGAACGACCTGTTCTGGGCGCAGGAGTACGCCAGGTACAACCGCGCGATCATGATGGCGCTCTTCCAGGACGTGGTCCGCAAGGAGTTCAAGAAGGCCAGGGTGACCTTCGAGCCGGTGATCAGCTGCCACCACAACTACGTGGCGGAGGAGCGGTACGACGGCATGGACCTGCTGGTCACCCGGAAGGGCGCGATCCGCGCCGGCTCCGGGGACTACGGGATCATCCCGGGCTCGATGGGCACCGGTTCGTACATCGTGAAGGGCCTCGGGAACGCGGCGTCCTTCAACTCGGCCTCGCACGGCGCGGGCCGCAAGATGAGCCGGAACGCGGCGAAGCGGGCGTTCACGACCCGCGACCTGGAGGAGCAGACGCGGGGCGTGGAGTGCCGTAAGGACGCCGGTGTCGTGGACGAGATCCCGGGCGCCTACAAGCCGATCGAGAAGGTCATCGACCAGCAGCGGGACCTGGTGGAGGTCGTCGCCAAGCTGAAGCAGGTCGTGTGTGTGAAGGGCTGAGGGACTGAAGGCCGAGGGGATGCCGGGCGGTGGCCCGGCGCCCCCTCGGCCATGACGCCCGTGGGTTACAGCTCCCGGTGCACCTTGGTGTTCGACGCCTGGGCGCGGGGGCGGACCACCAGGAGGTCGATGTTGACGTGCGGGGGGCGGGTGACGGCCCAGGTGATCGTCTCGGCCACGTCGTCGGCCGTCAGGGGCTCGGCCACGCCCGCGTAGACCTTCGCCGCCTTCTCGGTGTCGCCGCCGAAGCGGGTCGTGGCGAACTCCTCCGTCTTCACCATGCCGGGCGCGATCTCGATCACCCGGACCGGGCGGCCCACGATCTCCAGACGCAGGGTCTCGGCGATGACCCGGGCGCCGTTCTTCGCGGCGACATAGCCCGCGCCGCCCTCGTACGTGGCGTGGCCCGCCGTCGACGACAGGACGACGACCGTGCCGTCGCCGGACGCGTCGAGCGCGGGGAGCAGGGCCTGGGTGACGTTGAGCGTGCCGATGACGTTCGTCTCGTACATCCGGCGCCAGTCGGCGGGGTCGCCGGTGGCGACGGGGTCGGCGCCGAGCGCGCCGCCCGCGTTGTTGACGAGGACGCCGATGGTGCGGAAGGCGCCGGCGAAGGCGTCCACGGCCGCGCGGTCGGTGACGTCGAGCGCGTACGCCGTGGCCTGGTGGCCCGCCTCGTTGATCTCGGCGGCCAGCGCCTCGATGCGGTCCTTGCGGCGTGCGGTGAGCACCACGCGGTAGCCGGCGGCGGCCAGTTGGCGCGCGGTGGCGGCGCCGATACCGCTGCTCGCGCCGGTGACGACGGCGATGGGGGTCCCGGTGGCGGTCATGGCGTACTCCTCGCGCGAATGATCGGAATGCGGTCAGGATAGGCCGGGTGCGGTGCGGTGCGGGGTGGCGGGGGCGGCCGTCGCGTCGTCCTCAGCGGCCGCGCGGGGCGTACATGATGACGGCCATCCCGGCCAGGCAGACCAGCGCGCCGGTGATGTCCCAGCGGTCCGGGCGGTAGCCGTCGGCGACCGCGCCCCAGGCCAGTGAGCCCGCGACGAACACCCCGCCGTACGCGGCCAGGACCCGGCCGAACTCGGCGTCCGGCTGCAGGGTCGCCACGAACCCGTACACGCCGAGCGCGATCACCCCCGCGCCGATCCAGATCCCTCCCCGGTGTTCCTTGACGCCCTGCCAGACGAGCCAGGCCCCGCCGATCTCAAGAACGGCGGCGAGGAGGAACAGGAACACGGAGCGGACGACGAGCATGCGGACAGAGTGGCACGCTTCGGGGTGGCAACCCGGGAATATAAGCCGCTAAAGGTATCTTTCGGGCATGGCTGGGATGCGTAGGGGGTCGAAGCGGTTCACGGGGGTCAAGCGGTTCACGGGTTTCTCGGCAGGGCTCGGCGCCGTGCTGGTGGCGGTGTGCGGGCTGTGCGCCGGGGTGGCCCACGGCGGCGCCGCGCACGGCGGTGTGGGCGACCCCGTGGGACGCGTGGGCGTCGGGCTCGCGCCCGGTGTGCAGCGCGGTGGTACGGACGCGGCCGTCGGCCCGGACGTCGAGGGAGCCCCGGCGGCCCCTGCGGACCCGGCGGTTCTGGCTGCCCCGGACCCCGGCGTTGTCGCGCAGGCGCCGGCCGGTGCCGAGGCCGATCTCGCCTACCACGGGCACGTCTCCCTCTGGTCCGGGCGCGTCGGTGTGTGGGTCGAGCCGTCGAACCACGGGCCCGCCGCCGTCCCGGACGCCACCGTGCGGCTGCGGTTCTCCACGCCGCTCGCCGGGACCGAGCAGCTGCCGCCGGGGTGTCTGCGCGGCAGTCCGGAGACCGTGCTGTGCTCCACGGGCGCGATGCGGGCCGCCGGTGCGGGGCGGCAGATCGCCCTGGACCTGCGGGTCGCGGGCAGCCCGGCCGAGGTCGTCGTGAACATCAACACCTCCTGGAGCGGCGGGGTGGGCGACCGCAACCCGGACAACAACACGCACCGGGTGCTGGCGCCCGCGACCGGGGACAAGTACGCGTACTGAGTCCGAGTGCGCGTACTGAGCCCGGCCGTGCCCGAGCCTGCCGGAATCAGACTCTGCCGGAATCAGACTCTGCCGGAATCAGACCCTGCGTCGTACAATTTCTGCATGCCGCAGAAGAAAGACGGCCGAGTCCGTCTCATGACCGAGCTCGGTGTCGCATCGCGCCGCTACATGGCCTCGTACGCGCTGTTCAACCAGGCGCTCGCGGACCATCTGCGGCTGCACCCCACCGACCTTCAGTGCCTCAACCTGCTGGGCCTGGAGCCCGGGCCCGTCACCACGGGGCGGATCGCGGAGCTGACCGGGCTCACCACCGGCTCGGCCACCCGGCTCGTCGACCGCCTGGAGAAGGCCGGATACGTCACGCGCCGGCGCGACACCGAGGACCGGCGCAAGGTGCTGGTCGAGGCGGTGCCCGAGCGGATGGCCGAGTTCGGGGCGGTGTGGGGGAAGTTGAACGGGGCGTGGTTCACCATGTTCGACGCGTACGACGACGGCGAGATCGAGCTGCTCATCGCCCATATGCGACGCACGGTGGAGCTCTCCGCCGCGCAGATCGAGCGGCTCAGGAGCGGCGAGCTCTGAACCGGCCGGAGAATCGCGGGCTCTGACCGGGCGTCAGGGACCGGCCGGGCGTCCGTGACCCGGACCCGTCGCCGCCCCGCCGAACTCCGCCATGGCGTCCTCGACGATCGCCTCCAGACGGGCGTGGTGGGCACCGCGCCAGTACACGCGCTCGCACACCGTGCACTGGGCGAAGACGTCGTACGCGCTGCGCGTCCCGTGCTCCAGGAGTTCGCGCACGGAGTCCTTGTCGGCCTCCCGCAGCGGCGCGTTGCAGGCGGTGCAGCGGGTCCAGGGGGCGAGGGCGGGCGCGAACCGCTCCAGTACGTCGCGGAGCTGGTCCTCGGGGCGGTGGCTGTAGACGTAGGCGCCCGCCCAGAGCTCGCGGCGCCGCAGCAGCCCCCGGTCCCGGGAGAGCAGCACCCGCCGCTCGGTCGCGGAGAGCGTGGCGAGCGCGGGGTCGCCGATGTCCTCGCTCTCGTACGCCGCGTCGACGCCGAGGAGCCGCAACCGGCGGGCCAGCGCGCCGAGATGGACGTCGAGGAGGAAGCGGAGCGGGGCACCGGGGACCCGCTGGGGGCGCTCGACGGCGTACACCTCGACGCTCTCGTCCGCGCGCGGGATGTGCGAGACGGGCACCTGGTGGCCGTCGACGACGAGGCGGCCGACCTCGGTCAGCGGGACGCCGAGCGACTCGACGACATGGCCGAGGGTGGACGAGCCGTCCGTGACCACGGCCGTACGCCCCGCGCGGCGCTCCGCCGGGACGAAGAGGTGCAGCTCGGGGGCGAATCGACAGTGGATCTCCGGTCCGTTCACGAGGTCAGGATGCCATCGGGGGGGGGCGGACGGGAGCCATGTATGTGGCGGCCCATCGCCTGAGCCCCGCGACCCCCTCGTCGCCCTGCGTACAACAGAACTGACGAACCGTACGATTTGCGAAGTTTTGTGCGACTGTACGGAACCATCGCGGGCTCATAGGCATCTCATCTGATGTCCACAGGGCTGTGGCCGGTGTGGACACCGGGGACGACGATGCGATGGGGACGAACGGTATGCGTGGGATCAGTCGAAGGGGAATGCTCGGACTGGGACTGGGGGCCGCGGCCGCCGTCGGTGTGGCCGGTTGCGGTGGCGACGACTCGGGCAGCGGCAAGGCCGGCTCCGGGAAGGGCGACGGCAAGGGCGCCCAGGGGTCGGGCAAGAAGGCGGACGTCAAGCTCATCGGTGACGGCTCGACCGCCGACACCGGCAAGCAGCCGCACCAGCCCCCCAAGCCCGTCCCCCTCGAACCCGGCCAGACCCCGCCGCAGTTCGTGGTCTTCTCCTGGGACGGCGCCGGCGAGGTCGGCAACGGCCTCTTCCCGCGCTTCCTCGACCTCGCCAAGAACCACGGCGCGTCGATGACCTTCTTCCTGTCCGGGCTGTATCTGCTGCCCGAGTCGAAGAAGCGGCTCTACCACCCGCCGAACAACAAGGTCGGCGCCTCGGACATCGGCTACCTCACCGACGACCACGTCAAGGCGACCCTCACCAATGTGCGCCGGGCCTGGAACGAGGGCCACGAGATAGGCACGCACTTCAACGGGCACTTCTGCTCCGGCCACGGCGACGTCGCCAACTGGACGTCGGCCCAGTGGCAGAGCGAGATCGACCAGGCGATGTCGTTCGTGACCAACTGGAAGACCAACACGGGCTGGACCGACGAGGACCCGCTGCCCTTCGACTACAAGCGCGAGCTGGTGGGCGGCCGCACCCCGTGTCTGCGCGGCCAGGACAACCTGCTGCCGACCGCCAAGAAGCTCGGCTGGCGCTACGACGCCTCCTCGCCCGGCGGCACCCAGGTCTGGCCGGTCAAGCGCCAGGGCCTGTGGGACCTGCCGCTCCAGGCGATCCCGTTCCCCGGGCATTCCTTCGAGGTCCTGTCGATGGACTACAACATCCTCGCCAACCAGTCGAAGAATTCGACGAAGGCGCCGCCGGCCAACTACCCGGGCTGGCGCAAGCAGGCCACCCAGGCGTACCTCAAGGGATTCAACCGCGCCTACGAGACGAACCGCGCGCCCTTCTACATAGGCAACCACTTCGAGCAGTGGAACGGTGGCATCTACATGGACGCCGTCGAGGAGGCCTTCAAGGGGATGGCGGGCAAGAAGGACGTACGCCTGGTCTCCTTCAAGCAGTACTGCGACTGGCTCGACGTCCAGGACCCGAAGGTGCTCGCCAAGCTGCGTACGCTGGGGGTCGGCCAGAAGCCCGCCGGTGGCTGGAACACGTTCCTCCAGCAGGCGTGAGGCGCGGCGGGCGAGGCTCTTTAGGCGGCCTTGACAAGGGTCTTTACGGGCACTCAGGGGGGTGCCCAAGATCCCCCAAACGGTCATGCGAAACTTTTCACATGTCCGTGAGTCCTGCCCTTCCACGCCGCCGCGCCTTCCTGCTGGTCACGGCAGTCGCGGCCACCGGCGCACTGACCCTCACCTCGTGCGGCTCCGGCGGCACGTCCGGCGGCTCGGGCGACACCAAGTTCGTCACCGGCACCGGCGGCATCTCCACCGTTGCCAAGAGCGGCCGGCACGCCGCGCCCAAGCTCTCCGGCGAGACCGTCGACGGCAAGCAGTTCGACGTCGCCGATCTCAAGGGCAAGGTCGTCGTGCTGAATGTGTGGGGCTCCTGGTGCGCGCCCTGCCGCGCCGAAGCGCCCTACCTCAGCAAGGTCGCCAAGGAAACCCGCTCCAAGGGTGTCGAGTTCGTGGGGATAAACACCCGCGACACCGACAAGGCCCCGGCGGTCGCGTTCGAGAAGCAATTCGACGCGGACTACCCGAGCCTGTACGACCCGATCGGCAAACTGATTCTCCGCTTCCCGAAGGGAAGCCTGAATCCGCAGGCCATTCCGTCGACGATCGTGCTCGACCGGGACGGGAAGATCGCGGCGCGGGCGCTGATGGCGCTCGACGACAAGAAGCTCCACGACATGATCGACCCGCTGATCGCGGAGAAGTGATTCCGTGGACGCGTCCCTGACCGTACTCGCCGCGCAGTCGACACTCGCCGCCCAGTCGGCGCCCGGTGTGAACGACACGGTCCTGAGCGGGGCCCTGCTCATCGCCCTGCCGGTGGCCGTGCTCGGCGGGCTGATCTCGTTCTTCTCGCCCTGCGTCCTGCCGCTGGTGCCCGGCTACCTCTCGTATGTGACAGGGGTCACCGGCACCGATCTCGCGGAGGCCAAGCGCGGCCGGATGGTCGCCGGGGCGAGTCTGTTCGTCCTCGGGTTCACCGCCGTCTTCGTCTCCGGCGGGGCCCTGTTCGGCTTCTTCGGCCAGACGCTCCAGGAGTACAACGGCACGCTCTCCAAGATCCTCGGCGTGCTGATGATCCTGATGGGCGTCTTCTTCATGGGGCTGATGCCCTGGCTCACGCAGCGCGAGTTCCGGTTCCACAGGCGGCCGGTGACCGGGCTCGCGGGGGCGCCGATACTGGGCGCCCTCTTCGGCGTCGGCTGGACGCCGTGCCTGGGGCCGACGCTCACCTCGGTGAACGTCCTGGCCATGGACCAGGCGAGCGCCGGCCGCGGAGCCATACTGACCGTCGCGTACTGCGTCGGTCTCGGACTGCCGTTCGTGCTGGCGGCGGTCGCCTTCCGCAAGGCCCTCGGCGCCTTCGGCTGGGTGAAGCGGCACTACGCGTGGGTGATGCGCACCGGAGGCGTGATGATGATCGCGACCGGTCTGCTGCTGCTCACCGGGGCCTGGGCGGAGCTCATCCAGCAGGTGCAGGTGTGGTCCAACGGCTTCCAGGTGGGTGTCTGAACATGAGCAAGACCGAAGCGGCCCCCGAAACGGCCCCCGAAGAAGCACCGCAGTCGGCGGCCGAACGCAAAGCCGCCGAGCAGGAGCTCGGCGCCGCCGGGTCACAGCTCTCCACGGCCCCGGCCGAGGAACTGTCGAACGGCCCGGTCGGCATCGGCGTGCTCGGCTGGGTGCGCTGGTTCTGGCGCCAGCTGACCTCGATGCGGGTCGCCCTCGTCCTTCTTCTGCTGCTCTCCCTCGGCTCGATCCCCGGCTCGCTGATCCCGCAGACCAATGTGGACGAGCTGAAGGTCGCCGACTTCCAGAAGCGGCACGACACGATCTCGCCGATCTACGAGAAGCTCGGCATGTTCCACGTGTACAGCTCGGTGTGGTTCTCCGCGATCTACATCCTGCTGTTCGTCTCCCTCATCGGCTGCATCGTCCCGCGCACCTGGCAGTTCGTCGGCCAGCTGCGCGGCCGCCCGCCGGGCGCGCCCCGGCTGCTGACCCGGCTGCCCGCGTACACCACCTGGCGCACCGAGGCCGATCCCGAGCAGGTGCGCGAGGCCGCGGCCGCGATGCTGAAGAAGCGCCGCTTCCGTACGCATGTGGTCGGCGACGCGGTCGCGGCGCACCGAGGCCGATCCCGAGCAGGTGCGCGAGGCCGCGGCCGCGATGCTGAAGAAGCGCCGCTTCCGTACGCATGTGGTCGGCGACGCGGTCGCCGCGGAGAAGGGCTACCTCCGCGAGGCCGGGAACCTGATCTTCCATGTGTCGCTGATCCTGATCCTGGTGGCGTTCGCCGTCGGCCAGCTCTTCAAGTCCGAGGGCGGCAAGCTGGTCGTCCAGGGCGACGGGTTCTCCAACACCCTCACCCAGTACGACGACTTCAAGTCCGGCTCGCTGTTCAAGACGGACGACCTCGCGCCGTTCAGCTTCACCCTGGACCGCTTCGACGCCACCTATGAGCGCAGCGGGCCCAACCGCGGCACCGCCCGCGAGTTCGTGGCGCACGTCACCTACTCCGAGGGCGCCGACGGCAAGCCGCAGAAGAAGGCCGTCGAGGTCAACAAGCCGCTGGTGGTCGACGGCTCCAAGGTCTATCTGCTGGCCCACGGCTACGCGCCGAGCGTCACCGTCAAGGACGGCCGGGGCAAGGTCGTCTTCCACGGCGCGGTGCCGCTGCTGCCCATCGACAACAACATCTCCTCCAGCGGCGCGATCAAGGTGTACGACGGCTACACCGACGCCAAGGGCAAGTGGGACCAGCTGGGCTTCGCCGCGTTCTTCGTGCCCACCTACGGCGGCAAGGGCAACGGGACGATGTTCTCCCAGTTCCCGGCGCTGGACTTCCCCGTCCTCAACGTCGGCGCGTACCACGGCAGTCTCGGGGTCAACTCCGGGCTGCCGCAGAACGTGTACCAGCTCGACACCGACAAGATGAAGCCGTTCAAGGACGACCAGGGCAAGGTCCTCAAGAAGACCCTGCTGCCCGGCGAGACACTGGACCTCCCCGAGGGCGCCGGGTCGATCACCTTCGACAAGGACATCAAGCAGTGGGCGAGCTTCCAGATCTCCCAGCAGCCCGGCAACGACCTCGCCCTGACCGGCTCGGTCCTGGCGATCGCGGGCCTGGCCGGGTCGCTGTTCATCCAGCGGCGCCGGGTGTGGGTCCGCGCCGTGACCGGTAAGGACGGCGTCACCGTCGTCGAGATGGCGGGGCTTGGGCGGAGCGAGTCCGCGAAGCTCCCCGAGGAGCTGGCCGATCTCGCGGTCACGCTCATTCCAGAGGCGCCGACCGCGCCTGATCCCGCACCTGAGCCCGCCAAGGACCAGGTGGCAGAACCTGCCGAAGCTGAAGGGGCCGAGAAGTGATCCTCGCCGCCACAACCAACGAGAGCCTGGCGCACACCAGTAACTACCTGATCTATTCGGCGATGGCGGTCTATCTGCTGGCCTTCTTCGCGCACATGGCGGAGTGGATCCTCGGCAGCCGCAGCAAGGTCGCCCGCACCGCGGCCGCCCTCACCGCCGACGCCGCGGGGCAGGACGCCGCGGGCACGGTGAAGGTGCAGGTCGCCAAGAAGGGCGGCGGCACCGCCGTACTGGAGCGCCCCAAGGTCGTCACCCGTTCCGCCTCCGGCAACCGTGACGTGCCGGACGGTCCGGGCGCGGCCGGCGGCGATGTGAAGGGCGACCTCTACGGCCGTATCGCCGTGTCCTTCACCGTCCTCGCGTTCCTCGTCGAGGCCTCCGGGGTGCTCACCCGCGCGCTGTCCGTGCAGCGGGCGCCGTGGGGCAACATGTACGAGTTCAACATCACCTTCTCCACCGTCGCCGTGGGTGTGTACGTCACGCTCCTCGCGCTGAAGAAGAACGTGCGCTGGCTGGGCCTTCCGCTGGTCACCTCGGTCCTGCTCGACCTGGGTCTCGCCGTCACCGTCCTGTACACCGCCAGCGACCAGTTGGTTCCCGCGCTGCACTCGTACTGGCTGTGGATCCACGTCTCCACCGCGATCTTCTGCGGCGCGGTCTTCTACGTCGGCGCCGTCGCCACGCTGCTCTACCTCTTCCGGGACCGCTACGAGGCCAAGCTCGCCGAGGGCGGCAAGCCGGGCAGCTTCGCCACCTCGGTCCTGGAGCGGCTGCCCGCCGCGGCCTCCCTGGACAAGTTCGCGTACCGGATCAACGCGGCGGTCTTCCCGCTCTGGACGTTCACGATCATCGCGGGCGCGATCTGGGCCGGCGACGCGTGGGGCCGCTACTGGGGCTGGGACCCCAAGGAGGTCTGGTCCTTCATCACGTGGGTCGCGTACGCCTGCTATCTGCACGCGCGCGCCACGGCCGGCTGGAAGGGCCGCAAGGCCGCGACGCTGGCGCTGCTGGCCTTCGGTTGCTGGCTCTTCAACTACTACGGCGTCAACATCTTCGTGAACGGCAAGCACTCGTACGCGGGCGTGTAGTCCCCTGGCCACGGCGTGCGCGGGCGCCGCGCGGCCGTTCGGGTGACACTGGTGCCATGACGGATGTGATCCCTCATGGCACCAGTGAGTCCCACGACGGCGCCTGGCTCCTCCGCTACGAGCTCCCGCTGCCCCACCCGCAGGAGCGGGTCTGGGCGGCCGTGGCCACCCCCGAGGGCCTGGGCGGGTGGCTCTGCGCGGCCGACGTCCTGGAGCCCCGGCTGGGCGGCGCGGTGACGTTGCGCTGGCTGAACGCGGGGCCCGAGGGGGTCCACTCCGGCCAGGTCACGGCCTGGGACGTGGACCGGGTCGCCGAGTACACGGTGGACCTGCACGGCCGCGTCCGCTTCCATCTGGAGCCCGCCGGACCCTCGGCGACGGTACTGCGTTTCACCAACGAGTTCCCCGGCGACGACGCACTGCGCCTGGACTGCCTGGCGGGCTGGCACGACCACTTCGAGTTCCTCGCGGACGCCCTGGAGGGCCGCCCGAAGGACTGGTCGACGTGGTCGTCCCAGCGGTGGCAGGAGCTGCGCGACGCGTATGTGAGCGGCTAGCCGACGCGGGCTCAGCGCTCGGGTTCGTCGTCCTTGGGGCGGTTCAGGCTCGCCAGGAAGTCCGGGTTGTCGTCCGGGGCCGTCCAGGCGGGACCCGGCGCCGGGCGGCGCGGGCGGCCCGCGAAGAACCAGGCGACCGGGCCGAGGAGCACCTCGCCGAAGAGCAGGATGATGATGACCCACACCACCTTGGGGAGGCCGCGGACCTCCTCCTCCGGGGTGTTCAGACAGTCGATGAACGCGTAGATCCACAGCGCCAGGACCAGCAGGAACGGCAGATACCTGAGCATGTTCGGAAGGTCCCCCCAGGGAACGGCGGCGGGGCGTCCGGCGGCCCCGGTGACGGGCCCAGGGTAACCGGTGCCCGATACTTGACCCCATGGCTTACGACGATCTTCGCTCGCTCCTGAGGGCGCTGGAGCGCGACGGCGACCTCATCCGCATCAAGGCCGAAGTCGACCCGTACCTGGAGGTCGGGGAGATCGTCGACCGGGTCAACAAGGCGGGCGGCCCCGCGCTTCTCTTCGAGAACGTCAAGGGCGCCGCCATGCCGTTGGCCATGAACGTCTACGGCACGGACCGGCGCCTGCTCAAGGCGCTCGGGCTCGCCTCGTACGAGGAGATCAGCGAGAAGATCGGCGGGCTGCTCAAGCCCGAGCTGCCGCACGGCTTCGTCGGTGTGCGCGAGGCCTTCGGCAAGCTCGGCTCGATGGTCCACGTCCCGCCGAAGAAGGTGAAGGACGCCCCGGTCCAGGAGGTCGTCCTCACCGGCGACGACGTCGACCTCGACCAGCTGCCCGCCCTGTTCACCTGGCCCGAGGACGGCGGCTCCTTCTTCAACCTGGGGCTCACCCACACCAAGCACCCCGAGACGGGCGTGCGCAACCTCGGGCTCTACCGCCTCCAGCGCCACGACAAGCGCACCATCGGTATGCACTGGCAGATCCACAAGGACAGCCGCAACCACTACGCGGTCGCCGCCAAGCGCGGCGAGCGCCTCCCCGTCGCCATCGCCTTCGGCTGCCCGCCCGCCGTCACCTACGCCTCCACCGCGCCGCTCCCGGGCGACATGGACGAGTACATGCTCGCCGGGTTCATCCAGGGCAAGCGCGTCGAGATGGTCGACTGCAAGACCGTGCCGCTCCAGGTCCCGGCCAGCGCCGAGGTCGTCATCGAGGGGTGGCTGGAGCCCGGCGAGATGCTGCCCGAGGGGCCGTTCGGGGACCACACCGGCTTCTACACGCCGCAGGAGCCGTTCCCGGCGCTCACCATCGACTGTGTGACGATGCGCAGGCGCCCGCTGCTCCAGTCCATCGTCGTGGGGCGGCCGCCCACCGAGGACGGGCCGCTGGGGCGCGCCACCGAGCGGTTCTTCCTGCCGCTCCTCAAGGTCATCGTGCCGGACATCGTGGACTACCACCTGCCGGAGTCGGGCGGTTTCCACAACTGCGCGATCGTCTCGATCGAGAAGAAGTACCCCAAGCACGCGCAGAAGGTGATGCACGCGATCTGGGGAGCGCACATGATGTCGCTCACCAAGCTGATCGTGGTCGTCGACGCCGACTGCGACGTCCACGATCTGCACGACGTGTCCTGGCGGGCGCTCGGCAACACCGACTACGCCCGTGACCTCACCGTCGTCGAGGGGCCGGTCGACCACCTCGACCACGCCTCGTACCAGCAGTTCTGGGGCGGCAAGGCGGGGATCGACGCGACCGCGAAGTGGCCCGAGGAGGGCTACACCCGGGACGGCGGCTGGCCGCACATGGTCGAGTCGGACCCGGAGACGGCGGCGAAGGTCGACCGCCGCTGGAAGGAGTACGGCCTCAAGTGAGTGCCTCAGCCGCAGCAGTCCCGCAGCCCGGACGGACCAAGGCGTTCCTTCGCCTGGTCATGATCGAGCACTCGGTCTTCGCGCTGCCCTTCGCCTATATCGCCGCCCTCACCGCGATGTTCCGGCTCGACGAGGAGATCCACTGGGGCAAGCTGCTCCTGGTCACCGTCGCCATGGTGGGGCTGCGGACGTTCGCGATGGCCTGCAACCGGATCATCGACCGCGAGCTCGACGCCCGCAATCCGCGCACCGCCCAGCGCGAACTGGTCACCGGCGCCGTGTCGGTGCGCTCGGCCTGGACCGGCGCGCTGATCGCGCTGGTCGTGTTCCTGGGCGCCGCCGGACTGCTCAACCCGCTCTGTCTGGCCCTCGCCCCCATCGCGGTCATCCCGATGGTGGTGTATCCGTACGGCAAGAGGTTCACCAACTTCCCGCAGGCGATCCTGGGGCTCGCGCAGGCCATGGGGCCCGTCGGCGGCTGGCTCGCGATCACCGGCGAGTGGTCCTGGCACGCGGTGATCCTGGGCCTGGCGGTCGGCATCTGGATCGGCGGCTTCGATCTGATCTACGCCTGCCAGGACGTCGAGTCCGACCGCGAGTGCGGCGTCCTGTCGGTGCCGGCCCGCTTCGGCGTGCCGAACGCGATCCGCGGTGCCCGCGGCTGTCACGCCGTCACCACGGCGCTCCTCGTCTGGTACGCGCTGGCCACCGACGCCGGGGCGTTCTTCTGGATCGGCCTGGTGATCGTGGCGGCGGCGTTCGTCTACGAGCACACGATCGTCAAGCCGCACGACCTGTCGCGCCTCAACCGGGCGTTCTTCACCACGAACGGGTTCATCGGGATCTCGCTCTTCGGCTGCGCGCTCCTCGACCTGCTGGTGCGCGGGCTCTCGGTGTGACGGTTCCCGCCCCCGGGTGGCCGGATAGGCTCGGACACGTGGAGCAGGTGAACGTACACAGTCAGCGAGAGGCGGGGCGGCCCCGCACGCCCTGGGTCGTCGGCGTCTCCGGCGCTTCGGGGACGCCGTACGCGGCGGCCGTGCTGCGCGGGCTGCTGGCGGCGGGCGAGAGCGTCGACCTGGTCGTCTCGCGTGCCTCGCGGCTCACGCTGCTCGACGAGACGGGGATCGCCTTCCGTGACGCGCACTGGCGCGAGGACCTCGCGAAGTGGCTGGCGCGGGGGGCGGACGGGAAGCCCGGGACCTTCGACGTGGACGGGGCTTCACTCGAAGGCGTAAGGCACTGGAGCGCCGGGGACCTCGGCGCCGGGCCGTCGTCCGGCTCGTATCCGGTCAAGGGGATGCTGATCGTGCCCGCCAGCACGGCCTGTGTGGCCGGGGTGGCGCTGGGGCTTTCGAAGGACCTGCTGCAGCGGGCGGCGAGCGTGACGCTCAAGGAGCGGCGCCGGCTGGTGGTCGCGGTGCGGGAGACCCCGCTGAACGGGCAGACGCTCCGCCACCTGGTGGCGCTGGACGAGGCGGGCGCCGTGGTGCTGCCCTCGTCGACGTTGTTCCACAGCCGGGCGCCGCGCACCACGTTGCCCGTACCGCTGCCCTCCTTGATCGCGAGCCCGTCCGCGCTCTCGCCGTTCTTGCGGGGGTCACGGTTGTCGTAGCTGTCGAGGTCGAGGATCTGGTTGTCGCCCGAGGCGCCCTGCAACTGGAATCCGGACTCGTAGTTGTCGTGGGTGCTCAGCCGCGAGAAGACGTTGTGACCGCAGCCGTCGCAGTAGTAGCCGTACGGGCCGTGGACGATCTCCAGGCCGGAGATCCGCCAGTAGGAGGCCTCCTGGTGGATCGCGCCGCGTTCGGCGCGCGGGATGCTGCCGCCGACCGGGGTGTGGCTGGCGGGCAGCCGCTCGCCGTCGATGACGACCCGCTCCCCCGGATACGCGCCGAGGACGATCGGCTTCGACGCCTGGCCCGAGGTGGTGATGGTGATGTTGTCGTCCAGGGCGTACGTCCCTGCCCGCACCGCGATGCTGTCGCCGGGGCGTGCCCGGTCCACGGCCTTCTGGATGGTCCTCAGCGGCCGGGCGAGGGTGCCGGGCGCGGAGTCGTCGCCGTTCGTGGCCACGACGATGCCCGGTGCGGCAGCCACCGCACCGGATGCCGTGCCGGGTGCCGCCACGGTGGCCGCGACCGTCAGCGCGGCCCCCAGTACGGCGCTCGTGATCCTGCCTGTGCCGGGCATCCGGCCTCCCGTGTTGTGTGAGGGGTGGTACCGCCGCCCGGCGTGGTCCGCGCCGGGCGGCGGTGGGGAACCGGCCGTGGAATACGGTCAGTTGTAGGTGATGTCGGAGGCCGAGTAGCGGCAGTACGTGCCGTCCGGTCCGCTGCCGAGCACCTTGGGCTCGGTTCCCGTGTTGTTGCCTTCGTAGCGCACGCACGGCTTGATCTTCTTGCTGCTGTCGCCGTGGATACGGACGCTGCGCAGGGTGGCGCTGTCGCCGTAGTTGCTGTTGATGCCGACGAGCGCCTTGCCGGGGGCGGTCGCGTCCACGTTGTCCACGACCACCTTGCGCTTGTACTGCGTGGAGCAGTTGCCGCAGCTGCGGACGAGCTTGCCGAAGTCGGCGACCTGGAACCCGCCGGTCACGGTCAGGGTGCCGGCGCCGTTGAACTGGAAGACCTTGTCCGAGGCCTTCTTCGCGCCACCGCCCTCCACCCGGTAGACGGCGGAGGCGGACTTGCCCTTGAAGCTGGCCGCGTCCTCGCCGACGTCCTCCCACCAGACGTTCTTGAGCGTGCAGGTGCCCAGGCAGTGGATACCGTCGGCGCCGGGCGCACCGATGACGACGTTGGACAGGACGGCCCCGTCCTTGAGCTGGAACAACGGGGACTGGTTCTCGTTCTGGCCGCCGTCGCCGAGGTCGCCGCTGCCGTAGAAGCGCTGCATCTTTCCGTCGTACACGCCCGAGACCTCGATGGTCGCCGGAACGGGCTTGCTCTTGGTGGGGGTCGGCCAGGCGGCCGTGGTGGTGGCCGCGTTGGCCGTTCCCGTGAGTGAGCCCGCGAGGATCGCGGTACCGGCCAGGGCGAAGGCCGCGGCTCCCGCCGCGAAAGCGCGGCGGTGCGTACGCGAGCGGGCCGGTGCTGATGAAGCCATGTCTCGTCTCCTTGTGCTC
Source organism: Streptomyces sp. ERV7 (assembly GCF_001653515.1). Classification (GTDB taxonomy): domain Bacteria; phylum Actinomycetota; class Actinomycetes; order Streptomycetales; family Streptomycetaceae; genus Streptomyces. The sequence goes on along the minus strand of NZ_LYOY01000029.1, from coordinate 1,613,194 downwards.
CTGCTGGACCTGCTGGACCCCTGCTTGGACCTGCGGCCGTCAGAGCTTTCCGGCTCCGGCTCCCGCGGTCACCGAAGCGACGACGGACGAGGCGGGCTCGGCGGTGTAGGTGTAGGGCGCGGTGGTGAGGGAGCCCGTACGGGAGACCTCCAGGGCGGCGCCGCCGAGGTCGTTGCCCCGCAGGTTGGCATAGCCGTCGGTGCCGCTGTCGCGGTTGGTGGTCACGGCGACCTTCGTCGAGCGGAAGACGTTGTTCTCGACGAGCATCTGGGCACCCATCCGGGAGTGCACGGCGGTGTCGGCTCCTTCGACGTAGTTGTCGTAGAAGTGGCCGGTGCCGAACCGCAGGCTGGGAACGCGCGAGTTGACGTTGCTGAAGTGGTTGTGGTGATACGTCACCCGCAGCTGCCCGGTGTCCTCGGAGGCGTTCTTGTCGCTGTGCCCGACGAGCGAGCCCTTGTAGTGGTCCTTGAAGGTGTTCCAGGAGACGGTGACGTGGTCCGAGCCGTGGGTGATGTCGACGAGCCCGTCGTAGTGGTCCTTGCCGTGGTCGCGGTCCGAGGAGAAGGTGTTGTGGTCGATCCACACCTTCGTCGACTTCTGCACGGTGATGCCGTCGGCCGGGGCCACGGGCTTGCTGATGTTCAGGTTGCGGATGACGACGTTGGTCTCCTGCTTCACCCGCAGGCCGCCACCGGTGAACCCGGAGGCCGAACCGACGCCCAGGACCGTGGTGTTGGAGCCGACGTCGATCTGTCCGCTGAGCGGGATCAGCCCACTCACCTTGACGACCTTGGCGCTGTCGCCGGTGACGGCGGTCTTGAAGGCGGCGAGGGTGGAGACGGTGACCGGGGCGGTGCTGCCGCCGCCCGTGGTGCCGGCGCCGAAGCCGACGGGAGCGGTGTCGGCGGCGACGAGGGGCGCGCCGACGGCGCCCGCCGACTGGGGCAGCCCGGCCAGTGCCGTGGCGGCGACGGCGGTCGCGGCGAGCAGAAGGGTGCGGCGGCGCTTGTGGGGGGCGTGAGTGCGCATGCGGATGGGTCCCTTCGGATCGGGATGTGGCGCATCGGTTCGGGCGATGGGGGATGAGCCCGACGGTTCAGCGTGTGGAACAGTGTTCTACTACCTGACTCGCTCTGATCGCGGCCATGCACGGCAACTGCCGCTACCTCGGCGCGTGCTGCACGGGCGAGCAATCGGGGGTCACACTGATGAATGGAACGTAGATGGTAAGCGCTTTCTCGTCAACGCCCCGGGCGGTTCGGATGTCACGGCGTCAGATCCGTTGACGCGCAACGGAATCGGCTCTACTTTCATCGCGTCGTACCTGATGCGTCATATATGAGACGCGCTACGTGACAGTCGAGAGGCGCGCATGACCTCTGTGCCCACACCCATCCCCTCGCGGACCCAGTTCGTCCTGGAAGCCGTCAAGCACCGTATCCTCACCGGCCAGTTGGCCCCCGGCCAGGCCCTCGTCGAGGTCGAACTCGCCACGCACTACGGGGTGTCCAAGACCCCCGTGCGCGAGGCGCTCAAGACGCTGGCCGGCACCGGGCTCGTCGTGATGAACCAGTACAAGGGCGTCACGGTACGCATGGTGGACGCGGACATGGCGCGCGAGGTGTACGACGTGCGGCTGCTCCTCGAACCCGAGGCGCTGCGCCGTACCGTGCGCGGTACGGCGGACCTGGACGCCGCACGCGAGGCGCTGGAGCGCGCCGACCGCGCGGCGGACACCGCCGAACGCTCCCTGGCCAACCGGGAGTTCCACCGGGCGCTGTACCTGCCGTGCGGCAATCCGCTGCTCGCGCGGATGCTGGACGAGGTGCGCGACCAGGCGGCCCTGGTCTCCGCGGTCGCCTGGGCGGCCGACCCGTCGTGGGAGCGGGAGGCCGCCGAGCACCGGGAGATCCTGCGTCTCGCCCTGGCCGGCGACGCGGACGGCGCCTCCCGCGCCCTGCACGCCCACATCGCGTCCTTCGTCGAGCGGGCCTTCCCCCAGGCGCAGGGGGAGGACGGTTCGCTGTGACGACGACGTACGAGGCCATGCGCGCCGCCCTGGCCGATGTCGTGGCCATCCCGGTGACCCCGTTCGCCGAGGACGGCTCCATCGACCGTGACACACACCGCGCCCTGTTGCGCAGGCTGCTCGACGGCGGTGTGCGGACGCTGACGCCGAACGGGAACACCGGCGAGTTCTACGCGCTGACACCCCAAGAACGCGATGCCGTCGTCGAGTCGACCGTCTCGGAGGCTGCCGGCCGAGCGGCGATCGTCGTCGGTGTCGGGCACGATGTGCCGACCGCCATCGGCGCCGCCCGGCACGCGCGGGAGGCGGGCGCCGACATGCTGATGGTCCATCAGCCCGTACATCCCTATGTCGCGGCGGGCGGCTGGGTCGACTACCACCGGGCCATCGCCGAGGCCGTCCCGGAGCTGGGCGTCGTCCCGTACATCCGTAACGCGGGCCTGGCGGGCAGGCACTTGGCGGCGCTCGGCGAGGTGTGCCCGAACGTGATCGGGGTGAAGTACGCGGTGCCGGACGCGGCGCGGTTCGCCGCCTTCGCCCGCGATTCCGGCCTGGAGCGCTTCGTGTGGGTGGCCGGTCTCGCCGAACCGTACGCGCCTTCGTACTTCTCCGCAGGGGCGACCGGATTCACCTCCGGCCTGGTCAACGTCGCACCCAAAGTGTCCCTGGCCATGCTCGAAGCACTGCGGTCGGGCGACCATCCGGCCGCCATGCGGGTGTGGGAGCAGATCCGCCGCTTCGAGGAACTGCGTGCCGCCGACTCCTCCGCCAACAACGTGACCGTGGTCAAGGAGGCCCTGGCCGTCCTCGGTCTGTGCCGGCGCGATGTGCGCTCCCCCAGCAGACCGCTGGACGCGGCCGGGCGCGAGGAGGTCGCCGCCATCGTCGAGGGGTGGGGCGCGGTCGCGGGGTGGGGCATATGAGCCCGGCCCAGTCACCGAGCCCCGGGGAGCCGCGCCGCCGCGCTCCCGAGGAACTGCGCAGCCACCAGTGGTACGGCACCGACGGCCTGCGCTCCTTCAGCCACCGCGCCCGCACCCGCCAGCTCGGCTATCTGCCCGAGGAGCACCTGGGCAAGCCGGTCATCGCGATCCTCAACACCTGGTCCGACATCAACCCCTGCCACGTCCATCTGCGCGACCGCGCCCAGGCCGTCAAGCGGGGGGTGTGGCAGGCAGGGGGCTTCCCCCTGGAATTCCCGGTCTCCACGCTGTCCGAGACCTTCCAGAAGCCCACCCCGATGCTCTACCGCAACCTCCTCGCGATGGAGACCGAGGAACTGCTGCGCTCGTATCCGGTGGACGGGGCCGTGCTGATGGGCGGCTGCGACAAGTCGACGCCCGCGCTGCTCATGGGTGCGACCTCCGTCGACCTGCCCGCCGTGTTCGTGCCCGCGGGGCCGATGCTGCCCGGCCACTGGCGGGGCCAGGTCCTGGGCTCCGGCACGGACATGTGGAAGTACTGGGACGACAAACGGGCCGGGCTGATCGGCGACTGCGAACTGGCCGGCCTGGAGAACGGCCTGGCCCGCTCCCCCGGCCACTGCATGACGATGGGCACCGCCTCCACGCTCACCGCGGCGGCCGAGGCCCTCGGGGTGACGGTTCCCGGCGCCTCCTCCATCCCCGCCGTCGCCTCCGAGCACGACCGCATGGCAGCGGCTTCGGGGCTGCGGATCGTCCAACTGGTCCACGAGGAGCGGACGTTGTCCGCGATCCTCACCGAGGACGCCTTCCTGGACGCGGTGACCACGGTCCTCGCACTCGGCGGTTCCACCAACGCCGTCATCCATCTGATCGCGATGGCCCGGCGGGCGGGCGTCGAGCTGACGCTCGACGACTTCGACCGCATCGCCCGGACCGTTCCGGTGCTCGCCAACGTGCGGCCCGGCGGCGACACCTACCTCATGGAGGACTTCCACTTCGCGGGCGGGCTGCCCGGGCTGCTCTCCCGGATCACCGACCTGCTCCACCTGGAGCGGCCGACCGTCGCGCACGACACCCTGCGCGAGCAGCTCGCCACGGCCGAGGTCCACCACGACGACGTGATCCGGCCCCGCGCCGAACCGGTCGCGGCCGAGGGCGGGCTCGCGGTGCTGCGCGGCAATCTGTGTCCGGACGGCGCCGTCATCAAGCACATCGCCTGTGAGCAGCGCCTGCTCCGGCACACCGGTCCTGCGGTCGTCTTCGACGACTACCGCCTGCTCCAGCGCACGATCAACGACCCCTCGCTCGGCATCACCGCCGACAGTGTCCTGGTCCTGCGCGGCGCCGGCCCCAAGGGCGGTCCCGGCATGCCGGAGTACGGGATGCTGCCGATCCCCGACCATCTGCTCAAGCAGGGCGTGCGGGACATGGTGCGGATCTCGGACGCCCGTATGAGCGGTACCTCGTACGGCGCGTGCGTGCTGCACATCGCACCCGAGTCGCATGTGGGCGGCCCGCTCGCCCTGGTCCGCACCGGCGACCTCATCACCCTCGACGTCCCGGCCCGCGGTCTCCATCTCCACGTGGCGGACGAGGAGTTGGCGCGCCGACGGGCCGAGTGGACGCCGCCGCCCGCCCGGTTCGAGCGGGGGTACGGAGCCCTGTACACCGAGCAGATCACCCAGGCCGACACCGGATGCGACTTCGCCTTCCTCGCCCGGCCCGGCACGGTGCCGGACCCGTACGCCGGCTGACCCGCACACCCCTCTTTTTTTGTTCGATATTTCGAACAATGTGCGGCAAGCGCTTGCCCCGCACGTTCCCGATCGGAGACCCGTCATGGCCCAAGCCGCCGCCGTGGCCAAGCCGCCACCCAAGCGGTCCGGCAGCCCCCGCCGCACCGGAGCCACCCCACGCACACTGCCCTATCTGCTCATCGCGCCGGCCGCCCTGCTGATGCTGGGCTTCATCGCCTACCCCGTCCTCAGCGTCTTCTACTACAGCCTCCAGCACTTCAACCCCGCCAAACCCTGGCGCAACGGCTTCGCGGGCTTCGACAACTTCACCAAGGCGTTCACCGAGGACCCGGAGTTCTGGCACACCCTCGGGTTCAGCCTCCAGTGGGTCGTCGTCCAAGTCGTCCTGCAACTGCTGCTCGGCCTGGGCCTCGCGCTGATCGTCAACCAGACGTTCGTCGGCCGCGCCCTCGCCCGCGCCCTCGTCTTCTCCCCGTGGGCGGTCTCGGGCGTGCTCACCTCGTCCATCTGGATGCTCATCTACAACTCCCAGACAGGCATCACCCGTTACCTCGCGGACGCGGGAGTCGGCACCTACGGAACGTCCTGGCTCTCCGACACCTCCACCGTCTTCCCGGCCGTGGTCACCGCCGAGCTCTGGCGCGGGGTGCCCTTCTTCGCGATCCTCATCCTGGCCGACCTCCAGTCCGTGTCGAAGGATCTGTACGAGGCCGCCGAGGTCGACGGCGCCGGCCGGCTACGGCAGTTCTTCCACATCACGCTGCCGCACCTCAAGGACGCCATCATCCTCTCCACGCTGCTGCGGGCGGTATGGGAGTTCAACAACGTGGACCTGCTGTACACGCTCACCGGCGGCGGCCCCGCGGGCGAGACCACCACGCTGCCGCTGCGCATCGCCTCCATCGCCGTCGACTCGCACGACTTCGGCTACGCCTCCGCACTGACCTCCATCGCCTTCGTGATCCTCCTGTTCTTCTCGATGGTCTATCTGCGGCTCAGCAAGTTCGGAGGGCAGGAGAAGTGATCACCGAGGAAGCCGGGACACGGGCCACCACCCCCACGGCCCCGCCCCCGCCCGTACCCCCGTCCGCCGCCAGGACGTCAAGCCGTCGAAGCGCCGCGCCTGGGACGAGGTGCCCCGCTGGCAGATATACCTCCCGCTGGGCCTCTACCTCCTCTTCACCCTCGTGCCCTTCTACTGGATGCTGCTCTTCGCGTTCCGGCCCACCGGCTCCACCTCGCTGGCGCCGTGGCCGCTCACCCTTGAGCACTTCGACAAGGTCTGGAACCAGCGCAGCTTCGCGCTCTTCTTCAAGAACAGCCTGATCGTCGGGCTCCTTTCGATGCTGCTGACCACGGTCGTGGCGCTCGCCGGGGGCTACGCCCTCGCCCGCTTCGACTTCAGGATCAAGCGCGCGTTCATGCTGGCGCTGCTGTGCTCGCAGTTCATCCCGGGCGCGCTGATGCTGGTACCGCTGTTCCAGATCTTCGCCGACCTGCGGATGATCAACTCACTGGGCAGCGTCATCATCGCCGAGGCCGTCTTCCAGCTCCCGCTCTCCATGATCCTGATCAGCGGATTCATCAAGAACGTGCCGTACTCACTGGAGGAGGCCGCCTGGGTGGACGGCTGCGGACGCTTCCGCGCCTTCTGCGCGGTGGTCCTCCCACTGCTGCGCCCCGGCCTGATAGCCGTCGGCTCCTTCGCCTTCGTCCACAGCTGGAACCACTTCCTCTTCGCGCTGATGTTCCTCAGCAACCAGGACAAGCAGACGATCCCGGTCGGCCTGGCCACCTTGATGGGCGCCGACAGCGTCGACCTCGGAGCGCTCGCCGCAGGCGGTGTCATCTCGGCCCTCCCCGTCGTCCTGGTCTTCGCCTTCATCCAGAAGTGGCTGGTCACCGGCTTCAGCGCAGGGGCGGTGAAGGGATGAGCCCCCGCCACGAACCGGTCCCCGTCGTCCTCGCGGGTGCGCGCGGCCACGGGCGTCAGCACCTGGAGAACATCCGCCGACTCGCGCGCGGCGGCCGGGTACGCCTCGCCGGAGTCTGCGAGCTCACTCCGCTGAGCCCCGCCGAACTCGACGGCTTCGGCACTCCCGAGCAGTCCACCGACCTCGCGGATCTGCTCGACTCCACGGGCGCCCGCGTCGCGGTCCTCAGCACACCCATACACACCCACACCGACCTGGCAGTCACCGCCGCAGAGCGCGGAGTACACCTCCTCCTGGAGAAACCGCCCGCCCCTTCGTACGCGGAGTTCCAGCGGACGGCCGACGCGGTCGCCGCGACGGGCACCGCCGCGCAGATCGGCTTCCAGTCACTGGGCTCGCACGCGATCGAGGCGATACGCGACCTGATGGCGGGCGGCGCGATCGGCGACCTTCTCGGCATCGGCGCGGCGGGCGCATGGGCCCGCGACGAGGCGTACTTCCGCCGTGCGCCCTGGGCCGGGCGCCGCCGCCTGAACGGCACCGATGTCGTCGACGGCGTCCTGACCAACCCCCTGGCGCACGCCGTCGCCACCGCACTCGCCCTGGACGGCTCGACCCGCGCCGCGGACGTCGGGACGATCCGCACGGAGTTGTTCCGCGCCCATGACATCGAGGCCGACGACACCTCGTACGTCGGCATCACCACGACGTCGGGGCGCCGGATCACCGTCGCCGCGACCCTGTGCGCCGAGCGTCCCGGCGAGCCGTACGTCGTCGCGCACGGCAGCCGGGGCCGCATCACCTTCTGGTACAAGCAGGACCGCGTCCTGGTGCAACGGGCAGGCCACGGCCCCTCGGAGTCCTTCCACGGCCGCACCGACCTCCTCGACAACCTCCTCGACCACCTGGAAGGCCGCGCCGCGCTCCTGGTCCCCCCGGAGTCGACCGGCGCCTTCATGAAGGTCGTCGAAGCGATTCGCACCGCGCCCGATCCGGTTGTCCTGCCGCCCCAGGCGTGGAGCCACGCGACGAGGGAGGAGGGTGCCGTGCGCCGCGTCGTCCACGGCATCGACGGTCTCATCACCGCGTCCGCCGACACCCTCAACAGCTACAGCGGCCTCGGAGCCTTCTGGGCTGCCGCCACGGCAGGCGCGCACGCGAACAGCGGGGCGAGGACCTCATGAACCCCTGTACCGCCGAAGGGCATTCCTCCCCCTCGTCGCTGACGCTGCGCTGCGCCGGGCACCCCGTGGCGCACTACACCGTCCACCCGGAGTGCGAGCCGCGCCTGTCGCCGCGCCCTTTCCTCCACCCGGTCACCACCCTCGCGGGCACCCCCGTCACCGAACACCGGCCCACCGACCACCCGCACCACCTCGGTGTGTCGGTCGCCGTACCGGACGTCGAGGGGCACAACTTCTGGGGCGGCCGCACCTTTGTACGCGGCCAGGGCCCCACCGAGCTCGACAACCACGGCGTCCAACGCCACGAGAGCTTCGTGGTGCGCGGCCCCGACGGCTTCGTGGAGGAGCTCGGGTGGCGAGCAGGCGAGCGCGAACTGCTGCGCGAACGCCGTACGGTCTCGGTGACCGGTCTCTCCCCCACCGCATGGGCACTGGACTTCACGCTCTGCCTCACCAACCTCTCCCCCACCACCGTCACCCTCGGCAGTCCGGCGACCAACGGCCGCCCGGGCGCCGGCTACGGGGGCTTCTTCTGGCGCGCGCCCAGGGGGCAGGGGGCTCCCGAGGTGTGCACGCCGGACGCCGTCGGCGAAGCCGCCGCGCACGGCTCGCCCGCCGAGTGGCTGGCGCTGGTGGGAGAGGAGTGGACCCTCGTCTTCGCGGGCGCCACCGCCGAGACCCGGCGCGACCCCTGGTTCGTGCGCGCCGCCGAGTATCCGGGCGTCGGTTCGTCCCTCGCGGCGGCCCGCCGGCTCGCCATCGCACCCGGCGCGTCCCTCGTACGGCGTGTGGTCACGGTCGTCGCGGACGGACGGCTGCGTCCGCGCGAGGCGCAGGCCCTTGCCCTGAAGGCGGTGAAGGGATGACCCCGCGAGCGACGACCTATCGCAATCCGGTCCTCGACGCCGACTGGTCCGACCCGGACGTCGTCCGCGTCGGCGACGACTTCTACCTCACCGCCTCCAGCTTCGGCCGCGCACCGGGTCTTCCGCTGCTGCACTCGCGCGACCTGGTCAGCTGGAGGCTCATCGGACACGCCCTGGACCGGCTCGTGCCCGAAGAGGCGTTCGCCGTGCCCCGGCACGACTGCGGGGTGTGGGCGCCGTCGATCCGCCACCACGACGGCCTGTTCTGGATCTTCTGGGGCGACCCCGATCACGGGATCTACCAGGCCAACGCCCTTGACATCAGAGGCCCTTGGAGCAGTCCGCACCTCGTCAAGGCGGGCAAGGGGCTCATCGACCCGTGCCCTTTGTGGGACGAGGACACCGGCGAGGCGTACCTCGTGCATGCCTGGGCGAAGTCGCGCTCCGGCATCAAGAACCGGCTCACCGGCCACCGGATGAGCCCGGACGGAGCCGAACTCCTCGACGAGGGCCATGTACTGGTCGAGGGCGACCGGATCCCGGGCTGGTTCACGATCGAGGGCCCCAAGGTGTACCGGCACGACGGCTGGTTCTGGATCTTCGCCCCCGCCGGGGGTGTGGAGAGCGGCTGGCAGGGCGTCTTCCGCTCACGCTCGTTCCTGGGCCCCTACGAGCACCGGGTCGTCCTCGAACAGGGGGACACACCGGTCAACGGGCCGCACCAGGGCGGCTGGGTCCGCACCGCCTCCGGCGAGGACTGGTTCCTGCACTTCCAGCAGCGCGGAGCGTACGGCCGGGTCGTCCATCTCCAGCCGGTGCGCTGGGACGACACCGGCTGGCCGGTGATCGGCGCCAGCGGAACACCCGTACGCGTCCACACCACACCCGACCTGCCCGCGCAGCCGCCGTCCGCGCCTGCCACCGACGACCTGTTCCCCGGCGGCCGGTTCGGACTCCAGTGGCAGTGGACCGCCAACCCCCAGCCCGGCTGGGCGGTCAGCCACACACGGGACGGGCTCCGGCTGACCTGTGTGCGCTCGCCGGACGTACGTGATCTACGGCTTCTGCCGCACCTGCTCACCCAGCGCCTTCCGCTGTCGTGCCGCACCGTGGACGTGGACCTCCAGCTCGACGCCACCACGCCGGGTTCCCGGGCCGGGCTCGCGGTCCTCGGTGACGCCTACACCTGGATCGGTCTGGAGCGCGGCGCCGACGGCTCGACCCACCTCGTGCACCGGTTCGCCGAACCGGCCACCGGGCAGGAGCGCGACGCGACGCACCCGCGCCCGGCGCCGTCCGCCTCGGCCCGGTTGCGTATCGAGGTCACCGCCGGGGCGCGCTGCCGCCTGTACGCGGACACCGGCGACGGATTCCGGCCCTCGGGCCAGGTCTTCGCCGCCACACCCTGGCGCTGGGTGGGTGCCCTGCTCTGCCTGTTCGCCGGAGCACCCCCCGGCAGGAGGTCCGCCGGGACGGCCCTGTTCCGGCACTTCCGGGTCAGCGACTGACCCCGCCCCGACAGCTCACCCCCGCAAGCACACCCCACCCCGTACGCCCGTTGGGAGCCACCATGCATCACCCCCGAAGCGCGCACAGCCGTACCAAATCCATGAGCGACAGCACGCGCCGCAGCAGAGGCCGTCACGCGGCCACCGCCTTCGCCCTGGCCGCCGCCCTCGCCCTGACCGCCTCCGCCTGCGGTGACGACGGCGGCGGCACCAGCGGCGGCAAGGGCGAGGAGGGCAGCGGAAAGGGCGAGATCACCTTCTGGGACAACAACACGGCCGTCCGCCGGGACATCTGGATGCAGATCATCAAGGACTTCGAGAAGAAGTACCCGGACATCAAGGTCAACTACGTCGGCATTCCCGCCGCCTCCGTCCAGTCCAAGTACGACACCGCCATCCAGGGCGGCGGACTGCCCGACGTGGGCGGGGTCGGCGCGGCCATGCTGGCGGGGATCGTGGGCCAGAACGCGCTGGAGCCGGTGGGCGACCGTGTCGCGACCAGCCCGGCCCTCAACGGCAAGCTCAACACGGGCATGGTCGAGTCGGTGAAGGCGGCGGGCGGCAAGAAGGACCTGTACACCGTTCCGACTTCCGCCAGCAACGGCGTGCTGTACTACCGCACCGACCTCTTCCAGGAGGCGGGCCTTGCCGCGCCCACCACTTGGTCGAAGTTCTACGAGGCGGCCGCCAGGCTCACCGACAGCGGCAGGAACCAGTTCGGCTACACCATCCGCGGCGGTGCCGGTTCCCTCGCCCAGGCGCTGGACGCGATGTACGGCCAGAGCGGCATCACCTCGTTCTGGGACGCGTCCCGCACGACGACAACAGTCAACGACGCCAAGAACGTCGAGGCGTTGGAGAAGTACGCGGCCCTCTACAAGAAGGCCACCCCCTCGGCCGACGTGAACAACGACTTCACCAAGATGGTCGCCCAGTGGGACAGCGGCCGGATCGGCATGCTCAACCACAACCTCGGCTCCTACAAGGACCATGTAAAGGCGCTCGGCACCGAGAAGTTCCGCGGTCTGCCCAACCCGACGACGGACAGCGGCACCCGGGTTCAGGTGTCCAACCCCGTCGACGGGCTCGGTCTGTTCAGGACGAGCAAGAGCAAGAAGGCTGCCTGGACGTTCATCGAGTTCGCCGCGTCGCACGAGTCCAACAGCAAGTGGAACGAGTCGGCGGGCGCCATCCCCGCCAACACCGATGCCGCCAAGGATCCGTGGATCCAGAAGGCGGAGCCGACCCGTCTCGCCGCCGAGGCCCTCACCAGTGGCAGCACCACGATCGTGCAGCTGCCGTACTACCTGCCCGACTGGAACACCATCTCCAAGACCGCCAACGAGCCGGCCTTCCAGAAGGTCCTGCTCGGCAAGACGTCCGCGAAGGACTTCCTCGACTCGCTGGCCGACCAGCTCAACAAGGCGCAGGCCGAGTGGAAGAAGCAGAACCAGTGACGGCCGCCGCCGCCCTCGACCGTCGCGGCGCGCTGGCCGCCGCAGGCGCCCTCGCCCTCGCCGCGGCCACCGGCCCCGCCGCCCACGCGACCCCGGGAGTCCCCCGCCGTATGCGCACCCTGCACATCGCCGGAGACTCCACGGCCGCACAGAAATACGCCGACGCGGCCCCGGAGACCGGCTGGGGCATGGCTCTTCCCTTCTTCCTCCACCAAGGCCTCCACGTGGCCAACCACGCGGTCAACGGCCGGAGTTCGAAGAGTTTCCTCGACGAGGGACGTCTCGCCGCGATCCTCAAGTTGATCGAGCCGGGCGACTTCCTGCTCGTCCAGTTCGGCCACAACGACGAGAAGAAGAACGACCCGGCGCGCTACACCGAGCCCTGGTCCACCTACCGGACCTGTCTGCGGCAGTACGTGGACGGGGCGCGGGCGCACGGAGCCCGGCCGGTGCTGCTCACCTCCGTGGAGCGGCGGAAGTTCGCCGCCGACGGCACCGCGCTGCCCACGCACGGCGAGTACCCGGCAGCGATGCGGGCCCTCGCCGGGCAGACGGGCACACCTCTGCTCGACATCCAGGCCCTGTCGCTGGCGCTGTGGCAGCGGCTCGGGGCCGAGGAGACGAAGAAGTACTTCAACTGGACCGCCACGGAGCAGGACAACACCCACTTCAATCCGCCGGGCGCGATCGCCGTGGCGCGGCAGGTGGCCCGGCGGCTTCGCGATCAGCGACTGCTCGCGCCCCGCGACCTGCGGCGCCTGGACGACACGATCCCCGAGTCCTGGATCACCTGGCCCGCGGCCCCCTGACCCTTACCGCTCTGTGAGGAGAACCGCATGACGCACACGTACACGAGGAAGGCCCACCGGGCAGCAGCGACGGCCGCATGCGCGGCGCTGGTGCTCGCGCTGACGTCCACCGTGGGCTCCGCCCACGCCCGGAGCCATGACCTGGGCCGTGAGTCCCTGCCCCCGGGCGACGGCTGGGGGTCGACCGGCTCCGGCACCACCGGCGGCGCGCGGGCGGATGCCGCGCACGTCTACACCGTCACCACCTGGGCCGAGCTGAAGGCCGCGCTCCGGAAGGGCGGCGACACCCCGAAGATCATCAAGGTCAAGGGCACGCTCGACGCCACCGCCTCCGGGTGCGCGGCCTTCGCCGCCGAGGGCTACGACTTCGCCCGGTACCTCGCCGACTACGACCCCGCGGTCTGGGGCCACGACAAGCAGGTCAGCGGGGTACAGGAGGACTTGCGCGCCGCCTCGGCCGCGCGCCAGAAGCCGGCGATCACGGCAGAGGTCCCGTCCCACACCACCCTCATCGGCGTGGGCGGGAACGCGGGCATTGTCGGCGGCAGCCTCCAGATCAAGGGCGCCGACAACGTCATCGTCCGCAACCTGACACTGGAGAGCCCCCTCGACTGCTTCCCGCAGTGGGACCCCACCGACGACAACAGGACCGGCGCCTGGAACTCCGAGTACGACAGCGCCGTCGTCCACGGCTCCACGCACATATGGATGGACCACAACACGTTCACCGACGGCGCCCACCCCGACAGCACCCTGCCCTCCTACTTCGGCAAGATCTACGAACAGCACGACGGCGAGCTGGACATCGTCAAGGGCGCCGACCGCGTGACGGTCTCCTGGAACGCGTTCAAGGACCACGACAAGACGCTGATGATCGGCAACAGCGACGGTGCCACCGGCGACGCGGGCAGACTGAAGGTCACGCTCCACCACAACCTCTTCGCCGGGATCGTCGAGCGCGCCCCGCGCGTCCGCTTCGGCCAGGTCGACGCGTACAACAACCTGTACACCGTCACCGGAGAGCAGAAATACCAGTACGCCTTCGGCATCGGCCACCAGTCCCAGCTCGTCGCGGAGAAGAACGCGTTCACGCTTCCGGCCGGGGTGTCCGCCGCGAACATCCTCAAGAAGTGGAGCGACGCACCGGTCACCGCGACCGGCAACTACGTCAACGGCCACAGCGTCGACCTGGTCGCCGTCCACAACGCGGAGATGCCCGGCGAGGCACTCCGCTCCGGCGCCGGGTGGACACCCGCACTGCGTACCCGGGTGGACGACCCGCGCGCCCTGCCCGGCCTGGTCGGCAGGCGGGCGGGCGCGGGAGGGGCCGGCTGAGCCCCTGCCGGGCATGAGGGCCCCGGTCCGTCCCTGCGGGGCGGGCAGGACGGACCGGGGCCACGGAGCTGTCGGCTATTCGAGCAGCTCCGCGTACGCGCCCATGGCCATCGCGATGTCGGCCTGGGCCCAGAACCGGTGGTAGGTGAAGACCGGGGCGGCGCCGCCCGCGAGATAGGTCTCGATCTTCGACCAGGCCGGGTCGTTCTTGTAGAAGGAGCGCAGCGAGGTGAAGGTCGACGCCGGGTCGATCCTGTCCCCGTTGGGCATGGTCCCGCTCCAGCCGCTCGGTATGTACACCGGGTCGGCGAACCGCTTGTAGTCCGTACGGGTCTCGGGCACCGCGATGCCCAGCGCGTCCTGGCTGTGGTCCCACATACCGTCGATGAGCTTCTTGGCCATCGACTTCGCCGCCGTGTTGCCGGACTTGGCGCCGTAGTAGGTGAGGGTCTTGGCGTAGGCGGCGGCGACGCCCACGTCGTCGGTGTAGTCGGCGACGGTGACGTGCAGGCCCGCATTGGCCCCGGGGGAGGCCGAGCTCCAGGTGTCGGGCTTGCCGGACCACTGGAGGGTGGCCGGGATGCGATAGGTGCCGTCCGGGTTGACGGTGGTCTTGGACAGCGCCCAGCCCACCCACTTGTCGAGCACCGCCTTGGCGGCGGTGTCACCGCTCTGCTGGTAGTACTCGGCGACCCGCTCCATCGACCAGGCCTGGAACCCGAACCACTGGTTGGAGGGCGGGTCGTGGTAGACGGGGGCCTCGTCGTAGTACATGCCGTAGAAGGTGGGTGTACCGGCGGGCGGCGTCGCGTACCGGCCCTGCCAGCTGTTGGTAGCTCCGCCCGCGATGGCGCCCTCGTCGGACTGCAGCCAGCGGTAGAACTCCAGCTGCCGCTTGAGGCTGGTGCCCCAGTCGGCCGAGCCGGTGGCCGACTTGGGCTTCAGATCGGCGTACGAGCTGAGCGCCCAGGCGGCGAGGGGGTTCTGGTAGCCGCCGTGCACATGGCTGGATCCGATGCGCCAGGCCCAGCCCGCCGAGGCGTCGGTGGCGCCGCCCCAGGCGTAGTACCAGGACAGGAGATAGCTGGAGCTGTTCTTGCCGCTGCCGGCCGGGCAGGTCGTCGGCCCGACGCAGTTGCCCTGCTGCTTGAAGTACTTGTCGTACATCGAGTACCGCAGATAGTCACCCATCTTCGCCGCCTTGGCGACGGTCGCGGTCACCTGGCCGCCCCTGCCCTGCTGCTTGGCCCATACATCCGCCCAGTAGGCGGCCTGCACGGCACGCGCGTCGGCGTCGGGGGCGTCGGTGTACTTCCACTGCTTCGCGTACGAGGCGTCCTTGGTGAACAGGTCCAGGTACCCGTTCTTCCCCCCGTACTTGAAGGTGTCGCAGGTGGGCTGGGGAACGGTTTCCCAGACGGACTCCTGGGGGCCGCGCTGGAAGGTGTTGATGTACGAGGGCCCGGACGCGGTCGGCCCGGCCTCACAGGTGCCGGGCCCGTTGCCGTACCCGTACACGTTGTCGACATCCTCCAGCCAGTGCATGCCGTAGATGTCGTCGGTGCCGTAGGCGCTCTTCAGCTCACCCGCGATGGGGTCGTTCCCGACCGGGACGGACGGGTCGAGCTGCGCCGGGTACTGGGACGGAAGGTCTCCCTCGGGCGCGTACGTGGCCGGTTTCGAGGCGTTGTAGAAGGAGTTGGTGGGCTGGTCGGCATGGGTGGGGATCATGAACTTCTCCATGATGTCCCAGGCACCGTTGAACTTGGACCAGTCGCCGCTGACCTTGCCGTACATGGCCTGCAGCCAGATCAGATAGCTGTACGCCTCCGAAGTCGTCTCGTGCCCCTGGTCGGGCGCCTCGACGATCAGCGTCTCCACCGAGTGGTACGGGATGCCCTTGGGCGAGAAGTAGCCGTTCGCCGGGTCGGTGATCTTCCCGTAGAGGGCGAGGAAGCGTGCGTCATACGTCTTGGACGCGGCCAGTTCGGTAGCGGTGACCTCGGCCTTGGCGTGACCGGGGGCGGTGGCCGCGAAGACGGCCGCGCCGGTGCCGGTCGCGTCGGCGGTGACCGTCGCCTGCTGGGCGGTGTTCCAGTTCGACGGGGTGAAGAGCAGGCTCGCGCCGGACGTGAGGGAGAGCCCCGTGTTACCGGAGGCACGGGCGACGCTCACGGTCACGTTGGCGGTCGGCTGGGTGGACAGTTTGACGCCGAATGTCGCCGACTTGCCCTGCTGGACGGAGAGTTGGCCGGGCGAGGCGACGACGGCGGGTCCGCTGGTGACGTGGATGCCGACGGGAGCGGACTCGGCCGAGGCGCCCAGGCTGTCGTACGCCTTGGCATACACCGAGTAGTCGCCCGGGGTGAGCCCGGTCGCGGAGAACGCGTAGGGCGCGGTGGCGTCCGTGCCGAGCAGGGTGGTGTCGCTGTAGAACTCGACCTTGCCGATCGACGCCCCGTCCGCGGCGGCCGCCGTCGCGGCGAGCGGCACCGGGTCGCCCACCGTGTAGGTGGCCCCCGCCGCCGGGCTGGTCAGCACGGTGATCGGGGGTTGGTGGGCGCCCGTGCAGGCTGTGCCGTTGAGGGCGAACGCGGTGGGCGCGGTATTGGTGCCGCTGTAGGTGAACTGACCGCCGGCGGTGACGGCGCCACCGGCGGCGATGGTCTTGTTCCAGTCGGCGGCCTTGACCGTGACGGTCTTCGCGGACTGCGTCCAGGTGCCGTTCCAGCCGTTGGTCAACTGCTGGTTGCCCGCGTAGGCGTACGTCAGTGTCCAGCCGTCGATGGCGGCGGAGCCCCGGTTGGTCACCGTGATGTCGGCGGTGAAACCGGAGCCCCAGTCGTTGGTCTTGTAGTCGACACCGCACTGGACGGAGGCGGCGTGAGCTGCGGGAACAGCTCCGGCGGCGATCGCCCCGAGGGGCAGCGAGAGTGCGGTGGCGTAGGTGAGGAGCAGGCGGCGCAGACCTCGCCTGCGTCTGGTGCGCGAGGGCATGTGGGGGTCACTCCAAGCGGCTCGGTGACGGGGGCGCGGTGCTGTGCGCGAGCTTTGAACCTGTGGGAGCGCTCCCAAACTGCATGAGGCAGGGAGGGGCTGTCAAGGGCCGTTCCGCGATTGGGCGCCGAATGCGTACGAGGGGAAGACGCCACAACTGGCTTTGTGCGAGGGGACCTTGGGGAGATCCGCAAGCGGGTGACCCCCACCACGAGGGTCACCCCGTACACCGCGCGACGGCCCCGCTCACCCTTCCGCGTTCAAGACCATGAAGTTCTCGGGGTGCGGGACCGGGGTGAATCCGGCCTTCGCGTAGACCCCGTGGGCGTCGAACGTCGAGAGGAGCACCCGCTTGAGCCGATAGGGCGCGAGGTGCTCACGAACCGCTTCGGCAAGCCGGGTTCCCAGCCCCCTGCCGCGGTGGCCGGGAGTGACATAGACGTCGCACAGCCAGGCGAAGGTGGCGCGGTCGGTGACCACGCGGGCGTAGGCGACCTGCTCACCGGTGGCGTCGAAGAGGGCGAAGTTCAGGGATCCGCGTATCGACGCTTCGACTGTTTCCCGGGTGCGCCCCAGGGCCCAGTACGCGTCCGTCGACAGCCATCGGTGCACCAACGCCACGTCGAGACGAGCCGGGTCCGTGGACAGTTCATAGCCGCTGCTCCCACTGCTGGTGATCATGGAGCGTCAGCGTAGCCACGCCACTTGGAATTTCCAAGTAAATTTTGGCGCCCGATCGGACGGCGTGGCCGAACGATGGGGGGCGATTTCAGCCGTGGTGGGGATGGGTGAGCCCCCGGCGGCGGCCACGGAGAGCCTTCAGGAGCACTCCAAGGACGAATGACTGGACGAGCGCGCAGGTGATGAGCCCGCCGACGAGGACCCAGGTGGGCACCTCTCCCGTCCCCCAGGCTCCCTGACCGACCGCAACCGCGAACAACAGGGCGGGGAAGGTGAGGAGGGCCGGCCACACCCAGATGAATCCCGGGTCCGAGCTGAACAGCGTGACGGCGGCGGCGATCGCGACGGATCCGCCGAAGAGCCCGAGATAGATCGCCGAAGCGGGGTTGGCGAACGTCAGACGTATGAGGGTGCGAGCGTTCATCGGTTGCCTCCGGGTGACGCGGTCTGTCCCCAGGATCAGGCGGAACCGAGGCCCTGTCGTGAGTATCCGTACCCAGTGCGTCCACCTGGCCTGCTCAACGCTCCGGCGGATCCTCACCCCTCGACGCCCGTGGCGCCGTGGGCCGCGCCGACCGGCTTGGACTCCGGGGAGCCGCGCTGGCGGAGGTAGACGGAGAGGATGACCATGGCGGCGACCGCCAGGAGTTCGGACTGCCAGTTCTGCAGGGTCCTGGCCCAGAATTCGGGTGACACCAGGTAGGAGCCCCAGCTGATCGGGTCCTGGAGCCGGCTCAGCTGCTGTTCGTTGTGGGCGGCCACCCCCGAGATCGACTGGGCGAGCCAGGACAGCAGGAACAGCAGGCCCATGAGCAGCCCCAGGGAGCGGGAGTAGACCCGTTGCCGCCAGTCCTTGGTGCCCGCCCACCGCGGGGAGTCCTCCCGCGCGTGGTCCCCCATGCGCTGCTCGCTCTCGCTCTCGGGTCCCCTCTCGTGCGGTTCCTTGGACTCGGGTGAGCCACGCTGGACGAGCCAGACGGTGCCGAAGATATAGAGGAAGAACTGCAGGAACTCGGACTGCCAGTTCTCGGTGACATCGACGGCGAAGTCCGAGGACATCATGTACTCGCCGAGGCTCAGCGGCTGGAGGTCGGCCACGGTGAGCTGTTCGTTGAACTCGGCGTGCCCGGCGAGCGCCTGGCCGAGCAGGGTGAGGAGGAAGCCCGTACCGAAGGCGAGGGTGAGGCTGTTGTCCTTCCAGAAGTTGGCGCGCCGGTCGCTCCGTCCGCTGTGCCGGGTCATCGGTACATCGCTCCGATCGCGATGAAGTACCCCAGTCCGCCGAAGACGACGGCGAGACAGGTGAAGAAGAGTGCGCGCATGCTCAGCCGCCCTTCACCACGCAGCGATAGGGCTTCTCGCCGCCCCGTGGCGTGCAGCCGGCCGCGACGACTTTCCATCCGCCGGTGAACTGCGCCAGGAAGAGCTTCTGCCCGCCCGCACTGATCGCGGCCTGCCGTCCGTACACTTCAGCGCTGTCACCGGGGCCGGCGGTGGGGAGCTCCTGCCCCGGCAACGCCTGACCGCACGGCTTCTTCTCGTCCTCCTCCAACTGCCGCCGCGTCCCGGGGGCCAACAGACCGCATGCCGCCGCATAGTCGCCCGCCGCCACGGCACGCTGGAACGCGCGGCTCGCGTCGCGGGCGCCGTCCACCCTGCCCGAGCTCGCCCCGCATGCCATCAGCAGGGCGCCGATCGCTCCGGCGCAGAGCGCCGACGCCGCCGCTCGACGCCATGCCGAGCGGGGCGCGCGAGGCCCCCACATCGGCTGTCGGCGCCGGGCAGGGCCGACGGCATCCGAGGCGCCTGTCGTGGTCCTGGGGTCCTCGCGCAGGAGCACGGTCGCGTCCACGGAACTCCTCCCATGCGCGGGCTCGGGGGCGAAGGGTTTCGCTATCCCTACCCGCAGGAGCGAAACCGCGCCGGTCACCGGCGCACTGTCCCCCGTCCGGACCAGAGCGGAACACACCCGCACCCGCCGAGGGCGGTGACCGGCCCGCAAGAGCCGCCACTGGCGCCGCTCAGGCCGCGTCCGAGCGTCGGCCCGCTGTCTGCGACCGCGTGACCGGGCCTTCCTTGCCCCCGTGGATGAGACGCAGGTGGCGCGTACGGGCGTGGCGAGGCGGCCTCGGGACGTGGGTCAGCCAGTCTTCGACGCGGTCCATGCCGTACAGCAGCGCCGCGACGGCCGGCAGCAACAGGCACGCAACAATGAACATGGCTCCGGACTCCTCGCAGAAGACGGCCGTTCACGGGTGCCCTCATCTCTGCGCGTAACGGGCCGGTTGTGTGAAGGTCCGGTGACGGTTCCCGTGCCCCTGCAGAGCCGTCAGAATCTGCGGCGACAGGATTTTTCCCGGCGGGGTCTCGACCAGTGGCGGGTGATGGGCCGCTCGACGAGTGCGTACAGGGCCCAGGACGTCAGGACGCTCACCGCGAACAGGGCAGCGGCCAGGGCGCTCGCCACGGGCGTCGAGTAGAGGTCGTGGCCGAGGAGTTTGCGGCCGTAGGCAAGCACGATGAAGTGCAGGAGGTAGAAGGCGAAGGATATTTCGCCGAGCCAGACCATCGTGCGGTTGCGGAAGAGGGTGAACTCGCCCTTGGCGTCGGCCATCGCGGCCGCCGCGATCAGCAGGATGATCGGGATGATGGAGGTGGCGCGCTGGGCGTAGAGCATGTCCGACTCCTGCGCGAGCCAGTAGCTGCCGGCCAGGAGGACGCTGGACCACAGGAGGCCGATGTTGCGCCAGCGCCCGTTCAGCACCGCGTGCGCCACCAGCATGCCGAGCGCGAAGTCGAGCAGACGCACCGGCGGAAAGAAGTACGCGAACCAGAACTGCTCCACCGAAGCGTCGGCGGCCGCCGAGGTGTTGAGCTGGACGGACTGGGAGTCGGGCAGGACGTTGTAGGTGAACAGCGGTGTGAGGATGATCGCCGCGACGACGGCGCCGATCCAGTACTTCAGCCGGGCCGGGTCGATGCGCAGGAACAGGCGGTGCAGCAGGGGGAACGAGGCGTAGAAGATCAGCTCGCAGCCGAGCGACCAGTTCGCCGGGTCCACGCTCAGCAGGTACGTGAAGTCGGGTATCCACACCTGGACCATGAAGAGGTTGGCGAGCGCGACGCGCGTCGGGGTGTAGGCGGAGGCGAAGAGGAGCATCGCCAGGCCCCAGGTGATCACATAGTTGGGGTAGATCTTGGCGAACCGGCGGCGCCAGAAGGCCCGGGCGGTGTCGTTCGGGCGGGCGGACCAGGTCAGGACGAAGCCGCTGAGCACGAAGAAGAACGCGACACCCAGCGAACCGGCCTTCTCCGTCGCCTTGTTGAGGTCCATGGCCAGCTTGTCGTCCTCGAACAGACGCGTCTGGGGAACGGGTTGCCCGACATGGCTGATGAAGACCAGGAGCGCGGCGGGGAACCGCAGTCCGGTCAGCGAGGGCAGCCGGGAGAGACCGCGAGCGGGCACGCTGTCCCGCCCGGATGCCTCGCGAGGCGTCCGTGGCACGCCGTGCGTCATGGATAACCTTCCTGAATTCGTGGGGAGTTGGGTGTGTCCCGGGCTCAGGGACGGGGAGTCGCGGCGGCGCCCCACGTGGTCGGCCCGGAGCCCCGGAACCGGCCGCCGTCGGGCACGTCCAGGCCACGTGCCCGCCGGGGCTCAGGGGTACGGAACCGGGGTCTTCGCAGGTGGCGACGCCCGCCGGAGCCTCTGCGGTGAGGCGCCTGCTACCAGGCCACCGTGCCCCGCTCGTCGCTGAAGGTGCCGGTCGGACCGTCGGCGTCGAGGGTGGCGAGCTTCACGGCGATGGCCGCGCCCTGCTCGGCGGACCGGTAGCCCTCGCCGCCGTTGATGTCGGTGCGGCACCAGCCCGGGTCGACCGCGTTCACCTTGATCGCGGTGTCCCACAGCTCCCTGGCGTAGGACACCGTGACCATATTGAGCGCGGTCTTGGAGGAGCTGTACGACAGATTGACCGGGACGCGCCAGACCGGATGCTCCGGGTCCAGCGTCTGCCCCAGCGACGACCTCCCGCTGGACTGGTTGACGATCCGGCCCGCCGGCGACTTGCGCAGCAGCGGCAGGAATGTGTTGGTCACCGCCACCACACCGAAGACATTGGTCTCGTAGATGCGGCGCATGACGTCGAGAGAGGCGATGCTGGGCCGGCCCTCCTCTTCGACGACCGTGACCCCCGCGTTGTTCACCAGGATGTCGAGCTTGCCGTACGCGAGGTCGACCCAGGTGGCGGCCTTCTTGATGCTGTCCGGGTCGGTCACGTCCAGCTGGACGAACGGCACCCCCAGCTTCTCGGCGGCGGCCGTGCCGCGCTCCTCGTCGCGCGCGGCCAGCAGCACGGTGACACCTCTCTCGTGCAGCTGGCGCGCGATCTCTAATCCAATTCCCTTGTTGGCACCGGTAATGAGAGCAACGGCCTTCGTCATTTCATCCCCCATCGGACAGTCGGGTCTCGCCCGGAATTCAGGACTCGGTCGACCGACGCGCAGTGAGCGCCGACTACACAGTGCCGGACGAACTCCCGACGAATTTCCCTCAAGTCTTCATGGAGCGTGATCATGCGTCCAGCCTCGGGCGCATTTCCCCACAGGGCTGAAATTAGGCGGTTTGCCCGTTGGTGTGGGGGGTTACTTCATCCGGATGCCGCCCATGAAATCCGCGCAGACGCCAATATTTTCGGTCGCGGAAATCAGGAGGGCCGGTTTTCTCTCAAGGGAGGGGATAATTCCACCACAGACCCCGCAGAAGGTTTGAAAATCTTCACGCCAAGCAGATTTATTTCACAATGAAAACAGCGGGCCGGAGATGACCTGAACCTGCTGCACCGCTGTGACTGCCACCACCCTGCGCACCCCACACCTCCGCACCCCCGCACCCCTTCCCAGGGCGGGGGCGACGCACATCCAGGATCTGGTGGACTTCGTCGCCGGGCGGGTGCTGGACGCGGCGGCCGTGCCGCACGGTCTGTACCGCCGGTGGGAGGGGGAGCTCGGGGGAGGCTCCCGTCCCGGTTAGCGCTTCTTGGCGGCGCGCTTCAGAGCGCGGCGCTTCGTCGCGGTGGGCTGGTGGGCACGCGAGCGGTTGGCCAGGTCCTGAAGCTCGCGCATACGGGCGTAGGCCATCTCGATCGTGTACACGGTGTCAACACTCCTGAAAGATCGTCTTTGATCTGCTGGAAAATGATGCAAGCAGCTGAATGAATCACAGGGTGTCGCCCCTGTGTACCTTAGATTCTACACCTAAACTCGCGGTATTGCTGAACAATGGAAGGCTTCAGGCATATGGACGCCGTGGACAGGCAGCTCATCCAGGCTCTGCGGGAGAACGGCAGGGCCTCGTACGCCGAACTCGGCCGGCTCGTCGGTCTCTCCGGGCCCAGCGTCACCGACCGCATCAACCGGCTGGAGGCGGCCGGCGTCATCACCGGCTACCGCGCCACCGTCAACGCCGCCTCGCTCGGCCTCGGGGTGACCGCCCTCATCGGCATCTCGCTCTCCGACGCCGCCGACCACGAGGACGTCGCGCGCCGGCTGCGCGACCTGGAGGAGATCGAGGACTGCTGGTTCATCGCCGGCGACGACTCGTACATGCTCAAGATCCGCGCCTCGGACGTGGACGGTCTGGAGAAGACCATCCGCCGGCTCGGCTCCACCAAGGGCGTCTCGCGCACCCGGACGACCATCGTGCTCTCCACCAAGTGGGAGAACCGGGTCGGCGAATTGCCCGAGTAGGCGGGGGCGTAACGTGGTGGAGGCTTTGTACGGAAGACATTGGGAGGCCGCCGCATGACCGCATCGATCACGGATGTGGGCTTCAAGCGCGAGCTGGAGGCTAAGGTCCGAGCCGGTGAGCGGCTGTCCCGCGAGGACGGCATCGCGCTCTACGAGTCGGACGACCTGGCCTGGCTCGGCGGCCTCGCCCACGAGGTGCGCACCCGCAAGAACGGTGACGTCGTCCACTTCAACGTCAACCGGCACCTCAACATGACGAACGTGTGCACCGCGTCCTGCGCGTACTGCTCGTTCCAGCGCAAGCCGGGCGAGAAGGACGCGTACACGATGCGCATCGAGGAGGCCGTCCGCCTCGCCAAGGCGATGGAGAGCGAGCACCTCACCGAGCTGCACATCGTCAACGGGCTCCACCCGACGCTGCCGTGGCGCTACTACCCGCGTTCGCTCAAGGCCCTCAAGGAGGCGCTGCCGGACGTCGGTCTGAAGGCGTTCACCGCGACGGAGATCCACCACTTCGAGACGATCTCGGGGCTGACCGCGTCCGAGATCCTCGACGAGCTGATCGAGGCGGGCCTCGAATCGCTCACCGGCGGCGGCGCGGAGATCTTCGACTGGGAGGTCCGCCAGCACATCGTCGACCACGCCACCCACTGGGAGGACTGGTCGCGGATCCACCGGCTCGCCCACGAGAAGGGTCTCAAGACCCCCTCGACGATGCTGTACGGGCACATCGAGGAGCCCCGGCACCGGGTCGACCACGTGCTGCGCCTTCGTGAGCTCCAGGACGAGACCGGCGGCTTCCAGGTCTTCATCCCGCTGCGCTACCAGCACGACTTCGTGGACATGCAGGACGGCAAGGTCCGCAACAAGCTCCAGGCGCGCACCACGATGGCGACCGGCGCCGAGGCCCTGAAGACCTTCGCGGTCTCGCGGCTGCTGTTCGACAACGTGCCGCACGTGAAGTGCTTCTGGGTGATGCACGGGGTGCAGACCACCCAGCTCGCGCTCCAGTTCGGCGCCGACGACATGGACGGCTCGGTCGTCGAGTACAAGATCACGCACGACGCGGACAACTACGGCACGCCCAACAAGCTGACCCGCGACGACCTCCTCGACCTGATCCGGGAGGCCGGGTTCCGCCCGGTGGAGCGCAACACCCGGTACGAGATCATCCGTGAGTACGACGGCCCGGACCCGGCGCTGCGCGAGTCGCCCCAGGCGATGAGGCTCTGACTGCCGTGGGTCTGACGTTCCACCTCGACCCGCCCGTCACGCGTGAGCTGCGCGACGGCGTCCTCGGGCTGTGGGCGGACGTGTCGGAGGCCGGGGGCGCGGTCGGGTTCGTGCCTCCGGTGGCCGTCGAGGACGTACGCGCCGAGCTGGTGCGACACCTCGTCGGGATGGCCGAGGGCCGCGTCCGCCTCCTCGTCGGCCTCGACGAGGACGGAACCGTCGCCGCGGCCGCGTTCCTCGCGTCCAACAGCCACCGGCTGATGCGGCACTGGATCTGGGCGTACACCGTCATGGTGCACCCCGGCGCCCAGGGCAGGGGGTACGGCCGCGACCTCATGGCGGCCCTCGCCGACGCCGCCCGGTCCCTGGACGGGATCGAGGCGGTACGGCTGACCTGCCGGGGCGGCCTCGGTCTTGAGCGGTTCTACGCCTCCTGCGGATACAAGGAGGTCGGCCGCGTACCGGGCGCGATCCGGGTCGCGGACGGGGACGACCGCGACGACATCATCATGCTGCTCCCGCTGAATTGATCCAATTGCGGGCGTGCTTCACTGGTCGGGCAGGATCGCCGTACGAGAGAGAAGGTCAGCCGTGAACATCGCCAAGCCGAGCGCAACCGTCCGGTACACCGCGATGCGCGTCGCCGTCTTCGTCGGCTGTCTGGTGTTCGTCGCCCTCCTGGTCCACTTCGAGATCATGCCCGCCGGGCTCGGCGACGCCAACGCGATCTGGGTCGTCCTGCTCGCCCTGGTCCTCTCCGCGCCGCTCAGCTTCGTCCTGCTGCGCAAGCAGCGCGACGAGATGTCCGCGCAGATCGTGACCAAGGTCGAGACGGCGAAGGCCCGCCTGGAGGCGAACCGCAGCCAGGAGGACGGCGCGGTCCAGTAACCGCCCGCACGTACCCTTGCCCGGGAGCAGGACAGCTTCCCGGGAGGATGCGGACTGATGGGTGCCGGTGGGGGCGCGGACTCGGGCAGGGCCCGGCGGATGCCGCGGGCCGTGCGGGAACAGCAGATGCTGGACGCGGCCGTACGGACCTTCGGCAGGCTCGGGTACCGGGCCGCCTCCATGGACGAGATCGCCGAGCTCGCCGGAGTCTCCAAGCCGCTCGTCTACCTCTATCTGCACTCCAAGGAAGACCTCTTCACCGCCGTGATCCGGCGGGAGGCCCGCGCGCTCGTCGACGCCGTACGGGCCGGGGTCGAGCCGTCGCTGCCCGCCGACGCCCAGCTGTGGGCCGGTCTGCGGGCCTTCTTCGTCCACACCGCCGAGCACCCGGACGCCTGGGCGGTGCTGCACCGTCAGGCCCGCACCCACGGCGAGCCGTTCGCCGCCGAGGTCACGGCGATGCGCGAAGAGATCGTGGCCTTCGTGACCGCGCTGATAGGCGCGGCGGCCCGCCAGGCCTGTCACACCGCGGATGCCCCGGACCTGGCCGCCCGCGATGTGACGGGCCTGGCCCAGGCCCTGGTGGGCGCGGCCGAGTCGCTGGCGGGCTGGGCCAACGAGACGGGTGACGTCTCGGCGAAGGAGGCGGCGGCCACGCTGATGAACTTCGCGTGGGCGGGGCTGGGGAACCTGATGCGGGGGGAGCGGTGGACGCCGGGGCGGTGAGAGCCCGTGGTGGTCCAGGCGCCGCGCCCCCGCGAACCTCGTCCTTTACTCGCCCGCGGCTATCCGCCGGTCGTGCCGGCGGCGGCGGGTGGATGCCGCATAGGTGAACAGCGACACCGAGATGACGACGACGGTGAATGCCAGCAACAGCTGGTCCACGTCGGCGACTTGGGTCAGCGCGTACGCGAGGGCCGCGAGCAGCGCGCAGATCCCCAGACCCCTGAGGGAATTCATTTCTCTCCTCGACTCATTTCCACGCGGATACGCGGGTCAGATACGACTTCACGATGGATGAGACAAGCCAGTAGGTCCGCACCACCGTGAACACCAACTCCGGGATGAGCGCGGCCTCGACGAGCATCGCCTTCCAGCCGAGATTCCTCACCCGGAGTGCCGGATAGACGATCCAGAAGGCAAAGAGCAGCAAAAAGACGAGCGGCATGTTGGCGAAGCCCTGCTTCAGGGCCATCACCAAGTGGGTCGTTCCCCAGCCCAGCACATAGACGGAGCCCAGAATTCCGAGGAACAGCGTGGTGATGGAGTGCCAGGTGAACTTGGTCCAGCCGCGCCGGCGCAGGGTGTCCACGGTTCCCCGGCTCCACCGCTCGCGCTGCTGGATCAGCTCGCGGAGCGTGGGCATGAGGTCGGTGTACGCGATGCAGAGCTGGTTGGCCGTGACCTTCCAGCCGGACTCCTTGAGCGCCAGCGTCGTCTCGTAGTCCTCGACCAGGTTGCGGTGGTCCTCCCAGAAGACCTGGCCGCGCCAGTCGAGCAGGCTCTGCAGGGCCTCGCTCCGGTAGAACGAACCGGCCCCGGACATGGTGTGGATGTCCTTGCGGTACCGCGCGTTCGCGGCCCGGCCGTACTCGATGATCTGCATCCCGAGGAGGTAGCGCTGCCACGGGTTGCGCCACAGGTCGGTGCGGCCCAGGCAGGCGGCGCTGACGCCGCCGATCGCCGGGTCCGAGGCGATGACGTTACGGGCCCGCTCGATGAACTTGGGGTGCAGCTCGGTGTCGGCGTCCATCACCAGGACATGTCTGACCTGGCTGGTCAGCCGCCCTCCGACGGCCTCCCTGAGCCAGTCGAGGCCGTAGTTGAGGGCGCCCGCCTTCTTGTGCGGGTTGTCGTCCAGGTTCAGCACGACGGTGGGCGGCGTGTGCGGGTCGTCCGCGAACTGGTTCGCGTACTCCTCGGTGCGGTCCGTCGAGTTGTTGACCACCACGACGATGAGGTCGGGGTGGCGGCTCTGGGCGGCCAGCGACCTCAGCGAGGTGAAGACGCCGACCTCCTCGTTCCGGGCCGGAACGAGGATCACCGTGTCGTAGAGGGCGTCGCCGCCCAGCTGTACGGGGGAGACGCGGCCTCTGCGGTGCCGGCTCCGCGACGCGCGCGGGTCCCCAGTGCGCGCGCGGCGGCGCGCAGTAGTGCCCGACAAGGTCTCCCCCACTCAGAAATGAAAGTCACAGGCTCCGGTTGGTCTGGACCTGTGAAAGCTCAACGAGAAGGTACATCACGTCCGCGCGCCCCTCCGGTCAAGTTCGGCCACGTCGGCAGTTGTTCATCGTTCCGTAATTCAGGCGTCCGGGGTCGGGGTCCGACAAAACTGGGCAGATGGGGCGTCTGGTGGGCTTACCGAAGGTAAAGCGGTGACCAAGGACACTTTTGGAAGAGCCCATTCCGTGATGTTGGGCGGCCGGTAATGGCAGGACGGCAGGTGGAGAGCCGTGGTTACGATGGTGCGGAATACGACCAGCTGTGAATCGGAGCATCAGTGAGCAGTCCCCGCCGCACTCCCCGTCGTGGGTGGACCGTGCTGAAAATGGTGCTCGTGATGGCGATAGTCGTCGCCGGTGGCACCGCGGCCTATTTCAAATGGGGCCCCGGAGAAGGAGATTCCCCCTCCGGTTCATCCTCCGCTTCCGCAGAACTCACCGTTCGTTACCGGAACGACGCTCCCGCCACCGGACCGACGGCCAAACCCTGGCTTGAAGTCATCAACAATTCCCAGAAGACCGTGGCGCTGACGGATGTCACCGTGCGGTACTACTTCAGCGCGGAGGACGCGGCCGCGTACGGCGCCAACTGCCTCCAGACGAGCCTGCACTGCTCGAACGTGACCCAGAAGGTGGGCGCGCTCGCGGGATCGGCGCCCAAGGCCGACCACTACCTCCAGATCGGCTTCACCGAGGGCGCGGGCAGTCTGAAGCCCGGCGGCACCACCGAGGCGATCGGATTCCAGCTCTACCGCCTGGACCACAAGGCGCTGGACCAGTCCGACGACCGCTCGTTCGACGCCAAGGTCACCCACTACGCGCCCTCGAAGCTGGTCACCGCGTATCTGCGCGGCGCGCTCGCCTGGGGCGAGGAGCCGAGCGGCTCGGCGCCGGGCCGGGCCCAGGCCGCCCCCGCGCCGGCCGCGGCCGAGGGCGTCCTGTTCGACGACTTCCACTACAGCGGCCCCACCGACCCCGCGCTCGCCTCCAACGGCTGGCGGGCGCGCACCGACGGCGGCGGCCCCGGTATCCGCGGCACCTGGTCGGCCGGCAACGTCAGCTTCCCGGCCGGGACCGGCGACAAGCAGAACAACCAGAACAACCAGAACAAGCAGGATGCGGGGGAGACGGCCGGGCAGGTGCTCCAGCTGCGGGTCACCAGCGACGGCACCAAGGGCGGCACCAAGCAGGCCGAACTCCAGCGCGCCGAGCCCGACTTCTTCACCGGGACCGTGGCCGCCCGCGTCTACTTCAGCGACAAGCCCACCGGCGGCCGCAACGGCGACCACATCAACGAGTCCTTCTTCACGATCTCCTCGATCGGCAAGTCGGAGAAGCAGAGCTACAGCGAGCTCGACTACGAGTACATGCCGAACGGCGGCTGGGGCGCGCCGGGCCCCCGGCTCGACACCACGAGCTGGCGCAGCGGCAAGCAGGGGGACCGCACCACCCGCACCCAGAAGCTGAGCCTCAAGGGCTGGCACACCATGATGATCACCGCGGTGAACGGGACCGTCACGTACTCGGTGGACGGCCGCAAGCTGTTCACCCACGGCGGCAAGTACTTCCCGCGCGAGCGCATGGGCATCCACTTCAGCGCCTGGCTCGTCGACCTCCCCTTCAAGGGGAAGCGGACCTGGGACATGAAGGTGGACTGGCTCTACTGCAAGGCCGGTCAGGCCGTCTCCGGGGCCGAGGTGGAGAAGGCCGCGGCGGAGTACGCGACGGCCGGTCAGAACTATGTGAACACCCTGCCCAAGTCCTGACCCGCTGAACGCGCGTGCGCCCGCCCCCGGATCGCCGGGGGCGGGCGCACGGTCGTGTCGGCGCGGGCTAGAACAGACCCACCACGTCCTGCGTCAGGGCGGTGTCGCCCACGATCACCGAGGTGCCGTGGCCCGTCGGTGTGCCGGGATAGAAGCGCAGGCCGCCGGGCGCCGCCTTGAAGACCGCCCAGAAGTCGGGGGTCTCCTGGCCCGTCGTCGGGACGAACTTCAGGTACGTGCCGGTGTCGACGACCGTGCCCTGGGCGTTGCCCGTGCTCGCGAAGAGCGGGATGTTCGTCGACTGCCAGGCGCTCGGGCCGTAGACGGTCCGGGTGCCGATGCCGTACGTCGTGTTGCCCGAGGTGTCCGTGGCGCGGGTGCCCGGGTACAGGTAGAGCTTGCCGTAGTCGGCGCTCGCCGGGTCCGTGGTGACGTGGCGGCCGAGCAGGTCGGGGATGCCGTCGCCGTTGACGTCACCGGGCGAGGTGAAGTCGAAGCGGTCCCAGGAGGTGAAGCCGAACTGCTTGGCGGGCAGCAGCTTGTACGAGCCGGGCTCGGCCGCGAGCGGGCCCTCGGCGGTGCCGGAGTACAGCCACATCCCCTCGCCCTCCTGGACGATGAGGTCGGCGCCGGGCATGCCGTCGGCGTCGCGCGGAGTGAGGATCTGGCCGGTGCCCGCCCAGGTGCCCGGGACGGCCCAGTCCTGGGTGGCGTCGCCGTCGCAGTTCAGGATCTGCGCGGGCGTGCTCTTGACCACGGCGCCGCCCGCCGTGTCCAGGCAGCGGCCCGAGCCCTGGTTGAGCAGGGAGCCGTCGCCGCGGTCGAGCCACTGCTGGGCCGGGCCGCCGTCGCAGTCGGCCAGCTGGACCGGCGAGGCGAGGTCGGTGCCCGCGGCCGCCGCGCACTTGCCGAGCACCTTGAGGGCGCCGCCGGTGAGCTGGAAGTCCTGGGCGGTGGTGGCGTTGCAGGTGTAGATCTGGAGCGGGGTGCCGTTGACGGTGGCGCCGGACTTCACGTCGAGGCAGAGGCCGCCGGGGCCGGTCAGCGGCCCGTTGTCCTTGCCGGTGGGGCGCAGCAGCTCCTTGCGCTGGGTGGTGAGCGGCATCCCGTTGCCGTCGCCGGGGTACAGGTACAGCTTGTTGCCGGTCTTGACGAAGAAGTCCTCGAACCCGTCCATCGTCTGGCCGTCGGTGGCGGCGATGAAGTCGCCCCGGTGGGCCGGCCGGGCGCCGTTCCAGCCGCCCGAGGCGATGGTGCGCGGCGCCTTCAAGGTGCCGTCGCCCTTGCCGCCGAGCAGCCGCAGGGTGCCGTCGGAGGCGGTGGCCAGCAGGTCGACCTGGCCGTCGCCGTCGAGGTCGCCCGGCAGGTCGCCGTGGACCCGCCCGGCCGCGTCGTGCACGAACACGGGCCGGTCGGTGGCGATCAGCGTGGTGTCGGTCGGGGCCGAACCGCCGCCGTACGCGGAGGTGTTGCCCGCCTTGTCGTACGCCTCCACGTGCAGCCGGTTGGCGGGCCACAGGCTCGGCTTCACGGTGACCGTGGCGGTGCCGTCGGCGCCCGCCTTCACATACGTACCGGCCGGGCACTTGATGTCGGAGACGGACAGCGGCTGGTTGAGCGCGTAGCAGAAGCCGTCCACGCCGCCCTGGTCGGTGGAGGCGAACGTGAGCGTACGGTCGCTGCGCGCGGGCAGCTCGGCCACGTCCAGCGGGTGGCCGTCGGCGGCGGTCACGGTGGGCTGGGCGGGCGCGGCCTTGTCCACGCCGAAGCCGCAGGCCGTGGTCCACGCCGAGGTGTCCAGGCCGTCACGGGACTGGACGGACCAGGTGTAGCGCTTGCCGGTGGCGAGCAGCGAGCCGTCGATCCGGGCCTGGGCGGTGCCGCCCGCGGTCACGGTCGAGGTGGGCGAGGCGATGACCGTGCCCGTGTCGTACTCCTTCAGCTGGAAGGCGCCGGTGATCTGGCCGCCCTCCGGATCGGAGATCTTCGCGGTGAGGGTGAGGCCGTTGTTGCCGACGACCGGGAACGCGGCCGGGTCGGTGGCGCAGGCGACCTGCACGAGCCCGTCGGCGCCGGGCGCCCAGGAGCCCTGGTAGGCGGCCGAGGAGTCCACCTTCGGCGCCGTGTTGTACGTGATCTCCAGGCTCGGGTCGTTCTGGAACTTCTTCCAGCTCTGCTCGTTGCCCTCGAAGTCGGCGCGCGAGCGCAGGCCGAGCGTGATGTCGTTGCCGCCGGCGTCCGCGACCGCCTGCACCGCGGTCTTGATCGCGCCGGCGTCGAAGTCCTCGCCGGCGGCGGCGCACTGGGTCGAGGACCAGCCGTGGGCGAACGTCTTCTCCTGGAGGGTCTGCTTCCAGGCGGGCGGGTTGTTCCAGGTGGTGGCGGAGGAGATCGGGCCGGTCAGGCCCAGCTCCACCGGGGTCTTGGTGCACGACCACGCGTAGCTGTTGAAGACGTTGAACTTGGCCGAGATGATCTTCGATCCGGCCAGGCCCTTGGTGTTCAGCTGGAAGTACGAGCGGGCGGTGCCGTTGGTCGACGTCTCGTGGCCGACCCGGGCGAGCTTGTCGCTGAAGGTGCCGCCGTTCCAGTACGCGGTGTTGGCGATCGAGGAGTTGCCCGACTGCTTGTAGGCCATGGCCCAGTTGTTGCGGCCGCCGCCGGAGAAGATCGGGTCGATGACGACCGGGAAGACCGTCTTCGGGTCCTTCAGCATCGCCGCGTCGGGGGTGATCCGCAGCCGGTCGGCGGTGACCTCGGTGCCCATCGCGTGGAGCTTGGGCGGCGCGGTCTCGGCGGCCGGGCGCACACCGCGCGTCAGCCGGGCCGCCGCCTGCTTCGGCAGGTGCGAGGAGTCCCACATGGTGGGTGCGGGGGCGCTGAAGAGACGGGCGCCGGAGCGGGTGCCGGTGGCCGTGAGGTTGCCCTTGGCGTCGGCCTTCAGCCGGGCGCCCGCGGTGTGCAGCGCGAGCGAGAGCTCGGCGAGGCGCGGGTTGGCCGCGGCCTCGCGGGTCTTGACGACGAGGTGCTGGGCGAAGCCGTCGACGTCGGCGCGCAGGGTGAGGTCGACGCCGGGCAGCACCTCGGGGTAGAGGGCGGTGTCGCCCTCGACGCGGGGCTGCGGCAGCGCGTCCGGCCAGGAGAGCGAGAGGGTCCCGCCGTCCTTCGCCAGGGTGGCGAGCGGGCCGGTGCCGCCGCCGGAGAAGGAGATGCCGAAGGTGGCGGCGGCCGGGGCGAGCCGGCCGTCGGCGCCCTGCTTCAGCGTGGCGTCGGCGGTGTGCCAGACGCCGTCGACCCGGGCGAAGGCGGGGCGCACGTACTGGCGCATGGTGAGCGAGCCGTCCGGGTTGGCCAGCACCTGCGCCATTGCGTCGCGGCGGTCCATGATCTCGACCTGGCGGCCGGTCTTCCTGGCCTGCGCGAGCGCCTGCGTCTCGGCCGTGCCGGAATTCCCAGTTCCGGAATCCCCAGTTCCGGAGCTCTCAGTTCCGGAATTCTTGGCTCCGGAATTGCTGATTCCGGACGCGGAATTCTTGGTTCCGTGGGCGCTTGTCCCGGTCTGCGTACCGCTGTTGGCCGTCTCGTCCGCAAATGCCGTGTGCGCCGCGGCCAGCTGAGCAAGGCCGCCCGCGCCGAGCGCGGCTGCCATCAGCGCGGCCGGCAGGCGTCTGCCCCGGCGCATGTGATGTCCCCTCACCAGTCCCCACCCTCATATCAGTTAATGCTGCTTGCAGAGCGGGAGCGTAACGCCGGAATAAGGTCCGAACTGGCCTTTTCGCACCCTTGGCTGCGCCTTTGAGTGCGTATGTTTCGGCGATCGTTCTCCTCTCGTTACATCCCCTCCCAACTGCGATGTTCGCCCGGTGAATTGTTCTTCCGCCCGTAAATTCCTTGGTGTTAAGTTCCCCCAGGCGCCCCTCCCTTGGGGCGCCTTTTTGAGCTGAATACGGAGAGTTGGAGAGATCCAGGTGACTCGTTCACGGGTGGGGACATGGAGAAACGACGAGGACTCGGGAGGAGCGAGACGCCGCCGCGCCACGGCGGCGCTCGGCGCGCTCACGGCGAGCGCGGTGCTGGTCACGCTGCTGCCGAGCGTCGCGGCGGCCGCGGGGAAGGTCGACTTCTCGCTGCGCTCGGTGCAGAAGACGGCCTCGGTGTCCGGCTCCGAGCTGGGCAAGGGCGGTTCCGCCGCCCGGAGCGAGACCGCGAAGCGGCCCTGGCGGGCGCCGAAGGTGACCTGGCCGAAGGCCGGGGACAGTGAGGTCGACCTGAGCCGGGTCGCGGCCGATGCGTTGGCAAAGAGCGCGGCGGGCCGGAGCGTGGCCGGATCGCGTCATGCGGGCGCCTCGGGCAGTCCTGTCGGTATCGCGCCACTCGCCCCGCTCGCGTCCAAGGGTTCGAAGGCCGCCGCCGGTCAGGGCGCGCCCGCCAAGGTCCGGGTGCGGATGGCGGGCCGCGAGGCGGCCGATCGCCTCGGCCTCGACGGCGTCGTCCTCGGTGTCGCCCGTGACGACCGCGGGGCCGTTCCCGGCCGGGCCTCCGTGCAGCTCGACTACAGCGCCTTCCGTGGCGCGTACGGGGCGGACTGGGGCAGCCGGCTGCGGCTGGTGCAGCTGCCGGCGTGTGCGCTGACGACGCCGGAGAAGGCGGGGTGCCGTACGGTCACGCCGCTGCCTTCGCGGAACGACTCCAAGTCCGCCCTGCTGACGGCCGAGGTGGGCCTGGCGCCGGACGCCGCCGTGACTGGGGCGAAGGGCGTGGCCGCGGCGTCGCAGGCCTCCGGCTTCACCGTGCTCGCCGCCACCGCCACCCCCGACGGGGCCAACGGGGACTTCAAGGCGACCTCGCTTTCGCCGTCGGGGAGTTGGGCCGCCGGGGGGAACGAGGGCGGGTTCTCCTGGGAGTACTCGCTCCAGGTGCCGCCCGTGCCGGGGGATCTGACGCCCAAGCTCGCGCTCGGCTACTCCTCCTCCGGTATCGACGGCCGTACCGCCTCCACCAACAACCAGCCCTCCGCGCTCGGCGAGGGCTGGTCGATGGAGATGGGCTTCATCGAGCGGCAGTTCATGGGCTGCAAGGACGACAACGGCACGGGCACCAACGCCCCCGCCAAGTCCGGCGACCTGTGCTGGCGTTCGGACAACGCCGTGATGTCCCTGAACGGCTCCTCGACCGCGCTGGTCAAGACCGGCACCGGCGACGTCTGGCGCCCCGCCGACGACGACGGCTCCCGGATCGAGCGGGTCAAGGGCACGGCCACCGACACCAACAACGGTGACGACGACAACGAGTACTGGAAGGTGACCACGCTCGACGGCACCCAGTACTGGTTCGGCAAGAACCGCCTCCCCGGCTGGGCCACCGGCAAGACCGAGACCGGCTCCGCCTACACCGTCCCCGTCTACGGCAACCACGCGAACGAGCCCGGCCACGCCACCGCCTTCACGGACTCCGTGAAGAACCAGGCCTGGCGCTGGAACCTCGACTACGTGGTCGACCCGCACGGCAACGCGATGGCGCTCTTCTACACCCAGGAGAAGAACGCGTACGCCAAGAACTCCGGCGGCTCGACGACCACCAAGCCCAAGGCGGACGCGGCCTACACGCGCGCCGGCTACCTCGACCACATCGAGTACGGCCACCGCGCCGGACAGGTCTACGCGGCCCAGCCCGCCGCCAAGGTGAACTTCGCCGTGTCCGACCGCTGCCTCGGCACCGCCGCCGAGTGCGCCTTCGACAAGGCGCACGCCTCCAACTGGCCGGACACCCCGGTCGACGAGGTCTGCACGGTCGGCGCGGACTGCCTCAACGGCTCGCCGTCGTTCTGGTCGAAGAAGCGGCTGACCTCGGTCTCCACCCAGGTGCTCAAGGGCACCGGCTACGCCGACATCGACAGCTGGACCTTCGGGCAGAGCTTCCCCGGCACCGGTGACACCGGCGGCAACGGGCTGTGGCTCGACTCGATCAAGCGCACCGGCAAGGCGGGCGGCACCGCCCTGTCCCACCCGGCGGTGACGTTCGGCGGCACGCTGATGCCCAACCGCGTGGACGCCTCCGAGGGCCGCCCGCCGCTGAACAAGTACCGCATCACACGCATCGGTTCGGAGTACGGCGGCGACACCCTGGTCGAGTACTCGCCCACCGAGTGCGCCTACGCCAGCCCGCCCGCCGAGGCCACCAACACCAAGCGCTGCTACCCGAGCTGGTGGACCCCCGAGGGCGGCAGCCAGCCGGTCAAGGACTGGTTCCACAAGTACGTGGTGACCAAGGTGACCGAGGACGACAAGGTCGCGGGCACCGACTCGGAGGTGACCGAGTACGAGTACCTGGGCGGTATCGCCTGGGCCAAGGACACCAGCGAGTTCACCCTCGACAAGCACCGCACCTACAGCGACTACCGGGGCTACGGCAAGGTCCGCACCCGCACCGGCACGACCAACAGGACGCTGTCGGAGACGACGTATCTGCGGGGTGTCGACGGCGCCCAGGTGGCGGACTCCTTCGGCAACCTGGTCACCGACGCCGAGCAGTACAGCGGCCAGGAGCTGGAGAGCGTCAGCTACGACAAGGACGGCGGCAAGATCGTCGAGTCGTCGGTGGACAAGCCGTGGTCGAAGCTGACCGCGACCCAGACCCGCCCGGGCACCACCGATCTGCACGCCTACCAGAGCGACACCGAGTCCAGCACCGACCGGACCCTGCTGGACGACGGCAGCTGGCGCACCACGCGCTCCTCCGCCACCTTCGACGCCTACGGCCAGACCCTCACCTTCCAGGACGAGGGCGACCTCGCGGTCTCCGGCGACGAGCAGTGCACCCGCACCACCTATGTGGCGCCGGACACCACCAACCACCTGATCTCCTACATCGCCGCCGAGCAGAAGACCTCCACGGTCTGCGGCACGGCCCCCTCGGCGGGCACCATCACGGCCGAGAGCCACACCACGTACGACACCAGCGCGTACGGCGCCGCCCCCGTCGCGGGCAAGGCGATGCCGTCCAAGATCGAGGAGCTGGACCACTACAACGCCGGTCTGCCGGTGTACGTCACCACCTCCACCGCGCTCTACGACGCGTACGGGCGGATGACGCAGACCGTCGACGCGGCCGGGGCGAAGACCCTCACCGCGTACACCCCGGCGACCGGCGCCCAGCCCACGACGGTGAAGACCACCGACAACAAGGGCTTCACCACCAGCGTCGACCTCGACGGTCTGCGCGGACTCACGGTGAAGGCGACCGACGCCAACGGCCGGATCACCAGCCAGGAGTACGACGCGCTCGGGCAGCTCACCGCCGCCTGGAAGCCGGGCCGGGTCAAGCCCGCCTCGGCGGACGTCACCTTCTCCTACCAGGTGCGCGACGACGGCCCCACCGCCGTCACCTCCAACACGCTGCTGGAGAGCGGCAAGTACCGCAAGGCGGTGACCCTCTACGACGGTCTGCTGCGCAAGCGGCAGACCCAGACCGAGGCGTACGGCGGCACGGGCCGGCTGGTCACGGACAGCTTCTTCGACAGCCAGGGCCGCACCTACAAGGACAACGCCGAGTACTACAACGACCAGCCGGTCGCGGCGACCCTCCTCTCGGTGGCCGACAGCCAGGTCCCGGCGCAGACCGTGACCGAGTTCGACGGCATGGGCCGCGCCACCGCGTCCATCGCGCTCACCAAGGGCACCGAGCGCTGGCGCACGAGCACCACCTACGGCGGCAACTGGACGGCGACCGTCCCGCCGAGCGGGGCCACCGCCACGCTGGTGATCAACAACGCCCACGACAAGCCGGTCGAGCTGCGCCAGTACAAGGACGGCAACCCGGTCATCGGCGCGAGCGCCGACAAGTACGAGGCGCTGAAGTACACCTACGACACCGCGGACCGGCTGACCCGGCTGGTCGACGCGGCGGGCAACACCTGGTCGGCCGGCTTCGACCTGCGCGGCCGCCAGACCACCTCCTCCGACCCGGACAAGGGCGCGGTCTCCACGACGTTCACGCCGGACGGCAAGACGGAGACCACGAAGGACGCCCGGGGCACCACGCTCGCGTACACCTACGACGAGATCGGCCGCCCCACCAGCCTGCGCAAGGACGGCGTCACCGGCCCCAAGCTCGCCGAGTGGACGTACGACACCCTGGCCGGCGGCAAGAAGATGCTGAGCTCGTCGACCCGCTGGGACAACGGCAACGCCTACACCACGGCCGTGAAGGGCTATGACGCGGTGGGCCGGGCCACCGGTTCGGTGATCACCGTCCCGGCGGCCGAGGGCAAGCTCCAGGGCACCTACGAGTTCGCCTCCACCTACACGCCGAACACGGGCCTGGCCAACACCACCACCTTCCCGGCCGGCGGCGGGCTGCCCGCGGAGACGGTCCGCCAGGGCTACACGGACTACGGCCTGGCGACCACGGTCGGCAACGGCACGGACGTGTACTCGCTGGGCAACCAGTTCTCGCCGTCCGGCGACATCCTGCAGACCGTGCTCGGCTCCGTCGGCGCCCGCACGGTCCAGACGTACACCTACGAGGACGACACCCACCGGCTCAGCGGCGTGGTCAACGACCGCGAGTCGCAGGGCCCGCAGACCATCGACAACAAGGTCTACGCCTACGACCCGGCGGGCAACATCACCCGCATCCGCAACGACCGCGACGACAAGTCGGCCACCGACACGCAGTGCTTCACGTACGACTTCGCGGCGCGGCTCTCGCACGCGTGGACCGGCACGGACGACTGCGCGCTGAAGCCGTCCACGGACGTGCGCCCGAAGGTGGGCGGCGTCGACCCGTACTGGACCTCGTACACCTACGACACCGTCGGCAACCGGGCCTCCGAGGTCCAGCACGACATCGGCGGCGACACCGGCAAGGACGTCCGGCGCGGCTACTCCTACCCGCAGCCGGGCGAGACCCGTCCGCACGGCATGGACAAGGTCGACGTCACCGGCCCCGGGGCGCGCACCGACGCGTTCGAGTACGACGCCTCCGGCAACACCACCCGCCGGGTCACCTCCGCCGGTGACCAGAAGCTGACCTGGGACGCCGAGGGCAACCTCGCCTCCTCCACGATCGGCGGCCAGACCTCCACGTTCCTCTACGACGCGGACGGCTCCCGGCTGCTGCGCCGGGACCCGGGCGCGGTGACCCTGTACCTGGGCGCCGAGGAGCTGACGCTGACCAAGGCCAGCAACTCGGTGACCGGGGTCCGCTACTACACGGCCGGGAACGCGACCGTCGCACGCGGCTCGGACGGCTCGATCACCTATCTCCTCGGCGACCACCAGGGCACCGACGAGGTGGCGGTCGACTCGGTGACCCTGGCGGTCACCCGGCGCGCCTCCGGCCCGTTCGGCACCCCGCGCGGCACCCAGCCGCAGTCGGGCTGGCCGGGCGAGCGGGGCTTCGTCGGCGGCACCGCCGACAAGTCCACGGGCCTGACCCACATGGGGGCCCGCGAGTACGACGCGGCCAACGGCCGGTTCGCCTCGGTGGACCCGGTCATGGACCTCTCGGACCCGCAGCAGATCAACGGGTACGCCTACGCCAACAACTCACCGGTCACCGACAGCGACCCGAGCGGCGCGTTCCACATCGGCCACATCTTCAAGAAGATCAAGCACGCGGTGAAGAAGGTCATCCACGCGATCAAGCGGATCGTCCGCCGGGTGGTGCACAAGGCCGCGAAGCACTTCACGCCCTTCTACCGCGCCATGCGGGCGATGTGGTCGCACGGCGAGAAGGGCACCCAGTTCGGCCACTTCAACGTGGGCAAGGGCCCCGACCGGGGCATCATCATGATGAAGTTCTTCATCCACACCAAGGACGCGATGAAGATCCCGGGCCTGGGCTACCAGCTGCTCGGCGACAACCGCGAGTACTCGACCGACCCGGACGCGGCCTACCGCATGGTCCTGTTCTGGGACACCGCCACGGGTGACGTGACCTTCAAGGTCTCGCCCTCCCACACCAAGCCGTCCACCAAGCACGTCTCGTCGTATCTGATGGGCCAGGCGGGCGGCGGTTCCGGCTATGACATCGAGTCGCCGTCGCGGATGATCCCGGCGGACCCGCTGTCGCTCAACGACTACCCGTCGGAGAGCGTCACCGGACGCAACATCGTGAACTACAGCTTCCTCGGCAAGTACCACTCGAACTCGTCCAAGCTCGACCTGGGCATAGCGGGGGTGAACAGTCTGATGCCCCTGTTCTCGGTCGACACGCATGTGACGATCGCGGCCAACAAGGGCTCGGTGACGGTGACGAGGAAGGGCGACCATTACCCCGATATGGAGGTCGTCCAGTACCGTCGCTCGCAGCCGCCGACGGTCGTCGCCCACGACCGGATGGACAACGTCTCCGGTCTGGACTCGATGCCCTGGTACGGCAACAAGGACATGCGGTACTGGAACTCCGCCCAATGCCTGAAGGATCCGCCGAAGTGACCCACGCACCCTGGTTCCCGCGCTGCGCGGCGAGGTACGTGCCGGTCTGCGCGATCGGCTGGTTCCTGGCCATGGCGCTGACCCCGCGCGGCGCGCTCTCCTTCCCGGAGCAGCTGGCCGACGGCGTCGACCTGATGCTGTTCGTCGGGGCGGTCTCCCTGCTCCTGCTCCTCCTCCTGGGCCTGCTCAAGAGGTACGGAACGCCGGGCGGCTTCCGCACGGCGGCGGTGTTCCTGCTGCTCATGCCGGTGCTGCCGCTGGCACTGGGCGGCGGGGCGGCACTGTTCGGGATCATGCTCCTCACCCAGGTGGTCTTCGCGACGGCGGTCATGCCGGGACCGGAGCTGCTGGCGGTGTGAGGTAGCTGAAGCGGGGAGGGGCCCGGCGCCGATCTCGGTGCCGGGCCCCTTCGCGTTTCGGCAGGGCACGGGCGGCCGAAGGGGTCCCGGGGCGGGAGCGGTTCCGCTTGCGGCCCTTGACGGCGCCGAGCTCGCGATTGTGGTGAACGGGGAGAAATATCCCGGCCAGCGGGGCCGAAATCATGGGGGTGAAGGGCATACGGCCCCGGCCATCCTGAATTGCGCGGTACGACGAGAAGTGCCCGTTACGGGATGGGCTGATGCCGCCTAGGTTGGGGCTCGCTCGATCAAAGCCGTCCCCTTGTTCACCCAGGAGGATTCATGGCAGCCGAGTTCCTCACCCACGGCACGTACGCGATCAAGAACGCCGCGTACCAGGACCGCGTCATCGACG
The DNA here is from genome assembly GCF_001653515.1 of Streptomyces sp. ERV7. GTDB lineage: Bacteria > Actinomycetota > Actinomycetes > Streptomycetales > Streptomycetaceae > Streptomyces. The sequence continues at coordinate 1,572,659 of NZ_LYOY01000029.1, read as the reverse complement.
TCCGCGACGCCCGCCCCGAGGCGAACACGCCGATCATCGGCTACAGCTACCACAAGGGCGAGAACCAGCAGTGGGAGGTCGAGCTGTTCCCGGGCAACCTCTACCAGCTGAAGAGCAAGCTCACCGCCGGCGGCACCCAGATCTTCTTCGCGCAGAGCATCATCAGGATCTACCCGCCGATGATCGCCACCCAGCCGTACGGCCAGCAGTGGTCGATCGAGCCCGTCGGCGACAACCTGTTCCGGATCCACTTCCCGTACATGGACGGCGTGGCGACGCTTCCTGACGAGAAGGAGAAGACCCAGCTCATCATCGAGCCCTGGGAAGGCCGCGAGAACCAGAAGTGGCGCTTCGAGAACGTCTGAGCCTGACGGCACGGCGGCTGCGCCGACTTACAAAGTCGGCGCAGCCGCTTTTTCCTGCTTTACCGCGTGGCGTACGCGACGAATGCGGCCCAGGCGGCCGGGGGGACGGTGACTTCCGGGCCCTGGGTGACTTTCGAATCGCGGATGTGGATGGCGGAGGGGTGGGACGCGACTTCGACGCATGTGCCCCCTTCGGCTCCGCTGTAGCTCGACTTGTGCCAGTCGTAGGCGACTTCTATGCAGGCGCCGCCCTCGCCGTCGCTGTAGCTGCTCTTGAACCAGTTCATGCGTCTCCCAGCATCTTCTCGATCAGGGACAGAGACTCCCGTGGGGTGAGAGCCTGCGCCCGGATGATCCCATAGCGTTCGGCGAAGACGCGGACGTCGTTGTGATCGGTGATCAGGCGGGGGTGCCCGTAGATCTCCGTGTACGCAACCTGCTGCTTCCCCTTGGGTGTCAGCAAGATGAACGGCCCGCCGAGCCCGGCGTGGTCTTCGCGGTCGGTCGGCATCACCTGAAGCTCAACTGTTCGGAGGCTACCCACGTGCAGTAGCCGCTGAAGCTGGTTCATTTGGACAGTCAACCCGCCAACTGGCCTGGACAGCATGGCCTCTTCGAGTACGAAGCTGAAGGTCGGCGCGGGCCAGCGGTCGAAGATCTGCTGCCGGGCCAGACGGTCCGCTACTCGTTTCTCGACGGTCTCTTCGTCCAGGAGGGGGCGACGCTGTGTGAACACGGCTCGCGCGTACTCCTCGGTCTGGAGCAGCCCAGGCACCGCTTGCGTGCTGTAGTCGTGCAGCGCGACGGCCTCCGCCTCCTCCTTGGCGTAATCCCGGAACCAGCCAGGATGCCGCACACGCCCCTTCGTCTGAGCCCGCTCGATCGCCTTCCGTGCGGCCCGCAGCACACCCCCCGCGTTCAGGACGTCGTCCGCCTTGTCGAGGAAGTCCGGCTGAGTGATCCGTACGCCTCGCTCCAACGCGGAGATCTGGCTCTCGGTGTACCCGACGAGACGGCCGAACTCACGCTGGGTGAGTCCCGCCCGGACCCGCAGCACCTTCAACTGCTCGCCCACCGCGATGAACAGCTCCGAGGTGCTGCCCTCGTCCTCCTCCATGCACGCCTCCACGGGGTCACGGGCGACGACTCGTACACGGCGCGGGCCGTACCCGTACAGAAAGGCCGGTGTCGCGCGGACGCCCCTGTTCAGCGTACGCACATCTCGTCACGCTCGGTGACATGAATCCCCAAATCACCACCCCCACCATCGAGTTCGCGCGGCGGTTCAGCAGTACGCGGCGGGGCGCCAGCAGTGCGCGGAAGCTGGCGCTCGGCCAACTGGACGCGTGGGGCGTCCCGCACGGGAGCGAGCGCTCCGAAACGGCCGCGCTGATCGTCGCGGAGCTCGCGGCGAACGCGGTGCTGCACGGCCACGTGCCGGGCCACGAGTTCGAACTCCGGCTCGTACTCGGCACGGTACTCCGCATCGAGGTGACCGACACCAGGGCCATGCGCAGGCCACTCCGCCCGGAGCCGGCGGGGGACGCCGAGTCCGGGCGGGGGTTGCTGCTGGTCGAGGCGCTGACGAAGGCGTGGGGCGTGGACGCGCGCCCGCCGGGGAAGACGGTGTGGGCGGAAGTGGGGGTCTAGCAGTTGCTCTCGGACCCGCGTCCCGCGAACCTGTCGGCCAGCCAGTCCGCCGCCGGGAGCGCACCCACCGTCACCCCGCCGATGTGACCGAGGAGCGGCAGCGGGTGCCAGGACACGTTGGCGCCCTTCCCGCACCAGTCGGCCCGCAGACCCTTGCCCACCTCGTACGGAATGAGCTCGTCCACCGTGCCGTGGTACAGGTACACCGGCGCGTCCGGGGCGTGGGTGCCCAGGCGGGAGTCGTTCAGGGCGGCCTGCCAGTCCGGCTGTTCCAGGGGGTTCTCGACCGTCAGGTCGGTGATCTTCTTGAAGGACCCGGCGACCGTGTCGATGGCGACGCAGTTCGTCCGGAAGTAGTCGACCAGCGCCTTCCCGGCCGTGTTCAGGTACGAGTCCAGCTTCAGCTCCGGGAACGCCGCGTTCTGGCCCGCCGCCGCCATGAAGATCAGGCCCGAGCCGAGGCCGCCGTCGTTGGAGTGGGCGACCTTCATGAGGTCGGCCGGGACGCCGCCGGTCGCCGTGCCCTTGACCTTGAGCTCCGGTGCGTACGAGTCGTGCAGCTCGGCCGCCCAGCTGCTGGCCTGGCCGCCCTGGGAGTACCCCATGATCCCGACGGGGGAGTCGGCGGAGAGGCCGGGGATGCCGAGGCGTTGGGCCGCGCGGGCCGCGTCGAGCACGGCCGTGCCCTCGGCCCGGCCGACCGTGTAGGTGTGGTCCCCGGGCGTACCCAGGCCCTCGTAGTCGGTCACCGCGACCGCCCAGCCGCGCTGCACGATCTGGTTGATGAGGGTGGCCTCGATGGTCGTCCCGTACGGGAAGCCCGCGCTCGGGGCACACGAGTCGCCCATGCCGACCGTGCCGACGGCGTAGGTGACGAGCGGACGCGGACCGGTCCGGCCGTCGTTGGGGACGATCACCGTGCCGGAGACGACGTTCGGCCCGCCCTTGGCGGTGGTGGAGCGGTAAGTGAGGTGCCAGGCCTTGGTGTTGGTCCACTGGCCGGGCAGCGGGTGGAACGCGGTGGGGGCGGAGGTGACGACGTCACCCGGGCGGGCGGCGGAGGCGTCGGTGCCGTCCGTCACCGCGAAAGCGGTGGGGGTGGCTGCGGAGAGGAGGAGCCCGACGGCCAGCGCGCCGGCGACTCTCGTTCGGATGGGCATTGCGGCTCTCCCAACGTCCTGTGGGGTGGGGGCAGTTGAGGAGACCGTAGTGACTGACCGGTAGGTACGGCGCTGACCGGAACGCTCACCTTCACTGGCCGGGCCGCGCCCCCGGGCCGGACGGCGCGCCTTTACGTCAGTGGCCCAGCCGGTACGCCCCCGGCGTCGTCCCCGTCCAGCGGCGGAACGCCCGGTGGAAGGACGTGTCCTCGGAGAAGCCGAGCCGGGCCGCGAGTTCGGCGATCGGCTCGTGCCCCTCCGCCAGGCCCGCGATCGCCGCGTCCCGCCGCACCGCGTCCTTGAGCTGCTGGAAGGACGTGCCCTCCTGCTGGAGGCGGCGCCGCAGGGTCGCGGGGGAGAGGGCGAGCCGGAGCGCCGTCTCGTCCAGCGACGGCAGCCGGGGCGAGGCGAGCAGCGCGCGGCCGAGGTCGCGGTGGACCTGCTCGGCCACCGTCGTCCCGTACGCCCGGCGGCTCAGCAGTTCGAAGGGTGAGCGCCGCAGCAGCTGCTCCAGCGCCGCCTCGTCCCGCACGAGCGGCGCGGTCAGCCAGCGCGCGTCGAACACCGCTTCCGTGCGCGCGTCCCCGAAGCGGACCGGGCAGCCGAACAGTGACGGGTACTCGTCCTTGTGCGGGGGCGGCGCATAGCCGAACGACGCCCGCAGGAGCGGGATGCGGCGGCCCACCAGCCAGCTGCACAGCCGGTGCGAGATGATCAGCAGGCACTCGGTGAGGAACCGGTCCCCGTCGCGCCCGCCGAGGTCGCCCCGGACGGCGAAGACGGCTGCCCCCTCGTCCGTGGTCAGCGTCAGCCTCGGCCCGCCCGGGAACAGCCCGTAGAACGTGATCCCGCGCCGCATCGCCCCGCCCAGATCGCGGCAGGCCAGCGAGGCGTAACACATCATCGCGAAGGTGCCGGGGCGGCTCGGGGCCGTGCCGAGCCCGAGGAACTCGTCGTCCGTGGCCCGGTACAACGCCCGGAACAGCAGCGCGAACTGGGCGGAGGTGACCCGCGCCCGGTCGTCGCCGAGCAGCAGCGGCGGGATGCCGGCGGACTGGAGGAGCGGCACGGTGTCGATGCCACGCCGCTCGGCGCCGCGCAGCACGGCGCGCACATGGTGCACGGTGATCGTCCCCTTGCCCATGGCCAACGACCGTAGCGGGATTGAGCGGTGCGGTCAGCGGGGGTGACGTTTCCGGTCATCCCCGGTGGCCGACGGGCGTCCCTACCGTCGGGTATATGACGGAACCGACTGCACGACGCCCCAGGACGCTGGCCCTGTTCGCGGAGTGGACGGGGGAGCGGTACGCCTCCCACCCGGCCCTGCGGTTCCGCACGGCGGACGGGACCTGGACCTCCATGGCGTACGCGGACCTGCGCGACACGGTCCGCCGTACGGCCCGCGCCCTGCTGGCCCTGGACCTGCGCCCCGGCGACCGAGTGGCGATCCTCGCGGAAACCCGCCCCGAGTGGACCCACACCCACCTCGCCTGCCTGGCCGCGGGCACGGTGGTGGTCCCGATCTACCCCACGGCGGGCGAGGAGGAACTGGAGTGGGTCCTGAGGGACTCGGGGGCGAGGGCGGTGGTGTGCGAGGACGCGGCCCAGGCGGCGAGGGTGGAAGCCCTCAGGCCCCGCCTCCCCGACCTGGGCGAGGTCTTGCTCTTGCCGGTCACCTACCAGGGGCGCGGGGCAGTGGCATCCGCGGCTCCGCCGCGTGGGCGCGACCAGCCGCACTCGACCGAAAGCCGCGCGACGCCGCACCCGGCACCCCCAGTGGGCGAAGGGCCGTGGCGCACCCTGCCGAGCCTTCCCACAGCCCCGCTGGACCACCTCTTGGCCCGGGCGGAAGCGGTCCGCCCCGAGGACACCGCCACCCTGGTGTACACATCCGGCACCACCGGCCCCCCCAAGGGCTGCCGCCTCACCCACGCCAACCTCGGCGCCGTCCAGGACGCCACCCTCCCCCTCACCGAGGGCGGCCCGGGCGACAGGACGTATCTCTACCTCCCCCTCGCCCACCTCCTCGCCCAGCTCATCCAGTTCTCGACGCTCCTCTACGGCGGCGAGCTCTGCTACTTCGGCGGGCGGGTCGAGGACGTCGTCGGCGAGCTGGCCGAGGCACAGCCCACCCACCTCCCCTCCGTACCCAGGCTGTTCGAGAAGGTGCACCAGAGCGTCCTGCGGCTCGCGGAGGCCCAGGAGGGCGGCAGGGCCCGTTTCGAGGAGGCCATACGCATCGGCGTGCTCGCCGCCGACGGCAAGCTGCCGCCCGAGCTGCACGAGGCCCACGCGGCCGCCGACAAGGAGCTGTTCGCGCTGGTCCGGGCCGTGTTCGGGGGCCGCCTTCGCTGGGCGCTGACCGGCGGCGCCCCCATCGCCCCCACCACCCTGGACTTCCTGCGGGCCGTCGGGATCGCGGTGTACGAGGGGTACGGCATGACCGAGTCGGCCGGAGTGATCACGCTCAACCACCCCGGCGCCGTCCGCCACGGCACGGTCGGGCGGCCCATCGAGGGCTGCGAGGTGAGGATCGCCGAGGACGGCGAGGTGCTGGCGCGCGGGGCGAACGTCTTCCCCGGCTACCACGCCGACCCCGCCGGCACCGCCGACGCGCTCGACGGCGACGGCTGGCTGCACACCGGGGACCTGGGCGCCCTGGACCCCGACGGGTTCCTCACGATCACCGGCCGCAAGAAGGACCTGATCATCACGTCCGCCGGGAAGAACCTCACCCCGTCCGAGGTGGAACTGGCCATCGAGCGCTCGCGGTTCGTCTCGCACGCGGTGATGGTGGGCGACCGGCGGCCCTATCCCGTCGCCCTGATCACCGTGGACCCGGCCGAGGCCGGAGGGAGGGACGCGGCCGCCGTACGGGCCCTGGTGCAGGAGGCCGTGGACGAGGCCAACACCCGTGTCTCGCGCCCCGCCCGTATCCGCGCCTTCGCCGTCCTGGAGGAGGAATTCACGATCGAGAGCGGGGTGCTCACCCCGACCCTGAAGGTCCGCCGCCGGGCGGTCGTCGAGCGATATGCGCAAGAAATAGAACGACTGTACGAGACCGGCTGAGCCGGAATACGTAGAGATTGGTGGAGGCGAAAGGCAGGAGCCCTTTTCCGTACGTCGCCGTACGGGAAAGGGCTCCTTGGGTACTGCTAGTCAGCGATCGCCGACCCGGGCAACTAGGCCGGGGTGACGTTCTCCGCCTGCGGGCCCTTCGGACCCTGCGTGACGTCGAAGTTCACGACCTGGTTCTCCTCAAGGGAGCGGAACCCGGCCGCGTTGATCGCGGAGTAGTGGACGAAGACATCCGGGCCGCCGCCGTCCTGGGCGATGAAGCCGAAGCCCTTTTCAGCGTTGAACCACTTGACGGTTCCGGTAGCCATAAGCCCTCCTTGGGCCAAAGGGTTGCCCTGCTCCAGAACCTGCTAAGAAGTCTGAAAACTACAAAAGCCTGCGGGTTACATGCTCCGCAGGCTCTGTACTGCAAGGGAAACCAAACTGCAACTTGCGAGGAGCGTAGCACGCAGGATCGGGGCTGCGGTAGAGGGAAAGATCACGTCACTCGGACGTTTGACTAGCCCTCCGACGCGCTGACGCACCTACCCGCCGTAGCTGGACAAACCGGACAGGTCTAGTCTCGCGATGTGGACCAAACAACCACCCGGCCACGGGTCGGGCACATCCAGTTCCTCAACTGTCTGCCGCTCTACTGGGGCCTTGCCCGGACGGGCACCCTGCTGGATCTGGAGCTCACCAAGGACAGCCCCGAGAAGCTGAGCGAACAGCTCATCCGGGGCGACCTGGACATCGCTCCGGTCACCCTCGTGGAGTTCCTGCGCAACGCGGACGACCTGGTGGCTTTCCCGGACCTCGCGGTCGGTTGTGACGGGCCTGTCATGTCCTGCGTGATCGTCTCGCAGGTGCCCCTGGAGCAGCTCGACGGAGCCCGGGTGGCACTCGGTTCCACCTCGCGCACCTCCGTACGCCTGGCGCAGCTGCTGCTCGCCGAGCGGTTCGGCGTCACGCCCGACTACTACTCGTGTCCGCCCGACCTCGGTCTGATGATGCAGGAGGCGGACGCGGCGGTGCTGATCGGCGACGCCGCGCTGCGCGCCTCGCTGCACGAGGCCCCGCGTCTGGGCCTCCAGGTCCACGACCTGGGGTCGATGTGGAAGGAGTGGACGGGCCTGCCGTTCGTCTTCGCCGTGTGGGCGACCCGCAAGGACTACCTGGCCCGCCGGCCCGAGGTCGTGCGCGAGGTCCACGAGGCCTTCCTGGCCTCCCGCGACCTCTCCCTGGAGGAGGTCACCAAGGTCGCCGAGCAGGCCGCCCGCTGGGAGGTCTTCGATGCGGAGCTGCTTGAGCGCTACTTCACGACGCTGGACTTCCGCTTCGGCGCCGACCAGCTCGCGGGCGTACGGGAGTTCGCCCGCCGGACCGGGCCGACCACCGGGTTCCCGGCGGACGTGGCGGTCGCGCTGCTCGGCGCGTAAGGGAAGGCCGCGCAACGGGAGATGCCGTAACGGAAGACCGCGCGGCGCGGGGTCCCGCGTTCCGTGTCAGGGAGACGGGATCGGGGCCTGCAGCTTGCTGCTGATCCACTGCATGGTCCCGTCGCCCATCCCCTTGATGTAGGTGTGGGCGTTGTGCTTGCCGCCCTGGATCACCTGGAGGTGGGTCTTGACCGGGCCCTTGCCGTACTTGGCGATGAAGCCGTTCAGATTCGCCATGCCGCCCTCCTTGGTGCCGATCTGGAAGGCGAGGTCGACCTCGGGGCCGTTTCTGTCGATCAGGGCCTGGGCGAGCTTCTCCGGGTTGTTCGCCTGCTTCTCGGCCTCGTGGCCGGCCCACAGCGGGGAGTCCGGCACGGTGTCCGGGCCCGAGGCGATCACGGCCTTGAACTGGTCGGGGCGCTTGAGCACCGACTTCAGGCCGACGAAGCCGCCGGAGGAGGAGCCCATGAACGCCCAGCCGTCGCGGGACTTGAAGGTGCGGAAGTTCGCCTTCACGAAGTCCGGCACGTCCTCGGTCATCCAGGTGCCCATCTTGGGCTGCCCCGGTATGTCACTGCCGTCGTAGTAGTACTTCGCGTCCGGGTTGAGCACCGGCATCACCACGACGAACGGGACGCCCTTGCCCTGCTTGGACCACTCGGTGATGCTGCTCTGCAGCTTGAGGTCGGTGCCCATCCAGTAGTTCTTGGGGTAGCCGTTGCCGCCGGGCAGGGCTATCAGCACCGGGAAGCCGCTCTGCGCGTACTTGGGGTCGAAGTACTGCTTCGGCGCCCAGACCCACACCTTGCCCGTGAAGCCCGACTTCTTGCCGTGCAGCGTGGTCATGCCGATCTTGGTGCCGTCCTCCAGCGTGTTCTGCGTGGTGAACTGCGCCTTCGGGCCGGTCGGCAGCAGCGTCTTGGCGGCGACCTCGGAGACCTTCTTGTCGCCCGGCTTGTTCTGCCCGGCGCCGCCGCTGCCCTTGGGCGCGGGCGCCTTCGAGGAGGCACCGCCGTCGAAGCTCACCGGCTCGCCCTCGTCGGAGCAGCCCGACACCAACGCGACCGAGCCGAGGACGGCGGCGGCTATGAGTGCGGTGGTACGGCGATTCATGCGATGCTCCGAGACGTTTTGGGGCGTTTGGCGGCCAACTGTGAGGTTTACCGTGCGAACTCCGCAGAGAGAGACGACCTGGATTTCGAATCGGTTCGCCGCCGTACGTCCCTGATCGGGCCCGGCCGAGTGATCCGGCGCACGTCACGCTCTACCCTGCTGTGCGACCGTACTTGACGGCATGGGGGAGAGCAGATCGCGATGCAGCCGCTCGAAGCCGGCGAACCGCACACCATCGGCGCCTACCGGCTGCTCGGCAGGCTCGGGGCCGGCGGCATGGGCCGGGTCTATCTGGGCCGCAGCTCCGGCGGCCGCACGGTCGCCGTGAAGGTGGTCCACCCGCACTTCGCCCTCGACGAACAGTTCCGCGCCCGGTTCCGCCACGAGGTGGAGGCGGCCCGCCGGGTCGGCGGCGCCTGGACCGCACAGGTCCTGGACGCCGACCCCGAGGCGCCGGTGCCCTGGGTCGCCACCGGCTATGTGGCGGGGCCCTCGCTGGCCCAGGCGATCGCCGCGCACGGCCCGCTGCCCGAGCACGCGGTGCGCGCGCTGGGCGCCGGGCTCGCGGAGGCGCTGGCGGCGGTGCACGCGCTCGGCCTCGTCCACCGCGATGTGAAGCCCTCCAACGTGCTGCTCACCCTCGACGGCCCCCGGCTGATCGACTTCGGCATCGCCCGCGCCACGGACGGCACGGCCTCGCTCACCGCGTCCGGGGTCTCGATCGGCTCGCCGGGCTATATGTCGCCCGAGCAGATCCTCGGCAAGGGCGTCACCGGCGCCGCCGACGTCTTCTCGCTGGGCGCGGTCCTGGCGTACGCGGCCACCGGCGCGCCCCCGTTCCCGGGCGACTCCTCGGCCGCGCTGCTCTACAAGGTGGTGCACGAGGAGCCCGAGCTGGACGGGCGGCTCGACGGGGAGCTGCGGGCGGTGGTGGGCGCGTGCCTGGCCAAGACGGCCGGGGCCCGCCCCGCCCCGCCGAGCTTGCCCGGCGGCTCGCCCCGGGCGGCGCGGCCGCCCTGGTGGCGGGCGGCTGGCTGCCGGGGGCGCTGGTGGAGGAGGTCAGCCGGTCGGCGGTGCGGCTGCTCGACCTGGAGCCGGAGGAGCGGGCGGCGGACGCCTCGGGCCCGGTGGCGTTCACCGGCCCGGCGGTGGGGGTGTTCGGCCCGCCGGACGCGTCCTACGGGGCGGCGGGCTCGCACGGGTCCGCGCCCGGCTCGTACGCGCGGGGGACCGGTGCGGGCGGTGGGCCGGGCACGGCGTCCGTCGCCGATGCCGTGCCCGGGCCGCGTACGCCCGAGCCGCCCACCGTCGCGCCCCGCGTCTCGCTCTCGGTGGGCACGGCGGTCGAGCGGGGCGAGCGGGGGCGGGGGCGCAGGGTGAGCTGCACGCTCGCGCTGGCCGTCGCGGGGGCGCTGGCGGCGGCGACCGTCGGGGCCGCGTTCGTCTTCGACCTGATGCCGGGCGGCGGCGACCAGAAGGACAACTCGGCGTCGAGCGGCCCGGGCAAGTCGGGCGAGCCCGCGGACACGAGCCCGGGGGCCACGGGCGGCCCGGCGGTGTCGGAGGTGCCGAAGGCGTTCCTCGGGACCTGGAAGGGCCCGATGACCGAGTCCACGAGCGGCCAGCCGCACGGCGATCTGACGGCGGTGTTCAAGGCGGGCGCCACCGGCGAGGACGTCCTGCACACCTCCTCCAAGATCACCGTGATCGGCACGACGGTGGAGTGCTTCGGGGTGGGCAGGCTGGTCTCCGGCACCGCCCAGCGCGTGACGATCGAGGAGCGCACCGACGGGACGCGCCAGAGCACGGCGGGCCTGTGCACCACCGGCACGGCCACCCTGGTCTTCACCCGCAACTCCGACGGCACGCTGAAGTACGAGTCGAGGGAGCTGGGCGCGGGCAACCCGTACGCGACGCTGGTCAAGGAGACGGGCTGACGGGCGCGGTCCCGTTCGCGCAGGCCCGGCACCCGGGCCGAAGGGGACCGGGCCCGCTGGCGTAGGCTGGCGCGGTCCGTCCGCAACCCTGCCGAAAGGGACACCCCGGTGACTGAGAAGGCCGACCTTCAGTCCGTTCTCGACCGTGCCGCCGCGGGTGGACGCATCACCCCCGAAGAGGCGCTCGACCTCTACCGCTCGGCGCCGCTGCACGCGCTGGGCGCCGCCGCCGACGCGGTGCGCCGCCGCCGGTACGCCGGGACCGAGCACATCGCCACGTACATCATCGAGCGCAACATCAACTACACGAACGTGTGCGTCACGGCGTGCAAGTTCTGCGCCTTCTACGCGGCCCCCAAGGACACCAAGAAGGGCTGGACCCGCGACCTCGACGACATCCTGCGCCGCTGCGCGGAGACCGTCGAGCTGGGCGGCACCCAGGTGATGTTCCAGGGCGGCCACCACCCGGACTACGGCGTCGAGTACTACGAGAAGCACTTCAGCGCCATCAAGCAGGCCTTCCCGCAGCTGGTCATCCACTCCCTCGGCGCCTCCGAGGTCGACCACATGGCCCGGATCTCCGGGGTCTCGGTGGAGGAGGCGATCCAGCGCATCCACGCCGCCGGTCTCGACTCCTTCGCGGGCGCCGGCGCGGAGCTGCTGCCCGAGCGGCCGCGCAAGGCGATCGCCCCGCTCAAGGAGAGCGGCGAGCGGTGGCTGGAGATCATGGAGACCGCGCACCGGCTGGGCGTCGAGTCGACGTCGACCATGCTGATGGGCACCGGCGAGACCAACGCCGAGCGCATCGAGCACATCCGGATGATCCGCGACGTACAGGACCGCACGGGCGGCTTCCGCGCGTTCATCCCGTACACCTACCAGCCCGAGAACAACCATCTGAAGGGCCGGACGCAGGCGAGCGTCTTCGAGTACCTGCGGATGCTGGCGGTCGCGCGTCTCTTCCTCGACAACATCGCCCACATCCAGGGCTCCTGGCTCACCGTCGGCAAGGAGGCGGGCCAGCTGTCGCTGCACTACGGCGCGGACGACCTCGGCTCGATCATGCTGGAGGAGAACGTCGTCTCCTCGGCGGGCGCCAAGCACCGCTCCAACCGCATGGAGATCATCGACCTGATCCGCAAGGCGGGCCGGGTGCCTGCCCAGCGGGCGACGACGTACGAGCACCTGCTGGTCCACGACGACCCGGCGAACGACCCGGTCGACGAGCGGGTCATGTCGCACATCTCCTCGACGGCCATCGAGGGCGGGACGGCACACCCCGAGCTGAAGCTCCTGGCGTCCAACTAGCCCTCCCGTAGCTTTCCGTGCTGACGATCCACGCCCCGGAGGCGGGCGACTCCGTCCTGGTCGACGGGGCGGTGGTGGCCGCGCTCGGGCCGTACGAGGAGCTGGCCGCGGCGTATCCGGCCGCGCGGGTGCGGCGCTGGCCGGGGGAGGTGTCGCCGGGGCTCGTCGACACCTCTGGCCCTGAGCTGCTGGAGCGGGCGTACCACCCGGACCCCCGCGAGGCGGACGCGCTCGGCACGGAGCCGATCCTCTCGCCGTCCTTCCCGATCGACGACGTCCGCCGGGGCGGGAGCGCGCGGCGGGGCGTGCAGCGGCTGCTGGCGCGGGGGGTCGTGGCGGTGGTCGGGGAGTTGCGGGTGCGGGTGGTCGCGGAAGCGGTACGACGCTCGGGCCTCGCCGTGGTCCCCACGCCCGTCCTGCCCCCCTTGACCGTGGGCGGCCCAGCCCGATTCGCGATCTTCGATACGGATGGGGTGTGCGTGGCGACCGTGGTGGGCGGCCGCCTGGTGTACCGCGCGCGCTGACCCCCCACCTGCGGGCCGTCTGTGGCTGCTCGCGCAGTTCCCCGCGCCCCTGGGCACCTAGGGGCGCGGGGAACTGCGCGACAAGCCCCCACCGGCCCGCAGATGAAACGGACACCCTCGGAGAGTTTCGGGAAGGGGCGGGGTGGGACCCCGCCCCGCCCCGCTCGTATGCTCGGGGGATGACTTCCAGCACGCAACCGCCGCAGGCCCCCGCACCGACCGCCAACGCGATGCGGCGCGCGCTGAAACGGGCCCGGGACGGCGTCGCGCTGGACACCGCCGAGGCCGCCGTGCTGCTTCAGGCGCGCGGCGAGGACCTGGTCGACCTGGCCGCCTCGGCCGGCCGCGTGCGCGACGCGGGCCTCGCGGCGGCGGGCCGCCCGGGAGTCATCACGTACTCCAAGAGCGTCTTCGTCCCGCTCACCCGGCTGTGCCGGGACAAGTGCCACTACTGCACCTTCGTCACCGTCCCCGGCAAGCTGCGCCGGGCCGGGCACGGGATGTTCATGTCCCCCGACGAGGTGCTGGACATCGCCCGCCGGGGCGCCGCACTCGGCTGCAAGGAAGCCCTGATCACCCTCGGCGACAAGCCGGAGGACCGCTGGCCGGAGGCTCGCGAGTGGCTGGACGCGCATGGCTACGACGACACCATCGCCTACGTCCGGGCGATCTCCATCCGCATCCTGGAGGAGACCGGGCTGCTGCCGCACCTCAACCCCGGCGTGATGTCGTGGACCGACTTCCAGCGCCTCAAGCCCGTCGCCCCGAGCATGGGCATGATGCTGGAGACCACGGCGACCCGGCTGTGGTCGGAGCCGGGCGGCCCGCACCACGGCTCCCCGGACAAGGAGCCCGCCGTACGGCTGCGGGTCCTTGAGGACGCCGGGCGCTCCTCCGTCCCGTTCACCAGCGGGCTGCTCATCGGGATCGGCGAGACGTACGAGGAGCGCGCCGACTCGCTGTTCGCGCTGCGCCGCGTGGCCCGCTCGTACCACGGCATCCAGGAGCTGATCATCCAGAACTTCCGCGCCAAGCCGGACACCGCGATGCGCGGGATGCCGGACGCGGAGCTGGACGAGCTGGTCGCCACCGTCGCCGTGGCCCGGCACATCATGGGCCCCTCCGCCTGCCTCCAGGCGCCGCCGAACCTGGTGGACAGCGAGTACGGACGCCTCATCGGCGCGGGCATCGACGACTGGGGCGGGGTCTCGCCGCTGACCATCGACCATGTGAACCCGGAGCGGCCCTGGCCGCGGATCGAGCAGCTCGCCACCGAGTCGGCCGCCGCCGGTTTCGAGCTGCGCGAACGCCTCTGCGTCTACCCCGAGTTCGTGCGGCGCGGCGAGCCCTGGCTGGACCCCCGGCTGCTGCCGCACGTCAGGGCGCTGGCGGACCCGGAGACGGGCCTGGCCCGGCCGGACGCGGTGGTCGAGGGCCACCCGTGGCAGGAGCCCGAGGAGGCCTTCACCTCCACCGGCCGCACCGAGCTGCACCGCACCATCGATACCGAGGGCCGTACCTCGGACCGCCGCGACGACTTCGACGAGGTGTACGGCGACTGGGAGGCGCTGCGCGAGGCGGCCGCGCCCGGTATGGCGCCCTCCCGTATCGACACCGACGTACGGGCCGCGCTCGCCACCGCCGCCGACGACCCGACGAAGCTGACCGACGACGAGGCGCTGGCGCTGCTGCACGCGGACGGCCCGGCCCTGGACGCGCTCTGCCGGATCGCGGACGAGCTGCGCCGGGACGTGGTGGGCGACGACGTCACGTACATCGTCACGCGGAACATCAACTTCACCAACGTCTGCTACACCGGCTGCCGCTTCTGCGCCTTCGCCCAGCGCCGCACCGACGCCGACGCGTACACCCTCTCGCTCTCCCAGGTGGCCGACCGGGCCGAACAGGCCTGGGACGTGGGCGCGGTGGAGGTGTGCATGCAGGGCGGGATCCACCCCGACCTGCCGGGCACGGCGTACTTCGACATCGCGCGGGCCGTCAAGGAGCGCGTCCCGGGCATGCATGTGCACGCCTTCTCCCCGATGGAGGTCGTCAACGGCGCCACCCGTACCGGCCTGTCGATCCGCGAATGGCTCACCGCCGCCAAGGAGGCGGGCCTCGACTCGATCCCCGGCACCGCCGCCGAGATCCTCGACGACGAGGTCCGCTGGGTCCTCACCAAGGGCAAGCTGCCCACCGCCACCTGGATCGAGGTGGTGAAGACCGCGCACGAGCTGGGCATCCGCTCCTCGTCCACGATGATGTACGGGCATGTGGACCAGCCCCGCCACTGGCTCGGCCACTTCCGTACGCTCTCCCGCATCCAGCAGGAGACCGGCGGTTTCACCGAGTTCGTGACGCTGCCCTTCATCCACACCAACGCGCCGGTCTATCTCGCGGGCATCGCGCGCCCCGGCCCGACCACCCGCGACAACCGCGCGGTGATGGCGATGGCCCGCCTCCTGCTGCACCCGCACATCCCCAACATCCAGACCAGCTGGGTGAAGCTGGGCACCGAGGGCGCCGCCGAGATGCTGCGCTCGGGCGCCAACGACCTGGGCGGCACCCTGATGGAGGAGACCATCTCCCGGATGGCGGGGTCGAGTTACGGCTCGTACCGCTCCATCAAGGACCTGGTCGCCATCGCGGAGGCGGCGGGCCGCCCGGCCAGGCCGCGCACCACGCTGTACGGCGAGGTGCCCCAGGAGCGCCAGGACGCGGCCCTCGCCTCCGACGGCCATCTGCCGCAGCTGCTGCCGGTGCTGGGGGACTGAGGTGCCCGGGGGCCATGGGGTCGCATACTGATCCCATGGCAGCGGGCAAACCCTCGATGCAGGAGCTCATCCGGCGGCGCAGACGGGCGGGGTTCGTCGGGCGGCGGGGCGAACTCGCCGCTTTCCGGGAGAACTTCGACGTCCCGGTCGACGACGAGCGGCACCGGTTCCTCTTCCACGTCCACGGCGCCGCCGGGGTCGGCAAGACCTCGCTCGTGCGCGAGCTGGAGCACACCGCGCGCGAGCGCGGCGCGCTGACGGCCTACGCCGACGAGGCCGTCAACAGCGTCCCCGAGACGCTCGCCGCGATCTGCACCCACCTCGCCCGCCAGGGGCACCCGCTCAAGTCCCTGGAGCGGCAGCTGGCGACGTACCGGCAGCGGCGGTACGAGGCGGAGTCCACCACCGCGCCCGCCGACCCGGCGGACCCCGCGCCCTCGTCCGGCTCCACGGTCCTCGCCCAGGCGTCCCTGGTGGGCCTCGGGCTGGTGCCGGGCGTCGGGGTGCTCGCGAACGGCATGGACGCCCAGCAGCTCGCGCTCGGCGCGGAGCGGGTCCGGGCGGCCCTGAGCGCCCGGTTCGGCAAGCAGGAGGACGTCCAGCTGGTCCTGGACCCGGTGAAGGTCCTCACCCCGGTGCTGGTGACGGAGCTGGTGCGGCTCGCCGAGGAGGCGCCGTGGACCGTGCTCTTCTTCGACACCTACGAACGCACCTCGCCCTTCCTCGACACCTGGCTGCGCGACCTGGTCACCACCGAGCGGTACGGGCCGCTGCCCGCTCAGGTCGTGGTGGTCCTCGCCGGCCAGCGCCGTCTGGACCCCGGCTGCTGGGCGGACAGCGCGGACCTGGTGGAGGAGCTGCCCCTGGACCTGTTCACCGAGCCCGAGGCCCGGCAACTGCTCGCCGCCAAGGGCGTGGTGGACGAGGAGGTCGTCCGCGACGTCCTGCGGCTCTCCGGCCGGCTGCCGGTCCTGGTGTCCACCCTCGCCCAGAACCCGGGCGACGCGCGCGCCCCCGGCGCCACCGCCGTGGACCGCTTCCTGAAGTGGGAGGGCGACCCGGTGCGGCGGGCGGCAGCGCTCGCCTGCGCGCTGCCCCGGCACATCGACGAGGACGTGTTCCGGGCGGCGGTCGACGAGGACGCGGCGGGCCTGTACGGCTGGCTGTGGTCGCTGCCGTTCGTGAGCGACCACGGCGGGCGCGCCCAGTACCACGGCGTCGTGCGCGCCGCGATGCTCGGCGTCCAGCGCACCGGCTCGCCGCAGCGCTGGAGCGCATGCCACCAGCGGCTCGCCGAGGCGATCGGGGTGCGTCGCGAGGCCGCCGCGGAGGCGGTCCCGGCGCGTCGCCTGTGGACCCGGGAGCAGTGGCGCGAGCTGCGCCTGGAGGAGTCCTACCACCTGCTGTGCGCCCGGCCGGGGGCCGCGCTCGCCCAGATGCTGCGCGACGGCGTGGACGCCTGCGACGCCGGGCCCGCCGTCGCCCGCCGCTGGGCCACCACGCTCGCCGAGGCGGGCGAGGACGCCGACGGGAGACGTCGGTCCAGCCGAACTTGGGCTGCGGGGTACCGCCGACCGCCGCCATGAAGGCCGCGGCGGCCGGGTGCGAGAGCCCCGGCAGGGCCGCGCCCGAGTGGTCGTCGACGGTGAACTCGGAGATCGCGCAGTCCGCGAAGACCTCGCGGACGTGGGCCAGCGCCTCCTCGGCGGTGCGGTCCGGGGCGTACCGGTAGTTGACGGTGACCGCGCAGGCGTCGGGGATGACGTTGTTGGCGACGCCGCCCTCGATCCGTACCGCGTTCAGGCCCTCGTGGTACTCCAGGCCGTCGATCACCGGCCGGCGCGGCTCGTACGCGGCGAGCGCGGCCAGGATCGGGGCGGCCGCGTGGACGGCGTTGGAGCCCATCCAGCTGCGCGCGGAGTGGGCCCGCTCCCCGGCCGTGTGCAGGATGACCCGCAGGGTGCCCTGGCAGCCGCCCTCGACCTGGGCGTCGGAGGGCTCCAGGAGGACCGCGAAGTCCCCCTCGATCCAGTCGGGGTGTGCGTCCGCCACATGCCCGAGACCGTTGAGGTGTGCGGCGACCTCTTCGTTGTCGTAGAAGACGAAGGTGAGGTCGCGGTTGGGTTCGGGGACGGTCGCCGCGATCCGCAGCTGGACGGCCACGCCGGACTTCATGTCCGAGGTGCCGCAGCCCCACAGAACGCCGTTCTCGTCGAGGCGGGACGGCACGTTGCCGGCGATCGGGACGGTGTCGATGTGCCCGGCGAGGACGACCCGCTCGGCGCGGCCCAGGCGGGTGCGCGCGACCACGTTGTTGCCGTGGCGGTCCACGGTCAGATGCGGCAGCGTCCGCAGCGCCGCCTCGATCGCGTCCGCGAGCGGCTTCTCCGTTCCGCTCTCGGACGGGAAGTCGACGAGCCACGCGGTGAGCGCGGGGCCGTCCAGGGTCAGGTCGAGTGCGCTGTCTGCCATGGCCCCGACCCTAGCGCGGGCGCCCCGACCAGGGCCGGGGTGTCCAGAAGGGCAGGGCCGGGGGCACCCGCCCTGCCCTCCAGTACGGTGGTCCCCGTGCCCCAGCCCGTCACCCCCGACCGACCCGTGAAGCGCGGCCGCCTCTTCCGTTTCGTGGCCGCGGCCGTCGTGCTGCTCGCCGTCGCCGGATATCTGGTGGTGCAGTACGTGAGCGGGGGGCCCGGGGCACCGAGATGCACGGTGGGGTCCGGGGACGACACCTACCGGTTCAGCCCCGAGCAGGCCGAGAACGCGGCGACCATCTCCGCGGTCGGCACCTCGCGCGGGATGCCCGAGCGGGCGGTGACGATCGCGCTGGCCACCGCGCTCCAGGAGTCCGGCCTGCGCAACATCACCCACGGCGACCGCGACTCGGTCGGCCTCTTCCAGCAGCGGCCCTCGCAGGGCTGGGGCACCGTGCAGCAGATCATGGACCCGGTCTACTCGGCCGGGAAGTTCTACCAGCGCCTCGCCGAGGTGCCCGGCTACTCGCGGCTGCCGCTCACGGTCGCCGCGCAGCGGGTCCAGCGCAGCGGTTTCCCGCAGGCCTACGCCAAGCACGAGCCGGATGCGGCGCTGCTCACCGCCGCGCTCACCGGCCGCTCCCCCGCCTCGCTGACCTGCACGATCGCCAAGGACGCCCGTCCGGGCGACCCGTCCCGGGTACGCGCCGAGCTGGCTCGCGCGTTCGGCGCGGGCGTGGCCCCGGACAAGGGCGACGGGCACGAGGTCACGGTCCCGGTGCACGCGCCCGCGCGGGCCGGTGGCGACGCCGGGGTCGGCGCCGAGCAGCACGGCTGGGAGCTGGCCCACTGGGCGGTCGCGCACGCCGCGGCGTTCCGCGTCGAGCAGGTCTCGTACGCCGGGCGCACCTGGCGCGTGGACGGCTCCCGCAAGGGCTGGCACACGGACGACACCCAGGCGGACGCGGGCAGTGCCGCCGGACGGAACACCGGCGGCGGCGCGAATTCCGGTGCGTTCGGCCAGGTCCGGATCCAGCTCGCCGGATAGCACGCGACACCCGTTCGGACGGCCACTCGTGCGGGGCACAGATGGCTTTCGCGTACACCGTTTCGTACACCCACCCCCGCGCCTGCCCGAAGAATCGTCAATTCCCTTGGAAACAAAGGGAACTGGCGGCGTTCAACGTATTGTCGCGACGGTTCGTTTGCCCGTTTTTATCCGAACCCGATAATGCGACGCATTGCGAACTCTTTACCTGGGTCCTCCGCAACCTCCGCCGCACCCCGAGGTGTTGTCACAGCGTCCGAACGCCGTTCCTCCCGTCTCAAGGAGCATCATGTCCCTCCCCCTGACCCGTCGGATCGCCCGTGCCGCACTGCTCATCGCGGCGGGTGCAGTTCCCGTGGTCGGCGCGGCCGGCGCGGCGAGTGCCGCGGCCCTTCCGGAGACCCCGAACCTGGGCGGCCTGACCGCCCTCGACGGCGCGAACCTCGGCAACACCGTCGACGGTGCCGCACAGAAGGCCACCGGCCTGGCGGGCGACGCCGGCAGCAAGGCCGTCAAGCAGGCCGTCCCGGCGGCGGGCAAGACCGTCGGCAAGGCGGGCAAGACGGCGACCCCGGCGGCCCAGAAGACGGCGGGCGAGGCCGCGGGCAACGCGGGCGACCTGCTCGGCTCCACCACCAAGTCGGCCAGCCTGGACGGCCTCCCGGTCGGCGGCGGGCTGCCGACGGAGGGGCTGCCCGCCACCGACCAGCTGCCGCTCAAGGGCCTGCCCGTCGGCTGAGCCGCGCGGCCGCGCACCGCGCGGCACACGCCGAAGGGGCCCCGGGATCCTGTCCCCGGGGCCCCTTCTCGTGCCGGTGGGCCCGTACGCCGTCAGCTAGCCCGGGAGCCGGCCCAGGCGCTTGACGGCCGCCTCGACGCGCTCGTCCGTCGCCGTGAAGGCCACCCGTACGAACCGCTCGCCCGCCTCGCCGTAGAAGTCGCCGGGCGCCACCAGGATGCCGAGTCCGGCGAGATGGGCCACGGTCTCCCAGCAGCCCTCGTCGCGGGTCGCCCACAGGTACAGGCTGGCCTCGCTGTGCTCGATCCGGAAGCCGTGCCCGACCAGCGCGTCGCGCAGGGCGGCGCGGCGGGCCGCATAGCGCGCCCGCTGCTCCTGGACGTGGACGTCGTCGCCGAGCGCCGCCACCGTGGCCGCCTGGACTGGCGCGGCCGTCATCATCCCGCCGTGCTTGCGGATCTGGAGCAGCTCGCCGAGCACGGCCTCGTCGCCCGCGATGAACGCGGCGCGGTAGCCGGCCAGGTTGGACCGCTTGGAGAGCGAGTGGACGGCGACGACGCCCTCGTAGCTGCCGCCGCAGACGTCCGGGTGCAGCACCGAGACCGGCTCGGCCTCCCAGCCCAGCTCCAGGTAGCACTCGTCGGAGAAGACGAGCACGCCGTGCTCGCGCGCCCAGGCGACGATCCGGGTGTACGGGTCGAGGCGGCGGGCCCCGGCCCGGTCAGACCTCCGGGCGGAGCATCGGGGGGTTCAGCAGGGTCGCGCCGCCCGCGCGGAACAGCTGGGCGGGGCGGCCGCCCTGGCGGGTCGTGGTGCCGCCGGCCGGGACCAGGAAGCCCGGGGTGCCGGTCACCTTGCGGTGGAAGTTACGGGGGTCGAGCGCGACCCCCCACACCGCCTCGTACACCCGCCGCAGCTCCCCGACGGTGAACTCGGCCGGGCAGAACGCCGTGGCCAGCGAGGAGTACTCGATCTTGGAACGGGCCCGCTCCACGCCGTCCGCGAGGATCTGGGCGTGGTCGAAGGCGAGCGGTGCGGGCTGCTCGTCGTCACGGCCGAAGCCGCCGTCCTGGCTCAGCAGGTCCTCGACCGGCGCCCAGCGCGCGCTGTGCGCGTCGCCGCCCGCGCGCGGGGCGGGCAGATCGGGGGCGAGCGCCAGATGCGCCACGCTGACGACCCGCATCCGGGGGTCGCGCCGGGGGTCGCCGTAGGTGGCGAGCTGCTCCAGATGGGCGCCGTTGCCCGGGGCCGGGGCGGTGGCCGCCGGGTCCTGGGCGCAGAGTCCGGTCTCCTCCGTCAGCTCGCGGGCCGCCGCGGCCGAAAGGTCCTCGTCACCCCGGACGAAACCGCCGGGCAGCGCCCACCGCCCCTGGAAGGGCGGCTCCCCTCGGCGGACGACCAGTGCGCACAGGGCGTGGCGACGCACGGTGAGCACGACCAGGTCGACGGTCACGGCGAAGGGCGGGAAGGCCGACGGGTCGTAGGGAGACATGAAGCGATCATAGTCGTCTCCCTGACGATAAACACGCCCCCGGGCACGGCCGGTCGCACCGTCTTCACCAGCCGCCCCACGGGTTCCTGCCGAGGTGCCCCGCGCACGACTCCTCACCGCATCCGGCTCACCGCCTTCGGGACCCGCCGCCCGCGCCGTGACGACCGGCGCGATCTCTTCCTCGGTACCGGATTCACTCAGCACTCCGTTCAGCCTCCCAACTGGAGCCGGCCGGCGGCCTGCTCGACCATGCCGACGCCGAGCCTGCTGACCCGCACGGCGAACGGCTCCCCCGCGACGCTCAGCCCCGACAGCCGCACCGCGCCGAGCGGCGCCGACCGTACGGGGCAGAGGGCGACCGTGCCCGCCGGGGCGTCCGGGCGGATCCCGGCGAGCGTGGTGAGCAACTGGACCGCCGAGGCCGCGGCGACGGCGGCCGGGCGGCACGCGGTCGGGTGCGGCAGCGGGGCGCTGTCGGCGGTGCGCTGCTCGCCCGCGTACATCTCGGGCAGCCGGTAGCCGAACGCCTCGGCCGCGTCGAGCAGGCCGCGCAGCAGCGCGCTCGCCTCCTTCTCGTACCCGGCGGCCACCAGGCCCGTCACGGCGACGGCCGTGTCGTACACCCGCACCGCGCCCGCGCGGTGGCCGAACGGGTTGTAGCCCGCCTCCTTGGCGCCGAGACCGCGCAGGCCCCAGCCGGAGTCCATGGCCGGGCCGCCGAGGAGCCGGGCGAGCTGTTCTGTCTGCACCTTGTCGAGCAGCCCGGGGGCGAGCCGTCCCGCGCCGAGCAACCCGGTGTCCAGGAGGTGGGCGGCGCCCGCGCCGAGCGCCGGGAGACGGCGGCCGTCGGCGGTGCGGGCGACGGCGGGGCGCCCGCCCGCGAGGTCCTCGATCCAGAACTCCTCCCGGAACCGCTCGCGCAGCCCCGCCGCCCAGGACGCGCACTCCTCGGCGCCCGGTCGGCCGCACTCCCTCAGCAGCTCCGCGCCCAGGACGGCGGCGCGGTGGGCGTGGGCCTGGGTCTCGGCCCGCGCCAGGCCCGCCGCCGGGCCCGGCTCGCCCAGATAGCCGTCGTCACCGGCGCAGGTACGCAGCCAGCGCAGACACCGCTCGGCCGTCGGCAGCAGCTCGGCCACCTCGGACTCGGCCAGCCCCCAGCGACGGGCCTCGGCGAGCACCACCGGGAACGCGAGCGTGGCCTCCACTCCGGTGCAGCTGGGCGGCAGATGGGGTCCGGCGTCCCGCAGCGGCCCGGGGATGCGGCCGAAATCCCTTTCTCCACCGGACAGTTGGGTACGCGAAACGGCGCGCAGGGTCGCCGCCGCCAGCCGGGTGGAGAGCGGCAGGGCCATCCGCGCCGCCCACAGTGACTCGGCCGGGGCCGGACCGGTGCGCCAGGGGATGCCCGCCGCCGCGTACACGTCCACCGGGTGGGCCGGGTCCCGGACGAGCAGGGCCCGCAGGTCGTCGAGGCCGTTCCGGAGCAGTGGCCCGACCCGGGGGTCGTCGCCCTCCGCCTCGGCCTGCGGCAGCGGGTGGGTGGCGGCCTGGCCGGGCGGCCGGGTGGGACGGTCGGTGCGGATGTGGAGCTCGATCGTGTACGAACCGCCCGGGGGCAGCTCCACGTCCCAGCGCAGCACGCCCGCCGAGGCGAGCGCGTCGGCCGGGGGCGGGTGCGCGCTCACCACCGCGTGCGCGCCGGGGGCCGTCCAGCGCATGCCCGAGTCGTGGACGCTGCCCGGCAGTTCGGGTCCGGCCCGGCCCGCCGCGACGGCGCCCAGATCGGCGAGGTCGGTGCCGAGCGCGATCTCCACGGGCAGCCGCAGGGGGCGGGGCGCCGAGCTGCGCAGGGTGATCCGCTCGCTGCCGTCGGCCTGGCGCAGCCGCTCGATGGCGATCTCGGGGTCGGGGCCGCTGTCGGCCGGGGTGCGCACCACCGCGAAGAAGCGGGCGCGGTCGGCCGATATCGGTCTGCCCTGGAGGGCGATCGGCTCCCGCCCGGCCACCTTCAGCTGACAGCGCGCGAGCAGCCGGCGGCCGTGCCGGTAGAAGCCCTCCAGACCGTGGCCGGTGAGCTGCCCGTGCTCCGCCGAGACGACGAGGCCGGGCAGGGCGACGGAGATCAGCGCGGCGTGGAGCGGAGGGAGCGCGCCGAATCCGGGACCGGGTCCCGGGCCGGGTCCGCCGACCGGGCCGGAGGCCCGGGGCGCCGGCGCGGGCCGCCGCCCCGGCCTCGGGCCTGGCCCGGTTCCGGACCCCGCGCCGGGGAAGACCGGACCGCTTACGCCGGGGGCCCGAGGCGGGATGCGACCCCGGGACGGGGCGTCGGGCCGGGGTGACGTGTCTTCCCAGGAAGGAACTTCACCCCGGGACGAGGCATCCGGCCGGGGGGAGGCGCCTGTCTCGGGAAGGACGGCACCCCGGAGAGGAACGTCGGCCCGGGGCTGGGATTCGACCCGGGACGCCGGGTTGGCCCGGGACGAGGCATCGCCCCCGGGAAAGGGGTCCGCCTGGGAAAGGACACCTTGCCCGAGAGGGACGTCGGCCCTGGACGCGGGGTTGACCCAGGAGGAGATTTCGCCCCAGGAAGGGGTGTCCGCCTCGGGGAAGACGTCACCCCCGAGAGGAACATCGGCCCGAGACGGGGAGTTGGCCCGGGACTGGGCGTTGGCCCGGGGAGGGACATCGAACGTCATACCTTGCCTTCCGAGCACTCCGGCCGCATTCGCGGATCGGGCGGACCGCCCTCGCGCGGCGCCCCCCTCGTGAACGCGGCGGGCCGTGCACGGGTCACGGAGCGATACGGCGCGGCGTCGGCCCGGTGTCATCGGCCGCTCCCTTCCCGTCCGTCCGGCCGGCTCGACCGCCGGGCCCCGCGCCGGACCGGAGCGGTCGCCGAGGAGCCGCCCTCGACATCCTCGGGACGGGTGGAGGCCGAGACGTCATCCCTCCGGTTCGCCGGAGAGGCTGCGGCCGCGCTGTGCTTCCGGTTCGCCGGAGACCTGCGGCGGAGCTTGGGCCGACGTGCGGGCGCGGCTGCGGCGGACGCCTGCTCTTCCGCGGCCGCCGCGAACCGGGGCGGGGTGGGGAACAAAACTCGCCAAAGTGCGAACCGTTTCAAATCGATCGCGGTCTTATTCACCCGCACCCAATCAATTACAGTGCTGCGCCATGACCGCAGCAGCCACCGGACCCACCACGTCCATATGGGGCCGCACCGAGCAACAGGACTTCCGCAGCCGAGTCCGCGGCAGCCTCCTCGGCGGCGCGATCGGCGACGCGCTCGGCGCCCCCGTCGCCTCCCTCACCCTCGACGCCATCCGCACCCGGCACGGCGCGGAGGGCGTCACCGGCCCGGGCGCCCGGATCACCGCTGCCACCCAGCTCACCCTCTTCACCGTCGACGGCCTCATCCGCGCCCAGGTCCGCCGGGACACCGGCGCCTGGCACCCGCCGACCGATGTGCACCGGGCGTATCTGCGGTGGGGCGCCACCCAGCGGGACTGGGGGCCGGACGAGCGGCGCAAGGACAACGGGTGGCTCGCCGCGGAGGAGTGGCTCTACAGCAGACGCGACCCGGCCCGCCCCTGCCTGCTCGGGCTCGCCGACGACGTCATGGGCACCCTGGACCGTCCCAAGAACCCCGACGCCCGCGACCCCGCCGCCCTCACCCGCTCCGGCCCCTTCGGCCTGCTCGTCGGCTGGGAGCCGCAGCTCGTGCTGCAACTCGCCGTCGAGTGCGCGGCCCAGACCCACGGCGACCCGGCCGCGTACCTCTCGGCCGGCGCCTTCGCGGTGGTGGTGCACGGTCTTGCCCGGGGCGAGTCGCTGGACGCGGCCGTCCAGCGCACCCTCGGCCTGCTGGACCGGCGTCCCGGCCACCAGCCCGTCACGGACGCCCTCCAGCACGCGCTGGGCGCCGTACGCCAAGGCATGCCGAGCCCCGGCCTGGTGGCCTCGCTCGGCGAGGGGCACCTCGCCCAGGAGGCGCTGGCCATTGCCGTGTACTGCGCCCTGGTCGGCGAGGACGTCCGCCACGGCCTGCTGCTCGCCGTCCACCACGACGGCCCCTCCGGCGCCACCGGCACCCTCTGCGGCACGCTGCTGGGCGCCCTGCACGGCGAGACCGCCCTCCCGCCCGGCTGGCTGGCCGAGCTGGAAGGGCGGTCCACGGTCCTCGAACTCGCCGACGACTTCGCGATGGAGATGACCCAGGGCCCGGCCCTGCACGGCCCGGCCGTCAACGCCCCGGGGTGGCTGGCCCGTTACCCCCGGGCGTAACGGTCCTTCAGAGCTCCAGGGCCTTCGGCTCACCTGCCTGGCCCCGAGGCTGCGCCGGGACCGCCGCCGCCGAACCCGCACCCGGGCCGTCGTCGTCGGAGTTGATCCGGTCGAGCAGCGCGTCCCGCTCCGGGGTGTCCTCCGGCCTGACCAGGCCGATCACGATGTAGAGCACCAGCGAGATCGCCAGCGGCACCGACACCTGGTACTGGAGCGCCACACCCGTCCGGTCCGAGCCGTCCAGGTTGTAGTTGACCAGGAAGAACGCCACCAGGCCCACCGCCCAGCTGGTGAGCGCCGCCGTCGGCCCGGACCTGCGGAACGTACGCAGCATGCCCAGCATGAACGGGATCGCGATCGGGCCCATCAGACCCGCCACCCACTTGATCACCACGGTGATGATGTCCTTGAAGGCGGGCGAGTTGACCTGGGTGGCGATCGACATCGACAGGCCCAGGAACACCAGGGTCGACAGACGCGCCGCCAGCAGGCCGACCCGCGAGTCCCAGCCGCGCGCCCGCTTGGAGAGCGCCGGGGCGATGTCCCGGGTGAAGACGGCCGAGATGGCGTTGGCGTCCGAGGAGCACATCGCCATCGTGTGGGAGAAGAAGCCGACGATGACCAGGCCGAGCAGACCGTGCGGCAGCAGGCTCTCGGTCATCAGGGCGTACGAGTCGGAGGCGTCCGGCTTCTTGGCCTGCACCAGGAGCGGCGCGCACCACATGGGGAAGAACAGGACCACCGGCCACACCAGCCACAGGGCGGCGGAGAGCCGGGCCGAACGGGTCGCGGAGCGGGCCGAGTCGGTGGCCATGTACCGCTGGGCCTGGTTCCACATGCCGCCGTTGTACTCGAACGTCTTGATGAAGAGGAACGCGAGCAGGAACGTGACCGTGTAGGGCCCGGCGGTGGGGTCGGCGTGGCCGCTCGGCAGCTTGTCCCACACCGTCCACAGCGCGCTGAACCCGCCGAGCTTGCCCATCGTCGCGATCAGCATGGCGACACCGGCGCACAGCTGGATGACGAACTGGCCGAGCTCGGTCAGCGCGTCCGCCCACAGCCCGCCGACCGTGCAGTACACGGCGGTGATGCAGCCCGTGATGAAGATGCCCTGGGTGAGGGTGACCCCGGTGAAGACCGAGAGCAGGGTGGCGATGGCGGCCCACTTGGCGCCCACGTCCACGATCTTGAGCAGCATGCCCGACAGGGCGAGCGCCAGCTGCGTGGAGACGTTGTAGCGGTTCTTGAGGTATTCGAGCGGCGAGGCCACGTGCAGCTTGGAGCGCAGCCGGTTGAGCCGGGGCGCGAAGAGCTTGGCGCCGATGCCGATGCCGACCGCGATGGGGAAGGACCAGGTGACGAAGGACGTCACGCCGTAGCGGTACGCGATGCCCGCGTACCCCGTGAACATCACCGCGCTGTATCCGGACATGTGGTGCGAGATGCCCGAGAGCCACCACGGCATCTTGCCGCCGGCCGTGAAGAAGTCGGCGACGTCGTCGACCCGCTTGTGGGACCAGACGCCGATCGCGACCATCACGCCGAAGTAGCCGATGAGTACGGCCCAGTCGAGACTGTTCATTGCCCCCTCCGAGGGGTCCGCCTTGTGAACATCGAGGTGTCTGCCGGTGCTCTTCGTCAGTGCGGCCGGCTCAGCGGGCCCCGTGCGGGAGCGGGGACTTCCGGGGATTGAACAGCCTGTTCGGAGGGCTGGTCAAGGCTTTCAGTGGTCATGGATATGAACGCAGATCATAAAGCCGAACGATTTTACTTCTACTTTACCCAACGGGGTGTTGTCGCCCCCGTGGCGCCGACCACACGATGAACATGCCCTTCGTCGATGCGTACGGACGATGCGTACATACGTGAACGGCCGCACGGGATGCGGGTCCCGTGCGGCCGAGAGAGCGGGTCCGACTGGCGCGTCTAGCGCATGATCTCCCCGGCGTTCACCAGCAGCGACTGGCCGGTGATCGCCCTCGCCCGGTCGGAGGCGAGGAAGGTCACGGCCTCCGCCACGTCCGCGTCCGTCGCCAGCTCCGGCAGCGCCATCCGCTCGGTGAGCCGGCCGAGCACCTCGGCCTCGGGCACCTTCTCGGTGTGCGCGGTGAACCGGACGTACGCCTGCACCGGCGGCCCCCACATCCACCCCGGCAGGACCGTGTTCACCCGGATCCGGTGCGGCCCGAACTCCCGGGCCATGGAGTACATCGCCGAGGTCAGCGCCCCCTTGGATGCCGCGTACGCGGCCTGGCGCACCTGGGAGGGCGCGGCGATGGCCGACTGGGTGCCGATGACGACCACCGCGCCGCCGCGCTCCTTGAGGGCCGGCAGACATGCCCGGGTCATCCGCAGGGTGCCGAGCAGATTGACGTCGAGCACGCCCTGCCAGGTGGCGAGGTCCGCGTCCTCGACCCCGCCGAAGTAGCTGTCCCAGGCGGCGACATGGACCACCGCGTCGATCCGGCCGAACCGCCGGAGCGCCAGCGCGGCCAGCGCCTCGCAGTCGGCCTCGGAGGTGATGTCGGTGGCCAGATGGGCGGTGTGCGCGCCCTCCGGGTCGATCTCGTGGGCCGCCTTGACCAGGTTCTCCTCGGTGCGCGCGCCGAGCACCGCGTTGCCCCCGTCCCGGACGACGGTGGCGGCCACCTGGTGCCCGAGCCCCGCGCCGACGCCGGACACGACGACCGTCTTCCCGTTCAGCAACATCTGGGCGCCTCCCGGCTCTGGCAGTTCTTCTGACGGAGCGTCAGAGTAGGGCGGTCGGCAGCAGGAGGGAAGGGGAGCGCCGTGAGCGAGGAGACCAGGAGCGGGACGTACGCGGAGCTGGCGGCGGTCGGGCCGTACGGGGTGCACCCCGGCCACGCCCTGATCACCATGGTGGAGCCGCACCCGGGCCATGAGTACGCGTACAACCGCTGGTACGAGGACGACCACTACTACGCCGGGGCCATGGCGATGCCCTGGATGTTCGCCGGGCGGCGCTGGGTGGCCACCCGCGAGCTCCAGGAGCTGCGCTACCCGGAGAAGTCCGCGATCGCCCAGCCGGTCACCGCCGGGTGCTACCTCTCCACGTACTGGATCACCGAGGGCCGCTACGACGACCACATGAAGTGGACCGTCGGCATCAACAAGCGGCTCAACCGGGACGGCCGCGTCCACCAGGACCGTACACACGTCTTCACCGCCTTCCAGGACCACGAGGCGACCGTCTACCGCGACGGCGCGGCGGGCCCGCGCGACTACCACGCGTTGGACCACCCGTACGCGGGCCTGGTGCTCCAGGTGATCGACGCCGAGGCGCCGGAGCGGCGGGGTGAGCTGGTGGAGTGGCTGCGGTCGCGGCATCTGCCGCGCCGGCTCGCGGGCGGCCCGGCCGCGCTGGTGGCGGTCTTCCGGCCGACTCCGCTGCCCGGCGACCGGATGACGTACGTCAAGCAGGTCGAGGGGGTCGACACCCGTCTGACGCTGCTGTGGTTCCTGGAGCGGGACCCGGGTGAGGTGTGGGAGGAGCACTTCGCCGGGCTCGACACGGCGGTGGCCGAATCGGGTCTGGGCCACGTCGAGTTGGTCGCGCCCTTCATTCCGACGGTGCCGGGCACGGACCTCTATGTGGACCGGCTGCGCCGGTGAGCGCGGGCCCCCGGACAGCAACCAGCCCCCTCGGCCAGGACGGCGGACCAGTCGAGAGGGCCTTGCTCACTTTGCGGTGGAGCGGTGCCGGTGAAGGTCAGACTCCACGCGGCGAGGTGCGGTTGACGTCCTGGAGGAAGGCCGACCACGTCTCGGGGGCGAAGTCGAGCATTCCGTTGAGCGGGTTCTTGGAGTCGCGGACCGACACGGTCGAGTGATCTGCCGCCTTGACTTCCACACAGTCGCCGTTCACGGCGGAGTACGAGGACTTGGTCCACTCCGTCAGTGCATGCTGCTGAACGCGCATAATGACTCCGATGGTTGGTCCGGTTGCCCGGGTGATGTGCCCGTCCGCTGAGGTCCAGCGGCTCTGCGTGCGACGCTACGCCGTAACATCACCGCCGACAGGGGCCGTTCACCCATCCGGATGGCATATTCCATCGGGTCCTTCTCAGTTAAGGCGGCGCAGGTGTATGGTGCCCGCCCCACGGTGTCCCTCGTGTCACTCCCTCACGACGTGTAGCCGTCCACCACACGGTGGATGAAGTCCCGTGACTGCTCGGCGCTGAGCGCCTTGGCCCTCAGGTGCTCGTACATCACCGTGTAGCTCTGCACGTCGTTGGCCTTCTCCAGATACAGGTCGCTGGTCACGCCCTCCAGATAGACCACGCTCGCGTCCATGGCGTCGTGGAACTCCAGGATGGCGAACTTGCCGTACATCCCCGGGTGCGCACCCGCGTCGTACGGCAGCACCTGGAGGGTGACGTGCGGCTGCTCGCCCAGGTGCGCCAGATGCAGCAACTGGTCGCGCATGATCTGCTCGTTGCCGACCACACGGCGCAGCAGCGCCTCGTCGATCACCGCCCAGAACCGCAGCGGATTGGTCGGGTCGGTGAGCCGGTCCTGGCGTTTGAGCCGGATCTGGATCCGTTTGTCGATGTCGCTGGAGGTGGCCTCGGGCCACATGCCCTCGATGACCGCCTGCGCGTACTCCCGGGTCTGCAGCAGCCCCGGCACGATCAGCGACTCGTAGACGCGCAGACTGGCCGCGTCCGTCTCCAGACCGATGTAGACGCTGTACGGGATGTCGCCGAAGGCGTGCCACCAGCCCTGCTGCCGGGAGTCCTTGGCCATCTGCATCAGCGAGTCGACGATCCGGTGGTCCTCGACCTCGTACACCCCGCACAGATCGCGCACATCGCGCTGGCTGATGGAGCGGCGGCCGTTCTCCAGGCGGCTGATCTTCGACTGGGAGACCAGCAGGCGCTCGGCGACCTCCTCGGCCGTCATGCCCTTCAGCTCGCGAAGTCGACGGAGCTCCTGGCCCAGTCGGCGTCGCCTGACGGTGGGATTGACGTTGGACGCCACGGGAACTGCACCTCCGGCTGCGGCACTTCTGCTGCTGTTCTGCTCTTCCGCTCAGCAGACTGCCACCAATGTTCCTGGCCGCGCTGGGAAATGGCCACACACGGTGGGGTACCGGCTACCGGGGGTACGAACGCCGGGCCTCGGCAGACGCGAAGCGCGCGGGACCGGCGAAGGCCGGCCCCGCGCGCCCGTGACGCGACTCCCGAACCGGGTCGTGAGGGGGACGTCGGTGCGGCGGGTGGTGCGGGGTGGTGCCCTGGTGCTCGGTGGTACGGGTCGTGCCGTTGGTGCCTGAGGTGGTGCCGGAGCGGTCCGCTAGTGGGCCACGGCGCGCGCCATGCTGCCGCGGTGCGGCTGCATCGGAACGCCGGGCGCCGTCGCGGTCGCGCGGGTGCCCGCCGCTGCCGCGCCGGTGCCGTTGGCGCTGCTGCGGCGCGGTTGCGCGCCCACTCCGTTCTGGACGTCCATGACGGCGTGCGCCACCAGTCCGCCCATCGGGTCGTGCCTGATCAGGTCCCGGAGCCGGGAGCGGGATGAACGCCCCTCGTTGCCCGGGTACAGGTGCTTGCCGAGTCCGACCGCGTGGGCCAGTGCGGCGAGCGCCGCGGTCCGCGGGTCCGGCGGTACGCCGGTGCGGATCGCGCTGTCCAGCCGGGCCCTGATGTCCCGGCTGATCGCCGTGTCCGTCGCTTGGTAGCGAGTCGTCGGCAGCACCCCGCACATCTGGCCCGAGACGGCATGGACCATGCCGCACCGCTCCAGGTGCGCGAGGTAAATCTGGCGCAGCCCCAGCCGGGGCCCGCCGATCCAGTGGACGGCCCGGACCGGACTGCCGCGCCTGCGCAGCAGTTCCAGTGCGGAGTCCAGTGTCGGATCTCCTGTCGGCCGTGCCATCACCACGGCGATACGATCCCCGTCTGGGGCTATCCGTCCTGCCAGAGCCAGCTCCACTAGCTGGGCTCCGGCCAGGCCGAGGTCGAGCGACTGCGGCTGCGCTGTGGTACCCGTGGCCGGGTCCAGAGCGAGCAGCAGAAGCTCCTCCGGAATTGTTCTGCGGCTCCTGCCCATCCATGCCTCCCCGCGTGGATGAATGACAGGGTGACCCCTCTCACATTCATCTGTCGAGAGCGCCTGGGCGGTAAGTACGGGAACCGATAGGTATGTCGTTCTCGTCTAGCACGGGGGTCAACCCCGCACACAGGACACTGGTAGATGGTTCGGACAGGTTCGGACGGCGCCCCGGGGCGCCGGGAGGAGGCATCGGTGGCGGGCGAGTCCCCCGACAGGTCGAAGCAGCAGCAGTCGTCGGGGGAGACGACTCCGAGCGAACGCGATCCCCGTGTGGCGGTGTTCGGAACGGATGACGGCCCGAAGGCCGCGTCCGGTTCCGAGCCGAAGCGCAACGGCTCCGCGAACGGTTCCGCCCCCGCTCCCGCGAACGGCTCCGCGAAGGGTGCCGCGAACGGGTCCGTGAACGGCTCCGGCGACGCCTCCGGTGCCGACCGGCCCTCGGACGGCGGCTCGGCCCCCGTGGACCAGGCGACCGCCGTCTTCCGCGCCCCGCGCCAGGAGGACCACGAGTCCCGCGACACCCGGCTGCGGGCGGCCGTGGCGGCGTGGGTGGCCACGGACGACGAGGCCGTGGCGGACGCGGCCGAGGCCGCCGGGTCCGGCTCGGGCTCCGGCTCCGGCTCCGGTGCCGCGAAGGCGGACACCCCGGCCCCGGCCGACACCGACGAGCCCGCTGCCGCGGACGTGGACGAGGAGGGCCCGGACGAGGAGCCGGCCGCCGAGGCCACGCCCGTACGGGAGCCCGCGTCCGCGCCCGAGGTCTCTGACGAGGCCACTGACGCCTCCGAGGAGGAGCCTGCGGCCCCGGAGGCCGAGGACAAGGCCGCTCCCGCGTCCGGCGACGCGCCGGAGCCCGGCTCGGACGCCGGGACGGCGGAGGAGCCCGCCCGGGCCACCGCCACCGCGTCGGACGCGAAGCCGGAGCCCGCTGCCAAGCCGGAGCCCGCTGCCAAGCCGGAAGCCGCTGCCAAGCCGGAAGCCGTCGCGAAGGTGGAAGCCGACGCCAAGCCGGAAACCGACGCGAAGGCGGAAACCGACGCCAAGCCCGCTGCGAAGCCGGAAGCCGACCCCAAGCCCGAGGCTGCCGAGCCCGAGGCCGCCGCCGAGCCCGACTCCAACAAGCCCGCCCCCCAGGGCCGGGCCGCCTCCTGGGGTGCCGAGCCGAGCGTCGAGAGCGCGACCGGGGTCGACCAGCCCACCGCCGTCTTCAAGGCCGTCAAGCCGCCCGTCGTGGACCAGCCGACCACCGCCATCCGGCGGCCGGGCCCGGCCGAGTCGGCGTCGGAGCGGACCAGCACGTTCGTACCGCTGCGCTCCGACGACGTACGCCCGGCGGCCCCCAAGGCCGAGCCGGACGCCGCGAAGCCGGAGGCCGAGGCTCCGAAGGCCGCGGCGCCGGTCGCGCCCGCCGCGCCGAAGCCCCCCGCCTCGCCCCGCATCTCCGTGCCGGACGCCGACGCCGCCGAGCGGACCCGGCAGCAGCCGCTGCCGCCGAAGCCCCCGCTCGACCTGCTCGCGGAGCTCACCAACACCCCGCCCCCGGCGCAGACCCCGGTCCGCAACGTGGTGCGGCGGTTCAAGATCTGGACCCCGCTGGTCCTTCTGCTGCTGATCGTCTTTGCGGTCGTACAGCTCATGCGCCCGCTTCCGGACCCCGAGCTGACGATGACGTCGGCGCCGGAGTTCACCTTCGACGGCGCGGCTCCCCAGCTGCCGTGGCCCCACGAGGGCCAGGGCATGATCACCGTGTCCGGCCTCGGCACGGTGGGGCGGTTCGGCGAGGAGAAGCCGGTCCCGATCGCCAGCGTGACCAAGTCGATGACCGCGTACATCATCATGCGCGACCACCCGATGAAGCTGGGCTCCAAGGGCGCCTCCATCCCCGTCGACGAGCTGGCGGAGAAGGAGGGCGGCTACAACAAGTCCGGCAAGGACGAGTCGACCGTCGACACCATCAAGGCGGGTCAGACGCTCACCCAGAAGGACGCGCTCAGCGCGGTCATGATCCCGTCCGCGAACAACGTGGCGCGGCTGCTCGCGCGCTGGGACGCGGGCTCGGAGGCGGCGTTCGTCAAGAAGATGAACGACACCGCCAAGCAGCTCGGGATGACGAACACCACGTACACCGACCCGTCCGGTCTGACCGCCACCACCGTCTCGACCGCCGTCGACCAGGTGAAGCTGGCCACCGAGCTGGTGAAGGACCCGGCGCTCGTCGACATCACCCGGCAGCCGTACTGGATCGACTCGACCGGCCACAAGTGGCTCAACTACAACAAGCTGGTGCCGTACAACGGCGCGATCGGCATCAAGACCGGCTCCACCTCCAAGGCGGGCGGCAATCTGCTCTTCGCCGCCGTCAAGGAGGTCGGCGGGACCAAGCAGACGATCGTCGGCGCGGTCTTCGGCCAGCACAAGGCCGTCTCGATCCTCGATCTGGTCAACAAGGTGAGCAAGGACGTCCTGCTCGCCACTCGCAAGTCGCTGACCTCGCAGACCGTGATCAAGAAGGGCGACGTCGTCGGGTACGTGGACGACGGCCTCGGCGGCAAGGGCCCGGTCGTCGCCACCAAGGACCTGACCATCGCCGGATGGGCGAGTCTGAAGACGGCGATCTCGCTCACGCCCAGCAGTGCCGAGCTGCCGCACTCCGCGAAGGCGGGCACGGTGGTCGGCAAGCTGACCGTGGGCTCCGGCCCTGGCCAGATCTCCGCCCCGGTGGCCCTCCAGAAGGATCTGGCGGAGCCCGGCCTCGGGTCCAAGCTGACCCGTCTGGGCTGATCGCGGGCCGATGCCGACGAGGGCGCCCCGGTCTCCGGTGGCGCCCTCGTGCTAGCTTCGGTCAACTGGAGGACGCGGGGCGGCGTCCCTATGAACGATGGGGCGAGAGACGTCCTGAGAATGTGTGAGGCGGGAGAGCCGCAGTGACCACCGCTGAGCCGACGCCCACCCGCGCCGACGGCAGCAGTCCTTCTCGGCCGGGCGGACGAATACAGGACGAGAGCAGGGACCCGGTGCGGGACCAGAACCTGACCGGGCCGGTCGAAGAGGCCCCGGTCCCGGACGTGAGCCCGGCCGACGCGCCGGACACGGACACGGTCACGGCCGGGGCGCCGGACGAGGACAAGGCCCCGGGCCGGATCCGGAACGTGCTGTCCCGGGTGCGGGACCTCACCGTCCGCCACCCCGTGGTCGCCCTCACGGCCGCCGGCGCCGTCGGGCACATCCTCTGGTTCATCTTCTTCGCCAACAGCGGCGGCGACCTCGCCGCGCAGGACGCCTGGGCCGAGTTCGTCGGCCGCCACCCCGCCTCCGCGTACAACCTGGCGTGGTACGGCGGTATGCACCCCGTCTCGTACAGCGTCGTCTCGCCGTATCTGATGTCGATCCTCGGCGTCCGTACGACGATGATGATCGCCGGGACCGTGTCGGCCGGGCTGATCACGCTGATCCTGGTGCGGGTGAAGGCCGTCCGCAATCCGCTGCCGTGCGCGTTCGCGGCCCTCTTCGCCTTCCTGTGCAACGCCACGTCGGGCCGGGTGACCTTCGGGCTCGGCACGATGTTCGCGCTCGGCGCGGTCGCGGCGGTCTTCTGCTGGCCGCACCGCTGGCGCACCGAGCGGTGGGCCAAGGGTGTGGTCGCCGCGCCGCTGGCCGGCCTCGCCACGGCGAGCAGCCCGGTCGCGGGCCTCTTCCTCGGGGTGATCGCCGCCGCGCTGTTCCTGAACCGGCGCCGCCCGGGCGCGTACGCCCTCGGTCTGCCGCCGGTCGCGGTCGTGGCGCTGTCCGCGCTGCTGTTCCCGTTCTCCGGCACCCAGCCGATGTCGATCGCCTCGGTCTCGCTGCCGTTCCTCTTCGCGGTGATCATCCTCTTCCTGGTGCCCCAGGAGTGGAAGACGGTCCGCACGGGCGCCGCGGTGTACGGGGTGGGCGTGCTGCTCACCTGGATCATCGACTCGCAGATCGGGTCCAATGTGACCCGGCTCGCGATGCTCTTCGCCGGCGCGGTGATGCTGGCCGCGCTGCCGTACGCGGTGCCGCGCTCGCGCAAGTGGTATGTGCTGGTCGTCGCCTTCGTGGGGATGAACGTCTGGATCGGCGTCAAGGCCGTCGACGACATCGTCAGCACCGCCCCCGCCGCGTCCTGGGCGCGTGCGCTCGCGCCGCTGGTGGACCAGCTCCAGCAGGTCGGCGCCGAGCGCGGGCGCGTCGAGGTCGTGCCCGCCTCCAGCCACCGGGAGGCCTCGGCGGTGGCGCCGTACGTCAACCTCGCCCGGGGCTGGAACCGCCAGGCGGACATGGAGCGCAACCCGCTCTTCTACGACGACACGCTGGACTCGGCGAGCTACCGGGGCTGGCTGGACCGCTGGGCCGTCCACTACGTGGTGCTGCCGATGGGCCCGCCGGACTCCAACGGCGCCGAGCAGGAGGCCAAGCTCATCCAGAAGGGCCAGCCCTATCTGAAGGAGCTGTGGCGCAACCCCGACTGGCGGCTGTTCGCGGTCGACAACCCGGTCCCCCTCGCCGATCCGCCCGCGACGGTGGAGCACGCGGGGGAGGGCGAGTGGACGCTGAAGGTGAGCGCGCCCGGCCGGGTCCTGGTCCGTATCCCGTACTCGCCGTGGCTGAAGCTGGTCGACGAGAAGGGGAAGGGCGTGGAGCCGCCGCAGGAGACCTCCGAGTCCAAGCGGCGGGGGCACGGTGTGCCGAAGTCCTTCACGAATCCGAACGGGTGCCTGTGGAAGGCGGCGGAGGACGCGGCGGGGGACGAGTGGACGGAGCTGCTCGCTCCGCGGGCCGGTACGTATCGGCTGGCGTCCCCGTACAGCCTTCGCCGCGGCACGGCCTGCCCCACGGAGCTCCGCCCCGACCACTGACCCCGGCCCCGGGACACGGTTCGCCCCGGACCGTGTTTCCCCGCGGGCCGGTGGAGGGTTGCTCGCGCAGTTCCCCGCGCCCCTGAAGGCAGCCTGTGGCTGAGCCAAGCTTTCCGGCTGCGGCGGAGTACCCAAGGGGCGCGGGGAACTGCGCGGCCGGCCCCCACCGGGCCGCGGGTGACGAACCGCCTAGGAGCGCGTGGCCCCACCGGCCCCGCGGATTCAGCCGCAGCCACACCCCCCGTGGACCCCCGTGAGGGACGCCGGGCGGGACAGGAGCGGCCGGGCGGCCGCGGGGGGCGCGCCCTCGTGGACGGGCTTGCCGTTCACCAGGGTGAGGCGGACCTCCGTGCCCGACACCTCCGGGACCGGGACCCGGGTGACGTCACGGTCCAGGACCACCAGATCCGCCGCCAGCCCCGCCCGCACACGCCCGCTCACGTGCTCCATCCGCAACTGGTGCGCCGTCCCGGCCGTGTGCATACGCAGTGAGGACGCCCGCGAAAGCCCCTCCAGCTCTGGATACAGCGCACCCTCGCCCGCCTCCGACCCCTCCCGGTCGACCGCCGTACGGATCTGGTTCCAGGTCTGGAGCGGGTCCACCGGCCAGTCGGAGCCGCCCGCGAGCGCCGCCCCGTGGCGCTCCAGGCTCCGCGCGGGGTACAGCAGCCGGTGCCGCGCCGCCCCGATGTACGGCAGCAGCGCCTCCATCGTCCAGATGTCCCGCATCGCCCACTGGAGCTGCATGCACGCCACCACCCCGAGGGGCGCGAAGCGACCGTAGTCGGAGGGGTGGACGAGCTGGAGGTGGGCGACGGTGTGCCGGTTGCCCCGCCGCCCGTTCGCCCGCACCGCCACCTCGTACCCGTCGAGCGCCGTCCGTACCGCCCGGTCCCCGATCGCGTGCGCGTGCAGCTGCCAGTCCGCCCGGTCGAAGGCCGTGGCGAGGCGGCCGTAGTCGGCGGCGGAGACATACAGGTCGCCCCGGTGGTCCGTCGGCCTCCCCTCCGCGTCGAGGTAGGGGGCGAGCAGCGCCGCCGTCTGCGAGGGGTACTCGATCACCCCGTCCAGGAACACCTTGGCCGTGCCGAACCGCAGCCCGGGCACCTGCCCGTACCGCGCCCGCAGGTCCCGTACGTGACGCAGCGCCCCGGCCGGATCCCTGGCCAGGTCCGGGCCGATCAGGAGCGCGGGCACGATCCGCTGGGGCAGCCGCCCGGCGGCGGCGAGCGCGGCGTACGTGTCGAGCTCGTGCGCGCCCACCGACGCGTCCATGAACGTGGTGATGCCCGACGCCGCCGCCCGCGCGAGCGCCTTGGCGCAGGCGTCAAGCAGCTGCGCCCGCGTGGGCGGCGGGATGACCCGGGTCAGGAGGTCCTGCGCGGTGTCCTTCAGGAGGCCGCCCGGCGTCCCGTCCGGGTCGCGCACGATCTGGCCGCCCGAGGGGTCGGGGGTCGCGGCGGTGATCCCGGCGAGGTCGAGCGCCCGCTGGTTGGCCCAGGCGTTGTGCCCGTCGTTGCCGATGAGCGCGACGGGGCGGCGGGTCGGCAGCGCGTCGAGCATCCGGTGGTGCGGGACGGTCCCGGCGGGGAGCAGCCCGACCGGGTTCCAGTCCTCGACCACGAGCCAGCCGTCGGGCTCGTGCGCCTGGTCGGCGGAGAGGAACTCCTTCAGCCTGTCCTGGAGTTGAGGAACCGTCACAGACGCCCCCTCCAGCGTCGGGTGGAGGGAGCGCTCTCCCGCGCCGAGCGGATGGGCGTGCCCGTCGTGGATGCCGCTCATGACCGTCGCCCCGCGCGCGTCCACCACCTCGGTGTCCCGCCCGACGAACCGCCGGAGCGAGGCACTGCTCCCGGTCGCGAGCACTTTCCCGTCCCGTCCGACCGCGACGGCCTCCTCGACCGGTGCGTGCGCCTCGCCGGTGAGGACCCGTGCCCGGTGCACCACAAGGGCGGCCGAGCGGCGCTTGGAGGAAGCGGCGGACGCGGTGCCGGGCGCCGCGAGCGACACGGCGGCGGCCGCGCCCAGGCCGGTCGCGAGGAGCCGGCGGCGGGAGGGTGCGGAGCTGGGGTTCACGGTGACTCCTGGAGTGAAGAGTGGCTCGTCCGCGCCGCACCCTTCGCGATTAATCCCTTAACCACCAGCGCCCCGCCGCCCACGGCCGCGACCAGCGCCGCGAGGCCGAGCCAGGGCAGGGCGAGGAAGGACGCGCCGCCCGACCCGGTGACGCCCTTGGCGCTCGCGGTGAGACGTACGTCGCCCCGGTCCAGCTGCGGCGAGCCCGCCCACGGCTCGGTGAGGCGGACCTTCTGGCCGGGCAGCAGCTCGGCCGGGACCTTGGTGAGCGCGCGGCTCAGCAGCGTACGGCCGAACAGGCCCGTGGCCTTCAGCTCCACCTTCGGGTCGAGCGTGACGTTGCCCCGGTTGTGGAGGGTGTACGAGATCGTGGTCCGGCTCTTCCCGGTGCCCGGCACCAGCGGCCGGTGCTGGGCGAGCGAGACGTCCTCGACGGCGAGCGCGGGCACGGTGGGCCCGGTGACCCGCAGATAGACCCGCGCGCCGACGGCCTGCCGCACCCCGATGGCCAGCTGCCCCTGCCCGGCCGCGACCTTCTCGTCCAGGGCGACCAGCGCCCCGGGGTGGTCGCCGGGCTCCGCGTCGGCCGGGACGGTGACGGTGAACGGCACGGTGACCGAGGCGTGCGCGGGGACGGTGACCGCCGTCCGGCCGGGCCTGGTCCAGGCGCCCACGCCGTGCTGCGGCTCGCGCTGGGTGCGCACGGCGAACCCGCCGTCGCGTTCGGTGTTGTACGCGTCGGCCCCGTACAGCCGGAAGGCCATCGGCGCGGCCGTCTTGTTGGTGACGGTGACCTTGTCGGTGAGGGTGGCGCCGGGTCCGGCGGAGAGGTAGAAGTACGGGCGCCGGTCCGCGCCTGTGGCGGAGGGGAAGACAGCCCAGTTGCCGTTGTCGGCGGCGCGCGCGGGCGTGCCCGGCGCCATCGGGACGGCGGCGGTCAGGACTGCGGCGATCAGGAGCGGGACGGACAGCTTGCGCACGGTGCACTACCCCCGGGGACGGGTGGGCCGGCCGGGTGCGCGCCCGGCCCACGGGTGGATCAGGCCAGCGTGAGCGTCAGCACACCGGAGTAGGCGCCGGGGGCGGAGAACGCCGGAACGTTCAGCGAGACCCGGGCGTCGACGGTGAACTCACCGCCGGTGAGCGCCGCGTTGGGCGTGGTCGCCAGCGTCGCGCCCGCGCTGCCCACGGGGCCGGGCGAGCCCGCCGCGCAGGTCGACGGGGAACCGGCCTTGGTGGCGCAGACCGGGGTCCAGCCGAGCTTGGCGGCGTCGATCCTGACCCCGCCGGGGCCGGTGAAGTCGGTGACCTTGCCGGTCAGGGACCAGCCCGCGGGGCCGCCGCGGAAGTCCTGGACCGTCACCGTCTGGAGCGAGCCGCGGGAGAAGCCGCCCTTGCCGAAGTCGACGGCGTCCATGGTGACGGCGTCGCCGGCCTGGGCCATGGAGAGCGTGCCCGCCTTGACCGAGGAGTTGAGCTTCTGGCTGTTCGGCGGCGTGGGGGTGTCGTCGACGACGCTGTACGCCGCCGGTCCCGCACCCTTCTCGTCGCTCCAGGTCGCTCCCTCGTAGGCGACGATGCCGCTGGTCGCCTTGTCGTTGACCGTGAGGGTGGTGGAGAACGCGCCCTGCGCGTCCGCCGTCGCGGTCGCCTTGTCGGCGGTCTCGGCGGCCCCGGCCCGGCCGACGACCGTCACGGTCGCGCCCGCGGTGAACTTGGACCCGGTGACCGTGACACCGGCGCCGGGCTTGCCGGAGGCGGTGCCCAGCTGGACGGCCCGCTGGTTGGTCTGGCCGCCGCCGGTCGCGGTGACCGTCTCGGAGACGGGCGCGGGCGGGTTGGTGACCGTGCAGGGGGTGTCCAGCTCCATGAGGTAGCTGGTGTGGATGTTGTAGTCGCCGGGCGACAGGGTGATCGCGCCGGGTGCGGTGACGGTGAACGTACCGGTCATGGAGAACGGCGGGAACGCGCCCTTCCCCGGCACCGGGTCGTTCTTCTTGGGTCCGGCGACCGTGACGTCGCCGCTCTGGGCGCCGCCCAGGGTGACCTTTCCGGTGGGGGTCATGATGTCGGCGGGCAGCGCCAGGTCCACCGGGTTGCCGGCGGCGGGCTTGGTGACCGTGTAGGTGACGGTGACCGTGTCGCCGACCTTGGGCGCCGCCTTGTCGACGGTGATCTGCGCGGACGTGGTGCCGTCGATCGGCGGGATGTTCGCGATCGGCGGCGGTACGCAGTGTGTGGCGAAGTCGACGGGCGTCGCGGCCAGGGCCTGCGCGGGCGCGATGAGCGCCCCCGTCCCGGCCATGAGCGCCGCGGCTCCCAGTACGGCGGCCCAGCGGCGCCGTCTTCGTG
Organism: Streptomyces sp. ERV7; assembly: GCF_001653515.1. GTDB lineage: Bacteria > Actinomycetota > Actinomycetes > Streptomycetales > Streptomycetaceae > Streptomyces. The sequence goes on along the minus strand of NZ_LYOY01000029.1, from coordinate 1,531,921 downwards.
CTGAAGGCATGACTGCCCCCCTCTGCGGTTGTGGCGCAGCAGCGGCTCGGCTGCGCCGGCAGGGAGCCATTGACCTGGGGGCGCGAAAAGAAGTCAATGGAATCGAAATCCCTTGACTGATGGGCCATCAGATACTGTCAAGATCCGCGTTCTCGCAGGTCAACCGGTGATTGAAGCGGTGGATCACCGTCCGGTCGAGGCAGCGGAAACCGGCGCCGCGGGCTGCGGCGCCGGTTCCGTGGGGCGTGGGGGGCCGACTGCTTCCCGAGGGTCAGCTGAACACGAACGGCCCGGGCGCCTGGGCCGCCGTGGAGTTGCAGGTCACCGTGACTCCGAAGACCAGCATCTTGACCGAGCCGGGGTGGGCGTTGGCGGAGAGCCCGGGCGAGACGGTCCCGCTGAGCGGGCCGACCGTGACCCCGCTGCCCGCCGACATCGCGGGGTTGCGTTTCCCGCTGAAGACCACGGTGCCGCCCCCGGCCTTGGCCATGGTCAGCGTCGTGGTGATGGTGTCCTTGCCCACCCCGAGCGGGGTGGTGATCTCGGAGGAGGTGAGGGTCATGGTGGCGGCCGTGCCGTTCTGGGTGGCCGTCAGCGTCGCCTCACCGCCGCCGTAGAAACCGCAGTCGTAGACCTCGGTGGCCGACCCCGGGGAGACGGCCGCGGCCGTCGGGGCCAGTACCAGTGCACCGGTGGCCAGGCCGCCCGCGGCGAGCGCCGCGAGCGCCAGTGGCCTCTTGCGTAACATCGTTTCCCCTTCCCGTGCTTCCCGTACGTCGCGTACTTCCCGCTTCCCGTACGGGGAGATGGCGAGTGCCGCGCTGAAGCGCGCATGCGCATGCGCGTGAAACCGTCCGCGGGCGGGGTGCGCACGCCGCGCGGGAGGAGGGCGGCCGACTCGGCGCGGGGGCCGCGGCTCGCGCCCCCTGCCCGGCCGCCGTATCTGACGGTCCGTCGGATGAACTGCTGTTCATTGATGCGCGGGGGGCGCCGGGGCGCAAGGGGGGGTTCTGGGTTTCTTCGGCCCCGGCCCCGGACGGCCGGAAACGACCGCCGCGGGGGGCCGGAACCGGCCAGGGGTGAGGTGTGCCATCCGCAGACCGGCGGGCGGCCACGCCCCCTTTTGGGCCCGGACTTCACCTGCGGGCCGGTGGGTGGTTGCTCGCGCAGTTCCCCGCGCCCCTGGGTGGTTCGTTGACCGCGGGCCGGTGGGGGCTGGTCGCGCAGTTCCCCGCGCCCCTTGGGTAGTCCGCCGCAGCCGGAGAACCCAGCTCAGCCACAGGCCTTCAGGGGCGCGGGGAACTGCGCGAGCAACCCACCACCGGCCCGCAGGTGAACCGCGGGCACGCCCTCACGCGCCCCGCGTGACCCGTACCCGGTAGTTGCCCGCGTCGTCCGCGCCCAGGACAGCAACCCGTACTCCCCGCTCCCGATCCGTAAACGTCTCCCCCGCCGCGAACGGCGCATCGGACAGCTCCGCGTGCACGTTGGGGCGACGCGTGCACCCCCCGCTGTCCTTCGCGCTGTCGGCGACGGCGATCGGCCCCCGCCCGGTGTCCACATCCGTACTGACCCGGTACACCAGCACCCCCGGCTTGCACACGGCCTCGTCGTTGCCGGTCCGGGTCCGCACTTCGAGGGCGTACCCGCTCTCGTCCGACAGCGGTACGAAGACCAGCTTGCGGCCCGCTCCCGTCGCCGACAGCGGACTCAGTACGTACTCGCTCACCCCGGCCCGCGCCGAGCACCCCACCTGCGTGTTGTCGAGCCAGCCCAGCTTCCACTTGTGCCAGCCGAGCATGTCGTTGTTGGCGCCCCAGTCCTCGGACATGATGTCCCAGTGGCCGACCGCGCCCCCGCCCTCGGGCGTGTACAGGTCGGGCAGACCGAAGACATGGCCGTTCTCGTGCGGCAGCACCCGGTAGCCCGTCTCGCGGTACGAGCCGGAGCCGTCGTCCTGGCGGCTGTAGACGAAGGACGTGTTGGAGAGCGGGACGCCGTCCGCGAGCGGCGCGTCCTCGTTCCCGGAGAACGTCACCGAGAGCACCGTGTCCAGCGCGGACGGCCCCGCGTTCGGCGACATCAGGATGTTGACCAGGTCGTACGCCGCGAAGTTCACCCGTGAGTCGGCCGCCGTCACGATGTCCTTGACCAGCCGCCGGTAGCCCGGCTCGTACGGCGAGCCGCGTTCTATGCCGTACGCCGAGAACGCCTGCGGCATCCGCAGCCACTGCGGGACGGGGATGTCGGGCCGGTAGGCGAGGCGCCCGTACGACGCGGTGCTGAACCACTGGGTGGTCTGCGGGAAGAACTCCGCGTACCGGCTCAGCGCGGACTCGGTGCCCTGCGCGTCCGGGAAGTCGACCATCAGGGTGAGGGCGCGGACAGTGCCCGTGGAGTGGGCGTAGCCGGGCGGGGTGGGCAGGCCCTCCGACATCTGCACGCCGAGCGTCGCGGTGATCCGGCAGGGGCCGAGCGCCGTCTCGCCGCCGGTGGCCACCGGGCCGGCCGAGGCCCGCAAGGGGGGCGCCAGGGTGGTGCTGCCCGAGGTCATCGAGGCGAGCACCACGGCGGCGAGGGCCGCGCCCGCGAGGGTGCGGCGGCGGCGCGGGTCGCGCGGCCCGCCGGATATCCGAAGGCGCGGTCTGCCGGACTCCTCCATACGCGCACGCTCGCCTTCGCCCACCGGCAGCAGGCGGTTCCTGACTGCGCTCGTGCGATCACCCTGTGTCGGGCGTGTCGCGGGCGCGCGCTGGGTGGGCCGCGCGTGTGGTTTCCGATCCGGAAGGTGTGACTCAGGTCACATAAAACAGGCCGGTCGACCGGAAATAACCGGGGAGCGTTTCCCCGTTTGCACCTGTGTCCCGCCGAAACGGGGAGAGCTTCCCCGGTTCCGGTTCGGACGACGACTCAGTCCACAGGAGTCGTACGACGTCGTACGCAGCAGAAGGAGAACGCCGTGTCCACCGCCACCCCGACCACCGCAGCGGAGCCCCGTCGCGCCCCGCGGCCGCGGGCCGACGCCCTGCGCAACCGGGAGCGGATCATCGCGGCCGCGCGCGAGATGTTCGTCGAGGAGGGCGCCATGGTGCCGCTCGACGAGATCGCGCGGCGCGCGGGCATCGGCAACGCCACGCTCTACCGGCACTTCAAGGACCGCGCCGAGCTGATCACCAGCGTGGTGCTCGCGGTCATGGAGCGGGTCTCGACGGCCGCGGAGACCGCGACCGCCGAGGAGCCCGACGCCTTCGCCGCGCTGCGGCGGTTCGTGTTCGCGGCGGCCGACGAGCGCATCGGAGCCCTGTGCCCGATGCTCTCCGAGGGCTTCGACAAGGACCTGCCGGAGCTCAACGCCTCCCGCGAGCGACTGGACGAGGCCGTCCGTGACCTCATGGCGCGGGCCCGGCGCAGCGGCCAGTTGCGCGACGACGTCGACGTGGGCGATCTGATGGTCGCCCTCACGCAGCTCACCCGGCCGCTGCCGGGCACCGCGTGCCCGAACATGGACCGGTTCGTCCACCGCCATCTCCAGCTCTTCCTCGACGGGCTCATGGCCCCGGCGCGGTCCGGGCTGCCCGGGACGGCGGCGACCCTGCAGGACCTCAGCCAGCCGTAACTCCGCTTTCGGTACCCCGCTTTCCGCACATCGTTTTCCGCACTTCGCGTCCCAAGGTGGCTACACCCATGTCGAAAACAGTCCAGGCCCCGGCCCGGGACCTCGCTCCTGACCCCAGTCGCTGGAAGGCCCTCGCCTTCATCGCGCTCGCCCAGCTCATGGTCGTGCTCGACGCGACGATCGTGAACATCGCCCTGCCCTCGGCCCAGAAGGCCCTCGACATCTCCGACGGCAACAAGCAGTGGGTCATCACGGCCTACGCCCTCGCCTTCGGCGGTCTGCTGCTGTTCGGCGGCCGCATAGCCGACCTGTGGGGACGCAAGCGCACCTTCGTCGTCGGTCTGCTCGGCTTCGCCGCGGCCTCCGCGCTCGGCGGCGCGGCCACCGGCGAGGCCATGCTGCTCGGCTCCCGCGCGCTCCAGGGCGCGTTCGGCGCGCTCCTCGCGCCCGCCGCGCTCTCCCTGCTCGCGGTGATGTTCACCGACGCCAAGGAGCGCGCCAAGGCGTTCGGCATCTACGGCGCGATCGCCGGTGGCGGCGGCGCCGTCGGTCTGATCCTCGGCGGCTTCCTCACCGAGTACCTGAACTGGCGCTGGACCTTCTTCGTCAACATCCCGTTCGCGATCGTCGCGGCCGCCGGCGCCTACTTCGTCATCCGCGAGCCCTCCGGCACCCGCAACCGCTCGCCGCTGGACGTCCCGGGCGTGGTCCTGTCCACCCTCGGCCTGGTCACCCTGGTGTACGGCTTCACCCGCGCCGAGTCGGCCGGCTGGTCCGACACGCTGACCGTCTCGATGTTCGTCGCCGCGGCCGTGCTGCTGTTCGCGTTCGTCGCCACCGAGGCCAAGGTCAAGCACCCGCTGCTGCCGCTGCGCGTCGTCACCAACCGCAACCGGGGCGGGGTCTACCTCTCCCTCGGCCTCGCGATCATCGCGATGTTCGGCCTCTTCCTCTTCCTGACGTACTACCTCCAGGTCGTGAAGGGCTACTCGCCGGTCAAGACCGGCTTCGCGTTCCTGCCGATGATCGCGGGCATGATCACCGGCTCCACCCAGATCGGTGCCCGGCTGATGACCCGGGTGCCGCCGCGCCTGCTGATGGGCCCCGGCTTCCTGACCGCCGGCATCGGCATGCTGATCCTCACCCAGCTCCAGATCGACACCTCGTACGCCGGGCTGATCCTGCCGGCGCAGATCCTGCTCGGCCTCGGCATGGGCACCGCCTTCATGCCGGCCATGTCGCTGGCCACCATCGGGGTCGAGCCGCGTGACGCGGGTGTCGCCTCCGCCATGGTCAACACCTCGCAGCAGGTCGGCGGCGCCATCGGCACGGCCCTGCTGAACACCATCGCCGCCTCGGCCACCACGGCGTACGCCACCTCGCACGCCGCCGGGGCCAAGAGCCTGGAGCTGCTGAAGCTCCAGGCGATGGTGCACGGCTTCACCAGCGCCATCTGGTGGGCGGTCGGCATCCTGCTCGTCGCCTCGGCGATCGCGGTCACCTTCATCAACACCGGCCGCCCGGACACCGGTTCGCTCTCCGGTTCCGGCGACGGCGAGGGCGTCGAGGACGAGATCCGGGTCCCGGTGGTCGCCCACTGACGCCCGCCGCCTACGTGGGGGACGCGTAAGCGGGAAGCACAGCGAGAAGAAGACGCGGACCTGTCCGGCTCAGCGGAGCCAGGGCAGGTCCGCGTTCGCGTCCTTGGGCTGAAGGCCCTCGGCGAGCACCCGCATGATCTGCCCGAGCTGCTCGGCCTGCTCGGGGGTGAGCCGGTCGAACATCGCCTGGCGCACGGCGGCCACATGGCCGGGCGCGGTGCGCTCCAGGACGGCGAAGCCCTCGTCGGTGAGCGCCGCGAACTGACCGCGCTTGTCGGAGGGACACTCCTCGCGCCGCACCCAGCCGTTCTTCTCCAGACGCGCGATCGCGTGCGAGAGCCGGGACCGGGTGATCTTGGCGCCGATGGCCAGCTCGGTCATCCGCAGCCGCCGCCGGGGCGCCTCGGAGAGCTGGATGAGCAGCCCGTAGTAGATGTGCGGCATCCCGGCGTCACGCTGGAGCTGGCGGTCCAGATGGTCTTCCAGGAGCGTGGTGGCATGGAGGTAGGCGCGCCAGGTGCGCTGCTCGTCGTCGCTGAGCCAGCGCGGCTCCTCGGCGGGGGTGGTGGTCATGGGCTCCACTGTACGGCCACTCCTTGAAAGTTGAACAAGATGTCGGTAATCTCGGCGAAGAGGAAAGCTTTAGAGTTCAAGTAGATTCTGGGTCCAGTAGACAGGGAGTCCGCCATGACCGCCACTTCCGCAGTCGCCGCCGACGCTGCCGGTGCCTCCGGTTCCGGTGCGGGGCGGATGCCCGCCCTCTATCTCTCGCACGGCGCCCCGCCGCTCGCCGACGACCCCCTCTGGCCGGGCGAGCTGGCCGCGTGGTCGGCCGGGCTGCCCCGCCCCAGGGCGATCCTGATGGTCTCCGCCCACTGGGAGGAGGCCCCGCTCGCCCTCGGCGCCGTGGAGACGGTCCCGCTGGTGTACGACTTCTGGGGCTTCCCCGAGCACTACTACCAGGTGCGGTACGCGGCTCCCGGTGCCCCCGAACTCGCCGACAGTGTACGGAAGTTGCTGCGTGGCGCAGGAACGCCGGTCCAGGACATCCCGGACCGGGGCCTGGACCACGGCGCGTACGTCCCGCTGGTGGAGATGTACCCGGACGCGGACGTCCCGGTCCTCCAGATATCCCTGCCCACGCTGGACCCCCGGAAGCTGATGGACATCGGGCGCAAACTCGCGCCCCTGCGCGACGAGGGCGTCCTGATCGTCGGCAGCGGCTTCTTCACCCACAACCTGGCGGCGCTGCGCCATACGGGCGGGGTGCCGGGCTGGTCGGCCGAGTTCGACGACTGGGGGGCGCGGGCCCTGGCCGCCGCCGATGTGGACGCCCTCCTCGACTTCACGCACAAGTCCCCGGCGGGCCGCCTCGCCCATCCGCGCACCGAGCACTTCGCCCCGCTGTTCGTGACCCTGGGCGCCTCGGAGGGCGAGCTGGGGGCGGCCCGGAGCGTCATCGACGGCTTCTGGATGGGGCTGGCGAAGAGGTCGGTGCAGTTCGGCTGAGACGGGTACCCGGGAACTCGGGCAGTTTGGACATCCTGAGCAACCAGAAGGCGGTGCGGGTCGTCTTCAGGGTGGGAGAGAGTGAAACGGGGATGGGGCTCTTCCGAGGTGAAGGCAACTGTTTCGGGTGTGACGCCGGTCTCATTCGAGCGGAGGTCGCGGTCGTGGACGGAGCGTCCCGACACCGGGCCTGACCTGCACTTCTGTACATGCCCGCAGCATCCGTCCGCCCCTGTCGGCGGCACAGGGTACTGCATGATCCGGAAAATCGATGGGCGGGACGGGAATTCTGTCCGGATTCCAGCCGTTGTTTCCATCGGATGCAGGGCACCCGGGAGGGTGTCGCGACCTACACAGCAAGGGAGCACGCATGGCAACCCGCGCCGTCGCCCGTCGGACCGCGAGCAGCGGATCCGGGTCGGGGAGCAGTGTTCGCGCCGTCAGCGGGGAGATCGCCGACCGCGACCTGGTCGGAATGTACCTCGACGAGATCGCGCGCACGCCGCTGCTCGACGCCGCCAAGGAGGTCGAGCTCTCCCAGACCATCGAGGCGGGTGTGTACGCACGCCAGATCCTCGGCAAAGAGGTGGAGAGCAAGGCGGGCGGCGCCTCTCACGAGGAGCTGGAAGCCCTGGTCGCCGCCGGTGACCGGGCCAAGGACCTCTTCATCCGCTCCAACCTCCGCCTCGTCGTCGCCGTCGCCCGGCGCTACCCGAGGGCGGGTCTGCCCCTGCTCGACCTGATCCAGGAGGGCAACGCGGGCCTGGTCCGCGCGGTGGAGAAGTTCGACTACGCCAAGGGCTTCAAGTTCTCGACGTACGCGACGTGGTGGATCCGCCAGGCCATCACGCGCTCGATAGCCGACCAGTCCCGCACCATCCGCCTCCCCGTCCACCTGGTGGAGGAGCTGGGCCGCATCCGCCGCGTCCAGCGCGAGTTCAACCGGGAGAACGGCAGGGAGCCGGAGGCCACCGAGGTGGCCGCGGAGCTGGGCTCCACGCCGGAGCGGGTCATCGACGTGCTGGACTGGGCCCGCGACCCGGTCTCGCTCAACATGGCGGTCGACGACCAGGGCGAGACCCAGTTCGGTGACCTCCTGGAGGACACCTCGGCGATCTCCCCCGAGCAGTCCGTGCTCACGCTGCTGCGCAGCGAGGAGCTCGACGACCTGATCGGCAAGCTCGACCAGCGCACCGCCTCCATCATCAAGATGCGGTACGGAATCGACGACGGCCGCGAGCGCACGCTGACGGAGGTCGGCAAGGAGCACGGCCTGACCCGCGAGCGCATCCGCCAGATCGAGAAGCACGCGCTGCTGGAACTGAAGAAGATGGCACGGGACACCGGCTTCGACGCGGCGGCGTGACGAAGCACCCCCGTCCCCCCGAGACGAGCCCCCGGCACCAGGGGGGGGGTGGGGGCAGGGCATAGGCTCAGTTCACACGGTGGCGCGCACGATCAGCGTGCCGATGTGACCGGGCTCAGGGGCATCGACAACCGTCGCGTCGACGTCGGTGAAGCCAGCCTTCAGCAACAGGTTCTGCCACTTACGAGGCGTGTAGCTGTACCGGTATGTGTACGTGGCCTTCCCCGCGAAGCCGCCCTTGTACATGCCTTGCGGCCCGTACGCGCCAGGGATGGCCGGGGGATGGGAGAACGCCAGGACCCCGCCGGGATTCACCCGCTCGGCGATCAGCGGGAGCAGCTTTGCCGGGTCGGTGAACCACACGGCCCCGAAGATCGAGTAAATGGCGTCGTACGTGTCCGTGGCGGTGCTCAGGTGGTCCAGCACTTCGGCACAGACAAACCGCGCCCCCAACGGGCCCCACCGTTCCGTGGTGTTCGCGACCATGACGGGCGAGAGGTCCACCCCCGTTGCCTTCACTCCCCGCTGCGCGAGGTAGGTGAGCGCTCGGCCTGTTCCGCATCCGATTTCCAGGGCGGTTGCTGGGTCTCCCAGGAGTTCGGGGCCGGGCCCGTGTCCGGCGTACTGCGTCCAGCAGAAGACGGGTTCGGCTTCGAACACCTTGTCCTTGACGCGCTGCTGAGGGACGTCGACCTGGTGCTCCTGGACATCAAGTCGTGGGACCGGGACACCTCCACGGGGGACACCTACCAGCGGGACACCTACAAGAAGGCGACCGGCCGCCCCCTGCGGCCCACCCTGGACTTCGCCCACCGCCTCGCCGACCTCGGCCAGGACGTCTGGGTACGGTTCGTGCTCGTCCCCGGTCTCACCGACGACCCCGCCAACATCGAGGGTGTCGCCGCCTTCGCCGCCTCCCTCGGCAATGTCTCGCGCGTCGACGTCCTGCCCTTCCATAAACTCGGCGAGGCCAAGTGGCAGGCGCTCGGCATGCCCTTCACCCTGCACGACACGCCGTCCCCGTCCCCGGACCAGGTCGCCGCCGCCCGCGCGGTCTTCACCGCCCACGGTCTGCACGCGGTCTGACGGCCGCCCGGTGATTCCTGACCGACTCGCCCGCCTCCTGAGTGCCATCTGACTGAAGGCTTCACCCCGCCGACCGTCAAAACAGGTGATAAACGGTCAGATGCCCCTACGGTGGCCGGGTGACCGAGCCTCCCGCAGCGAAGCCCGCCGTCGCGCTGCGCGCGACCGCCGCCGGTACCGCCGTCTCCCTCCTGCTGATCCTCGCCATCGTCTTCGGCAGCCGCCGGCTGAAGGACTTCGACTCGGCCCTGCTGCCCTACGCCTGCGCGACGGTCTTCCTCGCCTTCGGCGTCGCCTACCGCTACACCGTGTGGCTCTCCTCCCCGGGCGCCCGCCGCCTCTTCAGACAGGGCTGGCGCAGCCTGTTCTCCGGCGCCAACTTCCGCAAGGCACCCACCGCCCTGCCGAAGATGGCCGCCACCTACCTCGGCCTCCAGAAGTTCCTGGGCGCCCGCTCGCACGCCCGCTGGGCCGCCCACCAGCTGATCTTCTGGGGCTGTCTGCTGGCCGCCGCGATCACCTTCCCCCTCACCTGGGGCTGGTTCACCTTCACCTCGTCGACCGGTTCCGGACCCGGCTACGAGATGCGGATCTGGGGGGTGAAGATCCTCGGCTTCGACTCGCTGAACATCCTCGGCTGGCTGATGTTCCACGGCCTGGACATCGCCGCTGTCCTGGTCATCCCCGGCGCCTCGTACTTCCTGTGGCGCCGGATGAAGGACCGCGGCGCGATCACCGGCCAGCGGTTCGCCTACGACCTGGTCCCGCTGCTCCTGCTGATCGTCATCTCCGTGACGGGCCTCCTCCTCACCTTCTCGTCGATCTTTCTGCACGGCGGGGGCTACGAGTTCCTGGCGGTGCTGCACATGGTGTCGGTGGTGCTGACCCTGATCTACATCCCGTTCGGGAAGTTCTTCCACATCGTCCAGCGGCCGGCCGCCGTCGGGATGCAGCTGTTCAAGTACACCGCCCGCCAGGACGAGCAGGTCTTCCACTGCCGCCGCTGCGGCCAGCCCGTCGACACCGCCCCCTATGTCGAGAACCTGCGGGGGACCATGCGCGACCTGGACCTCGGCTTCGACGCCTGGGCCGAGTACTGCCCGCGCTGCAAGCGGGTGCTGCGCGGCACCGCCTACCTCGCGCACGTCAAGAAGGGCTACAAGTGAACCGGCTCCCGCTGGACCCCTCCCTCGCCCCGCCCGGCACCCGCAACTTCCGTGACGCGGGCGGCATCCCGGCCGACCAGTGGCGCGCGGACCAGGACGGCGAGACCCTCGTCCCCACCCACTGCTGCTTCTGCGGAGTGCAGTGCGGGATGTATCTGCGCGTCGACCGCGGAGGCAAGGTCTTCGGCGTCGAACCCCGCAACCACGACATCAACCGGATGCGCCTGTGCCCCAAGGGCATCAACGCGTACCAGCAGATCAACCACCCCGACCGGCTCACCGCGCCGCTGCTGCGCCGCTCCCGTGACGAGCCCTTCCGGGAGGTCTCCTGGGAGGAGGCCCTGGACCACACGGCCGACGAGGTCCGACGCATCCAGGCCGCCCACGGCAACGACGCCTTCGGACTGCTCGGCGGGGCCAGCCTCTTCTCCGAGAAGACCTATCTGGTCGGCAAGTTCGCCCGTGTCGCGCTCAAGTCGCGGCACGTCGACTACAACGGCCGGCTGTGCATGGTCTCCGCGGCCGGCGCCAACAAGCTCGCCTTCGGCATCGACCGGGCCGCCAACCCCTTCTCCGACATCCTCCTCACCGACTGCCTGCTCATCGCCGGGTCCAACGTCGGCGAGTGCTTCCCCGTCATGACCCAGTACGTGTGGGGGGCACGCGACCGGGGCGCCACCCTGATCGTGATCGACCCGCGCGAGACGGCGGTCGCCCGTACCGCCGACATCCACGTGGCCCTCAAGCCCGGCACCGACTCGGCGTTCTTCAACGCGCTCCTCCACGTGGTGATCAAGGAGGAGCTCGACGACGAGGCCTATGTCGGGGCCCACACCACGGGCTGGGAGGAGGTCCGGGACAAGGCCGCCGAGTATCCCCCCGAGCGGGCCGCCGAGATCTGCGGGGTCCCGGCCGCCCAGATCGTCGAGGTGGCCCGCACCTTCGCCCGCGCCCCCAAGGCCATGGCCTGGCACGCCCGGGGCATCGAGCACCACTCGCAGGGCGTCGAGAACTGCCTCTCCGTGATCAACCTCTGCGTCGCCACCGGCAACCTCGGCAAGCCCGGCGCCGGCTACGGCACCATCACCGGCCAGGGCAACGGCCAGGGCGGCCGCGAGCACGGCCAGAAGGCCGATCTGCTGCCCGGCGGACGCTCCATCATGAACGCCGAGCACCGTCGGCAGATCTGTGAGATCTGGGGCATCGAGGAGTCCGAACTCCCGCCCGCCGGAACCTCGATGATGGAGATGGTCCATCAGATGCGCCGCCAGGAGATCCGCGGTCTGATCGGCATCTGCAACAACCCCTTCGTCTCCCTCCCGAACTACGGGACCGTCAAGGAGGGCTACGACGCCCTCGAATTCCACGCCCAATTCGACTTCTTCCTCTCCGAGACCGCGACCAACGCGCACGTGGTCTTCCCCGTCACCACCTGGGCCGAGGACGAAGGCGTGATGGCCAACGCCGAGGCCCGGGTCGTCAAGCACAACAAGGCCCAGGAGCCACCCGCCGGGGTCCGCACCGACACCTGGGTGATCTGCCAGCTCGCCCAGCGCCTGGGCGCGGGCGACAAGTTCGCCTTCCCCGGCTCGCGCGAGGTCTTCGACGAGCTGCGCATCGCCTCCGCCGGAACGGTCAACGACTACTACGGCATCACCTACGAGCGACTGGAGGAGACCGGCGGGATCGCCTGGCCCTGCCCCTCCACCGGCCCCGACGCAGCCCCTCGCCGCGTCCTCCTACGGCAGCCGGATCCCCGTGTCCAACCCGTCCAGCGCCCGCGTGCACAGGCAGTCGCGCTCGCCCGTCGGCAGGCCCGCCACCGCGTCGAAGAGGACCGAGCGGAGCCGGTCCACATTGGCCGCGAAGACCCGCAGCACCTCCTCGTGGGAGACGCCCTCGCCGGTCTCCGCGCCCGCGTCCAGGTCGGTGACCAGGGTCATCGTGGTGTAGCAGAGCCCCAGTTCGCGGGCGAGCACCGCCTCGGGGTGCCCGGTCATGCCCACCACCGACCAGCCCATCGCCGCGTGCCACTGCGACTCCGCGCGCGTGGAGAAGCGCGGGCCCTCTATGACCACCAGCGTGCCGCCGTCCACCGGCTCCCAGTTCCGGCCCCGTGCGGCCGTGAGCGCGGCCTTGCGGCCCTCGGGGCAGTACGGGTCGGCCAGTGCCACGTGCACGACGTTCGGGACCGAGCCGTCGGGCAGCGGGTAGCCGTCGTAGTACGTCTGGACGCGCGACTTCGTACGGTCCACCAGCTGGTCCGGCACGAGCAGCGTCCCCGGTCCGTACTCGGGCCGCAGCCCGCCCACCGCGCACGGGCCGAGCACCTGGCGCACGCCCACCGAGCGCAGGGCCCACAGGTTGGCGCGGTAGTTGATGCGGTGCGGCGGGAGGTGGTGGCCGCGGCCGTGCCGGGGCAGGAAGGCGACCCGGCGCCCGGCGATCTCGCCCAGGAACAGGGAGTCGCTGGGGCTTCCGTAAGGAGTGTCGACCTGGATCTCGGTCACGTCGTCCAGGAACGAGTAGAAGCCCGAGCCACCGATGACGCCGATCTCCGCGTTGCCTGCGTTCACTGCGCTCTCTGCGTTAGCCATGCGCAGCACCCTAGTCGGGGCACTCGGCGGCCAGAACGGGCGCCGCCACAAGGGTGCGGGCAGAACGGGTGCGGGCATGCCGAAGACCCCGCCGTCCGGGACGGCGGGGTCTTGGGTGTCTCCCGTGTGTGTGCGGCCGGGTCAGGCGGCCGACGACGAGCTGCTGGAGCTCGACGAAGAGGAGGACGTCGAGGACGTCGAGGCGGCAGGCTTCGCATCGGAGCTCGACGACGTCGACGGCTTGGCGGCCGAGGACGCGGGCGTGCTGCTCGACGAGGCGCCGCGGCTGTCGTTGCGGTAGAAGCCGGAGCCCTTGAAGACGATGCCGACGGCCGAGAACACCTTCTTGAGGCGTCCGTCGCAGTTCGGGCAGACGGTCAGGGCGTCGTCGGTGAACTTCTGCACCGCCTCGAGGCCTTCGCCGCACTCGGTGCACTGGTACTGGTAGGTCGGCACTTGTCTTCCTCCTGGCACTCTCACTCGATGAGTGCTAACGACGGTCCATAGTGACGTATTCCGCTGGATCAGTCCACCGTCACGGGAACTCGGTGACCGACGCCACTACGGGCGACGGTCCGTCCCGAGGAGCGCGGAGCGAGTCGCGAGCGCAGGGAGAGCAGCGTGACCAGGGCCAGCGCGGTGCCCACCAGGGGCACCAGGAAGCCCGCGCTGGAGCCGTGGGCGTCGGCGAGGCGGCCGGCCACGGTGACCGCTCCGGCCTGGCCCAGGGCCACCGCGCCGGTCAGCCAGGTGAAGGCCTCGGTCCGGGCGGAGGCCGGGACCAGGGACTCGACCAGCGTGTAGCCGGTGATCAGGGCCGGGGCGATGCAGAGGCCGACGATCAGCCCGAGGCCGCCGAGCAGCACCGCGGAGTGCATGGCCCACAGGCCCGAGGCGGCCAGGGTCAGACCGGTGTAGCCGGCGATCAGCCGGGTACGGGGAGCGGACTTCCAGGCGATGGCGCCGCACGCGATGCCCGCCAGCATGTTGCCCGCGGCGAAGACCCCGTACAGCAGGCCGTTGGCGCCGGGGTTGCCGATCTCCTCGGAGAACGCGGTCAGCGAGACCTGCATACCGCCGAAGACGGCGCCGATGCCGAGGAAGGACACGGCCAGGACGCGCACACCGGGGATGGAGAGCGCGGAGACGTGCTCCACGCGCGCGTGGTCCGCGCCGGCCCGGCTGGGCTGCGGCTGGGTGCGGTGCTGGGAGGCGAAGAGCAAGCCGCCGACCAGGGTCAGCGCGGCTTCGGTGATCAGTCCGGCGGCCGGGTGGACACCGGTGCACAGCGCGGTGGCGAGCACCGGGCCGATCACGAAGGTGAACTCGTCGGTCACCGACTCGAAGGCGGCGGCCGTGGACATCAGGGGCGAGCCGTCGAGCTTGGCGGCCCAGCGGGCCCGGACCATCGGCCCGATCTGCGGCACCGAGGCGCCGGTCGGGACGGCGGCGATGAACAGCGCCCACAGGGGGGCACCGGCCAGCGCCAGCGCGATCAGCACGGAGCCCGAGGCGGTGTGCACGAGGACGCCGGGGAGCAGCACGGCGCGCTGGCCGAAGCGGTCGGCGAGCTTGCCGCTCTGCGGCGCGAAGAGGGCCATGGAGACGCCGGTGACGGCGGCCACGGCGCCGGCGCTGCCGTACGAGCCGGTGGTGTGCTGGACGAGGAGCACGATGCCGATGGTGAGCATCGCGAAGGGCTGCCGGGCGGCGAAGCCGGGCAGGAGGAACGAGAGTGCGCCGGGAGTGCGCAGGAGCTGCCCGTAGCCGGGGCGACGCTCGGAAGCGACCGTGGATGCCACGGCCCTTGCCTTTCTGCCGCCTGGTAGCGCGCCCCTCGTACGGGTGGGTACGGGCGTTGCCGAGAGCTGTCCTCTTGCGCGGAACTGCGGTAGATGCCGGGGCTCACTGCGAGAGCCTCCGACCGCCATACGGGTCGCGCCAGCTCTGCGTCAGGCAGAGTTGGTCGATCAGTGGTGTGCCTTCATGGTACAGGGGGATTCGGCCCCGCGCCTGTGAAAGCGCGCGGATGGCCAAGATCACACCTGCGATTAACCGGATCTTCTTCCGGTTGTTCCCTGATTCGACGGCCCGGGCCCCGGCCCGCCGGTCCCCAGCCACCCGGCCAGCTTTCCGCCCTGGCCGACCGCCCGCAGCCGCGCCTCGGCCGCGTCCCGTACCGGATCGGTGGCCACCACGAGCAGCTCGTCGCCGCGCCGCAGCACAGTCGTCGGCCCCGGTACGAAGCTTGTGCCGTCCCGGACGACCAGGGTGACCGCGGCTCCCGGCGGCAGGCGCAGCTCGTGCACCTCGACGCCGTGCATCCGCGACTCGGGCGGGATCGCCACCGACAGCAGATGGCCGCGCAGCCGCTCCAGGGGCGCCGACTCGATGCCCAGGTCGGAGGCGGTCTCGGTGTCCGAGATCCGCAGCTTGCGGGCGAGCCAGGGCAGTGTCGGGCCCTGGACGAGGGTGTAGACGACGACCAGTACGAAGACGATGTTGAAGACCCGCTCGCTGCCGTCGATCCCGGAGACCATGGGGATGGTGGCCAGGATGATGGGCACGGCGCCGCGCAGCCCCGCCCAGGACATCAGGGCCTTCTCCCGCCAGGGCATCCTGAACGGCGCCAGGCTGACCAGCACCGCCAGCGGCCGGGCCACCATCGTCAGGGCCAGGCCGATGATCACGGCGGGCCAGAAGTCGCCGGGCAGCTCGTGCGGGGTGACGAGCAGGCCGAGCAGGACGAACATGCCGATCTGGGCGATCCAGCCGAGGCCGTCCGCGAAGCCCCGGGTGGCGGGCCAGTGCGGCAGCTTGGCGTTGCCGAGGACCATCGCGGCCAGATAGACGGCGAGGAAGCCGGAGCCGTGGGCCATGGCGCCCGCCGCGTACGCGGTCACCGCGATCGCCATCACGGCGATCGGGTAGAGGCCGGACGCGGGCAGCGCCACGTGCCGCAGGCCCCAGGAGCCGAGCCAGCCGACCGCGAGGCCCGTCCCGGCGCCGATCGCCAGCTCAAGAGCGATCTTGCCGGCCAGCAGGTACCAGGAGTCCACCGGGCCCGGGGTGGAGAAGGCGACGACCAGGATGACGACCGGGGCGTCGTTGAAGCCCGACTCGGCCTCCAGGACGCCGGTGATCCGGGACGGCAGCGGGACCCTGCGCAGGACGGAGAAGACGGCCGCGGCGTCCGTCGAGGACACCACCGCGCCGATGATCAGTGACTGCCGCCATTCGAGCCCGACCAGATAGTGCGCACCGGCCGCGGTGACCCCCACGCTCACCGCGACACCGACGATCGAGAGCACGACCGCCGCCGGCAGCGCCGGGCGGATCTCCTTCCACTTGGTGCCCAGACCGCCCTCGGCCAGGATCACCACCAGGGCGGCATAGCCGATGACCTGGGTCATCTCGGCGTTGTCGAACTGGACGTCGAAGATCCCGTCCTGCCCTATCGCGATCCCGATGCCGAGATACAGGAGCAGGCTCGGGAGCCCGCTGCGCGAGGAGATACGCACCGCCGCGACGGCGATGAGCAGGACGAGCGAGCAGATGAGCAGGAGCTCGTTGAGATGGTGGACAGTCAGTGGCCGATCCTTCCCCTCACGCGCCGTCAGGCGCCCTCACGCACGGGTGCCGGAACGTTCCTCCGGCCACCGGTACTTCGTTACCTTACCTAATCTTTGACGAGTTCTTTACGCAAGAACGTGTCAGTAGGACGGGCTGACGCTCATAAAAGACACCGCGTCCGGGGCTGTCAGTCGCTGCGCCTATGGTTGCTCCAGCACCTAGGACCACCCTGCCCCTCGAAGGACAGCGATGCCCGCCAACACAACCGCCCCTTCCGCCAAGACGAAGGTCAGGAAGAAGGGACGCCGTGCCCGGCTGTTCCTGATCGTCCTGGTGCTGGCGCTCGTAGCGGGTGTCGGATACGGCGCGTACTGGGGCGTCAGCACCGTGCGCGCCTCCTTCCCGCAGACCACGGGGTCGATCCAGCTCAAGGGCCTCACCGGCGGCCCGGTGGAGGTCAAGCGCGACGACTACGGGGTGCCGCAGGTCTACGCGGACAACGACACCGACCTCTTCATGGCCCAGGGCTTCGTCCAGGCCCAGGACCGCTTCTGGGAGATGGACGTCCGCCGCCACGTGACCTCCGGCCGGCTGTCGGAGATGTTCGGCAAGGACCAGGTCGAGACCGACGCCTTCCTGCGCACTCTCGGCTGGCGCCGGGTCGCGCAGCAGGAGTACGACACCAAGCTGTCACCGCAGACGAAGAAGTACCTCCAGGCGTACGCCGCCGGTGTCAACGCCTATCTGGAGGGCAAGGGCCCCAAGGACATCTCCGTCGAGTACGCGGCGCTGGACTTCGTCCACGACTACAAGGCCGAGAAGTGGACTCCGGTCGACTCGGTGGCCTGGCTCAAGGCGATGGCCTGGGACCTGCGCGGCAACATGCAGGACGAGATCGACCGGTCCCTGATGACCAGCCGACTCACGCCCAAGCAGATCAAGGACCTGTACCCGCCGTATCCGACCGCCACCCACCGGCCGATCGTCGACGGGGGCTCGGTCAACAAGATCACCGGCAAGTACGACCCGAACCGTGAGCCGAGCACCGGCACCGGGGCCGGGTCGAGCGTCCAGGGCGCCACCCAGGGCGCGCAGGCGCAGCTCGCGCGCCTCTCCAGGAGCCTCGAAAAGATCCCGGCGCTGCTCGGCCCCAACGGCAGCGGCATCGGCTCCAACTCCTGGGTCGTCTCCGGCAAGTACACGACGACCGGCATGCCGCTGCTCGCCAACGACCCGCACCTCGCGCCGATGATGCCGTCGCTCTGGTACCAGATGGGCCTGCACTGCCGAAAGGTCTCCGCGACCTGCGGCTTCGACGTGGCGGGCTACACGTTCTCCGGGATGCCCGGTGTGGTCATCGGCCACAACCAGGACATCTCCTGGGGGTTCACCAACCTGGGCGCCGACGTGACCGACCTCTACCTGGAGAAGATCGCTCCCGGCGGCACCTACCTGTACGACAACCAGCAGAAGGCCCTTCGCACCCGCGAGGAGGTCATCAAGGTCGCGGGCGGCAAGAGCAAGACGATCACCGTGCGCGAGACCAACAACGGCCCGCTGGTCTCCGACCGTGACGACGAGCTGGAGAAGGTCGGCAAGAAGGCCCCCGTGGCCACCTCCGCCCCGGACCGGGGCGAGGGGTACGCGGTGGCCCTGAAGTGGACCGCCCTGGAGGCCGGCAAGTCCATGGACGCCGTCTTCGAGCTCGACCGGGCCAAGGACTTCAAGTCCTTCCGGGCGGCGGCGAAGGACTTCGAGGTCCCCTCGCAGAACCTGATCTACGCCGACACCAAGGGCCACATCGGCTACCAGGCGCCGGGGAAGATCCCGGTCCGCGCCAAGGGCTTCGACGGGTCCGTGCCCGCCCCCGGCTGGGACTCCCGGTACGACTGGAAGAAGTACATCCCCTTCGACCAGCTCCCGTACGAGTTCGACCCCAAGCGCGGCTACATCGTCACCGCCAACCAGGCCGTGATCGACGAGAAGAAGTACCCGTACCTGCTGACCAAGGACTGGGGCTACGGCACCCGCAGCCAGCGGATCAACGACCTCATCGAGTCGAAGACCAAGGACGGCGGCAAGGTCTCCACCGAGGACATGCAGAAGATGCAGATGGACAACAGCAGCGAGATCGCCGCGCTGCTGACGCCCGCGCTGCTGAAGATCGACGTCCCCGACCCGGCCGTACGGGAGGCGCAGAAGCTGCTGGAGGGCTGGGACTACACCCAGGAGTCGGACTCCGGAGGGGCCGCCTACTTCAACGCGGTGTGGCGCAACGTCCTCAAGCTGGCCTTCGGCAACAAGCTCCCCAAGGAGCTCCGGGTCGAGGGCGAGTGCCTGAACGTGCGGCCGCCGGACAGCTCCGGCCCGGTGGACGACCTCAACGGGCTGGTGCGCGAGTGCGGCCAGCGCGACGCGGACTCGGCGCAGCCCGACGGCGGCGACCGCTGGTTCGAGGTGGTCCGGCGGATCTTCAACGACGAGAAGAACGAGTGGTGGCAGACGCCCAAGAGCCGTCTGGACCCGGCCACCAAGACCCGTGACCAGCTGCTGGCGCGCGCGATGAAGGACGCCCGCTGGGAGCTGACGGCCAAGCTCGGCAAGGACGTCACCACCTGGAGCTGGGGTCAGCTGCACCAGCTGACGCTGAAGAACCAGACCCTGGGCACCGACGGCCCCGGCATCGTGCGCTACCTCCTCAACCGCGGCCCGTGGAACCTGGGCGGCGGCGAGGCGGCGGTCAACGCGACGGGCTGGAACGCGGGAGGCGGCGACTACTCGGTCACCTGGGTGCCGTCGATGCGGATGGTGGTGAACCTGAAGGACTTCGACAAGTCGAAGTGGATCAACCTCACCGGCGCCTCCGGCCACGCCTACAGCGCGCACTACTCGGACCAGACCGGGAAGTGGGCCAGGGGCGAGCAGCTGGAGTGGTCCTTCGGCGCCAAGGCGGTCGACGCGTCGACGGTCGACACGCTGACGCTCAAGCCGTGAGCCTCAAGCCGTGAGCTTCTTCTGAAGCCGAGGCTCAGGCAGTGAGCTTCTGGCCGTGAGCCGAGGCTCAGGCCTTGAAGCGGGTCACGCCCTTCGGGGTGACCACCGCGTGTACGGGGTGGTCGTGCGGTTCCTCCGGGACCCGGGCGACCACCTCGTTCTCGTACAGGAGCACCACGCGCGCGGGATCGTGGCCCGCCGCCGCGATCCGGGCCAGCA
This sequence comes from Streptomyces sp. ERV7, assembly GCF_001653515.1. Classification (GTDB taxonomy): domain Bacteria; phylum Actinomycetota; class Actinomycetes; order Streptomycetales; family Streptomycetaceae; genus Streptomyces. The sequence continues at coordinate 1,512,194 of NZ_LYOY01000029.1, read as the reverse complement.
CCCGGTCGTACGAGCCGCCGCCCCGGCCCAGGCGCATCCCGCGCGCGTCGACCGCGAGGCCGGGCAGCAGCACCGTGTCGGCGCCCACCACGGCGGCCGGGCCGAGCCGGGGCCCCGACGGCTCCAGGAGCCCCCGCCCGGCCGGTTCGAGCCGGTCCGCGCCCTCGTACTCCGCCCAGTCCAGGTCATTGTCCGATTGCAGTACGGGCAGCAGGATGCGTACCCCACGCGCGCGCAGCGCGTCGAGGAGCGCACGCGTCCCGGGCTCGCGCCCCACCGAGACGTACGCGGCGACGGTTCCGGCCGCCGCGAGCTCGGGAAGTCCGAGCGCACGGCGGGCCAGCTCCTCGGCCGCCCGGTGGACGTCGTCCTCCGCCAGGAGGCGCCGGGCACCCAGGAGTTCCCCGCGCAAGAGGGCCTTTTCGGCTGCACCATCACTCACAGTGTTTTCACAATCCCCTCAAATGCCGGTTTATGAGGCTGAATTAACCGGAGGATAATCTTCCGCCCATACGCAGCGGTTAGTGTGCTGCGCATGACTCAGTCGTCACCACGGATCACCAAGGCTGTCATTCCGGCGGCAGGCCTCGGCACCCGGTTCCTGCCGGCCACCAAGGCCACGCCCAAGGAGATGCTGCCGGTCGTCGACAAGCCCGCGATCCAGTACGTGGTCGAAGAGGCGGTCGCCGCCGGCCTCTCGGACGTGCTGATGATCACCGGGCGCAACAAGCGCCCCCTGGAGGACCACTTCGACCGCAACTACGAGCTGGAGGAGGCCCTCTCCCGCAAGGGCGACGAGGCCCGGCTCGCCAAGGTCCGCGAGTCCAGCGACCTCGCCGCCATGCACTACGTGCGCCAGGGCGACCCCAGGGGCCTGGGCCACGCCGTGCTGTGCGCCGCGCCCCACGTGGGCGAGCAGCCCTTCGCGGTGCTCCTCGGCGACGACCTCATCGACGCGCGCGACCCGCTGCTCTCCCGGATGGTGGAGATCCAGGAGCGCGAGGGCGGCAGTGTGATCGCCCTGATGGAGGTCGACCCCTCCCAGATCCACCTGTACGGCTGCGCGGCCGTCGAGCCCACCGGTCACGGCGACGTCGTACGGATCACCGGCCTGGTGGAGAAGCCCGACCCGTCCGACGCGCCCAGCAACCTCGCCATCATCGGCCGGTACGTGCTGGACCCCGCGGTCTTCGCGATACTGCGCCAGACCGAGCCGGGCCGCGGCGGCGAGATCCAGCTCACCGACGCGCTCCAGCAGCTGGCCGCGGACGAGAAGGTCGGCGGCCCGGTGCACGGCGTGGTCTTCAAGGGCCGCCGCTACGACACCGGCGACCGCGGCGACTATCTGCGTGCCATTGTCAGACTCGCGTGCGAACGTGAAGACCTGGGCCCCGACTTCAAGGCCTGGCTTCGCAGTTACGTGACCGAGGAGATGCAGGCACCTTGAGCAACACGATCTGGTCGGTCGACGAGCACCTGGAGGACGTCCTCGCCACCGTGGAGCCGCTCGAACCCATCGAGCTGCAACTGCCCGACGCCCAGGGCTGCGTGCTGGTCGAGGACGTCACGGTGCCGCTCGCGCTGCCGCCCTTCGACAACAGCTCGATGGACGGGTACGCGGTGCGCGTCGCGGACGTGGCGGGCGCCAGCGAGGAGTTCCCCGCGGTGCTGACCGTGATCGGCGACGTCGCCGCGGGCAGCGGTGAGCTCCCGGCCGTCGGTCCCGGCGAGGCCGCCCGGATCATGACCGGTGCCCCGCTGCCGCCCGGCGCCGAGGCCGTCGTCCCGGTCGAGTGGACCGACGGCGGCACCGGCGGCGGCGCGGCCACCGGGATGCGTGCCGCCAGCGACGCGCCCGAGGGCGCCGGCGGCGAGGTCCGGGTCCACCGGCCCGCCGAGGCCCGCGCCCACGTCCGCGCGCGCGGCAGCGACGTGCAGGCGGGCGATCTCGCCCTGGCCGCCGGGACCGTGCTCGGCCCGCCCCAGATCGGCCTGCTCGCGGCGATCGGCCGGGGCACCGTGAAGGTCCGCCCGCGCCCGCGCGTGGTCGTCGTCTCGACCGGCAGCGAACTCGTCCAGCCCGGCGAGAAGTTGGCCGAGGGCCAGATCTACGACTCCAACAGCTTCGCGCTGGCCGCCGCCGCGCGCGACGCGGGAGCGATCGCGTACCGGGTGGGCGCGGTCACCGACGACGCCGAGACGCTGCGCGCGACCATCGAGGACCAGCTGATCCGCGCCGATCTGCTGGTGACCACCGGCGGTGTGAGCGTGGGGGCGTACGACGTCGTCAAGGAGGCGCTGTCCTCGGTGGGCGACGAGGACGAGCCGGGCAGCGGCATCGACTTCCGCAAGCTCGCCATGCAGCCCGGCAAGCCCCAGGGCTTCGGCTCGATCGGCCCCGACCACACCCCGCTGCTCGCCCTGCCGGGCAACCCGGTGTCGTCGTACGTCTCGTTCGAGCTGTTCGTCCGGCCGGCCATCCGCACCCTGATGGGCCTGCCGGACGTGCACCGGCCACGCGCGCGTGCCGCGCTCAGGGCCGACAAGGCGCTCACCTCCCCGGCGGCCCGGCGCCAGTTCCTGCGCGGGACCTACGACGCGCGCGAGTCGGCCGTCACCCCGGTCGGAGGCTCCGGATCGCATCTGATCGCGGCCCTCGCCCAGGCGGACTGCCTGATCGTCGTTCCCGAGGACGTCACCTCGGTGGAGCCCGGCTCCGAAGTGGAGGTGGTCCTGCTCGGCTGACCGGGCCGGGGTGGCGGTAGCGTGTCTGCCCACACAGGCCGGACCGGGAGCGCCACACGATGAGTACGCAAGGCAGGCTGACGCACATCGACGAGGCGGGCGCGGCCCGTATGGTCGATGTCTCCGAGAAGGACGTGACGGCCCGCACCGCGCGCGCGAGCGGCCGTGTACGCGTCTCGCCGCGCGTGATCGAGCTGCTGCGCGGCGAGGGCGTGCCCAAGGGCGACGCCCTGGCGACCGCCCGGATCGCCGGGATCATGGGCGCCAAGCGCACCCCGGACCTGATCCCGCTCTGCCACCCGCTCGCGGTGTCCGGGGTGAAGCTGGACCTCACGGTCGCCGACGACGCCGTGGAGATCCTGGCGACGGTGAAGACGACCGACCGCACGGGCGTCGAGATGGAGGCGCTGACCGCCGTCTCGGTGGCCGCGCTGACCGTCGTCGACATGGTGAAGGCCGTGGACAAGGCGGCCGTCATCACGGACGTGCGGGTCGAGACGAAGACCGGCGGCAAGTCGGGCGACTGGTCCCGCCCCGAGCCGGAAGGGGCCACGCCGTGACGGCGCCGGGTGCGCCGGACGGCGCGGCGGCCCCGGGCGGCACTCCGCAGCGCCCCGGCGTGGAGAACCCCCCGCCCTTCCCCGGCGACTCGGCGGGCCTCGGCGCCGCGCTGCTCGCCCCGTACGCGGCGCTCGTCGTCACGGCCTCCAACCGCGCGTCGGCCGGTGTGTACGCGGACCGGGGCGGCCCGATCCTCGCCGAGGGCCTGGCCGGGCTCGGCTTCGCCGTGGACGGGCCGCTGGTCGTGCCCGACGGCGACCCCGTCGAACAGGCGCTGCGCGCGGGCACGGCCGCCGGGTACGACGTCATCGTCACCACCGGCGGCACCGGCATCTCGCCGACCGACCGCACCCCCGACGCCACCCGCCGTGTCCTCGACTACGAGGTCCCCGGCATCCCGGAGGCGATCCGCGCGGAGGGCCTCGCCAAGGTCCCGACCGCCGCGCTCTCGCGGGGGCTCGCCGGGGTCGCGGGCAAAGGCACCCTGATCGTCAACCTGCCGGGCTCCACCGGCGGCGTCCGTGACGGACTGGCCGTCCTGGAGCGGCTGTTGCTGCACGCCGTCGACCAGATCCGGGGCGGAGACCACCCCAGACCCGCGGGGAGCCCAAGCTGAACGTCCCATCATGGCCGGTCGAGCTGGCGGACGGCGAGGTGCTGCTGCGCCCCATAAAGCTGCGCGACCAGCGGGTCTGGCGCGAGGTGAACCGGCGCAACCGTGAGTGGCTGCGGCCCTGGGAGGCGACCATCCGAAGGGGCCGGAGGTGACGTGCGCGGGGCGCTTCACGAGGCCACCGCCTCGGGGGTCGTCGGGTTCGGTCCCGGCTTCCTGGACCTGCGGGGCCCGGCCGCCGCGGGGGCGGGCTCGGCGGCCTTGGCGCGGACCACCTCGTACTCCCCGAGGTCGACCTCGCGGGTCGCCCTGCGGAACTCGCCGGTGGTGCCCGGCCAGATGGTGGTGTTGCGGCCGCTCGCGTCCAGGTACCAGCTGGTGCAGCCGCCGGTGTTCCACACGGTCCGCTTCATGCGCTCCTGGACGCGCCGGTTCCAGGCGCCCACGGCGGACGGCCGGGCGGCGAGGGCGACGCGCCCTCCGAGGACGTCCAACTGGCGCAGATAGTCAGCCATATAGCTGAGCTGCGACTCGATCATGAGGATCATCGAGGAGTTCCCGAGGCCGGTGTTGGGCCCGATGATCGTCATCCAGTTGGGGAACCCGGCGGCGGTGGCGCCGCGCAGCGACTCCATGCCGCCCTTCCACGCCTGGGCGAGGGTGTGCCCCTCGGCGCCCACCACGCGGTCGGCGATCGGCATGTCCGTGACGTGGAACCCGGTGCCGAAGATGATCGCGTCGACCTCGGTCTCGGTGCCGTCGGCCGCGACCAGCGTGGAGCCGCGCACCTCGCTGAGCCCCGAGGCGACCAGGTCGACATTGGGCTTGGCGAGCGTCGGGTAGTACTCGCTGGACAGCAGGATGCGCTTGCAGCCGATGCGGTAGTCCGGAGTGAGCTTGGCGCGCAGGGCCGGGTCCTTGATGGCCCGCGCCATGTTCCGCTTGGCCAGCGACTCGACCAGGCCCAGCTCGTTCGGCCGCTTGGTGAACGCGCTGACCTGCAACTCCCGGATGCCCCACAGCAGTCCGCGGCGCGCGGCCCCGGTGAACGGCAGCTGCCGGTGCAGCCAGCGCTCGGGCGCGGTGATCGCCCGGTCCACACGCGGCATCACCCAGGGCGGGGTGCGCTGGAAGAGCGTGAGGGTGCGGACCTCGGGCTGGATGGCCGGGACGATCTGGATCGCTGAGGCGCCGGTCCCGATCATGGCGACGCGCTTGCCGCGCAGGTCGTAGTCGTGGTCCCAGCGGGCGGAGTGGAAGACCTTGCCGGGGAAGGTGTCCAGGCCGGGGATCTCGGGCATCTTCGGGTCCGAGAGCGGCCCGGTGGCGGAGACGACGACATCCGCGTGGAGGACGGACCCGTTGGCGCACTCGATCACCCAGTACAGCTGCTCGCCGTCCCATCGCATCATCGTCACTTCGTGGTCGAAGCGGATGTGCGAGCGCAGCCGGAAGGTGTCGGCGACGTGCTCCAGATAGGCCCGGATGTGCTGCTGCCCGGAGAAGGTGCGCGGCCACTCCGGGTTGGGCGCGAAGGAGAACGAGTACAGGTGCGACGGTACGTCGCAGGCGCATCCGGGATAGCTGTTGTCCCGCCAGGTCCCGCCGACCGAATCGGCCCGCTCAAGGACGACGAAGTCGGTGATCCCCTCGCGCCGCAGCCGGACCGTGGCCCCGAGCCCGCCGAATCCGGACCCGATCACCGCCACCCGTACGTGCTCGGGCTCGCGCTCGTGCTGGACCATGCCACCGCCTCCATGCAGGACGTCTGTGCGGAGAGTCTGTATGACGCGCGACTCTGCCAGTAATCACTGGCACAGTTGGGAGAGTAGAGCAGCGGCATACCGAGCGGTAGGGGTCCGGCCGGGGAAAGTTACTGGCGGTACAACATAGGCTGGCGGATGTGGCAGACGGAGGAGTGGGCAGCGGGCCCGGGGGCGGCGTCCCGGCGGCGTCCCGTGAGTACCGCATGGAGGAGCTGGCCGCCAAGGCCGGCATCACCGTACGCACGCTGCGGTTCTACCGTGAGCGCGGCCTCATCCCGCCACCGCGCCGTGAGGGCCGGATCGCCTGGTACGACGAGCGCCATCTGGCCCGGCTGCACACCATCGCCGCCCTTCTGGAGCGCGGCCACACCCTCTCCGGCATCGCCGACCTGACCGCGGCGTTCGAGTCGGGCCGCGACGCGGGCGAGGCGCTCGGCCTGGTCGAGCCGACCGAGGAGACGCCGGTCCGGCTCACCCCCGAGGCCCTCGCGGACCACTTCGCGGGCGAGGTGACCCCGGAGAACCTGGCGGCGGCGCTCGACCTCGGCTATCTCGCGGTCGACGGCGAGGAGATCGTCCACATCAGCCGCCGGCTGCTCGACGTCTCGGCCGCGCTGGTGCGCGAGGGCGTCCCGCTCGCCGCGGTCCTGGCGGCGGGCCGCGAGGTCCGCTCCCACGCGGACGCGCTGGCCCGGCTGTTCGTCGACCTGCTCCACACCCACACCTCGGACCAGGACCTGGCCCGGCTGCGCCCGCTGGCCAAGCACGTGGTCGAGGCGGAACTGTCCTTGGCGATGGACCGCCGCCTGGCGGAGGGCGCGGCGGGGCCCTGAGCGGTGCGGTGTTGGTCTGCGACCAGCCACAGACCAGCCGCAGACGAATCACCGCGGCGGGAGCTCCGGCCGTCGCCGGTCCGGGGCGTCGGCGTATCCGGGCGGCGTGGCCGCGGGCCTACCGGACAGCAGATCCAGCGCCAGCTGCACCGCGTCGTCGAGCTGGGCGTGGCGGCCCTCCGCCCAGTCCAGCGGGGTGCGCAGGATCTCCAGGTCCGGCTCGACCCCGTGGTTCTCGACGGACCACTGGTAGCCGTCGAACCAGGCCGCGTTCATCGGCACCGTGATCACCGTGCCGTCGCCCAGGGTGTGGCGGCCGGTCATGCCGACCACACCGCCCCAGGTGCGCTGGCCGACCACCGGGCCCAGGTGCAGCAGCCGGAAGGCCGCCGTGATCATGTCGCCGTCGGAGGAGGTCGCCTCGTCGGCGAGGGCCACCACCGGGCCCCTGGGGGCGTTCGAGGCGTACGAGACCGGCTGGGCGTCGCGGGTCAGGTCCCAGCCGATGATCTTGCGGGTGAGCTTCTCGATCACCAGCTCGCTGATGTGGCCGCCCGCGTTGCCGCGTACGTCGACGATCAGGGCCGGGCGGGACATCTCCAGGCGCAGGTCCCGGTTGAACTGGGCCCAGCCCGAGCCGCCCATGTCCGGGATGTGGAGATAGCCGCACTTCTCGCCGCTCAGCTCCCGTACCACCGCCCGGCGCTTGGCCACCCAGTCCTGGTAGCGCAGCGGGCGCTCGTCCACCAGGGGCACGACCGCCACCCGCCTCGATCTGCCCTCGCCCTCGGCGGGCTGGAAGGTCAGCTCGACGGTCGTGCCGCCCGCGCCCGCGAGCAGCGGGTACGGGCCCGCCACCGGGTCCACCGGGCGGCCGTCGACGTGGGTGAGCACCGCGCCCTCGCGGATGCCGGTGCCGGCCAGCGGGGAGCGGGCCTTGGAGTCGGAGGAGTCGCCGGGCAGGATGCGCCGCACCATCCAGCCCTCCTCGCGGTGGACGAAGTCGGCGCCGAGCAGCCCCTGGGGGCGCTGGTAGTGGGGCGGGCCCTCGTTCCTGCGCGCGGCCGAGACATAGGCGTGCGAGGTGCCCAGCTCGCCGAGCACCTCGCGCAGCAGGTCCGCGAACTCGTCGGGGGAGGCGACCCGCTCGACCAGCGGGCGGTACTGGTCGAGGACGGCCTTCCAGTCGATGCCGCACATCTGCGGCTCCCAGAAGTACGCGCGGATGATCCGGCCCGCCTCGTCGTAGGCCTGGCGCCACTCCAGGGGCGGGTCGGCCTCGTGCAGGATGCGGCGCAGGTCGAGGTAGATGGTGGAGTCGGTGTCGCCGGACTCGGTGGCGGGCACGGCCCGCAGGTCGCCCTCGTCCACGACCACCAGCCGGCTGCCGTCGCCGCTCACCGCGAACCAGTCCAGGTGGTCGACGAGTTCGGTCTTGCGCGCCTTGGTGATGTCGAAGTGCTCCAGGGTCGGGCGGCCCGAGGTGTCCGCCGGATTGGCGAAGGTCTCGCCCAGCGCGCCCGAGATCGGCCAGCGCAGCCACACCAGACCGCCGCCGGAGACCGGGTGCAGCGCCGAGTACTTGGAGGCCGCCACCGGGAACGGCGTCACCCTGCTCTCCAGGCCCTCCACCTCGACGGTGACCGTGCCGTCGCCGGACTCCTCCAGCGGGTCGAGTCCGCCCGCGGCCGGGCGCCCGTCGGGCAGCAGCGCGAAGGGCGAGGGGGTGGCCGAGGAGAGCGGGACCAGATACGGGCGGCAGCCCAGCGGGAAGGAGAGGTCGCCGGTGTGGACGTCGTAGACCGGGTCGAAGCCGCGCCAGGACAGGAAGGCGAGATAGCGGCCGTCCCTGGTGAACACCGGGTTCTCGTCCTCGAAGCGGCCGTTGGTGACGTCCACGATCACCCGGGCGCCGGGACCCGCGATCCGGGCCATCTTGATCTGGCGCAGTGAGCGGCCGATGCCAGGGTGGGACCAGGTCAGCCAGTTGCCGTCGGGGGAGAACGCCAGATCGCGGACGGGCCCGTTGATCGAGCGGATCAGTTCGGTGACCTCGCCGTTGGACTCCTCGGTGGCGTCGATGAGCAGCAGCCGCCCGTCGTGCGAGGCGATCGCCAGGCGCTCGCCCTCCGGGTCGGAGAGCAGCTCCTGGACCCGGCCGACCTCGCCGGAGGCCAGCCGCCTCGGCTCGCGGTCGCCGCTGGCCCGGGGCAGATAGGCGATCTCGACCGCGTCCTCGCCGTCCGCGTCGGTCACATACGCCACCTGGCCGCCGGTGCCGAGCATCTCGGGGAGGCGGACCCGTACCCCCGCGGTGTCGGTGATCGTGCGGGCCGGGCCGTCGCGGTGGGTGAGCCAGTAGAGGCTGCCGCGCACCACGACCGCGCTGGCCCGGCCGGTGGTGTCGACCGAGAGCGCGTCCACATGGCTGGCGGCGGGCACCTGGTACGTACGCCGCCCGGCGCGCGGGCCGCCCAGGCGCACGTCCAGGCGGCGCGGGGCCGAGTCGGGGGTGAGCGCGTCCACGATCCACAGATCGCCCGCGCACTGGTAGACCACCCGGCGCCCGTCCGAGGAGGCGTGCCGGGCGTAGTACGCGTCGTGGTCGGTGTGGCGGCGCAGATCGGAGCCGTCGGGCAGACAGGAGTAGAGGTTGCCGACGCCCTCGTGGTCGGAGAGGAAGGCGATGCGGTCCGCCACGAACATCACCGAGTCGAGGTGGCCGCCGATGTCCGGGAGCAGGCGCTTGCCGTGCAGCCACAGGCGGCCCATGGCGCCGCCCCGGTAGCGCTTCCAGGCCGCGGGCTCGTGCGGCGGCTTGCCGGTGAGCAGCAGGGTGCGACGCTCGCCGTCGAGGTCGTTGACCGCGATGTCGGAGACCGGGCCCCAGGGCAGCCGCCCGCCGGGGGAGCCGTCGGCGGGGACGCTGTAGGCCCAGGAGAAGTACGAGAAGGGCTGGCCGTGCGAGGAGACGGCCAGGATGTGGCCGTCCGGGGTCCAGCCGCAGACTCGGGTGTCGGTCGAGCCCCAGTAGGTCAGCCGCCGGGCCGGGCCGCCGCCGACCGGGGCCAGATGGATCTCCGGGTCCAGGCTGCGCCAGGTCGTGTACGCGATCTGGCCGCCGTCGGGGGAGAACCGGGGATGGCTGACCTTGGTGCGGTCGACGGTGACCCGCCAGGCCCGCGAGGGGCTGTGGCCGGCCGGGACGAGCGGGGCGACCCACAGGTCGTCCTCGGCGGCGAAGCAGATCAAGTCGTCGTGCAGATGCGGGAAGCGGAGGTATGCGCCCTCGGTCACGGGCGCCGGCTGCTGGTCGTCCTCGCGTGCGTCGCTCACTCGTCAATGCTTTCCGCGGGACGGGGGTGCGGCAACTTATGGACCCTGGACAGTTGTGGCACAGAACACAAGCGAAACGGTTTCGTTTCGCTCGTCGCTCACTCGTCAATGCTTTCCGCGGGACGGGGGTGCGGCAACTTATGGACCCTGGACAGTTGTGGCACAGAACACAAGCGAAACGGTTTCGTTTCGCTCGCTCGGAGCGATATCGTCGTACGAGTACGAAACCGTTTCGTTCGGATGGGAGGTCGAGACATGGCAAGCAGGCTCACGCCCGCACGTGAGGCAGAGCTGTACGAGTCGGTGCTCGACCTGCTGCGCGAGGTCGGCTACGACGCCCTGACGATGGACGCCGTCGCCGCCCGTACCCGCTCCAGCAAGGCAACCCTCTACCGTCAGTGGGGGAACAAGCCGGAGCTGGTCGCCCGTGCGCTGCGGCACAACAAGCCGTCGAGTCTCCACGAGATCGACACCGGCTCGCTGCGCCGCGACTTCCACGAGCTGGTCGGTCTTGAGGACGACTGCAAGCTGGAGAAGGACTCCGCGCTGATGCGGGGCCTGATGCGCGCCGTCCACGACAACCCGGACCTCCACCAGGCGCTGCGCGAGGTGCTGATCGAGCCGGAGATCACCGGCCTCGACCAGGTGCTGCGGCGCGCGGTGGAACGCGGCGAGGTCCGCGCGGACTGTCCCGCGATCCCCTACGTCGTACACATGCTGGTCGGCGCCTTCGTCGCCCGGCAGCTCGTCGAGGACAAGCCGGTGGACAAGGCCTTCCTCGGAAACTACATCGACGCCGTGGTCCTCCCCGCCCTCGGCGATCCCGTCTAGCTCCCCACCAACCTGCCCCACCTGACGTACGCCGCTCTCGTCGTCGGGCTGGTTATCCACGCCCTGTAAGCCAACGACCGACCGGGAGTACGCCCTCGTGGCCACGTTCCTCTACCGACTCGGCAGGTTCGCCTTCCGGCGCCGCCGCTATGTCGCCCTGGTGTGGGTGGCGCTGCTGTTCCTCGCCGGATTCGGCGCCGCGTCCGCCTCCACTCCTTCCGCCAGCTCCTTCTCCATGCCCGGCACCGAGGCCCAGAAGGCCTTCGACCTGCTGGAGCAGCGCTTCCCGGGGGGCAGCGCCGACGGCGCCACCGCCCGTATCGTCTTCAAGGCCCCGGCCGGCCAGACCATGAACGACCCGGCCGGCAAGGCTCAGGTCGCCAAGGTCGTCGCCGACCTGCCCAAGGGCTCGAAGCAGGTCTCCTCGGTGACCGACCCGTACGAGGCGAACGCCGTCTCCAAGGACGGCTCGACCGCGTACATATCCGTGAAGTACAAGGTCAACGGCATGGCCCTGGAGGACAGCGACCGCAAGTCGCTGGAGAACTCCGGCAAGGCCGCCGAGAAGGCCGGGCTCACCGTCGAGATCGGCGGTGACGCGCTCCAGGCCCAGCCCGAGACGGGCTCCGGCGAGATCATCGGTGTGGTGATCGCCGGTATCGTCCTGATGATCACCTTCGGCTCGCTGATCGCGGCCGGGCTTCCGCTGATCACCGCCATCATCGGCGTCGGCATCGGCGTCTCCACCATCACCGCGCTCGCCAACGTCCTGGACCTCGGCAACACCACCTCGACGCTGGCCTCGATGATCGGCCTCGCCGTCGGCATCGACTACGCGCTCTTCATCGTCTCGCGCTACCGGGCCGAGCTCCGCGAGGGCCGGGACCGCGAGGAAGCCATCGGCCGGGCCGTCGGAACGGCCGGTTCCGCGGTCGTCTTCGCCGGTCTCACCGTCGTCATCGCGCTGTGCGGCCTCGCGGTCGTCAACATCCCGATGCTCACCAAGATGGGCGTGGCCGCGGCCGGTACGGTCGTGATCGCGGTCCTGATCGCGCTCACCCTCATCCCGGCGGTGCTCGGGTTCGCGGGCAAGCGCGTCTTCGGCCGCCGCACCCGCAAGAAGATGGAGGCCGGCGAGGCCGGCACGGTCGAGGCCCCCAGCGAGGCCAAGCCGAACATGGGCACCCGCTGGTCCAGCTTCGTCCTGCGCAAGCCGATCTGGGTGCTGCTCGCCGGTGTGATCGGGCTCGGCGCCATCGCCATCCCGGCCGCCTCGCTGGAGATGGGTCTGCCGGACGACGGCTCGCAGCCGACCTCGACGACCCAGCGCCGCGCCTACGACACGCTCTCCGACGGCTTCGGCCCGGGCTTCAACGGCCCGCTGATGATCGTCGTGGACGGCGCCAAGGCGTCCGGCGGTGCCAAGGCCGCGGCCGACCGCACCTCGGACACCATCAAGAAGCTGCCCGACGTCGCCGAGGTCATGGCGCCCGCCCTCAACAAGGAGGGCGACACCGCGACCATCACGGTGGTCCCGAAGTCCAAGCCGTCCTCCAAGGACACCGAGGACCTGGTCCACTCGATCCGTGACGCGGGCAAGGACATCAAGTCCGAGACCAAGGCCGAGGTCCTGGTCACCGGTGCGACTGCGATGAACATCGACTTCTCGCAGCGCATGAACGACGCGCTGGTGCCCTACCTCGGGCTCGTGGTCGGTCTCGCCTTCCTGCTCCTGATGGTGGTCTTCCGCTCGATCCTGGTTCCGCTGAAGGCGGCCCTCGGCTTCCTGCTCTCGGTGGTCGCCGCCCTCGGCGCGGTCGTCGCGGTCTTCCAGTGGGGCTGGCTCAGCGGGCTCTTCGGGGTGGAGAACCCCGGCCCGATCATGTCGATGATGCCGATCTTCATGGTCGGTGTGGTCTTCGGTCTGGCCATGGACTACGAGGTCTTCCTCGTCACCCGGATGCGCGAGGCGTTCGTCCACGGCGAGCGTCCCGGCCAGGCGGTCGTGACCGGCTTCCGGCACGGCGCCCGGGTGGTCTCCGCCGCCGCGGTGATCATGATCGCGGTGTTCTCCGGCTTCATCGGCGCCAGCGACCAGATGATCAAGATGATCGGCTTCGCCCTGGCGATCGCGGTCTTCTTCGACGCCTTCGTGGTCCGTATGGCCATCGTCCCGGCGGTGCTCGCGCTGCTCGGTTCGAAGGCCTGGTGGCTGCCGGGCTGGCTCGACAAGATCCTGCCCAACGTCGACGTCGAGGGCGAGGGCCTGAAGGCCCTTGAGGCCAAGGCGTCGGACGGCGACGACGACCGCGAGCTCGCGCGCGTCTGACCCGTCACCCCGTAACGCCCACGGCCTGTGGGGACGGGACCGTGCGGCCGAGCCGGCCCCTACGCATCACGCGTAGGGGCCGGCTCTCTTGCTGCGTACGTCCGGCTACGCCGGGGCGACTAGGCCCGTCCGCTGGACGCGGGCGTCACGCTGTACGTATGCCGCAGAAAGCGGACCAGGGGGGAGCTGTCGAACTGGACCACCGCGACTCCGTCCGGCGAGTGGAACTCCAGGACGGTCTGGGCCCGCCCGCACGGCCAGACCACGATGTCGCCGCGGCGGGCCGGGCCGCGCAGCCCGGCCTCCAGGAGCGCGCGCGGGAAGACCCACTCATTGCCGCCGGGGAACGCGAAGCGCACGGTCAACGGGTCCTCGGCGGGGTCGTAGCGCAGGGCGACCGGAACGGGGCGGTGGTGCGGGGCGTCCGAGACGATCCTCGCGCGGGCGTGTTCCTCGACGGCGGGGGACATCAGTCGCTCCTCACACTCACACTGCGCAGCTCTACATGCTCTTTGTCATTAAATGTCGCATATTTTCGGGGGCGCGCCGGGCGCGAGAACGGTTGGTAAATCTCACGCATGCGCTCTTGCGACCCGTTCGCAAGTGCACGACTATCATCGAGCGGTTCATTCGAATGGTTCCAGCCATCCCGGCCCCAGCGGAGACCACCCATGCATGTCCCGGACGGATTCATCAACGCCCCCGTCTCCGCGATAGCCGGAGTCGGCGCGGCCGCCGCCATCGCGGTCAGCCTGCGCGGGGCACGACGTGAACTCGATGAGAAGACGGCCCCGCTCGCGGGTCTGGTCGCGGCGTTCATCTTCGCCGTGCAGATGCTGAACTTCCCCGTGGCGGCCGGCACCAGCGGCCATCTGCTCGGCGGGGCGCTCGCGGCGATACTCGTCGGTCCGTACACCGGCGTCCTCTGTGTCTCCGTCGTGCTCCTCATGCAGGGCATCCTCTTCGCCGACGGCGGCCTCACCGCGCTCGGCGTCAACATCACCGACATGGCGATCGTGACGACGGTCGTGGCGTACACCGTCTTCCGCGGCCTGGTGAAGATGCTGCCCCGCAGGCGCAGCTCCATCACCGCGGCCACCTTCGTCGCCGCCCTCCTCTCCGTCCCGGCCGCCGCCCTGGCCTTCACCGCGATCTACGCGGCCGGCGGCACCACCGACGTCCCGCTCGGCAAGGTGCTCACCGCCATGGTCGGCGTGCACGTCCTCATCGGCATCGGCGAGGCGGCGATCACCGCGCTCACCGTGGGCGCGGTCATCGCCGTACGGCCCGACCTCGTCCACGGCGCCCGCGGTCTGCACGCCCCGCTGAAGCTGCGCGTGGGCGGCGAACTGGTCGACGCCCCCGCTCCCGAGCCCGTACCCGCCGCGGCCCGCTCCACGCACAAGGTCCGCGCCGTGTTCGTCGTCGCCGCCCTGCTACTGGCCGGTTTCTTCTCCTTCTACGCCTCCGCCTCCCCCGACGGCCTGGAGAAGGTCGCCCACGACAAGGGCATCGACACCCAGGAGAAGAAGCACGCCACCGAGGACTCGCCGCTCGCCGGCTACTCGGTCAAGGACATCGGCGACGACCGGGTCGCCACCGGCCTCGCGGGCATGATCGGCGTCGCGGTGACCGTCGGCGTGGGCAGCGGGGTCTTCTGGGTGGTGCGCCGCCGCCGCGGCAGCGCCGCCGAGGCCACACCCACGGCCGTGCCCCAGACGGAGAAGGTCTGACATGGGCGCGGGACACACGCACAAGCTCTACCGGCAGGCCGCGTCACCCGTCCACGACCTCCCCCCGCACTGCAAGATCGCGGCCGTCTTCCTCTTCGTGATCGTGGTCGTCTCGACCCCGCGCGAGGCGGTCTGGGCCTTCGGTCTGTACGCGGTGCTGATCGGCGTGGTGGCGGGCTCGGCCCGGATCCCGGCGGGCTTCCTGCTCAAGCGGCTGCTGATCGAGATCCCGTTCGTGGCGTTCGCCGTGCTGATGCCGTTCGTGGTGCCGGGCGAGCAGGTGCATGTGCTCGGCCTGTCGATGAGCGAGAACGGGCTGTGGGGCGCGTGGAACGTGCTGGCCAAGGGCACGCTCGGGGTCGCCGCCTCGGTGATCCTGGCGTCCACCACGGACCTGCGGGCCCTGCTCCTGGGCCTTGAGCGGCTCAGGCTTCCCTCGCTCCTGGTCCAGATCGCGTCCTTCATGATCCGCTACGGCGACGTCATCACGGACGAGATGCGCCGGATGTCGATCGCCCGCCGCTCGCGCGGCTTCGAGGCGAAGGGCCTGAAGGCCTGGAGCGTCCTCGCCAAGTCGGCGGGCGCGCTGTTCATCCGCTCCTACGAGCGCGGTGAGCGGGTACATCTGGCCATGGTCAGCCGTGGTTACGCGGGTTCGATGCCGGTCATCGACGATGTGACGGCGACCGGTGCGCAATGGCGTTACGCGGCGGTGCTCCCCGCGTCGGCTCTGGTCATCTGTCTGTTGGGGTGGACTCTGTGAACACGTCTGTGACTTCTTCCGCGGCTTCTTCGGCTCCCCCCGCCTCCCTTGAGGTGAGCGGGCTGGCCTTCGCCTATCCCGACGGCCACCAGGCCCTGTTCGGGGTCGACCTGACGGTGGCCCGGGGCGAGCGGGTCGCGCTGCTCGGCCCCAACGGCGCGGGCAAGACCACGCTGGTCCTGCACCTCAACGGCATCCTGACGGGCGGCGCGGGCTCGGTGACGGTGGCCGGGCTCCCGGTCGAGAAGCGGAACCTGGCCGAGATCCGCCGCCGGGTCGGCATCGTCTTCCAGGACCCCGACGACCAGCTGTTCATGCCCACCGTCCGCGAGGACGTGGCGTTCGGCCCGGCCGCGTCCGGGATGCGCGGGGCGGAGCTGGAGGCGCGGGTGCGCACGGCGCTGGAGCGGGTGGGGATGGCGGAGTTCGCGGACCGGCCCCCGCACCACCTCTCCTTCGGCCAGCGCCGCCGGGTCGCGGTGGCGACCGTGCTCGCGATGGAGCCGGAGATCCTGGTCCTGGACGAGCCGTCGTCCAACCTGGACCCCGCCTCCCGCCGCGAACTGGCCGACATCCTGCGGGCGCTGGACGTCACCGTGCTGATGGTCACGCACGACCTGCCGTACGCGATGGAGCTGTGCGGCCGTTCGGTGATCCTCAGCGGCGGGACGATCGCGGCGGACGGCAAGACGGTGGACGTCCTGTCGGACGAGGAGCTGATGGGTACCCACCGTCTGGAGCTGCCGTTCGGCTTCGACCCGAGGGCGGCGGCGGCCAAGGCGTGACCCGGCTTACGGGGTGATGGCCTCCCGGACCGCGCGCACCAGGGCCTGGGCGCGCGGGTCGGCGGTGACGCCCTTCTGGAGGCCGTTGGTGACGTAGCCGAAGGCGATGCCCGACTCCGGGTCGGCGAAGCCGAGGGAGCCGCCGCGGCCCGGGTGGCCGAAGGAGCCGGGGCCCAGGAGCGGGGACGCGGGGCCGTGCAGCATGAAGCCGAGGCCGAAGCGGGTGTTGACGACGAGGACGCGGTCGGCCCCGGCGGACTCCTCGGTACGCGCGAGGGCGACGGTCGCCGGGGCGAAGAGCCGCCGCCCGTCGACCTCCCCGATGGTGGCCGCGTAGAACCGGGCGAGACCGCGGGCGGTCGATATCCCTCCCGACGCGGGGAGTTCGGCGGCGCGGTAGGCGGGGTCGTTCTCGTCCGGGAGCGGGTCGATGGCGCCGAAGGCGCGGCGGGTGAGGGAGCCGGGGTCGGCGTAGGCCGCGGCGACGGCGGGCTTGGGGCGCAGGGTGATGCCGCCGGCGACGCGGGACGGCGCCCGCCTCGGGCGTAGCTAGCTGTAGAAGTGGTTGCGCTTGATCACGGCCTTGCGGATGTTGACCGTGCCGCCCTTACCGCCGCTGATGGCGCGGGCGGGGGTACGCAGGGCGACGACGATGACCGCGACCCACACGAGAGCCCCGCCACTGATTCCCGCTGCGGCACTGATGACCTCTCCGACGCCGTAGCCGACGCCAGCCGCGAGGGCCCCGCCCCCAAGTCCGGCACCCATGAACCGCTGGGCGATGGGGTCCAGAAGCGGCATCGGGGTGAGGTCGCGCGGCTCGCTCGGGGCGATGGGGGCGGGCGCGAGGTGTTTGGGCATGGGGACCATGCGTCCGTAGGCGTCGGGGACCCACACCACCGGCTGCCGCTCGCCGTACGGGGCCACCGTCATCGCCGGGCCCGGCGTGTACAGGTCCAGGGGCTGGGGGTGGTGGACGGCCACGGCGCCCTTGGCAGGGTCGTGGGTGAGGCGTTCGTTCACGGTCGTTCCCCTCCAAGTCAGTTGGGCAGTGCCTGGACGATGGCGGTCATGAGGCTGTTGACGGTCCCGGCGGCGCCGGTGCTGGCGCCGTAGAAGCCGAAGAGCGCGGCCACGAGCGCGGTGCCGTAGCTCTTGTTGGACCGCAGGATCAGCGCCAGGAAGATGCCGAAGAGCAGAACGAGCGAGATGGTGACAGCCATGGGTCAGCCCTTCTTCGCGAACGGACGGGCGGCGGGGGTGGGGGTGTCGCTCTGGCCCTCGCGGTAGGTGCGCAGCCAAAGGTTGTAGAGGCGGCGGCCGACGCGGACGCGCTTGCCGTGGCCGTGGCAGCGGCGGCAGTCCTTGGCGCGTTTGGCGTGGCCCTTGCGGTCGTGCTTGATGGCGTGGCCCATGCCGTGGCAGCGGCGGCAGTCGCCGTACGGGCTGCCCGCACACACGCTCACGTAACCGAGCGTGACTATGAGCAGGCAGGCGCTAGCAAGGAGGAAGGGGGTCATGGGGAGCCCTCCAGGGCAGTTTTCGGGGATTCCCGCAGGTGGGGTGCTAGATGCGAGTTCCCTGATCAGATGGGAAATCCGGTGCTAGCGGGGCTGCTAGGTCTAGCAGCGGTGGGGTGCTAGACCTAGCAGTGGTCCGCGTCAGCCCTTGCCGGGCTTTCCGTCACGCTCGGTGATGGCGGCGACGATGTCGGCGCGGGCGATGCCGCGCCGGGTGGTGCCCTTGCCCTTGTCGCTGGTGGCCCATACGTCCTGCACCGTGATGCCGTGCGGGCGCAGGTTCTTGGCGACCGTCTCCGCCTTCCAGCCCGTGTAGACGTCGGGGCGCAGGTCGGCGAGACGGGTGGCGACCTTCTCGTTCCACACCTTGTCCTCGTCGACCGCCACGACCTTCAGCACGTCGGCGAGAAGGTCGAAGCTGGCCTCCTCGGTCTCGGGGAGCTGGCCGATGGCGTGGCCGGTGACGTTGCCGTACTCCTCGCGCATCTGCCGGGCCCGCGCCACGACCTGCTCAGCGCCGACCGCGTCCACGAACGCGGAGGCGACGATGCGGGGGTCGTCGCCTTCACCGGCCATCCAGCAGATGCCGCGGTCGGTGCGGGAGAACATCGTGGCCCGGTATCCGGCCTTGTACATCGAGGTGCCCAGCACCATGTCGTTGGCGGGCTGGGCCATGACCTTCAGGCAGAACCTGAGCACGGCGTTCGCGGAGATGCCGGTGGGCAGCGACTTCGCGTCCGGGCGCTGCGTGCCGAACAGCATCGTCATCCCCAGTGCCGGGCCGCGCTTGCCCAGGTCGGTGCAGATCTCCTCGATTTCCGCGCCGAACTTCTCGTGCTCGAAGGGGACCTGGCACTCATCGAACCCGGCCACGATCGGGTGCAGCCGCAGCGTCTTGTCGTTGGCCAGCTCCGGGGTCACCTTCGACTCCGGGCACCGCGAGCGCGGCAACGACTTGATGACCTTCGCCCGGCGCCGCAGCTCCGCGCGCAGCTCACGCAGGGCGTTGAGGACGTATTCGATGTCGTCGTCCTCATCGCCCGCGCGGTAGCGGTGGCAGACGGGTTCGAGGGCGCCGAAGTCGCCGGTGCCCTTGAAGTCGAACGCGTGGACTTCCGCGCGCGGGTCGAGAGCGGCGATGAGGAGGAACAGCCGCATCAGGAAGGTCTTGCCCATGCGCGGAATCGACCCGACGATGACGGAGGCGAACATGAGCGTGACGGACACGTCGCCCATGCGCTGGTCGTTGCCGAACACGACCGGCTTGAACAGGTCGACCACACCCGACTTCAGCAGCGGCCAGGCGGGCTTGGTCGTCTCGTTCATCGGCTTGTCCCCGACCCACAGCACAAGCCGTCCCTCGTGCTCGGTCGGGTCGGCCGACGGCCACACGCAGCCGACTTTGCGCCGCAGACCGGAAGCAAGCGACTTGCGGGCCTCCATGATGTCCTCCGGGGTAACACCCCACGGCAAGTCGAGGTCGGCGCGGTAGCCGGGCCCGTCACGGGTGATCTCGGAGGTGAACCGCATCCCGTTCATGTCGCCGCCCTTCTTGATGGCGGCGGACAGCTTCGGGTTGCCGATGTTGTCCAGGGCCCGGAGCACGATCGAGGTGGTCAGCTTCTCCAACTCGGTCTTCACAACGGCCCGGCCGATCACGGGCTCATCCGCCTTGCCGCCCTTGAACCCGGCGACCAGCACCGCGGCGGACGCGAACAGCACGAGCCAGCCCGGTGCCAGGATGTAGCAGGCCATCGCGAGCGGCACGCCGATGAGCCCGGCAACGGCCATGACCAGCATGCGCAGCCGCACGCGGCGGTCACGCTGGCGCGACAGCTTCAGGTACTCGCCGGTGTTCTCGTGCTCTACCTCGTACGCCCGCAGCGGGGCCGCTTCCGCGTCCCACACCCACCGGTTGGTCTTCGAGATGAGGCGGGCCGCACCCGTCGGCGCGTCCAGCGTCAGCCGGTATAGGTACCAGGGGGTGCGGATGCCGTGATAGGCGGTGGCGTAGAAGGCGTTGCCGGTGGCGCGCTGCGCGGTGGAGACGAAACCGGGCTTGGACTTCAGCCAGGACGGCACGATCGGCTTGCGCTTGTACGTGGTGATCCCGGGGCCCGGCAGGGTCGACGGGTCGGCCGGACGCGGCGCCGTGGAGTCGCCCGACTCGTCGTGGCCGGTGTCGGCCGACGGGTCGATAGTGCGGACGGCCGACTCACCGGCCGACGGGTCGGCCGACTCCGTTCCGGTGCGGTCGGGCGACCCGGCGCGGGCGTGGCGGGCCTTGTCGAGGTCGACCACCTCGCCGGTTCGGTCGGCGTTCATGTCGGCTTCGAGGCGTTCGAAGAAGTCGTGGTTCTCGTCGGGGTGATTCACTGAGGACTCCCCTTCAGGGATGGAGGGATGGCGGGCCCGGCCGACGCTGTGAGAGGTGGGCGGTCGGGCCCGTGTGCTGAGCATCCGCCCGGATGCCGGGCAGCAGGGCACGCAAAGTGCGTGGTCTGTGGTGCGAGGCAGCCTCAAGGGGCTGACCGGTCGCCCTTGTGGGTTAGGTCATGCACCAGCCGGAATCACAGCCGGAGTCGAATTCGTCGAACGGCAGCGTGTCGACTCCGTCCGGGATCGCAGCACGCAGGGGCCGGTTGAACCGGGTCAGCCAGACGTGGTCTTTGCCGAGTTCGTCGCGGCGGCGGTTGAGGAGTTCTTCGAGCTGGCAGGCGCGTTCGAACAGATCGGGTTCGTTGCGGCGCATGTCGTGCCACGCTTCCGGCCGGTGGAACGGGCAGAACCAGCACGACGACTTCGGCGGTACCGGCAGGCCCGCGGTGCGGATAATGCGGGCGCAGTCGACACGGCGGATCCCGCGTTCCAGCAGCGGGTACTCGATGACCTCGTGCGGTTCACAACGCCGGTTGTTCGCCCGGCCTATCTCATCGAGGCTGATGCCGATCCCGACCGTAGCCGGGGCGTCCTTCGTGGCACCGCGGCGTTTGAGTTCGTCTCCGACGACTTGGATTTTGAACTGCGCTGTGCACGAACGGGTGCCGGGGGCCCCGTTCGACATCCGTACCGGGATCTTCAGTGACCGGGAGCCCTCGCGGGTGAGGTCCTGGTAGAGCGTGCGGACCTCACCGGAGCGCTTCATCACCCGGTCCAGCACAACCAGCTCAAGGCCGTGGACTTTGGCGTAGGGAATGGCGTACTGGTGCAGATAGGAGAGGGTGCCGGGGTGTTCGGAGTCGTCCCCCACGTTCGCCATCAGGAAGGTGCGGTAGTCCAGCTCGCCCGAAGCCGCAAGGACAAGGGCTGCCATGGACTGCACGCCCCCGCCAAAGCTGAACGATTTCACCGCAGTGGCATTCGGTGTGGTCATGCCGCCACCTCCAGCGTGGGCGGGGTGGTGCGGGTTCCGCGGCGCCCGGAGCGGCGTCCGGCGACCGTGGCGAAGAGCCTGCCGAGCCCGGCCCGCTTCAGCCCGGATCGGGCTTGCTTGGCTGCGTACATCGACTCATCGGCCCGGCGCAGCAGGCCGGACAGGTCTTCGCCTGGGAAGTCGGCGGCGCGGACCCAGCCGAGCGACACGGTGGTGTGCACGTTCGGGTTCTGGCCGTCGACCGGTCGGGCGAGGATGCCGCACAGGAGGGCGAGTAGGTCGGCGGCGGCGCCGTGCTCGTCGATCAGGACGGCGGCGAACTCATCGCCTCCGAGCCGACCGGCGACCCCCTTGCGGCCCACGTGGCGGGTGAGACGGTCGGCGGTGGCCTTCAGCAGCATGTCCCCTGCGGCATGGCCGTGGGTGTCGTTGATCTGCTTGAACTGGTCCACATCCGCCAGCACCACGACCGCGCGCGGGTCCTTCAGCAGGGTCGTGGCGCGGTGGGTGAAGGCGTCGCGGGTACGCAGCCCGGTGAGCGGGTCACGTCGGGCGACGTGAAGGCGTCGGCCAAGCCAGCGCACATGCGCGGCCCATCCGGCAGCCAGCGGGGCGGAGGCGGCGAGAACGTCTAACAGGGTGTTCATGCCGCCACCTCCCCGACCGGCTCGCCCTCGTCAGAGGCGGGGGTGCCGACGGCGTGCAACGGCTGGTGGGCGCGCTCCGCGGTGAGGATGTCGCGCACCTCGCGAGCCTGCTTGGCCCCGCAGCGCAACCCCTTGCGCAGCGCTTCGGCGTTGATATCCGCGTCCGACCACGACCCCGTCAGCTCCCGTGCCTGGGCCGTCAGCTCATCGAGCGTGCGCCGGGCGGGCGCATTCGTCGGGCGGCGGCGCGGCGCGGACGGCTTGCGGGATGCGGGGGCGGGCGCCGGTGCCGAGGTTTCGGGCTCCGGCTCCTCGGGCTGCTCCGGATCCTCTGGCACCGGTTCGGTTCCGGGGGCGAGGTCCCCGAGCCTGAGCAGGACGCGGGCCCGGCGGGGTGTCCTCGAACGCCACCTGCGGCCGTACTGCTCGCGCAGGTCAGCACGCGCCAACTGCCGCTCACGTTCGCGGGTGAGGGCGTCGGCGTAGGAGGTGATCTCCCACAGCGTCATGCGCCGCCACAGCGTGAACGTCGGCCACGGGGCCAGCAGCCACCGCGTCCACCGGATCTTGTCCATCCGGCGGCCGGTGACCGCGCCGATGCGGACGGCGTAGATGTGCGCGCCGATCTCGGAGAAGACCACCCACAGCAGCGGCATCGTGCCGTGGGCCAGCTTGGCCCACATCCCCTCACCCGCGGCGACGTTCAACCCGCACGTGACGAGAGTCAGCAGCCAGGGCACGAACCGCACCCACGCCAAGCCCATGTCCATGCGGATCAGCAGAAGGTTGGCGACGGTGAACACCGGGATAGCCCCGTCGATGCCCACGGGCAGCATCCACGGCTCGGTGAACCCCCACCGCAGCGCGGCCGACGAGACCGCGTCGAAGGAAGCGAGGAAGCCGAGCGAGCCGACACCAGCCGCAGCGGCGGCGCCGACACCGGCCAGCCCGAGTTCCGGGCGCGTCAGCGGCGGAATCACCGGACGCTCGGTCGCGGTGCCGGCAGTCATGCCGCCGCCTCCTTGCGCGCCGAACGGCGCCGGGAGACCGGGCGAGCCAGCGCTACGACGTTGAACAGCTCCGCCGCGTGGTCCTCGATCGCGCAGGCCGCGATCCGGATCGCGTCGTCCGGCATACCGGGGTTCTCCGCGAGGATGTCGCGGGCCGCGTCCAGACGGGCCGCGCGCTCCATCTCGCTCTCGCCCTCCACACCCAGCCACAGTTCGACCGGGGTGCCCAGGGCGAGTTCGACGAAGTCGTTGCTGGTCACGGCCCGACGGCCATTGATGTACGAACGCATGACGAAACTCCTGATCACAGAGGGATGGGAGAGACCGGAGCGGGCGCGGCTTGTGGAGAGACGGCGCCCGCCCCGGGCGGAAGAAGGAGCGCCCCGGCCGGGAGTCGAACCCGGCCTACGACCATCGAGGCGGTGAAGCGGAACAGTTGTCAGGCTCAGGAGGCCGATGCAACAGCCGCGTTGAGAATGTCGGCGTGGTCGAACGCGAGCGGCGGCAGCGCGTCCAGCGGCCACCACTGGGCATTCGCCGCGTCATCGCCCGCCTCCACGATCGTTCCGGGGATGACGGTCAGGTGGTAGGCGACGGTGACGTACCGGCCGCGCGGGTCGCGGTCGGGCTGATCGAACGTGCCGACCTGCTCCAGCTCCGCCTCCATCGCGTACACCCCGGCCTCTTCGGCAAGCTCGCGAGCAGCAGCGGCGCGACTCGTCTCGCCGGGGTCGACGTGGCCGCCGGGGAGGGCCCACTGGCCCTTGAACGGGTCCCACCCGCGTTCGATCAGCAGGACATGCCCGTCGGTCGTGGTGACGACAACATCGGCGGTGTAGCGAATGACCTCGTTGAGCTCCATAGCTGCTCCCTGTGAAGGTGACTGTCAGATGTCGCGGAGCGCCCCGGCCGGGAGTCGAACCCAGCCTTCGACCATCGAGGCGACTTGCACTGAACCGCGTACGGGACAGGACCCGTACACGCCCGCCCACTTGCAGAGGTGGGGTGGGACTCCCTCGGACCCCATCGACCACCCGTGTGCAGGTGGCTGGGGCCGCACGCTGTTCAGTTCTCAAGCCACGAACGCTTCCTTTGGCCCGTTTCACGGGGCCTCCGGGCGCTGCATTGCGCTCTGCGAATCGGAAGCTACTCCGATCTGGTGCGCACCAGTAGGTAAGCATCTGGTGCGCACCAGAGTCAAGGGGCTTCGTCGGATCGAGCTGTGATTCCCCTTCGCGGCGCATCTCCAGAAGACCGGACTGAAGGGTGAGTTGGTAGCCAACAGGGCTTAACTCGCGACCTGTTAACCCCTGTTGACCTGCGGCGACGTGAGGCATGCTGGGAGGGTCAGCGAGTGGATCTATCGCCGGGCGGTGGTCATGAGCACAGGACTTCGGGTCGCGCGAACAGCACGAGGCTGGTCCCAGGAGCGACTGGTTCGCGAGATCGAGCAGTACGCCCGACGGCACGTCACTGATGTCGCGTCGACCGCGAGTTTGCGGGTGTACGTATCCGAGTGGGAGAACGGCAAGCGCACCATCTCGGACCGTTACGCCACGATCCTGCGCCAGCTTTTCGGCGTCACGGACACGGAGCTGCGCGGCGGTCCGGCCTCGCTCGTGCTGCCGACCGCCGATGGGTACGACGACCTGTTGACCAGGATCGATGCGGCAAGCAGCGTCAGCGTGTCCATGGTCGAGACGTTCAACAGTCAGACCGAACTGCTTCGCACCATGGACCGGCAGATGGGTGCATCTGGTCTCGTCGACCAGATGTCCGGCCACCTGGCAGCCCTTGAAGATGCTCTGAACTTTGCGGTGCTCCCCAGTGCGCGCCAACCCGTGGCGCTCGCGCTCGCAGGGGCGTCGACCCTCGCCGCATGGCAAGCAATTGACTCTGGTGCTGTTGAACGAGCCTGGCGGCACTATGAGTTGGCGAAGCGGGCAGCGCGCGACGCCGAATCTCCTATGTACCTCGCCCACGCCATGGGAGAGCAAGCGTACGTACTCTGCGAGGCTGGTCGGCCGTCGCTCGGAGTCGAATTGGTGCGTGATGCCCAACGCACTCTCGGCCAGGCAGGATCACCACGGCTTTGGGCGTGGCTGCATTCAGCCGAAGCGGAGCTGTGTGCCCACGCCGGAATGCCTGACGACTGTCAACGTGCACTTGATGCGGCCAGGGCCAGTATTCCGCCGGGTTCCGAAGTGCGCGACCCGGACATGGTGAGCATCTTCCTCAACAGCTCCCACCTTGCCCGATGGCGCGGCAACGTTCTTGCCCTGCTCGGAGATGACGATGCAGTGAGCAGCCTTTACGGCGCCCTGAAGGTGGCCGACCCGTCCTTCGTACGCGCGCGGGCAGGGCTTCACGCTGACCTGGTGCAAGCTCATTTGGCGCGAGCCGAATACGACGACGCGAATACGCATCTACGAGAGGCGCGGTTGCTGGCGAGCCGCACCGGTTCGGTGCGGCAACGCCGCCGTGTCGACCTGCTCAGTGCCCGGCTGTGAGTCCCTGTCGACGGCTCGCCAAGATGTGGAGCAGGGCAACGAGGGTGCCAGAGCCCATCAGCTCACCCCGTGCCATCAGCCCCGGAATGTCGGCCAGAGGTACCCACTCGATATGGCCTGCCTCTTCCAGGTCCGTCGGCGAACCAACCTGTTCGGCTCCGTGGCCCACGAAGATTTCGTGAGGCGAATCGACCATGCCAATCATGGGTTGATACGTCACGACGTGCTCAACGGACTTCGGCCGCCAACCCGTCTCTTCCACTACTTCCCGGAGTGCCGTGTCCGCAGCATCCTCGCCCTCATCGACGATGCCGCCCGGAAGCTCCCATCCGAATTGCTGCGGGACGAAGCGGTACCGCCACATCATCAGTACACGGTCTTCGTCGTCCACAACGGCTGTGATGGCGACGCGCTGAAGCTTCACCACATGGTGCTCGAAACGCTCCACGCCTGGAGGCTCCACGTCCCAAAGCTGGAGCTTTACCCACTGGTTGTCATAGACGTTGCGCTCACCGTGGATTTGCCACGGCTCCAGTCCTTCGGGCGTTTGAATGCTCACTCCACCCGGCACTCGGTACGAGCTGCGGCCGCGAACCTCCAAGGCTCCTTCGGACACGAGCCGGGCCAGCACTTGCCGCAGCGCGGTGCGACCGATACCGAGCTCTTCCACAAGCGCGCGCTCTGAAGGCATCTTGTCGCCGGGGGCGTACTCGCCGGAAGCGAGCCGGGCACGAATCGTCTCGTAGACCTTCGCTGTCTTCGGTCCCATTCGCGGGGCACTCTCCATCCTGAAGTGGTGCGTACCAGCGTACTGGGCGTGGGACCTGCTCTCTCTGGTCACGCTTCAGGCATGCTCCGATCTCGGTGCGCCAAACCGGGCCTCAACAGCTCCTGAGCCCGGATGCAGTGGGCCGTCTGTGGGCCGTCCAAGGGCGGCCCAAGACGACCGGCAAGGACCAACAACGACCACGGTGGCCCCGGAGCGCAGACGCTCCGGGGCCACCGTTTTTCCAGCTAGACCCAGGTATCCAGCCACATCCGGTTCCGCCAGGAATCCAGCGGAATCGCCGTTCCCGTGTACAGCGGCCAGAAGTAGATGAAGTTCCAGACGATCAGCAGGACGAGCACGCCCGCGCCGATCGCGCCCACCGCCCGGCGCCGTTCGTCCGAGCCCGGTGGCCCGAGGATCGCGCCGATCATCATCGCCACCGCGAGACACAGGAACGGCACGAAGACGACCGCGTAGAAGAAGAAGATCGTCCGCTCCTGGTAGAGGAACCAGGGCAGATAGCCCGCCGCGACGCCGCAGACGATCGCGCCCGCCCGCCAGTCGCGCCGGAACGCCCAGCGCCACAGCACGTACAGGAGCGCGAAGCAGGCCGCCCACCACAGCAGCGGAGTGCCGAGCGCCATCACCTCGCGGGCGCACTTGTCGGCGGTGGAGGACGGGCAGCCGTCGGTGCCGGGGGAGGGGCTCTCGTAGAAGTACGAGACCGGGCGGCCCAGGACGATCCAGCTCCACGGGTTGGACTGGTAGGTGTGCGTGTCCGTCAGGTTGACGTGGAAGCTGTAGACCTCGGACTCGTAGTGCCACAGGCTGCGCAGCGACTCCGGCATCCAGCTCATGTCGAACTGCGGCAGGCTCACCTTGCCGAGCAGCGGCAGCTTGACGTGGTCGGGGGAGAGGCCGTCGCGGCCGTGCGCCCAGTCCCGGAAGTAGCCCTTGTCGGTCATGAACCAGCCGGTCCAGGAGGCGAGATACGTCGCCACGGCCACCGGGACCGTGGAGACGAACGCCGGGAACACGTCCCTCCTGAGCGCCGCGCGGTACGGCCGCACCGCGCCCGCCGTCCTGCGGGCGCCCGCGTCCCACAGCACCGCCATCACACAGAAGAACACCAGGACGTACAGGCCGTTCCACTTGGTGCCGCAGGCAAGCCCCAGCATCACCCCGGCCGCGATCCGCCAGGGGCGCCAGCCCAGCCGCAGGCTCTGCGCCACGGCCGTGTCCGGGCGCAGATCGCCGTCCTCGCCCTGCGGGAGCGCCGCGGCGAGCCGGGCCCGCGCCCGGTCCCGGTCGATCAGCAGACAGCCGAAGGCCGCGAGCACGAAGAACATGACCACGAGGTCGAGCAGCGCCATGCGGCTCATCACGAAGTGCAGCCCGTCCACCGCGAGCAGCAGGCCCGCCAGACAGCCCAGGAACGTCGAGCGGAACAGCCGCCGCCCGATCCGGCAGAGCATCAGCACCGAGAGCGTGCCGAGCACCGCCATCATGAAGCGCCAGCCGAACGGGGTGAAGTCGAACCACTTCTCGCCGATGCCGATGACGTACTTGCCGACCGGCGGATGCACCACGTACCCCGGGTCGGTGGGGATCGGCACCGACGAGGGGTCCTTGATGATCGACTTGTCGACGTCCTTCGGCCAGGCGCCCTCGTAGCCGCGGTTGATCAGCGCCCAGGCGTCCTTGGCGTAGTACGTCTCGTCGAATATCACCGCGTTCGGGCTGCCCAGGTTCCAGAACCGCAGCACGCCCGCGACCAGCGTGACCAGCAGCGGCCCGCCCCACGCCGACCAGCGCACCAGGCGCTCGGCGGTCGTCGGGGAGACCTTCAGGACCGCCCAGAGCTGCCCGGACGGCCGGGTGTACGGCGGCACCAGCCGGTCGCGCAGGCCGATTCTCGGCCGGGCCGCGTAGCCGAAGCGGCGCAGCCGGTCCTGCCAGCCGGGCGGCGGATCTCCGGCGTCATGGCCCTCAAGGGTCTGTGGCGCAGTACTGGTCACCGCGCCATCGTAGGGAAAGCGTCTGTGCGAGTCCCGTGGCCGGGCCCGATCCGGTCCTGGCGACCGGAGCGGCCCCGGGGCTGGGAGGATGGCGGGGTGACCGGAACACTCGTACTCGCAGGCACCCCCATCGGCGACATCGCGGACGCGCCGCCGCGCCTCGCCGCAGAGCTGGAGCGGGCCGACGTCGTCGCCGCCGAGGACACCCGCAGGCTGCGCGGCCTGACCCGGGCCCTCGGCATCCACACCTCGGGGCGGGTCGTCTCCTACTTCGAGGGCAATGAGTCCGCCCGTACGCCCGAGCTGGTCGAGGCGCTGGAGGGCGGCGCGCGCGTGCTGCTCGTGACCGACGCCGGGATGCCGTCGGTCTCCGACCCCGGCTACCGGCTCGTGGCGGCCGCCGTCGAGAAGGACATCAAGGTCACGGCCGTGCCCGGGCCCTCGGCTGTGCTCACCGCGCTCGCCCTGTCCGGGCTGCCCGTCGACCGGTTCTGCTTCGAGGGCTTTCTGCCGCGCAAGGCGGGCGAGCGCCTCGGGCGGCTGCGCGAGGTCGCGGACGAGCGCCGCACCCTCGTCTACTTCGAGGCCCCCCACCGCCTCGACGACACGCTCGCCGCGATGGCCGAGGTCTTCGGCGCCGAGCGCCGTGCCGCCGTCTGCCGCGAGCTGACCAAGACGTACGAGGAGGTCAAGCGCGGCAGCCTGAAGGACCTCGCCGAGTGGGCCGCCGACGGGGTGCGCGGCGAGATCACCGTGGTGGTGGAGGGCGCGGCCGAGGCCGGGCCCGCCGAGCTGGACGCCGAGGAGCTGGTGCGCCGGGTGCAGGTGCGCGAGGAGGCGGGCGAGCGGCGCAAGGAGGCGATCGCCGCGGTGGCTCTCGACGCGGGCCTGCCCAAACGCGAGGTGTTCGACGCGGTCGTGGCGGCAAAGAACGCGGCACGACAGGCACCTGCGGATGGCAAAGGACTATCGTAAAAAGTAAAGCGCAGGCCGCGCACCGGGGCTTTTGCCTAGGAAAGGCCAAATCGGCACCAACACTCGACAGCCCCTGATGCGTTTTGGCGGCGAAAGGCGTCCCATGGATCGGGGGCGCTTTCCGCCTCCGCTCGCAAGGAGCGCTCGCAAGAGCTTGTCCAGCGGACAAGGGAGCCGGCACATGAGTGAGATCGCTGAGACCACGGCGCACGAGGCTTACGCCTTCGCGTGCATGAGGTGTGGGTATGGCTGGGAGCAGGCGTACGAGATAGAGCACCACGTGGACGGCAAGGGGCAGTCGTTCGTGGTCTACAAGGCCGACGGGGAACGGGTGCCGTCACCGCTGTCCCAGCCCACCTGTATGAACTGCGGCGGGCACGTCGTGCGCACCCTGCGCGCCGGCCGGGTCTCCAGCGTGCAGCAGTGGCTCGCGCACCACTCGACCCATCAGGCACCGGCCGGGCCCGTGGGGTCCGGGGGCGACCCGGAGCCGGACACCCCGCGCACGGCGGAGCCCTCCGACGCCCCCGACTCCACCCACCACTGGCACCTGTCGGACCTTCTGCACCCCTTCCAGCACCACCACAAGAAGTGACGGGCGGGGGCCTTTCATAGGATCGGCCCCATGAGTGCCGCCAAGGATGCCCCGCCGCCGCTGCCCGAACCGCTCGGTGTGGCGGTGGCCGACTCGCACACCCACCTGGACATGCAGTCCACCACGGTGGAGGAGGCCCTGACCAAGGCCGCCTCCGTCGGCGTGACCACGGTCATCCAGGTGGGGTGCGACCTGAAGGGCTCCCAGTGGGCGGCGGACACGGCCGAGGCGTACGAGAACGTGCACGCCGCCGTCGCCCTGCACCCCAACGAGGCGCCCAGGATCGTCCTGGGCGACCCCGACGGCTGGTCGCGCCAGGGGGCGCGGCGGCCCGGCGGTGACGCCGCCCTCGACGACGCGCTCGCCGAGATCGACCGGCTCGCCGCCCTCCCGCACGTCAAGGCCGTCGGCGAGACCGGGCTCGACTACTTCCGTACCGGCGCCGACGGCATGGCCGCCCAGGAGCGGTCCTTCCGGGCGCACATCGAGATCGCCAAGCGGCACGGCAAGGCGCTGGTGATCCACGATCGCGAGGCGCACGCGGATGTGCTGCGCATCCTGCGGGAAGAGGGCGCCCCGGAGCGCACGGTCTTCCACTGCTATTCCGGTGACGCGGAAATGGCGGAACTCTGCGCGGAATCCGGCTACTTCATGTCCTTCGCCGGAAACATGACCTTCAAGAACGCCCAGCCGCTGCGCGACGCGCTCGCCGTCGCCCCCCTCGAACTGGTGCTGGTGGAGACGGACGCGCCGTTCCTCACACCGGCGCCGTACCGCGGACGGCCCAATGCGCCGTATCTCATTCCGATTACGGTGCGCGCCATGGCGGCGGTGAAGTCCATTCACGAGGATGTGCTGGCCGCGGCCATCGCGGAGAACACTGCGCGCGCATTCGATTACTGACGGATAACGGCAGGGATGCTCCGAGTGGGCGAGTGCAGGGTAGCGTGACGACGCTCCGTAGTCGAATCGCTTTGGAGGGTGACCGGTGCTCCGCTAATGTCCCGGCCTCGACGGGACGACCGGCCGGAACTCTGGAGCGCCGTGAGCAATTCGCAGGGCAGTCACCGTGCCGCACGCGGCGGCCGCCGCGCGGCGGCCAGAACGGCCGAGCCGCCGTATCCGCAGGACGCGCCGGCCGCCGAGCCGCCCCCGTACGACGCGTACGAGACGTACGAGACGCAGCCGGGCCAGGTGCCGGGGCCGCGGCAGGGCGGCGGCCAGGAGGAGGCCTCGCGGGCCGGGGCGCGGCGCGCCGCGCGGCGCCGCAGGAGCGGGGCGCTGTTCGGCGCCGGGCCCGACGCCCTGCGCCGGATCATTCCGCAGGCCCTGGTGGTCGCCTTCCTCGCGGGCGGGACCACCGCGTTCCTCGCCAACGACAAGGCCGTACGGCTCACCGTCGACGGCGTCCCGCGCACCCTGCACACCTTCGCGGACGACGTCGACGAGCTCCTCGAGGACCAGCACGTCAGCGTCGGGGACCACGACATCGTGGCGCCCGGCCGCCACGAGGCGCTGACCGGCGGCGACGAGGTGGTCGTCCGCTACGGCCGCCCCGTGGCGCTCACCCTCGACGGCCAGCGCCGCCAGGTGTGGACCACCGCCCAGACGGTGGACGGGGCCCTGCGCCAGCTCGGGGTGCGGGCCGAGGGCGCGTACCTCTCGGCCTCCCGCTCCTCGGCGATCGGCCGCGCCGGAATGGGCCTCGACGTGCGCACCGAGCGCCAGGTCACCTTCCTCGCCGACGGCCGCGAGCGCAGGATCCGCACCAACGCGGCGACGGTCGCCGAGGCCCTGGAGGAGGCCGGGATCTCGCTGCGGGGCCAGGACACCACCTCCATGCCGCCGTCCGCCTTCCCCCGCGACGGCCAGACGATCACCGTCATGCGGATCACCGGCAGCCGCCAGGTCCGCGAGGAGCCGATCCCCTACGAGGTCGAGAAGACCAGGGACGACTCGCTCTTCGCCGGGACCGAGGTCGTGGACCGGCCGGGCCAGCAGGGCTTCCGCAAGGTCACCTACGCGCTGCGGACCGTCAACGGAGTGCGGCAGAAGCCGAAGAAGGTCGCCGAGCACGTGGTGCGCCGGCCGGTCACCCAGACCGTCCGGGTCGGCACCAAGCCGCTGCCCAGCTCGGTGGGCGGCGCCGACCACCTCGACTGGGACCGGCTCGCCCACTGCGAGTCCGGCGGGCGCCCCGGCGCGGTCGACCCGACCGGCAACTACGGCGGGCTCTACCAGTTCGACGGCCGGACCTGGCACGCGCTCGGCGGCAGCGGCCTCCCGCAGCACGCCAGCGCCTCCGAGCAGACGTTCCGGGCGAAGAAGCTCTACGTACAGCGGGGGTCGAGTCCGTGGCCGCACTGCGGCCGTAGGCTGTATCGGTGAGCACCACTGAGCCCGACGCCCTCCTCGGCCCCGCCGACATCCGTGAACTGGCCGCAGCGCTGGGCGTACGCCCCACCAAGCAGCGCGGTCAGAACTTCGTCATCGACGCCAATACGGTCCGCCGGATCGTACGGACGGCGGAGGTACGGCCCGACGACGTCGTGGTGGAGGTCGGGCCCGGCCTAGGCTCCCTGACGCTGGCGCTCCTGGA
The DNA here is from genome assembly GCF_001653515.1 of Streptomyces sp. ERV7. Lineage (GTDB taxonomy): Bacteria > Actinomycetota > Actinomycetes > Streptomycetales > Streptomycetaceae > Streptomyces. The sequence goes on along the minus strand of NZ_LYOY01000029.1, from coordinate 1,479,883 downwards.
GGCGGCGGACCGGGTGACGGCCGTAGAGATCGACGACGTGCTCGCGGGCGCGCTGCCCGCCACGATCGCGGCCCGGCTGCCCGCCAAGAAGGACCACTTCGCGCTGGTCCACTCCGACGCGATGCTGGTCCAGGAACTTCCGGGCCCCGCCCCGACCGCGCTGGTCGCGAACCTCCCGTACAACGTCGCCGTGCCCGTCCTCCTCCACATGCTGGACCGCTTCCCGAGCATCGAGCGCACCCTGGTCATGGTCCAGGCGGAGGTCGCGGACCGGCTCGCGGCCAAGCCCGGCAACAAGGTGTACGGCGTGCCGTCGGTGAAGGCCAACTGGTACGCGGACGTCAAGCGCGCCGGGTCGATCGGCCGCAATGTCTTCTGGCCCGCGCCCAACGTCGACTCCGGTCTGGTCTCGCTGGTCCGGCGCACCGAGCCGGTGCGGACCACCGCCACCAAGGCGCAGGTCTTCGCGGTGGTGGACGCGGCCTTCGCCCAGCGCCGCAAGACCCTGCGGGCCGCCCTGGCCGGCTGGGCCGGCTCGGCCGCGCTCGCCGAGGAGGCGCTGGTCGCGGCCGGGATCTCGCCGCAGGCGCGCGGCGAGGCGCTGACGGTGGAGGAGTTCGCGCGGATCGCGGAGGCGAAACGATGACGGTGCCGCCGGTGCCGCCGGTGCCGCCGGTGCGGACGGTGCTGCCGGTGACGGTCAGGGTCCCCGCCAAGGTCAACGTCCAGCTCGCGGTGGGCCCGGCCCGCCCCGACGGCTTCCACGACCTCGCCAACGTCTTCCTCGCGGTCGGCCTCTACGACGAGGTCACCGCGACGCCCGCCGACGAGCTGCGGATCACCTGCTCCGGCCCGGACGCGGACAAGGTCCCCCTGGACCGTACGAACCTGGCGGCCCGCGCGGCCGAGCTCCTTGCCGCGCGGTACGGGCTGGCCCCCGACGTCCACCTCCACATCGCCAAGGACATCCCGGTCGCGGGCGGTATGGCGGGCGGCAGCGCGGACGGCGCGGCGGCGCTGCTGGCGTGCGACGCGCTGTGGGGTACGGGCGCGTCGCGTTCCGAGCTGCTCGACATCTGCGCGGAGCTGGGCAGTGACGTCCCGTTCAGCCTGGTCGGCGGGGCGGCGCTCGGCACGGGCCGGGGCGAGAAGCTGTCCGCGCTTGAGGTGGGCGGGTCCTTCCACTGGGTGTTCGCGGCGGCGGACGGCGGTCTTTCCACGCCGGCGGTGTACCGGGAGTTCGACCGTCTGACGCCGCACGCGGTGGCGCCGGAGGCGGATCCGGTGCTGCTCGCCGCGCTGCTCGCGGGTGACGCGTTCGCGTTGGCGGGGGCGCTGTCGAACGACCTCCAGGCCGCGGCCCTGTCCCTGCGGCCGTCCCTCGCGGACACGCTGGCGGTGGGCAGGGAGGCGGGTTCGCTGGCCGCGCTGGTCTCGGGCTCGGGCCCGACGACGGCGTTCCTCGCGGAGGACGCGGCGTCGGCCGAAAAGATCGCGGCCGCCCTGATGGCATCCGGCACCTGCCGCTCCGCGAGACCGGCCCCGTCCCCCGCCCCCGGGGCAACAATCCTCTCGACCTGAGCGCCGCCCCGTCCCCGGGGCGAGCATCGTCTCGGGCTGAGCCCCGGGCTTCCCGCCCCCGGGCGAGGGCTGTCTCGGGCCGGTGGTGCGGCCGCGCCGCGGGCGAGCCGCAACGCGGGGCCGGCCTCGTGGCCTGTCAGGCCCGGCTCCGCTCCGCCAGGACGCGGCCCAGCCGGCTCGCCCCCTCGTCGAGTTCGGCGTGGTCGGCGGTGGCGGCGAAGTCGAGGCGCAGATGGGGGGCGGGAGGCTCCATGGGGAAGTAGCGGGTGCCCACGCTGGTCCGCGACCCCAAGCACTATGCCGAGGCCGGAGTGGAGAGGGGTATGAGCTCGTCGGCGGCCGACGTGGCCGGACCGGGCCTGGCCGGACTCCTGTCCGGCAGCCTGGGCCCGCGCGGCGCCCTGACGGTGGCGGCCGCCGGCTCGGCGGCCGTGGTGGTGGCCCTTGTGCTGTCACCCGTACGCAGGCTGAAGGGGCTGCCGCAGGAACACGAAGAGGAGCAGGGACGGGAACCGGAGGCGTCCGGAATGTGATCTGCAATACCCCTGCCCACAGCCAGACTTGCAGGTGAGGCGGGTCGCACCTACGGTTGGCGAGCCGTGGTGTTCGGGAAGACCGGTGCAAGACCGGAGCGGCCCTCGCCACTGTGATCGGGTCCCCTGCCGTCCATGCCATGAACGGCTTCGGGTAGCCCGTCCCGCTGTGCCACTGGTGGCCGTGAGGCCGCTGGGAAGGCAGGGACGGCGCGCACCCCGGAAGCCAGGAGACCGGCCACGGCATCTCGCTAATGATCCACGAGGTGCTGGAGCGTGAACGAATGACCCTGCCCACCCCTCCCGCCACATTCCACTGGCGGCGTGAGGACACCGTACGCACCGCCTGGCTGCTGGTGGTGATCGCCGCCCTGCACGTCGTGGCGTTCGGCATACTCTTCCTGCTCGTCGTGCCCGAGCACTACGAGGTCGGCTCGAAGACGTTCGGTCTCGGACTGGGCGTCACCGCCTACACCCTCGGTATGCGGCACGCCTTCGACGCCGACCACATCGCCGCGATCGACAACACCACCCGCAAGCTGATGGCCGACGGCAAGCGGCCGGTGTCGGTCGGCTTCTGGTTCGCCCTCGGACACTCCAGTGTCGTGGTCGCGATGGCGGCCCTGGTCGCCGGGGGCGCGCAGCTCGCGGGCACCCTGATGAACGACGACTCGGAGACCCACCAGACCCTCGGCGTCGTCGGAACCACAGTCTCCGGTTCATTCCTCTACCTCATCGCGGCGCTCAACCTGCTGGCCCTCGTGGGCATCCTGCGGGTGTTCCGGGCCATGCGCGCGGGGACGTACGACGAGGCCGAGCTGGAACAGCACCTGGACTCACGGGGGTTCATGAACCGCCTCCTGGGCCGCTTCACCAAGTCGATCACCCGGCCCGGTCAGATGTACCCGCTGGGCTTCCTCTTCGGGCTCGGCTTCGACACCGCCACCGAGGTCACCCTGATGGTGATGGCCGGTTCGGGCGCGGCCGCCGGGCTGCCCTGGTATGCCGTGCTGTGTCTGCCGCTGCTCTTCGCAGCGGGGATGAGCCTGTTCGACACCATCGACGGCACGTTCATGAACTTCGCCTACCAGTGGGCCTTCTCGAACCCGGTGCGCAAGGTGTTCTACAACCTCGCCATCACCGGGCTCTCCATCGCGGTGGCGTTCCTGATCGGCACGATCGAGCTGGTGGGCGTGCTGCACGACAAGCTCGATCTGCGGGACGGGTTCACCGGATGGGTCGCCGGCCTCGACCTGGACAACGTGGGCTTCATCATCGTCGGCCTGTTCGTCGTGGTGTGGGCGGCGGCCCTGGCGTACTGGCGGTTCGCCAAGGTCGAGCAGCGGTGGGCGGTGCGGGTCGCCGCGGTGGCGGCCGAAGTGCCCGGCCGGGACCGGGCCGCCGCAGGCGTACCCGCGCCCACCTCGGACATCACCTGAAGGCGACGATGTTGTCCGCCGTCCAGTCGGCGAACGTACGCGGTGTCCGGCCGAGGATCTGCTCCACGGCCGGGCTCACCCGCCGCTCCTCGGGCGTGGGTTCGCCGAGGATGCCGAGCGTGCTGTCGACCACCGGCGCGGGCATGAAGCGCAGCAGCAGTTCCCGCGCCTCGGCCCGGCTCTGCTCGACGAACCGCACCGGCGCCCCCAGTGCCTCACCGATCGCCCGCGCCTGCTCGCGCGGTGAGACCGGGGCCGGTCCGGTGAGCTCGTACGTGCGGCCCGCGTGGCTCCCGTCGCGCAGGGCCTCGGCGGCGACCGCGGCGATGTCGGCCGGGTCGATGACGGGCAGGCCGACGTCGCCGAAGGGTGCCGCCACCGTCCGCCCGGAGCGGATCGAGGCCGCCCACATATAGGCGTTGGAGGCGAACCCGCTGGGCCGCAGGACCGTCCACCGCAGGCCCGACTCCCGTACGGCGCCTTCGAAGGTACGCAGCCGGGTGTGCGCGGGGGAGTCCGGGCGGGTCGCGGTGGCCTGCGAGGACTGGAGGACGACCCGCCGCACTCCGGCGGCCCTCGCCGTCTCCAGGATGGCGTACGGGTCGAGGCCCGCGCCGTCGCCGGGGACGAGGAGGTACAGCGCGTCGGCCCCGTCGAGTGAGGGCTTGAGGGTCTCGGGGCGGGCCGGATCGGCCTGCTGGAACTCCACGGTGCCCGGCATCTCGCCGGCCGGGGCGCGACGGGACACCGCCGTCACCCACTCACCGGCGGAGGCGAGGTTCTGCACGAGGTGTCGCCCGACGTTTCCGGTTGCTCCGGTCACCACGATCATGATCTCTCCCTGATGGCTCTGAGGCGCTGACGTGCGCGACGCGGGCCTCGGTCGGCCCGCTGATCCGTTCGCGCTCGATCTGTATGCATCCTGAAAGCCAAACTGGCCATCTCCTGGCCAGTTTCCCAAAGAGAATGATCGGTATGAGAGCCGATCGACTGGTGGCGACCCTGCTGTTCCTGCAGACGCGCGGACGTGTGACAGCGCGCGAGGTGGCGGCGGAGCTGGAGGTGTCCGAACGCACCGCGCGCCGCGACCTGGAGGCGCTGGCGGCGGCCGGCATTCCCGTGTACTCCCAGCACGGGCGGGGCGGCGGCTGGTCCCTCGTCGGCGGCGCCCGCACCGACCTCTCCGGTCTGACCGCTACCGAGATCCGCGCGATGTTCCTGGTGGCGGGCCCGTCGGCGGTCTCGCCCGAACTGCGTACGGCACTGCGGAAGTTGATCCGGGCCCTGCCCGCGACGCTCCGGGCGGACGCCGAGGCCGCCTCGAAGGCAGGGGCCACGGACGGCACCGACTGGTCGCGCCTGCCCGTCACGGCGGGCACGTCTTTGCTGGACGCGTTGCAGCGGGCGGTGGTGGACGGCCTGCGGATCCGCCTCGGTTACGCCCGCCCCGGCAGCCCGGCCCGTATACGCACGGTCCACCCGCTGGGCATCGTCACCAAGGCGGGAGTCCCGTATCTCGTGGCCGGTACTGGGGAGTTCGAGGCTGGTACGAAGGAGTTCGAGGCCGGTACCGAGAAAGGTGTGGCGGGAGCCGAAAAGACGGGAGCCGCGTCCGGCCGCGCCGGGCTGCGTATCTTCCGGCTCGACCGGGTCGCCTCGGTCGAGGTGACCGAGGACCCCGTGGTGCGGCCGGACGGCTTCGACCTGGCCACGGCCTGGCGCGCGCTGGCCGCCCCGATGGAGGAGCGGATGCGCGGGGCGACCGTACGGGGACGGGCCGAGCCCACGGCCGGGCGTGTCCTGGCGATGCTGTTCGGCGGCCGTCTGCGGCTGGGCGGCCGACGGGACGACGGCTGGCTGGAGATGGAGATCGACGGCCCGTCCCCGGAGGTCGTGGCCGCGCAACTGGCCGGTCTCGGGGCGCGCGTGGAGATCCTCGAACCGCCGCAGGCCCGCGAGCGGCTGGCGCGGCTCGCGGCCGAACTCGCCGCCCTCTACGGCCCGGCGCAGTGATCGCAGGGGGCCGGGACGGAGATCCGGCCCCCTGCCGGCCGTCACCCGGCGGCCAGCACGGCCTTGCGGTGGCTGAACGTCTCGATGGAGTAGCGGCCGTGGTAGTTGCCCATGCCGCTCTCGCCGACGCCGCCGAACGGCAGGTCGGAGACGGTGAGATGGGCCAGCGGCAGCCCGAGGCCGAGGCCGCCGGAGGAGGTCTCGGCGGCCAGGCGCTCCCGGGTGGCGTCGGACTCGGTGAAGGCGTACAGGGCCAGCGGCTTGTCGCGGTCGTTGATGAAGTCGATCGCCTCGTCGAGGTCCGCCACCGCCACGATGGGCAGGATCGGGCCGAAGATCTCCTCCCGCATCACCGGCGACTTGGGGTCGACGTCGGCCAGGACGGTCGGCGCGAGGTACTTGGTGGCGCGGTCGCCCCGGCCGCCGGTGACGACCCGGCCCGAGTCGAGCAGCGCGCTCAGCCGGTCGAAGTGGCGCTCGTTGACGATGCGGCCGTACTCGGCGGAGGCCTGCGGGTCGGCCCCGTACAGGGCCTCGATGGCCTGGGCCAGCGCCGGTTCGAGGGCGCGGGCGGTCTCCGGGTCGGTGAGGACGTAGTCGGGGGCGACACAGGTCTGGCCCGCGTTGAGGAACTTGCCCCCGGCCAGTCGCGCCGCGACCGTGGCGATGTCGGCGTCCCGGTCGACGAACACCGGGGACTTGCCGCCCAGTTCGAGCGTGACCGGCGTGAGGTGCTGGACGGCAGCGGCCATGACGATACGGCCGACGGTCCCGTTGCCGGTGTAGAAGATGTGGTCGAAGCGCTCGGCCAGCAGCGCCGTGGTCTCCGGGATGCCGCCTTCCACCACGGCCACCGCGTCCGGGTCCAGATACTCGGGCAGCAGCCGCGCCAGCACGGCGGAGGTGGCCGGAGCCAGCTCGCTGGGCTTGACCACGACGGCGTTCCCGGCCGCCAGCGCGCCGATCATCGGCGTGAGCAGCAGCTGCGCCGGATAGTTCCAGGGCGCGATGACCAGGACGACGCCCAGCGGGTCGTACTGCGTCCAGGCCGTCGCCCCGCCCAGGTGCTCGGGGACGGGCGCGGGTTCGGGGCGCAGCCACCGCGCGAGGTGGTCCAGGGTGTGGTCGATCTCCCGGACGGTGAAGCCGATCTCGGTGCGGTGGACCTCGGTGGGGCTCTTGCCGAGGTCGGCGTGGAGCGACTCGACCAGGTCCGTTCCGCGCTCGGTGAGCATCTCGCGCAGACGTCGCAGCTGCGTGGTGCGCCACTCGACGGGCTTGGTGCGGCCGGTGCGGAAGGTGGCGCGCAGCCGGGCCACGGTGTCGGCGGGCTGCTCCTGGATGCGGTTCATGGTGCCTCGCTGCTGGGGGCGGACCCGTCGGTCCGCGCTGTCGTCGGGATCGGGCCGCGATCGGCTCGATGTATATGCCAACAGTTGAGGTTGGAAAACAAATTCCCGGCTGCGGCGGAATTCTATGGCGTGAGCTCCTCGCTACGCGCGGTGACGGCCCGGGGGGCGTGAGGGGGCCCGGACCGGCGGATCCGGCGGCTCGGCTTCCGTATGGGGTGGGTTCGTGGGGCACTTCCGTGGATTCACCACCCGTAAACGAGAAGTTTCCTACCGACCAGTAGACATTGCGTCACCGGCTGATCATTCTTGGCCGTGCGCATGCCAATCCGTGCCGCCCGAGCCGATCCGCCACGGCCCGGTGGCTCTCCCACGGACTCCCACCATCGCGACAGAGGAGCACCAACCCCCCATGCACCGCACTGCTTGGACGACGCGCACCGCCGTCACGGTGGCCGCCGCGGCGACCGCCCTCATGGCCGCGCCGACCGCCTCCCAGGCCGCCGCCCCCGCCGCGGCCCCGCACTCCGTCGTGGCCCAGGCCTCCCCTTCCGGTGGGATCGCCGGGCTCAAGGGTGTCGACTACGGGACCTGGCTGCGCGATGTCCAGGCCGTCGTGGACACCGCCCGCCCGTACCTGAAGGAGCGCGTCGCCGCCTCGCCCGCGGGTGAGAAGCCGGCGATCGTCCTGGACATCGACAACAGCTCGCTGGAGACGGACTTCCACCACTTCTGGACGTTCCCGACCCCGGCCATCCAGTCCGTCCGCGGCCTGGTGCGCGAGGCGAGCGCCCAGGGCGTCGCCGTCTTCTTCGTGACGGCCCGCCCGGGCATCATCGAGTCCCTCACCTCGTACAACCTCAAGGCGGTCGGCTACCCGGTCACCGGTCTGTACGTACGTGATCTGCCGGACCTGTTCCACGAGGTCAGCACGTACAAGACGGAGAAGCGGGCCGAGATCGAGGCGCGCGGCTACACGATCATCGCCAACATCGGCAACCACACGACCGACCTGGTCGGCGGCCACGCCGAGCGCACCTTCAAGCTCCCGGACTACGACGGCAAGCTGTCCTGACCGTCCGCAGACGCAGAACGGCGCCCCGCGAACACTGCCGCGGGGCGCCGCTCTCGTTTCCGGACCGTCAGCCGAGGACCGGGAAGTTGCTGCGGAAGACCCCGTTCGGGTCGCGGTCGCGCTTGACCTGCTGGAGCTTGGCGAGCACCTCGGGCTTGAAGGCGGTCGAGGCGGTGTCGCCGGGGGAGAGGTAGGTGTAGGGCTTGCGGCCGCTGATGTACGGGGCGACCGACTGGATCAGCGACTGCTGGCGGGCGACGATCTCGGCCCCGCGCTCGGGCGTGAAGGGCACACCGAACATGGCCAGTGAGTACGGCTCGGTCAGCGGGCCCTGCGGGTTCTCCGTCGGCCTGGCGAAGGCGCCGCCCAGGTGCCGGATCTGCACACCGAGGAGCGGGGCGATCGACTCCGCGAGCAGTGCCGCCGCGACCTTGTCGTCCAGGTCCGTGAGCAGCTCGGCGCGGCTCGCGCTGAGCCCGGGCTCGGTCGGCTCACCGGCGATCTCGCCCAGCTCGGCCACCGGCAGCATGCCCCTGGTGTCGGTGTTGGCGCCCTCGATCTCGTCGAGCGCGCTGAGCAGCGCCCGGCCCTCGGCCTCCTCGCCCAGGAAGGCGCTGTCCACGGTGACCAGCGAGGGCCCGTTCGGGATTTCGAGCAGGTTGATCCACGAGGTCAGCTCGTCCGGGGCGTTCGAGGTGATCTTGCGGTAGGCCTCCAGGACGCGGGGCGCCTGGCTGCCGTGCCAGACCACCCGGCCGCCGAACAGCGCGGGCGCGGGGTGCAGGTCGTACTCCATGGCCGTGACCAGGGCGTAGTCGCCGCTGCCGCCGCGCAGCGCCCAGAAGAGCTCGGCGTCGGAGTCGGCGGTCACCCGGGTCTGGGTGCCGTCGGCGGTGACCACCTCGAAGGCGGTGACGCTGTCGGCCGCCCAGCCGTGCTTGCGCCCGAACCAGCTGAGCCCGCCACCGAGCGTGTAGCCGACCACGCTGACCAGCGGGGAGCTGCCCGGCAGGCCGGTCAGGCCGAGCGGCCCGGCCACGGCCTGGACCTGCCCGCCCATGACGCCCGCGCCGACGCGCGCGGTGCGGGTGGCGGCGTCCACGTGCAGCTCGTCCAGCTTGCCCGTGCGGAGCAGGATCACTCCTTCCACGTCACCGCTGGCGCCCCGGCCGCCGGGCTGGGGGGCGACGACGAGCCCGGCGGCCGCCGCGTACCGCACCACGGCCGAGACGTCGTCGGCGTCGGCGGCCTCGACGACCGCCGAGACGGGCTGCTGGACCGAGAGGTTCCACGGCTGTCGTGCCTGGTCGAAGCCGTCGTCACCGGTCAGCAGGACACGGCCGCGCACCTGTGAACGCAGTTCGGCGAGAGCGCTCGTGGTCATGGTTCTTCCCTACTTCCTCGTTCTGCGTATGCCCCCGGAACGCACCGGCCGGCTTTCGCGATCACTTCACTGACGGATTCGAACAGGGAAATGTGACGAGAAGCAGCAGGAAAAAAGATCGAGAAGCGGAGGGGAGGGGCGCGCAGGACCGTCGGGAGGGTCCCGCGCGACCGGCCTAGGCCCCTTCCGGCCGGTCCGCGCCGTCCTCCGGGGCGGGCGGGGCCAGGGGCCGCAGCCACAGCCAGGCCAGGAAGAACAGGCCCAGGGCCAGCATGCCGAGCCCCGTCCAGAGGTTGATGTTGACGCCCTGGGCCTTCTCCAGATCGGCGTCGGAGGCCGTGAGCCCGGCTATGGTGACGATCACTCCGTACAGGGTGAACAGACCGCCGATAATCCGGCGGATGTCGAAGAGCCGGGCCGCCGTGGCGGACTTCTTCTCCAGCTCGGAGACTTCGCGTTGCAGTTCAGACATGGTCCGGGCCTCCGATCAGAGCGAGTAGGGCAGGTAGCAGGCCGCGGCGAGGACCACCGCTCCCCAGCCGAGCAGCGCGGGCCTGCGGTACCAGGCGCCGTCGCCCTCGGCGGGCGGCTCCTCCAGACCGGGCGAGGCCGTCCCGTACACCAGACCGGCCAGCTCGGCCTCGGGCTTGGGGGCGGTGAAGAGCGTCACCACGACCATGACGATCGCGCCGGCGGCGAAGCCGACGATGGCGGAGACGAAGTTGGCGCCCTGGTCGGTGGGGATGGAGACGACGCCCTGCTTGTAGATCCAGAAGTAGTTGACCATCGCGGCCGTGGTGCCCGCGAGCAGCCCCCAGACACCGGACTTCATCGACGCCCGCTTCCAGAACATCCCGATGACGAAGACCACGAACATCGGCACGTTGAAGAAGGAGAACAGCGTCTGGAGGTATCCCATGATGTTGGAGAAGCTGGACGCGATGAACGCGGTGCCGATCGAGGCCAGCACGCCGATCGCCGTGATCAGCCGCCCGAAGCGCAGGTAGTACGCGTCCGGCCGGTCCTTCTTCACGTACTTGGACCAGATGTCGTAGGTGAAGACGGTGTTGAACGACGACACGTTGGCCGCCATGCCCGCCATGAAGGCGGCGAGCAGCCCGGTGACGGCGATGCCGAGCACACCGTTGGGCAGCAGCTCCTGCATCAGATACGGGATGGCGTCGTTGTACGTCAGGTCGGAGCCCGGGGTGCCGATCTTCGGCACCAGGGCGGCGGCGACCAGCCCCGGGATCATCACCAGGAAGACGATGAACATCTTCGGGAAGGCGGCGATCAGCGGGGTGCGCTGGGCCGCGCTGAGGTTCTTGGCGGAGAGGGCGCGCTGGACCTCGGCGAAGTTGGTGGTCCAGTAGCCGAAGGAGAGCACGAAGCCGAGCCCGAGGATGATCGTCAGCCAGTTGGCGCCGAGCGGGTTGCCCTGCCCGATGCCGGTGCCTCCCCAGGCGGTGAGGTAGTTGTGGCCGTGCGCCGACTCCAGGTCGTCACTGAGCGCGCCCCAGCCGCCGACCCGCTTGAGGCCGAGGACGACCAGCGGGATCAGCGCGGCGAGGATCACGAAGAACTGGAGCACTTCGTTGTAGATCGCCGAGGAGAGTCCGCCGACGGTGATGTACGCGAGCACGAACAGCCCGGCGACGACGACGGCCACCCACTGCGGCCAGCCGAGCAGCGCCTCCACCACGATCGACAGGGCGTAGAGGTTGACGCCCGCGATGAGGATCGCGGCGAAGGCGAACAGCGCGGAGCTGAGCAGGTGTGCGGAGGCGTCGAACCGCTGGAGCAGGAACTCCGGCACGGACCGGACCTTCGAGCGGTAGTAGAAGGGCATCATCACCAGGCCGAGGAAGACCATGGCCGGGATGGCGCCGATCCAGTACCAGTGCACGACCGCCACGCCGTACTGGGCGCCGGTGGCGGCCATCCCGAGGATCTCGGTGGCGCCGAGGTTGGCGGCGACGAAGGCGAGCCCGGTCACCCAGGCGGGCAGCGACCGGCCGGAAAGGAAGAAGTCGAGGCTGGTCTTCACACTCGCGCGGGCGGCGAAGCCGATGCCCAGGACGACGACGAAGTAGATCGCCAGAATCGTGTAGTCGAGCCCGTTGGTGGGGAGCCGGAGCCCTTCGGCCAGAGATTGCATACGTACCCGCTTCGTCGAGCGAACTGATCCGAACCGGAACCTACGCCTCGACGGCCAGAAACTGAACACTTTTGTTGGAAGTTTTTGTTTGATTGTGGTGGAGAGTGAGAGGGGTCGCGGTCGGCGGCCCGGCGTGTCCGGCGGCCTGTCCGGAACGAGCCCGTGGAGTGGTGGGGTCCGGGCCGCGCCGGTGACAGCAAGGGGATGCGGTGCCAGAGTGTCCGCCACGGAACTGTGCGGGACTCCGGCCGGACCCCGTCCCTGTGTCCCGGCGCGCGCCCACGGCGGCGCCGGACCCCTTGGAGCACATCTCACCTCGGCATGCCCTGACCTGCGCGCATCGCGCCGGGCCCTGGGGCTGGAGAAGGGGAACACGATGGGTTCATGGCAGTGGAACGACCAGCAGAAGCCCACCGCCGCGGTCGGTGTCCGAGCCACCGCGGGCGCCGTCACGATGAAGGACGACCCACAGGCCGCCCAGCGGCCGTATGTCTTCGTCCGCGGCTACGACTCGCGGCTGCACGTCAACTGGTGGGACGGCAAGGCCTGGCACTGGAGCGACCAGGGGACGCCGGCCGGGCGCACCGTCATCGAGAAGGTCGGCGCCGTCACGGTCAAGGACAACCCGAACGCGCCCCAGCGCCCGTACGCCTTCGTGATCGGCGACGACTCGAAGCTGTATGTGAACTGGTGGGACGGCAGCAAGTGGAACTGGAACGACCAGGGAGCGCCGGGCGGGCGCCGGGTCCGTGAGGGCGTCGGGGTCGTCAGCGTCCAGGACAACCCGAACGCGCCGCAGCGCCCGTACGTCTTCTTCCTCACCGACGACTTCCGCCTCTGGGTCAACTGGTGGGACGGCAAGGCGTGGAACTGGAGCGACCAGGGCACCCCGCCGAGCCGCGTCATCTCGCGTCCGCTCGGCGTCACCACCATGCGCGACAACCCGAGCGCCTTCACCCGGCCGTACGCCTTCGTCATCACCGGCGACTCCCGTGTCTGGGTCAACTGGTGGGACGGGAGCAAGTGGAACTGGAGCGACCAGGGAACGCCCAGCGGGCAGCCGGTGAAGAAGGGCGCGGGCGTCGTCACCGTCCAGGACAACCCGCAGGCGGTCGAGCGGCCCTACGTCTTCGTCCAGGGCTACGACTCGAAGCTGTACGTCAACTGGTGGGACGGCGGCAAGTGGAACTGGAGCGACCAGGGCGCGCCCAGCGGGCGGCTCATCCTCGACTCCGTCGGCGTGGTCACGATGCGGGACGACCCCAGCGCGTTCACCCGCCCGTACGCCTTCGTGATCGGCGACGACTCCAAGCTGTATGTGAACTGGTGGGACGGCGGCAAGTGGAACTGGGCCGCGCAGGGCACACCGCCCGGACGCGTCATCGAGCGCCCCGGCGAGGTCCTCACGGTTCAGGACAACGCGAACGCCGCCGAGCGGCCGTACGCCTTCGTGGTCACCGACGACTCCGACCTGTGGGTCGACTGGTGGTCGCTGCCGTAGGGCGCGTCACGGTGCGGGACGCGGGTCCTCCCGAGGCCGGAACGGGCCGTCCAGGGCCGCCCATTGGAGCAGCATGACGGTCTTGGCGTCGGCGATCTCCCCGCCGCGGACCATGTCCAGGGCCTTGGCGAAGGGGAGTTCCACCACGGCGATGTCCTCGCCCTCGGCCGCCACCCCGCCTCCTTCGGCGGTGGCGGTGGCCGGGCCGTAGGGCGCCGCGAAGAAGTGCAGCCGTTCGGTGACCGAGCCGGGGCTCATATAGACGGCGAAGACCGGCTCGGGGGTCCCGACGGTGTGGCCCGTCTCCTCGGCCGCCTCCCGCCGGATGGCCTCCTCGGGGCTGTCGCCGTCGAGCAGTCCGGCGGCGGTCTCCAGGAGCATCCCGTCGGGGTGCCCGTTGACGTACGCGGGCAGCCGGAACTGGCGTGTCAGCAGGACGGTCCGGTGCTCGGCGGAGTAGAGGAGGATCGTCGCGCCGTCGCCCCGGTCGTACGTCTCGCGCTGCTCGCGGCTCCAATGGCCGTCGCTGTGGCGGTAGTCGAAGGTGGTCTTGCGCAGGACGTACCAGTCGCAGGAGAGCACCTCGACGTCCGTGATCCGCACCTGCGGGTTGCCGGTCAGATCGCGGCCGTGCCGGTCCAGGCCGGTGCGGCCGCGGCGGTCGGGGGTGTCGATGCCGGCGGTCATCGGGCGAGCACCGTTCGGACGCCCGCGTCCCGCAGCGCCTTCAGCGTCGCCGGGCCGCCGGGGTGGGTGGCGGGGTCCTCGGCCGCGGCGTCGGTGACGAAGGCGTCCACCGCGTCGAGCGGGGCGACCTGTCCGAACGCGCGGACGCCGAGCTTGGTCGCGTCGGCCACCCCGACCGTGCGGGCGGCCTGGGCGAGCCCGGCCCGCTTGACCGCCGCGTCCTCCAGGGAGAACTCCGACCAGCCGTGCTCGGCGTGGACACCGCCGATCGACATCACGAAGCAGTCGAAGACGAGGGATTCCAGCGTGCGCAGGGCCAGCGGGCCCACCAGGGAGCGCTCGCCGGGCCGGGAGCGGCCTCCCACGACGAGCAGCTCGATCCCGGGCCGGTCCGCCAGGCACACCGCCGCCTGGAGGCTGAGCACCGCGACCGTGAGCGGGGCCCGGGCGGCCAGGTGCTCCGCGACGTGCACGGTGGTGGTCCCGGCGTCCAGCAGCACGCGCGAGCCGGGCTCCACCAGCGCGGCCACCGCCACGCCGAGCCGGTCCTTGGTCGCGGCCTGCCACGCCTCACGGGCGTCGAACCCCGCCCCCTCCTCCCGGCGCGGCCCGGCGACCGCCCCACCGTGCACCCGCCGGAGCAGCCCCTGCCGCTCCAACGCGTCCAGATCCCGCCGCACGGTCATCTCGGACACCCCCAGCCGCTGAGAAAGTTCAGACACAGAAACCTGCCCGGAGCCCTGCACGAGCCGCAGGGTCAGATCGAGACGGTTGGCTACACCCATGGCCCCTTTCTAACACATCGATGTTCGATCGAACATGTGGATGGGAGAGTAGCGGACTCTCGGGGAGGGGAGGGGTGGTCGGCGTCCCCGGGCGGCGGTGTTCCGCATCCCCCGCCCCCGTGTCATCGTGATGACCGAGGCCAACTGGTCTGGACCATCTCGGCCGTGCGGCGGGTCCGTGCGGTGCCACAGGCGGGAGCCGGCGGATGCGTGGGGCGACGGTGTTACGCCGGCGGCTTCGGCGCCCCGACGCCGCCGGCGATGCCGCCCGCGCCTCCGGCCCAGCCGCCCACGGCCCCGGCCGCCCCGGCCTACGGCTATCCGCAGGCCCCCGCGCCCGGATCCGCATACGGCTATCCGCAGACGCCGCCCCCGGCCCAGCCGGGCTACGGCTACCCGGGCCAGCCGCAGCAGGGCTACGGCTACCCCGGCCAGCCCGCCACCCAGCCCATGGCGCCGCAGGGCGACCCCGGCGGCTCCGGCGGCGGCCGGAAGCTCAACACCCAGGCGACGATCATCGTTTCGGCGGTCGTCGCGGTGGCGCTGATCGTCGGCGGCGGCCTCTGGTACGCCAAGGGCAAGGACGGCGACAAGAAGGACGAGTCCAAGTCCGGCTCCACGCAGGGCGCGGACGGCGGCAAGGACGGCAAGGAGGGCGGCTCGACCGGAGGCGGCGGCAAGGAGCAGGCCCCGGCCAACGTCACCTCCAAGGTGCTCTTCCAGGTGCCGCAGCCCAAGGTCGCCGACCTGGTCCACGTCGACGGCTCCTGGCTGACCGACAAGGTGTACGCCAAGTCGGGCGTCAACGAGATCGTCGGCTACGACCCCGCCAAGGGCACCCAGCTGTGGAAGCTGCCGCTGCCCGGCGCGGTCTGCGCGGCGACCACGCACGTCACCTCCGACGGCAAGACGGCGATCGTCTACGAGGGCGCCAAGGCCTCCGGCGAGAAGTACGCGCGCTGCACCGAGGTGGCCGTGCTGGACCTCGCCACCGGCAAGCTGGCCTGGACGAACTCCGTCAAGGAGGGCGACCGCAAGACGATGTACGAGGAGGTCACCATCGGCGGCGGCACGGTCGCCACCGGTGGCACCTCGGGCGGCTCCGCCTGGGACCTGGCGACCGGCAAGCTGCTGTGGCAGCCGAAGATCACCACCGACCAGTGCAAGGACGCGGGCTACGGCGGCGGCGAGGCGCTGGTCGCCGTCCGCAAGTGCGGCGACTACGACAACCCCACGGTCACCATCCAGCCGCTGAACCCCAAGACGGGTGCGCCGGCCGCCTCGTACAAGATGCCGGCCGGTGTCCAGTACGCGCACATCGTCTCGACCAAGCCGCTGGTCGTGGCCGCCGACGTCGGTGACACCGCCGGGGACGGCAGCGGGATCTCGGACTTCTTCTCGATCGACGACAAGACCGGCAAGCTGCTGGCCCGCATCCCGGCGCCGGGCGACAAGTACGCCGCCGACTGCGACTCCACCGATGTGGAGAAGTGCACCTCGGTCGCGGCGGGCGGCGGCAAGCTGTACATCCCCACCGAGCAGCACGACGGTGCGGGCGGCAGCGGCTACTCCGGCCGCACCAACGAGATCATGGCGTTCGACCTGGCCACCGGGCAGCCCGTGCCCGGCAAGGCCGACGCGGGCGACGGCTCCTCGCTGTACCCGCTGCGGATGGACGGCAACAACGTCATCGCGTTCAAGAAGCCCCCGTACGACAAGGGCAGCCAGATCGTGAGCGTCGACGGGGGCAGCTTCAAGCAGACGGTCCTGCTGCAGAACCCGGCGGACACCTCGGTGCGCGACGCGCTCTCGCAGTTCGGTCCTGAGTACGGCGAGATCCGCTTCAACCAGGGCAAGCTCTTCATGTCGGCCACATCGGTCATGAAGCCGAGCACGCTGACCAGCGAGACGAAGTACCTGCTGATCGGTCTCGGCACCGGCTGACCCGGCGACGCCGTCACCGACGGCGTCAACTTCTCCAGCACGGCGGCCCCGGCCGCGGAGCACTCTCCGCGGCCGGGGCCGCCGCGTTCACCTGGGCGGACACAAACATTCGCCAAGTAGTCCTGAATGCCGGGGATTTCGACAATCCGGGCGTCTTCTCACCGGTAGGGGGCGCGCGACGTCGAACAAGCGTGTAGCTTGCCGGGTCAGGGAGGGCCGGGCCAGGGGAGTTGGCAACGTGCCCCGGGGGGATGGGGGTTGCTCGATGGGCGTGCGGCTCATGGTGGTCGACGACCACCGCCTGCTCGCGGAGGCGCTCGCCTCGGCACTCAAGCTCCGCGGGCACCGGGTGCTCGCCGCGGCCGCTCCGGTCGCCGGGGCGGCCGAGCTGGTGGTGTCACGGGCGCCGGAGGTGTGTCTGCTCGGCACGGCCACGCCCGCCGAGCCGGGGGTGTTCGACCCGATCGTGAAGATCAAACGTGAGCGGCCGCAGGTGGCCGTGGTGGTGCTCGGGCCGGTGCCCAGCCCGCGCGGGATCGCCGCCGCGTTCGCCGCGGGCGCCTCCGGTTACGTACGGCACGACGAGCGCATCGAGGGCGTGGAGCGCGCCATGGTCAAGGCGCGCTCGGGGGAGGCGGCGGTGGCGCCGCAGCTGCTCCAGGGCGCCTTCGCGGAGCTGCTCAACCCGGCCGCGCAGCCGGACGACGAGGGGCAGCGGCTGCTCCAGATGCTGACCCCGCGCGAGGTCGAGGTGCTGGTCAGGGTCGCGGACGGGGAGGACACCCGGCTGATCGCGGCGGGCATGGGCATCGCCCCCTCCACCGCGCGCACCCATGTCCAGCGCGTCCTGATGAAGCTGGGCGTCGGCTCCCGCCTGGAGGCGGCGGCGCTGGCCGCCCGCACCGGGCTCCTGGACCGGGCGGTCCCTCCGGCGGGCTGAGCCGGATCTCTCCTCTGCCGGTGCTGTGGGCGCGACCGCGTGGCGGTCGCGCCCACAGCCGTGTGCGGCCCCGTGCGTCCGTCTTCGTCGCGCCCATTGACTGATGGTGTTGGCTCGTGGTTCTTTATGTTTGGTTCTGTTTGAAGCTGGAGGGTGC
The DNA here is from genome assembly GCF_001653515.1 of Streptomyces sp. ERV7. Taxonomy (GTDB): domain Bacteria; phylum Actinomycetota; class Actinomycetes; order Streptomycetales; family Streptomycetaceae; genus Streptomyces. The sequence continues at coordinate 1,462,337 of NZ_LYOY01000029.1, read as the reverse complement.
AGGTGAAGAAGACGTCGACCCGGCTCGCCGACGGCCGTGAGCTGCTCTACTACGACTTGCGGGACGACGTCGTACGGGACGAGAGCGACGCCCGGCCGCTCGATCCCGTCTCCACCGCATCGGAGATCCGCCGGGACCCCCTGCTCGGGGACTCCGTGGCCATCGCCTCGCACCGCCAGGGCCGCACCTACCACCCGCCCGCCGACGACTGCCCCCTGTGCCCCTCGCGCGACGGGCGGCACAGCGAGATCCCGGCCGCCGACTACGACGTGGCCGTCTTCGAGAACCGCTTCCCCTCCCTGGCCGGGGACTCCGGGCGCTGCGAGGTCGTCTGCTTCACCCCCGACCACGACGCCTCCTTCGCCGACCTCACCGAGGAGCAGGCCGCCCTCGTCCTGGAGGCGTGGACCGACCGGACCGCGGAACTCGCCGAACTCCCCCAGGTGGAGCAGGTGTTCTGCTTCGAGAACCGGGGCGCCGAGATCGGCGTCACCCTCGGCCACCCGCACGGCCAGATCTACGGCTACCCCTTCACCACCCCCCGCACCGCCCTCATGCTCCGCTCGCTGGCCGAGCACCGCGAGCGCACCGGCGGCCGCAACCTCTTCGACGACACCGTCGCGCGCGAGCTCGCCGAAGGCGTCCGGGTCGTCCTGGAGGGCGAGCACTGGGTCGCCTTCGTGCCGTACGCCGCGCACTGGCCCTACGAGGTGCACCTCTACCCCCGCCGCCGGGTCCCGGACCTGCGGGCCCTGGACGACGGCGCGCGCACGGAGTTCCCACAGGTCTATCTGGAACTCTTGAGGCGCTTCGACCGGATCTTCGGGGACGCCGAACCGCCCACGCCGTACATTTCGGCCTGGCACCAGGCACCGTTCTCCGAAAGCGCCGACCGGCGGGAATTCGCTCTGCACCTGGAGCTTTTCACCGTTCGCCGTACTTCCGGCAAGCTGAAGTTCCTCGCGGGTTCCGAGTCGGGCATGAGTGTGTTCATCAATGACGTGCCGCCGGAGGCCGCGGCCCGGCGACTGCGAGAGGTAGCGAGTTCATGAGCGGGAAGTACCTGGTCACCGGCGGCGCCGGCTATGTCGGCAGCGTGGTGGCGCGCCACCTCGTCGAGGCCGGCCACTCGGTGACCGTCCTCGACGACCTCTCCACGGGCTTTCGCGAAGCCGTCCCGGCGGGCGCGGAGTTCATCGAGGGCCGTATCCAGGAGGCGGCGCGCTGGCTGGACGCCTCGTATGACGCCGTGCTGCACTTCGCCGCGTTCTCGCAGGTCGGGGAGTCGGTGGCGCGCCCCGAGAAGTACTGGTCGAACAACGTCGGCGGCACCATGGCGCTGCTCGACGCGATGCGCGCGGCGGGCGTGCGCACGCTGGTGTTCTCCTCCACCGCCGCGACCTACGGCGAACCGGCCTCCGCGCTGCTCACCGAGGCCGACCCGACCGCCCCCACCAGCCCCTACGGCGCCTCCAAGCTCGCCGTGGACCACATGATCACCGGCGAGGCCGCCGCGCACGGCCTCGCGGCCGTCTCCCTGCGGTACTTCAACGTGGCCGGGGCGTACGGCAGCTGCGGCGAGCGGCACGACCCCGAGTCGCATCTGATCCCGCTGCTGCTCCAGGTCGCCCTCGGCGAGCGGGAGTCGATCTCGGTGTTCGGGGACGACTACCCGACCCCGGACGGCACCTGTGTACGCGACTACATCCACGTCGCCGACCTCGCCGAGGCGCATCTGCTCGCGCTGGCCGCGGCGACCGCCGGAGAGCACCTGATCTGCAACCTCGGCAACGGCAACGGGTTCTCCGTCCGCGAGGTCGTCGAGACCGTACGCAAGGTCACCGGGCATCCGGTCCCCGAGGTCATCGCCGGGCGGCGGCCGGGCGACCCGGCCGTCCTGGTCGCCTCCGCCGCCCGCGCCCACGAGCGGCTCGGCTGGCAGCCCTCCCGCGCGGACCTCGAAGGGATCGTCGCGGACGCCTGGGACTTCGCGCGGCGCGGGCACGGGCGGGAGAACCCGGATGACTGACGTCGCGGAGCAGTTCCGCAAGCTGTACGGCGCGGAGCCCGAGGGGGTCTGGGAGGCGCCCGGACGGGTCAACCTCATCGGCGAGTACACCGACTTCAACGACGGCTTCGTGATGCCGCTGGCGCTTCCCCACACGGCGGTCGCGGCGGTGTCGCGGCGCACCGACGGGGTGCTGAGGCTGCACTCGGCCGATGTGGACGGCGGAGTCGTCCAGCTCGACGCCGACGCCCTGGAGCCCCTGGCGAGCGGCGGCTGGGCCGCGTATCCGGCGGGTGTGGTCTGGGCGCTGCGCGAGGCGGGCCACCCGGTCACCGGTGCCGACGTCCACCTCTCCTCGGCGGTGCCGACCGGCGCGGGGCTCTCCTCCTCGGCGGCGCTGGAGGTCGTGACCGCGCTGGCCCTGAACGACCTGTACGAACTGGGGCTCACCGGGCCCGAGTTGGCGCGTCTGGCCCAGCGCGCCGAGAACGCCTTCGTGGGCGTCCCCTGCGGCATCATGGACCAGACCGCGTCCGCCTGCTGTACCGAGGGCCATGTGCTGCACCTGGACACCAGGGACCTCTCGCTGCGCCAGGTCCCCTTCGACCTCGCCGCGCACGGGCTCGCGCTCCTCGTCGTGGACACCCGGGTGAAGCACGCGCTCGGAGACGGCGCGTACGCCGCGCGGCGCGCCGCCTGCGAGGCGGGTGCGCGGGCGCTCGGTGTGCGGACCCTGCGCGAGGTTCCGTACGCGCGCCTCCATGCCGCGCTGGCCAGGCTCGACTCCGAAACCGTTCGCCGGTGCGTACGCCATGTGGTGAGCGACAACGAGCGGGTGGAGCGGGTCGCGGCGCATCTGGCGGCGGGTGATCCGCGCGCGGCCGGCCCGGTCCTCACCGAGGGCCACGCCTCGCTCCGCGACGATCTGCGGGTCTCCTGCGCCGAGTTGGACCTGGTCGTGGCCTCGTCGGTGGCGGCCGGGGCGCTCGGCGCGCGGATGACGGGCGGCGGCTTCGGCGGGTCCGCGGTCGTCCTCACCGAGGCGGCGGCGGTGGACACGGTCACCAAGTCGGTCGAGGAGGCCTTCGCCGCGGCCGGGTACACCGCGCCCAGGGTCTTCGAGGCGCTCCCGTCGGCGGGAGCGCGCCGCAGGAGCTGACCCGGGCCGGTGCCCGGCCCCGGCTCACAGCCGCTTGGCCAGGATGAACTCGGTGACGCCCGGCGGGTAGTCGGGCACCTCGCCCACCACCTCGTACCCCTGTTTGCGGTAGAAGTCCGGCGCCTGGAAGTCCCAGGTCTCCACGCGGGAGAAGGCGCAGGAGCGCTCGGTGCGGGCCGACTCCTCGGCGCGGGCCAGGAGTTGGCCGCCCAGGCCCGCGCCCCGGTGGGCCGCGTCCACCCACAGCAGGTCCACATGGAGCCAGGAGGCCCAGGTGCGGCCGGTGAGACCGCCCGCCAGGCCGCCCTTGTCGTCCATCACCCATACGTGGAGCGGCAGTTCCTTCTCGTCCGGGGTGCCCCGCAGGGCACGCAGCACCGAAGAGGCCTCGGTATTGGTGTCCTTGAGCAGCTGACCCAGCAGAATCCGTCGAGCCTTGTCCACTTCCGTCTCAAAACGAAACATGGGCCACACCCTAAACAACCCGGTCAATCAGTTCTGCAAATTGCCTTCCGCTTCCGGCCCACGGCCCTACTCTGAAGCACAGCACCGGTGGGGGCCGGTGTTGATCAGGGGGCGAGGCAGTCGGGTACGACGCCCGGGGTGGGGTACCAGTCAGTCCACGGCGGCGGCCGCGCGACTGCCGTTTCCCCCTCTTCGGGCGCCGTGCCCTGACCGGTCCGTTCCCCGACGCATGGGGGTGTCTGTGGTTCGTATCCGGGTTCTCGTGGTGGATGACCACCGAATCTTCGCGGAGTCGCTGGCCGCCGCCCTGGCGGCCGAGCCCGACGTCGACGTCGCGGCCGCCGGCAGCGGCCCGGCAGCGCTGCGCTGTCTGGAGCGGGGGGCCTCCGAGGGCCGCCGCTTCGACGTGATGCTCGTCGACGCCGACCTCGGCGCGCTCGCCGGGGCGCCGGTGGCCCGGGCCGTGCCGGACGGCGGCGGCGCCGACGGGCTGGTGGACGGCATCTCGCTGGTCGCCGGGGTCCGTTCGGGCCAGCCCGCCGTGCGTACGGTGGTGCTCGCCGAGAAGGACGACCCGCGCCGCGCCGCGCTCGCGCTCCAGGCGGGGGCGTCCGGCTGGGTGGCCAAGGACTGCTCGCTCCAGCGGCTGCTCGCGGTGATCAGAGGAGTGCTGCGGGACGAGACGCATCTGCCGCCCGCGCTGCTCACCGGCGTGCTGCGCGAGCTCACGGCCGCCCGCAAGCACCGCACCGAGAGCGAGCGCCTGGTGGAGTCGCTGACCCCGCGCGAGCGCGAGGTGCTGCGGTGCATGGTCGCCGGTCTGGGCCGCAAGGCGGTCGCCGAACGCCTCTTCCTCTCCCCGCACACGGTCCGCACCCATATGCAGAACGTGCTGGGCAAGCTCGGCGTGCACTCCACGCTGGCCGCCGTCGCCCTGGCCCGCCGGGCCGGGGTCGGCCCGGTCGACCTAGCCGGGGATGTTGTCGAACGGGGCGGTCAACTGGCGTAGCAGCGCCGCCAGTTCCCCCCGCTGGGTGCGCGACAGCTGGGCCAGGATGGCCCGCTCCTGCTCCAGGAGCCCGGCCAGCGCCTGGTCCGCCCGGTCGCGCCCCTCGGGGGTGAGGCGGACCAGGACCCCGCGCCGGTCGCTGGGGTCGGGGAGCCGCTCGACCAGGCCCTTCTTGGCGAGCCGGTCGATCCTGTTGGTCATGGTGCCCGAGGTGACCAGCGTCTGGGTGAGCAACTGCCCGGGAGAGAGCTGGTAGGGGGCGCCCGCGCGCCGCAGCGACGTCAGGACGTCGAACTCCCAGGGCTCCAGCTGATGCTCGGAGAAGGCGAGTCTGCGCGCCCGGTCGAGGTGGCGCGCCAGCCTGCTGACGCGGCTGAGCACCTCAAGCGGCTCCACGTCGAGGTCCGGGCGCTCGCGGCGCCATGCTGAGACCAGTCGGTCGACCTCGTCCTCCATGTCGATCAGTGTAGAGGGTCTGTCGACGTGAAGTCTCTTGACGTCAAGATATATAAACCCCCACCATTGGGCATGGAGGGCCCGGGACTCTGTTCCGCTTCGGTCAGCCGTACCTGCAAGGGGGCTCGAACATGCATTCCGATTTCGTCCCGGAGTCCGTCGAGACGCCGCCCCGGGAGTTCACCGGCACGTCCGCCCGGACGTCCGACCCGCTGCCCGCTCCCCTCTGGGATCCGCAGCAGTACCTGCACCATTCCGGCCATCGCACCCGGCCCTTCCTCGATCTGCTCGCGAGGATCCCGGCCCTGCCGGGCTTCGCCGGCGCGGCCGCCGCCGACACGGCCGCAGCCGGCGAGCCCGCCGCCCGGGGCATGGGGTCCCCGCACACCAGGGACATCCACCCGGGGCCCGGGACCCGTCCGCCCGCCCGGATCGCGGACCTCGGCTGCGGCCCGGGAAACGTCACCGCACTGCTCACGGAGCGCTGGCCCGAAGCCCGGGTCACCGGCTTCGACCTCTCGCCCGAGATGCTCGCCCAGGCCGACAAGGACCACGCGGGCACCACCCCGGGCGGCGGCTGGCTGGACTTCCGCCCCGCCGACCTCGCCCACTGGACGCCCGAGGAGCCGTACGACCTGATCGTCTCCAACGCCGCCCTCCAGTGGGTCCCCAACCACCCCGAGTCCCTCGCCTGCTGGATCGACGGCCTCACCCCCGGCGGCACCCTCGCCTTCCAGGTCCCCGGCAACTTCACCTCGCCCAGCCACGCCCTGCTCGGCGAGCTCTGCGAGTCGCCGCGCTGGCGAGCCCGGCTGGGCGACCACGGGCGCCGCTATGTGCACATCCTGGGCCCCGCCGACTATCTGCTGCGCCTGACCGGCCTCGGCTGCGAGGCGGACGTCTGGGAGACGACGTACTCCCAGCTGCTGCCCGGCGAGGACCCGGTCCTGGACTGGGTCAAGGGCACCGCCCTGCGCCCGGCCCTGACCGCGCTCGCCGACGACGAGGAGGCCACCGGGGCCTTCCTCGCCGAGTACCGCGAGCTGCTGCGCCGCGCGTACCCGCCGGGCCCGCACGGCACGGTCTTCCCGTTCCGCCGGATCTTCGCCGTGGCGCGCAGAACGGACCGCTGAAGCCCGGACACAGCGGTTCCCCGCGCCCCCTGGCGGGACGCGGGGAACCGTGGCGCGCGCTCTTAGTAGAGGTCGCGGTAGATGTTCCAGCCGTCGCCCAGCTTCACCCGGGACTTGAAGCCGCCGTAGCCGTTCGACTCGTAACGGAACGCCTCGCCGCGCGAGTTGGTGGCCACCAGGTCCGCCCGGCCGTCGCCGTTGAGGTCGCCGGGGGCCGCGATGTTCCTGAACTGCTGCCAGCCCGGGCCGACGTAGACCCGCGACTTGAACGGCGAGGCGGAGTCGCCGGTGCCCGCGTACAGATACAGCTTGCCGTCGCCGGTGCGCGCGACGATGTCGGTCAGCCCGTCCCCGGTGAGGTCGCCGGCGCCCACGATCCTGTCGTACGCGTTCCAGCCGCCGCCGACCTTGAGGCGGGAGGAGAACTGGTAGCCGTTGCCGTAGCCCCGGTAGAGGTAGAGCGTGCCGGAGCCGTCGCGGGCCAGCAGGTCGCTCTTGCCGTCGTTGTTCAGGTCGCCCGGGCCGACCAGGGAGTCGAAGCCGCCCCAGCCGCCGCCCGCGTCGCTGAGGCTGGAGCCGATGTAGAGGTGCCCGCCGTCCCACTGGAGCAGGTCGCCGTAGAGGCTGCCGTGGATCGAGGCCGCGAAGGCGAGCCGGCGCGAGTTGGCGAAGACGCCGTCGTCGCTGGCCCGGAAGCGCTGCGAGAGCTGGCCGTTGTACTCGGAGTAGTACTGCCAGAGCGTGCCCTTGGTGTCGCGGGCGATGACGGCGCTCTTCACCGGGGTCGCGTTGGCGCCCGTACCGCTGAAGGCCTGGGTGTACTCCCAGCCCGTGCCCATCTTCACCGGGTTCGCGAAGTTGCCCTTGCCGTCGGCCGCGTAGAAGTACAGCGTGCCGCCGTTGCTGCGGGCCGCGAGGTCGGCGTAGCCGTCGCCGTTGCCGTCGTCGATCGAGAGGATCTGGTTGTACGCGGTCCAGCCGCCGCCGATCCGCACCCGGGACTTCAGCGGGTCGGTCGCGTTGCCGGTGCCCGCGTAGAAGTACAGGTCGCCGCCGGGCGTCCGGGCCACGACGTCGCCGAAGCCGTCGCCGTTCATGTCGTTGGCGCCGACCAGCTGGTCGTAGCCCTGCCAGCCGCCGCCGACCTTGATGCGCCCGGCGAACGGGTCACCCGCGGCGAGACCCTTGCCCGGGTACAGGTACAGGTCGCCGCCCGGCGTGCGGGCCAGGACGTCGCCCTTGCCGTCGCCGGTCAGATCGGCCGCGCCCACGATCTTGTTGTAGGCGTTCCAGCCGCCGCCCGTCCAGGTCGCGTAGGGGGAGCCGTTGTTCGTCACGTCGGCGTAGAGCGAGAGGATCCCGCCCGGCTGCACGGTCAGCAGCTCGGGGGTGCCGTTCCCGTCCAGGTCGCCCGGAGTGATGATCTCCTTGTAGGCGCCGAAGGAGTTGGCGAACGCCGGGTTCTCCTTCTCGGTCCAGGTCTCCAGGTACGTCTGGTCGTCGATGCCCCGGTAGAGCAGGTCCGAGCTGCCGTCCTTGTTGAGGTCCAGGCGCGGCTTGGCGGCGGTGGCGGCCGCGGCCGCCGACGACCTGGGGCTCCGCTGCGGGAGTGCGCCCGTCGGGTTGCCGGCGGACGGCTTGGCGGCCTGGACGGCCGCCTTGGGGGCCTTCGGCGCCTCGTCGGCCGCGGCCGTGCCCGAAAGGAGCATGCCGGCCGAGAGCGCGAGGGCGGTGCAGGCCGCGAGACGGCCGGGGCGCAAGGTGCGCACAGAAGACAAAATTCCCCCCAGGGAATATGCGGGTGGAACCGGGTCGAATTCGCTGCGGCTCACGCGAAAGCGGAGCGCGCGGAAACATTCCTCGCGGGGCCCACACGCAGCGCGTCGAATCGGACGTTGAGGCACGCGTGGCCGCTCACGAAGGAATGCCGGAATCCCCCCCGGGAATGTGCGTGAAGCCTACAGCCGATACGAGTGTGGTTGAAGAGCGAAATGGGCCACGAGAAGAACTCGCGACCCATTCGAGATCATCCGGATCCGGCGGTCATCGCACCCGGCCACCGCTCAGTTCTTGCGGTGCCCTATCAGCCGCGGTTTCTGCTCCAGGCCGTCGAGGCCGTGCCACGCCAGATTCACCAGGTGCGCGGCCACCTCCGCCTTCTTGGGCTTGCGCACGTCGAGCCACCACTGGCCGGTCAGCGCGACCATGCCGACCAGCGCCTGCGCGTACAGCGGGGCGAGCTTGGGGTCGAAGCCGCGGGCCTTGAACTCCAGGCCGAGGATGTCCTCGACCTGGGTCGCGATGTCGGAGATCAGCGAGGCGAAGGTGCCCGTCGACTGCGCCACGGGGGAGTCCCGCACCAGGATGCGGAACCCGTCCGTGTACTTCTCGATGTAGTCGAGCAGCGCGAACGCGGCCTGCTCCAGGAGCTCGCGCGGGTGCCCCGCCGTCAGGGCGCCCGTCACGCCGTCCAGGAGCGAGCGCATCTCGCGGTCGACCACTACCGCGTACAGCCCCTCCTTGCCGCCGAAGTGCTCGTAGACCACCGGCTTGGAGACGCCTGCCTTGGCCGCGATCTCCTCCACCGACGTGCCCTCGAAGCCCTTCTCGGCGAAGAGCGTGCGGCCGATGTCCAGCAACTGCTCCCGGCGCTCCGCGCCCGTCATCCGGGTACGGCGGGTCCGCCGGGGTCGTTCGGTGCCCGCAGAGCCGTTGCTGCTGGTCGTGCGGGTGGTACTGGAGTCGGTCGCCACGTCCTCCATCATGCCGCCTCTGTGGCCTTCTCCTTACGGGCGCTCTCCTCGCGGGCCTTCTCCGCACGCCGGGACGGGGCGCCGGGCTCGCTGCGCTTGGCCTCCAGCCGGGCCTCGGTGGGCCAGCGCACGTCGTACGCCCAGCCCAGCTGCTCGCACCAGCGGATGATCCGGGCGCTGGAGTCGATCTGGCCGCGCATCACGCCGTGCCGCGCCGAGGTCGGGTCGGCGTGGTGCAGGTTGTGCCAGGACTCGCCGCACGACAGGACCGCCAGCCACCACACGTTGCCGGAGCGGTCACGGGACTTGAAGGGGCGCTTGCCCACCGCGTGGCAGATGGAGTTGATGGACCAGGTGACGTGGTGCAGCAGCGCGACCCGGACCATCGAGCCCCAGAAGAACGCGGTGAACGCGCCCCACCACGACATCGTCACCAGACCGCCCACGATCGGCGGAATGGCCAGCGAGAGAATCGTCCAGAAGACGAAGTCGCGCGAGATCCGGCGGATCGCCGGGTCCTTGATCAGATCCGGCGCGTACTTCTCCTGCGAGGTCTGCTCCTCGTTGAACATCCACGCGATGTGGGCCCACCACAGGCCCTTCATCAGCGCGGGCAGCGTCTCGCCGAACCGCCACGGAGAGTGCGGGTCGCCGTCCGCGTCGGAGAACTTGTGGTGCTTGCGGTGATCCGCCACCCAGCGCACCAGCGGGCCCTCCACGGCCATGGATCCGGCCACCGCGAGCGCGATCCGCAGGGGGCGCTTCGCCTTGAAGGAGCCGTGTGTGAAGTAGCGGTGGAAGCCGATGGTGACGCCGTGGCAGCCCAGGTAGTACATGAACACCATGAGGCCGAGGTCGAGCCAGCTCACGCCCCAGCCCCAGGCCAGCGGCACCGCGGCGAGCAGCGCCACGAACGGCACGACGATGAAGAGCAGCAGCGCGATCTGTTCGACGGACCGTTTGCTCTCGCCCCCGCGGGTGGCGGAGGAATCCGGCGGCTCGGTGGCCGGATCGATCAGGTCGGGGCTTGTGGTCATGGGGAATCCCCCCGGGGGGTGAGTGAAGAGACGAGAGGCGCAAGGCTACGGACCCGTAACCTACGGCGACGTAAGTATGGCAGTGCCCCGGCACCGTACAAGAGGGCAGTGGACTGCGACGCGCGCACGGACACCTATCCTGGGTCTCGTCGGACAGCGCGGTCCGCAAGCCTCCAGTACCCCTCCAGACGTGCTCAAACACTGCAAGGAGCCGCACCTGTGAGCAGTGCCGACCAGACCCCCGCCGCCAGCCCCGAGCTTCGCGCCGACATCCGCCGACTGGGTGACCTCCTGGGCGAGGCGCTCGTCCGCCAGGAAGGGCCCGAGCTCCTGGAGCTCGTCGAGCGCGTGCGCGCCCTCACCCGTACGGACGGCGAGGCCGCCGCCGAGCTGCTCGGCGGCACCGAGGTGGAGACCGCCGCCAAGCTCGTACGGGCCTTCTCCACCTACTTCCACCTGGCCAACGTCACCGAGCAGGTGCACCGGGGCCGTGAGCTGCGCGCCCACCGGGCCGCCGAGGGCGGGCTGCTCGCCCGCACCGCCGACATGCTCAAGGACGCGGACCCCGAGCACCTGCGCGAGACGGTCAAGAACCTGAACGTGCGCCCGGTCTTCACCGCGCACCCCACCGAGGCGGCCCGCCGCTCCGTCCTCAACAAGCTGCGCCGTATCGCCGCCCTCCTGGAGACCCCGGTCACCGAGGCCGACCGGCGCCGCCACGACCTGCGGCTCGCCGAGAACATCGACCTCATCTGGCAGACCGACGAGCTGCGCGTGGTCCGCCCCGAGCCCGCCGACGAGGCCCGCAACGCCATCTACTACCTGGACGAGCTGCACGCCAACGCGGTCGGCGACGTCCTGGAGGACCTGGCGGCCGAGCTGGAGCGGGTCGGCGTCGAGCTGCCTCCCGGCACCCGGCCGCTCACCTTCGGCACCTGGATCGGCGGCGACCGCGACGGCAACCCCAACGTGACCCCGCAGGTCACCTGGGACGTGCTGATCCTCCAGCACGAGCACGGCATCAACGACGCGCTCGAAGTGATCGACTTCCTGCGCGGGCTGCTGTCCAACTCGATCCGGTACGCGGGCGCCACCGAGGAGCTCCTGGCCTCCCTCCAGGCCGACCTGGAGGCGCTCCCCGAGATCAGCCCCCGCTACAAGCGGCTCAACGCCGAGGAGCCCTACCGGCTCAAGGCGACCTGCGTACGCCAGAAGCTCGTCAACACCAAGGAGCGGCTCGCCAAGGGCACCCCGCACCTGCCCGGGCGCGACTACCTGGGCACCTCCGAGCTGCTCGCCGACCTCACGCTGATCCAGACGTCGCTGCGCGCCCACCGCGGCGCGCTCTTCGCGGACGGCCGGATGGACCGCACCATCCGCACCCTGGCCGCGTTCGGCCTCCAGCTCGCCACCATGGACGTACGCGAGCACGCCGACGCGCACCACCACGCGCTCGGCCAGCTCTTCGACCGCCTGGGCGAGGAGTCCTGGCGGTACGCGGACATGCCGCGCGAGTACCGCCAGAAGCTGCTCGCCAAGGAGCTCCGCTCGCGGCGCCCGCTGGCCCCCACGCCCGCCCCGCTGGACGAGGCCGGACAGAAGACCCTGGGCGTCTTCGGCACGATCAAGGAGGCCTTCGAGCGGTTCGGCCCCGAGGTGATCGAGTCGTACATCATCTCGATGTGCCAGGGCGCCGACGACGTCTTCGCGGCGGCCGTGCTCGCCCGCGAGGCCGGGCTCGTCGATCTGCACGCGGGCTGGGCGAAGATCGGCATCGTGCCGCTCCTGGAGACCACGGACGAGCTGCGCGCCGCCGACGTCATCCTCGACGAGATGCTGGCCGACCCCTCCTACCGCCGTCTGGTGTCGCTGCGCGGCGACGTCCAGGAGGTCATGCTCGGCTACTCCGACTCCTCCAAGTTCGGCGGCATCACCACCTCCCAGTGGGAGATCCACCGCGCCCAGCGCAGGCTGCGCGACGTCGCCCACCGCTACGGCGTACGGCTGCGGCTCTTCCACGGCCGCGGCGGCACCGTCGGCCGCGGCGGCGGCCCCTCGCACGACGCGATCCTGGCGCAGCCGTGGGGCACCCTGGAGGGCGAGATCAAGGTGACCGAGCAGGGCGAGGTCATCTCCGACAAGTACCTCATCCCCTCGCTGGCCAGGGAGAACCTGGAGCTCACCGTCGCGGCCACCCTCCAGGCGTCCGCGCTGCACACCGCGCCGCGCCAGTCCGACGAGGCGCTGGCGCGCTGGGACGCGGCGATGGACACGGTCTCGGACGCGGCCCACTCGGCGTACCGCAAGCTGGTCGAGGACCCGGACCTGCCCGCGTACTTCTTCGCCTCCACCCCCGTCGACCAGCTCGCCGAGCTGCACCTGGGCTCGCGCCCCTCGCGCCGCCCGGACTCCGGCGCGGGCCTGGACGGGCTGCGGGCCATCCCGTGGGTGTTCGGCTGGACGCAGTCGCGGCAGATCGTGCCCGGCTGGTTCGGCGTGGGCTCGGGCCTGAAGGCGCTGCGCGAGGCCGGTCTGGACACGGTCCTGGACGAGATGCACGAGCAGTGGCACTTCTTCCAGAACTTCATCTCCAACGTGGAGATGACGCTGGCCAAGACCGACCTGCGGATCGCCCGCCACTACGTGGACACCCTGGTGCCGGACGAGCTCAAGCACGTCTTCGCGGACATCGAGGCCGAGCACGCGCTCACGGTCAGCGAGGTGCTGCGGATCACCGGCGGTGAGGAGCTGCTCGGCTCCCACCCGGTGCTCCAGCAGACCTTCGCGATCCGGGACGCCTATCTGGACCCGATCTCCTACCTCCAGGTGTCCCTGCTCGCCCGTCAGCGGGCCGAGGCGGAGCGCGGCGAGAACCCCGACCCGCTGCTCGCCCGGGCGCTGCTGCTGACCGTGAACGGCGTGGCCGCGGGCCTGCGCAACACGGGCTGACCCGCGCACGAGGCACGAAGAAGCCCCGGCGGCCGCACGGCTGCCGGGGCTTCTCGCCGCGTACGTCTGCGTACGTCTGCGTACCTCAGGAGTTGTACGTCGACTGGGCGCGCTCAAGACCCTCGATGACCAGCGCCTCGACGGCGTCCGCCGCGCGGTCCACGAAGTAGTCGAGCTCCTTGCGCTCGGTCGAGGAGAAGTCCTTGAGGACGAAGTCCGCGACCTGCATCCGGCCGGGCGGGCGGCCGATGCCGAAGCGGACGCGGTGGTAGTCCGGGCCGAACGACTTGGTCATCGACTTGAGGCCGTTGTGGCCGTTGTCGCCGCCGCCGAGCTTGAGGCGCAGCACTCCGTAGTCGATGTCCAGCTCGTCGTGGACGGCGACGATGTTCTCGACCGGCACCTTGTAGAAGTCGCGCAGCTGGGTGACCGGGCCGCCCGAGAGGTTCATGTACGAGAGCGGCTTGGCCAGGATCACCCGGCGGTTGAACGGTCCGGCCGGGCCGATACGGCCCTCGACGACCTGGGCGCGCGCCTTGTGCGCCTTGAACTTGCCGCCGATGCGGGAGGCGAGCAGGTCGGCCACCATGAAGCCGACGTTGTGCCGGTTGCCCGTGTACTCGGGGCCGGGGTTGCCGAGCCCCACCACCAGCCAGGGGGCGTTCGCTTCCGTGGTCATCTGTGCTGCGTCTCTCCTCGCGTGACGACAAGAAAAAACGGGGCGGCGGGCCGCAGTGGCCCGCCACCCCGTCAGGCAGAGCGTACGGCTCAGGCCTCGGCGGACTCGTCGCCCTCGGCGTCGGCGGCCGGCTCCTCGGCCTGGGCGGCCAGGATCTGGATGACGACGGCCTCGGGGTCGGTCGCCAGGGTGGTGCCCTTGGGCAGCGCGACGTCCTTGGCGTGGATGGAGGCGCCGGCCTCCAGGCCCTCGATGGAGACGGTGACGGAGGTCGGGATGTGGGTGGCCTCGGCCTCGACGGAGAGCGTGTTCAGCACGTTCTCGACGAGGAAGCTGCCCGGGGCCAGCTCGCCCTCGGTCAGGACGCCGACCTCGACGGTGACCTTCTCGCCCTTCTTGACGAGCAGCAGGTCGACGTGGACCAGGTAACCCTTGATGGCGTCGCGCTGGACGGCCTTCGGGATCGCCAGCTCGTTCTTGCCGTCGATGTCCAGGGAGAGCAGGACGTTCGGGGTACGCAGGGCGAGCTGCAGCTCGTGGCCCGGCAGGGTGATGTGGACCGGCTCGGTGCCGTGGCCGTAGACGACCGCGGGAACCTTGTTCTCACGGCGGATGGTGCGGGCGGCACCCTTGCCGAAGCTGTTACGGACTTCGGCGGCGAGCTTGACCTCGGACATGTGCACTCCTCGTACAACCAGATGGATAGGTGTGGCTGGTTACCCGGCCACGACTGGCCTGCTACGAAGAGCGCGTCGATAACGGACCGCCGTACCGAAACGGGTACGGCCTCCCTCGCCGAGCAACTCGATGAGTCTACCCGGCCGGGAGGCCGCACCCAAAAGGATCTTCTTGGGCCCTGGGGGCCGGGGGCCTACTGCTCCTCGAAGAGGCTCGTCACCGAGCCGTCCTCGAAGACCTCGCGGACCGCGCGCGCGATCGACGGGGCGATCGAGAGGACGGTGACCTTGTCGAGCTCCAGGTCGGCCGGGTCGGGCAGGGTGTTCGTGAAGACGAACTCGCTGACCTTGGAGTTCTTCAGCCGGTCGGCGGCGGGGCCGGACAGGATGCCGTGCGTGGCCGTCACGATGACGTCCTCGGCGCCGTGCGCGAACAGGGCGTCGGCGGCGGCGCAGATGGTGCCACCGGTGTCGATCATGTCGTCGACCAGGACGCAGACGCGGCCCTTGACGTCACCCACGACCTCGTGGACGGTCACCTGGTTGGCGACGTCCTTGTCACGGCGCTTGTGGACGATCGCCAGGGGCGCGTCCAGACGGTCGCACCAGCGGTCGGCGACGCGCACGCGGCCGGCGTCCGGGGAGACGATCGTCAGCTTGGAGCGGTCGACCTTGGCGCCCACGTAGTCCGCGAGGACCGGCAGGGCGGTGAGGTGGTCGACCGGGCCGTCGAAGAAGCCCTGGATCTGGTCGGTGTGCAGATCGACCGTGAGGATCCGGTCGGCGCCGGCCGTCTTCAGGAGGTCCGCGATCAGCCGGGCGGAGATCGGCTCGCGACCCTTGTGCTTCTTGTCCTGGCGGGCGTACCCGTAGGACGGCACGATCACGGTGATGGAGCGGGCCGACGCGCGCTTCAGCGCGTCGATCATGATCAGCTGCTCCATGATCCACTTGTTGATCGGAGCCGTGTGGCTCTGGATCAGGAAGCAGTCGGCGCCGCGCGCCGACTCCTGGAAGCGGACGTAGATCTCACCGTTGGCGAAGTCGAAGGCCTTCGTCGGCACGAGGCCGACACCCAGCTGGTGCGCGACCTCCTCGGCCAGCTCGGGGTGGGCGCGGCCGGAGAAGAGCATCAGCTTCTTCTCGCCGGTCGTCTTGATCCCGGTCACAGCACTGTCTCCTCAGAGGTGTCTTCTGCTGCTGAGCCCGCGCGGTCCCTTGGCGACGAGCCAGCCGAATCGTGTGCGCCTATCACGGTACGCCGTGACAGGCGCAGATGTTTCCGGTCAGTTTTCGCCAACGGCCTCTTCGGAGGCGGCCGCAGCCGCCTGCGCGGCGGCGCTGCCCGGCCGCTTGCGGGCCACCCAGCCCTCGATATTCCGCTGCTGGCCCCGGGCTACGGCCAGCGAGCCGGCGGGCACGTCCTTGGTGATGACGGACCCGGCCGCGGTGTAGGCGCCGTCCCCCACTGTGACAGGAGCAACAAACATGTTGTCCGAGCCCGTCTTGCAGTGCGAGCCGATCGTGGTGTGGTGCTTGGCCTCACCGTCGTAGTTCACGAAGACGCTGGCCGCGCCGATGTTCGTGTACTCGCCGATGGTGGCGTCACCCACGTACGACAGGTGCGGCACCTTGGTGCCCTCGCCGATCGTCGCGTTCTTGGTCTCGACGTACGTGCCGAGCTTCGCCTTCGTGCCGAGGCGGGTGCCCGGGCGCAGATAGGCGTACGGGCCGACCGACGCGCCCTCGCCGACCTCGGAGTCGTACGCCACGGTGTTGTCCACGCGCGCGTCCGGGCCCACCTTGGTGTCGGTCAGCCGGGAGTTGGGGCCGACCTCGGCGCCGCGGCCCAGGTGCGTGGAGCCGAGCAGCTGGGTGCCGGGGTGGACCAGCGAGTCCTGCTCGAAGGTGACGGTGACGTCCACGAAGGTGGTGGCCGGGTCGACCACGGTCACGCCCGCGAGCATCGCGCGCTCAAGAAGGCGGTCGTTGAGGAGGCGGCGGGCCTCGGCGAGCTGGACGCGGTTGTTGATGCCGAGGATCTCGCGGTGGTCGCCGCCGACCGAGGCGCCTACGCGGTGCCCGGCCTCGCGCAGGATGCCCAGCACGTCGGTGAGGTACTCCTCGCCCTGGCTGTTGTCGGTGCGGACCTTGCCGAGCGCGTCCGCGAGCAGGGCGCCGTCGAAGGCGAAGACGCCGGAGTTGATCTCCTTGATGGCGCGCTGGGCGTCGGTGGCGTCCTTGTGCTCGACGATCGCGGTGACCGTGCCCGAGGCGCTGTCGCGCACGATCCGGCCGTAGCCGGTCGAGTCGGGGACCTCGGCGGTGAGCACGGTGACGGCGTTGCCGTCCTCCTCGTGCGTACGGGTCAGCGCGGCGAGCGTGGCGCCGGTCAGCAGCGGGGTGTCGCCGCAGACCACGACGACGGTGCCCTCGATGGACTGGCCGAGCTCTTCGAGGGCCATCCGGACCGCGTGCCCGGTGCCGTTCTGCTCGTACTGGACGGCGGTGCGCACCGAGGCGTCGATCGCGCCGAGGTGGGCGCCGACCTGCTCGCGGGCGTGGCCGACGACCACGACGAGGTGCTCGGGGTCGAGCTCACGGGCGGCCGCCACGACGTGGCCGACGAGCGAACGCCCGCAGATCTCGTGCAGGACCTTCGGGGTGGCCGACTTCATACGGGTGCCCTCACCCGCTGCGAGGACGACGACGGCTGCCGGGCGATTGGCGCTCACGGGAATGCCCTTCGGCTTTGTGTGGTGGACATCCGCAGGATACCGGGGGGTTTCGGGGCCGAAATGCCGGGAGGGTCGGCGGAAGGAGAACAGAAGGGGAGCGGCGGGGAAAAACAACCGGGTCCCGACCGATGTGGTCAGGACCCGAACTGCGCTGGCTCCCCCGCCAGGACTCGAACCCGGACATAAGGCACCAAAAGCCTCAGTGCTGCCAATTACACCACGGGGGATGGAAACCGGTTCGACCGGACATTACGTCGGGTCACCGGATCGGCACCCCACACTATGCCGTACCGAACCCCTTCCGTGCGACGGTGCCGATCACCGTGATCGGCACCGTCGCACGCGGAGGGTCGGCGAAACTCGCCGGAAAATCGCTGGCGGGCGCCCGTAGGCTGGATGGCATGACCGCAACGGGGGCAGACCACGACTCCGCGGGGAGGACCTCCCGCGGCTGGTGGTGGTGGGAACGGCGGCGCAGTGCCGTCCTGGACATCGGACTGGGGCTCGGCTCCGCGTTCGAGTGTGCACTGGAAGGTGTGAAGTTCGCCGGGGACGCGGGGGTTCCCGTACCGGCCGGGGTGCTGTTCGGCCTTGTGGCCGGGGCGACTCTGGCCGCGCGGCGGCGCTGGCCGGTCGCGGTGGTGCTGGTCTCGATCGCCGTCACCCCGGCCAATATGGGCTTCCTGCTCGGCATCGTCGGCCTGTACACGCTGGCCGCCTCCGAGGTGCCGCGCCGCATCACCGCCGCGCTGGCCGGAATGTGTCTGGCGGGCACCTTCATCGTCACCTTCGTGCGGATGAACCAGAGCGTCGACGACGGCGCCTTCGACGGCGGCCGCTGGCTGGTCCCCCTGTTCTCCGCCGTGATGTCGCTCGGCCTGACCGCGCCGCCGCTGCTCCTGGGGCTCTATATAGGGGCCCGGCGGCGGCTGATGGAGTCGCTGCGCGAGCGCGCCGACTCGCTGGAGCGGGAGCTCTCGTTGCTCGCGGACCGCGCCGAGGAGCGTGCCGAGTGGGCCCGTACGGAGGAGCGCACCCGGATCGCCCGCGAGATGCACGACGTGGTCGCCCACCGGGTGTCCCTGATGGTGGTGCACGCGGCCGCGCTCCAGGCGGTGGCCCGCAAGGACCCGGAGAAGGCCGTCAAGAACGCGGTGCTCGTGGGGGACATGGGCCGCCAGGCGCTGACCGAGCTGCGCGAGATGCTCGGGGTGCTGCGGACCGGGGAGGCGGTGCGGCGGGCCGACGCGCCGGTGCCGGTGCCGCTCGCGGCCGTCGGCGCGGCGGCCGCCGCGGCCGCTGCCGCCGCCGAGGAGGGGCCGTGCCTGGCCGACATCGAGGCGCTGGTCGGCCAGTCCCGGGAGGCCGGGATGGTGGTCGAGATGATGGTCCACGGCGTAGAGCGCGTGTATGACGCGCTGGTGGAGCAGACCGCGTACCGGGTGATCCAGGAGGCGCTCACCAACGTCCACAAGCACGCGGCGGGCGCCAAGGTGATGGTCCGCCTCGCCCACCGGGACGCGGAGGTCGCCATGCAGGTCGAGAACGGGCCGGCCGACGGGGCGACGGCCGACGCGGGGCTTCCCAGCGGGGGGAACGGGCTGGTCGGGATGCGCGAGCGCGTCCTCGCCCTGGGCGGGGTGTTCGTCTCCGGCGTCACGGACGCGGGGGGATGGCGGGTGTCGGCGGTACTCCCGGACCGCGTGGAGGCGCAAGCGCCGTAGGCGCCGGAGGCGCCGTTGTCGTTGTTCACCTGCGGACCGTGGTGGGTTGCTCGCGCAGTTCCCCGCGCCCCTGAAGGCCTGTGGCTGAGCCGGTTTCTCCGGCTGCGGCGAACCCCCTAAGGGGCGCGGGGAACTGCGCGACCAGCCCCCACCGGCCCGCGGCCAACGAACCACCTAGGGGCGCGGGGAACTGCGCGACCAGCCACCCACCGGCCCGCAGGTGAAGTCCGGGCCCAAAGCGCCGCGAGCAACCACCCACCGGCCCGCAGGCGAACCCCGGGCCCAAAAGGGGGCGTCGCGGTCAGCGCGGGGACGTCAGGCGGATCGGCTGGACGCCCGTCACCAGCGTGTTCAGGGCGAGGTCCAGATCCGCGCCCAGGTACCAGTCGCCCGTGTGGTCGACGCTGTAGACCCGGCCCTCCGTGTCGATGGCGAGGACGGCCTGCTGGTCGCCCTCCTCGCCCAGCGGCGCCAGCTCGGTCTCCAGGGCCCGGCCCAGGTCCGCGAACGTACGGGCCAGATGCAGCCCGGCCACGGGGTCGAAGCGGACGGTCGCGGGCGCGTTGTGGCGGCCGGGGCCCGGCGCGGTCAGCCGCAGGCCGCCGAACTCGGCCCACGCCTCCACGGCCGCCGGGAACACGGTGTGCCGGTGCCCGGCGGGCGAGGCGTGCGAGCGCAGCACGTCGGCCCAGGCCTCGGCCTGTCTGATGTCCCAGCGGCCGGGGTGCCACCCGGCGGCGCGCAGCGCGGCGTCGACGGGGACGGGGAAGCGGGTGGTGGACACGTCCGGCATCGCGTTCGGTTCAGCCCTTCTCGGCGGCGGGGTCGACCGCGCGTACCCCGAAGTGGGCGAGCAGCGCGGTACAGGAGCGGCAGGGCGGCGCGTAGCTGCCGTGCAGCGGGTCGCCGTCCTCGCGGATGCGGCGGGCGGTCACCTTGGCGTGCTTGAGCGCGCGGCGGGCCTCGCCGTGGGTCAGGGGCTTGCGGCCGGACCTGCGCGACTTGCCCGCGCGGGCCGACTCCAGGGAGGCGAGCTGGCGCGAGAGCAGGATCGCCTCCGGGCAGCGCCCGGTGAACCGCTCGCGCTGGCCGCTGGTGAGGGTGTCGTGGAAGTCCTGTACGAGCGGGTGGAGCGCCGGCGGCTGGTCGCCCTTGCCGGCGGTGCAGGTCAGCGTCTCGCCCCGGAGCGAGAGCGCGGCGGCCACGGCCGGCAGGATGCCGTCGCGGCGGTGCAGCAGGACGGGCGCGGAGGCGGTCGTGGTGCTCCACTGCAGACGCGGGTCGCCGGTGCGCGGGTCCCCTGCCCCCGGGGCCCCGGCCCGGGGGTCCCCCGTCCGGGAGGCGTCCGCCGCCGTACCCGATATGTCGGTCGTTCCGTGCATGGTGCTCGCTGTCCCTCCCGTTGCCGGCACTGTCCGCAAGCCGGTGTCAACGCCCCCGTTAACGCCCCGTTGCGGGGAACAGACTGCCAAATGTGCCCAGTGGTACGGAAGCTGGGGCTCTGATGTCACTACGTCCGTGTCGTCACCATCGCCGCACGGTGACCCGGTTGTGACACCTGGTCACGGTGGTGCGGGGCCGGGGTGCGGGGCAGGGACCCGGTATTGCCCCACCGCATAGTCTGGTCCTCACCAGCCAGACGCAGCAGCTCGCACGCAGGGGGCATCCGCCATGACGACAGGTCGGCTCGGGCACGCCGCGCCACCGAACGCGGCCTATGCCGGACAGGTCGTGAACTTCCCGGACCCGGTCCGCGCCTCCCGCCACCCCAGAGGGGTGCGGGTGGACGGCGACGGCTACCCGGACTTCTCCGCGTACGCGCGCGCCGCCGCCGAGATCGCGGAGCCGCCGGAGGGCTTCGGCGTGGACGAGCTGCGGCTGACCGACTACGTGTCGGCCAACGCGGCGCTCGCCGCCGACGGCCATGAGCTGTGGGACACCGTCCCCGCCGTCGCCACCCCGCACGGCTGGACCTGGCACCACGTGCCCGGCACCCGCCGCCTTGAGCTGGTCCCGGTCGAGGTGAAGGCGCTGCTGCGCCACCACGGCGGGCTCACCACGACCGGCGTCGACCAGGACAAGCGCGGCACCCGCCCGCTCCAGGAGACCCGCCCGGCCCACTTCGGGCTGCCCAAGACCCTGGTCTCGGTCTCCGAGTCCCAACTCCTCGGCGTGGAGGAGGACTTGGGGTACCGGCTGCCGGGCGCGTACCGGGCCTTCCTGAAGGCGGCGGGCGGCTGCGCGCCGGTGGGCGCGGCGCTCGACGCGGAGCTGGGGCTCCTGGTGGACCAGCCGTTCTTCACCGTGCGCGACCAGGCGGCGGCCAATGACCTCGTCTACATCAACAAGTGCCTGCGCGACCATCTCACCAAGGACTACCTGGGCGTGGCCTTCGTCCAGGGCGGCATCCTCGCGGTGAAGGTGAAGGGGCAGGCGATCGGCTCGGTCTGGTTCTGCGCGTACGACGACGCGCGCGACCAGGACGGCTGGAGCGTGCAGGAGCGAGTGGAGCGGCTGCTGCTGCCCTGCGGGACGGACTTCGACGACTTCCTCCAGCGGCTGGCGGGCAACCCGCCGGAGCTGGAGACCGTGGCGAACCTGATGGTGGACGGCGGCTTCGCGCGCGCCGTGCCGGTGGGGGAGTGAGTGTGATGGTGACCTTCGCCCAGGCGCAGGAGCGCGCGGAAGAGTGGATCAACGGGGACGTTCCCGCGTACCAGCACCGTGAGGTGCGGGTGCGGGAGTTCGAGCTGGGCTTCGTGGTGTGGGCCGAGGACCGCGCCGAGGGCCCGTCCTCGGACGGCGGCCGCCAGCGGCTCGTCATCGCCCGGGACAGTGGAGAGGCCACGCTGTGGCCCGGTCTGCCGGTGGGTGAGGTGATCCGCCGGTACGAGGAGGAGTACGGCGTGCCGGACGAGCCCGAGGACGCGGTTCCCGCGCCGCCGCCCGAACGCATCGACCTCAACCAGACGTCGTTCCTGCTGACGCCGCCGGAGTGGCTCCAGGCGGCGGCGGACCGGATGGGCATCCCGGACCGCCGGGATGCCGGCGGTCCGGCGTCCGGTACCGGTGCCGCTGTCGCGGCTTCGGCCGGGGAGGCGGCGGCACCCGCGCCGACGCCCGCACCCGCCCAGCCCGCGCAGTCCGGGCCCGCGTGGCCCAGTGCCGGCCCGCCCGGTGCCCCCGGTGCCGGTCGTGGGCCGCAGCCGCCCGGGCCGCCCGGTGCTCCCGGCGCGCCGCAGCCCCCCGGTCCGCCCGGTGTTCCCGGTGGGAGCAGCGGTGGCGGGGCGCACTACGCCGCGACCATGCTCGCCGACCCGAGCCAGCTCGGGGCCGGTGGGCGGCCCGGCGCGCCCCAGCCGCCCGGTCCGCCGGGGGCTCCCGGCCAGCCGGGGCAGCCCGGTGTGCCCGCGGCGCCCGGCATGCCCGGTGGCCCCGCCGGACCCGGTGGCGTGCACCACGCCGCCACCATGCTCGCCGGGCCCGCCCAGATGGGACCCGGCGCGCCCCAGCCGCCGCAGCCGCCCGCGTACGGCTACCCCCAGCAGCCCACCGGCGTGCCGACCGTCGGGCCCGGGTACCAGGCCGTGCTGCGCTACCGCGCGGCCGACGGGTCCGAGCAGCAGCTCATCCGGCGCTCCGCGCCCGGCATCCCGCACCCCGAGTGGCAGATCTTCCACGAGCTGCGCGGGATGAACGTGCCGCCGGACCACGTCCTGGAGCTGCACACCGAGCTGGCGTCGTGCGAGCTGCCCGGCGGCTACTGCGCCCGGATGATCCGGGAGACCTGGCCGCAGGTGCGGATCACCTCCGTCGCCCCGTACGGCACGGACCACGCCTCGCGCCGCCAGGGCGTCCAGCATCTGCTCACCCACCAGGGCGAGCTGGCGCAGGTCGCGGACGGCCCCGCCCGGCCGCAGCCGGTGCGCGCGCCGCTGCAGCAGGTGCAGCCCGCGCCGCCGCTCCCCCCGGAGGGCGTCGCGCACGAGCTCGCCGGTGCCTTCGGCCCGCAGGGCGTCTTCCGCTTCGACCAGCGGGCGGTGTCCCGCCAGGGCGTGCCCGAGGCCGTCGCGGTGACGCTGGTGTGGGCGGGGCTTCCGGCGGACTTCGGCCCGTTCTTCTGGGCGCAGGCCGTGCCGGGCCAGCCGGTCCCGACGCTCGCCGAGCTCGCCGCCCAGCGGCAGGTGCAGCCCGCCCCGGACGCCGGCTCGTACCTCGTCATGGGCTCGGACTTCGGCCGGGCGATCTGCGTCCAGTACGGGACCGCGAACATCGTCGCGGTGCCGGTGGAGGCGGGTCCGGGCGGCCAGTCCGTACCGCCGCAGTTCGTGAACAGCGGACTGCCCGAGTTCGTCCGGTGCATGGCGCTGCTCGGCCGGATGTGGCGGCTGCGCTACGGGCTCACCCCCGAGCAGGCGGGCCGCTGGACGGTCGACTTCCAGGCCCAGCTCGCCGCGCTCGACCCGGCGGCGCTGGCCTCGCCGGAGAGCTGGTGGTCGGTGCTGCTCGAACAGTTCTGGGACGGACTGCTCTGAGTCAGCGGCGGGGAAGCGTACGTACATCCGTGTAAGTGCGTTGATATGACGAGGCGTTCGCCGCGGTCGCGCGGCGGGCGCCTCGTCGCCTTTCCGTGGCCTTTTCCGGCCCCCTTCCGGTTCTGAGGGGAATTGACGCATCCTTGGCCGTTACGGATGGGCGGAGTGTCGCGTTATGACCACTTCGCTTCGATCCAGCAGGATGTGGCCGGATCGCGTCGTGTTCGGAGAGGTCGGAGAGGTCGGAGGACGTCAAGGATGAGTGCAGCGCCCGAACCACCGCAGGCACCCCAGGGCTTCGCCGCCGTACGGGGCGGCCGGGGCTACCGGACCGACCAGGTCGACCGTCAACTGGCCCTCCTCGGCGAGGAGCGCGACGCCGCCTGGGAGCGGGCGGCGCGGCTCACCGTCCTCGCCAAGCGGATGGAGGCGGAGGCGGCCGCCCTGCGCGACCGGGTCGCGGCGCTCGGCCCGCAGTCGTACGAGTCGCTCGGCCGCCGGGCGCAGGCGCTGCACGCCCTGGCGGTCGAGGAGGCCGACGCCGTACGGGCCGGCGCCCACGAGGAGGCGGCGGGCGTGCGCGACTCGGCGGAGGCGGCCGGGCGCCAACTGCGCGAGACCGCCCGCGCGTACGGGGAGACGGTCCGCGCCGAGGCCGAGGAGCGGGCACGGCATCTGCTGCTCGTGGCGCGGACGAGCGCCGACGAGCAGTGCGCCGAGGCCGGTGCCGAGGCGCGTGAGCGGCGTGCGGAGGCGGCGGACGCGCTGCGCGAGGTGCGCGAGCGGACCGGGGCCGCCCTGGCCGAGCAGGCACGCGAGCACGCCGAGCGCGTCGAGGCCCTCGACCGTGAAGTGGCCGCGCGCCGGGCCGAGTCGGACGCCCGGCACGCCGAGCTGACCGCGCACGCCGAAGCCGCCCTGGCCGAGACGGGCCGGGTCTGCGCCGAGGCCCAGGAGTCGGCCCGGCACGGTCAGGAGGACGCCGAGGCGCGGGGCGCGGAGCTGGTCGCGGCGGCGCGGGTGCGGGCCGAGCGCATCGCGCGCGAGACCGAACAGGTGCTGCGGGAGC
This sequence comes from Streptomyces sp. ERV7, assembly GCF_001653515.1. Lineage (GTDB taxonomy): Bacteria > Actinomycetota > Actinomycetes > Streptomycetales > Streptomycetaceae > Streptomyces. The sequence continues at coordinate 1,437,946 of NZ_LYOY01000029.1, read as the reverse complement.
ACGCCGAGGCCCGGGAGGAGGCCGTCGCGCACATGGCGCATGTACGGAGCAGTCTGGCGGGCCTGACGGGGCGGGCCCCGGCGGAGGGCTGAGCCGCCGGGGCCGTGCGACGGACTCAGCGCCTCGCGCCCGCCAGGATCCAGCCCTCCACCGCCTCGTACCGCTGCCGCTGGGCGTACACGTCACGGCGGCTCAGGACCGTGCCCAGCCAGCCGACCGCGAAGCCGAACGGGATGGAGACGATGCCCGTCGTGGTGAACGGGAACCAGTTGAAGTCGTAGGCGGGGAAGACGGACTGGGGCGAGCCCGACACCAGCTTCGTCCCCGTCATCACCACCGCCGTGAACAGCGTTCCGCCGATCAGGGTGCACAGCAGGCCCGCCCGGGTGTAGCGGCGCCAGAACAGACTGAGGATCAGGGCCGGGGCCAGCGCGGACGCGCCCAGGCAGAACGAGAGGGTGACCAGCGGCTGGAGGTTGTGGTTCTGGGCCGCCGTCGCCAGCGCGATCGCCGGGACGCCGATGGCGAGCGCGGCCACCCGGGCGGTGTTCGTCTCGGTGGCGTCCCGCACTCCGGCCCGGCCGCGCAGCCCGTGGGCGACCAGGTCGTGGGCGAGCGAGTTGGCGCACGCCAGGGTCATCCCGGAGATCGAGGCCAGCAGGGTCATGAAGATCGCCGTGGCGACCGCCGTGAAGAGCAGGGCGCCGAGCGTCGACGCGTGCGTCCCGACGAGCGCCTGGCTGGTCAGCAGGATGGACGTCTTGCCCTGCGGGTCCGCCTCGGTGATGGCGCGGCGGCCCACCACGGCCGCCGCGCCGAAGCCGATCACGATCAGCGCCAGGCAGATGACCACGACCGCCGACACCGCCCAGGAGAGCGAGCGCCGGACCGCGCGGGCGCTGCGGGCGCTGTACATCCGCATGGTGATGTGCGGCAGACAGGCCGCGCCGATCACCACCGTGAGCTGCGAGCTGATCATGTCCAGTGAGTCGCCGCCGAACTGGAGCCCGGAGGAGAGGTACGCCGGGCCCGCGCCGCTGCCCCGCGCCGCCTCGCCGAGCAGCAGGCCGGGGCTCCACCCGTACCGGTTGAGGACCAGGCCCGCGACCACGAGCGAGGAGGCGGCGAGGACGACGGTCTTGACCGCCTGGATGAAGGCGGTTCCCTTCATTCCGCCGATCGCCGCGTAGCCGATCATCAACAGGCCGAGCATGACGATGCAGCCGGTCTTGAACTGGGCGGCGTCGAAGCCCAGGACGAACGCGATGAGGTCGCCCGCGCCGGCCAGCTGGACCACCATCAGCGGCAGCAGCGCGGCGAGCGTGACCAGGCACGCGGTGACCCGGACGGCGGGGCCGGGGGCCCGCCGGGCGAACGCGTCGCCCATGGTGAACTTCCCCGCGTTGCGCAGCGGTTCGGCCAGCAGGAACATCAGCAGCACCAGCGAGAGGGCGGTGCTCAGGGTGAGGACGAGGCCGTCGTACCCGGTCAGCGCGATGACCCCGACCGTACTGAGCACGGTGGCCGCCGAGACGTAGTCCCCGGCGATGGCCAGGCCGTTGCGCAGCGGCGAGAGCGAGCGGTAGCCGGTGTAGAACTCGCCGAGGTCGTCGCGGTCGGGCGCGGTCATCACACAGAGCAGCAGGGTCACGGTGATCACCGCGATGAACGCGACCAGGGACATGGCCCGGGCGTCGGAGGCGAATCCGGTCATCGGGCGGCTCCGTCCGTGTACCGGCGGGAGTTCGCCGGCCGCTGCGCGGCCTGGTGGCGGATGGCGGCGGCGAGCGGGTCGACGGTCCGCTGGGCGGTCCACTCGTACACGGCTATCGCGGCCAGCGTCACCGGCAACTGGCAGAGCCCGAGCAGCAGTCCGGCGGTGAGCCCGCCGGAGACGTGCCGGGCGAGCAGACCGGGGGTGTAGCCGGAGAGGAACAGGAAGAGGACGAAGTACCCGAGGGCGGTGAGGGTGGAGACGCGCCGCAACAGACGGTAGGCGGTGCGGAGTTGGGGGAGGCCGGGGGAGGAGCGGTGGTGCGGCATCGGCTGCTCCTTGCAGAGGGGGACGGGGAAGCCGGAAGCGCTGGTGGGTGGCGGCGAACTTACCGGTCGGTATGGAGTCTGGGGACCCCCTGACGCGAACTTTTCGATCCGACCGGATCGTTACCGTAGGTAACGCCGGGGGCCCACCTGCGGGCCGGCGGCGGGCTGGCCGCGCAGTTCCCCGCGGGGCGCTCCGCTGTGGGGGCCGGTTTTTCGTCCGCGGACCGTGGGTGGTTGCTCGCGCAGTTCCCCGCGCCCCTCAGGGCGTCCGCCGCAGCCGGGGAATCCAGCTCAGCCACAGGCTCTCAGGGGCGCGGGGAACTGCGCGAGAAGCGAGCACGGCCTGCAGGCGACCACGGGTTGAGGGGCGCGGGGAACCGCGCGAGCAACCCAGCACGGCCCGCAGGTGCACACCACGCACTGGCGTCACATCCCGCCCCGGGGATCCCCAACCCCCTCAGGGGCGTGGGGAACCGCGCGAGCACCCACCCACCGACCCGCGGCCGAAACCGGGCCCTCACCCCGCGTCAGCGTCCCGCACGGGAAACCGCCGAGGCGCCAGCGTCAGGAGAACGACCAGCGCCGCCACCGCAGCCAGCGCCGCGCCCACGTACACGCGATCCACCGCCGCCGCGACCGCCCGTCGCAGGTAATCCGCCCCCTCCTGCGACAGCCCGGCCGGCGAGGCCAGCGCGCGGGAGACCGAGTCGAGGTCGTCCGGCAGGCCGGACACCGGTGCCGAGGCCAGCCGTGACGTGATCGTCGCGTTGGCCACCGCCCCGAACAGCGCCGCCCCCACGGACTGCCCCACCTGCCGGCAGAACAGGACCGACGCCGTCGCCGTACCCCGCTCGGCCCACCCCACCGACGACTGCACCGCGATGATCAGCGGCAGTTGGAAGAGGCCGAGCGCGCCGCCCAGCGCCAGCATGATGAGCGCGGGCTGCCACGCCTGCCCGGGGTACGGCAGCAGCGGGAAGGCCAGCAGGATCAGCGCCGCGAGCCCGATGCCGATCACCGCCGAGTCGCGGAACCCGATCCGGGTGTACACCCGGTTGGAGAGCGCGGCGGAGACCGGCCAGCTCAGGGTCATCACCGAGAGGACGAAGCCCGCCGCCACGGGGTCGAGGCCGAGTACGGACTGCGCGTACGTCGGCAGGAACACCGTCGGCGCCACCATCAGCAGCCCGAGCGCCCCCAGCGCCAGGTTCACCGCCGAGATGCTGCGCCTGCGCCACACCCAGCCGGGGATGACGGGCTCGGCGGCCCGTCGCTCGACCACCACCGTGACGAGCCCGAGCACCGCGCTCGCGGCGAACAGGCCGAGCGAGGGCGCGGAGAGCCAGTCCCAGGCCACCCCGCCCTGGACGAGTGCGGTGAGCAGCAGCGCCCCGGTCGCGAAGACGCACAGTGCCCCGGCCCAGTCGATCCGGGGCACGGCCGCGGGCTTCGCCCGTACGGGCTCCACCAGGTGCCGCCCCACCAGCCACAGTGCGAGGAGTCCCACCGGCAGGTTGACCAGGAAGATCCAGCGCCAGTCGGCGTACGAGGCGAGCACGCCGCCGAGTGCCGGTCCGGCCACCGCCGACACCGCCCAGACCGTGGACAACTTCGCCTGGATCTTGGGGCGTTCCTTGAGCGGGTAGAGGTCGGCGGCCACCGTCTGGACCGTGCCCTGAAGAGCCCCGCCGCCCAGGCCCTGGAAGACCCGGAAGGCGATCAGCGCGGCCATGTTCCAGGCGGCCGCGCACAGCAGCGACCCGGCGAGGAAGAGCACGATGCCCGCGATGAGCACCGGCTTGCGGCCGAAGGTGTCGGAGAGCTTTCCGTACACCGGCAGGCTCACCGTGACGGCGAGCAGATAGCCGGAGAAGAGCCAGGAGAAGACGGAGAACCCGCCGAGGTCGCCGACGATCTGCGGAACGGCGGTGGAGACGATCGTGCCGTCGAGCGCGGCGAGCGCCATGCCCAGCATCAGGGCCGCGACGACCGGGCCGCGCCCCCGGGCGGGGACGGACTCGGCCGCCGCGCCGGGTATCGCCTCCGTGCCGCCGCCGGATCGGCCGCCGGACCCGCCCCGAGTACTCACGGCGTACTCCCCCAAGATCGGTTCATGGTGCATGTAGTTGACCGGGCTCCACCCTCTCATCCCGGGCCTGAGCGGCGACAGAGAGCGGCGGGGTGGAGGTCCTCGTGGCCGGACTCAGCCCTGGGGTGGAGAGCCCCTACGGGTTACTCCCTACTTCAGGGCAGGGGCTGTTCGTCCTGGCGGAGGACGAGAAGAGGGGGAGCGGTTCTTTAACGTGGTCCTACATCGAGCGGCTACGGGGAGCCGCAGGTGGGGGGTGGGGCTAACCCCCCGCTCAAGACACCGCCGGGCACCAGGGTGCCGGGCGGCCTCGATCGTCAGACTCAAGACGTACGCAGGACGCACTGACTCGCAACGAGGAGAAGAACCGTGACAACGGCTGTGACCATTCCCAGGCACGGGGGTACTGGAGGGCAAACGGCGGTCGCGGCTCGGGCGCGCCAGGTCGTCAAGGCGTACGGGTCGGGGGAGACCAAGGTCGTCGCGCTTGACCATGTGGACGTGGACATCGCCCGGGGGCAGTTCACCGCGATCATGGGTCCGTCCGGCTCCGGCAAGTCCACGCTGATGCACTGCCTGGCCGGGCTCGACACGGTCACGGGCGGGCAGATCTATCTGGACGACACCGAGATCACCGGTCTCAAGGACAAGAAGCTCACGCAGCTGCGCCGCGACCGGATCGGCTTCATATTCCAGGCGTTCAACCTGCTGCCGACGCTCAACGCCCTGGAGAACATCACGCTCCCGATGGACATCGCGGGCCGCAAGCCCGACCAGCAGTGGCTGGACCGCGTGGTGGAGACCGTCGGCCTGGCCGGCCGCCTCAAGCACCGCCCGACCCAGCTCTCCGGCGGTCAGCAGCAGCGTGTCGCGGTGGCCCGCGCCCTCGCGGCCCGGCCCGAGATCATCTTCGGTGACGAGCCGACCGGAAACCTGGACTCCCGCGCGGGCGCCGAGGTCCTCGGCTTCCTGCGGCGCTCGGTGGACGAGCTGGGCCAGACCATCGTGATGGTCACCCACGACCCGGTCGCCGCCTCGTACGCGGACCGCGTGCTCTACCTCGCGGACGGCCGGATCGTCGACGAGATGTTCCGCCCGACCGCCGACGCCGTGCTCGACCGCATGAAGGACTTCGACGCGCGGGGGCGGACGTCGTGACCGTGCTCAAGACCTCGATGCGCAACTTCTTCGCGCACAAGGGACGGATGGCCCTCTCGGCCGTCGCGGTCCTGCTGTCGGTGGCGTTCGTGTGCGGCACGCTCGTCTTCACCGACACCATGAACACCACCTTCGACAAGCTCTTCGCCGCCACCGCGGCCGACGTCACCGTCACCCCGAAGAACGCGAAGCCCGACGACCGGCCGCAGACCGGCACGCCCGAGACGCTGCCCGCCTCGGTCCTGGAGCAGGCGCGCGGCGCGGCCGGGGTGAAGTCCGCCGAGGGCGGCGTCTCCAGCTCCAGCGTCACGGTCGTCAACTCCGAGAACGAGAACATGGGCTCCTCCAACGGAGGCCCCACGCTCGCGGGCAACTGGACTGCCAACGACCTCAAGGCGATGGAGATCACCTCCGGCCACGCCCCGCGCGGCCCGACCGAGGTGATGGTCGACGCCGACACCGCCGACAAGCACGATCTGAAGATCGGCGACGAGCTGCGCACCATCGCCGTCACCGGTGACTTCAAGGCCAGGATCTCCGGCATCGCCTCCTTCAAGGTGACCAACCCGGGCGCGGCGATCGTCTACTTCGACACCGCCACCGCCCAGCGCGAACTGCTCGGCCGGACCGGTCTGTTCACCAACGTCACGCTCACCGCCGCCGACGGCGTCAGCGACAAGCAGCTGAAGCAGAGCGTCGCCGCCAAGATCGGCGCCGGTACGTACAAGGTGGAGACCGCCGCCGAGAACAAGGAGACCAACCGCGACTCGGTCGGCTCCTTCCTCGACGTGATGAAGTACGCGATGCTCGGCTTCGCCGGAATCGCCTTCCTCGTCGGCATCTTCCTGATCATCAACACCTTCTCGATGCTGGTCGCCCAGCGCACCCGCGAGATCGGTCTGATGCGGGCCATCGGCTCCAGCCGCAAGCAGGTCAACCGCTCGGTCCTGGTCGAGGCGCTGCTGCTCGGCTTCTTCGGCTCCGTCCTCGGGGTCGGCGCGGGCGTCGGCCTGGCCGTCGGCCTGATGAAGATCATGAGCGGCATGGGCCTGGAGCTGTCCACCGACGACCTGACGGTCAAGTGGACGACCCCGGCGGTCGGCATGCTGCTCGGCATCGTGGTCACCGTCCTGGCCGCCTACCTCCCGGCCCGCCGGGCCGGCAAGATCTCCCCGATGGCCGCGCTCCGCGACGCCGGTACGCCGGCGGACGGCAAGGCGGGCCTGATCCGGGCGATCATCGGCCTGGTCCTGACCGGCGCCGGCGCCGCCTCGCTCTACGCGGCGGCCCACGCCGACAAGGCCAGCTCCGGCTCGGGCGTCCTCGCCCTCGGCGTGGTGCTCACGCTCATCGGCTTCGTGGTCATCGGCCCGCTGCTCGCGGGCGGTGTGGTGCGGGTGATCAGCGTCCTGGTACTGCGGATGTTCGGCCCGGTCGGCCGGATGGCCGAGCGCAACGCGCTGCGCAACCCGCGGCGTACGGGAGCGACCGGCGCGGCCCTGATGATCGGGCTCGCCCTGGTGGCCTGCCTCTCGGTGGTCGGCTCCTCGATGGTCGCCTCGGCCACCGCCGAGCTCGACAAGTCGGTCGGCGCGGACTTCATCGTCCAGTCGGGCAGCAACGACGGCCGGCCGATCGTGCCGCAGGCCGCCGACGCCCTCCGCAAGACCCCGGGCATCGCCCATGTCACCGACTACAAGTCGGTGGACGCGAAGATCACCACGCCGGACGGGAAGACCAGCAGCGAGGACCTCGCCGCGGCCAGCCCGACCTACGCCGAGGACCTGCGGCGCGAGACGGTCTCCGGCAAGCTCTCCGAGGCGTACGGCAAGGACGCGATGTCGGTCGGCGACAAGTTCGCCGGGGACCACAACGTGAAGGTCGGCTCCACGCTGACCGTCGCCTTCAAGGGCGGCCGCACGGCCCACCTCAAGGTCGCGGCGATCACCTCGGACGACACCAATGTCGACAAGGGCGCGATGTACACCAACGTCACGACCGCCGAGCGCTATCTGCCCGCCGACCGGGTCCCGAAGAACATGATCATGTTCGCCAAGGCGGAGGACGGCAAGGCCAAGGAGGCGTACGCCTCGCTGAAGGCGGCCCTCAAGCCGTACCCGCAGTACAAGGTGCAGGACCAGACGGACTTCAAGAAGGACCTGAAGGACCAGATCGGCCAGCTCCTGAACATCGTGTACGGCCTGCTGGCCCTCGCGATCATCGTGGCGGTGCTCGGTGTGGTGAACACCCTTGCCCTGTCGGTGGTCGAGCGGACCCGGGAGATCGGCCTGATGCGCGCCATCGGCCTCTCGCGCCGCCAGCTGCGCCGGATGATCCGTCTGGAGTCGGTGGTGATCGCCCTCTTCGGCGCCCTGCTCGGCCTCGGCCTCGGTATGAGCTGGGGGACGACCGCGCAGAAGCTGCTGGCCCTGGAGGGCCTGGGTGTCCTGGACATCCCGTGGCCGACGATCATCACGGTCTTCGTCGGATCGGCGTTCGTGGGTCTGTTCGCCGCCCTGGTCCCGGCCTTCCGGGCGGGCCGAATGAACGTGCTCGGAGCAATCGCGAGCGAGTAGCCGCCGTACGGGGGTCGGCGGGGTGGCCCCGGGGAGTTCTTCCGAACTCCCCGGGGCCGCTTCATGTTCGGGGCCACTTTTGCGGGCGGCGGGGGTGGGGGCTACGGCTGCCGCTCCAGCAGGACGTAGCCGTACGCCACGCCCACCACCGCGTACCGCGTGCCCGGGTGCAGCTCGCGGGCGTACTCCAGCGGGTTCCCGGCCCAGCCCGAGACGTTGTCGAGCGCGATGTAGCGCGGGATCACCTGCCGGGTGTCGCCGACCCAGAACACCCGGCAGCGGGAGGTGAGCCGGGAGATCGGCCCGACGTTGGCCTCGACGGTGGCCCCGTCCGGGACCGCCGCCAGCATCCGCTCCCGCTCGGCCACTTGGGGGCTCTTGCGGTAGGTGGCGGCCTCGGTGAGCGAGTACAGCGGCAGCGAGGCGGTCAGCGCGAGCGCGGCGGCGGCCGCGGCGGCCGGCAACTGGCGGGCGTACGTCCGCAGCCAGGGGCGCGCGCTGCGGCGGCCGGTGTCCACGGCGTCGGCGAGGGCGAGCGCCAGGACGGGCATCAGCACGGCGCTGTAGTGCCAGTCGGTGGACCAGTAGTGGTCGTCGGAGGACAGGAAGCGCCAGCCCAGGGTCGGCACGGCGGCCAGGAACAGCGGGGAGCGCACGGCGAGCAGCCCGGTGGGCAGCAGCAGCCACAGCAGGGTGCGCAGCTTGGTGCCGGAGGCGGTGAACGGCCCGGCGCCGGTGGTCTTGCCCCAGTAGTCGTACGCCCCGGTCGAGTTGAAGGCCGGTATCAGCGCGGTGAGGGTGACCACGACGGCCGCGATCCCGAACGCTGCGACGCCCAGCGCGTACGCGGCGGTGCGCGGCGAGCTCCGCCGGGCGCGCAGGGCGACGACCACCGCGACGGCCGCGAGGGTCAGCCCCAGGTCCTCCTTGACCACGACGAGCGGCAGCGCCCAGCACAGGGCGGCCCGCCAGCGCCGGTCCAGTACGGCTTCGAGCGCGTAGGCGATCAGCGGTACGGCGAAGCAGATCTCGTGGAAGTCGAAGTCGGCGGCGCGCTGGATGCCCCAGGAGAGCCCGTAGGCGACGCCGACCGCGAGTCCCGCGCCCCGGCCGAGCAGCCTCGCCGCGCCCCGGGTGACCGGCACGGCCGAGAGCGCGAACAGCGCGGCCTGGGCGACGAGCAGCGTGACGGGGGTCGGGAAGAGCCGGTAGAGGGGGGCGAGCAGCGCGGTGACGGGGCTGAAGTGGTCCCCGAGGATGTTGGTGCCCGGCCCCTTGAGGTCGGCGACGGGGGCGCGCAGGTGCGCGTAGCCCCGGACGGCCTGCTCGAAGATCCCCAGGTCCCAGGAGAGCGTCTCCATGCGTCGGTGGCGGAGCACGGAGACGGTGGCGTACGCGGCGAACAGCGCGGCGGCGAGGAGGTACGGGTCCCGGTGCCCGGGCACGCCACCGCGGCCTTTTGCTTCCTTTCGGCCAGGTATGCGGGGGGAGGGGACCCGGGTTTCGGGCAGCGTGAGTAGAGCTCCGTGCACGGTGAGTTCCTCGGGTCAGCGGAGGCGGGACGGGGTGGCGGGGCGAGGGGGTGCCCGCGTCGGACGGGCTGCGGGACGGGGTGCCCGAGCCGTACGAGGGCGAGCCGGACGGTGTCCCGGACGGGGTGGGCGGGTTGGCCGGGACCGTCGTCCCCGAGCCGCCCTGCATCGTGAGGGCGGCGACCGCGCCCGTACCGGCGACCAGGCAGACCACACAGGCGGCGGTCGCGGCGAGGGTGCGGCGCCGTCGCCGCAGTCCGCGCTCGGCGACCCGGGCGGGCGGCTCCGGCACGACCCGGCGCCCGCTCTCGGCGGCGGCCCGCTTCAGCGCCCGGGCCAGGTCGGGATCGCCCTCGTGGTCGTCGGGGAAGCCCTGGGGGAATTCAGACACCCTGATCCTCCTCGGAGGTGAGGTGGGGCCGCAGCGCTGCGCGCGCCCGGGAGAGGTGGGTCTTCACCGTGCCGGTGGACAGGCCGGTCTCGGCGGCCACCTGCTCGACGGTGAGATCGCAGACGTAGTGCAGGACGGCCACGCGCCGCTGGCGTTCGGAGAGCAGGCGCAGGGCGTCGACGAGCGCGACGGAGGACGGGTCGGGGCCGTGCGCGGCGCCGGGGTGGCCGCCGCTGTGCAGCCGCCAGGCCTCACCGGCCCGGCGGCCCCGGCGCCAGCGGCTCACCGCGAGCCGCCAGGCGACGGTGCGGATCCAGGCCTCGGGCCCGGCCTCGCGCCGCAGTCGCGCGCGGCGGCCCCAGGCCCGGACGAACGCCTCCTGGACGACGTCCTGCGCCTCGTGGAGGTCGCCGGTCATCAGATAGACCTGGCCGACCAGGTCCTTGACCGAGTGAGCGTAGAACTCCTCGAACTCGTCGTCGGTCAAGGCGGCTCCCGTCGGATGGACAGACCTGTCGGCGGACAGGTCTCACGGGATGTACGCCTGGCGGTGGCCGTTCGGTTGACAGCTCACCGCAAGAATTTTCGGACAGGTCCCCGGGGCGGGTCCCGGACGGGTCCCGGCGCGGGCCTCAGAGCTTCCGCAGGCCCTGCTTGAGCTGCTTGCCGAGCGGGCGCTCCACATACCGGTGCACCAGCCAGGACACCGCCAGCATCAGCGCGATCACGCCGCTGACCAGCGGGACGGGCTTCACCTGCGGGGAGAGGGCGCCGATGATCTCCCAGCCGATGTACTCGTGCAGGAGGTAGAGCGGATACGTCAGCGCGCCCGCGTACGGCAGCCAGCGCCACTGGATCCAGGACAGCTTCCCGGTGGCGACCAGACCCATCACCGCGAAGCACGCCGCCATGACCGCCACGACCGGCCAGTACGGCATCGGGTGGCTGAGGCGCTCCCCGGCGTGCTCCCAGGTGCGGTGGGCGGAGGGCAGCGAGGCGGCCAGGCAGAACAGGACGATGCCCCAGAGCATCAGGTTCGGCCGGAACCGGTACATCAGATAGAACGCGACACCCGCGATGAAGCACCAGCTGTTGTCCGGCATGACGATCATCCGGATCGTGCTGTCGTCCGACTGGTAGGCGAGCGCGCTGGCCACCGCCCAGGCGCAGCAGAAGAAGAGGACGCGGCGGTAGGTCAGCCCGCGCCAGGCGACGACTGCGAACAGCAAATAGAACCGCAGTTCGGCGAAGAGGGTCCAGTAGACGCTGTCCACGCTCTCGACGCCCATCGGTTCCTGGAACATCGTGAGGTTGGTGACCACGTCCGCGAACGGGTGGCCCCTGAGCCCGCCCGGTACGGCCGTCACGACCAGGGTGGTGGCGATGACCGCGAACCAGTACGCGGGGTAGAGCCGCACCACGCGCGAGACGAAGAACGACTGGAGCGGTTTGCCCCAGCTGCTCATACAGATCACGAAGCCGCTGATGAGGAAGAAGAGCTGGACGCCGAGCCAGCCGTAGGCGGCCACCGGGTAAGTGGCTGGAAATCTCGCCCGGGAGTCGGATTCCGGCCATCGTCCGGTGAGCGCCATGTAGTGGAACATGACGACCGTGAGGGCCGCGAGGAGGCGCAGACCGTCGAGTGCGTAGATACGGCTCGGTCGGCTCCCCTCGGCGGTGGAGCCGGTCCGCTGCGGGATGCCGGTGCTCGTGAGCACCGGCTCGGGCTGAAGGAGCGCTGTCCGGGCCTGGTCGGGCATGTCGAGCGGGTTCCCCTCGGGCACAGATGTCAAAGCATGGTCTCGCGACGTCGCCGTCCTGCCAGGCGTTCGGCACGTCCGCCGGAGCCTATGGGGTTCCACAAGATTTGCAAAGGCTCACCCTTTGCTCAGGAATACCGCCGAAGGGGTGATCCTGGCCACGCGCGCCCCCTGGCTTGCTTCCCGCGCGGCTGTCACACCCACGCCGTAGGCTGGGAACCCCCGGCCCGTGCGACGTGTCGGGCGGTTCGCGTTGCCCTCTCCCCGGGATGGAAGCCCTTCATGAGCCTGCACGGTCTGCTGGACGCGGTGGTACGGGACCCGGCGCTCGCCGAAGCGGTCAAGGCCGCCGCCGACGGCCACCGGATGCACGTCGACCTGGTCGGCCCGCCCGCCGCGCGGCCCTTCGCGGTGGCCGCGCTGGCCCGCGAGAGCGGACGCCCGGTGCTCGCGGTGACCGCGACCGGGCGCGAGGCGGAGGACCTGGCGGCGGCGCTGCGCTCGCTGCTGCCTCCGGACGGGGTCGCCGAGTTCCCGTCCTGGGAGACGCTGCCGCACGAGCGCCTCTCGCCCCGCAGCGACACGGTGGGCCGCCGGCTCGCCGTGCTGCGCCGCCTGGTGCACCCCCGGGACGACGACCCGGCGGCGGGCCCGGTCAGCGTGGTGGTCGCGCCGATCCGTTCCGTCCTCCAGCCCCAGGTCAAGGGGCTCGGGGAGCTGGAGCCGGTGGCGCTGCGGAGCGGGCAGTCGGCGGATCTGAACGCGATCGTGGAGGGCCTGGCGGCGGCCGCGTACTCCCGGGTCGAACTGGTCGAGAAGCGCGGCGAGTTCGCGGTCAGGGGCGGCATCCTGGACGTTTTCCCGCCGACCGAGGAGCATCCGCTCCGGGTCGAGTTCTGGGGCGACGACGTCGAGGAGATCCGGTACTTCAAGATCGCCGACCAGCGCTCCCTCGAAGTCGCCGAGCACGGGCTGTGGGCGCCGCCCTGCCGCGAGCTGCTGCTCACCGACGACGTCCGTACGAGAGCCGCCGCGCTCGCCGAGCAGCACCCGGAGCTGGGCGAGCTGCTCGGCAAGATCGCGGAGGGCATCGCGGTCGAGGGCATGGAGTCGCTGGCGCCGGTCCTGGTCGACGAGATGGAGCTGCTGCTCGACGTGCTGCCCAAGGGTGCGATGGCGGTGGTCTGCGACCCCGAGCGGGTGCGCACCAGGGCGACCGACCTGGTGGCGACCAGCCAGGAGTTCCTCCAGGCCTCCTGGGCGGCCACGGCCGGGGGCGGCGACGCCCCGATCGACGTCGGCGCGGCCTCGCTGTGGGGCATCGCGGACGTCCGCGACCGGGCCCGCGAGCTCGGCATGATGTGGTGGTCCGTCTCGCCGTTCGCGGCCGACGACACCGACCTCGACGATGAGACCCTCAAGCTCGGGATGCACGCGCCGGAGACCTACCGGGGCGACACCCAGCGGGCGCTCGCGGACACCAAGCAGTGGCTCGCGGACGGCTGGCGCGCGGTCTATGTGACCGAGGCCCACGGCCCGGCGTCCCGGACCGTGGAGGTCCTCGGCGGCGAGGGCATCGCCGCCCGCCTGGACGCGGATCTGGCTGAAATCAGCCCCTCGGTGGTCCATGTCGCCTGCGGCTCCGTCGAGTACGGCTTCGTGGACGCGGGCCTGCGGCTCGCGGTGCTCACCGAGACGGATCTGACCGGGCAGCGCACGGTCAGCAAGGACCTGGGCCGGATGCCGGCCCGGCGCCGCAAGACCATCGACCCGCTCACCCTCGAAGTGGGCGACTACATCGTGCACGAGCAGCACGGCGTCGGCCGCTATCTGGAGATGGTCCAGCGCACCGTCCAGGGCGCCACCCGCGAGTATCTGCTCGTCGAGTACGCGCCCGCCAAGCGCGGCCAGCCCGGCGACCGGCTCTACATCCCCACCGACCAGCTGGAGCAGGTCACCAAGTACGTCGGCGGCGAGGCCCCGACCCTGCACCGGCTCGGCGGCGCCGACTGGACCAAGACCAAGCAGAAGGCCAAGAAGGCGGTCAAGGAGATCGCCGCCGACCTCATCAAGCTGTACTCGGCGCGGATGGCCGCCCCCGGCCACGCCTTCGGCCCGGACACCCCCTGGCAGCGCGAACTGGAGGACGCCTTCCCGTACGCGGAGACGCCCGACCAGCTCTCCACCATCGCCGAGGTCAAGGAGGACATGGAGAAGACGGTCCCGATGGACCGGCTGATCTGCGGCGACGTCGGCTACGGCAAGACGGAGATCGCGGTCCGCGCCGCGTTCAAGGCGGTGCAGGACGGCAAGCAGGTCGCGGTCCTGGTGCCCACCACGCTCCTGGTCCAGCAGCACTTCGGTACCTTCTCCGAGCGCTACGGGCAGTTCCCCGTGGTCACCAGGGCGCTCTCGCGCTTCCAGACGGACACCGAGGCGAAGGCGACCCTGGAGGGGCTCAAGGACGGCGCCGTCGACATCGTCATCGGCACCCACCGCCTCTTCTCCTCCGAGACCAAGTTCAAGGACCTCGGCCTGGTCATCGTCGACGAGGAGCAGCGCTTCGGCGTCGAGCACAAGGAGCAGCTGAAGAAGCTGCGCGCCAACGTGGACGTACTGACCATGTCCGCGACCCCCATTCCCCGTACGTTGGAGATGGCAGTCACCGGCATCCGCGAGATGTCGACGATCACCACCCCGCCCGAGGAGCGCCACCCGGTGCTCACCTTCGTGGGGCCGTACGAGGAGAAGCAGATCGGCGCCGCGATCCGGCGCGAGCTGCTGCGCGAGGGCCAGGTCTTCTACATCCACAACCGGGTCGAGTCCATCGACCGGGCGGCGGCGCGGCTGCGCGAGATCGTCCCCGAGGCGCGCATCCAGACGGCGCACGGGCAGATGGGCGAGTCCCAGCTGGAGCAGGTCGTCGTCGACTTCTGGGAGAAGAAGTTCGACGTGCTCGTCTCGACCACGATCGTCGAGTCCGGCATCGACATCTCCAACGCCAACACGCTGATCGTCGAGCGCGGCGACAACTTCGGCCTCTCCCAGCTCCACCAGCTGCGCGGCCGCGTGGGCCGAGGCCGCGAGCGCGGCTACGCGTACTTCCTCTACCCGCCGGAGAAGCCGCTCACCGAGACCGCCCACGAGCGTCTGGCGACCATCGCCCAGCACACGGAGATGGGCGCGGGCATGTACGTGGCGATGAAGGACCTGGAGATCCGCGGCGCGGGCAACCTGCTCGGCGGCGAGCAGTCCGGCCACATCGCGGGCGTCGGCTTCGACCTGTATGTGCGCATGGTCGGCGAGGCCGTCGCGGACTACCGGGCGCAGCTGGAGGGCGGGGACGGGTCTTCGGGGGAGCAGGCGCCGCTGGAGGTCAAGATCGAGCTGCCGGTCGACGCGCACGTCCCGCACGACTACGCGCCGGGCGAGCGGCTGCGCCTCCAGGCCTACCGGGCGATCGCCTCGGCCAACTCCGAGGAGGACATCAGGGCGGTACGGGAGGAGCTCACCGACCGCTACGGCAAGCTGCCCGAGCCGGTCGAGAACCTGCTGCTCGTGGCCGGGCTGCGGATGCTTGCGCGGGCCTGCGGCGTCGGCGAGATCGTGCTCCAGGGCTCCAACATCCGCTTCGCGCCGGTGGAGCTGCGCGAGTCCCAGGAGCTGCGCCTGAAGCGGCTGTACCCGCGCACGGTGATCAAGGCGCCCACCCACCAGATCCTGGTGCCGCGCCCGACGACGGGCAAGATCGGCGGCAAGCCGGTGGTGGGCCGTGAACTGCTGGCGTGGACGGGGGAGTTCCTCACCACGATCCTGGGGTCGTGATCCCGGCCCGCTGAGAGCCGCCCGGCGGCAGGGGACGGGTGGGCCGCGCCCACCCGTCCTCCCACCGGCCCGTGGCCTGCGGCCCGCCGGGAAGCTCAGGCCGGGGGCTCCTCCTCCGGGTTCCGCGCGGAGGACGTCCGCTCGGGCGGGCTCTGTCCGTCCGCGCTCTGTCCGTCCGCGCTCTGTTCTGCCGGCCGCTGCTCGGCGGCGTCGGTGCCGAGGACGTCCCTCGCCTTCTCCTTCGCCTTGTCCTGCGCCTGGTCGACCTGGGAGGCGAACCGGCCGCCGGTCTTCTCGTCGATCTGGTCTCCGACGGTGTCGACCAGGTCCTCCGCCTTGTTCTGCGCCTGGTCCTTGAAACGGTCGAGGATCCCCATCCGCGGTCTCCTTCGTGGGGGAGGCAGGGCCGGTCACGACGCTACGCGCCACCGCCCCGTCGCGGGCGGCCCGCCGCCGGTGGAGAGGGGCACGGCCGGGTGCGGGCCCCGCGCCGCCGTGCGCGGGCGGCCGGGCCCGCCGCGGCTTTCCGCCTTCGAGCCCCTATGGCCGCCGGGTGGCCGGGTAGGACTCCATAGGATCGCGGGGTTCCGCCAACTTCCTTCGAGGACGGCCCGTTGTGATGCGTACGTACCGAATCGCCCTTCCCGCCGCCGCGCTCGCGGCCGCGCTCGCCCTCACCGGATGCTCCGACAGCAAGAGCGACGCCAAGAAGGCGAAGCCCGGCGCGCCCGCCGCGCAGGGGAGCGCCCTCGCCGGTGTCGACACCCTCACCGTGAAGGGCCGGGCCGCGAAGACCGGTTACTCGCGGGACCAGTTCGGCAAGGGCTGGACCGACACCGACGCCAACGGCTGCGCCACCCGCGAGGACATCCTCAAACGGGACCTCACGGACGTGAAGTTCAAGGGCAAGTGCGATGTCGCGTCCGGGACGCTGACCAAGGACGTCTACACCGGCGAGACCATCAAGTTCGTCCGGGGCGCGAGCAAGGTCGACATCGACCATGTGGTGGCCCTCTCGGACGCCTGGCAGAAGGGCGCCCAGCAGTGGGACAAGAAGAAGCGGGTGGCCTTCGCCAACGATCCGCTGAACCTGCTGGCCGTGGACGCGAGCGCCAACCGCCGCAAGAGCGACGGCGACGCGGCGACCTGGCTGCCCACGTTCGCGGCGGGCCGCTGTACGTATGTGGCGGACCAGGTGGCCGTCAAGAAGAAGTACGGGGTGTGGGTGACGGACGCCGAGAAGGAGGCGATGAAGAAGGTCCTCACCGAGTGCCCGCAGCAGAAGCTGCCCACGGGGTGAGGCCCGCCCGCTCCTCGTGGCAGGGCTGACGCTCAGCCCGTCTTCACCCAGTCCTGGCAGCCGCTGCTCTTGAAGTACGCGTCGCCGGCGCCGACCTTCACGATCGCCGTGCCCGTCACGTTCTCGTTGGCGGCGATCGCCTCGGTGCTGTGCGAGGCGTCCTTGGCCCGCTCCCAGTAGCACTGGTCGTCCTTGTTGCCGGTCGACTTGTAGGTGCCGGGCGCGATGTCGGCGCCCACCTTGAACATGCCCCCGTTGCCCTTGAGCGTCGCCTTGGGGGCGCCCTTCGCGGCCTTGGGGTCGACGAGGTGCCAGTCCTGGCAGTCGCTGCTCTTGAAGATCTTGTCGCTCGCCAGCACCGTGACGTAACTGGCGCCCGTCACATTGTCGTTGGCGAGGATCGCGTCGGTGCTGCCCGAGGCGTCCTTGGCCCGCTCCCAGTAGCAGCCGTCCTTGTTCCCGGTGCTGACATAGGTGCCGGGCCTGATGTCCGAGCCGACCTGGAAGCTGCCGTCGCCCAGGCCCTTCTCCTTCTTCTTCCCGTCCTTCGGGGTCTCGCCCGTCCCGCCCGCCTTCTCCGTCTTCTCGGGCGTCTCCTTGGTGGCCGCGGCGGTGGGGGACTTGTCGTCCGAGCCGCCGCCCGCGCCGACCGCGCCGCCGACGGCGACCACCAGGGCGACCGCGCCGACGCCGGTGAGGACCTTGTGGCGGGCGAACCAGTTGTGCTTCCGCTGAGACATGGCAGTGCCTTTCCGTCGGGCCCTGGGGCCGTGTGAACCGATGGGGCAATCACAACAGAGACTGTGAACCGAGTCAACATGGTTCACGGAAGTTGCGTGGTTCACGCTCGTGTATGGAGTGCTCAGGTGGTGATCGCTATGCTGGGAGGCACAACAGACGAGGGGAGTCGGGTCCGTGCCGGACAACGCAAGCGAGGTGACCGCCGCCGGGATCGCCCGGCTCGCCGGGGTGGGCCGGGCGGCCGTCAGCAACTGGCGCCGCCGCCACGCCGACTTCCCGAGGCCCGTCGGCGGCACCGAGACCAGCCCCTCCTTCGCGCTCCCCGAGGTCGAGCAGTGGCTGCGCGACCAGGGGAAACTCGCCGAGGTCCCGCTGCGCGAGCGCGTCTGGCAGCAGCTCTGCGGTCACCCCGCCGGAGCCGTGGCGGGCCTGGTCCACGCCGGCCGCGCGCTCCTTCTCGTACGGGACGACCCGGATGGGTGGCGCCGGCTCGCCGCGCTCTCCGACGCCGCGCTGGCGGAGCGGCTGCCGAAGGTGCTGGACGAGTCGGTTCACAGCGACGCTGTGAACACCCCCGCCCCGGGCCCGGCCGAGCTCGCCGTGTCCGTGCCGCTGCTGCGCGGGGTCGGGGAGCTCGCCGCCGAGCTGGGCGCCCGGCAGACCTTCGAGTTCCTGCTCGGCCGCCAGCTGGACGCCAACCCGCGCCAGTACACGCTCACCCCGCCCGGCCCCGCCGAGCTGATGGCCGCGCTCGCGCTGGCCTCGCAGGCGGCCTCGGTGCTCGACCCCGCGTGCGGCACCGGCACGCTGCTGCGGGCGGTCCCGCACGCGGAGGCGGTGTACGGACAGGACGCCGACCCGGAGCTGGCGGCGCTGGCCGGGCTGCGGCTCGCCCTGCACGGCCCCGCCGAGGTGCGCACCGCCGCCGCCGACTCGCTGCGCGCCGACGCCTTCCCCGCGCTCACCGTCGACGCGGTGCTCTGCCACCCGCCGTTCAACGAGCGCAACTGGGGCCATGACGAGCTCGCGTACGACTCCCGCTGGGAGTACGGCCTGCCCGCCCGCACCGAGTCCGAGCTGGCCTGGGTGCAGCACGCGCTGGCCCGGCTGCGCGAGGGCGGCACGGCCGTCCTGCTGATGCCCCCGGCCGCCGCCTCCCGCCGCTCGGGCCGCCGCATCCGCGCCGGGCTGCTGCGCCGGGGCGCCCTGCGGGCGGTGATCGCCCTGCCCGCGGGAGCCGCGCCCCCGTACGGCATCCCGCTCCATCTGTGGGTGCTGCGCAAGCCCGGCGCGGGCAGCCGCCCCGCACCCGAGCTGCTGCTCGTCGACGCGGCCGGGCTGTCCGGCGGCGACGGGGGCGGCCGCGACAAGCTGCCGTGGCAGACCGTGCGGAGCGCGGTCCTTCAGGCCTGGGCGCCCTTCGACCGGGACGGCACCGCCGAGGAGCGGCCCGGCGTCAGCCGAGCGGTCCCGGTCATCGAACTCCTCGACGACGACGTGGACCTGGCCCCCGCCCGGCATCTGCCGCCCCCGGCCGCGGCGGGCGGCGCCGACGCGCTCGAAGCCGTACGCGAGGAGCTCGGCGCGACCCTGCGGACCCCCGTCTCGCGCCCGAGCCGGCCCAGGCCGCCCAGCCCGATGTCGCGGGCGCCGTCGACGAGGCCAAGCGGCTGCTCGGGGAGGGGCGGATCACCCAGGCCGTGGACATCCTCGGCGCGATCCTGCCGGCCGCCGCGGCCCGGCACGGGGAGGGCTCCCCCGTCGTGCGGATCCTGCGCAAGCAGTACGCGGCGACGCTGATGGACGACGGCCAGTACCGCCGGGCGCTGCCCGAGCTGCGCCGGCTCGCCGAGGAGCGGGCCGCCGAGGCGGGCCCGGCCGACCCGCAGGCGCTGGCGTTCCGCCAGGACGCCGCGCTCTGCCTGGAGCAGCTCGGCGACGGCGCCGCCGCGCTCGCCGAGTACCGCGCGGTCCTGCCGTACTTCGAGAGCCCCTACGGCACCGGCGACCCGGCCCGCGCGGCCGAGGTCCGGCGGCGGGTCGACGAGCTGCTGCGTCTGCCGTCGATCGCGGGACGCGCTTGACCTTCGCCTCGCGATACCCAGTGGAGGAATGGCCCCGGACTTCTTCTGGCAAAAGTAGGGGAAAGCCCGAAACGGACAGTTGGAACAACCCATTCCACTTAAGCAATGGGTTGCTCAAGCGGCAGCCAAGAAGAGGTCTGCTGACTGTCATTTAGGTGCGCTTTACGGACAGGATCGGCGCGTTTCTGTCTTCGCGCCCTTCTGTGGCCGTCCTTTGGGAGTCGCCTCGTGCGTCCGCGTCCCTTCCGCCGTTCCCCGCGGCGGCCCTCGTTGTACCGCCGCCGTCAAAGACGCGTGGCACTGCTGCTGCTCACCAGCCTCGCACTGATGCTGACCACCCAGCAGGCCATGGCCGACGACGCCCATCTGGGCCGGATATCGCTGCCCAGCCTCAGCTCGATCACCGCCTGGTTCAAGGACCCGCACTGGGGCTCGCTGCCCAAGCAGCAGAGCGGCACCGCCGCCGGGCACGGCCACCACACCGGCGCCGCCGCCACCAAGGCGAACAAGGGCAAGGGCCACAAGCCGGGCAAGGGCCACGGCGAGCTCGACGCGTACCAGCCGTACGCGAAGGCCACCAAGGGCGGCAAGAGCCGCTCGGCCCAGGGCTTCAACTCCAAGACGAGCCGCCGCAATCCGGTCAAGTCCACCCGTACCGCCACGGTCTTCGACAACGCGGACGGCACCCTGACCCGGCAGCTCGCCATGACGCCGGTGAACTACAAGGACGAAGAGGGCAAATGGCAGCCCATCGACGTCGATGTGAGAGCCGGGCCGGACAAGCGCTGGCACGAGAAGGCCAACTCCCTCGACGTCGACTTCGCCGCCAAGGCCGCCGACCCGGCGCTCGCCTCCTTCGCCGCCGACGGCTCGCACGCCCTCAGCTACGGCCTCCAGGGCGCGGCCCCCGTCACCGGCACCGCACACGGCTCCCACGTCACCTACGCCAAGGTGCTTCCCGACACCGACCTGGAGCTCGCGCCCACCGCGACCGGGCTCAAGGAAGCGATCGTCCTGCACTCCGCGAAGGCCGGCAACAGCTGGACCTTCCCCCTCGACCTCAAGGGCCTGACGGCCGAGCAGGCCAAGGACGGCTCCATCGAGCTGGTGGACGCCGCCGGCAAGACCGTCGAGCGCATCCCTTCCGCGTACGCCTACGACGCGAAGGTCGATCCGCGCTCCGGTGACCCGGCCACCACCCACTCGGTGACCTACCAGCTGATCCGCCAGGGCGCCAGGACCGCCCTGAAGGTCACCCTGGACCCGCGCTGGCTGCACGACCGCGCCCGGGTCTTCCCGGTCACCGTCGACCCGACCGTCACCGACGGCTGGACCACCACCTACGCGGAGTCCGGCCTCCCCGCCGGCGACCACTCCTCCGAGCAGACGGTCAAGGTCGGGTCCTACGACTCCGGCCCGCACTCGGCGGCCTCGTACGTCAACCACTGGTACAACACCTGGGACGGCACGCACGCCACGGTCACCTCGGCGACCCTGCACCTCTTCGACACCTGGGCCTCCACCTGCACCCCGGAGCGCTTCGACGTCGCCCTGGTCACCCAGGCCTGGAAGCCCGACACGGTGACGAGCTACCCCGGCCCGTCCTACGGCTCCTCCATCGGCAACGCCACCCCGAGCGTCCCCAAGGCCTGCGCCAACACCGGCGCCGACCGGACCGTGGGCGACTGGGTGGACGTGCCGCTGGCCACCAGCGCGATCCAGGGCTGGTTCAACGGCACCACCGCCGACAACGGCCTCGCGGTCTACGCGGCGACCAACGACAACCTGCACTGGAAGCAGTTCGGCTCGTTCAACGACCCGGCGCTCGGCCCGTACATGTCGGTCACCTACACCGGCAACGCGGCCCCGCAGATCTACCAGCAGTACCCGAACAACAACGCCGTCGCGGACACCACCACGCCCCACCTGACCGCCTGGGCGGGCGACGACGTCACCACCACCCCGCAGTACGTCTTCCAGGTCTACGACAACACCAACACCAAGGTCGCCGACTCGGGCCTGATCGCCACCGGCGACTGGACGGTCCCGGCGGGCAAGCTCAAGTGGGGCCAGACGTACTACTGGACGGTCCAGGGGTACGACGGCTCGCTCTACACCCCGGCCGCCGACTGGTACGCGCTGCAGATCCAGGTGCCCCAGCCGGTGATCACCTCGGGGCTCTCGCAGAACAGCGGCGACCACGGCTTCGACGCGTCCAACGGCAACTACACCACCAGCGACACGGACGCCTCGATCTCCACCGTCGGCCCCAGCCTCGACGTGGTGCGCGACTACAACTCCCGTGACCCGCGCTGGACCGGCTCCTTCGGCGCCGGCTGGTCGTCGATCTTCGACACCCGCGCCACCGAGCAGTACAACGCCTCGGGCGCCGTCACCAGCGCGGTCATCTCCTACCCGAACGGCTCCCAGGTCGGGTACGGCAAGAACGGCGACGGCAGCTTCTCGTCCGGCTCCGGCCGCTTCTCCACCTTCAAGTCGGTCACCGGCGGCTACTCGCTGACCGACAAGGACGACACCGTCTACACCTTCACCCAGGCGCTCGGCTCCGGCGGCTACGGCCTCACCTCGGTGACCGACGCCAACGGCCGCGCCCTGACCCTCACCTGGTCCGGCGGCCGTGTCTCCAAGATGGCCTCGGCCGTCTCCGGGCGGGCCCTGAACGTCACCTGGTCCACGCCGTCGGGCGCGAGCGCCGCGCACGTGGCGACCGTCGTCACCGACCCGGTCGTCGCCGGCACCCCGTCCTCCGCGCTGACCTGGACCTACGGCTACACCGGCGACCAGCTCGTCTCGGTCTGCCCGCCGTCCTCCACCACCGCCTGCACCAAGTACACCTACACCGCGGGCTCCCAGTACCAGAACGCCTCGCTCGACCTCGACCCGCGCGCCATGTGGCCGCTGGGCGAGGCCTCGGGCACGGTCGCCAAGGACGCCGTCCTCGGCAACCAGAGCACCCTCAACGCCACGTACAAGAACGTCACGCTCGGCCAGGCGGGCCCGCCGAACGGCGGCACCGCCGCCGGCTTCAACGGCACCTCCTCCGCCGTGGCGCTCCCCAACAACACCGGCAACAACACCGACTCGGGCGCCCTGTCGCTCTGGTTCAAGACCTCGGCGGGCCCCGGCGTCCTCTACTCGTACGCCTCGCAGCCCATCGACGCGGGCAACGCGGCCGGGTACTACACGCCGTCGATCTACGTCGGCACGGACGGCAAGCTGAACGCCGAGTTCTGGTACAGCGGCGGCATCGCCCCGCTCACCACCTCCGCCTCGGTCGCCGACGGCAAGTGGCACCACGTGGTGCTCTCCGCCGCGGGCAACTCGCAGTCGCTGTTCCTCGACAACGCCAAGGTCGGCTCGCTGTCGGGCACCGTCTCCATCAAGAGCGGCACCGCCTTCGGCAAGAACCAGCCGTTCAACTACCTCGGCACCGGCTTCCTGGGCGGCAACTGGCCCGACCAGCCGCACCAGAGCAGCACCAGCAAGACCGGCTACGCCACCTACTTCAACGGCTCCATCGCGGGCGCCGCGTGGTACGACCGCCCGCTGGTCGCCGCCGACGTCAGCGCGCTCTACAACTACGGCACGCACGCCTCCAGCCTGCTGTCCTCCGTCACCCGCCCGTCCGGCAAGACGTACGCGGCGATGACCTACGACCCGGGCACCGCGGCGCTCACCCAGGTCACCGACGAGAACGGCGGTGTCTGGAAGCTCGGCGCCCCCACGGTCACCGGCTCCAGCCAGACCTACCGGGGCGCGGTCCTCGGCGGCGCTCCCGCCACGTACTTCCGCCTCGGTGAGGCGGCGGGCGCGGCGACCGCGGTCGACGAGACGCGCGGCGGCAACGGCACGTACAGCAATGTGACGCTGGGGGCCACCGGCCCGTTCAGCGACCAGAAGGCGGCGTCCTTCAACGGCACCAGCTCCTGGGTGCAGGTGCCGGACGTCCAGACCGGCAGCACCTCCGCCTCCGCCGAACTCTGGTTCAGCACCACGCGCGGCGGCGCGGTCCTGATGAACGCGCAGAACGGGCCGATCGGGGGCACGGTCGGCTCGACCACCCCGCAGCTGTGGATCGGCACCGACAACAAGCTGTACGGCGGCTTCTACACCACCTCCGGCTCCGTCCAGATGGGCACCGCCGGCACGGTCACCGACGGCAAGTGGCACCATGTGCTGCTCTCCGCCACGGGCAGCGGCCAGACGCTCTACCTGGACGGCACCCAGGCGGCCACCAGGACCGGCACGGCCGGGCTCACCACCGGCGGGCGCACCACCGACTACATCGGTGCCGCCACCACCGGCTCCGGCTGGGCCGGTCTGCCCTACCCGGCGACCGTGTACTTCAACGGCTCGCTCGCGGAGGTCGCCACCTACCGTTCGGCGCTCACCGCGCAGGACGCGGCCGCGCACTTCCAGGCCGCGAAGAACTCCACGGGCCTGCTGCCGGTGTCGACCGTCAAGGTCACGTCCCCGGCCAACGCCACCCTCACCTACCAGTACGACGTCAACCACAACAACCGGACGCTGACCGAGACCGACGGCCTCGGCAACACCACCAGCTTCGGCTACGACACCGGTGGCTACGAGCACACCGTCACCAACCCCAACGGGGCGACGACGGTCACCGGCCATGACGTCCGCGGCAACACGGTCTCCACGACCACCTGCCAGAACCAGGCCGCCAACGCCTGTTCCACGGAGTACTTCAGCTACTTCCCGGACGACACCACCGAGCAGCTCACCACCGCCGACCCGCGCAACGACATCCTGCTCACCCGGCGCGACGGCCGCTCGGCCTCCGCGACGGACAACACCTATCTGACGTCCTTCGGCTACGACAGCGCGGGCAACCAGACCACCATCACCGGTCCGGCCGTGGCGGGCTTCCCCAGCGGGCGCACCACCACGACCGTCTTCAGCGACGGCACCGCCACCTACCCGGCGGCGGACAGCGGCAACGTCCCCAAGGGCCTGCCGGTGCGCACGGTCAGCCCGGGCGGCGCGGTCAACTCCGTCGCCTACCTCAAGAGCGGCGACGTGGCCTCGACCACGGACGCGGCCGGTCTGGTCACCTCGTACACCTATGACGGTGTCGGCCAGGTCCTGAGCAAGAAGGTCGTCTCCGACACCTACCCGGCCGGTCTGACCACGACGTACACGTACGACGCGGACGGCCAGGTCGTGCAGGAGAAGGACCCGCAGCTCACCGACCGGGTCACCGGCGCGGTCCACGCGGCGGTCTCCACCACCGTCTTCGACGTCGACGGCAACATCACGTCGCAGTCGGTCGCGGACGGCAGCGGCGGCGACTACACCCGCACCGAGACGCAGACCTACGACGCGTACGACCACCTCGCCACCAAGAAGGACGCCAACGCCAACGCGGGCGCGTCCAACGGCAGCACGGTCACGTACACCTACGACAGCCAGGGCAACAAGACCAAGGAGGTCACCTCCTCGGGAACCGAGACCCGCTACACCTACGACGACAACGGTCAGCTGCTGACCCAGGGCGTCATGTACAGCGGCGACCCGGTCAACCCGCAGACGCCGACGCTGCTCACCGAGTCCTCCCGGGCCTACGACCCGGCGGGCCGGCTCGCCTCGGTCACCGACGCCATGGGCGCGACGACCTCGTACACCTACACCGACAACGGTCTGGCGGCGACGGTCACCAAGAAGAGCGCCGACGGCAACAGCTCGACGGTGCTGCAGTCCAACACCTACGACGCCGCCGGCAACGTGATCTCCACGGCCGCCGACAACGGTGAGACCGTCACGACCCACACGGTCGACGCGGCCTCGCGCAACACCTCCAGCACCGTCGACCCGACCGGTGTCGCCCGCGTCACCAGCGTGTCCTACACGCCGGACGACGAGATCGCCACCGAGAACAGCCACGACTCCTCGGGCTGGGACCGCACGGTCACCAACGCGTACGACGCGATGGGCAACAAGATCGCCGAGACGCTGTACGGCGACGCCGCCGGACACCCGAGCGGCTGGTGGAAGCTCGACCAGTCCTCCGGCTCGACCGTCACCGACGCCTCCGGCTCCGGCAACACCGCCGCCGCCACCGGCGTGACCTGGAACGGCTCATCGGCCACCTTCGCGGGCACCGCGGGCCAGCAGATCGCCACCAACGGCCCGGTGCTCGACACCGCCGCCTCCTACACGGTCTCCGCGTGGGTGAACATGGCGTCGCTGCCGACCCACAACGCCACGGTCGTCGCCCAGGCGGGCACCACCAACAGCGCGTTCATGCTCCAGTACAACTACGCGCACACCAACGCGCCGCTGTGGTCCATGGAGCAGACCAGCACCGACGCACCGGGGACCTCGTTCCCGGCCGCCTACTCGACGGCGAAGCCCGTCGCGGGCACCTGGACGCACGTCGTCGGCGTGTACAACGCCACCAACGGCGCGGTGCAGGTCTTCGTCAACGGCACGCTCTCCGGCAGCGCCACCAACAGCGCTCCCTGGAGCGCGCACGGGCCGCTGATGATCGGCGCCGCCAAGTACGGCGGCGGCGTGGTCGACGCGCTGCCCGGCGGGGTCTCGAACGTGCAGGTCTACCAGCGCGCGTTCTCCTCGGCCGATGTCACCTCGCTCTACGGCAAGGGACGCACCGGCGGCACCGCCGCCTCCTCGGACGAGCAGAAGACCACGTACACCTACGACAAGCGCGGTCTGCGCACGTCCATGACGGACGCCAACCAGAACACCACCACCTACGCCTACGACGAGGCCGGGAACCTGGCGGTCGCCACCGCCCCGGCGGTCCAGGCGGAGACGGACGGCACCAACCCGCTCACCGTGCGCCCCGTCACCACCAGCGGCTTCAACACCTTCGGTGAGGCCGTCGAGGAGCAGGGCCCGGGCGGCGACGTGACCACCACGGCCTACGACGCCAACGGCAACAAGGTCTCCCAGACCCTGCCGCAGTACACCCCGGCCGGGGGGTCCACCTCGGTCACCGCACCGGCCACCTGGACGTACGACGACGAGGGCAACCAGACGTCGTCGACCAGCCCGGGCGGGCGCACCACCAGCTACCTCTACGACCAGCTGGGCCGCGTCGCCCAGGTCACCAGGCCCGACGGCGCCACCGTGCACACCACGTACGACAACGCCGGCGACCCGCTCTCGGTGACCGACGGCACCGGTGCCACCACCCAGGCGACCTATGACTACCTGGGCCGCCAGCTCACCTCCACCACCCTGGAGCGGTTCCCGTCCACCCGGACGCTGACCAGCACCAACTCCTACGCGGTGACCACGGGCAACCCGTACGGCACCCACCTCTCGTCGTCGACGACGCCGGGCGGGGTGACCACCTCGTACGGCTACAACCGGGTGGGCGAGGCCACCTCCGCCACGGACGCGGCGGGCAACACCACCCGGCTCACCTACGACTTCGAGGGCAACCCCCAGAAGACGATCCTGCCGGACAACACCTGGACGGAGACGGACTACAACGCGGCCGGGCAGCCGACGTACAACAAGCAGTACGACGCCTCGGACACCCTGCTCGCCCAGTCCTCCATCGGCTATGACGCGGTGGGCAACGCGGTCACCACGACCGACGCCCTCGGCCACACCTCCCGCTTCACCTACGACGCGGCGGGCACGGTCACCCAGGAGATCCAGCCGGTCTCCGACACCGCGTCCATCACCACCAGCTTCGGCTACGACCAGGCGGGCCACCGCACCCGGTTCACCGACGGGCGGGGCAACTCCTGGCGCTACACCTACACACCGTGGGGCCAGCAGGAGAAGGTGATCGAGCCGTCCACCGCGCAGTACACCTCGGCGGCGGACACCACCAGCACCTTCAGCTATGACGCCGACGGCCGGATGGTCAAGGCCGTCAAGCCGGGCGGTACGTCGACGTCCCTGACGTACGACAAGAACGACCAGGTCCTGACCATGGACGGCCAGGGCGCGGACGCGGCGACCGCCACCCGCTCCTTCACCTACGACAAGTCGGGCCGGGTCCTGGCGGCCGACACCGCCGAGGCGGGCATCACCGGCAACACCGACCACCAGTCGGCCACCCACGAGGCGTTCGGCTACGACGACCGCGGCGACCTGCTCTCCGCGTCCGGCTCGGCCGGCTCCTCCAGCTTCACCTACAACTCCGACTCGTCTCCGCTGACCCGCACCGACGCGGCCGGCACGACGACGTACGGCTACGACACCGCGGGCCGGCTGTCCACCCTGGACGACGCGGCCACCGGCAACCGGCTGACCTACACGTACGGCAAGCTGAACGAGGTCTCCCAGGTCAAGTACGGCGCCACCGGCCAGACCCGCACCTACACCTACGACACCGCCCACCGGCTGACCGGCGACACCCTGATGCAGGGCGCCACCGGCCTCGCCTCCATCGGGTACGGCTACGACAAGAACGGCAACCTGACGTCGAAGACGACGACCGGGGTGCCGGGCGCGGCGAGCCACACCTACACCTACGACCACGCCAACCGCCTCAGCTCGTGGAACAACGGCTCCACGACGACCAACTACGCCTACGACGCCTCCGGGAACCGCACCCGGGTCGGCGCGGACGTCTACACCTATGACGCCCGCGACCAGCTGACCTCGGACGGCAACCACACCTACAGCTACTCGGCCCGGGGCACCATGACCCAGCAGGCCGGGTCGGACGGCACCGTCGCCTTCACCACCGACGCGTTCGGCGCCCAGATCACCGCGGGCACCCACGCGTACAACCTGGACGCGGCCGGGCGGAACATCACCGACACCGACACCGCGACCCAGGGCAGCCGCACCTTCCAGTACTCGGGCGCGAGCAACACCATCGCCTCCGACGGCAACTACACCTACACCTACGACCCGTCGGGCTCGCTGATCGGCGTCGGCAACGGCTCCTCCGGCAGCTCGCTGGCCCTCACCGACCAGCACGACGACGTCATCGGCACCTTCACGGCCGGCGCGACCGCGCTGTCCGGCTCGGCGAGCTACGACCCGCTGGGCAAGGGCATCGGCACCAACACCGTCCTCGGCCACCTCGGCTTCCAGTCCGGCTGGACCGAGCCCGGCTCGGGCGATGTGGGCACGGCCTCGCGCTGGTACAACCCGGCGACCGGCCAGTTCCGCAACAAGGACTCCATCTCGCTGAACCCGGTCCCGAACTCGGTGTCCGCGAACCCGTTCGCGTACGTCAACGACAACCCGCTCGCGGGTACGGACCAGTCCGGCAACTGCTCCTGGTACGACGTGGTGTGCGGCGCCAAGAAGGTGGCCCACAAGACCGCCGCGGTCGTCCACCAGGTCGTGGCGCCGGTCTACCACGCCGCCGTCCAGGTGGTGCACCAGGTCGTCCAGGTCGCCAAGCACGTGGCGAAGAAGGTCGTCCACCGGGTCCGTGACGTCTACCGCGCCACGGTGCGGGTGGTGCGCCGCGTCTACCACTACGCGGTACGCAAGGTGAAGCGCGTCTACCACGCGGCGGTGCATGCCGTACACACGGCGTACCACAAGGTCACCAAGACGGTGAAGCGCGTGGTCAAGGCGGTCAAGAAGACCGCCAAGGCGGCGGTCCACACCGTCGCCAAGGCGGCCCGCACGGCCTATCACGCCACCGTGAAGGCGGCGAAGACGACGGCCACGTTCGTGAAGCACCACGCGGCCGCGATCACCTCGTTCGTGGTCTCCACGGCGGTCTTCATGGGCTGTGAGGCGGTCACCGCGGGCGTCGGCTCCATCGGCTGCGCGGCGGTCGCCGGAGCGGTCGGCTCCCTGGTCACCCAGGGCTTCGCCTGCGCCCAGAAGGGCGGCGACGAATGCAGCCTCGGAGCCTTCGCGGGCTCCGCGGCGGAGGGCGCGGT
The DNA here is from genome assembly GCF_001653515.1 of Streptomyces sp. ERV7. Lineage (GTDB taxonomy): Bacteria > Actinomycetota > Actinomycetes > Streptomycetales > Streptomycetaceae > Streptomyces. The sequence goes on along the minus strand of NZ_LYOY01000029.1, from coordinate 1,408,569 downwards.
GTCCGGCGCGCTGGGCGGCGTCCTCGGCAAGATCGGCGGCTCCCTGCTCGCCAAGGCGGCCCCCAAGGCGATGAAGGCCGTGGGCGGTCTGTTCGGGAAGGGCGCGGCGGCCGAGGAGACGGCGGCGCGGGATGCCACGGAGACGGCGGCGTCCAGGGCCCAGGCGGAAGGGGCGGGCTCGCGCAGCGAGTCCGGCATCGGCTGCAAGGTCCGGCCTCCGCACAGCTTCACCGGCAACACCAAGGTGCTGATGGCCAACGGCTCGACCAAGGCCATCGACAAGATCAAGGTCGGCGACACGGTGGCGAACGCGGCCCCCGGCGCCTCCGGCACCGAGTCGCACAAGGTGACGGCCGTCATCGTGACCGAGACGGACCACGACTTCGTCGACGTCACGATCAAGGCCACGAAGCGCGGTGCGGCGGTCAAGAAGGCGGTCCGCAGGGCGGCGCTGGGCCTCGCGGCCTCGGCGGCGGTCCTCGGCGCGCTGACGGCGACCCCGCAGAAGGCCCAGGCGGCGGAGGTGACCGCCAAGGGCGACCACCTCACCACCACGTTCCACCACCCGTTCTACGACGCCACGCAGTCGGCGTTCGTGGAGGCCAAGGACCTCCACGAGGGCGACGTCCTCCAGACCCCGACCGGCACGGCCGAGGTCACGGGCGTCCGCCTGTACCACGCGAACACGATCACGTACGACCTGACGGTCGACGGTCTCCACACGTACTACGTGGAGGCCGGGGACACGCCGGTTCTCGTCCACAACTGCAACATCGGGCAGGACGAGGCCCACGGCATCATCGACAAGATCACCGACCCGCTGAAGGCACACCGGCAGAAGGTGCTCTCCGACTACGCCAAGCGCGGTGTGGAGCCGCCCACCACGGTCTCCATCGCCTACGACCGGGCCGCCGCCGAAGGCAGCGAGATCATGGGCGTCGGCTTCCGGGGAGAGGCGGCCACCATGGGCGGCCGTCACGGTCTCGACCACGAGATCACCGAGCACATGCCGAAGGTCTCCAAGGAGGTCTGGCAGGATGTCGAGGGCTGCGCGGAGATCGGAGCCTGCGCGGGAGCGTTCGACGCCGGCGCCTCGGCACGGCCGAACCTCGCGTTCTTGACGGTGAACACAAGGTCGGGCGTACCGATGCCGTTCTGCAAGAACTGTGCGGCGACGTTCCACGATGCCGTGGACCTGTTCAAACACTTGAGGCCTGGCGATGCGTTCTGAGTCCGAAGAGCGGTACGAGGACGCGGCTCGCCGCGTCCTGCGGACCGCGGGGTGGGTGCCGGGCCGTGCGTCCGGCACCGCCCCGGCGGCCCAGCTGGTGGCCGACTACGGGCCGGCTCCCGAGGCGGCCCTGGCCTTCCTCGACGAGTTCGGCGGGCTGCGCCTGGTCTTCACGGACCCCCGGGACAGCGCGTCCGAGGACGACGTGGAGATCATCACCCCGCAGCTCGCCGGGTGGGTGACCACCTGGAGCCGGGCCGCGGGCGAGCCGGTGTACCCGGTGGGTGTGTTCTCCCGTCGCAACTGCGTCCTGCTCGTCGGCGAGAGCGGCGCCCTCTACGGGGCGTTCGACGCCGAGCTCGGCAGGCTGGGCGCCGACGCGCTGGAGGGGCTGGGTAGGCTCGTGCTCGATCCCCGCCCCCTGGAACCGCGGCTCCCGGTCCCGCCGGAGGTCCTGTTCCGCCGGGAGTTCCTTGAGTAGCGGCTGACGTACGTCAGCAGAAGTGAGAGGGGAGGAGGGCACACGCCCTCCTCCCCTTCTTTCGTGTTCTTTCGTGATCAGTTTCTTTCGCGACCAGTTGAGGAATCGATGTGGCTCGTCACCGCCTGACCAAGAAGCACCGCACCATAGCCATGGCCCTCGGCGGCGCAGTCCTCCTCGTCGGCGGTGCCCTCACCGCCCAGGCCGCCTCCTCCGGGGGCGGGGCCCCGGCCGCCGGTGCCATGCCCGCGCGGCCCGTCTCGCTCTCCAAGCCCGCCACCTTCACCGGCCGCGCCTTCGACACCTGCACCGCCCCCACCCTCGCCCAGATGAAGGCGTGGAAGACCGCCTCGCCGTACGGCGGCGCCGCCGTGTACATCGGGGGCAAGAACCGCGGGTGCGCCCAGCCCCAGCTCACCCGTGACTGGGTGAAGGCCGTCAGCGCGGTCGGGTGGAAGCTCATCCCCCTGTACGTGGGCGCGCAGCCGCCCTGCAAGTCCGGCAGCGACCCGGAGCGGATGACGGCCGCCACCGCCGCCTCCCTGGGGGCCACGGACGGCGCCGACGCCGGCGCCAAGGCGGGCGCGCTCGGGATGCGCCCGGGCAGCCCGGTCCACCTCGACATGGAGGGGTTCGACACCGCGAACACCTCCTGCAAGGACACCGTGCTCACCTACACCCGCGCCTGGAACAAGGCCCTGCACGCCAAGGGCTACCGCACCGGCTACTACGGCTTCGCCTCCTCCAGCGCCGCCGTCGTCGCGGCCGTCTCGCCGGGCACCGACATGCCGGACGCGATCTGGTACGCCGCGTACGACGACACCGCGTCGACCACCACCAACTACCCGTTCGGGACCAAGTGGTCGGGCCACCGCCGGGGCCACCAGTACGCCATCAACAAGAAGGAGACGTACGGCGGCGTCACCCTCACGGTCGACCGGGACGCCTGGGACGCCCCGGTCGCCGTCGTGGCGAAGTAGCCGGACCGAAGCAGCGGGACACGCGGCGGCGGGTCAGGGGAGCTCCGGCGCCCCGGCCCGCCGTTTGCGTACCGCCAGCAGCCCGCCCGTACCGATCAGCCCCACCAGCCCGGCCACTCCCGCCGCCGCACCCGCCTTCAGGCCCGGCGGGCGGAAGTCGCAGGAGACGGTGGAGGGGGAGCCCGAAGCCTTCAACTCCGCCGACACCAGGCCCAGATACGACCCCGCCGGCTTGGACGCGCCCCCGTTCACCGCGCAGCTCCACCCGGCGATGCGCGGCATCGCGAACACCGCCGTCCCGCTCGCCCCGGCGGGCAGCACCGCCCGTACACCGCTGTCGGTGACGTGCACGTCCGTCGCCCCCGTCGTACGCAGCCGCTCCACCGCCGCCGTCAGCGCGCCCCGGTCCAGACAGCCCAGCTGGGCCTTCTGGTAGGCGGGGCGCAGCACCACGGCGGACGACGGGCCGGACGAGACGCCCAGCGGCGCCAGGGCCGCACGGCGCTTCGGGGCGCCGCCCCGGAACTCCACCCACTTCCCGGCCGTCCCGAGCCGCGCCCACCCCGTGTACTCCGGCGCCCACAGGAACGCCTCCTGCCCGGCCGCACACCCCTCGGCGACCGTACGCGGCAGGGTGTACACCCGCGCCCCGAGCAGCGACTCCTGGTTCCGGAACGGCGACTTCACGTACGTCGGCGCCCTCTCCCCGCCCCGCACCGTCACCAGCGGCGGCACCGGGGCGCGGGTGACCGTCGTGGCCCCGCCCTTGTCCGCGCGCATCCGCGCCCCGACCGCGAACACCGCGTCCGTGACCGGGTTGTCCAGGCTCTGGAGGGACCGGCCGCGCGAGGTCCAGCCGCCGCCGAGCGCGGTCATCGTCTTCGTCAGGACGTCGGGCGTCAGACTGCTGTAGTACGACGCGCCCTCGCCGCCGACGAGCAGCGGGTCGTTGCCCGTGAGCTGGCGCCGGCCCGGATCCGTGCGGTACGCGGGCCAGCCGTCCGCCCCGGCCACCGCCTCCTCGCGCGCGTCGTGCGCCCCGCCCCACGCCGGGTAGCTGTCGAGCCGGTGCAGCCGCTCCCGGTCGCCGTAGGCCACCGTCACCGCCGCCTGCGCGGTCTGCGCCCCGGCCAGCAGGGCCACCGCGAGCAGCACCACACCCCGCCGCCCACCGGAGCGCGCGGCGGCGAAGAGCCCGCCGAGCACGGCCGCGAGCCCGCCGAGGAAGAGGGGGTAGGACCAGGGCGAGACCAGCTGGGCCCGGCGGCCACGGCCGGGGCGGCGGGGGGAAGCTGGACGGCTTCGAGAGTCGGCATGGGGATCCTCTGCTGTTCGCTGCCGTCGAATATGCCGGACCGTTGCACGTAAATCAGCGGCCCGGGGGTTCAGTTCACTTGATTGACGCCCGGTCGTCATTCGGTGAATCCGCCCCGGACGTCTGGCCCGGCTGTTCTTCGTTGACTGCCACAGCCGTACTCCGTATCGACGGGGGAGAACCGTGCTCATCTCGATTGTCGTGCCCTGCTTCAACGAAGAGGAGATCATCGGCCGTTTCCATGATCAGGTGACCAAGGAAATCTCCCGGCTCGACGCGGAATTCGAACTCCTCTATGTCGACGACGGCAGCAAGGACCGTACGTTCCCGCTGCTCCAGGAGATCGCGGCCCGTGATCCGCGCGCCCGCTACGTCTCCTTCAGCCGGAACTTCGGCAAGGAGGCGGCGATGCTCGCGGGGCTGCGGCACGCCGCCGGGGACGCCGTGGTGATCATGGACGCCGACCTCCAGCACCCGCCGGAGCTGATCGGCCGGATGATGGAGCTGCACGCCCAGGGCCACGACCAGGTGATCGCCCAGCGCACCCGCAAGGGCGACCGCGTCACCCGCACCCTCACCGCGCGCCTGTACTACCGCCTGATCAACCGCCTGGTCGATGTGGAACTGGTCGACGGCGTGGGAGACTTCCGCATGCTCTCGCGCAGGACGGTCGACGCGGTACTCGAACTCACCGAGTACAACCGCTTCTCCAAGGGGCTCTTCGCCTGGGTCGGATTCCCCACCGCCACGTTCGGTTACGAGAATGCGGTCCGGGAACAGGGACGTTCCGCCTGGACGTTCGGAAAGCTGCTGAACTACGGCATGGACGGGGTCATCTCGTTCAACAACAAGCCGCTGCGGGCCGCCGTCTATCTGGGCATGCTGCTGCTCGGGATCGCCACGGCGTATTCCGCGTGGATCGTCGGTGTCGCGATGGTGAACGGCGTGGACACTCCCGGATATGTGACGCTGCTCGTCGTGGTGACCGCGCTCGCCGGAGTGCAGATGGTGATGGTGGGCGTGGTCGGCGAATACGTCGGCCGGATCTATTACGAGGTCAAGCGCCGTCCGCACTTCCTGGTGCAGTCGACGAATGTGCAGACCGCCGAGGTGGCGCCCGCCGACGGACGGATGCCGCGCCAGCACCCCGACCGGGAGTTCGCCCGCCGATGAAACCGGGAACCGCCGCCCAGATAGTCCGGTTCGCCCTGGTGGGGGTGGTCAACACCGGTACGTACTACGGCCTGTATCTGCTCTTCCTGCCGTGGGTGCCGTATGTGGTCGCCCATGTCACGGCCTTCCTGCTGGCCATGGTGGGCTCCTTCTTCCTCACCTCGTACTTCACCTACCGCACCCGGCCCACCTGGCGGAAGTTCCTGCTCTTCCCGCTCACCAACGCGGCCAACTTCGTGATCACCACGGCCGGGATGTACGTCCTGGTGGACCTGCTGGGGTTCAGCAGCACCTGGGCCCCGCTGGTCGCCGCGGCGGCGGCGATTCCGGTCACCTTCGTCCTCTCCCGGACGATCATGTTGCGGCCCGAGACTCCCGAGGCGGCCGAATCGTTGAGCGAATCAGTGGCCCACGCCACTGAGACTGCCTAACATCGATCACCGCAAGGTCATCAGGTCGCTGCACTGTCGCACGATCCGCCGGGAGGCTCCTTTGCACCGCCGCCGTCGCACCGCACTCGCCCTCTCTGTCGCGCTCCTCGGCGCGGGCCCACTCCTGACCGCCTGCGGCAGCGAGGCCCACCCGGGCGCCGCCGCCGTCGTGGGAGGCGACCGGATCCCGGTCTCCGCGCTCCAGGCCCAGGTCAAGGACGTCCGTACGGCGCAGCAGGCCTCGCCGCAGTCCGCCCAGCTGATCAAGAACACCGGCCAGCTGAGCCGCGCCAAGCTGCACGGGCTGATCTTCGACAAGGTCCTCGACCGGGCCGCCGCCGACGCCGGGGTGAGCGTGAGCCGCAAGGAGCTCCAGGACGCCCGGGCCGCGATGGCCCAGCAGTCGGGCGGCGAGCAGGCGTTCGCGGCCATGCTCCTCCAGCAGCGCGGGGTCGCCCCCGGCCAGATCGACGACGCGGTGCGCGAGCAGGTGCAGCTGACCCGGCTGGCCGCCGCGACCGGCGCCGACCTGTCCACGCCCACCGGCCAGGCCGCCGTCACCAGGACGCTGACGGAGGCGTCGAAGAAGCTGAAGATCGACGTCAATCCGCGGTACGGCACCTGGGACGACAAGGCGATCCAGCTCGCCGACGCCAAGACGCCGTGGATCGCCCAGGTGACCAAGAACGCGCCGGAACAGGACGGTCCCGTCACCGGCTGACGGGCCGGGGCGGGCGCGGGGAGCGGTCGGGGTAGGTTCGGCCCGCGAGGCCCGCGGAGATCCACTTAGCTGAAAGCTGAACCGGGGCCGCGGGGCCGACCCCGCGAAAAGACTCCCGCCCCGGCGCGCCTCCCCCGTCACGCCGGGGCGGGGCTTTGTTTTGTTCGGGAACATTTTGCCCCCCGTTTCGTCCCACGGGCCGGTCGGTCGGCTGGTGGATGCCCCGGAGCCGGTTAGGCTCAGGGGTGCCGGACCACGCGGCCCGGCGTTTTCGCGTCACATCCCAGAAGGAGATGCTCGTGCCGTCCATCGACGTCGTCGTAGCCCGGGAAATCCTGGACTCCCGAGGCAACCCCACGGTCGAGGTCGAGGTCGGCCTCGACGACGGCAGCACCGGCCGTGCCGCCGTCCCCTCGGGTGCCTCCACCGGTGCCTTCGAGGCCATCGAACTGCGTGACGGCGACCCCAGCCGCTACCAGGGCAAGGGTGTCGAGAAGGCCGTCCTCGCCGTGATCGAGCAGATCGGCCCGGAGCTCGTCGGCTACGACGCCACCGAGCAGCGCCTGATCGACCAGGCGATGTTCGACCTGGACGCCACGGACAACAAGGGCTCGCTGGGCGCCAACGCCATCCTCGGCGTCTCGCTCGCCGTCGCCCACGCCGCCTCCGAGGCCAGCGACCTGCCGCTGTTCCGCTACCTGGGCGGCCCGAACGCGCACCTGCTGCCCGTTCCGATGATGAACATCCTCAACGGTGGGTCGCACGCCGACTCCAACGTCGACATCCAGGAGTTCATGATCGCCCCGATCGGCGCGGAGTCCTTCTCCGAGGCGCTGCGCTGGGGCACCGAGGTCTACCACACCCTCAAGGCCGTCCTGAAGCGCAAGGGCCTGTCCACCGGCCTCGGCGACGAGGGCGGCTTCGCCCCGAACCTGGACTCCAACCGCGCCGCCCTGGACCTGATCCTGGAGGCCATCAAGGAGGCCGGCTACGCCCCGGGCAAGGATGTCGCGCTCGCCCTGGACGTCGCCGCGTCCGAGTTCTACAAGGACGGCAAGTACGAGTTCGAGGGCCAGTCCCGCTCGGCCGCCGAGATGACCGAGTACTACGCGGAGCTCGTCGCCGCGTACCCGCTGGTCTCCATCGAGGACCCGCTCTTCGAGGACGACTGGGCCGGCTGGAACACCATCACCGCCAAGCTCGGCGACCAGGTCCAGCTCGTCGGTGACGACCTGTTCGTGACCAACCCCGAGCGCCTCGCCCGGGGCATCGAGGAGAAGTCGGCCAACGCCCTGCTCGTGAAGGTGAACCAGATCGGTTCGCTGACCGAGACGCTGGACGCCGTCGAGCTCGCCCAGCGCAGCGGCTTCAAGTGCATGATGTCGCACCGCTCCGGCGAGACCGAGGACGTCACCATCGCCGACCTGGCCGTCGCCACCAACTGCGGCCAGATCAAGACCGGCGCCCCGGCCCGCTCCGAGCGCGTCGCCAAGTACAACCAGCTGCTGCGCATCGAGGAGATCCTCGACGACGCCGCGGTGTACGCGGGCCGCAGCGCGTTCCCGCGCTTCAAGGGCTGAGAAGTCCCGACCCGGGCCAGTCCTGACACGGGCTGACCGCCCTGTCGTACGTACGTCCCCGGCCGCGGTCCCGTACCGTGTCCGGGGACGTTGTACGTACGTGAGGGGAGCGGGGCGACATGGCCAAGGGCAACCGGGACCGGTTCTCCACCGCGGCCCGGCTCAAGGTGCTCGGCGAGCAGACCGCGGCCCGGGTCTACCGCTCCCAGACCAAGCGCCAGGCACGCCGCTCCCGGCTCACCGGGCGGGCCGCGCTGCTCGCCCTGGTGATGTGCTCGCTGGTGGTGGCCCTCGCGTACCCGATGCGCCAGTACGTGTCGCAGCGCGGCGACATCGCCGAGCAGCGCCGCAAGGAGCACGACGCGGCCGCGCAGGTCGAGCGGCTGCGCGACGAGAAGGCTCGGCTCCAGGACGACGCGTACATCAAGCGGCTGGCCCGTGAGCACCTGCACATGCAGTTTCCGGGCGAGACCGGCTACACCGTGACCGACCCGTCGGCCGGCAAGGGCCGCCACGACGGCAAGGCCGCCACCGGCCGCCCCTGGCACCAGAACCTCTGGGACGGCGTGGACAAGGCCGACCGGCCCGGCGACTGACGACGTGAACCGCCAGCGACAGATCCAGACAGACAGAGACTGAGACAGACACCGCGATGGAAACGCCCCCGCCCCAGACTCCCCACACCGAGCCGACCGACGCGGACATCGCCGCCTTCCAGGAGCAGCTGGGCCGCCCGCCGCGCGGGCTGCGCGCGATCGCGCACCGCTGCCCGTGCGGCAACCCGGACGTGGTCGAGACGGCCCCCCGGCTGCCCGACGGCACGCCGTTCCCGACGACGTACTACCTGAGCTGCCCGCGGGCCGCGTCGGCGATCGGCACCCTTGAGGCCAACGGCGTCATGAAGGAGATGACGGAGCGGCTGGCGACCGACCCCGAGCTGGCCGCCGCCTACCGCGCCGCCCACGAGGACTACATCGCCCGCCGCGATGCCATCGAGGTCCTGGAGGGCTTCCCGAGCGCGGGCGGCATGCCGGACCGGGTGAAGTGCCTGCACGTGCTGGTCGGCCACTCGCTGGCGGCCGGGCCCGGGGTGAACCCGCTGGGCGACGAGGCGATCGCGATGCTGCCCGAGTGGTGGGCGAAGGGCCCGTGCGTCACCCCCTGCGTGCCCGGGGAGGGCGAGAAGTGACCCGGGTCGCCGCCATCGACTGCGGGACGAACTCGATCCGCCTCCTCGTCGCCGACGCGGACCCGGCGACCGGCGAACTCGTCGACCTGGACCGCCGGATGACGATCGTGCGCCTGGGCCAGGGCGTGGACCGCACCGGCCGCCTCGCCCCCGAGGCCCTGGAGCGCACCTTCGCGGCCTGCCGCGAGTACGCGGCGGTCATCAAGGAGTTCGGCGCCGAGCGCCTGCGCTTCGTCGCCACCTCCGCCTCCCGCGACGCCGAGAACCGCGACGACTTCGTCCGGGGCGTCCTGGACATCCTGGGCGTCGAGCCCGAGGTGATCACCGGCGACCAGGAGGCCGAGTTCTCCTTCACCGGCGCCACCAGGGAGCTGCACGCCGACGGCGACTACCTCGTCGTCGACATCGGCGGCGGCTCCACCGAGTTCGTGGTCGGCTCCCGCCATGTGCGCGCGGCCCGTTCCGTGGACGTGGGCTGTGTGCGGATGACCGAGCGCCACCACCCCGGCGACCCGGCCACGCCCGAGCAGATCGCGGCGATAAGGGCGGACGTCGAGGCGGCCCTCGACCTCGCCGAGCGGACCGTGCCGCTGCGCGAGCCGCGCACGCTGGTGGGCCTGGCCGGTTCGGTGACCACGGTCGCCGCCGTCGCGCTCGGTCTGTCCGCGTACGACTCGGCGGCGATCCACCACTCCCGTATCTCCTATGAAGAGGTCAAGCGGGTCACCGAGCGCCTGCTCGCCTCCACCCACGAGGAGCGCACGGCGATCCCGGTGCTGCACCCCGGCCGTATCGACGTGATCGCCGCGGGCGCGCTCGTCCTGCTGGCCGTCATGGAGCGCACAGGCGCGTCGGAGGTCGTGGTCAGCGAGCACGACATCCTCGATGGCATTGCCTACAAAGTGGCAGAAGAGGCCGAGGAGGAGAAAGACAAGGTCTGACCTGCGGTAACGCATCTGCCATGGATGTGACGCGGCCCCGGTACCTCGTTCGGAGGAACCGGGGCCGCGCTCTGTGGAGGGCCGCGGCGCCTTCCACCAGGGGCCGACAGCTTCTCCTGTCGGGGTGTACTGGCCCTGCTCGCCAAGGCTCTCCACCTGCCGCTAGGCGAAGTCCTCGTAAGAGCCGGAATCCTTGACGAATCCGAACTCCAAGCCGTCCGCCACCCCGCCCCAGCAGGCCCCCGCATCACCCCAGAGGAAGCGGCGGCCGAGCTAGGCATTCAAGACGAACAGGCACGACGCCTCTTCGTCTCCATGACCCAAACCCTCCAACGAAACCAAGGCGACAACGTCGCCGAGCACTAGACACCCCGGAGGACCCACCAGTGTTCAACCGCACCATGTCCCGTACCGCAATGCCCCTGCTCGCCCTCGGCGTCTTCGTCGGAGCCGCAGGCGTGCACCCCAAGTTCAACAACGGAGACATGGTCGTGGTGGGAATCCTCATGACCGCGGCGGCCATGCCCGCCGTATTCGCGCAGCTGCTCAGACGCTCCCAGCAGGCCACCGACGAACAGCTCGCCACCGCCCACACCCAGGGGTACCAACTCGCCCTCGGCCACGTTGCCCGCGGTCTGCTCGACCAGCCGACCGCGCCGCACCCAACGAGCTACCCGACCAGCACCACCGCAGACCGCGCCGGCCTCGGCGCCCTGCCGAGCAACGTCCGCCGTCTGCACCCCACCCAACAGGAGAACCAAGAACGGACCGCCCTGTGACAGCCATCCTTCCGGCGACCTTCCTGCCCGGGGCATCGCTCGACGATGAACCCTGGATCGCCTACATCCGCGTATCCACATGGAGAGAGGAGAAGATCAGCCCCGAGATCCAGCGCGCAGCCATCAAGGAATGGGCCCGCCGCAACCGCAAGCGCATCGTCAAGTGGATACCTGACCTTGACGTGTCCGGCCGGACGTTCAAACGCAAGATCATGGGCGCCATCGAGATGATCGAGAACGGCAAGGCCCGCGGCATCGTCGTATGGCGCTACTCGCGCTTCGGACGCGACCGCGTCGGCAACGCCGTCAACCTCGCCCGCGTCGAGAACGTCGGCGGCATGCTCATCTCAGCAACCGAACCCGTCGACGCAGCAACAGCCATCGGCCGCTTCCAACGCGGCATGATGCTGGAGTTCGCAGCCTTCGAGAGCGACCGCACCGGCGAACAGTGGAAAGAAGTCCACGCGCACCGCCTCGGCCTGCTCCTACCGTCCGGCGGACGCCCCCGATTCGGGTACATCTGGCACCGGCGCCGCATCCCCGACGCCACCGCGCCGGATGGATGGCGCCTGCAACAAGAGTGGTACGAGCCAGACGTACCGACCGAGGCAGGGCCCGCCCTCGCCGACGCCTACCTCGAACACGTCAACATGGGCACCGGGTTCAAGACCCTCGCCGAAGGGCTCACCGAGCAAGGGTTCGTAACCACCCGCGGCAAGCGATGGACCGACACCTCTCTGTTGCGGTACATGGACAGCGGCTTCCCCGCCGGGCTCCTACAGGTCCGGGACAACTGCATGTGCCCCAAGAACAAGAAGTCGTCGTGCCGTCACTGGCGACGCTTCCAAGGCGCACAGGAACCCCTGATCTCAGAGGAGGCATGGGAGGCATACGGAGAACGCCGCAAGACGGTAGCCAGCCGTCCGCCCCGGGCACGACACGCCACCTATGAACACACCAGCCTCACTAAGTGCATCCGGTGCCGAGGCGCCATGACCGCACACCCCAAGGACAGCGGCGACGCCTATTGGCGCTGCGTCCGCCGCGACCACGGCGGAGACTGCGAGGGTGTAACCGCCACTGACAGCGACCTCAAGAAGATCGTTCGCGAGTTCATGGAAGAGGTGGCCGAGGGCATCGACTGCGCCCCCGTCATCCCCATCAACGCACCGCGCCGGCCCGTCGGCCCCGACCCCGCAGCAGAGAAGGCCCGACTGACGGCCGAGCACGCCAAGTGGAGTGCCGCGCTCACTCGTCTTATTACGGACTACGCCGTCAACCCGGATCGCTACCCCGATGCCGAGTACGACAAGGCTCGTAAAGACATGGAGGGGAAGCGCGACGCCGCCCTCGAAGGACTCGCGAAGTTCGAGGAGACAGAGAAGAAGGAGGAGACCCCCAAGTTTGAGGACCTTCGCCCCCTCGTGGTGGGCGTCCTCCCGGAGTGGGAGACGTTCACCGTCCAGCACCGCAACACGATCTTGCACAAGATCATTCGACACATCCTCGTGTCTCCCCGCCCCTCCCGGTTCGAGACGGCCGCTAGGGTCGTTCCGGTGTGGGCGCCGGTTGAGGAAGCGGCCCACGGAGCCGCCGAGGCGAGTGTCAGTTCAGAGGACATGTTCGACGGAATCGCCTGGTCGATCGCGTGAAAGGGGCCCCGGGGGCCCCTTGAAGGGGCCTTGGGGCCACCCTCCGCGAGAAAGTTCGTGAAGTTCTTCACAAGGAAAACCCGCCGGTTGGCCTCGATTCGGGGCCGTAGGCCTCTCTTCTGCAGGCCCAGAGGCTCAACAGGGCGCGATCCAAGGGGTCGACCGTGTGTTACGGACGTGTTTCCTGGCCCAGTGGTCTAGCCCGCTCGGCGGTGTGAGGGCCAGTTCAGGAGGGGTGAACAACGTTCTCCCCTACACCGTGGTTCCCTCCGTCCGCCATGACCTCGGTCACGTGGGCCGCGAAGTGTAGCAGAGGCCCCGTCGGACCTTGTGAAGGGGCGCACGAGCGAGGGTCCACAGGGGGGTGGATACTCGATGGCATGAGCACCACGGAGCGTCCCCGAATCCTCGTCGTAGGCGGTGGGTACGTAGGCCTGTACGCGGCACGGCGCATTCTCAAGAAGATGCGCTACGCCGAGGCGACTGTCACGGTCGTCGACCCGCGGTCGTACATGACGTACCAGCCCTTCCTCCCCGAAGCCGCCGCAGGCAGCATCTCCCCGCGCCACGTCGTCGTCCCGCTGCGACGCGTCGTGCGCGGAGCCGAGGTGCTCACCGGCCGTGTCACCAGCATCGACCAGGACCGCAAGGTCGCCACGGTCGCGCCGCTCGTCGGCGAGGCCTACGAGCTGCCCTTCGACTACCTGGTCGTCGCCCTCGGCGCGGTCTCGCGCACCTTCCCGATCCCCGGCCTCGCCGAGCAGGGCATCGGTATGAAGGGCGTCGAGGAGGCCATCGGGCTGCGCAACCACGTCCTGGAGCAGCTGGACAAGGCCGACTCCACGACCGACGAGGACGTCCGCCGCAAGGCGCTGACCTTCGTCTTCGTGGGTGGTGGCTTCGCCGGCGCCGAGACGATCGGCGAGGTCGAGGACATGGCCCGCGACGCGGCCAAGTACTACACCAACGTGAAGCGCGAGGACATGCGCTTCATCCTGGTCGACGCCGCCGACAAGATCCTCCCCGAGGTCGGGCCGCAGCTCGGCAAGTGGGGCAAGGAGCACCTTGAGGGCCGCGGTGTCGAGATCTACCTCTCGACCTCCATGGACTCCTGCGTCGACGGCCACGTGGTGCTGAAGAACGGCCTTGAGGTCGACTCCAACACCATCGTGTGGACCGCGGGCGTCAAGCCCAACCCGGCGCTGGCCCGCTTCGGCCTGCCGCTCGGCCCGCGCGGCCACGTCGACACCGCCCCGACCCTCCAGGTCCAGGGCACCGACTACATCTGGGCCGCGGGCGACAACGCCCAGGTCCCGGACCTCGCCGCCCGCAAGGCCGGTGTGGAGAACGCCTGGTGCCCGCCGAACGCCCAGCACGCGCTGCGCCAGGCCAAGGTCCTCGGCGACAACGTGGTCTCCGGTATGCGGGGCTTCCCGCAGAAGGAGTACGCCCACGCCAACAAGGGCGCGGTGGCGGGCCTCGGCCTCCACAAGGGCGTCGCGATGATCGTCATGGGCAAGATGAAGATCAAGCTCAAGGGCCGTCTCGCCTGGTACATGCACCGTGGCTACCACGGTCTGGCCGTGCCCACCTGGAACCGCAAGATCCGCGTCTTCGCCGACTGGACCCTCGCGATGTTCCTGAAGCGCGAGGTCGTCTCGCTCGGCGCCATGGAGACTCCGCGCGAGGAGTTCTACGAGGCCGCCAAGCCCGCTCCGGCCCCGGCCGCGAAGGTCGAGGAGAAGGCCAAGGCCTCCTAGCCTCGGCCCACCCCACAGCACAGCCCGAAGGGGCCGTCCGCCATCCGTGGTGCGGACGGCCCCTTCGGCGTGCGCGCCCCGGCGCCGTCACCTTCGCGCCGCCGATGTACGCCCGTGGCGCTGTAGCGGGAAGGCGGGTGATCCGGGCAGTGTTGTCCGGGGTGCTGGGCATGTGGGGGGCCGACTTCACGGAGGTGTGCGCCATGGCCGACGCCGCGACGCGGCTGACCGCTCTCGCCGGCAGGCTCCTGGGCGAGGACCTTCCGGTCCGCATCCGCGCCTGGGACGGCAGCGAGGCGGGCCCGCCGGGCGCCCCCGTGGTCGTGCTGCGCCACCGCCGCGCACTGCGCCGGCTGCTGTGGAAGCCGGGCGAACTGGGCCTGGCGCGCGCCTGGGTGGCCGGCGAGCTCGACATCGAGGGCGACCTCTATCTGGCCCTGGACCTGATGACCGGGATGGCCTGGGAGCGCCACCCCGCCGACGACGCCGACGCCGCCGCCGTCCACCCCGTACGCGACCCGAGGCTGCGGGCCGGCGCCCGGGAGCTGCTGCGGCTCGACGCCGCGACAAGCAGGCCGTCAGCCACCACTACGACGTGGGCAACGCCTTCTACGCGCTGGTGCTCGGCCCCTCGATGGTCTACTCGTGCGCCTACTGGGAGCGCCCCGACGCCACCCTGGAGGAGGCCCAGCGCGACAAGCTGGAGCTGATCTGCCGCAAGCTGGGTCTCAAGGAGGGCGACCGGCTGCTCGACGTCGGCTGCGGCTGGGGCTCGATGGCGCTGCACGCGGCACGCCACCACGGCGCCCGGGTCGTCGGCATCACGCTCAGCGCCGAACAGGCCGCCCACGCCCGCAAGCGGGTCGCCGAGGAGGGCCTGGCCGACCGCGTCGAGATCCGGGTGCAGGACTACCGGGACGTGCGGGACGGTCCGTACGACGCGATCTCCTCGATCGGGATGGCCGAGCACGTCGGCGCGGTGCGCTACCGGGAGTACGCGGACGACCTGTACGCCCTGCTGACGGACGGCGGGCGTCTCCTCAACCACCAGATCGCGCGCCGCCCCGAGGGGGACGAAGCCGCGTACCACGTGGACGAGTTCATCGACGCGTACGTCTTCCCCGACGGGGAGCTGGCCCCGTTGGGGCGGACCCTGGCGACGCTGGAGGACGCCGGGTTCGAGGCGCGTGACGTGGAGGCCATCCGCGAGCACTACGCGCTGACCCTGCGCCGCTGGGTGGGCAATCTGGAGGCGGACTGGGAGCGGGCGGCGCGGCTCGCCGGCCCCGGCCGGGCCCGGGTCTGGCGGCTCTACATGGCCGCCTGTGCGCTGTCCTTCGAGCGCAACCGGATCGGCGTCAACCAGATCCTGGCGGTGAAGGTGCCCGGGAGCGGCGCCTCGGGGATGCCGCTGCGGGCGCGCAGCTGGGGGAGCCCGGACCGGTAACGGCCGGGGGGCGTTGATACCTTCGACCAATCGGGCGGAACCACGTCGTCCGATTTGTCATGTACGCGCTATTCGTAGCCCTATGCACTGGAGGCCGGTGTGCACCGCCACCGCAGAACCTGGCTCCTCGGCCTGGCCGTTGCCGTGATGTCCGTCTTCGCCGGGCCGGGGGCGGCCTCGGCCGACACCGTCGCGGTCACCAACGGGGCGATCTTCAACGACCCGTCCGGCACCACCGCCGACCAGGACCGGATCCGCGACTACGTCGTCTCGCTGGTGAACGACGCCCCCGCGGGCAGCACCGTCCAGATGTCGATGTACACCTTCACCGACGACGTCCTGCGCACCGCGCTGATCGCCGCGAAGGACCGCGGCGTCGCCGTGAAGCTCGTGGTCGACTACAAGTCGCACAACTTCAAGCCCGACGGCAGCGAGCTGACCAAGGGCGGCGAGTACGAGAACCTGGCCGCGGCGCTCGGCACCGACCGCACCAAGCCGTCCTGGATCCTGTCCTGTCCGCAGGGCCGCGCCTGCATCGCCAACCGGAAGCTCAACTCCGGTGACGACGGCTCGATCAACCACAACAAGTTCTTCCTCTTCTCCCACACGGGAGGCGCGGACAACGTCGTGGTGCAGACCTCGGCCAACATGTCGGGCACCCAGCGCACCGACCTCTTCAACAACGCCGTCACCCTGGTCGACGCCGGTCTCTACGCCAACTACCAGGCGTACTTCAACGACCAGGTGACGAACGGCTCCTCGGGCACCAGCGACAACAGCTACTACTCGACGCCGATCAGCGCGACCAACCCGAACTACAAGACGTACTTCTTCCCCCGCAAGGAGACGTCCGGCACCACCTACTCGACGGACCCGGCCACCGACACGGTCAAGCTGATCCTCGACAAGGTCACCTGCTCCTCCACCCAGCACTCCGAGGTGCGGATGGCGGCCAACCTCTTCTACCGCGACCAGATCGCCACCAAGCTCGCCGCGATGGTCGACGCGGGCTGCAAGGTCTACCTGGCGGCCGACGCCAACCCCGACGGCGGCGGCTCGGGCGTCCCCTCGATGGGCAAGACCGTCGAGTCGATCCTGTACGGGCAGCTCACCCAGCGCGTGGAGTGCTTCGAGACCCCGCCCGCCGGGCACTCGGTCAACATCGGCATCCACTCCAAGTACCTGCTGGTGAACGGCACGTATGAGGGCGTCGCCAACGAGAAGGTCGTCTGGACCGGCAGCCACAACTACTCGTGGCAGGCGCTGCGCTCCAACGACGAGACCATCCTCAAGATCAACGATGACGCCGTCTACGACCAGTTCAAGGCCAACCACGACCAGCTGATGTCGTACTGCGCCGGCAGCTGAGACACGCACACGACGAAGGGCCCGGGACGGCACACGCCGTCCCGGGCCCTTCGCCCTTTTCCCGCCGCTACTCCGTCTTGATCGCCGTCAGCATGTTCAGCCGGGCGGCGCTGCGGGCCGGCCAGAGGGCGGCCAGGACGCCCACCAGGCCCGCCAGGAGCAGGAAGAGCCCGATCCGGTCCCATGGGATGACCAGCGCGTACGCCGGGATCGACCCCTTGATGGTCTGGCCGATGGCCCAGGCCAGGAAGGTGCCGAGGCCCACGCCGATCACCGCGCCGAAGACCGAGATCACGACGGCCTCCAGGCGGATCATGCGCTTGACCTTGCCGCGGTCCAGGCCGATCGCCCGCAGCATCCCGATCTCCTGCTGGCGCTCGAAGACCGACATGGCCAGCGTGTTGATCACACCCAGGACCGCGATGAGCAGCGCCATCGCGAGCAGCCCGTACATGATGTTGAGCAGCGTGTTGATCATGCCGCCGAACTCGTCGCGGATGTCCTGCTGGTCCATGAAGCTGATCGCCGGGTTGTCGCCCAGGGCGTTCACCAGCGCCTGCTCATTGGCCTTGGTGGCCCCGCCGGCCATCTTCACGAAGACCGTCTCGATGTGCGGCCTGGTCTCGTGCGGGTCGAGGACCGAGGTCGAGGCGAGCATCGACTCCAGGAACTCCTGCTTCTTGTAGACCGCGCCCACCACGAGCTTCGTCTTCTTCTTGTCGTCGAACTCGACCGGCAGCGAGCTGCCCGGCTTCCAGCCGTGCTTCGCGGCGAGCTCGTCGTCGATGGCGAGCTGCCCCTTGCCGAGGGTGGCGAGCGAGCCCGAGACCGTGTCGAGGCGCAGCACCTTCTCGACGTCGCCCGGCGTCACACCGGTGACCGAGTGGAAGTCGCCGTCGGCCTTCAGATACGAGTTCTGCTTGGGCGAGACGGCGGTGACACCGGGTGCCTTGCGCAGCTCGGGCACGACCGACTTGTCCAGGGCGTCGCGGCTGGCCATCGCGACCATGTAGTCGGCCTTGATGTTGTCGGTGGTCGTCTTGTCGATCGCCTTGCCGACCGTGACACCGAGCACCGAGAGACCGGTGACCAGGGTGAGGCCGATGGCGAGCGCGGAGGCGGTGGCGCCGGTGCGGCGCGGGTTGCGCACCGCGTTCTGGCTGGCCAGCTTGCCGGAGACGCCGAACATCTTGGCCAGCGCCGGGCGGACGAGCGCGATGACCGGGCGGGAGAGCAGCGGGATCAGGACGATGATGCCGACCAGCGCCAGGAACGCGCCCAGGCCGATCATCGTCTTGCCGTCCTTGCCCGCCGCCGCGCCCGAGAGGACCGCGCCGGCGCCGAGCAGCGTGATGATCGCGCCGATCGTGTTCCGTACCACCAGGGACTTGGTGGTGGCGGCCGCGTGCACGCTGTTCATCGCCGCCACCGGCGGGATCTTCGCGGCGCGCCAGGCGGGCAGCAGCGCGGCGATCAGGGTCACCAGGACGCCGACCGCGAGCGCGGCGATCACCGGGGTGGCCGAGACGATCAGCGCGCCGCCCGGGATCTTCATGCCGAACCCCGACATCGCGGAGCGCAGCCCGGCCGCCAGGCCGATGCCCAGGCCGAAGCCGATCGCGGACGCGGTGACCCCGACCACCAGCGCCTCGGTGAGCACCGAGCGCCGCACCTGGGAGCGCGAGGCGCCGACCGCGCGCATCAGGGCCAGCTCCTTGGTGCGCTGGGCGACCAGCATGGTGAAGGTGTTGGAGATCAGGAAGACACCGACGAAGAGCGCGATGGCGGCGAAGGCGAGCAGCGTCTGGTTGAGCGCGCTCAGCCCCTTCTCGATGTCGTCGGCCTCCTGGACGGCGAGCGCCTGGCCGGTCTTGGCCGTGGCGTGCTCGGGGATCAGCGGGGTGACCTCGTCGAGGATCTTCCGCGCGTCGGCGCCGGGGGTGGCGGAGACGTTGACGTTCTTGAAGAAGCCCGGCTTGAGGTAGAGCTGCTGGGCGACCTTGGTGTCGAACAGGACGAGGCTGCCGCCCGCGTTGACCGAGCCGTCCTCGGTGGTGAACACACCGGAGAGGGTGTACGTCTTCACCGGCCCGTTGGTGGCCACCCGCACCGGGTCGCCGACCTTGTACCCGCCCTTGGACGCGGTGTCCTCGTCGAGCGCGATCTGGCCGTCCTTCACCGGGCCGGAGCCGTCGGTGAAGTCGTATGCTGGATCCTTGCCGTCCCGGCCGTCCTTGCCCGGAGAGTAGTTGCCGCCCTTGTTGGCCCAGCCCTGGCCGATCAGCTTGCCGTGGCGGTCGGCCACACCGGCGAACCCGTCGACGCGTCCGTTGACGGAGGCGACCCCGTCCAGGGCCTCGATCTTGCGGACGGTCTGCTTGCTGACGCCGGGGTCCTGCTTGTCGTCGCCGCTCCCGTACGAGGTGACGGCGACGGCCACGTTGTCGTAGCTCTTGGCCGACTGGTTCTTGAAGGCGCTCTTGAGGGTGTCGGTGAAGACCAGGGTGCCGGAGACGAAGGCCACGCCGAGCATCACGGCGAGCACGGTCATCAGCAGCCTGGCCTTGTGCGCGAGCACGTTGCGCAGGGCGGTTTTGAACATGGGGCTTTTCTCAGTCCTGGGGTGGGAGCCGGGCGGCGGTGGAAGGGACGGGCTGACCGACCGCTTGGCCAGCGCCGCCTCCGCGAGCAGCACGCCGACGGCGGCCGTGGCGAGCAGCCCGATCCCGCCCCCGCCGAACGCCGCGCCCGCCGCGATCCGGCGCGCCACCCTCGCCCTCGAACCGGCCGACACCCCGGCCGACACGATCGACACACTCCCAGCCACCGCCACCTCCTTGGAGCCGTACATCAGCTACCTGCCCGGTGACGGGTGTCGCTCAATCCCGCCGTGAGGTGAACGGGCGCTCGCTCTGCGCATACGCTGGCGGCACCATCACGGAGACCCCGGAGACAACGGTGCAATTCCACGACTCGATGATCAGCCTCGTCGGCAATACCCCGCTGGTGAAGCTCAACAGTGTGACCGCGGGCATCCAGGCGACCGTCCTGGCCAAGGTCGAGTACTTCAACCCGGGCGGCTCGGTCAAGGACCGGATCGCCGTGCGCATGATCGAAGCGGCGGAGCAGAGCGGTGCGCTCAAGCCGGGCGGCACGATCGTGGAGCCCACCTCGGGCAACACGGGTGTCGGTCTCGCGATCGTGGCCCAGCAGAAGGGCTACAAGTGCATCTTCGTCTGCCCGGACAAGGTGTCGCTCGACAAGATCAACGTCCTGCGGGCCTACGGGGCCGAGGTCGTCGTCTGCCCGACGGCGGTCGACCCTGAGCACCCGGACTCGTACTACAACGTCTCGGACCGCCTGGTGCGCGAGACGCCCGGCGCCTGGAAGCCGGACCAGTACAGCAACCCGAACAACCCCCGCTCGCACTACGAGACCACCGGTCCCGAGCTCTGGGAGCAGACGGACGGGAAGATCACGCACTTCGTGGCGGGCGTCGGCACCGGCGGCACGATCTCCGGCACCGGCAAGTACCTCAAGGAGGTCTCCGGCGGGGCCGTGCGGGTGGTCGGCGCGGACCCCGAGGGCTCGGTCTACAGCGGCGGCTCCGGCCGTCCGTACCTGGTCGAGGGCGTGGGCGAGGACTTCTGGCCCACCGCGTACGACCGTGAGGTCACGGACGAGATCGTCGCAGTCTCGGACAAGGACTCGTTCCAGATGACGCGCCGCCTCGCCAAGGAGGAGGGCCTCCTGGTGGGCGGCTCCTGCGGCATGGCGGTCGTGGCGGCGCTGCGGGTGGCCGAGGGCCTGGGCCCGGACGACGTGGTCGTCGTCCTGCTCCCGGACTCCGGCCGCGGCTACCTCTCCAAGATCTTCTCCGACGAGTGGATGGCCGGGCACGGCTTCCTGGAGGAGGCGGGCCCCTCGGCCCGTATCGGCGACGTCCTCGCCGACAAGGAGGGCGCGATGCCGTCGCTCGTCCACATGCACCCGGAGGAGACGGTCGGGGAGGCGATCGAGGTGCTGCGCGAGTACGGCGTCTCGCAGATGCCGATCGTCAAGCCGGGCGCGGGCCACCCCGACGTGATGGCCGCGGAGGTCATCGGCTCGGTCGTCGAGAAGGAGCTCCTGGCGGCCCTGTTCGCCCAGCGCGCGTCGCTCACGGACCCGCTGGAGAAGCACATGAGCGCGCCCCTGCCGCAGGTCGGCTCCGGCGAGCCGGTCGGCGAACTGATGTCGGTCCTGGGCGAGGCGGACGCCGCGATCGTCCTGGTCGAGGGCAAGCCCACGGGCGTGGTCAGCCGCCAGGACCTCCTGGCGTTCCTGGCGAAGAACGCGGCGAAGTAGTTCGCGTGGGGGGCGCCGCACCTTCGGGGTGCGGCGCCCCTTTTTACGTGGGCGGCCCCCGGCCCCCGGCCCCCGGGCGGGGCGGGGGCTGAGCGGGCGCTTAGAAAAGAGGTCCGCATCACACGCGTCCCCCGATGACCAATTCCGTACGTACGGGTAACTTCCCAGAGAGCCCGCCCGCTTAGCCCCTGGAGCCGTGATGCCCGAAGCCGTGATCGTCTCGACCGCTCGTTCCCCCATCGGCCGCGCCTTCAAGGGCTCGCTGAAGGATCTGCGCCCGGACGACCTCACCGCCACGATCATTCAGGCCGCGCTCGCCAAGATCCCCGAGCTCGACCCGCGCGACATCGACGACCTGATGCTCGGCTGCGGCCTCCCCGGCGGCGAGCAGGGCCACAACCTCGGCCGCATCGTGGCCGTGCAGATGGGCATGGACCACCTGCCGGGCTGCACCATCACCCGGTACTGCTCCTCCTCGCTCCAGACCTCCCGCATGGCGCTGCACGCCATCAAGGCGGGCGAGGGCGACGTCTTCATCTCGGCCGGTGTCGAGATGGTGTCGCGGTCCGTCAAGGGCAGCTCCGACGGGATGCCCGACACCCACAACCCGCTCTTCGCCGACGCCGAGGCCCGTACCGCCGCCGTCGCGGAGTCCGCCGGCGCCTCCTGGCACGACCCGCGCGAGGACGGCCTGATCCCCGACGCGTACATCTCGATGGGCCAGACCGCCGAGAACCTGGCGCGCGCCAAGGGCGTCACCCGCGCGGACATGGACGAGTTCGGCGTACGGTCGCAGAACCTCGCCGAGGAAGCCATCAAGAACGGCTTCTGGGAGCGGGAGATCACCCCGGTCACCACCCCCGACGGCACGGTCGTCAGCAAGGACGACGGCCCGCGCGCCGGCGTCACCGTGGAGGGCGTCCAGGGCCTCAAGCCCGTCTTCCGCCCCGACGGCCTGGTCACCGCCGGCAACTGCTGCCCGCTCAACGACGGCGCCGCGGCCCTCGTCATCATGAGCGACACCAAGGCCCGGGAGCTCGGTCTGACGCCGCTCGCCCGGATCGTCTCCACCGGTGTCACGGGCCTCTCGCCCGAGATCATGGGCCTCGGCCCGGTCGAGGCCTCGAAGCAGGCCCTCAAGCGCGCCGGCCTCACCGTCGGCGACATCGACCTCTTCGAGATCAACGAGGCCTTCGCCGCCCAGGTGATCCCCTCGTACCGCGACCTGGAGATCCCGCTCGACAAGCTGAACGTCAACGGCGGCGCCATCGCGGTCGGCCACCCCTTCGGCATGACGGGCGCCCGCATCACCGGCACGCTCATCAACTCCCTCCAGTTCCACGACAAGCAGTTCGGTCTGGAGACGATGTGCGTGGGCGGCGGCCAGGGCATGGCCATGGTCATCGAGCGCCTGAGCTGACGAGGCCCTACGCTGCGGCGGGGGGCATCGGCGGTGCCCGCGGGGGTGACACCTCTCAGCGCCGCCCCGACCCCGCCGCGTCCGGTTCGTGACCGAATCTCCCCCAGGATGTGACGTACGTCCCGGGGGAGAGGTATTCCCGCAGGTCACAAGGGTCACGGGGTTAAACCCCAGGCACAAAGACCTGTCCAATTCGTGACGTAATGCACTGACAACGGGAGCGGGTACCCGACAAGCTGATGTAGGAAGTCGGGGAATCGTTTGAATCCGGGAGTAAGTCAGTGAGCGCCATGCCTCTTGCCCTGCTGCTGACCACGGCCGCTGCCACGGCCGTGGGCGCCGCCGCCCTGCACGCCGCCCACGGGCTGCGCAGGCAGGTCGTGGCGCTGCGCGCCGACCTCGCGGCCACGAACGCCGGCCGGTCCGCCACCGTGCCCCACCAGGCGCGCGGCGGGGAGACCCCCGTCGCCGAGATACGCGCGGCCGTCGCCGAGGCGCTCGCCGAGGAGCGGGAGCGCGAGCTCGCCGAGGCGCGGGCCTTCTGGGCCGCGCAGGAGGCGCGGGACGCGGCGGACGCCCCGTCGCTCCTGGGCGGCCTCACGGGCCTCGGGGAGGACGCCTCGCTGTTCCTCCCCCGGCAGGCCGACTTCGTCGGTCTGGAGGGCGTGGAGCTGGGCGCGGAGCCGTACGAGGAGTTCCCCGAGGACTCCCCGGAGCTGGCCGCGGCCCGCCGCCGCCACCCCTCGCACCCCGACTTCGTCCCCGCGCAGACGTCGGTCGTGGCCGACCACGAGTCCACGGTCTCGCGCCTGGAGCAGCTCGCCGAGGCCCGTACCGCGCTCTCGGACGTGCGCCCCGGCCCGCTCGGCACCCTCGACGTCTACGTCTTCGCCGACGGCACCACGCTGTGCATGACCCCCGGCCACCGCGAGACCTCCGAGCGCCTCGCCGAGGCCCTGCGCGAGGGCGACACCCCGGTGCTGCTCGGCGGCTCGGGCATCTCCGGGGCGTACGCGCTGACGTTCTCGTGCGGCGAGGAGAGCGTGTACATCCTGGCCGACCGGGTCATCGCGTCGCTGTAGGCGTACACGGGACGGGCCGTCAGGCGCCGAGCGCGCCCGGGACGGCCGGTGACGCCTTCAGCGCGGCGACTTCCGCGACGCGCGGCGAGAGCAGGTGTCGGAGTCCCTGGTCGCCGGTGAGGGCGTCCGCTTCCGGGTCCGCCACGAGGAGACGGCCCCCCGCCGGGGCGGGGCTGGGGCCTGTCCGGCGGATCTTGCCTGGGACGCGGGGGTCCGGGACCGCGGGCGGCCAGATCCGCCGGACAGACCCTAGGCCTCGGCTCGGTCGAGCCGGTCTACCAGCCGCTGCGCTGGCTGGCCCGGCGGGTCTCGCGCCAGCTCGCGGCCGCGCAGACGATCGTGGTGGTCGAGCAGGGCGGGCGGACGGTCTCGCTCGGCCATCTGCTCGGCCCCGAGTTCGAGGCGAACCCGCGCGAGCTGTTCGGCCCGGACAACTACCACCCCTCGGCCGAGGGGTACGCGACGGCCGCGATGGCCGTCCTGCCCACGCTCTGCGCCTCGCTCGGGCTGTGGCCGGACGCCGACCGGCTGGACGCGGACCGCGACGAGGACATCCTGCCGGTGGCCAAGGCGGCGGCCGAGGCGGCCGCGGAGCCCGGCACCGAGGTCAGCGGGGCCCGTGCGCCCTGGGCACTGCTCAAGCACCGCCGCCGTCGGCGGCTGACCGCGACCGAGCCGTCCACCGCGCACCCGGCGCATCCGGCCCACCCCTGAGTCCCGTACGCGCCAAGGCAGTCGGCGGACGGTGTGTTGGACGCGGAACCGGTACGAGCGCGACATGTTCGCGCAGCACGCGCTTAACACGAGTGCGGCACAGTGGTGTTCGTCGGTCGGGGGAACCCGGCCGGCACCACCAGCGGCGTCAAGGACCTCCGGAGCGGCTCCCGGACCTCTCGGCGCCCAGGACGCGGCGACCGGCCCTGACCCGGGACCGTGTCCCGCGCGGGGACCGCCGTCGTCCCGCCCCCCGGGCGACCGGGGGTGCGGCGGTCCCCGCGCTCATCTTCTCCAGCCGTTCCTCAGTCGCCGTCGCCCTCGCCCCGGTGGCGGCGCGGCCACGGCCACGGACGGGCGGCGTGCACGGCGTTCACGCCGAAGATGCCCAGCCAGGTGACGAAGAGGCCGCTCAGTCCCGCGTTGACGGCGCCGATCGCGGACAGCGGGATGGCGAGGACCAGCGAGATCATGCCGAACCCGAAGCGCTCGGCGAAGCCCATGTCGGGGCTCTGGCCGGACGGGCGGCCGCCGCGGGCCACCACCATCTGCTGCTCGGCGAGCTGGCGCCGCACCCGGCGGTCGATCGCCGGGTCGAGGCGCTGCTCCACCTTTTCCAGGAACGAGTCGACGAGCGCGGGCTCGTACTCCTCCCCGAGCTCCCTGCGGGCGTGCAGGGTGGCGTCGAGTTCTTTTCTCAGGTCGGCGTCGCGGGCTTCCATGCTTCCCCACGGTACGGAGCGGACGGCGCGGGCGCAGTGGGGGTAGCCCCCGTACTTGCCCGTCTGCATATGGTCATGCAGAGTGCTGGGCGACTGAATATCGTGGAGTGACGGGCGTGAGGAAGGGGGACGGCATGAGCGACGGCCCTGCCGCGCGGCTGCAACAGCTCTTCGAGGGGCGCAGGCTGACACCGACCCAGCGGCGGATCGCGCACTCCATGGTGCGCCGGGCCGCCGATGTGCCGTTCCTGTCGAGCGTGGAGCTGGCGGAGCTGGCCGGGGTGAGCCAGCCCTCGGTGACGCGCTTCGCGGTCGCGCTCGGCTTCGACGGGTACCCGGCGCTCCGCCGCCATCTGCGCGAGGTGGTGCCCGCGTCCTCCCCCAAGGAGGGCGAGGACGAGTACAACGAGTACCAGCAGGCGGTCCAGGCCGAGATCGAGAACCTGCGCCATCTGGCGGGCCTGCTGGCCGACCCCTCGCCGGTCGAGGAGGCCGGACGGCTGCTCGCCGGGTCCCGGCCGCTGCCGGTGCTCGGGCTGCGCGCGGCCTCCTCCCAGGCGCGCGGCTTCGCCTACTTCGCCGCCAAGGTCCACCCCGACGTGCGGCTGCTCGACGAGGGCGGCTCGATGCTGGTGGACCGGATCGACGCGGCGCGTCGGGCGGGGGCGTCGGCGCTGCTGTGCTTCGCGCTGCCGCGGCATCCTCGGGAGGTGGTGGACGCGCTGGCGTACGCGCGCTCGGTGGGCCTGACCGTCGTCACGGTCGCCGACTCGGCCTTCGCGCCGGTGGCCCGCCACAGTGATCTGCTGATCCCGGCGGCCGTCGGCACCGGCCTCGCGTTCGACACCGCCTGCGCCCCGATGCTCCTCGGCCGCGTCCTCCTGGAGGCGATGTGCGACAGCCTCCCGGACGCGCAGGCACGGCTGGAGTCGTTCGACGCGGGGGCCGCGGGGCGCGGCTTGTTCGTGGAGTAGTCCGTCCCGGCCGGGGGCACGTGCTCGCTTACGGCCCGGCGGGGCCTTTCCGGCCCGGACTTTATCTGCGGACCGGTGGGTGGTTGCTCGCGCAGTTCCCCGCGCCCCTCAACCCTCTGGACCTGCGGACCGTGGCGGGTTGCTCGCGCAGTTCCCCGCGCCCCTGAACCCTCTGGATCCGCGGGCTGTGGGTGGCTGGTCGCGCAGTTCCCCGCGCCCCTGAAGGCCTGTGGCTGAGCTGCGTTTCCGGCTGCGGCGGACTACCTAAGGGGCGCGGGGAACTGCGCGGCCAGCCAGCCACCGGCCCGCAGGTGAAGTCCGGGCGTGAAGTCCGGGCGTGGGCTAGAGCAGGGCGTCCGGGGTCGGGCCGCCGGATTCTGCCACTATGGCCGCCACCGACTGCGGCTCCCGGACCACCGCGAAGCGGACGCCCGACGGGGACGCCGTGAAGCCGTAGACGCCCGGTCTGGCGAGGCTGTTGTACGCGTAGTGGTGGGCGAAGTAGTACGCCCCGGTGTCCAGCACCGCCGCGTAGTCCCCCTGCTCCAGACGCGGCAGCAACCGGGCCTCGGCCAGCAGGTCCCCCGCGAAGCAGGCCGGGCCGGCCACGTCCTGGACGACGGGCGGACCGGACTTGGGGCGGCCCTTCGGGCCGTACGCGGCGATCCGCAGCGGCCAGGACGCGGGCGCGTACACCGTACGGGCCGCGATCTGGACGCCCGCGTGGGTGACCGCGATGGCCCGCCCCCCGGACGTCTTCGCGTACTCCACCCGCGCCAGCACCGTCCCGTGCCTGGCGAGCAGCGAGCGGCCGAACTCGGTCACCAGCGCGTACGAGCCGTCGAAGAGCCCGGGGACCTCGGTGCGCAGCAGCCGCGCGTACTCCGCGTACGTGGGTCGGTCCTCGTCCGAGGCGAAGTTCACCGGCAGCCCGCCGCCGAGGTCGACCGTGTCGATCTGCCGGCGGCCCACGCGCGCGTTGACCTCCTCGGCCAGCTCGTACGCGGCCCGCACCCCCTCGGCCATCAGCCCCAGCGGCACCCCCTGGGAGCCCGTGTGGGTGTGCAGCCGGGTGAGCCAGGGGCGGTCCGCGTACGCCCGCACGACCCACTCCCGCGCCCCCTCGTCCCGCAGCGCCACCCCGAACTTCGAGGTCGCCGTCGCCGTCGAGAGCGCGCCGATGGACCCCGCGCCCAGCTGCGGGTTGACCCGCAGGCCGAGCGGCGACGCGGTCGCGGCGGAGGCGACGAGCGCGTCGAGACGGGCCAGCTCCTGGGGGTTGTCGGCGTTGACGGCGATGCCGAGCGCGAGCGCCTCGCGCAGCTCGGCGGGGGTCTTGGCGGGGGAGTCCAGGACCGTGCGGCCGGGGCCGATCCCGGCGGCGCGGGCCAGCGCCAGCTCGCCGGGGCTGGCGACCTCCGCGCCCAGCCCCTCGGACGCGAGCAGGCGCAGCACGGGCACCAGCGGGCACGCCTTGACGGCGAAGGCGTGCAGCACGGGCGCCTCGGTCACGGCCGCGAAGGCCGAGGTCAGCGCGGCTGCGGCGGCCCGGATGCCGGTGACGTCGAGGAGCGCGGCGAGCGGGGTGTCCGGGCCGACGAGCCCCTGCTCCACGGCCGCCCGCACCGCCTGGTCGCGGCGCGCCGCCGCCTCCGTGTCGGTCATGGAATCCAGCCAAGCACCAGGTGCGCCGACGCGCAGACGTACCAAGGTATTGACTAGTTCTATTCAGAAAGACAGGATGTGAATATCTGAGTCACGTCGTGAGGAGGCCTCGCCATGTCAGGACCCCGCCCCGTACGGGCACCGCGCGGTACGGAACTGACCACCCTGGGATGGCAGCAGGAAGCCGCCCTTCGGATGCTCCAGAACAACCTCGACCCCGAGGTCGCCGAGCACCCCGACAAGCTCGTGGTCTACGGCGGCACCGGCAAGGCCGCGCGCGACTGGCGCTCCTTCGACGCGATGGTGCGCACGCTGCGCACGCTCAAGCAGGACGAGACGATGCTCGTCCAGTCCGGCCGCCCGGTCGGTGTGATGCAGACCCATGAGTGGGCCCCGCGCGTCCTGATCGCCAACTCCAACCTGGTGGGCGACTGGGCGAACTGGGAGGAGTTCCGCCGCCTGGAGCAGCTGGGTCTGACCATGTACGGCCAGATGACCGCGGGCTCCTGGATCTACATCGGCACCCAGGGCATCCTCCAGGGCACCTACGAGACCTTCTCGGCCGTGGCGGCGAAGAAGTTCAACGGGACGCTGGCCGGGACGATCACGCTCACCGCCGGGCTCGGCGGCATGGGCGGCGCGCAGCCGCTCGCCGTGACGATGAACGACGGCGTCGCGATCTGTATCGACGTCGACCCGCGCGCCATCGAGCGCCGCATCGAGCACCGCTACCTCGACGTGAAGGCCGACAACCTGCGGCACGCCCTTGAGCTGGCGGTCGAGGCGCGCGACGCCCGCCGGCCGCTCTCCATCGGCCTGCTCGGCAACGCGGCGGAGCTGCTGCCGCAGATGCTGGCCGAGGGTGCGCCGGTCGACATCGTGACCGACCAGACGTCGGCGCACGACCCGCTGGCGTACCTGCCGGTCGGCGTCGACTTCGACGACATGGCCGCGTACGCGGCGAAGGACCCGGCGGGCTTCACCACCCGCGCCCGGGAGTCCATGGCCCGGCACGTCGAGGCGATGGTCGGCTTCATGGACGCGGGCGCCGAGGTCTTCGACTACGGCAACTCGATCCGCGGCGAGGCCCAGCTGGCCGGGTACGACCGGGCGTTCGCGTTCCCCGGCTTCGTCCCCGCGTACATCCGCCCGCTCTTCTGCGAGGGCAAGGGCCCGTTCCGCTGGGCGGCGCTGTCGGGCGAGGCGTCCGACATCCACAAGACCGACAAGGCGATCCTGGACCTGTTCCCGGAGAACGAGTCGCTGCACCGCTGGATCAAGATGGCGGGCGAGCGCGTCCACTTCCAGGGCCTGCCCGCGCGTATCTGCTGGCTCGGCTACGGCGAGCGGGACAAGGCGGGCGAGCGCTTCAACGACATGGTGGCGTCCGGCGAGCTGGCGGCCCCGCTGGCCATCGGCCGCGACCACCTCGACTGCGGCTCGGTGGCCTCCCCGTACCGCGAGACCGAGGCGATGCTGGACGGCTCCGACGCGATCGCGGACTGGCCGCTCCTGAACGCCATGGTGAACGTCGCCTCCGGCGCGTCCTGGGTCTCCCTGCACCACGGCGGCGGCGTCGGCATGGGCCGCTCCATCCACGCGGGCCAGGTCACGGTGGCCGACGGCACGGCGCTGGCGGGCGAGAAGATCCGCCGCGTACTGACGAACGACCCCGGGATGGGCGTCATCCGGCACGTCGACGCCGGATACGACATCGCGGAGTCGGTCGCGGACGAGCGGGGCGTGCGGGTGCCGATGCGGGAGGGTGAAGCGTGACGGGGGGCACCCCTCCCGAGGCCGGGCCCCCGACTCCTCCAGGACCCGCAGCGACAGTTCGGCCCTGAGCGGGTCGACGGGCAGGGCGTGCCGCGCGAACCAGCGCCCGGCCTCGGGAGCGGGCGAGGGGTCGGTGAAGGCGGCGCCCGCGTAGTCGTCGAGCGGGGGGTCGTAGAGGTAGCCGACGTTCACCCGCGCCTCGGCGAGCGCCGCCCGCGCCGCGTCCCGGTCCTCGACGAGCAGCGGCACCCGGAACAGCGGCTGCACGGGCCCGGACCCGGGCCGGGCCCACTCGCTGGCCAGCAGTTTCTCGGTTCCCGCCCGGTGCAGGGCGAGCACCGCGTCGAGGCGGTCCAGCTTCCGCCCGATCCGGGCGCGTCTGAGGCCGCCCGCGCCGGTGCGGTAGTCGTGCATGTCCACCCGTACCCAGGAGTGGAAGTCGGCCAGGGCGGGCGCGGCGGCGACGGCCCTGGTCAGCTCGCCGGGTCTGAGCGCCATCCGGATGTCCTCGCGCTCCTGGCGCCCGAGCGTCCGCAGCACCGACCGGGCGGCGGGCGCGAGCCGCAGGCCCCGGACGGCCGCCTCCGCGTACGGCCGGGCCCAGTAGGCGAGTTCGGCCGTACGCCGGGGCGGGTCGAGGAGTTCGTCACGGGCCTTGGCCAGGGCCTCGCGCAGGCCCGGGTCGGCGACCGCGAGGAAGCCGCCCGCCTTGGCGGCGGTGTGCTTGGAGAGCGAGAAGACGGCCGCGTCGCCGAAGGTGCCGACCGCCTGCCCGTCCACCTCGCTCCCGATGGCGTGGGCCGCGTCCTCGATGAGCGCGATGCCCGACCGGTCGCACCTGGCGCGCAGTCCGGGCGCCGGGTCCGGGTTGCCGTACAGATTGGTGGTGAGCACCGCCGAAAGCCCCGACCAGGTCTCCTCCGGTACGGCGGCGAGGTCGATCGAGCCGTCGAGCGGGTTCAGCGGCGCCTGTACGGGCCGCAGCCCGGCCGCGAGCACCACGAAGAAGATGACGTCGTCGTTGACGGGCGACATCAGGACCCGGCCGCCGGGCGCGCACCAGTGGCGCAGCGCCACGTACAGCGCGAGCCGGCAGGACGGCAGGTACAGGCACTCACGCCCGAGCCGGTCCCGCATGGTCGCTTCGAGCGTCGAGCACGACGTGGTCTCGTACGGCATGAGTCCCCCCAGACCCCCGGTTGCCCCGCGCTCAATGTGACCGAGACCGCACGGTTCGTCAACAATGCGGCGGGCCCGTCCCCATAAGGAACGGGCCCTCGCACAGGCGTGCCCGGCATGCTGCCGGGCCTGGGGAGCGGCGGTGTCACTCCTCCAGGGTCAGCCCCCTGCGCAGCCGGGTCAGGGTGCGCGCGAGCAGCCGGGAGACGTGCATCTGGGAGATGCCGAGCTCCTCGCCGATCTCGGACTGGGTCATGTTGGCGACGAACCGCAGCGACAGGATCTTGCGGTCCCGGGGCGGGAGTTCGGCGATCAGCGGCCTGAGCGACTCGATGTACTCGACGCCTTCGAGGTCGTGGTCCTCGTAGCCGATCCGGTCCGAGAGCGCGCCCTCGGTGTCGTCCTCCTCGGGCTGGGCGTCCAGCGAGCTCGCGGTGTACGCGTTGCTCGCCGCCATTCCCTCGACGACCTCGTCCTTGCTGATGCCCAGGCGCTCGGCGAGCTCGCCCACCGTCGGTGCGCGGTCGAGTTGCTGGGCGAGTTCGTCGCCCGCCTTGGCCAGGTCGAGGCGGAGCTCCTGGAGGCGCCGGGGGACCCGGACCGACCAGGAGGTGTCGCGGAAGAAGCGCTTGATCTCGCCGACGATGGTCGGCATCGCGAAGGTCGGGAACTCCACGCCCCGGTCGTGCTCGAAGCGGTCGATCGCCTTGATCAGGCCGATGGTGCCGACCTGGATGATGTCCTCCATCGGCTCGCTGCGCGAGCGGAACCGGGAGGCGGCGAACTTGACCAGCGCGAGGTTGAGTTCGACGAGCGTGTTGCGTACGTAGGAGTACGCGTGGGTGCCCTCTTCGAGGGAGTCGAGCCGGGCGAAGAGCGTCTTCGACAGGGCCCGCGCGTCCAGCGGCGCGATGTCTTCGTAGGGAGGGATCTCCGGGAGATCGTCGAGTCCCTCGATCGTGGTGTGCGGCATGTGCGTTGCCGACGTATCCATGGATTCGTCGAGCCGGGGTGACATGGGGTCTCCTCCATCGTTCTCGGCATATGGCTGCCGATGCCCATACGTGGCGAATCGGTGTGCGGCGCCTCCATGGCCGGTCGTGGTGAAAAACTGCTCCTCCTACCCCTACCCGCTTTGGTCGTACCGTCGCAAGGTCGTGTTGTCCGCATATGTCCGGTTCGGGACGGTGTTTGGCTTCCGGCGCGCGTAGGGAAGGCGTAGTGTTCTCGGGGAGTCCGCGTGTACGGAGCCGTGTTCGGTGACATATGCGGAGAGGTGCGTCACTTGTGACGGGGAGCACAGCGACCGCACCCCATGGGCCACGCGAACCACTGCCGCAGCGGTCACGGTGCGGCACGGCGAATCACGGCGAAGAGGGACGGCATGGACCGCGGCACGGTCGGCAGCACAAACGGGGGCCGGCTCAAGGTCGGTGTCCGCTCGCACGGCCGCAGCGAGGTCTTCACGCCCGTGGGCGAGCTGGACCACCACACGGCGGAACTGCTCAGCGAGCCGTTGGAGAACGCGGTGGAGGCGGGTCGCAGCCGGCTGGTCGTCGACTGCGGGCAGCTCGAATTCTGCGACTCCACCGGACTGAACGTGCTGCTCGGCGCCCGGCTGAAGGCCGAGGCCGTCGGCGGCGGGGTCCATCTGGCGGGAATGCTTCCCGTGGTGGCCCGCGTCTTCGAGATCACCGGAGCGGAAGCGGTCTTCACCGTGCATGATTC
This sequence comes from Streptomyces sp. ERV7, assembly GCF_001653515.1. Lineage (GTDB taxonomy): Bacteria > Actinomycetota > Actinomycetes > Streptomycetales > Streptomycetaceae > Streptomyces. The sequence continues at coordinate 1,375,914 of NZ_LYOY01000029.1, read as the reverse complement.
GCTCGAAGCCGCACTGGACGACTGACCCCGCTCTGGCGGGGCAGGAGACCAGACTCAAGACGTTGGCGAACCAGGCATTCGGTGAATCGGTGAGGTGAAGCGCTGATGAGCACCACCCGGCAGCATCAGCCGGGCGACCGTGGCCCCGAGCCGGACGGAGCTCCGGTGGCGGCCTCACGCGTCCTCGCCCTGTACGGAGCCAGTGGCATCGTGCCGCTGGCGCGCGACTTCACCCGCCAGGCGCTGCACGACTGGGGCTGGCTCCCGGCCGCGTCCGCCGACCGTCGCGCGGCCGCCGAGGACGTCCTGCTCGTGGTCTCCGAGCTGGTCACCAACGCCTGTCTGCACGCCGAGGGCCCCGAGCAGCTCCGGGTCGCCTGCACCTCGAAGGTGCTGCGCCTGGAGGTCACCGACCTCGGCTCGGGCCAGCCCGCGCCCCGCACCCCGCACCGCGCGGGGCGGCCCGGCGGCCACGGCATGTTCATCGTCCAGCGGCTCTGTCTGGACTGGGGGGTCGTCCGGACTCCCGGAGTGCCCGGCAAGATGGTCTGGGCGGAGCTCGCCGCGCCCGCGTAGGGCGCCCCCTCGGAAATCCGGCCCCGCGCGCGGCGCCCGCGCCACGGGGCACTCGTGTCACTTGCGATCCCTCATCCACTGCGTTGTGTGTCTTCCCTCTCCAAGGTCCCCGGCGTACCTTGACGCCCAATCTGATGTGCCGTCAGTAACGTGAACGGCCTCGGGAACGAGGGAAATTCGAGGTGTCGGACGTGTCGTACCAGAAGCGGACAGCACTCGCCCTTGCGGCTGCCGTGGCGGGCCCGGTGGTGCTGATGGCCGCCCCCGCCGCCCACGCCGACGTCGTGGACGTCAACTACAAGTGCGAGACCCCTATCGGACCCAAGAGCGCGGTGTCGCCCATCGACATCAGGGCGGTCAAGAGCGGCAGCGCCTACAAGCTGACCATGTCCTTCCAGAAGGGCGTCTCCTCCAGCCCGGTGGCGCTGGGCGCCGGGGCGATGAACCCGAGCGCGGTCATCAAGCTCGGCGGCCCCGACAAGGGGACGGTGGCGGTGGCCGGACCGGCCAACACGGCCGAGATCCCCGCCAACGCCCCCATCAAGATCAGCGACCTGAGCGGTACGTACACACCGAAGGCGTCGGGCAAGGTCACCTTCACCGCCTCGATCCTCACCATCAAGGCGCTGGGCACCACCACGACCTGCACCCCGGGCAACAGTCCCGGCCCCTCCCTCTCCCTGGACGTCACCGGTGCCTCGGGGCCGGTGGAATCGCTGCCCAGGACCGGCCCGCTCGACTCCGCACTCGCCCTCGGCACGCTCGGCGGCACGGTCCTGCTCACCGGCGCGGCCGGGGTGCTGTGGCTGACCCGGCGCGGCGCCCGGGCGCACGGCTGAACCGGGCCGTATCCACGCCCGACGGGGAGCCGCTGATGCCGCCACGACCGCTCCGCCTGGCCGTGTTCGCCGCGGCCCTGGCCCTGACCGCCCTGTCCGCCCCCGCCGCGCGCGCCGCCGAGGGGGAGTGGAGCGCCGCGCCCGCCTCGGGCGGGGGCTCGCGGCCCAGCGGCGACGGCAGACCGTACTTCTATCTGGAGGGCGCGCCGGGCTCCGTACTGGAGGACCGGCTCTCGCTCACCAACCCCACCGGGCGCCCGCTGACCCTGCGGCTGCGCGGGGCCGGCGCGTACAACACGCCCACCGGCGCCTTCGCGGTGCGGCCCGGCGCCGACCCCTGGCTGGCGCTCGCCTCGGGCGAGGTGCGGATCCCGGCGCGCACCCGGGCCGAGGTGCCGTTCGCGGTGACGGTCCCGGCGGGTGCGGCGCCCGGCGACCACCCGGCGGCGCTGGTCGCGTCCGGCGGCGGACGCGAGGCGGGGGTGCGGGTCCAGGTGCGGGTCGCGGGCCCGGTGCTGCCCGCGCTCACCGTCGAGGACGTACGCCTCGACAAGAGCCGCTCCCTCATCCGGTACGCCCTGGTCAACCGGGGCAACACGACGCTCGCCCCGAGGCTCGCCGTCCGCGCCGACGGGTTCTTCGGGCAGCGGCTGCGGCGCCCGGCCCGCGCGCTGCCGGTGGAGCTGCTGCCCGGCCGGCGCGTCGAGTTGACCGAGCCGTGGCGCCCGCCCGCCCTCGACCGTGTCGAGGTGCGGCTGACGGCGGCGGCGGACGGGGCCGCCCCGAGCGAGGCGAGCGCCTCGGCGGTGTCCGTGCCGTGGGGTCCGGTGGCGGGCGCCGGATGCGTGGCCGCGGGCGCGGGGGCGGCGCTGTGGTTGCGGAGACGGCGCCGCCGGGCCGGGCCCGGTGAGCCGGAAGAGCCCGAGCCCGTAAGCGAGTCGGCGACGACGGGAGCAGCATCGTGAGGCCGCGTACGAGAGTGGCGGCGCTGGTCGCGGCCGTCCTGCTGATGCTTCCGCCTGCGTGGGCGCAGCCGTCCGCGGCCGCGAGCGCCGACGACGCCAAGCCCGTCGTGACGCTCTCCGAGCCGGAGGCGGCCAAGGGGAGCGAGATCACCGCGAGCGGCACCGGCTGGCGGCCCGGCACCCTGCTGATGCTGCTGGTCTGCGGCCAGTCCACCCCCGGCCAGGGCGTGATCGGCGGCACCAACTCCTGCGCCAACGCCGACGGGCGCGCGGTGACCACCGACGCCAAGGGCGCCTTCAGCAAGCCGCTGCCGGTGTCTGCGCCGCCCAAGCCCTGCCCCTGTGTGGTGCACGTGGCCACCGTGACGGGGGAGCAGGCCGTGGTGGACGCCGAGTTGAAGATCACCGGCCATCCGGTGGCGCCGCTGCCCGAGCAGTCCGGTACCGGGCGCCTCAGCGTCCTGACCGCGCCGGAGCTCGACGGGAGCAGCGGGATCCTCACCTGGTTCGGGGCGCCGCCCTCGCGCACGCTGGTCGTCACCGTCGGCAACCTCGGCTCGGCCCCGGTCAAGGACCCGGTCTTCCAAGTGGGCACCTCCCACGGCGTGTTCGCGCCGCAGTGGGAGGACCGGCAGTGGAAGGGCACCATCGCGCCCGGCGGCAAGGCCGAGGTCCGCCTGGGCTTCGAGCTGTCGGCGGGTGCGCACGGCGACTACCAGGTCTCCGTGAAGTACGGGCAGAAGGTGCTCGCCGGCCAGCCGTGGGGGGTGGGCCGCCCGTGGGGCGTCACGCTCTTCTGGATCCTGTTGTGCCTGGTCGTCCCGGCGGCGGTGTTCCGTATCGGCATGGCCGTGGTGGACCGGGTCCGCCCGAGCGGCGCGGGGCACGCACGGCGGGGCCGCGCGGACGGTGGCCGGGGACGGTGGCCGGGCCCGCCTGCTCCGCCCGCGACGCCCCGCGCACGGGCCCGCCGACGGACCGCCCCCGCGGCCGTCCGCCGGCAACGCCTCCACCACGAGCACGGCGACGACGCCCCTGCCGTGGTTCACCCCCGACTCCGCACCGACCGAGAAGCGTCCGAACACCCCCACGACGAAGGGAAATCCGTGACCACGCAACGGAGGATGAGCGCGGCAGGAGTCGCGCTGATGCTCGGGGGCGCGGGGATCATTCTGGCCGCCGGGCCCGCCCGGGCGGCAGAGGTCTCCTACGCCACCGAGTGCATCCCGCCACCCATCTCCGGCCTGCCGGCCGTCGAGGGCACCACCAAGGTGCAGCTCACCGCGCCCGCCGAGGCGAAGGTGGGCGACGAGGTCGAGGTGGTCTGGAAGACCACCCAGGCCGCGTCGAAGAACCCCGACGTCCTCGACCTGGGGAAGGACACGGTGAAGCCGACCGGCACCGTCAAGGTGGCCGGTGCCCAGACCGCCGACCTGGGGGTGGAGGGCCCTCGGCAGAACCCGCCGATCCCCAAGAACAGCCCGATGGTCCTGCCCGACATGAAGGCCAAGCTGAAGCTGACCAAGGCGGGCGAGGTCACGCTCACGCCGGACAAGTACAACATCAACGTCAGCAAGCCGATCTCGACGGACACCAAGTGCTCCCCGAAGGAGAAGGTGGGCGCGGGGGCGACGATCAAGGTGACGGAGGGCGGCGGCACGACGGGCGGCACGACGACGTCCGGCGGGACGACCACGTCCGGCGGCTCGACGGGCAGCGGCGGCACCACGGCCTCCGGCGGCACGACGTCCGGCGGGACCACTTCGGGCGGGACGGCCTCGGGTGGGACCACCTCCGGCGGGACCACCTCGGGTGGGACGACGACGTCCGGCGGCACCACGTCCACGGGCGGCGGCACCGGTGGCTCCGGCGGCCAGAGCGACTTCCCCGGCAAGGAGGTCGCGGTCACCTTCGCCTGTACGGCCCCCGGCCCGTCGAGCATCAACTCCAAGGTGACGATCAACGCCAAGAAGAGCGGCGGGAGTTACGCCCTCACGGTCAAGACCGCCAAGGGCGTCATGAACAGCCCGGCCCCGCTGCCGGTGGGCGCGCTCAAGCCCTCCATGCAGGTCACCGTCGGCGGCGCCGACAAGGGCGCGGTGACGGTGACGGGACCGGCCAACTCCGGCCCCCTGAACACCGGCGACCCGGTCAGCCTCTCCGACATGACCGGCACCTACACACCGGGCGCGAGCGGCAAGTCCACGCTCAGCCCCGGCACCCTGTCGATCGACGTCACCCTGGCCGGCCAGAAGATCCACATCCCGTGCACGGTCAAGGGCGCGGCCCCCGTGTCCCTGGAGCTGGACACCGCGGCCCAGCCGGGCGGCGCGTCCGGCGGCACGGGTGCGTCCGGCGGCTCCGGCGGCGCCACCGGCGGCAGCGCGTCCGCGGCCGGCGGCCTCGCCGATACCGGCGCGAGCGACCACGGCGCCCTGCGCGCCCTCGGCCTCATCGCCGGGACCGCGGTCCTGCTCGGCGGCGCGGTCTTCACGTTCACGCCGTGGCGGCGGCTGCGCGGCACGCGCTGACACAGCGCCCGGTACGCGGAACGGCCCGGTACGCGCGATGCGTACCGGGCCGTTCCGTGCTGTGCGGGCGCGTCAGCGGACGGCGCCCATGTGCTCCTTGACCTTCTTGCGGTACATGAAGACGGCCACACCCGCGAGGACGGCGAGGGCGGCCTCGACCGCCACGGCGCCGGTGCGGTCCAGGCTGATGCCGAACACGGCGGGGTTCGAGAGCAGGCTGGTGATGGAGTCACCGGCGGTGACCGCGAGGAACCACACGCCCATCATCTGGCTGGCGTACTTGGCCGGGGCCATCTTCGTCGTGACCGACAGGCCGACCGGCGACAGGCACAGCTCACCCACGGTCTGGATGAAGTAGATGCCCACCAGCCACATCGGGCTGACCGCGGTGCCGTTCGCCGCCATGCCGAGCGGGATCAGGAAGAAGAAGAACGAGACCCCGATGAGCACCAGGCCCATCGTGAACTTCACGATGCTGCTGGGCTCCTTGCCCTGACGGTTCAGCCACATCCAGATCCAGGCGAAGACCGGCGCCGCCGCCATGACGAACAGCGGGTTCAGCGACTGGTACCAGGAGGTCGGGAAGCCGAAGCCCAGCATCGAGTGGGAGGCCTTGCCCTCACCGAACGCCTGGACGGTGGACGCACCCTGGTCGTAGATCATCCAGAACACGGCGGCCGCGACGAAGAACCAGATGTAGCCGGTCATCTTCGACTGCTCGGGGGCCGAGAGGTCCTTGTCGCGCTTGATCCGCAGCAGCACGGCGGCCGGAACGACCAGGCCGATGATGGTGAGCGGGATCATCGCCCAGTTCAGGGTGAAGTGGCCGGTGAAGCCGACGACCGCGTAGAAGGCGGTGGCGATGGCCACCCAGATCAGGCCCTTGCGCAGGAAGGCCGTGCGCTCCTCGGCCGCCAGCGGCTTGGGAACGAGGTTGCTCTTCGGGCTCAGGTTGCGGGTGCCCAGGAGGAAGGCGGCGAGACCGATGGCCATGCCGACCGCGGCCATGCTGAAGCCGAGGTGCCAGTTGACCTTCTGGCCGACGGTGCCGATGGCCAGCGGGGCGAAGAAGGCCCCCGCGTTGATCCCCATGTAGAAGATCGTGAAGCCACCGTCACGGCGCGGGTCGTCCGGGCCGTCGTAGAGGTGGCCCACCATCGTGGAGATGTTGGCCTTGAGCAGACCGGAACCGGCCGCGACCAGCGCCAGACCCGCGAAGAACGGGGCCTGACCGCCGGGCAGCGCCAGCGTGACGTGCCCGGCCATGATCGTGACGGCCGCGATGGCGACCGTCTTGCGCGGGCCCCAGACTCGGTCGCCGAGCCAGCCGCCGGGCATGGCGAGCAGGTACACCATCGCCGAGTAGACGGAGACGATGACCGTGGTGGTGGCCACGTCCATGGCCAGACCGCCGCCCATGCTCCCTTCGCCGGCGCCGGGGCCGCCGGAGAGCAGGTAGACGGTGAGCAGTGCCTTCATGCCGTAGTAGGAGAAGCGCTCCCACATCTCGGTCATGAAGAGAGTGGCCAGGCCGCGGGGGTGGCCGAAGAAGGTCTTCTCGGCGGTGGTGCTGGCCGAGTCCTTCGTCAGGCTGGACGCCATGGTCGATCCTTGCTTGCTCGGGACGCGCGCTTCGTGAGCGGTGATCGCGCCCGGTGGGGGGTGGCCGGCACCGGCAGGGGAACCGCCCCGCCCCTACGCCCGAGGGGTTCGCATCCGTGGTGACGGAGTCGAGAGGACGGACCCACCGGGATCCACGCCCGGGGCGCGACATCGCGCCCGGGGCCCGGCCCATAGGTCATTCACTGTCTTCGGAACCAGTAATTCCGGTCCTTGTGCAGAAAAGAGACCTTTGGCGCGCCAAGCAAGCCAAAGGTCCCCGTGTTAGTGCTAAAGGCGTTGAGACACCATACGACACCACACAGCCGCATATGGAAGGACTTGAGATATGGATCACAGGCGTCGCCGGAACCATCTGCCCACATTCGAAGGTGGTTAACAGGATCGCATCCCAGAGGCAGAGGGGTGGGCGCACAAAAGACGATCAAGGAACGGCCGTCGGACGATCAAGAGACGGTCAGGCGACGATCAAGAACGGACGCGCTCCCCGGCCCCGTCCGGTCCCTGACGGGTTCCACGGACAGCCCGTCCCGGTCGCGGACTACCATCACCCCCATGACCCGTGTACTGCTCGCCGAGGACGACGCGTCCATCTCGGAGCCGCTGGCCCGCGCACTGCGTCGGGAAGGTTACGAGGTCGAGGTCCGCGAGGACGGCCCGACCGCCCTCGACGCAGGACTCCAGGGAGGCGCCGACCTGGTCGTGCTCGACCTGGGGCTGCCCGGTATGGACGGCCTGGAGGTGGCCCGCAGGCTCCGCGCCGAGGGCCACACCGTCCCGATCCTGGTGCTGACCGCCCGCGCCGACGAGGTGGACACCGTGGTCGGCCTGGACGCCGGCGCCGACGACTACGTCACCAAGCCGTTCCGGCTGGCCGAGCTGCTGGCCCGGGTGCGGGCCCTGCTGCGGCGCGGCGCCACCGAGCCCGCCCCCCAGCCCGCCACCCACGGCGTCCGGATCGACGTCGAGTCGCACCGCGCCTGGATGGGCGACGAGGAGCTCCAGCTCACCGCCAAGGAGTTCGACCTGCTGCGGGTCCTCGTACGCGACGCGGGCCGGGTCGTCACCCGTGACCAGCTGATGCGCGAGGTCTGGGACACCACCTGGTGGTCCTCGACCAAGACGCTGGACATGCACATCTCCTGGCTGCGCAAGAAGCTCGGCGACGACGCCGCCAACCCGCGCTACATCGCCACCGTCCGCGGCGTCGGCTTCCGCTTCGAGAAGAGCTGACCACCGGTGGGCCGACGCCGTACGTCGGCCCGCGCCCGTACGTCCTGGGACACTGAGGCATGCGCCGCCGACTGATCAACTCCACGCTCGCCGTGGTGCTCGTGGTGATCGCCGTCTTCGGCGTCTCCCTCGTCATCGTCGAGACCAGGACGATCAGCAGCAGCGCCCAGGAGAGCGTCAGCTCCGAGGCGTTGCGGCTGGTCAGCGTCATCGACAGCCGGATGCTCGCGGGCGAGTCGGTCGGACCGCAGTCGCTGGCCGGGGTCGGCCCCGACCGCTACGCCCGGATCGACATCCCCGGCCGCGCCCCCATCGAGCTCGGCGCCCGGCCCGGCGGCTCGCTCATCCGCGGCACCGCCACGGGCGCGCGCGGCGAGTCGGTCGTGGTCGAGGAGTCCCGCTCCACGGTCACCCGGGAGGTCGGGCGCACCCTGCTGATCATCGGCGCGGTGGCCCTGCTCGCCATCGTCTCTGCGGTGCTCCTGGCCGTACGCCAGGCCAACAAGCTGGCCTCCCCGCTCACCGATCTGGCCGAGACCGCGGAGCGGCTCGGCTCCGGCGCCCCGCGCCCCCGCCACAAGCGGTACGGGGTGCACGAGCTGGACCGGGTCGCCGACGTCCTGGACTCCTCCGCCGAGCGGATCGGGCGGATGCTCACCGCTGAGCGCCGGCTCGCCGCCGACGCCTCCCACCAGCTGCGCACCCCGCTCACCGCGCTCTCGATGCGGCTTGAGGAGATCGCCCTCACCGACGACCTGGACACGGTCAAGGAGGAGGCGACGATCGCGCTCACCCAGGTCGAGCGGCTCACCGACGTGGTGGAGCGGCTGCTCACCAACTCCCGCGACCCCCGGATCGGCTCGGCCGTGGTCTTCGATCTCGACGAGGTGGTCAAGCAGCAGCTGGAGGAGTGGCGCCCGGCCTACCGCAGCGCGGGCCGCGCGATCGTCCGCTCCGGCAAGCAGGGGCTGCGGGCGGTGGGCACCCCGGGGGCGGTGGCCCAGGTGCTGGCGGCGCTGATCGAGAACTCGCTGATGCACGGCGGCGGCACGGTCGCGGTGCGCACCCGGGTCACCGGCAATCAGACCGTGGTCGAGGTCACCGACCAGGGGCCCGGGGTGCCGGCCGACCTCGGGGCGCGGATCTTCGAGCGGACCATCAGCGGCCGCAACTCCACCGGCATCGGCCTCGCCGTCGCCCGCGACCTGGCGGAGGCCGACGGCGGCCGGCTGGAGATGCTCCAGCAGCAGCCCGCCGTGTTCGCGCTGTTCCTGAGCCGGGTGGCGCGCGGCCCGCGCGAGGCGGAGCAGACGATCAGATGACCGGTTTACGACCCTGAATGGTGGCGGGCGTACGGCTGCGGGGCCTCGCCGAGAAAGGATTCGGCGGTCTGCACGGCCTCCCGGGCGGGCAGCGCCCGGAACACCCAGGTGCGGTACGACCAGAACCGGAAGACCGTGCCCAGGCCCAGGCCCACCACGTTCTTGGCGATGTTGTCGGCGAGCGTCGAGGTGTAGCCGAAGCCGTAGTGCGAGAGCGCGAGGACGCCGTTCTCGATCACCAGGCCGATGCCGCTGAACAGCAGGAAGAGCATCAGCTCCCGGCTGCGCCGGCCGCTGTCGGTGTGCCGGTAGGTCCAGTAGCGGTTGCCGACGTAGTTGGTGCCGATGGCGACGGCGGTGGCGATGACACCGGAGCGCACGACCGCGAGGTGGGCCACGTGCACACACAGGTTGAAGACGATCGCGTTGACGACGAACCCGATGGCTCCGACGGCACCGAACTTCGCGATCTCCCGGGCGAGCAGCTGCAGTCGCGTACGCAATGCGCCCCGTTCACTCATGGTGATCGCTCAGCCCCGTTCGGATCGTTTGTCGTTCTTGGATCGGTGTCATGCGTCGTACGTCAACCCAGCCATGCTAACCAGCGCCTCTGGGCATTGCTCGTGGACGCCCGCAAATCCCGGCCACACCCGGCCCCGCACCGGCCCGCGGGCCGCTCCGGCGGGGGCCCCGGGGACGGCGGATACCCTGGGGGTGTGACGTTCCCGGTAGTCGGCATGGTCGGCGGCGGTCAGCTCGCCCGTATGACCCACGAGGCGGGCATCCCCCTCGGCATCAGATTCAAGTTGCTCAGTGACACCCCCCAGGACTCGGCGGCCCAGGTGGTGAGCGAGGTCGTCATCGGCGACCATCGCGACCTGGACACGCTGCGTGCCTTCGCACGCGGCTGCGACGTGATCACCTTCGATCACGAGCACGTACCCACCGAGCACCTGCGGGCCCTGGAGGCGGACGGCATTCCCGTCCGGCCGGGGCCCGACGCGTTGGTGCACGCCCAGGACAAGGGGGTGATGCGCGCCAAGCTCGACGAGATCGGCGCGCCCTGCCCCCGCCACCGGCTGGTGGCGGACCCGGCCGATGTGTCGCGGTTCGCGGCGGAGGGCGAGGGCTACCCCGTCATCCTCAAGACGGTCCGGGGCGGCTACGACGGCAAGGGCGTGTGGTTCGTACGCTCCGAGGCGGACGCGGCGGACGCCTTCAAGGCGGGCGTCGACGTGCTCGCCGAGGAGAAGGTCGACTTCACCCGTGAGCTCGCCGCCAACGTGGTGCGCTCCCCGCACGGCCAGGCGGTCGCCTACCCGGTCGTCGAGTCGGTCCAGGTCGACGGCGTCTGCGACACCGTGATCGCCCCAGCACCCGGCCTCGACGAGGAGCTGGCGGGCGAGGCCCAGCAGCTGGCCCTGCGCATCGCGGACGAGCTGGGTGTGGTCGGCCACCTCGCGGTCGAGCTCTTCGAGACCCGCGACGGGCGCATCCTCGTCAACGAGCTGGCCATGCGCCCGCACAACTCCGGCCACTGGACCCAGGACGGCGCGATCACCTCGCAGTTCGCCAACCACGTCCGGGCCGTGCTCGACCTTCCGCTGGGCGACCCGCGCCCGAGGTCGAAGTGGACGGTCATGTGCAACGTGCTCGGCGGCGACTACCCGGACATGTACTACGCGTATCTGCACTGCATGGCCCGCGACCCGCAGCTCAAGATCCACATGTATGGCAAGGACGTGAAGCCCGGCCGTAAGGTCGGCCACGTCAACACCTACGGCGACGACCTCGCGGACGTACGCGAGCGAGCCCGTCACGCGGCGGACTACCTCAGAGGAACGATCACCGAATGAGTACCACCCCTCCCGTCATCGGCATCGTCATGGGCTCGGACTCCGACTGGCCGGTCATGGAGGCCGCCGCCCAGGCCCTGCACGAGTTCGAGGTCCCGTACGAGGTCGACGTGGTCTCGGCGCACCGGATGCCGCACGAGATGATCGCGTACGGCGAGCAGGCGGCGGACCGCGGTCTGAAGGCGATCATCGCGGGCGCGGGCGGGGCCGCCCATCTGCCCGGCATGCTCGCCTCGGTCACCCCGCTGCCGGTGATCGGCGTCCCGGTGCCGCTGAAGTACCTGGACGGGATGGACTCCCTGCTGTCCATCGTGCAGATGCCGGCCGGGGTGCCGGTGGCGACGGTGTCGGTGGGCGGGGCGCGCAACGCGGGTCTGCTGGCCGCCCGTATGCTGGCCGCCCACGACCCCGAACTCCTCGCGCGCATGCGGGAGTTCCAGCAGGAGCTGAACGACCAGGCGACCGAGAAGGGCAGGCGTCTGCGCGCGAAGGTGGAGTCCGCGCCGTCCTTCGGCTTCGGAAAGTGAGCACGGTGGACCACCTCGCGCGAGCCCGTACGCTGCTGGCCCAGCACCCCGTCGTCGACGGCCACAACGACCTCCCCTGGGCGCTGCGCAACCAGGTCCGCTACGACCTCGACCGCCGTGACGTGGGGCGGGACCAGAGCGAGCATCTGCACACCGATATCCCCCGGCTGCGGGCGGGCGGTGTCGGCGCGCAGTTCTGGTCGGTCTACGTCCGCACCGACATGGCGGGCGACGAGGCGGTCAGCGCGACCCTGGAGCAGATCGACTGCGTGGACCAGCTGATCGCGCGCTACCCCGGGGAGCTGGCGGGGGCGCTGACGGCGGACGACATGGAGAAGGCGCGGGCGGCGGGCCGTATCGCCTCGCTCAAGGGCGCGGAGGGCGGCCACTCCATCAACAACTCCCTCGCCACGCTGCGGGCGTTGTACGCGCTGGGCGTCCGCTATATGACGCTGACGCACAACGACAACATCGCGTGGGCGGACTCGGCGACGGACGCGCCGGGGGTGGGCGGTCTCTCCGCCTTCGGCCACGAGGTGGTCCGCGAGATGAACCGCCTCGGCATGCTGGTCGACCTCTCGCATGTGGCGGCGACGACGATGCGGGACGCGCTGTCCACGTCGACGGCGCCGGTGATCTTCTCGCACTCCTCGGCGCGGGCGGTCTGCGACCACCCGCGCAACATTCCCGACGACGTGCTGTCGCTCCTCCCCGCCAACGGGGGAGTGGCCATGGTGACCTTCGTGCCGAAGTTCATCCTGCCGGCGGCGGTGGAGTGGACGGCGGCGGCGGACGAGAACCTGCGCGCGCACGGGCTGCACGCGCTGGACACCTCGCCCGAGGCGATGGCGCTGCACGCGGCGTTCGAGGCGGCGCACCCGCGTCCGGTCGCGACCGTCGTCACGGTGGCGGACCACCTCGACCACATGCGGGCGGTGGCCGGGATCGACCACATCGGCATCGGCGGTGACTTCGACGGCACGGCGTTCACCCCGTCCGGCCTGGACGACGTCGCCGGCTATCCGAACCTGATCGCCGAACTCCTCAGCCGGGGCTGGTCGGAGTCCGACGTGGCGAAGCTGACGTGGGGGAACGCGGTGCGGGTGCTGCGGGACGCGGAGGCGGTATCCCGCGAACAAACCCACCGGCCCCCGTCCCTGGCCGGCATTTAGGGGCGCGGGGAACTGCGCGACCAGCCCCCACCGGCCCGCAGGTCAAGACCCGGCCCGGAGGGCCGCCCCCACCGGCCGTAGGCCAACGGGGGCCGGGGCGTAGCCCAGGTCGGGGCGCGGGGATACCCCGAACGCCACGGCTGCCGAGACCTGGCGTCGGTGCCGTGTGAGGGTGGGCCTACTGCCGTCGCCGAGGCCGAACCGGGAGACCGTCATGGCAGATCTGCAGGACGAGGCCGACGTCGCCACCGCCGCGATAGGCGCACCGGACCGCCCCGCCCCCCGGAAACGGGGCGGCTCCAAGGCCAAGGCCACACCCCGGGCCGTGGCCGTGGCTCACGATCCCGCGCCGGGAGCCGCCGCACCGGAGGCCCCCGCGCCAGAGGCCGCCCCGCCGGAGGCCCCCGCGTCCGGGGACATCGGCGACACCCTCGACCCCGACGTGCGCACCCGCATCCACGCCCTCCTGCGCGCCCACCCCGTCGCCGACGGCTACAACACCCTCGCCCAGGTGCTCGTGCACACCCCGTGGCACGACGTGGAGCTCGGGGAGAGTTCGCTGGACACCGACATCCCCCGGCTGCGGCACGGCGGCGTCGGAGCGCAGTTCTGGTCGCTGATGGTCCCGGCCGACTGCCCGGACCCCGTCAGCGCCACCCTCGAACGCGTCGACCGGCTCCGTACGCTCGTCGACGCCTGCCCGGAGGGGCTGCGGCTCGCCCAGGCCGTCGGGGACCTCGCCGACGCCCGTAACCACGGCCGTATCGCCTCGCTCTTCGGGCCCGTCGCCGCCCACGCGCTGGGCGACTCGCTGGGCACGGTCCGGGCGTACCACGCCCTCGGCGTACGAGCCGTCGCCCTCACCGCCACCGCCAGCTGGACCCGCGCGGGACTGACCCGCTTCGGGCAGGAGGTCGTACGGGAGCTCAACCGGCTCGGCATGGTCATCGACCTGTCCGGCGCCGCCCCGGAGACCGTCCGGCAGGCCCTGGGCGCCGCCAAGGCGCCGCTGGTCTTCACCCGCTCGGCCGCCCGCGCCCTCACCGACCACCCGCTCAACGTCACCGACGAGCTGCTCGCCGGGCTGCCCGAGAACGGGGGAGTCTGCCTCGTGAGCTTCGCGCCCGCCCAGGTCGCGCGGGCCGGGCGGCCCGCCTGTGCGCAGGACGTCGCCGACCACATCGAGCATCTGCGCGCAGTCGTCGGGCCGCAGCACATCGGGCTCTCGGGCGGGTACGGCCTGACGGCGGGCGCCCCGCGCACCGTCGGCCTGGAGGACGCCTCCCGCTACCCCGTACTGCTCGCCGAGCTGATCGGCCGCGGCTGGGACGACACCGATCTCGCCGCCCTGACCTGGGGAAATCTCGCCCGGGTCATCCGTGACGTCGACTTCGCCGCCAGAGCCGCCCAGCCCCGCCGAGGGCCCTCGACGGCCACCATCGAGGATCTCGACCCGAGGTAGGGGGCTACGCCCTGGGGCGGCCCATCGCCCGGAACGTCCAGCCCGCCTCGCGCCACTTCACCGCGTCCAGCGCGTTCCGCCCGTCCAGGACGATCCGGGCCCCGGCCACCTCGCCCAGCGCGGCCGGGTCCAGCTCGCGGAACTCGCGCCACTCGGTGAGGTGGAGCACCACGTCCGCGCCCCGGACCGCGTCGAGCGCGGTGTCCGCGTAACCGAGCGTGGGGAAGAGGCGGCGGGCGTTGTCCATGCCCTTGGGGTCGTAGACGGTGACCTGGCCGCCCTGGAGGTGGATCTGCCCGGCCACGTTCAGGGCGGGCGAGTCGCGTACGTCGTCGGAGTCCGGCTTGAAGGTCGCGCCGAGCACCGCGACCCGCTTGCCGAGGAAGGACCCGTCGCCGAGCGCCTCCCGCGCCATCTCGACCATCTGGCCGCGGCGGCGCATGTTGATGGAGTCGATCTCGCGCAGGAAGGTGAGCGCCTGGTCGGCGCCGAGCTCACCGGCCCGGGCCATGAACGCGCGGATGTCCTTGGGCAGACAGCCGCCGCCGAAGCCGATCCCGGCCCGCAGGAACTTCGAGCCGATCCGCTCGTCGTGCCCGATGGCCTCGGCGAGCTTCACGACATCCCCGTCCGCGGCCTCGCACACCTCGGCCATGGCGTTGATGAACGAGATCTTGGTGGCCAGGAACGAGTTCGCGGAGGTCTTCACCAGCTCGGCCGTCGGGAAGTCGGTCACCACGAAGGGGGAGCCCTCCGAGACCGGCGTCCCGTACACCTCGCGCAGCAGCTTCTCGGCCCGCTCGCTCTCCACGCCGACCACGATCCGGTCGGGGTGCAGGGTGTCGTTCACGGCGAAGCCCTCACGCAGGAACTCGGGGTTCCAGGCCAGCTCCACGCCCTCGGGCAGCCCCGCGGCGAGCCGGGCGGCGGACCCGACCGGCACGGTCGACTTGCCGACCACGAGCGCGCCCTCGCGCAGGTGCGGGGCCAGCGACCCGAAGGCGGCGTCGACGTACGACATGTCGCACGCGTACTCGCCGTGCTTCTGCGGAGTGTTCACACAGACGAAGTGCACATCGCCGAAGGCGCCGACCTCCTCCCAGGAGGTGGTGAAGCGCAGCCGCCCGCTGGACCCCTCGATCCCGGCGACGTGCCTGCTCAGCAGCTCTTCGAGGCCGGGCTCGTACATCGGCACGCGCCCCTGGGCCAGCATCTCGATCTTCTCGGGGACGACATCGAGGCCCAGCACCTCGAACCCCAGCTCCGCCATGGCCGCGGCATGGGTGGCCCCGAGGTATCCGGTGCCGATCACAGTGATCTTGAGGGCCATGCGGTGCTCCTGGGAGGTACGGGCTTGAGGGCGCTGCCCGAGCATAGTCGGGGCCCCGCGGCGCCCGTGATCCGCACTGATCACAAGCGATCGCCGCCTGTCGTCAAGCTCACGTATGCCCCGGGCCGTACACCCCACTAAAATTAAGGTTACTTAACGGTAGTTAGCGCCCTTGGGGAGTGAGTCACCTTGGCCGGAACGGCTGATTTCGACCTGTACCGCCCGTCCGAAGAACACGACATGCTCCGCGACGCGATCCGTTCGCTCTCCGAGGCGAAGATCGCGCCGTTCGCGGCCGAGGTCGACGAGGAGGCCCGCTTCCCGCAGGAGGCGCTGGACGCGCTGGTCGCCAACGACCTGCACGCGGTGCACGTCCCCGAGGAGTACGGCGGCGCCGGCGCCGACGCCCTCGCCACCGTCATCGTGATCGAGGAGGTGGCCCGTGTCTGCGCCTCCTCCTCCCTCATCCCGGCCGTGAACAAGCTCGGCTCGCTCCCGGTGATCCTCTCCGGCTCCGAGGAGCTGAAGAAGAAGTACCTGGGCCCGCTGGCCAAGGGCGACGGGATGTTCTCGTACTGCCTCTCGGAGCCGGACGCCGGCTCGGACGCGGCGGGCATGAAGACCCGCGCGGTCCGCGACGGCGACTTCTGGGTCCTCAACGGCGTGAAGCGCTGGATCACCAACGCGGGCGTCTCCGACTACTACACGGTGATGGCCGTCACCGACCCGGAGAAGCGCTCGAAGGGCATCTCCGCCTTCGTCGTCGAGAAGTCGGACCCGGGCGTCTCCTTCGGCGCCCCGGAGAAGAAGCTCGGCATCAAGGGCTCCCCGACCCGCGAGGTCTACCTCGACAACGTCCGGATCCCCGCCGACCGCATGATCGGCGAGGAGGGCACCGGCTTCGCCACGGCGATGAAGACCCTGGACCACACCCGCATCACCATCGCGGCCCAGGCCCTCGGCATCGCCCAGGGCGCCCTCGACTACGCCAAGGGCTACGTCAAGGAGCGCAAGCAGTTCGGCAAGCCGATCGCCGAGTTCCAGGGCATCCAGTTCATGCTCGCCGACATGGCGATGAAGATCTCCGCCGCCCGCGCGCTCACCTACCAGGCGGCCGCGGCCTCCGAGCGCGGCGACGCGGACCTGACCTACCTGGGCGCGGCGGCGAAGTGCTTCGCCTCCGACGTCGCCATGGAGGCCACCACGGACGCCGTCCAGCTCCTCGGCGGCTACGGCTACACCCGTGACTACCCGGTCGAGCGCATGATGCGCGACGCCAAGATCACCCAGATTTATGAAGGTACGAATCAGGTTCAGCGGATCGTGATGGCGCGCAACCTGCCGTAACCCGGCCCGCCCCGGCGGCGAACGACCCGGGCCCGCATCCGTGACGCACGGATGCGGGCCCGAGGTGTGTGCGGGGTGACCGTGCTCAGCCGTGGTTGCGGCGGCGGCGTACGGCCAGGAGCGCGCCCCCGCCGACCACCACGGCCGCACCGCCCGCGAGGGCGAGCTCGGGGGTGGCGGAGGAGGAGCCGGTGGCGGCGAGGGTGCCGGTCGACGGGTCCAGCGGGGTGCTGGACGTCGTGCCCTGCGTCTTGTTGTCCGGGGTGTTCGCCTTGCCCTTGGCGGACTTGGCCGGGTCGACCTTCCCGGGCTTGCTGCCGGCCGCGAGGATCTCGAAGCCGTACTCGGTCAGGTCCGGCGAACCGCCGCACGAGCCGTCGGCGTTGCGGTAGTCACCGGCGACGAACGCGATGCCCGGGCCCGCCGGGGCCTTGGCGTCGACCTTGAGGCGGAGCTTGAGGTCGACGTGGCGGCCCTTGCCCAGGTTGGTGACGACGCCCGCGCGGTGCAGGACGTCGACGTCCTTCCAGCCGCCCGAGGCGGCCGTGGACCACTGCAGGCGCAGCAGGTCGTCGGTGACCTTGTAGCCGCTCCGGTCGGTCGCGTGGACGTACGTGAACGGCCAGACCTTGTCGAGGGTGCGGCCCGTGCCGTTGGTGACCCGCAGCGAGAAGTCGGCGTTCGTCCCCGCGACGATCTTCGACGGCAGGCCGGTGGCGACCGTGGTCAGACCGGCGGCGGGCTCGCAGCCCGGGTTCTCGGCCGCCTTCTTGGCGTCCGCCAGCGCCTTGTCGGCGGCTTCCTTCGCCGTGAAAGCGATCCGGACGGCCTCGGAGGCCTGGTACAGCGCCTTGAACGCGGCGACCTCGGCGTCCTTGGCCTCCTTGGTGGCCGCCGTGGCCTTCTCCACGGCGGTCTTCTCCACGCCGGCCGCCTTCTCGGCGTCCTTCGTGGCCTCCGCGAGCGTCTTCTGGGCGGCGGCCCGGTCCTCGGGCGTCGCGTCGGCGGGCAGCTTGTCCAGCGTGAACCGGGCGTCCGAGACGGCCTTGTCGGCGGCGGTCCGCGCGGCGGTCGCGGTGCCCGCCTCCTTGTCGGCGGCCTTGGCCTTGACGTGGAGCGGCGCGGTGTCGGAGGTCGCCGCGGCCACGGCGTCGCGGGCGCTCTTCTCGGCGGCGAGCGCGTCCTCGTACGCCTTCTTCGCCGCGGCGGCGGCCTTCTCCAGCTCCGCGACGGTCGGCTTCTTCTGTGTCTGCGCGGCCGGCTTGGTGTCGGCGAAGGCGGGTCCGGCCGACAGGATCACCACGGGCGCGGTCACAGCGGCGGCGACGGCCGTCGCCAGAGCACGGCGAATGTTCACTACAGCCCTTCGGAGTACGGGAGAATGCACGAACGCCGGTGATCGTATGACCGGAACAAGGGCCGCAGCAGGGGTTTCTTCACGCCAAAAGCCCCGCCGTGCCCGCCTGTTGGGCGGGCAAAGCGGGGCAAGGGCGGGCAGTTGTGCAGGCTGCCCGTGTTTTCTGTGTGAGTCTTGTCGCGCCGCCGGATGTACCGGCGGTTACCCGAGCTACCGCGACGAAGTCACCGTGACCTTCTGGTCGTTGCTCAGCTCGTTCACCAACTGCTTGACCTTCGAGCTGTCCCACATCAGGGACGACTGCGGGCCGTTGCCGGAGATCGGCATGTTCATCGAGGTGCCGCCGCCGCTGGTGACGCCCTTCATCGCCCAGAACATGTCCGCCAGGTCGAACAGGCTCATGTCCTTGTCGACGACCAGGGTGTCCAGGCCCGCGCCCATCACCGGGTACAGCTTGAACGGGTTGAGCACGGTCGACGGGGTCGCCGTCTGGCTGGCCAGGGCGGACAGGAAGCGCTGCTGGTTCTTGGTGCGCTCCAGGTCGCCCGCCGCGTAGCCGTGGCGGTTGCGGACGAAGGCCAGGGCCTGCTGGCCGTCGAGGGTCTGCTTGCCCTTCTTGAAGTCGGCGCCCGAGTCCTTGTCCTTGATGTCCTGCGGGATGTCGATCTCCACACCGCCGACCGCGTCCACGATGTCCGCGAAGCCCGCGAAGCCGATCTCGGCGTAGTGGTCGATGTGCAGCCCGGTGTTGGCCTCGATCGTGCGCACGAGCAGCTCGGGGCCGTCCATCGCGTACGCCGCGTTCAGCTTGTTGTGGCCCTTGGCCGGGAACAGCTTGCCGGACTCGGAGCCCTTGAAGCTGGGGATCTGCACCCACGAGTCACGCGGCAGCGAGATCATCGTGTTCCCGTTGTCACCGGTGTGCAGGATCATCATCGAGTCGGTCCGCTTGCCCTCGGCGGAGCCGGTGTGCAGCTTCTTCTTCTCGTCCTTGGACAGCCCGTCGCGGGAGTCCGAACCGACGATCAGGTAGTTGGTGCCCTTGCCGTCGCCGGGGCGGTCGATGACCTTGGACAGGTCCACCTCGCGGCGCACCTTGGAGTCGGCCCAGAAGTACGTGCCGACGCCGACGCCGACCACGGTCACCACCAGGACCAGCGAGCCGATCATGATGCGGCGCCGCCAGTTCGGCCGGGGCCTGGCGGGCGCCCCCGCCGCGCCCGGGCCGCCGCCCGGGCCACCGGGACCCCGGCCGCCGGGGCCGCCGGGCCCGCCCGGGCCGCGCCCGGCCGGGGTGCCGTAGACCTGGCCGTCGCTGTAGCCGCTGTCGTACGAACCGGGTGCGGGCACACCGTTGCCGTACTGCTGCTGACCGTAGCCCTGCCCGTCGTCGTACGAGGGCTGCTGCGGCGGGACCGGGCGCTGCGGGCGCACGGGCGCGGAGCCCACGGGGCGCTGCACATGGCGCATCACGCGCGGGCCGTCCGGCTGCGCGGCGGAGCTGCCGCGGCCGTAGCGCTCGCCGCGGTCGTCGTCGGACCATCCGTCGTTCATGCCGTCAAGCATGCACGGGTCCCCCGCGTGTCTGACAGGGCGGGTGGCCCCAATACCCCCTGTCTCAGGTGGTCCCCGCGCCCCGTAAGGGCCGGAAACCTGTTGTCACTTGGCACACGTCAGTTGCGTACGCATCAGTTGCATACGGCAGTCGTCACTTGGCACACACCGACTTGTCCGCTTCGACCTTCTGGATGCCCTCGGGGGCCTTGGCCGGAGCGGTGATCGGAATGCCGGCGCCCTTGAAGTCCGCGCCCAGCGTCAGCACCATCGGCGTCTTGCCGACGGCGTCCTGGGTCCCGGGCTTGAGCGCGGTCGCGGGCAGACCCATCAGATCGGCGATCTTGCGGGCCTGGTCCGCCTGGTTGGGCGCGTACTCCAGTGTGGTGTTGGCCAGCTTCGCCGGGGCGTTGCCGCCGTTGTCCGACTTCAGCACGCCCTTGCTGTTCTGCAGCCACAGCAGCGTCTGGGAGGCGGAACCCGCCACCGCGCCGCCGTTGAGTACCCGCACGCGCACGGCGGACGCCTGGGCGCGGGTGCCCTTGAGGAGCGCCGCCTGGGCGTCCTTGGCCTGGCTCTCCTTCTTCTTCACCTCGGTGAAGGACACATCGGAGCGCATCATGCTGAACACCTGCGGCGCCTTGACCGGGTCGACGACCACGGTCTTGTGCACCTTGCCGTCAGCCGGATTGTCGATGACCGGAACCGTCGCGAAGGTGACGTTCTTCAGATCGACCTTGCTGAGGTCCTGCGCGAGGCTGGTCAGCTTCTTGATCGACCCTATGCCCGAGTCGACCGTGAGCGCCTTGGTCGCCGCGTTCGCCAGCCCGTACATCTTGGTCGGGCTGCTCAGTGTCGAGTCGGACTTCATCTTCCGCATCATCGAACTGAGGAACTGCTGCTGCTGCTTGATCCGGTCGAGGTCGCTCTCGTTGCCGAAGCTGTGCCGGGTCCGTACGAAGGCGAGGGCCTGCTCGCCCTTGATCTTGGAGACACCGGCCGGCAGCTTGAGGTGCGACTTGGGGTCGTTCACCGGCTTGGTCAGGCACACCTCGACGCCGCCGACGGCCGTCGACAACTGCTTGACCGCGTTGAAGTCGGCCATCATGAAGTGGTCGACGCTCAGCCCGGTGAGCGCCTTGACCGTACGCATGGTGCAGCCCGGGTCGCGGCCGTCCTGGCCCAGGCTGGTGTTGAAGCGCACGCTCGTCTCGGACCGCACCGTCCTGCTGGTGCCGTCCTTCTGCTTGGTCGGGCACTCCGGGATGTTGGTGACCAGGTCGCGCGGGATGGACAGGGCGGTCGCGTTCGTCCGGTCCTTGGAGACATGGAAGAGGATGTTGGTGTCGGCGTGGCCCTCGCTGCCCTTGTCGCCGTACCCCTCGTTGCCCTTGCCGGTGCGCTTGTCCGTCCCGATGATCAGGATGTTGACCGGCCCGTCGGAGGTGGCGTGCTTGCTGCCCGCGTCACCGACGTCCACGGTGTTCAGGTTGTTGTTGAAGTGCTGGTAGAGCAGGTACGCGCCGGTCGAGCCCGCGACGAGGACGAACCCCATCACGCCGCCCGTCCACAGCAGCACCTTCTTCTTGCGGGACGCCTTGGGCTTGCGCTTGCGGCGGCCCGGCGCGGCCGGGGCCTCGTCCTGGGCGCCGCCCGAGCGGCGGTTGTCACGCTGACCGGGGACATCGCGGCGGCTGGGGCCGCCTCTGCCGGGGGCGGTGGTTCTGCGCGGGGGAGTGTCTGCCGACGGGGACGACTGCGGTCCGGAGGGATTCAGTCGCAATTCGTAATTGCCCGTCTGCGGGTTGAGTACCCACTGGTCTGCCGGGTCGACTTCCTCTGCCCGCCCACGGCTCTGCGCATCCACGGTTGCCTTAGTCCTCCGTCGGTGCCACTCGAGTCACTTCCCCCAAAGCGCTCAGTCATTCGATCCTGCGGTGCGTGGCCTCGGGTGGCCCACGCACCGGGTCGCGTCACACTATCTGCCCAGTTGAGCGAAGAGCGACGGCCGTGACAAATTCCACGCCCCTTACAACCGGGCAATCCGCCCAATCCGTATCCCCACCTGTTCTCCGTTGGCATGCGCTTTACCCGCACATGCCCACGGCGGCATTCGAACCCGGGTACGTCGGCGCCGGGCTGGGGGACACCGGGTCGTCGGGCTTGTCGTCCGACGACGGGCCGTCCGCCCCTTCGGAGGGTCCCGTCCGCACGGGCGCGTCCCCCTTCTCCTTCTCCGCCGTCCCGGCCGGCCCCACCTTCAGCGGCCGGTCGTCCCTCAGCTGCTGGAACAGCGTCCGCGCGTCCGGCTGGACCAGCTCGTCGCGGTTCGTGTCGTAGGTGTACGGCCTGCGCGGCACGGTGAGGAACTGCACCTTGTCGGTCGGGATTCCGCGCATCCCGCGCACCAGGTCGTACAGGTCCTTCAGGGAATTCAGCCCCGGGTCGGTGGTGAGCGACTTCGTCATCGCGTCGAGCACCGGATAGAGCCGGGTCGGATTGAGCAGCACCCCATTGCTCTGCACCTTGCGCACCAGCGAGCCGAGGAACTGCTGCTGGCGGTCCATGCGCTCGGTGTCACTGCCGTCGCCGAAGCCGTGCCGGGCGCGGACGAAGCCCAGCGCCTGCTCGCCGTGGAGCGTCTGGCGGCCCGCCGGGAGCTTCAGATGCGCCTGCCGGTCGTCCACCGGCTCCTTGAGGCAGACCTCGACGCCGTCGACCGCGTCCACCATGTCCTTGAAACCGCTGAAGTCGACGATCATGTGGTGGTCGACGCGGATTCCCGTCATCTTCTCCACCGTACGGATGGTGCAGGCGGCGCCGCCGAACTCGAACGCCCAGTTGAACTGCGCCAGTTGGGCCTTGGAGCGGTTGCCGTCCTGCTTGAGGCAGTCGGGGATCTCCGCCATCAGGTCGCGCGGCAGCGAGACGGCGGTGGCGGACTTCCGGTCCGCCGCCAGGTGCAGCAGGATCGTGGTGTCCGAGCGCTGGCTCCCGCCGTCGTCGCGGCCGTACGCGCTGTTGCTGCCCGCGCGCGAGTCCGAGCCGATGAGCAGCAGGTTCTGCGCGTCGCCCGTGCCGGGCGGGGGGCGCTCCTTGTCGTAGCGCTCCAGCTCGGCGGCGGCCGTGGTGTCCGTACGGATGTTGTTGTCGAGCTTCTTGTAGAACCACCAGCCGGTACCGGCGGCGGCGAGCACGAGGAACGAGACGCCGAGGGCGGTCCAACGCAGCCAGTGGTGACCGCGGTTGGCGCCTTCGGGCGCGTCGGGCGTATCGGCTTGCGCGGGCGCGTGGGGTTCCGTGGCGGCGGTGGACGTCGTGGGCCCGTCCGGCTCCGGGGGTGTCGGCGTGTCCGGTCGTGGCTCGTCCTCGGCCCGGTGGTCGGGCTCGGGGGGCGGGCTGTCGGTCACGTCGGCGTCCATCCTTCACGGGTCGGCGGCGCACGGAATGCGGCCGGGGCACCCCGGTAGACGGTCGTCGCGCGCGCTTGGTTGTGTGGCGTACCGCTGATCATCCACCGGAGTTGGGCCCGGAGTCCCGGGGACTCGGCCCGCTGTGGGCCACAAGGGTGGCGTCGGGGGGATGGTCGTACCGGGTGCGCGCGACGGGCGTGCGACAGCTGTCCGACGGCCGATCGGACGGCCGTGGGGGTGACCGTTTCCGGTGACCGTTTCCTGTGGACGTACAGCGGGCCGCCGGTGGACGTCCGGCGGCCCGCGCCCGTCACACCGCCCGGTGCGTGACCCGCTCGCTCTCGATCCGCTTCTCGAGGCCGCCGTCGGCCAGTTGGTCCAGGTTGCGGCAGAGCACCACCGAGCCGCCCGAGGCCAGCGGCGCGTACAGGCCGCGCGCCAGGCCCTCCCAGCCGTTGTACGGGAGCGCCGACAGCAGCCGCGAGCCGGGCTCCAGGCCCAGGGCCGCGGCGTCGGCACGGGCGCGCTCCACGAGCCCGGCCGCGCTCAGCTCGGCGCCGTCCACGGCGAGCGCGGGCCCCGCCGGGTCGACCGGGGCGTACGGCGCGAACCGGTCGCCCTGGCTCGGCACCTCGACCGCGTAGTCCTGGAACCCGGCGGGCGGCTGCGGGAAGCGGCCGCCGAGCGGGCGCAGCGCGAGCGCCACCCGCTCGCCGGAGCAGGCGCGGGCCGCGTCCAGCGCGTCCGGCCCCCTCGACCTCGGCCTGGTCCTGGGCCCCCTCCGAAGGGGCCCGGCGGACCCCACCTTCCGCACCACCCCCGACGGCTCGATCTGGCGAGCCTCCCGCACCCCCGACGGCCCCGGCACGATCCGCCTCGCCCTCCGCGACGGCCGGGCGGAGGCCGAGGCATGGGGCCCCGGCGCCGAGTGGCTGCTCGGCCACCTCCCGGAGCTGCTCGGGGACACCGACGAGCCCGACCGCTTCGCCCCCCGCCACCGGCTCATCGCCGAGTCCGCCCGCCGCCGCCCCGGCCTGCGCCTGACCCGGACCGGCCTGGTCCTGGAGTCGCTGATCCCCTCGATCCTGGAGCAGAAGGTCACCACGGACGAGGCCTACCGCGCCTGGCGGCTGCTGGTGCGCAAGTACGGCGAGCCCGCCCCCGGCCCGGCCCCGGCCGGTCTGTACGTCATGCCCGACCCCAGGACCTGGGCCCTGATCCCGTCCTGGGAGTGGCACCGCGCGGGCGTGGACGCCCAGCGCTCGTCGACGGTCCTGCGCGCGGTACGCGTGGCCCGACGTCTGGAGGAGGCCGTCGCCCTGGACCCGGAGGCCGCCGCGGCCCGGCTCCACCTGGTCCCCGGCATCGGCCCCTGGACCAGCGCCGAGACCCTGCAGCGCGCGATGGGCGCCCCCGACCTGGTCAGCGTCGGGGACTACCATCTGCCGGGCATCGTCGGGTACGCCCTGGCGGGCGACCGCACCGCCGACGACGCCGCGATGCTGGAGCTCCTCGCCCCGTACGCGGGTCAGCGCCACCGCGCCACCCGGCTGATCCTCCTCAGCGGCCGCACCCCGCCCCGCCGAGCGCCCCGGATGACGCCCGGCAACATCGGGGCGCTGTAGCGCGAGGCGGGTGAGGTGGGCGGGGAGGGCGAGGAGGGTGGACGGTGAGCCCGACCGTACGGAGAACCCTCAGCGCACCTCGATGAACGCGTCCGCCACCCGCCCCGGCCGCTCCTTCGGCGCCTCGGCGGCCTGTCCGACCGCCACCGCGCCCATCGGGTCCCAGTGCGCGGGCAGGTCGAGGACCTCCCGTACTACCTCGCGGCAGAACATCGTGGACGACACCCACGCCGAGCCGAGCCGCTCGCCCGCCAGCGCCACCAGGAAGTTCTGCACGCCCGCGCCCGTGGCGACCACGAACATCTCGCGCTCGGCCGCGTCCCGGCGCGGGTCGCCGTAGCTGTGCGAGCCGTCCATGACCAGGCAGGGCACCACCAAGTACGGCGCGTCGCGCAGGACCTGGCCACGGCGCACCCGCTTGGCGACGAACTCCTCGGACTTGCCGTCGCGCCGGAGGTCGGCGACCCACGCGTCCCGCATCGCGTCCAGCAGCCGTATCCGCGACTCCTCGGACTCCAGCAGCACGAACCGCCAGGGTGTGGTGTGGTGCGGCGCCGGGGCCGTGACGGCCGCGGCCACCGCGCGGCGCACCGCCCCGGGGTCCACGGGGGCGTCGGTGAACGTCCGGACCGTACGCCGCTGGGTCACCGCCGTGCGGATCGCCTCCGAGGTGCCGAGGCGGAACATGTCGTCGGCCGCGCCCCGCACCAGCGCCCGGGTGCCGCCCTCGGCGTCCGCCGAGACCAGGTGCGCCAGGCCGCTGACCACCGCGACCGGGAAGCCGGTGGCCTTGCCCTTGACCAGGTCGCCCGCGGCGGCCAGCTCGTCGGCGCTGGCCACGACGGTCGCGCTCAGCTCGTTGCCGTGGGTGTCGGTGCCGCCGCGCAGGTCGTCCAGGACGCGCACGCCCGCGGCGCCGATCGCCACGTCGGTGAGCCCGGAGCGCCACGGCCGCCCGAAGGTGTCCGTCACCAGGACGCCCACCTCGACGCCGAGCGCGGCCCGGATCCCGGAGCGGATCGCCTCGGCCGAGGCGTCGGGGTCCTCGGGCAGCAACAGCACGGTCCCGGCGGGGGTGTTGGAGGCGTCGACCCCGGCGGCGGCCATGATCAGGCCCTGCCGGTTCTCGACGATGCGCAGGGCGCCGCGCCGGGCCACCACCCGTACCGTCTCGGCGTCGATCGCCGCCTCCCGGTCCACCGCCTCGACGATGCGCCCCTCGGCCTTGGAGACGATCTTCGAGGTGACCAGCAGGACGTCCCCGTCGACGAGGTCGGGCGCGGCCCCCGCGATGAGCTTCGCGAGATCGTCCCCGGCCCGCACCTCCGGTATCCCGCCCACGGCCCGTACCCGGTACGAGGGCGGGGCGCTCGCGGGGTCGGCGGCCACGGTGTCCGTGGCAAGGGCGTCGGTGGTCATGCCCGCACCTCTTCCGCCAGCGTCAGCGCCTCGCGGGCCATCGCCGCCGTCGCGTCCGGATCCGTCATCATCAGCGGGACCGCGCGGCAGCGGATGCCCGCCGCCTCGACCCGCTCCACGGCGGCCTCGTCGACCGTGTCGACCAGCCAGCCGTCGAGGAGCCCCGACCCGTAGTGCTCGGCGACCGCCGCGGCCGTCGACTCGACGCCGACGGCGGCGAGCACCTTGTCCGCCATGCCCCGCACCGGCGCGTCCCCGACGATCGGGGAGAGCCCGACCACCGGGACGCCCGCCTCCGCGATCGCCTCGCGGATGCCGGGCACGGCCAGGATGGTGCCGACGCTGACGACCGGGTTGGACGGCGGGAAGAGGATCACGTCGGCGGCGGCGATGGCCTCCAGGACGCCGGGCGCGGGCTTGGCCTGGTCGGCCCCGACCGGCACCACGGCCGTCGCGTCCAGGGACGCCCGCAGCTTCACCCAGTACTCCTGGAAGTGGATGACCTTCCGCTCCCCGTCGGCCTCGACGGCCACATGCGTCTCGACCCGGTCGTCGGACATCGGGAGCAGCCGGACGCCCGGCTGCCAGCGGGCGCAGAGCGCCTCGGTGACCGCGCTCAGCGGATAGCCCGCGCCGAGCATCTGCGTACGGACGATGTGGGTCGCGAAGTCGCGGTCGCCCAGGCCGAACCACTCGGGTCCCACCCCGTACGCCGCGAGCTCCTCCTTGACGTGGAAGGACTCGTCGGTCCTGCCCCAGCCCTGCTCCTCGTTGATGCCACCGCCCAGGGTGTACATCACCGTGTCGAGGTCGGGGCAGACCTTCAGCCCGAACAGATGGATATCGTCACCGGTGTTGCCGACCACCGTGATGTCCGCGTCCGGCGCGGCCTGCTTGAGGCCGCGAAGGAAACGGGCACCGCCGATGCCGCCGGCCAGAACCACAATGCGCATGTACAGCAGTCTGTCAGGCGGGTACGACATCCGTGGCGGCGGCTGTGGACAGAGCGGACTGGCTCGCGTGCATCGGCATGTCGGTCAGGCCCGGGTAGTAGATGTGCAGGCTGACGGCCGGTTCCAGGGAGTCGTTGACGACCTCGTGGACGTAGCCGGGCGCGAAGACGCGCTGGGCCCCGGCGGCCAGCGCGCGGGTGCCGCGCTCGGTGCGCTCGGTCAACTCGCCCTGGAGCACGGTCAGTACGCCCGAGGAGGCGCCGTGGTCGTGCAGCCCGCTGCGCTGGCCGGGTACCCAGGACAGCAGCCACACCTCGTATCCGGGTCCGGTGCGCAGCCGGTGGTACCAGCGGCTGGTCGCGTCGTACTGGACGAGCGGCTCCCACTGCGCGGGGTCGGCGGCGAGGGAGCGGGCCAGGCCGACGAAGTCGGCGACGGTGCTCGGGTGCTCGCGGGCGGGCTGGAGGAGGTGCAGGACCTCAAGGAGGTCGCCGGCGATCTGCAGGTCGCTGTCGCTGTTCATGGGTGCGGTGGTTCCTCGGCAGGGACTCGATGACGAGTGCGGGGTGTCGCGAAGGCGTGGGCGCACGGATGCGCGAGGGCCCAAAAAGGCCGGAAATGACGCTGAGAAGGCTGGAGCGCTACGGCATCAACAGCTGGAACAGCAACAGCGCGCCTGGACAGCGCTGCGGAACCCACGGACGTGGGTCGCGAAGAGCGCTGTGGTCGCTGGCATGCAGTCAAAGGTGACCAAGAAGAGCCCGGCTGTCAACTCAATACCCGATTTGGCCGTAATGTTTCACCTCATCCGGTTACTGCGCACGGAGAAAGGTTTGTGCACAGACGCCGCCGGAGATGTGGCGCTGCAACCGCGTGAGCAAACGCCGTTGTGTCGTCGTGACCGGACTGTGATCCCAGTCGCTTCCTCCGTCCGGACGCAACAAGATCGATATTCGGCTCGTCTTCTCTGGGCAGGTGAGGGAGGTCTGATTGAGCCAATGGCATGTGTCATGGTTTTTGCCGATTTGAACACTTTCCGTATAGGCTTGGTTCCGCAGAGTGAATACGGGGCCCAATAGCAGATCTCGGCTTGACTGGCCCGGATCCGCACACTTGTAATTTCACTCGTGTCGTTCGCCCGAAATCGGTAGCGGCAGCATCACGGGGCAGCAAAGACAGACGAGGGGTGCACATGACCGAGGTGTTCCAGGAGCTGCTGGTCGACGATGTGGACGAAGAACTCGGCTGGCAGGAGCGCGCATTGTGCGCCCAGACCGACCCCGAGTCCTTCTTTCCCGAGAAGGGCGGCTCCACCCGGGAGGCCAAGAAGGTCTGCCTCGCCTGTGAAGTCCGCTCCGAGTGCCTCGAATACGCCCTCGCGAATGACGAACGATTCGGCATCTGGGGCGGACTGTCCGAGCGTGAACGCCGCCGCCTGAAGAAGGCGGCGGTCTAGTTTTTTCGGGGGCTTTGCCCCCTCCGGACCCCGTCCGGGCCCCCTCCGGTTCCACCCGGCCCCCGAACGCGGCGGACCGCCGCGTTCCCCAGCCATTAGTGTGGGGCGCTGCCAGTCAGCACAGCAGCCTCCGGGGCCCCCAACCCCCGGACCCCGGCCGGAGGGGCCCGTACCTCGATGTCCGTGCACAGCCAGTCGACTGCCCCGTACTCCGAGGCCGCGACCCCCGAGTTCCCCAGACACGTCGTCACCGCCGTGCTCGTCTCGCACGACGGCGCGCGCTGGCTGCCCGACGCCCTCGCCGGCCTGCTCGGCCAGGAACGCCCCGTGCAGAGCGCGTACGCGGCCGACACCGGCAGCGCCGACGACTCCGCCCGCCTGGTCACCGAGGCCCTGGGCGCCGACCGCGTGCTGCACCTCGCGCGCCGCACCGGCTTCGGCACCGCCGTCGACGAGGCCGTCCGCTCCGCGGGGGTGCTCGGCCCGGAGGAGCTGCCGTATCTGAAGCGCCCCAGCGGCTGGGACCCCGTCTCGCGCAGCTGGCGCGACGACACCTACGACCTGCCCGAACTGCCGCACGGCGAGCCCGTGCAGTGGCTCTGGCTGCTGCACGACGACTGCGCTCCCGCGCCCGACGCCCTCGCCGAACTGCTGCGCGTCGCCGACTCCGACGCCTACGCCGCGGTCGTCGGCCCCAAGCTGCGCGGCTGGTACGACCGCAAGCAGCTGCTCGAAGTGGGTGTCTCCATCGCCCGCAGCGGCCGCCGCTGGACCGGCCTGGACCGGCGCGAGCAGGACCAGGGCCAGCACGACCAGGTCCGCCCGGTCCTCTCGGTGTCCTCCGCCGGCATGCTGGTCCGCCGCGACGTGTGGGAGGAACTCGGCGGCTTCGACCGCCGGCTGCCCCTGATGCGCGACGACGTCGACCTGTGCTGGCGCGCGCACGCCGCCGGCCACTCCGTCCTCGTCGCCCCCGAAGCCGTCGTACGGCACGCCGAGGCCGCCGCCCGCGAGCGCCGGACCGTCGACTGCGCGGGCCGCTCCGCCGTCGACCCGCACCGGGTCGACAAGGCCGGCGCCGTCTACACGATGCTCGTCAACTCGCGCCCCGCCGCACTGCCCTACGTCTTCCTGCGCATCCTCGTCGGCACCGTGCTGCGCACCCTCGCCTATCTGGTGGGCAAGGCGCCCGGCCAGGCCGTGGACGAGATCATGGGCCTGTCCGCGACCCTGCTGCGGCCCGGCCGGATCCTCGCCGGACGCAAGAGGCGCGGCAAGAGCGCGGTGGAGGCGAGCGAGCTGCGGCCGCTCTTCCCGCCGCCCGGCGCCACCGTCCGCGCCACCGTCGAGCAGGTCGCCTCCAGCCTCGGCGCGGGCACCGAGGACACCGGCGGCTCCCGGCACGGCGCCGTCGAGTCCGGCCCCGGCGGCGACGACGCCGACTTCCTGGAGATCGAGCAGTTCGCGCGGCTGAAGAAGATCGCCCGCAAGCCCGCGCCCGTCCTGTTCGCCCTGCTCCTGCTGATCTCGCTGGCCGCCTGCCGCGAACTGCTCGGCGGCAACGCCCTGGCCGGCGGCGCCCTGCTGCCCGCGCCCTCGGGCGTCGGCGACCTGTGGGGCCGTTACGCGGACGCCTGGCACCCCATCGGCACCGGCGGTACCCAGACCGCCCCGCCCTACCTCGCGGCCATCGCCGCCCTCGCCGCCCTCTGCTTCGGCTCCACCGGCTTCGCCCTGACCCTGCTGCTGGTCTGCTCGGTCCCGCTGGCCGGACTCACCGCCTACTTCGCCTCGCGCCCGCTCGTCGAGTCGCGCCTGCTGCGCGCCTGGGCGGCCGTCGCCTACGCCTTCCTGCCCGCCGCCACCGGCGCCCTCGCCACCGGCCGCCTGGGCACCGCCGTCCTCGCCGTACTCCTGCCGCCGATGGCCCGCGCGGCCATCACCGCCGCGGGCTTCCGCGGCGAAGGCCGCGGCTCGTGGCGCGCGACCTGGACGTACGCCCTGCTGCTCACCGCCGCCATGGCGTTCACCCCCGTCGTCTGGCCCGTCGCCGTACTCCTGGGCCTGGCGGTCCTCGCGCTGCGCCGCGACGACCTCACCGCCTACGGACTGCGCCTGCTCGCCGTCGTCGGCACCCCCCTCCTGGTCCTCGCCCCCTGGTCGCTGACCCTGCTCACCGGCCCGTCCGGCTTCCTCCGCGAGGCCGGTCTGGAGTACGGCAAGGGCTCGGCCTCCGCGCTCGACCTGCTCGGCGCGAGCCCCGGCGGCCCCAAGACGGTCGGCGGACTGCTCCTCGTCGGCTTCGTGCTGGCCGCGCTCGCCGCGCTGCTGCGCGGGGAGCGGGAGTTCGCGATCCGCACCGCCTGGGCCGTCGCCCTCACCGGCTTCCTCTTCGCCGCCCTCTCCAACAACAACGGCTGGGCGGGCCCGGCCACCCTCGTCTACGGCCTCGCCCTGATCGCCGCCGCCGTGCTCGGCGCCGAGGGCGCCAAGGAGCGCGTCGCCGCCCACGGCTTCGGCTGGCGCCAGCCGGTCGCCGCGCTGATCGCCCTGGCCGCCCTGGCCGCCCCGCTGATCGCCGCGGGCGGCTGGATGCTGCGCGGCGCCGACGGGCCGCTGGAGCGCCGCGACCCGGTGCAGGTGCCCGCGTTCGTCGCGGAGGAGAGCGGTACCCGCGACCAGGCCCGCACCCTCGTCCTGGGCGGCGCCTCGACCGCCAAGGTCTCCTACACCCTGGTCCGCGGCTCCGGCGGCCGCCTCGGCGACGCCGAACTCGCCGCCTCCGGCGGCAGCGACCCGCGCCTGGACAAGGTCGTCGCCAACCTGGTCGCGGGATCCGGCGCCGACCAGTCCTCCCAGCTCAGCGGCTTCGCCGTGCGCTATGTGCTGGTACGCGACGGAGCCCCCCGTGCCTTCGGCCGGGTCCTGGACACCACCCCCGGCCTCAGCCGGCTGAGCCAGCTCGACGGCAGCGCGCTGTGGCGGGTCGACCGGCAGGTCGCCCGCGCCGTCATCATGCCGCCCACCACCGCCGCCGGGACCCAGACGGGCTCGGCCCAGGCGGGCGCCGCCGAGCCGGTCGCCGTCGCCGCCGACCCGGTCGACGTCCACACCAGGATCCCGGCCGGTGCGGACGGCCGCGTCCTGCGGATCGCCGACCGGGCCGCGCCCGGCTGGACCGCGACGCTCGACGGCAAGCCGCTGAAGAAGACCACCGTCGACGGCTGGGCCCAGGGCTTCGTACTCCCCGCCGACGGCGGCCGCCTGGACATCACCTACGACGCCCCCTTCACCCACACCGCGTGGATCTGGGCCCAGTCGTTCCTCGCCCTGGTGCTCGTCGTGCTCGCCCTGCCGGGCCGACGCCGCCGGATCGACGACGACCTGCCCGAGGAGGAGCAGCCGGTGCTGCCCCCGGCCCGGGACGGCGAGGGCCGCCGGGCCCGCCGTCTGCGCGCCCAGGCGGAGGCCGAGGCGGAGGCGGCCGGTACCGACCCGTCCGCGGAGCCCGAGGGACCGGCCGGCCAGGAGTAGGACGCCGCCGAACAATCTTTAGCCTCAACCCCCGCGCCCTTTTGGGCCGGGGGTTGAGGCATTTTTGCGTTCAGGACCCGTTCAGAACGGGCGCCCTTCCCTTCTCCAAACGGGACCAGATAGAGAATCAGAGCCGGCCTGCGGCCTTCAGCTCCAGATACGCGTCGGCCAATGCTGGAGCGAGTTCATCGGGGGTGGCATCCACGACGGTGACGCCATGGCGCATCAGCTGCTCAGCCGTTCGGCGACGCTGTTCCTGGGTGCGACTGGCAGCCGCCGCCTCGTAAACGGCGTCCACAGTGCCCCGTGACTCCGCCATCTTCTTGATGTGAGGGTCGGCAATCGTCGCGACCAGGACCGTATGGCGCTTGGTGAGCTGGGGGAGGACCGGCAGCAGGCCTTCCTCAACGGGAGCCGCGTCCAGGCTCGTCAGCAGGACAATCAAGGAACGTCGAGGAGCATTGGCGAGCGCGGCGGCGCTCATGCCTCGGGCATCCGTTTCCACCAGCTCCGGCTCGAGTGGCGCCAGTGCGTTGACCAGAGAGGGCAGGAGCTCGCCGGCGGCGCGGCCCTGCACCTGGGCTCGTACACGGCGGTCGTACGCGAGAAGGTCGACGCGGTCGCCTGCGCGGGAGGCGAGGGCGGCCAGAAGCAGAGTGGCGTCCATGGCGGCGTCCAGGCGGGGAACATCGCCGACGCGGCCCGCCGACGTACGGCCCGTATCGAGAACGACGAGGATGTGACGGTCGCGCTCGGGCCGCCAGGTGCGTATGGCGACGGCGTTCTGCCGGGCGGTGGCGCGCCAGTCGATGGAGCGGGTGTCGTCGCCGGGGACGTACGGGCGCAGGCTGTCGAACTCGGTGCCTTCTCCTCGAGTCAACACGCTGGTGCGGCCGTCGAGTTCGCGGAGCCGGGCCAGCCGGGATGGCAGGTGTTTGCGGCTGGTGAACGGCGGCAGGACGCGTACGGTCCAGGGGACGCGGTGGCTGCCCTGCCGGGAGACGAGGCCGAGCGGTCCGTATGAGCGGACGGTGATCTGCTGGGAGCGGCGGTCGCCGCGCCGGGTCGGGCGCAGGGCTGTGGTGACCCGGCGGCGCTCGCCGGCCGGAACCGTCAACGTGTGCCGGGAGGCGTCCTGTTCGGCGCCGGAAGGCCAGCTGCTGGGCGGCCAGGCGTCGCGGAGCTGGGCCCGCAGTGGGCGGGCCGAGGGATTGGTGACGGTGAGGACGACCTCAGCGGCGTCACCCAGTCGAACGGATGTATCACCGTTTCGGGTGAATTGAAGCTTTCGCACTGGCGCGGCGAGTGCGTAGTCGCACATCATTGCGAGTGTGAGGGGAGCGTTGACCGCGAGCATGCCCGCCCAGCTCGGGGCCCATACGCCGACGGGGACGGAGCCGAGAGCAGCGAGCAGTGCAGTGCGTCCGGTGAGAGCCACGGTCACCGCCTCAGCGGGGGACGGGGACGTGGGCGAGGACCGAGGTGATGACGGAGTCGGCGGTGACGCCCTCCATCTCGGCCTCGGGGCGCAGCTGGATGCGGTGGCGAAGTGTGGGGAGGGCCAAGGCCTTTACGTCGTCGGGGATGACATAGTCCCGGCCCGTGAGCCAGGCCCAGGCGCGAGCGGTGGAGAGCAGGGCGGTGGCGCCTCGGGGAGAGACACCGAGGCTGAGTGAGGGGGATTCACGCGTGGCACGACAGATATCGACGACATAGCCGGTGATCTCTGCGGAGACCGACGTCTTGGCTACGGCGGCGCGAGCGGCTTCGAGGTCAGCGGCTCCCGCCACCGGGCGGACTCCGGCTGCCTGGAGGTCGCGCGGGTTGAAGCCCTCGGCGTGACGGGCGAGGACGTTGATCTCGTCCGCGCGCGAGGGCAGAGGCACCGTCAACTTCAGCAGGAAGCGGTCCAGCTGGGCTTCCGGCAGAGGGTAGGTGCCCTCGTACTCGACGGGGTTCTGCGTCGCGGCGACCAGGAACGGCTCGGGGAGCGGCCGTGGCCTGCCGTCGACCGTGACCTGCCGCTCCTCCATGGCTTCGAGGAGAGAGGACTGGGTCTTCGGGGGTGTGCGGTTGATCTCGTCCGCGAGCAGCAGATTGGTGAACACGGGGCCGGCCTGGAAGGAGAACTCGGCGGTGCGGGCATCGTAGATCAGCGAGCCGGTGACATCGCTGGGCATGAGATCGGGGGTGAACTGGACGCGCTTGGTGTCGAGTTCGAGCGAGGCGGCGAGTGAGCGCACCAGGAGTGTCTTGGCGACGCCGGGCACTCCTTCCAGGAGGACGTGGCCGCGGCAGAGCAGGGCCACGACCAGGCCCGTGACGGCGGAGTCCTGGCCGACCACGGCCTTGGCGATCTCGGAGCGCAGAGCCTCCAGGGAGGCGCGGGCGCTGTCCGGGTTCGCTGCGGTCGCCGGGGTTCGGTCGCTCATGAGGTGCGTACCTCTCTTTCGAGGGCGTCGAGTTCGTCCGCGAGGCGGACCAGTGCGGCGTCGTCCGCCGGGGCCGGGCCGAAGAGCAGGACCTGGAGGTCCCGTTCGGCTGACGGGATCCGGGCGGAGACGGCGGGGAGGAGGAGTTCGGGCGCGTGTGCCGAGGTGGCGGGCACGCCCAGCAGGGGGGCGAGACGGGTGCGGGTGGCCGAGCGCAGGGTGTCGGCCGCGCGGTCGCGGGCGTTGGCCTTGCGGTAGAGGCGGGCTCGGCCCTCGGTGGCCTCGGACGCGCGGACGGCGACCGGGAGTTGCTCGGTCACCAGTGGGCCGAGGCGGCGGGCTCGCCAGACGGCGGCGAGGGCGGCCGCGAGGGTGAGCTGGAGGGTGGCCCAGAGCCATCCGGACGGGACGAGGTCGAAGAAGCTGCGGTCACCGCCGTCGGTGGCCGAGACATCACCGAGCGAGGGGAGGTACCAGACCAGATGGGGGCGGGAGCCGAGGAGTTGGAGGGCGAGCGAGGCGTTGCCCTGCTTGTCGAGACGGTGGTTGTAGAGGATGTCCGGGGCGCCGAGCAGAACGGTGTCACCGTGGGTGGGAGCCTGAATCCGGAGCAGGGTGGGCAGCCCGCCTGCCGGGTAGCAGGAATCGTCGGCCTGGCCGTCGGCGGCGTAGCGGACTCCTCCGGTGTCGGCGCTTCCGGCGCGGAGGGCCAAGGAGAGCGAGCAGTTCGGCTCGCGGTTGCTGACCGAGGACGAGCCCTCTTCCCGTACGCCAGGGGCGAGTACGGCAAGGGAGGGTGCGCCCGGGGAGAGCAGTACGGTCCGCCCGCCGGACTTGGTGGCGGCGTCGTGGAGCCGGTGTTGCTGGGATGCGGTGAGCAGATCGGGGACGGTGACCAGGAGGGTGGTGTCCGGTCCCGTGGCTCGGGTGGCTTCGTCGAGGGTGGTGGCCACGCGCGTGGAGACGCCCTGGTCCTTGAGGAGTTCGGCGACGGCGCGGCTGCCGTAGCGGTCCGCCGACCGGGGGTCGAGGCGGCCGTGCTGGTCGCCCGAGCGGGTGGCGGCGAGGACGATCCCGGCGACCAGGAGGATCACGGCGGCGAGCAGCAGTCCGCGGGCACGCGTCCAGATCTGACGGGGCGTCGCGTCAGTGGAGGTGGAGACGGGGGAGGCAGCGGTGGCGGGAGTCTGGGTGCCGGTCATCCGGCGGCTCCCCGGGCAGTCGCTTCCGCCGCGGGGCGCTGGGTGA
Source organism: Streptomyces sp. ERV7 (assembly GCF_001653515.1). Classification (GTDB taxonomy): domain Bacteria; phylum Actinomycetota; class Actinomycetes; order Streptomycetales; family Streptomycetaceae; genus Streptomyces. The sequence continues at coordinate 1,340,143 of NZ_LYOY01000029.1, read as the reverse complement.
GGGCACTGAGATCCGGCTTGGTGCGCTCCAGATCCGTGTCGAGCTCACGCAGACGGTCGTACGCGGCCTCGTTCGCCGTACGGCCGCCGTATGTGACGTCGTCGAACTCGCGGGCGGCGGCGCGCAGTCGGTCGGCGTGGCCGGGAAGCGGGCGGCTCGCCTCGGCAGCGGCTTCGTCGGCGGTGCGGCCGGGGCGCGGGTCGAGGAGGGCGCGCTCCTCCAGGGAGCGGACGACCGCGCGCATCCGTTCCTGGACGGCTTGGGTCCAGCGGCCGGCCGCAGCGTGGGCCTCGGCCGTGGCGCGGTGCTCCGCGGAGCTGCGCGGACGGTCGTCGAAGACGGTGCCGACGGTGGAGAAGGCCCGCTTCGGGGTGCCAAGGCGCCACCACAGGGCGGCGATCAGGGCCAGGACGAACACGACGATGGCGACCAGGCCGAGCGCGCCGCCCGGAGCCGCGCCCGAGGCGGCGTCGAACAGGCCGCCGACCCAGTCCCAGAAGCGGTTGAGGGCCCGCTCCAGAAGGTTCGGGTCGTTCTCGTGGTACGTCGGCTTGGACAGTTCGCGCCGTGCCGCCTCGCGGGCGGGCACACGCGGAGTGTCCACCGGTGGTTCGCCTGCCGCCCGGACCAGCAGCCGCACCATGGTTGTGCCCCCCGTTGCGGACACCGCATCAGCTCCCGGGAGTCTCGTAGCCCGGCAGGTTCGCGGCGCGGGCGAGATCGAGGTCGAGAGCCTCGCGGCGGATGCGCTGGTCGATGTAGAGCAGCGCGGCTACACCGGCGGAGATCGGGTAGGTGATCGCAGAACCGATCACGGCGCCGATCCCGGTGATGATCAGGAACGGCCAGCCGAAGTCGGAGACGGTCCCCGAGAAGAGGCTGCCGGCACCGCCGTCGTCCACGAGCGTTCCGATCACGGTGAACGGGATCGCGATGATCATCGAGACGATGAACGTCAGGAGGAGCGTCAGCAGCGTGATGCCGAAGATGCGCCACCAGGAGCCGCGGACCAGCTTGGCGGACCGGCGCAGGGACTTGGTGAGGCTCTGGCGTTCCAGCATCAGCGCGGGCGCGGCGAGGCTGAACTGGACCAGCAGCCAGATGACGACCACGAAGGCGGCCAGCCCGCCGAGCCCGGCCAGGGCCGCACCCGCGTCGGATCCGATGAGCACCCCGGGAAGGACGCCGATGCCGACGACAGCGCCTGCCATGAGGGGCATCAGCACCAGCAGGCCGAGCAGGGGCAGCAGCCTGGGCCGTGCCTCGGCCCAGGCCTCCCGCAGCGTCACCGGGCGCCCCAGGACGGAGCGGCTGATGACGACGGTGAGGACCGCCGTGACGAAGAGCGTGCCGATCAGTGCGAGGACGCCGATGGGCAGCAGGCTGAGCATGCTCGACCGGAGCGAGTCGAAGGCCTGGTCGATGGCCTCGGAGCCGGTGGCGTCCGGGTCGATCTCCGGAGGGTCCGGCAGGAGGTAGCGCTGCACCAGGATGTCCGCGATCTGCGTGATCACGGCGACGGTGAGGGTGAGACCGAGGACCGTGCGCCAGTGGGCGCGCATCGTCGACACGGCGCCGTCGAGGATCTCGCCGACCCCGAGGGGGCGGAGCGGGATGACGCCGGGCTTGGCGGCGGGCGCGGGGCCCCAGCCGGAGTTCCAGTTGCCGCCCGGAGCGGGAGGCGGGCCCCAGCCGCCCTGCTGGGGGCCAGGACGGCCCCCGCGCCCCCGGCCCCCGAGACCGACCCGTACGCGACCGCCCCGTACGCCGAGGTGCCGCAGCAGCAGTCCTACGGGCAGTGGGACACGGCGGCGTACACCAACGCCGAGTACCCGCAGCAGCAGTACGACCCGTACCAGCAGCAGTACCAGCAGTACGACCCGTACCAACAGCAGCAGTACCCGCCGCAGGAGCCCGCGTACGACCCCTACGGCTATGGCTACGGCGGGGAGCAGGCCCCGGGCCAGGGGCAGGGCGAGGGCGGCCGCATCCCCGGCCAGAGCGCTGATGGCCAGGGCCACGACACCGAGCAGCCGCACCGCCCCGACGGGAGCAACCAGTGAACCGCAGCACCCTCTCCCTGATCGCGGCCGCCGTCGCCCTCGCCGCGGTCACCGGCTTCGCGGCCGTCACCGCGCCGGGCGGCGACTCGGCGAAGGCCGACGCGAAGGGCCCGGCACGGCTGCCCGTCGAGCGCTCCAGCCTGCTCTGCCCGGCACCCAGCCTGTCCGACCTGGCGGAGACCACGTACACCACGTTCACCCCGAAGGGCAGCGGTGAGGCGGGCGCCAAGGCGGGCACGGCCGGCAGTGCCGTGCTGAAGCCCGCCGTCACCCCGCTCACCGACGGCACCCCGGCCAAGCCCACCGACAAGGCGGACAAGGACAAGAAGGGCAAGAAGGGGAAGACCCCCGAGAAGCCCGACCCCAACAAGGCGGTCGTCACCCTCAAGGAGCCTGGCAAGCCCGCGTCGGCCACGGCCGACGGCTCCGACGCCCCCGCGCTCGCCGGGTCCGCCGACGGCCCGCTCGCGCCCGGCTGGGCGGCGCAGCAGACCACGGTGGTCTCGGCGGGCGACGCGCGCGCGGTGCTCGGCACCCGCTGCACCGAACCCGACACCGACTTCTGGTTCCCCGGCGCCTCCACCGCCAAGACCCGCCAGGACTACGTCCATCTGACGAACCCGGACGACACCGCGGCGGTCGCCGACATCGAGCTGTTCGGCAAGGACGGCCCCGTCAAGTCGGAGGTGGGGGAGGGGATCACGGTCCCCGCGAAATCCAGCGTCCCTGTTCTGTTGTCAACGTTGACCTCGGCGGCGGCCGATGACCTGACCGTGCACGTCACGACCCGCTCCGGGCGGGTCGGCGCGGTCGTGCAGGCATCGGACGCGAAGGCGGGCGCGGACTGGCTGCCCGCGTCGGCCGACCCGGCGGCGAGCCAGGTCCTCCCGGGCATCCCGGGCGACGCCACCGACGTACGCCTGGTGGTGTACGCCAAGGGCGCCGACGACGCCGATCTCAAGGTGCGCCTCGCCGGTGCGAGCGGCAGCTTCACCCCTGCTGGTCTGGACACCGTCCACGTGAAGTCGGGGATGACGGCGTCCTTTGATCTGAAGAACGTGATGAGGGGTGAGGTGGGTTCCCTGTTGCTCACCCCGACTTCGGATGGCGGGAAAACGCCCATCGCGGCGGCGCTGCGGGTAGTGCGCGGCACGGGTGACAAGCAGGAGACCGCATACATTCCGGCCACCGCGCCGGTCGGCGACCGGTCCACGGCCGCCGACAACCGGGCCAAGGGCTCGATGCTGGCGTTCAACGCGCCGACCGCCGCCGCCACGGTCAAGGTCACCGCGTCGCCCGGCACCGAGGGCGGCGAGCCGCAGACCATGACGTACACCGTGAAGGCCGGAACCACGCTGGCGGTGGAGCCGCCGGTCCCGTCCGGGCTCAAGGGCTCGTACGCGCTGACGGTCGAGACCCAGCCGGGCAGCGGCCCCGTCTACGCCTCCCGCACCCTGGCGCTGCCGCAGGGCGGCATCCCGATGTTCACCGTGCAGACCCTCCCCGACGACAAGGGCACGGTGGCGGTCCCGGCGGCGAAGCAGGACCTTTCGGTACTGGACGACTGAGGCGGGCGCGCCGACCGATCTCTTTCGGTTCAGTCCTGTCCGTAGCGGGGATCGACCGACTCCGGTGCGAGGCCGAGGAGTTCGGCGACCTGCTCGACCACGACCTCGTGGACGAGCAGGGCCCGCTCGTCCCGGTTCTTGGTGCGGATCTCGACGGGCCGCCGGTAGACGATGATCCGTGCGGGCGAGCCCTTGGAGGCGGGCAGCGCGCGCCCCAGCGGCACGGCCTCGTCGCTCCATCCGTCGTCGTCGGACTCGGGCAGCGGCACGTCGGAGACGAGGAAGTCGACGTCGGCCAGCTGCGGCCAGCGCCGCTCAAGGCGCTCCACCGAGTCGCGCACCAGGTCGCGGAAGCTCTCCGCGCGGCTCGCCGAGAGCGGCACCTGGGGCGGGGCCACGGGTCCGCGCATGCCCCTGCCGTGCCGGTCGCGGCGGCGGGGCCGCGGGCCGGCCGGTACGGAGTCGGGGCCGGTGCCGATGCCGGAGCTGGAACTGTCCATCACTGACGCAGCGTAGCCCTCCGGAGCGCCATGCGATCGCGGCGGCGGCCCGTTCGACGGCATGTCGCGAGATGACCGTTTCCCTCTCGCTTGAGAGCGATTACCAGCCCATACCGGACAGTGGATTTCACGTCGTTTGACCGGAAGATTCTCAAGTACGGAACGTAATCGGTCCGGTCACACACCGTGCGGCCCTCTTCCCGTGCAGGTCAGCCCAGTTGCTCACGGGGCCGCTGGGCCCGGGCTCACACCGCGACACGGTGGAGTGACCCGGTGGAGAGTCGTCGCGGCCCGCTCAAGAGTGCGGTACCGTCCAACGTCGTGAGCCCTGTACGTCGCTGTTCGCGCACTGCGTGCGGCCGCCCTGCCGTCGCGACACTGACGTACGTCTACGCGGACTCGACCGCAGTCCTCGGCCCGCTCGCCACCTATGCCGAGCCCCACTGCTATGACCTGTGCGCCGAGCACAGCGAGCGCCTCACCGCGCCGCGCGGCTGGGAGGTCGTCCGCCTCACCGACGCCTCCGCCCCGAGCCGTCCCAGCGGGGACGACCTGGAAGCGCTTGCCAACGCGGTACGGGAAGCGGCCCGCCCCCACGAGCGCGCCGCCGAGGCCGGTGGCGCCCGCGCGGCCGACCCCATGGAGGTCGCCCGCCGAGGCCACCTCCGCGTACTGCGCTCACCGGAACCCTGACCGCACCGGGCCCTGACAGTGCCAGCCGGTAGCCTCGGTCCCAGGGGCCGCACGTCTCCGCAGGTGATTTCAGAAGGGTTGGGCCGTGGCTGCTGATCTGTCGCAGATCGTGAAGGCGTACGACGTCCGCGGGGTGGTGCCGGATCAGTGGGACGAGTCCCTGGCCGAGCTCTTCGGAGCGGCCTTCGTCCGGGTGGTGGGCGCCGACGCGATCGTGGTCGGGCACGACATGCGCCCCTCCTCGCCCGGGCTGTCGGCGGCGTTCGCGCGCGGCGCGGCCCGCCAGGGCGCGGACGTCACCATGATCGGCCTGTGCTCCACGGACCAGCTGTACTACGCGTCGGGGCAGATGGACCTGCCGGGCGCCATGTTCACCGCGTCCCACAACCCGGCCCAGTACAACGGCATCAAGCTCTGCCGCGCGGGCGCCGCCCCGGTCGGCCAGGACACGGGTCTTGCCGACATCCGCGCCCTCGTCGAGAGCTGGTCGCAGTCCGGCGCCCCGGAGGCGGCGCCGACGACCGGCACGCTCGACGAGCGCGACACCCTCGCGGACTACGCCGCGCACCTCAAGTCCCTGGTCGACGTCTCCGGCATCCGCCCCCTGAAGGTCGTGGTGGACGCGGGCAACGGCATGGGCGGCCACACCGTCCCCACCGTCTTCGACGGTCTGCCGCTGACGCTGGTGCCGATGTACTTCGAGCTCGACGGCACCTTCCCCAACCACGAGGCCAACCCCCTCGACCCCGCCAACATCGTCGACCTCCAGGAGCGCGTCCGCGCCGAGGGCGCCGACCTGGGCATCGCCTTCGACGGGGACGCCGACCGCTGCTTCGTGGTGGACGAGCGCGGCGAGGGCGTCTCCCCGTCCGCCGTGACCGCGCTGGTGGCGGCCCGTGAGCTGGCCAAGCACCCCGGCGGCACGGTCATCCACAACCTGATCACCTCCTGGTCGGTCCCGGAGGTCGTCCGCGAGAACGGCGGCAGCCCGGTCCGCACCCGTGTCGGCCACTCGTTCATCAAGCAGGAGATGGCACGTACGGGCGCGATCTTCGGCGGCGAGCACTCCGCGCACTACTACTTCAAGGACTTCTGGAACGCCGACACCGGCATGCTGGCGGCCCTGCACGTGCTGGCCGCCCTGGGCACCCAGAAGGCCCCGCTCTCCCGCCTGCTGGCGGTCTACGACCGCTACACGGGCTCGGGCGAGATCAACTCGACGGTGACCGACCAGGCCGCCCGTACGGAGGCGGTCCGCGCGGCCTTCGCGTCCCGCCAGGGCGTCACCATGGACGAGATGGACGGTCTGACCGTCGCCACGGCCGACTGGTGGTTCAATCTGCGCCCCTCCAACACCGAGCCCCTCCTGCGGCTGAACGTGGAGGCGCGCGACGAGCCGACGATGGCGAAGCTGCGGGACGAGGTCCTGGCGCTGGTACGGGCGTAGTCCCGCGCCGGAGACGGCCGGGCCCGGGTCCCTGCCGTCTCCGGACCTGCCCCGGCGGCCTCGCGGGCCGGTGCCGGCGTCCGCCGCCACCACCGGCCCGGCCATGCCACCCGGGGAGCCCGCACCGCACCCCGGCGGTAGGGTGACAAGGCCTGATCCAGGCACCCGATCCACGTACACGTAGACGACGAAGACGTTCCGGAAGGACCCCCATGCCGCTCGAAGCCGGCCTCCTCGACATCCTCGCCTGCCCCGCGTGCCACGCCCCGCTCAAGGACGCCACGGCCGAGGAGACGCCCGAGCTGGTCTGCACCGGCGCGGACTGCGGCCTCGCGTACCCGGTCCGCGACGGCATCCCCGTACTCCTCGTGGACGAGGCCCGCCGCCCGGCGTAACCCCGCCCCGCGCGGACCTCGTCCCACGGACCCCGCCCGGCGCACCAGCCGGGAACCGAGTGACCCGGAACCCCGATCGCCCCGGAGGCCGCCGCACATGCTCGATGAGTCGCTGCTCGACGCGCCGGAAGCCCTGGCCCGCGCGGACCGCCGCGGTCTGCTGCGCGGAGCCGCCGAGGCCGGCGCCCGCGTCCGTACCGCCGCCCGGCACGCCGTCGAGGCGGGCATCGCGGACCTGCAGCCCGAGGGCCGCCCCCGGGCCGTACTCGTCGCGGGCCCCGGCACCGCGGCCGCCGGCGTGGCCGACCTGGTCACGGCGCTGGCCGGAGCCTCCGCGCCGGTCGCCCGGCTCGTCTCGACCGGGGTGGCCGCCGCGGCGGGCGCCCTGCGCTGGAACCTCCCGGGCTGGGCGGGCTCGGTCGATCTCCTGCTCATCACCACGACCGACGGCAGCGAGCCCGGCCTGGCGCTCCTGGCGGAGCAGGCCTACCGCCGGGGCTGCACGGTCGTGGCCGTCGCCCCGAAGGGCTCCCCGCTCTCCGAGGCCGTCGACGGGGTGCACGGCCTGGTGGTGCCGCTGGCGACCGCCCCGCACGAGCTGTACGAGGACGGGAGCACCCCCGCCGCCTCGCCGAGCGCGCTGTGGGCCCTGTTCACCCCGATCCTCGCCCTGCTCGACCGCCTGGGGCTGACGGCCGCGCCCCCGGAGACGCTGGAGAAGATCGCCGACCGGCTCGACCGCACCGCGGAACGCTGCGGCCCGGCCATCGCCACGTACAGCAACCCGGCGAAGACCCTCGCGACGGAACTCGCCGACTCGCTCCCCCTCGTCTGGACGGAGGGCGAGGGCGCGGCCCCCGCGGGCCGCCGCTTCGCGACCGTACTGGCCGAGCTCGCGGGCCGGCCCGCACTCGCCGGCGAGCTGCCGGAGGCGCTGGCCTCGCACTCCATCCTGCTCGCGGGCACGCTCGGGGAGGGCGCCGACCCGGACGACTTCTTCCGCGACCGGGTGGAGGAGCCCGCGGCGCTGCACGCCCGCGTCGTCCTGCTGCGCGACCGCCCGGCGGACGGCCTCTCGGCCGCCCCGGCCGCGCGTGAACTCGCCCTGAGCCACGAGGCGCAGATCAGCGAACTGGAGCCGGAGGAGGGCACGGAGCTGGAGTGCCTGGCGGAACTCCTGGCCCTCACGGACTTCGCGACCGCCTACCTCGCCCTCACCACGACACCGGCCCCGACGTAGGGCGCCGCCGTCGCAGTGCGATGCCGACGTCGAAATGACCGAGGCCGACCGCTGCCGGGGCACGCGCGCGGTACGCGGCGACCGCACCCGTATCCGTACGAGACCACGCGAAAGAGATCACGCGAACCATGGACCGTCTCGCCAACACCGTGCGCCCCTACGCCTGGGGCTCCACGACGCTGATCCCGGAACTGCTCGGCACCGACCCCACCGGCGAGCCCCAGGCCGAGATGTGGATGGGTGCGCATCCGGGCGCCCCGTCCCGTATCGACCGGGGTGCGGGTGAGACTCCGCTCTCCGACGTCATCGCAGCGGACCCGACGACGGAGCTCGGTGACGCGGCCGTCGCCAAGTTCGGCCCCCGTCTTCCCTTCCTCCTCAAAGTGCTGGCGGCAGGCGCCCCCCTTTCGCTTCAGGTACATCCCGATCTCGCCCAGGCGCAGCGGGGTTACGCGGACGAGGAGAGCGCGGGCGTTCCGCTCGGCGCCCCGCACCGCAACTACAAGGACGCCAACTACAAGCCCGAACTGATCTGTGCCTTGACAACGTTCGAAGGCCTGTGCGGGTTCCGGGCTCCGGAAGAATCCGCGGATCTTCTCGCCGCGCTCGACGTGGACTCCCTCAAGCCGTATGTGGACCTTCTGCGCGCCCACCCCGAGGAGGCGGCGCTGCGCGAGGTCCTCACGGCCGTACTGTCCGCGGATCCACAGGAGATGGCGGCGACGGTGGCCGAGGCCGCGGCGGCCTGTGAGCGCCTCGGCGGCGATCCCTACCGGGCCTGTGCCACGCTCGCCCACCACTTCCCGGGCGACCCGGGCGTCATCGCGGCCATGCTCCTCAATCACGTCCGACTCCAGCCCGGCGAGGCCCTGTTCCTCGGCGCCGGCGTCCCGCACGCGTATCTGAGCGGCATGGGCGTGGAGATCATGGCCAATTCGGACAACGTGCTGCGCTGCGGCCTGACCCCCAAGCACGTGGACGTCCCCGAACTCCTCAGGGTCGTCCGCTTCGAGGCCACCGACCCCGGGGTGCTGCGCCCCGAGGCGTCGGAGACCGGCGAGGAGCTCTACGACACCCCGATCGACGAGTTCCGCCTCTCCCGTTTCGTACGCGCGGAAGGCGGGGCTCCGACGGACCTGACGGCCGCGACCCCGCAGATCGTGCTGTGCACCGCCGGCGCCGTGGAACTCGATGACCTGCGACTCGCCCCCGGCCAGGCAGCCTTCGTCCGGGCGGGCGAAAAGGCCGAACTGTCCGGAACGGGCACTGCTTTTCGCGCCACTGTCGTGGCCTGATGCAACAATGTGCGGCCGTATGGCGGCACCCGGGCAGCCGCGACACCGACGAAGGGAACACGTGCACGTATGAGTGCGTCAGGCGGAACCAAGGCGATCGTGGCGGCGCTCGGCGCCAACCTCGCGATCGCGGCAGCCAAGTTCGTGGCGTTCCTCTTCAGCGGTTCGTCGTCGATGCTCGCGGAGAGCGTCCACTCGCTGGCCGACTCCGGCAACCAGGGCCTGCTGCTGCTCGGCGGCAAGAAGGCGCAGCGTGAGGCGACGCCCCAACACCCCTTCGGCTACGGCCGCGAGCGCTACATCTACGCCTTCCTGGTCTCGATCGTGCTGTTCTCGGTGGGTGGCATGTTCGCCGTCTACGAGGGCTACGAGAAGATCAAGCACCCGCACGAGATCGAGGCCTGGTACTGGCCCGTCGGCGTCCTGGTCTTCGCGATCATCGCGGAGGGCTTCTCCTTCCGTACGGCCATCAAGGAGTCGAACGAGACGCGCGGCTCGCTCTCCTGGTCGCAGTTCGTACGCCGGGCGAAGGCCCCCGAGCTGCCCGTCGTCCTCCTTGAGGACCTCGGCGCGCTCATCGGACTCGTCCTCGCCCTCGGCGGCGTGGGTCTCGCGCTGGCCACCGACGACGGCGTCTGGGACGGCGTCGGCACCCTCTGCATCGGCGTGCTGCTGATCCTGATCGCCCTCATCCTGGCGGTCGAGACCAAATCCCTCCTGCTCGGCGAGGCGGCCGGTACGGAGGAGGTGGCGAAGATCCGCACCGCGATCGTCGACGGCGACACCGTCACTTCCGTCATCCACATGCGCACGCTGCACCTGGGCCCGGAAGAACTGCTGGTCGCGGCGAAGATCGCCGTCGAGCACGACGACACGGCGGCGGAGGTCGCCCACGCCATCAATGCGGCCGAGGCCCGCATCCGCGAGGCGGTCCCGATCGCCCGGGTGATCTACCTGGAACCGGACATCTACAGCGCGGCAGAAGCCGCGGCGGGCCCGGACCCGGCGGCTACGCCGGGGGGTACGGGTCACTGACGGGCGAGTGAAGGTGCGGGCGGACCGGGATGAGGTTTCCCGGCCCGCCCGCATGTTTTACGGGGTCACGCGTCTACGGGGGCGGGTTATGCACCCCGCGCCCGGAGCCCCACGCGCGTACGGGCCGATCGGGCCCGGAACTCCGTGTCCAGGAGCGCCCACCGCATCAGAAGTCCGAAAGACCCCTTTGGGGAGGCTCTCGCCCCTGGATTTCGCCCCCTCGCCATCCGGGCCGGGCTGGGGGCGGCTGGGCCGATCGGTGTAGATTCGTGACCAGAGCCAGACGTCGCTGCTGATGGCGGTCGGTCGGTACGCCACGCGCACCGGCCGAGGGAGAGAGGGCCTCCGACGGACTGCGCTGTGAGCGCGACGGGCACCACTTGGTGCCCACGGACACTCCGGTGTCCACGGACACCCTTGGTGTCCACCCGGACATCGCGATGTCCGCCCGGGCACCCGCTGGTGCCCGTGTGGCCCTCGCTGTGCTCAGGCGCGCCCGCAGACCTTCCGTACCCACCCTCGACCCACCCACGAGGAGCAGCTCGCCATGACGACTGTCGACGCCGGCCAGGACTTCAAGGTCGCCGACCTCTCCCTCGCCGCCTTCGGGCGCAAGGAGATCACCCTCGCCGAGCACGAGATGCCCGGCCTGATGTCGATCCGCAAGGAGTACGCCGCCACCCAGCCGCTCGCCGGCGCCCGGGTCACCGGCTCCCTGCACATGACGGTGCAGACCGCCGTCCTGATCGAGACCCTCGTCGCGCTCGGCGCCGAGGTCCGCTGGGCCTCCTGCAACATCTTCTCCACCCAGGACCACGCCGCCGCCGCCATCGCGGTCGGCCCCGAGGGCACCCCCGAGAACCCCCAGGGCGTCCCGGTCTTCGCCTGGAAGGGCGAGACGCTCGAGGAGTACTGGTGGTGCACGGAGCAGGCCCTCACGTGGCCGAACTCCCCCACCGGCGGCCCGAACATGATCCTGGACGACGGCGGTGACGCCACCCTCCTGGTCCACAAGGGCGTCGAGTTCGAGAAGGCCGGCGCGGCCCCGGACCCGTCCACCGCGGACAGCGAGGAGTACGCCTACATCCTCACCCTGCTGAACCGCACCCTCTCCGAGAACCCGCAGAAGTGGACCCAGCTGGCGTCCGAGATCCGCGGTGTCACCGAAGAGACCACGACCGGTGTCCACCGTCTGTACGAGATGCACCGTGACGGCACCCTCCTCTTCCCGGCGATCAACGTCAACGACGCGGTCACCAAGTCCAAGTTCGACAACAAGTACGGCTGCCGCCACTCCCTGATCGACGGCATCAACCGCGCCACCGACGTGCTCATCGGCGGCAAGACCGCCGTCGTCTGCGGCTACGGCGACGTGGGCAAGGGCTGCGCGGAGTCCCTGCGCGGCCAGGGCGCCCGAGTGATCATCACCGAGATCGACCCGATCTGCGCCCTGCAGGCGGCGATGGACGGCTACCAGGTCACCACGCTCGACGAGGTGGTCGACAAGGCCGACATCTTCGTCACCACGACGGGCAACAAGGACATCATCATGGCCGCGGACATGGCCAAGATGAAGCACCAGGCGATCGTCGGCAACATCGGCCACTTCGACAACGAGATCGACATGGCCGGCCTCGCGAAGATCCCCGGCATCGTCAAGGACGAGGTCAAGCCGCAGGTCCACACCTGGACGTTCCCCGACGGCAGGGTCCTCATCGTCCTCTCCGAGGGCCGCCTGCTGAACCTGGGCAACGCGACCGGCCACCCGTCGTTCGTGATGTCCAACTCGTTCGCGGACCAGACCCTGGCCCAGATCGAGCTGTTCACCAAGCCCGAGGAGTACCCGACCGACGTCTACGTGCTGCCCAAGCACCTCGACGAGAAGGTCGCCCGCCTCCACCTCGACTCGCTCGGCGTGAAGCTCACGACGCTCCGCCCCGAGCAGGCCGCGTACATCGGCGTCGAGGTCGACGGCCCGTTCAAGTCGGACCACTACCGCTACTGATTCCGTACCTCACGGACTCAGCGGCAGCGGTACCGAGAACGTAGAGCGGTACCCAGAACGTAGTACCGAGAGCAGCGGTACAAGGCAGGCCCCCGGACCCCCGTGCCGGGGGCCTGCCCCGTACCCCGCTCCGTACAACGGTCCACCCCTACGCCCCCGAGGACCACAGGACCCCATGCCCCGCGGCCGGTATTCGCTTCACGATCCGCACGACCACACCCCCCTCGGCGAAGAACACTTCCACTGCGCGCCCGGCCCCTCCGGCTGGCGCTACGTCTCCCAGCTCACCACCCCCTCCGGCGACCCCGCCGGCTCTGTCGACCTCGCACTCGACGACCTCGGCCGCCCCATCCGCCTCGAACTCCACGCCGGCGGCTGGCAGGTGCGCGGTGCCGCCCTCGACGGCGTCACCTGGGTCCGCACCGACCCCACCGGCACTCACGCCACCGAAGGCAACGTCCCCGCCCACGCCTTCACCGGCACATCCCCGGCATTCCTCGTCGCCACGTCACGTCTGCTGCGCCTCACCCCCGGTTCCTCCGCGACCCGCGTACGCCTCGTCGCCTTCACCGACCCGGTCCTGGCACCCCGCACCCTCGACCAGTCCTGGGCCTTGGTGAACAGTGAAGCGCACGCCACTGACAACGGCCCCCTGACCGTGGACGAGTACCAGGTCAGCGCCCTGGACACGGGCGAACAGCACGTCGTCCACATCGCCGGTGACGTGGTCCTCGCGGCTCCCGGAATCGAGCTCGAATCGCTCGAAAGCCCGCCGACGGCCTGGACGCCGTAGACGTAGCCCTGCGGCCGGGCCGGGCAGGCATCCGGCCAGGTGGCCTTGACGGGAGAGATGGGCCGAAGGATCGGGCCCGGTGATTCAGGCGGGCGGTACGAAGCCGGTGCCGGACCGGATATCGGGTTCGGGCGCGGGCTCCTGCGTCGCTGCCGAGGGGCCGGACTGTGTGGAGGTGGACGGAGCGGAAGTGGCGGGCGCGGAACTGAACGGAGCAGTCGCGGACGGCTTATGCGGGGGAGCCGCGATCCAGCCGGGCGCGGCCGGGACGTGCGCCGCACCCTGGGGCGCCCCGAACGTCCGCCTCGCGTCCCGCGCCTGCCGCTCGGCCATGACCGCCGCCAGATACGCGGCCGGAGGCACACCCGCTGGCGCCGGCGCCCCCGTCCGCGCCACCAGGTCGTCGGCCAGCCGGACCGCCATCGTCCAGCTCACCTGAGCGTCGAGCTGCCCCATCCGGGTCAGGTACTGCCGTACGGCCAACCACAGCGCGTCCGGCACCCCCGACAGATCGAGCCCGGAGAAACGTCCCATCAGCCAGGGCGGAGGAGGCGGCACGGCAGCGGCCCGACCGGCCGGCACCCTCTCCCGCACGACCAGGGTCCCCGCGAACACATCCCCGATCCGCCGCCCCCGGCCCGAAACCAGCGACGCGATACAGGCGACGACCCCGAAGGTCAGCAGGATCTCCACGACGCCCATGGCCCCGCGCACGAGCGCGTGCCGGAAGCGGATCGGCCCGCCGTCGTCGCGCACCACCCGCAGGCCGCACGCGACCTTCCCCAACGACCGCCCGTGCGTCAGCGTCTCGACCGCTATGGGCGCTCCCACGAGTACGAGAACGAACAGGGCGACGGCTATCGCTGCCTGCGCGGCATCGTCGAGGGAAGCGGTGGCCAGCAGCAGGGCAAAGGACACGATCAAGTAGGCAGCCCAGGCCACGGCCATGTCGATGAGGAGCGCGAGCGCGCGACTGGGCAGCCGCGCGGGCCGCAAGCCCAGCACGACCGCATCCCCCGTGACCAGCGCACTCACCGGTACCCACCCTTCACCGTCACCGTCGAAGCGACGCCCTCTGCCAAGGCCGCCGAAGCGGCGACCTTCCCCGACCCTCGGAAAGCTCAGTCTGCCAAGCTGGCCCGCAGCGCGCCGCAGTAGTACGGACCGTACGCACCCAGTGCCTGGAGCAGCAGCCGACCATGGACCTCGACGTCTTCGTCACCGCCCACCATCTTGAGTGGGACCGACTCGAACAGCTGCTGCGCCGTGGCCGCCGCCTGACCGGAGCGGAGGCCGACGAACTCGTCGCCCTCTACCAGCGCACGTCGACGCATCTCTCACAGATACAGTCCGCGACGCCGGACCCGCAGCTCACGGCCCGTCTCACCCAGCTCGTCGCCCGTGCCCGCGCTACGGTGACCGGTACCCGTCGAGCATCCTGGCGCGACGCCGCCCGTTTCCTGACCGTCGGCTTCCCGGCAGCCGTCTATCGCGCGCGTAGATGGTGGATTCCGGCGGCCCTGCTCTCGACCGCCCTGGCCGCGATCATCGGCTGGTGGATCGGCACCCACCCCGAGGTCCAGTCGTCGATCGCCGCTCCGGAGACGCTCAGGGACATGACGCGACCCGGTGGTGAGTACGAGACGTACTACTCAAGCCACCCCGCAGCCTCCTTCGCGGCCCAGGTCTGGACGAACAACGCCCAGGCAGCCGCGATGTGCCTGGTCCTGGGCGCCTTCCTGGGCCTGCCGGTCCTGTGGGTCCTCTTCTCCAACATGCTGAACCTTGGCGTGGGCATCGGCCTCATGTCCTCGGCCGGCCGCCTCGACACCTTCCTCGGCCTGATCCTCCCGCACGGCCTTCTGGAACTGACGGCTGTCTTCGTAGCCGCGGGTACAGGGCTACGCCTTGGTTGGACGGTCATCGACCCCGGCCCGCGCACCCGCCGTGACGCCCTCGCCGAAGAGGGCCGCGCCGCCCTCGGCATGGCCATCGGCCTGGCCCTGGTCCTGTTCGTCTCAGGCTTGATCGAAGCCTTCGTCACGCCGTCCGGCCTCCCCACCTGGGCCCGCATCACCATCGGCATCGCCGCCGAGCTGGCATTTCTCGTCTACGTGTACGTCCTCGGCGGCCGAGCGGTACGTGAGGGCGAGACGGGCGACGTCGACGAACCGGACCGCAGCGCCGGCCTTCCCACGGCCGCCTGATGTGCGTACGACCCCTCTGACCTGGTACTGTCCTCTTCGCCCGCAAAAACCGTTGACACGGTTCGAGTGGGGAGGTAGATTCAAACGGTTGCGCCGGACTGGACAGGTTCGGGCGCACTGGCTAGTATCTCTCTCGCTCACACCGGAAATTGAATTTCCGAAGAGCCAATCCGATGGATTCGAATCACGAAGCCGATTAGCTCGGCCGAAATGATTCTGATAGAGTCGGAGTCGCCGGAAAGGGAAACGCGAAAGCGAAAACCTGGAAAGCGCCGAGGAAATCGGGTCGAGAAAAGATCTGATAGAGTCGGAAACGAAGGAAGCGCCCGGAGGGCCCGGAAACGGGAACAAAGGAAGCGTCCGTACCTTGAGAACTCAACAGCGTGCCAAAAGTCAACGCCAGATTGACAACCCCGGCCTGCCAGTGATGGCGGGTTGGAGGTTCCTTTGAAAAGTCCATCCGCTTGCGGGTGGCAACAACACAGCGAGGACGCTGAGGACGACTGGTCTTATTCCGACTGGTTCGTTCCGCTCTTTCGTGTGTGTGCACCGGATTACCGGTAAACATTCATGGAGAGTTTGATCCTGGCTCAGGACGAACGCTGGCGGCGTGCTTAACACATGCAAGTCGAACGATGAACCACTTCGGTGGGGATTAGTGGCGAACGGGTGAGTAACACGTGGGCAATCTGCCCTTCACTCTGGGACAAGCCCTGGAAACGGGGTCTAATACCGGATAATACTCCTGCCTGCATGGGCGGGGGTTGAAAGCTCCGGCGGTGAAGGATGAGCCCGCGGCTGGCCCGGGGTGGCGGCCGGAGGCGACCACTGGCCCGCCGGAGGCTGGTTCCGGGACCACTGCGAGGACGCGCGGGCCCGGTCGGAGGGCTCGGGCTGCCGGGGCGTGCCGGAGTCCTCGCCGTCGGAGGGGGCCGATCCGGGCGAGGCCCAGCCCGGAGAGTCGTTCACGGTCGTCCACCTCGTGGATTGGTCGTGGGACCAGCTCGGCGAGCCGGCTCGTTGGGGTTGGCAGCCATCGTGCCATGCGGTCCCGGGCTGCGGACCGGCCCCCGTATCTCGTTAGCACCTTCAATTGTCGGCGGCTCACCGGGCAGACTGGGCGGATGGCTGATCACGAGGTGCGATCCACCGTCGGCTCCGGGCCGTCGGGACTGGCACAGCTTCGCTGGGACGAGCCGCCGGAGGGGCCGGTACTGGTGCTCCTCGACCAGACCCGCCTGCCGGCCGAGGAGGTCGAGCTGGTCTGCACGGATGTGCCGGGGCTGGTGCGGGCCATCCAGACGCTGGCCGTCCGCGGGGCGCCGCTGCTGGGTATCGCCGGGGCCTACGGGGTGGCGCTGGCCGGGGTGCGCGGCTTCGACGTACAGGAGGCCGCGGCTCTGCTGGCGGCGGCGCGGCCCACCGCGGTCAACCTCGGGTACGGGGTGCGGCTGGCGCTCGGGGCGTATCAGGCGGCGGCCGACAAGGGCGCGGGTCCGCAGGCAGCGGGGGAGGCGGCCCTGGCGGCCGCGAAGGCCCTGCACCGGGCGGACGCGGAGGCCAGTGCCAAGATGGCGGCGCACGGCCTGGCCCTGCTCGACGAGCTGCTGCCCGGTGGCAGCCACCGCGTGCTCACGCACTGCAACACCGGGCGGCTGGTGTCCGGCGGTGAGGGCACCGCGTTCGCGGTGGCGCTGGCCGCGCACCGGGCAGGTCGGCTGCGGCGGCTGTGGGTGGACGAGACGCGGCCGCTGCTCCAAGGAGCCAGACTGACCGCGTACGAGGCGGCACGCAGTGGAATGGCGTACAGCTTGCTGACCGACAATGCTGCGGGTTCGCTGTTCGCAGCGGGGGAGGTGGACGCTGTTCTGGTCGGTGCGGACCGGATCGCTGCCGACGGATCGGTGGCGAACAAGGTGGGGAGCTATCCCCTCGCCGTGCTCGCCAAGTACCACCACGTGCCGTTCGTCGTGGTGGCACCGGTCACGACGGTGGATCTGGAAACCCCCGACGGGGCGGCGATCGAGGTCGAGCAGCGACCCGGGCAGGAGGTGACGGAGCTCACCGGACCGCAGGTTTCCGCGGTCGGGTGGGGGACCGGCGGCGGGCTGCCCGTGGCGCCGCTGGGGACGCAGGCCTACAACCCCGCGTTCGATGTGACGCCGCCCGAGCTGGTGACGGCGATCGTCACCGAAGAAGGTGTTCTCTCGCCCGTGACCGGCGGCGGTTTGAGAGAGCTGTGTGCCAGGTCACGCCAGGTAACGATTAGCTAATGGGATGATGACGTTTATGAAGGGACGCGTCCTTGTCGTCGACGACGACACCGCGCTGGCCGAGATGCTCGGCATTGTGCTGCGTGGAGAAGGTTTTGAGCCGTCGTTCGTAGCGGACGGCGACAAGGCACTGGCGGCATTCCGTGAGGCCAAGCCGGACCTGGTGCTGCTGGACCTCATGCTGCCCGGAAGGGACGGCATCGAGGTCTGCAGGCTGATCAGGGCCGAGTCCGGTGTGCCGATCGTGATGCTCACTGCAAAGAGCGACACCGTGGATGTGGTGGTCGGCCTGGAGTCCGGGGCGGACGACTACATCGTGAAGCCGTTCAAGCCGAAGGAACTGGTCGCCCGTATCCGGGCGCGCCTGAGGAGGTCGGAGGAGCCGGCGCCGGAGCAGCTGGCGATCGGCGATCTGGTGATCGACGTGGCGGGTCACTCCGTGAAGCGGGACGGGCAGTCCATCGCCCTGACCCCGCTGGAGTTCGACCTGCTGGTCGCGCTGGCGCGCAAGCCGTGGCAGGTGTTCACCCGTGAGGTGCTCCTGGAGCAGGTGTGGGGGTACCGGCACGCGGCGGACACGCGGCTGGTAAACGTGCATGTGCAGCGGCTCCGCTCGAAGGTCGAGAAGGACCCCGAGCGTCCGGAGATCGTGGTGACCGTCCGTGGTGTCGGTTACAAGGCCGGACCGAGCTGACATGTCCCGCGGCGGTGCTGCTCCGAAGCCCGGGAAGCCCGGGGTCCGTGGGGGGCGGGCTGCTGGTGTGGGACGCAAGACGACGGCATGGGGCGGGCGGATCCTCCAGGAGGGCACGCCCGGCAGCCCCGTGCTGAGGCTTTTCGTGCGCTGGGTGCGGCGTCCGCTGCTGCCCGCCGTGCGGCTGTGGCGGCGCAACATCCAGCTGCGGGTGGTCGCCTCCACCCTGCTGATGTCGCTGGGTGTGGTGCTGCTGCTGGGGTTCGTTGTCATCGGTCAGGTGCGCAACGGGCTCCTCGTCACCAAGGAGAAGGCGTCCGAGAGCCAGTCCGCGGGCGGCTTCGCCGTGGCCAAGGACAAGGCCAGCGCCCCGGCGGCGCCCGGCGGACAGGACGACGGCGGCTCGGACGGGCGCGGTGGAAGCTCGGTGACCTGGCGCAGCGAGCTGGTGACCCAGCTCGCCAGCGGCGGGCAGGGCGCGTTCTACGTGGTCGCGCTGAGCGCCGACTCGGAGGACTCGCCCTCCAGCAACCGGGGCCCGCGCGCCTCGGGCGGCGTGGACCCGGTCTCCAGCGTCCCGCAGAGCCTGCGGGAGAACGTCGACCAGGGCACGGGCGCGTACAAGACGTACGCCTCGATCAAGTACCTCGACGGGCAGGAGTCCAAGCCCGGGCTGGTCATCGGGACCAAGCTGAAGGACGTCGACGGCCAGGCCTACCAGCTGTACTACCTCTTCCCGCTGGCGCAGGAGGAGAAGACGCTGAGCCTGGTCAAGGGCACCCTTGCGACCGCCGGGCTGTTCCTGGTGGTGCTGCTGGGGGCGATCGCCTGGCTGGTGGTGCGGCAGGTCGTCACCCCGGTCCGGATGGCGGCGCAGATCGCGGAGCGGCTCTCCGCGGCCAAGCTCCAGGAGCGGATGAAGGTCACCGGCGAGGACGACATCGCGCGGCTCGGCGAGGCCTTCAACAAGATGGCGCAGAACCTCCAGATCAAGATCCAGCAGCTGGAGGAGCTGTCGCGGATGCAGCGGCGGTTCGTCTCGGACGTCTCGCACGAGCTGCGTACGCCGCTGACGACCGTACGGATGGCCGCGGACGTCATCCACGACGCGCGCGTCGACTTCGATCCGGTGACGGCACGGTCGGCGGAGCTGCTGGCCGGGCAGCTCGACCGGTTCGAGTCGCTGCTCGCCGACCTGCTGGAGATCAGCCGGTTCGACGCGGGCGCGGCGGCCCTGGAGGCCGAGCCGATAGACCTGCGGAACGTCGTACGACGGGTGATCGAGGGTGCCGAGCCGCTCGCCGAGCGCAAGGGCACCCGGATACGGGTGGTCGGGGACGAGCAGCCGGTGGTGGCGGAGGCCGACGCCCGCAGGGTCGAGCGGGTGCTGCGCAACCTCGTGGTCAACGCCGTGGAGCACGGCGAGGGCCGGGACGTGGTGGTGCGCATGGGCGCGGCCGGAGGAGCCGTCGCGGTCGCGGTGCGCGACTACGGAGTGGGCCTCAAGCCGGGCGAGGCGACCCGGGTGTTCAACCGCTTCTGGCGGGCCGACCCGGCCCGGGCCAGGACGACCGGAGGCACCGGTCTCGGCCTGTCGATCGCGGTCGAGGACGCACGGCTGCACGGCGGCTGGCTGCAGGCCTGGGGCGAGCCCGGTGGCGGCTCCCAGTTCCGGCTGACGCTGCCGCGTACGGCCGACGAGCCGCTGCGCGGATCGCCGATACCGCTGGAGCCGGAGGACTCGCGGGCCGCGCGTGAGCGGGCCCGCCAGGGCGCGGCGCCCGAGCAGGGCAATGGGCTGCGGCTGGCGAGCGTGCCGGTCCAGCCCGCCGCCACCCGCTCCTCGCTGCCCGTGCCGCCCCGGCCCCCGGTCCCGCCGAAGACGTCCGGACCGGCCGCCGATCCGACCGCGCTGCCCGGTGGCGGTGGCGCCAGGGTGGTGCCCCGGGTCACCGACGCGCGCGTGGAGACCGAAGCTCGCGTGGAGGCCGACGCGCGCGTGGAGGGCGAGTCCGTACCATCGCAGGCTGCTGACAGAGCGGCTGCCCCGGCAGCCGCCGACCAGGAGGAATCGGCTCGTGGGCGCTGATCGGGGGAAGGGCCGCGGCCGTCGGCTGCGGTCGACCGCGCTGCTGGGCTGCGGCGGTGTGCTGGTGGCGGGGTGCGCGTCGATGCCCGACAGCGGTGACGTGCACGCGGTGCAGGCCTCGCAGCGCGCGGACTCGCAGGTGCAGGTGTACGCGGTGCCGCCGCGCGAGGGGGCGGCCGCCGACGAGATAGTCGACGGCTTCCTGGAGGCGATGACCAGTGACGACCCGCAGTTCGCGACGGCGCGCAAGTATCTGACGCCGCAGGCCGCGCGGACCTGGAAGCCGGATCTGGCGACCACGGTGCTGGCCGACGGGCCGAACCCGCAGCCGAACCGGACGAATGACAAGGGCGACAACTCGAGCTTCACGTTCACGGTGACCGGAAGGCCGGTCGCCGTGGTGGACAAGCAGCACGCGTACCAGCCGGCGGGCGCGAAGTCGGCGTACAACGAGACGATCCATCTCGTACGGCAGAACACGCCCAGCGGCAAGGAGTGGCGCATCGACCAGCTGCCCGAGGGGCTGCTGCTCGGTCAGTCGGACTTCCAGCGCATCTACCGTTCCGTCAACAAGTACTACTTCGCGTCGGGACAGGACCGGCTGGTCGCGGACCCGGTGTACGTGCGTCAGCGCAATGACCCCGAGACGCAGATGAACCTGG
Source organism: Streptomyces sp. ERV7 (assembly GCF_001653515.1). Lineage (GTDB taxonomy): Bacteria > Actinomycetota > Actinomycetes > Streptomycetales > Streptomycetaceae > Streptomyces. The sequence continues at coordinate 1,319,184 of NZ_LYOY01000029.1, read as the reverse complement.
TCACCCAGACGGTCATGTCCGTGCTGGAGGGTCCGACCAACTGGCTGCGGCCGGTGGTGGGTTCGCGCTTCCCGAGCGGTACGGCACTGAAGGAGGGCACCAAGTCGCTCTCGTTCGACGACCGCAACGCGCTCAAGGTGCCGCTCAACGAGCGGGCGTCCAACGTCGGCGGCAGCCAGTGCCGCAAGATGGCCGCCCAACTGCTGTTCACGCTGCGGGACCTGACGGCGACGCGGGTCGGCCAGGTGGAGCTGGACCGGGCGAACGGCTCACAGCTGTGCGTGCTCGGCGGCGACCAGGCCGAGGGGTACGCCCCGGACCGTATCTCGCCCAAGCCCGGCCAGTACTTCGTGGACTCACAGGGTCGCCTCGCGCGGATGCGCGCCGGTGCGCGCGACAGCGCCGATGGCACCGACGGCGTGGACAGCACGGACGGGGACGTGGTCACCGAGCTGGTGCCCGGGCCGTTCGGCCGGACCGAGCAGCGGCTGCGTACGGTCGCGGTGGAGCGGGACGAGAGGCGCGCCGCAGGGGTGACGAACGACGGCCGCTCGCTGTTCGTGGCGCCGATCGTGTCCGACGGCGAGCTGGTGAAGACGCTCGTGACCAGCCAGAGCAAGGAAACGAAGGACGGTCTCTCGGCGCCGAGTTGGGACGGCCGGGACGATCTGTGGGTGGCCGACCGGGACCCGGGGCACCCCCGGCTCCTCCGCCTCGACCACGGCCAGGGGCAGCCCCAGGAGGTCGATGTCGCCGGTCTGAACGGGGCGCGCATCGAGCAGGTGCGGATGTCGGCGGACGGGGTGCGGATCGCGCTCCTGGTGAACGAGGGCGGCCACACGACGCTGCGGATCGGCCGTGTGGAGCGGATCGGCGACCCGGAGCACCCTCAGGTCTCCGTGGTGGAACTGCGCCCCGGAGCGCCGCAGATGGAGGATGTGACGGCCGTGTCCTGGGCCGGACGCAGCCGCCTCGTCGTGGTCGGCAACGAGTCCGGCGGCCTTCAGCAGCAGTTGCGCTACATGCAGACGGACGGCTCGCTGTCCGCCGCGGGCAATCTGCCGGGAGCCAACCGGGTGACCGAGATCGCAGCTGCCGACGACGAGCGCCTGCCGCTGGTGGCGCACTCGCGGGAGGACGGCATCGTACGGCTGCCCCCGGGCGCCACCTGGAAGACGGCGGTCAAGACGGGCTCCTCGCCGGTCTACCCGGGCTGACAGCTCCGCCGCCATGGGCTCCATGGCGGCGGCCGCTCGGCCGTCGGCCGTTCGGTGACGGTGGCCCGGTTGCCCCGGTGGGTTTTCCACAGGGGTGGCCGGGCCGCCTTCCTGTTGGCAGAGTGGACGCCATGCGGGGATGGTGGCAGGAGATCTCCGGGCTGGTGCTGCCGGTTGCCTGCGGCGGCTGCGGCAGTCCCCGTACGGCGCTGTGCGAGCGGTGCGCGGCGGTGCTGCTCGATGTGCGGGCACGGCGGGTCAGACCTGCTCCCGAGCCCGCGGGGCTGCCGGTGGTGTACGCGGCAGCGGTGTACGAGGACGCCGTGCGGGCGGTGTTGCTCGCGCACAAGGAGCGGGGCGCCCTGGGGCTGGCCGGGGTCCTCGGGCAGGCGCTCGCGGGCGCGGTGCGCGAGGCCGCCGGAGTACCCCGGGACGGGCCGCTGCTGCTCGTGCCGGTGCCGTCGGCGCGGCGGGCGGTGCGGGCGCGCGGGCATGACGCGGCGCGCCGGATCGCCCTGGCGGCGGCGGGGGAGTTGCGGCGTACGGGCACGGACGCGCGCGTTGCGGCGGTGCTGCGGCAGCGGCGTGCGGTGGCGGACCAGTCGGGGCTGAGCGCCCGGCAGCGACTGGCGAATCTGAGCGGGGCGCTGGAGGTGACGGCGGGTGGTGACAGGCTGCTGGAGGGTGGCCGGGTGGTCCTGGTGGACGACCTGATGACCACGGGAGCCTCGCTGGTGGAGGCGGCCCGGGCCGTCTCCGGCCCCGGCCGGATGGCGGGCGGTGCCGGGGCGCAGGGAATTCCGGGATTCGCGCGACGGTCGTCGGTGGCCGCGGTCGTCGCATCCACTCCGGCATCTTTCGAAATAAACCGGAACTGACGGGGAACTTGCATCGTTGCAGGTAGTGAGAGGGAGAAAGCACCTGAACGGAGGTACGTGCGGGTAGCGGGTGCCGACATCCGTCCGAGCGAGCTATGTTCGGTTGTGAGGAATGGCGAGAGCCGGCCTCACTGAATGCACGGCCTCATGTCTGGGTATTTCCCCGACCCTGAAGTCGGTGGGGTGGCGATCTTCCCCACGGGGGAGGAGGAGGTGAAAGTCGCCCAGTCCGAGGCTCCGGTGCTCACCGGGGCCTGGTGCAAGAGGGAGATGCTCCGCAGTGAAGGCGGAGTGATCCGGGAACGGAGTTCTGCGTGGACATCGTCGTCAAGGGCCGCAAGACCGAGGTACCCGAGCGGTTCCGCAAGCACGTGGCCGAGAAGCTGAAGCTGGAGAAGATCCAGAAGCTCGACGGCAAGGTAATCAGCCTCGACGTCGAGGTGTCCAAGGAACACAACCCGCGGCAGGCCGACCGTTCCGACCGAGTGGAGATCACGCTGCACTCGCGTGGCCCGGTGATCCGGGCGGAGGCGGCGGCAGGCGACCCGTACGCAGCCCTCGATCTGGCCCACAGCAAGCTGGAGGCGCGGCTGCGCAAGCAGCACGACAAGCGCTACACCCGCAGGGGCAACGGCCGGCTCTCGGCTGCCGAGGTGGCCGACGTGGTCCCGGGCGTGGCCCAGTTGAACGGAAACGGCGAGCCGGTGGACGGATCGAGGGAGGAGCGCGTTCCCATCACCCGGATGGGATCGGTCGAGGTGCAGGGCGAGGGCCCGCTGGTGGTCCGCGAGAAGACCCATGTCGCCGCCCTGATGACACTCGACCAGGCGCTCTACGAGATGGAGCTGGTAGGACACGACTTCTACCTCTTCGTCGACTCGGAGACGAAGCAGCCCAGTGTCGTCTACCGGCGGCACGCCTACGACTACGGCGTGATCCACCTGGAGACGGACCCGCTCGCCGGTGAGGACGCGAGCGGCGCCGGTGGAGCGCTCGGCGGATGACCAGCTGGTCGGCGCGCTGAACGGATCGGTGCGGCGCGCCGTATGACAGTGCGGTGATGCCCCTGGAGCGCCTTGTGCGCCCCCAGGGGCACCACTGTGCGACTACTGGACCACCGCTCTGTCGGCCGGGCATGAAATCATGGCGTCGCACGCCAACCGCTGCTCCCCGGAGCACGGTTGGTGCAGCCACACCAACTCGGGCCATGGCCTTCAGGGGGAGGAACGATGGCAGACAGCTTCGGGCCGGTGCACGACGGGTCGGCCCCGGACGGTTCTGACGGGGCTCCCACCGGCATGGAAGCGGCCGGATCGCGCAAGGAGCCGATCCGGGTCCTGGTCGTCGACGACCACGCCTTGTTCCGCCGGGGCCTGGAGATCGTGCTGGCCGCGGAGGAGGACATCCAGGTCGTCGGCGAGGCGGGCGACGGGGCGGAGGCCGTGGACAAGGCGGCGGACCTGCTTCCCGACATCGTGCTGATGGACGTACGGATGCCTCGGCGCGGCGGGATCGAGGCCTGCACCTCCATCAAGGAGGTGGCCCCCAGCGCGAAGATCATCATGCTGACGATCAGCGACGAGGAGGCCGACCTCTACGACGCGATCAAGGCGGGTGCGACGGGCTACCTCCTCAAGGAGATCTCCACCGACGAGGTGGCGACCGCGATCCGGGCGGTGGCGGACGGCCAGTCCCAGATCAGCCCGTCGATGGCGTCGAAGCTGCTCACCGAGTTCAAGTCGATGATCCAGCGCACCGACGAGCGCCGGCTGGTGCCCGCGCCGAGACTGACCGACCGCGAGCTGGAGGTGCTCAAGCTCGTCGCCACGGGGATGAACAACCGGGACATCGCCAAGGAGCTGTTCATCTCCGAGAACACCGTGAAGAACCACGTCCGCAACATCCTGGAGAAGCTGCAACTGCACTCCAGGATGGAGGCGGTGGTGTACGCGATGCGCGAGAAGATCCTGGAGATCCGCTAGCCGCCTCGCGTCGGCCCGCCGAGGCCTGGCCGGGCTCCGGGGTTCAGGCCGCCGCGATCGCCGCCGTCAGCTCGCGGGCGAGCCCCGGGGTGTCGGCGCGCTCGATCCGTACGGCGTCGCAGCCCACCCACCGCGCCGCCTCCAGCAGGGCCTGGGCCATCGGGGCTATGGCCTTCGGCGTTTCCAGGGAGACCTGCTTGGCCACCAGGGTGCGGCCCTCGCGGGCGGGGTCGACGCGGCCGAGCAGCCTGCCGCCCGCCAGCAGGGGCATCGCGAAGTATCCGTACACCCGCTTCGGCTTGGGGGTGTAGGCCTCCAGGCGGTGGCTGAAGCCGAAGATCCGCTCGGTGCGCGCGCGGTCCCAGATGAGCGAGTCGAAGGGCGACAGAAGCGTCGTGCGGTGGCGTCCGCGCGGCTCGGTGGCCAGCGCCTCCGGGTCCGCCCAGGCGGCCTTGTCCCAGCCCTGGACGGTGACGGGCACCAGACCGGAGTCGGCGATCACCGCGTCCACCTGCTCGCCCTTCAGGCGGTGGTAGTCCGCGATGTCCGCGCGGGTGCCGACGCCCAGGGAGCGGCCCGCGAGGGCGACGAGGCGGCGCAGGCACTCGGCGTCGTCCAGCTCGTCGTGGAGGAACGCGTCCGGAATGGCGCGCTCGGCCAGGTCGTACACCCGCTTCCAGCCGCGCCGTTCGGTGCACACCACCTCGCCGTACATCAGCGCGCGTTCGACGGCGACCTTGGACTCCGACCAGTCCCACCACTCGCCCTTGTTCTTGGCGCCGCCCAAGTCCGTCGCGGTCAGCGGGCCTTCGGCCCGCAGCTGCTTGATCACCTGCTCGTACGCCCCGTCGGGCAGGTCGTGGTGCCATTGCGGGCGGGAGCGGTAGGCGCGGCGGCGGAAGGCGAAGTGCGGCCACTCCTCGACGGGGAGGATGCAGGCGGCGTGCGACCAGTACTCGAAGGCGTGGGCGTCCGTCCAGTACGCCTCGTCCACCGTCTTGCGGCCCACCGCGCCCAGGCGTGCGTACGGAATCAGCTCGTGCGACCGGGCGAGGACCGAGATCGTGTCGAGCTGGACCGCGCCCAGGTGGCGCAGCACGCCCCGCACCCCGCCCCTGCGGTCGGGCGCGCCCATGAAGCCCTGGGCGCGCAGGGCGATGCGACGGGCCTCGTCGGCGGAGAGTTGGGCGGCGGGACGCGGCAGGCTGGTCATGTTCCGCACGATAGACGGCACCACTGACAATCCCCCGGGGAGCGTCCCCGGCCGGGGCCCGTCCGCTCCGGCCTCACGCCCGAGGCGGCAGGTACGCGCGCGTGGTGGGCAGGCCCAGGTCGCCGGGGAGGAGGCCGCCCACCCAGCTGTCGCGGCGGGTGCCGCCGTGGACGAGGGCCCCGCGCAGGGTGCCCTCCATGGTGAAGCCCGCCTTCTCGGCCACCGCGCGCGAGGCCGTGTTGCCGACCTCCGCCCGCCACTCCAGGCGCTCGACGCCCGCCGACTCGAAGGCCCAGCGGGCCGCCGCCACCGCCGCCTCGGTCATATAGCCACGGCCCCGGTGCTCCTTGGCCGCCCAGAACCCCAGCTCGGCGACGTTCTCCCCGCGCCGCATGACGCCGACCATCGCCACCAGCGCGCCCTCTGCCGCCGCCCCCTCGGCCTCACCGGTCCCACTGGTCTCTTCCGTCTCACCGGTCCCGGAGGTGTCCCTCAGGCGTACCGCGAACGTGTAGTCGGAGTCGTCCCGCCAGCCGTTGGGCGCGAAGGTGCCGGTGAAGGCCTCGGCGTGCTCGCGCAGGTAGGGCGAGGGGACGGTGGTCCAGCGCTGGATGTCGGGGTCCTGACAGGCCGCGTACGCCGCGTCCGCGTCCTGCGGGCCGACGGGGCGCAGCAGCAGGCGCTCGGTGCTGAGGGTGACTGGGTCCATCGGCTGATTCTCCGTGCGGGGCCGGAACGGACGCCAGGGCTTTTCGTGTTTCCCGGCACCTTCCGGGCGCCCGGTCCGTTGTCGTCATGGCAGACCTCCCGGCGTGGGCGGGTCCTCGCATACGATGGCCGTTGCCCAGAAGTAATCAACCGTACTCGACCGCGCCAGGCCCGACCGGCAAGGAGACCAACCCCCGTGTCCGTCCTCTCAAAGCTCATGCGTGCAGGCGAAGGCAAGATCCTGCGCAAGCTGCACCGCATCGCGGACCAGGTCAACTCCATCGAAGAGGATTTCGTCAACCTCTCCGACGCCGAGCTCCGTGCCCTCACCGACGAGTACAAGGAGCGGTACGCGAACGGGGAGACCCTGGACGACCTGCTCCCGGAAGCCTTCGCCACCGTCCGCGAGGCCGCCAAGCGCGTCCTCGGCCAGCGTCACTACGACGTCCAGATGATGGGTGGCGCGGCCCTGCACCTCGGCTATGTCGCCGAGATGAAGACCGGTGAGGGCAAGACCCTCGTCGGCACCCTGCCGGCTTACCTGAACGCCCTGTCCGGCAAGGGCGTGCACCTGATCACGGTCAACGACTACCTGGCCGAGCGCGACTCCGAGATGATGGGCCGCGTGCACCGCTTCCTCGGCCTCGAGGTCGGCTGCATCCTGGCCAACATGACGCCCGCCGAGCGCCGCGCGATGTACGCCTGCGACATCACGTACGGCACGAACAACGAGTTCGGCTTCGACTACCTGCGCGACAACATGGCGTGGTCCCAGGAAGAGCTCGTCCAGCGCGGCCACAACTTCGCGATCGTCGACGAGGTCGACTCGATCCTGGTCGACGAGGCGCGCACGCCGCTGATCATCTCCGGCCCGGCCGACCAGGCCACCAAGTGGTACGGCGACTTCGCCAAGCTGGTCACGCGCCTCACCAAGGGTGAGGCGGGCAACCCGCTCAAGGGCATCGAGGAGACCGGCGACTACGAGGTCGACGAGAAGAAGCGCACCGTCGCCATCCACGAGCCCGGCGTCGCCAAGGTCGAGGACTGGCTGGGCATCGACAACCTCTACGAGTCGGTGAACACCCCGCTCGTCGGTTACTTGAACAACGCCATCAAGGCGAAGGAACTGTTCAAGAAGGACAAGGACTACGTCGTCATGGACGGCGAAGTCATGATCGTCGACGAGCACACTGGCCGTATCCTCGCCGGCCGCCGCTACAACGAGGGCATGCACCAGGCGATCGAGGCGAAGGAAGGGGTGGACATCAAGGACGAGAACCAGACCCTCGCCACGATCACCCTGCAGAACTTCTTCCGCCTCTACAAGCGCCACGACCAGGAGGGCAAGGAAGGCCCCGGCCTCTCCGGCATGACCGGTACGGCGATGACCGAGGCCGCCGAGTTCCACCAGATCTACAAGCTCGGCGTCGTCCCGATCCCGACCAACCGCCCGATGGTCCGCAAGGACCAGTCCGACCTGATCTACCGCACCGAGGTCGCGAAGTTCGAGGCGGTCGTCGACGACATCGCCGACAAGCACGACAAGGGCCAGCCGATCCTGGTCGGCACCACCTCGGTCGAGAAGTCCGAGTACCTCTCGCAGCAGCTCTCCAAGCGCGGCATCCAGCACGAGGTGCTGAACGCGAAGCAGCACGACCGGGAGGCGACGATCGTCGCCCAGGCCGGCCGCAAGGGCGCCGTCACGGTGGCCACGAACATGGCCGGCCGAGGCACCGACATCAAGCTCGGCGGCAACCCGGACGACCTCGCCGAGGCGGAGCTGCGCCAGCAGGGCCTGGACCCGGTGGAGCACGTCGAGGAGTGGGCGCACGCGCTGCCCGCCGCCCTGGAGAAGGCCGAGCAGGCCGTCAAGGCGGAGTTCGAAGAGGTCAAGGAGCTCGGCGGGCTCTATGTCCTGGGCACCGAGCGGCACGAGTCGCGCCGGATCGACAACCAGCTCCGCGGCCGCTCCGGCCGCCAGGGCGACCCGGGGGAGTCCCGCTTCTACCTGTCGCTCGGCGACGACCTGATGCGCCTGTTCAAGGCCCAGATGGTCGAGCGCGTCATGTCGATGGCCAACGTGCCGGACGACGTGCCGATCGAGAACAAGATGGTGACGCGCGCGATCGCGTCGGCCCAGTCGCAGGTCGAGCAGCAGAACTTCGAGACGCGTAAGAACGTCCTGAAGTACGACGAGGTGCTCAACCGCCAGCGCGAGGTCATCTACGGAGAGCGCCGCCGCGTCCTGGAGGGCGAGGACCTGCACGAGCAGGTGCAGCACTTCATGGACGACACCATCGACGCCTACATCCAGGCGGAGACCGTCGAGGGCTTCGCCGAGGAGTGGGACCTGGACCGGCTGTGGGGCGCCTTCAAGCAGCTCTACCCGGTGAAGGTCACCGTGGAGGAGCTGGAGGAGGCGGCGGGCGACCGCGCGGGCATCACCGCCGAGTTCATCGCCGAGTCCATCAAGGACGACGTCCACGCGCAGTACGCGGCGCGCGAGGAGCAGCTCGGCTCCGAGATCATGCGTGAGCTGGAGCGGCGCGTGGTCCTCTCGGTGCTCGACCGCAAGTGGCGCGAGCACCTCTACGAGATGGACTACCTCCAGGAGGGCATCGGCCTCCGTGCCATGGCGCAGAAGGACCCGCTGGTCGAGTACCAGCGCGAGGGCTTCGACATGTTCAACGCCATGATGGACGGCATCAAGGAGGAGTCCGTCGGCTACCTGTTCAACCTGGAGGTCCAGGTCGAGCAGCAGGTCGAGGAGGTCCCGGTCGAGGACGCGGCCCCCTCCGACAAGCCGTCGCTGGAGAAGGAGACCGCCGGGGCGCGTCCGGAGATCCGGGCCAAGGGCCTGGACGCCCCGCAGCGCCCGGACCGGCTGCACTTCTCCGCGCCGACGGTGGACGGCGAGGGCGGCGTGGTCGAGGGCGACTTCGACAACGGCGACGAGCCGGCCCGCTCCGAGGCGGACGGCATGACCCGCGCGGAGCGCCGCAAGGCCCAGAAGAGCACGGGCGGCCGCCGCCGCAAGAAGTAGCGGCGAGGCACGCAGTCACCGGGTGGGGCCGGGCACCGTACGGGTGCCCGGCCCCACTTCTACTGCCGCGCACCGCCAGCGCAGGTCGGCGCCCTGCTCCAGGCGGAAGGCCATGGCGCGTACGTGGTCGCCGGCGCCGATGCGGGCGAAGGCCTCGATGACGCCCGGCTGGGGCACGTACTCGTCGCAGTGCCGCACCACCGGTCGGCACGAGGCCCGCAGCGGGCTGGCCGGGGCCAGCAGCACCAGCTGCTCGTACGCCTCGCCGACGGTGTGCCCCAGCATCCAGTGGACCGGGCGGTGGCCGCTGAGGACGGCGAGCAGGCGCTCCGCGAACCAGTAGCGGGGCAGCCGCCTGCGCCCCGTGTGCGCGGTGCCGGGCCTGCCGGGCCCCACCCGGTCGACCCGGCCCGCGGGCCGGGTCCTGTCGGTCCGCGCGGCCGTCCTTGTCCCGTCGGTCCTGTTCATCTCCGCAGCCCCCTTTGATACCGGCCAGTAGCTTTCGTTGGGGATCTTGTACGGGGGCGGCGGCGCCGGTCGCAAGGGGCCTGGGGCGGCGGGGAATCCGGCGCCGCGCACTCCGAGGCCGCCGGCGCCGCGCGGGCAACCCGAAGGGGGACTCCCGCACGTATCCTGAGGGCGTCTTCCGACCAGAAAAGAGCGGCCTGTCATGCGCGTGTACCTCCCTCTGACCCTTCCTGGTCTCGCGACGGCGCACACGGCGGGAGAGCTCGGCCCCGGCCCGCTGACCGCCTACGCCGTCACGCCCGGGCTGCGCGAGTGGTACGTCTCGGACGACATCGAGGAGCTGGAGTACGCGGCGCTGAGCCGGGCCGCGGCGGCCTCGCTGAGGCTGCTCGCCGGGCACCCGGAGGCTGCCAGGCGCCGCGTCGTGGTAGCCGTGGACGTGCCCGACGGGGCCGCCTCGGCCGACCCCGACCGCAGCCTGGACGCGAGCTCGCTGGGCGAGGTGCGGATCGCCGGGCCGGTGCCGCTGGGCAAGGCGGCCGCGGTGCACGTGGACGCGGACGACGCGGTCACCGACGTCGCCGCGGCGGCCGAGGCGCTGGGCGCGGCGGACCAGGGCGACGACGACGCCCAGTTCACGGTCGACGGCGCCGAGGACCACGAGCTGCTGTGGTTCGGCGTGCAGGAGATTCCCAACCTGATCGGCTGACGGCCCCGCTGACCTGCGCTCTTGGGCACCTCTTGGGTGCATCGGGGTCCGTTGTCAGTGGGGGTGGGTACCGTTCTGGCATGGGGAAGCGCACGACGCATCTGGTCTGGGACTGGAACGGCACACTGCTCGACGACATCGCCGCGGTCATCGAGGCGACCAACGCCGCCTTCGCGGAGCTCGGCCTGGAGCCGATCACGCTGGAGCGGTACCGCGAGCTGTACTGCGTGCCGATACCCCGCTTCTACGAGCGGCTGATGGGGCGGCTGCCGACCGAGGCGGAGTGGCTCGTGATGGACGAGGCGTTCCACAAGCACTACTGGCTCCGGGCGGACGCCTGCGCGCTCACGGCGGGCGCGGCCGAGCTGCTCGCCGCGCGGCGGGCGGCCGGGCTCAGCCAGTCGCTGCTGTCGATGGCGCCGCACGAGCACCTGGTGCCGATCGTGCGCCGGCACGGCATCACCGAGCACTTCCTGCGTGTCGACGGGCGCACCGGCCCCTCGCACGGCAGCAAGGCCGAGCACATGGTGCGGCATCTGACGCTGCTGCGGGAGGCGGGCGAGGGGATATCCCCCGACCGGATCGTGGTGATCGGGGACGCGGTGGACGACGCCGTGGCCGCGGCGCACGTGGGGGCGCGTGCGGTGCTGTTCACCGGTGGGTCGCACAGCCGGGCCAGCCTCGCGGTGGCGGGCGTGCCGGTGGTGGACACACTGGCGGAGGCGGTCCAGACGGCGGAGCTGCTGGCGGGCTGACGGCCTCGTACGCGGTCGGTGGGGTAGTTCGGCGGGGTAGTGCGGTGGCGCCCGTGCGGGACGCCCTGAGACGCCCCGCACGCGGCCGCTGCGGGACCGGCTGGTGCCGAGGAGCGCCCAGGGGGCTCCGACGTGCCCAGGGCGCCCCTGGCGCGTTCCCTGCTACGTCACCGGCGCCTTGGCCCGCAGCACCGTGAGGAACTCCCGCATCCAGGTGGAGTGGTCCGGCCAGGCGCGGGCGGAGACCAGGGTGCCGTCGACGACGGTCTCCGCGTCGCGGAAGCTGGCACCGGCGGCCTGCATGTCGAGTTCGAGGGCGGGGTACGCGGTGACCCGGCGGCCGCTGAGGCCGCCGATCGCCGCGGTCAGGAGGGGACCGTGACAGATCTGGGCGACCGGCTTGTCCGTGTCGAAGAAGGCCTTGAGGAGCTTGCGCAGCTCGGGGTCGTTGCGCAGGTACTCGGGCGCCCGGCCGCCCGGGATCACCAGTGCGGCGTACTGGCCGGGATCGACTTCCGAGAAGGCGAGGTCGGCCGGCCAGGTGTAGCCCGGCTTCTCGGTGTACGTGTCGAAGCCCGGCTCGAAGTCGTGGATCACGAACTGGAGCTTCTTGCGGGCGGGGGCGGCGATGTGGACGTCGTAGCCCTCCTCGCGCAGCCGCTGGTAGGGGTAGAGGACCTCCAGCGACTCCGCCGCGTCGCCGGTCACGATCAGGATCTTGGCTGCCATCGGTGCTCCCGGAGTCGACCGTGCGTGCCTGGCTCGTACAGGGTGCGCAGGGCTGTTCGCCCCGCCGTTCCTGGGGGTGTGCGCGGTGCGGCTGGGCGCACCGCGGGTACGGGGCAAACGTGCCCCGGCCCGGCCGGTTTGCCAAGAGGGCGTTCGGACGGCCCGCGTCGCTGTCCAGAGTGTCAAACTTCGGGCCCTGCTTTTGTACACATACGGCTCATGACGGTTCGGGGGGGCGGGGCGATAGCCTTGACCCGTGATCAGCGCGATATCCCGCAGGGGCACTGACGCCCCTGCCCTGCGCCCGGAGTGCCACAGTGCCCGGGCCCTCGCTGATTCCCGTATCCCGGGCCCTTCGCCGAAAATGGCCAGTAACGACCCGGGCATCTCTCATCGCGGCATAACGTCGACTCCGACCGGACACCCCGCGTCGTGGCGTTGCGCCGCTTCTACCTACGTCACGCAACGGCGCGCGACAGGAGCCAGAGGACATGCAGACCAAGCTGGACGAAGCCAAGGCCGAGCTGCTCGCACGGGCCGCCCGGGTAGCTGAGAACAGCCCGGTGGGGGGCCCCGGCGGTCTGGGGGGCGCCCCCCAGGACCGGGCAGCCACTACCGGGGCCGCAGGGGAGGAAGGTCCTGCCCAGGACGCCGTCCTCGGGTACCTCCAGCGCTACTACCTGCACACCGCTCCCGAGGACCTGACCGACCGCGACCCGGTCGACGTCTTCGGTGCCGCCCTGTCGCACTACAGGCTGGCCGAAAACCGCCCGCAGGGCACCGCGAGCGTGCGGGTGCACACCCCGACCGTCGAGGAGAACGGCTGGACGTGCAGCCACTCGGTCGTCGAGGTCGTCACCGACGACATGCCCTTCCTCGTGGACTCCGTCACCAACGAGCTCTCCCGCCAGAGCCGCGGCATCCACGTCGTGATCCACCCGCAGGTCGTGGTCCGCCGTGACCTCACCGGCAAGCTCATCGAGGTCCTCGACGCCGGCGCGCACAACGGCGCCCTGCCGCACGACGCTCTCACCGAGTCCTGGATCCACGTCGAGATCGACCGCGAGACCGACCGCGCCGACCTGAAGCAGATCACCGCCGATCTGATGCGGGTGCTGTCCGACGTACGGGAAGCCGTCGAGGACTGGGAGAAGATGCGCGACTCCGCGCTGCGCATCGCCGAGGAGCTCCCCAAGGAGCCCAAGGCGGGCGATCTGCGCGACGAGGAGGTGGACGAGGCCCGGGAGCTGCTGCGCTGGCTCTCCGACGACCACTTCACCTTCCTCGGCTACCGCGAGTACGAGCTGCACGAGGACGACTCGCTGGCGGCCGTGCCCGGCACCGGCCTCGGCATCCTGCGCTCCGACCCGCACCACCACGGCGACGACAGCCACCCGGTCAGCCCGTCCTTCGAGCGGCTGCCCGCCGACGCGCGCGCCAAGGCCCGTGAGCACAAGCTCCTGGTGCTCACCAAGGCCAACAGCCGGTCCACCGTGCACCGGCCCTCCTACCTCGACTACGTCGGGGTGAAGAAGTTCGACGACAACGGCAACGTGGTCGGCGAGCGCCGCTTCCTCGGCCTGTTCTCCTCGGCCGCGTACACCGAGTCGGTCCGCCGCGTCCCGGTCGTGCGCCGCAAGGTCGCCGAGGTGCTGCGCGGCGCCGGGTTCTCGCCCAACAGCCACGACGGCCGCGACCTGCTCCAGATCCTGGAGACCTACCCGCGCGACGAGCTGTTCCAGACCCCGGCCGACCAGCTGCGCTCCATCGTCACCTCGGTGCTCTACCTCCAGGAGCGGCGCCGGCTGCGCCTCTACCTGCGCCAGGACGAGTACGGGCGCTACTACTCGGCGCTGATCTACCTGCCCCGCGACCGCTACACCACGGGCGTGCGGCTGCGGCTCATCGACATCCTGAAGGAGGAGCTCGGCGGCATCAGCGTCGACTTCACCGCCTGGAACACCGAGTCGATCCTGTCCCGGCTCCACTTCGTGGTGCGGGTGCCCGTCGGCACCGAGCTGCCCGACCTCACCGACGCGGACACCGAGCGCATCGAGGCCCGCCTCGTGGAGGCCGCCCGCTCCTGGGCCGACGGGTTCTCCGACGCGCTGAACGCCGAGTGCGGCGAGGAGCGCGCCGCCGAGCTGCTGCGCCGCTACGGCCACGCCTTCCCCGAGGGCTACAAGGCGGACCACTCCCCGCGCGCCGCCGTGGCCGACCTGGTCCACCTGGAGCAGCTCACCCACGGCCGCAAGGACTTCGCGCTCTCGCTGTACGAGCCGGTCAACGCGGCCCCCGGCGAGCGCCGGTTCAAGATCTACCGCATCGGCGAGCAGGTCTCGCTCTCGGCCGTGCTGCCGGTCCTCCAGCGCCTGGGCGTGGAGGTCACGGACGAGCGCCCCTACGAGCTGCGCTGCGCCGACCGCACGCACGCGTGGATCTACGACTTCGGCCTGCGCCTGCCGAAGAAGATCAACGGCAACGGCGACTACCTCGCGGACGACGCGCGCGAGCGCTTCCAGGAGGCCTTCGCCGCCACCTGGACCGGCTCCGCCGAGAACGACGGCTTCAACTCGCTGGTGCTGCGCGCCGGGCTCAACTGGCGCCAGGCGATGGTGCTGCGCGCCTACGCCAAGTACCTGCGCCAGGCCGGTTCGACCTTCAGCCAGGACTACATGGAGGACACCCTCCGCGACAACGTCCACACCACCCGGCTGCTGGTCTCGCTCTTCGAGGCGCGGATGTCGCCGGGCCGCCAGAGTGCGGGCACCGAGCTCATCGACGGGCTGCTCGAAGAGCTGGACGGGGCGCTCGACCAGGTCGCCTCGCTCGACGAGGACCGCATCCTGCGCTCCTTCCTCACCGTCATCAAGGCGACGCTGCGGACGAACTACTTCCAGAAGAACGCCGAGGGCAACCCCCACGCGTATATCTCGATGAAGTTCGACCCGCAGGCGATCCCGGACCTGCCGGCGCCCCGCCCGGCGTTCGAGATCTGGGTGTACTCGCCGCGCGTCGAGGGCGTGCACCTGCGCTTCGGCAAGGTCGCGCGCGGTGGTCTGCGCTGGTCCGACCGCCGCGAGGACTTCCGTACGGAGATCCTCGGCCTGGTCAAGGCGCAGATGGTGAAGAACACCGTCATCGTGCCGGTCGGCGCCAAGGGCGGCTTCGTCGCCAAGCAGCTCCCGGACCCGTCCGTGGACCGCGACGCGTGGCTGGCCGAGGGCATCGCCTCGTACAAGACGTTCATCTCGGCGCTGCTCGACATCACCGACAACCTGGTGGCGGGCGAGGTCGTGCCGCCGTCCGACGTGGTGCGCCACGACGAGGACGACACCTACCTGGTGGTCGCCGCCGACAAGGGCACCGCGACCTTCTCGGACATCGCCAACGACGTGGCGATCAGCTACGACTTCTGGCTCGGCGACGCGTTCGCCTCCGGCGGCTCCGCCGGATACGACCACAAGGGCATGGGCATCACCGCGCGCGGTGCCTGGGAGTCCGTCAAGCGGCACTTCCGCGAGCTCGGCCACGACAGCCAGACCGAGGACTTCACGGTCGTGGGCGTGGGCGACATGTCCGGTGACGTGTTCGGCAACGGCATGCTGCTCTCCGAGCACATCCGCCTGGTCGCCGCGTTCGACCACCGTCACATCTTCATCGACCCGACCCCGGACGCGGCCACCTCCTACGCCGAGCGCCGCCGTCTGTTCGACCTGCCCCGCAGCTCCTGGGCGGACTACGACAAGGGGCTGCTGTCCGCGGGCGGCGGCATCCACCCGCGCACGGCCAAGTCGATCCCGCTCAACGCGCAGATCCGGGCGGCCCTCGGTATCGAGCCGGGTGTCACCAAGCTGACGCCCGCCGAGCTGATGCAGGCGATCCTCAAGGCGCCGGTGGACCTGCTGTGGAACGGTGGCATCGGTACGTATGTGAAGTCGTCCGCCGAGTCCAACGCGGACGTCGGCGACAAGGCCAACGACGCGATCCGCGTCAACGGCGAGGACCTGCGGGTCAAGGTCGTCGGCGAGGGCGGCAACCTGGGTCTGACCCAGCTCGGCCGGATCGAGTTCGACCGCAACGGCGGCAAGGTCAACACCGACGCGATCGACAACAGCGCGGGCGTGGACACCTCCGACCACGAGGTGAACATCAAGATCCTGCTCAACGGTCTGGTCACGGACGGCGACATGACCGTCAAGCAGCGCAACAAGATCCTCGCCCAGATGACCGACGAGGTCGGCAGGCTGGTGCTGCGCAACAACTACGCGCAGAACACCGCCCTGGCCAACGCGGTCGCGCAGTCGCCGTCGCTGCTCCACGCCCACCAGCGGTTCATGCGCCGCCTCGGGCGCGACGGCCACCTGGACCGGGCGCTGGAGTTCCTGCCGACGGACCGCCAGATCCGCGAGCTGCTCAACAACGGGCGCGGGCTCAGCCAGCCGGAGCTCGCCGTGCTGCTCGCCTACACCAAGATCACGGTGGCCGACGAGCTGGTCCACACGGACCTGCCGGACGACCCGTACCTGCAGAAGCTGCTCCACGCGTACTTCCCGAAGCAGCTGCGCGAGAAGTTCCCCGAGGCCATCGACGGACACGCGCTGCGCCGCGAGATCGTCACCACGGTCCTGGTCAACGACACCGTGAACACCGGTGGTTCGACCTTCCTGCACCGGCTGCGGGAGGAGACCGGCGCGTCCATGGAGGAGATCGTCCGGGCGCAGACCGCGGCCCGCGAGATCTTCGGCCTGAGCGCGGTGTGGGACGCGGTCGAGGCGCTGGACAACAGGGTCGACGCCGACGTCCAGACCCGTATCCGCCTCCACTCGCGCCGTCTCGTCGAGCGCGGCACGCGCTGGCTGCTCAACAACCGGCCGCAGCCGCTCCAGATCGCCGAGACCATCGCGGACTTCGCCGAGGGCGTCGAGAAGGTCTGGGGCGAGCTGGCGAGCATGCTCAAGGGCGCGGACCTGGAGTGGTACCAGTCGATCCTGGACGAGCTCACCGCGGCCGGGGTGCCCGACGAGCTCGCCCGCCGGGTCGCCGGGTTCTCCTCGGCGTTCCCCTCGCTCGACATCGTGGCGATCTCGGGCCGCACCGGCAAGGACCCGCTGGCCGTGGCCGAGGTCTACTACGACCTCGCGGACCGGCTGCGGATCACTCAGCTGATGGACCGGATCATCGAGCTGCCGCGGGCCGACCGCTGGCAGTCCATGGCCCGCGCCTCCATCCGCGAGGACCTGTACGCGGCGCACGCGGGTCTCACCCAGGACGTGCTCTCGGTCGGCAACGGCACCTCGTCGCCCGAGCAGCGCTTCAAGGCCTGGGAGGAGAAGAACGCGGCGATCCTCGGCCGTGCCCGCACCACCCTGGAGGAGATCCAGGGCTCGGACGCCTTCGACCTGGCGAACCTGTCGGTCGCGATGCGGACGATGCGGACGCTGCTGCGCACGCACAGCTGAGCGACGGCTGAGGGCTGACGGCTGAGGGGCGGCCACCGGTGGAAACCGGTGGCCGCCCCTCACGCGTACGTGGGGTGCTGCCCGTCTAACGCGTCGCCTTCCAGAGCGTGACCGTGCCCTCGAACGCCGGGATGTCCTTGTCCGTGGACGGTGTCACCTTGGTGATCTTCCACATGGCCAGATTGCCCTTGGTGGTCACCGAGCACATGATGTCGCCCGCCTTGATCAGGTGGTCGTCGTTGAGCGCCTGGGCCGAGGCGGAGTTGGGCAGCGGGTTCTGCAGCGCGCCCTCACGGCACTGCTCGGGCGTGGTGCCGTCCGCCTTGCCGAGCGCCTGCTTGAAGTCCAGCCGGTCGTCGCGCGCCTCGAACTCGGTGTTGTCGTAGGCGAGCTTGCCGGTCGGGTCCACCGCCGGGACGTCGAAGTCGATCATCGTGGTGGAGAGCGACTCCGGGGTGCGCAGGGTGATCGGCTTGTCCTGGAAGACCACGGTGTACGTGACGTTGGCGGGCGGCGCCGAACTGTCGTCGCTCGCGGCGTCCGAGGGCGTGTCGGCCGCCGGGGACTGCTTCGGCGGGTTCTTGGCGGCGGGCGACTGCGTCGTGCCGCCCTTGGCCTCGTCGCTGCCGCCGTCGGCGCAGCTGCTGGGTCGTCATCGACCAGCAGTTTAGACCGGTTTGGGATATTTATTCGTACCGGTGTGACCCTATTTCTTCTTGGTGTGCTCCTCGTACGCGGCGACCACCTCGTCGGCCGGGCCGTCCATGCGCAGGACCCCCGACTCCAGCCAGATGGCCCGGTCGCAGGTCTGCTTGATGGTGCCGTTGCTGTGGCTGACCAGGAAGACCGTGCCCGCCTCGGCGCGCAGCTCCTCGATCCGCTCCTGGCTGCGCCGCTGGAAGCGGGCGTCGCCGGTGGAGAGCGCCTCGTCGATCAGGAGCACGTCGTGGGACTTGGCGGCGGCGATGGAGAACCGCAGCCGGGCGCCCATGCCGGAGGAGTAGGTGCGCATCGGAAGGGTGATGAAGTCGCCCTTCTCGTTGATCCCGGAGAACTCGACGATGTCGTCGTAGCGGTCCCGGACCTCCTCGCGGGACATGCCCATGGCGAGCCCGCCGAGGGTGACGTTGCGCTCGCCGGTGAGGTCGTTCATCAGCGCCGCGTTGACGCCGAGCAGGGAGGGCTGGCCCTGGGTGAAGATCCTGCCCGCGGCGGTCGGGAGCAGGCCCGCGACGGCCTTCAGGAGGGTCGACTTGCCCGAGCCGTTGGAGCCGATCAGGCCGATCGCCTCCCCCTTGCGGGCGACGAAGCTGACGCCCTTGACGGCGTGCACCTCGCGGATGCCCGGGGTGGCCCTGCGGGAGGCGATACGGCTGAGCGCGGAGGTCGCACTGCCTCTTCCTTTGGAGGAGCCGCCGTTGACCTTGTAGACGATGTGGACGTCGTCGGCGATCACGGTGGGAGCGCCGAGCGGGGCGGGGGCGCCGATCACGGCGGGAGTGCTGTCAGCCACGGCCGTACTTCTCCTCTGCCTTCCAGAAGTAGATGAACCCGGCGACGAGGGCGAGGACGGCCCAGCCGCCCGCGATGGCCCACACGTGCGGCGGGAGCTGCTTCGCCTTGAAGCTGTGGATCAGGGCGAAGCGCATCAGGTCGATGTAGACGGCGGCCGGGTTGTACTGGAGCACCTTCACCAGGCCGTGCGGCAGCGAGCTGCGGGTCATCAGCTGCGGCAGGCTCCACATGACGCCCGAGACGTACATCCAGGTGCGCAGCACGAACGGCATCAGCTGCGAGATGTCCGGGGTCTTGCTGGCGACCCGGGCCATCGCGAGCGACAGACCGGTGTTGAACATGGCCTGCAGGATCAGCGCGGGGACGGCGATCAGCCAGGACACCGCCGGGTAGACGCCGACGGCGACCAGGATCATCGCGAGCGCGGCGATGGAGAAGAGCAGCTGCTGGAGCTGCTGGAGCGCCAGCGCGATGGGCAGTGACGCGCGCGGGAAGTGCAGGGCGCGGACCAGGCCCATGTTGCCGGTGATCGCGCGCGTGCCCGACATGATCGAGTTGGCGGTGAAGGTCCAGATGAAGACGCCGGTGACCAGGAACGGGATGTAGTCCGGGACGCCCTGCTTGGTGCCCATCAGGATGCCGAAGATGAAGTAGTAGACCGTCGCGTTGAGCAGCGGGGTCATCAGCTGCCAGATCTGGCCCAGCTTCGCCTCGCTGTACTGCGCGGTGAGCTTGGCGGTGGCGAACGCCGAGATGAAGTGGCGGCGCGCCCAGAGCTGCTGGACGTACTCCTTCAGCGACGGGCGGGCGCCGCTGACCGTCAGGCCGTACTTGGCGGCCAGCTCGGTGGCGTCCAGGCCCTGGTCGGGGTCGGCGGGCCGGGTGTCCTGCGCGGGGGCCGGCGGGGCCGGCGGTGCTGCGGTCTGGCTCACAACGATCGCTTTCGACGTGGCTTCGCGGGCGGGAGGTCTTCGCGGGGACGCGTGTCCCAGGGCCGACGCGTGTCTCGAAGTCGACGGGTGCCTCAAGGCCGACGGGGTGTCTCGAGGCCGGGACATGGCCGGGCGGTGAACCCGGGGTTACGACGGGACGGGTCCGTATCGTCGTAACGGTGAGACTAGGACGGGATGACGTCGCAACGCAACCGTCTCGTCGTATCGCTATGCTCAAGACATGACCAACTCGGACGCCCCGGCCCCCGCCGAACCCCAGCGCCGCGCCCCGGCCGGTGCCGCCGTGCTGCGCTCCGACGTGACCGAGGCCATCCGCAAGGCCGTCTTCGAGGAGCTGGCGGCGGTCGGCTTCGCCCGGATGTCGATCGAGGGCATCGCGCGCCGCGCCGGAGTCGGCAAGACGGCCGTCTACCGCCGCTGGAAGTCCAAGCTGAGCCTGGTCCTCGACCTGGTGTCCGCCTTCGCCGCGCAGGGCCTGCCGGTGCCCCGCACGGGCTCCCTGTACGGGGACATCAGGGCGCTGCTCGCGGTGGCCTCGCTCGCCCTGCGCCACCCGGTCGCCTCCCAGGTGATCCCGGACCTGCTCGTCGAGTCGGTCCGCCACCCGGAGATCGCCGACGCCATCAAGAAGGCGCTGCTCGACGGACAGAAGGGCGTCGCGGCGGTCGTCGTGCGCGAGGCCGTGGAGCGCGGCGAACTCCCCGAGGGGGCCGACCCGGACCGGGCCCTCGACCTGATCGTCGGGCCGCTGTACTGGCGGCTCGTGGTGGTCCGGGGCGACCTGCCGAAGGGATACCTGGACGATCTGGCCACCTCGGCGGTGGCGGCCCTGAAGGCGACGGGCTGAGCCGTCGCGCGTCCGTGGGCCGGTCGGCTCAGCCGCGGACTCCGGGGTAGCTCACCCGCGCCAGCACCTCTCCGCTGTGCGGGCTGAACGCGACCACCACCGCCTCCTCGGGCAGGCGTTCCTCCGGAGTGAGCAGCAGCCAGTGGACGCCGTAGCGGCGGGCGATGGCCGCGCGCGCGTGGAGAGGCGTCGACGGGGACAGATAGCGCCTCACGGCCGCCTTGCGGCGCAGCCGTTCGGACTCCGCGAGCGCCGGGTCGGGCCAGACCGGGGCCACCAGGAAGGGCCCGTACCCGGGCAGGGAACGCACTACGTAGTAGTCGTCCGCGAGAACCGTGTCGCCCGGCGGGATGTGCTGGGCGGCCCAGCCGTAGGTGTCCCAGTGCGGCGGGCGCTCGACGCCCCGCACCCCCAGGCTCGGCGCCACCGCCCCGGCCTGGGCCGAGACGAACCCCAGGCACGCCCCGGCCGCCGCGAGCGGGGCGAGCGCACGGCGGGCCGCGGACCACGGGCGCGGCCGGGCCAGCTCGACGGCGAGCGCGACCTGTGCGGGGACCGGGGCGACCGCGAGCAGCCTGCCGTACGTGTAGTGGCCGCTCACCCAGCCGTACAGGACGACCAGCCAGAACAGCAGGGTCATCAGCGCCAGCGGGTCGCGCCGGTCGCGGCGCAGGCGCAGCAGCAGCACGGGCGCGCCGAGCAGGGCCGCCAGCCAGTAACGGCCGATCAGATCTTCATACAGGGCCCTGTGCATGGAATCGATGCCGGTGTCGCCGACGAGTGTGAAGATGTCGCAGTACGGCCAGGTCACCGTCACCGCCAGGGCGCCCGCCCCCGCCAGCGCCCAGCGGGCGGCGGCCGCGCCGCTCCACGCCCCCTTCCGCGCGAGGGCGAGGCCCGCCGTGCCGAGCACCGCGGCGATCGCGGTGATCGGGTGGACGAGGACGACCACGCCGGTCAGCACGCCGAGCGCGGCGAACTCCAGCGGGGCCGCGCGCCACCGGGGCGTACGGGAAGAACGTTCCGTCAGACGGCCCGCCAGGGCCCAGATGTGAAAGGTGAGGCCGATGGCGAAGGTGCTCGGGTAGGACAGGTTGCCGGTCATCGACAGCAGACCGAGGAAGCCGCTCCACCAGGTCACCGCGGTGCCCCACAGGACCGCCGAGAAGGCCAGCGTGAACACCGGCGCCCACGCGCGCGTGGAGAACAGCCGGGTGAAGCGGCCGAGTCCGGTGAGCAGGACCAGCAGGTTCACCGGCCCGAAGAGCCGTACCACCACACGGCCGGGCAACTCGGTGAGCTGGGCGAACACGCCCTGGGCCACGGAGTACGGCGAGTAGTACGGGCTGCCCGCGCCCGGCAGGTCGGCCATCGGGTGGGCGGGGTCGAGCAGATCGGCCTTCAGCCGCTCCACCACGGCGGCGTGCGTACCGAGGTCGCAGCACAGCGGCACCCGCCAGGCCGCCGCCGATATCACCAGCCAGAACACCCCGCCCAGGACGAAGTAGGGCGTGACGCGCCAGGCGGGGCCCGGGGGCGGCGCGTCGGCGGGACTTACGGCCGCGCGCCGGGGCGCCGGAAGCCGGGCGGGGCCGGTGGGAGGAAAGGTGCGCACAGGTCATCGGTTCCGTGGGGGTCCCGATCTGTCCCGGCATCCCGCGTCGATCACCCGATCAGCAGCCCGTGGTCAGCCGGTCGACGACCCGGGCCGCCGCCCGGCCGTCGTCCAGGTCGCCGTACGCGGCGCGGAAGGCGGCGTACGCGTCCGCGTGGGCGGTGGCGCCGCTCTCCGGCTCTGCCAGCGCCTCCGCCACGGCGCCGGTGTCGGAGAGCAGCGGGCCGGGGGCCAGCGCCTCGAAGTCGGCGTAGAAGCCGCGCGCGGTGTCGCGGTAGTGGGCGAGGTCGTAGGTGTGGAAGAGCATCGGGCGGCCGGTGTGGGCGAAGCCGCAGATCAGCCCGGAGTAGTCGGTGACCAGGACGTCGGCGGCCAGCAGCAGCCCGGAGGTCGTGGGGTGCGCCGAGACGTCACGGCCGCCACCCCTGGAGACGCCCGTGCAGCCGACCCCCGCCCGCGCCTGTGAAGCCCGCTCAGGGCGCGACCCCCGTATCGGCATCCTCGTCGTCGCGTACAACGCCGAGACCACGCTGGAGCGGACGCTCGACCGCATCCCGGCCGACTTCCGCTCCCGTATCGACGAGATCCTGATCCTCGACGACGCCAGCCACGACGGCACCTTCACCGCCGGCTGCCGCTGGTCCCAGGCCGAGGGCAAGCCCCGTACCGTCGTCATGCGGCACACCAAGAACCTCGGCTACGGGGGAAACCAGAAAGCCGGGTACGCGCTCGCCGCCGAGCGCGGGCTCGACATCGTCGTCCTGCTGCACGGCGACGGCCAGTACGCCCCCGAACTGATCCCCGAGATGGTCGCGCCCATCGAGAACGGCGAGGCCGAAGCCGTGTTCGGGTCGCGCATGATGGACCGGGGCGGCGCCCTGCGCGGCGGAATGCCGTTCTACAAATGGCTGGGGAACCGTATCCTCACCCGCCTGGAGAACTCCCTGCTCGGCTCCCGGCTCACCGAGTTCCACTCCGGCTACCGCGCCTACAGCGTCGCCGCGCTGCGCCGGCTCCCCATCGAGCGCAATACCGACGCGTTCGACTTCGACACCCAGATCATCGTCCAGCTCATCGACGCGGGAATGCGGATCAGCGAAATCCCCGTGCCCACGTACTACGGCGACGAGATCTGTTACGTCAACGGGCTCAAGTACGCCAAGGACGTGGTGAAGGACGTCCTCGAATACCGGCTCGCGGTCAAGGGGTTCGGCACCTGCCCGTGGATTCCCAAGCCCGACGGATACGCGTTCAAGGAAGGCGACGGCTCCTCCCACTCCGTCATCCTGGACCGGATGCGCGCCCTCCCGCCCGGCCGCGTCCTGGACCTGGGCTGCTCCGGCGGGCTCTTCGCCGAGCGCCTGGAGGCGATGGGCCACGAGGTGACGGGCGTCGACCGCGTCGAGGTGCCGGGCGTGCGTGAGAGGTGTACGCGGTTCTTCGCGGCGGACCTGGAGGAGGGACTGCCCGAGGAGATCGGGCGGGGATACGACTACGTGGTCGCCGGGGACGTCATCGAGCACCTCTCCCGGCCCGAGCGGGTCCTCGCCGAGATCGCCCGGGTGCTGCGCCCGGGCGGGCGGGTCCTGCTGTCCGTACCGAACTTCAGCCACTGGTACGCCCGGCTGCGCGTCGCCCTCGGCGCCTTCGGGTACGACCGGCGCGGCATCCTCGACGAGACGCATCTGCGCTTCTTCACCCGCGCCAGCCTGCGCCGCACGGTCCAGGGCGCGGGGTACGACATCCTCTCCATGTCCTCGACCGGGGCGCCCTTCTGGGCGCTGCTCGGCGGTGGCGGCCCGGTCGGCGGGGCGCTCGCCAGGGTGCTCGGCGGGCTCTCCCGGCTGCTGACCCGGCTGCGGCCGACCCTGTTCGGCTATCAGCACATCGCCCTGCTCACGCCGCACGCGGCGGAGACGATCATCGCTGGGGAGCACGTCGATGTACAGGACATCCTCAACCGTCAGTACACCCCCGCCGACCGTGTGGGCGTCTGACCGCGCGCCGCACCCGGTGCCCGAAGTCCCGGTCGGGAGGCCGACGTTGAACCTGCCCAGCCTGGCCCTGCTGCTCTTCGCGGTGTTCTCCTCGGCGGGCGGCCAGATCATGCTCAAGCACGGCATGCGCAGCGCCGCCTTTGCCGTGCGGCACGGCGGAGGCTCGATCGCGCTGCGGGCCGCCACCAGCCCCTGGATCGTGGTCGGCCTGGTCGTCTTCGCCGTCTCGGCCGTCGCCTGGATGTCGACGCTGGCCCGGGTGCCGCTGTCCGTCGCGTACCCCTTCAACGCCCTGGGGTATCTGCTGATCGTGCTGGCCGGCTCGACCGTGCTGCACGAGCGGACGTCGGTGTGGACGTGGGCCGGCTCGCTGCTGGTGGTCGTCGGGCTCGTCACGGTGATGGCCGGCCAGCGGCGCTGACCCGGCGGGCACCCGTCTGACCCGGCAGCGGCGGGACCGCGCGCCGGGCGGGCTCCACCGGGCGCGGCGCGTCGGCCTCCTCGTCCAGGAACACCGTGCGCACCACGCGCTCGGCGGCGCGCCCGTCGTCGTAGGGGCAGAACCGCTCCCGGAACGCGGCCCGCAGCACGGCGTTCGCCCGGCTGTCCCAGCCGCCGTCCCGGAAGCAGGAGATGAGCTCGTCCGTGCTGGTGGTGACCGCGCCCGGGGTGTCTCCCGGGCGCCCCGAGAGGAGGTCGAAGCAGACGCCGCGGACCGTGCGGTACACCTCCCAGTCGGGGGCGTGGACGACGATCGGGCGGTCCAGGTTGGCGTAGTCGAACATCATCGAGGAGTAGTCCGTGACCAGTGCGTCCGCCGCCAGGCACAGCTCTTCGACCCGGGGGTGGGCCGAGACGTCGAGCAGCCCCGGGTGCTCCGGCAGCCCGGCCGAGGCGTGGAAGTAGTGGGCTCGCACCAGCAGCAGGGTGTCCGGGCCCAGCGCGTCGGCGACGCGGACCAGGTCCAGGGGGGCGGAGAAGCCGCGCTCGTACTCGCGGTGCGTCGGCGCGTACAGGATCGCGCGGCGGCCCGGCGCGATGCCGAGCGCGCGGCGGACGGCGGCGATGGACTCGGCGGTCGCCGTCGCGTACACGTCGTTGCGCGGATAGCCGGACTCCAGGTGCCGCACCGCACTCGGGTAGACGCGCGACCAGGTCTCGGTGGAGTGCGGATTGGCGGAGAGCGAGAAGTCCCAGCGGTCCACACGGGCGAGGAACCGGCGGAAGCCGAAGCCCTGGGCGGCGGCCGGACGGTCGAGCTGGTCAAGGCCCATGCGCTTGAGCGGGGTGCCGTGGTGGGTCTGGAGGTGGCGCTGGCCCGGGCGCTTGACCAGGTGGTCGGGGAAGTTGACGTTGTTGACGAAGTAGCCGGCGCGGGCCATCAGCCGCCAGTACGCGAGGGTGTCCGGCAGCACGAACGGGTGCCCGTCCGCCGCCTCGGCCTTGGTGACCACCCACACGCCCTTGATGTGCGGGGCGAGTTCGGCGGCCTTGCGGTGGACGGCCGCCGGGTTGCAGCTCACGCCCCGGTTCCAGTACGAGGCGTACACCGCGAGCCCGGGGTCGAGCGGGAGCAGCCGCTGGAGGCGGTAGTAGTGCCGGAACGCCGTGCGCAGCGCGGACCTGCGCACGGCGCGGACGCGTGAGCGCAGTGCGCGGCGGGCCGCCAGGGCCCCGTCGAGCGCGGCCAGCGTCCGGAACCGGCCCCCGGTGAGCAGCCGCGCGCGCACCCCGGACCGCCCGCTGCCGACGGGTCGATGGGTCCGGCTGAAGGCGGCCACCGCCCGGACGTACGCCCGCCGCTGCCCGCGCGCGCCCGCGTACGTCTTCAGCAACTCCCGCACGGCCAGCGCGAACAGCGGCCCGCGCAGGGCCTCGGCCCCGGGCCGGGCGGCGGTCTTGGCCAGCAGCGCGTCGTACGCGGCGACGACCTCCCCGCGGTCCTCCGCGGGCCGGGCCCCCGGCAGTGGGCGCCGCTGGCGGTGGTCCACGCAGGGGGTGGCGAGGGCCGCCACCGACCCGGCCGCCAGCAGCGCGCCGAGCGCCCACATCGCCTCGGCCCGCGCGCCCGGGCCGAACCGCGGGCCCCCGTCGCGCCAGAACTCCCGCCGCACCGCCCGGTTCCAGCTCACCGGGGCCACCCCGAGCAGGCCCGGCCGCCCGGCGGCCGTGGTCACCGCGTCCCCGGCCGCGCGCAGCACGTCGAGGGAGCGGGCCGGCTCGGCCGTGCCGAGGAACGGGGTCCGCAGATGCCCGAAGAGCAGCAGATCCGGGTCCCCGGCCTCCTTCAGCCGCGCGTCGACCGCGTCGAGCGCCCCCGGCAGCAGGACCAGGCCCGGCTCCAGGAAGAGCAGATACTCCCCGCGCGCCTGCCCGGCCCCGGCGTCGCGCCGCTCGCCCGCGCTCACCGGGGCCGCCAGATGGACCGCCCGTACGCGCCGGTCGGCGGCGGCCAGTTCGTCGAGCAGCCGCCCCGAGCCGTCCGCCGAGCCGTCGTCGACCCCGATGACCTCGATGGTCTCGCTGTGGCAGGAGCGCTGCCGCAGCACCGACTCCAGACACTCCCGCAGCAGCCCGCGGACCTCATGGACGGGCACGACGACGGTGAAACGGGGCAACGGATACCTCTTTCGGGGCCGGGGGAGAGCAAGGGGTGCCCGGACGCAGCGGCGGCGGGAGGGGGTCTGCTCAGACCAGCCCGGCCAGTTCCCGCTGGACCGCGTCGGCCGGCAGGGCCGCCGACGGGGCCGGGCGGCGGTCCTCGACCGGTACGAACGGCGGCAGTCCGGCGCTCTGGCCGAGGAAGACCCGCCGCACCACCCGCTCCGCCGCGTGCCCGTCGTCGTACGGGCAGAACCTGGCCCGGAACGCGGCCCTCAGCTGGGCCGAGCGGGAGCCGCGCCAGTGGCCGGTGGCGAAGATGTCGATCAGCTCGTCCTCGGTGCGGGCGACCGCGCCCGGCGGGAAGGCGCGCAGGTCGAAGTAGGTGCCGCGGGCCGCCTCGTAGGCCTCCCAGTCGTCGGCGTGGATGACGATCGGGCGGTCCAGATTGGCGTAGTCGAACATCAGCGACGAGTAGTCGGTGACCAGGGCGTCGGCGGCCAGGCACAGCTGCTCCACCGACGGGTGCCCGCTGACGTCGATGATCCGGGGGTGGATGCCCTCCTCCGCCAGCGGCGCCCCGTACGTGAAGTGGGCGCGGGTGAGCAGCACGACCTCCGGGCCGAGCGTACGGGCCACGCGCTCCAGGTCCAGCGGGCGGTGCTGGCCGCGCCGGTAGTCGCGGTGGGTCGGCGCGTACAGCACGGCGGTGGCGTCGGCGGGGATGCCCAGGCCGTCGCGGAGCCGGGCCACGTCCGCCGCGCTCGCCTCGTGGAACACGTCGTTGCGCGGATAGCCGTAGGCGAGCGTGGTGTAGCCCGAGGGGTAGGTGCGCTCCCAGGTGAGGGTGGAGTGGAGGTTGGCGGAGAGGCTGTAGTCCCACGTGTCGCTGCCGGCGACGAGACCCGCGAAGTCGGTGTCGCGGGCCGCCGCCGGGCGGTCCATCAGGTCCAGGCCCACGGTCTTGAGCGGGGTGCCGTGGTGGGTCTGGAGCAGCACCTGCCCCTCCCGCTTGACCAGGCGGGCGTCGAACTCCACATTGCTGACCAGGTACTTGGCACGGGCCAGCGCCGTCCAGTACGCGAAGGTGTCCGGCGCCACCTTGCGGGTGGCGGGCGGCACGGTGTGCAGCTGCGCGGGCGCCGCCACCCACGCGGTCCGCACCCGGGGCACCAGCTCGCGCACCTTCGCCTCGATCGCGGCCGGGTTGCAGGCGTACCCCCGGTTCCCGTACGCGCTGAAGACCGCCTCGTCCCGCATCGGCAGCAGCCGCTGGATCCGGTAGTGCGACTGAAGCACTCCGGAGCGCAGTGCGCGGCCGAGCGCGCGCAGCGGACGGCCCGCGCGGGCGCGCAGGGCGCTGAGCGCCCCCAGGCCCAGATAGGTGCGGTGGGCGCCGAGCCGGACCAGACCGTGCCGCACCCGGACGCGGAGGGTGCGCGGGCCGCCGCCGGGCGAGCGGTGGCGGCGGTACTGGGCGCGGGCGAGGCGGAAGAACTCGGCGCGGCTGCCGCGCGGCAGCCGCACCCGGGTGGTGAACACCGTGAGGAAGTGGTCGGCCATCTTCCGGAAGATCAGCGGCCGCAGCGGGGCCAGCTCGGGGCGCGCGTCGATGAACGCGAACACTCGGTCGTACTGGTCGAAGAGGTCGAAGTGGTGGCGGCTGGTGGTGGACAGGATGCTGCCCTGGCGGCGCTGGCGGTAGTGGACGCAGACCCGGTCGAGCGTGGTCAGCGCGTCGGCGGCCATCAGCGCCGGATACGTCCAGGGCGCGTCCTCGTAGAAGCCGGGCGTGAAGCTGAAGCCCTGCTCCTCGATGAACTCGCGGCGGTAGGCCTTGTTCCACACCACGCTCAGCAGCTTGAGCAGGCCCGGCCGGTCCGCGAGCCGGAAGGTGGCGGGCCCGGCCTCGGCGAGCTGGGCGGCCGACTTGTTGCGGACCTCCTCGCCCGACCAGTACGTACGGGCGTAGTCGTAGACCAGGACGTCCGGGTCGCCGGTCTCCTTGATCCGGTCCGCGACGGCCTGGAGGGCGCCCGGGGTGAGGGTGTCGTCGCCGTCGAGGAAGACCACGTAGTCGCCGGTGGCATGGGCGAGCCCGGCGTTGCGGGCGGGGCCGAGGCCCGTGTTGGTGTCCAGGTGCACGGCGATGACACGGCGGTCGCGGGCGGCGTGCTCGTCGATGATCGCGCCGCACGCGTCCGGTGAGCAGTCGTCCACCGCGATCAGTTCCAGATCGTCGTACGACTGAGTGAGCACCGAGCCCAGACAGTCGTGGAGATAGGCCTGGACCTTGTACACGGGGACGATCACGCTGAACCGGGGCATGGCCCGTAGAACGGCCAATGACGCGAGCGGGTTACGCCGGTGGCGGCAGACGGGGTAAACCCGCGGCGCCCGCTTGACGCGGGGTACTTGACCTGGGGCGCCGGGGTGCGAACGGGTTACTTGACGGCGCCCGCCATCACCCCCGACACGAACTGGCGCTGGAAGGCGAAGAAGACGGCCAGCGGGATGACCATCGAGACGAAGGCGCCGGGCGCCAGGACGTCGATGTTGTTGCCGAACTGCCGTACCTGCTGCTGGAGGGCGACCGTGATCGGCGGGTGCTTGGAGTCCGCGAAGATCAGCGCGACCAGCATGTCGTTCCAGACCCAGAGGAACTGGAAGATGCCGAGCGAGGCGATCGCCGGGCCGCCCAGCGGCAGCACGACCCGGGTGAACAGGCGGATCTCGCCCGCCCCGTCGAGCCGCGCGGCCTCCAGGAGCTCCCGGGGGATCTCCGCGAAGAAGTTCCGCAGCAGGAAGATGGCGAAGGGCAGACCGAAGGCGACGTGGAAGGTGATGACACCGACCGTCGTCTCGAAGATCCCGACCTTTCCGAAGAGCTTGGCGACCGGGACGAGGGCGACCTGGACGGGCACCACGAGCAGGCTCACCACGACCATGAACCACCAGTCGCGGCCGGGGAAGTCCATCCAGGCGAAGGCGTATCCGGCGAACGAGCCGATGACGACGACCAGGACGGTCGCGGGCACGGTGATCACGACGGTGGACAGCAGCGAGTCGGTGATCGTGCTGTTGTCCAGCAGGTTGGAGTAGTTGTGGAAGGTGAGCTGGGACGGCTCGCTGAAGATCTTCCACCAGCCGGTGGAGGCGATGTCGGAGGGGCTGCGCAGCGAGGAGAGCAGCAGTCCCACGGTGGGCATCAGCCAGAAGAGGCCGACGAGGATCAGAAAGACGCGCAGCGCGCCGCCGCCGGCCCGGGCGGCGATCCGGGCGGGCAGGGACTGCTTGGCCTTGACGACTCCCACGACTGTCATCGCCGGGCCTCCCGCCGCATCCGCCGGATGTTGCTGTGCTGTCCCGGGGGGCGACCCCCGGACCCCCGGCAGGGGGCGGTCGTGGTGCGGCTCGTCCTCATCGCCGGCTGTGCGTCGTCGGCCCATGGCCGGCCGGGCCCGGCTCGCTCGACGCGCGCGGGGACGGCACCCGCGCGGTCTCCGCGCCATGCGCGGCCGGGGCCGCCGGTGTGCCCTCTGCGTGCCCCACCGGACCCGACGGCGGCTGCGGGGGCGAGCCCGCCGGGGTCACCCGGACGTGTCCCTCCCCGTCCGGCGCCGTGGGCAGCGGCTGGGGGGACGGGGTCCCGGTGCTCAGCCGCAGCGCGGACTCCCCGAGCCGCAGCAGCGCGCCCACCGGCAGCCGCACCGGGTGCGGGCCGACCGGGCTGCCGTCCACGCGCGTGCCGTTCGTCGAGCCGAGGTCGGCCACCGAGACCCGGCCGCCCTCGCCGACCGTGACCGCGCAGTGCAGCCGGGACACATCCGGGTCGTCCAGCGGAACGTCCGCGTCCGCCGAGCGGCCGACGCGGATCTGGCCGCCGTGCAGCAGATGGACCCCGCCCGCGTCCGGCCCCGCGACGACGCACAGCCGGGCGGGGGCCGCCTCCTCGTGTTCCTCGTACGCGTACGAGGACGAGTCGGCCGGGGAGGAGAGGGACAGCACCGCCCCGTCCACCAGCGGTGGCTCGCCGAGCACCCGGCGCTGGGGGTCGAGGCGCTCGCGGCCCGCGT
The DNA here is from genome assembly GCF_001653515.1 of Streptomyces sp. ERV7. Classification (GTDB taxonomy): domain Bacteria; phylum Actinomycetota; class Actinomycetes; order Streptomycetales; family Streptomycetaceae; genus Streptomyces. The sequence continues at coordinate 1,288,416 of NZ_LYOY01000029.1, read as the reverse complement.
AGAGCACGACCGTGCTCGACACCTCGGAGCCGGACGCGGCCGTGGCGAGGCCCGAGGCGACGGCCGCGAGGGCGGTCCCGGCGGGCGCGGTCACGAGCACGTCGCAGGCGCGCGCCGCAGCGTGGCCGCTGCGCGGCGCGAGGACGGTCAGCCGGATCTGCATCGCCTCGGCGGTCCCTTCTGCGCGGGGGTGCCGGGCACGGAGGGAAAGGCCCTTGTGATTCCCCCCACCAGGCACACATGTCGTGCTGAGGGCATCCTCGCACCTGCCACTGACAACACGCCCGCCACCCACCTCCAAGTGATCTTGAATGATCGGCTCTCGACGCAAATGTGGCCGCAAAGTGGCCGGTTGCGCACCTCGACGGAATCGCTCACCCCGCTTCGGTACGGCCGTTCGGCAACCTTCCGTACGACGTGGGCGTCTTCCCTTCGAACAGCCGGAGCGTGCGGGCCCGAGTCGCCGAAGCCGTTGCCGCAGCCCCGGTGACAGTCGGCGGCACTACAGTGGGCGGCTCGGGGGACACCCGAGGAGACCCGGATCCAGCCAGACCAGCAGGGAGCGCATGACGTGCGGCCGGTAGGCAGCAAGTACTTGCTCGAGGAGCCGCTCGGACGCGGTGCCACGGGTACCGTCTGGCGCGCCCGCCAGCGTGAGGCCGCGGGCGCCGAGGCGGCCGTGGCCGGCCAGCCCGGCGAGACCGTCGCGATCAAGGTCCTCAAGGAGGAGCTGGCCAACGACGCCGACGTCGTGATGCGCTTCCTGCGCGAGCGGTCGGTGCTGCTGCGCCTGACGCACCCCAACATCGTGCGCACCCGCGACCTCGTCGTCGAGGGCGATCTGCTCGCCCTGGTCATGGACCTGGTCGACGGCCCGGACCTGCACCGCTATCTGCGCGACAACGGCCCGTTCACCCCGGTCGCCGCGTCCCTGCTGACCGCGCAGATCGCGGACGCGCTCGCCGCCAGCCATGCCGACGGCGTCGTCCACCGCGATCTGAAGCCCGCCAACGTCCTGCTCGACGAGCGCGGCGGCGCGATGCACCCGATGCTCACCGACTTCGGCATCGCGCGCCTCGCCGACTCCCCGGGCCTGACCCGTACGCACGAGTTCGTGGGCACGCCCGCGTATGTGGCGCCGGAGTCCGCCGAGGGCCGCCCGCAGACCTCCGCCGTGGACGTCTACGGCGCCGGCATCCTGATGTACGAGCTGGTCACCGGGCGTCCGCCGTTCGCCGGCGGGACCGCTCTTGAGGTGCTGCACCGGCATCTGAGCGAGGAGCCGCGCCGCCCCACCACCGTCCCCGCCCCGCTGTGGACGGTCATCGAGCGCTGTCTGAGCAAGAACCCGGACGAGCGGCCGAGCGCCGAGAACCTCGCGCGCGCCCTGCGCGTGGTGGCCGACGGCATCGGGGTGCACTCCACCCCGGCCCAGGTCGAGGCGGCCGACGGCGTGGGCGCGCTGCTCGCGCCCGACCCGGCGCCCGCGCCCGTCCCCGAGACGCCCGGCGCGGCCGAGCCGACCCAAGTGCTGCCGAGCAACGCGGGCTCGTACGGCGGGCACGATCCGAACGCGGCGACCTCGTACCTGCCGAACACGCCGGGAGCCGCGGACCCGACCGCCGTCCTGCCCAGCCGGGGCGCGGCCGACCCGACGGCCGTGCTGCCGCCGGTGCCGCAGGGCCAGGGCCAGTTCGACCCGCAGGGCGCCAGGCCCGAGGATCCGCACCCCTGGCAGTCCCAGCTCCAGGCGGCCCGCGACCGCAACGAGCAGACGCAGGTGCAGTATCTGGACCCCGCCGAGGACCCGCTGCGCCGCCGCCCGCACCGCCAGTCGCAGCAGCCTCAGCAGCAGCGGCCGCCGCAGCACCCCCAGCAGCCGTACGGTCAGCAGCAGTACGGCCAGCAGCAGCCCCAGCCTCAGCAGTACCGGCAGCCGCAGCAGCCCCAGCCGTACGCACAGCCCCCGCAGCACCAGCAGTACGCGCCGCCGCCCCAGCACCAGCAGCGCCAGCAGTACGCGCCGCCGCAGGCGCCCCAGCAGCCGCAGGGTCCGGCGCCGCGCGAACCCCGCGAGCCGCGCCGCCGCAGCGCCAACCCGATGCGGATTCCGGGGCTCGGCTGCCTCAAGGGCTGTCTGTTCACCCTGGTCCTGCTGTTCGTGGCGGGCTGGCTGATCTGGGAGCTGACCCCGCTCCAGGACTGGGTGGCCGAGGGCAAGAGCTACTGGCAGGCGATCGGTGACGCGGCCGACAAGGTGTCGGGCTGGCTCGGCAAACTCGGCGGCAATTGAGGCGTACACGACGCCGACTTCATGGATTTGTCGACTTCCCAGGGGTGATTTCCCCCTCGGAAGTGAAGGTTGCCCTTCTGGCCGCGTAGCCTCGGCGTGCACAGCCAGCCGCTGAGGGAGCAGTCTTGGCACGGAATATCGGCAGCCGGTACACCGCCCACCAGATCCTGGGGCGGGGCAGCGCCGGCACGGTGTGGCTAGGCGAGGGGCCGGACGGGCCCGTCGCCATCAAGCTGCTGCGCGAGGACCTCGCCGCCGACCAGGAGCTGGTCGGCCGCTTCGTCCAGGAGCGCACCGCGCTGCTCGGCCTCGACCACCCCAACGTCGTGGGCGTGCGCGACCTCGTCGTCGACGGCAACGACCTCGCCCTGGTCATGGACCTGGTGCGGGGCACCGACGTACGCACCCGGCTCGACCGCGAGCGCCGGCTCGCCCCCGAGGCGGCGGTGGCGATCGTCGCGGACGTGGCCGACGGCCTGGCCGCCGCGCACGCGGCCGGAGTCGTCCACCGCGACGTCAAGCCCGAGAACATCCTCCTGGACATGCAGGGCCCGCTCGGCCCCGGCGGCGCGCACCCCGCGCTGCTCACCGACTTCGGTGTGGCCAAGCTGATCGACACCCCGCGCCGCACCAAGGCGACGCGGATCATCGGCACGCCGGACTACCTCGCCCCGGAGATCGTCGAGGGCCTGCCGCCGAGGGCGGCGGTCGACATCTACGCCCTGGCGACGGTCCTCTACGAGCTGCTGGCGGGCTTCACCCCCTTCGGCGGCGGCCACCCCGGCGCGGTCCTGCGCCGCCACGTCACCGAGACCGTGGTGCCGCTGCCCGGGATCCCCGACGAGCTCTGGCAGCTGATGGTCCAGTGCCTCGCCAAGGCCCCGGCCTCCCGGCTGCGCGCCTCGGAGCTCTCCGCCCGGCTGCGCGAGCTGCTGCCGCTGGTGGCGGGGATGCCGCCGCTGGACGTGGACGAGCCGGACGCCGAGGAGCCCGAGGAGCCGGTCTACGAGGAGCCCGCGGCCCCCTCCGGCCGGCCCCGCCGGGGCGCGGTGCCCCTGGTCCCCGGCGCCCCTCTGGACTCCAACCGCGACACCCACACCAGCATGCGCGTCCCAACTGCGCGAGCAACCCTCCACGGGCCGCAGGTGGACGAGGGTTTTCAGGGGCGCGGGGAACTGCGCGGTCAGCCGGTCACCGGGTCGCAGGTGAAGCGCGCCCTTCGGGGTGAATCTTTATCCACAGGGTGTGGATAAAGATTCACCCGGCACGACCGCTACGGCACGAACAGCGTCTTGCCCCGCGCCCCACCCACCCGATTCCGCTCCAACGCCTCCGGTGCCTTCTCCAACGGATATTCCGCCTCCACGGGCACGTGCACCTCGCCCGCCACCGCCGCCGCCGCCAGCGCGTCGAGCAGCGCGCCCGACGCCGTGAGGCGGATGTTCACGCCCTTGCCGGACGGGGCCGCGCCCCGGGTGCTCAGCGCGGCGCCCCCCGGCCGCATCAGCCGCGCGTACGCGTCAAAGGCCTCCGCGTCCGCCGACACCAGGTCGACCACCGCGTCCACCCCGCCCGGCACCGCCCGCCCGCAGACCTCCCGCACCGACTGCTCGGTGGAGTCGATCGCCAGCACCGCGCCCAGCGCCCGCATCCGCTCCCGCTCGTCACCCCGCACCACCGCCACGACCCGGATGTCCCGCGCCGCCGCCAACTGGGTCAGCGCGCTGCCGATCCCGCCCGCCGCGCCCACGAGCAGCATGGTGTCGCCCGGTTCTAGCGCCACGCCCGCCCGCAGGATCTGGAGCGCGGTCATCCCGGCCGTGGGCAGGGCCGCGGCGGCCCGCAGCGTGAGCCCGTCCGGTACCCCGGCGATCGCCGCGTCGTGCGGCATCGTCACGTACTCCGTGTACGTTCCGGTCCCCACCGGCGGCCGCCCCGCCTGCCCGTACACCGCGTCGCCCACCACGAACCGGTTCTCGCCCGGCCCGACCACGTCCACACGGCCGGCGAAGTCGACGCCGAGGACCAGGGGGAAGACGTGCGGGACCCGGCCGTCGAGGAGGCCGTCCGCGACCTGCCAGTCGAAGGGGTTGAGGGCCGCGTACTCGATCTTCACCAACACCTCGCCGGGGCCCGGCTGCGGCTTGGGGACATGGATCACTTCCGGCGTGGCCCTGAAGGCCGGGACCGCGACAGCGCGCATACGCGTACGCCTCCTGCTCGGCCCCCCTGCAACCCGCCTTCCGGACGGTCCGATCCTCACCCAGGAGCGCGCCGCCCGCACCCCGGGACCCGCCCCCCGGGAAGTGGGGTCCCGCTACCCCTCGAACAGTTCGAGATCGACGACCAGCGCCCGGTGGTCGGTGCCGCGCAGGGTCAGGAAGTGCGCCGACCTGACCGTGAAGTCGTCACCGCTGACCAGTACATGGTCGATCTGGGTGCGGAAGGGCGTGGCGCGGTCGGCGGGCCACGAGTACGTACGCGACCTTCCCGCGAGCCGGGCGCTGTCGTGCAGGGCGCCCGCCTTGAGGACCGCGCGGAAGGCCGCGTGGTCCTGGGTGGCGTTGAAGTCCCCGGCGACGATCACGGCCCCGCCCTTCGCCGACGCGGCGAAGTCCCGCACCCGGCCCAGCTCCCGCCGCCAGCCGGCCTCCCGGCCCGGCAGCGGGGGCTCGGGGTGCGCGAGCTGGAGGCGTACGTCCCGGCCCGCGATCCGCGCCACCGCACCCGGCATGGCCATCGCGGAGGGGATCGCGGGGGCGTGGGTGAGCGGGTACTTGCTGAGGATCGAGGACCCGGCCGAGCCGTCCTCGCGTACGACCTCGCGGTACGGGTAGTCCGCCTTCGCCACCCGCTGCTCCAGCGCGTCCGCGCAGACGAACGCGCACTCCTGGACGAACACGACGTCCGGCTTCTCGCGCCGCACGGCCGCGATCAAGTCGTCCGTCGCCCAGCCGAATTCGGTGTTGGAGGTGAGAACGCGCAGCTGGCCGAGGGGGCGGCCGTGCGGGCGGGTGATCTCGGCGCCGTACGGCTGGGTGTACCAGCCGGTGACCGCCAGGACGACGAGCGCCCAGGCCATCCCGGTCCGCCACCGCCCGAACGCCGTCAGCACGAGCCCGGCGCCGCCCGGCACGAGGAGCCACGGCAGGAAGGCGAGCAGCTGCGGCACGGGGGTGATCCCGTCGGAGTCCGCCACCCGGCATCCGACGACCGCGCTGACCCCGGCGAGGACCAGACCGCCCAGGACCGCACTCGCCCGGCGCCACGGGTGCCCGCGCTCGCCGGGCGGGCCCGCCGCCGCGTCCGTCGCGGGCCAGGGCGGTGCGGTGCCAAGGGCGTCCAAGGGACCCTCCCGGTCGATCGACGGATGCGACGGGTTCGACGGCGCGGCCGTACAGGTCTACGCCCGCACAGGTCTTCATCCGTACAGGTCTTCGCCCGTACAGATCTGAAGTATCCGTCGTCGGCGGCCGGTGTGCGGTGAGGTCAGCCCGTCAGATGGGCGCGCAGGGCCGCGTTGAACTCCTCCGGCCGCTCCAGGTTGGGCAGATGGGCCGCCGCCTCCACGACCACCAGGGTCGATCCGGGGATCGCGGTGTGCATCGCCTCGGCGTCCGCGACCGGGGTGTACGTGTCGTCGCGGCCCACCACGACCAGCGTCGGGACGGTGACGGTGGTGAGCAGCTCGCGGTAGTCGGGCCGCTCGGCGCGCCCGCGCAGCGCGGCGGCGGCGCCCTCGGGGTCGGTCGCGGTCATCATCCGGAGGACGTGCGCCTTCACGTCCGGGTCCGCGTACGGCGCCACCATCTTCTCCAGGACCTCGTCCGCGTACGGCTTCATGCCCTCGCGCACCAGCCGGTCGGCCATCTCGCGGCGGGCGGTGCGCCCGTCCGCCGTCTCGGCGGCGGGGAAGGTGTCCGCGAGGACGAGAGCGCTGATCCGCTCGGGGAAGAGGCGGTAGCACTCCATGACGATCTGGCCGCCCATGGAGAGCCCGCCGAGGGTGAAGCGCTCGATGCCGAGCCGGTCGGCGAGCGCCAGGACGTCCTGCGCGAAGTCGGAGAGGAGGGTGGTGCCGGGGGTGACGGGCGCGCTGCCGTAGCCGCGCAGATCGGGGGCGACGACCCGGTGGGTCCGCGCGAACTCCTCGATCTGGGGGTCCCACATCGTGCGGTCGAAGGGGTGGCCGTGGACCAGGAGCAGGGCGTCGCCCGTGCCCCGGTCGGTGTAGGTGGTGGGCATGTCAGGAGGCTAGGCGGGCCCAACTGCTCGGTGCAATAAGATCTTTGCTCTCGGTGCAATGTGAGCGGTGTGCGCGGTGTGCGCGGTGTGCGCGGTGTGCGCGGTCTTCAGGGGGCGGGGATGGACTACCTACGGCTGGCCGACGGGGTCGCCAAGGCGATAGCCGACGGGAGGCTGCGGCCGGGCGACCGGCTGCCGCCGCAGCGGACGTTCGCGCGCCGCCACCGGGTGGCGGTCTCCACGGCGATCCGGGCGTACGGGGAGCTGGTGCGCCGGGGCCTGGTGGTGGGGGAGGTCGGGCGCGGCACGTTCGTCCGGGCGGCGCCGCCGCACCCGGGGTCGGTGCTCGCGGAGGACAGCGGGCGCACGCCGGTGAACCTGGAGCTCAACTACCCGGTCGCGGACGGCCAGTCGGAGCTGATGGCCCGCGCTCTCACGGGTCTGGCCCGCCCGGACGTCCTCCTGGAGGCGACCCGCCCGGCGGCGGCGGACGGCACGCCCGGGGCCCGGGCGGCGGCGGCCCGGGTGCTGGCCCGCCCCGGCTGGCGCCCGGACCCGGACCGGCTGCTCTTCGCGGGCAACGGCCGCCAGGCCATCGCGGCCGCCCTGTCGGCGCTGGCCCGGCCGGGGGGCCGGGTGGGGGTGGAGGAGCTGACGTATCCGCTGGTCAAGGCGGTGGCGGAGCGGCTGGGGATCACCTTGGTGGGGATCGGGACGGACGGGTCGGGGATGCTGCCGTCGGCGCTGGAGGCGGCCCACCGGCGTACGCCGCTGAGCGCGGTGTACGTCCAGCCGACGCTGCACAATCCGCTGTCGCTGACGATGCCGGGGGCTCGGCGCGAGGAACTGGCGTCGATGGTGCGGGAGTTGGGCCTGGCGGCGGTGGAGGACACGACGTGGGCCTTCCTGGCCGCCGCCGACACGCCCGCGCCGCTGGCGGCGTACGCGCCGGAGCGGACCCTGTTGGTGGACAGCCTGTCGAAGCGGCTGGCACCGGGCCTGACGGTGGGCTTCCTGAGCGTCCCCCCTCGGTACGGGGAAGGGGTCGCGCGGGCACTGCGGTCCGGGGCGTGGACGGCGGGCCGGTTCAACCTGGAGGCGGCGGCGCGGTGGGTGGAGGACGGCCCGGCGGGCACCCCGCGCCCCGGCTCGGCCCGCCATCGCGCGGACCAGCTGCGCAGACGCCGGCTGATCCTGGGCGCCTCGGCGGTGGCGCTGACGGCGGCGGTGGCCGTCGGCGGCTGGCTCGCCACCTCCGGCGACGACGACAAGCCCCCGCAGGACTCCAAGCACTCGGCGCCGGGGCCCCCGTAGACACGGGCCGCGCGGCCGTGGCACGGCGCGGGGGAAACGTCCTTGCGCACAGCCGTTACGCTGGACCCGTGGCAGTCGTCGATGTATCCGAAGAGCTGAAGTCCCTCTCCTCGACCATGGGGTCGATCGAGGCCGTCCTGGACCTCGACAAGCTGAGGGCAGACATTGCCGTGCTTGAGGAGCAGGCCGCCGCGCCGTCCCTGTGGGACGACCCGGAGGCCGCCCAGAAGATCACGAGCAAGCTTTCGCACCTCCAGGCCGAGGTCCGCAAGACCGAGGCGCTGCGCGGCCGGATCGACGACCTCAGCGTGCTCTTCGAGCTCGCCGAGGAGATGGACGACGCGGACACCCTCGCGGAGGCGGAGGCCGAGCTGGTCTCCGTGCGCAAGGCGCTGGACGAGATGGAGGTCCGCACCCTCCTGTCCGGCGAGTACGACGAGCGCGAGGCGCTGGTCAACATCCGCGCCGAGGCCGGCGGCGTCGACGCCTCCGACTTCGCGGAGCGCCTGCAGCGCATGTACCTGCGCTGGGCCGAGCGCCACGGCTACTCGACCGAGGTCTACGAGACGTCGTACGCGGAAGAGGCCGGCATCAAGTCGACCACCTTCGTCGTCAAGGCGCCGTACGCGTACGGAACGCTCTCCGTCGAGCAGGGCACGCACCGCCTGGTGCGCATCTCGCCCTTCGACAACCAGGGCCGCCGCCAGACGTCGTTCGCGGGCGTCGAGATCCTCCCGGTCGTCGAGTCGTCCGACCACGTCGAGATCGACGAGTCCGAGCTGCGTGTGGACGTGTACCGCGCCTCGGGCCCCGGCGGCCAGGGCGTCAACACGACCGACTCCGCGGTCCGGATCACGCACCTCCCGACCGGCATCGTCGTCTCCTGCCAGAACGAGCGCTCCCAGATCCAGAACAAGGCGAGCGCCATGAACGTCCTCCAGGCCAAGCTCCTGGAGCGCCAGCGCCAGGAGGAGCGCGCCAGGATGGACGCCCTGAAGGGCGACGGCGGCAGCTCCTGGGGCAACCAGATGCGTTCGTACGTCCTGCACCCGTACCAGATGGTCAAGGACCTGCGCACCGAGTTCGAGGTCGGCAACCCGCAGTCCGTGCTGGACGGCGAGATCGACGGATTCCTGGAAGCGGGAATTCGCTGGCGCAAGCAGCAGGAGAAGTAACCGACCGCCTTTTCGGGGCTTTGTCGACAAGGGAACTGCCGTTCAATGAGCGGTAGTTCCCTTTTTACGTCACAGTCGCAATCCCGTACGACGGGCAAGTCACACTAATACGGGCATTCCGTACGCAACGGCCTTGACTCCATTCTCGGGAGTGCGGAAGGGTGACGCGCGGCATGCGTATTTCCGGGGCGCGTGTGACGGGGGCGACGGAATCGGATCCCCCAGTCCCGCGGCCCCCGGGCGGTGCTCCATGACGATTGAGCTACTGGGGGTAGCAGGCAGATGACGAAAATGACGCGGGTCCGCGTTGCACGGATAGCCGCGGGTGCGGTGATCGCGGCAGGCGCGTCCCTGACCGCTGCGGGTGCGGCCCAGGCCGCCGGTGTCGACGTCAACATCGGCGGCATCAGCGCCAAGGCCGAGGTCGACAAGAGCGGTGTGGACGTCGGTCTGGGCGTCCAGGGCGAGTCGGACGGCGGCACCGGCACGGTCGGTGGCATCGGCGGCGCCGAACCGGCACGGTCGGTGGCATCGGCGGCGCCGACACGGGCGGTTCCTCCTCCACGGGCGGTTCCTCCACGGGCGGTTCCTCCTCCACGGGCGGTTCCTCCACGGGCGGTTCCTCCTCCACCGGTGGTTCGTCCTCCACGGGCGGCTCCAGCACCACCGGCGACACCTCGTCGACCGGTGGTTCGTCCACCGGCGGCAGCAGCAGCACGGGTGGCAGCTCGTCCACGGGCGGCAGCTCGTCGACCGGTGGCATCGGCGGCGCCGACACGGGCGGTTCGTCCTCCACGGGCGGTTCCTCGTCCACCGGTGGCTCGTCCTCCACGGGCGGCTCCAGCACCACGGGCGGTTCCTCCTCGACCGGTGGCAGCTCGTCCACCGGCGGTTCGTCCTCCACCGGCGGCTCGTCCACCACGGGCGGTTCCTCGTCCACCGGCGGCTCGTCCACCACGGGTGGTTCGTCCTCCACGGGCGGCAGCAGCACCACGGGCGGCTCCTCGACGACCGGTGGCAGCTCGTCCACCGGCGGTTCGTCCACCACGGGCGGCTCGTCGACCGGCGGCTCGTCCGCCACCGGCGGCAGCTCCACCGGCGGCTCGTCCTCCACCGGCGGTTCCTCCGCCACCGGCGGCTCCACCAGCACCGGTGGCAGCACCGGCGGCTCCGGTACCTGCACCGTCTCCCTCGACGGGGCCAGCTGCCCGGACAACACCACCCCGGACAGCGGTGGCTCCAAGCCGGTCGAGCAGGGCAAGGCCAAGGACGAGCTCGCCGAGACCGGTGCGGGCGAGACCACCTTCCTGCTGCTCGGCGCCGCGACGATGATCGCCGGCGGCATCGGCTTCCGCTTCATGCCGCGCCTGGTCGGCGGCCGCAACGTCGCCTGAGCGACATCAGCGACATCGGTGACATAGGCATGCCGTCGCGTGAGCGACACGGACAGTAGTCGCCGCGCAGTGCGAAAGTGGGGCCCGGGACGCGATGCGCGTCCCGGGCCCCACTCGCGTAAAGCCGTCAAGCCTCGTTACACGGTCTGGTGGGCCAGCAGCGCCACCGCGGCCACCAGGATCACCAGCAGCGTCACCAGCGCCGCCGGGCTCAGGCCGCCCCAGGGGCCTTCCTGCTGCAGCCGCTCGCGGTTGGCCCGGCAGACGGGGCAACGGCCCTCGCTGACCGGCGCCGCGCAGTTCGCGCACACCAATCGGTCGTAGGTCATGCGCTTTCCTCCTCCCGCGCGGCGGAGCCGCTGTATGCACCTACTGCTCCGCACAACGCTCAGGGAAACGCAACCGTTCCCCCTACCACTGTGCCAGCTCGCGCGCGTTTCGGCGCGCCCCGCCGGATTCTGCCCCCGTGAGGGGGGCCAGGGGCCCCCGTCAACAGGACATAAGGCGCATCCCCGGAACATCTCCGGACGGTGCCTGCACGGCCCAGGCGGGTTCGCGTAGTGTCACGCACACCTATTCCCGGCGACCGTGGTGCACCGTGATCCGATTCGACAACGTCTCCAAGACCTATCCCAAGCAGAGCCATCCCGCTCTGCGGGACGTCTCCCTCGACATCGAGAAGGGTGAGTTCGTCTTCCTCGTCGGTTCGTCCGGCTCCGGGAAGTCGACCTTCCTGCGACTCATCCTGCGCGAGGAGCGCGCCAGCCATGGGCAGGTGCACGTGCTCGGCAAGGACCTGGCCCGGCTCTCCAACTGGAAGGTGCCGCACATGCGGCGCCAGCTCGGGACCGTCTTCCAGGACTTCCGTCTGCTCCCCAACAAGACCGTGGCCGAGAACGTCGCCTTCGCCCAGGAGGTCATCGGCAAGCCGCGCGGGGAGATCAGGAAGGCCGTGCCCCAGGTGCTCGACCTCGTCGGGCTCGGCGGCAAGGAGGACCGGCGCCCCGGTGAGCTCTCCGGCGGTGAGCAGCAGCGCGTCGCCATCGCGCGGGCCTTCGTCAACCGGCCGATGCTGCTGATCGCGGACGAGCCGACCGGCAACCTGGACCCGCAGACCTCGGTCGGCATCATGAAGCTCCTGGACCGGATCAACCGGACCGGGACGACCGTGATCATGGCGACCCACGACCAGAACATCGTCGACCAGATGCGCAAGCGGGTAATCGAGCTCGAAAAGGGCCGTCTCGTACGTGACCAGGCGCGCGGCGTCTACGGCTACCAGCACTGATGCGCTGAGCATCGAGCTCGGAAGCACGACAAGCACGGAAAGGCTTAACCAGTCGCCATGCGCGCGCAGTTCGTACTCTCGGAGATCGGCGTCGGTCTCCGCCGCAACCTGACCATGACGTTCGCCGTCATCGTCTCGGTGGCCCTGTCCCTGGCCCTGTTCGGCGGGTCCCTGCTGATGCGGGACCAGGTCAACAACATGAAGGGCTACTGGTACGACAAGGTCAACGTCTCGATCTTCCTCTGCAACAAGGCCGACGCCGAGTCCGTCGCCAAGTGCTCCAAGGGCGCCGTCACGGCCCAGCAGAAGAAGGACATCGAGGGCGACCTGAAGAAGCTGGACATCGTCCAGACGGTCACCTACGAGTCGGCCGACGAGGCGTTCAAGCACTACAAGGAGCAGTTCGGCGACTCTCCGATGGCCGGTTCGATCACGCCGGACCAGATGCAGGAGTCGTTCCGGGTCAAGCTCAAGGACCCGGAGAAGTTCAAGGTGGTCGCCACCGCCTTCGCCGGGCGCGACGGCGTGCAGTCCGTCCAGGACCAGAAGGGCATCCTGGAGAACCTGTTCAGCCTGCTCGGCGGCATGAACGTGGCCGCGGTCCTGGTCATGGCGGTGATGCTGGTCGTGGCGCTGATGCTGATCGTCAACACGGTCCGGGTCTCCGCGTTCAGCCGACGGCGCGAGACGGGGATCATGCGCCTGGTGGGTGCGTCGAGCTTCTACATCCAGGCGCCGTTCATCATGGAGGCCGCCTTCGCCGGAGTGCTCGGCGGCATCGCCGCCTCCGGGATGCTGATCGTCGGCCGCTACTTCATGATCGACCACGGTCTCGACCTGTCGCACAAGCTCAACCTGATCAACTTCATCGGCTGGGACGCGGTCCTGGCCAAGCTGCCGCTGGTGCTCGCGGCGAGCGTGCTGATGCCCTCTCTCGCCGCGTTCTTCGCGCTGCGCAAGTACCTGAAGGTGTGACGCGGGCTCTTCCCTGTGTGAGATGCGCCCCGGGCGCCGTAGGAGCAACAGCCCCTGCGGCGCCCTCGCGTTGTCCTAGACTCGACGCCATGTCAGGTCCGGACGGCTGTCCCAGGTCCCGCGGAGTGCGCCGCGGGGCGACTCTGACATTGGTCTTCGTCTCGGTCCTGGCGACCGCCGCGGTGACCGGCGCGCTGCCGCAGGCCGAGGAGCGCCGCGCCCCGCTGCACGCGCTGCCCGCCTCCGCCGCCGGGTTCGGCGACCGCGGCGCGGACGTGGCCCGGGCTGCGGCGGACGCGGTGGCGGACGGCAAGTCGGGCACGGAGGCGGCCGCCGAGGCCGTCAGCCGCAGCGGCGACCGCTGGGGCGCGGTGTACGACCAGAGCGCGTACGAGCAGTTCGAGGACGCCCTCGACGGCCGGTACACGGGCGTCGGCCTCTGGGCCCGGCGCACCGCCTCCGGCCGTGTCGAGGTGACCCGCCTCCAGCCCGGCGGCCCGGCCGCCCGCGCCGGGATCAGGGCGGGGGACCGGCTCCGTACGATCGACGGCCGGGCCCTGGACACCCTGCCGGTCACCGAGGTCGTCGCCCTGCTGCGCGGCGACGGGGCCACCCCGGGCAGCCGGGTCGTGCTCGGCCTGGACCGGGCCGGGCGGACCTGGAGCGAGTCGCTGCGGCGGGCCGAGCTCACCACCGAGACCGTCACCGTGAGCAAGCTGTCCGGCGGCGACGTGATGATCAAGGTGGCGGCCTTCACCAAGGGCTCCGGCGAGCGGGTGCGCAAGGCCGTCCGGGCGGCCCCCGGCGGCGCCGGGGTCCTCCTCGACCTGCGGGGCAACACCGGCGGCCTGGTCACCGAGGCCGCCTCGGCCGCCTCCGCCTTCCTCGACGGCGGCCTGGTCGCCACGTACGACGTGCACGGCCGCCAGCGCGCGCTGTACGCGGAGCGGGCCGGCGACACCGCCCGCCCCCTGGTCGTCCTGGTCGACAGCGGCACCATGAGCGCGGCCGAGCTGCTGACCGGCGCCCTCCAGGACCGGGGCCGCGCCGTCACGGTCGGCTCGCGCACCTTCGGCAAGGGCTCGGTCCAGATGCCGACCGATCTCCCCGACGGCTCGGTGGCCGAGCTGACCGTCGGCCACTACCGCACCCCGGCGGGCCACGGCGTCGACGGGAAGGGCATCACTCCGGACGTACCGGTCACCGACCGGTCCCAGGAGCGGGCCGAGGCAGTATTGAGTGGCCTCGGGGGGCGGTCGTAGTGCGAAAATGGCCGCACTATGGCTAAGGCAAAAGACAAAGACAAGGACAAGGGCAGCGGGCGCAAGCTCGTCGCGCAGAACAAGAAGGCGCGGCACGACTACCTCATCATCGACACCTACGAGTGCGGTCTCGTGCTCACGGGTACCGAGGTGAAGTCGCTGCGCCAGGGGCGGGCGTCGCTGGTCGACGGGTTCGTCCAGATCGAGCGGGGCGAGGCCTGGCTGTACAACGTCCATGTGCCGGAGTACGCACAGGGCACCTGGACCAACCACAGCGCGCGGCGCAAGCGGAAGCTGCTGCTGCACCGCGCCGAGATCGACAAGCTGGAGTCCAAGTCGCAGGAGTCGGGTCACACGATCGTGCCCCTCGTCCTGTACTTCAAGGAGGGCCGGGCGAAGGTCGAGATCGCGCTGGCGAAGGGCAAGAAGGAGTACGACAAGCGCCAGACGCTGCGGGAGAAGCAGGACACCCGGGAGACGAACCGCGCGGTCGCGGCGGCCAAGCGGCGGCAGCGGGCGTAAATGTCCTGGCGAGCCGCGGTCCGCGTCGCGTACCATGGCTTCAGCACCGCCCCCCGGGGTGGAGCACATTGTTAACAAAACATGGGGATGATCGGTTTCGACAGCGGATGTCGAAGCAGGGGAAGCGTGTCGAGGAAGCGGCAATGATCTCGTTAACCATATGTCGCAACCAATAATCGCCAACACCAAGCGCGATTCCTTCGCCCTCGCTGCCTAAGTAGCGACTTGCGAAGTGTCAGCCCGGGGGTGATCCCGACCCGGATCCTGGCATCATCAAGGGATCTAAACTTCTGAGCCCGGTCACGGGGCCCAGAAGGAAATCAAACAGTGGCTGAGCCCGTCGGAGACTTGTTCGCGTGATCTCCGGGGCTGAGAAAATCGCAGCGAACTGCACACGGAGAAGCCCTGATTCCGCACCGTTGGACGCGGGTTCGATTCCCGCCATCTCCACAATTCCCATGTGAGGCGAAGGCCCGGCTGCATCGAGCAGCCGGGCCTTTGTCGTACGTACGGTACGGTCGCGCGCCATCAGCGCCGCCGCGCCGGACCAGCCGCGCACGCCACCAGCGCGAGGCCCGCCGCGCAGACCGGGGCGAGGTAGGCCGCCGGGCCGGACGTGTGGTCGGTCAGCCAGCCGCCGGTGGCCGAGCCGGCCGCGATGCCGCCCAGGATCGCGGTGACCGCGAGGGTCATCCCCTCGTTCAGCCGGCCCTCGGGCGTCAGCCGCTGGACCAGGGTCATCCCGGTGACCATGGTCGGCGCGGTCGCGGCGCCCGCGAGCAGCAGGGCGCCGGCCAGGACCGCCAGCGAACCGGTGGTGGCCGCGAGCAGCGGCAGGCACATCAGCGCCGTCATCGCGCCGACGCACACCAGGAGCCGCCGGGAGACCGAACGCGCGGGCCGCACCGAGCCGTAGACCAGCCCCGCCGCACCCGACCCGGCCGCCTGGAGCGCGAGGACCGCGCCGCCCGAGGGACCGTGGCCGAGCCCGGACGCGTACGCCAGGGTCACCACCTCCATCGAGCCGAACACCGCGCCGGTGGCGAGGAAGACGGCGAGCAGCGGGGCGAGGCCGGGGGAGCGCAGCGGGGACCGGGCGGTGGTGCGCGGGGCCACCGGCGGTTCGGTGGCGCGCTGGGCCGAGAAGATCAGCACGCCCGTCATCAGGAGCACCGCGCCGGCCAGCGTGCCCGCCTCCGGGAACAGGGCGGTGCAGAGGAACGCGGCGGCCACCGGGCCGAGCGTGTAGCACAGCTCGTCCACGGCCTGCTCGAAGGAGTTGGCGGTGTGCAGCGCCGCCGGGTCGCCGCGGTGGACGTGCGCCCAGCGCGCCCTGGACATCCCGCCGGTGTTGGGAGTGGTGGCGGTCGCGGCGTACGCGGCGAAGAGCGTCCAGTCCGGGGCGTCGAGGCGTACGCAGAGCAGCAGAGCCAGTGAGCCGAGCACCGCGATCGCGGTGGCGGGCACCGCGACCCGGGCCTGGCCGTGGCGGTCGACGAGGCGGGCGGTCCAGGGCGCGACCAGGGCGGTCGCGGCGAGACCGGTGGCGGTGACGGCTCCGGCGAGGGCGTACGAGCCGCGCGACCCGGCGATCATGATCACGGCGCTCACGCTGAACATGCCCATGGGCAGCCGGGCGATGAGGTTGCCCAGGGTGAAGGCGCGGGCGCCGGGGACGGCGAAGAGACGGCGGTAGGGGACGGTCCTCACGGACTTCTCGCGGGGCTTCCCGTACGCCTCGCGTGCCTCGCGGCGGGGCTCGCGCGAAGCGCGTGCGTCCTGGGTGCCCCCGGAGCGGGCGCCCTCGTACGGAGCGGGCCCGGCGAGCACCAGCGTGGAACCCGAGACGGTCATCAGTTGCGGCATGCACCGAGCCTCCCCGGGCCGGGGCACGGGCGTCCAACACCTGATCAGGGGCGATTGACGCACTTCCGTTGTCAACGCCCGTGCGGTTGACTGCCGTCCGTGACCCAGGACATCGACCCCCGGCTGCTGCGCGCGTTCACCGCCGTCGCCGAGGAACTGCACTTCACCCGGGCCGCCGCCCGGCTCTTCGTCGCCCAGCAGGCGCTCAGCCGGGATGTGCGGCGGCTCGAACGCGAGCTGGGCGCCGAGCTGTTCGTGCGGACCACGCGCGCGGTGGAGCTCACCGCCGACGGCGAGCGGCTGCTGCCGTACGCACGGCGGGTGCTCGCCGCGCACGACGAGCTCCGGGCGGGCTGGGCGGCCGAGGTCCGCCCGCTGCTCGTCGACATCAGCGCCCCCGTCGGCACTGGCCACCGCGTGCTGGTGCGGGCCCGTGAGGCGGCGGCCGGGCAGGAGTTCGTGGCGCGTTATCTGAGCGGGCTCACCGGGGCCGCCGCCGACATCCTGGCCGGGCGGCTCGACGTCTCCTTCGGCCGGGTCGCGGGCCTCGACCCCTCGGTGCTGGCGGGCCTCTCGCACCAGCCGGTGCGGTACGAGCGGATGGCGGTGCTGCTGCCCGAGGGCCACCGGCTCGCCCGGCTGGAGGCGGTGCCGGTGGACGCGCTCGCGGGCGAGACGCTGTACGCGGCGGCGGGTAATCCGGCCACCGCCGAGTGGACGGATCTGGCCGCGCGGCTCGTCGCGGGGCGGGGTGCGGAACTGGCCGCGCCGTTCCCGGAGATCTCCGGGAAGGACGAGTTCGCCCGGGTGGTGCTGGGACGCGGCTGGTCGGTGCTGGCCAGCACCGACTTCATGGAGATACCCGGGATGGTGCTCCGGCCGCTGACCGACCCCGTACCGCTGTCCCCGGTGTCGCTGGTGTGGCGCAAGGGGCTGACCCACCCGGGCCTGGCGGTTCTGCGGGAGGTCGCCCGGCGGATGGCGGAGGCCTCCGGGTGGCTGGATCTGCCCCCCGAAAGCTGGCTTCCGGAGGGAGATCTGCCCCTCATGTCTCACTGATGCCACTCTGGTGTTCCAGTTGAGGAACAACGCTTGGCGCGTGAACGTGGCTCACAGCGGCGTGCGCTACATTCATTCCCCGGGTGCGGTGTGGTAGTGGGGGTGCGTGGAACGGGTGGGGACCCGGTCCGGAACGCAGTGCCCGCTAGAGGAGTGCGCGCAACCCGCGAATCATCCAGTGGGGAAGTGCGTACGCAAGTGGACAATTGGCGAAAAGATGCCCCTCAGGGGCGACCCCGGAGTCCGTTCGAGGAGCCCCGTGGGCCCCTCGACGACTACACGATGGAACTGAACGTCGCCGGGCAGCAGTTGGGCAACCCCCGGGTACAGGACCGGATGCAGGACCGGACGCTGTCCGAGTCCGAGGCATGGACCCAGGTGCAGCCCCAGGTCCAGATCCAGATCCAGCCGCCCGTCGCGGGCGCTGACCCCGACGGCCCCGTCTTCGTGGACGAGAGCGGCCGCCGCGGCAAGAACCTGCGCCGGCTCGGCTGGGTCTTCGGGCTGGCATGCACCTGCTACGCGGTGATGTTGGTCGGCAGTCTGCTCGGCGGCAGCTCCCGCGCGCCCTGGCTCGGCATACCCGGGCCCGCCGCCAAGGAGAAGAAGACGGAGACGGTCCAGGTCACTCCGGCCCCCACACCACCTCCCCGCGCCCCCGCACCTCGCAGAGTGCCAAGCCGATCGGCGGCCACACGGCGAGCCCCGGTCTCCCCACCGCTTCGTCCAGCAGCCCGACGGGGCTGTCGACGAAGCCGACTCCGCCCTCTGGAGCCAGCACGTGAAAGCCCCTCGCCGTACGACCCGTCGTACGACTTCCGCCACGCCCCCCCGCACGCGAAGACGCCGCAGACTGCCGATGCGCTATCTGCTGCCCCTGCTCTTCCTCGTCGCCCTCTTCGCGATGCTGATGCTGCGCGGGTACGTCCACAACGAGATACTCGCCGACCACCGCATCCGCGCGGAGGCGTCCACCGACGAGGTGCCCGAGCGCATCCTGGACGGCGGCCCGGTCATCGACGCACGGGGCACGGGCAAGCCCACCAGCCTCGACATCCCCAAGCACAAACTGGTGCTCACCTTCGACGACGGCCCGGACCCCACCTGGACCCCGAAGGTGCTCGACCAGCTGAAGAAGTACCACGCGCACGGCGTCTTCTTCGTCACCGGCGCCAACGCCGCCCGCTACCCCGATCTGATCAAGCGGATGGTCGACGAGGGCCACGAGGTGGGCCTGCACACCTTCAACCACCCCGACCTCTCCTACCAGTCGCACGCGCGCATCGACTGGGAGCTCGCGCAGAACCAGCTGGCCCTCGAAGGCGCCGCCGGTATCCGCACCTCCCTCTTCCGGCCGCCGTACTCGTCGTTCGCGGATGCGATCGACGACGAGAACTGGCCGGTGATCAAGTACGTGGGCAGCCGCGGGTACATCACCGCGCTCGACTCCACGGACAGTGAGGACTGGCAGCGCCCCGGCATCAAGACGATCGTCAAGAACGCCACGCCCAAGCACGGCAAGGGCGCCATCGTCCTGATGCACGACTCCGGCGGCGACCGCTCGCAGACCGTGGCCGCGCTCGACACCTTCCTGCCCCAGCTCCAGGGCAAGGGCTACACGTTCGTGAATCTGACCGAGGCCCTGAACGCGCCGAGCGCGCACACCCCGGTCACCGGCATGGACCTGTGGAAGGGCAAGGCGTTCGTCTTCGCCGTCCAGGTCTCCGAGCACACCACCGACATCCTGGTGGGCGGACTCGCGGTGATCGGCGTGCTGGTCTTCGCCCGCTTCGGCCTGATGCTGATCCTCTCCTTCCTGCACGCGCGCAAGGTCCGGGGGCGCGGCTTCCGCTGGGGCCCCGAGGTCACCGAGCCGGTCTCGGTGATCGTCCCGGCGTACAACGAGCGGGAGTGCATCGCCAACACCGTGCGCTCGCTGATGGCGAGCGACCACCCCATCGAGGTGATCGTCGTCGACGACGGCTCCACCGACGGCACGGCGGACATCGTCGACGCGCTGTGGCTGCCGAACGTCCGGGTGGTCCGCCAGGTCAACGGCGGCAAGCCGTCGGCCCTCAACAACGGCATCAGGAACGCCCGCTACGACATCGTCGTGATGATGGACGGCGACACCGTCTTCGAGCCGTCGACCGTACGCGAGCTGGTGCAGCCCTTCGGCGACCCGAAGGTCGGCGCGGTCGCGGGCAACGCCAAGGTGGGCAACCGCGACTCGCTCATCGGCGCCTGGCAGCACATCGAGTACGTGATGGGCTTCAACCTGGACCGCCGGATGTACGACGTGCTGGGCTGTATGCCGACCATCCCCGGCGCGGTCGGCGCCTTCCGCCGCACCGCCCTGGAGCGGGTCGGCGGCATCAGCGAGGACACCCTCGCCGAGGACACCGACGTCACCATGGCGATGCACCGCGACGGCTGGCGGGTCGTGTACGCGGAGAACGCCCGGGCCTGGACCGAGGCCCCGGAGTCCGTACAGCAGCTGTGGTCGCAGCGCTACCGCTGGTCGTACGGCACCATGCAGGCGATCTGGAAGCACCGCCGCGCCGTCTTCGAGCGCGGCCCCTCGGGCCGCTTCGGCCGCGTCGGACTGCCCCTGGTCTCGCTCTTCATGGTCCTGGCCCCCCTCCTGGCCCCCCTGATCGACGTGTTCCTCCTGTACGGCCTGGTCTTCGGCCCGACCCAGAAGACCGTGCTGGCCTGGCTGGGCGTCCTGGTGATCCAACTCGTCTGCGCGGCCTACGCGTTCCGCCTGGACCGCGAACGCCTCACCCACCTGGTCTCGCTCCCGCTCCAGCAGGTCCTCTACCGCCAGCTGATGTACGTGGTGCTCCTCCAGTCCTGGATCACCGCCCTCACCGGCGGCCGCCTGCGCTGGCAGAAGCTGCGGCGTACGGGAGTGGTGGAGGCGCCGGGCGGGATCCCGACCCAGCGCGGCAGCAAGGAGAACGTCGACCGGAGGCCCGTCGCATGACCACCACCGAGCCCACGGGCGCCCGGCCGCAGCCCGGACCGTACGGGACAGGCGAACAGGGCACGTCTCCCTACGCCGAGCAGGGAGCGGCCCCGTACGCCGAGCAGGGCGCGGGCGCCCACTCCGCGCAGGGAACGGACCCCCGCTACCTGACTCCGCCGGCCGCGGCCCTGCGCCACAAGCCGGAGGCGGCGGCGCCGGCCAGGCCCGGCCGCGACCGCTACTTCGACCTGCTCAGGGCGCTGGCGCTGTTCCGTGTCGTCCTCTACCACCTCATGAGCTGGACCTGGCTGCCGCTGGCGTTCCCGTCCATGGGCGTCATGTTCGCGCTCGCGGGCAACCTCATGGGGCGTTCCCTCAAGCGCCCGGCCCCCCAGGTCATCCGCAGCCGGATGCGCCGCCTGCTGCCGCCGATGTGGCTGCTGGGCGCGATCGGCGTCACCGGCATGATCGCCCAGGGCTGGGGCCCCGACGCGGACGGGCACCCGGGCTGGTGGTGGACCCACCTGCTGTTCTGGATCGTCCCGCTGAGCGACCCCCCGTTCGCGGCCGATCTCCCCGGTGTGCACGGCTTCCTGGACGGCTCCTGGGCGGGCAACATCGCCGAGCCGCTCTGGTATCTGCGCGCCTACCTCTGGTACGTCCTGCTGTCGCCGCTGATCCTGCGGTATCTGCGCAAGGTGCCGTGGACGACGATCCTGGCGCCGCTGGTGCTCTCGGCGGTCATGACCCTCGGCAGCTTCGACCTTCCGGAGCGGATCGACTCCACGATCACCGACTTCTCCACGTTCGGCGCCTGCTGGGTCCTGGGCATGGCCCATCAGGAGGGCGTACTGAGCCGCGTGCCGCGGTACATCGTCCCGGCGGTGGCCCCGTTCATCCTCGGCCTCGGCCTCTGGTGGGCCATGCGGAACGACTTCGGGGACGGGAACGAGCTGGACGGGATCCCGCTCGCCCAGGCCCTCTGGTCGTTCGGCGCCGTTCTGCTGCTCCTCCACTTCAGCCCCTCGTGGTCCGAGTGGCCGCCGCGGCTGCGCCGCTGGGACCGGCTGATCACCCTGCTCAACTCGCGCGCGGTGACGGTCTACCTCTGGCACAACGTGTGCATCCTCGCCGCGGCGACGATGTGGGACCAGCTGTGGAACGTCGGCTCCCTGGGCGAGAGCGTGCCGTGGCTGCTGGACAGCGCCTGGCCGGTGCTCGCCTTCACCTGGGTGCTGATCGGGCTGTGCGTCCTGAGCTTCGGCTGGGTCGAGGACGTGGCGGCCAAGCGCAGCCCCCGGCTGTGGCCGGACGGCAAGGAGCGCGGCCGCCGCAAGCGCTGACGGGCGCCCGCCACCCGTCGATCGAGGCACCCGAGGGCCCGGACCACCGCGTCCGGGCCCTCTTCGTGCGTCCGGGCTCCGCATCCCGTCCCCTGTGCGACTGCGGACGCCTCCTGTTTCCGCCCCACCCCCCCTTCCCCCGAGGATCGCCCTGTACAGGCGTGCTCACACAAGAGGGACCGGCGCGGTGAGGACGGGGACGGGTGCGGCCTCACCGCACCCACCCGCTCCCCGTGAACACAAGGTTGCCCACCGGTCACGCGGCGGCACGGGGGCGAAATGCGGTCTCCCTACCGTCGGTGTCCGGAAACAGTCAGCGGACCGGCCCCGCACGCCGCAGCGCTACGACCCGTCGATCAGGGAGGCGTCATGAAAGGCCGTTGGATCGAGGAGTGGGATCCCGAGGACGAGGTGTTCTGGGAGCGTACGGGGGAGCGGATCGCCCGGCGGAACCTGTGGTTCTCCGTGTTCTCCGAGCACATCGGGTTCTCCATCTGGACGATGTGGTCGGTCATGGTGCTCTTCATGGGGCCCGAGTACCACGTGGACCCGGCCGGGAAGTTCTTCCTGATATCGACCGCCACCGCCGTCGGGGCGGTCGTGCGGATTCCCTACACCTTTGCCGTCGCCAAGTTCGGTGGCCGGAACTGGACCATCTTCAGCGCGCTGTCCCTGCTGGTGCCCGCGGCCGCCGCGTTCGCCGTCATGAAGCCCGGCACCTCTTACAGCACCTTCATGCTGGTCGCCGCGCTCGCGGGGATCGGCGGCGGCAACTTCGCCTCCTCCATGACCAACATCAACTCCTTCTTCCCGCTGCGGAAGAAGGGGTGGGCGCTGGGGCTCAACGCCGGCGGGGGCAACATCGGGGTGCCCGTCGTGCAGCTCATCGGGCTGCTGGTGATCGGGACCGCCGGGGCCACGCACCCGCGGATCGTGCTCGGGGTGTACGTGCCGCTCATCGTGGCCGCCGCCGTCGGCGCCGCGCTGAAGATGGACAACCTCGCGCCCGTGAAGAACGACACCGGCGCCGCCCTGGAGGCGGTGCGCGACCGGCACACCTGGATCATGGCGTTCCTGTACGTGGGGACCTTCGGCTCCTTCATCGGGTACAGCTTCGCCTTCGGGCTCGTCCTCCAGACGCAGTTCGGGCGCACCCCGCTCCAGGCCGCGTCCCTCACCTTCATCGGGCCGCTGCTCGGCTCGCTGATCCGGCCCGTGGGCGGGGCGTTCGCCGACCGGTTCGGCGGCGCGCGCATCACGCTGTGGACGTTCGCCGCGATGTCGGCCGCGACCGGGGTGGTGATCTTCGCTTCCGTACAGAAGTCCCTCGGCGTCTTCCTCGTCGGGTTCATCTCGCTCTTCGTGCTCAGCGGGCTCGGCAACGGCTCCACGTACAAGATGATTCCGGCGATCTTCCAGGCCACGGCCCTGGCGAAGGGGATGGAGGGGGAGACCGCCGCCGCGTACGGGCGGCGGCTGTCCGGGGCCGCGATGGGGCTGATCGGCGCCGTCGGCGCGCTCGGGGGCCTCGGGATCAACCTCGCATTCCGCCAGTCGTTCATGAACAACGGCACCGGAACCGCCGCCTTCGTCTGCTTCCTCGCCTTCTACGCGGCCTGTTTCACAGCCACTTGGGCGGTATACCTTCGCCGTCCGGCCCGCGCGGAGACACTGTCCGAGCCCGTATACGCCGAGGTCTGAAGAGGTCTAATAGGTCACACGGACCGTGCCGCATCCGCCCTCGCCGTAACGCGGGGGACATGCGCGCGAACCGAGCCTGTCACGCGGGGTTGACAGGCTCGGGCGAACCGCCGCACCACCCCGGTTGGAGAGCCATGGTCGACACACAGCACGGACCCCTCGCCGGGTTCACGGTCGGAGTCACCGCCGCCCGCCGCGCCGACGAGCTGGGGGCGCTCCTGCAGCGGCGCGGCGCCGCCGTGGTGCAGGCGCCCGCCCTGCGGATCGTCCCGCTCGCCAACGACGGCGAGTTGCTCTCCGCCACCAAGGAGCTGATCGACGAACCGCCGCACATCGTCGTCGCCACCACCGCGATCGGCTTCCGCGGCTGGGTGGAGGCCGCCGACGGCTGGGGCCTGGGCGAGGCGCTGCTCGCCCGGCTCGGCGCCACCGAGCTGCTCGCGCGGGGGCCGAAGGCGAAGGGCGCGATACGGGCCGCCGGGCTCACCGAGGAGTGGTCGCCCTCGTCCGACTCGATGGCCGAGGTCCTGGACCGGCTCCTGGAGCAGGGCGTCGAGGGCCGCCGGATCGCGATCCAGCTGCACGGCGAACCCCTGCCCGGCTTCGTGGAGGCGCTCCGGGCCGGCGGCGCCCAGGTCGTCGGCGTCCCCGTCTACCGGTGGCTGCCGCCCGAGGACCTCGGCCCGCTCGACCGGCTGCTCGACCTCACCCTGACCCGCGGGGTCGACGCGCTCACCTTCACCAGCGCGCCCGCCGCCGCCTCGCTGTTCTCCCGGGCCGAGGAGCGCGGGCAGCTCACCGAGCTGCTGCGGGCGCTCGACCGCGATGTGCTGGCCGCCTGTGTCGGGCCGGTCACCGCGCTGCCGCTGCAGGCGCGCGGGATCAAGACGGTGGCGCCCGAGCGGTTCCGGCTCGGGCCGCTGGTCCAGCTGCTCTGCTGCGAACTGCCCGCCCGGGCACGGGCGCTGCCGATCGCCGGGCGCCGGGTGGAGATCCGTGGCCACGCGGTCCTGGTCGACGGCGAGCTGCGGCCCGTCCCGCCCGCCGGGATGTCGCTGCTGCGCACCCTCGCCCAGCAGCCCGGCTGGGTGGTCTCGCGCGCCGACCTGCTGCGGGCCCTGCCGGGCACGGGCACCGACGAGCACGCGGTGGAGACCGCGATGACCCGGCTGCGCACCGCCCTCGGCGCCCCCAAGCTCATCCAGACCGTGGTCAAGCGCGGCTACCGGCTGGCCCTCGACCCGGGCGCGGACGCCAAGTACGCCGACCGCTGAGGAGCGGCGGCCGAGGAGGCCGCCGGGTAGGGGCGGGGCCCCGTCCCGTACGGCCGCGCCCCGGCTCGTCGAGGAGGTGTGCCGGGCCGCCCGCGAGGAGCTCGGGCTGCACCGCGTCGAGGCCGGTACGGTCCTCGCCAACACCGCGTCCCAGCGCGTCCTGGCCAAGGCCGGCTTCACCGAGATCGGCGTGGCCCCCCGCTACCTCCACATCGACGGCGCCCGGCGCGGCCACCGCCTGTTCCGGCGGATCCTGCACGACGGCCCGCCGACGGGCCCGGGCCATCGGCCGAACGGCCCGCCCGCGCCCGGCAGGAGGGCTTCCGGCCTCGCCCCGGGGCGGGCACTCTGGAGGCACGGCACTCACCGGTAACCCCCAAGGCGGTGGCGCATGTTGCGGTTCGACTCCGGGCGGATCTGTCTGGATCTGGTGGCGACCGGGGCGTACGACAGTGATCAGCTGGACAGCTCCGGGCGGCTCGGGCAGTGGCTCGTCGGCGCCGGGCTCGTGCCGCCGGGCACCCCGCTCCCGGGGGCCGACGGCCAGTGGCTGGTCCGGTTCGCCGAACTGCGCGACCAGATCGGGCAGCTGGTCCACGCCGAGCTCGGCGGGCGGGGCGGCGCGGCCGCCGCCGCGCTGGAGCGGGTCAATGCCCTGGCCGCCGCCGCACCCCCGGGCGTACGTGCGATCCGGGGCGCCGACGGACGGCTGGTGCGCACCCTCAGCGGCACCCCCGACTGCACCGCGCTGCTCGCCGTGGTCGCCCGGGACGCGGTGGAGCTGCTCACCGATCCGCAGGACCGGTCCCGGCTGCGCCAGTGCGAGGGCGACAACTGCTTCCGGCTCTATCTGGACACCTCGCGAGGACGCCGCCGCCGCTGGTGCTCCAGCGAGGTGTGCGGCAACCGGGAGCGGGTCGCACGCCACCGGCGTCGTACGGCGGCCGCTGCCTTGTGAAGACCGTGCGGGCACTGCGTAAACAAAAATCTCGCGCTGATTTGAATGGTTCAGGACAACCGCCCGTATGGAGGGATGAGCCGGTACGCGATCCGCGCGCCGGCAGGGTCTCGACCGGGAGGTTCTGGTGCGCAAGGATGCCGCCGTGGCCGATGACCGTCCGCAGAGGGCCCGGCACCGCTCCGTTCCCGACGAGGAGCTGATGCGGGCGCTCTACCGCGAACACGCGGGCCCGTTGCTCGCGTATGTGCTCCGTCTCGTCGCCGGCGACCGCCAGCGGGCCGAGGACGTCGTGCAGGAGACGCTCATCCGTGCCTGGAAGAACGCCGGTCAGCTCAACAGAGCGACCGGTTCGGTCCGCCCCTGGCTGGTGACGGTCGCACGGCGCATCGTCATCGACGGCCACCGCAGCCGGCAGGCCCGGCCGCAGGAGGTCGATCCGTCGCCGCTGGAGGTCATGCCCGCGGAGGACGAGATCGACAAGGCGCTGTGGCTGATGACGCTCTCGGACGCGCTCGACGACCTGACACCCGCACATCGCGAGGCGCTGGTCGAGACGTACTTCAAAGGACGTACCGTCAATGAAGCGGCCGAGGTGCTGGGCGTGCCGAGCGGGACCGTCAGGTCCCGGGTGTTCTACGCCCTGCGGTCCATGAAACTCGCGTTGGAGGAACGGGGGGTGACGGCATGAGCACGCCGGAGTACCAGTCCGAGCACGAGGCGGTCGCCGCGTACGCGCTCGGCATCCTCGACGACGCCGAGGCCACCGCCTTCGAAGCCCATCTGGCGGGCTGTGACCCGTGCGCGGCCGAGCTCGACCAGCTCGGCGGCATGGAGCCGCTCCTCGCCACCCTCAAGGAGTTCCCCGGTCCCGCCGACCGGCCGCTGCGCCCGGCCCCGCCGAGCATGAGCGAGCGGCTCATCGACGAGGTGGCCGTCCAGCGCGCCAGGCGCAGGCGCCGCACCACGTACCTGGTGGCGGCCGCCGCGGCGCTGATCATCGGCGGTCCGGCGATCGCCGTGGTGGCCACCTCCGACGACGGCGGTACGCACCAGAGCGCCCCCGTCGAGCCGCACCCGACCAGCCCGGCCGAGGACGCCTTCTTCAACCACATGACCCAGAAGGTGGCGGCGACCGACACGACGACCGGTGTCAGCGCGACCGTCGGCACCGAGAAGAAGGCCTGGGGCACCCACACCGTCCTCCAGCTGAAGAACGTGAAGGGCCCGCTGAAGTGCAGCCTCATCGCGGTCGGCAAGGACGGCGCGCAGGAGACGGTGACCACCTGGGCGGTTCCCAAGTGGGGATACGGGATCAAGGACAGCCCGCACAAGGAGGCGGAGTACCCGCTCTATGTGCACGGCGGTACCGCCATGAACCGGGACCAGATTGACCATTTCGAGGTCCGGACCCTCGACGGCAAGGCCCTGGTGGACGTTCCGGCCTGAAAGGTGACCGGCCACGCGCCGGTCACCGCCTGACAGACCCGCCCCCTTCGCGTACGGTTGACGGCTGCCCAATGCACGTCAGAAGGGGGCCTCGGTGGCCGCGCAGGAAGCCGCTGTCGACTCGGTCAGAGACCGTGAGATCGGAGTCGAACAGGAACACCTGGACAAGGTGTACCGCCGCCTTGAGGAGAAGATCCACGAGGCGGAGTTCCTGATGAACGACGCCGCCCAGCGCGGCCAGGTGGGAACGCCCGGAGCTCTGGCGGAGCGGGACGCCCAGGTCTTCCGGGCCGGGATCCACCTCAACCGCCTGAACAACGAGTTCGAGGACTTCCTCTTCGGCAGGATCGACCTGCTGCTCGGCAAGGACGGCAAGAAGGGCCCCGACGGGGCCTACACGGCCGTGGAGCCCGCCGAGGGGGTCGTACGGGAGGACGGTGGCGGCAAGTACGCCGAGATCGCCGAAACGCTGCACATCGGCCGTATCGGCGTTCTCGACTCGGACTACGCGCCGCTGGTCATCGACTGGCGCGCGCCCGCGGCCGCGCCGTTCTACCGCTCCACGCCGGTCGACCCCGGCCGGGTGGTGCGCCGCCGCGTCATCCGCTCCAAGGGCCGCAAGGTGCTCGGGGTCGAGGACGACCTGATGCGCCCGGAGCTGACCGCGACGCTCGACGGCGCCGAGCTGCCGGTGATCGGCGACGGCGCCCTGATGGCCGCGCTCGGCCAGGCCCGCAGCCACACCATGCGGGACATCGTGGCGTCGATCCAGGCCGAGCAGGACCTGGTGATCCGGGCGCCCGCCGCGTCCGTCACCTATGTGGAGGGCGGCCCCGGCACCGGCAAGACCGCCGTCGCGCTGCACCGCGCCGCGTATCTGCTCTACCAGGACCGCCGCCGGTACGCGGGCGGCATCCTGATCGTCTCCCCGACGCCGCTGCTCGTGGCGTATACCGAGGGCGTGCTGCCCTCGCTCGGCGAGGAGGGCCAGGTGGCGATCCGCGCGGTCGGCAACCTGGTCGACGGCGCCGAGGCCACGGCGTACGACGACCCGGCGGTCGCCCGGATCAAGGGCTCGTCCCGGATGCTCCAGGTGCTGCGCAAGGCGGCGCGCGGGGCCCTGGAGACGGCGGACCCGGCGCGCGGCAGGACCCGGCGGGGCAACCCGGCCCGGGGCGGCGCCCCGCAGGACACCGGGCAGCTCTCCTTCGGCGAGGCGGCCGAGGCGGGCGCGGAGAGCGGGGCGACGGGCTCCGGGGCGCCGGTGACCCCCACCCGGCTGCGCGTGGTCGCCTTCGGCCGGCGCGTCGAGCTGGAGGCCGAGGAGCTGCGCCGGAT
This sequence comes from Streptomyces sp. ERV7, assembly GCF_001653515.1. Taxonomy (GTDB): domain Bacteria; phylum Actinomycetota; class Actinomycetes; order Streptomycetales; family Streptomycetaceae; genus Streptomyces. Next base: position 1,259,989 of record NZ_LYOY01000029.1, on the reverse strand, counting down.
CCGGCACAACGTGCTCGGTGGGACCGCACCGGTCAACCTGCTGCGCCCGCGCGCCCGCAAGCTGCTCCTGGACGCCCTGTGGGGCAGATCGGGGGCGGCCGGGCGGCACACCGACCCCGAGCTCGCCGCCGAACTGCGCTCGTCCTTCGACGACGACATCACCTCCGAGGACAGCTTCATCGCGTTCCTGGACGCCTGGTGGCCCGAGCTCACCCCGCGCGGGGTGCTCGCGGCGATGGGCGACGAGCGGCGCCTGGGCCGCTGGGCCCGGCGGGTCCTCACGCCCGGCGAGACCCGTCGCCTGGCCCGCTCCCTCTCGCGGCTCGACGCGAGTGGCCACGGGCCCCTCTCGGTGCACGACGTGGCGCTCCTGGACGAGCTCCAGACGCTGCTGGGCACCCCGGCCAGGCCCAGGAAGAAGCGCGAGTACGACCCGCTGGACGCGCTCACCGGCCTTGAGGAGCTGATGCCGCAGCGCGAGGAGACCCAGCGCGAGCGCGCGGAGCGCCTGGCACAGGAGCGCACCGAGTACGCGCACGTCATCGTCGACGAGGCGCAGGACCTCACGCCGATGCAGTGGCGGATGGTCGGCCGCCGGGGCCGCACCGCCACCTGGACGGTCGTCGGGGACCCGGCCCAGTCGTCCTGGTCAGACCCGGACGAGGCGGCCGCCGCGCGCGACGAGGCGCTGGGCTCGCGCCCCCGGCGCCGCTTCGAGCTGACCGTGAACTACCGCAACCCGGCCGAGATCGCGGAACTGGCCGCCCGGGTGCTGGCGTTGGCGATGCCGGGCATGAAGTCCCCGGCGGCGGTCCGCTCCACCGGCGTCGAGCCGCGCTTCTCGGTGGCGGGCCCCGACCTCGCCCAGTCCGTGCGGGAGGAGGCGGCCCGGCTGCTCGACCAGGTCGACGGCACGGTCGGCGTGGTCGTCGCGATGCGGCGGCGCGAGCAGGCGGCGCGCTGGCTCGCGGGTCTGGGGGAGCGTGTGGTGGCGCTCGGCAGCCTGGAGGCCAAGGGGCTGGAGTACGACGCCACGGTGGTGGTCTCCCCGGCGGAGATCGCCGACGAGTCGCCCGCCGGGCTGCGGGTGCTGTACGTGGCGCTCACCCGGGCCACCCAGCAGCTCACCGTGGTCTCCGGCGAGCGCGACGAGCCGGATGCGGACGGGGTGCCTGACCTGCTGCGGGACTGAGCGCGGCGGAACGCCGAAAATACAGCGGAGTCAACTCGCGATGCTTGAATCACTTGCCGGGGTGGTTTGTTAGCCTGGGTACGGCACCGGCTCGATCCAAGCCCCCGGGCCCAACCTTAGTCGCTTCGAGCGACCACTTGCCGCGAGGCGAGCATGGCGGGTCGGTGTCTTCACGTGAGCGACAGGCCCACGTCATCTTCGGATGACGTGGGCCTGTTGTGTTTTCCAGGGGCTTCCGCCGACCGATCATCTCTCGTATGGTGGAAACTGTTTTCCGGAATGAAGCGCGCGTTACCGGCTACCCGCCGGTAGGTGCGAACATCGGATGGCGCTGCCCGGCAACAGTCGGGGCGGCGCTAGCAACGAAGCTAGGGAAAGCAGAGGAACCCGGTCATGGCAACGGCGCCCAGCGTCTCGTACTCGATGACGGTCAGGCTGGAGGTGCCCGCCAGCGGAACGGCGGTCTCCCAGCTCACCACGGCCGTGGAGTCCTCCGGCGGTTCGGTCACCGGCCTCGACGTGACCGCTTCCGGCCACGAGAAGCTGCGGATCGACGTCACCATCGCGGCCACCTCCACCTCGCACGCCGACGAGATCGTCGAGAAGCTGCGCGGGATCGAGGGCGTCACGCTCGGAAAGGTCTCCGACCGTACGTTCCTGATGCACCTCGGCGGCAAGATCGAGATGGCGTCCAAGCACCCCATCCGCAACCGTGACGACCTCTCGATGATCTACACCCCCGGTGTCGCCCGGGTGTGCATGGCGATCGCCGAGAACCCCGAGGACGCCCGCCGCCTCACCATCAAGCGCAACTCGGTCGCCGTCGTCACCGACGGCTCGGCCGTCCTGGGCCTCGGCAACATCGGCCCCAAGGCCGCGCTGCCGGTCATGGAGGGCAAGGCGGCCCTCTTCAAGCGCTTCGCGGGCATCGATGCCTGGCCGCTCTGCCTGGACACCCAGGACACCGACGAGATCGTCGCGATCGTCAAGGCGATCGCTCCCGGCTTCGCCGGGATCAACCTGGAGGACATCTCGGCGCCCCGCTGCTTCGAGATCGAGGCCCGGCTGCGCGAGGCGCTCGACATCCCCGTCTTCCACGACGACCAGCACGGCACCGCGATCGTGGTGCTCGCCGCGCTGACCAACGCGCTGCGCGTGGTGGGCAAGGGCATCGGCGACGTACGGGTCGTCATGTCCGGCGCGGGCGCGGCCGGTACGGCCATCCTCAAGCTGCTGCTGGCCGCCGGCGTGAAGAACGCGGTCGTCGCCGACATCCAGGGCGTCGTCCACTCGGGCCGCGCGGACCTGGCCGGCGCCGACGAGGACTCCGACATGGCCTCGCTGCGCTGGATCGCCGAGAACACCAACCCGGAGGGCCTGACCGGCTCGCTGCGCGAGGCCGTGGTCGGCGCGGACGTCTTCATCGGCGTCTCCGCCCCCAACGTCCTGAACGGCGACGACGTGGGCGCGATGGCCGAGGGCGCCATCGTCTTCGCGCTCGCGAACCCCGACCCCGAGGTCGACCCGGCCGTCGCGCGCCAGACGGCCGCCGTGGTGGCCACCGGCCGCTCGGACTTCCCGAACCAGATCAACAACGTGCTGGTCTTCCCGGGCGTCTTCCGCGGCCTCCTGGACGCCCAGTCGCGCACGGTCAACACGGACATGATGCTGGCCGCCGCGACCGCGCTCGCGGACGTGGTGAGCGAGGGCGAGCTCAACCCGAACTACATCATCCCGTCGGTCTTCAACGACAAGGTCGCGGGCGCGGTGGCGGGCGCGGTGCGCACGGCGGCCCAGGCCGCGCTCTGAGCCGGGCCGTGACGCCGGGCTCCGACGCCGGGCTGTGACCGGCCCCACGTCCGCCTGACCTCCGGCGCGTCGCGGGATGCGGGGCTGTGGGGCCGCCCGTAGGGTGGCGGACCATGAGCCCGCGTCCGCCGCCCCCGGTGGTTCCAGCGAGTCTCCACGGAGTCGACGGAGCGTCACCACAAAGGGGCTGTGGCGCTTTTCGTGTGACTCCGAAGGGTGCCGGATTGGCTTTCCCGCCACAGGTGGGGGCAGGATGCGTAACCGGGCGCGAGGGTCTGACACAGACCCGGGTCCGGGGACTGTCCGAGGGCCCTGGCAGCATCGGCTTTCGCTGTACCCAACATGCGGCTTCCGCCGCGTGGCACGCCTCACAGGCAAGAAGAACACGGGAGTAAGAACATGAACCGCAGTGAGCTGGTGGCCGCGCTGGCCGACCGCGCCGAGGTGACCCGCAAGGACGCCGACGCCGTTCTGGCCGCTCTCGCCGAGACGGTCGGCGAGGTCGTCGCCAAGGGCGACGAGAAGGTCACCATCCCCGGCTTCCTGACCTTCGAGCGCACCCACCGTGCCGCTCGTACCGCTCGCAACCCGCAGACCGGCGACCCGATCGACATCCCGGCCGGTTTCAGCGTGAAGGTCTCCGCGGGCTCGAAGCTCAAGGAAGCCGCGAAGGGCAAGTAAGCGCCCCTAGGCAGGCCGCTTAGCTAAAAGACAAAGGGTGGCCACCCCCGTGGAGGGGGGTGGCCACCCTTTGCCGTGTTTTGGGGCCCGGTGTTCGTCTGCGGGTGGGTGGTGGGTTGCTCGCGCAGTTCCCCGCGCCCCTCTTCGTCTGCGGGTGGGTGGTGGGTTGCTCGCGCAGTTCCCCGCGCCCCTCTTCGGCCCGGTGTTTGTCTGCGGGCCGGTGGGTGGCTGGTCGCGCAGTTCCCCGCGCCCCTTTTCGGCCCGGTGTTTGTCTGCGGGCCGGTGGGTGGCTGGTCGCGCAGTTCCCCGCGCCCCTGGGTAGTCCGGCCTCAGCCACCTCCAGCCCCTCGGGCGGGAGTGATTCAGTCCCTGAGCGGTTGCGATTCAGCCTCTCCGGCGTTTGAGGAGCGGGGTTCGGGGCGGAGCCCCGGGGTGGGGCCGGGGCCAGGACCGGCGTCAGCTCAGCGCACCGTTCGGCAACTCCACCTTCGCCCCCAGCTCCACCAGCTTCTCCATGAAGTTCTCGTACCCCCGGTTGATCAGGTCGATCCCGTGCACCCGGGACGTCCCCTGCGCGGCCAGCGCCGCGATCAGGTACGAGAACCCGCCCCGCAGGTCCGGGATCACCAGATCCGCGCCCTGGAGCTTCGTGGGGCCGCTCACGACCGCCGAGTGCAGGAAGTTGCGCTGGCCGAAGCGGCAGTCCGAGCCGCCCAGGCACTCCCGGTACAGCTGGATGTGCGCGCCCATCTGGTTCAGCGCCGACGTGAAGCCGAGCCGCGACTCGTACACCGTCTCGTGGACGATCGAGAGACCCGTGGCCTGCGTCAGGGCCACCACCAGCGGCTGCTGCCAGTCCGTCTGGAAGCCGGGGTGGACGTCCGTCTCCAGCGCGATCGACTTGAGCGAGCCGCCCGGGTGCCAGAACCGGATGCCCTCGTCGTCGATCTCGAAGGCGCCGCCGACCTTCCGGTACGTGTTCAGGAAGGTCATCATCGACCGCTGCTGCGCGCCGCGGACGTAGATGTTGCCCTCGGTCGCCAGCGCGGCGGACGCCCAGGAGGCGGCCTCCAGCCGGTCCGAGAGGGCGCGGTGGGTGTACCCGCCGAGCTTGTCGACACCGGTGATCCGGATCGTCCGGTCCGTGTCCATGGCGATGATCGCGCCCATCTTCTGCAGTACGCAGATGAGGTCCTCGATCTCGGGCTCCACGGCCGCGTTGGAGAGCTCGGTCACACCCTCGGCGAGCACGGCCGTGAGCAGCACCTGCTCGGTCGCGCCGACCGACGGGTACGGCAGCCGGATCTTGGTGCCGCGCAGCCGCTGCGGGGCCTCCAGGTACTGGCCGTCGTCCCGCTTCTCGATGGTCGCGCCGAACTGCCGCAGCACCTCGAAGTGGAAGTCGATCGGCCGGCCGCCGATGTCGCAGCCGCCCAGGCCCGGGATGAAGGCGTGGCCGAGGCGGTGCAGCAGCGGGCCGCAGAGCAGGATCGGGATCCGGGAGGACCCCGCGTGCGCGTCGATGTCCGCGACGTTCGCGCTTTCGACGTGCGACGGGTCGAGGACCAGCTCGCCGGGCTCCTCGCCGGGGCGGACGGTCACCCCGTGCAGCTGCAGCAGGCCGCGTACGACACGCACGTCACGGATGTCGGGCACATTGCGCAGCCGGCTCGGACCGCTGCCGAGCAGGGCGGCGACCATCGCCTTCGGCACGAGGTTCTTCGCGCCGCGGACGCGGATCTCGCCCTCCAGCGGGGTTCCGCCGTGGACAAGCAGTACATCGTCTGTGCCGGTCATGAATCTCGCGTTCCGGAATCGTCGGGCAGGGGGCCAGAGAAAAGGGTAAGGGGCTTCTACCCATGTCCTGTAAGGCCAAGGGGGGTTCGCAAGCGTAATGAATTCGCCACAACACGCTCCGCTCAGGCCAGTTCGGCGGAGGGTCACCAAGAGGGTCGTGGTGAGGAAGCCGGTGCGCCCCATTGCTGCCGTGCGCTCCCCCTCGGGGGCGAAGATGCGGGATCATGTCCGCATGACCGAGGTGTCCTCGCTCACAGGGCGGCTGCTCGTCGCCACTCCCGCCCTCGCGGATCCGAACTTCGACCGCGCGGTGGTGCTGCTCCTCGACCACGACGAGGAGGGCTCGCTCGGCGTCGTCCTCAACCGCCCGACCCCGGTCGGCGTCGGCGACATCCTGGAGCCGTGGGCGTCCCTGGCCGGTGAGCCCGGCGTGGTCTTCCAGGGCGGCCCGGTCTCCCTGGACTCCGCGCTCGGCGTCGCCGTGATCCCCGGCGACGAGGGCCCCCTGGGCTGGCGCCGGGTGTACGGGGCGATCGGCCTGGTCGACCTGGAGGCGCCCCCCGAGCTGCTCGCCGCCGCCCTCGGCTCGCTGCGGATCTTCGCCGGATACTCGGGCTGGGGCCCGGGCCAGCTGGAGGACGAGCTGACCGACGGGGCCTGGTACGTGGTGGAGTCCGAGCCGGGCGATGTCTCCTCCCCGGAGCCGGAGTCCCTGTGGCGGGCGGTGCTGCGCCGCCAGCGCAGCGAACTGGCGATGGTGGCGACCTACCCGGACGACCCTTCGCTGAACTGAACCCGCCGCGCTTCAGTACGCTCCGCGCTTCAGTACGCTAGGAACTTATGAGCACTCTTGAGCCCGAGCGCGGGGCAGGTACGGGGACCCTCGTAGAGCCGGTACCGCAGGTATCGAACGGCGACGGCGACCACGAGCGCTTCGCCCACTACGTCCAGAAGGACAAGATCATGGCGAGCGCGCTCGACGGGACCCCCGTCGTCGCGCTCTGCGGCAAGGTCTGGGTGCCGGGCCGCGACCCGAAGAAGTACCCGGTCTGCCCGATGTGCAAGGAGATCTACGAGTCCATGGGCGCCGGTGGCGACAAGGGCAAGGACGGCAAGGACAAGAAGTAGGTCCCGCCGGGCCCCCTTCTCGGCCCGGTGTTCGCCCGCGGACCGTGCTGGGTCGCTCGCGCAGTTCCCCGCGCCCCGGAAGAGGCGCCCCGCAGGGGTGCGTTTAAGGGGCGCGGGGAACTGCGCGACCAGCCACAGACGGCCCGCGGCCGACGTAGTAGCGGGGGATACCGTGTCCCCCATGGCCATGGACTACGTGGATCTCGTACCGGCGCCTGTCTCCGTGGAGCACGGGGAGGGCGCCTTCGTCCTGGGGGAGGGGACCGCACTCGCGGCCGGTCCCGGCACCGAGGGCGTGGCCCGGTGGCTGCGCTCGACCGTCGGCGCGGCCCTCGCCCGCCCGCTGCCGCCCGGCGAGGCGGGCGCGCCGGACACCGTCACCCTGCGCCTGGACCCCGCCCTCGCCCCCGAGGCGTACCGGCTCGCCGTCGGGCATGAGTCCGTCGAGCTCGCGGGTGGCAGCGCGGCCGGGGTGTTCTGGGGCGCGCAGACCTTCCGCCAGCTGCTCGGGCCCGACGCGTACCGCAGGGCGTGCGCGGATCCGGGCGCGCGGCGCGGCATCGCGCGGCAAGTCATCGAGGACGCACCCCGCTTCGCCTGGCGGGGTCTGATGCTGGACGTTTCACGCCACTTCCTGCCCAAGGACGGCGTGCTGCGCTACCTCGACCTGCTGGCCGCGCACAAGCTCAACGTCTTCCACTTCCACCTCACCGACGACCAGGGCTGGCGCGTCGAGATCAAGCGCTTCCCGAGGCTGACGGAGGTCGGTGCCCGGCGCTCGCGGACCAAGTACGGCCACCGCGCCTCGGAGTTGTGGAGCGAGGAGCCGCACGGCGGCTTCTACACCCAGGACGACATCCGCGAGATCGTCGCGTACGCCGCCGAGCGGCATATCTCCGTGGTTCCGGAAATCGACATTCCGGGCCACTCGCAGGCGGCCATCGCCGCATACCCGGAACTGGGCAACACCGACGTCATCGACACGACCCGCCTCTCCGTCTGGGACACCTGGGGCGTCAATCCGAACGTACTCGCCCCCACTGACAACACCCTCCGCTTCTACGAGGGAGTGCTCGAAGAGATCCTCGAACTCTTCCCCGCCGCCACGGCCCCCTTCTCGGAGTTCGTCCACCTCGGCGGCGACGAGTGCCCCAAGGACCAGTGGAAGGCGTCCCCGGCCGCCCAGGCGCGCATCAAGGAATTGGGTCTCGCGGGCGAGGACGGGCTGCAGTCCTGGTTCATCCGCCACTTCGACCGCTGGCTGGCCGACCGGGGCCGCCGGCTCATCGGCTGGGACGAGATCCTGGAGGGCGGCCTCGCACCCGGCGCGGCCGTCTCGTCCTGGCGCGGCTACGCGGGCGGCATCGAGGCCGCCCGGGCGGGCCACGACGTCGTCATGTGCCCCGAGCAGCAGGTCTACTTGGACCACCGGCAGGCGGCCGGGCCCGACGAGCCGATGCCCATCGGATACGTACGGACCCTGGAGGACGTCTACCGCTTCGAGCCCGTGCCGCCCCAGCTGACCGAGGCCGAGGCGCGGCACGTGCTGGGCACTCAGGCCAATGTCTGGACCGAGGTGATGCAGGACCAGGGGCGCGTGGACTACCAGGTGTTCCCCCGGCTCGCGGCGTTCGCGGAGGTGGCGTGGTCGGCGCTGCCCGCCCCCGCCGCGCGCGACTTCGCCGGATTCGAGCGCCGAATGCGCTCGCACTACCCCCGACTTGACGCCCTCGGCGTCGCCTACCGGCCGCCCGGCGGCCCGTTGCCCTGGCAAAAGCGCCCGGGAGTGCTCGGACGCCCGATCGACGGGTCGCCCCCAAACGTGTGAGCCGGGGCGCAAGACGGGGACCCGCCGCCCCCGACCCTGGAACGGTGATCGGTGACTGTCCCGTACGGATAAGTCGTACAACCCGCCGTGAATCCGGACCATTCCCCTGGTCGGGGACGGAACTGTCCTTCGCGGACCCTCGCGTCGGGCGGCTCGGAAGATGTGCCAGAGTTGCCACGTCCGGGCTGTGAGCACGTACGGTACGGCCAACACGCGGAGACGCAGCCACACACTGGCGGGACAGTCGGGACGGCCGGGACACCGGGAAGGGGCAGCTGGGTTGACCACGCACGCACCGCAGGCGGCGCAGTCGGTGACACTGCCGGCCTCGCTCGACGAGGCCGTGGCGGCGCTCGCCGCCATGCCCGCCGCCGTGCCCGTCGCGGGCGGCACCGATCTGATGGCGGCGGTGAACCGGGGCCTGCTGCGCCCCGCGGGCCTCGTCGGCCTCGGCCGGATCAACGAGATCCGCGGCTGGCAGTACCAGGACGGCCATGCGCTTCTGGGCGCGGGGCTCACGCACGCGCGGATGGGGCGCCCGGACTTCGCGGCGCTCATCCCGGCGCTCGCGGCGGCCGCGCGCGCCGCCGGCCCCCCGCAGATCCGCAACGCGGGCACCCTCGGCGGCAACATCGCCTCGGCGGCGCCCACCGGCGACGCGCTGCCCGTGCTCGCCGCGCTCGAAGCCACCCTGGTCATCGCCGGTCCCGAGGGCGCCCGCCGGGAGATCCCGGTCTCGCACCTGCTGGCCGGGCGCGAGCTGCTCGCCCCCGCCGAACTCATCGGCCATGTCCGCGTGCCCCTGCTGCACGCTCCCCAGGTCTTCCTCAAGGCGACCGGCCGCACCGGCCCCGGCCGCGCCACCGCCTCGGTCGCGGTCGTCCTGGACCCGGCCCGGCGCGGGGTGCGCTGCGCGGTGGGCGCGATCGCGCCGATGCCGCTGCGGCCCCTGGAGGCCGAGCGCTGGATCGCCTCCCTGATCGACTGGGACGGCGAGCGTGCGGCGCTGGCCCCGGAGGCGCTCAACGCCTTCGGTGAGTACGTGGCCGCCGCCTGCATCCCGGACCCGGTACCCGCGGCCGACGGCACGGAGCCCCCCGCGCTGTCGCCCGCCGTACTGCACCTGCGGCGCACGGTCGCCGCGCTGGCCCGACGAGCACTGGGGAGGGCGCTGTCGTGAGCGAGAACGACAACCACGCGCGCGGGACGGGCGGCTGGCAGCCGGTCCCGCAGGGCGGCGAGTACGACGACGGCGCGACCGCCTTCGTCCAGCTGCCCGCGGACCTGGACGCGCTGCTCGGCGGCGACCCGCTGGCCGCGCCGGGGCACGGCTATGTGCCGCCGATGATCGTGCCGTTGACGCCCGCCGCCACGACCGACCCGGCCACCACCGGCGCCTGGGCGATCCCGACGCCGCTGCCCGAGCCGGACCGGGGCGAGAGCCAGGTGCGGTCGGTGCAGTGGCCCGACGCGTCCGCCGTGCCCGCGCCCCCGCTGCCCGAGCCGGACCCGCTGGGCGAACCGCCGCAGGACCGGCACGCCACCGGCCAGTGGACGTTCACGGACGACTCCGCCCTGACCGGACAGCTGACCGGCCAGTGGACGATCCCGGTCGCCGACGGCGAACTGCCGGATGAATCGGGCGAATTCAGTACATCTTCTCTGATCGAGCAGTGGGGGACGACGCCTCCGGCGACCCTGCCCGGCGGCGCGGCCGCGCCCTGGGCGACGGAGCAGCCGCTGCCGGAGCCCGAGCCCGTCGTGGAGGCGGACCCCGAGGCCGCCGACGCGCGCGTGGAGGACTTCGCCGCTCAGGCGTACGGCCGGGCGCCCCTGGACGCCCGGCACGAGGCCGCCATGGGCCTCTCCGCGCCGCCCGTGGACGCCCCGGCGCCCGTGGACTTCGCGGCCCCCGCGCCCGTACGCCCGGAACCCGTCCTGTCCTGGAACCCGCCCGGCCCCGGGGCGACCCTGCCGGGCGGCGCCACCCCGTACTCACTCCGCTCCCCCTCCCCGAGCCGGAGCCGCAGCTGCCGCCCGCCGCCGACCTGGAGCACCCCCGCGCCTCCTACGTCCTGCGCGTCAACGGCACCGACCGGCCCGTCACCGAGGCCTGGGTCGGCGAGTCGCTGCTCTATGTGCTGCGCGAGCGGCTCGGGCTCGCCGGGGCCAAGGACGGCTGCTCGCAGGGCGAGTGCGGTGCCTGCAACGTGCAGGTCGACGGCCGTCTGGTGGCCTCCTGCCTGGTGCCCGCGGCCACCACCGCGGGCTCCGAGGTGCGTACGGTCGAGGGCCTCGCCGCCGACGGCGAACCCTCCGACGTCCAGCGCGCGCTCGCCGCGTGCGGAGCCGTGCAGTGCGGCTTCTGCATCCCGGGCATGGCCATGACCGTCCACGACCTGCTGGAGGGCAACCACGCGCCCACCGAGCTGGAGACCCGGCAGGCGCTCTGCGGCAACCTCTGCCGCTGCTCCGGCTACCGGGGCGTGCTCGACGCCGTACGCGAGGTGGTGGCCGGGCGCGAGGCGCAGACGGCCGCGGCGAGCGACACGGCGGGCCCGACACCGGGGCATGCGGCCGGCACCACCGAAGAAGCCCGCATTCCGCATCAGGCGGGGCCCGGCGCGGGCGGCGTCCAGCCCCCGCACACGCACGACGGAGGCATGGCGTGAGCAACGACGCAGCCACCGCGACGACCGCGGCGGTCGACGGAACGGGCACCGGCCCCGAGCAGCCGCCCGCGCCCGGCCACGGGCTCGGCGCCTCGCTCCGCCCCGCCGACGCGCGCGCCAAGGCCGAGGGCACCTTCCCGTACGCCTCCGACCTGTGGGCCGAGGGCCTGCTGTGGGCGGCCGTGCTGCGCTCCCCGCACGCCTCGGCCCGGATCGTCTCGATCGACACCTCGGCCGCGGTCGAGATGCCGGGCGTACGGGCCGTGGTGACCCACGCCGACGTGCCCGGCGACGCCGCGCACGGCCGGGGGATCGCGGACCGTCCGGTCTTCGCCGCCGACGTCGTACGCCACCACGGCGAGCCGATCGCGGCGGTGGCCGCCGACCACCCCGACACGGCCCGGCTCGCGGCGGCGGCGATCGCGGTCGAGTACGAGCTGCTCGAACCGGTCACCGACCCCGAGAAGGCGTTCGGTGCCGAACCGCTGCACCCCGACGGCAACCTGATCCGCCACATCCCGCTCCAGTACGGCGACCCGGACGTCACCGGCGAGGTCGTGGTGGAGGGCCTGTACCGGATCGGCCGCCAGGACCCGGCCCCGATCGGCGCCGAGGCGGGGCTCGCGGTGCCGCGCCCCGACGGCGGCGTGGAGATCTACACCGCGTCCACCGACCCGCACGCCGACCGCGACCTCGCGGCGGCCTGCTTCGGCCTGGACCCGGAGCGCGTGAAGGTGGTCGTCACCGGCGTCCCCGGCGCCACCGGCGACCGCGAGGACTCCGGCTTCCAGCTCCCGCTGGGCCTGCTCGCGCTGCGGACCGGCTGCCCGGTGAAGCTGACGGCGACCCGCGAGGAGTCGTTCCTGGGCCACGCCCACCGCCACCCCACCCTGCTGCGCTACCGCCACCACGCGGACGCCGAGGGCCGGTTGGTGAAGGTGGAGGCGCAGATCCTCCTGGACGCGGGCGCGTACGCGGAGGCGTCGTCGGAATCCCTGGCGGCGGCCGTGTCCTTCGCCTGCGGCCCGTACGTCGTCCCGCACGCCTTCGTCGAGGGCTGGGCGGTCCGTACGAACAACCCCCCCTCCGGCCATGTCCGGGGCGAGGGCGCGATGCAGGTGTGCGCGGCCTACGAGGGCCAGATGGACAAGCTGGCGGCCAAGCTGGGCCTGGACCCGGCGGAGCTGCGCCTGCGCAACGTCCTGGCGACGGGCGACCTGCTCCCGACGGGCCAGACGGTGACGTGCCCGGCCCCGGTGGCCGAACTCCTCACCTCCGTAAGGGACTTCCCGCTGCCTACCCTCCCCAAGGACGACCCCGAGGACGACTGGCTGCTGCCGGGCGGACCCGAGGGCGCGGGCGAGCCGGGCGCGGTGCGCCGCGGTGTCGGCTACGCGCTCGGCATGGTGCACATGCTCGGCGCCGAGGGCACGGACGAGGTGTCGACGGCCACGGTCAAGGTGCAGGACGGCGTGGCCACGGTGATCTGCGCGGCGGTCGACACCGGCCAGGGCTTCACGACGCTGGCCCGCCAGATCGTCCAGGAGACGCTGGGCATCGAGGAGGTCCACGTGGCCCCCGTCGACACGGACCAGCCTCCGGCCGGTCCCGCGTCGCACGGCCGCCACACCTGGGTGTCGGGCGGAGCGGTGGAACGCGCGGCCAAAATGGTCCGCACGCAGTTGTTGCAGCCGCTCGCGCACAAATTCGGCATGTCGACGGAGCTGCTCCAGATCGCCGACGGCAAGATCACGTCGTACGACGGAGTCCTGTCCACCACGGTCACCGAGGCGATGGACGGCAAGGAGCTCTGGGCCACGGCCCAGTGCCGCCCGCACCCCACCGAGCCCCTGGACGAGACGGGCCAGGGCGACGCGTTCGTGGGCCTGGCGTTCTGCGCGATCCGCGCGGTGGTGGACGTGGACATCGAGCTCGGCTCGGTCCGCGTGGTGGAGCTGGCGGTCGCCCAGGACGTGGGCCGGATCCTCAACCCCGCCCAGCTGACGGCCCGTATCGAGGCGGGCGTGACGCAGGGGGTGGGCGCGGCGCTCACCGAGAACCTGCGCACGGCCCGCGGCCTGGTCCGCCACCCCGACCTGACGGGCTACGCCCTGCCCACGGCCCTGGACGCCCCCGACATCCGCATCGTGAAGCTGGTGGAGGAGCGGGACGTGGTGGCCCCCTTCGGCGCGAAGGCGGCGAGCGCGGTCCCCGTGGTGACGTCCCCGGCGGCGATCGCCTCGGCGGTCCGCGCGGCAACGGGCCGCCCGGTGAACCGCCTGCCGATCCGGCCGCAGGCGGCGGTGGTGAACGCGTAGGCGGATGCTCGCCCGGAGGGGTGGCCGGGCTGGACGAACGCGTCCTGCCCGGCCACCCGTCATAGCTGATGATTCATGACCTCCGTCGTGGCCATGGCTTTGCTACCGGTCGGAGGCGGGGAACCCTGACGCTTCCCTGCGTGTCCTCGTACAAGGAAGCGATGCACGAGGAAGCGATGCACGAGGAAGCGATCGCTCAAGCGGTCAAGACCGAAAGCAGAGGGAAGAGTTCAGTCTGTCAGCGGTGCTGACTACAGTTACTTACGGAGCTGTAAGGGGAACGGCGAACGGGGAGGCGACTGTGGCGCAGGATGGCGGCGGGGACGTAGGACCCGGGGTGACCGCGCTGGCACCGGTGCTCGGGATGATGCCGGTGGTCGGGGCGGCGGCGGGTGCCGCCGTGGTGGCGGCGGCGGACCTGGCCCGCGAGGCCGAGTCGATGCTGACGTTCAAGAAGCGCGTCGACGCGCTGCTCACCGAGCTGAACGAGTCCGAGGCCTCGTCGGTCAAGATCGGCGCCGACCGCCTGGCGAAGTCGGAGCTCGGCCCGGAGGACTTCAAGGAGAGCGCGTTCCTGTACGGGGTGTACGAGGTCGTCCACGAGCAGATCGGCCAGCTCTCCAAGGCGCTGGGCATGCAGATAGAGGGCCTGTGCATCGCCGTACTGGCGGCGGAGAACGGGTACGACGGCGTGGACGCCGACGTCCGTGACCGGATGCGCGCGATCAGCGACGAGTTGCAGAAGCAGTACGAGATGTACGGGCCCGGCGCGTCGGTGACACCCGGCGCGGCGCCGCAGGGCTCGCAGCCCGGGCAGTCCACGCCGGACAAGGGCGCTACGGGCGGCTCGATCTGATGGACGCGCTGGTGTACGCGGCGATCGCGGCGTACGTGACGGGGGACGACGGGAGTCGGGGAATGGCGGTGCGACGGGATGGCTGAGAACAAGGACCGGAGCGGGCAGGGGGCGCCGAAGCCGCCGCCGGTGGAGCGTACGAACTTCGAGTCCAAGTCCCACCAGGAACTGTGGACCATGGTCCAGGGTATGAAGGGCGACTCGGCGGACGGCCTGGCCAAGAAGCTGGCGAAGGCGTCCACGGCGATCACGAAGATCGGCGACGACCTCAAGCTGCACATGAACCGGGTGGTCTGGCAGGGCGAGGGCGCGAAGGCGTTCACGGACTGGGGCCACGACGCGGCGATGGCCACGCTGGAACTCGGCAAGTACAGCCAGGACGCCTCCGGTTGGCTAGCCTCGGTCTCGCACGCCATCACCCAGGCGAAGTCCGCGGTCCCGACGTACGACCCGACCCTCAAGCAGCAGGCCACCGACACCCAGAAGCTGTACGTCGCGGCCCACCACGACCCCGACGGCCAGCAGGACGCCCGCGACGCGTCGGCCAAGCTGACCGGCCTCAACGAGAAGATGGAGGGCCAGCGGCAGGACGCGGTGCGGGAGTTGCGGCGGTTGGCGGATGTGTATGTGCAGTCGGGGGAGCAGGTGGCCGCACTGAGGCCGCCGGTTTTTCCGCCGCCGCCGGCGGTGTTTGTGCCGGAACGCTCCATTGACAGCAGTAAGTACGTCAGCGGTGGGGGGACGCCGTCGAGCCAGCGAGCCAGAACCTCGACGTCGCAGACCGGCAGTCACGTCTCCACCCCTTCGGGGACGACGCACAGCACTTCGGTGACGTCGCACACCGTGACTCCGGTAGGGGAGACGCTTCCGACTCACGTGCCTGACGTGCCTGTGGGGACGACCATCGACGGCGTCGACACGCTGCCGCCGCCCACTCACGTCACTCCCACCAGCCCTGTTGTCACTCCCACCCCGTCGCCTGTCGGCAGGCCGGACATCGGGCCGATGCCGCCGCTCGGGACTGTTCCGCCCACGTTCACTGGAGGCGGGAAGCACGGTGTGCCGGAGCCCGGCGTACCGGGAGGGCGGCAGGCGACGGGCGGTCTCCGTGGACCCGGCCTTCCGGGGCGGGGCACCGTGGGAGGCCTGCCCCCGAGCTCGCTGCCGCGACCGCCCGGCATCGTCGGCGGCCGTCAGGTACTGCCCGGTGAGGGCCGCCCCACGACCGGCATTCCCCGGGGCACCGTCGTCGGCGACGAGGGTCGGCAGGGGACGCAGGGCCGTCCGCCGATGGCTCACGGTCCGGGTGGCCACGGGGGCGGCGGTGGAAGCCGGGGCGGCTTCTCCGGCGGACGCCGACTGGCGGGCGAGCCCGGCGGTATCGTCGGCGGCCGCCCGACCGAGCCCGGCAGCCGGAGCGGGCGCCCGTTCACGGAGGGCGGCTCGGGTCTCGTACGCAATGGCACCGCCGAAGGCAACCCGCGAGCCGGTCAGACCGGTCGGGGGATGATTCCGCCCGGTACGCACGGCCCCGCCGGGCGGCGGGACGAGCGCGGTGGCGAGCGGCCGGACTACCTCACCGAGGACGAGGAGACCTGGCAGCAGAGCGACCGCCGTATTGTGCCGCCCGTAATCGACTGAGCCTCTGAGAAGGAAGCGCATGCCCACCAGGAGCCATCGAGTCATGAGGCGCGGCCGTGCCGTGTCCGTCGTCCTTGGGGCGCTGCTGGTGGGCGTTGCCGCCACACCCGCGCATGCGGACACGGTCCGTGAGCGGCAGTGGCATCTCGACGCCATGCAGGCCGAGGAGATGTGGAAGACCAGCACGGGTAAGGGAGTCACTGTCGCCGTCATCGACACCGGCGTCGATGACACTCTGGCCGATCTTCACGGGCAGGTACTGCCTGGGCTCAATCTCTCCAGTGAACAGGGTGACGAACACACTGACTGGAAGGGTCACGGAACCGGCATGGCGTCACTGATTGCCGGTACTGGGAAGAGGTCGGCGGCGGACGGTGCCTTCGGTCTGGCGCCTGGAGTGAAGGTTCTTCCGGTCAGGCTGCCGAAGGACACGGAAGGTTCGAAGTTTGTGAACCTCCCTATGTGGCTTGAGAAACTGAGCCAGGGAATCCGCTATGCGGCGGACCATGGCGCCAAGGTGATCAATATTTCGCAGGCCTCGCCGGAGGGCTCTGATGAGCTCACCAGCGCGGTGAAGTACGCCTTGGGCAAGGGATCTTTGGTCTTTGCCGGTGTCGGCAACAGCGGCGACAAGGGCAATCCGATTCAGTACCCCGGTGCAACCCCCGGCGTAGTAGGCGTAGCAGCCGTGGACAAGAAGATCGAAGCGACCAAGGAGTCCCAGCACGGTCCTCAGGTCGATCTCGCCGCCCCCGGCGACGAGATGACGGAGGCCTGCGGCGGCGGCACCCAGATCTGCACCAGCCACGGCACCAGCGACGCCACCGCCCTCGCCTCCGCCTCCGCCGCCCTCATCTGGTCCGCCCACCCCCAGTGGACCAACAACCAGGTCCTCCGCGTCCTGCTCAACACGGCCGGCGGCCCCAAGAACGGGGACAAGCGCAGTGACTACATCGGGTACGGGGTCGTCCGCCCCCGTATCGCCCTGAAGACCCCCGGCGACCCGGGCCCGGCGAACGAGTGGCCGCTGCCCGACCTGGCGGCGGCCGGGACGCCGTCCCCGCAGGCGTCGGCGTCGCCGGCCCCGTCCGCTGCGGGCAAGCCCGTGACGGCCGCGCCTGACTCGGAGTCGGACGACGGCGGTAACACCGGGCTGTGGGTCGGCGTGGGTGCGGCCGGTGTGGTCGTCGCGGCCGTCGCCGTACTGCTCGTACGGTCACGGCGCCGCACCTCCTGAGTCGGACGTGAGGCGACACGCGCCCCACCGGTGATCCGTCAACCCATCCGCCCCATCCCAGCCATTCAGGGGGGATGAAACGGCCACGTACCCCCATAGCCGGAGCATGTGCTGGCGCGAAGAGCGGCCCGTCCGTACGGTGTGGAAGCGGTAAAGGGTCGTCCGGGGGCGTACGGGGGCGGGGTCCGCATGTCGTTCGAGGAAGAGTGGCGCCAGGCGCAGGCGAGTGCGGCCGCGAACGTGGCCATGCGGCTGAACCGCGTCGACGAGGGGCCGAGCGGGCCCGGGGCCGCCGACCTCAGCGTGCGGCGCGACGACCTCGGCGTGGTCGGCGGGGACGCCTTCAAACTGCACGACGGGCTCAGGCGCGACGGTAGTCACGCCCGCGAATCCACCGGCTCCGCGGCGACCGCGCTCACCGCCCGCAACTTCACCAGCGGCGGCGAACTGGCGAAGGTCCGCACCAAGTGGGACACCCAGCTGCGGACGCTCAGCGACGCCTGCGCGCAGATCTCCAACCACCTCGACTACTCGATGGCCGCCCACGCCAAGGACGACCAGCGCGTCGGGGGCGAGTTGCTCGCGGTGTCGCGGATCGACGCATACCTGAAGTAGGCCGCGGGCAGCGGGCCAACGGGACTTCGAGCCATCAAGGTCGGTATCAGGACATGCTCACGTACGACGACGTGGTGAACGCACCGCTCGACAAACTGAAGACCGCGGTCGACGACTGGGCGGACATGGTCACCCGGCTGAAAACCCTCGCCGAGGAGGCCCGCAAGGGCATGAAGGCCCACGCCGACAAGGCGGACTGGGCCGGGGTGAACGCGGGCGTCACCAGGCAGTTCATCGACAAGACGGCCAAGGAGTTCGAGGACGCGGCGGCGGAGGCGAAGGGGATCCACGCGGTACTGGCGGACGGGTACGCGGCGTTCAAGCGGGCCAGGGACGAGTTACGGAAGATCGTCGACGGCTCGGAGCAGTCCGGCATCGTCGTGGACGCGCAGGGGCGGGTCACCGCCCGCTACTCCGTCGCCGGAGACTACGCCGCGCGTCACACCACCCCGGGCGTCTCCAGCGATCTTGAGATCAAGCGGCAGAACGACGCCGTCGAGCAGTGGCAGCGCCGGATCAAGGTGATCGTGGAGGAGTGCGACGAGGCGGACGAGTCGTTGCGGCGGGCGCTGGCGGCGAACGACGGGAGCGAGCACGACTTCGCCCCGCCGAAGTTCAGCGGCCTGGAGGACGAGAAGGCGGCTCGGGCCGTCGAACTGGCCAGGAGCGCCACGGGGGACGGGGGCGTGGCGCGTAACGGCGAGGCCCTTCGCCGGCTCCGGGAGCTCGTGCACGACAACGCGAGGGATCCCGAGTTCGCCACCGCCTTCTACCGCCGGATGGGCGCGGAAGGCACGCTTGAGCTGTACACGAAGATGTCGCTGGACGCGACGGGCCTGGGTGCGGCCGGCCAGGACCGGGTCGCGATGGTGCATGGCCTCCAGGACGACATGGGCGACATGCTGGGCGTCGCCACCGATCCGAGGACGCGCGGCCACCTGGACGCGACCTGGACCCTCGACATGATGCGGGCCGGTCGCAAGCGGATCGACATCCCGGGGGTCACGAGCATCGGCGCGAAGGTGTACGGGTACCAGGCGCTGGGCGCTTTGCTGCGTCAGGGCCGGTACGACAAGGAGTTCCTGGTCCCGATCGGGCGCGACATGGTCGGGATGGAGCACGCGGACCCGGGCATCTGGGAAGGGAACGTGCCCACCTCCCCGGCTCTGGCCTTCAACCTCGACAAGGGGGGCGGCCGCGGCTTCGACCCCATGACCGGTCTGATGCAGGCGATGGGCAACAGCCCGGAGGCGGCCACGGCCTTCTTCAACGAGCCCGTACGTGAGGACAGCGATGGGGACGGGATCGTCACCACCGACGACAAGCCGGTCTCCGGTGACCAGGGGCGCCCGCAGGGGATGGTCGACTACGCCCTCGACCGCGAGGCGACGGCGGACTGGTTCGACACGGCCCCCACCGACGGCCCCGTCCCGACCCCCCTCCAGACCGCGACCGGTAACGCGCTGGAGGCGGCGGTCACGGGGCGGGTGGTGGGGGATGAGCACGCAAGGCCCGTGGAGCACACCGAGCAGATGGCCAAGGTGATGGAGCGGGTCGTCACGAAGGTGGGAGGCTCCCCGGAGCTGGTGACGGGCGAGGGCGACACACCCGGCCCACTGGCGGGGCTGTCCGGGAACTTCGGGAACATGGCTGCGGAGTACATGCCGGATCTTCAGGCGGCGGCGGAGAACGGGGCGGGGCAGGCGAAGCCGCTGGGTGTGCCGGCCACCTTCGATCCGGGCCGGATGGCCCATTTCCTGACCGCCGTGGCACAGGACCCCGATGCGTACGGTGCGATCACCAACGCGCAGCAGGTATACACGACGCTGTTGGTGCACGATGTGTTCGCCCATCCGGAGAACCATGGAACGGACGTCGGTGAGGCAGTGCGCAACGCTGTTGGGCCCGGTGGGCAGATCGCGGGAATGATGGCCGAGGGGCGGGTGGAGGCGATCCACGAGAAGCACTCTTCGGATGACGCCAAGTTCAACAAGGCAGTGCAGGACAAGGCCGATTGGACCAATCGGATCATCAGTGCCGTCGGGGCCAAATACATTGAGATGCTGCCGGTCGGGGGTGACGCTGTGAAGTGGTTCCAGGAGGATGTTACGAAGTCCATCGTTGAGGGAGCGCAGACTGACTCCTCGGCGGAGGCGAGTCAGGAAGCCGCCGGTTCCTACACGAAGGCCGAGTCCCGTACCAAGCAGGCGGCGATGAGCGCTGTGGGCACGGCTGGCCAGAGTGCCGGACTCTCGGAACGGGACATTCGCGAATACCAGGGAACCGCTTCGTCATCGGCCGGTCTTGCCTTTTCCGCGGGCCGGGACATGGTGGACAGTTCTGCGCCTCGTGGTGGTGGGAAGTGATACGCCGTGTGGGCCGGGCTTTTGGGTCCCTCCTCGCCGGAATGGTGGTTCTGAGCGGTTGCTCGGACAGCAATGATTCAGTGCCGAGCCTGCCGAAGAGCATGTGTTGGGGGGCGTTCACAGGGGCCTCGGTCGCGCCGCTTCTGCCCCACGGCAGCAAGGCGGAACTGTCGAAGGATCGCCCCTTCGATGTGTTCGGTGCACGGGGCAGTACGTATTGCAGCCTGTTCATCGACGGCGATGCGCGGTTCATCGCATTCGCCGAGCGGCGAAGGACCGGCAAGGGAACGGAATGGAACGGATGGGCGCGGTCGCGCGGAACGCGTATCGACGCCGGTGACGAGGCATTCGTCTGGGACGGTGGTGCAGGTTCCGTGTTCCTGTGCGAGCGCCCGGACCTGCCGAGGAGCGACGCTCTGCCCAAGTCGGCCAAGTATGTCGAGCTGACACTGACCGCAAACAGGGCCCCCGAAACGCCAGAATCCCGGAAGACCCTCACTGCCCTCATGCAGCGTTACGTCGACTTCGCCAAGCGTGAGCTGAAGTGCGCGGGCGGGGCCTGACCTCGAAGGCAGGGTTGCCGGATCCGCTCGTTCTGCGGCCCGTCGCGTGAGGCCGTGAACGGCGAGAGCGGGCGCCCTCCCCGTCATAGGGGGGACGCCCGCTCGTAGGTGTTCGTGGAGGCCGTGACCGGAATCGAACCGGCGTAACTCGCTTTGCAGGTTTGTCCACGCTGGTCAGAGCATGGTCCGGAGTCGTACGCGCCCGTTCATGCTCGTATGCGAAACGGCGCCGGGTGGGTCTCACGTGCGGCCGTGAACGGCTGCGTACAGCCATGAACGAGACGGAAACTGAGACGGCCTGGAGTGCTGGCCGAAGGTGCCTAGCGGCCTGTCGTCTTGCCGCATCGCTCACGCTGGAGGCCGTACTACGGCACTCTCGTGACTATGAACGAAGCCATAGCTGGTCTGGTCGGAGCTTTTGTCGGCAGCGCGCTCACCGCAGTTGGGGCGCTAGCCCAGGCACGGGGCGCACACGCCCAAGCCAGAGCGGCGCAAGACGCGGCAGATGCTGGACGAGCACAGTGGGCCCGGGCGAGCCGAGAGAACGCCTGGGTCGCATTTCATGACATCTCGCGGGATATCGAGGCGGACATATATGCCTTCGCGGTGTATCAGCGAGCTGCGCTCAGTGAATCCCCCTTGCTGTCGGATGGACGGGCACGAAAGGCGTGCCGCGAATCGAGTTTAGAGATGCAGCACGGCATGTGGAATCTCCAAGAGGCCTTGGAGATCGTTAAGCTTCATGCTCGCGACGAAACGACTGCGGCTGCGGAAGAAGTAACGCGCGCGTGTGCGCGCTTCGTTCGCCGCGCAGAGTGGTGGGTTCAACTGGGTATGCGCCAGGAGGACAGCATGACCCCTTGGGATGACGAACGACACGCCGTAAGGCAAGCTCGCAGTGCTTTCGAGCAGGCTGTGGTCAGAGCCCGTCAGACATCAGGTAGCTGATTGCCAGTCGCATGGGACGTGGGACCCTTAGCAGCGAGGGATGGGCGTTGCGAGAGGAGTCGAAGTGCCGGAGGCCAGTCCGCGCGGAACCTACCTGATCATTGCGGAGACGCTGCGAAGCGAGATTCAGGCGGAGCAGGCTGACGACGCCTTGCCGTCGGAGGCCGACCTGATGGAGTCGCACAGCGTCTCCCGGAACACGATCCGCCGCGCGCTCAAGGTTCTCGAAGCTGACGGGGTTGTCGAGTCCGCCCCCGGGATCGGTTGGCGCGTGGTTCGGGGAGGTGACCGGCGGTCGCTCGCGGAGCGCATGACGGACCTGATCAAAGAGGACGCACTCTCGGTAGGGGACACCTATCCGTCCGAAGCGAAGCTGTGTGAGAGGTTCGGAGCGTCCCGGACCGCTGTGCGCCGTGTGCTTGCCCAGATGGAGGGAAACGGCTTGCTCGCGACCGTGCACGGCAAGGGGCGGACCGTGCTTGCCCTCCAGACTTCCACAGTCCGGCCGTAGCCTTGGCCATCATGGGACTCACTGAGTGGGCGTACACGCTCTCCGAATCGCTGCTTTCTGATCCGCTTCCGCGCCGGTGGGCGCACTCACTCGGGGTCGCCAAGCGCGCCCGTTCCCTGAGTCCGATCCTGGGCGACGACGCGGAGGTGTTGGAAGCGGCGGCCGTGCTGCATGACATCGGCTACTCGCCGGCCATCGCTGCCACGGGCTTCCATCCCTTGGACGGCGCGCGCTTCCTCAGAGATCAGGAAGGAGCGGACGAACGGGTTGTTCGTCTCGTGGCGCATCACTCCTGTGCCTTGCTGGAAGCGGAGGAACGCGGACTTCGCCACGAACTTGAGGGCGAGTTCGAGCTAGAGCGTCCCGACTTGGTCGACGCCTTGCTGTACTGCGACATGACCACCACGCCCGACGGAACGCAGACCACGCCTACGGAGCGCTTGCACGAGATCGTGCGGCGGTACGGCCCGGACACAATCGTCGGCCGGTTCATCCAGCGCGCAGCTCCGGAGATCCACGCAGCGGTGTACCGCGTTCAGTACCGGTTGGGGCAGGTCTACTATTTCGATCAACCGATGTAGGGCGCTCGCCGCGCGTCATCAAGGCCGTGCCTGATACGCAGCATCATCGACGGGTGGATGTCGAGTCCGTCAAGGTCCGCTGGATCAATCCAGCGGACCTCTTTCGACTCGCTACTTGTGCGTAGCGAACCGCCGACTGGGTGTGTCCGGAAGCAGATGGAGAACTGCTGCCGGACCTCGCCGTCGTCGTACGCCAACACGTGCTCGGGGTCGGTGTAGAGCCCGACGATGTTGTCTACCTCAACATCGATACCGGTCTCTTCCCGTACCTCACGAACGACCGTGTCCGCGATGCGCTCGCCGATGTCATGGCCGCCACCAGGCAGGGCCCAAAGGTCGTTGTCGGTCTTGTGGATGAGCAACAGCCGCCCCGCACCGTCCCGGACAACGGCTGTCACCGACGGGACAACCGAGTTGGCGGTAGGAGCGTGCGGGTCACGGAAGTAGTCAATCCGGCTCATCAGCTTGTGCCTTCCCAACCAGTAGGTGACGAGACCGGACGGGCCGCCTGCCAGACCTTCTCAACGCTCTCAGCGTAGGCGTCGAAGAGTTCACCGCCGGGGACGCGCCGCAGGTGGAGCACGGGCGCCATGTAGGCGCCGACCCCGTACAGGTGGCCGTTCGCCAGCATCTCGTCATCGGCCCGGTAGATCGAGTTATAGAGCGTGGTGCCGTGCAAGCGGAACTCGACACCCGGGAGCCCGAAGAGCGGGGCGTAGTTGATGAGGGCGTTACGAATCTTGCCCGCCATCGCGGCACCGATCCCTTCGTCCTCGCCCCTCACGGACACAGCCGGCGAGTCGGGTTCCCCCAGCATGAAGCGGATGTGTACTCCGTCGGCCGCCTTCTCCTTCACGATGCGGTGAAACGTCGCGTCCTCGGTGAGCCAGAACCCCGAGTACACCAGTAGGTCAAACTGCCGGGTGGCCTTGGAGTACAGGTTCGTCCAAAGGGTCTGCATCACTACGGACCGGTGCGGATACAGCCTGACCAACTCGGCGTTGCCCGTGGCGGTCACCTCAGCCGACGTTCGTTCGTCCGGCCAGAGGTACGACACTTCGCACTTCAGGAGTGAGGCGGTCGCGTACTGGAAGCGTCGATAGGGCTTGCGCTCAGGGTCGTTGATCCAGCGCTCTACTGTCTTGGCCGAGACCCCGAGACGTTCGCCTACCTCATCAAGGGTCAGGCCCAAGTCGACGATCGCGCCACGTAATCGTTCGTTAGCCACGTCCAACCTCCGCATGTGCGGGACGACTTGGTACGACTTCACGCTAGCCAAGAACGACCTGAGTCGTACAGGTGCGAAGTCGAACGTCGCCGTCGGCGCCGCCACTCTGTAGGTACATCGAGCGCGAGGGGCGCGCGAACTCCAAACAGCCGAAGGGCTTGACGGGGCGAACCTCTCTCTGCAAGATGAGGGACATGTAATACATGTTCCTCTCGATCGTGCCGCTTCGGCGGGGCGACCGAGCGCACGGCAAGGGGCCCGGGACAGAGCGGGCCGAGGGACCCGGACCCCTGGTCAACCGGAGGGCTTAGATCGAAAGATCACGTCTCCATACGCCTGAAACGGGAGCTCGTGTTCCCGAAGGAGACGACGTACCACGGCACATCAACGCGCCGCCGCTTGCGGTGCGTTCGCTCTCATTCCCGGCGCGGCGGCACTCCCGGACAGGACAGCCCGCCGCGCCCGGTCTCTCATCCCGACGCAGTCAGGAGTTCTTCCATGACCGAGCGCATCATCCCCGTGGACGTCGTCGGCCCGATCGCCCTGGATCTGACGATGGCCACCGGCAGTATCCGCGTCGTCGTCGACCCCGCGCTGAAGCAGGCGCGCATGGTGTTGACGACGGAAGCCACCTCCGGCCCGTCGGCCGACGCGATCCGCGACACCACCGCCAGCCTCACCGGGCAGAACCTGCGGGTCCGCGTCCCGGACGTCGCCGGCGGCATGAGCGGCAGCACCACCATCCGGATGGGCGGCAACACCATGACGTTCTCCGGCGGCAACGGCGTGCAGATCATCAATGGCAACGTCCACATCTCCGGCCACGGCGGCGGCAAGGTCTTCGTCAACGGCCGTGAGGTCACCGCCACCGGCCCGGCCGGGGAGGCGGTGACGCCGATCAGCGCCGTGGTTCACCTGCCCGCGCGGTCGGTGGCCGCGATCAGCACGCACAGCGCGAACACCGTCGTCACGGGCACGCTGGCCCGGTTGGAGTACGACGGCACCTCCGGGAGGCTGACCGCTGAGCGCGTCGGTGATCTGGAAGCCGTCGTCACCAGCGGCAGCGTCACTGTCGGCGAGGTGAGCGGCCTGCTGGACATCAACCTCACGTCCGGCAGCGTCAACGTCGGCGCCTACAGCGGTCATCACGCCCGGCTGAACCTCACGTCCGGCAGCGTCCGCATGGCGGCGACCTCGCAGGCCAGCGGCCGTCTGTCCGTGAACGCCACGTCCGGCAGTGTCCGCGTCACCGGGGCGGCTCACCTGAACGTCCGCCGCCGGGTGACCAGCGGCCACGTGCAGATCAGCTAGCACCCCGACCGGCCCGCAGCTCTCACCGTCTTCCGGACAGGAGTCCGTCACCGATGCACGCTGCCACGTTCACCGCCGTGTTCGTTGTCCTGTACGTCGCCCACAGCGTGGGTGATCACTGGGTGCAGACCTCGCCCCAGTCCGCGCACAAGGGCCGTCCCGGGTGGGTCGGCCGTCTCGCGGACGCCCGGCACGTCGCCACCCTGACACTGACCAAGCTCGCCCTGCTCATCCCGGCCGCCGCCCTGCTCGGGCTGCACCTGTCGGCGTCCGGCGTCGTCGTCGGCCTGGTGGTGGACGCGGTCTCGCACTGGTGGGCCGACCGGCGCACCACCCTCGCGTGGCTGGCCCGGGTGACCGGCAAGGGCGAGTTCTACCGGCTCGGTGCCCCGCGCGCCGGCCGCGACGACAACCCGCACATCGGTACCGGCGCCTACGCGCTTGACCAGTCCTTCCACCACCTGTGGCTGCTGGTCGCCGCGCTCATCATCGCCGCTGTCTGACCCCCGGTTCTTCGCGGGGCGGTCGCACTCCCGGACAGGACAGCCGACCGCCCCGCGCCCCTCCCGACGTACCCGAATGGAGAGATCCATCATGCGTATGCGCAGCTTCGTCGCCGGCCAGGAAGCCCACGGCGACGCCGAGTTCGCGGAACTGGCGCTCGGAATCGACATCGACCTCTTCCGGGGCCCGCTGAAGCCCGAAACGGACGGCGAGCGTGCCGCCCGCCAGGACGCGGCCCGTGACGTCCTCGTCGACCTGCGGGCGGAGGCGGAGGCCGGTGACGAGATCGCCGGTTGGGACGCCCTGTACGCCGACGCGTTGACCCGCACGGTGCCCTTCCTGCGCGCCGCCCGTGACTACCAGCCGGGGGCGGGGGAAGCGGCATGAACGCGACCCGCGAGCCTCTGTCGAAGATTCAGGCCGGTGTGCTGACGGCCGCGTTCGTGCCCATGCTGGGCGCGGGCGTGATCGGCGGTATCGGCACCTACAGCAACATCGGGCACGCCTACGGCACGGGGACCGCGCTCGGCGCGCTCGGTGCCGGCGAGGGCGCAACCGCCGTCCTCGCCCTGGTCCTATTGGGGCTGACGATGCTGGGACAGTCCTCCCCGCGTGTCGTGCGGATCGGGCTGTGGGCTCTGCCGACGGCCGCCGCCGTCATGGGCGCCATGGCCGCGCCGGACCCGGGACGCACCGTGATCTACGCCCTGACCCCGATGGGCATGTCCGTGTCGGCGGAGGGCATGGCGTTCCTCGCGCGCCGGATCGTCGTCCACACGGATGGCCGGGATGCGGAGAACGAGCGGCGCACCGCCGACATCGTGCAAGCCCTCGCCTACCACCGCGCCCGTGCCGCCCACCACCCGAGCGACCGGGTCCGCAAGCGGTCCGATCGGGCGTCGTGGCGTCTGGCCCGCAAGGTCGGGGTCGGGGATGCCGCCCTCGGATCGCGGCTGCTGGAGGTCCAACGCGCTCGGATCACGGGTGGTGCGGATGCCGCGCTGATGTCGATGTTCGGCAGCACTGGTGCCGTACCCGCACTGGTCGTAAATGCGGAGGAATCAGCCAAGACAATGAGGAATCGGTCTACGGCTGACCTGCCCGAATCGACCCCGCCGCCCGTGGCGGTCAATCCGCTCCGGATTCCGGCAGCGGTACAGGTCGGCTTCCTCAAACCGGTGATCCCGCCCAAGCCCGTCCCGTCGACCGTGCTCGCTCCGATCGGGCAGACGTCGGCCGCGCAGTCGGCCCGGCCGCGCCGGGCGACGGGTCGGGTGCCGCAGTCGGCCCGGTCGACTCAGCCGCGCCGAAGCCCGGAGCAACTGCTCACCGAGGCACGGACACTGGTGGCCGACTGGTCGGATGCGGAGCTGACTGCGGAGGGGATCCGCCGGGCGCTGCACACGTCCCCGGCCAACGCCCGTGCGCTGCGGGACACACTGCGCACGGAGCGGGCCGCCGCTGAGGCGGTCGCCTGATGGCCACCGCGTACGCGAAGTGCTTCGACCCGTCCGGCGCCCGCTACGGCATCCCGACGTTCCCGTGGCGGCTGGCCCCGGAGGGCTATGCCACCCGCCGACAGCTCCGCACGCAGGGCTTACGGCCCGGGGGTCAGCCGGTGGCCGCGCAGGTCATGCGCCGCTCACGGCACCACACGGGCGGGGTGAGCGTGGCCTACCTGTACCGCGTGGATCGGGCGTTGCCGGTGCGGCCGATGACGGCCCGCAAGTGGGGTGCGCTCGCGTTGGCGATGCTGGCGCGCCGTACCTGCCCCAACTGTCGGACCGACGCGGGGTACTGCATCCCGCGCTCACTCGGCATGTGCGTGACCTGCGCCTACCCCGAGGAACAGCGCGCCGCTTGAACCACCCCGAATCCCGGGCCCGGCCGCCCGACCTTCCACAGCAAGCCGGCCGGACCCTTCGACTCCCGAAGGAGTGCGTACATCGTGACGGAGAACCCCGAGTTCCTGTCCCCGGACGACCCGGAGGGCACGGACGAACGGACGGCTGAGGTACTGCCGTTCCCACTGAAGAAGAAGACCGACCCCACTGACTCGGCTACGTCGGCCGGTGTGGTGAAGCCGGGGGAGTGGGAGGCTGAACTCCCCGACACCGACGACCCGGAGGCCGACGGCCTGAGCGAGGGGGCGCCGGTCGACCCGCCGCGCGAGGTCTACCCGCCCTCGGTCGCGGAATGGATGGAGGCCAAGGACAAGGCCCGGATGCCGGTGCTGCCGGACTGGGTCAAGCTCCCCGACCAGCGCAAGGCCGTGCGCAAGTGGGCGTTTCGGCATTACTCCGCCGTGGCCGGCTATCACGCGATCCGGCTGCCGCTGGTCTACACGCCGAAGATCTGCATGTACTTCCCGCGGGGCGCCTGGCGGTGGTCGACGGCGATCGGTCGGTGGGTGTTCGACGCGGAGGGCAAGGGGCTGCGGCTCGCGGCCGTGGCGAACGAGGACGCGGGCGAGTACCTGAAGCTCTCGCGCCAGCGCAACGACCGGGTCCGGCTGCGGGGGATCGTGGCGACGATCGGCGCCGTCATCGGTCTGGCCGCCGCACTGACGCTGTACGTCATGGCGCCGTCGTGGCTGCTCCTGCTGGCCGTGGCCGCGATGACCACCACCCTCGGTGCGGTGGGTGCGCCGGCCGACCAGCCGCTGATCGACATGGCGAAGGTGACGTTCCGCAAGCGCAAGCTGTCCTCGGACATTGTCATCCGCGCGCACGAGGTGGCGGGGCTGACCAGCAAGGATCAGACGATCGGTTTCCCGCGCCCGATCGGGCGGGACGGCGACGGCTGGCGGGTCGTGGTGGATCTGCCGTACGGCAAGACGTTCGAGGACGCGATGAAGGCCCATGCCCGGCTCGCCTCCGGTATGGACATCGCGCCCACGCAGCTCTTCCTCGACAAGGACGAGACGAGCGGGCGGCGGGTGTCGTACTGGATCGCCGACCGTGACCCGCTCGCCGTCCCCTCGGGCAAGTCCCCGTTGCTGGGGGCGACGCGGGTGGACTTCTGGAAGCCGTTCCCGTGGGGCGTGGACGAGCGCGGCAACCCGGTCATGGCCACGATGCTGTGGCTGTCCCTGCTGGTCGGTGCCGTGCCGCGTCAGGGCAAGACGTTCTCTGCCCGCACGATCGCGCTGGCCGCCGCGCTGGACCCGTACGTGCGGCTGTACGTGTTCGACGGGAAGGCGTCGCCGGACTGGCGCACGTTCACCAAGGTCGCCCACCGCATCGGGTTCGGGATCGTACCCAAGGGCGGGTTCGACCCGGTTCAGCATCTGCTGACCTCGCTGCGCGAGCTGAAAGCGGACGTCGAAGACCGCTACCACCGGCTCTCTGAACTGTCGCTGCACGTCTGCCCGGAAGGCAAGCTCACCCCGGAGATCAGCCGGGACAAGAAGCTGAACATGCCCCTGGTCCTGTTCGTGGTGGACGAGGTGCAGGAGTACTTGACCCACCCCGAGCACGGCAAAGAGATCCTGTCGCTGATGGTCTACCTCGCCCGGGTTGCCCCGGCCGTCGGCGTCAGTGTGATGACGGCGACGCAGAAGCCGGACGACAAGGCGTGCCCCTCGGAGCTGCGTGACCAGCACCAGGCTCGGTTCGCGCTGCGGGTCGGCGCCTACCAGGTCTCGGACACCATCCTTGGCGCCGGCTCCTACAGCGAGGGCCTGGACGCGTCCAAGCTGCTCAAGTCCCACAAGGGCGTCGGTCTGCTCAAGGGCATGTCGGACGACTCCGGGATCGTGCGCACCTACCTCGCCAACGGGACAGACGCAGCGCGCATCCTGACCCGCGCCGCCGCCCTGCGCGAGGCCGAAGGAACCCTGTCGGGCGACGCGGCCGGCGAGGCCCCGGCCCCGGAGGTATCCGCGACGATCCTGGACGACGTCGCGACTGTGCTCGGCAAGGGCGAGACCAAGGTGTGGTCCGAGACCATCGTCGACCGCCTCGCCGACCTGCGCCCCGACGTCTACGGGCCGTGGGCCGACTTGGAGCCCAAGCCCAAGGCCGAAGCGCTCACCGCCGCGCTCAAGCCGTTCGGCATCGGCACCGTGCAGATCAGTCGGCGAATCGACGGCGAACAGGTCAACAAGCGCGGCATCAAGCGCGACGACATTGCCGCCGCGATTACCCAGCGCAACCAGAAGAGGGATGCCGGATAGGTCCCCGCAGCCCGCTACCGGTAGCGGCAGACGTCGCTACCGGTAGCAACCCTGCTAGCGACCCAAACCGCCCCTGATCAGGCCGCTAGCGTCTAGCGGCCGACCTGCGAAAACTCCCTTCAACCCCTCTGAGAGGGCCCCTGATGAGCCTTGCAGTGCTCGCTACCGCATTCCTGCTGATGGTCACCCTTGGTTACGTCGCCGCATGCTGGCTGAGCCCGTTCGGGGACTGCCGCAAGTGCTCTGGCATGGGCCACACCATCAAGACCAACCGCAAGGGCAACGCCAAGCGCGGCAAGGACTGCCGCCGCTGCGACGCGACCGGCAAGCGCATACGTGTCGGCCGCTGGATCTACAACCGCGCCGCGCGCACCTACCGCGCCGGCACCCGCTGACCCGCCGGGAGACTCCGTGACCCTCACCGTCCCGCTCGTTCTGCTGCTCGCCGTCGTCGTCGTGCTGCTACTGCGGTTCAAGGCCGTCGGCGCCGGTGCGGCCGTCGCCGTCGCGCTCTTCGGCTTCTACCTCGCCCACACCGGCGCGGCCGACACCGTCAACCAGCTCGTCACCGCCTTCACCGACGCCTTACCCGGCATCAGCCGCTGACCCGAAAGGAGACCAGCACCGTGAACGAACCCACCCCGTACGGCCGTCCGGTCGCACACGAGACGGCGGCCGTGCACGTCCACACCCCCGCCCCGCTCGTCCCCGCGCACACGACACCGCTCGTGCCCGTGCAGCCGGGCGCCGTCCCGGCCGTGGCGAGCGTCGTCCTCCCGGACGGCCGCGTTGTCATCGGCTACGCCATCGAGCCCGCCAAGCCCGAACCGGTCGCCGCCAAGCCGGCCGTCTCACGGGCGGCGGTGAACATCGCGCTCGGAGGCATCGGATTCGGCGCGGTGTGCGGCGGCCTGGTCCTGCTGACCACGTTCATCGCCGCGCTCGCCGCGTTCATCCACCAGCTCATCATCCTCGCCGCCGTCATCTTCGGCGGCTGGATCGCCGTACAGGCCTTCAGCACGAGCGGCCACAGCGGCGGAACCACGGTCAACATCCGCAAGGCCGTCATCAAGCGGAACAAGTTCTACAGCTGACCAAGGAAGGCCAACACCCTTGATCCGACTCCGCATTCAGGTCGCCCACTGGCTCCGCCGGTCCCTGGTCCTGACCGACACGCCCCGCCCTCACTGCCGCAACTGCGACGGCGTGGGCGGCATCCCGCACGACTACGGCCACCCCGAGACCGGCGAGTACGACGGCATCGACTGGGAGCCCTGCGACTGCTGGACGCAGTGGCGGACGGTCCTGCTCCCGCTGCCGTACCGGCAGCGGCGCACCCTGCCCGACAGCTACAGCGACGAACCGCCCTTCTGACCCTCGCTAGGAGAGACGTGATCGAGATCCGCATCATCTGCGACCCTGCCGACGCCGACCGCGTCACCACCGCGCTCAACAGTGCGTTCGCCATCGGCGCCGTACGCGACTACCCCACCCGCGACGGTAAACACCGGCGCCTGTACGTCACCGCCGACCACCGCCCCGAGTTGGGCCCATGGCCGACCCCGGACGAGGCGTACACGCTCGCTCCGAGCATGGTCAGCGAGATCGGGTGGACCGCTCAGGCGGCCGTCGACAAGCCGTTCGGCAAGGACCTTGACCGGGAGTACTGGCTTCGCAAAGCCGCGCTGTTGGACCGCATCGCACTCCAGGACGAGGCCGACGGGTTCCACGGTGACGCGTGCGAGGTGGCCACGGAAGCGGCCCGTCGACTGATCGAGCGCGACCGGGACGGCGAAGGCGACCACCGCGGCACGCCGTACTGGCCGGAGCACCCGGCGAGTGCCGCCGACCCGCGCGCCTACGTCCGCCAGGAATACGCCCACTGGACCAAGAACCACTAGCTGTGCCCGTGGGCGGCGGCACTCCCGGACAGGACAGCCCGCCGCCCACGGTCTCCGAGTCCCGACGTTGCAGAACAGGAGACCTACAGCATGACCCAACTGCGCGTTTCCGGCGAGGGCCCTTCGGCCCACGCCACCCGATCGGGGCGAGTGCCCCGGCCGCGTCTGCTGGACGCGTTCTGCTGCCAGGGCGGGGCATCCATGGGCTACCACCTCGCCGGGTTCGACGTCACTGGCGTCGACCTCGCCCCGCAGCCCCGCTACCCCTTCACCTTCGTGCAGGCGGACGCGGTCGCCTTCATCCGCGAGCATGGCGCGGACTTTGACTTCATCCATGCCTCGCCGCCGTGCCAGCACGACAGCGGCTGCCAGCGCATCCGGGGCAACACCCACCCCGACCTGATCGCCCCCACCCGCACCGCACTGGAGGCCTCCAGGCGGCCGTGGGTCATCGAGAACGTCCGGGGCGCGCTGCCGAAGCTGCGCCGTCCCGTGATGCTGTGCGGGCCCATGTTCGGGCTGGAGACCTACCGCCACCGCTACTTCGAAGCTGGCGGATGCTTCCGACTCCCGCAGCTCCCGCACCCCGCGCACACCGCTCCTCAGGCCAAGATGGGTCGCCCCGTCCCGCCCGGCCACTTCGGCCAGTTCATCGGCAACTTCTCCGGCGTCCCCCTCGCCCGGAAGGTGATGGTCGTGGACTGGATGAACCGCGATGGCATCCGCGAGTGCATCCCGCCTGCCTACACCGAGTGGATCGCCACCCAGTTCCTCGCCCTGGACGGGAGGGCAGCGGCATGAGCACGACGCCCGAAGTTCTGCGGGCCGCCCTCGCCCTCGCGGCGGCCGGTGTCCCGGTTCTGCCGCTGCGGGCCGGCAAGGTGCCGTTCGGCAACTGCCCTTCCTGTAAGGACGGCGCCTGCGGCGGACGGCCCAACATGAAGTCGCCGGGCCCCTGCCAGTGCCCGGCGCCGTGCCATGCGTGGGCCGCCGCGACCGCCGACGCGCACGTCTTCGCCTCGCCCGTGTGGGCGCCGGTGTGGCGTGAGGCGGTGGCGGTCGCCTACCACCCCGGCGGGGCCGGGCTGACCGTGGTCGACCTCGACAACGCGGCGGCCGTCGCGTGGGCCCGTGAGAGCCTGCCTCGCACCCGCATTGTGTCGACGACGCGGGGCGAACACTGGATCTACCGGGGCGCCATGCCGTCGTCGAACGCGGTCCGTCCGGGTGCCGACATCAAGTCCCTGATGCAGTACGCCCGTTGGCTCGGTCCCGGAACCGGCCGGATGGTTGTTCTCCCGGCGGCCGTGCGCGCCCTGGTGGTGAAGGAAGAGGCCACCCCCGCCCCGGGGGAGGTGGCCTCTTCTCTCCCGACGCGCGCCGCGTGGGGCCGGTCGGTGGCCATCGGGTGCTGCCACACCGAGCGCTACGTCCGCACCGGTCTGGAACGCGGCCTCGCCCTCGTGCGGGCCCGCACCGAATCCGGCGCCGGCTCAAGGGCGTTCGGCGTCGCCCGGTTCCTTGCCTCACAGCACACCGCGTGTCCGGGACCGTGCGGCCTCGCGGCGATCGGTGAAGAGATCGTGGCCGTCGCCGTCTCGGTGGGCGTCCCGGCGGCCTATGCGCGCCGCGCGGTCACCAACGGCCTTGAGGCGACTGTGGGGCGCGCGGCATGAACGAGGCATCCCGAACCCCCACGTGCGGCCCTCATGGCGCCGTACAGTGCCCGCTACGGTCGGCCGTGGGTGAACCGAAGGTCGCCGCCCGCAAGGGCGTCCTTTCTGTCGTTGGTTCTGACCCGCACACGGTCACCGTCACCGGCATCGCCCGGGGGCTTCAGATCCAGTGCGAGGGCGTGCCGGTCGCGGACTGGCTCTGTGCCTGCGGGCATCACGAACGCGCCCGGGGTCGCGCGGCCGTCATCAGGCTGATCGCCCGTGTCGGCGTCTGCCCGCACACCGTCGCGGAGCAGAGGGCAGTCTCATGAGCGCCCCGATCCGGCACGTGGTGATGATGAGCGGGGGTATCGGTTCCTGGGCCACGGCCAAGCGTGTCATCGACGAACACGGGCCCAATGAAGTGGTGTTGCTGTTCGCGGACACCAAGGTTGAAGACCCGGACCTGTACCGGTTCCTGGACGACGCGGCGGGCAGTCTCGGGGCGCGGCTGGTCAAGGTTGCCGATGGTCGCACTCCGTGGGAGGTCTTCCAGGACCGGCGGATCATCGGCAACAGCCGCATCGCACCGTGCAGCCAGTACCTGAAGCAGATCCCCTGTCGCAGGTGGCTGGAGGAGCACACCGACCCGGCCGTGTGTGCGGTCTATGTCGGAATCGACTGGAGCGAGACGCACCGGCTTCCGGCGATTCAGGCGGCATACCGGCCCTGGACGGCGCTCGCCCCGCTGTGTGAGCCGCCGTACCTCGACAAGGAAGACCTGCTGCGCAATGCCGAAGCGATGGGCTTGCGCCGCCCGCGCTTGTACACGCAGGGCTTCCCGCACAACAACTGTGGCGGAGCATGCGTGCGCGGCGGACAAGCCCAATGGGCCCTGCTCTATGAGACCAACCCCGCCCGGTTCGCCGCCGAGGAACGCCAGGAACAGGCCCTGCGTGCCGAACTCGGCAAAGACGTAGCGATCCTGCGCGAGCGGATCGACGGCATCACCCACCCCCTGCCGCTGGTGGAACTGCGTTCGCGCATCACCGGTGGCGCCACCGACCGTGAGGACTGGGGCGGCTGCGGCTGCTTCAGCGAACCCACCTTGAACGACGACGAAGGAGGAGACATGCCCACACAGCCTGTGGACAGCACGGACATGTGGGCCGGACTCGCCACGCACGACACCCCGCCGCAGCCGCTCAAGCCCATGTGGGACGACCCCATCCCCCTCACCGGCCAGCGTGAGCGTCCGCCGTTCCCCGCCCACGTCCTCCCCGCCTGGTTGGGGGAGTTCGTGGCGGCCGTCGCGGAGGAGACGCAGACCCCGGTGGACCTTGCTGGTTCGGTCGCCCTTGCCGTGCTCGCCACGGCGGCCGGAGGCCGGTCGGTGGTCCACGTGCGCGGCAACTGGCGTGAGCCCACCAACCTCTACACCGTGGTGGCGCTGCCGCCCGCGAACCGCAAGTCAGCCGTCTTCGCCCTGCTAACCGACCCCCTCTATGAGGCGGAGAAGCAGCTCAAGACAGCCATGAAGCCCGTGATCGTGGAAGCGGAGTTGACGGCGAGGCTGGCCAAGGAAGCGGCGGACAAGGCCGCTGCCAAGGCCGCGTCCGCCGACGGCGACAAGCGGGACGAGATCGTGGCGACCGCGGTCGGCCTCGCGCAAACCGCCGACACGCTCACCGTCCCCGCCGAACCGGTGCTGCTGGCGGACGACTCGACACCCGAGACGGTCACCTCGCTCATGGCCGAACAGGGCGGCCGGCTGTCGGTGATGAGCGCGGAGGGCGGCATCTTCGACATCATCGCCGGCCGCTACTCCGGCGCCCCCAACATGGAAGTCTTCCTGAAGGGACATGCGGGGGACCGGCTGCGGGTGAACCGTCAGACCCGCCGCGAGTACATCGACGCCCCCGCGCTGACCATCGGCCTCGCCGTGCAGCCGGACGTGCTGCGGGACATCGGGAAGGTGAAGGGGTTCGAGGGGCGCGGACTGCTGGCCCGCTTCCTGTACTCCCTGCCGGTGTCCACGGTCGGTGAACGAGAGGTCATCACCGACCCGGTGCCGGAAGAGACGGCCGCCGCCTACACCGCCCGGGTCATCGACCTGACCCTGTCCCTGGCGGAGTGGACCGACCCGGCCGTCATCCAGCTCACCCCGGAGGCGGACACGGCCCTGATCGCCTATCAGGAGCACATCGAACCGCAGCTCAAGGCACGCGGCGGCACGCTGGGCCACATCTCCAACTGGGCCGGAAAGCTCGCCGGGGCGACCGCCCGCATGGCCGCGCTGCTGCACCTCGCCGAACACGGCGGCAGCGGCTACGCCCGCCCGGTCACCGAAGACACCATGCGTGCGGCCATCGAGCTGGGCGGCTACTACACCGCTCATGCCCTCGCCGTGTTCGACGTCATGGGCGCCGACCCCGTCCTCTCCCGCGCCCGCAGCGTCCTGGGCGTGCTGCGGGACAACGGATGGGAGGACGTCAGCCGGCGGGACGTCTTCACGGTTCTGTCTCGCAGCGAGGTGCCCACCGTCGCCGACCTCGAACCCGCCCTCGCGCTCCTGGAAGACCACGGATACCTGCGGTCCTACCAACCCGAGCGCACCGGCAAGCGCGGACGACCCCCGGCACCCCGCCTGTTGGCCCACCCGTCCCTGCACCACGGCGGCCGGTGACGCGGCCGACCCGCACAATCCCTCCCGCACAAACCGCAAAATCCGCAATAAAGCCCGGCTGCCTCGCTGACCTGCGACGGGTCCCCACGCCGACCCCGGGAGGGGGCCCGTCGCACAATCCCGCGATATTCCGCAAAAAACCGAGCGCCACCCCGCCCACGGGGACCGGCCGACAGTCGCCCCTGATTTTTGCGGAATAACGCGGGTTTCTGCGGAGCACCGCCCGCCCCCGTCCGCGAACCACATCACCGCAGGTCAACGGCCTCTCCTGGCTTTTCTGCGGATTTTGCGGTTTGTGCGGCGGCTCCTGCCAATGAACTCATGCCCACCGGAGGAGTGAGCCTTGGACGAACACGACATATCCGTTACCCCGACCGACGATGATCCGACTCTCGTCTTCCTCAAGGTCGAAGAGGCCGCCCGCCGCCTCCGCATCGGCCGGACCAGATGCTTCGCCCTCATCCGCACTGGCGAACTGGAGTCCGTCATGGTCGGCGGACTCCGCAGGGTCCCGGTCGACGCGCCGGCCGCGTACGCGGCCCGTCTCCGTACCGCCCAACGCGCCGCTTGACGACGCCCGGGGCGGCGGCACTCCCGGACAGGACAGCCCGCCGCCCCGGCCCCCATCCCGACACACAAGAAACAGGAGTCTGCCTGTGGCAGAGGACAAGAAGAAGCGCACCCGACAGCCCAACGGCCGCAGCTCGATCTACTTCGGCAAGGACGGCAAATGGCACGGCCGCGTCACCGTCGGCGTCCGCGACGACGGCAAGCCGGACCGCCGCCATGTCGAACGCAAGACCAAGACCGAAGTGGCGGACGGTGTCCGAGAGCTGGAGAAACAGCGCGACACCAAGACCGTGAAGAAGCCCGGCAAGGCGTGGACGGTCAAGGCGTGGCTGACGCACTGGGTTGAGAACGTCGCGCCCCTCGCCGTCAACGACAACACGATGGTCGGGTACGGCGTTGCGGTCCGAAAGCACCTCATCCCCGGCTTGGGCGCTCACCGTCTCGACCGGCTCAAGCCCGAGCACATTGAGGTGTTCTACGCGAAGATGCAGGCCAACGGCAGCAAGCCCGCGACTGCTCACCAGGTGCACCGAACCTTCCGTACGGCCCTCAATGAGGCTGTACGGCGCGGTCATCTCGGCAAGAACCCCGTTCAGTTGGCCAAGGCCCCGAAGACGGGGGAGTACGAAGTGGAGCCCTACAGCGTGCAAGAGGTACAGCGACTGCTGAAGGCCGCTGACCAGCATCGCAACTCCGCACGGTGGGCCGTCGCGCTCGCCCTCGGACTGCGTCAAGGGGAGGTCCTCGGGTTGAAATGGGACGACGTGGACCTTGAGGGTGGGTTCCTCGTGGTCCGCCGTAGTCGCCACCGCGCGCAGTACGCTCACGGCTGCACGGAGCCCTGCGGACGCAAGACCGCCGGGTACTGCCCGCAGAGGCGACGAACCAACCCGGAACTGTCCACCACCAAGTCACGCGCCGGCCGTCGCGCGGTCGGCCTCCCCGAACAGCTCGTTGACCTGCTCCATGCGCACCTCAAGGCACAGGATGTGGAGCGAACAGAGGCTGGGAAACGCTGGGAGGAGAACGGCTTGGTCTTCCCGGATGAGCACGGCCGAAGCCCGTCGCACCGCCGGGACTGGACCGAGTGGAAAGCTCTTCTCGCTGAAGCGAAGGTGCGGGACGGGCGTCTGCACGATGCGCGCCACACGGCCGCCACGGTTCTGCTCATCCTCGGGGTCCCCGAACGGGCGGTGATGGGCCTCATGGGCTGGTCGACCACGGCCATGGCCGCCCGCTATCAACACATGGTCGACGCCGTGCGGACGGATATCGCGAGGCAGGTGGACGGCCTGATCTGGAAGCCCCAGACGGACCGGCCAGACGATGACGGCGGGCTTGCTGGGGTGCCCGTGCGGGTGGACTAGACAGGAATATCGGACAGGGCAGTCTCTTCGGGACTGCCCTGTCCGCCCGTCTGCGATCGGTTGCCGTGGTCACCAGGGATTTCGGCGATACGCTCGACGCTTGAGTACTTCGGGATGTTCATCAGGGAGTTCGTGCGACTGCCCGCTCCGTATCCTGTCGATCTGATTCTTCTCCCACCGGGTGAGTGCGCTCAACTCTGGTGTCAGCGCGGAAAGTTCCTTGCAGCTGTCTGCTCGGCGACGGCACGAGCAGTACCCATCACGGGTCTCATCTTGATGATGCAGCCGGTTAATTGCCCACAGCGCCCGAAAGGCGTAGTCCCTGGATCGATAGGCGTGATCGCGCTTCCGTGTGGCCTCGGCGACCTGCGCGTTGGTCCACCACCGCTCCACTGAGGCGAGTGGGGCCTTCTCGACTCCCTCGGCCAAGGTCGCCCGTAGATCGCTAATCAGGGTCTGTAGCCGTGCAATCTCGGCGTTGCGCTCTTCAAGAGCGCCACGGAGCCGTGCTGCTTCGTGGCTCCGCCTCTCCTGTTCGAGGGCGAGTTCAGAGCGCCACAGGCCAACGTGGTCTGCGTCGCGGAGGATTGCCTTCGCCGCTGTATCACCCTGATGTCGTGTGCAGCTCTTACAGATGACATGGTCTGTCTTGGACGTGAAGACGAACTCTTGCTCAGCCTTACAGCAGAGGCACGCGGTGAAGAGGGAGCGGTGGAGCGGGTGGTTGTGCACGGGCCCTCCGTCGCGGAGACGTTAGATCCTGCGAGTCTGCCACCCGCCACTGACAACGCTGTGGGCTAGCACGGTCCGCCTCGTTGTCAGGCTCTCTGGCTCTCCTCTTACCCGAGCATGATCACGGGGAGCGAATTGAGACGGGAACTGAGACGAACGATCGAAAGGGCGGCACCCTTCCAGGGTGCCGCCCTTTCATTCTTCCTGGTCAGGCCAGGTAGAGGCCGTGACCGGAATCGAACCGGCGTAACTCGCTTTGCAGGCGAGCCCCTCAGCCACTCGGGCACACGGCCGTGTGCTGGCTTCTTTCTTGACCGTAGGGGGTGGGGGACGCTCCCCTCTATCCCCGTCACCCCGACGAGCGGC
The DNA here is from genome assembly GCF_001653515.1 of Streptomyces sp. ERV7. Taxonomy (GTDB): domain Bacteria; phylum Actinomycetota; class Actinomycetes; order Streptomycetales; family Streptomycetaceae; genus Streptomyces. The sequence goes on along the minus strand of NZ_LYOY01000029.1, from coordinate 1,220,749 downwards.
GCCGCCGCGCCGCTCGTCGGGGTGACGGGGATAGAGGGGAGCGTGGGCGTGGTGATGCTCGCGGACGCGGTGCCGGAACGGGTCGGTCCGAGGGTGGTGGACGCGGCGAGGGAGGTGGCGGACGCGCTGCGGTGAGCCGGGGCGGGTGCCGCGCGCGGGGCGCGACCGGTGATCTGCGGGGCCGAGCCCCCGCAGGTCGCTCGGCACGCCCCGATACATTGGGTCCGTGCATCCCCGTCACTCACGCCTCCGCAACCTCGCCATCGGCACCGCCCCCGTCGTCGCGCTGCTCGCCGTCGTCGGCTTCGCACCGCTGCCGTTCTCGGTGGCGCAGCCGGGGCTGACCGCGAACGTGCTCGGCGACGACAAGGGCGCGCCGGTGATCACCATCGAGGGCAGACCCGCCCGGCACACCACCGGGCAGCTGCGGATGACGACCATCGAGGCGACCGGGCCGTCCGCCGAGGTGGGCATCAGGGACGTGGTGCGCGCCTGGTTCCGTACCGACCAGGCCGTCATGCCCCGCGACTCGGTCTACCCGAGCGGCGGCAGCGACAAGGAGATCACCGAGCACAACCGGGCCGAGATGAAGGAGTCGCAGGACAGCGCCACCGCGGCCGCCCTGAACTACCTCCACCTCGGCCCGAAGCAGGTCAAGGTCACCCTCAACCTCGCCGACGTCGGCGGGCCCAGCGCCGGGCTGCTCTTCTCCCTCGGCATCGTCGACAAGCTCGACGGCAACGGCTCCGGCGGCGAGCTCACCGGCGGGCGCACGATCGCCGGTACGGGAACCATCGACGCGGACGGCAGTGTCGGCGCGGTCGGCGGCGTCTCGCTCAAGACGCGGGCCGCGCGGCGGGACGGGGCGACCGTGTTCCTGGTGCCGAAGGACGAGTGCTCGGACGCGCGCGCCGAGCTGCCGAGCGGGCTGCGCCTGATCCCCGTCACCACCTTGTCGGGTGCGGTGTCCGCCCTGAAGGCCCTGGACAAGGGCGGGGACGTGCCCGGCTGCTGAGAGCCTGTCTTTGAACCCCCGCCTGCGCAGCGGCGGCCGGTGCGCAGGCCGGGGTTCAAAGACAGGCTCTGAGCGGCGCCGGCCGCTCAGCAGCTCGCGCCCACCGGCTCCCGCTTCGACTCCGGCCCCTGTACCGGGACTTCCTCGTCCATCCCCCGCCACGCCGGGAACACCAGCGGGCTCAGTGTCGTCGCCAGATACACCGCGCCCACCACCAGCAGCGCGCCCTGTGCGCCCATGCCGTCGACCAGCAGGCCCGCGCCCAGGCCGCCCAGCGGCATCGCCAGTTCGCAGCCGGCCGTGAGCGCGCCGGACACACGGCTGCGCAGCTCCTGGGGGACGCGTTCGTACGTCACCGTCGTCAGGATCGGGTTGAGCATGCCGCCCGCGAGGCCGCCGAGCGCCATCGTGGCCGCCAGCGGCAGTGCCGAGCCGGTCAGCGCGGCCACCACGAAGCGGGGCGCGCCCGCCAGGACGAAGGCCGTGGTGAACACCGCGCGCCGGGGGAACCGGTGGCCCACCGCTCCGTACAGCAGCGCCCCGAACAGTCCGCCCGCGCCGAACGAGGCGGTGAGCAGCCCGAGTTGGGTGGCGCCGCCCAGTTCGCGCTCGGCGTGGACGGGGAGGAGCACGGCGTTCCAGCCCTGGTCGAGGCCGTTGGTGACCATGACCATCACGGTGACCGCGAGCAGCAGCCGGGCGCGCAGCAAGAAGGCGTACGTCTCGCGGAGTTCGGCCCGGTAGCCGGTGAGGGAGACCGGCGCCGCGTCCCGTACCGGCTCGGCCGCGCGGATACCGCGGATGCCGAGGGCGACGAGGAGCGCGGAGGTGGCGAACGTCGCCGCGTCCAGGAGCAGTACGGACTCGGCGCCGACCAGCGCGATCAGCAGCCCGGCGAGCGCCGCGCCCGCCATCCTGGCGCCGCGCTGCACGGCGTCGAAGAGGCTGGCCGCGCGGGCCAGGGTGGTCCCGGCGCGCTCGGCGAGGTCGGGGACCAGGACGTAACGGGCGGTCCGGCCCGGTGTGACGGCCAGCCCTTCGAGCGCCATCAGCGCGCACAGCAGCCAGAAGTGGAGCGCCCCGGCGAAGTGCAGCAGCGGGATGGCCCCGATGGCGAGCGCGCAGACGAGGTCGGAGGCGACACTCACCCGCCGCCGCCCCAGCCGGTCGATGACCGGCCCCCCGACCAGCGCGGCCACGACGATCGGCAGGGTGGCGCAGAAGGCCACCACCCCGGCCCGGCCGGCGCTCCCGGTGGTCTCCAGGACGAACCAGGGAACGCCGATCAGGGTCAGTGAACTGCCCGCGGTGGAGACGGTGTTGGCCGTCAGGACGGCGGCCAGGGGCACGCGTGTCCTCTTCCGCCGGTCTCCTTCCTCGTGCCCCCCGTAGCCGTTCATGCGATACGGGTGCGGTGGCGCGGCGGGGCGGGCTGGGCGAGACGCGTCCCCCACTCGACCAGCCTCAGGCCGACTCGGGTGCGTATGCGGTGGCTTTCGGGGCGCGGTACGCGTGCGTACTCGGCCGCTTCCTCGCGGAGTTCGGCGGCGCGGTACTCGTGCAGGGTGAGGTGCGTGGCGGGCAGCATGTCCGTGGTCCCTTCGCTGGTTCGAGGTCTCGGGTCAGTGGCTCTTGCGCGGGAACGAGTGCAGATGGACGCGGACCTGGGCCGTGTCCTCGGGGTTGGCGTGGGCGAGGTCGCGGTAGCCCTCGATGAGCTCGTGCGCCTTCTCGTTGAGCTCGCGCAGCTGAGAGGCGGTCAGCCGGAGCGTGAAGTCGCTCATGTCCGAACTGGTGGACCACTCCTCGGGCCACTCGTTCGCGGTGCCCAGCCAGGTCGAGAGCTCCTGGGTGTGGATGGTCGCGATCTCGTGCATGAACAGGTCGACGGCGCCGCGCACCTCGGGGTCGGGGTCGCGGTGCAGCTCCTCGGTGAACGTGGTGCCCTCGTGGGCCGCCCGCCACCAGCGCTCGCGGCCCTTGCCGTGCTCGGGCGCGTCCTCGACGAAGCCGTGCGCGGCGAGCTGGCGCAGGTGGTAGCTGGTCGCGCCGCTGGACTCGCCGAGGCGTTCGCCCAGCTGGGAGGCGGTGGCCGGGCCGTCGTGCCGCAGTGCGGCCAGCAGCCGGATCCGCAGGGGGTGGGCCAGGCCCCGCAGCGAGCGGGCGTCGAGCGAACGCTCGCGCGGCTCCTGCTGGGAGGTGTCGGGCTCGGGGTTCTCGTGCTCGCTCATGAGGCAACCGTAGCTTTGCAAAGAACTCTCTGCAAGTGTTTCTTTGCATCGAGCTCTTTGCAAGGTGTTCCCTGTGCGGGCGGCGGCGGCCTGCGGGCCTCGCCGCCCGCCTCATCCCTCCCGGATGAACCCCTGCTCCACCAGCCACTCCTTCGCCACGTCGTGCGGATCGCGGCCCTCCACGTCGACCCGGGCGTTGAGGTCCTGGGCGACCTCGGTGGTGAGCTTCGCGCTGACCGGGTCCAACAGGGCGGCGATCGCGGGGTACTTGGCGAACGTCTTCGCGTGCAGCTCGGGGGCCGCGTTGTAGTTGGGGAAGAAGTGCCGGTCGTCCGTCAGGACGTCCAGGTCCATCGCCTTGATCCGGCCGTCCGTGGTGAAGACCTCGCCCAGCAGGCAGGAGCTGGACTTGGACACCTGGGTGTAGATGATCCCGGCGTCCATCTTCTGGATCCTGGAGGCCGGGATCGACATCCCGTACGCCTTCTCCATGCCCGGCAGCCCGTCGTCCCGCGACGCGAACTCGTTCTCCACGCACACCGAGACCGCCGACGGGTCCTCCTTGGTCAGCGCGGCCACGTCCGACAGGGTCTTGAGCTTGTACTTCGCGTTGTTCCGCTTGCTGATGGCGAGGGCGTACGTGTTGTTGAGCGTCGACTGGGGCAGCCAGGTCACCCCGTTCCGCACATCCGCGTCCCGCACCGCCTTCCACTGTGCCAACGGGTCGGTGATGGGCTTGCTGTTGCCGAGGTAGGTGATCCACGCCGTGCCGGTGTACTCGTACATCGCGTCCGCGTCGCCCTTGACGATCGCCTCGCGCGCGCTGATGGAGCCCGGCAGGTTGGTGCGGTCGACGACGTCGGCCCCGGCCGCCTTGAAGACCAGACCGGCCATCTGGCCGAGGATGATGTTCTCGCTGAAGTTCTTCGAAGTGACCGTCAGGGAGGCGCCCTTGAGGGGACGGCCCTGGCCGACCGAGCCGGGCTTCACGTCGTCCACCATCGGCGAACCGCTGGTGAGCCCGCAGCCGCCGGTGAGCGAGACCGCGAGCAGGGTGAGGACCCCGGCAGCCCCGGCCCACTTCGTCCGTACGCCGCCCATCACCCCACCTCCAGGCCGCGCGGGGTCAGTGCCACCTCGGCCAGCGACGCCAGCCAGTCCACCAGGAGGGCGAGCGCGACCGTGAGGACCGAGCCGAGGACCAGGACCGGCATGCGCTGGGTCTGGATGCCGGAGGTGATCAGGTCGCCGAGCCCGCCACCGCCGCCGAAGGTGGCAAGGGTGGCCGTGCCGACGTTCAGGACGAGCGCCGTGCGTACGCCCGCGAGGATCAGCGGGACCGCGAGCGGGAGTTCGACCTTGCCCAGGGTGCCCAGGGCCGACATGCCGATGCCGCGCGAGGCCTCCACCAGCTGCGGGTCGATCGCCCTGAGGCCCGCGACCGTGTTGGAGAGCACCGGCAGCACCGCGTAGATCACCATGCCGACGATCGCCGTCGAGGGGCCGATGCCCAGCCAGATCACCAGCAGGGCGAGCAGCCCGATCGCCGGGGTCGCCTGGCCGATGTTGGCGACCGCGGTGACCAGGGGAGCGGCCCGGCTCAGCCCGCGCCGGGTCAGCGCGATGCCCAGCGGGATCGCCACGAGCAGCACCCAGAAGGTGGAGATGGCGGTGAGCTTCACGTGCTGCCAGAGCCGCAGCTGCACATTGCCGTTGTCGAGCGAGTTCTCGGCGATCGAGTCCAGGTGGACGTTGGTGATCCACAGGAAGGTGACCAGCAGGACCACGGCCAGTACCGCGGGCAGGAACACCAGCTTCTGCCAGGTGATCCGGCGCGGCGGCGGCGCGGGCGCGGGGGCGGGCTCCGCCTCCTCGTCGCGGAAGACATGGCCGCCGGCCTCGTGCTCGCCCGGCGGGCGCTCGGGTGCGGTGCTCATCCGCCCGCACCGCCTTCCGACCCCTCCAGCTCCTGCTCGGTCAGATGGTGGCGGGTCTCCTCCAGATCGTGCTGGTGCTCGACGGCCGCCAGCCGGTCGGCCTCCAGGAGCTCGTGGACGGAGTTCATCAGGGTCTCCATGTCGACGACGCCGATGTACTCGCCGCGCCGCCCGGTCACCGCCACCCGGCCGCCGGAGTCGATCAGCACCGCCTCCAGGGCGTCGTGCAGGGTGGCGTCCCGGGTCACCGTGTCGTGCACCAGCTGCCCGGCCCGCGCGAGCGACCCCTTGGCCCGCATCAGGTCGCCGCGCCGCAGCCACTTGTACGGGCGCCCGCGCCGGTCCAGCATCAGCAGCTCGTTGTGCGGGCCGCTGCGCAGCTTGTTGAAGATCGACTGGAGCGGGTCGTCGACGGTGACGGTCGGCACTCCGGCCATCTCCACATCCCGTACGCGCGTCAGGTTCAGCCGTTTCAGGGCCGCGCCCGCCCCCACGAACCCGGACACGAAGTCATCGGCCGGATTGGTGAGGATCGCCTCCGGGGTGTCGAACTGGGCGATGTGCGAACGCTCGCGCAGCACCGCGATCCGGTCGCCCAGCTTGATCGCCTCGTCGAAGTCGTGGGTGACGAAGACGATGGTCTTGTGCAGTTCGTGCTGGAGCCGGATGAGCTCGTCCTGGAGGTGGTCACGGGTGATCGGGTCGACCGCGCCGAACGGCTCGTCCATCAGCAGCACCGGCGGATCGGCCGCCAACGCCCGGGCCACACCGACCCGTTGCTGCTGTCCGCCGGAGAGCTGGCGCGGATAGCGGCCGTGGAACTCGCGCGGATCGAGCCCGACCAGGTCGAGCATCTCCTCCACCCGGTCCTTCACCCTCGACTTGGACCAGCCGACCATCTTCGGTACGAGGGCGATGTTCTCGGCGACCGTCATGTGCGGGAAGAGCCCGGAGGACTGGATCGCGTAGCCGACCTTGCGGCGCAGCTTCACCGGGTCGATGTCGGTGACGTCCTCGTCGTTGATCCGGATGCGGCCGGATGTCGGTTCGATCAGCCGGTTGATCATCTTGAGCGTGGTGGACTTCCCGCACCCGGAGGGCCCCACGAAGATCACGGTCTCGCCCGCCTTGATCTCCATGCTGACGTTGTCGACGGCCGGTCCCGGATTGCCCGGATAGCGCTTGGTCAGGTTCTCCAGCTCGATGGAGGCGCCCGAAGTGGTGGCGGCGGGGGCCTCGGCTGCGGTGTCGGACGGCTCAGGCACGGATCCCCCTGGGGATGGTCAGTCGGCCGATCAGGACGTACGCGGCGTCGAAGAGCAGGGCGAGGACGACGATGCCGAGGGTGCCCGCGAGCACCTGGTTGATCGCGTTGGCGCTGCCGAGCGAGGCGATGCCGCGGAAGATCTCGTTGCCGAGCCCGGGGCCCGAGGCGTACGCGGCGATCGCGGCGATGCCCATCAGCATCTGCGTCGACACCCGGATCCCGGTCAGGATCGGCGGCCACGCCAGCGGCAGCTCGACCCGCAGCAGCCGGGCCAGGCGCGACATCCCGATGCCCTTGGCCGCGTCCACGAGCGAGGGGTCGACTCCGCGCAGCCCGACGATCGAGTTGCGCACGATCGGCAGCAGCCCGTACAGCGTCAGCGTGATGACCGTGGGCGCGACCCCGAGCCCCACCAGCGGGATCAGCAGACCGATCAGGGCGAGGGAGGGGATGGTGAGGACCGTCGAGGTCGCGGTGACGGCGAGTGCGCCCGCCCAGCCGCTGCGGTAGGTGAGCACGCCGATCAGGACCCCGAGCACGGTCGCGATCACCATGCACTGGAAGACCGCGCTGGCGTGCTGGAAGGCGTCCGTGAGCAGCTGCTGGTGCCGGCTGGACAGGTAGCTCCAGAAACTCATGCGCGCCACCTCTCCTCGGCCTCGGGCGGAGTCCCGGCCCGGAGGGAGTCCCGGCCCGGACGGAGTCCTCAGCCCCTGGCGGAGTCCTCCGCGGCCTGCTCCACCAGCGGGATGATCCGCAGCGGAACGGGGTTCTCCATGACGATCGCCGTGGAGGCCCGGACGATGCCATCAAAACCGACGACCCGGTCGATCACCCGCTGGAGATCGGCGTTGGAGCGGGCCACCAGACGGCAGAGCATGTCCCCGTGCCCGGTGGTGGTGTGCAGCTCCAGGACCTCGGGCACGGTGGCCAAGTGCGCCCGTACGTCGGCGCCCTGGCCCTGTTTGATCTCCAGGGTCGCGAAGGCGGTCACCGGGTAGCCGAGGGCCGCCGGGTCGACGTCCGGGCCGAATCCCCGGATGACTCCATTCGACTGAAGCCGGTCGAGCCGGGCCTGGACGGTGCCGCGCGCCACGCCGAGCCTGCGGGACGCCTCAAGCACCCCGATACGCGGCTCCCGCGCCAGGAGCACGATGAGCCGCCCGTCCAGATGATCGATCGCCATGAGCCTCTCCGGATGGTCACGATGTACAGAAGGTGGATGATGACCCCTAGCTGACTGGGCAGATTGCACAGCCCAGACACAAACTATTGCGCACCTTGCAGGACGGGGGGAGCCTGCCGCTATGACTGAGACCATCGATCACACGCCCGACACCGCCCGGCAGGCCGACCCCTTCCCGGTGAAGGGAATGGACGCGGTCGTCTTCGCCGTCGGCAACGCCAAGCAGGCCGCGCACTACTACTCGACCGCCTTCGGCATGAAGCTCGCCGCGTACTCCGGACCGGAGAACGGCAGCCGCGAGACCGCCTCGTACGTCCTGACCAACGGGTCCGCCCGTTTCGTGTTCACCTCCGTCATCAAGGCGTCCACCGACCACGGCCGCTTCCTGGCCGACCACGTGGCCGAGCACGGGGACGGCGTCGTCGACCTCGCCATCGAGGTGCCGGACGCGCGTGCGGCGTACGCGTACGCCACCGCGCACGGCGCGACCGGGCTCACCGAGCCGTACGAGCTGAAGGACGAGCACGGCACGGTCGTGCTGGCCGCGATCGCCACGTACGGCAAGACCCGCCACACCCTGGTCGACCGGTCCGGCTACACCGGCCCGTACCTGCCCGGCTTCGTCGAGGCCGCCCCGATCGTCGAGCCGCCGGCCAAGCGCACGTTCCAGGCGATCGACCACTGCGTGGGCAACGTCGAGCTCGGCAGGATGAACGAGTGGGTGGCGTTCTACAACAACGTCATGGGCTTCACGAACATGAAGGAGTTCGTGGGCGACGACATCGCGACGGAGTACAGCGCGCTGATGTCGAAGGTGGTGGCGGACGGGACCCTGAAGGTGAAGTTCCCGATCAACGAGCCCGCCATCGCCAAGAAGAAGTCCCAGATCGACGAGTACCTGGAGTTCTACGGGGGCGCGGGCGTCCAGCACATCGCGCTCGCCACGAACGACATCGTCTCGACGGTACGGGCGATGCGTGCGGCGGGTGTGGCGTTCCTGGACACGCCGGACTCGTACTACGACACGCTGGGCGAGTGGGCGGGCGAGACCCGGGTGCCCGTGGAGACCCTGCGCGAGCTGAAGATCCTGGTGGACCGGGACGAGGACGGCTACCTCCTCCAGATCTTCACCAAGCCGGTGCAGGACCGGCCGACGGTCTTCTTCGAAATGATCGAGCGGCACGGTTCGATGGGCTTCGGCAAGGGCAACTTCAAGGCGCTCTTCGAGGCGATCGAGCGGGAGCAGGAGAAGCGGGGCAATCTGTGACCCGCAACATGCCTGCCACACAGGCGAGTTGAAGTAACGTCAAGCCCCCGCGGCCCCCACGGACCTGACCCGTGGGGGCCGCGGTGTCTTGTGCCCGGGCTTTGCCTGCGGGCCGGTGGGTGGCTGGTCGGGCAGTTCCCCGCGCCCCTTTTGTGCCCGGTCTTTCTCTGCGGGCCGGTGGTGGGTTGCTCGCGCAGTTCCCCGCGCCCCTGAAGGGTCGGGGCTCCGCCCCGGACCCCGCCCGCTCCTCAGACGCGGGAGGGGCTGGATTGCCGCCCGAGGGGCTGGAGATGCCTGGGGCCGGAGATACCTAAGGGGCGCGGGGAACTGCGCGACCAGCCCCCACGGGGAAACCAGTACGGCGGTCCCGACCCGCTCAGCGGGATGCCGCCGCTCGCCGACTTCGGCCGGCGGCTGCTCGCCCGCATCATCGACGCCCTGCTGATCGCGATCCCGCTGGGTCTCCTCGAGTGGGCCACCTCGGACCGCTGGGTGTACGAGACGCGGAGCGGCGAGGACACCTCCGACGTCATCAGCCGGGCGTACAGCGGCAGCGGACTCGCCTGGAACCTCATCGGTATCGTGGCGTATCTCGCGTACGACACCATCATGCTCAAGCGCGACGGTCGGACGGTCGGCAAGAAGCTGCTGAACCTACGGGTCGCGATGCTCAACGACGGCAGTGTGCCCACCACCAGTGCCGCGCTGGCCCGCACGGCCGTGCTCTGGCTGCCCGCCCTGCTGTGCTGTCCCTGTCTGTGGCAGATCGTCCTCATCATCACGATCCTCACGGACAAGCCCTACAAACAGGGCCTGCACGACAAGGCGGGGAAGACGGTGGTGGTCTCGACCGCCCCCTGACCCGGAGCCGGTCCGGTGCGGGGCGTCAGCTCCGTACCGAGTCGGCCGGTACACGCACCTCGGCGCTCTTGCCGACGGCGGCGGCGCGGTTCGTACGGACCGTGCGCGCCGCCTTCGGCATGGGGACCGTCATGGCGACCAGCAGTCCGAGCAGAAGCGCGGCGAGCACTATCACGCCCACCCCGACACCCGAGTCGGTCTGGGAGAGCAGAATCATGGCCACGGTCGAGAAGACGACGGTGGCCGAACCGTAGGCGAGCTGTGCTGCAGTCGGACGCGGCATGGCGGTATCCGTCCTCGGGGGCAGGCATCGGATGGGGCGGGTCTCTCGACCGGGCAACCGGATCGCACTGTCAAGCGACTCTACGACGGTGCTTGCCCTTGCGGAACCGTTGGTAAGCGTGACCTAACCCACGGTGCCGGAGCACAGGGGGCGCACGGAGTCATTCCGCATTCCATCAGGTGGGACAGGCGCACCCGATGTCCCGGTTGGGTAGCACATCGGAAGCGTTCGGATACCGGAACTACGGCTCTGCATAATGTAATTGCCTGACCCAAGTCAAGATCTGTCTTTTCTTTGGCAACTCCGGTCCAATGTCGTCACTTGAGACGCGTGCCGCGCACCGGAGACCAGACCCCTCACCCCCGGTCCGTGCCTGCGGCCGCGGGGGAGGACATCATCAAGTGACCAGCAACAGACGAGCGGTCAGAGCTGCCGCCATACTCGTGGCCCTGGCCACGACCGGCGCGATAGGCTCCGCGTTCGCCACCGCCCAGGCCGACGGCAAGGCCCCGGCACCCGTCGAGCGGCGGGACCCGGGCACCGTCTCGGGCAAGCACGTCGACAACATCCCGGGCCCGTTCACCAAGCAGCGGGAGCTCCAGCGCCAGGTGGCGCTGGAGAAGGTCATCGCGGGCGACAGGAAGGTGCAGCAGCGCGGCGCCTCCAAGGTCGTCCAGCTCGACGACAAGAAGTACGTCGAGCTCGGCCGCGAGAAGACCGACAAGATCTTCACCGTCCTGGTGGACTTCGGGGACCAGGTCGACAGCACGACCATGTTCGACCCGGACGGCCCGACCGGCCCCAAGCCGCCGGTCCTCAAGTACGGCGGCACGCCCGGCCCGGCGCACAACACCATCCAGCAGCCGGACCGCACCAAGGACAACTCCACCGCCTGGCAGAAGGACTACAGCCGGCAGCACTTCCAGGACCTGTACTTCGGGACCGGCAAGAACGCCGACGGCACCCAGAAGCACTCCCTGAAGACGTACTACGAGAAGACCTCCTCGGGCCGCTACTCGGTCGACGGCACCGTCACCGACTGGGTGCGCGTCCCGGCGAACGAGGCCCGCTACGGCTCGAACTACTGCGGCGCCACCAACTGCTCGAACGTGATGGACCTGGTCCGCGACGGCGTCAACGCCTGGGCCGCGGACCAGAAGGCCAAGGGCCAGACCACCGAGCAGATCAAGGCCGCGCTGGCGCAGTACGACCAGTGGGACCGCAACGACTTCGACAACGACGGCAACTTCAACGAGCCCGACGGCTACATCGACCACTTCCAGATCGTCCACGCGGGCGAGGACGAGTCGGCCGGCGGCGGCGCGCAGAAGACCGACGCCCTGTGGGCCCACCGCTCGTACGCCTACGGCACGGACGCGGGCAAGACCGGCCCGGCGGACAACAAGGCCGGCGGCACGCAGATCGGCGACACCGGCATCTGGGTCGGCGACTACACGATGCAGCCGGAGAACGGCGGCCTCGGCGTCTTCGCCCACGAGTACGGCCACGACCTCGGTCTGCCGGACCTCTACGACACCACGAACACCGCCGAGAACTCGGTCGGCTTCTGGTCCCTGATGTCGGCCGGCTCCTGGCTGGGCACCGGCAAGGACTCGATCGGCGACATGCCGGGCGACATGACCGCCTGGGACAAGCTCCAGCTCGGCTGGCTCAACTACGGCACGGCCAAGGCTGCGACGCACTCGACCACCAAGCTCGGCGTGTCGGAGTACAACACCGCCGACAAGCAGGCGCTCGTCGTCGAGCTGCCGAAGAAGCCCGTCACCACCACCATCGTGAAGCCCGCCGAGGGCACCAAGCAGTGGTGGAGCGGGATGGGTGACAACCTCAACAACACCCTGTCCCGCCCGGTCGACCTGACCGGCAAGTCCAAGGCCTCCCTGGACCTGTCGGGCTGGTGGGACATCGAGCTGGACTACGACTTCCTGTACGCCGAGGCCTCCACGGACGGCGGCGCCACCTGGACCGCGCTCGACGGCACCGCCGACGGCAAGCCGATCAGCCGCGACCCCAGCGACAAGCCGGCCCTGACCGACGTGTCGGGCGCGTACAAGAAGCTCTCGTACAACCTGGACGCCTTCGCGGGCAAGAAGATCAACCTCCGCTTCCGCTACCAGACGGACGGCGGCGCGGGCGGCAAGGGCTTCACCGCCGACGCGATCACCGTGAACGCCGACGGCGCCGCGATCTTCACCGACGGCGGCGAGGGCGACGACAACGGCTGGACGTCGAAGAACTTCTCCCGCATCGGTGAGTCGTTCACCAACGACTACCCGCAGTACTACATCGCGGAGAACCGCCAGTTCGTGTCGTACGACGAGACCCTCAAGGTCGGCCCGTACAACTTCGGCTTCGCCAAGACCCGCCCGTCCTGGGTGGAGCACTACGCGTACACGCCGGGTCTGCTCATCTGGCTCTGGGACCTGTCCCAGAAGGACAACAACGTCGCGGTCCACCCGGGCCACGGCCAGATCCTGCCGGTCGACGCCCACGCCAAGCCGCTGAAGTGGGCGGACGGCACGCTGATGCGCAACAAGATCACGCCGTTCGACGCGACCTTCAGCTTCTACCCGACGAACGCGCTGACGCTGCACAAGGCCGATGTGGCGACCACGGTCCGCCCGCAGGCCGGCGTCCCGATGTTCGACGACCACCGGGGCACCTACTGGTACAAGGAGAACCCCACGGGAAGCGTGCAGGTTCCTGACACCAACACCCGGATCACCATCGTCCAGCAGCCCAAGGACGGCTCGACGATCACCGTGAAGGTTGGTCCGTCGACCAAGTAGTTCGCATCACCGCAGGTCAAACCATGATCGGCCGTCGCCCTCTAGCGGGCGGCGGCCGATCGTGTTTAGGTGCGTCCTACGAGTCCTTATTGACACGACGTCTCACGGGGGAGCGGTACGCCATGCCTGGCGGAGGTTTCAGCAAGCTGCCGAACGGCAGCGTCGTCGTCGCGCTCACCCTGCCGTCGCCCGCCGGGGACGGCCGCAAGGTGCGCGTCCTGGTCCACGCGGCCAACCGGGCCCGCGCCCTGACCCGGCTGCGGAACCTGGGGCTGCGCGCGGTCTATCTGCGCGGCAACACGGAGCCGCCGACGCCGGACGAGATCACGGCGGTCCTGCACCACCCGGACGGCCTCCTGTGGCGCACGGCGCCGCACCCGGGGGCCGAGGAGCTCTGGCACCCGATACGGGCGCTGCTGCGGCCGTAGGAGCGCCCGCGAGGCCGCTTCCGGGGGCGCACGAGGCGACCCCGGTCAGCACACCGGCTTGCCCGACAGCTCCGCCCCGGCGGCCCGCATCTCCTCGATGGCCCGAGCGGTCGTCTCCTCGGTGACGCCGGCGGTCAGATCGAGCAGCACATGGGTCGCGAACCCCGCCCGCACGGCGTCCAGCGCGGTCGCCCGCACACAGTGGTCGGTGGCGATCCCGACCACGTCGACCTCGGTGACCTCCCGGTCCAGCAGCCAGTTCGCCAGCCACACCCCGTTCTCGTCGCGCCCCTCGAACCCGCTGTACGCGGCCGCGTGCGCGCCCTTGTCGAAGACCGCGTCTATGGCCCCGCAGGCGACCGCCGGGGCGAAGTTCGGGTGGAAGCCCACGCCCTCCGTCCCGGCCACGCAGTGCACCGGCCAGGAGTTCACGAAGTCCGGCCGCGGCGAGAAGTGCGGGCCCGGGTCGATGTGGTGGTCGCGGGTGGCCACCACATGGCGGTACACGGACCCGGCGGACTGCCCGATCAGGTCGGTGATGGCAGCGGCGACGTCGGAGCCACCCGTGACCGCGAGGCTGCCGCCCTCGCAGAAGTCGTTCTGAACGTCCACGACGATCAACGCGCGGTGCATGTCGGCTGTCCTTCGGTCAGGGGGCTGTTCAACGAGCGTAGAGACTCCAACCCCGCCGCGGCAGGGGGCAATTGGTGCGCAAAGACCCGGACGTACGACATCACGCGTACTCCGTGGGCAGCACCGGCTCGCCCCGCGACAGCTGGATCGCGGACATCGGCAGCGCGCCGCGTGCCGCGATGTGCCGCTCCCGGGCGGCGTCCAGCGGCTCGCGGGCGACCACCGTGCCGCCCTTGACCAGCTCGGCCAGCAGCTGCCGGTCGGCCAGCTCGGCCGGGACCGGCCCGGTGCCGACGACCTCGGCCTCCGCGACCCCCTCCGCGTCGGTGCGCCGGGCGGCCCACTTGCGGCCGCCGATCGACGTCTTGCCGCCCATCGACTTCTTCGCCACCGGCACCAGCGGCGCCTTCGGGTCCGCGCTCTGCGCCCGGGCGACCAGCTTGTAGACCATGGAGCAGGTCGGGTGGCCGCTGCCGGTGACGAGCTGGGTGCCGACGCCGTACGCGTCCACGGGCGCGGCCGCCAGCGAGGCGATGGCGTACTCGTCCAGGTCCGAGGTCACCACGATCTTCGTCTTCGTGGCGCCCAGCTCGTCGAGCTGCTGGCGCACCCGGTGGGCGACGAGCAGCAGGTCCCCGGAGTCGATCCGGACCGCGCCGAGCTCGGGGCCCGCGATGTCGACGGCCGTACGGACCGCCTCGGCCACGTCGTAGGTGTCCACCAGGAGGGTGGTGCCCCGGCCCAGCGAGTCCACCTGGGCCCGGAAGGCGTCCCGCTCGCTGTCGTGGAGCAGGGTGAAGGCGTGCGCACTGGTGCCGACGGTGGGGATGCCGTACCGGAACCCGGCCGCCAGGTCCGAGGTGGTGGTGAAGCCGCCCACGTACGCGGCCCGGGCGGAGGCCACCGCGGCCAGCTCGTGGGTGCGCCGGGCGCCCATCTCGATCAGCGGGCGGCCGGCCGCGGCCGCGGACATCCGGGACGCGGCGGCGGCGATCGCCGAGTCGTGGTTGAGGATGGAGAGGATCACGGTCTCCAGGAGCACGCACTCCGCGAAGGAGCCCTCGACCCGCAGGATCGGCGAGCCGGGGAAGTAGACCTCGCCCTCCGGGTAGCCCCAGATGTCGCCCGAGAAGCGGTAGGAGGCCAGCCACTCAAGGGTCGGCTCGTCGACGATGCCGCGCTCGCGCAGGAAGCCGAGGACGCCCGCGTCGAAGCGGAAGTTCTCCACGGCGTCCAGGACGCGGCCGGTGCCGCCCACCACGCCGTAGCGGCGCCCCTCCGGCAGCCGCCGGGTGAAGACCTCGAAGACCGACCGCCTCTCGGCCGTCCCGGCGCGCAGTGCCGCCTGGAGCATCGTCAGCTCGTACTGGTCCGTGAAGAGCGCGGTCGACGGCACGTCCACCGGCAGCCCAAGGTCCGCAGCGTTCACAACCGGTTACCTCACCTTTCCGTTCCGGCTGTCGACCGGGTCGGCCGGGGGTCCGGGGGGCAATCCCCCGGGAGTAGCAGCCATGGGGCGGATGTTACTCCTCTTTGCGTCAGAGTGACGATTTCGGGCCCCCGTTTGTGCGACTGCGGTCCCCGGGTGGCAGCATGGGGTAAGTGAGTGTGGCTCCTGTAGAGATCGAACGGCCCGAGTCGGCGGAAGAGACCTTCGCCGTCCCCGAACCCGATGTGCCGTGGGTGACGCTCGTCCACAACGACCCGGTCAACCTCATGAGCTACGTCCAGTACGTCTTCCAGAGCTACTTCGGCTACCCCAAGGACAAGGCCCGCAAGCTGATGCTCGACGTGCACCACAAGGGCCGGGCCGTGGTCTCCAGCGGCAGCCGCGAGGAGATGGAGCGCGACGTGCAGGCGATGCACGGGTACGGGCTGTGGGCCACGCTCACCCAGGACCGCGGCTGATGGCCGGCTACTTCGAGGCGCTGCCCGGCGGCGGCGCGGCCGTCGCGCTCGACGAGGTCGAGATCGCCATCCTGCGCTCCCTGTCCGTACAGCTCCTGGAGCTGATCGGCCCCGGCGACGAGCCGATGGAGGGGGAGGACCCGCTGGCCGCGCTCTTCGCCGAGGGCCCCAGCGAGCCGCCCGCCGACCCGGCGCTGGCCCGGCTCTTCCCCGACGCGTACGACAGCGGCGAGAGCGACGAACTGCGCGCCTCGGCCGCCGAGTTCCGCCGCTTCACCGAGAACGACCTGCGCACCCGCAAGCGCGAGGACGCGCTCGCGGTGGTGCGCACCCTCGACGCGCTCACCCCGCGCGGCGACGGCGGGGCGGTCCTCAAGCTGTCCGCCGACGACTCCCGGCGCTGGCTGGGCGCGCTCAACGACCTGCGGCTGACCATCGGGACCCGGCTGGAGGTCACGGACGAGGACGAGAGCGGCGAGCTCTACCGGCTGCCGGACGAGGACCCGCGCAAGCCGATGGTGATGGCCTACCTCTGGCTCGGCGGGCTCCAGGAGACGCTCGTCGAGACGCTGATGGCCTGATCGGTCGCCCAGATGGTGGCCGGAGGCGACTGTTTTCCTCCTGTTCGCTCAGCGGACGCTCAAATCCGCATAACGATCGGATTACCGCAACGGCATAGTTTGCCGATGCTTGCGTGCTTTGTCCGGTTCTCTTTGTGGCCTGCGCCACAGTCACCCCAGTGGATCACTCGTAAAGACGTGATAAATCTTCACGACCACCCGGGGACGCCACCCATGTCTCCCGGGGGCGCTTCGACCGGCTGACCGCCGGTGGCACTCCATCCACATCCGGGGGGATCAGGACCTGATCCGCGGCTTCGACGACCGAAGCGGGCGGGTCAGCATGGAGAAAGGCGCACCACCATGACCTCAGCGCAGGTCGACAAGCAGGACGACCGCTCCGGCAATGAGGCTGTGGGGACCGCCCACGGCGCAGCCGAGGGCGAGGGTTACCAGCGGGGCCTCGGCGCCCGCCAGATCCAGATGATCGCCATCGGCGGAGCCATCGGCACCGGGCTCTTCCTCGGCGCGGGCAAGGCCATCTCGAAGGCCGGCCCCAGCCTCATCCTGGCCTATGCCATCGCGGGCCTGGTCATCTTCTTCATCATGCGGGCGCTGGGCGAGCTGCTCATGTACCGCCCCGTCTCGGGCTCCTTCTCGGAGTACGCCCGTGAGTTCGTCGGCCCGTTCTGGGGCTTCGTGACCGGCTGGACGTACTGGCTCTTCTGGGTCGTCACCGGCATCACCGAGGTCACCGCGGCCGCCCAGTACATGGCCTTCTGGACGCACAACGACGTCCCGCAGTGGCTGTACGCGCTGGTGTTCACGCTCATCCTGTACGCCGTGAACCTCATCTCCGTGAAGCTCTTCGGTGAGCTGGAGTTCTGGTTCTCGATGGTCAAGGTGACGGCCATCGTCGGCATGATCCTGATCTGCGCCGGCATCCTCACCGTCGGCTTCTCGGACGCCGCGGACACCGCGACCGTCGCCAACCTCTGGAACGACGGCGGCTTCTTCCCCAAGGGCATCGGCGGCACGCTGATGACCCTGCAGATCGTGATGTTCGCCTTCCTCGCCGTCGAGCTGGTCGGTGTCACCGCGGGCGAGTCCAAGGACCCCGAGAAGACGCTCCCCAAGGCCATCAACACCGTGCCGTGGCGCATCGCCGTCTTCTACATCGGCGCCCTGATCATGATCCTCTCGGTCGTCCCGTGGCACGAGTTCCAGCCGGGTGTCAGCCCCTTCGTCGCGGCCTTCGAGAAGATGGGCCTCGGCGTCGGCGCCGCGGTCGTCAACTTCGTCGTCCTGACGGCGGCCCTGTCCTCCTGCAACTCGGGCATGTACTCCACCGGCCGTATGCTGCGCGACCTCGCGCTCAACGGCCAGGGCCCGAAGGTCTTCACCAAGCTGACCAAGAGCGGCACCCCGCTGATCGGCACGACGGTCTCGGCCGCGCTGATGCTGGTGGGCGTCTGGATCAACTACAAGGCGCCGGGCAAGGCCTTCGACTACGTCGTCTCCTTCGCCACCATCTCCGGCATGTGGGCCTGGATCATGATCCTGGTCTGCCAGATCCGCTACCGCGCCAAGGCCGACCGGGGCGAGCTGCCCCAGTCCACCTTCAAGGCCCCGGGCGCCCCGTTCACCAGCTGGTTCGCGCTGCTGTTCATCTTCATGGTCATCGTGATGATGGGCGTCGACAAGGACTCGCGGGTCTCCCTGTACTGCGCCCCGCTGTGGGGCCTGATCCTGGGCGTCTCGTACCTGGTCCTCAAGGCGCGCAACCCCGACAACAAGGCGTTCGCCAAGCGCTCGTAGTACGCGCCCCTCACCGGCCGCTTCTCAGCATGCGGGCCGTTCCGTACCACTCCTCGGTACGGGACGGCCCGTCTGCTTATCCTTGCGCTCATGCTGACCCTGACCCAGGCCCTGTACGACCAGATCGTCGCGCACGCCCGCGCCGACCACCCCGACGAGGCGTGCGGCGTGGTCGCCGGCCCGGCCGGCACCGGCCGCCCCGAGCGGTTCGTCCCCATGCTGAACGCGGCCCGCTCGCCCACGTTCTACGAGTTCGACTCGCAGGACCTGCTGAAGCTGTACCGCGAGATGGACGACCGGGACGAGGAGCCGGTGATCGTCTACCACTCGCACACGGCGACCGAGGCCTACCCCTCGCGCACCGACGTGACGTACGCGAACGAGCCCGGCGCCCACTACGTCCTGGTGTCCACGGCGGACACGGACGGCCTCGGGGACTTCCAGTTCCGCTCGTACCGGATCGTGGACGGTGTGATCGAGGAGGAAGAGGTCGAGGTCGTGCAGGCGTACTGAGCCGCCCGCAGGGGGCGCGCGGCGGGGCCCGTCCTCACCCCACCGCCCACATCCTGAGCGGAACCGGTCCGCCATCTGAGATCACACTCCGGGAAGCGGACCGGGAATCGATACGATGACCGCATGGTTCCCCACGACGTGAGCGAAGAGAAGCCCAGCAGCCCGCTGCTCGTGGCGCGCCTGCACGTCGACCTGTGCCGCCTGGCGAGCGCGATGTGTCCGCGCCCCACCGCCGTCTGACCCGCGGCCGCACGCGCACCACCACGTACGCACCTACCTCCGCACTCCCGGCAGCACCCGCGCCGGCGGCGGCCCCCGCCTCCCTCTCCAGACTTCCGACTCCGACTCCCGACAGGAGCCCACGCCATGGCCATCGAGGTCCGCATCCCGACCATCCTCCGCACCTACACCGACGGCGCGAAGGCGGTCGAAGGCAGTGGCGCGACCATCGACGAGCTCTTCAAGGACCTGGAGAGCCGTCACAACGGCATCCGCGAGCGCCTCGTCGACGAGACGGCCGGCGGCGAGCTGCGCCGCTTCGTGAACGTCTACCTCAACGACGAGGACGTCCGCTTCCTGGCGGGCATCTCCACCGAGCTGTCGGACGGCGACAGCGTGACGATCCTGCCGGCCGTGGCCGGCGGCATGGTCTGAGGCCGAACGCCGTCATGCGCTACGACTCCGCCCTTGCCGCGGTCGGCAACACACCGCTGGTCCGGCTGCCCCGGCTCTCGCCCTCGGACGACGTCCGCATCTGGGCGAAGCTGGAGGACCGCAACCCGACCGGCTCGGTCAAGGACCGCCCCGCGCTCCACATGATCGAACAGGCCGAGAAGGCGGGCCGGTTGACGCCCGGCTGCACCATCCTGGAGCCGACCAGCGGCAACACCGGCATCTCGCTGGCGATGGCGGCGAAGCTCAAGGGCTACCGCATCGTCTGCGTGATGCCCGAGAACACCTCCCAGGAGCGCCGCGACCTGCTGAAGATGTGGGGCGCGGAGATCGTCCCGTCCCCGGCGGCGGGCGGCTCCAACACGGCGGTACGGGTGGCCAAGGAGCTGGCGGCCGAGAACCCTTCGTGGGTGATGCTCTACCAGTACGGCAACCCGGACAACGCGGGTGCCCATTACGCGACGACGGGCCCGGAGATCCTGGCGGACCTCCCCTCCATCACCCACTTCGTGGCGGGTCTCGGTACGACGGGCACGCTGATGGGTGTGGGCCGCTACCTCCGCGAGCACGTCCCCGGCGTCCAGATCGTCGCGGCGGAGCCGCGCTACGACGACCTGGTCTACGGCCTGCGCAACCTGGACGAGGGCTTCGTCCCCGAGCTGTACGACGCGTCGGTCCTGACCAGCCGCTTCTCGGTCGGCTCGGCGGACGCGGTGACCCGCACCCGCGAACTCCTCAAGGAGGAGGGCATCTTCGCGGGCGTCTCCACCGGGGCCGCGCTGCACGCGGCGATCGGGGTGGGCAAGAAGGCCCTCAAGGCGGGCACCCCCGCGGACATCGTGTTCGTGGTGGCGGACGGCGGCTGGAAGTACCTGTCGACGGGCGTCTACACGGCGGAAACGACGGAAGAAGCGATCGAGACCCTCCAGGGCCAACTCTGGGCGTAGCCCGCTGTGGGCCGCGGCCCCGCCCGGGCGACCGCTTTCGCCCACGGGGCGCTCCGCTGGGGGGGCGGGTCTTTGCCCGCGGGTCGTCTGTGGCTGGTCGCGCAGTTCCCCGCGCCCCTAGGTGGCTGGGGGCGCGGGGAACTGCGCGAGCAACCCAGCACGGTCCGCGGACGCGCACGGGTTTGAGGGGGGGCCGGGGGGCATGCCCCCAGGAGCGAGACGCCCACGAGCTACGCTCGGGGCATGTCTCGTATCGACGGCCGCACCCCCGACCAGCTCCGCCCCGTCACCATCGAACGCGGATGGAGCAAGCACGCCGAGGGCTCCGTCCTCATCTCCTTCGGTGACACCAAAGTCTTCTGCACCGCCTCCGTCACCGAAGGCGTCCCCCGCTGGCGCAAGGGCAGCGGCGAGGGCTGGGTGACCGCGGAGTACTCGATGCTGCCGCGCTCCACCAACACCCGCGGCGATCGCGAGTCCGTACGCGGCAAGATCGGCGGCCGTACGCACGAGATCTCCCGCCTCATCGGCCGCTCGCTCCGCGCCGTCATCGACTACAAGGCCCTCGGCGAGAACACGATCGTCCTGGACTGCGACGTCCTCCAGGCCGACGGCGGCACCCGCACCGCCGCCATCACCGGCGCGTACGTCGCCCTCGCCGACGCCGTCAGCTGGGCCCAGACCAAGAAGCTGGTCAAGGCCAACCGCCAGCCGCTCACCGGCACCGTCGCCGCCGTCTCCGTGGGCATCGTCGACGGCGCCCCCCTCCTCGACCTCTGCTACGAGGAGGACGTGCGCGCCGAGACCGACATGAACGTCGTCTGCACCGGCGACGGCCGCTTCGTCGAGGTCCAGGGCACCGCCGAGGCCGAGCCGTTCGACCGCAAGGAGCTCAACGCGCTGCTCGACCTCGCCACCGGCGGCTGCGCCGACCTGGCCGCGCTCCAGGTAGAGGCGCTCGGCCGCACACTGGGCGAGTAGCCGAGTAGCCGAGTAGCCGAGTAGCCGAGCGGCAGAGTAAAGAGGCAACCAAGAGGGCCGCTCGCCGCGTCCCTATCGACACGGGCGTACGGGCCGAACCGTACGCCCGTCCGTACACCCCGGGGAGGACCCGTCCATGCGCCGAAGCCGCCGCCGCGCCCTCGCACTCGCCGCCGCCACCGCGGCCCTCGCCCTGCCCGCCGCCGTCGGGTGCAGCGCGGTCAGCAAGGCGCTGGACTGCGTCCAGACGGCCGACGCGATCGCCTCCAGCGTCGACGACCTGGGCCGCGCGGTGTCCAACGCCGCCGACAACCCGACGCAGGCGGACCAGGCCCTCAACGACATCGACAACAACCTGTCGTCCCTGAAGAACAAGACGGATAACGCCGACCTCTCCAAGGCGGTCGACAACCTCAACAGGGCGGTCGACAACGTCCGTTCGGCGATCAAGAACGGCGACAACACGCCGGACATCAGCCCCGTCAAGGACGCGGCGAAGGAAGTCGGCAAGGTCTGCACACCGTGACGCCGGGCGCGCCCCCGATACTGGGGGCATGACCCGCCTGATCCTCGCCACCCGCAACGCCGGCAAAATCACCGAACTCCGCGCGATCCTCGCGGACGCCGGGCTGCCCCACGAACTGGTCGGCGCCGACGCGTATCCGGAGATCCCCGACGTCAAGGAGACCGGCGTCACCTTCGCCGAGAACGCGCTCCTCAAGGCCCACGCCCTGGCCCGGGCCACGGGCCTGCCCGCCGTCGCCGACGACTCGGGCCTGTGCGTGGACGTACTGAACGGCGCCCCCGGCATCTTCTCCGCCCGCTGGTCCGGCACCCACGGCGACGACAAGGCCAACCTGGACCTGCTCCTGGCCCAGCTCGGCGACATCGCGGACGGACACCGCGCGGCCCACTTCGCCTGCGCGGCGGCCCTGGCCCTCCCCGACGGCACGGAACGGGTGGTCGAGGGCCGCCTCCTGGGCACCCTCCGCCACACCCCCGCAGGCACAGGCGGCTTCGGCTACGACCCGATCCTCCAGCCCGACGGCGAGACCCGCACATGCGCGGAGCTCACGGCCGACGAGAAGAACGCGATCAGCCACCGCGGCAAGGCGTTCCGGGCGCTGGTGCCGGTGGTGCGGGAGCTGCTGGGCTGAGGGGCTGTCGTATGCCAAAGGGCGGGACATCGATGTGTCACGCCCTTTGTGCGTGGGCCCGGTGGGACTCGAACCCACGACACACCGGACCTAAACCGGCGCCCTCTAGCCAGCTGGGGTACGGGCCCAACGCGCCTACTCTACTGGGCTGCGTGGAGCGCCCGTGCGGGGAGACCGGTTGGAGAAGGTGCTCGTCTGGCTGTGGCAGGACGGGCACAGGTACCTGAGGTTCTCGCGGCGGTTGTCCAGGCGGTCGCCACTGAGGTGATCGATCTCCAGGACAAGGCGCTGCCCCTGCCAGGTGTCGCCGATGCCGCATGCGGCGCACACGCGAGGAACCCCGAGCTCATCGAGGGCGCGCCTCAGAAGAGCGGTCTTGGTACGGCTGGAACCGGCTTCCCGGCGCACCAGGGTTTCCGCGGCCGAGAGGGCGCGCCTCAGAAGAGCGGTCTTGGTACGGCTGGAACCGGCTTCCCGGCGCACCAGGGTTTCCGCGGCCGACTTCCGGTACGGCGAGACCTCGCCGCGAAAGTGGCCCTGCCCGGTGAAGTGGTCGGTGGAGATGCCGTGCGCGTCCAGACTGTGTCTCAGACGAGCGCGGGCGGCGCCGTTGTCGTCGAGGCCGAGCGCTTTGAGTACGCCCGCCATGCTGGTGGACTCGGCTACGAGCGGCACGAGCGGCACGAGCGGTTCGCGGGGGATGACGCCCGCGCTGTATCTCCGCCCGCTGGTGAAGTGGGTGGTGTCGATGCCGAAACGGTCGAGTCGCTGCCTGATGAGGGAGTACGGACTGTCGCTGGGCGGATATCCCAGGTACTCGCACATCTCGCGGATGCTCTGCGAGTGGGCTGCCGCCTCTTCGAGCAGCTCGCGCGAGTAACTGCGCCGCTTCCTGGTCGGCAGCGGCTCGTCGACGAAGTGGGACACCTCGATCCCGTAGTGCTCCAGTCTGTGACGCAGATAGCGCAGTGGCCCGGCTCCGATCGGTGCGTCGAGTCGGCGCAGCATGTCCACGAGACTGGCCGAGTCGGCCGCGGTCCGGGCGAGGAGGTCGCGGGTGTACTTGGGAGTGTTCATGCCCGTGCCCTCCGCCGACGGCCGCGGTACGTGTCCGTCACGGCATGGCAGTTGGGGCACAGGAGCCGCAGGTTGCCTGGGCGGTTGTCCCACCAGTCCCCGTTGGCGTGGTCGACCTCGAGTCCGAGCGGCTTACCCTTCCACTCCGGCCCGGTCCCACACATCGCACACTGTTCAGCCGTCCCGTTCCTGAGCAACTCGCGGCGGAGCCGCTGTCCAGGAATCCTTCCGTCCTCGGGATCGCGCAGGCGGAGAGTGGCTCGCCGAGAGCCCCCTTCGCACGGCCTCGGCGGACCGGAGTGAAATGGGAGGTGTCGATACCCAGAGCCGCCACCCGGCGGCTGATGTGGGTCTGATTGCCCCCGACCTGGCTGATCCCCAGATGGCGCACGACGTCCTTGAAGCAGGTCGAGACGGCCACAGCGGCCCGTAGCCGCGCTTCGGTATGGCGGACCTGGTTGGTGGCCAGATGGGCGATGTCTATTCCGGCCTCCGCCATCTTCCGGCGGAGATACCGCCTGCTGCCCGGTGTCGCTACGCCCCCGCACCACCGCACCGCATCGTCGATGTGCCGCGTCTGGCGAGCCGCCTCCCCCAGTAGCTCGCGGGTGTACCTGGTCGTCATGAGCCCCCCTCTGCTCCGGCCACATGTTCGCAGCCCCGCACAGACCAACGACCCGCTAATCGGACAGTTACGCACGAAATGCGGAACGGCCCGCACCGCTTACCGCGCGGTGCGGGCCGTCGGGGGGCGTCGAGAGGGGCTAGATCCCCAGGTCCTTGATGATCTTCGCGACATGGCCCGTCGCCTTCACGTTGTACAGGGCGCGCTCGACCTTGCCCTCCTCGTCCACGATCACCGTGGAGCGGATGACGCCGGTCACCGTCTTGCCGTACAGCTTCTTCTCGCCGTACGCCCCGTACGCCTCCAGGACCTCCTTCGACGGGTCGCCTACGAGGGTGACCTTGAGGGACTCCTTGTCGCGGAACTTCGCCAGCTTCTCCGGCTTGTCGGGGGAGACGCCGATCACCTCGTACCCGGCGCCGGCCAGGAGCTCCAGGTTGTCCGTGAAGTCGCAGGCCTGCTTGGTGCAGCCGGGGGTGAGGGCGGCCGGGTAGAAGTACACGATGACCTTGCGGCCCTTGTGGTCCGCGAGCGAGACCTCGTTGCCGTCCGCGTCGGGCAGGGTGAAGGCGGGGGCGGTGTCGCCGGGGACGAGGCGCTCGCTCATGGGATCTTCCTCCGGAAGGGGCGGGGGTGTGGCGTACTCCAGCAGAGCCTAATGGGGGCCTGTGACAGTGCATCGGCGGCAGAGCTGACAGACTGTCGATGACGGATATCCCCATACCCGACCGAACAGACGGAGGCCGCGCAGTGTCGGAAGCCAGGACCCCTGCGCAGATCGAGGCGGACATCAGGAGCCGCCGGGATCAGCTCGCGGTGACGCTCGACGAGATCGGCGTGCGGCTGCACCCGTCGACGATCGTCGGTGACGCCAAGGCGAAGGTCGCCTCGGCCGTGGACCGGACGGCCGGCCGGGCCTTCGTCGCGGTGAACCGGACCGTCTCGGACGTGAAGGCCCAGTTCGTGAACGAGGAGGGCGCGCCCCGCGTCGAGCGCATCGTGCCGGTCGCGCTCCTCGCCGTCGGGCTCGTCGGGCTGCTCGCCATGTCGTCGGCCAGGAAGCGGCGCGACTGACCCTCCCGTGCGCCGCCCCTTTCCGTGGCCCTTCGGCATACGCCGGGGGCCAGGGCAGGTAGGTTCGGTCCGTGAGCGAGAACACCCACGACAAGTTGCCCATCCGGATGCTCCACGACCGCGTGCTGGTCCGGTCCGACACACCCGAGGGCGAACGGCGCTCCGGCGGCGGCATCCTGATCCCGGCGACCGCCGCCGTCGGCAAGCGGCTGGCCTGGGCGGAGGTGGTCGCGGTCGGGCAGAACGTCCGGACCGTCGAGCCGGGCGACCGGGTGCTGTACGACCCCGAGGACCGCGCCGAGGTCGAGGTGCGCGGTATCGCCTACGTACTGATGCGGGAGCGCGATCTGCACGCCGTCGCCTCGGAGCGGGTGTCCGAGGACTCGACCGGGCTGTATCTCTGACCCGGCCCGCAACGGCTGTGGAAAAGGGCTGGTGACGGCAGTCACCAGCCCTTTTCGCTGGCCTTTGCTATCTTTGAAGCACCCCGACGAGACGCGTCGTACCGGGTTACGACAAGACGACGCACCCCGCGCGTACGAGGCGTACGCGCGCGTACGTCTCTCGGAGGTGCCTGTCATGGCCTGGGTTCTGCTGCTCGTCGCCGGTCTGCTCGAAGTCGGCTGGTCGATCGGGATGAAGTACACCGACGGATTCACCCGGCTGGGGCCCAGTCTGCTCACCGGCGCCGGGATCGTCGCCTCGATGCTGCTGCTCTCGCAGGCCGCCAAGACCCTGCCCATCGGTACCGCCTACGGCGTCTGGGTGGGCATCGGCGCGGCCGGTGCGGCGGTGCTCGGCATGGTGGTGCTCGGTGAGCCCGCGACCGCCGCCCGGATCTTCTTCGTCTGTCTGCTGCTGGTGGCCGTGGTCGGGCTGAAGGCCACGTCCGGCCACTGAACGAGTCACCGAACGAGTCGCTGAAGGTGTCAACGCGTCAACGCGTCACTGCGGGCGCGGCTGGCGGCGCGGGCGGTTGGCGCCGCCGGCCGTCGTCCCGGTCGTCGTGCCGCCCGTGGTGGGGCCGCCGTCGGTGGTGTTGGGGTTGGGGGCCCGGGTCTCGACCGGCGGCGGCACGGAGGCGCCCTCCTGGAGCTGGAGGTCGAAGTCCTGCGGCTCGGTGCCCTTGAGCGCGCCCGCCGTGTACTGCGCCCACACCTGCGCGGGCGGCCCGCCGCCGTTCATCCGGGGCAGCCCAAGGGCCCCGTACAGCGGCTTCTGGGCGGCCGTGTCGGGGTCCTGGCCCATCACGGCGACCACGGTGGCCAGATCGGGCGTGTAGCCCGCGAACCAGGCCGCCTTGTCGTCCTCGGCCGTGCCGGTCTTGCCCGCGGCGGTACGGCCCGAGGCCTGCGCGGCCGTACCGGTGCCGCCCTCCACCACGCTCTGCAGGATCGAGGTGGTGGTGTCGGCGGCCTCGCGCGAGACGGTCTGCTTGTCGTCCCGCGCGGGCAGTTCCACCTTCTCGCCGTCCTTGGTGACGGACTCGACCATCGTGTACGTGCCGTGCTTGCCGTGGTTGGCGAGCGTCGCGTACGCCTCGGCCATGTCCAGGACGGAGGCGGTCGCGGTGCCGAGCGCGATGGACGGCCCGTTCGGCATGTCCGGCGTGCCGGCGGGGATGCCGAGGTCGACGGCGGTCTGCCGGACGTCCTTGGGGCCGACGTCCACGGCCATCTGCGCGTACACCGCGTTCACCGAGAGGTCGGTGGCGGACCGGACGGTGAGCGAGCCGTACGACTTGTCGTCCTCGTTCGAGGGGTTGTACGGCGTGCCCGACCAGCCTTGTACGAAGCGCTTGTTGGTGCCGTCGTAGATGGTGTTCGGGGTGATCGTGCGCCCGTCCTGCGTCGTGGAGCCGTTCTCGACGGCCGAGGTGAAGACGAACGGCTTGAAGGTCGAGCCGACCTGGTAGTCGCGCCGGGTCGCGTTGTTGACGTACTGCTTGGTGTAGTCGATGCCCCCGTACATCGCGAGCACCTTGCCGCTGTCCGGGTCGATGGAGGCGCCGCCGACGCGGACGTTGCGGTCCACCTTGCGGTCGGAGCTGACCTGGGACATCACCTTGTCGTCGACGGCGGCGACGAACGCGTCCTGCTTGGCCCGCTGGAGCGTCGTGGTGATCCGGTAGCCGCCCTTGGCCAGGGTGTTCTCGTCGATGATCTCGTTGCTGGTCAGATAGTCCCTGACGGCCTCGACCACATAGCCGCGCTGCCCGGCCATCCCGGACGCGGGCCGCACCTTGCCCGGCACCGGGAAGGTGGCGGCGGCCCGCTCGGCCGGCGTCAGCCACTTCTTCTTGACCATGCCGTCCATGACGTAGTTCCAGCGCGCCACGGCCTTCGCCTTGTTCTCCGGGTGCGCCACCACGTCGTACGCGCTGGGGGCGTTGAGCAGCGAGGCCAGATAGGCGCCCTCGGCGGTGGTGACCTTCTCGATGTCCTTGCCGTAGTAGGCCTGGGCGGCGGCCTGGATGCCGTAGGCGTTGCGGCCGAAGTAGCTGGTGTTGAGATAGCCCTCCAGGATGTCCGACTTGCTGACCTCGCGGTTCAGCTTGATCGCGATGAAGAACTCCTTCACCTTGCGGCTGATCGTCTGCTCCTGGCCCAGGTAGTAGTTCTTCACGTACTGCTGGGTGATCGTGGAGCCGGACTGCTTGCCCTTGCCGGTGAGGGTGTTCCAGGCGGCGCGGACCATCGCCTTGGGGTCGACCGCCCGTTCGGAGTAGAAGTCGCGGTCCTCGGCGGCGAGCACGGTGTGCTGGACGGTGAGGGGGATCTGGGCGAGCCGGACGTTCTCCCGGTTGATCTCGCCGTCCCGGGCGAGCTGGCCGCCGTCCGCGTACAGGAAGACGTTGGACTGGGCGGTGGCGGTGGCGTTGGCGGGCGGGATGTGGACGAGTGTGTAGCCGGCGATGAAGCCGCCGATGAGCAGCAGGGCGATGGCCAGGACGGTCCCGAGCACCCAGCGCCAGCTGGGCACGAACCGCCGCCAGCCGGTCCGCTTGGGCCGCTTCTTCCTGCCCTTGGCCGGGCCCTCGCCGCCGTCGGCCGTCTCGCCCGGGCCCTGCGCGTCGTCGTCCCGCGCGTCGCCGCCGGGCGCGTCGCCGCCGGGCGCGGCGGAGGAGTCCGGGCCGGTGGCGCTGAGGTCCCGAGGGGCCCAGCCCTGAGGGGGCCGGGGTGGCTGCTCGTCGTCGCTCATGTCTCTCTCGCCACTGCGCTGTATCGGGTGATTCGCGTTGTACGCCCATATTGCACGCCCGGCCGCGGAAAAGCCGTCGCGGTGGATCGCCGGGCCGCACTAGGGTCGGGCGCTTCGGTTCCCCGGCGGTGATGCCTCCGCGTGCGGTCGGGCATGGCCCCTTCATACACGGACCGGACGAGGAGGTGGCGTGGTGCGGCTCTACGCGGCGGTTGCCGCGGGTGGGTTCCGGCGCCATACGGCGTACCGGATCGCCACGGCGGCAGGGGTGTTCACCAACACCGTCTTCGGCGTGATCATGGCGTACACCTATATGGCCCTGTGGAACGTCCGCCCTAGTCTGGGTGGCTACGACCAGCCCCAGGCGCTGACCTATGTGTGGCTCGGCCAGGCCCTCATCATGACGGTCTCCATGATGGGCGGCGGCTTCGAGGACGAGCTCGTCGAACGCATCCGTACGGGTGACATCGCGATCGACCTGTACCGCCCCGCCGACCTCCAACTGTGGTGGCTGGCGGGCGACGTGGGACGGGCCGCCTTCCACTTCCTGGGGCGCGGTCTGGTGCCGCTGGCGTTCGGCGCGCTCGCCTTCGACCTGGCGCTGCCCGCCGACCCGCGGACCTGGCTGGCGTTCCTGCTCGCCGTCCTCCTCGGCGTCGTCGTCAGCTTCTCGATCCGCTATCTGGTGGCGCTCTCCGCGTTCTGGCTGCTCGACGGGGCGGGCGTGGCGCAGATGGCCTGGCTCGGGGGGATCTTCTTCTCCGGGATGCTGCTGCCCCTCAACGTCTTCCCCGGAGCGCTCGGCGAGGTGGCGCGCGCCCTGCCCTGGTCGGCGCTGCTCCAGATCCCGGCCGACGTCCTGCTGGGCCGCCACACGGGCTGGGGCCTGGCCCGGGCGTACGCGTTCCAGCTCGGCTGGGCGGCGCTGCTGCTCGCCGCAGGCCGTCTGCTCCAGGCGGCGGCGACACGGCGGGTGGTGGTGCAGGGTGGCTGAGGAAGCGCTCAGCGAGGGCCCGGCGCCC
The DNA here is from genome assembly GCF_001653515.1 of Streptomyces sp. ERV7. Taxonomy (GTDB): domain Bacteria; phylum Actinomycetota; class Actinomycetes; order Streptomycetales; family Streptomycetaceae; genus Streptomyces. The sequence goes on along the minus strand of NZ_LYOY01000029.1, from coordinate 1,191,276 downwards.
GCCGGGCGGCTGCGCGCCGCCGCCGAGGGCGTCCGCGCCTACCGTCTGATCGCCGGGATGTGGATCCGCTCCACCCTCGCCTACCGGGCGTCCTTCCTGATGACGGCGCTCGGCAACTTTGCGGCGACCGGGCTCGACTTCGTGGCGATCCTGCTGATGTTCTCGCACATCGACGCGCTGGGCGGCTACACCCTGCCCGAAGTGGCGTTCCTGTACGGCGCGTCGGGCGCCGCGTTCGGGCTCGCCGACCTGGTGATGGGGTCCATGGACCGGCTCGGCCGCCGGGTGCGCGACGGCACGCTGGACACGCTCCTGGTGCGCCCGGTGCCGGTGCTCGCCCAGGTCGCGGCGGACCGGTTCGCGCTGCGCCGCCTGGGCCGGATCACCCAGGGCCTGCTGGTCCTCGGCTATGCGCTGCTGAGTCTGGACATCCACTGGACGCCGCTGCGGGCGCTGCTGATCCCGGTGATGATCCTGAGCGGCGCCGCCGTCTTCGCCTCGGTGTTCGTGGCGGGCGGGGCGTTCCAGTTCCTCGCGCAGGACGCCTCCGAGGTGCAGAACTCCTTCACGTACGGCGGGAACCAGCTGCTCCAGTACCCGCCGACGATCTTCGCCAAGGACATGGTGCGCGGGGTGACCTTCGTGGTCCCGCTCGCCTTCGTGAACTGGCTGCCCGCGATGTACGTCCTCGGCCGGCCGTACCCGCTGGACCTGCCGGGATGGCTGGCGTTCACCCCGCCGCTGGTGGCGGTGGGCTGCTGCGCGCCGGCCGGGCTCGCGTGGCGGGCGGGCCTGCGGGCGTACCGGAGCACGGGAAGCTGACGGGAGAGGAGGACGACGATGAGCGAGGTGATCCGGCTCGACGGCGTGGAGAAGGTCTTCGAGGTGCGCCGCAAGAACGGGCGGCGGCTGCGGCGCGAGCGCGGACAGGTCAGGGCGGTCGACGGGATCACCTTCTCGGTGCCGCGCGGCGAGATGGTCGGCTACATCGGCCCGAACGGCGCCGGGAAGTCCACCACCATCAAGATGCTCACCGGCATCCTCACCCCCAGCGGCGGCCGGGTGCGGGTGGCGGGCCTGGACCCCTCGCGCGAGCGCACCCGCCTCGCCCGCCGCATCGGCGTGGTCTTCGGCCAGCGCACCACGCTCTGGTGGGACCTCCCGCTGTACGACTCGTACCGGCTGGCCCACCACATGTACCGCATCCCCGACGACCGCTTCCGCGAGAACCTGGCCCGCTGCGTCGAACTCCTCGATCTGGGCGAGCTGTTGGACGTGCCCGTACGCCAGCTCTCCCTCGGCCAGCGGATGCGCGGCGACATCGCGGCGGCCCTGCTGCACGACCCGGAGGTGCTCTACCTGGACGAGCCGACCATCGGCCTGGACGTGGTGAGCAAGGCGAAAGTCCGCACCTTCCTGCGGGAGTTGAACGCGGAGCGCGGCACCACGGTCCTCCTGACGACCCACGACCTGACCGACATCGAGCAGCTCTGCGAGCGCGTGATGGTGATCGACCACGGCCGTCTGGTGTACGACGGCGCGCTGGCCGGGCTGCACGAGGTCGGCGGCAGCGAGCGCACCCTGGTGGTCGACCTGGAGCGCGAGCTGGCGCCGATCGAGCTCGCGGACGCGCGCGTGGTGAAGGTCGAGGGGCCCCGGCAGTGGCTGGCGTTCCCGGCCTCGGCGTCGGCGGCGCCGCTGGTGGCGGCGATCGCCGCGCGGTATCCGCTGGTGGACCTGTCGGTGCGGGAGCCGGACATCGAGTCGGTGATCGCTCGGATGTACGCCGACCGGGGCCTTCATTAGGCTGGCGGTATGACGAGTGAACCTTCGGGGGCTTCGGGGGCGGGTCTCCCCGAGATGCGGGCATCGGACGCGGAACGCGAGCGAGTGGCGGAGGCGCTGCGCGATGCGGTGGCCGAGGGGCGGCTCGACATGGAGGAGTTCGAGGAGCGCCTGGAGGCGGCGTACAAGGCGCGTACGCACGGCGAGTTGGCCCCGCTGGTACGGGACCTGCCGGCGCCGGGGGTGCGTACACCGGCTCCCGCCGCTCCTGGAGCTTCCGGAGCTGTCGACTGGCCGTCCAGAATCGGCGGCACGGCGACCTCGCGGGGCGCCTTCGCCTTCTGGAGCGGGTTCGGCCGCAAGGGCACGTGGACGGTCGGCCGGAAGTTCACCGCGTTCGCGATGTGGGGCGGCGGCGAGATCGATCTGCGCGAGGCCCGCTTCGAGTCCGCCGAGACGGTGATCCGCTGCTTCACGGTCATGGGCGGTATGGGGGTGACGGTCCCGCCGGAGTTGACGGTGCGGGTCCGCGGCTTCGGCCTGATGGGCGGCTTCGGCGACCGGGCGACGGGGGAGGGCACTCCGGGCTCGCCGAGGGTGACGGTGACGGGATTCGCCCTGATGGGCGGCATCGGGGTGGAGCGCAAGCGGCGCAAGGCGGAGAAGCGGGCGGCGTCCGGGGAGGGCCCCCGGAAGGAACTGCGCTGAAGGCTTCCGCTTGCATACCGGGGCTGCGGGAACTCGACATGCGCCCCGGGAGTCCCTCATGTAGGGACAATTGCGTACGGGGTGGTGCGTGCGCGCGGACGGGCGGAGCCAATGGAACGTACTGAATCGGCCAAGGGGGCGGAGCCCGGGCACGCCGGACCGCCCGCGGCGGGCCCCACTGTGCTGACGTCCGCGTTCTCGTACACGGCGGCGGACGAGGAGAAGCGCCGCGGCGTGCGCCGTATGAAGGCGACGGCGACGGGCCTGCTGCTCCTGGTGGCGCTGGTCTTCGCCCTGGCGACCTGGGCGGACCGCTCCGGCGCGGGCTCCTGGGCGGCCTACGTCGCGGCGGCGGCGGAGGCGGGGATGGTGGGCGCGCTGGCGGACTGGTTCGCGGTGACGGCCCTGTTCCGCCACCCGCTGGGCGTCCCGATCCCGCACACGGCGATCATCCCGAACAAGAAGGACCAGCTGGGCGAGTCGCTGGGCACGTTCGTGGGGGAGAACTTCCTCTCCCCCCAGGTGGTGCGGACCCGGCTGGGCGCCCTGGGCATAGGCGCCCGGATGGGCACGTGGCTGGCGGAGCCGTCCCACGCGGACAGGGTGACGTCAGAACTGGCGACGGCGTTGCGCGGCGCGTTGACGGTCCTGCGGGACTCGGACGTCCAGGCGGTGGTCGGGGAGGCGATCACCCGCCGGGCGGACGCGGCGGAGATCGCGCCGGGCATCGGCAAGACCCTGGAGAAGGTGGTCGCGGACGGCGGTCACCGCCGGGTGGTGGACCTGGTGTGCGCGAGGGCGCACGACTGGCTGGTGCTGCACGGCGACTCGGTGATGGAGGCGGTCCAGGGCGGCGCCCCCGGCTGGACCCCCCGCTTCGTCGACAAGAAGGTCGGCGAGCGCGTCTACAAGGAACTGCTCCGCTTCGTCACCGAGATGCGGGACATGCCCGCGCACCCCGCGCGCGGGGCGCTGGACCGCTTCCTGGCGGACTTCGCGGCGGACCTCCAGTCCGACACGGAGACGCGCGCGAAGGTGGAGCGCCTGAAGTCGGACGTACTGGCCCGCCCCGAGGTCCAGGACGTCATCGCGTCCGCCTGGTCCTCGGTCCGCGCGATGATCATCGCGGCGGCGGAGGACGAACGCAGCGAGCTGCGTCTGCGGGCGAGGGCGTCCCTGCTGTCCCTGGGCGCCCGCCTCTCCACGGACACCCGCCTCCAGTCGAAGGTCGACGGCTGGGTCCAGGACGCGGCGGCGTACGTGGTCTCCACGTACCGCACGGAGATCACGTCCCTGATCACGGACACGGTCCGCTCCTGGGACGCGTCCGACACGTCGAGGAAGATCGAGGCCCACATCGGCCGCGACCTCCAGTTCATCCGGATCAACGGGACGGTGGTGGGGGCGCTGGCGGGGGTCAGCGAACAGCCACCGTCCACCCCCACCGACCCGTCCGGCACGGACCCCCGGGTGGTCAGGCGGGGCGCCGAGCCACCCGGCCGTTGAGCAGGCGGAGGTTCAAAGACAGGCTCCGAAAGCTGCCCGGCCCGGACCCACACCCCCGTGGCGCGTCCGGGCCGGGCGGTATCGGTCAGGGCGCCTGGCGGCTCGCCGTCTGTCCGGGGCGCCTCAGCCGGTCGGTCAGGAACGCGAGGATCTCGTCCCTGGCCGCCAGGGTGGGATGCCCGTCCTCGTCCACCAGGTGGGCGGTGACGACGCTGTGCGGGGAGGCGACCACCTCGTCGAAGAACGGCGGCGGATCGGTGCGGGCACTACTTCCCGCGAGAACACGGCCGTCGAAGGCGTCGCCGAGGAGCTTGCGGTACGCGGCGAACCGCCGGCCCGTGCACCAGCGGTCGTCGTCGAAGCGGTAGGCGAGCACCTTCAGTCCGTCGCGTACGACGCGGTCGCGGACCGCGCGCGCGTCCTCGTCGCCGATCTCCAGTGCGGCGGGATCATCGAGCGGCAGCGAGGGGTGGTTGACCACCGGCGCGATGACGGCCGGTTCGAGGGCCATGGTGAGGGCGAAGTTGCCGGTGAAGCACAGCCCGACCGCGCCGACGCCCGGACCGCCGCATTCCGCGTGGGCCCGGCGCGCGAGTCCGCGCAGCCAGGCGGTGACGGGGCTGGTACCTCCCCCGGCGAACGCACGGAACTCGGCGCTGACGCAGGCGCGGCGGACGACCTCGCGCCCCTCCTCGGCCGTGGGGTAGGCACCGTCGACCCCGAAGAGCGAGGGGACGTAGACGGTGAGGCCCGCCTCCCGTACCCACCGCGCGAACCGGAGGACGTCGGGGCTGATGCCGGGCATCTCCGGCATCAGCACGACGGCCGGCCCGGTGCCCGCGACGTACACCGTCTTCACTGTCCCGTCCACCTCCACGAGCCGGCGGGAGAAATCCGCGATCGCGTCGTCGCGACGTCGGTTGGCAGCGTTCATGGGGGACAGCCTGGTCTCGTACCGCCGCGCCCCATGAGGGGCCCGATCGCCATGTATGACGGTAATCTCGCCAGGGGCCGACGGCGTCGCGGTCGGCGGGGAGGCGAGTATGAGTGCGTTGCGCGTGGGTGTCCTGGCCTATCCGGGCTGTTTCGCGTCCGAGGTGTTCGGCGTCCCCGATCTGCTGACGATGGCCATGCACGTCGCCGGTCCGGACCACGCGGGATACGAGGTGTCGATCGTCTCGCCCCGCCGTCGCGTCGCCGCGTCGGGCGGTACGGCCCTGTCCGTCTCTCCCCTGCGCGAGGTCGACGTCCTCGTCGTGCCCGGCTTCGAGCTCGTGCCGGGCCACGACCTGGACGCCGGACTCGCCCTCCTCGCCCCGGAGATCGCGGCGATCCGCTCCCACACCGCCGCGGGCAACGCCGTGGTGTCGATCTGTGTCGGTGCGTTCCTGCTCGCCGAGGCGGGACTTCTCGACGGGCGCCGGGTGACGACGTCATGGCTCTTCGCGGACGAACTGGCCCGGCGCTGTCCGGACGCCGACGTCCGGTCCCGGCACATGGTCGTGACCGACGAGGGCGTGACGACGACGGCCGCCTTCAGTGCCATGTACGACTTCGCCCTGGAGCTGATCCGCCGGCACAGCGGGGCCGCCGTGGCACGGACGACCGCACGTGTCGCGCTCGTCGACGACGCGCGCTCGTCCCAGAGCCCCTATGTCGACGCGCGGCTGCTGCCCCGGCCCGGCGACGAGTTCTCCCACCGGGTCATGCGACGGCTCGACCAGACCCTCGCCGACCGGTACGACCTCACCGCGTTGTCGCAGACCTTCAACGTCAGCACCCGGACGCTGCTGCGGCGCTTCGGCGACGAGACCGGTCGCACTCCGCTGGAGTACCTGCAGTCGTCCCGCGTCCGGCGCGCCCGCCACCTCCTGGAGACCACCGACCGTACCGTCGCCGGTATCTCCACGGCGGTCGGCTACCAGGACTCCGCGACCTTCGCCGCCCTGTTCGCCAAACACACCGGACAGCGCCCCAGGGACTACCGCGCGTCCTTCCGGCGCGGCGTCGGCTGAACGAGCCGGGGGATCCCTACGCGGCCAGGCCCGCCCGCTGCCGGGGCAGTTCCGCACGCCGTACCGCGTCGGAGGCCAGGGCGATGACGACGCCCAGACCGGCGAAGGCGCCGCAGCCGACGAACACCGGGGCGGCGCCCCAGGCCCCGATGGCGGCACCGGCCAGCGGGTAGCTCAGGGGCGCGATCCCGACCATGGTGACCATGACGACGGAGGTGACCCGGCCGAGGTAGGCGGGGTCCGCCGCGGTCTGTATGAGCGCGTTGTCCAGACCGCCGAAGACACCCGCGCTCAGCCCGATCACCCCGGCCAGCACCACCGCGATCCACAGGCTCGGCACCAGCGCGATGGCTGCCGCACCCACACAGCCCACCAGGAGCGTTCCGGCCAGCATCAGACCGGCCCGGGGCAGCCAGCCGGCGACGGCGAGCAGGACGGCACCGACCGCCGCTCCCGCACCGAAGCCGCTGACGATCCAGCCGTAGCCGGAAGCCCCCCAGCCGCGCTCGGCGTTGAGCAGCACCATGCCGACGTTGAGGGTGGCGGTGAGACCCAGCTCGCACAGGGCGCCGACCGCGACGAGCGGCCCGATGAGGCGGTGGCGGCGGATGTAGCGCAGCCCGTCGAGCAGGTCCTCGCGCGCGGTGGCGACTTCGGCTTCGGCGCGCTCGCCGAGGGGCCGTGTCCGTACCGTCAGCAGGAGCGGCAGCGACAGCGCGAAGAGCAGGCCCGCGACCGTGAAGGCAGCCGCCACACCTCCGAGCCCCATGGCCAGCCCGGCGATCGGCGGACCCGCGATCTGGCTCAGGCGCATCGACAGCGAGCGCAGACCGGTGACCCGGGCCAGCTGCCCGGCGCCGGTGATCCGCGGCGGGAGGGCTCCGATCGCGGGGACGAACAGCGCGTCCACGGCGCCGAAGACGAGGGCCACCGCGACCAGGATCCACAGGGCCGGGGCGGACAGGGCGATACCGGCGGCCACCGCCAGGATGAGCACACAGCGCAGCGCGTCGCTGCCGAGGACGACCCGGCGGGGGTCGAGCCGGTCGGCCACCACACCTCCGCCGAGCATCAGGACCGCCCTCGGCAGCGCCCCGGCGGCCATGACGAGTCCGACCTCCGTGGGGCCCGAGGCGCTCTGCGCCGACCAGCCGAGGGCGACGAAGTACACGCTGTCGCCGATGAGGGAGGCGGTGTACGCGGCGAGCCAGCGCAGCACGTTGCCGTCGCGGTGGGCCGGCGTGGTGGCGCTTTCGGGCAGGGTGAAGTCCGCGGTGGTCAAGGAGGGCTCCGGTGGTCGGGCTGCGGCGGGGTCAGGGACGGAACGGGAAGCCGTAGAGGTGCACGGAGACGTGCTCACGGCCCTCGGTGTCGTCGGCCGTCCGGGATGCTTTGCCCCGGTCCCGCCAGCGCCGGGTCACCGCTTCCAACTCGTCGTTCATCTCGGCGAGTTCGGCCGGTGTCAGATCGAGCAGCCACTCGGAGCTGAAGGCGGCGTCGGTCCACTCCTTGCCCCAGGCGGCCGTCTGGTCGAGATACGTGCGGTACTGGGCGGCGCGGCCGTCGAAGATCCCACGGGTCACCGCGCCGACGGCGGCCGCCCCTTCGGGGGTATCCGTGAAGTCCGAGTCGCGAAAACCCCAGCCCTCCTCGGAGGCCACCTGCCACCACCGCTCCCGGCCGTCGGCGCCGCGGCCGCTCGCCTCGGCCACGAAGCCGTGCTCGGCCAGTTTGCGCAGGTGGTAGCTGACCAGCGAGGGCGCCTGGCCGGCCTGTTCGGCGAGCTGGGAGGCGGTCGCGGTGCCCGCGGCGTACAGCAGCCGGTACAGCTGCATCCGCAGGGGGTTCGTGAACGCCTTCAGCCGGGACAGGTCGGTGATCTGCTCGGGCTCGCGCTTCGGTCGCATGCGCCGAGCCTAGATAGGAAAGATAAATTGCGCAATAATTCTTTCAGATCTTGCGGACCCTCTCCGCCCGGTGCGGCTTGGGCTGCCGGGACGGCGCGGCTGAGCCCGCCGGGCGGGGGTCTCCCGGTGCGGTGCGGGACCCGGTGCGGGGACTGTCCCCTGCTGGGCGCGCGGCCGCAGTCCTGTCCCTGCTCTGCGTGGCCACGCGCCCAGCCGGTCCATCCTGCGGGGAGTCGCAGTGTGCACCATTACGTACGTACGAGTCGTCCGGGGCGTTCATCCGGTTCCCGGATACGCCAGGACATTTTTCCGGGCGGGCGTTGCGCGTGCTCCGGGGCCGGCCACGCCACGCTCCGGGCGGGCTAGCCGGCCTTGCGCGTGACGGCCCAGGAGGCCACAGCGACCCCACCGGCCACGGCGAACACGGACGGCCAGGCGCCGACCTTCTTGGCGAGCGGGTGCGACCCGGCGAACGCGGCGACGTACGCCGTGGTGAGCCCGACGGCCGCCTTGGTCCCGGCGGCCTGCTTCCACTCCCGCGCGGCCACGGCCCCGGCGGCGGCCAGCGCCACCCCACCGAGCGGCCGCTTCTTGGTCCACCGAGCGGTGGCATACCCACCCACGAGCCCACCCGCGGCGATAACTGCTGCCGGAACCTTGGCCATGTTGTGCCTCCTGCGCCTCTGTGGTCTGTCCACTCCGAGGCTAATGGGCGGCTTCAGGCTGCCCGCATCCGGTCCTGGCGGAGGGCGGTGACGAACGTGTCCCAGGCGGGGCCGGTGAAGGTGAGGCGGGGGCCGCGGGGGTGCTTGGAGTCGCGGACGGCAGTGCCGAGGGCGAGGAAGGCCGCCTCGACGCACTCACCGCCGGATCCGTTGCTGTAGCTGCTCTTGAACCATTCGCCCCTGCTGCACGTACGGGCCGTGGTGCTCATTGGGAGTGCTCCTCCATCACGCGCCTGATCAACGCCGTCGACTGCGAGGGGCTCGACGCGAGAGCCCGAAGGTTGTCGAAGGCCTTGGTGTACTGCCCTACATCATGCGGCGTCTCCAGATACGTGGCATCGGTCAGACCATCGCGGTAGACCAGATCGGGATCCTCCTGCTCGGGAAACCCGAGGATGGTGAAGGCGCCGGTCGCGGGGTAGGTGCCAGCAGTAAACGGCAATACTTGCAGTGTCACGTTGCCCAACTCGCTCACGACGAGCATCCGTTCGAGCTGATCTCGCATGAGCTTCCGATCGCCGATGACGTGACGCAGCACGCTCTCGTGCACGATGAACCAAGCGTCCGGTGCCGATGCCTTGGTGAGAAGGCTTTGTCGCTCCGTGCGGACCTTCACCGCTCGTTCGAAATCCGCCGCAGACATCTGGTTCGAGGCGAGATGCAACTCGGCTGTGTACTCCGGAGATTGCATCAGCCCCGGAATGAACTCGCACTGGTACTGGCGCAGGCTCGACGCGGCCTGTTCAAAGCCCACGTATCCGGCGAACCAACGCGGGACTCCGGTGCCGTGCGCCTGCCACCAGCCGCGCAACTTCGAATCTTTGGCAAGCGCCATTAGGAGCTCGCGTAGCTCGTCGCTGGTGCCGTAGTAGCGGCACAGGGCGTCGATGTCGGAGGGCTGAACGCGACCGCTCCCCGTCTCCAGCCGGTTGACCTTGGAGCCACTCCAGCTCAGCGCCTCTCCCACTTGGTTGCAGGTCAGCTGGCTGCCCTCACGCAGCTTCTTGAGCTCGATGGCCAGGCGGCGGCGACGAGCGGTGGGGGAATCTGCCACGTCAACTCCAGGTGCTGTAGCGGACGTTCAGTCTCTGTGGAAGGGGGGTGCGCTGCCAATCGCTCGATCGTGGGAATCCCTTCATGCAAATTGCATGAAGGGATAGGCGTACTGCCATGCTCGCACCATGGCCGATGCGGGATCGAGAGGGTGATGGCGTGGCCGGATGCAGGTTCAAGGTCCGCAGGAAGCCGTGGGATCTGCCGTTCTTAGCGGAGCCCGAGGAGGTGCGCGGGTTGCGGAACGTGATGCGGGTGCATCTCCGTATCTGGGGTCTGGCGCACGTGATCGACGCCGCTCAGCTGTGTGTGACTGAGCTGGTCACGAACGTCATCACGCATGTCGGGTGTGGGACGCCGGCGACCTTGGCGGTCTCCATGAATGGCGGCTCCCTGCGCCTCGAAGTGACCGACCCGGATGCACGAGCCCTGCCGACCCTTCTCTCAGCCACGGAAGGAGAGGAGTCGGGAAGAGGCATGGCACTTGTGGATGCGATGTCGACGCGTTGGGGTGTTGTCCTGCGCGCGGACTCCAAGGTGACGTGGTGCGAGCTCGCCACCGGGCTCCCATCGGCGGACGATCACGTCAGGGAGCCTGGAGTCGACACGGCGGAAGCACTGCTGTCGTTGTACTGCTGCCTGGACGATCACGCGGCCGGAAAAGATGCCAAGCCGTTCAGCGTGGCGGTCGCAGAGGAGGCCGCGACCCAGATCGTCGCGGACCTCCTCGACTGGTTGCGAGCACACGGATGCGACCCCAGCGTCACGCTGGACCAGGCCCTTGTGCGCTGCGAAGCCGAAGCATCGTGACCTCAGGGTTGCCGGGTCAGCTCGCAACAATGTGGGCGTACGTCCAGACGTCGGCTGGCAGCTCGTTGTGGAGGCGCCACGTTATGGCCATCGGCTTGCTTCCCTCATGTCTGACGTACGTTGCCGGACCCAGCAGCATCCACGGCTGGGACTTCCCGATGTCGTTGTCCTTGTAGCGGCGCATGAAGAGCATCACGTGGCTGCCCTGCGCGGCGTGGCGCTGATAGCGCCGACCTGTGGGCGAGTTGGCCGCCGTGGTGCTCTGCGACTCCCAGTGGAACTGCGTGGGGCTCAGGGCGAAGTCCTTGTAACGGATCGACGGAGAGAAGTCCTTCTCGTTCTTCTCCAGCGTGATCAGCAGGGCGTCCGTCTTGAGGGCGTCCACCCACGCGACGCCTTGCGCGAAGGAACCAGGCATCTGGCCGCCGAGTTGGGCGACGCCCAGGGCGGCCAGGATCTCCGAGCGGTTGTAGGCGCTGTGGATCTTCAGGGGGAGCTCGTGGTGGGGCCCTGTCAGGTCGAGCGGGAGGTGATCCGTACGGTCGTGGATGTGGGCCAGCACCTGGCGGAGCTCACTGCGCAGGGCGACCTGCTCGCGCAGCGAGTCGAAACCCTCCTGGTAGCTGGAGAATCCGCCCGCCTTGTCCCACAGGTTGAAGAAGAGCATGCGGGCATAGCCCTGGTGCGTGACGTCCAGATCGGCGTATGCGGGCGCGTCGTCTTCCAGGAGCCGGGTGTACGCCTCGACGCGCTCGCGGTCGTCTGCGTGCAGGAATGCGTGGACACGCTTGAGGAGTTGCTCTTCGCCGGGCGGCGCGTCTTCCGGGATGAGGTTCGCGTAGCGCAGTATCCGTGTCCAGGAGTTCGAGCCCTTGTAGAGCTCCTTGATCTCGCGGCGACTCTCGGTGAGATACGCCGAAAGACCCACCTCGGCGAAATCCTTCACCTCGGAGGCGAGTACCCGGATGCCCGCCTTGAGCTGCGTACGGACGTTGTCCAGGACGATGTCCTTGGCGACACCTTCGAGCATGATCTGGCAGCCGGACGGGAGCTGCGGGAAATCGCGCTCCAGATTGTCGACCAGACGGTTGCGCGACAGGCTCGTCAGGGCGCGGAATTGCTCCTCGAAGCGGAATTCGGCACGGTGCTCACCGATGAAGTCGAGGACGGTCAGGACCGGCTTGTTCGGGGTACGGCGCAGGCCGCGGCCCAGCTGCTGGAGGAAGACCGTCGCACTGTTTGTCGGCCGCAGGAGCAGCAGGGTGTCGACATCCGGGATGTCCAGACCTTCGTTGAAGAGGTCCACCGAGAAGATCACTTGAAGGGGGCCGTTGCGCAGGGAGGCGAGTGCTGAGTCCCGCTCGGAGGGAGGCGAGTCGCTGTCGAGGGATACGGCTTTGATGCCCGCCTTGCGGAAGAAGCTGGCCATGAAGCGAGCGTGCGCCTTGGTTACGCAGAATCCGAGCGCACGCATGGACTCTGGATGGGCGATCTTCTGCTGTATGGCCTTCACGACCAGTCGGGCGCGAGCATCGTTGCCGGTGTAGACGTCACCCAGCTCGGCAACGTCGTACGAGCCCTTCTGCCAGCTGAGAGCCTTGAGGTCGGTGCCGTCCGGGATGCCGAAGTAGTGGAACGGACACAGCAGATCGTTGTCCAGCGCCTCCCACAGGCGCATTTCGGCGGCGATGCGACCGTCGAAGAACTCGTCCTGGACGTTCCGCCCGTCCATACGCTCGGGTGTGGCCGTCAGGCCGAGTAGTTCCGCGGGTGCGAAGTGGTCGATCACCTGGCGGTAGGTGTTCGCCGTCGCATGGTGGAACTCGTCGATGACGATGATGTCGAAATGAGCTGGGTCCAGCAGCGACAGGCGCTGTTCTGTGAGGGACTGGACGCTGGCGAAGACGTGCTTCCATTCGTGCGGCTGCTCCCCGTTGTGAAGCAGCTCCCCGAAGGATGCGTCGTCCAGGACCTCGCGGTAGGTGCGCCGAGACTGCTTGAGGATCTCCTTGCGGTGCGCCACGAAGAGCAGCCGCAGATCCTTGCCTCTGGTGCGGAGGAGATCCCGGTAGTCCAGTGCGGCCATGACGGTCTTGCCGGTGCCGGTCGCGGCCACCAGCAGATTGCGATGGCGGTCGTGGACCTCCCGCTCGATGGTGAGCCGTTCCAGCATGTCCCGCTGATGTGCAAACGGGCGCACTTCGAGCCCGGAGAGGCTGATCCGCGTCTCACCGGAACTGGTGGTGCCGCCGGCCAGACCGAGCGCCTCGTCCAAGCGCTCGGCGTCTGCATCCGGGTCGTACGGCTCGAACGCGCTACTGCTCCAGTACGCGTCGAAGGTGGACTCGAACTTGTTGAGGACGTCACGAGTGGCGACTGAGGACAGCCGTACGTTCCACTCCAGGCCGTCGAGCAGCGCGGCCTTGGAGAGGTTGGAGCTGCCCACGTACGCGGTGTCGAAGCCGGTGTTGCGCCGGAACAGCCACGCCTTGGCGTGCAGCCGGGTGGAGCGGATCTCGTAGTTGATCCGGACCTCGGCGCCGAACTCCCGCACCAGCCGGTCGAGTGCCAGCCGGTCGGTGGCGCCCATGTAGGTCGTCGTGATGACCCGGATGGGCACACCGCGCTCCTTGGCTGCGCGCAGCGAGTCTTCCAGCACACGAAGCCCGTACCACTTCACGAAGGCACAGAGCAGGTCCACACGGTCCGCCGTAGCCAGCTCGGCGCGCAACTCGCTGCCGAGGCTGGGGTCTTCGGGTGCGTTGGTGAGGAGAGCCGTTTCGGAGAGCGGGGTGAGCGGGCGCATCGCGTACACACCCGGCGCCTCCTGCTCGGCGAGGGCCAGCAACTGGCGCGGGCCGTCGACGATGACGTCCTCGGGGTCCGGGCCCGGCTCCGCCGACGCTGCACCCCTGGGAGGGACGGCACTTGGCGGCGACGGAGCTTCGGTATCGGCGGCCAATGAAGAGAACGAGGCCATGATGTGGTTGGCGGCGGCCACCTGCTTGTCCTGCGGAAGCTCCCGCAACTTCCGCTGTACGGCCGCGGCGACGAACCGCGCGAGCACATGAGGCGAGGACTCCTGGCTGACCTCGGAGTCGACGACCTTCCACCCCGTGGCGGTGAGCCCGTCGATCTGCTCCTGCACCTGCTGCGTGATCAGCTTCTCGTACACGCCGGTGATCGGTTGAGTGAAATCCCCCGAGTCCGCCACGGCCTCTCCCTGGGTCGCTGGGTCATTCGATTCCGTTGCGACTCAGCTGTAACAAAGGCCACTGACATCCCCGACGGCGGCTGTCACGTAGCCCCATGGCACTCCGAATAAGCCACCCCCGACCCACACCAACAAGCCTCCCCCCGCCGAGGCGGCCAAGCCACAGCTCGCCCCCGGGCCGCCAGGGTCGTGGCGTACTGGGGGAGGAGGTCCGCGTTGGACGGGGAGGAGGATTCGGAGGCTGCGAAGGCCTCGTAGGACGGGACCGTGCCTGTGACGATGCCCAGGTTCGCCGTGCCCGTCGCCGACAGTTCGCGCAGGGACGCCTCGATGTCCAGGAGGTGGGCGTCGTGGGTGGGGTACTCCGTTGCCAAGGAGGGGTAGGCCGTGAGGAGTTCGTCCAGTTCGGGGGCCGGCCAGTGCAGGACCGCCACCGGGAACGGGCGGGAGAGGGCGGCGCGGTACGTGCCCAACTCCGTGCGCAGGCGCGCCAGTTCCGCCTTCAGTTCCGCCGGGTCGTCCGAGCCCAGGGACCACAGGCGCTTGGGGTCGTGGAGTTCGTCCAGGGTGATCTCGGCGCGGTGCAGGCGGTCCGCCAGCTCGTCCCAGGAGTCGTGGTCCAGGGCGAGCAGACGGCGTACGCGGTGGCGGGCCGTCAGCAGGGACTGGGTGGGGTACGGGATGTCCGCCGTCGGGTCGTCGGCGGGGAGCAGGAGCGTGAGCGCCGTCGTCAGGGTCGCGTGCGCCGCGTCCAGCTCGTCGTGCGTCTCCAGCGTCTCCGCCACGATCTCCCACGGGGCCGGGTCCCGGGGCGCCGAGCCGCGGATGCCCTCGATGATCGCCCGCGCCTCCGCCTCGTGCCCGTACTCCCAGAGGTTCGCCGCCTTGAAGGCCTTGATCAGGGCCGGGTGCTCGGGCTCGGCGGCCAGCAGACGGTCGTAGAGCGCCGTGGCCCGCTCGCGGTCGCCGGCCAGCTCCAGGTGGGCCGCGGCCTGCAGGAGCAGTGGTTCGTGGTCCTCGGGGTACTGCGCTGCGGTGCGCAGCAGACGCTCGGCTTCGGCGGTGTGATCGGTGTGATCGGCAGGCGTGTCGGGGCGCATGAGGGACACCGTACTGCTGTGCGGGGTCCAAGCGGAGGGGTGTTCCGGCCCTGGTGAGTTGACGGGGCAGCCCTTATGGTGCGCGCGTGCGGATACCGGGTCGCGGGGGTGCTGACCGGCGCCCACGGCAAGGACGCGCTGCGCGAGGCGGGCGCCACCGACGTGCTCGGCTCGGTGGCGGAGCTGCCGGACGTGCTGGCGCGGGCGGAAGCGTCGTGACCGGCATCCGCTTCGACGGGGTGAGCGTCGCGTACGGCGGCAACGTCGTCCTCGACTCGCTGGACCTCACGGTCGAGCCCGGCGAGGTCATGGCGCTGCTCGGCCCGTCCGGATCCGGCAAGACCACCGCGCTGCGGGCCGTCGCCGGGTTCGTGACGCCCGCCTCCGGGCGGGTGTTCATCGGCGGCCGGGACGTCACCGCGCTGCCGCCGCACCGGCGCGGGATCGGGATGGTCGTCCAGCAGTACGCCCTCTTCCCGCACCTGCGGGTCGCCGACAACGTCGCCTTCGGGCTGCGCGCCCAGAAGGCGCCCAGGGCCGAGATCCCCGGCCGGGTCGCCGAGGCGCTGGAGATGACCGGGATGGCGGCGTACGCGCGGCGCCATCCGCGCGAGCTCTCCGGCGGCCAGCAGCAGCGCGTCGCGATCGCGCGGGCGCTGGCCATCCGGCCGGGCGTGCTGCTCCTGGACGAGCCGCTCTCCGCGCTCGACGCCCAGCTGCGCTCCGGCATGCTCACCGAACTCGCCCGGCTGCACCGCGAGTTGCCGGAGGTCTCCATCCTCTACGTCACCCACGACCAGGTCGAGGCGCTGACCCTCGCGGACCGGATCGCGGTGATGGACCGGGCCCGGCTGCGGGACTGCGGCACCCCGCGGGACCTCTACCGGCGCCCGCGTACGGAGTTCACCGCGTCCTTCGTGGGCAACGCCAACCTGCTGCCCGTGCAGGTCGGTTCGGGGTACGTGTCCTTCGGCGGCACGAGCCTCGCGGTCGCCACGGACGAGGCCGCGGTGGGCGCGTCGGCCACGCTGTGCGTACGGCCGCACCTCGTCGGCCTCGGCGACGGCCCCAACGCCCTGCGCGGGCGGATCTCCGAGGTCCAGTGGCGCGGCTCGACGCACCGGCTGTACGTGGACGTGGCCGGCCACGCCGTCAAGGCGGACGTCCGCGAACTGCGCACCACCCCGGCCCTGGGCGACGAGGTCACGCTCCACTTCGCGTCCGAGGACGCGGTGCTGCTGGCGGCGGGGGTGACCGGTGGTGGCTGAGCTGCGGACCCCTTCAGGGGCGCGGGGCAGTGACATCAGCGGCTCCGCCGCGCGGGCGCGACCGGCCACCTACGGTCCGCAGCCGAACAGCCACCCGCCGGGCGGAGCACCCGGAGCGGAGACCGGGTCCGGACGGACACTCCCCACGTGGGCCTGGGCCCTTCCCCCGGTCCTCGCCCTCGCCCTGGTCTTCCTCTATCCCCTCGGCCTCGTCGTCAAGCAGTCGCTGACCCCCGACGGCGCCGACGGGATGTCCCTCGCCCCGTACACCGACGTCTTCGCGTCCCACGCGTTCCGCGACGCGCTCTGGACCACGGTGTGGCTGGCCGCCGGGTCGACCGTGGGCTGCCTGGTGCTGGGCTTCGTCCTCGCCCTGGTCATCGCCTTCGTACCGTTCCCCGGCGGGAAGGCCGTCGCCCGGTTCATCGATGTGTTCCTCTCCTTCCCGTCCTTCCTCATCACGCTCGCCCTGCTCTTCATCTACGGCACCGTCGGCATGGCCAACGGGCTGTGGACGGACGTCACCGGGGCGCACACGGGGCCGTTCCAGTTCCTCACCACGCCCACCGACGTGCTCGGCTCGGTGGCGGAGCTGCCGGACGTGCTGGCGCGGGCGGAAGCGTCGTGACCGGCATCCGCTTCGACGGGGTGAGCGTCGCGTACGGCGGCAACGTCGTCCTCGACTCGCTGGACCTCACGGTCGAGCCCGGCGAGGTCATGGCGCTGCTCGGCCCGTCCGGATCCGGCAAGACCACCGCGCTGCGGGCCGTCGCCGGGTTCGTGACGCCCGCCTCCGGGCGGGTGTTCATCGGCGGCCGGGACGTCACCGCGCTGCCGCCGCACCGGCGCGGGATCGGGATGGTCGTCCAGCAGTACGCCCTCTTCCCGCACCTGCGGGTCGCCGACAACGTCGCCTTCGGGCTGCGCGCCCAGAAGGCGCCCAGGGCCGAGATCCCCGGCCGGGTCGCCGAGGCGCTGGAGATGACCGGGATGGCGGCGTACGCGCGGCGCCATCCGCGCGAGCTCTCCGGCGGCCAGCAGCAGCGCGTCGCGATCGCGCGGGCGCTGGCCATCCGGCCGGGCGTGCTGCTCCTGGACGAGCCGCTCTCCGCGCTCGACGCCCAGCTGCGCTCCGGCATGCTCACCGAACTCGCCCGGCTGCACCGCGAGTTGCCGGAGGTCTCCATCCTCTACGTCACCCACGACCAGGTCGAGGCGCTGACCCTCGCGGACCGGATCGCGGTGATGGACCGGGCCCGGCTGCGGGACTGCGGCACCCCGCGGGACCTCTACCGGCGCCCGCGTACGGAGTTCACCGCGTCCTTCGTGGGCAACGCCAACCTGCTGCCCGTGCAGGTCGGTTCGGGGTACGTGTCCTTCGGCGGCACGAGCCTCGCGGTCGCCACGGACGAGGCCGCGGTGGGCGCGTCGGCCACGCTGTGCGTACGGCCGCACCTCGTCGGCCTCGGCGACGGCCCCAACGCCCTGCGCGGGCGGATCTCCGAGGTCCAGTGGCGCGGCTCGACGCACCGGCTGTACGTGGACGTGGCCGGCCACGCCGTCAAGGCGGACGTCCGCGAACTGCGCACCACCCCGGCCCTGGGCGACGAGGTCACGCTCCACTTCGCGTCCGAGGACGCGGTGCTGCTGGCGGCGGGGGTGACCGGTGGTGGCTGAGCTGCGGACCCCTTCAGGGGCGCGGGGCAGTGACATCAGCGGCTCCGCCGCGCGGGCGCGACCGGCCACCTACGGTCCGCAGCCGAACAGCCACCCGCCGGGCGGAGCACCCGGAGCGGAGACCGGGTCCGGACGGACACTCCCCACGTGGGCCTGGGCCCTTCCCCCGGTCCTCGCCCTCGCCCTGGTCTTCCTCTATCCCCTCGGCCTCGTCGTCAAGCAGTCGCTGACCCCCGACGGCGCCGACGGGATGTCCCTCGCCCCGTACACCGACGTCTTCGCGTCCCACGCGTTCCGCGACGCGCTCTGGACCACGGTGTGGCTGGCCGCCGGGTCGACCGTGGGCTGCCTGGTGCTGGGCTTCGTCCTCGCCCTGGTCATCGCCTTCGTACCGTTCCCCGGCGGGAAGGCCGTCGCCCGGTTCATCGATGTGTTCCTCTCCTTCCCGTCCTTCCTCATCACGCTCGCCCTGCTCTTCATCTACGGCACCGTCGGCATGGCCAACGGGCTGTGGACGGACGTCACCGGGGCGCACACGGGGCCGTTCCAGTTCCTCACCACGCCCTGGGGCGTCCTCCTCGCGGAGATCACGTACTTCACGCCCTTCGTGATGCGTCCGCTGCTCGCCGCGTTCTCCCAGCTCGACACCGCGCAGCTGGAGGTCGCCTCCTCGTTGGGCGCCCGGCCCGCCCGGATCGTGCGCCAGGTCGTGCTGCCCGAGGCGCTGCCCGCGCTCGCGGCCGGCGGGTCGCTCGTCCTGGTGATGTGCCTCAACGAATTCGGCATCGTGCTCTTCACCGGCGCGAAAGGGGTCACCACCCTCCCCATGCTCGTCTACAGCAAGGCGATCCTGGAGTCCGACTACCCGGCCGCCTGTGTCGTCGCCGTCGTCAACATCGCGATCTCCGTGGGCCTGTACGGCCTCTACCGGGTGGTGAGCCGACGTGCTGGTGCATAGCCGCGGCGGCCGCTGGGCCACCTGGACCGTCTTCTTCGTCCTCTTCCTGCCCCTGTTCGCCCTTCCGCTCCTCGTCGTGGTCGCCGCCTCCTTCGCGACCAACTGGTCCGGCGCCCTCCCGTCCGGCTTCACCACCGGCCACTACGACGCCGCCACCACCGGAGACTCCCTCCAGGCCCTCACCACCAGCCTGGTCACCGCGCTCACGGCCAGCGTGCTCGCCCTCACCGTGGGGGCCTGGGCCGCGCTCGCCGCCGCCTCGCTGGGCAGACGCGGCAAGCGGGCCATGGACGCGCTGTTCGTGCTGCCCGTCGCCGTCCCCTCGGTGGTCGTCGGACTCGCCGTGCTCGTCGCGTTCTCCAAGCCGCCGTTCCTGCTCAACGGGACGCGCTGGATCGTGATCCTCGCGCACACCGTTCTTGTCACGGCGTTCGCCTACCAGTCGGTTTCCGCCGCCATCCTGCGTCTGGACCCGATGTACGAGCAGGCCGCCGCGAGCCTGGGCGCCCGTCCCTCGTACGTGCTGTGGCGCGTCCGTCTGCCGCTGCTCCTGCCGTCCCTGAACGCGGCCGCCGGGCTCTGCTTCGCCCTGTCCATGGGCGAGTTGAGCGCCACGATGATGCTCTACCCGCCGGACTGGACACCCCTGCCGGTGCAGATCTTCGCCGCCACCGACCGCGGCTCGCTCTTCACCGGCGCGGCCGTCGCCGTGGTCCTCATGGGCACGACCCTGCTCGTGCTGCTCGCCGTCTCCCGTATCCGCACCAAAGCCAGCTTCAGATAACAGGAGTTCGAAACGTCATGCGCAGAAGCCTCCTCACCCCGCTCGCCGCCACCGCGGGCAGCCTCGCCCTCGCCGCCACCCTCTCCGCCTGCGGCGGCTCCTCCTCCGCCGACTCCAAGTCCGACGAGAAGGTCGTCACGGTCTACAGCGCCGACGGCCTGAAGGGCGAGAAGGGCGACGGCTGGTACGACAAGGTCTTCAAGGACTTCGAGGCGAAGACCGGCATCAAGGTCAAGTACGTCGAGGGCGGCTCGGGCGAGATGGTGCAGCGCGCCGTCCGCGAGAAGTCCAACACCCAGGCCGACGTGCTGGTCACGCTGCCGCCGTTCATCCAGCAGGCCGACACCAAGGGCCTGCTCCAGCCCTACACCCCGGCCGGCGCGGACAAGGTGGCGGACGCGCAGAAGAACGCCAAGGGCAAGTGGACGGCCGTCGTCAACAACTACTTCGGCTTCGTCTACAACAAGAAGGAGCTCAAGGCCGCCCCCAAGACGTGGGAGGAGCTCCTGGACGGCACGTACAAGAACAAGCTCCAGTACTCCACCCCGGGCGTCGCCGGAGACGGCACCGCCGTCGTCATCAAGGCGATGCACGACTTCGGCGGCAAGGAGGCCGCCATGGAGTACCTGAAGAAGCTCCAGGCCAACAACGTCGGCCCGTCCGCCTCCACCGGCAAGCTCGCCCCCAAGGTGGACAAGGGCGAACTCCTCGTCGCCAACGGCGATGTGCAGATGAACTACGCCCAGGCCAAGACCATGCCCCACCTCGGCATCTGGTTCCCCGCGACCGGCCCCGGCAAGCCCACCACCTTCGCGCTGCCCTACGCCGCCGGCCTCGTCGACAAGGCCCCGCACACCACCAACGGCAAGAAGCTGCTCGACTTCATGCTGACCGAGCAGGCACAGCAGCAGGTCAGCGCCATCGGCGGCGGCTTCGCGGCCCGTACCGACGTCAAGGCCACCGACCCCAACGCGACCGCCCTCGCCCAGCTGATGCAGGGCGTGGAGGTCTTCGAGCCGAACTGGCTCGACATCAGCACCAACCTGCCGTCGTACGTGGACGCCTGGAAGTCCGCCACCGGCAGCTGACCCGTCACCGCCGCTCGCCGCACCAACCCGACGCCCCTGCACCGCCAGGGGCGTCGGTCTGCCCGCGCCCCCTCTCCGTCCCCGGAGGACCACGTGACCACGTCAGGAATCTCCCGCCGCTCCCTGCTCGCCGGCGCCGCCGCCCTCGCGGCCGCCGCCGGGCCCCTCGCCTCCCTCGCCCGCGCCTCCCTCGCCCGCGCCGCGGCCCGCACCCCCAAGGTGCTGGTGATCGGCCTGGACGGCACCCTGCTCACCCGTGTCAAGGACGCCGACGCGCCCCGCCTCAAGTCCCTGATGGCGGGCGGCCTCACGGCCGCGAGCCCGCTGTACGCCAACCCCTTCGCGCCGACCATGTCCGGCCCCGGCTGGTCGACGATCATCACCGGTGTCTGGCCGGACAAGCACAACGTCAAGGACAACGCGTTCACCGGCCAGCGCTTCGCCCAGTACCCGGACTTCCTCACCCGCGTCGAGACGGCGAAGCCCTCGCTGTCCACGTACGCGGTCTCCTCGTGGGCGCCGATCACCGACACGATCTTCTCCTCGAAGGTCGACACCCGCGTCTCCACGCCGAGCGCCGAGTACGACACGGGCACCACCGACCGGGCCGTGGCGCGGCTGGGCAGCGCCCCCGGTCCCGACGCCGTGTTCGTCCAGCTCGACAACGTCGACCACGCCGGGCACACCTATGGCGCCGCCAGCCGGCAGTACCTCGACGCGATCCACGGTGTGGACACCCAGGTGGGCCGGCTGGTCGACGCGCTCGCCTCCCGGGCCACGTACGCCGACGAGGACTGGCTGGTGCTGGTGACCGCCGACCACGGGCACACCGACGCGGGCGGCCACGGTGGCTCCACCTGGCAGGAGCGCCAGACGTTCCTGATCGCCAACGGCGGTACCACCACACCCGGTTCGGTCCGCCACGACGTCCGGATGCCCGACGTCGCCGCCTCCGCGCTCGCCCACCTCGGCATCGCCGTCGACCCGGCGTGGGGCCTGGACGGCCGCCCGATCCAGCAGCCCTCGCCGGACGACTTCGACTCCCTGCGCCCCCGGCTCCAGACCCCGGTCGACGAGAGCGGCATCGGCGCCGGTGTCATCGGCTTCACCCACACCCCGCCCGCCGGCTGGTCCGTCGACAACTCCAGGATGGGCACCGGCGGGGTCACCGAGTGGCGCGGCTGGACGTTCACCACGGACGAGTTCTGGACCAAGGCCCAGCGCGACCAGCAGCGCGAGTCCAACGTCCGGGCCCGGAACGTCTTCGCGGTGGCCGACGGCGACGAGTGGCAGGACAAGGCCTTCACCGGCACCTTCGACTCCACCCTGGTCAGCCCCGCCTGGCCGGTGAGCGGCGGCGCCCCCGCCACGCTCTCGTACGTGACGCACTACGTCCAGGAGAGCCCGCAGAAGGGCGAGGTGCTCGTCTCCTACGACGGCGCGGCGCCGGTGACGGTGAAGACGTACACCTCGGACACCGTGGCCAAGGCGGAGTCGCTCACCCTGAACGTGCCCGCCGGGGCCACCACCGCCCAGGTGCGCTTCCGCTACACCGGCGGCAACAACTGGTACTGGGTGATCGACCAGGTGAAACTCGCCACTTCCTGACTAGGCTGGGCGGTGTCGGCACGGCACAGCGCGGTGCACCCCGGCACCGCCCAGTCCTCCCCCGGGCTCCCAAGGAGCGGGGGAGCCCATCGCACACCGCAGGAGAGTCCGCCCCATGGCCGAGCGCAAGCCGATCGAATCCTGGCTCACCGACATGGACGGGGTCCTCATCCACGAGGGCACGCCGATCCCGGGTGCGGACGCCTTCCTCACCGGACTCAAGGAGTCGGGCAAGCCCTTCCTGGTCCTCACCAACAACTCCATCTACACCCCCCGCGACCTCCAGGCCCGGCTGTCCCGCATGGGCCTGCACGTGCCGGTCGAGAACATCTGGACCTCCGCGCTCGCCACCGCCAAGTTCCTGGACGACCAGCGGCCCGGCGGCACGGCGTATGTGATCGGGGAGGCGGGGCTCACCACCGCGCTGCACGACATCGGCTACGTCCTGACCGACCACGAGCCGGACTACGTGGTCCTGGGCGAGACCCGGACGTACAGCTTCGAGGCGCTCACCAAGGCGATCCGCCTGATCAACGGCGGGGCGCGGTTCATCTGCACCAACCCGGACGAGACCGGGCCGTCCACCGAGGGCCCGCTGCCCGCGACCGGCGCGGTGGCCGCGCTGATCACCAAGGCGACCGGCAAGAAGCCGTACTTCGCGGGCAAGCCCAACCCGCTGATGATGCGGACCGGGCTGAACGCGATCGGGGCGCACTCGGAGACCAGCGCGATGATCGGCGACCGGATGGACACGGATGTCCTGGCGGGGCTCGAAGCCGGGATGCAGACGTTCCTGGTGCTCACGGGCCTGACCCGGCCGGAGGACGTGGAGAACTTCCCGTTCCGGCCCTCCAAGACCGTCGACTCGATCGCCGACCTGGTCAAGCTGATCTGACCGACCGCGACGCTGAGCCGTTCGGGCGCGTCCGGGATGCGGAACGGCCCGGGGCGCGTGAATCTTCGGTACAGGAGGTTCACGATGCGCTTTCGACAGGTCACGCTCTGTGCGGCCGTGGCGGCCGCCACCGCTCTGATGCCCGTGTCCGCCGCCACGGCGGAGTCCGATCCGCACGGCTCACTGACGGTGACGCCGTCCACGATCGCCCCGGGCGGTGAGGTGGACCTGCGGGTCAGCGTGTGCGGCGGCCGGCAGGCCGTCGGGACCTCGGAGGCCTTCGTCTCGCAGGCGCAGTTCGCGCCGGCGGCGGACGGGGGCCTCTTCGCGCACGCCCGGATCCGCTCGGACGCCCAGGCGCGCGGCTACGACATCTGGGTGAACTGCAAGGACAGCTCGGGCCAGGCCTCCGGCCGCGTCACCGTCGTGCACGGCGGTGACCACCACCCGGACGGCCACCACCCCGAGCACCACGCCACCCCGCACGCCCCCGTCCACGCGGGCGGCGGCGGTACCGCGCGGCTCGCGGACCAGCAGGCCACCGAACAGGGCCCGGGCACCCGGCACGCGGTGATCGGCCTGGCCCTGGCGGCCGTGGCGGCGGTCGCGGTGGCGGGCCGCAGCGCGCGGCGCCGGCGCCGCACCGACTGAGACGACCGGGGCGATGTCCTCCGAGCACACGTCCGGCACCGGGCGGCTGCTGACCGGGGTGGCGTGGGCGGTCCTGCTGCTCGGCCTGTGGCTGTGGGGCCGGGCGGGCGTGGAGGCGGCCGACGGCTTCGCCGTCAACGTCTCCAACTTCCAGACGACGGCGGCCAGCCGCGACTTCGGCCACCAGCTGTCCGCGAAGCTGTCGGGCAAGCACTTCGTCATCGACACGAGCCGCAACGGGAACGGCCCCTACACGGGCGGCGACCCCAAGGAGACCTGGTGCAACCCCCCCGGCCGCGCCCTGGGCGAGCGCCCGACGACGCGGACGGGGGACGCGGCGGTGGACGCGTACGTCTGGGTCAAGCGGCCCGGGGAATCGGACGGGGACTGCAAGGGGGGCCCGAAGGCGGGGGAGTGGTGGGCGGACTACGCGCTCGCCCTGTCGCGCAACACCCGGTAGCCCCCGCCGGAGGTGCCGGTTACGGCACCTCCACCCACACCCCCTTCGACGGCACTCCCTCCCCGTCCGTCACGAACAGCATGTACCACCCCGGCGGCACCAGGTTCCGGTTCTTGGGGACCGTGACCCGGACGCCGTCCGGCGTCTTCGCGACGTCCAGCGCGATCGACCGCTGGTCGATGTCCGTGACGTGCGTCGTCGCGCTCGGCCGGATCAGCCGGGCCGTCTTCACCGCCGCCGCGTCCTTCGACTTGAAGACCCCGCTCCCGCCCCGCGCGAGGGACTTGGGGCCCTCCCCGAGATCGGGCCGCTCGCCCTTGCCCTTGTACAGGTACGGCGGCGTGTAGATCTCGATCCGCTGCTCGAAGACACCCGGCTTCGTGTCGTCCTTGTCGGCGAAGAGCGAGTCCCCGCCGAAGGTCACGACGCGCCCGTCGGGCAGCAGGATCGAGCCCGAGTGGTAGTTGCGGCCGACCTCCGGATCCGCCACCCGCCGCATCGTGCCCGTCTTCGCGTCGTAGATCCGCGCCTGGTGGAGGTTGGAGCCGCCCCGGCCCCGGTAGTCCTTGGAGCCGCCGCTGATCAGCATGGTGTCGTCGGGCAGCACCGAGGTCTGCGGGTAGCGCGTGCCGTCCGAGAGCGAAGGGCCGTCCTTGAAGGACGGGTTGGGGTCCTTGAGGTCCACGATCCGGGTCCTCTTGGACGACTTGGCCGACTCGCCGACCCCGCCACCGCCGATCACCATGTACTTCTCGTCCTGCGCCGGCGGCATCAGCACCGTCCCGGACGTCTCCATCTCCAGCGGGTCGCTCAGCCCGGGGATCTTCGTGAACCTGTTGCTGCGGACGTCCCAGATGCCCGGGTCACGGCCGACGTTGTCCGGCCCGTACCCCGCGTTGGAGCCCGAGTAGAACAGCTTGCCGTTCTGCAGCAGGAACACCGCCGGATAGGTCGGGAACTGCATGACCCCCTTGGTGTACGTCCACTTCTTCGTCTTCGGGTCGTACACCTCGTTCTTGCCCGGCACCAGCTGCCCGATGTCGTCGAGCCCCGAGAGCGCGAGGACCTTGCCGTCGGCCAGCGTCGTCAGCGTCGGGTACCAGCGCGCCTCGTTCATCGGGTCGACGGTGATGTACCGCTCCGCCACCGGGTCGAACTCGTAGGCGTCCCTGATCCCCTGGAAGTCCTTCTTGTCCAGGGCGAGCTTCTGCGCGATGCCGTAGATGTTGCGGGTGTCGGAGCCCTTGAGGCCCTGGATGCGGTAGTTGTCCTCGGTGCCGGTCTCGTGCTCGGTGCCGGACTCCTCGGCCTCCACATAGATCCGCCCGAGCCCGGCCTCCGTGCGCAGGAACTTCCCGGTCTTCTTGTCGAAGACCTTCTTGGCGCGCTGGACGAGGACGGGGTCCTTGGAGACGAACGTCTTGGCGTTGGACTTGCCGGTGAACCGGGTGCCCGCGGGCAGCGTGACCGGCTTGTCCGGGTCCTCGTTGTGGACGATCATCAGGCCGCCGGCCTTGGTGACATCGCCCTGGAGCTTCTCGTACCGCTTGGTGCCGCCCGCGATCAGCAGCTTGCCGTCGGCCAGCTGGGTGTGGCCGGTGCAGAACAGGTCGTTGGGCGTGGGGACCTTCTTGAAGGTGTTCTTCTCCGGGTCCCACAGCACCGTGTCGAACTTCTTGGCGTCGAAGTTCTTGGAGTTGTTGCCGGAGCCCGCGACCAGCAGGACCTTGCCGGTGTGCAGCAGCGCCGCGTGGATCGTGTTGAGCCGGAACTCCTTGGGCATGGCGACCATGTCCCAGTGGCCGTTGTCCGCCTTGTACCCGGGCTGGTTGATCTTGTAGTCGTGGTACTGGTCCGAGGAGAACCGGTACAGCCAGGGCCCGTTGGCGCCCGCGAGCGCGAGGACCACCGCCGTACCGATCGCCCAGCGTCGGGTACGGCGGGTCGGACGGAATCTCATTGCTTACGTCCCCCAAGGGCGATCTGCACGGTCTGGTCGGCGGGCGGGTCGGTGCTCTCACCGGTCTGCGGGGCGCTGCTCTGCGGTGCGCCGCTCTGCGGGGTGCCCGCAGGCTGGGCGCCGCTCTGCTGGACGCCCGGCTGCGGCGCCCCGGGTGTCCACTGGGGGCGCTCCTGCTGGTGCGGGCCGGCCGGGGCGGACGGCGGTCCCGACCGCCTGCGCTTGCCCCGCTTCTTCTTCTCCGCCCGTACGGTCCACCGCCAGCCGATGATCGGCGCGGCCGTGATCAGCATGGCCAGGGTCGCCCAGGTGATCATCGCCGGGTGGCTTTGGCCGTTGAAGAACGAGGAGACGAGCGAGCCGCCGAACAGGGCGATGAAGAAGAGGTGGATGCGGAAGGTGCCGAAGAGGGTGTCCGGGCTGGACGAGTCGCCCTTGGGCGTCACCACGAAGGAGCTCTTGCGGCGCAGTACGGCGTCCATCAGCGAGCGGGCGTAGATGGGCGCGGAGAGCGCCGACATCACCATGCCGGCGATCCCGCCGGAGCCCTCCGGCTCGTGCGGCGAGACGTTGTGGCGCCGGTTCCAGATGTAGAGCCCGATCTGGAGGGCCGAGGCGTTGCCGTACAGCATCATCCAGATGACGGGGTCGATCTGCACACCCGAGGCGCCCAGGCCCAGGAACAGGGCGCAGCTGAGCGCCGCCAGGATCCAGTTGAGGGCCGACATCGGGTAGAAGATGATCATCATCGTGTAGTTGAAGAGCTTGCCGGTCGGCAGGGTGCCGAAGCCCTTCCAGTACTGCTTGAGGATCGTCTCGTACGTGCCTCTGGACCATCATCGTGTAGTTGAAGAGCTTGCCGGTCGGCAGGGTGCCGAAGCCCTTCCAGTACTGCTTGAGGATCGTCTCGTACGTGCCTCTGGACCAGCGCAGCTGCTGGGTGAAGAAGTCGGTCCAGGCGCTCGGGCCCTCGCCGACGGCCAGCACGTCCGGGGTGTAGACCGAGCGCCACTTCTCGCCCGTGGCCGGGTTGGTGGCGCGGTGCATCTCGAAGCCGGTCGCCATGTCCTCGGTGATCGAGTCGTACAGCCCGCCGATCTGCTTCAGCGCGCTGATGCGCACGGCGTTGCTGGTGCCGACGAACATGGGCGCGCCGTACCTGTTGCCGGCCCGCTGGATCAGCGCGTGGAAGAGGAACTGCTGGGACTCGGCGGCCTTGGTGACGAAGGTGTCGTAGTTGCCGTAGACCTGCGGGCCGATGACGAAGCCGACGTCCGGGTCGCGGAAGTAGCCGAGCATCCGCTCCAGGTAGTTGGGCAGCGGCACGTGGTCGGTGTCGACCGAGGCGAAGAAGTCGTAGTCGCCGCCGTGCGCCTCCAGCCAGGCGTTGTAGTTGCCGTGCTTGGTCTTGGCGCGGTGCGGGCCCTTGGCCTGGTTCCAGCGCGCGACGCCCTTGCGGGAGAAGTGGTGCACGCCCAGGCGCGCGCACACCTCCTTGACCGCCGGGTCGTCGCCCTCGTCGAGCAGCCAGACGTGCATCAGTCCGCGGTGGCGGATGCGGACCGC
Source organism: Streptomyces sp. ERV7 (assembly GCF_001653515.1). Lineage (GTDB taxonomy): Bacteria > Actinomycetota > Actinomycetes > Streptomycetales > Streptomycetaceae > Streptomyces. The sequence continues at coordinate 1,163,538 of NZ_LYOY01000029.1, read as the reverse complement.
GGCCTCCAGGGTCTTGGTCACCATCTCCAGCGGCTCCTTGCCGGGCACGAAGGAGGTGAGGAAGGCGACCTTGGTGCCGGTCTCGGGCACCACGGGGATCGGGTCGCGGGCGACCAGCGTGGCGTGCGCGTTGGACAGCACGTTCATCGTCCGGAAGAGCTCGATCAGGCCGATCGAGACCAGCATGACGATGTCCAGGACCAGCAGGGACTGCGAGGCGTGGTCGCGCTTGGTCCAGTGCCCGGGCTGCATCAGCCAGGCGAACAGGCCGAGCGAGACCAGCGGGGCCGCGCCGAGCAGCAGGGCCGCGCGTATCCGGTGCGGCTCCTGCGAGAGGAGCGACCGGTAGCGCACGCGGTACGGCTTCGCCGGGTCCGGCTGGGTGAGCGGGCCGGCCAGTCTGCTGTAGTGCTCGTAGTCGTAGCGCGGCAGCGACTTCTTCAGCCGCTGCCGGGCTCCGGGCCGCAGATGCGGCGGGAGCCGGAGCTGAGTGGTCTGGGACGGGTCATCGTGGTGCCGGGCGCCGGTCGGCGTCGACGTCATGAGTCATCCCCCCGCACGCAAGGGTCAGGTTGCGTGTGTGTCGTTGTTCCGTCGTCCGCGTCGGTCCCCCTCGACCCCGCGGACGTACTGATGGTCGGTCAAGGGGCGGGCCGCTCCCCTTGATCCAGACATGGGAGGAGGCCGCTCCGGTTGCATGATGCCTTCATCGGCACCGATTCATGAACGGGGCCCCCACCCCGCCGTCCGGCCAACCGGTACATTCCCCTCCGAACCACCCGCACGACCTCCAACTGATGGAGCCGTACACCCCCTTGGAACCGATGGCCCCCCAGCCAGGTTTCTATGCCCGGCGGCTTGATCGCAAGGGTGAAACAAGCTGTTTACCGGTCATACGCGGGCTTTACGGGGCGCTTGTGCAGGGCGTGCGGATTTCGGGTGGAGCTCCCGTGGCAGTACCACGCGCTGAACGGCGCGGGAGGCGCTGGCGCACGCCCGGGAACGACCACAGCCCCCTCGTCGATGACGAGGGGGCTGTGGCTGTCTGTGCGCCGCCAGGGACTCGAACCCCGGACCCGCTGATTAAGAGTCAGCTGCTCTAACCAACTGAGCTAGCGGCGCCTGCTGACATCGAGAACTCTACCGGACTCGGGCGGGTGGTTCTGACCAGCGCCACGCGGTGAGATGTTCGTTTCATCCGTTTTGATCCGTCACAATGCGATATGGGCGGACGGTTGGAAAGCTGTGGCCCGTGCAGAAGCGCAGAAAAGATCTTCAACGACCACAAGATCGCCGAGAGCGGCAGGTGACGCCCATGACGGTGCCGGTGTTCGAGGAGTACGAGCCGGCGGGCGAGTGCGGCTGCGCCGGGTGCGTGGACCGGCGGCGGACGGCCGCCCTGTCGCCGCGCGCCGGGGGCCACCCGGCTCGATCAGCCCGGCCAGCCGGTCGGCGGTGGTCTCGGCGTCCGGGAGCAGCAGCCCCGCCCCGGCGTCCGTGAGCACCCGCGCGTTGTGCGTCTGGTGGTCGCCGGGCGCGTGCGGATACGGCACGAGGACCGCCGGCACGCCCGTGCTGGCCAGCTCCGCGACCGTCGCCGAACCGGCCCGGCACACCACCAGATCGGCGGCCGCGTACGCGAGGTCCATCCGGTCGAGGTACGGCACGGCCCGCGCGCCCCACAGCCCGGTGAGCCGCCGCCGGGTCTCCTCAAGGGCGGCCGGACCGGTCTTGATCAGCAGATGGACGTCGTCGCGCCCCTGCCAGCGCCGGGCGAGGCCGAGCGCCGCCTCGGTGAGCCGGGCCGCGCCCAGGCTGCCGCCGTTGACGAGCACCAGGCGCGCCCCGGGCGGCACGTCCAGCGCCCGCCGGGCCTCGGCCCGCAGCGAGGGCCGGTCGAGCCGGGCCAGCGCCGAGGCGATCGGCATCCCGGTGGTGAGGGCGTCGGCGCCGCCCGCGAGGTGCGCCCGGCTGCGGTCGAAGGCGACCGCGATGTTCCTGGTGAGCCGGGCCGCGAACTGGTTGGCCCGCCCCGGCACCGCGTTGGACTCGTGGATCAGGCTGGGCAGTCCGGCGAGTCTGGCGCCGACGATGACGGGCGCGCTGGGATAGCCGCCCATCCCGACGGCCACCTGGGCCCCCTGTGCCCGCAGGATCGCCCGGCACTGCGCTCCGGACTTCAGCAGCGCGGCCGGGAGCAGATAGCGGCGGGCGCCGAGCGCCGGGTCGAAGGGGATCATGTCGACGGTGTGCAGCCGGTATCCGGCGGCGGGTATCAGCTCGCCCTCCAGGCCCCGTTCCGTACCGACGAACGAGATCACCGCGTCCGGGACGGCCCGGCGCAGCGCTTCGGCGAGCGCGAGCCCTGGATAGATATGGCCGCCGGTGCCGCCCGCACCGATCACGACAGAGAGTGGTGTGCGCATGCCCCGAAGGTTCGCGGGGTGGCTTAAGAGGCTTCTAAGAGCGGCGTTTGGCACTCTTTGCCCATGAGCAGCAGCGCACACGCCCGGCCCCCGGCCCGCATCCTCGTCGTCGACGACGAGCCGGAGGTGCGGGCCGCCGTGGAGGACGGCCTCACCGTCGAGGGGTACGAGGTACGGGGCGCCGCCGACGGGCTGGCGGCGCTCGCGGACATCGCGACCTGGCAGCCGGACGCGGTGGTCCTGGATGTGATGATGCCGGTCCTGGACGGTCTGGCCGTCTGCCGCCGGCTGCGGGCGCTGGGCGACCGCACCCCCGTCCTGGTCCTGACCGCGCTCGACTCGGTGAGCGAGCGCGTCGACGGCCTGGAGGCGGGCGCCGACGACTATCTCGTCAAGCCGTTCGCGCTGGACGAACTCATCGCGCGCGTACGGGCCTTGCTGCGCCGGGCCGCGCCCGAGGAGCCGGACCCGGAGCGGCTGGTCTTCGCGGACCTGGTCCTCGACCCCGTCACCAGGACCGGCCACCGCGCCGGACGCCCGCTGGAGTTCAGCCGCACCGAGGCCGCCCTGCTCGAACTGCTCATGCGCCACCCCGGCCAGGTCCTGCCGCGCGAGATGATCCTGGAACTCGTCTGGGGCCGCGACTTCGGTCCCGACTCCAACTCGCTCGCGGTGTACGTGGGTTATCTGCGCCGCAAACTGGAGGCGGCCGGCGAGCCCCGGCTCGTCCACACCGTCCACGGCATCGGCTACCGGCTGGACACCCCGTGAGCGCGCGCCGCCGTCTGGGCGCGCGCTGGCGGCGCCACCGCCCGCTGCGCACCCGGCTCGCGCTGGCCGCGTCGGCGGCGGTGGCGCTGGTCGCGCTCGGCGTCTGCACGGCCGCGTTCTTCGTGATCCGCTACGAGCTGTTCCACCAGCTCAACCTGAACCTCACCCAGTCGGCGACGCTCGCCGCCCAGCAGAACCGGGGCGAGGCACCCGGCGTACTCAACGGCGAGTGCCGCTTCCTGTCCGCCCCGGCCTGCGCCCAGATCGTCCCGGCCGACCGGGCGAAGGACCCCGCGCGCCCCTATCTGCTGCCGGTGCCGCCCCAGGCCCGCGAGGTCGCGGCCGGGAAGCGCCGCCCGTACTTCACCAACATCACGCTCTCCGGCCACCCGGCCCGGATGCTCACCACCACGCTGCCGCACGGCGAGGCGCTCCAGGTCGCCCTGCGCGCGGACACGGTGGAGGAGGGCGTACGGCAGGCGGCCCGGCTGCTCGTCGGAGTCGGCGCGGCCGGGGTGCTGCTGGCCGCCGGGCTCGGCTACTGGGTCTCGCGCACCGGCCTCGCCCCGGTCGCCCGGCTCACCGCGACCGCCGAGCACATCGCGGCGACCCGGGACCCCAGCCACCGCATCGAGCTGCCGCCGGGCCCGTCCGGCAAGGAGGACGAGGTGACCCGGCTCGCCGCGTCCTTCAACACGATGCTGGGTGAGCTGGAGCAGTCGGTGACCGCGCAGCGCCGGCTGGTCGCGGACGCCTCCCACGAGCTGCGCACCCCGCTGACCGCGCTGCGCACCAACGCCGAACTGCTGGCCCGCGCCGACCGCCTCACCGAGGCCCAGCGCACCCGCGCGTCCTCGGCGCTCGGCCGTCAGATCCGGGAGGTGACGGTGATGGTGAACGACCTGATCGACCTGGCCAGGGACGAGGAGCCCACCCCGCTCCTGGAGGAGGTGCGGCTGGCGCCCCTGGTCGCCCACACCGTGGACACGGCACGCGCGCACTGGCCCGCGACGCCGTTCCACCTCGATCTGGCGGACGCCTCCGCGACCCTTCCCGGCGTCCCGGCCCGTCTCGCCCGTCTGCTGTCCAACCTCCTGGACAACGCGGCCAAGTTCAGTCCGCCGGGCGCGCCGGTCGAAGTGACCCTGTCCGGGGGCGGGTTGACGGTACGGGACCACGGACCCGGCATCGCGGAGGAGGACCTCCCCTACGTCTTCGACCGCTTCTACCGCGCGGACCGCGCCCGCGCGCTGCCCGGCTCGGGCCTGGGCCTGGCGATGGCCCGCCAGATCGCCCGGGCCCACGGGGCGGACCTGTCGGTCCGGAATGCTCCGGGCGGGGGTGCGGAGTTCGGGGTGACGTGGTCCCCGTAACCCCACGCCCCCTTTTCGGCCCGGACTTTGCCCGCGGGCCGGTGGTGGGTTGCTCGCGCAGTTCCCCGCGCCCCTGAAAACCCTCGTTCGCCTGCGGACCGTGCCGGGTTGCTCGCGCAGTTCCCCGCGCCCCTGAAAGCCTGGGGCTGAGCCGGCTTCTCAGGCCGCCGCCAACCCCCTGAGGGGCGCGGGGAACTGCGCGACCAGCCACCCACCGGCCCGCAGACGAAGACCGGGCCAAACAAGCCCCCACCGGCCCGCAGGTGAAGTCCGGGCACAAAACGCGCGCGCTAGAACCCCGCCGGCTCCGTGTAGATGCCCCACTCGTCGCGCAGCACCCCGGCTTGGGGGAGAGGTCAGCGGGCAAGGCGGCGCTCCAGGGCTCGTACGAGAAGGGAAGCCGGATAGGCGATGAGGATGAAGGCGATGCCGACCACGGTCAGCGGCTCGGTGTACTGGAAGGTCGACGCGCCCTCCAGACGCGACTGCTGGAGGAGTTCGAGGACGCTGATCCCGGCGAGCAGCGGGGTGTCCTTGAGCATCGAGATGACGTAGTTGCCGAGCGCGGGAACGATCCGGCGGACCGCCTGCGGCAGGATCACCGCCAGCCAGGTCCGGTGCACGGGCAGGCTGAGCGCGGTGGCCGCCTCCCACTGCCCCTTGGGCACGGCGTCGATGCCGGCCCGGTAGACCTGTGCGGTGTACGTCGAGTAGTGCAGCCCGATGGCGAGGACGCCGGTGGTCAGGGCGGAGAACTTCACACCCCACTCGGGCAGCACGAAGAACAGGAAGAACAGCTGCACCAGGAGCGGTGTGGTGCGGATGAACTCGGTGACGGCGGTCACCGGCCACCGCACCAGCCGCGACGGCGCGCGCAGCCCGAGCGCCCACACCAGGCCCAGCGAGAACGAGATGAGCGAGCCGAGCGCCAGGACCTGGAGGGTGACGAGCACCCCGTCCCAGAAGCGCGGCATGAAGTCCCAGACGGCGGACCAGTCCCAGGAGGACTGTGCCGCCCCAGCCGAGTACGTCACTTGACCGTCACCCCCAGATTGGCCTTGGTGCGGCGCTCCAGCGCCTTCATGCCCCGGGTGATCCCGAAGGCGAGGACGAAGTAGACGACGAGGGTGACGCTGTAGATCTGGGCGCTGTCCTGGGTGGCGAGCCGGACCAGGTACGCGGCGAACGACACGTCGCCGACCCCGAGCAGCGAGACGAGCGCGGTGCCCTTGAGCAGCTCGACCAGCAGGTTGCAGAACGGCGGGATCATCTCCGGCACCGCCTGCGGCAGCAGCACCAGCCGCATCCGCTGCCACGGTGTGAGGCTGAGCGCTATGCCCGCCTCGCGCTGGGCGGGTGCGACGGCGTTCAGCGCGCCCCGGACGATCTCCGCGCCGTACGCCCCGTAGGAGAGGCCGAGCGCGAGGACGGCCGCCCACATCGGCACCAGCTGCCAGCCCACCAGCGGCGGCAGCACGAAGAACAGCCAGAACATCAGGACGAGCGCGGAGGTGCCCCGGAAGACCTCGGTGTAGAAGCCGGCCAGGAACCGGACGAACCGGGAGCGGTGCGTCCGGGCCATGCCGATGCCGAAGGCGACTGCGGCGGCCAGCGCCGCGCTGTACACGGTCAGCTGGATCGTGATCCAGATTCCCGGCAGCACCCAGTGCTGCCACAGGCCCGCCGTCATCGGCACAGCTCCTTGGCGGTGAGGGTGGTCATCTCGGCCCGGGTGAAGCCGAACGGCCGCAGGATCCGGAAGAGTTCACCGCTGGCGCGCATCTCGCGCAGCTCGGTGTTGAACGCGTCGCGCAGGGTGGTGTCGGTGGGCCGGAAGGCGAAGCCGCCGCCGTCGACCTTCTTCTTGCCGTCGACCACGGCGGCGAACGGCTCGGTGGCCTCGGCGCGGCTGCTCTTGCGGACCACGGCGCGGCTGGTGAGCGCGGTCCCGGCGAACACGTCGACGCGGCCGGACTCCACCGCGTTCAGCCCGGCCACCTGGTCCTGGAGGATGACGATGTCCTTCTCCGGGACCCCGGCGGCCACCGCGTACTGGATCTCCGCGTAGCCGGTCCCGGTGGCGAAGCGGGCGCGGGTGCGCACCACGTCCTCGTAGCTGTGCAGCTTCTTGGGGTTGCCCTTGCGCACGATGAACGCGTCGAGCATCTGGTACTCGGGGTCGGCGAAGAGGACCTGTGCGCAGCGCTCCTTGTTGATGTACATCCCGGCCGAGACGACGTCGAACTGCTGGGAGTTGAGGCCGGGGATGAGGGAGGAGAAGTCGGTGGCCACGGGCTGGACGCGGTCGATGCCAAGCCGCTTGAAGATCACTTTGGCGAGTTCCGGCGCCTCTCCGGTGAACCGGCCGTCCTCGTCGACATAGCCGTACGGGACCTCTCCGGCGATCCCCAGCCGTACCGTGCCCTGCGATCTGAGGCGCCCGAGCGCGTCGCCGGAGGGCACCCGGGAGCAGCCGGCGGCGGCGAGGGCCGCGCCGACGCCTCCGGCCAGAAACGTTCGTCGTGCAGTTGCTCGAACCATGGCGGCGCCGCTACCCGCGATCGACGCCACCATGCATCGGGGTCAGCCCTCCAGCGCGTGCGCCGCTCTGAGCACCAGGTCGTCGCGGTGGCGCGCGGCCACCAGCTGGAGGCCGATCGGCAGCCCCGCGCGGTCCGCGCCGACCGGGACCGTGAGCGCCGGCTGGCAGGTCAGGTTGAAGGGGTACGTGAACGGGGTCCAGCCCGTCCAGCGGCGCAGCCCCGACCGCTCGGGGACCTCCGCGCCCGCCTCGAACGCGGTGATCGGCAGGGTGGGCGTGACCAGCAGGTCGTAGGTGCGGTGGAAGCGGGCCATCCGGTGGCCGAGCTCCGCCCGGACGTCGAGCGCGGCCAGATGGTCGAGCGCCGTGTACCGGGCGCCCTGCTCGGCGATCTCCCGCAGCCCGGGCTCCAGGGCCGCCCGCCGCTCGGACGGGAGGCGGGTCACCACCCGTGCCGCGCCCGTGAACCACAGGGTGTGGAAGGCGGCCACCGGGTCCGCGAAGTCCGGGTCGGCCTCCTCGACGTACGCGCCGAGCCCGGCGAGCCGGGTCACCCCCGCCCGTACCGCCGCCGCGACCTCGGGGCGCACGGCCACCTGGCCGCCGAAGGACGGCGAGTAGGCGATCCGCAGGCCCTTCACGCCTTCGGCGAGGCCGGGCGAGACGGGCTCGGCGCGCTCGTTCGCCGACCAGTCGCGCCAGTCCGCGCCGCTGATCACGTCGAGCAGCAGCGCCGTGTCGGCCGCGTCCCGGGCCAGCGGCCCGATGTGCGCGAGCGAACCGAACGGGCTGGGCGGGAACAGCGGCACCCGCCCGTACGTGGGCTTGAGCCCGACCACCCCGCAGAACGAGGCGGGGATGCGTACCGAGCCGCCGCCGTCGGTCCCGAGGGAGAGCGGCGCCGCCCCGGCCGCGACCGCCGCCGCGCTGCCGCCGCTGGAGCCGCCCGCCGTGCGCGCGGGGTCGTGCGGGTTGCGGGTGATCCCCGAGAGCGCCGAGTCGGTGACCGCCTTCCACCCGAACTCGGGCATCGTGGTCTTCCCCACGAACACCGCCCCGTGCTCGCGCAGCCGGGCCACGGCGGGCGCGTCCACGTCCCAGGGCCCCGGTCCGGCCGGGAGGGTGGAGCCGCGCAGGGTCGGGCCGCCGGCCACCGGGAGCGCGTCCTTGACGGACACCGGCACCCCGTCGAGCAGCCCCAGCGGCTCCCCGGCCCGCCACCGGGCGGTGGACTCCTCGGCCCGGGCCAGCGCCGCCTCGGCGTCGACCCGGACGAACGCGTTGATCCGGGGCTGCACGGCGGCGGTCCGCTCCAGTACGGCCCGGACCGCCTCGACGGGGGAGAAGTCGCCCTTGCCGTATCCGGCCAGGAGTTGATGGGCAGTCAGATCGGCGAGTGAGGTAAGGCCTGTCGTCGGATCGGTCATGCCCGGGTTCGTACCCCCGTTTGCTGATCGACAGCGTCCGGGGCGGGTGACCGACGGCCGGGGAATAAAACGGAGACACCCTCCTGTTAGTTCCGTCCGTACCCGTACGGCACGACTGGAGGAGCGGACCGGTGGACGTGGACGACATTCGAGGGACGGCGTTCGGCAGTGCGCCCGTGCCCCTGTCCGTACTGGACCTGGTGACGGTCGGCAGCGGCTACACCGCGACCAGGGCGCTGCGCACCAGCGTGGAGATCGCCCGGCTCGCCGAGCGGCGCGGCTTCACCCGCCACTGGGTCGCCGAGCACCACTCCATGCCCGGCGTCGCCTCCTCGTCCCCGGCCGTGATCCTCGCCCACCTCGCCGCCCACACCGAGCGCATCCGGCTCGGCTCCGGCGGCGTCATGCTGCCCAACCACGCGCCGCTGGTGATCGCGGAGCAGTTCGGCACCCTGGAGGCGCTGGCCCCGGGGCGCGTCGACCTGGGCCTGGGGCGCGCGCCCGGCACCGACGGCGCCACGGCGGCGGCCCTGCGCCGCACCGACCATCTGAACGAGGGCGCCGACGAATTCCCGCAGCAGCTGGCCGAGTTGACCAGGTTCCTCGACGACGACTTCCCCGACGGGCACCCCTACGCCCGGATCCACGCCGTGCCGGGACCCGTCCAGGGCCCCGCCGCCCGGCCGCCGATCTGGCTGCTCGGCTCCTCCGGCTTCAGCGCCCGCCTCGCCGGGGTCCTGGGCCTGCCGTTCGCCTTCGCGCACCACTTCTCGGCCGCGAACACCGTGCCCGCGCTCGACCTCTACCGCGAGTCGTTCCGGCCGTCGGCGGTGCTGGACGCGCCGTACGCGCTGATCGGCGTCTCGGCGCTGGCCGCCGACAGCGAGGAGGAGGCGCGCCGCCAGACGCTCACCAACGCCCTGTCGATGGTGCGGCTGCGCACCGGGCGCCCGGGTCTGGTGCCGACCCCGGAGGAGGCGGCCGCGTACTCCTTCAGCCCGATGGAGCGGGAGTTCGTCGACGGCTGGCTCGCCAACGTGGTCTCCGGGACCGCCGAGGAGGTGCGCGACGGGCTCGACGCGCTGCAGAAGCGGACCGGCGCGGACGAGCTGATGCTGACCGCGAACGCGCACGGACCGGAGGTGCGGGTGCGCTCCTACGAGCTGATCGCGGACGTGTACGGGGCACCCGCGGGATGATCGATTCCGCATCCACCGGGTGATCACCGGCCGGTAAATCCTGGAATTCGCGGGGCCGGTGGTCCAACCCGTTCACCGCCCCGCCCAAGATCCATAAGGCACCCTTAAACCGCTCGTCACCGATGGTGGCGAGCGGTTCGTTCATTCGGTCCACCTCCCTGACAAGCGGTTTCGCGCTCAAATTGGTCTAGTCCTCAATTTGGTTCAGACCATTGACGCGGCCCCGGCGTGATCGCTATCACTGCTCCAACCGCCGTTCCGCTCACCCCCCGGAGGCCGACCGTGCCCGTCCGCAGACCTCTAGCCGCAGCCCTCACGACCGCGACGCTCGCCGCCGGCGCGCTGGCCGCCTTCGCGGGCCTCGGCCCGGCGGGCGCCGCATCCGCCGCCGACGCCCAGAACGTCGCCGCCTCCACCGGGGGCGTGAAGATCGCGTACTACGACCAGTGGAGCGTGTACGGGAACGCCTTCTACCCCAAGCACCTCGACACCCGGGGCATCGCGGGCAAGCTGGACGTCATCAACTACTCGTTCGGCAACATCCACCCCACCGACCTCACCTGTTTCGAGGCCAACAAGGCGGCGGGCGACGACAACAACGCCGGCGCGGGTGACGGCGCGGGCGACTCCTACGCCGACTACCAGAAGTCCTTCAGCGCGGCGGACAGCGTCAGCGGTGTGGCCGACAAGTGGGACCAGCCGATCGTCGGCGTCTTCAACCAGTTCAAGCAGCTCAAGGCCAAGTACCCCAAGCTGAAGATCAACATCTCGATCGGCGGCTGGAGCTACTCCAAGTACTTCTCGGACGCGGCCAAGACGGACGCCGGCCGCAAGAAGCTGGTGGCGTCCTGCGTCAAGCAGTACATCCAGGGCGACCTGCCGGTCGACGGCGGCTTCGGCGGTGCCGGTTCGGCCGCCGGGATCTTCGACGGCATCGACATCGACTGGGAGTACCCCGGCTCGCCCGACGGCCATCTCGGCAACCACTACGCGGCCGAGGACAAGCAGAACTTCACGCTGCTGCTCGCCGAGTTCCGCAAGCAGCTCGACGAGTACGGGGCCGCGCACGGCGGCAAGAAGTACCTGCTGACGGCGGCGATGCCGGCGGGCCAGGACAAGATCAAGAACATCGAGACCGACAAGGTCGGGCAGTACCTCGACTACGCCAACGTCGGGGCCGCGCACGGCGGCAAGAAGTACCTGCTGACGGCGGCGATGCCGGCGGGCCAGGACAAGATCAAGAACATCGAGACCGACAAGGTCGGGCAGTACCTCGACTACGCCAACGTCATGACGTACGACATGCACGGCGGCTGGGACGGCGACGGGCCGACCTACCACCAGTCGCCGCTGTACTCGGGCGCGAACGACCCGACCGACGTCATCAAGCCCGGCACCCAGAAGTACTCGATCGCCAACGCGGTCGACTCCTGGCTGGACGGGAACGCGGCGTACGGCATCGCGGGCGGCTTCCCGGCGAACAAGCTGACGCTGGGGTACGAGTTCTACTACCGCGGCTGGAAGGGCTGTCCTCCGAGCACACGTCCGGCACCGGGCGGCTGCTGACCGGGGTGGCGTGGGCGGTCCTGCTGCTCGGCCTGTGGCTGTGGGGCCGCGAGGCCACCGACGGCCCGGGCAGCAGCTCGGCGCCCACCACCGGTGACGTGGCGGCCGTGGGGCGCCCGCTGGGCGTACCCCTGCCGCCCGCGCACGCCCCGGTGGCGGCGGCGCCGCCGCAACGTGTCGAGATCCCTTCCATAGGGGTGACCGCTCCCGTCGTGCCGCGCGGCCTCGACACCTCGGGCGCGGTCGATCCGCCGCCGTACGACCGGCCGGGCACGGTCGGCTGGTTCGGCGCCGGGGTCCAGCCCGGCGGGCCCGGCGCGGCGCTGCTCGTCGGCCATGTCGACACCGAGCGCAAGCCCGCCGTCTTCTACGGCCTGAGCGCCACCCGCCCCGGCCAGAAGGTCCGGGTGACCAGGACCGACGGGTCGGTCGCCGAGTTCACCATCGACGACGTGCAGGTCTTCGGGCGGGACCGGTTCGACGCGCACAAGGTGTACGGGGCGCGCCGGACGGGGCGCGCGGAGCTGCGGCTGATCACCTGCGGGGGCACCTACGACCGCAAGGCCCGTACGTATACGGCGAACGTGGTGGTGTCGGCCTATCTGACGGACGTACGCGCGGCGGCGGCACCCAGGTCCTGAGCGCGCACGGCGGCGTTCCTCCGTACCCGGCCCGGCCGACGGCCCGCTCCCCCCGGAGCCGCCGGCCGGGCTGGTCCTCGACCGTGGGCGCACGGGCTGCGGGAGAAGCCCGGCACCTCCACGGGAGGCTCGGTGGGACCGGCGTCCAACTGTGGCCGGGACTGGGGCCGATGCGACCACTGTAGAACCGGTGTGCGCTTTCGGCCTAGGGCCGGATAACGCCAAGTCGCCTTCCGTGCGCGCTCGGTGGGCACGGGCTCGTGGGGGTGCTCGCCGGTGTGCCACGATGGATCGGGGGAAGCGTCCGGGAAAGTACGTTTGAGGGGGTCGGATGTTCCGGAGTGGTGCGCGGACGGGTGCGGTCGGGGTGGCGGCGGCGGTGGGTACGGCGCTGTTGCTGACGTCCTGCTCGTCCTCCTCGGACGGCGACAGGAAGCCCGAGGTGGCGCAGCAGCCGAAGGGGACCGATCCGTTCTGGGTCAATCCGGACGGCAACGCCACGCGCCAGGCGGCGAAGTACCGCAAGAGCGGTGACGACGCGAAGGCGGCGCTGATCGGGAAGATCGCGGAGCAGCCGGTCGGGGAGTGGATCGGCCCCGAGAACCCGGAGTCGGAGGCGAAGGGCTTCACCGAGGCGGCGGCGAAGGCGGACCGTACGGCGCTGCTGGTGCTCTACAACATCCCGCACCGCGACTGCGGCCAGTTCTCCAAGGGCGGCGCGGCGGACGGGGACGCGTACCGGGCGTGGGTGGACCAGGTGGCCAAGGGGATCGGGGACCGGGGCGCCACGGTCGTCCTGGAGCCGGACGCGGTGCTGCACCTGGTCGACGGCTGTACTCCCGCGCAGTTCGCGGAGGAGCGCTACGACCTGCTGAAGAAGGCGGTCGAGCGGCTGAAGCGGCAGCCCGGCGTGAAGGTGTACGTGGACGCGGGCAACGCGGGCTGGCAGCGGCCGGACGCGCGGCCGGCAGCTCAAGCAGGGCCCAGCCCGCCTCGGCCGCCTCGTCCAGCGCCCGGTCCGGCGCCGAGCCGTCGGACGGCACGCCGAAGGAGAGCCGCCGGTCGCCGTGGTCCGTACCGCTGCGGAACGGTGTGTACGGGTAGAACGCGTCGGAGACCAGCGGCGCCGCCGACGCCGGAAGGCGCCAGGAGACGGGCAGCCGGTGCTGCGGCAGCTCGGGGTTGTGGGCCAGCAGCGTCGTCACCGCGCTCGCCGACGGGTCGTAGGAGAGCCCCGCCCACTGCTCGGACTCGGCGATCGCGAACGGGTCCAGCTGGCCCGGGTCGCCCACGAACAGCGCCCGCTCGAACAGCCCGGCCACGGCGAGCAGCGCGTCCGAGCGCATCTGGTACGCCTCGTCGACGATCGCGTGCGCCCACGGCTCGACGTCCTTGACGTGCGCCCACTTCGCGGCCGTCGAAATCACCACGTCCAGGCCCGCCAGATCACCGGCCTTCGACGACTTGCGTACCTGGGCGAGGTCGTCCAGGGCCTTGTCGTACGGGTCGGCGTCGCTGCTGTGCAGCCGGCCCACCGGCAGCTCCGGCTCCTTCTCGGCCAGCCGCAGGACCAGGTCGTCGACCTGGGCGTTGGTCTGCGCCACCACCATCAACGGGCGCCCGGCGGCGGCCAGTTCCAGCGCCGCGCGCACCACGAGCGTCGACTTCCCGGCGCCCGGCGGCGAGTCCACGACGACGCCCCGCGCCTCGGAGTGCAGCGTGTGACGAAGGATCTTCCCGGTGGCCTCGGCGGCCGCCGCGCCCGGGTCGAAGCCGCGCTCGCCAGGGGTCACAGCACGTCCTCCGAGGTGAGCGGGTCGGGATGGTCGGCGGCCGTGCCCGGCGGGCCGCCGTGGGTCCACGGGGTGGCTTCCGGGTCCGGCAGCTTCGGGCCGCCGCGCTGGTCGTGCTCGAAGAGCGTCCAGCACACCCGGTCGCCCTTCTCCGGCACCGAGCCGGGCGCCGGGTCCTTGCCGCGGCCCATCTTGTCGAGCAGCCGCAGCACGAGCGAGCCGTCCGCCTCGTACCCCACGAACTGGGCCGACTGGGGTTTGCCGTCCAGCGAGCGGAACACCTTCGCCCGCTCGGCCAGGTGCGGGGCGTCGTCGGTGCGGACGGTGAGCAGCGGGCGCGGGCTCGGCCGCTTCGACTCCGAGAAGGCCATCACCACATCGACGACCTCGCCCGCGAACGCCTCTCCGGCGAGCCGCCGCCCGGCCATCACCAGCGGGTCGTCCAGCGCCTCCTGTGCCTCCAGCTGCGCCTGCGCGCTCTCGCGGGAGGCGAGCTTGGCCGCCGCCGTCACCGCGTCGTCGCGGCGCGGCTGCGGCGGCTCACCGGCCCGCACCCGGTCGCGGTGGGCCGTGAACGACCAGCGGTCCCGGGTCCAGCGGTCCACCGCGCGCGGCGCCGCGGGCAGCTCCCGCAGCAGGTCGAGGGAGCGCCACACCGCCTCCCAGGTGGGCCGCAGCTGGCCGCCGACCAGCCGGCGGATCTCCTGCTCGGCCCGGGTCAGCTCGGCCAGGCGCGCGTCGGCCGCCTCGCCGTCCTGCGCCGCGTACAGCGACTGGCGGGCGCGGTCGTAGCGGTCGATCGCCGGGGCGAGCAGCTTGTTGTCGAAGGCCGGGTCCGTGGCGGGACCGGCCGGGGGGCACAGCAGCTGTCCGTCCCGGTCCCGGGCGAGCTCGGCCCGCAGGGCCGCCTCGGCGCCCGTGGCGCCCTCGGGCGGGTCGATCCAGGCGAGCAGCGCCCCCAGGTGCTGGTCCTCCAGGCTGGACTGGCCGGTCGCCCAGTGCCTGCCGAGCAGGTCGGTGGCGGCGAGCAGCAGCGCGGAGCCGGGGACGCGGGCACGCTCCCCGTAGTGCGTCAGCCAGCGGCCGAGCAGCGGGACGCGCGGCGGCGCGGGGTGCGGGGTGTCCGGGTCCTGCTCGGCGGTCCGGCGAAAGCGCATGGACCGGCCGAGGAGCCGTACGAACTCGATGGCGGCCCGGCCCGGCACCACGATCTGCGGGGCGTCGGCGCACAGCTCGACCTCGACCTTGACCTTCTTGCCGGACTCCGGGTCGGTCTCGCTGCGCTCGGCCGCCTCCACGTCGTCCGCGTACGCCTCCAGATGCGGCAGTACGGCGTCGGCCAGCTCGGCGAGGAAGGCGAACCGCAGCTCGCGGTCGCGCGGCTGCGGCACGACGAGCAGGCGCGGCGCCTCGCGGTCGGTGCCGACGAGCGCCCCGAGCGGCGCCCCGGCCTCTCCGGAGGTGGTCAGCGGGACGAGGACGAGCGGGCGCTCCGACAGGTGGCGGTGGCGCACGGTGGCCAGCGGCGCGGCGCGCCCGGCCTCGACGGCCTCAAGGCGGGCCAGGGTGGTGATCAGCGACATACGGCGCCTCCCGCGGCCGCGCCTTCCAGCGCCTGCGCCCGCAGGACGGCGGCCCTGCGCAGTGCGGCCACCGCCGGGTCGGCCGCATCGCCGGCGCGCCCGCGCGCGGCGTCGAGGACCGCGCCGACGCTGGTCAGACCGCCCAGCTCGGCCCGCAGGCCCCGGCCGAGCGCTGTCACCGCGTCCATGGAGCGGGCCCGGTCGCGGCAGTGGAAGGCCAGCTCGCAGGCGGCCAGGCACTCCGGTGCGTACGTCGCCGGGACCGACTCGACCGTGTCGGTCAGCTCGGGGGCCGACCGGTCGAGCGCGAAGCTGGCGCCCGGTAGCAGGGCGTCGGCGATCTCCTCGATCCGGGTGAGCCGGGCCAGCTGGCGCCGGGTCACCGACAGCTGCTTGCGCACGTCGACGAGGGAGGCGGTCGGCAGGTTGGAGAAGTCCTTGGGACAGACGAGGAGCACGGAGTGCGCTACGCGGTCGGCGGGGCCGGGGGCGCCGCCCATCAGCCCCGCCACCCGCTCCAGGGCCAGGACGTACACCGCCGCCTGGCGGGCCGCGGCGCCCACCTTCGACGGGTCGGCCGCCGCGTCGATCATCGGGAAGGACTTGATCTCGACGACCGTCCACCGGCCGTCGGGGGCGACCACCACCGCGTCCGGCTCCAGATAGGCGGGGGAGCCCGCCACCTCCAGGGCCAGCATCGGGTGGTCCAGGAGCGTCCAGCCGCCGGACGCCGTGGCCTCCCGCAGGGCGAGCGCGGTGCGGGCGGCGCGGCCTTCGGGACCGGCCGCGGCCAGGTCGGGGACGGCCGCGTCCTCGGGCGCCTCGCCGCCGGTGTGCTCGTGCAGCAGGCGCAGCAGTTCCGTACCGCCGTCGGACTTCACCCGGGCCTCGAAGGTGTTGCCGCGGGCGATGGCGAACTGGGACTGGCCGAACGCCGCCGACGAGGAGCCCAGCGCCTCGGCCAGCGCGCCCTTGTCGACGCCCGCCCCGTCGAGCAGCGCGCGTCGGCGGCAGCCCGGGTTGGCGGCCAGGGCCGCCAGCGCCCGCGCGTCCAGCGGGCGCGGGACGGCCGTGGGTCCGCGCAGCTCAGCGAGCCGCTGACGGATGGCTGCCGTCCGCTCCCGCGGTGGAGTCGTCGGACGTGCGCTGCCCTGGGATTCGCTCACCCGTGGAAGTCTTCCATCCGGCACTGACAATCGGGGCCCGTGCGCCGAACGAGCCGGGTGCGACGCGGGCGCGCACCGCGTTCGCGAGCCGCATCGCGGGCCGCGAGAGCAGCAGGCCCAGGCCCATCACGGCCGCGCCGGCGACCGCGTCGAGGAGATAGTGGTTGGCGGTGCCCATCACCACGAACGTGATGGTCAGCGGGTACAGCACGCCCAGCACACGGGTCAGGCGGCTGCCGCCGAACCGCCACAGCATCACACCGCACCACAGCGCCCAGCCCACGTGCAGGCTCGGCATCGCGGCGTACTGGTTGGTCATTCCGCCCATGCCGCGCGGCGCGCTGGCTTCGCCGCCCCACCAGCCGTACGAGCTGTACTGCGCCATCGTGTCGACGAACCCGTAGGAGGAGTCGAGCAGGCGCGGCGGGCAGGTCGGCAGCAGCGAGAAGCCGATCAGGCCCATCAGGGTGGAGAGCATCAGCCAGGTGCGGGCCGCGCGGTACTGCACCGGGCGGCGGCGGAACAGCCACACCAGGATCGCGGGCGTCACCAGGTAGTGCAGTGACGCGTAGGCGAAGTCGGCGGGTATGCCGAGCGACGGGGTGCGGGTGAAGAGCCGGTTGAGCGGGTGCTCCGCGTTGATGTGCAGGTACTTCTCTATGCGCAGGATCGCCAGGCCGTGATCCACTGCCTGCGACTCGCTGCCGCTCACCAGGAGGCGGCCCGCCGAATAGGCGGCATAGACGATGGCGATGAGCGGCAGCTCGGTCCACCAGCGGGGCCGAGGCGCGGGGTGCTGCATCTCCGGACCCTCTCCATCTTCTCTTCAGGGCCCCGTCGGGCCCCGTTCAGGTGTTCAACCGTACGGTGGTCGTGAGGGCGCTTGTGCACCCACCCCCGAAGGACGCGGGAGAGGGCTTCGAGGGTGCGCGATGATGGAGGTGAACCTCCGCCGAACCCTCGGCATTCTGCACGCGCCCCGGGAGTGACCTGATATGCCAGCCGCCGAACCGCGCATCCTGCTCGCCCGGCACGGGCAGACCGAGTGGTCGCTCGCCGGCAAGCACACCGGCCGTACCGACATCCCGCTCCTCGAAGAGGGCCGCCGGGGGGCGAAGCTGCTCGGCGAGCGGCTGCACCGGGCGCCGTGGGACGGGCTCGCGGACGTCGAGGTCCGCACGAGTCCGCTGCTGCGCGCGCGTGAGACGTGCGACCTGGCGGGGTTCGGCGAGCGGGCGACCGACTGGGACGCGCTGATGGAGTTCGACTACGGGGCGTACGAGGGGCTCACCCCGCCCCAGATCAAGGCGGGCCGGCCCGACTGGTTCATCTGGCGCGACGGGGTCGAGGGCGGCGAGACGCTGGCCCAGGTCTCGGACCGGGCGGACGAGGTCGTCGAGTGGGCGCGCTCGGCCGGGCGGGACGTGCTGGTCTTCGCGCACGGGCACATCCTGCGGTCGATCGCGGCACGCTGGCTCGGCGAGCCGATCGGCTTCGCGGCCCGCATCAAGCTCGACCCGACGTCGCTGTCGGTACTGGGCTGGGCGTACGGGGCGCCGGCGGTCGAGCGGTGGAACGACACGGGCCACCTGGAGGTGTGACCTCCGCTCGCCGGGGCTCCGGCGAGGTCTACACCGTCGCCCTCCGGTCCAAGAACGTCGCCACCTCCGGGCACGTCGCGTGGGGGGCCAGGATGCGGGCCGTGTCGGCCAGCATGGCCTGGATTCGGGTGGACTGGACCTCGGGGAGGAGGTCGAGGACCTGGTGGCCGGCCGCCGCCGACTCCGTGGGGGCGCCCGCTCGGGCCAGGTCGTCGGCCAGTTCCGCGCGGTAGAGGGCCAGGTTGCGGGCGAAGTGCGGGTCCTGGAGGCAGGCCGCGCGGTGGGCGTGGCGGGAGGCGCGGGGCCAGTCGCCGAGAGCCGACCAGCACTGCGCCTCCAGCATCTCCAGCTCGGCCTCGACGAAGAAGGTCATCCACTCCGGGTCCCGCTCGGCCGGGCCGCGCCCGAACAGCGCGTGCGCCCGGGCCAGCGACTGCTCGCACGCCCCCCGGTCCCCGAGCCCGGCCCAGCCGCCCGCCTCCCGCAGGCTGAGCAGGGAGAGGAGCCGCGGGGAGCCGAGGCGGCGGGCAGCGCGGCCGCCCGCCTGTGCGGCGCGCAGCGCCTCGCGCGGCCGCCCCGCGTCCCTGGCCAGGAACGACATATTGCAGAAAGCATGCGCCTCAAGGGCCGGGTCGCCCGCGAGACGGGCCGTCGCGAGCGCCTCCGCGTAGTGCGAGCGGGCCTCCTCGTAGTGGCCCGAGTCATGGGCGAGCCAGCCCACCGAGATGGCGAGCTCACCCGCGCCGGCGTGCAGCCGGTCGGCCGTGGAGCGGCGCGCGATGCCCGCGTCGAGCAGCGCGTACGCGGTGCGCAGCGGCTGGGCGGCCCTGCGGTACAGCCCGTTCGCGCCGTGCCGGTCATCGAGCAGCCGGATCCGCCGCACCGCCTCCTCGACCGCGCCCACCTCGGCCTCGCCGACCCGCCGTACCGGCTGGCGTACGCAGTCGTGGGGCGCGGCCGCCGCGTACTCGGGGAGCAGCCCCAGGGAGACGGCCGCCAGGGTGGCGGAGCCGCCGGTCATGAATGCGCGACGCAGCACGTCGCTCTCCTCGTCGTTACGTTCAATCTCGTGGTCGGTGGTGCTGGTGCCGCGGTGGTGTTCCGGGTGCTCCGGATGCGTCGCGTACGCAGGGGGCGCACCACACCCCGCACGCGCCCCCCGGCCCCGTACAGCCTCACGGGACGAGAACCCCATGTCCGCCAGCGTCAAACCCGGGAACATGTGCCGGAAGACGCGCTCGTACGCGTAGTTGGGGCAGCGGATCTCGCCGGCCTCCACGCGTCCGACGTACCGCGCGTCGCAGGCCACCTGCTCGCCGATCTCGCGCGCCGCCCTGCGGACCGCCGCCGCGAACTCGCCGGGCGAGCGCTGCCCCCGAAGCTCCCGGAACGCGGTGTTGGGGCCCTTGGCGGGACCGCGCTCGGGGGTCCGTGCGGCAAAGTTCGCTCCGGCACTGGGATCCGTTGACGTCGCCATGGCTCAGCAGCTCTCTTTGGCGGGGTGGTGCGGAGGAAGAACGTACCGGCAACATCGGCTCCGACAACCGAAGTTTGGCTACAAAAGGGATATCTCACCCGCGATCTGCTATGAACTGCCATCCTTTGCGGCGGCGTACCGCCGTAGCCGTTGACAGGGACCCGCGTTGAACCATGCGGATACCGCCAACCCGTGAAAACCACGTGGGGGTTGCCTTGTTGGAGGCCGGCATGGACATCAATGGCACCGGGACGACCACGACGACAGCGCGGCACCGGCCCACCCGGGACGTCAGCGGACCGCCGGGCGGCGAAGAGCCCTGCGACCTCGTCACCGTGCCCGCGCGCCAGGGCCTGGAGGCGGTGGACATCCTGCGCCGCGCCGTCGCCCCGGCGGCCGTGGGCCCGGTGCTGCACGACGGCGCCTGCGACACCCTGGGCTTCCTGGTGCCGCCCGGCACCGCCGCCGCCTGGGACGTGCCGGGCAGCGCCTGCACCGAGACCAGCGGGCGCGGCCTGCGCATCCCGGGGCTGCCCGCCGAGCCGCCGGTCTCCGGCGGCGGCTGGCTGCTGCCGCCGGACGCGGTGGCGGTCACCGACCCCGCCGTGCTGCGCGTCGCGCTCGGCGAGGCGGCCCGGCTCATCGAGGCCGCGGACGGCATCACCGAGGCAGGCGGCCGATAATGGTCGGATGGCGGCACGAAGCGGTACGAAGAACACGGCGAAGGGCGGGGCGAAGGCCGCGCCGGGCGGGCGGCGCGGCCGCCCGGCCGCCCCGCAGGCCCTCGTGGAGCCGGTCGACGGCGGTCTCGCCGAGCTGATACCGGACCGGGACCGCCCGCACGGCTGGACCCTGCTGCTCGACGGCGCCCCCCAGTCCCATGTCGACCTGGACGCGCCGGAGCGGCTCACCTTCGAGTACCAGCGCCGCCTCGGCCACGTCATCGACCTCGCCGCCGAGCCGGGCCGCCCCCTCCAGGTGCTGCACCTGGGCGGCGGCGCCCTCACCCTCGCCCGGTACACGGCCGCCACCCGCCCCCGCTCCACCCAGCAGGTCGTCGAGGTCGACGCGGCCCTGGTGAGCCTGGTCCGCCGTGAGCTGCCGCTCGATCCGCAGGCCCGGATACGGGTGCGCGCCCTGGACGCGCGCGAAGGGCTCGCCAAGCTCCCGGACGCCTGGGCCGACCTGGTAGTCGCCGACGTCTTCAGCGGCGCCCGCACCCCCGCCCATCTGACCAGCACCGAGTTCCTGGGCGAGGTGCGCCGGGTGCTGCGGCCGGGCGGGATCTACGCGGCCAACCTCGCCGACGGGCCGCCGCTGGCGCATCTGCGCGGCCAGATAGCCACCGCCGCCGAGCTCTTCCCGGAGCTGGCGCTCGCCGCCGACCCGACCGTGTGGCGCGGCAAGCGGTTCGGCAACGCGGTGCTGCTCGCCTCGGACGTGCCGCTGCCGGTGGCCGAGTTCACCCGCCGCATCGCGGGCGACCCGCACCCCGGGCGCGTCGAACACGGCCGTGCGCTGGCCGACTTCACGGGCGGGGCGGCCCCGGTGACGGACGCGACCGCCAAGCCGTCCCCCGTACCGCCACCTGCGGTGTTCCGGTAGGCGGACCGGCCGGTCAGCCCCGGTCGTCCAGCTCCACGGTGGGCGCGTGGTCGTACCAGGTGCAGAAGACCGACACCTCGCGCGTGCCCTTGCTGAAGGTGACCCGGATCCAGGTCGGCTGCTTCCACACCTGCATCTGCCAGCCGGTGTCCGGCGTCGCCGTCACCAGCTCGGCCGACGCGCTGCCGATGTCGAAGACGACCCGGCCGCCGGCGACGTTGTAGCCCTTCACGTTCCCCGAGGAGCGGGCGGAAGGGGAGGTGGACGGCCCGGTGGGGGAGTGGCTCCCGGACGGCTTCCCGTCCACCGGCTTCGAGGGCGTACGGGACGGGCCTGCCGGTCCGGACGGCGACGGCGAGTCCTTCGGCCGCCGTGTCGAGGAGGCTAGCGGCCGCACCGCGCCCTGGGTGGTGTGCCCGTCGCCGGTGAGCGGCACCGCGCGCGGAGGGTCGTACGCCGTCCCGGCCATCACCGTGTGGACGCCCCACCAGGAGAGCGTGACCGCGGCCCCGGTGGCCAGCGACCAGGCGCAGACGTGAACGATTCCTCGGTGCATCGGGGTCATATCGGGGGCCATACTGCCCCACGCGCCCCACACGTGTCCTCTCCCGCCCGGTCCCGTCCCAGCCGGGACCGGTGTACTCCGGATGGCGTACGGTGCCGCCCATGGCAAGTGTGCTCGTGGTCGAGGACGACCAGTTCGTTCGCTCCGCCCTCATCCGCCACCTCACCGAGGCCTCCCACACGGTACGGAGCGTCGGCACGGCCCTAGAGGCGCTGCGCGAGGTGGCCCATTTCCGCTTCGACGTGGTCGTCCTCGACCTCGGACTGCCCGATCTCGACGGGGCCGAGGCGCTGAAGATGCTGCGCGGCATCACCGACGTACCGGTGATCATCGCTACCGCGCGGGACGACGAGACGGAGATCGTCCGGCTGCTCAACGACGGCGCCGACGACTATCTGGTCAAGCCGTTCTCGGTGGAGCACCTCTCCGCCCGGATGACGGCCGTGCTGCGCCGGGCGCGGGCCGCCGGGGCCGAGCCGCCGCCGACGCTGATCCGGGTCGGCGGGCTCTCCATCGATCCGCTGCGGCGCCAGGCCGAACTCGACGGGCTGCGGCTCGATCTGACCCGCCGCGAGTTCGATCTGCTGGCGTTCCTCGCCGGGCGGCCCGGTGTGGTCGTGCCGCGCAAGGAGCTGCTGGCCGAGGTGTGGCAGCAGTCCTACGGCGACGACCAGACCATCGACGTCCATCTGTCCTGGCTGCGCCGCAAGCTCGGCGAGACGGCCGCGCAGCCGCGCTATCTGCACACCCTGCGCGGAGTGGGCGTGAAGCTGGAGCCGCCGAGGGCGGAGACCGGCCGATGAGATGGGCGCTGGTGAAGGTCGCGGTCGCCGTCACCCTGATGGTGGTGCTCGCCTTCGCCGTACCCCTGGGCCTGGTCATCAAGGAGATGGCGCGCGACCGCGCCTTCTCCAACGCCGAGCGCCAGGCCGCCGCGATCGGCCCGACCCTGTCGATCACCACCGACCGCGACGCCCTGGAGCGGGCCCTCGCCTCCACCCAGGCGGGCGCGGCGGGCCGGATGGCCGTGCACATCCCGGCGGCGCCGGGCGGCACACCCGTCGAGATAGGTCACCGACGGGCCCCGCGGAAGGACCTGGACGCGACGCGGAAGGTGGTCCGCGCGTACATCTCCGGTGTCCCCGGCGGCTCCACGCTCCTCCAGCCGACCGCGCTGAGCTCCGGCGAGATCGCGATCGTCGAGGTGTACGTGCCCGAGGCCGAGGTCACCAACGGCGTGGCCACGGCGTGGCTGGTCCTCGCGGGCGTGGGCATCGCCCTGGTCATCGGCTCGGTGGCGGTCGCGGACCGCCTGGGCGTACGGATGGTCCGCCCCGCCCAGCGGCTGGCCGGGGCGGCGCACGACCTGGGCGAGGGGAAGCTGGGGGCGCGGGTGCCGGAGGAGGGTCCGGCGGAACTGCGCTCGGCGGCGGTGGCGTTCAACTCGATGGCCGACCAGGTGGTCCAGCTCCTGGCGAACGAGCGCGAACTGGCGGCGGACCTCTCCCACCGCCTCCGTACCCCTCTCACCGTGCTGCGCCTCAACGCCGCCTCCCTGGGCGACGGACCGGCCGCCGAGCAGACGCGGGCGGCCGTCGAGCAGCTGGAGCGCGAGGTCGACACGATCATCCGTACGGCGCGGGAGGCCAAGCCGCAGACCCAGCCGGCCGGGGCGGGCGCCGGGTGCGACGCGTCCGAGGTCATCCGGGAGCGGATGGGGTTCTGGTCGGCGCTGGCGGAGGACGAGGGCCGGGAGGTACGGCTCGCGGGCGTCGACCGCCCGGTCCGCATCCCGGTCGCCCGGCCCGAACTGGCCGCCGCGCTCGACGCGATGCTCGGGAACGTCTTCCGGCACACGCCGGAGGGGACGGCGTTCGCGGTGGACGTCCACAACGGGGAGGACGCGGTGATCGTCCTCGTCTCGGACGCGGGGCCCGGGATCGCCGATCCGCGGGCGGCGCTGGCCCGGGGGTCCAGCGGTGGGGGCTCTACGGGGCTCGGGCTGGACCATCCGCCCCGTCCCGCATCGCCCGCCGCACCGCCGCGAGGTGGCCGTGCAGATAGCGGATGCGGTCCGGGTCGTGCACCGAGCCGTCGGGGGCGGGCTTGTCGTCGTACGCCGCCCCGTTCTCCGTGATCATCAGCGGTACGCCGGGCGCCTCCCGGGTGTAGCGCATCAGCAGGTCGTACATGCCGGTCGGGTCGATCGACCAGTCCATCGCGGTCAGCTCGCCCGGCGGCTGGTGGAAGACGACGGAACCGGCGCCGGGCCACGGCGAGTGCGCGCTCTGGCCGTGGCCGTCGGGGCGGGGAACTCGCAGGTCAGGGCCGTCGCCGGGGCGATTGTCAGTGGCGGCGGATACAACTGAGGGTGCGTAGTAGTTGATGCCCAGCAGATCGAGGGGGTGCTTGGTGGTGCTCAGATCGCCGTCGTGGACGAACGACCAGTCGGTGAGCCGCGCGGTGTCCCGCAGCAGGTCGTCGTCGTACGCACCCCTGAACAGCGGCCCCGTGAACACCCGGTTGGCGAGCGCGTCGATCCGCCGCCGCGCGTCCAGGTCGGCGGGCGACTGGCTGTGGGCCCTGACCGCGCTCGGATTGAGACTGATCGCCAGCCTGGCGGCCTTCGGGAGCGTGGCGCGCAGGGTCTGGGCGGCCAGCCCATGGCCCAGGTTGAGGTGGTGCGCGGCCCGCAGCGCGGCCACCGGATCGGTGCGGCCGGGCGCGTGGACGCCCGATCCGTATCCCAGAAAGGCACTGCACCAGGGCTCGTTGAGGGTGGTCCACATATCCACCCGGTCGCCGAGGGCCTCGGCGACGAGCCCCGCGTAGTCCGCGAACCGGTGGGCGGTGTCCCGCTCGGGCCAGCCGCCCGCGGACTCCAACTCCTGTGGCAGATCCCAGTGGTAGAGCGTGAGGGAGGGCCGGATGCCCTGCTCCAGGAGCCCGTCCACCAGCGCCCGGTAGAAGTCGAGCCCGCGCTGTACGGCGGGGCCGCGCCCGGTCGGCTGCACCCGCGACCAGGACACCGAGAAGCGGTACGCGTTGAGGTTCAGGTCCGCCATCAGCCGGACGTCGTCCCGCCAGCGGTGGTAGTGGTCGACGGCGATGTCCCCGCTGTCCCCGCCGGACACCTTCCCCGGCGTACGGCAGAAGGTGTCCCAGATGGACGGCGTACGGCCGCCCTCGGCGACCGCGCCCTCGATCTGGTACGCGGAGGTGGCGGCGCCCCAGAGGAAGTCGGGCGGGAAGGTCTCGGCTGCGGAGTCGGACATGGAGGCGCTCCCATCGTGACGGTACGGAAGGAGGTTGCTGTCGGGCGCGTGATCGCTGGTCACCCCTTCACCGCGCCCTGCATGATCCCGCCCACGATCTGCCGCCCGAACAGCACGAACACCAGCAGCAGGGGGAGGGTGCCGAGCAGGGCGCCGGCCATGATGACCGACTGGTCGGGGATGTACCCGCGGCCGAGTCCGGTGAGCGCCACCTGGACCGTGGGGCTGCCGTTCTGGGTCAGCGCGATGATCGGCCAGAAGAAGTCGTTCCAGGCCATCACGAACGTCAGCATGCCCAGGACGGCCATCGCGGGCCGGGCGGCCGGGAAGACCACGTGCCACACCACCCGCCAGCTGCTGGCGCCGTCGACCCGGGCGGCCTCGATCAGCTCGGTGGGCAGCGCCTCGACGAGGAACTGCCGCATGAAGAACACCCCGAAGGCGCTGACCAGGGTCGGCAGGATGACCGCCTGGAGCTGGTCGGTCCAGGACAGCTCGGCCACCATCATGTAGAGCGGGACGACGCTGAGCTGCGGCGGGATCATCATCGTGCCGATCACGAGCAGCAGCAGCACGTTCTTGAAGCGGAACCGCAGCTTGGCGAAGGCGAACCCGGCGAGCGTGGAGAAGAACACCGTGCCGAGCGCGATCGAGCCCGCCACGATCGTGGTGTTCAGCAGGGCCGTGCCCATGTTGGCGTCGGTCCAGGCGATCTTCAGGTTCTTGAAGAGGTTCCCGCCGAACCAGAAGGGCGGGGGAGTCTGGGCGAGGCGCTCGTTGTTGCGGGAGGCGGCGATCGCCGTCCACACCAGCGGGAAGAGCGAGCCGGCGGTGAAGAGGATCAGGATCGTGTACGTCAGACGTCCGCCGTGCAGTTGGCGCCCGGCGCGGTGGACGGACCGACGGGAGGAGCGGGCGGCGCCGCGCTCCGGGACGGCCGGGGCCGTCGTCTTGGCGTTCATGTCGTCTCCTTGCGCAGGGCGCGTGAGACCAGCCAGTTCACCGCGCCGATCAGCAGCAGGATCAGGAACATCGCCCAGGCGATCGCGGAGGCCCGGCCGAGATGGAGGTTCACCCAGCCCTGTTCGTACAGATACAGCCCGAGCGTCTGGAACTGGTGGTCGGAGCCGCCGGTGGCCCCGGCGCCGCCGTTGAAGAGCAGCGGCTCGCCGAACAGCTGGGTCGCGCCGATCGTCGACACGACACAGGTGAACAGGATCGTCGGCCGCAGCGAGGGCACGGTGACGTGCCGGAACTGCTGCCAGCGCGAGGCCCCGTCGAGCGCGGCGGACTCGTACAGATCGGGTGGGATGGCCTGCATCGCGGCGAGATAGATCAGCGCGTTGTAGCCGGTCCAGCGCCACACCACGATGGTGGAGACGGCGAACTGCGAGGTCCAGGTGCCGTTCTGCCAGTCGACCGGGCCCCAGCCGAGCTGCCCGAGCGCCCAGTTGACCATGCCGTAGTCGCGCCCGAAGAGGAGCACGAAGACCAGGGTCGCGGCGGCCACGCTGGTGGCGTACGGGGTGAGGACCGCGACCCGGAAGAACATCGAGCCGCGCAGCTTGTAGTTGAGCAGATGCGCGATGCCGAGGGCGATCAGGAGCTGGGGGACGGTGGAGATGAGGCCGATGGTGAAGGTGTTGCGCAGCGCGTTCCAGAAGAACTCGTCCGAGAGCAGCCGGGAGAAGTTGCGCAGCCCGACCCAGTGCATCTCGTTCGGCGCGGTCAGCTCGACCTGGTGCAGCGAGGCCCAGCCCGTGTAGAGGAGCGGGAAGAGCCCGAACGCGGCGAAGAAGAGGAAGAAGGGCGCGACGAAGGCGTACGGGCTCCAGCGCACATCACGCCGGTAGCGCCGGCTGCGGCGCTCCCGCCGCCGCGCCTCGGCGGGGTCGACCGGGCCGACGGCGCCGGCAACGCGGTCCCCGCCCGGGGCGGCCGAGCCCGGGGGGGCCGTGGCCACCACGGCCGGGCCGCCGCCCCCGCCCGGCTCCGCCGCCCCCGTATCGCTCGCCATCCTCACTGGTCCAGCGCGTTGTCGATGGCCTTCACCGCGGCTTCCCAGCCCGCCTGCGGGGACCGGCCCTTCTGGTCGACCTGGAGCATGCCGACGTCGGCGAGGTTCTGCGCGATGATCAGGTCCTTGGGCCCGAGGGCCTGCACCGGGGTGCCCTCGGCGGCCTTGGCGAAGATCTGCCCGATGGGAGCGCCGCCGAAGTAGTCGTGGCGGGCGTTCGCGACGGTGGGCAGGGCGTACGCGGCCTTGGCGCTGGGGAAGCTGCCGCGCTTCTCGAAGAGCGTGGCCTGCTGGGCCGGGGCGGTGAGCCAGGCCGCGAGCTCGGCGGCCTGGGCACGGTGCTTGCCCGCCGACGGGACGACCAGGAACGATCCGCCCCAGTTGGACGGCTTGGGCGCGGCCGCCACATCCCACTTGCCCTTGCCCGCTTCGCCCGCCTTGTCCTGGATGTAGCCGAGCATCCAGGCGGGGCAGGAGACGGTGGCGAAGGTGCCGTTGGCGAAGCCCTGGTCCCAGCTGGGCTGGAACTGCTGCAACTTGGCGGTGAGTCCATGGGTGGCGAACGAGGCCGCCGTGTCCCAGGCCTCCTTCACGGCCGGGTTCGACTTGTAGACGACCTTCCCGTCCGCGTCGTAGTAGCGGGTGGTGCCGCTGCCGGTGATGGCGTTCAGGACGCCGGACGCGGAGTCGACGAAGGCCGCTCCCTTGGGGGCCTTGGCCTTGTAGCGGTCACCGGCGGCCAGGTACTTCTGCCAGTCGCCCGCCCACAGTTTGCCCACGGCCTCCCGGTCGGTGGGCAGCCCGGCCGCGGCGAACAGGTCCTTGCGGTAGCAGATGCCCTGCGGCCCGATGTCGGTGCCGAGGCCGACGGTCTTGGCGTCCTTGGTGGTGGCCTGCCCCCACTTCCAGGGCAGGAAGGCGTCCTTGGAGACGCCTTTCGCCTTGCCGAGGTCCTCCAGGTGGGCCGCCTGGGTGGCGGTGACCTCGGCGATGTTGTTGATCTCGACGGCCTGGATGTCGGCGAGCCCGCTGCCGGAGCCGAGGTGGGTGAGCAGCTGCGGGTAGTAGTTCTCGTTCCGCTCGATCGAGGTCTGCTTGATCTCGATGTCCGGGTGGAGCTTCATATACGCGTCGTAGAGCCCGGCCTCCTTCAGGCCGAAGGCGCCGAAGACGCCGACCGTGAGTGTCGTCTTCGCCCCGCCGCCCCCGCTGCCGCCGGAGGAGGAGCCGGAGCCCGGCGAGGAGTCCTTGCTGTCGCCGTCGTCGGCGCAGCCCGCGAGCAGCCCGGCGCCGAGCACGGAGACGACGGCGAGGGCCGCGAGCCGCCGGGGCGCGCGTGTTCGTGTACGCGTTCTTGTACGCATGGTGATCCTCCAACTGGCTTGCCGTGCAGGATGATTGACGGTCAGTCGTGCAGTGGGGGAAGGTGCGGAAGGTGTACGGGTACGTGGGGGTGGGAGCGCTCCCAGTCGTGATGTGTTGAAGGGTGGCGACTGTCCGGGAGGGTGTCAAGGGAGCGGGCAAAGGGAGTCCGCCGACGAGGTCCTGCTGTTAGTTTTCACCCGAGTTCCACGATGTGCGGCGAGACGGGGAGGCAGCCATGAAAGCAGCTCGCACGGTCCGGGGCCGCGGGGCCGGGCGGCCCACCCTTGAAGAGGTGGCGGCGCGGGCCGGGGTCGGCCGGGGCACGGTGTCGCGGGTGATCAACGGCTCGCCCCGGGTCAGCGACCGTACGCGCGCGGCCGTCGAGGCGGCCGTGGCCGAGCTCGGCTACGTCCCCAACCGGGCGGCCCGGGCCCTGGCCGCCAACCGTACGGACGCGATCGCCCTGGTCGTCCCCGAGACGGAGACGCGCTTCTTCGCGGAGCCGTACTTCTCGGAGGTCGTCAGGGGGGTGGGCCAGGCGCTCGCGGAGACGGAGATGCAGCTCCTGCTGACCCTGGTGGGCAGCGACCGGGAGCGCCGCCGGCTCGCCCAGTATCTGACCGGCCACCGGGTCGACGGCGTCCTGCTGGTGGGCGTCCACGCCGACGATCCGCTGCCCGAGCTCCTGGAGCAGCTGGACATGCCGGTGGTGATCAGCGGCCCGCGCTCGGAGGAGGAGCCGCTGGCGTCGGTGGACTCGGACAACTTCGCGGGGGCGCGGGCGGCCGTGGCACACCTGGTGGCGCGCGGCCGCCGCTCGATAGCCACGATCACCGGCCCCCTGGACGTGTACGGCGCCCGCCGCCGCCTGGACGGCTACCGCGCGGCCCTCGCCGAGGCCGGGCTGCCCGCCGCCCCGCACCTGATATCCCCGGCGGACTTCACGGAGGAGGGCGGCCGCCGGGCGATGACGGACCTGCTGGACCGGGCCCCCGAGGTGGACGCGGTCTTCGCGGCCTCGGATGTGATGGCGTCGGGCGCCCGCCAGGTACTGCGCGAACGCGGCCGCCGGGTCCCCGAGGACGTCTCCCTGATCGGCTTCGACGACTCGGCGATCGCCCGCCACATGGACCCCCCACTCACCAGCGTGCGCCAGCCGATCGAGGAGATGGGCCGAGCGATGGCCCAACTCCTCCTGGCCCAGATGGCGGAGCCCGAGCCGTCCCGCCCGCGCCTGGTCCTGCCCACGGAACTGGTGGTGCGGTCGTCGACGTGAGCCACGGGGCTCACTGGCGTACGCATCCGGGCTCACCGGCCGGATGCCGGGCGCGCCAGAGATCGCCCTCTACCTGAAGGCCTTCGAGCACCTGCGCACCATGGCCGTCTACGGCGCGGACGCCCGCGCCCTCGTCCTCGGGGCCGTCGAAGCCCTGGGCTGACCCGGGGAACACGGACCCCGGGAACGAAGAAGGCCCGGTCCGCTTTCGCGGACCGGGCCTTCCCGATCAGGGTGAGTAACGGGACTCGAACCCGCGACATCCTGGACCACAACCAGGTGCTCTACCAGCTGAGCTATACCCACCATGCGTGGCCGGACTGTTGTGGTCTGGGAAAGTCCCTGGGGGCTTTCCTTACCGGCCGAGAAAAAGTGTACAGGGTCCGGGAGGGTGCTCGCGCACATGTTTCGCGGCACCCTCCCGGGGTGGCCCCGAGGTGCCCCCGAAGGGGTTACTCCGCAGGCAGGACGTGCTTCGCCGCGATCGTCTTCGCCGTGTCCGAGTCCGGGCCCGGCTGGGCGACGAAGATCGCCTCGCGGTAGTAGCGGAGCTCCGCGATGGATTCGCGGATGTCCGCCAGCGCGCGGTGGTTGCCGTTCTTGTCGGGGCTGTTGAAGTACGCCCTCGGGTACCAGCGGCGGGCGAGCTCCTTCACCGAGGAGACGTCCACGATCCGGTAGTGGAGGTACTCCTCCAGCGTCGACATGTCACGGAGCAGGAAGCCGCGGTCGGTACCGACCGAGTTTCCGCACAGCGGGGCCTTCCTCGGCTCCTTCACATGCTCGCGGACGTACGCCAGGACCTGCGCCTCGGCGTCGGCCAGCGTGGTGCCGCCGGCCAGCTCGTCGAGGAGCCCGGAGGCGGTGTGCATGTCGCGCACCACCTCCGGCATGGTCTCCAGCGCGGCGTCCGGGGGACGGATCACGATGTCCACCCCTTCACCGAGCACGTTCAGCTCCGAGTCGGTGACCAGTGCGGCCACCTCGATAAGTGCGTCGTCCGCCAGCGAGAGCCCGGTCATCTCGCAGTCGATCCACACCATGCGGTCGTTCATGTGTCTCAGCCTACGGGGCCGCTCCGCTGCCCCGGCAGACTCGGACGCATGTAACCGGTGGCGTACATCTCGGCGACGGACTTCCCCGGATGGTCAGGCGGCGCCGTGTGGGTGATCGCCGCCGGACCGACCAGCGCGCTGGCCGCCGTGCGCCGCGACTGCGGCATGGCCTGCGGCGGCACCGTCTCCAGGGTCGGCGGACCCCCGGACGGCTCCGCCTGCGGCCGGCGCGCCCGGTACGCCGCCCGGTAGGACGCCGGGGACGAGCCGAGCTGGCGGCGGAAGTGCCCGCGCAGCGCGACCGGTGAGCGGAAGCCGCAGCGGCCCGCGACCTCGTCGACCGAGTAGTCCGACGTCTCCAGGAGACGCTGGGCCTGGAGCACCCGCTGGGTGATCAGCCACTGGAGCGGGGCCGATCCGGTCAGCGAGCGGAACCGCCGGTCGAACGTACGGCGTGACATGTACGCGCGAGCGGCGAGGGTCTCCACGTCGAACTGCTCGTGGAGGTGCTCCAGCGCCCAGGACACGACCTCGGCCAGCGGGTCGGACCCGATCTCTTCAGGTAAAGACCTGTCGAGATAGCGCTCCTGACCGCCGCTGCGCCGCGGCGGGACGACGAGCCGGCGCGCGAGGGCTCCGGCGGCGTCGCTGCCGTGGTCGGTCCGCACGATGTGCAGACAGAGATCGATTCCGGCCGCCGTGCCCGCCGACGTGAGGACGTCCCCGTCGTCGACGAACAGCTCCCTCGGGTCCACATGGACCGACGGATAGCGCTTGGCGAGCGTGGGCGCGTACATCCAGTGCGTGGTCGCCGGGCGGCCGTCGAGCAGCCCGGCGGCGGCGAGGACGAACGCCCCGGTGCAGAGGCCCACGATGCGGGCCCCTTCTTCGTGCGCTCGGCGCAGTGCGTCGAGCGCGGCCGCCGGTGGCGGCGAGGTGATGGACCGCCAGGCGGGCACCACCACGGTGCCGGCCCGGTTGATGGCCTCCAGCCCATAGGGCGCGGTCAGTTCGAGCCCGCCTGTGGTCCGCAGGGGGCCTTCCTCTCCGGCACAGACCAGCAGGCGGTAGCGGGGCACGCCCGCGTCCTGCCTGTCGATCCCGAACACGGAGAGCGGAATGGAGCTCTCGAAGATGGGGCCGCCACTGAACAGCAGTACGGCTACGACTTCCCGGCGTCGACGGCCGGCGAGCTTCCTTGTGGCCTCCGGTGATGCGGCAGCGGAGTCCTGGCTCATTTTGCTAAGCCCCCCTCGGTGTTCGCGGCTCCCCGTTCTTGTCGGGCTTGTCGCTCCTGCACTTTTCCCCTTGGTTTTGCACGAGTCCCCCAGCCTTCGATACGCATGATCGAATCTACTGCGTTCTGTGGCGTCGGCGTGACAAGTCCGGTACTCAGCGCTATGTCGACTTGGCAACTTGGCGCGAAGCATTCGATCACGAAGGGTTTCACTCAAGGCGCCCGTAGGGAAGTGGGCGACGCATGCATGGCCCGTACCCGTATGGCCAAAGCCGCCACGCCTGCCCGTTTTCCGCTGGTGGCAAGGGGGTTGGCAGGCCATTTCGGGCAGGGGTGAGGGGGGAGGGGAAGTTGGCTGAAAACATACGGGTCCGTGTGTGCGAACGCGTCAGTCCAACGGCGAACTTTCGCCGTTCGCCCCACCGTCCCGGTGCCGTCCGGACCCCGGGCGCGCGGCCGCCCGCTCGGACTGGCGCAGCAGCAGCCGGCAGACCGCGGTGACGGCCGCGAGCCCGACCGCCGAGCCGGTCGCCCCGGCGAACGAGGAACCGTAGACGACGAGCACCACCGGGACCAGGACGCAGCTGAACGCCGCCCAGCGCACGACGTCGCCCGCACAGTCACCCGTTCCCGCTGCGGGCTTTCGTACGCCGTGCGCGCCCCCCTCCGGGCGCCCCCGGTCACGCGGCGGCCCTGCGGCGGGCGCCGGCGCGCCGGGCCCTCGGGGGGCGGGCACGGGCAGGGGCTCCCTGAGGGGTGTCGAAACAGCGTCGCGGCGGCCGCGGGTCTAACGGGCGGGCACCGGTTCCGGTCACTGCGCGTACACAGCCGGGCCACAGCCGAAGCACAGCCGGGACGTCACCGAAGTGGATCGAACGTGCACAGAATGTTGAAGAACAGACCTCTGTACCGGCCATCAGCCATTGCCATCCGAGGCGGGCTCGTGCATGCTCCGGGGAACGCCGTGCAGCATCGGCGGCTCTGGGCAGGAGAGGAGTGTCGCCGTACCCTTGGGGGTATGGGCTTGGGAAGATGATTCCCGGACACAGCTCCGCCGCCAACTGTCGCCCTCCCATGAGGATCCAAACGCCGAGACACCCATGGCCGGTCAAGAATTCCCCGAACCCGCGGACCGCAAGCAGGTCGCCGACCCGACGTCGGACCTCCAGGCGGCAGAAGAACCACGTCTCTCCTGTGACCCCGCCTTCCGTCATGGAGTGGTGGTCGGCTTCGACGGCTCCACGTCCAGCGAGCGCGCCTTGGCGTACGCCATCGGCATGGCCAGACGGTCCGGTTCCGGTCTGATCATCGTGCATGTCGCCAACCGGCTGCCCACCACCGTGTGGGCGGGCTGCGAGCCGCCGGTCTTCGTGGACGTGCCGGACCACCGTACGGAAGTGCTCGGACTGGAGCTCGCCTGCGCGGACTACCTCGCCGAGGTCTCCTGGATCCTGGTCGAGCGCGGTGGGGACATCTGCCACGAACTGGAAGAAGTCGGGCGGGAGTACGCGGCGGACGCGATCGTCGTCGGCTCCACGCACGGCATCGTCGGCCGGATCTTCGGCTCGGTGGCCGGACGTCTGGCCCGGCGCGCCCAGCGCCCCGTGGTGGTCATCCCGTAAAGCCTCAGGACCCCGTGGAGCCGCCGATCCCGTCAGGGCTCCGGCGCCCTTCCGTAACCCGGCCGTGTCCGTTTGTTGTCCCAGCTGAGACGCTGTCAACTCCCTTTGTTCCAGGGCGAATCTACCCTCCGGTAGGTGGTGGATTGTGCCCTTGTGAAGGGTACATAAGGGTCGCTGGGAAGCAGCACGACCTGCAGCACAACTGCACATGAAGGGAGCCCGTCGTGGACCACGAAGCCCCTGCGGGAAGCGTCACTTCCACTCTCGGCCACCTCGCACTCGGACTCACCCTGCTCGCCTTCGGCCTCGGTACCACCAAGGTCGTCGACGGTGTCACCGTGGCCGACGCCGTGTCGATCGCGACCTATGTCGGCGGCATCGGCCTCTTCGTCCTGGGCATCGTCGCGTTCCGTGACCAGGACGCCTTCACCGGCACCGCGTTCGCGGGCCTGGGCGCCTTCTGGTTCACCTGGGCGAGCGGCGCGGACGACAAGTTCTCCACCAACGCGGCAGGCCTGTTCCTGCTCCTGTTCGGGCTCCTCGCGCTGAGCCTGGCGGCGGGCTCGGCGGGCTACGGACCGATCCGGCAGGGCTCGTACGCGCTGCTGTTCGTCTCTCTGGTGCTCCTCGCGATCGCCGACTTCGCCACCAACGACGGCCTCGCCAAGGCCGGCGGCTGGGTGGCGGCGGTCGCGGGCGCCGTGTCCTGGTACGGGGCGACGGCGGGCCTGGCCAACTGGCCGACGGCGATTCCGCGACGCGCTGCCGGCCGGGGGGTGACGGCCGCCGGCTAGGCAGCCGCACGCCGGTGCAATGGGCGGCACCGGCAGGCAAGGGAGCGGCCCCGCACGCCAGGTGGCGCGTGCGGGGCCGCTTCTGTGTCTACGGCTTCTGCCGTAGGAGCGGTACGGAACCAGCCGTACCGGTCCTGGACTACTCGACCGTGACGGACTTCGCCAGGTTGCGCGGCTTGTCGATGTCGCGGCCCATGGCCAGCGCCGTGTGGTACGCGAAGAGCTGGAGCGGGATGCCCATCAGGATCGGGTCCAGCTCGTTCTCGTTCTTCGGGACGACGATGGTG
The DNA here is from genome assembly GCF_001653515.1 of Streptomyces sp. ERV7. Taxonomy (GTDB): domain Bacteria; phylum Actinomycetota; class Actinomycetes; order Streptomycetales; family Streptomycetaceae; genus Streptomyces. The sequence continues at coordinate 1,128,875 of NZ_LYOY01000029.1, read as the reverse complement.
TGGTCGGCCTTCTCCTGCTCGCGGTGGGCCACGGCGAGGATGCGGCCGCTGCGGGCCTTGATCTCCTCCAGGGCCGCGCGGTTCTTCTCCAGGAGATCGTCGTCGGGGACGATCGCGACCGTCGGCAGCGCGGGCTCGATGAGCGCCAGCGGGCCGTGCTTGAGCTCGGAGGCCGGGTAGGCCTCGGCGTGGATGTAGGAGATCTCCTTGAGCTTCAGGGAGGCCTCCAGGGCGACCGGGTAGCCGCGCACCCGCCCGATGAACATCATCGACTGGGCGCCCGCGTACTCCTTGGCCAGCTTCTCGATCTCCGGCTCCATGGCCAGGATCTCCTCGATCTGGCCGGGCAGCTTCCGCAGGCCCTCGATGATCCGCTTGCCGTCGGCCACCGACAGGTCGCGGATGCGGCCCAGGTGCAGCGCGAGCAGCGCGAAGGCGACCACGGTGTTGGTGAAGCACTTGGTGGAGACGACGCAGACCTCGGGGCCGGCGTGCACATAGGTACCGCCGTCGGCCTCGCGGGCGATCGCCGAGCCGACGACGTTCACCACGCCGAGGACGCGGGCGCCCTTGCGCTTGAGCTCCTGGACGGCGGCGAGCACGTCGTAGGTCTCACCGGACTGCGAGACCGCGATGTACAGCGTGTCGGGGTCCACGACCGGGTTGCGGTAGCGGAACTCGGAGGCCGGCTCGGCGTCCGCGGGGATACGGGCGAGCTCCTCGATGAGACCGGCGCCGATCATGCCGGCGTGGTACGAGGTGCCGCAGCCGAGGATCTTGATCCGGCGCACACCGCGGGCCTCGCGGGCGTCCAGGTTGAGGCCGCCGAGGTGGACGGTGGAGAACCGGTCGTCGATGCGGCCGCGCAGCACGCGGTCCACGGCGTCGGCCTGCTCCGACATCTCCTTGTGCATGTACGTCTCGTGGCCGCCCATGTCGTAGGAGGCGGCCTCCCACTCGACGGTCTCGGGGGTGGCGTTGGTGAGCGTGCCCGAGGTCGTGTACGTACGGAAGTCGTCGGCCTTCAGGGTGGCCATCTCGCCGTCGTTGAGGGTGACGACCTGGCGGGTGTGGGCGATCAGCGCGGCGACGTCGGAGGCGACGAGCATCTCCTTCTCGCCGATGCCGAGGATGACCGGGGAGCCGTTGCGGGCGACCACGATGCGGTCGGCGAAGTCGGCGTGCATCACGGCGATGCCGTAGGTGCCCTCGATGACCTTGAGCGCCTCGCGGACCTTCTCCTCCAGGGAGTCGGCCTGGGAGCGGGCGATCAGGTGGGTGATGACCTCGGTGTCGGTCTCGGAGGCGAAGACGACGCCCTCGGCCTCCAGCTTGACGCGCAGCTCGGCGGCGTTGTCGACGATGCCGTTGTGGACGACGGCGACCTTGTTCTCGGGGTCGAGGTGCGGGTGCGAGTTCACGTCGCTGGGGGCGCCGTGGGTGGCCCAGCGGGTGTGCGCGATGCCGGTGGTGCCGGTGAAGCGCTTGGGGACACGGGCCTCCAGGTCGCGGACGCGGCCCTTGGCCTTGACCATCTTCAGCGCGCCCGACTTGGGGCTGTTGATGACCACACCCGCGGAGTCGTAACCCCGGTACTCCAGCCGCTGCAGACCTTCGAGCAGCAGGGGAGCGACATCACGCTTACCGATATAACCGACGATTCCGCACATAGAGTCTTGACCCCTCCATCGACGTACAGGTTCAACAAGTTCAGGCGTGTGCTCAGCCGTAGACGATGCGGCGCAGCTGCCGGAGCGAGAGCTCCGGTGGCGCCACGGCGCGGTGCGGCAGCTCGGCCGCGATCCGCTCGAAGATCTCCGCGTTCACCAGACCACCGGACTGCAGTTCACGGTGGCGGCGGCGGACGAATTCCTCGTACGTCTCGTCGAAGTACGCCAGCACATCGAGCACCACCCGGGCCGCCTCACCGCGCTGGAGCGCGGTGCTGCGCACCAGATGGTCGATGAGGTCGTCGTGGGACGACGGACTGCGGCGTTCGAGCACCCGTCGATATTGCGGGGAATCCCGCCCTCACGCAAGAATCCTGCCCGATATCGGGCAGGATTCTCATGATCATACGCATCCTGGTACAGACCAGACCGCTGCGGGAGCGCTTACAGCCGCTTCAGTACGGCCTGCTTGGCGAAGGTGAACTCCTCCTCCGTGAGGATGCCGGACTGGTGCAGCTCACCGAGCTCGCGCAGCCGCCGCAGCAGGGCGTCGGGGTCGTCGCCGGCCACGGGTGCCGGGCCGAGCGCCTTGGGCTCCGCCGCGGCCACGGGCTCCGGCGCGTGCGGATGCGGCATCCGCACCACCACGGCCGAGGCGAGCAGCGCCATCAGCGGGTCCTTCTTGAAGCCGTTGAGCTCCACGGCGTGCGGATCGCGCCCGGCGGGCAGCCGGGGCGCGTTCGGCGAGCTCACAAAGCGCAGATGGCCGTCCTCCAGGCCGCGCGCGGGCAGCCACTCCACCGCGTGCAGATCCTCCAGGGCGATACTGGCCGGGCCGCTGCCCGTCTTCACCTCGTCGGTGTGCCAGGTCCACTCCAGGCGGACCACGCGCCCGTCGAAGCTGGCCGTGCCGTCGCCCGCGCCCACGGTCAGCGGCAGCGAGGGCCCCGGCAGCAGATAGCGGTCGACCGGCCCGGTGGGCACCGAGTCGAGCAGCAGGGCGTTGCGGACCTCGTCCACGAAGTACTCGGCTATCGCGGCGGCCTTCGTCTCCACGGTCAGGGTGTACGGGTCGGAGGCGTCGTCCAGCTTGCCGCCGGTGACCTGGAGCAGCGGGTCGGCGCCGTCGCGCAGCCTCAGGCGCAGCCGCCCGGCCTTGCGCCCCGGCTCGTACGCCACCCCGGCCAGTGCCACCAGTGGCACCGCGACCTCGCCGAGGGTGCGGCGCAGCAGGCTGACGCCCTTGTCGCTGCCGGGCACGATGCGTACGCCGTCCCCGTCGAAGGTCCAGGTCCCGTCCTTCTGGATGATTTCCGCCATGAGGGGATTCTTCCATCAGGCCTGCGGGGAGCGGCCGTTGACTACTGGTCTACACCTTGACCGCCGCTGGGGCGGGCGGTTGTGATGGTTCCCGTTCGGTTGCTCGCGTCCCCTCCTCGTGTCCCCCTCGAAGGGAACCGCTTGTGAGACAGCACAGAACGATGGCCGGTCTGCTGGGCGCCCTGCTGCTGATGGCGGCGGGCATCTCCTCGGCCGGGACCCCCACCGCCTCGGCCGCGCCGCACCCCGGAGGAGCCGGACTCCCCAGGGGCGCGGGGAACGGCGCGAGCAACCACCCACCGGCCCGCAGATGAACGCCGGTTCTTCAGGGGTGCGGGGAACTGCGCGGCCGGCCCCCACTCACCCGCGGGCGAACTCCGGGCCAAAAAGGGGGCGGTCAGGCCGGGAGGCCCAGTTCTCGGGCGATCAGCATGCGCTGCACCTCGCTCGTGCCCTCGCCGATCTCCAGGATCTTGGAGTCGCGCCACATACGGGCGACCGGGTACTCGTTCATGAAGCCGTAGCCGCCATGGATCTGCGTGGCGTCACGCGCGTTGTCGACGGCTACCGTCGACGAGTACAGCTTCGCCAGCGCCGCCTCCTTCTTGAAGGACTCGCCCCGCACCAGCCGCGAGGCCGCGTCGCGCCAGCCCACCCGGGCCATGTGCGCCCGCATCTCCATGTCGGCGATCTTGAACTGGATCGCCTGGTTGTCGCCGATGGGGCGGCCGAACGCGTGGCGCTCGTGCGCGTACTTCACCGACTCGTCGACGCAGCCCTGGGCAAGCCCCGTGGCCAGCGCGGAGATGGCGACGCGGCCCTCGTCGAGGATGCGCAGGAACTGGGCGTACCCCCGGCCCTCCTCGCCCAGGAGGTTGGCGACCGGGACGCGGACGTCCTGGAAGGACAGCTCGCGGGTGTCCGACGCGTTCCACCCCACCTTCGAGTACGGCGCGGCCACCGTGAAGCCCGGCGTGCCGGACGGGACGATGATCGAGGAGATCAGCGGGCGGCCGTCGGGCTTGCGGCCGGTCACGGCCGTGACCGTCACCAGGCCCGTGATGTCCGTACCCGAGTTGGTGATGAAGCACTTGGTGCCGTTGATGACCCACTCGTCGCCGTCGCGCACCGCCGTCGTCCGCGTGCCGCCCGCGTCCGAGCCGCAGTCCGGCTCGGTCAGACCGAACGCACCGAGGAGCTCGCCGGAGCAGAGCTTCGGCAGCCACTCCCGCTTCTGCTCCTCCGTACCGAAGCGGAACACCGGCATCGCGCCGAGCGAGACCCCCGCCTCCAGGGTGATGGCGACCGACGAGTCGACCCGCGCCAGCTCCTCCAGGGCGATGCCCAGGGCGAGGTAGTCGCCGCCCATGCCCCCGTACTCCTCGGGGAAGGGCAGCCCGAACAGGCCCATACGGCCCATCTCGCGGACGATCTCGTACGGGAACTCATGGCGCTCGTAGAAGTCGCCGATCTTGGGGGCGACGACGTCGTGCGCGAACTCCTCGACCGTACGGCGGAGTTCTTCGTGCTCGTCTGAGAGCCGGTGGTCAAGGGACATGGGGGTCACTCCTTGTGGGAGTCGGGGGAGAGGGCGCGGACGGTACGGGACGGGCTCGGCCGTCCCAGCTGCTCGGCCATCCACACGCTGGTGGCGGTGAGCTTGCCGAGGTCGACCCCGGTGTCGATACCGAGGCCCTGGAGCATCCACACGAGGTCTTCGGTGGCGAGGTTTCCGGTGGCGGACTTGGCGTACGGACAGCCGCCCAGGCCGCCCGCCGAGGCGTCGACCGTGCGCACGCCGTGCTGGAGCGCGGCGAGGGTGTTGGCGAGCGCCTGGCCGTAGGTGTCGTGGAAGTGCACCCCGATCGTGGAGGTCGGCACGCCCTCCTCGTTCAGGGCCGCGAGCAGGCTCTGGACATGGGCCGGGGTCGCGACCCCGATCGTGTCCCCGAGGCTCAGCTCGTCGCAGCCCAGGTCCCGCAGGGACTTGGCCACCTCGACGACCTGGTGGACGGGGACGGCTCCCTCCCACGGGTCGCCGAAGCACATCGACAGATAGCCCCGGACGTGGGCGTTCTGCTCCTTGGCGCGGGCCACGACCGGTGCGAACATCGCCAGCGACTCGTCCACCGTGCGGTTCAGATTGGCCTTGGCGAACGACTCCGTGGCGCTGGCGAAGACCGCGATCCGGTCGGCGCCGAGCGCGAGCGCCCGGTCCAGACCCCGCTCGTTGGGCACCAGGACCGGCAGCGCCACTCCCCCGACATCGCCCAGCAGGGGGAACAGCTGCTCGGCGTCGGCCAGTTGGGGCACCCACTTGGGGTGCACGAAGCTGGTCGCCTCGATCGTGGTCAGGCCCGCGTCCGCGAGGCGGCGGATGAACTCGGCCTTGACCTCGGTGGGGACGACGGCCTTCTCGTTCTGGAGGCCGTCGCGGGCCCCGACCTCGTGGATCCGCACCGAGGCGGGCAGGTCCGGCGCCGGTACGACCATGGGCAGCGTCACTGGTCCTCCTCCTTCGGGGTCACCACGGCCAGGACCTGGTCCATGGCCACGGTCGAGCCGGGGGAGACGTCCAGCTCGGTGACGGTGCCGGCGTGCGGGGCGGAGATGACGTGCTCCATCTTCATCGCCTCGACCACCAGCAGGCTCTGGCCTGCCTCCACCTCGTCGCCGACGGCCACCTTGACGACGGTGACGGTGCCGGGCATCGGGGCGGCCAGGGTGTCCGCGCCGCCGCGCGCGGCGCCGGTGAGGCTCGCCGCTACGGGGTCGTGGTCGAGCACGTGCCAGCTGTCGCCGTCCCGCCCGAGCCAGGTCCCCTCCGGGGAGGGGGCGGTGGTGAAGGTGTGGGTGAGGCCGTCGAGCTCCACGGAGACCTGGCCGGGGGTGACCCGGCCGGCGGCCGTGCCGCGCACCGTGTGGGTAACGGGTTCGAGTCCCGGGATGCGGAACGGGAAGGCGATGGGCGCCGGTTCGCCGCCCATGCGCCAGCCGCTCGGCACCGCGAACGGGTCCAGCCACGCGCCCGTGGCGGGGGGACGCAGCCCCTCCTGCCGCACCAGCGCCGCCGCCGCGTACACCTCGTCCGGGACCCCGTCCGGCACCAGCGCGTCGGCCTCGCGCTCGACGAGGCCGGTGTCGAGGTCGCCCGCGACCACGGCCGGATGGGCCAGCAGCCGCCGCAGGAACCCGGCGTTGGTGGGCACGCCCAGGGTGACCGTGTCGGCCAGGGCGCCGCGCAGCCGGCGCAGCGCGGTCGCGCGGTCCGGTCCGTACGCGATGACCTTGGAGAGCATCGGGTCGTAGAGGCTGCCGACCTCGGTGCCCTCGCTCAGGCCCGAGTCGGTGCGCACCCCGTCGCCCTGCGGCTCGCGCAGCGCCAGGACCGTACCTCCCGAGGGGAGGAAGCCCCGCGAGGGGTCCTCCGCGCAGATGCGCGCCTCGACCGCGTGGCCGGTGAGGGTGATGTCGTCCTGTCCGTACGGCAGTTCCTCGCCCGCCGCCACCCGCACCTGCCACTCCACCAGGTCCAGGCCGGTGATGAGCTCGGTGACGGGGTGCTCGACCTGGAGGCGGGTGTTCATCTCCATGAAGTAGTACGAGGACGGGTCGTTGCCCGGGACGATGAACTCCACCGTGCCTGCGCCCGCGTAGCCGCAGGAGCGGGCCGCCTGGACCGCCGCCTCGCCCATCGCGGCCCGGGTCCCCTCGTCGAGCAGGACCGAGGGGGCCTCCTCGATGATCTTCTGGTGGCGGCGCTGGAGGGAGCACTCGCGCTCGCCCAGGTGCACCACGTTGCCGTGGCCGTCGGCGAGGACCTGGATCTCGATGTGGCGGGGGCGGTCGATCCACCGCTCCACCAGCAGCGTGTCGTCGCCGAAGGAGGCGCGGGCCTCGCGGCGGGCGGCCGCGATCTCGTCGGCGAGCGCCGCCTCCTCGCGGACCAGCCGCATGCCCTTGCCGCCGCCGCCCGCGCTGGGCTTCAGCAGCACCGGCATCCCGATCTCGCGGGCCGCGTCGGCCAGTTGGCCGTCGGTGAGGCCGCTGCCCGAGGAGCCGGGCACGACCGGGACACCGGCCGCCTTCACGGTCTCCTTGGCGCGGATCTTGTCGCCCATCAGGGAGATCGCGTCCGCCGGGGGCCCGATGAAGACCAGGCCCGCCTCGGCGCACGCGCGCGCGAAGGCCGCGTTCTCGGCGAGGAAGCCGTAGCCCGGGTGGACGGCCTGGGCGCCGCTCCTGGCGGCCGCCTCCAGGAGCCGGTCGATGGAGAGGTAGCTCTCGGACGCCGCCGCCGGACCGATCCGCACGGCCGTGTCGGCCTCGCGCACATGCCGGGCGTCCGCGTCCGCGTCGCTGAACACCGCGACCGAGCGCACTCCGAGGGCGCGCAGGGTACGGATGACGCGGACGGCGATCTCGCCCCGGTTGGCGACGAGGACTGTGTCGAACATCGTCATGGTCCGTCTCACATCCGGAAGACGCCGAAGCCGGGCGCCGAGTAGTCCCGCTGGGGGAGGGGGGCGTTGGCACAGGCCGTCAGGGCGAGCCCGAGGACCTGGCGGGTCTCCATCGGGTCGATCACCCCGTCGTCCCACAGCCGGGCCGACGCGTAGTAGGCGTTGCCCTGCTGTTCGTACTGGGCGCGGATGGGGTCCTTGAAGGACTCCTCGTCCTCGGCGGGCCAGGACTCGCCGCGCCCCTCCAGCTGGTCGCGCTTGACGGTGGCGAGCACCGAGGCGGCCTGCTCGCCGCCCATCACCGAGATCTTGGCGTTGGGCCACATCCACAGGAAGCGCGGCGAGTACGCCCGGCCGCACATCGAGTAGTTTCCCGCCCCGTACGATCCGCCGACCACGACCGTCAGCTTGGGGACGCGGGTGCAGGCCACGGCGGTGACCATCTTGGCGCCGTGCTTGGCGATGCCGCCCGCCTCGTAGTCCCGTCCGACCATGAAGCCCGAGATGTTCTGGAGGAACACCAGCGGGATGCCGCGCTGGTCGCACAGCTCGATGAAGTGGGCGCCCTTCTGGGCGGATTCGGAGAACAGGATGCCGTTGTTGGCGACGATGCCGACCGGGTGGCCGTGGATCCGGGCGAAGCCGGTGACCAGCGTCTGCCCGAACTCGGCCTTGAACTCCTGGAAGCGGGAGCCGTCGACCACGCGCGCGATGACCTCGCGGACGTCGTACGGCGTGCGGGAGTCGACCGGGACCGCCCCGTACAACCCGAACGGGTCGGCCTTGGGCTCCTCCACGGGCTCCACGCTCCACGGGAGCTCGCCGCGCGCGGGGAGGGTGGCCACGATGTTGCGCACGATCCGCAGCGCGTGCGCGTCGTCCTCGGCGAGGTGGTCGGTGACGCCCGAGGTGCGCGAGTGGACCTCGCCGCCGCCGAGCTCCTCGGCGGTGACGACCTCGCCGGTCGCGGCCTTCACCAGCGGGGGACCGCCGAGGAAGATCGTGCCCTGGTTGCGGACGATCACGGCCTCGTCGCTCATCGCGGGGACATACGCCCCGCCGGCCGTGCAGGAGCCGAGGACCGCCGCGATCTGCGGGATCCCGGCGCCCGACATCCGGGCCTGGTTGTAGAAGATCCGCCCGAAGTGGTCGCGGTCGGGGAAGACCTCGTCCTGCATCGGAAGGAAGGCGCCGCCCGAGTCGACCAGGTACAGGCACGGCAGCCGGTTCTCCAGCGCCACCTCCTGGGCGCGCAGGTGCTTCTTCACCGTCATCGGGTAGTACGTGCCGCCCTTGACCGTGGCGTCGTTGGCCACGATCACGCACTCGCGGCCGCTGACCCGCCCGATCCCGGCGATCACCCCGGCGGCGGGGGCCTGGCCCCCGTACATCCCGTCGGCCGCGAGCGGCGCGAGCTCCAGGAAGGGCGAGCCGGGGTCGAGCAGCGTGTCGACCCGGTCGCGCGGCAGCAGCTTGCCGCGCGCGACATGGCGCTCGCGGGCCCGCTCGCCGCCGCCGAGGCGGGCCGCGGCCAGTCTGGCGCGCAGCTCCTCGCCGAGGGCGCGGTGCGCCTCCTCGTTGGCCCGCCACGCCTCGGACGCGGGATCCGCCGCGCTCCCAAGGACCGGTGCCTGCTGCATCGTGTCGAGCCCCCTTGCCCGTACGAAGTCTTCCGGCCGGATGTTAATGACCGTTAACTCATTTCCTCCAGGTTAACGAGCGCTAACCGCGTTGTCTAGAATGAATTCCCATGAGCACCCGGACCGATGCCCCCACCCGACGCGAGCAGATCCTGCGCGAGGCCGCGCGCCTCTTCGCCGAGCGCGGCTTCCACGGAGTGGGCGTCGACGAGATAGGCGCGGCCGTGGGCATCAGCGGCCCCGGCCTCTACCGGCACTTCGCGGGCAAGGACGCGATGCTGGCGGAGCTGCTGGTGGGGATCAGCGGGCGGCTGTACGACGGCGGCCGCAAGCGGGTCGCCGAGGCGGACGGGGGCCCGGAGGCGGTCCTCGGCTCGCTCATCGACGGCCACATCGACTTCGCCCTCGACGACCGGGCGCTCATCACGCTCCACGACCGGGAGCTGGACCGGCTGCGCGACAGCGACCGCAAGCTGGTGCGCCAGCTCCAGCGGCAGTACGTGGAGCTGTGGGTCGCGGTCGTCCGCGAGCTGTACCCGCACGGCTCCGAGGCCGAGGTCCGGGCCGCCGTCCACGCGGTCTTCGGCCTGCTCAACTCGACGCCGCACCTGGGCTCGTACGGGGCGGGGCTGCCGGGGCGCACCGCCACCGAGGCGCTGCTGCGGCGCCTGGCGCACGGCGCGTTCGCGGCGCTCGCGGGCTGAGCGCCCCCGGCCGCCCACGCGCGCGTGGGTGCGCGTCCACTGCGCGGACCACGGCGCCCGCCGCCGCGCACCGGGGCAGAATGGGGCGCATGCCGATACCCAGCCGTGCCGCTCTCGTCGACCACCTCGTCCGCACCCGTATCGCCGGAGACGTCGCCACACCCCGCGACAACAACCTCTCCCACTACCGCAAGCTCGCCAACGGCGACCGCCACTACTGGCTGGGCCTGGAGCTGGGCGACCGCTGGACCGACGAGCAGGACGTGCTCGCCGTGATGGCCGAGCGCTGCGGGGTCGTCGACGACCCCGGGCACCGTTCGGGCCAGGACACCATCGACCCCGAGCTGACCGTCGACGCACTGGAGCGGATGGCGGCGCGGCTGCGGAAGGCCGTCGCGGGGAAGCAGCGGGTGCTGTTCGCGACGGGCCATCCGGGCGCGCTCATCGATGTGCACAGCCGGACCGCCGCGGCGCTGCGGGCCGCCGGGTGCGAGATCGTGCGGATCCCGGACGGGGTGCTGGCCGACGAGGGCTGTGTGGTGCAGTTCGCGGACGTCTCGCTCTACGAGCGCGGCGCGTCCCTGTGGCACACCCACTCGCCCGCGCCGATGGCCGCGATCCTGGACGCGCTGGAGCGGGAGGGGCGGGCGCTGCCGGATCTGGTCGTCGCGGATCACGGCTGGGCCGGGTGTGCGGCCCAGCGCGGGATCGACGCGGTCGGGTACGCCGACTGCAATGACCCCGCGCTGTTCCTCGCGGAGGCGGAGGGGACGCTTCAGGTCGCTGTGCCCCTCGACGACCATGTGGTGGACCCGCGCTACTACGAGCCCATGACCGAGTACCTGCTGGGTGCGGCCGAGTTGGTCTGAGGCCGTCCCTGAATCTGAGGCCGTCCCTAAAGGGGCCGCGGGACCCTGACCACGCCCTCCTGGATCACCGTCACCGCCAGGTGGCCGTCCTGGGTGTAGATGCGGGCCTGGCCGAGGCCCCGGCCCGCGGAGGCCGACGGGGACTCCTGGTCGTACAGGAGCCATTCGTCGGCCCGGAACGGGCGGTGGAACCACATCGCGTGGTCCAGGGACGCGCCCACCACGTCCCCGACCGCCCAGCCGCCCCGGCCGTGCGCGAGCAGCACCGAGTCCAGCAGCGTCATGTCGGAGACATAGGTGGCGAGCACGATGTGCAGCAGCGGGTCGTCCGCGAGCTTGCCGTTCGTACGGAACCAGACCTGCGAGCGCGGCTCGCGCGGGGTGCCGGCGCTGGCCCACGGCGGCGCGTCGGCATAGCGCAGGTCGACGGCCGCGCGGGCCTCGATCAGGCGCTCGGCGACGTCCGCCGGAAGGTGGCGCGGCAGCATCTCGGCCGCCGTCGGCAGCGACTCCGGGTCCGGCGCGGGCGGCATGTCCGCCTGGTGCTCAAGCCCCTCCTCGTACGTCTGGAAGGACGCGGAGAGGTGGAAGATCGGCTGGCCGTGCTGGACCGCGACGACCCTGCGGGTGGTGAAGGAGCGGCCGTCGCGGATGCGGTCGACCATGTAGACGATCGGCGCGCCCGGGTCCCCCGCACGCAGGAAGTACGCGTGCAGGGAGTGTGCCGTTGGGGTCTCCCCTGCTCGAGCGGAGCCGAGAGCTTGGGGAAGGTCCGCGGGGACGGTGCGGCCCGCGGCGACCAGCGCCTGGGCCGCCACCTGTCCGCCGAAGACGCGCGGGACGAGCGCCGAGCGGGAGCGGCCCCGGAAGTAGTCCCGCTCGATCTGCTCCAGGTCGAGCAGATCGAGCAGGGCATCCAGAGCCTCGGTCACAGACCCATGTCCTTGGCGATGATCGTCTTCATGATCTCGCTGGTGCCGCCGTAGATCCGGTTGACGCGGTTGTCGGCGTACAGACGGGCGATCGGGTACTCGTTCATGAAGCCGTAACCACCGTGCAGCTGGAGGCACTTGTCGATGACGCGGTGGGCGACCTCGGTGCAGAACAGCTTGGCGGAGGCGGCCTCGGCCGGGGTCAGCTCGCCCGCGTCCAGGGCCTCCAGGGCGCGGTCGGCGACCGCCTCGGCGGCGTCCACCTCGGCCTGGCAGGCGGCCAGCTCGAACTTGGTGTTCTGGAAGTGCGAGACCGGCTTGCCGAAGACGGTGCGCTCCTGGACGTACTCCTTGGCGAACCGGACGGCGGCCTTGGCCTGCGCGTAGGCGCCGAAGGCGATGCCCCAGCGCTCGGAGGCGAGGTTGTGGCCGAGGTAGTAGAAGCCCTTGTTCTCCTCGCCGAGGAGGTCCTCGACCGGGACCTTCACGTCGACGAACGCCAGCTCGGCGGTGTCGGAGGTCTTCAGGCCGAGCTTGTCGAGCTTGCGGCCGATGGAGTAGCCCTCGGACTTGGTGTCCACGGCGAACAGCGAGATGCCGTGGCGGCGGTCCTCGGCGGTGGGCGCGGCGGTGCGGGCGCAGACGATCACCTTGTCGGCGTGGACGCCGCCGGTGATGAAGGTCTTGGCGCCGTTGAGGACGTAGTGCGTGCCGTCCTCGGAGAGCTTCGCGGTGGTCTTCATGCCCGCGAGGTCGGACCCGGTGCCCGGCTCGGTCATCGCGAGCGCCCACATCTCCTCGCCGGAGACGAACTTCGGCAGGAAGCGCTTCTTCTGCTCGTCGGAGGCGAGCATCTTGATGTACGGCAGGCCGAGCAGCACGTGCACACCGGAGCCGCCGAACTGCACGCCCGCGCGGGCCGTCTCCTCGTACATGACGGCTTCGAACTTGTACGACTCGATGCCGGCGCCGCCGAACTCCTCGTCGACGCGGATGCCGAAGACGCCCAGCTCGGCGAGCTTGTAGTAGAAGTCGCGCGGCGCCTGGCCGGCGGCGAACCACTCGTCGTAGACGGGGACGACCTCGGCCTCGATGAAGGCCCGGATGGTCTCCCGGAACGCCTCGTGGTCCTCGTTGAATACGGTGCGGCGCACGGACGCTCTCCTTCTGACGGTGGCGGCGGCTTGGCTAAGCGCTTGCTCAGAGATTGAAATACGAAGTTACCCGGCGGTCACTCGCACTGTCCAGAGTGAGCCTCAGCACTTCCCGGCGCACTCCGGAGCGCGAGCCACAGCTCGGTGCGGACGTCCATGTCGTCCAGGTCCGCGTCCAGCAGCGCCGCGCAGCGGGCCAGGCGCTGGCGGACGGTGTTGCGGTGCACGCCCAGGGCCACCGCCGTGCGGTCCCAGCTGCCGTGCAGCGAGAGCCAGGTGCGCAGGGTCGTGAGCAGCGGCTCGGCGAGCGGGGCGAGCAGGTCGCGGGCGTACGCGGCGGCCTCCGCCGGGTCCACCAGCGCGGCGTAGCCGCCGGTGCGGTGGCGCACCAGCGGCGAGCGGGTGGCCTCGGCCCGGCGCAGGGCCCGGGCCGCCTGGGCGTCGGCGGCGGCCAGCTCCCCGGCCCCGACGGGCGCGCTCGCCCCCAGCGTCCAGCCGGGGCGCGGGCCCACCTCCTGCCCGCCCGGGACGAGCACGCGCGCGTGGCCGTCGCCCGCCTCTACCAGCGGGCTGCCGAGGTCGGGCGGCGCGCCCTCGCCGCGCGCGTGGACGACGGTCCACGGCGCCTCGCCGAGCAGCGGCGCGACCTCGGCCGGGGCCGCTCCCAGCAGCAGCCGCACCAGGGCGGCCGACCGGGCCGTCTGGCCCGCGCCCGGCCGTTCGGCGGTGAGCAGCGACAGCAGCACGGAGGCGGCCCCGGCGATGGTGTGGTCGCCGCCCTCGCGCCGCTCGGTGACGGTCCCGAGCGCGAGGCCCCGCGCCCCGGCCAGGGCGTACGCGGCGAGCTGCGCGCCGCCCGAGGTGTCGCTCGCGGACGTGGGGGGAGCGGCCGGGGCTCCGGGCCGCGCCGGCTCGGGGCCGGCCCCCGGGGAGACGACCGCCGCCAGATGCCGCAGGGCCGCCCGCGCCCGCTCGGACGGCTCGGGGCCCGCCGAGCGCACCACCGCCCCCTCCGGGTCGAGCAGCGCCGCCCAGCCGCCCAGGCGTGTCGCCAGCTGGTGCAGCACCGCCGGAACGGGGTCGGGGTGGGCGGCGGCCGAGGCGAGGGCCTGTTGGGCCCGGGAGACCCGGCGCAGCTCGTGGTGGCGGGCCTCGGTCAGCAGGCCCCACACCGCGCGGGCGATCGCCGTGAACGTGGTCGGCGGCGGCACCTCCACCAGCGGCAGCCCGTGCCGCTCGCAGGCGGCGACCAGCCCGGCCGGGACGGTGTCGTACACCGGCGCGAGCCCGAAGCCCAGCGCGGCCGCCCCGGCCTCGGCGACCCGTGCCGCGTACCGCCCGGGGTCGGTGAGCTGCACGCCCGCCGTCAGCAGCAGCTCGCCGCCGAGCAGATACGGATACGGGTCGGCCATCTCCGAGGCGTGCACCCCGTGCACGGCGGCCTCCGGCGGCCCGGCGATGTGCCGCAGGCCCAGGTCCGCGCGGGCAAGGAGGGCGGAGAGCGGGACGGGAGTGGTGGGCGGGGCCGCCGCGGGCTCGGCAGGCATGGGCACTCCGTACATCAGAGGGGCCGTAAGTGGAGGAAACGTACACTTCAGTATCGCTGGACGGCCACCTAGGGTGGCGAGCGTGGGCCGCACCGGCCCGGAGGAACCACGGGCCGTCGGGCCCGTACGCAGGCCGATCACGAAGGGCACTCCGACATGAGCAGCAACGAAACGCCGCGCGGTCCGATCGACTCGTCCCGCATCCCGCGGTACGCCGGCCCCGCGACCTTCGCCCGGCTGCCCCGCCTCGACGAGGTCGGCACCGCCGATGTCGCCGTGGTCGGTGTGCCCTTCGACAGCGGTGTCTCCTACCGCCCGGGCGCCCGCTTCGGCGGCAACGCCATCCGCGAGGCCTCCCGGCTGCTGCGCCCGTACAACCCGGCACAGGACGCCTCGCCGTTCGCGCTCGCCCAGGTCGCCGACGCCGGTGACATCGCGGCCAACCCGTTCAACATCAACGAGGCCGTGGACACCATCGAGGCCGCCGCCGACGACCTGCTCGGCACCGGCGCCCGGCTGATGACGCTCGGCGGCGACCACACCATCGCGCTGCCGCTGCTGCGCTCGGTCGCCAAGAAGCACGGCCCGGTCGCGCTGCTCCACTTCGACGCGCACCTGGACACCTGGGACACCTACTTCGGCGCCGAGTACACCCACGGCACCCCGTTCCGCCGCGCGGTCGAGGAGGGCATCCTCGACACCGAGGCGCTCTCCCACGTCGGCACCCGCGGCCCGCTCTACGGCAAGCAGGACCTGACCGACGACGAGAAGATGGGCTTCGGCATCGTCACCTCGGCCGACGTCTACCGCCGCGGCGCCGACGAGGTCGCCGACCAGCTGCGCCAGCGCATCGGCGACCGCCCGCTGTACATCTCGATCGACATCGACTGCCTCGACCCGGCGCACGCCCCCGGCACCGGCACCCCGGAGGCGGGCGGCATGACCTCCCGCGAGCTCCTGGAGATCCTGCGCGGCCTGGCCTCCTGCAACCTGGTCTCGGCCGACGTCGTCGAGGTCGCCCCGGCGTACGATCACGCCGAGATCACCTCGGTCGCGGCCTCGCACACCGCGTACGAGCTGACCACGATCATGAGCCGCCAGATCGCCGCGAGCCGCGCCGAAGGCACGGGGCAGACCGGGAAGTGACCTTCACCTGCCGCCGGGCGGCTGACGTTTCGGCTGCCCGGCGGCAGGCCCGGCTCCGGGGAGAGGACGCGAAGTGACCCACGACCACCACGACTTGGTGCTTCGACCCACGCCACGCCAGACGCAGGCGGCCCTCGATCCGCCGCCCGGCCGCATCGGCGGCGACCTCGTCGTCGAGACCCTCCAGGGACTCGGCGCCACCACCGTCTTCGGGTTGCCCGGCCAGCACGCGCTCGGCGTCTTCGACGCCCTGCGCCGCTCCGACCTGACCTTCGTCGGGCTGCGGATGGAGAACAACGCGGGCTTCGCCGCCGACGCCTACGGGCGGATCACCGGCGAGGCGGCCCCGCTGCTGCTCTCCACCGGGCCCGGCGCGCTCACCTCGCTGGCCGCCCTCCAGGAGGCGGCCGCCGCCTCCGCCCCGGTCGTGGCCATCTCCTCCCAGGTCCCGGTGGCGGGTCTGGGCGGCGGCCGGCAGGGCCATCTGCACGAGCTGCGCGACCAGGCGGCGTCCTTCCGCGACGTCGTGAAGTCGGTGCACCCCGCTCGTACCCAGTCCCAGATCCCGTCGGCGATCGCCGCCGCCTGGGAGTCCGCGCTGACCGTCCCGCACGGCCCGGTCTGGGTGGAGATCCCCGAGGACGTGCTCCGCGCCGAGACCGTGATCCCGCAGGTCACGGGCGTGGACGCGACCCCGCACGAGCTCGCGCCGCGCCCCGAGCTGACCGCCCTCGCGGCCCACTGGCTGGAGAACGCCGCCCGTCCCGTGATCATCGCGGGCGGCGGTGTCGTACGGTCCGACGCCTCCGGCAAGCTCCGGCAGCTCGCCGAGCGCCTGAACGCCCCCGTCGTCACCACCTTCGGCGGCAAGGGCGCCTTCCCCTGGAACCATCCGCTCTCCCTCCAGTCCTGGCTGGAGGACCGGCACATGACCGACTTCCTGGAGGACGCCGACGTCCTCCTCGTCGTCGGGTCGGGCCTGGGTGAGCTGTCCTCGAACTACCACACCTTCTTCCCCGGCGGCCGGGTGATCCAGATCGAGGCCGACCTCGGCAAGCTGGAGTCCAACCACACCGCCCTCGGCATCCACGCCGACGCCCGGCTCGCCCTCCAGGCCCTTCTGGAGACCGTCGGCGAGCGCCAGGACCCGTACGCCCCGGCCCGGGTGCAGATGGTCCTCGCCGAGGTCCAGGCCCGCCTCGCCGGCCAGGACCTGGACCTTGAGCAGTCGCTCCTGGCCTCGATCCGCTCGGCGCTGCCGCCCCGCTCCCCGTCCTTCTGGGACATGACGGTCCTCGGTTACTGGGCCTGGTCGGCCTTCGACGCCGGGCACCCCAACACCATGCACTCCGCCCAGGGCGCCGGCGGCCTCGGCTACGCCTTCCCGGCCGCCCTCGGCGCGGCCGTCGCCGAGCCCGGCACCCCCGTCCTCGCCGTCTCCGGCGACGGCGGCGCCATGTACTCGATCGCCGAACTCGCCACCGCCCGCCAGCACGATCTGGACGTCACCTGGCTGATCGTGGACGACGGCGGCTACGGCATCCTGCGCGAGTACATGACCGACGCCTTCGGCCGCGCCACCGGCACCGAGCTGGCCCGGCCCGACTTCACCGCCCTTGCCGAGTCCTTCGGCGTACCGGCCGCCCGCACCACCCCGGAGAGCCTCGCCGCCGACCTCGCCAAGGCCCTGGCCACCCCCGGCCCCTCGGTGCTGGTGCTGCCGGCCGTGCTGAAGATGTTCGCCCCGACTCATCTGTGATGCCCGTATCTGGCCCGTAACCGTCCGGTATCGGTCGGTAGGTGTCCGCCAGTGACAGAGCTGTGACAGAGTTCAACGATTTCGAGGCACAACTTTCCCGTCCTCGACGAGTCATCTCAGGTGGGCGCGCCACGGTGGTGCGCCCACCTCACGACTTACAGGGGACGGGGACGCTTTGCCCAGACAACTCCGCACAGCCCGGATATCCCGCCGCGCCCGCCGCGGCGCGCTCTCCGTGGCGGTCGCCGCGGGCGTGCTCGCGCCGGTGGCCGCGGGTGCGGCGCCGGCCGCCGCCGCGACGACGGTGAGCTGCACCTCCGCCAAGGCCGGTCTCGCGGCCAAGCTGTCCAAGGACATCACCTCCGCGCTCAGCGGCCGTTCGTCGCTGACGGCCGTGGCGCTGTACGACCGCTCCACCGGCACCAAGTGCGAGCTGCGGGCGACCGACACCTTCGACTCCGCGAGCGTGGTCAAGGCCACCGTGCTCGCGACGCTGCTGTGGGACGCGGGCAAGCAGCACCGCTCGCTCACCTCCAACGAGCGCGCCCTGGCCACCAGGATGATCACCGAGTCGCACAACGAGTCGACGTCGGCGCTGTGGAAGCAGCTCGGCACCTCCAAGGTGTCCGGCTTCCTCAAGGCCGCCGGGATGACCCAGACGACGCCGGGCGCCGACGGCTACTGGGGCCTGACCCGCATCACCGCCCGCGACCAGGCCAAGCTGCTCGCGCTGCTGACCTCCCGCAACTCGGTGCTCAGCGACGACGCCCGCGAGTACGAGCTGGGCCTGATGAACCGCGTCATCGCCAGCCAGCGCTGGGGCACGCCCGCGGGCGTCCAGGGCGGTACGACCGTGCACGTCAAGAACGGCTGGCTGCCGCGCGCCACGCACGGCTGGCGGGTGCACAGCATCGGCGCCTTCACGGACGGCGGCCACGACTACGCCCTGGCCGTCCTCACCGAGGACAACAGCTCGATGGACCAGGGCGTCAACACCATCGAGGCCGTCGCCCGCGCGGTCCACGCGAACCTCGGCCGCCCGGCCGAGGGCGGCAAGCCCTGGCACCCGCCGAAGTGGCAGCGGCCGACGGTGGCCAGCGAGGCCATCCCGCCGGTGCCCGAGGCCCCCGCGGGACGCGACCTCGTCTCGGTGGTCCCGAGCCGCTGACGCGTCCGTGTCCCGCACCGCGAACCCGCCGCAGGTCGGACCGGGTCTGGCCGTCCTTGTGGCGACGGCTGCCCTGGCCGTGCTCGGGCCGGGCGCGGGAAGCGCCGACGCGGCGGCCTCGTGCGGCGGACGGCAGGTCAAGACGGTCCGGTTCGCCACCGGCGAGCTGCGCGTCTACAAGACGCACGGCTACGCGTGCGCGGTCGCGATCGCCAAGTCGCCCGGTGCCCGGCGCCAGATGTCGGTGACCATCCAGGCACGCGGCGGCGGCCCGGTCTCGGACAGCGGCCGGTTCACCCGGCAGGCGGGCCCGGTCTCGGTGCACGCGATCAACCGCTGTGTACGGGCCTCGGGCTCGGTGGCGGGCAGCGGCGGCTCGACGGGCTGGATCCTGTGCTGAGACGGCCCTGAACAAAGGATGACAACGCTGCCATAGTGCCCGGTGATTCAACTGGGTCTGGTCGCACAGGTGTTGCCCCCGCTAGGTTCACGACGATCGCGTCACGTCGTGACCCCAGGGGAGAGTGCATGCGCAAGACGCTCAGATGGCTTCTTTCGCTCGTCGTGCTGATAGGCACGGTGAGCGTGGCGGGAGCCGCGGCAGGGGCGGCCACCGCCGCCGAGCCGGACCTCGCCGTGCCGGACCTCGCTGTGCCGGACATCAAGGACCGCATCCTGGCGATACCCGGGGTGAGTCTCATCGAGGAGAAGCCGTACCCCGGCTACCGGTACTTCGTCCTCAACTTCACCCAGCCCGTGGACCACCACAACCCGGCCGCCGGCACCTTCAAGCAGCGGATCACCCTGCTGCACAAGGACACCGCCCGCCCCACCGTCATGTACACCAGCGGCTACAACGTCTCGACCAACCCGAGCCGCAGTGAGCCGACCCAGATCGTGGACGGCAACCAGGTCTCGGTCGAGTACCGCTACTTCACCCCGTCCCGGCCCGCCCCGGCGGACTGGGGCAAGCTGGACATCTGGCAGGCGGCCAGCGACCAGCACGCCATCTTCGAGGCCCTGAAGCCGGTGTACGGCAAGAACTGGCTGACGACCGGCGGCTCGAAGGGCGGGATGACGGCGACGTACTACAAGCGCTTCTACCCCAAGGACATGGACGGCGTGGTGGCCTATGTCGCCCCCAACGACGTCGTCAACAACGAGGACTCGGCGTACGACCGCTTCTTCAAGAACGTCGGCACCAAGGAGTGCCGCGACAAGCTGGAGGCGGTGCAGCGCGAGGCGCTGGTGCGCCGCAAGCCGCTGGAGCTCAAGTACGCGGAGTACGCGAAGGCCAACGGCTACACCTTCATCACGACCGGCTCGCTCGACAAGGCGTACGAGGCGGTCGTCCTCGACTATGTGTGGGGGTTCTGGCAGTACAGCCTGCTGGCGGACTGCGCCACCATCCCGGCGGACGCGCCGCACGCCACCGACCAGGCGATCTGGGACTCGGTCGACACGATCTCCGGCTTCTCCTTCTACACGGACCAGGGCCTGGAGCCGTACACGCCGTACTACTACCAGGCCGGCACCCAGCTCGGCTCGCCCACCATCGGGCAGCCCTGGCTCGGCGACCTGAGCCGCTACGGCTACCAGCCGCCGCGCCACTTCGTCCCGCGCTCCATCCCGATGCGCTTCCAGCCCATGGCGATGGTGAACGTGGACACCTGGGTGCGCCACCACGCCCAGAACATGCTGTACGTGTACGGCCAGAACGACCCGTGGGGCGCGGAGCGCTTCCGCCTGGGCTCCGGGGCGCGTGACTCGTACGTGTACACGGTCGCGGGCGGCAACCACGGCTCGAAGGTCGCGGGCCTCGCCGCCCAGGAGAAGGCGACGGCGACGTCGGCGATCCTGCGCTGGGCGGGCCTGCCCGCGACGACCGCGTCCAAGGCCAAGCCGCTGGCGGCCTTCGACGCCCGCCTCGACCGCCAGTCCATCGAGCGCGAGCCGACGCTGCGGCCGTAGGAGCGGCCGGATGTTCGTCCGCGGGCCGGTGGGTGGTCGCTCGCGGACGAACACGATTCACAGCCGCCGCGCGCACCCGACCCCCGCCGAACCCCCCGGCAGCTGCACATACAGCGCCGTGGAGGCGGGGCAGTCCAGCCGGTACGGCACCGCGGAAGTGACCCGGTACTCAGGGGGGTTGGGGCCCGACCCGTCGCACGGCGTCTCCTTCACCTGGTCCGCCCCTGCGTGGTACACGCAGTCGCCCACCACCGTGAAGGGGCCGCCGCCCATCCCCGGGTCGCCGGGGTGCGGCGCCTCCAGGTTGCGCATACAGGCGTAGCCGGAGGCGCCCTCGCCCCCGATGTACAGCACGAAGTCCGTGGTCAGCGGGCAGCCCGCCGCCCCGGCCGCCCTGGTCCCCGCCCGGCGCACCGAGACCCGGGCCACCGCCCGCTCACTGGTGCAGGGCACCTCGCTGAACGCCTGGCCGCGCGCCGCGCAGTCCCCGGCCCCGAGGAAGGTGGCGCCGTAGGACGGAGTGGCGGGCGAGGCCGGGGGAGCCTGGGCGGCCGGTGCCCGCTGGCAGCCGGTCAGAAGCAGCGTCCCGGCCCAGAACGCGGCCGAAACGGCCCGAACCAGTCTTGTGGCACCGTACTCGTACATGTCCGACCCCCCGCTCCAGCGTGACCGCTCACGCGGAGAACACGCCAGAGGGCCCGGGGGTTATCTCCGGTACGACAGCCCGTACCCGATCGGATACAGCACCCGGGCCGGATCGTCCTCGCGCATCACCGCCACCGGCAGCCGCCCGGCCGGTTCGGCCCGGCCCGCCAGGACCCGTACCGCCGCCCGCAGTTCGACGTCCGTCCAGGAGTAGGTGGCGAGCGAGGCCGTGTACCCGCCGAGGTGGGCGATGTCGTACGGGTTGCGGATCGCGAGGTGCACCACCGGCACACCGGTCGCGCCGAGCGCCGCCACCAGCCGGGCCTGCGCCCCGCCCGCCCCCGCGTTGTACGTGCCCACGACCACGGCGTCCCTGTCGCGCGCCGCCGCCACCGCCGCGTCGATCTGCGCCTGCGAGGGCAGGGTGCCGGTCGACAGCGCGGTCGCGGTGAAGCCGAGTTCGGTCAGGGCCTTGGCCAGGACGGTCGTCGGGGGCCCGGTCGTCCCGGAGGGCGAGGCCGGGTCCGCGCCCACCACCAGCACCTCGCGATGGCGCCGCCGCGACAGCGGGAGCAGGGAGCCCGTGTTGACGAGCAGCGTCGTCGTCCGCTCGGCCACCGCGTCGGCGGCGGCGAGGTGCGGCCGGGTGCCGACCACCCGGTCCACCTCGGCGTCCGAGACGTACGGATGGCTGAACAGACCCCGTCGCTCCTTGAGTTCGAGCACCCGCAGGATCGACGCGTCGAGCCGGGCCTCGCTGAGCTCGCCGCTGGTGACCGCCGCCATCACCCCGTTCCACGCCACCGCCAGGTCCGGCGGGTTGAGCAACTGGTCGGCCCCGGCCTTCAGGGCGAGCACCGGCACCCGGTCGTCGCCGTACTTGTCCCGGACGCCCTGCATGCCCAGCGAGTCGGTGACGATCACTCCCCGGTAGCCGAGCTCCTCGCGCAGGATCCCGGTGAGGATCGGGTGCGAGAGGGTCGCCGGGTCGTTGCTTGCGTCGAGCGCCGGGAACTGGATGTGCGCGGTCATGACCGAGTCGATTCCGGCGGCGACGGCGGCCCGGAACGGCGGCGCGTCCAGCTCCTCCCACTGCTGCCGGGTGTGGGTGATCACCGGGATGCCGGTGTGGCTGTCGACCGTGGTGTCGCCGTGCCCGGGGAAGTGCTTGGCGGTCGCCGCGACCCCCGCCTCCTGGTAGCCGTGCACCTCGGCCGCCACCAGCCGGGCGACCGCCGTCGGGTCGGCGCCGAAGGAGCGCACCCCGATGACGGGGTTGGCCGGGTTGACGTTCACATCGGCGTCGGGGGAGTAGTTCTGCCGGATCCCCAGTGCGCGCAGCTCGGCCCCGGCGACGCGGCCGAGCGTCCGGGCATCGCGCACCGACGCTCCGGCGCCGATCGCCATGGCGCCGGGGAAGAGGGTGGCGGGGCGGCCGACCCGGCACACGATGCCGTGCTCCTGGTCGGTGGCGATCAGCAGCGGTACGGGAGTGGGCTGGGACAGGCCCGCGCGCTGGATGCCGTTGGAGAGGGCGGCGATCTGGTGCGGGTCGCGGGTGTTGTGCGCCCAGGTGAAGTAGATGATCCCGCCGACGTGGTACTTCGCGATGAGCTCGGCGGCGCTGCGCACACCCATCTCGCTCATGTTGGCGTCGATGTCGGCCTGGTCGGGCGCGGTGGCGGAGTGTCCGTACACCCGCATCACGAAGAGCTGGCCGACCTTCTCGGCCAGGGACATCCGGGAGACGATCCGGCGCAGCCGGCCGTCGGGGGCGCGCGTCGCCTCGGCGTACGCGGGGAGCGCGGGGCCGACGGCGGCCGCGGCGGCCGTCGCGGCGGCGGTGGCGAGGAGGGTGCGTCTGGAGGTGCGGTGCGACACGGGCACTCCATCCCTAGGTCTGGAAGAAACTTCCAAACCGAACGGATAACCGGAAAGTTATTGCCGGTCAAGGGGGCGCGCACCGCCCGGTGCGGAATCCGGGCCGGAACCGGGCAAGGGGCCGCCACCGGCGCAGTCGGAGGGGGGCGCGCCGGTGGCGGCTGTGCTGCCGGCCGCAGGCGGTTGGAGAGGGGTGGTCGGCCGTTCGCAGCCAGCAGCGAGGACCGACACCGCTCTGCGGAGACTCACCGGCAGTACGGCACTTGGACGGAGCCCGTCACCGAGGGGTTCCCGGCCCCGGCCCGTTCCGGGAAACAGGTACGCGACCGGCCGCCGGGGGCGGGTGGTTCGGGTGGGCCGGGGCGGACGGGCCGGCGGCGCCCGGGACCGCGCCCGCCCCGTCCACAGGGGTCACACCGCCTTCAGATACCCCCCGTCCACCACGAAGTCCGCCCCCGTCGTGCTGCCCGACCTCGGGGAGGCCAGCAGGACCACCGCGTCGGCTATCTCCTGCGGGGTCACCAGACGGCCCGTGGAGACGTTCATCATCTGGGGGGCCAGGGTGTCCATCACCGTGTCGCGGTCCGAGCCCGCCATCGCCGCGATGACGTCGGCCGCGCCGCCCTCCTCGGTCCACCACGCCGTCCGCACCGCACCCGGCGAGACCGTGTTGAAGCGGACGCCCTGCGGCGCGTACTCCTCCGACAGGACCTTGGTGAAGTTGCTCAGGGCCGCCTTGGCCGCGCCGTACTCGGCGTTGCCGACCGCGGGCTGACGCGCCAGGCCCGTGGAGACGTTGACGACGGCGCCACCGCCGTCGGCGAGCAGATGCGGCAGGGCCGCACGGACCGCCCGTACCGCCGAGAACAGATTGAACTCGAACATCGAGGACCAGTCCGCGTCCCCCGCGTCCGTGAACGAGGTGCGCGGCAGCGTCACGCCCGGCGGCGGGCCGCCCGCGTTGTTCACCAGGACGTCCAGGCCGCCGAACTCCTCGACGGTACGGGCCACCACGCGCGCGGGGGCCTCGGGATCCATGAGGTCGGCAGGGACGTGGACGAGCTCGGGGCGGGCCAGCTTCTCCAGCTCCGGGCTGGTGCGGCGGGAGACCGCGACCACGCGCGCGCCCTCGTCGAGCAGGGTGCTCACCACCGCCAGACCGATGCCCTTCGAAGCGCCGGTGACGAGCGCGGTACGGCCGGAAAGGTGCAGGTCCATGGGGGTCTTCTCCTCGGGGTGCGGCCCTCGCCCCGGACGGGCGAACCGGAGGCCGTACCCACGATCCTGGTTCGCCGCGCCCCTGCCCGCTGGCGGGAATCCGGCACCGAGTTCCGCCCCTGCCGAAGCCCCCGCCGAAGCCCCACGAACCCCTCCGCGGCCCCTCGGGCATCCGCTACGCGCGCGTGGGTCCCGTCGAGCCCCGGACCATCAACTCCCCGTGCACCGTGGCGATCCCGCCCGGCGGCACCGGCTCCTTGCCCATCGCGAGCCGGCCCGCCCGAGCCCCCGCCTCGTACAGCGGCAGCCGTACCGTCGTCAGGGCGGGGACCGCGTCCGTGCTGAACGGGAGGTCGTCGAAGCCCGCCACCGAGACGTCGCCCGGGATGGACAGACCGCGGTCGCGCAGGGCCGCGCAGGTACCGAGCGCGACGGTGTCGTTGGCGGCCACGACCGCCGTCAACGTCGGGTCGAGGCGCAGGAGTTCGACGGTCGCGTCGTAGCCGGAGCGGCGGTCGTAGGAACCGTGGACGAGCGGTCCGGGCGCCACGCCCGCGTCCGCGAGCGCCGCCAGGTGGCCCTCGACGCGGTGCCGGGTCGTGGTGCGCTCCTCGGGGCCCGCCACATAGCCGATGCGGCGGTGGCCGAGCGCGAGCAGATGCTCCGTCAGCCGGCGGCCGCCGCCCCGGTTGTCGAAGGTGAGCGTGGCCGCGACCGGCCCGGCGGCCCGTGCGTCGGCGCCGGGCCCGGACGTCACCAGCGGCGGCCGCCCGCACAGCACGATCCGCGCCCCCGCCTCCGCGAGCCGCCCCAGCTTGGCCGCGACCGCCGCCGCGTGCTCGGGGTCCTCCAGGGCGCCGCCGGTGAGGATGACGGCCGCCGCGCGCTGGCGCTGGAGCAGGGTGAGGTAGGTGAGTTCGCGCTCCGGCGAGCCGCCCGTGTTGCAGACCACGGCCAGCTTCTCGCGGGCCCCGGGGCCGCCGCCGATCTCGGACTGGGCCGCGCCCGCCATGATCCCGAAGAAGGGGTCGGCGATGTCGTTCACGAGTATGCCGACCAGGTCGGAGGTGGCGGCGGCGAGCGAGCTGGCGGGCCCGTTCAGGACGTAGTCCAGCTCGTCCACGGCCCGCAGGACGCGTTCGCGGGTGGCCGCGGCGACCGGGTAGTTGCCGTTGAGCACCCGCGAGACGGTCGCCGGGGACACCCGGGCGCGCGCCGCCACATCCGCCAGGGTCGCTGTCATCTCTGCCTCCGGGCACGTCTGTTGTGGGCACAGGGGGTGGTCCGCCGCGCGCCTCTTGTCGGCGGCGCTGTGCGCAGGCTAGCGTCCCCCTCGATAGAAAGCGCTTGCTACGCCTGTTACCAGTAGATCACCGCTGGATCACCGCGCTCCGACCGCCATGGCGGAAGGGGCTGATGGGATGGAGGGGACTTCAGATGACACCGACGCCCGCAGGCCGCACGACACCGGCGTCCGCACCACGCACGGCACCGGCGTCCGCACGCCGGACCGTGCGGATCGCCATGAACGGCGTCACCGGCCGCATGGGCTACCGCCAGCACCTCGTACGCTCCCTGCTCGCCCTGCGCGACGAGGGCGGCCTGGACCTCGGCGACGGCACCGTCCTGTGGCCCGAACCCGTCCTGGTGGGCCGCCGGGAGTCCGCGCTGCGGGCCATCGCCGAGCGCCACGGCCTCGCCCACTGGTCCACCGACCTGGACGCCGTGCTCGCCGACGACACCGTGGAGATCTACTTCGACGCCCAGGTCACCTCCGCCCGCCAGGACTCCCTGGCCAGGGCGATCGCCGCGGGCAAGCACGTCTACACCGAGAAGCCCACCTCGACGGGCCTGTCCGGCGCCCTGGAGCTGGCCCGGCTCGCCCGGGACGCCGGGATCAAGCACGGCGTCGTCCAGGACAAGCTCTTTCTGCCGGGCCTGCTGAAGCTGAAGCGGCTGATCGACGGCGGCTTCTTCGGGCGGATCCTGTCGGTGCGGGGCGAGTTCGGCTACTGGGTCTTCGAGGGCGACTGGCAGAGCGCCCAGCGCCCGTCCTGGAACTACCGCGCCCAGGACGGCGGCGGCATCGTCGTCGACATGTTCCCGCACTGGGAGTACGTGCTGCACGAGCTCTTCGGCCGCGTCACCTCCGTACAGGCGCTGGCGGCCACGCACGTTCCGCAGCGCTGGGACGAGAGCGGCAAGCCGTACGACGCGACCGCCGACGACGCCGCGTACGGGATCTTCCAGCTGGAGGGCGGCGCGGTCGCCCAGATCAACTCCTCCTGGGCGGTCCGGGTGCACCGCGACGAGCTGGTCGAGTTCCAGGTGGACGGCACCGAGGGCTCGGCGGTGGCGGGGCTGCGCACCTGCCGCGTCCAGCACCGCGCCGCCACCCCCAAGCCGGTGTGGAACCCGGACCTGCCCGCGACCGAGTCCTTCCGCGAGCAGTGGCAGGAGGTGCCGGACAACACCGGCTCCGACAGGGGCTTCGACAACGGCTTCAAGGCGCAGTGGGAGCTGTTCCTGCGCCATGTGGTCCTCGACGCCCCTTACCGCTGGGACCTGCTCGCGGGCGCGCGCGGGGTGCAGCTGGCCGAGCTGGGGCTGCGCTCCTCGGCCGAGGGCCGCCGCATCGAGGTGCCGGAGATCGCGCTGTGAGCCTGCTGCTGCCGCGCGCGGACGGGGTGCTCGTCCCCTACGAGCCGCGCACCGACCCGGTCGTCGTCGCGCCGGGCGGCCCGCCCCTGACCCGTACGGTCTTCTCGGCGGCGCACGTCGTCGCCGACCCGTACGCCGACACCGCGCCCGAGGGGCCCGCGGCCGTCGACTGGGAGACCACGCTCGCCTTCCGCCGCCATCTGTGGTCGCACGGGCTCGGGGTCGCGGAGGCGATGGACACCGCGCAGCGCGGGATGGGCCTGGACTGGGGCTCGGCCGCCGAGCTGATCCGGCGCTCGGCCGCGGAGGCGCGGGCGGTCGGCGGGCGGATCGCGTGCGGGGCGGGCACCGACCAGCTCCTCCGGGCCGCCTCCCTGCCGGAGGTGACGGCCGCGTACGAGGAACAGCTCGCCGTCGTCGAGGGCGCCGGCGCCCAGGCGATCCTGATGGCCTCGCGGGCGCTGGCGGCGGTGGCGCGCGGCCCGGAGGACTATCTCGCCGTCTACGGGCGGCTGTTGGAGCAGACCGCCCGGCCGGTGATCCTGCACTGGCTGGGCCCGATGTTCGACCCCGCGCTGAGCGGCTACTGGGGCTCGCCGGACCTGGACACGGCCACCGGGGCGTTCCTCTCGATCGTCGCCGCCCACGCCGGGAAGGTCGACGGGGTGAAGGTGTCGCTGCTCGACGCCCGCCGGGAGGTGGAGCTCCGACGGCGGCTGCCGGACGGTGTGAAGTGCTACACGGGCGACGACTTCCACTACCCCGAGCTGATCGAGGGCGACGAACAGGGGTTCAGCCACGCCCTGTTGGGGATCTTCGACCCGCTGGGCCCGGTGGCGGCGGACGCGGTGCGGGCGCTGGACGCGGACGATCCCGCGGGCTTCCGCGAGCGCCTGGACCCGACGGTCGCGCTCGCCCGGCACCTCTTCGGGGCGCCGACCCGCTACTACAAGACCGGGGTCGTCCTGCTCGCCTGGCTGGCGGGCCACCAGGACCACTTCACCATGGTCGGCGGTCTCCAGTCGGCCCGCTCGCTGCCGCATCTGGCGCGGGCGTACGAACTCGCCGACGGTCTGGGCCTGTTCCCGGACCCGGAGGCGGCCGCCTCCCGTATGCGCGCCCTGCTCACGGTCCACGGAGTCACCTCATGAACCGCCCGCACCTCGCCCGCCTCAGCATCAACCAGATGACCGTGAAGCAGCTCACGCTGCCCGAACTGGTCCGCGCCTGCGCCGAGTCGGGCGTGCCGGGCGTCGGGCTGTGGCGCGAGCCCGTGCGGGCGTACGGGGTCGAGGCGGCGGCGCGGCTGGTGCGGGACGCCGGGCTGAACGTCACCACGCTGTGCCGGGGCGGCTTCTTCACGGCGAGCGAGCCCCACGCGCGCGTACGGGCGCTCGACGACAACCGCGAGGCCATCGACGAGGCCGCGGCGCTGGGCACCGACACCCTGGTGCTGGTCTCGGGCGGACTGCCCGGGGGCAGCCGGGACCTGGCCGGGGCGCGGGAGCGGGTCGCGGACGCGCTGGCCGAGCTCGCCCCTTACGCGCGCGTCCGGGGCGTACGCCTCGCGATCGAGCCGCTGCACCCGATGTACGCCTCGGACCGCTGTGTCGTCTCCACCCTCGGCCAGGCCCTGGAGCTCGCCGAGCGGTTCCCGGCGCGGGAGGTGGGAGTCGTCGTCGACACCTACCACCTCTGGTGGGACGACCGGGCCCCGGCGGCGGTCGCCCGCGCCGGGGCGGGCGGCCGTATCCACTCCTTCCAACTGGCGGACTGGATCACGCCGTTGCCCGCCGGGGTCCTGACCGGGCGCGGCCAGCTCGGGGACGGCGTGATCGACCTCGTGGCCTGGTACGAGCGGGTGGCCGCGGCGGGCTACACCGGCCCCGTGGAGGTCGAGCTGTTCAACGAGGAGCTGTGGGGGCGCGACGGCGCGGAGGTGCTGAGGGAGACGGTGGAACGGTTCGCGTCGGTCGTGCCGCCGGAGTCCTCCGTACGGTGACGTCCGCCCGGCATACTGGCCCCGTGGCCGACACTCACTCCGCCTCCGCCCGCCCCGAGCCCGTCCTGCGGGACCCCCGTCCGGGGGACCTGGGCTGGATCGTGGAGCGGCACGGCGCGCTGTACGCCGCCGAGTACGGGTGGAACACCGACTTCGAGGGGCTGGTCGCCGGGATCGTGGCGGCCTTCGCCCAGGACCACGACCCGCATCTGGAGCGCGTCTGGATCGCCGAGCTGGACGGGCGCCGCGCCGGGTCCGTGATGTGCGTGCGCGACGACGCCCCGGCCACCGCGCGGCTGCGGCTGCTCCTGGTGGAGCCGCAGGCCCGGGGCCACGGCCTCGGCGACCGGCTGGTCGCGGAGGTCGTCTCCTTCGCCCGCGAGGCGGGGTACCGCGAGCTGGTGCTGTGGACCAACGACGTGCTCGGCGCCGCCCGCGCGCTCTATCTGCGCCACGGCTTCACCCTCGTCGCCGAGAAGCCGCACCGCTCCTACGGCGCCGACCTGGTCGGCCAGGACTGGCGGCTCGGCCTGGCGGACCGGTGAACGGCGGGGTGCGGTACGCCTTCTCCACCCTCGGGGTGCCGGGCCTGCCCGTCACCGAGGTCGTCCGCCTCGCCGTCGCGCACGGCTACCAGGGCGTGGAGCTGCGCGCCCACCCCGAGGAGCCGGTCCACCCCGGCATCGACGCCCGCCAACGGGCGGCGGTGGCGGCCGAGTTCGCGGCGCACGGCGTCCGTGTGCTCACCGTCGCCGGGTACGCGCGCGTGGCCGACCCCGACGACGCCGAGCGGCTCGACGCGCTGGTGGACCTCGCCCACGACCTCGGCGCCCCGTACGTACGCGTCTTCCCCGGCGGCCGGGGCGGCCCGGAAGACGACGGGGTCGCCGTGCGGCGGCTGCGGTCGGTGGCCGCGCTCGCCGCCGACCGGGGGGTGCGCGTCCTGCTCGAAACACATGACTCCCACCGCACGGGCGCGGCCGTCGCCCGCGTACTGGACCGGGTCGGCGCGCCCTCGGTCGGCGCGCTGTGGGACGTGCTGCACACCTGGCTCGGCGGCGAGAGCCCGGCCGACACCTACGCGGCGCTCGCCCCGCATCTCGGATACGTCCAGGTGAAGGACGTCGCCTCGGCCCAGGACACCACCCCGCTGCCGCTGGGGGCCGGGGTGCTGCCGCTGGCGGAGGCGCTGGCGCCGCTCGGCCCCGACGGCTGGCTGTGCTGGGAGTACGAGAAGCGCTGGTATCCGGACGCGGCGGGGCTGCCCGCGCTGCTGACCGCGGGGCGGGAGCGGCTGGCCGCTCTGCTGCGCCCCTGACCGGACGCCGGCCGGGGAGGGAAAAGGGGAGGGAATCGAGGGGCCCGGTCATACGGACCGGGCCCCCTTGAATTCCCGCCGCCGCACCCCGCGAAGCCCGTCCTTGCGGCCGAAGGCCCGTTCCGCCGGGGAAAGTTATCCACAGGCGTGCCGCGGTGTCCGAGCCCACCGGTAGCGTCGGATCATGTCCAATCTCGCGGTGCTCGAAGGGGTCCTGGAGCGGATCCCACCTCACCAAGCCAAAGTGACCTGGATCACTCAAGGGTTCAGGCGGGGTCGCCGCTGTGCCCGAAGACGAGCGCAGCCTTGACTGTGTCGAGGTGATCGGGGCATGAGAAGTATGCCTTCCGCTTCCGGAACAGCCCCCGTGACGTGGAGATACGGTGTGTTGCCCAGGCTGGACCCACATGAAACGACTCCGTCTCAGGGTCCACGTAGGTGCACCCCTGGATGTCGCACGGAGGCGGGTCGCTCTGGAACGGGTCGATCATGTGCCAGCCCATTCGCAGCACATCGCGTGTGGCGATACCGCTGATCTTCATTTGCTCGGAAGTCATGTACTGGACCTCCTGGGTGACGACTATGCGGCCGTGGATGAGTTCTTGGTCGGCAGGCATGGGCGGACCCTACTCAGAGGGCGTCCCCGTGCGGACCCCATTGGGAGATCAAGCCGCCGCTGTCGGTAGCGGGCGATAGCCTCCGAGGGATCGCAGGTACAGGATGAGCAGGTGAGGCATGCCCAGTAGGGGAGTTGGCTCGAAGCAGGGCAGCCGCGAAGGCGTTTGTGAAGTGACTGGTGTCCTCGAGCGGATCACCTACGCCAACGAGGAGAACGGCTACACGGTCGCCCGGGTCGACACCGGGCGCGGCGGTGGCGATCTCCTCACGGTGGTCGGCTCGCTGCTCGGCGCGCAGCCGGGCGAGTCGCTGCGGATGGAGGGCCGCTGGGGCTCCCACCCGCAGTACGGCAAGCAGTTCACCGTGGAGAACTACACGACGGTCCTGCCCGCCACCATCCAGGGCATCCGGCGCTATCTCGGCTCGGGCCTGATCAAGGGCATCGGCCCCCGTATCGCCGACCGCATCGTGGAGCACTTCGGCACGGACACGCTCGACATCATCGAGCAGCAGCCCAAGCGCCTCGTGGAGGTGCCGGGCCTGGGCCCCAAGCGCACCAAGCTCATCGGGGCCGCCTGGGAGGAGCAGAAGGCCATCAAGGAGGTCATGGTCTTCCTCCAGGGAGTCGGCGTCTCCACCTCCATCGCCGTGCGCATCTACAAGAAGTACGAGGACGCCTCGATCTCCGTGGTGAAGAACCAGCCCTACCGGCTGGCCGCCGACGTCTGGGGCATCGGCTTCCTCACCGCCGACCGCATCGCCCAGGCCGTCGGCATCCCGCACGACAGCCCGGAGCGAGTGAAGGCCGGCTTGCAGTACGCACTGTCCCAGTCCACCGACCAGGGCCACTGCTTCCTGCCCGAGGAGCAGCTCATCTCGGACTCGGTGAAGCTCCTCCAGGTCGACACGGGCCTGGTGATCGACTGCCTGAGTGAGCTGATCACCGAGGAGGGCGTCGTCCGAGAGCCGGTCCCCGGGCCGCCGGGCGGGGCCGAGCGGGTCCACGCCGTCTATCTGGTCCCCTTCCACCGCGCCGAGCTCTCTCTCGCCGCCCAGGTCGTCCGGCTGCTGCGGACCGGCGAGGACCGGATGCCGGGCTTCCAGGACGTGGACTGGGACCGGGCCCTGTCATGGCTGGCCGGGCGCACCGGCGCCGAGCTCGCCCCCGAGCAGCAGGAGGCCGTGCGGCTCGCCCTGACCAGCAAGGTCGCGGTGCTCACCGGCGGCCCCGGCTGCGGCAAGTCCTTCACCGTGCGCTCGATCGTGGAGCTCGCCCGGGCCAAGAAGGCCAAGGTGGTGCTGGCCGCGCCCACCGGCCGCGCCGCCAAGCGGCTCGCCGAGCTCACCGGCGCCGAGGCGTCGACCGTGCACCGCCTCCTTGAGCTGAAGCCGGGCGGCGACGCGGCGTACGACAAGGACCGCCCGCTCGACGCCGACCTGGTGGTGGTCGACGAGGCCTCGATGCTCGATCTGCTGCTTGCCAACAAGCTGGTGAAGGCGGTCGCGCCGGGTGCGCACCTGCTGCTGGTCGGGGACGTGGACCAGCTGCCCTCGGTCGGCGCCGGCGAGGTGCTGCGGGACCTGCTCGCCGAGGGCGGGCCGGTGCCCAGGGTCCGGCTCACCCGGATCTTCCGCCAGGCCCAGCAGTCCGGCGTGGTCACCAACGCCCACCGCATCAACTCCGGTGTCCCGCCGCTCACCCAGGGCCTCAGCGACTTCTTCCACTTCGTGGAGGAGGAGACCGAGGACGCCGGGCGGATCGCGGTGGACGTGGCCGCGCGGCGCATCCCCGCCAAGTTCGGCCTCGACCCCCGGCGGGACGTCCAGGTGCTCGCCCCGATGCACCGCGGTCCCGCGGGCGCCGGAAACCTCAACGGCCTCCTCCAGCAGGCCATCACCCCGGCCCGCCCCGACCTCCCGGAGAAGCGGTTCGGCGGCAGGGTGTTCCGGGTGGGCGACAAGGTCACCCAGATCCGGAACAATTACGAGAAGGGCGAGAACGGTGTCTTCAACGGCACCGTCGGCGTGGTGACCGCGCTCGACTTGGACGAACAGCGTCTGACGGTGCTGACGGACGAGGACGAGGAGGTGCCGTACGACTTCGACGAACTGGACGAGCTGGCCCATGCGTACGCGGTGACGATCCACCGCTCGCAGGGCAGTGAGTATCCGGCGGTGGTGATCCCGGTCACCACCGGCGCGTGGATGATGCTCCAGCGGAACCTGCTCTACACGGCGGTGACCCGCGCCAGAAAACTCGTCGTACTGGTGGGGTCCCGCAAAGCGATCGGCCAGGCAGTGCGTACGGTTTCCGCAGGCAGACGCTTTACCGCACTCGCTCACCGGCTGTCAGGGGGCACCTTGGTGTGAAACATCACCTGGGGCTTCCAGAACCGGGGCGAAGGGGGCAGGATGAGCAGGTTGACGGCACTGAGTGCCGCTAATAAGCCCAATGGGCGACCCCGAGTGCACTCTGCTGAGCCAAATGGGGGATGGTAGAGACAGTCAGGGCACCTCGAAGAAGAGGCACTACGTCGGTGAGGGATGACGTGAGCGACAACTCTGTAGTACTGCGGTTCGGCGATGGCGAGTACACCTACCCGGTGATCGACAGCACCGTCGGCGACAAGGGCTTCGACATCGGGAAGCTCCGGGCCCAGACCGGTCTCGTGACCCTGGACAGCGGATACGGCAATACCGCCGCCTATAAATCCGCCGTCACCTACCTCGACGGCGAGCAGGGCATCCTGCGCTACCGCGGCTACCCGATCGAGCAGCTCGCCGAGCGCTCGACCTTCCTGGAGGTCGCGTACCTGCTCATCAACGGTGAGCTGCCGACGGTCGACCAGCAGTCGACGTTCAAGAGCGAGATCACCCAGCACACGCTGCTGCACGAGGACGTCAAGCGCTTCTTCGACGGCTTCCCGCGCGACGCCCACCCGATGGCGATGCTGTCCTCGGTCGTCTCCG
The DNA here is from genome assembly GCF_001653515.1 of Streptomyces sp. ERV7. GTDB lineage: Bacteria > Actinomycetota > Actinomycetes > Streptomycetales > Streptomycetaceae > Streptomyces. The sequence goes on along the minus strand of NZ_LYOY01000029.1, from coordinate 1,095,219 downwards.
CGCTGTCCACCTTCTATCAGGACAGCCACAACCCGTTCGACGAGAAGCAGCGTCACCTCTCGACGATCCGTCTGCTCGCCAAGCTTCCGACGATCGCGGCGTACGCGTACAAGAAGTCGATCGGCCACCCGTTCGTCTACCCGCGCAACGACCTCGGCTACGTCGAGAACTTCCTGCGGATGACGTTCTCGGTCCCGGCGCAGGAGTACGAGCTGGACCCGGTCGTCGTCTCGGCGCTCGACAAGCTGCTCATCCTGCACGCGGACCACGAGCAGAACTGCTCGACCTCCACCGTGCGTCTGGTCGGCTCCTCGCAGGCGAACATGTTCGCCTCGATCTCCGCCGGCATCAGCGCCCTGTGGGGCCCCCTGCACGGTGGCGCCAACCAGTCGGTCCTGGAGATGCTGGAAGGCATCCAGGCCAACGGCGGCGACGTCGACTCCTTCATCCGCAAGGTGAAGAACAAGGAGGACGGCGTCCGTCTGATGGGCTTCGGCCACCGGGTCTACAAGAGCTTCGACCCGCGCGCCAAGATCATCAAGGCTGCCGCGCACGACGTCCTGTCGGCCCTCGGCAAGTCCGACGAGCTGCTCGACATCGCGCTGAAGCTGGAAGAGCACGCGCTCTCCGACGACTACTTCGTCTCGCGCAACCTGTACCCGAACGTGGACTTCTACACGGGTCTGATCTACCGCGCGATGGGCTTCCCGACCGAGATGTTCACGGTCCTGTTCGCGCTCGGCCGGCTGCCGGGCTGGATCGCCCAGTGGCACGAGATGATCAAGGAGCCCGGCTCCCGCATCGGCCGCCCGCGCCAGATCTACACGGGCGAGGTCCTCCGCGACTTCGTCCCGGTAGAGGCCCGCTAGTCGCTCCGCGAGGAGCAGGTTTTCGGCTGCGGACCGTGCGTGGCTGGTCCCGCGGTTCCCGCGCCCCCAGGGGGCCGGGAGCGTCCGGAGCCGAATCCCCGACGCATATAGAAGCGCCCCGCCCACCAATCCCCCCACGGGTTGGCGGGCGGGGCGCTTCCCCTATACCCGGTGCGGATTCCCCCCACGGGATCCGGCCGGGAGTCCGGCGGTCTGCCGGGGTACGTACGTAACGGGTGGGCCGCTCAAAGCTCCCCGTTGTACGTGCCCCGGCCAACGCGCTGCCTGGAACGTCCCCCAAGACATTCCATGGACGTCCCCCAAGACGTCCTCGGCATCGACCACTTAGACTCCCGAACCGGCCCGATGGTTACCTCATAATCTCTGTGATCTAGCTCTCTTTGTGGAGATCAGGTGAAGGAGCGCAACCGTAGGCTGTTGGTTACCACGAAGACCGACGAGAACGCCATAGCCGCGCCCGCGATCATAGGGTTCAGCAGGCCCGCCGCGGCGAGCGGAACCGCGGCCACGTTGTAGCCGAAGGCCCAGAACAGGTTGCCCTTGATGGTCGACAGGGTCCGCCGGGAGAGCCGGATCGCGTCGGCCGCGACCCGCAGATCCCCCCGAACGAGGGTCAGGTCGGACGCCTCTATCGCCGCGTCCGTGCCGGTGCCCATCGCCAGGCCCAGATCGGCGGTGGCCAGCGCGGCCGCGTCGTTGACGCCGTCGCCCACCATCGCCACCGAACGGCCCTCGGCCTGGAGCCGCTTGACCACGTCGACCTTGTCCTCGGGGAGCACCTCGGCGTGGACGTCCTCGGCGGGGATCCCGACCCGGGCCGCCACCGACTCGGCCACCGCCCGGTTGTCCCCGGTCAGCAGCACCGGCCGCAGCCCGAGGCCGCGCAGCAGCGACACCGCCTCGGCGCTGGTCTCCTTGACCGCGTCGGCGACGGTCAGCACGCCCTTGGCGGCGCCGTCCCAGGCGACCACGACCGCCGTGCGCCCCTCGGCCTCGGCGGCCTCCTTGGCGGTCGCCAGCGCGGCGGGCAGCTCGACGCCCCGGCCCACGAAGACCTCGCGTCCCTCGACCACGCCCTCCACCCCGCGCCCCGGCAGGTTCAGGAACGACTCGGGCACGGGCAGCTCCCCGGCCCGCTCGGCGGCGCCGTCCGCGATCGCGCGGGCGATGGGGTGCTCGGAGGCGTGCTCCAGGGCGCCCGCGTAGCGCAGCACCTCCTTGTCGTCGGTGCCCTCGGCCGCGTACACGTCGTACAGGGTCATCCGGCCCGTGGTGACCGTGCCGGTCTTGTCGAGGACGACGGTGTCGACGCGGCGGGTGGACTCCAGGACCTCGGGGCCCTTGATGAGGATGCCGAGCTGGGCGCCGCGGCCGGTGCCGACCATCAGGGCGGTCGGGGTCGCGAGCCCCAGGGCGCACGGGCAGGCGATGATCAGGACCGCGACGGCGGCCGTGAAGGACGCCGTGACGTCGTCGGTGGCGAGCAGCCAGCCCACCAGCGTGGCCAGCGAGACGAGCAGCACGATCGGGACGAAGATGCCGGAGATGCGGTCGGCCAGGCGCTGGACCTCGGCCTTGCCGTTCTGCGCGTCCTCCACCAGACGGGCCATCCGGGCCAGTTGGGTGTCCGCGCCGACCCGGGTCGCCTCGACGACCAGACGGCCGCCGACATTGACGGTGGCGCCGGTGACGCCGTCGCCCGCGCTCACGTCGACGGGGACGGACTCGCCGGTCAGCATGGAGGTGTCCACGGCGGATGCGCCCTCCACCACCGTCCCGTCGGTCGCGACCGTCTCGCCGGGCCGCACCACGAACCGGTCGCCGGTCCGCAACTCGCCGATGGGAACGCGTACTTCGGTGCCGCCGCGCAGGACGGCCACGTCCTTGGCGCCGAGTTCGAGCAGCGCCCGCAGGGCCGCGCCCGCCTTCCGCTTGGAGCGGGCCTCCAGATAGCGGCCCAGCAGGATGAAGGTGACGACCCCGGCGGCGACTTCCAGGTAGATGGTGGACGCGCCGTCCGCGCGGCTGACGGTGGCGTCGAAGCCGTGGCGCATCGCGGGCATCCCCGCGTCACCGAAGAACAGTGCCCACAGCGACCAGAGGAAGGCGGCGAGGGTGCCCACGGAGACCAGGGTGTCCATGGTGGCCGAGCCGTGGCGCAGATTGGCCCAGGCGGCCCGGTGGAAGGGCAGTCCGCCCCAGACGACGACCGGCGCGGCGAGCGTCAGGCTCAGCCACTGCCAGTTGTCGAACTGGAGCGAGGGGACCATGGCGAGCAGGACGACGGGCGCGGCGAGCAGGGCCGAGACCTGGAGCCGCTGCCGCAGCGCGGCGAGCGCCCGCGCCGCACGGCTCCCGGCGGCGCCCTCGGCCTCCGCCCGCGCGTCGGCGCGGGGTGCGCCGGGCTCCGGCCGGTGCGCCTCCGGGGCGGTCAGGGGCTCGGCCGCCGCGGACGGCGGGGGCTCCGGCGGTGCCAGGGACTCGGCGGTGTACCCCATCTTGACGACGGTCGCGACCAGACCGGCCACCTCGACCCCGTCGCCGAAGGCGACCTTCGCCTTCTCGGTCGCGTAGTTGACGGTCGCCTCGACCCCGTCCAGCCGGTTCAGCTTCTTCTCGATACGGGCCGCGCACGAGGCGCAGGTCATGCCGCCGATGGTCAGCTCGACCGTCTGTGTTTGCACAGTGTGCGTTTCCACCGTGTGCGTTTCCACCGTGTTCGTTTCCACGTGGGCTCCTGAAAAGAGACCGGGCCGTACGGCGCGGATGCGCTCGACGTACGGCCCGGAAGAGGAAGATCGGGCCTCAGGCCCGGCCGACCAGCTCGAAGCCGGCCTCGTCGACGGCCGCGCGGACGGCCTCGTCGTCCAGCGGCGCGGCCGAGACGACGGTCACCTCACCGGTCGCGGCGACGGCCTTCACCGATCCGACCCCCGCGATCTCGCTGATCTCGCCCGACACGGCGCCCTCGCAGTGCCCGCAGGTCATGCCGGACACCCGGTAGACGGTGGTGACGGAGCCGACCTGGACGTCGGCCGGGCCCTCGCTGTGGCAGGAGCCGGCGGGCGAGCAGCAGGAGCCGGTCGTGGCGGTGGCGGCTTCGGTCTCGGCGGTCATGGGGTTCTCCTCTTCGGGGCGGTACGGATCCATGGTGCACCAGAGGGTCACGGGAAGCCCGAGGCCCACTGACAGGATCCACGTTATACCCCTAGGGGGTATTAATCCAGTACCCCCCTCCGCCTCCCCCCAGTCAGTCGTTCGCCCTGCGGCTGCGGTTCCCCGGGCGGCGCGCGACCCAGGAGCGGATGGTGTCGGCGTACCAGAAGGGCTTGCCGTTCTCGACGAGGTCGGGGGCGGGCAGCAGCCCGTGTTTGCGGTACGAGCGGACCGTGTCCGGCTGTACGCGGATGTGTGCGGCGATCTCCTTGTACGACCAGAGCCGTCGGTCGGTCATGGTGGGCACCTCCCTGCGTGCGCCGCAGCGGCGGTCCGGCGGCCGTCGGGGGAGCTGGGCGCGGGCACTTGACGATCACTCAGCCTGTGCCCGTTGAACGACGGAGAGTGAAGGCAGGGGTGCGGCTGTCGACTCTCTGTGACGCAAGACCCGCGTAATGGAGACATGTGTGACGGGAAGGGGACGGTTGTGACAGGGGTGATGAATGGGACGTCCGGGAGGGGCCGGGGCACGCCCCCGGCGCGCGAAACCGCAACGCCGCGCCCCCTGGGAGCGCGGCGCTGCCACTTCGGGTACGAGTCCGCCCCGCCCGGCTACGCGTACAGCCCCGGCCGTTCCAGGGCCGGTTCGACGCTCACCCGCTCGCCCGAGCGCTGGGCCCGTACGCCCGCCTCGCAGACCACGGCCGCCATATAGCCGTCCCAGCTGCTCGGGCCCTCGACGCGGCCCTGCCGGGTGGCGTCGACCCACGCCTGCACCTCGCGGTCGTACGCGTCGGCGAAGCGGGCCGTGAAGTCCTGCGGGAGCTCGCCGCCCCAGCGCCCGCCGGAGCGGACCACCGGGCCGGTCCCGGCGCCGGTCGAGGCGGCCCCGCGCTCGCAGACGGCCTCGCAGCGCACCTCGTAGCCGAAGCCGCAGTTGACGAAGATCTCGACGTCGACGACCGCGCCGCCCGCCGTCTCGAACAGCACGAGCTGGGGGTCCCCCAGGCCCTCCGGGGCGTACGAGGAGGGGCGCGGGCGGAGCACCTGGACGGCGGTGAGCTCCTGGCCGAGCAGCCAGCGGGCCGCGTCGACCTCGTGGACCACGGAGTCGCGGATCAGCATCTCGGTGGTGAAGAAGGAGGGGGAGGAGGCGTTGCGGTGGCGGCAGTGCAGGAACAGCGGCCGCCCCAGCCCGCCCTCGTCGAGCAGCGCCTTGAGGCGGGCGAACTCGGCGTCGTAGCGCCGCATGAACCCCACCTGCACCAGGCGCCGCCCCAGCCGGGTCTCGGCCTCCAGGACCCGCAGGGCCCCGCCCGGGTCCGGGGTGAGCGGCTTCTCGCAGAGCACGGGCAGCCCGCGCCGGAAGGCCTCCAGGAGCGCGGGCTCGTGGGCCGGGCCCGAGGAGGCGATCAGGACCGCGTCGACGCCCGGCGCGGCCATCGCGGCCGCCGGGTCGGTGTGGGCGGTGCAGCCGTCGATCGGGCCGGCGACCTCCTTGGCGCGCTCGGCGTCGATGTCGGCGACGGCGGCGACCCGGGCCCCGCCGGTCACGGTGGTGAGGCGGCGCACATGGTCGGCGCCCATCTTGCCGGTGCCGACGACGGCGATCCCGAGCGGTGCGGTGGTCATCGCCTCACGCCCCGCAGGAGCGCAGGAACGCGCGGGTGCGCGTGGCGATCGGCAGCGGGCGGTCCGGATCGCACGGGTACATGTCCTGCTCCACGATCGCGAACAGGTCGACGTCGAGCGCCTGGGCCGCGGCCAGGACCGGTTCGAGCGCGGGCACCCCGGCGGGCGGCTCGCACATCACCCCGCGGGCCACGGCGGGCCCGAACGGCAGCTCCTCGGCGTGCACCTGGGCCAGGATGTCCGGGTCCACCTGCTTGAGGTGGAGGTAGCCGATCCGCTCCCCGTACGTCTCGATGAGCTTGACGCTGTCGCCGCCGCAGTAGGCGTAGTGCCCGGTGTCCAGGCACAGGCTCACCAGGTCGGGGTCGGTGGCGTCGAGGAAGCGGGCGACGTTCTCCTCGCTGTCGATGTGGGTGTCGGCGTGCGGGTGCACCACGATCCGCAGTCCGTAGCGCTCGCGCACCTCGCGGGCGAGCCGCTCGGTCTGCCCGGCGAGGTCGCGCCATTGCGCGGCGGTGAGCGTGGAGCTCTCCAGGACCTCGCCGGTCTTGTCGTCGCGCCAGAACGCCGGGATGACGACGAGGTGCCCGGCGCCGCTCGCCCGGGTCAGCTCGGCCACGTCCGCCACGTGCTCCCAGGTCGTGTCCCACACCGCGGGGCCGTGGTGCAGCCCGGTGAACACGGTCCCGGCCGAGACGCGCAGGTTCCGGCGCGCGGTCTCGTCGGCGAGGCGCGCCGGGTCGGTGGGGAGATAGCCGTACGGTCCCAGTTCGATCCACCCGTAGCCGGCCCCGGCGACCTCGTCGAGGAAGCGGGACCAGGGGACCTGGCGGGGGTCGTCGGGAAACCAGACGCCCCAGGAGTCGGGGGCCGAGCCGATCCGGATGCGAGTCTTGGCCGTCGTCATGGGAACCAGCCTTCCGGGGGCGCCGGAACGGTGTCAAGGCTACGTCCGAATGTAAGGACAAAAGATTGACAGGGCCGGTCCGGGGCGGCTAGACCTGGGACCGCCGGACAGGCCCAGGGTCGCCGATGAAGGGGGCGTGCATGGAGGCGGTTCCGTACGACGTGATCACCATGGGGCGGATCGGGGTGGACCTCTACCCGCTCCAGACCGGCGTGCCGCTCTCGAAGGTGACGTCGTTCGGCAAGTTCCTCGGCGGCTCGCCCTCGAACGTGGCGGTCGCGGCGGCCCGGCTGGGGCGCCGCACCGCTGTGATCACCGGCACCGGCCAGGACCCCTTCGGGGAGTATCTGCGCACGGAGCTGGGCGAGTTCGGGGTCGACGCGCGCTGGGTGAAGGGCGTGCCGGGCCTCGCGACCCCGATCACCTTCTGCGAGATCTTCCCGCCGGACGACTTCCCGCTCTACTTCTACCGCGCGCCCAAGGCCCCCGACCTGGAGCTGTACGAGGCGGACCTCGACCTGGACGCGATCCGCGCGGCCCGGATCTTCTGGGTCACCGGCACGGGCCTGAGCGTCGAGCCGAGCCGGTCCACCACGCTGGCGGCGCTGGCCGCCAGGGCCCGCACCGGCACCACCGTCCTCGACCTCGACTGGCGGCCCATGTTCTGGAGAGACCCCGACGAGGCGCGGCCGTACTACCGCGAGGCCCTGCGCCACGCGACCGTCGCCGTCGGCAACATCGACGAGTGCGAGGTGGCCACCGGGGAGCGCGAGCCGCATGCCGCCGCCCGGGCGCTGCTCGCGGCCGGGGCCGAGCTCGCCGTGGTGAAGCGGGGGCCCGAGGGGGTGCTCGCCGTCCACCGGGACGGCGGCGCCGCCGAGGTGCCGCCCGTCCCCGTCGAGGTGGTCAACGGGCTCGGCGCCGGGGACGCGTTCGGCGGGGCGCTCTGCCACGGGCTGCTGGCCGGCTGGGACACCGGGCAGCTGATGCGGTACGCCAACGCCGCCGGCGCGATCGTCGCCTCCCGGCTCGCCTGCTCCTCCGCGATGCCCTTCCCGGACGAGGTCGAGCGCGTACTCGCGGGAGGAGAAGCGTGAGCATCCCCATCAGCCCCGGCGAGCTCGCCCGGGTGCGCACCCGCAATCCCGAGGCCGTCGCGGAGGCGGCCGCCCGGCGTCTGCGGCGTCCGCTGGTGCGGGACTCCGGGCGGCTGCTGATCGTCGCGGCCGACCACCCCGCCCGGGGCGCGCTCGGCGTCGGCGGCGACGCGTTCGCCATGGCCGACCGGTCCGTCCTGCTGGAGCGGCTCTGTCTGGCGCTGTCCCGGCCCGGCGTCGACGGGGTGCTGGCCAGCGCGGACATCCTGGAGGACCTGCTGCTCCTGGGGGCCCTGGAGGACAAGGTCGCCATGGGGTCGATGAACCGGGGCGGGCTCGCCGGGTCCGCCTTCGAGCTCGACGACCGCTTCACCGGCCACCGCGCCCAGGACCTCGCCCGGCTCGGCTTCGACGCGGGCAAGCTGCTGCTGCGCCTGGACTACGACGACCCCGGCTCGCTCGACACGCTGCACTCGGCCGCCCGCGCCATCGACGAGATGGCGGAACGTCGACTGCCGGTCTTCGTGGAGCCGTTCATCTGTCACCGGCGCGACGGACGGCTGCGGAACGATCTCGGCGCGGACGCCGTGACGCGCTCGCTCGCCATCGCCTCCGGACTGGCCGGCACCTCGGCGTACACCTGGCTGAAGGTGCCCGTCACCGAGGACCCCGACGACATGGCCCGGGTGATGGCGACCACCACACTGCCCGCCGTGCTGCTCGGCGGGGACATCGGCAGGACGCCGGAGGAACAGGAGGCGGCGTACGAGAAGTGGCGCGGCGCGCTGCGACTGCCCACCGTGCAGGGGCTGGTGGCCGGGCGCACCCTGCTCTATCCGGCCGACGGCGACGTGGCGGGCGCGGTGGACATCGCCGCCGGGCTGCTGAAGGGGTAGGGATCGGGCATGGACGAGCACAAGGACGAGCTGTTCGTACGGGCCCGGAGCGCCTCCCGTGAGGAGTACGCCCTGGACATCGGCCCCGAGCGGGCCGGCTGGGGCTACTCGGGGCTGCGGGTGCTGGAGCTGGCGCCGGGCGGGGAGCACTCCTTCGCCACCGGCGACAGCGAGTGGATCCTGCTGCCCCTCGACGGCGGCTGCACCGTACAGGTGGAAGACCGGACCCTGGAACTGCTGGGCAGGGAGAGCGTGTTCGCCGGAGTCTCCGACTTCGCCTACCTCCCGCGCGACGCCCATGCACAGATCGCCTCCGGCGCGGGAGGCCGTTTCGCCCTGGCAGGAGCGAGGTGCGAGCGCCGACTCCCCGCTCGCCGCGGCCCCGCGCCGGAGGTGCCCGTGGAGCAGCGCGGCTCGGGCGTCAGCGCCCGCGAGGTGCGCAACTTCGCCGCCGCCGACGTCTTCGCCTGCGACCGGCTCATCGCCGTCGAGGTGATCACCCCGGGCGGCAACTGGTCCTCCTACCCGCCCCACAAGCACGACGAGCACGTGCCCGGGCGGGAGTCGGAGCTGGAGGAGATCTACTACTTCGAGTTCGCGACCCCGCGCGGCTTCGGCTACCAGCGCGTCTCGCCCTCGCGGCCGGGCGGCGCCGAGGTGCTCGCCGAGGTCCGCACCGGCGACGCCGTCCTCGTCCCCGACGGCTGGCACGGCCCTTCGATCGCCGCACCCGGGCACCCCATGTACTACCTGAACGTGATGGCGGGCCCCGGCGCACGCGAGTGGCGGATCAGTTTCCACCCCGACCATGCGGAGGGCTACCGATGAGCGGTACGACCAGGCGTCTGACCACCGCGCAGGCGCTGCTCGCCTTCCTCTCCCGGCAGTACACCGCCCGCGCCGGGACCGAGCGGCGACTGATCGCCGCCACCTGGGGGATCTTCGGCCACGGCAACGTCGCCGGGATCGGCCAGGCGCTCCTGGAGCCCGGCAGCGACATGCCGTACCACCAGGGCCGCAACGAACAGGCCATGGTGCACGCGGCCGTCGGCCACGCCCGTCAGTCGGGGCGGCTCTCGGCGCACGCGGTGACCACCTCGATCGGGCCGGGCGCCACCAACCTCGTCACGGGCGCGGCGCTGGCGACCGTCAACCACCTTCCGGTGCTGCTGCTGCCCGGCGACGTGTTCGCCTCCCGCCCGGCCGACCCGGTCCTCCAGCAGCTCGAAGTCCCGTACGCGGGCGATGTGTCGGTCAACGACTGCCTGCGTCCCGTCTCCCGCTACTTCGACCGGATCACCCGGCCCGAGGCGCTGATCCCGGCCGCGCTCGCCGCGATGAGCGTGCTCGCGGACCCGGCCAGGACCGGCGCGGTCACCCTGGCGCTGCCGCAGGACGTACAGGCGCAGGCGTACGACTGGCCGGAGGAGTTCTTCCGGCGGCGGGTGTGGCGGGTGCGGGCCCAGCAGCCGGACCCGGTGGAGCTCGCCGAGGCCGCGGCCCTGCTGCGCTCCGCCCGGCGCCCGCTGGTCGTCGCGGGCGGCGGGGTGCACCACGCCCGCGCCGAGGACGCCCTGCGGCGCTTCGCCGAGCGGACCGGCATCCCGGTCGCCGCCACCCAGGCGGGCAAGGGCTCACTGCCGTACGACCACCCGTGCGACGTCGGCGGCATCGGCCACACCGGGACCGCAACGGCCGACTCGCTGGCCCGCGAGGCCGATGTCGTCCTCGGGGTCGGCACCCGCTGGACCGACTTCACCACCGCCTCCTCCACCCTCTTCCAGAACCCCTCGGTCCGCTTCGTCGGGCTCAACGTCAACGGCGCCGACGCCCACAAGCTGGGCGCGCTCCAGCTCGTCGCGGACGCCCGCGCGGGCCTCGAAGCGCTCACCGAGGCCCTCGGCGAGTACCGCGTCGCCCCCGCCTACGCGACCGGTTACGGCGAGGCGAAGGCCGCCTGGGAGGACCGGGTCACCGCCGCCTACACGCCCGAGGACGAGGACGCCCGCCCCACCCAGGCCCAAGTCCTCGGCGTACTCGACACATTGGTCACCGGCGACGACATCCTGATCAACGCGGCGGGCTCGCTCCCGGGCGATCTGCACAAGCTCTGGCGGACCCGCTCGCGCGACCAGTACCACGTCGAGTACGGCTACTCCTGCATGGGATACGAGATCCCGGCGGCGATCGGGGTGGCCCTGGCGGCGCCCGGCCGCCCGGTGTGGGCGCTGGTCGGCGACGGCACGTATCTGATGAATCCGACCGAGATCGTCACCGCGGTGCAGGAGAACCTGCCGATCAAGGTGGTGATCCTGCAGAACCACGGATACGCCTCGATCGGCGGTCTCTCCGCCTCGGTCGGCGGCGAGCGCTATGGCACCGCGTACCGCTTCAAGGCGCCCGACGGCACCTGTACGGGCGAGCCGCTGCCGGTGGACCTGGCGGCCAACGCGGCCTCCCTGGGGATGGCCGTACTGCGCCCCAAGACCGTTCGTGACCTGCGCGAAGCCCTCGCGGCCGCCCGTGCGGCGGACCGTCCTACATGTGTCTACGTCGAGACCGAAACGGCAGACACTGTGTCGGGCCCGCCCCCGGCGCAGGCGTGGTGGGATGTTCCCGTGGCCGAGACCGCGACCCGCTCGTCGGCGGTCGAGGCGCGCGAGGAGTACGACCGGCAAGTCGCAGCCCGACGCCGCCATCTCTGAAGGAGTTTCCTGTCATGACGAAGACCGTCAACCACTGGATCGGTGGCAAGATCGTCGAGGGCGCGTCCGGTTCGTTCGGCCCGGTCACCGACCCCGCGACCGGCGCCGTCACGACTCAGGTCGCCTTCGCGAACACCGACGAGGTGGACGCGGCGGTCGCCGCCGCCCGCGAGGCGTACGCGACCTGGGGCCAGTCCTCCCTGGCCCAGCGCACCACGGTGCTGTTCAAGTTCCGCGCGCTCCTCGACGCCAACCGCGACGCGATCGCGGAGCTGATCACCGCCGAGCACGGCAAGGTGCACTCGGACGCGCTCGGCGAGGTCGCCCGCGGTCTGGAGATCGTGGATCTGGCCTGCGGGATCAACGTCCAGCTCAAGGGCGAGCTGTCCACGCAGGTCGCCAGCCGGGTGGACGTCGCCTCGCTGCGCCAGCCGCTCGGTGTGGTCGCGGGCATCACGCCGTTCAACTTCCCGGCGATGGTGCCGATGTGGATGTTCCCGCTCGCCATCGCCTGCGGCAACACCTTCGTCCTCAAGCCCTCGGAGAAGGACCCGTCGGCGGCGATGAAGATCGCGGAGCTGCTGGGCGAGGCCGGGCTGCCCGACGGCGTCTTCAACGTCGTGCACGGCGACAAGGTCGCCGTCGACCGCCTCCTTGAGCACCCGGACGTGGCCGCCGTCTCCTTCGTCGGCTCCACCCCGATCGCCCGGTACATCCACACCACGGCCTCCGCGAACGGCAAGCGCGTCCAGGCCCTCGGCGGCGCCAAGAACCACATGCTGGTCCTGCCGGACGCCGACCTGGACGCGGCCGCCGACGCCGCCGTCTCGGCCGCGTACGGCTCGGCGGGCGAGCGCTGCATGGCCATCTCGGCCGTCGTCGCGGTGGGCGCGATCGGCGACGAGCTGGTGGCGAAGATCCGCGAGCGCGCCGAGAAGATCAAGATCGGCCCCGGCGACGACCCGGCCTCCGAGATGGGCCCGCTGATCACCGCCGCCCACCGCGACAAGGTCGCCTCCTACGTCACGGGCGCCGCCGCCCAGGGCAGCGAGGTCGTCCTGGACGGCACCGGTTACACCGTCGAGGGCTACGAGGACGGCCACTGGATCGGCCTGTCGCTGCTCGACAAGGTGCCGACGTCCGCCGACGCCTACCGGGACGAGATCTTCGGCCCGGTGCTGTGCGTGCTGCGCGTGGAGTCGTACGACGAGGGCCTGGCGCTCATCAACGCCTCGCCGTTCGGCAACGGCACCGCGATCTTCACCCGTGACGGCGGCGCGGCCCGCCGCTTCCAGCTGGAGGTCGAGGCCGGCATGGTCGGCGTCAACGTGCCGATCCCGGTGCCGGTGGGCTACCACTCCTTCGGCGGCTGGAAGGACTCCCTCTTCGGCGACCACCACATCTACGGCAACGACGGCACGCACTTCTACACCCGCGGCAAGGTCGTCACCACCCGCTGGCCGGACCCCTCCGACGCCCCCGCGGGCGTCGACCTGGGCTTCCCGCGCAACCACTGAGCACGGGCCCCGGACGCGCGCTACCCGGCGTGCCGTACGGCCGCGGCCGCGAAGCCCCGGACCACGGGGTGCGGCCGTGTGCCGTCCCCGTACAGCTCCGGCTGGAAGAGCGTGGCCAGGAAGAACGGGTGGCCGGGCAGCTCGGCGACGCGGACGGCGCCCTCGCCGTCCGTGCCGCTGAAGCGCAGCCCGTGCGCGCGCAGGGTGTCCAGGTGCCGGGGGTCCGGGCCGAAGGAGCAGTGGTAGCGCTCCACCGTCCGCTCGGCGCCCAGGAGCCGCTCGGCCAGTGAGCCCGGCGCCAGCTCGACGGTGCCCTCGTGGCCGAGCAGCGAGCAGGCCAGCGGAACGATCAGCGCGTCCCCGGGCAGCGCCTGCGGGTCGTTCTCGGCGTGCCGGGCGTCGGTCAGGCCGCAGACATCGCGGGCGTATTCGAGCAGCGCGTGCTGGAAGCCGCCGCAGGTGCCCAGGAAGGGAACGCCCTGCTCCCGGGCCGTGCGCGCGGCGGCCACCGCCCCGGCCTCGCTGCGGTACGGGCTGCCCGGCAGCAGCCAGATCCCGTCGAACCCGGCCAGGCCCTCGGCCGCCTCCTCCGAGGGGATCCAGTACGCGTCCAGATCGAGCCCGTCGCGCTCGCGCAGGGCGTCCAGGAGGAGCGGGATCCGGGTGTGGGAGCGGACGGTGGGGGAGCGGTCGCCGACGAGGGCGAGCCGGGCGGTGCGGGCGGTCTCGTGGTCTTCATCCGTCATGGGCCCATCCTCGAAGCCCCGCCCCCATCGCGTCCAACGATGATCCCTGTACCGGGTATCAGTGATACTGATGCGCATGGATCCGCATCTGCTGCGCACCCTCGTCGCCGTCGTGGAGCACCGCTCCTTCTCGGCCGCAGCCCAGGCGCTCGGCTATACGCAGTCGGCCGTCTCGCAGCACATCGCGGCCCTGGAGGCCGACCTCGGCGCCAAGCTGGTGGAGCGGCGCCCGGTCGGGCCGACCGCGGCGGGGGAGCGGCTGATGGAGCACGCCCGGCCGCTGCTGCTGCGCCTCGACGCGGCCCGCGCGGATCTCGCCCGGCTGCACACCGTGCGCACCACCAGCCTCACCGTCGTCTGCACCCCGGCCGCGCTCACCCCCTCCCTGGCCGCCGCCCTCGCCCGGGTGCGGCGGGCCGCGCCGGGGCTCGCGGCCGGGGTGCGGGTGCTCGGCCCGGGCGAGGTGGTGCGGGCGGTGGTGACCGGGGAGGCCGACCTGGGCCTGGTGGACGGGGCCGCCGCGCCCAACGACCCGCTGCCGCTGCCGGACGCCGGGCCCATGGTGACGGTGACGGTCGCCGAGGAGCCCCTCGCGGTGCTGCTGCCCGCCGGACATCCGCTCGCGGGCCGGGCGGCACTGCGGCTGGCGGACCTGGCCGACGCCCACTGGATCGACGCGCCGGACACCGCCGTCCCGCTCGCCCAGCTCCGCGCCGCCGCCCACGCCGACGGCTTCCGGCCCCGACTGGCGTACGGCGGAAGCGACTTGCGGGGCCTGGCGCGGCTGGTGGCGGCCGGGCACGGGCTCGTCGCGACGGGGCTCACGGCGGCGGCCGGGGAGCCGGGGACGGTCGCGGTCCGGGTCCGCGCGCCGCGTCTGGTCCACCGTACGGAGGCGGTGCACCCGCGCACGCCCGCCGGCCCGGTCCCGGCGCTGGTCGAGGCGCTCGGGCACACCGGCTGACGCGAGGCGGTGACCACGGGTAACCGCAGGCCTGGCACGGGGTGCCAAGGCGGTTCCGACATACGGAATCCCGCAAACTTTTTCGGCGCGGGGGCTGCGATTCCCGTACCGGCCGATCATGCGCTTTTGTTGCGCTCTTAACGCCGGATCAGTGCCGGAAGGGCGTCTGGACGATGAATTCCGTAGGTGAACAGCTATTGACCTGCGGATCGCGTGGAGATTGAAATGGCGGCCCGGGAGCGACCCACCACTCACCACCGGGGCCGGACGGGCCCCGGAGCACCACCCGGAGGTCGATAGCGCTCCCCGCTCACACCCCCACCCGCCGATCGGACGCACATCGATGACCGAAACGCTCAGCCCGCCCCACGTCCTCTCCCCGGCCACGGGCGAGGCCCCCAAGAAGCTCAAGCGTTCCATCGGCGTCGTGGGCGGGACCCTGCTCACGCTCTCCTGCGTGACGCCCGCGTCGACCCTCTTCGTGGTCGTGCCCGACCTCTTCTCCAGCCTCGGCACCTACACCGCGCTGACCATCGCCATCGGCTCGCTGCTCTGTATCGGCGTCGCGTTCTGCTACTCGGAGCTGGGCACCCTCATCCCCAGCGCGGGCGGTGAGTACGCGATGGTCTCCACGCTCGCCGGACGGCTCGCGGGCTGGCTGGTGTTCGTCCTCTCCCTGCTCGTCGTGATGATCGTCCCCCCGGTCATCGCCATGGGCACCGCCGACTACCTGGCCCCGCTCGTCCACATCCCGGCGCCCGTCGCCGGCGGCGGCGTGATGCTGCTCGCCACCCTCGCCGGACTGCTCGACCTGCGGGCCAACGCCTGGATCACCGGCATCTTCCTGGTACTGGAAGTGGTGGCCGCGGCCGTCGTCGCCGTCCTCGGCTTCTCCCACAGCGAGCGCGGCGCCTCCTCCCTCGTCCACGGCACGGTCGCCGCGGACGGCGGTACGCACTCCACGGTCACCGCGATGATGGTCGTCTCGGGCCTGGCCATCGCCCTCTTCATCACCCAGGGCTTCTCGACCGCCGTCTACCTCTCCGAGGAGCTGGAGCACCCGCGCCGCAACGTGGCCCGGACCGTGCTCGCCACCCTCGTCATCTCCACCGCCGTCATCCTCGTCCCCGTCGTCGCCATCACCCTGGGCGCCTCCGATCTCTCGGCGCTCACCTCCGGCGACATCAGCGGCATGGTGACCGCCTGGTCCAACTCGGCCGTCGGCACCTTCGTCAGCCTGTGCGTGGCCCTCGCCATCGTCAACGCGGGCATCGTGATGGTCATCCAGAACTCCCGCGTCCTGTTCGCCTCGGCCCGCGACAAGGCCTGGCCCGAGCCGGTCAACCGCGGTCTGTCCCGGCTCGGCCGGTTCGGCTCCCCGTGGGTGGCCACCCTGCTGGTCGGCGTCCCCGGCGCGGCCCTGTGCTTCGTCAACCTCGACACCCTGTACGGCGTCACCGGCGTTTCGGTCACCGGCATGTACCTGCTGGTCGCGGTCGCCGCCCTGCTCAGCCGCCGCGGCCGGCACCGCGAGACGGCCGCCTGGCGGATGCCGCTGTGGCCCGCGGTCCCGGTGGTCCTGATCGCCGTCCTCGCGTACATCCTCACCCAGCAGGAGACGCGGTACCTGCTGTGGACGGGCGGCATCACGGCCGTCGCCACCCTGTACTGGGCGTTCTACCTGCGCCCGCGCCGCGAGACGCGGTGGCTGGTGAGCATTCCCGAGGACGAGCAGGCCTGAGCCTTGTACCCCGGCGGGGTCTGTCCGGATTCGGCGGTTCATCCGCGGGACGCAACGGGCGGGCCCCGCCTAGGGTTTGGGTATGACTGCCGCGCACTCGCCTCTCGACCACGACTTCTACTGTTCCGAAATCCTGCGACAGACCGACGCGTTGAGGGCCCACCTGACCGGTGCCGAGCTCTCCGTCACCGTACCGACCTGCCCCGACTGGACGCTCAGGGAGCTCGCCGTCCACGTCGGCGGTGCCCACCGCTGGATCGCCGAGATCGTCCGTACGAAGTCCACCGCCGTCGTCCCCCAGGAGCGCGTCCCCGCCTTCGACGGCCCCGAGAAGGACGAACCGGAGGCGCTGGACGCCTGGTTGGCGGAGGGCGCGGCCCTCTGCGCCGACACCCTGCGGACGGCCGGGGCCGACCAGGCCGCCTGGACCTGGGCGGGCGAGGCGACCGCCGGGTTCTGGGCGCGCCGGATGACCCACGAGACGGTCGTCCACCGCGCGGACGCGGCCCTGACCGTGGGCACGGAGTACGTGCTCGCGCCGGAGGTGGCCGCCGACACGATCGACGAGTGGCTGGAGATCGTCACCTACGTCCAGGCCGCCAAGCTGGCCCCCGCCGCCGCCGAACTGCGCGGCCCCGGCCGCAGCATCCACCTCCACGCCACCGACGCGCCCGGCGCCGAGTGGCTGATCGAGCTCGGCGAGGACGGGGTGAGCTGGCGGCGCGGCCACGAGAAGGCCACGGTGGCCCTGCGCGGCCCGCTCACCGACGTCCTCAGCGTCTTCTACCGGCGGCTTCCCGCCGACAGCCCCCGGGTCGAGGTCCTGGGAGACGCCGGGCTCCTGGACTTCTGGCTGGAGCGGGCCTCCTTCGGCTGAGCGGGCGCCCGCCGGGCGTACTCCCGCTGCGGTACGGGAACCGCCGCCCGTACGCCGCGAGTACCGCCGTGACCTCCACCCGGCGGCAGGCTCGGTTGTCCGACCCGGCGCTTACGGTGGAGGCATGAGACTGCGCAGACCTCGTGGGAGGGCGGCGGCCGGGGTGGCCGCCGCCCTCGCGGTGCTCGCCGGTGCCGGCGTCTGGACGGCCACCGGCGCCGGCGGCGCGCCCGCGGTGCACCAGGAGGACCGGGTGATGGAGATGCCCGGCGCGAAGATCGACACCTCGTACTTCACGGCGGGCGACGCCAAGAAGAAGCGCCCCGCCGTCCTCCTGGGCCATGGCTTCGGCGGCAGCAAGGACGACGTCCGCGCCCAGGCGCGCGACCTCGCGCGCGACGGCTTCGCCGTGCTGACCTGGTCCGCGCGCGGCTTCGGCGAATCGACCGGCGAGATCGGTCTCAACGACCCGGCGTTCGAGGTGAAGGACGTCTCGCGGCTGGTCGACTGGCTGGCGAAGCGGCCCGAGGTGAAGCTGGACGCGTCGGGCGACCCGCGCGTCGGCGTCACCGGCGCGTCCTACGGAGGCGCGATCTCGCTCCTCGCCGCCGGGTACGACAAGCGGATCGACGCGATCGCCCCCCAGATCACCTACTGGAACCTGGCGGACGCGCTCTTCCCCGACGGGGTCTTCAAGAAGCTCTGGGCCGGGATCTTCTTCTCCACCGGCGGCGGCTGCAAGACCTTCGAGAAGCAGCTCTGCGACATGTACGAGAGGGTCGCGGTCGGCGGGAAGCCCGACGCGCAGGCGCGCGACCTGCTCGCGGCCCGCTCCCCGTCCGCCGTGGGCGACCGCATCAAGGTGCCCGCGCTGATCGTCCAGGGCCAGAGCGACTCCCTCTTCCCGCTCGGCCAGGCCGACGCCATGGCCCGGCGGATCCGCGCCAACGGCGCCCCGGTGGCGGTCGACTGGATCACCGGCGGCCACGACGGCGGCGACCGCGAGTCCGGGCGGATCGACGCCCGGATCACCTCCTGGTTCGACCGCTATCTGAAGGGCGACGAGGACGCCTCCACCGGCCCCGCCTTCCGGGTCACCAGGACCGGCGGCATCAGTTCCACCGACGGCGCCGCCCAGCTGCGCGGCGCCACCAGCGGCAGCTACCCGGGCCTGGCGGACGGCACGCGCGAGGTGAAGCTCGCCGGCCGCGAGCAGACCTTCGAGAACCCGGCGGGCGCCGCCCCGCCCGCCATCTCCGCCGTGCCCGGCGTCGGCGGGGGCCTGGCGGGCCTGTCCTCGCTCGGCGTGGGCGGCCTGTCCATCGACTTCCCCGGTCAGTACGCGCGCTTCGACTCCGAGCCGCTCAGGCCCGGCCTGCGCGTCACCGGCTCGCCCACGGTCCGGCTCAAGGTCACCTCCAGCGGCGACGACGCGGTGCTCTTCGGCAAGGTGTACGACGTGAGCCCCGACGGCAAGCAGCAGGTGCTCCCCGCCCAGCTGGTCGCGCCCGTCCGGGTGGACGGCGCCAAGGAGGGCAAGGAGGTCGAGGTCACCCTGCCCGCCGTCGACCACAACGTGGAGGCGGGCCACCGGCTGCGCCTGGTGGTCGCCGCGACCGACCTCGGCTACGCCTCCCCGGTCGCCCCCGGCACGTACAAGGTCTCGCTCGTGGACGGCTCGCTGAACGTGCCGACCGCGCCCACGGTGGAGACCCAGCCCGCCGGGGTGCCCTGGTGGGCCTGGGGGATGCCGCTGGCGGGCGCGGTCATCGCGCTCGGCCTGCTGGTCACCCGCCGGGCCACGGCCCCCGCCCCCGACCCGGAGCTGGCCGAGGTCCCGCTCCAGATCACCGGCCTGACCAAGAAGTACGCGAAGTCGACCGACCGTTACGCGGTCCGCGACCTCTCCTACCGCGTCGAGAAGGGCCAGGTCCTGGGCCTGCTCGGGCCCAACGGCGCGGGCAAGACCACCACCCTGCGGATGCTGATGGGCCTCATCCGCCCCGACAGCGGCGAGATCCGCGTCTTCGGCCACGCCATCCGCCCCGGCGCACCCGTCCTCTCCCGGGTCGGCGCCTTCGTCGAGGGCGCGGGCTTCCTGCCGCATCTGTCCGGCCGCGCCAACCTGGAGCTGTACTGGCAGGCCACCGGCCGCCCCGCCGAGGACTCCCACATGGAGGAGGCCCTGGAGATCGCGGGGCTCGGCGACGCGCTCCAGCGCGCGGTGCGGACGTACTCGCAGGGCATGCGCCAGCGCCTCGCCATCGCCCAGGCCATGCTCGGCCTGCCTGACCTGCTGATCCTCGACGAGCCGACCAACGGCCTCGACCCGCCGCAGATCCGCGAGATGCGGGACGTGATGATCCGCTACGCCCGGCGCGGCCGCACGGTCATCGTCTCCAGCCACCTCCTGTCCGAGGTCGAGCAGTCCTGCACGCATCTGGTGGTCATGGACCGGGGCCGGCTCGTCCAGGCCGGCCCGGTCGCCGAGATCACCGGCGAGAGCGACACGCTCCTGGTCACCGTCGACGGCCCGGTCACCGAGGTACTGGCCGACAAGGTGGCCGCCCTGCCCGGCATCGGCGCGGCGACCCGCACCGACGAGGGGATGCTGGTGCGCCTGGACGGCGCCTCGGCCACGGAGCTGATCACCGAACTGGTCCGCCTCGACGTGCCGTTGACGGGCGTGGGCCCGCACCGCCGCCTGGAGGACGCGTTCCTGACCCTGATCGGAGGATCGGCATGAGTGCGCCGACGCACCCCGGCGCCGAGGCCGCGCCGGACCTGAGGGCGACCGCCCCCGGCTACCACCCGCGCCGCACCCTGCCCCTGCGGGTGGAGGCGGCGCGCCAGCTGCGCCGCCGGCGCACCCTGGTGATGGGCGGCATCCTCGTCGCGCTGCCGTTCATCCTGGTCACGGCGTTCGCGATCGGCGGCACACCGTCCGGGCGGGACGGCCGGATCACCCTGATCGACACGGCGACGGCGTCCGGGGCGAACTTCGCGGCGACCGCCCTGTTCGTCTCGGCGGGCTTCCTGCTCGTGGTGCCCGTCGCCCTGTTCTGCGGGGACACGGTCGCCTCGGAGGCCGGCTGGTCGTCCCTGCGCTATCTGCTGGCGGCGCCCGTGCCCCGGGCGCGGCTGCTGTGGAG
The DNA here is from genome assembly GCF_001653515.1 of Streptomyces sp. ERV7. GTDB lineage: Bacteria > Actinomycetota > Actinomycetes > Streptomycetales > Streptomycetaceae > Streptomyces. Next base: position 1,074,939 of record NZ_LYOY01000029.1, on the reverse strand, counting down.
CAAGCTGGCGGTGGCGCTCGGCCTGAGCGCGGCGGCGATCGTCCTGCTGCCACTGGTGGCGCTGGCGGTGGGCACGGTGGCGTACGGCTGGGGCCCGCTGGAGATCCCCACCGGCGGCTCACTCGGCGCCGGGGAGGCGATACCGCGCCTGGCCATCGCCGTGGCGTTCGTCTTCGTCTCCCAACTGGTCACCGCCGGGCTGGCGTTCTGGCTCTCCACCAAGACGGACGCGCCGCTGGGCGCGGTCGGCGGCGCGGTGGGCCTGACGATCGTGGGCAACGTCCTGGACGCGATCACGGCCCTGGGCGACTGGCGCGACGCGCTGCCCGCGCACTGGCAGTTCGCCTGGGCCGACGCGCTCCAGCCGCATCTGGAGTGGAGCGGTATGGCCCAGGGCGCCGGGGTGTCGGTGGGGTACGCGCTGGTGCTGATGGCGCTGGCGTTCCGGGGCTTCGAGAAGAAGGACATCGTGTCGTAGGGCGGCGGGCCCCGGGGACACGGGAAGGCCCGGACCCCGGGGCCCGGACCTGGGGCCCGGACGGCACTCCGCTCGGCGGAGCTCCGTCCGGGCCGGTTCCTCGTCAGGCGGCGGCCGCGGCCACGTCCTCGTACAGGAACTCCTGGAGCAGGGCGGTCAGTTCGTCGGCCTTCTCGAAGAGCGCGAAGTGACCGGCGTCCAGCTCGGCGTACTGGCTGCCCGCGATGGCCTGGTGCAGCTGCCGCGAGTGCTCGACCGGGACGACACGGTCCTGGGTGGCGCCGATGACCAGCGTCGGGACGGTGATCTTCGGCAGCAGGTCGGTGATGTCGGCCTGGAGGTTGAGGGCGATCTGACGGCCGATGCCCGCCGGGATGCCACCGGCGAGGAGGCCCTCGACGCCCGCGACGCCGAACGCGTTGATCTGGCCGTCCGTCCAGCCGTGCAGCTGGAGGAAGCGGCCGAAGGCGTCGTGGTCGAGCTGGTCGAGACGGGCCCACAGGTCGAAGAAGAGCCGCTGGCGCTCGTCCAGGGCCGACCAGCCGGTGAGCAGGACGAGACGGCGGACCAGCTCCGGGTGCTTGGCGGCCAGCGCGGCCGAGTTCAGCGCGCCGAGCGACCAGCCGACCAGGTCCACCGGGCCGTTGCCCGCGTCGCGGATCGCCGCGGCGACCTGCTCGACGACGGCGTCGACGGTCAGCGGCTCGCCGTTGTCCTTGGTCCCGCCGCTGCCCGAGTAGTTGGGCGTGATGACCGTGCGCTTGTCGCTGAACTTCTCGACGAGGTGGGCGAAGCCCTCAGCGGCGCCGCCGGTGCCGTGCAGCAGAACGAGGCCGGGGCCCTCGCCGGTGACGAAGTACTCCACCTCGGCGCTGGAAGTCTTAACGGTGGGCATGCGGGCTCCTCTGTGAATTCCCTCGCGGGACGGATCTCGAAAACGGGCGCGGCCCCGAAGGACGTCCGGTCGGCCGGGCATGCGGTCGGCCGGACATCCGGGCGGCTGCGCCTGCGGGTAAGTTACATCTCACTACATTGCATGTACAAGCATGGAATTAGCGAGGAATTGCCGCTCGGTTACCGGCGGCCGCCGGCGGTTACCGGTCGGCGCCCGGCACCGTCCCGACGGCGAGGACGTTGCCCTCGCTGATGTAGCCGTCGGGCGCGTCCAGCGGGTGACCGGGCCCGGCCGGGTCGAGGAAGCGGTGCCACTCCTCGTCGAGGCCGAGCTGTCCGGCCTGTTCCGCCAGCCGGGCACAGGAGAGCCCGTAGAACTCGCGCGCCGGCCCTGACAGCGGGGCGTAGTGCTCGATCACCATGGTCTGCTGCCGCACCCCGGCGAGCCCCGCCTCCCGCAGCCAGCGGTACAGCTCACGGCTGCGCAGCAGCTGGGCCGCGTACCCCGGGGCCTGCCCGGCCGCGCGGAAGAAGTCGGAGAAGAGGTACGGGTCGGCCGGGCGGGCGGTGATCAGATGGGCGTCGAGGTCCTTGACGGCCACGATGCCGCCGGGGCGCACCACCCGGACCAGCTCCCGCAGCGCGAGTGCCAGTTGCTCGTCGTCCAGGTACTGCACGGTGTTGGCGCACCACACCGCGTCGAACGAGTCGTCCGCGTAAGGGAGCCGCAGGAGATCGCCCTGGCGGACGTCCACCGGGCACGGGGCCTTCCAGCGGGCGACGCGCTCGGTGGCCAGCGCCGCGTTCTCCTCGGCCAGGTCGATCGCCGACACCCGCCCCTCGGGGCCGACCAGTTCGGCCAGCCACGGCAGGAACTCGCCCGGGCCGCAGCCCGCGTCCAGTACCCGCCAGCCGCGCTGGATCCGGGCCTGCTCCAGGAGCTCCTGGTAGGGGACCGCACAGGCGCGGAAGTGGGCGTCGACGATGGTGTGATGGGTGAAACCGAGGCCGGTGGAGGAGGTGAACCCCCACGCCTCGTGGTCCTCGGCGGGGCCTGCGGTCAGCATGCGGGTGTTCCGATCTCGTCGAGCAGTACCAGGAGTTCCCTGGTCACGCGTTCCGGCGCCTCCAGCGGCTGGAGGTGCCCGGTGCCGGGCAGGGTCACCAGACGGCCCCGGCGCAGCAGCGCGGCGGTGTGCCGGGACTCCTCCGCCGCGACGAGCTCGTCCTCCTCGCCCGCGATCACCACGGCGGGCATCCCGGCGGCGCGGAGCGTCTCCGTGGAGTCCGGCCGGTCCGCGATGGCGCGCTGGGCCCAGGCCAGGGCGGCCGGGTCGGCCTTCGCGGCGTCGGCGAAGAGCCGGTCGAGGACCTCCGGGCGCCGCGCCCGGGTGGTGGCACCGGCCAGCATCGGGGTCGTCCCGGCGATGAGCCCGGCGCGCACCTCCTCGTCGCCGACCAGCTCCGCGAACCGGAGCCGCTGGGCCCGCGCCTCGGAGGAGTCGGCGGTGGCGCGGGCCGAGAGCAGGGCCAGTCCCGCGGTGCGCCCGGGGTGACGGCGCAGAAAGGCCATCGCGGTGTAGGCGCCCATGGACGAACCGGCGAGCAGCACCGGCCCCGCCCCGACGCCGTCGAGCGTACGGGCCAGGTCGTCGGCGACCACGTCGAGCGAGGGCGGCTCGTCGCCGAGCGGTACGGAGCCGAAGCCGCGCTGGTGGGGGGCGAGCACGGGGTGGCCGATGGCCTGGAGCGCACGGCGCTGCGCGTCCCACATCGACGCGTCCAGCGAGAGCGCGTGCAGCAGGACGACGGGCGTCTTCCTGGCCGCGCTCACCGGGAGGCCGCCTCTTCGGCCGCGGTGATGAACTCCCGTACGTGGGCGGGCAGTTCCCCTCCGCGCCGCCAGGCCAGGACGACCGGGGCGGGCGGCAGATCGTGGATCGGGACGATCCGGATGGCGGGCGGGGCGACGTCGGCCAGCGAGGCGAGCGAGATGTGCACCGCCTCGCCCTCGGCCACCAGGGCCATCATGCGGGGGATGTCGGAGACCTGGTGGCGGCGGTCGATCGGGCGCCCGGCCGGGGTGCGCGGCGGGACGACCTCGTCCCAGACGTAGTCGGGGAAGACGCCCGGCCGCTGGAAGGTGCCGTAGTCGGCCAGCTCCTCGATGGAGACGGACGCGCGCCCGGCCAGCGGGTGGCCCGCGCCCACGACGGCGGCGCGGCCGTCGTGGGTGAGGACCCGGCTGGCCGCCAGGTCCGGCTCCCGCAGCGAGAACTTGACGATCATGAGGTCCAGGGCGCCCGTCCGCACCCCGCGGAAGGGGTCGACGACGTCGTACTGGCTGGTGCGCACCTCGGCGTGGCCCGGTCCGGCGAGCCGGACGATCTCGTGGACGACCTCTTCGGAGCCGTGGTAGCCGAGCCGGATGACGGGGGAGGCGGGGGCGGTGTCAGACAAGGAGTGTCTCCTCGGTCAGTCCGGCGGCGGCGCGGAGCCGGCCGGGGAGGGTGGGTTCGGTGTCGACGCGCAGGGCGGCGAAGCGTTCGGTGATGCCGGTGAGACGGGGGAAGTGACGGAGGGTCAGTACGTCGCCAGGCCCGACGAGACCGTCCATGACCGCCTCGGTCAGCAGGTGGTTGAGGTGCACCAGGGCGTCCGAGACCTGGCAGTCGGCCGTGGCGATGTGGAGCTCGCGGTGGACGGGGGCGCGGTCGGTGCCGCCGGCGCGCGACGGGATCTCGATGACCGTGTCCGCCCGTACGGGCAGCGGGAGCGGCCCGGCGAAGAGCTTCAGCAGTCTGCGCAGCCCGGCCGAGTCCGCCGCCGGGCCCGGAGCCGTCCAGGCGGCCGAGCCGTCCTCGGCCAGATGCGCGAAGGAGAAGCGCTCGCGCAGGTTGTCCGGGTTGCCCGCGAGGAAGACCGTCCGGGTGAAGGAGCGCCGCCAGGCAGCCGTCTGCTCCGGGGTGAGGCCGAGGGCGAACTCGCAGGTGGCGCGGGCCCAGGAGGTCAGGTCGAAGCGCCCGAGGACGACGGCCGCCAGGTGTTCCGGCGCCCGCTCCCCGGGCGCGTCCGCCGCGTCGAGCCGGGCCCGGACGGCGAGCAGCCCCTCGGCCGAGGTCAGGTCGTACGCGTCCGCGAGCTCCGGCCGGGCGGTGCGGATCCGGGCCGCCGAGGCCTCGCGCAGCCTCTCCTGAATGGCGGGATCGGTCACAGGAACACCGCCGACAGCAGATCGCGGCCCGGCACCGGGCCGCGCCTGCCGAGCAGGCTCGACGTCAGGCGGTACGGGTCGACGTACACATGGTCCTTCCGGTGGCGGGACAGCCGCTCGGTCAGGCCGTCCGCCGGATCGGTGTCCGCGGCGGCCAGCAGCCGCTCGGCCCGCCTCAGGCACTGGCGTACGAGAGCGGCGTCGAAGGACTGCTGCCGGCCCGGCCCGAGGGTGGCGATGAAGTACAGCCGCATCCCGAGCCGCACCACCGGCCCGTCGTACTCGGCGCGCGCCGAGGCGAGCAGCGCGCCCGCGTGGTTCTTCTCCCAGCCGCCGTGCCGCGCCGAGCGCACCTGGCCGTCGATCGGCACCCGGCCGAGCGGGACCCGGCGGACCCGGGGGCCGAGCAGTGACAGCACCCGCGCCAGCTGCTGGTGGTCCGGGTCGAGCTCGCGGTCGTACAGCAGCACCACCTCGTCGAAGTCCGCGGTGAGCGGCATGAGTTCACGCAGGGCGCAGGCGAGGTAGTTGGGGCGGCCGTCGGCGGTGACGATCTGCCGCAGCGGCAGCCCGTACCGCGTGGTGTCGAGGTGGACGGGGCCGCCGACCTCGCGCTGGTCCACGCACAGCCGCAGCGCCTTGAGCCAGGAGAGCGTCTCGTCGAGCCCGAGGCCGGGCGGCTGGTGGGCGAGCAGGCCCGGGTCGTGGAGGCCGAGCCCGGCGTAGTGCCCGGACCACAGGTCGAGCACCCGGCGGCCCGCCGGGTGGACCCAGCCGTGCTCGACGGCGTCGGCGTACGGCCGCAGGGCCTCGGCGGGCGCCCGGATGCCCTCGGCGCGGAAGGCGACGTACAGCTCGCCGATCTCCTCCTCGGAGCACTGCCCGTACGCGCGGTCGCCGTGGGTGCGGTCGAGGAACTCCCAGAATCCCAGGGTCTGTTCGGTCGGGTGGTACGTGGTCTGGCTGGAGCGGAAGGTGACGTCGGCCAGCTGCCGGGTGGCCCGGTACATCACGTCCGTCCAGAGCAGCCCCTTGAGGTGACTGGGCGTCAGCGGCTTGGACGGGGTCACGGTGATGGGAGCGAGCAGGACACGCTCCCGCCGGGCGGTGGGAGCGTGGACGCGCGGACGCTCCAGGGGAAGCGCGGTCACCCGAGGGCTCCTTCCGCGGCGCCGACGAGCCGTACGAGCGTGTCGCGCGCCGGTGCCTGCGGGCGCGCCGGGGCCGGGGCGGCGCCGCGCACCCGGGCATGCAGCTTCTCGTCGCCCAGGAGTTCCTCGGGGGTGGTCAGGCCCATCAGCATGCGGGTGAGCCCGCGCCAGACCGTGCCGTCCGTGCGGGCGGCCGACGCCAGGGCCGCCGAGGCGGACGGCCGGGCCGCAGGTGCGCTCGCCCCCTGGATCCGGGCACGCCAGCGGGCGATGCGCTCGCGGTCGGCCGCCGCCGACTGCTCGTACCAGGGCAGGAAAAGCGACTCGGCCTCCCGCGCCGCCGCCCGGCTCAGGGCCGCGTCCACCGTCGGGTGCGCGGCCAGCAGGTCCGCGAGGCGGAAGGCGTGGGCCAGGGCGAGTGACATCCCGCGCCCGAAGAGCGGATTGGTGACACAGGCCGCGTCCCCGAGCGGGAACAGCCCGGGGACCGGGCGCTGGCGCGAAGTGGCCGTGCCGCGCAGGGTGTTGGGCGGGCTGGTGATGGCGTGCACGGGCGAGATCGGCTCGCTCGCCCCGTCGGCCAGCCATGCGGCGAGCCCGGGGGTGGCCCGGGCCGCGGCGGTGAAACCGGCCGGGGTGAGCAGTCCGTGCAGGGCCCGGTCGCCCGGCAGGGTCGCCAGGGCGATGGAGAAGGTGTTGTTGTCGCCGGGGTGCAGCACCCCCGCGTAGTGGTCGAAGATGTCGCCGGCCGCGTTGCCCCGGTTGAGCGGGCCGGGCCGCCCCTCACCGGTCAGCCGGTAGAAGCGGGTGAAGCCGCTCAGCCCCGACGGGCCGACCCGGTCCTCGGCCACCGGCACCCCGGCGCCGCGCAGCCAGCTCCGGGCGGCGGCGTGCCGCCCGGTGGCGTCGATCACCACATCGGCCGCGATCCGCTCGCCGCCGTCCGTGCGCACCGCGCGCACCCGCCCGTCGCCCGGATCGAGCTCCAGGGCGCCGACGGCAGGGCCGTGCCGGACCTCCACCCCGGGCAGGGCCACCACGGCCCGGTACAGGACGAGTTCGAGCGCGGTGCGGCGGCAGCCGAGCGCCACCAGCTCCTCGTCGCCCGGCTCCCGGCCGCCCTCGCCCGGCGGGAGCGCCTCGGTGAGGTCGAGGAGCCGTGCCCCGGCGGCCAGCGCCGCGTCGAGGACGTGGGGCGCCCGCTCGCGCAGGACCTTCACCCCGAGCGAGGTGAGCGTGTGGGAGTGGATGCCCTGCGGGACGGCCGGGCGCACCCAGCTTGCGGCGGCCACCTCGACGGGCCCGGCCGGCGGTTCGGCGCCGCGCTCCAGGACCAGGACGCGGTAGCCGATGCCGTGCAGGGCCAGCGCGCCCGCGAGACCCGCGATGCCCGCGCCCGCGACGACCGCGGTCCTGTCGGTCGTTTCTGTCGTCGTCATCTCAGCCGTCGTCATCTCAGCGCCTTCGTCCATTGACGAAGAACACCCGGCGCTGGTCGCGCTTGGCTCGCGGCGGGACCGGGTCGGCCCAGCGGCCGAAGTCGGCGCCGGGCTCGCCGGGCTGCGGGGCCGACACCGTGAACCCGTACCGGTCGAAGAGCGCCTCCGGCTCGTCCGTACCGAACAGCCAGGGGCAGCCCCAGCCCGCGAACACGTCGAGCAGCGCCCGCATGTGCGGCAGCGTGAGCGCCTCGGCGTTGACGATGTCGGCGGCTATCCGGCTGCCCGGCGCCGAGATCGCGGCGACCCGCTCCAGGATGCGGTGGGTGTCCGGCTCGGGGATGTAGTAGAGCAGCCCCTCCAGGAGCCAGGTCGAGGGCAGCGCCGGGTCGTATCCGGCGGCGATCAGGTCCTGCTCCCAGTCGGGCGAGGTGAGGTCGACGGCGACCGAGCGGTGGTCGGTGCGCGGCTCGACGTCGCCGAGCCGCTCCTTCTTGTACGCGAGGACGGCGGGCCGGTCGACCTCGAACCAGCGGATGTGGCCGGGCCAGTCGAGCCGGTACGCGCGCGAGTCCATCCCGGCCGGGGCGAGCACGATCTGGGTCATCTCCGGGTCGCGGGCCGCCTCCTGGAGGTAGTCGTCGAAGAACCGGGTGCGGATCGCGTTGTAGTCGGGGGTGCTCGGCACGCTGCGCCGCTCACCCGGCGGGAACGTGGCGTCGCGCACCTCCGCGAGGAGGGCGGGCCCGATGTCACCGGCGAGGGCTGCGGCGTACGGGTCCTCGTAGAGCCGGTCGTCGCGCCGGGTCTCGGCGGCGCGCAGGGCGGCGGTGAGCAGGGCGGTGCGCTCGACGGCGTCCAGTGCGGTGGTCATGGGTGGTCTGTCTCCTTCGTCGTTGTTCCGGTTCGTCGTCATCGCGGCGTCCGGCCGGTGAGCCGCCGCCACTGCGCCGGGTCCTGGCGGAACAGGCGGTCCTTGACCTGGGTGGGGCGGATGCCGGTGGCCACGGACTCCTGCCAGTCGCGCAGGAACGCGTCGGCGGGCAGCCGCAGCGCCGTGGGCGCGCCGAGCCGCCGGGCGGTACGGGCCCGGCGGTAGCCGGGGGACTCCTGCCCGAGGGCCCCATCCAGGCGGCCCAGGAAGCGCTCGGTCTCGTCGTCGCTCCAGGGGGTGTGGGGCGCCAGGGCGAACTCGTACGCCGGTGCGCCCCCCGTCTCCTCGCGCACCCGGCAGGCGGCGTTGCGCAGTTCGAGGCCGCCTCCGGTTTGGGTGGACGGTTGGCTGTGAGACTCAGGGCGGGGCCCGGCCCCCGTTCAGCCTCCGCCGGACCTCCACCCGGGCGAGGCAGCACTGGGCCGGCCGCCGCGCGTGCACGTACTGCTCCGCAGCTACGAGGCGAAGGAGTCCCCCGAAGCGGTCTGCGCCCGCGACGCCGACAAGCTGGAGTGCATGCTCCAAGGCATCGAGTACCTCGCGCAGGGCCACCAGAACGCCCAGCGCTGGATCGACAACAGCCGCGCCCGTCTCGTCACCGACACGGCGAAGCGCTTGGCCGACGAACTGCTTGAGCAGGACTCCTTGGACTGGTTGCGAACAGCTCTCGACGAGCGGCGCGGCTGAGCCCCTGAAGGCCAAACGAGCCCTCTTCGCCTCCCGCTGCCCCCCGACCGACTGGTCGAGCGCAGCATCGGGGCCGCCGCCAGCGGAGGCTCCGTCGCTTACGCGGCCCCGACGCCCGACTCGCTAGGGTCCCTGCCACAGCAAAAAGGCCCTCCCGGAGGGAGGGCCTGACACCGCGCGGGCAGTGGTGCCCCCGGCAGGACTCGAACCTGCGGCCAAGCGCTTAGAAGGCGCCTGCTCTATCCACTGAGCTACGGGGGCCGGATGGCGGCCGCGGTGGCCTGGAGCCCCCGGGCGGGCAAGGGTGTGGTCCGGAGCGCGGCTCCGGGCCGTGACCTTGCCGGGGACAAGGATAGGGCTCCTCTCGCCTCGCCCCGGTTGCTTCACCTCCGTGGCACGATGTGGAGGTTCCGTGAAGCGAACCGATAATCGCAGGCGAGCGCGGAACATGCAGCGCTTTTGACGCTCGTGGCGCCGGGTGTTGTGCACTCGTTATGCCTGCGTCCCACTCATCCCGTCTGTCCCATGTGTCCGGTCGGCGCGCGAAGGCTTCCATACGCTTCAAAAAGGCGCCAAAATTGGGCATTCTTCGCATGTGGCGACCTTGGACGTACGGCCTCAGCTGATCGACGCACTCTCCGCCCTGCGCGACCGGGTCGCCGCCGTGCGTCTTCCGCTGCCCCTGCCGGGGGCGGCGCGGGCACGGCAGACCCGGGGCGAACTGCTCGCGCAGCTCGACGACTATTTGTTGCCCCGGCTCAAAGACCCCGAAGCGCCGCTGCTCGCCGTCGTCGGCGGGTCCACCGGCGCCGGGAAGTCCACCCTCGTCAACTCCCTTGTGGGTCGGCGGGTCAGCGAGGCCGGCGTGCTGCGGCCGACCACCCGCACCCCCGTACTCGTCTGCCACCCCGACGACCACCACTGGTTCACCGAGATCCGCGTACTGCCCCAGCTCACCCGTGTCTGGCTGCCCCAGCAGAACGAGGAGGCGGAGGTGGAGGAGGGCGTCGGGGGCAACGACGCGGAGAACTCGCTGCGCGTCGAGACCTCGCGGAACCTGCCCGTGGGGCTCGCCCTGCTCGACGCGCCCGACATCGACTCACTCGTCGTCAGCAACCGTCTGCTCGCCGCCCAGCTGATCTGCGCCGCCGACATCTGGGTGATGGTGACGACCGCCTCGCGGTACGCGGACGCCGTGCCGTGGCACCTGCTGCGTACGGCCAAGGAGTACGACGCCATGCTGATCACCGTCCTCGACCGGGTGCCCCACCAGGTCATCGTCGAGGTGTCCCGGCAGTACGCGGCGCTCCTGACCAAGGCCGGGCTCGGTGACGTGCCCCGCTTCACCATCCCCGAGCTGCCCGAATCGGCCGGTGGCGGAAGTGGATTGCTGCCGTCCACGGCGGTCGCCCCGCTCGGCCAGTGGCTCACCCACCGGGCCCAGGACGCGGCCGCCCGGCAGCAGGCCGTCGTCCGTACCGCCGTCGGTGTCATCGACTCGCTCAACGCCCGTATGCCCGAGCTCGCCTCCGCCGTCGCCGCGCAGTACGCCGCCGCCGTACGGATGACGAGTGCGGTCGAGGAGGCGTACGAGCGGGAAGGGGCACGTGTGCGGCGCAGGCTGCAGGCAGGGGGCGTACTCGCCGGGGACGCGCTCACCCGCTGGCGGGCGTACCCCCGGGACGCGACCTCCGTCGAGCTCCTGGACGCGCTCTGCGAGAGCCTCGTCGAGCTGCTCGGCTGCGCCGCGGACGCCGCCGACGAACGGGTCCGCGAGGCCTGGGGCCGCGAGCCCGCGGCGGCCGAGCTGGCCGAGGGCGTACGGGACCGGGAGACCGGTGAGCGCATCGAGGTCGCCGTACGGCGCTGGCGGCGGGTCCTGGAGGAGCTGGCCGAGGAGGAGGTACGGGAGCTGGACCGGGCCGTCGCGCCCTCCGCCGAGGCCGTGGCGGCCCTGCTGGCGGCCGCGCTCCTCGGCGGGCGCAGGGCCCGCCGGGCCGGGGAGCGGCTCGCCGAACGCATCGGCGCCCAGCGTGCGCTGCGCCTGCGCGACCAGGGAGGCGAACTGGTCACGACGTACATCGACCGTGTCCTGAACGCCGAACGCGACCGCCGGCTCGCCCCGCTGGAAGCGCTCCGGGTGACTCCCGAGCCCCAGGCCGGGCTGATCGCCGCGCTGTCCCTACTGCAGAAGGAGAGGTGAGCGGGGTGACCGCTCTGACGGATCGGCCGGGCGCCGACCAGCCCGACTCCGACCAGCCCGCGTCCGGACGGCCGGAACCGGACTCGGAGGAGGTGGAGTCCGGGGCCCAGACCGGATCCGCCGCTTCTCCGGAGGAGGGGGAGCGGCCGCCCGCCGGTGGTTCCGACGCAGGTGGGGGCGCCTCCACGCAAGCGGCGGCCCCGTCTCTGACCGTCGAGGTGCGCGCCGCCGGGCGGCCACCGATCGGCCTGCTGGACACCGTCGGGCCGACCTCCGGCTGGCTCGGCTTCGACCGTCCGTGGGCCGAACGGCCCCCTGCCCGGCGGCCGGAGCAGGATGAGCAGGCGGCTGTACGTAAGGGATCCGCCGGACGCGACGGACCAGCGGCAGCGGCCGCGGTGGCGCAGCCGGAAACCCTCCCGCGCAAGGCCGACACGCCCGACGTAGACACGCCCGGAGCCACCACATCCGGAGGCGAGGCGTCCGAGCCCGACACGCCCGGGACCGAGACAGCGGAAGTCGACATGTCGGCGGCAGCCGGCCCAACCGAGACCCCATCCACCGACGCGCCCCGAACCGACGGACCCAGAAGCGGCGCGCCCTCAAGCGGCGGACCCAGAACCGACGCGTCCCGAACCGACGCGCCCAAAGCCGACGCGCCCAAAGCCGATGCGCCCAAAGCCGATGCGCCGGGCATGGGGCTCACAGGGTGTTGCGGGCGAGAGGGAGGGCGCAGGTGGTGAAGGCGTCGGTCTGCTGGAACACCAGGCGCCGCAGGTCGACTTGGGCGCCGGTGGCGGCGGTTTCGATCTGTGCGCAGGCGGCGTCCAGGGCCTGGTCGGTTTCGGCGGAGACGGTGACCAGGCCGGTCAGGGCGACGTCGGCGTGCCCGGAGATCAGCTGCCGCTCGCGGGATTTGACGTCCGCGTACTCGACGCTGTCGGCTTCGGAGTCGACCTGGCCGCGGCGGGAGCGTTCGCTGGCGTCCGCGATGATCTGGGCCTTCTTGCGCTGGACGTCGCGCAGCGCGGCGTCGATGCCCTGCGGCACGTAGATAAGGGAGAAGGTACGCCGGACCCCGGCGCTGAACATGACCTGGTGCAAGAACCCCGGACTGGTCTCGGTGCGCGGCCAGTTCTCCACCCAGTAGGTGGCGTGCCGCGCGGTATCGGTGATCACCCGGTCGCTCTCCTCGACCTGGGCGACGGGCCCGGCGGCGGCCGGGTCGGCTTCGGCGCGGCCGGTGGTGGACCACTGCTGCAGGCGGGAGGTGGCCGCCGGGTCGTAGGCCGTGCGTACTACCGCGGCGATCTCCCGCGCGGACAGCCAGCCGGTCACACTCAGCCCGGCGGTGCGGGCGGCCTGGGCGATGGAGGCGGTGGTCTGCTCCATCACCGTGAACGCTCCGCCGAGTCCGCCGCCGGCCTGGTGGATGAGGCGTTTGGCGGCCTTGAGGTCGAGGGCGATGGCCAGGTACGTCTCGTGCGGGGCTGCGGCCGGCCCGGCACGGTCGACCAACTGGCTGTAGATCTGTCCGGCGACGGGGGCCTGGGGGTGGCCGTGTGCGGTCCAGTGGCGGGTGAGGCTGTCGCCGGAGTCCGGGACGGTGCGCTCCATCACCTGCACGGTGGCCACGTGCCTGGTGCGGGCGATACCCGCCAACGCCCGTCCCCAGGCGGCGACGTTGGTGTTCTGGGTGGCCGGGTCCAGCAGCGCGAAGGCCCTGCTGGAGACGCGGGCGACGGCGGTCAGCGTCTGGGTGTGGGGGTCGTGGACGGCGGCGGCCCCGGAGGCGGCGGTCGCCACCCGCAGGGAAGCGGTGGTGCCGGGTAGGTGCAGCAGACCCTCGGCCCGCGGCCGGGTGGCCGGGCGGGCCCGCCACACGCTCTGCCCGCTGCGCCGCCGGTAGGCGTAGCGGGCGACGAGCGGCGCCCAGTCGATCAGGGACCGACCCTGACGCCGCACGCCGACCAGCACAGCGGTCGTGATCCACAGCGGTGCCAGGAGGACGGCGCCGATCAGGCCGGTGGTGAACACGGTGACCAGCAGCAGCGCCAGCGTGAGGGAGACGGCGGCGAGTTGGGGCAGGGACAGGCCCAGCATGATGCCGCGCCGGGACCGGTGCGGGAATTTGACGGTGAGCAGGGCTTCGGAGGACACGGTGCGCGGTTCCAGGTCAGGCCCGGGGCAGCACACACGCAGAGGGCGGCGTGCGTGCTGCCCCGGGGCGGGGCGGTCAGAAGGGATTACAGGCCGGCCGGGGAACCGGACTGGGCACCGTCGCCACTGGGGGCACAGTGAGCCGGCGGACCCTCGGGCGGAGCAGCGTGTCCCCAGGAGCTGGGCTGGGCGGGGGAGCTGCTCCAGTTCGGCGGGGCGCCGTCCGGCCCCGCGCCCTCGCCGCCGTTCTGCGGGGGCCGCGAAGGGCCGGTCTGCTTCATCAGGTCCCGCAGTCCCGAACCGCTGCCGGAGTCGTCCTTCTCCGCACCCGTGCCCGGGTTCATGCCGCCGGCGGGGTTGGCAGCGATGTCACCGGGGAAACCCCCGCCGCCGCCCGCGCCTTCGGCACCGCCCGCCGCCCCGGCTGCGGCTGCGCCGGCTCCGGCCGTGGTCGCCGCAGCAGCCACCTTGCGTCCGGTGTTCTCGGCATGCTGGCGGGCGAGGGTGGCACCGGCACCACCAGCGCGGTGCAGGTTCTCGCCGTCGGTGCCCTCGGAGGCCCAGTGCACGAACTTGAACGCGCCGTAAGGGGTGAGCAGGACGAGCAGCATGATGACCATGCCGGCAGCGACGTCGGCGAGCGCTGCCATGCCGTCCTTGGCTTCGGTCTTGCTCAGGGAGGAGATACCGAGGACGAAGATGATCGTCATCAACAGCTTGGAGACGACGAGGGTAGCGGTGGCCTCGATCCAGCCCCGCCGCCAGCGGCGGGCAGCCTCCCAGCCGCCGCCCGCCCCCGCGAACACCGCCAGAGTGACCAAGATCAAAATGCCGACCTTGCGGACCATCATCACGCACCAGAACAGGAACGCGCCGACGGCGGAGGCCAGGGCGGCGAACACGGCGACCAGCCAGCCGAGTCCCGCGATCGACCCGATGGCGGACACCTTGACGATGCGCCGCACCGCCGAGGCGATATCCGTCCCCGCCGCCGCGAACAAGCCGGCCGAGAGAGCGTCGACGACTTCAAGGGCGACGGTGGTGCACGCGATGGCCCCGAACGCGAACAGCACCCCGGACATGGTTCCGGTGACCGCCTGGGTGAGTGCCTGCCCGTCGCGTTTGACGGCGGCGCGCACCAGCTGGGCGCAGAAACTCGCGACCAGCAGGAGCAGCCCGATGGGAAGGATGGTCTCGTAGTTGTCGCGGAACCAGGCCGCGTTCAGATCAACGCGGGTAGTGGTGTCAATGGCCTTGGCGGCCAGGTCCGCGGAGGCGGCGGCCATGTCACCGGCGCTCTGCGCCATCCAGTCGCCGATCGCCTTGGCCGGGTCGGAGGCAAAGTCGATGCCGCCTTTGATGGCGCCCCCGACCTTGCAGACGGTGCCGGCGACGGGCAGGTCACAGAAGGCCACGACGGGCGTCCTGCCTTTCAGTTCGAGGAGAAACGGGACTCGGCTACGGGGCGACGGCGGGGGCGATGGCAACCAACCGGCAGTCGGCTCCGGGGCGGCACTGGACGGCGAGGGTGACCTGTCGCTCCTCCGCCCCGCTCCCGCCACCGGTCCAGGCGAGCTGCTGGGTGCCGGTGACGGTGACCGCGTAGATGTACGCCTCGGTGATCGCCGCAGGGTTATCCGCGAGGGCCTGCTTGAACGCGGAGGGGAAGTGCGCCTCACGAGTGGTGGCGGTGGCGTGCTGGGTGTTGTCCCTCAGCCGCGACCACAGCAGCGGATCGGGCACCTGGGCCTGGATCGAGCCCCAGTCCGCGTACTTGGACTCGGGCGTCATCCAAGTGTGCATGCCGGCCAGCTGCTCGTCGCGGCCGGTGATGCGGGCATCGAAGGTCCACAGCATCACCGCCGCAGCCCGGCCGAAGGCCAGCGGATCGGCAATCGGCGGCGGTTGAGAGACATCACTGGCCACCGTCCCCGGCTTTGGGGTAGGTGCGGCGGTGCCGACGCTGGGATGCGTGGAGGAACTGGCCGGGACACGGGATTCATCCGCGCTGTGGCCGTGGCCGGTGAACCAGGCGACAGCCCCGGCCACCGCCAGCAGCACGGCCAGGACACCGGCGACGACCATCAGGCGGCGGCGGGGTGGCCAGTGGGCGCCCAGGGCGGAGAGGGATCGATTCGCCACTACTGGACCTGCTCGCCCAGCGCGGAGAAGAAGGCGACGATTCCGTTAGCGGCACCGAGCCCGAGGGCCGCGCCCGCGCTGACGACGGCGCCCTTCTTGCCGTTGGCCTCGGCCTGGTGGCCACCGGTGTGATGGCCCCAGGCCCACACACCGAGGCTGACGGCGAGCGCGCCGACCACGGCCACGATCCCGAACAGGTTGATGGAGTTGACGACGCTGCGCAGGACGTCGAGTCCGGGCAGACCGCCGCCCTTCGGGCTGACGCCGGGGTCGTAGGCCAAGACGGTGAGACGGTCGGACAGGGATGGGTGGAGGGAGGAGAGGGCGGGGGGGGGGTGACGGGGCGGCTGGGGCGAGTGCCGGAGAGGTCACCGAAAGCCCTGGTGAGAGGCGTGGGACGGGTCCCGCGAAGCCGTCCGCCGTGGCTGCCGCAGTGCCCTGAACGTCCCGTTCCGTACGGGAGATTTGTCGATAACCCCAGGTGGGAACGGGTACCGGCGATAACGATTCCGATTCGGAATGGTTATCTGACCGCATGACAGGGGATCAGGAGGCACGACCTCCATAGGATTCCCGGTACTCACGGGGCACTTGAGTCAGCAGGCGAGGCACTTCCCCCACGCGCATGTACGCGAAAGCTCCTCGCCCGAAGGGGAATTCTGTGTTTTCAGTCGTTCACGGGTTTTCTGTACCCAAGTCTGTACGCAAGCGCGGCGCCGCACGCCTCGCTGCCGCGGTCGCCGTCTCGGGACTGGTCGCCGGCGGCGCCATAGCCGGGGCGGGCACGGCGGTCGCCGACACGCCCGGCCAGCAGCACCAGGGCGGCGCGGTCGCGACCATCAAGGGCCTGGACCCGGACGCCTCCGGCAAGGCCGTCATCCACCAGCAGGGCGGCGACCGGCCGGTCTCGGCCGGTCTGTTCCAGATGGTCGTCGACGGCGGCGGCACCCTGCGTACGTACTGCATCGACATCCACAACCCGACCCAGCCCGCCGCGAAGTACCAGGAGACCCCCTGGAGCGGCACCTCGCTGAGCGGCAACCCCGACGCGGGCAAGATCCGCTGGATCCTCGAGCACTCGTACCCGCAGGTGAACGACCTGACGGCGCTCGCCAAGTCGGCCGGCCTCAAGGGTCAGCTGACCAATGGCACGGCCGCCGCGGCCACCCAGGTCGCCATCTGGCGCTACTCGGACCACGCCCAGGTCGACGCGGTGGACGCGCAGGCCAAGGACCTGGCGGACTGGCTGACCAAGTCCGCGCAGAACGTGGGCGAGCCCAAGGCGTCCCTGACGCTGGAGAACCCGGCCGTCTCCGGCAAGGCGGGCTCCAAGCTCGGCCCGGTGACCGTCCGCACCAACGCCGACAAGGTCACGGTGACCCCGTCGGAGGAGCTCAAGGCCGCGGGCGTCAAGGTTGTCGACAAGGCGGGCAAGGCCGCCACGACCGCCAAGAACGGCGCGCAGCTCTTCTTCGACGTGCCCGCGGGTGCCCAGCCGGGCTCCGGCTCGCTGACCGTCCAGGCCACCACCCAGGTGCCGGTCGGCCGTGCGTTCGCCAGTGAGTCCAAGAGCCAGACGCAGATCCTCGCCGGGTCCAGCGACTCCACGGTGACCGCCGCGGCCAAGGCGACCTGGGCCAAGCAGGGCGCCATTCCGGCCCTGACGGCCGCGAAGAACTGCGCCAAGGGCGGCGTGGATGTCACGGCGACCAACAAGGGCGACGAGGCGTTCACCTTCAAGCTGGCCGGCTTCTCGTACACGATCGGCGCCGGCAAGTCGAAGACCGTCACCGTGCCGGTCGCCGAGGACCAGGCCTACGACTTCGTGATCACGGGCCCGAACGGCTTCAAGCAGGAGTTCAAGGGCGTCCTGGACTGCAAGACCTCCGGCACCCCCACCACCACGCCGTCGTCGAAGCCCAGCCCCGCCTCCGCGGGCGGCACCTCGTCCGGCTCCACCACTGGTGGTGACCTGGCCGAGACCGGTTCCTCCAGCTCCACGCCGATGATCGCGGGCGTCGCTGTCGCCCTGGTCGTCATAGGCGGCGGCGCGGTGTTCTTCCTCCGCCGCAAGAAGGCCGGGACCGCCGGGCACTGACCCCCGCGGCTCTGAGACACGGCACCGTGGACTCAGAGTGACCACCCTGTGACAGTGGCCCCGGTGAGCGCAGGCGCACCGGGGCCACTGGCGTCCCGTCGCAAGTACCCGTTTCCGCCAGGGGGTGGCGGTACGGCAAGATGGGGTGTATCTGCCCACAGCCCGATTCACACTGCCGGACGGTTTCTCTTGGCTGAGTACATCTACACCATGCGCAAGACGCGCAAGGCGCACGGCGACAAGGTGATCCTTGACGACGTCACGCTGAGCTTCCTGCCCGGCGCGAAGATCGGTGTGGTCGGCCCCAACGGTGCCGGTAAGTCCACCGTTCTCAAGATCATGGCGGGCCTTGAGCAGCCCTCCAACGGAGACGCGTTCCTGTCGCCGGGCTACAGCGTCGGCATCCTCATGCAGGAGCCGCAGCTCGACGAGACCAAGACGGTCCTGGAGAACGTGCAGGACGGCGCCGCCGACATCATGGGCAAGCTCAAGCGCTTCAACGAGGTCGCCGAGCTCATGGCGACGGACTACTCGGACGCGCTCCTCGAGGAGATGGGCAAGCTCCAGGAGGACCTCGACCACGCCAACGCCTGGGACCTCGACGCCCAGCTGGAGCAGGCCATGGACGCGCTGGGCTGCCCGCCCGGCGACTGGCCCGTGGTCAACCTCTCCGGTGGCGAGAAGCGCCGTGTGGCGCTCTGCAAGCTGCTGATCGAGGCGCCCGACCTGCTCCTCCTCGACGAGCCCACCAACCACCTCGACGCCGAGTCGGTGAACTGGCTGGAGCAGCACCTCTCGAAGTACGCGGGCGCCGTCGTCGCGGTCACCCACGACCGGTACTTCCTGAACAACGTCGCCGAGTGGATCCTTGAGCTCGACCGCGGCCGCGCGATCCCCTACGAGGGCAACTACTCCACGTACCTGGACAAGAAGGCGTCCCGCCTCAAGGTCGAGGGCCGCAAGGACGAGAAGCGCGCCAAGCGGCTCAAGGAAGAGCTGGAGTGGGTCCGCTCCAACGCCAAGGGCCGGCAGACCAAGTCCAAGGCGCGCCTCGCCCGTTACGAGGAGATGGCGGCCGAGGCCGACAAGATGCGGAAGCTGGACTTCGAGGAGATCCAGATCCCGCCGGGCCCGCGTCTGGGCTCGATCGTCGTCGAGGTCGAGAACCTCTCCAAGGCCTTCGGCGACAAGGTCCTCATCGACGACCTGTCCTTCACGCTGCCGCGCAACGGCATCGTGGGCGTCATCGGTCCGAACGGCGCGGGCAAGACCACGCTGTTCAAGATGATCCAGGGCCTGGAGACCCCCGACTCGGGCTCCATCCGGGTCGGCGAGACCGTCAAGATCTCGTACGTCGACCAGAGCCGCGCCAACATCGACCCCAAGAAGACCCTCTGGGCGGTCGTGTCGGACGAGCTGGACTACATCAACGTCGGCCAGGTCGAGATGCCCTCGCGCGCGTACGTCAGCGCGTTCGGCTTCAAGGGCCCGGACCAGCAGAAGCCGGCCGGGGTGCTCTCCGGTGGTGAGCGCAACCGCCTCAACCTGGCGCTGACGCTCAAGGAGGGCGGCAACCTGCTGCTCCTCGACGAGCCCACCAACGACCTCGACGTCGAGACGCTCTCCTCGCTGGAGAACGCGCTCCTGGAGTTCCCCGGTGCCGCTGTCGTGATCTCCCACGACCGCTGGTTCCTGGACCGGGTCGCGACGCACATCCTGGCGTACGAGGGCGACTCGAAGTGGTACTGGTTCGAGGGCAACTTCGAGTCGTACGAGAAGAACAAGGTCGAGCGTCTCGGCGCCGACGCGGCGCGTCCGCACCGCGCCACCTACAAGAAGCTCACCCGGGGCTGATCTTCTTGGCTCGCCACATCTACAGCTGCCCGCTCCGCTGGTCGGACATGGACGCCTTCGGGCACGTCAACAACGTGGTCTTCCTCCGCTATCTGGAGGAGGCACGTATCGACTTCATGTTCCGGCTGGCGCCGGGGGACGGCTCGCCGTCGTTCTCGGGCGGGTCCGTCGTGGCCCGGCACGAGATCGACTACGTACGGCCGCTGGTGCACCGCCACGCACCGGTGACCGTCGAGTCGTGGGTCACGAAGATCGGCGCGGCGTCGCTGACGATCGCGTACGAGATCAAGGACCCCGAGCAGGTGTATGTGCGGGCGTCCACGGTCGTGGTGCCGTACGACCTGGCGGCCGGGCGGCCTCGGCGGATCTCCGCGGAGGAGAAGTCGTTCCTCCAGGAGTACGTCGAGGGTCCGGCCGTCGCGGGGCGCGGCGCCGGGAAGCCCTCGGGGTCGGAGCGGGCCGCGGCATGACCGTGAAGCTGGGCTTCGCCGACGCCGGGGAGGTGGCGGATCTCGCCGCCTTCCTGGCCCGGCTGATCCACTACGACCGGTCGGCGGCCGTACGGCTGCAGGCCGGGGGCGGGGCGCTGGCGGTGTTCGGGCGCCCGCCGGCGTTCGAGGTGCTGGCGATTCGTACGGTGCGGCTGGACGCGGTGGTGGAGCTCGATGTCACCGTGTCGGCGGGTGAGCTCCTGGAGGCGCTCGACGAGCCCGCGTCGGCGGTGGTGGTCCCGTCCTCCGTGACCGGCCCACGGTCGGGGACGGTCGCCTTGACGATCAGCGCGGCGGGCGCGGCGGACCGGGTGGCCAGCGTGTGGCGCAGGGCCGCGTCCCCGATGGAGCCGGAGAAGGCGGTCAGGGCGGCCAGGACCGAGGTGGTGAGCACGACCGCGAGCAGCGCGGCGGCGAGCAGCAACCGGTGCGCCCGCACCCGCAGAAAAACGAACCCCGCCACACGGCCCCCAGAACCCTGACCTGCCCCCGAACGTCTGTCCGGATGCTTTCAGAGGGCATGGGCCGGTGGAAACCGCTTGCGGGGTGAGTACGGGCGACCTTGACCGGATCGTGACCGGAATGCGATGACGGATTCCCGCATTCCGGTGCCCGAGTGGGCGGAAGGTTAACTTCCGGTCTACTCCGCCGTGTTGACCATCGAGGCGGCCGCGTACGTCAGATAGTTCCAGAGCGTCTTCTCGTGCTCCTCGGAGAGCCCCAGGTCGTCGACGGCCTCGCGCATATGGGTCAGCCAGGCGTCGTGCGCGGCCCGGTCCACGGTGAACGGCGCGTGGCGCATCCGCAGCCGGGGGTGGCCGCGGTGGTCGCTGTAGGTGCGCGGGCCGCCCCAGTACTGGATCAGGAAGAGGACGAGCCGCTCCTCGGCCGGGCCCAGATCGCCCTCCGGGTACATCGGCCGCAGCAGCGGGTCCTCGGCGACTCCCTGGTAGAAGCGGTGGACCAGGCGCCGGAAGGTCTCCTCGCCGCCGACCTGCTCGTAGAAGGTCTGCTCCTGAAGCGTGCCGTGCGGAATCTCGTTCACGTGTCCATGGTCGCAGATGCGGTGACCGAGGACTTGGGGCCTAGGACCACTCGCCTCCCGGGCCCGGGCGCAGCACAGTGGACATATGGGCGTACACCGGGATCCCGCGGCCGAGGCGCGGGCGGCCCTCGTCGCGGAGATCGTGGCCGGGGGCGCGCTCGACGACCCGGCCTGGCGGGCCGCCTTCGAGGAGGTGCCCCGCGACCTCTTCGTGCCGTACTACTTCGTGGGCCGCCCCGGCGGCCACCAGCGGCTGTGGGGCCAGGACCCGGACCCCGGCATGCGGGCGCGCTGGCTGGACGGGGTCTACACGGACATGCCGCTGGCCACCCGGCTGCGCGACGGGGAGCTGCTCTCCTCCAGCAGCCAGCCCTCGCTGATGGCCCGGATGCTGGAGGTCCTGGACGTCCGGGACGGGCACGCGGTCCTGGAGATCGGTGCCGGGACCGGCTACAACGCGGCGCTGCTCAGCCACCGGCTCGGCGAGGAGCTGGTCACCACGGTCGACCTGGACCCGGAGATCACCGAGTCGGCCCGGACGCATCTGGCGGCCGCGGGCTTCCACCCTGCGGTGGTGACCGGCGACGGGGCGCGCGGCTGTCCGTCCCGGGCGCCCTTCGACCGGATCATCGCGACCTGCACCCTGCCGTCGGTACCGGCCGGGTGGCTGGCGCAGTGCACCCCGGGGGCGCTGATCGAGGCGCCGCTGGCCACCGGCCTGATCCTGCTGAGGGTGCGCGACGCCGGGCACGCCCAGGGGCACTTCCTGCACACCCCGGCCTATTTCGTACCGCTGCGGGGCGTGGCGCCCGCGCCCGGCGCACCGCAGCGCGGCGGGCTGCCCCGCCCGAGCCTGGAGAACGAGCTCTTCCGCTTCCTGCTGGCGCTCACCGAGGACAGCCTGGACCCGTACGAGGCGTACGAGCTGTGGCGGCGCGAGGGGCGGCCCCGGCGCGAGCGGTTCGGGGTGACGGTCACCGGCGAGCGGCAGTGGGCCTGGCTCGACGACCCGCAGGGACCCTATGCATGGCCCCTGCGGGACGTCGTGCCCGGAGGTGTCTAGCCGGACAGGCCCTGGGCCCGGCGGAGGGTCAGCGTGGTCCAGGCGCCCACGTGCACCCGGTCGCCGTCCTGGAGCGCGACCGGCACATACGGCTGGATGGGCTCCTCGCCGCCGTTGATGGTCGTGCCGTTGGTGGAGTTCTGGTCGACCACCGCCCAGGTGCCGTCGGGCTGCTGGACCAGGACCGCGTGCTGGTGCGAGACGCCCGGGTCCTCCGGCGGTACGGCCAGGTCGATGTCGGGCGCCTCGCCGGTGGAGTGGCGGCGGCGGCCGATGGTGAGCTGGTTGCCGGTGAGCTGGCGCTGCTGCTCGGGCGAGTACGCGGGCAGGTTCAGCCCGGCGGCCTCGGGCCCGCTGCGCTGCATCATCGCCATGAAGTAGTCCCGGTCCGGCCCGATGGTGACCGACCAGCGGAGCTGCTGGGGCGGCGGGGCCTGGAACTGCTGCTGGGGCTGCTGGGGCTGCTGCGGGGCCTGGGGCGCCTGGGTGTGCTGCGGCGCCTGGTGCTGCGGCGGCTGCGACTGGGACGGGGAGGCGGCGGCACGGCGCCCATGCGATGGCCGCAGACCTCGCACCAGTCGTCGGAACCCGACTGGTGTCCGTTCGGGCAGGTCGGCATGGAGTCGCTTCCCCCTCTCCTCGTCCGGCCCCTCGGGCCGAGGCACTCAAGTGGTTTCGCTACTGCGTACCGCTGTGTGCGGTGTGCTCCCGGGCCGGTGCCCGGGTCGGTTTCGTCGTCACTTCTTCACGCGTACGGTCTTCGTCGAGCGGGTTTCGAGAGTCATCTCGTCCGCCTCCGCGACCTTCGCCTTCAGTCGCACAGTACCCGTCGCCTCGTCGACGACGTCCACCACCTTCGCGAGCAGCTTCGCCGTATCGGCGTTCCCGGAGGCGGCGGCGAGCTGGACGGCCCGGCCGAGCTTGGCGGTGGCGCCGTCCATATCGCCCGACTTGCGGGCATCGAGACCCTGTTGGATGACTTGCGCCAGTTCGGCCTGACCCGTGTAGTGGGCGACCTGGGGGTTGAGCGCGGTGGAGGCGGCCATGTCCTCGGTCCACACCGCGCGGACCAGCCCCTGCGAGAGCGCCTGCGGGGTGCCGCCCGCCGGGTCGGGCAGGATCAGCGAGACCCGGGCGGCGAGCATCTCCTGGCCGATTCCGGCCTCCGGGACCTGGACGCACACGTGGTAGTCGCGCGACTCGTCGCCCCATGAGCCCGTGGGGTAGTCCCCGGCGCGCGGCCCCGCCTCGGTGCGGCGGTCCGTCAGCTCCTCGACGGTGGGCGCGACCTGCTTCACGAACGTGATCTCCACGCCGACCGGGGTCCACAGCCGCAGCGCGACGTCCGCGACCTCCTTGCCCATCGCGTTCTCCATCATCCGCGTGAAGTCCGCGGCCAGGCCCGAGGGGTCGGCCACGATGTCGGCGGTGCCGAGCAGCGCGGAGGCTATCTGGGTGACCTCCTTGACCTCCCAGTCGGTGCCGACCCCGCGCGCGTCGCAGGTGAAGCGGCCCGCGCAGGCGTCGAGCGCGGCCTTCAGGTCCGCCGGCGACTCGTGCTCGTTGCGGCCGTCGGTGAGCAGGATGCCGTGCCGGATCGGTACGTCGGCCGAGCTCAGCAGCCGGTCGGCGAGTTTCAGCCAGGTACCGATGGCGGTGCCGCCGCCCGCGCTCAGCCTGCGCAGCGCCTCCTTGGCCTGGGCGCGGGTCTGCGCGTCGGCGGTGGCCAGGCGGCCGTTGCCCGGGTAGACCTCCTTGGCCTGGTGGGTGCCCGCGACCACCGCGAACGTCACACCGTCGCGCAGGGTGTCGATCGCGGCCGCCGTGGCGTCGCGCGCGTTGCGCATCTTCGTCGGCGGGTAGTCCATCGACCCCGAGCAGTCGACCATGATCACCACGGCGGCGCTGGGCGCCTGCCCCGGTACGGCCGAGGGCGACAGCGCGGCCCCGGCCGGCGCGGTCCCGCCGCCCGTGCCGCCGCCCGTGGACGTCACGGTGACGATCGCGTTGACCTCACGGCCGCCCTCCGGCAGGTACTCGTTCTGGTAGACCTCGACGGAGAACCGGGGCGCGTGCGGCTTGGAGAAGTTGGCCATCTGTAGGGCTCCTTGAGGCTTCTGGGCCTGAAGAGACAAGATTGCGGGGGAATCAGGTGCCTGGGCCTAGTTGTAGGCGGATCCTGCCCCCGGCTGAGGGACCGCGAACGGCACGACGGCCACTGTTACGTTGTCGTGGCCCCCGCCGTCCAGGGCGTGGCCGACCAGCACCTGGGCACTGCGCAGCGGCCGTTCGGCGGCGTCCGCCGGCACGGCCCCGGCCATCTCCCCGGCGCCCTCCGCGTAGTTCCACAGCCCGTCCGTGCAGACCACGACCACCCCGGAGCGGTCCGGCTTGAACGAGGCGGTGTGCGGGTCCAGTTCGTACGCGTCGGCGCCCAGCCAGCCCGTGATGGCGTGCGCCCGCTCGTCCGCGTACGCGTCGGCCTCGCTCATCAGGCCCGCCGCCACCATCTGCGCGGCCCACGAGTCGTCCTCGGTGAGCCGGGCGGGCGGGGTCGTACGGTCGTCGGGCACCCAGTAGGCCCGGCTGTCGCCGACCCAGCCGACCACGAGGAGGCCGCCGGCGGCGATCGCGCCGACCAGGGTGCAGGCCGGCGCGTTCTGGTGGCGGTCGTGCTCCAGGGCCGCGACGGGCTCGTCGGCGAGGGAGTTGACCGCCTCGGCGGCGGCCACGATCGCCTCGTGCATCGCCTGCTGCGGGTGCGTGCCCTGGGGCAGCGCCTGGAGCAGCGACTCGTTGGCGCGGGCCGCGGCCGCCGCCGACGCCTCGTCGGGGCGGGTCGCGGAGGAGACGCCGTCGCAGACGATCGCCACCACGGCGGGCGAGCCGTCGGGCAGCGCGGTGGTGGACACGGCGAACGCGTCCTCGTTGCGGTGGTGGCGCAGGCCCCGGTCGCTGACCGCCGCCACCGGGCCGAGCTCCTGCTCCATGTGGTCGCGCTCGCGCGGCTGGGCGTGCCCGCAGTTCTCGCAGTACCCGTCCTCGTCGACCCGCCCGGCCCGGCAGGCCACACAGACCTTCACCGGCGTGCTGACATGGGTGGCCTGCTCCCCCAGGGCGGAGGTGTCGGCGGCTCGGGGGTCGGGCGCGGGCAACGGGTACTCGTCGGGCTCGGGTTCGGCCCCGGGACCCTCGTGCCGTACGTGTGTGGGCAGCGCGGAGCCGCCCGAGTCGGTGCCGGGCAGATCGGTGGGCAGATGCGTCGGGCCTGAGCCGTCCGCAGCGCGGGCGGCGGGCCACGCCTCGCCCGCCGCGGGACTGCCCATGACCACCGTCGGGGTGTCCACCGGAGCCGCGGGCACGGCCGACAGGTCGTACCCGCAGGCCCCGCAGTACCGGTCGCCCGACTCCAGCGGCTCCGCGCAGCCGGGGCACGACCCGGTTGCCGACTGGTGCATCTGCGCCATCAATTCACACCCACGTCCGGGGGCGGAAACGGTTTGCCCGCTCCACCAGTTCGATCCGCTCCTCGCCGCTTCCGGCGAGCCGGGCGAGCACCCGGTACGAACGCTCCAGGCCGAACCGCAGGCCCCGTTCGTCCAGCTCGCTGCCCAGCAGTATGGTCTCGCCGGACGTGCCGTCCCGGCTCTGTCCGGCCTTCCCGGGCACGCTCCGGCTTCCGGAGAGTACCCAGTCGAGCGCGGTGCCGAGGACTTCGGCGGCCAGCCGCTCGCGGCGCACCGCGTCCAGGCCCAGCTGCTGGAGCGCGTCCACCTGGCCCGCCGAGGCCCGCAGGTCGGGCAGGAGCGCGTCGCCCGGGGTGCGCCGCCGCAGCCTCGCCCGCACGGCGGCGACCCGGGCCGCCGTGTAGTGGATCGAGGCCTCCGGCACCGACTCCAGGGTCGTCACGGCCGCCGTGCGGTCGCCCGCGGCCAGCTGCACCCGCGCCAGGCCGAACGCGGCGCTGACGTAGCTAGGGTCGGTCGTCCACACCAGCCGGTAGTACTCGGCCGCGTTGTCCAGCTGCCCCAGTACCTCCGCGCACACGCCGAGCGCCAGCTTGGGCGTCGGCTCGCCCGGGAACGCGTCGTAGACGGCGTCGAAGGAGAGCGCGGCGTTCTCGTGGTCGCCGGAGACCAGCGAGGCCACGCCCCGGTACCAGACCACCCGCCAGTCGTCGGGGTGGTCGGCCTCCAGGGACTCCAGGCCCCGCGCAGCCGAGACCAGTTCGCCCAGGTCGAGCCGGGCGCGCAGCTCGCGCAGCCGCTTCTCCACCGAGTTGGCGGGCGCGGTGCGCAGCGCGGTGATGAGCTCGGCGGGCGCGGCGGCCATCAGACCCGCCAGGAACCCGGCGTTGGGGTCGCTCGGGTCCACGTGCGGCACCGGCAGCGCCAGCGCGGTGGCGGGCGCGTCCAGCGGCCGCAGATAGCCGTCGCCGTCCGCTCCCGGGCCGTACGCGTCCGGGGCGCCGCCGACGCGGGGCGCGGGGACGACGGCGGTCGGCGTGGGCGCGGCCGGGGTGCCCGGGACCGCGGCGCCGGTGCCGGGGGAGGAGTGCGGGGCCGCGGTGACGGTCGGCCCGGCCGCGGCGACGGGCACGACGCCCGCGCCCGTGTGCGCCAGCGCGCCGGCCGCGCCCGGCGCCGCGGAGCCGTTGGCCGCCGCGCGGCGGCGTGCCCACCGGCTCTCGGGCACCGCCCGGGCCCCGAGCGCCGACACGTCCCCGGTGAGCTCCGCGAACAACACCGTGTCCGTGAGCCGCAGTTCGGTCCCGAACAGGGTCGACAGGGCCGGGCGCGGGCGGCCGGTCTGGAGCGCCACGACCTCCCGCAGCACCCCGGTCAGCTGCTCGGCCATCTCCTGCGCGGAGGCGAACCGACGGGCCGGGTCGGGGTCGGTGGCCCGCACGAGGAGCCGGTAGAACGACTCGTACGTCCGGAACACCTCGATGTTGTCCGGGTCCGGCAGGCTGTC
Organism: Streptomyces sp. ERV7; assembly: GCF_001653515.1. Lineage (GTDB taxonomy): Bacteria > Actinomycetota > Actinomycetes > Streptomycetales > Streptomycetaceae > Streptomyces. The sequence goes on along the minus strand of NZ_LYOY01000029.1, from coordinate 1,048,112 downwards.
CGCGAAGACGTTCGTATAGCCCTGGAAGTCGAAGGTGAGCACGGCCAGGGTGCGCGCGACCGTGTACAGGTCGGAGGCGACCGAGGGCCCCGCCTCGGCGACCTCCGGCGCCTGGTAGCCGACCGTGCCGTAGATGGCCGACTCGTCGTCGTCCATCCGGCGCACCGCGCCCATGTCGATCAGCTTCAGCTGGTCCTCGGTCTGGATCGCGTTGTCGACCTTGAAGTCGCAGTAGAGCAGGTTGCGGCTGTGGAGGTGGCCCAGCGCCTCCAGGGCCTCGATGCCGTACGCGCAGGCCTGCTCGACCGGGAGCGGGTCGCGCTTGCCGTCCGGGCCGCGCCGCTCGTTGGCGATCTCCTTGAGCGACTTGCCGCCCACGTACTCCATGACGATGTAGCCGTCCATGGAGCCGGTGCGCTGGTCGAGGTGCTCCACGAAGTTGTAGATGCGCACGATGTTGGAGTGCTCGATCTCGGCCAGGAAGCGGCGTTCGGAGATCGCCGCCGCCATCGCGTCCTGGTCGCCGGTGTCGAGCAGGCCCTTGAGGACCACCCAGCGGTCCGAGACCGCGCGGTCCACGGCGAGGTAGACCCAGCCGAGCCCGCCGTGCGCCAGACAGCCCACCACCTCGTACTGGCCGTGCACGATGTCGCCCTGGTGCAGCTTGGGGACGAACGAGTACGGGTGGCCGCACTTGGTGCAGAAGCCCTCGGTGCGCCCGGTCCGCTCCCCGCGCGAGCGGCCCACCGGCGCCCCGCAGTCCGAACGCGAGCAGAAACGCTTCCGCTCGGGGACCTCGGGGTGCTCCATCACGGCCGTCGCCGGGTTGGGACGCGGCACTCCCGGCACGGTGACCAGACCGGCCCCGAGTCTGCTGCGCCCGGAGGTGCCGGTCGCGGAGCCCGAGCTGCGCACCGAGACCGAGCGCGCGCTGCCCGCCCCCGTCAGCGAGCGCGACAGGCGCCCCGACACCGAGCGCCGAGACGTCGAGGAGCGCGAGGAGCGGGACGACGTCGAGGACCGCGCCGAGCGGGCCGACGAGGAGCCGCTGCCCTTGCGGGCGCCCCCGGTGATCCCGGTGGCGGGCGAGGAGATGGTGCCGTTCACGGACACCACCGGCGCCAGACCGCAGGTGTCGCAGTACAGCTCACCGCCGCCCATGTCCTCGTAGGAGCCCTCGCAGCCGGGGCGCTGGCACTTCTTCTGGTCGCTCACGATTCCCCCCTCTGGTCGACGGGCCCGGGCTGCCGTGGAACCAGCACCTCCGCCGCCGCCCGCTGGTACCGCAGCACCGCCTCCTCGGCGACGCGCAGATCGCAGGGCGCGGACCACAGCATCCGGCGCGCCGCGTCGTACCGTTCGATGAGCAGCGGGTCCTCGGCCATGCCGTGCCGGGCGACCTTCGCCTTGTACGCGTCGAGCCGGCCGCGCAGCTCCGCGCGGACCGCCAGCGGCGCGGTGACCGCCGTCAACGACTCACGCGCGCGCAGCAGTTCGTCCTCGGCCTCCCGCTCAAGGGACTCCAGGAGCGGGGAGAGCCGGTGCCACTGGGCGTGCCTGCGGTACTCGGCGGCGGCCACCAGGCGCTCCTGGAGCGCGGTCGGCGGGCCGCTCACCGCGGGCACCTCGGACGCGGCGATCTTCGCGAGCACCTCGCCGCGCGCCGACCGCGCCTCGGTCAGGGTGCGGTCCGCCCGGGAGAGCACGTCCCTCAGCCGTACGAGCCGCTGCTCGGCGTCCTGGCGGACCGTCAGGACCGCGTCGATCTCCCGGCGCACGTCCTCCAGGGCGCGGGCGGCCCGGTCGTAGCGCTCGGTGTCCGGGCGTCCGCCGCCCGGCGCGGAGCTGCCCGGCGCGGGCAGCCAGAACGCCAGCGGGTCCGACACCACCTGCGCGCGCAGCGACACCAGCTCCTCGGTGATCGACTCCAGGTCGTCGCCCGCCGGGTGCTCCCCGGGGCGCACACCCACCGAGTGGGCCAGGCCCCGGGTGCGGTGCAGCTCGGCCGCGAGGAGGTCTATCCGGGCGGGCAGCGCCGACCACACCGCGTCGGAGGCGACGACCAGGTCGAGCGAGCGCGCGTACAGCTCGTTCATCCGGCTCACCAGCTGCTCCAGGGTGAACCGCTCGGTCAGCCGGGCCGGTCCCGTCAGGGTGGCGGCCTGGGCGGCCGACCCGGCGACCGTCACCGACTCGCCGCGCAGCCGCTCGGTCAGCTCCACCAGGTCCTCGCGGGAGGGCCAGCGGCGCCGCTCGCGCAGCTCACGGGCGCCGTCCAGGGCCGCCTTGTACGCGTCGAAGTACGCCCACAGCAAGGTGATCGACTGATCGGCCGAGGCCCAGCGCTCCTTGGTGACCCCGGTCAGTTCGGCGCCTTCCAGGAGACGCCGGCCCGCGTGGTCCTGGAGTGCGAGCAGAGAGGTCTCGATCGCCTCGTGCTCGGCGTCGAGCCGGGTCAGCGCACGGTCCACCTCGTCCCGGTCGAGCACCGGCCGGACGGGCCTCCCCGAGGAGGAGCCGGGGAAGGATCCCGCGCCCATCGATCACCTCTCTGCTCTGCGTTTCTCTGCGGTCGTACGAACCGGGGTCAAGCCGGGTTCAGTGAACGGTACTTGGGCTCGGGCGGGCCGGATATCCCGGGCAGGTCGGCGGCGAGCCATTGGCGGTAGGCCTTCATCCACGGGCTGTCGTCGCCGCCGCTGCGGTAGTCCACCAGGACCTGGTTGATCCGGCGGACCAGATCGGTGTTCTCCAGGTTGGTGGCGACCCCGTAGTACTCGGGCTCCTGCGGGACGCCCTTGAGCTGGACCGCCGGGTCCTGCGCGGCCTGGCTCGCGGCGAGCGCGCTGTCCGTGACCACCGCGTCGACCTGGCCGAGCTGGAGGCGCACCAGGCAGTCCAGCTGGTTGGGCACGGTCAGGTCGGTGAAGATGGCGTCGTACGACTCCTTCTTCAGGGCGTCGTACGCGGTCGAGCCCGCTGCCACGCAGACCTTCTTGCCCTTCAGCGTGGAGTTGAAGCCGGTGATCGTCGACTCCTTGGGCGCCAGGACCTGCTGCCCGACCGTGAAGTACGCCGAGGAGAAGGCGACCTGGCCGATCCGCTTGCAGTTGATCGTCATCGTCCGCACGACGATGTCGACCTGCTTGTTCTGGAGGGCCGGGATGCGCTGACTGGTGGGGATGGCGCGGTAGATGACCGCGTCCGGGTCGCCCAGGATCTTCTTGGCGATCGCCCGCACCAGGTCGATGTCGAACCCTTCGAGCTTCCCGGTCGCCGGGTTGCGGTACCCCCAGCGGAAGCTGTTCTGGTCGACACCCGCGATCAGCTTGCCGCGCTCCTTGATCTTCGCGATGCTCGGCCCGTCCTCGCCCTCGCCCGACGGCGGCAGGCTGGCCTCGGGGTCCTTGCAGGTGTCGGCCTTGGCCTGGACGCCCCGCGCCACGCCGGACCCACAGGGCCTCCTCGGCGAGTCCGCCGCCCCCGCCCCAGTCCCCGGAGATCTTGCCGAGCGCCGGGAAGCGGGCGGTGCGGCCGTCCGGCGTCATGCCGACGCAGTTGATGCCCGCCCCGCACACCACCGCGACCCCGCGCGGCTCGGCGCCGCCGGGCAGCCCGGCCCGCAGGATCGCGAAGGTGTCGTTGTACACCTTGACCGTGCCGCCCCAGCCCCGGGCCGCCAGCGCCTCGGCCAACTGGCGCTCCTCCACGGGCAGATCGGCGTTGGCCAGACAGGCCGAGACGTGGTCGACCGCCACCGGCCCGGTGTTCCCCGCCGCCGCCCACGCCCGGACCACCGCGTCCGCCAGCGCGTCCACCGCCGGCTCCACGCCCACGGCCGGCGGGCGGAAGCCGCCGCCCCGGGCGGTGCCCAGGACCGTGCCGTCCGGGCCGATCAGGGCGACGTCGGTCTTGCTGTTGCCGGCGTCGATCGCCAGCACGCTCATGCCCACGCGAGGTGCTCCCGGTTGTGCGCGATCAGCCGGTCGGTGAGGCCGTCCGCGTACGCGTACTGGCCGACCAGCGGATGGGCGAGCAGCGCCCGGAACACCCGGTCGCGGCCGCCGCGCAGCGCGGCCTCCAGCGCCAGGTCCTCGTACGCGGTGACGTGCGCGATCAGCCCCGCGTACAGCGGGTCGAGCTCCGGCACCGCCAGCGGCACCGGGCCGTTCGCGTCGACCCGGGCCTGCACCTCGATGACCGCGTCGTCGGCGAGGAAGGGCAGGGTGCCGTTGTTGTACGTGTTGACCACCTGCACCGGGCTGCCGCCGTTGCCGAGCAGGGAGGCGGCCAGGTCCACGGCCGCCTCCGAGTAGAAGGCGCCGCCCCGCTCGGCCAGCAGCTCCGGCTTCTCGTCGAGCGCCGGATCCCCGTACATCTTCAGCAACTTCCGTTCCATCTCGGCGACTTCGGCGGCCCGGGACGGCTTGGTGCCCAGCTCCCGCACGACCTCGTCGTGCGCGTAGTAGTAGCGCAGATAGTACGAAGGGACGACGCCGAGCCGGTCGAGGACCTGCCGGGGCAGGCGCAGATCGTCCGCCACCGCGTCGCCGTGCTCGGCGAGCAGCTTGGGCAGCACGTTCTCGCCGTCGGGGCCGCCCAGGCGCACCCCGAGCTCCCAGCTGAGGTGGTTGAGGCCCACGTGGTCCAGATGCACCCGGCCGGGGGCGACGCCGAGCAGCTTGGCGAACTTGCGCTGGAAGCCGATGGCCACGTTGCAGAGCCCGACCGTCTTGTGGCCGGCCTGGAGCAGCGCGCGCGTGACGATGCCCACCGGGTTGGTGAAGTCGATGATCCAGGCGTCCGGGTTGGTGCGCCGCACCCGCTCCGCGATGTCCAGGACCACCGGGACGGTCCGCAGCGCCTTGGCGAGCCCGCCCGCGCCGGTGGTCTCCTGGCCCACACAGCCGCACTCCAGCGGCCAGGTCTCGTCCTGCTCGCGGGCCGCCTGGCCGCCGACGCGCAGCTGGAGCAGCACCGCGTCGGCGCCCTCGACGCCCGCGTCCAGGTCGGAGGTGGTGGTGATGCGGCCCGGGTGGCCCTGCTTGGCGAAGATGCGCCGGGCGAGCCCGCCGACCAGGTCGAGGCGGTCGGCCGCCGGGTCGACCAGGACGAGCTCCTCGATGGGCAGGGTGTCCCGCAACCGGGCGAATCCGTCGATGAGTTCGGGGGTGTAGGTCGATCCCCCGCCGACCACGGTGAGCTTCATTTCTCTAACCCTTCACTCCGGTGAGCGTGACACCCTCGACGAACGCCTTCTGCGCGAAGAAGAACACGAGGATCACGGGGGCCATGACCAGCACGGTCGCGGCCATGGTCAGGTTCCAGTCGGTGTGGTGCGCGCCCTTGAAGGACTCCAGGCCGTACGACAGCGTCCAGGCGCCCGGGTTCTCCGAGGCGTAGATCTGTGGCCCGAAGTAGTCGTTCCAGGCGTAGAAGAACTGGAAGAGCGCGACCGCGGCGATGCCCGGCTTGGCCATCGGCAGCACGACCCGCAGCAGGGTGCGCAGCTCCCCGCAGCCGTCGACCTTGGCGGCGTCCAGGTACTCGTTCGGGATGGTCATCAGGAACTGCCGCAGCAGGAAGATGGAGAACGCGTCGCCGAACGCCATCGGGATGATCAGCGGCCAGAGCGTCCCGGACAGGTCCAGCTGCTTCGCCCAGAACAGGTACATCGGGATGATGATCACCTGGGGCGGCAGCATCATCATCGAGATGACCAGCATCATCGACAGATTGCGGCCGCGGAAGCGGAACTTGGCGAGCGCGTAGGCCACCGGGACCGAGGACACCACGGTCAAGGCGGTGCCGAGCCCGGCGTAGAGCAGGGTGTTCCGCCACCAGGTGAGGAAGCCCGGGGTGTCGAACACCTTCTTGTAGTTGGACCACTGCCAGTGGTCCGGGATCAGGTCGCGGGTGAGCGTCTGCTGGTTGTCCATCAGCGAGGTGAGCACGATGAACACGAACGGCAGCACGAAGAAGAGCGCCGCCGCCACCCCGAGGGCGTGCACGCCGATCCAGTGCAGGAGCGCCTTGCGGCGGGCCGTCCGGGCCGCCGGGGTCGTCGCCGCCGGGGCGTCCAGTGCGTACGTCATTTCGGCCATCTGCCTAGTCACCTGCCTGGATCAGTCCGCCACGGCGCCGCATCAGCAGTGCGGTGAACGCCATGGAGAGGGCGAAGAGGACCAGGGCGACCACACAGGCGGAGCCGTAGTCGAAGCGCTGGAAACCGAGGTTGTACACCAGCTGGGGGAGGGTCAGCGTCGACTTGTCCGGATAGCCGGGCTCGAACTGCTGCCCGGAGCTGCCGATGACGCCCGAGGCGACCTTTCCGGCCACCAGCGGCTGGGTGTAGTACTGCATGGTCTGGATGATCCCGGTGACCACCGCGAACATCACGATGGGCGAGATGTTCGGCAGCGTCACGAACCGGAACCGCTGCCAGGACGAGGCCCCGTCCAGCTCGGCCGCCTCGTACTGCTCCTTCGGTACGTCGAGCAGCGCGGCCATGAAGATCACCATCAGGTCCCCGACGCCCCACACCGCGAGCATGGTCAGCGCGGGCTTGGACCAGGCGGGGTCGGTGAACCAGTCGGGCGCCGGGATGCCGAGGTCGGACAGGACCGAGTTGACCGGCCCCGTACCGGGGTTGAGCAGGAAGACGAAGGCGAGCGTGGCGGCCACCGGCGGCGCGAGGTAGGGCAGGTAGAAGAGCGTCCGGAAGACCCCGGTGCCCGTCTTGATCTTGGTGATGAGCAGCCCGATGCCGAGCCCGAAGGCGACCCGGCAGGTCACCATCACCACCACCAGCCACAGCGTGTTGCGCAGCGCGGGCCAGAACAGCGGGTAGTCGTTGAAGACGTACGACCAGTTCTTGAGCCCGTTGAAGGTGGGGTCGCTGAAGCCGTCGTAGTGGGTGAAGGAGAAGTAGACGGTGGAGATCAGCGGATAGGCGAAGAAGACGCCGAAGCCGATCAGCCAGGGGGACATGAAGGCGGCCGTCCGCAGCGCCGCCCGGCGGCGCTTGGCGCGCAGTGTGTACGTGGTCATGGAGTGCTCCGCGGCGCTCGTCGGCCCGGGCCTACTTGGCCTGGGCGATCGCCGTGTCGATCTCCTTGGCGGTCTTCTCCAGGCCGGCCTCGACGTCGCCCTGCTTGCCCTTCTCGACGTCGTAGCCGAGGTTCTGGACCGACACCAGGTACTGGCCGCCGTTGACCGAGGCCGGGCTGGTCGTCGAGGCCGGGTTCTGCGCGATGTCCAGGAAGGTCTTGAACCGCGGGTCGTACTTCAGGTTCGGCGACTTGAGCGCCTCCAGCGTGGAGGGCACGTTGTGGATGGCGTTGGCGAAGGCGACCACCGCCTCGGTGTCGGTGGTCATGTACTTCACCAGCTCCCAGGCGGCGTTCTGCTTGGCGGAGGTGGCGGCGATCCCGGCGATGGTCCCGGTGATGTAGCCCTTCCCGTAGCTCGCGGCCTGGTCGTCCGGCACGGGCAGCGGGGCGACCCCGATCCCGAACTTCGGCTTGGCGTCCTCGGCCATCCCCAGACGCCATTCGCCGTCCAGCTGCATCGCGACCTGGCCCAGGTGGAAGGGGTGCTTGGCGCCGAACTCGTCGCCGAAGCCGGACCGGAACTTCTCCAGCTTCTGGAACCCGCCGAGGTCGTCCACCAGCTGCTTCTGGAGGGCGAGCCCCTTGGCGAAGGCCGGGTCCTTGGCGATGTTCGACTTGCCGTCGGCGTCGAAGTAGGTGGGCGACCACTGCGCGATGTAGTGCTCGGTCGTCGACTCGTAGCCGTGGTAGGTCGGCATGAACCCGAGCTGCTCGTACGAGTCGCCCTTCGCCTTGGTCAGCTTCTTGGCGTCGGCGGCGAACTCGCTCCACGTCCTGGGTGGTTCGGTGATCCCGGCGGCCTTGAAGGCGTCCTTGTTGTAGTAGAGCGCGTAGGCGTCGCCGAGCAGCGGGAGCGTGCAGCGCCTGCCCTCGAACTGGGTGTACTCGTTCATCGCCTTCGGGAAGGTCTTCGCCGGGTCGATCCCGTCCTTCTTCAGGAAGGGGGCGAGGTCGACGAAGGCCTTGGACGAGCAGAACTTGCCGACGTTGTTGGTGGTGAAGGAGGAGACCACGTCCGGCGCGTTCGAACCGCCCGCGCGCAGCGCCTGGTTGATCTTGTCGTCGTTGATGTTGCCGACGACCTTCACATGGATGTTGGGGTGCGCCTTCTGGAAGGCGTCCACGTTGGCCTGGATCGCCTTGACCTCCTCGGGGGCGCTCCAGCCGTGCCAGAAGGTGATCGTCGTCTCCTTGGAGGCGTCGTCCTTCGCGGAGGAGCCGCTCTGGCCCGTACAGGCGGAGGCGAACAGGGCGATGGAGGCGGTCACGGCGAGCGCGGCGGCCGACTTCCGGCGGTTCGGGCTGATTCCGGACATGGCGAAGTCTCCCGGGGCAGGGGGTGGGGGCCGCCCCCACCCACCCCCGGAGGGTCTAGGTGAAGGGGCGGGATGGGGCCAAAAACCCGCTAGCCGCGCAGCTCCTCCGCCACCAGCTCCGCGATCTGCACCGCGTTCAACGCCGCCCCCTTACGGAGATTGTCGTTGGACAGGAACAGCGCAAGCCCGTTCTCCACCGTCTCGTCGAGACGAATACGCCCCACGTACGACACGTCCTTGCCCGCGGCCTGCAGCGGCGTCGGAATCTCCGACAGCTCCACACCCGGCGCCGAGGCGAGCAGCTCGTACGCCCGCTCCACCCCGATCGCCCGCTCGAACCGCGCGTTCACCTGGAGCGAGTGGCCGGAGAAGACCGGCACACGGACACACGTGCCGGACACCTTCAGGCCCGGGATGCCCAGGATCTTGCGGGACTCGTTGCGCAGCTTCTGCTCCTCGTCCGTCTCGAACGAGCCGTCGTCCACGATCGACCCCGCCAGCGGCAGCACGTTGAAGGCGATCGGGCGCTTGTAGACGCCGGGCTCGGGGAACTCCACCGACTCGCCGTCGAACGCCAGCTGGTCCGCCGCCTCGGCCACCGCGCACGCCTGCGTGTGCAGCTCCGCCACGCCCGCGACACCCGAGCCGGACACGGCCTGGTAGGTCGTGGCGACCATCGCGGTCAGCCCGGCCTCCTCGTGCAGCGGCCGCAGCACCGGCATCGCGGCCATCGTGGTGCAGTTCGGGTTGGCGATGATCCCCTTGGGGCGGTCCTTGATCGCCTCCGGGTTCACCTCGGACACCACCAGCGGCACCTCGGGGTCGCTCCGCCACGCCGAGGAGTTGTCGATCACGACGGCGCCCTGCCCGGCGACCTTCTCCGCCAGGGCGCGCGACGTCGAGCCGCCCGCCGAGAAGAGCACGATGTCCAGGCCGGTGTAGTCGGCCGTGGACGCGTCCTCGATGGTGATCTCCCGGCCCTCCCACGTGAGGGTGGATCCCGCGGAGCGCGCGGAGGCGAACAGGCGCAGCTCGTCGACCGGGAACTTCCGCTCGGCGAGGATGCTCCGCATGACTCCGCCGACCTGTCCGGTGGCTCCGACGATTCCGACCCTCACGGTGACTCCTTCTGTACGCGCAGGTAGGCGCATGTACGGCACGGGCGCTTCCATCATGCGTCGGCGCCCGGCGGACTTGTCCAATCCATTGTCCGGGGTATGGGACGCCCGGACGGCTAAGCGGGAGATGCCTTCCCACTTGTGACGAGTTCATGGCGGCTCTGTTGCATCCGCCCCGGAATACCCCCACACGGCGCTTTCGCTGGTTACGGTCCTGCCGTCCGGGCCGATAAACGGTCATCCGTACCCGCATTCCGGAGGAACCCCGTGCGCCTGTCCCGCCGCACCCGGGCCATAGCCGCCCTGGCCGCAGCCCCCGTACTCCTGGCCGCCGCCGCCGGCCCCGCCGTCGCCCACTCGCACGACCGCAAGGATCCGCAGAAGCAGGCGGAGCGGCTCGCCAGAAAGCTGGTGGGGCAGGCGTCGGGGGAGAGCGCCTACCGCCACCTGGAGCAGTTCCAGAAGATCGCCGACGCCAACGGCGGCAACCGCGCCGCGGGCACCCCCGGCTACGACGCCTCGGCCGCGTACGTCTACGGCCAGCTCAAGAAGGCCGGGTACGACGTCGCGTACCAGGACTTCGACGTCTTCGAGTCCAAGACGCTGCGCGAGAAGCTCGCCGTGGTGACGCCCGAGCCGCGCGAGCTGAAGACCACCGCGTTCGACTTCAGCAAGGCGAGCCCGGCCGGCGGCCTCACCGCCCAGGTCAAGGCCGCCCGCGTCGACGCCACCCCGGGCTGTGAGCTCGACGACTACAAGTCGGACACCTTCACCGGAAAGATCGCCCTGGTCAAGCGCGGCAACTGCACCTTCCTGCAGAAGGAGGCCGTCGCGGCACAGGCGGGCGCGGCCGGGATCATCCTCTACAACCACTCCGGCGACACCCCCGTCCACGGCACCGTCAGCGACCCCGCCAACGCGCACATCCCGGCCACCGGCATCTCGCTCGCCGACGGCGAGGCGCTGGCCGCGCAGGTCGCCAAGGGCGAGGTCACCGTCACCCTGGACGTCGCCACCGAGTCGGTCGCCCACAAGACCCGCAACGTCATCGCGCAGACCAAGGGCGGCGACCCGTCCAGCGTCGTGGCGCTCGGCAGCCACCTCGACTCGGTGAAGGCCGGGCCCGGCATCAACGACAACGGCTCCGGCTCGGCCGGTCTCCTTGAGGTCGCGCTCAAGCTCGCCAAGGAGACCAAGCAGACCAAGAAGCACCCCAAGCCCCTCGCCAACAAGGTGCGGTTCGCCTGGTGGTCGGGCGAGGAGCTGGGCCTGCTGGGCTCCGAGCACTACGTCAAGTCCCTGACGGAGAAGGAGAAGCAGCGGATCAAGCTGTACCTCAACTTCGACATGATCGGCTCGCCCAACCCGGCCGAGCTCGTCTACGACGGCGACGACTCCGACAAGACCGGCGCGGGCGCGGGCCCGGTCGGCTCCGCCCAGATCGAGCGGCTGATCAACGGCTACCTCGACAGGAAGAGCGTCCCGCACTGGGGCACCGACTTCGACGGCCGCTCCGACTACGGCCCGTTCATCGAGCAGGGCATTCCGGCGGGCGGCACCTTCACCGGCGCCGAGGGCCTCAAGACGGCGGACCAGGCGGCGAAGGCGGGCGGCACGGCGGGTCAGCCGTACGACGCCAACTACCACGCGGCCGGCGACACCCTGAAGAACATCGACCGCAGGTACTTCGACCTCAACATCGACCTGATCGCGCACGCGGTCGGCACCTACGCCCAGGACCTGAGCTCCCTCAAGGGCTGAGGCCGTAGACGGAACAGCGAAAAAAGGGGCCCGGCGTTCTTTGTGAACGCCGGGCCCCCTCGCATGCTCACTCCGTTACGGCGTGACCTTCTCGATCACGACGCTGCCGGTGCCCGCGGCGGTGCCGCGCGCGTTGACCAGCTTGACCTCGCCGAAGAACTGGCGTCCCTCGGGGGCCGCACCGGCCACCACGACCTGCGCGCCGACGGCCGCCGTGGCGCCGTTGGCCAGCTTGACCGCCTTCGACTCGTCGACCTTGACGGTGCCGAGCGACGGCGCGTAGTACACGTCGCGGTAGTTGTACGTGGTCGTCCCGGACGGGATGGCGTAGCCCGCGACCTGGATCGTGTAGGTGCCGGCGGCGGGCTTCACCAGGCTGACGGCCTCCTCGGAGTCGCCGTCCGCGGACGAGCCGACCTGCACGCCGTCCTTGAGGACCGCGAGGTCCAGGTCGGCCGCGGTGTCCGAGACGCCGCCGATGGCGACGTCGAGGCGCTCCACGCCCTCGCCGATGGTCAGCGTGGTCGTCTGGACCTCACCGGCCTTGATGGTCGGCTTGGCGACCTTCGCGGAGCCCAGCGAGCCGCCCTGGAGCTTGCCGTCGATGGCGGCGAAGCCGTTGGTGACCTTCCACTCGACCGGGGTCGAGGTGCCGACCTTGGCCTCCGGCACGGTCTTCACGGCCGGGTCGAAGGCGGCGCCGAGCAGCGCCACGTCCAGCTTGTACGGGTTGTCGAGGTACGGCGACGTACGGCGCGACTCGACCTCGATCTCCCAGACGCCCGGCTGCGGGTCCGCGTAGGAACGCAGGTCCGGGCGGCACTTGTTGGCCGGGTTGTCGTAGTTCGGGTAGCAGTTGGGCGTCCCCGTGTCGTCGACCGGCACACCGTAGGGGTGGATCGCGATGAACCGGGTCTGGCTGCCCGAGCGCAGCGCGCCCATCGAGACCTCGAGGGCCTTGGCGCCCGCCGGGACGGTCACGAAGTACGACTTGGTGCTGTTGCGCTGCACCGAGGACGAGTCCGTGAAGCTGTACGACGGCTTGGCCAGCGGCTTGGAGACGATCACGGTGGCGAGGATCTGCTGGTCCACGCCCTTGGTCCGCTTGTCGTTGACCTCCAGGATGGCGCTGTGGATGCCCGCCGACTTCGGCTGCGCCTGCACTTTGACGGTGACCGGCGTGTTCAGCGACAGCGCGATCTCGTCGGAGCCCAGGACCTTGAAGGTGCCGTCGTCGTTCTTGAACGACAGCTTGTGCTTCACGGCCTTGTCCGGGCCCGTGGTGCGGGTGACGGTGACGTCGTAGGTCTTCTTCTCGCCCGCCTTGAGGCCGCCCTCGCGGTCGTAGATGCCGGTGCCGAAGCCCGGCGTCTTGAGCGCGAAGTCGATCGCCGTCTTCACCGGCGCCTTGACCGAATATTCATGGGCCAAGGCCCCGTGTGCCTTCGCGCCGTCCTCGATCGCGTCCCAGGCGTCGACGATGTCGATCAGGCCCGCGCCCTCGACGTAGGACTGGACGCCCTTGATGTGCTTGGCCGTCGACGTCAGCGCGGTGCGCAGGTCGGCCGGGGCCAGGTCCAGGTGCTTCTGCTTGGCGGCCGAGAGCAGCAGGGCCGCGGCGCCGGTCGCCTGCGGCGAGGCCATCGAGGTGCCCTGGAGCATCGAGTAGCCGGCCGGCAGCGAGTAGCCCGACTCCTTGACCGGGGAGCCCGCCAGCCACGTCTGCGTGGTGTTGATCGCGGCACCCGGCGCCGACAGGGTCGGCGTGAAGCCGCCGTCCTCACGCGGACCGCGCGAGGAGAACGGCATCATGTCGTACTTCTTCGACACGTTGGAGCCGTAGTTGGCGGCCCAGGTCTGCTGCGAGATGGAGGCGCCGACCGAGATGACGTGGTCCGCCAGGCCCGGGTCGCCGATGGTGTTGACGCCGGGGCCCTCGTTGCCGGCCGAGATGACCAGCTGGACGCCGTAGCTGTCGATCAGGCGCTTGTAGAGCTCGGAGCGCGCGTTGTTGCCGTCGTTGAGCGCCGGCAGACCGCCGATCGACATGTTGACGATGTCGACGTGGCGGTTGGTGACCAGGTCGATCATGCCCTCGGTCAGCGCGATGTTGGTGCAGCCGCCGGACCAGTTGCAGGCCCGCGAGGAGACGATCTTGGCGCCGGGGGCGGCGCCGCTCATCTTGCCGCCGAACAGCCCGTTGGCGGCGGTGATGCCCGCCACGTGGGTGCCGTGCTCGGACTCGATGATGCCGATGTTGACGTAGTCGGAGGTGTGTCCGGCCGCGTCGTACTTCACGTTCTTGCGGATCTCGACGGTGAACGGCATCCGCTCGGCGATGTCGGTCGCCGGGTTGTCCGTACCGAAGTAGCCGACCTGGTAGCCGTCCTTGTACGGCTTCATGGCCTCGTCGTCGGTGAAGTCACCGTTGTTGTTGAGGTCCACCCGGACGGTCCCGGCGACCGGGTCGTAGAGCACGCCCCAGGTGTCGGTGGTGTCGCCGTCGCGGTTCACGTCGCCCTTGGCGTCGCCGCCCGCGGTGATCTTCTCCGAGAAGAGGCTCACGTCGTAGCTGCCCGCCGGGGCCTTCCAGGTGCGGCCCTGGTACGTGAACTCCGGCCCGGAGACGGCGGTGTTCATCCGGCGCCAGGTGCCGTCGGCGTCGGCCACCGGGTCGGTCGCGGTGACCCAGTCGACGATCTTGCGCTCGCCGGTGGTGGTCTTCTGGAGCGCCGGGTGGCCCAGGTCCACGCCGGAGTCCAGGACGCCGATGGTGATGCCGCGGCCGTCGGCCTTGGGGTGCTGCTTGACGAAGTCGACCGCGCCCGTCTCGAAGGACGGGTTGTACGGGTTCTTCGCGGGCGTGTCCTTGCCCGGCGCCGCGTACGAGCCCGAGAGCGACCTGCGCGGGGCGGCGGCGCCCTTGGCGCTGTCGGCCGACGGGGTCGGGTCGTCCAGCTGGATCTCCTGCTTGAGGTCGATCCCGTGGACGGAGGGCAGCTTGGCCGCGGCCTTCAGGGCCGACTCGGCGGAGCCGGTCGGCAGGGTGGCTCGCACATACCCGAGCTTGTCGTCGGTCTTGCCGACGGTGGCGCCCGGCACCGAGTCCAGCTGGTGCGAGACGGCGCCGGTGGCGCCGGGGGCGGTCGCCACCATCACGGTGACGGTCTTCTCGCCCTTGGCCTGGGCCTCGGCGAGCCGCTGCTCGTCGGCCGCGCCCAGCTTGGCCGCCGGGTTCTTCGCGGGCGTGGACTTCACCGGAGCGGGGGTGGGATCGGCCGCCTGAGCGGCGAAGACGGGGGCGGCGCCCGCGGTGATGAGCGCGGCCACCAGGCCTGCCGCGGCCGCTATACGGGCCGTGCGTCTAGCGCCGGGTATGGCGCGCGGCGAATCGGAGGTCATCAGCATCCCTAATGGTCAGAAAGGGTCCGGAATACGGTGCCGGATGACCGCTGAGCATTTCGTATGTGACGGTTGTTTGTGGAGAGTTGACCAGGCCCGGAATCGGACATGGCGGAATCCCGCCATGCGCCATCAGGAGCGAGGCGGGGCGAAACGGGCCGAATCAGCTCTCGCGGGTACGGGCGTAGTGACGGGACGCCTTCGCACGGTTGCCGCACCCGGCCATCGAGCACCAGCGGCGGGTGCCGTTCCGTGAGGTGTCGAAGAAGTGCAGGATGCACGCGTCATGGGCGCAGGCGCGGATCCGGTCCGGCGCGGTGCGCAGCAGATCGAGGTAGTCCCGCGCGGCCGTCCAGGCGGGCCCCCAGGCCGGATCGGCGAACTCGGCCCGCTCGCCCGGCCCTTCGGCGGACAGAGTGGCGCGAATGCGGCCGTGCTCCAGGATCGCGTCGAGATCCGCGGCCGCCGCCGGGTCGCCGGGGCCCTCCACGGCCCGCAGCAGCGCCGCCCGGGCCCGCAGCAGGAGCGGGGAGGGGGTCTCGCCGCCGAAGGTCGGGGTGTTGTGGTTCATGCCGGGGGGTGTTCCGCGCCCGGAGTGGCCCCTAACCGCTGTTACAAGCCCGTCGACAATTCCGGACAAGCCCGTCCTAAAGTACGGGCGTTCGAGTGCCGATCAGGGGGCCCGTCGCCGGGCCCCCTGTCAGGCGTCAGCGGGTGGCCGCGGCCGCGTCGCAGGCCTGGCCGCGCAGGGTGCGGGCCAGGTCGTCACGGGCCTCCAGGACCAGCCGGCGCAGCGCCGGGGCCGCGTCCGCGTGGGCGGCCAGCCATTCGTCCGTGGAGTCGAGCGTCGACCGGTTGTCCCGCAGGCTCGGGAAGAGCCCCCGGACGACGTCCATGCCGATCTGGATGGACCGCTCGGCCCACAGGCGCTCGATGACCTCGAAGTACTTCGGCGCGTACGGAGCGATCAGCTCGCGCTGCGAGGCCTGGCCGAAGCCCGAGATGGTGGCCTCCACCAGCGCGTTCGAGAGCGCGTCCGACTCGACGACCTGCGCCCACGCCTGCGCCTTGACCGCCGCCGACGGCCGGGCCGCCAGACAGCGCACCTGGTGGCGCTTGCCGGAGGCGGTGTCGTCGCGGGCGAGCTCGGCGCCGATCACCGACTCGTCGGCGCGGCCGTGCGCGGCCAGCGGCTCCAGGAGCACCCAGCGCAGCTCCTGGTCGACCTCCAGGCCGTCGATCTTCGCCGTTCCCGCGAGGAGCCCTTCCAGGAGCTGGAAGTCGGCGTCGCCCGTCGCCGTGGAGGCGAAGAAGCGGGCCCAGGCCAGCTGGTGCTCACTGCCCGGCGCCGCGATCCGCAGCTCGCGCAGCGCGCCCTCGGCCAGCAGTCGGCCGCCCTCCTCGCGCCACTCGGGCGCCGCGTAGTGCGTCTGCGCCGAGCGGGTCCAGGCGTGCAGCATCTGGAGCACGCCGATGTCGCTCTCGCGCCCGGAGTGGGCGAGGACCAGCTCGACGAAGTCCCGCGCGGGCATCAGGGCGTCCCGCGTCAGGTTCCACAGCGCCGACCAGCACAGGGCGCGGGCCAGCGGGTCCGTGATGTCGCCGAGGTTCGTCCGCAGGGTGGCGAGCGAGCCCTCGTCGAAGCGGATCTTGCAGTACGTGAGGTCGTCGTCGTTGACGAGGACCAGCTCGGGCCGCTCGGCCCCGGCCAGCTCCGCCACCACCGTGCGCGGCCCGTCCACGTCGACCTCGGCGCGTGCGTAGCGCACCAGGGCGCCCGCCTCGGAGCGGTAGAGGCCGACCGCGACGCGGTGCGGGCGCAGCGTCGGGTACGCCTCGACGGCCTCCTGGACCACGGCGAGCTCGGTGATGCGGTCGCCCGCGTCGTAAGTGACCTGCGGGGTGAGCGAGTTGAGCCCGGCCGTCTGGAGCCAGGACCGCGACCAGGACGCCATGTCCCGGCCGGACACCTCCTCCAGGACCGACAGCAGGTCGCCGAGGCGCGTGTTCCCGTAGGCGTGGCGCTTGAAGTAGCGCCGGGCACCCTCCAGGAACGCCTCCCGTCCCACGTACGCCACCAGCTGCTTGAGGACGGAGGCGCCCTTGGCGTAGGTGATGCCGTCGAAGTTGAGCTTGGCGTCCTCCAGGTCACGGATGTCGGCCGTGATCGGGTGGGTGGAGGGCAGCTGGTCGGCGCGGTACGCCCAGGACTTGCGGCCGTTGGCGAAGGTGATCCAGCCGTTGTCGAACCGGGTCGCCTCGACCTGCGAGAAGCTGCCCATGAAGTCGGCGAACGACTCCTTCAGCCACAGGTCGTCCCACCACCGCATGGTGACGAGGTCGCCGAACCACATGTGGGCCATCTCGTGCAGGATGACGTTGGCGCGCCGCTCGTAGGCCGCCTGGGTCACCTTGCCGCGGAAGATGAACTCCTCGCGGAAGGTCACCAGACCCGGGTTCTCCATCGCCCCGAGGTTGTACTCCGGCACGAAGGCCTGGTCGTACTTGCCGAACGGGTACGGGTAGTCGAACTGGTCGTGGAAGAAGTCGAAGCCCTGCTTGGTGACGAGGAACACGTCGTCCGCGTCGAAGTGCCGGGCAAGCCCCTTGCGGCACATCGCGCCGAGCGGGATCTCCAGCGTGGTGCCGTCGTCGAACGTACGGCGGTAGGTGTCCGTCACGTAGTGGTACGGCCCGGCCACCACACAGGTGATGTACGTGGAGATCGGCTCGGTCTCGGCGAACCGCCAGACGCCGTCCTCGCCCCGGGTGCCCTCGCCGTTGGACCACACCGTCCAGCCCTCGGGCGCCGTCGCCTCGAAGCGGTAGGGGGCCTTCAGGTCGGGCTGCTCGAAGTTCGCGAACACCCGCCGGGAGTCGGCCGGCTCGTACTGGGTGTAGAGGTAGACCTCGCCGTCCTCGGGGTCGACGAAGCGGTGCATGCCCTCGCCGGTGCGGCTGTACGCGCAGTTCGCGTCCACCACCAGCACGTTCTCCGCCGCCAGGTCCGCGAGCGCCACCCGGGTGCCGTCGAAGACCGCCGCCGTGTCCAGCGGCTTGCCGTTCAGGGTGACCGCGTTCACCGACGGCGCGACCAGGTCCGCGAAGGAGGCCGCGCCCGGCCGGGCGCAGCGGAACCGGATCGTGGTGACCGAGCGGAACGTACGCGGCCCGTCCGGGGCGTCCCCGACCGCGGACCGCAGATCGAGGGCGATGTCGTACCCGTCGACGGACAGCAGATCTGCCCGCTCACGGGCCTCGTCGCGGGACAGATTCTCACCGGGCACGGGCACTCCTTCGTGTCTCGTTCGAACACCGCTGATCCTGCCATGCCCGCCGGGCCCGGGACACGTGGGAATGCGAGGGGTGGCCGGAGGTGTTCCCTTCCTTGATCCGCCCAGCGTTGCCCCGATGAGGAGAGACATGTCCGAGACCGCGTCCCAGACCGGGAAGACCCCCGTCGACTTCTGGTTCGACCCGCTCTGTCCCTGGGCCTGGATGACGTCCCGCTGGATGCTGGAGGTCGAGAAGGTCCGTGACGTCGAGGTCCGCTGGCATGTGATGAGCCTGGGCGTCCTCAACGAGGACAGGCTCGACGAGCTGCCGGAGTCCTACCGCGACTTCCTGGTGAACCGGTCCTGGGGCCCGGTGCAGGTCGTCATGGCCGCGCAGCAGAAGTACGGCGAGGAGGTCGTGGGCAAGCTGTACACCGCCCTGGGCACCCGCTTCCACAACCAGGACCTCGGCTCCGGCCGCGAGGTGATCGTCGCCGCCCTGGAGGAGGTGGGCCTGCCCGCCGACCTCGCCGACCACGCGGAGGTCCACAACAGCGCCTACGCCTACGACGCGGAGCTGCGCGCCTCCCACAAGGAGGGCATAGACAAGGTCGGCCAGGACGTCGGCACCCCCGTCATCGCCGTGCCCGGCGCGGACGGCGAGCAGATCGCCTTCTTCGGCCCGGTCGTCACCCCGGCCCCCAAGGGCGAGGCCGCGGCCCGTCTGTGGGACGGCACGCTCCTGGTCGCCTCGACCCCGGGCTTCTACGAGATCAAGCGCACCCGCACCCAGGGCCCGATCTTCGACTGATCCGGACCCGTCAGGACAGATCCGGCCCCGGGGGCCGGCCCGGCCCCCGCGAGCCACCGGCCCCCGGGGGCCGGGCGCGTCCCGCCGCCCGTCCCTACTGTCCGTACAGCGCCGCCAGGCGCGGCAGCCGTCGCGCTATCTCCCCCGTGTCGTCGAAGTCGAAGTCCCAGCCCGGGTCCAGCTCCGGGTAGCGGATCGTGAAGCTGTCGCCGGGCAGCTCCTTGCCGGTCGCGGACAGATGCGCGTCCCAGGCGATGCCGAGCGCCTCCTCGCACTCCATCTCCCAGCCCTCGACCGCCGCGTCCCGCACGGCCGTCAGGCCCGCGAGCCCGTCCGGGTCGGCCACCGCGCCGTCGAACACCTCGCGCCCCTGCGCGATCAGCCAGCCCCTGAAGTAGTCGAACCCGTCGTCCGAGCACCCGCCGTTGATCGTGTACGCCGCGGCCCAGAGCGGCTGGCGGTAGGAGGCGGCCATCAGGTCCCAGAAGACCTGCTGGAAAGCCACTATCTCGTCGACCGGCCGGGCCGAGAGGAGGGCCGCGGCCCGCGCCGCGACCGCCTCGGCGTCCGCCGCGTGTGCCACCTGCGCGCGGGCGTCGTCGATGAGCGTCCAGAACTCCTGTGTGTCCATGGCTCCGAGCATGGCACCCGCCACTGACAACGGGCCCGGCGCGAAAGGGTGAAGGACCGGCGCACCACACCGGCGCACGGAAGTGAACGGCCCCGCGGCCGAGGGCCAGGGAGCAGCGGACGGCCCCCGCGAGTCACGTCCTCGCGGGGGCCGTCCGTTTCTTCCGCCCGCAAGTGAAGGTTGAGAAGACGATCACGAGCAGGACGACAGGGGGGGGTCCCTACGGGACCAGCAGCAGGTTGTTCCCGGCGGCCTTGGCGGCGGCGTAACGCTTCGCCACGTCCTGCCAGTTGACGACGCGCCACATCGCCTCGATGAAGTCCACCTTCTGGTTCCTGTACTGCAGGTAGAAGGCGTGCTCCCAGGCGTCGAAGACCAGCACCGGGGTCGAGCCCTGGCCGACGTTGCCCTGGTGGTCGTAGATCTGCTCGACGACGAGACGGCCGCTGACCGGCTCGTACGCGAGGACGCCCCAGCCCGAACCCTGCGTCGTCGCCGACGCCTTGGTCAGCTGGGCCTTGAACTTGGCGAAGGAGCCGAACGACTCGGCGATGGCGTCCGCCAGCTCGCCCACGCCGTCCTTGTCCAGCGGCTCGCCGCCGCCGTCGCCGGTCATGTTGTGCCAGTAGATCGAGTGCAGGATGTGGCCGGAGAGGTGGAACGCGAGGTTCTTCTCCAGGCCGTTGATCGAGCCCCAGGCGTCCTTGTCGCGGGCCTCCGCGAGCTGCTCCAGGGTGTCGTTCGCGCCCTTCACATACGCCGCGTGGTGCTTGTCGTGGTGCAGCTCGATGATCTCCGGGCTGATGACGGGTTCGAGCGCGGCGTAGTCGTACGGAAGTTCAGGAAGCGTGTAAATGGCCATGTCCGAAGCCCCTCCGACTGCTTGTTGCAACTGATGTGCAAGTGCACGCTACCAGCAGGTATGCGGTGTCGCAGCTAAGGGTGACCTCAGCAAAAAGCCCTGCGTCCGGAGGTCTAGGACCTCCGGACGCAGGGCTTCTCAGGGGATGCGGGGCGCGGATCAGACCGACTGACGGGCCGTCATCCGCTGCCGGGCGTATCCGACGACCGCCAGGACGACCGTCAGCACGCCCGTCGCCATCAGCTGGTCACGGGTGTCGGACTGGCGCGCCATCAGGACGAAGATCCCGGCCATCGCGGCCAGCGCCACCCAGGTCAGACCCGGGTACAGCCACATCCGCACGACCAGCTTCTCCGGCGTCTCGCGCTCGGTGCGCCGGCGCAGCAGCAGCTGGGAGACGGCGATGAAGATCCAGACGACCAGGATCACCGCGCCGATCATGTTCAGCAGCCAGGGGAAGACGTCGTCCGGCCGCCAGTAGCTCAGCAGCACGCACCCGAAGCCGAAGACCGAGGAGCACAGCACCCCGATGCGCGGCACACCGCCGGAGATCCGGCCGAGCGCCTTGGGGCCCTGGTCCCGCTCGACCAGCGAGTACGCCATGCGGGACGCGCCGTAGATGTTGGCGTTCATCGCGGAGAGCAGGGCGACCAGGACGACCACGTTCATGATCTGCCCGGCGCCGTCGATGCCGAGGTGGTCGAGGGCGGCCACGTAGGGGCCCTTCTCCACCACGGTCTTGTCGTCCCAGGGCACCAGCGTGACGATGACCGCCATCGAGCCGATGTAGAAGACCGCGATGCGCCACATCGCCGTACGGACCGCGCGGGCGACGCCCTGCACCGGCTTCTCGGACTCGGCGGCCGCGATGGTGACCGTCTCCAGACCGCCGTACGCGAAGACGGAGGCGAGCAGTCCGAGCACCAGGCCCTCGGAGCCGTTGGGCAGGAATCCGCCCTCGCCGGTGAGGTTCGAGGTGCCGGGGGCGGGGGTGTCGGGCAGCACGCCGAGGATGGCGAGCAGACCGAGGACGAGGAAGAGCGTGATCGCGGCGACCTTGAGCGCGGCGAACCAGAACTCGAACTCGCCGAAGTTCTTCACGGCCGCGAGGTTGGTGACGGTGAACACGACCATGAAGAGCGCGACCCAGGCCCACTCGGAGGTGCCGGGCAGCCAGCCGGTGACGATCTTGGCGGCGCCGATGCCCTCCAGGCCGACCGCCACACAGAGCAGCACCCAGAACGCCCAGCCGGCGGTGAAGCCGGCCCAGGGCCCGATGGCCCGCTCGGCGTGCACGGAGAAGGAGCCGGAGGCGGGGTTGGCGGCCGACATCTCGCCCAGCATGCGCATCACCAGCATGACGAGCGCGCCGGATATGCCGTAGGCGAGGACGATCGAGGGCCCGGCGGCGGCGATTCCGGCGCCGGAGCCGACGAAGAGTCCGGCGCCGATGACGCCGCCGAGGGCGATCATCGAGAGATGGCGCTGCTTGAGACCGTGGGTGAGAGGGGAGTCGACCTTCGGCGGCGCGTCGGTCGTCACGGGCGCGTTTGTCCGGGACATGGGCAGGCCCTGTTCAGTAGCTGAGACGGGGGGCGGGAGCCACAGTCTGGAGGTGGCACCGCTCAGAGGGAACACCAGACCGCTATCCGGACACTCGACTCACACAGTGTGAACCTCTGCCCACAAGTTGCACACGGAATGGACACTTCCACCCTCGTGGGTCCCGCCAAACCCGCCCGTAACTACCGACCTGACGGTCGGTCGGTCAGGCGCTCGCCCGAGACCCTCGCCCGCCACTCCCGTACGAGAGCGACCGCCAGCACCGCGCCCGTCGCGCCCGCCGACCACAGCACCTGGGGCCGGGCCCCGTCGTCGAAGAGCATGAGGACGAGCACGGCCGCCATCGCGGCGAGCGCCGCCCACGTCAGCCACGGGAACGCCCACATCCGCAGGGTGAGCCGCTCCGGCGCCTCGCGCTCGATCCGGCGGCGCAGCCGCAGCTGCGAGACGGCGATCAGACCCCAGACGAACAGGAGCACCGCGCCGACCGCGTTGAGCATGTAGAGGAAGACCGAGTCGGGCCACTTCAGATTGAGCAGCACCGAAACGAACCCGAAGGCCACCGACGCCAGGACCGCGCGCCGGGGCACCCCGCCGCCCGACACTTTCAGCAGTCCCTTCGGCGCCTCGCCGCGCTCGGCCAGCGAGAAGACCATCCGGGACGAGCCGTACAGATTGGCGTTCAGCGCGGAGAGCAGCGCCACGAAGACGACGACGTTCATGATCTGCCCGGCGCCGGAGACGCCGATCGAGTCGAGCACGGCGACGTACGGGCTGTGGCCGGGCTCCATCGAGGTCCACGGCAGCAGGGTCACGATGACCAGCATCGAGCCCACATAGAAGAAGAGGATGCGCCACACCGCGCTGCGCACCGCGCGGCCGACCGCGCGCACCGGGTCGTCCGACTCGGCCGCCGCGATGGTGACGACCTCAAGGCCGCCGAAGGCGAAGATCACCGCGAGGACGCCGGAGACCACGCCGTCCCAGCCGTTGGGCAGGAAGCCGCCCTGCCCGGTGAGGTTGGTGAACCCGACGGGCTCGGTGTCCGGCAGTACCCCGAGGACGGCGAGCAGCCCGAGCGCGAGGAACAGGACGATCGCGCCGACCTTGAGGGTGGCGAACCAGAACTCGAACTCGCCGAAGTTCTTCACGGCCGCCAGGTTGGCGACGGTGAACACCACCATGAAGACGAGCACCCAGGCCCACTGCGGCACCCCCGTGACCCACCCGTGGGCGATCTGGGCCGCGCCGGTCGCCTCCACGGCGAGGACGACGACGAGCAGGAACCAGTACAGCCAGCCCACGCTGAACCCGGCCCACCGTCCGAGCGCCCGCTCGGCGTGCACGGAGAACGACCCCGAGGCGGGCATCGCCGACGACATCTCGCCGAGCATCCGCATCACCAGCATCGCGATCGCACCCGCGATGAGATACGAGACGACGATCCCCGGCCCCGCCACCGCGATCCCGGCCCCCGACCCCACGAAGAGGCCGGCGCCGATCACCCCGCCCAGGCCCAGCATGGTCAGATGGCGCTGCTTCAGCCCGTGGGACAGCGGCTCGGCCGGCACCGAAGCGGTGTCGGCGGCGGTGGCCCCTGCCGTGGTCTTGCCGTCGTGCATGGCGCTCGTCACTCTCGGATCAGCAACTGATCGTTTATGGGGAACCTACAGTCTCCCCGAGCCCGCGCCGGATCCGCAAAACCGTCCGTACTCCTCATCGGCGCAGTGACGAGGGTCACGCCAACGGACGGAAGTACTCCGCCCTTTGTGTGATCCCCACCAAGGCTCCAACCCCCGCTTTGTGGGCCGCTGATGGTGATCCAGCGAGAATCCCTCGGCTAACGTCACCGTGTCCCTTGCACGTATCTCGCTGCCCGTCCCCGATCCCGCGGAGCCCACGATGGCCACGACCACTGTCACTGCCCCTGCCGCACCCCGTACCGGAGGTACCGGCAAGGTCCTCGCCGATCTGCTGCCCGGCGCCCGCACCCGGGACGCCGCCCTGGTGCTCGGCGGCGCGGTGCTCACCGGCCTGGCGGCCCAGGTCGCGGTGCCCGTGCCGGGCTCCCCGGTCCCCGTCACCGGGCAGACCTTCGCGGCCCTGCTGGTCGGCACCTCGCTCGGCGCCCGCCGCGGCTTCCTCTCGCTCGGTCTGTACGCGCTGATCGGCATGGCCGGGATGCCCTGGTTCGCGAACGGCACCTCGGGCGCGGGCGGCGCGTCCTTCGGCTACGTCCTGGGCATGCTGCTCGCCTCCACCGTCGTGGGCGCGCTGGCCCGCCGCGGCGGCGACCGCTCGGTGCTGCGTACGGCGGGCACGATGGTCCTGGGCTCGGCGATCATCTACGCGGTCGGCGTCCCGTACCTGGCGGCCTCGGCGGACGTGTCCCTGACGCGCGCGGGGGCGCTGGGCCTCACCCCGTTCCTGCTCGGCGACGCGCTGAAGGCGGCGCTGGCGATGGGGGCGCTGCCGACGGCGTGGAAGTTCGTGGGCCGCAAGTAACTCCGTAGATACGCAAGGGGCCCGGACGGCGCTGGCCGCCGCCCGCCACGACTTCACCGGCTCGCTCACCGCGGCCGACGCCGCACTCGCCGTCAACGGTTACGACGAACTGGCCCTCGCACTGCGCGTCGACGCCCTGGTCGAACTCGGCCGCTACGACGAGGCGTTGACGGCGGCGCGCACCGCAGACGAACGCAGGCCAGGCATCCCCGTCTTCTGCCGGCTCGCCTACGTCCACGAGCTGCGCGGCGACACCGACGCCTCCCACCGGATCCTCACGCAGGCCCTCGACTCGGCCACCGGTCCCGGCGACCGCGCCTACGTAGCCACGGCGCTGGCCCAACTCGCCTTTGGGCACGGCACGTTCACAGAGGCGGGGCAGTGGGTCGGCACAGCGCTGCGGGCCGACCCCGACTACCTGCCCGCCTTGGAGATTCGCGCCCGCCTGCAGTATGCGCGGGGCGACCTGCGGTCGGCGACCAACGGCATGGAGCAGATCGTCGCCCGCTATCCGCTGCCGGGCCAGCTCGTCGCGCTGGGCGAGCTGTACGAGGCGGCCGGGCGGGATGCGGACGCCAGGGCGCAGTACCGCCTGGTATCCGCCTGGACCGCGCTGGCCCGCGCCCACGGCGTCGACACCGACCTGGACACCGCCCTGGCCGAGGCGGATCACGGGGACCCGGCGGCCGCGCTCAGTGCGGCCCGCGCCGAGTGGGCCAAGCGGCAGACCGTCCACACGGCGGATGCCCTCGCCTGGGCACTGCACGTCAACGACCGGGACGCCGAGGCCCTTCCGTACACCGAACGAGCCACCGCACCCGGCTACCGCAACGCCACATTTCTCTACCACCGAGGCATCGTCGAGCGCGCGGTCAACAACACCGCCGCAGCCCGCCGCGACCTCACCGCCGCGCTGGCGCTGAACCCGGCTTTCTCACCCACTGGTGCACAGCCGGCCCGTGAAGCCGTGGCCACGCTGAAGGGAGCGTCATGAACCGGCCCCCGCGCCTACCGCGACCCGGGCTCGGCACGCTCGCGGGCGGTGCGGTCCTCGCCGTCACCGCGCTCGTCGGGCCTTTCCCGGCAGGCACCGCGTCGGCCGCCGCCCCCGCGCACCCCCTGGGCAACTTCACCGTCAACCACTACGAGGGCCTGGTGATCGCCCCCGCCAGGCTCACCGTCGACCACGTCGAGGACCTCGCGGAGATCCCCGCCACCCAGGCACGAGCCGCCGAGATGACACCGGACGACCGGTCCGCCTGGGCGGCCGAGCGGTGCCGGGCAGCCGCCCGGGACAGCACGGTCACCGCCGCCGGACGGCCTGTGGCCCTCACGGTGGAGAGCCACTCCGCACGGGTCCGGCCCGGGCAGGCCGGGCTCGCCACCCTCCGGCTCGAATGCCTCCTCACAGCTCCCCTGCCCGACGCCGCCGAGCTGTCCGTGGACTTCCGCGCGCCCGCCCGGCACGGCCCCGGTTGGCGTGAGATCACCGCAAGGGCCGATCGTATGACCCTCAAGGCGGCCTCGGCCCCCACCCGTTCGGTCTCCGACCGGCTCCAGCGCTATCCGGCCGACCTGCTCTCCTCACCGCCCGACCGGACCTCGGCCGAGCTGCGCGTGGTGCCCGGCGGACCGCCGCTGGCCGCGCACTCCCCCGGCCCCGGCGCCGGCTCGGTCCTGCCGCGCGGCGCCGACCGCTGGACCCGGGCGCTGACCGGCCTGGTGGCGCGGCACGACCTCACCGCGGGCTTCGCGGTGCTCGCCCTCGCCACCGCGATGCTGCTCGGCGCGCTCCACGCGCTCGCGCCCGGGCACGGCAAGACGATGATGGCGGCCGCCGCGGCCGCGGGCGGGCGCGGTTCGCTGCGGGAAATACTGACGCTCGGCGCCTCGGTCACCCTCACCCACACCCTCGGGGTCTTCGCGCTCGGCGGCCTGATCGCCGCGGGCTCGGCAGCGGCACCCTCGGTGGTGTCCTGGCTGGGCGTGACCAGTGGCGCGCTGGTGGCGGGCGCCGGCGCCCTCCTCGTCCGCAGGGCCTGGCACAACCGGCACCACCGCAAACACCCGCACACCCACGGGCACACGTACCAGCGCGGGCACGAGAACAACCCACCGCAGACACCCGGGCATTCACACGCGCACGACGACCACCACCATGACCACCACCACGATCACCACAGGCCCGTCGGCCTGCGCGGCACCATCCTGCTCGGGTTCGCGGGCGGGCTCGTACCCAGCCCCTCGGCCGTCGTGGTGCTCGTCGGAGCGGCGGCGCTCGGGCAGGCGTGGTTCGGAGCGCTGCTCGTCCTCGCGTACGGGGCCGGGCTCGCCCTCACCCTGACGGCCGCCGGATACGCGGCGATCCGCATCGGGGAACGCCTTGTGCGGCTGGGGCGGACACGGGCGCGCGGACAGCTCGCCGCGACCGCCCACCGGTTCGCACCGTTCGGCACCGCGTTCGTGGTGTTCTTCCTGGGGTGCGGACTGGTACTCAAAGGGGCGGCAGCCGCGCTGGGTTGAGCGTCTGCGGAGCGGCATGGCGAGAAGGCCCGCCAGAAAACTGGCGGGCCTTCTCACTCCGTGGTCAATGACGCATCAGGACAGTGGTGTCATCAGGACGGAGAAGCCGTCCCATTCCGCGAACCTCTCGAACGAGAGCACCGGTCCGTCTTCACCTTGGGCGGCCGCACAGATGTACGCGGGATGGACCCTGCCCATGGTCAGATAGTCCAGTTCGTAGAACGCGTCAGCGGCGCTGCAGAGAATCCCGGGCTCGGACGCCGAGTACATGACGAACGCGTGCGTGGACTCCAGGAACCGGTTCGTCCGCGCCCAGTCGACCGCCGACTGACCCGACCATCCGTTCTGCTCGTAATTGAACGAGGAGAACGGAATGCTGCGCCAGTCGAGCCGGGAAGGTCCCCACGCCAGGGTGCACAGATACTCGTCGAACGCGCGGCTCGATGCAACGGCCAGCTGGGTCGCCCGCCCCTCATCCAGCCAGTTCGAGATGTGTTCTGATTCTACGTACATCGCTACCCTTGCGTCCCCTCTGACACATTCACCTGCCCACTCCCTCTAGTTCCAGGGGAAGTGCTTGGCTATCTCCGCGTAATCCTGGTATTCACCCGGGATATGAATGGCGCCACGAGCGGAGTCGGGGCCCATTTCGCTGCGTTTCTTCGACCGGTCGAAATTCTTCCACCAGTTTACATGGAAGCCCTTCTTAGGATCGTCCTTGTCCCAGTCGATACGCCATCCGTTCTTTCCGTCGGGACTCTGCATTCCGACATAGAGGCGGTCCTTCATGGGACCGACCTCACTCATGTACGGAACGGCGTCGTCACCCAACCCCGCCAGCTCGCGTGCCCTCGTACGCGCGTTGCCGAAGTTCGTGGCCTCGCTCCAGATCTCCTCGCAGGGATTCGCGGAGTTGTGGACCAGGAGCGCGGCGGTGCCCGCCAGTACGTAGTACGTGTGCAGGTCGTCGACCGTGAGGTTGTAGACGGTCGTGCGCCCCGGCAGGGGGTGGGCCGCCACGACATCCCGCAACTCGCCCTGCGGGGTGCGCAGACGGTCTCCCGCCTTCAGGTCCATCGCGCTGAGCCAGCGGTTCCGGTTCTCCGCCCAGAAGGGGTGGCCGGACGTCGCCCTGAGGGTTCCCGTCGCGTCGCCGGCGTTGCCATCAGTGTCGACGGTGATCTCGATCAGGTCGTTCTTGTCGCCGACGATGACATCGGTGACCGCACGGGCGCCGGTCCTGCCGGTGTCGGGGTCGGTTGCGAGCACCCGCTCCCCGACGCGGACGTCGCCGATCGCCTCGTGCGAGCCGTCGGCCATGAGCACCGGGGTGTCACGGGTAAAACTGTTGGGCTTGGCCTTCACCTTGCAGATCGGCACGTTCTCCAGGGCGTCCTCGGCCTTCTTGACGAACTTCTTCGCCTTGGCCGATTCATCGAGGAGCTTGCCGATTCCAGCGAGCCGGCTGATCGCCTTGACGATCTCGGGGAACTTCTCGATGGCCCTGAAGGCCTTGCCCCACGGAAGGTTGTTGACCAGGGCCCAGAAGCAGGCCTCGACATTTCCTTCGCTGTAGCACTTCTGGATGTCGTCGAAGTCGAAGTACTCCTTGAGGAGCTCGCCGCCGATCTCGATGACGAAGTCCGCGAAGCTCTTGTTCGCGAGCTGCCGCAGCCTCTCGTACTCGTCCGGGTCGATCCCGGCGGCCCGCAGGGCCTTCTTCTCCTCGTCGTTCAGTTCGGGCAGAGCGCCCTTGGTGCCGGCCTCCTTGGCGGCCTCCTCGCGGGCCTTGCGCTCCCTCTCCGCCTGGTCCGCCTCCGCCTTCTTCGCGACCTCGTCGGCTTCCTTGGCGTACTTGAGGGCGTTGTCGGCCGCTTCCTTCGCCGACTTGGCGTGGCCCTCGGCGGACTCCGCCAGCTTGCCGGCGGCGTCGGCGTCCTCCTTCGCCCGGGTCGCGGCGGTCTGTGCGGTGGCCGCTTCCTTCTCGGCGAGGTCGGCAGCGCCGGCGGCCGCGGCGGCGTGCCGGTCCGCCTCTGCGGCAGCCCCCCGGGCGCGGGCGGCTTCGGCTTCGGCCTGGTTGGCGGCCTGTCGGGCCGCGCTGGCGTCGGCGTAGGCCTGGTTTGCGGCTGCCCGGGCGTCCTTGGCGTCCTGCTGGGCCTGGGCGTCGGCCTGGTTGGCGCGGGCGGCCGCGGCACGTGCCTTGGCGCCGTCGGCGGCGGCCTCGGCCGCGGACTTCATCGCCGCCGCCGTCGAGCGGGCGGCGTTCGCGGAGGAGCGGGCGGCGTCGGCGGCGGCCTTGAAGGCCGGGGCGACCTGGGCATTGGCGCGCTTGGCGGCGGCCTCGGCCGCCTCGGCCGCCTTCACGGCCTCCGCTGCCTTGGCCTCGGCCGAGGTGACCTGCTCCTCACCCATCTCCTGGGCTGCGGCGGCCACCGCCGCGGCGAAGTCCGCGTCGATGTCCTTGCCGGAGAACGGTGCGGTCAGCTCGATCGCGGTGTTGGCCGGGTCGGCGATACCGGCCGCGGTCGCGCGGGCGGCGCCGGCGGCCTGGACGGCGATGCCTGACTGGAGCCTGGCCATCGCGGCCTCGCGGACCGCGCCATCGGCCTCCGCCTTGGTGCGGTTGGCCGCCTGGAGGGCGTTGTTGGCCTCTACGGCGGCCAGTCCGGCCAGCCGTGCGGCCTCGTGGGCCGCGACTCCGGCCCGGGCTTCCTGTGCGGTGGCCTCGGCGGCCTGGGTGTTGGCGCGCAGCGCGGCCGCGTGAGTGGCGGCGGCCTCGGCCTCGGCGCGGTTCGCGGCCGCGTTCGCGGCGGCTGCCGCCGCCTCGGCCTTGTTCGCCGCGGCGTTGGCGCGTGCCGCGTGAGCGGTGGCTTCCGCTGCCGCCGCCCGTGCGCGGGCCGCCGCACCGGCGGCCTGGGTCGCGGCGGTACGCGCCCGGATGGCCGCGCCACTGGCCGTGTCGGCGGCATTCTGTGCCTGGCCGGCGGCCGCGTTCGCGGTGTCGGCGTCGGCCCGGGCGGCGGTCGCCGCGGTCTGGGCCTCGACGGAGTACGCGGTGCCCTTCGCTGCGGCCGCCATCGATGCGGTGGCCTGCGCACGCGACGCCTTGGCGTCGGCGTCCATACGGGCTTCGCGGGACTTGCGCCAGGCCTCGCGGGAGGCGCTCTCCATGCCGCGGGCGTTCTCGTCGGCCTTGGCCGCGATGCCTTCCTGCTTCTCGGCGTCCGCCCGCGACGAGGCCGCGGTGGCGGCGGCTGCCTGGGCGTCCGCGCGTGCGGCGGAGGCGGTGCGCGCCTCGGCCTCGGCGCGGGCGCGGGCAGCGGCCGCGAGGTCGCGTTCCTTCTCGGCGCGTACCCGCGCCGCCGCGGCCAGGTTGCGCTCGCGCTCGGCAATCGCGCGCTGCTCAGCCGCGATCTTCGCCTGGCGCTGGGCCTCGACGCGGGCCTCGCGGGTCTTCTTGGCGTGCTCCCAGGCCTGCTTCTCGGCCTTCTCGGCCTCGACGCGGGCCGTCTTGGCACGGGCTGCCGCATCGGCTGCGATCTTGGCCTGCTTCGCGGCGGCCTCGGCCAGCGTGGCCGCGGCCTTGGCGTGCTGCTCGGCGTTGGCCCGCCACTGCTTGGCCTGCTGCTCGTGGAGCTCGGCCTGGTTCTTGGCGTTGAGGCCCTTGGCGTCGGCCTCGGTGGCGTCGATGGCGTGCTGCGCGGTCTGGCTGGCCTTGACGGCCGCCTCCGCGGCAGCGGCGATTCCCGAGGCGACGTCGGACCACTGCGTGCCGTAGGTCAGGCCGGTCTCGACGAGGACGTCCGCCTGGACCTTGGCCTGCGCGGCCGCGACCCGGGCGGCTTTCGCCGCGCCGTCGGCGATGCCGACCTGGCGGACGGCCTCGGCCTTGACGTTGTCGTACGAGGACAGGGTCTTGCCCGCCCGGTCGGCGGAGAGCATACGGTCCGCCGCTCGCGCCTGTCCGGCCGCGGAAGTCATCGCGTTGGACGCTTCCTTGAGGGCCTTGACCGCGTTGCCGTGGGCGGTGATGAGCTTGGTGCGGGCCTCGGCGGCGCGGGCGGTCTTCTCGGCCAGCTCGCGGAGCTTGTCCGCGGCCTCCTGGGCCTCCTTCAGCGCCTTCTCGTGCGCTGCCCGGTCATCCGCGTCCTTCTGGGCCGCTATCTGGTAGCCCTTTTCCAGGAACTCGGCGATGACCTTGTCGTCGCCTGTGGCCAGCGCGGCCGCGGCGGCCTTCTTGACCTCGGGGCCGCCGGAGGCGACCAGCATCTCGACGCGCTTGCGCAGCTGTGCCGCCCGCTCCTTGGCGCTCTGCTCGTTCGCCTTGTCCCGCGTCCGGGCGATGTCCGCGCCGAACGCCAGGAAGTCGGCACGGGCCTTGGCGTCGGACTTCAGGACCCGCTCGACCTCGGCGTTGAACACCGGGCCGCCGGTGCCCCGCATCGCCTCGATCTGCCGGCGGTTCTTGACGTCGGTGCCGTCACGCTTGTCCTTGGCGCGCTGGCGGGCTTCGGCCTCGCCGTGCTCCAGGAAGTTCTTGACCGCGTTCGGGTCGCTGCTCTCCAGCGCCTTCTTCGCGGCATCGCGGACCTCGTCCTCCTCGTCGAACTCCGCGTAGTCCTCGACAAGTTGGCGGTCCCGCTCGGCACTGATCCTGTCCAGCTCCGACTGCGGGGCGGCGGCCGGCGCGCCGGGTGCCTTCGGCAGGGCCGCGGCGACGCGGTCCAGCGTGGCCAGGGTCTTGGTGTACGAGGCCTGCTCGGCGCGGGCGGTCGTGGCGGCGGTGGCCTCGGCCGTCGAACCGCCCAGGATCGCCAGGACCAAGGTCGCGGACAACGTCCCCGAGGCTGCCGCGGTCGCACGGCCACGTAGCCTTCCGGCCCTCGGCCAGAATCTACCCATCACGGGATGAATCCCCCTCAATTGTGGATACAGAAAACACCCCCTGCCCCAGGCGTCACCGTGATGAGGGGGCAGGGAGGA
This sequence comes from Streptomyces sp. ERV7, assembly GCF_001653515.1. Taxonomy (GTDB): domain Bacteria; phylum Actinomycetota; class Actinomycetes; order Streptomycetales; family Streptomycetaceae; genus Streptomyces. The sequence continues at coordinate 1,016,250 of NZ_LYOY01000029.1, read as the reverse complement.
TCGGGAAAAGACAGAGAAGAAAGGGAGCCGCGTGGCGCACGGCGGCTCGGGTGTCCGGCCGGGGGGTCAAGCCGGCCGGACACCAGGACGATCGGTGCGATCAGCCCTTGACGCGGTTCTCCGCGTCCCGGGCCCGCTCGAACATGTCCTTCCAGAAGCCGGCCGACGCGGTCGCGCCCGCCTGCTCCTCGGCCCAGGACGTCTGGTTGGCGTCGGCGGGATCGCCGATGCCCTTCCACAGCTCGTTCGCGGACTCCTTGGCGGCCTTGGCGATGCCGCGCCAGTTCTCCGCCTGCGCGGCCGCGGCCTCCTGCTCCGCCAGCCACGCCTTCTGTGCGCCCCCGGCGTGCTCGGACACCGCCTTCCAGGCGGCTTCCGCCTCGGCGCGGGCCTTCGCGGCGTCGGCGGCGCCCTTGACCGCCTCTTCGGCGGCCGCCGCCTTCGCGATCAGCTGCGAGAGCGCGGCACGCCGGGCCGTCTCGGCGTCGGACACGTGCAGCCGGTACGCCTCCAGGTCCAACGAACCCCCGGTGGCCCAGCCGTACCCGTAGAACTCGGCGATGTCGGCATCGGTGGCGCCCGGTCGCAGTGCCCACTGCGCCGCCACCCGCACCTGCTCGCCCGGGGCGTGCTGGGCGAGCGCGGCGACGAACTCCCGGTCCGCGGCGGAGACTTCCAGGCGGTGCTCGACGTCGGCCGCGCGGCTTTCGCGGTCACGCTTCTGGGCCTGCGCGTAACCGGACTTCACGAAGGCGGCACGGTCGGCGTCCGAGCCCTTCAGCGCCTTCTCGGCTGCCGCGCGCACCGCCGGGGAGAACTGCGCGGTGTGGGTGGCCACGACCCGCTCGCAGAAACTCCGGTTCTGCGTGCGCGAGTCCTTCAGACGCTGCTTGGTGTACGCGTAACCGCCGCCGGGAGCCATCCACTCGGCGATCGCCGCATCCCCCCGCGTGCTGCGCAGGGCGTTCCACGCGGAGACGCGCAGTTCGGCCGGCAGCTTCGAGACGGCGATCGAGTGCACGTAGTCGCGTGCGCTCGCCGCGGCGGCGGCCTTCATCGCCGCCGCCGGGTCGGCCGGCTGCTCCTGCGTGGCGCCCGACGTGGTGGAGGCCGGCGGCGCGCCGGCCCATGCCGGTGCCGCCCCCGCCGCCAGAACGCCCCCGCCGGCCAGCAGGGCGATGGCCGTGGCCCTCGCGGCCCACCACTGACGCCTCACTGCCGGCCTCACTTGGTCTTGACCGGCTTGATCTGCCACAGCTGGGCGTCGGTCTGGTTGCAGTACCAGGACTGGACCTTGACGCCGTTCTCCGTCTTGGCGCTGACGATGTCCAGGCAGCGGTCCTCGGTGTGGGCGGGACGCAGCTGGAACAGCTTCCTCGCCGGGTCGACGAGCACGGCCCGCCAGCGCATCTGCGCCCCGCCGGAGCACGTCCACTGCTGGACGGCCGCGCCGGCCTTGGTGCCGCTGTTCTCGACCTCGAGGCACTTGTTGCCGGTGACGGTCCGCAGCTCGTACGAGGCGCCGGCCGTGGGGACCATGCGCCACTGCTGGGCGGTGGTGTCGGGGTTGCACGTCCACTGCTGGGCCGGCAGGCCGTCGGTGATCGCGCCATTGTTGATTTCCAGGCACTTGCCGCTGGAGGCGGCCTGGAGCTGGACGGTCGCCGAGGGCAGCTTGGCCCGCGAGGCGGCCTCGTCGGCGCTCGCGCGTGCCGTATTGGCCGCTTCCCTGGCGGCATTGGCCGCGTCTTCGGCCGCGTCTGCGTGGACGGCGGTCGCGGTGCCGGCCAGGGCGGCGACACTGGCGGTCAGGGCCAGCGTGGCACGGATGATCCGGGACATGGGGTGTTCGGTTTCCTCTCGAAGGTGGGGGGTGCTCAGGCCCGTGCGGAAGCCGGTGCCGGGGCCGGTGTTCAGACCTTGACCGGCTTGATCTGCCACTGCTGGGCCGCGCTGCCGTTGCAGTAGTACAGCTGGGCGTTCGCGCCCTCGGTGGCGGCACCGCTCTTGACGTCGAGGCAGCGGGCCGCGGTCGTGTGCGCGGGACGCAGCTCGTACAGGTCCTTGGCTACGTCCACGAGGAACGGGCGCCACCGCGTATTGGCGCCGCCGTGGCACCACCACTGCTGGATGTTCGAGCCGCCCGCGGTGCCGCTGTTCTCCACTTCGAGACACTTGCCGCTGTGCTTGGGCCGCAGCTCCAGGGTGCCGTCACCGGTGGGGGCCATCTCGAAGAGCTGGTTGTCGACGCCGTCGGCGCAGGTGCTCTGCACCGCGTCGGCGCCCTTGCGCAGGCTGCCCTTGTCGATGGCCAGGCACTTGCCGCTGTGCGCCGCCTGCAGCTGCACGGTGGCCACCTCGGGGGCGGCGCTGGTCGTGGTGGTGCCGTCCGCGTGGACGGCGGTGGCGGTGCCCGCCAGGGCGGCCAGGCCGGCGGTGGCGGCCAGCGCGACTCGGATGATCCGGGACATCGGGTGTTCCGTTCTGTTCAGGTCTACGAAGGAGTGGGGCCGGTCGGGCCGGATCAGGACGCGAGCGGGTTGGCCAGCTTCCAGCTGGCGTCCTGGGCGAAGTCCTTGCCGCCGTCGAAGCGGTTCTTGCCGTCCTTGCCGGCCGCGTAGACATCGCCCTCGAAGTGCCGCAGCCAGCGGCCGGACTGGCTCGCCGACTCGAAGGACTTGCCCGAACCGGACAGCCCCGGGCGGGCGCACCAGGTGGCGGCCTGGGCCGAGCCGGCGCTGCCGTCGTGCGCGGCCGCGACGACCCGCTGGCCCTTCAGCGTCAGGAAGGAGCCGCGGTCGCGGGCCGACTCGAAGGAGTAGCAGTCGGCCTTCTTGGCGAGGGAGGGCACGACGACCCAGGTGGCGTCCTCGCGGTCGGTCTGCTTGCCCTGGGCGGTAACAGGCGCGACGAAGGCCTCACCGGCGTCCACCTTCGACTGCCGGACGAAGAAGCCGGCCGGCTTGCCGGTGGCGGGCTGCAGCGACTGGCGCATCGCGCGGTACTGGTTCGCCTCCTTGAGGAAGTCGACGACGCCCTCGTCCGTGCCGGTCAGCGCCTTGTTGGCCTTGGCCACGAACCAGGGGTTGACCCCGGTCTTCGCCAGCGCGGCCGCGATCTGCTTCAGACGCAGCTTGTTGGCCTCGGCGATCTGCTTGCGCCGGTTCTCGGCGTCGGTCTTGTACGCCTTCTCCGCCCCGGTGTGGATGAACTCGCGCCAGTCGGCGGCGTTCTGGCTCAGCGCCGCCTTCTGGGCGGCGGCGTACAGCTCGGGGCCGTTGGCGGCGACGGCCTGGCGCAGCAGCTCGCGGATGAAGTTGTCGTCGCTGAGGCCGAGCATGGGCTCGGAGGGCTGGAGGTTGAACAGCGCCGCCGTGGCCTTGCGTGCGGCCAGCTCCTGCTGGCGCCGCGCCTCCTCGCGGTTCTTCTCCTCCAGCTCCTTGAGCTCGGCGGCCACATCGCGCTGATGGGCCTCGCGGGCACCGTTGGTGATGAACTCGCGCCAGGCGGTCGCGTCACCGGCGAGCGCGGCCGCCGCCGCGGCCTTGACCTCCGGGCCGGAGGCGGCGTGCTTCATGACGGCGCGGACGAAGTTGTCGTCGCTCAGCGCCAGCAGGTCGGGGCTGCCCGGGATGCCCACCGCGATCAGCGCCTGCGACTTGGCGAGCCGGTCGGCGCGGGCAGCGGCCTCACGCTCCTGCTCGCGCTTCTTGTCACTCGCGTAGGCCTCGTGGATACCGCTGACGATGAACCGGACGTGGGCCTCCGCGTCGGGGCTGAGCATGGCCTCCTCGGCCGCCATCCGCACCGCTTCGTACTTCTCGCCGCCCTCGCGGGCCTTGCGCCACAGCTCCTGGATGAAGTCCAGGTCGCCGCGCTGGAGCACGTCCCATGTGGCGTCGAGGCCGACGACCGCGGCCGCCTCCACGCGCTGCTTCTCGTCGGTGCCGACGGCGGAGGCCGCGACCACGGCCTCCGCGGGCCTGGCGACGGCGACGCCCGGCGCGGCCACACCGGCCACGGCGGCCAGAGCGGTGGTGGTGACGACGCCGCGGGTGATGACCCTGCGCATACGCGCAGAGGTGATGTCTTGCTTGTCCATGCTGGTTTGACTAGCCCTCTTCATCACGTAATGCCCCTGTAAGTAAAGGGGAGATGAAGGCGAAGTCTTGAAGAGTCCCCCAATAAGAGTCAAACCGGACTAGTGGGATATGATCTCGTCCAGCACACCTAAAAATTGATTTGCTTTTGCAATTTCATGGCGCGTGATTGATCTGCTCTTTACCTGTATCGCGTAAGGGCACACTGTCCGGCGCCATCACGTAGGACGGGATACCCGCCCGTGGTCATGACGGCCACGGGCAGCCCGGTTCAGCCAACCACCGCTAGCGGCCGGCGATGTACTGGATCTCCGGATAGCGCGGCGAAGCCCCCATGAGCAGGTGCCCGGTGTCGGGATGTCCGCGCAGGTGTGCGTCGAAGAAGGTCCGCACGGTCGCGCGCACCGCTGCCACCGCCCGTTCGGCCGGGATCGTCCCCAGGGGCAGGGGCAACGGCACCCCCAACTGCGGTGCGATGGACACCAGGTCGGTGAACGCGAGGTGGTCCGCGTCGGCCAGCCGCAGACACCGATGCCAGCCGCGCAGGTTCTTCCAGAGTGCGGACCAAGTCGGGTCCTGGCGGAGCCCGTCGTGCACCACGGTGTCCATCAGCAGGAACGGCCGGTCCAGGCCCCGCTCCACCACCGGGCCGCGAACGGCGCCGTCGAGGTTGACGCCCGCTCGCACCCGAGGATCCTCATCCATCACGGACGCCGCCGCGGCGCCGCCCTGGGAGTGGCCGAACACCCCGACCCGGGACAGGTCCATGGTCTCGGACAGTCCACGCGGCAGCGGGCGCCGCTGGGCGTCGGGGTTTCCACCCCGGTCGAGGTAGGCCAGCCGGTCCAGTACGAAGCGCAGGTCGGCGGCGCGCACCGCGACCGCCTTCGTGATGGCGTCCTCGTCCTCCTCGGGGCGCGTGAGCACGACACGGCCGTCGGTGAACTCCACCTCGCCGGAGTCGTAGGGGTGGTCGACCGTGACCACGACATACCCCCAGGACACCAGGTCCTCGACGACGAGGGTGTTGAACGTGCGGTCGGAGGCGTAGCCCGGCGAGTACAGGAGCACGGGACGTCGGCCGCGGCGGGCCGGCGCGCGATCCGCGCTGTGCGTCGCCGGCATCACGACTGCGTCCAGGACACCTCCGTAACGGGCCTTCAGCGCACGCTCGGCGCCCGCCGACAGCCACGGCAGTGCCGTACGGCCCCGGGTGTCGGCCGCCGGATAGGTCACCGTCACCATCAGCTCACGCGGCTGCTTCGGATCCGCCCACGGGTCGGTCCTGGAACGGTCGACCAGGTGCAGCTCCACCGCGCCCACCGGGGAGGGCCCGGTCGGTCCGGCAAGCCGCACCGTGACGGGACCGGCCGTCGGCGCCGCGGACCGCGCGGGCGCAGGGGCGGCGAGGGCAGGGTGCAAGGCCGCGGACGAAGCGGCTACGGCAAGGCCACCGGCTATGAGAAGACGGCGAGTCGGGCGAACGGGAGGCACGGCGCTCCTTCCATGGCCGAGCACTCGACGCCGTGAAGAAGGCCCCGATGGCCTGGCCTGATGATCATCAAATCCTCTGCAGCCTAGATCATTCCGACCGGATCACCGGTGCCCCTCCCTCCCCGCCCCATTGGACCGACAGCCGGAGCGGCCATGGCCCTGGGGGCAGTGAACACAGCGGCCAGTGCCCCGAACGGACAGGAAACTCGCCTGACCGGGCGCCTAGCCGAACGAGCCGTCCGCGCGGGGCGTCGAGAAACTCCCCGAACCTGGAAGGGCACGTCATTCGCCCGCGGCGCCCTCGGCCTCCCAGCGCAGCAGGTCGCCCGGCTGGCACTCGAGCACCTCGCAGAGCGCGGCGAGTGTCGCGAAGCGCACCGCCTTGGCGCGGCCGTTCTTGAGTACGGCCAGGTTGGCGGGGGTGATCCCTATACGGTCCGCGAGCTCGCCCACGGACATCTTGCGTTTGGCCAGCATCACGTCGATGTCGACGGCGATCGACATCAGATCACCTCGTCCAGCTCGGCCTGCATCCGCGCCGCTTCGACGTCACGCGCGACGGCTTGGGCGAGCAGCATCCGCAGGACGAGCACGAGGAGCGCGACCCCCAGGATGGCCACGCCGACCCCGCCCATGATGACGGTGACGCCCGGGTCGTCCCGCTGGCCCGGCGCATTGATGCCCGTGACCGCGAACCACACGAGGGCAGCCGCCACGATCGCGCCGATCACACCGTCCACGTACCGGAAGGCGGCGTGGGAGAACACAGTTCCGCGTCGCACCATCGCCACCAGCCGCCATACACACACCACGGCGACCTGGACCGACACCATGCCCAGGGTCGTCATCACGCGCAGCGCGGTCAGCGGGAGCGACCCGTCCTCCGGGTCGCTCCCGCTGACCAAGGTCCACACCATCAATGCCTGCACGAACGCGGTGCCGACGAGCACCACCACAAGCACGGCGCGCAGCGCACGCACGGTCAGCTTCCCCATGACCCACCCTTCCATCGAATAGCGATGCAAATCTATCGAGATTCGATAGATAGGGCAAGGACCGGGACCGAGGGTGGGCGGCGGCTTCGCACGGTGGCGGGACGCCGCCGCCTCCCAGCGAAGCGACGAGTACCTGGTGACCCACGACGAGTACCTGGTGACCCGCTACGGCCCGCGCCGTCAGCAGCATGGAGCTGTTGCCGTACACCGCTCACTGGGCTGGAGCGTAGGCCTCGGTATCACGGACGTTCCACCGACCCCAAGAAACACTCGCCCGGTTCAGCCCCACGCTCCCGACAAGCGTCGTGCGACAACCGAGCTGAGGATCCGCACGCCGTGCGTGGAGCCCGGGTCGATGCCGGTGAGTTCCCGCACCCGGCGCAGGCGGTAGTCCAGGGTACGCGGGTGGACGTGGAGCGCGGCCGCCGCGGCACCGCGACTCATGTCGTAGCCGTAATACGCGTCCAGTGTGACGAGGAGATCCGGGCCCGACGCGAGGTGCTTGGCAACCTCCTGGAGCCAGTCATCGGCGAACGGTACATCCGTGACGGCAAGTTCGACGAAGACGTCCGCGAGGGAGTGCGGCCGCAGCAGTGCGGATGACCGCCTCAGTGGGGCCGCCCGGCTGATCCGCCGGGCGCGGTCGAGGGCGTCGGCGAGCCCGGACGCCGGTGCGGTGGCCGTCCCGGCGGCGCACGGGCGGCCGAGCGCCTCGGCGAAGTCCCGTACGAGAGCGGATACGAGGTCGGGTGCGGCGTCCGGCCGTACGGTCTCGGCGGCGCCGGGAACCAGGGGTATCAGGGCGATCAGCTCACCGTCCCTGCCCCCGCCCTGCGGGCCCCACACAAGCGGCACCTGGTACGTCTTCACCAGCGCCTCGATCTCGCTTTCCACGTCCCGTTCACCGACGGGGCCTTTCGGCACCCTGATCACCGTCACCGCGCAGCGCTCGGGCAGTTCCATGCCCACCACCCGGGCGAGTTCCGCCGCCAACGGGTCTGCGGCCAACAACGACTTGGCGAGCAGGGCGACCTGCTCGACATACGGCAGGCGGCGGCTCAGCACCCTCACGAATCCCTGACAGTAGGCGCCGATGCCGCGCACCCCCTGCGGGGCGAACCAGCTCATCATCTGCATGAGTTCGTCGACACCACCGCGCTGGACATCGGTCGCCTCGTTGATCTCACGCATCATGAGCGCGGTATGCAGGCGCAGAACGTGCTGCCGTGACTCCAACGACATTCCCGCCTCGGCCCGTATCGAGCCCATCGACGCGATGTAGCCGAGGTCATCGTCGGTCAACGCGCCGCCGCTCGGGGCGAGTTCGTTCGTACGACGTCTGAGCCACAGCGCGTACTCCAGCGTCTCGGACCTGTCCCGGGAGGCCGCGTCCAGGAGTTGGAGCTCCGGAATCTCGCGTATATAGGCCTCGACCTCCCGGCGGGCGTTGGCTGACGCCTGCCGGGCCAGCTCCGCGAAGAGACTCCCCATGGACGGGAGCATGTCCTTCGCGCTGAACCCTCGGCAGTCGAAATCCGGACGACGTTCATCACCCCGCGCACATCGATGACGGACGTATCGGCGACGGCTTTGTCACCGTGCGCAAACTTCCCCCAACATGGCGTTCTTGACGTTCTCTCCGCTTGTAGGGCCCGGGGCGGGTGGGCTTAATAGGAGCCACATACCTGCGCGCGGGTAAGCGCCGCGGTGATCGCCCGTGCCGCACTCCGGGCATCAGTCGGCGAATCACTCCTGGAATCACTTCCCCTTTTGCGCACGCATGCGCCATGCACCGACTTGAGTCCCGTTCAGCCCGAAGGGAGACACCAGTGAAGGCAGGAATGAACACAGGAGTCAGCACAGGAGTCAGGAGAATCGCTGCGGCCGTCGCCGTCGTGTCCGTATCCACCACACTCACCCTGGGCATGCCGGGCACCGCTTCGGCCGCCCCCTCCGGCCTGCGGGCGTACGGGATCACCGGCGACGGCACCCTGATGGCCACGTTCACCACCGACCGGCCGAACGTGCTCGACTGGGTCAGGCTCGTCACCGGCCTCACCGGCGACCAGAAACTGATCGGGATCGACTACCGGATCCAGGACGGCCTGATGTACGGCGTCGGCGACCAGGGCGGCATCTACACGATCAAGACCCCGCCGGCCACCTCGGACGTGGTCGTCACCAAGGTCTCCCAGTTCCAGGTCCCGCTGTACGGCACCAACTTCGACATCGACTTCAATCCGGCGGCCGACCGGCTCCGCCTGATCAGCGACAACGGCCAGAACCTGCGGCACAACCTCAATGACCACACCACGGTCGAGGACGCCATCCTGACCACCCCGCCTGCCACCGGGCCGACCAGGGGCGTCACCGCGGCCGCCTACACGAACAACGACCTCAACGCGGCTACGGGGGCAACACTGTTCGACGTTGACACCAGAACGGACCAGGTCGTCCTCCAGGCGCCGGCCAACAACGGCACCCTGTCCCCGACCGGCTCCCTCACCATTGACGCGGGCCCCAACGCGGGCCTCGACATCTTCAGCAACCTGGCCAACGGCAAGACCACCTCGAACACCGCCTTCGCCTCCCTCACCCCGAACGGCTCAAGTACGCCGTCCCTCTACGGCATCAACCTCCTCACCGGCGATGCCAACGCCGTGGGCCAGTTCCCCCTGAACATCACCGACCTGGCCGTCACCCTCACCGGAAGCTGAAACCTTGCGCGACGCACCCCCTCGCCGCGGCCCGGCCGCACCGGCCCGCGGCGAGTCTGACGCATACACCGCGAACACAGCCGAAATGAGACCCGCCCAGGCAGCTACACCACCCTCACCGAAGCGTGCCGAAGGGATTGTCGATCACATACCGCCACAGGCCGTCCGGGCCACGCCGGGCCACGTCCGTGGCGGTGCCCTCGATATGGATGTCCTCGCCGTCCGGCCCCTCGCCGTCGATGACCCAATCGACGATGAGCAGTGCTATGTCGTCGGCGACGTAGGTATGCCGAGGACGGACCGTGATGGGCAGTCCCAGTGACTGGAACTCGGCGTTCGCGGCCCGGAGTTCCGCGCCGGTGACCGGCTCACCGGCGCGGGGGACGAAGACGGCGCCGGGGCCATAGACCGCGGCCAGGGCCCGCGCACTTCCGGAGTTGAACGCAGCCTCGAAGACCGAGGGATGTTGCTCCGCGTCGGGTGTCAGGGTGACAGTGGGGGCATGAGCGTGCGAGAAATCCGTGTTGATGTCCACAACGGCAGTCAAGCCCGGGCCGACGTGGGTCACCAAACGGAAACCGACAGCCGGGGCTGGGACACCGGCTTGGTACCGTCCCCGGCGGGCCGCACCGTGCGCCCGGACACCCGCTGCCCGGTGGAAGTCGCCTTGGCGGCGATATCCGGCCGCTGGACCACCCTGGTGCTGCGCGAGCTGATGCATACCGAGCACTCGTTCGGGGCACTGCGGGAGAAACTTCCGGAGATCAGCCCCAAGGTGCTCACCGAGCGCCTGCACACGCTCAGAGAACGTGGCCTGGTCACCCAGGAGCGCCTCCCCGGGTTCCCGGTCCGCACGTCCTACGCACTCACCGAAGCAGGACGCTCCTTGCGCCCACTCCTCGTCGAGCTCTACCGCACGGGCGAGGCACTCAGGGATGGCCGGCCCGGGGCGGACTCCTGAGAGACCCCCCAGGCGATGGGCGAGCGGGACAACCGCCTGGCCGCTTGGCGTACACAACGGCTTGACGGCGTCCACATCACGCCTCGGGTTCGGCACTCCTCGACCAGCCGCGCCTCTCGCCCTCATCGATCAGGCCTCGCCCGGCCTCCCACAGCGAGGAGGACGCGTCCCCGATCACGGCCTTACGGGCTCGTACGTCATCGGCGGTGACGCCCGGCGTACGCCAGGTGCCTCCGCGAGCCATCCAGTTGAGCAGCAGCGGCTGGAGCCGGTCCATGGCCTTGGCGAATCTGGCCTCAGGAGTGCGGCGTTCCTCGAATTCGTCCCAGAGAGCCCGCATACGCTGGGCTTGGTCTGCCGGAAGCAGCTGGAAGAGTTCCTCGGCCGCGGCGACTTCCCGCTCCTGCTGGTCGACACCCGCGCCAGTGTCGTACAGCGGCGTGTCGCCGGCGTAGATCTCCACCAGATCGTGCAGCAGAACAAGCTGAACGGTATGCCCTACGTCGATGGGCTCATCGGAGTGTTCGGCGAGGATCACGACCATCATCGCCAGATGCCACGAGTGTTCCGCGTCGTTCTCGCGACGGTCGGCTGCGGCCAGTGGCGACTGGCGGAGGATCGTCTTGAGCTGGTCCACCTCAACGAGGAAGGTGAGCTGGGCGCGCAATCTGTCGTCGAGATCGTCGGGAAAGGGCGTCTTCTCCGCGAGCAGTCTCCGGCGTTCATCACTCATGCCTTCATCGTGGCACGCTCGGCCCGACTCCCCGACTCCCCGACTCCCGCGATCTGTGGACGTCGGCGATCGTCACCCGACACGAAGCCGAGGCTCAACAGGACGCCGCGCGGGTACGTCTGCCACGGCTTGGTGACGGCCGCTTCATGGCCCGGCCCGGCAGCCGATCCATGAAGCGCCGTCACCGTGGACGAACGCCCGGCCGCCTGCGCGCCGATCCAGTCCGCGGTGCTCAGACAGAGTCAGTCGGTGGGCTTGCCGAACCAGCGGGAGAGGTGGGCGTCCAGGTCCTGCTGATCGTCGCCGATCCAGGCGACGTGGCCGTCGGGGCGCAGCAGAACGCACGGGACATCCAGTGGCGCGGTGGGATCCGCGAGGTGGTCGACCCGGTCTGACCAGCCGCCGACGGTCAGGCGCCCGGTGCGGTCCAGCAGCAGTCCGCGGCCGCGATGCAGCAGATCGTAGAGGTGGCCCTGTTTCACGTCGATGTCGCGCAGGCGGCGGCCGAGCAGGTCGGGGCCTGCGCCGAAGTCGTAGCGGATATCGATCGCGGTGATCTTCTCGATCAGATAGCGGTTCACCTCGTCGAAGTCCATCAGTTCGGTGAGCAGCCTGCGTACGGCTTGCGGGCCCGGTTCGGTGGACAGAAGTTCCATCTGGGCGCGGGTGTTGTCCAGCACGTCTTCGGCGACCGGATGGCGTTCGGTCTGGTAAGTGTCCAGCAGTGTCTCCGGCGCCCAGCCGCGGATCTGTGCGGCCAGTTTCCAGCCGAGGTTGAATGCGTCCTGAACGCCCAGGTTGAGGCCCTGCCCGCCGGTGGGTGGATGGATGTGCGCGGCATCGCCGGCCAGCAGCACCCGCCCGACCCGATAGCGTTCGGCGAGCCGGGTGGCATCCCCGAAGCGGGACAACCAGCGCGGGGAGTGCACGCCGAAATCGGTTCCGGCGATGCTGCGCAGGTGGTGTCTGAAATCCTCAAAGGTGGGCGGTTCCGCGCGGTCGCCGGCTCCTGCGACCGGCACGACGACGCGATAGATGCCTTCGCCGAAGGGCCTGAGACTGAACGTCCTGTTGGTCTCGCAGATTTCCGTCACCTTGGCGGCGATCTCCTCCTGCGGAACACCCACTTCCATCTCGCCCATCAGCGTCTCGCTCTTCGAGGGCTCACCGGGGAATCCGACGCCGAGCCGTTTGCGTACCGTACTGCGCCCGCCGTCACAGCCGACGAGATAGCGCGAACGCAGCTGTTCGCCGTCGGCCAGCTCGACGGTCACGCCCTCGTCGTCCTGCTCGAAATCGGCCACCGCACAGCCGCGCCGGACCTGCGCACCCAGCTGGATCGCGTGAGCTTCGAGATGGTGGACGATGACCGGCTGCGGGATGCCCAGCAGATAGGCCTGGGCGGAGTCCAGGCCCTTGGGCGCGGGTTTGTTGATGGCGGCGAAGAATCCGCCTGCCGGACGCTGTCTTCCGTGTTCGAGAAGGCGATCCAGCAGCCCGCGCATGGCCATCAGCTCAAGACTGCGAATGTGCAGACCGACGATGCGGACGAACGACGCGGGCTCGGTTTCCTTCTCCAGAACGAGTACCCGCACATCGTGCAGCCTCAGTTCGGCGGCCAGCATCGCGCCAGTCGGCCCGCACCCGGCAATGATCACGTCGAACATGAGGGGCGCGCGATCGGCGCCGGAGGCCAGCGGTCGAAGTCCGGGGACGTCGCCCACGGGGAAGTCGTCGCGCTCGACCGTATCGTTCGAGGACGGCTCGGCGGTGAACTGCTCAGAGTCCATAGGTGTTGCCTTTCGGGAGTGCCTTGTTGGTGAGGCGCTCCCGGCGACACCTACGTCAATCGCCGGCCGTGACGGCAGGGGGGAGCACCCACATCGATACAGCGTTCATGGGTCTCACCTCCTCGGGCGGTGTCACGGTCACCCGCAAGCTACAAGTCCGAGCATCACCCCGTCCACTCCTTTTCCGTCGGTGGGCGGCGTTCCCTCATCCGGATGGTTGTCGCCGACCCCGTCAAACGGCCGGCCCCGGGGAAGCCCCGGGGCCGACCGTTTTGGTCAGTAGCGGACCCAGAGGACGATGACGTCCTGGCGCGTGGAGCTGAGGGGCTCGCAGGAGAAGATCGGGCCCCAGATCCGGTACCCGGCCTGGCCGGTGGCCTGGCAGTCGGCGTACGAGGTGGGGTGGCTGCGTGCGTAGAAACCGGGGCCGGGGGTGGCCTCGGCCGTACCGGCGGTGGCGAGCGCGAGGGCCCCGGCGGAAACCGAGTCACACAATAGGTCTAGGCCAATGCGTCAGGTCGCCTCAGCCCGCGTCTTCGCCGACATGAAACGCCCTGTGGACGAGGGCTCACCCAGTAACCAACCCGCCCGGTGACGCCGACACGGTTGCGGCCCCGCCCCGTCCCGCTTGACGCGGGCGCGGGACGGGGCTGCGATCCGGAAGAGGTGATCAGGCGACGCGCTTGAGGGTCCAGGCGTTGTTGTTGAAGCCGGAGTTCGGGAAGGCCACACACGAGCCGCTGTAGTACGAGCTGGTCTGGACCCAGCCGGAGGGGTAGTACGCGGACCCGCAGGCCTGGACGACGGTGCCGATCGGCAGGCCGGTGAGCTGCTTGATCTGCTTGATGTTCGGGGCGAAGTTCTGGCCGCCGCAGCTGTTGCTGTAACCCCAGTTGACGTCGACGTAGCCCGCCGGGGTGGCGGTGCTCGCACACGTGGTCGTCACATCGCCGGGGGCCGCCTGGGCAGGAGCGGCGGTGAGCGCGAACACCGCGGCAGCACCGGCAAAAGCGATGGTGGTCGTACGCAGACGGGACATGAGGGGCTCCTTGGAGTAGAAAGCGACCAACACGAAATCGACACCCCGTTTTTACGTTCTCCACACAACCTGCAACAGCCGGTTTCCGGACTACAAGATCACGCCATCGTCTCCATCGGCGCGGTTGCCGGTCGGTCGGCTATGAGCTGGTCCTGTCTGGTTCGACCGGGAGAGGACACCCGTCACCACATTCAGGCGCCGCCTGCCTTGTTGTCTTGCAGGCGAGGCGCCCAGCGCGCTTCAGCGAGCAGCATCGCGACCAGTACGAGCACCAGGGCGAACAGCTCGGCCAGGGAAGCGGCATGCGTTCCGAGTGGGATCGTGGCGAGGGCGGCTGCGGCGCCCGCCGCGCGGAAGCGCAGTGGCGGGATGTGCAACACCGCACGGAAGGCGACGTTTCCCGCGAGGAAGAGCGCCACGCCGCCCGCCAACGCGACGGCGGGCGCGGTGGGCAGGTGGTCCGGGAGGTGCCCGATGGACTTCTTCACCCCGGCCGCGAGCACCGCGACGCCGAGCAGCATCGGCACGAAGCTGTAGTAGTACGCGAGCATCGTCACCCGGAACCTGGCCAGCCCCGACACCGCCCGCAACGCCTGTTCGGCGGCCTCCTCGTCGCGGATGAAGTAGGTCCACCACAGTGCGGTGGCCAGGGCGAGGGCGAGGGCCGCGCCGCCGAACAGACCCCAGTCCAGCTTCAGGTCACCGGAGCCGACGCCGATGGCGATCACGGACTCGCCGAACGCGACGATGAGCAGCAGCCCGTGGCGCTCCACGAAGTGCGCCGGGTCGAGTGCACCGACGCGGCCCGTCACCGGGACGCGCTCGCCGTCGACGTCGGTGGTGATGCGGCTGGAGAGGACGGGGGTGATGGCTTGCAGGACCAACGCGGCCAGCCAGAGCGCTTCGGCGGCCCGGCCGCTCACGGTGCCCGCCGCGGTGACGCACAGTGCGGCCAGGATGTTGGTGAGCGCGAAGCTGAGGACGTGCCGCCCGTGCAGGAGGGCGTACAGGGCGCCGTGGACCACGGTGACCAGAAGGTAGCCGAGGCCGAACGCGACGCCGTCCGTGGTGAACACCCGGGGGATGGCCAGGGCGCAGGTGAGGAAGCCGCACATGCCGAGGATCAGCGGTATGCGGCGGGCGTTGGTCTCGGGCGGCACCTGGTTGGTGAGGTAGGCGTAGGCGCCGTACATCCAGAACAGGACGGCGAAGATCAGTAGGACCCGGCCGGCCTGGGCGAAGGACAGGTCGTGGGTGAGCAGCACGGTCAGCTGTGTGATCGTGAAGACGAAGACGAGGTCGAAGAAGAGTTCCAGGGTGGAAACCCGGCGCCCCGCGGCGCTCTCGGTCGCCACGGCGGGGCCGTTGACGGCAGACATACATTCCCCCAGCAGGCATGTCGTTCCAATGTGCGGCCGACACATTAGCCCAGCGGAAGAAGGCCGCCCCGGCCTGTCTCAGCTCCGGGGCGGGCATGCGTACATGGGGGTCTTCACCACCTCCTGGCTGATGGACTGGGGGCGGATGTGATGTCCCGTCCCCTGGCCCGGCCAGGGGCGGAGGCTCCCCTGACCGAACCGTCGACGTGCCAGGGAGCCGCGAGACGCAGGTCACATTCTGGGGTGTCACAGAACGCCGGTCCCGATTGTCGTAGAGGTGTCAGCGAACAACAGCAACAAGGAGTACACGATGGACGCCCGCCTCAACCTCTTCGCCAACCCGGTCGCCGCCAAGGTCGGCAAGCACCTCGTCTCCGCCGGGAAGGTGCTCGCGGACTCGACACTGCCGTCGGCGACGCAGGAGCTGGTGAAGCTCCGCGTCAGCCAGATCAACGGCTGTGGTTTCTGCACTGACATGCACACCAAGGACGCCCTGCACGCCGGGGAGACCCAGACGCGCCTCAACCTGGTCGCCGCCTGGCGCGAGGCCACCGTGTTCACCGACGCCGAGCGCGCCGCCCTGGAGCTCGCGGAAGAGGGCACCCGCGTCGCCGACGCGGCCGGTGGCGTCACGGACGAGGTCTGGGCGAACGCGGCCAAGCACTACGACGAGGACCAGCTCGGCGCCCTGGTGTCCGCCATCGCGCTCATCAACGCCTTCAACCGCATCAACGTCATGGTCCGCATGCCCGCCGGCGACTACCAGCCCGGCCAGTTCGCCTAGTCAGGAGTGGTCGGCCGGTACGGACCAGATGTACGGCCCCGCCCGCCGCAGGTCATCGACGCACACCGGTGATCCGCGGTGGGCGGGATACGGCGCCGAGGCGTCGGCTCAGCTCAGTCCGAGTCCGATGCCGAGTCCGACCCGTACCCGCGAAGCAGCGCCTTGTCGCGCGCATAGGAGTCATGTGTGAGGGCAACAGAGTGGTCGATCCAGTCGAAGACCGCCTTCACCCGGTCCTTGGGAGACACCGTAAGGCTGTCCTTGCATCCCGGGACCGCCCTGTTGGAATCCTCGTCATTCGCGCTCACGCCGCACCAGCTCAGCATCGGAGGTGGCGCCCGCGTCGCGCTGTGCGACGGAGAGCGGTGAAGTGTGCGGACCGGGACCGGTCGGGTCCGTCACCGGCTGTTCCACCTCCTTCGCGACGGCTCGCTGGACGGTGGCCGAGGGTGCCGTCGTCGCACCCGCAGCGAGACGCCCGGCGCCCGGCGTCGGGCCAGCCCGAAGCGCCTCCAACTGGCGCACCACCCCGGCTGCTTCGTCCCGCAGCGCCTCGGCGCGGGGTGTGGGCACCATCGCCTGTCCGGCCCGTACCAGGAGCGGATCGCTGCTGTCGCTGCTGGTCGAGGCCGCGCCCGCACGCGGAGAGGAGGTACGCGTCGTGGTCCGCGACCCTGCACGGCTCCCCGAGGCCGTACGCGGACGGGTCGAGGTGGTCACCGGCTCCCACGGCGACACCGCTACCCTCGATCGCGCCTTCACCGGGGCCGACGCCGTTTTCTGGCTGGTTCCGCCGGACGGCTCGGTCACGCCCGACGAGGCCTACAGCGGCTTTACGCGCCCGGCTGCACGGGCGTTCGCCGCCCACGGCGTCGGCCATGTCGTCGGCGTCTCGGCGCTCGGACGCGGCACCCCGCAGGCCGCCCGGGCCGGGCTGGTCACCGCTTCCCTGGCCATGGACGACCTGATCGCCGACTCCGGCGTCGCCTTCCGCGCACTGGCCAACCCGTCCTTCTTCGAAAACCTGCTGGAGGAGGCCGACTCGATTCGCGAGCACGGCGTCTTCACCGACACCGTCGCCGCGGACCGTCCCGCCCCGTTGGTGGCCGTCGCCGACATCGCCCAGGCGGCGGCCGGGCTGCTGCTGGACCGCTCCTGGACCGGTATCGGCAGTGTTCCCGTGCTCGGCCCGCAGGACCTCTCTCCCGACGACCTGGCCCGCATCATGACCGAGGTCCTGGGCCGGCCGGTCCGCTACCAGCGCCAGCCGCTCGACGAGATGCGCTCCACCCTGCTCGGCTACGGCCTCAACGAGTCATTCGTCGAGGGCATGGTCGACATGAAGCGCGCCAAGGACCAGGGCCTGGACTCGGGCGTCGACCGCGCGCCGCAGGCGGGCCCGGCCACCGGATTCGCCCAGTGGTGCGCCCAGACCCTCAAGCCCGCCGTCCTCGCCGCCCCGGCGGCCGTCGATGCCCACTGACCGAACCGAACCGCCGGTCACCGCGTTCATGCTGGTCAAGACGACGCCCGAGTGGCTGGCGATGACCGTGGCCGAACGCGTCCATGCCTTCACCATCCAAGTCGTCCCGGTGATCGAGACCCGTACCCGCGGAGTCCGCTCCCGCTTCTCCGAGCTGGAGCCGTTGGCCACCCTCGCCACGTGACACTCCCCTGACCGGCCGGTGCCGCCGCCCTACGGAAGCACCGGCCGGCAGGTGGGCTGAGCGGACCCGGTGGACTGGCTCTCGCACAGCGAGAGTCGGACCTCACCTGCGATCAGATCGCACCCTCGTCGGTCAGCGAAGGCACAGCGCACGGGCGGAGGACCATGAGCGAGTCCTCCAGCGTCGCCACCATGGCAAACGGAAATCGGTCGAGCTCAAGACAGAGTGCTATGTCGTCGGGATGGACTCCTTGACGCACACCCTCCGCCAGTTCGGCGGCGGCGCGCGACTCGCCGGCGCGGCGGAGGAACTCAACAGCGTCCGTCCCAGCCTCGGTGACCCTCCGAGCGATGTACTGAGCGCACGCCAGATCTTCGTCGGCCTGCCCGTCTTCGCCAGTGACCACGAACGTGACACTCTGACACCCGCGTGTCCGCAGGAGCCGTGCCGTCGCCTCCGCCACCACGAAGCCGGCGCACAGCACCAGCGACGCCTCCTTCACCGCGAGGGCGCCGACCGTCCCCGCCGTGGTCTTCTGCACAACGGTCCGTCCGCCAAGGTCAACAGACCGCAGCAGGCCCGGCGAGTTCACGGCGTCGAACCCAGGCGCGGGCGGACCGTCCTTGAGCGCCACCCAATCCGGGTGCAGAGCCTTCAGCGCGAGGGCTTCGTCCAGCGACTCGGCAAGCACGATTTTGCCCGCCCCCTGGGCGAAGGCCCAGCCGGCCACCGTAAAAGCACGCATGACGTCGACCACGACCGCCACGGACGGGGTTTCGACCATCTCAGCGATGCCGAGGAATTGAGCGTCCATCCGGCCATGATCGCGCATGACCAACCCGAAGCTCCCGGACAGTGATCCGCACCATGCCGGCGGACTCGCGATGCAGCACTTCCGGCTACCCGGCCGAGGCCCCTCGCCTCCTCCGCACCGGCATCCTGCTGCGATCGTGATCAACTGCCGAGCCATCAGTAGTTGCTGCACCATCCGGGCCCGCGCCGACGGCTCCTCGGGCGCCCCCGCAGTCCCGGCCTCGGATTCCTCGCGATCTGCCACCAACCGATGTTGGCGCACCGAGTGACGGGCGGGCATGAGCAACCCCGCAGGGTCAATCACGCCCGCCCATCGCTGGAGTTCGCAGCTGGGGGATCTTTCAGCCGGTCGATCCGACGCGGGCCATCTGCTGGTCGGCCAGCGCGCGCTGGGCGCGGAAGTTCTCGCGGTAGGCGTCGTGCACCGCCGCGTCGTCGTACTTCAGCAGCGCCTCGTCGTTCGTCGTCAACGCGCTCTTCGTGTACGGGTGGCTGCCGGTAAAGACGATCTTCTGGTCGGCCTTGCCGAGGTATGTCCCGTCGATCAGAAGGTACTTGGAGTGCGTGGCCATGGCGTTGTTCGTCGCCGGGTTGCCGTCGCCGTCGTCCGCGTCATCCAGGCGGTGCAGGGCGATTCCGCCGAACCTGGTCGGCTTGGACAACTGGTCGGCGATCACCGTACCGGCCCCTTGGACGTCGAGGTACCGGTAGACGATGTCGACATAGCAGCCCGCGTCGTCGAGCTCCCACAGCTTCTTGGCGACCTCGGGCCGGGTGATCTGGTGCATCGCGACCCGGACGACGGTGCGGCCGTCCTCGGTGCCGTGGCCCGCGGAGTTCCCGTTGCAGGCGGCCTGCCCGCTCACCGGGTTGTCGACGGTGTTGAGGATGTTGAGGATCGGGTCGGAGGCGGCCCGGGGGAAGAAGTACGCCTTCGCGTTGCCCGCCGGATACTCCGTCGGGTAGTCCGCGACCTGCGCCTTCGTCCCGGCCTGGGCGGAGGCGAGGTCGTTAAAGTAGCCGGTGTAGGCGGCGTACAGCGCGGTGTTGCCCGCCACGGTCAGCGCGTCGTTGAAGGCGTGCTGGCGGTCCCACGGGGTCTGGTTGGCGGACGTCTGTACGACCACGTCGTCGACCGGGACCGTACCCGTGCTGCTGCCGGTGGTGCGGGAGAAGAGCACGAACTTGTTGTGGTTGACACCGTGGAAGGAGTCGCCTGGGTTCGGGTCCTTGGCCAGGCATGCCTGGTTCTCCGCGCAGACCCGCACCCATGAAGTGCCGGACCCCGTCGCGGGCTTGAGGCCCTCGACGAGCTTCGGATACGTGACCTTGCCCGCCCAGTGCAGCAGGCTCTCGTGGTCCAGGACGACCTGGACGTTCACACCGCGCTGATGCGCCGCGGTCAGCCGGGCCGCGAGGTAGTCCGAGCCGAGCACGTACATCGACATCTTGATGTCCGAGCCCTGCTGGGCCCCGTCGACGAGCCGGGCTATGTGACCGAACACCGCGTCCTGGGCGGCCGTGTCCCCCGTCGGGTTGTTGAACACCGCGCCGGTGGTGAGGAGCGGCGCCGGACCGGCAACAGCGGGGGCGGGAGCGGCCGCGAACAGCGGGGATACGCCCAGCGCCAGGACGAGCAGAGATCGGGTCTTCTTCATGGCGCACACTGTATACAGCGACCGGCGCAGCAACTCGAGACCGGATATCAGACGCCACGTCGTCGCTCAGGCTTCGCCGGGGAGCGCCGCTTTCGGACCGGAACCCGCGTTGGCGTCTCGGTTCTGGATCGTTGCGGCTGCCTCGTGGAGTTCGCTGAGCACCGTCCGTACGGCTCGCCGTGCGGAACGTTCGGGACGGTGGAGCACATCGATATGGCGTCGGGTGTGCACGCCGCTGAGCGGTCTGAAAACCAGGGCCGGGTGCGGACGAGTGGTCCAACGTGGCATCAGAGCCAGGCCGCCTCCGGCGGCTACCGCTTCGGCGACCACCGCGAATTCGTTGATGCGATGGACGATGTTGAGCCGCCGGTTCGCGGCGGTCGCGATGGCCTCGATGGTCGCCATCAGGGGGAAGCCGTCGTGAACGGTGATCCATGGTTGATCGGCGACGTCTCGCGCGGTGAGGCGTCGCTTGGCGGCAAGGGGGTGGTCGGCCGGCAGGGCGATGTCGAGGGGTTCGCGCAGCAGTGTGCCGGCGGTGACCGAAGCCGGCCAGGGTGGCGCCTGGTCGAGACGGTGGGCGAGTACGAGATCGTAGTCCCGGGTCAGTCGCGGGAAGTGGTCCTGCGCGACGTCCTCGTCGGCGAGCGAGAGCTGCGGGCGCCCGGGGCCGGTCCGGCCACGCAGGAGCAGTGGGAAGAACGCGGAGGCCGCGCTGTGGAAAGCCGCCACCGACACACCCAAGTCCGGCCGGTCGATGAACTCCTCGATGGTGTGCCGTGCCCTGGCCAGCGCGGTCTCCACCTCGATGGCCGCGCCCGCGAGGGCGTTCCCGGCGTCCGTGAGCACCAGCCGCCGTCCATCGCGTTCGGTGAGCGGGACGGGGATGGAGCGTTGCAGCAGTCGTAGCTGCTGGGAGACCGCCGACGGGGTCATCAACAGCGCCTCGGCGGTCGCGGTGACGCTTCCCAGCTCGCCGAGCTCTCGCAAGATCTGCAACTGTCGTTCATTCACCCCCTCAGTGTAGTGATTCTTCAAGATCCCTTAAGAGCATCACCCTTGGCTTCAGAGTGGAAGCAATGCAGCGTAGGGGGGGTGTTCCACACCCGCCGCACTGACGCAGTGCTTCTGCTTGTCGCCATCGTCTGGGGCTCCAGCTACCTGGCCGCGAAGACAGCCACCTACGCCCTGCCCGTCCTGGTGGTGCTGTTCGCGCGGTATGCGATCTCCGGGATCGCCTGCCTCGCCCTCGTCGCCCTCCGGCAAGAGGGGCGCTACACGCGAGACGAGGTGCGTATCGGGTCCTTCCTGGGGGTCACCCAGGCTGCTGTCCTGGTGCTCGAGACGTACGGCGTCGCGCACACCAGCGCGGCCAACGCCGGCCTGATCATCAGCCTCACCATCGTGCTCACCCCACTGCTGGACCGCACGGCGGGCAACGGCCCACTGCCCCCGCGCTTCTTCGCCGCCACTGGCGTATGCCTGCTGGCCGTCACCCTGCTCATGTCCGGCAGCGGCTTCCACACGCCCCGCATCGGCGACCTGCTGATGCTCGCCGCCGCGGTGGTGCGCGCCGTACATGTCGCGCTCGTGGGGCGCCTGACGAAGGGCCGCGCCGTCCGGCCGTTGCAGCTCACGGCCGTCCAGACGGTTCTCGGCTCGGCGCTGTTCGTCGTGCCGGCTTCCAGCGGCCTGCCGACGCTGACGCAGGTCGATGCCGCGGTCTGGGGCCAGCTCGTCTATCTGGCCCTGTTCTGCAGCGTGTTCGCCTTCCTCGCCCAGACGTGGGCGGTACAGAACAGCTCCGCGAGCCGGGCCAGTCTGCTCCTGGGCACCGAACCGGTCTGGGCCGTCGCGGTCGGCATCAGCCTCGGCGGGGAAAAGGTCACCGCCCTCGCTGCCCTCGGGGCGGCGCTCATGGTCACCGGAACGTACTGGGGACAGAGCATCGAACGCACCCACCGAACCACCGACAAAGAGGAGTCCCCATGCCGGACAACGGCACCTACCAGCGTCTGATCAACCTGCTCGACAGCACGGCAACCGGGTACAAGCTCATCGACCACGAACCGGAGGGCACCACCGAGACGGTCAGCGCACTGCGCGGACACCCGGTGTCGGAAGCAGCGAAGTGCCTCGTCCTGATCGTCAAGATCGACCGGCGAGTCACCCGCTATGTGCTCGCGGTCGTCCCCGGTGACCGGCGGGTGGACCTCAACGCCATCCGCACGCTGTTCGCGGCCCGCTACGTCGGCTTCTGTGACGCAGCCACGGCCGAACGTCTGGCCCACGCCGTACCCGGCACCGTGCTGCCCTTCACCTTCGACCCCGAACTTGAACTCATAGCAGACCCGGACGTCACCGCCCAGCCCTGCCTCTACTTCAACGCAGCCCGCCTTGACCGCTCGCTGGCCATCTCCGGCGCGGACTACGCCGGACTCGCCCAGCCGCGCATCGAACGCATCGCGAGCCCCATGTCGGACTGACAGCGGTCACCTTGGAGGGTGCCTCACGTGGCGGGTTTCGCGAGGTTCTCGTAGCAGGTCAGGGTGGCGGTCATGGCCAACCTTCGGCTTCGCCGGTTGTGGCGGACCACGTAACGGATCTTGAGACCACGAGCAGCCCGTGGCAGGCTCATGCCGCATGATCGAGGAATTCGCGAAAGACAACCTGCACGGGAGACTGCGGCGGGACCGTAAGGCGCTGCTCTGGAAACTCGACGGCTTGTCCGCATACGACGCCCGCCGACCTTTGACCGCTACCGGGACCAACCTCCTCGGCCTGGTCAAGCACGTGGCCACCGTCGAGGCCAGGTACTTCGGCGAGGTCTTCGACCGCCCTTCCCCGGAACCACTGCCCCGGTGGCAGGACTCCAACGGCAGCGATCTGTGGGCGACCGAGGACGAGACCCGCGATCAGATCATCGGGTTCTACCGGCGCACGTGGGAACACTCGGACGCGACGATCAACGAGCTTCCCCTCGACGCCCCCGGGCACGTGCCGTGGTGGCCGGAACCTCATGCCGACACCAACCTGTTCGCCATCATGGTCCACGTCCTCGGCGAGTCCATCCGGCATGCCGGGCACGCCGATATCCTGCGCGAGGGCCTCGACGGCCGGACCGGGTTGCGCGCCGAACACGAGCAGCAGATCGACGAGGAAGCCCGTGCAGCCCACCGCGCGAAGATCGAGCAGGCCGCCAGGTCGGCCGCATCAATCAAGGCGTAGAGGTTGTCTCACGTGACTTGATGTCGGCTGCACCGGGCGGTGCTGGACCAACTCGGGGCCCGGGGCGAGGTGGACTGGACCCCAGCTTCTTCATCGCCGACGACATGTCCACCGCGCCACGACCCACCCTCTGCACACCCTGAACGACGACCGGCGAAGGCCCCCTGAGGACTACGCAGGCGAGGTGTTGACAGCCTTGGGGATTTTCCTATCATCAAGCACGTCCGGCATTGCGATCGCTGTTCGAAACTCCGAACACCCTGATGTCATGAGCATGCCCATTCAGGGCTCGCCCACCGTCGGCGGTGGGGCGCCGTCGTCCTCACTCACCCCCAGGAGACCACTTATGTCCATGAGTTCGGTTCGCTTACGGCCGACCAGGCCGCTCGCTCTGCTGGCGCTCGTGCTGGCCATGGCGGCGGCTCTGCTCGGCGGTCAGGTGTCCGCCGGCAGCAGAGCCGCGGCCGCCGGCACGCTGCCCTGTGACCTGTACGCCGCCGGCGGCACGCCCTGCGTGGCCGCGCACAGCACGACCCGTGCCCTGTACTCGGCGTACAGCGGCCGCCTCTATCAGGTCAAGCGCGCCTCGGACGGTTCCCTGCGGGACATCGGCGCACTCGGCGCGGGCGGCTACGCCGACGCCGCCGCGCAGGACGCGTTCTGCGCGGGGACGAGCTGCCTCATCACCGTCCTCTACGACCAGTCCGGCCGCGGCAACCACCTCACCCAGGCGCCGCCCGGAGGGTTCCAGGGCCCTGCGGCGGGCGGGTACGACAACCTCGCGGAAGCCTCCGCCGCACCCGTCACCGTGGCAGGCCACAAGGCGTACGGCGTCTTCATAGCCCCCGGCACCGGCTACCGCAACAACAACACCAACGGCGTCGCGACCGGGGACCGGCCGGAAGGCATGTACGCGATCCTCGACGGCACCCACTACAACGGCGGCTGCTGCTTCGACTACGGAAACGCCGAGACCAACAGCCGGGACAACGGCAACGGCACGATGGAAACCATCTACTTCGGCAACAGCAAGACCTGGGGCTACGGCACGGGCAACGGCCCCTGGGTCATGGCCGACCTGGAGAACGGCCTGTTCTCCGGAGTCAACCGCGGCTACAACGCGAACAACCCCAGCGTCAGCCACCGGTTCCTGACGGCCGCCGTCAAGGGCGGACCGAACCACTGGGCGATCCGGTCCGGCAACGCCCGGTCGGGCGGCCTGTCCACCTCGTACGACGGACCCCGCCCCAACGCCGCCGGGTACAACCCGATGAAGAAGGAAGGCGCCATCATCCTCGGCATCGGCGGCGACAACAGCAACGGCTCCGCCGGTACCTTCTACGAGGGCGTCATGACGTCCGGCTATCCGACCGACGCCACCGAGAACGCCGTACAGGCCAACATCAACTCCGCCGGGTACGCCACGTCCCCCGTGGCCGGCACCCCCACGGTGGGCTCCAGGGTCTCCCTGCGCGCCACCACCACCTGCTGCACCAGCGACTACCTCCGGCACAACACCGCCGACAGCAACGCCGCCATCGCGGCGACCACCTCGTCCAGCCCGGCCGCCGACAAGGCCGCCGCCACCTGGACCGTGCGCGCGGGCCTGGGCGACGCCTCGTGCGTCTCCTTCGAATCCGCCGACAAGCCCGGGCAGTTCCTACGCCACTACGACTACCGTCTGCGCGTCGACACCGTCGACAACAGCGCGCTGTCCCGGCTGGACGCCACCTTCTGCCCGCAGGCCGGCCACAACGGCCAGGGCATCTCGCTCAGGTCCGCCAACTACCCCAGCGACTTCGTCCGCCACTACAACTACGCCGCCTACATAGCCAGTCACGGCGGCTCGAACACCTGGGACACTGCCACCGCCTGGTCCGACGACACGAGTTGGGCCGTGACCTCCCCCTGGGCCTGACAGCCAGCCCGTCGTACGGCCCACGACCGCACGGTCCCCGACACCAAGTCCCCATGGACCGTTGCGAAGCGGACCGTTCTCATATGACCGAAACACGCCACTCGATACGTCATGTGACGCATTGACCCCCACAGCGCCCTCGCGGTTTCATCCTTTTGGTCCTCCGGCGGGGAAACCGGAGGAGAGACCTGCTTGGGGGGAAAATGAGGGGAAACACGAACCGCGGCATCACCAGACGTATGCGGGCCGCTCTGAGCGCGGCGGTCGCGGCCTGCGCGGTCACGGCGGTGCTGCCCGCAGCCGCCTTGGCCGAGCCCACGGCCATGGCGGGTGTCGCGGGCGGCCGCGACACCGGTGTCGAGAGGATCAGTGTCGCGGCCGACGGCACCCAGGGCGACGACAAATCCGCCGGTGCCTCGATCACGCCCGACGGCCGCCACATCGTCTTCTCGTCGTCGGCGAAGAACCTCACGCCCGATGAAACGACGGGAGGCGACAAGGTGTTCGTCCGCGACCAGCAGACGTCGCTGACCAAGCGGATCGGGTACCTGACCACGCTCCAGCCCCCGGCGATCAGCGGCAACGGGGAATACGCCGCCTATCCGGTGCAGTGGATGAACAACGTGCGGATTCGCCAGTACGAGGTGGGCTCTGGACGGACGGCTTCCGCCGACTGCTCGGCCTACAGCTGCGACCAGCCGTCGCTCAACGCGGACGGCCTGCACATCGCGCTTGCCATCCTCATCAGGCGACCGCCGTCCAGCCAGCGCATCGAGGTGCAGGACTGGAACACCGGGGGCACCAAGCAGACCGTCGCCACCCTCGGCCACACCGAGCCGTCCCGGCCGTCCATCAGCGGCGACGGCCGCTATGTCGCCTACCAGGACGGCAAGACGCAGGACGTCTTCGTGTGGGACCGGACGAGCGGCACCACCACCGGCCCGATCGAGGGCCCCTCCAAGGGGGCGACACTCGTCCAGCTCAGCGACGACGGCGGCAAGGTCGTCTACCTCTCGGGTTCCGACACCTACGTCCACGACCTTGCCTCAGGCACCGCCCGACTGGTGCCGAACGTGCGGGGCGTGGCTATCGATCCCACCGGCCGCTACCTGCTGTACACCCCGAACGACACGACCGGACCGTCACTCACGCTGCGCGACCTACAGACGGACACCGACGAGATCGTCTCGGACCAGCCCGCCTCGGCCGGGACCGACGCGGTCAGCGCCGACGGGCGCGCCGTGGTCTTCCAGTCCACGGCCGACGACATCGTGCCCGGTGACACCAACGGCAAGTCGGACGTCTTCGTCCGCCACTTCTCCTGATCGCCCCGGCTGCTGCGGGAGGCCAGTCAGGGGCCGCCCGCAGTCGTGCAGACAGGAGACGCAGCCAAGTTGATCAAAGCTGGTTCCCTACAGCCGGATCCAGGCACACTGGCTGAATGACGTCTACATTCATGGTCCAGGGCAGCAACATTCCGGTTACCGCCTCCGTCGTTCGCGCCGAACTCACCTGGAAGGCGGCGGATGCCGGCCTGGAGGCCGACGCCTCCGCGCTCCTGCTCACCCAGGACGGACGAGTCCGTGACGACAACGACTTCGTCTTCTACAACCAGCCACACCATGCGTCCGGCGCCGTACGGCACTTGGGCAAGCACGACGACGGGGACTCGGTCACGGACACGGTCGAGGTGGATCTCACGGCGTTGGAGGCGGATGTCGCGCGAGTCTCCCTGTGCGCGTCTGCCGACGGCGGAACGTTCGGTGAGCTCCCGGGGCTGCGGCTGCGGCTGCTGGACGTTCAAAGCGGGGCAGAACTCGCCCTGTTCGAGATGGCGGCGACGACCGAGACGGCGTTCATCGGCGGGGAGCTCTACCGCCGCGGCACGGAATGGAAGTTCCGGGCCGTGGGGCAGGGATACGCATCCGGGCTGGCCGGACTGGCGACGGACTTCGGTATATCGGTGGCCGAGGAGCCGGAGCCCGAGCCTGCGGTGGCGCCCGAACCTGCGTCGGTACCGGCACCTGCGGAACCGCGTGGCGAGGAGGGTCTGCCCGTCGACATGCGCAAGCGTCTGGATCTGCGTAAGAAGCAGATCGCCGTCTGCCTCACCAAGCATGGCGCCAAGGACGTCGCGGCGCGGGTGGTGTTGGTCCTCGACGCCTCAGGGTCGATGTCCAGTCTCTACCGCGAGGGTGTGGTCACCGATGTGGTGGAGCGTATGGCCGCCGTGGCCGCGCAACTGGAGGACGACGGCACGCTGCAGGCCTGGGCGTTCGCCACGGAATCGACCCGCCTGCCCGACCTGCGGATCGGTGAACTCCCCGACTGGCTGGAGACCCACCTTCCCGACGGACAGGGCCCGCGGTTCGAGCGGCCGGTGAAGCGGCGAAGATTCTTCGCCCGCGAGGCCCGCGAGGAGATGCAGGACATCGGGTGGGAGAACGATGAGCCGAAGGCCATCGCTCAGGTCCGCGCATACGTGAAGGAGAACCCGGCAGAGGTACCGACTCTGGTGCTCTTCTTCTCCGACGGCGGCGTCTACAAGGACGCGCAGATCGAACGGGAACTGCGCGATGCCGCCCAGGAGCCGCTCTTCTGGCAGTTCGTGGGGCTGGGCAAATCCGGATTCGGAGTGCTGGAACGATTCGACACGCTGACGGGCCGTCGCGTCGACAACACCGGCTTCTTCGCGGTCGACGACATCACCGAGGTCACCGACGAGGAACTCTACGACCGGCTTCTGTCGCAGTTCCCCTCCTGGCTGACGGCCGCCCGCGCGGCCGGCATCCTGCGTGCCTAGCCAGGACTCCGGGCGTCCCGCCTACCAGCGTGCGTCGGCGGGACGACGATCAGCGCGACGCTGATCACGACTTCACGACTCCTGGACCGGCTCGGGAACCGCTCCCCAAGTATCCTGCGTGACCTTTGGGAACGCAGTCGGCTGGTGAAGGGGATCGGATGAGAACGCGGACGATGGTGAGCGTGGCGGTGTCGGCCTGCGTGGCGCTGATGGCGTGTGCGTGCGGTCCGGAGAAGTCGAAGGGGGACGCGGACGCGAAGCCTTCGCGGCCGTCCGCGTCCACACCGGCGAAAGAGCCGGTGCCCACGCCGTCCGCGTCCGCTCGGACCGAGAAGCCGTCGTCCGCCCCGACCGGTAACCAGCCCGCGCCCAGGACGAAGGAGCGCGCGATCCAGCGGTACGAGCAGTACCTGCACGCCCTCGGCCGTGAGGACATCAACACAGTCTGCGAAGTGGCCGGGCCCGGCGCGAAGAAGGCACAGGACAAGGGATTTGGTCCGTGCACGTCAACGTACGCCATGGTGTTCCAGATGATCTCACCCGCGCAGAAGAAGGCCCTGCAGACCGCGACGGTCGATCCGCAGCGCGTCACCGTGCGTACACCCGACAAGATCAAGATGCCGCTCGACGCGGTCAGGGCCTCCGCCACCTTCTCCGAGAGCGACCTCGGCAGCTACACCCTGGAGTACCTCAAGAACGATTACTACATCACCGACGGAACGTGACGCGTCACCGTACGCGGAGCCGCCTGGCGGTCCCCAGGGGTGTTCCGGCGTGTGGCGGGAACAAGCGGTATCGCCGCCACTGTTGCACCGGTTGAGAGACCGACGTCGCGCGGGCGGGGAGCACAGAGATCAACAGCACGTCCCGACGTGATCCGGGCTTCTCGGGTACGCGGCACGCCCGGTCGTCCGGCATGGAGGGGCGACCTCTCAGGCGTCCGCCGCGGGCTCGGACCGAGACGTTTTTACCCTGGAGGACTGTTTTATGAATAACGAGCCCTTGACGCTCATGGCCGTACACGCCCACCCCGACGACGAGGCCACGGGAACAGGAGGCGTCCTCGCCCGGTACGCGGCGGAAGGCATCCGCACGGTCCTGGTGACGTGTACCGACGGTGGTTGCGGTGACGGGCCGGGGGGTGTCAAGCCGGGCGAGCCGGGACACGATCCGGCGGCCGTCGCCTTGATGCGGCGGCAGGAACTGGAGGCCAGCTGCGAGGTTCTGAAGGTCAGTCATCTGGAGATGCTGGACTACGCCGACTCGGGGATGATGGGCTGGGCGACCAATGACGCCCCCGGCTCGTTCTGGAAGACACCCGTCGAGGAGGGCGCCGCCCGACTCGCGGAACTCTTGCGGCGCTACCAGCCCGATGTGGTCGTCACCTACGACGAGAACGGCTTCTACGGCCACCCCGACCACATTCAGGCCAACCGCATCACCATGGCGGCGCTGGCGATGACCGGACAGACACCGAAGGTGTACTGGACCACGGCGCCCCGCTCGATGATGCAGCGGTTCGGGGAGATCATGCGCGAGTTCGGAGGGGACTGGCAGGAACCGGATCCCGCCGAGGCCGCCGCGCTGGCCGAGATCGGACTCCCCGACGAGGAGATCACCACCTGGGTGGACACCTCGGCGTTCGGCGGCCAGAAGTTCGACGCGCTGGCCGCGCACGCCAGCCAGGGCGAGAACATCTTCTTCCTCAAGATGGGCCAGGAGAGGTTCACCGAGTTGATGGGCGTCGAGACATTCGTACGTGTCCAGGACACCACGGACGCGCCCGTGCCCGAGAACGACCTCTTCGCCGGACTGCGCTGACCCGCTGTCCGACGGTGCACGAGCGACCGCCCGCGCGCGGCCGCCCTCGGGCCGCAGCCCTGACGTATCCGGGTGAATACGGGGTAGGGCTCCGGAGCGAGGCGGCCTTGGCGCGTCGCCGTTTCCCTGCGGGAGGAGAGCCGAGATGACGTACGAACAGCCGTTGCCGAACCCCGAGTCGGCGGTGGAGGGACCCACCGAGGCCGAGCACGCGGGGCGGGCGGCAGTGCGTCGCCAGGCTCAGGGGATGACCCACCATGAGGCGGCCAGGGCGTTCCACCTGCTGGCCTCGCGTGCGGACAGCCCGGCGCCCAAGGACATCGGGGAGCCCTCGGCCGACCCGGACGGCGGATGCCGGGTCGCCGAACTCGCCGAGTGGGAACGCATCGTGGACCAGCTGGCCGTCCACGCGGGCACCTACGACGTCGAGTCGGACCCGTACGTACAGGGCGAACGCGCCGCCTCCGGCGAGTCATAGGAACCGAGTCATAGGGACAGGGCCTGGAACGCGGCGCGGGACACCGTCGCCATGACGGTGCCCCGCGCGTCAGCCTGGACGAGAAGACCGCGATCCGGTACGCGAACTCCGCAAGGGCGCCGCTGGACCGGGCCCGTTCCCGGACAAGGCGCCAGAGGCGGCCCGTTTCGTGAACTCGCGAGCCTCTGGGGACCCGGCCAGGACACGCCGGGAAGGGGCAGTGGGGTGATCTTGAGTATTTCGTTGCGCGAGCACGACGCCGATGAGACGGTCCGGCTCTCACCGTCACCCATTCCGGTTACTCTGCGTGTTGATTCTGTGTGTGTGGGGCATGTCGACCTCGACGTTTCGCCACATCGATCACCTGGAGTCACCATGCGCCGTCGTCATCTGGCCGCGTTCGGCATCGTCGGCGCCCTGTGCGCCACCGCTCTCTGTACCGGGGCGGCCCCGGAACGTCCCGCCCCGCCGGCACCCGGGGCGAGACCGGCTTCGCCTGGGCACCCCCCAAGGGCTGGACGCGGACCGCCAAGAGCCCGTCCAACATCCACTACCACGCCCCCGGCGGAAAACAGGAGATCGCCGCCTCGTACGCACTCGTACGCGGCGGCGATCTCATGACCCAGTGGCGGGAGGCCGAACAGGGCTCCCACGACGTCCCGGGCTACCGGAACATCCGTCTGGAGCGGACCACCTTCAACGGCCGCCCGGCCGTCGTCTGGGACTACTACTTCACGCAGGACGGCGACCCCTGGAAGGCCCGCCAGATGGGCTTCGACGAGGGCGGCAAGTCGTACCAGGTCAACATCTGGTACCTCGCCGCCACCGAGGACGGGGCCCTGCGCACCTACTCCGCGGTGACCTCGTCGTTCACACCGCTCTGAGCGACGGCGGCCTCGACGACCGCACCACGCTGCATGAAGTCCCGCACCAGCGCGATGGCCACGACCACACCGGCCACCAGCAGGGACAGCAGCACCTGCTTGCGCCCGGCGTCGTCCGTCAGCATGTAGACGAGCACGAACGAGATCATCGCGATGGTCGCCCAGGTCAGATACGGGAAGAACCACATCTTGACCGTCAGCTTCTCCGGCGTCTCGCGCAGGATGATCCCGCGCATCCGCAGCTGCGTGAAGCAGATGACCAGCCACACGAACAGCGCGACCGCGCCGGACGAGTTCAGCAGGAAGTCGAAGACGGTGTCCGGCCACTTGTAGTTGAAGAAGACCGCGACGAACCCGAAGAGGACCGAGCAGAGGATGGCCGCCTGCGGCACGCCCCGCGCGTTGGTACGGGCGAAGGCGCGCGGCGCGTCACCGCGCTGGCCGAGCGAGAAGGCCATACGGGACGCGGTGTACAGACCGGAGTTCAGGCAGGACAGCACAGCGGTGAGCACGATCACGTTCATGATCTGCCCGGCGTGCGGAATGCCGATCGAGTTCAGCGCGGCGACGTACGAGCCGTCCTTGACGATCGCCGGGTCGTTCCACTTCAGCAGCGACAGGACCACGAGGATCGAGCCGAGGTAGAAGACGCCGATACGCCAGATCACGCTGTTGGTGGCCTTGGTGACGGCCCGCTGCGGGTCCTCGGACTCACCGGCGGCCAGGGTGACGATCTCGCTGCCCATGAAGGAGAAGACGACCATCAGGACACCGGTCAGGATGGCCCCGGCGCCCTTCGGCATGAATCCACCGGCATCGGTCAGATGCGCGAACCCGTCACCGGGGTTGTCGGAGCCGGGGAGTATCCCGAACACGGCCAGGAACCCGATCGCGACGAAGGCGCCGATGGCGACGACCTTGATCCCGGCGAACCAGAACTCGAACTCTCCGTACGAGGAGACGGAGACGAGGTTGGTGGCCGTCAGCACGACCATGACGATCAGCGCCCAGCCCCACTGCGGGACCGCGCCGACCCAGCCGTGCAGGATCTTCGCTCCGGCGGTCGCCTCGACGGCGAGCACCACGACCCAGAAGAACCAGTAGAGCCAGCCGATGGAGAATCCGGCCCAGCGGCCCAGCGCGCGGTCGGCGTAGGCGGAGAAGGAGCCGGAGGTCGGCCGTGCGGCGGCCATCTCGCCCAGCATGCGCATCACGAAGACGACCATCAGGCCGACGAGCGCGTACGAGAGCAGGATGGCGGGACCGGCGGCGGCGATGCCGGAGCTGGAGCCGACGAAGAGCCCGGCTCCGATGACACCGCCGATGGCGATCATCGACAGATGGCGGTTCTTGAGACCGGCCTGGAGGCCGTTGGAGCCGTGCGGGGCGCCGACGGGGGAGTCAGACGTTCCGGGATCGCCCGGTCGGCCGTCTTCCTTCGCAAGGGAGGGTTGCGAGGTCATGGACGAATCCTTAGGTCTAAGGGTCGCTCGGGTTACGAACCAACGCATTGAAGCCCGGTACTCCCAGGTACGGAAGGCCTGACTCCGAATCGTGATGAGGGGCACAACGGCACAAGTAGGGAGGAACAAGGTCATCAGTTCGCGGGACCTTGGTCCTCACCCCGATGAACCCTGCCCGGCGGATCGCATGCCACACTCGGGGTCATGCGCGTGTACCTCGGTTCAGACCATGCCGGATACGAACTCAAGAACCACCTGGTCGAGTGGCTCACGGCCCATGGCCACGACGCCGTCGACTGCGGTCCCCACATCTACGACGCCCAGGACGACTACCCGCCGTTCTGCCTCCGCGCCGCAGAGCGTACGGCCGCCGACCCGGACTCGCTGGGCATCGTGATCGGCGGCTCCGGCAACGGTGAGCAGATCGCCGCGAACAAGGTGAAGGGCGTACGGGCGGCCCTGGCCTGGAGCGAGCAGACGGCGGCGCTGGGCCGCGAGCACAACGACGCGAACGTGATCTCCATCGGTGGGCGGATGCACACCGAGGAAGAGGCGACCAAGTTCGTCGAGATCTTCCTGAGCACGCCGTACTCGGGTGAGGAGCGCCACACGCGCCGCATCGAGATGCTGGCGCGCTACGAGACGACGGGCGAGCTCCCGGAGATCCCCGCCCACCACCCCCAGCAGGGCTGATCTGCGGATATGCCCGAGGGGCACACGATTCACCGGCTGGCCGCCGACCACGCGGAGTGGTTCGGCGGCCGTGCCGTACGCGCGTCGAGCCCGCAGGGGAAGTTCTCGGACGGCGCGGCGCTGGTGGACGGCCAGGTGCTGTCGTCCGCCGAGGCGCACGGAAAACACCTGTTCCTGGGCTTCGGCGGGGTGGGGTGGATCCACATCCACCTGGGCCTGTTCGGGAAGTACGCGGTGGGCGCCGGGACGGCGCCGCCGCCGACGGAGACGATCCGTCTGCGCCTGGTGGCCGACGGCTACGCGGACCTGCGCGGCCCGACCACCTGCGCGCTGATCACCGACCCCGAGAAGCAGGCGATACACGACCGCCTGGGCCCGGACCCGCTGCGTCCCGTCGACGACGGCGAGAAGGCGTGGGCGCGGGTCTCCCGGAGCCGTACGACGATCGCGGCGCTGCTGATGGACCAGAAGGTCATCGCGGGCGTGGGCAACGTGTACCGGGCGGAGGTCCTGTTCCGGCACGGCGTCGACCCGTACCGCCCCGGCCGTGACGTCTCCCGCCGGGAGTGGGACGCGATGTGGGCGGATCTGGCGGTACTGATGCGGGAGGGGGTACGCCTCAACCGCATCGACACCGTCCGGGACGAGCACACCCCGGAGGCGATGGGGCGCCCGCCCCGGGTGGACGACCACGGCGGCGAGGTCTACGTCTACCGGCGCGCGCACCTGCCGTGCCACGTCTGCGGCGCGGAGATCCGCACGGAGGCCTTGGCGGCCCGCAACTTGTTCTGGTGCCCCGGCTGCCAGCCGGCGTGATTCGGCTGCGGGCCGTGCTGGGTTGCTCGCGCAGTTCCCCGCGCCCCTGGGCACCCAGGGGCGCGGGGAACTGCGCGACCAGCCACCCACGGTCCGCAGCCGACGCACCCCACCCCCGGAGGGTTTCGGGAAGGGGTGGGGTGGGGCCTAGAACCCGTGCGGCAGCCAGGGCGCAACCGGTGTCGTGAACGCCGTCGACGCCTCCGTCAGCGCCCCCTCACGGAGCTCCCGCACGCGCCCCGCCGCCGCAAGGGACGCCAGGGAGACCCCTCCCAGATACGCCGCACCAAGCTCCCGTACAGACAGAGAAACATCCGCCACATCCGCCGTGCGCGAGCACACCGCCCCCTTCGCGTCCCCGCTCAGCCGCCACCGCCCCGCATTCCACCCGCAGAACGCGTCGGACACCTCGAACACCACGTCCACAGGGACGGTGTACGTCCGGGACGACAGCGCGTCCCCGACAGACACCAGCCGCACATACATCCCGTCCCGCACCCGCACCCCACACCGCCGCACATCGGAGACGAGGTGCAGCAGCGGGTCGTCCACCGGCCGGTTCCCCGCCTTGACCGTCGACGTCAGGTCGATGTCGCAGAGGAAACGCCACAGAGCGGCGTACACCGCCGCATCGGACGCGCCGATGTCCCGCAGCGTCACGACCCCCTTCGGCCCCGCCGCGTCCCACACCGGCTTGGTGTGGAACCGCACGTACCCCACGACCTCCCCGCCCCGCGAAGCGAGCACGCACTGCGCGGCCGACCCCCCGTCCCGGAACCCGGCGGGGTCGAGCAGCGGATGCCGCTCCCAGCCCGGCGTACGCAGGAACCGACCCGCGCGCGTCCCCGCCGCGCGCCCGTACAGCGCCTCGCACTCCGACGCGGCCTCGGCGACGGGCGCGTACCGCAGGGTCACGTCGTCCCCGCCCTCCGGCACGGCCACCCGCACCCGCGAGGAGTCGATCTCCAGGCTGATCTGCTGCGTGGCGAGCCCGAACCCGTACCGTCCGTAGATCTCCGGCTCGGACGCCGTCAGCACGGCGAGCGGGACGCCCTCCTCGCGCACCGCGTCCAGCTGCGCGCGCATCATCGACCGGAGGATCCCCCGCCGGCGGTGCGTCGCCGCGACCCCGACCGCGCTGATGGCCCCGGTCGGTACGAACCCGCCCCCCGGCACCTCCACCGGCAGTGCGAAGGTCTGCGTCGTCCCGACGACCGTCGGCCCCTCGTACGCCGCCAGGCACCGCGCCGGATCGATCACCGTGCGCCAGAACTCCTCCAGCTCCGGCTCCTCCGGTACGCCCCCGAACACCCGCTCCACAGCCCCGTACCACTCGTCGAAGTCGGAGGGGTCCAGAGCACGCACTTCCACAGTCATACGCCATGACTACCAGCGCGTATGACATCCGGTCGACCCGATTTCGAACGTACTGCCAGAGGGGTCCCCCTGCGCACGCGCGCGTCCGCTGGATAGGGTCACCGGCAATGGCACGACGCGTGGGAGCGGATTCGTTCAGTGCCCGGTGGCGCAAGTCCGCGCACCGGGCACGTATAGCGCTGCGCAAGTCCGGGGTCGACTACTTCCGGGGCGACGGCTCGGACTGGATCGCCCTCGCGGGCCTCCTCCTCACCGTTCCCGCGATCACGCTCGCCACACTCGCCTCACCGGTCTGGTGCGCCCCCGGCGCACTCGCCCTTCCCATCGTCGCGGGCGGCGTCCTGCTCCGCCCCGCGAGCCTCCTCGGCCTGTACGCGGCCGCCGCGCTCGCCCTGATCGTGGAGTCCGTACAGCTGGGCCCGTACACCGAGGGCCCCGCCAGGGTGACCCCCGGCACGGTCCTGGTCGTCGCCGCGTGCGGCCTCTTCGGCCTCCTCATCGCCCAGTTCCGCGCCCGCGTCGGCGTGCCCTGGCGGCGGGGCGGCACCATGCTCTTCGACCTGCGCGAACGCATCCGCGTGCAGTCGGCGCTGCCCCGGCTGCCGCGCGGCTGGCACCGTGAGATGGCCCTGCGCCCGGCCGGAGGCCAGTCCTTCTCCGGCGACTTCGTCGTGGCCGCCCGTACGAACGGGAACCGCACGCTCGAAGTCGTCCTCACCGATGTCTCCGGCAAGGGCATGGACGCGGGATCGCGCGCCCTC
This sequence comes from Streptomyces sp. ERV7, assembly GCF_001653515.1. GTDB lineage: Bacteria > Actinomycetota > Actinomycetes > Streptomycetales > Streptomycetaceae > Streptomyces. The sequence goes on along the minus strand of NZ_LYOY01000029.1, from coordinate 979,878 downwards.
CTCCTGTCCGGCGCGTTCGGCGGCCTCCTCGGCTCGCTCCCGCCGCACGGCTTCCTCCCGGCGGCCAACGGCTATCTGCTCCGCCAGAACTGGGACGAGGGCTTCGCGACCTCGATCCACCTCGTCCTCGACCTGGACTCCGGCGACTACGAGCTGCTCTCCGCCGGCCACCTCCCCGCGCTCCACCTCCAGGCGGGCTCCGGCCGCTGGCGCGAGGTGTCGGGGGAGGGGCCGCTGCTCGGGGTGTACGACGGGGCCGAGTTCCACCCGGTGAAGGGTTCGCTCGGCCCCGGCGACGTACTGATGCTGTTCACGGACGGCCTGGTCGAGACCGCCGAACGCGACATCGCGGAGGGCATCGACCGCCTCACGGGCGAGGCCGACCGCTACGTCACGACCGGCTTCGACGGCGCGGCCTGGCACCTGATCGAAGCGGTCGCGAAGGATGTCAACGACGACCGTGCGCTGCTCTTGATCAGGCGTGATGCGTGAGGTTGTCCACGAAGGCCGTGAACGCGGCCGGGCTGACGGTCAGGGCCGCGCCCTCGGGCCGCTTGGAGTCGCGGACGGCGACGAAGTGGGGGAGGTCTGCGACCTCGACGCATTCGCCGCCGCTGCCCCCGCTGTAGCTCGACTTACGCCACTGCGCGTCCGTCAGGTCCATAGCGTTCCTCCATCACGCGAGCGATCAGTGCGGCCGAGTCCTCAGGGGAGAGGGCCGTAGCTTGCAGGCGAGCGTATCCGACTGAACGCTCCCTGATCACTTGCGGGTTGGCGGTCATGTGCCCGATGTCGTAGCTCTCGGTGTACAGAAGGTCTGGATCTTCCTCGGCTCGAAGCAGAGTGAACGAGCCCAGGGTTGCGGGGTGCGCACCGACGGAGAACGGGAGCACCTGGAGGTAGATCCACGAGCGGGCGCTGATGTTCAGCAGGTGGGCGAGTTGCTTCCGCATGACACCCTTTCCGCCCACCTCCCGGTAGAGCACCGCCTCATCGAGCACCACCCAGAGAACGGGCGGAGCCTCCCGTTCCAGGATCCGTTGCCGTTCCAGTCGAGCGGCGACCAATGTTTCGAGGTCGTCCGGGCTGTGGGCCGCTACGAGGGCCTCCGCGTAGTCCTTCGTCTGCAACAAGCCGTACACCACCTGCGCCTGGAAGGTACTGATGTAGGTGGCCTGCGCCTCCATCTCGGCGAACGGTTGGAACCACGTGGGCAGTTGGCTGCGCAGAACCAAGCCCACCAACCGGGAGAAGCGGCCATCCGTCCCCAGCGCAGCATCAACCCGCTCCGAGAAGTCCCTCGTCGGGACCTTCGTCGCGGTCTCGACCTGGCCGATCAGCGACGCCGCGCAGAAGATGCACGTGCCTAGCCGCTCCTGCGTCATCCCAGCGTGTTCTCGCTCCCGCCGCAGCTCCGAACCGTAATAGTCCAGCGGCGACGCGCTCGGATCCAGCGTGCGGATGTTCACCACGGCGGCCTCCCAAGGGCTCGCGGGTTACTCGGGTCACGTAGCTGAGCGTAACCAGTTGATCTCTCCCCGCGAGGGGAAACGGGTCAACTCCCGCCCGGGGGTGGGGCTTCCCCCACCCCCGATCCGCCGGGAACCGCCATGGTCCGCGACCTGCCCGGATCCGTAACTTCGAGGCATCGGGAAACGTACGTACGGAGAGAGGTCGAAGACGATGGCACTGCGACGGAGCAAGCGGCGGGCCACAGAGGTCGAGGGCGCCGAGGGCGACCCCGGCTGGGCCGTCGAGCTGCGCGGGGTGCGGCGTCAGTACGGGCGGGGCGGCTCGGCCGTACACGCCCTGCGGGGGATCGACATCAGGCTGCCGCGCGGCAGCTTCACGGCGGTGATGGGGCCGTCGGGCTCCGGGAAGTCGACGTTCCTGCAGTGCGCGGCGGGGCTCGACCGGCCCACGGACGGATCCGTGCGGCTCGGCGGGACCGAGATCACGGGGATGAGCGAGAACAAGCTGACGGAGCTGCGCCGGGCACGGCTCGGGTTCGTGTTCCAGGCGTTCAACCTGCTGCCGTCGCTCACGGTCGAGCAGAACGTACTGCTGCCGATGCGGCTGGCCGGGCGGCGCCCGGACCGGCGCAGGGCCGAGGAGCTGCTGGGGCAGGTGGGGCTGGAGGGGAAGGGGCGGCGCCGGCCCGGTGAGCTGTCCGGCGGGCAGCAGCAGCGCGTGGCGATCGCCCGCGCGCTGGTCACGCGCCCGGACGTCGTCTTCGCGGACGAGCCGACGGGTGCCCTGGACACCACGACGGCCGCCGAGGTGCTGGCGCTGCTGCGGACGGCTGTGGACGGCCTGGGGGCGACGGTCGTCATGGTCACCCACGACCCCGGCGCCGCCGCCTACGCCGACCAGGTCCTCTTCCTCGCGGACGGGTCGATCGTCGACGCGCTCACCCGCGCCTCGGCGGCCGACATCGCGTCCCGGATGCGCACCCTGACCGCCCGGCCGACGGCCGCGTACGCGGGGATGGCGGCGTGATGCGCACCAACGGCCTCGCGCGCGCGGCGGTCCGCTTCAAACCGTCCGCGTTCGTCGGCACCTTCGTCGCCCTGTTCATGGCCGCGATGATCGTGTCCGCGTGCGGGATCCTGCTGGAGACGGGCATCCGCGCGTCCGTCCCGGCCGAGCGGTACGCGAACGCCCCCGTCATCGCCGCCGCCGACCAGCAGGCCCACTACACCACCGGCAGCGGCGAGGACCGGGACACCGAGTCCGTGGCGCTGCCCGACAAGGCGCGGCTCGACGCCGCCCTCACGGCCCGCGCGGCCGCGGCGCCCGGCGCCGCCACCGCCATCGCGGACGTCTCCTTTCCTGTACGTACGGGAAATACGCCCGGCACCGCCCACGGCTGGGGCTCGACCGCCTTCACCGGCACCCAGCTCGCCTCCGGCACCGCGCCCCGCAGCGGCCAGGTGGTGACCGGCGACGGCGCCGCCGTCGGGGACCGGGTCAGTGTCGACACCCCTTCCGGCAAGCGGCAGTTCACGGTGTCCGGCACCACCAGGAACCCCGGCACGGTGTGGTTCGACGACACCGAGGCCCTCGCGCTCTCGGGGCACCCCGGCAAGGCCGACGCCATCGCCGTGCTGCCCGAGCCCGGCGTCACCGCCTCCGCCCTCGCCGACCGGGTCGCCGAGCGGCTCGGGGACTCCGTCGAGGTCCACACCGGGGACGACCGCGGCGCCGTGGAGACCCGCGGCCTCGCCTTCGCCAAGGAGATGCTGACCGGGCTCGGCGGCTCCTTCGGCGGCATGGCCACCATGGTCGCCGTCTTCACCGCCGCCGGCACCGTCACGCTCTCGGTCGGCCAGCGCCGCCGCGAGTACGCCCTGCTCCGCGCGATCGGCGCGACCCCGCGACAGCTCCGGCGCACCATCGCCACCGAGACCCTCCTGGTCGCCCCGCTCGCGGGCGCCCTCGGCTGCCTTCCCGGCGTGGCCCTCGCGACCTGGTGGTTCGGCCAGCTCCGCGACAAGGGCGCCGTCCCGGAGGCCGTGGACCTGGCGGTTTCCTGGATCCCGATGGTCGCGGCGGGCGGCGCGGCCGTGCTGACCTCCCTCTTCGCCGGGTACATGGCGGCCCGCCGCCCCTCGCGCGTCAAGCCGGGCGAGGCGCTGCGGGACGCGTCGGTGGAGCGGCTGCGGATCGGCTGGATCCGTACGCCGCTGGGCCTGGCGGCCCTCGGCGGCGGCCTGGCGCTCTCGGGCGTGGCCGCGTCCGAGAAGGGCGAGGACGCCGCCAACGCGGCCCTCGGGGTCGTCATGCTCTTCATGCTGGCCGTCGCCCTCCTCGGCCCGCTGATCGCCCGCGCCTGCGCCGCACTGTTCGGCCTGCCGCTGCGCGCGGCGGGCGCCCCTGCCTCGCTCGCGGCCGCCAACTCCCGTACCAACGCCCGCCGTCTGGCCTCCGCGATCACCCCGATCGTGCTGGCCATGGCGTTCTCCTCCACCCTCGTCTTCATGCACACCAGCGAGGACCGCGTCACCGAGAAGCAGCAGCGCGCGGGCGTCGTCGCCGACCGGGTGGTCACCGGCCCGGACGGCCTGGCCTCGGACGCGGTGGCGCGGGCGAAGGCGACCCCGGGCGTCGGGACGGCGGTGGGCCTGACCCGGACGTCGGTCCTGGTCCACGCCGGCGGCGGCCTCGACTCGGTCTCCACCCAGGGCTTCACCGGCACCGGCGCCGACCTGGCCCGCGTCCAGGACCTGGGCGTACGCAAGGGCTCCCTGGACGCCCTGGTGCCCGGCACGGTCGCCCTCGACAAGATGCTGGCGAACGACCTCAAGGCCCAGGTGGGCGGCCGCCTCGACCTCGTCCTGCCCGACGGTGTGAAGGCGTCCCCGAAGGTCGTGGCCACCTACGACCGGGGCCTCGGCCTGGCCCAGATCACCCTCCCGCAGCGCGACCTGGCCTCCCACACGACCACCGTCGGCGCCCCCACGGAACTCCTCCTCAAGGGGAACGTCCAGGCCTCCGCCCTGGCGCCGCTCGGCACCGTCACGGACGCGGCGGGCTACGCCACCGCCAAGAGTGTCGACCGTGAGCTGAACGCCTGGGCCAACACCACCATGGCGGCCGTCCTCGGCGGCTTCGCGGCCGTCGCCGCGGCGAACACGCTGGTCATGACCGTCCTGGACCGCCGCCGCGAGCTCGGCACGCTGCGCCTGATCGGCACCACCCGCCGCCAGGTCATGGGCATGGTCCGCTGGGAGGCCCTGCTGGTGACCTCGGCCGGACTGGTCCTGGGCACGGCGATCGCGCTGGCCACCCTCATCCCGATGATGAACGGCCTGACCGGCGAGAACCCGTACATCCCGCCCTTCCTGTACGCCTCGTTCGCCGCGGGCATCCTGGGCCTGGGCCTCGCCTCCACGGCGCTCCCCGCCCGCGCGGCCCTACGCTGAGCCGCATGCTCACACTCCCCGAGGTCGAGGCGATCGCGCGGGCGGCCCACGCCGGCCAGAAGGACAAGGCGGGCCGCCCCTACACCGAACACCTGGCGGCCGTGGCCGAAGGCGTACGCGCGCGTGGCGGCAGCCCGGCGCAGATCGCGGCGGCGTGGCTGCACGACTCGGTGGAGGACGGGGCGCTCTCTCCCCAGTGGCTGGCGGCGGCGGAACTCGCCCCCGGGGTGCGGGAGATGGTGCTCGCGCTCTCCAAGGAGCCCGGCGAGGACCTGGAGTCCTACACGGCCAGGATCCTCGCCGTCCCGGGTGCGCTGCTGGTCAAGGAGGCGGATCTGGCCCACAACGCGGACCCGGCCCGCCTCGCCGTCCTGGACGCGCCGACCCGTACCCGCCTGGCCCGGAAGTACGCCACCGCGCGCGCCCTGCTCGGACTCCCGGACCCACAGGGGCCCTTGGCGTGATCCATACCTTGGCTATGCGTCAGGCGGCAGTACCTGAAGGGGTATTGGTGGCACGATGGAGCCTGCGGGGTGTGCTCGGCGGCACACTTCGGGCCGGCAAGGCGGACCGACCAAGGGTGTGATCAGTTGTGGCCATTTCACTGTCTGTGGTGCTGCTGTTGGCGATCGTCCTCGTGGTGATGATCCGCGGTGGTTCCATCAAGACCGGCCCGGCCATAGTCGCCGCGCTCTTCGGGTTCTTCATGGCGTCGACCGGTATGGCGCCGTCGATACAGCGCTTTCTGAACTCGCTGGCGGACACGATCAACCAGATCAAGTTCTGAGCCGGCTCACGTTCCGAGAAGGCGCCGGGTCCGGAAAACACCTCGGGCCCGGTGAGACGAGTCACCGGGCCCGAGGCCGTGGAGCGGGCGACGGGAATCGAACCCGCGTAGCTAGTTTGGAAGGCTGACCACTCAGGGTTTGGCCGGGTGTCGGCGCGCCCGAGTTTCAGGCTGCTGACCTGCAACAACGTACCAGCGTGGAGTGTTGTACGCGACCGCTGCTGACCGCCACGGACCGCCGAGAACCGCTCTTTATCCCGCGTTATCCTGCGCGATCCTGCGCCGGATGGGGGACCCCGCTCCTGGGGGCGTCCCAGGACCCGTCCGTGTACACAGGGGTGGTCATGTGACGGATCCACTCGTCGAGCACGGTCCTGTCGCCGCCGGGGGTCGGGGCACTCGCCGGGGTCAGTCGCAGCTCTCGCAGGACGTCCATGAGGGGCCTGGAGAGGCGGGCGACGTTCAGAGCGTCAGCGGCTTCGGTCGCACCATCGATGCCACGCGCCAACGTCAGCGCCAGAGCCTCCAGTGCCCCGTACCGGGCGTCGGCCTTCTCCCCGTGCCGGGCGGCCCGCAGCGCTTCACCCATCCGACGCTCCACCCGACCGCTCACGCGGCGGGCATCCTGCCCACCCGTACCTCGTGTGCGCTTAGTAGTCGCCATAGGTCGAGTTTCCCCAGGTGAATGCAGGTATAGGCGCTTTTGGACTGAAAAACTCTGTTTTGGCCGGGGAGAGAGAACAGGGGGGCGCGGGGTGTCCACGTCGTCTCGGCTCCCAAAAAACCAAGCGGCGAGTGCGGCGCCACGTTTCTATGCAACAACGCGCATAGTCGCGTTCACGCATAGACCGACGCGAGCCATCCTCGTACCGTCGTGCCAACGGCCCGAGGCGGGCTGCCGACCAGGGGAGTTCAGCTATGGCGCGCGAGGAACTGACCCGACTCACAGGCAATGGGAACGGCAACTGCAACAACGACGACTGCCCCAACGTCTACCGAACGGCCACTGGGTCCTTTGTCGTCCAAGGCGACCTGTCGACCGCCTTCACGACACCAGCCGGTGAGGGCCTGGTGGAGATCCCCGAAGACGTACTGAAGGAGGCCGTGCGTGCTCTTGGATGGTGAGGCGTGGACGGCCAAGGTCCAGGGCTTCAAGCGCGAGGCGTGGAGGCTGGAAACGCTGCCCGCCTACAAGGTGCCCTCGGAGGACGGCGACATCAGGGATTTCCTCGCCGGGCAGCGCATCGACCCGCAGACCTACTCATCGGCCTACACCGAGGGCCTGAGAGCGATCAGGGCCGATGGCCGGTCAAAGGGACGCGTGCACGTCGTCACGCGTCCTCTGACGGACTACCTGCGCTTTGAGTTCATGTACTACGAGGCGCACGCCTTGGCGGGCGACGAGGTCCGGATCCTGGACGTGACCGACCGCCCGAACCCTCTCGAAGGCGTATCGGACTTCTGGCTCTTCGACAGGTCGGAGGTCGTACTCATGCACTACGCGAAGGACGGGATGCAGATCAGCCGGGAACTGTACGAGGGAGACCCGGCCCCGTACGTCGAGTACCAGCGCATCGCGCTGGCTGAGTCGGTGCCGTTCCAGGAGTACGCGCAGGGTGACATACGAGCCTGAGCAGCTTGACCAGTCGGGGCGCCAGCTCGCGGCCATGCTCAAGCAGCTACGCAAGCAAGCCGGACTCTCAGGGGTCCGGCTTGCCGCGCGTTGCAACATGTCCCAGTCCAAGATCAGCCGCATCGAGGGCAACAAGGCGCGCCCTTCGCTCCTCGACGTGGAGCAACTGTTGCGCGGGCTCCAGGCTCCGCCCGACGTCGTGGCCGAGGTCATGGCCTTGGCGCGCATCGCTCAGACGGAGTGGCAGGACGGCCGGACTCTCCGCCGCAAGGGGCTGGACAAGAAACAGATCCAACTCGCGGGACTGGAAGCGTCGTCGACCACCTTCCGGTACTTCCTGCTGTCCATGATCACGGGGCTCCTCGCGACGCCGGAGTACGTGCGGGCGAGTCTGACCGACGCACCAGCCGAGCAGCAGGCCAAGGCCGTCGGCATGAAGCTGGAGCGGCAACAGATCCTCTTCGACCGGTCCAAGCGCTTCACGTTTCTCCTGACAGAGCAGGCGGTCAGGTACCCCCTGGTGCCGCCGGACCAGATGGCCATGCAGATCGACCGTCTCCGTTCCCTCACACATCAGGAGAACATCAGGCTCGGGGTGATCCCCTTGGGCGTGCGTTTCGCCAGTGGAGCCCTGAACACCTTCACGGTCTACGACGACACACTGGCGACGGCCGAACTGGATCTAGGTGCCATGGTGTTCCGAGATCCCCGCGACATCCGCGACATGATCGCCCGCTTCGCTCGGTACGAGGACCACGCGCTCTTCGGGGACGCGGCACGCGAACAACTCGCCAGGTGGGCCGCGTCCTGCCGCAGATGATCTTTAGTCCACAACGCGCATACCCGTTGGAGGGTGTCGTCTGCCGGACGACTCTTGTCCCCAGGCTTCCGAGGGCAGCGAGGGGACATGATCGATTCAGTCAGGTACTCACAGGCGCCGATCGAACGGCCGTTGGACGACGGTTGGCTGTACGGCTACGTCAAGCCGCACGGGTGCGGTGTGTGCGATGCACTCGACGGACAGGCGCGGGCAGCCATTCAGCTCGGCCAGCACAGAACCGCATATGAGGCGGCCGAAGAGATCCGGGCCCACAGCGATGGGCACGATCGCACGCCGACTCCGGCGGCGGGGACGGTGACGAGCTGATGGAGATGCGACAGTGGCGGAGCGGATGGGACAAGGCCGCCGATGCCACCGAGGAGGTTCGGCAGGCTCTCAACGAACTCGGAGCGTCGGAGGGCGCCACAGCCCGGCTGCGCCCTGTCGTGAGCGGCAAGGGCACGCCCTGGGTCGACGTGGGGATGATCCCCGCTTCGCTGGCGCAGGCGCTGGCGGAAGCCGTGCGCGCCGGAGTCCTCGAACGCTCGGGCCGGTCTCCGAGCCACCCGTAGTCGGTGAGGACATGTCCAAGCTGCCGGAGATCACCGCACACGAGTGCGTGAACTGCGGGGAGCGTGTGAGAGGGATCTTCGGGCGGTGGGCGTGCCCGCACTGCAAGACGAACAGCCCGTACACGGAACCGCCGCAGGAGTACGCGGCCCAGCTCACGAACGAGCCCCTGAGGCTTTCCGGGGACCAGCGGCCGCACCACACATGCGGCGAGGTCCACTGCGTGTGTCCAAGGCTGATGACGCCGAGGAGTAAGTAGTCGTTCCAGATAGCCCCACCGGACAGTTGTTGCCGGTGGGGCTACCCCGTAGCTGGCCGCCTTGTCGCCCCCGGCTTCCGCCTCTGGACGCGACGGCCCGAGTGCCGATCATCGGCGAACGCCGGGCCCGGAGCCCCGGCCTCGGGCTGGACGGGCCGTCTCAGCGCGCCCAGGGGCGGGGGCATCTTCGCTGATCCCGGCGATCATCCTGTCCCGCAGCGGGCTGGAGGCGGCGGTGAAGGCGATCGTGTCGAGGACGCCCAGCACCTCGTGAAGGGCTCCGAGCGTGCGGGCGAGGTGGTACGCGAGGTCGAGTTCGTTGCCCTTGGTGCCCTGCTCGACTTCGGCAATGACCGTTCGGGCGTTGGTGATGGGGTGGTAGTAGGCGGTCATGACCGGGCTCCTTCGGGTTGCGGTTGGACAGCGTGGGGGATCTGGGTTGCGGGCCGGTGGGGAGTGGAGCCGATATCCCGGGCTTCGGGTGGGTTGGATTCGGAACGAATCACCGGGGGCCCGACCCGACCCGACCCAGACAGCGGTGCGATCACGTCGCAGGGGTGATCTGGGGTGTGACCAGGGCATTCGGGACGTGCCAAGCTCGGGACAGGTCCGGGACCGGCGTCCAGATCGCCGTGAGGATCGATGGTCGGATCGATGTATGGATCGATGACCGGATCGGTGATTTCGCGTTGATTGAGGGGGTGATCGGGAGTCTCGTTCGGCCGCCCCAGCAGCGTGTACTTGCCCCGGAAGTTGACCGGGAGCGCCGCTGCTTCCTCGGCCGTGGGCGCGGGCAGCACCGGCATCCCTGCTACCTCGGGGGTGCAGGGCCCCTTGGCCTGGTTGCAGCGCTGGCAGGCGATGACCAGGTTGGCGCCGTCCGGACCGGCAGGGGCCTCGGGGTCGACGTGGTCGTACGTCAGGCGCAGCTGTGCGGCTTCCGGGAACTTGGCCGCGCCGAGCTTGTTGTTCAACGGCCCCGACCAGCAGTAGCGGCAGTACGAACCGTCGCGGTGCAGGACCAGGGCCCTGAGTCCCGGGTCCGCCAGGTCCCGGCGTTTGCCGTCCCGCAGCGTCTTCTGCCTCTTGGACGGATTGTGTTTCAGGAACTCGTGGATGTAGAAGTCCCAGCCCTCGTCCCAGCCGCGCGGGATGCATGCGCATTCGTCGCCCCGGCGGTGGAGCTTGACCGGGCGCCCGAGCACGGGCTCGGACAGCAGGGCGGGCAGGCGACGCTGGTCGGCCGCCGTGTGGTCACGCAGGGCGGTCGTGGCCATGGCCAGCGTCAGATAGCCGTCGGTCAGTTGCTCGGCGGAGGCGGTCATCAGGCACACGTACGCGTCCCGGATGATGACCACGCGGGCGGCTTTGCCGTCTGCCAGGTGCGACCACACCGGGTCCGATTTGTGTCGGTCGTCAACGAGCACGTACGGCACGGGCGATCCCCTTCGTGTCGCGCGCGGTGCCGGGGGCAGAGAGGTGTCCCGCCGTGCGGGCCGGGATCGTCTGGGCGGCCAGGTAGGCCAGGAGGTCCGATTCCCAGAACCGGACGTGACGACCGACCTTGACCACGGGGACGCGTCGCTCGACAACGAGACGGCGGGGCATCCGAGTTGATGTGCCCAGCAGTTCGGCGGCCTCGGGGATGCTCAGCAACCGGTCCCCGCACGCGGTGGCGCCCTGGGGCTGCGAGCACTGCGCGCAGTGGGCGGGCGCTTCAGAGGCGGACGTGTTGGCGTTGGGGGTGCTGTGCTTGGACACGGCTTCACCTGTCCGGGCACGTCTTCGGAAGGGCGTCCGCCGGGCATGTGGGGTCGGGCGGAAGCGGACCGGGGAGGGCTGTGCGGCGCGGGGCGCGTCGAAGACGTACCCGCGATCGGCCGCCTCGGGTGAGGCGGCCTTATGCAGCGCGTGCCGCGCCGAGCCCAGTCGAGGTCGGCGCGGTCGACGGGCAGCAGCGCACACGCATCCTCGGGATGCGGCACTGCGGCGGGGGGCCCGTGCTGCTCGGATGGCGGGGCGGCACAGCACGCCGGGGCAGCGCGTCGGGGGTGGATGTGGCGCGCAGCAGCCGGGTGACCAGTACGGCAAGGGCGGTCAGCCATGCGCCGAGCAGACGCACGCCGTGGACAAGAGCGAGTAGCACGCGACCCAGTTCGACCAGTTCAGAGGCCCGTCGCTGGTGACTCGCTGCGGGAGTGAGGGTGGCGCTGTGCACCGCCGAACGAGCCATGGACTCCATGCGGGCGGTGCTACCGGCCAGCACGGCAGAAAGGAAGCCGATGGGCAGGCTGCGGCGATCGACGCTGAGTGAACGCATCGCGAAGTCCAGGCGCAGCCGGATACGTGCCGTCCCGGGACTCTTGTCCCGGCGTTGCCCGCCCCCTCCCCACAGCTCGAATACCGGCCGCGTGCCCTCCAGGCTCTTGGTCATGGTCTGGGCGATCTGGGCGGCCTTGAGTGCGCCGGACAGGTCGAGGGGGGCCCGGTTCAGGGAACGGGCGAACTCTGAGATCGACCATATGCCGGTTGCCCACGAGGCGGCCGACTCGGGGACGCTCTCGACCGCTGCCACGCCGAGCCGCTGCGAGCGCAGCACGCTGGCGGGCGCCTCGGCGAACTGCCTGGCCCCCTGGGGGTCGCCTCGGCGACCTGCCTGCCCCCCGCCGCTGGAGACACAGTCGCGGGCGACTCGTGCTCGGCCGACTTGCAGGGTGCGGCCATGAACACGTCCGCCGGAGCCGCGCCCCTGGCGGGCGCGGCTCCGGCGGAGTGGTGCTGATGACACACAGCCATGTGATCTTGTGTACGACAGACCGTGACGGACCGCAACTGGAACGTGGCGAACGGGGCGGCCCCTCTGTGCCCGCTGGTTGCTCAGGCCGTGCGGTTCTTGGACGCGGGTCGCTCGTGCAGCGGGATCACCTTCCCTGACCCGGCGCCGTCGTCCGGCCCCGGTGCCTTCGTGGCAGGAGTGAGCCCGAAGGTGGCTCCGAATCCGTCCATCAGGCTCCGGCGCCGCTCCTCGCTGGTCCGTTCGTACCGTGCAGCGGCGGCGTCCGTCTTGTGGTTGAGATGTCGCTTCACGTCAGTACGCGTCGCGCCCTGCTCGTACATGAACATCGCCGACGCCGAGCGCAGGTCGTACCAGCGAAGGTCGGGCCGATTGATCTTGCGGCGGGCGCGGTCGAAGAACGTCGAACGGTGCGAACTGGCAAGGATGTTGCCGTGGGTTGTGGTGAAGAGCAGCGACTCAGGGCCGTGGCCGGTGTGCTCCTTCATGTGGCGCGCCAGAATGACGGCCAGTTCCTCGGGGATGCGCTTCCAACGGTCGGTGCCGGTGGTCTTCGGGGTGTCGAAGTGGAGTCCCTTGCGGCCGTGCACCTTGCCGACTGCCCGCGCGACGTGGACGAGCCGCTTGTCCAGGTTCACGTCCTTGCGGCGCAGGGCGAAGACCTGACCGGGCCGGAGGGCGGTGAACACGGCGAACCAGACAGCCGCCCGGTAGCGCTCCGGGTAATTCTGCGCGAGGGCGGTCACTTCCTCGGCGGAGACCGGGGCGCGGTCGACCTGGGGAGCCTGACCGGCGCCCGTGATCTTGCACGGGTTGTCCTTGATCAGCTCATCTGTCACGGCGGCGGCCAAGAGCGCATGCAGCGTGCGGTAGACCCGCGCGGTCACTTCGGCACCTGCGTTCGGCTTCGCCTCGGGCGCTGGCGGCTTGGGGCTGCCTGCCTCGGCCCAGGCATTCAGGATCTGGGGGCTGAGCCGTCCCGAGGACTTCACCGGCCGTCCGGTCTCCCTGGCCCACCAGCGTGCCGGGTGCTCGCGCGGCTTGACGGCCTCCGCCCTGGCGACCGCACTCGCGCGCACGGCCTTGCGCATGGCGTCGTACCACTTGCGCACGGTGGCCGGGTCGATCTGGCGGAGCGTCATGGCTCCGAGTTCCACGCTTCCGCCGGGGCCTGCCGGGTCTCCCAGTTCGCGAAGGATCCAGCGGCCCGCTTCGTCGCGGTTCAGTTCGCGCGTGCTGTCCTTCGTGATCCTCGGGTTCGTATCCAGCCAGAGCGTCAGATAGTCGCTCAGCAACACGTCCCCTTGGCTGTGATCGAACCAGTCGCCTCTGTCGATAGCGGCGAGATGCTGGCGATTCCAGGCTTGCGCCTCAGCTTTGGTGGCGAAGGTGTGCGGGGCGTAATGCCGCTCCGCAGTCGCGGGGTGCAGGTAGCTGGCGCGGTACCGACCGGACCGAAGGCGCTCGGCGGACCCGGCGCCGGAGGAGCGCACTCGCTTGCGCGGTCGGCCGGTCCTCTTTGGTGTGGACGCGTCGGGAGAGGCAGGGGAGTTGGGTGAGGTGGACAAGGTGCGCGAGCCTTCCGGGATCGACGGATCATGATCCCCAGCCATCCCCGGTTGGTGACTTCCTCGCGCGCATATCCTGCGTTATCCCGCGCACGGCTCTGCAGGAACGGAAAGAGCCGGTGTCCGCGCACTGCGGAGACCGGCTCTCACCTGGATGTTCCTACCAAGAGCGGGCGACGGGAATCGAACCCGCGTAGCTAGTTTGGAAGACTAGGGCTCTACCATTGAGCTACGCCCGCGTGCGTCGTGTCGCAGGTCAGGAATGACCGCGGCACGAAGAGCATCGTAGCGGGTCACACCCCGCGCGTGCACACCGCGTCCGGCCTCGTGGCCCGCTGTGCAAAGCGGCCGACGTATTCCCTGCGGGCATGTACCCTACGTGTCGCACCGACGGGGTGTGGCGCAGCTTGGTAGCGCGTCCGCTTTGGGAGCGGAAGGCCGTGGGTTCAAATCCCGCCACCCCGACCAGCGCGCCTTGTACGACCGACCAGCGCGCCTTTACACGATCTCCCGCGCGCCTCGCGCGACCTCCGCGCACAAGATCACCGCGACCTCCGCGCACAAGATCACATTGTGGGTGGCATCCCGCTTGCGGTTACTATGCAAGCTGCGTGCCCGTGTGTCTGACCAATCCGATGAACCGGGCCCCATCCGCCCGCGGCCGTCGGCCACCGGGTAGAACCCCCAGAAGTCAGCCACAAGGAGACCGAACCGTGAAGAGCGCCGTGGAGACCCTGAACCCGACCCGGGTTCGGCTCACTGTCGAGGTGCCCTTCGAGGAGCTCAAGGACAGCCTCGACGCGGCGTACAAGAAGATCAACCAGCAGGTCACGGTCAAGGGCTTCCGCAAGGGCAAGATCCCGGCCCGCGTCATCGACCAGCGGTTCGGCCGTGGTGCTGTGCTGGAGGAGGCCGTCAACGACGCCCTCCCGAAGTTCTACACCGAGGCGGTCAACGAGGCCGAGCTGAACCCGCTCGGCCAGCCCGAGGTCGACATCACGGAGCTGAAGGACGGCGAGACGCTGAACTTCACCGCCGAGGTCGACATCCGCCCGACCATCGAGATCCCGGACTACTCCGGCATCGAGGTCACCGTGGACGCCGTCGAGGTCTCGGACGAGGACGTCGAGAAGGCCGTCACCGAGCTGCGTGAGCGCTTCGCCTCGACCTCCCCGGTCGAGCGCGCCGCCACCGACGGCGACGTCGTGACGATCGACCTGGAGGCCAAGGTCGACGGCGAGGTCCTGGAGGACGGCGTCGCCGAGGGTGTCTCGTACACCATCGGCTCCGGCGAGCTCCTCGAAGGCATCGACGAGGCCGTCAAGGGCCTGGAGGCCGGTGGCGAGGCCACCTTCACCTCGCAGCTCAAGGGCGGCTCGGCCGAGGGCAAGGACGCCGAGGTCAGCGTCAAGGTCACCCAGGTCGCCGCGCGCGAACTGCCGGAGCTGGACGACGACTTCGCGCAGCTCGCCTCCGAGTTCGACACCCTCGACGAGCTCAAGGCCGACAGCCGCAAGCGCCTCGAGAACATGAAGCAGTTCGACCAGGCCACCCAGGCCCAGGAGCGCGTGCTCGACGAGCTGCTGAAGATCACTGAGGTCCCGATCCCCGAGAAGCTCCTCGCGGACGAGATCCAGACCCGTACGCACAACCTTGAGCACCACCAGCTCGGCCAGATGGGCCTCGACCTCGACAAGTACCTGGAGATCCAGGGCAAGACGCGGGAAGAGTTCGACGCCGAGACCGAGGAAGCGGCCGTCAAGGGCATCAAGACGCAGTTCATCCTCGACGAGCTCGTCAACAAGGAGAAGCTGAACGTCAACCAGGAGGAGCTCACCGAGCACCTGGTGCGCCGTGCCGCCTCCTCCGGCATGTCCCCCGACCAGTTCGCCCAGGCCGTCGTCGAGGGTGGCCAGGTGCCGATGCTCGTCGGCGAGGTCGCCCGCGGCAAGGCGCTGGCCGTGGTCGTCGAGGCCGCCAAGGTCGTCGACACCAACGGCGAGGCCGTTGACCTGGAGGACGACGAGGACGACGCCGCCGAGGTCGAGGCCGCCGCCGAGACCGTCGCGGCCGTCGTCGACGGTGACGACGAGGAGAAGACCGAGGCCTGAGCCTCGGCCGGACCTCGTACGGCAGGCACCGCCTGACCACGTGCGACGTACGTAAGGAGGGGCCCGCGACGCAGCAGCGTCCGGGCCCTTCCGCGTACCCGGACCGGGCGCCCGCCCGGGCGGCCCGTGGCCGGTTCCGTACGGCCCCGCGCTTCAACCACCTTGCGCTCCGAGCGAACAGTTCGGGAACCGGGATGGCGTTGTCCTACCTGCGCGTTAGGGTCCATGAATACGGGGGTGGAGTCAGCCGGTGACGAGTCGGCCCCAAAGGCCCCGCCCTCTGAACGAAGACGCTGAGACGGCCGAAGCCGTCAGAGACGAGCAGGTGGATACGTGACGAATCTGATGCCTTACGCCGCCGGCGAGCCGTCCCTCGGTGGTGGCCTCGGCGACCATGTCTACAACCGGCTGCTCAACGAGCGCATCATCTTCCTCGGCCAGCAGGTCGACGACGACATCGCCAACAAGATCACCGCACAGCTCCTCCTCCTGGCCGCCGAGCCGGAGAAGGACATCTACCTCTACATCAACAGCCCCGGCGGCTCGGTGACGGCCGGCATGGCGATCTACGACACCATGCAGTACATCCCGAACGACGTGGTCACGATCGGTATGGGCATGGCGGCCTCGATGGGCCAGTTCCTGCTCACCGGCGGCGCCGCCGGCAAGCGCTTCGCGCTGCCGAACACCGACATCCTGATGCACCAGGGCTCGGCCGGCATCGGCGGCACCGCCTCGGACATCAAGATCCAGGCCGAGTACCTGCTGCGTACGAAGACGCGCATGGCGGAGATCACCGCCCGCCACTCGGGCCAGACGGTCGAGACGATCATCCGCGACGGCGACCGCGACCGCTGGTACACGGCGGAGGAGGCCAAGGAGTACGGCCTCATCGACGAGATCATGGCCCACGCGGCCGGTGTTCCGGGCGGCGGCGGCACCGGGGCCTGAGCCCCTCCCCCCGGCTCCCGGTGAGCCGGGGGACCCCAGCCCCGGCCCCGAAGCCCCAGAGCCCACCGAACGCCACCAGGATGGTGAACCCCGACATGCAGAACAACCTCTCCGCAAGCGGCCTCTACACCGGCCCGCAGGTGGACAACCGCTACATCGTGCCGCGCTTCGTCGAGCGCACCTCGCAGGGCGTGCGCGAGTACGACCCGTACGCGAAGCTGTTCGAGGAGCGCGTGATCTTCCTCGGTGTGCAGATCGACGACGCCTCCGCCAACGACGTCATGGCGCAGCTGCTGTGCCTGGAGTCGATGGACCCGGACCGCGACATCTCGATCTACATCAACAGCCCCGGCGGCTCCTTCACCGCGCTGACGGCCATCTACGACACGATGCAGTTCGTGAAGCCCGACATCCAGACGGTCTGCATGGGCCAGGCGGCCTCCGCCGCCGCCGTGCTGCTCGCCGCGGGCACCCCCGGCAAGCGCATGGCCCTGCCGAACGCGCGCGTGCTGATCCACCAGCCGTCCTCGCAGACCGGCCGTGAGCAGCTCTCCGACCTGGAGATCGCGGCCAACGAGATCCTGCGCATGCGCACCCAGCTGGAGGAGATGCTGGCCAAGCACTCCACCACGCCCATCGAGAAGATCCGGGACGACATCGAGCGGGACAAGATCCTCACCGCCGACGACGCCCTGGCGTACGGCCTGGTCGACCAGATCGTGTCGACCCGCAAGACGACGTCGGCCGCGGCCGCCTGACGCAGCCGGAGCCCCTGGCGCGGTCCACCCGACGGTCCCCGTCGAAGTGAACCGCGCCAAGGGGGGCCCGAACGGGGGGCCAGGCAAGGTACCGTCGGATATGAGGCACCAGGAGCCGCTGAACGTGGCGTCTCCCAGGCGAAGGGGAAGCACCTCGTGGCACGCATCGGTGATGGCGGCGACCTGCTCAAGTGCTCGTTCTGCGGGAAGAGCCAGAAGCAGGTGAAGAAGCTCATCGCAGGCCCCGGTGTGTACATCTGCGACGAGTGCATCGATCTCTGCAACGAGATCATCGAGGAGGAGCTCGCCGAGTCCTCCGAGGTGCGGTGGGAGGAACTGCCCAAGCCGCGCGAGATCTACGAGTTCCTGGAGAGCTACGTGGTGGGCCAGGAGCCCGCCAAGAAGGCGCTCTCCGTAGCGGTCTACAACCACTACAAGCGCGTCCAGGCCGGCGAGAACGGCGGCGCGCAGGGCCGCGACGACGCGATCGAACTCGCCAAGTCCAACATCCTGCTGCTGGGCCCCACGGGCTCCGGCAAGACGCTGCTCGCCCAGACCCTCGCCCGGATGCTCAACGTCCCGTTCGCCATCGCGGACGCGACGGCGCTGACCGAGGCGGGCTATGTCGGCGAGGACGTCGAGAACATCCTCCTGAAGCTCATCCAGGCCGCTGACTACGACGTCAAGAAGGCCGAGACGGGCATCATCTACATCGACGAGATCGACAAGGTCGCCCGGAAGAGCGAAAACCCGTCGATCACGCGCGACGTGAGCGGCGAGGGCGTGCAGCAGGCCCTCCTGAAGATCCTGGAGGGCACCACGGCCTCGGTCCCGCCCCAGGGCGGCCGCAAGCACCCCCACCAGGAGTTCATCCAGATCGACACGACGAACGTGCTGTTCATCGTGGGCGGCGCCTTCGCGGGCCTGGAGAAGATCATCGAGTCCCGGGCCGGCGCCAAGGGCATCGGCTTCGGCGCGACGATCCGCTCCAAGCGGGAGATCGAGGCCAGCGACCAGTTCCAGGAGGTCATGCCGGAGGACCTGGTGAAGTTCGGGATGATCCCCGAGTTCATCGGCCGCCTGCCCGTGCTGACCTCCGTCCACAACCTGGACCGCGAGGCGCTCCTCCAGATCCTGGTCGAGCCGCGCAACGCGCTGGTCAAGCAGTACCAGCGCCTCTTCGAACTCGACGGCGTGGAGCTGGACTTCGACCGCCCGGCCCTGGAGGCCATCGCCGACCAGGCGATCCTGCGCGGCACCGGGGCGCGCGGTCTGCGCGCGATCATGGAAGAGGTCCTGATGTCGGTGATGTACGAGGTCCCGTCCCGCAAGGACGTGGCCCGTGTGGTCATCACCTCCGACGTCGTCCACAACAACGTCAACCCGACGCTGGTGCCGCGCGAGCCGCGCATCGTGAAGAACGACGGCCGCCACGAGAAGTCCGCGTAGCGGTCCGGGGCACACACAAGGGCGCCCGGCCGGTTGGATCTCCAACCGGCCGGGCGCCCTTGCGTAACGTGCTCAAGTCAGCCGCAGGCGAGCCGACCGCTCGGCTGCTGTGTCACTTCACGCAACCCTGCAGGCGTCAACTGCTGTGTCATAGGGCACTCGCAGCTTTTGGAGACCGGAGATGCAGTAAGGATTGGGGACGGAGGCCCAGCCATGACCAGCTGCGTGATTCCGACAGGCGGCCTGCGTCTTCGGATTGGCTCGATCGTGCCGCTCGTGCCATGGCGGTCGTGCCATGGCGGTCGGGGCGAAACGAAGGGCGCCCGACGGGTTTCCGTCGGGCGCCCTTGGCGTTCTTGCGTCGGGAACTACTTCACAGGAACACGCGCGTCCTTACGGACCTTCGCCGTCGTGTCCGCGTTCTCGTCGAGCGAGACGCCCTTCGTGCCCGCGAGGAGCGCTGCCGGGTCGATCAGGGTGACCATGCCCAGGGTGCTGTGGTCGGCCCAGACGCACACCGGGAACTCCAGGTCCTTGCCGCCCGTGCTCTTGCTGCCGGTGAGCTTCGCGGACTGGCACTTCATGACGGCGCCGTCGAGGCCCGCCGGGGACTTCTTCTCCGGGCTGCCGACGAAGGTGCCCTTGCCGTCCTTGTCGCTCTCCGCGTTGTTCTTGATCTGCGCGAAGACGGCATCGATCGACTTCTCCGGGTCCGCGATCTGGCCGTAGACGCCGTTGAAGCTCATCTGCTTGGCCGGCGTGCCGCCCGACGCCTTGTAGCTCGCCTTGACCGTCGTCGGGTTCTTGATACCCGCCGTCTCGAAGTCCTTCTTGTCCTTCTCGGTGGTCTTGTCGGACGGGTCCGACTTGTTGATGCTGTACGCGCCCGCGACCACGGTGTCCGGGGTGATCAGCTTGTGCGCGCCGTCATCGGCGACATCGCTGCCCCCGCCCTTCGTCACGAAGTACACCCCGCCGCCGACCGCCGCGATCGCGACCACGACGGCCGTGACGATCAGGCCGGTCTTCTTCTTGACCGGGGCGGGCGGCATCGGCGCGCCGTACGGCGGCTGCTGGCCGTACTGGGGCTGCTGGGCCGGGTAGCCGTAGCCCTGCTGGGGCGGGACGCCCTGTGGGGGCTGCTGCGGGTAGCCGTAGCCGGGCTGGGGCTGCCCGTACGGCTGCTGCGGCGGCTGCTGACCGTACGGACCGGGCTGCTGGGGCTGGCCGCCGTACGGGCCCGGCTGGTTGTAGCTCATTGCTGGGATTCCCCCTAGGGATGCTTATCCGATCCCGACATCCTCGCGGACGGCCGGGCCGCACGGCGCATCGGGGGGCCGACCGTTACCAAAGATTCCCGTTTCAGTACCGGCCCGTGACACCCCTAAACTGGGCCCCGTGACCGAGAACACTCAGCAGCAGAACCCAGCGCCCACCACCGAACTGCCGACCCAGTACGCGCCGGCCCAGGTAGAGGGGGAGCTGTATGAGCGCTGGGTGGAGCGCGGTTACTTCGAGGCGGACGCCAAGAGCGACAAGCCTCCGTACACCATCGTCATCCCGCCGCCCAACGTCACCGGCAGCCTGCACCTGGGCCACGCCTTCGAGCACACGCTGATCGACGCCCTGACCCGCCGCAAGCGCATGCAGGGCTACGAGACGCTGTGGCAGCCCGGCATGGACCACGCCGGTATCGCCACCCAGAACGTCGTGGAGCGCGAGCTCGCCAAGGAGGGCAAGTCCCGCCACGACCTGGGGCGCGAGGCGTTCATCGAGCGCGTCTGGCAGTGGAAGGGCGAGTCCGGCGGCCAGATCTCCGGCCAGATGCGCCGCCTCGGCGACGGCGTCGACTGGTCGCGTGAGCGGTTCACCATGGACGAGGGCCTGTCCGAGGCCGTCCAGACCATCTTCAAGAAGCTCTACGACGACGAGCTGATCTACCGCGCCGAGCGCATCATCAACTGGTGCCCGCGCTGTCTGACCGCGATCTCCGACATCGAGGTCGAGTACCAGGACGACGACGGCGAGCTCGTCTCGATCCGGTACGGCGAGGGAGAGGAGTCCCTCGTCGTCGCGACCACCCGCGCCGAGACGATGCTCGGTGACACCGCCGTGGCCGTCCACCCGGACGACGAGCGGTACAAGCACCTGGTCGGCAGGCAGATCAAGCTGCCGCTGACCGACCGCAGCATCCCGGTCGTCGCCGACACACACGTCGACCCCGAGTTCGGCACCGGCGCCGTCAAGGTGACCCCGGCGCACGACCCCAACGACTTCGAGATCGGCCAGCGCCACGGCCTGCCGAACCTCGCCGTCATGGACGAGCACGCGGTCATCACCGTCCACGGCCCCTTCCAGGGCCTGGACCGCCTGGAGGCCCGCTCCGCCATCGTCGCCGCCCTGCGCGCCGAGGGCCGCATCGTCGCCGAGAAGCGCCCGTACACCCACTCGGTGGGCCACTGCTCGCGCTGCAAGACCACCATCGAGCCGCGTCTGTCGATGCAGTGGTGGGTCAAGGTCGGCCCGCTCGCCAAGGCCGCCGGTGACGCGGTCCGCGACGGCAAGGTCAAGATCCACCCGCAGGAGATGGAGAAGCGGTACTTCGACTGGGTCGACAACCTCCACGACTGGTGCATCTCGCGCCAGCTCTGGTGGGGCCACCGCATCCCCGTCTGGTACGGCCCGAACGGCGAGATCGTCTGCGTCGGACCGGACGAGGAGGCGCCGAGCGGCGAGGGCTGGCGCCAGGACACCGACGTCCTGGACACCTGGTTCTCCTCGGGTCTGTGGCCCTTCTCCACCCTCGGCTGGCCGCAGCAGACCGAGAGCCTCGCGAAGTTCTATCCGAACTCCGTCCTGGTCACCGGCTACGACATCCTCTTCTTCTGGGTCGCCCGGATGATGATGTTCGGTCTGTACGCGATGGACGGCACCCCGCCGTTCCACACGATCGCCCTGCACGGCATGGTCCGCGACCAGTTCGGCAAGAAGATGTCGAAGTCCTTCGGCAACGCGGTCAACCCGCTGGACTGGATGGACACGTACGGCTCCGACGCCGTCCGCTTCACCCTGGCCCGCGGCGCCAACCCGGGCGTGGACGTCCCGATCGGCGAGGACTGGGTCCAGGCGTCGCGCAACTTCGCCAACAAGATCTGGAACGCCACGCGCTTCGCGCTGATGAACGGCGCCACGGTCGAGGGCGAACTGCCGCCCGTCGAGCAGCTGTCGGCGGTCGACCGCTGGATCCTGTCGCGGCTCAACAAGACCGTGGCCGAGGTCGACGGCCTCTACGAGGACTACCAGTTCTCGAAGCTGTCCGAGGCCCTGTACCACTTCGCGTGGGACGAGGTCTTCGACTGGTACGTCGAGCTCTCCAAGACCACGTTCTTCGAGGGTGGCGAGCCGGCGCGGGTCTCCGGCCGGGTCCTCGGCGAGGTCCTGGACGTCACCCTGCGTCTGCTCCACCCGGTCGTCCCCTTCGTCACCGACACCCTGTGGACGACGCTGACCGGCGGCGAGTCCCTCGTCATCGCCGACTGGCCGAGTGACAGCGGCTTCCGCGACGAGGCGGCCGAGCGGGAGATCGAGCTGGTCCAGCAGGTCGTCACCGAGGTCCGCCGGTTCCGCTCCGACCAGGGTCTGCAGCCCGGCCAGAAGGTCCCGGCCGAGCTGACCCTGGACGGTACGGCGCTGGCCCCGCACGAGGCGGCCATCCGTCAGCTGCTCCGCCTCCAGCCGGCGGGCGAGGGCTTCCACGCCACCGCCTCGCTGCCGGTCGCGGGCGCCACGGTCGCGCTCGACCTCTCCGGCACCATCGACGTCGAGGCCGAGCGCAAGCGTCTGGCCAAGGACCTCGCGGCGGCCGAGAAGGAGAAGGCGCAGGCCAACGGCAAGCTCGGCAACGAGGCGTTCCTGGCGAAGGCCCCGGACAACGTGGTCGACAAGATCCGTACGCGACTGGCCAAGGCCGAGGCGGACATCGACCGGATCACGACGCAGCTGGCGAACCTGCCGCAGGCGTAACGAAGGCCGTGCAGGGGCCCCGGACCGCTACGGTCCGGGGCCCCTGCTGTTGCATCCGTTCTCGTGCCTGGGCGCTCGACGTGGGTCAAATCACGCGATTAGCCCCCAACAAGGGTCGAAAGTCAGCCATAAAAGGTCCAAAGACCTTGCATGATGGAAGGCATGTCCGCTCCGTCCCCCGCCTCCGCGCTGCGGCGCGCGCTGGGTGACGACCGGGCCCTGGACGTACTGATCGCACTGGCCGCGTTCGCGCTGATGATCATCGATGTGCCGGGTCTGGCGGCGGCGGACAACTCCCTGACCGGGGCCACGGTGCCGCCGGTGCTCGCGGCGGGCTCGGCCACGCTGCTGCTGCGCCGCAGATGGCCGTGGATCCCGTATCTGGCCGCCCTGCTCTTCCTCGGCTGGCTGCACCAGCTCACTCTGCTCCAGTTCGCGCTGTACTCGCTGGGCCGCTTCCGGGGCCGCCGTACGGCGGTGGTGGCGACGGTGCTGTACGTGGCGGTGGCGAGCGCGCTGTACTACGTACCCGACTGGCTGGGGCACCGCTCGGAGACGCTCAGCTCGTACCTGAGCATCGTGGTGCCGATCGGGGTGCTGTCGGCGGCGGTGGGCGTGGCGACGTACCGCCAGGATCTCGTACGCGAGGTGGAGGCGCTCCAGGCGGTGCAGGCCGAGCGGGCGTCGGTGGCGCGGGACGTCCACGACATGGTGGGGCGCGAGCTGACGATGCTGGCGGTGACGGCGGAGGTCCGCGCCCGGCGGGCCCTGGGCGGCCCGCACGAGCAGGACTTCGACTCCCTGGCGGAGACGGCGCGGCGTGCGCACCTGATGCTGAACGAGATCCTTGTGGCACGGGCGGACGAACGGACGGCGACACCGGGGCTCGATGGCCTCCCGTCCCTGGCGGCGGAGACCCGCCGGGCCGGGACGCCGGTGACCCTCGATGTGGCCGAGCGCGCGTATGGGGTGTCCCCCCTGCGCCAGGCCGCCGTCTACCGGGTGGTCCAGGAATGCCTCACCAACGCGGTGAAGCACGCGCGGGGCGAGGGGGTCGCGGTGACGATCGACGTCCGGGGCGGCGAACTCGTCGTCCACGTCCGCAACGGCCTGCCGTCCGCGGTGCCGCCGACGGCGCCGGTGTCGTCGGGGACGGGGACGTTCTCGATGCGGGAGCGGGTGGAGAGCATGGGGGGTGCGCTGCGCACTCGCCGTACGGCGAGCACGTACGAGGTGGAGGCGACGTTGCCGTCCGGCACGGCCTGACCCCCCGGGGCGGCACCCCGAACCCCCTGTCCGCCTGCGGCCCGGTGGCGGGTTGCTCGCGCAGTTCCCCGCGCCCCTGAACCCTCTGGATCCGCAGACCGTGGGTGGCTGGTCGCGCAGTTCCCCGCGCCCCTCAGCCCGTGGTCAGCTGCGGGTCGTACTCGGTTGCTCGCGCAGTTCCCCGCGCCCCTGAAGGCCTGTGGCTGAGCTGGGTTCTCTGGCTGCCGCCAACCCCCTGAGGGGCGCGGGGAACTGCGCGGCCGGCCCCCACCGGCCCGCAGGCGAACCCCGGGCCCAAAGCACCGCGGGGAACTGCGCGAGCAAGCCACCACGGCCCGCAGGTGACTACGTGTCCAGGAATACCGGGTTCGTGAACGCGGTCAGGGGACCCGGTAGGCCCGGTACCAGGGGGGCGTGGCGGACCTCGGCGCGTACGTACGTCGCGTACGACCCCGTCGTACGCCACTCCGCGCTCCCCGCCCCCACCCCCGGCAGCACCGTGGTGAACAACGTCCCCTGGTCCGTCACGAACGCGGCCGTGCAGCCCGGCGCGCCCGTGACATCCAGCCGTACCGTCACCGGCTCGTCGCGAGCCACCCGCAGCCGCTCCCCGATGCCCGCGTGGCCGCCCCGGCCGCCCGAGACGGTGAAGGCGAGGGACACGGCCGAGGACTCCGCCACGTAGGACCGGCCCGCCTTCAGGCCCGCCTGGATGGCGTCGCGGGAGAGTTCGTCGGCCAGCACCACGGTCTGGGGGCCACCGATCCGGTCCGGGTCGCGGTGCGCGTCGCTGTTGCCCATCGCGGGAGTCCAGCGGCCACCCGAACGCCCCGCCGCCGCCAGCGTGTTGTCCCACTCCTGGAGCGAGACCTCGTCGTCGGGCGTGTACGGCCCGTTCCACACCTCCACCGCGTCCGCCTCGCCGAACCCGAACTTCCAGTTGCACCCGACGCAGGTGGCGTGCGGATGTGCCGGGACGACCAGGCCCCCGGCGCGGCGGATCTCCCGGGCGAAGTGGCCGAAGCGGTTGTCGCGGGCGCGGTAGCGCCAGTCGACGAAGGTGCCCGGGTCGGTGCCGAGGGCCAGCACGTGCCCGTTGCGGGTGGTGATCTCCTCGCCGGTGAGGATCAGCAGGTCGTCGCCCCACAGCCCCTCCCACGCGGAGTGCGAGGAGTGGGTGTTGTGCTCGGACGTGTTGATGAAGTCCAGGCCCGCCGCCCGCGCCAGCGCCGCGATCTCGGCGGGGGTGCGCTTGCCGTCCGAGTACCAGGAGTGCAGGTGGCAGTCGCCCCGGTACCAGGCCCGGCCGCGCCCCTTGGCCCGGGTCGGCGGGTAGACGGGTGCGGGCGTGCTGCCCCGCTCTCCGTACTTCAGGGTGATCGTCACCGTGTACGGCAGTCCCTGCGGCGCGACCGTGTACGGGCCGAGCGCGATGTGCCAGGTCCCGGCGCGCACCGGCCCGGGGATGTAGCCGGGCGTCGCCGCGTCCGCCCGGATGAAGAACTCGGTGCGGGCGCCGCCCGACCAGCCCCGGAAGCCCCGGCCGCCCAGCTCCGTGCCGCGCTCGTCGAAGACGCCGATGTCCAGGGCGTTGTTCTGGGTGCCCGCCGGGACCGTCGCCTTCTCGTACGCGTACGACACGGCCAGCTCGCGCACCCCGCGCGGGACCTCCACCGGCAGATAGACGAAGTCGGGCGCGCCGGGCGGCAGCGTGCCGGAGACGACCCGGGTCGTCTCACCGGGGCCGCCGCCGCCGCCGCTGCCGCTGCCGCCGGGGGCCGCGTTCGCGAAGCTCACGGTTCCCAACGTAAGCGCGGTGGCCGCTCCCGTCACGAACAGCCCGCGCCGGCCGATGGTCCTGTCGTGCGCGCCGCCCTGGGGCGCGTCCTGGGCTCTGTCCTCGGATCCGGTCATGGCGTCTGCTCCCGGCGGGATGGAAGGGGTGCCTGTCGGTTCGTGTCCGTCGCTGCCCACAGTCGTACGCGCGTGTGAACTCCGGGGCAAGGGGCGGCGGTTGGGCGGTGTCCGGTCCGTGGCCGGTCCGTGGCCGGTCCATGGCTGGTCCGTGGCGGTGGTGGCCGGGCGGGATCCCTTGCACCTGTGGGGGCGGGGGGATAGGAAGTGGGCATGCGTATCGCCACCACGATCTTCCTCACCGACGAGACGATCACTCCCGTCCGGCTCGCCCGCGAGCTGGAGCAGCGCGGATTCAGCGGCCTGTATCTGCCGGAGCACACGCACATCCCCGTCGAGCGGCTCTCGCCGTACCCGCCGGGTGGCGAGCTGCCGCGCCAGTACGGCCGCACCCTGGACCCCTTCGTCGCGCTCGGGCAGGTGGCCGCCGTCACCGGGTCGCTGGAGCTGGGCACCGGCATCACGCTGGTCGCCCAGCACGACCCGATCGACCTGGCCAAGCAGGCCGCCACCCTGGACCACCTCTCGGGCGGCCGCTTCACACTCGGCGTCGGCTACGGCTGGAACCGCGAGGAGGCCGCCGACCACGGGGTGGAGTGGTCCACGCGCCGCGAGCTGGTGCGCGACCGTATCGCGCTGATGAAGGCGCTGTGGGCGGAGAAGCCGACGGCGTACGAGGGGCCGCACGGCTCGGTACGGGCCAGTGAGGCGCACCCCAAGCCGGTGCGCGGTGGGGCGCCCCGGCTGCTGGTCGGCGGCGCGGCCGGGCCGAAGCTGTTCGCGCACATCGCGGAGTTCGCGGACGGGTGGATGCCGATCGGGGGGCGGGGGCTCACGGAGTCCCTGCCGGTGCTGCGGGCGGCGTGGTCGGCGGCGGGGCGTACCCCGGGCGACCTCCGGGTCGTCCCGTACGCGGTTCTGCCCGATCCGGGCAAGCTGGCGCACTACGCGGGCCTGGGCATCGAGGAGGTCGTCCTCCAGCTCCCGTCGGCCGACGAGTCGACGGTCCGGAAAACCCTGGACGACTTCACCCCGCTCCTGGCGACAGCGGCCTGACGGTTCTGGGCCCGGACTTCACCTGCGGGCCGGTGGGTGGCTGGTCGCGCAGTTCCCCGCGCCCCTTTTGTGCCCGGACTTCACCTGCGGGCCGGTGGGTGGTTGCTCGCGCAGTTCCCCGCGCCCCTGAACCCTCTGGATCCGCAGACCGTGGGTGGCTGGTCGCGCAGTTCCCCGCGCCCCTCAGCCCGTGGTCGGCCGCAGCCGGGGAACGCGAGCTCAGCCACCGGCCTTTAGGGGCGCGGGGAACTGCGCGAGCAACCCACCACCGGCCCGCAGGCGAATCCCGGGGCCGAGAGGCGCACGGGCCGCAGGCGAATCCCGGGGTCGAGAGGTGCACGGCCGCAGGCGAATCCCGGGGTCGAGAGGTGCACGGGCCGCACGTCGGAAGGGACCCCACCGGGCCCTTCAGGGCGCGCGCGGGGCAGACGTGAAGAGGGGCCCTCCCGTCGCGGGAAGGCCCCTCTTCAGCGTGACGCGTCGGTCACATCATGTCTTCGATGTCCGCCGCGATCGGGTCCGCGTCCGTGCCGATGACGACCTGGATCGCGGTGCCCATCTTGACGACGCCATGCGCGCCGGCGGCCTTCAGCGCGGCCTCGTCGACCTTGCTCGGGTCAATGACCTCGGTGCGGAGGCGGGTGATGCAGCCCTCGACCTCTTCGATGTTCTCGATACCGCCGAGCCCGGCGACGATCTTCTCAGCCTTGCTGGCCATGTCTGTCTCCCTGTTCTTTCAAAGAACGCTGTGGCGGCGCACCGCAGGTCCGGCCGGTCCTGCCGACCGCGGTTCCGCTTTGTCACCGTAACGCACGTTTGGCCCAGTTACGCGAGCGAGCCTCCGCGCGCTGGCCAAGGATGGCGATCACCGGTACCGCGCCCGTGCGGCCAGGCTCCGGACGATACCGCAACTGGTCTACACCAGTGTGCAACGCACCCCGGAACTGGCTTGTTCCGACGGGACGGACGGGACGGAGGGTCGCCGATGAGCGCGGACAGCGCGGCAGTGGACCGGCCGAAGTGGTGGAACGGCGCGTTCCAGAACCTCCAGAAGATGGGCCGCAGCCTCCAGCTGCCGATCGCCGTGCTGCCCGCGGCCGGCATCCTCAACCGGCTCGGCCAGCCCGACGTCTTCGGCAAGGACGGGCTCGGCTGGACCGACGTCGCCAAGGTCATGGCCGGTGCGGGCGGCGCGCTGCTGGACGCCAACATCGGCCTGCCGCTGCTGTTCTGCATCGGCGTCGCCATCGGCATGGCCAAGAAGTCGGACGGCTCCACCGCGCTCGCCGCCGTGGCCGGATTCCTCGTCTACTACAACGTGCTGCACCAGTTCCCCAAGGACTGCGCCGCCGGCGCGAAGGTGATCTCGGCGGGGTGCCAGGCCAACGACGGAACGGTCGCGGCCTTCACGTACCAGAACCCCGGCGTCTTCGGCGGCATCGTCATGGGCCTGCTCGCCGCCTGGTTCTGGCAGCGCTACCACCGGGTCAAGCTGGTCGACTGGCTCGGCTTCTTCAACGGGCGCCGGCTCGTCCCCATCATCATGTCGTTCGTCGCCATCGCCTTCGCCGCGATCTGCCTGTGGGTCTGGCCGCCGATCGGCGACGCCCTGGAGAGCTTCAGCGACTGGCTGGTGGGACTCGACGCCTGGGGCGCGGGCATCTTCGGCGTCGCCAACCGCGCGCTGCTCGTCATCGGTCTGCACCAGTTCCTCAACGTGCCCATCTGGTTCCAGTTCGGCAGCTTCACCAAGCCGGACGGGACCGTGGTCCACGGCGACATCAGCATGTTCCTGGCGGGCGACAAGGACGCGGGCCAGTTCACCACCGGCTTCTTCCCCATCATGATGTTCGCGCTGCCCGCGGCCGCCCTGGCGATCACCCACTGCGCCAAGCCGCACCGCCGCAAGCAGGTGGGCGGTCTGATGCTGTCGGTCGGCCTGACCTCGTTCGTCACCGGTATCACCGAGCCGATCGAGTACTCGTTCCTCTTCATCGCGCCGCTGCTGTACGCGATCCACGCGGTGCTCACCGGTGTCTCGATGGCGGTGAGCTGGGCGCTGGGCGTCAAGGACGGCTTCAGCTTCTCGGCCGGTCTGATCGACTACGTCATCAACTGGAACCTGGCGACGAAGCCCTGGCTGATCATTCCGATCGGCCTGGTCTTCGCGGTCGTCTATTACGCGATCTTCCGTTTCGCGATCACCAAGTTCGACCTCCCCACCCCCGGCCGCGAGCCGGAGGAACTGGAAGAGGAGATCGAGCGGGAGAACACGAAGTAATAACGGCGGCATAACCAAGCGGTGGCACGGCAGAGGCCTCGGACCCCAGGGTCCGGGGCCTTTGTCCGTCATGCCGGAGTGTATGGCTCAGCACACGAAAATTGCAGGTTCCTTATCTAACCCTCACCGTGCTACAACTGGTCTACACCAGTCAGTGGTGTAGACCACGCGGGCTTCACCGCGTTCCCCCCTTGAGACGCCGCCGTCCCCCGTACTTTTCCATGTCCCCGGGCGGCGCCTTGCCAACTGGAGGAAGTTGATGAGTACGGATACCGCTACGGCGGCGCCCGCGAAGAAGCGGGGTGCCGGCCTGTTCCAGGGTCTGCAGAAGGTCGGCCGCAGCCTTCAGCTGCCGATCGCCGTACTGCCCGCCGCGGGCATTCTGCTCCGCCTCGGTCAGCCCGATGTGTTCGGCAAGGACGGCCTCGGCTGGGGGAAGGTCGCCACGGTCTTCTCGACCGCCGGTGACGCGGTCTTCGCCAATCTGCCGCTGCTGTTCTGCGTCGGCATCGCGATCGGTTTCGCCAAGAAGGCCGACGGCTCGACCGCGCTCGCCGCGCTGGTCGGCTTCCTGGTCTACAAGAACGTGCTCACCGCGTTCCCGGTGTCCGACGCCGTGGTCAACACCACCGCCAACAAGGGTGTCGACGTCGCCGCGACGTACAACGACCCCAAGGTCTTCGGCGGCATAGTGATGGGCCTGCTGGCCGCCGTCATCTGGCAGAAGTACCACCGCACCAAGCTGGTCGACTGGCTCGGCTTCTTCAACGGCCGTCGGCTCGTCCCGATCATCATGGCCTTCGTCGGCACCGCCATGGGCGTGCTCTTCGGCCTGGTCTGGGAGCCGATCGGTGATGTCATCACCAACTTCGGCGAGTGGATGACCGGTCTCGGCGCCGTCGGCGCGGGCATCTTCGGTGTCGTCAACCGCGCCCTGCTGCCGATCGGCATGCACCAGTTCGTGAACACGGTCGCCTGGCAGGAGATCGGCGACTTCAAGGACTCCACCGGCACGATGTGGCACGGCGACCTGCCGCGCTTCTTCCACGGTGACCCGACCGCCGGCCAGTTCATGTCCGGCTTCTTCCCGATCATGATGTTCGCGCTGCCGGCCGCCGCCCTGGCGATCACGCACTGCGCCCGCCCCGAGCGCCGCAAGGCCGTCGGCGGCATGATGATCTCGCTCGCGCTGACCTCGTTCGTCACCGGTATCACCGAGCCGATCGAGTTCGCGTTCATGTTCATCGCGCCGGTCCTGTACGTGATCCACGCCGTCCTGACCGCTGTCTCGATGGCCGTCACCTGGGCGCTGGGCGTGCACCACGGCTTCAGCTTCTCCGCCGGTGCGATCGACTACATCCTGAACTGGAACCACGCGACCAAGCCATGGATGATCATCCCGATCGGCCTGGTCTTCGCGGCGATCTACTACGTGGTCTTCCGCTTCGCGATCACCAAGTTCAACCTCACCACCCCGGGCCGTGAGCCCGAGGAGGAGATCGAGGACCTGACGAAGGCGTAAGCCGCACGGGTTACGCGAGAAGGGCCCCCGGAACCGAACGGTTCCGGGGGCCCTTCCCTGTGCCCAGGGTGCTCAGACCTCGTACACCGCTCCCGGCGCCGCCAGCTCCACCGGCCCGTCGTACGCCCCGCGGGCGTCCGCGAGGTTGACCTCGCCGTCGGTCCACGGCGGGATGTGGGTCAGGACCAGCCGGCCGGCCCCGGCGCGGGCGGCGTGCTCGCCGGCCTCGCGGCCGTTGAGGTGGAGGGCCGGGATGTCCTCCTTGCCGTGTGTGAAGGACGCCTCGCACAGGAACAGGTCGGCGCCCTCGGCCAGCTCGTGCAGCGCCTCGCAGACACCGGTGTCGCCCGAGTACGTCAGGGCCGCGCCGCCGTGCTCGATGCGGATGGCGTACGCCTCGACGGGGTGGCAGACCCGCTCCGTACGGACCGCGAAGGGGCCGATGTCGAACGAGCCGGACTTCAGGGTGTGGAAGTCGAACACCTCGCTCATGGAGGAGCTGGACGGCGTGTCCGCGTACGCGGTGGTGAGGCGCTGCTCGGCGCCCTCCGGCGCGTACACCGGCATGGGTGAGCAGCGGCCGCCCTCGTGGCGGTAGTAGCGGGCCACGAAGTAGCCGCACATGTCGATGCAGTGATCGGCGTGGAGGTGGCTGAGGAAGATCGCGTCGAGGTCGTAGAGACCGATGTGGCGCTGCAGCTCGCCCAGGGCGCCGTTGCCCATGTCGAGGAGCAGCCGGAAGCCGTCGGCCTCGACGAGGTAGCTCGAACAGGCCGATTCCGCGGACGGGAACGACCCGGAGCAGCCGACGACGGTGAGCTTCATGGAGCGTGAACCTCCGGGAGCGGCAAGGGAACGGGGAGGGCGGCGGGAGGTCGTGCGGTCCGTCGAGCGTAAGGCGCCACACTGCCGGTCGCTCCTCAGTGGCAGGCCGTTGTGGGGGAACTCACCTGCGCTGTCACCGGTTCGGGCGGAGTGCGGGCGGAGCGCGCGCGGGGGGTGGGCCGCCGGGTAACGTCTGCGGTATGGACACGTCCTGGTGGCTCGCGGTGATCGCCGTGGTGGTGGTCGCGCTGGGGGCCGCGGTGATCGACGGGCGGGGGCGCTCGCGGCGCCCCCCTGCCCGGCCCGGGGGGCGCGTTCGGCCGCCCGGGCGACCTGCCGGTCCTCGGCGGGCGCCCCAGGGGCCCGCGGGGCCGGATCCGGGTGC
Organism: Streptomyces sp. ERV7; assembly: GCF_001653515.1. Taxonomy (GTDB): domain Bacteria; phylum Actinomycetota; class Actinomycetes; order Streptomycetales; family Streptomycetaceae; genus Streptomyces. The sequence goes on along the minus strand of NZ_LYOY01000029.1, from coordinate 947,981 downwards.
CGGCGCGCCCGGCGCCCCCTGTAGCCTCGGCCCCACCGCACACGTATGCCGCAAGGAGCCGTACACCATGACCCAGCGCACTCTCGTCATCCTCAAGCCCGACGCCGTCCGTCGCGGCCTGATCGGCGAGATCCTCGGCCGTATCGAGCGCAAGGCCGGCTGGACCATCCCGGCGATGGAGCTGCGCACCCTGGACCAGGAGACCCTGGAGCAGCACTACGGCGAGCACAAGGGCAAGCCCTTCTACGAGCCGCTGATGGGCTTCATGGCCTCCGGCCCGGTCGTCGTCCTGGTCGTCGAGGGCGAGCGGGTCATCGAGGGCGTCCGCGGTCTCGCGGGTCCCACCGACCCGATCGCGGCCACGCCCGGCTCCATCCGGGGCGACTTCGGCACCATCGTCCGCGAGAACCTCATCCACGCCTCGGACTCCGAGGAGTCGGCCGAACGGGAACTGAAGATCTTCTTCCCGGGTCGCGTCTGAGTCCCGTCCGGTTCATTTCCTGACCGGGCGTCAGCCATATAGCGCTCATGACCTGGGGCGACCGAAGGAATTTCGGTCGCCCTTCGGCATATGCGGGGCGAAGTCGGGAACGCATCGCTCCGACACGTCGTCACCATTACTAGAGGTGGACCAACGCGCCGTGTCCGTGCAGGCGGCACTACGATGGAGCCTCACGCCCACAGCACCCACCTCGCCGACCTAAAAAGCCGTCAACGCTCGATTAGGGAAGGCCGGACGCATCCTCATGGGGAGCAACAACATGTCGTTCATCGGCCGTGACATGGCTGTCGACCTCGGGACCGCCAACACGCTGGTGTACGTCAGGGGCCGCGGAATCGTCCTGAACGAGCCGTCCGTCGTCGCCATCAACACCAACACCGGCGGCATCCTGGCGGTCGGCGCCGAGGCGAAGAAGATGATCGGCCGTACGCCGGGCAACATCGTGGCCGTACGACCGCTGAAGGACGGCGTCATCGCCGACTTCGAGATCACGGAGCGGATGCTCCGCTACTTCATCCTGAAGATCCACAAGCGGCGTTACCTGGCCCGCCCGCGCGTCGTCGTCTGTGTGCCCTCCGGCATCACCGGAGTCGAGCGCCGCGCCGTCATCGAGGCCTCCACCCAGGCCGGCGCCCGCCAGGTGCACATCATCGAGGAGCCCATGGCCGCGGCCATCGGCTCGGGCCTGCCCGTCCACGAGGCGACCGGCAACATGGTCGTCGACATCGGCGGCGGCACCACCGAGGTCGCGGTGATCTCGCTCGGCGGAATCGTCACGGCGCAGTCCATCCGCGTCGCCGGCGACGAGCTGGACAACGCGATCATCCAGCACATCAAGAAGGAGTACAGCCTCCTCCTCGGTGAGCGCACCGCCGAGCAGATCAAGATCACCATCGGCTCGGCGTACGACCTCGACAAGGACGAGCACACCGAGATCCGCGGCCGCGACCTGGTCTCCGGGCTGCCCAAGACCGTGGTCATCTCGGCCGCCGAGGTCCGCAAGGCCATCGAGGAGCCGGTCAACGCGATCGTCGACGCCGTGAAGACGACGCTCGACAAGTGCCCGCCGGAGCTCTCCGGCGACATCATGGACCGCGGCATCGTCCTCACCGGCGGCGGCGCCCTGCTGCGCGGCCTCGACGAGCGGCTGCGCCGCGAGACCGGTATGCCGATCCACATCGCCGAGGACCCGCTGGATTCGGTCGCGCTGGGATCCGGCAAGTGCGTGGAGGAGTTCGAGGCCCTGCAGCAGGTCCTCGACGCCCAGCCGCGCCGATAACCGGCACGCGGGCCACGGTCCCCCCAGGTCACCGAGTGGCCCGGGGGGACCGCCCGTACGGGCCACTGCCAACCCGTACGGCGGATCGTTGATATACAGATCGAACAGATTCCGACGAGGAAGGCACGGCCGCCGCACGTGAGGGACACACGAGAGAGCCGGCTGCTCCTGGTGCTGCTGATCGCCGTAGCGTTCGCGCTGATCACGGTCGACATCCGGGGTGGGGAGAATTCACCGGTGGACGGGGCCCGGCAGGCCGCCGCCACCGTCTTCGGGCCGGTGGAGAACGGCATGGCGGCAGCCGTCGATCCGGTGGGCAACGCCATCGGCGCGGTGCGCGACTCGGGGGAGCGGCACAACAAGATCGCCGACCTCCAGCGCGAGAACGAGGCGCTGAAGCAGAAGCTGGGCAGCGACGCCCGCAACCGCTCGCGCCTGAACCAGCTCGACGCGATGCTCAAGACCGCCGGCGAGGGCCAGTACGGCATCAAGGCCGCGCAGGTCATCGGCATAGGAGCGGCCCAGGGCTTCTCCTGGACCGTCACCATCGACGCCGGCTCGCGCGACGGCCTCAAGCGCGACATGACCGTACTGAACGGGGAGGGGCTGGTCGGCCGGGTCACCACCGTCGGCCCGTCCACCGCCACCGTCCTGCTCGCCAACGACCCGGACTTCACGGTCGGCACCCGGATGGAGAACAGCGACGAGCTGGGCTTCGCCACCGGCCAGGGCGACCGGCCGCTGTCGGTGCAATTGCTCAACGGCAAGGCCAAGGTCAAGGCGGGCGACCGGCTGGTGACCTTCGGCTCGCAGTCCGACAAGCCGTTCGTGCCGGGCGTCCCGGTCGGCGAGGTCGTCAAGGTCGACCCCTCGGGCGGCGACCTGACCCGGACCGTCTATGTGCGTCCGTACGTCGGGTTCACCAAGCTCGACATCGTCGGCGTCGTCGTCCAGGCCCCGCGCACCGACCCGCGCGACCAGGTCCTGCCCGCCAAGCCCAAGCCGACCCCGACGCCGACGGTGACCGTCACGGTCACCCCGCCCCCGGCGGGCAACGCGGTCAACCCCAACCAGGCCGACCCGAACGTCCCCATCCCGAACGGCGACCCCAACGGGAACCCGAACGCGGACCCCAACGCTGATCCCAACCGGAGACCCGGCGCCGTCCCCAACGGTGATCCGAACAACGCGAACAACGCCGCCGCCGACGGCGACCAGTAGGAGCTGATCCAGATGCGCATCAACAGGGTCATCCTCTCCTCCACCCTGATCGTCGTCGCCCTCGTCGTCCAGGTGAGCGTCCTCGCCCGGCTCCAGCTCCCGGGCGCCGTCCCGGACCTGGTGCTGCTGACCGTCCTCGGCCTCGCCCTGGTCTACGGACACCTCGGCGGCGCCTTCGTCGGCTTCGGCGCCGGACTGCTCTGCGACCTCGCCCCGCCCGCCGACCACGCCGCCGGGCGCTACGCCCTGGTGCTCTGCCTGGTCGGCTACGCGGCCGGGCTCGCCAAGCCCGACCACGGCCGGCTCCGCTCGGCCACCGGGCCCATGGTCGTGGTGGTCTGCGCGGCCATCGGCTCCACGCTGCTCTACGCGGGCGTGGGCGCCCTCGTCGGCGACACCGCGGCCCGCCACGTCGGCCTGGTGAACCTGCTGTTCACAGCCGCCGTCTACGACCTGCTGCTCGCCCCGTTCACGGTGCCGCTGATCATGGCGGTGGCCAGACGGGCCGAGAACGACCCGCTGGCGGAGACATCGGGGGGCGGCGGCTCGGCCAAGAACGGCACGAGCATCGCCTCGGGCTGGCTCTCCGGCGGCACCGGGCTGCGGATCGGCAACCAGAAGGGCGGCCTGCGCGTGAAGGCCGCCCGCAACCGCGCGGCCCGGGCCGGCCGCATCAAGGGCGTCAAGCGACTGTGAACGAGGGGGCCACGGCGTGAGCAACATCCCCGAGACGGGACGCACCCCCCGGGTGCAGATCCGGCTCATCATCATCCAGGTCCTCGTCTTCTCCCTGCTCCTCACCCTCGGCGGGCGCCTCTGGTACCTCCAGATCCGCAACGGGCAGGAGTACGAGGACGAGGCCAAGAACAACCATGTGCAGCAGGTCGTCCAGCCCGCCGTGCGCGGGGCGCTCCTGGACGCGCGCGGGGTGCCGCTCGCGGACAACGAGACCCGTCTGGTGGTCTCCGCCTCCCGTACGGACCTGACGAAGATGCCCGACAAGGGCAAGGCGGTGCTGACCCGGCTGGCCGCCGTCCTCGGCATGAAGCCGCAGGACGTCATGGACAAGGTCCGCCTCTGCGACGCCAAGACGCCCAAGCCCTGCTGGAACGGCTCGCCGTACCAGCCGATCCCGGTGACCGACAAGGCCACCACCCAGCAGGCCCTGCAGATCCGCGAGCGCTCCGAGGACTTCCCCGGCATCACCGCCGACCCCACCGCGGTGCGCCGCTACACCGCGCCGGGCAAGGCCAACACCGCCCAGGTGCTCGGCTACCTCTCGCCGGTCACCGACGAGGAGATCGACAAGGCGAAGAACACCGACTCGCCGTATCTGCGCTCGGACATGGTGGGCCGCTCGGGCCTGGAGCGCACCTACGACAAGCAGCTGCGCGGCAAGGCGGGCGTGACCCGCTACGAGGTGGACAACCTCGGCCGCGTCATCGGGCAGGCGCAGAGCGACAAGGCCGAGCCCGGCTCCAACATCGTCACGTCGATAGACGCACGCGTACAGGCCGTCGCCGAGTACGAGCTGAACTTCGCGATGGAAGAGGCCCGCAAGGGGTTCGACAAGAACACCAACGAGAACTACAAGGCCGACGCGGGCGCGGTCGTCGTCATGGAGGCCAAGACCGGCCGGGTCGTCGCCATGGCCTCGCTGCCCAACTACGACCCGAACGCCTGGGTCGGCGGCATCTCCGCCAAGGACTACCAGGCGCTCACCGGCAAGGACTCCAACTACCCGCTCCTGAACCGCGCGATCCAGGGCCAGGCCGCCCCCGGCTCGATCTTCAAGGTGGTCTCCTCGGCGGCCGCGGTCCGCGCCGGATACCCGTTCGACGGCAGCTACCCCTGCCCCAGCTCGTATTCGGTGGGCGGCCAGGTCTTCAAGAACTTCGAGTCCCAGGGCCACGGCAACATCTCCATCGGCCAGGCCCTGGAGGTCTCCTGCGACACCGTGTACTACGGCCTCGCACACGACCAGTGGCTCAAGGACGGCGGGATGAAGCCCAAGAAGGACGCCGCCGACTGGTTCTACAAGACCGCCCACGACTTCGGGCTCGGCGCCAGGACCGGCATCGACCTGCCCAGCGAGGTCCCCGGCCGGGTCCCCGACCGCCAGTGGAAGCAGCGGTTCTGGACGGCCAACAAGGACGCCTGGTGCAAGCACGGCAAGAAGGACGGCGACTACGTCGAGAAGATCGAGTACGAGAACTGCCTCGAAGGCAACCTCATGCGCGCCGGTGACTCGGTCAACTACTCCATCGGCCAGGGCGACACCCTCGTCACCCCCATCCAGATGGCGACGATCTACTCGGCGATCTCCAACGGCGGCACCCTCTACGACCCGACCGTCGGCAAGGCCGTGATCAGCGCCGACGGCAAGTCGGTCAAGGAGATCAAGCCCAAGTCGCACGGCAAGCTGCCGATGTCCCAGGCCACCCGCGACGACATAGACGAAGCCCTCGCGGGAGTCGCCACCCGCGGTACGGCCGCCTGGCGGTTCGGCGGCTGGCCGCAGAAGCAGATCCCGATGCACGCGAAGACCGGCACCGCCGAGGTCTACGGCAAGCAGACGACCTCGTGGTTCGCCACGTACACCAAGGACTACTCGATCGTCATGACGATCTCGCAGGGTGGTACGGGTTCCGGCGCCTCCGGCCCCGCCGTGCGCAACATCTACGACGCGCTCTACGGGCTCGACGACGCCGGCACCCAGGACCTCAAGCGCGCCCTGCTGCCCGAGCCGCAGCAGGCACTGCCGAAGATCCAGGGCGACGGTTCCATCGACGCCCCGAAGATCGAGCCGTACGACCCGGACTCGCAGAAGGTCCCCGAGAAGAAGACCGGCGACCAGCAGCTCGCCGCGGCCAACACCGACAACCGCAACGGCGGACGCGGGCGGAGGGACTGATGGCCGGTTTCTCCGTCCAGCGCTACGCGCCGGAGCGCTCCGCCTTCGCCAAGCTCACCGCGCGCGACTCGGTGCTGCGCCGGCTCGACTGGTGGCTGCTGCTCGCCGCGCTCGCGCTGTCGTTCATCGGCTCGCTGCTCGTGTGGTCCGCGACCCGCAACCGCACCCAGCTCAACAACGGCGACCCGTACTACTTCCTGATCCGGCACGCCATGAACACCGGCATCGGCTTCGGCCTGATGATCGGCACCATCTGGCTGGGCCACCGCACCCTGCGGGGCGCGGTGCCGGTGCTGTACGGGCTGTCCGTGGTGCTGATCCTGGCCGTACTGACCCCGCTGGGCGCGACCGTCAACGGCGCGCACGCCTGGATCATCATCGGCGGCGGCTTCTCGCTCCAGCCGTCCGAGTTCACCAAGATCACCATCATTCTGGGGATGGCGATGATACTGGCGTCGCGCGTCGACGCCGGGGACACCGCCCACCCCGACCACCGCACGGTGCTCAAGTCCCTGGGCATCGCCGCGCTCCCGATCCTGATCATCATGATGATGCCGGACCTCGGGTCGGTCATGGTCATCGTGATCATAATTCTGGGCGTGCTGCTCGCCTCCGGGGCCTCCAACCGCTGGGTGCTCGGCCTGATAGGGGCGGGCGTGGCGGGCGCGGTCGCGGTCGCGGCGCTCGGGCTGCTCGACGAGTACCAGATCAACCGCTTCGCGGCCTTCGCCAACCCCAACCTCGACCCGGCGGGCGTCGGCTACAACACCAACCAGGCCCGGATCGCCATCGGCTCCGGCGGACTCACCGGCACCGGCCTGTTCAAGGGCAGCCAGACCACCGGCCAGTTCGTCCCCGAGCAGCAGACGGACTTCGTCTTCACCGTCGCCGGCGAGGAGCTCGGCTTCGTCGGCGCGGGCCTCATCCTCGTCCTGCTCGGCGTGGTCCTGTGGCGCGCCTGCCGCATCGCCCGCGAGACGACCGAGCTGTACGGCACGGTCGTGGCGGCCGGGATCATCGCCTGGTTCGGCTTCCAGTCCTTCGAGAACATCGGGATGACGCTCGGCATCATGCCGGTGGCGGGCCTCCCCCTGCCCTTCGTGTCCTACGGAGGGTCGTCCATGTTCGCGGTCTGGGTGGCGATCGGACTACTCCAGTCGATCAGAGTGCAGCGGCCGATAACGGCCTGACACCGCCCGAGAGCGACACAGGATGCCGGACCGGCCGCGATGGCCGGTCCGGCGCTCTGTCTAGGGCCCCGTTTCGCGTCTAGATTCAATTCATGGCGGAGACGAAGCGCGAGATCGAGCGGAAGTACGAAGCCACCGGTGACGACGTCCGGCTCCCCGACCTCACCAAGGTCACGGGGGTCGCGAGCGTCGCCGACAAGGGCGTGGCCGAACTGGACGCCGTCTACTACGACACCCGGGACCTGCGCCTGGCCGCGGACTCCCTCACCCTGCGCCGCAGGACCGGCGGCGACGACGCGGGCTGGCACCTGAAGTTCCCGGTCGCCACCGGCATCCGCGACGAGATCCGCGCCCCCCTCTCCCCGGCCGCCGCCGTCCTCGACCTCGTCGAGAAGCGGCTGCGCAAGGCGGGCCTGCGCCCCTCGCGCAGCGCCTCGAAGCTGGCCCGGGCCATGGCCGAGACGGCCCCGGCCGTACCCGACCTCCCGGAGCCGAAGCCCGCCGCCGTGCGCGCCGAGGGAAAGGCCACCGCGGGCGACCACGTCCTCGACTACCTCCGCGCCCAGCGCGACGCCCTGGTCGACCTCGACCCCGCCGTCCGGCGCGACCTGCCCGACTCCGTCCACCAGATGCGCGTCGCCACCCGCCGGCTGCGCAGCGCCTTCAAGTCGTACGGCAAGGTCCTCGACCGGACCGTCACCGACCCCGTCGGCGAGGAGCTCAAATGGCTCGCGGGCGAACTCGGCGTCGACCGCGACCAGGAGGTGCTCACCGAACGCCTCCAGAGCCGCATCGCCGCCCTGCCCCGCCCCCTGGTGCTCGGACCGGTCCGCGGACGGCTGCGGATCTGGAGCGTCGCCCGCCGCTCCGGCTCGCGCCGCAAGACCATCGCCGTCCTCGACAGCAAGCGCTACCTCGTCCTGCTCGACACCCTGGACGCGCTCCTTGAGGGCCCGCCGCTGCGCCCGGCGGCCCGGCGCCCGGTCACCGAGGTGGTGCCCAAGGCGGTGCTCAAGGACTACGACCGGCTGGCGGGCCGGATAGCGCACGCCCTGGAGCTCGACCCCGGCGAGCCGCGCGACCTGGCCATGCACGAGGCCCGCAAGGCCGCCAAGCGCGCCCGGTACGCCGCCGAGGCCGCCAGGCCCGCGCTCGGCGCCCCCGCCAAGAGGTTCGCCCAGAGGATGAAGGCGGTGCAGACGGTCCTGGGCGACCACCAGGACAGCGTGGTGGCCCGCGAGGCCCTGCGCGGTCTGGCGGTCCAGGCCCATCTGGCCGGCGAGTCCGCGTTCACCTGGGGACTTCTGTACGGGCGGGAGGTGGCGGCGGCGGCCGACCGCGAGCGCGAGCTGCCCGAAGTCTGGCGAAAGGCCTCCCGGCCGAAGCTGCGCGAGCGGCTGCGGGCCTGAGCCGGGGGACCGGAGCGGCCGGGGGCACCTCGTGAGCGGGTTACGCTAGAGAGTCGCCCCCTGCCAGCTCACGAAAGTTCGTCGAGATGACTGCCGCCGAGTCCGTCTTCCCACAGCTCGAAGCCCTGCTCCCGCATGTGCAGAAGCCGATCCAGTACGTCGGCGGTGAGCTGAACTCCACGGTCAAGCCGTGGGAAAGCTGCGATGTGCGCTGGGCGCTCATGTACCCGGACGCGTACGAGGTCGGGCTGCCCAACCAGGGCGTCATGATCCTCTACGAGGTGCTGAACGAGCGCGAGGGCGTCCTCGCCGAGCGCACGTACAGCGTGTGGCCGGACATGGAGGAGCTGATGCGCGAGCACCGCGTGCCCCAGTTCACCGTGGACAGCCACCGCCCCGTCGGCGCCTTCGACGTGTTCGGCCTCAGCTTCTCCACCGAGCTGGGCTACACCAACATGCTCACGGCCCTGGACCTGGCGGGCATCCCGCTGGAGTCCAAGGACCGCACGATCGACGACCCGATCGTCCTCGCGGGCGGCCACGCGGCCTTCAACCCCGAACCGATCGCGGACTTCATCGACTGCGCGGTCATCGGCGACGGCGAGCAGGCCGTCCTCGACATGACCGAGATCATCCGGGGCTGGAAGGCCGAGGGCCGCCCCGGCGGCCGCGAGGAAGTCCTGTTCCGCCTCGCCAGGACCGGCAATGTGTATGTGCCGGGCTTCTACGACGTGGAGTACCTGCCGGACGGCCGCATCGGCCGTGTCGTCCCGAAGAAGTCGGGCGTGCCGTGGCGGGTCAGCAAGCACACCGTGATGGACCTCGACGAGTGGCCCTACCCGAAGCAGCCGCTCGTGCCGCTCGCGGAGACCGTCCACGAGCGCATGTCCGTCGAGATCTTCCGCGGCTGCACCCGCGGCTGCCGTTTCTGCCAGGCCGGCATGATCACGCGCCCCGTGCGGGAGCGAAGCATCACCGGCATCGGCGAGATGGTGGAGAAAGGCCTGAAGGCCACCGGCTTCGAGGAGGTCGGCCTGCTGTCCCTGTCCAGCGCCGACCACACCGAGATCGGTGAGATCGCCAAGGGCCTCGCGGACCGGTACACCGAGGACAAGATCGGCCTCTCGCTGCCCTCCACCCGCGTGGACGCCTTCAACGTCGACCTCGCCAACGAGCTGACCAGGAACGGCCGTCGCTCCGGTCTGACCTTCGCCCCCGAGGGCGGCTCCGAGCGCATGCGCAAGGTCATCAACAAGATGGTCTCGGAAGAGGACCTGATCCGTACGGTCTCGACCGCGTACGGCAACGGCTGGCGCCAGGTGAAGCTGTACTTCATGTGCGGCCTGCCCACCGAGACCGACGAGGACGTCCTCCAGATCGGCGACATGGCGGTCAACGTGATCGCCAAGGGCCGCGAGGTCTCCGGCCAGAACGACATCCGCTGCACGGTGTCCATCGGCGGGTTCGTGCCCAAGCCGCACACCCCGTTCCAGTGGGCCCCGCAGCTCTCCGCCGAGCAGACCGACGCGCGTCTTGAGAAGCTCCGCGACAAGATCCGCGGCGACAAGAAGTACGGCCGCTCCATCGGCTTTCGCTACCACGACGGCAAGCCGGGCATCGTCGAGGGCCTCCTCTCGCGCGGCGACCGCCGCGTCGGCGCGGTCATCCGCGCCGTCTACGAGGACGGCGGCCGCTTCGACGGCTGGCGCGAGCACTTCAGCTACGACCGCTGGATGGCCTGCGCCGAGAAGACCCTGCCGGCGTACGGCGTGGACGTCGACTGGTACACCACGCGCGAGCGCACGTACGAGGAGGTCCTGCCCTGGGACCACCTGGACTCCGGTCTCGACAAGGACTGGCTCTGGGAGGACTGGCAGGACTCGCTCGACGAGACCGAGGTCGAGGACTGCCGCTGGACGCCGTGCTTCGACTGCGGTGTCTGCCCGCAGATGGACACCCAGATCCAGATCGGCCCGACCGGCAAGAAGCTGCTGCCGCTGACGGTCGTGAAGTAACCACTCGATCACCGGTTGATCACGGCGGGCCCCGCATCGCAACGATGCGGGGCCTTTGCCGCGTCTTGACGTACATGGAACTCCAGCAGCCGCCGAGACAGCCCGAGGGCTGTCTGACCGTCGCGATCCGCATCCCGGTACGGATCGTGGTCCTGGTGCTGGTGGTCCCGATCCGGCTGGTCTGGGACGCGGTCACGGCGACGGCCCGCGCCGTCCACCGCACGGCGCTGCGCCCGCTGGGACGCGCACTGGCCTGGCTGGGCCGCACGCTGATCGTGGTCCCGCTCACGTATCTGGGCCGCGGCCTGGCCTGGGTCGGGCGGGTGCTCGTGGTCACCCCGCTGGCCTGGCTGTGGCGGTACGGGGTGGCCGTCCCGGCGGCATGGCTCTACCGCCGTCTGCTGACCCCACTGGGGCACGGGATCGCCTGGGTGGCGCGCGGAGTCCGGCGGGTCGTCGCCGCCGTGGGGTCGGCCGTCGGGTGGGTCGTCTCCGGTGTGTGGGCCGGGATCGCCTGGCTCGGCTCCGGGATGGGGATCGGGCTCGGCTGGGCCGGCGCCCGGGTGTGGGCGGGCCTGCGCTGGATCGGGCGGGGGATCGGTGTGGTCCTCTCCGTGATCGGGACCGCCCTCGTTCGAGTGGGTTTGATCTTGTTTGTGGTACCCGTCGGGTGGTTCTACCGATGGGTGCTGACGCCGATCGGGCACGCCGTCGCCGTCGTCGCCCGCGAGGTCGCCGCCGCGTTCGGGCACGCCTGGCGGATCGCCGGGCATGTTTCGCGGGCCGTCGGACGCCGCCTGAAGTGGCTCGGCCGGCAACTCGTCGGCAGGCCCGTGCGCTGGGTGTGGCGGACCCTGTGCGCGCCGGTGCTGCACTGGGTGCGGGACACCCTGTGGGCCCCGGCGGCCCGGGCGGCGGCCGTGGCGGGCCGGGCCCCGCTGTCCCGGGCCCCGGGCCCGGGACAGCGGGGGCGGGGCGCCGGGGGAGATCCCTGGTTTGACCCGTGGGAAAGCGGCCCGTAACCTTGACCGTCGGCGTGTTTCCATGCGCGCCCGCCTCTGAGCACCTCCCTCCCGGCGACCGTTCGCGGTCGTGGGGAGAGGCCGCTCGTCCATTCCGGATCATCACGGGCCCGCCCGTGTGACGCGGCTGGCTTCAGGGGTTTCCGTTCCGAGCGAGAGAGAGATCCGCGTGTACGCCATCGTGCGCAGCGGTGGTCGCCAGCACAAGGTAGCTGTCGGCGACATCGTTGAGGTTGACAAGATTTCCACTGCCAAGGTTGGCGACACGGTCGAGCTCTCGACCCTGCTCGTTGTCGACGGCGACGCTGTCACCAGCGACCCGTGGGTGCTGGCCGGCATCAAGGTCACGGCCGAGGTCGTGGACCACCACAAGGGTGCCAAGATCGACATCCTTCGGTACAAGAACAAGACCGGTTACCGCCGTCGCCAGGGCCACCGCCAGCAGTACACGGCGATCAAGGTCACCGGCATCCCCGCGGCTGCGAAGTAAGGGACTGAGGAGACATGGCACACAAGAAGGGCGCATCGTCCACCCGGAACGGTCGCGACTCCAATGCTCAGCGGCTCGGTGTGAAGCGCTTCGGCGGTCAGACCGTCAACGCCGGTGAGATCCTGGTCCGCCAGCGTGGCACCCACTTCCACCCGGGCGCCGGTGTCGGCCGCGGTGGCGACGACACGCTGTTCGCCCTGCAGGCCGGCGCGGTGCAGTTCGGCACCCACCGTGGCCGCAAGGTCGTGAACATCGTTCCGGTCGCCTGACCGGTTCTCTCGTGAGGCGGACCTCACTTCCCGTACGGACCCCGTACGGGAAGCAGGTCCGCCTTTCGCGTGTTTCTAATGAAACACGGCACTACACAGACATTCCGTACGTACTGGAGGCAAGCCCATGACCACCTTCGTGGACCGCGTCGAGCTGCACGTCGCCGCGGGTAACGGAGGCCACGGCTGCGCCTCCGTGCACCGGGAGAAGTTCAAGCCGCTCGGCGGCCCCGACGGCGGCAACGGCGGCCGCGGCGGCGACGTCATCCTGGTCGTCGACCAGTCGGTGACCACGCTCCTCGACTACCACCACAGCCCGCACCGCAAGGCCACCAACGGTGCGCCCGGCGCCGGCGACAACCGCTCCGGCAAGGACGGCCAGGACCTGGTCCTGCCGGTCCCGGACGGCACCGTCGTCCTCGACAAGGACGGCAACGTGCTCGCCGACCTGGTCGGCCAGGGCACCACCTTCATCGCCGGCCAGGGCGGTCGCGGCGGCCTCGGCAACGCGGCGCTCGCCTCCGCCCGGCGCAAGGCCCCCGGCTTCGCGCTGCTCGGCGAGCCCGGCGAGGCCCGTGACGTGGTCATGGAGCTCAAGACCGTCGCGGACGTGGCCCTCGTCGGCTACCCGAGCGCCGGCAAGTCCTCGCTGATCTCGGTGCTCTCCGCCGCCAAGCCGAAGATCGCGGACTACCCGTTCACCACCCTGGTCCCCAACCTCGGCGTGGTCACCGCGGGCTCCACCGTCTACACCATCGCGGACGTCCCCGGCCTCATCCCCGGCGCCAGCCAGGGCAAGGGCCTGGGCCTGGAGTTCCTGCGGCACGTCGAGCGCTGCTCGGTGCTGGTGCACGTCCTGGACACCGCCACCCTGGAGTCCGACCGCGACCCGGTCTCCGACCTCGACATCATCGAGGCCGAGCTCAAGCAGTACGGCGGGCTCGACGACCGGCCCCGTATCGTCGTCCTCAACAAGATCGACATCCCGGACGGCCAGGACCTCGCGGACATGATCCGCGGCGATCTGGAGGAGCGCGGCTACCAGGTCTTCGAGGTCTCCGCGGTCGCCCGCACCGGTCTGAAGGAGCTCTCCTTCGGGCTGGCGAAGATCGTGGCCGAGGCGCGTGCCGCCAAGCCCGTCGAGGAGGCCACCCGGATCGTGATCCGCCCCAAGGCGGTCGACGACGCGGGCTTCACGGTCATCTACGACGAGGCGGCCGAGGTCTACCGGGTGCGCGGCGAGAAGCCGGAGCGCTGGATCCGCCAGACCGACTTCAACAACGACGAGGCCGTCGGCTACCTCGCCGACCGCCTCAGCCGTCTCGGCGTCGAGGACCAGCTGATGAAGGCGGGCGCCCGCGCGGGCGACGCCGTGGCCATCGGCCCCGAGGAGAACGCGGTCGTCTTCGACTGGGAGCCGACGATGATGGCGGGCGCGGAGATGCTCGGCCGCCGTGGCGAGGACCACCGCCTGGAGGCCCCCCGTCCCGCCGCGCAGCGCCGTCGCGACCGCGACGCGGAGCGCGACGAGGCGCAGCAGGAGTACGACGACTTCAAGCCGTTCTAGCCGGTCGGCTCGGTCCGGCTGCGGGTGGGGTGCCCAGGGGCGCGGGGAACTGCGCGAGCAACCCAGGGCCGGCGCCGCGCCCGCCACGGCGGCCGCCGCCGAGGCCGCGAGCACCGCCCGGCGGCCTATCGCGGGTCCGGACACCTCAGCCCGCCTCGGGCACGAAGCGGATGCCGTAGTCGCGGATCCACGCGTCCAGGTCGATCAGCCGCTCCATGACCGCGCGCCCGCTGTAGGGCCCGCCGATGGAGTACGAGCCCACCGGCCGGTCCAGGAGGCGCCGCAGCCCCTTCGGGTCGACCAGTTCCAGGACCGCGGAGTCGCCCGAGGCCAGGGCCGCGATCCGGTCGCGCAGGGAGATCTCGTACTGGACGTCCTGGGTGGAGGGGTACGGGCTCTTCTTGCGCTCCACGATCGAGCGCGGCAGCACGTCCTGGGTCGCGGCGCGCAGCAGGCTCTTCTCGCGGCCGTCGAAGGTCTTCATCGCCCAGGGGGTGTTGAAGACGTACTCGACGAGCCGGTGGTCGCAGAACGGGACGCGGACCTCCAGGCCCACCGCCATGCTGATGCGGTCCTTGCGGTCGAGCAGGAAGTTGACGAAGCGGGTGAGGTGCAGATGGCTGATCTCGCGCATCCGTGCTTCCTGCGGGCTCTCACCGGGCAGGGCCGGGACGTCCGCGATCGACTCCTTGTAGCGCTGGTCGATATAGGCGCCGAGGTCGAGGCGGTCCCACAGGCCCGTGGTGCGCAGGGCGTCCTGGCCGCCCGCCCGGCGGTACGGCAGATGCCAGGGGAAGGTGGCCGAGGAGACCGCCTCGGGGTCGTGGAAGTGGCTGTAGCCGCCGAAGAGTTCATCGGCGGACTCGCCGGACAGGGCGACCGTGGAGCGGGCCCGTACCGCCTGGAAGAGCAGATACAGCGAGTACTCCATGTCACCGGTGACCGTGGGCAGGTCGAGCGCCCGCAGGACCGCGCCGCGCACCTCGGGCGTGAGCAGCTGCGCGTTGTCGAGGACGATGTCCTCGTGATCGGTGCCGATGTGGGCTACGGCCTCCTTCACGAACGGCGCGTCCGGCGCCTCCCACACCGCGTTGGCCTCGAACCGCTCGGCGTGGCCGGTGAAGTCGACGGAGAAGGTGCGGATGCGTCCGCCGTCCTCCTCGGCGAGGGCCCGGGCGGCGAGCGCGGTGACCGCGCTGGAGTCGAGGCCGCCGGAGAGCAGCGAGCACAGCGGTACGTCGGAGACGAGCTGGCGGCGCACGGTGTCGTCGAGGATCTCGCGGACCGTGCCGACGGTGGTGTCCAGGTCGTCGGTGTGCGGGCGCGACTCCAGCTGCCAGTACCGCGTCTTGCGCAGTCCGCGCCGCGAGAGCCGGACCATGCTGCCGGGCCGCACCTCGTACATCCCCCGGTACACGGCGTGTTCGGGCGTCATGGTCAGACCGAACACCTCGCGCAGGCCCTCGGCGTCGACGACCGCCTCGGCCAGCGGATGGGCGAGGATGGCCTTGGGCTCGGAGCCGAAGAGCACCCCGTCGTCGGTGGGGTAGTACAGGAGCGGTTTGACGCCCATCCGGTCGCGCACCAGGACCAGTTCCTCGGTGCGGGTGTCCCACAGGGCGAAGGCGAACATGCCGTTGAGCCGCTCGACGAAGGCGTCACCCCACTCCAGATACGCCTGGAGCACCACCTCGGTGTCGCTGTTGGTGCGGAAACGGTGGCCCCGGGCGCTCAACTCGGCGCGCAGCTCCCGGTAGTTGTAGACCTCGCCGCTGTAGGTGACGACCGCCTCGGGGGCGACGCCGAACCCGGCGGCCATCGGCTGCCTGCCGCCCTCGATGTCGATGACGGCCAGCCGCCGGTGGCCGAGGGCGACGTGCCGTCCGGTCCACACCCCGCCCGCGTCGGGTCCTCGGCAGACCATGGTGGCGGTCATGGCCCGGGCGCTGTCCTCGTGCCGGGTGACGTCGTGGCCGTAACCGACCCAGCCCGCTATACCGCACATGTCTTTGGCCCCCCTCTCGTCAGGCGTAGGTGTAGTACCGGCGGTGGTCGACGACCTCGGCGACGGTCTTGGTGTGCCACGGGAACAGCGGGGTGCTCGGGTCCGCGACCTCGGGCGTCGGCTCCTGCGGCAGGTAGTGCGGCACGTCCGGGTGGAGCGTCTGCCAGTCGGCCCAGATCTTGTCGATGAAGCAGTGGTGCAGGAAGAAGACCGGGTCGTTGGGGGAGGAGATGTACATCATGTGGCCGCCCACCCACTGGTGGCCGGCGCCGTGCAGCTTCCCCGCCGGGGGCTCCCAGGCGAAGTTGGTGTAGCCCTCCAGGTGGTTGCGGAAGCTGTTGTACGGCGGCTGGCTGCCGGAGGTGTAGTTCCACGGCGGGCAGTCGTAGACCGGCAGGTCCATCGTCTGCCGCAACTGCTCCGGCGAGGGCAGCGAGGGCATCTTCTGGGCGATGCGGCGGATCAGGAACTTGCGGTCGTCCACGGTGTAGTGGCCGTTGAGCGCGGGGTTCTCGTCGCCCTCGGGCTGCACGTTGACCTTGAGCAGCCAGCCGTTGGGGTAGGCGAACGGCCCGGTCATCACCATGCCGTCGGAGGGCCGCCCGTCGCCGCCCATGAAGTCGTCGGCCCACAGCGGCGAGTGCGGCGACTGGTCCTTGGTCCAGTCCCAGTACGGCAGGGTCACCGTCGGGTCGACCCGGCGCAGCTCCTTCTCGAACTCCATCAGGTACTGCCGGTGCCAGGGGAAGAACCCCGGGTTGATGTGGCCGACCCGCTTGCCGGTGTCCTTGTCCAGGTAGTCCTGGGAGTTGACGTCGACGTGGAGCCTGACGAACCGGTCGTAGATCCCGCGTCGCTTGATCTCCACGACGGCCTTGATGAACCGCCGCCGTTCGCCGCGCGACATGTCCAGGTGGTTCCTGCGGACGTGCGTCATGGTCCTGTTCCTCAATCTCGCGGAATCACATGGAGTGGTGGGAGGCGTCGCCGAGCGGTACGAGGTTGGCGCCGTGCAGCTCGTCGACGGCGGCGCGGGCGGCGTGCAGCGGCGTCCTGGCGACCTCGTAGTGGCACAGGGCGCTCAGATAGGCGCCCTCGCCGAGCTTCATCAGGTGCAGCGGCTTGCCGTCGATCGAGACGGCGTGGCCCGCGCCGGCCTGGGTGACCTTGATGACGCGGCCCTTGTAGGTCTCGGTGTGGTCGTCGCCGGGGGCGGCGGCGACGGCGGGGCCGTCCGAGCCGCCCTGGGCGCCGTACACGGCGACCCCCGCGGCTCCCGAGAGCCCGGTGGCGACGGTGGCGACGACGGCGCCCCGCTTGATGACATCACGGCGGTTGAGCATGGGGGACCTCTCTGTGGGTGGTGGGGGAGGGCGCGGCACCCGCGGTGCCGCGCCCGTTTTGCCTGACCGGCTGCGAACGACGACCGAGCGGCCGCCTACTTCTCCAGGCAGAACTCGTCGATCGGGTAACCCACGTGCCGGTCCTCGCTCGGCAGGAACCCCAGAACCTTGTCGCCCGGCTTCAGCTCGGTGCTGTTCAACACCACACCCCCGGGTCCGAGCACCCGCACGTGCCAGTCGTCCTGAAGGATCAGATTCACCTGCTGCCCGTTCGGCGCCACCGCGTCGATCGAGATCAGCGGCCGCGACTCGATCTTGACCCGCCCGACCGTGACCAGCCGCGTCTGGCCCTTGATGTCGACCGCCAGGACCTTGCTGCCCGCCTTGAGCTCACTGAGGTAGTTGGTGCGCTCGTCCTTGGAGAGGGTGTACGAGTGGATCGCACCGGCGTTGACCCGGAACGGACGGGTCGGCATGTACGGCAGCGGGTGCGTCTCGCTGACGCACAGGATCATGCCCTTGGAGTGCGAGCCGACCAGGATGCCCTCGTCCTCGCGGAAGTACGTGCAGGTGTCGACGCAGGCGCGCTCGCCCATGCCGATGTGCTCGGTGTGGCGCACCTCCAGCTCGACCAGGTTGAGGTTGGGCACCTCGGCGGTGGCCGCGGCCTTGAGGTGGGCCGCGTCGCCGACGGCCTTGGGGGCCATCATCACGCCGTCCGAGCCGTGCTCCAGGACACCGAAGATGATCTCGGCCTCCTCCACGTCCTGGGCAATCGTGATCATGCTGCCGGTGGCCCGCGCGGCCGCCGCGATCACGATCTCCAGCGGGATCTTGGTGGGGTCGCGGAAGAGCAGCACGCTCCACTTCTCGGTGCGCGCGGACTCGCAGGCGTCCTCAAGGGTCGGCGCGTCGACGATCTCCACGAAGCGCCCGAACTCCACCTCCGGGTGCTTGATGGCCAGTTCGGCGGGGGTGATGCCGTGCGCGGCCGGGTCCACGATGACCACGGACGCGTCCCCGAACTCGCCCGGGAGCGGCTTGCCCTGCGGGAAGAGGACCTTGGTGACGGTAGGCGGCAGGTCCGCGAAGTCGGCGGGGTCGTCGGCGACGATTCCTTCGAGGCGGTAGTGCAGGGCCTCCTGGAGGATGGCCTCCTTGGCCTCGCCGAGCGAACGGGCGTCGAGCCAGCTGAGCTTCATGGGGAGAACTCCTCTTAAGAGACGGTGGTCAGCGGTACGGCGAGAGCGTCGGGGACCGCGCTGGGCGCGGCCACCTCGTGCGGTACGGGGTGGATCAGCCGGGCGACCTTGGCGGCCATGGCCCCGGGGTCCGGTGCGAGGAAGACGTTGCGGCCCATGGCCACGCCGCTGGCGCCGCCGCGCAGCGCCTCGTCCACGTAGGCGAGCACCCGGGTCTCGTCGGGCTCCCGGGGGCCGCCGACGACGATCAGGGGGACCGGGGACGCGGAGGTGATGTCGCGCATCTCGGCGATCGACTCGGCGCAGACGGTCTTGACGATGTCGGCGCCCAGATCGGCGGCGAGCGAGGCCGCGTGGGCGATCAGTGCGGGGTCGCGCGGGTTGGTGATCTTCGGGCCGCGCGGGTACATCATGGCGAGCAGCGGTACGTTCCACCGGTCGCAGGCGTCCGCCACGGCGGCCATGTCCGCGATCTGCTGCCGCTCCTGGGTGGAGCCGAGGTTGACGTGCACGCTGACCGCGTCCGCGCCGAGCCGCAGGCACTCCTCGACGCTGGCGACCAGGTACTTGTCGTTGGGGTCGGGGGCGTGCACGGTGCTGGCGCTCAGGTGCACGATCAGCGAGGTGCGGGAGAAGCGGGCGGAGTCGACGTACCGCAGACTGCCCTTGTGCAGGACCACCGCGTCCACGCCGTTGTCCGCCAGCTGGCCGACCAGGTGGTCCAGACGGTTCCCGCCGGTCAGCGGGCCGTCGGTGACCGAGTGGTCCAGCGGGACGATCAGCAGCCGGTCGCCGCCGTGGCGGTGGATCCGCCGCAGCCGCAACTGCCGTGCGAAGGAATGGTGCAACATCATCGAACCTCCTCTGTCGGATCAGGCGGGCACGGGCGCGGTGAAACCCGTCCCGGCGTTGAGTGCGGCGAGCCCGAACTCGTCGTGCAGGACCCGGGCGGCCCGTACCGCGTCGTCGTCCGGGACGGTCACCGAGATCCGCATCTGCGAGGTGGAGACCGAACTGGGCGCGATGGCCGCCGACTTGAGGCAGCGCAGCAGCCGCGCGGTGCTGTCGGGCCGGCTGAGCAGCCCCGTACCGACCACGGAGAGCTTGGTGATCCCCTCGTCGGACTCCATGCCCCGGCCCGGCGGCCCGGGGCGCCGGGAGAGGTAGTCCCGCAGCGGCTCCACGTCGTCGGTGTGCAGGGTGATGCCGATGTTCACGCCCGTGCTCTCGTCGGAGAGCGCCGCCATGTCGACGGAGAGGGACTCGCGGGCGAGGAAGGCGAAGACATCGGTGGCCGCGTCCGCGTCGCCCGCGTCGAAGCGCAGGGTCACCCGGGCCACGTCCGTGTCGAGGACCACTCCGGTCACGGTCGTCGGTGATTCGAGCATGTCGGCTTTCGTCTCTTCCCTGGCGGCGATCACGGTCCCGGGACCGGGCCGTGCGGAGTGCTTGACGTGGATGTCGACCTTCCGCAGCGCCGCCAGCTCCACGGCCCGTGCGTGCATGACCTTGGCGCCGGCGAACGACATCTCGGCCATCACGTCCACGTCGACGGCGGGCAGCACCGAGGCGGCGGGCAGCACCCGGGGGTCGGCGGTGAACACGCCGTCGACGTCGGTGTAGATCTCGCAGTGGGCGGCGCCGAGTTCGGCGGCCAGGGCCACCGCGGTGGTGTCCGACCCGCCGCGCCCCAGGGTGATCACATCGCGCCGCGCGGTCAGCCCCTGGAACCCGGCGACCACCGCGACCGCGCCCTGGGCGAGCACCCCGTCGATGGCCTCGGTGTCCACGGCGACGATCACGCCCCGGCCGTGTGCGCCGGTCGCCAGGATGCCGGTCTGGGCGCCGACGAGGGACACCGCCCGCACCCCGGTCCGGTGCAGCGCCATGGCGAGCAGCGCGGCGGACGCGCTCTCGCCGGTCGCGAGCAGCTGGTCGGTCTCCCGGCCCGCCGGGGGCGCCCCGACCGCCTCCGTCAGCCGGAGCAGCCGGTCGGTGGCGTTCCCCCGGGCCGAGACCACGACGACCACGTCGCGGCCGGTGCGACGGGCGGCCGCGACCCGCTGCGCCACGGCGCGGACCTGCTTGAGCGTGGCGAGCGAGCTCCCGCCGTACTTGTGCACCACGGGCCCGCGCCGGTCGAGGCGTTCGGGTCCGTCGCGTCCGTCGCGTCCGTCGCGTCCGTCGGGATCTTCGGGACGGAGGCGTTCGGGGCCGGTCCGGCCGAGCCCGGTGCGGTCAGGGCCGGGGCTTGCCGGGTCGTGCGGCGAGGGCGCCATGCGAGGGGTCACCTCCGCCGTTCGAGAGAGCCATGAAGCAGTCCTTTCCTGCGGCTTCGGCGAGGCCTTTCTCCCGGATCCCCGTGCCTTTCCCGTCCGGCCCCACCGGCGGTGACGCTCCCCGAGACGCGTATCGGCCAGGTTTCACGCGGATATCGCGGCAGGGCGCGCGGCGATACCGGATGCGAAATGCCCCGTGCCAAGGGCACGGGGCATCGGGGAAATCGCTGGTGGGGACTGTGCCCACCGGATTTCGTCAGAGTTTCAACGTTGCCTGGAGACGGAGATTGGCCTGCTGCAAACTGGTCAGCCGGGTGCGCATGGCCAGGGTGTGGTCGGTCCAGGACGTCTTCACGGCCCGGTGTGCGGGCTGCCGGATCAGGGAGGCGACCGGGGCCGTGCGGCCCGGCTCCGCCGGGGCCGGACGGCTGGGCGCCTCCAGCGACCGGTCCTCGGCCAGGATGGCCCGCTCCAGGGTGCGCAGCGACTCACCGGGGTCGATGCCCAGCTCCGCCGAGAGGAGCGTCCGGGTCTCACGGAACTGCCGCAGCGCGTCCGCCTGCCGCCCCGAGCGGTACAGGGCGAGCATCAGCTGGGCGCACATCTGCTCGCGGTACGGGTTCTCGGCGACCTGCCGGTACAGCTCCCCGACCACCTTGCGGTGCCGCCCCATCTGGAGCTCCAGGTCGACGCACTCCTCCAGTACGGACAGCTGCTCCTCGCGCAGCATGGTCGCGGCCTGGCGCAGCACCCTGCTCTCCAGGCCCGCCGCCACCGGGCCCTTCCACTGCGCCAGCGCCGAGCGGAACAGGTCCACCGCCTGCTCGGGCTGCTTGTCGCGGGCGGCCGAGCGCCCGAGCGCCGCCAGGTGTGCGAAGCGGGCCAGGTCGAGCGCGGTGTTCGGCAGCCGGATGCGGTACCCGGCGGGGTGCGTCTCGATGAGGTCGCCCACGCCCGCGCCGACGAACTGGCGGCGGATCGCGGACACACAGATCCGCACCTGCCCCTTGGCCGAGGCGGGCGGGGTGTCCTCCCAGATCGCCTCCAGGAGCCGCTCGATGGGTACGACGTGTTCGGCTTCCAGTAAGAGCGTGGCGAGCAGGGCCTGTTGCCTGAATCCGCCCAGACGGACCTTCCGGCCCGCGCATTCCACCTCAAGTGGGCCGAGTATTCGGAAAGTGAATGCTTGGTTTCCCGCTGACTGCATTGGCTGAGCCCTCCCCAAGTCGGCGTTCTAGCATTGCTTTTCCGCCTCTGGCGGCTCTTTTCGGCCGCCGCCAGACGCGATTCCGGCCCGGCCGATGCGGCGGCCGGGCGGAACGTCTTCGGCAAGGATTTCAGATGGCCCGTGGAGTACGCGTGGAGGCGGCCGTCTAGCGGGCCGGGGCCGCGGCGGGAGCGGGCGTCGCGGGGGCGGCGGCCGGCCGGTTGATCCGCAGGGAGAGCGCGAGCATGCCCAGCGCCACCACCCCGACGGCCAGCGCGGCGTAGCCGACGCCCGAGGCGCCGTCGGCGGAGTAGCCGGCGGCCCCGGCCACCCCTCCGGTGCTGATGCCGATGTAGATCGTGCTCTGGTGCAGGCCGAGCAGGAGCGGCGCGGACTGCGGGGCGGTGGCCACCAGGCGCATCTGCTGCGGCACGTTGATCATCCAGTGGCACACGCCCCAGGCGACGGCCATCGCGATGCCCGCGGCCAGTGACTTGGACAGCAGCGGGGTGAGGGTGGCCGCGGTGACCAGGAGCGGGGCGGCGACCGTGATGGTCCGCACCGGCCCGATCCGGTCGGTGAGGCGCCCGGTGAGCAGATTGCCCGAGACCGCCCCGATGCCGAAGCAGAGCAGGATCAGCGAGGTGCGGCCCGCGTCGCCGCCGGTCGCCTCGTCCATCACCTCGTCGATGTAGTTGTAGACGGTCCAACTGGTGCTCAGGCAGAGCCAGGTGGCGATCAGGGTGACCAGGACGCGCGGCTGCCCGAGCGGCGCGAGCCGGGCCCGCAGGGTCGTCGCGGCCTGGCCCTTGAGCTGCGGCACGGTCGCCGCGATCCCGACGGTGGCCACCGCGGTGAGCCCCACCACCAGCCACAGGGCGGCGCGCCAGCCCGCCTCGTCGCCCAGCCAGGCGCCCAGCGGCAGACCGAGCACGATGGCCGCGGTCAGCCCGCCGACCACCAGCGCCGCCGCCCGTCCGGCCCGCTCGGGCGGCACCATCGCCCGTGCCACGGCGAGGGAGTTGGCGGTGTACATGGAGGCACCGGCACCGGCCACCACCCGCCCCGCCATGGCCCAGGAGTAGTCCCCGGCGACGGCGGTGAGCGCGTTGCCGACCGCGAAGACGCCCAGGGCGCCGAGCAGCAGCTGGCGGGGCGGCCGGTGCCCGGTGGCCGCCGCGAGCAGCGGCCCGCCGATCGCGTACGCCAGCGCGAACGCGGTGATCAGCCAGCCCGCGGTGGTGCGGGAGACGCCGAAGTCGTCGGCCATGGGGTCGAGGATCGGCGCGATGATGAACGTGTCGACGCCCATCGCGAAGTTGCCCAACGCGAGGACGAGTAGTCGCAGACGCACGGTGACTCCTTGGAGTGTGCGGGGAAGGGGCGGGGACGGCCTGGTCGGGGAGGGGTCACCCGTCGGGAAGGAGCTTGATCCCGGCGCCCAGGCCCAGGCCGAGCCGCTCGATGAGTTCCATGCACAGCAGCGCCATCTGCTCCAGGACCTGTGCGTTGCGCAGATCGCCCGCGTCGAGGCCGCGAAGCCCCGCCCGGTCGATGAGCTCGATGACCGGGATCTTGGCGCTGTAGTCGTCGCCCGCCACGAACACGTCGAGATGGGCGCCGTCGACCCGGCCGGCGAACAGGGTCGCCGCACAGGCCGTGTTGAAGGCCTTGACCACCGAGGACTGCGGGGCGGCCCGGGCGATCAGCTCGGTCATGCTGGGTCCTGCCCGGCCCAGCGCCGCCGCCCCGGCCTCCTCCACCGGGTTGGTGGTGTCGATGAGGATCTTCCCGGCGAGCGCGGCGCTGTGCTCGGTGACGAAGGCGAGGGTGTCGTCGGTGCCCATGGCGAGCGTGATCAGCTCGGCCTCCAGGACGCCGTCGACGTCATGGGCCTCGACGCGGCCCCGGGTCCCCGCGCTGGCGGCGGCCGCCGCCCGTACCGCGAGCTCCGGGGAGCGGTCCGCGAGCCGTACGGTCTCGCCCGCGAGCGCGAACTGCCGCGCGGCGGCCCGGCCCATGGGCCCCGCGCCGATCACCCCGACCCTCACGCCGGCACCCCGCTCGGGAGCGCCGCGGGGGCGATGTTGTGGTTGACGCGGAACACGTTGGCGGGGTCGTACCGCGCCTTGAGCGCGGCCAGCCGTGTGTAGGCCTCGGGGGTGAAGGCCGCCCGGACGTGGTCGTCGCCGGCCGAGGAGTCGAGGAAGTTGAGGTACTTGCCGCCGGTCGCCCAGGGCGCGAGCCGGTCCAGGAGCAGGTCGTCCGGGCCCTGTCCGGCCGGGCGCGGGCCGGGGGCGACGGTGAGCAGGCAGTAGCGCGCGTCCCGGTTGCCCACCGCGTTGTCGTGCCGCACCGGACGCCGCAGCGCCCCGCCGAGGTGGCGCAGCTCGACCAGGCCGAGCGGGCAGCCGGAGTCCGGCCCGGCCACCGCGAGCAGCCGCCCGGCGGCCGCCCGGTCCAGCTCGCCGAGCATCATGGTGCGCTCGTGGTAGGTGTACGGCTCGGTCGGATCGCCGTGGATCGAGGCGACGTCCGCGTACGGCATCTCCCGTACGGTGTCGAGCACCCGCTCTCCCAACTCCCGCAGCGGCGCGACCAGTCGGGCGCCCTCGGCCGCCGCGCCCGTGAACGCGATCCGCACCTGGACGACGAAGCGGCCGCGGACCTCGGCGGGCAGCGCCGGGTCGTCGGGGAAGCGGACCAGCGCCAGCGAGGAGGTCATCTCGCCGGGCACCAGCGCCGTCCACTCCAGCCAGCCGCGCAGCACGGCCGGGGCCGCCGCCCCGTCGAAGGTGAGCGCCCCGCCGTACAGCCTCCGCACCGGCATCAGGCCGATCTCCATCGAGGTGACGACCCCGAAGTTGCCCTTGCCGCCGCACAGCCCCCAGAACAGCTCCGGCTCGCGCTCCTCGTCGACCTGGCGCAGCACGCCGTCGGCGGTCACCACGTCGATGCCGCGGATGTGGTCGGCCGCGTAACCGAAGGTGCGGGCCATGACCGCGAGGCCGCCGCCGAGCGCGTACGAGACGGCGCCGACCAGCGGCGACGAGCCGTTGAGCGGAGCCAGGCCATGGGCCGCGCCCTCGTGGATCACCTGCTCCCAGAGCACCCCGGCGGCGATGCGCGCGGTGCCCCGGTCCGGGGCGATCCGCAGCCCGGTCATCCGGCGGGTGGAGACGAGCACCGCGCCGTCGGCGGCCCGGGCCGCGCCGTGGCCGGTCGCCTGCACCGCGACCGGCAGCCCGTGCGCCGCGGCGAACCGGACCGCCGCCGCCACGTCCGCCGCCCCGGTGGCGCCCACCACCAGCGCGGGGCGGTGCTCCAGCAGGGTGTTGAAGCCCGCGCCCTCCTCGGCGTGGCCGTCCTGCCCGGGAAGCAGGACGGGCCCGCGCACGGCGGCGGTGAGTGCGGCGACCTGGTCGGCGTGGAAGTGCGGGGGATGCTGCACGGCGGATCGCACGGTGGGTGCCTCCTCAATAGGCGCGGGGTGGGGGGCGGTTGGCGTGCCGTGCTCCATCGTCGGCCGGGCGGCGGCCCGGGCGACATCCCGAGATCAAGGTGTTGCCGCGGCACCGCCCCCCTCAACTGAGGGGGGTGTGCGGGGGCGTCGGGTGCGGGACCATGGAGGGGCAGACGCACCCGACGAGGCCCGCCCTCACGCGAGGGCCGGCGAACGAGGAGTACCGGCCCGTGACCGTGCCCAGGAACGCGAGCACCACCCACGCCATCGACACGCTCCTGACGGCCATCGGCGCGGCCCCCGACGCCCTCGCCCTGTTCGCCACCGCCTCCGAGCAGCTGCGCCGCCTCATCCCGTACGACGCCTCGGTGTGGCGGGCCACCGACCCGGTGACCGGCATGATGACCTCGCCGATCCGGGTGGAGAACCTCACCGAGGAGGGCTGCTCGGTCTACTGGGAGTCGGAGCTGCTGACGGAGAACGTCAACCTGTTCCGCGATCTGGCCCGCGCCCCGCTGCCGGTGGCCGGGCTGCGCGAGGCCACCGGCGGACTGCCCGGCCGCAGCACGCTCTACCGCGACTTCCTGGCGCCGCGCGGCCTCGACGACGAACTGCGCGCCGTGCTGCGGGTGGGCGGCCATCCGTGGGGCCAGGTCAGCCTGTTCCGCGCGCAGGGGGCACCGGCGTTCGGCGGGGACGACGCGCTGGTGGTGAAGGAGCTCTCGGCGGCGATGGCCCGGCGCCTGCGCTCGTTCACCGAGCCGTCCGCTGAGCCGACCCCGAGCCATGGCCCCGGGCCCGGACTGCTGCTCTTCGACGCCTCGGGTCGTCTCCTTTCGGTCAACGACGAGGCCCGCGAACTCCTGGACGACCTGGTGCCCGGCCCCTCGACACCGACCCCGCTGGGGGTGTCCGTCCCGGCCTGGATGCACAGTACGGCGAGCAAGGCCCGGGCGATCGCGGCCGGTTGGGACAAGGGCGTCGCCCGGGTGCGCGTGCGCAGCAAGGGCGGCCGCTGGCTGGCCTGCCACGCCTCCTGTCTGCGCGGCGCGGACGGCGAGCTGGGCGCCTCGGCGGTGGTGATCGAGCGCGCGTCGATCTCCGAGGTCGCCCCGCTGATGGTGAAGGCGTACGAACTGACCGACCGCGAACTGGAGATCACCCAGCACATCGCGCGCGGCCTGGGAACCGCCGAGATGGCCGGGAAACTGTTCCTCTCGCCGCACACGGTCCGGGACCATGTGAAGGCGATCTTCGAGAAGGTCCGGGTGTCCAGCCGCGGCGAACTGGTGGCGAAGCTGTTCACCGAGCACTACGCGCCGCTGGGGGAGGAGTCGGAGCAGCGGGTGTGGGGGTGAGGGGGCCGCCCCACCCGGCGGGGGCCCGTCCAACGCTCGAAACGGCCGTGCGCCCACCCCCCGGCCTGGCATAGATTCCCCGGTGTGACAGTGGCAAGGCAGTACGTGACCCAGGCCCGCAGAATCGTCGTCAAGGTGGGCTCGTCCTCCCTCACCACCGCCTCCGGCGGCCTCGACGCCGACCGCGTCGACGCCCTCGTCGACGTCCTCGCCAAAGCCCGCAGCGGCGGCGAGAAGGAGATAGTGCTGGTCTCCTCCGGCGCCATCGCCGCCGGACTCGCCCCCCTGGGCCTGCGCCGCCGCCCCACCGACCTCGCCCGCCAGCAGGCCGCCGCCAGCGTCGGCCAGGGCCTCCTCGTCGCCCGCTACACCGCCTCCTTCGCCCGCTACGGCGTACGCGTCGGACAGGTCCTGCTCACCAGCGACGACACCAGCCGCCGCGCCCACTACCGCAACGCCTACCGCACCCTCGACCAGCTCCTCGCCATGGGCGCCCTGCCCGTCGTCAACGAGAACGACACCGTCGCCACCGACGAGATCCGCTTCGGCGACAACGACCGGCTCGCCGCCCTCGTCGCCCACCTCGTCCGCGCCGACCTCCTCGTCCTGCTCTCCGACGTCGACGGCCTCTACGACGGCGACCCCAGCAAACCCGGCACCACCCGCATCGGCGAAGTACACGGCCCCGAGGACATCGCCCACGTACAGATCGGCAGCGCCGGCAAAGCAGGCGTCGGCACCGGCGGCATGGTCACCAAGGTCGAGGCCGCCCGTATCGCCGCGGCCGCCGGCGTCCCCGTCGTCCTCACCTCCGCCAGCCACGCCGCCGACGCCCTCGCCGGACGCGACACCGGCACCTACTTCCACCGCACCGGCCGCCGCTCCGCCGACCGCCTCCTCTGGCTCGCCCACGCCTCCACCCCCCAGGGCCACCTCGTCCTCGACGACGGAGCCGTACGCGCCGTCGTCGAACGCCACTCCTCGCTGCTGCCCGCCGGAATCGCCTCCGTCGAGGGCGAGTTCAGTGCCGGAGACCCCGTCGAACTGCGCGACACGACAGGCCGCGCCGTCGCCCGGGGACTCGTCAACTTCGACGCCAAGGAGATCCCGCAGCTCCTCGGCCGCTCCACCCGCGAACTCGCACGCGAACTCGGACCCGCATACGAGCGAGAAGTCGTACACAGGGACGATCTGGTCGTTCTGCACCCCTGAAACGGCTGAAAGTCCAGCCTTCGGGCCGACACCTTCACGAAAACCGCCCCGCGACCCGGCCCGGACTGGTCAACTTTGTTGCGGGGTACTCGCGGGGGTGACTTCGCGGGGGGCACTACGTCGCATGACAGCATCACAGCATCACAGGAGGCCGCCGGTGAGACGAGCGCGCCCGGGGGCGGCGCCCCGAGTCGGGGGAACCCACGCCCGCAGGGCCGTGGGGGAGGACGGGCCGACCCTGACCAGCGTGGGCACAGGGGCCGACATAGCGCAGACCGAGGAGCGGGAGCAGCCCGGGGACACCCCCAGGCTCTGGCACATCACCCTCAGCGTCTCCGGCGCCGAGGCCCCGCTCAAAGAGGTCCGGCGCGGCCTCGAACAACTCGCCCACGACCACCCCTTCTTACTGACCAGCAGATACGCGGGCGACCACGCCGAGATCCGCTACTGGGAAGAGGCCCGCGACCTGCACGACGCGGCCGCCGTCGCC
The DNA here is from genome assembly GCF_001653515.1 of Streptomyces sp. ERV7. Classification (GTDB taxonomy): domain Bacteria; phylum Actinomycetota; class Actinomycetes; order Streptomycetales; family Streptomycetaceae; genus Streptomyces. Next base: position 919,544 of record NZ_LYOY01000029.1, on the reverse strand, counting down.
CTCCGGCTCTGGGGCGAGCACCGCTCCACCGCCAAACTCCCGCCCTGGGAGATCGTCGGCCTGGAGGTCATCGACCGCGAGACCTACCACCTGCGCCTCGCCGAGGGCTACGGACCACCACCGGCCGCACCCGTCGGCGTCCACCCCTTTTGACGCTCCGGTCCTCGACCCGTCGGCCCACGACGCCCCGGCACCGCATGCGCCGACTCCGCGCGCCCCGGCTCCGCACCCCCCGGCCGCCCGGCGACCGAGCCGTGAGAACACCGTCTCGGAGAGTGGAATCCGTGCGGAACGCCCCCGCCCGGAGCACTACCCTGCGGACATGAGCGCGTCTACCCCGCACGAGAACATGTCCCCGGTCACCCAGGCCGCCCACCGGGCCCGCACGGCCGCCGCCGAAATCGCGCCATTGCCGCGCTCGGCCAAGGACGACGCGCTCCTCGCGATCGCCGACGCGCTCGAAGTGCGGACCAAGGAGATCGTCGAGGCCAACGCCCTCGACATCGCCAAGGCCCGCGAGGCCGGGACCAGCGAGACCGTCGTCGACCGCCTCACCCTCACCCCCGAACGGGTCCGCGCCATCGCCTCCGACGTCCGCGACGTCGCCGCCCTGCCCGACCCCGTCGGCGAAGTCGTCCGCGGCAACACCCTCCCCAACGGCATCGACCTGCGCCAGGTCAGAGTGCCCCTCGGCGTCGTCGGCATCATCTACGAAGCCCGGCCGAATGTGACCGTCGACGCCGCCGCCCTCTGCCTCAAGTCCGGGAACGCCGTCCTGCTGCGCGGCTCCTCCTCCGCCTACGAGTCCAACACCGCGCTCGTACGGGTACTGCGCGACGCCGTCGGCGGCGCCGGACTGCCCGCCGACGCCATCCAGCTCGTCCCCGGCGAATCCCGCGACTCCGTACGCGAGTTGATGCGCGCCCGCGGCCTCGTCGACGTCCTCATCCCGCGCGGCGGAGCCTCCCTCATCCGCACCGTCGTCGAGGAGTCCACCGTCCCCGTCATCGAGACCGGCACCGGCAACTGCCACGTCTACGTGGACGCCCAGGCCGACCTCGACATGGCCGTCGACATCCTCATCAACTCCAAGGCCTCGCGCCCCTCGGTCTGCAACGCCGCCGAGACCCTCCTCGTCCACCAGGACATCGCGGACGCCTTCCTGCCCCGCGCCCTCGACGCCCTCGCCGAGGCCGGCGTCACCGTCCACGCCGACGAACGCGTCCAGGGCTACGCCGCCGCCACCAAGGCGACCGTCGTGGCGGCCACCGCCGAGGACTGGGAGACCGAATACCTCTCCTACGACATCGCCGCCGCCGTCGTCGACTCCCTCGACGCGGCCGTCGCCCACATCCGGCGGTGGACCTCCGGCCACACCGAGGCGATCGTCACCACCTCCCAGGCCGCCGCCCGCCGCTTCACCCAACTGGTCGACTCCACCACCGTCGCCGTGAACGCCTCCACCCGCTTCACCGACGGTGGCCAGTTCGGCTTCGGCGCCGAGATCGGCATCTCCACCCAGAAGCTCCACGCCCGCGGCCCCATGGGCCTGCCGGAGCTCACCTCCACCAAGTACATCGTCACCGGCGACGGTCACGTGCGGTAGCCGCAACCGGCCGAAGACCTCCCCCGAAGGCACGCCCGAGGTGGCGCCCTAGGGGGAGATTCGGCCACTCCCTGCCCAAAACGACCGCGCCGGGGCTACGCTGAACCCGTGCCGGACGACGTGGGGGGCAGGCCGTTCCCGGACGGCTGGGAGCCCGACGACGACCGCGGGGGCGCGGACGACGCATTCGCCTCCGTGGTCTTCGACGAGGACTTCGTACGGGCCGCCGAGATCCATGAACCGAGCGCCGTGGAACGGCTGTTGGCCGCCGCCCAGGCCCGCGCCGAGGCCGAAGCGGCCAGAGCCCGCGCCGGCGCCGGACCCGACGACGACTTCGGCTACCCCGCCCGCGACCACGACGCCTACGGCTCCGCCTTCCCCGGCGGGGCCGAAACCGGCCCCTACGGGCCCCACGGCGGCGCACTGCGCCCCTACCGCGGCCGGGCCCGCTGGCACCGCCCCGTCGCCTGGCTGCTCGCCCTGATCATGGGCATCGGCATGGTCGCCCTGGCCTTCGCGGCCGTCTACCGGGGCGCCTCCGGCAGCCGCGGCGAACCCGCCATCCCCCCGGCCACCAGCAACGTGGACAAGAACGTGGACAAGTCCGGGCTACCCATTCCAGCCACGGTCGGCCCTACCGCGTCGGCGGACTACTCGGCACCGGCTGTGCCGGCAGTGCCTCGGAGGCCTTGAGGGGGAGGGGGCCTCCCCCCCACCCCCACCCCTGACCAGCACTTTCCCCCGTCCTGACGCTGCTCTGACCCTGCTCTGACCCCGCCCTGCACAACCGCGTGGGAACTCGTCAGAACTTGTCGCGTAGCAGCGCGTTTACCGGCCCCTCCCGCGACCTACCCTGAAGGTATGGCAGGGCGTGGAGAGCCACCCGAGGGGACACCGGAGGGCCTCCCCGGCGGAGGTGAGGACGAGTACCGATCCGTCGTCTTCGACGAATCGTTCGTTCGCGCTGCCCGCCTTCAGGAGTTCTCCGCCCAGGAGCGGATGCGCGAGCACGCGCGCGCGGTCCGCAGCCGTTCCAGCTGGTCCTTCAAGCCCTTCACCAAACAGATCGTCGCGCTGGTCGTCCTCCTCTTCATCGCCTTCGGCACCGCTGTGTACATGGGCCTGCGCCACCCCTACCAGCCCGGTGGCGGCAGCGTCGCCGCCGAGCCCCTGCGGATGACCGTGATACCGCTGGCCCCGCAGACCGTCGTCCCCGGCATCGACGTCACCCGCCTGTTCGACCACAGCCCGGCCGCCCAGTTCCGCACCGGCGCCGACGGCATCAACCTCCCCGCCGTCCGCAGGACCAGCCACTTCTCCGAGAGCCAGATCATCGCCGGTGTGACCACCGCCAAGGAGTATCTGGTCCAGTCGTCCCTCGACCCCCAGGTGCTGACCGGCAAGTCCGTGCACCAGGTCCGCGCACTGCTCGATCCGGAGCTGATCGCCCAGTTCGACCAGAGCATCGACAACCCGGCCGACGACGGCCGCCACTCCGCCACCGGCTGGCTGGTGCGCTTCGATCCGGCCAAAGTGGCGCTGGCCGACCCCCAGGTGCGGGTGCAGGGCACCTTCCACTACGCCGAGTCCGGCCGGGACACCCTGGATGTGACCTCCGACCACACCTTCACGTACGCCCTGCGCCCGGCCGCGTCCGGCCAGGACAAGGCGGCCTCGCTCTTCACCGTCCGCCGTGAGCTGCACTTCCGCTTCGACCGCGACGACCTGCGGCTGCACCGGGTCGAGCTGCAGTTCAGCTATATGGAGGCCGGGCCGCAGGCCTGCTCGGCCGATGTCTCCGCGCAGCTGCGGCCGCTGCTCGCGGGCGAGCGGACCAGCGCGACCGGCCCGGCGGGCACCGATCCGTACGCGACCGGCCCCGCCACCGCGGCCCTCTGCGGCACCCTGGCCACCAGCGCCCAGCCGACGCCGTAGACCGCCCGGGCACCGCGGACCCTCCTAGGCGTCCTGTCCCGGCCCTTCCTGCGGTCCGTCGCCGTCCGCCGCCGGACCGGACGGCCCGTCCTGCGGTCCGCCCTTCGCACCGTTTGAAGGGGCGCCGTCCGAGGGGCCGCCGTCCGCCGGCCGGTCCGAGGCGCGCGAGGCGGAGCCCGCGCCGGTGAACTTGCCGTACAGCTTGCCGCCGAGGTCCGCCGTGCCGCCGGCTATGTCGCCGACCAGCTTCATCAGCGGGTCCTTGCTCGTCCGGACCGTCTCCGCGTACGAGGCGGCGGACTCGCGGAACGAGTCGGAGACCGAGGTGTCCTTGTCCTCCTCACGACGGGGGTAGTGGCCGTCCATCAGACGCTGGTAGTCACGGCTCGCGGCCCACTTCTTCAGCTCGGCCGCGCGCACGGTGGTGAACGGGTGCGAACGGGGCAGCACGTTGAGGATCTTCAGGACCGAGTCGCGCAGGTCGCCGCCCGCCTCGTACTCCTCGGCCTGCTCCAGGAACGCGTCCACGTTCATCTCGTGGAGGTGGTTGCCGCCGGCTATCTTCATCAGGCCCCGCATCGAGGCCTGGAGGTCCTGGCCGACGAGCAGTCCGGCCCGGTCGGCGGACAGCTCCGACTTGCGGAACCACTCCCGCAGCGCCGTCACTATCGCCATCACCGCCACGTTGCCCAGCGGGATCCAGGCGATCTTCAGCGCCAGGTTGGTGAGGAAGAGCAGGATCGTGCGGTAGACCGAGTGGCCGGACAGGGCGTGGCCCACCTCGTGGCCGACGACCGCGCGCATCTCCTCCTCGTCGAGCAGCTCCACGAGGCCCGTGGTGACGACGATGATCGGCTCGTCCAGGCCGATGCACATCGCGTTCGGCCGGGGGTCCTGCGTCACGTACATCGGGGGGACCTTCTCCAGGTCCAGGATGTAACAGGCGTCCCGCAGCATGGCGTTGAGGTGCGCGAACTGGGCGTCGCTCACGCGCACGGAGTCGGAGAGGAACAGCAGGCGCAGGCTGCGCTCGGGCAGCAGCCCGCTGAGCGCCTTGAAGACCGTGTCGAAGCCGCTGAGCTTGCGCAGCGCCACCAGCGCCGACCGGTCCGCGGGGTGTTCATAGGCCCGGGAGGAGATCCCGGGGAAGCGTCGGCGCTGCCTGCTCGGCACGCTGTCCTGGATGTCATCGGTCATGGTGTCCCCCTGTCTGAGAGTCTCGGCTCGTCCCCCTGACGACATCCACCCTAGGCGGTGGGGCTACCGTGGGGCGGGGGCCTGTGGATAACCAAGGAGACACCTGCCATGACGGATGCCGTCACGCTTCTCGCCGCCGCCTCGGACCAGCAGGGACCCGGCAATGTGCTGCGGATCCTGCTGCTGGTGTCGATCTTCGGTGCGGGCGGCCTGGCCTGGCTGCTGCTGCGCGGCTACCGCTCCAACGGCGGTGGCGACGCGGTCGCCGCCGGGTCGGACGGCGAGCCGAGCCGGGGTGCGAGCCCCGACGCGGAGGGCGTCGTCAAGGACTGAACGGCTGAGTCGGCGTGAGAGTGCCCGGGCGGCCCGCATACGATGTGCCCGAAGTCTCCGCTCCGACTCCCGGATAGGTCCTGCTGACGATGAGCCTCACCAGCACCGCCGCCACGCATCTGGTCACCCTCGCCGAGGGCACCGAGCACGGCGGCAACCACGAAAGCCTCAGCCCGTACGTCACCGGTGGCGGCGCCCTGTTCGCGCTGCTGCTCCTGCTGTGGATCACCACGCGCTTCAACCGCGACCGCTGAGTCGGGGCGTTTCCACCGGGCCAGTAGGCTCTGCACGCATGGGAGAGCAGGAAGTGCCTACCGGTCCGGTCAAGCGGCGCATCGGCGTGATGGGCGGAACGTTCGACCCGATCCACCACGGACACCTGGTGGCCGCCAGCGAGGTGGCCTCTCAGTTCCATCTGGACGAGGTCGTGTTCGTGCCGACGGGGCAGCCGTGGCAGAAGAGCCACAAAAACGTCTCCGCGCCCGAGGACCGGTATCTGATGACGGTCATCGCGACCGCGTCCAACCCGCAGTTCTCGGTGAGCCGGATCGACATCGACCGCGGCGGTGCGACGTACACCGTGGACACGCTGCGGGACCTGCGCGCCCTCAACAACGACGCGGACCTGTTCTTCATCACCGGCGCCGACGCGCTCTCGCAGATCCTCACCACCTGGCGTGACGTGGACGAGCTGTTCTCGCTCGCCCACTTCATCGGGGTGACCCGGCCCGGCCACATACTGACGGACGACGGTCTGCCCGAGGGCGGGGTGTCGCTGGTGGAGGTGCCCGCCCTGGCCATCTCGTCGACGGACTGCCGGGCGAGGGTCGCGCAGGGCGACCCGGTCTGGTATCTGGTTCCGGACGGCGTGGTGCGCTACATCGACAAGCGCCAGCTCTACCGCGGCGAGTGAGAGAAGGGCACCCGGTGAACGACCGACAGGACCCGTACGACCCCTATGCGCCGCAGGTGCAACTTGTCGGTTATGACGAGTACGGCCAGCCGGTGTACCAGCAGGTGCCCCAGCAGGGTTCGTACGACCCGTACGCCCAGGCCCAGCCGCAGCAGACCCACCAGTCCCACCAGTCCCAGCAGGCTCAGCCGTCCCAGCGAGACCACCAGGGCCAGCAGCAGGGCGGTTACGGGTACGACCCGTACGCCCAGCAGCAGCCCTCGTACGACTACGGCTACGACGCGTACGGCCAGTCCGCGCAGCCGTCCGTGCCCCAGCAGAACCAGGGGTACGGCTACGACCCCGCGCAGCAGTGGGGCGGCGAGCAGCCCCCCGCCCAGCAGGCAGCGCAGACGCAGGCCCCCGTGCGGGAGGCCCAGCCCGAGCCGGAGCCGGAGCCGGTGGCCGAGCAGATCCCGGTGCTGCCGCAGCAGCGCAAGGACGAACGCGACTACCGCACCGAGCAGTTCTCGTTCATCGAGGAGCCCGACGAGGACTCCGAAGACGTCATCGACTGGCTGAAGTTCACCGAGAGCCGCACCGAGCGGCGCGAGGAGGCAAGGCGCCGCGGCCGCAACCGGGTGGTCGCGCTCGTCGTGGTCCTCGCCCTCGCGGCGGTCGGCGGCGTCGGCTACCTCTGGTCGGCCGGCAAGCTGCCCGGCGTCTCGTCGTCCTCGGACTCCAAGAAGCCGGCGGCCGCCGTGGGCGCGCAGAAGCGGGACGTGATCGTCCTGCATCTGCACAACACCCAGAAGGGCGGCACCTCCACGGCGCTGCTCGTCAACAACGCGACGACCAAGCAGGGCACCACCGTCCTGCTGCCCAACACCCTCGCCGTCTCCAACGACGACGGCACCCGCACCACGCTCGCCAAGTCCGTCGACGGCGACGGTTCGCAGGGTACCCGCGAGGCGCTCGGCACCCTGCTCGGCACCAAGATCACCGGGACCTGGCGGCTGGACACGCCCTTCCTGGAGAACCTGGTCGACCTGGTCGGCAACATCGACATCAGTACGGATGCCGATGTGCCGAGCGCCAAGGCGGGCGCGGCCCCCGTGGTGAAGAAGGGCGAGGACCAGACGCTCACCGGGCAGATGGCTGTGGCGTACGCCACGTACAAGGGGCCCGGCGAGGCGGAGGCCAAGCAGCTGCAGCGGTTCGGGCAGGTGATGTACGGGGTGCTGCGCAAGATCTCGGACGACCCCAAGGCCGCCACGATCACCGTGCAGACGCTGGCGCAGATCCTCGACCCCTCGCTGCCCGAGGGCGACCTCGGTGCCGCGCTGGCCAAGCTCGCCGAGCACGCCAAGGTCGGCGCCTACAAGACGGCGCTGCTGCCGGTCCAGCAGGACGGCACGCTCAGCGCGCAGGCCGGTGACAGCGTGGTCAAGGACATCCTGGGCGGCTCGGTCACGGCTCCCGACAAGGGCGCGGCGATCCGCGTCGGCGTCAGCAACGGCAGCGGCAACCCGAAGGCGGCCGACAAGGCCCGGGTCGACCTGGTCAACGGCGGCTACGCCTTCATCGACGCGGGCGGCGCGAGCACGGCGGCGACCTCCTCGGTCACGTACGGTGACGCGGCCCAGAAGGCGAAGGCCGAAGAGGTGGCCAAGACGCTGGGTCTGCCGGCCGGTGCGGTCAAGCAGGGCAAGGCCGCGGCGAACGCGGACGTCACCGTGGTGCTCGGCAAGGATTACAAGGTCAAGTAATCCTTTCGGGGCTGTCGGCGGTCCGTGAGATCCTGGAGAACGATCTGAATCGATCTGACCGCCGACGAAAGCCAGCTTGTGACCGCCACGGACCGTTCCATCGAGCTCATCACCGCCGCCGCTCAGGCGGCCGCCGACCGGCTCGCGCACGACATCATCGCGTACGACGTCAGCGATGTGCTGTCGATCACCGACGCCTTCCTGCTCGCCTCCGCCCCCAACGACCGCCAGGTCAAGTCCATCGCGGAGGAGGTCGAGGAGCGCCTGAACAAGGAGCTCGGCGCCAAGCCGGTGCGCCGCGAGGGCGACCGCGACGCCCGCTGGATCCTGCTGGACTACGTCGACATCGTCGTGCACGTCCAGCACAGCGAGGAGCGCGTCTTCTACGCCCTGGAGCGCCTCTGGAAGGACTGCCCCGAGCTGCCGCTTCCCGAGGACGCGGTGAAGACCCGCGGCAAGGCCGCCGAGCACGCCCAGCTGCACGGTGGGACGGAGGACGGTGAGCTGAGCTGAACACCAGCGACGCGAAGCCGGGCCGGGGCCGCCGGGTCGTCCTGTGGCGGCACGGCCAGACCGCGTGGAACCTGGAGCGCCGCTTCCAGGGCTCCACGGACATCGAGCTGACCGAGGCCGGTCTCGGCCAGGCGCGCCGCGCGGCGCGCCTGCTGGCGGCCCTGAAGCCGGACGCGATCGTCGCCTCCGACCTCAAGCGCGCCGCGGCGACCGCCGGCGAGCTGGCCGCGGTCTCCGGGCTGCCGGTCACCCACGACGCCGCCCTTCGGGAGACGTACGCGGGCGCCTGGCAGGGCCTGACCCACCAGGAGATCGTGGGCCTCTACGGCGAGCAGTACGCGGCGTGGAAGCGCGGCGAGCCGGTGCGCCGGGGCGGCGGCGAGCTGGAGACCGAGGTGGCCGACCGGGCCGCCCCGGTGGTGCTCGCCCACGCCGACAAGCTGCCGGACGAGGGCACCCTGGTCGTGGTCAGCCACGGCGGGACGATCCGCACCACCATCGGCCGCCTCCTCGGCCTGGAGGCGCACCACTGGGAAGGCCTGGGCGGGCTCTCCAACTGCTGCTGGTCCGTCCTCGGCGAGGGCGCGCGCGGCTGGCGCCTGCTGGAGCACAACGCCGGGACGCTCCCCGAGCCGGTCCTCGGCGACGACGACTGAGGCGGCCGCGGGGCCGCCGCCGGGGCGCGCCGGGCGCCCGCCCGGGCGGTGCGACCACCGGATTTCACTTTCCGGCAGGTCACAGGCTAAAGTTCTTCTTGTTCGCGGCGCAGGAGCGCAGGAAACAAAAGCGAACAGCGGGGCTATAGCTCAGTTGGTAGAGCGCCTGCATGGCATGCAGGAGGTCAGGAGTTCAATTCTCCTTAGCTCCACAGGTACGGGATCCCGTCCGGTCGGTTCGACCGGGCGGGATTTCGCGTTTCCGGGGCCCCGCCCGGCCGGGCCGGGTGGCGGCGGGTGTGAGACGGCCGCCCAGCCCCGTGCCCGCGCGGCCGCCTCACGCCCAGATCTTCTCCCGCATCTCCCGCAGCGTTGCCGTACGCGCGCCGCTCTCCTCGTCGTTCGGTGTGTACGTCACGATCCGGCACTCCGGCATCCCGTTGATGGACAGCGACACCGAGGTCATCCGTATCTCGCCGACCGCCGGGTGGCGGAACGTCTTCACCCGGGGGCCCGGCGGCACCACGTCGCCGGTCCTCCACAGCCGCGCGAAGTAGGGGCTCGCCTCGGAGAGCTTCTCGATGAACGACTCCCAGGCGGGCTCGCCGACATGGCGGCCGTACTCCGAGCGCAGGGTCGCCACCATCACCGGCAGCTCCTTCTCCCGGAACAGGACCGGACAGTCGGGCTCCGGCACGGTGAACAGCGTCCACAGCACGTTGCTCACGCCCGTCGACCGGACCTCCGGGATGTCGAACAGGTCCCGGTAGGCGGGGTTGGTCGCCAGGATGTCGTAGCGCCCGTTGTAGACCACCGCGGGATGCGGGTCCAGGGCGTCGATGATGCCCTGGATCTCCGGGCCGACCTCCGCCGCCGCGGCCTCCCGGTCCGGCTCGCAGGGCACGTCCGCCAGGTGGTAGAGGTGCTCGCGCTCGGGCTCGTCCAGGCGGAGGGTGCGCGCCACCGCGTCGAGGACCTGCGGCGAGGCGTTGATCGGGCGGCCCTGCTCCAGCCAGGTGTACCAGGTCACGCCGACTCCGGAGAGCTGGGCGACCTCTTCCCGGCGCAGCCCGGGCGTGCGCCGCCGCAGGCCCGGCGGCATGCCGACGTCGGCAGGCGTCACCCGCGCGCGTCTGCCGCGCAGGAACGCGGCGAGTTCGGGCCTGCGGCGTCCGTTCGGTGCTGCCACTGTCGTCACGTCCCCCATCGTGGATCCCGTCGCCCAACGCTGCCAGGTGCTGTCAGTACCAGCATCAGCGGGCTCTCGTTACCCGTATCGGAGTGCGGCCAGGCTGGCTGCCATGACCACCGCACTCTCCACGGGCCCAAGTCCCTTACTCAGTAAAGACCGTGCCACTGACAACCGGCCCTCGCTGCTGCTCGCGATCGTGCTCGCGGCGCAGTTCATGGCGCTCCTGGACGTCTTCATCGTCAATGTGGCCGCCCCCACCGTCCGCACCGAACTGCACGCGTCCGGCGCCGCGTTGCAGCTGGTCGTCGCCGGTTACACCATCGCGTACGCCGTGCTGCTGATCACCGGGGCGCGCCTGGGCGACCTGCTCGGGCACCGCCGGCTCTACCTGGCCGGCCTGGCCGTGTTCACGGCCGCCTCCCTCGCCTGCGGTCTGGCCGGGACGGCCGGGCAGCTGATCGCCTTCCGGCTGGTGCAGGGCGCCGGATCGGCGCTGATGATCCCGCAGGTGCTCAGCCTCATCCAGCGCAACTTCACCGGAGAGGCACGCGTGCGTGCCGTCGGCGTCTACTCCGCCGTGCTCGCCACCGGCGCCGCCGCCGGGCAGGTGCTGGGCGGCATCCTGGTCAGCGCCGACCTCTTCGGCACCAGCTGGCGACCGGTGTTCCTGGTCAACGTGCCCATCGGACTCGTCCTGCTGGCCCTCGGCGCGCGCCATCTGCCCAAGGAGCGGTACGAGCACCGCGGCGCGGCCCGCTGGGCACGCGACCTCGACCTGCCGGGCCTGGTGCTGCTCGGCGGCTCCGTCTCGCTGCTCACGGTGCCCCTGGTGCTCGGCCAGGAGGAGGACTGGCCGCTGTGGGCCTGGCTGTCGCTGGCGTCGAGCGTGCTGCTCTTCGCCGCGTTCTGGGCGTACGAGTCGCGGCTGACCCGGCGCGGCGGTGCCCCGCTGATCGCGCCCAGGGTGCTGCGCCTGCCCGGCATGGGCCTCGCGGTCGTCCGGATCGCCGTGGCGATGGCCATCAACGCGGGCTTCCTGTTCACCCTCACCCTGCACGTCCAGGGCGGCCTCGGCTACAGCGCGCTGCGCGCGGGACTGACCTTCGCGCCGACCGCCGCGGTCTTCGGGGCGGTCGGGCTGACCTGGCGGCGCTGGCCCGCGCGCTGGCAACGGGCGCTGGTGCCGGTCGGGTTCGCACTGACCGCGGTCTCCACCCTGGCCACCGGTCTGCTGCAGCGCGACGGCGGCACGGGCGGACTCGTCATCTACGTGGCGTACGCGGGCGTCGGCGCCGGCCTGGCGCTGGCCTTCAGCCCCACCTTCGCGGGCGCGCTCGCGGGCGTGCGGCCCGAGGACGCCTCGGACGCCAGCGGGCTGCTCGCCACCGTGAACCAGCTGGGCCAGCTGATCGGCGTCGCCGCCTTCGGCACGCTCTTCCTGAACCGGCTCACGGCGGGGGCGCACACCTCCGGCGGCGCGCTGTGGGCGTGCTCTCTGGCGCTGTCCGCGGCGGCCCTCGTGGGAGTGCTGGCCGGTCTCGTATCACGACGTCGCTGACCCTCTTGCGCGACCATGGCAGAATCGTGACGGCCGGAGGGGGACGACGGACCGAACGGGAGGGAGACCGCGATGCCTGCGAGCCGCGACGACGTCCCGGACCTGCCCGGTGCGCCGCGGACAGCGACCCGGATCAGCTGCCCTTCCTGCGGTTCCTCCCGTGTCGCCCAGATGCTCGGCGACGGCGGGGACGTCTCCTACGTGTGCACGGCCTGCGGCCACAGCTGGAGCTGAGATGGGTGCACACAGGCGGAAGTGCGACTGGTGCGGCAGCGGTACGCCGATCGTCCGGGACATGGAACCGGTCAACGCCGACTACCAGTACTGGTGCGAGGAGTGCGCGCGGGCGCTGATCATAAAAGGCGACCCCATCGAGACGTACCGGGAGCTCGAGGGGGAGCCGATCTACGGCCGCCTCCTGGAGGCGCACTGCACCCTCAAGAGGTTCTACTCGTTCGCCACGGCCTGAGCCGCACCCCGCGCCGCGGCCCCAGCGCCACCGCCGCCACGAAGACGGCCCCGGCCAGCGGATAGAGCGCCGAGAGTGCCATCTGCGGCCCGCTCTGGGCCAGTTCGGGGCGGCTCGCCCCGTGCGGCACCCACCACAGGGCGTACGAACCGAAGACCAGCGCGGCGACGGCCCCGCCGGTCCGGTGGGCCCCCAGCAGCACGAGGGCCGGCACGCACCACACCCAGTGGTGCGACCAGGAGACCGGGCTCACCAGGAGCGCCGTGGCCGCGCAGCACAGCACCGCCCCGGCCCGCTCCCCGCGCAGCTCGGCCCGTACCGCCGCACAGAGCCCCAGCGCCGCCGTGAGGACGGCGGCGGCCGCCCACCAGGCCCCCGGGTCGGCGGTGTGCAGCAGCCGGGCCAGCACCCCGCGCAGGGACTGGTTGGCGGTGTCCTCGGCGTGGCCGACCCGGCCCGTCTCGAACACCGTCGACGTCCAGAAGCGGCGCGAGTCGGCGGGCAGCGCGAGGGCCGCCGCCAGCGTCGCCCCCGCGAACACCGCCACCGCCGTCGCCGCCTGCCGCAGCCATGGGTTCCAGCCCGCTCCACGCGCGCGTACGAGACCGGTGAGCAGCAGGAACAGCGCGAACAGGGCGGGGGTGAGCTTCACCGCGGCCGCGAGGCCGATGCCCGCGCCCGCCCCCCGGTGGCCGGTACGCCGGGTCAGGTCCCACAGGACGGCGACCGCGAGCAGCAGATTGATCTGGCCGTAGCGCAACGTCGTCCACACCGGCTCGCACCACACCGCGAGCGCCGCCACCCACAGCGCGGCCCCCGGCCGCCTGGGGGGTGGAGGCGTCCGGGGCGATGGCCTGGGCGCTCTCCACGCGCGCGAGGATCGGCGCCAGCCACCGGGTGATGCGGCGGCGCACCGGGCGCGGCAGCGAGCGGAGGACCAGGGCGCCGGCCACACCGGCCAGCGAGAGGCTGTACAGCGTGACGACCCAGCCGGCCGCCTGACGGCCCGCGTACAGGCCGTGGACCAGCGCGAAGGACCAGGCCGGGTAGGCCAGCATGTGCACCGAGCGCCAGTGGCCCGCGACCCGGTCGGGGTTGGCGAACGCGCTGCGCAGGGCGCCGGTGGCGGCCGTGACGACCATGAGGACGGCGGCGAGCGAGCCGAGGCCGATCAGGCCGTCCGAGCCGGTGACGCCGAGTCCGAAGGGGATGAGGGCGCCGAGCAGGCCCACATGGCCGACCGCGATCTTGACGGTGATGTGCACCAGCAGGAAGCCGATCGAGGACACGGCGGTCGCGCGGTGCACGGCCTGGGCGACGAGCCGGTGGCGCGTCGTCATCAGCAGCCGGTCGGTGGCGAGCAGGCCCCAGGCGACCGAGGCGGTCAGACAGACCAGCGAGAGGACACCGGTGGTGAAGTCCAGCGCGGCACGGAAGCCGCCGCCGGTCGTGGCGGCCAGCACCGGTATGAGCACCGCCGAGGCGACGAGCAGCGCGCCGGACGTTCCTCCTTTCACCCGTCCCTTGAGGGACGGGATCTTCAGTGTCGGGATGGAGCGGGGACTGTGAGGGTTCATGGGGCAACTCCGAAACGTTCAGCAAAGTGGTCCCGTGGCCGCATGCTAGGTCGCCTCATACCAAGCAGTACGGCGTTTGCTTGGTTGCCCCAGAAGAGGTCGGTACGCGGAGTAACCTCTTTCGGCCGGGCTCGTTGGGGCGCCTCGTGAACGCTCAGTGCGGGCCGTGTGGGGCCTGCGGTACCCTGACGCCATGCGTGCCGTACGCCTTCTGCTTAGCGAGCCGCGCTGATCAGTCCCGACCGTTGAAAAGAGCCGGTCGGAATCGGCGCGGCGTCCCCTCCTGTGCGAGGGGCTTTTTCGTTTGGTGAATGTCGCAGCCGCTGGCAGAGACGATCGATGGAGCTTCAAGAATCATGAGCGAGACGAACCCCGCTGCCGCAGAGCCGGTAGCGCCGCACCGCTACACGGCCGCCATGGCCGCCGACATCGAGGCACGCTGGCAGGACTTCTGGGACGCCGACGGCACCTACGCGGCGCCGAACCCCACCGGTGACCTGGCCGGGGATCCGGCGGTCGTCGCCCGGCCCAAGAAGTTCATCATGGACATGTTCCCGTACCCCTCGGGCGCGGGCCTGCACGTCGGCCACCCGCTGGGCTACATCGCCACCGACGTCTTCGCCCGCCACCAGCGCATGACCGGCCACAACGTGCTGCACACGCTGGGCTTCGACGCCTTCGGCCTGCCCGCCGAGCAGTACGCGGTGCAGACCGGCACGCACCCGCGCGTGTCCACCGAGGCCAACATGGAGAACATGAAGGCGCAGCTGCGCCGTCTGGGCCTGGGCCACGACCGGCGCCGCTCCTTCGCGACGATCGACCCGGACTACTACAAGTGGACCCAGTGGATCTTCGTCCAGATCTTCAACTCCTGGTACGACGACGCCGCCAACAAGGCCCGCCCGATCTCCGAGCTGGTCGCCCAGTTCGAGAGCGGTGAGCGACAGGCCCCCGGCACGCGCGCGTGGAGCGAGCTCAACGCGGCCGAGCGCTCCGACGTCCTGGGCGGCTACCGCCTGGCGTACGCCTCGGACGCGCCGGTCAACTGGTGCCCGGGCCTGGGCACCGTGCTGGCCAACGAGGAGGTCACCGGCGACGGCCGCTCCGAGCGCGGCAACTTCCCCGTCTTCAAGGCCAAGCTGCGCCAGTGGAACATGCGCATCACCGCCTACGCGGACCGCCTGCTGGACGACCTGGACGCGCTGGACTGGCCCGAGGCCATCAAGCTGCAGCAGCGCAACTGGATCGGCCGCTCCGAGGGCGCGCGCGTGGACTTCGCGGTCGACACCGTCACCGGCGGCGCCGACGCCATCACCGTCTTCACCACCCGCCAGGACACCCTGTTCGGCGCCACCTACATGGTGCTGGCCCCCGAGCACGAGCTGGTCGACGCGATCGTCCCGGCCGCCTGGCCCGAGGGCACCCACGAGGTGTGGACCGGCGGGCACGCCACCCCCCCCCCGGCCCCGCCGAGGCCGTCGCCAAGTACCGCGCGTTCGCCGCGTCCAAGTCCGACGTGGAGCGCCAGGCCGACGCCAAGGAGAAGACCGGCGTCTTCACCGGCGCGTACGCGGTCAACCCGGTCAGCGGCGACAAGGTCCCCGTCTTCGTCGCGGACTACGTCCTGATGGGCTACGGCACCGGCGCGATCATGGCCGTTCCGGCGCACGACACCCGTGACTTCGCCTTCGCGCGCGCCTTCGAGCTGCCGATGCGCTGTGTCGTCGAGCCGTCCGACGACCGCGGCACCGACACCACCGCCTGGGACGACGCCTTCGCCTCGTACGAGGCGAAGCTGGTCAACTCCGCCAACGCGGCGATCTCCCTGGACGGCCTGGGCGTCACCGACGCCAAGGCGAAGATCACCGACTGGCTGTCCGAGCGCGGCATCGGCGAGGGCACCGTCAACTTCCGGCTGCGCGACTGGCTGTTCAGCCGCCAGCGCTACTGGGGCGAGCCCTTCCCGATCGTCTACGACGAGGACGGCGTCGCGCACTCGCTGCCCGAGTCGATGCTGCCGCTGGAGCTGCCCGAGGTCGAGGACTACTCGCCGCGCACCTTCGACCCGGACGACGCGGACACCTCGCCGGAGACCCCGCTGTCGCGCAACGAGGACTGGGTGAACGTCACCCTGGACCTGGGCGACGGCCGCGGCCCCCGCCCGTACCGCCGCGAGACCAACACCATGCCCAACTGGGCCGGTTCCTGCTGGTACGAGCTGCGCTACCTGGACCCGCACAACAGCGAGAAGCTGGTCGACCCGGAGATCGAGCAGTACTGGATGGGCCCGCGCGAGGGCCAGCCGCACGGCGGTGTCGACCTGTACGTGGGCGGCGCCGAGCACGCCGTGCTGCACCTGCTGTACGCGCGCTTCTGGTCCAAGATCCTGTTCGACCTGGGGCACGTCTCCTCGGCCGAGCCGTTCCACAAGCTGTACAACCAGGGCATGATCCAGGCGTACGTCTACCGGGACGCCCGCGGCTTCCCGGTGCCGGCCACCGAGGTCGAGGAGCGCGACGGCGCGTTCTTCTTCGAGGGCGAGCCGGTCAAGCGCGAGCTGGGCAAGATGGGCAAGTCCCTGAAGAACGCGGTCACTCCGGACGAGATCTGCGCCGAGTACGGCGCGGACACCCTGCGCCTGTACGAGATGGCGATGGGCCCGCTGGACGTGTCGCGGCCGTGGGACACGCGCGCGGTGGTCGGCCAGTACCGCCTGCTGCAGCGGCTGTGGCGCAACATCGTCGACGAGACGACCGGCGAGGCCACCGTCACCGACGCCGAGCCGGACGAGGCGACCCTGCGCGCCCTGCACAAGGCCATCGACGGCGCCGGCGGCGACCTGGCGGAGATGCGCTTCAACACCGCCATCGCCAAGATCACCGAGCTGAACAACCACCTGACCAAGGCGGGCGGCGCGCTGCCGCGCGAGGTCGCCCGGTCGCTGGTGCTGCTGGTGGCGCCGCTGGCCCCGCACATCGCCGAGGAGCTGTGGCGCAAGCTGGGCCACCAGGACTCGGTCGTCCACCAGGACTTCCCGGTCGCCGACCCGGCGTACGTCGTCGACGAGACCGTGACCTGCGTCGTGCAGATCAAGGGCAAGGTCAAGGCGCGCCTGGAGATCCCGCCGAGCATCTCCGACGAGGAGCTGGAGAAGCTGGCCCTGGCCGACGAGGCGGTCGTCGCGGCGCTGGGCGGCGCCGGGATCCGCAAGGTCATCGTGCGGGCGCCGAAGCTGGTGAACATCGTTCCCGCGTGACCGGCTGAGCAGGGCGGAGCCGTACTGGGGGGTTTCCCCTACGGGCAGGTTGGGGGTTCCCCGGGAACCACCGGCCTGCCCGCTCCGTTTACGGTGGAGGGAAGCCGACCGACAACGAGGGGACGTTCATGGAAGCCGCGATCGCGATCCTGGCGCTGTTCCTCGTCGCCTTCGTCGTGCTGGGCGTGTACCTGGCGGTGAAGGCGGTCGGCGCCGCCAAGCGAGGAGTGGAACGTACGGTCACCCAGGCCCGCAAGGCCGTCGAGGACACGACGCTCCGGGCCAAGAGCATGGGGCAGGTCGGTGTCGGCGGCGAGCTCGCACAGTTGCGGCTCTCGCTGCGCACCTCGATGCGCGCCACCCAGGACGCGCTGCACGCACGCGTGGAGCAGGACGAGTCCCTGAAGGAGTCGCTGAGCCTCTTCGAGCGCCTCAGCGGCCATGGACACGAGCTGGACGAGGAGCTCAGGCGCCTGGAGCGTGAGCCCGACAAGCGGCGCATAGCCGAGCGGATGCCGGAGCTGCGCGAGCGCACCGAGCGGATCACGCACGCCGCGGACTCGCTGCGCTGGGCGGCCCGCGACCGGGCCCAGCAGTTCGCCGACGACGATCTGGCCGCGTTGAGCGCCGAGATCGAGGTCGAGTCGGGGGCGCTGCGGGACTGGGCGACGAAGGGGCCCCCCAACACAAAACCCCGTCCCCGCCCAGCCGGGCGGAAACGGGGTCTTGTTCAAGCTGTTCGCCGCACCCGCGTGGCGAACGCAGGCCGCGTGCGGCGGTGGTGCTGGTACCGGGGAGGGAGCGGATGAGAGGGCCCGCTGGGTCCCTTCCGGTGGTCTATCAAGTGGTCAGCCTCGGAGACTGGCCAGGCGAGCGGCCCGGGGGCCGGTCACTTGGTCAGGCAGCCTTGAGGGCGGCAACCTTGGTGGCCAGCGCCGACTTCTTGTTGGCGGCGGCGTTCTTGTGGATGACACCCTTGCTGACGGCCTTGTCGAGCTTCTTGGAGGCGGCGCGGACAGCCGTGTCGGCCGCCTCGAGCTCGCCGGCCAGGACAGCCTCGCGGGCCTTGCGGATCGCGGTCTTGACCTCGGACTTGACGGCCTTGTTACGCAGGCGCGCCTTCTCGTTGGTCTTGTTCCGCTTGATCTGGGACTTGATGTTCGCCACGAAAGAGCCTTTTCAGGTTCGATGTATCAGATGGTTGTGGCACTCGCCGCTGAGAGGGCAGACGAGGCACAGCTGCCCAGGTTACCAGCCGTCCAGCTGGCGGCCCAAACCGAGCGCAGTCCCGTTCCCATGGGACGATAGGGGCTACGTATCGATCCGACATCGCCCGAGACGAGACGCCCCGGCGTCTCAAGAATCAGGACCCTGCGTGCCCGCGACTCCTACCAACGTGCCCGAGCCGAGCCGTACCGACCCGGCTCTGATCCGCAATTTCTGCATCATCGCGCACATCGACCACGGCAAGTCGACCCTTGCCGACCGGATGCTCCAGCTGACCGGTGTGGTCGACCAGCGGCAGATGCGTGCTCAGTACCTCGACCGGATGGACATCGAGCGCGAGCGCGGCATCACGATCAAGAGTCAGGCCGTGCGACTGCCCTGGGCCCCCACGGAGGGGACCGGCCAGGGCAGCACCCACATCCTGAACATGATCGACACCCCGGGGCACGTGGACTTCACGTACGAGGTGTCGCGGTCGCTCGCCGCCTGTGAGGGGACCGTCCTGCTCGTCGACGCCGCTCAGGGCATCGAGGCGCAGACCCTGGCGAACCTCTACCTCGCCATGGAGAACGACCTCACCATCGTTCCCGTCCTCAACAAGATCGACCTTCCGGCCGCGCAGCCCGAGAAGTTCGCCGAGGAGCTGGCCAACCTCATCGGCTGCCAGCCCGAGGACGTGCTGAAGGTCTCCGCCAAGACCGGTGTCGGCGTGGACGCGCTGCTCAACCGCGTGGTGCGCGATGTGCCCGCGCCCGTCGGCGTGGCCGACGCGCCCGCCCGCGCGATGATCTTCGACTCGGTCTACGACTCGTACCGGGGCGTCGTCACGTACGTCCGAGTCGTCGACGGTCAGCTCAACAAGCGTGAGCGGATCCGGATGATGTCGACCGGCGCGACGCACGAGCTCCTGGAGATCGGGACGAACTCGCCCGAGATGCTGCCGGCCGACGGGCTGGGTGTCGGTGAGGTCGGTTACCTGATCACCGGTGTGAAGGACGTCCGTCAGTCCAAGGTCGGTGACACCATCACCTCCCTGCACCAGGGCGCCACCGAGGCGCTCGGCGGCTACAAGGACCCGAAGCCGATGGTCTTCTCGGGTCTGTATCCGCTGGACGGGTCGGACTACCCGGACCTGCGCGAGGCCCTCGACAAGCTCCAGCTCAACGACGCCGCGCTGGTGTACGAGCCGGAGACCTCGGCCGCGCTCGGCTTCGGCTTCCGCGTCGGCTTCCTGGGCCTGCTCCACCTCGATGTGATCCGTGAGCGGCTTGAGCGCGAGTTCGGGCTCGACCTCATCGCCACCGCGCCGAACGTGGTCTACCGGGTCGTCCTGGAGGACGGCAAGGAAGTCACCGTCACCAATCCGAGTGAGTTCCCGGAGGGGAAGATCTCGGACGTGTACGAGCCGGTCGTGCGTGCCACGATCCTCGCGCCCAGCGAGTTCATCGGCTCGATCATGGAGCTCTGCCAGACCCGGCGCGGCACCCTGATCGGCATGGACTACCTCTCCGAGGACCGCGTGGAGATCCGCTACACGCTGCCGCTCGCGGAGATCGTCTTCGACTTCTTCGACCAGCTCAAGTCGAAGACGCGCGGCTACGCCTCGCTCGACTACGAGCCCACCGGCGAGCAGTCCGCCAGCCTCGTCAAGGTCGACATCCTGCTGCACGGCGACAAGGTCGACGCCTTCTCGGCCGTCACCCACAAGGACGCGGCGTACGCGTACGGTGTGCGGCTCGTCGCCAAGCTGCGCGAGCTCATCCCCCGGCAGGCCTTCGAGGTGCCCATCCAGGCCGCGATCGGCTCCCGGGTGATCGCCCGCGAGACCATCCGCGCCATCCGCAAGGACGTCCTCGCCAAGTGCTACGGCGGTGACATCTCCCGTAAGCGGAAGCTGCTGGAGAAGCAGAAGGAAGGCAAGAAGCGGATGAAGATGGTCGGTTCCGTGGAGGTTCCGCAGGAGGCCTTCATCGCGGTGCTGTCCAGCGACGAGTCTGCGAGCAAGAAGAAGTGACCGGCGAGTAGCCCCCTGTGCCGCGACGGACCCCCGCTCTTCGGAGTGGGGGTCCGTTCGTTATGAAACCACCTTCCGCTGCCCCTTACGCGCCGGGCGGTGGCGCTCTACTCTGATCACGGCCCGATGGTTACTCGCCAGTTAAACAAGAAGCAGCCGCAGCCCTGCCGCAGGCCAGCCCGGAGGACGTCGTGAGCGACACACAGACCTTGATCGAGAACCGGCCACCGTCCGTGGCGGCCCTCTTCGTCCAGCGCGTGGAGGCCACCCCGGACCTGGAGGCCTATCGCCATCCGGTCCCGGCCGGCGACGGCCAGGGCCGGGACGAATGGAAGTCGCTCAGCTGGGGCCAGGCCGCCGAGCGGGTCTATGCGATCGCGGCCGGGCTCGCCGACCTCGGGGTGACCTCCGAGCAGCGCGTGGCGCTCTCCTCCTCCACCCGGATCGAGTGGATCCTCGCGGACCTCGGGACGATGTGCGCGGGTGGCGCGACCACCACCATCTACCCGCAGACCAACGCCGAGGAGTCGGCGTTCATCCTGAGCGACTCCGAGAGCCGGGTGCTCTTCGCGGAGAACGCGGCCCAGCTCGCCAAGGCGCGCGAGCGCCGCACCGAGCTGCCCGACCTCCAGCACGTCGTGGTCTTCGACGCGCGGGGCGTCGAGCCCGCCGAGGACGACCCCGAGGGCTGGGTGCTCACCCTCGCCGAGCTGGAGGCGCGCGGCGCCGCGTATCTGGAGAAGCACCCGGACGCGGTCAAGGAGCGGATCGCGGCGATCACCTCCGACCAGCTGGCCACGCTGATCTACACCTCCGGTACGACCGGCCGCCCCAAGGGCGTGCGGCTGCCGCAGGACAACTGGTCGTACATGGCGAAGGCCATCGCGGCGACCGGGCTGATCAGCGGGGAGGACGTCCAGTACCTCTGGCTGCCGCTGGCGCACGTCTTCGGCAAGGTGCTGACCTCCGGGCAGATCGAGGTCGGCCATGTGACGGCCGTCGACGGCCGGGTCGACAAGATCATCGAGAATCTGCCGATCGTCCAGCCCACCTATATGGCGTCGGTGCCCCGGATCTTCGAGAAGGTCTACAACGGGGTCGCAGCCAAGGCACGTGAGGCCGGCGGGGCCAAGTACAAGATCTTCCAGTGGGCGGCCGAGGTGGCCCGCGAGTACGCCAAGACCACACAGGACAACTTCCGGCGCACCGGCCGGGCGACCGCCCCCTTCGGCCTGGCCGCCAAGCACAAGGTCGCGGACGCGCTGGTGTACTCGAAGATCCGCGAGGCGTTCGGCGGACGGCTGCGCGCCTGTGTCTCGGGCTCGGCCGCGCTCGCCCCCGAGATCGGCTTCTTCTTCGCCGGCGCCGGGATCCACATCCTGGAGGGCTACGGCCTCACCGAGACCAGCGCCGCCTCCTTCGTGAACCCGGGCGAGGCCTACCGCACCGGCACGGTCGGCAAGCCGCTGCCCGGTCTTGAGGTGCGCATCGCCGACGACGGCGAGATCCTGCTGCGCGGCCCCGGCATCATGGAGGGCTACCACAAGCTGCCCGAGAAGACCGCCGAGGTGCTGGAGTCGGACGGCTGGTTCCACACCGGCGACATCGGCGAGCTCTCGCCCGACGGCTATCTGCGGATCACCGACCGCAAGAAGGACCTGATCAAGACGTCCGGCGGCAAGTACATCGCGCCGGCCGAGGTCGAGGGCCAGTTCAAGGCGGTCTGCCCGTTCGTCTCCAACATCCTGGTGCTCGGCGCCGACCGGAACTTCTGCACCGCGCTGGTCGCCCTGGACGAGCCCGCGATCCTGGGCTGGGCCAGGGACCACGGGGTCAGCGGCTCGTACGCCGAGGTCGTCGCCAACCAGGAGACGGTGGCCCTGATCGAGGGCTATGTGAAGCGCCTCAACGAGGGTCTGCAGCGCTGGCAGACCATCAAGCAGTTCCGGCTGCTGCCGCGCGACCTCGACGTGGAGCACGGCGAGCTGACCCCCAGCCTCAAGCTGAAGCGGCCGGTCGTCGAGCGCCAGTACAAGGACCTGATCGAGGACATGTACTCGGGCTCGCGCGAGGCGTAGCCGGTACGGGAGGCGGGGGCGCGGTCAGCAGCGCCCCCGTCGCATGTCCCGGATGATCTCCTCCAGGGACGCCAGCCGCCCGCGCAGTTCGCCCGCCTCGTCGGGGCGCCCCCGCGCCAGCTCGTCCTCGATCGCCGTCACCAGCTGCGCTATCTCGCCGAGCTGCTTCTGCTCGCGTTCCAGCAGCCGCTCCAGCTGGCGGTTCTTGCGGTGCAGCTCCAGGAAGACATTGACCTTGGCCCGCAGCACCCAGGGGTCGAACGGCTTGGTGAGGAAGTCCGCCGCGCCCGTGGCGTACCCCCGGAAGGCATAGCCGCTGTCGCCCTCCGTGCCGGTCAGGAAGATGATCGGCACGTCCTTCGTCTGGTCGAGCCGTTTGATGTTGGTCGCGGTCTCGAAGCCGTCCATGCCCGGCATCCGTACGTCGAGCAGCACCACCGCGAACGTCTGCCGCAGCAGTGCCTTCATCGCCTCCTCGCCCGAACGCGCCCGTACCAGCGGCTCGTTGAGCGACCCCAGGACCGCCTCCAGCGCGATCAGGTTGTCCTCCATGTCGTCGACCAGGAGGATGCTCGCCCGGTCGCCGGGCGGTGCCGCTGTGCTCATCGTGTCGCCTTACGTGGTCGGCGGAAGGGCGGCGGGCTCCCCGCTGCCGCCCGACTGCTCCGGTACGGACGCGTCCCCCGGGCCCGGCGGCCCCGCGCCCTCGCCCTGCGGGTCGAGCAGGGCGCAGACCACGGTGAGCAGCCGGTCCACGTCGACGGGCTTGGGCACGTACTCGTTGGCGCCCTGGGCGATGGACTTCTCGCGGTCGCCGGGCATCGCCTTCGCGGTGAGGGCGACGATGGGCAGCTCGGCCCACAGGGGGCTGCGGCGGATGGCCTCGATCGTCTCGTACCCGTCCATCTCGGGCATCATGATGTCCATCAGGACCAGCTCGACGTCCGGGTTGCGCTCCAGGGTCTCGATGCCCTCGCGGCCGTTCTCCGCGTACAGCACCGGCATGCCGACCCGGCCGAGCACATGGGTGAGCGCGAAGACGTTGCGGATGTCGTCGTCGACGATCAGCACCCGCCGCCCCGGCAGCACCTGGCCCGCCCGGCCCTTCTTCCACTCCTCCAGCCTGGTGGTGGTCGGCCAGGCGTCGTCCTGGTCGGGCAGCAGCACATGCTCGGCGGCGAACGGCTGGGCCGGGTCGGCGCCGAGCTCCGGGGGCTGGTCGGGCTCGCCCACCACATGGCCGGGGTAGCGCACCGGCACGTACAGGGTGAAGGTGGAGCCGTTGCCGGGCTCGCTCTCGGCGACGATCCGGCCGCCGAGCAGACCGGCGATCTCGCGGCTGATGGAGAGGCCGAGGCCGGTGCCGCCGTACTTGCGGTTGGTCGTCCCGTCGGCCTGCTGGAACGCCTCGAAGATCACCGGGAGCTTCTCGGGCGCGATGCCGATGCCCGTGTCGGTGACCGCGAAGGCGATCAGGTCGTCCGCGCCCGGCACCGCGTCGTCCGGCTCCTTGATCCGGCTGACGCGCAGCTCGACCCGGCCCGACGAGGTGAACTTGATCGCGTTGGAGAGCAGATTGCGCAGGATCTGCTGGAGCCGCTGCTCGTCCGAGTACATCTCGCGCGGCACGTCCTCGCCCACCGCGACCTCGAAGGCGAGGCCCCGGTCGAGGGTGATCGGGCGGAAGGTGGCGTGGACGTAGTCGAGCACCTTGATGAGCGGCAGCTTCTTGGGCCGTACGTCCATCCGGCCGGCCTCGATCTTCGACAGGTCCAGGATGTCGTTGATCAGCTGGAGCAGGTCGGAGCCGGAGCGGTGGATCGTGGTGGCGAACTGGACCTCCTGGTCGGAGAGGTGCTCGTCCGGGTTGTCGGAGAGCAGCCGGGCCAGGATGAGCAGCGAGTTGAGCGGGGTGCGCAGCTCGTGCGACATGTTCGCCAGGAATTCCGACTTGTACTGGGAGCTGGTCGCGAGGAGCGCGGCCTTCTCCTCCAGTTCGGCATTGGAGCGCTGCAACTCGGCCTGCTGGCGCTGGAGTTCGTCCGAGCGCTCCTGGAGCTGGATGGCGAGCCGCTGGGACTCGCTGAGCAGCGACTCCGTACGGGAGTTGGCGATGATGGTGTTGATCGCGACGCCGATGGTGTTGACGAACTGGTCGAAGAAGGCCAGGTGGACGTCGGAGAAGCGGGAGAAGGAGGCCAGTTCGATCACGCCGAGGAGCTTGTCCTCGAAGAGGATCGGGATGATCACGACGCTGGCCGGGGACGCCTCGCCCAGACCTGAGTTGATCTTGATGTAGTCCGGCGGCGCCTCTTCGAGCAGGATCCGCTTCTTCTCCAGGGCCGCCTGGCGCACCAGGCCGTGGCCCGGCATCCCGGTGGTGTCCACGGTCGCGCCCTGGGCCGAGCCGTACCCCGCGATGAAGGCGAGGCCCTTGGTCGTCGACGTCGTACGGGACGGTGTGCCCTCGTTGCCCGGGTCGGCCAGGAAGAACGCGCCGTACTGGGCGTTCACCAGCGGGGTCAGCTCGCGCAGGATCAGGTCGGCGACCTCCATCAGGTCGCGGTGGCCCTGCATCAGGCCCGCCAGACGCGCCAGGTTCGACTCCAGCCAGTCCTTGGCGCGGGTCGTCTCGCGCAGATTGGACACCATCAGGTTGATGTTGTCCTTGAGGTCGGTGACCTCGCCCCGGGTCTCCACGGTGATCGAGCGGGA
Source organism: Streptomyces sp. ERV7 (assembly GCF_001653515.1). Lineage (GTDB taxonomy): Bacteria > Actinomycetota > Actinomycetes > Streptomycetales > Streptomycetaceae > Streptomyces. The sequence continues at coordinate 894,557 of NZ_LYOY01000029.1, read as the reverse complement.
CATGTCGCCCTGGGCCACCGCCGAGGCCACCTCCGCGATCGCGCGGACCTGGGTGGTGAGGTTGAGGGCGAGCTCGTTGACGTTGGTGGTCAGACGCTTCCAGGTGCCGTACACGCCCTCGACCCGGGCCTGGCCGCCCAGCTGGCCCTCCGAGCCGACCTCGCGGGCGACCCGGGTGACCTCGGAGGAGAACGAGGAGAGCGTGTCCACCATGGTGTTGATGGTGGTCTTCAGCTCCAGGATCTCGCCGCGCGCGTCCACGTCGATCTTCTTGGAGAGGTCGCCCTGGGCCACCGCGGTCGCCACCTGGGCGATATTGCGGACCTGTGAAGTCAGGTTGTCCGCCATGTAGTTGACGTTGTCGGTGAGGTCCTTCCAGACGCCGGAGACGCCGAGGACCTGGGCGCGGCCGCCGAGCCGGCCGTCCGTGCCGACCTCGCGGGCGACCCGGGTCACCTCGTCGGCGAACGCCCGCAGTTGCTCCACCATCGTGTTGACGGTGTCCTTGAGCTCCATGATCTCGCCGCGCGCGTCGACGGTGATCTTCTTGGAGAGGTCGCCGTTGGCGACGGCGGTGGTCACCTGGGCGATGTTGCGGACCTGGGAGGTGAGGTTCGACGCCATGAAGTTGACGTTGTCCGTGAGGTCCTTCCAGACCCCGGACACCCCGCGCACCTGCGCCTGGCCGCCTAGGTTGCCCTCGGTGCCGACCTCGCGGGCGACGCGGGTGACCTCGTCGGCGAAGGCGGAGAGCTGGTCGACCATGGTGTTGATGGTCGACTTGAGTTCCAGGATCTCGCCCTTCGCCTCGACCGTGATCTTCTTGCCGAGGTCGCCCTGGGCCACCGCCGTCGAGACGAGCGCGATATTGCGGACCTGCGAAGTCAGGTTGTCCGCCATGAAGTTGACGTTCTCGGTGAGGTCCTTCCAGACCCCGGACACCCCGCGGACCTGGGCGCGCCCGCCGAGGTTTCCTTCGGTGCCGACCTCGCGGGCGACGCGGGTGACCTCGTCGGCGAAGGCGGACAGCTGGTCCACCATGGTGTTGATGGTCGACTTGAGCTCCAGGATCTCGCCCTGGGCGTCCACGGTGATCTTCTGCGAGAGGTCGCCGTTGGCGACGGCGGTGGTCACCTGGGCGATGTTGCGGACCTGGGAGGTGAGGTTCGACGCCATGAAGTTGACGTTGTCCGTGAGGTCCTTCCAGACCCCCGAGACTCCGCGGACCTGGGCGCGCCCGCCCAGCTGACCCTCGGTGCCGACCTCGCGGGCCACCCTGGTGACCTCGTCCGCGAAGGCCGAGAGCTGGTCGACCATCGTGTTCACGGTGAGCTTCAGTTCGAGCAGCTCACCGGTCGCCTCGACCGTCACCGTACGGGTCAGATCGCCCCGCGCCACCGCCGTCGTCACCGCGGCGATGTCGCGGACCTGCGCGGTCAGCCGGGAGGCCATGGTGTTGACGGCCTCGGTCACGTCCCGCCAACTGCCGCTCAGGCGCTGCACCTTGGCGCGCCCGCCCAGCCGCCCCTCGGTGCCGACCTCGCGGGCGACCCGGGTCACCTCGCCGGTGAAGAGGGACAGCTGGTCCACCATCTTGTTGACGGCCCGGCCGAGCCGGCGCAGATCACCGCGCAACTGGCGGTTCCCGTCGTGGAGATCGACCCGCTGGGTCAGATCGCCGCCCGCCACCGCGTCCAGGACGCGTGTGGCGTTCGCCGCCGGTACGACCAGGGCGTCGATCAGGGTGTTCGCGCTGGCCACCCCGGCCGTCCAGGCGCCCTGCCCGGGGCTCGCGGTGAGCCGCTCGTCCAGGCGGCCGTGGCGGACGACCTCGCGGCGCACCCGCACCAGCTCGTCCGTGAAGTGCTGGTTGCGCACGGCCACTTGGTTGAAGATCGCGGCGAGCTCGGCGGGTATCCCCTCATGGGTCTCCTGGAGCCGCACGCCGAAGTCGCCGTCGCGCAGCGCCGTCATCGCGGCCAGCAGCGGGCGTAACTCCAGTGCGCGGATCCACTCTCCGCCCTCGGGCGGCACGGCACTGTCTCTGTTCATCTCGGCCCACTTCGGTGACTCGGCGCTTATGGGCACGCTCAGTCTGTCACTCTGTCGGTGTCATGAGGTGCGCAATGTGAGAACCGATCAGGAGCCGCACCGTGGGGTCCATTCCAACGCAGCGGGAGAGCGTGAACCGCCCACTCCGCCCGGCGCCCTCCCCCGACGTGGCGGAGCGGCAGACCGGGTCCGCCGCCCGCACCAGTCTGCCCGGCAACCCGCTCGCGCCGTCCGCCGCCCGCCGCTTCGTACGGGCCGCGCTCGCCGACTGGACCGCCCAGGGGGCGCCCGGCGCCGAGCGGCTCGACGAACGGGCCGCCGACGACACGGCGATACTCGTCAACGAGCTGGTCACCAACGCCGTGGTGCACGCCGGCACCACCGTCGAGCTGGTCTGCCGCCTGGAGCCGCCCGCCGGGGACGAGCCGGGCGCCGTGGTCGTCGAGGTCTCCGACCACCACCCCTCCAGGGCCGTACGCAACGAGCCGCGCGGGGCGCGCGAGCCGGGCGCGCCCGAGTACGGGCGGGGGCTGCACCTGGTGGCCGCGCTCGCGGAGTGCTGGGGGATCACCTACCGCACCGGCCTGAAGACGGTGTGGGCGCGGCTGGTCCTCGACCCGGACGACGTCTCCCGCCCGGACGCCGACCCCGGCTCCGAGGAGCGGCTCCAACGCGGGCTGCGCGCCGCCGGGATCCTGGCCACCCCGCCGCGCGGAGCCCCCTGCGGACAGGACCGCGACTGGGTCAACCGGGGCGCCCTCTCCTTCCTGGCGGAGGCGTCCGACCTGCTGGCCGGCCAGTTCGACGAGGACATGATCGCGGCGCTCGCCGGACAGCTCCTGGTGCCCCGGCTCTGCGACTGGTGCGCGATCTGGCTCGACCCGGAGGCCGGCGGCCCGGTCGGCGAGCCCCGGCTCGCCCGGGTGTGGCACGCCCGTGAGTCCGGGATCGAGGAGCTGCGGGCGGTACTGGAGAAGGAGCCGCCCCGGCTGCCGGAGTCGGCGCGCGGCGGTCCGGTCCCGATGCCGTGGCCGGGCCCGCGCGAGGGCGAGGACGGGGCGGCGCTCGCGTACCGGATGGTGGCGGGCGGCCGGGCCCCCACGACCGGCCACGCCCCGATCCCCACCGACGCCGGCTTCACCGCCTCCCACACGTCGATGTAGGGGTGCCCGGCCACCAGCACGTGCTCGCCCGTGACCGCCGCCGCGATCCGGGACTCCTTGGAGCCGGGGACCAGGTGGTCGACCAGGACGCCCAGGCGCGCGTCGGGGCCGGGCGCGAACTCCGCGACGATCGCCGGGAGGTCGTCGATGCCGGACAGGTACTCGACCACGACCCCCTCGATCCGCAGGTCGTCGCCCCACACCTTCTCCACCAGCTCCGCGTCGTGGCGCCCCTCCACATAGATGCGCCCGGCGCGCGCCACCCGCGCCCGCGCACCCGGCACCGCCACCGAGCCCGAGGCCGTACGCGCCGGGCGCGACGGCGCGGGCGCCGGCGGGCGTACCAGCGTGACGACCTTCCCCTCAAGGAGGAAGCCCCGGGCCGCCAGCGGGAACACCCGCTGTTTGCCGAAGCGGTCCTCCAGCGTCACCGTCCCCGCCTCACAGCGGAGCACCGCCCCGCAGACCCCCGTCGTCACCTCCTCGACGACCAGGTCGAGCTCGGCGGGCACCTCGGGTGCCGGGGTCCCCTTCTTCCAGGGCGGGGTCAGGTCCGGGCTGTAGCTGCGCATTCGGATGAGAATACGGGCGGTTGATGTGGCCATATGGGTGTACGGCGCTACGACACGCCGAATTTGGCCGCGAGTTGGGCCCGCTGCGCCCGGACGAACGCCGCGTCCACCACCGCCCCGTGCCCCGGCACGTACACCGCGTCCTCCCCGCCCAGGTCGAGGAGCCGGTCCAGCGCGGCGGGCCAGCGGGTGCGGACCGCGTCCGGGCCCGCCTGCGGCTCACCGGACTCCTCGACGAGGTCACCGCAGAAGACGACCTCGGGCGAGCCGGGGGAGGCGGGGACCAGTACGGCCAGGTCGTGGCCCGAGTGGCCCGGACCCACGTTCGCGAGCAGCACCTGCCGCCCGCCGAGCTCCAGCGTCCACTCGCCGGTCACGAAGTGGTGCGGGCGCACCAGCAGGTCCGCCGCCTCGGCGGCCTGCGCGTGCGGCACCCCCTGCTTGACCGCGTCGTCCCGCAGCGCGTCGCCGTCCAGGACCCGGTCCAGGCCGACCGCCCCGTACACCTCGGCCCCCGAGAACGCGGCCGTGCCGAGCACGTGGTCGAAGTGCGGATGGCTGAGCGCGATGTGCGTCACCCGGCGCCCGAGCAGCGCCTGTGCCTGGGCGCGCAGCTCGGCGCCCTCGCGCAGCGTCGACCCCGTGTCGTACAGCAGGACCGCGTCGTCGCCGACGACCAGACCGGCCGTCGCGTCCCACCCCGGCAGCCTGCGCCGGCCCACGCCGTCGCCGAGCCGCTCCCAGCCGAACTCTTCCCATCTGACGTCCATGACGTGACGCTATCCCGGGCGGTCGCGGGACGGCGTTCGAGCGCGCCGCGAGCGTCACGGGCGGCCGCCCTTGCTAGGGGTGTACCGGTCGGCCGTACACTGGCCGGGGGATTGCTGGCACTCGAACGCACAGAGTGCCAGGCAGAGCGCCTAGGGACGACAGCTGGAGGTGTGCGCGGTGCTCAGTGAACGCAGACTTGAGGTCCTGCGCGCCATCGTCCAGGACTATGTCGGGACCGAGGAGCCGGTGGGTTCGAAGGCCCTGACCGAGCGGCACGCGCTGGGTGTCTCCCCGGCGACCGTCCGCAACGACATGGCCGTGCTGGAGGAGGAGGGCTTCATCGCCCAGCCCCACACCAGCGCCGGCCGCATCCCCACGGACAAGGGCTACCGGCTGTTCGTCGACCGGCTCGCGGGCGTCAAGCCGATGTCGTCGCCGGAGCGGCGGGCCATCCAGAACTTCCTGGACGGCGCCGTCGACCTCGACGACGTGGTGGCGCGCACGGTCCGGCTGCTCGCCCAGCTCACCCGGCAGGTCGCCGTGGTGCAGTACCCGTCGCTGACGCGGTCCACCGTGCGGCACGTGGAGCTGCTCTCGCTGGCCCCGGCCCGGCTGATGCTGGTGCTGATCACGGACACCGGCCGGGTCGAGCAGCGGCTGGTGGACTGCCCGGCGCCGTTCGGCGAGACCTCGCTGGCGGATCTGCGGGCCCGGCTCAACAGCCGGGTGGTGGGGCGCCGCTTCGCGGACGTCCCGCAGCTGGTGCAGGACCTGCCGGAGTCCTTCGAGCCGGAGGACCGAGGAACCGTTTCGACGGTGCTCTCCACCCTGCTCGAAACCCTGGTCGAGGAGACCGAGGAGCGGCTGATGATCGGCGGTACCGCCAATCTCACCCGCTTCGGGCACGACTTCCCCCTGACCATCAGGCCGGTGCTGGAGGCGCTGGAGGAGCAAGTGGTGCTCCTCAAGTTGCTCGGCGAGGCCAAGGAATCGGGCATGACCGTACGAATCGGGCATGAGAACGCCCATGAGGGGCTGAACTCCACGTCCGTCGTCTCGGTCGGCTACGGTTCGGGCGGCGAGGCCGTCGCCAAACTCGGCGTGGTCGGACCGACCCGCATGGATTACCCCGGAACGATGGGAGCGGTACGCGCAGTGGCACGTTACGTCGGACAGATCCTGGCGGAGTCGTAAGTGGCCACGGACTACTACGCCGTACTGGGCGTACGCCGCGACGCATCGCAGGACGAGATCAAGAAGGCGTTCCGGCGCCTGGCGCGTGAACTCCACCCGGATGTGAATCCGGACCCGAAGACGCAGGAGCGCTTCAAGGAGATCAACGCCGCCTACGAGGTCCTCTCGGACCCGCAGAAGAAGCAGGTCTACGACCTCGGTGGCGACCCCCTGTCGTCCTCCGGCGGCGGTGGCGCGGGCGGCTTCGGCGCGGGCGGCTTCGGGAACTTCTCGGACATCATGGACGCGTTCTTCGGCAACGCGGCGCAGCGCGGACCGCGCTCGCGCACCCGCCGGGGCCAGGACGCCATGATCCGCCTGGAGATCGACCTCAACGAGGCGGCCTTCGGTACGACCAAGGAGATCCAGGTCGACACGGCGGTCGTCTGTACGACCTGCTCGGGCGAGGGCGCCGCACCCGGCACCTCGGCCCAGACGTGTGACATGTGCCGCGGCCGCGGCGAGGTCTCCCAGGTGACCCGCTCCTTCCTCGGCCAGGTCATGACCTCCCGCCCCTGCCCCCAGTGCCAGGGCTTCGGGACCGTCGTGCCCACCCCGTGCCCGGAGTGCGCCGGCGACGGCCGCATCCGCTCGCGCCGCACGCTCACGGTCAAGATCCCGGCCGGTGTCGACAACGGCACCCGGATCCAGCTCGCGGGCGAGGGCGAGGTCGGCCCCGGCGGCGGCCCCGCCGGTGATCTGTACGTCGAGATCCACGAGCTCAACCACGACGTCTTCCAGCGCCGTGGCGACGATCTGCACTGCACGGTGACGATCCCGATGACGGCGGCGTCGCTCGGCACCAAGGTGCCGCTGCAGACGCTGGACGGCATGGAGGAGGTGGACATCCGCCCGGGCACGCAGTCGGGCCAGTCCATCCCGCTCCACGGGCGCGGAGTGACACATCTGCGCGGCGGCGGCCGGGGCGATCTGATCGTCCACGTCGAGGTCACCACCCCGACCAAGCTGGACCCGCAGCAGGAGGACCTGCTGCGCCAGCTGGCCAAGCTGCGCGGCGAGGAACGCCCCCTGGGGCAGTTCCAGCCGGGCCAGCAGGGCCTGTTCTCCCGCCTGAAGGACGCGTTCAACGGCCGCTGACCGTCTGGACCGGATGTTCGTCTGCGGCTGTGCCGTGGGTTGCTCGCGCAGTTCCCCGCGCCCCTGACTACCCAGGCGCGGCCCGCGGTGGGGTGGGCGATTCGGTGCCACGCCGCACCCGTGGCACGATGCGGGCATGGCTTTGACCGATCTCTGCCGGTATCCGATCGTGCAGGCTCCGATGGCCGGTGGCGTCTCCGCCCCCGGTCTGGCCGCCGCGGTCTGCGAGGCCGGCGGGCTCGGGTTCCTGGCCGCCGGATACAAGACGGCCGACGGCATGTACCAGGAGATCAAGCAGCTGCGCGGGCTCACCGGGCGGCCGTTCGGGGTCAACCTGTTCATGCCGCAGCCGCCGCACACCGACCCGGCCGAGATCGAGGTCTACCGCAACCAGCTCGCGGGCGAGGCCACCTGGTACGAGACGCCGCTGGGTGACGCCGACTCCGGCGGCGACGACGGCTACGAGGCCAAGCTGGCGATCCTGCGTGAGGACCCGGTCGCGGCCGTCTCGTTCACCTTCGGCTGCCCCGAACCCGAGGTGCTCGCCGCGTTCACCGCCCTCGGCACGTACACCGTCGTCACCGTGACCACCCCCGACGAGGCGCTGGCCGCGCAGGTCGCCGGGGCCGACGCCGTCTGCGTCCAGGGCATAGAGGCCGGCGGCCACCAGTCGACCCACCGCGACGACCCGCAGGCCGACGGCTCCGGGATCGGGCTGCTCTCGCTGATCACCCAGGTCCGCGAGAGCGTACGGCTGCCGCTCATCGCGACCGGCGGGCTGATGCGCGGCGCCCAGATCGCGGCCGTGCTCGCGGCGGGCGCGGACGCGGCGCAGCTCGGCACGGCGTTCCTGGCCTGCCCCGAGTCCGGCGCGCACGCGCTGCACAAGCAGGCGCTCCTCAACCCCCTCTTCGTCCGTACGGAGTTGACCCGGGCGTTCTCCGGACGCCCGGCCCGCGGCCTGGTCAACCGGTTCATGCGCGAGCACGGGCCGTACGCCCCGCCCGCCTACCCCCAGGTCCACCAGCTCACCGCCGGGCTGCGGCGGGCGGCCGCGGCGGCGGGCGACGCCCAGGGCATGGCGCTCTGGGCCGGGCAGGGACACCGGCTGGCGCGGCAGCTGCCGGCCGGGCAGCTGGTGGAGGTCCTGGCGGCCGAACTGGACGCGGCGCTGGCCGCGTTGGCCGCCGCATCGAGAAACCGAAACACATGAGGAGTACGTCATGACCGCCCCGGTCTTCGTCGTCGAGCGGTTCCACGAGTCCGGGCCGGGCGGCCGGTACGTCCTGGACGGGCCCGAGGGGCGGCACGCCGTCTCCGTGAAGCGGCTCAAGCCCGGTGAGGACGTCGTCCTCACCGACGGGCTCGGCACCTGGGCGGACTGCGTGGTCCTGGACACCGAAGGCAAGGACCGGCTGATCGTCCAGCTCGACTCGCTGATGGACGAGCCGGAGCCGCAGCCGCGCATCACCGTCGTCCAGGCGCTGCCCAAGGGCGACCGGGGCGAGGTCGCGGTGGAGACGATGACCGAGGTGGGCGTCGACGCCGTGGTGCCGTGGCAGGCCTCGCGCTGCATCACCCAGTGGAAGGGCGACCGGGGCGCCAAGTCGCTGGCCAAGTGGCGCGCCACGGCCCGTGAGTCGGGCAAGCAGTCGCGCCGGGTGCGGTTCCCGGAGGTACGGGACGCGATGACGACCAAGCAGGTTGTCGCGTTTTTGGCCACGGCTGATTTCGCCGCCGTGCTGCACGAGGGCAGCGACATCCCGAGCGAGCCGCTGGCCACGGCCGAACTGCCCGCACAGGGGGAGATCGTCCTGGTGGTGGGCCCCGAAGGGGGCGTGTCGCCCGAGGAGTTGGCCGCCTTCGCCGAGGCGGGCGCCAGGCCGTATCTGCTCGGCCCGAGCGTGCTGCGCACCTCCACGGCGGGCACGGCGGCGGCCGCGCTGCTGATGGGGCGCACCGGCCGCTGGTCGTGACGCCACAGAACCGCTCGTGACGTCGTAAAGCCATCTACCGCCGCCCGCGCGGTGGTGGGACGCTGGCGCGTATGGGGGCAAGGAGATATGTCACGTGGCCGCTGCGCCACCGGCGCGCGCTCGCCGCGCTCGGTCTGGTCGCCGGGGCGGCCGCCGGGGCCGCGGCCTGCGACCCGGTCGGCGGAATGAGCTCGGTCACCGTCTCGGTGACCACCGACAAGGTCGCGACCAGCAAGCTGGAGCACGACGGCGTCAAGGTGCGGTATCTGACGTGTACGGCGAAGATCGACGGCGGGGGCGGCTCCACCCGTACCCCGTCGGCCGGTTCGACGCGTACGGTCGCCACGGTCGACTGCCGGGGCCGCACCGACGACAACAGGAAGATCAGCGTCACCGGCAAGGTCACGGAGGAGCGCGAGGACCGCTGTGTACGCGGCGACCTCACGGCGAAGGTCGCGGACCGCACGGTCTTCCACGCCAGTGTGCTGGGCGACTGCAACGCGCCGCCCCCCACCAAGAGCACCCCCAAGCCCCCGGGGAAGCCGGGCAGTCGCCCGACGGTGACGGTCACGGTGACCGTGACGGAGTCGTTCCGGGGCAAGTGACGAACCGGGGCGAGTGGGGATCGGCGGGCAAACGTCAGTAGCATGCTCCTGACTGATCCACTGACCGATCCAGCTGTTCCCACCGTGACCGAGGAGCCCAGGACCGTGGCCGGAGAGCCGCAGGCGGACTGCCTGTTCTGCAAGATCGTCTCGGGGGACGTCCCGGCGACCGTCGTCCGGGATACCCCGACCGTCGTGGCGTTCCGCGACATCAACCCCCAGGCGCCGACGCACATCCTCGTCATCCCGCGCGTCCACCACCCCGACGCGGCCTCGCTGGCCGCCGCCGAGCCGGTGATCGCCGCCGATCTGCTGCGCGTGGCCGGGGAGATCGCCGCCGACGAGAAGATCGACGGCAGCGGCTACCGGATCGTCTTCAACACCGGCAGCGGCGCGGGCCAGACCGTCTTCCACGCACACGCCCACCTGCTCGGCGGGCGCGGCCTGCAGTGGCCGCCGGGATAGTCGGACAGGACCGGTAACCGCACGTGTCCGTACGCGAATTGGTGGTGCTCGGCACCGCCAGCCAGGTCCCGACCCGGCACCGCAACCACAACGGCTATCTGCTGCGCTGGGACGGCGAGGGCATCCTCTTCGACCCCGGTGAGGGCACCCAGCGGCAGATGCTGCGGGCCGGGGTGGCCGCGCACGACATCGACCGGATCTGCGTCACGCACTTCCACGGCGACCACTCGCTGGGGCTCGCCGGGGTGATCCAGCGGATCAACCTCGACCGGGTGCCGCACCCGGTCACCGCGCACTATCCGGCGAGCGGGCAGCACTTCTTCGACCGGCTGCGGTACGCGACGGCCTACCGCGAGACGGTCGAGCTGGCGCAGGCGCCGGTCGACGGCGAGGCGGCGGTACTGGCCGTGACCGACGCGTACACGCTCGAAGCGCGGCGGCTCTCGCACCCGGTCGAGTCCTACGGCTACCGGATCACCGAGCCGGACCGGCGCCGGATGCTGCCCGCGCTGCTCGCCGAGCACGGCATCGCGGGTCCCGACGTGGGCCGGCTCCAGCGCGAGGGCGCGCTCGGCGGGGTGACGCTCGACGACGTCAGTGAGACGCGGCGCGGGCAGCGGTTCGCGTTCGTCATGGACACCCGTCTCTGCGAGGGCGTGCCCGCGCTGGCCGAGGGCTGCGACATGCTGGTCGTGGAGTCCACGTTCCTGGACGAGGACGTACGGCTGGCGGAGGACCACGGGCATCTGACGGCGGGTCAGGCGGCCGGGGTGGCCCGCGATGCCGGGGTACGCCATCTCGTCCTCACCCACTTCTCGCAGCGGTACGCGGACCCGGCCGAGTTCGAGCGGCAGGCGCGGGGGGCGGGGTTCGCGGGGGAGCCCCACCCCCGGAGGGTTCAGGGAAGGGGCGGGGTGGGGGAATACCGCCCAGGCCTGGCCTATCGTGTGCGGGATACCGACGAGGGGAGGGCCACCGTGCCCGCGAGTGGAGGCGTGACGCGCAGCACGCTGCGGCAGCAGATCGCCGACGCACTGCGTGACGAGATACTGGCGGGGCGCCTGCAGCCCGGCGAGGAGTTCACCGTCAAGCAGATCGCCGAGCAGTACGGGGTGAGCGCCACCCCCGTGCGCGAGGCACTCGTCGACCTCACCGCGCAGGGACTGCTCGACTCCGACCAGCACCGCGGCTTCCGCGTCCACGAGTTCTCCGTCGACGACTACAAGGGCATGGTCGAGGCCCGCTCCCTCGTGGTGAACGGAATCTTCCGGAAGATCACGGAGCTGGGCGCCGCCCACGGCCCCGCGCTCGTCTCCGTGCGGCGCCCCTCGTGGTGAACGGAATCTTCCGGAAGATCACGGAGCTGGGCGCCGCCCACGGCCCCGCGCTCGTCTCCGTGCGGCGCCGCGCCGAGGAGTGCGCCCGCGCAGCCCGCAGCGGCGACCTGAACATCCTCATCGGTTACGACCTCCGGTTCTGGCGCGAGCTCGGCGCGCTCGCCGGGAATCCGTATATCTCGGACTTCCTGCATCGGCTGCGGATGCAGTGCTGGGTCTTCGCCGTGCCGTATCTGCGCGGGCGCTCCGACCTCAGCGACTGGCTCTGGAACGGGCACGGCGACCTCGTCGACGCCGTGGTCAAGGGCGACGGCGACGCCGCGTACGCGGTGATCAGCGCGTACAACGACCACTCGCTCACCTGGGCGGAGCGGCTGAAGCGGTGACGGACGGCGGCCCCCTCGACCTCTCGGTCGTCGTCCCCGCGTACAACGAGGAACGGCGTCTGGGCCCGACCCTGGACGCGATCCGGGACCACCTCCACGACGCGCCCCTGTCCTGGGAGCTGATCGTCGTCGACGACGGGTCCCAGGACGGCACGGCGGACGTCGCCCGGGACGCCGCCGACGCCGACCCCCGGATCCACCTCGTCGCCGCCGACCGCAACCGCGGCAAGGGCCACGCCCTGCGGCTGGGCGTCGCGGCCTCCCGGGGTGCCCGTGTGCTGCTCACCGACGCCGACCTGGCCACCCCCGTCGCCGAGCTCGACCGGCTCGCCAAGGAGCTCGACGGCGCCGAGGCGGCCGCCGCGATCGGCTCCCGCGCCCACCCCGAGGCCGACATAGCGGTCCACCAGAGCCGGGTGCGCGAGTGGCTGGGGCGGATGGGCAACCGGCTGATACGCGCCGTCGCGGTCCCCGGCATCCACGACACCCAGTGCGGCTTCAAGCTCTTCGACGGCGACAAGGCGCGCGCGGCCTTCGCGGACGCCCGCCTCGACGGCTGGGGCATCGACGTCGAGATACTCCAGTACTTCCGCCGCCACGGCTGGGCCGTGGCCGAGGTCCCGGTCCGCTGGTCCCACCAGGAGGGCTCCAAGGTCGGCCCCGCCGACTACGGCCGGGTGCTCCTCGAACTCGTCCGCCTCAAGGCCCGCTCCGCGAGCCGCGCCGGCCTCGCCCTGTTCGCCCTCTTCCTGCTCTCCTCGGTCCTGCTCTACAAGGACCTCTGGACCGACCTCGGCCGCGGCTACCTCGCGGACTCCGGCCAGGACCAGAACCAGTGGGAGTGGTTCTTCTCGGTCACCGCCGACAACGTCCGGCATCTGCGCGACCCCCTCTTCACCACCCTCCAGGGCTTCCCGGACGGGGTGAACCTCATGGGCAACACGCCCATGCTGGGCCTGTCCGTGCCGCTCACCCCCGTCACCCTGGCGCTCGGCCCGACCGTCACCTGGGCACTGGTCCTCACGCTCGGCCTCACCGCGACGGCGTACGCCTGGTACCGGCTGTTCGCGCGGTGGGTGACCGACAACCCGTGGGCCGCGGGCCTCGGCGGCGCGCTCGCCGGCTTCGCGCCGCCGATGATCTCGCACGCCAACGCCCACCCGAACTTCTGCGTCCTGTTCATGATCCCGGTGATCGTCGACCGGGCCCTGCGGCTGTGCTCACCGGCCGCGAACGTCCGCCGCGACGGCGTGCTGCTCGGGCTGTTCGCCACGTATCAGATCTTCCTCGGCGAAGAAGTCCTGCTGCTCGCCTCGGTCGGCATGCTGCTCTTCGCGCTCTCCTACGCGCTGGCCCGCCGCGAGGTCATCAGGGAGGCGGGCCCCACGCTCGCCAAGGGCATGGGGGTCGCCGCCCTGGTCTGCCTGCCACTGATCGCCTATCCGCTGACCTGGCAGTTCTTCGGCACCCAGAGCTACCACTCGGTGCTGCACGGCGACGCCGCGGGCAACAGCCCGCTGTCCTTCCTGAAGTTCTCCGGGCGTGCGCTGCTCGGCGACGAGGCGACCGCGGACAAGCTGGCCCTCAACCGGACCGAGCAGAACGCGTTCTACGGCTGGCCGCTGATCGCGCTGGCCCTCGCGATCACGGTACGGCTGTGGCGCCACGCCCTGGTGAAGGCGCTCGCGCTCACGGCGGTCGCGGCGGCGGTCCTCTCGCTCGGCCAGAAGATCAGCGTCCCGTACACGGACGTGGAGCTGCCGGGCCCCTGGCGGGCTCTCGCCCACCGCCCGCTCTTCGAGTCGGTCATCGAGGGCCGGGTCGGAATGGTGTGCGCACCGGCGCTCGGCGCGCTGGTCGCGCTGGCGGCGGGGCGACTGGCCAAGGCGGGCCGGGTGAACCGGCTCACCGGCCTCGCGGCGGTCGCGGCGGCGCTGCTGCCGATCGTCCCGACCCCCTTCACGGTGACCGAGCGGGCGCCGGTGCCGTCGTTCTTCGCGGACGGGCTGTGGCGTACGTATGTGAAGCCCGGCGAGTCCGTGGTGACGGTGCCGCTGCCCGACCCGGCGGCCGCCGACGCCCTGCACTGGCAGGTCCGCGCGGACCTCGGCTTCCCGCTCCCCGGCGGCTACTTCAACGGCCCCTGGGGCCCGGACCGCATCGGCATCTACGGCGCCTCCCCGCGCTGGACCTCCAACCTGCTGCGCGATGTGCGCTACGGCGGCGCGATCCCCGACATCGGCGACTCCTGGCGCGCCCAGGCGCGGGCGGACCTGGAGTACTGGAAGGCCGGGCTGGTCGTGCTGCCCCCGCAGGACAACGAGGAGGCGCTGTACACCACGGTGTCGCGGCTGCTCGGCAGGCAGGGCCACCGGGTGGACGGGGTATGGATCTGGGACGTGGGGCGCTGAGGGCTGAGGGTCGACGGTGGTGGGTATGCGTCTTCTGAGACGTGTGTGACTCCTGAGCCGATGGCTTCGCGGCGCGTTGACGCGTGCTCCGCACGGGAGTTGACGGGCGAGCTTCGCGGAGCGTGCTCGGCGGACTACGCTGTCCCGACCATCGCGACCTCGTAAGGAGCCCCGTGGCCTGTGACTTGTGGCTGGTCCCCCTCGTCGACGTGCTGTGCCACAGCCCTGACAACCCGTTCGCCGAGGAGATCGCCTCGTACGACAAGGCACTCGGTGAGGCAGGGCTGCCGCCCGTGCCCGTCTTCGCGTACATGCCCGGCCTCTCGGGCGATGTCGCCCCGGTCGCGGGCTTCGACTACGACGCGCTCCACTTCCTGCGCCGCGCCTATCTCCTCCAGCTGTGCCGCCTCGCCGTGACACCGGTGGACGAGCTCGGCGGCGACTACGAACAGCTGCTGGAGATGTTCGAGTCGACGGCCCAGCAGTCCCATCTGGTCTGGCACTACGACCACGCCGGCGCGTACGTACCGGTGGACTTCCACACCCCCCTCGCCAACGAGGAGCTGCTGGCCGGGGGCGGGCCGCTCGGCTCCACCCACGGGCTGCTGCGGGAGCTGGAGTTCGTGGCCCCGGCGATCGGGATAGACCCGGTCAACCCGCCGATGGCCCCGGCTCCGCCGGACCGCCCCACCTCGCTGGAGGAGCCGGCGGGCCCGATCCCGTACGACGAGAGCCCCTTCGCACGGGAGCGGCATGTGTGGCTGGGGCTGCACGCGGCGGCGACGAGGTCGCTGGCGCAGGGCTCTATGATCATCTTCAGCTGAGGTTCCGGCCGGTTCCGGCCCGCGGGGAGGGATGTAGCCGGGGCACCATCAGCCCCACCCCTGACCGTAAACTCCGCGCCATCTGGCGGGAGTAGGACCGGGTCCATGGCACAAACGACGAGCGCTCAGAGCGCCGCCCCGGCCCGCTTCTCCGACGTCAAGGGGTGGTTCTGGCCCGCCGACCAACTGCTCTTCGACTGGTTCCTGGCGCGCCAGGAGCGCCAGGAACTCCGTGGTGACCTGCTGGAACTCGGCGCGTACCTGGGCAAGAGCGCGATCTTCATGGGGTCGTACCTGCGGGCGGGCGAGACGTTCACGGTCTGCGACCTGTTCGACTCGCCCGCGCCGGACGACCCCAACAGCGAGGAGATGGACCGCTCGTACGCGACGCTGACGCGGCGGGCCTTCGAGGCGAACTACCTGTCCTTCCACGACGCCCTGCCGGTGGTGGTCCAGGCCCCCACGTCGGTGATCACGTCCCGGGTCTCCCCCTCGACCTGCCGCTTCATCCACGTGGACGCCTCTCACCTGTACGAGCACGTCCACGGGGACATCGAGGCGGCCCGGACCCTGGTGGCCCCCGACGGGATCGTGGCGTTCGACGACTTCCGGGCGGAGCACTGCCCGGGGGTCGCGGCGGCGGTGTGGGGCGCGGTGGCGACGACCGGCCTGCGGCCGATCTGCATCACGGGTACGAAGTTCTACGGCACGTGGTCGGATCCGGAGCCGGTGCGCTCCGAGCTGCTGTCCTGGCTGGGGTCTCGTCCCGACATGTGGCACGGGGTGGAGGAGGTGGCGGGCGCGCCGCTGATCCGGATCTCCGGCAAGAAGGCGATCGCGCCGGAGCACCCGCGATCCCGGCACGCGGCGGTGACCCCGCCGCGTGCCGGGCCTCCTGTACCCCCAGCGGGGCTGCACCCCTGCACCCCCTTGCGGGACCTGAGGCCCCCGCACCCAGCCGATGGGGCGGACACCCCGGGCCCCATCCCCCTAGGGGTGCGGGGAACTGCGCGACCAGCCCCCACCGAACCCGCAGACGAACTCCGGGCTCAAACAGGGCCCCTCTCTTGACCCCCTCTGTTCATATATCTAGTCTCCATTCTCATGGATGTACATTCGCAGCAGAGCCATCCGCAGCAGAACACAGCCCACTCCCCCCGCGCGCACGCGATCGTCGACATCCGACTGACCCCCGTTCTCGTCTCCGACCCCCCGCTCCTCAACGTGCAGGGCGTGCATCAGCCGTACACCCCCCGCCTCGTCGTCGAAGTCGTCACCGCCAGTGGGGTGACCGGTGTGGGGGAGACCTACGGGGACGGCAAGTACCTGGAGCTGGCGCGGCCGTATGCCGCGGCCCTGGTCGCCGCCGGGCAGGGGGTTTCCGATCTCCAGGGGCTGTTCACTCTTATGAACGACCTGCCCGTGGACGGGGCCCGTGTCGACCACTCCGTCGACGTCGGCGGGCTGCGCGGGGTGCAGAGCGCCGACAAGCTGCGGCTCTCCGTCGTGTCCGCCTTCGAGGTCGCCTGTCTCGACGCGCTCGGCAAGACCCTCGGCGTGCCCGTGCACACCCTCCTCGGCGGCAAGGTCCGCGACAGCGTGGAGTACAGCGCCTATCTCTTCTACCGGTGGGCCGAACACCCGGGCGGCGCGGGCGAGAAGGACGACTGGGGGGCGGCCGTCGACCCCGCCGGGATCGTGGCGCAGGCCCGCAGGTTCGCGCGCGAGTACGGGTTCGGCTCCTTCAAGCTGAAGGGCGGCGTCTTCCCGCCCGAGCAGGAGGTCGCCGCGGTCCGGGCGCTCGCCGAGGCCTTCCCGGGGCAGCCGCTGCGGCTCGACCCGAACGGCGGCTGGAGCACGGCCACTTCGCTGCGCGTCGCCGCCGAGCTCGCGGACGTACTGGAGTACCTGGAGGACCCGGCGTCCGGCACGCGCGCGATGGCGGAGGTCTCCGCGGGCACCTCCGTCCCGCTCGCCACCAACATGTGCGTGACCACGTTCCCCGAGATCCGCGAGGCGTTCCTGACCGACGCCGTCCAGGTCGTCCTCAGCGACCACCACTACTGGGGCGGGCTGCGCAACACCCGGGAGCTGGCCGCGATCTGCCGCACCTTCGGAGTGGGGCTCTCCATGCACTCCAACACCCACCTGGGGATCAGTCTCGCCGCGATGACCCACGTCGCCGCGACCGTCCCCAACCTCGACTACGCGTGCGACAGCCACTACCCCTGGCAGAGCGAGGACGTCGTCGAGCGCCACGTCTTCCGGGACGGACGGCTCACCGTCTCCGACGCCCCCGGGCTCGGCGTCACCCTCGACCGGGACGCGCTGGAGCGCCTCCACCGGCGCTGGCTCGACGACGACGGCACCCTGCGCGACCGCGACGACGCCGCCGCGATGCGCCGGGCCCCGGGGTACGAGCAGTGGCGCACCCCCGCCCTGCCGCGCTGGTAGACGCGGTCACTCGCCCCTCACCGGGGCTCCGGCGACCGCTCCCGCGCACGGCGGATCGGGCACACTGGCCCCATCCGTACGCGAACGGGGAGTCCGCCGTGACCACATCCAGCAGAGGGCAGCAGGACCGCGCCGACCAGTGGGGCCACACCGCGGGCGTCGACCCGCTGGGCAAGGTGCGCCGGCCCCGCGACCCGGAGTGCGACGTCTTCCTGACCGGCACGGTCTTCCTCGACATCATCTTCACCGGCCTCGACTCCGCCCCGGTGCGCGGGACGGAGTCGTGGGCGCGCGGCATGGGCTCCAGCCCCGGCGGCGTCGCCAACATGGCCATCGCGCTCGCCCGCCTCGGGCTGCGCACCTCGCTGGCGGCGGCGTTCGGCGACGACCACTACGGCGAGTACTGCTGGGACGCCCTGGAACAGGGCGAGGGCATCGACCTCTCGCTGTCGCGGACCGTCCCCGGCTGGCACTCGCCGGTCACCGTCTCCATGGCGTACGAGGGCGAGCGGACCATGGTCTCGCACGGCCATGAGGCGCCCCCGGAGGAGTCCGCGCCCGCCGTGCCGCCACGCGCGCGTGCCGCCGTCGCCTCGCTGGTGCCCGGCCGGCGGGAGGAGTGGATCGAGGACGCCGCCCGGCACGGCTCGCGGATCTTCGCCGACGTCGGCTGGGACGACACCGGGCACTGGGACCTGGCGGGCCTGACCGGCCTGGAGCACTGTGAGGCGTTCCTGCCCAACGCGGGCGAGGCGATGCGCTACACCCGCACCGACTGCCCGCGCGCGGCCGCCCGCGCCCTGGCCGAGAAGGTGCCGGTCGCGGTGGTCACCCTGGGCGCGGAGGGCGCGTACGCGGTGGACGGCTCGACCGGGGAGACCGCCGAGGTGCCCGCGATCGCCGTGGAGGCGCTGGATCCGACCGGGGCGGGCGACGTGTTCGTGGCCGGGTTCGTCACCGGCACGCTGGCCGGGTGGCCGCTGGCGGACCGGCTCGCCTTCGCCGGGCTCACGGCCGCGCTGTCGGTGCAGGAGTTCGGCGGTTCGCTGTCGGCGCCGGGCTGGGCGGAGATCGCGGCCTGGTGGCAGCGGGTGCGCACGTTCGCGGACCAGGACCCGGCCGCGCTGCGGCGGTACGCCTTCCTGGAGGGCCTGCTGCCGGGTGCGGCCCGGGCGTGGCCGCTGCGCCGGGCCGTCCCGACGATCGGGTTCCGGCGCCCCGCGTGATGCCCCAGGGGCGCGGGGCCGCGACCCTCGGCGGCTCCGCCGCGCGGGCGCGGCCGGCCCACGGCGATCCGCGACCGAACACCTGGTCCGAAAACCCCTCGGCCCTGTCAGTGCCAGGTCGTACGCTGGGTATCCAGAGGTTGTCGAGCGGCGAGAACCCTGCAACGGGAGGTATGTGCAGGCCACAGAGCCGGCCCATGACTCAGACACCCACACAGCCGCAGACGAGTGCCCAGATCAAGGTCCCTGCCAAGCACCCGATGGTGATGCTGCTCGGATCCGGCGACTCGCTGCTGCGCGTGATCGAGAAGGCCTTCCCGGCGGCCGACATCCACGTCCGGGGCAATGAGATCAGTGCCACGGGGGCCCCGGCGGAAGTCGCGCTCATCCAACGCCTGTTCGACCAGATGATGCTGGTGCTCCGCACCGGTCAGCCGATGACGGAGGACGCAGTGGAACGCTCGATCGCCATGCTCAGGGCGAGCGAGAACGGCAAGGCGGAGGACGGCCACGAGACCCCGGCCGATGTGCTGACCCAGAACATCCTCTCCAGCCGTGGTCGCACGATCCGGCCCAAGACCCTCAACCAGAAGCGGTACGTCGACGCGATCGACAAGCACACGATCGTCTTCGGCATCGGCCCCGCCGGTACCGGAAAGACCTATCTCGCCATGGCCAAGGCGGTCCAGGCCCTGCAGTCCAAGCAGGTCACCCGGATCATCCTGACCCGCCCCGCCGTCGAGGCGGGCGAGCGCCTCGGCTTCCTGCCGGGCACGCTGTACGAGAAGATCGACCCGTATCTGCGCCCGCTCTACGACGCGCTGCACGACATGCTCGACCCCGAGTCGATCCCCCGCCTGATGGCGGCCGGAACGATCGAGGTCGCCCCTCTGGCGTATATGCGCGGACGCACGCTGAACGACGCGTTCATCATCCTGGACGAGGCGCAGAACACCAGCGCCGAGCAGATGAAGATGTTCCTCACCCGCCTCGGCTTCGACTCGAAGATCGTCATCACGGGTGACATCACCCAGGTCGACCTGCCGAACGGCACGAAGAGCGGTCTGCGCCAGGTCCAGGACATCCTGGAGGGTGTCGAGGACGTCCACTTCTCCCGGCTGTCGTCCCAGGACGTCGTCCGGCACAAGCTCGTCGGCCGTATCGTCGACGCGTACGAGAAGTACGACAGCCAGCAGGGCCACAACGGGAAGTAGTCAGAGCGCACCATGTCGATCGACGTCAACAACGAGTCCGGAACCGAGGTCGACGAGCAGGCGATCCTCGACATCGCCCGCTACGCGCTCACGCGGATGCGGATCCACCCGCTCTCCGAGCTCTCGGTGATCGTCGTGGACGACGAGGCCATGGAGCAGCTGCACATCCAGTGGATGGACCTGCCCGGTCCGACCGATGTCATGTCCTTCCCGATGGACGAGCTGCGTCCGCCGATGAAGGACGACGAGGAGCCCCCGCAGGGGCTCCTCGGTGACATCGTGCTCTGCCCCGAGGTCGCCAAGAAGCAGGGCGAGGACGCACCGACGCAGCACTCGATGGACGAGGAGCTCCAGCTCCTGACCGTCCACGGAGTGCTGCACCTGCTGGGGTACGACCACGAGGAGCCGGACGAGAAGGCCGAGATGTTCGGCCTCCAGGCGGCCATCGTGGACGGCTGGCGGGCGGAGAAGGGCCACACCGGCCCCTCCCCGGCGCCGACCGTGTCATGACCGGGCAGCTGCTCTTCGGCGCCGTCGCCCTGGTCGTGGTGGCCTGGCTGGCCGCCTGCGCGGAGGCCGGCATCGCCCGTACGTCCTCGTTCCGCGCGGCCGAGGCCGTACGGTCCGGGCGGCGCGGGGCGGCGAAGCTCGCCCAGGTGGCCGCCGACCCGACCCGCTATCTCAATGTGGCCCTGCTGGTCAGGGTCGCCTGCGAGATGGCGGCCGGGGTCCTGGTCACCTATGTCTGCCTGGAGGACTTCGGGGAGACCTGGACGGCGCTGGTCGTCGCCATCGCGGTGATGGTGCTCGTCAGCTACGTAGCCGTCGGCGTCTCGCCGCGCACCATCGGCCGCCAGCACCCGCTGAACACGGCGACGGCCGCCGCGTACGTCCTGCTGCCGCTGGCCAGGATCATGGGCCCGGTGCCGCAGCTCCTGATCCTCCTCGGCAACGCGCTCACCCCGGGAAAGGGCTTCCGCAAGGGTCCGTTCGCCTCCGAGGCCGAGCTGCGGGCGATGGTCGACCTCGCCGAGCAGGAGTCGCTGATCGAGGACGACGAGCGCCGGATGGTGCACTCGGTCTTCGAGCTCGGCGACACACTGGTGCGCGAGGTGATGGTGCCGCGCACCGACCTCGTCTGCATCGAGCGCTACAAGACCATCCGCCAGGCGCTCACCCTCGCGCTGCGCTCGGGCTTCTCCAGGATCCCGGTGACCGGCGAGAACGAGGACGACATCGTCGGGATCGTCTATCTGAAGGACCTGGTCCGCAAGACGCACATCAACCGGGACTCCGAGGCCGATCTGGTCTCCACCGCGATGCGCCCCGCCGCGTTCGTCCCCGACACCAAGAACGCGGGCGACCTGCTGCGCGAGATGCAGCAGGACCGCAGCCATGTCGCCGTCGTCATCGACGAGTACGGCGGCACGGCCGGGATCGTCACCATCGAGGACATCCTGGAGGAGATCGTCGGGGAGATCACCGACGAGTACGACCGGGAGCTGCCGCCGGTCGAGGAGCTCGCGGACGGCTGCTTCCGGGTCACCGCGCGGCTCGACATCGGCGATCTGGGCGAGCTGTTCGGGCTCGACGAGTTCGACGACGAGGACGTGGAGACGGTCGGCGGACTGCTCGCCAAGGCGCTCGGACGGGTGCCGATCGCGGGCGCCACGGCGGCCGTGGACCTGCCGGACGGGCGGGCGCTGCGGCTGACGGCCGAGTCCCCGGCGGGCCGCCGGAACAAGATCGTGACCGTGCTCGTGGAGCCGGTGCCGGTCAAGGAGGAGCAGGCGTGACCCCTCAGGAGCTCAGAGCGTTCTGTCTGGCGTTCAACGCCGCGACGGAGGAGTTCCCGTTCGACTCGGGGACCTCGGTCTTCAAGGTCCTCGGGAAGATGTTCGCGCTGAGCAACCTGGGCGGCACCCCGCTCACCGCCAACCTCAAGTGCGACCCGGACGACGCGGTGCGGCTGCGCGCCGAGTACCCGGCGATCGTGCCGGGCTGGCACATGAACAAGCGCCACTGGAACACGGTGGACGTGGATCAGCTCCCGGACCGGCTGGTCCGGGAGCTGATCGAGGATTCGTACGACCTGGTGGTGGCCGGGCTGCCGCGGGCGGAGCGGCTGCGGCTCGACCGGCCCTGAGCGAGAGCCGTCCGGGCCTTTGCCGGTCCGGCTAGGCGGTGCGGCGGCCAAGGCCGACCGCCAGCAGGGCCGCCGCCGCGACCACGATCACCGCGTCGATGAGCAGGACGCCGCGCACCCCGTCGAACAGGTCGCCCTGGGTGGTGGCGAGCACGCCGAGCAGCGGGATGCCGATGGTGATGCCGACCTGCTGGGTGGTGGTGACCAGCCCCGTCGCCAGGCCCTGCTCCTCGTCGGGGACACCGCTGGTGGCGGTCAGCCCGTACGAGATGATCGCGCCCAGGTGGCACATGCTGGCCAGGGAGACGGCGACGGTGGCGAGCAGCGCACCCGACTCGCGGCCGATGGCCAGCAGCAGGGCGATGAACAGGCCCTGGCCGAGCAGCGAGGCGACCAGCGTGCGGCGGGCGCCGAAGCGGCCGATGACCTTGGCGGCGTAGCTGCCGGCGACCGCCGACATGACGCCCTGGACGCCGAAGACCAGACCCGTCCGGAAGGACGAGAGGCCCAGTTCCTCCTGGAGGTAGAGGGTCAGCACGAAGATGACCGTCGACATCATCGAGAAGGTGACCAGACCGCCCAGGTTGCCCCACGCCACCGTGCGGCGCCTCAGCATCGGCAGCGAGACCAGCGGGGCCTGCGCCTTCGACTCGACCACCACGAAGGCCGCGAGCAGCACCAGGCCGACGACCAGGGTGCCCCACACGTCCGCGCCGCCGAAGCCGCGCTGGGCCGCCGTCGACAGGGAGTAGATCAGGGCGAGCAGACCACCGGTGACGGTGACCGCGCCGGGCACGTCGAGGCGCGGCCGGTCCGGGGTGCGGGACTCGGGCAGCAGGCCCGGCGCCAGGGCGAGGACGATCACCGCGGCGACCGTGAGCAGACCCATCGTCGAGCGCCAGCCCAGGGTGTCCGTCATGACGCCGCCGAGCACCATGCCGACGGTGAAGCCGAGCGAGAGCAGGGTGCCGCTGATGCCGAGCGCCCGGTCGCGCTGCGGGCCCTCGGGGAAGGTGGTGGTCAGCAGCGACATCCCGGTCGGCACGATCACCGCGGCGCCCAGGCCCTGCAGGGCGCGGCCGGTCAGGAACGACGCCGGGTCCCAGGCGAGGGTGGCGAGCAGGGAGGCGGCGCCGAAGAGGGCGAGCCCGGTCAGGAACAGCTTCTTGCGCCCGTACAGGTCGGCGATCCGGCCGAACAGGAGCAGGAAGCCGCCGGACGGCAGGGCGAACGCGGTGACCGCCCACTGGAGCGCCGACTGGCTCAGGCCCAGGTCGTCGCCGAGGACGGGCAGCGCCACGTTCAGTACGGAGAAGTCGAGCGCCACCATGAACTGGGCGGCGCAGAGCACGAACAGGACCAGCTTGGCCCGGCCCGTGAGACGGCCGTCCTGCGGGTCCGCTGCGGCGGCCGGCGCGGCCGGTGCGGTGTGGGTGTCGATTGCCATGGCCACAGCCTGGCTGTCCGGGAATGGCCGTGGAGAGTGGGAACTTATCCTGTTGGCGGCACCACCAGGCAGCGGCCGGGGGCGCCGGACGGTAGTCGACGAGGGGGAGTACGTACGTGGCCACGCCGATCGACAAGGCGCTGCGGCGCACCGAACTGCGCGAGTTCCTGATGAACCGGCGGGGCCGGATCAGCCCCACCCCGTGATCTCGGCCGCCAGCTCGGCCGGCCCCGCCGCCCCCACCGCCGTACCGGGCGCCGCGAACGCCAGATGGGGGAGGACGAGCGCCGCGTGGAGGAGCGGGTCGTCCGCGCCGAGGACGCGGACCAGCGGGTGCGGCGCGGGCGCGGGCGCGTCCGGGGCCAGCACCATCAGCGGATGGGCGTGGACCGCGAGGCCCGAGGCCTCGACGGCCGCCCGCAGCCCGGGCGTCACCTCGGCCACCCACTCGAACGCCTCCGGTATCCCCAGCTCCCGCTGGCGCGCCCGCACCTTGTCGACGTCCGCCGCCGACACCGGCCCCGCGTGGCCGAGCGCGGGCCGCCCGTAGAACGGCCAGCCCGCACCCTCCCGTACGAAGAGGGTCAGCGGACCGAAGTCCTCCGCCCGGGCCGAGGAGCGCGGCACCGAGTCGTAGTAGCGCTCCAGGAGTTGGAGGTCGCAGGCGTGCGGGAGGCCGGATGAGCTAGGTGTCATGCCTCGCATCAAAGCAAGACGGCCCGCGTTACGCACCCTCTTTCAGCACCCGCGACACCAGCGTCCGCTGGGCCGCCGACAGCCCCGGGTCCGCGCAGTGGACCGTGCGGCCGTCGACGGTGATCTCGTAGTGGAAGCCGTCGGGTACGCCGGGGGACGGCTCGGCCCGGCCGTCGGCGAGGGCCGCCTCGGCCAGGGCCTGCCACTGAGCCGCGTCGGGCCGGCCCGAGGTGTCGACCTCGGCCCGGCGCTCGATGCCGGCGAATCCTCCTGTGCGGGTCACCTGGATGCGCATGCTCCCTGTGTAGCAGCGCACCGGCCCCGCGTCAGCCGCTCTGCACGCCGACCTGGGACCAGGCCTTCAGAACCGCCTGGTGCTCCTCGCCGTCGCCGAAGCGGGTGTGCGCCGCGGCCACCGTCAGCCGGGCGAAGTCGGCGAACAGGGCCTGCTTGCCCAGCTCGCCGCCGGTCAGCACGTCGTACCAGATCTGCCCGGCCCGCTCCCACGCCTTGCCGCCGAGCGCCTCGGCGAGGAGGTAGAAGGCGTGGTTGGGGATGCCCGAGTTGAGGTGGACGCCGCCGTTGTCGCGGCCGGTGGTGATGTAGTGGTCCATCGTCGCGGGCTGCGGGTCCTTGCCGAGCACGTCGTCGTCGTACGCCGTGCCGGGCGCCTTCATCGAGCGCAGCGCCGTGCCGGTCACCTCGGGGGCGAGCAGGCCCTGGCCGATCAGCCAGTCGGCCTGGTGGGCGTCCTGGTCGAGCGTGTACTGCTTGATCAGCGAGCCGAAGACGTCGGACATCGACTCGTTGAGCGCGCCCGGCTGGCCGTAGTACGTCAGGTTCGCCGTGTGCTGGGTGACGCCGTGGGTCAGCTCGTGCCCGATCACGTCGACCGGGATCGTGAAGTCCAGGAAGATCCGGCCGTCGCCGTCCCCGAACACCATCTGCTCGCCGTTCCAGAAGGCGTTGTTGTAGTCGGCGTCGAAGTGGACGGACGCGTCCAGCGGCATTCCGGAGCCGTCGATGGAGTTGCGCCCGTACGCCTTGAGGTAGAGCTCGAAGGTGGCGCCGAGCCCGGCGTACGCGCGGTTGACGGTGGCGTCCTTGACCGGCTTGTCGCCCTCGCCGCGGACCTTGCGGCCGGGCAGCGCGGTGCCGTGCCGGCAGTCGTGGATTGTGCGGTGGGGCTGTCCCTCGACGGCCTCGGCGGGCGGGGCGACCGCGGGTGCGCCGAGCACCGTGGTGAGGCGGCGGGCGGTGCGCTGGGCCGAGTCCGCGATGAGCGTCCTGCGTGCGATGTCGGAGAGCGCGGGGTCCTCGGCGCTGGCCAGTTTGTCGAGGACGTGGGGTGGCACGATGGTGCAGAAGACGGGTGTATGCGCGTTCATGTCGCGACAATGTGGCACTGGGTCATGGGCCTGTCACTACTCGCCACCATGATTGGTTCCGAGCCATCCCGGCCGGTACGCGTTCACCGGGTCCGGGACTTTGGTCCCTGGTCCCTTCTGCGGCGTCCCGCATACTGAAACGGGACCGGCGCTTTCGGCGCCCCTCGGCTAGGCTGCGGCACATCATGCGTTTCGGGCTGCTTCTCCTTAGCTGCCGCGGCGAGGGCCTGTAAGTCGTAGGCCGACCCCCTCCCCGCGGGATCTGGTGCTGCTTCGACTCAGTCGGCCGTCCTACCTTGAAGGACCCCGAGGAGCCCTACGCAAATGTCTGAGAACCCCGTGTCTGTCGGTCGCCCGACGCCCGTCACCAACGCGACCCACACCCAGCAGCCCTCCGGGATGCCGATCCACAAGTACGGCCGGTACGAGGCCGTGGCCATCCCCGACCGCACCTGGCCCGAGCAGCGGATCACCAGGGCGCCGCGCTGGCTGTCCACCGATCTGCGCGACGGCAACCAGGCGCTGATCGACCCGATGAGCCCCGCCCGCAAGCGCGAGATGTTCGACCTGCTGGTGCGCATGGGCTACAAGGAGATCGAGGTCGGCTTCCCGTCGTCCGGCGACACCGACTTCAACTTCGTACGCTCGATCATCGAAGAGGGCGCGATCCCCGAGGACGTGACGATCTCCGTCCTGACCCAGGCCCGCGAGGACCTGATCGAGCGGACCGTGGAGTCCCTGCGCGGCGCGCGCCGCGCCACCGTGCACCTGTACAACGCCACCGCCCCGACCTTCCGCCGGGTGGTCTTCCGCGGCTCCAAGGACGACATCAAGCAGATCGCGGTGGACGGCACCCGGCTGGTGATGGAGTACGCGGAGAAGATCCTGGGTCCCGAGACGACCTTCGGCTACCAGTACAGCCCGGAGATCTTCACCGACACCGAGCTGGACTTCGCCCTGGAGGTCTGCGAGGCGGTCTGCGACGTCTGGCAGCCCGAGGAGGGCCGCGAGATCATCCTCAACCTGCCCGCCACGGTGGAGCGTTCGACGCCCTCCACGCACGCGGACCGGTTCGAGTGGATGAGCCGCAACCTGACCCGCCGCGAGTTCGTCTGCCTGTCCGTGCACCCGCACAACGACCGCGGTACGGCGGTGGCGGCGGCCGAGCTGGCGATCATGGCCGGGGCCGACCGCATCGAGGGCTGTCTGTTCGGCCAGGGCGAGCGCACCGGCAACGTCGACCTGGTCACCCTGGGCATGAACCTGTTCAGCCAGGGCGTCGACCCGCAGATCGACTTCTCGCAGATCGACGAGATCCGCCGCACCAGCGAGTACTGCAACCAGATGGAGGTCCACCCGCGCCACCCCTACGCGGGCGACCTGGTCTACACCGCCTTCTCCGGCTCCCACCAGGACGCCATCAAGAAGGGCTTCGACGCGATGGAGGCCGACGCGGCCGCCAGGGGCGTCACCGTCGACGACATCGAGTGGGCCGTCCCGTATCTGCCGATCGACCCGAAGGACGTCGGACGCTCCTACGAGGCCGTCATCCGGGTCAACTCGCAGTCGGGCAAGGGCGGTATCGCGTACGTCCTGAAGAACGACCACAAGCTGGACCTGCCGCGCCGGATGCAGATCGAGTTCTCCCGGATCATCCAGGCCAAGACCGACGCCGAGGGCGGCGAGGTCACGCCCGGCCAGATCTGGTCGGTCTTCCAGGACGAGTACCTGCCGAATCCGGCCAACCAGTGGGGCCGCATCCAGCTGCGTTCCGGCCAGACCACGACCGACACGGACGGCCGGGACACGCTGACCGTCGAGGCGGTCGTGGACGGCGCGGACACGGTCCTGACCGGCACCGGAAACGGTCCGATCTCGGCCTTCTTCGAGGCGCTGGCCGCCGTCGGGGTGGACGCGCGGCTGCTGGACTACCAGGAGCACACGATGAGCGAGGGCGCGTCCGCGCAGGCCGCCTCGTACATCGAGTGCGCCATCGACGGGCAGGTCCTGTGGGGGATCGGCATCGACGCCAACACGACCCGCGCCTCGCTGAAGGCGGTCATCTCCGCCGTCAACCGCTCGGCCCGCCAGTAGCCCCCGGCTCCTGACCCCGCCCCACCGGCCCTGGACGGCCGGTGGGGCGCCGTCTTTGCGCCACTCCCTCCAACGGGGTGCTGACGGCACCTCGTCGATGTGGCTAACATCACGTCAACGCGGCAATGTTGCCGGTCCGTTACGGAGGTGCGCGGTGGTGCTAGGCCGGGGACACAACGCTACGAACCCTCGCGCCGCGGGCATCCTCGAACGAGTCTGGACGGTCCGGACTTCCTGGACCACCGTGGGCGACGGCGAGTTCTTCTGCCCGGAGTGCGGGGGCGACCGCAACTTCCGCCGCCGCACCGGCCGTCGGCGTCTGGCCGTCCTGGGCGTCCCGCTTCTCTCGCGCGGGGCCGCCGGGCCCGTGGTGGAGTGCGCGGCCTGCGAGACCCACTTCGGTACGGACGCCCTGGACCACCCCACCACCACCCGCTTCTCGGCGATGCTGCGTGACGCCGTGCACACCGTCGCCCTCGCCGTCCTCGCCGCGGGCGGCACCTCCTCGCGCACGGTCACCTCGACCGCGGTCGCCACCGTCCGCGCCGCCGGGTACGACGACTGCACCGAGGAGCAGCTGATCACCCTGATCGAGGCGCTGGCGGCCGACACCGGGCGCTTCCTGACCGACACCGAGGCCGACCCGTGCGGCGCGGCCCTCGCCATCGAGCTCCACGAGTCCCTGGAGCCGCTGGCCCCGCACCTCGCCCCGGCCGGCCGTGAGTCGATCCTGCTCCAGGGCGCCCGTATCGCGCTCGCCGACGGCCCGTACCGCCCGGCCGAGCGCGAGGTCCTCACCACGGTGGGCGGCGCGCTCCAGCTGTGCGCGGACGATGTGGCCCGGCTGCTGGCGGCGGCCCGCACCCCGTCCTGACCGACCCGTCCTGGCGGGGCCCGTCCCGTGCGGTGAAACAATGGGTCCATGAGTCTGTTCCGGGACGACGGCATCGTGCTGCGGACCCAGAAGCTCGGTGAGGCCGACCGGATCATCACGCTTCTGACCCGCGGGCACGGGCGGGTGCGCGCCGTCGCCCGCGGGGTGCGCCGCACCAAGTCCAAGTTCGGGGCGCGCCTGGAGCCGTTCTCCCACGTGGACGTGCAGTTCTTCGCGCGCGGCAGCGAACTGGTCGGGCGCGGTCTGCCGCTGTGCACCCAGAGCGAGACGATCGCTCCGTACGGTGGCGCCATCGTCACGGACTACGCCCGGTACACCGCCGGCACCGCGATGCTGGAGACGGCGGAACGGTTCACCGACCACGAGGGTGAGCCCGCCGTGCAGCAGTACCTGCTGCTGGTGGGCGCGCTGCGCACCCTCGCGCGCGGCGAGCACGCCCCCAATCTGATCCTCGACGCCTTCCTGCTGCGCTCGCTCGCCGTCAACGGCTACGCCCCCAGCTTCGAGGACTGCGCGAAGTGCGGCATCCACGGCCCCAACCGGTTCTTCTCGATCGCGGGCGGCGGAGTGGTCTGCGCCGACTGCCGGGTCCCCGGCAGCGTCGTACCCTCTGCGGAGGCGGTCGGACTGCTGAGCGCGCTCCTCACGGGGGACTGGGCGACGGCCGACGCGAGCGAGCCCCGGCATGTGCGCGAGGGCAGCGGCCTCGTGTCGGCCTATCTGCACTGGCATCTGGAGCGCGGCCTGCGCTCACTGCGGTACGTAGAGAAGAACTGAGGGAGAAGAACCCCACATGGCACGACGCGGAATCCTGGGCGGCCGGTCCCGGCGCGAGTACACGACCCCCGAGCCGCACCCCTCGGGTGCGCGCCCGCCGAAGATCCCCGGTGAGCTCGTCCCCAAGCACGTGGCGGTCGTCATGGACGGCAACGGGCGCTGGGCGAAGGAGCGCGGGCTGCCGCGCACCGAGGGCCACAAGGTCGGCGCCGAGCGCGTCCTCGACGTTCTGCAGGGCGCGATCGAGATGGGGGTCGGCTCCATCTCGCTGTACGCCTTCTCCACCGAGAACTGGAAGCGCTCGCCCGACGAGGTGCGCTTCCTGATGAACTTCAACCGCGACTTCATCCGCAAGACCCGCGACCAGCTCGACGAACTGGGTATCCGGGTGCGCTGGGTGGGCCGTATGCCCAAGCTGTGGCGCTCGGTGGCCAAGGAGCTCCAGATCGCCCAGGAGCAGACCAAGGACAACAACAAGCTCACGCTGTACTTCTGCATGAACTACGGCGGCCGGGCGGAGATCGCCGACGCGGCGCAGGCGCTGGCGGAGGATGTGAAGGCGGGCCGGCTGGACCCGTCGAAGGTCAGCGAGAAGACCTTCGCGAAGTACCTGTACTACCCCGACATGCCGGACGTGGACCTGTTCCTGCGCCCCAGCGGGGAGCAGCGCACCTCCAACTACCTTCTCTGGCAGAGCGCTTACGCCGAGATGGTGTTCCAGGACGTGCTGTGGCCGGACTTCGACCGCCGGGACCTGTGGCGGGCCTGTCTGGAGTACGCGCAGCGCGACCGCCGCTTCGGCGGGGCGCTGCCCAACCTCGACATCCCCCGACAGGACGGTGCCGCGGGGAGCGAGTGACCCCGTGCCGGGGCGGCCGGGTCGGTCAGACCGCGGCCGCCGCGCACTCGGCGTCGGCCGCCGCCAGCTCCATCTCGGCGGCGAGCCGCGCGCCGCGGTCCTCGGAGAAGTCCAGGGCCGCGAGCACCGAGGGAACCGCGATGCTGGACATCACATGGCGCTGGAGGACCAAGTGGCGGTGCGAGAGGTCCTGGTAGTCGCTGAGCGTCTGGGACATCATCTGCAGCCCGGCGAAGGCACCCACGTACAGCTCGGCGGTGTCGGAGATGACCACGTTGGGCATCAGCTCGCCGCGCTGCTGCGCCAGGGTCAGCACCTCGACGTTCACCTCGCTCCAGTGCCGGAACGGGCCGCTGCGGTCGAGCCCGGTGGCCTGCTGGTCGAGGGTCAGCCGAATACTGGCGCGAATCAGATGGTCGGTGCGCAGCCGGTGCGCGAGCACCGAGCCGGAGTCGATCAGTTCCTGGAGTTTGACGGGCTGCGGCGGCAGCGCGGGCCCGGAGCCCTGCTCGTTCAGAACCCCGTGCGCGAGCGCTTCCTTCGACTGGAAGTGGAAGTAGAGCGCGCCCTTGGTGACTCCGGCCATCTTGAGGATGTCCGTGATCGTGGCGGCCTGGAACCCCTGCTTCTCAAAGACGATGGCCGCGGCCTCCAGGATCGCCCTCCTGGTGCGGATCGCACGGTCCTGCTTCGCCACGCTGCCTCCTTCTGTTGCGCCGCGATGTCGACGCCGTGAACTTCGGGACCGCCCCAGCCCCGCTATTGAAAAAAACCGTCTGGTTTGTATCTTAACAGGGGGACGCAGGACTATGTTCTTCGTACATGCCTCGGGGGGAGCCATGTCCAAAACACAAGCAGTATTGACCAGCGCCATACCCATAACCGGTGCCGGGCCCACCAACATGACGCAATCGCACCCCGTCTCACCGGAACTGGTCCACCGGGCCAGGCCGTCCGACGCCTTCCCGCGCGGCTGGCGCCGACGTGACGAAAACACCTTTTCGGTCACCGCGCACTGGCCGCACGACCACGTCTTCTTCGAACCCGTGGCGGGCGACCGGCACGACCCGATGCTCGTCGTGGAGACGATGCGGCAGTCGGCGATGCTGATAGTGCACGCGGGCTACGGGGTGCCGCTCGACTGGCACTTCATGCTGACCGACCTCGAATACACCGGCAACGAGGGCCAGCTGGACGTCGGCGGCCAGCCGGCGCTCATCGACGTGGAGCTGGAGTTCTCCCGCCTCGAATGGCGCGGCGGCAAGCTGTCGCGGCTCAAGGTCCACTGGGTGCTGCGCCGCCTGGGGCCGGGGCAGCAGCAGCCCCCAGAACTTGCCGAACATCTGCCGCGAGAACCAGCGCGGCTGGCTGCGCCCCATCGCCTCGAAGCCGACGGTGGTCGCCGCGATCACCGCCTTGGCGTCCTCCACCGCGACCCCGTCGGCGAGCGCGCCCTCGGCGGCCGCCCCGGTCAGCACATCGCCGACCCAGTCGACCCAGTACTGGCGCAGATCCGTCGAGCCCTTCCAGGTCGCGTCGGAGCTGAGCCCGAACCCGGCCCGCAGTATGACGTCGTCGCCGAGCCGGAACGCCAGCGTGTGGGTGGTGTCCACGAGGACCTGGAGCGCCCGTCCCTGCCCGGCCTCGCGCGGGCGCGCGATCTGTCTCAGGGACGCCATGGCGTGGTCCCCGACGGCCTCGGCGAGGGCGTTCTTGCTGACGAAGTGGAAGTGCAGCGCGCCGTTGCTGACGCCTGCCCGGGTGCTGATCGCGGTCAGTGAGGACGGGGCGAAGCCGTCCGTGTCGAACACCTCGGCCGCCGCCAGGATCAGCGTCTGCCGCGTCCGCTCAGCCCGTTGCTGCTTGCTCATGGGGTAACTCCGTTGTCGCGCAGGAAGGAGGGGGCTTCTGGAGGACAGGAGCCAAGGGGAAGATTGTATAGAAACCAACCCGACGGTTTCTTTAGTCCTGGTTGAGTCTGGCCCAAAGCGTTCCCCGGGTAGTCGGAGTGCCGCTGCGCTCCGCCGCGCTGACCTGCACTTCATGCGCGATAAGGCGATATCGACGTACGTTCTGACGACGGGAATCAGCCGGGCCTCACGGCTGGATCCGCACCCCTGCCTGCTACGAACGGGACATCCGGTCTGCAACCGTCCGCTTCCCGGTCTGCGAGTGTCCGCTTCCTGGGTACGCGAAGGGGCCGGGGCAGTCGGTGGATCCACCGACTGCCCCGGCCCCTTCGCGTATGTCTTCTTCCGTCCCGCTCGGGTGGTGTCCCGCGCGGGCCTACTTCTCCGCGCCCGCCGCGCACTCCGCGCAGGTGCCGAAGATCTCCACGGTGTGCGCCACGTTGACGAAGCCGTGCTGCTCGGCGATCGCCTCGGCCCACTTCTCCACCGCCGGACCCTCGACCTCCACGGCCTTGCCGCACATCCGGCAGACCAGATGGTGGTGGTGGTCGCCCGAGGAGCAGCGGCGGTAGACCGACTCGCCCTCACTGGTGCGCAGTACGTCGACCTCGCCGGCGTCGGCGAGCGACTGCAGGGTGCGGTAGACCGTGGTCAGCCCCACCGAGTCGCCCCGGTGCTTGAGCATGTCGTGCAGCTCCTGCGCGCTGCGGAACTCGTCCACCTGGTCGAGCGCCGCCGCCACGGCGGCCCGCTGCTTCGTCGACCGGCCGCGTACGGGTGGTCCAGCCGTCGCCACAGGTGCCTCCCTCTAACCGTCGCCCGCTCACGTCGTCGGGCCATTCTGCCAGGTCGGGGTCAGACCGTGGCCTCGTCGGCCGCGCTGCGCGAACCCGGCACCTCCAGGGTGCACTCCCGTGAAGCGGTTTCGGCCACCCGCGCACGCCTGCGCGCCAAGGGTGCGGCGAGCGCGGTCAGGGCGATGAAGGCGCCGATGGCGAGCAGCACGATCGTCGCTCCGGGCGGCACGTCCTGGTAGTACGAGGTGACCGTGCCGGCCAGGGTGACCGTGGTGCCGATGACCACCGCGAGGACGAACGTCACCGCGAAGGAGCGGGAGATCTGCTGGGCCGCCGCCACCGGGACCACCATCAGCGCGCTGACGAGCAGCAGGCCCACGGCCCGCATGGCCACCGTGACGGTGATCGCGGCGGTCACCGCGATCAGCAGGTTGAGCGCCCGCACCGGAAGCCCGGTGACCCGCGCGAACTCCTCGTCCTGGCTCACCGCGAAGAGCTGGCGCCGCAGCCCGACCGTGACGAGCACCACGAACGCGGCGAGCAGACAGATCGAGGTGACGTCCGAGTCCGAGACGGTGGAGAGCGAGCCGAAGAGGTACGAGGAGAGGTTGGCGTTGGAGCCGGTGTCCGACAGGTTGACCAGAAGCACACCGCCCGCCATACCGCCGTAGAAGAGCATGGCGAGCGCGATGTCGCCGCGCGTCTTGCCGTACGCGCGGATCAGCTCCATCGTCACGGCGCCGACGACGGAGATCAGCGTCGCCATCCACACCGGGCTGGTGTTGAGCAGGAAGCCGAGGCCGACGCCGGTCATGGCGACATGGCCGATTCCGTCGCCCATCAGGGCCTGGCGGCGCTGCACCAGGTAGATGCCGACGGCGGGTGCGGTGATGCCGACCAGGACGGCCGCGATGAGCGCCCGCTGCATGAAGGCGGTCTGGAGGATTTCCATGATCAGGTCAGCAGTCCTGTGCGGATCGGCTCGGTGGCCGAGTGGGGGTGGACGTGGTCGTGACCCGGCAGCGCGTGCTGGCCGGTGGCCTTGGGCGGCGGGCCGTCGTGGGTGACGCAGCCGTCGCGCAGCACCACCGCGCGGTCGATCAGCGGCTCCAGCGGGCCGAGCTCATGGAGCACGAGCAGGACGGTCGCGCCGCCCGCGACCTGCTCGCGCAGGGTCGCGGCGAGGATCTCCTGGCTGGCCAGGTCGACGCCCGCCATCGGCTCGTCCATGATCAGCAGCTCGGGCTCGGAGGCGAGCGCGCGGGCGATCAGAACGCGCTGGTGCTGGCCTCCGGAGAGGGCGTTCACCGAGTCCTTGGCGCGGTCGGCGAGGCCCACGAGCTCGATGGCCCGGCGCACGGCCGCCCGGTCCGCCTTGGAGAGCAGCCCCAGCTTCGTACGGGAGAGCCGCCCGGAGGCCACGACCTCGCGGACGGTCGCGGGCACCCCGCTCGCGGCGGTGGTGCGCTGGGGCACATAGCCGACGCGCGCCCAGTCCCGGAAGCGCTTCAGCTCCGTACCGAACAGCTCGACGCGGCCCCCGGTGAGCGGCACCTGGCCGATCGCCGAGCGCACGGCGGTGGACTTGCCGGAGCCGTTGGCGCCGAGCAGGGCGACGACCTCACCGCGCCGGACGGTGAGGTCGATGCCGCGCAGCACCGGGCGCGAGCCGAGGGTCGCCGTGGCTCCGCGCAGGGATATGACGGGTTCCCTCACTGGTTCCCTCACGGGTGCCTCCCATGGGCCTGGTACGGACTGGGTCGTCGCTTCGCGGGTCGTCACTTCGCGCCGAGCGCCTTCTGGAGCGCGGCCAGGTTGGACTCCATGACCTTGAGGTAGTCCTCGCCCCTGGACTTCTTGGTGATGCCCTCAAGCGGGTCCAGGACGTCGGTCTTGAGCCCGGTGTCCCCGGCGAGGGTCTTGGCGGTCTTGTCGCTGGCCAGTGTCTCGAAGAAGACCGTGCCGACGTGGTCCTTCTTCGCGATGGACTGGAGCTCCTTGACCCGGGCGGGGCTCGGCTCGGCCTCGGGGTCGATGCCCGCGATGCCCTCCTGGGTCAGCCCGTACCGCTCGGCGAGGTAGCCGAAGGCGGAGTGGGTGGTGATGAACGTCCTGGTGGCGGTGGTCTTCAGGCCCGCCGCGAACTTCTGGTTCAGCGCCCCGAGGTCCTTGACCACGGCGTCGGTGTTCTTCTTGTAGTCCGCCGCGTGGTCCGGGTCGGCCTTCTCCAGGGCCTTGCCGACGCCCTGGGCGACCTCGGCGTACTTGACCGGGTCCAGCCATACGTGGGGGTCGGCGCCGGCCTCGCTCTCGCCGTGGTGCTCCTCGCCCTCGTGGCCGTGGCCGACCTCGGTGCCGTGGTCCTCCAGCTTGGTGAGGCCGGCGGCGTCGACGGTGTGCCGGGCACCGGACTGCGCGATGGCCTTGTCCACGGCGGGCTGGATGCCCTTGAGGTAGACGACCAGACCGGCCTTGCCGAGGGAGGCGGTCTGCCGGGGGCTGAGCTCCAGGTCGTGCGGCTCGACACCCGGCTTGGTCAGATTGCGTACGGAGACGTGGTCGCCGCCTATTCGCTCGGCCAGGTACTGCATCGGGTAGAACGACGCCACCACGTCCAGCTTGCCGTCCTTGCGGCCCGAGCCCGCGTCGGAGTCCGAGCAGGCGGTCAGGGCACCGAGGCCGAGCACCACGGCGGTGGAGAGGGCGGCGGCGGGTATGAGGCGTCGTACGTTCATGACAGTCATTTTCAACAAAAGTGGAAACGATTGTCAACAACGCTGGTCGCGGGCACCGCTCCGGGCGGTGCGGGGATACCGAGCGGGATACCGATTTGATCCAGGGGTGGAGGCCGCCGCTAATCTGGGGCATTCGCCGTTCGTCGTCGTCGTAATGAAGAGAGCACCGTGGCCGCCGACAAGATCGACACCATCGTCAACCTGAGCAAGCGCCGTGGCTTCGTCTACCCCTGCAGTGAGATCTACGGTGGTCAGCGCGCCGCCTGGGACTACGGGCCGCTGGGTGTCGAGCTGAAGGAGAACCTCAAGCGCCAGTGGTGGCGATACATGGTCACCTCGCGCGAGGACGTCGTCGGCATCGACTCGTCGGTGATCCTGGCCACCGAGGTCTGGGAGGCCTCCGGCCACGTCGCCACCTTCACCGACCCGCTCACCGAGTGCACCTCCTGCCACAAGCGGTTCCGCGCGGACCACCTGATCGAGGCGTACGAGGAGAAGCACGGCAAGGAGCCCGCGAACGGCCTCGCCGAGCTCAACTGCCCCAACTGCGGCAACAAGGGCACCTTCACCGAGCCCAAGAACTTCTCGGGTCTGCTCTCCACCCACCTCGGCCCGACCCAGGACAGCGGCTCGGTCGCCTATCTGCGCCCCGAGACCGCGCAGGGCATCTTCACCAACTTCGGCCAGGTCCAGCAGACCTCGCGCAAGAAGCCGCCCTTCGGCATCGCGCAGATGGGCAAGTCCTTCCGCAACGAGATCACGCCCGGCAACTTCATCTTCCGCACCCGCGAGTTCGAGCAGATGGAGATGGAGTTCTTCGTCAAGCCGGGCGAGGACGAGCAGTGGCAGGAGTACTGGATGCAGGAGCGCTGGAACTGGTACACCGGCCTCGGCATGCGCGAGGAGAACATGCGCTGGTTCGAGCACCCGAAGGAGAAGCTCTCCCACTACTCCAAGCGCACCGCCGACATCGAGTACCGCTTCCAGTTCGGCGGCAGCGAGTGGGGCGAGCTGGAGGGTGTCGCCAACCGCACCGACTACGACCTCTCGGCGCACGCCAAGGCGTCCGGCAGCGACCTGTCGTACTTCGACCAGGAGGCCGGTGAGCGCTGGACCCCGTACGTCATCGAGCCCGCCGCCGGTGTCGGCCGCTCCATGCTCGCCTTCCTCCTCGACGCCTACAACGAGGACGAGGCGCCCAACGCCAAGGGCGTCATGGAGAAGCGCGCCGTGATGCGCCTCGACCCGCGCCTGGCGCCGGTCAAGGTCGCGGTGCTGCCGCTCTCGCGCAACCCGCAGCTCTCGCCGAAGGCGAAGGGCCTGGCGGCGGACCTGCGGCAGAACTGGAACATCGAGTTCGACGACGCGGGCGCGATCGGTCGTCGCTACCGTCGCCAGGACGAGATCGGTACGCCGTTCTGTGTCACCGTCGACTTCGACACGCTCGACGACAACGCGGTGACCGTGCGGGAGCGGGACACGATGTCCCAGGAGCGCGTGTCCCTGGACCAGATCCAGTCGTACCTGGGTGCGCGGCTTCTGGGCTGCTAGGCGCTCCGCGGGGGCGGTGTATTCGACTGCGGGCCGTCGGTGGCTGGTCGCGCAGTTCCCCGCGCCCCTAGGAATCACGTGGCTGAGCCCCGTGCTGCCGAACAGGCAGTACGGGGCTCAGCCTTTGTATGCGCCGCGCGTAACGGTTCCGGGCCAGGCCTTTTGCCTTTAAGGGCGCGGGGAACTGCGCGACCAGCCCCCACCCGGCCGCAGACGAATCGGGGACCGGGAAGGCCCCCCGAAGCCCTTCCCCTCGGGGAGGTGGTAGCCCGCCGGCACGGCGGGTGCGGACCTGGGCGTCCCGGAGGGCGTTACGCCGGGGGCTGCCTCGCCTGTGGGGCCCCTCTCGTGCAGCGCCATGTACGTACCGCCGAGCGCCGCGGCGGCAAGGACGGCGGCGAGGGCCACCCAGACGGCGGTCCGGCGCCGCGCGCGGCGAGGGGCGGGCAGAGTGCCCGCGCCCTCGGGGGCCAGGACGGCAGTCGCGCCGGTACTACGCCGGTCCCGGGGCTCGGCGGCGCCCCCCGGCCGCCCCTCCGCGCCATGACGGCGGGTCGCCCGGTCGGCCTGCCCCCGTCGCTGCTCGGCGCGGCGACCGCTGTCGACAGGGTCCACAGTGGCTGAGGGCGCGGTCGGCGCGAGCTCCTGCTCCCGCAGCCGCGATTCCACCGCCTCCGCCGTGGGCCGGTCCTCCGGCTCCTTGGCCAGCAGCTCCTCGATCAGCGGGGCCAGCGGCCCGCCCCGGTGTGTCGGTTCGAGCGGGTCGACGGCGATCGCGTACGCCGTCTCGATGGGGGTGGCCCGGCGGAACGGCGGGCGCCCCTCCACCGCCTGGTAGAGCGTGGCGCCCAGCGCCCACAGGTCGCAGGCGGGACCCGGATCCCCGCCCTTGACCCGCTCGGGGGCGCAGTAGTCGATCGAGCCGACCAGCTCGCCGGTGCGGGTGAGCGTGGACGTGCCGGACGCGACGGCGATGCCGAAGTCCGTCAGGACCACCCGGCCGCTCTCCCCCAGCAGCACGTTGCCGGGCTTGACGTCACGGTGCAGGACCCCGGCGGCGTGCGCGGCCCGCAGCGCGGCGATCATGCTCCGGCCGATCCTGGCGGCTTCGCCGGGATCCAGCGGACCGTCCTTCTTCAGTACGTCAGCGAGCGTCCGGGACGGCACGTACTCCATGACGATGCACGGCAGCCCCTCGTCCTCCACCACGTCGTGCACGACCACGACGTTCGGGTGCGTGATCCGGGCGGCGCTGCGCGCCTCGCGCCGGGTGCGCTCGTGGAGCGTGGCGCGCTCGTCGTCGCCCAGATGCGGCGCGAGGTGCAGCTTCTTGAGCGCGACGTGGCGACCGAGCAGCTCGTCCTCGGCCCTCCACACCGTGCCCATACCGCCGCGGCCGATCTGCTCGACGAGCCGATAGCGCCCCGCGATCAGCCGCCCGGCCTGGTCGGGTCGCGCCCCGTCCCACACTTCGTACTCCTCACTCCGTCCCCCGTGCTCCGCGTCTTCTCGCCCCACACGCACCTGTGGCCCCCGCCGCACCTCTCGTCACCCTAGCGACGGAATGTCACGATCTCGCCATGGGGGGGTGCGACGCGACGGCTCATGGTCCGCCGAGCGTCCGGCGCCACCATGGCCCGCCGGTCGTGCGTCAGCAGCCGCGAGGGCGAGCCGCTCGGCGGTCAGGCTATGGGTTCCGCGACGAGGCGGAAGACCTCGGCCGGCTTCGCACGGAAGGCGGTGTTCGCCGCGTCGGCGGCGATCATGTGCGGGCTGACGTCATGGGCGGCGAGGGCTTCGGGCGAGGCCCACCGTTCGATCAGGACGAAGCGGTCGGGGTCGTCCGCGACCTGGTGGAGGTCGTACTGGAGGCATCCCTCCTCCGCCCGCACCAGGGGCGCGAGGTGCTCGAAGGCCGTGGCCTGCTCGCCGCCCCGGCCGGGCAGGGTGGCGATGTGGATGATGAGCTGGATCGGCTGCGACATGCGGGGGACCCTACGCGGCGCGTCGTCCGCGGGGCGGGGGCGTCTCACCAGGAGGACGGGCCGGGCCGGGCCTGATCCCGGGATGCGGTCAACTCCCGGCTGGAACAGCCCCATTGACACCATCGGCCAGACCTCTACCGTAGAGCAGTGCACGAGATGTCGCACCACGTTCGATATATCGAACGATCCGGTGAGACAGAGAACGGGATCCCGCCTCACACCCTCGGCATGCGGAGGATTTCATGGCCTCATCCCTTGGCAGACGACCGTTCCTGGCCGCGGCCGGTGCGGCCACGGCGGCCGCCCTGGCCGCCATCGACGGCCCGACGGCCCACGCGGCGCCGCTCCCCGGGGCGGCGCAGGCGGCCACGCCCGTCCAGCCCTTCCCCTTGGCGGCGGTGACCCTGCTGGCCGGCCCCTTCCGGGACAACCAGCAGCGGAACACCTCCTATCTGCGCTTCGTCGACATCGACCGGCTGCTGCACACCTTCCGCCGCAACGTCGGTCTGGCCGGCAGTGCCCAGCCCTGCGGCGGGTGGGAGGGGCCGGACAGCGAACTGCGTGGTCATTCCACCGGGCACCTTCTCTCCGCTCTCGCCCTGGCCCATGCGAGCACGGGCGACACGGCCCTGCGCGACAAAGGGCGCCGGTTGGTCGCCGCACTCGCCGACTGCCAGGCCGCGTCCGTGCCGGCCGGATTCGGACAGGGCTATCTGTCCGCGTTCCCCGAGAGCTTCTTCGACCGCCTGGAGGCCGGTACGGGGGTGTGGGCGCCGTACTACACCCTGCACAAGGTCATGGCCGGGCTGATCGACCAGTACCGGCTGGCGGGCAACCGTCAGGCCCTCGACCTGGTGGTCCGCAAGGGCGACTGGGTGGACCGGCGGACGGCGAAGCTGTCGCACGAGCAGATGCAGCGGGTTCTGGACACGGAGTTCGGCGGTATGAACGAGGTGTTCGCCGATCTGCACGCGCTCACCGGCGACGCGAAGTGGCTCGCCGTCGCCGAGCGCTTCACGCACACCCGCGTCTTCGACCCGCTGGCCAGGAACGAGGACCGGCTCGCCGGACTGCACGCCAACACGCAGATCCCCAAGATGATCGGCGCGATGCGACTGTGGGAGGAGGGGCTCGCCGACCGCTACCGCGCGATCGGAGAGAACTTCTGGCGGATCGTCACCGGCCACCACACCTACGTCATCGGCGGCAACAGCAACGGCGAGGCGTTCCACGAACCGGACGTGATCGCGGGCCAGTTGTCCGACGTGACCTGCGAGAACTGCAACAGCTACAACATGCTCAAGCTCACCCGGCTGCTGCACTTCCACGCGCCGGACCGCACCGACCTGCTCGACTACTACGAACGCACCCTGCTCAACCAGATGCTCGGCGAGCAGGACCCCGACTCCGCCCACGGCTTCAACATCTACTACACCGGTCTCGCCCCCGGCTCCTTCAAACAACAGCCGTCCTTCATGGGCCCGGACCCGAACGCGTACTCCACCGACTACGACAATTTCTCCTGCGACCACGGCACCGGAATGGAGACGCACGCCAAGCTCGCCGACACCGTCTACACACACGACGACCAGCGACTGCTGGTCAACCTGTTCATCGCGTCCGAGGTCATCTGGAAGGAGAAGGGCATCACTTGGCGGCAGACGACCCGCCTGCCCGACCAGTCCGCGACGCTGCTCACGGTCACCGCCGGAAGTGCCCGGCATCAACTCCTCGTCCGCATCCCCACCTGGTGCACGGGTGCCCGCGTCAAGCTCAACGGCCGTACGCTGCCCGACCGCCCAGAGGCCGGCAGCCGCCTGGTGCTCGACCGCGCGTGGCGTACGAACGACCGGGTCGAAGTCACCCTGCCCATGCGGACCACCGTCGAGGCGACCCCCGACGACCCCGACGTCAAGGCCATCCTGCACGGGCCGGTCGTGCTGGCCGGGGCGTACGGGAACCGGGCCGAGCCATGGCTGCCCCGCCTGGACACCGCCTCGGTCCGGCAGACGGCAACCGATCCGCTGACCTTCACAGCGAGCGCCGACGGCGAACCGGTCACCCTGCTCCCCGTCGCCCGTGTCCACCACCAGCACTACAGCGTCTACTGGCTGACCGGCCAACCGCCTTCCCCGCCCCCGCAGTTCGCCGCCTGGCACCGCTTCGACGAGACATCCGGCACGACGGGCGCCGACGCGACCGGCAACGGCAAGAACGCCCGGCTGGCCGGAGGGGCCACGTGGTCGCCGCAGGGACGCGACGGCGGCGCCGTGGCCCTGAACGGCACCGACGCTCACGTCGTCCTCGCCGACGACCTGCTGGCGGGCGCCTCCGCCTACTCGGTGGCCACCTGGGTCAACCTGGCCGGTCAGCCTGCCGTCTGGAGCCGGATCTTCGACATCGGCACCGGCGTGACCGCCAACATGTTCCTGACCCCGCGCAGTGACACCGGTACCCTCCGGTACGCCATCACCGCGGGCGGGGGCGGAGCGGAGCAGCGCATCGACGCTGCCGCGCTGCCCACGGACCGCTGGGTCCACGTGGCCGTGACCTACGGCAGGGGCACCGCCACGCTGTACGTGGACGGCCGGGAGGCGGGGCGCAACACGGGCATCACCGTGGAACCGCGCTACTTCGGCAACCGCATCCGCTCCGCGTACCTCGGCAGGTCCCAGTACCCCGATCCGTACCTGCGCGGGGCGCTGGACGACTTCCGGGTCTACGGCAGGACGCTGACCGCGGCCGAGGTCGCGGGGCTGGCCCGGCCCGCGGGCATCTAGCCGGCCGGGAGAGCCGCCGCACGCGCCGCTGACAACCGTTTCTCGTTTCTCGCCGAGCACGGCAACCCTTTCGAGCCCCGGCGGCAACCTGACACCGAATCGTCCCTTCTTCTCTTCATGGAACGGAAACTCCCTATGAGTGCGAACCGCCGCACGGCCCGTCATCGCAGACCGCACACGGCCCTGGCCATCGGCGTGCCGCTGGCGCTGGCCGCTTCCGGAGTCCTGGCGTACGGGTCCGTGTTCGGACTGGGGCCGGGCGAAGAGGAGAAGGCCGCGGCGGCGGAGGCTCCGACCTGGGCGACCGCCGCCGCCGACGGGTTCGCCTCGGTCGACGCTCTCGGGCAGAACGGTACCTACGGCGGCCGGGGTGGCAGGACCGTCACCGTCAGCACGCTCGCCGACCTTGAGAAATACGCCGGCGCCCCGGAGCCGTACGTCATCGTCGTCGCGGGCCCGATCACCATGGTCCCCGTCGGCAAGGAGATCAAGGTCGCTTCGGACAAGACGATCATCGGCTCCGGGACCCTGGGGCGCATCGTCGGCGGGGGCTTCTTCCTCGGCCAGGGCGTTCACAACGTGATCATCCGAAACCTGACGATCGGGGACTCGTACCAGGGCGTGTGGAACGACAAGGAGCA
Source organism: Streptomyces sp. ERV7 (assembly GCF_001653515.1). GTDB lineage: Bacteria > Actinomycetota > Actinomycetes > Streptomycetales > Streptomycetaceae > Streptomyces. Next base: position 852,069 of record NZ_LYOY01000029.1, on the reverse strand, counting down.
CGACTTCGACGCCATCCAGATGGACGGGGCCCACCATGTGTGGATCGACCACAACGACCTGCGGCACACCGCCGACGGACTGATCGACGTCCGCAAGGACAGCACGTACGTGACGGTGTCCTGGAACAGGCTCAGCAACGCCAACAAGGCCTTCGGTATCGGGTGGACACCGAATGTCGTCACCGACATCACGATCCACCACAACTGGATCCGCGAGACCGAGCAGCGCAACCCGTCCACGGACAACGCCGCCCACGCGCACCTCTACAACAACTTCCTGGAAGACGCCCCGGGCACCTCCATCAAGTCCTCCTACGGCAACTACGCACGCGGCAGCACGCGGATGCTGCTGGAGAACTCCTACTTCCAGGGCATGAACAACCCCGTGATCAGGGACGCCACCGCCGCTCTCACCCAGCGCGGCAACCTCTTCTCCGGCACGAGCGGACGCAACGAGAGCGGCGGCGGTACGGCCTTCGACCCGAAGAAGTACTACGGCTACACCCCGGACGCCGCCGGCGACGTGCCCGCGCTGGTGAAGTCCGGAGCGGGCCCGAGGAGTTCCCTGGGCAAGGCGGCCGCGACCAACGCCGCCGCCAGGACCCTCACCGTCGCCAAGGACGGCACCGGCCAGTTCAGGACGGTCCAGGCCGCGGTGGACGCCGTGCCCGTCGGGAACCCCTCCCGCGTGGTCATCTCGGTCAAGCCGGGTACGTACCGCGAGACGGTCGACGTTCCGGCGAGCAAGCCGCACCTCACCATCCAGGGCTCCGGCGCGAGCCGCAAGGACACGACGATCGTGTACGGCAATGCGGCCGGGACGCAGAAGCCGGACGGTTCGGGCCCGTACGGAACTCCGGGCAGCGCCACGGTCGCCATCCGTTCGGACGACTCCCAGCTGCGCAACCTCACCGTCTCCAACGACTTCGACGAGGCCGCGCACCAGTCCATGAACGACCACCAGGCAGTCGCCCTGCTCACGACCGCGGACAGGATCGTGCTGGACGGCCTCATCGTCACCGGCGACCAGGACACCCTGGAACTGGAAACCGCGGCGAAGGACAAGCCGGGCCGCGTATACGTCACCCACTCCTACGTAGTCGGCAACGTCGACTTCATCTTCGGCCGTGCCACCGCTGTCATCGACCAGTCGGTCATCACCCTCAAGAAGCGCTGGAACGGCACCTCGGCCGGTTACGTCACCGCCCCGAGCACCCAGGCGGGCCGCCACGGCATCCTCATCAACCGCTCCACGGTCAACGGTGACGTGAGCGCCTCCTCCTTCAGCCTCGGCCGGAACTGGCATCCGGGCGGTGACAAGACCGCCGATCCCCAGACCACCGTCCGCGACTCCACCCTCAGCGCCGCGATCAAGCGCACTCCCTGGAGCGACATGGGCGGCTTCTCCTGGAAGGACGACCGCTTCGCCGAGTACAGGAACACCGGTCCGGGCGCCGGTCCGAAGAGCACCGACCGGCCCCATCTGACCGACCCCCAGGCCGCATCCCAGACGGTCTCGGCCTGGCTGGGCGACTGGACGCCGTAGACCGGCAGGAGCGACGGTGCCCTCGGGGCTGGGGCCCCCGGGGGCCCGTCCGGCGTGGCCCGTGCCCGCCTCAGCCCCCCGCGCCCGGCGCCGCGCGGAACGTTCCGGTGACGGTGTACCGCTGCCCCTTCGTCGCGGTGGCCGTCACGGCGTAGGCATCGGCGGTCGCGGCCCGTGAGCCGGGGGCGTGGTTGTACTGCACGGCGAACACGTGCCGTCCCGGGGCGACGGTCCGGCCCGGCTTGAGGGTCCACCGGTAGATGAGGGCACCACCCTCGTCAGTGGTGGCCAGGGTGAAGTCGCCCGCGGGCAGGGTCCGCCAGGCGCCGGTGGAGGCCACACCGCCCGTCTGGGCGATGCGGACCTCCAGCGTGAGCGTGTCCAGTGGCACCGCGGCGTGGAGGGTGATGTTGCTCTGGGCCCAGTAGGCGTTGGCGTGGGGGTCGACGGAGCCTTCGGACCGGAGCGGCCCGTCCTGTACGTGGGGAGGGGTCGAAGGGGTGCGCGCACCGTCCGCCGTGGACGGGGGTGACGGCGCTGCCGGGGCCGTGGCGACCTCCCGTCCGGGACCGCCCGTCTGGACGGTGATGGCGATCGCGTATCCGCCCACCGCGAGCGCTGCCGTCGAGGCGAGGGTGGCGAAGGTGACGCGGGGCCAGGAGAGGGGCCCTGCCGTATGGCGGCGGGGGCGGGGGCTGTCGGACATGCCGTGCCGGACGCGCGCCAGCATGCCGTCCCGGTCGGGCTCGTGAGCCGCCGCCGCGTCCCGGAGCAGACGCTTCAGGTCCTCCATCAGTTCCTCGTTCCGGTCAGTTCCTCAGCGGCCTGCGCCCCGAGGAGGCGCTGGAGCTCGGCCATGCCCTTGGAGGTCTGGCTCTTCACCGTACCCACGGATGTGCCGAGGGCGAGGGCGGTGTCCTTCTCCGACAGGTCCAGTGCGTGGCGAAGCACGACGCACGCACGTTTACGGAACGGCAGTCGCGCCAGCGCGCGGCGCACGTCCATGACGGCATCCACGTCGGGGTGCTGCGCACGGCCCGGCAACGCCGCCCAGAAGAGGTGGATGCGCCGCCGTTCGCGGGTGAGAGCGCGGATGCGGGCCCGGGCCATGTTGGTGACCACGCCGCGGGCGTAGGCCACCGGGTGGTCGGCGCCCCGGACCCGGTCCCACCGGTGCCAGAGCGCGACGAAGGCGTCGGCGGCCAGGTCGTCGGCGGTGTCCGCCTCACCGGTCAACAGGCGGGCGAGGCGTGCCAGTTCGGCGTGGTGGCGCTCGAAGAAGTCGTGGAACTCCGCGGACGCGTCGTCAGGGGCCATACCGCGGTCTCCGTGGGGTGTGCCCGTGCTCGGCCCGAGCCGGCGCCGGTGTTCGTGCCCGCCGTCGGGGACGGGGCCGGTGAGCATACCAAGCATTCGGTCAGCTCTCTCCATGTCGTACGGGCGGTCGCTTCGTCTCCGGTGGCCTGCCCCGGGGCCGCGGATCACCTCAGGACGCCCGAGCCCGCGCGGCGGGCGAGGGACGCGGGCAGGCCGGCCGCGGAGGACTCAAGTCCCCCGGCGAGGACGGGCTTCCACCCCGTGCCAGGCTTGATCTTCTTGCTGTTCGCGGCGTTGTGGGCGGCGACGAGGTCGGTGACCGAGCCGTTGACCATGTTCCCGCTGCCGGCGAACGCGCCCGTACCGTCGCCCGACAGAAGCTGGGACACCTTCCGGTCGGCGGAGAGCGTCCAGTAGTTGTTCTGCGCCACGATCTGCACGCCGGCACGCGCGTTCACGCTGTAGCTGTGGGTGTAACCGTCGCGCGCGGTGGTGTCGAAGTGGTTGTTGTAGAGGTGAACCTGTCCGACCCGGGCCAGCGGCGCGCGCTGGACGATGCCCTGGAAGACGTTGTGGTGCAGCGTGACACGGAGTTTGGTGTCCTTGTCACTGCTGCCGATGAGCATGGTCTTGTCGTGGTCGGTGAAGCGGTTGTGCGACACGGTGACCAGGTCGGAGGCCTTGGTGATGTCGAGGGCTCCGTCGTGGACCTGGTACTCGCGGCCGAAGTAGCGCGGGTTCGAGGCGTCGAGGTGCGGGCTGTCGGTGAACGTGTTGTGGTCGGCCCACACATGTGTCGCCCCTCGCAGGGTGACGGCGTCGTACGCGGAGTTCCAATTGCCCTTGGAACCGTCCTTGGGGTCCCACTGGGGGAAGCAGTCACGGGTGTCGGCGAAGGTCAGGTTGCGGATGATGACGTTGTCCGCCTTCTGGACCAGCAGACTGCCCCCGTTGATGCCCGCGTCGGTGCCGGGCACGCCGATCACTGTGGTGTTCGACGGCACGGTGATACCCACCCGCGCGGCCTGTCTCGCCTGCGCCGCGGCGCGCGCGGACTCCTGAGCGCCGGACGGCGCCTTGGACCGTCCCCATACCGACGGGTCGTACGCCTTGAGGTAGGCGGCGAGCGCGTAGCCCGTGCCCTTGGCGTAGTCGGCGCAGGTCAACGGGCGGCCCTGGTCGTCGGTGTTGGCGTCGATGCGGCCTTTCACCCGGATGATCCTCGGGGTGCCGGAGGGGCCCGCGCGGAGCGCCTTGACCAGTTCGGCCCGCGTGGTGACGGTGACGTCGTGCGCCGCGTCCGCGGCCTGTCCGCCGGTGGTGCCGGAGCCGCTCGACGCCCAGCCGTCCTGGGCGGCCAGGACGGCGTGTGCGAGATCGACGGCACCCGCGTCGGCGCGCATGGCGAACGGCAGGGCGCCCAGCCCCGCCGCGGTGACAAGCCCCGTGGTGAGCAGGGCGATACGACGGCGGGCGGGGAGGCGGCGGTGCGAGGAAGCAGGCATCGGATGGCGTTCCTTGTGCGGAGGTGGAGCGGAGTACTTCTCTGTCGGCCCTCAGTTGCCGCCGCACGCGGCGGAGTTGCCGACGAAGGAAAGAACGCCGTGCGATCTGCGTCACACCGCATCGACGGCGTCGGCCGTCGGGGCACAACCGGCTGCCCGAACACACCTTCTTCCGTGTTCCAACGTCTCTAGGTGCCGGGTTTCCCTGGCGGCCGGGGCGCGGCACCCGGCAGGCTCGGAGGGTCCAGGCTCCGCACCCGCCGGCATCGACCGAACCGGCGGACGGGCCGAAGTCTGCGGTGGGCCCGTGGCGGCCCACCCGGATCAGGGGGGCATGCGCCGTCGGCCGACGCTTGGCGACGAGGACCTGCTCACGGCACCTTCCGTCCCGACATGGACAAGCGGCTCCAACTGCCGCTGCTCGCTGCACGACACCCACACAAGGGGGAACCTTTCTTGACCACTCACCTTCGACACGGCACCCGCCTACGGATGGTGCTCGCCATGGTGGCGACGCTGTGCGGGCTCATCGGCGCCGGCACGCTCGGTACCACCCGGGCTGCGGCGGCCGACCAGCGTCAGGCGATCTACGCCATCGCGCACCGGGTCGACACCCTGGACGGCGTGGACGCCGCGCTCAAGCACGGCGCCAACGGCATCGAGATCGACGTCTGCGCCTGGTGGAACCCGAACGAATGGCGTGCCTATCACGACTGTTCGTCAGCCGGTGACAACCGGCGGGGCCCCAGCTTCGACAGCATGATCGACCGCATCGTCTCCCACGCCAACGCGGGGCGCCGACTGTCGCTGGTCTGGCTGGACATCAAGGACCCCAACTACTGCGGCGAAGCCCAGAACCGCGGGTGCAGCGTGGCCGGCCTGCGCGACAAGGCGCAGAGGCTGACGGCTGCCGGCATCCAGGTGCTCTACGGTTTCTACGAGTACCACGGCGGCAGCACACCGGACGTCGGCGGCCGGGGCTGGAAGAGCCTGGAAGGCAGGCTCGGCGGCCTGGAGGGCATCACGACGACCGGGACCCGGGACCAGGTCACAGGAGCGTTCAACCGGTCCGGCTCGGGTTTTCCTGCCGGTCGGCGGGCCATGGACTACGGCGACAGCGACATCACCAAGGGCTTCGGCAACTGCACGGAACCCACCTACAACACGTGCGCCGAGCTCAAGAAGGGCGCCCAGGACCGTGCCGCCGGCCGGCTCGCTGCCACGCTGTCCTGGACGACCACGTACAACGACCCGTGGTATGTCGACAAGCTCCTGGGCGATGCGCGCGTGGATGGCATCATCGCGGGCTACGGCGCCTTCACGGGAGTGCGCGAGTACGACGACAGCTGGCAGTGTGCCAACTCCATCAACCTCATCCGCGACTGGGTGAACCGCCACGGCTCCACCCACCGCATGGCCACCAGCGGTGACCGCCTCTTCCACTGAGAGAGGCCCCCGGGCCGGGTCCGTCATGGCCCGGCCCTCGCCCGGCCGCGTGGCGGACCACCCACCTCAGGTGCAGGTCAGGCCATCGCGCGGCCGGGTGCCCTGGATGAGATAGGAATCGACCGCGCCGGTGATGCAGGCGTTTCCCGTGTGGTACGCGCCGTGGCCCTCGCCGCGCACGGTGAGGTGGACGCCCACCTTGTCGCCCAGTCGCCGTGCCATCGCCGCCGCTCCCGACGCAGGGGTGTCCGGGTCACCGGTGTTGCCGAGTACCACGATGGGCGCCGCGCCCTTGGCGTCCACATCGGTGGTGACGGCCTTGCCCGGCACCGGCCAGTTGCCGCACTGGGACAGCGACCAGGCCAGGGGTTCACCGAAGGCGGGGGACGCCTGGCGGAGCCGCGGCAGCGCCCGCCGCACGTCGGTGGCGTTGTAGCGGCGCTTGTCGTCGGCGCAGGTGATGGCTCTCCGGGCGGCACCGGCGTTGCTGTAGCGGCCGCGCTCATCGCGGTCACCCCTGCCGTCGGCCAGTGAACTCAGCACCGCGCCCCGCCCGTGGTGCATCGCCTCGTCGAGCCCCGCCGCCAGCTGCTTCCAGGTCGCCTTGTCGTACAGGGCCGCGGCCATCCCCTCGGTCGCCCGGTAGCGGGAGAGGGTGCGGCCGTGCTGGGCGGGCAGGGGCTTGCCGTCGAGTTTCCGCAGCAGCTCCATGACCTTGCGGTTGCCCTCGGCCACGCCCGTACCCGTCGGGCAGCGCACACCCCTGGTCGAGGCGCAGTCCTGCATGAAGTGCTCAAGGGCCAGCTGGAAGCCCTCGGCCCTGCTCACAGACGCCTGGAGGGCGTCCTGCCCCGGGTCGGGTGCCGCGTCCAGCACCATGCGGCCCACGTTCTTGGGGAAGAGGTGCGCGTACACGCCGCCGACCTTGCTTCCGTAGGACGTGCCGAAGTAGGTCAGTTTCTTTTGCCCCAGCACCTGGCGGATGAGGTCCAGGTCGCGGGCGGCGCTCTCGGTGTCCATATGGGCCAGGAGCTTGCCCGAGCGCGCCCGGCAGGCCGCCGCGAACTGCTTGTTGCCACCGGCGTCCGGCCCGGGCCCGTCAACGGCGTCGATCGCCGCCTGGTCGTCGAGATCCGCGTCGCTCAGACAGCGCACCCCCGAGCTCTCCCCCACGCCGCGCGCGTCGAAGCCGACCAGGTCGTAGCGGGCGTGCAGTCGGCTGTACTCGGAGGCGAGCCGCGGCAGCGCGGCCACCCCGGAGGTTCCCGGGGCGCCGGTATTGAACAGGAGTGCCGCGCTCCCACCGCGCTGTTCGGCCTTGTTGCGGATCAGCGCCAGGTTGAGCGTCTCGCCCTGCGGCGCTGCGTAGTCCAGCGGCGCCTTGACCGTGGCGCACTCCCACCGTCTGCCCGGCGCGCTGCCTCCGCCCTGTGCCGCGGTCGGCGCCGCACACGGCCGCCACGCCACCTTCTGACCGCTCAACGCGGCGGGCAGCGCCTGGCCGGAGGTGGTGCGGGGCGGGTGTCCGGACTCCACGGCGGACTTGGCCATGTCGACCTTGTGGCACCCCGTGAGGGAGAGCGCGACACCCGTGGCGGCGACGACCAGGACGCCGGATCGGATCACGGTGGATACTGCTGAGGGCATGGCGGGTTACCGATCTTCGTGCGAGGCAGGTGCCCCGGACGCCGTGGCGGCAGCGGTACACGGGGAAACGACCGGGCCAACCGTCCGCTCGTCCCGCGACGATCACAGCGACCGTGACCGTGATGCCTGATGCCACCCCACCGGGGACTCCCTACTCTGGCACCCAGCCGCCTCGCGCCCATCCGCCCGAAGGGCCAATCCGCGTCCTCCCCAAGACGGACCTGCACGGGCGAACCCGCTCCTTGAGCATGACAACCAGCCGATCGGCGCTTCTCTCCCCGCATCCCCTCCCCATCCCCTCCCCCCCTGGACAACTCCTCCATTTCTTCGACTATTCTCATAATCGAACTAGTCGGGGTTGCGGGGGAGGGATCATGCCGGACATCCAAGCCGCGTGGCTGCGCGCGTCGTTGCCGTTGTGTCTGCTCGGCGTGCTGGCCACCGAGGGCGAGAGCTACGGCTACGCGCTCATCCAGCGGCTCGGCGAAGCCGGGCTCGGAGGCCTGAAGGCGGCCACCCTCTACCCGGCCCTCGGCAGGCTGGAGGAAGAGGGCGCCGTCGAAGTGCGGTGGAGCGCCGGAGACGGCGGGCCGGGGCGGAAGTACTACCGCCTCACCCCCACCGGCCACACCCGGCTCGTAGCGGAATACCGGTCCTGGCGAGCCCTGGACGACGTGGTGAGCGCGCTGGCCGGGGGCCGCTCTCCCGCACGGACGACACCCGAGGACGAAGGGGGCGAGGATCGATGACGCGGGGCACCGAACAGCGGCCGGTCTGGACGCACAAGGACGACGAGCGGTGGGCCGCGGAGTTCGAACTCACGCTGGCCTACCACCACAACCCGCCGACCGGGCTCGCCGACGAGATACTGGCCGAGGTCCACGAGATCGCGACGGAGGCCGGGCGGCCCATCCGTGAGGTGGTCGGCGAGCCGGACGCCTACGCCGGTACGGTCGCGGCGGAGCGCATCAGCGAGACGCGGCGCAGCGCCGCCGACCTGGACGGGTTCGCACCTGGCGGCCGGTTCACCACAGGGCTGGTGATGGCGGGCTTTCAGGCAGTGCTGTTCGGCATCGTGCTCTGGGTGAGCGACGGATTCTGGCTGACGGCCGGATGGCCCGAGCTGACGGGCGGGGCGCTGCTGGCCGCACTCTCCGTGACGGTGTCCGGGGTGCTGCCCGAACTACGGGCCGCCGCGCACCTGCGGGCCTGGCGCGTCACGCTGGCGGCCGTCTGCGCCCTCGTACTGACAACCGCCGCCCTGTTCACCGCGGTCCCCTCCGGATCGTTGGTCGAGGTGCCCGCACCCGCGCTGTTCGGCGTCGGGGCGCTGCTGGCCGTCGCGGGGTTCCGGCTGTCCGACGAGCGGGCCGCGCGCTGGTTCCTCGGGCGGCGTGCCGCGGCGGAGCCGGTCGGTGACGACGCCTGGCTGGCGCGTCTGGAAAAGCTGCTCAGAGGGCGGCACGGCTACCCGGCCGCGGCGGCGGCCCGCTGCCGGGAGGAGGCCCGGGACCATCTGCGGGCGTCCGGCGGCGGCGCGGCCGAGGAGTTCGGTCCTGTCGAGGTGTACGCGCTGCGCTTGGCCGACAACCCTGGACGCGCGAGCCGCTCGGCGCGCATCCAGCTGGTCCCGGCCGCGGCCATGTGCGCGCTCAGCTTCTGGTGGGGGTACGACCTGCTCGCCCACCCCGAGCCCGGATCGGTGTGGTTCTGGGTCAAGGCCGTGGTGCTGCCACCGGCGATCTGGGCGTGGGTCTCGACCCTCCTCGACATCCGCTCGACGCTGCGCCGCGCCGCCCGGAAGGACACCGCTGAGCGCGACCGCTCCGAGTAGGTCCGGGGCCGGCGCGGTGGCCTCGAAACCCACCGGGCGACGAAGCCGGGAGCGACCACCGGCGCACCGGGGACGCATCGCCTCAGCGCGCGGTGAGGCGATGCGTCCCGGGTGCGGTGGTCCCTCACGGCAGGATCTCGACGTACCCCTCGCTTCCGTGCACGCGGATCCGTTGCCCGTCCCGGATCAGGCGGGTGGCCCCTTCCACCCCCACGACGGCGGGCAGGCCGTACTCCCGGGCGATCACCGCCCCATGGGTCATCAAGCCGCCCACCTCCGTCACCAGACCCGCGATTCCCACGAACAGCGGCGACCAGCTGGGGTCCGTGAAGGGCGTGACCAGGATGTCGCCCGCTTCGAGGTCGGCCTCCGCCATGTCGAGGATGACGCGGGCCCGGCCCTCGATGGTCCCGGTGGAGACCGGTAGGCCGACCAGGGCGCCCACCGGCACGTCGTCACGTCGGTACGCCCCGGTGAGGGCCTCGCCATCCGAGGTGAGCACCCGGGGCGGTGTGAGCGCCCGGTACGACCGGAACGCGTCCTTGCGCTGCTGGATGAGCCGGCCGTCCACCTGGTGCGAGCGTGCGACGTCGTGGAACTCCTGGAAGGTGAGGTAGAAGACGTCCTCCCTCTCGGCGAGCACATGGGCCCGCACGAGGCGCTCGGCCTCCGCCAGCAGGGCCTGCTTGTAGACGAAGTAGCGGCTGATGATGCCGTACTTGGGATACTCCCGGTACCCGATGAAGGTGCGGACCCGGTCGATCATCCGCTTGGCCTCGGCGGCTTTCCGGTCCCCGTCCGGCAGGGCCCGCAGGCGTGTCAGCACGTCCTGTTCCTTCTTCCGCGCCTTCTGCCGGCCTTCTTCGAAGCGCCGCTCGGCGGCGCCCGGCTCGAAGTTCCTGACGTTGTCGAGGATCACGGGCACGAGCGTGGTGGGGCGCTCGCGCCACCGTGGCCTCGTGATGTCGATCTCGCCGACGCAGCGCATGCCGTACCGGTCGAGGTAGGCCTGGATGGCGTCACGCGCTTCGGTCCCGCCCGCGAGCTTCGCCAACTCGTCCAGGAAGCCCTCGTCCTCGACGTTCCGCAGGAACGCCACCACCTCCGGCTGCGGGCGGATCACGTCCGCGACGTCGAGCAGTGCGAGCCCCATCTCCGACGTGACGTTGTCGGGAGCGGACAGGGTGAGCGTGTCAGCCGCGTTCTTCTCGCCCAGCCACTCCCCCAGCTTGTCGTTGAGCCACCACGTGGCCTCCATCCCCGCCATGATCACCTGGATGCTCAGCGGGTCGCTCAGGACCCGCTTGTGCTCCTCGAAGGCCTCCAGGAGGAAGTCGAACAGCGCCGGTCCCCTCTTCGTGCGGATGTCGCGCTCCAGAGCGGCGACGGACGTCCGGCTGCGCTCGATCAGCTTGGTGACGATGGCCGGATCGGTCTCGACCGGGGTGGACGCACCACCGGCCGGCGGTCCGCCCGGACCCGTGTCCGGAATCGAGGGGACGAAGTCGTCGCGGTCGAGAACGGTCTCCAGCGCGTCCCTGACCAGCGGATCGCCTCTCCCCATGAGGTCCAGGAGCGCGGCGCGGCTCGCGGGCGAGGCCAGGCGCCGGGTCACGTCGACGAACAGCCTCCCGCCCGCCTCGTGCATCGGCGCCATGGCCGTCAGCTGCCACATGGAGAACCCGAGGGGCTTCATGGGGTCGGTCATCATCTGCTGATGACCGACGGACACGTAGACGTGATTCTCCTCGTCGCGGGCCTCGGGCACGGGGAACAACGTCGTGATCGGTCGGCTCTGAACGATCTGGAAGCCGTCATCGACCAGGCACCACTCGATGTCCTGCGGGCGGCCGAAGTGCGCCTCGATCCGCCGCCCGAGCCGCACGAGCCGCACGACCTGCGCATCCGTCAGCGCCGGCTGCTCCTGCCGCCGCGCGTCGACCGCCACTTCCTGCGTACCGCCGCCCGGCAGGGCGTGAACGGCACGCTGTTTGGCGGCGATCCCCTTGGCCACGATCTCGCCGTCTCGCACCTTGAAGACATCCGGGTTCACCAGGCCGGAGACCAGGGCCTCGCCCAGGCCGAAGCCGGCGTCCACGGTGGCGACCTTCCGGTTGCCCGTGACGGGGTCGGCCGTGAACAGGATGCCGGCCGCCTGCGGGAAGGCCATCCGCTGGACGACCACGGCCATCCGGACCGTACGGTCGTCGATGCCGTTCCGCCGACGGTAGATCACGGCCCGCTCGGTGAACAGCGAGGCCCAGCACCGGCTGATGTGCTGGAGGATCGCCGTCGGCCCCATGACGTTCAGGTACGTGTCCTGCTGGCCGGCGAAGGAGGCCGTCGGCAGGTCCTCCGCCGTCGCGCTGGATCGTACGGCGTACGCGGCCTGCTCGCCGAGACGCGCGAGCGCGCGGGTGATCGCCGTCGCGACATCACCCGGGATGGCGATCCCCTCGATGGCCCCGCGGATCTGCGCGCTGAGCCTGCGGATCTCCTCCCGGTCGTCCGGGTTCACGCGCGACAGTCGGTCGAGCCGGTCCTCGATCGACGGCGCTTCCGTCATGATCCGCCGGAAGGCGTCCGTCGTCACACAGAAGCCGTCCGGTACGCGGATGCCTTCGATCCCCGACAGACCGCCCAACTGCGCGCCCTTGCCGCCGACGACGGCGACCTGCGTCTCGTCGACCTCTTGGAGATCCAAGACGTACTGCTCCGTCATCGCGATACCTCCTGGGCAGCCGTGCTCCATTGCACCGCGGTGGTCGATCGCCTCACCGGCACCGCCGGACCTGCCTCATACGTCGACAACAACACACGCACGTCGTGCTCCCATTTCCGCAGGTTGTGGCCTCGGCCGACGATTCTGCGCCACGACCGGGGCCTTGCCGCAAGCCCCCCACCGCGCTATAACTTGAGAGTGGCAAGGAGAGTGCTCTCCTTGCCTTTTCTTTTGCCGTCGCAGGCGATGAGCGAGCGCGTGACGGTCGGTCAGCCGGGTGTTCCATCCGGTCCCGTGCAGCTTCCGGCAGAGGGGTCTGGGCTGACCGGGGCCTCTGTCGGCCGACACACCACCTGACACGGACGCACGAGCGTCGACCACAGTTACCCATGGCTACTCTTCGGATACGCGGGGTAGCCACTTGTCATTCCCGCACCCGTATCTCCAGATGGGAACGGCATGAGACTCCCCACCCGACGGCGCACCGCGTCACGGTTCCTCACCGGGCTCGCCCTGTGCGGATCGTGCCTGCTCGGCACGTTGCCGGACGCTGCACCCGCCGCAGCGTCCACCGTCACACCGAGGGCCGCATCCTCGGCGACGCGGTCCGGCCGCGCCGATCAGGTGCGTGAACGGGCCGACTTCCTCATGGCGAGGACCTACCGCGAGTTCCCCGCCTATGCGCGGCAGCGCGAGGAACCCTTCGACTGGGACACCGACGGCTGCTCACCCCCCACCCCCCGCTCGTGGGCGCGCGCGTTCCAAGACGCTTGCGTCATCCACGACTTCGGCTACCGCAACTACGGCGGACAGCGCCTGCGCCTGGACCCCACCGAAGCCCGGCGCAAGAGCATCGACGACCGCCTCCTTGAGGAAATGCTCCGGATCTGCACCGACCGGCCGGGGACGCTCCCGAACTGCCCTGGCACCGCACGGACGATGTACCAGGTCGTACGGCTGTACGGAGGCTCCGCCTTCAACGGCGCTTAGGCATCCCACGGGGCTCCGGCCGATGCACGCTCAACGATTGCGCCCCATGTCCGCCCCGCCCCCCACCGGCGTTGGGCCGCGGCGCATGGCCGACCGCGGTCACAGAGTGAGGAGCCGCACTGCCAGCACGGTCACCGTGCCGCCGGTGAACACCGCCCCCAGCGCGGTGAACAGCAGGTCGACACCTCGCGTGTCCCAGCCCTCGATGACGAACCGGTGGGGGGCTTGCGGGTCGTAACGGACCATGACGTGCGCCCCCACCCTGAAGCCGCTCCCCACGCTGGAGCGGCCGAACCTGGACGAGTCCTCGCATGTGTGCCCGTCCCGGGTCGTCCAGGCCGCGACCGGGTGGTAGAACTTGGCGCCTTCGTCGCTCCGCACGACGTCGTGGCGGACGATCCGGGCCCTGGCGGTGACACCGCTCCGACGCAGCGCCTTGGCGCGGCGGAGTCCGTACACGCCGAAGCTGAGGAAGGCCGTGCCGATCGTCAGCGGGATGAGACAGAAGAGCCATTCACGTTCCATGTGTTGCGTGACGTCCGAGCCGGGATGTCGGTTGCAGACGAGCGCAGTGACAATCCTCGTACAGGGCTTGTCGGGGCTTGCCTTGATGACCACATCCGACGCCTCGTGAACGCCGTGCCCCGCGGCGGGGCGATCCTGGCGCGGACGCTCTCCCGGGAGCGGTCGGCGCGCCCTCGTCCCCGGGTGGCCGTAGTGTTGCGGCCATGTGCTGGAGCGCGAGCGCCGACCTCGTCGCGGGTACGGGCATCGCGGCCGTGGGGGTCGTCTCGGTAACCCTGGCCGCCCGACGCCCCCGTGACCTGCCACTGGCCGCGCTGCCGCTCCTCCTGGGCGTCCACCAGATCATCGAGGCCGCGGTCTGGCACCACGACGGCGGCACCGGGCCCGCCACGGTCGCCTGGGCCGTCATCGCGCTCCCGCTGCTCGCGTTGTGGGTACCGGCGGCCGTGCTGTGCGCCGCACCGCCCAACGCACGCCGTCGCCTGCTCATCCCCCTGGCAGCGGGGGCCGCGACGGCGGCGGCGCTCGCCCACGCCCTGGCCACGCGCACCGTGACCGCGGAAATCCGTGGCCACACCGTCGGGTACTCCCTGGGGCTGCCACAGCCACAGCTGATCGTCGCCGGCTACCTCCTCGCCACCATCGGCTCGCTGCTTCTGTCCGGCGACCGGGGCCTGGTCCTGTTCGGCGTCCTGGTCGGCATCGGCGCCGCGGTGACCGCCGCGCTGTGGCGACAGGAATACATCTCCACCTGGTGCGCCTTCGCCGCGGTGTGCTCCGTAGTCCTGGCCCTCTGGATCAAAGGGCGCCGTCCACCGGCTCCCCGCCGGTCTCAGCCGGCCTGATCCGCGAGGGGATCGTCGCGGCCGGGCGGTTGCCAGTCGAGGATCGGGGCCAGCGAGTTGAGGAGCGCCGAGCCGGGAGTGAGGCGGACCATCAGGTCGCGCAAGGCGGTGGCGGGTGCCGACTGCCATTGAGCGGCGACGCCGATCCGGTCGGAGCGACGGCCGATCAGCTGGGTTCGGGGGCGTCGGTGGTGGTCGTACGAGGCCAGCGCCGACTCCACGTCGGAATGTGCGTCCAGGAGCGCGGCGAGCGTGACCGCGTCCTCCAGCGCCTGGTTTGCCCCCTGGCCCAGGTTCGGGGTCATGGCGTGCGCGGCGTCGCCGAGCAGTACGGCCCGCCCGGTGACGAAACTGGCCAACGGCGGCAACGTGTAGATGTCGTGGCGCAGCACCGCTTCCTCGTCGGCGGCCGCCAGCAGTTGGGGAATGGGGGCGTGCCAGCGTCCGAAGCGTCGGCGTATCTCGGCCAGTTCGTTGCCGGGGTTGCGCTGCCCTTCGGGGGCGTTGGCGACGCAGAAGAGGTAGGCACGGTCATCGGCCAGCGGGGCGATCCCCACGCGCTCGCCGCGTCCCCAGCTCTCGCCTCCCACCGACAGCCGCTGCTGCGTGTCGACGACGAGACGCCATGTGGTGTACCCGGCGTAGCGCGGTTTCGGCGCTTGCGGCCACAGCGCGGACCGAACGCTGGAGCCAATGCCGTCGGCGGCCACCAGCAGATCGGCCCGTGAGACCTCTTCGCCGTGCTCGACCTCGACGTGTTGACCGTCGAGGCCGACCCTGGTGACCTTGGCGTCCGCGCACAACGTCCCCGCCGGAAGGGCCGTACGCAGGATGTCGAACAGCCGGGCACGGTGGATCATCACCACAGGGCCGAACCGCCTGTCCAGCTCTTGAGTGTCGGTCCGCGACAGCCAGCGGCCGGACATGTCCCTGATGCCCGCCTGGGTCTCGACCAGGGCCTGCCGGCGAACCTGGTCTCCCACGCCCAGCGCGTCCAGTGCGCGCAGGCCGTTGGGCCACAGCGACAGCCCCGCTCCCACCTCGCCGAAGGTGGCGGCGCGCTCCAGCACCTTCACCCGCCAGCCGCTCCGGGTCAGCGCGATACCGGCGGCCAGGCCGCCGATCCCGCCTCCGACCACCATCGCGGAACGTTCTCCGGCACCGTCGGTGTGTCCTGCCTCGCCCATCAGAACTCCCTCTACATCTGTAGTGGACGCTTACTACTCTACACTTGTAGAGGCAAAGGTCGAGAGAGAGGAAGCCAGTGACTCAGACCACGCTCCGGCGGCAACGGCTGGCCGACGCGGCGATCCACACCCTCGCTCGTTCCGGCATGCGCGGACTGACCCACCGCGCGGTCGACCAGACCGCCGAAGTCCCGGTGGGCTCATGCTCGTACTACTTCCGTACGCGCCAAGAGCTCCTGCGAGCCGCTGTCGAGCGCCTGGCCGAACTGGACATCGCCGAGATCGACGAGCGCCCCGCCCTCACCGGGCCCGCGAGCGCCGTCCAGATCGCCGAGGCCGTCGCGGGCCTCATCGAGCACTGGACCACCGATGGGCGCGAACGGATGCTCGCCCGCTACGAGCTGGCCCTGGAAGCGCCCCGCCGCCCCGAGCTACGGGCCGCCCTGCACACCGCGGGAAGTCGCCATCGGGCCGTGGCCGAGAACATGCTCGCCACCGCGGGCGCCCCCGACCCCGCGGCACACGCGAACGCGTTCGTGGCTCTCCTGGACGGCCTGCTCTTCACCCAGCTGACCGCGGCAGCCCCGCATCGGCTGACCCCCGAACAGCTGCGCCGCACCCTCCTCGCCCTGATCCACACCTACACCGCGCCGCAGCATCCCTGAGCGGGGAGGGAGGGCCGGCGGCGGTGTGACGCCGCCGGCCCGACGGATCACCGCCGCGCTTGGCCGGAGGAGGTGGTCAGCCCGAAGCGGACCACACCGTCGCCGGGCTCGACGCCGGAGAGGGCGTACCGCTCGAAGCCGGCCTTCTCCAGGACGCGGACGGAGGCGGGGTTGGACCGTTCCACTCCGGCGACCACGGCGTGGACGCCCGGTGCGGTGAGGGCGAACGTGGCGAGCGCCCGGGTGGCTTCGGTGGCGTAGCCCCGGCCGCACCGGGAGGCGACGACGCCGTAGCCGATCTCGACGGCTCCCTCGGCGGGCGGCCAGAACAGGCCGATCGAGCCGACGACGAGGCCGCTGTCCCGTTCGATGATCAGCCGGTGGCCATGGAGGCCGAGCCAGGCCGGGTTGTCGTCGAAGAGGGCCGCGATGACGCGGTCGCCGTCGGCGGGGAAGTCCTCGGCCCAGTCGGCCGGACGGACGGTGTCGGTGAGGACGGCCGCGGCCTCGGCCGTCGTCCAGCTACGGAGCACGAGCCGCTCGGTGGTCAGCTCGCTGGGGCCCTGAGAAGTGGCGGAATGCACGGGTGTCTCCTGGTCATGGTGAACGACCCGGACCGCGTCGCGTCAGCGAGCGGACCGGAAAAGGGCATGCTGAGAAAGGCCGTTGGCAGCCATATTCATCAACCTCCCTGGTCCGTGTCCGTGTTCGCGCATCACCCGCGCCGAAGGGACGGTAACAGATGCCCGCCGGGGACCACTCGCTCTTTTCCTGTGGGCATCGGGGGTTTCTGGCCGCACCCCCAATTGTGGGGATGTACGGCACCGGGCGCGACCGCCAGAGTGGGGCGTTGTCCCGGAGATACCCGTGAGGAAGGACTCTGTATGAACGTTCGTCCGACCCGTCGCCTCGGAGTCGCGATTGCGGCGGCGGCGAGCGCCGCGCTCGCTCTGACCGGTACGACGGCCACGGCAGCACCGTCAGCAGGGGCACAGGCTCCCAGTGTCTTCAGCTTACGAAACGCGGCCGGCGGGGATGGGAACAAGTGCGTGGGACTGGCCAACAACGGCAGCACCGCCAACGGCACCCAGCTCGTCCTGTGGGACTGCCACCTCCACCCCGATCAGTGGTGGTACAAGGGCGACGACGGTGTTTCCCTGCGCAGCTACGCGTCCGGCTATCCGAACGGCAAGTGCGTCGGGCTGGCCAACAACGGCAGCACAGCCAACGGAACGCGCCTGGTGCTCTGGGACTGCCACCTCCACCCCGATCAGTGGTGGAGAATGCAGGACCTGGGGGACGGCACCTTCGCCCTCGCCTCGGGAGCGGGCCAGAACAAGTGCGTCGGGCTGGCCAACAACGGAAGTACCGCCAACGGGACCCCGCTCGTCCTGTGGGACTGCCACTACCACCCGGACCAGCGATGGTTCACACGCTCATAGCGCAGCCGTACTGACACACCCATAGCGCCTCCGCACTGATACGGCCGGGGCCGGCGCCCAGCGACAGCGGCCCGGCCCCGGTCCGTTCAGTGAGCGGCGGTGCCCACCGAGGGCAGATAACGCGGTGTGCGCCAGGCCTGCAGCCGCCGCTCCACGGCGGCGCCCAGCGACAGCAGCCCGGCGTCCTCGTGGTCGCCGGCCATCAGCAGCAGACCGACCGGGAGTTCGCCCACGGATCCAGCGGGCACCGACAGCGAGGGGTAGCCCGCGACGGCCGCGGGGGTGGAGGACGGGATCACGTCGTTGTCGCCGCGCGCACAGTCGGTCGTCCAGGCCGGCGGGTTCGTCGGGGCGGCGATGGCGTCGAGGCGGTGGGCGGCCATCGTCTCGTCGATCGAGCGCCGGGACAGGTCCGTCAGCTCCGCCCGCATGGCGCGGTACGCCGGGTCGGTGGTGGGCGGCGCGGCGAGGGCCTGCTCGAACAGCTCCTGCCCGGCGAAGCAGGTCTGCTCCTGCGGGTGCGTGCGGTTGAACGCGATCAGTGCGGCCAGGTCGCGGGGCCCTTGCCGCGTGCCGAGGTAGGCGTCGATGTCCCGGTGGAACTCGCTGAGCAGCGCGGGGAATTCGAGCTCGGCCAGTCGGTCCTGGTACGGGGGTGTCACCTCGACGACCTCGGCACCGGCGCCGCGCAGTTTCGCCGCGGTGCGGGTCATCAGGGCGTCGACGTCGGGGCCGAGCGAGGGCAGTCGCCACAACCCGATGCGCTTGCCGCGCAGACTGTCCTGATGACCCGTCACCCCTGCCTGGCGGGCACGCTGTTCTTCCAGCGCGCCGGGTGCCGAACGGCCGGTGAGGTCCGTGGAGCGATCCCCCGTGAGCACGGAGAGCGTGAGCGCGGTGTCGATGACGTTGCGCGCCATGGGCCCGGCGGTGTCCTGCTCCGCGGAGATCGGCACCACTCCCCTCTGGCTCACCACGCCCAGGCTCGGCTTGAGGCCGACCACTCCGTTCATCCCGGCCGGACAGACGATGGAGCCGTCGGTCTCGGTACCGATCGCCACCTGGGCCAGCGACGCGGCGAGCGCGGCGCCCGAGCCGGCGGAGGATCCGCACGGATTGCGGTCGAGGACGTACGGGTTGCGGGTCTGCCCACCCACGGCCGACCACCCCGATGTCGGTTTCGCCGCCCGGAAGTTCGCCCACTCCGACAAATTGGTCTTGCCCAGGATCACCGCCCCCGCCTGCCGCAGCCGGGTCACCACCACGGCGTCCTCACCGGGCGGTTTGCCCGCCAGCGCCAGCGACCCGGCCGTGGTCGGCAGGTCACGGGTGCCGACGTTGTCCTTCAGCAGCACGGGGATGCCGTCGAGCGGGCCGCGCAACCGACCGCTGCGCTGCCGGGCGTCGCTGGCCGCGGCCTGCCGCAGGGCCGACGGATCGGTGTACAGCACCGCGTTGATCTTCGGGTCGACGGCCTCGATCCGCCGCAGATAGGCACGGGTCAGCGCCGACGACGTCAGAGTCCCCTTGTCCCTGCGTGCCTGTAACTCCGGGATCGTCACCGTGTCCAAGTCGACCCCGCCGAGGGACGACGCTCCGGGCGAGCGTGTGTCCGCGGCGCCGACGCCCTGCGCGTTCACCCCCGGCGCGCCCGCCAGCAGCGACCCGGCGGCCAAGGCGACGACCAGTGCACCAACTCTGCTCATTCTCATGGGAATCAGCGCACTACACGCCTCCCGCCCGGCGCAAGAGGCCGTCCCGGCCGGAAACGCTGTCTTCGCCTACTTGGACGTGACCTGTCCGACCGGGTCGGTGTCGGTCGCCAGCGCGTCCCGCGCCGTCTGCCACGCGGGGTCGCCGGGGTAGAGCTCGCTGCGCAGGTAGGCACAGGTGAGCCGGGCGACCGCGGCGACTCGCTCGGGGTTCTCGTCCGTGGTCTCGGCGACGTCGTATCCGGAGACCCCGCCGAGCCCGTGCTCCGCGCCGAAGAGGGTGAGCAGCGACTTCGGGCCCGGGGCGAGGAGGTAGGGGTCGGTGTGCCAGTCCGGGCCCCGGACCGTCAGGAAGGCCGAGTCGTCCTTGTCTCCGGCGACCACGAGAGCGGGCGTCGTCATCCTGGAGAAGTCCGTGGTCAGGAAGAAGGAGTAGTTCTCGACGGTGAACGCGGTGAGGGCGTCGCCACCCCGGCCGGGCGCGGCGAGCAGCACGCCCGCCTTGATCCGGGGCTCGGCCAGGTCCACTTCCGTTCCGTCGTGGGGATCGGCGAGCCGGGCGCCGAGGAGCAGGCTCGCGGTGTGCCCGCCCATCGAGTGCCCGGCGACAGCGACCCGACTGGCGTCGAGGCGGCCGGCGAGCTGCGGAACAGCGGCCTCGATCGCGTCGAACCGGTCGAGGATGCGCGTCATGTCCTCGGCCCGGGTGCGCCAGTGCGCCGCGGCCACGGGGACCTGGGGGCTGGCGCTCAGCGTCCTGGAGTCCAGGTGGGTGGGCTGGATGACGACGAAGCCGTGTGCCGCCCAGTAGTTCGCGAGCGGGGCGTAGCCGTTCAGCGAGGACAGGTTGTTCGACGGGCCGAGACCGTGCGAGAGGAGGATGACCGGAAGGTCGCTCCCGGTCACCGGGGCGGAGATGCGCACCCGCAGGTCCACGGCGCGGCCGGGAGACGGCAGCACCACCGGACTGACGGAGAGGACCGGAGCGGGGGTACTGAAGGTGTCGGCTGCGTAAGCAGATGCACTCATGACGAGCATGCCCTTCGATGGCCTCGGCCGTCGGCCGCGCGCGGCAGACGGCAGGTATGACGGAGTGCCCGCATCAGCTACGCTGAAAGCGGATCCTTGTTCCACTTACAATACGGATCAGCGATCCGCTTAGTCAACGGCCGGCCCGAAGGAGAACGTGGTGCCCACTGCAGGCCAGTCCGAAGGGGCGTCCGCCCGGAGCAAGCGAGCCGACGCGGTGCGCAACCAGCAGACGCTGCTCGATGCCGCCGCGGAGGTGTTCGTGACCTCGGGGATCGACGCGCCGATCCGGGAGATCGCGGCCCGGGCGGGCGTCGGTCTTGGGACGCTCTACCGCCACTTCCCGACCCGGGCGGACCTGGTCACCGCCGTCTACCGCCACCAGATCGAGGCGTGCGCCGAGGCCGGTCCGAAGCTGCTGTCCGACGCCGCCTCGCCGTTCGAGGCGCTGCGCCAGTGGATCGACCTCTTCGTCGACTTCCTGGTCACCAAGCACGGCCTCGCCGACGCCCTGCAGTCCGACAGCGACCGCTTCGCTGCGCTGCACACCCACTTCCTCGACCGTCTGATGCCCGTCTGTGCCGAACTGCTCGACGCCGCGGTCGAAACCGGCGACATCAGGCCCGGCGTGCAGCCCTACGAGCTCATGCGCGGCATCGGCAACCTCTGCATCGGACAGGACAGCGATCCCCGCTACGACCCCCGCCGGTTGATCGAACTGCTCCTCAAGGGACTGCGGCAACCGCACACACCTGACGGTGACGACACCCGATAGCCCTCAGCGCTCCGCGAGAAGGGGCAGCAGCAGCGCCGAGGACCAGCTGAAGTTCGGTGCGTTGAGTCCCGCCCCGGTCAGCGGGTCGTAGTTCTCTCTGATCGGCCCGTTACCGGTCAGACCCGCGGCGCCGTCGGTCAGCCGGGCGGTCAGCGCGTCCGCGTCGTGGCCGAAGCCGTAGCGGCGCAGCCCGGCGATCGCGAAGTAGGCCTGGTCGAGCCAGACGGGGCCGCGCCAGTACTGCCGCGCCGAGAAGTACGGCGAGCTCCTGGCAACGGTCGGCAGGGGCAACGGGGTGGCGAACTCACCCGGGTCCAGGAGCCGCCCGCGTACGGCGGCGGCCTGGCCGGGGCTTGCGACGCCGGTCCACAGCGGGACGGCACCTTCGATCCCCCGGCCCCGCTCCGTCAGCCGGGTGCCCGTGCCGAGCGCGCTGTCGTAGAACCAGCCGGTCGCCGGGTCGTACATGCGCTCCCGTACGGTCCGGGCGGTGGCGGCCGCCTTGGTCTTCCAGTCGTGGGCGGCCGTCCGCAGCCCCAGCTCCGCCGCGATCATGCTCAAGTGGTTCTGGTCGGCGGCGAGGTAGGCGTTGAGGTCCACGGACTCCTGGGTCAGGGAGTAGCCGGTCACCCGCCCTGAGCCGTCCCGGTCGGGCACGACCGAGGTGCCCAGTGCGGCGTCGAAGCGCGGGGCGTCGTCCATGCCGCTCTCCCACGCCGCGGCCAGCCGCTGCTGCGCGGGCGAGCCGTTGGCGGGGTCGGCGGTCGCCCCGTACTCCGCGAGCCCGTTGTGGTCGTGGTCCCGGTTGCGGTACCACCACCGCTCGTACGCGGCCAGCTTCGGATACACCTCCCGCAGGAAGTCCCGGTCGCCGCCGCGCCGGTAGACCTGCCACACCGACCAGGCGCCCAGCGGCGGCTTGGTGTTGCGCTCGTTCCAGTTGGTGCCGCCGCGCTGCGGGCCGTTGTAGAAGACGACGTCCGGGATCATCCCCGCGTCCTGTGGCCGGGTCGTCGAGTCGGGCCGTATCTGGTGGTCGAGCACCGAGCGGATCTGTGCCTGGGCGAGGCCGGGGTCGAAGCGTGCCGTGCCGACCGCCTGCTTCCACGTGTCCCAGGCCCAGAAGCCGCCCGCGAACCACTTGTACGACAGGGAAGGGGTGATCCCGTCGTGTGCGAGGTCGCCCGCCGCGCTGCGCCAGTTGGTGACCAGCGTCTGCAGCGCCTTGACGGCGAGCCGGCGCCGGTCGGCGGGCACCCCGGTCGTCACGCCGTCGACGTAGCGCCGCCAGCGGGTGTCGACGGACCGCACGGTCCGTTCCGGTGCGGCGAGCACCTGCCGACTCGCGCGTGTTTCCGTGGCGCGCTCGGCCTGCGTGAAGGTGTAACTCTCGGTCCAGTCCAGAGAGCGTTGCGCGCCGGGCGCGAGCGTGAACGCCCTGGCCAGTTCCGTACGGTACGTGTCCCCCGCCACGGTGGTACGCACCGCCTCCGCGTGCCGGACCTCGAACCGTTCGGTGCCGTCGGTGAGGAAATCGTCCGCCGCGCGCACCTTGGCGAAGTCGACGGCGACGCCCTCGGGCACGGCCACCAGCGCGGGTGCCTGCCGCATGGGGGCTTCGGCGGACCGCAGGAGGCTGCCGGTCCAGTCGGCGCCGATGGTGCGCGGGGTGCGGCCGGTGTTGCGCACCGCGGCGCGTACCAGCGCGGTGCGGTGGGTGGCGTACCGGAGTTCAAGCGTGAGCCCGAGGCCGCCGCCGATGTCGTACGCCTGGACCAGGGACCCGGGGCGTGCGGTGAAGCGGGGCTTGCCGCCGCCGGCCAGGTCGAGCACGCGGCCGTGCTCGCTGAGCCGGATGCGGCTGAAGGAGGTGCTCAGCCACCACGGGTATTCCTGCGCGATGTAGAGGGGCCCGGTGAATCCGCCGTAGCCGCCCGGGGCGTCCGCGACCGGCAGCGCGTAGGCGTGCCAAGCCCCTTGGTCGGCGAAGACGTTGACCGGGTTGCTGTCCTTCGCGTCCCCGGGAAGCGCCACCGTGGGGGCGCCCCGCAGATCGAGCACGTCGTCGTAGCGGGAGTCGACGGCCGGCTCGTGGGCGGCCGGTGCCGTGGTACGGGACTGGGCGGCCACCGGGGACTGGAGGCAGGCGACGGCCACGGCCAGGACGAGAGCGAGCACGAGCAGGGCGCGCGGGTGCGGCCGCATCGGCGGGTTCCGATCTTCCTGGGTCCCAGGGGCGTGCCCGGCGGTGTGGCCGGAACGCGGTTGTTTCACAGCCAGCTGACTCGCATGCTGGTGGTTTCCGGGGGCGTGTCGCCCGTCGGGCGGGCGAGTTCGCCGGACCACACGCGCTCCAGGAGCCGTCGGACGGTGTCCGTGATCTCGGGTGCCGCCGCGCTGAGCGCCTCCGCGTCGGCCGCCGGGATGTCGTCCGGCGCGATGCCGGTCGCCTTCAACAGCTCGGCAGGATGGGCGAGTTTGCCGCTCAGCCACGCCAGCGGGTCGCGGGTCAGCTCGTCGACGAAGACCCGGGGGCTGGGGTTCCAGTCGTCGAAGTCCGGGTGGTGGTGCGTACGGTCGAAGGTACGGGGGGCGGCGTTGGCGTCCTGGAGGAGGTCCACCCGCCACAAGGGGCGGCCGATGGTGATGGGCCGTGCGGCGTAGATGGACCCGGTCAGCTCGCCGCGCTCAAGGATCCGCAGTTCCAGCCGCACCCCGCGCTCGGGGGAATCCTGCCCGGGCGACGGGTCGGGATCGATGAAGTAGAGGTCGCCCACCACGATACCGACCCGCTCGAAGCCGAATGCGTACAGCATGTCAACCCACCCCCAGGAGTGCTCACTTGACATATCGCGTCCATGCGCCGCCGAGCCTAGGCGGCTCTGACGTCGCCAACAACACCAGAGCCAGCCGCGTTATGGGAACCGGACCGCGCCGGCCCTCAGCGTGCGGCCCCTGCCCTTCACCTCTCGGGCAGTTGGGACAGGAAGGTGCGCACAGCGGCGGCGAACTCGTCGGGAGCGTCGCAGTGCACGACGTGTCCGGCCGGAAGTTCGACCAGCTCGGCCTGACCTGCCCGGCGGGCTATCATCTCCCGGGCGTGGTCCGACGCCAGGACGACGCTGTCCCTTCCCCGGATCAGCAGGGTCGGGCAGGGCACCGCCTCCCAGTCGCCCCAGTAGTCCCCGGTGAGGGCTTCGTGGGACAGCACCGTGTCCTTGATGTCGAAGGAGAATCCCCAGCCGTCACCGAACTGACGGAAGGTGCATTCGAGATAGGGCGCCAGCGGGCCGAGAGCCGAGGCCAGTGCCCGACGGGAGGGTGCTCTGCGAGGCAGTTGCGTGGTGAGCGACCAGTCGGCATCCACCACGGCGCCGACGTCCTCGACGATCAGGGCTGTCACCCGGTCCGCGTGCCGGACGGCGTACTGATAGGCGTTCACGCCGCCCAGGGAATGCCCGAGTACCGCCACCGGACCGAGTCCCAGATGGCGGTGGAAGGCGGCGATGTCAGCGCCGTACTCGGACCGCTGGTAGCTCGGGGCGCGGTCGGATTCCCCATGCCCACGCTGGTCCAGGGCAATCACCCGCCACTGCGGCGCCAGCGCTTCAGCCAGCGGGGCGAACACCGATGCCTCGTTGTAATGCCCGTGAAACGCCAGCAACGGGAGCCCCGGGCCGCCGAAGTCCACGAACGACAACCGCCGCTGATCAACGGTGAAGAACGCACGCATACCGGGCATGCTAGCGCCGACATAACATCAACATCAACATGCGGAATTGACCGCTACGAGCGGCCTCTACTCGCCGACGACTCCGTCGATCGCCACCACCCCGGTCCGGAGAGTGGACCCTGGGTCACTGGGTGGTCCACTTCCACGATGCGGCCTTCATGTAGTCCGTGTCGGTTTCTATGTCCGTACCCCAGGCCAGTCGGGCAGGGGGATGCGCCTCGTCCCCGGCGAAGACCGTGCAGAGGGTGTGGGTCTCGCCGATGTCCCAGCCCATGTATACGGGTGGGACTTCGCAACCGCCGTCGACGAATCCCGAGTGGACGACCGGCCGCTCCGCGACTTTCACGCCCTTCATGTCGAGGGCGGCGGCATGCGCCCCGAGGTCAGGGTTGGCGACCTGCGGCTTGCCTTCCTTGAGCGTGTACGTGAAGTACACGAAGTACGGCGTACTGCCCTTGAGTTCGCCCGGGGCGAGCGTGTCCCAGTTCAGGTCCTTTGCCTGCTGGGGAGTTCCCTTGACGATCTTCTTGGCGGTTACCTGGAACTTCCCGCCGCTGGTGTTCAGGGGTTCGTACAGCTTCGGGGCCGGCTGGCCCATCGCCAGCGCGGGGCCCCACTCCGGCTTCTCGGACGGGCTCGCGGACGGGGTTTCCTGGCCGGTCTCGCCCTTCGCCGCCCCGCCCTCGGAAACACCGGACTTCCCGCCTCCTCCGTCACCGCCGCAGGCGGTCAGCGTGAGTCCGAGGACGGTGACGAAAACCCCGTACAGGGCCTTGGAGCGGTGGTGCATGCACTGTTCCTTACTGGCAGAAATTCCGGGCCGGGGAAACGGGGACGAACAGGAGCCCGAGCACATCGGATTTCCCCCGGCCGAGCCATGAGTGTGTCGTGGACATGCTATGCGACCGGCGGGTCCGGGGCGGGGGCCCGGCCGTCGCCGGTAGCCGTCACGCGCGCGGTGCCCCGCCGGCGGCCAGCGCGGACTGCAGGCACTCCGCCTGGGCCAACGGTGTGGGCTCCTCGAAGAGGCGGTTGAGCAACGCGCCCTCCAGCTCCGCCGCCTCGAACTCGTCGAAGCCCCGCTCCTCCAGCAGCCTGCCGATGGCCTGGAGCGCGAGCAGTGAATAGCCACCGAGCTCGAAGAAGTCGCTGTGGCGGACGTCGATCGCTTCGACGTCGATCTGCAGGAGTTCGGCCCAGATCCGGCGAACCGATTCGGCCACCCGGACCGACGCGGCCTCGGGCGTCGGGGGTGCGTCGGCGTTCGTCGGGGCGGCGGCGGCCGGGGATTCGGTGGTGCGGGCGGTCGATTCTGTGGACACGTCTCCCCCAGGGGGTCGGATGGCGTCTGCACGGGTCGGCGCCGCCGCCGTTTCGGGGGCGGCTGTGCCGTGGGAGGGCCGCACCGGTGGGGGCGGCGGCCGTCGAGAGAACTCTGCGGGCGGACGAGGGTGTGTCAGCGCTAGGGGGCGCGCGCCCTCGCCGTGGGTGTCGTCATTCACACCCCTGCTTCCGGTCGGTCCGCGGCGGCTTCCAGCAGGGACCGGAACGCCGCGGTGTGGCGGTGAGCGGTCGTCTCGTCGTAGAGCGCGAGGTCGTAGGCGAGGTCGATGGCGTATCCGCCGTGCCGGTCCTCGTCGACCATGACGGTGACGTCGAACTTGGCGAAGGGCACGGCGACCTCCACGGGGGTCACGCTCAGGCCGCGCAGCTGCGGGGCGCGGGCGGACGCGGCGCCGTGGCAGAACACCATCTGGAACACCGGGTTGTGCCGGGGATCCCGTGGCGGTCCCAGGTGCGCCACGATGTCCTCGAACGGCACCTCCTGATGGGCCACCGCGCCCAGAACCGTCTCACGTACCCGCCGCACCAGCTGACGGACCGTCGTCCCCTCGGGCACCTGTGTGCGCAGCGGAACGGTGTGGGTGAACAGACCGATCAGGTCGGCGGTGTCCGGGTCGTCGCGGCCTGCCAGCAGCGTGCCCACCACGATGTCGCGGGCGCCGGAGCTCTGGTGGGCGACTGCCGTGAAGACGGCGAGGATCACCATGAACGGGGTGGCGCCTTCCTCCGCCGCCAGCTCGCGCAGCCGCGCCGCGGTGGCCGCCGGGACGGTGAACGGGCAGTGCACCGTGCCCTGCCGGGACGTGGGTCGGCCGGTCGGCAGCCGTGTGACGGGCGGTGCCCCCGCCAGCTGCTTTTTCCAGTACGCGCGCTGTTCCTGGGCGCGGCGCTCGGCGCCCGGGTCGTCCGCGGGCAGCGGAGGGCGCGCGGGCGGCGAGGAGGGCAGGGGCGCCGGCGCGGCGGCGACTCCGGTCGCGGCCTCGTCGTGGAAGGCCGCCAGATCCCGGAAGAGCACGTCCATCGACCATCCGTCGAAGACGATGTGGTGCAGGACCAGCACGAGGACGTGCTCGTCGGCCGCGACCCGCAGCAGGTGCGCGCGGATCAGGGGGCCACGCCGCAGGTCGAACGGCGCCACGGCCAACTCCTCGACCACTCGGTCAAGTTCACCCTCCGCGTGGCCGCTCAGGTCCAAGCGGGCCAGGGGGAACGCCTCGGCGGTGGCGGGCGGCGCGACCCGCTGGAGCGGCTGCCCCGCCGCCGTGGCGAGGGTGGTGCGCAGAGCCGCATGCCGCCCCACCGTCCGCCGCAGTGCCCGTACGAGGTGGTCGGGGTCGAGCGGGCCCCGTAGCCGCAGGGCCACGGGTTCGTGATACGCGGCGCTCGTCGGGGATCTGCGGTGGTGCAGCCACATGCGCCACTGCGCCGACGTCAGTGGGGCGTCCTCGTACGCGTCCGGCGCCGTCACGGGCTCGTCGGCGCGAGCGCGGCGGCGCTGTCGCGAGATCACCTCGGCCATGGCCCGTACGGTCGGCGCGTCGAACACGGTCCGCTGCCGTACGTCCGCCATCAGGACGTCGCGCAGTCGGGCCGCGAGCCGGGTGGCGGTCAGGGAGTCGCCGCCCCGGTCGAAGAGGCTGTCGTCGAGGCCGATCCGGGACACGTCGAGGGTCCAGGCCCAGAGCGCGGCGAGGGCGGCCTC
Source organism: Streptomyces sp. ERV7 (assembly GCF_001653515.1). GTDB lineage: Bacteria > Actinomycetota > Actinomycetes > Streptomycetales > Streptomycetaceae > Streptomyces. Next base: position 824,103 of record NZ_LYOY01000029.1, on the reverse strand, counting down.
CAGCGCGGTGCGCGGCGCCTCGCCCCGTGAATCGACGGGGTCGGGTTCCCAGCGCAGGGCCCGCAGGGCCTGGCGGTCCACCTTGCCATGGGGGGTCAGCGGCAGGTCGGGCAGGGCCAGCAGGCGGGCGGGGACGAGCGCGGGCGGGAGCGCGGCGCGCAGGTGGGCGCGCAGCCCGGCCTCGTCGCGCTCCTTCTCCCACACCACGCACGCGCACAGCTGATCGTCGCCCCGTGCGGTGGTGCGGGCCAGCACGGCGCTCTCGGTGACGCCGGGGTACCGGCCGATCGCCGACTCGACCTCGCCCGGCTCGATACGCAGGCCGCGCAGCGTGATCTGGTGGTCGACGCGACCCAGGAACTCGATGGTGCCGTCCGCACGCTGTCGTGCGAGGTCGCCCGTGCGGTACATGCGCGCGCCGGGCCGATCGGCGAACGGGTCGGGCAGGAAGCGCTCGGCCGTGAGCTCGGGCTGCCCCAGGTAGCCGCGCGCCAGGGTGTCTCCGGCGAGGTGGAGCTCGCCGGGCTCGCCCGGGGGGACCGGTCGGCGCCGCGCGTCGAGGATGTGGACGCGGACACCCGGCAACGGCGTACCGACGGGCAGACGCGGCCAGGTCCTCAACTCGGCCGGTGACACGTCGGGTTCGTACAGCAGCTGGGAGACCGTGCCCTCGGTGGCACCGTACTCGTGCACCAGGCGCACCCCGGTGGCCAGCCAGTCGGCCGCCCGGTCGGGTGCGGCCTGCTCGCTGCCCACCACGAGCAGCCGCAGCGAGGCGGGCGGGCGCAGAGTGCCGTCCCGGCTCAGCTCGCGCAGCCACTCGTACCACAGGGACGGGGTGAGCTGGAGGACGGTGACGGCGTACTTGTCCACGGCGGTGAGCAGCCCCGCGCTGTCGGCGAGGGTGTCGTCGGGATCGATGACGAGACAGGCTCCGGCGGCCCAGGTCGAGAACATCTCCTCGGCCGCGACGGAGAAGCCGATGGAGGCGAACTGCAGCACGCGGTCGTCGGGGCCCAGGTCCAGACGGCGGCCGATCTGCACGGCGAGGTTGGCGAGCGGCCCGTGTTCGAGGCCGACGGGCTTGGGTCGGCCGGTGGATCCCGAGGTGTACGCGACCCAGGCGAGGCGGCGTGCAAGAGGCGGGGCGGGGGGTGCCCCCGCGTCGCCCGGCCGCTCCTCCGCTCGCCGGTCCTCGGCTGCCGGGGCACCCGGTGACGGCGATCCTGCCGCCGGGCCGGGCGCCGGACGCTCGTGGGCTGACGAGTCGTCAGCCTCCGAGTCCGTGTAGAGGACGGCTGCCGTGTGCGGGCCCAGGCCCGCCGCCAGGGCGCGCCGGCTCAGGACCAGCGGGGCACCGGCGTCGCGCAGGGCGTCGGCCAGACGGCCGGGCGGATGGGCGGGGTCCAGCGGGAGGCAGGCCCCGCCCGCCTTGAGCACCGCCAGACAGGCCACCGCCAGTTCGGGCGAGCGCGTCAGATGTACACCCACCGGGACTTCGGGGCCCACTCCGTGGCGGCGCAGGCGGCGTGCGAGACGCTCGGCCCGCAGGTCCAACTGCGCATAGCTGAGGCGTTCGGTCCCGCACAGCACGGCGTCGGCGTCCGGTGTGCGCGCGGCCCGCTCCTCGACGAGACGGTGAACGGCGCCGTCGAGCGGATCCGGGGCGGGCGGGCGCGCCGGTGACGCGGGGAGCCGGGTGGTCACGGGACGAGCACCACCTTGATGGCCTCGCCGGCGTCGAACAGCCGGAAGGCTTCGGGGGCTTCGGCGAGCGGCAGGCGGTGGGTGATGACGAAGGAGGGGTCGACGCGGTCCTGGCGGACGAGCTCCATCAGCGGCTCACGCGTGGCGATGGGGTCGCCCACGGCGAACCGCAGGGTCACCTCCTTCGCGAAGGCCTGGATGGTCGGCAGCGGCATCGCCGTGGAGGCGTGGGCGCCGACCGCGCACACCGCGCCGCGCGGCCGTACGATCTCCAGCGCGCTCAGCAGGGCGGCGTCCGTGCCGACCGCCTCAAGGACGGCGTCGGCGCCGCGTCCCCGTGTCAGCTCGCGCACCCGCTCCGAGAGGTCGTCCCCGGGGGCCAGGGCCGTCGCACCGCGCTCGGCGGCCGCTTTGCGGCGGGCCTCGACGGGGTCGACGGCCAGGATCCGGGCGGCTCCCAGCAGCCGGGCGGCCTCGGCCGCCAGCAGACCCACCGCGCCGCACCCGATCACCGCGACGGTGTCGCCGGGGCGCACCTCGCCGCCCAGGGCGCAGGCGTACCCGGTGGCCAGCGCGTCCCCGATGAGCAGCGCCCGCTCGTCGCCGACGTCGTCGGGGATCGGGAAGAGGACCACATCGGCGAACGGGACACGGACCAGCTCGGCATGGCCGCCCGCGAACGGGCGCGCGCCCACGACCGTGTCGTAGCCGAACAGTCCCACCTGCTCGCACTGGTAGTGCCCGCCGTGCCGGCACCACCAGCAGCGGCCACAGGCGATGATGTCCGAGGCCACGACCCGCTGTCCCGGCCGCAGGCCGCGCACCCCGGAGCCGACGGACTCGACGACCCCGGTGAACTCGTGGCCGGTGACGGTGCCCGGAGTGAAGGAGGCTATCTCGCCCCGGTAGGGGTGCAGGTCGGTGCCGCAGATCGCGCTTCTGACCACCCGTACGACCGCGTCGTCCGGTGTCTCGACGCGCGGCGGCGGGGCGTCGTCGGTCAGGGCCACCCGGTGGGCGCCGTGCCACTGCAAAGCCCTCATACGGTGGTCTCCTTCTCGTCGTCGGCGCGGACGGGCCCGGGTGCGCGGGTGGCGTCCCACAGCTCCCGGTGCAGCGCGTCGAGCAGGTGCCGCACCGCGTCGCGGGTGTACCGGGCCGGGTTGTAGATCATCAGGGCGCGCAGCCCGCCGTCCTCGGTGTAGAAGCCGAGATCGAGGTCGAACGGCGAGTAGGGGTCGTGGTTGAGCAAGGTGACGTCCAGGCCCGGGAGTCGCGGCATGACCTCGGGGGTGGTCTGGAAGGAGACGCACACGTTGATCACCGGCCGGGGTCCGGTCCGGCGCAGGCCCAGCTCGGCCACGAGGCGTTCGAAGGGCAGGTCCCGGTTCAGATACGTGCCCAGGAGGGTGTCGCGCACCCGCGGCAGCAGCTCGCGGAACCCGGTGCCCTCGGTGACACGTGTGCGGATGGGCAGCATGTTGACGAACAGGCCGACGGTCTTCTCGAACTCGGGCCGGCTGCGGAACCCGCCCCGGGTGCCGACCAGGATGTCGTCCACCGGCACATGGCGGCGCAGCACCCGCGTGAAGGCGGTGAGCAGCAGCATGTACAGGGTGACGTGTTCGCGGCGGCCGAGGGCACGCAGCCGGTCGTGCAGCGGCTGCGGGAAGGCCGTCCACTCGGTCGCGGAGGAGGTGTACGGCACCGGCGCGGTCGTACGGGCCAGGGTGAGCTCGGGCAGTGGGGCGACACCGGCGAGGGCCTGGCGCCAGTGGGCGACCTGCCGGGTGTGCGCGGGGCTCTGAAGCCACCGTCCCTGCCAGTCGACGAAGTCCGCGTAGTGGGTGCGGACGGGCTCCAGGGGCGCGTGCCCGCCGCGGACCCGGCGGGTGTAGCCCTCCTCCAGCTCGCGCAGGACGACCATCCACCACGACCAGGCGTCGCAGACGAGATGGTGCAGGGTGAGGCGGAAGACGTGTTCGTGCGGGGCGAGCCGGATCAGGGTGGCCCGCGCCAGCGGTCCCTGGGCGAGGTCGATGGGCCGGCCGAGCTCGGCGCGCAGGAGCCGCTCGGCGCGCTGGTGGCGCCGGGCGGGGGGCAGATACGCCAGGTCGATCCGGGCCATCGGTACCGTCGCGTCGGGGACGACGTGCTGGCGGGGAGCTCCGTCGACCACGGTGAAACGGGTGCGCAGCGCGTCGTGGCGGCGCACGACCTCCTCGACCGCGGCGTGCAGGGCGCGCACGTTCACCTCGCCGACCAGGCGGAAGGTCATCGGTTCCGCGTACAAGGTGGTTCCCGCGCGCCGCTCCAGGAACCACATGCCCAGCTGGGCGTGGGACAGCGGCCCGGTGGCGGTGCCCACCGCGGGCCGCGTCGCCGCGATCACCCCTGCCTCGTGCCGTGGACGAACAGCCAGCGCCGGGGCACGCTGCTGAGCCCCAGCTCGCGGAAGACGGTGTGCAGGGCGGCCGTCAGCGCGCGGGAGCCGAGGTCCACATCCGTCAGTCCGGTGGCGCCCTCGACGAAGACCGAGTATCCGCACAGGGCCTGCCAGTCCTCCAGGGTCCACGGGTAGACGTCCTCCTCGGACCGTACGGAGGCGAAGCCCGCCTCGGCCATGAGGGCTTCGTGGTCGGCCGGGGTCAGGGTCTCAAGGGCGATGGGGGCCTCCCGCTCCAGCACCAGGTCGCCGCCCCGGCTGCGCAGCCACGTCCGGGTGGCGTGCAGCCACGCGGCGTAGAAGCGGCGGCTCTCGGGCAGCACGGCGCCCTCGTAGAACAGCGTGTTCAGAGCGAGCCGGCCGCCGGGTCCGAGCAGATCGTGGCAGCCGCGCAGCACTGCCGGGCGCTCGGCCCTGGGGATCTGGTGCATGACGTTGCTGAGCACCACGGCGTCCACCGGCCCGACGATCGCGCCCACGTCCTGGGCCCGGCCGGTGACCAGGCGGGCCCGGGGGTGGTGCCGCAGCCGCTCCTTGGCCAGGGCCAGTTCGTGGTCGGAGGGGTCGATGCCCACCACGGAGCCGAGCTGCGGGAACCGTTCCAGCAGCAGCTCGGTGGCCAGGCCCGATCCGCAGCCGACGTCCGCGACGACGCTGCCGGGGGCGCACGCGCACAGGTCGACGAGCCGCTGGGTCACGTCCCCGTACAGGGGGCGGCGCGACATGGCGTCGAATTCGTATCCCTGGATGAAGGCCACCGTGTCCTCATTTCTGGGTCAGTAGTGCGGCGGTGCCGCCCATGACCGCCCGGTGTTCGTCGGGTGTCAGCGGGGCGCTGTCCGACGGCCACGGCGCGGCGTCGGTGGTGAGACGGGTCATCCGGGCCACGGCGGCGGACATGGTGGCGAAGGGGAAGTCGGTGCCCCACAGGAGGCGGTCCAGCACTCCCCGTTCGCGGGCGTGGGCGAGCGCCGCGGCCACCGTGGGGGGCGACTGGTAGGAGCCGAAGATCGACAGGTCCGCGTACAGATGGGGATGGCGGGCGAGCAGATCGATGCACTGGGCCGTCCACGGGGTGCCCAAGTGCGCCAGGATCAGCCGCAGTTCCGGGAACCGCTTCGCTACCGGCTCCAGCAGCAAGGGGGAGAAGAAGCGGGCGTCGGCGTTCTTGGCGGGGGTGTAGCCGGTGTGGACGAGGACCGGGATGCCCAGGTCCTGGGCGGTCCGGTACACCTCGAACCAGCGGGGGTCGGCCGGGGACATCCGCAGGTAGCAGGGGGCCGTCTTCAGCCCGCGCAGGCCCAGTTCGGTCACGGAGTGGCGTAGTTCCTCGGCGGCGCCGGGCCGGCCCGCGTCCACCGAGGCGAAGCCGGTGAACCGCTGGGGATGGCGGGCGCACAGCTCGGCGACGAAGGTGTTCGGCACCGAGAACCCCTCGACGCGCCGCACCTCGAAGGCGAGCAGGAAGGCGTGGTCCACCCCGGCGGCGTCCATCTCCGCCAGGAGCTTGTCCTCCGGCGCGGACAGCGCCTCGGGGGGCAGACCGGTGGTGGCCATCATCTGGTCGGCGAAGCGGGCGGTGAAGTGGCGGTAGTACTCACCGGCGTGGACATGGGCGTCGATGATCATTGCTCGCCGTCCTGCCCGGCTGTGGAGCCCGTGGCGGCGGGGTGTGGGGGCGGTCCGTCGTGCCAGCGCACGAGCGCGACGCCCTTGGGCTCCAGGCTCAGGTGCCGCACCGCCCGTGGATCTCCGGCGGCGGACGTGCGGTACACCGTCGTCGTCACGGGCGCGGTGGCGTGGTTGACGACCACACCGCGGCGTTCGTCGCCGCGCGCCAGGACGGTGGTCTCCACCAGCGGCTCGTCGGCGAACAGCTCCGGCCGTATGCCTTCCTTCTCACCGATCGCGGCGTACAGCCGGTGCCAGGGCGCCTCCTGGAGCCGGTAGGGCGCGTTCAGCAGGGCTTCCAGCGGTGCGTTGAGGAAGTAGGCGACGCCGCCGCCCCGCTGCCGGCGGGCCAGCGCGGGCGCGCCGTTGGGGTAGCGGGCGAGCGTCTCGGCGAGCGTGCTGTCGACCACGGGGATACGTCCGGCGGGCCAGTGCACCGGGAAAGGGGTGTCGGCCCAGGTGAAGCGGTCCTGCTCGGCCGTGTTCAGGGTGAAGTCCCGGATCCGCACACCGAAGAGCTCCTCCAGGCCCGCCGAGCCCAGCGGATCGCCGGTGGAGTACAGCAGCACCCCGCCCGCGACCGTGTACTCGCCGAGCCGTCGCTGCGCGGCCAGGGGCAGGGGCCGTACGGAGGGGCAGATCACCATCGCGTACCGCTCCAGGTCCTCGGTCCCCGTGAACTCGTAGGGCAGATGGGCCTGTTGGAGCAGACAGTGCGCGTAGAAGGCGGCGGCGTCCGTGTCGGCCCCGGACGCCAGGTACCCGCCGTCGTGGTCGCGGGCCCGCTCCGGCAGGAACACGCCCACCCGGGCCGGCAGCGGGCGGAAACCGGCGAGTTCCCCGGTCACCCGGCGCGCGAAGCCGCGGAAGGCGTCCATGGCGGGCTTCTCGCGGCCGTCCATGTCCAGCAGCCCCACGAAGCGTTCGCCGGGCCGCAGTGCGTACGGCTTGCTCTCGGAGGTGAAGTCCTGCCAGCACCACACGCAGATACCGACGGCGCCCGCGGCGAAGGCACTGTGGGCCGCGGCGCGCAGATAGCGGGCCGCGGTGGCCTCGTCGCAGCCGTAGCTGCCCATCTCGTCGACGAGCACCGGGGCGTGGGCCCGCCCGCGCCGCACCAGGTAGGGCAGATAGGCGGTGGCCTTCTCGGCGGCGGCCGATTCGATGTGGAAGGGGGTCCACAGCGGGAAGCCGTGCAGCGCGACCAGGTCCAGCGGCCGGGCGTGCTCGGGCCGGAAGGCGTGGTCGCCGAAGACCGCCGAGCCTTCGTTGGCCTGGAGGACCAAAGCCCCCGGGTCCGCCGTCCGGATCGCTTCGGCGAGGTCGGCCCACCATGCCCGTACCTCGTGCGCGCCGAGCGAGTGGGACGCGGCCGGGTCGACGTGCGGGATCTCGTCGCCGATGTCGTAGGCGAGGATGTTGGGCGCGTGGCGCAGCGTGCCCGCGATGTGCCCGACGAAGGCGCGCTGCCGCTCGGCCATGACCGGATCGCGCCACAGGTCCCGGCCCGCCCGCCACGGCGGGCCCGCCCGCCACGGCGGGTCGAAGAGCTGCCCGTTCATCCATATGGTCAGCAGCGAGGGCAGAACCAGCAGGTGGTGTCGTTCCGCCAGGACCGCCAGTTCACGCAGCCTGGCGGTCATACGCGGGTCGTAGCTGCCCTCGGTGGGCTCGAAGTCGGCCCAGAACACGAAGATCCGCACGGTGTTGAAGCCGAGCGCGGCCATACGGGCAAAGTCCGCGTCGAGGACGGCCGGGTCCCAGTCCCGCCAGTAGTCGCAGCCCGCCCGCGAGGGGAAGTAGTTGACGCCGACGCAGAACAGGGGACGTCCGTCGCGGTGCAGCACCCCCTCGACGAGACGGGTGCCACAGGCGGGGCTCACCGCTGCGGCGGCCATGTCCGGCTCACCGCCTCGGCCACATGGGCGACGTCCTGGAGCCCGGTCCCGGCGTGCAGCGGCAGCGACAGTTGCCGGGCGGCGACGCTCTCGGTGACCGGGAGGCTGCCGGGGCGGGTGCCGAAACGTTCGCGGTAGGCGGTGAACAGATGGGTGGGCGGGTAGTGCACACCGCTCTGCACACCGGCCGCCCGCAGCTGCGCCTGGAGGTCTTCGCGGTCGAGGCCGTCGGGCAGCACGAGCGGGAACAGATGGTGCGCGCCCTCCTCCACCGGGCGCTCCGCGAAGGGCACTTCCAGGCCGGGCAGCCCCGAGAGCAGCGTGCGATAGGCCCGCACCGCCTCCTGGCGCAGGATGCGGCGCTCCGCCAGCGCTTCCAACTGGACGCGACCGAGGGCGCAGGCGATCTCGGTGGGGCGGTAGTTGAGGCCGAACCCGTCCACGTCGTACGCCGAGGGCCCGCCGCGGTGGCGTTGCTCGGCGCCCACGGTCAGCGCGTGCGAGCGCAGCCGCCTGATCCGGGCGCGCACCGCGGGATCGCGGGCGACGACGGCGCCGCCCTCCCCCATGGCCAGGTTCTTGGTGGCGAAGAAGCTGTAGCAGCCGATGTCGCCGACCGTGCCCAGGACGCCGTGCGCGGTCTTGGTGACCGGAGCGTGCGCGGCGTCCTCGATGAGGGCCAGACCGTGCCGCCGGGCCAGTTCGGTCAGGGCGGGCAGGTCGGCCGTATGGCCGCCGTAGTGCACCGCCACGACGGCACGGGTGCGCGACGTGATCCGGGCGGCCACGTCCGCCGGGTCCACACACAGGTCATGGGCGCCGCTCACCTCGGCGAACACCGGTGTGGCCCCGCACAGGGCGACCACGGCGGCCGCCGAGACGAAGCTCAGTGACGGCAGGACGACCTCGTCGCCGGGGCCGATCCCCAGAGCGAGGACGGCCAGGTGCAGCGCCGCGGTCCCGCTGCTGACCGCGATCGCGTCCTCGACGTCCAGCGCGGCCGCGTAGCGCTCCTCGAAGTCCTGGGTCACCCGGCCCACGGACAGCCAGTTGGCGCGCAGGACCTCGGCGACGGCGCGGGCCTCCGCCGCACCGGTGCTCGGCCCGTACAGGGGGATCTTCCAGTCGCTCATCCGCGCACCGCCTCCTCCGTGGAGTCCGTTTCGGCACCGGGGCCGTGCCGCTCCAGGGCGCCCAGATAGCGCGCCCGGTCGGCACGGAGCGCGGCGTCGGCCGCCGCGAGCTGTTCGGGGGTGCCGATGTCGTGCCAGGCGGCGTCGAGGACATGGCCCTCGACGCGCTCGCCCCGGGCGGAGGCGTCCTTGAGCAGCGCCGGCATGTCGTAACGCGCCCGCCGGGGCAGCAGACGCAGGACCGAGGGTTCCAGGACGTAGATGCCGCTGCTGGCCAGGAAGCTCATACGCGGTTTCTCCCGGAAGCCGGCCACCCGGTTCTCGCCGTCGAGCTCCACCACACCGTGGGCGAGGTCGACATGGCGCGGAACGAGGGCGATCGTCGCCGCCGCCTCGGACTTCTTGTGCCGCCTGAACAGATCGGCGAAGTCGATGTCGGTGAGCAGGTCCGCGTTCATCACCAGGGTGGAGTCCTCCAGCGGCGCGAGCAGACCCAGCGGCCCGGCGGTCCCCAGCGGCTCGTGCTCCAGGGAGAAGCGCAGGTCGAGCCCCGCCCAGCGGGGGCCGTCGAAGCTGGCCTCGATCAGCTGGGCGCGATAGCCCAGCGAGAGCGTGACCTGGGTGAATCCGGCGCTTCTGAGCTGTCGCAGGATGATGTGCAGGATCGGGGTGCCGTCGACCTCGATGAGGGGCTTGGGGACGGTGAAGGTGGCGGGCCTCAGGCGCCGCCCCTCGCCGCCGGCCAGTACGACTGCTTTCACGGGACTCCCTCCGCTCAACTCCGGGCCGGGACCAGTTCGGTGTAGACGCGGTGCACCTGTGCGGCGACCGCGTCCCAGGTGAGCTCGCGGCGCGCCCTGTCATGGCCCTCGCGCCCCATCCGCGCCCGTTCGGCCGGGTCGGCGAGGAGGCGGCTGACCGCGTCCGCCACCGGCCGGGCGGCGGGCGGGACGATCAGCCCGTCCCGCCCGTCCGCGATCACTTCCGCGCTGCCCATGAACGCGGAGCCGATCACGGGCTTGCCGCACATCCACGCCTCGACGAACACCAGGGGGAAGACGTCGACCGTCGAGGGCAGGCAGAGCAGGTCGCAGGCCGCCAGGGCACTGAGTTTGGTGTCCTCGTCCACCCGGTCCAGTTCGGTGATCCGGGGGTCGGCGTGGGCGGCGAACCACTGCGCCCAGTCCTCGTCCCAGCGCGGGCCGAGGAAGACGAAGTGCGCCTCGGGGTGGCGGGCCCAGACGTGCCGCGTCGCCTCCAGCAGCACCCGGTACCCCTTGGAGCGCATCTTGCGGCCGAGGAAGAGCACCACGGGCCCGCTGATGCCGTGCGCGGCACGGAACCCCTCCGGGTCGGCGGTGCCCGGCAGGTGCGCTCCCTGGCCGATCCGGTGCAGGACGGAGTCCGCCACGCCTTCGGCGCGCAGCATGTCGCGCTCCGCGTCGGTCAGGACGAACACGGCGTCCGCGCGGCGGCAGCCCTCCAGTACGGCGGCGCGGTGCGGCCACACGTCCGGCGCGGAGGCCGGTGTCACGGCGAACGGCACGCCCCAGGCCCGGGCCAGACGCAGGCCGGTCCTGATGTTCTCGGGCTGGAAGGCGTCGACGGCGTGCACCAGGTCCGCCGCACGCTCCTCGCCGTCCCGGACCGGCAGCGGTTCGACGCCGATCCCCGCGGCCTTCATCAGCCGCTCGTCCTCCGGGTCCCCCTCGCCGCCGTACAGGCCCACGCGCAGCCCGCGGCGGCTCATGGCCACGGCGAGGGACCGGGTCATCAGCTCGGCGCCCGCTCGCGCGGGGAAGTACCCCTGGTGCACGTACCGCACCCGCATGCCGCTCACCGCCCCGCTCCACGGGAGGCGAGGTCGTGCGCGTACCACGCGTAGGTGCGGCGCAGCCCCTCGCGCAGATCGACCGAGGGGCGGTATCCGGTGAGTTCGCGCAGCAGGGTCAGGTCGGGCAGGCGGCGCACCGGGGACAGGGGCGGTGCCGGGTGCGCGGCGATGCGCGGCCGGCGCCCGGCGGTCTCGAAGACCATCCGGGCGAGGTCGTCCATGCGGACTTCCTCCTGGTCGTTGCCGATGTTGACGAGCAGGGTCTCCTTGGTGGGCAGCGCGGCCAGCGCCATCAGGGCGGCCACGGCGTCGTCGACGTGGCAGAAGGCCCGGGTCTGGTCGCCGCCGTAGACGGCGAAGGGGTCGGCGCCGCCGAGGACGCGCTCGATGAACTGCGGGATGACGTGTTCGTAGCCCATGCGCGGTCCGTAGACGTTGTGGAAGCGCACCATGCGCAGGGCGAAGCCGTGGACTTGGGCGTAGGTGCGGCAGAGCAGCTCTCCGGCGATCTTGCTGAAGCCGTACGAGGAGCGGGGTACCTCGGGGTCGGGGACCAGCAGCGGGACGTCCTCGCCGGTGGGCAGCGCGGCGAGACCGGCCGCGACGCTTCCCGCGTACGCCTCGCTGGAGGAGGCGAAGCAGAAGGTGGCGCCGGACATGCCCGGCCGCCCGGTGAACCAGTCCAGGACGTGCACGGTGGACAGAAGGTTGGTCCGCAGCACCCGCTGCGGTTCCTCGTTGGAGTGGACTACGCCGACGACGGCCGCCAGATGGTGAACGGTGTCGAAGTCGTCGGGCAGAAGGGTGTCGGGAATCGGGGTGGTCAGGTCGTGCTCGACGAGCGTGACACGGTCGAGCAGGGAGTCGAGCAACGCGTCGCGCCGGCCCCTGCTGAAGTCGTCGAGGAGGGTGACGTCGTGGTGGGAGGCGAGTTCCGCGGCCAGATGCAGCCCGATGAACCCCGCTCCCCCGGTGACCAGGATCTTCTCAGGCACTGCCGAGCCTCATTGTCTTCGTCGTCTGCGGAAGCACCCGCCAGGCGTCGTACACCAGCGCCGGCGGGCTCATCCGGGCGATGAGCTCGTCGGCCGGCAGCTCGCCGTACCGGGCGTGGTCGTTGAGCAGGATGGCGGCGTGGGCGCCGGTGAACCCCTCGGTGAGGGTGACGGGGTGTACGCCCAGTGACGCGATGCGTTCGGGCGGGATCACGAAGTCGTGCCCGACCACCCGGGCGACCTTGCCGCGCAGGAACTCCAGCAGCGGCACACAGGGGGCGCCGCGCAGGTCGTCCGTCTCGGGCCGGCCCTTGTAGGCGAATCCGGAGACGAGGACGGTGGACCGCTGCGGGTCCTGGCCGTCCCGGCGCAGCGCGTCGAGCACGCGCTCGCCGACCCTGCGGGGCATGGACTCGTTGAGGGTGCGGGCCGCCATGACCATCTGCGGGGTGTGGTCGTGGCGGGCGAGGGAGTAGGCGAGGAGGTGGGGGTCCTTGGTGAGGCAGCTGCCGCCGACGAAGCCGGGCCTGCTCAGATCGGGGCGCGGATAGTCCGTGTTGGCGGAGGTGATGACCTCCATGGCGTCCAGGCCGAGCTTCTCGGCGATGAGGGCCACTTCGTTGCCGAAGCCGTAGATGAGGTCGGTGTGACAGTTGTTGACCAGTTTGACCAGCTCGGCGGCCTCCAGTGTGGATACGGGGACGACGCGCCCGCTGACGGTGGTGAAGAACCCCGCGGCCAGCTTCGTTGCCTCTTCGGTCAGACCGCCGACGATCTGCGGCAGGGACAGCAGTTCCGCCAGTGCCTTGCCCTGGATGGTGCGCTCGGGGCAGAAGGCGAGCAGCGGCTGGGGAACGCGGCGGGCCAGGGCCGGCAGGACCAGTTCGCGGGTGGTGCCCACGGGGACGGTGCTGCGCACGATCACCAGGGTGTTCTCGTCCGCTCCCGCGGCGACCGCCTCGGCGGCGGCCGACAGATGGCCGAGTTCGGGCGTCGTGCCGCCCGGCGCGATGGGTGTGCCGACGCAGATGACGACGACGGGTGGCAGACGGTGCCCGCAGATGTCGGCCGTGACCGCGAGCGTGCCGTCGGCGGCTCCCCGCTCGATGAGCTCGGCGACGCCGGGTTCCGCCAGCCTCAGGCGGCCTTGTGCCAGGTCGCCCGCGACGGCCGGGTCGCTCTCGTAGCCCAGCACCCGCTTGCCGGTGGACAGGAGGGCGGCGGCGAGGGTGACGCCGACGTATCCCATCCCCACGACGCAGACGTCGAACGGTGTGAAGTCCTGGTGCGCGGTGCGCGATTGCATAGACGTACCCCCTGGGCGCGACTTGGGAAGGTCCGGGTCGGGGCCGGTCAGCCCACGACCCAGTGGGTCTTTTCGGGCCGTCCGCCCAACTGTCGTTTCTGGTCGTCGAGGCCTTTGACCTCGGATCCGCCCGCGTCGACCTCACGGATGCCGCGGTCCCACAGTTTCTTGAACACGGTCAGCCAGATGTACTGCGGAATCGCGGTGAATCCCGTGGCGTCCTTGAACAGGCCGCTCATACGGTCCGCGAAGCGCATCGACATCGTGCAGTACAGCGATGCCCTGTGCGGCGCGGTGCGCTCGCCCGCGAAGAACATCACGGGCACCTCCTCGCCGCCCTGCTGGGCCAGGACGCCGAGGTAGGCGAAGTAGTCGTGTTCGTTGCGGCCTCCGGGCCGCTGGGTGACGATCGCCGTGTAGTCCTCGGGGGTGGAGCCGACGACCTCGCCCTGTGCCCGGCGGGCTTCGAAGTAGCCCTCGACCACGCCCCTGGCCATCTTCGCCTCGTCGGGGCCGTATCCGTAGGGACGGATGCGGAGCTCCAGGTGGTCGTTGCGGGCGAGGAAGTTCTCAAAACGCCGGTAGGCGAGCCGGTTCTTGTTCTTGTGACGCCGGTTGCCGTCCCCTGCCAGGTTCTTCACCACCAGGCGGCCGTCGGCGTCCACCGCCAGCAGATCGTCCAGGCGGTAGACGCGGTTGGGGTAGGTCTCGTCCTCTTCCGGCGCCTCGGGGTGCCAGGGGTCCGCCGCCACCGGCTCGAAGCCGGCCGCCAGGAACAGCGCGTGGTCGTCCGGCGAGAGGTGGCGTACGTAGACGGAGGTGTGTGCCAGGCCCGCCTCGCGGGTCGCGGAGATGAACGACCTGACCGCGGCGACCCGGTCCTTGCCCTTGGGAGCGACGATGTGCAGGTGCTTGCGCTCGTCCTGTTCCTTGCTGAAGTAGCCTACGCCGAAGAGGTTCTGCCCGTCGTGGAAGACCATTCCGTTCGGATGACGGGTGCTGGTGCCCCGCAGGTTGTATCCGTTGGTGTAGAGCATGAGGCCGAGCTGCCCCACCGCGAAGGAACCGTCCTTGAAGTGCTGGATGGCCTCGAAACTCTCCTCCACGGGGCGGAGTTTGTCGCCGAAGAGGCTTTGCAGCCGGGCTTCGAAGTCGTCGCGTTCGGTCGTCGGCGGGCGCATGGATCCCCCTCTGCTGGAAGTCGTCACTCGCTTGCGCGCTTCTCGGTGCGCGGGGACGGGCTGTCCGCGAGGGTCCGTGCCACGCCGTCCATCACGTGCCAGAACAGCTCCTCCCCCAGCTCGCCGCTGGCACCGGAGGTCGTGGTGAGGACCCCCTGGGTGGACATGCGGGCCGCGTCGACGGGGTGGCGGTACACACCGGCGGCGGGCGGAGTGGGGTGGTCCACCCGCACCGGGCGGACCACCTCGGGACGCAGGTACATCATGAGACTGGTCTCGGTCACCCCGGCGTGCTCGGCGTGCCAGCCCGGGAATTCGGGCAGCCGCTTGCGCAGCCAGTCCTCCTCCACCAGGCTCCACCAGCTGAAGGCGACGATCTCGGTGGCGGGGAAGGTGCGCGCCGGGTCGAGTCCGTCGATCGCCTCGAACAGCAGGGCCTCGTTCTCGTAGTGCCCGTTGACGACCACCAGCCGGGCGGGAGCGAGCCTGCCCAGTGCCCGCAGGCACTGGGCGACGTAGTCGATGAAGGTTCCCCCGTCGATGTGGACGGTGCCGGGAAAGCGCAGTCCGCCGCCGCTGTGCGGCAGTGACCTGGCGGACAGCGGCTGGCCCGGGAAGAGCACGCCGTCGACGTCCGCCACCAGCTGCCGGGCGAGCGCGTCGGGAATGTCGTAGTCCACCGACAGGGGCAGGTGCGGGCCGTGCTGCTCAAGGCCGCCCACCGGCCAGACCAGAGTGGCGCCGCTCAGCGCCGCGGGTGTCTCGGGACTGGTCAGATCACCGTAAGCCGTGACGTTCGTGGTCCGCTGCCGCACGCACCTCACCCCTTCCACCGTCAAGTGCCCGCCCCACCACGTCGGCGACGGATCCGCCGCGTGCGCCGAGCCAGGTGTCGAAACCCCCGCGGATCTCCGCCAGGGTCTGGTGCATGTGCGTGTGGAGTGCGGTGTAGACCTGGACGGCGTCGGCGCCCACGGTGAGGTACTCCGCCACGTCGGTGCCGCTCCGCACCCCGCCGCTGCCCATCACGGGTACGGAGAGGCCGCCGCGCCGCAGCTCGTAGATCGCGGCGAGCACCAGCGGTTTGATCCCGGCCCCCGAGTAGCCGAAGGGCCGGCCGAGGAGGACTTCCCCGGTGTCGGGGGACACCGCGAGACCGGCGATGGTGTCGCTGAGGGTGATCGCGTCCGCGCCCGCCTCCACGGCGGCGGAGACGCGTTCGCCCACCTGCTCCCCCACCGCCAGTTTCACGCTGAACGGCAGCGGGGTGGCCCGGCGCACCGCGCCGGTGTAGTCGGCGACCCGCCGTGCGCTGTCGGCCAGACCGCCGTCCTCGTTCAGGCATGAGATGCCGAGCTCCAGAGCGCGGCAGCCGGTGTCGGCGACCCGCGCGGCCAGGTCGGCCAGCGCGGCGGGCGAGTCGGCGTGCACGGACGCGATGACCGGCAGGTCGTCGTCGGCGAACCGGCTCAGCGTCGCGCACCAGGAGTCCACGCCGCGCCGGGAGTAGGTCGTACTGTTGATCATGCCGGTGGGCAGGTGCAGCAGCCGCTCGTCGCCCGCCGGGAGCGGCCCGGGGTGAATGGTCTTGGTGACCACGGCGCCCGCGCCCCCGGTGAGCAGGCGGCGGATGTTGCGCTCCTGGTCGGTGAGCAGACCCGAGCCGACGACGAGGGGGCTGACGAGCCGCAGCCCGAGAACCTCGGTGGCCGAGGCGGCGTGCGAGACGGTCGTCATGGTGTCACCACCGCGTCGCGGCCGACCTTGCCCAGCCGCAGCAGCAGTTCACCGGGGCCGTCGCGGCGCAGCTCGGCCAGGTCGACGCCGCCGACGTCCGCCACGGACGGCAGCCCGCGCAGCAGATGGCTGGCCCCGGCCGGGACCGGCAGGGGGGTCACCATGACGATGGGACGGCCCAGCGCCGACGCCCAGCCCATCTCGATGTGCGTGCCGTCGGTGCGCATCACTCCGCCACCGTCGTCCGCCGGCAGGACGGGCACGAACACGTCGCACCGGCGCATCCAGTCCAGGTCCCGTGCGCTGACGTCCTCCGGCGAGAAGTGCGGTGTGTCCCGGCCGAACCTCTCGACGACATGGGCGGAGAAGACGGTGGCCCCCGCCTCGGTCACCGCCGTGACGATGGCCTGGATCGTGTCGCGCAGCGGTGGGTGGAAGCTGTCGTGCCCGAGGGCGTACTGGATGGGGCCGCCGACGAACACGCGCAGCCCCGACAGATCGACCAGGCTCGTGCCGGGGGCGCCGCCGGAGGTGGTTTCGCTCATGCCTTCCCCTCATCTCCCCCGCGCAGCGCGAGGTGGTGGATGGTGATCTGGGTGTATTCCAGGAGGCCCCACGCTCCGTACTCGACGCCCGTGCCCGAGTGCCGGTGGCCGCCGAACGGCACGTCGTGTCTGAGGTCGCCGTGGGTGTTGATCCACACCGTTCCGCAGTCCAGCCGCCGGGCCGCCGCGGCGGCCTGTTCCGGATCGCCCCACAGGGAGCAACCCAGCCCGTAGGGGGACGCGTTGACGCGGGCCGTCACGGCGTCGAGATCGTCGTACGCGATCACGGGGATCACGGGGCCGAACTGTTCCTCCTCCTCAAGCCGCGTCCCCTGCGGCAAGTCCGTGACGACGGTGGGGGGATAGAAGTGGCCGGGCCGCTCCAGGGCGCGGCCCCCGGTGACGAGCCGGGCGCCCCGCCGCACCGCGTCGCCCACCAGCGCGGTCACATGGGCGAGCTGCTCACGGCTGACCAGCGGGCCGAGTTCGGTCGCGGCGTCGAGGCCGTCACCGACCACGGTGGCCTCGGCCGGCGCGGCCAGGGCCGCGGTGAGCTTGGCGTGCTGGGCTCGCGGCACGTAGACGCGCTTGACCGCGGCGCAGAACTGGCCGCTGTTGACCATCGCCCGGTCGAACAGCGGACGCGCCAGGGCCTGTGCGTCGGCGCCGGGCAGCACGATGGCCGGGTCGTTGCCGCCCAGCTCCAGGACGGTCCGTTTGAAGTCCGCGGCGGCGGACCGGGCGATGGCGCGGCCGGCGGCGATCGAGCCGGTGAAGGAGATCAGCCGCACTGCCGGGTGTGCGGTGAGCCGGGCCCCCAGCGCGGCGTCGCCGCTGATCACCCGCAGGACGTCGGGCGGCAGGACCCGTCCCAGCACCTCGCCCATGAGCAGGCTGGACAGCGGGGTGGCGGGCGAGGGCTTGAGGACGACCGTGTTGCCCGCCAGGAGCGCCGGGGCGATCTTGCACACGGCCAGCAGGACGGGGTAGTTGGAGGGGGCGATCGCCGCGACGACACCGTGCGGCACCCGCTCCAGGGTGACGCGGGCCGTCGGCTCGTCCACGATCCGGTCGGCGTGCAGGGCGAGTTCGGCGGTGTGCGCGAACCAGTCGGCGGCCAGCCGCACTTCGTGGTGCGCGTGCCGCAGCGGCTTGCCCTGTTCCCGGGTCAGCAGGTCCGCGACGTCGTCCTCGGCGTCGCGCAGCGCGTCCCGGCAGGCGAGCAGGTACGGACGCCGGCTCTCCAGCGGCAGTGCCGCCCACCCGGGGAACGCCCGGGCCGAGGCGGCGAGGACCGCGTCGAGTTCGGCGGCGGTGCAGCGGGGAGCCTGCGCGAACACCGTGCCGTGCGCGGGGTTCTCCACGTCCATGGCAGCCTCACGTGCCAATGCTTCCGTGAACACAGTCGACTCCCCCGTCACCCGGTGCTGCGGCATCCCGCACCCTGCTCGGACAGGTTCCAGTCTCACCACGTGCAAGTGCCTGGGGCATCCTCCGCTTTGGGGTATGCCCATTCGGCTACGGCCAGGATCCGGTCATCCCCGGGCAGCCGTCCGCGGTGGCTGGGCGGCCTGCGGGCCCCGGCCCTGATCGAGTCGTGGCCAGGAACGTTCGGGCTGCTCGGCGCAGTCCACGAGGAGCCGTTCGAGGTCGCGGAGGAAGATGTGCACCTCCTCGGGCGACAGGGCGGCCGTCTCGGCGCACAGCACGAACCTGAGCCACCCGGGGTCGGTGTCGACGACGACCAGGAAGAAGGTCTCCGCTTCCTCGAAGTCGCTGGAGGCGACGACGGTACGGGCCAGGGCGGCGCGGATCTGCTCGGCGGACGCCGTCCCGCCCGGACTCCGCGGATCGTGGTCGGTGCGGATGTCGTTGAAGCAGCAGGACAGTTGGAGCGGCTCGCCCCTCCTGCGCCCTTCGGCCCGGATCAGCTCGTTCGCCCCGTCGGGGTCGAACAGGCCGTTGGCGTACGCGAGGGTCCCCGCGGCGAAGGCGCGGCGGGCGACGGCCCGCACGTTCTCCCCGCGCAGGTCGAAGCTGGTGAGGACCTCCTGGTGCACAGGTTGGCCACGCTTCGCTGGAGTGCGGGGTGCGTGCGGTTGGCGGCCAACAGCCTCAGGGCGCAGGTCTGTTGCCCGGAGCGGGCGCCGAGCAGCAGTGCGACCGCTGTGAGGAGCACCGCGGAGGTGCTCACCCGCCACCGGACGGCCAGGGCACGGATGGCAAGGAAGGCGGCCGCGGAGTCCATGGCCGCGCTGTAGCGGTCCGGTCGGCCGGGCCCCTGCGGGGCGGGACGGCCGGGGAACATCGTGGTGGGGGCGCTCGCCAGCTGCTGCCGCCAGTGTGTGTGGGCCCGGGCCAGCAGGGCGCGCCCCTGTGGGGAGTGCTCGAAGTCGGCCTGTTCGACCGGCTGGCGCGTCACGGCGGGCGGCGGGGCGGGGGTACGGGCGATCCGCGCGGCCAGCAGGGGCAGGACTTCACCGGCCAGCGTGCGCATCGACATGAGGTCCGCGGCCAGGTGCGAGACACAGAAGGCCGCCATGACGGGCGCGTGCCCGGTGACGACGACCAGCGCCCGCAGCGGCGGGCCGTTCCGCCGACCAGCCCCCCACCGGGCCGCAGTCGAAGTCCTACGCGCGCCGCCCCGCGACCACCCCACACGCCACCGCCAGCGGCACCTCCGCACACACGGCCAGTGCGACGGCCATCACGCGCTCGGGGCCCGCCGACGTCGTCACGTCGAACCACGCGTCCATCAGCAGCAGCGCCCCCGTCGCCGCCGCGACAGGCGACACCCGAGGGTCCCCGCGCCGCAGCAGTACCCCCGTCCCCGCGAGCCCCACGGCGAGCCCCGCGTCCAGGCCGATCCAGGCGAGCGGCCAGTTGGAGACCTCCACCGTCTGCGGCAGGGTCTTCGCCAGTACGGCCATCCACGGCACCAGGGCGATCCCGGCCCCCGTCAGCAGCGTCGCGAGGCGCGGCCGGCGGATGCGGATCTGCGGGGCGACGAGCGTCATGGCGGTGGATCTCCTTCCGGCCGGGCGGTCTCTCCGCCGGGCACGGCAACAAGCCTCGCCCGCCGGGCCGTTGAGATCAGTAGCGCGACTGTCCGACCTTGGGGTGGTGCCAGCTATACCCCCGGGCGGGCAGTAGCGTGATGGCACCGCTCCGAACTGGGCGTTTACGGTATGCGCATGGCAACTCCCGGCCCGCTGCGGCGCGCGTTCGACTGGGCCGCCGCGCACGCCCCGTGGTCGGCGTGGGCCTGGCGCAACACCACCTTCGCCGTGGCGGGCATACCGCTCGCACTGCCCGCCGCCGGCTCGATCACCTACCTGGTCATGGCGCCCGGACACACCCCCGGCGCCCTGCTGTTCGTACTCGTCCTCAGCCCGCTCCTCACCGCGCTCCAGCGCAGCCGCTTCTGGTCGCTGCTCGGCCTCGACGTGCCGGGCATCGTCCGGCGCAGCCGCCGCTTCAGCTGGCGCGGGCTCGTCGAGCGGCTGCGCTCGGAGTCGACCTGGCGGCAGTACGGCTACCACCTGCTCGTCGCCCCGCTCGCCGCGACGGCCGGTGTCCTGGTCGTCGGCGGCTGGGTGGTGGGCTTCGTCTGCGCCTTCGTCCTGTCCTGGCTGTGGGCGCTGCCGCTGGACGCCCGGCTCCCGAACTGGACCGACGCGTACGTCCTGTTCTCCGTCGGCGGGGTGCTGCTCCTGCTCGCCACCCCCTGGTTCGCCGCTGCCGCCGCCCGGCTCGACGGCCACGCGGCCGCCGCCCTGCTCGGCCCCAACCGGGCCAAGGAACTGGAGCGGCGCGTGGAGACCCTGGCCGAGAGCCGCGCCGGGGTCCTGGACGCCGCCGACGCCGAGCGCCGCCGGATCGAGCGCGATCTGCACGACGGCGCCCAGCAGCGGCTGGTCTCCCTCGCCATGAACCTGGGGCTGGCCCGCGCCACCCTCACCGATCTGCCGCCCGAGGCCCGGGCCGTCATCGACGAGGCGCACCGCGAGGCCAAGGAGGCCATCGAGGAGCTCAACAACCTGGTGCGCGGGCTGCACCCGGCCGTCCTGGACGACCGGGGCCTGGACGCCGCGCTCTCCGGCATCGCCGCGCGCGCCCCGCTGCCCGTCGAGCTCACCGTCGACATCGCCCGCCGCCCGTCGCCCACCGTCGAGGCCGTCGCCTACTTCGTCGTCTCCGAGGCGCTGGCGAACGTCGCCAAGCACGCCCGGGCGACGCGCTGTTCCGTACGGGTGCGCCGCCGTGCCGACCTGCTCACCCTCACCGTCTCCGACAACGGGGCCGGAGGAGCCGACGCCGGCGGCGGCACCGGACTGCGGGGACTCGCCAAACGCGTAGGGTCCGTGGACGGGACCATCCGGATCAACAGCCCCCTCGGGGGCCCGACCGTCATCACTGTGGAGCTGCCGTGCGGGCTGTGATCGCCGAGGACTCGGTGCTGCTGCGGATAGGACTCGTCAAGGTCCTGGAGATGGCGGGGTTCGAGGTCGCCGCCGAGGCGGACGACGCCGACGGGCTGCTCGCCGCCGTCGAGGAGCACCGGCCGAAGCTGGCGCTGGTCGACGTGCGGATGCCGCCCGGCTTCACCGACGAGGGCGTCCGCGCCGCTCTGATGATCCGTCAGCAGTGGCCGGACACCGCCGTGCTGCTCCTCTCCCAGTATGTCGAGGAGCGGTACGCGGCCGATCTGCTCACCGCCCGGACCGGCGGCATCGGCTACCTCCTCAAGCAACGGGTCGCCGACGTCGAGGAGTTCATCGACGCGCTCCGGCGGGTGGCCGGCGGCGGCACCGCGCTCGACCCGCAGGTCGTCGCCCAGCTGCTGCTGCGCCGGGGCGGCGGCACCGACCCGCTGGAACGCCTCACCCCGCGCGAACGCGAAGTCCTCGCCCTGATGGCCGAGGGCCGCTCCAACGCGGGCATCGCCGAGCAGCTGGTCGTCGGCGAGAGCGCCGTCGCCAAGCACATCAACAACATCTTCGCCAAGCTCGACCTGCCGGTCGCCGACGGCGACCACCGCCGTGTCCTCGCCGTGCTGCGCTTCCTGGACGGCGGCTCATGAGTACCGGCGTCCGGCCCGGCGCCGCACGTGCGGCCGCCACGGACCCGGACCGCCCGCGGCACCGGGGGCGATGGAGCCTGGTCGCCCTCCTCAGCGCGCTGTTCGTGGTGGCGCCGCTGGGCATCGAGGTGTACGCGCAGTACGCGCGCCAGACCACCAGCCACACCAGCGTCGAGACCAGGGACCATCGCCCGGTCAAGGCCGTCGAGGTCGAGGCGGGCAGCGCCGAGCTGACCGTGGCCCCCGGCGGCGAGGGCGAGGTCCGCATCCAGGAGCGGTTCTCCTGGTCGCTGCGCAAGCCCAGAGTCCGCAAGGAGTGGGACGGCGACACCCTCAAACTGCGGCCCGAGTGCGACGGCCGGTTCGCCGTCACCAGCCTGGGCTGCTCGGTCCAGCTGGATCTGACCGTCCCGGCCGGGGTCGATCTGCGGGTGCGCAGCGGCTCCGGCACCGTCCGGGTCAGCGGCCTCACCGGCCCGCTCGACATCGACGGCGGCTCCGGCAGTGTCAAGCTCTACGGGGTGAGCGGACCGCTGAAGGCCCGCGTCGGCTCCGGCTCGTTCAGCGCCGCCGCGATCGGCTCCGCCGAGGCCGAGGTGCGCTCCGGGGCCGGCCACGCCGAGGTGGAGTTCCTCAAACCGCCCCGCCGGGTCACCGCCTCCGCGGGCTCGGGCAGCCTCGAACTCTTCGTCCCCACGGGCTCCCGCTACCGGATCCAGGGCACCAAGGGGTCGGGCGCCCGGCACATCGAGGAGTCCCTGCGCGACCCGGCCGCACCGCGCACCCTCGACGTCTCGGCCGGCTCGGGCACGGCGACGGTGGACTACACCCGCTGGTAGGCGATGTGCGAACGGCCTTTGTCCGCAGGCCGTTCGCGCCCCCTCACGCCTCCCGGGCCCGCAGCCCGTGCAGCACCAGGTCCACCAGCGCCGTGAAGTCGGCCTCGATCTCCGGCCGCAGCCACTGCGGTGCGTACGCCGGGTCGTGGAAGCGGTTGGTGGCGTCGAACACCGCGCGCGCCAGCTGCCCGTCGGACGCGAAGCCGGTGAACTGGCCGCGCTCCACGCCCCGGTGGACGATCTGTTCGAGCTGCCCGACCAGTTCGGTGATGTGCTCCTCGACCACCGCGCTGTTCTCCGCGAGCAGCACCTCGTACGTCGCGAACAGCTGGGGGTCGTCGCCCGCCTTGCGGCGCTTGGCCTCGAAGAGCACAGCCAGCCACGCGCGCAGCGTCGCCTCCGCCTCCTTGGGCTCGTCGGCCACGAGGGAGCTCAGCTCGCGCGTCGTGCGGTCCAGCCAGCGCTTGGTGACGGCCTCCCGCAGCGCCGACTTCGTACGGAAGTGGCGGTAGACGCTGCCGTGGCTGACGCCGAGCTGGCGGGCGACATCGACGACCGTGGCCTTCGCCGGGCCGTGTCGGCGCAGCACCTCCTCGGTCGCTTCGAGGATGCGCTCGGCGGTCAGTGGTTCCGTACTCATGACCTTGACGTTACCCGCCGTGTCCGACACCGGGCCCGGCCCTGTGGACAACTCAGTGCTCGCTGTCCAGATGTGCCATCTGCGCGGCCGGGTAGCGCTCGCCCGAGGCCGCCCCGGCCGGGACCGCCGCCTCGATGGCGGCCAGGTCGCGGGCGTCGAAGGTGACGTCCAGGGCGCCCAGCGCCTCGGCGAGGCGGTCCCGGCGGCGGGCGCCGACCAGCGGCACGACGTCCGCGCCGAAGCGCTCGCCCTGCGCGATCACCCAGGCGATCGCGATCTGCGCGACCGAGACACCCTGGTGCTCGGCGACCTCGCGCAGCGCCTCGACGAGGTCCAGGTTGCGGTCGAGGTTCTCGCCCTGGAAGCGCGGGCTCATCCCGCGGAAGTCATTGGCCGCCAGCTGCCGGTCGCGGGTGAAGTGGCCACTGATCAGACCGCGCGAGAGCACGCCGTACGCGGTGATCCCGATGCCCAGCTCCTTGGCGGTCGGCAGGATCTCGTCCTCGATGCCGCGCGAGATGAGCGAGTACTCGATCTGGAGGTCGCTGATCGGGGCGACGGCGGCGGCCCGGCGCAGGGTGTCCGCGCCGACCTCGGACATCCCGATGTGGCGGACGTGGCCGGCCTGGACCAGCTCGGCGATGGCGCCGACGGTCTCCTCCACCGGGACGTCCTCGTCGAGCCGGGCGATGCGGTAGACGTCGATGTGGTCGACGCCGAGGCGCTGGAGCGAGTACGCCGCGAAGTTCTTCACCGCCGCCGGGCGGCCGTCGTAGCCCGCCCAGCCGCCGTCCGGGTCGCGCAGGGCGCCGAACTTGACGCTGGTGAGGGCCTTTTCGCGGGCGGCGGCGGGGGCGCTGCGCAGCGCCTCGCCGATCAGCAGCTCGTTGTGGCCCATGCCGTAGAAGTCACCGGTGTCGAGCAGGGTCACGCCCGCGTCGAGGGCGGCGTGGATCGTGGCGATCGACTCGGCCCGGTCGGCCTCGCCGTACAGCGCGGACATGCCCATGCAGCCGAGGCCGAGGGCGGAGACCTGGGGGCCGGTGGTGCCGAGGGTGCGGGTGCGCATGGTGGTCACTCCTTGAGGGGGGCGGGAGGTGGTGCCCCTCCACCCTCGCATGACAGATGACAGATTTCAATATCTGTCATCTGTTAATTGTCATCTGTCATGCGTGCCCGCCCCGCCCTTCCTCACCCCACCGTCTTCGGCAGCCGCAGGCTCAGCAGCACCGTGAGGACCACTCCCGCCAGCTGGACCAGCAGCGTCACGACCAGCGCGTCGCGGGTGCCCATCGACGGCGCCAGCGAGAGGAAGAGGCTGCCGAGGGTGGCGACACCGAGGGCGAGGGCCGACTGCTGGGTGGTGACCAGGACGCCGCTGCCCACACCCGCGCGGTCGGTCGGCACGTCGGAGAGCACGATCCGGAACAGCACCGGCAGCTGGAGGCCCTGGCCGAGCCCGGCGAGCGCGACCCCGGGTGCCAGCTCGGCCGTCCCGAGGTCCGGCCAGCCCTGCCGGACGGTGAGCACCAGGATCGTGATGCCGACGCCCTGGATCAGGCCGCCCGTGGTGACGACCCGGCTGCCGTACCGGCCGATCAGGCGCGGCCCGGCGAGCGAGGCGGCGAAGAACGCCACCGCCATCGGTACGAGGGCGAGCCCGGCGGAGACCGGACCCATCCGCAGGCCCTGCTGCAGCACGACCGCGATCACGAACATGAAGCCGCTGAAGCCGACCGAGAACGGCACGATCAGGGCCAGGCCCCGGCGCAGCGAGGGCAGTCGCAGCAGGCTCGGCGGGACCAGCGGCGTACCGCCGCGGGCGTCGGCCCGCTGCTCGGTGCGGAAGAACGCGAAGGCGGCGAACGGGAAGACCGCGAGCGAGACCCAGGTCCACAGCGGCCAGCCGGCCGAGCGCCCCTCGGTGAGCGGCAGCAGCAGGCTGATCAGCGAGAGCGCGAGCAGCAGCGTGCCGGGCACGTCCACGGTGGCGGGCCGGTCCGAGCGGGTCTCCGGCACACTGCGGACCGCGAGCAGCAGCCCCACGATCACCACGGGGACGTTGACCAGGAAGACCGCGCGCCAGCCGCTGCCCGCGATGTCGGCGGCGACCAGTACGCCGCCGAGGATCTGCCCGGCGACCATGGAGAGACCCGCGGTCGCCCCGTACAGGCTCATCGCGCGCGCCCGGCGCGGTCCCGCCGTGGTGGCCTGGATGGTGGCGAGGACCTGCGGCAGCATCAGCGCGGACGCGGCGCCCTGCGCGACCCGCGCCGCCACCAGCGTCCACGCGGTCGGCGCCAGACCGCAGGCCAGCGAGGTCACGCCGAAGGCGGCCATGCCGACGAGGAAGAGCCGGCGGCGCCCGGCGGTGTCGCCGAGCCGGCCGCCGAGGACGAGCAGGACGGCGTACGCGACGCCGTAGCCCGCGACCACCAGCTCCAGCGTGGCCGGGCCCGCGGACAGGTCCTTCTCCATGGCGGGCAGGGCGACGTTGACGATGAAGAAGTCGATCAGGGGCAGGGCCCCGCCGAGCAGTACGGTGAACAGCCCCAGCGAGCCGATCGCCGCGCCGCCGTGGCGGATCACCGGGACGGCGGGCGCCTCGGCGGTGGACAGGGATCCGGAAGTACTCACGTCATTGCTCACGCAGAAGACGATCGTCCTTCTCTCAGCCTGGTACCAGAGTGTCTTTATCCTGGTACATCCACTACCTGGCAATGGGGTGGGCGGTGCGGCACCCTGGTTCCATGACCACTGTGGCCCCGGAGTCCGACGTCCGCAGGCACGAGCTGGCGGAGTTCCTGCGCAGCCGCCGCGAGCGCATCACGCCCGAGCAGGTCGGCCTGCCGCACGGCCGCCGCCGGCGCACCCCCGGGCTGCGCCGCGAGGAGGTCGCCCATCTCTCCGCCGTCGGCGTCACCTGGTACACCTGGCTGGAGCAGGCCCGGGAGATCCAGGTCTCCGCGCAGGTCCTGGACGCGCTGGCGCGCGCCCTGCTGATGGACCGCAGCGAGCGCACCCACCTCTTCGCCCTCGCGGACGCCGTCGACCCCAACCCCGACGCGCCCTGCCCGACGGTGACGCCGTCGATGCGCGCGATGCTCGACCAGCTGGAGCCGCTGCCCGCCTGCATCCAGAACAGCCGCTACGACATCCTGGCGTACAACCGCACGTACGCCAGGCTGCTCTGCGACCTGGACGCGCTGGCGCCCGAGGACCGCAACTGCATGTGGCTGGCCTTCACCGACGACGACTGGCGCGCGGCCGTCGCCGACCTGCCGGACGTCAACCGGATGATGGCCGCCAAGTTCCGCGCCTCCATGGCCGGGCACCTGGCCGAGCCCGCCTGGAAGACCCTGCTGAACCGGCTGGAGAACGGCTCGCCCGAGTTCCGCGAGATCTGGGCCCGGCACGAGGTGGTCGACCAGAGCGGCCGCGAGAAGTACATCCGCAACGCCCATGTGGGCCTGCTGCACCTGGAGCACACCAACCTGTGGCTGGGCCCGTCCTCGGGCCCCCGCCTGGTGACGTACGTACCGCTGGACGCCGCCTCGCGCGCGGGGCTTGAGCGGTTGCTGGAGATGTCGGTCCGGGAAGCGGCGCCGGTCGGGGCCGCGCGGTGATCCCGACCGGCACACGTTCCGTCAGATGGCGCCGAGCTCTCCGGCCTTGAGACTTGCCACGAAGGAAGAGAACGCATCCGCGGGAACGTTCAGGGCCGGGCCGTTCGGGGTCTTGGAGTCACGGACGGGGACCACGCCGTGCGTGGCGGCAAGGTTCGTGGCGACCTGCACGCACTGGCCGCCGTTTCCGCTGTACGAACTCGTGAACCAGCGGGGGGATATGGTCGTCACTTGGACCCCTTTCGGAGCTGGTCGATCAGGGCCACAGACGCCGTTTGGGGCAACGCCTCGGCCTGCAACTGATGGTATGACTTAAGTATGGCCACGACAGCGGCGACATCCCGCTCCAGATGTCCTCGCTGTGCCGACTCGGCGTAGGACATGATCGAGCGGTCCGGCATGGTCAACACGGTTACCGGCAGGCTGAATGGTCTCCTCGCCCCCATGCTGAAGGGGGCGATCTGGAGCAAGGTGTTCGGCATCGCGGCGAACTCCAGCAGGCGATCGAACTGGGCAACCATGACCGAAGGGTCGCCCATCGGCCGCCGAATACAGCTTTCGTCGAGCACAGCATGGATCAAGGGGGATGGGGTCCGGGCGAGTGTGGACTGCCTCCGGGCCACCAACCCCACGCGTTCTTCCGCCTGTTCGGGCGTGCTGGCCTCCCGCCGTACCGCGTCGGCTTCCAGCGTTGCCGCGTACTCCCTGGTCTGAAGCAAGCCCGGGATGACGCCCACTTCGTACAACCGGACCTCTACCGCGCGCCCTTCGTACTTGACGTACTCCGGGAACCCTTCCAGCAGACCGCCCTGTCGAAGCTCACGGTACCCACGCTCGAACGTATCCGCCGTGCCCTCAAGGCCGAACGCCCGGTCCGCACTGCGCGAGAACCGGAGAGTCGGAGGCTTCCGGCCAGTTTCGACCGCCGAGATATGCACACTGGAGTACTCCGTGCGTTCGCCGAGCTCGTCCTGCGTCCAGCCGCGCGCCTCCCGCAGGCTGCGCAGGCGCGCCCCGTAAGCCGCCTGCGGCGAGGCGTCCGGGCTCAACTCCTTGCGGTTCAAGGGCTGTTCACCGACCTTTCGTTCGCTTTCAACACGTTGAATGGTTCCCAGGTGTGAGCCACGCTGAACACCCGGTAGTGAGAGCGCTACGGAGAGGAGCGGCCATGGCGAGCCCGGAATATGTGGCCGACACCGCGAACGGCGACAGGATCGGCATAGTGCGGCAACGCTACGAAGGGAGCGTCTACCTGTGTCCCCCCGGCGGCGGGACCGAGTGGGCCACGGCGCCCGAAGCCCTGCGGCACCTTTCCCCCGAGGAGCTGGTGCGGGTCCGCGTGTTCGAGACTCCCGTGGGCCGGTGGCGCTGATGTGGGCATTTCCGGTGGGGCTGCCGACAGGGCCGGTACCTGTCAGCGAGGTGGACCCGGCTTACGGTCGGGAGCCGGTCGGCGCCCCGGGGTGCGACGTCTGTGACGCCTGGCACGCCGAACGTGAGGCGGCCAGGAAGACGCGAGAGCGCGAGCGGGTCCAGCGGGCGAACGCGGAGATCACGCGCCACCCCGACCACTCGGCGGGGCCGGGGGAGGAGGCGTTCGCGTGACCGCGCGTGGGCCGAGGCCCCCGGGGGCTGCGGGAGGCCGGGGGTACGCGCGCGTGGACGGGGCGACGGGGGCCGGGGTCACGCCACCCCCGCCCCCACCTTCTCCGTCTCCTCCAGCCGCTCCGCCGTCCGCCGCGCCGACTCCCGGGCCCGGCGGCCGCTGGTGGCCGCTCCCATCAGCAGGACCGCGAGCCCGCAGCCGGTGATGATCCACCAGGCCGGGCGGGCGGCGTCCGGGAACGAGGCGGCGTAGGTGCCCGAGGCCGCGCCGGACAGGCCGCCCGCCAGCACCGCGCCGATCACGGCGACCCCCAGCGTCTGGCCGGTCTGGCGGCTGGTGGAGGCCACCGCCGCCGCGACGCCCGCCTGGGCGCGGGGCATGCCGGAGACGGCCGTGTTGGTGATGGGGGAGTTGACCATGCCGAAGCCGAGGCCGAACAGGACGTACCCGGTGAAGAGCAGGGCGTTCGACGACTCGCCGTCGAAGGCCGCGAACAGCAGCCCGCTCGCGGCCATCGTGACGCCCGCGATCAGCAGCGAGGGGCGCGGGCCCCGGCTCGCGACCAGCCGGCCGGACAGCGGTGCGACCACCATGGTGACGGCCGCCATCGGCACCATGTAGAGCCCGGCGTGCAGGGCGTCGAGGCCGCGTACGTTCTGCAGATAGAGCGTGTTGACGAACAGGAAGCCGCCCAGCGCGGCGAACGCCGAGACGGCGATCACCGTGGCCCCGCTGAACGGAGCGCTGCGGAAGAAGCGCAGGTCGATCAGTGGTTCGCGGCGCCTGGGCTCGTGGACGAGCAGGGCGGTGAGCGCGGTGAGCGCGAGTGCGCAGAAGAACAGGATCCGTACCGACGTCCAGCCCGCGCTCGGCGCCTCGATGATCGCGTACGTCAGGGAGCCGAGCAGGGTCACGACCAGTGCCTGGCCCACGGGGTCGGGGCGGCGCGGCTTCGGGGCGCGCGACTCCGGCACGTAACGCCAGGTCAGCAGGAGCGCGGCGAGTCCCACCGGCAGGTTGATCCAGAAGATCGAGCGCCAGCCGACCGAGTCGACCAGAAGGCCGCCGACGATCGGGCCCGCCGCCATGGAGATCCCGACGACGCCGCTCCACACACCGATGGCGCGGGCGCGTTCGCGCGGCTCGGTGAAGGTGTTGGTGATGATCGACATCGCCACCGGGTTGAGCATCGAGCCGCCGACCGCCTGGATCGTGCGGAAGGCGACCAGGGAGCCCAGGTTCGGGGCGAGCGAGCAGAGCAGCGAGCCGAGGGTGAAGACGACCAGGCCCGCCATGAAGACCCGGCGCCGTCCGATCCGGTCGGCGGTCGAGCCCGCGAGCATCAGCAGGGAGGCGAGGACGAGGGTGTAGGCGTCGATCGTCCACTGCATCCCGGAGACCGTGGTGTGCAGTTCGCGCTGCATGGTGGGCAGTGCCACGTTCAGGATCGTGTTGTCGAGGCCGACGATCAGCAGGCTCATGCAGCAGATCGCCAGCACGAGTATGCGGCGGCGGGGGCTGAGATCGGGCATCCCTAGATAGTACGCCTAACTAACGACCCGGTCCATGTAGTACGGCTAACTAATTACCGCGGGGATGCGCGACAATGGCGTAATGACCACGCTCAACATCGGCCCGCACGCCGTGCAGCCGCCCGTGGTGCTGGCACCCATGGCCGGCATCACCAATGCCCCGTTCCGTACCCTGTGCCGCGAGTTCAGCGGCGGCAAGGGGCTGTTCGTGAGCGAGATGATCACGACGCGGGCGCTGGTCGAGCGCAACGAGAAGACCATGCAGCTGATCCACTTCGACGAGACGGAGACGCCTCGCTCGATCCAGCTGTACGGCGTGGACCCGGTCACCGTCGGCAAGGCGGTCCGGATGATCGTCGACGAGGACCTGGCCGACCACATCGACCTGAACTTCGGCTGCCCGGTGCCCAAGGTGACGCGCAAGGGCGGGGGATCGGCCCTGCCCTACAAGCGGCCGCTGCTGCGCGCCATCCTCAACGAGGCGGTCTCCAACGCGGGCGACCTGCCGGTCACCATGAAGATGCGCAAGGGCATCGACGACGACCACATCACGTTCCTGGACGCCGGGCGGATCGCCGTCGAGGAGGGCGTGACCGCGATAGCGCTGCACGGCCGCACGGCCGCCCAGCACTACGGGGGCACCGCCGACTGGGACGCCATCGCGCGTCTCAAGGAGCACGTCCCGGAGATCCCGGTGCTCGGCAACGGCGACATCTGGTCCGCCGAGGACGCGCTGCGGATGATGAAGGAGACCGGCTGCGACGGCGTCGTCGTGGGCCGCGGCTGCCTCGGCCGCCCCTGGCTCTTCGGCGACCTGGTGGCCGCGTTCGAGGGCACGGACTCCTACGCGCGCCCCACCCTGCGCACGGTCGCGGAGGTGATGGTGCGGCACGCCACGCTGCTCGGTGAGTGGATCGGCGACGAGACGCGCGGCGTGATCGACTTCCGCAAGCACGTGGCCTGGTACCTCAAGGGCTTCGCGGTCGGCTCGGAGATGCGGGGGCGTCTGGCGATCACCTCCTCCCTGGACGAGCTGAGCGCTCAGTTGAGCGAGCTCGACCTGGACCAGGCGTGGCCGGACGGCGCGGACGGGCCGCGCGGGCGCACCTCGGGCAACAACCGGGTGGTCCTGCCGGACGGCTGGCTGAAGGACCCGTACGACTGCTCGGGCATCAGTGCGGACGCCGAGCTGGACACCTCCGGCGGCTGAACCGGGATCAACTGCATCGAAACGGCGGAACCGGCTCCCGGTTCCGCCGTTTCGCTCTGGCGTCATCGACGACGTGATCGATGGCGTGATCGATGGTCCGGATCGTGGAATTCCGGCCCGCCCGGCAGCGTGATTCTCGCCACCCCTGATAGGGGTTGCGCTCAGATGAGCAGTTTTTGAGCGGCTGCACCTCTAGAAGGGGTGGCACTGAGTGCCACCCCTTCTGTCTTCAAGAAGTGAACTCACTTGTCGATGTGCCCGCTCGAACGAGCGGAAATCACGCTCTACGGGCAAGTGATCCTTCAGGGAGTGAAGGCATCATGATCGCTCCGGTTACATGGCGGTTACTTTCGATCTGCTGGCGGACGAGTGGTTAAGGCCCCATGACGCGCAAGTGGACGTACCCAGACACCTTCGATCTGGGTATGTTCCTCGCCGTCAGGGCAGCCGCCACGCTTTTTCGGAGAGCCGAGGAGTCGAGACCCGTGTCGGAAGACAAAGACCTCCAGCACAGCCAGAAGTTCGTCTACGACTTCACCGAAGGGAACAGGGACCTCAAGGACCTGCTCGGTGGAAAGGGCGCGAACCTCGCCGAGATGACCAACCTCGGTCTGCCGGTCCCTCCCGGCTTCACCATCACCACCGAGGCGTGCAAGGTCTACCTCGACAGCGGCGAGGAGCCGGCCGCGCTGCGCGACGAGGTCAGTGCGCACCTCGACGCCCTTGAGCAGAAGATGGGCAAGAAGCTCGGCCAGGCCGACGACCCGCTGCTCGTCTCCGTACGCTCGGGCGCCAAGTTCTCCATGCCCGGCATGATGGACACGGTCCTCAACATCGGCCTCTCGGACGCCTCGGTGACCGGGCTCGCCAAGCAGTCGGGCGACGAGCGCTTCGCCTGGGACTCCTACCGCCGCCTCATTCAGATGTTCGGCAAGACCGTGCTCGGCGTGGACGGCGAGCTCTTCGAGGAGGCCCTCGACGAGGCCAAGGCCGCCAAGAAGGTCACCGTCGACACCGACCTCGACGCCGCCGACCTGAAGAAGCTGGTCAAGCACTTCAAGAAGGTTGTCAAGACCGAGGCGGGACGCGACTTCCCGCAGGACCCGCGCGAGCAGATGGACCTCGCCGTCAAGGCGGTCTTCGACTCGTGGAACACCGACCGCGCCAAGCTCTACCGCCGCCAGGAGCGCATCCCGGGCGACCTGGGCACCGCCGTCAACATCTGCTCCATGGTGTTCGGCAACCTCGGCCCCGACTCGGGCACCGGCGTCGCCTTCACCCGCGACCCGGCCTCCGGCCACCAGGGCGTCTACGGCGACTACCTGCAGAACGCCCAGGGCGAGGACGTGGTCGCGGGCATCCGCAACACCGTGCCGCTGGCCGAGCTGGAGGCGATCGACAAGAAGTCGTACGACCAGCTCATGCAGATCATGGAGACCCTTGAGACCCACTACAAGGACCTCTGCGACATCGAGTTCACCATCGAGCGCGGCCAGCTCTGGATGCTCCAGACCCGGGTCGGCAAGCGCACCGCCGGTGCCGCCTTCCGGATCGCGACCCAGCTCGTGGACCAGGGCCTGATCGACGAGGCCGAGGCGCTCCAGCGCGTCAACGGCGCCCAGCTCGCCCAGCTGATGTTCCCGCGCTTCGACGAGTCCGCCAAGACCGAGCTGATCGGCCGGGGCATCGCGGCCTCGCCCGGTGCGGCCGTCGGCAAGGCGGTCTTCGACTCGTACACCGCCGTCAAGTGGTCGCGCTCGGGCGAGAAGGTCATCCTGATCCGCCGCGAGACCAACCCCGACGACCTCGACGGCATGATCGCCTCCGAGGGCATCCTGACCTCGCGCGGCGGCAAGACCTCGCACGCGGCGGTCGTGGCGCGCGGCATGGGCAAGACCTGTGTCTGCGGCGCCGAGGAGCTTGAGGTCGACACCAAGCGCCGCCGGATGACGACGCAGTCCGGCGCCGTCATCGAAGAGGGCGACCTGGTCTCCGTCGACGGCTCCACCGGCAAGGTGTACCTCGGTGAGGTCCCGGTCGTCCCGTCGCCGGTCGTCGAGTACTTCGAGGGCCGGATGCACGCGGGCGCCGACGACGCCGACGAGCTGGTCGCGGCCGTGCACCGGATCATGGCGTACGCGGACCGGGTACGCCGGCTCCGAGTACGGGCCAACGCCGACAACGCCGAGGACGCCCTGCGGGCGCGGCGGTTCGGCGCCCAGGGCATCGGCCTGTGCCGCACCGAGCACATGTTCCTCGGTGAGCGGCGCGAGATGGTCGAGCGGCTGATCCTGGCCGACACCGACGAGGAGCGCGAGCTGGCACTCAGTGCCCTGCTGCCGCTCCAGAAGAAGGACTTCGTCGAGCTCTTCGAGGCGATGGACGGCCTGCCCGTCACCGTCCGTCTGCTGGACCCGCCGCTGCACGAGTTCCTGCCCGACATCACCGAGCTGTCGGTCCGCGTCGCGCTCGCCGAGTCCCGCAAGGACGCCAACGAGAACGACCTGCGCCTGCTCCAGGCCGTGCACAAGCTGCACGAGCAGAACCCGATGCTGGGTCTGCGCGGTGTCCGCCTGGGCCTCGTCATCCCCGGTCTGTTCGCCATGCAGGTACGGGCGATCGCCGAGGCGGCCGCCGAGCGCCGCAACGCCAAGGGCGACCCGCGTGCGGAGGTCATGATTCCGCTGGTCGGCACCGTCCAGGAGCTGGAGATCGTCCGCGAGGAGGCCGACCGGGTCATCGCCGAGGTCGAGGCGGCCACCGGCACCGACCTCAAGCTGACCATCGGCACGATGATCGAGCTGCCGCGCGCCGCCCTGACGGCGGGTCAGATCGCCGAGGCGGCCCAGTTCTTCAGCTTCGGCACCAACGACCTGACCCAGACGGTCTGGGGCTTCTCGCGGGACGACGTGGAGGCGAGCTTCTTCACCGCGTACCTGGAGAAGGGCATCTTCGGGGTCTCGCCGTTCGAGACCATCGACAAGGACGGCGTCGGCTCGCTGGTGCGCTCCGCCGTACAGGCCGGCCGGGCCACCCGCCCCGACCTGAAGCTCGGTGTCTGCGGCGAGCACGGCGGCGACCCGGAGTCGGTGCACTTCTTCCACGAGGTGGGCCTGGACTACGTCTCCTGCTCCCCGTTCCGCATCCCCGTGGCGCGCCTTGAGGCGGGTCGCGCGGCCGCTGAGTCGAAGGGCAGCGACTCGCGCTAGAGCTCCGGAGCCGCCGTCGGGTCCCCGACCCTCAACACCGATCCGACGGCGGTTCCGGTTCACATAGAAGGGGCGGCACCCTGTGCGGGGGTGCTGCCCCTTCCGCATGCACGCGTGCCCTTCCGCTTGTTCTTCCGGGCCTGTTCCGCGGCCGAGCGCGGATGTTATCTGGGTGTGCGTCCGCTTAATTCCTGTTGAAGTGCGGACATTTAACGGACCCGTGGCCCTAAATGCAGAGTGCGGTTCACGGATCCCCATCCGCGAACCGCACTCTGTCATCCCCGCCGGGCACGGAGCCGCCACCATGCCGACCGCCGCCAGACGAAGCAAAGCCCCCCACGGTCCTCACAACGTCTTTCCGGTTGGCCCGGTGTCGTGCCCGACGTCGTACAGCTTTTCGGTACACACGGGCTGCTCGCGATGCCTTTCAAGTGTGGCTGAAAGGCCGGTGGTCACGGGGTGTGACGGTAGGCATACTCAGGGGCGGGACGATTGCGGATGCAACACGATGCAACATGTTGCAACATTCGAGACAGGTGGAGATTCGGTGCTGCGTATTCATTTCACTGGCGTGGACCTGGCCCGGGTGCGCATGGCGCCTGGTCCGGACGCGCTGTGGGAAACGATTCTCAGCTTTCATCGATTAAGAGACCGTCGGGGCGCCCTAGTCTTCGGTGAATGGCGAACGGAAACGCGTACCCGGTTGAACGGTGAAACACGTCTGCTCTCCGCAGTGGTGCCGGGCCGCGGCTATTTTCCCGACTTTCTCACGCCCGCCGAAGGGCCGCACACCATCGGGTCAGGGCTGGAGGTCGTACGCGAGACGGGACAGGACCGGCTGCACGACGAGCTCTCCCGGGTCGCGGGGCCGCGAGGGCTGCCCCGATGGCTGCGGGTGCTCGCCGACGGCGGCAGCGAGCCGCTGGATCGTCTCATGGGCGTGCTCCACAGCTACCACCGGGCCGCCATCTCGCCGTACTGGACGCACATCCAGGCCCGG
The DNA here is from genome assembly GCF_001653515.1 of Streptomyces sp. ERV7. Lineage (GTDB taxonomy): Bacteria > Actinomycetota > Actinomycetes > Streptomycetales > Streptomycetaceae > Streptomyces. The sequence continues at coordinate 788,905 of NZ_LYOY01000029.1, read as the reverse complement.
GTCGACGCCGACAGGGCGGCCCGCGGCCGTGCGCTCCTGGACGGCGGGGCGGACGAACTCCTCGCCTCGCTCCCGCCGATGATGCGCTGGCGGGCTCCCGCCCCGGAGGCGGACTACCCGGTGGACCGGGACCTGTACCTGGAGGGCCGCGGGCTGCTGCTGCAGCCGTCCTTCTTCTGCCGCCGCACCCCGGTGGCGCTCCAGGACCCGCTGCTGCCGCCGGTGCTGGTGTATCCGGTGACCCACACCCACACGCCGTACGAGAGGCAGAGCGCGGGCACCGCGCCCGGCCCCTCGCTCGGCCGGCTCGTCGGCCACACCCGCTCGGCGGTGCTCCAGTCGATAGGGCACGGCTGTACGACGAGCGAACTCGCCCGCCGCGCGGGGGTGTCGCTCGCCTCGGCCAGCCAGCACGCCGGTGTCCTGCGGGAGGCCGGCCTGCTGGTGACCCTGCGGCACGGGAGCGCCGTCCTGCACACGCTGACCCCGCTGGGGACGGCGCTGCTGCGGGGCGGCCAGCCGGTGATGGCGGAACGTTCCGCCCCGGTGTCGTTGTAGGGCGTACGGCGACGGTCCCCGGGGGTGGCTGGAAATAGCCGCTCCCGGGGCGGTCGCCGGTGCGCCCTCAGAGCCGGAAGCGCAGCCGGCAGATGACCGCGTCCGTGTCGCGCCGCACCGCGTGCGCGAGGACCGCGCCGCGCTGGTTCTGGAGCAGCCGCTGCCAGACGTGGGCGGGCTCGACCTCCGGGATGAGCACGGTGACCCGGGTGTGCGGGTGGTAGCGGTGCACCCGGTCCACGTACGCGGCGACCGGGCGGCCCACCGTGCGGTGCGGCGAGTGCAGTTCGACCAGCTCCACGCCCGGGTTCCACAGCTGCCAGTCGCGGCGCAGCGCCTCGGTGGCCCGGCGGTCCTCCTCGTCGGCGTGGGTGACGGTGACCGCCCGTACCTCGTCGCCCAGGGACACGGCCGCGTTCAGCGCGTCGGCGGTGAGCCGGGACAGGTGCGAGACGGGCACGATGACCAGGGAGCGGTCGCGGTGCGGCGGTTCGGGGACGCGGCCGAGCCCGATGCGCTCGCTGATCCTGTCGTACGCGCGGTGCACCGCCTCGAAGGCGAGCACGAGCAGCGGCAGCGCGATCGCGACGAGCCAGGCGCCGTCGGTGAACTTGGTCGCGGTGACGACGACCGCGCTCACCCCGGTCAGCAGGGCGCCGAAGCCGTTGAGGGCGGCCTTGGCGCGCCAGTGCGCGGACGCCTCGCGCTTCCAGTGCAGCACCATGCCGGTCTGGCAGAGGGTGAACCCGACGAAGACACCGATCGCGAACAGCGGTACCAGGGTGTTGGTGTCGCCGCCGGAGAAGACCAGGAGCGCGCCCGAGACGGTGGCGAGCGCGAGGACGCCGTGGCGGTGCACCTGGCGGTCGGCCTTGAGACCGAAGACGTGCGGCAGGTAGTTGTCTCGGGCGAGCAGCGACATGAGGACGGGCAGTCCGCCGAAGGAGGTGTTGGCGGCGAGCGCGAGCAGCACGACGGTGGCGAACTGGACCACGTAGAAAGCCCAGTTGTGGCCGAGGGAGGCGTCCGCGAGCTGGGCGAGGACGGTGACGCCCTCGACCGGCTGGAGGTGGAAACGGCCGATGAGCACGGCCAGCCCGATCAGCATCATGCCGAGCAGGGCGCCCAGGGCGACCTCGGTGCGCTGGGCGCGCCGGGCGGCCGGGGCGCGGAAGGACGGTACGGCGTTGGCGACGGCCTCGACGCCGGTCAGCGCGGAGCAGCCGGCCGCGAACGCCTTGAGCAGGAGCAGCGCGCCCACGCTGGTGGCGTTGCCGGTCAGGACGGAGGCGTGCCCGTCGGCCGCCTGAGTCGAGACCGGCCCGGCGCGGAACAGCCCGGCGACGACGATCGCCAGGATCGCCCCGACGAAGACGACCGTGGGCACGAGGAAGGCCTTGGCGGACTCGACGATGCCGCGCAGGTTCACGGCGGTGACGAGGGCGAGGACGCCGAGGCAGAGGGCGAGGCGGTCGCCGTAGAGGCCCGGGAAGGCGGAGGTCAGCGCGGCGACGCCGGCGGTGACGGAGACGGCGACGTTCAGTACGTAGTCGAGGATGAGCGAGGCTGCGGCGACCAGGCCGGTGCGCGGGCCGAGGTGGGCGCGGGCCACCGCGTACGAGCCGCCGCCGTTCGGGAACGCGGCGATGACCTGGCGGTACGAGGCGACGAGCACGGCGAGCAGGGCGGCGATGGCGAGGGTGACGGGCAGGGTGAACCCGAGCCCGTACGACCCGGCCGCGGCCAGCACCAGCACGATGGCCTCGGGGCCGTAGGCGACGGAGGCCATGGCGTCCAGGGAGAGTGCGGCGAGGGCCTGGGGGGCGGTGAGGCGGTGGCGGTCGGTTGCCTCTATGGGGGGTGCGTCGGCCGCAGGAGCGGCGGCCTGGGGCAGCGGCTTGATGAGCATGCCCCTGATGGTCCGCCGGAGGGTTTAGGGAAGCCGCGTACAGCGTGGGGAGGGCGCCCGTTTCGGCGGGCTGGGCCAGGAGGCGGTTGCCCAGTTGGGCCAGGCGTTCGGCGGCGCGGCGGCCCTCCATGCGGGCGCCCGCCGTCTGGAGGTTGGTCGAGGCGTAGCCGGGGTGCGCGGCGGCGGCCACCACCGTCGAGCCCGCCGAGCGCAGTTGGCGGGCCAGTTCGTGGATGAAGAGGAGGTTGGCCGTCTTCGAGCGGGCGTAGGCGATCCAACGGCGGTAGCGGCGCTCGCTGTTGAGGTCGGCGAGGTCGACGTCGGAGAGCGCGTGCAGTCCGCTGGAGACCGACACCACCCGCGCCGCCGGAGCCGCCCGCAGCCGGGACAGGAGCAGGCCCGTCAGTGCGAAGTGGCCCAGGTGGTTCACCCCGAACTGCCGCTCGAAGCCGTCCGTCGTCCTGCCGTACGGCAGCGCCATCACCCCCGCGTTGTTGACCAGGAGGTCCAGCGTGTCGTGGCGATACGTTTCTGCGAAGGCGCGGACCGAGGACAGGTCCGCCAGGTCCAGCGGGGCGAACGCCACGTTCGCGCCGTACACCTGGCGGTGGATCAGGGCCTCGGCCTCCTTGCCCCTGGCCTCGCTGCGGCAGGCCAGGATCACATGGGCGCCCTTGCGGGCGAGCTCGCGTGCCGTGACGAGTCCGATGCCGCTGTTCGCCCCGGTGACGACCGCCGTACGGCCGCTCTGGTCGGGGATGTCCCTCGCGCTCCAGCCCTGAGTCATGCGGCCCACCGTACCGTCCGGTAGGTCCGGACAGCAGGGGGCCGCGGGACCGGGCGGCTCAGGCGGCCGAGCCGCCGTCGATCACCAGGTCCGTGCCCACCGCGGAGGCCGCGTCGTCCGAGGCCAGATAGAGGACCGCCGCCGCGATCTCGGCGGTGGTCGAGACCCGGCCCAGCGGCGAGTCCTCCTTCATCCGCACCACGCGCTCGGCCTCCGTCTCGCCCGCGCGCAGCGACATCGTGGTGGCGGAGGCGCCGGGGCTGACCGCGTTGATACGGATGCCGTCCTGGATGTGGTCCAGGGCGGCGGCCCGGGTCAGCGCCGAGACCGCGGCCTTGGTGGTGAGGTAGCCGGCGGCGCCCGGGATCCGCTTGTGGGCGCCGAGGTTGGAGCCGATGTTCACGATCGCGCCGCCGTGCTCCTGGGTGCGCATCTGGGCGACCTCGGCCCCCAGGGCGAGGAAGACGCCGGTGAGGTTGGTGTCGAGCATGGCCTGCCAGTCTTCGAGCTCCATGTCGGCGAGCGCCGCGCCGCCCCGGCCGCGCAGCACCCCGGCGTTGTTGACGGCGACGTCGAGCGAGCCGAACCGGGCGACGGTGGAGGCGACCAGGGCGCGTACGTCCTCGGCCCGGGACACATCGGCCGTGAACGCGGCCGCCACCCCGCCCGCCTCCCCGATCAGCGCCACGGTCTCGTCGAGCGGGGCGGCGGTACGTCCGGCGACGGCCACCCGGGCCCCCTCGGCGGCGAAGGCCAGCGCGATCGCCCGGCCTATGCCGGACCCGGCGCCGGTGACGAGAACGGTCCGGTCGGTGAAGCGGGCGGCCGGGCGGGCGGACGGACGAGCAGACATTTTTGACCAACCGTTCTATTATTGAGGGAAGAGAAAGGGGCGCCGACGTGGTGCGGCGCCCGGTGGGGCGGAATCAGGGGGACTCGCTCAGTCCAGCAGGGCCAGTGCGGCCTCGGCCGCCTCCCGTACCCTCGCCGGGTCGTCGGACGCCTTGCCCATCACCCGCATGCCCTGCATGAGTACCAGGAACATCCGGGCCAGCGAGCGCGGATCGCGCTCGGGCGGCAGTTCGCCCTGGGCCACGGCCCGGACGAGCGCGGAGTGCAGCAGTGTCTCCAGCTGCTCCCAGGACTGCTCGACCCGACGGGCCGCGGCGGCGTCGTGCGCGGCCACCTCGGCGGCGGTGTTGGTGGTGAAACAGCCGATCAGCCGCGTTTTGGCGGCCGTCGACTCGGCGGCGAAGCGGCGGACGAGCGCGCGCACCGCGGACAGGGCGGGGCCGGGCCCCGACAGCTCGCGGAACAGGATCGCGCTGTACGTCTCGCCGTACCGGTCGAGCGCCTTCAGATACAGCTCGTGCTTGTTGCCGAAGGTCGCGTAGATGCTGGCGCGGCCGATGCCGAGGCGGTCGACGAGGTCCGCCATCGACGTCGCCTCGTAGCCGCGCTGCCAGAACAGCTCTAGGGCCGACTGGAGCGCGGCGTCCGGATCGAATTCCTTGGTCCTGGCCACGAGGATGACAGTACGGCTATATAGAACGATCGGTCAAGATGGGGGAGAGGTGCGGGAGGTGCCGGGCTTTCAGGGCGCCTCGGTCACATACGTCTGGACCGAGACCTCCTCGTCGTCCAGGCACCGGCCCGTCTCCAGGTCGAAGCGCTGCTTCAGCAGCGGGGAGGCGACGAAGGCCCGGCCCTGCGCCGAGCCGAGCAGCCCGCGCGACATGACGTACGCGCCGGTGAACGGGTCGCGGTTGTCGATCGCGTACGCGCGTCCGGTGCGGTCGGTGAAGACCGCCGCCTGGCGCCCGTCGGGCAGCAGCGCGGCGACCCCCCGGCCCGGGATGAGCCGCTCGCGCTCGCACACCTCGAACCAGCCGTCTTCCAGTCGGAGTCGGATGCTGTTCTCGTTCATCGCGCGGCCACCTCCAGGGCCAGGACGGGCAGTTCGGGCTTGATCTGGCCGCGCTCGGGCACGAACCGCACCGTGGGGTCGGGCGTGCCGGGCGCGTTGACGAAGGAGACGAACCGGGCGAGGCGCTCGGGGTCCTCGACCGTCTCGGCCCACTCGTCGCGGTAGGCGGAGACATGGGTGGCCATCAGCGCCTCCAGCTCGTCGCAGATGCCGAGCGAGTCGTTCACCACCACGTCCTTGACGTGCTTCAGGCCGCCCTCGATCCGCTCCAGCCACACCGAGGTGCGCTCCAGGCGGTCGGCGGTGCGGATGTAGAACATCAGGAACCGGTCGATGAGGCGGACGAGTTCGTTGTCGGTGAGGTCCTGGGCCAGCAGGTCCGCGTGGCGCGGGGTGGCCCCGCCGTTGCCGCCCACGTACAGGTTCCAGCCGTTGGCCGTGGCGATCACGCCGAAGTCCTTGGACTGGGCCTCCGCGCACTCGCGGGCGCACCCCGAGACCGCCGACTTCAGCTTGTGCGGGGAGCGCAGGCCCCGGTAGCGCAGCTCCAGCTCGATCGCCATCTTCACCGAGTCCTGCACCCCGTAGCGGCACCAGGTCTGCCCCACACAGGACTTCACCGTGCGCAGCGACTTGCCGTACGCGTGGCCGGACTCGAACCCGGCGGCCACCAGCCGCGCCCAGATCACCGGGAGCTGGTCGACCCGGGCGCCGAAGAGGTCGATGCGCTGGCCGCCGGTGATCTTCGTGTAGAGGCCGTAGTCGCGGGCCACCTCGCCGATGACGATCAGCTTGTCGGGGGTGATCTCGCCGCCGGGGATGCGCGGCACGATCGAGTACGAGCCGTTGCGCTGGATGTTGGCGAGGAAGTGGTCGTTGGTGTCCTGGAGCGCGGCCTGCTCGCCGTCGAGGATGTGGCCGTGGCCGAGGCTCGCCAGGATGGAGGCGACGGCGGGCTTGCAGATCTCGCAGCCCTCGCCGCCGCGCGCCTGCGGGCGCCCGTGCTCGTCCAGGAGCCGGCGGTACGAGCCGACGCGCAGCGCGAGCGCGATCTCGTACAGCTCCTGGCGGGTGTGGGCGAAGCAGTCGCACAGACCGCCGTCGCCGGTCTTCGGCAGCAGCTTCTCCAGCGTCTTGACGCAACTGCCGCAGCCCGTGCCGGCCCTGGTGCACTTCTTCACCTCGGGCAGCGAGGAGAGCGGGGTGACCTCGCCCTTGGTGACGTTGTGGCAGGAGCAGATCACCGCGTCGTCGGGCAGCGCCTCCGGGCCGAGCGCCACGGGGGCGCCGAGTCCGGCGGGCAGCACGGCCCACCCTGGTCGCCGTCGCCCACGGCAGCCGCGACCCCCGCGCCCTGCGCACCGTCACCGCCCTGCTCGACCTCGTCCGCGAGCTGCGCCCCGGGCTCGACGTGCGGCTCGGCCACATCGAGATCGACGAGCCCGCGCTGCCCGCCACGCTCGCGGAGCTCGGCGCGGGCCGCGCCGTCCTCGTACCGCTGCTGCTGAGCCGCGGCTACCACGTCAAGCAGGACATCCCGGCGGCCGTCGCCGACACCCCGCGCCTGCGCACCCGCGTCGCCCGGCCGCTCGGCCCGCACCCGCTGCTCGTCGAGGCGCTGTACGAGCGGCTCGTCGAGGCCGGGTGGGACGACGACCCACGCGCGCGTGGCACCAGAGGCGTCGTGCTCGCCGGGGCCGGGTCGCGCGACCCGGAGTCGGCCGCCGACACCCGCCGCACCGCCGCGATGCTCGGCGAACGCCTCGGCGGCGTACCGGTGATACCCGCCTACGCCTCCGCCGCCGCCCCCACCGTCCCCGAGGCGCTGCGGGCACTCGCCGCGCGGGGCCGCCACCGGGTCGCGATCGCCTCGTACTTCACCGCGCCCGGCCGGTTCGCCACCCAGAGCGCCGCCCACGCGCGCGGGGTCGCCGCCGCCCCGCTCGGCGCGCACCCGGCCGTCGCCCGCCTCGTCCTCCACCGCTACGACCAGGCGCTCGCCGCGGCCCCGTTCGCCGCCCCGCACCGCGAACTCGCCACGGCCTGATCACGGGTCCCGCCCCGGTTGTCAGTGGTTCCGTTTACTGTCGGTGCATGGAAGGCATCGCAGCACACCACCCCGGGTACGAGGCGTCCGACGTCGAGCGGTGGGCCGCCGAACCGGACAAACGGCCCGGCCGCACCGCTTTCCAGCGCGACCGCGCGCGTGTGCTGCACTCCGGAGCGCTGCGCCGTCTCTCGGGCAAGACGCAGGTCGTGACACCCGGTGTCACCGGCCAGCTGTGGGACGCGAGCCCGCGCACCCGGCTCACCCACTCCCTGGAGTGCGCCCAGGTCGGCCGCGAGCTCGGCGCCGCCCTCGGCTGCGACCCCGACCTGGTCGAGGCCGCCTGCCTCTCCCACGACATGGGCCACCCGCCCTTCGGGCACAACGGCGAGCAGGCGCTCAACGACTTCGCCAAGGACTGCGGCGGCTTCGAGGGCAACGCCCAGTCGCTGCGCCTGCTGACCCGTCTGGAGCCCAAGCGCTTCGTGCGCGACGAGCGGACCGGCGAGCCCGTCAGCGTCGGCCTCAACCTCACCAGGGCCGCCCTGGACGCGGCCACCAAGTACCCGTGGGCGCGCGGCGGCCACCCCACCGACCCGCAGTCCGTGAAGTTCGGGGTCTACGAGGACGACCTGCCGGTCTTCGACTGGGTGCGCGAGGGCGCCGAGCCGCACCGCAAGTGCTTCGAGGCCCAGGTCATGGACTGGTCGGACGACGTGGCGTACTCGGTCCACGACTTCGAGGACGGACTGCACGCCGGCCACATCGACCCCAACCTGCTCTTCTCCGAGCCCGAGCGCGAGGACATCTGGCGTGTGGCCATCGGGCGGTACGTGCCGTCGGACACCGCCCCGCAGGAGCTCGCGGACGCGCTGGACCGGCTGATCGACGAGGAGTGGTGGCCGCACGGGTACGACGGCTCGGCGGTCGCCCAGGCCCGCCTCAAGGACGCCACCAGCCAGCTCATCGGCCGGTTCTGCCTGGCCGCCGAGGGGGCGACCCGGGAGCGGCACGGCTCGGGTCGTCTGAGCAGGTACGGGGCGGAGCTGGTCGTCCCGCGCGCGACGCGCAACGAGTGCGCGGTGCTCAAGGCGGTGGCCGACCGCTATGTGATGCAGCGCGACGAGCAGGAGCGGCTCCGCGCCGACCAGCGCATCATTCTGGCCGAACTGGCCGAAGCGCTCACCGCGCGCGCCCCCGCGGAGGGGCTCGACCCGCAGTTCCGCGCGCTCTTCGCCACCGCCCGCGACGACCGCGCCCGCAAACGGGTCATCGTCGACCAGATCGCGTCGCTCACCGACGCGGCCGCCCTGTCCCTGCACGCCAGACTCACCGCCCGGCACCGATGAGGCACGGTGGAGGGCGCGTTCACGCACCGATGACGCACCGATGAAGCCCGGCCACTCGGCGCCCCCAACGGAGCAAGCCCTCTTCCCCCATCACGCTCCGTGCGGGACGCTCGCAGATGGCGGTTGAGCAACGAGGAGGCATCAAGTGGTCGACGCAGACCGGACATTTGTCATTGTCGGTGGAGGACTGGCCGGGGCCAAGGCCGCCGAGACCCTGCGCGCCGAGGGGTTCAACGGCCGGGTGATCCTCATCGGCGACGAGCGGGAGCACCCCTACGAACGGCCTCCCCTGTCCAAGGGCTTCCTCTCCGGCAAGGAGGAGCGCGACAGCGTCTTCGTCCACGAGCCCGGCTGGTACGCGCAGAACGACGTGGAGCTCCACCTCGGCCAGACCGTCACCGCCATCGACCGCGAGGCCAGGACCGTCCGCCTGGGCGACGGCACCCTCATCGGCTACGACAAGCTGCTGCTCGCCACCGGCTCCGAGCCCCGCCGCCTCGACATCCCCGGCACCGGACTGGCGGGCGTCCACCATCTGCGCCGCCTCGCCCACTCCGAGCGGCTGCGCAACATGCTCAAGGCCCTCGGCCGCGACAACGGCCACCTGGTGATCGCCGGGGCCGGCTGGATCGGCCTGGAGGTCGCCGCCGCCGCGCGCGGGTACGGGGCGGAGGTCACCGTCGTCGAGCCCGAGCAGACCCCGTTGCACCAGGTCATCGGCCCCGAGCTCGGCCAGATCTTCACCGAGCTGCACGCCGAGCACGGCGTCCGCTTCCACTTCGGCGCCCGGCTCACCGAGATCACCGGCCAGGACGGCATGGTCCTCGCCGCCCGCACCGACGACGGCGAGGAGCACCCGGCGCACGACGTGCTCGCCGCGATCGGGGCCGCGCCGCGCACCGCGCTCGCCGAGGCCGCCGGGCTCGCCCTGGTCGACCGCCGGCACGGCGGCGGGGTCGCGGTCGACGCCTCGCTGCGCACCTCCGACCCGGACATCTTCGCCGCGGGCGACGTGGCCGCGGCCCACCACCCGCTGCTCGACACCCGGCTGCGGGTGGAGCACTGGGCCAACGCCCTCAACGGCGGCCCGGCCGCCGCGCGCGCGATGCTGGGCCAGGAGGTCGCGTACGACCGCGTGCCGTACTTCTTCTCCGACCAGTACGACCTGGGCCTGGAGTACTCGGGCTGGGCGCCCCCCGGCAGCTACGACCAGGTGGTGCTCAGGGGCGACGCGGGCAAGCGCGAGTTCATCGCCTTCTGGCTGAAGGAGCGGCGGGTGCTGGCGGGGATGAACGTGAACGTGTGGGACGTCACAGAGGCGATCCAGGGCCTGATCAGGGCCGGAACCAAGGGCGTCGAGATCGACCCCGACCGCCTGGCGGACCCGTCGGTCCCCCTGGGGGACCTGATGACGACGCCCTGAGTGTCACAGGCCTGGGGGCTCCTGGGGCGCCGGCGGCGCCCCAGGAGTGTCCGTCCCGCACCGTAGACTTGCCGCGTGGCAGGCAGGATCAACGATGACGACGTGAAGGCGGTCCGGGACGCGGTCCCGATCGACGCCGTCGTGTCCGAGTACCTCCAGCTGCGCAACGCGGGCGGCGGCAACCTCAAGGGCCTCTGCCCCTTCCACGACGAGAAGTCCCCGTCCTTCCAGGTCAGCCCCAGCAAGGGCCTCTTCCACTGCTTCGGCTGCCAGGAAGGCGGCGACACGATCGCCTTCGTCCGGAAGATCGACCACCTGTCGTTCTCCGAGGCCGTCGAGCGCCTGGCCGCCACCGCGGGCATCACCCTGCGGTATGAGGAGGGCGGCTACAACCCCTCCCACCAGCGCGGCGAGCGCATCCGCCTGGTCGAGGCGCACAAGGTCGCCGCCCAGTTCTACATCGAGCAGCTGGGCACCAGCCCCGAGGCCGAGATCGGCCGCAAGTTCCTCGCCGAGCGCGGCTTCGACCAGGCCGCCGCCGCCCACTTCGGCGTCGGCTACAGCCCGGCGGGCTGGGACCACCTCACCCGCTTCCTGCGCGGCAAGGGCTTCAGCGACAAGGAGCTGACCCTCTCCGGGCTCTCCCAGGAGGGCCGCCGCGGCCCCATCGACCGCTTCCGCGGCCGGCTGATGTGGCCGATCCGCGATGTCTCCGGCGAAGTGGTCGGCTTCGGCGCCCGCAAGCTCCGCGACGACGACAACGGCCCCAAGTACCTCAACACCCCCGAGACCGCGATCTACAAGAAGTCGCAGGTCCTGTACGGGATCGACCTGGCCAAGAAGGACATCGCCAAGTCCAGCCGCGCGGTGGTCGTCGAGGGCTACACCGATGTGATGGCCTGTCACCTCGCCGGGGTCACCACCGCCATCGCCACCTGCGGCACCGCCTTCGGCGGCGACCACATCAAGATCCTGCGCCGCCTCCTGATGGACAACGGCAGCGCGCGCGTGATCTTCACCTTCGACGGCGACTCGGCGGGCCAGAAGGCCGCCCTGCGCGCCTTCGAGGACGACCAGAAGTTCGCCGCCGAGACCTACATCGCCATCGCCCCCGACGGGATGGACCCCTGCGACCTGCGCCTCGCCAAGGGCAACGAGGCGGTCACCGAGCTGGTCCAGCCCCGCACCCCGCTCTTCGAGTTCGCGATCCGCCAGATCGTCCAGCGGTACGACCTGGAGACCCCGGCGGGCCGCGCGGCCGCGCTCGACGAGGCCGCCCCGATCGTCGCCCGCATCAAGAACATCGCCTCCCAGCACGAGGTGGCGGTCCAGCTGGCCGGCATCCTCGGCATCCTGGACACCCAGTTCGTGGTCAAGCGCGTGGCCCAGCTGGCCCGTTGGGCCCGCGACCGGGGAGGCAAGGGCCCGGCCCCCGAGCGCCGCCGTGAGTACGGGGAGGCGCAGGCCCCGGCCGCGGCCCCCTCCGGCCCGGCCCTGAACCTGCGCAGCCCCGCCCACCGCACCGAGCGCGAGCTCCTCAAGCTCGCCCTCCAGTACCCGCACCTGGTCTCCCCGGCCTTCGACGCGTACGGCGTGGACGAGTTCACGGCCCCGCCGTACGCCGCGGTGCGCCAGTGCGTCATGGACGCGGGCGGCGCCACGGACGCGCCCTCCGACTACCTCCCGGCGGTCATGGACTCGGCGCCCAACGACACCGTCCGCGCGCTCGTCACCGAGCTCGCCGTGGAGGCCATCCACGCGCGCGTGGTCGACGAGGCGTACGCGGGCGAGCAACTGGTCGCCGTCCGCCGCCGCGCCGTCGACCGCCGCCTCCTCGACATCCAGGGCACCCTGGCCCGCCTCGGGCAGAACGGCGACCCGGAGCGACTGGCCGCCGTGCAGAACGAGTTGTGGGTCCTCCAGCAGTACGGCCAGGCGCTGCGCAACCGGGGCGCGGAAGCCCTCTGAAGCCCGGCCGGGGCCCGATTCCGGGCACCCGGCCCGCCTATCCGGCCCCTCCCGGGGTACCCGGGCCCCGTAACAGCGTGGCGCGAGCCGCTGCCGCTCGGGTAACCGCCCGGTCACGGACCGGCTTCAAAAAGTCACCGCACGCCCCTCGTGGCGGAGATGTGTCTTACCCCACACTGGGGTGCGGTGCCTGAGTCCTCGGAGCGCGGCCGGCCCACCGAAGGTGGGTACCTCACCCCCGCGGATCCGCTCATCGTGTACGGGACGGACAGCGGCCCGGCCGCCCCCGTCCCGCTGCCGCACGCCCCCGATCCGGCAGCGATCACCCTGGAGGTCGCCCCCGTGCAGACCCGGACCCTGACCGACAACGACGTCGTGGCCACCGTGCCCCCGCAGACCCGGGCCGTGCTCCACCCCGAGGCCGAAGTGCCCCCCGTCGAGACCGCCGACGACGTGGTGGACGTCCCGGAGCCACCCGAGAGGGTGCCGGGGCGGGTGGACACCGGCGGCCCGTCCTCCGATCTCTTCCGGCAGTATCTGCGGGAGATCGGACGTATCCCGCTGCTCACCGCCGCCGAGGAGGTCGAGCTCGCCCGCCGGGTGGAAGCCGGCCTGTTCGCCGAGGAGAAGCTCGGCAGCACCCCCGACCTCGACTCCCAACTCGCCGTGGACCTCGACAAGTTGGTCGTCATGGGGCGGATGGCCAAACGCCGCCTGATCGAGGCGAACCTGCGCCTGGTCGTCTCCGTCGCCAAACGCTATGTGGGGCGCGGGCTCACCATGCTCGACCTGGTCCAGGAGGGAAACCTCGGGCTGATCCGCGCGGTCGAGAAGTTCGACTACGCGCGCGGCTACAAGTTCTCCACGTACGCGACGTGGTGGATCCGCCAGGCCATGTCCCGCGCGCTGGCCGACCAGGCCCGGACGATCCGCGTCCCCGTCCATGTGGTGGAGCTGATCAACCGGGTCGTCCGGGTGCAGCGCCGGATGCTCCAGGAGCGCGGCTACGAGCCGACGCCGGACGAGGTGGCCGCCCATCTCGACCTGGCGCCCGAGCGGGTGAGCGAGGTGCTGCGGCTCGCCCAGGAGCCGGTCTCGCTGCACGCGCCCGTGGGCGAGGAGGACGACGTCGCGCTCGGCGACCTGATCGAGGACGGCGACGCGGCGTCCCCCGTGGAGTCGGCGGCGTTCCTGCTGCTGCGCGAGCACCTGGAGGCGGTGCTGTCCACGCTGGGCGAGCGCGAGCGCAAGGTGGTCCAGCTGCGCTACGGGCTCGCGGACGGCCGCCCGCGCACGCTGGAGGAGATCGGCCGCATCTTCGGCGTGACGCGCGAACGCATCCGCCAGATCGAGTCGAAGACGCTGAACAAACTCCGCGACCACGCCTTCGCGGACCAGCTGAGGGGTTACCTGGACTGAGAGCCTGTCTTTGAACCCCCGCCTGCGCCCCGACGCCCGGCACGCACGCTCGCCGCACGGTGTCCCAGGACAGGTGGCTCCGCCACATGACCTGGGACACGCCCGCCGTACTGCTGGTCGCGGTCGCGCTGTGGGGCGCGGCGTTCGGCGGAGCGCCGACACGGATCCAGACCGCTCTGGTCGACGTCTCGGGACCGGAGCACGCGGACGTGGCGACCTCGCTCCAGGCGACCGTCTACAACGCCGGGATCGCCGCCGGATCGCTGGCCGGAGGGGTCGTGCTGGAGAACGCGGGCGCCGGTGCGCTCCCTTGGGCGTCCCTGCCGCTCGTCATCGGTGCTGTACTGGTGGTTTGGACCGCGCGTACCCGTGGTTTCCCTGTTCGGCGGGGGGTGCGCTGATCGCCCACGGAAGGCCTCAGGCATATGCCAGAAGCACCACCGTATCGAGTGTTGCCAAATCCCTTACGGGGCATCGCTCCCTGTGCAACAGTCGTTACCGGTCCATCCTTCCGACATGCAGTGCCGCGCCTGTATCGGAGTACGTCATGCCGTCCCATCTGTTCGCGGACCGTCCCAGCCCGCAACCGCCGGAGCGGGAGACGGTCGACGCGCTGATCACGCAGACCCGTCGGCTGCGCGGTGGAGTGGACGCCGTCCGGCGCGACGCGCTGGTGGAGGACGACGACGCGCACGGCCGCTGGCAGCGCGCCCTGTGCGACCTGGCGGTCCATCACCTCGACGACCTCGGCACGCACTTGGACCAGCTGAAGGAGGGCCTGCCCGAGCCCGTCCCGGAGGAGGCCGAAGAGGAGGAGCCGCCGCCCGCCCTCGCGCTCGACCCGATGCCCGGGTCCCTGCTCAGCCGGGTCGGCAGCGCCGAGTGGAACCTGCTCACGGACGCGGTGGACTGGTCGGATGAGCTCTTCCAGATATTCGGACGGGCGCCCGAGAGCGGAGCGATGTCGCTCGACGAACTGCCGTCGATGGTGTTCGCCGAGGACCAGGCGCTGCTCACGGCCATGGTGACGGACTGTCTGGTCGACGGGAAGCCGATCGACGGGGAGTTCCGTATCGTCCGCACCGACGGACGGGTGCGGACGCTGCACATGATGGGCGAGCCCGTGCTCGACGCCGACGGCTGCACCGCGTCGATGTGGGCCGTGCTGCGTGACGTCAGCGAGCTGCGCCGCAGCCAGCGCGCCGTACGGGAGTCACGCGACTCGCTGCGGCGCGAGCGGCACATCGCCCAGACCGAGCACCGGCTCGCGGTCGAGCTCCAGGAGGCCGTGCTGCCGCCGTGGCGCGGCTCCCTGCGACTGCCCCAGGGCAACCCGGCGGCGCTCGACATCGCGGCGCACTATCTGCCGTCGGCCACCAGCGCGCTCATCGGCGGCGACTGGTACGACGCGCTCGAACTGCCCGACGGCAGGTCCTTACTGACCGTCGGAGACCTGACCGGCCACGGTGTCACCGCCACCGGCGCCATGGCCATGCTGCTCGGCGCGCTGCGCGGCATGGCGGTCGCCGGCATCCGCCCCGGCGACCTGATGGGCCACCTCAACCAGCTGCTCGACCACTCGGTCCAGCCCGCGCTCGGCAGCGCGGTCTGCTGCCAGTACGACCCGGCCACCCGTCTCCTCTCCTGGGCACAGGCAGGACACCCCGCCCCGCTGCTGTTCCGCGGCGGGACGGGGTGCGCCCTGACGCCGCCGGACGGGGTGCTGCTCGGAGCGACGTCAGGAGCCGGGTACGGACAGGCCGAGGTGCAGCTGAGGCCCGGCGATCTGCTGGTCCTGCACACCGACGGGCTGACCCGGCGGGGCACCTCGGACGAGCCGGGGTGCCGCAGGCTGCTGGCGCTCGCCCCCCGCCTCGAAACGGTCCGTACGGCGCAGGACGGCGTGCGGACGGTGGTCGAGGAGTTCGGCGAGACGGACCGCGAGGACGACGCGTGCGTGCTGGTGGCACGCATCGGGTCCTGAACTCCCCGGCGGCGTCGTTCGGTTGACGGCGGTACGGATCGGTGGACGGATAGGCGGTTCTGGGCGGGTCCGGTCGGCCGGGCCCGCCTTCTACAGGTCCATGCTCCTGCCCCGGCGCGTCGGCGCCTTCGGCAGGGCCAGCTGGATCTCCTCGCGCAGGTCCTGGATCTTCTGGAACCCGGAGTACTGCCCGGTCAGCCGGTACATCTCGCGCAGCCGGTCCCAGGTGCGGTGGGAGGAGGTCTCCCCCATCGACACCAGCGCCAGCCGGGCGTAGCGGTCCGCCTGTTCGGGGTCGTCGGCGATGAAGCAGGCCGAGGCGAGCGAGATGTAGTCGAAGATCTTCGAGCGCTGGCGCCCGTTGACCCGTAGTTCGAGCGCCTGTTTCGCATGGCGGGCCGCGACGTTCGCGGCACTCGGGTCGTGCTCGGCGAGCGTACGGAACGCCAGGGCCTGCATGCCGTGGAGGTCCGCCTCGTCGAACATCTGCATCCAGCTCGGCGGGGGCACGTCGCCCCGGTCCGAGACGAAGAGATCCTCGGCCTCGCCGAGGGTGCGCCGCATGGCCTGGCCGTGCCCCATCGACGCCTGCGCCCAGCTGAGGCAGCCCACCCCCGCGCCCTCCGCCCCCCGCTGTGGGCACGGGTGCCCACAGCGGACCGCCCGGCCCCGTACGCGCTCAGTCGACCTCCGCCACCGCCTGCGCGAACTGCGCCGCGTACAGGCGCGCGTACGCGCCCTCGGCCGCCAGCAGCTCGTCGTGCGTGCCCTGCTCCACGATCGCGCCGCTCTCCATCACGAGGATGACGTCGGCGTCGCGGATCGTGGAGAGCCGGTGGGCGATCACAAAGCTCGTCCGGCCGTGGGCCAGCCGCGCCATCGCCTTCTGGATCAGCACCTCCGTGCGCGTGTCCACCGAACTCGTCGCCTCGTCGAGCACCAGGATCACCGGGTCGGACAGGAAGGCCCGAGCGATGGTGCCCCCCGCTGTGGGCACGGGTGCCCACAGCGGACCGCCCGGCCCCGTACGCGCTCAGTCGACCTCCGCCACCGCCTGCGCGAACTGCGCCGCGTACAGGCGCGCGTACGCGCCCTCGGCCGCCAGCAGCTCGTCGTGCGTGCCCTGCTCCACGATCGCGCCGCTCTCCATCACGAGGATGACGTCGGCGTCGCGGATCGTGGAGAGCCGGTGGGCGATCACAAAGCTCGTCCGGCCGTGGGCCAGCCGCGCCATCGCCTTCTGGATCAGCACCTCCGTGCGCGTGTCCACCGAACTCGTCGCCTCGTCGAGCACCAGGATCACCGGGTCGGACAGGAAGGCCCGAGCGATGGTGATCAGCTGCTTCTCGCCCGCGCTCACCCCCGTGCCCTCGTCGTCGATCACCGTGTCGTACCCGTCCGGCAGCGTCCGGATGAACCGGTCCGCGTGCGCCGCCCGGGCCGCCTCCTCGATCTCCTCGCGGGTGACCGGCCGGTCCGCCCCGTACGCGATGTTGTCCGCGATGGTGCCGCCGAACAGCCAGGTGTCCTGGAGCACCATGCCGATGCCCGAGCGCAGCTCCTGGCGCGACATCCGGGCCGCGTCCACCCCGTCCAGGGTGATCCGCCCGTCCGTCACCTCGTAGAACCGCATCAGCAGGTTGACCAGCGTGGTCTTGCCCGCGCCCGTGGGGCCGACGATCGCGACCGTCTGGCCGGGCTCGACCTTCAGCGACAGATCGTCGATGAGCGGCTTCTCCGGGTCGTACCGGAACGCCACCTTCTCCAGGGTCACCGCGCCGCGCCGCTCCACCGGCCGCTCGGCCGATTCCGCGTCCGGCTCCTGCTCGTCCGCGTCGAGCAGCTCGAAGATCCGCTCGGCGGAGGCGACGCCCGACTGCACCAGGTTCGCCATCGAGGCGACCTGGGTGAGCGGCATCGAGAACTGCCGCGAGTACTGGATGAACGCCTGCACATCGCCGATCGACAGCGCGCCGGAGGCGACCCGCAGCCCGCCGACGACCGCGACCAGCACATAGTTCAGGTTCGAGATGAACATCATCAGCGGCTGCATCACCCCGCTGTTGAACTGCGCCCTGAACCCGGCCTCGTACAGCGCCTCGTTCTGCTCGTCGAACTGCCGAGCCGACTCCTCCTGGCGCCCGAAGACCTTCACCAGGGTGTGCCCGGTGTACATCTCCTCCACGTGCGCGTTGAGCCGCCCCGTGGTCTTCCACTGCTGCACGAACTGCGGCTGCGACCGCTTGCCTATCTTCGTCGCGATGAACACCGACAGCGGTACGGTCGCGAGCGCCACCAGGGCGAGCAGCGGCGAGATCCAGAACATCATCGTGAGCACGCCGACGATGGTGAGAGCTGAGTTGATGAGCTGGCCCATCGTCTGCTGCATCGTCTGCGAGATGTTGTCGATGTCGTTGGTCGCGCGGCTGAGCACCTCGCCGCGCTTGGCGCGGTCGAAGTACGACAGCGGCAGCCGCGACAGCTTCGCCTGCACCTGCTCGCGCATCCGGAACACCGTGCGGTTGATCGCCCGGTTGGAGAGCCGGGTCGCCACCAGCATCAGCAGCCCCGCGCCCACGTACACCGCGAGCGCGTAGAGCAGCACACCGCCCACCGAGCCGAAGTCGATGCCGTGGCCCGGGGTGAAGTCCACCCCGGAGAGCATGTCGGCGAGGCCGCCGTCGCCCTTGGCGCGCAGCCGCTCCAGCGCCTGTTCCTTGGTCGTCCCGTCCGTCGCCTGCCGGCCGACGACGCCCGCGAAGACCAGGTCGGTCGCCTTGCCGAGGATCTTCGGCCCGACCACCGAGAGGGCCACGCTGAGCACCGCGGCCACGACCATCACATAGAGCGTGCCCTTCTCCGGCGCGAGCTGCCTGAGCAGCCGCTTCGAGGAGCCCTTGAAGTCCATCGAGCGCTTGCCGTCGCCCTGGCCCATCATCCGGGCCATGTTTCCGCTCATGCCGCCTCGGCCTCCGTCAGCTGGGAGAGCACGATCTCCCGGTACGTCTCGTTCCCGGCCATCAGCTCGTGGTGGCGGCCGGTGCCGACGACCCGTCCCTCGTCCAGGACGACGATCCGGTCGGCGTCGCGGATCGTGGAGACCCGCTGCGCCACGATGACGACGGTCGCCTCGCGCGTCTCGCGCAGCAGCGCCGCCCGCAGGGCCGCGTCCGTGGCGTAGTCGAGCGCCGAGAAGGAGTCGTCGAAGAGGTAGATCTCCGGCCGCTGCACCAGGGTCCGCGCGATCGCGAGCCGCTGGCGCTGGCCGCCGGAGACATTGGTGCCGCCCTGCGCGATGGGCGCGTTGAGGCCGCCCTCCAGCCTGGTGACGAACTCCTTGGCCTGGGCGACCTCCAGCGCGTGCCAGAGCTCGTCGTCGGTGGCGTCGGGATTGCCGTACCGCAGATTGGTCGCGACGGTCCCGGAGAACAGATACGGCTTCTGCGGCACCATCGAGACGGTCTTGGCGAGCAGTACGGGATCGATTGCGCGCACGTCCTCGCCGTCCACCAGGACCGTGCCGTCCGTCACGTCGAACAGCCTCGGTACCAGCCCGAGCAGCGTGGACTTGCCGCTGCCCGTGGACCCGATGACCGCGGTGGTCTCGCCGGGGCGGGCCACCAGGTCCACCCCCTTCAGGACCGACTCCTCGGCGCCCGGGTAGGTGAAGTCGGCGCCCCTGACCTCCAGATGGCCGCTGCGGCGCAGCTCGCGCACGGGGGCCTTCGGCGGCACCACGCTGGTGTCGGTGCCCAGGACCTCCTCGATGCGCTCGGCGCAGACCTCGGCGCGCGGCACCATCATGAACATGAAGGTGGCCATCATCACGGCCATCACGATCTGCATCAGATACGTGAGGAACGCGGTGAGCTGACCGATCATCAGGTGCCCGTCGTCGATCCGGTGGGCGCCGAACCACACCACCGCCACCGAGGAGACGTTCACGACGGTCATCACCGTCGGGAACATCAGCGCCATCAGCCGGCCGGTGCCGAGCGAGACGTCGGTCAGCTCGGTGTTGGCGCCCCGGAAGCGGCCCTTCTCGTAGTCGTCCTTCACGAACGCCCTGATCACACGGTTGCCGGTGATCTGCTCGCGCAGTACGCGGTTCACCGTGTCCAGACGCGTCTGCATGGTGCGGTACAGCGGTCGCATCCTGCGCACGATCAGCGAGACGGAGAGGCCGAGCACCGGCACCACGGCGAGCAGCACCGCCGAGAGCGGCACGTCCTGGCCGAGCGCCATGATGATGCCGCCGAAGCACATGATCGGCGCGGACACCATCAGCGTGAACGCCATCAGCGTCAGCATCTGGACCTGCTGCACGTCGTTGGTGGTCCGGGTGATCAGGGACGGCGCCCCGAAGTGGCCCACCTCGCGCGAGGAGAACGACTGGACGCGGGCGAAGACGGCCGCGCGGACGTCCCGGCCGAAGGCCGCGGCCGTGCGCGCGCCGAAGTAGACGGCGCCGACGTTGCAGACCACCTGGACGAGGCTGACGGCGATCATGATGCCGCCGAACTCCAGGATGTAGCCGGTGTCCCCGTTGACCACACCGTTGTCGATGATGTCGGCGTTCAGGGTCGGCAGATAGAGGGTCGCGCAGGTCTGGAGCAGCTGCAGCAGCACCAGGAGCGCGATCGGTTTCTTGTACGGAACCAGATGGGTCCGCAGGAGTCGTATGAGCACGTGAAGGCTCTCCGGGTCGGCAAGATCGAGGGGTTCGGCCTCCCATCTTGCGGCACCCCACCCCCGCAACCCCAAGCGATTAAGCCCAGGGCGATGCAAAAGGATCGGTCAAGAACGGACCTCAGACGCCCGGGTCGAACGCGCCCGGGTGGATCTCGTCGCGCGTAGCGATGTACTGCTGGCGCACCGCCTGCCCCACGGCCAGCTCCTCGCCCGGCTCGAAGACCTGCGCGGCCGCGCCCTGCCAGGCCGGCGGGGTGTGCGCGGCGAGGCTGCCCTGCGGCGGCCTGGCGGGCCGCGCCGAGCGCCGCGTACTCGGCGGGCTGCGGCACGACCACCTGGGTGCCCAGGATCGCGGGCGCCGCCGCCTGCACGGCGGGCAGTTCGGCCGCCGCCCCGAGCAGGAAGACCCGCCGCACCTCGACCCCGCGCAGCCGCAGCACGTCGAGCGCGTCCGCCAGCGAGCAGAGCATGCCCTCGAAGGCGGCCCGCGCCAGGTGCTCGGGCTTCATCGACTCGCGCCGCAGCCCGGCCAGCGTGCCGGCCGCGTGCGGCAGCCGGGGCGTGCGCTCACCCTCCAGATACGGCAGCAGGACGAGCCCGCTGGCGCCCGGAGTCGACTTCAGCGCCAGCGCGGAGAGCTCCTCCAGGCTCTCGGTGCCGAGCATCTCCGCCGTGCCGCGCAGCGCCCGTACCGCGTTGCTCGTATGCACGACGGGCAGATGGCGGCCGGTGGCGTCGGCGAACGACGTAATCATCCCGGCCGGGTCGGCCAGCGCCTCGTGGTGCACGGCCATGACGGAACCGGATGCCCCGAGCGAGACGACCGCGTCGCCGGGCCCGACGCCGAGCCCGAACGCGGCGGCCATCGTCTCGCCGGTGCCGGCCGAGATCAGCAGCCCTTCGGGGGTGGTGCCGGCCGCGTCGGAGGGCCCGAGCACCTCGGGGAGCGCCACGTGGTGGCCGAGCGCGAGCTCGACCAGGTCGGGGCGGTAGAAGCCGGTCGCGGCCGACCAGTAGCCGGTGCCGGACGCGGCGCCGCGGTCGGTGGTGCGACGGGCCGGGCGGCCGAGCAGCTGCCACACCAGCCAGTCGTGCGCCTGGACGATCGCGGCGGTGCGCTGGGCGGTCTCCGGTTCGTTACGGGCCAGCCAGCGCAGCTTCGCCACGGCCTGGGCGGCCTGCGGCACACAGCCGACGGCCTTGGCCCACGCCTCCCGCCCGCCGAGCGCGTCGGTCAGATCCGCCGCGGCGACCTGGGCGCGCTTGTCGTTGCCGGTCAGCGCGGCCCGGATGAGCGCGCCCTGGCCGTCGAGCGCGATCAGCGCGTGCTGCTGGGCGGCGACCCCGATGGCCTGCACACCTTCGAGCAGGCCGCCCGCCGCGGCCTCGCCGAGCGAGAGCAGCCAGGCCTGCGGATCGACCTCGGTGGCCTTCGGGTCGACGGGATGCGGGGCATACCCCTGCCGCAGGACGGCACCGGTGTCGGTGTCGCAGACGACGATGCGTGTGAAGGCGGAAGAGCTGTCCAGCCCGGCGACTATCCCCATGCGCACGATTCTGCATCACGCGGGGGGCCACCGGGCCCCCCGCGTCCGCCGGGTCTTGCCGGTGCGGCCTGCACCGGGGGTCAGGTGTTGCTGGTGCCCCAGTCGTCCTCGGTGTCCTGGCCGCGCTCGCGCAGCGACCGCACCCGGTCGGCGATCGACTTCGGCGCCTTGTCCCCGACCTTCTCGGAGACCTTCTCGCTCACCGCGTGGAAGGCCTTGCCCGCGTACGCGCGGCCGTTCTGGGCGGCCGACTCGGCGGTGTTGCGGACGGCCGGGTTCTGCGCGACCTGCCGGGCGGACTTCTTCAGCTGCTCGTACCGCTCGCGTCCGGCCCGGGTCCCGAGCACGTACCCGACGACGAGTCCGACGGCGAACGTGAGCCGGTAGCGCATGGCGGTCACCCTTCTGTGGCGTCTGTCTGACGTCGCTGTGGCGTCTGTGCTGCGCCTACCCGTGCAGCCCTGTGATCACCCGGGGCGGAACCGATTGGCGGAGCACCCCCCTGCTTGCGCTAATGTATGTGTCGCAGCGAGCGCACGCCGCCCGGGGACACCCGGGGTAGGTACGTTCGATGCAACGAGACATTCCCCTGTAGCTCAATTGGCAGAGCAGCCGGCTGTTAACCGGCAGGTTACTGGTTCGAGTCCAGTCGGGGGAGCTCGGTCTCCTGTAGCTCAATTGGCAGAGCAGCCGGCTGTTAACCGGCAGGTTACTGGTTCGAGTCCAGTCGGGGGAGCTCGGTCTCCTGTAGCTCAATTGGCAGAGCAGCCGGCTGTTAACCGGCAGGTTACTGGTTCGAGTCCAGTCGGGGGAGCTCGGTCTCCTGTAGCTCAATTGGCAGAGCAGCCGGCTGTTAACCGGCAGGTTACTGGTTCGAGTCCAGTCGGGAGAGCAGTGAAAAGGGCCCCTTGAGGGTCCTTTTTCATGCCCGGGGGAACCGCGCGGGGCGTGACGGGGTCCTCATGGGCGTGCGTTGCCGACCATCCGAGGCAGGAGATCGTATGAGCGGCTATGCTGCGGCAGACGGCGCGCACAAATGTGCGCGACGCGCCGTTAGGGGCGGTAGCTCAGCCGGTTAGAGCAGCGGACTCATAATCCGTCGGCCGTGGGTTCGAGTCCCACCCGCCCCACTCTGCGTTCCCTGCGCAGAAACGTTTCAACCTGTGGAGTTCGCCTGCGCGGGGGAGAGCCTCGACCAACTTGTGGTCGGGGCTCTTTGCGTGCGGGGCCGCCGGGCGGTGAGGCGCCGTCCACGTCTCCGCAGCCGTCCACGTCCGACTCGCCCCCGGCCCCGCCGCAGCCGCCCCCTACACCGACGCCGACCAAGACGTGCAGCCGCTTCCTGTGGTGGTGCCTGTAGCTCCGCGCGACCTGCGCGTGCTTTGTGCCCGGGGTTCATCTGCGGGCCGGTGGGGGCTGGCCGCGCAGTTCCCCCCGCCCCTGAAGGGGCCGGTGTTTCTCCGCGGGCCGGTGGGGGCTGATCGCGCAGTTCCCCGCGCCCCTAGGCACCTTGGCCCGAGCCACATTCCCAGGGCCCGGCGGACCGACTGAGGGGCGCGGGGGAACCGCGCGACCGGCCACCCACGGTCCGCAGGTGAGCACCGGACGAACAGGGGCGCGGGGAACCGCGCGACCGGCCACTCACCGGCCCGCGGATGAACCCCGGGCCGTCACTGCCCCAGCATCCGCCGCAGCAGATCCCGCAGCACCGTCCGCTCGTCGGACGACAGCTGCGCCAGCGGTTCGCGGGCGAAGTCCAGGGAGTCGCGCAGGCGGGCCGCCGTGCGCAGGCCCTCCTCCGTGGGGGCGGCCAGCTTCACCCGGCGGTCGGCCGGGTCGGGGCGGCGCTCGACGAGGCCGCGCGCCTCCAGGCGGTCGATGATCCCCGTGACGTTCGACGGCTCGCACTTCAGCTTGCGCGCGATCTGCCGCATCGGCACCGGTTCCAGTGAGAGCAGCCCGAGCACCCGCGCCTGCGCGCCGGTGAGCGCGTGCTCGGCGGCGGCCCGCTCGTACTCCTCGTGGTAGCGCGCCACCACGGAGCCGATGAGCTCGACGACTTCGACGGTGAGGGGATCCATACGCGTGGCCATGGAACCAGCGTACCGAGTTACTTGACAATCTCAAATATCCAGGAGCATGGTTGTTTCAGTACATGAAGTAACCGGAAGTAATTTGTCGCAGGAGGACGCACCCCATGTCCGCACCGTCCGCACTCCCCGCCACCGGCCGTGAATGGCACCTCGTCGCCCGCCCGCACGGCTGGCCGGTCCCGACCGACTTCGCGCTCCGTGAGGTCCCGGTCGCCGCGCCCGCCGAGGGCCGGATCCTGGTCCGCAACCTCTTCATGTCCGTCGACCCGTACATGCGCGGTCGTATGAACGACGTGAAGTCGTACATTCCGCCGTTCCAGCTCGACAAGCCGATGGACGGCGGCGCGGTGGGCGAGGTCGTCGCCTCCAACGACGAGCGTTTCGCCGTCGGCGACCACGTGCTGCACGGGCTGGGCTGGCGCGAGTACGCCGATGTGGACGCCCGGCACGCCACCAAGGTCGACGCGAAGCTGGCCCCGCTCTCCGCGTACCTCGGCGTGCTCGGCATGACGGGTCTGACCGCCTACGCGGGCCTGTTCGACGTCGCCTCCTTCAAGGAGGGCGACGCGGTCTTCGTCTCCGGTGCGGCCGGTGCGGTCGGCAGCCAGGTCGGCCAGCTGGCCCGCCTCAAGGGCGCCTCGCGGGTGATCGGCTCGGCCGGCTCCGACGAGAAGGTGAAGTGGCTGGTGGAGGAGCTGGGCTTCGACGCCGCCTTCAACTACAAGAACGGCCCGGTCCGCGACCAGCTGCGCGCGGCCGCCCCGGACGGCATCGACGTCTACTTCGACAACGTCGGCGGCGAGCACCTGGAAGCGGCGATCTCCTCGCTGAACGTGCACGGCCGCGCCACCATCTGCGGCATGATCGCCGGCTACAACGACACCGAGCCGACGCCGGGCCCCCGCAACATGGCCATGATCATCGGCAAGCGGCTGCGCCTCCAGGGCGTCCTGGTCGGCGACCACGCGGCGCTCCAGCCGCAGTTCGTCCAGGAGGTGGCCGGCTGGATCGCCTCCGGCGAGCTCAAGTACGGCGAGACGGTCGTCGCGGGCATCGACAACGCCGCGGACGCCTTCCTCGGCATGCTCCGGGGAGAGAACACCGGAAAGATGGTCGTCTCGCTGGGCGAGTGACCTCTGCCACGCCCGTGGAACCGTGAAGACCTTATCGGATGACTTCCGCCATCCGATAAGGTCTTTCCACATCCCGGCTGTCGTGGGCGCGAGCGGCCGGGGACGAGCAGGAGGAGCACCCAGCATGTCCATCCAGCAGTCCGACGTTCTGTACACCGCCGTCGCCACCGCCGAGAACGGCCGGGACGGCCGGGTCGCCACCGACGACGGCACGCTCGACGTGGTCGTGAACCCGCCGAAGGCGATGGGTGGCAGCGGCGCGGGCACCAACCCGGAGCAGCTGTTCGCGGCCGGTTTCAGCGCCTGCTTCCAGGGCGCCCTCGGTGTGGTCGCACGCCAGGAGAACGCCGACATATCCGGCTCGACGGTCACCGCCGAGGTCGGCATCGGCAAGAACGACGACGGCTTCGGCATCATCGTGAAGATCTCCGCGGCCATCCCGAACGTGGACGCGGCCACCGCGCGCGAGCTCGTCGAGAAGGCGCACCAGGTGTGCCCGTACTCGAAGGCCACCCGCGGCAACATCACGGTGGACCTCGCGGTCGCCTGAGGGTCCGCGCGGCTGTGGGAAGGGCCGCACCCGGCGGGGTGCGGCCCTTCGCCGTGCTCCGGGGCGGGGAACTCCCGTACGGGAGGGGCGGTTACCGGCCGATAGAGTTCGGCCATGCGTGATCTCGGGGCGGGCTTCGGTTATCTGGTCAAAGGGCAGCGATGGGTCACCGGGCACGGCCGGTCCCTCGGGGTCGGGCTGCTGCCCGGGCTCGTCACCCTGGTCCTGTACGCGGCGGCGCTGACCGGCCTCGCCTACGGCGCGGACGACTTCGTCGGCTGGGCGACGCCGTTCGCCGACGACTGGTCCTCGCCGTGGCTGAGCCTGTTCCGGGGCTTCCTGACGGCGCTGGTCTTCGTGTTCGGCCTGTTCCTGGCGGTCATCACCTTCACCGCGGTGACCCTCCTGGTCGGCCAGCCCTTCTACGAGAAGCTGTCCGAGGACGTCGACCGCGCGGAGAGCGGCGGCGAGGCACCGGAGTCCGGCCTGCCGCTCTGGCGCGAGCTGTGGATCTCCGCCCGTGACTCCGTACGCGTCCTGACCCGCGTCGTCCTGTACGGGATCGTCCTCTTCGCCCTCGGCTTCCTGCCGGTGGTCGGCCAGACGGTGGTGCCCGCGATCGGCTTCTGCGTCTCCGGGTTCTTCCTCACCGAGGAGCTCACGGCGGTCGCGCTCCAGCGCCGGGGAGTGGAACTGGCGGACCGCCTCGCCCTGCTGCGTACGCGCCGCATGCTGGTCCTGGGCTTCGGCGTCCCGCTGACGCTGGCGTTCCTGGTGCCGTTCGTGGCGGTGTTCCTGATGCCCGGGGCGGTGGCGGGGGCGACGCTGATGGTGCGGGACCTGCTGGAGGAGACGGCGCCGGAGCCGGAGCCGCAGCCGTGGCCCGAGCCGGCTACGGGCGGCCCGACCGGCTGAGCTGCCCCGCGACCGCCCGGAGTTCGGTGAGGAAGGCGGCCACCGCCGGGGAGTCGGCGCGGCCGTGCGGAGTCGCCGCGTAGACCGCCCGGTGCGGCACGTCGTCCGGGTGGACCGGTACGAGCACGATGTCGGAGCGGACCGAGTCGGCGGCCAGGGCCGGCAGCAGGGTCACGCCCAGACCGGCCGCGACGAAGCCCTGCTTGGCGATCCAGTCCCGTACGACGAGCGTCGTACGCGGCCGGAACCCGGCCTCCAGGACCGGCCGCATCAGCGTGTCCTCGGGGCGGGTGCTGCCCGCCACCCACTCCTCGTCGGCGAGCTCGGCCAGCCGCAGCCGCCCACCCACGGACCCCTCCGTCGGCCCGGAGTCCCGGACCACCGGCCCCGTCCCACCCGCCGGAATCTCCGTCACCGACGTGTGGTCGTACACCGGGAACGGCCCCGTACGAGCCGCCACGATCGCCTCGTACGGCAGCGTCGTCGCCGTCCACTGCGGCTGGCTCGCCGGGTCGGAGACCGGCACGGTCTCCGTGCGCGACACGTTCTCGTTGTCCGGGAACCCGCCCCGCCACGCCCCGGTGAACCGCTCGACGTCGATCCGCCCGACCCGCCCCTGGCTCACCGTGGTGAACAGGTCGACCCGGGGCAGCACCGGCCGCAGCGTCCGCTCGACCGTGCCCGCCGCGAAGTCGCCCCAGCGGACGGGGAACATGGCCGTCTCGATCCGGGCGGGCCCGGCGGCCGTACGGATCCACGTGCCGTCCAGCGCCAGCGCCGTCGCCCCCGACGGATTGCCGATCCGGATGTCACGGTCGAGCGTGAACGGGTCGAACCCGGTGACCAGGATCCTCTTGTAGCTCGTGCCCGTGCCGTACGCGATCGAGTCCTGGCCCCGCGAACCCCGTTCGAGGAGATCGAGGAGCGCCGTCCGCCGGGAAGCGGAGAGCCCGAACCCCGGCTCCCAGCCCCGCAGTTCCCGCGTCATCCCCAGCCGCGCCCAGTACAGCGGCCGGTCGTCGCCGCGGCTCAGGTCGCCGCCCGCGTCGCCGCGCCCCTGGGCCCGGTCCACCGCCCGCCGCCACAGCGCCGCGCCCTCGCGGGTGACCAGCCGCTCGGCCTGCCGGTAGGACCGTACGCCGTCCAGCTCGCGCGCGAACCGCGCGGCCACGTCGTCGAACCCGGAGCGCCGGAGTATCTCCTGCGGCACGGCCAGGTCCAGGCGCCGCTCCTCCACCGTCGGCGGTGCCCCCGTCGCGGCCGGGGCCTGCGCCTGCGCCGGGACCGGCGCGAGCACGGCGCCGACCGTCAGAGAAGCGACCAACAGGGCGAGCCGCGCCACTCCCGTACCCCGTACACGCCGTCCACGTACCACTGGGCATCCTTCCGTCGAGGCCTGGGCGGCCAGTATCGAGAAGGAACTCCCGTGTGAACAGGGGGACTCGAAGCAACGCGAGGGATTCAGCCGTGGCCGCCCCTACGCCGGCGGCCGCGCCGCCGTCACATTGCGGTACGCGATCTCCGCCAGCCGGCCCTGACCGTCCTTGCTGGGGTGGAACCAGTCCCAGTGGCTCAGCTGGTCGTCGGTGAAGCGGTAGTCGAAGACCGCGCCGCCGTCGTAGCGGCAGTAACGGTCCTTCGCGCACACGTCCTTCAGCGCCTTGTTGTACGCCACCACCCGCCGGTACACCGCGTCGCGCCGCTCGACCGCCGCCGCCCCCAGGTCGTCCGCGTCGCTCAGCATCGACTGGCAGATGCCGAGCTTCCAGATCTGCCTGCCCAGCGCGTTGCCCCGGCCCTCGGACCACAGGCGCTTGAGGTCCGGCACGCTCGACACGTACACCTGCGTCTTGGGCAGGGTGCTGCGCAGCTGGCGCAGGGACGTCTCGAAGCCCGTCCGGAACGCGGCCACCGACGTCATGCCGTCCACCGAGTCCCGGCAGGCGTCGTTGCCGCCGACCATCACCGTGACCAGCTCGGGGCGGTGGGTCGCGGCCCGGGTCAGCTGGGCCGGGATGTCGGACATCCGGGCGCCGGTCTTCGCGTAGTTCCAGCTGCGGGCGGCCGCGGACGCGGGGCCGAGCAGCCGGGTCGCCAGCGAGCGCACCCCCGAGTCGTTGCCGGTCGCCCAGGACGCCTCGGGGCAGTCGGAGAGGACCATGCAGGCGTCGAAGCCCCGGGTGATGGAGTCGCCCACGGCCGCGATCGAGGCCGGGCGCGGGTTCCAGTGCGGGGTGGGTGTCGGTGAGGGCTTAGGTGCGGCCCCGGCGCGGTGCTCGGCCGGCGATTCCGAGCTGGTGCACCCCGCCGTGACGGCGAGCGCGAGCGCCGTCAGAGCGGCGGCCGCCGCGGTGCGGCCCCGCGCGGGGCGGCTTCGGCGCGTCGGCAACGTCCCCTGGTCCATCCCCTGGTCCCCTCCCTCGGGTGCCCCTGGCGTCCTGGCGGGTGAAAGCTTCGTGTTTCCCGGGCCCAGGACCGACCGTACGACACCTTTCTGTCTGCTCCGCGCGGTAGCTTTGGCCCGTCCAGCCAGAGGAACCACGCCAGACGGCTCCGGTAAATTACATCACGTCACATACTGTCCCCATTCAGGAGATTAACTCCCGATGCTGTTTACTGTTGAACCCCGGGGCAGAATGTCAGGTGCTGTCCTGACCGAGACCGGTAGGGGCGCGAGGCCGCTGGGGAAGGCGAACCTCGAACCGCACTGGAGGTCCCGGTGACGACACGTGGAGTTCTGTACATCCACTCCGCCCCCCGCGCGCTGTGCCCGCACGTCGAGTGGGCCGTGGCGGGGGGGCTCGGTGTGCGCGTCCAGCTCGACTGGATCCGCCATCCTGGCAGGCCGAACCCGGCACCGCCTCCAAACTCGCGTCCGCCCTGCGCGGATGGCAGATGCTGCGGTTCGAGGTCACGGCGGAGCCGTGCGCCAAGGCCGAGGGCGAGCGCTACAGCGCCACGCCCGACCTGGGCATCTTCCACGCGGTCACCGGCATCCACGGCGACATCCTGATCCCCGAGGACCGGCTGCGGGCCGCGCTGGCCCGCTCGGTGCGCGGCGAGACCGATCTGGAGGCGGAGATCGCCCGTCTCCTCGGCAAGCCCTGGGACGACGAGCTGGAGCCGTTCCGGTACGCGGGCGAGGGCGCGCCCGTCCGCTGGCTGCACCAGGTCGTCTGACCCACCCCGTCCGACACGCCGCCAGACGTAGCGGAAAGGGCCCCCACCGCTCGGTGGGGGCCCTTCCGGTTACGTATACGCGTCTCAGACGGAGCGGAACGCCAGCACGACGTTGTGGCCGCCGAACCCGAACGAGTTGTTGATCGCGGCGATCGACCCGGACGGCAGCGCGCGCGGCTCGCCGCGCACGATGTCGGCCTCGACCTCGTCGTCGAGCTCGTCGACGTTGATGGTCGGGGGCGCGACCCGGTGGTGCAGCGCCAGGACCGTCGCGACGGTCTCGATGCCGCCGGCGCCGCCGAGCAGATGCCCGGTCATGGACTTGGTCGCGGAGACCGCGATGTGGTCCATGTCGTCGCCGAGGACCTTGCGCAGCGCCTTGATCTCGGCGACGTCGCCCTGCGGGGTGGACGTCGCGTGCGCGTTGAGGTGGACGACCTCGGACGGCTTGAGGTCCGTGGAGTCCAGCAGGTTCTGCAGGGCCGCCGCGACACCCCGGCCGGTCGGCTCGGGCTGCGCGATGTGGTGGCTGTCGGCCGACAGGCCCTGGCCGAGCACCTCGCAGTAGACCCGGGCGCCGCGCTTGGCGGCGTGCTCGGCCGACTCCAGGACGACGACACCGGCGCCCTCGCCGAGGACGAAGCCGTCCCGGGCCTTGTCGTACGGGCGCGAGGCCTGCTGGGGGTTCTCGTTGTTCTTGGACATCGCCATCATGTTGGCGAACGCCGCCACCGGCAGCGGGTGGATGGCCGCCTCGGTACCGCCGGCGACGACGACGTCGGCGCGGCCGGTGCGGATCATCTCCACGGCGTAGCCGATCGCCTCGGCGCCCGACGCACAGGCGGAGACGGGGGTGTGGACGCCCGCGCGGGCGTTCACCTCAAGACCGACGTTGGCCGAGGGGGAGTTCGGCATCAGCATCGGGACGGTGTGCGGGGAGACGCGGCGTACGCCCTTCTCCTTCAGCACGTCGTACTGGTCGAGCAGGGTGGTCACACCGCCGATGCCGGAGGCGATGACCGTGCCGAGCCGCTCGGGGGCGATCGGCTGGTCCTCACCGGCGGGGGCGGTGTAGCCCGCGTCGGCCCACGCCTCCCTGGCCGCGATCAGCGCGAACTGCGCCGAGCGGTCCAGCTTGCGGGCGAGCGGGCGGGGCAGTACCTCGCCCGGGTCGACGGCGGCGGTGGCGGCGATGCGGACCGGGAGGTCGGCGAAGCGCTCGTCCTCCAGGGGCCGGACGCCGGAACGGCCCGCCAGCAGACCTTCCCAGGTCGAGGCGGAGTCGCCACCCAGCGGTGTGGTTGCGCCGATACCGGTGACGACCACGGTGCGATTGGTCGAGCTCACAGGAAATTTCTCCACGGTGTAAGGGGGGATCAGCGGCGCCACCGCCGGGTGGCGGCAGTCACGCGGAACTGAGTCCGGGACCGAGTCGGACGACTCAGTCCTGGTGCTTCAGGATGTAGCTCGCGGCGTCGCCGACGGTCTTCAGGTTCTTGACGTCGTCGTCCGGGATCTTGACGTCGAAGCGCTCTTCGGCGGCGACGACGACCTCGACCATGGACAGCGAGTCGACGTCCAGGTCGTCCGTGAAGGACTTGTCCAGCTGGACGTCCTCGACGGGGATGCCGGCGATCTCGTTGACGATCTCGGCGAGACCGTCGACGATCTCCTTCTCAGTGGCGGCCATGTGGCGCTCCTTCGGTGTTTTTACGGGTTTATGGGCATCCGGAAGATCCGGTGTGCCTAGGGGAGGGTAACGACCGTCGCGGCGTAGACGAGACCCGCCCCGAAGCCGATGACGAGCGCGGTGTCACCGCTCTTCGCCTGTCCGGTCGCCAGGAGCCGCTCCATCGCGAGCGGGATCGAGGCGGCCGAGGTGTTGCCGGTGGTCTCCACGTCACGGGCGACCGTGACGTGCTCCGGCAGCTTGAGAGTCTTCACCATCGAGTCGATGATCCGCATGTTGGCCTGGTGCGGAATGAAGACGTCCAGGTCGTCCGCGCTGATTCCGGCCGCGTCCAGCGCCTGCTGGGCGACCTTCGCCATCTCGAACACGGCCCAGCGGAACACCGCCTGGCCCTCCTGCGTGATCGCAGGGAACTTGCCCGCGGAGTCGTACTCGGTCCACGGCACGGTCTGCTTGATGGTCTCGGACTTGTCGCCCTCGGAGCCCCAGACGGTACGGGCGATGCCCGGCTCGTCCGCGGGGCCGACCACGACCGCGCCCGCGCCGTCACCGAACAGGAAGGCCGTCGCGCGGTCCTCCAGGTCGGTCAGGTCGCTGAGCCGCTCGACACCGATGACCAGCACGTACTCCGCCGAACCATCGACGATCATGCCCTTGGCGAGGGTCAGGCCGTAGCCGAAGCCCGCACAGCCCGCGGAGATGTCGAACGCGGCCGGCTTGACCGCGCCGATCTTGTCCGCGATCTCGGTGGCGACGGCCGGGGTCTGCTTGAAGTGCGAGACCGTGGAGACGATCACACCGCCGATCTGCTCGGGGGTGAGACCGGCGTCCGCGATGGCCTTGCCCGCGGCCTCCACCGACATCGCCGTCACGGTCTCCTCGTCGGAGGCCCAGTGCCGGGTGGAGATGCCGGAGCGGGAGCGGATCCACTCGTCGGACGAGTCGATCTTCTCCAGGATGACCTCGTTGGGGACCACCCGGGTCGGCCGGTAGCCGCCGACGCCCATGATCCGGGCGAACTGCGCGCCCTTGCTGGGCTTGATCTTCGACATGCTGCTACGGCTCCTTATCCGGCAGTGTGCTCGGCGACGAGCGCGCGGGCCGCTTCGAGGTCGTCCGGGGACTTCAGGGCGACGGTCTTC
This sequence comes from Streptomyces sp. ERV7, assembly GCF_001653515.1. GTDB lineage: Bacteria > Actinomycetota > Actinomycetes > Streptomycetales > Streptomycetaceae > Streptomyces. Next base: position 756,592 of record NZ_LYOY01000029.1, on the reverse strand, counting down.
ACGCCGGGCAGCGCACGCTTGGCCAGGCCGGTCAGGGTGCCGCCGGGGCACACCTCGATCAGCGCGGTGGCGCCCAGTTCCTGGAACCTCTCCATGCAGAGGTCCCAGCGGACGGGGTTCGAAACCTGGTTGACCAGGCGGGCGACGATCTCGGCGCCGGTGGCGACGGTGGCACCGTCCGCGTTCGAGACGTACGTGATCTTCGGGTCGGAGATGTCGAGCGAGCCCGCGGCCTCGCGCAGCTCCTCGACCGCGGGGGCCATGTGGTGCGTGTGGAACGCGCCGGCCACCTTCAGCGGGACGACCCGGCGCACGCCCTCGGGCTTGTCCGCCTCCAGGGCTGCCAGCTGCTCCAGGGTGCCGGCGGCCACGACCTGGCCCGCGCCGTTCACATTGGCCGGGGTGATGCCGAGCTTCTCCAGGTGCGGGAAGACGACCTCGGGCTCGCCGCCGAGCAGTGCGGACATACCGGTCTCGGTGATGGCCGCGGCCCGGGCCATGCCCAGGCCCCGCTTGCGGACGAAGCCGAGCGCGGCCTCCTCGGAGAGCACACCCGCGTACGCGGTGGCCGTGATCTCGCCGACACTGTGGCCCGCCACCGCGCCGGGGGTGATGTCACCCAGTGCCGCGGCGGAGAGCAGACCCGCGGCGACCAGCAGGGGCTGGGCCACCGAGGTGTCGCGGATGGCGTCCGCGTCGGCCTGCGTGCCGTAGTGGACGAGGTCGAGCCCGATGGCGTCGGACCACACGGCGAGCCGGTCGGCGGCGCCGGGGAGGTCGAGCCAGGGAGTCAGGAAGCCGGGCGTCTGAGCGCCTTGGCCGGGAGCGACGAGTACGAGCACTCTCACACTCTCTCTTGTGGACGGCCCTGCTCGCCCGTGGGGACAGGGACGAAGAACCGTCGGGGGAATTGTGGGTGTCCGACAAAAGTCTAGGACTGTGGATCTCCGTCGGCCAGACGCCCCAGGATCAGGGCGATCCTGAGCGTGAAGGCGGAACGTACATCGGAGGGCGACCAGCCGGTGACGTCGGTCACACGTCGTAGCCGGTAGCGCACGGTGTTGGGGTGGACGAAGAGCATCCGGGCCGCGCCCTCCAGGCTGCTCGCCTGTTCCAGATAGACGCTCAGGGTCTCCAGGAGCGCCGAGCCCGCCTCCTCCAGCGGTCTGTAGATCTCCTCCACCAGCTGGTCGCGCGCGGCCGGATCGGAGGCGATCGCGCGCTCCGGCAGGAGATCGTCCGCCAGAACGGGCCGGGGGGCGTCCTGCCAGGCCGAGCACGCCTTGAGTCCGGCGGCGGCGGCCTGCGCGGAGCGGGTGGCCGCCAGCAGGTCGGGGACGACCGGGCCGGCCACCACGGGACCGGCCGCGTACGGCCCGATCAGGGCCTTCGCGACGTGGAGCGGGTTGTCGCTGCCGCCCGCGATGACGACCAGGCGGTCGCCGAGCACACCGGTGAGGACCTGGAGCTTGGCGTGCCGGGCGGCCCGCCGGATGGCTTCCACGGTGAGCTCGCTGTCGCCGTCGGGGGCGGTGCCGAGCACCACGCAGACGTGCTCGGGAGAGTTCCAGCCGAGCGCGGCGGCGCGCGAGACGGCGCCTTCGTCGGCCTCCCCGGACAGGACCGCGTTCACGACGAGCGACTCAAGCCGGGCGTCCCAGGCACCGCGTGCCTCGGCGGCCTGGGCGTACACCTGGGCGGTGGCGAAGGCGATCTCGCGCGCGTAGACGAGCAGGGCCTCGCGCAGGATCGACTCGTCGCCGGGCGCGGCCACCTCCTCGATCGCCACCTCCATGACCTCGATGGTGGTGCGCACCATCTCGACGGTCTGGCGCAGGGTGATCGCCCGGGTCAGCTCGCGCGGAGCGGTCCCGAAGACGTCCGTGGAGATCGCCTGCGGGGTGTCCGGGTGCCGGAACCACTCGGTGAAGGCCGCGATACCGGCCTGGGCGACCAGACCGATCCAGGACCGGTTCTCCGGCGGCATCGCCCGGTACCACGGCAGCGTCTCGTCCATGCGGGCGATGGCGTTCGCGGCGAGCCGGCCGGAGGACTGCTCAAGGCGCTTGAGGGTCGCGGCGTGCGGATGGGCGGCGTTCGGCGGCGGCGGCGATTCGGGTTCGGACACGGGGACAAGACTGCCTTATCAGGACGGGTACGTGCCCTGCCGGGGGTTCGGGGGGCGTTCGAGCGCCGCCCGGCGGGGCTACCGTGGATCCCGTGATTTCCGTGAGGCGCGCCGACGAGCGCTACCGGGGCGGCGACGCGGCGGCCGGCATCGAGTCCCTGCACGCGTTGTCCTTCGGCCGTTTCTACGACCCGGACAACCTGCGCTTCGGCCCGGTACTGGCCTGCAACGAGGAGCGTCTCGCCCCCGGCGCGGGCTTCGACGAGCACCCGCACAGCCACACCGAGATCGTGACCTGGGTGGTGGAGGGCGAGCTCACCCACCGCGACTCGACGGGCCACGCCACGGTCGTACGGGCGGGGGACGTCCAGCACCTCAGTTCGGCCGGCGGGGTGCGGCACGAGGAGCGCAACGACGGCACGGCCCCGCTGGTCTTCGTCCAGATGTGGCTGGCCCCCAAGGAGCCCGGCGGCACCCCGTCGTACGAGATCGTCCGGGGCATAGCCGACTCGACGCCGTACGCGGTGCTGGCGGCGGGGGCGATGCTGTACGTACGCCGACTCGCGCCGGGCGAGCGGACGGCGGTACCGGACGCGCCGGGGGTGTACGTGCACGTGGTGCGGGGCGAGGTCGACCTGGGCGCCGCGTGGCTGGGCCCCGGCGACTCGGCCCGGGCCACGGACGAACTCGACCTGGACGTGATCGCCCGCACCGGGGCGGAGCTGCTGTTCTGGGAGCTGAACGAGGTGTAGCGGCATTGCGCCTGCGGCCCGTGGGTGGCTGGCCGCGCCCTTTTCGGCCCGGTCTTTGTCTGCGGGCCGGTGGGTGGTTGCTCGCGCAGTTCCCCGCGCCCCTGAAGGCCTGTGGCTGAGCTGGGTTCTCCGGCTGCGACGGACCCCCTGAGGGGCGCGGGGAACTGCGCGACCAGCCCCCACCGGCCCGCAGGTGAAGTCCGGGCGCGACCAGCCCCCACCGGCCCGCAGGTGAAGTCCGGGCAAAGGCCTGCTACCCCAGTTCCGCCCGCACCGCGTCCGTGAACGCGGGCCACGCCTCGACCGCCCACGGCCCGAACGCCCGGTCCGTCAGGGCCACGCACGCGGCCGAGGCGTCCGGGTCGATCCACAGGAACGTCCCGGACTGCCCGAAGTGGCCGAAGGTCCGGGGCGAGGACGAAGCCCCCGTCCAGTGGGGGGACTTCGAGGACCGGATCTCGAACCCCAGCCCCCAGTCGTTGGGGTTCTGGTGCCCGTACCCCGGCAGCACCCCCTTCGTCCCCGGGAACTGCACCGTCATCGCCTCCGCGACCGTCATCGGATGCAGCAGCTGCGGCGCCTGCACCTCCGCCGCGAACCGCACCAGGTCCTCGACGGTCGAGACACCGTCCTTCGCGGGCGAGCCGTCCAGCGACGTCGACGTCATCCCCAGCGGTTCGAGCACGGCCTGGCGCAGATACTCCGCGAACGGGATGTCCGTCGCCTTGGCGATGTGGTCGCCCAGGACCTCGAACCCGGCGTTGGAGTACAGCCGCCGCTCGCCCGGCGCCCCCATCACCCGGTGCTCGTCGAACGCGAGCCCCGAGGTGTGCGCGAGCAGATGGCGTACGGTCGAGCCCTGCGGCCCGGCGGGCTCGTCCAGCTCGACGGCGCCCTCCTCGTGCGCGACGAGCGCGGCGTACGCGGCGAGCGGCTTGGTGACGGAGGCGAGCGGGAAGCGCTGCCCGGTCGGGCCGTGCGTCCCGACGACGGTGCCGTCCGCACGGACGGCGGCGGCCGCCGCGTGCGGCACGGGCCAGTTCTCGATCAGCGCCAGGCTCTTCATGCGTACGAGCCTAAACGGTCCTCCAGGGACGGCCGCACGGAAATCCGCTTGCTTGGAGTGCACTCCAACCTTCTAGGTTGGTGGCCATGACGGTGATCGAGAGCATCCCTGTGAAGATCGAGAGCGCCGGTGTGGAGTCGGCGGTCGTGAACCTTTGCAAGGTCCGCCCGCCCCACCCGCGCCCCGAGGGCCAGGACCGCTACACGATCAGCGAGGTCTCCGCCCTGAGCGGGCTCACCGCGCACACCCTGCGCTGGTACGAGCGGATCGGTCTGATGCCGCACGTGGACCGCTCGCACACCGGGCAGCGGCGCTTCACCAACAAGGACCTCGACTGGCTGGCCTTCGTCGGCAAGCTCCGGCTGACCGGGATGCCGGTCGCGGACATGGTCCGCTACGCCGAGCTGGTCCGTGAGGGCGCGCACACCTTCGACGCGCGGCAGGAGCTCCTGGAGCAGACCCGGCGCGACGTCCTGACGCGCATGGCGGAGCTCCAGGACACGCTCGCCGTCCTCGACCACAAGATCAACTTCTATGCGGACGCCCGGCGGGTGCCGGAGACCGCCTGACCGGCTCACGCGAGCCCCAGCGCGAACGCCTCGAAGCGGCGGGCGAAGCGCGCGATCAGTACCAGCAGTCCCGCGAACACCGGCATCCAGGCGAGCCGTTCGGCGATCCGGACGAGAGTGTCGGGCGAGGTGGTCAGGCCCGGCACCCGTCCCAGGAGCGCGCCCGGTACGGCCGCACCCGACTGCGCCGCCGCGAGCGCGAGGACGAGCAGCGGCGGCGGATGCGAGTCGGTACGGGCCTCGGCGGCCGTCGCGAGGCGGGCGAGCGGCCCGGGCATCACACCTCACCCGTCGCGATCGCGGCGAACTGGCGCAGGGAGGCGGTGCCGGGGGCGAAGTAGCCGGTGTGTCCCCGCGCGTCGGAGGCGTCCACGTGCCGCGCCCCGAAGCCGTCACCGGCCGGGTCCTCCCCGTGCCCAAGGCCAAGGAACCGCACGTGGGGTACGTACGAGATCCAGTCCGAGGGGTCCTTGGCGGCCCACACCCGGGCGTGGGTGCCCAGGTCGGCGGCGGTGTCGGCGTGCATGCCGGGGGAGCCGAGCACGACGATGTCGGAGGCGACGACTCGGGGGGCGGCGAGGCCGCACACGACCGAGCCGTAGCTGTGGCAGAACAGCGCCGGGTCCGGCAGGCCCGCGGCCGCCAGGCCCTCGGTGAACCGGGCGAGCCGGGGCGCGCCCGCCTTGGCCAGGTCCTCGGTGGCCGCGTCGACGCCGAGGCCGACGGGGGTGGTGTAGCCGGTCCAGGCGACCACGGCGCTGCGGCCCCCGGTCGCGGCCCGCAGCGAGGAGGCCATCCCGGCCGGGGTGCCGTAAGGATCGTTGCCGCGGTCGAAGTTGCCCGCGTCGATGTCCGACCCCGGTACCACCACGGACACGTGATCGGCCCGCTCCAGGTCCCCGTACACCTCGGCCACCTGCCCGCGTCCGCGCGGGTCGAAGGCGAGCACCTGGTGTCCGGGCCCGGCGAGCCGGTCGTAGCGGGGGTCGTGCGCGGCGGCGAGGGCGAGCCGGTTGGCCCGGTAGCGCAGGGCGACCGGGGCGCCGTCCAGGTTGCCCACGGTCAACGGGTGGCGCCGCACCAGGTCCTGGCACTGCCGCGGGCTCAACCCGGCGAAGAACAGCGCCACTTCGCGCGGCGAGGCGGCGGCCGGGTCGGGCAGCGGCCGCCCGAGCGCGGTGTCGGCCACCCAGGCGGCCGCTCCCGGCGGCGGCCCCACCACGGCCTGCTGACTGCCCGCCGAGGCCCATCCGGCGGTCCCCGCGACGACCGTCACGGTCAGCGCGGCGGCGACCAGGGTCCTCCTGAAGCGGCGCATGACGTGGCCCTGCCTTTCCTCGCTGTGGTGTGGCGTTGCGAGGAGGAAGGTAGGAAGACGGTGGGCCCGAGGGCGTCACACCGGGGTGCCAAGTCCGGGGTAGTACTGGGGTAGGGGGTGTACGAGAGGCCTGTGAGGCACCGAAAGGGCCCCGGGCCGAAGCCGGCCGGATCCGCCGGGCAGGCCCTACCCGTTCCCGGGAGCCACCAGCCCCGACTCGTACGCGAAGATCACCGCCTGGGCCCGGTCGCGCAGCTCCAGCTTGGCCAGGACCTTGCCGATGTGGGTCTTCACGGTCTGCTCCGCGAGGACGAGCCGGGCCGCGATCTCCTGGTTGGACAGGCCCCGGGCGATGAGTTCGAGCACCTCCGTCTCGCGCGGGGTGAGCCCGTTCAGGCGCAGGGTCGGACCCTTGCGGACCGCCGGGCGCTGCTTGGCGAAGTCCGCGATCAGACGGCGCGTCACCGAGGGCGCGAGCAGCGCCTCGCCGGCCGCCACCACCCGTACCGCCGCGATCAGATCCGCCGGCGGCGCGTCCTTCAGCAGGAACCCGGACGCCCCGGCCCGCAGCGCCTCGTACACGTAGTCGTCGACGTCGAAGGTCGTGAGCATCAGGACCTTCGGGCGGTGGACCACGCCCGGCGGCGGGTCGAGCAGCTCCCGCGCCGCCGCGAGCCCGTCCATCTCCGGCATCCGCACATCCATCAGCACCACGTCGGGATGCGCGCCGCGGGAGACCTCGATGCCCTGCCTGCCGTCGGGCGCCTCGCCCACCACGTCGATGTCCGGCTGCGCGGAGAGCAGCGCGGCGAACCCCGCCCGCACCATGGCCTGGTCGTCGACGATGATCACGCGAATGGTCAACGGGTGTCCTCGGAGCTGTCGGAGAGGGGGGCGGCGGAGTCCGGCGGGTCCAGCGGGAGCCGGGCCGCGACCCGGAAGCCGCCGTCCGGCAGCGGACCGGTGTCCAGCGTTCCGCCGGTCAACCGTACGCGCTCGCGCATCCCGACGAGCCCGTGCCCCGTCCCGGTCGTCTCCAGGGCCGAACGGGGCTCGGCGGCGGGCCCGTTGACGACCACCACCAGCAGATGCGTACCGTCCGAGGTGACCGAGACGCGCGTCGGCGCGCCCGGCGCGTGCCGGACCACGTTCGCCAGCGCCTCCTGCACGATCCGGTACGCCGAGAGGTCCACGGCGGGCGGCAGCGCGGGCAGTTCCGCCGACAGCGCCGACTCGGCGGGCACCCCGGCCCGTACCGTCGCCTCGACCAGCTGCTGCACCCGGTCGACGCCCGGCTGCGGGGCCCGCTCGCCCTCGCTGCCGTCGCTGCGCAGCACCGAGAGCAGCCGCCGCATCTCGCTCAGCGACTCGCGCGCGCTCGCCGCGATCGTGGAGAACTCCTCCCGCGCCTCGGCGGGCAGCCCCTGGATGCGGTAGGGCGCGGAGTCGGCCTGCACGGTGATCACCGACATATGGTGGGCGACCACGTCGTGCAGCTCGCGGGCGATCCGGGCGCGCTCCTCCAGCAGGGTCCGCTGGGCGTGCTCCGCCTCGCTGATCGCCTCCTGCTCGGCGAGCAGCCGCTCGGCCTCGCCCCGGCCGCGCAGCGCGCCGGTGAGCAGCAGGGTCACCCCGCTGAGCACGAACATCAGGACGTGGATGTTGGTCGCGGAGGTCGCGTACAGCGGTTTCATCGCCGTCAGCGCCACCCCGGCGGCGCCGGTCACCAGCCAGACCGTGAGGAGCGTACGGGGCTTGGCGCGCAGCCCCAGGCACGCCATCAGCACCACATAGCCGACGATCACCATCGGCGGCCACGGCCAGGGCCGCCCCTGCATGCCGTGGGTGCCCGACAGCACCACCGCACCCACCACGTCGGCGGTGAACACGATCCACCAGGCCTGGACGGGCCGGGCGACGGCGAGCAGCAGCGGCGCGGTCTGCGCCACCGCGAGCGCCCCAGCCCAGCCGCCGGGTGCCTTGTAGTCGTGCATCAGCACGGTGACGGTGATCGGGAGCAGCGTCACGACGAAGCAGAGGACGACGGCGTACGGCGCCGTCCGCTGCCACCGTCTGGGCGCGCGGCCGAACAGCGGCTCGGCGGGTCCGCCGAGGGAGCGGAGACTGGTACTCATGGAGTGATCAGCCTAGGGCCTGTCGTCGAGGGGGCTCCGGTGGGAGCCCCCTCGGCTCACAGCTCCGCCAGCAGCTCCGCTTTCTTCGCGCTGAATTCCGCGTCCGTCACCAGCCCGGCCCGGTGGAGTTCACCCAGGTGCCGGATCCTTTCGGCGATGTCCGCGGGGTCGCGCCGCCCGGGGGCCGCGTGACCCACCGGGACCGGGGCGCCGACCGTGCCCCGGATCGCCTGGAGGACCGCCGCCGCGAACGGCAGCGACTCGTGGACCGGCCCGTACCCGAGGCCGAAGACGACTGCCGCCGGGTCCTGGTCGGCCTGTGGCGCGGTGGCCTCGGCGTCCCGTCTGAGCAGCCGCAGATGGCCGTCGAAGACCTCCGGCGAACGCCACTCGACCCCGCACAGCGACGCCAGCGCGAAGGTCTGGTCGCCCGCCTTCCACTTCGCCGAGGAGGCGCCCGTCCAGAACCAGCGGAACGACACCTGGCGGCCGTCGAAGGAGGCCTTCCCGTCGTACGCCTTGAAGCTCTGCGGCAGCTCCGGCGCGGCCACCACATAGCGCTCCGAGGGCTCGGCCGCGTCCGGGCCGAGCAGCGCGCGCAGCTCGTCCGCGTAGTACTCGGCGAGCGTCTCGCGCTCCGCGGGCAGCACCAGGCGGTACGGGTCGCACCCGTCCTTCAGCTGTCCCGCCGCAGCCTCCATCAGTGGATCGGCGCCGGGTCTCGGCACCGCGTGCAGCACCACAGTGCCGCGCTTGCCCGGGGTCAGCGTCACCGACTCCAACGCTTCGTGGGGGATGCGCCGTTCGCGCAGCGCCGTGAACAGCTTCGGCGTGCGGATCCCCCGTTCGAAGCGGATGAGTACGGAGTCGGGCTCGAACTCCCAGGTGGCATGAATTCCGGCCAGCACATCACCCATGCGCCTCATCGTAGGCGGCGCACGCCCGCGCGTCCCCCCTCGGCGCCCGCCGCAATGTCATACGTGTGCAGGCGAAGGCGCCGATTTCTACGCGCGTCAGGCCGCGTCCGCGCCGGAAATACCGCGCTGGCAGGCCGAATTGTCTTTGAGACAGCTGACCGACTCGTACGAACCGACGCCTATCGCGGCGAAGTTGGCCAGACTCTGGGTGCCCGGCTCGAAATAGCCCGCGTGGCCCACGGCGCCGGCCGCCGAGAGCACCCGCGCGCCGAAACCGGAGGACACCGGGTCCGCGCCGTGGCCAAGCCCCGCGACAGCCAGGTGCGGTACGTCCTCGATCCAGTCGTCGCGGTCCCGCATCGCCCACACCCGGGCGGAGGTGCCCAGGTGGGAGGCGCTCTGGGTACGCATGCCGGGGCTGCCCGCGACCGCTATGTCGACCACCCGGGGCGGCAGCCGGTGCGCGGCGACGCCGCACAGCACCGAGCCGTAGCTGTGGCAGAACAGGGAGACCGGCGCGTTCCCCGGCAGGGCGCGGACGAGGTGGTCGAGCCGGACCGCCCCCTCCTCGGCGAGGCGGCCGATCGCGGAGTCGATGCCGAGCCCGGACGGGGTGGTGTAGTCGGCCCAGGCAATCACCGCGGTGCGGGTGCGGGGACCTGCCGCGCGCTCCGCCGCGTACAGCGACTGCGCCATGCCCACCGGGGCCGAGTACTTGCGTGAGGTTCTCTCGAACGTCATGACGTTGGTGTCGACGCCCGGGACGATCATCGAGACGCGCTCGGCGTGTTCGAGGTCGCCGAAGACCTCGGCGACATGGCCGCTGTCCCACGGGTCGAAGGCGAGGATCTGCCGGTCGCCGTCGAGCAGCGACTCGTACCGGTGCATCCGGCGGCCCGCGGTCTGGCGGCCGTCGGGGGTGAGCCGGCTGTCGTGCATCCGGGCGCGCTCGGTGTCGCGCGCCTCGACGAGGGCGAGGCGGTTCGCCTCGTAGCGCAGCGGGACCGGGGCGCCGTTCAGGTTGCCGACGACCAGCGGGTAGCGGCGGACCAGATCGGTGCGCTCGGTGGCCGTCAGGGAGGCGAAGAAGCGGGCGAGCCGGCGCGGCGAGGCGTCCGGGGCCGGGAGCTTCTCGCCGTCGAGGGTGCCCCGCGCCCAGGCGGCGAGGGCGACGGCGCGCGGCTCGCTCGACCCCTGGTGGCCGCGGACCGCGGTCCAGCCCGAGGTCGCGAGCATCACGAACACGACGGCGAGCGCGAGCAGCGCGCGCCAGACGTTGAGTGTGGGGGAGGAGTCGAAGGAAGTCACTGCGGTACAGAGTAGGAGGCCCGGAAGGCCCACTGGGGTGACAGTGACTCAGATCACGTTTGAACAGGTCGTGGAGGGTGGGGAGGTATCACCGACCGCGCGCGCGGGCGCACGCTCCGTGCGGCGCGCGCTCCTGATGATCACGTACGCCGGTTACTTGATCGCATGCGCCGATTGCCTGCTGGCGCCGGGTCCGGAGGGTCGGGAGAGGCCTCGGCCGGACGGCGCGGAGTGTCCACGCCCGATGCCCTCGCCGCGTCCCTGCGGCCCGTCCGCGACTCTCGTCACACCGGTGAGGACGGCCACCGCGACACGCGGACGCGGATCGCTGTCCGCGACCTGCCCCTCGCGCTCGGCGATCAGCCGGGCGGCCGCGTGGCCGCGCGGCCACGGAGCGCGAGGGGCTTTCACCTGTCCGGGTGAACCCGGGCCGGACGGAAACCCGGCGTGATCGTGGGGCGTTCTGTGATCAACGAGGCCGAGACGACCGAGGCCGACGACACGGGGGTCCACCGACGATGCGTACGACAACGACAACGACAACGACAACGACAACGGCAACGACGACGGCAACGACGACGGCAACGACGACGAGCGCGAGCGTTTCCGCGCGTGTCACGACCGCCGCGGCGTTCCTCGCCGCCACCGCCTTCCTGCTGCCCGCTCCGGCCCACGCGGCCCCGCCGCGCCTCGGTGCCTGCGCACCCGGCGAGCTGTGCCTCTGGAAGCAGCCGGACTTCAAGGGCACCCGGCAGGCGTACGACCTGCGGACCGTCGAGATCGAGAGCTGTACGGCGTTACCGCCCGGCACGGACGCCGTGTCCCTAGCCAACCGGACGGGCCGCCCGGTGACGGCGTACCAGTCCGAGGAGTGCGCGGAGACGGCCGAGTTCGCCACCTATCCGGGCGGCGGGGCCTGGGTGCCCCAAAGCCCTTACCGGGTGCGGGCGTTCAAGGTCTGGGAGAGCTGAGGGGCGGTGAGCGCCCTCTCAGGCCAGGGGCGCGCCCCGGGTGCGCTGCCCGCAGGCGCACTCCGCCGCGTCCCCGAGGGCCGCCACCTGCCCGCGCAGCGACCGCACCTCCTGGGTGAGCGCCTCCAGGAGCGCGGTCTGGCGCCGCTCCTCCTCGCCGTCGCGCTCGAAGCGGGAGATGAACCAGGCCGCGATGTTCGCCGTCACCACACCGAGCAGGGCGATGCCGGACAGCATCAGGCCCACCGCGATCAGCCGCCCGAGCCCGGTGGTCGGCGCGTGGTCGCCGTAGCCGACGGTGGTCATCGTGGTGAACGACCACCACACCGCGTCGCCCAGCGTCTTGATGTTCCCGGCCGGGGCGCCCCGCTCCACCTCCAGGACGGCCAGCGAGCCGAACATCAGCAGCCCGACGACCGCCCCGCCGACGTAGACGGTCAGCTGTATCTGGGGGGCCATCCGCGCCCGCCGCCCCACCAGGGCGAGCGTGGAGACGACCCGCAGCAGCCGCAGCGGCTGGATCAGCGGGAGGACGACCGCGAGCAGGTCGAGCCAGTGGGTGCGGACGAACAGCAGCCGCTTGCCGGACAGGGCGAGCCGCACCAGGTAGTCACAGGCGAACGCACCCCACACCACCCACTCCACGCCGACACACACATCCTGCACCCCGGTCCCCGCCCCGGGATGGACGACGGGCACGGTGTACGCGAGGGCGAAGGCGATGGCCAGCGCGAGCAGCGGCCACTGGGTCCGCCGCTCCCACCGGGTCTGCGCGGGAAGTTGCTTCATGTGCGCATAGTAAAAGCGGGCCGGTCGTGGCCCGGCGCGCTACCGAGCGCCCCCGAAGGGGCGCGGGGATCTGCGCGACCAGCCCACGACGGCCCGCACGTGCCTACCGCACGGCCGGCGCAGCGTTACGCGTCGCCGCCCGCGGCGCCCGGGTCCGCCGCCGTGACGTCCAGCAGCTGGTACCGGTCGACGGCCTGCTTCAGGACCGAGCGGTCCACCTTGCCGTCCCGGGCGAGCTCGGTGAGCACCGCCAGGACGATCGACTGGGCGTCGATGTGGAAGTGGCGCCGCGCCGCGCCCCGGGTGTCGGCGAAGCCGAACCCGTCGGCGCCCAGCGAGGTGTAGCGGCCGGGCACCCAGCGAGAGATCTGGTCCGGCACGGCGCGCATCCAGTCCGAGACCGCGACGAACGGGCCCTCGGCGCCGGACAGCTTGCGCGTGACGTACGGGACGCGCTGCTCCTCCTCCGGGTGGAGCAGATTGTGCTCCTCGACCTCGACGGCGTCGCGCCGCAGCTCGTTCCAGGAGGTCGCGGACCAGACGTCGGCCCGGACGTTCCACTCATCGGCGAGGATCCGCTGGGCCTCCAGGGCCCACGGGACGGCCACGCCGGACGCCATGATCTGCGCCGGAATGGTGCCCGCACTGCCCCGGGCGTAGCGGTGGATGCCCTTGAGGATGCCCTCGACGTCGGCGTCCGCCGGCTCGGCCGGGTGCTGGATCGGCTCGTTGTAGACGGTCAGGTAGTAGAAGACGTCCTCGCCCGGCTGCCCGTCGGCGGTCTCGCCGTACATCCGGCGCAGACCGTCCTGGACGATGTGCGCGATCTCGTACCCGAACGCCGGGTCGTAGGCGACACAGCCCGGGTTGGTCGAGGCGAGCAGATGCGAGTGGCCGTCGGCGTGCTGGAGACCCTCACCGGTCAGCGTGGTGCGCCCGGCGGTCGCGCCCAGGACGAAACCGCGCGAGAGCTGGTCGGCCATCTGCCAGAACTGGTCGCCGGTGCGCTGGAAACCGAACATCGAGTAGAAGACGTAGACCGGGATCAGCGGCTCGCCGTGCGTGGCGTACGCCGAGCCCGCGGCGATCAGCGAGGCCGTGCAGCCCGCCTCGGAGATGCCGTCGTGCAGCATCTGACCGGTCGGGGACTCCTTGTAGGCGAGCAGCAGATCGCGGTCGACCGCCTCGTACTGCTGGCCGAGCGGGTTGTAGATCTTCGCACTCGGGAAGAACGCGTCCATGCCGAAGGTGCGGTACTCGTCCGGGGCGATCAGCACGAACCGCTTGCCGATCTCCTTGTCCCGCATGAGGTCCTTCAGGATGCGGACGAACGCCATGGTGGTGGCGATCGACTGCGCTCCCGAGCCCTTCTTCGCGGCCGCGTACGTCTTGTCCTCGGGCAGCGGCAGCGGCTTCGCGCGCACCACACGGGTCGGCACATAGCCGCCGAGACCCTTGCGGCGGTCGTGCATGTACTGGATCTCTTCGGAGTTGCGGCCCGGGTGGTAGTACGGCGGGGCGCCGGCCTCCAGCTGGGCGTCCGTGATCGGGATGTGCAGCCGGTCGCGGAAGCGCTTGAGGTCCTCGACCGTCAGCTTCTTCATCTGGTGGGTCGCGTTGCGGCCCTCGAAGTTCGGGCCGAGCGTCCAGCCCTTGACGGTCTGCGCCAGGATCACGGTCGGCTGGCCCTTGTGCGCCTTGGCCGCCGCGTAGGCCGCGTACACCTTCTTGTGGTCGTGACCGCCGCGGCCCAGGTGCTGGATCTGCTGGTCGGTCATGTTCTCGACCATGGCGCGCAGCCGGTGGTCGCCGCCGAAGAAGTGGTCGCGGATGTAGCCGCCGGTCTCCGTGGCGTACGTCTGGAACTGGCCGTCCGGCGTGGTGTTCAGCTTGTTGACCAGGATGCCGTCGCGGTCCTGGGCGAGCAGCGGGTCCCAGGAGCGGTCCCAGACCAGCTTGATGACGTTCCAGCCGGCGCCGCGGAACTGCGACTCCAGCTCCTGGATGACCTTGCCGTTGCCGCGCACCGGGCCGTCGAGGCGCTGGAGGTTGCAGTTGACGACGAAGGTCAGGTTGTCCAGGTTCTCGCGGGCGGCGATGGACAGCTGGCCGAGCGACTCCGGCTCGTCCATCTCGCCGTCGCCGAGGTAGGCCCACACATGCGAGTCGGAGGTGTCGGCGATGCCGCGCGCCTCCATGTAGCGGTTCATCCGGGCCTGGTAGATCGCGCCGAGCGGGCCGAGGCCCATCGAGACGGTCGGGAACTCCCAGAAGTCCGGCATCAGCCGCGGGTGCGGGTACGAGGACAGTCCGTACGGCGCCTTGGACTTCTCCTGGCGGAAGGCGTCGAGCTGCTGCTCGCTGAGCCGGTCCAGGAGGTAGGCGCGGGCGTAGATACCGGGGGAGGCGTGCCCCTGGAAGAAGATCTGGTCGCCGCCCTTGCCGTCGTCCTTGCCCCGGAAGAAGTGGTTGAAGCCCACGTCGTAGAGGGAGGCGGAGGAGGCGAAGGTGGCGATGTGGCCGCCGACCCCGATGCCCGGGCGCTGGGCGCGCGAGACCATGACCGCGGCGTTCCAGCGGGTCGCGTTGAGGACCTTGCGCTCGATCTCCTCGTTGCCGGGGAAGAACGGTTCGTCCTTGGTGGCGATCGTGTTGACGTAGTCCGTGCTGCGCATCTCGGGCACGGCCACGCGCTTCTCGCGGGCGCGCTCGATGAGGCGGAGCATCAGATAGCGGGCGCGCTCACGCCCCCGCTCGTCCACCGCCGCGTCCAGGGAGGCGAGCCACTCCTCGGTCTCCTCCGGATCGAAGTCCGGGACCTGGCTGGGAAGGCCGCCAATGATGATCGGGTTGCGATCGGATCCGGAAGCCACGCTGTTCCTTCACTGTCGGGGGCGTGCGGGGTTGTGCGCCGCATCCCATCGTGGCCCGCGAGGAGGCAAACGTCATCTCTACCGAGGGGTAACGGGGTCTGCGGCCGCCCAAATCGCAACCTTACGCCCAAGCCGTGCGCGTGTTCCCCAAAGGGGCGCGTCACCCCGATTGGCGTACGCACGGAGCAGAAGCGTGCAAACTATCTGCAAGGGTGTGGGATGAATCACCACCGGGCCCGGGTTCGCCCCTGACTGGGGGCACACTGCACCCCAAAGGGCGGGTTCGGGGGCCTGGTACTTGCGCGATTCGTCCCGCCCGTGTGGACTACGCCCAAGCCTCGCGCGTGCGTGGGGCCGTATTACTTACCGAATCAAGATCAGGAGGCAAGCCGTGAGCGCGACCGCGGACCACGCGGAGGAGCGGACCAACCCGGCTGCAAGGCTGGGGTTCGAGCCCGGACAGGTGGTCCAGGAGATCGGCTACGACGACGACGTCGACCAGGATCTCCGTGAAGGCATCGAGTCCATCATTGGCCAGGAACTCGTGGACGAGGACTACGACGACGTCGCCGACGTCGTGCTGCTGTGGTTCCGCGACGAGGACGGCGACCTCACGGACGCCCTGGTCGATGCCATCGGCCTCCTGGAGGACGGCGGCGTCATCTGGCTGCTGGCTCCCAAGACCGGCCGGGACGGATACATCGAGCCCAGCGACATGAGCGACGCCGCGCAGACCGCCGGTCTCTCGCAGACCAAGAGCATCAGCGTCGGAAAGGACTGGACGGGCAGCCGTCTCGTCGCGCCCAAGCGCTGATCCTCCGCTTCTCTGGGCCCCCGCCGGCGTACGCCGGCGGGGGCCCTTGCGTAGGGTGGGGCCCACCAGGACGGTCCACGGCGGCTTTCCGCCCGGGCCCACAGAAGGGATGGCGTTTCCATGGCGATCGAGGTCGGCACCAAGGCCCCGGACTTCGAGCTCAAGGACAACCACGGCCGGACCGTGAAGCTCTCGGACTTCCGCGGCGAGAAGAACGTGGTGCTGCTCTTCTACCCGTTCGCCTTCACCGGCGTCTGCACGGGCGAGCTGTGCGCGCTGCGCGACAACCTGCCGCAGTTCACCGACCGCGACACCCAGCTGCTCGCCGTCTCCAACGACTCCATCCACACCCTGCGCGTCTTCGCCGAGCAGGAGGGCCTGGAGTACCCGCTGCTCTCGGACTTCTGGCCGCACGGCGAGGTCTCGCGCGCGTACGGGGTCTTCGACGAGGAGAAGGGCTGCGCGGTGCGCGGCACCTTCGTCATCGACAAGGACGGCGTGGTCCGCTGGACCGTCGAGAACGGTCTGCCGGACGCCCGGGACCTGAATGACTATGTCAAGGCGCTCGACACCCTGTGATCCATCGGTCGAATCGCCTGTTTGAGGCGGGAACCGGTCACTAGGATCCAGACGTTGATCCGATGCCAACGCACGACGGGGACGCTGACCTAAGCCGGCCCCTCACACCATTGGGAGGACTCGTGGGAGTCAGCCTCAGCAAGGGCGGCAACGTCTCGCTGACCAAGGCCGCCCCCAACCTGACCGCGGTCATCGTCGGTCTGGGATGGGACGCTCGCACCACCACCGGGGGTGACTTCGACCTGGACGCCAGCGCACTGCTGACCAACGACCAGGGCAAGGTCGCCAACGACTCGAACTTCGTCTTCTTCAACAACCTCAAGAGCCCCGACGGCTCCGTCGAGCACCAGGGTGACAACCTCACCGGTGAGGGCGAGGGCGACGACGAGGTCATCAAGGTGAACCTGGCCGGTGTCCCGGCCGACGTTCACAAGATCGTGTTCCCGGTCTCGATCTACGAGGCCGAGAGCCGCCAGCAGTCGTTCGGCCAGGTCCGCAACGCGTACATCCGCGTGGTGAACCAGGCCGACAACACCGAGCTCGCCCGGTACGACCTGAGCGAGGACGCCTCGACGGAGACCGCCATGGTCTTCGGCGAGCTGTACCGCAACGGGGCGGAGTGGAAGTTCCGCGCCATCGGCCAGGGGTACGCGTCGGGCCTGCGCGGCATCGCGCAGGACTTCGGCGTCAACGTCTGAGCCGTCGCTCTCCCTCGTCCGGCGCCGCACATCCGTGCGGCGCCGGACGCGCTCAACCCTTCGTTCGCCATTCAGGGGAGGACTCACGATCATGGGCGTCACGCTCGCCAAGGGGGGCAATGTCTCCCTCTCCAAGGCCGCACCGAACCTCACCCAGGTGCTGGTCGGCCTCGGCTGGGACGCGCGTTCCACCACCGGAGCCGACTTCGACCTCGACGCCAGCGCACTGCTGTGCCAGTCGGGCCGCGTCCTCGGCGACGAGTGGTTCGTGTTCTACAACAACCTCACGAGCCCGGACGGCTCGGTCGAGCACACCGGTGACAACCTGACCGGTGAGGGCGAGGGCGACGACGAGTCGATCATCGTGGACCTGGTCAAGGTGCCGGCGCACTGCGACAAGATCGTCTTCCCTGTCTCGATCCATGAGGCGGACAACCGCGGCCAGACGTTCGGTCAGGTCAGCAACGCCTTCATCCGGGTGGTCAACCAGGCCGACGGCCAGGAGCTCGCGCGCTACGACCTGAGCGAGGACGCCTCCACGGAGACCGCGATGATCTTCGGCGAGCTCTACCGCTACAGCGGCGAGTGGAAGTTCCGTGCAGTCGGTCAGGGGTACGCGTCAGGACTGCGCGGGATCGCTCTAGACTTCGGGGTCAACGTTTCGTAAAGCCGTGTCCAAGTCGGGTGCGGCGCGGGGGGAGACCCTCCCCCAGACTCCGTCTGGGGGGACCCCGCCTAGCTAGATGGGGAAGTCAGTGATTCTGAAAACCTTCGGCTGGTCATTCGTGATCACTGCGGTCGGTCTGGCCCTGGCAGTGCTCTACGACGGCTGGACCGCCTTCGGGATCGTGGCGATCCTGTCCATCCTCGAAATCTCGCTGTCGTTCGACAACGCGGTGGTCAACGCCGGAATCCTGAAGAAGATGAATGCCTTCTGGCAGAAGATCTTCCTCACGGTCGGCGTGCTCATCGCCGTCTTCGGCATGCGGCTGGTCTTCCCCGTAGTCATCGTCGCCATCAGCGCCAAGATGGGCCCCATCGAGGCCGTCAACCTCGCGCTGAACGAGAAGGAGCACTACAAGGAGCTGGTCACCGACGCGCACGCGTCGATCGCCGCCTTCGGTGGCATGTTCCTGCTCATGATCTTCCTGGACTTCGTCTTCGAGGAGCGGGACGTCCAGTGGCTGCGCTGGATCGAGCGGCCGCTGGCCAAGCTCGGCAAGGTCGACATGCTCTCGGTCGCCATCGCGCTCGGTGTCCTGCTCGTCTCCTCGATGACCGTCGCGACCCACGCCCATCTGCACGGCGGGGCGCACGCGGACAAGGGTGAGACCGTCCTCATCTCCGGCATCGCCGGTCTGATCACGTACATGATCGTCGGCGGCCTCTCCGGCTACTTCGAGGACAAGCTGGAGGAAGAGGAGGAAGCCGAGCTGGAGGCCGAGGAAGAGGCCAAGAAGAGCGGCAGGGGCGGCGCCTCGGCGGTGCTGCTGGCCGGCAAGGCCGCGTTCTTCATGTTCCTCTACCTGGAGGTCCTGGACGCCTCGTTCTCCTTCGACGGCGTCATCGGCGCCTTCGCCATCACCAACGACATCGTCCTGATGGCGCTCGGCCTCGGCATCGGCGCCATGTACGTGCGGTCCCTCACGGTCTACCTGGTCCGCCAGGGCACCCTCGACGACTACGTCTACCTGGAGCACGGCGCGCACTACGCGATCGGCGCCCTCGCCGTGATCCTCCTGGTCACCATCCAGTACGAGATCAACGAGGTCATCACCGGTCTCATCGGCGTCGTCCTGATCGCCTGGTCCTTCTGGTCCTCGGTCCGCCGCAACAAGCGGCTCGCCGCGGAGGGCGGCGGGGATTTCAGTGAGAAGGCGGAAGTCTCCACGGGGGTCTGAATCCGTGGTGTGACCCGCCGACGATTGCGGAACGCTCTGAGCGGGGCGGCAGGGAGGTTCGTGCCTCCCGGCCGCCCCGCCGTTCGTCCGGTGCGGGGCCGTTGACGTGGTTCGTATAGGGGTGGGGAAGAGATGGCCTTCTGGGACAGCCTGCGCGGCAGGCCCTCGGCGCAGTTCGACACGGGCAGCGCCGCGAGCAACGCCATCGAGCTGACCAAACGGCACCCGGTGGTCTCGCTCGGCAAGCAGGGCGCCGACTCCGGGTCGCTGCGCGTCAACCTGTCGTGGCGGATGCGCACCTCCGACTTCGGCGGCCGGTCCGGGCCCAGCGTGCTGCGGCACCCGTTCAAGCTGTTCAAGCCCGATGTGGTCCAGGCGCACACCCAGGGCGTCGTCAACGTCGACCTCGACCTCGGCTGCCTCTACGAGCTCACCGACGGATCCAAGGGCGTGGTGCAGCCCCTGGGCGGCTTCTTCGGCGCCACCAACGCGGCGCCCTATGTCCAGCTCAGCGGCGACGACCGGTTCGGCTCGCCGTCCGGAGAGACGATCTACGTCAACCTCGACCACCGCGAGTCCATCAAGCGGCTGCTGGTCTTCGTCTACATCTACGACCAGACGCCCGCCTTCGACCGTACGCACGCCAAGGTCACGCTCTACCCGAGCAACGGCCCCCGCATAGAGATCGACCTGGACGAGCACGCCCCACAGGCCCGCTCCTGCGCGGTCGTCACCATCGAGAACGTCAAGGGGGACATGGTCGTGCGACGCGAGGTGAAGTTCGTGTACGGCTTCCAGGCCGAGCTGGACCGGCTCTACGGATGGGGGCTCCAGTGGGGGCGCGGCTACAAGACGAAGGCCTGAGAGTGCGCCCGTGAGCGGGCCCGGCGGGTGTCGGCCCGCCCGGCCGCTTCCGTCACTGCCGGATGAACTGCGGCCCCATCGGCGGCAGCACGAAGTCCGGATCCACCGTGTGCGCGGCCGCCGCCGGCTGCGGATAGCCGTAGCCGTGGCCGGGCTGTGCCGAGGCGGGCTGCGGATAGCCGTACGAGGGCTGCCGCACGGGCGCGTGCTGCGGCGGCGCGGGGTGCGGATAGCCGTACGAGGGCGGCGAGGCGGCCGGCAGCGGCGGCACATACGGCTGGGTCTGCGGCTGGGGCCCGCCCGGGAGGACGTCCGGCGGCAGCGGCTGCGACACGGACGCGGAGTGCGCCGGGGCCGCGGCCTGGCCGTGGGTGGCGCCGGAGGAGCCGCTGTCCGCGCTCTCCCCGGCCCCCTCGCCGTCCTCGTCCACGGAGATCCCGTACTCCGTCGCCAGGCCCACCAGGCCGGTCGGATAGCCCTGGCCCACCGCGCGGAACTTCCACGCCTCGCCGCGCCGGTAGAGCTCGCCGCAGATGATCGCGGTCTCCTCGCCGGTCTCCGCCTTCACATCGAAGACGGCCAGCGGTTCGGCGCCGCCCGGCCCCGCGTCGTACAGCAGGACCCGCAGGTCGCGTACGGAACCGAAGGTCGCGCCGTCCGAGGAGGCGGTGACCAGGACGCGGTCCACGGACGCGTCGAGCGCGGCCAGATCCGCCTCGACGGTGTCGGTCAGGGAGTCCCCGACCCGCTTCTTGGGCAGCCGCCGCACCAGGCCCGAGGGGTGGCGCGGCTGGTTGTAGAAGACGAAGTCCTCGTCGGAACGCACCCGGCCGTCGGCGGCCAGCAGCAGCGCCGAGGCGTCCACGTCCGGGACGTCGGAGCCCGGCGTCCAGCGGAGCACGGCCCTCACGGCCGTGGCGTCCAGCGGGACGTTGGATCCCTTCAGCATCGCGTGCGTCATGGTCGCCATCCTGCCTTCCCGCCGCCCGCCCGGACAACGCGGGGGCCCGAGGGGGGCCTTGTCCCGCAGATGAGCGGTACGTACCTTACGTACCGCGTCCGCGCGCGGCACCGGAAGAGCGCGGGCGAGTTACCTGGATTTCATGCCTGCGGGGAACTCGCGACATGTGTTCTTACGTACTATTACCGGCCACCCACCGTCACTCAGTCCGGGCCATCGTTGCAGTACAGGGGAATCCATATGCGTCACTTCGGGCACGTTCCGCCTGCTGCTCGTAAGGACCTGTTCCACCGGGAGCCCGCCGAGTTCAGCTCGGACTCTCCCGCGCGGGTGCTGTCCGCCGCCCTCGGGGCGACGCTCTACAGCCCCGCGACCCGCCTCACGCTCGCCGACGACGTCCTCAAGCAGGCCCGTCGGGGTGTCGTGTCCATGGTGCTCTGCCTGGAGGACTCGATCGACGACGCCGAGGTGGCGGGGGCGGAGGCCAATCTGGTCCGCCAGTTCGCCGACCTCGACGCGCGCGGCGGACAGACGCCGCTGCTGTTCATCCGGGTCCGCGAGCCCGACCAGATCCCCGATCTGGTGCGGCGGCTCGGCTCCTCGGTGCGCTTGCTGTCCGGATTCGTGCTGCCGAAGTTCACCGAGGAGCGCGGGGTGCCGTTCCTGGAGGCGCTGGGCGCGGCCGAGGCGGCCTGCGGGCGGCGGCTCTTCGCCATGCCGGTCCTGGAGTCGCCCGAGCTGCTCCATCTGGAGACCCGCTGCGAGACGCTGACCGGCATCGCCCGGACCGTCGACAAGTACCGCGACCGGGTGCTGGCGCTGCGGCTCGGCGTCACCGACTTCTGCTCGGCGTACGGGCTGCGCCGCTCGCCGGACATGACGGCGTACGACGTGCAGATCGTGGCCGGGGTGATCGCGGACGTGGTCAACGTCCTGGGCCGCGCCGACGGCACGGGCTTCACGATCACCGGCCCGGTGTGGGAGTACTTCAGGCTCCAGGAGCGCATGTTCAAGCCCCAGCTGCGCCGCAGCCCCTTCCTCGAGGGGCGCGCGGAGGAGCTGCGCGACACCCTGATCGAGCACGACATCGACGGCCTGCTGCGCGAGATCGAGCTCGACCGCGCCAACGGGCTGCTCGGCAAGACCTGTATCCACCCCTCGCACGTGGTGCCGGTGCACGCGCTGTCCGTGGTCAGCCACGAGGAGTACAGCGACGCCCAGGACATCCTGCGGCCCGAGCGGGGCGGGGGCGGAGTGCTGCGCTCCGCGTATACGAACAAGATGAACGAAGTGAAGCCGCACCGCGCCTGGGCCGAGCGGACCCTGCTGCGCGCCGAGGTCTTCGGCGTCGCGCACGAGAACACCGGCTTCGTGGAGCTGCTGACCGCCGGCCTGGCGGGTTGAGCGGGACGGGATGATCGAGACGGAGAGAAACGACAACGTGGTGGTCTGGTCGGGAACGTGGGTCGCCGAGCGGCTCGGAGTCGAACTCCAGGGTGACGAGCGGTTGCCCGAGCTGCTGGGCCTCGCCCTGCGCCGCAACCCCAAGCGCGCGCATCTGCTGGTCTCCAACGTGCTGGGCAAGCACGTGCCGCAGCGGCCCTCGCGGGTGTACGGGGCGGGGTACGGGCTGGGTGAGGAGGTCCGGGAGCTGCTCGGCCCGGAGGCGGCCGGGGCGGTCGTCCTGGGCTACGCGGAGACCGCGACGGGCCTCGGGCACGCGGTGGCCGACGGGCTGGGCGTGGCGCCCTACCTCCACTCCACCCGGCGCCCCGTCGCCGGGGTCGAGCGGGCGGGGGGCTTCGAGGAGTCCCACTCCCACGCGACCTCGCACCTGCTGCTGCCGGAGGATCCGGCGCTGCTCGCGGGGGAGGGGGCGCTGGTGCTGGTCGACGACGAGTTCTCGACCGGCAACACGGTCCTGAACACGATTCGTGCGCTGCACGAGCGCTATCCGCGGCGGCGGTACGTGATAGTCGCCCTGGTCGACATGCGCTCCCCGGCGGACCACACCCGCTTCGCGTCGTTCGCGACGGAGATCGGGGCGGAGGTGTTGCTGGTCACCCTGGCAGCAGGAACGGTTCTCCTCCCGGAGGGGGTACTGGAACGGGGCATGGAGCTGGTGGCGGAACACGAGTCCTCCCCGGCCCCGGGGGCCGAATCGAACGAGGGTGCCCCGGACGTGGCGGGGGCGCAGGGAACGTCGCCCGGCGACGGGGTCCCGCTGTGCCCACCCGTCCCGCCCCGCGGGACGACTGCCCACAGCCCTCGCCTTCCCCGCCCACGACACCCCCTCCGACGGCCCCGGCGAGCGCTACGCGTACAACGTGGCGGGCGCCGGCTTCGACACCGTCGTGGCCGTCGTCGACTCCGTCGCGGACACCCCCGAACTGCACGCCCCCGACGGCCTGCTGGCCGGGCTCGCCGCGCACATCCCGCACGTCGTCCTGGCCGTCGTCCCCTCGTACGTACCCAAAGGTGCCCCCATGCCCGAGCCCCTGCCCGAGCCCCTCCGGGGGCCCGCCTTCTCCTCGTACGCGCCCGACGAGGTGGGCTGGCTGCTCAAGGACCTGTCGGGGGTCGAGCTGGAGGCGCCGACCGAGGAGCGCGAGGAGGCGATCCAGAGCGGCGGCGCCCACTACGCGGAGTCGCTGCCGGTCGAGTACCAGCCCTCGCCCCAGTACCAGGAGCTGTTCCGCGCCGCCCTCGACGCCTCGGCCGAGCGCATCGCCCGCGCCGTGGGCGTCGTGACCGAGACGGTCCTGGCCGAGCGGTCGCCCCGTCCGGTGCTGGTCTCGCTGGCCCGCGCCGGCACCCCCGTCGGCGTCCTGATGCGCCGCTGGGCCCAGCGGCGGCACGGGATCGACCTGCCGCACTACGCCGTCTCCATCGTGCGAGGCCGCGGCATCGACCCCAACGCGCTGCGCTGGCTCGCCGCCCACCACGACCCCGCCGACGTCGTCTTCGTCGACGGCTGGACCGGCAAGGGCGCCATCACCCGCGAACTGGCCGCGGCGATCCGCGAGTTCGAAGAATCCTCGGGGGTCGACCGCTTCGACCCGGAGATCGCCGTCCTCGCCGACCCGGGCTCCTGCGTGCGCACCTACGGCACCCGCGAGGACTTCCTGATCCCGTCCGCATGCCTCAACTCGACCGTGTCGGGGCTGATATCGCGGACCGTGCTGCGCGCGGACCTGATCGGGCCCGGCGACTTCCACGGCGCCAAGTTCTACCGCGAACTGGCAGGCTCCGACGTCTCGGTGGACTTCCTGGACGCCGTCGCCGCCCGCTTCGACGAGGTCGCCGCCGACGTCGACCGCGAGGCCAAGGCGCTGCAGGCCACCGACCGCAGCCCCACCTGGGAGGGCTGGGCCGCCGTCGAGCGGATCAGCGAGGAGTACGGCATCCACGACGTCAACCTCGTCAAGCCCGGCGTCGGCGAGACCACTCGCGTCCTGCTTCGCCGCGTCCCCTGGAAGATCCTGGCCCACCGGGGCGCCGGGGCCGACCTCGACCACGTACGCCTCCTTGCGGAGCAGCGCGGAGTGCCGGTGGAATGGGTCGACGACCTGCCGTACAGCTGTGTCGGACTGATCCACCCCCAGTACACGCGCGGGGCGACCGGCGCCGACGGCAAGGCGGTGGCCTCCCGATGAGCACCCTGATCGCCAGCGATCTGGACCGTACGCTGATCTACTCGGCGGCGGCCCTCGACCTGACCATGCCCGACCCCCGGGCGCCGCGGCTGCTCTGCGTCGAGATCCACGAGCACAAGCCGCTCTCGTACATGACCGAGAACGCCGCCACCCTGCTCGCCGCACTCAAGGCGGACCCGGACACGCTCTTCGTGCCCACCACGACCCGCACCCGCAAGCAGTACCAGCGCATCCAGCTGCCCGGTCTGCCCGCGAAGTTCGCGATCTGCGCCAACGGCGGGCAGCTGCTCGTCGACGGGGTGCCCGACCGCGACTGGCGCCGGCTCGTGGACGCCCGGATCGCCGCCGAGTGCGCCACGCTCGACGAGGTGCGCGCGCACATCTCGGCCACCGCCGACCCGCTCTGGCTGCGCAAGGAGCGGGTCGCCGAGGACCTGTTCGCCTACCTCGTGGTCGAGCGCGCGCTGCTGCCCGAGGACTGGGTCAAGGGGCTGGGCGCCTGGGCCGAGGAGCGCGGCTGGACCGTCTCGCTCCAGGGCCGCAAGATCTACGCGGTGCCGAGGCCCCTGACCAAGAGCGCGGCCGTCCACGAGGTGGCCCGGCGCACCGGCGCCGAACTCACCCTGGCCGCCGGGGACTCGCTCCTGGACGCGGACCTGCTGCTCGCCGCCGACGAGGGCTGGCGCCCGGGCCACGGCGAGCTCGCGGACTCCGGCTGGACCGCGCCGCACGTCGACGTCCTGGAGGAGCGGGGCGTACTGGCCGGCGAGGAGATCGTGCGCCGTTTCGCCGCCCGCGCCACGGCCGCCCGGGTTGCGCCCGTGCGGCCCTGACCGGTCCCATACTCGCCCCCATGGCCAAGGGAAACAGCACCAGGATCACCGACGAGCTGTACGCGTACATGCTGGCGCACAACCCGCCCCTGGACGCGGTGCAGCGCGAGCTCGTGGAGACGACGTACGCCCGGCTGCCCGACTACGCGGGCATGCAGTCGGCCGAGGAGCAGGCCCCGCTGCTGGCCTTCCTCGTCCGGCTGGTGGGCGCCCGGCACGTGGTGGAGGTCGGCACCTTCACCGGGTTCTCGGCGCTCGCCATGGCGCAGGCGCTGCCCGAGGACGGACGGCTGATCGCGTGCGACATCTCGCGGGAGTGGACCGCGTACGGACGCGAGGCCTGGACGAAGGCGGGCGTGGCGCACAAAGTGGACCTGCGGATCGCCCCGGCGCTCGACACGCTGCGGGCGATGCCCGCCGAGCCGCACATCGACTTCGCCTTTCTCGACGCGGACAAGGACAACTACATCGCGTACTGGGAGGAGTTGGTGCCCAGGATGCGGCAGAACGGCCTCATCGCCGTGGACAACACGCTCTTCCACGGTGAGGTCCTGGACCCGGCGGCGACCGGTCCCGCCGCCGGGATCCAGCGGTTCAACGAGCATGTGACGCGGGACGAGCGGATGGACGCCGTCATGCTGATCGTGGCGGACGGCCTGACGCTGTCCAGGAAGCGGTAGCGGCGCGCCTAGCCGCAGCAGCCTCCGCCGCAGCAGCCACCACCACCCCCGCCGGACGGCGCGGGCGCACCCTTGGCCATCCCGCCCACGGCCACGGTGGACAGCAGCTTCACCGTGTCCTCGTGCCCCTCGGGGCACACCGCGGGAGCGGCGGACTCGGCCATCGGACGGCTGAGCTCGAACGTGTCGCCGCACGAGCGGCAGCGGTAGTCATAGCGAGGCATGGCCCCAGGCTAACGGGCGTGCCGCCGCCGTGTGCCGCTCAGCGCAGCGGCCGTTCCCGCACGCCCGGCTCCGCCTGCGCCTCCGCCTCGCGCCGCGCCCTCCAGTACGGGTTGTCGTGCGGCAGATGGCTGCTCACCCGCCCGTACATCCCGAAGACCATCAGTGCCAGGCCGACCAGGAAGCTGAAGATCACGTTCTGCATCTTGAAGGCGAGGAAGTTCGCCGAGCCCCGGTCGAGCAGGGCCAGGTTCACGAACCCGCTGATCAGGAACAGCACCCCGAGCGACATGTTCATCCAGGACGCCAGGTTGCCGCCCTTGACCATGCCGTACAGGAGCAGCGCCCCGACGACGATCGAGATCACGCTGAGCGTGCCGTTGGTGCTCAGCCCGGCGACCTCTTTCCCGCCGGTGTCGAAGAACCCGATGTTGTGGGTGAGCCCCAGGATGCCGAAGACGAGCAGGAAGAGCCCCATGATTCCGGCGCCGAAGCGGTACACCTGGCTCAGCCGGTGGTCGACGGGCAGATGCTCGTCGAGGGACACATGGGGGGTGCGCAGGGGGTGGCGCACGGGATGAAGCGGCTGGGTGGCCATGGGCGGCCTCCTCGTGTCGTCCGTACCTCCCAGGATCCGCCCGCGGCGCGGCGGCGACAACTCGTCCCCGTGACGCCCGTCAGGCGCCGTGCCCCCGCTCCTCGCGGATCTGGGCCACCACGCGCGCGACGGCCTGCCGGACCTCCTCGGTCTCGGTGAGGAAGTGCCAGTAGTCGGGGTGGCGGCCCTCCAGCGTGGCGATCGCGCGCTCCAGGCGCGCCACGGCGTCGTCGAGCGGACGGGCGTGGCGCGGGTCCGGGGTGTTGCGGCCGGACATCGCCAGTCGCTGGGCGTCCCGGATCGCGAACCGCGTCCGCTGGATCTCCTGCTGCGGGTCCTTCGCCACGGCGTTGAGCCGTTGCAGCCGGTCCCCGGCGGCCGAGACCGCCTCGTCGGTGGAGTTGAGCAGCGCCCTGACCGTGCTCAGCCGGGAGGTCGCGTCGGCCCAGCGCTGCTCGTCGCGCGCGGCGCCCGCCTCCTTGAGCTTGTCCTCGGCCTGCCGTACGTTCGCCAGCGCCTGGTCGGGGACCTGCTGGAGGTCCTGCCAGCAGGCGGCCGCGAACCGGCGCCGCAGCTCGCTCAGGACCGGGTCGACGGTCCCGGCCCGGGTGGTCAGCGCCTGCGCGCGCGTACGCAGCGAGACCAGTCGGCGGTCGATCTCGGCGGCCCGCTCGGGCAGCCGCTCGGCCTCGGCGCGCACGCCCTCGGCCTCCCTCAGCACCCGGTCGGCCCGCTCCAGGGTCTCGGGCACGCCGTGCGCTCCGGCGCCCTGGTTGAGCCGGGTCAGCTCGGGGCCGAGCGCGGCGAGCCGGGCGGCGAGATCGTCCGCTCTCATTCCGGACGCCCGCACCGAATCGAGAGCGGTGCTCGCGGCGAGGAGCGCCTGTCGCGCCCGCTCCACGGCGGGGGCGAGCCGGGCCAGCTGGGTCTCGGCGGTGGAGAGCAGCGGCCCCAGGCTCTGCTCGAACCGGTCCAGCTCGCCCTTGACCCGTACGAGGTCGTCCTTGGCCTTCGTCAGCTCGCCCCGGGCCCGGGAGGCCACCGAGGCGTCCAGGTCGTCGCGGTCCAGGTCGTGCGCGTCGACCGCGGTGATGTAGTCGTTGCTGACCTCGTCGATCCGCCGGCCGAGCGCCGCGAAGTCGTCCACGGCCTTGCGGGCGCGCGGCGAGCTGTCCACGGCGGTGATCGTCTCGATGGAGATCCGCAGATCGCGCTGGGCGGTGTCCAGCTCGTAGAAGGCCGCGGCCGCCGCGTCCTTGGCCGCCTGCGCGTCCGCCCGGACGCTCTCGCCGCGCCCGCCGAACCACCGGCGCGTCCCGCCTCCGGCGAACGCCGCGGGCAGCAGCGCGGCCCCGAGCACCAGCGGCAGCGCGACGAGCGCGAGCGCGTCCCCGAGGGCCCGCCGGGCCGCGACACCGACACCGACTCCGACTCCGGGGACGATGGCACCCGCTCTGCTGTACCGCCGCGCGTGTGTCGCCGTCACATCCCTCTCCCGTGCCGTGTCCGCCTGCCGGTTCATTCTCCCACCAGTAAGGACGAACACACCGGCCGATTAGTTCGCACCGCCTCGCCGACCGCCCCGCCGCCCGGCCCGCCGCGAACGGGTTTGCGGCCCTGCCCCGGAGGCCATGTACGCTGTTCCCTCATCCACGGATGTGCCCGGGCGTGTAGCTCAGGGGTAGAGCGCTGCTCTTACAAAGCAGATGTCGGCGGTTCGAAACCGTCCATGCCCACCCGGTACCGAAGGCCCCCGCTGATCACGGCGGGGGCCTTCGGCGCACCAGGCCCCGGCCACTGGCTCGCACCACCAGGCCCCGGCCACTGGCTCGCACCCGCCTCCCGCCCGGCCCTCGCTCAGCCCTCCGCGGGCCGCCCGCACCGCAGGTTCCAGCGGCCCGAGCGGCCCGAGAGCTCCGTCAGGGACAGCGGGGCCACGTCGAGCCGCCAGAAGGAGGCGGGCGGCAGCGCCAGGGCGTGGGTCACGGCCGCGCGGACCACCGCGGGGGAGGCGACCGCGAGGACGCGGCCGCCCGCCTCCGGGAGCGTGTCCAGCCACACGCCCACGCGCGCGACCAGCGCCAGCAGGCTCTCCCCGCCGTGCGGCGCCGCCCCGGGATCGGTGAGCCACGCCCGTACGCCCGTGGGGTCCACGGTGCTCAGCTCGTCCAGCCGCCGCCCCCGCCAGCCGCCCAGATCCCAGTCGGCCAGGGCCGGTTCGTCGCCCGTGGGCAGGCCGTCCGCCAACTCGTAGAGGGAGGACGGCGGTTTCAGCCGACGGGCCGGCACCGGCAGCGCCGCCGCCGCGTCCTTGACCCGGCGCAGGGCGCCCTCGTCCGGGGCGGCCGCGTCGTCGCCGACTCTCGCCTCGCGCGCGTAGCGGTCGGCCGGGGGTGAGATCAACATCACGCGTACGGTCATGGGTCAAGCAGAGCACGGCCGTTCACGCACTTCGCGCGGGGGTTGTGCACCCGCGCGCCGTAGCGGCGCGGTCCCTCACGCGGTACGGTCTCGTCGACATAAAGACGGTGTGAAGGAAGCCCGGTGAGATTCCGGCACGGTCGCGCCACTGTGAACCCGGCGAGCTCCCTCAACAGGGGGCGAAGACGGGGAAGTCAGACCCACCACCGTCGACAAAGGCACCAATGACCGGGACGCGTGTTCCCCAGGAGGTTCTGCCCACGCGCGCGACCAGCGCCAGCAGGCTCTCCCCGCCGTGCGGCGCCGCCCCGGGATCGGTGAGCCACGCCCGTACGCCCGTGGGGTCCACGGTGCTCAGCTCGTCCAGCCGCCGCCCCCGCCAGCCGCCCAGATCCCAGTCGGCCAGGGCCGGTTCGTCGCCCGTGGGCAGGCCGTCCGCCAACTCGTAGAGGGAGGACGGCGGTTTCAGCCGACGGGCCGGCACCGGCAGCGCCGCCGCCGCGTCCTTGACCCGGCGCAGGGCGCCCTCGTCCGGGGCGGCCGCGTCGTCGCCGACTCTCGCCTCGCGCGCGTAGCGGTCGGCCGGGGGTGAGATCAACATCACGCGTACGGTCATGGGTCAAGCAGAGCACGGCCGTTCACGCACTTCGCGCGGGGGTTGTGCACCCGCGCGCCGTAGCGGCGCGGTCCCTCACGCGGTACGGTCTCGTCGACATAAAGACGGTGTGAAGGAAGCCCGGTGAGATTCCGGCACGGTCGCGCCACTGTGAACCCGGCGAGCTCCCTCAACAGGGGGCGAAGACGGGGAAGTCAGACCCACCACCGTCGACAAAGGCACCAATGACCGGGACGCGTGTTCCCCAGGAGGTTCTGCCGTGGCACTCTCCGCCGCCCCTGCGCCGAGCGCAGAAGCAACGCCGGCCATCACCCCCATATCGCTCAAGGCGATCGCTCCCTGGGCGCTCTTCTTCGGCATCCTCATGCTCGTGCTGCTCTACTTCGTGGGCTCCGAGCAGGGCGCCACCAGCGTCTTCTCCGGTGAGAACGTCCATGAGTGGCTGCACGACGGGCGCCACCTGCTCGGCTTCCCCTGCCACTGAGACCAGGGGAACGACTCGTGAACTCCCTGTCCGTCAGAGCCCTGCTGGTGCGGGGCATGATCGCCGGTCTCGCGGCGGGCGCCCTCGCGCTCCTCGTGGCGTACGTCCTGGGCGAGCCCCGGGTGGACGCGGCCATCGACTTCGAAGAGGCGCACGCGCACGAGCACGGTGAAGAGGTGTTCAGCCGCACCCTGCAGGCCACCGGCGGTCTCGCCACCGGTGTGCTCGTGTTCGGCGTGGCCATCGGCGGTATCGCCGCGCTCGCCTTCTGCGTCGCGCTCGGCCGCATCGGCCGGTTCGGGCCGCGCGCCACGGCGGCGTTCGTCTCGCTCGGCGCGCTCCTGACCGTCTACGTCGTCCCGTTCCTGAAGTACCCGGCGAACCCGCCGTCGGTCGGTGACCCCGACACGATCGGCAAACGCACCGCCCTGTACTTCCTGATGATCGCGCTGAGCGTGCTGCTCGCCGTCTCCGCCGTGATCCTCGGCAAGCGGCTCGCGCCCCGCCTCGGCAACTGGAACGCCACCGTCGCCGCCTCGGCCGCCTTCCTGGTCGCCATCGGGCTCGCGTACGCGTTCCTGCCCGCCGTCAACGAGGTGCCCAAGGAATTCCCGGCGATGCTGCTGTGGAAGTTCCGCCTGGCGGCCCTCGCCATCCAGCTCACCCTGTGGGCCGGCTTCGGGCTGGTCTTCGGCCACCTCGCCGAACGGCTCCTGGTGACCGGGCCCGCCACGGCCGAGTCCCGGCGCCCGGGCAAGTCCGTCAACAGCGGCGACAGCAAGGCCGCGGCCGCCCACTGACCGCGCGCCTCGCGTACGGGGGCCCCGGACCGTCATGGTCCGGGGCC
This sequence comes from Streptomyces sp. ERV7, assembly GCF_001653515.1. Taxonomy (GTDB): domain Bacteria; phylum Actinomycetota; class Actinomycetes; order Streptomycetales; family Streptomycetaceae; genus Streptomyces. The sequence continues at coordinate 725,592 of NZ_LYOY01000029.1, read as the reverse complement.
CTCGCGCGCGTGGTTCGTGCCCGGTGTGCTGTCGTTCGGTGGCGCTCGATCAGTGGCGCTCGTTCAGTTGGGGCGGCGCAGGGAGAACAGACGGCTCTGCCGCTCCCTGCGGTAGCGCCGCTCCCACCGGTCCATACGGTCCCGGCGGGCGCGGTAGGCCCGGTAGTCCGTGTCCGTGCCACGGCCGGCTCCACCGGCTCCGGACGAGCCGCCGGTCGGAGCCGTGGAGCGGCCACGGCGTGGGGCGCTGAAGAGTACGGCCACCACGGCGACGCAGAACACTATGCCGCCGAGACTGAAGCCGAAGCCGTACAGGACCAGCGCCAGGACGAGTAGCAACAGGATCATGGCGTGTTCCTCTAGGGACGGATCGGGGGCTCCCCTCGCCCCCGGGCGCCCTCCAAGTTACTCCGCCCCGCCGGGAGTTGGCCTCCAAGTTACGCAGAGGCCAACGTCTCGCGAGCCCCTACAGCCCGCGCAGCCGCTCCATCTCACGGCGGTCACGCTTGGTCGGCCGGCCCAGGCCCCGGTCGCGCACCCCGGCGGCCAGCACGTCCGAGCGGGCGGGCGGCGGCGGGCTGTTGTCGACGTAGGCCTCGGCCGCGATCGCCGCGCCCACCCGCTTGCGGATGATTTTCGCGACGACGACGATCCGCTCCCGCCCCTCAAGGCGCAGCCGTACCTCGTCGCCCACCTTTACGGTGTGCGCGGGCTTCACGCGCTCGCCGTTGAGCTGGACATGGCCCGCCCGGCACGCCGTCGCCGCCATGGAACGCGTCTTGGTGAGCCGTACCGACCAGATCCAGCTGTCGATGCGTACGGGCTCCGAGGGGCCCGCCTGCGCCGCCGGCCCCTTGGGCCCCTGTGCCTTCGCCTCGTCTGCTGCCGCCATGCCTCCGACTCTACCGAGGCCGTTGTCAGTGGTACCCGTCACACTGGAGGCATGTGCAGAAGCATCAAGACACTCAGGCCGCCGGCCCTCCCCGAGGAGGCCACCGACGACGAGATCCGCGCGGCGGCGCTCCAGTACGTGCGCAAGGTGTCCGGCTTCCGGGCGCCGGCCGCGCACAACCGGGAGGTCTTCGACCGGGCGGTGGACGAGATAGCGCGGGCCACGGCGGAGCTGCTCGAAGGCCTGGAGATACGGGGAGTGCCGGTCAGGACGCCGGCTTAGACCCACCCCTTCGGGTCCGGCAGGTCAGGCCGCCGGGCTGGTGGCCGCGGCCGTGTTCGGGCGGCGCATCACATAGGCGGCCAGTGAGCCCGCCGCGAACAGCGCGAGGACGGAGATGCCCGTGCCGAGCCAGGTCGCGCCGAGCCAGCGCCCGCCGAAGTAGCCGAGGCTGACGCTGTATCCGGCCCAGACCACCCCCGCGAGGGCGGACCACGGCAGGAACTCCTTGGGGGTGCGGTGCGCCGCGCCCGCGCCGAGCGAGACGACGGACCGGCCCGCCGGGGCGAACCGGGCGATGACGACGAGCGCGCCGCCGCCCCGGCTCAGTGCGGCGCCGAGACGTTCCTGTGCGCGGGTCAGCCGGCGGGAGCGGGCGATGGCCCGGTCGAGCCGCGCCCCGCCACGCCAGGCGAGGCGGTACGCGACGAGGTCGCCGAGCACCGAGGCCGCGGCGGCGCAGGCGGCGAGGAGAAGCAGGTCGGGCACGTCGCGTATGGCGTGCGGGGCGCCCGCGGCGGTGGTCGACCCGGCCGCCGCGGAGGTCGCGGCGGTGATCACCAGGACCCCGCTGGGCAGGACCGGAAGGAACACGTCCAGGAGAACGGAGACGGTCACCACGGCGTAAATCCATGGGCTGCCGGTCAGCGACCCCACACTCTCCAGCACTACGACCCCCGAACGGAATGCTGGGCAGGACCGGAAGGAACACGTCCAGGAGAACGGAGACGGTCACCACGGCGTAAATCCATGGGCTGCCGGTCAGCGACCCCACACTCTCCAGCACTACGACCCCCGAACGGAATGCGCCCCGCTGCCGCTGGTCTGCGGCCGGGTCGCTGTACAGCCGTACAGCGTACGCCTGGGGCGCATGGGGTTTCCGTTCGGGGGTGGGGTGTCACCGGCGAGCCGGTGACGGTCGTGCGTGTGTGTCGGTGCGTCAGCGGGCCGTGCCCGCCGGGGCGGCGGCGGTGGCCTCCGGCACGGCGGCGGTGGCGCGGGCGCCGAGCAGCTGGTCGAGGGCGAGGGCGCCGGGACCGGTGAAGACGAGCAGCAGGAAGACCCAGCTGAACATCGCGGCGTTCTCGCCGCCGTTCTGCAGGGGAAGCAGCGCGCCGGACTGGTGCACGTCGAAGTAGGCGTACGCCATGGAGCCCGAGGAGAGGAAGGCGGCGGAGCGGGTGAAGAGCCCGGACATGATCAGCAGACCGCCGACGAGCTGGATGGCCGCCGCGTACCAGTTGGGCCAGGCGCCGGTCTCCAGGGTGCCGCCGGTTCCGGCCGCGCCGCCGAACCAGCCGAAGAGCGAGGCGGCGCCGTGGCAGGCGAAGAGGAAGCCGGTGACGATGCGGAAGAGGCCGAGGGCGTAGGGCTTGGCGCGCTCGGTGTTCAGAGCGGAGGAAAGGGTGGGGGAAGCCATGGGGACGGGCTCCTTCGGTGTGGGGGACGGGGCCGGTGGAGCCTCAAGGTTAGGTAGACCTGATTAGTGCTTGCAAGTTCAAGTTTAAGTAGATGGCCAAATTCCGGTTAGGTTTGGCTGGAATTCATCTTTACGGGGGGCATACATGGACGTAACGCCAACGCGCCGGGACACAGGGTTACGGAGCCCGGGGTCACGAAGCGGGGCCGTCCGGGCCGTCAGGGGCTTACGAGGTGTCGGCCGCGGCCTACGGGGCGAGGTCCTCGTCCAGGACCGTGACCAGGCGGGGGCCGCCGCGCCCCGCTCGCGCCTGGTCGAGGCGGAGCCGGGCCGCGCGCCCGGTCAGGGTCAGCGTCATCAGCTGGTTCCCGAACCAGGGGCCGCCCGTGCGGCGCCAGCGCACCGGGGGCCGGCCGGTGCGGCCGTGCCGGGCCAGCGCCCGTCCGAGCCGCCGCCCCCACCGGCTCCACCCGAAGCGGAACGCGGCCCGCAGTGTTCTGGGGACGGTGTTGTGGACCGGCGAGCAGGTCAGCTGGAGCACGCGCGCGTCCGGGCCGCCGGAGGGCCAGACCGGCTCCGCGAGGTAGGCGTGGTGCACATCGCCGGAGAGCACGCAGACCGTGGCGGGGGCGCCGGGTCCGGTGCCCGCGCGGGCGATCAGCTCCGCGAGCCCGTCGAAGGAGGAGGGGAAGGCCGCCCAGTGTTCCAGGTCGGCCCGGCGGCGCACCCTCTCGCCGAACCGCGCCCAGCGCGGGCCGCGTTCGCCCCGGCACAGGGCCGCGTTCCAGGCCTCCGCGTCATGGACGAGCGGCGGCAGCAGCCACGGCAGCGAGGTCCCGATCAGCAGGTGGTCGTACGGGCCGGACCCGTCGAGCGCCTGCTCCCGCACCCAGTCGGCCTCCGCCTCGTCGAGCATCGCGCGCTTCTGCTCGTCCAGGACCCGGGCCGCCCGGCTGTCCACCATCAGCAGCCGCACGCGTCCGAAGTCGCGGCGGTAGCTCCAGCGCACGGCGGCCGGGTCGGTGCCCGCCTCCGCCGCGAACCGGCGCAGCGCCTCCGTCCCGTCCGGGCCGCCGCACACCGCCGCGTACAGCGGATCGGCGGCGAGCAGGCCGGGCGGGAGGTTGCCGAGGTGCTGGTAGACCCAGTACGACATCAGCCCGCCGGTCAGCCGCTCCGACCACCACGGGGTGGCGCGCATCTCGGCCAGCCAGGCGGCGCTGGTGTTCCAGTCGTCGATCACGTCGTGGTCGTCGAAGACCATGCAGCTCGGCACGGTGGAGAGCAGCCAGCGCACCTCGGGGTCGCCCCACGACTCGTCATAGAGCCGGGTGTACTCGTCGTAGTCCCCGACCTGCGCCCCCGGTGGATCGGCCAGATCGCGCCGGGCGGCGAGCCAGCGGCGGGTCGCCCGCGAGACGTTGTCGGCGTACACCTGGTCGCCGAGGAGCAGCAGGACGTCGGGGAGCCCGGAGGCGTCGGCGTCCGTGGTGGCGGTCAGGCGCGCGGCGAGGCTCGTGGCGAGCGTGTCCAGGGCGTCGGGCCCGGCGGGGTCGCGCTCGCCCCGGGGCGGGGCGGCCCAGCGGCAGGACCCGAAGGCGACCCGCAGCCGGGAGGCGCCCGGCGCGGGTGTGCGGATCACGGACGGCGGAAAGGGGGAGCGCTCGGGCGGCCACACCCGCCGCCCGTCGAGCAGCACTTCGTACGGGGTGGCCGAGCCCGGGGCGAGGCCGGTGACCGGGATCAGCGCGTAGTGGTGCCCGGCGATCTGGAACGTACGGGAGAAGCCCGAGGCGCTGTCCGGGCAGCGCACCCGGGCCGTGCACGGCCGGTCCGCCTCCACCCAGACCGTGGCCGACGTCCCGGACTCGCCGTCGACGTACCGCAGCAGTGGTCCCAGGCGCAGTCCGGCCATGTCGTCCCCTCCGTCGCTCCGTACGGTACGGAACGGCGGAGGGGGGAGACAGCCCCCGTCGGCCCTTCGGCCGGACCGTCAGCAGCCGTTGAGCACGGACTGCAGCGCGGACTTCTCGGCGGTGTCCACGGTGAGGTTGTAGTAGTGCTTCACGTCCACCCACATCCGGGCGTACGTGCAGCGGTAGGAGGTGAGCGAGGGCAGCCACTCGGCCGGGTCCTTGTCGCCCTTGGCCTGGTTGACGTTGTCGGTGACGGCGATCAGCTGGGGCCGGGTCAGGTCGTTGGCGAAGCCCTGGCGCTGCGCGGTCGTCCAGGAACTGGCGCCCGAGCGCCAGGCCTCGGCGAGCGGGACGACGTGGTCGATGTCGAGGTCGGCGGCGGCCGTCCAGGTGGCGCCGTCGTACGCGGAGTACCAACTGCCGCTGACCGCCGCACAGCTGGAGTCCGTGGTGACGTTGGTGCCGTCGCGCTTGAGGACGACCTCGCGGGTGTTGCAGGTGCCGGACTGGGTGATCCAGTGCGGGAACTTGGAGCGGCTGTAGCCGTCCGAGGAGCCCTCCGGGGTGGCGGTCATGGCGGCGAGATAGCTGCGGGCGGTGGCGGCGCTGACCGGGGTGGGGGGCCGCCGCCCCCGCCGGCCGACCTCTCGGCCGTGGCCCTGCTCCCCACCGAGGAGCGCGACAGGTGGGCGCTGCGGCTGCACCGGGCGGTGACCGGGTTCGTCGACGAGCCCCGCAAGGCCGTCGAGGAGGCCGACGCCGTACTGGGCGAGACGGCCGCGCGGGTCGCGGAACTGGTCAAGGAGCGCCGCGGGGGCCTCCCGGCGAAGAACGACACGGAGGAGTTGCGGCTGGCGTTGCGCGACTGCCGGGAGCTCACGGAGCGCATGCTGCAGCTTTGAACGGGCGGGTTGTGCCCGGTCTGTGTCTGCGGGCCGGTGGTGGGTTGCTCGCGCAGTTCCCCGCGCCCCTAAGGGGGTTGGGCTTTCCCGGGGTGCGGCGAGCGGGGGAACAGGGGCCGTAGGCCCCGTTCCCTCAGGGGCGCGGGGAACTGCGCGGCCGGCCCCCGCCGGGCCGCAGGTCACCCCGGGCCGGCCGGCCCCCGCCGGGCCGTACGTGATGTCAGGTCAGCGGTGGTGGCACCACCACCGGTGGCGGTGGAGCGACCGGGCGGCGTCGCAGGCTGCGGCGTATGAGCAGAAGGGCCGCCGTCGCCACGGCGACCAGCGCACCCCCAACAGTCACCAGCCACGCCGGCACCCCCCAGACCCGCATCAGCCGATCCGTATAGATCACCCGCTGGAACGGCGAGTCATCCGCGGCCCGGACCAGCTCATGGTCACCCGTGATCCACGACGGCTGCCAGAACGACTGGCTCAGCGCGGTGAGATACGGGGTATCGCCCTCGCCCGCGAACCGCGTCAGCGGGCCCGCGTCACGCGGCACCCGCCCCGCGTACAGGACAGACGGCGCCGAACCCCCGATGTTCGACTCCGGCTCCATCCGATGCCCCGACACCACGTACAGCCGCAGCGACTGCGCCGTCTTCGCCAGGCGCGACAGCCGCATCGGGTACACCAGGCGCTCGCTCGCGAAGGTCAGTTTCAGGGGGTCGAGCGTGCCCGTCAGAGGGCCGTCGCCCGCCGCCGGGGCGAGCCGGACCGCCACGTACTCCCACTTCTGCGCGACATAGGGCCGCAGCTCGGCGGAGAGCGCGGGCGGGAGCTGGAAGCCGTTCGCCGCCAGCCAGTCGCGCAGCGCGTCCGGGTCCGTGGCCGTGAGGCGGGCCACGTCGAAGGGGCCGAGGCGCTCGCGGCCGACCACACCGACCGACGGCGCGGCCGCGCTCGGGGCGCCCGCGCCGTCCCCCACCGCGCGCTTGTGGTGGGTGAAGGGCCAGTCGCCGTCCTGCGGCCAGAAGTGGTCGCGGTTCCGGTGGACCGGCGCCGTGGCCCGCTCCAGGTCGGAGAAGAGCGCGCGGTCGCCGAGCGTCACCGTCGCCCGGTGCGGCACCGGCATGATCCACGCCGCCTTCGGGGCGTTCCCGTCGACCGTGAGGCTCATCACGATCTGCTCGCTGCGCCCGTCCCACCGAACGGCCGAAGTCTCCTGCCGCACAGCCAGTCGCGTACCCGTTCCATGGACCATCGCGCCGCACCCGCACGCGTACGCGGGAGACACCAGGGAACCGAGCTGGGTGGCCAGCAACACCCCCATGACCAGCCACATCCGCCGTCCGACGCCTCTGCCGCGCATGCCCCCGCCTTCCGTACACCGCCCGCCGACGGGTTCGTCGACGGGTTCGTCGATGGGTTACGACGGCGTCGCGGCGGGTCCGGTTCCGGTGCGCCGCGGACTCCGGTCGAGGTGATTCCGGTCAAAACACGGGTGACAGTCAGGCGAAGTGGGGGTTGCCTGAGTCTCTCAACAGGGGTGGTGCGAGGCTCTGAGTGCGGGCCGCCCCACGGCCGAGGGCCGTGCGGCGGGCGAACAGCGGGCCAACGATGGCGGTGGGAGGTTCGGCGGGGCGTGGCGAATGCGGAGCACGGCACACGCGGCAGCACGGTGGACGTGGACTCAGGCGCGGCGGACACCCGGGCGGGTATGGCCCGTGTGGTCCTGTGGCTCGTCGCCGCCGTCCTCGCGTTACGGCAGATGGCCCATACCCTGCGCCTGCCACCAGGTGAACGGCTCACCGACCTGGAGACCTGGACGGGCACCAACGGAGTGCTGCACGTGCGGGGCGACCTGTACGACAGGGAGCACTTCACCGGCACCCCCTTCGCCGGGCTCGTCCTCAAGCCGCTGACCCACTCCGCCGAGCAGGCGCTCGGTGTGGCCTGGACGTTCTCCACCCTGCTGTTCGTCGCGGTGCTCGGCGTCGTGGCCGCCCGCGCGCTGCCGGGACCGCTCTCGCGCCGCAGCTCGCTGGTGGCCGCGCCGGTCGCCATCAGCCTCCTGATGGTCTCGCTGCCGGTCCGCAACGCCCTGACCACCGGCCAGACCAGCATCATCCCGGTCCTCCTCGTCCTGCTCGGCTGCTTCGCCGTACGCGGGGAGCGCGGCTCCGGGTTGCTCATCGGCATCGGTGCGGCCCTCCAGCCCACCGTGCTGCTCTTCGTCCCGCTGCTCTGGCTCACCGGACGCAGACGCGCGGCCCTCTCCACCACCGCGACCTTCGCCGCCGCGACCGCCCTGGCCTGGGTGTTCATGCCGCACGACTCCTGGACGTACTGGGTGCACCATGTGGCGGGCGCCGGGCTCGGCGCGCGCCCCGACAGCCTCGCCAACCAGTCCCTGCACGGCGCCCTGCTCCGCGTCGGCCTCCAAGGCCCGCTGGAGATCGCGCTGTTCCTGCTGCTCGCCGCAGCCGTGATCGTCCTCGGCCTGAGCCGGGCCGTCCGCTACGCGCGCGACGGCCAACTGCTGCTCGCCGTCGCCCTCACCGGCTGCGTCGCGGTCGCGATCTCGCCGACGGCCTGGCAGCACCAGCTCCTGTGGGTGCTGCTCGCGATGGTCGGCCGGGCCGGGACCCGGGCCCGCGACCGCCTCGCGTGGCCCGCCGTCGTCATCCTGGTGATGACCCTCCCGGGCGATGTGCTGCTGCCCAACATGGCGCTCCTCGACCCGCTCCGTGACAACGTTCCCCTGCTGACCGCGCTCATGGCGGCCTGCCTCATCCCGTTCCTGCCGCGTACCTCCGAGCACTTCCGGGCGCCGCTCCCCACCGCGTACGCGGAGTCCGTCCCGGCGCGCTGGGCCCGGATCCCGCTGGCGCCGTTCTGGCGCCGGGTGCTCAGCCGCCCCAACCTGCTCCTGGAACTCCTCGTCATCCGCGTCGGCTACTCCGCCTACTCCCACATACGGCTTGAGGCCACCGCCGGGCGGGAGACGGCACAGGCGCACGGCCGCACCGTGGTGTCCATCGAGCGCGCCCTGCACATCGACATCGAGCACTGGGCCAACCACTCGATCCAGCACGCCCAGTGGCTGCTTGAGTTCTTCAACTTCTACTACGAGACGTTCCACTTCATCGTGCCGCTGACGATCCTGGGCGTGCTGTACGTACGCCGCCCGGTCGACTACCGCTGGGCGCGTTCGGCGCTCGGCTTCGCCACGCTGCTCGGCCTGGTCGGCTTCTGGTTCTTCCCGCTGGCACCGCCGCGCCTGATGCCCGGCATGGACTTCATCGACACCGTCCACGGCCCGCAGGATCTGGCCAACCCGGACTACGGGGCGATGACGCAGGTCACCAACCAGTACGCGGCGATGCCCTCGCTGCACTTCGGCTGGTCGCTGTGGTGCGGCATCGTGATCGCGGTGGTGGCCCCGAAGCTCTGGATGAAGGCCCTGGGCCTGCTCCACCCGCTCTTCACGGTCTGCGCGATCATCGCCACCGCCAACCACTGGGTGCTGGACGCGGTGGGCGGCGCGGCGGTCGTCGGCGCGGGCTTCGCCCTGGTGTACGTACTGGCGGGCCCGCGCGGCGTCCAGCTGCCGCCGGCTCGGTGGCGCGCGCACTCGACTCGGGACTCGCGGGCGCCGGCTCACGAGTGGCGCGGCGGGTAATCCGCGACCACCCGGGCCGAGCCGTCGGCGGGGGCCGGGGCGTTGGCGCTGTCGCACTCGAACCACACCGTCTTACCGGCCGTGATCAGCCCCGGCGAGACCCCCCACTTGTCGACGACCGCGTCCAGGAGGACGAGTCCGCGCCCGGACTCGTCCTCCTCCGACGCGTTCAGGGGGAGCGGGAGCTGCGGGAAGCGGTCCGACACCTCGACGCGGATGCCGTGCGGCCGCCGGTGCAGGCTCAACTCGCAGTAGCGGTCCGGTACATGCCGCACCACATTCGCGAGCAGCTCGGTCACGGCGAGCTCGGCCGCGTCCACGAGGTCGGACATGGCCCAGAAGTCGAGGTGCGTACGGACGATCCTGCGGACATGGCGGGCGGAGTGCACGCCGACCGTGAAGCGCATGCCGTACTGGGAATTGTCGTTCACGGTACGAGCGTGCCGCGAGATGGCTACTCTCGGCTACGAATGAATACAACCCGTTGAGAAGTAAGCGGAGTTGAGCCCGAGGGAGTACCCGCCGTGGTCCACATCAACGTCCTCGATCCGAGCGCGTCGCCGCTCGACTACTACGGATACGAGCTGCGCCGCTACCGCGAGGCGGGCGGGCTCACCCAGAAGCAACTGGGCGCGGTCATCTCGTACACCGGCTCGCTGATCGGCCAGATCGAGACGGCCCGCAAACTCCCGACGGCGGACTTCAGCGACCGCGCGGATGCCGCGCTGGGCACGGGCGGGTTGCTGTCCCGGCTCCTGCCGCTGGTGCTGCGGAGCCAGCTTCCGGCGTGGTTCCAGCAGGTGGCCGAGCTGGAGTCGCGGGCGACGGAGATCTATACGTTTCACACGAACCTGGTCCATGGGCTCCTACAGACCGGCGAGTACGCCCGCGCCGTCCTCGGCACGCTGGACCAATCCAACTTGGATGACCGTGTTGCGGTCCGACTGGCTCGCCAGCGCATTTTCGGAAAGGCGCAGCCGCCAGTGATGTGGGCGATCATTGGTGAGGCCGCACTGCACCAGGGGATCGGTGGGGACGAGGTCATGCGGGGTCAACTGGCCCGCTTGTTGTCATTCCAAAACAACCCGAATGTGAACATCCAGGTCCTACCGTTCGGCGTAGGAGCGCATGCCGGCTTGCAGGGCTCGTTTGACCTCTTTCGCTTCACCGGTGATCCCGCCATCGTCTACACCGAGGGTTACGGAGTGGGTCATCCAACCGCCAACCCGGACACGGTCAGGGACTGCTCGCTCCGTTACGATCACCTCCAAGCCGCCGCCCTGTCCATCCCGGACTCGGCGAAGCTGATCCGGCACGTGATGGAGGAGCGCTATGGGGAGCAACCTGGATCTGAGCCGCGCTCGTTGGCGTAAATCCAGCTACAGCGGCGATCAGGGCGGCTCCTGCGTCGAATGCGCCACCCTCCACGGCGCAGCCTGGCGCAAGTCCAGCCACAGCAGTGACCAGGGCGGCGACTGCATAGAGGTCGCAGACCTCCCCCACGCCGTAGCCGTCCGGGACTCCAAGAATCCGGACGGCCCGGCCATCACGCTCTCTCCCGCCGCCTTCGGCGCGTTCGTCAGATCCGTTACGGCGTGACCTGAAGTTCCTTGATGCCGTTCAGCCACGCTGAACGGAGGCGGCGCGGGTCGCCCGCCAGCGTGAGGTTCGGCAGGGCGTCCGCGATGGCGTTGAAGATCAGGTTGATTTCCAGCACCGCCAGCGACTTGCCGAGGCAGAAGTGCGGGCCTCCGCCGCCGAAGCCGAGGTGCGGGTTCGGGTCGCGGAGGATGTCGAACCGCTCGGGCTCGTCGAAGAGTTCGGGATCGTTGTTGGCCGACGAATAGAACAGGCCGACCCGGTCGCCCGCCTTGATCTTCTGGCCGCCCAGCTCGGTGTCCTGCGTCGCCGTACGCTGGAAGGACACGACCGGCGTGGCCCAGCGGACGATCTCCTCGGCTGCCGTGTCGGGGCGTTCGCGTTTGTAGAGTTCCCACTGGTCGGGGTGGGTGAGGAACGCGTGCATCCCGTGGCTGATCGCGTTGCGCGTGGTCTCGTTGCCCGCGACCGCGAGCAGGATGACGAAGAAGCCGAACTCATCGGCGAGCAGGTTGCCTTCGCCCTCCGCCGCGACCAGCGTCGATACGATGTCCTTCGCGGGGCACTCCTTGCGGGCGGCCGCGAGGTTCATCGCGTAACTGACGATCTCCATGGCGGCCTCGGCGCCGATCTCCTCGGTGATGGCGTACTCGGGGTCGTCGTACGCCGCCATCTTGTTGGACCAGTCGAAGATCTTCGCGCGGTCCTGCTGCGGTACGCCGATGAGCTCCGCGATCGCCTGGAGCGGCAGTTCGACGGCGATGTTGGTGACGAAGTCGAAGGAGTCGCTGCCTTTGGACGCGGCGAGGGCCGTGTCGACGATGCGGCGGGCGCGGTCGCGCAGGGTGGCCTCCAGCGAGCGGACCGCGCGGGGCGTGAAGCCGCGCTGGACGATCTGGCGGACCCGGGTGTGCTCCGGCGGGTCCATGTTCAGCATGATCAGCCGCTGGACCTCGATCTGCTCACGGGTGATGTTCTGGTTGAAGCGGATGACGGCGGTGTTGGTGGTGGAGGAGAACAGCTCCGGGTGGGTGGAGACGTACTTGACGTCGGCGTGCCGCGTCACCACCCAGTAGCCGTCGTCGCCGAAGCCGGCGAGGCCGTGCGGCTGCGGGCACCAGAAGACCGGGGCGGTCTGCCGCGCCTCGGCGAACTCCGGGTACGGGACGCGGTCCTGGAGCAGGTCGGGGTCGGTGAAGTCGAACCCCTCGGGAAGGTGGGGGCAGCGCATCGGCAACTCCATCTGGAACTCCGTCTGGACGGCACTTGTCTGACGACCCATCAGAATTTGACTGAAAGGTAGTAACGGGTTCTACAAGTCGCAAGGGTGCGGGAGCTGTTCGTTGCCCGCGCGGGAGTGCGCGGGTGCGTGCACAACCCTTGCGTACCGGGGGTAGCCCTCACCAGACTGCAAGCAGAACTAGAACGCGTACTAGTTCGGTCGCGGCGGCTCCGGGAGGCCCCGCGACCGGGCCTTCCCAGTCGTCGTCGTGCAGGAGCTGTGCGAGGAGAGGACGAGCTCATGGCCGCGGAACCCGTCATCGTCGAAGCCGTACGCACACCGATCGGCAAGCGCGGAGGCGCGCTCGCCAATCTCCACCCCGCCTATCTGCTGGGCGAGACCTACCGCGAGCTGCTGGGGAGAACCGGGATCCACGCGGACTGCGTCGAGCAGATCGTCGGCGGGACGGTCACCCACGCGGGCGAGCAGTCGATGAACCCGGCGCGCAACGCGTGGCTGGCGATGGGGCTGCCGTACGAGACCGCGGCGACCACCGTGGACTGCCAGTGCGGCTCCTCCCAGCAGGCCAGCCACATGGTCGCGAACATGATCGCGGCGGGGGTGGTGGACGTCGGGATCAGCTGCGGGGTGGAGGCGATGTCGCGGGTGCCGCTGGGGTCGGGGTCCAAGCACGGGCCGGGGAAGCCGTTCCCGGACGAGTGGAACGTGGATCTGCCGAACCAGTTCGAGGCGGCGGAGCGGATCGCCCGGCACCGGGGGCTGACGCGGGAGCGGGTCGACTCGCTGGGGCTGCTCTCGCAGGAGCGGGCGGGAGTGGCGTGGGCGGAGGAGCGGTTCAAGCGGGAGACGTTCGCGGTGCAGGTGCCGACGACGGACGAGGAGCAGGCGGCCGGGCAGGGGATGTGGCGGCTGGTGGACCGGGACGAGGGGTTGCGGGACACGTCCATGGAGGCGCTGTCCGGGCTGAAGCCGGTGATGCCGACGGCCGTGCACACGGCCGGGAACTCCTCCCAGATCTCGGACGGCGCGGCGGCGATCATGTGGGCGTCCAAGCGGATGGCGCGGGCGTTGAAGCTGCGGCCCCGGGCCCGGATCGTGGCCCAGGCGCTGGTCGGGGCCGACCCGCACTTCCACCTCGACGGGCCGATCGATGCGACGCGGGCGGTGCTGGGGAAGGCGGGGATGTCGCTGCGGGACATCGACGTCGTCGAGATCAACGAGGCGTTCGCGTCCGTGGTGCTGTCCTGGGCGCAGGTCTTCGACCAGGACCTGGACAGGGTGAACGTGAACGGGGGTGCGATCGCCCTCGGGCATCCGGTGGGGGCGACGGGGGCGCGTCTTCTCGCGACGGCGCTGCATGAGCTGGAGCGGCGGGATCGGGAGTTCGCGCTGGTTTCGATGTGTGCGGGGGGGGCGGGGACGGGGCCGGCCTGGGCGGCGTTGCCGACGAGCCGGGCCACCAGGTCGCCCTCGGGGAGCCCGGCGCGCGGTCCGGCCGCGAGCACCCGGCCCAGTACGCGCCCGCGGATCCACGCGGTGGTGCGGGCGTTGGCGGTCGCGGTGACCAGGCCGTCGAGGGCGCCGAGCAGGACGGTGGCGCCGGTGAGCGCCGCGCACAGCGCGAGCCAGGGTCCGGCGGCCGCCCGGTCGTCGCCGAGCAGCAGGTCCAGGGTGCGGCCGAGCGCCCAGGGAAGGGCCAGGCCCGCCCCGGCGAGGGCCGTGGTCAGCAGCAGGACGAGGACGGCGGGTGCCGCGCCGTACCGGACGGTCTCGCGGAGAAAGGGGCGCTGAGCCAAGGGGCCCTCCGGGGCGCGCGTGCCCCGGGCGGAGAGCAGATCCGCCCGGGGCCGCGTCACACAGTTGATCAGTTTCGATCAAGGTTGATCAGGTGTAACAGGGATTGATCAGGGTGGTTCGTGTGTGTCAGAGGCAGAGCAGGTTGCTGTGGGAGCTGTGCTTGTCGCACAGGAGCAGGCTGAGGCTGCTCTCGTCGCCGCCACCGCCACCGCCGCCACCGGTGGTCTCGGGAACGTCCATCTTCTGCAGGTCGAGAAGTGTCATGGCCATCTCCTTCTGTAGGGACTTTCTTCGTGGGGACGGGTTCACCGTCCGGCCCCTCGCGGGGCCGTCTTGGGGGCCACCGGAAGCGGTGGCAGGAAGGGCAGCCCCGCGGGGCGCCTTCGGGTGGACGCGGCGGCGGGCAGGGAGCCCAGGGCGAGCAGACAGCCCGCCGTGCCGGTCGCGAGGTCCATGGAGAGCCGCATCATCTGGTTGCCGGGGAAGGCCAGATGGCCCTCGTACGGCACGGCGTACCAGGCGAGCGCCGCGCTCTGCGCGTCCAGGTCGTCCCGGGCGGCGCGGGTGCGGGCGAGGTGCAGCACCATGCCCGCGCGGCCGTTGAACAGGCCCGGCTGGGCGTAGTACCGCAGCCGCGCGGTGGGCAGGATCGCGGCCCTGGCGTCGGCGAACTCCTCGTCGTACCGGTGCGCCAGATAGTCGTCGAGCACCATCGCGATGCCGACGCCGCCCGAGCCGAGGTAGGGCATGGTCCGTACGCCCTCGTCGACCTGGAGGGCGCCGGAGCGGTCGGTGACGCAGCGCGCGAGGTCGCGGCGGAGGAACTCGGCGGCGTGGTCGAGGAGCGCGGGCTCGCCGGTGTGCTCGTAGAGCCGCAGGAAGAGCAGGGCGGGGCCGCTGGCGCCGTGCAGCAGCCCGGCGCGCCGGCGCCCGCCGCCCTCCTCGGGCTCCTGCTCCCCGGCGATGATCCAGGCCGCCTCCAGGGCCCGGTCGCGCAGATCGGCCTCGCCGGTGGTGCGGCCGAGCGAGTCCAGGGCGAGCCCGAGTCCGGCCAGGCCCCCGTGCAGCCCGGGCGCGAGCCGCTGCCACTTCTCGTCGAGCACCCGGTCGACCAGGTCCAGGGCGCGCTCGGTGTGGCCCAGCCGGTCGAGCACGTACGCGACGCCGCTCAGCCCGTCGTAGAAGCCCAGCGGGCAGCCGGAGGGCGGCTGTTCGGTGCGGCGCAGCAGCCACTCCTCGCCGTCCCGGTACCGCGCGGCGCCGGTGACGTCCAGGGCGTAGAGCACCCCGGCCGCGCCGTACGCGACACCGAGGCCGCCGCCGTCCGCGAACTGCGAGATGTCACCGGGGAAGAGCCGGTCCTCGCGCTCGGGCGTGGCGGAGGCGAGGATCGCGCGGACCATCGACTCGCGCCCGGCGGGCCACTCCTCGGGCCGCACCGGCAGATAGGGCCGCCGCAGGGGCGCGTCCGCACCCCTGATGACCCGTACCGCCTCCTCGAAGAAACCTTCCGGCACAGCGGGGAACTGGCTCGCCGCGACCGTCGCCAGATGCGCCGCCTTGTCCCGGTCGACCACGAGCAGCGTCGTCATCGGCACGAACAGGGCGAGCCGCAGACAGGCCAGCGCGTACCGGTCGACCTCGAAGCCGGTGCGGTCGCGCGGGGCCACGAACCCGGGGTGCGCCATCGTCTGCCCCTGGTGCTCGTCCACCGGCACCGCGCCCTCGAAGTCGAGGAGCCGCACCGAGACCTCACGGCCGTCGTCCGCCTCGCCCTCCTCCGGGCCGACCATCACGTTGAACATATGCAGGTCGTTGCAGACCAGACCGCGCGAGTGCACCGCCTCCACCGCCCGCTCCACGGCCCGGTGCACCGCGAGTGCCCAGGTCGTGTACGAGGCCACCGCGTCCGGGTCGGGGTCGACGGCGAGCAGCGGGTGGCGCTCGGCGAAGAACGCGTTCAGCGTGCGCCCCTCCAGGAAGTCCATGACGAGGAAGCGGTGGTCGCCCAGCTCGAACCAGTCGCGCGCCTCCGGCGCCACCCCGAGCCCGGAGAGCCGCTCCAGGGCCGCCTTCTCCCGCTCCAGCCGGGTGACCGCGTCACAGCCGTCGGCGGCGAGCCCCGCGTACGGCCGGGCCTCCTTCAGGACGACCTTGCTGCCGTCGCGGGTGTCCGTCCCGGCGTACACACCGCCGCCGTTGGAGAAGTGCAGCGCCCGCTCGATGCGGTACGGCAGGTCGCCCACGGTCGTCGCGTTGCGCGCCTCCAGCTGGGGCCGCAGGAACGGGGGCAGCGCCACCCACTCGGGCACCTGGAACGCCGGGTCCCTGCGGTCGGGGACCAGCTCGCCCCGGGCGTTCTCGATCGCGGGCACCAGCGCCCCGCCCTCGCCGACGCAGTGCCGCTCGACGAAGCCTCCGTAACGTACGTACAGGGGACCGGAGTTCCAGCGCAGATCGGTGAGGATGTACGGGCCCGGCTCGCCCTCCAGCAGCTCGCCGAGCTCGTTCAGTATTCGCTCCAGCTCGTCCACACCGGACGGGTAGATCGTGGCGAACTTCCCGCTCGAACCGCGCCCGGCGTACTTGGAGTTGCGCAGGTGCAGTGGCTGGCGGCCCGGCACGAACTTGAAGGGAATGGCTCTGGGGACGCAGTACTCCCACACCTGCGCCGCCGCCTTCTCGGCGTTGTCCAGACACGCCGAGACATGGATCTTCCACCCCTGGCGGGGGCGGCCCGGGCGCGGCTCGCCGGCCTCGTCGACCGGGCTGAAGTGGAGCCAGTCCCCGGAGAGGGAGGAGTGCCACCCCTCGGGGACCGGGCGCTGGGCCGCCTCGAACAGCGGGACGGACTCCCCGGTCCTGGCCGAGGACAAGCGGTCCGGAGTCTCGTAGAAATGCCTGTCGGCCAGGCAGAAGACCTCGTACCGCTTGTCCATCGCTTCCCCCCTCGGTGGCGTGGCAACGAAGGTGCCACGCCGGCCGGGGGCCGGACAGTCGCATGTGTCATGCGGCCACTGTGCGGTACGCATGCGTCAACCTGTGTTCGAACGGGGGTGGACGCCCGCGCCCCGCTTTGGCCCGGGGTTCACCTGCGGGCCGGTGGGTGGCCGCTTGCGCAGTTCCCCGCGCCCCATTTCTTGCCCGGGGTTCGCCTGCGGGCCGGTGGGGGGCCGCTCGCGCAGTTCCCCGCGCCCCTGAAGCCCTGGTTCGCCTGCGGGCCAGTGGGGGCTGAGCGCGCAGTTCCCCGCGCCCCTTAAAAGGGCCGTCGTTCGCCTGCAGGTTGTACTCGGTTGCTCGCGCAG
This sequence comes from Streptomyces sp. ERV7, assembly GCF_001653515.1. GTDB lineage: Bacteria > Actinomycetota > Actinomycetes > Streptomycetales > Streptomycetaceae > Streptomyces. The sequence goes on along the minus strand of NZ_LYOY01000029.1, from coordinate 708,572 downwards.
TTCCCCGCGCCCCTAAAGGCCCGTGGCTGAGCTGGGTTCTCAGGCTGCCGCCAACCCCCTAAGGGGCGCGGGGAACTGCGCGAGCGGCCACCCACCGGCCCGCAGGCGAAGTCCGGGCACGACAGCCCCCACCGGCCCGCAGGCGAAGTCCGGGCACGACAAGCCCCCACCGGCCCGCAGCCGAAGTCCGGGCACAAAAACCGCGCGTCACTCCTCGGGGGGAAACACGGGCTCGCCCGAGTCGCGCAGGGTGATGCTGATCGCCTCGACCGGGCACCCCTCGGCCGCGGCGAGCACATCCTCACTCGCGGACGTCTCCGCGCCCCGCGGCCGCGACTGCCGCGCCGTGTCCAGCGCGAAGGACCCCGGCGCGGTGTTCACGCACATGCCCGACCCGATGCAGACACTCCGGTCGACCTCGACGTGCCAGCGGTCCCCCATCACTCCTCGCCCCCGGGCCCGGCGTAGCCGGCCGGCAGGTGGATCATCTTGTGCTCCAGGTACTCGCTCAGCCCCTCGGGCCCGAACTCCCGCCCGAGGCCGGAGTTCTTGTAGCCGCCGAACGGGCCGAACATGTCCAGGCTGAAGGTGTTCACGTTGAAGGTGCCGGTGCGCACCCGGCGGGCGAAGTCGACGCCGTGCCCCACGTCACCGGTCCACACGCTCCCGCTGAGCCCGTACTCGGAGTCGTTGGCGATCCGCAGCGCCTCGGCCTCGTCCTCGTACGGCAGCAGGCAGATCACCGGCCCGAAGATCTCCTCGCGGGCGATCCGCATGGAGTTGTCGACGCCGCCGAAGAGCGTCGGCTCGACGTACCAGCCCCGGTCCCGCCCGGCCGGACGCCCGCCGCCCGCGAGGATCTTGGCGCCTTCCTCCTGGCCGATCCGGATGTAGTCGAGCGAACGCTGCTGCTGGCGTTTGGCGACCAGCGGGCCGACCTGGGTCGCCGGGTCGAGCGGGTCGCCGACGACCAGCTGCCCGGCGGCCGCCGCGAACGCCTCCGCGAACTCGTCGTAGCGGCTCGCGGGCGCCAGGATCCGGGTCTGGGCGACGCACGCCTGCCCGTTGTTCATCCACGCCGCCGGGACCACTCCGGCCACCGTCGACGCCAGATCGGCGTCCGGCAGGACGACGGCGGCGGACTTGCCGCCCAGTTCCAGCGTGACCCGGGTGAGGTTGCGCGCGGCGACCTCCATCACCCGCCGGCCCGCCGCGACCGACCCGGTGAAGGAGACCTTGTCGATCCCGGGGTGCCCGACCAGGTACTCGCTGACCTCGCGGTCGGCGGGCAGGATCGAGAGCACGCCCTCCGGCAGCCCGGCCTCGCGCGCGATCTCGCCGAGTATGTACGAGTCGAGGGGCGTCTCCGGCGACGGCTTGAGCACCACCGGACACCCGGCGAGCAGCGCGGGCGCGAGCTTGGCGGCGGCCACGAACTGCGGGACGTTCCACGGGACCACGGCCGCCACGACCCCGACCGGCTCGCGCCGGACCAGGATCGGCCCGAGGACCCCGTCGCGCCGCTCCTCGTACGGGAAGTCACGGGCCACGGTGATCGCCGCGTCCCAGACCATCATCGCGCCGAGCGCCTGCGCGAGGACGCTCCAGGAGTACGGGGAGCCGTTCTGCGCGCTGATCGAGCGGGCGATCTCCTCGTGGCGCAGGGCGATCGCGTCCTTGATGCGGGAGACGACCTCGATGCGCTCGGCGAGCGGCAGCCGGGGCCAGGGCCCCTCGTCGAACGCCCGGCGGGCGGTGGCGACGGCGTGGTCGACGTCGGCCCGGGAGGCGTGCGGCACCCGGCCGATGACCTGCTCGGTGTGGGGGGAGACCACCTCGATGACGTCGGTTCCCCGGGGGTCGGTCAACTCCCCGCCGATATAGAGCTGTACGTGCACGACGGGCTCGACGGGCTCGTTCTCCAGATCGTTCATGGCATCGGTCATGGCGTGGCGCCTCCCGCTCCGGTCCGCTCCGGACCGCTTCTGACGGCATCTCCGACAGCTTCACTGACAGCTTTTCTGACGGCATTTCAGATCTGCCTGAACTGATACCAGTTCCCCTATCAGGAGTCCACGGCCCGGCAGGCCCCTTGAGGCCGGACTGAAACACGTTCTACTGTGGCGGCATGACGCAGGTGACACGGGGGCGGGCGCGGGTGGCCGATCACGGCGGGGGCGTCCGGTCCATCGAGGTACCCATCCCGGACAACCCCCTGGGCCACACGCTGGTGTACGTGGTCGACACCGACCGGGGCCCGGTCCTGGTCGACACCGGCTGGGACGACCCGGCGTCCTGGGACACGCTGGCCGACGGGCTGCGCCGGATCGGCACGGACGTCGCGGACGTGCACGGCGTGGTGCTCACCCACCACCACCCCGACCACCACGGGCTCTCGGGCCGGGTCCGGGAGGCGTCCGGGGCGTGGCTCGCCATGCACGCGGCGGACACGGCGGTCGTCCGGCGCACACGGGAGGCCGAACCCGGGGCGTGGCTGGACTACTTGGCGGCGAAGCTGGCGGCGGTGGGGGCGCCGGAGTCGCATCTGGGGCCGCTGCGGGAGGCTCGGGCGCGCCGGTCGGGGCGGGTGCTGCCGGGTCTGCGGGCGGCGCTCCCGGACCGGGAGATCGTCCCCGGCGACCTCCTCCCCCTCCCGGGGCGGCGGCTGCGGGCGATCTGGACGCCGGGGCATACGCCGGGCCATGTCTGTCTGCACCTGGAGGAGCGGCATCCGTCCGGCCGGCCGGGCCACGGCCGCCTGTTCTCGGGCGATCACCTGCTGCCCGGGATCACTCCGCACATCGGGCTGTACGAGGACCCCGACGCGGCGACGGAGACGGACCCTCCCCCAAGCTCTCGACTTCGCTCGAACAGGGGGGACCCCCTCGGCGACTACGTGTCCTCCCTGGAGCGGGTGGGCCGCCTCGGGGTGGCGGAGGTCCTGCCCGCCCACCAGCACGCGTTCCCGGACGCGGCGTCACGGGTCCGTGAGCTCCTGGCCCACCACGAGTCCCGCCTGCGGGACCTGCTGACCCTGCTGTCCTCGGAACCGCTCACCCCCTGGGACCTGGCGGTCCGCATGGAGTGGAACCGTCCCTGGGCGGACATCCCCTACGGTTCCCGCAACATCGCGGTGTCGGAGGCGGAGGCGCATGTACGGCGGCTGGTGAAACAGGGGCGGGCGGAGGCGATACCGGGGACACACCCCCTGACATACCGGGCGGTGTAGCCCCACCCCGCCCCGCACCCCACGGCCTCAAAGGCGAATGTACGACAAAGCCCCCCGGGTAGGCGTTCCTACCGGGGAGCTCTGCGTACCTCAGCTGGTCGAGCGGTGGTGCGGCTCAGTACCAGCTGTTCTGCTGCCAGAAGTTCCAGGCGCCGCACGGGCTGCCGTAGCGGGAGTTCATGTAGTCCAGGCCCCAGGCGATCTGCGTCTTGGGGTTGGTCTGCCAGTCGGAGCCCTTGGTGGCCATCTTGGAGCCGGGCAGCGCCTGGACCAGGCCGTACGCGCCGCTGGACGGGTTGGAGGCGTGGATGTCCCAGCCGGACTCGTGGTTGACGATGTTGCTGAAGCACTGGAACTGCGCGGCGCTCGGGATCATCTGCTTCGCCACGTCCTGGGCGCCCATGGGGGCGGCCTGGGCGGGAACGGCGGCCACCGCGACACCGGCGGCGGCGAGCAGCGTGGCAGCACCGGCGGCGATAGAGGTCTTGCGGGCGGCGAGACGGGCGGCGAGCGACACAGAGGAACCTAACGTCGGGGACATGGGCGTCGCGGGCAGGTCGCGGCTCCGGAGAGCGTGCGGATGCTCCTCGGGAGAAGCGGGGGTTCGTCCTGCCTGGGGTTCCGCGGCCCGGTGAAGGGCCAGGCGGTGCCCGGCGACTGGACCAGTTTTAGCCACCCCGAGAGGCCTCCGCAACGACCCCTGTTACTAGTGGTCCTCGCATCGGAGGTGTCACGGCCCGGGGCGCAGCTGAGGAAAGAATGCCTGGTCGGGTGGGTTGTTTGTGGGGTTGTACAGGGCCTGTAAAGCCACTATTCCGGGTCGTAGGGGACTAAGGTCCTGTGGGGGGCCTCACCCCGGGGGACCCCTCGAATGTGACCTGGGCCTCGAAGGCCGCGCGCCGGGTGGCTCTGCGCAGTGCCTTCAGTACGGTCGAGCCCAGCGCGAACGTCAGGACCGTCGTCAGCACCGCCCGCCCCAGGTCCCAGCCGAGCGACGTCGTCGCGCAGTACGCGGCGAAGCGCAGCAGGTTCTCGCCCACCGGGTCACCCGGGTGGAAGGAGATCCCGGACGACATCCCGCCGATGTACGTCCAGCCCTGGAGGTTCATCACCGTGCCGTACGCGAAGGACGCGACGAAGCCGTAGAGCGCCAGGAGGGTCAGTTCCCCCCGGCCCCGGAGGCGGTGTCGGCCGGGGAGCAGGCCCGCGCCCATCGTGAACCAGCCCATCGACAGCATCTGGAACGGCATCCAGGGGCCCACACCCCCCGTGAGCAGCGCGGACGCGAACATCGTGACCGCGCCGAGCACGAAGCCGAAGCCCGGGCCGAGGACGCGGCCGCTCAGGACCATCAGGAAGAACATCGGCTCCAGGCCCGCCGTGCCCGCGCCCAGCGGGCGCAGGGCGGCGCCGACCGCCGCGAGTACGCCGAGCATCGCGACGGCCTTGGCGTCCATGCCGTCGTCCTCGTCCGCGATCGTGGCGACCACCACGCCCACGAGGAGGGGCAGGAGCGCGGCGAAGAGCCAGGGGGCGTCCTGGGAGTGGGCGAGCCCGGAGTTCTCGTCGGCGAGCAGCGGCCAGCCGAAGGCGGCGACGCCGACGAGGGTGATCAGGGTGAGGGCGATCACCCCGCGCGGGCCCAGGCGTACCGCCTTCGCCTGGCGGGTGTGGGGGTGCGCCGTCATGCGAGGGCCTCGCGTACCTGCGTGACCGTGAGCCACGGGTCCGGGGCCAGGATCTTGGAGACCTGGGGGGCGAAGGAGGGCGAGGAGACGACCACGTCGGCCGTCGGGCCGTCCGCGACGGCCTCGCCGTCCGCCAGGATCACCACCCGGTGGGCGATCTCGGCGGCCAGCTCCACGTCGTGGGTGGCCAGGACGATCGCGTGGCCCTCGGCGGCGAGGTCGCGCAGGACGTCGGCGAGGCGGGCCTTCGCCGCGTAGTCCAGGCCCCGGGTCGGTTCGTCGAGGAGGAGGAGCGGGGGCCTGCCCGTCAGGACGATCGCCAGCGCCAGGGCCAGGCGCTGGCCCTCGGAGAGGTCGCGGGGGTGGGTGTCGTCGGGGACGCCGGGCAGGAGGACCGAGACGAGGTCGCGGCAGGTGCCGGGCCGCGTCCCGGCGTCCGCGTCGGCCGCCGCGCACTCGGCCGCCACCGTGTCCGCGTACAGCAGGTCGCGGGGCCCCCGCGACGAGGCCGACCTCGCGGATCAGGTCGCCCGGGGGTGTGCGGTGGGGGGTGCGGCCGTTGACCGTCACCGTGCCGGTGGTGGGTTCGATCATGCCGACGAGGGTGTTCAGGAGGGTGGACTTGCCGGCGCCGTTCCGTCCCATGAGGGCGACGGTCTCGCCGGGGCTGACGGTGAGGTCCATGTGGCGCAGGGCCTCGATACGGGCTCGGCGTACGCCGAGGTCTTTGACGGTGGCGGTGGGCGTGCCGCCCGGTGCCTGCCGGGTGCCGCGGCCCCGGAGGCGGGCGAGCGCGGCTCGGAGGCCGGTCCCTTCGGGTGCGGGGCGGTGGGGGTGCACCCGGCCTGCGGCCGGGCTGTCGCAACCACCCGCTCCACCGGTTTCCGCGGGAGCGGAAGCGCGGGCCCCCTCGTGGGGCGCGTTCGCCGTCGGCGGCTGCGGGAGGTGCGTGGAGAGGGTCGCCCGCAGGTCGTGTGCCCTGCGGCGGGCGTCTCGTACCGACAAGGGGAGCGGGGTCCAGCCCGCCAGGCGGCCCAGGGCCACCACCGGGGGGTGGACCGGGGACGTCGCCATGATCTCGGCCGGGGTGCCCAGGAGTGGGGGCGGGTGGGGCTACACCGCCCGGTATGTCAGGGGGTGTGTCCCCGGTATCGCCTCCGCCCGCCCCTGTTTCACCAGCCGCCGTACATGCGCCTCCGCCTCCGACACCGCGATGTTGCGGGAACCGTAGGGGATGTCCGCCCAGGGACGGTTCCACTCCATGCGGACCGCCAGGTCCCAGGGGGTGAGCGGTTCCGAGGACAGCAGGGTCAGCAGGTCCCGCAGGCGGGACTCGTGGTGGGCCAGGAGCTCACGGACCCGTGACGCCGCGTCCGGGAACGCGTGCTGGTGGGCGGGCAGGACCTCCGCCACCCCGAGGCGGCCCACCCGCTCCAGGGAGGACACGTAGTCGCCGAGGGGGTCCCCCCTGTTCGAGCGAAGTCGAGAGCTTGGGGGAGGGTCCGTCTCCGTCGCCGCGTCGGGGTCCTCGTACAGCCCGATGTGCGGAGTGATCCCGGGCAGCAGGTGATCGCCCGAGAACAGGCGGCCGTGGCCCGGCCGGCCGGACGGATGCCGCTCCTCCAGGTGCAGACAGACATGGCCCGGCGTATGCCCCGGCGTCCAGATCGCCCGCAGCCGCCGCCCCGGGAGGGGGAGGAGGTCGCCGGGGACGATCTCCCGGTCCGGGAGCGCCGCCCGCAGACCCGGCAGCACCCGCCCCGACCGGCGCGCCCGAGCCTCCCGCAGCGGCCCCAGATGCGACTCCGGCGCCCCCACCGCCGCCAGCTTCGCCGCCAAGTAGTCCAGCCACGCCCCGGGTTCGGCCTCCCGTGTGCGCCGGACGACCGCCGTGTCCGCCGCGTGCATGGCGAGCCACGCCCCGGACGCCTCCCGGACCCGGCCCGAGAGCCCGTGGTGGTCGGGGTGGTGGTGGGTGAGCACCACGCCGTGCACGTCCGCGACGTCCGTGCCGATCCGGCGCAGCCCGTCGGCCAGCGTGTCCCAGGACGCCGGGTCGTCCCAGCCGGTGTCGACCAGGACCGGGCCCCGGTCGGTGTCGACCACGTACACCAGCGTGTGGCCCAGGGGGTTGTCCGGGATGGGTACCTCGATGGACCGGACGCCCCCGCCGTGATCGGCCACCCGCGCCCGCCCCCGTGTCACCTGCGTCATGCCGCCACAGTAGAACGTGTTTCAGTCCGGCCTCAAGGGGCCTGCCGGGCCGTGGACTCCTGATAGGGGAACTGGTATCAGTTCAGGCAGATCTGAAATGCCGTCAGAAAAGCTGTCAGTGAAGCTGTCGGAGATGCCGTCAGAAGCGGTCCGGAGCGGACCGGAGCGGGAGGCGCCACGCCATGACCGATGCCATGAACGATCTGGAGAACGAGCCCGTCGAGCCCGTCGTGCACGTACAGCTCTATATCGGCGGGGAGTTGACCGACCCCCGGGGAACCGACGTCATCGAGGTGGTCTCCCCCCACACCGAGCAGGTCATCGGCCGGGTGCCGCACGCCTCCCGGGCCGACGTCGACCACGCCGTCGCCACCGCCCGCCGGGCGTTCGACGAGGGGCCCTGGCCCCGGCTGCCGCTCGCCGAGCGCATCGAGGTCGTCTCCCGCATCAAGGACGCGATCGCCCTGCGCCACGAGGAGATCGCCCGCTCGATCAGCGCGCAGAACGGCTCCCCGTACTCCTGGAGCGTCCTCGCGCAGGCGCTCGGCGCGATGATGGTCTGGGACGCGGCGATCACCGTGGCCCGTGACTTCCCGTACGAGGAGCGGCGCGACGGGGTCCTCGGGCCGATCCTGGTCCGGCGCGAGCCGGTCGGGGTCGTGGCGGCCGTGGTCCCGTGGAACGTCCCGCAGTTCGTGGCCGCCGCCAAGCTCGCGCCCGCGCTGCTCGCCGGGTGTCCGGTGGTGCTCAAGCCGTCGCCGGAGACGCCCCTCGACTCGTACATACTCGGCGAGATCGCGCGCGAGGCCGGGCTGCCGGAGGGCGTGCTCTCGATCCTGCCCGCCGACCGCGAGGTCAGCGAGTACCTGGTCGGGCACCCCGGGATCGACAAGGTCTCCTTCACCGGGTCGGTCGCGGCGGGCCGGCGGGTGATGGAGGTCGCCGCGCGCAACCTCACCCGGGTCACGCTGGAACTGGGCGGCAAGTCCGCCGCCGTCGTCCTGCCGGACGCCGATCTGGCGTCGACGGTGGCCGGAGTGGTCCCGGCGGCGTGGATGAACAACGGGCAGGCGTGCGTCGCCCAGACCCGGATCCTGGCGCCCGCGAGCCGCTACGACGAGTTCGCGGAGGCGTTCGCGGCGGCCGCCGGGCAGCTGGTCGTCGGCGACCCGCTCGACCCGGCGACCCAGGTCGGCCCGCTGGTCGCCAAACGCCAGCAGCAGCGTTCGCTCGACTACATCCGGATCGGCCAGGAGGAAGGCGCCAAGATCCTCGCGGGCGGCGGGCGTCCGGCCGGGCGGGACCGGGGCTGGTACGTCGAGCCGACGCTCTTCGGCGGCGTCGACAACTCCATGCGGATCGCCCGCGAGGAGATCTTCGGGCCGGTGATCTGCCTGCTGCCGTACGAGGACGAGGCCGAGGCGCTGCGGATCGCCAACGACTCCGAGTACGGGCTCAGCGGGAGCGTGTGGACCGGTGACGTGGGGCACGGCGTCGACTTCGCCCGCCGGGTGCGCACCGGCACCTTCAACGTGAACACCTTCAGCCTGGACATGTTCGGCCCGTTCGGCGGCTACAAGAACTCCGGCCTCGGGCGGGAGTTCGGGCCCGAGGGGCTGAGCGAGTACCTGGAGCACAAGATGATCCACCTGCCGGCCGGCTACGCCGGGCCCGGGGGCGAGGAGTGATGGGGGACCGCTGGCACGTCGAGGTCGACCGGAGTGTCTGCATCGGGTCGGGCATGTGCGTGAACACCGCGCCGGGGTCCTTCGCGCTGGACACGGCGCGGCAGTCGCGGCCGCGGGGCGCGGAGACGTCCGCGAGTGAGGATGTGCTCGCCGCGGCCGAGGGGTGCCCGGTCGAGGCGATCAGCATCACCCTGCGCGACTCGGGCGAGCCCGTGTTTCCCCCCGAGGAGTGACGCGCGGTTTTTGTGCCCGGACTTCGGCTGCGGGCCGGTGGGGGCTTGTCGTGCCCGGACTTCGCCTGCGGGCCGGTGGGGGCTGTCGTGCCCGGACTTCGCCTGCGGGCCGGTGGGTGGCCGCTCGCGCAGTTCCCCGCGCCCCTTAGGGGGTTGGCGGCAGCCTGAGAACCCAGCTCAGCCACGGGCCTTTAGGGGCGCGGGGAACTGCGCGAGCAACCGAGTACAACCTGCAGGCGAACGACGGCCCTTTTAAGGGGCGCGGGGAACTGCGCGCTCAGCCCCCACTGGCCCGCAGGCGAACCAGGGCTTCAGGGGCGCGGGGAACTGCGCGAGCGGCCCCCCACCGGCCCGCAGGCGAACCCCGGGCAAGAAATGGGGCGCGGGGAACTGCGCGAGCGGCCCCCCACCGGCCCGCAGGCGAACCCCGGGCAAGAAATGGGGCGCGGGGAACTGCGCAAGCGGCCACCCACCGGCCCGCAGGTGAACCCCGGGCCAAAGCGGGGCGCGGGCGTCCACCCCCGTTCGAACACAGGTTGACGCATGCGTACCGCACAGTGGCCGCATGACACATGCGACTGTCCGGCCCCCGGCCGGCGTGGCACCTTCGTTGCCACGCCACCGAGGGGGGAAGCGATGGACAAGCGGTACGAGGTCTTCTGCCTGGCCGACAGGCATTTCTACGAGACTCCGGACCGCTTGTCCTCGGCCAGGACCGGGGAGTCCGTCCCGCTGTTCGAGGCGGCCCAGCGCCCGGTCCCCGAGGGGTGGCACTCCTCCCTCTCCGGGGACTGGCTCCACTTCAGCCCGGTCGACGAGGCCGGCGAGCCGCGCCCGGGCCGCCCCCGCCAGGGGTGGAAGATCCATGTCTCGGCGTGTCTGGACAACGCCGAGAAGGCGGCGGCGCAGGTGTGGGAGTACTGCGTCCCCAGAGCCATTCCCTTCAAGTTCGTGCCGGGCCGCCAGCCACTGCACCTGCGCAACTCCAAGTACGCCGGGCGCGGTTCGAGCGGGAAGTTCGCCACGATCTACCCGTCCGGTGTGGACGAGCTGGAGCGAATACTGAACGAGCTCGGCGAGCTGCTGGAGGGCGAGCCGGGCCCGTACATCCTCACCGATCTGCGCTGGAACTCCGGTCCCCTGTACGTACGTTACGGAGGCTTCGTCGAGCGGCACTGCGTCGGCGAGGGCGGGGCGCTGGTGCCCGCGATCGAGAACGCCCGGGGCGAGCTGGTCCCCGACCGCAGGGACCCGGCGTTCCAGGTGCCCGAGTGGGTGGCGCTGCCCCCGTTCCTGCGGCCCCAGCTGGAGGCGCGCAACGCGACGACCGTGGGCGACCTGCCGTACCGCATCGAGCGGGCGCTGCACTTCTCCAACGGCGGCGGTGTGTACGCCGGGACGGACACCCGCGACGGCAGCAAGGTCGTCCTGAAGGAGGCCCGGCCGTACGCGGGGCTCGCCGCCGACGGCTGTGACGCGGTCACCCGGCTGGAGCGGGAGAAGGCGGCCCTGGAGCGGCTCTCCGGGCTCGGGGTGGCGCCGGAGGCGCGCGACTGGTTCGAGCTGGGCGACCACCGCTTCCTCGTCATGGACTTCCTGGAGGGGCGCACGCTGAACGCGTTCTTCGCCGAGCGCCACCCGCTGCTCGCCGTCGACCCCGACCCGGACGCGGTGGCCTCGTACACGACCTGGGCACTCGCGGTGCACCGGGCCGTGGAGCGGGCGGTGGAGGCGGTGCACTCGCGCGGTCTGGTCTGCAACGACCTGCATATGTTCAACGTGATGGTCGGCCCGGAGGAGGGCGAGGCGGACGACGGCCGTGAGGTCTCGGTGCGGCTCCTCGACTTCGAGGGCGCGGTGCCGGTGGACGAGCACCAGGGGCAGACGATGGCGCACCCCGGGTTCGTGGCCCCGCGCGACCGCACCGGCTTCGAGGTCGACCGGTACGCGCTGGCCTGTCTGCGGCTCGCCCTGTTCGTGCCGATGACGACGCTGCTCGTGGTCGACCGGGACAAGGCGGCGCATCTGGCGACGGTCGCGGCGAGCCAGTTCCCCGCTGTGCCGGAAGGTTTCTTCGAGGAGGCGGTACGGGTCATCAGGGGTGCGGACGCGCCCCTGCGGCGGCCCTATCTGCCGGTGCGGCCCGAGGAGTGGCCCGCCGGGCGCGAGTCGATGGTCCGCGCGATCCTCGCCTCCGCCACGCCCGAGCGCGAGGACCGGCTCTTCCCCGGTGACATCTCGCAGTTCGCGGACGGCGGCGGCCTCGGTGTCGCGTACGGCGCGGCCGGGGTGCTCTACGCCCTGGACGTCACCGGCGCCGCGCGGTACCGGGACGGCGAGGAGTGGCTGCTGCGCCGCACCGAACAGCCGCCCTCCGGCTGCCCGCTGGGCTTCTACGACGGGCTGAGCGGCGTCGCGTACGTGCTCGACCGGCTGGGCCACACCGAGCGCGCCCTGGACCTGGTCGACCGGGTGCTCGACGAGAAGTGGCAGCGGCTCGCGCCCGGGCTGCACGGGGGCCTGGCCGGACTCGGGCTCGCCCTGGACTCGCTCGGCCGCACCACCGGCGAGGCCGATCTGCGCGACCGGGCCCTGGAGGCGGCCTGGATCATCGCCGGGGAGCAGGAGCCCGAGGAGGGCGGCGGGCGCCGGCGCGCCGGGCTGCTGCACGGCGCCAGCGGCCCCGCCCTGCTCTTCCTGCGGCTCTACGAGCACACCGGCGAGCCCGCGCTCCTCGACCACGCCGCCGAGTTCCTCCGCCGCGACCTCGCGCGCTGCGTCACCGACCGCTCCGGCGCCCTCCAGGTCGACGAGGGCGTACGGACCATGCCCTACCTCGGCTCGGGCGGCGTCGGCATCGCGATGGTGCTCGACGACTATCTGGCGCACCGGTACGACGAGGAGTTCGCCGACGCCAGGGCCGCGATCCTGCCCACCGCGCGGCTGCGGTACTACGCCCAGCCGGGCCTGTTCAACGGCCGCGCGGGCATGGTGCTGCACCTCGCCCGCACCCGCGCCGCCCGGGACGACCTGGACGCGCAGAGCGCGGCGCTCGCCTGGTACGCCGTGCCGTACGAGGGCCATCTGGCCTTCCCCGGCAACCAGATGATGCGGCTCTCCATGGACCTCGCGACCGGCACGGCGGGCTGTCTGCTCGCCCTGGGCTCCCTGCCCGCCGCCGCGTCCACCCGAAGGCGCCCCGCGGGGCTGCCCTTCCTGCCACCGCTTCCGGTGGCCCCCAAGACGGCCCCGCGAGGGGCCGGACGGTGAACCCGTCCCCACGAAGAAAGTCCCTACAGAAGGAGATGGCCATGACACTTCTCGACCTGCAGAAGATGGACGTTCCCGAGACCACCGGTGGCGGCGGTGGCGGTGGCGGCGACGAGAGCAGCCTCAGCCTGCTCCTGTGCGACAAGCACAGCTCCCACAGCAACCTGCTCTGCCTCTGACACACACGAACCACCCTGATCAATCCCTGTTACACCTGATCAACCTTGATCGAAACTGATCAACTGTGTGACGCGGCCCCGGGCGGATCTGCTCTCCGCCCGGGGCACGCGCGCCCCGGAGGGCCCCTTGGCTCAGCGCCCCTTTCTCCGCGAGACCGTCCGGTACGGCGCGGCACCCGCCGTCCTCGTCCTGCTGCTGACCACGGCCCTCGCCGGGGCGGGCCTGGCCCTTCCCTGGGCGCTCGGCCGCACCCTGGACCTGCTGCTCGGCGACGACCGGGCGGCCGCCGGACCCTGGCTCGCGCTGTGCGCGGCGCTCACCGGCGCCACCGTCCTGCTCGGCGCCCTCGACGGCCTGGTCACCGCGACCGCCAACGCCCGCACCACCGCGTGGATCCGCGGGCGCGTACTGGGCCGGGTGCTCGCGGCCGGACCGCGCGCCGGGCTCCCCGAGGGCGACCTGGTGGCCCGGCTCGTCGGCAACGCCGCCCAGGCCGGCCCCGTCCCCGCCACCCTCGCCGCCACCCTCGCCGCCGTGCTCACCCCGGTCGGCGGACTGGTCGCGCTCGCCCTCACCGACGGGTGGACGGCCCTCGCGCTGCTCGCCGGGATGCCCGTACTCGCCCTGCTGCTCAAGGTGTTCGTCCGCAGGTCCGGCGATGTGGGCGCCGCCTATCTGCGCGCCCAGGGCGAGATCGCCGGGCGGCTCACCGAGGCGGTGGACGGCGCCCGCACCATCGCGGCGGCCCGGAACGCCGACCGTGACGCGGCCCGTATCCTCGCCCCGCTGCCCGAACTCTCCCGCCAGGGCTACCGGATGTGGCGGGTCACCGGCCGCTCCACCGCCCAGGCCGCCGCCCTGCTCCCGCTGCTCCAGCTCACCGTGCTCGCGGTCGCCGGGCTGCGGCTCGCGGACGGCGCGCTGAGCGTGGGCGGGATGCTCGCCGCCTGGCGGTACGCGGTCCTCGCCACCGGCACCGGCGTGCTGGTCGGCCAGCTCAACGGCCTGGTGCGCGGCCGCAACGCCGCCGACCGCCTGGCCGAGGCCCTCGACCCGCCCGCCATGACGTACGGAACACGCCAACTGCCCGAAGGATCAGGCGCGCTGGAGTTCCGCGGCGTCCGCACCGGGCCCCTGAACGACGTCGACCTCTATGTCCCCGGCGGGGCGGTGGCCGCCGTGGTGGGGCGCTCCGGCAGCGGCAAGACCGCCCTGGCGGCGGTCGCGGGCCGGCTCACGGACCCCGACCGGGGCACGGTCCTGGTCGACGGCGTGCCCCTGCCCGAGCTCTCCCGGCAGGCGCTGCGCCGCGAGGTCGGCCACGCCTTCGCCCGCCCGGCGCTCCTCGGCGCGACCATCGGCGCCACCATCGCGTTCGGCGTCGACGAACCCGGTCCCCGGGAGGTGCGGGCGGCCGCGCGGGCGGCGTGCGCCGACGAGTTCGTCCGCAGACTGCCGCTCGGCTACGACACCCCCTGCGACCGGGCCCCGATGTCCGGCGGAGAAGCCCAACGCCTCGGCCTGGCCAGGGCGTTCGCGCACTGCGGGCGGCTGCTGATCCTGGACGACGCCACCTCCAGCCTGGACTCCGCGACCGAGCGCAAGGTCTCCCGCGCCCTGCTCGACGAGCTCACCCCGGGCACCCGGCTCATCGTCGCCCACCGGGTGACCACGGCCGCCCGCGCCGATCTGGTGGTGTGGCTGGACGGCGGCTCGGTGCGCGCGCTCGCCCCGCACGCGGAGCTGTGGCGGCTGCCCGAATACCGCGCGGTGTTCGCGGAGGAGCCGGAGTGGGAGGAAGCCGGGTGAAGGGGCGGCGGCTGCTGGAACTCGCGCGCCCCCGATGGCGGGCGCTGCTCCGGCTCGCCCTCTGGTCGGCGCTGGAGGCGGGGGAGACGTTCCTGCTCGGCTATGCGCTGGCGCGGGCGCTCGACCGGGGCTTCCTCGCGGGCCACACCGGGACCGGCCTCGCTTGGCTGGGGCTCGCGGCGCTCGGTGTGGTCGCCGGATCCTTCGGCACCGGCCGGGTGCATCTGGCGGTGGCCGCGCTCGTCGAGCCCGTACGCGACGACCTCGTACGCCGGGTGGTGCGCCGGGCGCTGCGGGCGCCGGACGGGGCGGCGGTCTCCCGGCTCACCCACCAGGTGGAGATCGCCCGCGACACGCTCGCCGGACTGGTGATGGTGTCGCGCACCTTCGTCGTCACGGCGGTCGGCGCACTGATCGGGCTGTGCACGCTGGCGCCGGTGCTGCTGCCGGTGGTGGCGCTGCCGCTGGCCGCCTCCCTCGCCCTGTTCCTCGCCACCCTGCGCCCGCTCGCCCGCCGCCAGGAGGTGTTCCTCGCCGCCGACGAGGCACTGTCCGCCGAACTCGGCCTGGCGGTGGGCGGGTTGCGCGACATCACGGCGGCCGGGGCGCAGGACCGGGTGGCGGCGGACGTACAGGAGCGGATCGACGCCGAGTTCCGGGCCTCGCGGGCACTGGCCCGCTGGGGGGTGCTGCGCACCCTGGCGGCCGGGATCGGCGGCCGGCTGACCGTGGTGCTGCTGCTCGTGGCGGCGCCCTGGCTGCTCGACCACGGCGTCACCCCGGGCGCGTTCGTGGGCGCCCTCGCCTATCTCACCCAGTCCCTGATCCCGGCCCTGCAGTCCCTGATGCAGGGCCTGGGCACCTCGGGGGCGCGGCTGTTCGTGGTGCTGCGGCGGCTGACGGCGCAGGGGGCGCACACCCAGGAGCCCGCGCACCCGGCCGGTGAGCCCGGGCCGGACGAGGCGGTACGGCTGAGGGGCGTCACCTTCGCGTACGGGCCGGGCGCCGCGCCCGTCGTCGACGGCCTGGACCTGACCGTGCCCCACGGCGGGCACCTCGCGGTCGTCGGCCCCAGCGGAATCGGCAAGTCCACCCTGGCCGAGCTCATGGCGGGGGTACGGGCCCCGGACAGCGGCGAGGTTTTACGCGGATGCGCGCGGGTCCTGGTGCCCCAGCAGGCGTACGTCTTCACCGACACCGTCCGCGCCAACCTCAGCTATCTGTGCCCGGACGGCCCCGAGGACTCACCCGGCGACGACGGCCTGATCGCCGCCTGTACGGCCGTGGGCGCGCGCGAGCTCGTCGACCGGATCGGGGGGCTCGACGCGACCGTGGCGCCGTCGGAACTCTCGGCGGGGGAGCGGCAGTTGATCGCGCTCGCGCGTGCGTACGCGGCCCCCGCGCCCCTGGTCCTGCTCGACGAGGCGACCTGCCATCTCGACCCGGCGGCCGAGGCGAGGGCCGAGCGGGCGTTCGCCCGGCGGCCCGGGACGGCCCTGGTGGTGGTGGCGCACCGGACCGGTTCCGCGCGGCGGGCCCGGCAGGTTCTGGTGCTCGACGGCGCCGGCGCGGAGCACGGGACGCACGACGGTCTGCTCCACCAGTCCGCGTTCTACCGGGAGTTGACCGGATTACACCCATCCCTCGCCCTGGGAGATACGGATGGCGTCCACGCGGTTGCGGGCCCCGGTCTTGCGGGTGATCGCCGCCATGTAGTTCCGCACGGTCCCGTTGGACAGATGGAGACTGTGCGCGATGTCCGCGATCGAGGCGCCCTCGGCGGCGAGTGAGAGCACGCTCAGCTCCCGTCTGGTCAGCGGCATCTCGGCCGCGCGCAGGAAGCCGTAGCCCAGCGAGTCGTCGACGAACCGCTGACCTGCGGCGGCCCGTCTTATGGCCACGACGAGACGCTCCGGAGTGGCGTCCTTGTCGACATAGCCCAGGGCGTTCGCCTCCGCGGCCTGGCGCAGCGGCCCGGGCCGGTTGGCGCTGGCCAGCACGACGAGCCGGGAGCCCCGCGACCCGTTGTGCCGGCTCTGTAAGTCCCCCAGCGGTGCGATCCCGTACGAGTCGGAACAGTCGAGGTCCACGGCGCACACATCCGGCCGCAGGACCCGCGCGCGGGCGGGTGCGCTGCGCCAGGGCGCGTGATGGACCTCCAGGCCGGGTTCCCGGCCCAGGCGGTCGGCCAGCGCCGACCGCATCAAACAGGCATCGTGCACGAGAAGTACCCGGATCACGTTTCAGCCCCCTCCAGCTCCCCGCCTACCGGTTGCCTTCCTTCGGCACGCGAAACATTTCTATCCGCGGCCCGGGGCAGGGGAAGCCGGATTATCAGCCACGGGGTGGCACGGGGGCGCGCACGGCGCACGGCGTAGGCGCGGGGCGGTAGTGCCGACGGTACGCGCGCGCCGGGCGCAAAGCCGGATCAGGTCGACACGTCGTCCTGGGCCGTGAGGTCGATCAGCCGGCACACCGTCTCGATGTCGATCTTCACCTGGGCGATCGAGGCCCGCCCCGACAGCCAGGTGATCAGGGCCGAGTGCCAGGTGTGCTCGATCACGCGGACCGCCGAGAGCTGCTGCGGCGTCGGGTGGTCCAGGCCCATCGCGTCCAGGATGATCGCGGTGGTCTGCCGGGAGACCGTGTCCACCTCGGGGCTGACCGAGCGGTCGGCGAAGGTGAGGGCGCGCACCATCGCGTCGGCGAGGTGCGGCTCGCGCTGGAGCGCGCGGAACGCCCGCATCAGCGTCTCGGCGACCCGCTGCGCGGAGGAGTCGCCGGAGGGCGGGTGCTTGCGGAGCGTGGAGTGCAGATGCTGGAGCTGGTCCTGCATGGTGGCGACCAGCAGATGGATCTTGGAAGGGAAGTAGCGGTAGAGCGTGCCGAGCGCGACCCCCGCGGCCTCGGCGACCTCACGCATCTGGACCGCGTCGAAGCCGCCCCGGCTGGCCAGCTGGGCGCTGGCGTGCAGGATGCGGCGGCGGCGCGCCTCCTGGCGCTCGGTCAGGGCGGGCGACGCAGAGATGGCTGCCTTGGTTTCCGCTGTCATCTGTCCCGTTCCGTCATCCGATGCCGACTGTTCCCCGTGCGGGCCCCGCGCGAGTCCCGTGCGGTTCCCGCGCCCCTGGCGGCCCGTTTCCGGGCGCACAGCATGGCAGGGGCCCCAGTGGTGGCGCGAATCACCTGATCCGGCCCTCACACGCGCGCTACCTGCCGGTAGATTCGAAGCTTCCTGAGGCTCCCCCGGGAGATCAAGAAGGATCAAGTCTGGAACTTGTTCTAGATTAGCGCGAGCGGTTACGCTCCGGCGAAAACGCAGCGATGAAGGGGCCGCGAGTGACCGCAGAGGCCGTAGAGGCAAGCCCCCGCGCAGGGGAGCCGGCCCGTGCGGGCGACCGCCCGCTGCGGATCGCCCTCCTGACGTACAAGGGCAATCCGTTCTGCGGCGGCCAGGGCGTCTACGTACGCCACCTCTCCCGCGAACTCGCCCGCCTGGGGCACAGCGTGGAGGTCATCGGCGCCCAGCCGTACCCCGTCCTGGACGAGGGCGTGCCGCTCACCGAGCTCGCCAGCATGGACCTGTACCGCTCGCCGGACCCGTTCCGCACGCCCAAGAAGGACGAGTACCGGGACTGGATCGACGGCCTTGAGGTCGCCACCATGTGGACCGGCGGCTTCCCGGAGCCGCTGACGTTCTCGCTGCGGGCCCGGCGCCACCTCGCCGCCCGCAAGGGCGAGTTCGACGTCATCCACGACAACCAGACGCTCGGCTACGGCCTGCTCGCGGACCTCGGCGCCCCCCTCGTCACCACGATCCACCACCCCATCACCGTCGACCGGCAGCTGGAGCTGGACGCCGCAGGGGACTGGAAGCGGCGCTCCTCCGTACGCCGCTGGTACGGGTTCACCCGGATGCAGAAGCGGGTCGCGCGGCGGCTGCCGTCCGTGCTCACCGTCTCCGGCTCCTCGCAGCGCGAGATCGTCGAGCACCTCGGGGTGCGCGAGGACCGCATCTGCGTGGTGCACATCGGCGCCGACACCGACCTGTGGTCGCCCGACCCGTCGGTGGCCGAGGTGCCCGGCCGGATCGTCACCACCTCCAGCGCGGACGTGCCGCTCAAGGGGCTCGTCTTCCTCGTCGAGGCGCTCGCCAAGGTGCGCGCCGAGCACCCCGAGGCGCATCTGGTGGTCGTCGGCAAGCGTGCCGAGGACGGGCCGGTCGCCCAGGCCATCGAGAAGTACGGGCTCGGCGACGCGGTCCGGTTCGTCAAGGGCATCACCGACGCCGAGCTCGTCGACCTCGTACGGTCCGCGCAGGTCAGCTGTGTGCCTTCGCTGTACGAGGGGTTCTCGCTGCCGGCCGCCGAGGCGATGGCGACGGGGACGCCGCTGGTGGCCACCACCGGCGGCGCGATCCCCGAGGTGGCCGGGCCCGACGGCGAGACGTGCCTGGCGGTCCCGCCGGGCGACCCGCAGGCGCTGGCCGCCGGTCTCGTACGCCTCCTCGGCGACCCGGAGCTGCGCGCGCGGCTCGGCGCGGCCGGGCGGCAGCGGGTGCTGGAGCGGTTCACCTGGGCCCGGGCGGCCGAGGGCACCGCCGAGCTGTATCGCTCCGCGATCGCGGGCAGAACGGCACGGGCCGGGTGACCCGGCCCCCCAGAGCACCAGGGCGCTCCGCGCCCGGGAACCCCGGCCGCTCCGCGGCCGCAGCTGATCTCCATCCGAAAGGGCAGACCCCGTGCTGACCGTCGACTTCTCCCGCTTCCCGCTCGCCCCGGGCGACCGCGTGCTCGACCTGGGCTGCGGCGCGGGACGGCACGCCTTCGAGTGCTACCGGCGCGGTGCGCAGGTCGTGGCGCTCGACCAGAACGGCGAGGAGATCCGCGAGGTCGCCAAGTGGTTCGCGGCGATGAAGGAGGCCGGGGAGGCGCCCGAGGGGGCGACCGCCACGGCCATGGAGGGCGACGCGCTCAACCTGCCCTTCCCCGACGAGTCCTTCGACGTCGTGATCATCTCCGAGGTCATGGAGCACATCCCGGACGACAAGGGCGTGCTCGCCGAGATGGTCCGCGTCCTCAAGCCGGGCGGCCGGATAGCGGTCACCGTGCCCCGCTACGGGCCGGAGAAGGTCTGCTGGGCGCTCTCCGACGCGTACCACGAGGTCGAGGGCGGCCACATCCGCATCTACAAGGCGGACGAGCTGCTCGCCAAGATGCGCGAGGCGGGCCTCAAGCCGTACGGCCGGCACCACGCGCACGCGCTGCACTCGCCGTACTGGTGGCTCAAGTGCGCCTTCGGCGTTGACAACGACAAGGCGCTGCCGGTGCGGGCGTACCACAAGCTGCTGGTCTGGGACATCATGAAGAAGCCCCTGGTCACCCGGCTCGCGGAGCAGGCGCTCAACCCGATCGTGGGCAAGAGCTTCGTGGCGTACGCGACCAAGCCGCACCTGGTCTCCGCCGCCGTGACCGACGGGGTCGACGCCAAGTGACCTCACCGGAGCGGACCGAGCACCTCGTCCTGCCGGGGGTGCTCACCGCCGGGCAGGCCGCCGCCACGGTGGCCGGCATCCTGGCCGTGCAGCGCGAGGACGGCGCCATACCGTGGTTCCGCGGGCACCATCTGGACCCGTGGGACCACACCGAGGCCGCGATGGCGCTGGACGCGGCGGGCGAGCACGAGGCCGCGGCGCGCGCCTACGAGTGGCTGGCGCGGCACCAGAACGACGACGGGTCCTGGTACGCGGCGTACCACGACGGCGACTTCGCGCAGATCACCGACCGGGGGCGGGAGACCAACTTCGTCGCGTACGTGGCGGTGGGGGTCTGGCACCACTACCTCGCCACCGGCGACGACACCTTCCTCGACCGGATGTGGCCGGTCGTGTTCGCGGCGGTCGAGTTCGTGCTGCGGCTTCAGCAGCCGGGCGGGCAGATCGGGTGGAAGCGCGAGGAGGACGGCACGCCCGTCACCGACGCGCTGCTGACCGGCAGCTCCTCGATCCACCAGGCGCTGCGGTGCGCGCTGGCCATCGCCGAGCAGCGCGAGGAGCCGCAGCCGGACTGGGAGCTGGCGACGGGCGCGCTCGCGCACGCCGTGGCCCGCCATCCCGAGCGCTTCCTCGACAAGTCCCGCTACTCGATGGACTGGTACTACCCGGTCCTCGGCGGCGCGGTGAGCGGCGTGGAGGCGAAGGCGCGCATCGAGTCGCGCTGGGAGGCGTTCGTGGTGCCCGGGCTCGGGGTGCGCTGCGTTCTGCCCAACCCGTGGGTGACGGGCGGCGAGAGCTGCGAACTCGCGCTCGCGCTGTGGGTGATGGGCGAGTCCGACCGCGCGCTGGAGATCCTCCAGTCCATCCAGCACCTGCGGGCCGGGGACGGCCTGTACTGGACGGGTTACGTGTTCGAGGGCAACCGGGCGGTGTGGCCGGAGGAGCTCACGACGTGGACGGCGGGGTCGTTGCTGCTGGCGGTGGCGGCGCTGGGCGGGGACGAGGCGACGGCGGCGGTGTTCGCGGGGGACCGGCTGCCGCGGGGCCTGGCACCGGACTGCTGCGCCTAGCCCCCCGGGCTTTGGGGCCCCACCCGGGTTCGGGGTTTGGGGGCGTAGCCCCCGAGAAAACGCCTTCGCGCCCCATACGGACCCGCCCCGGTGGCCGCGCGACGCCGCCCGCGTGACGCTGCCGGGGAGGCAGAAACGTCCCCGGAGGTCACCGTGCCCAGTACGCTCCCGCTCCGCCGCATACTCGCGGCGGTCGTCCTCTCCACCGCCATCCTGGTGTCGACGACCGCCTGCGGAGGCGAAACCAAGAGCGCCCGCAACAGCCTGACCGCGGCGGAGGCCAGCGTCTCGCCGTCCAGTTCGTTCGAGAAGCAGAAGCTCGCCAAGACGCGGTTCGTCGCCAACGCGGGACTCGCGGCGGGGGCCGCCTACCAGTGGATCGTGAAGCCCTTCAAGGCGGGCAAGTTCAAGAAGGGCACCAAGGGCCGGACGTTCGCCCTGGTCAAGGCGGGGCTCGCCGGTGCCTTCACGTACAACCGGCTGAAGGCGGCC
The DNA here is from genome assembly GCF_001653515.1 of Streptomyces sp. ERV7. GTDB lineage: Bacteria > Actinomycetota > Actinomycetes > Streptomycetales > Streptomycetaceae > Streptomyces. The sequence continues at coordinate 687,205 of NZ_LYOY01000029.1, read as the reverse complement.
GTGAACAACGCCAAGGGCGACCCGCTCCTCTCCAAGGCCGTCGCCCCCCTCAGCTCCGGCATCGACTCGCTCAAGAACCTCGGCAGCAAGCTCCGCAAGGGCGACGCCACCGACGCGGACGTCGGGATGTTCGAGAACGTCATCAACGGCGTGAAGGACGCGGGCAAGGGCGCGGGCGCCGAGGTCAAGGACCAGGTGCCGTCGGCCTCGCAGCTCAGCGGCGGCTGACCCCCACCAGCTCCGCCATCACCCGTAGCGTCGTCGGGTCCGGTGAGGTGACCAGGAGGTCCGTCACCGGGCCCTCGCGCCACAACTCCAGCCGCTCCGCGATCCGTTCGCGCGGACCGACCAGCGAGATCTCGTCGGCGAAGGCGTCCGGAACCGCCCGTACCGCCTCCTCGCGGCGGCCCTCGGCGAACAGCGCCTGGATCCGGCGGGCTTCGGCCTCGTACCCCATCCGCGCCATGAGATCCGCGTGGAAGTTGCGGGCCGCGTGCCCCATCCCGCCGATGTAGAAGCCGAGCATCGCCTTGACCGGGAGCAGTCCCTCGGCCACGTCCTCGCACACGTGCGCCCGGACCATGGGCGCGACCGTGAAGCCCTCGGGCGCCCGGGCCAGCGACTCCTTGTACGCGTCGAGGCGGGTCGGCGACCAGTACAGCGGCAGCCAGCCGTCCGCGATCCGGGTCGTCTGGGCGATGTTCTTGGGGCCCTCGGCGCCGAGCAGCAGAGGCAGGTCCGCCCGCAGCGGATGGGTGATCGCCTTGAGGGGTTTGCCGAGGCCGGTGCCGTCCGCGCCCCGGTAGGGGTGTGCGTGGAAGCGGCCGTCCAGCTCCACCGGCGCCCCGCGCCGCAGCACCTGCCGGATCACCTCCACGTACTCCCGCGTCGCCGTCAGCGGGCTGGACGGGAACGGCCGTCCGTACCACCCCTCCACCACCTGCGGCCCCGAAAGACCGAGGCCGAGCATCATCCGGCCGCCCGAGAGGTGGTCCAGGGTCAGTGCGTGCATGGCGGTCGCGGTGGGGGTGCGGGCCGCCATCTGCGCCACCGCCGTGCCCAGGCGGATACGGGAGGTGTGCGCGGCGATCCAGGTCAGCGGGGTGAAGGCGTCGGAGCCCCAGGCCTCCGCCGTCCACACGGAGTCGTAGCCGAGGCGTTCCGCCTCCCGGGCGAGTTCCGGATGCCCGGGGTTCGGGCCGCGCCCCCAGTAGCCCAGTGCCAGTCCCAGCCGCATGCCGACGCCCCTCACCGAGGTAACTGACGGATCGTCAGGGGAGCGTACGGCAAAGGCCCCCCGCCCGAAAGGGCGAGGGGCCTGGGGTGCGAGGCGTCAGCCCCGCTGGATGCCCGTGGTGTCCTGGAGGACGCCGCGGCGGCCGTCCTGCGTCTGCGCGACCAGGGCCGCACCGCGCTGCTCCACCGCCAGGTACCAGGTGCCGGGCGCGAGCTCGGCGATCGGCGTGGGGGAGCCGTCCTCCGCGTACAGCGGACGGGCCACCGGAACGGCGAACCAGAACGGGGCGAAGTCACCGGCCTGGGCACCGGCCGCGGGCTGCGGCTGGGACGGGGCGGCGGGCGCCGGGGTCTGGCCGCCCTGGCTCGGGTCGGTGCCCTGCGCACCGAACGGCTGCGGCTGGGCGGCACCCGGGTAGCCGTAGCCACCCGCCGGGGGCTGGGCGCCGTAGGGCTGGGCGCCGTACGGGGCCACGGCCGGGGTCGCGCTGCCCATGAGCGGGGCCTTGAGCGCGGCGACCATCGGACCGGCCACGGCACCGGCGGCGAGCACCAGCGCGGCGATCAGGCCGAGGATCATGCCGGCGCCGGCCTTGTCCATGTCGATGATGGTCCAGAACGCGGTCCACGCCGAGAAGATCGTGAACGCGGTGCCGAACTGGCCCAGGTCGATGCCGGCGATCTTCTTCGGCTGCGGCAGCGAACGCGCCACCACGATGAGGACCGCGCCGATGATGCCGGCCAGGAACATGCTCATCAGCAGGCCCAGCGAGTCCCAGGCGTTCGGCAGGTCGAGCTTCGGGCAGAACGTACCGGAGCACGAATTGCCGACCGAGTAGAGATCGAGGAACGAGGCGATGAACAGCACCACCGCTGCTCCGATCACCACGCCGTCGCCTCGCGTGAGGGAGCGGATGTTCACGTAAATAGTCCTTTTGGGTCGTCTCGTCGGGGCGGTCATCGCTGCCGCCGGTGTACGTGCACACGGCGCGAAGCACGGGAGTGGTTCCCCACCCGGAGGAGAATCTATCGTCTGACCGGGTGGGAAGTCCCCTCGGTGCTCAGACCGTGACCGACCCGCAGCCGACCGCTCCCGTCGGCGAACCCCTCATTTCTGCAGGAAGCTGCCGATCCCGTCCGCGATGCCCTGGGCCGCCTTCTGTCGCCAGTCCGCGCTCCTCAGCAGGGCGGCATCGCCGGAATCCCGCATGTTGCCGCACTCGATGAACACCTTCGGCACGGTCGACAGATTGAGCCCGCCGAGGTCCTTGCGGACGTCCAACCCGGTGCCGTCGCCCACGTAGTTGGAGGGCGGCATGCCGGTGGCGTGCACGAACTTCCCCGCGATCCTCACACCCAGCTCACGCGAGGGGGCCACGATCGGGGCGGTGTTCGCCTTCCCCGCGTTCACCAGGGCGGGCAGGATCACATGGAAGCCGTGCTGCCCCTCGGCCGCGCCGTCGGCGTGCACCGAGACGACCGCGTCGGCCTTCGCCCGGTTGCCGATCGCGGCCCGCTCGTCCACGCACGGGCCGAACGGCCGGTCGTTGTCCTGGGTGTACGTGACGGTCGCGCCCTGCTTCTCCAGGAGCGCCCGCAGACGGTGCGAGACGTCCAGGGTGAACGCGGCCTCGGTGTAGCCGCCTTCGGTGTCGGTGCCGGTGGTGTCGCACTCCTTCTTGTTCGTCCCGATGTCGACCTGGCGGTTGATCTCGGTGGCGTGCTTGAAGTTGCTCGGGTTGTGCCCCGGGTCGATCACCACGACCCGTCCGGCGAGCGGCCCGCTGGGCCGGGCGGACTGGGTGGAGGCCGAGGCGGAGGGCTTCGGGGTCGCCGTCACGGTCACGGTCGGCGGCTGGGCGTTCCCGTTCCCCGACGGCCGCACGGCGGGCGCGCTGGGCAGCGGCAGCACCTTCGGCGGCTTGTCGTCCTGGCCGCCGGAGCCGCCCATGGCCTGCCACACCAGCCACCCGGCCAGGGCGGTCGGGACCAGCGCGGCGGTCACGATGACGAGATTGCCGCGCAGCCGGCGCCGGGCAGGGGTGGGGGACTCGCTGTCGTACGACACGCTGCGATGCTAGCCGGGCGGGGTGGCGGGGGCGCGGTGCGTGCGGCCGAAGGGGTGCGCCGTGGTGTGCGCCGTCACACCCCGGCGCGCGTGCGGCGCAGGACGCGCAGTGAGTCGGTGGCCGAGACCTCGGTGAACGCGCCGGAGGCGAGGGCCCGCAGATAGACGCGGTACGGGGCCTGGCCGGTGAACTCGTCGACCGGTTCGGGGAAGACGTCGTGGATCACCAGCAGCCCGCCCTCGGCGAGGTGCGGGGCCCAGCCCTCGTAGTCCCCGTTGGCGTGCTCGTCGGTGTGCCCGCCGTCGATGAAGACGAGCCCGACCGGGCCGCCCCAGGCCCGCGCCGCCTGCGGCGAGCGCCCCACGACCGCGATCACGTGGTCCTCCAGGCCCGCCTTGTGCAGGGTGCGGCGGAAGGTGGGCAGGGTGTCCATCAGACCGACCTCGGGGTCGACCACGGACGGGTCGTGGTACTCCCAGCCCGGCTGCTGCTCCTCGCTGCCCCGGTGGTGGTCGACGGTGACGGCGACGGTCCCGGCGGCGCGGGCGGCGTCCGCGAGCAGCAGCGTGGAGCGGCCGCAGTAGGTGCCGACCTCCAGGAGCGGCAGTCCGAGCGCGCCCGCCTCGACGGCCGCCGCGTAGAGCGCGAGCCCCTCGCCCAGGGGCATGAAGCCCTTGGCGGCCTCGAAGGCGGCGAGTATCTCCGGCTTGGGTGTCGCCATGGCGGGGCTCCCGGGGGTCGTGCGCGCGGTGGCGGTGCGCGGTGGTCCTTCGATGTGAAGGGGGCGCCACATCGTAATCCCCGGCCGATCCCGCCCTCGATCTGACCTTCCGTCAGATTGAAACGTGTTCTAGTCTGTCGCCGTTCCAGTGGCGGCCACGGCGGCGGGGGAGTGCGGATGGGCATCGGAATCACCCGGGAGCAGCGCGAGCTGGCCGAGGCGGTACGGGGCTGGCTGGCGCGGGCCGTGCCGCCCGAGGAAGTGCGCAAACTGCTCGACGCGGCCGACGCGACCGCCTCCCGGCCGCCGTACTGGGACGCGCTGGCCGAGCAGGGCCTGCTCGGCGTCCATCTGGCCGAGCACGGAGGCGGGGGCCTGGTGGAGCTCGCGGTGGTGCTGGAGGAGGCGGGCAGGGGCGCACTGCCCGGCCCGTATCTGCCCAGCGTGCTGGCGGCGGCGGTGCTGGAGCGGGCGGGGCACCCGGCGACGGTGGACGCCCTCGCGACCGGGGCCGGGACCGCGGCCGTGGCGCTCGGCCCCGGGACCCTCACCGCCGTACCGGATCCGGCGGGCTGGACGCTCGACGGGGCCGCGCCGCCCGTCCTCGCCGGAGCCCAGGCCGATCTGCTGGTGCTTGCCGCGCGGGCGGGCGGGGAGACGGTGTGGCTGGTGGTGGACGCGGCGGACCTGGACGTACGGGCGCACACGGGCGCCGACCCGACCCGCCCCACCGCCGAGGTCACCGCGCACGGCCTCACCGTCCCCGGCGACCGGGTCCTCGCCGTGGACCCCGGACTCGTACCGGACCTGGCAGCCGTCCTCTTCGCCGCCGAGGCGTGCGGGACCGCCGCCTGGGCGCTGGAGACGGCGGTCGCCCACGCCAAGGTGCGCGAGCAGTTCGGGCGGCCCATCGGGCGGTTCCAGGCGGTCAAGCACCTGTGCGCCGACATGCTGGTCCGGGTCGAGCAGGCGCGGGCGCTGGTGTGGGACGCGGCGCGGGCGGCGCCGTCGGAACCGGCCGGGGTGCGGGGACTCACCGCCTCGCTGGCGGCGGCCACCGCGCTCGACGCCGCCCTCACCTGCGCCCAGGACTGCGTCCAGATTCTCGGCGGCATCGGCTTCACCTGGGAGCACGACGCCCACCTCCATCTGCGCCGCGCCCTGGTGGCCCGCCAGCTCCTGGGCGGGGGCGACACCCACCGGCAGCGGGCCGTCCGGCTCGCCGGGGCCGGGGCGCGCCGGGAGCTGCGCCTGGAACTGCCCGAGGAGGCGGAGGCGTTCCGGGGCCCGGCGCGGGAGGCGGCCGAGTCCGTACGCGGCCTCGACCCGGCGGCCGCCCGGCGCGCCCTGGCCCCCACCGGCTACGCCGCGCCCCATCTGCCGCCGCCGTACGGCCTGGGCGCCGGCCCCGTACAACAGCTCGTCGTCCAGGAGGAGTTGAGGGCGGCCGGGGTGCAGGTCGCCGAGCTGGGGATCGGCACCTGGGTGGTGCCGTCGCTGCTCGCGTACGGGACGCCGGAGCAGCAGGAGCGCTTCCTGCTGCCGACCCTGCGCGGGGACCTGCTGTGGTGCCAGCTGTTCTCGGAGCCGGAGGCGGGCTCGGACCTGGCGAGCCTGCGGACCCGGGCCGAGCGCACCGACGACGGCTGGCGGATCACCGGCCAGAAGGTGTGGACGAGCGCGGCCCAGTGGGCGGACCACGGGATCCTGCTCGCCCGGACCGACCCGACGGCCCCCAAGCACGAGGGCCTGACGTACTTCCTGGTCGACATGAAGAACACCCCCGGCATCGACATCCGCCCCCTCCGGGAGATCACCGGCGACGCCCTCTTCAACGAGGTGTACTTCGACGGGGCGCGGCTGGCGCCCGACGCGGTCGTCGCAGAGCCGGGCGGCGGCTGGCGGGTCGCCCGCAACACCCTGGGCAACGAACGCGTCCACATGGCCGACCAGTTGACATTCGACACCGGTCTGGAGGCGCTCCTCGCCCGCGCCGACGGGCTCGACGGCTCCTGCCGCGCCCGGATCGGCGCGCTGGCCGCCGAGGCGCACGCGCTCGCCTGCGTCGGGCTGCGCACCACCCTGCTCCAGGTCTCGGGCCTGGAGCCCGGGGCGGGGGCCAGTGTGCGCAAGCTCGTCCAGACCGCCCACCAGCAGAAGGTGGCCGAGCTCGCCCTCGAACTGCTCGGCCCGGCGGGGGCGAGCGCCGAGGGCCCGGCGGAGCGGGCCGTCCACGGCTATCTGATGTCCCGCTGTCTGACCATCGCGGGCGGCACCACCCAGGTCCAGCTCAATGTCGTGGCCGAGCGGATCCTCGGCCTGCCGCGAGACTGAACGAGCCCGAAGGAGTACGGACGTGAAGAGCTTTGTGGCCGGTGCCGGCATGACGAGGTTCGAGAAGCCCGAGTCGCGGGAGTGGCAGTACTGGGACATGGCGCGGGAGGCCGGGACGGCGGCGCTCGCGGACGCCGGGATCGCGTACGGCCAGGTGGAACAGGTCCTGGCGGGCTACTGCTTCCAGCCGTCCACGGCGGGCCAGCGGGCCGCGTACGAACTGGGCCTCACCGGCGTCCCCGTCCACAACGTCAACAACAACTGCGCCACCGGGTCCAGTGCGCTGATGCTGGCGCGGCAGCTGGTGGAGGGCGGAGTGAGCGAGTGCGTGCTGGCGCTCGGCTTCGAGAAGATGAAGCGGGGCGCGCTCGGGGGCGGGGCGGACGGCGGCGACTTCGCCACGTCCCCGGTCGCCCGCCACTACGGCGTGATGGCCGCCGCCCACGGCTTCGAGATGAGCCCGCCGACGGCGCAGATCTTCGGCAACGCGGCGCGCGAGCACATGGAGCTGTACGGGACGACCGAGGCGCAGCTGGCGGCGGTCGGCGCGAAGAACCACCGGCACTCGGTGCACAATCCGCACGCGCAGTTCCAGGTGGAGTACTCGGTGGCGGAGGTGCTCGCCTCCAGGACCGTGCACCGTCCGCTGACCAAGCTCCAGTGCTCGCCGACGTCGGACGGCGCGGCGGCGGCCGTCGTCGTCTCCGAGCGGTTCGCGGCGGCGCACGGCATCGAGGAGCGGGCGGTGGAGATCGTCGCCCAGGCGATGACGACGGACACGGCGGCGTCGTTCGACTCCGGCCGGTGCATCGACGTGGTCGGGGCCGGCATGTCGCGGGCGGCGGCGCGGTCCGTGTACGAGCGCTCCGGCCTCGGCATCGAGGACGTCGACGTCATCGAGCTCCACGACTGCTTCTCCATCAACGAGCTGCTGACGTACGAGGCGCTCGGCATGTGCGGCGAGGGGGAGTCCGGAAAGCTGGTGGAGTCCGGGGCGACGACGTACGGCGGCCGGTGGGTGGTGAACCCTTCCGGCGGCCTGATCTCCAAGGGCCACCCGCTGGGGGCGACGGGGCTGGCGCAGGTGGGGGAGCTGGTGACGCACAACGGGACGGGGCGGGGCGGCGGTAGTGACGCTCCTGAGGTCCCCCACCCCGCCCCTTTCCGATGCTCGGAAGTAGGTGTTCTGGAGGGTAGGGCCTGGTCAGGGCACAAGGAAGCCCCGTCCGGCACTGTGGCCGAACGGGGCTTGCTCCCCGTCTGGGACTGATCTACGAGCAGAACGAGGCCTTCACGGCGGTCACGATGTTCGCGGCCTGGTCGTCCGTGAGGCTCGGCACCGTGCCGCCCTCGTAGCGGCTCTTCGCGTTCTTCCGGACCGTGACGTCATCCTTGCCGCCCTTGATGTCAGAGCAGACGTTCAGGGCCCGGTCCACGGCCCGGTCTTCCTTGGCGACCAACCCTGGCCAGCACATTGGGGCACGTGCCGACCGGGGCTGTTGCGCGACTCAGCGGTTCAGGTCCCGGTACTCCTCCAGCATGCGCAGCCCCGGGGTCAGAAGGTTTCGCGTCCCGGCGCAGGGCCGCTCATCGGGAAGCACCCATGTGTGCCAGCACGACAGGCAGCACACCACCCGGGCGTGCTCCGGATCGGTCTCCGCGCTGCCGCCGCATCGCGGGCACGGCTGCATGGGGTCTCCCTATGCCGACAAGTCGAACTCGCCCAGCTTGGCACCGCCCAGGAAGTCGGTCCACTCAACCGCCGTGAACTCGACCGTCTGGCCCGTCTCGGAGTTGCGGACGGCCACCTTGCCGGGGACGTTGGTCGCCACCTCGACACAGCGTCGGTCGTTCGGGTCGTACTTGCACATGCTGGACGTGTGGAACTCGAACTCAGGTCGCTCAGCCATCGTGCGTTTCCTCCCGTCGAAGAGCGGGGAGTCGGTCCCCGCGCCGTCGTGCACTTGCGACCCGCCCGGCCGTCACGTCTCACGGGAATGAGAGGGCGCAACAGCCGGACGGGGGCTTGCCCCGACCCCCGGCCGGAACGGGACCACTGCCACTCGCGCCACGCCATCGGCAGCAGGGGCGAGTACGGGCCTCACCGGGGGCGGGAGTCTCAGGGGTGACCAGCCCTCGCGTGCTCCTCCGCGGCCGCGAGTTCCAGCCGGTTGACCGCTACGCGGCGGGCTTGCTCCTGGGGGTTGTCGAGCACTACGCACGCCATGTCTTCCAGCGTGCGGGCGAAGATCGCGTGCCCCGTGGCGGCGGTGTGCTCGATCACGGCGACGCTTCCGGCCTTGAGGTCCGCCGTCGCGCCCAGGGTCCACTGACATCCGCTGCCGTGCATGCACCGGGCGGTCATGGTCAGTTCGCTGGACGGGTGGCGCAGCACCTTGTAGACCACAGCGCGCAGCGTGCTTCTGACGCTCACCGCTGCCCCTCCGGCTCGTTCGCCGGGCGGAACGCGCCGGTCTCCCAGGGCTCCCCGTTACCGTCCGGCGGTACCAGCGTGACTGTGCGCGTGTCGCCGTCCCACGCGACGGCTGTCCCGAGCTGACCGCGCGCCGTGTCTTTGACGAGCACGCCCGGAGCGGGCACCCACCTGGGCGCCGGTGCCGCAGCCCACATCAGCGCCGACCCCCCACCGGGCGCGTCCACACCTGCGCCTTCCGCACCTCGGCGTCGTTCGGGGACCGCAAGTCGGCCGGGTTCACGGCCCACTCGGCCCCACCGCCCGGCGGAACAAGGTACGCCGACCCCTCGAACAGCTTGCGTACCTCACCGATCCGGCCGCTCGTCGTGTCCACCGCGTACGTTCCCGTGGTGGGGACCCAGTGGTCAGCCATGGTCTCTCGCCATCCCCTCGCGTGGTCGTGCCAGGATCGTCCCGCCCCGCAGCGGGACCACGTAGGGGCATCCCTAGGGGCAAGTTGCCACCGCATCCCCGTTCACCACCGGTCTAGAGGCATCTGTAGGGGCAAGATGGGCCCATGGCCATCGGGGAACTGATCGCAGACCTTCGGAAGGCTCGCGGATGGAGCCAGGGGCGGCTAGCGTCGGCGATCAACGACACCTTCGGAACGAACCTCGATCGGGAGTATGTGAGCCGTTGGGAGCGTTCCAAGGTCACGCCTGGCCCGTTCTACCTGCGGTGCCTGTCCGCAGTCCTCGACGTGCCCCTAGCAGTGCTTGAGGGTGAAGTGAAGCGCCGTACGTTCCTGACCGATGCAGCCGGAGCCGCCATAGCCCCTGTGGTGGCCTCAGACCTGCTGTCCGCAGGGTTCGCCGCCCGCCTGTCCGGCGGTCCCACAGCGGATGCCTGGGAGGCCAAGCTGGCCACGTACGGCACCGAGTACATGAGCCTGGGCGCTGCCGACATTCAGCGGCGTATCAGCGCGGAACTGGTCACCGTGCAACAACAGCTCGACGCCCCCCAACTGTGGTCTGTGGCCTCCCGGTTGATGACCCTGTACGCCAAAACTTTTCCGGGGTCGGATGGCTCCAAGGCCGTCCACTGGTACCGCATGGCGGCCAAGGCAGCCGACCAGTCCGGAGACGAGGCGGCGCGCGTGTGGGTCCGGGGCCGCGCGGCTATCGCCCTGGGGTACGAGGGCGCATCCCTCGGCGTTGCCGACATGCTGGCCGACCAGGCAATGGCGATCAGCAACAAGCCCTCGCTCGGGCTACTGAACGCCATCTTCGGCAAGGCCCACGCAGCAGCGATCCGAGGAGACCACGCCACAGCGCGGAAGCTCATCGAGCAAGGCCGACGAGTCTTCGACAAGACCGGTTCGTACGAGCAGACCAGCGACTACGCCGTGCCCTGGTGGCGAGTCAATGTCTTCATCTCACTGCTTGCCGCCCGGCTCGGGGACGAGAAGACGGCCGTAGGAGCGCAGGAAGCGGCACGGGCAGAACTGCCCCCCGCACTGCCCCGATTCGCCACGCACCTTGAAATGCACCGGGGGCTGATGATCACCCGGTCCGGGGACAGCGCGGGAGGGGTGGCCTACTCGCGGGCCGCCCTGGAAGCCCTGCCCCCCGAAAAGCACTCCCTGACCCTCCGGCTCCTCATGGCAGAGGTAGAGGGTCGACCGGTCTACTGAGTGCGCGGTCGCTGGGCACCGTCATCCGAACGTCTCCGGCATCATGTGGACACGCGAAAGCCAGCGTTTCCGGACACGACGAAAGCCCCCGCCCCCGCCACCCCGATGGGTGACGAGCGCGGGGGCTCTGTGGTGCTGCGGGTCAGCCGGCGAGGACGTTGGTCAGCCGTGCGGCGGCCTTACCGCCGAAGAGGGCGAGGCCGCAGTAGAAGTCGATGCGGGTGCGGTAGACGGGCTTGTCAGGGGACTCGCCCAGGTAGGTGGTCTGCACGCCGCCGTCGGTCAGACCGGAGACCCCGGCGTCGGCCTCAGTCTTGAGCTGGTGGCACCCGTGGCACAGCACTTGCACGTTGCTTTCTCTGTCCTCGCCACCGAGGGACAGCGGGCGCATGTGGTCCACGTCGTCCACCTCATCCGAGGGGAAGGTGTCCAAGCACCAGTCGCACCAGGCCGTACCTCATTCCTGCACTCGTCGGCGGCCCCGTGCACGGCGTGTGCGGACACCGGCCCGATCCTCGCAGTCAGGGGCGCGGGGAACTGCGCGACCAGCCGCCCACGGTCCGCAGGAGACAAGGGGCCCGGGGCGGGCCCCGGCCCCCAACCCGGCCGCCCGCCAAGGGCTTTAGGGAAGGGGCGGGGTGGGGAAACACACCCCCGTGCGACCATGGCCCGCATGGTCCAAGCGCCCCCAGACACCGCCGCCATACCCACCCGGACACAGCCCACCCGCACCTGGCTCGTCCTGCTCGCCGCCTGTGCCGGGCAGTTCCTCGTCGTCCTCGACGTCTCCGTCGTCAACGTGGCCCTGCCCTCCATGCGCACCGGGCTCGGGATGACCCCGACCGGGCTGCAGTGGGTCGTCAACGCCTACTCCATCGCGTACGCCGGGTTCATGCTCCTCGGCGGCCGCGCCGGAGACCTCTTCGGGCGCAAGCGCATGTTCCTCGTCGGGCTCGGGCTCTTCACCGCCGCCAGCCTCGCCGGCGGACTCGCCCAGGAGGGCTGGCAGTTGCTGGCCGCCCGTGGCGTACAGGGACTCGGCGCCGCCGTGCTCGCGCCGTCCACCCTCACCATCCTCACCGCCGCCGTCCCGGAGGGGGCCGCCCGTACCAGGGCCATAGGCACCTGGGCCGCGGTCGGCGCGGGCGGCGGCGCGGCGGGCGGGCTGGTCGGCGGGGTGCTCACCGACACCCTGTCGTGGCGCTGGGTGCTGCTCATCAACGTGCCCGTCGGCGCCCTCGTCCTCACCGGCGCCACCCTGTGGATCACGGAGAGCCGCGCCGCCACCCGCAACCGCCTGGACCTGCCCGGCGCGGTCGCCGTCACCGGCGGGCTCGCGGTCCTCGCATACGGCATCGTGCAGACCGAGCGGGCCGGCTGGACCGCTCCGCAGACGCTCGCCCCGCTGCTGGGCGGGCTCGCGCTGCTCGGCGCGTTCCTCGCCGTCGAGGCACGGGCGGCGGCGCCGCTGATGCCGCTGCGGCTGCTGCGCCTGCGGTCCGTCTCGTCCGCCAACGTCGTGATGTTCGCCTGCGGCTCGGCCACCTTCTGCACCTGGTACTTCATGACCCTGTACGCCCAGAACGTGCTCGGCTACACCCCGCTGGGCGCCGGACTCGCCCTCGTCCCCAGCTCGTTGAGCATCGTCTTCGGCGCCAAGATCGCCCCCCGGCTGATGCCGGTGACCGGGACCCGCAACCTCACGGTCCTCGGCGTACTGATCGCCGCCGCCGGGTTCGGCTGGCAGTCCACGATGCACGCGCACGACCCGTACTGGATGGCGATCCTGGTGCCCGGCGTGCTGATGATGACCGGCGCGGGCCTGGCCACGACGCCGCTCGCCTCGCTCGCCACCTCCGGCGCCGCACCGGGCGAGGCCGGGCTCGTCTCGGGGCTCGTCAACACCTCCCGCACGATGGGCGGCGCGCTCGGCCTCGCCATCCTGTCGACCGTCGCCACCGCCCGTAGCGGCGACTCGCCGACCCCCGAGGCGCTCACCGAGGGCTACGCGCTCGCGTTCCGCACCGGCGGCTTCGTCCTGCTCGCCAGCACGGTCGTCGCGCTGGTGTGGCTGCCCAGGGCCACCGCGGCGAAGAAGTGACTCAGAGCCTGTCTTTGAACCCCCGCCTGCGCAGCGGCGGCCGGTGCGCCCGCCCTCCGGGCGGACGACGGGGGTTCAAAGACAGGCTCTCAGAGCCAGCCCTGCTGCCGCGCCGCCCGCACCGCCTCCATGCGGTTGCGGGTGCCCGTCTTGCCGATCGCCGACGAGAGGTAGTTGCGTACCGTCGACTCCGACAGGTGCAGCCTGCCCGCGATGTCGGCCACCGTCGCGCCGTCCACCGAGGCGTTCAGGACGTCCCGCTCCCGCGCGGTCAGCGGGTTGGCGCCCGCGCTCAGCGCGGCCGCGGCCAGCGCCGGGTCGATCACCGTCTCGCCGCGCAGCACCCGCCGGATCGCCTCGGCCAGATCCTCCACCGGCCCGTCCTTCACCAGGAACCCGGCCGCGCCCGCCTCCATCGCGCGCCGCAGATACCCCGGCCGCCCGAAGGTGGTGAGGATCAGCACCCGGCAGTCGGGGCACTCCTCGCGCAGCTCGGCCGCCGCGTCGAGCCCGCTGCGGCCGGGCAGTTCGATGTCCAGGAGGGCGACGTCGGGCCGGGCGACGAGCGCCTCGGACACGATCTTGTCGCCCGCCGACACCTGGGCGACCACCTCGATGTCCTCCTCAAGCCCGAGCAGCAGGGCCAGCGCGCCCCGCATCATGCCCTGGTCCTCGGCGAGCAGGACTCTGATCATGCCGTTCTCCCCATCGTGCCGGTCTCATCCCCGTGCGACCCCGCGTTCGGTCTCCAGCTCCGCTTCGAGCTCGGCGTCGAGCGGGTCGACCGGGAGCTCGGCGTTCACCTGGAAGCCGCCGCGCGGCCCGGGGCCCGCTTCGAGTGAGCCGCCGGCCGCCGCGAGGCGTTCGGTGAGACCCTTCAGGCCCGTGCCGCCGATGCGTGGACCGGGGGCGACGGGCTGTTCGGATGGTACGCCGCGCCCGTCGTCGGTGATCTTCAGCCGTACCCGCTCGGGCGCGCCGTCGACCACGATCTCGCAGTGGGCCGCCCCGCTGTGCCGTACGACGTTGGTGACCGCCTCCCGTACCACCCAGCCAAGCAGCGCCTCCACCTGTGAGGGCAGCGGCGGGCCCGACAGGCGTACCACCGGCTCCACTTCGGCCGCCAGCAGTGCCGAGCGGGCCCGGTCCAGCTCGGTGCCGAGGCTGCCCTCGCGGTAGCCGGTGACGGCCTCGCGGATCTCGGTGAGCGCCTGGCGGCCGACCGACTCGATGTCGGCGACCTGGCCGAGCGCGGCGTCCAGGTCGCGCGGGGCGAGGCGGCGGGCCGCCTCCGACTTCACCACGATCACCGAGAGCGTGTGGCCGAGCAGGTCGTGCAGGTCCCGGGAGAAGCGGAGACGTTCCTTCTCCACGGCGGTACGGGCCAGCTCCTGGCGGGTGTCGCGCAGTTCGCGCACGGTCTGGGAGAGCGAGAGGACCGCCGCCGTCACCATGCCGGAGAGGAACGTGCCGTACGCGATGGTCACGTTGTCCCAGACCTCGCCCGCCTCCATGCCGGAGATGGCGCCCGCCGAGCTCGCCAGGACCATGATCACCAGGCCCAGCCTGCGGTCCCGCAGCACCGCGCCGCAGGCCAGCGAGAGCAGCGGGAAGAAGAACAGCCAGGTGCCGCCGTAAAGGAGGGTCAGCGCGTAGGTGATCGCGGCCATCGCGGCCAGGGCCGCGAGCGTGGCGCGGCTCTCGCGCTTCTCCTTGTCGAAGGCGCGGAAGGCGACCGTGACGTAGAGCGAGTTGAAGGCCAGCAGCCCGGCGCCCCCGATCCACGGGTTCGGGGTCCTGCCCTCGACGAGGTTGGAGAACGCGCCCAGGCCCATCAGGAGCCAGGGCAGCAGGGCGTAGCCGTTCGCCGGGGGACCGGCGAGGTCGGCGTCCCGCTCGCTCCTCCTCGGCAGCTCCGGCAGTTTCGGTAGCTCCGGCAGTTTCGGCAGGCTGGGCGCCACTGTCTCGTTCTCCCCGTTCATCGTGCTCACACGGCCCTCGCGGACCGTCGGTAGGAGACCACGGCGTACGAGCCGAACGCCAGCAGCCAGCCGCCGAGCACCGCGACCGTCCCGAGTCCGGGGGCCGAGCCGTGCGAGACCGCCCAGCCGAGGTCCCCGAACCGGTGGGCCGGGCTGTACGCGGCGATCGAGGCGAGCCAGTGGGGGAAGGAGGAGAGCGGGAACCACAGTCCGCCGAGCACCGCGAGCCCCATCAGACACGCCACATTGACCACGCCCATGGCCTGCGGGCTCAGCCGGTAGCCGTTGCCGAGGCCCAGCAGGGTGAAGGGGAGCGCCCCGGCCCACAGCAGCAGCGCGAGCGCCGCCCACTGCCAGGCTTCCAGGCGTACGCCGTTGACGAGCGCGCCCGCCGCGAGCACCGCGAGGACGGCCGGCAGCACGGTCGCCGAGCCGCTGACCGCGCGGCCCGCCACCACCCGGGACGGCGCCAGCGGGGTGATCCGCAGCTGCCTCAGCCAGCCCGCGCTCCTGTCGGAGGCCACTTGGCCACCGGCGTTCAGCGACGCGCCGAGCGCCCCGTACGCGGCCATGCCGACCATCGATGCGGCCTTCCAGTCGGCCGAGTCGCCGCCCCCCGAGCCGATGTTGGTGAAGAGGAGGTACATGAGCACCGGCATCCCGATACCGAAGATCACGAAGGACGCGTCGCGGAGGGTGCGCCGGATTTCGAGCGTGATGTAGCCGAGCATCAGACGGTCTCGCTTTCGCGTACGGAGCCGACGGTGGCGGTGGCGGTGGCGGTCGGGGAGACGGTGGAGGTGAGGGAGAGGAAGGCGTCCTCCAGGCTGGCCGGGGCGACTTCGAGGCGCCGGACCGCGCCGCGCCGGGCGAGCTCCACGACCGTGGCGTCCGAGTCGTCCGTACGCAGCCGGGCGCGGTCGCCGCGCACCTCGACCGAGACCACGCCCGGCAGCGCGGCCAGGCCCGCGCTGGGGCCGCCCGCCAGGTCGAAGGAGACCAGGCTGCCGCCGGCCGCGCGCTTGATCCGCTCGCCGGGGCCGTCGGCCACGACACGGCCCTGGTCGACGACCACGATCCGGTCGGCGTTGTCG
Source organism: Streptomyces sp. ERV7 (assembly GCF_001653515.1). Classification (GTDB taxonomy): domain Bacteria; phylum Actinomycetota; class Actinomycetes; order Streptomycetales; family Streptomycetaceae; genus Streptomyces. The sequence continues at coordinate 671,559 of NZ_LYOY01000029.1, read as the reverse complement.
TCCGCCTCCTCCAGGTAGTGGGTGGAGAACAGCACGGTGTTGCCCCGGGCCGCGTAGCTGCGCATCGCGTCCCAGAACGCTCGGCGCGCCGCCACGTCGAGTGCGGCGGTCGGCTCGTCCAGGACCAGCAGCGCGGGCGCCCCGGCGATCGCCACCGCGAACCTCACGCGCTGGGCCTGGCCGCCGGAGAGCCTGTCGACCCGGCGGTCCGCGAAGCCGGTGAGCCCGGCGAGCGCCAGCGCCTCGTCGACCGGCATCGGCTCGGGGTAGGTCGAGCCGACGAACGCGATGAGCTCCCGTACGGTGACGCGGGGGATCGGCTGCCCCTCCTGGAGCATCGCCCCGGTGAGCCCGGCCCGTACCGCCCGCTCCGGCGTGCGGCCGAAGAGCCGCACCTCGCCCGCGTCCGGCTCGTCGAGGCCGAGCAGGAGGCCGATGGTGGTGGACTTGCCGGCGCCGTTGCGGCCGAGCAGGGCGACGGTTTCGCCCCGGCGGATGTCGAGGTCGATACGGTCGACTGCCCGTACGGAGCCGTAGGCCTTGACCACGTGGGTGAGGCTTACGGCGGCCGGGGCGCTCGGTGCTGTCTGCGTCATGTCCTTGACGCTACGGATCGGGCCCCGGTGCCCGGCAGATGTTCTTGTACGGGGTTGGGCGGGACAAATGTCCTGGCGGGTCGGTTGTCTGCGGCCGGGGGTCATCCGCAGGTTGAGTGTGGTTGCTCGCGCAGTTCCCCGCGCCCCTACGGGGTTGGGGTTGCCCAGCGCCGATGCGCCCTCCAGGGGCGCGGGGAACGGCGCGACCAGCCCAACTCAACCCGCGGATGCCCCCGGGCGATTGAGGGGCGCGGGGAACGGCGCGAGCAACCCTCCACCGGCCCGCAGGTGAACTCCGGGCACAGGAAGGGGCGCGGGGAACGGCGCGAGCAACCCTCCACCGGCCCGCAGATCAACCCCGGGCACAGGAAGGGGCGCGGGCACCCCCACCGGCCCGCAGATGAACCCCGGGCGTCAGCGCTAGCTGACGGCGCGTCAGAAGTGTTCCCAATCGGGGGCCGCTGCGTTATACATAGGGCCCATCGAGCCTAGAACGCGTTCTAAAACCGGCTCTCCGAGCCGGCCGCGCACGGCCTCGGTGCGGCCGACGGTGCGGACGGCCGCGCCGAGGTCTTCCACCTCCAAGGAGCAGCCCCCGTATGCCCATCGACGTCGCGAAGGCGCTCGCCGCCGAGCCCCGGTCCACCGAGATCGTCTGGGACCACAAGGACATCCAGCTCTACCACCTGGGACTGGGCGCGGGCGTCCCGGCGACCGACCCGGACGAGCTGCGCTACACCCTGGAGTCGAGGCTGCACGTGCTGCCCTCGTTCGCCACCGTCGCGGGCGCCGGCATGGGCGTGGTCGGCGGACTCGGCGCGCCCGGCATCGAGGTCGACCTCGCGGCCGTGCTCCACGGCGGCCAGGGCATCGTCCTGCACCGCCCGATCCCGGTGCGCGGCAAGGCCGTCTCCACCTCCAGGGTGGCCGCCGTCTACGACAAGGGCAAGGCCGCCGTCCTGGTGCTGCGCACCGAGGCCGCCGACGACGAGGGCCCGCTGTGGACCAGCGACGCCCAGATCTTCGTACGCGGCGAGGGCGGCTTCGGCGGTGAGCGCGGCCCCTCCGCCCGTACCGAGCAGCCCGACCGGACCCCCGACCACACCGTCGAGCGGGAGGTGCGCGAGGAGCAGGCGCTGCTCTACCGGCTCTCCGGCGACTGGAACCCGCTCCACGCCGACCCCGAGTTCGCCGCGCTCGCCGGCTTCGACCGGCCGATCCTGCACGGGCTCTGCACGTACGGAATGACGCTGAAGGCCGTCGTCGACACGCTGCTCGGCGGCGAGGTGGCCCGCGTCCGCTCGTACACCACCCGCTTCACCGGGGTCGTCTTCCCGGGCGAGACCCTGCGCATCCGGATGTGGGCCGCACCGGGCCGCGTCCAGGTGTCGGTGACGGCCGTCGAGCGGGACGACGCGCCGGTGCTCTCCGACACGCTCGTCGAACACGTCTGAACCGCCTCATCGGAGTCCCATCAGAGGGGAGCCGCACCATGCGCGCAGCCGTACTGCACGAGATCGGCCAGGACAAGCTCGATGTGCTCGACGACGTCGAGGCGGTGGGCTTCGGGCCCGGGAAGGTGCGGATCCGGATCCGCGCGACCGGGCTCTGCCACTCCGACATCTCCGCGATGACCGGGGTGCTTCCGCAGCCCGCCCCCTTCGTCCCCGGCCACGAGGGCGCGGGCGAGATCCTCGACGTCGGCGACGGCGTCACCTCGCTCGCCCCGGGCGACCGCGTCCTGGTGTGCTGGCTGCCCGCGTGCGGCGTCTGCCCCTCCTGCAAGCGCGGCCAGACCCATCTGTGCCTGGCCGGGTTCATGAACGCGGGCACCCCCAACTTCAAGCGCCCCGGCGCCGAGGTGTTCGGCTTCGCGGGCACCGGCACCTTCGCGGAGGAGGTCGTGGTCGCCGCCGGATGCGCGGTCCCGATCCCCGACGACGTGCCGTACGAGATCGCCGCGCTCATCGGGTGCGGGGTGACCACCGGGCTCGGCGCGGCCATCAACACCGCCAAGGTGGAGGCCGGTTCGTCGGTCGCCGTCATCGGCTGCGGCGGGGTCGGCATCTCCGCGATCCAGGGCGCCAGGGCGCAGGGCGCGGCGCAGATCGTCGCCGTCGACCCGGTGGCCTCCCGGCGCGAGGCCGCGCTCACCTTCGGTGCGACCGAGGCCGTCTCGCCCAGCGAGCTCGACGACGCCAAGCAGCGGATCACCGGCGGCGAGGGCTTCGACTACGTCTTCGAGGTCGTCGGCAAGTCCGCCACCGCCCGCACCGCCTACGGGGCGACCCGGCGCGGCGGCACCCTGTGCGTGGTCGGCGCGGGCGCCATGGACGACTTCTTCCAGCTCAACATGTTCGAGCTGTTCTTCGACGAGAAGCGGATCCTGCCCTCGCTGTACGGCGGCGGCGACGTACTGCGCTCCTACGAGCGGGCCGTCGCGCTGTGGCGGGCGGGCCGGATCGACCTGGAGGGCCTGATCACCCACCGGGTGCCGCTCGCCGGGATCAACGACGCCCTCGACCAGATGCGCACGGGCGAGGCCCTGCGCACCTGCATCACCCTCTGAACCCTCCCAACCCTCCGAACCTTCCGAACCCTCTGAACCTTCCGAACCCTCTGAACCGAAGGGACGCGGTCGACCGATGGCACTGCCACTTGAAGGGCTCAGCGCGATCGTCACCGGCGCCGGACGGGGCCTGGGCCGGGCCGAGGCCCTCGAACTCGCCCGGCTCGGCGCGTCCGTGGTCGTCAACGACTTCGGGCAGCCGGGCCGGGACGGCTCCGGCGAGGCCTCGGCCGCTCCCGCCGAGGAGGTCGCCGCCGAGATCCGCGCGGCGGGCGGCACGGCTCTCGCCCACACCGGCGACGTGGCCGACCACCAACAGGCCCGGGAACTCGTCCGGTCGGCGGTCGAGGAGTTCGGCAAACTGGACATCCTGGTCAACAACGCGGGCATCCTGCGGGACCGGATGATCTTCTCGATGACCGAGGCCGAGTGGGACGCGGTGATCCACGTCCACCTCAAGGGCCACTTCAACACCACCCACTTCGCCGCCGCGCACTGGCGCGGGCGCTCCAAGGCGGCGGGCGGCGCGGTCTACGGCCGGATCGTCAACACCTCCTCGGAGGCGTTCCTCGCGGGCTCGGCGGGCCAGCCCAACTACGCGGCAGCCAAGGGCGGGATCGTGGGCCTGACCACCTCCACGGCCCTGGCGCTCGCCAAGTACGGGGTCACCGCCAACGCCATCTGCCCCCGCGCCCGCACCCGGATGACGGAGGACGTCTTCGCGGGCTTCGAGGAGCCCGGCGAGGGGCAGCTCGACCCGCTGGCGCCCGAGCACGTGGCGCCGCTCGTCGGCTATCTGGCGTCCCCCGCGGCCGCCCGGGTCAACGGCCAGCTGATGGTGGTGCACGGCGGGATGGTCGCGATCGTGGAGCGCCCGAAGGTGGCCGCCAAGTTCGACGCGGCCAAGGAGGCCTTCACGTACGGGGAACTGGACGAGCTGCTCTCGCCGTACTACGCCGAGCGCCCCGCGAACGAGACCTTCGCGGCGGCGGAGGTGCTCGGCCTCAAGCGCGGCTGAGCGTCCGGACGGACGGGAAAGGGCCCGGGATCTGTGGATCCCGGGCCCTTCGCGCTTCTTCGCCGACGTCAGCCGTGGTGGTGGCCGCCGTCGCCGTCGTTCCGCCGGTGGCGGCCGTGGGCCTCGTTGGTCGGCTCCTCGGTCGCCGCGGCGCCGCCCCGGTGCCGGCCGTGGTGGCCGTCGGGGTCCGTCGTGGCTTCGGCGGACGCGGCGGTCAGTGTCTCGGACATGTGGTGCAGTCACCCCGTTGTGTTTCGTCCGTTGCGTTCGCCGTGGATCTTAGCCAGAGCTCCACGGCCTACTGACGGCCGGTCAGCGGTGCCTGCGCCAGCGGTACGGGCCTGGGGGCCTGCGGCTTCAGCGGTACGGGGGCAGGGCGCGGCAGGTCCGCCGGGGCCGGGACCGCCGCCACCGAGCAGGGCGCCGCGGCCGTCGCGCACGGCAGCCGCAGCACCCCGTCCCGGGTCCACAGGCCGGCCCGGAGCGCGGGTAACCTGTGTCCGTGCCCCGTCTGTCTGAAGTCATCGCCGCGCTCGACGCCCTCTGGCCGCCCGAGCGGGCCGAGGGATGGGACGCGGTCGGCACCGTCTGCGGCGAGCCCGACGCGGAGGTCCGGCGCGTGCTGTTCGCCGTCGACCCCGTCCAGGAGATCGCGGACGAGGCCGTGCGGCTCGGCGCCGATCTGATCGTCACCCACCACCCGCTCTATCTGCGCGGCACGACGACGGTCGCGGCCGGCCACTTCAAGGGCCGCGTCGTGCACACCCTGATCAAGCACGACATCGCGCTGCACGTCGCCCACACCAACGCCGACTCCGCCGACCCCGGTGTCTCCGACGCCCTCGCGGGCGCCCTGGACCTCCGGGTGGTCGGCCCGCTCGTGCCCGACGCCACGGACCCCTCGGGGCGCCGGGGACTGGGCCGGATCTGCGAGCTGGACCACCCCGAGACGCTGGGCGGGTTCGCCGCCCGCGCCGCCGCCCGGCTGCCCGCCACCGCGCAGGGGATCCGGGTCGCGGGCGACACCGAGGCCCTGGTGAAGACCGTCGCCGTCAGCGGCGGCTCGGGCGACGGCCTCTTCGACGCCGTACGGGCGTCGGGAGCCGATGCCTTCCTCACCGCCGACCTGCGCCACCACCCGGTGTCGGAGGCCACCCAGCACGCGTCTCCTTCGTCCGGCCCGCTGGGCCTGGTCGACGCCGCGCACTGGGCCACCGAGTGGCCCTGGTGCGAGCAGGCCGCCGCACAGCTCGACGAGATTTCCGACCGCCACGGCTGGGACCTGCGGGTCCACGTCTCGAAGACGGTCACCGACCCCTGGTCATCCCACCACTCTTCTGGAGCCCCCAACTGAACGCCGCGCCCGCCGACCAGATCCGCCTCCTCGACGTACAGGCCCTCGACGTACGCCTGTCGCAGCTCGCCCACAAGCGGAAGTCGCTGCCCGAGCACGCCGAGATCGACTCGCTGAACAAGGACCTCATCCAGCTCCGCGACCTGCTGGTCGCCGCGCAGACCGAGGAGAGCGACACCGCCCGCGAGCAGACCAAGGCCGAGCAGGACGTCGACCAGGTCCGCCAGCGCGCCGCCCGCGACCAGCAGCGCCTGGACTCGGGCGCCGTCTCGTCCCCCAAGGACCTGGAGTCCCTCCAGCGCGAGATCGCCTCGCTGGCCAAGCGCCAGGGCGACCTGGAGGACGTGGTCCTGGAGGTCATGGAGCGCCGTGAGTCCGCCCAGGAGCGGGCCGCCGAGCTGACCGAGCGGGTCTCCTCCGTCCAGTCGAGGACCGACGAGGCGACCGCCCGCCGCGACGCCGCGACCCAGCAGCTCGACGCCGAGGCCGCCGACGTGGCCAAGGAGCGCGAGGTCGTCGCGGGCGTGATCCCCGCCGACCTGCTGAAGCTCTACGACAAGCTGCGCGAGAAGCAGGGCGGCGTCGGCGCGGCCCGGCTCTACCAGCGCAAGTGCGAGGGCTGCCGGCTGGAGCTCAACATCACCGAGGTCACCGCGGTCAGGGCGGCGTCCCCGGACACCGTGCTGCGGTGCGAGAACTGCAGCCGCATCCTGGTCCGTACGTCGGAGTCGGGTCTGTAGTGCGGCAGTTCGTTGTCGAGGCCGACGGCGGCTCCCGGGGCAACCCGGGTCCGGCCGGTTACGGCGCGGTGGTCCTCGACCCGGCGACGGGCGAGACGCTGGCCGAGGCGGCGGAGTACATCGGTGTCGCGACCAACAACGTCGCCGAGTACAAGGGCCTGATCGCCGGGCTCAAGGCGGCCAAGGCCCTGGACCCGGCCGCGAAGGTCCGGGTCCGGATGGACTCCAAGCTGGTCGTCGAGCAGATGTCGGGCCGCTGGAAGATCAAGCACCCCGACATGAAGCCGCTCGCGGCCGAGGCCGGGCGCGTACTGCCGCCCGCGCAGGTCACGTACGAGTGGATCCCGCGCGAGAAGAACAAGCACGCGGACCGGCTCGCCAACGAGGCGATGGACGCGGGCAAGCGCGGCAAGCAGTGGGAGCCGTCGGCGTCCACGGCGGCGCTCTCCTCGGGCCCCCGCCGACACGGACGCGGCGCGGGTCGTCGGGGACGCGTCGGCAGGTGCGGCGCGGGCCCGGGCGGCGCTGGCGTCGGCCGCCCCGGCCGCTCCGGTCGCCACCGTCCCGGCCCCCGCCCGCAGTTCGGGCGCGGCCCCGGCCGCCGGGTGGAGCGCGCCGGACCTGGGCACGCCCACCACCTTCGTCCTGCTGCGGCACGGCGAGACGGCGCTGACCCCCGAGAAGCGGTTCTCCGGCAGCGGCGGCACCGACCCGGAGCTCTCGGCGGCGGGCCGGCGCCAGGCCGACCAGGTCGCCGCGGCGCTCGCGGCCCGGGGCACGATCCAGGCGGTCGTCTCGTCCCCGCTGCGGCGCTGCCGCGAGACGGCGGCGGCGGTCGCGGCACGCCTCGGTCTGGACGTCGCGGTCGAGGAAGGCCTGCGCGAGACGGACTTCGGGGCGTGGGAGGGGCTGACCTTCGCCGAGGTGCGCGAGCGCTACGGCGCCGACCTCGACGCCTGGCTCGCCTCGCCCAAGGCCGCGCCGACCGGCGGCGGCGAGAGCTTCGCGACGGTGTCGCGGCGCGTCTCGGCGGCCCGCGACCGGCTGCTCACGGCGTACGCGGGCCGTACGGTCCTGCTGGTCACGCATGTGACCCCGGTCAAGACCCTGGTCCGCCTCGCCCTGGGCGCCCCGCCGGAGTCGCTGTTCCGGATGGAGCTGTCGGCGGCGTCGCTGTCGGCGGTGGCGTACTACGGCGACGGCAACGCGTCCGTGAGGCTGCTGAACGACACGGGTCACTTGCGCTGAGGGCGGTGTCGGCCGCGGGCCGTGGGTGGCTGACCAGCCGCCGACGGCCCGCGGCCGAAAGACTCAGCGCAACCCCGCTGCCTCGCGCGCCAGTGCCTCCACCCGCCCCCAGTCCCGCGCGGCCAGGGCGTCCGGGGGCAGCATCCACGTCCCCCCGACGCACCCCACGTTCGGCAGGGCCAGATAGTCCGGCGCCGAGGCGAGCGAGATGCCGCCGGTGGGGCAGAAGCGGGCGCCGGGGAGCGGCCCGGCCAGCGACTTGAGGTAGGCCGTGCCGCCCGCCGCCTCGGCGGGGAAGAACTTCATCTCGCGGACCCCGCGCTCCAGGAGCGCCACCACCTCTGAGGCGGTCGCGACCCCGGGCAGGAACGGGAGCCCGGACGCGGTCATCGCGTCGAGGAGGCCGCCGGTCCAGCCCGGGCTGACCAGGAAGCGCGCCCCGGCCGCCACGGCGTCCTCGACCCCGGCGGCCGACACCACGGTCCCGGCCCCCACCACCGCCTCCGGTACGCCGTCCGCGATCGCCCGGATCGCGTCGAGCGCGGCGGGCGTCCGCAGGGTCACCTCGATCGCCGGCAGCCCGCCCGCCACCAGGGCCCGCGCGAGTGGTACGGCGTCGGCGGGGTCGTCCAGGACGACCACGGGGACGACGGGGGCGAGGTCCAGGACGGAGGTCATACGGGCATCCTGCCGGGCGCTATCGCGGGGCGCAACGAGCGTTGCACCCTGCGCAATAGGCTGTTGTCCTCAGTGGATCCTCAGCGGAACCTCAGTGGATCTGCTCCACGACCACGTCCAGCGCCCACGGCTTGCCCGCCTTGGCGGGCGGGGCGCACTCCACCGCGTACCCGAGGTCGCGCAGGGCCTCCACGAGCCGCGCCGGGTCGGGGGGGCGGCCCCCGCCAGCAGCAGGTCGCGTACGAGCCGCCCCTTCGTGGCCTTGTTGAAGTGGCTGACCACCGAGCGCTTCTCGACGCCGTCGATGATCTGGGAGTGCAGTACGCGTACGGTCGCGGTCCGCCCGGCGACCTCGCCCTTGGGCTTCCAGGCGGCGGCGTACGCGGACGAGCGCAGGTCGAGGACGAGGCCGGTGCCGGCGGCCTCGGTCATGACCGGGTCCATGACGCCGCGCCAGTACGCCCCCAACGCGCCGAGTCCCGGCAGCTTCACGCCCATCGAGCAGCGGTACGAGGGGATGCGGTCGGTGGTGCGGACGGCGCCCCACAGGCCGGAGAAGACGAGCAGCGACTTGGCGGCGCGGCGCTTGGCGGCGGGGTCCAGGGTGGCGAGGCCGAGGGCGTCGTAGAGGACGCCGGTGTAGATCTCGCCGGCGGGGCGGGTGGCGGCGGTGCGCAGTTCGGCGTTCTTGGCGACTTCGCCGCGCAGGCCCTCGCTGAGGCCGAGCACCTCTCGGGCCTTCTCCTCGTCCCCGAGGCACAGCTCGACGAGCTCGTCGAGGACGGCGGTACGGGCGGGGCGCAGCCCCGGCAGCGACAGCGCCTCCTCCTTGAGGGGGGTTCCGCGCCCCCCGTCGGCCTTTCCTTCGGAGGGGGGCAGCAGCACGAGCACGGGGTCTCCTTGGGGATGAACTGCGCGACCAGCCCCCACCGGCCCGCAGGTGGAGTCCGGGCCCGAAAAGGGGTTACGCCACAAGCTCGCTCTCCGGCGCCTCCGGCGCCACCCGCGCCCGCCGCAGCATGGCCACCGCCACCCCCGCCGTGACCAGGAGCAGCGCCGTCCCGCCGATCGCCGCGTACTGCATGCCGTGGACGAAGGCCTCGCGGGCGGTCGTCTCCAGGGCGTCGTCGGTGCTCGCGACGGCCGCGCCCAGGGTCTCGCGGGCGGCGGGCGGGGCCGAGTCGGGCATGTCGGAGCGGTAGACCGCGGTGCCGACCGAGCCGAGGACCGCCATGCCGAGCGCGCCGCCGAACTCCTGGCCGGTCTCCAGGAGCGAGGCCGCCGAGCTCGCCTTCTCGGCCGGGGCCGAGGCCAGCGCCATGTCCGAGACGAGCGCCATCACCATGACGATCCCGCTGGCGGTCACCGCCGCGCCGGTCAGCAGGAGCCAGAGGGAGTCGGTGCCGGTGAGGGCGAGGACGCCGTAGCCGGCCGAGCCGATCACGAAGCCGGCCGTGATGACCGGGGCCTTGCCCGCCTTGGCCGCCACGGCCGTGGCCGTCGGGGCCGCGATGCCCACCGCGAGCGAGGGAGCCATCGACCACAGCGCCGCCTCCATGGTGCCCATGCCGAGCACCGACTGGAGGTACTGCGTGGTGAAGTACGCCGAGCCCAGCATCGCGAAGGCGGCGACGGCGTTGAGCGCGATCCCGGCGCCGAAGACCCGGTCGCGGAAGAGCTCACGGCTGATCATCGCGTCCCGCTTGGTGCGCTGGCGGCGGACGAAGACCCAGCCGATCGCGAGGCCCGCGGCCACCGACGCCAGCCGCGCCGCGCTGAAGCCCTCGGCGGCGAACTCCTTGAGCCCGTAGACCACCGGCAGCACCGCGCCCATCGACAGCGGCACGCTCAGCAGGTCGAACCTGCCGGGCGCCGGGTCCTTGAACTCGGGGACCAGGACCGGGACGAGGACCAGCAGGAGCAGCATCGCGGGCACGTTGATCAGGAAGACCGAGCCCCACCAGAAGTGCTCCAGCATCACTCCGCTCATCACCGAGCCGAGGGCGATGCCGCCCGCCATGGCGCCGGACCAGATGCCGATCGCCTGGCCGCGCTGCCTGTCGTCGCGGAACATGCTGCGGACCAGGCCCATGGTGGAGGGCATCAGGGTCGCGCCGCCGACACCGAGCAGGGCGCGGGCGGCGATCAGCATCTCGGCGCTGGTCGCGTACGCCGCCGTCACCGAGGCGAGGCCGAAGGCCGCCGCCCCGATCAGGAGCAGCTTGCGGCGGCCGATCCGGTCGCCGAGCGAGCCCATCGTGATCAGCAGCCCGGCGAGCGCGAAGGCGTAGATGTCGAAGATCCACAGCTGCTGCGTGGCGCTCGGGTCCAGCTCGCGGGTGATGGAGGGGATCGCGAAGTAGAGGACGGAGACGTCCATGGAGACCAGGAGGAGCGGCAGCAGGAGGACGACGAAGGCGGTCCATTCCTTGCGGCCCGCGCGGAGGTTCGTGCTCGGCGAGTGCGTCATGACAGGAACTGTACGGTTGTTTAATACGACTGTCTAGAACGAATGTATAAGACATGCGTACGGCCCCTCCGGAAGTCCGGAGGGGCCGTAGTGACGGTCCGTCAGAGAGGTTGCATGCGAGCGGGCCGGAGGCTAGCCCTTCGGTACCCACGGCGGGGTCTGGTTCCAGCCCCACTTCGGTACCGTCGCCCCCGTCCCCTCCACCGGCGGCGGGTTGGGGCCGGAGTAGACCAGCGCCATCCGCGTGCCCCACTCGATGTAGTACGCGAACACCGCCCGGAACTCCGGGTCGTCCGGCAGTCCCACCTCGTCCGCCGTGTCCATCAGCAGGGCGATCCAGCGCCGCCGCTGCGCCTCGGTGATGCCGCGGCCCAGATGGCGCCCGGCCATGTGGTCGTGGCCGCCGTGGGCCGCGGTGTAGTCGGCGGGGCCGCCGAAGACCTCGGCCAGCCAGACCGCCACGTGGTGGGCGTGCTCGGGCGGGGCGGTCGCGAACACGGGCGCCAGGACCGGGTCCTTGTGCACATGCCCGTAGAAGACCTCGGTCAGGCGGTCCAGTGCCTCCTGGCCGCCCATCCACTCGTAGACGCTGGGGATCCCCGGAGCGTCGCTCATGCGTTTTCCTCCTCGGCGGGCCCCGACGCGCGGTCGGGCCCCTGGGCGCGGACTTCCCGTACCCGCTCCAGGGAGTCGCGCAGCTCCCCGAGCCAGTCGTCGGTGTGACTCTGTACGAGCCGTACGCACCAGGCAAGGGCCTCGCTGCGGCTGCGGGCCACCCCGCCGGCCACCAGGGTGTCCAGGACCTGGCGTTCGGGCTGGCGGAGCCGGGTCATCACGGGGGCCGAGACCTGGGTGAACATCGCCCGCCGGCCGCCGCACTCGGCGCCCCATGACACCTTTCGCCCATAGCGGTGCTCGGCCTCGCGGGCCACGGCGATCCGCTCGTCACGGGTGCGCTCGCGGAACTCCTCGATACGGCCGTCGAGGGCGGCGGTGCGCTCGGCGGGGGAGGCGTCGTCCGCGAGCTTCGGCTCGGGGATGCGCCCGACGACGGTGATCTCCTCGCGGTCGACGGCGACCTCGACCAGACGCTCGAAGAGTCCGTCCGGGATGCGGCCGGAGAACCAGCCGCGAAGCTGCTCGTGCTGTTCGGCTGTAATCATGTAATCAGCATTACTCGCCCATGGCGGTCCGCCAAGCGTGTTCGCCGTGGGCCGGAAACATGTAGGGGACAACGCAAGAAGCCCTCCGCTTTCGCGAAGGGCTTCTTGCTGTCTGTGCGCCGCCAGGGACTCGAACCCCGGACCCGCTGATTAAGAGTCAGCTGCTCTAACCAACTGAGCTAGCGGCGCCTGCTGACAGAGAAAATACTACCTGGTCCGCCGGGGTGCTCCTGCCACCCGGCGGATTACGGAAACGACACGCCTAGATCGCCAGCGAGAGCACCACCGGGGCCGCCCGCCGGTTCAGGGTGTCCGCCGCCGAGCGCAGCCGGTGGGCGTGCTCGATCGGCAGGGAGAGTGCCAGGCAGCCGACCGCCGAGCCCGCCGTGAGCGGAACGGCCGCGCAGACCGTGCCCACCGCGTACTCCTGGAGGTCGAGGACCGGGACCGTCGCGGGCTGGCTGTCCAGCTTGCTGAAGAGCACGCGCTCGTTGGTGATGGTCCGCGAGGTGAGCCGGGCGATCTTGTGGCGCGAGAGGTGGTCGCGCCGCCCGTTCTGGTCGAGCTGGGTGAGCAGGCACTTGCCGACGGCGCTGGCGTGGGCCGCCGAGCGGAAGTCCACCCACTCGTTCACCTTCGGTGCGCGGGGGCCGTCCGCGTACTGCGTGATCTTCACTTCGCCGTCGATGTACCGGCTGATGTAGACCGCCGCGCCGACCGAGTCGCGCAGTTCGGTCAGCGTGCTCTGGAGCTGGGCCTCCAGGGCCTGCTGGCGCACCACGCCGGAGCCCAGCAGGACGGTGGAGTCGCCGATCACATACGCGCCGTCGGCGACCTGTTCCACATAGCCCTCGCAGCGGAGCATGAGGAGAAGGGAGGCGAGGTGCGCGGTCGGCAGACCGGTCTCTCGTGCGATCTGGACGTCCGTCACTCCGCCTGCGTGCTTGGAGATCGTCTCCAGGACGCGGAAGGCGTACTGCACCGAGTGGAACGGCGCGGTCGGCTCGGGCTTCAGCGCCACGGTTTCCCCCTAGCAGGTCGAGGCTGCGAAGGTGGACAGCTTCACCGTTCCACGATAACCGCCAAGACCCGTTTCCGGTGGGGGTGTTGACGAGATTGATGATGCGCCCCGGCCCATAAGCTGGGGCGCATCCGCGTGACATATGCCAGAGGCAGGGTCTCTGGCCGGAAGCTGAGGTCAGAGCACCGCGCCCAGGAACTCGCGCGTGCGTTCGTGCTCTGCCCCCGAGAAGATTTTTTCCGGCGGACCCGACTCGATGACCTTCCCGGAATCGAACATCATGACCTCGTCCGAGATATCGCGCGCGAAGTTCATCTCGTGGGTGACGCACAGCATGGTGATGTCCGTCGTGGTCGCGATGTCCCGCAGTACGTCGAGGACTCCGGCCACCAGCTCCGGGTCGAGCGCGGAGGTCACCTCGTCGAGAAGCAGCACCTGGGGCCGCATCGCGAGGGCCCGCGCGATCGCCACCCGCTGCTGCTGACCGCCGGAGAGCTGGGAGGGCCTGGCGTCGGTGCGGTCGGCGAGCCCCACCAGGTCCAGCAGGTCCCTCGCCCGCTGCTCGGCCTCGTCGGGCGAGAGGCCGAGCACCCGGACCGGCGCCTCGGTGAGGTTCCTGAGCACGGTCATGTTGGGGAAGAGGTTGAACTGCTGGAAGACCATCCCGATCTTCTTGCGGGCCTCGCGGCGCTCTCTCTCGGCGGCCGGAAACAGCCGGTCCCCATTGACCTGGATCGTCCCGGAGTCGGGTGTCTCCAGGGTCATCAGCAGCCGCAGGATCGTGGTCTTGCCGGAGCCGGAGGGGCCGATCAGCGTGACGTGCCGGCCCGGCCGCACCGAGAAGCACAGGTCGTCGAGGACCGTGGTGGAGCCGAAGCGCTTGGTGACGTTGTCGAAGGTGATGAGGGGGGAGTCCGGGGACCTTCGAGAAGGGCCGGTTCGGGCGGGGGCGGGCCATCGGGTTCGGCGTCTCCGACTGCCAGGGGATCGTCGCCGGGCCGGAAGCCGGGCCGGACGCCCGGGAGCTGCTGCGCGCCTGCGCCCTCTCCGCCTGGGAGTTCGACAACCTGGAGGCCGGGCAGACGCTGTTCACCCCGGGCGCGGCCGCCTCGTACCCCTCCTTCGTCGTCGACGTCGGCGCGGGGTACGAGGCGTACGAGAGCGGGCTGCGCGAGCGCTCGCCCAAGTTCTTCCGCACCACCGCCGCCAAGGAGCGCAGGCTCGGGCGGCAGGCGGGCGAGGTGCGGTTCGTCTTCGACGAGCGCGATCCGGCGGCGCTGCGGCAGCTGATGGAGTGGAAGTCCGCGCAGTACCGCCGCACCGGCCGCCGCGACCGGTTCGCCCAGGAGTGGATCAGCACCCTGGTGCGCTACCTCGCGCACACGGATGCGCCCGGCTGCTCCGGCGTCCTGTCCGTGCTCTATGCGGCGGACCGCCCGGTCGCCGCCCACTTCGGGCTGCGCTCGCGCACGCTGCTCTCGTGCTGGTTCCCCTCCTACGACCCGGAGTTCGCCAAGTACTCGCCCGGCCTCGTCCTGCATCTGCGGATGGCGCGCGCGGCGGCCGCGGCCGGGATCGGGGTCCTCGACCTGGGGCGGGGCGCCGCCGAGTACAAGGACGCCCTGAAGACCGGGGAGATCCCGGTGTACGAGGGCGCCGCGGTGCGGCCGGGGGCCGGGGCCGCACTGCACTGGCTGGGCCGCGAGCCGTCCCGCCGCGCGCACGGGTTCGTACGGGAGCGGCCCGCGCTCGCCGCGTTCGGCCGGCGCGCCCTGAAGCAGGCGGGCCGCCTGCGCGGGCGCTAGGCCCGCACCGCCAGAACCACCCGAACCACCCGGAGGATCACGGGGGAGTCCCATGTCACGTCGTACGGCACACGCGCACAGAGCACACGCGCACAGAGCGCGCGAGTCCCTCCGGCCGGAGGCCGAGGGGCTGGTCCGGGAGCAGGGCGTCCACGGGGGCATCGGCGTCGGGGAGCTGGACCTCGACGGGCTCGACGGCGGGGTGCTCTCGCTGACCCCCGCGCCCGGCGGGCCGCCCTTGGGGGAGGGCGAGGTGTACGTCCTGGTCCGGCTCGGGGGCCGCCCGGTCGGCACGGTGATCGGCCGGGTCGGACCCGGTGAGGACGCCGCCGAGGTGCTGGCCGCGGCGGCCCGCAAGCAGCTCGCCGGCCATCTGCCGCCGGACGGGCGGCCCGCGCCGCCGCTGCCGCCGGCGCGCGCCACCGTCGTCGTCGCCACCCGTGAGCGGGCCGGGCAGCTCGCCCGGGCGCTGGACTCGCTGCTCCGCCAGGACCACCCCGACTACGAGATCGTGGTCGTCGACAACAACCCGGTGACCGCCCAGACCCGCGAGCTGGTCGAGGGGAGCTACGCGGCGCACGGCGTGCGCTATGTCCGCGAGCCCGTGCCGGGGCTCGCCGCCGCGCACAACCGGGGCGTCGCCGTGGCCGAGGGAACGATTCTGGCGTTCACCGACGACGACGTGGTCGCCGACCCGCGCTGGCTGAGCGCGCTCACCGCGCCCTTCGCCGCCGACCCGGGGCTCGGCTGTACCACCGGGCTGATCCTGCCCGCCCGGCTGAACACGCCCGCGCAGATCCTCCTGGAGAGCCACGGCGGCTTCACCAAGGGCTTCGCGCCGCGCTGCTTCGACCCGGCCCGGCCGCCGGCCGACGAGCCGCTGTTCCCGTTCACCGCGGGCCGCTTCGGCTCCGGCGCCAACATGGCCTTCCGGGCCGCCGCCCTGCGCGCTGTCGGCGGCTTCGACCCGGCGACCGGCACCGGCACCCCGGCCCGGGGCGGCGACGACCTGTACGCGTTCGCGCGCACGGTCGTCGCCGGGCACCGGCTCGGCTACACGCCCGAGGCGCTGGTCTGGCACCACCACCGCGAGACCTGGCAGGACCTGGAGAACCAGGCGTACGGGTACGGCGCCGGGCTCACCGCCTATCTCACCGCGCTCCTGGTGCGCCGCCCCGCCCTGCTGCCCGCGCTCCTCGCCCGGCTGCCGCGCGGCCTGGCCCACGCCCGCGCCATCAGCGCCCACCGCGCCGCGGGCGAGCAGTCGGTGCCGGGCGGGCACGGCGCCCAGGACTACCCGTGGCCGCGGGGCCTGTCCCGCCTGGAGCGCCGGGGCATGCTGTACGGCCCGCTCGGCTATCTGCGGGCCCGGCGCCGGGTGCGCGGGCTGCGGCGGCCGTGGGAGGCGGCGCGATGACGGGGGAGCGGGCGACGGGCCCGGCGGACCGGGGCCCGGCCGGCCGCCCCGGCCGTGTCCCGCGCGCGCCCGTCCCGGTCCTGCTCTACCACGCCGTCATGGACGACCCGCCCGCCTGGATCGCCGAATTCACCGTCTCGCCGCGGCAGTTCGCCGCGCACCTCGACGTGATCGCGGCCAGTGGGCGCACCCCGGTCACCATCGGCGCCCTCGCCGACCACTTCGCCGGGCGGGCGCCGCTGCCCGAGCGGCCCGTCGTGCTCACCTTCGACGACGGGTTCGCGGATCTGCCCGGCCCCACCGCCGACGCGCTCGCCGCACGCGGGCTGCCCGCGACCGCGTACCTCACCACCGGCGCGCTCGCCCCGGGCGGCCGGTCCCTGCTGCCGCCCGCGCCGATGATGACCCTGGACCAGGCGAGGCTCCTGGAGCGGTGCGGGATGGAGATCGGCGGCCACACGGTCTCGCACCCCCAGCTCGACACACTCACCGCCGGGGCCCTGCGGCGCGAACTGGCCGACTCCAAGGCCGCCCTGGAGGACACGCTCGGCCACGAGGTGGCCCATCTCGCCTATCCGCACGGCTACAACAGCGGCGCCGTGCGCCGGGCCGCCCGCGCCGCCGGGTACCGGACGGCCGTCGCGGTGCGGCACGCGCTGAGCTCGGACACCGACGACGCGTACCGCATCGCCCGCCTCATCGTGCGGCGCGGCCACACCGTCGCCGACGTCGAGGCCTGGACGGTAGGCGAAGGAGCCCGTGTCGCGCCCTACCGGGACTCGGCGGCGACCGTGGGCTGGCGGCTCTACCGCAGGGCGAGGGCGGCCGTGCGCGGGCCCGTCTTCGCAGGGTGAGCCGCCCGGGACGGGCCCGTACGACAGCGTCACAAAGGCGGAGCGGGTTCCTATACTTCGCTGAAGGGACAGCCAGGGGACGGCGGCGTGACGGCCGCACACCACATCCGTGGGGGGAGTCGCACTGTGCAGCAACACGTGCCCGCGCCGGCGACCGGAAGCAGCGGGCTGCCACCGGGAAGCGGCGCGAACGAGGAGGGGAAACCCCCGCGCGCCCCTGGACGCGGCCCAGCGGACCTGATGGAGCCTCAGCTCCTGTTCACCTGGCTGCCGTTGGCCCTGGCGAGCGCCCTGTGGCTGTACGCGCTGCCGCGCATCGACTACCGGCACATGGGCGACTGGGGCCTGCTCGACCAGTTGCCCGCCGCCTTCTTCCTCTCCCTCGTCGTCCTCACCGCCGGGTTCGTCGTCAGTCTGCGCCGGGCCGGCACCGCGCCCTGGTGGCCCGGCCTCTACAGCGTCGCCCTGCTCTTCGCCCTCAAGGCGCCCACCGCGATCCTCTACGACTCGGTGCGCTACCCCTGGGCCTCCAAGCACGACGCCGTCGTCACCCACCTCCTGGTCAACCAGGAGCTGCGTCCCCACACCCCGCTGTCGGGCAACATGGCCGCCTACGACCAGTGGCCCGGCTTCTTCACCCTCAACTCGGCCCTGGTGCGCGCCTTCGGCGTGGAGACCACCCAGTCGTACCTGAACTGGGCGGCCCTCTTCTACGGCGTGGTCCTCATCCCGGTCCTGGTGCTGGTCTACCGCACCTTCGCCGAGGACTGGCGGCTGGTGTGGACGGGTGTGTGGATCTTCGAGGTCGCCAACTGGGTGGGCCAGGACTACTTCTCGCCGCAGGGCCTCGCGCTGATCCTGCATTTGTCCGTACTCGCCGTGGTGCTGCGCCACTTCGTGCGCCCGGGCTCGGCCGGGAAGCTGCGCTCGCGCGCCCACCTCGACCCGGCCGCCGCCAGCGTGCCGCCCCCGACCACCGCCCGCCAGCGCGCGGTCTGCGTGGTGATCCTCGCCCCGCTGATCGCCGCCATCAACTTCACCCACCAGCTCACGCCGGTGATGCTCTGCGTCTCCCTGTTCGCGCTCAACCTCACCCGTCGCTACCGCAACCCCGGCCTGCTCGTCGTCACGGGCCTGATCATGCTGGTCTGGGACCTCACGATGGGCCGCACGCTGTTCGTGGAGACCCTCGACTCGCTCAAGGAGTCCGCGGGCAACCTCCTCAACAACTCGCGGGCCGGGTACGCGGGCGAGCTCACCGGACCCGGGCCGGTGCTCCAGGGCCGGGCCGACATCGTGATGGTCCTGGTGGTGGCCGCGCTCGCCGCCTTCGCCGTACTGACCCGCCGCAAACTGCTCAGGAGCGCCCTGCCGCTGCTGCTCGTCTCGATCGCTCCCGTACCGATGTTCGCGATCAACGACTACGGCGGCGAAATGCTCTTCCGGGTCTATCTGTTCGGGCTGCCGGGCGCCGCGTTCTTCGCCGCGGCCGCGCTGGTGCCCGCGCCCGGCGCCGCCCGGGAGCCGGGGTACTTCGGCGTCGCCCCCGCGGTGCGGCGGCGGATCTCGGCGGTGGCGCTGCCCGCCGTGCTGCTCGCCCTGGTCGCCGGGTTCCTGCCCGCGTACTACGGCAAGGAGCGGATGTACTACACCCCGCCCGCCGAGACCGCCCTGGTGACCCGGGTGATCGACCGGGCTCCGCGCGACTCGCTGATCCTCGCCGCCACCGGCTCCTTCCCGATGGCGCTGCACCGCTACGACCAGCTGGAGCACTGGTTCTTCGTGGAGCAGGCGCTGCCGGACAACATCCGGATGCTGAAGGACCCGGCCGGCTTTCTGGCGCCGGGCCTGCCCAAGGACGGCAGACCGGCGTTCGTGCTGCTCACCCGCACCCAGGACGTCTACACCGCGGGCGAGGGGCTGCTGCCCGCCGGAGGGTTCGAGGAGCTGACGGCCAAGCTCTCGGCGTCGCCGCTGTTCCGGGTGGTCGACCGCAACCCGTACGGAACCGTTCTGCAGTACCGGCCTCCCCCGCGCTCCTGAGGAGCAGGGGACCTTTTCGCGCCGACCGGAGGCAAGCCGCCGTGACCCTCGCCCTCGCCCTCGCCCAGAACCGCATCCGTGTCGCCCTGGCGCTCTCCGGCTGGGTGGCCCTGGCCGCGACCCGGCTGCCGGACGCCACGCCGGCGCGCTGGATCCCGGTGCTCCTGTTCGTCTCCTTCGGCCCCGGCTTCGCGCTGCTCTACCCGCAGCCCGACATGCTGCGCCCCGGCGCCCGCCTGGAGGCCCTGGCGCTCGCGGCGCCGCTCAGCCTCTCGCTGGGGGCGCTGGTGTCGACCTGCCTGTTCCTGGTGGAGGGGTTCTCGGCGACCGCGTTCCTGGCGGCCCTGGCCGCGTTCGCGACGCTGGCGTCCGCGTTCCCGGGCCTGCCGCTGCCGGCGGCGACGCGGGGGGCCGTGGAACGGCCCAGACGCCGGTGACACGTTTGGGGCTGCCCGGACTTCACCTGCGGGCCGGTGGGGGCTTGTCGCGCAGTTCCCCGCGCCCCTTTTGTGCCCGGACTTCACCTGCGGGCCGGTGGGTGGCTGGCCGCGCAGTTCCCCGCGCCCCTGAAAGCCTGTGGCCGTGGCTGATCAAGCCCGCGAGCCGAAGCCCCCCAGAACTTCGGCCAACGGCCACCCCGCGTCCCCGGGTCCGCCCAGGGGCGCGGGGAACTGCGCGAGCAAGCGACCACGACCCGCAGACGAGAACCGGCCGTTCAAGGGCCGCGGGGAACGGCGCGACAAGCCCCCACCGACCCGCAGACAAAG
The DNA here is from genome assembly GCF_001653515.1 of Streptomyces sp. ERV7. Classification (GTDB taxonomy): domain Bacteria; phylum Actinomycetota; class Actinomycetes; order Streptomycetales; family Streptomycetaceae; genus Streptomyces. The sequence continues at coordinate 651,816 of NZ_LYOY01000029.1, read as the reverse complement.
TCCGGGCCGAAAAGGGGCGCGGGGAACTGCGCGAGCAACCCACCACCGGCCCGCAGACAAAGTCCGGGCCAAAAGGGGCGCGGGGAACGGCGCGAGCAACCCACCACCGGGCCGCAGGTGAAGACCGGGCCAAAAGGGGCGCGGGGAACTGCGCGGCCAGCCCCCACCGGCCCGCGGGCCAGGACCGGGCTACCCGGCCGGAGGCCACGCGTCGCCCCATTCCGCGTCCCGGGCCGCCCGGTACAGCACCCCGTGCCGCTTCGTGACCGTCTCGCGGCGCAGCACCTCCTCCGCCGTGCACAGGTCGAGCAGCACCTGACCCTTGCGGATCTGCGGCCGCCGCGTGACCCGGTTCACGGCGGGCTCGGCCGCCCCCCGTACAGCCGCCACATAGCTGAACTTCTCGTCCTCGTACGCCAGTGACCCGCCCTTGACCTGCCGGTGCAGGGACGAGCGGCTGACCCGGGCGGAGAAGTGGCACCAGTCCGTGCCCGGCTCGATGGGGCACGCGGCGCTGTGCGGGCAGGGCGCGGCGACGGTGAACCCGGCCGCGATCAGCCGGTCGCGGGCCTCGATGATCCGCGCGTAGCCGTCGGGGGTGCCCGGCTCGACGATGACCACGGCGCCGGTCGCGGCGCGCGCGGCGGCGTCCACGAGCGCCCGGCGGTCCTCGACGGTCAGCTCGTTCAGTACGTACGAGACGGTGACGAGGTCGTTCTCCGGCAGGGTCAGCGCCGTGCCGATCCGGGCCCGCTCCCAGCGGATCGCGGCGAGGCCGTCGATGCCGGAGGCCTCGGCGAGTTCACGGCCGATCGCGAGTGCGGGCTCGGCCCAGTCCAGGACCGTGGTGGCGGTGTCCCACGCCTCCGCGACCGCCCAGCTCGCCGCGCCGGTGCCGCCGCCGACGTCGGTGTGGGTGGCCGGGGCCCAGTCCGGGACGGCGTCCTGGAGGGCGGCGAGGGCGGACCGTACCGCCTCGAACGTCGCGGGCATCCGGTACGCGGCGTACGCCGCCACGTCGGAGCGGTCGCGCAGCACCGGGGCGTGGGTCTGGGTGGCGCCCCGGTAGTTGGCGATCAGCCGGTCGACGGCCCGCGCGGCCTGCGACGGCGGCAGCCCGTCGAGCAGCCCGGCGAGGGCGGAGCGCAGGGTCTGCGGGACGGGGACGTTCTCGTTCACCCGGGGATTCTACGGTCGCGGCGCGGTCTGGGCGGCGCGGCTCAGGCCACCGTCTCCTGCCGCTGCCAGGGCCGGCACAGCAGCAGGAAGCAGAGCAGCGCGGCCACGCCGGAGGCGAGCTGCACCACCGCCATGGGGACGGCCGTCCCCTCCCCCGCGATGCCCACCAGCGGGGAGGCGACCGCCCCGATCAGGAACGACGACGTGCCGAGCAGCGCGGACGCGGAGCCCGCCGCGTGCGGGGTGCGCATCAGGGCCTGGGCCGTGGTGTTGGGCGTGGCCATGCCCATCGCGGACATCAGCACGAACAGCCCGGCCGCGACCGGCGCGAGGCCCGGGTCGCCGAAGACGCCGGACGTCATGACAAGGAGCGCCACCGCCGCGAGCACCACCGTGCTCAGCGAGCACACCAGCACCTTGTCGAGGCTGACCCGGCCCACCAGCAGCTTCCCGTTGATCTGCCCGGCGGCGACCAGACCGACCGAGTTGAGCCCGAACAGGAGCGAGAAGGTCTGCGGCGAGGCCCCGTAGATCTCCTGGATCACGAACGGGGAGGCCGAGATGTACGAGAAGAGCGCGGCGAAGGCGAGTCCACCGGCCAGGACATAGCCGGTGAAGACGCGGTCCCGGAGCAGCGAGCCCATGGTGCGCAGGGCCTCGCCGACCCCGCCCTCGTGTCGTCGCCCGGGCGGCAGCGTCTCGCCCAGGCAGCGCCACACGAACAGGGTGAGCAGCAGTCCGACGGCGGTGAGCACCACGAACACCCCGCGCCAGTCGGTCAGCCGCAGCACCTGGCCGCCGATCAGCGGCGCGACGACCGGGGCGGCGCCGGAGATCAGCATCAGGGTGGAGAAGAACCGGGCCATCTCCACGCCGTCGTACAGATCGCGCACCACCGCGCGGGCGATCACTATGCCCGCCGCGCCCGCCAGGCCCTGGAGCAGGCGGAAGGCGATGAGCAGTCCGGCGTCGGGCGCGAAGGCGCAGACGGCGGTGGCGACCACGTACACGACCATGCCGACCAGGAGCGGCCTGCGGCGTCCCCACTTGTCGCTCATCGGCCCGACGACGAGCTGGCCGAGCGCCATGCCCGCCAGACACGCGGTGAGCGTGAGCTGGACGGTGGCGGCGGGCGCGTGGAGCGCGCCGGTGACCTCGGGCAGCGCGGGCAGGTACATGTCCATGGAGAGCGGCGGGAGCGCGGTGAGCCCGCCGAGGACCAGCGTGACCAGCAGTCCGGCGCGGCGGGCGGCGACGGGGGCCGCGGCCGGTATCGGGGCCGGTGCGGTCCGGCTGCTCTCCGCCATGGGTGCTTCTCCCGCTTCCGGCCGCATGGACCGTTGTAGTTTCAAGCATCCATGCTCTCAGCCCTTCGGGGGTGCTCAGGACCGGGGTGCGGCCCGGGCCCACATCCCGGACGGCTCCGGTCGGGCCCCGGGCGGCTCCCGTACGCTCCGGGCCATGAACGCATCCGCAGCGCGCAAGACCGCCGTCGTCACCGGCGCCGGCTCCGGCATCGGCCGCTCCGTGGCGCTCACCCTGGCCGCGGCGGGCTGGTCGGTCGCCCTGGCGGGCCGCCGCCCGGAACCTCTGGAGGAGACCGCGGCCCTGGCGGGCCCGGACGCCGACGTCCTCCCCGTCCGTACGGACGTGACGTCGCCGGACGAGGTGGCGGCCCTCTTCGCGGCGGTACGGGACCGGTACGGGCGGCTCGACCTGCTCTTCAACAACGCGGGCACGTTCGGCCCCGGCGGGGTCGCGGTGGAGGACCTGGCGTACGAGGCGTGGCGCCATGTCGTGGACACCAACCTCAACGGGGCGTTCCTGTGCGCCCAGGCGGCGTTCCGGCAGATGAAGGAGCAGGACCCGCAGGGCGGCCGGATCATCAACAACGGCTCGATCTCGGCGCATGTGCCGCGGCCGAACTCGGTGGCGTACACGGCGACCAAGCACGCGATGACGGGCCTGACCAAGGCGCTCTCCCTGGACGGCCGCCCGTACCGGATCGCCGTCGGCCAGATCGACATCGGCAACGCGGCGACCGAGATGACGGCCCGGATGACCACGGGCGTGCCGCAGGCGAACGGCGAGCTGGCGGTGGAGCCGGTGATGGACGCGGCGGATGTGGCCCGGACGGTGCTGCACATGGCGGAGCTGCCACTGGAGGCGAACGTGCAGTTCGCGACGGTGATGGCTACGGCGATGCCGTACATCGGGCGGGGCTGAGCCCCCCGGGGCCGGCCGCGCCCCGACCGTGTTCTGCCCGCGGGCCGGTGGGACCGGCTGCGCCGCTGGCCGTATTGCTCTGCGGGCCGGTGGGGGCTGGTCGCGCAGTTCCCCGCGCCCCTGGGTAGTCCGCCGCAGCCGGAGAACCCAGCTCAGCCACAGCCCTTCAGGGGCGCGGGGAACGGCGCGAGCAACCCTCCACCGGCCCGCGGATGGCCGAGGCCTTCAGGGGCGCGGGGAACGGCGCGACCAGCCCCCACCGACCCGCAGCCGTACATCAGGGCCCGGGGCGCAGCCGGACGGCTGAACTGCACGGGCCGGCCGCACCCCGTCCTCCTAGGGGCGCGGGGAACGGCGCGACCAGCCCCCACTCAGCCGCAGCCGAACTCCGGGCCAAATAAGGGCGCGGGGAACGGCGCGACCAGCCGCAGTCGGCCCGCGGGCAGGCAGGGGGCCGCCGCGCAGCCGCGAAAAGGGGCCGAGGCCGGCGCCCCGGCCTACGCTCGGGGCATGCCCCGCCGTCACCTCCGTATGACCGGCGCAGCCGACCCGCTGAGGGCCGCCCTGCGCGACCTCCGCACCACCCTCGACGTCCCCGAGGGCTTCCCCCCGGACGTCCTCGCCGAGGCGGACCGGGCCGCGGGCAACCCCCGGCTGCCCGTCCGCGACGCCACCGACCTGCCCTTCTTCACCATCGACCCGCCCACCTCCATGGACCTGGACCAGGCCATGCACCTGGCCCGCCGCGACGGCGGGTACCGCGTGCACTACGCCATCGCCGACGTCGCCGCCTTCGTCGTCCCCGGCGGCCCCGTCGACACCGAGGCCCACCGCCGGGTGAACACGCTCTACTTCCCCGACGAGCGCGTCCCGCTCCACCCGCCCGTACTCTCCGAGGATGCCGCCAGCCTCCTGCCCGGCCGCGTACGCCCCGCCGTCCTGTGGACCATCGACCTGGACGCCGACGGCGCCACCACCGCCACCCACATCGAGCGCGCCCTCGTCCGCAGCCGCGCCAAGCTCGACTACGACGGGGTGCAGCGGCAGATCGACGCCGGTACGGCCGAGCCCTCCCTCGCCCTCCTCCAGGACATCGGGCGCCTGCGCGAACAGCAAGAGGTGGCCCGGGGCGGCATCTCCCTCAACGTCCCCGAGCAGGAGATCGTCGAGCGCGACGGCCGGTACGGGCTCGAATACCGCGCCCCCCTCCCCGCCGACGGCTGGAACGCCCAGATCTCCCTGCTCACCGGCATCGCCGCCGCCGACCTGATGCTGGCGTACGGCACCGGCATCCTGCGCACCCTCCCCAGCGCACCGGACGGCGCCGTCGCCCGGCTGCGCCGCTCCGCCCAGGCACTGGGCGTCGACTGGCCGCACCACGTCCCGTACGCCCAGGTCATCCGCTCCCTCGACCCGCGCGACCCGCACCACGCCGCGTTCCTCCAGGAGTGCACGACGCTGCTGCGCGGGGCCGGGTACACCGTGTTCACCGGCGGCGACATCCCCCACCCGGCGGTCCACGCCGCGGTCGCCGACGAGTACACCCACTGCACGGCCCCCCTGCGCCGCCTCGTCGACCGCTACGCCGCCGAGCTCTGCCTCGCGGCGGTGGCGGCCGCCGACATCCCCGACTGGGTGCTGGCCGCGCTCGACGCCCTCCCGAAGGAGATGGCCGAGGGCACCCGCAGGGCCAACACGGTCGAGCGCGAGTGCGTCGACCTCGTGGAGGCGGCCCTCCTCAAGGACCGCGTCGGCGACGTCTTCGACGCGACGGTCGTCGACCTCAAGGACGACGAACCGGCCGAAGGCACGGTCCACTTGACCGACCCGGCCGTGGTGGCCCCCGTCAAGGGCACCGCCCCCCTCCCCCTGGGCGAGCGCCTACGAGTCCGCCTCACCCAGGCCGATCCGGGCACGGCGAAGGTCGAGTTCGCCCCGGCCTGAGGCAGGCGCGCACCGCCGAGTTCGTCGGAGCCGCCCCGCCCGCCAGGTAGCATGGTCAGCACGGCAGACGAGCCGGGCGGGCGGCCGCGTGGGGATCCTCGGATCCTCCCGAGGAACGTCCGGGCTCCACAGGGCAGGGTGGTGGGTAACGCCCACCCGGGGTGACCCGCGGGACAGTGCCACAGAGAACAGACCGCCGGGGACCTCGGTCCTCGGTAAGGGTGAAACGGTGGTGTAAGAGACCACCAGCGCCTGGGGTGACTCAGGCGGCTAGGTAAACCCCACCCGGAGCAAGGTCAAGAGGGAGCGGCTCTCGTAAGAGAACGGCTCCTGCGCGGACGTTCGAGGGCTGCCCGCCCGAGTCCGCGGGTAGACCGCACGAGGCCGGTGGCAACACCGGTCCTAGATGGATGGCCGTCTCCCCGGCCGCCGCGAGGCGACCGGGTGACAGAACCCGGCGTACAGCCCGACTCGTCTGCCCCTCCCCCCTACGCCCCGACCGGTGGCGGGAGCGCTGGGGATGGGGTGAGCTGAGGGAAGACGGGCCTGCCCGCGTGGCCGGGGCCCGGCATCCCCTCCCCTCCCCGTGAAGGAGCCCTCCATGGCCGTACCCGTCGAGCAGCTCAGCGACCCGACCGTCCGCGCCTTCGTCACCGCACTCAACGCCGGCGACCGCTCCGCCTTCCAGGCGGCGCTCGCCCCCGGCGCGACCATGTCCGACGACGGGTCCGACCGGGACGTCGCCGACTGGACCGAGCGGGAGATCTTCTCCAGCGGCGGTCATATGGACGTCGAGTCGGAGGGGGACGGCGGGCGCTCGCTCGTCGCCGACTACCGCAACGACACCTGGGGCGCGATGCGCACCGCCTGGCGCTTCAGCATCGAGGACGGGAAGGTCAGCCGGTTCGAGACCGGTCAGGCCTGACCAGCGGCTATTCCGGGATACGCGTTCCCGCGCCCCCGACCCGCACCCTCGGGTCGCCCGCCCGCAGCGTCACCGTCAGCACGCCCGGGCGGCCCATGTCCTCGCCCTGGTGGAGCGTGAGGACCGACTCCTCGGGGACCAGGCCGAGTTCACGTACGTACGCGCCGAAGGCCGCCCCGGCCGCGCCCGTCGCCGGGTCCTCGACGACCCCGCCGACCGGGAACGGGTCGCGGACGTGGAAGACCGTGTCGGACTCGCGCCAGGCCAGCTGAACCGTTGTCAGGTCGAGTCGCCGCATCAGCGCCGCGAGCCGGTCGAAGTCGTAGTCCAGGTCCGCCAGGCGCTCGCGGGTGGCGGCGCCGAGGACCAGGTGGCGGGCGCCCGCGTACGCGATGCGCGGCGGCACGGCCGGGTCCAGGTCGGCGGCGGGCCAGCCGAGCGCGGCCAGCGCCTCGGCGAGGTCCTCGGGCGCGATCTCCTCGCTGTGCGGCTCGACGCTGGTGAGCGTGGCCCGCAGCACGCCGTCCTCCTCCGCCACGGTCACCGGGACCGTGCCGACGGATGTCGCGAAGGCCAGGTCGCCCGGGCCGATCCGATCGGCCAGCGCCACGGCCGTCGCCACGGTGGCGTGGCCGCAGAACGGCACCTCGGCCTGGGGGCTGAAGTACCGGATCGTGAACGCGCGCCCCTTCTCGCCGAGGCCCTCGGGGGGCTCGGTCAGGAACGCGGTCTCGCTGTAGCCCAGCTCGGCGGCGATCGCGAGCATGGCGTCGTGATCGAGCCCGGCCGCGTCGAGGACGACCCCCGCGGGGTTGCCTCCGGAGGGGTCGGTGGAGAACGCGGTGTAGCGAAGTACGTTGGTCATGTCGCTGACAACTCCGCTCGGCGGTGCGGCATTCCGCTTGGCGGGGGCGTGTTCTGTCCGCGGGCCGGTGGGTGGCCGGTCGCGCAGTTCCCCGCGCCCCTTCTTGGCCCGGAGTTCGGCTGCGGGTGAGTGGGGGCTGGGCGCGCAGTTCCCCGCGCCCCTTCTTGGCCCGGAGTTCGTCTGTGGGTAAGTGGGGGCCGGTCGCGCAGTTCCCCGCGCCCCTTGGGCGGCTGCGGCCCCTCGGGAACGGATGTTCAGCCCTTCCGGGGGCGCTGCGCATTCAGCCTCTCCGGCGTTTGAGGAGCGGGGCCCGGGGCGGAGGGCGGGGCCTGCGGCCCCTGCACCCCGCTTCGGGGCTCCTCCGCCCCGGGCCCCGCTCCTCAAACGCCGGAGAGGCTGAATGCGCAGCGCCCCCGGAAGGGCTGAACATCCGTTCCCGAGGGGCCGCAGCCGCCCAAGGGGCGCGGGGAACTGCGCGACCGGCCCCCACTTACCCACAGACGAACTCCGGGCCAAGAAGGGGCGCGGGGAACTGCGCGCCCAGCCCCCACTCACCCGCAGCCGAACTCCGGGCCAAGAAGGGGCGCGGGGAACTGCGCGACCGGCCACCCACCGGCCCGCGGACAGAACACGCCCCCGCCAAGCGGAATGCCGCACCGCCGAGCGGAGTTGTCAGCGACATGACCAACGTACTTCGCTACACCGCGTTCTCCACCGACCCCTCCGGAGGCAACCCCGCGGGGGTCGTCCTCGACGCGGCCGGGCTCGATCACGACGCCATGCTCGCGATCGCCGCCGAGCTGGGCTACAGCGAGACCGCGTTCCTGACCGAGCCCCCCGAGGGCCTCGGCGAGAAGGGGCGCGCGTTCACGATCCGGTACTTCAGCCCCCAGGCCGAGGTGCCGTTCTGCGGCCACGCCACCGTGGCGACGGCCGTGGCGCTGGCCGATCGGATCGGCCCGGGCGACCTGGCCTTCGCGACATCCGTCGGCACGGTCCCGGTGACCGTGGCGGAGGAGGACGGCGTGCTGCGGGCCACGCTCACCAGCGTCGAGCCGCACAGCGAGGAGATCGCGCCCGAGGACCTCGCCGAGGCGCTGGCCGCGCTCGGCTGGCCCGCCGCCGACCTGGACCCGGCCGTGCCGCCGCGCATCGCGTACGCGGGCGCCCGCCACCTGGTCCTCGGCGCCGCCACCCGCGAGCGCCTGGCGGACCTGGACTACGACTTCGACCGGCTCGCGGCGCTGATGCGGCGACTCGACCTGACAACGGTTCAGCTGGCCTGGCGCGAGTCCGACACGGTCTTCCACGTCCGCGACCCGTTCCCGGTCGGCGGGGTCGTCGAGGACCCGGCGACGGGCGCGGCCGGGGCGGCCTTCGGCGCGTACGTACGTGAACTCGGCCTGGTCCCCGAGGAGTCGGTCCTCACGCTCCACCAGGGCGAGGACATGGGCCGCCCGGGCGTGCTGACGGTGACGCTGCGGGCGGGCGACCCGAGGGTGCGGGTCGGGGGCGCGGGAACGCGTATCCCGGAATAGCCGCTGGTCAGGCCTGACCGGTCTCGAACCGGCTGACCTTCCCGTCCTCGATGCTGAAGCGCCAGGCGGTGCGCATCGCGCCCCAGGTGTCGTTGCGGTAGTCGGCGACGAGCGAGCGCCCGCCGTCCCCCTCCGACTCGACGTCCATATGACCGCCGCTGGAGAAGATCTCCCGCTCGGTCCAGTCGGCGACGTCCCGGTCGGACCCGTCGTCGGACATGGTCGCGCCGGGGGCGAGCGCCGCCTGGAAGGCGGAGCGGTCGCCGGCGTTGAGTGCGGTGACGAAGGCGCGGACGGTCGGGTCGCTGAGCTGCTCGACGGGTACGGCCATGGAGGGCTCCTTCACGGGGAGGGGAGGGGATGCCGGGCCCCGGCCACGCGGGCAGGCCCGTCTTCCCTCAGCTCACCCCATCCCCAGCGCTCCCGCCACCGGTCGGGGCGTAGGGGGGAGGGGCAGACGAGTCGGGCTGTACGCCGGGTTCTGTCACCCGGTCGCCTCGCGGCGGCCGGGGAGACGGCCATCCATCTAGGACCGGTGTTGCCACCGGCCTCGTGCGGTCTACCCGCGGACTCGGGCGGGCAGCCCTCGAACGTCCGCGCAGGAGCCGTTCTCTTACGAGAGCCGCTCCCTCTTGACCTTGCTCCGGGTGGGGTTTACCTAGCCGCCTGAGTCACCCCAGGCGCTGGTGGTCTCTTACACCACCGTTTCACCCTTACCGAGGACCGAGGTCCCCGGCGGTCTGTTCTCTGTGGCACTGTCCCGCGGGTCACCCCGGGTGGGCGTTACCCACCACCCTGCCCTGTGGAGCCCGGACGTTCCTCGGGAGGATCCGAGGATCCCCACGCGGCCGCCCGCCCGGCTCGTCTGCCGTGCTGACCATGCTACCTGGCGGGCGGGGCGGCTCCGACGAACTCGGCGGTGCGCGCCTGCCTCAGGCCGGGGCGAACTCGACCTTCGCCGTGCCCGGATCGGCCTGGGTGAGGCGGACTCGTAGGCGCTCGCCCAGGGGGAGGGGGGCGGTGCCCTTGACGGGGGCCACCACGGCCGGGTCGGTCAAGTGGACCGTGCCTTCGGCCGGTTCGTCGTCCTTGAGGTCGACGACCGTCGCGTCGAAGACGTCGCCGACGCGGTCCTTGAGGAGGGCCGCCTCCACGAGGTCGACGCACTCGCGCTCGACCGTGTTGGCCCTGCGGGTGCCCTCGGCCATCTCCTTCGGGAGGGCGTCGAGCGCGGCCAGCACCCAGTCGGGGATGTCGGCGGCCGCCACCGCCGCGAGGCAGAGCTCGGCGGCGTAGCGGTCGACGAGGCGGCGCAGGGGGGCCGTGCAGTGGGTGTACTCGTCGGCGACCGCGGCGTGGACCGCCGGGTGGGGGATGTCGCCGCCGGTGAACACGGTGTACCCGGCCCCGCGCAGCAGCGTCGTGCACTCCTGGAGGAACGCGGCGTGGTGCGGGTCGCGCGGGTCGAGGGAGCGGATGACCTGGGCGTACGGGACGTGGTGCGGCCAGTCGACGCCCAGTGCCTGGGCGGAGCGGCGCAGCCGGGCGACGGCGCCGTCCGGTGCGCTGGGGAGGGTGCGCAGGATGCCGGTGCCGTACGCCAGCATCAGGTCGGCGGCGGCGATGCCGGTGAGCAGGGAGATCTGGGCGTTCCAGCCGTCGGCGGGGAGGGGGGCGCGGTATTCGAGCCCGTACCGGCCGTCGCGCTCGACGATCTCCTGCTCGGGGACGTTGAGGGAGATGCCGCCCCGGGCCACCTCTTGCTGTTCGCGCAGGCGCCCGATGTCCTGGAGGAGGGCGAGGGAGGGCTCGGCCGTACCGGCGTCGATCTGCCGCTGCACCCCGTCGTAGTCGAGCTTGGCGCGGCTGCGGACGAGGGCGCGCTCGATGTGGGTGGCGGTGGTGGCGCCGTCGGCGTCCAGGTCGATGGTCCACAGGACGGCGGGGCGTACGCGGCCGGGCAGGAGGCTGGCGGCATCCTCGGAGAGTACGGGCGGGTGGAGCGGGACGCGCTCGTCGGGGAAGTAGAGCGTGTTCACCCGGCGGTGGGCCTCGGTGTCGACGGGGCCGCCGGGGACGACGAAGGCGGCGACGTCGGCGATGGCGTAGTGCACGCGGTACCCGCCGTCGCGGCGGGCCAGGTGCATGGCCTGGTCCAGGTCCATGGAGGTGGGCGGGTCGATGGTGAAGAAGGGCAGGTCGGTGGCGTCGCGGACGGGCAGCCGGGGGTTGCCCGCGGCCCGGTCCGCCTCGGCGAGGACGTCCGGGGGGAAGCCCTCGGGGACGTCGAGGGTGGTGCGGAGGTCGCGCAGGGCGGCCCTCAGCGGGTCGGCTGCGCCGGTCATACGGAGGTGACGGCGGGGCATGCCCCGAGCGTAGGCCGGGGCGCCGGCCTCGGCCCCTTTTCGCGGCTGCGCGGCGGCCCCCTGCCTGCCCGCGGGCCGACTGCGGCTGGTCGCGCCGTTCCCCGCGCCCTTATTTGGCCCGGAGTTCGGCTGCGGCTGAGTGGGGGCTGGTCGCGCCGTTCCCCGCGCCCCTAGGAGGACGGGGTGCGGCCGGCCCGTGCAGTTCAGCCGTCCGGCTGCGCCCCGGGCCCTGATGTACGGCTGCGGGTCGGTGGGGGCTGGTCGCGCCGTTCCCCGCGCCCCTGAAGGCCTCGGCCATCCGCGGGCCGGTGGAGGGTTGCTCGCGCCGTTCCCCGCGCCCCTGAAGGCCTCGGCCATCCGCGGGCCGGTGGAGGGTTGCTCGCGCCGTTCCCCGCGCCCCTGAAGGGCTGTGGCTGAGCTGGGTTCTCCGGCTGCGGCGGACTACCCAGGGGCGCGGGGAACTGCGCGACCAGCCCCCACCGGCCCGCAGAGCAATACGGCCAGCGGCGCAGCCGGTCCCACCGGCCCGCGGGCAGAACACGGTCGGGGCGCGGCCGGCCCCGGGGGGCTCAGCCCCGCCCGATGTACGGCATCGCCGTAGCCATCACCGTCGCGAACTGCACGTTCGCCTCCAGTGGCAGCTCCGCCATGTGCAGCACCGTCCGGGCCACATCCGCCGCGTCCATCACCGGCTCCACCGCCAGCTCGCCGTTCGCCTGCGGCACGCCCGTGGTCATCCGGGCCGTCATCTCGGTCGCCGCGTTGCCGATGTCGATCTGGCCGACGGCGATCCGGTACGGGCGGCCGTCCAGGGAGAGCGCCTTGGTCAGGCCCGTCATCGCGTGCTTGGTCGCCGTGTACGCCACCGAGTTCGGCCGCGGCACATGCGCCGAGATCGAGCCGTTGTTGATGATCCGGCCGCCCTGCGGGTCCTGCTCCTTCATCTGCCGGAACGCCGCCTGGGCGCACAGGAACGCCCCGTTGAGGTTGGTGTCCACGACATGGCGCCACGCCTCGTACGCCAGGTCCTCCACCGCGACCCCGCCGGGGCCGAACGTGCCCGCGTTGTTGAAGAGCAGGTCGAGCCGCCCGTACCGGTCCCGTACCGCCGCGAAGAGGGCCGCCACCTCGTCCGGCGACGTCACGTCCGTACGGACGGGGAGGACGTCGGCGTCCGGGCCCGCCAGGGCCGCGGTCTCCTCCAGAGGTTCCGGGCGGCGGCCCGCCAGGGCGACCGACCAGCCCGCCGCGGCCAGGGTGAGCGCCACGGAGCGGCCGATGCCGGAGCCGGCGCCGGTGACGACGGCGGTCTTGCGCGCTGCGGATGCGTTCATGGCCCGGAGCGTACGGGAGCCGCCCGGGGCCCGACCGGAGCCGTCCGGGATGTGGGCCCGGGCCGCACCCCGGTCCTGAGCACCCCCGAAGGGCTGAGAGCATGGATGCTTGAAACTACAACGGTCCATGCGGCCGGAAGCGGGAGAAGCACCCATGGCGGAGAGCAGCCGGACCGCACCGGCCCCGATACCGGCCGCGGCCCCCGTCGCCGCCCGCCGCGCCGGACTGCTGGTCACGCTGGTCCTCGGCGGGCTCACCGCGCTCCCGCCGCTCTCCATGGACATGTACCTGCCCGCGCTGCCCGAGGTCACCGGCGCGCTCCACGCGCCCGCCGCCACCGTCCAGCTCACGCTCACCGCGTGTCTGGCGGGCATGGCGCTCGGCCAGCTCGTCGTCGGGCCGATGAGCGACAAGTGGGGACGCCGCAGGCCGCTCCTGGTCGGCATGGTCGTGTACGTGGTCGCCACCGCCGTCTGCGCCTTCGCGCCCGACGCCGGACTGCTCATCGCCTTCCGCCTGCTCCAGGGCCTGGCGGGCGCGGCGGGCATAGTGATCGCCCGCGCGGTGGTGCGCGATCTGTACGACGGCGTGGAGATGGCCCGGTTCTTCTCCACCCTGATGCTGATCTCCGGCGCCGCCCCGGTCGTCGCGCCGCTGATCGGCGGCCAGGTGCTGCGGCTGACCGACTGGCGCGGGGTGTTCGTGGTGCTCACCGCCGTCGGACTGCTGCTCACCCTGTTCGTGTGGCGCTGCCTGGGCGAGACGCTGCCGCCCGGGCGACGACACGAGGGCGGGGTCGGCGAGGCCCTGCGCACCATGGGCTCGCTGCTCCGGGACCGCGTCTTCACCGGCTATGTCCTGGCCGGTGGACTCGCCTTCGCCGCGCTCTTCTCGTACATCTCGGCCTCCCCGTTCGTGATCCAGGAGATCTACGGGGCCTCGCCGCAGACCTTCTCGCTCCTGTTCGGGCTCAACTCGGTCGGTCTGGTCGCCGCCGGGCAGATCAACGGGAAGCTGCTGGTGGGCCGGGTCAGCCTCGACAAGGTGCTGGTGTGCTCGCTGAGCACGGTGGTGCTCGCGGCGGTGGCGCTCCTTGTCATGACGTCCGGCGTCTTCGGCGACCCGGGCCTCGCGCCGGTCGCGGCCGGGCTGTTCGTGCTGATGTCCGCGATGGGCATGGCCACGCCCAACACCACGGCCCAGGCCCTGATGCGCACCCCGCACGCGGCGGGCTCCGCGTCCGCGCTGCTCGGCACGTCGTCGTTCCTGATCGGGGCGGTCGCCTCCCCGCTGGTGGGCATCGCGGGGGAGGGGACGGCCGTCCCCATGGCGGTGGTGCAGCTCGCCTCCGGCGTGGCCGCGCTGCTCTGCTTCCTGCTGCTGTGCCGGCCCTGGCAGCGGCAGGAGACGGTGGCCTGAGCCGCGCCGCCCAGACCGCGCCGCGACCGTAGAATCCCCGGGTGAACGAGAACGTCCCCGTCCCGCAGACCCTGCGCTCCGCCCTCGCCGGGCTGCTCGACGGGCTGCCGCCGTCGCAGGCCGCGCGGGCCGTCGACCGGCTGATCGCCAACTACCGGGGCGCCACCCAGACCCACGCCCCGGTGCTGCGCGACCGCTCCGACGTGGCGGCGTACGCCGCGTACCGGATGCCCGCGACGTTCGAGGCGGTACGGTCCGCCCTCGCCGCCCTCCAGGACGCCGTCCCGGACTGGGCCCCGGCCACCCACACCGACGTCGGCGGCGGCACCGGCGCGGCGAGCTGGGCGGTCGCGGAGGCGTGGGACACCGCCACCACGGTCCTGGACTGGGCCGAGCCCGCACTCGCGATCGGCCGTGAACTCGCCGAGGCCTCCGGCATCGACGGCCTCGCCGCGATCCGCTGGGAGCGGGCCCGGATCGGCACGGCGCTGACCCTGCCGGAGAACGACCTCGTCACCGTCTCGTACGTACTGAACGAGCTGACCGTCGAGGACCGCCGGGCGCTCGTGGACGCCGCCGCGCGCGCCGCGACCGGCGCCGTGGTCATCGTCGAGCCGGGCACCCCCGACGGCTACGCGCGGATCATCGAGGCCCGCGACCGGCTGATCGCGGCCGGGTTCACCGTCGCCGCGCCCTGCCCGCACAGCGCCGCGTGCCCCATCGAGCCGGGCACGGACTGGTGCCACTTCTCCGCCCGGGTCAGCCGCTCGTCCCTGCACCGGCAGGTCAAGGGCGGGTCACTGGCGTACGAGGACGAGAAGTTCAGCTATGTGGCGGCTGTACGGGGGGCGGCCGAGCCCGCCGTGAACCGGGTCACGCGGCGGCCGCAGATCCGCAAGGGTCAGGTGCTGCTCGACCTGTGCACGGCGGAGGAGGTGCTGCGCCGCGAGACGGTCACGAAGCGGCACGGGGTGCTGTACCGGGCGGCCCGGGACGCGGAATGGGGCGACGCGTGGCCTCCGGCCGGGTAGCCCGGTCCTGGCCCGCGGGCCGGTGGGGGCTGGCCGCGCAGTTCCCCGCGCCCCTTTTGGCCCGGTCTTCACCTGCGGCCCGGTGGTGGGTTGCTCGCGCCGTTCCCCGCGCCCCTTTTGGCCCGGACTTTGTCTGCGGGCCGGTGGTGGGTTGCTCGCGCAGTTCCCCGCGCCCCTTTTCGGCCCGGACTTTGTCTGCGGGTCGGTGGGGGCTTGTCGCGCCGTTCCCCGCGGCCCTTGAACGGCCGGTTCTCGTCTGCGGGTCGTGGTCGCTTGCTCGCGCAGTTCCCCGCGCCCCTGGGCGGACCCGGGGACGCGGGGTGGCCGTTGGCCGAAGTTCTGGGGGGCTTCGGCTCGCGGGCTTGATCAGCCACGGCCCCGCGCCTTCAGGGGCGCGGGGAACTGCGCGGCCAGCCCCCACCGGCCCGCAGGTGGAAGGGACCGCGAGCAGCCCGCACGGGCCGCGCCTTCACGAGGCGCGCGGCACTGCGCGAGCAGCCCGTACGGGCCGCGGCCTCGCGGGGCGCGGGCAACCCGAGACGGGCCGCGGGCGAAAGCGGACCTCAGGTCCGTAGCTCCTGGGTGCAGCACTTCACGCTGCCGCCGCCCTTGAGCAGCTCACCCAGGTCCATGCCGACCGGCTCGTACCCCCGCTCCCGCAGGGACGAGAACAGGCCCACCGCCCCCTGCGGCAGCAGCACATGGAGGCCGTCGCTCACCGCGTTCAGCCCCAGCGCCGCCGCGTCCGACTCGGAGGCGATCACCGCGTCCGGGAAGAGCCGGGCGAGGACGGCCCGGCTGCCGGGGGAGAAGGCGCCGGGGTAGTACATGATCTCGTCGGCCGAGTCGTCGAGGACGCACAGGGCCGTGTCCAGGTGGTAGTAGCGCGGGTCGACGAGGTCGAGCCCGATCACCGGGCGCCCGAAGAACTCCTGGGCCTCGTCGTGCGAGAGCGGGCTGGACCGGAAGCCGCGCCCGGCCAGCAGGTAGGACGCGGTGACGGCGAAGTCGCCCTCGCCCTCGTTGATGTGGGACGGATCGTGGATCTCCGTGAAGCCGTGCGCGCGGAACCACTCCAGATGGGCCGAGGCCTCCGCCTCCCGTTCCGGGTGGGCGAAGCGGGCGCCCAGCACCCGGCCGTCGATGACGGTGGCCCCGTTCGCGGCGAAGACCATGTCGGGCAGATCGGGGCGGGGTTCGAGCAGCTCGACGGTGTGGCCGAGCGCCCGGTAGCGGTCGCGCAGGTCCTCCCACTGGGCGAGGGCGAGCGGCAGGTCGACGGGCTTGGCGGGGTCCATCCAGGGGTTGATGGAGTACGTGACCTTGAAGTGTGCCGGTGGGCACATCAGATAGCGCCGGGGTCTGGCGACTCGGGGTGCACTGAGGTCACGGGTCTCACTGAGCAATGAGGGCTCCTCACGGACGACTTCGGCTGCACGCGCCGCATCTGCGGTCGTGGTCAGCCCATGGTGCGGCCTGCCCGCCGTTCGCGCAGTGATCCGTCCGGGTGTTTTTCGCCGCTTCACACGCTGTTGCCCCGCGCGCGCCCTTGACAGAGACGATACGTTTCGCCTCGGTGACGCTAGGATCCCGGCATGGCGAACAAGGGGCATGCGCCCGACACGGCACCCGACTCCGCGGGAGAGAAGGCACCCGGCTCCCCCCGCGAGAAGGCACCCGACTCCACCCGCCGCAGCGAGCGCTCGCGGCGCGCGATCTACGACGCGGCGCTCTCCCTCGTCGGCGAGGCGGGTTACGCCAAGACGACCATCGAGGGCATCGCCGCCCGCGCCGGGGTCGGCAAGCAGACCATCTACCGCTGGTGGCCCTCGAAGGCCGCGGTCCTGCTCGAAGCGTTCGTCGACCTCAGCCACCAGGCGATCCAGGGCGAGGTGTCGCTGCCCGACACCGGTGACCTGGAGGCCGACCTCAAGCTGGTGCTGCGCGCCACCGTCGACGAGCTCAACGACACCGCGACCGAGGCCCCGTACCGGGCGCTCGCGGCGGAGGGCATCATCGACCCGGAGCTCGCCGCCGCCTTCGTGCAGAGCCTCCTGGAGCCGCAGCTGCGGCTGTACGTGGACCGGCTGCGCTCCGCGCAGGACGCGGGCGAGGTACGGGCCGACGTCGACCCGCGCACCGCCCTGGAACTGCTGGTGGGCCCGCTCTCGCACCGCTGGCTGCTGCGCACCCTGCCGCTCACCCACGCCTACGCGGACACCGTCGTCGAATACGCCCTGCGCGGACTCGCCCCCCGCTGAGAGCCCCGGGTTGGGGGGTACGGCCTCGGGGGGCGCAGGATGGTGGGAGCATGGGGAGAAGGTTCTCGCGGGGCAACGGTGAGGTGAGGGGATAGATGGGCGCGGAGTACGGGCGTTCCGGCAGCTCGGAGAGCAAGCTGTCCCGCTGGCTGCGCAGGCGTCCCAAGGACGCCCCCGGCGCCGACGCGGACCGCCTCGCCCAGCTGCTCGCCACCGCCGCCGCGAAGCTGCCGCTCGCCCCGGCCGCGTATCCCGTCGGCTACCGGTGCTCCTGTGACCGCGTGGGCTGTCCGACCCCGGCGCGCCACCCGGTCTCGTTCGCCTGGCAGACGCAGTCGACCACCGACCGCGCCCAGATCGAACGGTGGGCGCAGGGGCAGCCCGAGGCGAACTTCATCACGGCGACCGGCATGGTCCACGACGTGCTGGACGTGCCCCTCGAAGCGGGGCGCGAGGCGCTGGAGCGGCTGCTCGCGGAGGGCGTCGACGTCGGTCCGGTGGCCGAGTCCGGCGGGGTCGGCGACCAGGCCCGGATGCTGTTCTTCACGGCGACGCGGGGGACGCCGGAGGACGAGGACGAGTGGTGGCCGTGCGAGCTGGACTGCCACCCCGAGACGATGGACGAGCATCCGGGGCTGCGGTGGCACTGCCGGGGCAGCTACGTCCTGGTCCCGCCGGCCCGGCTGCCGGGCGACCACGTCGTGGCGTGGGTCCGAGGGCCCGAGCACGATCTGCCCGATCCGCTGACCCTGCTTGAGTCCCTCACGGACGCGTGCGCCCGGCACGGCGCCGGCGACGCCCACGCGGTGGCCTGGCCCCTGGGCCGCTAGTTCTGGGCCCGGACTTCACCACCGGCCCGCGCTTTCACGCGGCGCGAGCCACTGCGCGCTTTCACTCGGCGCGAGCCACCGCGCAAGGTCACGCGGCGCGAGCCACTCGCGCCTGCTACTCGCCCTTCGCCGCCACCAACCCCTGCAAACGGTTGATCACCGTCACCGGGCCGCCCCGGCCCTTCGGGATGCGGGCCGCGTCGTCCGAGACGCGTTCCTTCGTCACCGTCGACTTCGGCTCGCCCGTCATCAGGGCCCGTACGTCCGCGTTGATGTTCAGGCGTACGCCCTTCGCCGCCGTCTGGCGTTCGAAGTGGCGGGTGGCGAAGAAGGCGAGTGCGCCGCCGTCGCGGGTGCGCAGGGCCAGCGGGGCGAAGTCGCCGCCGTCCAGCGGCTGGTCCACGTACTGCGTGGACATGCCCGGCAGGACCGCGTTCTTCTTGCGCTGGGCGCGCCACTCGGTGGTGTGCGGGCCGGAAGCGAAGGTCTCGGGGCGGCCGGTGCGCAGATATGCGACGTACTGCTCGCTCAGGTCCTTCGGGGCCACCGCGAGGCCCGTGTCGTCCGGCCGTACGGGCTCGGCGAAACCGTCCTTGTCCAGGGCGAAGGCCGGGACGTCCTTGGGGGCCAGGACCGAGAGGTGGGCGACCTTCCAGACGTCGTCCACACCGCCGCGTACGAACACCAGCAGCCAGCGCGTGTCGTCCGCGCCGCTGTCCTTGTCGCGGTTGGAGTCGGTGTCGGCGACGAACCAGCGCGGCCAGCCCGCCTTCCTGGGTATCGCGAACCGCGCGTCCGTCAGCTCCAGCGGTACGTGCTGCGGGTTGCCGCCCGGGTCGGTGACCTGGCGGGCCCTGAGCCCGGCCTGGTTGACCGCCCCGAGCGGACCGGTGACCCGGCCCGCGTCGAGGGCCGGGTCGAAGGCCTTGTCGGCCTTGTTGTACGCGTCCGTGAAGTCCCTGAGCGCCTGTGCGGCCTCAGCCCTGGTCGCCGACGGTACTACTTCCCGCTCGCCGTGCACCGTCACGCAGCCGCTCGCCGTCACCGTCAGTACGGTCACCGTCGCGAGCGCCGCCGTCAGCCGACTCACCCTGCTCATGGACTGCCTTCTGCCCCTCGTCCTTCTTGGCCGCCGCCGCGGGAGCGGAGCTCCTCACGGACTTCGCGAACCCTACCGGGGCGAAGAACAGCGCGAGCGTGGGGATGAGGTACAGCGCCCACACCGTGACCTGGAGGACGGTCGGGTCGGGCTGGAAGTTGAGGACGCCCTTGAGGACCGTGCCGTACCAGCTGTCCGGCGGGATCGTGGAGCTGATGTCGAACGCCAGGTTCCTGATGCCCGGGACGAAGTCGGCTTCCTGCAGGTCGTGCACGCCGTACGCGAGGACGCCCGCCGCCACCACGACCAGCATCGCGCCGGTCCAGGTGAAGAACTTCGCCAGGTTGATCTTCAGCGCGCCCCGGTAGAAGAGCCAGCCCAGGAACACCGCCGTGGCGAGTCCGAGGAGCGCGCCGATCAGCGGGTCGGTGTTGCCGCTGTCGGAGCCGGCCGCGTGCACCGAGGTCCAGACGAACAGCGAGGTCTCCAGGCCCTCCCGGCCGACCGCCAGGAAGGCGGTCGCGACCAGCGCGCCGGTGCCGAGCCGCAGGGCCGCGTCCAGCTTGCCCTGGAGCTCGGACTTCAGGAACCGCGCGGTGCGCCGCATCCAGAAGACCATCCAGGTCACCAGGCAGACGGCGACGACCGACAGCGAGCCGCCGAGCGCCTCCTGCGCCTTGAAGGTCATCTCCTGCGAGCCGAACTCCAGGCCCGCGCCGAAGCCCAGCGCCACCAGGACGGCGACGGAGATGCCGATCCAGATGGGCCGCAGCGCCTCGCGGTGGCCGGTCTTGACCAGGTACGCGACGAGGATGCAGACGACCAGACTGGCTTCCAGGCCCTCGCGCAGGCCGATCAGGTAATTGCCGAACATTCGTTTCTCCTCAGCCCTCGGCCGATCAGCTGAACAGTGCCCGGCCCCACCAGTCATCCTTGTCGCGGATGCCCGGCGGGACGGCGAAAATCGCCGAACTCACGTGCTGGATGTACTCGTTGAGCGCGTCGTGGCCCGCGAGGCTGCGCTGCACCGGCAGGAAGCCCTTGCGGACGTCCCGCTGGTAGGCGAGGAAGAACAGGCCCGCTTCCAGACGGCCGAGGCCGTCCGTGCCGTCCGTGAAGGAGTAGCCGCGGCGCAGGATCGTCGCCCCGCTGTTGGAGTCGGGGTGCGCCAGGCGCACGTGCGCGTCCGGCTTCATCGCCTTCAGGAACGGCTCGTCGCGCTCCTTGGCCTTGCCGACCGGGGCGCCCTCGCCCTTGTCGCGGCCGAAGATGTCCTCCTGCTCCGACAGCGAGGTGCGGTCCCAGGTCTCGATGTGCATCCGGATGCGGCGGGCCACCAGATAGGAGCCGCCGGCCATCCAGGGCGAGCCGTCCTTGTCGCCGACCCAGACGTGCTTGTCCAGGGCGGCCGCGTCGGTGCCCGAGACGTTCCGGGTGCCGTCCTTGAAGCCCATCATATTGCGCGGGGTCTGGGCGTCCGGCGTCGTCGAGGACGTCTTGCCGAAGCCCAGCTGCGACCAGCGGATGGCGGTCTTGCCCATGCCGATCCGGGCCAGGTTGCGGATCGCGTGCACCGCGACCTGCGGGTCGTCCGCGCACGCCTGGACGCACAGGTCGCCGTCGCTGCGCGCGGGGTCGAGGTTGTCGCCGGGGAACTTCGGTATGTCGACCAGCGCCTCCGGCCGCTTGCCCTCCAGGCCGAAGCGGCCCTTGGCGAAGAGCGAGGGGCCGAAGCCGATCGTCAGGGTGAGCCGGGACGGCTTGAGGCCGAGCGCCTCGCCGGTGTCGTCCGGCGGCGCCTCCCCGAGCCCGCCGTAGGCGCCCTCGCCGACCGTCTGGCCCGCGGTCATCCGCGCGGCCGCGGCCGTCCAGTCCTTGAGGAGCTGGATCAGCTCGGCCCGGTCCTTGGTGGTCACGTCGAACGCGGCGAAGTGCAGCCGGTCCTGGACGGCGGTGGCGATACCGGCCTGGTGGGCGCCGTAGAACGGCACGGCCGCGCCGGAGTCGGCGGCGGGTACCGCGTCGCTGCCGTCACCGCGCACCGCGGCGACGGCACCGCCGGCCGCGGCGGCGCCGAGCGCCAGGCCCGCACCGCCCCAGCCTGCTCGCGTCGTTCTCCGCGCCCCTTAAGACCCTCGTTCGTCTGCGGACCGTGCTCGCTTCTCGCGCAGTTCCCCGCGCCCCTCAAAGCCTGTGGCCGAGCTGGATTCTCCGGCTGCGGCCGACCCCTCAGGGGCGCGGGGAACTGCGCGGCCAGCCCCCACCGGCCCGCAGGTGGAAGGGACCGCGAGCAGCCCGCACGGGCCGCGCCTTCACGAGGCGCGCGGCACTGCGCGAGCAGCCCGTACGGGCCGCGGCCTCGCGGGGCGCGGGCAACCCGAGACGGGCCGCGGGCGAAAGCGGACCTCAGGTCCGTAGCTCCTGGGTGCAGCACTTCACGCTGCCGCCGCCCTTGAGCAGCTCACCCAGGTCCATGCCGACCGGCTCGTACCCCCGCTCCCGCAGGGACGAGAACAGGCCCACCGCCCCCTGCGGCAGCAGCACATGGAGGCCGTCGCTCACCGCGTTCAGCCCCAGCGCCGCCGCGTCCGACTCGGAGGCGATCACCGCGTCCGGGAAGAGCCGGGCGAGGACGGCCCGGCTGCCGGGGGAGAAGGCGCCGGGGTAGTACATGATCTCGTCGGCCGAGTCGTCGAGGACGCACAGGGCCGTGTCCAGGTGGTAGTAGCGCGGGTCGACGAGGTCGAGCCCGATCACCGGGCGCCCGAAGAACTCCTGGGCCTCGTCGTGCGAGAGCGGGCTGGACCGGAAGCCGCGCCCGGCCAGCAGGTAGGACGCGGTGACGGCGAAGTCGCCCTCGCCCTCGTTGATGTGGGACGGATCGTGGATCTCCGTGAAGCCGTGCGCGCGGAACCACTCCAGATGGGCCGAGGCCTCCGCCTCCCGTTCCGGGTGGGCGAAGCGGGCGCCCAGCACCCGGCCGTCGATGACGGTGGCCCCGTTCGCGGCGAAGACCATGTCGGGCAGATCGGGGCGGGGTTCGAGCAGCTCGACGGTGTGGCCGAGCGCCCGGTAGCGGTCGCGCAGGTCCTCCCACTGGGCGAGGGCGAGCGGCAGGTCGACGGGCTTGGCGGGGTCCATCCAGGGGTTGATGGAGTACGTGACCTTGAAGTGTGCCGGTGGGCACATCAGATAGCGCCGGGGTCTGGCGACTCGGGGTGCACTGAGGTCACGGGTCTCACTGAGCAATGAGGGCTCCTCACGGACGACTTCGGCTGCACGCGCCGCATCTGCGGTCGTGGTCAGCCCATGGTGCGGCCTGCCCGCCGTTCGCGCAGTGATCCGTCCGGGTGTTTTTCGCCGCTTCACACGCTGTTGCCCCGCGCGCGCCCTTGACAGAGACGATACGTTTCGCCTCGGTGACGCTAGGATCCCGGCATGGCGAACAAGGGGCATGCGCCCGACACGGCACCCGACTCCGCGGGAGAGAAGGCACCCGGCTCCCCCCGCGAGAAGGCACCCGACTCCACCCGCCGCAGCGAGCGCTCGCGGCGCGCGATCTACGACGCGGCGCTCTCCCTCGTCGGCGAGGCGGGTTACGCCAAGACGACCATCGAGGGCATCGCCGCCCGCGCCGGGGTCGGCAAGCAGACCATCTACCGCTGGTGGCCCTCGAAGGCCGCGGTCCTGCTCGAAGCGTTCGTCGACCTCAGCCACCAGGCGATCCAGGGCGAGGTGTCGCTGCCCGACACCGGTGACCTGGAGGCCGACCTCAAGCTGGTGCTGCGCGCCACCGTCGACGAGCTCAACGACACCGCGACCGAGGCCCCGTACCGGGCGCTCGCGGCGGAGGGCATCATCGACCCGGAGCTCGCCGCCGCCTTCGTGCAGAGCCTCCTGGAGCCGCAGCTGCGGCTGTACGTGGACCGGCTGCGCTCCGCGCAGGACGCGGGCGAGGTACGGGCCGACGTCGACCCGCGCACCGCCCTGGAACTGCTGGTGGGCCCGCTCTCGCACCGCTGGCTGCTGCGCACCCTGCCGCTCACCCACGCCTACGCGGACACCGTCGTCGAATACGCCCTGCGCGGACTCGCCCCCCGCTGAGAGCCCCGGGTTGGGGGGTACGGCCTCGGGGGGCGCAGGATGGTGGGAGCATGGGGAGAAGGTTCTCGCGGGGCAACGGTGAGGTGAGGGGATAGATGGGCGCGGAGTACGGGCGTTCCGGCAGCTCGGAGAGCAAGCTGTCCCGCTGGCTGCGCAGGCGTCCCAAGGACGCCCCCGGCGCCGACGCGGACCGCCTCGCCCAGCTGCTCGCCACCGCCGCCGCGAAGCTGCCGCTCGCCCCGGCCGCGTATCCCGTCGGCTACCGGTGCTCCTGTGACCGCGTGGGCTGTCCGACCCCGGCGCGCCACCCGGTCTCGTTCGCCTGGCAGACGCAGTCGACCACCGACCGCGCCCAGATCGAACGGTGGGCGCAGGGGCAGCCCGAGGCGAACTTCATCACGGCGACCGGCATGGTCCACGACGTGCTGGACGTGCCCCTCGAAGCGGGGCGCGAGGCGCTGGAGCGGCTGCTCGCGGAGGGCGTCGACGTCGGTCCGGTGGCCGAGTCCGGCGGGGTCGGCGACCAGGCCCGGATGCTGTTCTTCACGGCGACGCGGGGGACGCCGGAGGACGAGGACGAGTGGTGGCCGTGCGAGCTGGACTGCCACCCCGAGACGATGGACGAGCATCCGGGGCTGCGGTGGCACTGCCGGGGCAGCTACGTCCTGGTCCCGCCGGCCCGGCTGCCGGGCGACCACGTCGTGGCGTGGGTCCGAGGGCCCGAGCACGATCTGCCCGATCCGCTGACCCTGCTTGAGTCCCTCACGGACGCGTGCGCCCGGCACGGCGCCGGCGACGCCCACGCGGTGGCCTGGCCCCTGGGCCGCTAGTTCTGGGCCCGGACTTCACCACCGGCCCGCGCTTTCACGCGGCGCGAGCCACTGCGCGCTTTCACTCGGCGCGAGCCACCGCGCAAGGTCACGCGGCGCGAGCCACTCGCGCCTGCTACTCGCCCTTCGCCGCCACCAACCCCTGCAAACGGTTGATCACCGTCACCGGGCCGCCCCGGCCCTTCGGGATGCGGGCCGCGTCGTCCGAGACGCGTTCCTTCGTCACCGTCGACTTCGGCTCGCCCGTCATCAGGGCCCGTACGTCCGCGTTGATGTTCAGGCGTACGCCCTTCGCCGCCGTCTGGCGTTCGAAGTGGCGGGTGGCGAAGAAGGCGAGTGCGCCGCCGTCGCGGGTGCGCAGGGCCAGCGGGGCGAAGTCGCCGCCGTCCAGCGGCTGGTCCACGTACTGCGTGGACATGCCCGGCAGGACCGCGTTCTTCTTGCGCTGGGCGCGCCACTCGGTGGTGTGCGGGCCGGAAGCGAAGGTCTCGGGGCGGCCGGTGCGCAGATATGCGACGTACTGCTCGCTCAGGTCCTTCGGGGCCACCGCGAGGCCCGTGTCGTCCGGCCGTACGGGCTCGGCGAAACCGTCCTTGTCCAGGGCGAAGGCCGGGACGTCCTTGGGGGCCAGGACCGAGAGGTGGGCGACCTTCCAGACGTCGTCCACACCGCCGCGTACGAACACCAGCAGCCAGCGCGTGTCGTCCGCGCCGCTGTCCTTGTCGCGGTTGGAGTCGGTGTCGGCGACGAACCAGCGCGGCCAGCCCGCCTTCCTGGGTATCGCGAACCGCGCGTCCGTCAGCTCCAGCGGTACGTGCTGCGGGTTGCCGCCCGGGTCGGTGACCTGGCGGGCCCTGAGCCCGGCCTGGTTGACCGCCCCGAGCGGACCGGTGACCCGGCCCGCGTCGAGGGCCGGGTCGAAGGCCTTGTCGGCCTTGTTGTACGCGTCCGTGAAGTCCCTGAGCGCCTGTGCGGCCTCAGCCCTGGTCGCCGACGGTACTACTTCCCGCTCGCCGTGCACCGTCACGCAGCCGCTCGCCGTCACCGTCAGTACGGTCACCGTCGCGAGCGCCGCCGTCAGCCGACTCACCCTGCTCATGGACTGCCTTCTGCCCCTCGTCCTTCTTGGCCGCCGCCGCGGGAGCGGAGCTCCTCACGGACTTCGCGAACCCTACCGGGGCGAAGAACAGCGCGAGCGTGGGGATGAGGTACAGCGCCCACACCGTGACCTGGAGGACGGTCGGGTCGGGCTGGAAGTTGAGGACGCCCTTGAGGACCGTGCCGTACCAGCTGTCCGGCGGGATCGTGGAGCTGATGTCGAACGCCAGGTTCCTGATGCCCGGGACGAAGTCGGCTTCCTGCAGGTCGTGCACGCCGTACGCGAGGACGCCCGCCGCCACCACGACCAGCATCGCGCCGGTCCAGGTGAAGAACTTCGCCAGGTTGATCTTCAGCGCGCCCCGGTAGAAGAGCCAGCCCAGGAACACCGCCGTGGCGAGTCCGAGGAGCGCGCCGATCAGCGGGTCGGTGTTGCCGCTGTCGGAGCCGGCCGCGTGCACCGAGGTCCAGACGAACAGCGAGGTCTCCAGGCCCTCCCGGCCGACCGCCAGGAAGGCGGTCGCGACCAGCGCGCCGGTGCCGAGCCGCAGGGCCGCGTCCAGCTTGCCCTGGAGCTCGGACTTCAGGAACCGCGCGGTGCGCCGCATCCAGAAGACCATCCAGGTCACCAGGCAGACGGCGACGACCGACAGCGAGCCGCCGAGCGCCTCCTGCGCCTTGAAGGTCATCTCCTGCGAGCCGAACTCCAGGCCCGCGCCGAAGCCCAGCGCCACCAGGACGGCGACGGAGATGCCGATCCAGATGGGCCGCAGCGCCTCGCGGTGGCCGGTCTTGACCAGGTACGCGACGAGGATGCAGACGACCAGACTGGCTTCCAGGCCCTCGCGCAGGCCGATCAGGTAATTGCCGAACATTCGTTTCTCCTCAGCCCTCGGCCGATCAGCTGAACAGTGCCCGGCCCCACCAGTCATCCTTGTCGCGGATGCCCGGCGGGACGGCGAAAATCGCCGAACTCACGTGCTGGATGTACTCGTTGAGCGCGTCGTGGCCCGCGAGGCTGCGCTGCACCGGCAGGAAGCCCTTGCGGACGTCCCGCTGGTAGGCGAGGAAGAACAGGCCCGCTTCCAGACGGCCGAGGCCGTCCGTGCCGTCCGTGAAGGAGTAGCCGCGGCGCAGGATCGTCGCCCCGCTGTTGGAGTCGGGGTGCGCCAGGCGCACGTGCGCGTCCGGCTTCATCGCCTTCAGGAACGGCTCGTCGCGCTCCTTGGCCTTGCCGACCGGGGCGCCCTCGCCCTTGTCGCGGCCGAAGATGTCCTCCTGCTCCGACAGCGAGGTGCGGTCCCAGGTCTCGATGTGCATCCGGATGCGGCGGGCCACCAGATAGGAGCCGCCGGCCATCCAGGGCGAGCCGTCCTTGTCGCCGACCCAGACGTGCTTGTCCAGGGCGGCCGCGTCGGTGCCCGAGACGTTCCGGGTGCCGTCCTTGAAGCCCATCATATTGCGCGGGGTCTGGGCGTCCGGCGTCGTCGAGGACGTCTTGCCGAAGCCCAGCTGCGACCAGCGGATGGCGGTCTTGCCCATGCCGATCCGGGCCAGGTTGCGGATCGCGTGCACCGCGACCTGCGGGTCGTCCGCGCACGCCTGGACGCACAGGTCGCCGTCGCTGCGCGCGGGGTCGAGGTTGTCGCCGGGGAACTTCGGTATGTCGACCAGCGCCTCCGGCCGCTTGCCCTCCAGGCCGAAGCGGCCCTTGGCGAAGAGCGAGGGGCCGAAGCCGATCGTCAGGGTGAGCCGGGACGGCTTGAGGCCGAGCGCCTCGCCGGTGTCGTCCGGCGGCGCCTCCCCGAGCCCGCCGTAGGCGCCCTCGCCGACCGTCTGGCCCGCGGTCATCCGCGCGGCCGCGGCCGTCCAGTCCTTGAGGAGCTGGATCAGCTCGGCCCGGTCCTTGGTGGTCACGTCGAACGCGGCGAAGTGCAGCCGGTCCTGGACGGCGGTGGCGATACCGGCCTGGTGGGCGCCGTAGAACGGCACGGCCGCGCCGGAGTCGGCGGCGGGTACCGCGTCGCTGCCGTCACCGCGCACCGCGGCGACGGCACCGCCGGCCGCGGCGGCGCCGAGCGCCAGGCCCGCACCGCCCCAGCCGAGCAGGGAACGGCGGGACGGGGCCGAGGACGTGGTGCCCCCGGCGGCGGCGTCGTCGGTGGTGGTGGTGCCGGTGCCGGCGTCGGTCGTGTCGCTCATGGCGGACTCCCTCCTGTTCTGACTGCGTGCGGTGCTACTTGGCGACGGCCGCGGCGAGCTTGGACAGCGGCTCGCTGAGCGCGTTCACGCCGTCGGACAGCTGCTTGCGGTCGCTCGGGCTGACCTTGTCGTACGAGGTGAAGTCGTACGAGTTCTTGTCGGCGCGGTACTTGTCGAGCTGGGCCCCGATCGCCGCGAACTGCTTGTCGAGCTCGGCGGTGAGCTTCGGGTCGTTCTTCGACGCGACCGGCTTGAGCAGCTCGTACGCCTTCTGGGCGCCCTCGACGTTGGCCTTGAAGTCGACCAGGTCGGTGTGGCTGTAGCGCTCTTCCTCACCGGTGACCTTGCCGGTGGCGACCTCGTCCAGGAGCTCCTTGGCGCCGTTGGCCATGGAGGTCGGGGTGATCTCGGCGGTGCCGACGCGCTTCTGCCAGTCCGCGATGTCCTTGGAGAGCTGGACGCCCAGCTTCTTCTCCTCGTCGCCGATCTTGCCGTCGGCCCACAGCGCCTTCTCCAGGCGGTGCCAGCCGGTCCACGTCTGGCCCTTCTCCAGGCCGTCCTCGCGCACGTCGGTCTTCGGGTCGATGTCACCGAAGGACTCGGCGACCGGCTCGGTGCGCTCCCAGCCGATGCGCGAGGGGGCGTACGCCTTCTTCGCGCCCTCGACGTCGCCGGCCGCGATCGCGTCCGTGAAGGTCTTCAGCTTGGGCAGGGTCTCGTCGGCCTGCTGCTGCACATAGGTGCGGTAGGCGGCGACGGCCGCGTCCAGCTTCGGGTCGCGCTTGGCGGTCTGGCCGCCGGTGACGGTGACCTTCTGGCGGATGCCGCTGCCCTTCATACCGGGCTTGCAGGCGATCTCGTACGAGCCGGCCTTCACCTCGGCGGTGAGGTTCTGCTTGAGGCCGGGACCGATGTTCTCGCGCTCGGCGACGATCCGGTCGTCCGGGAAGAGCAGATAGACCTCGGTGACCTTGGAGCCCTTGTTCTCGATGGCGAACTGCACATGTCCGGCTGCGAACTCGGTCTTGGACACCTTGCAGGCGTCGTCCGATGCGGTGACCTGGATGGCGCCGTCGCTCTTGGAGTCGCTCTTGGCGGAGCAGCCCGTGACGGCGGCCAGCGCCGCCGCGGCCGTGGCGGCGGTGACAACGGAGAGACGGACGGCTCGCATGTGGGCTCCACACTGGGTTCGGTCAGGGGGTGAGGCGGACCTAACTTAACCGAGGCTTACCTGACCGATACCCATCGGGTCAGTGATTCAGCTCTCACCTCCTGCCGGTCGACAGCCGTCGATAACAGGCCAATCACAGGAAAGCCATGGTCGGGTCAAGGAACGGTCAAGCGACGCTGTGCGGACCATGATCCACCGGTTTCGCCCCGAGCTCACACGCCTGCGCATGGCTGATTTCTTGCGCCCCCGCGCGCTTCTTTGCGCCCCCATGACTCCGTACGCACTCCCGTTTGGGCAGCACGAGCGGAACCCCGGTCTCCGGGTGCCGGAAGACCTCCACCGGCTGCCGGTAGACCCGGCTCAGCAGCTCCTCGCCGAACACCTCGGCGGGCGCCCCCTCGGCCGCGACCGCCCCGGCGTGCAGCACCGCGACCCGGTCCGCGTACGCCGCCGCGAGCCCCAGGTCGTGCAGGACGACCACCACGGCGTCCCCGGCCCCGGCCCGCTCCCGGCACAGCCGCAGCACCAGCTCCTGGTGGCGCAGGTCGAGCGCGGCGGTCGGCTCGTCGAGCAGCAGCACCGGAGCGCGCTGGGCCAGCACCCGGGCCAGCGCCACCCGGGCGCGCTCGCCGCCGGAGAGCGCGGCGTAGGGGCGGGCGGCGAACGGGGCGACCTCGGTGGCCGTCATGGCTGCCGCGACCACCTCGTCGTCGTCCTCCCCGCCGTCCGTACACACACCGGCCCAGGGCGCCCGGCCCATCCGGATCACCTCCTCGACCGGGAAGGAGAGCGCGGCGGACTGGGGGAGCACCGCGCGGCGCAGCGCCAGCTCGCCCGGGGACCAAGCGGCCGGCGGCCGCCCGTCGATCAGCACCTCGCCCGCCGAGGCCCCGAGGTCCCCGGCGAGCGCCCCCAGCAGGGTCGACTTGCCCGCCCCGTTCGGTCCCACGCACCTCCCCGGCGCGGGCCCGCACCGACACCCCGTCGAGCACGGTCCGCCCGCCGCCGATGAGTGCGGTGAGCACGCCGAGGGGGAGTTCGGCGGGCGCGGCGGCGGTCCTGGCCGCGAGGTCGCCCGCGACCAGCACGACCGCGCCGCCGAGCGCGCTCGCGGGCACCAGGAACCGGTGCCCGGGCCCGGCCGCCATCCGCAGCAGACGCGGCACGAGCAGCCCCACGAAGGTGATGACCCCGGTCACCGCGACCGCGGCCGCCGTCAGCAGCGCGCCGGCGGCGGCCGTACCGAGGTCTCCGAGGGGTCGTCCGCTGCCGAGGACGGCTTCGGATTCCCTCTCGCCAAGGCCGAGTTGAAGCCCGGCGCCCGCAAGGTGAACGCTTCCTTCCGTGGCAAGGTCCGGTTCACCTACGCGGCCCACGGCGGCCTGGACATCGCGTTCGGTGCGGTACGGGTCGAGGCGTCCGGCGCCAAGGGTGCCCTGTACGTCGACGTCGCCACGCCCCAAGGGGTCAAGCGGAACGTCGAGTTCGCCTCGCTGGACCTCTCCCGGGCCGACTTCACGCCTCGCAAGGACGTGGTGCGGCTGACGGCCGTACCGGCGTCCTTCACCGCCGCCGGGGGCGGGCGGGAACGTCGGCGGCTCGACGACCGGCGGCTCCCTCGCCGCCACCGGCTCCTCCGCCCCGACGGGACCGCTGCTCGGCGCCGCGGGCGCGCTAGCGGTGACCGGGGCGGCGGCGGTGTACGCGGCCCGCCGCCGGACCGCCCTCGGCCGCGCCTGACCCCGACCCGTACCGCAGGGCCGCACCCTTCCGGGAGGGTGCGGCCCTGCGGCCGTCGCCGGTGTTGTTGAATGCCGGGGTGACGGAAAACGGCGTACCAGGCGTACTCATCGACGTACTGCGGGTCTTCTGCGGGCCCGACGGCCGCCACGGCAACGCCCTCGGTGTGGTGCGCGAGGGCTCCGCGCTGCCCGACGAGGCGGCCCGGCAGGCGCTGGCCAAGGAACTCGGCTTCAGCGAGACGGTGTTCGTGGACGACCCCGAGCGGGGCGCGGTCGACATCTACACGCCCGGCCTGCGGCTGCCCTTCGCGGGTCACCCGCTGGTGGGGGCGGCGTGGCTGCTCGACATAGACGTACTGGAACTGGCCGTCGGGGACGTGTTCGCGCGCCAGGACGGCGAGTTCACCTGGATCACCGCCCGCTCGGAGTGGGCCCCGCCGCGCACCCTGAGGCAGTACGCCTCGGCCACCGAGGTGGACGCGCTGGAGGTGCCGGAGCCGGGGGAGTGGGTGTACGCCTGGGCCTGGGAGGACGAGGCCGCGGGGCGTATCCGGGCCAGGGCGTTCCCGGGCCGGGGCGACGGCATCGACGAGGACGAGGCAACGGGAGCGGCGGCCCTGCTCCTGACGACCCACCTGGCCCGAGCCTTGAACATCACCCAGGGCAAGGGCTCCCAACTCCTCACGGCCCCCGGCCCGGACGACACGATAGAACTGGGCGGCAGGGTAAGGCTGACACACAGGGCGACCCCAACCCCCTAGGGGCGCGAAGCGCACCGCGACCAGCCACGACGGCGCCGCAGACGAAAACCGGGCCTCGCGAAGCGCACCGCGACCAGCCACGACGGCGCCGCAGACAAACTCCGGGCCCCCGCTACGCGCTGCGCGGGAACTCGTCCCCCAGCTCACGGAACACCGCCGTGTTCAGCGAGAACGCCCGCCGGCACTCGTCCACGATCCGCTGCTTCTCCAGATCGTCGACGTTCACCGCGTCCAGCAGCTCCCGATACCCCCGCTTGAACGCCGCCGGGTTCGGGATCGACTCGAAGACGTAGAACCGCACCCCGTCGCCCTTCCGGGCGAACCCCCACGTCTTCTCCGCCTTGTCGCGGATGATCTGCCCTCCGGAGAGATCCCCGAGGTACCGCGTGTAGTGGTGCGCCACATATCCGGCGGGCCACGTCACCGCACACTCGCGCACCCGGGCCGCGTAGGCCCGGGTCGAGGGGAGCGGCGCAGCGCCCCGCTCCCACCCCGCGCCGAGCAGATGGTTCAGATCCCGCTCCAGCGCAGCCGTACGCATCAGCTCGGGCCGTATGAACGGCCCCGCCACCGGGTCGTCGCGCAGCGCCCCCGCGCCTTCCTCAAGCGCCTGGTACACGAACCACAGCTGCTCGGTGTACCGGGCGTACGCCTCGACGCCGAGCCGTCCGCCGAGCAGGGCGCTCATGAAGCCGGAGGTCTCCGCCTCGGTGTGCTGTTCGTGCGACGCCGTGCGGATGAGGGTGGAGAAGGGCGTGTCCAAGGCGTGCCTCCGGAGACCGAGGGGTACGGGAACCAGCACCGATCCTGCTACTTAGGCTTACCTAAGTCAACTGGTTCCCGACGACCTGTCGGTAAATACGTACCCCGGGAGGCGGGGCCCCGATCAGGGCAGCGTGAGGATTTCCGCGCCGGTCTCGGTCACCACCAGGGTGTGCTCGAACTGGGCCGTCCGCTTGCGGTCGCGGGTGACGACCGTCCAGCCGTCCTCCCACATGTCGTACTCGTGCGTCCCCAGCGTCAGCATCGGCTCGATGGTGAAGGTCATCCCCGGCTTGATCACGGTGGTGGCGTGCGGCGCGTCGTAGTGCGGCACGATCAGGCCGGAGTGGAAGGCGGTGCTGATGCCGTGCCCGGTGAAGTCGCGCACGACGCCGTAGCCGAACCGCTTGGCGTACGACTCGATGACGCGCCCGATGATGTTGATCTGGCGGCCCGGCCTGACCGCCTTGATGGCGCGGTTGAGGGACTCCCGGGTCCGCTCGACCAGCAGCTTCGACTCCTCGTCGACATCGCCGCAGAAGTAGGTGGCGTTGTTGTCGCCGTGCACGCCGCCGATGTACGCGGTGACGTCGAGGTTCACGATGTCGCCGTCGTTCAGGACGGTGGAGTCCGGGATGCCGTGGCAGATGACCTCGTTGACCGAGCTGCACAGGGACTTGGGGAAGCCCCGGTAGCCCAGCGTCGAGGGGTACGCGCCGTGGTCGCACATGTACTCGTGCGCGACGCGGTCGAGCTCGTCGGTGGTCACGCCGGGCGCGATGAGCTTGGCGGCCTCCTCCATCGCGCGGGCGGCGATACGGCCCGCGATCCGCATGAGCTCAATCGTTTCGGCGGTCTGCACCTCGGGGCCGGTGTACGGCGTGGGCATGGGCTTCCCGACGTACTCGGGGCGGCGGATGTTCCCCGGGACGGAGCGGGTGGGAGAGAGCTCCCCTGGTACGAGCAGCGACTGGGCGGACATGCCGGCGAGTCTATCGAGCCGCGTTGGGGCAGCATGGTCGAGAAGGCCCGAGGACGGGCCGAGGAAGGAGCCTCCGTATGGCCCTGTTCAAGAAGCGCACGGCCGGCAAACCGGGCGAGTGGTACTACTGCCTGGTCCACGCCAAGGTCGAGGAGGGCCCGGAGTGCCCCGCGAAGGACCGCTTCGGCCCCTACGCGAGCCGTGAGGAGGCGGAGCACGCGATGCAGACCGCCCAGGAGCGCAACCTGGAGTGGGAGACGGACCCGAAGTGGCACGACAAGGCCTCCGGCCCGGAGGACTGAGCGCGCCCCTCTCGCACCCGTGGCTCGCCCGCGTCCCGGCGCCCCTTTCTGGCCCGGAGTTCGTGTGCGGGCCGGTGGTGGGTTGCTCGCGCAGTTCCCCGCGCCCCTGAGGGGGTTGGCGGCAGCCGGAGAACCCAGCTCAGCCACAGGCTTTTAGGGGCGCGGGGAACTGCGCGACCAGCCCACCACCGGCCCGCAGACAAACACCGGGCCCAGAAGGGGCCCCACCGGCCCGCAGGTGAAGGCCGGGCGCAAATCAGAACCTTTCGGTCGCGGTGGCCCGCCGTGCCGCTGGTGTTCCACCCCCAACCGCCCCGACCGCCACTTCTGCGGCCGCTGTGCGATGCCCCTCGCCGACGAGGCCGCACAGCCTCCCGCCCACCTTCCCTGGTGGCGTCGGCTCTTCGGACGGCGGAGCGAGACTCCCTGGGCCGGGGAACGGCCGCCGCTGCGCCGCGTGTTCGACCGCATCGGCACCTGGGTCGGTGCGGCGCTCGCCGTGACCCTCGTCATCCTCGGCGTCGTCTACATCCCCGACGGCGTCCATTCCGTACGCGACCACTTCGCCAAGCGTGCCCCCGTCGCGCCGGACGGCGTCCGGGCCTCCCACTCCTACGGTGGTCACCAGCCGCAGCTCGCCATCGACAAGCGCAGCAACACCTGGTGGGGTCCGGGTGTCTCGGACTCGGGCCGGGGGGAGTGGATCGAGTTCAACTTCACCGAGCCCACCCGGCTGCTGGACGTGATCATCACCCCCGGTGTCTCCGCGCGCGCGGACAAGCTGGGCGGCTCGGCGCTGCCGCACCGCATCAAGGCGACGGTGCTGACGAAGGACGGGAAGACCACGACCCGCGAGATCACCCTGGACCAGGGCGCGGGCGGCCAGCGCCGCCCCTTCCGCGTCGGCGACGCCGTCCGGGTCCGCCTCACGGTCGAGTCGGCCTACGCGGCCTCCGGCGACAAGCAGGTCGCCATCGCGGAGGTCGAGTTCTTCGGCCGGTCCAGCTCAAACGGCCTCTGACCCGAGCACACCGGCACCGGGAAGAGGACTGGTTCCGGCGGTCCGCAGCGGCCTCTGGAACCAGGCCACGTCCCAGTACCTGCCGAACTTCCGCCCGACTTCCCGGTACACCCCGACGGGCAGCGCACGTTACGCGGTTGCTTCCCCCGTCCCCGAGGGGGTGGAGCCGCGCAAGTCCC
Source organism: Streptomyces sp. ERV7 (assembly GCF_001653515.1). Lineage (GTDB taxonomy): Bacteria > Actinomycetota > Actinomycetes > Streptomycetales > Streptomycetaceae > Streptomyces. The sequence continues at coordinate 617,644 of NZ_LYOY01000029.1, read as the reverse complement.
GGAAGAAGGCGCGGATGTCGCCGATGAGCAGGTCGGGTTGTTCCATCGCGGCGAAGTGGCCGCCTCGGTCGAACTCCGTCCAGCGGACGATGTTGTTGGTGCGTTCGGCGATGTGGCGCAGGACGATGAAGTTCTCCTGCGGGAACGCGGCGTACGCGGTGGGGGTCGCGGACGGCTCGGGCGGCAGGCCCCAGTGGTCCGCGTGGGCACGCTCGTAGTAGATGCGCCCGGAGGAGCCCGCGGTGCCGGTGAGCCAGTAGAGCATCACGTTCGTCAGGAGGTGGTCGCGGTCTACGGCGTCCTCCGGCCGGTCGCCGGAGTCCGTCCACTCCTTGAACTTCTCGGCTATCCAGGCGAGCTGGCCGACGGGGGAGTCGGTGAGGGCGTAGGCGAGGGTCTGCGGACGGGTCGACTGGAGGTCGGCGTAGCCCTGCTTCTCGCGGCTCCAGGCCCGCATCCGCTCCCAGGAGGCGAGGGTGCGTTCCCGCTCCGCGGGGGTCAGGGCGGCGAGTTCCGCCGCGGTCGGCTCGGCCGTCGCTCCGGCGCCGGGGATGATGTTGAGGTGGACGCCGATGACCTGGCCGGGGCGGATGCGGCCGAGTTCACGCGAGATGGCCGCGCCCCAGTCACCGCCCTGGGTGCCGTAACGCTCGTAGCCCAGCCGGTGCATCAGCTCGGCGAAGGCGGCGCCGACGCGGTGGTACTCCCAGCCCGTCTCGCGGGTGGGGCCGGAGAACCCGAAGCCGGGAATGCTCGGCAGGACCAGGTGGAAGGCGTCGGCGGGGTCGCCGCCGTGTGCGCGGGGGTCGGTGAGCGGGCCCACGATCCGCTCGAACTCGACGAAGGAGCCCGGCCAGCCGTGCGTGATGATCAGAGGCGTGGCGTCCGGTTCCGGGGAGCGGATGTGCGCGAAGTGGACATCGGCGCCGTCGATCGTGGTCGTGAACTGCGGCCATTGGTTCAGCCGCGCCTCCGCCGCCCGCCAGTCGTACGCGTACCGCCAGTGGTGCACCAGCTCCCGCAGATAGTCGCGCGGAACACCGTAGGCCCAGCCGACGCCCGGCAGCTCGTCGGGCCAGCGGGTGCGGTCGAGGCGGTGGTGCAGGTCGTCCAGCTCGCTGTCCGGAATCGCAATACGGAACGGTCGGATGCCCTCGTCCGGGGATGTCGTCATGGGGGCGCAGCCTAGATGGACGGCCCGATGGGTGATCAAGGGATTTAACGGGAGGCCCGGGCGTCAGCGCCTGTCGTCCACGCTGCCCGGTGGGGCTATCAGTGCCGGCTGTTCAGGAAGCCGATCACGACGGCGCCCCACCAGGCGCCCTGCGAGACAGCGGCGGTCACGGCGCTGCGGATCAGCAGTGAGGGGCCGACCGGGCCACCGTCGACGGCGGCGAGCCGGCGGTGCAGGGCGGACGCCTGGACACCGTTGAGCGAGAGCACAAGAACGAGGACGAGCTTGAGGCACGTCAGCGGTGAACCGAGATCGGGATGCAGGAAGGCGCCGCTGAAGAGCAGCCCGCCGAGGCCGAGCCACACGGGGACGTGCAAGGGGCCCGTGAAGTCGAGCACCTCGCGGAGGGTCTTGCGGCCCCTGAGCCACAGGGCGCCGTAGTAGTCGACCGCGAGCACGGCGCCGAAGCCCAGGATCAGGGAGGCGAGGTGCACGAACAGCGCCGCGGTGTGCAGCGTGGCGTCGGCCTTCAGATGCAGGGCGATCCATATCGTGGCCGCCCAGCCGGCGCATACCGCGAGGGACACCGCCACGGACCCGCACCACCGGGGCAGCTGGAGCAGCTCCGTGTCGTGCCCCGGTCTGTGGGGGCTCGCGGTGACGTCGGCGGCGGACATGGTTGCTCCAGGGATCTTCTGCGGGGCGTGCCCACCCCGGTGCGCGGTGAGCGAAGGTAAGGCTGGCCTAAGCGTCGACGGTCGTCAAGGTGACCGTCCGCACACTGAGCACCGCGCTCCGCTGCCGCGGCGGCGCACCCGGGAGCGCGGGGGCGCCGCCGCGCCCGGTCTCGACGCGCCTGCCGGGTCAGGCGCGCGAGGGGCCGTCCGGCAGGGTGACGGGGTGGCGGTAGCCAGGTTCGACCTCTTCGGCCGTGGCGTTGCGGCCTTGCTCGCCGAGGAGGCGGAGCGCCCGGTCCTCGCCGCGTTCCTCGCTGGGCGGGGTGTGGGCGAAGGTGAGCTCTTCGTGGACGTGGATGATGTCGCCGGTCTCGGCCGAGCGGACCACGAAGGTGCGCACGGTCGTCTGGATGCCGTCGGTCGACTGTGGCTGCATGGTGGTCATCATCCCCAGGAGAAGAGGGTCAGTGTGCCCTCGATGGCCGCGTCGTAGGTGCGGGCGATGACGGTGAGCCCGAGCAGCCGTGGCACGAACAGCCGCGCCAGGTACGTGCCGAAGCGGTCGTCCCCGTAGTTCACCGCCTGGAACTGCCCGTTGTCGTCGATGAGGTTGACCTGGGAGATCCCGAAGTCGGACTGCCCGTTCCCGGCGACGTACTTGGTCGTGCACTGGATCCACACCGCGCTCGGTGTGGCGAACGGGTTGCTGACGCCCTGCGAGGCCGAGTGGAAGCCGGACCCGCCGGTGGTGAGTGTCCCTGGTGAGTAGATGCTGAGCACGGTCATCGGTGTACCCCTCCGAACGCCCTGCGGTCGCGCCTGAAGGCCCTTGCAGTCTGTGACTGTCTCATTCCGCACACCACACCTCAAGTACGCACCGCACATATCCGGACACGTTGTGTAGCGATTCCTTGTCTCCGGTCGAGGCGGTGGCAGGCGGATCGGGATCGACCTCGCTGAGCCGGACCGAAGTGCCCGCGCTCGGCGGCACGTTGGGGCTCGTTGAGCTTCCGTTGATCTCCCTTGGATCCGAGGGTCCAGCTCTGTCCATGCGGCATCTGTGGGACCGGGGCGGCGGCTACTTCGTCATAGGGGCATCGACCACGACGGAGGAGGGAGAACGGACCCCGGTCCCCTCCTCCGTCGCGGTCGTCTCCCAGGGGGATTCCCGGGTCAGCCGGCTTCGGCGCGGAACGGGGTGATGACGGCGAACTTGCCGCCCTGCGGGTCCTGTACGACGGCCATCCGGCCGGTGCTCATGTCGAACGGCGGCTTCAGGACCCTGCCACCGGTACGGGTCGCGGCCTCGGCGGTGGCGTCGGCGTCGTCGACGGCGAAGTACGTCAGCCAGTGCGACGGCGTGCCCTCGGGGAGCTTGTCGAGCCCCTGCATCCCGGCGACGACCCGCCCCTCCACCGCGAGGGCGGAGTACCCCTCCTCGCCCTCCATCGGCGCGCTCGTGATGCCCAGGGCACTGGTGTAGAAGCGTGCCGCGGCATCGGGGTCGCTGGTGTTGAGCTCGCTCCAGATGAACGCGCCGGGTTCGTTGACGACCTGCGCGCCGATGAAGTCCCGGGCCTGCCACTGGCCGAACGCCGCGCCCGTGGGGTCGGTGGCGAGCGACATACGGCCGAGCGTGCGCACGTCCATGCCGGGGGTGATCACGGTGCCCCCGTTGTCGGCGATCACCTTCTCGCTCGCGTCGACGTCCGAGACGGCGAAGTAGGTGGTCCACACGGTCCGTGGGGCGGACCCGCCGTCGGACGATATCGCGGTGGTGATCCCGGCCACGGGTTTCCCGTTCAGTGTGCAGACGGCGTACCCACCGGTCTCCGGCGCCCCGGCCTCGCCCTGCCAGCCGAAGAGGCCGCAGTAGAAGTCGAGTGCCGCTTGCTGGTCGGGTGCCACGAGGTCGACCCAGCAGGGAGTGCCGGGCCGGTAAGGGCTGTTGACATCGGACATGAGGGTCTCCATGGGCTGAGGGAACGGTACGAGAAGCGGCGGCGTCGCAGCTGTGAGCATCCAGTGACTTCTCCACCGTCACGGCTCCCAAACCAGAAACCGAGGCGGTGGGACAGAGTGGGTGTTGGGGGACAACCTCACCCTCAAGTCGGGGGTATACCTCACTGACAGAGCGATGGCCGGTGCACCAGGCTGGTCGGTATGACCACAGGCTTACAGCCCGACAGCTCGCCCCAGGCATCCCGGCCCCTGTCCCGGCCCGCTGTCCACCGACGCCGTCGGCGCCTCACGGCGGCGGCGTCCCTCCTGGCGGTGACCGGTCTCCTCATGACCCTCGATCAGCCAGGACGGGCGGCCGCCCGAACGGCCGTGGCCACGACCACGTCGTACGCCACCGGGACCGGCGGCACCGAGGCGCGGCAGCACGCCCGACTGGAGCGGCTGGCAAGGGAATTGGTCAGCGCAGGGGCGCCTGGTGTGATCGTACGGGTGGACGACGGCCGAGGCCGGCCGTTGGAGATCACCGAGCAGGCTTCCTGGACCCGGTCGGATCACCGCCTCGGGGTGGGGGACGAGTTCCGGATGGGCTCCAACACCAAGACCATGATGGCCACCCTCGTGCTGCAGCTCGTCGCTCAGAGCAGGCTTTCCCTCACCGACCCGGTCGACAAGTGGCTTCCTGGCCAGGTTCCCCACGGTCGTGCGATCACGATACGTATGCTGCTGAACCACACCAGTGGCCTGTCCGACTACACCGAGGATGCCGCGCTCCTGCCCGCGATATTGGGCAAGGACCAGAGGCGATGGACGTCGGAGGAGCTGCTCGCGATCGGGGTGGGGCACGATCCGGTCTTCGCGCCGGGCAGCGCATGGGCGTACAGCAACACCAACTACGCGGCGATCGGTGCCGTGTTGGAGAAGGTCACGGGAGTGAGCCTGGCCGATCTGGTACGTGACCGAATCGCCCGGCCGCTCGGCCTCCGGCACACCTCCTACGCGACGGACTCCGCCTGGCACGGCCCGCACGCCCACGGGTACGAACCCGATGCGGCCCACATGCCGCCGAAGGTGCCGGCCGAGTACCGGGACTACGCCGGGGCTCACCGCGACGGTCATGTGGACGTCTCCGACAACAACCCCTCGTGGGGCGGGGCGGCCGGGGCCGTGGTGTCCACCGCGCACGACTGGGCCCGGTTCTCCACCGCGTTGATGTCCGGCAAGCTGCTGCCCGCCGCCCAGCTGGCCCAGATGCGCACCACCGTGCCGATGTTCCCGGACCGGCCGGACGGGCCCGGCTACGGGCTGGGCATCGAGACCGCCGTGACCCCGTGCGGCACGGTGTGGGCGCACGACGGCGGCATCCCCGGCTACCTCAGCACCCACGTCACCGACCCCACCGGCACCCGCACGGCCACCGTCCTGGTCTCGACGGAGGCCTTCGCCGAGCACCCGGACGCCTTCCCCGAGCTCGCCGAGGCCGCCAGGTCGCTCCAGACGGCCGCGATGTGCGCCATGTTCGACAAGGCGTAAACCGGTTTCCTGGCAGGTGGCAGGAGCGCGATCATGGAGTCGACAGTGAACGCAGCCTGGAAGGACCGCTCACCATGCCGGTGCCTGCCGACCCGACCGTCCTCCATCCGATGCCCGGACAGCCGCGCGTGGTGCTGCTGAGGCCGCTGGTGAAGTCCCCGCTGATCGAGGTCGGGGAGTACTCGTACTACGACGACCCGGACGACGCGACCGCGTTCGAGACGCGGAACGTGCTCTATCACTACGGGCCGGAGAAGCTGATCATCGGCAGGTTCTGCGCGCTGGGCACGGGCGTGCGGTTCCTCATGAACGGTGCCAACCACCGCATGGACGGCCCCTCGACCTTCCCCTTCCCCACCATGGGCGGCTCGTGGTCCGAGCACTTCGACCTGCTCACCGGCCTGCCGAACCGAGGAGACACGGTCGTCGGCAACGACGTCTGGTTCGGCTACGACACGAGGGTGATGCCCGGCGTACGGATCGGGCACGGCGCGATCATCGCCTCCGGCGCCGTGGTCACCACCGACGTACCCGACTACGGCGTCGTCGGCGGCAACCCGGCGCGCCTCATCCGCACCCGCTACAGCGAGCAGGACATCACCCGGCTCCTGGCCGTGGCCTGGTGGGACTGGCCTGCGGAGCACATCACCGAGCAGGTACGAACGATCATGGCGGGCACCATCGCCGACCTCGAAGCGGCTGCCCCAAAGGCTCCTGGGGTGTAGGAGGGTGCGGCCGAGGACAGGCGTCACCCTGCTGGGTCGGTCACCTTCCATTCGGTGAACTCATGGGCCCTCGGTCTGACGAACCGCTTCGTTGCGCGAGGACGGGGTGGCCCTGTTTTACCGGGCCATGCCCTCCCGGCGTCGGCATTTTCATGGTCATCCCCGAGCCGGTCGATCACTGCGCGGAATCGAGTACCACGCCACTGCCCGCCGCGCCACCCATGACCCGTGAAACCCACCTGCACAGCTCGGATAGCATGATCGAACGGCGGTCGCCCTCAACGCCCGTGCTCCACCGGGAAAACCATGCTCTCCGGCACCAGGGGTGACCCATTAACTAAAAATCTAACAAATCGGCCAATTAATTGAAATCGATAATATCTCGGGCGCTTTCGCGAATAAACTTCAAAATTGAGTTCACCACGTTGCGTCAACCGCGAGTGATGCTATGGGCCGCCGCCACTGTGGTGACCCTCGGGTTCTTCGTCGCGCTGGAGATCGTCGCGCGTCATTACGGTATGTCGGGGCCGATTACGGGCCAGGTGCCGGAGTTGGTATTCGCCCCCAAGTCGGGGCCGCTTCTGTATGCCGGTATGGCACTGATGATGGTGGTGCTCACCTGGCGGCAACGGTTCGTCGCGGCCGGTGTCGCGGTCGGTATCGACGCCGTCTTCATGTCCGTGCGCTGGGCTGTCGACGCCAAAATGGCCTTCGGTAACGGCCCGTTGTGGGTCATGGCGGCCTGCGTGGTCATCGCCCTCGTGCGCCGCACCGGCAAGGAACGCGTCCTGCTGCTCAAGGGCGTCGGCCTGGGCATGCTGCTGGTGGTCGGCCACAAGACGGGCGACACCTGGCTGCTCATCACCTCCAAGACCCGCTCGAACGTGCTCGACCAGTACGTGGTGACCGCCGATCACGCGCTGGGCAACCCGTCGTGGGTGGCGGGCCAGATCGTCGAGGCCTCCGGCCCGGTCGGCTCGCACGTCCTCGACTTCGTCTACGGCCAGCTTCCGCTGGCAGCGGCCCTCTTCGCGCTGTACCAGCTGCGCAACGTGGCGGCCGAGCGCCGCTTCCCGGGCCACCACCTGGTGCGCACCTTCCTGGCGATCGGCCTGCTCGGGCCGGCCATTTACATGATCTTCCCGGTGGTCGGACCGGTCTTCACCTACGGCGACGGCGCCTTCGGCACCGGCGGCGGGCACTGGGCGCTGGCCCAGATGTGGCCCGACACGGTGCCCTCGATCGGTGCCCCGCGCCCGTTCCCGTACGACGAGATCACCCCGCGCAACTGCATGCCCAGCCTGCACACGGCATGGGCCACCACGATCTTCATTCACTCGCGCAATGCCCCGCGGCTCGGGCGGATCGCAGGTACGTTCTGGCTTGTCGCCACGCTCAGCGCGACGCTGGGATTCGGCTATCACTACGGCGCGGACCTTCTCGCCGGTGTGGTGTTCGCCGTCACGGTCGAGGCCGCGATGCGCTCGTTCGACCACGGCTGGGACCGCTCGGGAATTCAGTTCATCATTTACGGTGCGACGGTATTCTCCGCGCTCTTGCTGTCCTACCGCTATCTGCCCGTGGAAATGGCCAGGCATCCCTGGGCATTCGGGCCCCTTCTCCTTCTGGCGATGTCCTCGGTGGTCTACGGCTATGTACGGACCACCAAGCGGTGGGAGCCGGAGTCCGCGCGAGCGGAGCGGACGGAACGGGAACCGCAGCCCGAATTGGCGTGACGCCCACCAGAGGAACGGGGTCCGGCGAGGACGGCGGCGTGGCCTGCGTCAGTCGGTGCGCTCGGTGAGCCGCACCACCGGGGCCCCCTCCCGCTGAGCCTTACGGCGGAGCGCCTCCTCGTCGGTGGCCGCGTCGTAGGTGAGCAGCTTCGGCAGGGCCGCCGACAGCAGCGCCACGGAGGCCAGACAGGCCAGGCCGCCGGACCAGAAGGCGGGCCGGGTGCCGGTCCACCCGGCCATCCCGCCCGCCCGCACCTGTCCCAGCTGCGGTCCGACGCTGTACGAGAGCACCTCTATGCCCGCGAGCCGTCCCCGCAGCTGCTCCGGGATCGTCTGGTTCCAGATGGTGGAGCGGCCCAGGCCGCTCAGCATGTCGCCGGCGCCCGCCGCGCCCAGGCAGAGCAGCACCAGCCAGATGTGGGAGAACCACCCCGCCGCCGCGATCGCCAGCCCCCATCCGGCCGCGCCGAAGACCACGAGCAGCCCGTGCCGCCGTACCCGCGAGGTCCAACCACTGGTGAGGCTCACCAGCACGGACCCGGCCGACCCGGCCGCGTACATCAGGCCGAGCGCCCACGGCGCGTCCAGCTCGTCCGCGAGGAACGGGAAGATGGTGTTGGGGAACGCGAAGAACATCGCCGCCAGGTCGACGGCGTACGTGCCCAGCAGCACCGGCCGCGACCAGGCGTAGCGCGCGCCCTCGGCGATGCCGCGCAGCGACGGCTTGTCCGCGCCGTGCGCGGGCGGTGCGGGGGAGAGGCGCAGACACAGCAGCGCGGAGCACAGGAAGCCCGCCGCTGTGAGGGCGTACGCCGTGCCGTGACCCGCGTACGCCACCACGAGCCCGGCGGCGGCCGGGCCCGCGATCATGCCGATCTGCCAGCGCACCGCGTTCAGCGCGGCGGCGGCCGTCTGCTGCTCGTGCGGCACGATCCGGGCCATCAGCGAGTCCAGTGCGGGCCGCTGGAGCCCGGCCAGGGCCGAGACGCAGGCGGCGACCACGTACAGCGGCCACAGCCGCGGTGTGGCCAGGACCGCGTTCCCCAGGAGCAGCACCGCGAGCACGGCCAGCCCGGCTTCCGTCGCCAGGATCACCTTGCGGCGGTCCACGGCGTCGGCCAGCGCCCCGCCGTACAAGCCGAACACCACCAGTGGGACCAGCTCGACCAGCCCCATCGCACCCACCGCGAGCGGTGAGTCGGTGAGCTCCTTGATCTGGAGCGGCAGCGCGACCATGGCCGTCGAACTGGCGAGGATCGCGACGATGCCCTGCACCCAGAGCAGCCGGAAGTCGGCGGAGGACCGCCAGGGGGACAGGTCCGGGAGCATGCCGGAGAGACGTGAGCGTCTGGGGGTGGGGGAGGTCTTACTGGTCACGAGTGACGATGTTGTGGGGCCGTGCCGATCCAGGGCAATCGAATTTTCAGCGGCAGGCGCGACGGGGTCCCGGGTCCGCACTCGGACCCTGGACCCCGTCGGTACCGGCTAGGAGCGGGAGGTGGGGCGTGTCCAGGTCTCCAGTTCGTTGAACGCGGCGACGAAGGACGGCAGCATCGGCTTGAGTGTCTTGTCGTCGATCGCCACCAGCCCGTCGGTGTGCGGGCCGTCGGGGACGTGGACGTAGCGGTGCAGCGGGGCGAGCCCCGCGTCGGTGACCATCCGGTCGTACACATCACCGAAGGTGGCCGGCGGGGTCAGCGCGTCGAGGGTGCCCTGGATGCTGATCAGCGGGCGCCGGATCCTCCCCGTGAGCGAGATCCGGTCGACCGCATGGTGCACCGACTCCGGGCGCGAGGCGAAGTCGTAGTCCGTGTCGCAGCCGCGCGTCGTGGCCGCGGGGCAGAACGGGGTGCCCGCCTGGTTCGGGCCGTCGTAGTCGGGGTCGACCTCCTCGCGGATCACACGCTGCAGCAGGTCCCACTGCTTCTTGTAGTGGTAGCCCCACTGCGACTTGGAGTTCTCGGGGTACCCGGCGGCCACGATCTCGGCCGGGGCGCTCGGATCGCCCTTGAGGAGGCGGGCGTAGGCGCGCAGCGCGGGCGGGAGCGTGGTGAGCAGGCTGCCCTTCTTGGTGAAGGTGAGGGCGTTCCAGTCGATGCCGCCGGTGTACAGCTGCGGGTAGTGCTCCAGCTGCCAGCGGACCAGATATCCGCCCGCGGAGAGCCCGGCGGCGTATGTGGCGCGCGGGGTGCGCCCGTAGTACTGGTCGGTGACCCTCTTCGCCGCCACGGTGAGTTGTGCCATGCGGCGGTGCCACTCCATGATCGCGTCGCCGGGCCGGTCGCCGTCCTTGTAGAGCTCGTCGCCGGTGTTGCCCTTGTCGGTGGCGGCGTAGGCGTACCCCTTGGCGAGCACCTGGTCGCTGATGATCGGGTCGTTGGCGTACTGCTCGCGCGTTCCGGGCGGGCCCGCGACGACGAGGCCGCCGTTCCACTTCTTGGGCAGCCGGATGACGAACTGGCTGTCGTGGTTCCAGCCGTGGTTGGTGTTGGTGGTGGAGGTGTCGGGGAAGTAGCCGTCGATCTGGACTCCCGGGACGCCGGACGGGGTGGCGGTGCCCGGCACGATCAGACCCAGCCAGTCCTTGTCGTCGGTGTGCCCGCTCAACCGGGTTCCGGTGGTGGTGAGATCGGACAGGCAACTGGAGAGCGCGTACTCGGCCCCCGGAACCCGCACGGAGTGGCAGCCGGCCGCCTGGGCGGCGGCCGGCGGAACGGTCAGGGCGCCCACGAGCAGCAAGGGGGCGACGGCGAGGCGGCGCAGCACGGTGGTCCTCTTCTCGTTGCGGTCGGTCACGCCTCGAAATCTAGAAAGCCCAGGTCACCGTGGGTAAGTGTGAGACGGCCCGGTGGGCTTTGGCCAGCGGGCACATGACCTCTGGCCACACTCTGGGCCGGTGTGTCGACCGGATGGGGGATCAGGGTGGCGGCCGCGTACTCTGCACGCGAAGAGAGCCTTCGAGCCTTCAAGAGCCCCCTGAGGAGGCCCGATGCCGCGGCCCGTTCTGTGGATACCCGCCGTCCTGTACGGCTCCGTGCTGCTCGGGGGTGTCTACTACGCCGTGATCGGTCCGGGCCTCGGCGCGCGCACCGCCGGATACACGGCCCTGCTCGGCGCCCTGATCGCGCTGGACCGGCGCGAGTGGCCGAGGATGCCACCGGGCGCGGTGTCGGTGCTCAGGGTGGTGCTGCTGTGCGCGGTCGCGGTGCTCGACGAGTCCGGTCTGTCGCGCGTGCTGTTCGTCCTCGTACCGTTCCTGGCCTTCTTCGCCTACGGCTCGACCGTCGCCATCGGGCTCGGCATCGGCTGTGTGACGGCCCTGGCGGGTGTGTTCACCCTGCGGGTGCCGCACTGGCAGACGCGGGCCGAGTACATCGGCGATCTGCTGATGTTCGGCCTGGGTGTCGTCCTGGCGCTCGCCATGGCCGCGGTCGCCGTCCGCGAGCAGCAGGCCCGCGCCCGTCTGGAGGGCACGCTCGCCCAGGTCGCGGAGCTGTCCGCGGCCCGCGAACGCAACCGGCTCGCCCGCGAGATCCACGACAGCCTCGGCCACCATCTGACCGCGATCGGCATCCAGTTGGAGAAGGCCGAGGCGTTCGCCTCACTCGATCCACCGGGTTCGGCGCAGGCGGTCTCCCATGCCCGTTGGTCGGCGAACCGGGCGCTGGAAGAGGTACGGGCCTCGGTGCGCACCCTCGGTCCCGAGTCCGAGGCGGAACCGGCCGGTCTCTCCCGGGCGCTGGCCGACCTCGTCCACCACCTGGACGGCGGGAGCCGCCGCGTCACCCTCAAGATGACGGGCGTCGAACGCCGGCCCCTGCTGGTGCTCTACCGGGCGGCGCAGGAAGGACTGACCAATGCCTGCCGTCACTCCGGGGCCAGCGAGATCGGGGTGAGTGTCGTGTACGACGAACATGGCGCACACCTCCAAGTCGTCGACAACGGCACCGGATTCGACGCGGCCGACGAAGGGTTCGGGCTCTCGGGGCTGCGCGAGCGGGTCCGCCTGGCCGAGGGAACCGTGGCCATCGACAGCTCGCCCGACGGCACCGCGCTCACGGTAGGAGTTCCCTGGTGACGGAGAACACTGGCAGGACCGACAGCACTGGCAGGACCGACAGCATCGGCAGGACCGGCGGCGCCGAAAGCACAGCAGGCACACCTGTACGGGTCTTCGTCGTCGACGACCAGGATCTGGTGAGGGAGGGCATCACCGCTCTCCTCGGCATCCAGCCGGGCATCGAGGTCGCGGGCAGCGCCCGCGACGGCGCCGAGGCCGCCGAACTGGCCCCCGCCTGCCGCCCCGACGTCGTGCTGATGGACGTCCGGATGCCCGGCATCGACGGTGTGGCGGCCACGGCCCTGCTCCGCCGCAGCCTGCCCGCCTGCAAGGTGGTGATGCTGACGACGTTCGACGACGACGAGTACGTCGCTCGGGCGCTCAAGGCCGGCGCCGTCGGCTACCTCCTGAAGAACCTGCCCGCCGCCGAGCTGGCCCGGGCGGTGCGCCTGGCCCATGCGGGCATCGCCCAGTTCGACCAGACGGTCATCGCCGGCCTGGCGGCCGGTCTCCCGGCCCCCGACCTGCTCACTCCCCGCGAGACGGAAGTGCTCCGCCTGATCTCGGCCGGATCCACGAACAAGGAGATAGCCTCCCGCCTCTATCTCAGCGAAGGCACCGTCAAGAACCACATCTCCCGCGTACTGAGCCGCCTCGGCCTGCGCGACCGTACACAGGCCGCGCTGTACGCGAGGGAGAACGGTCTCATCTGACGTGCGGGGTGGCCCACCCAAGGGCGCGCGGCCCGTGCCGCGCGCCCGCGGAGTAGGGCGCGTCCTTTTCAGCGCAGCCCGGCCCTGGGCAGCCGGTGGAGGTTCGAGCTGACCATGCGGGCGGCGCGCTGCACGGCCTCGGCGGTGGTGGACAGGTGCCGGCTGTCGACGAGGGCCACTCCGACCGCGGCGACGACCTTGCCCGAAGGTGCGTGCACCGGTGCGGCGAGACAGGAGCGCTCACCCTCCCATTCGTACGCGTGGAGGTCCGCTCCGTACTCGCGTGCCCGGCGCAGCCGGCGGGCCCACTGGTTCGCGGAGTGGCCCGGGGGCGGGTCCGCGCCTGGTCCGGACGCGGCGAAGACGACATCGGCGGCGCTGTCGGGCGGCAGGGTCTGTCCGGGCAGATGGGGAAAGAACTCATGGGCCGCGCCGGGGATCCCGGTCACTACGGTCGTGGCGCCGACGGACGGGAGGAACGCGCCCTCCAGGACGCCCCCGTCCGGCAGGGATGCCGGACCCGCCGTCCTGAGGGCTTCTTCCACGCGCCATCGTTTCCCGTTCCCCTCGCCGTCCCCCTGGGCTGCCCGGCCCGCCGGACATGTTCGCCGTGCGCTTCACCCTGGCACGGTGAGGACGCCGGATCACGACGGTCCCGCGCCAACCTTGGCGGGTCTCACATGTGGCGCAGGGACGCCGGTGTACGGCCGATGAGGGTGCGGGCGGTGCGGCTGAGATGGGCCTGGTCGGCGAAGCCCGCGCCTGCGGCGGCCATGGCCGCGGTCGCACGGGGGAGGTCGGTGATCGCGGTACGGAGCCGTCCCCATTGGCGCAGGCGGGCGAGCGGGATGCCCACGGACTGCCCGACCAGGGCACGCAACCTCGGGGCGGACAGACCGACTTCGGTGGCGACGGATGTGAGGGGCGTGTCCGGATCGGGTTGCACGCACAGGTGGAGAGCGTGGGCCACTCTCGGGTCGAGCGGGGACGGGGCGCCCGAGCGAGCACGCAACTCGGCGTAGGCGGCGGCTGTATCGGCGTCGGCGTCGGGGCCGTCACGGTCGCCGGATCCGAGCGCGGCGAGCAGGCGGCGGACCTCGGCGGCGTCGAGGCGGATCGGCTCCGGGGCCGGGGGAAGCAGCCAGGAGTCGATGAACAGCGCGGCGTAGGGCGAGGTCGACGCACAGGAGTGGGCCAGCTGGGGCGGCACGATCAACCCGTCCGCAGCCATGGGCCGCCCCTGCCGGCCGAGTTCGGTGTGACCGCCGATCGGCAGGACGACCTTCCAGGCGGGCAGCCGATGCCGGGCCACGGCGAACGGGCGTGACTCGGCGAACAGCGTCGCCTCGGGGCCGGTGGCGAGGACCAGGCGGCGATCGTTTTGTTCAAGCGTCCGGGCGCGGGGTGAGGAGACCATCGTGGCATGCACGCTATCGCTGCCGCCGGGTTGGCGGGCTTCCTGGTCGTCACGGGGATCGCACACTTCCTGCTCCCGGGATACTTCCGCAGGCTGGTGCCCGTATGGCTGGGCCGTGGGGATCTGCTGGTGTATGCCGGCGGGGCGGCGGAGATCGCGGTGGGTGCGCTGGTGCTCGTACCGTCCGCCAGGGCGGCCGGGGGCTGGGCCGCCGCAGGACTCATCACCGGCTATCTGGTGTCCCATGCGGACGCGTTGCGGCGTGCGCGAGCGGACCGCCCTCGGCTGCTGGAACGGCCGGTTCCGGCGTTGGCACGGCTGGTCGTGAACGTCCTGTACATCGGCTGGGCGGTGTCTGTGGCCCGGTTCGCGGCGTGACGCCCGTCCGGTGGGCGCGCTCTCGGTGGCCGGGAGCGCGGTCCGACGGCGCCGGGCCCGCTCCGGAGTCACTTGTCGTCACAGAGGGAGTCATGTCATGAGTCATCGCATCGTCGTCGTGGGCGCCGGCTATGCCGGTCTGCTCGCGGCCAAGCGCGCCGCCAGGAACCTGCGCCGCACCGATGCCACCGTCACGCTGGTCAATGCCGTCGACCGGTTCGTGGAACGCGTCCGCCTTCACCAACTCGCCGCCGGGCAGCGGCTGGAGGAGACCTCGTTGAGCGATCACCTCCGTGGCACACCGGTCGAGTTGGTCGTCGCGCGGGTGACCGCCGTCGACGCGTCCGCCCGGTTGGTGAGGACCGACCGGGAGCCCCACCATCGGTTACGACACGTTGGTGTACGCCCTGGGGAGCCGCGCGGAGACGACCGCCGTCCCGGGAGCGGCCGAGTACGCCCACACGATCGCCGACTTCGAGCAGGCGGTACGGCTGCGGCACCGGGTCGCCGAGATCGCCTCCGGCGGCACCCTGGCGGTGGTCGGCGGCGGGCTGACGGGGGTGGAGGCCGCCGCCGAGCTGGCGGAGAGCCACCCTGGGCTGCGGGTACGGCTGTTCACGGGTGCCGAGGACGTCGGCGCCGGGCTCTCGCCGAGAGCCCGGCGCCATCTGCGGCACGCACTCGACCGGTTGGGGATCGGCGTCCACCCGAACACCGCCGTGACAGCGGTGCGCCCGGACGGCCTGGCCACCCGCGACGGCGCCTCCTTCGCGGCCGACGCCGTGGTCTGGACCGCCGGGTTCCGGGTTCCGGGGCCGGCCACGACGGCGTCGTCCAGTTCACCCGCGCCGACGACCGCCCGCGTCCCGTCGTGCTGACCGGACGTACCGCCGCCGCCTTCAAGGAGGCCGTCGTGCGCGGCACCTTGCGCTCCCTCAGGAGTCGTTGACGGCTTGCAGGGGGCTCAGTGCGGCGGCCCGGCGTGCGGGGAGGGCGGCCGCGGCGGCGCCGACGGCGAGGGAGAGGACGACGACCAGGGCGAGGGTGCCCCAGGGGAGGCTGAAGGTGTACTGGGGGATCGCTCCACTGGCCAGTCCGCTGACCTTCCACGCCCCGAACAGGCCGCCGACGAGGCCCAGCAGCGTGCCGTAGGCGGCGACCGTGAGGGATTCGACGCGGATCATGCGGCGGATGCCGGTGCGGTCCATGCCGATGGCGCGCAGCACGCCGATCTCCCGGGTGCGTTCGGCGACCGACATGGCGAGTGTGTTGACCATGCCGAGCGCGGAGATGATCACGCCGATGGCGAGCAGTCCGAAGACCATGGTGATCAGGTCGCCGGCGACACCGGCCTGTTCCTGGACGAGCCGGCTGCGGGTCTGGACCTTCAGCAGGGGGCTGTTGTCGACGGCGCCGCGCAACCGCTTCTCCATACCCGGGGAGGAGGTGTGGTGGTCGGTGGCCACCAGGATGCGCTGGACGGAGTTCCGCAGATAGCCGTGCTGTTGGACGTCGCCTCGGTAGGCGAGAGCGTCCTGCGCGGTGGGGTTGTCCTGGTAGATCCCGACGACGGTGTACGGCTTTTCGCGGTCGCCCTCGCCGGGGCCGATGCTCGCCTTGAGCTGTCGGCCGGTGCTGATCCGGTTCTCCTGGGCGAAGCCGCTGGAGACGGCGATCCGGCCCGGTCCGATGTCGGTGGCGGAACCGCTCGTGAAGTGCAGCTTCATGACGCTGCCCACGGTCTTCGGGTCGACGCCGGAGACCTGCCGGGCGAAGGAGCCGGTGGAGATGGTGGAGTCCGCGACGGCCGAAGCGGTCCGCACACCGGGCAGGTCGGCGACGCGTCGGACGGCGGCCGTGTCGATGGCGGTGGTGGTGTTGCGGGTGCTGATGACGTAGTCGGCGCTCAGACCGGCGGCCGCCTGGCTGTCGAGGGCCCGGCTGGAGGAGTGGTCGATGACGGCGAGTCCGGAGACCAGCGCGGTGCTGATCATCAGGGCGGCGGCGGTGGCCGCGGTACGGCGGGGATCGCGCAGGGCGTTGTCCTTGGCGAGGTCGCCGACGACGCCGAGCCGGGCGGTGAGCCGGCCGAACAGACGGATCACCGGGCTCGCGAGCAGCGGCGCCAGCACGATCACACCGGTCACCAGGATGCCGCAGCCGAGCATCGCGGTCTGCAGGTTCGCGTCCTTGGCGTCCATGGCGTCGTTGAGGGAGAAGAGCAGGCCCGCGCCGAGGAGGAGCACGGCCGCGCCCACGGCGCCCCGGAGGCGGAACAGGGCCGTGGAGGCGGGCTGCTCGGCGGTGCGCATCGCCTCGACGGGGGCGATCCTGGCCGCGCGCCGGGTGGGCAGCCACGCGGCCAGGACCGTGACGCCGACGCCGACGGCGAGGGAGGCGAGCACCGGGGCGGCTCCGACCACCAGCGGGCCCCGGGGCAGCAGATCCTCATCGGTACCGAGCAGGCCGGGCAGGACGGTGGCGACGCCGAGCCCGAGGACGAACCCCGTCGCGGAGGCGACGAGCCCGACCAGGGCCGCCTCGGCGAGCACGGAGCGGACCACTTGGCGGCGGGTGGCACCGATCGCGCGGAGCAGCGCGATCTCCCGGGAGCGCCGCGTGATGAGCATGGTGAAGGTGTTGATGATGAGGAACGAGCCGATGAACAGCGACACCACGGCGAAGATCATGGGCAGCCGTGCGTAGCTACGCGTCTTGGTGTCGATGAACATCGACTGCTGGTTGGCCTTCGCGGTCGCGGTGGTGGCCTCGGCGCGGTCGGCCGGCAGCAGTGCGCCGATGCGCTGGGCGAGCGCGAACTGGTCGGTGCCGGGCGCGGCGGACACGTCGATGCCGGTGTAGCGGCCCGGCGTGGCGAAGAGCTGCTGCGCGGTGGTCCGGTCGAACACCGCGAGGGTGCCGCCGGAGGTGACCCGGGTGTCGTCGGTGGAGACGGTGCCGACCAGCCGCATCCGCAGCACGGGGCCGTCCGCGGCGAGCGTGACGGTGTCACCCAGCGCGTACTTGCCCGCCTTCGCGGTGCCTTGGTCCAGGACCACTTCGCCGCCGGTGTGCGGTGCGCGCCCGGCCGTCAGCCGGTAGCGGCTGTCCGTGCCGTCGGCGCCGGGGAGATAGGCGGCGGCCAGCTTGCCCATGGCGTTGTCGGCGCGCATCGGGGAGCCGTCCTTGGCGGCCAGGGTGACGGACCCGTCGACCGTCGGGCGGACCGCGCTGACACCGGGCACGGCGGCCAGCTCGCGTACGAGCGCGTCGTCGAGGACGGTCGCGCGGGCGTCCGCGGGGGTGCCCGGGGGGTATTTCGGGTCCACGGTGACCGCGATGCCGGAGTAGTTCTTCGCCATGGACGCGCGGTAGGCGGAGGTGGTGGAGTCGGCGAAGACGAGCGAGCCGGAGATGAACGCGACCCCGAGACCGACCGCGAGGACGGTCATGATCAGACGGGCCTTGTGCGCGAGGACGTTGCGCAGGGCTGTTCGCAGCATGGTGGGCTTTCGGAGAGCTTCTACGGGGACGAGAGGGGACGAGGGGGGACTGGGCGGGGCGCGGTCAGCGGGCCCGGTCGTGGGCTTCGAACGCGAGCATCCGGTCCAGCACGGCCCCCGAGGTCGGCTGGTGCAGTTCGTCCACCAGGCGGCCGTCGGCGAGGAACACCACACGGTCGGCGTGGGCCGCGGCCACGGGGTCGTGGGTGACCATCACCACGCTCTGGCCGAGCTCCCGTACCGAGTCGCGCAGGAAGCCGAGTACTTCGGCGCCGGAGCGGGAGTCGAGGTTGCCGGTCGGCTCGTCGGCGAAGACGATCTCCGGGCGGGAGACCAGGGCGCGGGCCACGGCGACGCGCTGCTGCTGACCGCCGGAGAGCTCGGCGGGGCGGGGCGCGTCCCGCGCAGCCACTCCGTCCCCGCGAGGACTTCCCGCAACAGTGCGACGCGTACGGCATCCATGGCCCGGCATCCTGCCGCACCGCACGCCCCGGCGGGCCGCAACCGCCCCTCCTCACCCGAACGGGAGCCGCCGCCACCCGGGTCGCTTCCGGCCGCACCTGGCGCATACCGCCGGGTAACGCCCGGCGTAAGGTCGGCCCATGACTTCCACTGACAGTGCTGAGAACCCCCCGAAGCCCGCCGCCAAGGACCCCTGGGACCTGCCCGACGTCTCCGGCCTGGTGGTCGGCGTACTCGGTGGCACCGGTGACCAGGGCCGCGGTCTCGCCTACCGGCTGGCCCGGGCCGGCCAGAAGGTGATCATCGGCTCGCGGGCCGCCGAGCGGGCGCGGTCGGCCGCCGACGAGCTCGGCCTCGGGATCGAGGGCGCGGACAACGCCGAGTGCGCGCGCCGCAGCGACATCGTGATCGTCGCCGTGCCGTGGGACGGCCACGCCAAGACGCTGGAGGCGCTGCGCGAGGAGTTGGCCGGCAAGCTCGTCGTCGACTGCGTCAACCCGCTCGGCTTCGACAAGAAGGGCGCGTACGCCCTGAAGCCCGAGGAGGGCAGCGCCGCCGAGCAGGCCGCCGCCCTGCTGCCGGACTCGCGGGTCACCGCCGCCTTCCACCACCTCTCGGCCGTGCTCCTCCAGGACGCCTCGGTCGAGGAGATCGACACCGATGTGATGGTGCTCGGCGAGAGCCGCGCCGACACCGACCTGGTGCAGGCCCTGGCCGCCCGGATCCCCGGTATGCGGGGTGTCTTCTCGGGGCGGCTGCGCAATGCCCACCAGGTGGAGTCGCTGGTCGCCAACCTGATCTCCGTCAACCGCCGCTACAAGGCGCACGCCGGGCTGCGGGTGACCGACGTGTAGGTCCGCCCGGGGCATGGGGGACACTGGACGGGCATCAGCGCCGCACCCGGACAGGAGCCGACCCCCATGCCCCGCCTCGCTCTGTACGCCCTCGCCGTCTGCGTCCTCGCGGTCGCCGCGGCCGTGGTCTCCTTCGTCCAGGGCAACTGGACCGGCGTCGTCTGGATCCTGCTCGCCGGGCTCTCCTCCAACATGGCCTGGTACTACCTGCGCAAGGCGAAGGCCGACGCCCAGCGGTCGGCGGCCGTCAGCCGGTGAGCGAGGGGATGTCCGGCGTGCCCTGCCAGAAGCGGTAGAGGCGCTGGCCCCAGTAGGTGTCCCACTCGGTGACGCCGAGCCCGCGCAGGATCGAGTGGATGGCGTCGAAGAACACCTCGTTCACCGACGGCAGCCACAGGAACGCGAAGACCGCGAGCAGCCCGAAGGGCGCGAACGGCTCGATCTGGCGGCGCACCCCGTGCGACAGCCAGGGCTCTATCACCCCGTACCCGTCCAGGCCCGGGACCGGCAGGAAGTTCAGGATCGCCGCCGTCACCTGGAGCAGCGCCAGGAACGCCAGCGCGTAGCGGAACCCGGCGGGGACGCCGTCCAGTGCGTGCAGCCAGAACGGCGCGGTGCAGATCACGGCGAAGAGCACGTTGGTGAGCGGGCCCGCCGCCGCGATCAGGCTGTGCTTCCAGCGGCCCCGGATCCGGCTGTGCTCGATGAACACGGCGCCGCCGGGCAGACCGATGCCACCCATGATCACGAAGATGACCGGCAGCACGATCGACAGCATCGCGTGGGTGTACTTCAGCGGGTTGAGCGTCAGATAGCCCTTGGCGCCCACCGTGATGTCCCCGCCGTGCAGCGCGGTGCGGGCGTGCGCGTACTCGTGCAGGCACAGGGAGACGATCCAGGCGCCCGTCACGAAGAGGAAGACGGCGAAGCCCGGCGCGGTCGAGAAGCCCGTCCACACCGCCCATCCGCCGACCGCCGTGACGGCGACGATCCCCAGGAAGACCGGGCTGATCCTCCGGTCGCTGCGACGCGAGGTGGCGGTGGCCATGTGCGGGGCTCCTGGGGTGGAGGTGCGGTCGGACGGCCCCGACCGTACAGGTGATACCCCCTGAACGTCCGGCGATCCCATGCGAGTTCCACCCCTGGCCACCGTCGCTTGGCCCGGAGTTGGCGGGCGGGGGCACGGGGCCTTCGCGCGTCGCGGAGAATGGGGCCGTGCGCTACCGGATTATCGGCACCACCCAACTGCTCAACCCCGAGGGCACGGCGGTCTCCGTCGGCGGGGCGCGGCTGCGCGCCCTGCTGACGGTGCTCGCGCTGCGCCCCGGCCGTACGGTCCCGGTGGGCCTGCTCGTCGACGAGGTGTGGAACGGCGAGCCGCCCGCCGACGCGGCCGGTGCGCTCCAGGCTCTGGTGGGCCGGCTGCGGCGGGCCGTCGGGCACACCGCGGTCGCCTCGGTCGAGGGCGGCGGCTACCGCCTCGACGCCGAGCCGGACGACATCGACCTGTACCGGTTCGAGCGGCTCGCCGGGGACGGGACCCGCGCCCTGGACCAGGGCGACCCGGCGAAGGCCCTGTCCCGGCTCGACGACGCGCTGGCGCTGTGGAGCGGGCCGGTCCTCGCCGATCTGCCCGACCGGACGGCCGAGGCGGCCCGCTGGGAGGCCCGCCGCCTGGACGCCCGCCGCGCCCGGCCGGCCGCCGCGCTCGCCCTGGGCCGGGCCGACGAGGTGCTGCCCGAGCTGGCCGCGCTCTGCGCCGCCCACCCGCTCGACGAGCCGCTGCACGCCCTGCGCATCCGCGCCCTGCGCGCGGCGGGCCGCACCGCCGAGGCCCTCGCGGCGTACGACGACGTCCGCCGCACCCTCGCCGACCGCCTGGGCGCCGACCCGGGCCCCGAACTGCGCGCGCTGCACGGCGAGTTGCTGCACACCCCGGACGCGGCCCCGGCCCGGACGGACGCGCCGGGCCCGGAGTCCGCGCCCGCAGCCCGTCCCGCCGCCCCCGGCAATCTGCGCGCCCGGCTCACCTCCTTCGTGGGGCGCGAGACCGATATCGAGGCGATCCGGGGGGACCTGGGCGCCGCGCGCCTGGTGACGCTGCTCGGGCCCGGCGGCGCCGGCAAGACCCGGCTCTCCCAGGAGGCCGCCGAGGCCGTCGGCGCGGCCGGGGACGGCTGGCCCGACGGGGTGTGGCTGGCCGAACTCGCCCCGGTGGCCGACCCGGCGGCCGTGCCCGCCGCCGTCCTCACCTCGGTCGGCGCCCGCGAGACCGTGCTGCACGGCGCCGGAGCCGAGGAGCTGCGGGCCGCCGACCGCACCGCAGGCGATCCGCTCGTCCACCTCGCCGCGCACTGCGAGCGCCGCCGGATGCTGCTGCTCCTGGACAACTGCGAGCATGTGATCGACGCGGCCGCCGGGCTCGCGGAGTATCTGCTGGCCCGCTGCCCGGGGCTGACCATCCTCGCCACCAGCCGGGAGCCGCTGGGCGTGCCGGGCGAGCTGGTGCGGCCGGTGGAGCCGCTGCCGGGTCCGGTGGCGCTGCGGCTCCTCGCGGACCGGGGCGCGGCGGCGCGGCCGGGCTTCCGGGTGGAGGAGGACCCCGGGGCGGCCGCCGAGATCTGCCGCCGCCTCGACGGTCTGCCGCTCGCGGTGGAGCTCGCCGCCGCCCGGCTGCGTATGTTGACGCCTCGTCAGATCGCGGACCGGCTCGACGACCGGTTCCGTCTGCTGACCAGCGGCAGCCGGACCGTACTGCCGCGTCAGCAGACCCTGCGCGCGGTCGTCGACTGGTCCTGGGACCTGCTGGAGGCCCCCGAGCGCACGGTTCTGCGCCGCCTCTCCGTCTTCGCGGGCGGCTGCGTCCTCGCGGCGGCGGAGGAGGTGTGCGCGGACGGCGAGGGCGTCGACGCCTTCGACGTCGCCCCGCTCCTCGGCTCCCTCGTCGACAAGTCGCTGGTGGTGGCCGCGCCCGGGGACGGCGGCGAGATGCGCTACCGGCTCCTGGAGACCGTCGGCGAGTACGCGGGCGAGCGCCTCGACGCCGCCGGGGACCGGGCCGCCACCGAGCGCCGCCACCTGGTGCACTACCGCGAGCTGGCCCGCACCACCGACCCCGAGCTGCGCGGCCGGGGGCAGCGCGCCGCGGTCGAGCTCCTGGAGCGGGAGTACGAGAACCTGCGCACCGCGCTGCGCCGGGCGGTGGACCTCGCCGACGAGCAGGAGGCGCTCTGCCTGGTGCACGCGCTGGCCACGTACTGGCACATGCGCGATCTGCGCGGCGAGTCCCGCCGCTGGTGCGGGGAGACCGCGGAGCTCGGCCCCGACCCGTTCGCGCCGCCCGCCGAGCCCGCGCCCCCGGTCTTCGCGCGCTGCACCGACAGCCCGCCGCCCATGGAGCCCGAGGTGCTCCAGGAGGCCCGGCGCGGGGTCCGGCTGTTCCTGCTCGCCTCCATGGACCACACCGGCGACGACTGGACGACGCCCGAGGCGCAGGAGCGGCTGCGCACCATCGTGGGCGTCTACCGGCCGGGGCTGCCGCAGACCTGCCGGATGCCCGGCGCGCTCTGGTTCTTCCCGGTGATCATGATCAGCGACTCGGACGCGCTCAAGGAGCTGCTGGACGCGACGGTCCGGGCCTGCGAGGAGTTCGGTTACGAGTGGGAGCTCGGCAACGCCCTCCAGATGCGGGCCAACGTCCTCGCCAACCGCAGCGACTGGGCCGGTGAGGCGACCCGGGACGCCGAGGCGGGGCTCGACATCTTCCGGCGCCTCGGCGACGACTGGGGCGCCGCCGAGGCGCTCTCCGCGCGCGGCGAGGCACGCGAGCGGCGCGGCGAGTACGCGCTGGCCGGCGAGGACTACAGCGAGGCCGTGCGGTACGCGGAACGGCTGGGCGCCCAGGGGCAGGTGTCGCTCCTGAAGGCGCGGCTCGCGTCGGTGCTGCTTGAGACCGGCGAGGGCGAGCGCGGCGAGGCGATGCTGCGCGAGATCGTCTCCGCGGGCCGCCAGGCGGGGTACGAGGCGCAGCCCGCCGCCCGGATGTTCCTGGCCATGTGGCTGGGGCGCACCGGGCGGATCCCGGAGGCCCGGGAGCAGATCGCGCTGATGCTGGAGGAGTTCAGGTCGAGCAACCTCTCGCTCTTCGAGGGCTTCGTGATCGGCATCCGGGCCTGGCTGGAGAACGAGGAGGGCGTCTACGACAAGGCGCTGGCCGACTCCCGCGCCGCGCTGACCCGGTCCGTGGAGCCGATGGCCCGGATGGTGGCGCCCCAGATGGTCCCGGTGCACCTGCTCTCCGTGGCCTGGGCGTGGGCCGGTCTGGTGGCGCCCGGCAGCGCGACCGCCGCCGACGCGGCGCGGCTGATCGGCGCGCACGACGCCCTGCTGCCGGCGGTCCACTTCGCCTCGCCCATGGAGGTGCAGCTGCGGCAGAAGGTGGAGGCGCTGGTCCGCCCGCTGCTCGACGACACCGTCTACGAGGCCGCGTACGCCGAGGGCGGCGGCCTCTCCCTGGAGGAGGCCGCCGCCCTGGCACAACGCGAACGCGATTGACGCACCGTCAGGGTCAGGTCCGCTTGCGGAACTTGGCGACGGCCAGCGGAGCCGTCACCGCGGTGATCGCCACCGCCCAGCCCAGCGTCATCAGTGCCGAGTGGGCGACCGGGCCGCCGTTGACCAGGTTGCGGGCCGCGTCGGCGAGGTTGGAGAGCGGGTTGTAGTCCGTGAAGGTCTGCAGCCAGCCCGGCATCGTGGTCGGCTTGGCGAAGATCGACGAGCCGAACTGCAGCGGCATCAGCACCAGCATCGCCACTCCCTGGACGGCCTGCGCCGTCTTCATGGTGAGACCGAGCAGGATGAAGATCCACATCAGCGAGGCGCCGAACACCAGCGACAGACCCACCGCCGCGAGCAGTTCGAAGACCGAGGTGTGGATGGACAGACCGAGGATGAAGCCCATGGTGAGCAGGATCGTGGTGGCGACGACCATACGGCCGATCTCGACCACGATCTTGGCGATCAGGACCGACGAGCGGGCGATGGGCATGGTCCGGAACCGGTCCATGACGCCCTTCTTGAAGTCGTCGTTGATGCCGGTGCCCACCGCCATCGCGATGTTCAGGCCCTGCATCGCCATCAGGCCCGGGATCAGGTAGTTGACGTACGCGTCCTGATTGCCCTTGCCGGAGACGGCGCCGCCGAACACGTACACGAACAGCAGGGTGAAGATGATCGGCATGAGCACGGCGTCGAACATCGACTCCGGGTCCTGCTTGATCTGGAGCGCGTTGCGGCGCACCAGGGCGCCTATGTGCCGCAGATTGGCGCGCGGGCTGATCCGGGCGTCGGCGGACGTGACGGGCGGGCGGATACCGGTCGGCGCCTTCGCGGGGGCCTTGGCGGTGGTGGCGGTGCTCATGCCGCGACCTCCTCGGTCGTGTCGTCGCTCTCGGACTCCTGGAGGGTGGGCTTCTGGCCGGTGATGGCCAGGAACACCTCGTCCAGGCTGGGCAGATGGGTGCCGATGTGGGCGATACCGAAGCCGCGGGCGCCCAGCAGGCCGACCACCGCGGTCAGCTGCTCGTCGCTGAGGATCGGCACGTTCAGCAGGCCCTCGTCGGGGACCGCCTGGGTGCCGGAGACCCCGTCCAGACCGGCCTCGGTGATGGCGCGGGCCATGGCGCCCAGCTGGGCCGGGTCGGTGGGCCGGATCTGCAGGGTGCGGCCGCCGACCTTCGCCTTCAGCTCGTTGATCCCGCCGTTGGCGATGACCTTGCCGCGGTCGATGACCGTCAGCTCGTTCGCCAGCTGCTCGGCCTCTTCCATGTACTGGGTGGTGAGCAGCACGGTGGCGCCCTCGGCCACCATCCGCTGGACCTCGTCCCACACCTCGTTGCGGGTGCGCGGGTCGAGACCGGTGGTCGGCTCGTCGAGATAGAGCACGGCCGGGTTGCCGATCATCGAGGCCGCGAGGTCCAGGCGGCGGCGCATGCCACCGGAGTAGTTCATCGCGGGCCGCTTCGCCGCCTCGGTCAGCGAGAAGCGCTCCAGGAGCTCGTCGGCGCGGGCCCTGGAGTCCTTGCGGGACAGATCGAGCAGCCGCCCGATCATGTACAGGTTCTCCCAGCCGGACAGCTTCTCGTCCACCGAGGCGTACTGCCCGGTGAGGCCTATGGTGCGGCGCAGCTGGCGGGGCTGGCGCACCACGTCGTACCCGGCGACGGTGGCGGTGCCGGCGTCCGGCACGATCAGGGTGGACAGGCAGCGGACGAGGGTGGTCTTGCCGGCGCCGTTGGGCCCCAGGACTCCGAGGACCGTGCCCTCGCGTACGTCCAGGTCCACGCCGTCCAGTGCCTTGGTGTCGCCGAAGTGCTTCACCAGCCCCCGCACCGTGACGGCGTTGGCCGCGCCGCCTTCGGGGTTGTCGTCGATTCGCGTCATGCCCCTAAGGTGCCAGCCGCCACCGACAATCCACCGACAGCCCGCCTACAGACGCCGACAGCCCGCCGACACGCAGATGCCGGCGGGCTGCCTGAGCGCCCCGAAGGGGCGCGTCACGTCACGCACGGTCCGCGGTGGACCGGTCACGCCTAGTGGAACGTGTGCTCCTCCGCCGGGAACCGCGACCCGATCACCTCGTCGGCGAACGCCTTCGCCGCGTCACCGAGCACGCCACGCACGTTCGCGTACTGCTTGGTGAACCGCGGCACCTTGCCGCCGGTCAGCCCGACCATGTCGGTGTACACCAGCACCTGCGCGTCGCAGTTCACACCCGCCCCGATGCCGACGGTCGGGATGTGCAGCGAGCGCGTGATCTCGGCGGCCACCTCGGCCGGTACGAGTTCGAGCACCACCGCGAACGCGCCCGCGTCCTGCGCGGCCTTCGCGTCGTGCAGCAGCTGGTGCGCGGCCTCGTCGGAGCGGCCCTGCACCCGGTAGCCCATGGCGTTCACGGACTGCGGGGTCAGGCCCAGGTGGGACATGACCGGGATGCCGGACTGCACGAGCAGCTCGGTCTGGGCCAGCGAGCGCTCGCCGCCCTCCAGCTTGACGGCCCCGACGCCGGCCTCCTTGATCAGGCGGGTGGCGCTGCGCAGGGCCTGCACCGGGCCCTCCTGGTAGGTGCCGAACGGCAGGTCCGCGACGACCAGGGCGCGCTTGGTGCCCCGGACGACGGCGGCGGACAGCATGGCGATCTCGTCGAGCGTGACCGGGACGGTCGTCTCGTAGCCCAGGTGGCAGTTGCCCATCGAGTCGCCCACGAGGAGCACCGGGATCCCGGCCTCGTCGAAGACGGACGCGGTCATCGCGTCGTACGCGGTGAGCATGGGCCACTTCTCGCCGCGGGCCTTGGCGGAGGCGATGTCGTGGATCGTGACGCGGCGCGTGGACTTGCCCCCGTACAGCGCCTTGCTGCTGTCGGAACGTTCTCCGGGCGGATTCTGCGCAGCCTTAAGTTGTTGCGTCATCGCAACGGCTCCTGTTCGTCATCTCGAAGCGCCCTGACGGCGTCTCCGGACCACTTCCATGGTGGCATCCCACCCCCTCCGACGGGAAGTGGGTGCCTCGGTCACGTAAATACGTGAGTTTTAAACCATCTTGGCCCGCAAATATGCGCGTTTTGTCACAGCTGCCCCCACGGCCGTGACCCGCTGGAACCCGGCACGGCGCCCCGTCGTCATCGAGGCCGTACGACGACAGGGAAAGCCGCCCTCCATCGCCTAGGGTCACAGGGGCGACGGTGTGCGAACGGCAAGGCAGTGAGGACAGCGGTATGACGCGGGCGTACTTGACGGAGACGGGGAACGGCAGCGCGGAGGGCGAGCGCTCCGGATCCCGGGTCCGGCGCCTGCTGGACGGCTGGAGAAACGATCCCGGCATCTGGCGCCGCGGTCTGGTCCTGGCCGGGCTCGCGGTGCTGATCGCCCTGGTCATGCTGGTCCACGCGCAGATCCCCAACCGGATCGGCAACCTGGGCAGCCTCACGGAAACCTTCCTGCCGTGGCTCGGGATCTTCGTCCCGGTGCTCCTGGGCCTGGCCCTGTGGCGCCGCTCGGCGACCGCGCTGATCGCCCTGGTCCTGCCGGCGGTCGTCTGGCTCAATCTCTTCGGCGGGCTGCTCACCGACAAGGAGAGCAAGGGCGGCAACCTGGTCGTCGCCACCCACAACGTGAACGCCGACAACCCCGACCCGGCCGGTACCGCCCGCAAGCTCATCGCCTCCGGCGCCGACGTCCTGGCCCTGGAGGAGCTGCCCGGCCGCAGCGTCGACGCCTACGAGCAGGCGCTGGCCGGGACCTACCCGCACCACTCGGTGCAGGGCACGGTCGGCCTGTGGTCCAGGTTCCCGCTGAGCGACGCCGAGCCGGTCGACATCAAGATGGGCTGGACCCGCGCCATGCGGGCCACCGTGAGCACCCCCGCCGGCCAGGTGAAGGTGTACGTGGCGCACATGCCCTCGGTACGGGTGAAGCTGAGCGCCGGGTTCACCGCGCGCCAGCGGGACGCCAGCGCGGACGCCCTGGGCGACGCCATCGCGGGCGAGTCGCTGAAGAAGGTGGTCCTGCTCGGTGACCTCAACGGCACCATGAACGACCGCGCCCTGAACAACATCACCTCGCAGATGCGCTCCACCCAGGGCGCGGCGGGCAACGGCTTCGGCTTCAGCTGGCCCGCGTCGTTCCCGATGGCCCGGATCGACCAGATCATGGTCAAGGGCGTCGAGCCGAAGTCGTCGTGGACGCTGGGCCGGACCCCGAGCGACCACCTGCCGATCGCGGCCCGGCTCAAGATCTGAGCCGAGGGCCGCCGCGACCGCCTCAGACCGACTCGCGCCACCGGTTGGTGATCGGCAGCCGCCGGTCCTTGCCGAAGCCCTTCGCGGAGATCTTGGTGCCCGGCGGGTACTGGCGCCGCTTGTACTCGGCGGTGTCGACCATCCGCAGCGTCCGCGCCACCAGCTCCGCGTCGAACCCCGCCGCCACGATCGCCTCACGGCCCTGGTCGCGGTCGACGTACATGGCCAGGATCGCGTCCAGCACCGCGTAGTCCGGCAGCGAGTCCGTGTCGACCTGGTCCGGGCGGAGCTCGGCGCTGGGCGGCTTGGTGATCGAGTTCTCCGGGACGGGCGCCACCTCGCCCCGCTCGGCCGCGGCCTCGTTGCGCCAGTTGGCGAGCCGGAAGACGGTGGTCTTGTAGACGTCCTTGATCGGGCCGTACGCGCCGACCGAGTCGCCGTACAGGGTCGAGTACCCCACCGCCAGCTCGGACTTGTTGCCCGGCGCGAGCACCAGGTGGCCCTCCTGGTTGGAGATCGCCATCAGCAGGGTGCCGCGCAGCCGCGACTGGAGGTTCTCCTCGGCGAGCCCGGTGAGGCCCAGCGAGACCATGTACGCGCTGAACATCGGCTCGATGCTCACCGTGCGCAGGTTCAGCCCGGTGCGCCGGGCCAGCTCGGCCGCGTCGCCCTTGGAGTGCTCGGAGGAGTACTTGGACGGCATCGACACGCCGTACACGTTCTCCGCGCCGAGCGCGTCGCAGGCGATCGCGGCGACCAGCGCCGAGTCGATGCCCCCGGACAGACCGATCAGGACGGACCGGAAGCCGTTCTTGACGACATACGCGCGCAGCCCGGTGACCAGCGCCGAGTACACCTCCTCGTCGTCGTCGAGACGGGCCGCCTGCCCTCCGGTCAGCTCCGGTTCGTACGCCGGGACGGGCTCCTCGGAGAGGATCACGTGCTCGATCCGCAGCCCGTCGTCGACGGTCCCGGACGGCACCGGGCCCGCGGCCGGCAGCTCCAGGTCGAGCAGGACGCAGCCCTCGGTGAACTGCGGGGCGCGGGCGACGACTTCGCCGTCCCGGTCGACGACGATCGAGTCGCCGTCGAAGACCAGCTCGTCCTGGCCGCCGGTCATCGCCAGATAGGCGGTGGTGCACCCGGCCTCCTGGGCGCGCTTGCGGACCAGTTCGAGGCGGGTGTCGTCCTTGTCCTGCTCGTACGGCGAGGCGTTGATCGAGAGCAGGAGCCCGGCCCCGGCGGAGCGGGTGGCCGGGACGCGGCCGCCGTCCTGCCAGAGGTCCTCGCAGATGGCGAGGGCCACATCGACGCCGTGGACCCGGACCACGGGCATGGTGTCGCCCGGCACGAAGTACCGGAACTCGTCGAAGACGCCGTAGTTGGGCAGATGGTGCTTGGCGTATCTGAGGACGACCTCGCCGCGGTGCAGCACGGCGCCCGCGTTGCGCGGGGCGCCCGCGGGCTGGCCGTAGCGGGGGCGGTCGGCCGACCGGTCGAGATAGCCGACGACGACCGGGATCTCGCCCAGGCCGTCGGCGGCCAGCCGCGCCGCGAGGCCGGTCAGCGCCTGCCGGGACGCCTCGACGAACGAGGACCGCAGCGCCAGGTCCTCGACGGGGTAGCCGGTCAGCATCATCTCGGGGAAGGCGACGAGGTGCGCCCCCTGCTCGGCGGAGTGCCGGGTCCAGTGCGTGATCGCCTCGGCGTTCGCGGCGATGTCGCCGACGGTCGAGTCGATCTGATTCAGAGCGAGACGTAGTTGAGGCACCCCGCCAGTGTAATCGTCAAAGCGACGCGATGGGGGGTGGAGCGAGGCAGCCGTGCCCCGCTCCACCCCCTCACCGGCCTACTTCCGGTAGCCCAGGACCGTCATCATCCCGGCCTCCGAGTGGTAGACGTTGTGGCAGTGGACCATCCAGAGCCCGGGGTTGTCCGCGTCGAAGTCCACGGTCAGCGTCTTCCCCGGCAGTACCAGCGCCGTGTCCTTGCGGGCCCCGCCCGCGCCGCCCGCCAGCGCGAACGTGTGGCCGTGCAGATGCACCGGGTGCCACATCGACGTCGTGTTGGCGAAGACCATCCGCACCCGCTCACCCGCGCCGACCGGGTGCCGCGCGTCCGGCCGGTACGGCTTCCCGTCGAAGGCCCAGTCGTACTTCGCCATCCCGCCGGTCAGCGTCAGCTTCACGGTCCGGTCGGGCGCCTTCGAGGACAGTGCCACGGAGGCGTCGGGCACGAGCTTGTCGGCCGTGAGCAGCCGCCCGGTCAGCTCCTTGGGGCGTACGGAGGCGGTGGGCGCGGCCCCGCCGCCGGTGCGCAGCACCGCGAGCGCCGCCGCGCCCTTCCCCTCGGCCTGCGCCACCAGCGGGAACACTCCGTCGCCCGCCGTCACCAGCACGTCGTACCGCTCGCCCATGCCCAGCAGCAGCGCGTCCGTCGTGGTGTGCCGGACCGGGAAGCCGTCCGTGTGGGTCACGGTCAGCTCGTGGCCGCCGAGCGCCACCCGGAACGCGGTGTCCCCGCCCGCGTTGACGATCCGCAGCCGGATGCGCTCGCCCGGCTTGGCCGTGAAGGAGGAAGGAGCCTGCGGCGTACGGCCGTTGACCAGGTAGTACGGGTAGGCGACGTCGCCCGCGTCGCCGCCGAGCAGCGGGCTGTCGGCGCCCATGAGCATGCGGGAGGGGCCGCCGGGACCGGCCGGGGTCGGCGAGGCCATGCCGGGCATGTCGTGGCCGGAGTGGTCCATGGAGCCGTCGCCCGTGCCCCCCATCCCCTTCCGCAGCTCCGCGAGGACCGCGTCCGGGGTCGAGCCGTCCACCCCGTCGACCCAGTCGTCCAGGACCACGACCCACTCCCGGTCGTAGGCCAGCGGCTCCTTCGGGTCCTCCACGATCAGCGGGGCGTACAGGCCGCGGTCCTGCTGGACGCCGGAGTGCGGGTGGAACCAGTAGGTGCCGGGGTGGGTGACGGCGAACCGGTAGGCGAAGGACGCGCCCGGCGCGACGGGCCGCTGGGTCAGACCGGGCACGCCGTCCATGTCGTTGCGCAGGGCGAGGCCGTGCCAGTGCAGCGAGGTCGGCTCGGGAAGGTGGTTGGCGAGGGTGAGCGCGAGCGTGTCGCCCGCGGTGACCCGCACCTCCTGCCCGGGCAGCCGGTCGCCGTACGCCCAGGACCGGACGGTACGGCCGCCCAGGTCGAGCGGGGTCGCGGTGGCGGTGAGCCGGACGTCGCGGACGGGCCCGGAGCCGCGCCGGGCCTCGGCGGCGGCGACCTCGGGACCGCCCGGGTCGACGAAGCCGTTCGGTGTCGACGACGGCGTGGAGCCGTGGCCCGCGCCGTGGTCCATACCGTCCATGGAGCCGGAGTCCGAGCAGGCGGCGAGCAGGGCGCCGCCCGCGACGGCGGTGGTGGCGCCGAGCACGGCGCGTCGGGTGGGGTGTGCGGACATGACTGGGTGCACCTCGTGGTGTGGGCATGCGAAAACGTAGGGGCGCGTCTGCTGCTTCGCGCGCTCCTACTGGCGCAGCACCGACAAGGCGGCGACGGAACTCCCGTAGGGAGGGGGAGGGTTGGGCCACGGCGGCCGCAGGGTCCGGCCGCGTGCGGCGCTCGCGTCCGGGGTGCGGCCGCGCGCCGACAGCAGCCGTATGGCGAGCAGGGCGAGCCTCCACACGCCGAGCACCGCGAGACACACGGACCCGGGGTCCATCCCGAGCGGGGGTTCGTGGCGGGGCGCGGCGGCCTGGTGGTGACCGGCGGTCACGGAGGCGGGCGCCGCCATGGTCATGGCTGCCGGGGCGTGCTCCCCGGCGGCCATCGGGGCGTGTTCCCCGGCCCCGGCCGAGTGCTCCGCCGGATGCCCGACCGTGTGCATCGTAAAGATGCCGAAGAGCAGCGCGGCGCAGAGCAGCAGCTGCCCGTACGCCGTCGTCCTCCCCGCGCTCACCATGGACCGCACCCTACCCCCACCCGGTATCGCTCGACGTGCGGGGCCGGGGCGCCCCGGCGAGCATGACCCCATGACGACCACGGACGCGGCGGCCGAAGAGGACGAACCCATCTCGCGCGTCCGGCCCGCGGTGGTCCTGCTGGCGCTCGGCGCGCTCGCGTACACCGCGTGGGTGCTCGAAGTGGTCCTGCACACCGGCCTCGACCCCGTGCGGACGTACGTGAGCGAGCTCGCCGCCGCCGACCAGCCGCTCGGCGGGCTCTTCCGGGCGACGGACCTGACGGCCGGGGCGCTGGTGCTCGCCGGGTCGTCGTGGGCGCTGTACCGGTGCGAGCGGCGGGCCTGGTCGGTGGCCGGGTGGGCGGGGCTCGTGCTGTTCGGCGCGGCGACCGTGGCCGACTCCCGGCTCCCGCTGAGCTGCGCGCCGACCGCCGACCCCGAGTGCGCGGCCCGCGAGACGGCCGGTCTGGTCCCGGCCACGCACACCGCGCACGCGGTGAGCAGCAGCCTCGCGATGACCGGCGCGCTGGTGGCGGTGGTGGCGCTCACCGTCGCGGCCCGCCGCTACGGCCGCTGGGCCCCGCTGGCCCGGTACGGCCCGGTGCTCGCCGTCCTCGAACTGGCCGTCA
Organism: Streptomyces sp. ERV7; assembly: GCF_001653515.1. Taxonomy (GTDB): domain Bacteria; phylum Actinomycetota; class Actinomycetes; order Streptomycetales; family Streptomycetaceae; genus Streptomyces. Next base: position 585,078 of record NZ_LYOY01000029.1, on the reverse strand, counting down.
CCGTCTGGACGCTGGCCGCGATCGCCGCGTTCCAGGCCGGGCGCGGCACCTGGTCGCTGGGGGCCGGGCAGCGGGCACAGGTGCTGATCGTGGCGGTGTGGCTGGGGGTGCTCGCGTACGCGGTCGCGCGCGACAATCGAGTATGACCTTCGTACGGATCGACGGGGTGCCGCACCATGTGGTGGTGGCGGGCAGCGGTCCGCCCGTGCTGCTCAGCGCGGGCCTGGGCATGGCCTGGTTCGACTGGGACGAGGTGGCGGACCTCCTCGCCCCGCACCGCACGGTCGTCCGCTTCGACCGCCCCGGCCACGGCCTCTCCGGCCCGGCACCGGCGCCGCCGACGGCCTCGGGGGAGGCCCACCGGATCGCGGCCGTCCTGGACGCGGTGGGGGTGGCCGGGCCGGTGACGGTGGTGGGGCACTCCATCGCGGGCTTCCACGCGGAGGCGTACGCCCGGCTGCACCCGGACCGCACGGCCGCGCTCGTCCTGGTGGACTCCAGCGTGGAGCCGGACGTACGGGTGCCGGTGGCGGCGGGGGCGCGGGTGGTGTCGGCGCCCCCGGAGGGTTGAGGGAACGGGCGGGGAGGGGCCATAAACACGTCACCCCTTCGTCGCCCCCGCCGTCATCCCCGCAACCAGATGCTTCTGCGCGAACAGGAAGAACGCCGCCGCCGGCACCGCGATCAGCACGGACGCCGCCGTCATCGGACCCCAGTTCGCCGTGTACTGGGTGACGAACGTCTGGAGCCCGCCCGCCAGCGTCAGGTTCTCGTCCCCGACCATGAACGCCGACGAGTACGCGACCTCGCCCCACGCCGTGATGAAGGAGTAGAACGCCGTCACCGCGAGACCCGGCTTCGCCAGCGGCAGGATCAGGCGCCAGAACGTGCCGAACGGGTTCAGCCCGTCCACCCGCCCCGACTCGTCGATCTCCACCGGGATCCCGTCGAAGAAGCCCTTCATCATCCAGGCGCAGAACGGGACGGCGATCGTCAGATACGTGATGATCAGGCCCACCGGCTGGTTCAGCAGCCCCAGCTGGCCCATCAGGTTGTAGAGCGGGACGATCAGGATCGCCATGGGGAACATCTGGGTGATCAGCAGCGTCCACATCAGCGGCCGCATCCCGGGGAACTTGAAGCGGCTCACCGCGTAGCCCGTCGTCGCGGAGATGAACACGCCGAGCAGCGTGGTCACCCCGGCGATCAGCGCCGAGTTCCCGAACCAGGTGAAGAAGCTCGTCTTGTCCACCAGATAGCGGTAGTTGTCGAGCGTCGTGTCCTTGAAGAAGTCCGTGGTGATCGCGTACTTCGCCGGCTTCAGCGAGGTCAGCAGCACCCACAGGACGGGGAAGACGGCGATGACCGACGCCACGATCAGCGTGGCGTGCAGACCGACCGAGGCGAGCGGCGACCGCTTGCCCCGCACCGGACCACGCGTATCCGCGGGCTCCCGTACCGACGACATCGTCACCACACCTCTCCCTGCTTGCGAAGCGACCGCCGGTACACGAACGCGAAGATCATCAGCACCGCCAGGATCAGCACGCCCCACGTCGCCGACCCGGCGAAGTCGCGCGGGCTCTCCACGAAGGCCTGCCGGAACGCCTGCGTCACCAGGATCTCCGTGGAGTCACCGGGACCGCCCCGGGTGAGCAGGAAGATCACCGGGAACATGTTGAACGTCCAGATGGTGGAGAGCAGGATCACCGTGGAGGAGACCGCGCGCAGGCCGGGGACGGTGATGTAGAGGAAGCGCTTCCACGGCCCCGCCCCGTCCATCTCCGCGGCCTCGTACAGCTCGCCCGGGATCGACTGGAGCCCGCCGAGCAGCGCCACCATCATGAACGGCACGCCCAGCCAGACGTTGACCGCGATGACCGAGAACTTCGCCCAGGTCGGGTCGTCCAGCCACGGCACCGCGGAGATGCCGCCGCCGTCCAGGACCTTGTTGAGCAGGCCGTTGTCGCGGTTGAAGAGGAAGCGCCAGGCGAACACCGAGACGAAGCCCGGCACCGCCCACGGCAGGATCAGCATCATCCGGTAGGCCGCCCGGCCCCGGAACTCCCGGTTGAGCATGTTCGCCAGGACCAGGCCGAGCAGGAACGTGGCGGAGACACAGCACACCGTCCACACCACGGTCCACACCAGACGCTGCACGAAGATGGGGTCGCTCAGCGCGTCCACATAGTTGTCGAGGCCGACGAACTCGTACGTGGCGTCGATGTGGTTGGCGCCGATCGTGCGGCCGACGTTGCGCTCGTTGGCGTCGGTCAGCGACAGATAGACGCCGCGGCCGAGCGGCCATCCGATGATCACGCCGAGGACGATCACCACGGGGGCGACCATCGTCCAGGCGTACCAGTGCGTCGAGAGCGCCCGCCGGAGCCGGCCGGGGCGCTCGCCGGTCGCACGGCCCCGGCCGCGGGCGTCCTCGCCCGCGGCCTTCGCCGTCGACTGGCCGGTGTGGACAGTCATGTCAGTCAGTACCCGTCTCCCGCTGCCCGTCCGCTACTTCCAGTCCTTGAGGATCTTGTGGAAGGCGGTGGCGGAGGCCTTGGCCGCGTCCTCGGGCGAGGAGGCGCCGGTCACGGCCTTGGTGAACTGGAGCTTCAGCGGCTCGAAGAGGGCGCCGTTCTCCGGGATCCAGGCGCGCTCGACGGCCTTGTCGACGGCCGGCTTGAAGAACTGGACCATCTCGTTGGACTTGACGTCCGGCTGGTCGTACGCGGCGGTCCGGGTCGGCAGCAGGCTGAGCGCCTTGGTGGTCTGCACCTGGACGGTCTGCGAGGTCAGGTAGTCCACGAAGGCGTGCGAGGCGTCGCGGTTCTTGGAGCCCGCGTAGACCGCGAGGTCGTGGCCGCCCTGCGGGGCGCCCTGGGCGGCGGAGCCGGCCGGGACCGCGGCGATGCCGAGGTTCGCCTTGTCCTTGAACTCGTCGCCGGCGTAGGCGTCGGCCACGGCCCAGGGGCCGTTGACCATCATGGCGACCTTGCCCGACTTGAAGGCGGTCTCCATGTTGTTCCAGCCGTCGGTCGCGTTGGTGATCGCGGCGCCGGAGGTGACCAGCTCACGGGCGGCCTTGAAGGCCTTGACCCCGGCCGGCCCGTCGACGGTGACCTTCTTGTTCTTGGCGTCGACGAGGTCGCCGCCCTCGCCGTAGATGAACGGCAGGAACCAGTACGAGTCGTCGCCGCGCAGGTACATGCCGGTCTTGCCGGTCTTGGACTTGATGGCGGCGGCGGCCGTCTTCATCTCTTCGAGGGACTTCGGCGGCTCGACGCCCGCGTCCTTGAGCATCTTCTTGTTGTAGAAGAGGCCGAGGGTGTCGATCACCTGCGGGACGGCGTACATCTGGCCGTCGTACTTGCCGCTGGCCGCGGCCTGCTTGAGGAAGGCGGAGTCCACTTCCTTGGCCTTGGCGTCCGGGACCTTGTCCAGGTAGCCGAGCGAGGCGAAGTCGGCGACCCAGCCGACGTCGGCGCGGATCACGTCCGGGGCGTCGGAGCCGCTGCTGAACGCGTTCTTGATCTTGTTCTGCGCGTCGCCGTACGGCACGTTGACGTACTTGACGGTGACCTTGGGGTGCTGCGCGTGGAAGTCCTCGGCGATCTTCTTGAAGGTCGCCTTCTCGGTGTCGTTCGAGGTGTCCCACCACGTGACGGTGCCGGAGAGCTCACCCGAGCTCTTCTTGTCACCGCTGTCACTGCTGTCACTGTCGCCGCAGGCCGTCGCCGCGAGCGCCAGGGTCGCGACCAGCGCGGTGGCCGCTATGCCACGTCGCATGTGAACTCCTTCAACGGGTGCCGCGCCATCACGGCGCCGGATCGCCAGGAACGTAACAAGGATGAAAGAAGACCGAAAGACCTTGCGAAGAATTTCTGCAAGGCCGGTCGATCGTTACATCCGCGTGTCCACACGGTTGCCGATGCGCGCCTTGTCAGGAGGGCCTTCCGTACCCCATGGGCACGCCCGGGACCTGTCCGCCGCCTTTGCAAGGCTTCCGCAAGACCTTGCAGCACTGTTACCTTCGAGGTGCAGCGGCGTTGATCCCGTAGTCGCAAGACCTCGTGCAGGCCGTCGGAGAGGGACCCGTTCATGACGCAGGAGCTGACCACGACCACCGCCGTCGCGGGCCGCAGGGGCCGGGCCCCGGGGAGCGGCGCCGACTGGTGGCGCGACGCCGTCATCTACCAGGTGTACGTCCGCTCCTTCGCGGACGGCGACGGCGACGGCATCGGCGACCTGCCCGGCATCCGGGCCCGGCTGCCGCACCTCGCGGCGCTCGGCGCGGACGCCGTCTGGCTCACCCCGTTCTACGCCTCCCCGCAGGCCGACGGCGGCTACGACGTGGCCGACTACCGGGCCGTCGACCCGCTCTTCGGCGACCTCCAGGACGCCGACGACCTGGTCCGCGAGGCCCATCGGCTCGGTCTGCGGGTGATCGTCGACATCGTCCCCAACCACACCTCCGACCAGCACGGCTGGTTCCGGGCGGCGCTGGCCGGCGGCCCCGAGCGCGAGCGCTACCACTTCCACCCCGGCAAGCGGCCCGCCGTGCCCGCCCAGGGCGGCGCCGCTCCCCCCAACGACTGGGAGTCGGTCTTCGGTGGCCCGGCCTGGACCCGCACCGAGGACGGCGACTGGTATCTGCACCTGTTCGCCCCCGAGCAGCCCGACCTCAACTGGGAACACCCCGAGGTGCGGGCCGAGTTCGAGTCGGTGCTGCGCTTCTGGCTGGACCTCGGCGTCGACGGCTTCCGCATCGACGTGGCCCACGGCATGGTCAAGGCCGCCGGGCTGCCCGACATCGGCGCCCGTGAGCAGGCCAAGCTGATCGGCGCCCAGGAGCTGCCGTTCTTCGACCAGGACGGCGTCCACGAGATCCACCGCTCCTGGCGCCGGCTGCTCGACTCCTACGAGGGGGAGCGCATCGCGGTCGCCGAGGCCTGGGCGCCCTCGCCCGAGCGGCTCGCCCTGTACGTACGCCCGGACGAACTGCACCAGGCCTTCAACTTCCAGTTCCTGAACTGCCCCTGGGACGCGGCGGAGATGCGCGCGGTCGTCGACGCCTCGCTCGCCGCGACCCGCTCGGTCGGCGCTCCCACCACCTGGGTGCTCTCCAACCACGACGTGGTACGCCACCCGACCCGCTACGGCGGCGGCGCCCAGGGCCTGCGCCGGGCCCGCGCGGCGGCCCTGCTGATGCTGGCGCTGCCGGGGTCGGCCTATGTCTACCAGGGCGAGGAGCTGGGCCTGCCCGAGGTCACCGACCTGCCCGACGAGGTCCGCCAGGACCCGTCCTTCTTCCGCGCCGAGGGCCAGGACGGCTTCCGCGACGGCTGCCGGGTGCCGATCCCGTGGACCGCCGAGGGGCCCTCGTACGGCTTCGGCGAGAGCGGCAGCTGGCTCCCGCAGCCCGACTCCTGGCGCGGCCTCTGCGTCGAGGCGCAGACCGGCGACCCGCGCTCGACCCTGGAGCTCTACCGCTCGGCGCTCACCCTGCGCCGCGAACTGCCGGGGCTCGGGGACGGGGAGATGGAGTGGCTGGAGGCCCCCGACGGTGTGCTGGCCTTCGCCCGGCCGGGCTTCGTCTGTACGGTCAACACGGGCGCCGAAACGGCCCAACTGACCGTCCCCGGACGGCCGCTCCTGTCGACCTCGGCGCTGGAGTTCACGGGCGGTAACGTCACGATCCCCGCCGAATCCGCAGTCTGGTGGGCAATCTGACGTGCGACCGGTACAGTCCAATCCCGTGACCGCACGGCTTGCCGACATCGCAGCCCAGGCGGGGGTCAGCGAAGCCACAGTCAGCCGCGTGCTCAACGGCAAGCCCGGTGTGGCCGCGGGCACCCGTGAATCCGTGCTTGCCGCCCTCGACGTCCTCGGCTACGAGCGCCCGGTGCGGCTGCGCAGACGCAGCGCCGGTCTGGTCGGTCTGATAACGCCGGAGCTGGAGAACCCGATCTTCCCGGCGCTCGCCCAGGTCATCGGCCAGTCCCTGACCCGCCAGGGGTACACCCCGGTCCTCGCCACCCAGACCCCCGGCGGCTCCACCGAGGACGAACTCACCGAGATGCTGGTGGACCGGGGCGTCTCGGGCATCATCTTCGTCTCCGGACTGCACGCCGACACCACGGCCGACATGGACCGCTACGAGCAGCTGCGCGCCCAGGGCGTGCCGTACGTGCTGGTGGACGGCTTCTCGCCGAAGGTGCAGGCGCCGTTCATCTCCCCCGACGACCGGGCCGCGATGCGGCTCGCGGTCACCCACCTCGCCGCGCTCGGCCACACCCGTATCGGGCTGGCCGTGGGCCCCAAGCGGTTCGTCCCCGTACTGCGCAAGATCGAGGGCTTCACGGCCGCGATGGAGGACTCGCTGGGGCTGACCCCGGCCGAGGCCGAGGCGCTGGTCCAGCACTCGCTGTACACGCTGGAGGGCGGCCAGGCCGCGACCACCGCGCTGATCGCGGCGGGGTGCACGGCGGTGGTGTGCGCCAGCGACATGATGGCGCTCGGCGCGATCCGGGCGGCCCGCCAGGCCGGGCTCGACGTGCCGAAGGACATCTCGGTGGTCGGTTTCGACGACTCCCCGCTCATAGCCTTCACCGATCCCCCGCTGACCACGATCCGCAAGCCGGTGACGGCCATGGGGCAGGCGGCGGTCCGCGCGCTCCTTGAGGAGATCGGGGGCACTCCGGCCCCGCACAGCGAGTTCGTCTTCATGCCCGAACTGGTGGTTCGCGGTTCAACCGCTTCTGGACCGGCTCCCAAGTAGCCCTCCAGTGGGAGGGCTGCCCGATTCGGCATAAAATCGAGGCAAGAGTCGCCCTCTCCTCCGTGAGGAGTCCTCCACTGGGAGTAGGAATCCGGACCGAACCCGACCGGAGGACGATCTGCGGGGCCCAGGTCCATCTGGCAGACTCTCTCGCTATGGGTGAAATGACCGTGAAGACTCTGGAAGGTACGGCGGACACCCCGTCGGCCGCCTCGTCGGCTGCGCCCACACCCGTCAGTGAAGAACACGTCACCGAAGCGCCGACGCCGCCGGTCCCGGCACCGCCCGACACTCTCCTCCAGCGGCTGCGCACCCCGCGCCGCCCCCGGATCTGGTTCGAAGTCCTCCTGATCGCGGTGAGTTACTGGACGTACTCACTGATCCGCAACGCCGTCCCCGAACAGAAGTCGCAGGCGCTCGACAACGCCGACTGGATCTGGTCGGTCGAGCAGCACCTGGGCATCGCGGTGGAGCGCTCCGTCAACCACGGCGTCAACTCGGTGACATGGCTGATCACCGGCATGAACTACTACTACGCCACGCTCCACTTCGTGGTGACGATCGGCGTCCTGGTGTGGCTCTTCCGCAGCCAGCCCGGCCGTTACGCCGCGTCCCGGCTGATCCTCTTCGCCACCACCGGCGTGGCCCTGGTGGGCTACTTCTTCTACCCGCTGGCACCGCCCCGGCTGATGAACAACGGGGGCTTCGTCGACACCGTCCTGGTCCACCAGACATGGGGCTCGATGGCCTCGGGCGACCTGAAGAACATGTCGAACCAGTACGCGGCGATGCCGTCGATGCACATCGGCTGGTCGCTGTGGTGCGGTCTGACGGTCTTCGCGCTCGCCAAGGCGCCATGGGCCCGGATCCTCGGCCTGCTCTACCCGGCGGCGACCCTGGTCGTCATCGTCTCGACGGCCAACCACTTCTGGCTGGACGCGGTGGGCGGCATCCTCTGCCTGGCCTTCGGCTTCCTGGTCTCGTACGTCTGGTACGGCAAGCTGCCGCACCGGCTGTCCAGGCGGATCGAGAACGCGCCACGCGGCCGCGTGGTGACCGGTGCCGCACGGGTGTAGCCACTCCTCGCCTGCCCCTGCCCGGCCCGCTGCGGATAGGCTCGGATCCGACCTTGATCCGGCGCGGAGCCGGGTGCGGTGGCAGTGGGAGGCGGCGGTATGACGGCGGTGCCGGGGCGCAGGAGCAGCACCTTCACACGGCTGCTGCGGTTCGGCTTCACCGATCCGTCGGCGGCCGAGCGCCTGCTCGACACCCCGGAGCTGGCCCCCGTACGGAGCGATCCGGTGCTCCTGGACGCGCTGGGCGCGACCGCCGACCCCGATCTGGCGCTCGCCGGTCTGGTGCGGATCGCGGAGGCGCAGGACCCGGCCGAGCGGCAGGCGCTGCTCGACACCCTGATCACCGCCAAGCCGCTGCGGGACCGTCTGCTGGGGGTCCTGGGGGCCTCCGAGGCGCTCGGCGACCATCTGGCCCGGCATCCGCGCGACTGGCACGCGCTCGTCACCTACGAGGCCGTGGACCTGCACCCGGGGGTCGCGGAGTTCGAGCGGGGCCTCGCGCGGGCCCAGGACCCGGTGTCGCTGCGGATCGCCTACCGCAGATGCCTGCTGACCATAGCGGCCCGTGATGTGTGCGGGACGACCGATGTGGCCGAGGCGGCCGCCGAGCTCGCGGACCTGGCCACCGCCACGCTGCGGGCGGCGCTCGCCATCGCCCGGACCGCGGCCCCCGAGGACGCCGCGATATGCCGGCTCGCGGTGATCGCGATGGGCAAGTGCGGCGGGCACGAGCTGAACTACGTCTCCGACGTCGACGTGATCTTCGTGGCGGAGCCCGCGGACGGCGCCGACGAGCGCAAGGCGCTCCAGGCCGCCACCCGCCTCGCCTCGCATCTGATGCGGATCTGCTCGGAGACCACCGTCGAGGGCACCATCTGGCCCGTCGACGCCAATCTGCGCCCCGAGGGCCGCAACGGCCCGCTGGTGCGCACGCTCTCCTCGCACCTCGCCTACTACCAGCGCTGGGCCAAGACCTGGGAGTTCCAGGCACTGCTCAAGGCGCGGGCGGTGGCCGGTGACCCGGAGCTGGGGGCCGCGTACATCGAGGCGGTGTCGCCCCTGGTGTGGCAGGCGGCCGAGCGCGACAACTTCGTCGCGGACGTACAGAAGATGCGCCGCCGGGTCGTCGACAACATCCCGGCCGCCCAGGTGGAGCGCGAGCTGAAGCTGGGGCCCGGCGGGCTGCGGGACGTCGAGTTCGCCGTACAGCTGCTCCAGCTGGTGCACGGGCGCGGCGACGCGACCCTGCACAGCGGCACCACCCTGGACGCGCTCGGCGCGCTCGCGGCGGGCGGCTATGTGGGGCGCGCGGACGCCGCCCAGCTCGACGAGGCGTACCGCTTCCTGCGCGCGATGGAGCACCGCATCCAGCTCTACCGGCTGCGCCGCACCCATCTCGTCCCCGAGGACGAGGCCGCTCTGCGGCGCCTTGGCCGCTCGCTCGGTCTGCGCACCGAGCCGGTCAGCAGCCTCAACCGGGAGTGGAAGAAGCACGCCTCCGTGGTGCGGCGGCTGCACGAGAAGCTCTTCTACCGGCCACTGCTGGACGCCGTCGCCCAGCTCTCCCCCGGCGAGACCCGGCTCAGCCCGCGCGCGGCCGGACAGCGTCTGGAGGCCCTGGGGTACGCGGACCCGGCCGCGGCCCTGAGACATCTGGAGGCGCTCTCCTCGGGCGTGACCCGCAAGGCCGCCATCCAGCGCACCCTGCTGCCGGTGCTGCTCGGCTGGTTCGCCGACTCCGCCGACCCGGACGCGGGCCTGCTGGGCTTCCGCAAGGTCTCCGACGCCCTCGGCAAGACGCCCTGGTACCTGCGGCTGCTGCGGGACGAGGGCGCGGCCGCGGAGAACCTGGCCCGGGTGCTCTCCGCCGGGCGCCTCGCCCCCGACCTGCTGCTCCGCGCCCCGGAGGCGGTGGCGATCCTGGGCGACCCGGAGGGCCTGGGGCCGCGGGTCCGCGAGCCGCTGGAGCAGGAGGTGCTGGCCGCGGTGGGCCGCTCCGAGAGCGCCGAGGGCGCGGTCGCGGCGGCCCGCGGGGTACGGCGCCGGGAGCTGTTCCGCACCGCCGCGGCCGATCTGATCGGCAGTTACGGTACGGAGGACAGCCCCGCCGAGGAGGACCCGGGGGCGCTGGTCGACCGGGTCGGGAACGCGGTGACGGACCTGAACGCGGCGACGCTCGCGGGCGCGCTGCGGGCGGCCGTGCGGGCGGAGTGGGGCGAGACCCTGCCCACCCGGTTCGCGGTCATCGGCATGGGCCGCTTCGGCGGGCACGAGCTGAGCTACGGCTCGGACGCGGACGTCCTGTTCGTCCACGAGCCGCGCGAGTTCGTCGACGAGCAGGAGGCGACCCGGACCGCCAACCGGGTCGTCGCCGAGATGCGCCGGCTGCTCCAGCTCCCCACGGCGGACCCGCCGTTGCTGATCGACGCGGATCTGCGCCCGGAGGGCAAGAGCGGCCCGATGGTCCGCACCCTGGCGTCCTACGCCGCGTACTACCGCCGCTGGTCCCTGGTGTGGGAGAGCCAGGCGCTGCTGCGCGCCGAGCCGATGGCCGGCGACGAGGACCTGGGGCGGCGGTTCATCGAACTCATCGACCCGCTGCGCTACCCGGCCGAAGGGCTCGGGGACGACGCGGAGCGGGAGATCAGACGCCTCAAGGCCCGGATGGAGTCGGAGCGGATGCCGCGCGGCGCCGATCCCACGCTCCACACCAAGCTGGGGCGCGGCGGCCTCTCGGACGTCGAGTGGACGGTCCAGCTCCTCCAGATGCGGCACGGCTGGGCCGAGCCGGGCCTGCGCACCACCCGCACCCGGGACGCGCTCTCCGCCGCCCACGCGGCGGGCCTGATCGCCACCGAGGACGCGGTGATACTGGACGACGCGTGGGTGCTGGCGACGCGGGTGCGGAACGGGGTGATGCTGGTGCGGGGGCGCGCGGGTGACACGTTCCCGTCCGACGGGCGCGAGCTGGCGGCCGTCGGCCGGTATCTGGGGTACGAGCCGGGCCATGTCGGGGACATGCTCGACGACTACCGCCGGGTTACGCGGCGGGCCCGGGCCGTGGTGGAGCGCCTGTTCTACGGGGCGTAGCGCTTTGGGGGCGGCTGCGGGCCGGTGGTGGGCTGGGCGCGCAGTTCCCCGCGCCCCTCAGGGCGTTGGTCGCAGCCGGAGAATCCAGCTCAGCCATAGGCCTTTACCGCGGGGAACTGCGCGACCGGTTGGGGACGGCCCGCGGACAGCGAACAACCCCATTCGTTCCCACTACCTTCACCCGCAAGGATCTTCCCGTCTTCAACAGCCCGCCCTAACCTCTCGGTGCACCGCCCCCCACAATCCCCCTCACCGGAGGTACCGCCGTGTCCGGCTGGTCCATACCCCGCCGCCGTACCCGCACCGCCCTCTTCACCGCCCTCGGTCTCGCCGCCGCGTCCGCCGGCCTGTGGGCCGGGCTCGGGGGCACGTCCGCCGCGTCGACGACGGCGGTCCTGCCCACCCCCGACCACACCGTGGTGGTGGTCTTCGAGAACCACGCGTACAACCAGGTCATCGGCAGCTCAAGCGCCCCGTACATCAACTCGCTGAAGAGCGGCGGCGCCAACCTCACGCAGTCGTTCGGCGTCACGCACCCGAGCCAGCCCAACTACCTCCAGCTCTTCTCGGGCAGCAACCAGGGCGTCACGGACGACAGCTGCTACACCCCCGGCTTCAGCTCCGCGGCCAACCTGGGCTCCGAGCTGATCGCCGCGGGCAAGACCTGGGGCAGCTACAACGAGACCCTGCCCAGCCAGGGCTCCACCACGTGCAGCAGCGGCAAGTACGCCCGCAAGCACAACCCCTGGTTCGCCTTCAGCAACGTGCCGACCTCCACGGCCAAGACGATGACCCAGTTCCCCACCGACTTCACCACGCTGCCGCAGGTCTCCTTCGTCGTGCCGAACCTGTGCAGCGACATGCACGACTGCTCGGTCTCGACCGGTGACACCTGGCTGAAGAACAAGCTGAAGGCGTACGCGGACTGGGCCAAGACCCACAACAGCCTGCTCGTCGTCACCTTCGACGAGGACAACCGGCTCGCGGGCAACAAGATCCCGACCGTCCTCTACGGCCAGCAGGTCATCCCGGGCTCGACCTCCTCGACCACGTACAACCACTACAACGTGCTCCGCACGATCGAGGACATGTACGGCACCACGCACGCCGGCCAGGCCGCCAACGCCTCGGACATCACGGGCATCTGGGCCTCCTGACGTGTACGTAGCAGACAGCCGCAGCACTCCCGCGGCCCCCGCCGCCCGGCTCACCACCGGGCGGCGGTCCGCCGTGGCCCCGACCGTGCTGGCCCTGGGCGCGGTCAGCCTGATCACCGACGTCTCCTCGGAGATGGTCACCGCCGTCCTGCCGCTCTACCTGGTCACGGGCCTGGGCCTGTCACCGCTCGGGTTCGGCCTGCTCGACGGTGTCTACAACGGCTTCAGTGCGCTGGTGCGCCTGGTCGGCGGGCATCTGGCCGACCGGGGCGGGCGCCACAAGTCCGTCGCGGTCCTCGGTTACGGACTGTCGGCGGTGTGCAAACCCCTGCTCCTGGTGGCCGGTTCGCTGCCGGTGATCGGCGCGGTGCTCGCGGCCGACCGTACGGGCAAGGGGCTGCGCACGGCGCCGCGCGACGCGATGATCTCGCTGGCCTCGGCACCCGAGGCACGCGGGCGGGCGTTCGGTGTGCACCGCGCGATGGACACGGCGGGCGCGCTGCTCGGCCCGCTGGTCGCGTTCCTGATTCTGCGTCAGGCGGTGGACGGATACGACGCGGTGTTCACCGTGAGCTTCTGCGTGGCGGCGGTCGGCGTCCTCGTCCTGGTGCTGTTCGTACCCGGGCGCACCGCCCCCGAGCGGGCCCCGGGCGCGCCGCGCGCCTCGCTGAAGGCGGCGCTCGCCCTGCTCGGTGAGCGCGAGGTGCGCCGACTGGCGCTCTGCGCCCTCCTGTTGGGGCTCGCCACGGTCAGCGACTCCTTCGTCTACCTCCTGCTCCAGCGGCGCCTGGACGTGCCCGACCGCTGGTTCGCGCTGCTGCCGCTCGGGACGGCGGCCGCGTTCCTGCTGCTGGCCGTCCCGCTGGGCCGCCTCGCCGACCGGGTGGGCCGCTGGCAGGTCTTCCTCGGCGGCCACGCGGCCCTGCTGTGCGCGTACGCCCTGCTGCTGCCGGGCTGGCGCGGCGACGCGCTGCCGTATGTCGTCCTCGCCCTGCACGGCCTCTTCTACGCGGCGACCGACGGCGTCCTGATGGCCGCGGCGGCGGGCGGCGTCCCGGCCGAACTGCGCTCCAGCGGGCTCGCGTTGATCCAGACCGGTCAGGCGTCGGCCCGCTTCGTCTGCTCGATCGCGTTCGGCGCGGCATGGACGGCGTGGGGCGACCGGACGGCGCTGGGCACGGCGGCCGTGGCGCTGGCGGTGTGCGCGGCGGGGGCGGTGCTCCTGCGCCCGGCGGACGCGGCCGAAACCGACGGAGGTAGGCCCGCATGACCCGGCTGACCCTGCGCGACAAGCTGATCGTCCTGGTGACGGCCCTGGTCGTGCTCGCGGGCGTGGCCACCGCGTCCGTGCTGCACGCGGTGGGCCGCGAGGACCGCAAGAACCAGGTCCAGGCGGGCGGCCCGCCGGTGCGGGGCGGCGAGGTCTCGCTCGCCCCGGGCTCCGGCCGCCGGATCGTCTTCCGCAACATGGCCTGGGGCCCGCACCGCGACGAGCTCGCCACGGTCCCGGCCGCCGACCCGTCGGGGCCGCGCACCGCCTCCGGCGTGACCTGCCTGCGCTTCTACGCCGCCGCCGGGACCGGGGTGTGCCTGCAGGCCGAGCGGGGCGCGGTGCGGGACGGCTACCGTGCGGTGATCCTGGACGCGCGGCTCAAGGAGCGCGCCCACTACAGCCTGCCGGGCATCCCGACCCGGGCGCGGGTCTCCCCGTCCGGCCATCTGGCCGCCTGGACGGTCTTCGTGGGCGGCGACTCGTACGCGGGCACCGACTTCTCCACCCGCACCGCGATCCTGGACACCCGCACCGGCAAGCTGACCAAGACGCTGGAGGACTTCGCGATCGAGCGCGACGGGCACCCGTACCGCGCCTCGGACGTGAACTTCTGGGGAGTCACCTTCGCCGACGACGAGCACTTCTACGCGACGATGGCGACGGCCAAGAAGACGTATCTGGTCCACGGCGACCTCACCTCGCGCAAGGTCACCACGCTCCGCACCAACCTGGAGTGCCCCTCCCTCTCCCCCGACGGCACCCGCCTCGCCTTCAAGAAGCGCGTCCGGGGCCTCCCGACGGACGCGCCCTGGCGCCTGTACGTCCTGGACCTCGCCACGATGCGCGAGACCCCGCTGGCCGAGCCGCGCAGCGTGGACGACCAGCTGGTGTGGCAGGACGACAGCACGGTGGCGTACTCCCTGCCGGGCGACTACGGAGCCGACCTCTACACCCTCCCGGCCAACGGCACGGGCAAGCCCCGCCGTCTGCTGACGGCGGGGCTGGCGCCGGCGTACCTCGACTGAGAGCGGGGCGGCTAGTCCTTGTGGAAGCGGTAGGACTCCCGCTCCATCTCGCGGACCTCGACCATGAGGTGCAGTCGGCGGCCCTCGGGGGCCGTCGCGTGCTTGAGGGCGATGTCGCGGACCGTCTCGGCGAGCTTCTCGCGGGCCTCCGGGGTACGGCCGGTGAGGATCGAGAGCTGGACGAAGACGGCGTCGATGCCGTCGTCGCCCTCGCCGAAGTACGACTCCTCTATCCGGCGGAAGCGGCTCTTGAAGGCCACGCCCGGGGCGTCGACGATGGCCGGCGCGGCGGCGTGCACCTCGCGCGCGAAGGCCTGGCGGTCGAAGGTCTCGGTGAGACGTTCCGAGTACTCGACATGGACGAACGGCATGGTCAATCCTCTGGTCGCACGGCAGAACCGGCTGGCTCTCAGCAGCCGCAACCGGCCGCCGCCGGACGGTATTCCCGCCCGGCGGCGGGGGCGGCCCCGCCGCACGCGCCCGTCAGGACGGCTGGACCAGCCCGATGACGTTGCCGTCGGCGTCCTTCACCGACGCCGTCCGCCGCCCGCCGCCGACGTCCTGGACGTCCTGGAGCGACTCCGCGCCCGCGTCGAGCAGGGCCTTCACGGTCTTCTCGATGTCGTCGACGTGCCAGTAGGGGACCGGCCCCGTCATCCCCTTGCCGTGCCCGTTGGGGTCGAGGCCGACTTCCTGGCCGCCCGCGTTGAACTGCACGTAGTACGGCTCGTCCATCACGGGCTCGGCGCCCAGCAGCCCGCCGAACAGGGCCTTCGCCCGGGCGATGTCCTTGACGGGGTAGATGATCGTCTTCAGGCCTTGGGTCATGGGGGTGCTCCTCGCAGTGCATGGCGCGGGCGGCTTCCGGCCGCCCCTGCCATGACACACCCCACCGCCCGGACCCGCCCGCCGGGACCACCCGAATGCCGGACCCGAATGCCCCTACAGCACCGGCAGGTTCTTCCGCAGCTCGAACGCGGTCACCTCGGAGCGGTACTCCTCCCACTCCTGCTTCTTGTTGCGCAGGAAGAAGTCGAAGACGTGCTCGCCGAGCGTCTCGGCGACCAGTTCGCTGCGCTCCATCAGCGAGATCGCCTCGCCCAGGTTCTGCGGCAGCGGCTCGATGCCCATCGCGCGGCGCTCGGAGTCGGTGAGCGCCCAGACGTCGTCGTCGGCGCCCGCCGGGAGCTCGTAGCCCTCCTCGATGCCCTTGAGGCCGGACGCGAGGAGCAGCGAGTACGCCAGGTAGGGGTTGCAGCCGGAGTCCAGGGAGCGGACCTCGACGCGGGCGGAGCCGGTCTTGCCGGGCTTGTACATCGGCACCCGGATCAGCGCGGAGCGGTTGTTGTGGCCCCAGCAGATGTACGAGGGGGCCTCGCCGCCCGCGCCCGCCGTGCGCTCCGAGCCGCCCCAGATGCGCTTGTAGGAGTTGACCCACTGGTTGGTGACGGCCGAGATCTCGGCGGCGTGCTTGAGCAGGCCCGCGATGAAGGAGCGGCCGACCTTGGAGAGCTGGTACTCGGCGCCCGACTCGTAGAACGCGTTGCGGTCGCCCTCGAAGAGGGAGAGGTGGGTGTGCATACCGGAGCCGGGGAACTCCGAGAACGGCTTCGGCATGAAGGTCGCCTGGACCCCCTGCTCAAGCGCCACCTGCTTCATGACCAGGCGGAACGTCATGATGTTGTCGGCCGTGGAGAGGGCGTCCGCATAGCGCAGGTCGATCTCCTGCTGGCCCGGCGCGCCCTCGTGGTGGCTGAACTCTACCGAGATGCCCATCGACTCCAGCATGGTGATCGCCTGGCGGCGGAAGTCCATGCCAACGTTCTGCGGGGTGTGGTCGAAGTAGCCGGAGTTGTCGGCGGGCACCGGGCGGGTGCCGTCCAGCGGCTTGTCCTTCAGCAGGAAGAACTCGATCTCGGGGTGGGTGTAGAAGGTGAAGCCCAGGTCCGAGGTCTTGTTGAGGATGCGCTTGAGGACGAAGCGCGGGTCCGCGAAGGACGGGGAGCCGTCGGGCATCAGGATGTCGCAGAACATCCGCGCGGTGCCCGGGGCCTCGGCGCGCCACGGCAGGATCTGGAACGTGCTCGGGTCCGGCTTGGCGATCATGTCGGACTCGTACACCCGGGCGAAGCCCTCGATGGCCGATCCGTCGAAGCCGATGCCCTCGTCGAACGCCTGCTCCAGTTCGGCAGGAGCCACCGCGACCGACTTCAGGAAGCCGAGCACATCGGTGAACCACAAACGCACAAACCGGATGTCACGCTCTTCGAGGGTGCGGAGCACGAACTCCTGCTGCTTGTCCATAGCCACATCCTTGCAGTTCAGACGGTCTGTGCACCACCGCCCGGGCATGAGGGGGAACCATCAGTATCAGGGCCCGGGATTACCGACACATTACGCACCCCATATGAGCTGTTGCACGTTGCCTCCCCACACTCGCACCGGGTGCCGCGCGGGGCGAGGCCGTGGGGGATACTCGCTGCTCGTCGCAAGCAGAAACGTCCCCGCAACGGTCGATTACGGCCACCGGGCACGGACCCGAGTACTGCCAACGAGTACGGCTATGGAGAACCGCAGGATGACCGGCACCAAGATGGAGCCCCCGGATACCGTCGCCGCCCCGCCCGCACGCGAGGCAGCCGTCCGCCGCTGGCGGGCCTGGCTCCTGGACGGCCTCTCCGAGCACTCCGCCCGCCACCCCGGACCGCACGGCACCCCGCCGCAGGAGCACCGGGGCCACTCGTGGTGGCGGGTGATGTGCCTGACGGGTGTCGACTACTTCTCCACCCTCGGCTACCAGCCGGGCATCGCGGCCCTCGCGGCCGGGCTGCTCTCCCCGATGGCCACCCTCGTACTGATCGCGCTGACCCTGCTCGGCGCGCTGCCGGTCTACCGGCGGGTGGCCAAGGAGTCCCCCAACGGCGAGGGCTCCATCGCCATGCTGGAGCGGCTGCTGCCCTGGTGGGCGGGGAAGATCTTCGTCCTGGTGCTGCTGGGCTTCGCGGCCACCGACTTCATGATCACGATCACCCTGTCGGCGGCCGACGCCTCGGCCCACGTGGTGGAGAACCCCTTCGCCCCGAACTGGCTGCACGGCTCCAACCTCTGGATCACGCTGGCCCTGGTCGCGGCCCTCGGCGCGGTCTTCCTCAAGGGGTTCAAGGAGGCCATGGGCGTCGCCGTGGTGCTCGTGGCCGTGTATCTGACGCTCAACCTGGTGGTGCTGGCCACCGCCGTCGGCAAGATAGCCACCGAGCCCGTCGTCGTCGACGACTGGTGGCACGCCGCGAGCGCCGAGCACTCCTCACCGCTGGCGATGGTCGGCGTGGCGCTGCTCGTCTTCCCCAAACTCGCGCTCGGCATGTCCGGCTTCGAGACGGGCGTGGCGGTGATGCCGCAGATCACCGGGGACGCCTCCGACACGTACGCCAAGCCCCTCGGCCGCATCCGCGACACCCGCAAGCTGCTCACCACCGCGGCCCTGGTGATGAGCGGCTTCCTGCTGGTCTCCAGTCTCGCCACGACGATCCTCATCCCGGAGGCCGAGTTCAAGGCGGGCGGCGACGCCAACGGCCGCGCGCTCGCCTATCTGGCCCACCAGCACCTGGGCGAGGCCTTCGGCACGGTGTACGACATCTCGACCATCGCGATCCTCTGGTTCGCCGGGGCGTCGGCGACGGCCGGGCTGCTCAACCTCGTCCCGCGCTATCTGCCGCGCTACGGCATGGCCCCGGAGTGGACCCGCGCGGTGCGCCCCCTGGTGCTGCTCTTCGTGGCCATCGCCTTCTTCATCACCTGGTGGTTCGACGCCGACGTGGACGCGCAGAGCGGCGCGTACGCCACCGGGGTGCTCGTGCTGATGCTCTCGGCGGCGTTCGCCTCGACCGTCGCCGTACTGCACCGGGGCGGGAAGGGAGCCGCCGTCGGGTTCGGCGTCATCACCGCCGTCTTCGCGTACACCCTGGTCACCAATGTCATCGAGCGGCCCGACGGTCTCAAGATCGCGCTGCTGTTCATCCTGGCGATCCTGCTGTCCTCGTTCGCGTCCCGGGTGCACCGGGCGTTCGAGCTGCGGGCCACCGAGGTGACCTTCGACGAGGCGGCGAGCCGGTTCATCGACGAGGCGGCGGCGAGCGGGCCGCTGCGGCTGATCGCCAACGAGCCGCAGGAGCACAGCACCCGGGAGTACCGCGCCAAGGAGTACAGCCAGCGCGAGGAGACCCATATCCCGGACGGGCGGCCGGTGCTGTTCCTGGAGGTGTTCGTCCAGAACTCCTCGGACTTCACCACCGAGCTGACCGTGCACGGCGACGAGAAGCACGGGGTGCGCAGGCTGCGGGTGGAGGGCGCGGTGGTGCCCAACACCATCGCGGCGGTGATGATGAAGCTGCGCGAGCGCACCGGCGAGGTGCCGCACGCCTACTTCAACTGGACCGAGGGCCATCCGCTCAGCCATCTGCTGCGCTTCCTGGTCTTCGGCGACGGCGAGGTCGCCCCGGTCACCCGCGAGGTGCTGCGGCGCGCCGAGCCGGACCTGAAGCGGCGTCCTCGCGTCCACGTGGGCTGACCTCGTGGGCTGAGCTCCGGGTCCGCCGCGGGCCGCCACCCGGCCCGCGGCGGCCGGTTCCGGCCGGGTGGCCGGATCTTGGCCGACCCCACCCTGCCGCGCGGCGCGCTCCCTCGCCTAGCATCTGCGGCTATGGGGGGAGTGAGACGCCTTCGCATCACACGTCCCGTGGCGCTGGTGAGCGCCATGGCGACGCTCCTCGCCGCGCTCTTCCTCTGTCTCACCGCGGGCGGCGAGGCGAGCGCGGACCCCGCCGCTCCCCGGGTCCATCACGCCGTGGCGGTGAGCGGGGCGGCGCAGTACAGCTGTCCGTACGACCGGGACGACTGCGGGCTCTTTCCGCACGCGGATCCGGCCGTGCTGACGGCTCCGCCGCTCGATCCGCCGGCGCCGGGGGCCGCGCATACGGTGCGGGTCGCCGCGGTTGTGCCCTCGGGGGCGCCCGTTCGGTCCGGGGCTCGGCCCCGCGCCCCCGACCTTCACGTCCTTCAGGTCCTTCGGACATAGCCGCGCCGGTTGTGCTGAGAACCTCCCCCGACTTCCCCTTTACCAGAAGGACTTGAGCCCCCATGGCCACCAAGGAATCCAAGAACTCGCGACAGGCGCGGATAGCCGAGATGCGGCGTGCCGAGCAGGCCCGCGAGCGGCGCAACAAGCTCATCGCCATCACCGCGTCCGTGGTGATCGTCGCCGGACTCGTCGGCACCGGCGCGTACCTGCTGAACAAGGAGTCCGACGACAAGGACAAGCAGCAGGCCCAGAAGGCCGCCGACGCCAAGGCGACGATCGCGGGCGAGAAGGACTGGGACCCGAAGAAGCTCGGCCGCAACCACGTCGACAAGACGGTCTCGTACCCGATGAAGCCCCCGGTCGGCGGCGACCACAGCCAGGTGTGGATGAACTGCGGTGGCGTGGCCTACAAGAAGCCGATCCCCGACATGAACGCGGTGCACTCCCTGGAGCACGGCTCGGTGTGGGTCACATACACCGACAAGGCGCCCGCCGCCGATGTCCAGAAGCTCTCCGACAAGGTGTCCAAGACTCCGTACTCGCTGATGAGCCCGTACCAGGAGCAGACCGGGGCGATCATGCTCAGTGCCTGGGGCAAGCAGGTCACCGTGACCAGCGCGGACGACCCGCGGGTCAACCAGTTCTTCGCCAAGTACGTGCAGGGCGCGCAGACGCCGGAGCCGGGCGCGGCGTGCACGGGCGGGCTGGACCAGAAGTGAACCGCACCTACTGGGCGTCCCTGGCGGCGGTGGTGGCGGCCCTGGTGTTCGCGACGGTGGCCACGGTCGCCAGCGCCACCGGCGGCGACTCGAAGCCCGCCGCGCACACCCCCGTGGCGGCCTCGGCGGACGCCGGGTTCGCCCGTGACATGGCCGTCCACCACCAGCAGGCGGTGGAGATGTCGTTCATCGTGCGCGACCGCACGAAGGACGAGGAGGCCCGCCGGCTGGCGTACGACATCGCCAACACCCAGGCCAACCAGCGGGGCATGCTGCTCGGCTGGCTCGATCTGTGGGGGCTGCCCAAGTCGGAGCCGGAGCGGCTGCCGATGGCCTGGATGGGCATGGGCAGCGAGCCCGGTGCGGACGGCGCGCTGATGCCCGGGATGGCGACCAACACCGAGCTCGACCGGCTGCGCGCGGCCGACGGCAAGCAGGCGGAGATCCTCTACCTCCAGCTGATGACCGAGCACCACAAGGGCGGTATCCACATGGCCCAGGGGTGCGCCCAGCGGTGTACGACCGAGGTGGAGCGCAATCTGGCGCAGGGCATGGTCGACTCCCAGCAGTCGGAGATCGACCTGATGGCCGGGATGCTGAAGGCGCGGGGAGCCACACCGCGTACGTAACGCGATGGGCACCCCCGGGCCGGGCGGCGTACGCAATCCGCCCGAGTCGGCATTTGCGCCACCAAAGGAACCCAAGTCCCGCCACCCTGGCGGGACTTGGGTTTCTCTTGGTATGCGCATGTCCCCCGCATGAACCGTTCCTCACCAGAGTGACGCTGTGCATGCGCAGCTCAACGTGCGCATGCCTCCCAGGTGAAGAGCCTTATGCAGGGGGTCACATGAGAACAAGCCGCACCAGGCGGCGTGCCGTGAGCATGGCAGCGACACTGCCTCTGCTCGCCGGCGCGCTCGCTCTCGGCATACCGTCCGCCCACGCGGCGGACCCCGTGCCGTCCGGGCGGGCCGCCCTCACGGGCACCAAGCCCACGTGGGCCACCGGCTCCGCCGACCAGGGCGCCACGGCGAACGGCAACAAGGTCGACGCGCGGGTCTATCTCGCGGGCCGCGACGCCAAGGGCCTCGCCGCGTACGCCGCGGCGGTGTCGGACCCGAGCTCGGCGTCGTACGGGAAGTTCCTGAGCGCGGAGCGGACGCAGCAGCGCTTCGGGGCGACCGAGGAGCAGGTCGCGGCGGTCACCAGCTGGCTGAAGTCGGCCGGGCTGACCGTCACGGGCGACAACCAGCACTACATCTCGGTCTCCGGCGACGTCGCCGCGGCCGAGAAGGCGTTCGCCACCGAGCTGCACGACTACCGCAAGGGCGGCCGCACCTACCGCGCCCCGGTGAAGACCGCCTCCGCGCCGGGCGCGCTGGCCGACGCGGTGCTCACCGTGACCGGTCTGGACAACGCCCCGCACAAGGCGACGCACCACGAGACGCTGCCGGGGCCGGGCCCCGCCTTCAAGAACTCCGGGCCGTTCTCGACGTACTACGGCTCGAACATCGCCACCACCCTGCCGGACGCGTACGGCACCAAGGTCCCGTACGCGGTCAAGGGGTACACCGGCAAGCAGCT
The DNA here is from genome assembly GCF_001653515.1 of Streptomyces sp. ERV7. Classification (GTDB taxonomy): domain Bacteria; phylum Actinomycetota; class Actinomycetes; order Streptomycetales; family Streptomycetaceae; genus Streptomyces. Next base: position 563,299 of record NZ_LYOY01000029.1, on the reverse strand, counting down.
GCGGGCGGCGTACGGCGCGGGCGGCTACACCGGCAAGGGCGTGACCGTCGCGATCACCGACGCGTACGCCTCGCCGACGATGGCGAAGGACGCCCAGCGGTACGCGCTGCGCAACGGCGACAAGGCGTACAAGCACGGCCAGTACAGCGAGGTGAAGCCCGCCGACTACAACAGCGTGGAGGCGTGCGACGCGGCCGGCTGGTACGGCGAGGAGTCGCTGGACGTCGAGGCCGTGCACGCGGTCGCGCCGGACGCGGACATCGTGTACGTGGCGGGCGCGTCCTGCAACGACGCGGATCTGCTCGACGCGCTGAACAAGGTCGTCGACGATCACCTGGCCGACATCGTCTCCAACTCGTGGGGCGACATCGAGGCCAACGAGACGCCGGACGTCGCGGCCGCCTACGACCAGACGTTCAAGCTGGGCGCGGTCGAGGGCATCGGCTTCTACTTCTCCTCCGGCGACGACGGCGACGAGGTCGCCAACACCGGCAAGAAGCAGGTCGACACCCCGGCCAACTCGGCGTGGGTGACGGCGGTCGGCGGCACGTCGCTGGCGGTCGGCAAGGGCGACACGTACAAGTTCGAGACGGGCTGGGGCACGCTGAAGGCCCCGCTGGCGGCGGACGGCAAGAGCTGGACGGGCTTCCCCGGCGCGTACACCTCGGGCGCGGGCGGCGGCACCAGCTCCACGGTGAAGCAGCCGTTCTACCAGCGGGGTGTCGTCCCCGACTCGCTCGCCAAGGCGAACGGCCCGGCCCGTATGCGTACGATCCCGGACATCGCGGCGGTCGCGGACCCCAACACGGGCTTCCTGGTCGGCCAGACGCAGACGTTCCCGGACGGTGCGGTGAAGTACGACGAGTACCGCATCGGCGGGACGTCGCTGGCGGCGCCGGTGATCGCGGGTGTGCAGGCGCTGGCGCAGCAGGCGCGGCACTTCCCGATCGGTTTCGCGAACCCGTCGATCTACGCGCGCTACGGGTCGCCGCTGTACCACGACGTCACGGACCACCCGCTGGGTGCGCGTGGCCTCGCGGTGGCCCGCGTGGACTTCGTGAACGCGGTCGACGCGTCGGGTGGCCTGACCACGTCCGTGCGCACGCTGGGCGCGGACAGCTCACTGCACGCGGTGCGCGGCTACGACGACGTGACGGGCGTGGGCACGCCGTCACGCGGTTACGTGGCGTCGTACGGCCGGCGCCACTAGTTTTTAGCCCGGCCTTTGCCCGCGGGCCGTCTGTGGCTGGTCGCGCGGTTCCCCGCGCCCCTTAGGGGGATGGTCTGACCCGGGGACGCTCGCGCCCCGTAGGTAGTGCGTCTGCCCCGGGACCAAATGGTCCCGGGGCGGACGTCTTTGGGAGCCGGGGCGCAGCCCCAGGCTCTCAAGGGGCGCGGGGAACTGCGCGACCAGCCCCCACCGGCCCGCAGCCCTGCTGCCGCGCCGCCCGCACCGCCTCCATGCGGTTGCGGGTGCCCGTCTTGCCGATCGCCGACGAGAGGTAGTTGCGTACCGTCGACTCCGACAGGTGCAGCCTGCCCGCGATGTCGGCCACCGTCGCGCCGTCCACCGAGGCGTTCAGGACGTCCCGCTCCCGCGCGGTCAGCGGGTTGGCGCCCGCGCTCAGCGCGGCCGCGGCCAGCGCCGGGTCGATCACCGTCTCGCCGCGCAGCACCCGCCGGATCGCCTCGGCCAGATCCTCCACCGGCCCGTCCTTCACCAGGAACCCGGCCGCGCCCGCCTCCATCGCGCGCCGCAGATACCCCGGCCGCCCGAAGGTGGTGAGGATCAGCACCCGGCAGTCGGGGCACTCCTCGCGCAGCTCGGCCGCCGCGTCGAGCCCGCTGCGGCCGGGCAGTTCGATGTCCAGGAGGGCGACGTCGGGCCGGGCGACGAGCGCCTCGGACACGATCTTGTCGCCCGCCGACACCTGGGCGACCACCTCGATGTCCTCCTCAAGCCCGAGCAGCAGGGCCAGCGCGCCCCGCATCATGCCCTGGTCCTCGGCGAGCAGGACTCTGATCATGCCGTTCTCCCCATCGTGCCGGTCTCATCCCCGTGCGACCCCGCGTTCGGTCTCCAGCTCCGCTTCGAGCTCGGCGTCGAGCGGGTCGACCGGGAGCTCGGCGTTCACCTGGAAGCCGCCGCGCGGCCCGGGGCCCGCTTCGAGTGAGCCGCCGGCCGCCGCGAGGCGTTCGGTGAGACCCTTCAGGCCCGTGCCGCCGATGCGTGGACCGGGGGCGACGGGCTGTTCGGATGGTACGCCGCGCCCGTCGTCGGTGATCTTCAGCCGTACCCGCTCGGGCGCGCCGTCGACCACGATCTCGCAGTGGGCCGCCCCGCTGTGCCGTACGACGTTGGTGACCGCCTCCCGTACCACCCAGCCAAGCAGCGCCTCCACCTGTGAGGGCAGCGGCGGGCCCGACAGGCGTACCACCGGCTCCACTTCGGCCGCCAGCAGTGCCGAGCGGGCCCGGTCCAGCTCGGTGCCGAGGCTGCCCTCGCGGTAGCCGGTGACGGCCTCGCGGATCTCGGTGAGCGCCTGGCGGCCGACCGACTCGATGTCGGCGACCTGGCCGAGCGCGGCGTCCAGGTCGCGCGGGGCGAGGCGGCGGGCCGCCTCCGACTTCACCACGATCACCGAGAGCGTGTGGCCGAGCAGGTCGTGCAGGTCCCGGGAGAAGCGGAGACGTTCCTTCTCCACGGCGGTACGGGCCAGCTCCTGGCGGGTGTCGCGCAGTTCGCGCACGGTCTGGGAGAGCGAGAGGACCGCCGCCGTCACCATGCCGGAGAGGAACGTGCCGTACGCGATGGTCACGTTGTCCCAGACCTCGCCCGCCTCCATGCCGGAGATGGCGCCCGCCGAGCTCGCCAGGACCATGATCACCAGGCCCAGCCTGCGGTCCCGCAGCACCGCGCCGCAGGCCAGCGAGAGCAGCGGGAAGAAGAACAGCCAGGTGCCGCCGTAAAGGAGGGTCAGCGCGTAGGTGATCGCGGCCATCGCGGCCAGGGCCGCGAGCGTGGCGCGGCTCTCGCGCTTCTCCTTGTCGAAGGCGCGGAAGGCGACCGTGACGTAGAGCGAGTTGAAGGCCAGCAGCCCGGCGCCCCCGATCCACGGGTTCGGGGTCCTGCCCTCGACGAGGTTGGAGAACGCGCCCAGGCCCATCAGGAGCCAGGGCAGCAGGGCGTAGCCGTTCGCCGGGGGACCGGCGAGGTCGGCGTCCCGCTCGCTCCTCCTCGGCAGCTCCGGCAGTTTCGGTAGCTCCGGCAGTTTCGGCAGGCTGGGCGCCACTGTCTCGTTCTCCCCGTTCATCGTGCTCACACGGCCCTCGCGGACCGTCGGTAGGAGACCACGGCGTACGAGCCGAACGCCAGCAGCCAGCCGCCGAGCACCGCGACCGTCCCGAGTCCGGGGGCCGAGCCGTGCGAGACCGCCCAGCCGAGGTCCCCGAACCGGTGGGCCGGGCTGTACGCGGCGATCGAGGCGAGCCAGTGGGGGAAGGAGGAGAGCGGGAACCACAGTCCGCCGAGCACCGCGAGCCCCATCAGACACGCCACATTGACCACGCCCATGGCCTGCGGGCTCAGCCGGTAGCCGTTGCCGAGGCCCAGCAGGGTGAAGGGGAGCGCCCCGGCCCACAGCAGCAGCGCGAGCGCCGCCCACTGCCAGGCTTCCAGGCGTACGCCGTTGACGAGCGCGCCCGCCGCGAGCACCGCGAGGACGGCCGGCAGCACGGTCGCCGAGCCGCTGACCGCGCGGCCCGCCACCACCCGGGACGGCGCCAGCGGGGTGATCCGCAGCTGCCTCAGCCAGCCCGCGCTCCTGTCGGAGGCCACTTGGCCACCGGCGTTCAGCGACGCGCCGAGCGCCCCGTACGCGGCCATGCCGACCATCGATGCGGCCTTCCAGTCGGCCGAGTCGCCGCCCCCCGAGCCGATGTTGGTGAAGAGGAGGTACATGAGCACCGGCATCCCGATACCGAAGATCACGAAGGACGCGTCGCGGAGGGTGCGCCGGATTTCGAGCGTGATGTAGCCGAGCATCAGACGGTCTCGCTTTCGCGTACGGAGCCGACGGTGGCGGTGGCGGTGGCGGTCGGGGAGACGGTGGAGGTGAGGGAGAGGAAGGCGTCCTCCAGGCTGGCCGGGGCGACTTCGAGGCGCCGGACCGCGCCGCGCCGGGCGAGCTCCACGACCGTGGCGTCCGAGTCGTCCGTACGCAGCCGGGCGCGGTCGCCGCGCACCTCGACCGAGACCACGCCCGGCAGCGCGGCCAGGCCCGCGCTGGGGCCGCCCGCCAGGTCGAAGGAGACCAGGCTGCCGCCGGCCGCGCGCTTGATCCGCTCGCCGGGGCCGTCGGCCACGACACGGCCCTGGTCGACGACCACGATCCGGTCGGCGTTGTCGTCCGCCTCCTCCAGGTAGTGGGTGGAGAACAGCACGGTGTTGCCCCGGGCCGCGTAGCTGCGCATCGCGTCCCAGAACGCTCGGCGCGCCGCCACGTCGAGTGCGGCGGTCGGCTCGTCCAGGACCAGCAGCGCGGGCGCCCCGGCGATCGCCACCGCGAACCTCACGCGCTGGGCCTGGCCGCCGGAGAGCCTGTCGACCCGGCGGTCCGCGAAGCCGGTGAGCCCGGCGAGCGCCAGCGCCTCGTCGACCGGCATCGGCTCGGGGTAGGTCGAGCCGACGAACGCGATGAGCTCCCGTACGGTGACGCGGGGGATCGGCTGCCCCTCCTGGAGCATCGCCCCGGTGAGCCCGGCCCGTACCGCCCGCTCCGGCGTGCGGCCGAAGAGCCGCACCTCGCCCGCGTCCGGCTCGTCGAGGCCGAGCAGGAGGCCGATGGTGGTGGACTTGCCGGCGCCGTTGCGGCCGAGCAGGGCGACGGTTTCGCCCCGGCGGATGTCGAGGTCGATACGGTCGACTGCCCGTACGGAGCCGTAGGCCTTGACCACGTGGGTGAGGCTTACGGCGGCCGGGGCGCTCGGTGCTGTCTGCGTCATGTCCTTGACGCTACGGATCGGGCCCCGGTGCCCGGCAGATGTTCTTGTACGGGGTTGGGCGGGACAAATGTCCTGGCGGGTCGGTTGTCTGCGGCCGGGGGTCATCCGCAGGTTGAGTGTGGTTGCTCGCGCAGTTCCCCGCGCCCCTACGGGGTTGGGGTTGCCCAGCGCCGATGCGCCCTCCAGGGGCGCGGGGAACGGCGCGACCAGCCCAACTCAACCCGCGGATGCCCCCGGGCGATTGAGGGGCGCGGGGAACGGCGCGAGCAACCCTCCACCGGCCCGCAGGTGAACTCCGGGCACAGGAAGGGGCGCGGGGAACTGCGCGAGCAACCCTCCACCGGCCCGCAGGTGAACTCCGGGCACAGGAAGGGGCGCGGGGAACGGCGCGAGCAACCCTCCACCGGCCCGCAGATCAACCCCGGGCACAGGAAGGGGCGCGGGGAACGGCGCGAGCAACCCTCCACCGGCCCGCAGATCAACCCCGGGCACAGGAAGGGGCGCGGGCACCCCCACCGGCCCGCAGATGAACCCCGGGCGTCAGCGCTAGCTGACGGCGCGTCAGAAGTGTTCCCAATCGGGGGCCGCTGCGTTATACATAGGGCCCATCGAGCCTAGAACGCGTTCTAAAACCGGCTCTCCGAGCCGGCCGCGCACGGCCTCGGTGCGGCCGACGGTGCGGACGGCCGCGCCGAGGTCTTCCACCTCCAAGGAGCAGCCCCCGTATGCCCATCGACGTCGCGAAGGCGCTCGCCGCCGAGCCCCGGTCCACCGAGATCGTCTGGGACCACAAGGACATCCAGCTCTACCACCTGGGACTGGGCGCGGGCGTCCCGGCGACCGACCCGGACGAGCTGCGCTACACCCTGGAGTCGAGGCTGCACGTGCTGCCCTCGTTCGCCACCGTCGCGGGCGCCGGCATGGGCGTGGTCGGCGGACTCGGCGCGCCCGGCATCGAGGTCGACCTCGCGGCCGTGCTCCACGGCGGCCAGGGCATCGTCCTGCACCGCCCGATCCCGGTGCGCGGCAAGGCCGTCTCCACCTCCAGGGTGGCCGCCGTCTACGACAAGGGCAAGGCCGCCGTCCTGGTGCTGCGCACCGAGGCCGCCGACGACGAGGGCCCGCTGTGGACCAGCGACGCCCAGATCTTCGTACGCGGCGAGGGCGGCTTCGGCGGTGAGCGCGGCCCCTCCGCCCGTACCGAGCAGCCCGACCGGACCCCCGACCACACCGTCGAGCGGGAGGTGCGCGAGGAGCAGGCGCTGCTCTACCGGCTCTCCGGCGACTGGAACCCGCTCCACGCCGACCCCGAGTTCGCCGCGCTCGCCGGCTTCGACCGGCCGATCCTGCACGGGCTCTGCACGTACGGAATGACGCTGAAGGCCGTCGTCGACACGCTGCTCGGCGGCGAGGTGGCCCGCGTCCGCTCGTACACCACCCGCTTCACCGGGGTCGTCTTCCCGGGCGAGACCCTGCGCATCCGGATGTGGGCCGCACCGGGCCGCGTCCAGGTGTCGGTGACGGCCGTCGAGCGGGACGACGCGCCGGTGCTCTCCGACACGCTCGTCGAACACGTCTGAACCGCCTCATCGGAGTCCCATCAGAGGGGAGCCGCACCATGCGCGCAGCCGTACTGCACGAGATCGGCCAGGACAAGCTCGATGTGCTCGACGACGTCGAGGCGGTGGGCTTCGGGCCCGGGAAGGTGCGGATCCGGATCCGCGCGACCGGGCTCTGCCACTCCGACATCTCCGCGATGACCGGGGTGCTTCCGCAGCCCGCCCCCTTCGTCCCCGGCCACGAGGGCGCGGGCGAGATCCTCGACGTCGGCGACGGCGTCACCTCGCTCGCCCCGGGCGACCGCGTCCTGGTGTGCTGGCTGCCCGCGTGCGGCGTCTGCCCCTCCTGCAAGCGCGGCCAGACCCATCTGTGCCTGGCCGGGTTCATGAACGCGGGCACCCCCAACTTCAAGCGCCCCGGCGCCGAGGTGTTCGGCTTCGCGGGCACCGGCACCTTCGCGGAGGAGGTCGTGGTCGCCGCCGGATGCGCGGTCCCGATCCCCGACGACGTGCCGTACGAGATCGCCGCGCTCATCGGGTGCGGGGTGACCACCGGGCTCGGCGCGGCCATCAACACCGCCAAGGTGGAGGCCGGTTCGTCGGTCGCCGTCATCGGCTGCGGCGGGGTCGGCATCTCCGCGATCCAGGGCGCCAGGGCGCAGGGCGCGGCGCAGATCGTCGCCGTCGACCCGGTGGCCTCCCGGCGCGAGGCCGCGCTCACCTTCGGTGCGACCGAGGCCGTCTCGCCCAGCGAGCTCGACGACGCCAAGCAGCGGATCACCGGCGGCGAGGGCTTCGACTACGTCTTCGAGGTCGTCGGCAAGTCCGCCACCGCCCGCACCGCCTACGGGGCGACCCGGCGCGGCGGCACCCTGTGCGTGGTCGGCGCGGGCGCCATGGACGACTTCTTCCAGCTCAACATGTTCGAGCTGTTCTTCGACGAGAAGCGGATCCTGCCCTCGCTGTACGGCGGCGGCGACGTACTGCGCTCCTACGAGCGGGCCGTCGCGCTGTGGCGGGCGGGCCGGATCGACCTGGAGGGCCTGATCACCCACCGGGTGCCGCTCGCCGGGATCAACGACGCCCTCGACCAGATGCGCACGGGCGAGGCCCTGCGCACCTGCATCACCCTCTGAACCCTCCCAACCCTCCGAACCTTCCGAACCCTCTGAACCTTCCGAACCCTCTGAACCGAAGGGACGCGGTCGACCGATGGCACTGCCACTTGAAGGGCTCAGCGCGATCGTCACCGGCGCCGGACGGGGCCTGGGCCGGGCCGAGGCCCTCGAACTCGCCCGGCTCGGCGCGTCCGTGGTCGTCAACGACTTCGGGCAGCCGGGCCGGGACGGCTCCGGCGAGGCCTCGGCCGCTCCCGCCGAGGAGGTCGCCGCCGAGATCCGCGCGGCGGGCGGCACGGCTCTCGCCCACACCGGCGACGTGGCCGACCACCAACAGGCCCGGGAACTCGTCCGGTCGGCGGTCGAGGAGTTCGGCAAACTGGACATCCTGGTCAACAACGCGGGCATCCTGCGGGACCGGATGATCTTCTCGATGACCGAGGCCGAGTGGGACGCGGTGATCCACGTCCACCTCAAGGGCCACTTCAACACCACCCACTTCGCCGCCGCGCACTGGCGCGGGCGCTCCAAGGCGGCGGGCGGCGCGGTCTACGGCCGGATCGTCAACACCTCCTCGGAGGCGTTCCTCGCGGGCTCGGCGGGCCAGCCCAACTACGCGGCAGCCAAGGGCGGGATCGTGGGCCTGACCACCTCCACGGCCCTGGCGCTCGCCAAGTACGGGGTCACCGCCAACGCCATCTGCCCCCGCGCCCGCACCCGGATGACGGAGGACGTCTTCGCGGGCTTCGAGGAGCCCGGCGAGGGGCAGCTCGACCCGCTGGCGCCCGAGCACGTGGCGCCGCTCGTCGGCTATCTGGCGTCCCCCGCGGCCGCCCGGGTCAACGGCCAGCTGATGGTGGTGCACGGCGGGATGGTCGCGATCGTGGAGCGCCCGAAGGTGGCCGCCAAGTTCGACGCGGCCAAGGAGGCCTTCACGTACGGGGAACTGGACGAGCTGCTCTCGCCGTACTACGCCGAGCGCCCCGCGAACGAGACCTTCGCGGCGGCGGAGGTGCTCGGCCTCAAGCGCGGCTGAGCGTCCGGACGGACGGGAAAGGGCCCGGGATCTGTGGATCCCGGGCCCTTCGCGCTTCTTCGCCGACGTCAGCCGTGGTGGTGGCCGCCGTCGCCGTCGTTCCGCCGGTGGCGGCCGTGGGCCTCGTTGGTCGGCTCCTCGGTCGCCGCGGCGCCGCCCCGGTGCCGGCCGTGGTGGCCGTCGGGGTCCGTCGTGGCTTCGGCGGACGCGGCGGTCAGTGTCTCGGACATGTGGTGCAGTCACCCCGTTGTGTTTCGTCCGTTGCGTTCGCCGTGGATCTTAGCCAGAGCTCCACGGCCTACTGACGGCCGGTCAGCGGTGCCTGCGCCAGCGGTACGGGCCTGGGGGCCTGCGGCTTCAGCGGTACGGGGGCAGGGCGCGGCAGGTCCGCCGGGGCCGGGACCGCCGCCACCGAGCAGGGCGCCGCGGCCGTCGCGCACGGCAGCCGCAGCACCCCGTCCCGGGTCCACAGGCCCACCCCCGCCGCCACCACACCCACCCGCACCGGCTGGTGGCAGGACGCCGTGATCTACCAGGTCTATCCGCGCAGCTTCGCCGATGCCAACGGCGACGGGATGGGGGACCTCGACGGCGTACGCCAGAAGCTCCCGTACCTCCGCGACCTCGGCGTCGACGCCGTCTGGCTCTCCCCCTTCTACGCCTCCCCGCAGGCCGACGCCGGCTACGACGTCGCCGACTACCGCGCCATCGACCCGATGTTCGGCACCCTGCACGACGCCGACGCCCTGATCCGGGACGCCCACGACCTCGGGCTGCGCATCATCGTCGACCTCGTCCCCAACCACTCGTCGGACCAGCACGAGTGGTTCAAGCGGGCGTTGAGGGAGGGGCCGGGGTCGGCACTGCGGGCCCGGTACCACTTCCGGCCCGGGCGCGGCCAGGACGGCGAACTGCCGCCCAACGACTGGGAGTCCATCTTCGGCGGACCCGCCTGGACCCGTACCCCGGACGGCGAGTGGTACCTCCACCTCTTCGCCCCGGAGCAGCCCGACTTCAACTGGGAGCACCCCGCCGTCGCCGACGAGTTCCGCTCGATCCTGCGGTTCTGGCTCGACATGGGCGTCGACGGCTTCCGCGTCGACGTCGCCCACGGTCTTGTCAAGGCCGCCGGGCTGCCCGACATCGGCGGCAGCGACCAGCTCAAGCTGCTGGGCAACGATGTCATGCCGTTCTTCGACCAGGACGGCGTCCATGAGATCTACCGCTCCTGGCGCCTCATCCTCGACGAGTACCCCGGCGAGCGCATCGCCGTCGCCGAGGCGTGGACGCCGACCGTGGAGCGCACGGCCCACTACGTACGCCCCGACGAGCTCCACCAGGCCTTCAACTTCCAGTATCTGGGCGCCCCTTGGGACGCCGCCGCGCTGCGCGAGGTCATCGACGTGTCGCTCGCCGCGATGCGCCCGGTCGGTGCGCCCGCGACCTGGGTGCTCTCCAACCACGACGTGACCCGGCACGCCACCCGGTTCGCCAACCCGCCCGGCCTCGGCACCCAGCTGCGCACCCCGGGCGACCGCGGGCTCGGGCTGCGCCGGGCGCGCGCCGCGACCCTGCTGATGCTGGCGCTGCCCGGCTCCGCCTACCTCTACCAGGGCGAGGAGCTGGGCCTCCCGGACGTCACCGACCTGCCCGACGAGGTCCGCCAGGACCCGTCCTTCTTCCGCGCCGAGGGCCAGGACGGCTTCCGCGACGGTTGCCGGGTGCCGATCCCGTGGACCGAGGACGGGTCCTCGTACGGGTTCGGCAGCGGCGGCAGTTGGCTGCCGCAGCCCGCCGAGTGGGGCGCGCTCTCCGTCGAGGCGCAGACCGGCGACCCGGGCTCCACCCTGGAGCTCTACCGCGCCGCGCTCGCCGCCCGCCGCGAGCAGCCCGGCCTCGGCTCGGGCGAGGAGGTCCTCTGGCTGGACGCCCCCGAGGGTGTCCTCTCCTTCGCCCGCGAGGGGTTCGTCTGCACCGTCAACCTCACCGGCGAGCCGGTGCGGCTGCCCGCGCCCGCCGCCGGGAAGGTCCTGCTCTCCAGCGGAAACGGTGAAGTCGCCGTGGCGGACGAGGAGTTCGTGCTCGACGCCGACACCACCGTGTGGTGGGCGGTGTGACCGAGTCCGGGCCGCGCCTCGCCGACATCGCCGCCCAGGCGGCCGTCAGCGAGGCCACCGTCAGCCGGGTGCTCAACGGGCGTCCGGGCGTCGCCGACGCGACCCGGCAGCGGGTGCTCGCGGCCCTGGACGTCCTCGGCTGGGAGCGGCCCGCCCAGCTGCGCCACCGCAGCGCCGGACTCGTCGGTCTGGTCACCCCGGAGCTGACCAACCCCATCTTCCCGGCCTTCGCCCAGGCCGTGGAGCAGGTGCTCGCCGGGCACGGGTACACCCCGGTGCTCTGCACCCAGCTGCCCGGCGGGGCGACCGAGGACGAGCTGGTCGAGCAGCTGGAGGAGCGCGGGGTCAACGGCATCGTGTTCCTGTCGGGACTGCACGCCGACACCGCCGCCGACCCCGCCCGGTATCTCGCGCTCACCGAGCGCGGGGTGCCGTTCGTGCTGGTCAACGGGTACAACGAACGTATCCGCGCCCCCTTCGTCTCGCCCGACGACCACGCGGCGATGGCGATGGCGGTGGGCCATCTCGCCGACCTCGGCCACACCCGTATCGGCCTGGCGGCCGGGCCGCTGCGGTATGTGCCCTCGCGGCGCAAGGCCGAGGGCTTCGCGGCCGCGCTGGGGGAGCGGTTCGGGCTGCGCGCCGAGGAGGCCGCCGCGTACATCGGGCACACCCTCTTCAGCGTCGAGGGCGGCCAGGTGGCCGCGGGCACGCTGCTCGACCAGGGCTGTACGGGGGTGGTGTGCGCCAGCGACATGATGGCGCTCGGGGCGGTCCGCGCGGCGCGCGAGCGCGGGCTCGCGGTGCCCGCCCAGGTGTCGGTGGTGGGCTTCGACGACTCGCGGCTGATCGCGTTCACCGACCCGCCGCTGACCACCGTCCGCCAGCCCGTGCGGGCGATGGCGACGGCCGCGGTGGGCGCGCTGCTCGAAGAGATCCGGGGGAACCCGGTGCAGCGCACGGAGTTCGTGTTCCAGCCGGAGCTGGTGGTACGGGGGTCCACCGCGCGCGTACGGGTGTGACGGGCCGACGTCCATCGGTGTTCCCCGTACGACCGATAATGACGCTGTTCTGATCGCTCCTGGCCTCATTGTGACTGTTTCCGGTTGAACCGTGCGATCGCGTCTGGACCAGGTCATTCTCTGGTCCAGACTGTGCCCGTGTTGGGGAATCTTCCAGCGGAGACCACGAGCTTCGTGGGCCGGTCGGTGGAACTGGCCACCCTGGACGGCCTGTTGCGGGGCCACCGGCTCGTCACGGTCACCGGCCCGGGCGGCGTGGGCAAGTCCCGGCTCGCCCTGCGCGGCGCCCGCGAGCGCCACGCCTTCTGTCCCGACGGGGTGTGGTGGGTCGAGCTGTCCCCGCTGTGCGACGCCGACCTGCTCGCCGCCACCGTCGCCGACCACCTGGGCGTCACCGACCAGACCACCCGCACCGCCGCCGAGGCGCTGTGCGGCTGGCTCGGCGACAAACGGCTGCTCCTGGTCCTGGACACCTGCGAACACCTGGTCTCCGCCTGCGGCCACCTCATCGGGGAACTGCTCCAGACCTCGCCGGGGCTCACCGTCCTGGCCACCAGCCGGCAGTCCCTGGGCCGCCCGGAGGAACGTGTCTTCTCGCTCGGCCCGCTGCCACCCGAGGGTGCCGCGCTCACCCTCTTCAAACAGCGCGCCGTCGACGCCGTACCGCACCTGTCGCTGAAGTCCTTCGACACCCCGGCCCGCGCCGAGGCCGCCGCCGCCGTCTGCCGCAGACTCGACGGCATCCCGCTCGCCATCGAACTCGCCGGCGCCCGGCTGCGGCTGTGGAGCGTCGAGCAGCTCGCCGAACGGCTCGACTCCCGCTTCGAGGTCCTCGCCGACCCCCGGGCCGCCCGGCTGCCCCGCCACCAGACCATGCGCACCACCATCGGCTGGAGCCACGAGCTGTGCGCCCCGCTGGAACGGCTGCTGTGGGCCCGGCTCTCGGTGTTCGCCGGCGGCTTCGACCTCGAAGCCGCCCAGGACGTCGCCGCGGGCGGCCCGCTCGCCCCCGAGGCCGTCGGGCCCGCGCTCACGGGCCTGACCGCCAAGTCCGTCGTCCGGGCCAGGACGCACTGCGGCCGGCCCGGCTACCGGATGCTCGACACCATCCGCGAGTACGGCCGCCAGTGGCTCGGCGAGCTCGGCGAGGAGGAGGCCGTGGCCCGGCGCCACGCCGAGCGCTTCCGCCGTCTGGCCCGCGCCGCCGAGGCCGACTGGATGGGCCCGGACCAGGTCGAGTGGTACGAGCGGCTGGACGCCGAACAGGGCGATCTGCGCACCGCCCTGGAGCATCTGCTCGCCCACGACCTCGACGCGGCCCTCGACATGGCCTCCTCGCTCTGGTTCTTCTGGTTCTGCTGCGGGCATCTGCGCGAGGGCCGCGCCTATCTGGAGCGCGCCCTCGCCCTCGACCCCGAGCCGGGCCCCCGCCGCGACCGCGCCGAGTGGACGCTGGGCATGACCGCCTTCCTCCAGGGCGACATGGAGACCGCGCTGCGCCAGGGCCGGCGGTGCGTCGCGCGCGCCGCGGACCCCGAGTCCCGGCTGCGCGCCGCCTATCTGCTCGGCGGCGCCATCCTGATGCCCGGCGACGCCGAGGGCGCCCTCGACGTGTGCACCCCCGCCATCGACGCGGCCGAGGACGACTTCTCGCCCGGCCTCGCCCTGTGCGCGCTCGCCCGGATCTACGCCCTCACCAACCTCGGCCGCTACCGCGAGGCCGCCGCCGAGGCGACCTGGCTGCGCGACCAGTGCGCGAGCCGGGGCGAGCGCTGGATGCGGGCGTACGCCGACTACATGCTCGCCGTCGCCGCGCTGGCGCTCGGCCGGGCCACCGAGGCTGCCGAGCACGTACGCGCCATGCTCACCGGCAAGCGGCTGCTGCACGACAGCTTCGGCATCGCCATCGGCCTCGACCTGCTCGCCTGCGCGCTCGCCGCCCGGGGTGACGGAGCGGAGGGCGCCCTGGTCCTCGGCATCGGGCAGGAGTACTGGCGTACCGTCGGCAAGGCCCAGATGGGCGCCCCCCGGCTCACCGCCGTCCGTGAGGAGTGCGAGCGCCGGGCCAGGGCCTCCGTCGGCGACCAGGCGTACGAAGGAGCCTTCCGCCGGGGGGCGCGCGCCGGGCTCGACCAGGGGCTCAGCTACGCCCTCAAGGGTGATTTCGCACAGGGCAGTTGACCTGGGACCCGTGCGGACGGCCCGCGCGCTACGGTGAGGACGTACCCGCCGCCCAGTCCGCACCACGCCCTTACCGGGGCCGACGGCCTCACGAGGGATTCGCCGTGAACCCGTCCCACGACACCACCGTGCTGGTCGTCGACGACATCGACGCCAACCGCTACGCCATGGGCGCGGTGCTGCGGCGCGCGGGCCACCGGGTGGTGCCGCTGGCCACCGCGTCCGCGGCCCTGGTCGAGCTCGACTCCCGGGTCAGGAACGGCCTGCTGCCCGACGCGGCCCTGGTCGACGTGGGCCTGCCTGACATGGACGGGTTCGAGCTTTGCCGCCGCATCAAGGCGCACCCCGAGATCGCCCCCATGCCCGTGGTGCACTTCTCGGCCGCGGCCACCACCCCGCGCGACCGCACCCGGGGCCTGGACGCGGGCGCCGAGGCCTACCTCGCCGTCCCCGTCGAGCCCGAGGAGATCCAGGCCGTCGTCCGGGCCGCCCTGCGCGGCGCCCGCTTCCGCCACGACGCCGACGCCCGCGCGGGCCGGCTGGCCCGCCTCGCCACCGCCACCACCGCGCTGTACGGGGCGAGTTGCCCCCAGGGGCTCGCCGACACGGCCGCCGCCGCGACCACCGCCCTGATCCGCTGCCGGGCCGCCGCCTATGTCTTCGGCGCCGACGGCACGCTGTACGCGGGCGGCCCGCCGCGCCACGAACCCGCCGGCACCACCGCGGCGGTGGCCCCGCTGCTCCAGCGGGCCATGGCGGGCTGCACCGGCGTACGGTCGCGGATCGCGCCCGCGCCGCTGTGGCCCTCCGGGGTGCTGCCGACCGGCGACGAGGACGGCGACGCCCGGCTGATGCTGGCCCGCAGCCGCGCCGACCAGCCGCCGGTCTGCCTGGTCACCCCCGTCCACGCGGCCCAGGGCCAGGACGCCCGCGCGCTGCTCGTCCATCTCGCCGAGGCCACCGCGCTGGCCGCCGAGTCACTGCGCAGCACCGCCGAGGAGCGGCACATCGCGCTCACCCTCCAGCGCAGCTTCCTGCCCCAGCACCAGCCCCGGCTGCCCGGCGCCGACGTCGCCGTGCGCTATGTGCCCGCCTCCACCCGCGCCGAGATCGGCGGCGACTTCTACACCGCGCTGCCCACCCCCGACGGCCTCCTGGTCGGGGTCGGCGACGTCGTCGGCCACTCGCTCGACGCGGCCACCGTCATGGTCGAACTGCGCCACGCGCTGAGGGCGTACGCGACCGACGAGCGCGACCCGTCCGTGCTGGTCCGCCGCCTCGACCGGATGCTCCAGCTCTACCACCCGGAAGCCACCGCCACCCTCTGCCTCGCCCTCATCGACCCGCTCCTCGGCCGCGCCAGGATCGCCAACGCGGGCCACATACCGCCGCTGGTGATCCCGCGCCGGGGCGAGACCGACTACCTCGACGTGCACGGCCCGCTGCTCGGGCTCGGCCTCGACCACCCGGACCCGTACACCTGCCGACTCGCCTCCGGAGACGTCCTGTTGATGGTGACGGACGGTCTCATCGAGACCCGTGGCACCGACCTCGCGCTGTCCATGGAGCGGCTGCGCCAGATCGCGGCCGCGAGCGCCGCACGCGGCACGGGCGCCCTGTGCGACACGCTGCTCGGCGCGTTCGGCAGCCGCGAGGACGACGTGGCCCTGCTGGCCCTGCGGCTCACCGGCCTCGTCTGAGGCGGTCCTCCCCCTCGCGGCTCAGCCGAGCTTCTTCTCCATCAGCACGACCGCGTAGTTGCTGCCGCTCCCGCCCTCCTTGAAGGGCTGCTCCCCGGCCACCGCGTACCCGGCCCGCTCGTAGTAGGAGCGCAGGCCGGGGCTGGAGGCCTTGAAGTCGAGGCGGGAGAGCGGGCGCCCGGCGGCCGCGATGCGCTGCTCGGCGTGGGCGAGCAGGGCCCGGCCGGTTCCGGCGGGCGCCAGTGCGCGGTCGGTCATCAGCCGGTGCACATAGCCCGCCTCCGGCGGCCGCACACCCCAGGCGGGCTCGTCCCGCCACCACAGCTCGTACGCCCCGGCCGCGCGGCCGTCCTCAGTGAGCGCGAGCCAGACCTCGCCCTCCTCCATCCGCAGCCGGAAGTGCGCCGGGTCCTTCTCGCCGGGCTGCCACTGGTCGATGCCGGTGGATTGCATCCAGCGGGCGGCGCGGTCGTAGAGGGCCACCAGGGTGGGGACGTCCTCTTGCGAGGCCCGGCGGAAGGTGAGGGATGTCGTCATGGTGATCACGGTACGGGTGGGTGGGGCGCTCAATCGTCCGCGGGTCGTCTGCGGCCGGCCGCGCGGTTCCCCGCGCCCCTTAGAGCCTGTTTCCGAACCCCCGCCTGCGCCCCGACGCCCGGTGCGCCCGCCCTCCGGGCGGACGACGGGGGTTCGGAAACAGGCTCTAAGCGCCCAGGGTCGTCAGCCGGGCGAGCAGGTCCCCGAACGGCCCGTCCTCCGGCTCGTCCGCGACGATCCGCAGCACCACCGCCGCCATCTCCGCGTCGTACGCCGCGCTCACCGCCGCCAGCGCGGCGAAGTCGTGGACCAGCTGCAACTCCAGCTCGGCGCGCGGGATCCGGCGCCCGTCCAGCCAGATCAGGGCCGTCGACTCGGCGAGCGAGACCCAGGAGCGCACCACCAACTCCAGCCGTGCGGGCGGGTCCTGGACCCCGAGGTGGGCGAGGATCTGGAGGTACGCCGCGTGCCGCACCTCGTCGATCATCGCGTTGGCGTTGGTCGAGCCGACCGCCGAGGCGGCGGGCCCGCCCCGCATCAGCGCGGCGAAGCCCGGCCCGTGGCCCTCGACGAAGTCGAAGAAGCGGCCCATCACCCGCAGCAGCCGGGCCCCCAGCGGCCCTTCGCGCGGCTCCACGAACCGGCCCGCCAGCTCGTCCGCGGCCATCCGCAGCGCCGCCTCGTACAGGCTCTGCTTGCCGGGGAAGTAGTGGTAGACGAGCGGCCGCGATATGCCGGCCGCCGCCGCTATCTCGTCGATGGAGACGTCGTCGGGGGAGCGGTGGCTGAACAGCTCCAGCGCGACCCCGATCAGCTGCCGCCTGCGCTCCTCGACGCCCATCCGGCGCCGCACCCCGGTCGTCATGCGAACAGGGTACCTACAGGTCGAGCACGAGTTTCCGTCCGAGGCAGCGCGATACGCAGATCAGCATCGAGTCCTGCCGCTCCGCGTCCGTGAGCAGCTCGTCCTGGTGGTCGACCGCCCCTTCCAGGACCTGCTGTTGGCAGGTTCCGCAGAAGCCCTGCTCGCACGAGTACGAGAGGTTCGGCAGCTCCTCGCGGACCGTGGCGAGCACGGAGCGGCCCGCCGGGACCGTGAGCGTGCGCCCCGTGCGGCGCAGTTCGACCTCGAAGGTGCCGAGCTGTGCGGTGCTCGCGCCGGGAGTGAACCGCTCCAGGTGCAGGGTGCGGCCCTCGGGCAGGGCCGCCGCCACCGCGTCCATCAGCGGCTCGGGCCCGCAGCAGTAGACCGCCGCGCCCTCGTCCGTACCGGCCAGGAAGGCGGCCACGTCCGGCAGTCCGGCCTCGTCCTCGGGCACCGCGGTGACCCGCGAGCCCCGGGCCCCCAGCTTCTCGATCTCGTCCAGGAACGGCATGGTGGCGCGCGAGCGCCCGCCGTACAGCAGCCGCCACTCGGCGCCCGCCGCCTCCACCGCCCTCAGCATGGGCAGGACCGGGGTGATGCCGATGCCGCCGACGACGAACGCGTACGACGGCGCCTCGGTCAGCGGGAAGCGGTTGCGCGGGCCGCGCACGACCAGTTCGGCGCCCTCCCGCAGCTGCTCGTGCACTTCGCGCGAGCCGCCCCGCCCGTCCTCGATCAGCCGGGTGGCGACGGTGTAGGTGGCGCGGTCGGCGGGGTCGCCGCAGAGCGAGTACTGGCGGATCAGCCCGGACGGCAGCACCAGGTCGAGATGGGCGCCCGGCCGCCACTCGGGCAGCGGTGTGCCCTGCGGCGATTCGAGCCGCAGCAGCGCCACGCCCTCGGCGGGGACGGCCCGTTCGGCGACGACGCTCTCCGTGCCCCGCACCCCGTAGTCCCCCCGTAGAAGGAGTACGTCCCGTGATCGGCTCTCCGCGCCGAACCGCCGTCACCGCCGCCGTGGCCCTCGCGCTGCTGGCGTCGGCCGCGCCCGCGGCGCAACCGGCGCCCACAGTGCCCCCGGCCCCGCCGTCCGACGCCCGGCTCGCCGCCGAGCCGGCCCGGCACGAACTCACCCGGGAGCAGCCCTACTTCGTCCTGCCGGACCGGTTCGCGGACGGTGACAGCGCCAACAACCGGGGCGGTCTGACCGGCGGCCGCTCGGTGACCGGCTACGACCCGGCCGACAAGGGCTTCTACCAGGGCGGCGACCTCAAGGGCCTGACGCGGAAGCTGGACTACATCAAGGGGCTCGGCAGCACCGCGATCTGGCTGGCGCCGATCTTCAAGAACAAGCCGGTCCAGGGCACCGGCGTAAACCAGAGCGCCGGGTACCACGGCTACTGGATCACCGACTTCACCCAGGTCGACCCGCACTTCGGCACCAACGCCGACCTGGCACGGCTGATCGACAAGGCCCACGCCAAGGGCATGAAGGTCTTCTTCGACGTCATCACCAACCACACCGCCGACGTCATCGGCCACAAGGAGCAGAGCGCCCAGTACCTCTCCAAGGGCGCCTTCCCGTATCTGACGAAGGACGGCGTGCCGTTCGACGACAGCGCCTACGCGGCCGGCGGCAAGGGCTTCCCCGCCGTCGGCCCCGGCTCCTTCCCGTACACGCCGACCGTGCCCGTCGCCGAGAAGGACGCCAAGGTCCCGGCGTGGCTCAACGACCCCACGCTGTACCACAACCGGGGCGACTCGACCTTCGCCGGGGAGAGCGCGGAGTACGGGGACTTCTCGGGGCTCGACGACCTGTGGACCGAGCGGCCCGAGGTCGTCCGGGGCATGGAGAAGATCTACGAGAAGTGGGTCGAGGACTTCGACGTGGACGGCTTCCGCGTCGACACCGTCAAGCACGTCGACATGGACTTCTGGACGCAGTGGGCGACGGCCCTGGACGCCTACGCGGCCAGGCACGGGCGCAAGGACTTCTTCATCTACGGCGAGGTGTACTCCGCCGACCCGTCGGTGACCTCCCCGTACGTCACCCGGGGCAGGCTGGACGCGACCCTGGACTTCCCCTACCAGCAGGCGATGCGCGGCTATGTGTCGCAGGGCGGTTCGGCGGGCGACCTGGCCGGGGCACTCGGCCAGGACTACCGCTACACCACCGACAAGGCCAACGCCTATGAGCAGGTGACCTTCCTCGGCAACCACGACATGGGCCGGATCGGCGGCTTCCTGGTCCAGGACAACCCGAAGGCCGACGCGGCCGAGCTGCTGCGGCGCGACAGACTCGCCCACGAGCTGATGTTCCTCAGCCGGGGCAACCCCGTCGTCTACTACGGCGACGAGCAGGGCTTCACCGGCTCGGGAGGCGACAAGGACGCCCGGCAGACGATGTTCCCGTCCAAGGTCGCCGACTATCTCGACGACCCGCAGATCGGTACGACCCGTACGCACGAGAGCAGTGCTTTCGATCCGGAGCACCCTCTCTACAAGGCGATCGCCGCTCTCTCCAAGCTCCGCAGGCAGAACCCGGCGCTCGCCGACGGGGTGCAGACCGAGCGGTACGCGGCGCAGGGCAAGGGCGTCTACGCCTTCTCCCGCACCGACGCCAGGGCCGGGACCGAGTACGTCGTCGCGGTCAACAACGCGACCGAGGAGAAGAGCGCCGAGTTCGCGACCGGCTCCGCGAGCGCCGCCTACACCGGGATCTACGGCGCCTCCGGCACGCTCACCAGCACCGCCGACCGCCGAGTCTCGGTGCGGGTGCCCGCCCTCTCCGCCGTCGTCTACAAGGCGGCGAAGCCCCTGGGCGCCCCCGCCGCGCGGCCCTCGCTCACCCTCAAGGCCCCGGCGGCCGGTGCCACCGGTGACGTCGAGATCGCGGCCGACGTGGCCGGCGGCCAATTGAACCGGGTGGTCTTCGCCGCCCAGACCGGCACCGACAAGTGGCGGGTCCTCGGCTCCTCCGACCACGCCCCGTACAAGGTCGTCCAGCATCTGCCCGCGACCCTCGCGTCCGGAACGCCCGTGCGCTACAAGGCCGTTGTGGTGGACTCGGCCGGGCGCACCGCGAGCGCGAGTGCCGGGACCACCAGTGGCGCTCCCGCCCCCGACCCGGTGCCCACCGCAACCCGGCGCGACTACGCCGTGGTCCACTACAAGCGCCCGGCGGGCGACTACACCGACTGGAGGCTCTACGCCTGGGGCGACCTCGCCGACGGCGAGTCCACCACCTGGCCCGCGGGCCACGCCTTCACCGGCCGCGACGCCTACGGCGCCTTCGCCCACGTGAAGCTGAAGCCGGGCGCCTCCAGCGTCGGGTTCCTGGTCATCGACAAGGACGGCAACAAGGACGTCTCGGGCGACCGCACCATCGACGTCGGCCGGACCGGGGAGATCTGGGTCGAGCAGGGCAAGGACGCGGTCCTCACCGCGCCGCCCGCCGGCACCTACCCGCCGCAGGACACCGGCAAGGCCGTCATCCACTACCAGCGCGCCGACGGCGACCACAGCGGCTGGGGCATCCACACCTGGACGGGCGCCGCGAGCCCCACCGACTGGTCGAGCCCGCTTCCGCCGGTGCGGACCGACGCCTTCGGCGCGGTCTTCGAGGTGCCGCTGAAGGAGGGTGCGTCCAGCCTGAGCTACATCCTCCACAAGGGCGACACCAAGGAGTACGGCTCCGACCGCTCGCTCGACTTCTCGGTGTACTCGCACGAGGTGTGGCTGCTCGGCGGGGTCGAGAAGTACCTTCTGCCCATGACGTCCGGCTCCGCCGCCGACCTCGACCTGTCGAAGTCGCGGGCGCAGTGGATCGACCGCGACACCGTCGCCTGGGACACGGGCGGCACGGCCGCGAGCCATCAGCTGGTGTACGCGCCGGGCGGCGGACTCGCCGTCAAGGACGGCGCCCTCACCGGCGAGGGCCACTGGCTGCGGCTCACCCCGGTGCCGGGCGGTCTCACCGACGCGCAGAAGGCCAGGTTCCCGCACCTCGGGAAGTACGCGGCGTTCACCGTCGACCCGCGCGACCGCGCCCGCGTCGGCCAGGCCCTCACCGGGCAGCTCGTCGCCACCCAGCGCCTCGCCAACGGCGCCCTGCTCGCCGCCACCGGCGTCCAGACCCAGGGCGTCCTCGACGACCTGTACGGAGCACGGGCCACCAAGGCGGCGCTCGGCCCGGTCTTCACCGGCGGGCGCCCGACCCTCTCGCTCTGGGCCCCGACCGCCCGGCGCGTCGCCCTCGAACTCGACGGCCGCAGCATCGCGATGCGCCGCGACGACGCGACCGGTGTCTGGTCGGTGACGGGGCCCGGGAGCTGGTCGGGCAAGCCGTACCGGTTCGCCGTGACGGTGTGGGCGCCCAGCGTCCAGAAGGTCGTCACCAACCTGGTCACCGACCCGTACTCCACCGCCCTGACCACCGACTCGGCCCGCAGCCTCGTCGTCGACCTCGCCGACCCGAAGCTCGCCCCCAGGGGCTGGGCGGACCTGCGCAAGCCCGCCGCCGTGCCGCTGAGCGCCGCGCAGATCCAGGAGCTGCACATCCGCGACTTCTCGGTCGCGGACCGCACGTCCCGCCACCCGGGCCAGTACCTGGCGTTCACGGACACCGGCTCGGCCGGTATGAAGCACCTCAGGGAGCTGGCCCGCTCCGGGACCTCCTACGTCCACCTCCTCCCGGCGTTCGACATCGGCACGATCCCCGAGAAGAAGTCCGACCAGGCCGTCCCGGCCTGTGACCTCAAGGTGTACGCGCCCGACTCGCCCGAGCAGCAGGCGTGCGTGGCGAAGAGCGCCGCCAAGGACGCCTACAACTGGGGGTACGACCCGCTGCACTACACCGTGCCCGAGGGCTCCTACGCGAGCGACCCCGAGGGGACCCGGCGCACGGTCGAGTTCCGGCAGATGGTCCAGGGCCTCAACGGCGCCGGGCTGCGCACGGTGATGGACGTCGTCTACAACCACACCGTGGCGAGCGGCCAGGCCGACAAGTCGGTCCTCGACAAGATCGTGCCCGGCTACTACCAGCGCCTCCTCGGCGACGGCACGGTGGCCACCTCCACCTGCTGCGCCAACACCGCGCCGGAGAACGCCATGATGGGCAAGCTCGTCGTGGACTCGGTGGTGACCTGGGCCAGGCAGTACAAGGTCGACGGCTTCCGCTTCGACCTGATGGGCCACCACCCCAGGGCCAACATCCTCGCGGTCCGCAAGGCGCTCGACGCGCTGACGCCCGCCAGGGACGGCGTCGACGGCAAGAAGATCGTCCTGTACGGGGAGGGCTGGAACTTCGGCGAGGTCGCCGACGACGCCCGGTTCGTCCAGGCGACCCAGAAGAACATGTCGGGCACCGGGATCGCGACCTTCTCGGACCGGGCCCGTGACGCGGTGCGCGGCGGCGGCCCCTTCGACGAGGACCCCGGCGTCCAGGGCTTCGCCTCCGGCCTCTACACCGACCCCAACTCCTCGGCCGCCAACGGCACCCCGGGCGAGCAGCGGGCCCGGCTGCTGCACTACCAGGACCTGATCAAGGTCGGCCTCTCCGGCAACCTGGCCGGGTACACCTTCACCGACACCTCCGGCCGTACGGTCAAGGGCGCGGACGTCGACTACAACGGCGCCCCGGCCGGGTACGCGGCGGCTCCGGGCGACGCGCTCGCGTACACCGACGCGCACGACAACGAGTCGCTGTACGACGCGCTCGCCTTCAAGCTGCCGCGCTCCACCCCGGCGGCCGAGCGGGCCCGGATGCAGGTACTGGCGCTGGCGACCGCCACGCTGTCGCAGGGCCCGGCGCTCTCCCAGGCCGGTACGGATCTGCTGCGCTCCAAGTCGCTGGACCGCAACTCCTTCGACAGCGGCGACTGGTTCAACGCGATCCACTGGGACTGCCAGGACGGCAACGGCTTCGGGCGGGGGCTGCCGCCGGCGGCCGACAACGAGTCCAAGTGGTCGTACACGAAGCCCCTGTTGACTGCCCCCTCGCTCACCGTCGGTTGTCCCGAGATCACCGCGGCCTCGGCCGCCTACCGGGACCTGCTGAAGATCCGTACGAGCGACCCGGCGTTCCGTCTGGCCACCTCGGCCGAGGTGCAGTCCGCGCTCTCCTTCCCGCTCTCCGGAAAGGGCGAGACGCCGGGTGTGATCACCATGCGGCTCGGTGCTCTGGTCGTCGTCTTCAACGCGACCCCGGACCGGCAGACCCAGCGGGTCGCCGACCTGGCGGGCCACGGGTACGCCCTGCACCCGGTCCAGGCGGCGGGCGGTGACGCCACGGTGAAGTCGGCCTCGTACGAGGCGGGTTCGGGCACGTTCACCGTCCCGGGGCGGACGGTCGCCGTGTTCACCGGCCGCTAGCGGGCGGCGGCGGGCCGGAGTGTTGACTGTGCTCCGGCCCGCCGCGATGGTAATGGGCATGCCAAAGTCGTGGGCGCGTCCGCTCGGTGTCCTCGTCCTGTTCGCCGCGCTCCTCGGGGCGGGCGGCACCCCGCCCTCGGCCGCCGAGGGGCTCCCCGGCGCCCAGTGGTTCGACGGCGCCGCCGCGTCCGCGCTCACCGTCGAGGACGGGCGCCTCGTCGACGGGCTCGGCCGCGAGGCGGTGCTGCGCGGCTACAACGTCTCCGGCGAGACCAAGCTGGCCGAGCACGGCGGGCTGCCGTTCGCCTCGGTCGCCGACGCCCGCGCCTCCGCGACCGCCGTACGCACCCTCGGCGGCGCCAACACCGTGCGGTTCCTGCTCTCCTGGGCGGCCGCCGAACCCGTACGCGGCCAGGTGGACACCGGCTATCTCGCGGCCGTCACCGAGCAGATGCGGGCGTTCCTGGACGCCGGGATCCGGGTGCTGCCCGACTTCCACCAGGATCTCTTCTCCCGGTACCTCTTCGACAGCGGCAGCTGGTACACCGGCGACGGCGCCCCCGCCTGGGCCGTCGCGGGCGGCGGCTATCCGCGCGAGTCCTGCGGGATCTGTCTGTTCTGGGGCCAGAACATCACCCAGAACGAGGCGGTGAAGCGCGCGGCGTACGACTTCTGGCACAACGCGCGCGGCATCCAGGACGCCTTCCTCACCACGGCCGGAACGACCCTGGCCTACCTCGCCGAACACCTCACCGCCGAGGAGTTCGCGGCCGTCGCCGGATTCGACCCGTACAACGAACCGCACGCGGGCACCTTCGAGCCCGGGCAGACCAGCCGCGCCTGGGAGCGGGACGTGCTCTGGCCGTTCTACACACGCTTCCGGGCCCGGATGGACGCGGCGGGCTGGCAGGCCAAGCCCGCCCATGTCGAGCCCAACCTCTTCTGGAACGCCAACCTCGACTTCCAGCGGCAGGAGGGCGGACTGCTCGACGCGGGCGCCCTCGGGCCGCGCTATGTCCTCAACACCCACTTCTACGACCAGAAGGCGATCTCCGGCGTCTTCATGTGGGGCAAGGCGGGCGACGGCCAGTACGCACGCGACCTCGGCGCCGTGCGCGACCGGGCCGCCGCCGCGAGCACCGCGTCGGTCGTCAGCGAGTTCGGCCATCCGCTCGGCGGAACCGTCTCCGACAAGGCACCGAGTGTCCTCAAGGCGATGTACCAGGGGCTGGACTCCCGTCTTCCGGGAGCCACTTGGTGGTCCGGCCCGCTCGCGTCCGGACCCGTCCTGTCGGGCACCCAGTGGCAGTGGGACCTGTACAGCGGCCGTCACCACGAGCTCATGAACGGCAACCCCGGCAAGGTCCTGACCTCCGGTGACGCCTGGAACGACGAGGACCTCTCGGCGGTGCGCCAGGACGACTCCGGCGCCCCGGCGCTGCGCCAGGACGCCCGGCTGCTCGACCGCCTCTACCCCGGCGCCACGGCGGGCCGCGTCCTCGCCTTCACCTAC
Organism: Streptomyces sp. ERV7; assembly: GCF_001653515.1. Taxonomy (GTDB): domain Bacteria; phylum Actinomycetota; class Actinomycetes; order Streptomycetales; family Streptomycetaceae; genus Streptomyces. Next base: position 538,275 of record NZ_LYOY01000029.1, on the reverse strand, counting down.
GAGGACCGCTCCCGCGACGGCTCCACCACCCTGACCTGGAACCCCGTCCCGGCCGCGCTCCCGCAGGTGGCCCAGCTCGTCGGCGGCGGCCGCTACGGCCTGCTCCTGTGGCGCTCGAACGGCGTGGCCGCGCCCACCGAGCTGCATCTGCCCGCCTCGTTCGCCACCACCACCGTCGTCTCCGACCTCGGCGCCGTCGCACGCCCGCCCGACTACACCGCGCACACCCCGGTCGCCGTCGCGCCCGAGCCCGGCGGCACCGGGAGCCGTCGTCTGCTGCTCACCGCACCCGACCCGGGCGCCGTCCACTTCGCGCTGGTCACCGATGGGGCCACCGACCCGTCCGACGGGCTGCTGGGCGCCGCCCGCGCCGAACTCGCGGCCTGGGCGGCGGCCCACACGCGAGGGCTCAGCCCTCGGTGACCCGGACCAGGACGCCGCGCTCGTCGCGTACGTAGGCGCGGCGGCGGTTCTTCGCCAGTTTGCGGGCGACCTCGTCGTCGAGGTCCACACCGTTCATCTCGGCCAGCGCCGCCAGATAGAGGAAGACGTCGGCCAGCTCCTCGCCGAAGTCCGGGAGCCGCTTGCGCCAGGCCGTGAACGCCTCGCCCACCTCGGCGGTGAGCAGACCGAACTCCAGGGGCACGTCGGTGACGTTGAACCCCTTCTCAAGCTTGTTCGCCCAGGCCTGCTCCTGTGCGGTCCGGATCTCCAAGACTCCTCCGTGCGGTGCGGTGCGGTGCGGCGGCGTCCGTCCAGCCTAGCGAGGGCCGAACGGGGCCCGTCCGCGGATCCGGTTCAACACCGGGGAGCCGGTGGCCGATAGGAGGGGGGACGCAGACGGCGAGGAGTACGGAACATGCTCAACGAGTGGCACACGGCCGCCAACATCGGGGCGGGCCTGGGCTATGGCGGGATCATCGGCCTGGAGCGCCAGTGGCGGGCCCGGATGGCCGGGCTGCGGACCAACGCGCTGGTGGCCGCCGGGTCCGCGCTCTTCGTACTGCTCTCGACCTACGGCTTCGTGGACGCCACCAGCACCAGCGGCTACGACGGCTCCCGGGTGGCCGCACAGATCGTCTCCGGCATCGGCTTCCTGGGCGCCGGTGTCATCATGCGGGACGGCCTGAGCGTGCGTGGCCTGAACACGGCCGCCACCCTGTGGTGTTCGGCGGCGGTCGGCGCGCTCTCCGGGGCGGGGCTCTACGGCGTGGCCGCGCTCGGCACCGCCGGGGTGGTCGGCGCCAATCTGCTGCTGCGGCCGCTGGGGCGGCGCATGGACCGCGAGCCGCACGGCGGGGTCGAGGTCGGCACCGACTACCTGTTCGAGGTGGTGTGCACCGAGCCCGAGGAGGCACATGTGCGCATCCTCTCCGTCCAGGCCCTGACCCGGCCGGGTTTCCGGCTGCGCTCGGTGCACAGCCAGGATGCGGACGCCCCGGGCAAGGTGACGGTGACCGCCGAGCTGACCACCGAGCGCCGTGACGACAGCCTCCTCGAATCGGCGGTGAGCAGGCTGTCGTTGGAACCGGCGGTCTCGGCGGTGAGCTGGACGGTGCTGCACCACCCGGACGACAACGACGACGAGGAGTACGGCGGCCAGGGGCGCCGACGGCGCTACTGGGTCCGCAACTTCTTCAACAATCCCTAGCGCCCCGCCCCTGTCGACACGCTGACGTTTCGTAAAGAATCGGACTCCCGCGTTCAGGTTCGAAAGGATCTTCGTGTAAAACAGTGCGGGACCGGTCAATGACAGTGTGTACTGGCCACGTTCGCCTTCCGGGGCGGTCGTCCACATGCCCTTCTCCCGATCTCCCCCGAAGGCCCATCAGATGATTGAGATACCGGACCTGGCCGCCGGAGGCCTGGCGGCCGGGACCCTGTCCGCGTTCGTGCTCGGGGGCGGGCTGCTGAGCTCCCGGCGCCGGGCGGCCCGGCAGCGGGAGGAGATCGCCGAGCTGCGCTCCCAGGGGGACGGCGCCCGCGCCGAAGTGGGCCGGCTGTCCCGGGCGTACGCCGCCGAGGTGGCTCATCTCGCCCAGCGCCGCGTCCCGGCCGAGGCGACCCGGGCCGCGCACCCCCATGTGCAGGTGCCGGAGGGCGCCCGCCGCCCGCCCTGCCCCGAAATGGGCGTCTCCAGTGCGGGCATCGGCCACAGCGGGGACGCGGCGATCCGGCGCCGTACCGCCCGCCGCACCAGCAGCGCGGCCCCCGCGGCCAGGACCAGGGACCTCGTACGCGGCATGTCAGCGGCCTCCGTTGGCGCCGGGCGAGCCGGCCAGATAGGCCACGGCCTGCGCGGTCGAGCCCTCCTGCGAGGGGTGGTACGTACGGCTGAGATAGCGCGGGATCGAGCGCGCCATCGCGCCGGTGGTGGGCAGCGTGCCCTGGCGTCCGGCGCGCAGGAAGTCGCGGATGGTCGCCTTGCCGTCGAGGAGCGAGGGGTCGTTCTCCATGAAGAACCGGGCGCCGCGCTGCCAGAGGAAGAGCAGCGCGGTGAAGGCGGTCGCCCAGGTCCTGGCCCGGCGCCGGTAGCTGCCGTCCACGTGCATGAACAGGTCGAAGGCGACCGACCGGTGCTCGACCTCCTCGGCGCCGTGCCAGCGCAGCAGGTCCAGCATCACCGCGTCCGCGCCGCGCTTGTCCAGGGAGTCGGCGTTGAGGATCCAGTCGCCCAGGAACGCCGTGTAGTGCTCGATGGCCGCGATCGTGGCCACCCGCTCCATCAGCCACCACTCGCGCGCCCGCCCGGGCGGCAGCGTCCGGTCGCCGAGGAGCTTCTCGAAGAGCCAGTCGACCTGCGCGGTGTACGGGGTGGGGTCGAGGCCGAGCGCCTTGAGGTGGGGGAGCACGTCGTCGTGGGCCGCCGAGTGGGTGGCCTCCTGGCCGATGAACCCGATGACGTCCTCGCGCAGCCGCTCGTCGTGGATGTACGGCAGCACCTGCTTGTACACATGCACGAACCAGCGCTCGCCCGCCGGGAGCAGCAGGTGCAGCACGTTGATGGTGTGCCCGGTGAACGGGTCGCCCGGGATCCAGTGGAGTGGGGTCTTCTCCCACGCGAACGAGACGTTCCGGGCCTTGAGCTCTATGTGCTCCGAGACCACCGGAGCGGGCTGCGGCGTATTAGACATGGCGTCAATGTACTGACGGGTAAGCGCCTGGCAACAGGGTTGTGCGAGGAGTTGTTCGTACGGATCCGGTCACCCGGGCCCCTCGGGCTCAGCGCAGGGCGGCGACCTGGGTGCCGTCCGCGAGGCGGCCGACCAGCTGTGCGTGGGCCCCCTCCTGGGTGCGCACGGCGAGCAGATGGCCGTGCTCGGACGCGTCCACACCGCCGGAGACGGCCACCCTGGCCAGGTTCTCGCTGCCGGCCGCCAGCACGTACCAGTGCCCGCCCCGGGACTTCCACAGCACCCCGGCGAGCACGCGCGGCTCGTGCGTGCCGCAGGCGGCGCTGTTCTCGGCGCGCGCGGCCACCGCGCCCGCCGTGGCCTTCCCGGCGCCCGGGGCCTGGAACTGGGCCAGGACCCGGCTGTCCGTGCCGGACCAGGTGTCGGCCCGGGTGCAGAGCCAGGCGGCCGTGCCGTTGCCCTCGGGCAGCTGCTGCCTGGCGTACTGCCAGGCGTTCACCGCCCGGACGCCGTGCGAGCGGACCGTGGGGAGCAGGCACGCGGTACGGGCCCAGGCCTCGCGGGCGGCGGTGCCGGTGACATCCCTGGGGGCGTCCGGCGGCCCCCAGGTGAGCCGCGCCGGCGCGAGCTCCCCGAGGTCGGTGAGCAGCCGCCCGGCTGTGTTGTCGCGGTCCTCGCGCAGCTGGAGGACGTCCCAGGAGGTGCAGTCGCGGGCCTGCGCGGGCGAGACCAGCGGGGCGGTCACACCGTCCCGGTCGCGGGTCAGCGGGCGGGGCGCGGCGGCCGGGTCGAGCAGGTCCCGTACGGCCGCCTCGCGGACCCAGGGGGCGGTCAGATAGCGGACGTTGCCGTCGGTGCGGCCGACGACGAGCGCCCCGGCGGACGCGGCGTCCGCGCCGTCCACGCGCGCGAAGTCGAGCGCCGCGCCGGAGGTGCCGTCCAGCGGCTCCGCGTACCGGGCGACCCGCAGCCCGTCGTAGAAGAGCACCACCGAGGCGCGGTCGACCTTGCCCGCGTACAGCAGTTGGGGCGCGCCCATCGGCGGGCCCGAGGGCGTCCCCGGCGTCGCCGAGACCTGTACGGAGCGGCCCGGCCGCGCCCAGACGGCGAGCGCGCGCCGCAGCAGCGCGCTGTCCCCGGTCAGGGAGCCGCGGGCGGGCCAGACGGAGTAGTCGGTACGGGCCGAGGTCCGCCAGACGGCGGCGTCCACCCGGACGACCCGCGCCGGGTCGAGGGCGGCCTCGGCGGCGGGGTTGCGGGCGTACGGCGGCGCGGCCGCCCCGTCGGGGCCCCAGCCGTCGCCCGGGAGCCCGAGGAGCGTGCCGCAGACCGCGAGCGCGGCGGCGGCGACGAGGGCCGCGCGCAGGTGCTGGCGGCGGCGCATCAGGTCGGTGGGCCGGGCCTGGAGGGAGCAGGGGTCGAACTCGGCGGCCTCCAGGAGCGCGGCGGCGGCGCCGGGGTCCCCCGCCTCCTCGACGGCGGCGCCGGGGTCCTCGACCCCCACGGCGTCGAGCTCCTTGCGCACCTCGGCGTCGCTCAGCCGGTCCAGGCCGCGCAGCACGAAGGCGGCCCTCGCGGGTCCGCCGAGGGCGGAGAGCCGCTGGTCCAGGGCGAGTTCATCGGCTCCGCCGGAGCGGGGGAACACCCGCAGCCCCCACACCTGCGGCAGTACCGGCGGCAGCTGCGCCCGCTTGGGCCAGGCCCGCCGCCTCAGCGGCAGCCCGGCCTCCAGCGCCTGCCGCACGACCTGCCGCCGTACGAACCCGTACCCCGGGTCCCCGCGCCGGGGCGCCGGGATCGCCGCCTGTGCGCCCCCGCGTCCCCGGGGCAGCGACCGCTGCACCAGCGCGTGCGCGGTCAGCACCCGCCGGTTGCGCCCGAGCGAGGGCGGCAGCACGAGATAGGCGAGCCGGGTCAGCCGGGGATAGTGCTCCACGAGAGCGGCTTCGGCCTGCTCGATGCCGATGGGGGTGGGGCGGCTGAGGATGTCCTGGGGCGGGGCCACGTTCAGCAAAACGAGCGAATGGTGCGATGGTCACCGCGGCCGTCTGTGCCCGGTCTTCGTCTGCGGGCCGGTGGGTGGTTGCTCGCGCAGTTCCCCGCGCCCCTTTTGTGCCCGGACTTCGCCTGCGGGCCGGTGGGGGCTGGTCGCGCAGTTCCCCGCGCCCCTGAAGGCCTGTGGCTGAGCTGCGTTTCCGGCTGCGGCGGACTACCTAAGGGGCGCGGGGAACTGCGCGGCCAGCCAGCCACCGGCCCGCAGGTGAAGTCCGGGCGTGAAGTCCGGGCGTGGGCTAGAGCAGGGCGTCCGGGGTCGGGCCGCCGGATTCTGCCACTATGGCCGCCACCGACTGCGGCTCCCGGACCACCGCGAAGCGGACGCCCGACGGGGACGCCGTGAAGCCGTAGACGCCCGGTCTGGCGAGGCTGTTGTACGCGTAGTGGTGGGCGAAGTAGTACGCCCCGGTGTCCAGCACCGCCGCGTAGTCCCCCTGCTCCAGACGCGGCAGCAACCGGGCCTCGGCCAGCAGGTCCCCCGCGAAGCAGGCCGGGCCGGCCACGTCCTGGACGACGGGCGGACCGGACTTGGGGCGGCCCTTCGGGCCGTACGCGGCGATCCGCAGCGGCCAGGACGCGGGCGCGTACACCGTACGGGCCGCGATCTGGACGCCCGCGTGGGTGACCGCGATGGCCCGCCCCCCGGACGTCTTCGCGTACTCCACCCGCGCCAGCACCGTCCCGTGCCTGGCGAGCAGCGAGCGGCCGAACTCGGTCACCAGCGCGTACGAGCCGTCGAAGAGCCCGGGGACCTCGGTGCGCAGCAGCCGCGCGTACTCCGCGTACGTGGGTCGGTCCTCGTCCGAGGCGAAGTTCACCGGCAGCCCGCCGCCGAGGTCGACCGTGTCGATCTGCCGGCGGCCCACGCGCGCGTTGACCTCCTCGGCCAGCTCGTACGCGGCCCGCACCCCCTCGGCCATCAGCCCCAGCGGCACCCCCTGGGAGCCCGTGTGGGTGTGCAGCCGGGTGAGCCAGGGGCGGTCCGCGTACGCCCGCACGACCCACTCCCGCGCCCCCTCGTCCCGCAGCGCCACCCCGAACTTCGAGGTCGCCGTCGCCGTCGAGAGCGCGCCGATGGACCCCGCGCCCAGCTGCGGGTTGACCCGCAGGCCGAGCGGCGACGCGGTCGCGGCGGAGGCGACGAGCGCGTCGAGACGGGCCAGCTCCTGGGGGTTGTCGGCGTTGACGGCGATGCCGAGCGCGAGCGCCTCGCGCAGCTCGGCGGGGGTCTTGGCGGGGGAGTCCAGGACCGTGCGGCCGGGGCCGATCCCGGCGGCGCGGGCCAGCGCCAGCTCGCCGGGGCTGGCGACCTCCGCGCCCAGCCCCTCGGACGCGAGCAGGCGCAGCACGGGCACCAGCGGGCACGCCTTGACGGCGAAGGCGTGCAGCACGGGCGCCTCGGTCACGGCCGCGAAGGCCGAGGTCAGCGCGGCTGCGGCGGCCCGGATGCCGGTGACGTCGAGGAGCGCGGCGAGCGGGGTGTCCGGGCCGACGAGCCCCTGCTCCACGGCCGCCCGCACCGCCTGGTCGCGGCGCGCCGCCGCCTCCGTGTCGGTCATGGAATCCAGCCAAGCACCAGGTGCGCCGACGCGCAGACGTACCAAGGTATTGACTAGTTCTATTCAGAAAGACAGGATGTGAATATCTGAGTCACGTCGTGAGGAGGCCTCGCCATGTCAGGACCCCGCCCCGTACGGGCACCGCGCGGTACGGAACTGACCACCCTGGGATGGCAGCAGGAAGCCGCCCTTCGGATGCTCCAGAACAACCTCGACCCCGAGGTCGCCGAGCACCCCGACAAGCTCGTGGTCTACGGCGGCACCGGCAAGGCCGCGCGCGACTGGCGCTCCTTCGACGCGATGGTGCGCACGCTGCGCACGCTCAAGCAGGACGAGACGATGCTCGTCCAGTCCGGCCGCCCGGTCGGTGTGATGCAGACCCATGAGTGGGCCCCGCGCGTCCTGATCGCCAACTCCAACCTGGTGGGCGACTGGGCGAACTGGGAGGAGTTCCGCCGCCTGGAGCAGCTGGGTCTGACCATGTACGGCCAGATGACCGCGGGCTCCTGGATCTACATCGGCACCCAGGGCATCCTCCAGGGCACCTACGAGACCTTCTCGGCCGTGGCGGCGAAGAAGTTCAACGGGACGCTGGCCGGGACGATCACGCTCACCGCCGGGCTCGGCGGCATGGGCGGCGCGCAGCCGCTCGCCGTGACGATGAACGACGGCGTCGCGATCTGTATCGACGTCGACCCGCGCGCCATCGAGCGCCGCATCGAGCACCGCTACCTCGACGTGAAGGCCGACAACCTGCGGCACGCCCTTGAGCTGGCGGTCGAGGCGCGCGACGCCCGCCGGCCGCTCTCCATCGGCCTGCTCGGCAACGCGGCGGAGCTGCTGCCGCAGATGCTGGCCGAGGGTGCGCCGGTCGACATCGTGACCGACCAGACGTCGGCGCACGACCCGCTGGCGTACCTGCCGGTCGGCGTCGACTTCGACGACATGGCCGCGTACGCGGCGAAGGACCCGGCGGGCTTCACCACCCGCGCCCGGGAGTCCATGGCCCGGCACGTCGAGGCGATGGTCGGCTTCATGGACGCGGGCGCCGAGGTCTTCGACTACGGCAACTCGATCCGCGGCGAGGCCCAGCTGGCCGGGTACGACCGGGCGTTCGCGTTCCCCGGCTTCGTCCCCGCGTACATCCGCCCGCTCTTCTGCGAGGGCAAGGGCCCGTTCCGCTGGGCGGCGCTGTCGGGCGAGGCGTCCGACATCCACAAGACCGACAAGGCGATCCTGGACCTGTTCCCGGAGAACGAGTCGCTGCACCGCTGGATCAAGATGGCGGGCGAGCGCGTCCACTTCCAGGGCCTGCCCGCGCGTATCTGCTGGCTCGGCTACGGCGAGCGGGACAAGGCGGGCGAGCGCTTCAACGACATGGTGGCGTCCGGCGAGCTGGCGGCCCCGCTGGCCATCGGCCGCGACCACCTCGACTGCGGCTCGGTGGCCTCCCCGTACCGCGAGACCGAGGCGATGCTGGACGGCTCCGACGCGATCGCGGACTGGCCGCTCCTGAACGCCATGGTGAACGTCGCCTCCGGCGCGTCCTGGGTCTCCCTGCACCACGGCGGCGGCGTCGGCATGGGCCGCTCCATCCACGCGGGCCAGGTCACGGTGGCCGACGGCACGGCGCTGGCGGGCGAGAAGATCCGCCGCGTACTGACGAACGACCCCGGGATGGGCGTCATCCGGCACGTCGACGCCGGATACGACATCGCGGAGTCGGTCGCGGACGAGCGGGGCGTGCGGGTGCCGATGCGGGAGGGTGAAGCGTGACGGGGGGCACCCGCCAGCGCACCGAGCCCTCGCCCGCCGCCGGGATGTGCCGCAGACGCGTGGCGCCCTCCGGCTCGGCGTCGAGCCCGCTGAGCGCGAAGTCGACGCGGCCGGTCGCCCGCAGCCCGTTGAGATTGCGCAGCACCGCCGTCACCGTGCCGGTGGAGCCGGGCGTGAAGCTCACGGGGTCGGCGGTGACGGTCACGGCCCCCTGGTAGGGGGCGCTCGCGAGGGCGTCGTGGACGCGCAGGGCCGTCCGGTACGGGTCGCCGGTCGCCCGTACCGGATACGCGCCCGACTCCCGCGTCCACGCCTCCTCGCCCACGTACCAGTCGAAGGCCCTGGGCGCCCGCCCGGCCGCCAGGGCGTCGGCCAGCTCGTCCAAGTAGGCTCGCCACTGCGGGAAGTGAAGGTCCGTCAGCAGGCCCTGCCAGTCGCGGTCCGCGTAGTTGCTGAGGTTGTTCGCCGCCGGACGGTCCGCCCAGGTGGTGATCAGAGTCCGTGCCGTCCACTCCAGCCGGAGCGCCTCCTGCGGGCTCGTCGCGAACCGCTTGGCGTCCTCCAGCCAGGGCCCGAGCAGGAACGCCCGGTGGCAGCCCGCCATCTCGTCCGCCAGCCGCATCAGCTTCAGCCACAGCGCGCTGAGCACCCCGAAGGCGGCCCGGTCCTTGCCCTGGTAGGCGGTCCGCAGCTGCGGCAGCAGCAGCCGCGAGCGGTCGGCGAGCGCCTGGCGGGCGATATCGGTGAGGTCGTACGCGTAGGCGTCCGAGCCGCGCAGCGAGGGCCGTACGGCCAGCAGTTCGGCGAAGGCCCGGTCGAAGCGGGCCGACTCGAAGGCGGTGGTGACGGAGGCGGTGACCGAGGGCCGCCGGGTGAAGAGCGAGTCGACGGGCCGCCCGTCGGCGGTGGTCAGCCGGTAGGCGGTGGCGGCGAGCGCGGCGAACGCCTCGCGCGCGTGGCCGTCCTCGCGCCCGTAGCGCACGTCCGCGTACGTACGGAACCAGTCCTCGCGGTCCACCGGCTCGGCCCGCCAGGCGAGCTCGCTGAACAGCTCGAAGGCGGCGGGGTCGCGCTCGGCGGACTCCGGCATGTACGCGGTGCCGGCCAGGGTGCTGCCCGGCCGGTCGCGCCACTCGGTGAACTTCCCCGTCCAGCGGTGGGTGTTGGCGCCGAGCGTGGTGCGGCCGCCGAAGTTGGGGATGGTGCCGAAGGCGTACGGCGCGCCGCCCCAGTCCTTCTCGCGGTCGGTGACCGTGGCGAGGTCGGAGAGGCCGTCGACGATCAGGATCCGGGACTTGTCGACGGCGGCCAGGACGTCCGGGCGGGGGTTGTTCTGCCAGCCGAGTATCACCCAGGTGGCTCCGGGCCGGGCGGTGTGCAGGGCCTTCTCGACGGCCCGGGCGGCGTCGGCGACCGGCACGTCGCCCGGGGTGCCGCCCTCGTGCAGCAGATCCATCTTGACGTACCGCGCCTCGCCGAACAGCTCCTCCTGGTGGCGGTAGAAGGCGGCCGCGACCTGCGGGAACACCTCCGTGCGCGGGTCGAGCCAGTCCGGGCGCCGCAGCCCGTTCCAGCCGCCCTGCGGCACCACCCGGGCGCCCGGATTCCGGTCGGGGAAGCCGTCCGGGACCGTCCCGAAGTAGCCCGGCAGCACCGGCCGCATCCCCAGCTCGCGCAGCCGGGCGGTGACCCGCGCGCCCAGCTCGGCGCGCCGCTCGACCAGGGCGGGGGAGAGCGGGCCGCCGTATCCGCTCATGTTCTGCAGCAGCCACCACGGCTGGTGCGAGGGGGCGGGCAGCCAGGCGCGGGCCTCCTCGTCGGTGTACCCGAAATCGAGCAACAGCCGGTGGTAGACGGCTTCCTGACCGGGCGTCACCAGTACCTCGTTGCAGCCGTGCAGCGCCAGCACGTCGATCAGCCGCTCCCAGCGCGGCCAGTCGGCGTACGGGCCGGTGTAGCCGTCGTGGGTGTCGTTGAGGGCGAACCGGTGCGGGACGGTGGCGGCGCGCTCCACCGGCCGCTCGGGCGCGGGCAGCCGACCCGGCAGGTCCAGTTGGCTCCCCGCCCAGGTCAGATGGGCTTTGCAGGTGTACTTGAGGTACCAGTGCAGCCCGGTCAGGGCGGTGGCCGGGCCGGTGGCGGCGATCTCGACGCGCCCGCCCGAACCGGTCACCCGGAAGCGGTCGGGGCCGCCGTCGGGCAGCGCGGTCAGCCGCACCTGGTCGGCGTGCCCGGGCAGCAGCCGCACGAGCGCGTCCCGGGCGGGCCCGGTGTCAAGCGGGGGTGCAACCGCGGAGGGTGCCGGGGCCGCGTGCGCGGGAGTCACCACCCCGACGGCGGCCCCGGCGCCGACGGCTCCCGCGGTGCTCAGCACCGTACGTCTGGAAGGGTTCGAAGGGCTCGACTGCTCGGCCATGGGCTCGACGCTCCTCGTGTCGCTGGGGTGACAACAGGCGCGTGCGGAGCGCACGTTAACGGCGGGGCGGGTATCGGGCAACGGGGCCACTGAAATGGCCAAATGCCCACGGGAAGGGGGTGGTTGAAGGCACGATGGAGGTATGCGCACCCTTGTACGAACGGCCCTGGCGGCCGCGGTCGTGACCCTAGCCGCGGGCTGCGGCGGGGGCGGCCACGACGCGCCGAAGACAGCCGGCGGAACCCTCGAACAGATCGCGGCCCAGGCCGCCTGCAAGCCGAAGATCTCCACCAACGCGGCCGAGCTGCGGCAGGCCAACTGCGACACCGCGGACGGCCGCTACGTCCTGGCGACCTTCGCCACGGACCGCGGCCAGCGGGAGTGGATCAACGGCGCCAAGGACTACGGCGGCGCCTATCTGGTGGGCCGCAAGTGGGTCGCCGTCGGCGACGAGAACGTGGTCAACGCGCTGCGCGGCCGGCTCGGTGGGAGTGTCGAGACCGGGACCAACCATTCCGGACACCACCACATGAGCTGACCGCGCAGGGGATGCTCCCCCGGGTGGGGTGACCCGGGGGAGCCAATCAGGGGGAGCGGGTTTCCAGGCGCGTGCGCGCCCTGGCTGTCAGGCGCAGCTGCGCCCCGTGTTGATGCAGGTCACCGCCTTCCTCATCAGCGAGTCGCTGAAGACGTTGATGAAGTCACCGTGATCGGTGACGGGCTTGTGGAGCTGCTCGGGGAACGAGTCGACGGCGAATCCGGGGCCCGGCGGCACGGCGTACACGATCCGCTGCTGCAACTGCGGGATCGCCTTGAAGCCGCGCGGGCACGCACCGTTCCTGCCGGTGAAGGCGACGTGCGTCCGGTGGTTCGCGCTGTCCGTGTTCTTTCCGTCCCAGCAGCTCTGGAAATTGAAGGTGCGGACGACTTTGCTGCCCTGGGGACAGATCGGGTATTTGTCCTTGAGCTGGCGGTTCTCGAATCCGGTGCAGCTCCAGGACGCGTTGGCATTCGCGTTGCCGTTGGTGAAGGCCTTGGCGTCACCGGTGATGATCCGCAGAAAACGCGGCATCGCGGTGACCTTGCTGACCGGATTTCCGGCGAACTTGATGGTGACCTGGACGGGCGTCTGGATCTTTCCGACGTTCTTGTCCTTGCCGCCGCCGTCCGCGTTGGCGTCGTTCTCGTTCTGGCCGTTCTGCAGACGCACCACGGGCCAGTAATACGTGGACTTGTCGCCCTGATTGCGGCAGCTCGTACCGCCATTGGCCAGATCGGCGTCGCTGGCGAAGGCGTCGTTCGCCTGGTTTCCGACATAGTCGTGCATATGGTGGGCGCCATTGCTCACACCGGGCGCGACGATGACGTTGTCGGGGTTCCGTTTGGCGTTCTGGTTCACGCCGCAGCTGCTGGTGAAGAGCCCCGTCGAGCCGTTGCGCTGGGTGCGGGGGGCTTGAACGTTCGGCCGTACGGACCGGATGTCGACGAAGTCCCTCTTCGAGGGGCCGTTGCCGACGTTCTGGCCCTGGCCCTGGTTCTGTCCCTGGCCCTGACTTTGGTTCTGGCCCTGGTTCTGGCCTTGGTTCTGGTCCTGACCAGGCCATTGCCCCTGGCCCTGCTGCTGGTTCTGACCCTGAATCTGCCCGGCCGCCTGGCCGGTTCCCTGGCCGCCCGTGCCGTTGTCATCCGCGCGCAGGGTGCAGGGTGCGAGCCCCTGCATGGCCTGCGGCCGCTGCCCGCCACTGCGGCCGACGGCCACCGTGATCCGGTCGAGCGACGCCGTCCGCTTGTCCTTCAGCGGATCCAGTACAGCCTGTTGGGCATAGCCGGGATCCCGGTCGACACGGTCTTTGTTCGAGGCGAACTTCTCGTATGCGTCGGTGATCTGCGTATCAATGGCGGCCAGCTCCCGGTCCACCTCGGGGCGGGCCGAATCCGGCACGTCCGGGAGACTGTTGGACACATCCGGGCAGTCGATCGTCGACACATTCGACACCGGGGCGGCCCGGGTCTGGGCCTTCCCCGGGTCGTCACTGGCCGAGGCGTACACATTCACCGCGACAAGGCCGCCCCCACCGATGAAGAGTGCCGCGGCGGCCATCGTCATCCGCCGGGGGAAGGTCGGCCGTTTTCGTATTGAGCGTCCCATGGAACTCCTTCGCTTGAAGCAGCGCGTCGTTCCATACGCATGGGGCGCGTGGGGCGTTCAACGCCCCGACTAATTCGTAGGTATCTCCAGGAACACAGGTCAGCGCTTGACCGCGCGCAGCACGACGAACTTCGGGTCGCTGGCGATGAGTTCGCTGTTGCCGAAGAGCCGCTCCAGCTTGAGGTGGTAGCCCAGGTGCCGGTTGCCGACCACCCACAACTCGCCGCCCGGGCGCAGCGCTTCGCGCGCGTCCGTGAACATCCGCGTGGAGGTGCGGTCCGTGGTGGCCTGATGGGTGTGGAACGGCGGGTTGTTGAGCACCAGGTCGGCCGTGCCCGGCGGGAACCCGCTCAGCCCGTCACCCAGGCGGAACTCGGCGTCGGCCTCGCGGGCCGCGCCCGCGCAGAGCCGGAAGGTGGCCCGCGCCGAGGCGATCGCCTGGTGCGACTCGTCGGTGAACACCACGTTCGCCGCGGGGTTGGCGAGCGCCGCCGCCGTCCCCACGATGCCGTTGCCGCAGCCGAGGTCGATGACCCGGTCCGGGCCCGTACGCGTGGGCATGTGCTGGAGCAGGAAGCGGGTGCCGATGTCGAGGCGGTCGGCGCAGAACACGCCCGCGTAGTTGGTGACGGCGAGCCCGGAGGCCGGGCCGATGCCCATCTCCAGGGAGTACGTCAGCGGCCACGGGTTCACCGGCCGGGCCCGCTGCGGGTCCGGCTCGCAGAAGATCAGCCGGGCCTTCTTCTCGGCCAGCGAGGTCTTCGTCGGGCCGAGGAGCCGCTCGAAGAGGTTGAGCGTGGAGGTGTGGATGTCCTTCACCATGCCGGTGCCGACGACCACGGTGCCCGCGTGCACGGCGGGCGCGAGCCGGTGCAGCTGGTCCTCCAGGAGGGCCAGGCTCTTCGGTACGCGCACCAGCAGCACGTCCACCCGGGCGGGCGGCTCGTCGTGGGTGGAGAGCAGTGTGACGGCGTCCTCCGCCACCCCCGCCCGCGCCAGGTTCGCCCGGGTCGCCTCCTGGCCGAGGAAGGACTCGCTGATCTGGGTGAGCGAGCCCGCGCCCCGGGCCGCGAGGGCGGTGGTCAGGGCGCCCCACCGGTCACCGAGGGCGACCACGGCCCCCGAGAGGTCCGTGTTCTCCAGGTGCCGCAGCAGATACTCGTCGGCGGCGTCCCAGGCCCGCAGCTGGTCGCGCGGGTCCTCGGGAAAACGGGTCAGCTCGTACTCGCCCCAGGGCGTGGTCACAGGGTTCATGGTCCGGCCAGGCTAACCCGCCGGGGGGCGCGTCCCGCGCCATCCACGCGTGGACGACGGGGCTGGGGGCCGTCCGTGGAGCCCCTCGCGCCCCGGGCTGCCCCTCAGAACCTGTCTTTGAACCCCCGCCTGCGCCCCGACGCCCGGCACGCACCGCACCCGCGAAGCGTTCAGCCCCGCTCCAGATAAGCCAGCACCGCCAGCACCCGCCGGTTGTCGTCGTCGGAGACCGGCAGCCCCAGCTTCGCGAAGATGTTGGACGTGTGCTTGGCGATCGCCCGCTCCGTCACCACCAGCTGCTGGGCGATCGCCGCGTTGGACCGCCCCTGGGCCATCAGCTCCATGACCTCCAGTTCACGCGGAGTGAGCCCGGCCACCGGCGACTCCCGCACCTTGCGGGACAGCAGCTGCGAGATCACCTGCGGATCCATCGCCGTGCCGCCCCCCGCCACCCGCCGCACCGCGTCCACGAACTGCTCCGCGTCGAAGACGCGGTCCTTCAGCAGATAGCCGATCCCGCCGTTCCCGTCGGCCAGCAGCTCGCGCGCGTACAACTGCTCCACGTGCTGCGACAGGACCAGGACCGGCAGCCCCGGCCGGGCCCGCCGCGCGGCCAGCGCGCACTGCAGGCCCTCGTCGGTGTGCGTGGGCGGCAGCCGTACGTCGACGACCGCCACGTCCGGGGCCGACTCGGCCAGCGCCCTGGTCAGTTCGGGCCCGCTCTCGACCGCCGCGACTATCTCGAAGTCGTACGCCTCCAGAAGCCGTACGAGCCCGTCGCGGAGCAGGAAGAGATCTTCGGCTAGGACAACGCGCAAGGAATCTCCATGGTCACCATGGTGGGGCCGCCCACGGGACTGCTGACGGCCAGGACGCCGTCGAATGTACCCAGTCGCCGCTCCAGGCCGCTCAGCCCGGACCCGCCGCCCACCCGTGCCCCGTGCCCCGCCCCGCCCGTCGTCCGTGACCGAGATGCGCAGCGCCCGGTTCTCGTAGCTGAGGTCGACCCAGATCCGGTCGGCCCCGGCGTGCTTGACCGCGTTGGTGAGGAGCTCGCTGACCGCGAAGTACGCGGCCGACTCGACCGGCGCCTCGGCACGCCCGGCGGGCAGCGCCACGTCCACCTCGACCGGCAGCGGCAGCCGCAGCGCGAGGGCGCGCACCGCGTCCCCCAGGCCCCGCTCGGCGAGGACCGGCGGGTGGATGCCCCGGACCAGGTCGCGCAGTTCGGTCAGCGCCTCGGCCGAGGACTCGCGCGCCTTGGCGAGCAGCGCCTTGGCCTGCGCGGGGTCCTTCTCGATCAGCGCCTCGACCGTGCCCAGGCTCATCCCCACGGCGACGAGCCGCGCCTGCGCCCCGTCGTGCAGATCGCGCTCGATGCGGCGCAGCTCGGCGGCCGAGCTGTCCACGGCGTCGTGCCGCGTCTCGGTCAGACGCTCCACCCGCAGGGCGAGCGCCTGCTCGCGGGTGGGGGAGAGCAGCGACCTGGCGATGGCGAAGTCGGCCCGGATCAGGGCCGGGTTCACGAACAGGCCGATGAAGGCGTACACGAAACCGAGGACGGCCGCCAGATTGGCCGTGGACTGCGAGGTGATGTGGACGAAGGTGAACCACAGGCCGCCGCCCGCGTTGTCGATCGGCTCCCAGACGCCCGCCGCCAGCACCGTGCCCCAGACGCTGTAGAGGAGCAGCGCGGGCGCCAGCACGGCGATGAGGGCGCCCGCCGTCATGTCGGCGAACAGCCACTCCAGGTCGCGCCAGGTCGCCGGGTCCTTCAGGAGCAGCCCGCACCGCTCGACCGCGCCGGGCAGCCCGGCCCGCTGCTCGCGGGGGAGCGAGCGGTACGGCACGGCGATCTCCATCCCCAGCCACTCCTGGGCGAGGGAGCGGCGCCGGTTGGCGTACGCCCGTACCGCGTCGAGCGCGGCCGGGGTGGTGATGACACCGACGCCGATCGGGATCAAGGAGATCGAGACGACGGTCAGGGTGAACAGGAGGATCCCGACGGCCATCGAGCTCGTCGCCAGGCCGAACCCCCGGCCACCGGCGAGCAGTCCCGCCCTGATGCGTGTCACCATCGTCGTCGTCCCCCTTCAAGGGCCCCGCGTGCTTGCGGACCCCAGTCTCGCCGCCCCGCGAGGGTGCGGTCACGGGGCCGGTCCCCCCAGCGGGGGTGTACCTGGCAACACCCCCTGACCTCGTATCCTGCCTTCCGCCGCGAGCCCGGCCGTACACGAGGGCGCCCCCGGCACGGACGAAGCGTGCCGGGGGCGCCGGATGCGGTGCGCGAGCGGGTCAGGGTGCGTACTTGTACCCGACCCGGCGGACCGTCCGGATCGCGTCGCGGTGGCGGGTGCCCAGCTTGCGGCGCAGCCGGGCGACGTGGACGTCCACGGTGCGGCCGTCGCCGACGTGGCCGTACCCCCACACCGTGGTCACCAACTGGTCGCGGGTGTGCACCCGCTGAGGGTGCGCCACCAGATGGGCGAGCAGCTCGAATTCGAGGTACGTGAGGTCGAGCACCCGCCCGTCGACCTCGGCGGTCCGGCGGACCGTGTCGATGCGCACGAGTTCGTCGCCGACGGTCTCCGCCTCCGGCTCCTCGGCCACCACCGGGTGGGACGCGGCGGCGAGCAGCGGCTGCTGGTCGGCCGGGACGAGCACCAGATAGCCGACCATCGGCGGCCGGCCGGGCAGCGCGGGCAGGGTGTGCTGGGGCGCGGGCAGCCAAGTGGCGCCCGGCGGAAGGAAGTCGACGACCGTGCCGGTGGCGGCCACCTCGTCGCGGTCGACGGCACGGAGTCGATGCCGTCCCAAGGGTACGGGAGCGGGGCGGGCAGCGGTCGCAGCGGAGGCGGAGAAGGTAGGGGCGTTCGCCATGAGAGGTCAGCTCTTTCGCGCGGAGTCGTCGGCAGGGACGTACGTCGTTGCGCGCGGGCCGAAGGCCTTCGATGAGGGGAGGCTTTAGAGGGCCGGCGCGTTCATCGCGCGGCAACACACCCGGTCGAAGTCATGATCCTGACGAGACGGCCAGAACGGCTCCAGGTCGCTGCGACCTGTCGCGGGGTTCGGAAGGCTGGCCATGTGCTTATTGAACCAGATGCTCCCGGCGCCGAGCAGTGCCCTCCCACCCACTGATACGGAACCTTGGCGCAGGGTGACCGGAACTCGCCCTGCCGCAAAGCCCGGAGGGCGTCCACCGCGTGTGCGGTGGACGCCCTCCGGGACGGGTGCGGCCGGCTCAGACCTGGCCGGCCTTCTCCAGACCGGTGCAGCAGGTCTCGACGATCAGCCGGGTCACGACGTACGGGTCGACGTTCGCGTTGGGGCGGCGGTCCTCGATGTAGCCCTTCTTGTCCACCTCGACCTGCCACGGGATGCGCACCGAGGCGCCGCGGTCGGAGACGCCGTACTTGTACTGGTCCCACGGGGCGGTCTCGTGCAGACCGGTGAGGCGGTCGTCGATGCCGGCGCCGTAGTTCTTGACGTGGTCCAGCGGCTTGGAGCCCTCGCCGAGCGCCTCGCACGCGGTGATGATCGAGGCCCAGCCCTGACGCTCTTCGCGCATCGCCTTGGTGGAGAAGTTGGTGTGCGCGCCCGCGCCGTTCCAGTCGCCCTTCACCGGCTTCGGGTCCAGCGTCGCGGAGACGTTGAACTCCTCGGCGGTGCGGTAGAGCAGCCAGCGCGCGATCCACAGCTGGTCCGAGACCTCCAGCGGGCCGACCGGGCCGACCTGGAACTCCCACTGGCCCGGCATGACCTCGGCGTTGATGCCGGAGATGCTCAGACCGGCCGCCAGGCAGTGGTCGAGGTGCTTCTCGACGATCTCGCGGCCGAAGATCTCGTCGGCGCCGACACCGCAGTAGTAGCCGCCCTGGGCGGCCGGGAAGCCGCCGACCGGGAAGCCCAGCGGACGGGCGCCGTCGAAGAAGGTGTACTCCTGCTCGATGCCGAAGATCGGCTCCTGCGCGGCGAAGCGCTCGGCGAGCGGGCGCAGCAGCGCGCGCGTGTTGGACGCGTGCGGCGTGCCGTCGATGTCCAGGACCTCGCACAGGACGAGGAGGTTGTCGCCGCCGCGGATCGGGTCGGGGCAGGAGAAGACCGGCTTCAGCACCCGGTCGGAGGCGTGGCCCTCGGCCTGGTTGGTGGAGGAGCCGTCGAAGCCCCACACCGGCAGCTCGGTACCGTCCGGCACACCCGCGATGATCTTGGTCTTCGAGCGGAGCTTGGCGGTCGGCTCGGTGCCGTCGATCCAGATGTACTCAGCCTTGAACGTCACGGAAGCCATCCTTTGCGGGAGCTGCTGGTGGTGCGGGAGCCGCGGTGCGGCGGGGCCGTCGGTGCCGTGCGGGGCGTCCGAGGCTGTTGCGGGCAGCCTCACATCCCGGGATTTCCCGTCCGTTGCCCGTTTGTGAACCACGTGTTACTCAGGTTTCGTTCGTAACCCCCGGTACACCGGCCGGTACGGCCGAGCACACTGGCCGGTATGACCGACGCATCCGGTACCGCAGCCCGCCCCGCCCCCCTTCGCATCGGACTCCTCGGCACCGGCCCGTGGGCCGTCGCCGCCCATGCGCCCGCGCTCGCCGCGCACCCGGACGTCGAGTTCGCCGGTGTCTGGGGGCGCCGCCCCGAGGCGGCCGCCGCGCTCGCCGCCGAGCACGCCGTCCCCGTGTACGACGACGTGGACGCGCTGTTCGCGGCGTGCGACGCGGTCGCCTTCGCGCTGCCCCCGGACGTACAGGCGCCGCTGGCGGTACGGGCGGCGCGGGCCGGGTGCCATCTGCTGCTCGACAAGCCGGTCGCCACGGACCCCGGCCACGCGCGCGAGGTCGCGGACGCGGCAGGGCGGGCAGGGGTCGCCTCGGTGGTCTTCTTCACCCTGCGCTTCGCCCCCGGCCCGGCCGGGTGGATCGCGGACCAGGCCGGTCTTGAGGGCTGGTTCACCGGTCGCGCGCACTGGCTCGGCACGCTCTTCACCCCGGGCGCCGCGCCCAGCCCGTACGCCGCCTCGCCCTGGCGCCGGGAGAAGGGCGCGCTCTGGGACGTCGGCCCGCACGCCCTGTCGGTCCTGGTGCCGGTGCTCGGCGAGGTGACCCGGGTGACGGCCGCGCCCGGCCCCGGCGACACGGTCCACCTCGTCCTGCGCCACGCCTCGGGCGCCTCCGCCACGGCGACCCTCGGCTTCACGGCGCCCCCGGCCGCGGCGGGCGTGGGCGTGGAGTTCCTGGGCGAGCCGGGCGTGGTGGCGATGCCGGAGTCGGGCGGGGTGGAGGAGGCGCTCGCGGCGGCGCTCGACGCGCTGCTGCACGCGGTACGCGACGGGGTGCCGCATCCGTGCGACGCGGCGTTCGGGGCGCGCGTGACGGAGGTGCTGGCGGAGGCGGAGCGGCAGCTGGGCAAGGACGACCGCTGACCGCCCCGGTCACTTGATGACGGCGTTGGCCCCCGCGATGATCAGCCCGATCGCCGCGTCCGCGCCGCCGATGAGCGCGGCGGACCGCTTGCGGTAGCCCTCCCGCAGCGCGGCGAACGTGCCCCAGCCGAACAGCAGCGCCGTGTTGAGCAGCAGCCCGGCGCCGGTGACATCGCGCTCCGCCCACCCCGCGAACCCGGAGACGACGAGCAGCAGCACGGTGGGCATACAGGCGATGATCACCGGCCACTCGTCGGCGAGGGTGACACCGAGCCGCCGCCAGCGCCGGGCGCCCCCGTTCTGCCGGTGGGACGACATGTGGTGGGCGTAGGCGTGGGCGAGCGCGGCGGTGCCTGCGGTCACCAGGATCCAGGCGGCGTCGTAGAACGGGGTGTACGGCGTGCCCTCGCTGTGCAGCGCCGCGAGCAGCGCGCTGCTCAGCACCGTCCCGTACACGCCGCCGAACAACCAGTTCTGCTGCATGGGGGCTCCAGCGGTCGGGGGGGAAGCCTCCAAGGTAGGCGAGGTTTTCGGGCGAATCCTCCCCGTCAAGTACGAAACAAACCGACCAGAAGTATGACAACGAAACGGGGCGGACCGGCCTCGGGACCCGGCGGAATTGACCCATCTTTCTACCGGGGAAATGCACCTGTGGGCCGGTCGCCCGCCCCCGTAGATTAATGATCATGACGACGACGCAGATCGCCCCGAAGACCACCGGCATCAACGAGAACATCGCCCTGGCGGCCACCCGCAACCCCGTACGGATCGACTTCGCCAAGGCGAACCCGAAGGCCTTCAAGGCGATCATCGCCCTCAACATCGCGGCCACCGAGCACCTCGACCCCGCCCTGGTGGAGCTGGTGCAGATACGCGCCTCGCAGATCAACAACTGCGCGTACTGCCTCCACATGCACGTCAGCGACGCGCACAAGGCGGGCGAGAACCCGGAGCGCCTGCACATGGTGGGCGTGTGGCGCGAGGCCCCGCACTTCTTCACGCCGCAGGAGCGCGCGGCGCTCGCCCTCACCGAGTCGGTCACGCTGATCGCGGACGGCGAGGTGAGCGACGAGGTGTTCGAGGAGGCGGCCGAGGAGTTCAGCGAGCAGGAGCTCGGCGGGCTGCTGGCGCTGATCTTCACGATCAACACCTGGAACCGGCTGAACGTCACCGCGCGCAAGGTGGCGGGGACGGACGAGCGGGTGCGCTAGCCCCCGGCGGGCCTTACCGGGAGAGCGCGTCCCGTACCGCCTCCTCGGTGCGGCCCACCACCGCCGTACCGTCGTCCGCCGTGATGATCGGGCGCTGGATCAGCTTGGGGTGCGCGGCGAGCGCCGCGATCCAGCGCCCGCGCGAGCCGGCCTCGCGCGGCCACTCCTTGAGCCCGAGCTCCTTGGCGTCGGCCTCCTGGGTGCGCGTGATGTCCCACGGTTCGAGGCCGAGCCGCTCCAGCACGGCCCGGATCTCGTCCTCGGACGGCACGTCCTCCAGATAGCGCCGGACGGTGTACGAGGCGCCCTCCGCGTCCAGCAGGTCGACGGCGCCGCGGCACTTGGAACAGGCGGGGTTGATCCAGATCTCCATGGGGGACACGGTACCGCCGAGACGTCTGTGACCTGCTCAAAGACCCTTCCGCCAGCGGCGATTGTCAGTGCCGGGCAGTAAAATTGAGGCAGTTCGAGAGGGTTCCCGACCGCCCAGGAGGATGCCCATGGCCGCTGCCGTACTGACTTCGCGCGCTCCGCAACAGCTGTCCCTGCTGACCCTCAGAAAGGTGCCGCTCCCCGCCGGTCGCCCGCGGGTGTGGTACGAGACGCACAACAGGCGCCTCAAGGCGATGCGCCTGGCCATCGCGCTGCTCGACACGGGGGTGTACCAGCCGGAGCACGCGCCCGACCGCAAGATCCGGAGCACGGCGGAGCTGATCGGCATACACCCGCCGTCGGACACGACGTGCCGGATGGTCCGCGCGCTGATCCGCTCGGGCCGCTGACGGCACGGGTGCCGCGCCCCCGGGAAACCGGGGCGCGGCACCCTCTCCCCCCGGCCGGCTCAGCAGGTGGCGGCGGCCCCGTTGGCGGGCTGATGCGTGGTCGCGGCCCGCAGCTGGTTGAAGTTGGCGACGTACGCGTCGAAGACGCCGCCGTCCTCCAGCTGGAGCATGGTCTCGTCGCTCTGCCGCAGTGAGTTCCCGCTCCAGTTGTGACTGCCGGTCCACAGGACCTTGCGGTCCGGGGTGTTGTAGTAGTTCCCCTCCACGAGCAGGTACTTGTCGTGGATCCAGGTGGAGTCGGCCTGGCAGTAGTACCGGGCGATG
This sequence comes from Streptomyces sp. ERV7, assembly GCF_001653515.1. Taxonomy (GTDB): domain Bacteria; phylum Actinomycetota; class Actinomycetes; order Streptomycetales; family Streptomycetaceae; genus Streptomyces. Next base: position 516,199 of record NZ_LYOY01000029.1, on the reverse strand, counting down.
ACCCCGCCGTACACACTGGACGTCTTCTTCAGCAGCGTCTGGAGCGACTGCGTCTCCAGCGCGCTGTCCGGGTTGTACGTCTCGGACACCTCGACGTAGCACCCCTGCGCGTCGAGCTCGGCGAGCCGGTCGGCGAGGTAGGGGCGGCTGAAGATGGTCATGCTGACCCGGATCCGGGTGCGGTGGTTGTCGGTCGTGCCGTACTTGGCGTTGCCGAAGCACTTCACGTTGTCGAGCACGGTGGCGACGGTGTCCTCGGACGGGTCGTCGTAGGGGGAGCCGTTGCTCTCGGCGCGCGGATAGAAGTGCGCCTTGGCGTTGCCGGAGGCGACGGGGGGCCGCCCGGTGCGGTAGTAGTCGTTGTTGGCCCGCCGCGCTCTGAGATCGTCGAAGTACCCGTTGTAGGCGGCGTAAACGCCCTCGTTCCCCACCAGAACCAGGGCGTTGTTCCAGCCCTTGGTGCCGTCGCGGCCGAGGTGCAGATTGGCGGAGGACTGGACGACGACGTCCGGGGTGGAGCCGGTCCGCGAGAGCAGCAGGAACTTGTTGTGGTTGATGGCGTCGACGGTCCCGAGCGCCCGCGTACCGACGCATCCGCGCGCGGCCCCGCAGCTCATCACCCACGACCCCTTGGCCGTGTCCCCACCGAGCTCCGCCAGCAGGCTCTTGTACGGGGCCATGCCCACGGCCTTCTCGTCGAAGACCGCCTGCACCTCGACACCCCGCCGATGGGCGGCGACGAGCGCGTCCGGCAGGGCCGGGTCGTCGGCGTAGAACATGGCCAGCCGGATCCGCGCCCCCGCGGGCGCCCCGGCTATGAGCTCCACCTGCCGCGCCACGACGGCCTGCTGCTCGGCGGCGGTCCCGACGGGATTGTTGAAGACGGCCTCGGTCCTGAGCGGCACGGGGTCGTCGGCCGCGGCCGTACCGGCCTGGGCGGTGAGCCCCGACGCGAAGACGACGGCGGCCAGGGCGGCACTGCGGAGCGCGGGGCGCGAACGCAAGGGGGTTCCTCTCGAACGTGACCGGACCCGATCGGCCCCGACCGGACCTAATCGGACCCCATCGGGTCGCCACCTGATCGGCGGCTGCCCGATCTTGCCAAGAGGGGGCCGGGGAGGTCGAGTTCGGGTCCGTATCGCGTCCGGGTACGCCCACATGCCAGAGGCCCTGCCGCCCCCCGGAAGGGAGCGGCAGGGCCTCTCAAGCGTGTGGCACCCGGTCGGGCTTAGAGGTCGAAGTACAGCTCGAACTCGTGCGGGTGCGGGCGCAGCTGGATCGGGGCGATCTCGTTGGTGCGCTTGTAGTCGATCCACGTCTCGATCAGGTCGGACGTGAAGACGCCACCGGCCTGGAGGTACTCGTTGTCGGCCTCCAGGGCCTCCAGCACCGCCGGGAGGGAGGTCGGGACCTGGGCGACGCCCGCGTGCTCCTCGGGGGCGAGCTCGTAGAGGTCCTTGTCGATCGGCTCGGCCGGCTCGATCTTGTTCTTGATGCCGTCGAGGCCCGCGAGGAGCAGCGCCGAGAAGGCGAGGTACGGGTTGGACGACGGGTCCGGGGCGCGGAACTCGACGCGCTTCGCCTTCGGGTTCGAGCCCGTGATCGGGATACGCATCGCGGCGGAGCGGTTGCGCTGCGAGTAGACCAGGTTGACCGGGGCCTCGAAGCCGGGGACCAGACGGTGGTACGAGTTCACCGTCGGGTTGGTGAAGGCCAGCAGCGACGGCGCGTGCTTGAGGATGCCGCCGATGTAGTAGCGGGCGGTGTCCGACAGGCCCGCGTAGCCCTGCTCGTCGTAGAAGAGCGGCTCGCCGCCGGTCCACAGGGACTGGTGGACGTGCATGCCCGAGCCGTTGTCGCCGAAGATCGGCTTCGGCATGAAGGTCGCGGTCTTGCCGTTGCGCCACGCGACGTTCTTCACGATGTACTTGAAGAGCATCAGGTCGTCGGCCGCGGCCAGCAGCGTGTTGAACTTGTAGTTGATCTCCGCCTGGCCGGCCGTGCCCACCTCGTGGTGCTGGCGCTCGACCTGGAGGCCGGACTTCTCCAGCTCCAGAGAGATCTCGGCACGCAGGTCGGCGAAGTGGTCGACCGGCGGGGCCGGGAAGTAGCCGCCCTTGTAGCGGACCTTGTAGCCGCGGTTGTTCTCGACCGCACCGGTGTTCCAGGCGCCGGCCTCGGAGTCGATGTGGTAGAAGCTCTCGTTCGCCGCGGTGGCGAAGCGCACGCTGTCGAAGACGTAGAACTCGGCCTCGGGGCCGAAGTACGCCGTGTCGGCGATGCCGGTCGAGGCGAGGTAGGCCTCGGCCTTCTTCGCGATGTTGCGCGGGTCGCGGCTGTACTGCTCACCCGTGATCGGGTCGTGGATGAAGAAGTTGATGTTCAGCGTCTTGTCGCGGCGGAACGGGTCCAGGCGCGCGGTCGACAGGTCGGCGCGCAGCGCCATGTCGGACTCGTGGATGGCCTGGAAGCCGCGGATCGACGAGCCGTCGAACGCCAGCTCCTCGGCCGGGTCGAACGCCGTCGCCGGAATCGTGAAGTGCTGCATCACGCCGGGAAGGTCGCAGAACCGTACGTCGACCATCTTGACGTCGTTGTCCGCGATGTACTTCTTGGCGTCGTCGGCGTTCTGGAACATCCAACTCCTCCTACTCCCGTCCGGGGGAGACGGGGTTGTAGCTCGTGGTGCGGCCAGTGCGGTGGCACACGCTGGACCCGACCATAGGCAGACGGGATTTCTCAAGCGTGACCCGTTTGTTTCGCCCAAGTTAACCGGGGCCCCGGTAGGTGCCGCATCAAGACCCGTATAAATGGGATAAATCTGGGCCTCTGTCCCATCCCGGGGGCCGGGCTCCGTACACCGGCCGGTACCGTGGACGTGTGGACAACAGGCAAGCAATCGGATCGTGGCTCTCCGGGCCCAAGGCGGCGGCCGAGGAGATGGGCGTCGACTTCGGTTACCGCGGCGAGCAGCTCGGTCTGCCGGAGGAGGGGCCGGGCGCCATCGCCCCCCTGGGTCGGCGCTTCGGCGCCATCTTCATCGACTGGTCGGTGAGCGCCCTGATCGCATACGGGCTGCTCGCGCACCGCCAGCTCCACCTCACCAACAACTGGGCGCTCGTCGTCTTCCTGGTGATGAGCATCCTGACCGTCGGAACGGTCGGCTCCACCCCCGGCAAGCGCCTTCTGGGCCTGCGTCTGATCGCCGAGGGCGGCGGCCGCCTGAGCTTCCTCCGCTCCCTGCTGCGCAGCGTGCTGCTGTGCCTGGCGATCCCGGCCCTGGTCTGGGACCGGGACGGCCGAGGCCTCCACGACCGCCTGGCGCGAGCGATCCAGGTCCGGATCTAGGCAACCCGGACACGCACGGGAAGCACCGGGCACCAGGCACGCACGGGAACACCGCACACGCACGGGAAACAAAGGAAGGGGCCCGGCGGAACCTCTCGGTTCCGCCGCACGGGAAACAAAGGGAGGGGGCCCGGCGGACCCTCTCGGTTCCGCCGGGCCCCTTCCCGTCCGCCATCGGCCTCTCGGTTCCGCCGGGCCCCTTCCCGTCCGCCATCGGCGGAGCGTCAGCGCGCCTTTCCGCCGCGCGGCATCCGCATCCCCTTGGGCATCGGCCCCTTGGGAAGCGGCATATTGCTCATCAGGTCGCCCATCGCCCGCAGCCGGTCGTTGGCCGCGGTGACCTGCGGTCCCGCCAGCACACGGGGGAGCTTCAGCAGCGTGGTGCGGAGCTTCTTCAAGGGCACCTGGCCCTCTCCGTCGCCGACCAGAACGTCGTGGACGGGGACGTCCACCACGATCCGCGCCATCTTCTTCTTCTCGGCCGCCAGCAGCGACTTCACGCGGTTCGGGTTGCCCTCGGCCACCAGCACGATGCCGGCCTTGCCGACCGCCCGGTGCACGACGTCCTGGCTGCGGTTCATCGCCACCGCCGGGGTCGTCGTCCAGCCGCGGCCGATGTTCTGGAGCACCGCGGCCGCGGCCCCCGGCTGTCCTTCCATCTGCCCGAAGGCAGCGCGCTCGGCACGGCGTCCGAAGACGATCGCCATGGCGAGGAAGGCCAGCAGGAAGCCGAGAATGCCCAGGTAGAAGGGGTGGTCGATCCAGAACCCGAGCGCGAGGAAGACACCGAAGGTGACGATTCCCACTGCCGCGACGACGAGACCGACCTTCGAGTCGGCCTTGCGGGTCATCTTGTACGTCAGGGCGATCTGCTTCAGTCGCCCGGGGTTCGCAGTAGTGTCTGCGTTTTCCTTCCTCGCCATAAACCGAAGTTTACGTGGCCTAGGACCGACGGCTAGCCACGGCCTCCAGTACGTCCTGGGCCTCGGTCCTGTCCTTGGCCCTGCGGCGGTCTTCGAGGACCGCCGTCCAGGCGTTGCGGCGGGCCGTGCGCTGGCCCGCGGCCATCAGGAAGGACTCCATGGCACGCAGTGCGTCGGTGACGGACGGGAGCGCGGTGGCGCGTACGGTCGTCGCGGACTGCATCGTGAGGTCCTCCCTAGGACGGGAACAGCGCGGGGGCGTGCACGCGGGCGCACGCCGGGGGAGCGTGCGCGGTGCGTGAAGACAGCGTCACTGACTGGTGTTACCAGGGCGTGTCCGAACGGTCAAACGCCAATGAAACCTTGACGCGACCCGGTAAAACGCTGACGCGGCCCTCACGCACCCCCTACCTGCGAGGGATGTAAGGACCGCGTCGAATCGGCCATTACCGGCCGGTAGTACCTTGTGCGCGAATTCACACGTGCTGCCCGGTACGGAGGGTCACACGCCGACCGCGTCCTCCGTCGCCGCCTTCGCGCCCCGGCGCTCCATCGCCTGCTGGAAGAGCCGGCCCGCGCGGTACGAGGAGCGGACCAGCGGGCCCGACATCACACCGGAGAAGCCGATCTCGTCGGCCTCCTCCTTGAGCTCCACGAACTCCTGCGGCTTCACCCAGCGCTCCACGGGGTGGTGGCGCACCGACGGCCGCAGGTACTGCGTGATGGTGATCAGCTCGCAGCCCGCGTCGTGCAGGTGCTGGAGCGCCTCGCTGACCTCCTCGCGGGTCTCGCCCATGCCGAGGATCAGGTTCGACTTGGTCACCAGGCCGTAGTCGCGCGCCTGGGTGATGACGTCGAGCGAGCGCTCGTAGCGGAAGCCGGGGCGGATCCGCTTGAAGATCCGCGGCACGGTCTCGACGTTGTGCGCGAAGACCTCGGGGCGGGACGAGAAGACCTCGGCCAGCTGCTCGGGCACCGCGTTGAAGTCGGGCGCGAGCAGCTCGACCTTGGTGCGGCCCTCTGCGCGGTCCGCCGTCTGCGCGTGGATCTGGCGCACGGTCTCCGCGTACAGCCAGGCGCCGCCGTCCGCCAGGTCGTCGCGGGCGACGCCGGTGATCGTGGCGTAGTTCAGGTCCATGGTGACCACGGACTCGCCCACGCGGCGGGGCTCGTCGCGGTCCAGCGCCTCGGGCTTGCCCGTGTCGATCTGGCAGAAGTCGCAGCGCCGGGTGCACTGGTCGCCACCGATGAGGAAGGTCGCCTCGCGGTCCTCCCAGCACTCGAAGATGTTGGGACAGCCCGCCTCCTGGCAGACCGTGTGCAGCCCCTCGCCCTTCACCAGGGCCTGCATCTTGGTGTACTCGGGGCCCATCTTCGCCCGGGTCTTGATCCACTCGGGCTTGCGCTCGATGGGGGTCTGGCTGTTCCGGACCTCCAGGCGCAGCATCTTGCGTCCGTCGGGTGCGACTGCGGACACGACGTGCTCCCTATGACTTCGATTCTTCGGCGGACACCAGGGTACGCCCGTTATTTGTGTGGCATTACGTCTGGCCAACCCATGGCCAGAGGGGCGCATTCCCGATCCCGGGTGCGCCGGGGGCGTACTAGGCGGTAACCCGCTCGATCTCCCTGGGCGCCAGTTCCGCGTGCTCCAGGATGTCCTTGAGGTGCTTCTCGACGACCGGCAGGACATCGGCGATCGTGATCTCGCGGCCCAGTTCGTACGAGAGCGACGTCACGCCCGCGTCCCGGATGCCGCACGGCACGATCCGGTCGAACCAGGTGTTGTCCGGGTTCACGTTCAGCGCGAAGCCGTGCATGGTCACGCCCTTGGCGACGCGGATCCCGATCGCGGCGAGCTTGCGGTCCTCGCGGCGCTGGCCCGCGTTGGAGGGAGCGTACTCCGGGCCGTTCAGACGCGGGTCGAACTCGTCGTCGGTGAGCCGGGGGTCGAAGTCGAGGGCGAGGCCGCCGAACCCGGGGCGCTGCTCGACCGGGTCGCCGAGCACCCACACACCGCTGCGGCCCTCGACCCGGGTGGTCTCCAGGCCGAAGTCGGCGGCCGTACGGATCAGGGCCTCCTCCAGCCGGCGCACGTGCGCGACCACGTCCACCGGGCGCGGCAGCTTCTGGATCGGGTAGCCGACGAGCTGGCCCGGGCCGTGCCAGGTGATCTTGCCGCCCCGGTCCACGTCCACCACCGGAGTGCCGTCCAGGGGGCGCTCGCTGGGGTCCGTGCGCCGGCCCGCCGTGTAGACCGGCGGGTGCTCCAGGAGCAGACAGGTGTCCGGGATCTCGTCGGTGAACCGGGCCGTGTGCACCCGCCGCTGCTCGTCCCAGGCCTCCTGGTACTCGACCGCGTCGTCGCCGAAACCCAGTCGGACAAATCGCAGCTCGTTCACGCCCGGCTCCTCACCCAGTGCAGACATGCGCCCCAGCCACTGTACGACCGCGTTCGACGGCAGCGTGCGGCGGGCAGAAACGGCACCTCCTCACACGATCGGATGAATGCGGGGTGAAGGCGGCGGTCAGGGCGGTATTGACCGCTAAATTCCCCCCGTTCCATGAGGGCTGCCCGCTTGGCCCGGAAGGCAGGAGATCGCACAGCTGATGACGGAACGACCCGCGCAGCGCACACCCAACCGCCAGCTCGCCGCGCTCATCGCGGAAGCCGGGTTCTCCAACGCGGGCCTAGCGCGCCGCGTGGACCAGCTCGGCCTAGAACACGGCCTGGACCTGCGGTACGACAAGACGTCGGTGACAAGGTGGCTGCGCGGGCAGCAGCCACGCGGCACCACGCCCGCGCTGATCGCCGAGGTGTTCACCCGGCGCCTGGGGCGCAGACTCTCGGCACAGGACCTGGGGCTCGACGCCTGTGCGCCGGTGTACGCCGGGCTGGAGTTCGCGGCGACCCCGGAGGAGGCCGTCGACATCGTCAGCGGTCTGTGGCGCAAGGACTCCGGCAGCCATATCGAGCTGCGCAAGATCGCGTTCACCCCGGCCGGTCTCGTGGTGCCCAGCCGGGACTGGCTGATCGGGCGGGCCGACGAACGCGTCGGCCACGGCGACCCCTCCCCGCGCTTCGCGGGCGAGGCGGCGGCCGCCGCCCCGGGGCCGCGCATCCCCAGCCAGGGCCGCCCCAGCGTGCCCCGGCAGCGCAGCTCCGACCGGGGCCCAGGACAGCGCGTGACCAGCGGCGACATCGCCGCCCTGCGCTCGGTCGGGGAGCTCTTTCGCACCCTGGACCACGCCTACGGCGGCGGCCACGCGCGCCAGGCCCTGGTGCGCTATCTGGAGCACGAGGCCGAGCCGATGCTGCGCGGCAGCTACGGCGAGAACATCGGCCGCAGGCTCTTCGCGGCCGCCGCCGACCTCACCCGCCTCGCGGGCTGGACCTCGTACGACATCGCCGCGCACGGTCTGGCGCAGCGGTACTTCGTCCAGGCCCTGAGGCTGGCGCAGGCGGCGGGCGACCGGGCGTACGGGTCGTACGTCCTGGTCACCATGAGCCGGCAGGCCGTCTACCTCGGCCACGGCCGGGAGGCGGTCCAGCTGGCGCGGGTCGCCCAGCAGGGCGTCGGCTCCTCGGCACCGCCGGTGGTGCAGGCACTGCTGCACTCCGTGGAGGCGCGCGGGCACGGCGTGCTCGGCGAGATCCGGGCGTGCACAGCCTCGCTGGTGCGGGCGGAACGGGCGATGGAGGCGGCCCGGCCGGGCGACGAGGTGCCGCACTGGGCGCGGTTCTTCGACGACGCGCAGCTGGCGGACGAGTTCGGGCACTGCCACCGGGATCTCCAGCAGTACCGGGCGGCCGCGCAGCACGCCGAGCGCTCCTTGCAGCTGCGCGCCCCGGCGTACGCCCGCTCCCGGCTCTTCTGCCGGGTGGTGCTCGCCTGTGCCCGGCTCGGGCTGGGGGAGCTCGACCAGGCCTGTGCGCTGGCCGCGGAGGCGGCGCAGCAGGCGAGCGAGATGCGGTCGGTGCGGGCGATCGAGTACGTGCGGGACTTCGAGCGGCGGCTGGAGCCGTACCGCGACGCGGCGGCGGTACGGACGTACCGCGACCGGGTCGCCGCGCTCCCCGGTAGCCGTCCCGCCCCTACCGCGTCGCCGCCCGGATCGCCCCGTCGATCCCCGGGAACGCGAACCTGAACCCCGAGTCCAGCAGGCGGTGGGGGAGGACGCGCTGGCTGCCCAGGACGTCCTCGGCGAACTCGCCCAGGACCAGACGGATCGCCGGGGCCGGGACCGGGAAGAGCGCCGGGCGGCGCAGGACGCGGGACATCGCCGCCGTCACCTCGCGGTTGGTGACCGGCTCCGGGGCCGTCAGGTTCACCGGGCCGGACAGTTCCGGGGTGTCGAGCAGGTGCCGCAGCGCGGCGGTGTGGTCGTGCTGGGAGATGAACGACCAGTACTGCCGCCCGCTGCCCAACCGCCCGCCCAGCCCCGCCCTGAAGATCGGGAAGAGCCTGCCCCAGGCGCCCCCGCCGGGCGCCACCACCAGGCCGGTGCGCGCGAACACCGTACGGATGCCCGCCTCCTGGGCCGGGGCCGCCGCCTCCTCCCACTCCACGCACACCCCCGCGAGGAAGCCCTCGCCGGGCGGCGCCTCCTCGTCCACCGCGCGCGTGCCCGTATCGCCGTAGTAGCCGATCGCCGAGCCGCACAGCAGCACCTTCGGCGGTACGTCGAGCGAGGCCAGGGCCTCGGCGAGGGCGGCCGTGCCGAGCACCCGGCTGTCGCGGATCTCCTTCTTGTACGCGTCGGTCCACCGGTGGTCCCCGACCCCCGCCCCGGCCAGGTGGACCACCGCCTCGCACCCGGCGAGGCCCGCCGTGTCCACGTACTGCCGCTGCGGGTCCCACTCGACCTCGTCACCGGCCCGCGCCGGGCGCCGCACCAGCCGGACCAGGTCGTGCCCGTCGGCCCGCAGCGACTGCCCCAGCGCCGTACCGATGAGCCCGGTCGAGCCCGTGATCGCGATCCGCATGACGCCTTCTCCCGGTGGTGGAGGGTGCCCCGCTCCGGAGCGGAAACCATGCTTCCCCATCGCTGTCCCGATGGCACAGTGGGCCCATGGACGAGCCGCACATACGCCCCTCCCGCCTCAGTGACGAAGCCGCCCTCGCCGCGCTCGACCGGGAGGTCTGGTCGCCGCTGCACTCCGTCCAGCCCCGGCCCGAGCCGCCGTTCGCGCCGTTCTTCGACCCCGCCAACCCGCCCGCGTACTACCTGGTGGCCGAGGTCGAGGGCCGCGTGGCCGGATATCTGCGCCTGGTCCGGCCCACCCGGCTCGACTGCAACGGCCACGTCCGCCAGATCCAGGGCCTCGCCGTCGCCGGCCGCGCCCGGGGCCGGGGGGTGGCCCGGGCCCTGCTGCGCGCCGCCGCCGAGGAGTCCCGGCGCCAGGGCGCACGGCGGCTGACCCTGCGCGTCCTGGGCCACAACACCCCTGCCCGTGAGCTCTACGCGTCGGAGGGGTTCGCCGTCGAGGGCGTGCTGCCCGGGGAGTTCCTGCTGGACGGCACGTACGTGGACGACGTGCTGATGGGGCGCTCGCTCACCGAGTGACGTAGAACAGGAGATAGCAGGAGACAGCAGCGGAGAACCGGCGGCCGAGGAGTCTCGCCATGGTGGACGAGGGCGCGTCCGGGCTGCTGCCGGTGGCCCGCCGGCCGCTGTGGCAGCGGGCGCTGCCGGTGGTGGTCCTCGCCGGGATCACGGCTGCCCAGCTCACCACCCCCAACGGGGTCGAGCTCGGCTACTTCCTGGCCGCCGTGCCGCCGCTCGCCGCCTTCGCCTACGGCCCGGTCGGCACCGTCGTCCTGGCCACGGTGACCTTCACGGGCATCCTGCTGCCGCACACCCGCGACTGGTACCCGGAATCCGGCGACATCGTCACCCTCGCGGTCGTCGTGGTCTTCAGCATCGTGGTGGCCTGGGTGCGCCAGCGCCGCGACCACCAGCTGGTGACCGTCCGTACCGTCGCGGAGGCCGCCCAGCTCGCGGTGCTGCCGCCGCTGCCGGACGCGGTGGGGCCGGTGCGCTGCGCCGGGCTCTACCAGGCCGCCCAGCGCGGCACCCTGGTCGGCGGCGACTTCTACGACGTGCGCGAGGGCCCGCACGGCGTACGGGCGGTGATCGCGGACGTCCAGGGCCACGGTCTGGCGGCGGTCGGCACGGTGGCCGCGCTGCTCGGCGCCTTCCGCGAGGCGGTCCTGGACGAGCCCACGCTGCCGGGGGTCGCCGCCCGCCTCGACCGCCGCCTGGTGGTCGACGCCGGATCCGACGGCCACGGCGAGCTGTTCGCGACCGCGCTCCTCCTGGAGTTCCCGCCGCACGAGCGGGTCGTACGGGTGGTGAGCTGCGGCCACCCCCGGCCGTTCCTGCTGCGCGGCCGCACCGCCGCCGAACTGGCCGTCGCGCCCGCGCCGCCGCTGGGCCTGGGCCTGGCGGGCCTCGCGCCACCCGGGGAGCTGCGGGTGGAGCTCGCCGAGGGGGACAGGATCCTCGCGTACACGGACGGGGTCACCGAGGCGCGCGACGGGGCCGGGGACTTCTACCCGCTGGCGGAGCGACTGCCCGCGCTGGCCACCCACGACGGCGGCATGACCAGGCTCACGGAGGCGGTACGCGACGACCTGCTCCGGTACGCGGGCAGAGCCAAGGACGACGTGGCGCTGTTGGTGCTGGCCCGGGGGACCGGCTAGGCGGCTCGGTGGAGGTGCGCCCCACCGGCCCGCGAAACGGGCCCTGCCCCTTCCCGGTTCAGGCCCCGGTGCCGAACCGCTCCCACAGCCGGGGGAACCGTTCCGCCAGGGCGCGGTCGTCCTCGAAGTCGATGGGGGTGCCCAGTGGTTCGGCCGGCTGGGGCGAGATGCCCAGATCGGGTGCGACGGCCCCGGTGAGCTGCTCGTACGCCTCGTCCGCCGCGTAGCCGAGGTCCTCGCCGTCCCCGTCGATCTCCTCGTCGAAGTCGTCCAGGAGCTCGGCGAGGTGGTCCGGGTCGTGCAGCGCGCCCTCGAACACCTCACGGCCCTGGCCGATGAGCCAGCAGCGGAAGTAGTCGAACGCGTCGTCGCTGGCGCCGCCGAGCAGCACGGCCGCCGCGCCCCACAGATCCCAGGCGTAGGCGCGGTTGTAGCGGGCCTCGAAGTGCCTGGCGAAGTCCAGGACGGAATCCGGGTCGAGCTGCAGCAAGCGCTCCACCAGCAGCTCCGCATGGTCCTCGGGGTCGCCCTCGGCGTCCTCGCGGGTGCTGTCGATCAGCTCCCAGAATTCCGTCTCGTCCATCACGGGATCCAGCATCGTGGCTGGCGGGTGGGCGCGCACGCGGAGCCGCGCAAATCAGCCCTTCGGGCGGCCGGATCGACTCGCCCGGCCGTCCCGGTTCACCGGGCCACGCCGTCCCGGCCGCCCGGTGAACCGCCGTAGAGTCCGCCCATCGCGCGGGCGGCGGCGGTGAACCGTTCCCGCAGTGCGGTGGGTTCGAGCACCTCCACCTCCGGCCCGAGCGGCATCAGCTGTTCGTACGCCACGTCGTACGACTCCACGGCCAGCGCCACGGTCACCCGGCCCCGCCCGTCCGCCTCGGCCGCCTCCAGGGCCGCCAGGACCGACTCCCGGTCGCCCGTGACGTACGGCAGCCGGGCGGCCCCGGCCGTCGACACCCGTACCAGGACCGTCTCGCGGAGCATCGCCCGGGCGAAGGAGGCCGCCCGCTCGGCCCAGAACCCGGCCAGGTCGAAGGACTCGTCCCGGACGAACGCCTCCCCGCTCCGCGCCACCTCGTCGAACCGGTCGAGCCGGTACACCCGGAAGCCCGGGCGCTCGCCCCCGGCGCGGGCGCACACGTACCAGACCCCGGCCTTCAGAACGAGCCCGTACGGCTCCAGGAGGCGCTCCACCGACTCCCCGTCGCGGCGCCGGTAGACCACCCGCAGTGCCAGGTCCGCCCATACGGCGCGGGCCACGGCGGGCAGGTGCTCGGGTGTCCCCGGCTCCTGCCACCAGGCGGGCGCGTCCAGATGGAAGCGCCGCCCGGCGCTCGCGGGCGCGTCCCGCAGCGAGGGGAGCAGGGCCGCCGACACCTTGAGGCGGGCGGCCGAGGCCGCGTCCTCCAGGCCCATCTCGCGCAGCGCGCCCGGCACCCCGGACAGGAACAGCGCGGCGGCCTCGTCCCGGTCGAGCCCGGTGAGCCGGGTGCGGTAGCCGCCGATCAGCCGGTAGCCCCCGGCCCGGCCCCGGTCCGCGTACACCGGCACCCCCGCCTCGCCGAGGGCCTGCGCGTCCCGGGTGACCGTGCGCTCGGAGACCTCCAGCTCGCGCGCCAGCTCGGCGGCGGTCATCGACGGCCGTGACTGGAGGAGCAGGACCATCTTGATGAGTCGGGCGGCACGCATGGGGCAATGATGCCCGCGCCGCGTAGGGCGTTTCTGTTCGGCTGCGGACCGTGCCGGGTCGCTCGCGCAGTTCGCACACAAACGCCCCCGGGGGCGCGGCACAGAGCCGCGCCCCCGGGGGCGTACACGCTTCCTGTGGCCTTACAGGCCGTACCGCTCGCGGGCTTCCTTCACGGACGAGGCCTTGACCTCGCCGCGCCGGGCCAGCTGGGCCAGGGCCGCGACCACGATCGACTGGGCGTCGACGCCGAAGTGGCGGCGGGCCGCGTCACGGGTGTCGGAGAGGCCGAACCCGTCGGCGCCGAGCGAGGAGTAGTCCTGCTCGACCCACTGCGCGATCTGGTCCGGGACCTGGCGCATGTAGTCGCTGACCGCGAGGACCGGGCCCTCGGCACCGGCCAGCGCCTGCCGTACGTACGGCACCCGCTCCTCGCCGCGAAGGAGCGCGGCGTCCGCCTCCAGGGCGTCGCGGCGCAGCTCGGTCCAGGAGGTCGCGGACCACACGTCGGCGGCCACGCCCCACTCCTCGGCGAGCAGCTTCTGGGCCTGGAGGGTCCAGTGGATCGCGGTGCCGGAGCCGAGCAGCTGGATGCGCGCGGGGTTGGCGGTCGCCACGTCCAGCCCGGCCGACTCGGCCGTGTTGAAGCGGTAGAGGCCCTTGATGATGCCCTCGTCGATCCCGGCCGGCTTGGCGGGCTGCGGCATGGGCTCGTTGTACACGGTGAGGTAGTAGAAGACGTTCTGGTCCTCGCCCGGGGCCGCCTCGCCGTACATCCGGCGCAGACCGTCCTTGACGATGGTGCCGATCTCGTACGCGAACGCCGGGTCGTAGGTGAGCGCCGCCGGGTTGGTCGCGGCGATCACCGGCGAGTGGCCGTCGGCGTGCTGGAGGCCCTCACCGGTCAGCGTCGTACGACCGGCGGTGGCGCCCACCAGGAAGCCGCGGCCCAGCTGGTCGCCGAGCTGCCACATCTGGTCGGCGGTGCGCTGCCAGCCGAACATCGAGTAGAAGATGTAGAACGGGATCATCGCTTCGCCGTGCGTGGAGTACGCGGACGACGCGGCGATGAAGTCGGCCATCGAACCGGCCTCGGTGATCCCCTCGTTGAGGATCTGGCCGTCCTTCGCCTCGCGGTAGTACATCAGCTGGTCGCGGTCGACCGGCTCGTACGTCTGGCCCTTCGGCGAGTAGATGCCGAGCGAGGGGAACAGCGACTCCATACCGAAGGTACGGGCCTCGTCCGGGACGATCGGGACCCAGCGCTTGCCGGTCTCCTTGTCGCGGATGAGGTCCTTGACCAGCCGGACGAAGGCCATGGTGGTGGCCATGGACTGGCTGCCGGAGCCCTTGTCGAAGGCGGCGAACGCCTTGTCGGCCGGGGCGGGCAGCGGGAGCGGCGGCGGGGGCCTCGGCCTGGGCCGGAGCCGGGGCGGCGGCGGGCGCGCCCGTGCCGTCGTCGATGATCGCCAGCTCGGCGCCGACCTCGACGGTCTCGTCCTCGGCCACCTTGATGGAGGCCAGGATGCCGGAGGCCGGGGCCGGGATCTCGGTGTCGACCTTGTCGGTCGAGACCTCGAGCAACGGCTCGTCGGCCTCGACGCGCTCGCCCTCGGCCTTCAGCCAGCGGGTGACGGTGCCCTCGGTGACGCTCTCGCCGAGCGCCGGAAGGGTTACGGAAACCGACATGGTTTCAGTTTCTCCTTACAGAATTGCGGAAGTGGTCGTCGCGCCCGAGGGCAATTAGTCGTGGGAGTGCAGCGGCTTGCCGGCCAGCGCCAGGTGCGCCTCGCCGAGAGCCTCGTTCTGCGTCGGGTGCGCGTGGATGAGCTGCGCGACCTCGGCCGGCAGAGCCTCCCAGTTGTAGATCAGCTGGGCTTCGCCGACCTGCTCGCCCATACGGTCACCGACCATGTGGACGCCGACCACGGCACCGTCCTTGACCTGGACGAGCTTGATCTCGCCCGCGGTCTTGAGGATCTTGCTCTTGCCGTTGCCCGCGAGGTTGTACTTCAGAGCGACGACCTTGTCCGCACCGTAGATCTCCTTGGCCTTGGCCTCGGAGATGCCGACGGAGGCGACCTCGGGGTGGCAGTACGTCACGCGCGGCACACCGTCGTAGTCGATCGGGACGGTCTTGAGACCGGCCAGACGCTCCGCCACCAGGATGCCCTCGGCGAAGCCGACGTGCGCGAGCTGGAGGGTCGGGACGAGGTCACCGACGGCCGAGATGGTCGGCACGTTGGTGCGCATGTACTCGTCGACGAGGACGTAGCCGCGGTCCATCGCGACGCCCTGCTCCTCGTAACCGAGGCCCTGCGAGACCGGGCCGCGGCCGATGGCGACGAGGAGGACCTCGGCCTCGAACTCCTTGCCGTCGGCCAGCGTGACCTTGACGCCGCTCTGGGTGTACTCGGCCTTCTGGAAGAAGGTGCCCAGGTTGAACTTGATGCCGCGCTTGCGGAACGCGCGCTCAAGAAGCTTCGAGGAGTTCTCGTCCTCGGCCGGGACGAGGTGCTTGAGGCCCTCGACGACGGTGACGTCGGTGCCGAAGGACTTCCACGCCGAGGCGAACTCGACGCCGATGACGCCGCCGCCCAGGATGATCGCGGACTGCGGGACGCGGTCCAGGGTCAGCGCGTGGTCCGAGGAGATGACGCGGTTGCCGTCGATCTCCAGGCCCGGCAGCGACTTCGGCACGGAGCCGGTCGCCAGGAGGACGTGGCGGCCCTGGACGCGCTGCCCGTTGACGTCGACCGAGGTGGGCGACGAGAGGCGGCCCTCACCCTCGATGTACGTCACCTTGCGGGAGGCGACCAGGCCCTGGAGGCCCTTGTACAGGCCCGAGATCACGTCGTCCTTGTACTTGTGGACGGCCGCGATGTCGATGCCCTCGAAGGTGGCCTTGACACCGAACTGTTCGGCCTCGCGCGCCTGGTCGGCGATCTCGCCGGCGTGCAGCAGGGCCTTGGTGGGGATGCAGCCGTTGTGCAGGCAGGTGCCGCCGAGCTTGTTCTTCTCGATCAGTGCGACGTCCAGGCCCAGCTGCGCTCCGCGCAGGGCCGCGGCGTAGCCGCCACTGCCACCGCCGAGGATCACTAGGTCGAAAACGGTGCTGGCGTCGTTCGCCACGTCACGTCCTCCATGCATGTGCGCCGGGCGCCGGTCCCGTGACCGGGCGGCGGCTGGTGTTCGGCCGCTGTCTTCGTCGGCCCTGTGGTGGGGGCCCTGTCCTGCCGAGAACCCATCTTCGCACTTGTTGCCGGAAGGCGGGACGCCGGGCCGGGCTCCGGGACGGCCGATCGCCCCGCGGGAGGGCGATCGACGTGTACGTACCTCCGGATTTCGTCCAGAGCGCAATCCGGACGTGTACGGGGACGGAACACGAACGGCCTCGGGCATATGCCCGAGGCCATCGGTGTCACATGGGGTCAGCCCAGCTCGCCGTCGGCGGTGCGCTCGGCCAGCCGGACCAGGGTGCGGACCGCGGAGCCGGTGCCGCCCTTGGGGGTGTAGCCGAAGGGGGCGCCCTCGTTGTAGGCCGGGCCCGCGATGTCCAGGTGGGCCCAGGTGATGCCCTCGCCCACGAACTCCTTCAGGAACAGACCGGCCACCAGGCCGCCGCCCATCCGCTCGCCCATGTTGGCGATGTCGGCGGTCGGGGAGTCCATGCCCTTGCGCAGGTCGGCGGGGAGCGGCATCGGCCAGGACTGCTCGCCGGCCTCCTCCGCCGTCTCGTGGACGGCGGTGCGGAAGGCGTCGTCGTTGGCCATCACGCCGAAGGTGCGGCTGCCGAGCGCCATCATCATGGCGCCGGTCAGGGTCGCCACGTCGACGATCGCGTCCGGGTTCTCCTCGGAGGCCTTGGCCAGGGCGTCGGCCAGCACGAGCCGGCCCTCGGCGTCGGTGTTGAGGACCTCGACGGTCTTGCCGCTGTACATGCGCAGGACGTCGCCCGGGCGGGTGGCGGTGCCCGACGGCATGTTCTCGGCGAGCGCCAGCCAGCCGGTGACGTTCACCTTCAGGCCGAGGCGGGCGGCCGTGACGACGGCGGCGAAGACGGCGGCGGCGCCGGCCATGTCGCACTTCATCGTCTCGTTGTGGCCGGCCGGCTTCAGCGAGATGCCGCCCGAGTCGTAGGTGATGCCCTTGCCGACGTAGGCGAGCGACTTGGCCGCGGCCGGGTGGGTGTAGGCGATCTTCACCAGGCGGGGCGCGTTGGCGGAGCCGGTGCCGACGCCGAGGATGCCGCCGTAGCCGCCCTTGGTGAGCGCCTTCTCGTCGAGCACCTGCACCTTGACGCCGTGCTCCTTGCCGGCCGCGGTGGCGACTGCGGCGAAGGATTCGGGGTAGAGGTCGTTCGGCGGGGTGTTCACCAGGTCGCGGGCGCGGTTCAGCTCCTCGGCCAGCGTGATGGCGCGCTCGGCGGCGGCCTTGTGAGCCTTGTCACGCGGCTTGGCGCCGATCAAGGCGATTTCGGCCAGTGGCGCCTTCGCGCCCTTGCCGCCGTCCTGGTACGCGGTGAAGGCGTACGCACCGAGCAGCGCGCCCTCCGCGATGGCCGCCACGTCCTCGGCCGCCTCCACGGGCAGCGCGAACGCGGCCTTCTTGGTGCCGTTGAGCGCGCGGGCCGCGGCGCCGGCGGCGGAGCGGAGCACCTCGGCGGCGAACGCCTCGTCCTTCCCCGGGGCCGTGCCGAGTCCGACGGCCAGCACGACCGGCGCCTTCAGGCCGGACGGCGACGGCAGCTTGGTCGCCTCGCCCTCGGCACCGGAGGCACCCAGGGTCTCCAGGACGCCGGCGAGCTTGCCGCCGAACGCCTTGTCCACGGCCTCGGCGCCCGGCGCGACGACCAGACCCCCCTTGGGCCCAGTGCCCTTGGCGATGCCGACGACGACGGCGTCGGCGCGCAGCGTCGCGGCACCAGCAGTGCTGAGAGTCAGAGCAGTCACGGTGGTGAAGTCTCTCTTCCGTTGAGTTTCCGAGCCGAGGGATGGGTCGGCTGTGCCCCGGCGCATCGTAATTCGGCCGAGTTGGGCGCGGATACGAGCGTACGCGCGCAGGTGCGCTTCGATCACGGCGGCGGCAATTCACTCATCCGTGGTGTCTCTTCAACGTTCCCCCGCCAGACTGTGAGAGCTCAGTCACACTCGGCCCGTTCGGGCAAGGGCGCAGGTGGCTCCTTTGCATCATCTTCACAGGTCCTGCCATGTGCGCACGCATGCGGAAGGGCCCCCATGAGGGGGGAAACATTGAAGAAGGCGAACCGCATGAACACGGGCAGAACCACGGTGGCTCTGCTCACCGCCGGGCTCCTGGCGGCGGGCATACCCGCGGCCGGTGCCGAGACGGCGACGACACCTCCGCGCATCGATCTCAAGGTGCTCGTCCTGGACGACGGGGGCAGCGCGGTGGACGCGCTGGTGGCCCAGCTCAGGAGCATCGGGCTGCCGTACCAGACGGTGAAGCTGGGCGACGCCGGGCGCCCGAGGGTCGACGCGGCATTCCTCAGCGACACGGTGGGCGGGCGGCCCCGCGCCAAGTTCCAGGGCGTCGTCGCGCCCAACGAGATCCCGTTCGGCTCGGCCGACGCCCCCGAGCAGACCGCGCTCGCGGCGTACGAGAAGACCTTCGGCATCCGCCAGATCGACGCCTACACCTGGGCCCACCCCGAGGTCGGGCTCGACTACACGGACCAGAACGGCGGCTGGGCCGGGGTGCTCGACGGCGCCAGGACCCAGGTCAGCCCGGCGGGCCTGACGGGGCCCTTCAACTACCTCGACGGAACGGTCCTCTTCGAGGACAACTCCGCGTCGGTGGCGGAGAGCTACGGGTACGCGGGCCATCCCCGGGAGGGCTACACCAGCTATCTCACCGCGCCCACCGGCGGCTCCCTGGTCGGGTCCTACACCCACGACGGGCGCAGCGAACTGGTCGTCACCTTCGCCTACAACCAGTACCAGGAGCAGTTCAAGGTGCTGGCCCGCGGCATGGTGGAATGGCTGACTCAAGGCGTACACCTCGGGCAGAGCCGCAACTATTTTGCCGTGCATGTCGACGATGTCTTCGCGCCGGACGCCCGCTGGGACAGCACGCTCAACTGCACACCCGGCGACTTCGACTGCGCCGGCGGAGGGGGCGAGACGGCCGACATCCGTATGACGGCGGCCGACGCGCAGTACGCCGCACAGTGGGAGCAGAGCAGCGGTTTCACCCTTGACCTGCTGTACAACGCGGGTTCCGGCGAGGAGTGGAAGACCGAGCACGGCGGCACCGACGCGCTCACCGCCCAGCTCCTCGCCGACAAGGCCAAGTTCCGCTGGGAGAACCACACGTACACGCACGCGTTCCTCGGCTGCGTCCAGGACACCACCACCGTGCCCTGGACGTGTGCGAAGAACGCCGACGGCAGCACCAAGTGGGTGAGCCGGAGCGATATTTCCGGCCAGATCAACAACAACTACCAGTGGGGCGTGCAGAAGGGCCTTCCGGTCGACCGCACCGAACTGGTCACCGGTGAGCACTCCGGCCTGAAGACCCTGCCGCAGCAGCCCCAGGACAACCCCAACCTGGCCGCCGGGCTCCTCGACGCCGGGGTCAAGTGGATCGGGAGCGACAACTCGCGCGAGCCGCAGCAGCGCCCGGTCGGCAAGGCCCTCACGGTGCCGCGCTACCCGATGAACGTGTACTACAACGTCGGCAGCGCGGCCGAGATGACCGACGAGTACAACTGGATCTACACCTCGAAGGCGGACGGCGGCAGCGGGATCTGCGAGAACAACCCGACGTCCACCTGTCTGTCCGCGCCGCTGGACACCGCCACCGGCTACCAGTCCCACATCGTTCCCCAGGAGGCCGGCACCGCACTGCGCCATGTGCTCGGCAACGACCCGCGGCCGCACTACGTCCACCAGTCCAACCTGGCCGAGGAGCGGCTCCTCTACCCGGTCCTCGACAAGGTGCTCGGCGACTATCGTGGTCTGTTCGCGGACAGCGCGCCCGTCGTCAACCTGCGCCAGCGCGACATCGGCACCGAACTCGGCCGCCAGGCCGCGTGGGCCAAGGCGGTCGAGGACGGCAAGGTCACCGCGTACCGCGTCGGTACCACCGTGACCGTCCAGGCGCCGTCGGGCGTGGTGGCACCCGTCACCGCACCCGAGGGCACCCGCCAGCAACAGCTCCTCGGTACCACCGTGTTCGGCACGCCGTACGCGGGTCAGCGCTCCGCCTGGTCCTCACCGGGACCGCTCCAGGCGGCGATCACGCTGAAGCTTCCGGCCTGACCAGCCGACTGACATTCGCTGTCCAGGGGGGACACCAATGCCGAGCAGTGGCCGTCATGTCACCATGCTCACGGAAGGCACCTATCCGCACATTCACGGAGGCGTGAGCACCTGGTGCGACCAGCTCGTCCGCGGTATGCCGGAGGTCGACTTCAATGTCCTGGCCCTCACCGGCAGCGGCCGCGAGCCGGTCACCTGGGAGCTGCCGCCGAACGTGTACCGGCACACGGCGTTCCCCCTGTGGGGGCCGGCGCCGGGGCGGCGGCCACTCCTCGGCAAGGAGCGGCGCCGTTTCATAGACATCTATGAGCGGTTCCTGCTCTCGATGCTCGACCCGGAGTCCGGCTGCGACTTCACCCAGGGGCTGTACGCCCTGGCGCGGCTGGCCCGGGACGGGCGGCTCTCGGCGGCGCTGCGCTCGGAGGCCGCGCTGCGGTCGCTGATGTGGATCTGGACCATGCCGCACCTTCAGATAGCCGCCGCACGGCCCACCGTGCACGACGCCCTGACCGCCACCGACCTCCTCGAACACGCGCTGCGCCCACTGGCCGCCCGGCTCCCGGAGGACTGTGTGGCGCACGCGGTCAGCAGTGGCCTCGCCACCCTGCCCGCGCTCGCCGCCCAGTACTTCGACGGCGTGCCCTTCCTCCTCACCGAACACGGCATCTATCTGCGCGAGCGCTACCTCGGCTACCGCACGGGCGAGCAGACCTGGCCGGTGAAGTCGGTGATCCTCAGCTTCTACCGCGAGCTCAACTCGATGGGGTACCGCCAGGCCGACCTCATCACCCCGTGCAACCAGTACAACCGACGCTGGGAGGAGCGCGGCGGGGCGCCGGTGGACCGCATCAGGACGGTCTACAACGGCGTCGACCCCAACCTCTTCCCGCACGCGGGCCCCGACCCCGCGGTGCCCACCCTCAGCTGGTGCGGGCGCATCGACCCCATCAAGGACCTGGAGACCCTGATCCGGGCGTACGCCATGGTCAGGGCGGAGCTGCCGGAGGTGCGGCTGCGGCTGTTCGGCCCCGTCCCGGCGGGCAACGCGGACTACCGCACCAAGCTGGAGAAGCTCGCCGCCGAACTCGGCGTGACCGACGGCATCAGCTACGAGGGCCGCGTCAGCGATGTCGCGGGCGCCTACGCGGCGGGGAGCCTGGTGATGCTCTCCAGCATCAGTGAGGGGTTCCCTTTCTCGCTGATAGAGGCGATGTCCTGCGGCCGCGCCACGGTGTCCACGGACGTGGGCGGGGTGCGCGAGGCCGTCGGCGACGCCGGTCTGGTGGTGCCGCCGCGCGAACCCGCGCTGATGGCCGAGGCCACGCTCTCGCTGCTGCGCGACCACGAACGGCGCGCCGAGCTGGGCGCGCTGGCCCGCAGCCGGGTCGTCGACCAGTTCACGCTGCACCGGTCCGTGGACGGCTTCCGCCGGATCTACCTCGAACTCGCCGGGGCCACGGAGCCCGTACCGGCGTACGCGGCCGCCGCCGAGCAGCGCGTCGAGATGCCCCGGGAGTCGGACGACTGGACGCTCGAACTCACCGACCCCTGGTACCGGGAGCTGGCCTCGGACGGGTCCGTCTGGTGAGCGGCTCGCTCTGGCTGGGCAAGGAGGGGCAGGACACCCTGCCCTTCATCCCGCGCCAGCGCCCGCACGGCGCCGCCGCGGACCCCATCGACGAACTGGCCCTGCGCCTGGAGGAGTTGATCGCCGCCGCCGTCCACCCGGACGAGGTCGCGGCCATCCTGGAATCCGACGGCATGACCGACGCCCACATCCGGACGACCTACGGCCGCCAGGACTCCTTCGAGCTGGCCGAGGACCTCTACGCGCGCGTGGAGCGCCGCTACCCGGCCGCCGCGGGCCCGGCCGCCGACCCCTGGCACACCGCCCTGTCCGCCTGTCTGCTGCGCGGCCTGGTCTTCGCCCTGCCCGGCCTCGCGTACGTCCTGGGAGCGCCGCTGCTCGCCGGCTCCCCGGACGGCTTCGGCCTGCCCGCCGGTACGGTCCCGCTGCTCGCCGGGGCCGTCACCGGCTGGGTGTGGAACCAGGGGCTCTCGCACCGGGCGTACTCGTGGCTGGGCCTGGGCGACCGGCTCGCCGCGGCCGCCGCCCTGCGCACCGGGGCGCCGCTGGGGGCCGTGCTCAGCGCCCTGGTGGCGCTGGCGGCGAGCGGTCCCGGCGAGCTGCCCGCGGCCGGCTTCGCCGCCGGGCAGGCCGTCTATCTGGCGGCGGCGACCGTGCTGCTCGCCCTGGGGCGCGAGCGGGACCTGCTGTGCGCGCTGCTGCCGATGGCGGCGGGCGCGGCGGCGACCGTCGCCCTCGACCTGCCCGACGCGCTGCGCACCGGGCTGCTGCTGCTCTCGCTCGCCGCCGCCCAGGGCACCGCTCCCGCCACCGCCGCCCCCAGGCCGTCCGGGCGGGCCGCAGGGACGCCCGGGCGGCAGGCCAGGGTGAGGGCCAGACGGGCCGTGGCGGCGGCGACCACCGCCGCCACCGCGCCCCGGGCCCAGCTCTGCGCGTACAGCTCGGCGAGGGCGGCCACCTGGCCCAGGAGTACGAAGACCAGGGTGAGCACCCCGAACGGGCCGATGTCCGACTGCTTCATGATCCGCAGTGCGTCCTCGGCGGGCTTGGCGCTGCCCAGGCCGTCCGCCACGTCCGCCAGGCCGTCCAGGTGCAGGCCCCGGGTGAGCGCGGCCGGGACCGCCGCCGTGGCCACGGCGGCGAGCAGCGGGCCCGAGTCGAGGAGCAGGAAGGCGCCCCCGACGGCCGCCGCGCAGACGCCGACGACCAGGCCCGCCAGCGGGGCCCAGAGCATCCCGGACCGGGCCGCCCCGCGGTCCCAGCGGGTGACCCGTACCGGGAGCGCGGTGAGCGTGCCGAAGGCGAACCGTATGCCGTCCATGGGATTCATCGGCCGCAGGGTATCCCGGGCGCCGCCCCCGGCCCCCCGGGGGTAAATTACGCGTATTGCGCGTATTGCGTGCGCTGCGGCATTTCAGAGCGGATGCGGATGGGGATGAGCTGGTTCAACCGGAACTTCGTCGAGCCGGGCAAGCTTCCGATGCTGCTCGCCCTGGCGTCGTTCGTGCTGACCTTCCTCGTCACCCGTACGATCACCCGGCTCATCCGGGCCGGGCGCGGCCCGTTCCGCAACATCAGGCCGGGCGGGCTGCACATCCACCATGTGGTGCCCGGGGTCGTCCTCACCGTGGTCGGCGGGTTCGGGGCGGTCGGCAGCGGGCGGCACGGCATCGGCGCCTGCGTCTTCGCGGTGGTCTTCGGGGTCGGCGCGGGCCTGGTCCTCGACGAGTTCGCGCTGATCCTGCACCTGGACGACGTCTACTGGACCGAGCAGGGCCGCAAGAGCGTCGAGGTGGTGGTGCTGACCGCCGCCCTGGTGCTGCTCGCCCTCGGCGGGTTCTCGCCGTTCGGTGTCAACGACATGACGTCGCAGGAGCAGCACGACCGGGCGTCGTTCATCCTCACCCTCGGGATCAACTTCTGCTTCGTGCTGATCGCGCTCTTCAAGGGCAAGTTCCGGCTCGCCATCGTGGGCACGCTCATCCCGTTCGTGGCGCTCGTCGCCGCGATCCGGCTGGCCCGGCCCGGCTCGCCGTGGGCCCGCCGGTTCTACCGGAAGCGGCCCCGGTCCCGGGCCCGGTCGGCCATGCGGGTCTACCGGCACGACCGGCGCTGGACGCGGCTGCGGCGCCGGGCTCAGGACTTCATCGGCGGGGCCCCGGACAGGCTGCCGGTGCGCCGGCCCTGACCCGCGCGGTCGCGGCGGCGCTTCTGGCGCACCGAGGTGATCCAGCACAGCACGCCCACCGCGACGATCGCCGCGATGTGCTCCTTGCCCGCCAGGTTGTCCTTGAGCAGCACCTCGCCGACCATCGAGGCGGTCACCACCCCGGCGGTCCAGTACGCCCGGTAGCGCCAGCACACGTACACCGCGAGCCCCACCACCGCCGCCGAGGGGCCGGTGTCGACCATCTTGGCGTCCGAGGCGGGCAGCCCCAGGACGCTGTCGGGGCCGAGCGCGATGCCCACGCGCGCGTACATCGTCCCGGCCAGGGTCGCCGTGTAGGCGATGAGCAGGGTGTGGCGGCGGCCGATGCAGATCTCGGCGATCCCGAAGACCAGCAGCAACTGGGCGAGCGCGCCCCAGACCGGCAGGTCCAGGGCCGGGACGAAGAGGGAGAGCGGGGTGCGCAGCAGGGAGATCCACAGCGCGTCCTCGGCCTTCACCGAGCCGATGACCTGGACCGGGCGGAAGCCCCAGGGCTGGTTCTGCACCAGCTGGAACAACGATGTCAGCGCGACCGCGCCGAGGGTCATGGGGACCGCCCGCCAGCGCTGGGTGCTGAGCGCGTAGCGGACGGCCAGGTGGAGCGGACCCCACTCCCGACGGGCGAACCGGCGTACTGGTCCGTTGCCCGGCAGGGAGTGGGGAGCTTTCACCTCTGGGACTCCAGGTGCTTGCGGTGCAGCCACTTGGGCAGTCCGGGCGCCTCCAGGAAGCCTTCGGCGCGCGCCGCCGCGATACCGATGCGCGGCAGGTCGGCGGACTTCTCGAAGAGCATGAAGCGGGGCTCCCAGATCGGGCGGTACTTGGCGTTGGCGCGGTACAGCGACTCGATCTGCCACCAGCGGGAGAAGAAGCTGAGCAGCGAGCGCCACAGCCTCAGCACCGGACCCGCGCCGAGCTTCGAGCCACGTTCGAAGACGGAGCGGAACATCGCGAAGTTCAGCGAGACCTGGGTGATCCCGATCTCCTTGGAGCGCTGGAGCAGCTCGATGACCATGAACTCCATCAGACCGTTCTCGGAGTCCCGGTCACGGCGCATCAGGTCGAGCGAGAGTCCGACCGGGCCCCACGGCACGAAGCTCAGGACGGCCCGCAGGTCGCCGTTGCCGTCGGTGCACTCCAGCATCACGCACTGGCCGTCCGCCGGGTCGCCCAGACGGCCCAGGGCCATGGAGAAGCCGCGCTCGGTGGCGCCGTCGCGCCAGTCGTCGGCCTTGCGCAGCAGTTCACTCATCTCATCCGCAGGAATGTCCGCGTGACGGCGGATCCTCACCTCGTACCCGGCACGCTTCACCCGGTTGTACGCCTGGCGCACGGTCCGCATGGCGCGGCCGTCCAGGGTGAAGTCGGCGGTCTCCACCAGCGCCTCGTCGCCGAGCTCCAGCGCGTCCAGGCCGTGCCGGGCGTAGATGGTGCCCGCCTCCTCACTGGCGCCCATCACCGCCGGGGTCCAGCCGTGCTCACGCGCCTCGGCCAGCCACGGCTCGATCGCGCCGGGCCACGCCTCGGGGTCGCCGATCGGGTCGCCGGAGGCCAGCGAGACGCCGCCCACCACCCGGTAGGCCACGGCGGCCTTGCCGGTGGGGGACCAGATGACGCTCTTCTCGCGGCGCAGCGCGAAGTAGCCGAGCGAGTCGCGCTCGCCCTGCTTGTCCAGGAGCGCGCGCAGCTTCTCCTCGTCCTCCACGGAGAGCGGGTCGACGGCCTTGCGGTTGCGGAAGGCCGCGTAGATCACGGCGATGAGCAGCAGCGTGGACAGGACGTTGATGGCCACGTTGACCCAGCCCGGGGTGTCGATCCCGGTGATGTCGTGGTCGTCGGGCACCAGCGAGACGAGCCGCATCACGCCGTACCGCCAGCGGCCGAGGAACGTGGAGTGCTGGCTGCCCTCGTACGTGTTGGTCACCGTGACCAGGAGCGTGGCCAGCAGCGAGGTGAGCAGCAGCCCGCCGGCCGCGACGACCGCCGCGAGCCGGGGGTTGGCGCGGTCGCCCTTGGCGTAGAACTCGCGGCGACCGAGCAGCAGCGCGAGGACGAAGGCGGCGGTCAGGACCAGGGACACCCAGTTCTGCGCGTGCTGACGCAGCTCCGGGAAGACCATGACGAACGCGAACAGCAGCAGGACGAGGCCGCTGAGCACCATGTTGAGGATCCAGGCGGCACGCTTGCGGCGGCGCATGGTGACCGCG
Organism: Streptomyces sp. ERV7; assembly: GCF_001653515.1. GTDB lineage: Bacteria > Actinomycetota > Actinomycetes > Streptomycetales > Streptomycetaceae > Streptomyces. Next base: position 490,244 of record NZ_LYOY01000029.1, on the reverse strand, counting down.
AGGAACAGCGTGAACACGCCCGAGGCGAACCCCGCGTCGAGCAGGTACGGCGTGAAATAGTTGTCCGTGTTGTGACGCCGAAGGTCCTGGCCCAGTGAAACCCATACGGCGCTCAGGAAGTTGATGAACGTCACGGCGCGCAGATACCAGACGGCGAATGCCGCACTGCGTCGCGACCGGACGGTACTCCGGTTCAAGCCTTCGGTGGTCAAGCGGACTTCTCCCATGAAACGCGATGATATGGGGCATCGGACATCGCGCCTCATGCGGTCGCGGTCGCGGCCGGGCGGTGCCCGGCCGCGCCGCGGCTTCAGTCGTCGGCGCGATCCCTCTCGGTCTCCACGCGCTCGGGAAGCTCCGCTGCCAGGGCGGCGGCGGCCTGCACGAGAGGGAGAGCGAGCAGGGCCCCGGTTCCTTCACCGACAGTGACGCCGTGATCGAGCAGAGGGTTGAGTGCCATCCGGTCCAGTGCCTTGGACTGGGCGGGCTCACCGCTCAGCTGACCGGCCAGCCACCAGTCCGGAGCCCGGAAGGCGGCTCGCTGAGCAACCAGCGCGCAGGCCGACGAGACCACCCCGTCCAGGATGACCGGCATTCGGCGCACCGCGCACTGAAGCAGAAAACCGGTGGTCGCGGCAAGGTCGGCGCCGCCGACGGCCGCCAGCAGCTCCAGCTGGTCGCCCAGAACCGGCCGCGCGCGGCGCAGCGCGTCCCGGATCGCCGCGCACTTGCGCATCCACGCCAGATCGTCGATCGCGGCCCCGCCTCGCCCGGTGACGACCGAGGCGTCGGTGCCGCAGAGCGCCGCGATCAGGGTGGCGGCGGCGGTGGTGCCGCCGACGCTGAGGTCGCCCAGCACGGCCAGGTCGGTGCCCGAGTCGGCCTCCTCGTCGGCGATCCGCATCCCCAGGCGTACGGCCGCCTCGGCCTCCTCGACGGTCAGCGCGTCCTCGACGTCGATGCGCCCGCTGCCGCGCCGCACCCGGTGCCGTACGACCTCCTCGGGCAGCAGCTCCGGGTCGCAGTCCAGACCCGCGTCGACGACCCGTACCGAGGCGCCGAGGCGGCGGGCGAGTACGGAGACGGGGCCCGCGCCGTCGAGCACGGACCGCACCAGGGTGTGCGCGGAGCCCGCCGGACGGGCCGAGACGCCCAGCTCGGCGACGCCGTGGTCACCGGCGAAGAGGATCACGCGCGGGTGCTCGATGGGGGTGACCGGAACCGTGCCCTGCGCGGCGGACAGCCACTCGCCCAGCTCGTCGAGCCGGCCGAGCGCGCCGGACGGCACGGTCAGCCGCTCCCGGCGTTCCTCGGCGTCACGCCGCACACCGCTGTCGGGGCGTTCGATCAGATCGGAGAAGTCGTCGAGATTCAGCCTGCTCATTCGCCGAACAGTACCGGCAGTGCCCACCCGCCCCACGGGTGGTGCGGCAAGATCAGGCCCCGGCTCAGCCGCGCAGCACGAGAGCCTGCCCGGCGACCACCAGGAGCACGTGCTCGCACTCCGCGGCCACCGCCGCGTTGAGCCTGCCGAGCTCGTCCCGGAACATCCGTCCGGCGCGGGTCGCGGGCACCACCCCGGAGCCCACCTCGTTGCTCACGAACACCACGGTCCTCGAAGTCGCCCGGACCGCCGCGACCAGCTCGGCCACCCGCTCCCGCACCTCCTCCGGCAGCTTCTCCTCCTCCCACGCCCCGGCCCGGTCCATCGCGTCGGTCAGCCACAGCGACAGACAGTCGACGAGCAGCGCGGGCCCCTCGGCGGCGAGCAGCGGCACCAGGTCGCAGGTCTCCTCCGTACGCCAGGCGCCGGGCCGCCGGTCGCGGTGCAGCCCGACCCGCGCCGCCCACTCCGGATCGCCGTCCCGGGTGCCGCCCGTCGCCACGTACACGACCTCCGGGAAGGCCTCCAGACGGCGCTCGGCCTCCACCGACTTGCCCGAGCGCGCCCCGCCGAGCACCAGGGTGCGGCGCGGCAGATCGGGCACCGCGTGGTACTCCCCGACGGTCAGCGTCGTCCCGTCCGGCACCGCCCGCGCCCCGGCCGCCGCGAGCCGGCGGACCAGCTCGCGCCCGGGCGGCACCTCGTGGTCGATGTGCGCGGCCACCACGTCGGTGGCGGGCCCCACCGCGCCCGCCGCCCGCAGCCGCGCCAGCGCGTCCGGGCGCCCCAGGACGTCGCAGACCACCATGTCGTACGGGTGCGCCACCCCGGCCATCCCCGACGGCGCCCCGCCGGGCGGCAGATACAGCAGCCGCTCGCCCTCCGGCGAGGTCACCTCGTACCCGGTGCCCGGCGAGTCCATCGGCACGGCCCGCACCCGGTGTCCGCTGATCAGCGTCAGCACCCGGCCGTCCGGCACCCGCCCGGCCGACGGCAGGCCGGGGGGCAGCTCCACCGCGGGCCCGTCGTGCGGATGGGTGAGCAGGACCTGCCGTACGCCCGTGAGCGAGTGCCCGGCCCGGGCGGCGGCCAGTGCGGCCCCCGGGGTCAGATCGAGCAGCAGCGCGCCGTCGACGAGCAGGGCGGTCGCGGCGCGCGCCTGGTCGCCGCGGGCCGAGGCGCACACGGCGCAGGGGCAGTCGGGGCGCGGCAGCCCGTCGGGGGCTCCGGTGCCCAGGAGAGTCAGTTCCACGAAGACGATCCTCCCGCGTCACCGCACCCGGTGCGCGCCCGGCTACGCTGCGGGCAGCAACGTGACCCGGGAGGCGCACATGGCGTGGACGTGGCGATTCGAGAAGTCCGACGGGACGGAGGTCGAGCCGGCGGTGGCGCCGGAGGAGTTCACGACCCAGGGCGACGCGGAGTCCTGGATCGGTGAGGTCTGGAAGGACCTGATGGAGGGCGGGGCCGACCAGGTGCACCTCTTCGACGACGGCAGGAAGATCTACGGCCCGATGAGCCTGCACGCCGACGCGTCCTGACGCGCGGACGCACGGAGGCATCCGACGGCGCCCGCGGACCCCTGCGGTCCGCGGGCGCCGCCGTGCGCCGGGCGGGTGGCGCCGGGGCGCCGGTCCGGATCCGGCCGCCTCAGATCTCGCCGAGGGTGACCAGGGAGGTCTTGGGCGAGCCGCCGCGGGTGTAGGTCACCTGGATGGTCTGGCCGGGCTTGTCGGCGGCCAGCGCCTCCGCCAGCGAGGTGATCGAGCTGATGTCGGCGTCCCCGAGCCGGGTGAGGACGTCCCCGGCCTTCAGCCCGGCCTTGTCGGCCGCCCCGCCCGCCTTCACCTCGACGATGGCGACGCCGGCGGGCCGGTAGTCCGAGTCGACCACCGTACGCCCGGTCACGCCCAGGGCCGCCCGGCCCGAGTCGGTCACCTTGCCGCTCCGGATGATCTGGTCCGCGACCGTCTTCACCATCGAGACCGGGATGGCGAAGCCGATGCCCGGGGCCGTGCCGCCGCCCATGTCCGGGTCGGTCGCCGCGAGTGTGGGGATGCCGATGACCTCGCTGTCCAGGTTGACCAGCGCGCCGCCGCTGTTGCCGGGGTTGATCGCCGCCGACGTCTGCACCATGTTGCCGATGGTGGCCCCGGTGCCGCCGCCCGCGCTGCTCTCGGTCACCGTCCGGCCGGTCGCCGAGACGATGCCCTGGGTGACGCTGCTGGACAGGCCGAGCGGTGACCCCATGGCCAGCACGATCTGGCCCATCGCGACCTTCGAGGAGTCGCCGAGCCGGGCGGGCTTCAGCCCCTTCGGCACCGAGTCCAGCTTGATCACCGCGAGGTCCTGCTCGGGATAGGCCGCCACCAGCTTCGCGACGATCGCGCCCCCGCCGGTGGCGGTGGACACCTTGAAGGTGTTCTCGCCGCCCACCACATGGGCGTTGGTGACGATGTGCCCCTGGGCGTCGTAGACGATGCCGGAGCCCAGGCTGTTGGCCGCGTCGATCTGGACGACCGACGGCAGCACGTCCTTGATCACCCGCTCGTAGTCGGCCTGCAGCCCGCTGCCGTCCGCCCTGCGGGGTGCCTCGGCCTTCTTCGGCGCGGCCACGTCGGCCCGCGCCGGGGAGGTGTGCGACGCGTCGGAGCCGGAGCCGGAGCAGCCGGCCAGGAGGGCGGCGCCCGCGAAGGCCGCCGTCAGGGGGAGCAGCCGGCGAACCCGGCCACGGGTCACGGATCCATCCATGTTCCGCAGTATTGCCCCGGCCCCGGACGGCGGCCTCCCGCAGCGGTCCGATCAGGTCGGGCCCGCCCCCATGGCCTCCTCAGAGCCTGCCCAGGGCCGTCGGCTCACGCCGTCGCCAGGAACTGCGTCGCCGCCAGCTCCCCGTAGAGCGGGTCCCCGGCCACCAGCTCGGCGTGGGTGCCCACCGCCCGTACCTTCCCCGCCTCCATGACCACGATCCGGTCCGCCAGCGTCACCGTGGACAGCCGGTGCGCCACCACCAGGACCGTCGTCTCCCGGGCCGCCTCGGCCACCACGTCCCGCAGCGCCAGCTCGTTGACCGCGTCCAGCTGCGAGGTCGCCTCGTCCAGGAGCAGCAGCCGGGGCCTGCGCAGCAGCGCCCGCGCGATCGCCACCCGCTGCCGCTCGCCGCCCGACAGCTTGGAACCCCGGTGCCCGACCACGGTGTCCAGACCGTCCGGCAGCCGCTCCACCAGCGCGTCCAGCTTCGCCCGTACGAGAACGTCGGCGATGTCCGCGTCCGTGGCGTCCGGGGCGCCGAAGACGAGGTTCTCGCGGACGGTCCCGGCCAGCACGGGGGAGTCCTGCTCGACGTAGCCGATGGCGGCGCGCAGCTCGGCCAGCGGCCAGTCGCGCACATCGCGGCCGTCGATCAGGATCCGCCCGCCGGTCGCCTCGTAGAACCGCTCGACCAGGCCGAAGACGGTCGTCTTGCCGGCGCCCGAGGGCCCGACGAACGCGGTCATCCCGGCGCCGGGCACCTCGAAGGAGACCCCGTGGTGGACGTACGGAAGGTCGTCGCGGTAGCGGAAGGTCACGTCCTCGAAGACCACCGAGGCGGGCCGCGGCCCCGGCCCCGGCGCGGCGGCAGAGGTCGCCGAGGGCTCCTCGGTCTCCAGCCGCTCGGCCTCCGCGATCCGGGCGATCGCGGCCGAGCCCACCTGGTACTGCGTGGCCGCCTGCACCAGCTTGGAGACCGGGTCGATCAGATAGAACAGGAACAGCAGGAACGCGACGAGCGTCGAGACCGAGATCGCCCCCGAGGCGACCCGCGCCCCACCGATGCCGAGCACCGCCAGGAACGACACCTGCACCGCGAGGCCGACCGAAGTCCCGGCCACCGACTGCCACTTGGCCGAACGCACCCCGTGCCGCCAGGCCTCCTCGGCCGCCGCGTCCACCACCGCCGTCTCGCGCTCCTCGGCGCCGGAGGCCTTGACCGTACGGAAGGCGCCGAACGCCCGCTCCAGGACGGTGGATATCTCGGCCACCGACTCCTGCGCCCGCGCGGTCGCCCTGGAGATCTGCGGCATCACCATCGCCACCGCGGAGCCGATCAGGACGATCACGCCGAGCGTCACGCCGAGGAGCACGGCGTCCATGTACGCCATCATCGCGATCGTCGCGAGGAAGGTGAGCCCGCCGGTGGCGGCGGAGACCACGGACTGGGTGGTGACCGCCCGCAGCAGGGTGGTGTCGGAGGTCACCCGGGACATGAGGTCGCCCGGGGGAAGCCGCTCGACCTCGGGCAGCTTCAGCCGCAGCAGCCGGCCGATGAGGGTGCGCCGGGCGGCGAGGACCACGGACTCGGCGGTGCGCTCCAGGACGTACGCCCCGAACGACTCGACCACCGTGCCCACCACCACGAGCGCGGTGAGCAGGACGAGCACCCCCGCGATCGGCCCGTCCCCGCCGAGCCGGTCCACCAGCGCCTTGGCGGCGAGCGGCTGAGCGAGCCCGGTGGCCGCCCCGACCAGCGTCAGCAGCGCCCCGAGGGCAACGGCGCCGCGATGCGGCCGAAAGTGCCGATAGAGAGCCCGCCAGGTGTCCCGGGCGGGCATTTTGGCTGGGGAGTCGTCAGGGTTCACCTAGGGAGGACGTGAAAGTACCCCGTCCACCTGACACCCGATGCCGACGATTCGGCCCGACACCCGCCGCTGGGGGCGCGGGGAACTGCGCGACCGGTCCAGGACGGCCCGCAGTCGACCCGACTACCCCCGCACGCCACACAGATGCAGCAGAGCCGCGACCCGCCGGTACGGATCGGTCCGCCCCGCCTTGTCCTCGGCGGCCAGCAGCCGGTCGAGCTCGTCGGCGGCAGGCAACTGCACGTCGTTCGGCACGTTGTCGGTGAAGACCCGCACCCCGTACCACGCGTGCAGCGGCGCGGCGATCCCGTCCAGCGTCCGCGTCAACGTGTCGAGCCGATCGGCCCGAACGGACAGCCCGAGCCGATTGGTGTACGCGTCGGTGTCGAAGGAGGACAGGGCCCCGGTCCAGTCACCCGCGAGCCCCGGCCGCATGGCCAGCGCGTCCGCGTTCCGGACGAGCAGCGACAGCAGCCCGCCGGGGGCCAGCATCCGGGCCAGCCCCGCCAGCATCGCGTCGGGCTCCTGGACGTACATCAGCACACCGTGGCAGAGCACCACGTCGAACGAGCCGGGCAGGAAGTGCACGCCGGTCTCGTTGCCGTCGCCCTCGATCAGGCGGACCCGCTCACGGATGCCCTCCGGCTCGGTGGACAGCGACTCGCGCGCCACCCGGAGCATCTCGGGGTCGGACTCCAGGCCGGTCACCGTGTGCCCGGCCCGGGCCAGGCGCAGGGCCTGGGTGCCCTGGCCCGTACCGACGTCGAGGACGCGCAGCCGCTGGCCGACCGGGAACCGGGCGGCTATCTGCTCGTCGAGCTGACGGGCCACGAGCTCCTGGCGCACGGTGTTGCGCAGCCCGCCCAGACCCTTCAGCCAGTTGCCGGAGGCGCCGCTGAAGGCGGCGACTTCCGTGCTCAGGGTCGCTCCCCGCGCTTGACCTGCGGCTTCGGCAGACGAAGCCGGCGCATCTGGAGCGTACGCATCAGGCCGTACGCCACCGCGCCCTTGGTCGGCTCGTCCTGGAAGCGCTCCTTGAGCTGCCTCTTGAGACGGAACGCCAGACCGATGGAGTCGAGCACGATCAGCACGATCACGGCGAGCCACAGCAGCAGCGCGATGTTCTGCAGGCTGCCGATCCGGACCATCGAGAGGACCAGGATGATCACGGCGAGCGGCAGGAAGAACTCGGCGATGCAGAACCGCGAGTCGACGTAGTCGCGCACGAACTTGCGCACGGCGCCCTTGTCGCGGGCCGGCAGATAGCGCTGGTCGCCGTTGGCGAGCGCCTCGCGCTGCTTGGCGAGCTCGATCCGGCGGACCTCGCGCGAACGCTTGGCGGCCTCCTTGCGGTCGGTCGGCACGGTCGACGCCCGACGGCGCTGGGTCTGGGCCTCACTGCGCTTCGGAGTGGGCCGGCCCTTGGGGGCCTCGGGGTCGCGGGGCTGCTTGGAGAGGTCCGCCGTCACCTTGTCGGTGGGGGCCTTCTCTTCGTTGGAACGGCTACGGAACACAAAGCCCAAGGGTACGGGGTCGCGGGCATGGACCACAGGCCGGTGGGGAACGATCCCGCAACGCCTTGCGTCCCCAGGGGTGTGCGCGGGTGCCGGAGCGGGAAGTGGCGGGAAGTGAGTGTCCGGTCCCTGACCGTCACCTACTCCCTGCGCCGGAGCGGGCGGGGACGCAGTCGTCCTTGGGGATGACCGCATCCGCGCCCGAACAGTGCGGTAATGGATGCAGGGCCCGTACTGTGGGTTCTGTTGCAGCAGCTGGAGCTGGAGTCCGTCAGAAGGGGGCGCGCGAAGCCCATGAGCGGTGTCATGAAGCGTATGGGGATGATCTTCCGCGCGAAGGCGAACAAGGCCCTTGACCGGGCCGAGGACCCGCGCGAGACCCTCGATTACTCGTACCAGAAGCAGCTGGAGCTGCTCCAGAAGGTGCGCCGCGGCGTCGCCGACGTGGCGACCTCGCGCAAGCGGCTCGAACTGCAGCTGAACCAGCTCCAGAGCCAGTCCAGCAAGCTGGAGGACCAGGGCCGCAAGGCGCTGGCGCTCGGCCGCGAGGACCTGGCGCGCGAGGCGCTGTCCCGCCGCGCCGCGCTCACCCAGCAGGTCACCGACCTGGAGACGCAGCACCAGACCCTGCAGGGCGAGGAGGAGAAGCTCACCCTTGCGGCCCAGCGCCTCCAGGCCAAGGTCGACGCCTTCCGCACCAAGAAGGAGACGATCAAGGCGACGTACACGGCGGCCCAGGCGCAGACCCGGATCGCCGAGTCCTTCTCGGGCATCTCCGAGGAGATGAGCGACGTCGGCATGGCCATCCAGCGGGCCGAGGACAAGACCGCGCAGCTCCAGGCGCGGGCCGGTGCGATCGACGAGCTGCTGGCCTCCGGCGCCCTCGACGACCAGTCCGGCCTCCAGAAGGACGACCTCCAGGCCGAGCTCGACCGCATCTCCGGTGGTACGGATGTAGAGCTGGAACTGCAGCGGATGAAGGCCGAGCTCACCGGCGGCACCTCGGGCCAGCAGGCCATCGAGGGCGGCACCGGGACCCCGCAGGACCGTCCGCAGCAGCAGACCCCCCGCTTCGACAAGCAGTAGGGCCGAGGGCCAAGGAGGAGTCGCCATGATCGTACGGATCATGGGGGAGGGCCAGGTGAAGCTGGCGGACAGCCACTTCACCGAGCTCAACAAGCTGGACGACGAGTTGCTCGAAGAGATGGAAGCGGGCGACGAGGAGGGCTTCCGCCGCACCCTGGGGGCCCTGCTCGACGCGGTCCGCCGCCTGGGCGAGCCGCTCCCGGACGACGCCCTGGAGCCGTCGGAGCTCATCCTCCCGGCGCCGGACGCCACCCTGGACGAGGTCAGGGACATGCTCAGCGACGACGGGCTGATCCCGGGCTAGCCGACGCCGGACCGCCCCCCCGCCCGACCGGGCACGCGAGGGCGCCCCCGCGCACGGGGCGCGCCCCGTACCGTAGGGAGGCGTGACGTTCGCCCGCATCCACGGATGGCTCCGCGCCCACCCCCTCGCCGGGGACGCCGCCCTCGCCGGGGTCGTCCTCGTCTGTATGGTCGTCGGCTCCTTCGCCGACCCCCACGGCTCCAACGGCCCCGTCTTCGGGACCAGGACCCCCAGCGCGACCGCCCTCGTCCTCGCGGTGCTCGGCGCCGTCTCGCTGGTGCTGCGCCGCCGCAACCCGCTCGGGGTCCTCGGTCTGACCGGCGGCATCACCGTCGCCGATCTGCTCGCGGGGAACTCGCCCGCCCCGATCGCGATCGCCCCGGTCGTCGCGCTGTACACGGTCGCCGCGCACACCGACCGCGCCACCACCTACCGCGTCGGCATCACCACCATGGCCGTCCTCACCGCGACCGCGATGTTCTTCGGGGACGCGCCCTGGTACGCGCAGGAGAACGTCGCCGTGCTCGCCTGGACGGGCCTGGCCGCGACCGCGGGCGACGCCGTCCGCAGCCGCCGGGCCATCGTCGAGTCCATCCGCGAGCGGGCCGAGCGGGCCGAGCGCACCCGTGAGGAGGAGGCGCGGCGCCGGGTCGCGGAGGAGCGGCTGCGCATCGCCCGCGATCTGCACGACGTCGTCGCCCACCACATCGCGCTGGTCAACGTCCAGGCCGGAGTCGCCGCGCACGTCATGGACAAGCGCCCCGACCAGGCCAAGGAGGCCCTCGCGCATGTCCGCGAGGCCAGCCGCTCGGCGCTGAACGAACTCCGGGCCACGGTCGGCCTGCTGCGCCAGTCCGGCGACCCCGAGGCCCCCACCGAGCCGGCTCCCGGCCTCGCGCTCCTGGACGACCTGCTGGGGGGCTTCCGCCGCGCGGGCCTCCCGGTCGAGCTCGCCCCCCTCGACCCGGCCGTACGCGCCGGGCTCCCGGCGGCCGTGGACCTCGCCGCGTACCGGGTGATCCAAGAAGCGCTCACGAACGTCCGCAAGCACGCGGGCCCGGACGCGAAGGCCGAGGTCAGCGTGGTGCGGGTGGGGCCGAACACCGAGGTCACGGTCATCGACAACGGCACCGGCAAGGGCGACGGCGGCGCCGGGGGCGGCGGCGGGGGCCACGGTCTGCTCGGGATGCGCGAGCGGGTCAGCGCGCTGGGCGGCACCTGCACGGCGGGACCCCGCTACGGCGGCGGCTTCCGGGTGCAGGCGATACTGCCGGTCAAGACGGCCGACACGGCCCGTACGGCACGGACCCGCAAGGAGGCCGACGCCGTCCGGGCGGCCGAGGGACCGGGGGAAGGCAGCGCATGACGATCAGGGTGGTACTCGCGGACGACCAGGCGCTGCTGCGCTCCGCGTTCCGCGTCCTCGTCGACTCCGAGCCGGGCATGCACGTGGTGGGCGAGGCGTCGGACGGGGCCGAGGCGGTCGCCGTGGCCCGTGCGACCCGGGCCGACGTCGTCCTGATGGACATCCGGATGCCCGGCACGGACGGGCTCGCCGCGACCCGCATGATCAGCGCGGACCCGGATCTCGCGGATGTCCATGTGGTCATGCTCACGACCTTCGAGGTCGACGAGTACGTGGTGCAGTCCCTGCGGGCGGGTGCCTCCGGCTTCCTGGGCAAGGGCGCCGAACCGGACGAGCTCCTGAACGCCATCCGGATCGCGGCGGCCGGTGAGGCGCTGCTCTCGCCCGTCGCGACCAAGGGCCTGATCGCCAGCTTCCTCGCCCAGGGCGGCAGTTGGGACGGCTCGGGCGAGCCGCCCGGCGCCCACGCCGAACGCCTGGCGGCCCTGACCGGCCGTGAGCGCGAGGTCCTCGTCCAGGTCGCGGGCGGCCTCTCCAACGACGAGATCGCCGAACGCCTGGTGGTCAGCCCCCTCACGGTGAAGACCCACGTCAACCGCGCGATGGCCAAGCTGGGCGCCCGGGACCGCGCCCAGCTGGTCGTGATCGCGTACGAGTCGGGACTGGTGCGGCCGAGGGTGGAGTAGCGCTGTACGCGTGAGGGCCGCTCCCCACCGGGAGCGGCCCTCACGCGTAGGTACGTGCTGTTTACGGAAGCGCCAGCATCCGCTCCAGCGCCAGCTTGGCGAAGCTCTCCGTCTCCGCGTCCACCTGGATCTGGTTGACGAGCTTGCCGTCCGCGAGGGACTCCAGCGTCCACACCAGGTGCGGCAGGTCGATCCGGTTCATCGTCGAGCAGAAGCAGACCGTCTTGTCGAGGAAGACGATCTCCTTGTCCTCCGCGGCGAATCGATTCGCCAGGCGGCGCACCAGGTTCAGCTCCGTGCCGATGGCCCACTTCGACCCGCGCGGCGCGGCCTCCAGGGCCTTGATGATGTACTCCGTCGAGCCCACGTAGTCCGCCGCGGCCACGACCTCGTGCCGGCACTCGGGGTGCACCAGCACGTTCACGCCCGGGATCCGCTCGCGTACGTCGTTGACCGAGTCCAGCGAGAAGCGGCCGTGCACCGAGCAGTGGCCGCGCCACAGGATCATCTTGGCGTTCCGCAGCTCCTCGGCGGTGAGCCCGCCGTTGGGCTTGTGCGGGTTGTAGAGCACGCAGTCCTCCAGCGACATCCCCATGTCGCGGACGGCGGTGTTGCGGCCCAGGTGCTGGTCCGGCAGGAAGAGCACCTTCTCGCCCTGCTCGAACGCCCACTCAAGCGCCTTCTTGGCGTTGGAGGAGGTGCAGATGGTGCCGCCGTGCTTGCCGGTGAAGGCCTTGATGTCGGCGGAGGAGTTCATGTACGAGACGGGCACGACCTGCTCGGCGACGCCCGCCTCGGTCAGCACGTCCCAGCACTCGGCGACCTGCTCGGCGGTGGCCATGTCGGCCATCGAGCAGCCGGCGGCCAGGTCGGGCAGCACGACCTTCTGGTCGTCCGAGGTCAGGATGTCCGCGGACTCGGCCATGAAGTGCACACCGCAGAAGACGATGTACTCGGCCTCCGGCTTGGCAGCCGCGTCCTTGGCGAGCTTGAAGGAGTCGCCGGTGACGTCGGCGAACTCGATGACCTCGTCACGCTGGTAGTGGTGGCCGAGGATGAAGACCTTGTCGCCGAGCTTCTCCTTGGCCGCGCGGGCGCGCGCCACCAGGTCCGGGTCGGACGGGGACGGCAGGTCGCCGGGGCACTCCACACCGCGCTCGCTCTTCGGGTCGGCCTCGCGGCCGAGCAGCAGCAGGGCGAGCGGCGTCGGCTGGACATCCAGGGGCTGGGCGGTGGTCACGTCACGCACCCTTTCTCTTTCGCAGACGAGTTTTCGTCTAAATGACGCTATCTATCATAACTGCTTCACGTCAGTTTGACGATGGCCATAGCGTCGATGTGACACATCCCCTTCGCTCCCCTCCGTACCCCTCGCACGGGGTTTTCCCCAGGGCTTTTCCGGCCCGCGCCGGGGTGTGCGAGCATGAAGGTGAGCCAAGGCACGGCCAAGGCCCACGCACGGCCCGGAATGAATCCGGGGCCCCGCCGGTTAGAACCGTCGGCAAGCAGTCTCCGTACAACCCGGGAGAGAAGCAGATGTCCGTATCGGACGAGACCACCACTGTGAGCGACGGCATCCTCCTGTCCGACGCCGCCGCGGCCAAGGTCAAGGCCCTCCTTGACCAGGAAGGCCGGGAGGACCTGGCGCTGCGCGTCGCCGTCCAGCCCGGCGGCTGCTCCGGCCTGCGCTACCAGCTCTTCTTCGACGAGCGCTCGCTCGACGGCGACGTCGTCAAGGACTTCGACGGTGTGAAGGTCGTCACCGACCGCATGAGCGCTCCGTACCTGGGCGGCGCCTCGATCGACTTCGTGGACACGATCGAGAAGCAGGGCTTCACGATCGACAACCCGAACGCGACGGGCTCCTGCGCCTGCGGCGACTCCTTCAACTGAGTCGCGCGCCTGAGCGCGACGACGAAGGCGGGCACCCCCATCGAGGGGTGCCCGCCTTCGTCGTGTCCGGACGAACCGGCTCAGCCCTTCGGCAGCGCCTCACCGGTTGTGGCGTCCACCACCTGGCGCGCCCCCAGCGTCTGGTGGAGCGTCACCGAGACCGTCTCCTTCTTGGCGATCATGGCGCAGATCTTCTTGGGGTCGTGGTGCGCGACGCCCACCGCGACCCGGACCTGGGAGCCGCTCTCGTCCGCGGTCGCCGCGTAGGTGTCGCAGATACCGCCCCAGAAGGTCACGGTCAGCGTCCGGCCGTCCTGGCCGATCGCGTACGAGACCAGTGCCTGGTGGCCGACGGGCGCCGACCCGGTCGGCGACGGCAGGGGAGTGCCGGGCCCGGACGGCGGCGCCGCCGGCTTCGCCAGGTACTGCGGGGCCAGCGCCGGGGCGGTGATGGTCACCGGCTGGGCGGCACCGGTCGGCTTCGCCTCGAAGAGCCACGACGGTACGAGCACCTGCCGCCCGTCCACGTACTGCGCGGAGAGCCCGAACACCGCCTTGTCGACGGTCACCGTCGAGGGCGTGCCCTGCTTGCACGGCTGGTGCTGGATGTTGCCCTGCGGGTCACTGGGCAGCTTGCGCTGCGGGTCGCTCGGCAGCTTGCCCTGGGTGGGCTCGCCCTGCGGCTGCTCGTCCAGCGGCACCGGGCCGGTGCAGTCCTTGCTCGCCGGGCGCCCGCCGCCCGACCCGTTCAGCTGCTTCAGCGTCTCCTCGGCGCTCAGTACGGGGTATGTGTCGCCCTTCTCCGGGGTCTTCAACTGGCCGCTGCCGCCGACCACTTGGCCGTCGGGGCCGACCTGGACGCCGGTCGTCCAGCCGTAGGTGGGCAGCCCGCCGATCACTGGGTCCGCGTTCACCACCCGGACCGCGCCCATCAGCTGGGACGCGTTCAGCTTGGCGTCGTCCAGGCCCAGCGCCTTCAGTACCGGGGCGGCCGCGGCCTTCGCGGCCTGCTCGCTGGGCGCCGAACCACCGCCCGTGGGGTCGTGTTCGCCCGGGGCCACGCCTTCCCCGGTGGTGTGCATGGGGCACTTGCTGCCCTTGGGGCAGTTGTCCGTACCGCCGGTGCCGTACCGGGCGAACGTCCAGCTGCCCGGCGCCTTCTGGTTGACCGTCAGCACCGGCCCGCCGCCGTCCTTGGTGATCCCGGCCTTCCAGACGGGCCCCTCAAGGCGCGGGGGACCGTCGATCCCCAGGGCCTTCGCCAGCTTCGCCACCTCGGCCTCGCCGACCGTGCCGCCCGGCCGGTACACCGCCGCCTTCGCCGGGCCGTCGGGCAGCTTCCCCTCGGCGCGGTAGACCACACCGTTCGGGTCCGGCTCGCCGGGGGCGATGCCCTCCCTGCCGCTGTCCAGGCCCAGCGGCGGCGGAGTGGTGCCGCCGCCCGCCCCGGCCTTGCCGTCCACGGCGCCCTCGGCGGCGGGCGAGCCGCCCGAGGCGGTGGAGGCCCAGTACGCCCCGCCGCCGCCCGCGACCAGCACCGCGGCCGCGACCGAGGCGAGGACGAACGGGGATCGTCGCGTCCGCCGCTGTGGCGACTCTTCCTGCGTGTGCTCGCTGCTCACCGCATCGCTCCTGTCCAGTCGTATCCCGCATCCCCTTTACGGGGGACACGCCTTGGACGGAGCGGGGGAGCGCACGGTTCCCTCCGCGCGCTACCCCATCGGGCCCCGTCGGCTCAGTCGCCGTACTCGGACATCGTGGCGATCAGCCGGACCGAGTCGGGCGGCACGGACACCCCGTGGATCCGGGACGGTGGGACGGGCGCCGGCCCGGGCTCCGACGGCACCACCCAGTGAGGTGCCATCCGCGCACAGTCGACGCGCAGCTGTGCGAGACCCGGTTCGGACGCCATGGCATTCCCGATCTGCTCCATCTGCTCCATGGGTTCCATATTCCGCACCGTACGCATCAGGAACCATGCAGAAAATAGCCTACTATCGGGTAGTTTCAGCCCTTCAGGTGAGCTCCCGGGACCCGGTAGCGTTAACTGTCAACAGTCCTCCACGCAGGAGTGTCCTAGCCGTGCGTATCGCAGTCACCGGCTCCATCGCCACCGACCACCTCATGACCTTCCCCGGCCGATTCGCCGACCAGCTGGTCGCCGATCAGCTGCACACGGTCTCCCTCTCCTTCCTCGTCGACAACCTCGACGTGCGCCGGGGCGGTGTGGGCGCGAACATCTGCTTCGGGATGGGGCAGCTCGGCACCGGCCCGATCCTCGTCGGGGCCGCCGGCTCCGACTTCGACGAGTACCGGGCCTGGCTGGACCGGCACGGAGTGGACACGAACTCGGTCCGCATCTCCGAGGTCCTGCACACCGCCCGCTTCGTGTGCACCACCGACGCCGACCACAACCAGATCGGCTCCTTCTACACGGGCGCGATGAGCGAGGCCCGCCAGATCGAGCTCCAGTCGGTGGCCGAGCGCGTGGGCGGCCTCGACCTGGTCCTGATCGGCGCCGACGACCCCGAGGCGATGCTCCGCCACACCGAGGAGTGCAAGACGCGCGGGATCCCGTTCGCCGCGGACTTCTCGCAGCAGATCGCCCGGATGTCCGGCGACGACATCCGTACCTTGCTCGAAGGCGCGAAGTACCTCTTCTCCAACGAGTACGAGAAGGGGCTCATCGAGTCCAAGACCGGCTGGAGCGACGCCGAGATCCTGGGGAAGGTCGACTACCGGGTCACCACCCTCGGCTCGCGCGGCGTGCGCATCGAGCGGGTCGGCGAGGACCCGATCGAGGTCGGCTGCCCGGAGGAGGACGCCAAGGTCGACCCGACCGGCGTGGGCGACGCGTTCCGCGCGGGCTTCCTGTCGGGCCTGTCCTGGGGCGTCGGCCACGAGCGGGCGGCGCAGGTCGGCTGCATGCTGGCGACGCTGGTGATCGAGACGCTCGGCACCCAGGAGTACCAGCTGAAGCGTGCGCACTTCATGGACCGGTTCACGAAGGCGTACGGGGTCGACGCGGCGGACGAGGTGCGCGCCTACCTCGGCTGACGCGTTCCTGTCTGTTCACCCACCCGTGCCGCCGCTGTGGGCATGCGTGCCGCCAGGGGCGGCACGGGTGGGCACAGCGGCACCCCGTTCCCGCCGGGCCGCGCACACCCGCCGGGCCTGCACCCCGGCACCGGCCGCTCAGCTCACCCGCCGCACCACGTACGCCGACCCCCGCTCCCGGGTCTCTTCCCCCACGTACTCCTGCCCGGCGGGCCCGCCCCACTTGTGCGCGCTCGCGGCGAGCAGGGACCAGCCGTCCTCGACCGGCCCCCACGCCAGCGACTGGGCCGCGTCCACGAGCAGCGGCACCCCCGCCTCCCGGCACGCCCGGGCCACCTCGCCCACCGGCTGTACCGTGCCCACCTCGTGGTTGGCGGACTGGAGGCAGGCCAGCGCCGTGTCGGGCCGCAGCGCGGCGGCGTACTCGGCGGGGGAGACCGCCCCGGTCCGGTCGACCGGTACCTGCGTCACCGCGCCGCCGTCCGCCTCCAGGGCCCCGCCCGTGTGCAGTACGGAGGAGTGCTCCACCGCCGACACCACGAGATGGCGGCCGACACGCCGACGCCCGGCGAGGGAGCCGTAAATTCCGGAGTGCACCGCGGCCGTCCCCGAAGAGGTGAACACGAGCTCGTCCGGCCGGCAGCCGACCGCCTCGGCCGCGGCCTCCCGGGCCGCGTCGAGCAGCAGCCGGGCCCGCCGGCCCTCGCGGTAGAGCCGGGCCGGGTCGGCCCACCCCTCGTCGAGCGAGGCCATCAGGGCCTGGCGGGCCACGGGGTGCAGGGGAGCGGAGGAGGCGGCGTCGAAGTAGGGCACGGCGCCACGCTAACGCGGTGGGAGGCCTGGCCGGGCCGTCGGTCGACGACGGGCCGTCGTCGGCTGGTCGCGCCCGCGCGGCGGAGCCGTGTGCGTCACAGCCCCGCGCGCCTTCAGGGGGGTGCCCGTGCCGTACCGCGTTCCGTGGACCCGTACAGAAAAACCCGTCAGATGCCCCACCGGAGGCCCGGATTCCACCCCTTCGGGGGCCCCGGCGGCGCGTTGGGCACCCTCCCCGCGCGACCCCAAATAGCGTCCAGTAGGGTTTGGTCCGCATAAACATCCAAACCCCTGCCCGCGGCCAGGGCGGCGACCGACCAGCGAGACGGACGGCCGGAGCCGGCCGGCGCGGGCGAGACTCTCGGGAAGGCGCTACGTGAGTCCCAACGGCTCCGACCGCTCGTCGCGGCGCCCGATGCGGCGGAAGCTGCTGCAGGTGCTGACCGCGGGCCTGGTCCTGGCTACCGCCTCCGGTTGCTCGTACAACTGGAAAGACTTCCCTCGCCTCGGTATGCCCACCCCGGTGACGGAAGAGGCTCCGCGGATCCTCTCCCTCTGGCAGGGTTCGTGGGCGGCCGCGCTCGCCACGGGCGTGCTGGTCTGGGGCCTGATCCTGTGGAGCGTCATCTTCCACCGGCGCAGCCGCACCAAGGTCGAGGTACCTCCGCAGACCCGGTACAACATGCCCATCGAGGCGCTGTACACGGTCGTCCCCCTCATCATCGTCTCGGTGCTCTTCTACTTCACCGCGCGTGATGAGTCGAAGCTTCTTGAGCTCTCCCCGAAGCCGGCCCACACCGTCAACGTGGTCGGCTACCAGTGGAGCTGGGGCTTCAACTACGTCGAGAACGTGGACGGCAACCCGGCCACGGGCGACGCCGTGAAGTCCAAGGAGCTGTCCGCCATTCCGGACCGCTTCACCAAGGACTTCCCGGCCGGCGCCGACGGCGTCTACGACGTCGGCATCCCCGGCACGCGGAACCCGCAGACCGGAAACCCCGGGCCCACGCTGTGGCTGCCCAAGGGCGAGAAGGTCCGCTTCGTGCTGACGTCCCGTGACGTCATCCACTCCTTCTGGGTGGTCCCCTTCCTGATGAAGCAGGACGTCATTCCGGGGCACACCAACTCCTTCGAGGTGACCCCGACCAGGGAGGGCACCTTCCTCGGCAAGTGCGCCGAGCTGTGCGGTGTCGACCACTCCCGGATGCTCTTCAACGTGAAGGTCGTCTCCCCGGAGCGCTACCAGCAGCACCTCAAGGAGCTGGCGGCGAAGGGCCAGACCGGCTACGTGCCGGCGGGCATCGCTCAGACCGACCCCGCCAAGAACGCGGAGACGAACAAACTGTGAGCATCCTCAACGAATCTCAGGGTGCCGCGGCAGCAGACGACTCGTACGAGAACGAGCTGCCGGTCCGGCGCAAGCAGCCGGGGAACGTCGTCGTGAAGTGGTTGACCACCACTGACCACAAGACGATCGGCACGATGTATCTGGTCACGTCGTTCGCG
Source organism: Streptomyces sp. ERV7 (assembly GCF_001653515.1). Classification (GTDB taxonomy): domain Bacteria; phylum Actinomycetota; class Actinomycetes; order Streptomycetales; family Streptomycetaceae; genus Streptomyces. The sequence continues at coordinate 472,016 of NZ_LYOY01000029.1, read as the reverse complement.
TTCTTCTGCATCGGCGGCCTGATGGCGCTCTTCATGCGCGCCGAGCTGGCCCGTCCCGGCACGCAGATCATGTCGAACGAGCAGTTCAACCAGGCGTTCACGATGCACGGCACGATCATGCTGCTGATGTTCGCGACGCCGCTGTTCGCCGGATTCGCGAACTGGATCATGCCGCTGCAGATCGGCGCGCCCGATGTGGCGTTCCCGCGGCTGAACATGTTCGCCTACTGGCTCTACCTGTTCGGCTCGCTCATCGCGGTCGGTGGCTTCCTCACCCCGCAGGGCGCGGCCGACTTCGGCTGGTTCGCCTACTCCCCGCTGTCGGACGCGGTCCGTTCGCCGGGCGTCGGCGCCGACATGTGGATCATGGGTCTGGCCTTCTCCGGCTTCGGCACGATCCTCGGCTCGGTCAACTTCATCACCACGATCATCTGCATGCGCGCGCCCGGCATGACGATGTTCCGGATGCCGATCTTCGTGTGGAACGTCCTGCTGACCGGTGTGCTGGTCCTGCTGGCGTTCCCGGTCCTGGCCGCCGCGCTGTTCGCCCTGGAGGCGGACCGCAAGTTCGGTGCCCATGTCTTCGACGCCCAAAACGGCGGCGCACTACTGTGGCAACACCTCTTCTGGTTCTTCGGCCATCCAGAGGTGTACATCATCGCTTTGCCATTCTTCGGAATCATTTCCGAAGTCATCCCAGTGTTCTCAAGAAAGCCGATGTTCGGCTACATGGGCCTGGTCGGCGCGACGATCGCCATCGCCGGTCTGTCCGTGACCGTGTGGGCCCACCACATGTACGTCACCGGCGGCGTGCTACTGCCGTTCTTCTCGTTCATGACATTCCTCATCGCGGTGCCAACCGGTGTGAAGTTCTTCAACTGGATCGGCACGATGTGGAAGGGCTCACTGTCCTTCGAGACACCGATGCTCTGGGCCGTCGGCTTCCTGATCACCTTCACCTTCGGTGGTCTGACCGGCGTCATCCTGGCCTCGCCGCCGATGGACTTCCACGTCTCCGACTCGTACTTCGTCGTCGCGCACTTCCACTACGTCATCTTCGGCACCGTGGTCTTCGCGATGTTCTCCGGCTTCCACTTCTGGTGGCCGAAGTTCACGGGCAAGATGCTGGACGAGCGGCTGGGCAAGATCACCTTCTGGACGCTGTTCGTGGGCTTCCACGGCACGTTCCTGGTGCAGCACTGGCTCGGTGCCGAGGGCATGCCGCGTCGTTACGCGGACTACCTCGCGGCCGACGGCTTCACCGCGCTGAACACGATCTCGACCATCAGCTCGTTCCTGCTCGGTCTGTCGATACTGCCGTTCATGTACAACGTCTGGAAGACGGCGAAGTACGGCAAGAAGATCGAGGTCGACGACCCGTGGGGCTACGGCCGTTCGCTCGAGTGGGCGACGTCCTGCCCGCCGCCGCGGCACAACTTCCTCACCCTGCCGCGTATTCGCTCCGAATCCCCGGCGTTCGACCTGCACCACCCGGAGATCGCGGCTCTCGACCAGCTTGAGAACCACGGTCACGGTGACAAGGCCCTCGCCGGCGGCAAGGAGGCTGGCAAGTGAAGGTCCAGGGCAAGATGTTCCTGTGGCTCTCCGTCTTCATCCTGATCATGGCCGTCGTGTACGGCGTGTGGTCGAAGGAGCCGGCCGGTGCCACCGCTCTCGTGATGGCCTTCGGCCTGAGCGTGATGATCGGCTTCTACCTGGCCTTCACGGCCCGGCGGGTCGACGCGGGTGCGCAGGACGACAAGGAGGCCGATGTCGCGGACGACGCCGGTGAACTGGGGTTCTTCGCCCCGCACAGCTGGCAGCCGCTCTCGCTGGCGGTCGGTGGCGCGCTCGCGTTCCTGGCCATCGCGATGGGCTGGTGGCTGCTGTACTTCTCGGCGCCGCTGATCCTGATCGGGATCTACGGCTGGGTGTTCGAGTACTACCGCGGCGAGAACCAGAACCAGTAGGTCCTCGTACGCACCTGTGAAAGGGCCCCGCGGCTCATCCGAGCCGCGGGGCCCTTTCGCGTGCCCGGGGCCGCTGCGGGGCCCCCTGGGCCGTTGGGGGAGTGCCGCCCGTTTGCAGTCCTCCCGCGCGCCGAACACGCCCGGGCTTCATAACGTGTGGTCATGAGTCACGCACCGCGTACCCGTACCGTCCTGAGCTGCACCCTGCTGGTCATTGCCCTCGGGGCGGGCGCCGGCGCGTGCGGCCGCTCCGACAGCAACCCGCTCTCGGCGAAGCCGTACGACGCGGCGGGCCAGATCGCGTACAACGGTCCGGCGGGCAGTGCGAAGGCGGATCCGGACAAGCCCCTGGAGATCACCGCCAAGGGTGGCCGCGGGCGCATCACGGACGTGACGGCCGCGGACTCGGCGGGGCGCCATCTCGCGGGCGAGCTCGACGGCGACGGGAACCGCTGGCACTCCACGGCTCCGCTCGTCGCGGGCACCCACTACACGGTGGTGGTCTCCACAGAGGACTCGGACGGCTCTCCAGGGCGCCGTACGCTGACGTTCGACACCGCCGCGCCCAAAGACGTCGTGAAGGTCGAATTCGGCCCGGACGCGGGCAAGTACGGCGTCGGACAGCCCATCACGGCGGAGCTCAGCAAGCCGGTGAAGGACAAGGCGGCCCGGGCGATCGTGGAACGCGCCCTGAAGGTCGAGTCCACGCCCTCGGTGGAGGGCGCCTGGTACTGGGTCGACGACAAGAACCTCCACTACCGGCCCAAGGAGTACTGGCCCAACGACGCGACCATCAGGGCCACCTCGCGGCTGGAGGGCGTGAAGATCGCCGACAAGCTGTACGGCGGCCCCGGGAACCCCCTGAAGATCACCACGGGTGACCGCATCGAGGCCATCACGGACGCGTCCTCGCACTACATGACGGTCAAACGCAACGGAGAAGTGATCAATACCATTCCGGTGACCACCGGAAAGCCGGGCTTTTCCACCCGAAACGGCGTCAAGGTGGTGCTGGGCAAGCAGTACTTCGTACGGATGCGCGGGGAGACGGTCGGTATCTCGTCGAGCAGCGCCGACGCGTACGACCTGCCGGTCTACTACGCGACCCGGGTCACCTGGAGCGGCGAGTACGTGCACGCCGCGCCCTGGTCGGTGGGCTCGCAGGGCGCCGAGAACGTCAGCCACGGCTGTACGGGCATGTCCACCGGGAACGCGGCCTGGTTCTACGAGACCGTGACCGAGGGCGACATCGTCAAGGTCGTCAACAGCATCGGCGAGGACATGACGCCCTTCGACAACGGCTTCGGCGACTGGAACGTCGGCTGGGACAAGTGGCGCAAGGGCAGCGTGCTCCAGGCCGACCTGAAGGCCGGGCAGAGCAGACTGAACTCCGCCCGGCTGCGGCCCCAGGTCTGAGACCCCGTGGGGGGCTCGGGATCAGGCCTTGGCGGCCAGGGCGCCGTCGGAGCGGCGGGAACGGATCAGGGCGGCCAGTGCGGCCGCGAACTCGACCGGCTCGACGGGGAGGGTCACCGCGGCGTCCGCACGGCTCCAGGTGGCCAGCCAGGCGTCCTGGGGGCGCCCGATGAGCAGCAGCACCGGCGGGCACTGGAAGATCTCGTCCTTGATCTGCCGGCAGATGCCCATGCCGCCGGCCGGGACGGCCTCGCCGTCCAGGACGCACACGTCGATGCCGCCGCGGTCCAGCTCCTTGAGGACGGCGTGCGGCGTGGCGCACTCCAGGAAGGTCACCGGGGGAACGTCGGAGGCGGGCCTGCGCCCGGCGGCGAGCCGCACCTGCTCACGGGTGTTCGCGTCGTCGCTGTAGACAAGTACGGTGGCGCTCGACTGCATTGTTCCTCCGATTCGACGGCGGTACGGGCTCGGGAGCCGATGCGCGGATGCTACTCCGTCCGACACCGTGTCAACACCGGTTCGACGAGCGCCCGGATGGGCCGTTCGGGCAGGACACGGGGTGCGGACACACCGAACGGCACCCCCCGGAGTGAGCGCGAGATAAGCGACCGACATAATGTCGGTCGTGGCGACAGCAACGACAGTAGAAACCGGGCACGCGCACCCGTCGGTCAATCGGCCGAACCTCACCAGCGTCGGAACCATCATCTGGCTGAGTTCCGAGCTGATGTTCTTCGCGGCCCTCTTCGCGATGTACTTCACCCTGCGATCGGTGACGGGTGCCGAGCACTGGAAGGAAATGGCGTCCTCGCTGAACCTTCCGTTCTCGGCGACGAACACCACGATCCTGGTGCTCTCCTCCCTCACGTGCCAGCTCGGCGTCTTCGCCGCCGAGCGGGGCGACGTGAAGAAGCTGCGCACCTGGTTCACGATCACGTTCGTGATGGGTGCGATCTTCATCGGAGGCCAGGTCTTCGAGTACACCGAGCTGGTGAAGAAGGACGGCCTCTCGCTGTCCTCCGACCCGTACGGCTCGGTGTTCTACCTGACCACCGGCTTCCACGGTCTGCATGTGACGGGCGGTCTGATCGCCTTCCTGCTGGTCCTCGGCAGGACCTACGCGGCCAGAAGGTTCACCCACGAGCAGGCGACCGCCGCCATCGTCGTGTCCTACTACTGGCACTTCGTCGATGTCGTCTGGATCGGCCTCTTCGCCACGATCTACCTGATCAAGTAATCGGGCACGCAGACCCGACACCATCCCGCATCGACGCAGAAGATCCTGACACCGGGGTAATCCGTGAAAAAGCTCTCCGCACGACGACGCCATCCGCTGGCGGCGCTCGTCGTCCTACTCCTCGCGCTGGCGGCCACCGGGGGGCTGTACGCCGCGTTCGCGCCCGCGGACAAGGCGAAGGCCGACGAAACCGCCCAGTCCCTCGCCATCGACGAGGGCAAGAAGCTCTACTCCGTCGGCTGCGCCAGCTGCCACGGAACCGGCGGTCAGGGAACCTCTGACGGCCCGTCCCTGGTCGGCGTAGGCTCCGCCGCCGTGGACTTCCAGGTCGGCACCGGCCGGATGCCGGCGCAGCAGCCCGGCGCCCAGGTGCCGAAGAAGAAGGTCATCTACTCGCAGGCCGAGATCGACCAGCTCGCCGCGTACGTCGCCTCCCTCGGCGCCGGCCCGATCAAGCCGACCCAGAAGCAGTACAGCCCGGACGGCGCGGACATCGCCAAGGGTGGCGAGCTGTTCCGCACCAACTGCGCCCAGTGCCACAACTTCTCCGGCAAGGGCGGTGCGCTGACGCACGGCAAGTACGCCCCGACCCTTGAGGGCGTGGACCCGAAGCACATCTACGAGGCCATGCAGACCGGCCCGCAGAACATGCCGTCCTTCCCCGACACGACGATGCCGCAGAAGCAGAAGCAGGACATCATCGCGTACCTGGACGCCGTGAACAGTGAGAAGACGGCGAGCCCCGGTGGCCTGTCGCTGGGGGGCCTCGGTCCCGTCAGTGAGGGTCTGTTCGCGTGGATCTTCGGCCTCGGTGCCCTCATCGCAGTCGCCATCTGGATCGCGGCCCACTCCGCTAAGGCCAAGAAGTCATGAGTAGCCAAGACAATTCCGAGAACCTGCCCAGCGAGCAGGACCCCGAGCACGGCTCGGTAGAGCGTGCCCGCGACCCGTTCGCGGACCCGGGGCTGCCGCCCCACCACCCGCGCGTCCAGGACATCGACGAGGCGGCCGCCAGGCGCTCCGAGCGCGTGGTCGCCGGTCTCTTCATGCTCTCGATGGTCGCGACGGTCGCCTTCATCGCGTCCTTCGTGATCTTCCCGATCGACAAGATCGTCTACATCTTCCCGTTCGGGCACGTCAGCGCGCTGAACTTCTCCCTGGGTCTGACCCTGGGCGTCGCGCTGTTCTGCATCGGCGCCGGCGCGGTCCACTGGGCCCGCACGCTGATGTCCGACGAGGAGATGTCGGACGAGCGTCACGAGATCGCCGCTCCGCCGGAGGTCCGCGAGAAGGTCATGCAGGACTGGGCGGACGGCGTCCGCGAGTCCGGCTTCGGCCGCCGCAAGCTCATCCGCAACACCATGTACGGCGCGCTGGCCATGGTGCCGCTCGCCGGTGTGGTGCTCCTGCGCGACCTGGGCACCCTGCCCGAGGACAAGCTGCGCAAGACGATGTGGGCCAAGGGCAAGGCCCTCATCAACATGAACACCAACGAGCCGCTGCGTCCCGAGGACGTCGCGGTCGGCTCGCTGACCTTCGCCAAGCCCGAGGGCCTGGAGGAGGACCAGCACGACTTCCAGACCCAGATCGCCAAGGCGGCCCTGATGATCGTCCGGCTGCAGCCGGAGAACATCAAGGACAAGCGCGAGCTGGAGTGGTCGCACCAGGGCATCGTGGCGTTCTCGAAGATCTGCACCCACGTCGGTTGCCCGATCAGCCTGTACGAGCAGCAGACCCACCACGTGCTCTGCCCGTGCCACCAGTCCACCTTCGACCTCTCCGACGGGGCCCGCGTCATCTTCGGCCCGGCCGGTCACGCTCTGCCGCAGCTGCGCATCGGCGTGAACAGCGAGGGTTACCTCGAAGCGCTCGGCGACTTCGAAGAGCCCGTCGGTCCTGCCTTCTGGGAGCGCGGATGAGCACCACCACGACTGACGAACGCCGCGAGGCCGGGAACGGCGAGAAGTTCGCCGACTGGGCCGACGGTCGGCTGGGGATCTACACCCTGGCCAAGACCAACATGCGCAAGATCTTCCCGGACCACTGGTCCTTCATGCTCGGCGAGATCTGCATGTACAGCTTCATCATCATCATCCTCACGGGTGTGTATCTGACGCTGTTCTTCCACCCGAGCATGAACGAGGTCGTCTACGACGGCTCCTACGTTCCGCTCCAGGGCGTGCAGATGTCCGAGGCGTTCAACTCGACCATGCACATCAGCTTCGATGTGCGCGGTGGTCTGCTGATCCGGCAGATCCACCACTGGGCGGCGCTGATCTTCCTCGCCGGCATGTTCGTGCACATGATGCGCGTCTTCTTCACGGGCGCGTTCCGCAAGCCGCGCGAGGTCAACTGGCTCTTCGGCTTCCTGCTGTTCTTCTGCGGCATGTTCACCGGCTTCACCGGCTACTCGCTCCCGGACGACCTGCTCTCGGGCACCGGCGTCCGGTTCATGGAGGGCGCCATCCTGGGCGTGCCGGTCATCGGCACGTACCTGTCGTTCTTCATCTACGGCGGCGAGTTCCCCGGCGGCGACTTCGTGGCCCGGTTCTACTCGGTCCACATCCTGCTGCTGCCCGGCATCATGCTCGGCCTGATGATCACTCACCTGATCCTGGTCTTCTACCACAAGCACACCCAGTTCGCGGGCCCCGGCCGCACCAACAAGAACGTCGTGGGCGCGCCGCTGCTGCCCGTCTACACGGCCAAGGCCGGTGGCTTCTTCTTCCTGGTGTTCGGTGTCATCGCGATCATCGCGGCGATCGCCTCGATCAACCCGATCTGGGAGATCGGCCCGTACCGCCCGGACCAGGTGTCGACCGGCGCCCAGCCCGACTGGTACATGGGCTTTGCCGAAGGCCTGATCCGAGTGATGCCGGGCTGGGAGATCAACGCCTGGGGCCACACGCTGGTCCTCGGTGTGTTCATCCCGCTGGTGATCTTCCCGCTGGTGCTCTTCGCGATCGCGGCCTACCCGTTCATCGAGGCCTGGATCACCAAGGACACCCGCGAGCACCACATCGCCGACCGTCCGCGCAACGCTCCCGTCCGCACCGGTATCGGTGTGGCGTGGGTGACCGCGTACATGGTGATGCTCATCGGTGGTGGCAACGACCTGTGGGCGACCAACTTCCACCTGTCGCTGAACGCCATCACCTGGTTCGTCCGGATCGCGTTCTTCGCCGGCCCGGTCCTCGCGTTCATCGTCACCAAGCGGATCTGCCTGGGCCTCCAGCGCCGGGACGCCGAGAAGGTGCTGCACGGTCGCGAGACCGGCATCATCAAGCGGCTGCCGCACGGTGAGTTCATCGAGGTCCACGAGCCGCTCGACGCCGGTCAGCTGTACAAGCTCACCGCGCACGAGCAGACCCGCCCGGCCGAGCTGCCGGCGGCCGTCGACGAGAACGGTGTGAAGCGCAAGGTCTCCGCCATGGAGAAGCTGCGCGTCAAGCTCCACAAGGGTTACTTCGGCGAGCAGAGCCAGATCGCCAAGCCGACCGCCGAGGAGTTCGAGGAGATCACCAGCGGCCACGGCCACCACTGATCCCCTCTTAGCGTCAACGCTGTACGCCACACAGCACAGGGCCCCGTCCACGCGATGGACGGGGCCCTTCGCTGTCCCCCGGGCTGGATAGGGTGTTCCCATTCCCCATATCCGTCGATGGACCCAGGAGCGGACCATGAACGTTGTGACCCCGGTTGGCGGCGACAGCGTGGCGGCCTACTCCTGGCCGGGCGTACTGGACGCACTGCTGAACGGCACCGACCAGAGCGCCGAGGCGACCGCCTGGGCGATGGACTCGATCATGCGCGGCGAGGCGACCGACGCGCAGATCGCCGGGTTCGCGGTGGCCCTGCGGGCCAAGGGCGAGACCGTCACCGAGATCACCGGCATGGTCCGTGCGATGTACGAGCACGCCAATCTGATCGAGGTGCCCGGCCGGACCGTCGACATCGTCGGCACCGGTGGCGACGGCGCCAAGACCGTCAACATCTCCACCATGTCCTCGATCGTGGTGGCGGGCACCGGCGCCAAGGTCGTCAAGCACGGCAACCGGGCCGCGTCCTCGGCCAGCGGCGCCTCCGACGTCCTGGAGAAGCTCGGCGTCAACCTGGACCTCACGCCCCGGCAGGTGGTCCAGGTCGCCGAGGAGGCGGGCATCACCTTCTGCTTCGCGGTGAAGTTCCACCCCGCCCTGCGGTACGTGGCCGCCGCCCGCCGCGAGCTCGGCATCCGCACCACCTTCAACTTCCTCGGCCCGCTCACCAACCCGGCCCGGGTCAAGGCCCAGGCCACCGGTGTCGCGGACGCGCGGATGGCGCCGATCGTCGCCGGAGTGCTCGCCGAGCGCGGCTCCTCCGCGCTGGTGTTCCGCGGCGACGACGGCATGGACGAGCTGACCACGACCGCTACCTCCCGGGTCTGGGTGGTACGGGACGGGGCCGTGCGCGAGGAGGCGTTCGACCCCAGGGACGTGGGCATCGACCTGGTGCCCGTCGAGGCGCTGCGCGGCGCGGACGCCTCGTACAACGCGGACGTCGCCCGGCGGCTGCTGGCCGGCGAGACCGGGCCGGTGCGGGACGCGGTGCTGCTCAACGCGGCGGCGGCGCTCGTCGCGCTGGAGCGGGGCGAGGGGAGCCTGGTGGATCAGATCCGGGCCGCGATCGCCCGGGCGGCCGAGTCGGTGGACTCCGGGTCGGCGAGACGGGCCCTGGAGCGCTGGGTGGCCGCCAGCAACGCCTAGCGGCCGCTCACGGCCACGATGTGACGCAAGGCGCAGTCCGGCATCCGGACTGCGCCTTGCGCGTACGCGGACGTATGGCAGGATGCTTTCCAAGGTCATGAGTGACAGCGACTACGGCCCCGGCCCGCTGTCCGGCAACCCTCCGTCCGTGGCGGGGTGCCCCGGGTGAAGACCAGGCCGCAGACAACAAGGTCTGCGGCAAGCGCGGACCCCTGCGCACTCTTTCTGTGAGTGGCGCGTCCCTGGGGTCCTGGTCCTCAAGGGAGCAGTCTCGTGAGCAAGCGAATGCGATAGGGCCTTCGGCCCCTCTTTCTGTACACCTCCACGGGCCCGTCCGCCCGTGTTCGAGGTCAACCCCCGTGTATCCGGCGCCGGTTGCTCCGTCGCCGTCTCGTGGGGCTCCACAGTCATTTCGCCTTGTCCTGCCGGGAGATACCGCCATGTCCGCATACGCGTCCACGTCCACCTCCACTGCCGCCTCCGCCTCCGCTTCCGCCTCCGAGGAGCCCTGCTGTGCGGCGCCGCTGCCGGTGCTCGGCAGGGACGTCACCGTGCCGCTGGTCACCGGCGGCGAGGTGACGTACGCGGCCCTCGACTACGCCGCCAGCGCCCCGGCCCTCCAGCGGGTGTGGGACGACGTGGCCGCGTACGCCCCCTACTACGGCAGCGTGCACCGGGGCGCGGGCTACCTCTCGCAGCTGTCCACGGACCTGTTCGAGAACAGCAGGGCGGCGGTGGCGGAGTTCCTGGACTGCCGCCCCGGTGACCAGATCGTGTTCACCCGCTCGACGACGGACTCGCTGAACCTCCTGGCCCAGGTGATCCCGTCCGACTGCCAGGTCTTCGTCTTCGAGACCGAGCACCACGCCTCGCTGCTGCCGTGGCGGGACGCGCGGGTGACCTACCTCGACGCGCCGCGTACGCCGCAGCAGGCGGTGGCGACGCTGGAGCGCGCGCTCGCCGACCGCGCCCCTTCCCCGAGCTCTCGACTTCGTTCGAGCGGGGGATACCCCAACGGCCCCGCCCTCGTCTGCGTGACCGGTGCCTCCAACGTCACGGGCGAGCTGTGGCCGGTGAAGGAGCTGGCGGCGGCGGCGCACGCGCACGGGGCGCGGATCGTGCTCGACGCGGCGCAGCTGGCGCCCCACCACCCCGTCTCCGTACGGGAGTTGGACGTCGACTGGATCGCCTTCTCCGGGCACAAGCTGTACGCGCCGTTCGGCTCGGGCGTGCTCGCGGGACGTGCGGACTGGCTCCAGGAGTCCGAGCCGTACCTCGCGGGCGGCGGCGCCTCCCGCAAGGTCGCCCGGCGCGTGGACGGCGGGGTGGACGTCGAGTGGCACACCACGGCCGCCCGGCACGAGGCCGGCTCCCCGAACGTGATCGGGGTGTACGCCATCGCGTCCGCCTGCAAGGCGTTGACGGAGGCGGGCTTCGAGGGGCTGGTGGAGCGGGAGAGGCACCTGATCGCGAAGGTACGGGAGGGGCTGGCGGAGGTTCCGGAGGTCCGCGTCCTCTCCCTGTTCGGCGATGACGCGCCCCGGGTCGGCGTCATCTCGTTCGTGGTGGACGGCTGGAACAGCTCGCACTTCGCGGCGGCGCTGTCGGCGGAGTACGGGATCGGGGTGCGGGACGGGCTGTTCTGCGCGCACCCGCTGGTGCGCACCCTGCTCGGCGGCTCGCCGCAGGAGCAGGGGGAGTGCGGGGCTCCGGAGGCGGCGCCGGGTGAGCGGTCCCTGAACGCGATCCGGGTCAGCTTCGGGGCGGGGACGCCGGACGAGCATGTGGAGCGGTTTGTGGGGGCGGTGCGGGAGCTGGTGCGGGACGGGGCGAAGTGGTCGTACCGGACGGAGGAGGGCCGCTGCGTCCCGGCGGTGTGAGTCAGCCCCTCCCCGCCCCTTCCCTAAACCCTCCGGGGGTGGGTGGGGGGCCCCCTGCACCCCGCTTCGGGGCTCCGCCCCGGGCCCCCGTCTGGCTGCGGGACGTGGTGGGTTGCTCGCGCAGTTCCCCGCGCCCCTAGGTGGTTAGGGGCGCGGGGAACTGCGCGAGCAACCCCCACCGGGCCGCAGATGGAAGCGCGCCCCCAAATACCCGGGGTGCGGGGAACTGCGCGAGCAGCCGCAGACGGGCTGCGGACCACGGCGCGCCCAGGACCGGATTCGCCGCCCGCCCAAGGGCTACGCGTCGAGGCCGATCGCGAACGCTGCCTCCAGGTCGTGCTGGGAGTACGTGCGGAACGCCACGTGCGTGTCCGTTACCTCCACCCCGGGGATCTTGCTGATCCGGCCGGGGATGATGTCCGCCAGGTCGTCGTGGCGGGCCACCCGGACCAGGGCGATCAAGTCGTAGGTGCCGGTCACCGAGTACACCTCGCTGACGTTCTCCAGCGAGGCGATCGACTCCGCGATCTCGGGGATCCGGTCCACGCTGGTCTTGATGAGCACGATCGCGGTGATCACGGCTGGTTCTCTCCCTCGGTGGCGGCCGGCGCGGATGGCTTCGGCCGTTTCGGTCGTTTCACTCTAGCCGTCCCCCCGTAGCGGACCCAGGCGTAGAGAAAGCCCAGGCCGAAGCCGACCAGATGAGCCAGGTACGCCACCCCGGGCCCGGCCGGAGCCGCCCGTACGGCCAGCCACTGGAGCACGAACCAGAACACCAGCACCAGCGACGCCGGGAAGCGCAGGGGCAGGAAGAAGAGGAAGGGGAAGAGGCTGGTCACCCTCGCGCGGGGGAAGAGATAGAGAAAGGCGCCCAGGACAGCCGAGATCGCCCCCGACGCGCCCACCAGCGTCTGGTCGGACGACGCGTGCGCCACCGCGTACGCGAGCAGGGCGAGGTAGCCCGCGCCGAGGTAGAACAGCGCGAACCCGAACCTGCCCATGCGCTCCTCGGCCATCACGCCGAAGACGTAGAGGAAGAGCATGTTCCCCAGCAGGTGCAGCCAGTTGCCGTGCACGAAGAGCGCCGTGAGGGGGGTGACGAGCGCACCGGGGTCACCGGCCGTGAGTTCGTTCGGGATGACACCCCACCGGGCGAAATACCCGCTCTGGGCCGCGAGCAGCGCGTCCCCCGTCCCGTACGAGGGATTCAGACCGGACACCGGGCTGACGAGGAAGACCAGGCAGCAGAGCGCCAGCACGGTGTAGGTGACCGTCGGGCCCCGCACCACCGCCGTCCGTACGACGCTCGGCTTGATCATGAACAGAGCATGGCGTAACCGGACCGAACGGTACAGACCGCCTCGCCGTGCCGGGGGGTACCCGGTAGGCCGTAGGGTTACGGGCAGTACATCCGCAGTTCGATGGCGCACCGCGAGATCCTGGAACCACACCTTCGACACGGAACCGTGGAAAGAGGACAGCACCACATGACGAGCGTCCCCCTGCCCACCGCCACCACCCGGTGGCGTTGCACCCTCTGCGGCAATCTGACCCGCTTCGACGTCACCCGCTCGTCGAAGGTCGTCGAGTACGTCCATCTGGACCTCGCCGGAGAGCCGAAGGTCGAGGAACGCGAGGTGGTCAGTGAGACCATCGAGTCGGTGCGCTGCCGCTGGTGCAACGCGGTGGACCAGATCGAGCTGGTGGACAGGCCGGGCGCCGGCTCCGAGTGAGCGGGCCCGGTGAGTGACGGACGACAGTTGAGGTGACGGATCGTGGAGCATGCAAGCGGTGCCGAACCGGCCGGTGCGGCCGGTGACGGCCCCGCCGAGGTGCTCGACCGACCGCTGCCCGAAGGGGTGCGGCGCAGGGTCGTCGCCCTGGTCTCGGACGCCTTCGGCGGGCTGACCGTCGCCGAACTGCCCGCGCAGTTGCGGCAGTACGCCCGTTTCACCCCGACTCGTCGTGCCAAGTTCGCGGGCAACGCCATGGCCGCGGCCCTGGAGGCCGACCCCGTTTTCCGTCAGCGGATCGGGGAGCGGCTCAAGGAGGCGCAGCCGGAGCTGGCGGGCGCGCTGGAGTCCGGCGCGCCGCCCGCGGCCGCCGATCCCGTGGACGTGGCGGCCGCCGCGTATGTGCTGCGGCCCACCGGCTGGGTCAAGTTGGTCGCCGCCGCCGGTGAGGAGGCCCAGCGCGCGGACGCCGAGCGCGCCGACGAGGAGGGCCGGCGCGAGCTGGACCGGCTGCGCGGGGAGCTCGCCGAGGCGCACGAGCGGCTGCGCACCGAGCAGGAGGAGCTGCGTACCGACCTGGCCGCGGCCCGCAGGGAAGCCGAATCGCTCCAGCGCAAGCTGCGCAGCGCGCTCAGCGACGTCAAGCGCGGCGAGGCCGCCCTGCGCAAGGTCACCGGTGAGATCGACGGGATCAGAGCGGAGGCGGCGGCCCAGGTGGCCGCCGCCGAGAGCGAGTCGCGGCGGATCAGGACCCGGCTCGGCGAGGCCGAGGCGTCCGTCGAGGCGAGCCGCCGCGCGGTGCGCGAGGGACGCTCGATCGAGGACATGCGGCTGCGGCTGCTGCTCGACACGGTCCTGGACGCGGCGTCCGGGCTGCGGCGCGAACTCGCCCTGCCCCCGGCCTCGGTGCGGCCCGCCGACACCGTGGAAGCGGTCGAACCGGGGCAGATGACCCCGAAGGACATCGCGGCCCGGGCGCTCTCGGAGACCGATCCGGCGCTCCTGGACCAGCTGCTGGCACTGCCCCAGGTGCATCTGGTGGTGGACGGCTACAACGTCACCAAGACCGGCTATCCGACCATGCCGCTGGAGAAGCAGCGGCTGCGGCTGCTCGGCGGTCTCTCGGTGCTGGCCGCGCAGACGGGCGCCGAGGTCACCTGCGTCTTCGACGGGGCCGAGCTGGCCGCCCCGGTGCTGCTCGCGCCGCCGAGAGGCGTACGGGTGCTCTTCTCGAAGCCGGGCGTGACCGCCGACGAGCTGATCCGCCAGCTGGTGCGGGCGGAGCCGTCGGGGCGGCCGGTGGTGGTCGTCTCGACCGACCGCGAGGTGGCGGACGGGGTGGCCAAGGCCGGCGCCCGGCCCGTTGCGTCCGTCATGCTCCTGAAGCGGCTTTCGCGCGTCTAGCAACTCCTGCGTTCAATGCCCGAATTCGGGTGGTCGGTCCCCAGCACTCTGTCAAGTGCTCATTACTACGCGTGGGATGACTGTAAAGAATCCTCCTTGCGACCGAGTTTTTTCCGATCAGGATTTGAACTGATCACAAGGGGGTCACTAGGGTCGGGGCTCGAACCTTCACGCGGTTGATCACTCGTCCGGGTGGCCGTGAAGGTCCCGCCGAGTCTGCGCTGTTCGGCGGCTGAGGAAGAAGGAGCTCGCCTTCGTGGCGTCCCACCGTCGACCCAAGCCTGCGAGCCGTACCCGCGTGACCGTGCTCACCGCGACCGCCGCCGCAGCCGTCGCTCTCACTTCGCAGGCCGCGCACGCGGACCCGAAGCCTTCGAAGAGCGAAGTGAAGTCCAAGGTCGACAAGCTCTACGACGAGGCCGAGCAGGCGACCGAGAAGTACAACGGCGCCAAGGAGAAGCAGGACCAGCTGGAGAAGCAGGTCGGCGCGCTCCAGGACAAGGTGGCCCGCGGCCAGGACGAGCTGAACAAGCTCCGCGACGGCCTCGGTTCGATGGCCTCGGCGCAGTACCGCTCGGGCGGCATCGACCCCTCGGTCCAGCTCTTCCTCTCGGCCAACCCGGACGACTTCCTGGACAAGGCGTCCTCCCTGGACCAGCTGAGCGCCAAGCAGACCGAGGCGCTCCAGAAGATCCAGGCGAAGCAGCGCAGCCTGGCGCAGCAGCGCAAGGAAGCCCAGGACAAGCTCAAGGACCTCGCGGACACCCGCAAGGAGCTCGGCACGAAGAAGGCCGAGACCCAGTCCAAGCTCGCCGCCGCGCAGAAGCTCCTCAACTCGCTGACGGCCGCCGAGAAGGCGTCCCTGGCCGCCGACGACGCGCGCGCCAACCGCGCCAACGAGCGCGCCGACCTCGGCCACGAGGCCCCCGCCTCGGGCCGCGGCGCCGCGGCCCTGTCGGCCGCCCAGAGCCAGATCGGCAAGCCGTACGTGTACGGCGCCACCGGCACCGCCTCGTTCGACTGCTCCGGGCTCACCTCCTGGGCGTACCGCCAGGCGGGCGTCTCCATACCCCGCACCTCGCAGGCCCAGGCCGGCGCCGGCACCCAGATAGGCCGCAGCCAGCTCAAGCCCGGCGACCTGGTCCTCTTCTACGGCGACCTGCACCACGTCGGCCTCTACGCGGGCAACGGCCAGGTGCTGCACGCCCCGAAGCCGGGCGCCTCGGTGCGCTACGAGGCGATGGACAACATGCCGTTCCAGTTCGGGGTCCGCGTCAGCTGACCTCGCGCGTATAACAACTCGATTGCCGCCGCCGTCCGAACGGGCGAATTCCGGTAACTCGCGCTGACGCCACGCCCCGCCGGTGACCTGTGTTCTCCGGCGGGGCGTCACTTTGCGTACACGCCGGGGTCTTTGGACCCCGTGTGGTCGTCCGACTACTGTCCGGCGTGCGGTGCCCCCGTGACTCTTCCAACTCGTCCGCCCATCCCGGGCGGCAGGGGCCGCACCGGCGGAAGGAGTGCGGCTTCTCGTGGCGTCCCATCGCCGTCCCACGCAGTCCGGCCTCTCCCAGAGCACCCGGGTCACCGTCCTGTCCGCCGCGGCGGCCACCGCGGCCGCGGCCTTCGCGGCGCCCGCGAGCGCCGACCCGGCCGCCACCGGCAAGGACCGGGTCGACCGGCTCTTCGCCCAGGCGGAGGAGGCCACCGAGCAGTACAACAAGGCGGACGAGCACGCCGACCGGCTGCGCGAGCAGGTCAGGCACACACAGGACAGCGTCGCCCGCGGCCAGGAGCGCATCAACCGGATGCGGGGCGCGCTCGGCGCCATCGCGGGTGCCCAGTACCGCGCGGGCGGCCTGGACCCGTCGCTGGCGCTGCTGCTCTCCGAGGACCCCGACACCTATCTCGACAAGGCCGCGGCCCTCGACCGGATCGGCGAGCGACAGAGCGCCGATCTGCGCGAACTCCAGCAGGAGCAGCGGCGGATCGGCCAGCAGCGCACCGAGGCCACCCGCAAGCTCGCCGAGCTGGAGCGCAGCCGCGTCGAGGTGGCCCGGCACAAGCGGACCGTCGAGTCCAAGCTCGCCCAGGCCCGCCGGGTGCTGCTCTCGCTGCCGACCGAGGAGCGCGCCGCGTTCGACCGGGTCTCGCGCACCGGGCGCGGCGAACTGCCCGACCTGAGCGGGGCGGTGCCCGCCTCCGGGCGTGCGGCGGCCGCGGTGGCGGCGGCCCGCCAGGCGGTGGGCAGGCCCTACGTCTGGGGCGCCAGCGGGCCCTCCGGCTTCGACTGCTCGGGCCTGATGCAGTGGTCCTACTCCCACGCGGGCGTGGGGCTGCCCCGCACCTCGCAGGCGCAGCGCTACGCGGGGCGCCGGGTGTCGCTCTCCGAGGCGCAGCCCGGCGACCTGGTCGCCTACCGCTCGGACGCCAGCCACATCGCGATGTACGTGGGCAACGGCCAGGTCATCCACGCCCCCTACCCGGGCGCGCCGGTGCGCTACGACCCGGTGGGCATGATGCCGATCTCCTCGGTCACCCGCGTGTGAACGTACGATCGGGTGGATGGCGTACGGCTGGCTGAGCGGCAGAGGGCGACGGCGCACGGCGGGATTCGGTCTCGCCGCGCTGCTGTGCGCCTCGGCCTGCTCGGCCCCGGCCGCCGCCCCCGACCCCGTCACCGGCCAGGTCCAGCGCACCCTGGACGGGCGGGCGGCCGCCGTCCTCGGGCACGACGAGCGCGGCTATCTGGCGGCCCTCGACCCGGGCGCGGGGACGCTGCGGGACGCCCAGCGCGCCGAGTTCGCCAATCTGCGCCAGGTGCCGCTGAGCGCCTGGGCCTACCGGGTGACCGACGTCAGCCGCAAGGGCGAGCGGGCCACCGCCCGGGTCGAGCTGCGCTACCGGCTCGCCGGGTACGACAGCGCGCCGGTGACCTCGGCCAGGGTCGTGGACCTCGACGAGCGGGCCGGGCGCTGGTACGTGACCGGCGACCGGCCGGGCGAGGGTGCCGCCGAGCCGCTGTGGCAGCAGGGCCCCGTCTCGGTGGTGCGCGGCACGCACAGTCTGGTGCTCGGCGTCGGCCAGGACCGCGGGCTGCTCCAGCAGATCGCGCACACCGCCGACCGCGCGGTGCCCGCCGTCTCGGCCGCCTGGCCCGGCCGCTGGGCGAACCGGGTGGTGGTGCTGGTGCCCGCCTCGCTCGACGCGATGGCGGCGCTGCTCGCCGCGCCCCCGGCCTCGTACCGGGGGATCGCGGCGGTGACCACCGGCGAGGCGGGCGGGGCGGGGACGGCGCCCGCGGACCGGGTGATCGTCAACCCCGAGGCGTACGGCGTGCTCGGCGGCCTCGGCCAACGGGTCGTCCTCACCCACGAGACCACCCATGTCGCCACCCGCTCCCGCACCTCGGCGGCGACCCCGATGTGGCTCTCGGAGGGCTACGCGGACTGGGTCGGCTACCGGGGCACCGGGCGCACCGCCGCCGAGGCCGCGCCGGAGCTCCAGCAGGCGGTGCGGCGCGGTGAGGTGCCGAACGACCTGCCCGCCGACCCCGACTTCGGCTTCGAGGGCGGCGCGGACCGGCTGGCGCGCGCCTACGAGGGCGGCTGGCTGGCCTGCCGCATGATCGCCCAGCGCTGGGGCGAGGCGAAGCTCGCCGCCCTTTATTCCAAGGTGGGCGGGCAGAAGCACCGCGAGGGCGCGCTGGAGAAGGCGATGAACGAGGAACTGGCCACCACGCCGAAGGAGTTCACGGCCCTGTGGCGCGCCTACGTGCGCGACCAGCTGGGCTGACCGCCGCGCGGGCGGGAGTTCAAGGACAGGCTCTCAGCCCTCCAGCTCCTCGATCGCCTCGGCCAGCCACTTCTTCTCGGCCGTGCCGGTGGCGCGGGCGATCCTGAGCATCCCCTGCCGGAAGAGGTCGGGGCTCTCCTCGGCCCGTACGGGTTCGCCGTCGCGGTAGAAGAAGCTCGCCGGGGTGTCGAGGAAGGCCTGGCGGCGGCGGAGCACGGCCGCCTGCTCGGCCCGGTCGGGCAGCCGCCCGAGGAAGGCGAGCACGGTGAAGAACCGCTGCCCGTCGGTGATGTCGACGTCCTTGGGGTGCCGCAGCCGTTCCAGCAGCTCGGCGCGGCCCGCCCCGGTGAGGGAGAGGATCCTGCGTGGCGCGGCGCCGCTGCCGGGCCCGCTGCGCTGCTCCAGCTTCCCGGCCTTCACCAGCCGGGTGATCGCCGGATAGAGGGCGCCGTCGCTCACCGGCCGGACATGGCCGCTCAGCCCTCGGATGCGCTCCTTGAGCTCATAGCCGTGCAGCGGTTCCTCGTCGAGGAACCCCAGGATCGTCAGCTCCAGCACCTACTTCTCCTTTCGGCCCGGCCATGGTATCTCTTTTCGCTGTACCTCGATTCGAGTTACAGCGAAAAGAGGGGGGGTTCCGTGTCACACCGCCGTCGGCTGATCTCGCTCGCGTACCCGGTCTACTTCGAGCTCCTGGCGGGGGTCACGGCCGGGGTGATCAACATGGTCTGGGTGGCCCGGCTCGGCGGGGACCGTGTCGCCGCGGTCGCCGTCGCCACGAACGTGGAGAACCTGCTGCTCGGCCTGATCCTGATGGCCGGCACCGGGACCACCGTGCTGGTCGCCCGGGCCAGGGGCGCCGACGACCCGGGCGGGATACGGGCCGCCGTGCGCGGCGGCTGGGCGCTGTGGGCGCTGATCACACCGGTGGTAGCCGTCGGCGGATACCTCTGCCGGGAGCCGCTGGCCCGTCTGGTGCTCGGCGGCGCGGACGAGCGCGTACTCGCCCTGGCGTCCGGCTACTTCGCGATCGCGCTGCCCGGCACGGCGGTCTTCTTCGCCACCAACGTCGTCGACGGCATCCTCAAGGGCGCGGGCGACACCCGTACCCCGATGCGGCTCGCCTTCCTCGCCAACGCGCTGATCCTCGTCCTCGACCCGCTGCTGATCCTCGGCTGCGGCCTGGGCGTGCGCGGCGCGGCCCTCGCCACCGTCACCGGCCGGGCCGTCGCGCTCGCCGTCGGCCTGCGGGCGCTGCGGCGTAATCCCGGACTGCGCGCCGCCCGGCGGGCCGCGCCGCGCGAGCCGGGGGCCGCCGCCCTGCGCCGGACCTTCGCGACCGGCCTGCCCATGTCGCTCGACTTCGTCGTCCGGATGGCCGGGGCGCTCGCCCTGGTCGCGATGGTCGCCCGGATCGGCGTCGGCGAGGTCGCCGCGTACGGCATCGCCACCAAGGCGATGTACGCGGCCACCATGGCGTTCTACGCGGTACGCCAGGCCGCCGCCATCCGCACCGCCCAACTGCTCGGCGCCGGGCGTGACGAGCGGGCCGCGGTCGGGCGCCAGGCCGCGCTCCTCTCGGGGGCGCTGGGGCTCATGGCCGCGCTGCTGCTGCTCGCGACCGCGCCCTGGATCATGGCCGCGTTCGGCGCCGGCGGAGAGGTCGCGGCGGCCGGCACGCTCTGTCTGCGCTGCCTGGGCCCCTACCTCGTCCTGCTCTCCGGCTTCATCGCGCTCGGCGGGGTCTTCGAGGGCAGTGGCGGCAGCCCGGCGCTCGCCGGGGTCACCGCGTGCGGCGTCGCCCTCCAACTGCCGCTCGCGCTCGGCCTGTCCGGGCTCGGTCTGCCGGGGATCTGCCTGGCCATGGCGCTGTCCATGGGGCTCCAGTGCGCCGCCGTCGCGGGGATGCACCGGCGGCTGGGTACGGCGGGTCAGCGGACCAGGACCGAGAAGACCCCGGTGCGGACCCGCTGAACGGGCAGCGGGCGGACGGGCACGGTGCTGCGCCACAGCCGCCGGCACGCGCTCACCGACGCCACGGCGAGGAGCCCGTTGCGTACGAACAGGAGCAGCACCCCGAGCCAGTCGCTCGCGACCACGTGCGAGAACCAGATCGGGAACTCCAGCAGGGTCACGCCCGCGGCGGCGAGCACCAGATACGCGGGCCGGGCCATCGGGGAACGGGGGAGGACCAGGCACACCGCCGCGAGCCCGACCAGCCAGATCAGATACTGCGGGCTGATCACCCGGCTGGTGGTGGTGAAGAGCAGCACGGCGGTGAAGGCGGCGTCGGCGAGGGTGCCCGGCCCGGTGCGGCGGGCCCGCAGCCGCCAGAGGAGCAGCCAGCCGAACGCCAGCGCCGTCAGCCCCATCGCCAGCGTGGAGACCAGCGGGACGTACGGGCCGAGGAACTCCACCGACCCGTAGTTGAGCTGCACCCGGCCCTCCCAGCCGAAGTGGCGGGCCACATGGAAGACGAGGGCGCCGAGCGACTCGACCTCGGTGCCGCGGTCGCGCTGGAAGGTGAGGAACGCGAAGGCGCCGGGCGCGACCGCGTGGCAGACCAGCAGGAACACGCCCGCGGTGACGGCCGCCGCGGCCCACGCCCGGCGGGGCGCCCGGGCCAGCAGCAGCACGGGCCAGACCTTCAGCAGCGCGCCGAACGCGGCGAGCGCGCCCAGGGTCCGGGGGTGGCGGACCCCGGCCAGCAGCGCGGCCACCGCGACCGCCGTCACCATCAGGTCGTAGCGCGCGTACGAGGTGGGCCCGAGCAGGGCCACGCCCCAGACCCAGATCCGGGCGCCCGCGCGGGACCTGCCGGGGCGCCGGGCCGCGTACAGCAGCAGCCCGAGGACCAGCGCGTCGGCGAGGAGCGCGAGGACGAAGAAGCCCGAGGCGTAGTCGAGGAAGGGGACGGCACTGGGGGAGAGGATCGCGAGCGCGGCGGCCGGCGGGTACTGCCAGGTGACGTCGTCCAGCGGATACGTGCCGGTCTTCAGGACCTCGTACCAGCCCTGGTAGATGACCGAGACGTCACTGGTGACGTCCGGGCCCGGGACGACCAGGACCCGCAGGACGCAGAGCAGCAGCAGACACCGGGTGAGGGCGAACACCGCGATGAGACTCCGCGCGCTCCTCGCGCGCCCCGTACCGCTTCCTGCCGACATGCACACCCCATCCCGGTATTTCGCGTATCCGGCCTTTGTGGCCCGAAGCAGTCATGATGCCGGGCGGGGCCGTGCGCGAGCGACGAGGCGGGGCCGTTCGGTACTGTCGGCGGCGATGCACAAGACGTTGATCGTGACCAATGACTTCCCGCCGCGCCCCGGCGGGATCCAGGCGTTCCTGCACAACATGGCGCTGCGGCTCGACCCCGGGCAACTCGTCGTCTACGCCTCCACCTGGAAGCGGAGCCGGGAGGGCGTCGAGGCGACCGCCGCCTTCGACGCCGAGCAGCCCTTCACCGTGGTGCGCGACCGCACCACCATGCTGCTGCCCACGCCCCGGGTGACCCGGCGTGCGGTGGGACTGCTGAAGGAGCACGGCTGCTCCTCGGTGTGGTTCGGGGCGGCGGCGCCGCTCGGCCTGATGGGACCCGCGCTGCGCCGGGCGGGCGCGGAACGCCTGGTCGCCACCACGCACGGCCACGAGGCGGGCTGGGCCCAGCTGCCGGGCTCGCGGCAGTTGCTGCGGCGGATCGGCGAGGGCACGGACACGATCACCTATCTGGGCGAGTACACCCGCTCCCGGATCGCCGCCGCGCTGACCGAGCGGGCGGCCGACCGGATGGTCCAACTGCCGCCGGGCGTCGACGAGAAGACCTTCCATCCGGGTTCGGGCGGCGCCGAGGTACGCGCCCGCCTCGGCCTGTCCGACCGCCCGGTCGTGGTCTGCGTCTCCCGTCTCGTCCCCCGCAAGGGCCAGGACACCCTGATCCTCGCGATGCCCGCGATCCTCGCGCGCGTGCCGGACGCGGTGCTGCTGATCGTGGGCGGCGGCCCGTACGACAAGGAGCTCCGCGAACTGGCCGAGGAGACCGGGGTCGCGGCCTCGGTCCGCTTCACCGGCGCCGTCCCGTGGGCCGAACTGCCCGCGCACTACGGCGCCGGCGACGTCTTCGCCATGCCCTGCCGTACGCGCCGGGGCGGCCTCGACGTCGAGGGCCTGGGCATCGTCTACCTGGAGGCCTCGGCCACGGGCCTGCCGGTGGTGGCGGGCGACTCGGGCGGCGCGCCCGACGCGGTCCTGGACGGCGAGACGGGCTGGGTCGTCCGTGGCGGCTCCGCCGAGGAGTCGGCGGACCGCATCATCACCCTCCTCCAGGACCCGGACCTGCGCCGCCGCATGGGGGAGCGGGGCAGGGCGTGGGTGGAGGAGAAATGGCGCTGGGACTTGCTGGCGGAGAAGTTGAAACTGCTGCTGTGAGGGCCGGCCCGGGCCTTCGCCTGCGGCCGGGCCCGGACTGTGCCCGCGGGCCGGTGGGGGCTGGTCGCGCCCCTGAGACGGCCGGTTGTCCCGTGCGGGCGGTGGGTGGCCGGTCGCGCAGTTCCCCGCGCCCCTGAGACGGCCGGTTGTCCCGTGCGGACCGTGGGTGGCCGGTCGCGCAGTTCCCCGCGCCCCTAAACCCTCTGGATCTGCGGACCGTGCTCGCTTCTCGCGCAGTTCCCCGCGCCCCTAAAGGCCTGTGGCTGAGCTGGATTCTCCGGCTGCGGCGGACCACCTAAGGGGCGCGGGGAACTGCGCGACCAGCCACCCACCGGCCCGCAGGTGAAGTCCGGGCACCCACCGGCCCGCGGTCAAAGCCCGAGCCCAGCACACTCCCACCTCTGACGGTCACTCAGATTTAAGACAACGTGAACGCTGGGCGGAAGCCCGAATTCCGCCCATGCTGCGCGCATGACACAAAACCTGACGCGCCGTCACCTACTGGGTCTCGGCGCACTCCAGACGGCCGCCCTGCTCGGCCTCCCCAGAATCACCCTCGACCCCGCCCGCGCCGCGCAGGCGCGGGCCGTCACCTACACCCCCGCCCTGGTCATAGGCTCCGGCTACGGAGCCGCCGTAGCCGCCCTCCGCCTGGGACAGGCCGGCGTCCAGACCCTCGTCCTGGAGATGGGCGGGCTCTGGGACACCCCCGCCCAGGACGGCAAGGTCTTCTGCTCGACCTCCGCCCCGGACCAGCGCTCCATGTGGTTCCGCACCCGCACCGAGGCACCTCTCGCCACGTTCCTCTGGCTCGATGTCGTCAACAAGAACATCAGCCCCTACCCCGGAGTCCTCGACCGGGTGAACTACGGCGACATGTCCGTGTACGTGGGCCGCGGCGTCGGCGGCGGCTCGCTCGTCAACGGCGGCATGGCCGTCACCCCCCGCCGCGACTACTTCGCGGAGGTCCTGCCGCAGGTCGACGCCGCCGAGATGTACGCCACGTACTTCCCGCGCGCCAACGCCATGCTGGGCGTCAACTCCGTCGACCCGGCCTGGTTCGAGTCCACCGAGTGGTACAAGTTCGCCCGCACCTCCCGCAAGGCCGCCCAGAACGCCGGTCTGAAGACCGTCTTCGTGCCCAACGTCTACGACTTCGGGTACATGCAGCGCGAAGCCGCCGGCACCGCCACCAAGTCCGCGCTCGCGGGCGAGGTGATCTACGGCAACAACCACGGCAAGAGATCCGTCGACAAGACGTACCTCGCCGCGGCCCTCGGCACCGCCAGGGTCACCATCGAGACCCTGCACCGCGCCCGCGCGATCCGCAGACAGCCGGACGGCACGTACGTGGTCACCGCCGACCGCACCGACGTCACCGGCAGGGTCGTGGAGACCCGCGAGATCGGCTGCGGGAAGCTCTTCCTCGGCGCCGGCAGCCTCGGCACCACCGAACTGCTGCTGCGCGCCCGCGAGACCGGCGCCCTGCCCGCCCTCGACCCGGCCGTCGGCACCGGCTGGGGCACCAACGGCAACATCATGACCGCCCGCGCCAACCACCTGTGGGACACGGTCGGCGCCAACGAGGCCACCATGCCCGCCCTCGGCATCGACGACTGGGACAACGCCGCCAACCCGGTCTTCGCCGAGATCGCCCCGCTGCCGATGGGCTTCGAGCACTGGGTGAGCCTGTATCTGGCGATCACCAAGAACCCGCAGCGCGGCACCTTCTCGTACGACCCGGCGACCGACTCCGCGAAGCTCAACTGGACGAAGGCGCAGAACAAGCCCTCGGTCGACGCCACCAGGAAGCTCTTCGACCGGATCAACCTCAAGAACGCGACGATCTACCGGTACGACCTGTTCGGCAACGACACGCCGTTCGCGGACGACTTCTGCTACCACCCGCTCGGCGGCTGCCCGTTGGGGCGGGCGACCGACGGCTACGGGCGGGTGAAGGGGTATCCGGGCCTCTACGTCACCGATGGAGCCCTGATCCCCGGCTCCATCGGCGTCAACCCGTTCGTCACGATCACCGCGCTCGCCGAGCGCAACCTCCAGCGCGTCCTCGCGGAGGACGCACCGCACTGATCACGGCGTAGCCCTCAGTGGGCGTAGATCGCCTCGATCTCGTCCGCGAAGTCCTTCGCCACGACGTTGCGCTTCAGCTTCAGCGACGGGGTGATGTGCCCCGCCTCCTCCGTGAACTGGGAGGTGAGAATGCGGAATTTCCGCACCGATTCCGCCTTGGAGACCGCGGCGTTGCCGTCGTCCACCGCCCGCTGCACCTCCGCGAGCAGCTCCGCGTCCTCGCGCAGCGAGGCCGCCGTCGAACCGGCCGGCTTGCCGTTGTCCGCGGCCCAGTGGGCCAGGAACTCCTCGTCCAGCGTGACCAGCGCGCCCACGAACGGGCGCCCGTCGCCGACCACCATGCACTCCGCGACCAGCGCGTGCGCGCGGATGCGGTCCTCGATCACCGCCGGGGCGACGTTCTTGCCGCCCGCCGTGACGATGATCTCCTTCTTGCGGCCGGTGATCGCGAGGTAGCCGTCCTCGTCGAGGGTGCCGATGTCACCGGTGTGGAACCAGCCGTCGGCCAGCGCCTCGGCGCTCGCCGCCTCGTTGTTCCAGTACCCCGTGAACAGGTGCTCGCCGTGCAGCAGCACCTCGCCGTCGTCCGCGATGCGCACCACGGAACCCGGCAGCGGCTGCCCGACCGTACCGATCTTCTGCCGGTCCCACGGGTTGAACGCGGTCGCGGCGCACGACTCGGTGAGGCCGTAGCCCTCCAGGACCGTGAAGCCGATGCCCCGGTAGAAGTGGCCGAGCCGCTCGCCCAGCGGGGCGCCGCCGGAGATCGCGTACTCGCCCTTGCCGCCCAGCACCGCGCGCAGCTTGCTGAAGACGAGCTTGTCGAAGACCTTGTGCTTGAGCTTGAGACCGAGCGAGGGGCCCTGCGGCGTGCTGAGCGCGCGGCTGTAGGCGATCGCGGTGTGCGCGGCCTTGTCGAAGATCGCGCCCTTGCCGTCCGCCTGCGCCTTGGCCCGCGCCGCGTTGTAGACCTTCTCGAAGACCCGCGGTACACCGAGGATCAGCGTCGGCCGGAACGAGGCCAGCTCGTCGGTGAGGTTCTTGATGTCCGGTACGCAGCCGAGCTTGATCGGCGCCATCACGGACGCCACCTCGACGAGCCGCCCGAAGACGTGCGCGGCGGGCAGGAAGAGCAGGACCGAGCACTCGCCGGTGCGGAAGAGCGGCTTGAGGCGCTCGACCACGTTGCCGCACTCCGCGAAGAAGGCGCGGTGGGTCAGCACACAGCCCTTGGGGCGGCCGGTGGTGCCGGAGGTGTAGACGATGGTCGCCGGGTCGTCCGCGTGCGCCGAGGACATCCGCTGGTCGAGCAGCTCGTCCGAGATGTCCGAGCCGGTCGCGGTGAGCTGGGCCACCGCGTCCGCGTCCAGCTGCCAGACGCCCTTGAGGGCGGGCAGCGCGGACTGCACGGAGGTGACGGAGGCCTGGTGCGCCTCGGACTCCACGACGCACAGGGTGGCGCCGGAGTCGCCGAGGATCCACTGGATCTGCTCGGGCGAGCTGGTCTCGTACACGGGGACGGTGACCGCGCCCGCGCTCCAGATGGCGAAGTCGAGCAGCACCCACTCGTAGCGGGTGCGGGAGAGCAGGGCCACCCGGTCGCCCGGCTCGACACCGGCCGCGATGAGGCCCTTGGCCACGCCGCGGACCTCGGCGAGGAACTGGGTGGCGGAAACGTCGGTCCAGCGTCCCGCGACCTTGCGGCCCATGACCGCGACATCGGGATGCTGAGCGGCATTGCGGCGGATCAGATCCGTCAGGTTGCCGTCCGTGGGGACCTCGTACAGGGCCGGAAGGCTGAACTCGCGCAAGACTGCTGCTCCTCATCGGGCGCCGGTGCCACGGCTCTGTGACGCACCGGCTGCGGTCCAAGATCGGGCAGGTGCCCGGAGAACCCGTGGGGGCGGCACTCCGAGCACGACTGGACTGCCCGGACGTTACCCACCGGTAGTGGGTTCCCGATAGGGGGTCCTGGCCAGATGTTCGCTGCGTCACATGGATTTCGCGCCGCTTCACGCACAGTAGTCCACTCCTTTCGCGACTCGGAAGTAACCGCAGGTCCGGCGCCCTAGGGTGGCTGCATGCGAGTACATGTGATCAGCGATGTGCACGGGAACGCCGAGGGCCTGGCAAAGGCCGGCGACGGCGCGGACGCCCTCGTCTGCCTGGGTGACCTCGTCCTTTTCCTCGACTATGCCGATCACTCGCGCGGGATCTTCCCCGACCTCTTCGGTGTCGAGAACGCGGACCGGATCGTCGCCCTGCGCACCGCCCGCCGCTTCGAGGAGGCCCGTGAGCTGGGACGCTCGCTCTGGGCCGGACTCGACCGCGAGGCCGCCATCGAGTCGGCCGTCCGCCGGCAGTACGCCGAGATGTTCGCGGCCTTCCCCACCCCTACGTACGCGACCTACGGCAATGTCGACATACCGGCCCTCTGGCCGCAGTACGCCGGCCCCGGCACCACCGTCCTGGACGGACAGCGGGTCGAGATCGGCGGCCGTGTCTTCGGCTTCGTGGGCGGCGGGCTGCGCACGCCCATGCGTACGCCCTACGAGATCTCCGACGAGGAGTACGCCGCCAAGGTGGAGGCGCTCGGCGAGGTCGACGTGCTCTGCTCGCACATCCCGCCGGAGATCCCCGAGCTGCTCTACGACACGGTCGCCCGCCGCTTCGAACGCGGCTCGCGCGCCCTGCTGGAAGCCATCCGCAGGACCAGGCCCCGCTACTCCCTGTTCGGCCACGTCCACCAGCCGCTCGCCCGCCGGGTCCGGGTCGGCCGCACCGAGTGCGTGAACGTCGGCCACTTCGCCGCCACCTCCCGGCCCTTCGCCCTCGAATGGTGACCCGGGCTCCGGCGAGTGGCCCCGGCCGCACGCGATAGCCTGCACGTCTACCTACCCCCACACACCGGCCCGCGCACTGGAGGAGCCACGACGATGGCGGAACACACCAGCTCGTCTATCACCATCGAGGCGGCACCGGCCGAGGTGATGGGGGTGATCGCCGACTTCACCCGGTACCCGGAGTGGACCGGCGAGGTGAAGGAGGCCGAGGTGCTGTCCAAGGACGCCGAGGGCCGCGCCGAGCAGGTCCGGCTGGTGCTCGACGCGGGCGCCATCAAGGACGACCACACCCTCAAGTACACCTGGGACGGCGCCCACAAGGTGAGCTGGAGCCTGGTGAAGTCGCAGATGCTGCGCTCCCTCGACGGCTCCTACAGCCTCGCCGGCGCCCCCGGCGGCCACACCGAGGTCACCTACCAGCTGACCGTGGACGTCAAGATCCCCATGCTCGGCATGATCAAGCGCAAGGCCGAGAAGGTCATCATCGACCGCGCGCTCGCGGGTCTGAAGAAGCGCGTCGAGAGCGGCGCGGCCGGGGCCGAGAAGGCCTGACATGCGTACGGTCCTCGTCACCGGTCCCGGCGGCGCGGGCCGCACCACCCTCGCCACCGCGACCGCGCTCGCGGCCGCCCGGCGCGGTGAGCGCGCCCTGCTCCTGTGCGCCGACCGTGAGGACCCGCTGGACCGGCTGCTCGGCGGCGAGGAGGTCGCGGGCCTCGACGTCGTACGCGTCGACTCCGGCGCCCACTTCCGTACCGAACTGCTCGCCCTCCAGGACCGGGCCGGGGCCGTCCTGGAGCTCCTGGGCGCCGGCCGCCTCGACGGCGAGGAGCTGACCGAGCTGCCCGGCGCCGAACAGCTCGCCCTGCTCAAGGCCCTGCGCGAGGCGGCGGCGGGCGCGTACGACCTGGTCGTCGTCGACATGCCGCCGGTCCACCAGAGCATCGCCGCCCTCGCCCTGCCCGGGCAGCTGCGCCGCTATCTGCGCAGGCTGCTGCCGCCCGAGCGCCAGGCCGCGCGCTCGCTGCGCCCGGTCCTCGCCCAGCTCGCCGGGGTCCCGATGCCCGCGCAGTGGCTGTACGAGACGGCCGCCCGCTGGGACGCCGAACTCGCCGCCGTCGAGGCCGTGGTGGAGGACCCGTCGACGACGGTACGGCTGGTCGCCGAGCCGGGCGGGGCCGCCGTCGCCGCCCTGCGCACCGCCCGCCTCGGCCTCGCCCTGCACGAGCTGCCCCTGGACGCGGTGATCGTCAACCGGGTGCTGCCCACCGCGTCGGCGGACCGTTTCCTCTCCGCGCTCTCCGGGCACCAGCAGTGCGCGCTCAAGGAGCTGGCCGAGGAGTTCGAGGGCGTACCGCTGCACGAGGTCCCGCACCTGGGCCGCGACCCGCGGGGCATCGACGAGCTCGACGAGCTGATCGACGGGCCGACCGGCGAGATCGGCCTGTGGTCCGAGTCCGAGGACGGCGCTGCCGCCCGTCCCGCCTGGCACGTCGAGGACCGGCTGGCCGACGACGGCGTCCTGGTGTGGCACCTGCCGCTGCCCGGCGCCCGCAAGGACGAGCTCGGCCTGGTGCGCCGGGGCGACGAACTCCTGCTCACCGTCGGCCCGTTCCGCCGGATCGCCGGCCTGCCCTCGGCGCTGCGGCGCTGCACGGTCTCCGGCGCCGGGCTCACCGACGGCGTGCTGAGGATCCGGTTCACCCCCGACCCGGATCTGTGGCCCCGGACGCGCTGAACGCCGTACCCCCATTCGGGTAACGTCGAGAGAACAGAACCCTCTCCTCAGCAGCTGGAGTCCGCCATGAGCGAAGCCACCGAGCAGCCCGCCCCCGACGCGGATGCCTGGGCCGACGCGTGCGCCGAGGACCTCGCCGCGGAGAAGGCGCGCCGCCGCGCCGCCTACGGCCCGCCGCCCGGCTCGGCCGCCGAGGAGCTGCGCAAGCTGGTCGACGCCGTCGCCGACAAGGTCGCCTCGCTCCAGTCCTCGCTGCCCGGCATGGCCGCGCAGAGCGCCGTTCAGCAGTTGATCGGCCAGGCCAAGGCCGTGGTCGAGCCGGTCATCGAGCGCAACCCGGACGTCTTCGACCACCTCGCCGCCGCCGGCGGCGAGCTGCTCGCCGCCTACCGCTCGGCGGTCGAGGGCGCCGAGCGCCGCTGGACGGCGGGCGAGTCCTCCGGCACGGGCGCGGGCACGGCCCCGGGCGGCTCCTCGGGCGGGCCCAAGAAGGACGACGGCGGGGCGGGCGCGGGCCCGACCGAGCACATCGACCTGGACTGACTGACGGGTGCCCGCCCTCGGGTACGGTTGGCCTTAGCGGGGCTCGACCGAAAACTGAGGGACTTAATGGGACTCACCATCGGCGTCGACATCGGCGGCACCAAGATCGCGGCGGGAGTGGTCGACGAGGAGGGCCACATCCTCGAGACGCACACCGTGCCCACGCCGCCGACCGCTGACGCCATCGTGGACGCGATCTGCGCCGCGGTCGAAGGGGCCGGCAAGGGGACCGACATCGACGCCGTCGGCATCGGCGCGGCCGGATACGTCGACGACAAGCGCGCCACCGTGCTCTTCGCACCCAACATCCACTGGCGCCACGAGCCGCTGAAGGACAAGGTCGAGCAGCGGGTCGGGCTGCCCGTGGTCGTCGAGAACGACGCCAACGCGGCGGCCTGGGGCGAGTACCGGTTCGGCGCGGGCCAGGGCCACGAGGACGTCATCTGCATCACCCTCGGCACGGGCCTGGGCGGCGGCATCATCATCGGCAACAAGCTGCGCCGCGGACGCTTCGGCGTGGCCGCCGAGTTCGGCCACATCCGCGTGGTGCCCGACGGGCTGCTGTGCGGCTGCGGCAGCCAGGGCTGCTGGGAGCAGTACGCCTCGGGGCGCGCGCTCGTGCGGTACGCCCGCCAGCGCGCCAACGCGACCCCCGAGAACGCGGAGATCCTCCTCGGCCTCGGCGACGGCACCATCGAGGGCATCGAGGGCAAGCACATCAGTGCGGCCGCCCGCCAGGGCGACCTGGTCGCGGTGGACTCCTTCCGCGAGCTGGCCCGCTGGGCGGGCGCGGGCCTGGCCGACCTGGCCTCGCTCTTCGACCCCTCGGCGTTCATCGTCGGCGGCGGCGTCTCGGACGAGGGCGAGCTGGTCCTCGACCCCATCCGCAAGTCGTTCCGGCGCTGGCTGATCGGCGGCCAGTGGCGGCCGCACGCGCAGGTGCTCGCCGCCCAGCTCGGCAACAAGGCCGGTCTCGTCGGCGCGGCGGACCTGGCCCGCCAGGGCTGAGCCCCGGGTTCCGCACGGCCGCACGGCAGTTGAGCGCCCGCCGCGTCCCTCACGGACGCGGCGGGCGCTGCTCTATGTTGTGCCCCATGCCGCTCACCGATCTTCCCGAGTCCCGTACGGAGAACGGCTCGGCCGTGATCCGCGTCCTCAGCTACAACATCCGCTCGATGCGCGACGACAACGCGGCGCTGGCCCGGGTCATCCGCGCCTGCGACCCCGACCTCGTGCTGATCCAGGAGGCGCCGCGCTTCTTCCGCTGGCGCAAGGCCGCGGCACGGCTCGCGGCGGCGAGCGACCTCGTGGTCCTCAGCGGCGGCGCCACGGCCGCGGGGCCGCTGCTGCTGTGCTCGCTGCGGGCGACGGTCGAGCGCACCGAGGACGTCCTGCTCCCGCTCACGCCCGGTCTGCACCGGCGCGGCTTCGCGTCGGCGGTGGTACGGGTCGGGGGCGCCCGGCTGGGCGTCCTGAGCTGCCATCTGAGCCTCCAGGCGGACGAGCGCCACACTCAGGCGGGGCTGCTGCTCGACCACCTCGCGGCGCTGGACGTGTCCCACGCGATCGCGGGCGGCGACCTCAACGACCGCCCCGACGGCCGCGCGTTCCGCCGCCTGGCGGACGGCCTCCAGGACTGCTGGGCGGTACGCCCCTGGGGCACCGAGCACACCTCGACCCCGGCCGACCCGCATCAGCGCATCGACGCGATCTTCGCGACCGAGGGGGTGGAGGTGCTGGGGTGCGGGGTCCCCACAGCGGGGCTGGCCGGGGTGAGCGGGGCCGACCTCAGGGCGGCCACGGACCATCTGCCGGTCCTGGCGGCCCTGCGGGTCCCGGTCTAGGGCTCCTCGTCACCTTTCCGGCCGCCCCGGGACCGGGCCCGCGGTCAGACGACCGCGCCCCGCCCCGGGTCGTCCTCGTCCTCGTCGTCCGGCTTCATCCGGGCGACCAGGGTGGCGAAGCCCCCGATGAAGCCGCCCACGCCCAGCGTGGTGAGCCACCAGGTGAACTCCCACTGGAGCACCGCCGCGAGCAGCATCAGCAGCGGGCCGCCGATCACCGCGAGCCAGGCGAACTTCGCCGTGACGTCCGACTCCGGCAGCGGCGGCGGCTCCGGCGGGACGAAGTGGCCCTCGTCGGTGTCGTCCAGGTCGTCGTCGGACGGCTCCGCCACCTTGAAGTCGCGCGGCCCGCCCACACCGGGCGCGAAGACCACCGAGCTGCCCAGCGGCTTGGGCTCGGGCTCGGGCGGCTCCGGGGCCGCCGGCGCCTCGGGCGCGCCGTTGCGCTCGCCCTCAAGCAGCGCCAGGTCCTCCACCGACTTGAACGGCTTGCTGCCCGGCGGGTCGGACGGCTCGTCGCCGTACCCCGCCACGATCGCCGCCCACGCAGCCTCCTCGTCGATCGGCTGCGGCTCGCGGTCCGCGTCGTGCTCAGCCACCGGTCGTGCTCCCCTTCTTCCCGACGCTCGGAGCGAGGCGGCCGATGAACGCGTAACTCTCCTCGAAGATCCGCTCCGCATCGTGGTCCAACGTCGCCACGTGGTAGCTCTGTTCCAGGAGGATCTCGGTGACGTCCGTGGACGAGACCCGGCTGAGGATCCGTGCCGAGTCGGCCGGCGGCACCACATGGTCCTGCGGGCTGTGCAGCAGCAGCATCGGCTGGGTGACCTGCGGCAGCTCGCGGTCGACGAGCCGGAAGAGGTTGCGCAGGGCGTGCGCCGAGTGCAGCGGCACCCTGTCGTACCCCACCTCCACCGAGCCCTCCTTGGCGATGTCGCTGGCGATCCCCTTGGTGGAGCGCACGAAGTGCCGTACGACCGGCAGCGCGTGCGCCGCGAGGCCGTGCACCTTGTTGCCCGGGTTGACCACCACGACGCCGCTGACCGCGTCCCCGTGCCTGGCCGCGAGGCGCAGCGCCAGCGCGCCGCCCATGGAGAGCCCGAAGACGAAGACCTGGCCGCACCGCTCCCGCAGGTCGCGCAGCGCACGGTCCACTTCCGCGTACCAGTCCTGCCAGCCGGTGAGCTGCATGTCCTGCCAGCGGGTGCCGTGTCCGGGCAGCAGCGGCAGCTCGACGGTGAGGCCGCGCTCGGCCAGGAAGTCGGCCCAGGGGCGCAGCGACTGCGGGGAACCGGTGAAGCCGTGACAGAGGAGGACGCCGACCTCTCCGCCCTCGTGGCGGAACGGCTCGGCTCCAGGGAGGACGGGCACCGGGATCTCCTGTTCATGAGCAGGGGCGGGGGAGTCGTACTTCACGGTACGCGACCGGACTGACACCGACCAGAGCCGTCACCGGCCCGCGCGCGGGAGGCCGGGTCCCACACGGGTTAAGGTCTGTTCGACAGACATAGGGAAGGCATCCGAGTTGATCTACGGCGCTATGAAGTTCTCCATCGGCGGGTCGCTGAAGCTTGCCTTCAGGCCCTGGGTGGAGGCCTCGAAAACATTCCCGCCGAGGGGCCGGCGATCCTCGCCAGCAACCACCTCTCCTTCTCGGACTCGTTCTTCCTGCCGGCGGTCCTCGACCGCAAGGTGACGTTCATCGCCAAGGCGGAGTACTTCACCTCGCCCGGTGTGAAGGGCAAGCTCACCGCCGCCTTCTTCAAGGGCGTCGGCCAGCTCCCGGTGGACCGCTCGGGCGCGCGCGGCGCGGGCGAGGCGGCCATCAAGAGCGGCATCGAGGTCCTGGAGCGCGGGGAGCTGTTCGGGATCTACCCGGAGGGCACCCGCTCGCCCGACGGCCGCCTCTACCGGGGCAAGCCCGGCGGCCTCGCGCGCGTGGCGCTCGCCACCGGTGCGCCGGTGATCCCCGTCGCGATGATCGACACCGAGAAGATCCAGCCGCCCGGCAAGGTGATGCCCAAGCTGATGCGCCCGGGCATCCGCATCGGCAAGCCGCTCGACTTCAGCCGCTACCACGGCATGGAGGGCGACCGCTTCATCCTGCGCTCGGTGACCGACGAGGTCATGTACGAGATCATGAAGCTCTCCGGCCAGGAGTACGTGGACATCTACGCGACCGCGGCCAAGCGCCAGATCGCGGACGAGGCCAAGCGCAGGGCCGACGAGGAGAAGGCGGCCG
The DNA here is from genome assembly GCF_001653515.1 of Streptomyces sp. ERV7. Classification (GTDB taxonomy): domain Bacteria; phylum Actinomycetota; class Actinomycetes; order Streptomycetales; family Streptomycetaceae; genus Streptomyces. The sequence goes on along the minus strand of NZ_LYOY01000029.1, from coordinate 438,110 downwards.
ACCGGGCCGAGCGGGCCCGCGAGGCCGAGCAGGCCAAGCGGGCGGAGCAGCCCGGCGACTAGGGTCTTCCGGTAGGTCTGGCCGCTTCGTTCGTTCAGGGGTTGGGGAGCATGGCGAAGCGCGAGCGCGTCATCAGGATGTCCGTCGAGCTGCCGCTGTGGCGCGCGCTCACCGCGTACCGCGTCCTCACGATGCTCTACGCGGTACTGATCTTCGTGTCGGAGTACCGCCACTTCGAGCGCGCCTGGGTGGGCGTCGTCTTCCTGTCGCTGCTCGCGGTGTGGACGCTGGCGACGCTGCCCCGGGTGGCGAACGCGGCGAGCTGCACCAAGCGGTTCCTCGGCGTGGACCTGACGATCGCCCTCACCGGCATCCTGCTCACCCCGCTGGCGGACGCCGACGCGCAGTCGGTGGACGGCCCGACCCTGCCGACCATATGGGCGGCGGGCTCGGTGCTCGCGTTCGCGATCAAGGGCGGCTGGCGCTGGGCCGCCTTCGCCTCCTCGCTGGTCGCCGCCGCCAACCTGGTCGAGCGCGGCAACCCCACCCGGGACACCCTCCACAACGTCCTGCTCGTCTGGGTCGCCTCCATCGCCATCGGTTACGTGGTGGAGGTCGCCCGCGCGAGCGAGGCGACCCTCGCCCGCGCGCTGGAGATCGAGGCGGCGACCCGGGAGCGGGAGCGGCTGGCCCGGGACATCCACGACAGCGTGCTCCAGGTCCTCGCCATGGTGCAGCGGCGCGGCACCGCGCTCGGCGGCGAGGCGGCCGAGCTCGGCAGGATGGCCGGGGAGCAGGAGGTCGCGCTGCGCACCCTGGTCTCCAGCGGTCTGGTGCCCACCACCCGCGCGTCCGAGGACCCGGCGCTCGGCGCCCTGGTCCGGACGGTCGAATACGACGCCGACGACGGGCGGCCGGAGGCCGAAGGGGCCGAGGTCGATCTGCGCACCCTGCTCGCCCCGCACGCCGGATCACGGGTCTCGCTCGCGGAACCGGGCGCTCCGGTGATGCTCGCGCCCCCGGCCGCACGCGAGCTCGCGGCCGCTGTCAGTGCCGCGCTGGACAATGTCCGCAGACACGCGGGGGACTCCGCCCAGGCCTGGATCCTGGTGGAGGACTGGGGGGACGAAGTGATCGTGACGGTACGGGACGACGGTCCCGGCATCCCGGAGGGCCGGCTCGCACAGGCCGAGGGGGAGGGGCGCATGGGCGTCGCCCTCTCGATCCGCGGCCGGCTGCGGGACCTGGGCGGCACCGCCGAGCTGATCTCGGTGCCGGGCCAGGGGACAGAAGTAGAACTGAAGGTTCCACGGGGGAAGGCGAAGGCATGAGTGAGCAGCAGACGGTGAAGGTCATGGTGGTCGACGACCACCCGATGTGGCGCGACGCGGTGGCGCGCGACCTGGCGGCCGCCGGGTTCGACGTGGTGGCCACCGCGGGCGACGGCCCGCAGGCGGTCCGCCGCGCCCAGGCGGTCACCCCCGACGTGCTGGTCCTGGACCTCAATCTGCCCGGGATGCCGGGCGTCCAGGTGTGCAAGGAACTGGTCGGTGCCAACCCGGCGCTCAGGGTCCTGGTGCTGTCCGCCTCCGGCGAGCACGCGGACGTCCTGGAGGCGGTGAAGTCCGGGGCCACCGGCTATCTGCTGAAGTCGGCGAGCACCGAGGAGCTCACCGACGCGGTGCGGCGCACGGCGGCCGGCGACCCGGTGTTCACCCCGGGTCTGGCCGGCCTCGTCCTCGGTGAGTACCGCCGGCTGGCCTCGGACCCCGCGCCCGCCGCCGCCGACGAGCCGAAGGCCCCGCAGCTCACCGAGCGCGAGACCGAGGTGCTGCGCCTGGTCGCCAAGGGCCTGTCGTACAAGCAGATCGCCGAGCGTCTGGTGATCTCGCACCGGACCGTCCAGAACCACGTCCAGAACACCCTGGGCAAGCTCCAGCTCCACAACCGCGTGGAGCTGGTGAGGTACGCGATAGAGCAGGGCCTCGACGAGGTGTGAGCCCCCCGCGCATGGCCGTGCTCCGCTCGTACGAGTGAATGACCACCCGTCAACAGCCCCTTGAATTCAAGGAATTGACCTTTCGCCCCATCCCGGGGTGACCTGCGTCACCCTTAGCGTGACCCGTGGAGGCCTTCGAGGGCTTCGATGTGTCCGTCACGGCGAAGGGACAATTCCATGCGGGTCGGAGTACTGACCGGAGGCGGTGACTGCCCCGGGCTCAACGCCGTCATCCGGGGCGTCGTCCGCAAGGGCGTGCAGGAGTACGGCTTTGACTTCACCGGGTTCAAGGACGGCTGGCGCGGCCCGCTGGAGGGGGACACCGTCAAGCTGGACATCCCCACCGTGCGCGGCATCCTGCCCCGCGGCGGCACCATCCTCGGCTCCTCGCGCACCAACCCGCTCAAGGCCGAGGACGGGGTGCGCCGCATCAAGGAGAACCTCGCCAAGCACGAGGTCGACGCGATGATCGCGATCGGCGGCGAGGACACCCTGGGGGTCGCGGCCCGGCTCAGCGACGAGTACGGCGTGAAGTGCGTCGGCGTGCCGAAGACCATCGACAACGACCTCTCCGCCACGGACTACACCTTCGGCTTCGACACGGCCGTCGGTATCGCGACGGAGGCCATCGACCGCCTCCACACCACGGCCGAGTCGCACATGCGGGTCCTGGTCGTCGAGGTGATGGGCCGCCACGCGGGCTGGATCGCGCTCCACTCGGGTCTGGCGGGCGGCGCCAACGTCATCCTCATCCCCGAGCAGCGCTTCGACGTCGACCAGGTCTGCGGCTGGATCACCTCCCGCTTCAAGGCGTCGTACGCACCGATCGTGGTGGTCGCCGAGGGCGCCATGCCGAAGGACGGCGACATGGTCCTGAAGGACCAGACGCTCGACTCCTTCGGCCATGTGCGGCTGTCGGGCGTGGGGGAGTGGCTGGCCAAGGAGATCGAGAAGCGCACGGGCAAGGAGGCCAGGACCACGGTCCTGGGCCACGTCCAGCGCGGTGGCACCCCCAGCGCCTTCGACCGCTGGCTGGCCACGCGCTTCGGTCTGCACGCGATCGAGGCGGTACGGGACGGCGACTTCGGCAAGATGGTGGCGCTGCGGGGCACGGACATCGTCCGGGTGCCGATCGCGGAGGCGACGGCGCGGCTGAAGACGGTGGACCCGGAGCTGTACGCGGAGGTGGGGGTGTTCTTCGGCTGAGGGACGGGGCGAGGCCACCGCCAGGCCGGTGATCGCCGCACCGGCGACGACCGCCGTGCTCACTCCGTAAGCGATCAGCTTCTTCTTGCGGTCTCTGCGGTGACTCCGCTTCAACGCCCACCCCTGCATCGCTCTGTTGATTTCTGAAGCACTTCCGAAACGGGCAGAGGTTAACAGGCAGCCGATCGGCTCCGGTCACCGGGCGGTCGTCCGCGTGTCTCATAAGGTGGTCATGCGAGTGGACGGCTTGGCGGACCCCGTAAGGTTGTGGGGGTGACCGTGAACGTAAACACCTGGCGTGACCTTCCCGCGGCGCAGCAGCCCGAGTACCCCGATGCCGAGGCTCTGCGCGATGTGATCGCGGACCTCGAGTCGTATCCGCCGCTCGTCTTCGCGGGCGAGTGCGACCAGCTGCGCGCCCGGATGGGGGCCGTCGCCAAGGGCGAGGCGTTCCTGCTCCAGGGCGGCGACTGCGCCGAGGCGTTCGACGCCGTGTCGGCAGATCACATCCGGGCCAAGCTCAAGACCCTGCTCCAGATGAGCGCCGTGCTGACGTACGCGGCGTCCGTGCCCGTCGTCAAGGTCGGCCGGATCGCCGGGCAGTACTCGAAGCCGCGCTCCAAGGGCACCGAGACCCGCGACGGCGTGACCCTGCCGACCTACCGCGGCGACTCCGTCAACGGCTTCGACTTCACCGAGGCCGCCCGGATCCCGGACCCCGAGCGCCTGAAGCGGATGTACAACGCCTCCGCCTCCACGCTCAACCTGGTCCGCGCCTTCACCACCGGCGGCTACGCCGATCTGCGCCAGGTGCACGCCTGGAACCAGGACTTCGTGAAGACGTCCCCGTCCGGCCAGCGCTACGAGCAGCTGGCCCGCGAGATCGACAACGCGCTGAACTTCATGAAGGCGTGCGGCACCGACCCGGCCGAGTTCAAGGCCGTCGAGTTCTACGCCTCGCACGAGGCGCTGCTGCTCGACTACGAGTCGGCGCTGACCCGTACCGACTCGCGCACCGGCAGGCTCTACGACACCTCCGGCCACATGGTCTGGGTCGGCGAGCGCACCCGGCAGCTCGACCACGCGCACATCGAGTTCGCCGCCCGGATCAGCAACCCGATCGGGATCAAGCTCGGCCCCACGACCACGGTCGACGAGGCGCTCAGCTACGTGGACCGGCTCGACCCGGACCGCGAGCCGGGCCGGCTGACCTTCATCGTCCGGATGGGCGCCGACAAGGTCCGCGACAAGCTGCCCGAGCTCGTCGAGAAGGTCACCGCCTCCGGCGCGGTCGTCGCCTGGGTCACCGACCCGATGCACGGCAACACCTTCGAGGCGGCCTCCGGCCACAAGACGCGCCGCTTCGACGACGTGCTCGACGAGGTCAAGGGCTTCTTCGAGGTCCACAAGGGCCTGGGCACCCACCCGGGCGGCATCCACGTCGAGCTCACCGGTGACGACGTCACCGAGTGCGTGGGCGGCGGCGACGAGATCTTCGTCGACGATCTGCACCAGCGCTACGAGACAGCCTGCGACCCCCGCCTCAACCGCAGCCAGTCCCTGGACCTGGCCTTCCTGGTGGCGGAGATGTACCGCGACCAGTAAGTAGCTTCCTACGAGACGTGGGGCGCGGATCTGTGATCCGCGCCCCACGTGCGTATCCAGGGCTTTTCGTGCACCCCGACATTGGGTACGGTTAGGTAAGCCTCACCGAATAGGGGATGGCTGTCGGACCGTTCCTGTCAGGGAGGTGAACCGCGTGTACGTCTGCTCTTGCTTCGGCATCACCGACAAGCAGGTCGAGCAGCACGCGGCCGCCGGTGCCTGCACCCCGCGTCAGATCGCCTCGGCCACCAAGGCGGGCACGGACTGCGGCTCCTGTGTGCGCACCATCCAGGGGCTGCTCGGACGCGGCGCCTGCCCCCGCCGGGAACTGCTGGAGAAGGGCGAGGTCAGCGCGGTGCTGGCCACCGACCAGGAGCTGGCGGAAGCCGCCTAGCCGCCTAGCGGTCTAGCCCTCCGGCTGCTCGATGAGCTGCGCGATGTAGAGCGCCTCGCCGAGCTTCTCGACCAGTTCGAGCTGGGTGTCGAGGTAGTCGATGTGGTGCTCCTCGTCGGCCAGGATCGACTCGAAGATGTTCGCCGAGGTGATGTCGCCCTTGGCCCGCATGACCTCGATGCCGCGCTTGAGGCGGTCGATCGCCTCGACCTCCACCTGCCGGTCCGCCTCGAACATCTCCTTGACCGTCTGCCCGATCCGGACGTGGAAGAGCCGCTGGTAGTTGGGCAGCCCGTCCAGGAACAGGATCCGGTCGGTCAGCACCTCCGCGTGCTTCATCTCGTCGAACGACTCGTGACGCGTGTACTTGGCGAGCTTCGTCCAGCCGAAGTTCTCCTGCATCTTCGCGTGCAGGAAGTACTGGTTGATCGCGGTCAGCTCGGCGGTCAGCTGCTCGTTCAGGAACTCGATGACCTCGGGGTCGCCCTGCATCGCAGAGGCTCCTTCCACACGGGTGAGGGGCAGATTCGCGCGCATCCTCGCACCGCGTGCGAGGAGCGTCCAGTAAGTGCACGCTTAGTAGGAGTTGCCCGAATCGGGGCGCTGCTGGTCATGACCACCCCTCGCCGTCTGTCACCATGGAGGCATGGGTCAGCCGGAACGCCCGGAGCAACGGGAAGCAGCGCAGTCGGAGCTTCCCCCGGGGCAGCGGCTCCAGCGCGGCTGGCCGGTCACCCACTACGGCCCCGTGCCCAGGTTCAAGCCGGAGCGGTGGGAGTTCCGGGTGTTCGGGGCGACCGCCGACGGCGACAAGCACTGCTGGAACCACGAGGAGTTCACGGCCCTGCCCTTCGCCACCGTCGTCGCGGATCTTCACTGTGTCACGAAGTTCTCGATGCTGGGGGCCGAATGGGGCGGAGTCCTCGCACGTACGGTCGCCGAACTCGCGCCCCCCGCCCCCGATGCCACGCATGTGATGGTCTGGGCCGAGTACGGCTTCAGCTCCAACCTGCGGCTGGAGGACTTCCTCTCCGACCGCACGGTCTTCGCCACCCACAAGGGCGGTGAGCTCCTCACCGCCGAGCACGGCTTCCCGGTACGGCTCGTGGTCCCGCATCTGTACGCCTGGAAGGGCCCGAAGTGGGTCCGCGGCATCGAGTACATGACGGCGGACCGGCGGGGATTCTGGGAGGAGCGGGGCTACCACAACGTCGGCGACCCCTGGCGGGAGCAGCGCTACTCGTACCAGGAAGAGCCCGGGGACGGCCCCGAGCTCTGAGAGCCTGTCTTTGAGTCCTGGTGCGTGCGGGTGCCCGCCGTGCTGTGGTCAGTGGTGGTACTGGTGCACCACCGCGTGGCCCTTGCCGCGCCCGATCATCCACTTGTTGACGGGTGTGGTGATCACGAAGGCGAGAGCCAGCGAGGCCGCCAGCGAGCCCCAGAACAGCACGTCCGAGAGCGTCGCGTCCATGGCGGCCGGCCAGAGCACGATCACCCCGTTGTCGATCAGCTCCATGACCGCGATCGAGAGGGTGTCGGCGGCGAGGGCGACCTTGAAGGCGGTGCGGAAGTCGACACCGGCCCGGGTGATGCCGCGCAGGGTGAGCGAGTAGCCGAAGAAGAAGGCCAGGACGATGGCCAGCACCATCGTCGGCATGTTGCCCCAGCCGAGCGCGGTGCCCACGATCATCCCGAGGACCTCGCCGATGGCGCACCCGGTGAGGCAGTGGAGGGTGGCCTGGGCGGCCATCGACCAGCTGACCTTGCCGCCGCCGTGGCCGTGGTGCGCGTGGTGGGCGTGAGCGTCGCCGTGGGCCTGGTGGCTCTGGTGGTCAGCGTGGCCGGTCTGGCTGCTGTGGTCGGCATGCCCCTCGTGGCCGGTGTGGCTGCCGTGCCCCGCGTGCTCGCCGTGGCCTGCGTGACCCTCGTGCGCGCCGTGCTCGTGGTGGCCGTGCTCGGTGTGCGTGTGCGCCTCGTGCTGCATGACTTCCCCCAACGCCGGATGACCGTTCCTGTCGATGACAAGAACGGTATACCCCCCGGGGGTATTCCTCAAGAGGGAAGATCAGGGCCGCAGGGACTTCAGCAGCGCGACGTCCGCCGCCTGCCCCTCCTTTCCGCCGGGCGTCTCGATGATCACCGCTACGCCCTCGGTCGCCGGGTGCGCCAGCAGCTCGCGGAACGGCTCCGCACCTATGTGACCGGCGCCGATGTTCACGTGCCGGTCCAGGTGCGAGCCCACTCCCTCCTTGGAGTCATTGGCGTGGATCAGCTTGAGGCGCCCCTCACCGACGGTCTCCACCAGCAGATCCAGGGTCTGCGCCGCACCGCCGGGCCCGGCCAGGTCGTGCCCGGCCGCGTGGATGTGGCAGGTGTCCAGACAGACGCCGAGCTTGGGGTGGGCGTCGAGGGCCTCGAAGTACGGGCCGAAGTCCCAGGTCCGCGAGCACAGCGAGAACCCCTGCCCGGCCGTCGACTCCAGGAGCAGGAACGGGTCGTCGTCGTGCGTCAGCTCGTCGAGGAGCGGCAGCAGCCGCTCCCGTACCTGCGCCAGCGCCTCGGCGCGCGGTCTGCCGCCGGTCGCCGAGCCGGTGTGCACGACCACCCCGAGCGCGCCGATCTCGCGGCCCCGGCGCAGCGAGTGCCGCAGCGACTCCACGGACTTCTCGACGGTCGCCTCGGTGTGCGAGCCGAAGTTGATCAGATACGGGGCGTGGACGTACGCGGAGATGCCCTCGGCGGCGCACTCCGCACGGAACTTCTCGTCCTGGGCCGGGTTGCCGACGGGCGTGGCCCAGCCGCGCGGGTTGGCGACGAAGACCTGGACGGTCTCGGCGCCGAGGTCGCGCGCGTAGGTGAGACCGGTCGTGGCGAGGCCGCCGGCCACGGGAACGTGGCCGCCGATGGGGTTGCGCATGGGGTGGTTCAGAGTCCCTTGGTCTTGATGGTGATGGTGGAGCCTTCCGGCGCCTGGGAGCCGGCCTCGACGGACTGGCTGGCGATCTCGTCACTGAGGAACGGGAAGCCGTGGTCGACCTTCACCTTGAAGCCGGCCTTCTCCAGGTCCTTCCTGGCGTCGTCGGTCTTCTCGCCGGTCACCTTGGGCACGGTGACCATCCGCGGGCCCTTGGAGACGGTGAGGGTGACCGTGTCGCCCTTGGCGAGGCTGGAGCTCTCGGCCGCGGACTGGGCGGCGATGCTGCCCGCCTCCTGCGGCGAGTTGACCTGCTCGGGCGCGATCCGGACCTCCAGGCCCGCGTCCTTCAGGGCCGAGGTGGCGTCCTCCACCGAGTCCCCGACGACTCCGGGGACCTCGACCGGGGCGCCCTTGCTGACGACGAGGGCGACCGCGGTGTCCGCGCGGCGCGGGGCGCCGGCGGCCGGGGCGGTGCTGATGACCGAGCCCTGGTCGGTGTCCTCGTTGAACTCCTCGGTGACCGCGCCCGGTGTGAGCCCGGCGGCGGCCAGCGCCTTCTTGGCGTCGTCCAGCGACTTGCCGCCGACGTCGGGGACCTTGACCATCTCGGGGCCGCGCGAGACCACGACGGTCACCGAGGCGTTGCCGCGCACGCGCGCGCCCGTCTCCGGGTCCGTCTGGATCACCGTGCCGCGCTTGACGGTGTCGCTGTAGCGGCGGTCGACCTTCTTGACCGACAGACCCGCGTCCTCAAGCCGCTTCTTGGCGGCGCTCTCGCTCTGCCCGATGACGGCGGGGACGTGCGTGAACTGGCCGGAGTTGATGTACCAGACCCCGGCGCCGACGCCCAGGACCAGCAGGACGGCGACGACGGCGGCGATCAGGCCGCGCCGCCCGTTCAGGACGAAGCGCGCGCGCCGCGCCGGCACCCCCGCCTGCAGCGCGCTGCCCGGACCGGCCGGCTTGGTGTTCGCCGTGGCGGGGCCGGGTGAGGCCACCGCCAGGCCGGTGATCGCCGCACCGGCGACGACCGCCGTGCTCACTCCGTAAGCGATCAGCTTCTTCTTGCGGTCTCTGCGGTGACTCCGCTTCAACGCCCACCCCTGCATCGCTCTGTTGATTTCTGAAGCACTTCCGAAACGGGCAGAGGTTAACAGGCAGCCGATCGGCTCCGGTCACCGGGCGGTCGTCCGCGTGTCTCATAAGGTGGTCATGCGAGTGGACGGCTTGGCGGACCCCGTAAGGTTGTGGGGGTGACCGTGAACGTAAACACCTGGCGTGACCTTCCCGCGGCGCAGCAGCCCGAGTACCCCGATGCCGAGGCTCTGCGCGATGTGATCGCGGACCTCGAGTCGTATCCGCCGCTCGTCTTCGCGGGCGAGTGCGACCAGCTGCGCGCCCGGATGGGGGCCGTCGCCAAGGGCGAGGCGTTCCTGCTCCAGGGCGGCGACTGCGCCGAGGCGTTCGACGCCGTGTCGGCAGATCACATCCGGGCCAAGCTCAAGACCCTGCTCCAGATGAGCGCCGTGCTGACGTACGCGGCGTCCGTGCCCGTCGTCAAGGTCGGCCGGATCGCCGGGCAGTACTCGAAGCCGCGCTCCAAGGGCACCGAGACCCGCGACGGCGTGACCCTGCCGACCTACCGCGGCGACTCCGTCAACGGCTTCGACTTCACCGAGGCCGCCCGGATCCCGGACCCCGAGCGCCTGAAGCGGATGTACAACGCCTCCGCCTCCACGCTCAACCTGGTCCGCGCCTTCACCACCGGCGGCTACGCCGATCTGCGCCAGGTGCACGCCTGGAACCAGGACTTCGTGAAGACGTCCCCGTCCGGCCAGCGCTACGAGCAGCTGGCCCGCGAGATCGACAACGCGCTGAACTTCATGAAGGCGTGCGGCACCGACCCGGCCGAGTTCAAGGCCGTCGAGTTCTACGCCTCGCACGAGGCGCTGCTGCTCGACTACGAGTCGGCGCTGACCCGTACCGACTCGCGCACCGGCAGGCTCTACGACACCTCCGGCCACATGGTCTGGGTCGGCGAGCGCACCCGGCAGCTCGACCACGCGCACATCGAGTTCGCCGCCCGGATCAGCAACCCGATCGGGATCAAGCTCGGCCCCACGACCACGGTCGACGAGGCGCTCAGCTACGTGGACCGGCTCGACCCGGACCGCGAGCCGGGCCGGCTGACCTTCATCGTCCGGATGGGCGCCGACAAGGTCCGCGACAAGCTGCCCGAGCTCGTCGAGAAGGTCACCGCCTCCGGCGCGGTCGTCGCCTGGGTCACCGACCCGATGCACGGCAACACCTTCGAGGCGGCCTCCGGCCACAAGACGCGCCGCTTCGACGACGTGCTCGACGAGGTCAAGGGCTTCTTCGAGGTCCACAAGGGCCTGGGCACCCACCCGGGCGGCATCCACGTCGAGCTCACCGGTGACGACGTCACCGAGTGCGTGGGCGGCGGCGACGAGATCTTCGTCGACGATCTGCACCAGCGCTACGAGACAGCCTGCGACCCCCGCCTCAACCGCAGCCAGTCCCTGGACCTGGCCTTCCTGGTGGCGGAGATGTACCGCGACCAGTAAGTAGCTTCCTACGAGACGTGGGGCGCGGATCTGTGATCCGCGCCCCACGTGCGTATCCAGGGCTTTTCGTGCACCCCGACATTGGGTACGGTTAGGTAAGCCTCACCGAATAGGGGATGGCTGTCGGACCGTTCCTGTCAGGGAGGTGAACCGCGTGTACGTCTGCTCTTGCTTCGGCATCACCGACAAGCAGGTCGAGCAGCACGCGGCCGCCGGTGCCTGCACCCCGCGTCAGATCGCCTCGGCCACCAAGGCGGGCACGGACTGCGGCTCCTGTGTGCGCACCATCCAGGGGCTGCTCGGACGCGGCGCCTGCCCCCGCCGGGAACTGCTGGAGAAGGGCGAGGTCAGCGCGGTGCTGGCCACCGACCAGGAGCTGGCGGAAGCCGCCTAGCCGCCTAGCGGTCTAGCCCTCCGGCTGCTCGATGAGCTGCGCGATGTAGAGCGCCTCGCCGAGCTTCTCGACCAGTTCGAGCTGGGTGTCGAGGTAGTCGATGTGGTGCTCCTCGTCGGCCAGGATCGACTCGAAGATGTTCGCCGAGGTGATGTCGCCCTTGGCCCGCATGACCTCGATGCCGCGCTTGAGGCGGTCGATCGCCTCGACCTCCACCTGCCGGTCCGCCTCGAACATCTCCTTGACCGTCTGCCCGATCCGGACGTGGAAGAGCCGCTGGTAGTTGGGCAGCCCGTCCAGGAACAGGATCCGGTCGGTCAGCACCTCCGCGTGCTTCATCTCGTCGAACGACTCGTGACGCGTGTACTTGGCGAGCTTCGTCCAGCCGAAGTTCTCCTGCATCTTCGCGTGCAGGAAGTACTGGTTGATCGCGGTCAGCTCGGCGGTCAGCTGCTCGTTCAGGAACTCGATGACCTCGGGGTCGCCCTGCATCGCAGAGGCTCCTTCCACACGGGTGAGGGGCAGATTCGCGCGCATCCTCGCACCGCGTGCGAGGAGCGTCCAGTAAGTGCACGCTTAGTAGGAGTTGCCCGAATCGGGGCGCTGCTGGTCATGACCACCCCTCGCCGTCTGTCACCATGGAGGCATGGGTCAGCCGGAACGCCCGGAGCAACGGGAAGCAGCGCAGTCGGAGCTTCCCCCGGGGCAGCGGCTCCAGCGCGGCTGGCCGGTCACCCACTACGGCCCCGTGCCCAGGTTCAAGCCGGAGCGGTGGGAGTTCCGGGTGTTCGGGGCGACCGCCGACGGCGACAAGCACTGCTGGAACCACGAGGAGTTCACGGCCCTGCCCTTCGCCACCGTCGTCGCGGATCTTCACTGTGTCACGAAGTTCTCGATGCTGGGGGCCGAATGGGGCGGAGTCCTCGCACGTACGGTCGCCGAACTCGCGCCCCCCGCCCCCGATGCCACGCATGTGATGGTCTGGGCCGAGTACGGCTTCAGCTCCAACCTGCGGCTGGAGGACTTCCTCTCCGACCGCACGGTCTTCGCCACCCACAAGGGCGGTGAGCTCCTCACCGCCGAGCACGGCTTCCCGGTACGGCTCGTGGTCCCGCATCTGTACGCCTGGAAGGGCCCGAAGTGGGTCCGCGGCATCGAGTACATGACGGCGGACCGGCGGGGATTCTGGGAGGAGCGGGGCTACCACAACGTCGGCGACCCCTGGCGGGAGCAGCGCTACTCGTACCAGGAAGAGCCCGGGGACGGCCCCGAGCTCTGAGAGCCTGTCTTTGAGTCCTGGTGCGTGCGGGTGCCCGCCGTGCTGTGGTCAGTGGTGGTACTGGTGCACCACCGCGTGGCCCTTGCCGCGCCCGATCATCCACTTGTTGACGGGTGTGGTGATCACGAAGGCGAGAGCCAGCGAGGCCGCCAGCGAGCCCCAGAACAGCACGTCCGAGAGCGTCGCGTCCATGGCGGCCGGCCAGAGCACGATCACCCCGTTGTCGATCAGCTCCATGACCGCGATCGAGAGGGTGTCGGCGGCGAGGGCGACCTTGAAGGCGGTGCGGAAGTCGACACCGGCCCGGGTGATGCCGCGCAGGGTGAGCGAGTAGCCGAAGAAGAAGGCCAGGACGATGGCCAGCACCATCGTCGGCATGTTGCCCCAGCCGAGCGCGGTGCCCACGATCATCCCGAGGACCTCGCCGATGGCGCACCCGGTGAGGCAGTGGAGGGTGGCCTGGGCGGCCATCGACCAGCTGACCTTGCCGCCGCCGTGGCCGTGGTGCGCGTGGTGGGCGTGAGCGTCGCCGTGGGCCTGGTGGCTCTGGTGGTCAGCGTGGCCGGTCTGGCTGCTGTGGTCGGCATGCCCCTCGTGGCCGGTGTGGCTGCCGTGCCCCGCGTGCTCGCCGTGGCCTGCGTGACCCTCGTGCGCGCCGTGCTCGTGGTGGCCGTGCTCGGTGTGCGTGTGCGCCTCGTGCTGCATGACTTCCCCCAACGCCGGATGACCGTTCCTGTCGATGACAAGAACGGTATACCCCCCGGGGGTATTCCTCAAGAGGGAAGATCAGGGCCGCAGGGACTTCAGCAGCGCGACGTCCGCCGCCTGCCCCTCCTTTCCGCCGGGCGTCTCGATGATCACCGCTACGCCCTCGGTCGCCGGGTGCGCCAGCAGCTCGCGGAACGGCTCCGCACCTATGTGACCGGCGCCGATGTTCACGTGCCGGTCCAGGTGCGAGCCCACTCCCTCCTTGGAGTCATTGGCGTGGATCAGCTTGAGGCGCCCCTCACCGACGGTCTCCACCAGCAGATCCAGGGTCTGCGCCGCACCGCCGGGCCCGGCCAGGTCGTGCCCGGCCGCGTGGATGTGGCAGGTGTCCAGACAGACGCCGAGCTTGGGGTGGGCGTCGAGGGCCTCGAAGTACGGGCCGAAGTCCCAGGTCCGCGAGCACAGCGAGAACCCCTGCCCGGCCGTCGACTCCAGGAGCAGGAACGGGTCGTCGTCGTGCGTCAGCTCGTCGAGGAGCGGCAGCAGCCGCTCCCGTACCTGCGCCAGCGCCTCGGCGCGCGGTCTGCCGCCGGTCGCCGAGCCGGTGTGCACGACCACCCCGAGCGCGCCGATCTCGCGGCCCCGGCGCAGCGAGTGCCGCAGCGACTCCACGGACTTCTCGACGGTCGCCTCGGTGTGCGAGCCGAAGTTGATCAGATACGGGGCGTGGACGTACGCGGAGATGCCCTCGGCGGCGCACTCCGCACGGAACTTCTCGTCCTGGGCCGGGTTGCCGACGGGCGTGGCCCAGCCGCGCGGGTTGGCGACGAAGACCTGGACGGTCTCGGCGCCGAGGTCGCGCGCGTAGGTGAGACCGGTCGTGGCGAGGCCGCCGGCCACGGGAACGTGGCCGCCGATGGGGTTGCGCATGGGGTGGTTCAGAGTCCCTTGGTCTTGATGGTGATGGTGGAGCCTTCCGGCGCCTGGGAGCCGGCCTCGACGGACTGGCTGGCGATCTCGTCACTGAGGAACGGGAAGCCGTGGTCGACCTTCACCTTGAAGCCGGCCTTCTCCAGGTCCTTCCTGGCGTCGTCGGTCTTCTCGCCGGTCACCTTGGGCACGGTGACCATCCGCGGGCCCTTGGAGACGGTGAGGGTGACCGTGTCGCCCTTGGCGAGGCTGGAGCTCTCGGCCGCGGACTGGGCGGCGATGCTGCCCGCCTCCTGCGGCGAGTTGACCTGCTCGGGCGCGATCCGGACCTCCAGGCCCGCGTCCTTCAGGGCCGAGGTGGCGTCCTCCACCGAGTCCCCGACGACTCCGGGGACCTCGACCGGGGCGCCCTTGCTGACGACGAGGGCGACCGCGGTGTCCGCGCGGCGCGGGGCGCCGGCGGCCGGGGCGGTGCTGATGACCGAGCCCTGGTCGGTGTCCTCGTTGAACTCCTCGGTGACCGCGCCCGGTGTGAGCCCGGCGGCGGCCAGCGCCTTCTTGGCGTCGTCCAGCGACTTGCCGCCGACGTCGGGGACCTTGACCATCTCGGGGCCGCGCGAGACCACGACGGTCACCGAGGCGTTGCCGCGCACGCGCGCGCCCGTCTCCGGGTCCGTCTGGATCACCGTGCCGCGCTTGACGGTGTCGCTGTAGCGGCGGTCGACCTTCTTGACCGACAGACCCGCGTCCTCAAGCCGCTTCTTGGCGGCGCTCTCGCTCTGCCCGATGACGGCGGGGACGTGCGTGAACTGGCCGGAGTTGATGTACCAGACCCCGGCGCCGACGCCCAGGACCAGCAGGACGGCGACGACGGCGGCGATCAGGCCGCGCCGCCCGTTCAGGACGAAGCGGGGCCGCCCGCCACGCGCGCGTGCGGGCGCCGGGCCGGGCGGCGGCATGGTCAGCCGGCTGGTGCGGTGGAACGTCTCCTGCTCGGCCGGGAGCGGGGCGGCGCCCGCCGTGGGCGCGGTGCCCCGGGCCGGGGTCGCCACCGCGCGCGGTATGACGCTCGTACGGTCCTCGGAGCCGGAGGTGCCGGCCGCGGGCACCGCCTGCGGGGGCATCGCGTCCAGCTGCTCGTCGCCGAGCGCGGCACGGGCCTCGCGGGCCTGGGCGAGCAGGCCCACCGCGTCGTACGGCCGCGCGTCGGGGGTGCGGGCGGTGGCCGACGCCACCAGCTCGTCCAGCTCGACGGCGAGGCCGGGCACGGCGGCGGAGGGCGCGGGGACGCCCTCGTGGAGGTGGGCGTAGAGGATCTGGGCGGCGTTCTCTCCGGAGTGCGGCTTGGCGCCGGTGAGCATCTCGTAGAGCACGACGCCGCACGCGTAGACGTCCGCCCGGGTGTCGGCGGTGCCCTGCTCGATCTGCTCGGGGGCGAGGTAGGAGACGGTGCCGAGGACGCTGCCGGTGGTGCTGGTGACCGCGTCCACCGCCCGGACCAGGCCGAAGTCGGCGACCTTGACCCGGCCGTCGTCCCCTATCAGCACGTTCTCCGGCTTCATGTCCCGGTGGACGAAACCGGCGCGGTGGGCGGCACCGAGGGCGGCCAGGACCGGCTCCAGGATGTCGAGCGCGGCCCGGGGCTGCAGGGCGCCGCGCTCGCGCAGCACGTCGCGCAGGGTGCAGCCCGCCACGTACTCCATCGCCAGATAGACGTACGCGCCGTCGGTGCCCTGGTCGAACATGCCGACCACATTGGGGTGGGCGAGCCGGGCGACGGACTTGGCCTCGCGGATGAACCGCTCCACGAAGGAGCCGTCGGCGGCGAGCGCCGGGTGCATCACCTTGAGGGCGAGTACCCGGTCGAGCCGGGTGTCGACGGCCCGGTAGACCGTGGCCATACCGCCGACGGCGATGCGCGCCTCGACGCGGTAGCGGCCGTCGAGCACCTGCCCGACGAGGGGGTCCTGAAGGGTCGTATCCACGCAGCAGAGTCTACGAGCGGCCACGGACAGGGCCGGCGCCCCGGGGGATCCGGGGGCGGTACTGAAGCCGAGCTGTGACGCGACGCGGTGGCGGTGGGCCGGTTCTGCGCTGTTTTCGGGTGCGGACCGTGCCCGCTTCTCGCGCGGTTCCCCGCGCCCCTAGGCACTTAGGGGCGCGGGGAACCGCGCGAGCAGCCCGGCACGGTCCGCAGACCAAGGCGCACGCCCGGCTTCCAGGGGCGCGGGGAACTGCGCGACCAGCCCCCACCGGCCCGCAGGTGACCCACCTCCCGGCGGAGCCCCCCGCGCCGATCAGAACGCCGGGCGTTCCGGGTCCAGCGCGGCGCGCCCCTCCACCGGCGACGACGCCTCGGCGAAGTGGCGGCGGGGGATCCGCCCGGCCCGGTACGCGAGGCGCCCGGCCTCCACCGCGTACCGCATCGCCTCCGCCATCAGCACCGGCTCCTGCGCCCGCGTGACGGCGGACGCGAGCATCACCGCCGAGCACCCCAGCTCCATCGCGAGCGCCGCGTCGGAGGCGGTGCCCGCGCCCGCGTCCAGGACGACCGGGACGGTGGCGCGGTCCACGATCAGCTCGAAGTTGTGCGGGTTGCGGATGCCGAGCCCGGAGCCGATGGGGGAGCCGAGCGGCATGATCGCCGCGCATCCCACGTCCTCCAGCTTCCGGGCGAGCACCGGGTCGTCGTTGGTGTACGGCAGCACCGTGAAACCGTCGTCGACCAGCACTTCTGCCGCGTCCAGCAGCTCGATCGGATCGGGCAGCAGGGTCCGCTCGTCGGCGACCACCTCCAGCTTGACCCAGTCCGTGCCGAGCGCCTCGCGCGCGAGGCGGGCGGTCAGCACCGCCTCCCCGGCGGTGAAGCAGCCCGCCGTGTTCGGCAGCACGCTGATGTTGAGCTTCTCCAGGACGGACAGGACCGAGCCCTGCACCGTCGGGTCGAGGCGGCGCATCGCGACGGTGGTGAGCTCCGTGCCGGAGGCGGCGAGCGAGCGCTCAAGGACGTCGAGGCTCGGCGCCCCGCCGGTGCCCATGATCAGCCGCGAGGTGAAGGTCGTACCGCCGAGGGTGAACAGGTCGTCGGCCATGGCTCAGCCTCCCTGGACGGCGGTCAGGACCTCGACGCGGTCGCCGTCGCCGAGCGTGGTCGCGGCCCACTCGCCGCGCGGCACCACCGTCTCGTTGACGGCGGCGGCGACCCCGGCGGGCGCGGGCGTCAGGGTGGCGACGAGGACGTCGAGGGTGGTGCCCGCGGCGAGGTCGCGCGCCTCGCCGTTGACGGAGACGGTCGTCAAGGAGACGGTCATACGGTCAGCTCCTGCGGTACGGACTCCGCCGGGGCGGAGGTGAAACGGCGGGGGGTGAAGGGGCGCGCCTCGGCAGGCAGTTCGCCGGTGGCCAGCGCGTGCGCCAGCGCGTCGCCCGTGACGGGGGTGAGCAGCACCCCGTTGCGGTAGTGGCCGGTGGCCAGGTGCAGGCCGGGCAGGGCGGTGGGGCCGAGCAGCGGCGCGTTGTCGGGGGAGCCGGGGCGCAGCCCGGCGCGGGTCTCGGTGAGCGGCAGTTCGGTGATGCCGGGCACCAGCTCGTGCGCGTCGCGCAGCAGCTCGTAGACGCCGCCCGCGGTGACCGTGGTGTCCCAGCCCAGCTCCTCGCTGGTGGCGCCGACGACGAGCTCGCCGTCCGCGCGCGGCACCAGGTAGACATGGCTGCCGCGGACCACCGCGCGGACCGTGCGGGACAGGAACGGCGCGTACGCGGGCGGCACGGTCAGCCGCAGCACCTGGCCCTTGACCGGGCGCACCGGCGGCCGCAGCTCCTCCGGGACCCCGGCGAGCCGGCCGCTGAGGCTGCCGCCCGCGAGGACGACCTGGTCGGCGGCGAGCTCGGTGCCGTCGGCCAGGACGGCGCCCGCGGCCCGCTCGCGTACCACCAGGAGCCTGTCGGCCCAGCCGTGGTGGAACACCACCCCGGCCCGCTCGCAGGCCGCCAGCAGGGCCTTGGCGAGGCGGCGCGGGTCGATCTGGTGGTCACCGTCGACCCGCAGACCGCCGCGCACGCCGGGCGCCAGCATCGGTTCGAGGCGGCGGCACTCGCGCCCGGTCAGCCACTGCGAGTCCAGCCCCGAGCGCTGCTGGAGCGCGTGCAGCTCGCGCAGATGGGCGCGGTCGTCGGCGTCCAGGGCCACCGCCAGGGTGCCGCACGCGCGGTAGCCGGTGCCGAGACCGCTCGCCTCCTCCAGCTCGGCCACGAAGTCCGGGTAGCGGTGGGCGGAGGCGAGGTTGAGGCCGAGCAGGGTCTCCTCGCCGTAGTGGAGCTCGGTGACGGCGGCGAGCATCCCCGCCGCGACCTGGGCGGCGCCGCCGCCGGGCGCGGGGTCGGCGAGCGCGGTGCGCAGGCCCCGCTGCGCCGCCCGCCAGGCCGTGACGAGGCCGATGATGCCGCCGCCGATCACCAGCACGTCCGACCCG
This sequence comes from Streptomyces sp. ERV7, assembly GCF_001653515.1. GTDB lineage: Bacteria > Actinomycetota > Actinomycetes > Streptomycetales > Streptomycetaceae > Streptomyces. The sequence goes on along the minus strand of NZ_LYOY01000029.1, from coordinate 419,621 downwards.
TGGGGAACTGCCCCTTTTCGGGATGAATGCATGGGCGTCCAGCCCCTCCCTTCGCCGGCATGACCCGGATCAGGTTCGTACGGTCGGAGGCCGCCGCAGCCTCCCTCTCAGCCCGGTGCGTCCGGGCTCCCGCGAGATGGTTGTCGTCCCGCCGCGCGTCCCGGGGCCGGGGCTCCGGGGGTACGGGCGGTACGTCGGCCAGACTAACCCCAGCGGCCCATCGGCAGTAGGGAGCGTCCGGGCCGGGCTACCTGACGAATCGTCAGATGCTTATGGTGATCGGGTGAGCGAACAGCAGACGCATGCGGAACAGCGGCACGTGGTGGTCGTCGGCGCGGGCATGGCCGGGGTCCAGACCGCGGTGGCCCTGCGCGAACAGGGCTTCCCGGGCCGGATCACCCTCATCGGAGCCGAGCCCCACCAGCCGTACGACCGGCCCCCGCTCTCCAAGGCGGTGCTGCTCGGCAAGGCCGAGGGCTCGGCCTTCGAGGTGGACTTCGAGGGGCTCGGCGTCGAGCTGCGCCTGGGGGAGAGGGTCACGGACGTACGCGCGCGTGAGCACGAGATCGACACCGCGTCCGGGCCCGTCCGGTACGACGCGCTGGTGATCGCCTCCGGCGCGGAGCCGATCACCCTGCCCGGCATCGAGGACCTGCCGGACGTCCACTTGCTGCGCACCCTCGACGACGCCGGGCGGCTGCGCGCGGTCCTGGGCGCCCAGCGCCGCGTCGTGGTCGTCGGCGCGGGCTGGATCGGGGCCGAGTTCGCCACGGCCGCGCGCGAGGCGGGCTGCGCGGTCACCGTCGTCGAAGCCGCCGAACGCCCGCTCGCGGGCGCGCTGCCCGCCGAGGTCACCGAGCCGATGGCCGGCTGGTACGCGGAGAGCGGCGCCGAACTGCTCACCCACGCGCGCGTGGCGGCCGTCGAGCCCGGCGCCGTCGTCCTGGCGGACGGCCGCCGCCTCCCGGCCGACGCGGTCGTCGTCGGCATCGGTGCCCGGCCCACCACCGACTGGCTGGCGAACACCGGCATCGAGCGCGGGGCGGAGGGCGCGGTCACGGCCGACGACCGGCTGCGCACCTCGCTGCCCGACGTCTACGCCGTCGGCGACTGCGCCTCCTTCCCCTCGGGCCGGTACGGCGAGCGGCTGCTCATCCACCACTGGGACAACGCGCTCCAGGGGCCGCGCACGGTGGCCGCGGACATCGTCGGCGAGGCGGTGCGGCCGTACGACCCGGTGCCGTACTTCTGGTCCGAGCAGTTCGGCAGGTTCGTGCAGTACGTCGGCCACCACGGCGGCGCCGACCGGCTGCTGTGGCGGGGCGACCCGTCGGGCGCCGCGTGGACGGTCTGCTGGCTGCGCGAAGGGGTGCTCGTCGCCCTCCTGGCCGTCGGCCGACCGCGCGATCTGGCGCAGGGCCGCAAGCTCATCGAGGCAGGTGCGACGCTGGATCCGGCCCGCGCCGCCGACCCCTCCGTCCCTCTCAAGGCCGCAGTCGGCTGAGCTCCGGCTACCGAGTGTCAGTCCGGGATGGCACGCTTGTGCCGTGACCGAGATTGACGCAAAGACCGATGCACTCGTCCCCGCCTGGCTCCACCTTCCCGACATCGCGGAGATGCTCGATGTGGAGGTGACGCGTGTGCGACAGCTGGTCAAGGAGGGCCAGCTCATCGCCGTGCGCCGCGGTGAGAGGCGGACGCTGCAGGTGCCCGCCGCCTTCATCGACGGCGACAAGGTAGTGAAGGGCCTCGCCGGCACCCTCACGCTCCTGCGGGACGACGGCTACTCCGACGAAGAGATGCTGGAGTGGCTCTTCACCCCCGACGCGACCCTGCCCGGCACCCCCGCGCAGGCCCTGAGCGAGAATCGCGGAACGGAGGTGAAGCGCCGCGCCCAGGCGCTCGCCGTCTGACCGAACGCCTACAGGTGGGGCGCGGGCCGGGAGACCGGTCCGCGCCCGCACCACACACAACGGGGGATTTTCATGCCCACGGCCCGTGAGCGGCTCGCCGACGCCCGGCTCTACCTCTGCACGGACGCGCGCAGGCGCCAGGGCGACCTGCCCGCGTTCCTGGACGCGGTGCTGTCCTCGGGCGTGGACATCGTCCAGCTGCGGGACAAGGGCATGGAGGCCGCCGAGGAGCTGGAGCACCTGGCCGTCTTCGCCGACGCCTGCCGCCGGCACGGCAAGCTGCTCTCGGTCAACGACCGGGCCGATGTGGCGCACGCCATCGGCGCCGACGTGCTGCACCTGGGCCAGGGCGATCTGCCGGTCCCGGCCGCCCGCGCGATCCTCGGCGACGAGGTCCTGACCGGCCGTTCCACGCACGTCGACGCGGAGGCCTTCGCGGCCGCCGTCGAGCCCGGCGTGGACTACTTCTGCACGGGCCCCTGCTGGCCCACCCCCACCAAGCCGGGCCGCCACGCCCCGGGCCTCGACCTGGTGCGCTACACGGCCTCGCTCGCCACCGAGCGCCCCTGGTTCGCCATCGGCGGCATCGACGCGGCCAACCTCGACGAGGTGCTGGACGCGGGCGCCGAGCGGATCGTGGTGGTCCGCGCGATCACCGAGGCGGACGACCCCGCGGAGGCGACGGCGAACCTGGCCAAGCGGGTACGTGAACGCCTGGTGGCCCACTAGAGGCCGTTTGTCCGAGGGGTGGACAAGAGTCCGACAATGCGGACAAATTCCCCCTGCCTTGTTGGGGGACCGCCAAGCCCTGGCTAACCTGCGAGTATGGCCCTTGGCACAGCTTCCACCAGAACGGACCACGCGCGCACCGTGCGCGAGATGCTCGCGACCGGTGAGACGACGTATTCGTTCGAGTTCTGGGCGCCCAAGACCGAGAAGGGCGAGCGGAACCTCTGGAACGCGCTGCGCCGGGTGGAGGCGGTGGCCCCGAGCTTCGTCTCCGTGACCTACGGCGCGGGCGGCTCCACCCGCTCCGGCACGGTCAAGGCCACCGAGCAGATCGCCGCCGACTCCACGCTGACCCCGGTCGCCCACCTCACTGCCGTCGGCCACTCGGTGGCCGAGCTGCGCAACATGATCGGCCAGTACGCGGACGCCGGGATCCGCAACATCCTCGCGGTCCGCGGCGACCCGCCGGGCGACCCGATGGGCGAGTGGGTCAAGCACCCCGAGGGCGTCACCTACGCCGCCGACCTGGTGCGGCTCATCAAGGAGTCCGGCGACTTCTGCGTGGGTGTCGCGGCCTTCCCGGAAATGCACCCGCGCTCCAGCGAATGGGACACCGACGTCCGGCACTTCGTCGACAAGTGCCGGGCCGGCGCGGACTACGCCATCACGCAGATGTTCTTCAGACCCGAGAGCTATCTGCGGCTGCGCGACAAGGTCGCCGAGGCCGGCTGCACGACCCCGGTCATCCCCGAGGTCATGCCGGTGACCAGCGTGAAAATGCTGGAGCGGCTTCCCCAGCTCAGCAATGCCGAGTTCCCGCCCGAGCTGAAAGAGCGGATCCTCGCCGTCAAGGACGATCCGGCCGCTGTACGCTCCATTGGCATCGAGTTCGCCACGGAGTTCTGCGCGCGGCTGCTCGCCGATGGCGTACCCGGGTTGCACTTCATTACCCTCAACAACTCCACGGCGACACTCGAGATCTACGAGAATCTGGGTCTGCACCAGCAGCCCTGATCAGTCGCATCTGGCGTACTGGCCGGCCGTCCCGCCAAGGGGGGCGGCGGCCTTTGGGAGAGGGGCGTACATGGGCTGGGCGGTCCTCTACATCGCGTTCGGCGTCGTCGCGCTCTGGCTGCTCGGCGAGGTGCTCCTGCAGTACAAGGCGCGGCTGCGCTGGCGGCTGCTGGCCTTCACCGGTTTCATGGGCGTGGTCCTCGGTGTCCTCCTCCCGTCGGTGTTCGTGATCATCCTGGGTGCGGGGGCCTTCGCGGTCGGCCAGACCTATGTCACGCTCTCCTTCCGCCGGGGCTTCTCGACGGGCTGGGCGGTCGGCGGCAGGCCCGGCGCCAGCCGCCGTCGCCGCTCGGGCGGCGCGGCCCCGCTCCAGGACCCGGTGCTCCAGGTCTCCGACTTCCAGTACGAGGGCGACGGCGAGGCCGACACCCCGCAGGGCGCCCCGGCGGACGGGACCGCCGACGCCGCGAGCGCCGCGCGGGAGTCCGTCTACGAGCCGCAGCCGCTGCCCGACGACACCGGCCAGTACGGCGTCTACAGCGAGAACGCCTACGCCGGGGCCCAGCAGCAGTACGGCGGATACGACGCCGCACAGCAGCAGTACTCCGACCCGTACGCGGGCCAGTACGGCTACGGCACGGACACCGGGCAGCAGCAGTACGCCGCGTACTCCGACCCGTACATCGGCAGTGGCACCACCCAGGGCTACGGCAGCTACGACAGCTATGCCGCGCCCCAGCAGGCCTACGCCGACCCCTACGCCCAGCAGTACGGCACGGACACCCCGCCCGGCGGGGTCTGGGTGCCGCAGCAGCGCGACACCGAGCCTCAGCCCTACGGCGAGGAGCAGCCCGCGCCGTACCCGCAGAGCGGTGAGTACGGCAACGGGACGGGCGGCGGCACCGGATCCGGTTACCTCAACGAGCAGCAGCCGTACCGCTATTGAGTGGTCGCCGGGTCTGCCCGGCGACCCCGCTCGGCCACCGGCTCACTGTGAGCCGCGGAAGTCGTCGCCCTCCACGATCAGACCGCTGACCAGCGACCCGGACATCCCGGCGTGGGCGAGCCCGCCGCCGGGGTGGGCCCAGCCGCCCGCCAGATACAGCCCCGCCAGACGCGTCCGGTTGCCCGGGTGCAGCCGGGTGGCGCCCGCCCCGGCCAGCGAGGGCGCCGGCACCGAGCCGCCCTCCGCGCCGGTCTCGGCCTCCGTGTCGGCGGGGGTGCGCGCCACGCGCCACAGGATCCGCTCGCGCAGCCCCGGCACCGCCGCCTCGGCGACCCCGATCAGTGTGTCCGCGTACCGCTCGCGCACCTGCTCGTCGGTCCAGTCGACCGGGCCCTGCGGGGGCGCCGTCGCGGTCAGGGTGAGGGCCTCGTGGGCGTCGTCCGGGCGGGTCGCCGGGTCGTCGGGGCGCAGCACCGTGACCGTCGGCCGTATCGCCGGGTGGCGGGTGGTGAACACCGCCTCCGCCTCGGCCGCCGGGTCGGGGGAGTGGACCACCGTGCGGTGCACCGCGTCGGCCGGGCGCCCGCCGCGCAGGGCGAGCAGCACCGTGAACCGCCCGGGGGCCTGCGCCTCGACCGGCCGCACATCGCCCTCCCGCCACGGCTCGCGCCCGCTCAGCGGGCCGGAGCCGGGGCGCGGCTGGGTGGCGAGGACCACCTGGTCGGCCTCCGCCACCTCGCCGGAGGCGAGCTCCACGCCCGCCGCGCGGCCGTCCTTCTCGACGATCCCGGTGACCTCGGCGTCGAAGACGAAGACGACCCGCCGCTTCAGGCACCGCTCGTACACCGCGCGCGCCAGCTCGCGCATTCCCCCGCGCACATACCAACTGCCGAAGCTCTGCTCCAGATAGGGCAGCAGGGCGGCGCTCGCCGGGGCCGTGCGCGCGTCCAGGCCCTCAGCCAGCGCATAGCTCGTCAGGAGCGCGGCGAGCCGGGGATCGCCCAGCTCCCAGGCGCCGACCTCCGCGAGCGTGGACGCCTGGCGGGGCGAGCGCAGCAGCCGGCGCTGTCTGGCCGCCGGATACGGGTCGCGGGCCAGCACCTGCCAGTCGGGCCAGAGCGGCTCCTCCAGGAGCGGGCGCCGCGAGCGGTCCCAGGCGTCCCGCGCACGGCCCAGGAAGTCGCCCCACTTCTCGCCCGCGCCCGCGCCGAGCGCCGCGTCCAGCGCGGAGACGACGCCCGCGCGCGAGGCGTTGGGCAGCGAGACGGCCGTGCCGTCGGCGAAGAGGTGGCGCGAGGCGGGATCGGTCGGCGTGAGCGTGACCTGGTCCTCCAGCGGCTCCTTGCCGGTCTTGAGGAACAGGTCCCGGTAGACCGCGGGCAGGCGCAGCAGACCCGGGCCGGTGTCGAACGCGAACCCGTCCCGCTCGAACCTGCCCAGCGCCCCGCCGTACGTCGACGCGCGCTCGTACACCGTCACCCGGTGGCCTGCCACGGCCAGCCGGGCGGCAGCCGCCATGGCGCCCATCCCGGCGCCGATCACCGCAATCCGTGCCATGCCCGCGACTTTATCGGCCGCCACTGACAACGCCGTGGTCCGGGCGGCGCGGGCTCACTCGGGCGGGCCCGGCTCACGGGCCGCGGCCAGCCGCTTCTCCTCACGGCGCTGGGCCCGGCGGCGCCGGAAGCGGCGGATCCGGCTCCAGAGGAAGACCAGTATCACCACGCCGAGCACCAGCAGCGTGCCCGCGATCACGGCCGCGGCGACCGGATGGAAGATCGCGAAACTTATGATTCCGGCGACGCCGAGGTCCTCGGCCGTGCTGAGCGCGATGTTGCTGAACGGTTCGGGCGAGGTGTTCACCGCCATCCGCGTCCCGGCCTTCACCAGATGGCTGGTCAGCGCCGTCGAACCGCCGATCGCGCCCGCCGCCAGATCCGGCAGCGACCCGCTCTGCCCGGCGAGCAGCGCCCCCACCACGGCGCCCGAGACCGGCCGGATCACCGTATGCACGGCGTCCCAGACCGAGTCGACGTACGGGATCTTGTCGGCCACGGCCTCGCAGAGGAAGAGCACCCCCGCGACGATCAGGACGTCGGGGCGCTGGAGCGCGTCGGGCACCTCGTCGGTGACGCCGGTCGCGCCGAAGACGCCGAGCAGCAGGACCACGGCGTACGCGTTGACCCCGCTGGCCCAGCCGCTGGTGAACACCAGGGGGAGTACGGACACGGACGTGATCGTAACCAGTTCCGACTTCCTGGAGCTGGGGTTGAGCACGGACGCCTGAGTATCCGTACTCAGAACATGAGATGAGTAATTGCGCGGATGGGCTCCCACCTGCGTGGACGGAAGAGTGGAGGGCACGGAGGGGGCAGGCGCGTCCGTACCGCCGACACGGGGCGGCGGAACGGCGCGGCTCCCCTGCCGAGCGGGGCGCGAGAGGTACGGGGGTACTTGAGTGCCCAGAGCGACGTACGGGGGACGTGTTCCGAGGAAATACGCCGGTGCGGCGAGGCCCAGGGGGGATCGGGGCCTCGCCGCACCGGTGTGTCCACGCGCGCGTGGACGGCGTCAGCGTCCGCTGACCCGCCCGTGCAGCAGCCTGGAGAGGGCCGCGTGCACCTCGTCGAGGGAGCGCTCGCTCTGGAAGGCCTGCCAGTCGAGCGCGGCCACCAGGACCATCCCGACCAGCGCGGCCGCCGTGAGCGGGATGTCGATCTCCTCGCTCAGCTCGCCCTCCGCGACGGCCTCGCGCAGCACCGTCTCCACGACGGCGACCGCCTCCTGGCGCACCACCATCAGGGTGGACTGCCAGGCCCGGTTGGTCCGCCACAGCTCCGCCACGTAGAGCTGGGTGAAGGCCGGATAGCGGTGGATGAACTCCAGGCCCGCCCGGATCATCGCGTCCAGCGCCTCGACCCTGCTGCCACCGCGCGCGTGGGTGACGTCGGCGGCCTCCTGGAGCGAGGCGGTGAGCAGCCCCACGCCGTGCCGCAGCAGCTCCTCGAACAGCTCGGTCTTGCTCTTGAAGTTGTAGTAGACGGTGCCCTTGGCGACACCGGCCCGCTCCGCGATCTCGTCGACGGTGGTCGCCGAGAACCCCTGCTCGGCGATGAGCGTCACCGCCGCCTCGTAGAGCTTCTGCCGGGTCGCCTGCCGTCTGGTGCTGCTGTCCATGCGGTCGATTCTCACAGGTCCGGCGCTCCTAGAGGCTCAGCTCGGGGTGGAGCCGGTCCAGCGTCCAGACCTGCTTCTTCCTGGCCGACAGGGCGGTGAGCGCCAGCGTGCCCACCGTGAACGCCACCAGCACCGCGCACCCCTGCCACACCGGCCCGAGACCGCCGCCCGTGATCAGCCTCCGCAGGCCGTCGACCACGTAACTCATCGGCAGATACGGGTGGAGCGCGTTGAAGAACGCCGGGCTCGTCTGGACCGGGTAGGTGCCGCCCGCCGAGGTCAGCTGGAGCATCAGGAAGGCGAGCACCAGGATCCGTCCGGCCGCCCCGAAGCGGGCGTTGAGCCACTGCACGATCGCCGCGAAGCAGCACGAGACGAGCATGAGGAAGCCGATGGTCCCGGCGGCGTGCTCCATCTGGAGGCCGAGCGCGAAGTGCAGCACGCTCATCAGCGCGCCCACCTGGAGCACCCCGACCGCCGCCACCGGCAGCCAGCCCGCCAGCGCGATCCGCCAGGCCGAGGCGCCCGCCGCGAGCGCCCGCCGGTTGAGCGGCTGGATCAGCATGTACGCCACCATCGCGCCCACCCAGAGGGAGAGCGGGATGAAGTACGGGGCGAAGCCGGTGCCGTAGTTGGGCGCCTTGTGCAGCGCCTGGGAGGCGAGCTTGACCGGGTCGGCCATCACGTCGGTGCGCCTGTCGCGGTCCTGCTTGTCGTAGTCGGGGATCTTCCCGACGCCGTCGTGCAGCCCGCCCGCGAGTTCGGCGGAGCCGCCGGAGAGCTTGAGCAGCCCGCCGTCGAGCGTGCCCGCGCCCTTCTTGAGCTTGCCGACACCCGTGTCGAGGTTCCCGGCGCCCGTCTTGGCCGAGGTCAGCCCGGTGTGCAGGGTGCCGGCGCCCTTGGCGACCTCCTTGGCGCCCTTGTTGAGGGCGTTGACGTCACCGACGGCCTTGTCGAGGTCCTTGGCGAGCGTCGGCGCGTTCTTGGCGAGCCGGCGGGCCTGCTTCTGGAGCTCGGCCAGGTTCTTGTCGAGCGTCTTGAAGTCGCTGTTCTGGTCCTGGACCACCGTGTTGAGGTCCTCGGCGAGGGTGGCCGCGGTGGCCGCCGCCTTCTTGGCGCGCTTCAGCTCCGGGCAGGCGGGCCCGGGCGTCGCGGAGGACCGGCACAGCGAGGCGTACGCCTGGTCGAGGTCGTCGGACGCCTTGCGGGCACCGGTCGCGGCGGCGGGCGCCGCCTTGATGACGGTGGCCAGGTGGTCGCGCACCGGTCCCACCGAGTCGTCGACCAGCTTGGCCGCGTCCCCGATGGCCTTGGCGTTCTCCTTGAGGAACGGGCGTGCCTCGTCCGCCGCCGTGTTGACCTTGTTGGCCAGGGTCTGGGTGCCCGCGGCGACCTTGCGGGCGCCGTCCTCCAGGTCGGCGGAGCCGGTGTTGAGCTTCTTGATGCCGCCCGCCAGCTTGCCGCTGCCCGACTTGGCGTCGCTCAGCCCGTCCGCGAGGTCCTTGGAGCCCTGCTTCGCCTTGCCGAGGCCCCCCTTGAGGTCGGCGGCGCCCTTGGCGGCCTTCTCGGTGGCGTCGTGCAGGTCGGAGAACGAGATGAAGATCTTGTCCAGGAAGGAGCGGGAGGCCTTGGCGGAGGCCGCCGAGCGCACCTCGGAGAAGACCGTGCGGGAGATGGACCCCACGATGTAGTTGTTGGCGTCATTGGTGCGCACCTGGAGGGCGCCCGTCTCGGGGGAGTCCCCGGAGCTCGACGCGATCCGCTCGCTGAAGTCCGCGGGCATCGTCAGGGAGAGGTAGTACGTGCCGTCCTCGACGCCCTTGCGGGCCTCCTCGTCGCTCACCTCGTGCCAGTCGAACGTCTTGCTCTCGCGCAGCCGCTCGGCGATGCCGTCGCCGGCCGCGATCTTCTGGCCGCCGGCGGTGGCGCCCTTGTCCGCGTTGACCAGCGCGACCGGCACCCGGTCGAGCCGCCCGTACGGGTCCCAGAACGACCACAGGTAGAGCGCGCCGTACAGCAGCGGCAGCAGCAGGAGCGCGACCAGCGCCGCACGCGGCAGCTTCCCCCTGCCGAACCGCTTCAGCTCAAGCGCGGCCAGTCGTGGCGAACGCATCCCCCGCCCCCTTCTCCTGCTCGTCGTGCTCGTTGTCGGTGTTGCGTACGGTGACGTCGGCGTCCCCGGGCGCCTGGCTGCAGACGGCGATCACCGTCGTACCGGTGTCCGCGATCGACCGCAGCAGCGCCCAGGCCTCGGCGCGCTCGGCGTCGGAGAGCTTCAGGTCGGTGTCGTCGACGCCGAGCAGCCGGGGCCGGCCCATCAGCCCCAGCGCCACGGACAGCCGTAGGGCCTCAAGGCGCTCCAGATCGCGTACGGAGGTGCGCTCGCCCTTGGGCAGGGTGTCGAGGTCGAGGCCCGCGGCCTTCAGCGCCTGGTCGATCGCCGCCCTGGCCGTGGTGCGGCGCTCGGCGGGGGTGCGCAGCAGAGTGCGTACGGACCCGTCGAAGCGGCGCTGGAGCAGCGCCCGTTCGCGCAGGTGCTCGGCGACGGTCAGGGCGGGGTCGAGGTCGCTCACCCCCGGGACCGGGCCGAGCGCGCTGAACCGGCGGACGGCGGCCATCCGGCGCGGCAGCTTCTCGCCGCCCACCTCGGCGTGCCCCTCGGTGGGCTTCATCCGGCCGGTGAGCGCGAGCAGCAGACAGGTGCGCCCGGAGCCGGAGGGGCCCTCGACGGCGACGAGCGAGCCGGGCGCCGCGTCGAGCCGCACTCCCCGGAAGACCCACCCCCGTGGCCCCCTGAGCCCGAAGTCCTCGGCGGTGACGGCTGCCCCGTGCGGGCTGTCCACGTTCCCCCCATTCTTTGAACTGACTGGTCAGTACAAAAGATAGCCCGAACCTGCGTACGGGACAAAGGGGCAGGCCACGGGCTGGAGAGGGGCGGCCGACGGCCGATTGTCAGTGGTGGCCCTCACGATGGACACATACGGCCACAGCGCCGTCACACGACGACAGGAGGTTCGTCATGGCCAGCCATCGCGCGGCAGCCGCCCACCGGCGCCGCCCCACCGGCCCTGCCCCCTCACTGAACGGTCCCGCGAGCGACATCCACCCGGTGCTGCGCAGGGGCGGCGCCCCACCGGCCGCCCTCGACCTGCTCGCCCAGGCCCGCAGCGGTCTGGACGAGGCCGCCGTGCTCGACACCCCCAACGAGCGGTACGCGACGGCACATCTGGCCGCGCTGCGCACCGCGGCCGCCGTCCTCGCCGCCCGGGGCCGCCCCGAGACCGGCCCGCCTCGGCGCCGGCGGATCCGGAGCGCCTGGGAGGTGCTGCCGGAGATAGCACCCGAACTGACCGAGTGGAGCGCGCTGTTCGCCTCCGGCGCCACCCGCCGGGCGCGTGCCGAGGCAGGTATCCAGGGGGCGGCAACCGGTCGCGACGCCGACGACCTGATCCGCGACGCCGCGATGTTCCTGCGTCTGGTCGAGCGCCTCCTCGTCCTGCAGCCCGCGCTCCCCCAGCCCAGGACCCGGGAGCCGGACGCGGGGTGAGGCACGGCCCTGCCGGGGGCGGGGGTGCGGTGAGGTGCGGCCGTGGTCGCCCGCGCGCTCGCCGGGCACTTCACCGAGGCCCGCCGTGCCCTGGACGACCCGGCCGGGCGCTGGGGCGACGGTGACCCGGTGCCCCGCCGGTTCACGGCCGAGCAGCTCACCGCGCTGGTCGCCGCGACCGGTGTGGAGGTGGGCGCGGTGCACGGCGTACGGGTCTTCGCGGATCTGGTCCCCGGGGTCCTCGTGGACACCGAGCCGGGCGCCCTGGACGCGCTGCTCAAGCTGGAGGCGGCGGCGGCCGAGCTGCCCGCGTTCCACTCCGTGGCGACGCAGTTGCACGTCCTGGGCGAGAAGCGCGCCTGACCCGGCGCCCTGTCCCGCGCCTGATCCCGCGCGCGACCCTCCGTCCGGCCCCGCGTCCGATCCCGCGCGCGACCCCCGTGGGGCCGCGCGGGCGGCTCCGGTGCGGCCGGTGCGCGCGTGCCCGGTCCCACGCCCGGCCGTCCCCGCGCTGATCAGCGAAGCTGTCCCGGACGGCGTAGCGGCATGGAGTACGCCACAGGCCCCCCGATCGGCGGCTTCGCCCCGTATGATCGGGGTACAGGGTCCGGCATGGCGGGTCGCTCGATGGGGAATCCACTCCCCACCGGGCGAGCCGCCGTGGCGGCTCGGATTGGCGAATTGGCGTAGAGGGCGGGTTTCACGGGGGCGATTCCCTGCCTATCCTGAAGGGGCCGCATCCGGTCGCCCCCCGCGACCGACGAGTAGGAGGACTCCGTGCCGCTCTCGGAGCACGAGCAGCGCATGCTCGAGCAGATGGAGCGAGCGCTGTACGCCGAAGATCCCAAGTTCGCGACAGCGCTTGAGGGAAGCGGGCTGCGTACGTACACCCGACGACGGGTCTACCAGGCAGTCGCTGGCTTCCTGGTGGGTATCGCGCTCCTCATGATTGGTATCGGGCAGGGGATCTGGATCAGCGTGGTCGGGTTCCTCATCATGCTCGGCTGTGCCGTGCTCGCGGTCACCGGTTGGCGCAAGGCGCCCCGGCGCGGTGAGCAGCCGGCGGGCGGTGGTGCGGCGGCGCGACCTGCCGCGCGCACCCGTGCACCGAAGCGGTCGATGATGGACCGCATCGAGCAGCGCTGGCAGCGGCGCCGCGACGAAGGCGGTCGCTAGGCCCGGCGGGCCTGCGCTCGGACGTGACTGAGGGGCGATCACCTATGCGGTGATCGCCCCTCAGCCGTGCTCGCTCGGTCTGCGGCCCTGCTCGTCCTCATGCGCCGGACGGGCTGATGGATCGCGCTCCCGGTCGGCGGTCGCGGCCGTCCCGCCGTGCGGGCCATCGCCTCGGCCTGCGGCCTCACTCGTCCTCAATCGCCGGACGGGCTGATTGATCGCCCCCTCGGCCACGGGGGGCCAGCGCGCCGGACGGGCTGGTTGTCGCCCTCTCGGCCGTTGAGGGCCCAGCGCGCCGGACGGGCCGGATGTTCGCCCGCCCGGCGCTCGAAGGGAGATTGGCCCGCCGCCCGGCAGATCTCGCTCGAAGGGAGATCTGCCCGACACCCGGCGGAGCTGACCGTCCGCCTCGGACCCTCGCCCGGCAGAGCCGTTCGTCCGCCTCGGACCCTCGCCCGGCAGAGCCGTTCGTCCGCCTCGGACCCCCGCCCGGCAGAGCCGATCACCCTCCTCGGACCTCCGCCCGTCAAGGCGTCACGCGGAACCCCTCGTAGGCCTCCGTACCAGCGTCTTCAGTCGGGTCGCCGCGCGGGACGTCAGCGCGTCCCATCGCGCCGTCGCCGTCCACACCACCCGCACGGCCGAGCGCGGGGCCAGGTTCGCGCGGAGGCGGGGCCAGGTGGGGAGGGACGCGCGCAGGCCCGTGCGGATGTGGGTCGCGGCCTCCGTGAGGCCCGTGGGGCGATGGGGGCTCGGGGCGTACAGCACCTGCTCCACCGCGCTCGCCGCCCGGTGCACCGACTCCGCCGCCTCGCCGTCCAGCCGGCCGAGCCGCACCATACGGGCCGCCGCCTTGCGCGGGGTCAGCGAGTCGTCGGGGGCGATGCCGTGGTCCCAGGCCGTGTCGATGACCTCCCGCCACACCGTCAGCGTGGCGGTGACCGGATCGGCGTCCGGGTGCCCGGCCCGGGCGAGCCGCCGGGACCGTATCCGCACCCGCCACAGCCAGGGCAGCAGCGGAAGCGCCAGCAGCGCGAGCACGCCGAGGGCCACCGCGGCCACCGTGCCCAGCGGGGTCCCGCCGTCGTCGCCGCCCAGGGGGGCCGCCGGGGCCACCTCGCCGCACTCGTTCTGCTTGCGCAGCTGCGCCGGGCAGGAGGACGAGGGGGACGGCGCCGGGGAGGGCCGCGTCGAGGGGCCCTCGGACGGCTTCACCGGGTTGCTGGGGGAGCCCGACGGGCTTTCCTGCCGGGTGTACTGCGGGGCGGAACCGCGCGAGGGAGTCGGCTCGAACCGGGTCCAGCCCACCCCCTCGAAGTACAGCTCGGGCCACGCGTGCGCGTCCCGCAGCCCCACCGACATCGTCCCGTCCGAGCGCGGCTCGCCGGGCGTGAAGCCCACCGCCACCCGGGCGGGTATGCCCAGGGTCCGGGCCATCGCGGCCATCGAGAAGGAGAAGTGGACGCAGAAGCCCTGCTTGTCCTTGAGGAAGCGGGCGATCGCCTCCGTACCGCTGCCGGACTCCACCTGGGTGTCGTACGTGAACCCGCCCTTGACCGCGAACCAGTCCTGGAGCATGACGGCCCGCTGGTAGTCGGTGGTCGCGCCCTTGGTGATCCTGCGGGCGGTCGTGTTCACGATGCGCGGCAGGGTCTCCGGGACCTTCGTGTACTCCCGCACCAGCGCCGGGGGAGCGGGCTGCGCGGCGGCCAACTGGTCCCCGGTCGGCCGCACCTGGAGGCTGCTGACCTGGTACTGCACGCCCTGGGTGGTCTGTCCCCGGTCGCCGACGAGGGTCCGGCCGACCGGCTCGAAGCGCCAGTGCCCGCCGATGTCGACCTTGGTCGCCGGGTAGGGCATGGGCAGCCAGTTCTGGGTGTACCAGCCAGCGGCCGAGACGCTCGTCCTGATCTCGGCGGTGCCGATCGACGGGCTCAGCCCGTCGGGCTGCGGCAGCACGTCCGGCACGTCCTTGATCTTGCGCTCGGACGACTTCCAGGAGGCCCCGTCGAACTGGTCGAGGGCCACGATCCGCAGATACAGGTCCTGGGTGTCCTGTGCGTTGGTGCGGTAGCGCAGGACCTCGCGGTCCTCGGGCTGGTTGAGGCTGTTCTGGAGCGAGACCAGCGGGTTGACCGCGGAGATGGTGCCGCCTGAGCCGCCCTCCCCGCTGCCGCCGCCCGCGTCACCGAGCAGCCCGGTGCCCATGGCGGGCAGCGCGGCCGGGATCACCAGGGCGATGCCGAGGGCGAGCGCCCCGATCCGGCGGCCGGTGCGGACCGGCGCGAGCGGGCCGCTGTCCGCCTCGAACGGGGTCTGCGGCCGGTCGGACCGGGCCGCCCCGCCGAACATCCGCCCCCACTGCGAGAGCCGGTCGCGGCCCTCGGCGAGCAGGAGCAGCAGATAGCCGGCGGCCGCCAGCAGGAACCACAGCCAGCTCGCCCCGCCGTTCGAGAGCCCCGCGGCCACCGAGTACAGCGCGAGCAGCGGCAGTCCGGCCGGGGCGGCGCTGCGGAAGGTCACGGCCAGCGCGTCCACCGCGAGCCCGATCGCCAGCGTGCCGCCGACGACCATCAGCCGGATGCCGTCGGTGGCGGGTGCCGGGATCGTGTACCGGCTGACGTCGTCGGCTCCCTGCTGGAGCAGCTGGGAGAGATGCTCGAAGGCCTCGGGCCCCGGCAGCAGGCCGATCAGCGCCTGCTCCCGGGCGAACACCAGGGTCAGCAGCACCAGCGTCACCGCCGCCTGCACCAGCACCGTCAGCGGGCGTGCCAGCGGCACCCGGCGGGCGAGAGCGCCCACCCCGGCCTGGAGGGCGAGCAGGAACGCGGCCTGCACGATCCAGGTCGCCCGGTCGACGAGCGGCAGCAGGGAGCACGACGCCATCACCGTGGCGGCGAAGGCGCACAGCGCCAGCCGTCCGCGCCCGCTCATGACCACGCCCCTGACATTCCCGGTATCCCCGATGTTCCCGACGTCCACGAGGCGCCGCCCGAAGCGGCCCCCGTGCCCGTCCGTTCCTGACCCGCCTGCCGCCACAGATCCGCGAGCGGGGCGCCCGGCGGTACGGCGAGCGCCGTCCATCCGGCCTCGCGCAGCAGCCGCAGCGACCGCTCGGTCGCCGCGCTGTGGCCCCCGGGCGGCGGTGAGCCGTGTGTCCACAGATCGCTGTCCAGGACGAAGGCGACGGCCGCGCCGCTGCGCTGCCGCATCTTCGCCGCGACCGCGGCCTGCTCCTCGTCGAGGTCCCCGAAGAACCCGACGAGCAGTCCTTCGTTCCCGCCGCGCAGCACGTCGTACGCGCGCGAGAGCCCGCCGCCGTCGGAGTGGTCCACGACCGCGAGGGTGTCCATCATCAGCCCCGCCGAGTCCGAGGAGTCCTGGCTGGAACCGGCGAACCCGCCCGCCCCCTCGCCCGGCACCGAGCTCCCGGTGTCGGTCAGCAGCCGCACCGAGTAGCCGCGCTCCAGCATGTGCACCAGCACCGACGCCGCGGCCGAGACGGCCCACTCGAAGGCCGAGTCGGGGCCCGCGCTCGCGTACGCGAGGTCACGGGTGTCGAGGAGCACCGTGCAGCGGGCCCGCTGCGGCTGCTCCTCGCGGCGCACCATCAGCTCGCCGTAGCGCGCGGTGGAGCGCCAGTGCACCCGGCGCAGGTCGTCGCCGTGCCGGTACAGGCGCGGGATCACGTCGTCCTCACCGGCCAGCGCCAGTGAGCGCTGGCGGCCGTCGCCGTACCCGGCGGCCTCGCCCGAGAGCCGCACCGGCGGCAGGGGCTCGGTGCGCGGTATCACCGTGAGGGTGTCGTAGGCGCTGAACGCGCGCGTGAGCTCGCACATCCCGAACGGGTCGGTCAGGCGCAGCTGGAGCGGGCCGAGCGGATAGCGCCCGCGCAGGTCGGAACGGACCCGGTAGGACACCTCGCGCTTGCCGCCCGCCTCCACCCGGTCCAGGACGAAACGGGGCCGCGGGCCCAGTACGTACGGCACCCGGTCCTGGAGCATGAGCAGGCCGGTGGGCAGCCGGGAGACGTTGTCGACGCGCAGGTGCACCCGGGCCTCGGAGCCCGCGGGCACGCGCGCGGGGGCGAGGCGCCGGCTGCCCGCGACCCGGTAGCGCGTGCGGTACAGGACGGTCGTGCAGACCAGGGGCAGCACGGCGAGCAGCAGCCCGACCCGCAGCAGATCCTCCTGGCCCAGGACATACGCGCAGATCGCGGCGGCGATCCCGGCGGCCAGGAACGACCGGCCGCGGGTGGTCAGCCCGGACAGGGCCGCCCGGACACCACCCTTCTCGGCGCTCTCCGGATCCGCCCCCGCCGGGGGACCCGCGGCCGCCATCACAGCCGCCGGGTGCCGGGCTGCTGCTGGCCGTAGAGCGGGCCGCCGGCCTGCGGCACGGGGGTGTGCTGGAGGATCTCCAGGACGACCTGCTCGGCGGTGCGGCGGTTCAACTGTGCCTGGGCGGTGGGCAGCAGCCGGTGCGCGAGGACCGCGACGGCGAGCGCCTGGACGTCGTCCGGCAGTGCGTACTCCCGGCCGCTCAGGGCCGCGGAGGCCTTCGCCGCGCGCAGCAGATGGAGCGTGGCGCGCGGCGAGGCGCCGAGTCTGAGATCGGGGTGGTTGCGGGTGGCACCGACCAGTTGCACCGCGTACCGCCGGACGGCGTCGGCGACGTGCACCTTGCGGACCGCGTCGACGAGTTTCACGATGTCGTGCGCGTGCGCCACCGGCTGGAGGTCGTCGAGCGGGGAGACCGCGCCGTGTATGTCGAGCATCTGGAGCTCGGCCTCGGCCGACGGGTAGCCGATCGAGACGCGGGCCATGAAGCGGTCGCGCTGGGCCTCGGGCAGCGGGTAGGTGCCCTCCATCTCGACCGGGTTCTGGGTGGCCACCACCATGAAGGGGCTGGGCAGTTCGTAGGTCTGCCCGTCGATGGTGACCTGGCGCTCCTCCATCGACTCCAGGAGCGCGGACTGGGTCTTGGGCGAGGCGCGGTTGATCTCGTCGCCGATCACGATCTGCGCGAAGATCGCGCCGGGCTTGAACTCGAAGTCCCGCCGCTGCTGGTCGTAGATCGACACACCGGTGATGTCCGACGGCAGCAGGTCGGGTGTGAACTGGATGCGCCGCACCGAGCAGTCGATGGACTTGGCCAGCGCCTTGGCCAGCATGGTCTTGCCCACTCCGGGGACGTCCTCGATCAGGAGGTGCCCCTCCGCGAGCAGTACGGTCAGCGAGAGCCGTACGACCTCGGGCTTGCCCTCGATCACACCCTCCACCGACCTGCGGACACGCTCCGCAGTGGCGGTCAGATCTGTGAGGCTCGCTCGCTCGTCATAGGTCGTCACCCGGCCCTCCTCGGCCCTTCCCCCCGCTCAGGGAGCGGGGGGTTACCCCAGTTGCCTGCGGGCCGGCGCACTGGAAACGGCACGGCCCACCTCGAAATACGGACACCGCGCCCGAGGCGTTCGGACGGATGCCACACCCGCATTCTTGTTGCCGTCGCCGCGTCGTGTCACTCGCCTGTGGATAACTGGAGGGGATATGTCGGGGGTTGCCGTGTTTTTGTCCCTGAAGAGACCCCGAAGAGTCGCCGAAGAGTCTCCGAAGCGAAGCGGAATCGAGTCCGAACCCCGGCGAGTTCGCACCACGCCGGGTCCGGACGGCCTCGGCTCGGACTACTCCGCCGGGTCGATCTCGCGCAGCAGACCGGTGGTGACGTCGAAGACGAATCCGCGCACGTCGTCGCTGTGCAGGAGGAACGGCGAGGTGCGGACCCGCTGCATGGACTGGCGTACGTCCTGGTCGACGTCGCGGAAGGACTCCACCGCCCAGGCGGGGCGCTGGCCGACCTCGTCCTCCAGCTCGTGGCGGAAGTCCTCGGTGAGGGACTCCAGGCCGCAGCCGGTGTGGTGGACGAGCATGACGCTGCGGGTGCCGAGCGCCCGCTGGCTTATGGTCAGCGACCGTATGACGTCGTCGGTGACCACACCGCCGGCGTTGCGGATGGTGTGGCAGTCGCCGAGTTCGAGGCCGAGGGCCGCGTGGAGGTCGAGACGGGCGTCCATGCAGGCCACCACGGCGACGCGCAGGACCGGCCGGGCATCCATGCCCGGGTCGCCGAACGCGTCGGCGTACCGGCGGTTCGCTTCGACCAGCCGGTCCGTGACGGTTCCCCCGTCACGGACCGCGAGGTGGGGGCGGACGGGGGGCTCTGCGGGGCCCCGTATAAGGCTCGGCAGCCCCCGGCCCCGGCTGCGGCTGGTCAGCCTGGGGCTCACCCTCATCATGATCGCGTTCGTGGTCCGGCTGCTCCAGGTGCAGGCGGTCGACGCCAGCGCGTACTCCGCCAAGGCGGAGAAGAACCGGTACGCCAGCTATGCGCTGCCCGCCGAGCGCGGCGAGATCACCGACCGGGACGGCATCGCCCTCGCCGCCAGCGTCGACGCGTACGACATCACCGCCGACCCGTCGATGTTCACGCCGGCCGTCAGCAAGGCCGACGACGCCCCCGAGCAGGCCGCGGCTCTGCTGTCCCCGCTGATCGGCAAGGACCAGGAGGAGATCGCCAAGAAGCTCAAGACGCCCAGGAGCCGCTATGTGGTCCTCGCCCGCCGCCAGACGCCGCAGGTGTGGAACCAGATCAAGGACCTGAAGAAGGTCTTCGCCGAGAAGGCCCGCGCCGACCTGGCCAAGCGCGGCCCCGGCGCCAATGTGCTCGGCGGCGTCTTCAACGAGTCCAGCAGCAAGCGGGTCTACCCCAACGGCGACCTCGCCGCCGGGATACTGGGATACGTCAACGCCGAGGGCCGCGGCGGCGGGGGCCTGGAGTCCCAGCTCGACAAGGTGCTGGCCGGGCAGGACGGCAAGATCACCTATGCCCAGTCCGGCGGCCGCCGGGTGCCCACCGCGGGCACCCACGAGACCCCGGCCGTCCCCGGCTCGGGCGTCGAGCTGACCCTCGACCGCGACATCCAGTGGATGGCCCAGAAGGCCATCACCGACCAGGTCCGCAAGTCCCAGGCCGACCGGGGCTATGTGGTGGTCCAGCGCACCGACACCGGCGAGGTCCTGGCCATGGCCAACGCCCCCGGCTTCGACCCCAACGACCTCACGCACGCCAAGGCGTCGGCGCTGGGCAACGCGGCCGTCCAGGACGTGTACGAGCCGGGCTCCACCGCCAAGGTCATGTCCATGGCCGCGGTCCTGGAGGAGAACGCGGCGACCCCGCTGACCCATGTCACCGTGCCCAACCGGCTGCACCGGGGCGACCGGCTCTTCAAGGACGACATCGACCACCCGACCTGGAACCTGACGCTCAACGGCGTGCTCGCCAAGTCCAGCAACATCGGCACGATCCTCGCCGTGGAGCAGCTCGGCAAGACCGACGCCGAGGCCGACCGGGTCCTCTACTCGTATCTGCGCAAGTTCGGTCTGGGCTCCCCGACCGGCCTCGGCTACCCCGGCGAGACCCCCGGCATCCTGGCGCCGCCGCAGAAGTGGTCCACCTCGCAGCAGTACACGGTCCGCTTCGGCCAGGGCCTCTCGCTCAGCGCCATGCAGGCGGCCTCGGTGTACTCGACGATCGCCAACGGCGGGGTGCGGATCGAACCGACCCTCGTACGGGGCACCAAGGGCCCCGACGGCCGCTTCACCCCGGCCCCGGCGCCCAAGCAGTCCCGGGTGGTCAGCGAGAAGACCGCCAGGACCGTGGCCCAGATGCTGGAGTCCGTCGTCGGGGACGAGGAGGGAACCGGAGTCAAGGCCCGCATCCCCGGGTACCGGGTCGCGGGCAAGACCGGAACCGCCAACCGGGTCGACCCCAAGACCGGCCGCTACCACGGCTACACCGCGTCCTTCGCCGGCTTCGCCCCCGCCGACAAGCCGGCGATCACCGTCTACTGCGCCGTCCAGAACCCCACCAGGGGCAGCTACTTCGGCGGCCAGATCTGCGGACCGATCTACAAGCAGGTGATGGAGTTCGCGCTCAAGACCCTCCAGATCCCGCCGACCGGCGCCAAGCCGCCCCATCTGCCCGTCTCCTTCGGCGGCAACGACTGAATCCGGAACCATCAGTGACAACCATCACCCCGGACCCCGGGAACCAGGGCCGCGACCACCACGCCCCGCCCCCCTCTTTTGGCGACCCGGCGGGTACGCCCGGTACGCTCACCGCCGTGCCACACGCTGATCAGTACCGAACCACCCCGCAGGACGCGCCCGCGCACCAGCCGGGAGCGCCCCGCCCGGACCGCGGCCGCCCGACATCCCTGGGCGAGCTGGCCGACCGGCTGGGAGCCGAGATCCCGGGGTCGGGAGAGGTCACCGGCATCACCCACGACTCCCGCGCGGTCCGTCCCGGCGACCTCTACGCGGCCCTGCCGGGCGCCCGCTTCCACGGCGCGGACTTCGCCGCGCAGGCCGCCGGCCTGGGCGCCGCCGCGGTCCTCACCGACCCGGCGGGCGCCGACCGCGCCGCCGCGACCGGCCTGCCGGTCCTGGTCACCGAGGACCCGCGCGGCGTCATGGGCGGGCTCGCCGCCGAGATCTACGGACACCCCGGCCGCGATCTGCTCCAGCTGGGCATCACCGGAACCTCCGGGAAGACCACCACCGCGTACCTCGTCGAGGGCGGGCTGCGCGGGGCCGGGCACCGCACCGGCCTGATCGGCACGGTCGAGATGCGCATCGGCGACGAGCGCATCAAGTCCGAGCGCACCACCCCCGAAGCCACCGATCTGCAGGCCCTGTTCGCGGTGATGCGCGAGCGCGGGGTCGAGTCGGTCGCCATGGAGGTCTCCAGCCACGCCCTGGTGCTCGGCCGGGTCGACGGCTGCGTCTTCGACGTCGCCGTCTTCAACAACCTCAGCCCGGAGCACATGGAGTTCCACTCCGACATGGAGGACTACTTCCGGGCCAAGGCGCAGCTGTTCACGCCGGAGCGCGCGCGGCTCGGGGTGGTCAACCTCGACGACGAGTACGGCCGCAGGCTGGTGACCGAGTCGGGGATCCCCGTGACGACCTTCTCGGCCGAGGGCCACCCGGACGCCGACTGGCGTGCCGAGGACGTGGACGTACGCCAGGACAGCTCGACCTTCACGGCCGTCGGCCCCAAGGGCGAGCGGATCGTGGCCACCGCCCCGCTGCCCGGCCCCTTCAACGTGGCCAACACCCTCGCCGCGATCGTCACGCTGGCCGTCGCGGGCATCGACCCGCAGACCGCCGCCGACGGCGTGGCCGCCGTGCCCGGTGTGCCCGGCCGCCTGGAGCGGGTGGACGCGGGCCAGCCGTTCCTCGCGGTGGTCGACTACGCGCACAAGACGGACGCCGTCGAATCGGTTTTGCGCTCGCTGCGCAAGGTCACCCGCGGCAAGGTGCACATCGTCCTCGGCTGCGGCGGGGACCGCGACCGGACCAAGCGCGCGCCGATGGGCGCCGCCGCGGCCCGGCTCGCCGACACCGCCGTACTGACCTCGGACAACCCGCGTTCCGAGGATCCGCTCGGGATTCTCGCCGCGATGCTCGCGGGCGCCGCCGAGGTGCCCGCGCACGAGCGCGGCGACGTCCTGGTCGACGCCGACCGCGCGGCCGCCATCGCGGCGGCCGTGGCCCGCGCCGAGCCGGGGGACACCGTCCTGGTCGCGGGCAAGGGCCATGAGCAGGGCCAGGACACCCACGGGGTGATCCGCCCCTTCGACGACCGTGTGGTCCTGCGGGCCGCGATCGAACACCGCCAAGCACAGTCAGGGATGAAGCAGTGATCGCCCTCTCCCTCGCCGAGATCGCCGCAATCGTCGGCGGGCAGTCGCATGACATACCGGATCCGTCCGCCCAGGTCACCGGATCCGTCGTCATCGACTCCCGCCGAGTGGCGCCCGGTTCCCTCTTCGCCGCCTTCGCGGGCGAGCACGTCGACGGCCACGACTACGCGCGCGTGGCGTACGAGGCGGGCGCGGTGGCCGTGCTGGCCGCCCGGCCCGTGGGCGTGCCCGCCATCGTCGTCGACGACGTCCAGGGCGCCCTCGGCGCGCTGGCCCGCGAGGTCGTACGCCGCCTGGGCACCGATGTGGTGGCGCTCACCGGCTCGTCCGGCAAGACCTCCACCAAGGACCTGATCGCGCAGGTGCTCCAGCGGCACGCGCCCACGGTCTACACACCGGGCTCGCTCAACAACGAGATCGGCCTGCCGCTCACCGCGCTCACCGCCACCTCCGAGACCCGCCACCTGGTCCTGGAGATGGGCGCGCGCGGCATCGGCCACATCCGCTATCTCACCGGGCTGACCCCGCCGCGCATCGGGCTCGTCCTCAACGTCGGGACCGCCCACATCGGCGAGTTCGGCGGCCGCGAGCAGATCGCCGAGGCCAAGGGCGAGCTGGTCGAGGTGCTGCCGGCCGACGGCTGCGCCGTGCTGAACGCGGACGACCCGCTGGTACGGGCCATGGCGCCGCGCACCAAGGCGCGCGTCCTGCTCTTCGGCGAGGCCGAGGACGCGGACGTACGTGCCGAGAATGTCCGGCTCACAGAAGCCGGACAGCCTTCCTTCAGGCTTCACACACCCTCCGGGTGCAGCGACGTGACCCTGCGCCTGTACGGTGAGCACCACGTGTCGAACGCGCTCGCCGCGGCCGCCGTCGCCCATGAGCTGGGTATGCCTGTGGACGAGATCGCCCTCGCGCTCTCCGAGGCGGGCACCCTCTCCCGCTGGCGTATGGAGGTCACCGAGCGTCCGGACGGAGTGACAGTCGTCAACGACGCCTACAACGCGAACCCCGAGTCCATGCGAGCCGCCCTGCGCGCGCTCGCGGCCATGGGCAAGGGACGCAGGACGTGGGCGGTGCTCGGTCCCATGGCCGAGCTCGGCGACGAATCGCTCGCCGAGCACGACGCTGTCGGACGGCTCGCCGTCCGGCTCAACGTCAGCAAGCTCGTGGCAGTCGGGGACCGGGAAGCGTCCTGGCTGCAACTGGGCGCATATAACGAGGGTTCGTGGGGTGAGGAGTCGGTGCACGTGTCCGACGCACAGGCGGCCGTCGACCTGCTGCGCAGTGAACTGCGTCCGGGAGACGTCGTGCTGGTGAAGGCATCGCGGTCGATCGGCCTGGAACGGGTGGCACTCGCGCTGCTCGACGGTGGCGTCGAGGGCGAGGTCGCCGCCCGATGAGGCAGATCCTCTTCGCGGGAGCCATCGGTCTCTTCCTGACCCTGGTCGGCACCCCGTTGCTCATCAAGCTGCTCGCCCGCAAGGGCTACGGCCAGTTCATCCGCGACGACGGCCCGCGCGGCCACGCCGGCAAGAAGGGCACGCCCACCATGGGCGGCATCGCCTTCATCCTGGCGACGCTCATCGCGTACGCCGCGACGAAGGTGATCACCAGCGAGGACCCGACCTTCTCGGGTCTGCTGGTGCTCTTCCTGACCGCGGGCATGGGCGTGGTCGGCTTCCTGGACGACTACATCAAGATCGTCAAGCAGCGCTCGCTCGGTCTGCGCGCCAAGGCCAAGATGGCCGGCCAGCTGATCGTCGGCATCGCCTTCGCGGTGCTGGCCCTGCAGTTCGAGGACAAGCGGCACCAGACCCCCGCTTCCACCAAGCTCTCCTTCATCACGGACTTCGGCTGGTCCATCGGACCCGTGCTGTTCGTGATCTGGGCGCTGTTCATGATTCTCGCCATGTCCAACGGCGTGAACCTGACGGACGGTCTGGACGGCCTGGCCACCGGTGCGTCGGTGATGGTCTTCGGTGCCTACACCTTCATCGGGCTGTGGCAGTTCCAGGAGTCCTGCGCCAACGCGCAGACCCTGACCAACCCCAACGCCTGCTTCGAGGTACGCGATCCGCTGGACCTCGCGGTGGTCGCCTCGGCCCTGATGGGCTCCTGCTTCGGCTTCCTGTGGTGGAACACCTCGCCCGCCAAGATCTTCATGGGCGACACCGGTTCGCTCGCGCTCGGCGGCGCGCTCGCGGGTCTGGCGATCTGCTCGCGCACCGAGTTCCTGATCGCGCTGCTCGGCGGCCTCTTCGTGATGATCACCATGTCGGTGGTCATCCAGGTCGGCTCGTTCAAGATGACCGGGAAGCGGGTCTTCCGGATGGCCCCGCTCCAGCACCACTTCGAACTCAAGGGGTGGTCCGAAGTCCTTGTGGTGGTGCGGTTCTGGATCATCCAGGGCATGTGCGTCATCGTGGGTCTGGGTCTCTTCTACGCGGGATGGGCAGCCGACAAGTGAGTCAGAGCTGGCAGGGCATGCGGATCACCGTCGCCGGTCTCGGGGTGAGCGGCATCAGCGCCGCCCGCGCCCTGGCCGGTCTCGGCGCCGTGGTGACGGTCGTGGACGGCGGTGACTCCGGTACGCACCGGGAGCGCGCGGCCGAACTGGCGGAGGAAGGTATCTCCGTCCGCCTCGGGGACGCGTCCACGCTCCCCGAGGGGACCGGCCTTGTCGTCACCTCGCCCGGCTGGAAGCCCGACTCCCCGCTGTTCGCGGCCGCCGCCGAGGCGGGCGTGGACGTGATCGGGGACGTGGAGGTCGCCTGGCGGCTGAGGGGCCCGGACGCGGCCCCCTGGCTGGCGATCACCGGCACCAACGGCAAGACCACCACCACCCAGATGCTGGCGTCGATCCTGCGGGCGGCGGGCCTGCGCACCGCCGCCGTGGGCAACATCGGCACGCCGATCGTCGACGTGGTGCTCGGCGAGGAGACCTACGACGTCCTCGCCGTGGAGCTCTCCAGCTACCAGCTGCACTGGGCGCCCTCGCTGCGCGCCCACTCGGCCGCCGTGCTCAACCTGGCCCCGGACCACCTCGACTGGCACGGCTCCATGGAGGCGTACGCGGCCGACAAGGGCCGGATCTACGAGGGCAACACGGTCGCCTGCGTCTACAACGTGGCGGATCCGGCCACCGAGGACCTGGTGCGCGAGGCGGACGTCGAGGAGGGCTGCCGGGCGATCGGCTTCACCCTCGGCAGCCCCGGCCCCTCCCAGCTCGGCGTCGTGGACGGCATCCTGGTCGACCGCGCCTTCGTCGCCAACCGGCAGAAGAACGCCCAGGAGCTGGCCGAGGTCGGGGACATCGACCCGCCGGCTCCGCACAACATCGCCAACGCCCTCGCGGCGGCGGCCCTGGCCCGCGCCTTCGGCGTGGAGCCCAAGGCCGTACGGGACGGACTGCGGGCGTTCACCCCCGACGCCCACCGGATCGCGCACGTCGCGGACGTGGACGCGGTCGCATACGTCGACGACTCCAAGGCGACCAACACGCACGCCGCCGAGGCCTCGCTGGCCGCGTACGAGCCGATCGTGTGGATCGCCGGCGGGCTCGCCAAGGGCGCGTCCTTCGACGCGCTGGTGCGCAGGTCGGCGAAGCGTCTGCGCGGGGTCGTCCTGATCGGCGCCGAGCGCCACCTGATCGCCGAAGCGCTGGCGCGACACGCCCCCGAGGTACCGGTGGTCGACGTCGGGCGGACCGACACTGGGGCGATGTCCGAGGCGGTCCGCGAGGCGGCCGGGCTCGCGAAGCCCGGGGACACGGTCCTGCTGGCCCCGGCCTGCGCCTCGATGGACATGTTCACCAACTACAACAAGCGCGGCGAGGCCTTCGCGGAAGCGGTCCGTGAACTCGCCGCCGAGCGCGCCTAGCCGGCCGGGACCCGTCCCGCGGACCGGCGGCGCCGGGCACGACTGGAGGGGACAGCACACATGCCGGCCGAAGCGACCCCGCCCGGGCTCGTCCTGCGCAGCCGTGCCGCGGGGTCCGTACGCCGCCCCGCGGCCGTGCGCGGCGGCGGGAGCGGTACCCCCTCACGTCCCCGTGGCGGCGGCCCGCGGCGACTCCTGGAGCGGGCCCGGCGGGCCTGGGACCGGCCGCTCACCGCGTACTACCTGATCCTCGGCAGCGCGCTGCTGATCACCGTGCTCGGTCTGGTGATGGTCTACTCGGCCTCGATGATCAAGGCCCTGGAGCTGTCGCTGCCGGCCTCGTACTTCTTCCGCAAGCAGTTCCTCGCCGCCCTGATCGGCGGGGCCCTGATGTTCGCGGCCGCCCGGATGCCCGCCAAGCTGCACCGGGCGCTCTCGTACCCGATGCTGGTGGTCACCGTCTTCCTGATGGTCCTGGTGCAGATCCCCGGGATAGGGATGTCGGTCAACGGCAACCAGAACTGGATCTACCTCGGCGGCCCGTTCCAGCTCCAGCCCAGCGAGTTCGGCAAGCTGGCGCTGATCCTGTGGGGCGCGGACCTGCTCGCCCGCAAGCAGGACAAACGGTTGCTCACCCAGTGGAAGCACATGCTGGTGCCGCTGGTCCCGGTGGCGTTCCTGCTGCTCGGACTGATCATGCTCGGCGGCGACATGGGCACCGCGATCATCCTCTCCGCGATCCTCTTCGGCCTGCTCTGGCTCGCCGGGGCCCCCACCCGGCTCTTCGGGGGCGTCCTCGCGGTGGCCGGAACCCTCGCGGTGCTCCTCATCAAGACCAGCCCCAACCGGATGGGCCGGCTCGCCTGCATCGGGGCCACCGACCCCGGCCCGCAGGACCAGTGCTGGCAGGCGGTGCACGGGATCTACGCCCTCGCCTCGGGTGGATGGTTCGGTTCCGGTCTGGGCGCGAGTGTGGAAAAATGGGGTCAACTCCCCGAACCGCACACCGACTTCATCTTCGCCATCACCGGTGAGGAACTGGGCCTGGCGGGCACTCTGTCGGTGCTCGCCCTGTTCGCGGCTCTAGGCTATGCGGGTATCCGCGTGGCCGGACGCACGGAGGACCCCTTCGTGAGGTACGCCGCGGGAGGTGTGACCACCTGGATCGTGGCCCAGGCCGTGATCAACATCGGTGCGGTGCTCGGCCTGCTGCCGATCGCCGGTGTCCCGCTCCCGCTGTTCTCCTACGGTGGGTCCGCGTTGCTGCCGACCATGTTCGCCGTGGGGCTGCTGATCGCGTTCGCGCGGGACGACCCCGCGGCGCGGGCGGCGCTGGCCATGCGGCAGCCTCGGGTGAGTTGGAAGTCGATGAGACGGCGCGTCAAGAAGCGTCCGTCCGGAGAGCGGTGAATTTCGGTGCATGTCGTACTCGCCGGTGGGGGGACCGCCGGCCACATCGAGCCCGCGCTCGCCCTCGCGGACGCCCTGCGCAGGCAGGACCCGACCGTGGGGATCACGGCCCTCGGCACGGAGAAGGGCCTGGAGACGCGGCTCGTCCCCGAGCGGGGCTATGAACTCGCGCTCATCCCGGCCGTCCCGCTGCCCCGCAGGCCCACCCCCGAACTGATCACGGTCCCGGGGCGGCTGCGCGGCACCATCAAGGCCGCCGAGCAGATCCTGGAGCGCACCAAGGCCGACTGCGTCGTCGGCTTCGGCGGCTATGTGGCGCTGCCCGGCTATCTGGCCGCCAAGCGCCTCGGGGTGCCGATCGTGGTCCACGAGGCCAACGCCCGCCCCGGCCTGGCCAACAAGATCGGCTCGCGGTACGCGGCCGGGGTCGCCGTCGCCACGCCCGACAGCAAGCTGCGCCACTCCCGCTACATCGGCATCCCGCTGCGGCACTCCATCGCCACCCTCGACCGCGCCCGGGTCCGCCCCGAGGCGCGCGCCGCGTTCGGTCTGGACCCCAACCTGCCCACCCTGCTGGTCTCCGGCGGCTCGCAGGGCGCCCGCCGCCTCAACGAGGTGATCCAGCAGGTCGCTCCGGTGCTCCAGCGCTCCGGCATCCAGATCCTGCACGCGGTCGGCCCGAAGAACGAACTGCCGCGCGTCGACAACATGCCCGGAATGCCGCCGTACATCCCGGTACCGTACGTGGACCGGATGGATCTCGCGTACGCCGCGGCCGACATGATGCTCTGCCGCGCGGGCGCGATGACCGTCGCCGAGCTCTCCGCCGTCGGGCTGCCCGCCGCCTACGTCCCGCTGCCCATCGGCAACGGCGAACAGCGGCTCAACGCCCAGCCGGTGGTGAAGGCGGGCGGCGGTCTGCTGGTCGACGACGCCGAACTCACCCCCGGGTGGGTGCAGGACCAGGTCCTGCCCGTGCTCGCCGACCCGCACCGGCTGTACGAGATGTCCCGCGCCGCCTCCGAGTTCGGCCGCCGGGACGCCGACGACCTGCTCGTCGGCATGGTGTACGAGGCGATCGCCGCGCGCTGACGGAGCGGCAGAAGGCAGGGGACCGTGGCCGGACAGGCGACCGCTCGACGCGGAGCGGGGCAGGCGAAGAAGTCCGGCCCGTCCGGCCCCCGCCGCCCCGCCAGGCGGCTGCGGCTGCGGCTGCCCGCCCGGCGTCGGATGCTGCTGGTTCTGGCCACGGCCGTCGTCGTCGGCGCGGCCGTCGCCTGGGTGCTGTACGGCTCCACCTGGCTGCGGGTCGAGCGGGTGGAGACCACCGGCACCGAGGTGCTCACCCCCGCCGAAGTCGAGGCGGTGGCGGCCGTTCCGGTCGGATCGCCGCTGGTCTCGGTCGACACCGGGGCGATCGAGGCGCGGCTGCTGCGCAAGCTGCCGCGGCTGGACTCGGTGGAGGTCAGCCGCTCCTGGCCGCACGGCATCGCGCTGGACGTCACCGAGCGCAAGCCCGTCCTGCTGATGAAAAAAGGCGTGAACTTCACCGAAGTGGACGCCAAGGGTGTGCGGTTCGCCACGGTCGCCAAGGCGCCCGCGCACGTACCGCTGCTCGAACTGAACCCGGACAGCTCCGGCAATTCGTCCTCTCTGCGCCGTTTTCCGGTCGACGCACTGGTGCGCGAGGCGGTCCGGGTGGCGGGCGAACTCCCGTCCGCAGTAGCCAAGGACACCCGACTCGTCCGGGTCACCTCCTACGACGCGGTCTCCCTGGAGTTGAGCCGCGGGCGTACCGTCCTGTGGGGCAGTGAAGAGGAGGGGGAACTCAAGGCCCGTACGCTGGTCGCCCTCATGAAAGCGGCGCCCAGGGCGCGGTACTTCGATGTGAGCGCCCCCACCGCCCCTGCGGCATCGGGGAGTTGACGCACATATGCGCTGGCCAGCACCCTGGTTGGTCATCGCTACGGGTGATCACATAGGGTGAAAAGAAAAACGGGAGGTTCGGCGTGTTCGTTGAACGTGCGCCACTTGTCGACTTAGTGTCCTGTTCGGAAGAGTCCAGGGAACAGACACATTGGTAACCCTAAACTTCAACGTTAGGGTTCGGGTCGGCGTTCGGACCGTCCCACATCGGCATTCGTCGTCGCCGTGCGACACCCGCACGTGACGACCCGTAACTCGAGGCGAGAGGCCTTCGACGTGGCAGCACCGCAGAACTACCTCGCAGTCATCAAGGTCATCGGTGTCGGCGGCGGTGGTGTCAATGCCATCAACCGAATGATCGAGGTCGGTCTCAAGGGCGTCGAGTTCATCGCGATCAACACCGACGCACAAGCTCTGTTGATGAGCGACGCCGACGTCAAGCTCGACGTCGGCCGTGAACTCACCCGCGGCCTCGGGGCCGGAGCCAACCCGGCAGTCGGGCGCAAGGCGGCAGAGGACCACCGCGAGGAGATCGAGGAGGTCCTCAAGGGGGCCGACATGGTCTTCGTCACCGCGGGCGAGGGCGGCGGCACCGGCACCGGCGGCGCACCCGTCGTCGCCAACATCGCGCGCTCGCTCGGCGCCCTCACGATCGGTGTGGTCACCCGGCCGTTCACCTTCGAGGGCCGCCGTCGCGCCAACCAGGCGGAGGACGGCATCGCCGAGCTCCGCGAAGAGGTCGACACCCTCATCGTCATCCCCAACGACCGGCTGCTGTCCATCTCGGACCGCCAGGTCTCGGTGCTCGACGCGTTCAAGTCGGCCGACCAGGTGCTGCTCTCCGGCGTCCAGGGCATCACCGACCTGATCACCACCCCGGGCCTGATCAACCTCGACTTCGCCGACGTCAAGTCGGTCATGTCCGAGGCCGGTTCGGCGCTCATGGGCATCGGCTCGGCGCGCGGCGACGACCGCGCGGTGGCCGCCGCCGAGATGGCGATCTCCTCGCCGCTCCTGGAGGCGTCCATCGACGGCGCCCGCGGTGTGCTGCTCTCCATCTCCGGCGGCTCGGACCTCGGTCTCTTCGAGATCAACGAGGCCGCGCAGCTGGTCAGCGAGGCCGCCCACCCCGAGGCCAACATCATCTTCGGCGCGGTCATCGACGACGCGCTGGGCGACGAGGTACGGGTCACGGTCATCGCGGCCGGGTTCGACGGCGGCCAGCCGCCCGCCCGCCGCGACACCGTGCTGGGCTCCACCGCCGCCAAGCGCGAGGAGCCCGCGCCGGTCCGCGCGGCCGAGCGCCCCCTCGGTGGGCTCGGCACCGTGAGCCCGCGCGAGGACACCCCGGCCCCGGCGCCGGTCGAGACGGCCCCGGCCGGCGAGACCAACCCGCCGCAGGTGCCGACGGCCCGCCCGTACCAGGACAGCCAGGCCGAAGAGCTGGATGTCCCGGACTTCTTGAAGTGATAGGGCAGCACTCCCTCGTGAGCGGCGCGCACTTCGCCTTCACCGACCGGTGGGGCGGAGTGAGCGCCGCTCCGTACGAGGAGCTCAACCTCGGCGGCGCGGTCGGCGACGACCCCGCCGCGGTCCGGAACAACCGCGGCCTCACCGCCAGGGCCCTGGGGCTCGACGCGGACCTGGTGGTCTGGATGAACCAGGTGCACGGGCGGGACGTGGCCGTGGTGGACGGGCCGTGGGGCGCCGGCGCCGAGGTCCCGGCGGTGGACGCGGTGGTGACCGCCCGTCGCGGGCTGGCCCTCGCGGTACTGACCGCCGACTGCACGCCCGTTCTCCTCGCCGACCCGGTCGCCGGGGTGGCGGCCGCCGCGCACGCGGGGCGGCCCGGGATGGTCGCGGGCGTGGTGCCGGCGACGGTCGAGGCGATGGTCTCGCTCGGGGCCGAGCCGTCCCGGATCACCGCGCGGACCGGGCCCGCCGTCTGCGGCGAGTGCTACGAGGTCCCGGAGGCGATGCGGGACGAGGTCGCCGCGGCCGAGCCGGCCGCCTGGTCGAAGACCAGCTGGGGGACTCCCGCGGTCGACGTGACCGCCGGAGTGCACGCGCAGCTGGCGGCGCTCGGGGTGACGGACCGGCAGGCGTCGGGGGTGTGCACGCTCGAATCGCACGACCACTTCTCGTACCGCCGCGACCGCACCACCGGGCGGCTCGCCGGATACGTCTGGCTCGACACGGCGGGAGCCGGAGGGGCCGAGGGAGAGGGGAGCGGGGCATGACGGACCTGACCGGCCCGACGGGCCGCAAGGCGGAACTCGCCGCGAACCTGGCACAGGTGGAGGAACGTATCTCCGCGGCCTGTGCGGCCGCCGGACGCAAGCGGGACGACGTGACGCTCATCGTGGTCACCAAGACCTACCCCGCGAGCGACGTCCGGCTCCTGTACGAGCTGGGGGTGCGTCAGGTCGCCGAGAACCGGGACCAGGATGCCGCACCCAAGGCGGCCGACTGCGCGGACCTCGCGGATCTGCGCTGGCACTTCGTGGGCCAGCTCCAGACGAACAAGGTCCGTTCCGTGGTGACTTACTCGGATCTGGTGCAGTCCGTCGACCGGGACAGGCTGGTCGGCGCGCTCTCCGCGGCCGCCGTGAAGGCGGAGCGGGAGGTGGGCTGTCTCATCCAGGTCGCGCTCGACGCGGAGTCGGGTGCGCGGGGAGAGCGGGGCGGTGTCGCTCCCGACGGAATCGAGCAGTTGG
Organism: Streptomyces sp. ERV7; assembly: GCF_001653515.1. Taxonomy (GTDB): domain Bacteria; phylum Actinomycetota; class Actinomycetes; order Streptomycetales; family Streptomycetaceae; genus Streptomyces. The sequence continues at coordinate 387,421 of NZ_LYOY01000029.1, read as the reverse complement.
CCGGACTTGTGGCGGACGCGCCCGGTCTGCGGCTGGACGGTCTGATGACCGTGGCGCCGCTGGCGGGCGAGTACGCGGGCCGCGAACGGGCCGCATTCGAGCGGCTGATGGATTTGTCGACTGACCTGCGCCGCGCTCATCCGGCTGCGAACATGGTGTCAGCAGGGATGAGTGCGGACCTCGAAGAGGCTGTTGCGGCCGGAGCGACACATGTACGCGTCGGTACGGCGGTACTCGGAGTCCGACCCCGGCTCGGGTAACGTCGCGAAGCAAGTCGGACCACAGCAGAAAATATGGTCATTCCCACTCTTCGGTGGGCAGACCTAGTGGATCGTGGGCACTTGGTGACACTGCGACATTTGGCGACAAGGGCGATCCACCACAGAGCGGAGGAATCGGAGCATGGCCGGCGCGATGCGCAAGATGGCGGTCTACCTCGGTCTCGTGGAGGACGATGGGTACGACGGCCCGGGGTTCGACCCCGATGACGAGTTCGAACCCGAGCCGGAGCCCGAGCGGGACCGTCGGCGGCACCAGCCTCCGCATCAGGTCGAACGGGACGAACCGGTACGAGCCGTACAGCCGCCGGCCCCCCGTGAACCGGTCTCCCACGCAGCCGTGATGCCTGCGGAATCGGGGCGTCCGGCGCGAATCGCCCCCGTGGCATCCATCACACCTGAACGTCCGAGCCTGGAGAAGAACGCACCGGTGATCATGCCCAAGGTCGTGTCCGAGCGGGAGCCCTACCGCATCACCACGCTGCACCCGCGGACCTACAACGAGGCCCGTACCATCGGGGAACACTTCCGCGAGGGCACGCCGGTGATCATGAACCTCACCGAGATGGACGACACGGATGCGAAGCGACTTGTCGACTTTGCCGCCGGACTTGTGTTTGGTTTGCACGGCAGCATTGAACGGGTGACGCAGAAGGTGTTCCTGCTGTCTCCTGCTAACGTCGATGTCACGGCGGAGGACAAGGCCCGTATCGCAGAGGGCGGTTTCTTCAACCAGAGCTGAGAACACGACACCGGGAACGATCCGGCCAAGGGGCCGGGGGCACAGAGGGCAAGGGGAGAGGGAAGCGCGAGATGGGCGTCGCATTGGATGTGGTCTACATCGCGCTGATGTGCTTCCTCATCGTGCTGATCTTCCGGCTCGTCATGGACTACGTCTTGCAGTTCGCACGTTCATGGGAACCCGGCAAGGCGATGGTGGTCGTTCTTGAGGCCACCTACACTGTCACCGATCCACCGCTCAAGCTTCTGCGGCGGTTCATTCCGCCGCTGCGTCTCGGGGGCGTGGCACTCGACCTGTCCTTCTTCGTTCTGATGATCATCGTGTACATCCTGATCTCCATCGTCACCAGCGTGGGGAGATAGATGTGAGCGACACGGTCCTGCCGACTGCCGACGACTACGTAGAGGTGAAGAAGAGATGCCGCTGACCCCTGAGGACGTGCGGAACAAGCAGTTCACGACCGTCCGGCTCCGCGAAGGCTACGACGAGGACGAGGTCGATGCCTTCCTGGACGAGGTCGAAGCCGAACTGACCCGCCTGCTTCGCGAGAACGAGGACCTGCGCGCCAAGCTGGCCGCCGCGACGCGTGCCGCCGCGCAGAACCAGCAGCAGCAGGGTATGCGCAAGCCGGAGCCGCAGGACCAGCGTGGTCCGGGCGCGCCCGTGCCCGCCGCCATATCCGGACCTCCGCAGGTGCAGCAGCAGCCGCAGATGGGCCCGCCCCAGCTGCCGAGCGGCGCTCCGCAGCTGCCCGCCGGTCCCGGTGGCCACGGCCCGCAGGGCCAGCACGGCCAGGGCCCCATGGGCCAGAACCAGCTGGGTCAGGGCCCCATGGGCCAGGGTCCGATGGGCCAGAACCAGCTCGCGCAGAACCAGCTCGGCCAGGGCCCCATGGGCCAGAACGCGCAGAACCAGCTCGGCCAGGGCCCCATGGGCCAGAACCAGCTGGGTCAGGGCCCCATGGGCCAGGGTCCGATGGGCCAGAACCAGCTCGCGCAGAACCAGCTCGGCCAGGGCCCCATGGGCCAGAACCAGCTGGGTCAGGGCCCCATGGGCCAGGGTCCGATGGGCCAGAACCAGCTTGCCCAGAACCAGCTCGGCCAGGGCCCCATGGGCCAGCCGATGGGCGGCCCCATGGGCGGCCACGGCCCGCAGCCCGGCCAGGGCCCCGGCGGCGACAGCGCCGCGCGTGTCCTCTCGCTGGCCCAGCAGACCGCCGACCAGGCGATCGCCGAGGCCCGCTCCGAGGCCAACAAGATCGTCGGCGAGGCCCGGTCGCGCGCCGAGGGCCTGGAGCGGGACGCCCGCGCCAAGGCCGACGCGCTGGAGCGGGACGCCCAGGAGAAGCACCGCGTCGCGATGGGCTCCCTGGAGTCCGCCCGCGCCACCCTTGAGCGCAAGGTCGAGGACCTGCGCGGCTTCGAGCGCGAGTACCGTACGCGACTGAAGTCCTACCTGGAGTCGCAGCTGCGTCAGCTGGAGACCCAGGCCGACGACTCGCTGGCTCCGCCGCGCACCCCGGCGACCGCGTCGCTGCCGCCGGCCCCGCAGATGAGCGGGTCGATGGCGTCGGCCGGTGCGGGTTCGATGGGCCACACGATGGGTGGCCAGCCGTCGATGGGCGGCGCGCCGTCGTACGGCGGGCAGCAGCAGATGTCGCCCGCGATGACGCAGCCGATGGCGCCGGTGCGGCCGCAGGGGCCGTCGCCGATGCAGCAGGCTCCCTCTCCGATGCGGGGCTTCCTGATCGACGAGGACGACAACTGACGGGCTGCGGTACGCGCGTACGCCGCGCACAGCCGTCGGCAGGCTGAAGGGCCGGGCCCCCGGATTTCCGGGGGCCCGGCCCTTTTTTGCGCCTACGGCGGCGGTTCCCCACCCCCCGGCGAGGGGGAGGCGGGCCGCTGCGGACCGTGTGCCGGCTACGCCTTGCGCAGGCGGAACGTCAGGGCCAGGGGCTCGTCCGTGAACGGGTCGCCGTAGGACGCGTCCGCCTCGCCGGACGCGTAGTCCGTCGCCAGGACCTCCTCCGCGATCAGCTCCGCGTGGGCGGAGAGCGCCGAGACGACCTCCGCGTCCGACGACTCCCAGCGCACCGCGATCCGGTCCGCCACATCCAGCCCGCTGTTCTTGCGCGCCTCCTGGATCAGCCGGATCGCGTCACGGGCCAGGCCCGCGAGGCGCAGCTCCGGGGTGATCTCCAGGTCGAGGGCCACCGTCGCACCGGAGTCCGAGGCCACGGACCACCCCTCGCGCGGGGTCTCCGTGATGATCACCTCGTCGGGGGCCAGCACGATCTGCTCGCCACCCACCTCGACCGACGCCGCCCCCGTGTCCCGCAGGGACGCCGAGAGCGCCGCCGCGTCCGCCGCCGCGACCGCCTTGGCCACGTCCTGGACGCCCTTGCCGAAGCGCTTGCCCAGGGCACGGAAGTTCGCCTTGGCCGTGGTGTCGACCAGCGAGCCGCCCATCTCGGAGAGCGACGCCAGCGACGAGACGTTCAGCTCCTCCGTGATCTGCGCGTGCAGCTCCGGCGAGAGGGACTCGAAGCCCGCCACGGCCACCAGCGCGCGCGACAGCGGCTGGCGCGTCTTGACGCCCGACTCCGCGCGCGTGGCGCGGCCCAGCTCCACCAGACGCCGCACGAGCAGCATCTGCTGCGACAGCGTCGGGTCGATCGCCGAGGTGTCCGCCTTCGGCCAGGAGGAGAGGTGCACGGACTCCGGGGCGTCCGGCGTCACCGGCACCACCATGTCCTGCCACACCCGCTCGGTGATGAACGGGGTCAGCGGGGCCAGCAGCCGCGTGACCGTCTCCACCACGTCGTGCAGCGTGCGCAGCGCCGCCTTGTCGCCCTGCCAGAACCGGCGCCGCGAACGGCGCACGTACCAGTTGGACAGGGTCGTGCAGCGTGCGCAGCGCCGCCTTGTCGCCCTGCCAGAACCGGCGCCGCGAACGGCGCACGTACCAGTTGGACAGGTCGTCCACGAAGGTGGACAGGAGCTTGCCGGCACGCTGCGTGTCGTACGCCTCCAGCGCCTGTGTCACCTGGTCGACCAGCGCGTTCAGCTCGCTCAGCAGCCAGCGGTCCAGGACCGTGCGGTCGGCCGGGGCCGGGTCGGCCGCGCTGGGCGCCCAGTCGGACGTGCGGGCGTACAGCGCCTGGAAGGCCACCGTGTTCCAGTACGTGAGGAGCGTCTTGCGGACGACCTCCTGGATGGTGCCGTGGCCCACCCGGCGGGCCGCCCACGGGGAGCCGCCGGCCGCCATGAACCAGCGCACCGCGTCCGCGCCGTGCTGGTCCATGAGCTGGATCGGCTCCAGGGTGTTGCCCAGGTGCTTGGACATCTTGCGGCCGTCCTCGGCGAGGATGTGGCCCAGGCAGACCACGTTCTCGTACGCGGACTTGTCGAAGACGAGCGTGCCGACCGCCATCAGCGTGTAGAACCAGCCGCGGGTCTGGTCGATCGCCTCGGAGATGAACTGCGCCGGGTAGCGGCTCTCGAACAGTTCCTTGTTCTTGTGCGGGTAGCCCCACTGCGCGAACGGCATCGAGCCCGAGTCGTACCAGGCGTCGATCACCTCGGGGACGCGGACCGCCGTGTGCGAGCAGCCCTCGGCCGTGCAGGTGAAGGTGACGTCGTCGATGTACGGGCGGTGCGGGTCGAGGTCCGTCTGGTCGGTGCCCGACAGCTCGGTCAGCTCGGCGCGCGAGCCGACGCAGGTCAGGTGGTCGTCCTCGCAGCGCCAGATCGGCAGCGGGGTACCCCAGTAGCGGTTGCGGGAGAGCGCCCAGTCGATGTTGTTGTTCAGCCAGTCTCCGAAGCGGCCCTGCTTGACCGAGTCCGGGAACCAGTTGGTCTTCTCGTTCTCCCGCAGCATCGCGTCCTTGACGGCGGTGGTGCGGATGTACCAGGACGGCTGCGCGTAGTAGAGCAGCGCGGTGTGGCAGCGCCAGCAGTGCGGGTAGCTGTGCTCGTACGGGACGTGGCGGAAGAGCAGACCGCGCTCGGCCAGGTCCTGGGTCAGCTTCTCGTCGGCCTTCTTGAAGAAGACGCCGCCGACCAGCGGCACGTCCTCCTCGAAGGTGCCGTCGGGGCGGACCGGGTTCACCACCGGCAGGCCGTACGCCTTGCAGACCAGGAGGTCGTCGGCGCCGAAGGCGGGGGACTGGTGGACCAGACCCGTACCGTCCTCGGTCGTCACGTACTCGGCGTTCACCACGTAGTGCGCGGGCTCGGGGAACTCGACGAGCTCGAAGGGGCGCTGGTAGGTCCAGCGCTCCATCTCGGCGCCCGTGAAGGTCTGCCCGGTGGCCTCCCAGCCCTCGCCGAGGGCCTTCTCCAGGAGCGGCTGGGCGACGACCAGCTTCTCCGTGTCCTCGCCGCCGGTGCGGCGGGCCACCACGTAGGTGACCTCGGGGTGGGCCGCCACGGCGGTGTTGGAGACCAGCGTCCAGGGCGTGGTCGTCCACACCAGGAGCGCCGCCTCGCCCGCGAGGGGGCCGCCGGTCAGCGGGAAGCGGACGAAGACCGAGGGGTCGACGACCGTCTCGTACCCCTGCGCCAGCTCGTGGTCGGAGAGGCCCGTGCCGCAGCGCGGGCACCAGGGGGCGACGCGGTGGTCCTGGGTGAGCAGGCCCTTGTTGAAGATCTCCTTCAGGGACCACCAGACGGACTCCACGTACTCGGGGTCCATCGTGCGGTAGGCGTCGTCGAGGTCGACCCAGTAGCCCATCCGGGTCGTGAGCTCGGCGAAGGCGTCGGTGTGGCGGGTCACGGACTCGCGGCACTTGGCGTTGAACTCGGCGATGCCGTACGCCTCGATGTCCTTCTTGCCGTTGAAGCCGAGCTCCTTCTCCACGGCGAGCTCGACCGGCAGGCCGTGGCAGTCCCAGCCGGCCTTGCGGGCCACGTGGTAGCCCTGCATGGTCCGGAAGCGGGGGAAGACGTCCTTGAAGACGCGGGCCTCGATGTGGTGGGCACCGGGCATGCCGTTGGCGGTCGGCGGGCCCTCGTAGAACACCCACTCGGGGCGGCCCTCGGACTGGTCGAGGCTCTGGGCGAAGACCTTGGACTCGCGCCAGAAGTCGAGCACGGCGTGCTCCAGCGCGGGCAGGTCGACCTGGGCGGGCACCTGGCGGTACTGCGACATCCGTTCATCCTCCGGCGGATCGTCGTACGTTTCCGTCGGAGGGACGAGAGCCCCGGCCGTCCTACGGCCCCGCGCTCCCGCGGTACCACCCTCCTTGGCGGTGTGCGGAACACCGCCCCCTCATTGGGGTCGCGAAGCCGGTTCTACTCGCACCCGGTGTTTCGGGTGCTTTCTTCCGGCGGCTCCGGGGTGATCTTCACATCGCGCTCGCCTCCGGGCTCCCACCGTCCCCGGATCGCTCTTGGCTGCGTACGACGCTACTCGTCCCTTTCACGCCTCTCGCTGCGCCCAGTGTACGGGCCCGCACCGACAGCGGCCGACCGGATTTCGGCGCGGCCGGGCGGAGGGCCCACGCGCGCGCCTGGATGACCCGAATGGGCATACGTGGCCGGGCGGAGTCCGGTGCCGCCCGTGTGGCGGATTACGGGCCACGGAGCTGGGCACAACGGATGCAGGTTCGTCTCCGGGCAGGTCCGACGGGGCCGGACCGGCGGCGTGCCCCGTTGCCGCGGGCCTGGGGTCGATTTATCGTCCCAGCACGATTCGCGAGCAAGATCACAATATGTGAAGGGGCCGCGGCCATGGTGGCGAAGAAGACCGCGTTGGCGTCCGAGGACGCCGTGGAGGCCGCGGCCACGGAGAGCCCGTCCGGGAAGAAGACCGCGGCCAAGAAGGAGGCGGCCCCGAAGAAGGCCGCGGCCAGGAAGACCCCGGCCAAGAAGGCTGTGACCAAGAAGGCCGCGACCAAGGAAGCGGCTGCCGAGACGGCACCGGCCGCCAAGAAGACCGCGACCAGGAAGACCGCTGCCAAGAAGGCTTCGGCCAAGAAAGTCGTGGCCGAGAAGGCCGTCGCCGGGGAGGCTGCCGTCGACAAGGCGGCTCCGGCCAAGAAGGCTGCCGCCAAGAAGACGGCGGCTGCCGGGAAAGCGGTACCGGGCAAGGCTGCCGGTGGGGCAGCGAAGAAGGCCGCCACGGCGGCCCAGGGGGCGGCCGAGGCCGCGGAGCAGAGGGGAGCCAAGAAGGTGGTTGCCAAGAACACGGCGGACGGGGCGCGGGCCAGGAAGACGGCCGCGTCGACCGTGCCCAAGGCGCGGGCGGTCGACATGGCTGTGCCCGGCGTGCTGCCGGTGCGGCCCGGAGAGGACCCCTGGACCCCGGGGGAGGTCGCCGAGGCGCGGAACGAGCTGTCGAGCGAGGTGCTGCGGCTGCGCAGCGAGATCGAGTCCTCCGAGCAGGCCCTGAGCGGGCTGATGCGGGACTCCGGGGACGGCGCCGGCGACGACGACGCCGACACCGGGACCAAGAACATCACCCGCGAGCACGAGATGGCGCTGGCCGCCATCGCGCGCGAGATGCTGGAGCAGACGGAGCGGGCGCTGGAACGGCTCGACGCCGGTACGTACGGCTACTGCGAGGTCTGCGGCAATCCCATCGGCAAGGCGCGGATGCAGGCCTTCCCGCGCGCGACCCTCTGCGTGGAGGACAAGCAGAAGCAGGAACGCCGGGGCTGACTCCGTACGCCTGTGTCGTACCCTCGTCCTCAGTCAGGTACCTAGGGTTGGTTGAGGGACTCACGTGGCAGAGGCGGAGCGCATCATCGGTACGCCGGACGTAGAAGGGCCCGACGAGGCCGCTGCTCCCGACGAGCGGCCCAGGGGCGGGCGCAGGATCGCCGTCCTGTTCGCGGTGGCGCTCTTCGCGTATCTGCTCGACCTCGGCAGCAAGATGCTCGTGGTGGCCAAGCTGGAGCACCACGAGCCGATCGACCTCGTGGGCGACCTGCTGAAGCTGGAGGCGATCCGCAACCCGGGTGCCGCCTTCGGCATGGGCGAGGCCTTCACCGTGATCTTCACGATGATCGCGGCGACGGTGATCGTGGTGATCTTCCGGCTGGCCCGCAAGCTCTACAGCCTGCCGTGGGCGATCGCGCTCGGCCTGCTCCTCGGCGGCGCGCTCGGCAACCTGACCGACCGGATCTTCCGCTCCCCGGGCGTCTTCGAGGGCGCGGTGGTCGACTTCATCGCACCGGCCCACTTCGCGGTCTTCAACCTGGCGGACTCCGCGATCGTCTGCGGCGGCTTCCTGATCGTGATCCTCTCGTTCCGGGGCCTGGACCCGGACGGAACGGTGCACAAGGACTGATCCCGGTCCTCACCGGAACGGGGATGTCGGTGCGACAAGGCATACTCGACGGGTGAGTACGTTTCCCGAGATCCGCACCTTGCCCGTTCCCGACGGTCTGGAGGGCGAGCGCGTCGACGCCGCCATCTCCCGCATGTTCGGGTTCTCCCGTACGAAGGCCGCTGAACTCGCCGCGGCGGGGAAGGTCCAGGTCGACGGCTCGGTGGTGGGCAAGTCCGAGCGGGTCCGCGGGGGTGCGTGGCTGGAGGTCGAGATGCCCCAGGCGCCCGCGCCGGTGCAGATCGTGGCCGAGCCGGTCGAGGGCATGGAGATCGTGCACGACGACGACGACATCGTCGTGATCGTCAAGCCGGTCGGCGTCGCCGCCCACCCGAGCCCGGGCTGGACGGGGACCACGGTCATCGGCGGCCTCGCGGCGGCCGGGTACCGGATCTCCACCTCCGGCGCGGCCGAGCGCCAGGGCATCGTGCACCGCCTCGACGTCGGCACCTCGGGTCTGATGGTCGTCGCCAAGTCCGAGCGGGCGTACACGTATCTGAAGCAGCAGTTCCGCGAGCGTGTCGTGGACAAGCGCTACCACGCCCTGGTGCAGGGCCACCCGGACCCGATGAGCGGCACGATCGACGCCCCCATCGGCAGGCACCCCAACCACGACTACAAGTGGGCGGTCACGGCCGAGGGCAAGCCCTCGGTGACGCACTACGACCTGATCGAGGCGTTCCGGGCGGCCTCGCTGCTCGACATCAAGCTGGAGACGGGCCGTACCCACCAGATCCGGGTGCACATGTCCGCCCACCGCCACCCGTGCGTGGGCGACCTGACGTACGGCGCGGACCCCACGATCGCCAAGCGCCTCGGTCTGACGCGGCAGTGGCTGCACGCGGTGCGGCTCGGCTTCGAGCACCCGTCGGACGGCGGCTGGGTCGAGTACGAGAGCACCTACCCGGACGACCTCCAGCACGCGCTGGACGTGATCCGCGCGGAGAGCGAGTGACGGCGTTCGCCGTCCGGGTCGTCGACGGCCCCGGTGACCTCCAGGCGTGCTTCGCGGTGCGCCGGGAGGTCTTCGTCGTCGAGCAGGGCGTGGCGGAGGAGATCGAGTACGACGCGTTCGACGCGGGTGCCGTGCATGTCCTGGCGGTGGCCGGGGGCGGGGCGTCCCTGGGTACGGGCCGTCTGATCCACGGCCCGGCCGCGATGGGGCGGACCGGCTCCGACGCGTCGGTGGGCTCGCTCGGGCGCCTGGCCGTCACGGCCGCGGCGCGGGGCCTCGGTGTGGGTGTCGCGCTGGTGCGGGCGATCGAGGGCGAGGCGCGGCGGATCGGCCTCGGTGCGGTGGATCTGCATGCGCAGACCCGGGCCACGGGGTTCTACGAGCGCTTGGGGTACGTGGCGTACGGGGCGGAGTTCGCGGATGCGGGGATGCCGCATGTGGCGATGAGGAAGCCGCTTTAGCGCTGCGCGCTGTTGGTGGGGATCCATCCGCGGGCCGGCGGGGGCCGGCCGCGCAGTTCCCCGCGCCCTCAAAGACGCCCCTTCATGGCGATCGCCGACGGACTGCGCCCCTGAAGGGCGCCCGCTCTGAGGGGTTTACCCCGTTCTGGGCGGATTCCGGTGAGGCGCGTGGCACGCTGGGGGTCTTGATCGGCTCGTCGCCCGGAGGGCATCCGTGGATCAGTTGGCCCTGCTGTTCGTGCTCCTGCTCGGAGCGGTGGTCACGGTTCCGGTCGGGGACCGGCTGGGGCTGCCCGCGCCGGTGCTGATGACGCTCCTCGGCGGGGTCCTCGCCCTGCTGCCGTTCGTCCCGAATGTCGCCGTGCCGCCGGACTTCATCCTTCCGCTCGTGCTGCCGCCGCTGCTCTACGCCTCCGTGCAGCGCACCTCCTGGCGGCAGTTCGCCGCCAACGTCCGGCCGATCCTGCTGCTCGCGGTGGCCCTGGTGTTCGTCACCACGGCGGCCGTGGCGGCCGTCGCCCACGCCATCGTGCCGGGGCTGCCGATCGCCGCCGCCGTCGCCCTCGGCGCCCTCGTGGCACCTCCCGACCCGGTCGCCGCCACCGCCGTCGCGGGCTCGCTCGGGCTGCCCCGCCGGCTGGTGTCGATCCTGGAGGGCGAGGGGCTGTTCAACGACGTCACCGCGATCGTGCTCTACCACGTGGCGATCGCCGCGGCGGTCAGCGGTGACTTCTCCTGGCCGGACGCGGTGGGCGAGCTGGTGCTCTCCGCCGTGGTGGCGGTCGTGGTCGGCCTCGTACTCGGCTGGACGGCCAACAAGCTGATGGGCCTGCTCGACGACTCCACGCTCCAGATCGGCCTCACGCTCCTCGTGCCGTTCGTCGGCTATGTGCTGGCCGAGGAGTTCGGCGGGTCCGGGGTGCTCGCCGTGCTCACCCTCGCGCTGTTCCTGGCCGAGCACGCGGTGGACGCCGACGACGTCCAGGGGCGGCTCGCCGGAGCCACGTTCTGGCAGATCGTCGACACCCTGGTGACCGGCATCGCGTTCGGGCTCATCGGCCTCGAACTGCACAACGTCTTCGGCACCGCCACCGGCCGGGCCGGCGAGATGGTGGGCTGGGGCGCGGTGGTGGTCGGGGTCGTGGTCGGCGTACGGCTGGTGTGGCTGCTGCCGGCGACCTGGCTCGCCAAACGGCTGCACACGCGCCGGGACTACGACGAGGAGATCCCCACCACCTGGCGGGAGACGATCGTCATGTGGTGGGCGGGGATGCGCGGGGTCGCCTCGGTCGCGCTCGCCCTGGCGATCCCGTTCAGGACGGACGACGGCTCGCCCTTCCCCGCGCGCGACGAGATCGTCTTCGTCGCCTTCTGCGTGATCATGGCGACGCTGGTGCTCCAGGGCCTCACCCTGCCGTCCCTGGTGCGCCGCCTGGGCGTACAGGCCGACACCGACGCCGAGCGGGCGCTGGAGCGCAAGCTCGCGATCCGTGCGGCGAAGGCGGCCAAGCGGCGGCTGCGGGAGATCGAGGACGTGGAGGAGCTGCCCGAGGAGGTCATGGAGCAACTCCTGCGGCGGGCCTACGACGTGGGGGCGCGCATCAGCCCGGACATGGTCGACGAGGAGCGGCGGGAGGCGTACGCGAAGCGGGTGGAGCGGCTGCGGACGGTCCAGCGCATCCAGCGGGAGATGATGTCGGCGGCCCGGCACGAGGTGCTGTCCGCGCGCAGCGAGCCGGGCGCCGACCCCGAGATCGTCGACCGCGTGCTGCGCCAGCTGGACGTGCGCAGCCTGCGGTGACGCCTCCCGGGGCCGACTCCGCCCTAGGGCCTGTGTCGGAAGTCCCGCCTGCCCCGCGGCGTCCGGCACGCGCGCTCGCCGCGTTGTCGGGATCACCCCGATACACCCAGTATCGGGGCGACCCTCCGCCTTGCGATCGCACGCACCGGACGCCGCGGGGCCCGCCCTTCGGGCGGACGACGGGACTTCCGACACAGGCCCTAGTGGCCCGGGTGCCCGTTCCGCGAGGGCGGCTCGCTCTCGTCGCGCTCCATGTTGATGCGGGGCAGGGCGTACGGGTGGTGGTCGTGGAGCCAGGCCACCATCTCCTCGCGGACCGTGCAGCGGACCGTCCAGATGTCGCCCGCGTCCTTCGCGGTGACGGTCGCGCGCACCACGATCGTCGACGGGGTGGTGTCGGTGACGGCGAGAGCGCTCTCGCGGCCGTCCCACGCGGGGCACTCCCGCAGGACGTCGGCGAGCTTCTCGCGCATCAGCGCCACCGGGGCCGAGTGGTCCAGGTGGAAGAAGACCGTGCCGGTCATCTGGACGCCGCCGCGCGACCAGTTCTCGAACGGCTTGCTGGTGAAGTACGAGACCGGCATGGTCAGCCGCCGCTCGTCCCAGGTGCGCACGGCCAGGAAGGTCAGTGTGATCTCCTCGACCGTGCCCCACTCGCCGTCCACCACGACCGTGTCGCCGATGCGCACCATGTCGCCGAACGCGATCTGCAGCCCGGCGAAGAGGTTGCCGAGCGTGGACTGGGCGGCCACACCGGCCACGATGCCGATGATGCCCGCAGAGGCGAGGAGCGAGGTCCCCGCCGTCCGCATCGCCGGGAAGGTCAGCAGCATCGCCGCGACCGCGACGACGCCCACGACCGCCGTCACCACGCGCTGGATCAGCGTCACCTGTGTACGCACCCTGCGCACCCGTGCCGCGTCGTGCGCGGAGGCCGCGTAGCGCGCGTACGACGCCTCGACGACCGCCGTCGCGATCCTGACCACCAGCCAGGCGCTCGCCCCGATGAGGACGAGGGAGAGGGTCCGGCCGAGGCCCGCCTCGTGGTCCTGGACCGGGCCCCACTTGATCTGGAGGTAGGTGCCTCTCAGCAGTGCGGTGAGGACGACGACCTGCAACGGGAGCCGGCAGCGGCGCAGCAGGCCCCACAGCGGGGTCTCGCTGTGCCGGGCGTCGGTCTGGCGGAGCAGTCGGTCGGCCAGCCACACGAGGGGCCAGCGTGAGCACGACCGAGCCACCGATGACGATCAACGGGCGCAGTACGTTCTCCATGCCCCCGACCGTAACTGGCACCATGGCCTCATGAACATCATGCTTTTCCATTCGGCGTACGGCCTGCGGCCCGCCGTGCGGCAGGCGGCCGAGCGGCTGCGCGCCGCCGGACACGTCGTGCACGTGCCCGACCTCTACGACGGCCGCACCGCCGACAGCCTTGAGGAGGGCATGACGATCCGGGACGGGATCGGCAACGACGAGCTGCTCAAGCGCGCGATCCTGGCCGCCGCCCCGCACTCCGAGGAGGGCCTGGTCTACGCCGGCTTCTCGCTCGGCGGCTCACTCGCCCAGACCCTGGCGCTCGGCGACGAGAAGGCCCGCGGTCTGCTGCTCTTCCACGGCACCGCCGACATCGCCGGGGACGCGTCGGTGGACGAGCTGCCCGTACAGCTGCACGTGGCCGACCCGGACCCGTTCGAGACGCACGACTGGCTGAACACCTGGTACCTGCGCATGGGCCGGATCGGCGCCGACGCGGAGGTGTACAGGTACCCGGGCGCCGGGCACCTGTACACCGATCCGGAGCTGCCCGACTACGACGAGGCGGCCGCCGAGCGCAGCTGGACCACCGCGCTCGGCTTCCTCGACTCGCTCTAGGGGACTTGCTCCAGGGCGCGGATCAGACCACCGGCGAGTAGACCCGCTCGGCCTTCTGGCTGCCGTTGAGCGTCCGGTACGAGCGGGTCCACGAGGACGTGGCGTCCTGCTTCCGCTTGTCGGACACCACGTAGTAGTCCATCTGGGAGCGCTTGGCGTCGACGTCCAGGACGCCGTAGCCGTGCGAGTCCATGTCGACCCACTTCACATGGCGGTTGGCGGCCTTGATGGCGGCCGCCGCGACCAGGGACACGGTGTGCGGGGCGACGTGGAGCATCTCGTCCAGGTTGTCGGAGGTCACTGAGGTCACCACGAACTCGGTGCCCGCCGACTTCGACAGCGGGTAGGTGGCCGCCTTCACCGGTACGTCGTTGGCCCACGCCATGTGGATGTCGCCGGTGAGGAAGACCGTGTTCTTGATGCCGTTGTCCACCAGGTGGCCCAGCAGCTCGCGGCGGTCGTCCGTGTAGCCGTCCCACTGGTCGACGTTGATGGCGATGCCCTCCTTGGGCAGGCCCAGCAACTCCGCCAGCGGCGCGGTCAGTTCGGCCGGCAGTGCGCCGAAGGCGACCGGCGAGATCATCACCGAGGTGCCGACCAGCTGCCAGGCGGCGCCGGAGGCGGAGAGCCCCGACTTGAGCCAGTCCAGCTGGGCGCGGCCGGTGAGGGTGCGCTCCGGGTCGTCCACCTTGCCGCTGCCCACGCTCGCCTGCTGGGAGCGGAAGGAGCGCAGGTCGAGCAGGTGCAGATCGGCCAGCTTGCCGTAGCGGATCCGCCGGTAGGTCGTGCCCGCGATGGAGGGGCGGACCGGCATCCACTCGAAGTACGCCTGCTTGGCGGCCGACACGCGCGCCGCCCAGTCGCCCTCGGTGCCGGGCGTGTGGTTCTCGGCACCGCCCGACCAGGCGTCGTTGGCGAACTCGTGGTCGTCCCAGATCGCGATCACCGGGTGCGCGTGGTGCATCGCCTGGAGGTCGGTGTCCGTCTTGTACTTGCCGTGCCGGGTGCGGTAGTCGGCCAGGTTCAGGATCTCGTGGGCCGGCTCGTGCTGCCGTACGACGTACTTCGCCTCCGGGTAGGCACCCGAGGCGTACTCGTAGATGTAGTCACCCAGGTGCAGCACCGCGTCCAGGTCGGACCGTGCGGCGAGATGACGGTAGGCGGAGAAGTAGCCCGACTCCCAGTTGGAGCAGGAGACCACGCCGAAGCGGACGTTGGCGGCCGCCGCGTCCGTGGCGGGGGCGGTAAGCGTCCTGGCGGCGGGGGAGAGCACGCCGCCCGCGGCGAACCGGTACCAGTACGCGGTCGCCGGGCGCAGGCCGCGCACATCGGCCTTGACGGTGTGGTCGGAGGAGGCCGTCGCGGTGGTCCTGCCCTGGGCCACGATCCGCGAGAAGCCCTTGTCCTCGGCTATCTCCCAGGTGACTTCGGTGTCCGGGCCCTTGCCGGAGCCGGGCACCGCGTCGGGAGCGGGGGTGACCCGGGTCCACAGCAGGATGCCGTCGGGCAGCGGGTCGCCGGAGGCGACGCCGTGCAGGAAGGCGGGGGCCGGCGCGGACTCCGCGGCGGCGGCGGTCGCACCGGCCAGCAGGGGCGCGGCGACGACGGCGGTGGCGGCAGCGGCCTTGACGACCGTGCGGCGGGTGGGGGTTGAGGTGAATCGACTGGTCACAGCCGCACACCTTACTGATGAGTAGAGCGAACGGGCAGACTCGCGGCAGATGTTTGTCCGCCCGTTCGCTCGCGGCCACCTGAGCGCGCGTCAGCGTTCGGGGCCGTGGGAGGGTCTCCGGACCCCCGTCAGCCCTTCAGGGCCTTGTCGATGGCCGCGGTGAACGCCGCCGGGTCCTGCGGGGCGTTCTCGCTGTTCGCGCCGGTGATCTTCTTGCCGTCCATCTTCAGGGTCGGCGTGGCCGTCACACCGCTGTCGTCGAACTTCTTCGACATGGTGAGCGCCCACTTGTCGAACGTGCCGTCCTGCACGTCCTTCTGGAACTTGGCGTTGCCCTTGAGCGCCGGGACCGAGTCGGCGACCTGGAGCAGGTAGTCGTCCTTGGCGAACTTGTCGCTGGTCTCGGCCGGGTGCCACTTGGCGGAGTAGAGCTGCGCCTTGTACTCCATGAACGCCTCGGGGCTCACGTTGAGCGCGGCGCCCAGCGCGCTGAGCGCGTTCTTGGAGCCGGTGCCCGGGCTGCCGTTGTCGATGAAGGTGGCGCCGATGAACTGGACCTTGTACTTGCCGGCGTCGACGTCCTTCTTGACCGTGGAGCCGACCTGCTGCTCGAAGACCGAGCAGACGGGGCAGCGCGCGTCCTCGTACATCTCCAGGGTCTTCTTGGCCGTCGGCTTGCCGATGACGACCGTGGTGCCGTCTTCGCCCGTGGTGTTGGCGGGCTTGACCAGCGCCTTGTCCTTGGCCGCGTCCCATGCGCCGGGCTTGTTGGCCTGCATGACCGCGTAGCCCACGCCGCCGGCTATCGCGAGGACGCCGACGATCGAGGCGGCGACGACCACCTGGCGGCGCACCTTGTCCTTCTTGGCCTGGCGCTCGCGCTCCAGTCGCAGCCGGTCACGGGCGGCTGCCTTGTTGGCCTGGCTGTTGCGCTTACTCATGATCGTTTTCTCCGTGTGGCAGGTAGGGCAGGTGAGAAAGTGCCGGGGGCCCGTGCGACCGGGCCACTGTGCTCGGCGGGGCCGTCGCTCAGACGGCGGTGAGCAGTGCGGGGCGGGGCGGCCCCCGCCGTCCCACGGAGTGCACGAGCGACGCCGGGCAGCTCGGTGCCCACGCTCCCGCCGCACAGCACGTCCACGCCCACCGCCCGCAGCGCGCCCGCCACCGGGCCGCCGGAGGGCCCGTAGCAGACGTGCTGGCCGGTCGAGAGGACGGTGTCGGCGGCCAGCTCCAGCGGGACGAGCAGTCCGGCGATCGACCAGAAGCCGCGCTCCCGGCCCGCCAGCGCGTACGCGATCAGGAACACGGCGCCGGCCGCCCCGGCGACCAGCGGCACCGGCAGCGGGACGCGGGAGAGCAGGACGTGGGACGCGCTGGAGAGCGCCACGACGAGCGCCGTGAAAAGCGCCGCGCGTGCCGCTCTGAGCCGGGTCCCTGATACGTCCATCGCTGCTGAAGTCTGCCACGGCCCGCTGTCGGCGCGGCCTAAGAATTCCGTGAGACTAGAGACCCGGAATCCGACCGTTACGGAACAGGTCCACGAAGATCTGGTGGTCCGCCCGGGCCTGTGCGCCGTAGCTGTGGGCGAAGTCCACGAGGAGGTCCGCGAAGCCCTCCTCGTCGGCCGCGATCGCCGCGTCTATGGCCCGCTCGGTGGAGAACGGCACCAGCGCGGCGTGTTCGGCGGGGCCGGTGTCGCCATCCGCCGCCGCGTGCATGGTCGCGGTGGCGCGGCCCAGGTCCGCGACGACCGCCGCGATCTGCTCCGGGTCGTCGATGTCCGACCAGTCCAGGTCCACCGCGTACGGCGACACCTCGGCGACCAGCTGGCCCGCCCCGTCCAGCTCGGTCCAGCCCAGCCACGGGTCGGCGGCGTCCTGGAGGGCGCGCTGCGAGATCACCGTGCGGTGGCCCTCGTGCTGGAAGTAGCCGCGCACCGCCGGGTCGGTGACATGGCGGGAGACCGCCGGGGTCTGCGCCTGCTTCATGTAGATCACGACGTCGTTCTCCAGCGCGTCGCTGTGGCCCTCCAGAAGGATGTTGTACGACGGCAGACCGGCCGATCCGATCCCGATGCCGCGCCGCCCGACGACGTCCTTGACCCGGTAGGAGTCGGGCCGCAGCAGGCTGGAGTCCGGCAGGGTCTCCAGATAGCCGTCGAAGGCGGCCAGGACCTTGTAGCGGGTGGCCGCGTCCAGCTCGATCGAGCCGTCGCCCTCGGTGAAGCGGCGCTCGTACTCGCGGATCTCGGTCATCGAGTCGAGCAGCGAGAAGCGCGTACGCGCGCGTGCCGAGCGCAGCGCTCCGAGCAGCGGCCCGTCGGCCGTGTCCAGGGTGAAGGAGGGCACCTCGTCCTCCTTGGCGCCCGCGGCCAGCGCGTGGATCCGCTCGCGGTAGGCGGCGGCGTAGGTCCGCACCAGCTCGGTGATCTGCTCGTCGCTGAGCGCCTTGGCATGGCCGATCAGGGCCAGCGAGGCGGCGAAGCGCTTGAGGTCCCAGGTGAAGGGGCCCACGTACGCCTCGTCGAAGTCGTTCACGTTGAAGATCAGCCGGCCGTTGGCGTCCATGTACGTGCCGAAGTTCTCGGCGTGCAGATCGCCGTGGATCCAGACCCGGCCGGTCTGCTCGTCCAGGTAGGGACCGCCGGCTATGTTCCCGTCACCGCGCCCGGCGTCCCCCTGGTCCAGGTCCGCGTAGAACAGGCAGGCCGTGCCCCGGTAGAAGGCGAACGCGGAGGCCGCCATCTTGCGGAACTTGACCCGGAACGCGGCCGGGTCGGCGGCCAGGAGCTCGCCGAAGGCGGTGCCGAAGACGGAGAGGATCTGCTCGCCGCGCTCATCGGCGGTGTGCTGCGGGACCGACATCGCCGGGTGCCTCCTGGTGCGTACGTGCGGGTGGTGATGCACAACAAATGGGACGGGTGATTCCGCCCCTTCCAACGCGTGACCGTACCCCGGAGTGCCCGGCGACTGTCAGTCCGGCGTCGTAGACTTCCCGGTTGTCCCCCTCTCCCCGCCCTGGAGGCCCACGCCGTGTCCAAGCCGCCGTTCACGCACCTTCACGTACACACCCAGTACTCGCTGCTGGACGGTGCCGCGCGGCTCAAGGACATGTTCGACGCGTGCAACGAGATGGGCATGACGCACATCGCGATGTCCGACCACGGCAACCTGCACGGGGCCTACGACTTCTTCCACACGGCGAAGAAGGCGGGCGTCACGCCGATCATCGGCATCGAGGCGTACGTGGCCCCCGAGTCCCGCCGCAACAAGCGCAAGATCCAGTGGGGCCAGCCGCACCAGAAGCGCGACGACGTGTCCGGTTCGGGTGGTTATACGCACAAGACGATCTGGGCGGCGAACGCGACGGGCCTGCACAACCTCTTCCGCCTCTCCTCCGACGCGTACGCGGAGGGCTGGCTGACGAAGTGGCCCCGGATGGACAAGGAGACCATCTCCAAGTGGTCGGAGGGCCTGATCGCCTCCACCGGCTGCCCCTCCGGAGAGCTCCAGACCCGGCTGCGCCTGGGGCAGTACGAGGAGGCCCGCCAGGCCGCCTCCGACTACCAGGACATCTTCGGCAAGGACCGGTACTTCCTGGAGCTGATGGACCACGGCATCGACATCGAGCGCCGGGTCCGCGACGACCTCCTGAAGATCGGCAAGGAGCTGGGCATCCCGCCCCTGGTCACCAACGACTCGCACTACACGTACGCGCACGAGGCGACCGCGCACGACGCCCTGCTGTGCATCCAGACCGGCAAGAACCTCTCGGACCCCGACCGCTTCAGGTTCGACGGCACCGGCTACTACCTGAAGTCGACCGACGAGATGTACGCGATCGACGCCTCGGACGCCTGGCAGCAGGGCTGCGCCAACACCGCCCTGGTCGCCGAGCAGATCGACGTCAGCGGCATGTTCGAGGCCAAGAACCTCATGCCGAAGTTCGACATCCCCGAGGGGTACACCGAGGTCACCTGGTTCCGCGAGGAGACCCTGCGCGGCATGCACCGCCGCTTCCCGGGAGGCATCCCGGACGACCGCATGAAGCAGGCCGAGTACGAGATGGACACCATCATCTCGATGGGCTTCCCCGGCTACTTCCTCGTGGTCGCCGACTTCATCATGTGGGCCAAGAAGCAGGGCATCGCGGTCGGCCCCGGCCGCGGCTCCGCGGCCGGCTCGATCGTGGCGTACGCGATGGGCATCACCGACCTCGACCCGATCCCGCACGGGCTGATCTTCGAGCGGTTCCTCAACCCCGAGCGCGTCTCGATGCCCGATGTCGACATCGACTTCGACGAGCGCCGGCGCGTCGAGGTGATCAGGTATGTGACGGAGAAGTACGGCGCCGACAAGGTCGCCATGATCGGCACCTACGGCAAGATCAAGGCCAAGAACGCGATCAAGGACTCCGCGCGCGTCCTCGGCTACCCGTACGCGATGGGCGACCGGCTCACCAAGGCGATGCCCGCCGATGTCCTCGGCAAGGGCATCGACCTCAACGGCATCACCGACCCCAAGCACCCGCGCTACAGCGAGGCGGGCGAGATCCGGGGGATGTACGAGAACGAGCCGGACGTCAAGAAGGTCATCGACACCGCCAAGGGCGTCGAGGGCCTGGTCCGGCAGATGGGTGTGCACGCCGCCGGCGTGATCATGTCCAGCGAGACCATTACCGAGCATGTGCCGGTGTGGGTGCGCCACACCGACGGGGTGACCATCACCCAGTGGGACTACCCGAGCTGTGAGTCGCTCGGCCTGCTGAAGATGGACTTCCTCGGGCTGCGCAACCTGACGATCATGGACGACGCCGTCAAGATGGTGAAGTCCAACAAGGGCATCGACATCGACCTGCTCGGGCTGCCGCTCGACGACCCGATGACCTTCGAGCTGCTCCAGCGCGGCGACACCCTCGGTGTCTTCCAGTTCGACGGCGGGCCCATGCGGTCCCTGCTGCGGCTGATGAAGCCCGACAACTTCGAAGACATCTCCGCCGTGTCCGCGCTCTACCGCCCGGGCCCGATGGGCATGAACTCGCACACGAACTACGCGCTGCGCAAGAACAAGCAGCAGGAGATCACCCCGATCCACCCCGAGCTGGAGAAGCCGCTCGAAGAGGTCCTGGCGGTCACCTACGGCCTGATCGTCTACCAGGAGCAGGTCCAGAAGGCCGCCCAGATCATCGCCGGGTACTCGCTGGGCGAGGCCGACATCCTCCGCCGCGTCATGGGCAAGAAGAAGCCCGACGAGCTGGCGAAGAACTTCACCATCTTCCAGTCCGGCGCCCGCAAGAACGGCTACAGCGACGAGGCCATCCAGAAGCTGTGGGACGTGCTGGTCCCGTTCGCCGGCTACGCCTTCAACAAGGCCCACTCCGCCGCGTACGGCCTCGTCTCGTACTGGACCGCCTACCTCAAGGCCAACCACCCCGCCGAGTACATGGCGGCCCTGCTGACCTCGGTCAAGGACGACAAGGACAAGTCGGCGGTCTATCTCAACGAGTGCCGCCGCATGGGCATCAAGGTGCTGCCGCCCAACGTCAACGAGTCCGAGTCCAACTTCTCGGCGCAGGGTGACGACGTGATCCTGTTCGGCCTGACCGCCGTGCGCAACGTCGGTCAGAACGTGGTGGACTCGATCATCAAGTGCCGCAAGGCGAAGGGGAAGTACACCTCGTTCCCCGACTTCCTCGACAAGGTCGAGGCGGTCGTCTGCAACAAGCGGACCGTCGAGTCGCTGATCAAGGCCGGCGCCTTCGACGAGATGAAGCACACCCGCAAGGGCCTCACCGCACAGTTCGAGCCGATGATCGACAACGTGGTGCAGGTCAAGCGCAAGGAGGCCGAGGGGCAGTTCGACCTCTTCGGCGGGATGGGCGAGGCCGACTCCGACGAGCCGGGCTTCGGCCTGGACGTCGAGTTCTCCGACGTCGAGTGGGAGAAGGCCTATCTGCTCGCCCAGGAGCGGGAGATGCTCGGTCTGTATGTGTCGGACCACCCGCTCTTCGGTCTGGAGCACGTGCTCTCCGACAAGAGCGACTCCTCGATCCAGCAGCTCACCGGAGGTGAGCACGGGGACGGCGCGGTCGTGACGATCGGCGGCATCATCTCGGGCCTCCAGCGCAAGATGACCAAGCAGGGCAACGCCTGGGCGATCGCCACCGTCGAGGACCTGGCCGGCTCCATCGAGTGCATGTTCTTCCCCGCGACCTACCAGCTGGTCTCCACCCAGCTCGTCGAGGACACGGTGGTGTTCGTCAAGGGCCGGCTCGACAAGCGCGAGGACATCCCGCGCCTGGTCGCGATGGAGCTGATGGTCCCGGACCTGTCGTCGGCGGGGACCAACGCACCCGTGGTGCTCACCATCCCGACGGTGAAGGTGACCCCGCCGATGGTCAGCCGGCTGGGCGAGATTCTCGGCCACCACAAGGGCAACACCGAGGTGCGCATCAAGCTCCAGGGGCCGCGTACGACCACGGTGCTGCGGCTCGACCGGCACCGGGTCCAGCCGGACCCGGCCCTCTTCGGTGATCTGAAGGTGCTGCTCGGCCCGTCCTGTCTGGCGGGCTGACCCGGAGTAGGGCTTTTATTTTATACGGAGGGGGCGCGTCCAATAAGGGCGCGCCCCGTCCGTATTTGTGCCTGGTGCGTATGCGGTTATCAGTTGTGGCCGAAGCGGCGCTGGTGCTTACGGGCAACATCCGCGGGGCTGCCCTGTGCCTGGGCCTGCGGCTGGGCCTGCGCCTCCATCGCGGAGCTCTGCGCCTGCTGCTGACCGCGCTCCGCCTGGGAAGCCTGCTTCTCCTTGCGGTTCTGCTTGTTCTTGGCCATGGGGGATGCCTCCTGGGGGGACTAGGGGCCAGGGCCGCTGTCAGCCTCACATGTCCCGGTAAAAGGCGCATTTCGGATCATTACCATGCGTAGTCATCCGTAAGGGAAGCGCGAGGTACGGCTTCGCCACGCCGATGATCGAGTTCCGGCCGTTAACCCTCGCAGGGTCGGGCAGACTCGAAGGAAACCCGAAGTACGTTCCCTGATCTCTCGATCTCCTGCACTCTTATCTCTCTGATCTCCTTTGCCTCTGATCTTTTGATTTTCAAGGTTCTGAAAGAGGGTGGAACGCGTGGACCGCTGCGTCGTCCTTGTGGATGCGGGTTACTTGTTGGGCGCGGCCGCGAGCCTTCTGGCCGGAGAGCCTGCCCGTTCACGGATCACCGTCGACCATGCCGCCCTGATCCAGGCGCTGCGCGAGCGGGCGGAGGCCGACACCGAGCAGCCGCTGCTGCGGATCTACTGGTTCGACGGCGCCCCCGACCGGGTGCCCCAGCCGGAACACCGCAGGTTGCGGGTGATGTCACGGGTGACGGTCCGGCTGGGCGCACTGACCCGGAGCGACGGGCGGTGGGCCCAGAAGGGCGTCGACGCGGCGATGCACGCCGAGCTCACCGAGTTGGCCAGAAATCGCGCCTGCTCCGATGTCGTCCTGGTGACCGGGGACGGCGATCTGCTGCCCGGACTGATGTCGGCCAAGGAGCACGGGGTCGCCGTGCACCTGTGGGCCGTCCAGGCCGCCGACGGCGACTACAACCAGTCCGAGGACCTGGTGGCCGAGGCCGACGAGCGGCGGGTGCTCGACCGGGCCTGGATCACCAAGGCGGTCCGGGTCAAGGAACTCAGCACCATCTACGCCCCGGCCGCCGCCCCCCGCCCGGAGATCGCCGCCATCCTCTCCGCCCCGCTGCCCGAGTCGGCGCTGGCCGCCTCCGCCGAGCGGGCCGCCGAGGCCCAGGCCGCGGCCGTACGGAACGGGACGGCGCAGCCCGCGGCGGCCGTCGGCAACGGCACGGCGGTCGCCCCCGGGCCCGGCACCACGGTCAAGGGCGTGCCCACCCCCAAGGACCTGGCGGGCCTGCGCGCGCCCGGCACCCAGGCCCCCTCGCCGCACGCCCCGCACGCGACCCTGCGCTGGTCCTCCGACAAAGGCTGGGTCGAGCGCCCCGGCTCCACCCTCGGTGAGTCCCCGGAGACCGCATCGCTGCCCACCCTCGCCCAGCTGACCAGCGCGGAGCAGCGCTGGGCGGACCGCGAGGAGGACATCACCACGGTCGGCGGCGACCCGTACGAGGTGGGGCAGGTCTTCGCGCGCCGCTGGATGGAGCGGCTGCCGGAGACCGCCCACGTAACGAAGCTGTCCACCATGTACCCGCGCATCCCGCACCGCATCGACGGCGAACTGCTGCGGTACGCGGCGCGGTTCGGGCTGCTCGCCCACAAGGACGACCAGATCGACGAGCACGACCGGTACGCGATCCGGGCGGGGTTCTGGCGGGAGATCGATGTCAGGGCGGCGGCGGAGCGGGCCCCTGTCGGGGACTGAGGGGGGTCCGGGGCGCCTCTGCCGGCGGTGTGCGGTCGCGGTGGTCGTTCGGCGAACGGAACAAACCGGGGTCCGGGGACGGAGCGGCGCCACCGACCCCGTAGGCTCGTTGTCCGTGAGTACCGGCACAGCAGGGGCGCGGGCCGGCACCGTTTGCGCGGTGCGGGGCCTCACCAAGACGTACCCCGCCGCACGCGGACGGCGCGGCTCGGCCGGTACGCCCGAGATCAGGGCCACCGACGGGATCGACCTCGACGTGGGCCGCGGTGAGATCTTCGGCCTGCTCGGGCCCAACGGCGCGGGCAAGTCGACCCTGGTGCGCCAGCTCACCGGGCTGATGCGGCCGGACTCCGGCAGCGTCGACGTGCTCGGCCACGATCTGGTGCGCCACCCCGAGCGGGCCGCCCGGCTGATCGGCTACCTCGGGCAGGAGTCCACCGCCCTGGACGAGCTGACCGTCTCGCTCGCCGCCGAGACCACCGGCCGGCTGCGCGGGCTCACCGCCCGCGACGCACGGGCCGAGCGCGACGCCGTGCTGGAGGAGCTCGGGCTGACCGGGCTCGCCGGGCGGCCGCTCAAGAAGCTCTCCGGCGGACAGCGGCGGCTCGCCTGCTTCGCCGCGGCCCTCGTCGGCGACCGGCCCGTGCTGGTCCTCGACGAGCCGACCACCGGTATGGACCCGGTGGCCCGGCGGGCCGTCTGGGCCGCCGTGGACCGCCGCCGGGCCGAGCGCGGCGCGACCGTGCTGCTGGTCACCCACAACGTCATCGAGGCCGAGACCGTGCTCGACCGGGTCGCCGTCCTCGACCGCGGCAAGGTCATCGCCTGCGACACCCCGGCGGGCCTGAAGGAACGGGTCGCCTCCGAGGTCCGGGTCGAGCTGGTGTGGCGCGAGCGGGCGCCCGTCGAGCTGCCCGAGGTCGCGGCGCTGCGCGCGGACGCGCAGGAGTCCGGGCGGCGCTGGGTGCTGCGGCTCGGCCCCGACGCCGCGCGCGCCGCCGTCGCGGCGGTCACCGGCGGGCCCGCTTTCGCCGCCCTCGACGACTTCACCCTGGCCACGCCGAGCCTGGAAGACGTCTACCTCGCCCTCGGCGGCCGCATGGAAGGTCTGGTGAAGGCGTGAGCGCGATTCCCCTGGAGGTCTCCGTGGAGGCGCCCCCGGAGACGGTCGCCGCCCCGGCGGGACCGGCGGGGGCAGCCGCGCCGCTCGCGCCCCGGGCACGGCTGCTGCCCGCCCTCTCGGCCGTCTACCGGGCCCAGCTCTCCCGGGCCAAGGTGGCCCGTATCCCGCTGCTGTTCGTGGCGACCTTCCAGTCGATCGGGATCATGGTCCTGATGCGGGGGGTGGTGGACGGCGGCAGCGAGGCGCGGGCCGTGGTCGCCGGGTCGAGCGTCCTGGTGGTCGCCTTCGTCGCGCTCAACCTGCTCGCGCAGTACTTCGGGCAGCTGCGGGCGGGCGGCGGTCTCGACCACTACGCGACGCTGCCCGTGCCGCCCGCGTCCGTGGTGCTCGGCGCGGCGGCGGCGTACGCCTCCTTCACGGTGCCGGGCACGCTGGTCACGGCGGTCACCGGCTGCGTCCTCTTCGGGCTCCCGCTGGCGCACCTGTGGGTGCTCGCCGCGGTCATCCCGCTGGCGGGCGCCGCGCTCGCCGGGCTCGGCGCGGCCCTCGGGCTGCTGGCCCCGCGCCAGGAACTGGCCACCCTGCTCGGCCAGTTGGGCATGTCGGCGGCGCTGCTGCTCGGCGTCCTGCCGGCCGACCGGCTGCCCGGACCGATCGCGTACGCACGTGATCTGCTGCCTTCCACGTACGGGGTGGAGGCCTTCGCGCGCAGCTTCGGCGGGCACCCCGACTGGGCCGTCATCGGGCTCGACCTCGCGGTCTGCGCGGCCGTCGGGGTCGTCTCGCTGCTCGCGGCGACGTGGGCGTACCGGCGGGCGGCGGTCTCCCGGTGAGGCGCCGCACAGAAGCGCCTGGCACGATGGCGGGGTGACCGCACCTCTGACGCCGCCTCACCAGCCCGCACCGGACGACGACGCCTGGCAGGACTCCGAGCACCCCCGTTCCGGGCCGGGTGCCGAGGGCCCCTACGCCCTGGCGAGCGAGGAGGGGACCGCGATGAGGGCGGAGCTGCGGGACGCCGTGGTCGCTGCGGTCGCGGTGGCGGTGACGGGCGTGCTGCTCGGGCTGCTGTGGGTGTGGCTGGCGCCGCGGGTGCCGCTCATCTCCGACGACAAGGCCGTCTTCCTGAAGGACACGGAGGGCGAGGAGGCGATCGGGGCGGACGGAACGTTCATCCTGCTCGCGCTGGGGTTCGGCGTGGTGTGCGCGGCCGTCGTCTTCCTGCTGCGCAAGCGGGGCGGCATCCCGCTGGTGGTCGGGCTCGCGGCGGGCGCGCTGCTCGGTTCCTGGCTGGCGATGGAGCTGGGGGAGTGGCTGGGGCCGACGGACGACGTGGTCGCGGCGGCGCGGGCGGCGGGCAAGGGGGTCGTCTTCGACGCGCCGCTGAAGCTGAACGCGCAGGGGGCGTTGTTGGCGTGGCCGCTGGCGGCGATGGGTACGCACCTGGGGTTGACGGCGCTGTTCGCTCCGCGAGACCCGGAGCCGTGGCCGCCCACGGACCTTTGAGCCCCCAGGCCCCGCCTCCCCGCCGAGACACAGATCGTGGCGTGCGAGGACGCCGACTCGTCCAGCACCGTGCGCAGCCGGCGGCGCTGGCCCAGGGGCGAGATGCCGCCCCGGACGTAGCCCGTGGTCCGCTCCGCCGCCGCCGGGTCCGCCATCGCCGCCCGCTTGCCCCCGACCGCCGCCGCCAGCGCCTTCAGGTCGAGCGAGCCGGCGACCGGGACCACCGCCACGGTCAGCTCGCCGTCGACGTCCGCCACCAGCGTCTTGAAGACCCGGTCGGGGGAGACGCCCAGGGCCTGGGCCGCCTCCTCCCCGTACGACGCGGAGGACGGGTCGTGCTCGTACGCGTGCACCGTGAACCGGGCCCCCGCCGCCGTCAGCGCCACCGTCGCCGGGGTGCCCCCGGCCGCCTTCTTCTTCGCCAACGAACCGTTTCCTTAGCTGAGTCGCGTCAGTTGGGGCTGGTGGGGGAGCGGGTGAGGTCCACCGCCGGGAGGGACGGGAGGTGGCGGATCACCGCCGTCTCCGCGCGCAGCAGCTTCAGCTCCTCCCGCAGCCGCGTCGCCGTGTCCGGCGCCTGGAGCAGCCGCTGCTTCGCCGGGACGTCGAGCACCGCTGCCGCCGCCACCAGGTAGGAGACCACCGAGGGCTCGTCAGGCAGCTCGGCCGAACCGGTCACCGACCGCTCCCGGGCCCCCGCCAGCCGCTTCTGGTACGCCCGGAACGCCCGCAGCACGCCCTCCGCCAGCGCCCCGGCCTCCTCGCCCGGCTCCTCGGGCAGCTCCTCCAGCTCGGCCGTCAGATAGGGGCCGCTCGCGTCGACCGAGAGCAGCTTCACCCGGGTCGTGCCGGTCGCCAGGACCTCGAAGCTGCCGTCCGCGCGCTCCCGGATCGTCGCCGCGTCCGCGATACACCCCACCTGGTGGAACGCCTGGATCGGGTCGGGGCCGAACCCGGCCGCCGGGCCCTTCTCCGGGATCGCGGTCTGGTCGGGCATCCCGGGGCCGGTCGGCGCGACCTCCCGGCCGTCGCGGATCGCGACCACGGCGAACCGGCGCGGCTCGTCGTCGTCGGAGTCGGCACCGGAGTCCGGGCCGGACTTCAGCAGATCGCGCATCATGGCGCGATAGCGCTCCTCGAACACGTTCAGCGGCAGGACGAGGCCGGGGAACAGGACCGAGTTGAGCGGAAAGAGGGGGAGGCGAGCGGTGGTCACAACGCTCAAGCGTAATGGTCGCCGGACCTGCTGCGTCCGGGCTTCCCGAGGGCGCTCGCGCCGGGGAGCCCGGCGGCCCTGCCGGGGGCCTTCGCGGGCGGCCGTCCCGGGCCGTCCGGGGGCCCGGCGGGGATGTCCGCAGGACCCCGTTCGCGCCCGGGCGAGACGCGCGCGGCCGCCTGTCGGCGCACCTCGTCGCGCAGCTCGGTGAACCGGCCCAGCGGGTCGTCGTCGAGCCGCGCCCAGGGGAAGGCCGTGGCGTAGGGCCCGATCCGGCGGAACTGCTCCAGGGCCTCCTCCCACCGCTCCCGTACGACCAGGACGTACGCCAGCAGATTGCGCACCTCGGCGGGCCACGGGTCGCCCGGCTCGTACGCGGCGGAGAGCGCGATGGCGAGGTCCGCCGCCGCGTCGATCCGGTCGCGGAACAGCTCCTGCGGGCTCTGCCGGCCGGTCGGCGCTCCGGCGGTGCCCGCGGCCAGGCAGGCGAACGCGGCCCGTACCGGCAGCGCCTGCACCAGCGAGCCGGGCAGGGCGTCCGCCGCGGCCTCCTCGGCGAAGCCGAAGCACTCCCGGTGCGAGCCGTACCACTGCGCCGAGAGGTACTGCAGCGCGGCCACATGGCAGCCGTAGTGGTGCGAGGAGCGGCCGACCGCCTCCGCCCACAGCGACTCGAAGAGGGTGTGCGGCGCATGGGTGCCGCGCGCGTGGTCGAGCGCGATGCGCCACGGCACCGGGTCCGCGGGCTCGGCCGAGGCCGCCGCGTCGATCAGCGGCGCGATCTCGCGCAGCAGCTCCGCGCGGGCGGGCGAGCCCCACGCCCGTACGATCGCCAGCTCCGCCTTGACGAGCAGCGCGTCCGGGTCCCGGGGCGCGGCGGCCAGCCAGTCGGCGAGCCAGTCCGGTCGGCTGACCGCGAAGGCCGCGAGCCGCATGGTGTAGCGGTCGCGGTTCTCCCACTCGGCCGACTCCCGGGTGGTGGCGAGGAGTTCGGCCGCGCCCGCGTACTCGCCCCGGGCGGCGGACACGAGCGCGGGGCCGAGCCGCCCGTCGGGCGCGTCGAGGAGCAGATCCTCGTCCGCCGGGAGGTCGGCGGCGGGGTGCGGGGTGTGCCTGACCGCGCGGACGGCACGGAGCAGGGCGCGTACGAATGACATGGTGCGAACCATTCAAAACCGCAGGTGGGAGCTCCGCCAGTGGTGTGCGGTGAAGAGTCTGTGGCGGCCGTGACGGTTGTACGGGCGCAGGTCAAGGACCGGCAAATTTCAGCCACGCCGCAGCAGTCGTGAGGCGCCCGCGGCCACGGTCGTGGCCAGGATCCAGCCGAGCACGATCAGCACCGCCGAGACCCACTGCCAGCTGCCGTGCAGCTTCCAGTAGCCGTCCTGGCCCAGATTGATCACCGGGACGAGCAGATCGAGGGCGTAGAGCGAGGCGTTCCAGTCCGGGTGCTCGTCCGCCTTGATCGGCTGCGGGTCGTAGTGCGAGAACGCCAGCGCGCCCATCGCCCACAGCACCGCCATCCACAGCGCCGCCCGGCCCGGCCGGTAGCCGTAGGCCACCGTGACGTCCTGGAGCACGCCCCACAGCTTCCCCGCCGGCGGCAGGGTCTCGCGGCGCCGGCGCTGCTTGGCGAGCAGCACCTCGCGCGCGTCCGCGTCCTCGCCGCTGTTGCGCAGGACGCCGGCGAGCCGCTCGTACGGCTCCGGCGCGTACTCCGGAGTCGCCGCCGCCACCCACTCCAGCCGTCTGGTCAGCGGGAACAGACCGCGCGGGATCAGGTTGTCGTAGCTGAAGCCGCCCATCGCGAGCCCGCCGGGCCCCGGCCAGCTGGTCGACATGTCGACCAGGTTCACCACCCGGGCGCCGGAGAGCACCACCCGGCCCCGCTCCGGCCGCTCCCCGAGGAAGCGCAGCTCCGGGGTCTGCACCCGGCGCAGCGACACCTCCTGGTAGTCCCGCATCACGAAGCGCGCGCTCTGGAAGTCGACGGCGTCCCCGAACCGGCCGTCGTCCAGGCGCAGCCCGCCCTCGCAGACGAACGGCTGGACGCGGGTGCCCCGGGCCGGAGTGCCCGTGTAGTTCGTCCCGTACGGCGGGGTGGTGGTCTCGGTGGCGCCGGGCGAGACGGCCGCCGCCGTCATATAGAGCGTGCGCTCCACGGTCAGCTGCGGCGCGTTCAGCGCGCGCCGCCCCTCCGGGTTCACCAGCCGGCTGCCGCGCAGGCTCAGCGTCACCCCGACGTTCGCCGCGCGCAGGCTCACCTCCCCGTACGACTCGATCAGCTCGGCCTGGAGGTCCTGGGCGACCGAGAGGCCGTCGGCGGCGATCGAGCGGCCCTTGCGGTCGGCCCGGATCACGGCCTCGTTGAGCAGCAGATCGGTGCCGATATGGGCGTCGGTGAGCCGGATGCCGCGGGCGATCCGGCAGCGCGGCAGATGCAGATCGCCCTCGGTCTGCAGCCGGGCCGCCTCGATCCGGGGGATCGCGCAGTTCACCATCCGCACGGTGGTGACCCGGCACTCCGGCATCAGCACCTCGCCCTCGAAGCGGCAGTTGTTCAGCTCCACGTACGGCGTGACCGTGCCGCCCGACAGATTGAGCGTCCCGGTGATCTGCACCCCGTTCAGCTTCAGCGCCGCGACCCGGCCCGGCAGCGCGGGCGGCCCGCTGAGCAGCAGCAGTGCCACCGCCCGGGCCTTCACATAGCGCTCCGGCCCCCAAACGCGCCCGGAGAACGGGTCGTCCCGCACCCGGTTGCGGGTGCGCAGGTCGTAGGTGCTGCCGTTGCGGAAGGCCTCCCACATCCCCAGCTCCACCGGACTGAACCAGTCCGGCGCCACAGCGACATCCGGCGCCTCGGTCACGGCCGTCCCCCTGTCCCCTGCTCGCTCCGCGCACGCGTGTGCGGACGTACATGCGTGTGTAACGGAGTGAACGCTAGTGGTCACGGCCCGGGTGCGGGACGGGCGGGATACGTATCAGCCAGTGATACGGGCGTCCGGTGGCGCGATGTGGTCTGAGAGAATTGGTTCCGTGATCTCTCGAATCGATCTGCGCGGCAACGCCCTCCCCGAGGGGGGCGCCCTGCGCGACCTGCTGCCCCGTGCCGAGTTCGACGTGGAAGCCGCCCTGGAGAAGGTGCGGCCCATCTGCGAGGACGTGCATCATCGTGGCACGGCGGCGCTGATCGACTACGCGGAGAAGTTCGACGGAGTGACCCTGGAGCGGATCCGGGTGCCCGCCGAGGCGCTCACCGAGGCCCTGGAGAAGCTCGACCCGCAGGTCAGGGCGGCCCTTGAGGAGTCCATCCGGCGCGCCAGGATCGTCCACCGCGCCCAGCGCCGCAGCGAGCACACCACCCAGGTGGTCCCCGGCGGTACGGTCACCGAGAAGTGGGTGCCGGTCGAGCGCGTGGGCCTCTACGCGCCGGGCGGCCGGTCGGTGTACCCGTCGTCCGTGGTCATGAACGTGGTCCCGGCGCAGGAGGCGGGCGTCGAGTCCATCGCGCTGGCGTCTCCGCCGCAGCGGGAGTTCGGCGGTCTGCCGCACCCGACGATCCTCGCCGCGTGCGCGCTGCTCGGCGTCGACGAGGTGTACGCGGTGGGCGGCGCCCAGGCCGTCGCGATGTTCGCGTACGGCACCTCCGGGCCCGACGCGTGTGCGCCCGCGAACATGGTGACCGGCCCCGGCAACATCTGGGTCGCCGCCGCCAAGCGCTACTTCACGGGCCGCATCGGCATCGACACCGAGGCCGGTCCGACCGAGATCGCCGTGCTCGCCGACGAGACCGCCGACCCGGCGCACATCGCCGCCGACCTGATCAGCCAGGCCGAGCACGACCCGATGGCGGCCGCCGTCCTGGTCACCGACTGCGCGGCGCTGGCCGACGCGGTCGAGCGCGAGCTGGAGCCGCAGGTCGCGGCCACCAAGCACGTCGAGGACCGGATCAAGCCCGCGCTGGCCGGCAGGCAGTCCGCGATCGTGCTGGTCGACGGCCTGGAGCAGGGCCTCAAGGTGGTCGACGCGTACGGCGCCGAGCACCTGGAGATCCAGACCGCCGACGCCGCCGCCGTGGCCGGCCGGGTCCGCAACGCGGGCGCGATCTTCGTCGGCCCGTGGTCGCCGGTCTCCCTCGGCGACTACTGCGCGGGCTCCAACCACGTGCTGCCCACCGGCGGCTGCGCCTGCCACTCCTCGGGCCTGTCGGTCCAGTCCTTCCTCAAGGGCATCCACATCGTCGACTACAGCCGGGACGCCCTGGCCGAGGTCGCCCACCACGTGGTCACCCTCGCGGAGGCCGAGGACCTGCCCGCGCACGGCGCCGCGCTCAAGGCGAGGTTCGGATGGAAGGTGCCGGGCCAGTGACCGACGGCAAGGGTCTGACCCTGGACGACCTGCCCGTACGCGACGAGCTGCGCGGCAAGTCCCCCTACGGCGCGCCCCAGCTGGACGTGCCGGTCCAGCTCAACACCAACGAGAACCCGTACCCGCTGCCCGAGCCGCTGGTGGCGCGGATCGCCGAGCGGGTCGCCGAGGCCGCGCGCGGCCTCAACCGCTACCCCGACCGGGACGCGGTGGAGCTGCGCACCGAGCTCGCCCGCTACCTCTCCCGGACCGGCGGGCACCCGGTCGCCACCGAGAACGTCTGGGCGGCCAACGGCTCCAACGAGGTCATCCAGCAGCTGCTGCAGACCTTCGGCGGCCCGGGCCGCACCGCGATCGGCTTCGAGCCCTCGTACTCGATGCACGGCCTCATCGCGCGCGGCACCGGCACCGGCTGGATCTCCGGGCCGCGCAACGAGGACTTCACCATCGACGTGGCGGCCGCCGAGAAGGCGATCGCCGAGAACCGTCCCGACGTCGTCTTCATCACCTCGCCCAACAACCCCACCGGCACGGCGGTCGAGGCCGAAACGGTCCTCGCGCTCTACGAGGCCGCCCAGGCCGCCAAGCCGTCCCTGGTGGTCGTCGACGAGGCGTACGTCGAGTTCAGCCACCGCGACTCGCTGCTGCCGCTCATCGAGGGCCGCCCCCACCTGGTCGTGTCGCGGACCATGTCCAAGGCCTTCGGCGCGGCCGGGCTGCGCCTCGGCTACCTCGCCGCCCACCCGGCGGTGGTCGACGCGGTCCAGCTCGTACGGCTGCCGTACCACCTCTCCGCGGTCACCCAGGCGACCGCGCTCGCCGCCCTGGAGCACACCGACACGCTGCTCGGCTATGTCGAGCAGCTCAAGCGGGAGCGGGACCGGCTGGTCACCGAGCTGCGGACGGCCGGGTACGAGGTGACCGAGTCGGACGCCAACTTCGTCCAGTTCGGCCGCTTCGAGGACTCCCACACCGCCTGGCAGCGGATCCTCGACCGGGGCGTCCTGGTCCGTGACAACGGGGTGCCCGGGTGGCTGCGCGTCACCGCCGGCACCCCCACCGAGAACGACGCGTTCCTGGACGCGGTCCGTCAACTCAAGAAGGAGCAGAGAGCATGAGCCGCGTCGGCCGTGTCGAACGCACCACCAAGGAGACGTCCGTCCTCGTCGAGATCGACCTCGACGGGACCGGAAAGGTCGATGTGTCGACGGGAGTCGGCTTCTACGACCACATGCTCGACCAGCTCGGCCGCCACGGCCTCTTCGACCTCACGGTCAAGACCGACGGCGACCTGCACATCGACTCGCACCACACCATCGAGGACACCGCCCTCGCGCTCGGCGCCGCCTTCAAGCAGGCGCTCGGCGACAAGGTCGGCATCTACCGCTTCGGCAACTGCACGGTCCCCCTCGACGAGTCCCTCGCCCAGGTGACCGTGGACCTCTCCGGCCGCCCGTACCTCGTGCACACCGAGCCCGAGAACATGGCGCCGATGATCGGCGAGTACGACACCACGATGACCCGGCACATCCTGGAGTCCTTCGTGGCGCAGGCGCAGATCGCCCTGCACGTCCACGTCCCGTACGGGCGCAACGCGCACCACATCGTGGAGTGCCAGTTCAAGGCGCTGGCGCGGGCACTGCGTTACGCCTCCGAGCACGACCCGCGTGCCGCGGGCATCCTTCCTTCGACCAAGGGCGCGCTGTGAACGGCCTCAACTCCATCCTGATCGTCCTCGGCCTCTTCCTCGCGGGCGGCGTCTACTCCTTCATCAAGCAGGACATGTCCAAGAGCCTGGTCACGCTGCTCGCGATCAGCTCGGCGCTGTGCCTGGCCGCGGGCATCCTCCGCCTGGAGGTGTGGAATTGAGCACGACCACTCCTCGTAAGAAGGTCGTGGTCTTCGACTACGGCTTCGGCAACGTGCGCTCCGCCGAGCGCGCCCTCGCCCACGTCGGCGCGGACGTCGAGATCACCCGCGACTTCGACAAGGCCATGAACGCCGACGGGCTGCTCGTGCCCGGCGTCGGGGCCTTCTCGGCCTGTATGCAGGGGCTGCGCGAGGCGCGCGGCGACTGGCTGGTGGGCCGGCGGCTCTCGGGCGGCCGCCCGGTGATGGGCATCTGCGTCGGCATGCAGATCCTCTTCGAGCGGGGCATCGAGCACGGCGTGGAGACCGAGGGCCTGGACGAGTGGCCCGGCACGGTCGAGCCGCTGAAGGCGCCGATCGTGCCGCACATGGGCTGGAACACGGTCAAGGCCCCCGAGGACAGCGAGCTGTTCGCGGGCCTGGACGCCGACGCCCGCTTCTACTTCGTGCACTCGTACGCGGTGCACGACTGGAGCCTGGACGTCACCAACCCCAGGATCCGCGCGCCCCGGGTCACCTGGGCCACCCACGGCGAGCCGTTCGTCGCCGCGGTGGAGAACGGCGCGCTGTGGGCGACCCAGTTCCACCCCGAGAAGTCCGGCGACGCCGGCGCCCAGCTGCTGACCAACTGGATCGGAACCCTGTGATGTCCGCGAAGTCCTCCGCCGAGCCGGCCCCGAAGCTCGAACTCCTGCCCGCCGTCGACGTCCGCGACGGCCAGGCCGTCCGCCTCGTCCACGGCGAGTCCGGCTCGGAGACCTCCTACGGCTCCCCGCTCCAGGCGGCCCTCGCCTGGCAGGCCTCCGGCGCCGAGTGGCTGCACCTGGTGGACCTGGACGCGGCCTTCGGCACCGGCGACAACCGCGCGCTGATCGCCGAGGTCGCGGGCGCGATGGACATCAAGGTCGAGCTGTCCGGCGGCATCCGCGACGACGCCTCCCTGGAGGCCGCGCTCGCCACCGGCTGCCGCCGCGTCAACCTGGGCACCGCGGCCCTGGAGACCCCCGAGTGGGTCGCCAAGGTCATCGCGCGGTACGGCGACAAGATCGCGGTCGGTCTGGACGTACGGGGTACGACCCTGCGCGGCCGCGGCTGGACCCGCGACGGCGGCGACCTCTACGAGACGCTGGCGCGCCTGGACTCCGAGGGCTGCGCGCGGTACGTGGTGACCGACATCGCCAAGGACGGCACGCTGACCGGCCCCAACCTGGAGCTGCTGCGCAGTGTCTGCGCGGCCACCGACAAGCCGGTGGTGGCCTCGGGCGGCGTCTCCTCGCTCGACGACCTGCGGGCGATCGCGGAGCTCGTGGGGCAGGGTGTGGAGGGCGCCATCGTGGGCAAGGCCCTGTACGCGAAGGCGTTCACCCTCGAAGAAGCCCTGGAGGCTGTGTCCCGATGAGCGACGTACGGCGTGTGCAGAGTGACAGTCCCTGGGAGGACACGATCGGCTTCGCGCGCGCCGTCGCCGCGGGCGACCATGTGCACGTCGCCGGCACCACGCCGTTCCGGGGCAAGGTGCTGTACGGCGAGGGCGATCCGTACGAGCAGGCCAAGGTGGCCTTCTCGAACGCCCTCGCCGCGCTCGCGGAGTTCGGGCTCGGGGTCGAGTCCGTGGTCCGCACCCGTATGTACCTCACCCATGCGCGGGACATCGACGAGGCGGGCAGGGCCCACAAGGAGCTCTTCGACGCCGTCCGTCCGGCGGCCACGCTGGTCATCGTGTCCGGTCTGGTCGACCCGCGGATACTGGTCGAGGTGGAAGTAGACGCTTACCGGGGCGCCCAGGGCGGCGCCCCCGAAGGAGCCACCGAATGACCCTCGCGGTCCGAGTCATCCCCTGCCTGGACGTCGACAACGGCCGGGTGGTGAAGGGGATCAACTTCCAGAACCTGCGCGACGCCGGCGACCCGGTGGAGATGGCCAAGCTGTACGACGCCGAGGGCGCGGACGA
The DNA here is from genome assembly GCF_001653515.1 of Streptomyces sp. ERV7. Taxonomy (GTDB): domain Bacteria; phylum Actinomycetota; class Actinomycetes; order Streptomycetales; family Streptomycetaceae; genus Streptomyces. The sequence goes on along the minus strand of NZ_LYOY01000029.1, from coordinate 351,894 downwards.
GCTGACGTTCCTGGACATCACGGCGTCCTCGGGCAACCGTGAGACGACGTACGACGTGGTGCGGCGCACCGCCGAGCAGGTCTTCATCCCGCTGACGGTGGGCGGCGGCGTCCGCTCGGCGGAGGACGTCGACAAGCTGCTGCGGGCCGGGGCGGACAAGGTGGGCGTCAACACGGCGGCGATCGAGCGCCCGGAGCTCATCCGCGAGATCGCGGAGCGCTTCGGGCGTCAGGTGCTCGTCCTGTCGGTCGACGCGCGCCGGACCGCGTCCGGCTCCTTCGAGGTCACGACCCACGGCGGGCGCCGGGGGACCGGCATCGACGCGGTGGAGTGGGCGCACCGGGCGGCGGAGCTGGGGGCGGGGGAGATCCTGCTGAACTCGATGGACGCGGACGGGACGAAGGACGGGTACGACGTCGAGATGATCGCGGCGGTCCGCCGCCACGTCACCGTCCCGGTGATCGCTTCGGGCGGCGCGGGCCGCCTGGCCGACTTCGCTCCGGCGGTGGCGGCGGGGGCGGACGCGGTGCTGGCGGCGTCGGTGTTCCACTTCGGCGATCTGCGGATCGCCGACGTGAAGGGGGCCCTGCGCGAAGCGGGCCACCCGGTGCGCTGACCCCACGCCACCAGACCCTCCGGGGGGTGGGGGGGAAGGTGGTTTCCCGGGGGCTGCACTCCCCGGACCCCGGTCGCGGGGGCTCCGCCCCCTGCACCCCGCTTCTTTTCGTCTGCGGACCGTGGGTGGCTGGTCGCGCAGTTCCCCGCGCCCCTAAGTGCCCAGGGGCGCGGGGAACGGCAGGTTCGGGTTGGGGGTGAGGATGCGGCGCAGGATGTCCTCGACCTCGCCGCGGGAGGGCGGTGTGGTGCCGGCCAGTCCTTGCAGGGTCAGGCCGTTGGTGGCCACGGCCGCGGTGCGGGCGGTGACCTCGTCGACGTACGGCCGCAGGGCATCCACGCTCAGCTCGATGAACCGGTCGGCGATCGGCCGAAGAGCAGGGCGCCGCAGCGCGGCCAGGTAGAGCTCGAACTCCATGACCTGCTGGTCACGCTGGGGCCCGAAACAGCCCATCAGGACATCGGTGAGCAGCACGGCCAGCTGGCCGGGGGAAAGGTCGGGGCGCTGGGCGACCCAGTCGGTGAGGTAGGCGGCGTAGCGGTCGACGGCGCGCTGGAGGGCGGCGGTGATGAGGTCGTCCTTGGTCGCGAAGTGGTAGGTCGTCGCCCCCAGCGGGACACCGGCCCGCTCGGCCACCGCGCGGTGGGTCAGCCCTTCGATACCTCGCTCGGCGATCACCTGCTCGGTGGCAGCGGTGATCTCCTCGACCCGCCGCTTGGGGTCATACCGCCGCTTCCCGGCGCCCTGCCCAGCCATGCCGTCTTCCTCCCAGGATCTCGCGCACTGCCGCAGAGATGTTGACTTCTGTACGAAGGTATCAGAATTGCCCCGAGTGGGCTGCCGGTGCGCATCCATCACGGGATTCGCTGATGTGAGCTCGTATTTTCTCCGTCACTCCATGCCATTCAGGCTGGTCACCCCCTGGTGGATTAGAGGCGTTTCTCCCTACTTGCCGGTACGGCTCGACAGGAGACCTGCACGAATGTACTAATTGAGGGGCGGGGTGCAGCAGCGCCCCGGGGCGGCTTGAGAAGCATCGAGACCGCCCGGCGCCCGTGGGCTTGCCGTACGCCTCGGCCCAGCGCCCAGGCCATCACGGGCTGGGCGGTACGGCCTCCTGGGCACTGCACACAGGCCGTGAGCGGCGGACCGCCGTGCGACCCCACCCCCGCAGCCCCTGTCCGTAACCAATCACGTACCCCACTTACCCCGGAGACGACCATGGCTTTCGCAGCGTGCGTCGGCGTCCGTGGCCCCGGCGCCGGCCTCGTCCTCTGCGGTCGGCCCGGCTTCGGCACCGCCCACCCGGGCGGAGTAACCATGATCGTCCACAGCCCGTCGGAGGGAAGCTCTTCATGATGAACATCGCCCCTTGTCTCGCCGTGAGTGACCCCCTGGCCACCGCGGACTTCTACAAGAAGCTCGGCTTCGGCGTGCTGGACACCGGCCCCCTCGACCCCGAACACCCGCTGCTGATCATCACCCACGACGGCAGGCCCGCCCTGATGGTCCAGGGCCAGGAGAGTCTGCGGCAGCTGCTGCCCTCCATGCCGCCGGGAATCGGCTGCTCGGGGATCCACTACTTCACCGTCGCCGACTTCGACGCCACCGTGGAGCGCATCCGCCCCCTCGTCGACGTCGTCACCGACACCGTTGCCAACCACGACCGCACCGGGCGGGAGTTCTTCTTCCGCGACCCCGACGGCTACATCCTCGGCATCTTCGGCCCCGACGACATCGACGCCTTCAAACAGCAGACCGAAAGCACCTGAGAACCGCCATGCACACACCCACCGTCTCCGCCTGCCTCGGCGTCAAAGACCTCGACGCCACCATCGGCTACTACGAGAAGCTCGGCTTCACTGCCCAGCCCGCCCCCACCGGCGCCTACATCCGCGTCCTGACCTACGGCGGCGAGTTCGCCTTCATGCTCCAGCAGGCCGACCTGCTCGGCATCTGGCTGCCGCCCCTGAAGGACACCCCCACCGGCTGCTGCGGCATGCACTACCTCGCCGTCGACAACTTCGACACCTGGACCGAGGAACACGCCGCCCACATCGACGTGGTCAAGGGCCCCGTCGACGCCGGCGGACACCAGGCCCTCTACTTCCGCGACCTCAACGGCTACCTCATCGGCGTCACCCCAAAGACCCAGCACTGACCACCGGGACACCCCGGACGACCCACCACCCCTCACACAGTAAGGAGCCACACCATGAAGATCGCAGTTCTCGGCACCGGAGGCGGCGGCCGCGCCCATGCCGCCAAGCTCGCCGCGCTCGGCCACCAGGTCTACGTCGGCACCCGCGACGTCGAAGCCACCCTCGCCCGCACCGAACCCGACATGATGGGCAACGTCCCCTACAAGCAGTGGCTCGCCGACCACCCCGGCATCACCCTGCGCACCTTCGGCGACGCCGCGGCCGCCTCCGACGAGATCGTCATCAACGGGATCGACGGCCACAACGCGCTCAGCGCCCTGACCGGGATCGCCGACTCCTTGAGCGGCAAGGTCCTGATCGACTACGCCGTCCCCTACATCTACGGCGCCGAGATGGAACACCCCTGGCCCACACCGTGGGGCACCATGCCGAAGATGGACCCGTGCGACACCGACAGTCTCGGCGAGCAGATCCAGCGCGCCCTGCCCGACGTGAAGGTCGTCAAGTCCTTCGTCACACAGGAGCAGGAGACCGTCGTCAACCCCAAGGCGATCGCCGGCGGCGACCACACCATGTTCGTCGCCGGCGAAAACACCGACGCCAAGCAGACCGCCACCGACCTCCTCACGGCCTACGGCTGGACCGACATCCTCGACCTCGGCGGCATCGTCTCTGCCCGCGGCATGGAAATGTACGCCCACATGCACAGCGCCATCGGCCTCACCCTCGGCCTCGGCAACCACTTCGGCATGAAGGTCATCCGCTGACCGAGCTCCAGACGTGAGTGAGCCCGCGCCAATCGGGCACCATCCATCGCCAGTCTCACGAGCTTGGCATCCCAGCTCCGTGAGGAAATGCCACGTTCGTGAGACAGGGCGGCCGTGCCATCGGCACGAGACTGTGCAAGAACCGCAGGTCAGCCACCATGCGCTGTGTCATGGATGGCGAGAACCTACAACAGCCAGCCCAGCCCGGTCGAAAGGCCCTGACCTGCGACGACTGGATTGATTGTCAAAGGCCCGCAGCTCCGAAGTGCGGCAGGCCCACCCCGCTGAACTGCTGGTGAAGTTGGCCGGGGGCGCGGTTCCGGTCTTTCGACCGGCCCGTTTCCCCGGAGCCGCTTCCCGAACTGCCTGTCTGCTGCCGATGAAGCCAGTCCAGCGAAGGAGGCTGACCTGCGCGGATCAGTCGGACGCGAGACTGATCAGCTTCTTGGCCGCTGGCGGGGATTTCGCGCCGGCGCATTGGGACGGCACGCGCCCATGGTGTGCTCCATAGAGCCCCCCTTGTCACTCACTTGACGTAGCGCCCTCGTTACTTCGGTGGCACCCTCGGGTGGTTGAAGGGAGGGCGATGAACGGCAATGACAGCGTCTCCGTCGGCCTGCTCCTCCCGTGACCGCGCACCGCCGCCACCCGTCGTCTCGACCAGCCCCGGCAGCGACGCCTACACGCAACCACAATCTTTCCAAGGGGGTCCCATGCCCGCAGGTCGCATACCGCTGCCGCCCTGGATTTCGGCCGAGGCCAACCCCACCAGAACAGTGCTCCGGCATATATTGCACCGACGACTGGCTTTCCTCATGGTCATCGTCGCCGCCTTGCTCAGTCTGGGTATTGCGCCCGCCCACGCCATTGACCGCCCCTGGCCCGGCAACCCGGTCGGGATCCTCACCAATCCTTTCTACGGCATGGTCATGGACCTACGCGACGAAGGCGGCGCCGACAGTGACCGCACCGCCATCCAGGGCTGGCCCTTCCTAGGGGCCGACAACCAACGCTGGTCCCTGAAGCCGACCGACGGCAACTACGGAAGCATCCAGTCCGCGCGCAGCGGCAAGTGTGTCGACGTGCAGTGGGGAAGTACCGCCGACGGCGCCCCGATATGGCAGTGGCCCTGCACCCGCGACCCGGCGCAGCTGTGGGAACACAGCACGATCTTCCACACCCGGGCAGACGGGGTCAGAACCGTCCTGTTCCGTAACAAGCGCAGCGGCAAGTGCCTCACCGCCAGTCGGCAGCATGAGCAACTGATCCAACTCCCCTGCTCTACCGGCGACCTGCGCCAGGAGTGGGCCCTTACGACCTCTCCCGAAGTCTTCCGCTGCTCGCAGAACACACCCGCTGCGGTCATCGACGATTTCTTCGCCGCAGGCAACCGCAACACTCTCCACTCAAGTCCGGCCGGAAATCCGTCGTGGCCCAGCCCGGGCGGTTTTCTGCGCGGTGACCTGGTGCGGTTTACTGCGTCCGGCCGCATACAGATCGCCACGTGGGGGGCGGACTACGGACCCGATGGAAAGAACGAGTCCGCGCCGGACAACGGCCGCTGGCCGCTTCCCGGGGCGCCCAAGTACAGCCTGCTGATGCGGGTGCGAAGCGGTAGTGCCCTGTGGGTCGATCCTGCGCACCCGAAGTTCCGTACGGCCATGACGCCGGGGCAGTGGCACTTCATCGGTGGGGACTCCGGCTGTCTGGTCGTCGATGGCCTACCGGAGGCGGTTGAGTTCCTGATCAACGATGACAACATCGGCGATAACAACAACGAGCTGAACGTTCGGCTCCGCCAGTGGCGCCCAGCGCCGAACGACTACTACGGGGGCTGACGTGCCTGTGACGCGCGTGGCTGGCGCCGTCATCGGCCTGTTCCGTGCGCCCGCCGAGTCGCGACACCGTGTAAGACCCTGAGCCCCGCACTGGCCATAAGCGGCCTCGCGGAGCCTTGCCCACCGCAGTCGTACGACCTCAGACTCACCCACAGGGGAGTCGAATGTTCGGAGGGGACGATTGGCCGAGGAAGCGCAGGGTGCGTCGGCCGGGAAGGAACCCGCAGCCGGGACCGACCAGACCCTGAAGGTAGACGGCGGCGTCATCGGCTCGCAGGTGGCTGTCGGCACCAAGGTCATACAGATCCGGGCGGACGGCCTCTCCACGATCCTGTTCGTGGACAGCACCGAGGCACCGGTCACCCGCAGAACGCTCAGCGCGGTCATTCCGGCCCGCAGGAATCTCGTCGCGCTCGGCCGGGAACGGGAACTCGTGCGCCTGGCCGACGCGGTGGCCCGCCGAGAGATCGTCCAGGTCTACGGCGAGTCCGGCAGCGGCAAGACCACTTTGCTGCTGCACGCGGCTGGCCGGGGCACCCTCGGTGCCGACACCGTGCCGCGCTGCGAGGGCGCGGTGCTGCTGTCGGCACGCGGGCTGCCGATGGAGGAACTCCTCCAGGAAATCTTCCTCGCCACCTACGAGGCCGAGCGCATGCGGCTGCCCGCCCAGGGCGAGCGACGCCGACTGCTCGCGGCACTCCGCATCCTGCTCGTCGTCGACGACCTGGAGTGCTCCGAGCAGGAGCTGAACGAGGTGATCGACTCCCTGCCGCACTCCACGCTCGTCCTCGCGTGCTCTCGGCTGACCCTCGCCGGACGCGGCTGCACGGTCGGGCTGAACGGGCTGCCGCTCGCCTCTGCACAGACCCTGTTCCGGGATGCGCTGGACCGTGAGCTGACGCCCGAGGAGGCCGCGCAGGCCAAGCGAGTCTGGCAGGAGACGGGGGGCCTTCCGAGCCGACTCGGGCTCATCGCCGCGTTTCTCCAGGAGGCTGCCGAGCATGGCATTCCGCCGGAGGTCCCGCCTGCCGCCGGTCTGGGCCTGTTGATCCCGAAGTTGCTGAAGTGGCTGAGCGACGAGGCGGTGGAGCTGCTGCGGGCGCTGCTGAGCGCCGGCAGCGCCCAGTGGGGCGAGGATCTCGCCGCGTGCCTGCGTCCGGACGGCGCGCAGAGCATCCACGCCCTCGTGCGGTCCCGGCTCCTGGTCCGTGACGGCTCCCGGCTGCGGTCGGCCGACGGGGTGGCTGAGGCGTTGGACGCGCCGGACCGGAACATGGTGGCCGCCACCGCCGAGAGCGTGGCCGCCTGGCTGCGCGCAGCGACACCTGCGGACGTCGCCGCCGAGACCGAGGCCGTCATCGCGCTCACCGCCTCGGCGATCGAGGCCCGGCTGCACCGCGAGGCGGTCCGGCTCGCCAGGGCGGCCGCGCCCCGCCTGATGCTCGGACTGCGCTGGCGCGCCTGGGGACGGGTCCTGGAACTGGGCCTGGAATCGGCGCGCGCCTCGAAGTCCCGTAAGGACGAGGCATATTTCACCCACGAGTCTGCGGTCCACGCCTACTGTGTGGGTGACTTCGTGAAAGCTGCGGCTCTGCTGAGCGCGGCGGTGGGTCTGGGGGTGCGCGGGGCGGAGGGGGGATCAGGACCGGGGTCACACCCCCAGCTTCGCCTCCAGCGCCCGCGTCGCCGCCGACTTCTCCCCCTCGATCTCGACCGCCGCCGCCTCCTGGCGACCCGACGCGAACAGGGACAGTTCGCCCGGTTCGCCGGTGACCGTCACCACCGGCGTACCGCGGCGCGCCACCGCCGTCTGGCCGTCGGGGCGGCGCAGGACCAGACCCACGGGGGAGCGGCGGCCCATCAGACGCGCCATCTTCTCCAGACGGGACCAGAGGACGTCCGCGAAGACCGGGTCCACCGGCCGCGGCGTCCAGTCGGGCTGGGCCCGGCGGACATCCTCGCCGTGGACGTAGAACTCGATCGCGTTCGCCCCCTCGTCGACCTGCTTGAGGTTGTACGGTGAGTACTTCGGCGGCCCCGTACGGAAGAGCCGCACCAGCTCCTCGTACGGCTTCGCGGCGAACTCCGCCTGCACCCGGTCGAGACGGGACTTCAGCGCGCCGAGGATTATCCCGCCGGCCGCGTCGAGGCGGCGCTCGCGGACCACCAGATGGGCGGCGAGGTCACGCGTGGTCCAGCCCTCGCAGAGGGTCGGGGCCTCCGGGCCCGCCGCCTCCAACAGGTCGGCGAGCAGCAGCCGTTCACGCTTGGCATGGGTCGACATGGGGGCCAGCGTACGACCCGGGCCCACGTCCGCCCAGTGGACGCACCGCCGTACCGCCCCCGAGCCACGGCACAATGGGCCCATGACCAGCACTCTCGACCCCGCCGTCGCCGCCCGCCTGAAGCGGACCGCCGATGGACTGGTCCCGGCCATCGCCCAGCAGTACGACACCGGCGAGGTGCTCATGCTCGGCTGGATGGACGACGAGGCCCTGCACCGCACCCTGACCACCGGCCGTTGCACCTATTGGTCGCGCAGCCGGAACGAGTACTGGGTGAAGGGGGACACTTCCGGTCATTTCCAGCACGTCAAATCCGTCGCGCTGGACTGCGACGGGGACACGCTGCTGGTCAAGGTCGACCAGATCGGTGCCGCCTGCCACACCGGTGATCGGACATGCTTCGACGCGGACGTCCTGCTGCCCGCCCCCGCTCAGTAGGGTCGCGCCATGGATCTCGAAACCTTCCGCAAGCTCGCGGTGGACCGCCGCGTCATCCCGGTCAGCCGCCGCCTCCTCGCGGACGGCGACACCCCCGTCGGGCTCTACCGCAAGCTCGCCGCCGAGCGGCCCGGCACCTTCCTCCTGGAGTCCGCCGAGAACGGCCGCTCCTGGTCGCGCTACTCGTTCGTGGGCGTGCGCTCCGCCGCGACGCTCACCACCCGCGACGGCGAGGCCCACTGGCAGGGCACCCCGCCCGTCGGCGTCCCCACCTCGGGCGATCCGCTGGAGGCCCTGCGGGCCACCGTCGAGGCGCTGCACACCCCGCGCGACCTGGCCGACCGGCTGCCGCCGTTCACCGGCGGCATGGTCGGCTACCTCGGCTACGACATCGTGCGCAGGCTGGAGAAGATCGGCGAGCACGGGCGCGACGACCTCCGGCTGCCCGAGCTGACCATGCTGCTCACCTCCGACCTCGCCGTACTCGACCACTGGGCCGGCTCGGTGCTCCTGATCGCCAACGCGATCAACCACAACGACCTGGACACCGGCGTCGACGAGGCGTACGCGGACGCCGTGGCCCGGCTCGACGCCATGGAGGCGGATCTGGCGAAGCCGGTGGAGTACGCGCCCGCCGCCCTCCCGCCGTCCGAGCTGCCCGAGTACACCGCGCTGTGGGGCGGCACGGCCTACCAGGACGCCGTCGAGGACATCAAGGAGCGCATCCGCGCGGGCGAGGCCTTCCAGGTGGTGCCCTCGCAGCGGTTCGAGACGCCGTGCACCGCGAGCGCGCTCGACGTCTACCGGGTGCTGCGGGCCACCAACCCGTCGCCGTACATGTACCTCTTCCGCTTCGACGGCTTCGACGTCGTGGGATCGAGCCCCGAGGCCCTCGTCAAGGTCGAGGACGGGCGGGCCATGGTCCACCCGATCGCCGGGACCCGGCACCGCGGCGCCACCCCGCAGGAGGACAACGACCTGGCCGAGGAGCTGCTCGCCGACCCCAAGGAGCGGGCCGAGCACCTGATGCTGGTCGACCTCGGCCGCAACGACCTGGGGCGGGTCTGCGAGCCCGGCAGCGTCGAGGTCGTCGACTTCATGTCGATCGAGCGGTACTCGCACGTCATGCACATCGTGTCGACCGTGACCGGCCGGGTCGCCCCGGGCCGTACCGCCTTCGACGTGCTCACCGCGTGCTTCCCGGCCGGGACGCTCTCCGGGGCGCCCAAGCCGCGCGCGATGCAGATCATCGAGGAGCTGGAGCCCAGCCGCCGCGGGCTGTACGGCGGCTGCGTCGGCTATCTCGACTTCGCCGGCGACTCCGACACCGCCATCGCCATCCGCACCGCGCTGCTGCGCGACGGCACGGCGTACGTCCAGGCCGGAGCGGGCGTGGTGGCCGACTCCGACCCGGTGGGGGAGGACAACGAGTGCCGCAACAAGGCGGCGGCGGTGCTGCGCGCCGTCCATACGGCGAATCGACTCGGTGGCTAGCGCTCCGCGGGAAGTGCGTCATCTGCGGACCGTGCTGGGTTGCTCGCGCCGTTCCCCGCGCCCCAGGTATTGAGGGGCGCGGGGCGGTGACACGTGCGGGTGCGCCGCGTGGGCGCGACCGGCCACGCACGGTCCGCACGTGAACGACCGGGGCCCGTCCGACCGGCCCCGCGCCGCGAATTCGCGCCATAACACACCCCCGGCTGACAAGATCACCCCCACGCAGGCGATAGTGGGGTACGTGAGTGCCGTACCCGTACCCCAGTCGCGTGCCGAATCCGCGTCGTCCGCCGGCGGCGGCCGCCGCACCCTCGCCGCCGCCCTGCTCTTCGGCGCCGTCGGAGCCGCCGTGGTCCTGCTCGCCTCCGGGCAGACCTGGGCCGAGGGCCACGCCGCGGTCGGCGGCGGCTCCGTGCCGCTGCGTGCCACCGGGCAGAACGTCACGGGTGTGCCCGCCGCCCTCGCGATCGTCGGACTCGCCGCGCTCGTGGCGGTGTTCGCGGTCCGCCGGGCCGGCCGGCTGCTGGTCTCCGGACTGCTCGCGGTGAGCGGCGCCGGGGCCGCGCTCGCCGCCTTCCTCGGCGCCGACGACAGCGCCGCGCTCGACGAGAAGGCCGCCAGGACCAGCGGCGACGCCGCCGAGACCATCGCCGGCCTCACCCACACCGCCTGGCCCTACGTCACCTTCGCCGGTGGTCTGCTGCTCCTGGTCGCCGGGCTGCTCGCGCTGCGGTTCGGCGCCGGCTGGCCCGCGATGGGCGGGCGCTACGAGCGCGACGGCAGCCCCCGGCCCCGCAAGGCCCGCCCGGTCAAGGACCCGGACCGGCCGGAGGAGCTGTGGAAGGCCCTGGACCGGGGCGAGGACCCGACCGGAGTGTGAGCTCCCCCACGGCGGCCACCCCAGGCTCGGGGCACCCGGACGGGTGCGCGACAATGGTCGGTGAGCGGTCGCCGTCCCCGGATGTGGCGGCCGACTCCGCGACCCAGAGATTCACCAACGAGGAGCAACTCATGGCGGGCAGCAGCGGCGGCCACGGACACACCCCGGCCGCCTGGACCGGTGTCATCATCTCCTTCATCGGCTTCTGTGCGGCCTCGGTCTTCATCGTCGCCGCCAACCCGATCGGTTTCTGGGCCGGCACGGCCCTCACCCTGCTCGGCGCGGTGGTCGGCGGGGTCATGAAGATGGCCGGCATGGGCACTCCCAAGGAGACCGCCGAGATGACCGCGGCCCGCGAGGACGCCGGCGCCAAGGCCCGCGCCCGCCTCGCCGAGGCCCGCTGAGCCACCCGGCACGCTGTACACGCAAGAGGCGCGGCCCCCTGGGGCTGCGCCTCTTCGCGTGAACGGGGACAATCACCGCGTGGACGCCACCCCGACCCCCGCCCCCACGGCCCCTGCCGCCGCGCGCCGGCTGCTCGTGCCGCTGGGCACCCTCGCCGGGGTCGCCGCCGCCTTCGCGTACGTGGGCGCGGTCGACCCGAACGAGCCCGGCCACTACCCCGTCTGCCCGCTGCTGCGGCTCACCGGGATCTACTGCCCCGGCTGCGGCGGTCTGCGCAGCGCCCATGACGTCGTCACCGGCGACTTCGGCGCGGCGCTCGGCGCCAACGCGCTCGCGGTGGCCGGTTATGCGCTCTTCGCGGTCCTCTGGGTGCTCTGGGCCGTGCGCGCCGCGCGCGGGCTGCCGTTCCGTATCGACCTCAAGGACGCCCACTGGTGGGGTGTCGGTGCGGTCCTGCTGATCTTCTCGGTTGTCCGGAATCTACCGTTCGGGTCTGTGCTGGCGCCGTGACATTCCGTATATCTCCCCACGTCCCGGCTGTCCGGGGAGTGGGACGGACGTCAACCGGATGCGGGCCCTTCGCTCCGGTGCGGATACCATCGTCATGGCTGATCCTGGCCGATCGTCAACGTCACCGTCCTGGAAGGGGGCCGCTCACGTGAGTGTGCTCGACGAGATCATCGAGGGCGTCCGCGCCGATCTGGCGGAGCGGCAGGCGCGGGTCGGCCTCGACGAGCTCAAGGAGCGCGCCGCCAAGGCGCCCCAGGCTCGGGACGGCGTCGCGGCTCTGCGCGGCGAGGGCGTCAAGGTCATCTGCGAGGTCAAGCGCTCCAGCCCGTCCAAGGGCGCGCTGGCGGCCATCGCGGACCCCGCGGGCCTCGCCGCCGACTACGAGGCGGGCGGCGCCGCCGTCATCTCCGTGCTCACCGAGGAGCGCCGCTTCGGCGGCTCGCTCGCCGACCTGGAGGCCGTTCGGGCCAAGGTCGACATCCCGGTGCTGCGCAAGGACTTCATCGTCACCGCGTACCAGCTGTGGGAGGCCCGGGCGTACGGGGCCGACCTGGCGCTCCTGATCGTGGCCGCCCTGGAGCAGCCCGCCCTGGTCTCCCTCATCGAGCGGGCCGAGTCCATCGGGCTCACCCCGCTGGTCGAGGTGCACGACGAGGACGAGGTCGAGCGGGCGGTCGACGCGGGCGCCAAGATCATCGGCGTCAACGCGCGCGACCTGAAGACCCTCAAGGTGGACCGCACCGTCTTCGAGCGCGTCGCCCCGGAGATCCCCTCGCACATCGTCAAGATCGCCGAGTCGGGTGTGCGCGGCCCGCACGACCTGATCGCGTACGCCAACGCCGGCGCGGACGCCGTCCTGGTCGGCGAGTCCCTGGTCACCGGCAAGGACCCCCGGGCGGCCGTCGCCGACCTGGTGGCCGCCGGCGCCCACCCGGCCCTGCGGCACGGACGGAACTGACCCCGCCATGCCGATCTCCGCACGCCTCGCCCCCGGCTGCCGCCCCCGCGGCTGCCGCGCACCCGCACGCCGGGTGCACGGGCGACGCGTGCGCTATGTGATCGGCTCGGAGCCGGGCCAGGTCAACGGGATGCGATGGCGCGGCTTGCCTTGAGCGCCGCCCGAGCTTGAGCGCCCCACAGGGGCGCGGGGAACCGCGCGACCAGCCCACCACGGCCTGCTGTCGCGCACCCGGATCATGTTCTGCGGCGCCTGGGCGAACCCGTGACCACACGTAACCCAGGACCGGGGCCATGACGCCCCGGGGAGGTATCCCCATGTCCCAAGAGCACGAGTTCTTCATCCCGGACCCGGAGGGTCAAGTCCCCACACAAGAGGGCTACTTCGGCGCGTTCGGCGGCAAGTTCATCCCCGAGGCGCTGGTCGCCGCCGTGGACGAGGTCGCCGTCGAGTACGAGAAGGCGAAGGCGGACCCCGCCTTCGCCGCCGAGCTCAACGACCTGATGGTCAACTACACCGGCCGCCCCAGCGCCCTGACCGAGGTGCCCCGGTTCGCCGAGCACGCGGGCGGTGCCCGGGTCTTCCTCAAGCGCGAGGACCTGAACCACACCGGCTCGCACAAGATCAACAACGTGCTCGGCCAGGCCCTGCTCACCAGGCGCATGGGCAAGACGCGCGTCATCGCCGAGACCGGAGCCGGTCAGCACGGCGTCGCCACCGCGACCGCCTGCGCCCTGTTCGGCCTGGAGTGCACCATCTACATGGGCGAGGTCGACACCCAGCGCCAGGCGCTGAACGTCGCCCGGATGCGGATGCTCGGCGCCGAGGTCGTCCCCGTGAAGTCCGGCAGCCGCACCCTGAAGGACGCCATCAACGAGGCGTTCCGCGACTGGGTCGCCAACGTGGACCGCACGCACTACCTCTTCGGCACGGTCGCGGGCCCGCACCCGTTCCCGGCCATGGTCCGCGACTTCCACCGGGTCATCGGCGTCGAGGCCCGCCGCCAGATCCTGGAGCGCGCCGGACGCCTCCCGGACGCGGCCGTGGCCTGCGTCGGCGGCGGCTCCAACGCCATCGGGCTCTTCCACGCCTTCATCCCGGACGCGGACGTCCGCCTGATCGGCTGCGAGCCCGCCGGGCACGGCATCGAGAGCGGCGAGCACGCGGCGACCCTCACCGCGGGCGAGCCGGGCATCCTGCACGGCTCCCGCAGCTACGTGCTCCAGGACGACGAGGGCCAGATCACCGAGCCGTACTCGATCTCGGCCGGTCTGGACTACCCGGGCATCGGGCCCGAGCACTCCTACCTCAAGGACATCGGCCGCGGCGAGTACCGCGCGGTGACCGACGACGCGGCGATGCAGGCCCTGCGGCTGCTCTCGCGCACCGAGGGCATCATCCCGGCGATCGAGTCCGCGCACGCCCTCGCGGGCGCCCTCGAAGTCGGCCGTGAGCTCGGCAAGGACGGGCTGCTCCTGGTCAACCTGTCCGGGCGCGGCGACAAGGACATGGACACGGCGGCCCGCTACTTCGGGCTGTACGACAACGGGGCCGAGGGGGACGCGAAGTGAGCGGGAACGTGACTCTGCTGAGCGAGACCCTCGCCAAGGCGAAGGCCGAGGACCGGGCCGCGCTCATCGCCTACCTTCCGGCCGGGTTCCCGACCGTCGACGGCGGCATCGAGGCGATCAAGGCCGTCTTCGACGGCGGCGCGGACGTGGTCGAGGTCGGGCTGCCGCACAGCGACCCGGTCCTGGACGGGCCGGTCATCCAGACCGCCGACGACATCGCCCTCAAGGGCGGGGTGAAGATCGCCGACGTGCTGCGCACGGTCCGCGAGGCCCACGCCGCCACCGGCAAGCCGGTGCTGGTGATGACGTACTGGAACCCCATCGACCGGTACGGCGTGGAGCGCTTCACCGCCGAGCTGGCCGAGGCGGGCGGCGCCGGGTGCATCCTGCCCGACCTGCCGGTCCAGGAGTCCGCGCTGTGGCGCGAGCACGCCGACAAGCACGGCCTCGGCACGGTCTTCGTGGTCGCGCCGAGCAGCAAGGACGAGCGGCTCGCGCAGATCACGGCCGCCGGCTCCGGCTTCGTGTACGCGGCGTCCCTGATGGGTGTCACCGGCACGCGCGCGTCGGTCGGCGCGCAGGCCGAGGACCTGGTGCGGCGCACCCGGGCCACGACCAGCCTGCCGGTTTGCGTCGGCCTCGGCGTGTCCAACGCCGAGCAGGCCAAGGAGGTCGCCGCCTTCTCCGACGGCGTGATCGTCGGCTCGGCGTTCGTCCAGCGGATGCTGGATGCGCCGGACCACGCGAGCGGGCTCGCCGCCGTGCGCGCCCTCGCGGGTGAACTCGCGCAGGGCGTACGCCGTACGCCATAAGGGTGCAGTCCGTACGCCGCAACGCTCCGTAACCCCGCCCGGTTCGGGCGGACCCGGAACGCGTTAGCTCGTACGGGTGGATCTGGGACCGGGGAGGCACGTGGGTGCCTCCCCGGTTCGTTGCTGCGGGTGTGAGCGAGAAGAACCAAGAAGGCAAGAGAACGGCCCGCGAGCGGCTGGCCCAGGAGCGCGAGCGGCAGCGGTCCCAGGACCGCCGCAGACGCACGATGATCGTCGGCGCGGCAGTGGTGTGCGTCCTCGGGCTGGCGGCGGTGATCGGCGTGATCGCGGCCAACACCAAGAGCGACGGAAAGAAGACCCCGGCGGGCCCGCTGCTCGCGCCCGCCGGAGCGGAGGGCAAGGACAAGCTGGCCATCCCGGTGGGTGCCGCCGACGCGCCGTCCACGCTCACGGTCTGGGAGGACTTCCGCTGCCCGGCGTGCGCCGCGTTCGAGAACAGCTTCCGGTCCACGGTGCACGAGCTGGAGGGCAGCGGCCAGATCCGCGTCCAGTACCACCTCGCCACCCTGATCGACCGCAACCTCGGCGGCAGCGGCTCGCTGCGCGCGGCGAACGCGGCGGGCTGCGCACAGGACGCCGGGAAGTTCTCGGCGTACCACGACGTGCTCTACACCAACCAGCCCCAGGAGACCGACGACGCGTTCGCGAAGAACAGCAAGCTGATCGAGCTGGCCCAGAAGGTCCCCGGCCTCGACACGGCAGGATTCCGCTCCTGTGTGGAGGAGGGCAAGCACAACAGCTGGGTGGCCAAGTCCAACGACGCCTTCCAGAACGGCGGCTTCAGCGGCACGCCGACGGTCCAGCTGAACGGGGAGTCGGTCTTCCCGCAGAAGGGCAGCGAGCAGATCAGCCCGGCGAACCTGAAGAAGTGGGTCACCGAGGCCAACAAGGGCAAACAGCCGGGCTCGGCCACGCCGTCGGTGGCGACCGGGGCCGCGAGCCCGCCGGCGGGCGCGTCCGCCGCGTCCGGGGCCCCCGGGCCGAAGCCGGCGCACGGGCCCTCGCACGTGCCGGGGGCGGCCCCGAAGAAGGCCCCGGCGGCGGTCCCGGTGCATCCCGGGGTCCCGGCGGCCCATGCGGGCGCGGGGACCGGTCCGGCTGCTCCCGTGGAGCCCTAGGCCTCTGGCGTACCGCTCGTTACTCATAAGTTGCCGGGTGGGTGGTCTCACCACCCGCCCGGCAGGGTAGCGTCGACCCTGCCATGAACCTCGCCTTCATTCCCAGCCCGTCGACCGGCGTGATCCATCTCGGACCCATCCCGCTGCGCGGCTATGCCTTCTGCATCATCATCGGTGTCTTCGTCGCCGTCTGGTACGGCAACAAGCGCTGGGTCGCCCGGGGCGGCAGAGCCGGCACCGTGGCCGACATCGCCGTCTGGGCGGTGCCCTTCGGCCTCGTCGGCGGGCGGCTCTACCACGTCATCACCGACTACCAGCTGTATTTCAGCGACGGTGAGGACTGGGTCGACGCCTTCAAGATCTGGCAGGGCGGGCTCGGCATCTGGGGCGCGATCGCGTTCGGCGCGGTGGGCGCGTGGATCGGCTGCCGCCGTCGGGGCATCCCGCTGCCGGCCTGGGCCGACGCGCTGGCCCCCGGCATCGCCTTCGCCCAGGCCGTGGGCCGCTGGGGCAACTGGTTCAACCAGGAGCTGTACGGCAAGCCCACCGATGTGCCGTGGGCGCTGAAGATCGACGAGGGCACGAACCGGGTCGCGGGCACCTACCACCCGACCTTCCTGTACGAGTCGCTGTGGTGCCTCGGCGTCGGCGTCCTCGTCATCTGGGCGGACCGCCGCTTCAAGCTGGGCCACGGGCGGGCGTTCGCGCTGTACGTCGCGGCGTACTGCGTGGGGCGCGGCTGGATCGAGTACATGCGGGTCGACGAGGCCCACCATGTGCTGGGCCTGCGCCTCAACGACTGGACCGCGATCACGGTCTTCGTGCTCGCCGTGACGTACATCGTGATCTCTTCGCGGGTGCGGCCGGGGCGGGAGGAAGTGGTCGAGCCGGGCCCGGCGTCCGCGGAGCCGGAGCCCGGGGACGCACCCTCCGAGGACGCACCCTCCGAGGACGCGCCCACGGACGAGGCTGCCGCCGCCCCCGAGAACCCGGTGCCGTCCGAGAACGGCACACCGAGCAAGAGCTGACGCCTGGACCCGGTCTTCGCCTGCGGGCGAGCGGGGCTGCGGGCGCCCCTTTCGGCCCGGAGTTCGCCTGCGGACCGTGGGTGCCTGGTCGCGCAGTTCCCCGCGCCCCTTTTCGGCCCGGGGTTCGTCTGCGGGTCGGTGGGTGGTTGCTCGCGCAGTTCCCCGCGCCCCTAGGGGGTCGGCGGCAGTCGGGGAACCCAGCTCAGCCACAGGCTTTTAGGGGCGCGGGGAACTGCGCGAGCAACCACCCACCGACCCGCAGACGAACCCCGGGCCGAAAAGGGGCGCGGGGAACTGCGCGAGCAACCACCCGCGGTCCGCAGATAAACGACGGCCCCTTCAGGGGCGCGGGGAACTGCGCGACCAGCCCCCACCGGCCCGCGGTCAACGAACCACCCAGGGGCGCGGGGAACTGCGCGAGCAACCACCCGCGGTCCGCAGATAAACGACGGCCCCTTCAGGGGCGCGGGGAACTGCGCGAGCAACCACCCGCGGTCCGCAGATAAACGACGGCCCCTTCAGGGGCGCGGGGAACTGCGCGAGCAACCACCCGCGGTCCGCAGATAAACGACGGCCCCTTCAGGGGCGCGGGGAACTGCGCGACCAGCCCCCACCGGCCCGCAGGTTTACGCGAAAGCGGGGTGCGGGGGCCGCAGGCCCAGCACAGGGGGTGAGGCCCCGCACAGGGGTCCGGGGGCGTAGCCCGTGCCGTGGAAGCCTGGCCGGGCTGCGCCCCCGCCCCGCCCGAGCCCTCCTCGTCCCGGTACATCTCCATCACGCGCTCTCCTCGTCCGGGTCCGGTGTCAGCAGGTCCGCGATGTCCAGGACGTGGTAGCCGCGCATCTCGGGGAGGCAGCTTCCGCGGACCGGGCCGATGGTGGCGGCCCAGGCCGCGGGGATCGACGCGGCGCCGCCGTACGCTCCGGCCAGGGCGCCCGCCACCGCCGCCGTGGTGTCCGCGTCGCGGCCCATGTTCACGGCCGTCAGGACCGATGCCGTGAAGTCGCCCCGGGCCGTGGCGAAGGCGCCGAAGGCCAGGGCGACCGCTTCGGGGGCCAGGTCCGTCCAGGGGTAGCCGCCGATCACCACCGCCGAGCGGACCGCGCGTTCGCCCTGGTCGGCGACGGCCACCGCACGGCGCAGGGAGCGCGCGGTCCAGGAGTCCATCGGGATCACCGAGAGGGCCGCGGCGATCACGGACGTGAGGCCCGCGCCCGCCATCGCCGCCGCGACGCCCGCCGCCACCGCCTGGCCGCCGAAGATCCCCTCGCCCTCGTGGCTGACGCAGCCGTCGATCGCCACCAGTCGCGCCGCCTCCTTCGGCGCGCCCGCGGCGAAGACGCCGAAGGGGGCCGCGCGCATGGCCAGACCGTCGCTCCAGGCGTGGCGGTGCTGGGCCGAGATGGGGGCGGCGAGCCCCCGGCGCAGGTTCTCCAGGGTGCCCCGCTCGCTGAAGCCCGCGCCCCGGAACGGGCCCTCGTCGCGGTCCGCGATCCAGTGGTGCCAGGCGTGTTCGACATGGGTGACGGTGAGCGCGGAGCCGTGCCGGGCGAGCAGCAGGCCCGAGAAGATGGCGTACTCGGTGTCGTCCGTACCCGCCGGGTCGTCGGAGACGAACCCCTCGATCCGGCCCCAGCGGCGCCGGATCTCCGAGGGTTTGAGGTTCTCGGCGGGGGCGCCGAGCGCGTCCCCCACCGCGAGTCCCAGCAGCGCGCCCCTGGCTCGCTCGCGGATGGCCTCGGCTGTTCCCGGGCCGCTGGCGATCAACTCCATGGGAGGGCCTTTCGCGTCGCCTGATCCTTCGCTTGATCTCTGCCACGCCGAACGAGCCGGGAGTCCATTTGTCACCCACCCGCCACATGTGTGCACGAGCGGCCACGAATGAGCAGAGCAGCCCCCTGACCTGGGTAAGTACGGCCTGCCTTGCTAGCGCGGGGCTTACATCGAGCGTAATTTCGACACCGAAGAGAGCGACGAGGGGGAGCGGGCGCGAGGTCCGCCGCTGAAACGCAAGGGGAGAGCTGTGTCCGTCATCGACACCCGGGCCACGCTGCACGAGGCGCACCGGGACAACCACACCCACCGGGACGTCAACGGCGGCTGGTTGCGGCCGGCCGTCTTCGGGGCCATGGACGGGCTGGTCTCCAACCTGGCGCTGATGACCGGTGTCGCGGGCGGCGCCGTCTCGCAGCACACCATCATCGTCACCGGCCTCGCCGGACTGGCCGCCGGCGCCTTCTCCATGGCCGCCGGCGAGTACACCTCGGTCGCCTCGCAGCGCGAGCTCGTCGAGGCCGAACTGGACGTCGAGCGCCAGCAGTTGCGCAAGCACCCGGTGGACGAGATGGAGGAGCTGGCCGAGCTGTACGTGTCGCGCGGCGTCGAGCCCGCGCTCGCCCGCGAGGTCGCCATGCAGCTCTCCCGTGACCCCGAGCAGGCGCTGGAGATCCACGCCCGCGAGGAGCTCGGCATAGACCCGGACGACCTGCCGTCGCCCGCCGTCGCCGCCGTCTCGTCCTTCGGCTCGTTCGCGCTGGGCGCGATCCTGCCCGTACTGCCGTATCTGCTCGGCGCCAGTGCCCTGTGGCCCGCCGTGCTGCTCGCGCTGGTCGGTCTCTTCGCCTGCGGCGCCGTGGTCGCCAAGGTCACCGCGCGCTCGTGGTGGTTCAGCGGAGTGCGCCAGCTGGCCCTGGGCGGGGCGGCCGCGGCCCTCACCTTCGGCCTCGGCTCGCTCTTCGGCACCGCCGTCGGCTGACCGGGGCCCCGGCCCCGACAGGCCCCCTCGGCCCCTCTCGATCCGCAAGGCCCGCCAGGACGTACACCCGTCCGGGCGGGCCTTCGCCGTGCGGGCGGACGAGTCCCGGGTCACCATGTGACCTACGTCCTGCGCGGGAACGTCCCGCCACCCGTAGGATGCGGGAGTATGCAGGACCCCACATAACTAGTCGTTACTCGGCGGTTTCGCATCTTTGAACACCGGGCATAGGCCGTACACACTCCGTCGACGCAGGCAATGAAGCCTGCCCCGGAAGGCGCGGTGACCGTGCCCGAGTGTCCGCATGCTGGAATGGTCTATCCGGTTCCCGAGATCCGACCCATCATGTAACCTGCACGAAATTTCGCAGAGGGCCAACGTCGTCCCTCGGCACTGAACATGCCACGACGACGACGGGAGAGCCGATGCGTTCCGACGCCTGGTCGCCCATGGACGGTCGACCTGCTCCGCAGGGGATGTACGACCCCCGTAACGAACACGACGCCTGCGGTGTCGGGTTCGTGGCCACCCTGACCGGTGAGGCCAGCCATGAGCTGGTCGAGCAGGCGCTGACCGTACTGCGCAATCTCGAACACCGGGGTGCCACCGGATCCGAGCCGGACTCCGGTGACGGCGCCGGCGTCCTGCTCCAGGTGCCGGACGCGTTCCTGCGCGAGGTCACCTCCTTCGAGCTGCCCGAGGCCGGTGCGTACGCCGTCGGCATCGCCTTCCTGCCCGTCGAGGACAGCGCCGCGGCCGTGGCGAAGATCGAGGCCATCGCCGCCGAGGAGGGCCTGACCGTCCTCGGCTGGCGCGAGGTGCCGGTCACGCCCGAGCTGCTCGGCAACGGCGCCCGCACCACCATGCCCGCCTTCCGGCAGCTCTTCGTCGCCGACGGGACCAGCACCGGCATCGCGCTCGACCGCAAGGCCTTCGTCCTGCGCAAGCGCGCCGAGCGCGAGGCCGGGGTGTACTTCCCCTCGCTCTCCGCCCGGACGATCGTCTACAAGGGCATGCTCACCACCGGGCAGCTGGAGCCGTTCTTCCCGGACCTCTCCGACCGCCGGTTCGCCACCGCCGTCGCGCTGGTCCACTCGCGCTTCTCGACGAACACCTTCCCCTCCTGGCCGCTCGCCCACCCGTACCGCTTCGTCGCGCACAACGGCGAGATCAACACGGTCAAGGGCAACCGCAACTGGATGGTGGCCCGCGAGTCGCAGCTGGTCAGCGAGCTGTTCGGGGCCGGGCGGGACGCCAAGGACCTGGAGCGGATCTTCCCGGTCTGCACGCCGGACGCCTCCGACTCCGCCTCCTTCGACGAGGTGCTCGAACTCCTCCACCTGGGCGGGCGCTCGCTGCCGCACTCCGTCCTGATGATGGTTCCCGAGGCGTGGGAGAACCACGACTCGATGGACCCGGACCGGCGCGCCTTCTACCAGTACCACTCCACGATGATGGAGCCCTGGGACGGCCCGGCCTGTGTCACCTTCACCGACGGCGTCCAGGTCGGCGCGGTCCTCGACCGCAACGGTCTGCGCCCCGGCCGCTACTGGGTCACCGACGACGGCCTCGTCGTGCTCTCCTCCGAGGTCGGCGTCCTCGACATCGACCCCGCCAAGGTCGTCCGCAAGGGCCGCCTCCAGCCCGGCAAGATGTTCCTCGTCGACACCGCCGAGCACCGCATCATCGAGGACGACGAGATCAAGGCGGCGCTGGCCGCCGAGAAGCCGTACAAGGAGTGGCTGGAGACCGGCGAGATCGAGCTGGAGGACCTGCCCGAGCGTGAGCACATCGTGCACACGCACGCCTCGGTCACCCGCCGCCAGCAGACCTTCGGCTACACCGAGGAAGAGCTGCGCGTCATCCTCGCGCCGATGGCCCGCACCGGCGGCGAGCCGCTCGGCTCGATGGGCACGGACTCGCCGATCGCGGCCCTCTCCGAGCGCCCCCGGCTGCTCTTCGACTACTTCACCCAGCTGTTCGCGCAGGTCACCAACCCGCCGCTGGACGCCATCCGCGAGGAGCTCGTCACCTCGCTGCGCTCCTCGCTGGGCCCGCAGGGCAATCTGCTCGACCCGACCGCCGCGTCCTGCCGCAGCGTCACGCTGCCGTTCCCGGTGATCGACAACGACGAGCTGGCCAAGCTGATACACGTCAACGCCGACGGCGACATGCCGGGCTTCAAGGCCGCGACGCTCTCCGGCCTCTACCGGGTCTCCGGCGGCGGCGACGCGCTCGCCGAGCGCATCGAGGCCATCCGCGCCGAGGCCGACGCCGCCATCGAGGGCGGCGCCCGCCTGATCGTCCTCTCCGACCGGCACTCCGACGCCGAGCACGCGCCGATCCCGTCGCTGCTGCTCACCGCCGCCGTCCACCACCACCTCATCCGTACGAAGCAGCGCACCCAGGTGGGTCTGCTCGTCGAGGCCGGCGATGTGCGCGAGGTGCACCACGTCGCCCTGCTGATCGGCTACGGCGCCGCGGCCGTCAACCCGTACCTGGCGATGGAGTCCGTCGAGGACCTGGTCCGCGCGGGCACCTTCATCGAGGGCCTGGAGCCCGAGCAGGCCATCCGCAACCTGATCTACGCGCTCGGCAAGGGCGTCCTCAAGGTGATGTCCAAGATGGGCATCTCGACCGTCGCCTCCTACCGGGGCGCCCAGGTCTTCGAGGCCGTCGGCCTGGACGAGCAGTTCGTCGGCACGTACTTCAGCGGCACCGCCACCAAGATCGGCGGCGCCGGGATCGACGTCGTCGCCAAGGAGGTCGCCGCCCGGCACGCCAAGGCGTACCCCGCCTCCGGCATCGCGGCCACCCACCGCGCGCTGGAGATCGGCGGCGAGTACCAGTGGCGCCGCGAGGGCGAGCCGCACCTGTTCGACCCGGAGACGGTCTTCCGCCTCCAGCACGCCACCCGCGGCCGCCGGTACGACATCTTCAAGAAGTACACGGAGCGGGTGAACGAGCAGTCCGAGCGTCTGATGACGCTCCGCGGGCTCTTCGGCTTCAAGGGCGCCGAGGACGGGGGCAGCCCCTCGATCTCCATCGACGAGGTCGAGCCGGTCTCCGAGATCGTCAAGCGCTTCTCCACCGGCGCCATGTCGTACGGCTCCATCTCGCGCGAGGCGCACGAGACGCTGGCCATCGCCATGAACCAGCTCGGCGGCAAGTCCAACACCGGTGAGGGCGGTGAGGACCCGGAGCGCCTGTACGACCCGGCGCGCCGCTCCTCCATCAAGCAGGTCGCCTCCGGCCGCTTCGGTGTGACCAGCGAGTACCTGGTCAACGCGGACGACATCCAGATCAAGATGGCCCAGGGCGCCAAGCCCGGCGAGGGCGGCCAGCTGCCCGGCCACAAGGTCTACCCGTGGGTCGCCAAGACCCGTCACTCGACCCCGGGTGTCGGTCTGATCTCCCCGCCGCCGCACCACGACATCTACTCCATCGAGGATCTGGCCCAGCTGATCCACGACCTCAAGAACGCCAACCCGGCCGCGCGCATCCATGTGAAGCTCGTGTCCGAGGTCGGCGTCGGCACGGTCGCCGCCGGTGTCTCCAAGGCGCACGCGGACGTGGTCCTGATCTCGGGCCACGACGGTGGTACGGGTGCCTCCCCGCTCACCTCGCTGAAGCACGCGGGCGGCCCCTGGGAGCTCGGCCTCGCCGAGACCCAGCAGACGCTGCTGCTCAACGGTCTGCGCGACCGGATCGTGGTGCAGACCGACGGCCAGCTCAAGACCGGCCGCGATGTCGTCATCGCGGCGCTGCTCGGCGCCGAGGAGTTCGGTTTCGCGACCGCGCCGCTCGTCGTCTCCGGCTGCGTCATGATGCGCGTCTGCCACCTGGACACCTGCCCGGTCGGCATCGCCACCCAGAACCCGGTGCTGCGCGACCGGTTCTCCGGCAAGGCCGAGTACATCGTCAACTTCTTCCAGTTCATCGCCGAGGAGGTCCGCGAGATCCTCGCCGAGCTGGGCTTCCGGACGATCGAGGAGGCCGTCGGCCACGCCGAGCTCCTCGACACCAGCCGCGCGGTGCGCCACTGGAAGGCGCAGGGCCTCGACCTGGACGCGCTCTTCCACGTGCCCGAGCTGCCCGAGGGCGCGGTGCGCCACGCGGTGATCGCCCAGGACCACGGTCTGGAGAAGGCGCTCGACAACGACCTCATCGAGCTCGCCGCCGACGCACTGGGCGCGGCCACCGCCGAGGACGCCCGGCCGGTGCGCGCCCAGGTCGCGATCCGCAACATCAACCGGACCGTCGGCACCATGCTCGGCCACGAGGTGACCAGGAAGTTCGGCGGCGCGGGTCTGCCCGACGACACCATCGACGTCACCTTCACGGGCTCGGCCGGCCAGTCCTTCGGCGCCTTCCTGCCGCGCGGTGTGACGCTGCGCCTGGAGGGCGACGCCAACGACTACGTCGGCAAGGGCCTCTCCGGCGGCCGCGTCATCGTCCGCCCGGACCGGGGCGCCGACCACCTCGCCGAGTACTCGACCATCGCGGGCAACACCATCGCGTACGGCGCGACCGGCGGCGAGCTGTTCCTGCGCGGCCGCACCGGCGAGCGGTTCTGCGTCCGCAACTCCGGCGCCCTGGTGGTCTCGGAGGGCGTGGGCGACCACGGCTGCGAGTACATGACCGGCGGCCACGCGGTGGTCCTGGGCGAGACCGGACGCAACTTCGCGGCCGGTATGTCCGGCGGCATCGCGTATGTGATCGACCTGGACCCGAACCACGTCAACGCCGGCAACCTGGCGGCGGTCGAGGCCCCCTCGGAGGCCGACAAGCAGTGGCTGCACGACGTCGTGCGCCGCCACCAGGAGGAGACCGGCTCCACGGTCGCCGAGAAGCTGCTCGCCGACTGGCCCGCCGCGGCGGAGCGCTTCAGCAAGATCATCCCGTCCACGTACAAGGCAGTGCTCGCCGCCAAGGAAGCCGCTGAGCTCGCCGGTCTCTCCGAGCAGGAGACCACCGAGAAGATGATGGAGGCGGCGACCAATGGCTGACCCCAAGGGCTTTCTCACCACCGGTCGCGAGGTCGCGCGGACCCGCCCCGTGGCCGAGCGCGTCAAGGACTGGAACGAGGTCTACGTTCCCGGCTCGCTGCTGCCGATCATCAGCAAGCAGGCCGGGCGCTGTATGGACTGCGGCATCCCGTTCTGCCACAACGGCTGCCCGCTCGGGAACCTGATCCCGGAGTGGAACGACTACGCCTACCGCGAGGACTGGTCGGCGGCCTCCGAGCGACTGCACGCCACCAACAACTTCCCGGAGTTCACCGGGCGGCTGTGCCCGGCTCCGTGTGAGTCGGCGTGCGTCCTCGGCATCAACCAGCCCGCCGTCACCATCAAGAACGTCGAAGTCTCGATCATCGACAAGGCGTGGGACAGCGGCGACGTCACCCCGCAGCCGCCGGAGCGCCTCTCCGGCAAGACCGTCGCGGTCATCGGCTCGGGCCCGGCCGGTCTGGCCGCCGCCCAGCAGCTGACCCGGGCCGGCCACACGGTGGTGGTGTACGAGCGCGCCGACCGCATCGGCGGTCTGCTGCGCTACGGCATCCCCGAGTTCAAGATGGAGAAGGTGCACATCAACCGCCGCATCGAGCAGATGCGCGCGGAGGGCACCAAGTTCCGCACCGAGGTCGAGATCGGCCGTGACATCGACGCGGCGAAGCTGCGCAGGCGCTACGACGCGGTCGTCATCGCGGCGGGCGCCACGGTCTCCCGCGACCTGCCGGTCCCCGGCCGGGAGCTCAACGGCATCCACTTCGCCATGGAGTACCTGCCGCTGGCGAACAAGGTGCAGGAGGGCGACTTCGTGGCGCCCCCGCTGACCGCCGAGGGCAAGCACGTCGTGGTGATCGGCGGCGGCGACACCGGCGCGGACTGCGTGGGCACCGCCCACCGCCAGGGCGCGGCCTCGGTCACCCAGCTGGAGATCATGCCCCAGCCGTCGGAGGACCGCCCCGGGAACCAGCCCTGGCCGACCTTCCCGATGCTCTACAAGGTCACCTCGGCCCACGAGGAGGGCGGCGAGCGGGTCTACTCCGTCTCCACCACCCACTTCGAGGGCGACGAGGACGGGAACGTCCAGTTCCTGCACCTGGTCGAGGTCGAGTTCATCGACGGCAAGCTGACCCAGAAGCCGGGCACCGAGCGGAAGATCCCCGCGCAGCTGGTCACCCTCGCCATGGGCTTCACCGGCACCGACCAGTCCAACGGTCTGGTCCAGCAGTTCGGCCTGGAACTCGACGAGCGCGGCAACGTCGCCCGCGACGCGGACTTCGCGACCAACGTCGACGGAGTGTACGTGGCCGGTGACGCGGGCCGCGGCCAGTCGTTGATCGTCTGGGCGATCGCGGAGGGCCGTTCGGCAGCACGTGGTCTGGACCGGTACCTTACGGGGAGGAGCGAACTGCCCGCCCCGATCCGTCCGACGGACCGGTCGCTGACGGTCTGAGTCCGCTCCACCCAAATCGTTCCGTACAACGGTGTACGGGCTGCGCAGGATCGGGGGAGACCCCCGGACCCCCGCAGCGCGGCGCCTGCCCCACTGTCCCCGACCGGACGACCGGGCGGGCGCCGCGGCGCGTCACCCCTTCCTGCCCTCGGCCCGCAGCTCCCGGAACTCCACCCGCGCGTCCTCCGTGTACGCCCCCAGGGCGCCCTGGAGGTAAGGGCGTTCGGTGTCCGTGAAGTCGGCGAGGCCCGCCGTGTCCACGGCCACCCGCAGATGGCCGCCCTGCTGCTGGACCCGGACCGTGTACCACTTGCCGACCGGGAAGCCCCGCTCGCCGGTCGCCAGGAAGCGCTGGCCGCCGGGGTAGGCGGGATCGCGCTTGCCCAGCTCCCAGCCGTTGGGCTTGAGGGTCATGTAGTAGAAGTGCTCCGGGTCGGTGTACGCCCACACCAGCCAGGCCACCTCCCAGGTGTTCGGCGCGGGGGTGCGCAGCTGCTCGACCGTGCGCATCCTGGCCTCGTAGGTCACCTCCCCGTACACGGTCCGGCTCACCACCAGGCCGGCGTGGGTCGTGCCGGGGTCGGTGGCCGGCCGTGGAGCCAGCTCCAGGGCGTTGTCGTCCCCGGTGTTGACGCCATGGCCGTTGAACACCGACTGCCAGCGGCCGTGCGCGGTGCCGTCGGCCCACGGCTCGCGCGGCGCCGGGCCCCCGCCGTCCGCGCACCTGCTCAGCCCGAAGGCCCCGGCCGCCAGCAGGATGGCGGCCAGGACCAGGGCGGTCGCTCTGCGTCTGCGGCCTCCGGGCCCGGTCGGCGGGACCGGGCGCCGCAGACGCGGGGCTGTCGTCATGCCGTCGAGTATGGACCCGGTCCGCCGCCCGTGGGGCGCGCAGGGAGAAGGGGCGCGGGGGCGCACGGGACTTCGGCCGCGAAGTCCTCGGCGAGCTGGGTGACGATCCGCGCGGTGGCGCCGCCGTCCCCGTACGGATTGCCCGCCGTCGCCATCCGCCGGTACGCGGCGGGGTCGTCGAGGAGCGCCGCCGCCGCGCTCACGATGGCCTCCGGATCCGTGCCGATGAGCCGGGCCGCACCCGCCTCCACCGCCTCCGGCCGCTCGGTGGTGGTCCGCAGCACCAGGGCGGGCTTGCCGAGGCTCGGGGCCTCCTCCTGGATGCCGCCGGAGTCGGTCAGCACGAGGTCGCAGCCCGCGAGCGTGGCCGTGAAGTCCGGGTAGTCCAGCGGCTCGACCAGGGTGATGCCGGCCCGGCCGGTCAGCGGCAGCAGTGCCTCGCGCACCGCCGGGCTCTTGTGCAGCGGGATCACGATCTCCACATCGCCCCGCTCGGCGAGCCGGCCGAGCGCCCGGGCCATCGCGCGCATCCGGGCGCCCTGGTTCTCGCGGCGGTGCAGGGTCACCAGGATCCGCCGCCGGGCGGTGCGGAACGCGGACTGCCCGAGCCCCTCGTCGAGTGCCCAGTGGAGGTTGTCGATGACGGTGTTGCCGGTGGTGAAGATCTGGCCCTCGGGGATGCCCTCGGCCCGCAGATGCCGCGCGGCGCGCTCGGTGGGGGCGAAGTGCCAGCGGGCGATACGCCCGATGAGGCAGCGGTTGAGCTCCTCGGGAAAGGGGTTGTCCAGGACCCCGGTGCGCAGCCCCGCCTCGACGTGGGCCACGGGGATGCGCTCGTAGAACGCGGCCAGCGCGCCGGTCAGCGCGGTCGTGGTGTCGCCCTGGACGACGACGAGGTCGGGCCGCTCCCTGCGCAGCAGCTGCCCCAGCCCCTCCACCAGACGGGACGTCAGATCGGAGAGCTGCTGCCGGTCGCGCATGACGTCCAGGGCGAAGCGGACGTCGACCCCGAGCAGCCCCAGCATCTGGTGGAGCATCTCGCGGTGCTGGCCGGTGGTCACGACGACCGGCTCGAACTCGGTACCGCCGGCCAGGGCCCGGGCGAGCGGCGCCAGCTTGATCGCCTCGGGCCGGGTGCCGAGCACCAGCATGGCGCGCACGGGCACGCCGGATGAGAACGCGGACATAGGTCCCCCCTATGACAAGGACGAGCGATGAGAGAGAAGAGAGAGTGGGACGAGAGCTGCGCGTACGGGGCCGGACTCGGCCGGGCCCCGCCGCGGGGTGCCGCCTCAGGTACGGGCGGTCTTCAGCCAGGTGGTCTTGCCGGTCGCCATCCGCCACAGCCCCCACCAGCCGGCGGCGAACCAGATGTAGCCGTAGAACACGAAGACGTGGGCGACCAGCACCGACCGCACCAGACCGAGGTCCCGCTCCCGCTTGGCGTACACGAAGCCGTACGCGTACGCGGCGGTGAAGGAGAGCACATACGGGCCGAGCAGCCACATCGGTGACACCAGCGCCCGGCCCGCCTCGACGGAGGCGAGCGCGGTGCCGCCGAGGGCGACCAGGAAGGACAGCGGCAGCAGCGAGGTGAGCAGGATCAGCACCGGGCTGGAGAGGTGGTAGAGCAGGTCGAGCGCCGGGCGGGTCGGGACCTCCCGCAGGATGAGCGGGACGAGTCCGGCCGACTGGAGGTGGCCCTGGAACCAGCGGGATCGCTGCCGTACCAGGCGCCGAAGGGAGAGGACGGCCTGCTGGGACACCGAGGCCGTGGTGCAGTGCTGGGTGGCCCAGCCCTTGGCGATCAGCCGTACGCCGAGGTCGAGGTCCTCGGTGAGACTGTCGCTCCAGGGTCCGCCGGGCCCCAGGGTGTGGAGCGCGGAGAGCCGCATGAACTGGCCGTTGCCGCCCATGCCGACGCTGCCGATGAAGCGGCGCGCGCTCTGGAAGACATCGCCGTAGACCACGAACTCCATGTCCTGGAGGCGGGCGAGCAGTTTGCTGCGCCGGTTGTACATCCGCACGCAGATCTGGGTGGCTCCGGTGCGGGGGTCGTCGAAGAACGGGTCGACGGACTGGACGACATGGCCGTCGAGGCGCCCGTCCGCGTCGACCACACAGACGATGACGTCGTCCGGATCGTGCCCTTCGAGCACTCCGGACTCGGTCAGGAACCGTACGCCGTCGTTGAGCGCGGCGCCCTTGCCGCGCCGGGCGTCCGGCAGTTCACGCCGGTGCAGCAGGACTTGGTCGCCGGCCGCCCGGGCGATCTCGGAGGTGCGGTCGTCGGAGGCGTCGTCGATGACGAGCGCCAGGAAATTCCCGGCCGGCAGCCCCGTGATCCGCGCAAGACTTTCGGCCAGCACCTGCTCTTCGTTGAGACAGGCGAGGAGAAAGACATAGAGCCGTTCTTTGCGCGGCCCTTTCCGGCGGGGAGTACGGCGCCTGGAGAGAATAAAGAGACCGGTGTTGTAGCAGCCTGCCATCAGGATGATGGAAATGCTGGACCAGAGCAGCAGATCGACGATCATTTCTGCCCCAGGTGCTCGTGAGGCGGTTCTTCACAGGTTACTTTCGAATCCGTCCGCCACCTCATTCGAATTTTGATCGATATGAGGACGAAGGCGATGAGGCAGTAGAGCGCGAAGCCCGCACCCGCTGTGGCCTGCAGAGCTTTGGCCAAAGGTAGGCCCGGTATCGCCTCGGGTGCTGCCGCCATCCCGGCCAAGGGCAGCACTGTTCCCCAGGCTGGCTTTCCATACATGGGTCCCCCCCATTTGTTCACGCAGCCAGGTCACGGGTCTCTGCGTGAGATGGCGAACGTAGCAGATCCGGCCAGCGTCGCGAGGGCTCAAGTTAAAAGTTCATGGATCGGGTTTTCGAGGGCCGGACGGTCTCGTTCCGGGGGCCTGTGGCCTATTGACAGGCTTTGCGGTCCGCCAGAAGAATCGTGGGCCTAATTCGGCCAAGATTCACCGGTCCGGGGTGATCCCGTGCCGGTGCGCGGCCGTTCCTCTGGGGAGTAGAGGGGGGAAGCGGATCATGAAATCCGTGAGAAAGAGGCCCGTCCGGCGCCGCCGTCGGCTGTCGGTCGTCCTGCTGTTGATCGCCGCCCTGCTGGGCACGGCCGTGGTGGCCAACGCCGCAGCGCCGGACAGGAAACCGCCGCGCTCCGAGCGCATCGGCCCGGCCGCGAGCCTGAGCAAGGTCGCTCTCGCCGACTGGGCCAGGACCCAGCTCGCCGCCGACGCGAAACGCCGCGCGGCACCGCGCCCGCTGCTGCCCTCGGTGCTCGGGACGGTGACCGACACCGTACGGAAGCTGCTCGCGGCGGCCGCGCCCGACGCCACGTCGACGCTGGTGCTCTACGACGACGCGGGCCCCTACGGCTACCTCGGTGAGCTGTACGCCATGGCGGCGGCGAACCTCGGCGGCCACTTCGGCACCGTCACGGCCAAGCCCGTCGAGCAGTACACCGCGGGCATGCTCGGCCAGTACACGGCGACCGTCTACCTGGGCTCCACCTACTACGGCGGCGGCATCCCCGACGCCGTGCCGGCCGCCTTCTACCAGGACGTACAGGCCGGTACGAAGCCGGTGACCTGGGTCGGCGACAACATCTGGAACATGGGGAACGCGGTGGGGGTGCCGCAGTTCACCCAGAAGTACGGCTGGGACCCGACGACGTCCTACTTCACGGACGCGAACGGCTCGGTCGGCAACGTCACCCAGGTGACCTACGGCGGCCAGGTGCTGACCCGGAAGATCCCGGCCGGTCAGGACGGCGGTGTGCTGCGTCCGAACATCCTCACCGGGGCCGGGTATCCGGTGGTCACCAGGGTCGCCGAGGCGCTGGACTCGGCGAGCGGGACGACCTTCCCGTGGGCCGTGCGGTCGGCGAACCTCACATACATCGGTGAGATCCCGTTCAGCTATGTTTCCGAAAGCGACCGTGTGATCGCCTACGAGGACATGCTGTTCGACACCCTCGCCCCCGGCACCGCGGCCCGGCACCGGGCGATGTTCCGTCTGGAGGACATCAGCCCCGACTCCGACCCCGCCGATCTGCGGGCCATGGCGGACTACCTCTACAGCCAGCGCATCCCGTACGGCATCAACGTCATCCCGGTCTACAAGGACCCCAGGGGCGTCTACAACAACGGGACCCCGCAGACCGTGACGCTGGCGCAGCGGCCGCAGGTCGTCTCGGCGCTGAAGTACATGCTGGCGCGCGGCGCCGTGCTGATGGAGCACGGCTACACGCACCAGTACAGCACCGTCGACAACCCGTACACCGGGGTGACGGGCGACGACTTCGAGTTCTACCGGGCGCATGTGGACGCGGCGGACAACGTCGTCTACGACGGGCCGGTCGCCGAGGACTCGACCGCCTGGGCGCAGTCCCGGGTGACCTCGGGCCTCGCCGCGTTCACCGCGGCCGGGCTGGCGCGCCCGCAGCTGTGGACGACTCCGCACTACGCCGGGTCCGCCACCGACTACCGCGTCTTCAGCCAGAACTACGCGGCGCGCCTCGAACGATCGCTGTACTTCGCCGGGACGCTCACCGGTGGTACTGCGGACCCGAACCGGTTCATCGGCCAGTTCTTCCCGTACGTCGTCAACGATGTGTACGGAACGAAGGTGCTTCCCGAGAACATCGGGAACTATGAACCCGTGGCACAGAACAACCACCCGCCGCGGCTGCCCGCGGACCTCGTCGCCTCGGCCAGGGCCAACCTGGCGGTCCGGGACGGCTTCGCGAGCTTCTTCTACCACCCCTACTACCCGGTCCAGCCGCTGAAGGACACGATCGACGGCATCAAGGCCCTCGGCTACACCTTCGTCAGCCCCGCGGCGCTGTGAGCAGTATCGGAAAGAAGGCGGTCGCGGCTCTCGCCGCGGCCGCCGCGCTCGCGCTCGCGGGCTGTTCGGGGGAGCCGGGCGGGTCCGGGCCGGAGCCGAGCGGGTCCGGGTCGCGGCCGGGCCCGGCGGACGACGGGCGGGTGCGCGGGATGACCCTGCCGTCCTGGTCGGCGGACGACTACGACAGCCCGCGCGCCGAGGCGTACCTGCGCGACATCGCGCACACCGGCGCGCGCTGGGTCGTCTTCACGCCCACCTGGTACCAGCGGAGCACCCGGGACACCGAGCAGCACCCGACCGGGGAGACCGCGAGCGACGCGAGCCTGCGGCGGATCACCCTGATGGCGCACCGGGCCGGGCTCAAGGTCATGCTGAAGCCGCATGTGGACCTGGTGGACGGCACCGACCGGGCGGAGATCCGCCCCGCCGACCGGGCGGCCTGGTTCGCCTCGTACGAGAAGTTCATCACGCACTACGCGGCGCTCGCGCAGGACACGGGGGCCGAGCGGTTCGTGGTCGGCACCGAACTCGCGGGCGTCTCCGGTGACCTGGAGCCCTGGCGCCGGGTGATCGCGGCAGTCCGCGCCCGCTACCGGGAGCCGCTGACCTACGCGGCCAACTACGACGAGTACGCCGAGGTCCCCTTCTGGCCGGAGCTCGACGTCATCGGCATCGACGCGTACTGGCCGCTGGGCTCGGCTCCCACGGCGGACGCGGCGACGCTGGGCCGGGCCTGGCGGCCGGTCCTGGACGAGCTGGCGGCCTTCTCCGGACGGCAGCACCGCAAGATCCTGTTCACCGAGGCCGGGTACACGAGCCAGCGCGGCTCGACCACGGCGCCGTACTCGTGGACGGTCAGCAAGCGCGAGGACGCCGGTGAACAGGCCGCCGGGTACCGGGCGCTGCTGGACGCCTTCGCCGGGCGGGACTGGTGGGCCGGGGTGTGCTGGTGGATGTGGGACGACTGGCCGGACAGCGGGGAGACCCCGGCGAGGCTCGCGTACACGCCGCACGGGAAGCCGGCGGAGCAGGTGCTGAGGTCGCGCTGGACGCCCTCGGACGGCGCCGCTCCCGGCTAGCCCGCGCGCTATTGACTAAAAGTCAAAACCGCACCACTCTCGGGACCGGGCGCTACCGCCGCTGCCGCGGTGTCAGCCGCCGTGTCTGCCGCCGTCTCCGTCGCCGGGAGGTTTCCGTGAGCACCGAAGCGCTGTCACGACTGGGTACGGAGCTGGGGTCGCCGCCACCGGAGAGCCTGGCGGGCCTGACGGGAGGCCAACTGGGGCTGCTGGCCGCGGCGTTGCGGGAGGAACGCGCTTCGCGGGCCGCCGGTCTCGGTGAGGCCGCCGAGGAGGCGCTCAAGCTCGTCCCGGCGCTCGCCCGGGGTCCCGTCCGCCGCATCCTCTTCAAGTGAGCCGGGTGACCGCCATGGACAAGCTGCTCGGCCGCGCCGAGACGGAGAAGATCGCCCGCCTGCTCGGCCGCGACCCCGGTGAACTCGCCTTCCTGGGTCCGCTCCCCGCCGACGACCTGCGGCGGCTGCGCGAGCAGACCGTGGCCGCGCTGTTCGACGGCACGCCGGAGATGCTCGACCGGATCGCCCGCGCCACCAAACTGGTGCCCGCCGGGGTCGCCGCCGCGATCTCCCAGAAGGCGCTCGGGCCGCGGCTCGCGGCCGCCGTCGCGGGCAAGCTGGAGCCGGCCAGGGCCGCCGACATCATCGAGAAGCTGCCGGTCGCCTTCACCGCCGAGTCCTGCGCGCACCTCGACCCGCGCCGCATCCCCGGCATCGTGGACCGCCTCGACGAGAACCTCCTCGTGCGCGTCTCCGTCGCCCTCGCCGAACGCGGCGACCACCTCACCATGGGCCGCTTCGTGGGCCATCTGCGCGACTCGGCGCTGGAGCGGATCCTGCCGCAGGTGGAGGACGCGGTGGTGCTGAGGACCGGAAGCGTGATCGACGAGCCCCAACAGCTGGGCCGCATCCTGGATTTGATGGGCGAGGAGCGCCTCGCGCGGGTCGTGGCGTCGGCGGCGGACGGTCTGTGGCCCGAGGCACTGGCGGTCGCGGCCCTGGTGACGGGCGACCGGCGCACCCGCATCGCCACCCTCGCGGCCCGCCGGCCCCCGGAACAGCTCGACGCACTCGTACGGACGGTGGCCGCCCAGGACCTGTGGGAGTCCCTGCTCCCCCTGGTGGCCCTCCTCTCCGAGGACGACCGCCGCTCGGTCGCGCTCCTCCCGTCCCTGCGCGACCCCGAGATCCTGACGGGAATCGTCCCGGCAGTGGTGACGACGGGCCTGTGGGCCGACTTCCTCCCCCTGGTCGAACTCCTCCCCACCGAGTCCCGCCGGACGATCGCGACCTCCGCGGCCACCCTCACCGACGACGACCTGGACGCCCTCGCCCGCGAGGTCGACAAACGCGACCTGTGGGAACTGGTACTGCCCCTGGTCGAGTTGATGGACGACGCGTCGAAGGAACGCATCTTCACCCTGCCGTCCTTCCAGGACCAGACGTCCGCGTAGCGGGGTCGCTGCCGTGCACCCTGGCGTACGCTCTGCTCTTCCGCCGTACGCCCAGGGGTTCCGTGAACGGAGACGAGCAGCATGGCAGCGATGTCCCTGCGGAAGGTCGAGCAGACGGCGCCCACGCTCGTCTCCCTCTACAAGGCCGCCGCCGTCTCGCTGGAACACCACGGCCTGGTGGACGAGGAGGCCGCGGTCTATCTGGTCGTCGACTACTCGGGCTCGATGCGCCGCTACTTCAAGGACGGCAGCGTGCAGGCGCTCGCCGACCGGGTACTGGGCCTCTCCGCGCACCTCGACGACGACGGCCGCGTCCCCGTCTTCTTCTTCTCCACGGACATCGACGCCCAGGCCGAGATCGGCATCGAGAACCACCACGGCCGGATCGAGCGCATCGTCGCCAACCTGGGCCATATGGGGAGGACCAACTACCACCTGGCGATGGACGCGGTGATCGACCACTACCTGGAGAGCGGCGCCACCGCCCCCGCGCTCGTCGTCTTCCAGACCGACGGCGGCCCGAGCAGCAAGTTCGCCGCCGAGCGCTATGTCTGCAAGGCCGCCGGGCTGCCGATGTTCTGGCAGTTCATCGGCTTCGGCGATCCCGGCAGCCGCCAGTTCGACTTCCTGCGCCGGCTCGACGAGCTGGCCGTCCCGGAGTTCCGCCCCGTCGACAACGCCGGCTTCTTCCACGCCGGCGCCGACCCGCGCCGGGTGACGGACGCGGAGCTCTACGACCGCCTCCTCGGGGAGTTCCCGCACTGGCTGCGGGCGGCGCGGGGGCGGGGGATCGTGCGGTGAGCGCCATGTGGCTGGTTCGCTCGCACAGGCTGCGGTAATCCAGACAGAAGATGTCGGGTATTCGCGTTTTGATGGGCGCATGGCACCGCAGAGATTTCGCTGGGAAGAGTTCGAGGCCGTTGAGCCGGCGTTCGCGGGGATCGTGCGCGAGCGTTTCCTTCTGTACAAGCATCACGTTCTCGCGACCCTTCGTGCGGACGGCGGCCCCCGGGTCACCGGGCTTGAGGTTCAGATCCAGGGCGGGGAGTTGTGGCTCGGGATGATGCCCGGCTCCCGTAAGGCGTACGACCTGCGGCGCGACCCGCGCTTCTCGCTCCAGGCCAATCCCGGGCCCGACGCGGAGATGGCCGACGGGGATGTCCGGATCAGCGGGTGGGCGGTGGAGGTGGTCGACCCGGGGGAGCTCGCCCGGTACGCGGGTGAGGTGCATCCGCCCGAGCCGTTCCTGCTCTTCCGGGCGGAGCTCACCGAGGTGGTCCACACGGGCATCGACAAGGAACGGGAGGAGATGGTCATGCGCGCCTGGCGTCCCGGTGCCGCCCTGCGCACCATCCGGCGGGGCGGCGGGACCGAGCCGCCGAGGGAGGACAGGCCCTAGGGGTACGCGGCCAGGACCTCCGCCCGGCACGCCGCCGGGGTGCCCCAGGCGTCGCGCAGCGGGCGCGCCTTGCGCAGCCAGAGCGAGAGGTCCAGCTCCTCGGTGTAGCCGATCGCCCCGTGCAGCTGGAGCGCGGCACGGGCCGCCGTGTACGCCGCCTCGCCCGCCGCCGCCTTCGCCGCCGCGAGGTCGCCGGGGGCGAGGGTGAGCGCCGCCCCGTACACCAGCGGCCGCGCGAACTCCACCGCGAGCAGCGTGTCCGCGAGCCGGTGCTTGACCGCCTGGAACGAGCCGATCGGCACCCCGAACTGGGTGCGCTGCTTCACGTACGCGACGGTCCCGCGCAACAGTTCCTCGGCCACCCCGACCGCCTGCGCCGCCGCCGCGAGCCGGGCCCAGCGGACGGCGCACCCGACCGCCTCGGTGAGGAGGGGACCGGCCCCCCGCCGTGCTCCTCCGGCGCCGCGAGCGCGAACACCCCGGCCCCGGCGAGCCGCGCCCACAGCGCCCGGCCGGGCCCGTGGTCCCCGGCCGCCCAGGACCGTACCGCCGAGGGGGTGTCCGAGGCGGTCAGGAGCGCGTCCAGGGAACGGGCGAAGTCGCGCTGCTCGGCGGTCGGCAGAAACCTCATCGGGGTCGGCCCTTCGGGAGGCCGAGCAGACGCTCGGCGGCGATGTCGCGCTGGATCTCGTTCGTACCGGCGTACACGGGCCCGGCGAGCGCGAAGACATAGCCCTCGGCCCAGCCGCCGCCGGTGTCCGGCAACTCGCCCTCCGCGCCCAGTACTTCCAGCGCCGTCTCGTGCAGCGCGATGTCGTACTCCGACCAGAACAGCTTGTTCAGGCTCGACTCCGCCCCCATCGCCTCGCCCGCCGCGAAGCGGGACGCGCCCGCGCAGGTGAACAGCTGATAGGCCCGCGCCCCGATCACCGCGTCCGCCACCCGGTCGCGGAGCCCCCGGTCCTCGCCGTGCTCGCGCCACAGCCGCACCAGCCGGTCGGCGGCGGCCAGGAAGCGGCCGGGGGAGCGCAGGGTGAGCCCGCGCTCGTTGCCGGTCGTGGACATCGCGATGCGCCAGCCCTGCCCCGGCTCCCCGATGACGTCCTCGTCGGGGACGAACACCTCGTCCAGGAACAGCTCCGCGAACGCAGGTTTCCCGTCGAGCCGGCCGATCGGGCGGACGGTCACCCCGGGAGCCCGCAGGTCGAACATCAGATACGTCAGGCCCTGGTGCGGCCGGGCCGCCGCCGGGTCCGTACGGAAGATGCCGAAGGCGCGGTCGGCGAACGCGGCCCGCGAGGACCATGTCTTCTGGCCCGACAGCAGCCAGCCCCCGTCCGTGCGCACGGCCCGCGACCGCAGCGACGCCAGGTCGGACCCGGCCTCCGGCTCCGACCAGGCCTGCGCCCACACCACCGCGCCGCTCGCCATGTCCGGCAGCACCCGGGTCCGCTGCTCCTCGCTGCCGTGGTCGAAGAGCGTCGGCGCGAGCAGGCTGATGCCGTTCTGGGAGACCCGGCCGGGCGCGCCCGCCGCCCAGTACTCCTCCTCGAAGGCCAGCCACCGGAAGATGTCGGCGCCCCGCCCCCCGAACCGCTCGGGCCAGGAGACGGCCGACCACCGCCCCGCGTACAGCTCGGCCTCCCACTCCCGGTGCGCGGCGAAGCCCTCCGCCGTCTCCAGGGAGGGCAGTGGCGCCGCCGGCACACGCGCCGCGAGCCAGTCGCGCGCCTCGGCGCGGAAGGCGTCCTCCTCGGCCGTGTGGTCCAAGTCCATTGCGGGGCCCGCCCCTTCGCGACCGACCGTCCTGCGCGATCGTTCCCTAACAAGTGTTTGGTAGGTTAGCCTGCGGACGTGACCGACAACAAGGTTCCGTATGTGCCCGGGCACGGCCTCCTCGACGGCCGCACCGCCGTCGTCACCGCCGCCGCCGGGGCCGGGATCGGCGGCGCGACCGCCCGCCGGTTCCTGGAGGAGGGCGCGCGGGTGCTGATCAGCGACGCGCACACGCGCAGGCTCAAGGAGACCGAGGAGGCCCTCACGGCCGAGTTCGGCACCGGCGCCGTGGCCGCGCGGTCCTGCGACGTCACCGACGACTCCCAGGTGCGCGCGCTCTTCGCCGAGGCGGTACGGCTCCACGGCCGCCTCGACGTCGTCGTCAACAACGCGGGCCTCGGCGGCACCGCCGAACTGGCCGACATGAGCGACGAGCAGTGGGACCGCGTCCTCGACGTCACCCTGGGCGGCACCTTCCGCTGCACCCGGGCCGCCCTGCGCGCCTACCGGTCGGACGGCCGCGGCGGAGTGATCGTCAACAACGCGTCCGTCGTCGGCTGGCGCGCCCAGGCCGGGCAGGCCCACTACGCCGCCGCCAAGGCGGGCGTCATGGCGCTCACCCGCTGCGCGGCGATCGAGGCGGCCGCCCACGGCGTACGGGTCAACGCGGTCTCCCCGTCCCTCGCCCTGCACCCCCACCTCGCCAAGGTCACCACCGCCGAGCTGCTCGACGAACTCGCCGCACGGGAGGCCTTCGGGCGCTGTGCCGAGCCCTGGGAGGTGGCCAACGTCATCGTCTTCCTGGCCAGCGACTACTCCTCGTACATGACCGGGGAAACCGTCGCCGTCAGCAGCCAGCACCCCTAGCGCCGGGCAGGACGACAATGGCCCCGTGCCGAAGAACAAGAAGCAGCAGGTGACCGCCGTGCCCGAGCGGCGCGGAGAACTCCTCGCCACCGCGGCCGAGGTGTTCGCCGCCCAGGGCTACAACGCCACCACCGTCCGCAGGATCGCCGACGAGGCGGGCATGCTCGCGGGGAGCCTCTACTACCACTTCGATTCCAAGGAATCGATGCTCGACGAGATCCTCTCCACCTTCCTGACCGAGCTGTGGGAGGGGTACGACGCCGTGCTCGCGGCCGGGCTCGGGCCGCGCGCGACCATCGAGGCCCTGGTCACCGAGTCCTTCCGGGAGATCGACCGGCACCGGGCCGCCGTCGCGATCTACCAGAAGGAGTCCCGGCACCTCACCGAGCTGCCGCGCTTCGGCTACCTCGCCGACTCGCAGCGCAGGTTCGAGCAGGCGTGGCTGGGGACCCTGGAGCGCGGGGTGGAGGCCAAGGCGTTCCGGGCGGACCTGGACGTCCGGCTCACCTACCGGTTCGTCCGCGACACGGTGTGGGTGGCCGCGTCCTGGTACCGGCCCGGCGGACAGCACAGCCCCGAGGAGATCGCCCGCCAGTACCTGTCGATGGTCCTGGACGGAATCGCCGTACGAGAGTGATCCGCTGACGCGCGAAGGAGCGTGGGGAATGGCCGAGGCATACGTGGTCGAAGCGGTGCGCACCCCGGTGGGGCGGCGCGGAGGCGGGCTCGCCGGGGTCCATCCGGCGGACCTGGGCGCGCATGTGCTCACCGCGCTCGTCGAGCGCTCGGGGATCGACCCGGCCGCCGTAGAGGACGTCGTCTTCGGCTGTCTGGACGCGGTCGGGCCGCAGGCCGGGGACATCGCGCGCACCGCCTGGCTGGCGGCCGGGCTGCCGCAGGAGGTGCCGGGCGTCACCGTCGACCGCCAGTGCGGCTCCTCCCAGCAGGCCGTGCACTTCGCCGCGCAGGGCGTGCTCTCCGGCACCCAGGACCTGGTGGTCGCGGGCGGCACCCAGAACATGTCGATGATCCCGATCGCCTTCGCCTCCCGGCAGGCGGCCGAGCCGCTCGGTCTGACCGGGGGCCCGTTCGCCGGCTCGGCCGGCTGGCGGGCGCGGTACGGGGACCAGCCGGTCAACCAGTTCCACGGCGCCGAGCTCATCGCCCGCAAGTGGGGGATCGGCCGCGAGGACCAGGAGGAGTTCGCGCTCCGCTCGCACCGCCGCGCGATCCGGGCCCTCGACGAGGGCCGTTTCGTACGCGAGACCGTGCCGTACGGAGAGGTGCGCGCCGACGAGGGGCCGCGCCGCGACACGAGCGCCGAGAAGATGGCCGCCCTGCGGCCGGTCGTCGAGGGCGGCACGATCACCGCCGCGTGCTCCTCCCAGGTCTCCGACGGCGCCGCCGCGATGCTCCTCGCGAGCGAGCGGGCCGTCCGGGAGCACGGACTCACCCCGCGCGCCCGGATCCACCACCTCTCGGTACGCGGCGAGGACCCCATACGGATGCTCTCGGCGCCGATCCCGGCGACGGCGTACGCGCTCAAGAGGACCGGCCTGACGATCGACGCGATCGACCTGGTCGAGATCAACGAGGCCTTCGCGCCGGTGGTGCTCGCCTGGCTGAAGGAGACCGGCGCGGACCCGGCGAGGGTCAACGTCAACGGGGGCGCCATCGCCCTCGGCCACCCGCTGGGGGCCACCGGTGTACGGCTGATGACGACGCTGCTGCACGAGCTGGAGCGCACGGGCGGCCGCTACGGCCTCCAGACGATGTGCGAGGGCGGCGGCCAGGCGAACGTGACCGTGATCGAAAGGCTCTGAGCAGGCGCGGGGGAGTGGCGCGGCCCACACGGCCGCCCCGGACCCGGGCGGGCTGACGTGGTACAGTTTCCCCGTTGCAGTTTTGGTACCCATAGACTTTATGTGCGCCTGACGGGAATGTTCCTCAGGCGCATGATTGTTTTTCCGGCTTTCTCCGGATGGGGCCCCTACCTATTCAGGAGAATGACATGGCTACTGGCACCGTGAAGTGGTTCAACTCGGAAAAGGGCTTCGGCTTCATCGAGCAGGACGGCGGCGGCCCGGACGTCTTCGCCCACTACTCGAACATCGCCTCCTCCGGCTTCCGTGAGCTCCTCGAGGGCCAGAAGGTCTCCTTCGAGGTCACCCAGGGCCAGAAGGGCCTGCAGGCGGAGAACATCCTCCCC
The DNA here is from genome assembly GCF_001653515.1 of Streptomyces sp. ERV7. Classification (GTDB taxonomy): domain Bacteria; phylum Actinomycetota; class Actinomycetes; order Streptomycetales; family Streptomycetaceae; genus Streptomyces. The sequence continues at coordinate 311,279 of NZ_LYOY01000029.1, read as the reverse complement.
GCCTGATCTTCGGCGAATCCCGAGCCGGGGCCCGCACCGCGCAGGTGCGGGTCCCGGCTTGCGTGCTGTCCGTCCACCGGGCCCAGGAAGGCAATTTCCGTATGACGCGTATGAACCCCCGCAAGCGCTCCACCTCCAGCTCCGCCAAGCCTGCCGCGAATTCCGCGCGCGGCCGGACCGTGCAGCCGCAGGGCGAATTCACGTTGCCGGAGACGGTCACGCCCGCACTGCCCGCGGTGGCGGCGTTCGCCGACCTCGACATGCCCGCGGCGCTCCTCAAGACGCTGGCCGCGCAGGGGGTGACCGAGCCGTTCCCGATCCAGGCCGCGACGCTGCCGAACTCGCTCGCGGGGCGCGACATCCTCGGCCGGGGCCGCACGGGCTCGGGCAAGACCCTCGCCTTCGGCCTCGCGCTCCTCGCCCGTACGGCAGGCCTCCGCGCCGAGCCGAAGGCGCCGCTCGCCATGGTGCTCGTACCGACGCGCGAGCTGGCCCAGCAGGTCACCGACGCGCTCACCCCGTACGCCACTGCCGTCAACTTGCGGCTGACCACGGTCGTGGGCGGGCTCTCGCTCACCAAGCAGGCGAACGCGCTGCGGCGCGGCGCCGAGGTGCTCGTGGCGACGCCCGGCCGCCTCAAGGACCTCATAGAGCGCGGCGACTGCGTGCTCGGCCAGGTGCGTACGACGGTGCTCGACGAGGCCGACCAGATGGCCGACATGGGCTTCATGCCGCAGGTCACGGCGCTGCTGAAGCAGGTCGAGCCGGGCGGCCAGCGCATGCTGTTCTCCGCCACCCTGGACAAGAACATCGACCGTCTGGTCCGGATGTTCCTCACCGACCCGGTCGTCCACTCCGTGGACCCGTCGGCGGGCGCGGTGACGACGATGGAGCACCACGTCCTCTACATCCAGGACGAGACCGACAAGAAGGCCGTCACCGCGCGGATCGCCGCCCGCGACGGCCGGGTGATCATGTTCCTGGACACCAAGCGCTCGGTGGACCGGCTGGTCAAGCGGCTGCTCGCGAGCGGTGTCCGGGCGGCGGGCCTGCACGGCGGCCGCTCCCAGCCGCAGCGCAACCGCACCCTGGAGCAGTTCAAGAACGGCCAGGTCACCGCGCTCGTCGCGACGAACGTGGCGGCGCGCGGCATCCACGTCGACGACCTCGACCTGGTCGTCAACGTCGACCCGCCGACCGACCACAAGGACTACCTCCACCGCGGTGGCCGTACGGCCCGTGCGGGTGAGTCGGGCAGCGTCGTCACGCTGGTCCTGCCGGAGCAGAAGCGCGAGATGACCCGTCTGATGACCTTCGCGGGGATCCGTCCGCGGACGGCCGCGGTGAAGTCGAGCGACGAGGAGCTGGTACGGGTCACGGGGGCGCGCGAGCCGTCGGGCGTCCCGGTCGTGATCGAGGTTCCCGCGCCGGCGCAGCCGTCGGGCGGCAGCCGTCCCCGTAGCCGGGGTTCGCGCTCCGGCGCCGGCCGCACGTCGTCGGGCCGCGCGGCCCAGCCGCAGGGTGCCCGCACGGGTCAGTCCCAGGGTGCCCGCTCCGGTCAGTCCCAGGGCGGCCGTGCCGGCCAGCCCGCGGGCACCCGGGGTGGTCAGTCCCAGGGCGCCCGCCACCGGCCCCTCCGCCCTGCACCCCCTCCTCGGCGTCGTCCTGGACGCGCTGCGCGACGGTGCGGTGGCCCGGGGCGGCCCCCTGCCGCACGGCGGCCCCGAGGCGGTGGCCGTCCGGGTCGGGGCCGCGGTCGGGGAGGCGTTCCCGTTACGGGGAACCGGCGCCGAGGAGGCGCTGACCACCCTCGTCCGAACCCTGGCGGAGGGTGCGGCCGACCCCGCCGACCCGCGCTGCGCCGCCCATCTGCACACCCCGCCGCTGGCCCTCGCCGCGGCCGCCGACCTCGCCGCCTGCGCCCTCAACCCCTCGCTCGACTCCTGGGACCAGGCCCCCGCCGCGGCCGAGCTCGAAGCCCTCGTCACCCGGGCGCTGGCCGCCGAGTTCTGGCCCGGCGGCGACGCGCTCGTCACCAGCGGCGGCACCGAGTCCAATCAGCTCGCCCTTCTGCTGGCCCGTGAACGGCACGGCTCCGTCCAGCTCGCCCAGGGCGCCAACGCCCACCACTCGCTCTCCCGCGCCGCCTGGCTCCTGGGCCTGCCCGAGCCGGTCACCGTCCCCGCCCCCTCCGGCACCCTCGACCTCGCCGCCCTCGACGAAGCCCTCACCGATCTGCACCGCCCCGTCCTGGTCGCCGCCACCGCGGGCACCACCGACTCGGGCGCCGTCGACCCGCTCCCCGAGATCGCCGCCCTGTGCGCCCGGCACGGCGCCGAGCTGCACGTCGACGCCGCGTACGGCGGACCGCTGATCTTCAGCGACACCCACCGCGCCAAGCTGCGCGGCCTGGAACACGCCCAGTCCGTCACGCTCGACCTGCACAAACTCGGCTGGCAGCCGGTCGCCGCCGGGCTGCTCGCGGTCCCCGACCCGGCCCGCCTCGCCCCGCTCGCGCACACCGCCGACTACCTCAACGCCGACGACGACACCGAAGCGGGCCTGCCCGACCTCCTCGGGCGCTCCCTGCGGACCACCCGCAGACCGGACGTACTGAAGATCGCCGTCACGCTCCGCGCCCTCGGCCGCACCGGCCTCGCCGCCCTCGTCGACCGCACGGTCGCCCTCGCGCGGACCTTCGCGGACCTCGTCGAGGAACACCCGCACCTCGACCTGTACGAGCGCCCCGCGATCTCCACCGTCCTGTTCCGCCCGACGGGCGCCACCGACGACGAGGTCGCCGGGATCCGTCGCGCCCTGCTCACCGAGGGCCGGGCGGTCCTCGGCAGGGCCCGCGCCGACGGGCGCCTCTGGCTCAAGGCCACCCTGCTCAACCCCCACACCACCACCGGCGACCTGGCACAGCTCCTCAAGACCGTGGAAGGCAGCACCCCGCGATGACCGCACCGGCACCCGCCCAAGACATCGACCGCCCGCACGACCTGGTGGGCATCGGCGTGGGCCCGTTCAACCTCTCGCTCGCCGCCCTCGCCCACGGTGTGCCCGGCGGGCTCTCCACCGCCTTCTACGAACAGCGCCGCGCCTTCCACTGGCACCCGGGCCTGCTCATCGAGGGCGCCACCCTCCAAGTCCCGTTCCTGGCCGACCTCGTGACCCTCGCCGACCCCGCCAGCCCCTGGTCGTTCCTCAACTATCTGCGCCACCGCGAGCGGCTCTTCCCGTTCTACTTCGCCGAGCGCTTCCACATCCAGCGCACCGAGTACGACGCGTACTGCCGCTGGGTCAGCGAGAACCTCCCCGGAATGCACTTCGGGCACCAGGTGGACGCGGTGCGCTGGAACGCCGAACGGGAGCTGTTCGAGGTCGACTTCACCCAGCTCGACATCCACGGCCAGGCCGAGGCGCTGGGCCGCGCCTTCGCCCGCAACCTGGTCCTGGGCGTGGGCACCGAGCCCTACGTTCCCGAGCCGCTCAAGCCGCTCGCGGACGCGCCCGCCGTCCCGGTGATCCACTCGGCCGACTACCTCGACCACCGCGAGCGCTTCCTCGCCGCCGACCACATCACCGTCGTCGGCTCGGGACAGTCCGGCGCCGAGGTCTTCCTCGACCTGCTGCGCAACCGCCCGGCGGGCCGCGAGCGGATCACCTGGCTGGCCCGCACCGAGACCTTCGCGCCGATGGAGTACTCGAAACTGGGCCTTGAGCACTTCACCCCCGACTACACCCGCTACTTCCACGCCCTGGCCGAGCCGGTCCGCGACGAGCTGGTGCCCCGCCAGTGGCAGCTCCACAAGGGCATCGACGCGGACACCATCGCCGCCATCCACGAAGAGCTCTACCGCCGCACCCAGCAGGGCGGCTGGCCCGACGCGACCCTCACCCCCGGGGTCAGCGTCCGTACGGCGGGCCGGGTCGCCACCACCAAGGTCGAGCTGCACCTGGAACACGCCCAGCAGGGCGTGCGCTCCCGGCTGACCACCGACGCGGTGATCCTCGCCACCGGCTACCGGGAGCGCCCGCTGGCCCGCATGCTGTCCGGCCTCGACCCCTATATGCGCCTGGACTCCTCCGAACGCCCGCGCGTCGACGCGGACTTCCGCCTCGTCCTGGACAGCTCGGTCACCGGCGCGGTGTACGTCCAGAACGCCGAGAAGCACACCCACGGGGTGGGCGCCCCCGACCTGGGCCTGGCGGCCTGGCGCAGCGCGGCGATCCTGAACTCCCTGACGGACAAGGAGCCCTACCCCCTCCCCACCCGCACGGCCTTCACGACCTTCGGCCTGACCAAGCAGGACCAGCCCCGCCCGGCACCGAAGGCACCGGGCGGCCTGATCCCCCTGGAGGGCTGAGAGCCTGTCCTTGAGACAGGCCTAGAAGACGGCGACCCCGTCCCGGACCAGCTTCCAGTCCACGGAGGCGAACGCGGCGGGGTCGACGACCCCCTTCGCCTTCACCCAGCCGATGATCGTGTTCCGGATCTCCTCGGAGTTCGACCACAGCGCCTTCGCCCCGGCGACGTGCGGGAAGTTCCCGCCACCGTTGGCGCGGTAGTTGTTGACGGCGAGCACGAACTGCGCCGCCGGGTCCAGCGGCTTGCCCTGGAACGTGAGGTTCGCGATCCGGGAACCGGCCGGCTTCGCGATGTCGATGTCGTACACCAGCCCCGACACCGCGTCGTAGTTGTAGTCCGGCGTGCTGTCCGCGTTCGTCAGCTTCGCCGGGTCGACCGGCGCCCCGGCCGGCGTCTGGACGTAGTACCGCGCCGAGAACTCCAGATAGTCCTTGAGCTGGGCGCCCGTCAGCAGCCGTGCCTCCAGCGTGTTCTCGAACGGGTAGAGCCCGGCCGCGTCCTTGATGGTGACCTGGCCGGCCGGGATGACGGCCGTGCGCGAGAAGCAGGACGCCTGCGAGAGGACCGGCAGGGCCGCGTAGGCGCCGCCCGCGAGCGCCGCCTTCACGGTGTCCACCTGGACGGCGTCTGCGAGAGGACCGGCAGGGCCGCGTAGGCGCCGCCCGCGAGCGCCGCCTTCACGGTGTCCACCTGGACGGCGTTGATCAGGTCGATGATCGGCTCGTCCTTCCAGGCCGCCTCGGCGGTGCTCATCGCCGCCTTCGACGTGCCGATGACCTGGTTGACGTACGCCACGACCTTCCGGTGCTCGTCGGAGAGCAGCCGGACGATCTTCGGGTCCTCGGCGGCGGTGTTGGAGTTGAGGACCTTGGCGCCCGCCTTCTCGACCGTCCAGCGGCCCTTCTCCCACACCAGGTCGAAGTCGAACACGGTCAGCCGCTGGCCCCACTTCAGGGGCTCGGAGAGCACGACCTCCTTGCCGGTCTGCTTGTTCGCCACGCGGTACTCGGGAATCTCCGTGTGCGCGTGCCCGACCAGGATCGCGTCGATCCCCGGCACCTGCTGGGCCACGAGCGCGGCCGCGTTCTCGATGTAGGGCAGCTGGTCGCCGTACGACGAGGTGCCCGAGGAGCCCGAGTGGGCGGCCACGACGACCACGTCCGCGCCCATCGAGCGCAGCTTGGGCACGAACTTCGCGGCCTGCTCCTCAAGGCCCGGGAAGACCATCTTGCCGCTGACGTTGGCCTTGTCCCAGATGGCGATGCCGGGGTTGGTGAGACCGAGGATCGCGACGCGCACGTCCCGCCCGTGCGGGGTGCGCAGCCGCTTGATGACGTACGGCGGGAAGGCCGGCTTCAGCGTCTTGGCGTCCAGCGCGTTGGCGCCGAGCAGCGGGAAGCGGCACTGCTCCTCGAACTTGCGCAGCACCGGGATGCCGTAGTTGAACTCGTGGTTGCCGAGGGCGGCGGCGTGGTAGCCGATGGCGTTCATGGCCTGCGCCATCGGGTGCACCGGGCCGTGCTTGGCCGTGATCGGGTCGACCTTGGCGTAGTAGTACGACAGCTGGGTGCCCTGGATGGTGTCACCCGCGTCGATCATCAGGGTGTTGGGGCGGCCCTTCTCCTTGCGGACCTGCTCGACGAGCGTGGAGATCTTGGCGAGGCCGACGTCGTTGTGCGCCTTGTCGTCGAACTCCTTGTCCGTGAAGTAGTCCCAGTTGAAGACGTTGCCGTGCAGGTCGGTGGTGCCCATGACGCTGAACGAGTACCGCTTGGGCGCACGCCCGTGGCCGTGCCCGTGCTCGTGGGCCTCGGCGGGGGCCGCGACACCCCCGGCTATGGCCGCGCCGGCTCCGGCGGCGGCCGTGGTGCCCAGGAACGTCCTACGGTTCAGCGGCATGTGATGCACTCCCTGACGGTGTGTTACGCGCGTAGACGTCGATACGCGACGCGCGTAGAAGGTCCAGAGGATTTTGGCGCAGAACCGGCCATCCGCAACACCCCTGGCAGGTTTCGATCGGATGACCACGAGAAAACACGCGGTCCCGGACGGCCTCGCCGCCCGGGACCGCTCTGCCGTGCTCGCCTACGCGCAGGTCAGCCGGGGCCCCGCCCAGTCCCCGTGGTCGTAGTCGATGCCGTCGCCCGCGTCCGTCACGACGAGCCGTACCTCCATCGCCCCCGTGACGTCCGCGCTGAGCGAGCGCGCCGCGTCCGCCGACGTCATCCTGCCGCTCTCGGCGGCCAGCGTCCCGTCGCGCCAGATCTGGAAGACGACCGACCCCTTGGTGGTGACCTCGTCGTCCACCCCCACCGCCGTGGTCAGCGCGGAGCAGCTGCCGCCCAGGTAGTACGAGACGGAGCTCGGGGCGTGGGTGCCGAGGCCCTTCGCGTACACCGTCCCGTTGACGGTGAGCGGTGTGCCGTCGCCCGCCGACTGCTCGGCGTTGCTGCGGTCCTTCTCCACCGGCCCCCACCCGTTGGTGGCCGACGCCCAGGTCAGGTCGCTGAGCGCGTGCGCACCGGCCGAGGGGCCGCTGCCGCAGGCCAGTTCGGCGTCGGCCCAGTCGGCGTGGTCGTAGGTGATGCCGTTCCCGCCGTCGGTGACGACGAGGCGCAGCTTGGCCCCGCCCTTGAGGTCGGCGCTCAGGTGCTTGGGCGGATCGGCGGCGGTGCGCACCCCGCTGTCGGCGGCCAGCGTCCCGTCGCGCCAGATCTGGAACCGTACGGATCCGGTGGTCGCCGCCTCGTCGTCGACGCCCACGTCGACCCCGAGCGAGGAGCAGCCGCCGCCCAGGTAGTACGAGATGTCGCTGGGGGCGTGCGTGCCGAGGCCCTTGGCGTAGGTCGTGCCGCCGATGGTCAGGGTGCGGCCGTCGCCCGCCGACTGCTCGCCGTTGCTGCGGTCGCGCTCCACCGGGCCCCAGCCGCCGACCGCCGAGGTCCACGGCAGATCGCTGAGCTGGCTCAGACCGGTCGGCGGCGGCACCGGGCTGCCGGGCGTCACCCGGAGCATGACCGTGCCGTGCGCGGGCACCGACGCGCTGATGGCGCTGGTGGTCGTACCGGTGGCCTTCGACCAGAGGTCCTTGAGGGCGTACGAGGACGCCCCGCCGATCCCGATGTCCTTCACGGTCGTGGAGACCGTCCTGGCCGAGGTGTTCTCGTTGGTCAGCGTGACCGAACGGCCGCCGTCGGCCAGCGGCTTGGACATCACGACCAGACCGCCGGACTGGGAGACGACCGTGCCCTGCTTGCCCAGCGGGTCCTGGTCGACCGCGATCACGTCGGTGTTCTTGAGGATGGCGAGCGTGGAGGCGCTCGCGGTGCGCAGATCGCTGCCGATCAGCAGCGGCGCGGCCATCTGCGACCAGAGGCTGAAGTGGGTGCGGTACTCGGTGTCGGTCATCCCGCCGTTGCCGACCTCCAGCATGTCGGGGTCGTTCCAGGCACCCGGCCCGGCGTACGGCGCCAGCGACTGGTTCTGGTGCGCGATGGAGATCATGCTCGACCAGTTGTCGCTGATGTCGCCGGTGGTCCGCCAGGAGTTGCCGACCGCCGGGGCCCAGGTCCAGGGCTGGTTGGAGCCCCACTCGCAGATGCTGTAGAGGATCGGCCGGCCGGTGGAGCGGGTGGCCGCCGTCAACGCGTCGCCCATGGCCTTGTAGCGCTGTCTGGCGTCGACGCCGCTGTTGTTGCAGTTGTCGTACTTGAGGTAGTCGACGCCCCAGGAGGCCCACAGGTCGGCGTCCTGCTGCTCGTGGCCGAGCCCGCCGGGGAAGCCCTGGACGTCGCAGGTCTTGGTGCCCGCGCTGGAGTAGAGGCCGAACTTCAGGCCCTTGGAGTGCACATAGTCGGCGACGGACTTGATGCCGTGGGGGAAGCGCACCGGGTCGGGGACGAGATCGCCGCCCGCGTCCCGGTTCGGCAGCGCCCAGCAGTCGTCGAGGTTGACGTAGGTGTACCCGGCGTCCTTGAGGCCCTGGGAGACGAAGGTGTCGGCGATCCCCTTGACCATCGTCTCGTTGAACTCGGCCCGGCAGTGCGTGGAGTTCCAGTTGTTGAACCCCATCTGCGGGGTCCGGGCCAGGCCGTTGTCGACGGCCGCGGCGGGTGGCGCGGCCGTGGCGGCGAGGGCGACCAGGCCGCCGGCCAGCAGCGGGAGCGTGGCGAGTGCGGTACCGGCCCGTTTTCTGAACTTCCTGAACGATGACATGTGCGGCTCCGTCGGTGTAGTGGCGCCGAATTCAACGAGGTCGAACGAAAACGAACATATTCCAGCGTTGAGGCCTGAACATGTCAAGGGTTTGCGCCGGGCCCGGGACAGAGCGCCGTCCGCTCATCGGAGCACCCCGGCGCACAATTCAACAGTTGTCAATAACCCTTCATGCAAAGGTTGTTGAGTAGTCATGCCGGACCAATTCTCTACCGGCCGGTAAGGCCTAGGCTCGAAGCATGCGTCGAGCAAAGATCGTCTGTACCCTGGGGCCCGCCACCGACACGTACGACCAGATCAAGGCACTGGTCGAGGCCGGAATGGACATCGCCCGCTTCAACCTCAGCCACGGCACGTACGCCGACCACGAGGAGCGCTATCAGCGCGTGCGCAAGGCGTCCGACGAAACGGGCCGCAGTGTCGGAGTGCTCGCCGACCTTCAAGGCCCGAAGATCCGCCTGGGGCGTTTCCGTGAAGGTCCCGTACTGCTTGAACGCGGCGATGAGTTCACCATCACCGTGGAGAAGGTCGAGGGCGACCGCCACACCTGCGGCACCACCTACTCCGGCCTGGCCGGCGACGTCACCGTCGGGGAGCGCATCCTCGTCGACGACGGCAAGGTGGCCCTGGAGGTCGTCGGCGTCGACGGCCCGCGCGTACGTACCCGGGTCGTCGAGGGCGGCATGGTCTCCGACCACAAGGGCCTCAACCTCCCCGGCGTCGCCGTCTCCGTACCCGCGCTCTCCGAGAAGGACGTCGAGGACCTGCGCTGGGCCCTGCGCACCGGCGCCGACATCGTCGCGCTCTCCTTCGTCCGCAGCGGCCGCGACATCGAGGACGTCCACCGCGTCATGGACGAGGAGGGCCGCCGCGTCCCGGTGATCGCCAAGATCGAGAAGCCGCAGGCCGTCGACAGCATCGACGACATCGTGGCGGCCTTCGACGGAATCATGGTGGCGCGCGGCGACCTGGGCGTCGAAATGCCCCTCGAACAGGTCCCGATCGTCCAGAAGCGGGCCATCAAGCTCGCCAAGCGGAACGCCAAGCCGGTCATCGTGGCCACCCAGATGCTCGACTCGATGATCGACAACTCCCGCCCCACCAGGGCCGAGGCGAGCGACGTGGCCAACGCGGTCATCGACGGCACGGACGCGGTGATGCTCTCCGGCGAGACCAGCGTGGGCAAGTACCCGGTGGAGACCGTCCGGACGATGAGCCGGATCGTCGAGGCGGCCGAGGAGGACGTGCTGGCCAAGGGCCTGCCGCCGCTCACCGAACGCAGCAAGCCCCGCACCCAGGGCGGCGCGGTGGCCCGCGCGGCGGCCGAGATGGGCGACTTCCTGAACGCCAAGTACCTCGTCGCCTTCACCCAGTCCGGCGACACCGTCAAGCGGCTCTCCCGCTACCGCTCGCCGATCCCGCTGCTCGCCTTCACCCCCGACCCGGCCACCCGCTCCCAGCTCAACCTCACCTGGGGCGTGGAGACCTTCCTCGGGCCGCACGTGGAGTCGACGGACGCGATGGTCGCCCAGGTCGACGAACAACTCCTGAAGATCGGCCGCTGCCGGCGGGGCGACATCGTGGTCATCACGGCGGGCTCCCCGCCCGGGGTCCCCGGCTCGACCAACCTCGTCCGCGTCCACCACATCGGCGAGGACGACAGCCCCACGGGCTGAGAGCCTGTCTTCGAACCCCCGCCTGCGCCCCGACGCCCGGTGCGTGCGCCCTCCGGGCGGACAACGGGGGGTCGAAGACAGGCTCTGAGTACGTCGCCCGCACCGGCGACCCGGCCGGGCCGAAGGGATGACCCGACGGCCCGGCCTCGGGGCCCCGGGCCGGGGTCCGCCGTCACGCTGACGCCATGTCACATCACCTCAGCGGGCCGAACCTCCGCTCGCCCATGGACGACGCGCGCCTCGACCTGACGGACGTGTTCGCCTTCACGGTCCCCGGCGGCCGCACCGTCCTGATCATGAACGTCAACCCGATCGCCCCCACCGGCGGCCGGGCCTTCCACCCGGACGCCGTCTACCGCCTCAACATCGACACCGACGGCGACCACCGGGCCGACATCGCCTACAGCTTCACCTTCTCCGACCCGGCCGACGACGGGGAGCAGACCCTCACCGTCCACCGGGCCACCGGCGCCGAGGCCCGTGCGCACGAGGCCGCCGGCACCCCGCTGTTCACCGACGCGCCCGTCAGCTTCGGCCCCCATCCGCTGGTCACCGAGGCGGGCCAGTACCTGGTCTCGGCCGGGCTGCGCAGCGACCCCTTCTTCGCGGACCTCGACGGCATCGTCAAGGACTTCCAGTGGACCGGCACCGACTGGGGCGCCGACAAGAACGTCTTCGGCATCGTCCTGGAGGTGCCCGACGCCGAACTCGGCGCCGACCCCGTGATCGGCGTCTGGGCCCGTGTCAGCGTCCACCAGCGGGGCAGCCTGACGTCGGTGGACCGGGGCGCCCACCCCTCGCTCACGGCCTACTTCAACGCGGAGGAGGTCAAGGACGCCTACAACGCGGGCGAACCGGCCGACGACTGGGACACCTACCGCGCCCCCTGGACAGCGGTCCTCGGGCACACCGGCGGCTACTCGCAGGAGTCGGCCGAAGCGGCCCTGCGCACGGTGCTGCCCGACGTCCTGCGCTACGACCGGAGCAGGCCGGCCGCGTACCCCAACGGGCGCACGCTCACGGACGACGTGACCTCGGCGAGGCTGGCCATGGTCTCGGGCGGGAAGGTCCCCACGGACCACATCGGCCCGCACACGGACCTGCTGCCGGAGTTCCCCTACCTCGGCACACCGCACTGAGGCCCAGGGCCCCTGCCGTACGAGGTAGGCGGCTACCCGCCGTGACCACACCTTACCGCAGCTGGGTACGCTCTTGGGAAGCAGTACTTTGCCCCGCAACAAGGAGCCCCCGTGACCGCCCCCGAGTCGCCCCAGCCCGTCGCCGACGACGACCAGTCGCACGTCCCGCCGCTGACGACCCGTGTCGTCATCGCCGAGGACGAGGCCCTCATCCGCCTCGACCTCAAAGAGATGCTCGAAGAAGAGGGCTACGCGGTCGTCGGTGAGGCCGGGGACGGGCAGACGGCCGTCGACCTCGCCCGGGAGCACCGCCCCGACCTGGTCATCCTCGATGTGAAGATGCCGGTCCTGGACGGCATCTCGGCCGCCGAGCAGATCGCCAAGGACTCCATCGCGCCCGTCCTGATGCTCACCGCGTTCTCGCAGCGCGACCTGGTGGAGCGGGCCCGGGACGCCGGGGCGATGGCGTACCTGGTGAAGCCGTTCTCCAAGAGCGACGTGGTGCCCGCGATCGAGATGGCGGTGTCGCGGTTCACCGAGCTGAAGGCGCTGGAGCAGGAGGTCGCGGACCTCTCCCAGCGCCTGGAGACGCGCAAGCTGGTCGACCGCGCCAAGTCGATCCTCCAGACCCAGTACGGGCTGACCGAGCCGGCCGCGTTCCGCTGGATCCAGAAGACGTCGATGGACCGCCGGCTGTCGATGCAGCAGGTCGCGGAGGCGGTCATCGAGGACGCCGAGGAGAAGAAGGCGGCGAAGGGCTAGTTCCGGCCCGAGCCGGACGCGGTACGGCCCGCACCACTGATCAGTGGTGCGGGCCGTATCCGTACAGCGTGGGGACGCTAGTCCTCGCCGAGGTACGTCTTGCGGACGTTCTCGTCGTGGAGGAGGTCCTGGCCGGAGCCGGAGAGCTTGATCTCGCCGACCTCCATCACATGGGCGTGGTCCGCCAGGGACAGCGCGGCCTGGGCGTTCTGCTCGACGAGCAGGATCGTGGTGCCCTGGGCCTTGAGCTCGACGATGGTCTCCATGATCTTCTGCATCATGATCGGGGAGAGGCCCATCGACGGCTCGTCCAGCATCAGCAGCTTGGGCTGGGACATCAGCGCCCGGCCCATCGCGAGCATCTGCTGCTCACCGCCGGACAGTGTGCCGGCCGCCTGCTTGCGCCGTTCGCCCAGGATGGGGAACAGCTCGTAGGCGCGCTGGATGTCCTTCTCGATGCCGTCCTTGTCGCTCCGCAGAAACGCTCCGAGCTGGAGGTTCTCGGCGATGGACAGCCGCGGGAAGATATGCCGGCCCTCGGGGGAGTGGGCGAGTCCCAGCGCGACGATCTTGTGCGCGGGGATGTTCGACAGGGGCTTCCCGTCGAAGGTGATCCGCCCGCCGGAGGGCTTGAGGAGCCCGGACAGGGTCCGCAGGGTGGTGGTCTTGCCGGCGCCGTTGGTGCCGATGAGCGTGACGACCTGGCCCGCCTCGACGCTGAAGGAGATCCCCTTGACGGCCTCGATCTTGCCGTAGGCGACGCGGAGGTCCTCGACTTCCAGAAGAGCGGTCACTGGGAGTCTCCTTCGGTACGGGTCTTTCCTGGAGCGTCGGTCTCGGCCTCGGCGGCATCGGTCCCGGCCTCGGCCGAAGAGGCATCCGCCTCGGCCGGCGCGGCCTCCGGGGAGGCGGGAGCCTCGGCGGAATCCGCCTCGGCGGCCTCGGCCGCTGCCGCTGCCGCCGCCTCGACCTCCGCGACCTCCTCGTCCCCGGGCGCCCCCTCGAAGGGGGTGCCGAGGTACGCCGCGACGACGCGCTCGTCGCCCTGCACCACGTCGGACGTGCCCTCGACGAGCTTCTCGCCCTGGAGCAGCACCGTCACGCGGTCGCACAGGTTGAAGATGAAGCGCATGTCGTGCTCGATGACGAGAACGGCGATGCCCATGTCCCGGATGGCGAAGACCAGTTCCTCGGTGGTCCGGGTCTCCTGCGGGTTCATACCGGCGGTCGGCTCGTCCAGGAGCAGCAGCCCCGGCTCGCTCGCCAGCGCCCGGGCGATCTCCAGCTTGCGCTGCTCGCCGTAGGGCAGGTTGCGGGCGAGGTGGTCCGCCTTGTGCTCCAGGCCGATGAACTCCAGGAGTTCCATGGCCCGTTCACGGGACTTCGCCTCGGCCTTCTTGAAGCCGGGGCCGCGCAGCAGGGCGGACCAGAGGCCCTCCTTGGTGCGGGTGTGCCGCCCGACGAGCACGTTCTCCAGAACGGTCATATTGGCGAAGAGCCGGATGTTCTGGAAGGTGCGCGCTATGCCGGCCTGGGTGACCAGGTGCGGCTTGGGCGGGAGCACGGTCCCCTTGTACGAGACCTTGCCCTCGGTGGGGACGTAGAGCCCCGTGAGGCAGTTGAAGAAGGTGGTCTTGCCGGCGCCGTTGGGGCCGATGAGACCGACGATCTCGCCGGTGTTGACGGTGAGGTCGACGTTGCGTACGGCGGTCAGACCGCCGAACCGCATGGTGACGCCGGACGCTTCGAGCACCGGGCTGGGGGCGATGGTGGTGGTCATGATGGTTACGCCTCCGCCTTGGTGACGCCGACGGTGGTGTCCGGAAGTCCCTGTTCGGGCACGTCCAGTTGGCCGGTCTCGTGGAATTCGAGCTGGCGGCGCCGGTTGGCGACGATGCCCTCGGGCCGGAACCGCATCAGCAGGATGAGGGCGACGCCGAAGCCGAAGAGCTCGTACTCCTTGAGGAAGCCCAGCTTCTCGGGGATGAGGTAGAGCAGCGAGGCGCCCAGGAGCGGACCGCTCACCGTTCCCATACCGCCGAGGACGACGGCCGCGAGCAGGAAGGCCGAGTTGGGCGGGGCCGCACCGGCGAACTGGAAGGGGCTCGGCACCACGCTGTAGTTGACGTGGGCGAAGACCGTACCCGCGAGACCGGCGAGGGAGGCGCCCAGGGCGAAGGCGATGAGCTTGACCCGGAAGCCGTTGATGCCCATGGCGGTGGCGGCGGTCTCGTCCTCGCGGATCGCGATCCAGGAGCGGCCGATACGGGAGTTCGCGGCGCGGTTGAAGACGAGCACGATGAGCGCCGTGATCAGCAGCATCAGGAACAGGTAGTTGCCGAAGCGGCCGATGGTGCGTCCGGCGATGTCGTGCGCGGCACCGAGGTTGAAGCCGAAGATCTCCAGGTCGGGGATCTGGGAGATGCCGTTGGGGCCGTTGGTGAGGTTGGGGCCCGAGGCGCCGTCGAGGTTGTTGACGGTGATCCGGAAGATCTCTCCGAAGCCCAGGGTGACGATCGCCAGATAGTCGCCGCGGAGCCTCAGCGTCGGTGCGCCGATGATCACGCCGAAGACGAGTGACGCTCCCATACCGATCAGCGCGGCGGCCCAGAACGGGACCTGCACACCGGAGAAGCGGGAGAACTCGGAGCCGGAGACCAGCGCGGCCGCGTAGGCGCCGACGCCGAGGAAGGCCACGTAACCGAGGTCGAGCAGTCCGGTGAGGCCGACGACGATGTTGAGGCCGAGGGCGACGGTGCCGAAGATGAGGATGTTGGCGCCGAGGTTGGCGTTGTGGTCCTCGCTCTGGGTGAAGGGGAAGATCACGGCCGCGAGGAACACGGCGGTGGTGGCGAACCCCTTGTGCTGGACGTTGAGCTCGGTGAACCGCTCGAAGAGCCCGGCGGCGAACAGCGCCATCGAGCCGAACAGGACCAGGAGCAGCAGACCGATGAAGGTCTCGCTCTCCTCGTTGTCGACACCGATGCCGTACGTGAAGACGACCAGGCCGAGCGCGGTCGCCAGCGAGATGATCAGACGCTGGGCCCAGCTGGGCAGCGGCGCGGCCGCCGGGATGCCGTCCGGCTTGGCGATGTGGTCGCGCAGCGAGCGGCCCGGGTGGGGCAGCGCGAGCGCGCCGACGACCGGCAGGATCGAGGCGACGGCGGCGACGAACGCGCCCGGCTCCAGGTTGGCGAGGCCGCCCAGGTCGTAGGCGATGGCGATCACGGTGTACCAGACGACCGCGAACGCGGAGAACGCGGCGAGGAGCACCGGGTTGTTGGTGCCGCCCGGGTTGAGCCAGCCCAGACCCCGGACCTTGTAGCCCGCGAGGGCGTACAGCAGGGTGAGCGCTCCGGCGACCAGGGTGAGGGTCTGGAGCCCGGCGGGGTAGCCGGTCACGGTGAGGTCGCCCGGGAACTCGGAGGTCCAGGTCCAGGCGAGGAAGGTGGAGGCGATGGTGGCGACGGCGCCGATCGCGATCAGCAACTGGGCCACGGGCGCGGGCAGCGGGACGATGCCGCGCGGCTCGGCCGGGGTGGCGACGTTCTTGACGGTGCTGGTGGTCATGTCGATCACGCCCTGTCCGCGACGCGTTCGCCCACCAGGCCTTGTGGCCTGAAGAGCAGGACGAGGATGAGGAGGACGAACGCCCAGACGTTCGCCCAGCCCGAGCCGCCGAGCTGCTGCATCCCGGGAACGTCGGCGATGTACGCGCTGGCCATGGTCTCGGCGAGGCCGAGGACCACACCGCCGATCATGGCGCCGTAGATGTTGCCGATACCGCCGAGGACGGCGGCGGTGAACGCCTTGAGACCGGCCTGGAAGCCCATCTCGTACTTGATGGAGCCGTACTTGAGGCCCCAGGCGATACCCGCGACAGCGGCGAAGATGCCGCCGATGGCGAAGGCGATCATGATGATGCGGTTGGTGTCGATGCCCATGAGCTGGGCGGTGTCCGGGTCCTGCGCGGTGGCCTGCATGGCGCGGCCGGTGCGCGAGGAGCGGACGAACAGGGCGAGCGCCGCCATACAGAGCGGGGCTGCCGTGATCAGGAAGATGTCACCGGAGCCGAAGGTGACCGAGCCGACGTGGAACGGTCCGCCCGGGAGCTGCGGGAACCGCTCGTCGTTCTTGGCGTCCGGGTACCAGTTGAAGACCGCCTGCTGGAGCGCGAGCGAGAGTCCGATCGCGGTGATCAGCGGTGCGAGCCGTGGCGCGCTGCGCAGTGGTCGGTAGGCGAAGCGTTCCGCTCCCAGTGCGATGAGCACGGAGACGAGTGCGCCGCCGATGAGCATCAGGGGGAGGGCTATCCACATGGATATGCCGTCGGGCAGCACGTAGAGGTAGACCGTGAGTCCGCCGAAGGCGCCGGTCATGAAGATCTCGCCGTGGGCGAAGTTGATGAGCTGGACGATGCCGTACACCATCGTGTAGCCGATGGCGATCAGCCCGTACATCGAGCCGAGGAGCAGCCCGTTGGCCAGCTGTTGCGGCAGAGTGTGCACCGCATGGCCTCCATGTGGATGGGGAGTGAGTGCAAGGGGAGTAGACGTCGGGCCGCGCGGTAGACGGTTGTCGTGGCCGCGCGGCCCTGTTGTCGTGCGGTGGAGCGGTGGTGCTGTGGTGCTGTGGAACAGGTCGTACGGGGGCTGGATCAGCCGGCGTCGTACGTGCCGCTCTTGACGGCCTTCCACTTACCGTTGGTGACCTGGTAGACGGTCAGCCGCTTGTTGGTGGTGTCACCGAACTCGTCGAACGAGACCTTGCCGGCGATACCGTCGAACTGGCTCTTCTGGACCTCGGCGACGATCTGCTGACGGGCGTCGGCCGGGACCTTGCCGTCCTTCACCACGTTGCCGACGGCCTTGATGATCGCGGTGGCCGCGTCGTACGAGTAGCCGCCGTAGGTGCCGTAGTCGCCCGGGTACTTCTTGTCCTTGTACTTCTGGATGAAGTCCTTGGCGGCGGGCAGACCGTCGACGGGCTCGCCGACCGAGGTGGCGAGGTCGCCCTCACCGGCCTTGCCGGCGGTGGTGATGAAGGTGTCGCTGTAGATGCCGTCGCCGCCGAAGAGCGGGATCTTGGCGCCCGAGTCCTTGAGCTGCTTGGTGACGATCTGCGCCTCGTCGTACTGACCGCCGTAGTAGACGAGGTCGGCACCCGAGGTCTTGATCTTGGTGACGAGGGAGGCGAAGTCCTTGTCGCCCACGTTGACGTGGTCCTCGCCGGCGACCTTGCCGCCCGCCTTGGTGAAGCCCTGCTTGAAGAGCCCGGCCAGGCCGGCGCCGTAGGTCTGCTTGTCGTCGACGACGAAGACGCTCTTCTTCTTCAGGGTGTTGACCGCGTAGTCCGCCGCGAAGCCGCCCTGGATGGCGTCGGTGGTGGCGGTGCGGAAGTAGGTCTTGAACGGGCGGGTCTTGTTCCCGGCCGCCCAGTTCTTGCCCTGGGTCAGGGTGGGGTTGGTGTTCGAGGGGGAGATCTCGACGAGGTTGGCGGTCGCGAAGACCTGCTGCATCGTCTGGGCGACGCCGGAGTTCAGCGGGCCGACCACACCGAGGACGTCCTTGTTGGCGACGAGCGCGGTGGCGTTCTGCTGGCCGGTCGGCGGCAGCGCCTTGTCGTCCAGCGCCTTGACCGCGAATTTGACGCCGGGGACCAGGTTCTTGGCGTTGGCGTCGTCGACGGCGATCTGCACGCCGTACTGGATGCCGAGGCCGGTGGCGGAGTTCTGGCCGGTCAGGGGTGCGTCGACACCGATGACCACGGTCGTCGTCTTGCCGCCGCCGCCGTTGTCGTCCTTCTTGTCGCGCGATCCGCACGCGGTGAGGGTGAGCGCCCCCGTGGTGAGCACGGTGGTGAGTATGAGCAAGGAACGGTGTCGCACGATATGTCCTCTCCCTGGCGCGACGCCTCCGCTGAGACGCCGTGTGACTCGCCGGGCCGTACTGGGTTGGTACAGGGGCCGTGCAGCAGACGCGCCCGGCGGCGCGGTGACTGGCCGTGACTCTAGGCGCAGGTGCTGAGTCGGGGACCAGGGAAGGTCAGGATGTGACTTTCTTGTTATGACGAGCGGACACGCCGAGGGGAGCTCTGTGGACAGATGGGGGCATTGCTGAGCCCGAAGAGCGCCCACATACTGAGAATTCCCAGTTCCGCTAAGGGGCTTGAGCGGATCTTGCTACTGACACCGGCCCCGGCGGGGCTACGGGCCCCACCTGCGGCGATACGCCGGGGCGGGGATTTCCGTAATGATCTTGTGAATGTCGACCGGAGCCCCGGATCCCGTTTATCCATTTCGCCCGAGTTACGGAGCGTTACGATCGGGAGTGGCCGGAAGATTGGTATGGACCCGGTAACGGTCTCGACGTCACCCCTAGTGCGCACCACCCCCCATCGCACCGCGCAGAGCAGTGCACTCCTCTCGCGCCCGGCGATCTATCAGCCGCAGCGCGGCCTCGGTGCCGTGCGCGCGCTGCTCGCTCCGGGCGGCGGCGACGATCCGCTCGTGGATCGCGTGCTGGTCGATCGAGAACCCCTTCTGCTCCCAGTCGAGCCCCGACCAGCGGTTGCCCTGGATCATGGCCCGCGCCCAGTAGTCGACCAGCAGCCGGCAGTCCTCCTCCGGAGTGCTGGTCGAGGGCGCCGGAACGGCAGTGACGGACGACGCGGCCCGCCCCCCGCCGGAACACGGAGGGGCCAACTCACCCCTTGGACGGCTCCGCATCCCGCAACAGACAAGTCAACCGAGCCGAACACACCCGCTTGCCGTCCTCATCCGTGATCACGACCTCGTACGTCGCCGTGGACCGCCCCCGATGCACCGGCGTAGCCACCCCCGTCACCAGCCCACTCCGCACCCCCCGGTGATGCGTGCAGTTCAGATCGACCCCCACCGCGATCTTGGAGATCCCGCCGTGCAGCATCGCCCCCACCGACCCGAGCGTCTCGGCCAGCACCGCCGAGGCCCCGCCGTGCAGCAGCCCGTACGGCTGGGTGTTGCCCTCGACCGGCATCGTGCCGACGACCCGCTCCGCCGAGGCCTCCAGGACCTGCACGCCCATCCGGGTGCCGAGGTGCCCCGCGGAGAACAGCGCGGGCAGGTCGATGCCCAGCGCCGCGTACTCGTCGATGATCTCCTGCGGGAACTTCACCTTGCTCTGCTCACCCATGGGCGGGACTCCGATCGTGGTCCGGTTCCGTCAGGCCGTCTGGCCGTCCGGCCGGCCGATCCCAAGGATCCGCCGGCCTGTCTGAGCGAACGCTTAGACGGTCGCCGATTGTTCCAGACGTACGATCACGGACTTGCTGGCAGGGGTGTTACTGGTGTCCGCCGTGGAATCCAGCGGCACCAGCACGTTGGTCTCCGGGTAGTACGCCGCCGCGCAGCCCCGCGTCGTCGGGTAGTACACGACACGGAAGCCCGGCGCCCGCCGCTCCACGCCGTCCTTCCACTCGCTCACCAGGTCCGTGTACGAACCGTCCGCGAAGCCCAGCTCCCGCCCGTCCTCGGGGTTCAGGAGGACCACCCGGCGCCCGCCCTTGATGCCCCGGTAACGGTCGTCCAGGCCGTAGATGGTGGTGTTGTACTGGTCGTGCGAGCGCAGGGTCTGCAGCAGCAGCCGCCCCTGGGGCACCGTCGGATACTCCACCGGCGCCGCGGTGAAGTTGGCCTTCCCGGTCGCCGTGGGGAAGCGGCGCTCGTCGCGCGGCGCGTGCGGCAGCCGGAAGCCGCCGGGCTTCGCCACGCGCGCGTTGAAGTCCTCGAAGCCGGGGACCACGCGCGCGATGCGGTCGCGGATCGTCGCGTAGTCCTTCTCGAACTCCTCCCAGTCCACCGAGGACCCCGCGCCGAGCGTGGCGCGCGCGAGGCGGGCGACGATGGCGGGCTCGGAGAGCAGGTGCGGGCTCGCGGGCCTGAGGTTGCCGCGCGAGGAGTGCACCAGCCCCATCGAGTCCTCGACGGTGACGAACTGCTTGCCGCTCTTCTGCACGTCCTTGTCGGTGCGCCCGAGCGTCGGCAGGATCAGCGCGCGGCGGCCGGTCACCGCGTGGGACCGGTTGAGCTTGGTCGACACATGGACGGTGAGCGAGGCGCGGCGCATCGCCGCCTCGGTGACCTCGGTGTCGGGCGTGGCCCCCACGAAGTTGCCGCCCATCGCGAAGAAGACCTTGGCCTTCCCGTCCCGCAGCGCCTCGATGGAGCGCACCACGTCATAGCCGTGGTGGCGCGGCGGTGCGAAGCCGAACTCCTTCTCCAGGGCGTCGAGGAACGCGGGCGCGGGCCGCTCGAAGATGCCCATGGTGCGGTCGCCCTGGACGTTCGAATGGCCGCGCACCGGGCAGACCCCGGCACCGGTGCGGCCGATGTTGCCGCGCAGCAGAAGGAAGTTGACTACTTCCCGGATGGTCGCCACCGCGTGCTTGTGCTGGGTCAGGCCCATCGCCCAGCAGACGATGGTGCGCCTGGAGGCGAGCGCCATGGACAGCGCCTGCTCGATCTCCGCGCGCGTGAGCCCCGTCGCGGCCAGCGTCTCGTCCCAGTCGGCCGCCCGGGCCGCCGCGGCGAACTCCTGGTACCCATGGGTGTGTTCGCGGACGAACAGCTCGTCCACGGCTCCCTCGGTCTCCACGATCAGCTTGTTGAGCAGGCGGAACAGGGCCTGGTCGCCGCCGATGCGGATCTGGAGGAAGAGGTCGTTGAGCTTCTGGCCGCCCAGCGCGAGGCCCTTGGCCGTCTGCGGGTTCTTGAACCGCTCCATGCCCGCCTCGGGCAGCGGGTTCACCGAGATGATCTTCGCGCCCGCCGCCTTGGCCTGCTCCAGGGCCGAGAGCATCCGGGGATGGTTGGTGCCCGGGTTCTGCCCGGCGACGATGATCAGGTCGGCCTGGTGCATGTCCTCCAGGGAGACGCTGCCCTTGCCGATGCCGATGGTCTCGGTGAGCGCCGAGCCCGATGACTCGTGGCACATGTTGGAGCAGTCCGGCAGATTGTTGGTGCCGAACTCGCGCGCGAAGAGCTGGAGCAGGAACGCGGCCTCGTTGCTGGTGCGGCCCGAGGTGTAGAAGAGCGCCTCGTCCGGCGAGTCCAGCGCCTGCAGCTCATCGGCGATGATCTCGAACGCCCGCTCCCAGGTCACCGCCTCGTACCGGTCGGCGCCCTCCGGCAGGTACATCGGCTGGGTGATCCGGCCCTGCTGGCCCAGCCAGTACCCACTGCGGCCCGCGAGGTCGGCGAGCGGGTGCGCGGCGAAGAAGTCCGGGGTGACGCGGCGCAGCGTCGCCTCCTCGGCGACCGCCTTCGCCCCGTTCTCGCAGAACTCCGCCACGTGCCGCTTGTCGCCCTCCGGCCAGGCGCACCCCGGACAGTCGAAGCCGTCCTTCTGGTTGACCTTCAGCAGTGTCCGCGTCGCCCGGGCGACGCCCATCTGCTGCTGGGCCACCAGCGCCGTGTACCCGATGGCGGTGAGCCCGGCGGCGGCGTGCTTGGGCGGCGCGACCTGCGGCGCGTCCTGGACCGGGTCCCCTGCGGGCGGCTTGGTGGCCATGGCGCTCCCCTTCGAGCGACGTGTGCGATACGTACGGTTCCGATCCTGTCACGGGCCACTGACAACCGTCCCGGCACGGTCCCCGCTCCGCACTGGCGGGGATTGTCAGTGGGGCGTGGCAGGATCGGGGTCGTGGCTGAGACAGCATCGAAGAAGACCCCAGACAACCGACCGCGCCTGCTCCTCATGGACGGGCACTCCCTGGCGTACCGGGCGTTCTTCGCGCTGCCCGCGGAGAACTTCACGACCGGCGCAGGTCAGCCGACCAACGCCGTGTACGGCTTCATGTCGATGCTGGCGAACACGCTGCGTGACGAGACGCCGACGCACTTCGCGGTGGCGTTCGACGTGTCGCGCAAGACCTGGCGCTCCGAGGAGTTCCCGGAGTACAAGGCGAACCGCTCGAAGACCCCCGACGAGTTCAAGGGCCAGGTCGAGCTGATCGGCGAGGTCCTGGACGCGATGAACGCCCCGCGCTTCGCGACCGAGGGCTTCGAGGCCGACGACATCATCGCGACGCTCGCCACCCAGGCCGAGGCCGAGGGCTTCGAGGTCCTCATCGTCACCGGCGACCGCGACTCCTTCCAGCTGGTCTCCGAGAGCGTCACGGTGCTCTACCCCACCAAGGGCGTCTCCGAGCTGACCCGCTTCACCCCGGAGAAGGTCGAGGAGAAGTACGGCCTGACCCCGCAGCAGTACCCGGACTTCGCGGCGCTGCGCGGCGACCCGTCCGACAACCTGCCGGGCATCCCCGGCGTGGGCGAGAAGACCGCCGCGAAGTGGATCAACCAGTTCGGCTCCTTCGAGCAGCTGGTCGCGCGCGCCGACGAGGTCAAGGGCAAGGCCGGGCAGAACTTCAGGGACCACCTGGAGGCCGTCAGCCTCAACCGCCGCCTCACCGAGATGGTGCGGGACGTGGAGCTGCCCAAGACCCCGGCCGACCTGGAGCGCGCGCCGTACGACCGGACGGCGCTGATCGGCGTCCTGGACGTGCTGGAGATCCGCAACGCGTCGCTGCGCGAGCGGCTGCTCGCGGTCGACCCGGGCGCGGGCGAGGAGGAGGCCCCGGCCCCCGCCGCCGGAGTGGAGCTCGACGGCGCGGTCCTGGGCGCGGGCGAGCTCGCCCCCTGGCTCGCCGAGCACGGCGCCGGGCCGCTGGGCCTGGCCACCGTCGACGCCTGGGCGCTCGGTACGGGCAGCGTGAGCGAGATCGCGCTGGCCGCCGCCGACGGCCCCGCGGCGTGGTTCGACCCGTCCGAGCTCGACGAGGCCGACGAGCGCGCCTTCGCCGCCTGGATCGCGGACACCGCCAAGCCGAAGGTCCTGCACAACGCGAAGGCCGCGATGCGGGTCTTCCCCGAGCACGGCTGGAGCGTCGCGGGCGTCACCATGGACACGGCGCTTGCCGCGTACCTGGTCAAGCCCGGCCGCCGCTCCTTCGCCCTGGACGCGCTGTCGGTCGAGTACCTGGGCCGCGAGCTCGCCCCGGCGGCCGCCGACGGCCAGCTCGCCTTCGGCGCCGACGACCAGGCCGAGGCCGAGGCCCTGATGACCCAGGCGCGCGCGGTCCTGGACCTGGGCGACGCCTTCAGCGAGCGGCTCAAGGAGGTCGGCGCGGCCGACCTGCTCCACGACGTGGAGCTGCCCACCTCGGCCCTCCTCGCCAAGATGGAGCGGTACGGCATCGCCGCCGACCGCGCCCATCTGGAGGCGATGGAGCAGCAGTTCGCGAGCGCGGTGCAGCAGGCCGTGAAGGAGGCGCACGCCTCGGTGGGCCGCGAGTTCAACCTCGGCTCGCCCAAGCAGCTCCAGGAAGTCCTCTTCGGCGAGCTCGCCCTGCCCAGGACCAAGAAGACGAAGACGGGCTACACGACGGACGCGGACGCGCTGGCGTGGCTGGCCTCCCAGACCGAGCACGAGCTGCCGGTCATCATGCTGCGCCACCGCGAGCAGGCGAAGCTGCGGGTCACCGTCGAGGGTCTGATCAAGACCGTCGCGGCGGACGGCCGCATCCACACCACCTTCAACCAGACCGTCGCGGCGACCGGCCGCCTCTCGTCGACCGACCCCAACCTCCAGAACATCCCGGTGCGTACGGACGAGGGCCGCGCCATCCGCCGGGGCTTCGTGGTCGGCGAGGGCTTCGAGTCGCTGCTCACCGCCGACTACAGCCAGATCGAGCTCCGGGTGATGGCCCACCTCTCGGAGGACGAGGGCCTCATCGAGGCCTTCGCCTCGGGCGAGGACCTGCACACGACGGTCGCGTCCCAGGTCTTCGGCGTCGACAAGACCCAGGTCGACCCGGAGATGCGCCGCAAGATCAAGGCGATGTCGTACGGCCTGGCCTACGGCCTCTCCGCGTTCGGCCTCTCCCAGCAGCTGAACATCGAGGCCGCCGAGGCGCGCGGTCTGATGGACACCTTCTTCGAGCGTTTCGGTGGCGTACGGGACTACCTCCAGCGCGTGGTGGAGGAGGCCAGGGCGACCGGTTACACGGAGACGATGCTCGGCCGCCGCCGCTATCTGCCGGACCTCAACAGCGACAACCGCCAGCGCCGCGAGATGGCCGAGCGGATGGCGCTCAACGCCCCGATCCAGGGCACGGCGGCGGACATCGTCAAGGTCGCCATGCTCAAGGTGGACCACGCCCTGACCGAGGCGGGCCTCACTACCCGTCTGCTGCTCCAGGTCCACGACGAAATCGTCCTGGAGATCGCGCCGGGGGAGCGGGAGAAGGTCGAGGCCCTGGTCCGCCGGGAGATGGCCTCGGCGGTGTCCCTGCGCGCCCCGCTGGACGTGTCGGTGGGCGCCGGCGCGGACTGGGAGTCCGCCGCGCACTGAGCACCGGCCCGGACCACCGGGCCCCGAGGACCTGCCAGCCCGGTGCCGCACCCGGCGGGCAGGTCCTTGTGCGGTGGAGCGGTAGAGGGGAACCGATTCTCCGCCATATCCGGGCAGCCGCCGGGTGACTAAGCGGTGAAAAGGTGAATAAGGGTCAAGGGGCGGTGTCGCGGCACCCAATGGGTCCGTTAGGGTCTCCTGAGGCCTGCGCTGGGGAGCGCGAACTGCTGACCACGGGGAGGGGCTGGACGTATGGCACCGCAGATCGGGCGACGGCTGCGCAAGGGAGCGACCACGACCGCTGTGGCGGCGGCGGCGGTGGCGGCGCTCTCCGCCTCCCAGGGGCCCGGTGCCCTCGTCAACGGCCCGGCGGGTGAACACGCGGCGTCCGGCACTCCGACGCCTCCCCCCGGAGCCCCGGCCAGCGGCAACTCGCCGTACTACACGGACCTCCCGCCCCCGGACCGGGGCCTGCGGGAGAGGCGGACGCGGGACCCGCTGCCGTCACTGCCGAGGTCAGCCGCCGCACCTCCTGACGCCAGCGCGCCGCGTACCCGTCGCCGCCCCGGCGGGCCGTGCGCCATGCCGCCGCCAGGTCGTCCCCGTACTCCCTCGGCGGCTCCTCGCTCAGCAGCGCCACCACCTCGGCCGCCCGGCGTGCGCCCACCTCGGCCGCGCCGTCCAGGAGCGCCCGGGCCAGCCGGGGGTGTACCCCGAGCCTGGCCATCCGCACGCCCCGGTCGGTGGCCCGGCCGTCCTCGTCCACCGCGCCGATCGCGGTGAGAACGGAGCGGGCCGCCGCCATCGCCCCGGCGGGCGGGGCGTCGAGCAGGGCCAGGCCCCGCGCGGTCGGGTCTCCCCAGCACGCGGCCCGCAGGGCGAAGGACGCCAGGTCCGCGATTCTGATCTCGGGGGACGGGAAGCGCGGGCGCCGGGCGTCATCGGCCGGCGCCCAGCACCGGTACACCGTGCCGAACGCCTCCCGGCCCGCGCGTCCCAGCCGCTGGGTCGCCCCGGCGTCCGACACCGACACGGTCGCCAGCGAGCCGAGTCCTCGTGCGTGGTCGACGCGCGGCTCGCGGGCCAGCCCCGAGTCGACCACGATCCGCACGCCCGGCACGGTCAGGCTCGACTCGGCCACGGAGGTCGCCAGAACCACCCGCCGACGCCCCTCGCCGCCCCGCAGCACCGCGTCCTGGACCGTCGCCGGAGCCCGCCCGTGCAGCTGGAGGACCTCGGCGTCCACCCCGTCCAGCATCCCGGCCGTCCGGGCGATCTCCCCGGTGCCCGGCAGGAAGCAGAGCACATCCCCTTCATGCGCCTCCAGGGCCAGCCGGACCGTCGCCGCGACGTGGCGCAGCAGCTGCGGGTCCACCCAGGTGCCGTGCGCCGGGCGGATCCCGGCGGGCGGCGGAGCGTAGTGGATCACCGCCCCGTGGCCCTGTCCCGTACTCCGCACGACCGGGGCTGGGCCCGAGCCGTCGGCCACCGTCAGGAGCTGTGACCAGGCCTCGGCGTCGCTGGTGGCGGACGCCGCGATCAGCTGGAGCTCCGGGCGCAGGGCGGCCCGGACGTCCACGAGGAAGGCGATCGCGGTGTCCGCGTCGAGATGGCGCTCGTGGCACTCGTCTAGCAGCACCACGTCCACCCCCGCGAGCTCGGGGTCGCGCTGCAGCCGTTGCAGCAGGACGCCGGTGGTCACCACTTCGACGACCGTGCCGGGGCCGGTGCGGCGCTCCCCGCGCACGGAGAAACCGACCGCGTCCCCGACCTCCTGGCCGAGCAGCCAGGCCATCCGGCGGGCGGCGGCCCGGACCGCCATCCGCCGGGGCTCGGCCACCAGCACCCGCCGCCGCGGCCCGGCCCCGGTCAGCCCGGCCAGTGCCAGCGGCACCAGCGTGGTCTTGCCGGTGCCCGGGGGCGCGGACAGGACCGCCGTGCCGCGCCCGTCGAGTGCGCTGAGCAGCTCGGGCACGGCATGGCGTACGGGAAGACGCTCGATCGCGTCGGTTCGGATCACGACCACAGTTTCGTACGTCCCGGCCCGGCGCTGTTTCCAGCCGTCCACAGACCAGCTGGTTTGTGGGTTCGTATTACTAACCCGCTTACCAACCCGCCTAATCCCGCTCGCACACGAAGATCGCCGTGCCCGGAAGCAGATTGCCCCGCAGCGGGGACCAGCCGCCCCACTCCTGTGTGTTCCACGCCGGCCACTCCGGCTCGACCAGGTCGATCAGACGGAAGCCGCCGGCCACCACGTCGCGGACGCGGTCGCCCAGCGTCCGGTGGTGCTCGACGTACACCGCCTGCCCGGCCTCGTCCTGCTCCACATACGGGGTGCGGTCGAAGTAGGACGCGGCCACGCTCAGCCCCTCCGGGCCCGGCTCGTCCGGGAACGCCCAGCGGATGGGGTGCGTGACGCTGAAGACCCAGCGCCCGCCGGGACGCAGCACCCGGCGCACCTCGCGGAAGACCCGCACCGGGTCGGCCACGAACGGGACCGCCCCGTACGCGGAGCACGCGAGGTCGAAGGAGCCGTCCGCGAAGGGGAGCGCCCCCGCGTCCGCCTCCACCAGCGGAACCTCCCCGCCGTCGATGCGCAGCGCGTGCTGGAGCTGGCGGTGCGAGAGGTCCAGGGCGACCGGCCGGGCGCCCTGGGCAGCCAGCCAGCGCGAGCACTGGGCCGCACCGGCGCCGATCTCCAGGACGTCCAGTCCGTTCAGTGACTCCACGGGGCCCAGGAGCGCCGCGTCCGCCTCGTCCAGCCCCTCGGGGCCCCAGACGAAACGGTCGTCCCCCAGGAACGCTCCGTGGTCGGTCTGGTACTCGTCGGCGTTCCGGTCCCACCAGCCGCGGCTGGCCCGGCTGCTCTCCGCGTCGCCCGCGTCACGCCGCGTCGCGGCGGGCTCGAATTCGGCCTCGTGCTCTTGGATCATCGTGCCCGTCGTTGTAGTTTGCGCACAGCGTGAACGCGGATGGTCCATCGCGTTCTGCATGAGTCGGCTTGGGCCTACGTGGCCTCGGAGAACCTCAGTTGTGCCGGAAATGCGGGCATCCGCCCCGGGTGTGCGCCTTCGCGCATTGACCGTGTCCGGCTGCCCCCGTATGCTACAAGTTGCGCTGCGAGCCTGCGCACCTCAGACGTAGCAGGCGCGCTTCCATCTGTTGTATGTCCCCTCGGTTCTCGAGGCGTCATCCGGACCGACCCGGATTGACGCTTCCCAGGCTGTCCGGCTTCTGCAGAGGCGATACGGGCTCTCGGCGTGGCAGTACCTACGACTTTCTGTCCGTAACCGGAGCCCTTTCCCACATGACGAGCAGCACCGAGACCACCTCTACCACTCCGCAGGTAGCGGTCAACGACATCGGTAACGAGGAAGCCTTCCTCGCCGCGATCGACGAGACGATCAAGTACTTCAACGACGGCGACATCGTCGACGGCGTCATCGTGAAGGTCGACCGGGACGAGGTCCTGCTCGACATCGGTTACAAGACCGAAGGCGTGATCCCGAGCCGTGAGCTCTCGATCAAGCACGACGTCGACCCGAACGAGGTCGTCAAGGTCGGCGACGAGATCGAGGCCCTGGTTCTCCAGAAGGAGGACAAGGAAGGCCGTCTCATCCTGTCCAAGAAGCGCGCTCAGTACGAGCGTGCCTGGGGCACGATCGAGAAGATCAAGGAAGAAGACGGCATCGTCACCGGTACCGTCATCGAGGTCGTCAAGGGTGGTCTCATCCTCGACATCGGCCTCCGTGGCTTCCTGCCGGCCTCCCTCGTCGAGATGCGCCGCGTCCGCGACCTCCAGCCCTACGTGGGCAAGGAGCTCGAGGCGAAGATCATCGAGCTGGACAAGAACCGCAACAACGTGGTCCTGTCCCGCCGCGCCTGGCTCGAGCAGACCCAGTCCGAGGTTCGCCAGACGTTCCTCACCACCCTGCAGAAGGGTCAGGTCCGCTCCGGCGTCGTCTCCTCGATCGTCAACTTCGGTGCCTTCGTGGACCTGGGTGGCGTCGACGGTCTCGTCCACGTCTCCGAGCTTTCCTGGAAGCACATCGACCACCCGTCCGAGGTTGTCGAGGTCGGCCAGGAAGTCACCGTCGAGGTTCTCGACGTCGACATGGACCGCGAGCGTGTCTCCCTGTCGCTGAAGGCGACGCAGGAGGACCCGTGGCAGCAGTTCGCCCGTACGCACCAGATCGGTCAGGTCGTCCCGGGTAAGGTCACCAAGCTCGTTCCGTTCGGTGCGTTCGTGCGCGTCGACGAGGGCATCGAGGGCCTGGTCCACATCTCCGAGCTGGCCGAGCGCCACGTGGAGATCCCGGAGCAGGTCGTCCAGGTCAACGACGAGATCTTCGTCAAGGTCATCGACATCGACCTCGAGCGTCGCCGGATCTCGCTGTCCCTGAAGCAGGCCAACGAGTCCTTCGGTGCCGACCCGGCGTCGGTCGAGTTCGACCCGACCCTGTACGGCATGGCCGCGTCCTACGACGACCAGGGCAACTACATCTACCCCGAGGGCTTCGACCCCGAGACCAACGACTGGCTCGAGGGCTACGAGACCCAGCGCGAGGCGTGGGAGGGCCAGTACGCCGAGGCGCAGCAGCGCTTCGAGCAGCACCAGGCCCAGGTCATCAAGTCCCGCGAGGCCGACGAGGCCGCCGCTGCCGAGGGCGCTGCCGCCCCGGCCGCCGGTGGCAACGCCGGTGCCGGTATCTCGGGTGGTTCGTACTCCTCGGAGTCGGACGACAACTCCGGCGCCCTGGCGTCGGACGAGGCCCTGGCTGCCCTGCGCGAGAAGCTGGCGGGCGGCCAGAGCTGACGCTCTGACCCCGGTCGGTAGATAGCCGAATTGTAAGGCCCGCTCCCCAATGGGGGGCGGGCCTTACATCGTTCCCGCCCCGAGTCCCTCTCAGGGGCGGACCGCCGTCACGGGGTGACCGGGATGTTGGTCAGCCCCTTCCCGCCGGTGACGGTGTTGCTTCCGTAGACGGTCGTCGGGCAGCCGCTCGCGTGGAAGTTGGTCACGTTGACGGCCAGGCGCAGTGAGCCGGGGGAGTCGCTCAGGTCCGACTTGTTGGAGCGGAAGACGGTGCCGCAGCCCCAGCCGGACTGCTGGGTGTGCGTCTCGTAGCCGTTGTTGAGGGTATGGACGCCGGTGTTGCCCTCGACCACGACCTTGTTGCCCTTCACGTCGACCCATGAGTCGTCGTAGTTGGCGTTGGTCAGCCCGCTGCCGTCGAAGTGGTTGCCGGCGATCCGGGTGCCCGTGGTGCCCTCCTTGACGTCGACGTTCTCGCCGCCGACCCCCGGGCCGATGGTGTTGTCGAGTATCTGCACCTGGTCGCTCCTGTCGGCCAGGTCGCCCGCGGTGCCGACGTACACGCCCTCGCCCATGCCCGAGCCGTCCCGGCCGGTGTCGTAGACGCGCGAGTTCCTGATGACGCCGTTCTTGCTGGACTTGCGGAAGTGGACGCCCTCCATGGAGAGGCCGTGCACGGTCACGGAGTCGATGACGACGCCGCTCGCCGCGTCCATCATGATCCCCTTCTGGCCGCCGGTGACGGTGAGGCCCTGGACCGTCCAGTACGAGGCGCCGTTGAGGTGCAGGCCGTAGCCGCCACTCGCCTTGAGCACGGCCTTCGACGAGCCCGTGAGCGTGATCCGCGCGGACGAGGTGCCTGCGGAGGTCGTCTTGAAGTTGCCGGTGTACGTGCCGTCCGCGAGCCGGATGGTGTCGCCGGGATGGGCGGCGCCGAGCGCCGACTTCAGCTGGCTGGCCGTAGACACATCGATGACGGCGGCGGACGCGTCGGCGGACGCGGCGGCGAGACCGAGACCTCCGGTGGCGAGGGCGTCGGTGAGCAGGGAGACGAGCAGGGGGCGGTTACGCATGGGGGGTCCTCCGGGTCGAGGTGGGGTAACCGATCTCGTACACGGGAAGTTCTCTTACCTGAACGCTGAACGTGTTTCTGAACAAGGCGTCGTCAGGTGACGGTAGGGACGGCGCGTGGGCATGTCAAGGTCCGGACCAGCGGCCGGAAATCGCGGACGCGGCCCCGTAGCGGCCGTTGTGAGAACAGCATGTGAAACGGACGCGCGCGGGAATGCCGCTGTCTCATGGGGCGTTCTTCCCTACGAACACGAGGAGGAGCGGTAATCGTGCTTGATCCGCAGGGTTTGTACGAATGGGAGCCGAAGGGCCTCGCAGTCGTCGACATGGCGCTCGCGCAGGAGTCGGCAGGCCTGGTCATGCTGTACCACTTCGACGGATACATCGATGCGGGTGAGACCGGCGAGCAGATCGTCGGGAAGCTGCTGGACAGCCTTCCCCACCAGGTGGTGGCCCGCTTCGACCACGACAGACTCGTCGACTACCGCGCCCGCCGTCCGCTGCTGACCTTCAAGCGCGACCGCTGGACGGACTTCGAGACCCCCGCGATCGAGGTGCGCCTGGTGCAGGACGCCACGGGCGCGCCGTTCCTGCTGATGTCCGGCCCGGAGCCGGACGTGGAGTGGGAGCGATTCGCCGTCGCCGTACGGCAGATCGTCGAGCGCCTCGGCGTACGCCTTTCGGTCAACTTCCATGGCATCCCGATGGGTGTTCCGCACACCCGCCCCGTCGGCATCACGCCACACGGCAACCGCACGGACCTGATGCCGGGTCACCGCTCGCCCTTCGACGAGGCGCAAGTGCCAGGCAGCGCCGAGTCGTTGATCGAGTACCGGCTGATGGAAGCCGGACACGACGTCCTCGGCGTCGCCACGCACGTCCCGCACTACGTGGCGCGGTCGGCCTACCCGGACGCCGCGCTGACCGCCCTGGAGGCGATCACGGCGGCCACCGGCCTGGTGCTGCCGAGCGTCGCCCACGGCCTGCGGACCGAGGCGCAGCGCACTCAGACGGAGATCGAGCGTCAGATCGGCGAAGGCGACGAGGAACTCGTCACGCTGGTGCAGGGACTTGAGCACCAGTACGACGCGATCGCGGGCGCCGAGACCCGGGGCAACCTGGTGGCCGAACCGGCGGACCTGCCGTCGGCGGACGAACTGGGCCGGGAGTTCGAGCGGTTCCTCGCGGAGCGCGAGGGCGACCTGTGACGACGACCGGACGACGGCTTCTGTAGGAGGGCGAAGGCTTCCGTGCCGGGTCGACCGGGTCGACGGCTTCCGTAGGAGGTCGACGGGGTCCGGGGACCTGCGAACGGCGGACCTGTCACCGACGGCATGAGCGGCATCCCCTAGGCTGCCGCTCATGCTGAAGGTGGGCCTGACCGGCGGAATCGGCGCCGGCAAGAGCGAAGTGTCGCGCATGCTCGTCTCGTACGGGGCGGTGCTGATCGACGCCGACAAGATCGCCCGAGAGGTGGTCGAGCCCGGGACCGAGGGGCTGGCGGCGGTGGTCGAGGCGTTCGGTGCCGGGATCCTCGCGTCGGACGGCACCCTGGACCGCCCGGCGCTCGGCGCGATCGTCTTCGCCGACCCCGCGAGGCTCGCGGTCCTGAACGGCATCGTGCACCCGCTGGTGGGCGCGCGCTCGGCGGAGCTGGAGGCGGCCGCGGGCCCGGACTCGGTGGTGATCCACGACGTCCCGCTGCTGACCGAGAACGGCTTGGCCCCGCTGTACGACCTGGTGGTGGTCGTGGACGCCGCGCCCGCGACACAGCTGGACCGGCTGACGCGGCTGCGCGGCATGGCGGAGTCCGAGGCCGAGGCCCGGATGGCGGCCCAGGCGACCCGCGAGCAGCGGCTGGCCGTGGCGGACCTGGTCATCGACAACGACGGTCCGCTGGAGGCGCTGGAACCGCAGGTCACAAAGGTGTGGGCCGAGCTCCTGGAGCGGGCGGCCGCGAGCTAGGGCTTCCCGCTGGGGTGTCCGGCGGGAAGTCTGAAATCACCGCACCTTCCCGGGCCTCCCGGGATTACGATCCCGATGTGCTCTTCGTACTGGCGGGTTTCACGGTCTTCGGCGGGCTCGTGGCGCTGCTGGCCGGTGCGTACGGGCTGCGCGAGACCCGGCGCATCGAGGCGGCGGGTGACGCCGTCTGGGCGCTGGTCAAGCCTGCCCCGCCCGGGTCCGGGCGCCCGCTCCTTCAGTACGAGACGGCCGACGGCCGCGTCCTGGAGCTGCCGTCCCCCGTACCGCCCACGCGCCGCGAGCCGCTGACCCCGGGCGCGCGCGTTCACCTCTCCTACGACCCGGCGGATCCGCGCGAGGTCATTCTGCTCGGCCGGGAACGAACGGGCCTTGACCGTACGTTCGTAGCGGCAGGGGCCGCCGTGCTGGCCGTGGGCCTGGTGCTGGCGATGGCCGCGCTGTGAGCGCGCCTCGCACCCCGTGACGGGCGGAATGAATACGGAATACGGGAACTGGGCAGTGCGTTGTCAACGCGCAGCGAGGGAAAGGACTCGACCGTGGCCGAGAGCACCCCGGAAACTCACGTCATCGACTTCCGCGCGGCGGAGCAGCTGCTGGCTGCCCGCGACCCTCGTGGCGCGGTGAAGCTCCTCGACTCGGTCGTCGCGGCTCACCCCGAGAACACCGCTGCCCGCCTCCTGCGCGCCCGCGCGTTCTTCGCCTCGGCCCAACTGCGGGCAGCGGAACTGGAGTTCCAGCTGGTGCTTGAACGCGAACCGGACAACGCCTTCGCCCACTTCGCCCTGGCCCGCACCTACGAACGCACGGCCCGCCCCGACCAGGCGGTCCGCCACTTCCGCCTCGCGGCGGCACTGGACCCGAAGCCGGAGTACGTGGAGGCGGCGCGGTTCGACACGGACAACGCCTAGCGCTGTCGAGGCGGCTCATACGGGGGGATGTTCGGGCCCGGCTGATAGTGGGGGCCCTGGTGGATGTGGTGGATGATCATGGCGAGGTCGATCGTGATCACCAGGGCGAGTGCCGCGCACGCGGCAGTCCAGCCGGGGCGGCCCTCCAGGGCGAAGCCGGCCGTGCCGGCCAGGGCCCAGATCAGCCCCCACACACTCAGCCAGAACCGCATCCGCAGGGGACTGCGCGCAGTCGTGGGTTCACTCCCAGTGCGCATGGCTATCGCCTCTTCGAGGAAGATTTTACCCGCGGGATGGCTGGATCAGGCGGTTCGCTGAGGCCTGGTTGTACGGCAATTCCCGCCTCCCGCGCTCAGGCGCCCATAGGGTGACGCGCATGGTGGACGAGGACGCGCTGTTACCGGTGGGGGACGAGCTGCCCGAGGTGCTGCTGGACCTCGCCGTACCGCACGAGGACGTCAACGAACTGGTCGGGATCGCCCGGAAGGCGGTGGGTGATCCGGAGGTCGCCGGGCTGCTGGGGGAGTCCGTGAGGGCGCTCGTGCGGGATATCGGCAGCGTGGGATTTCAGCCGGAAATGCCCCCGGTTCCGGCGGGGTTGGGAGGATCGGCGGCCCTCCGGCGGCTCTTTCCCTTCCTCGTCCTGCTCGCCGCACTGCCGCATACGCGCGCGTACCACCACGAACACGCCGTGCCCGCCGACATCTCCCGCCGCACCCTCGCCGACCTCGGCCGCCATCTGGCCGTGCACCGCAGGTGCCACGGCAACGCCGGTCTGGTGGATCCGCACTGGTTCTGGCCGCACTTCCGCGGTGAGCTCTACCAGTTGGGACGGTTGCAGTTCCAGCGGGATCGGCTCGGCAGGCGCACCGGTGAGGCGGTACGGGCCGCCGGGCTGCCGCTCGGGCCCGGTGACCCCTGCCTCAGCATCCACATCCCCGACTTCCGCGGACCGCTGACCCCGCAGGCGTGCGACGCCTCGCTCGCGCTGGCCAGGGACTTCTTCGCGCTCCACTACCCCGGGGAGACCTACCGCGTCGCCGTCTGCCACTCATGGCTGCTCGACGCGCAACTGGCGAAGTATCTGCCCGAGGAGTCGAACATCGTCCGCTTCCAGCGACGGTTCCGCACCCCCTATCGGGAGACCGAACCGGCGGACGGGCCTCCGGTCTTCTTCGTCTTCGGGGACCCGGACCTGCCCGTGGAGGCGCTGCTCCAGCGGACCGGCGTGGAGCGCGCCGTCGCGGCCCATCTGCTCGCGGGCGAGCACTGGTACCGCGGTCACGGGTGGTTCGCGCTGTGATCCGGACGCCCGGTAAGTGCCCCGCCCGCTGTCAGTGCACGAACGCGTAGCTGCGCCAGGGCAGGGTGTTGGGT
The DNA here is from genome assembly GCF_001653515.1 of Streptomyces sp. ERV7. GTDB lineage: Bacteria > Actinomycetota > Actinomycetes > Streptomycetales > Streptomycetaceae > Streptomyces. The sequence goes on along the minus strand of NZ_LYOY01000029.1, from coordinate 276,565 downwards.
GCGATGTTGTCCCCGAGACGGCTCGGGATGTACGCCATCTCCTTGCCGCGGCAGTCCAGCGTCCGGTACACGCGGACGTCCGCGAGCGTGTTGTTGAGGACCGCCGTGGCCCCCGTCGGCGCCATCCGGTGGCAGCCCTTGATCGGCGGGCTGCTGATCTTGACGATCCGCTCCGCCGCCGTCGCGTACGAGAAGGTGCCGACCGCCGTACGGCCGAGGCCGGAGCAGGCCGCGGTGGCCAGCGTCAGCAGTGCCGCCCCGGCGGCGAACCCGAGCCGCCTCCGGGCGGACGCCGACCGCCCCCAGGGGGACGACGCGGACGGCGACGGCTCGGACGGGCGCGGCGCGAGCTGGGACACAGGCACGGACATGAGCGGTCCTCGTCTGTACGGTGTACGGCGGTGGTACGGCGGTCAGTACCGTCACCCTGCCCGCTGATCGCCACCCGGGCATCCCGTGCGCGGCCGGCCGGGCGACACCACTCCCGCGAGCCCTCAGCCGGTGACTCGCACACGATCGTCCCCACATCCACCAGCGCGCTTATGTGGCGCGCACACATCCCCCACCCGTGCACCGCCTGCCTAGCGTCTTGGTCGCAGCCAGATCAGCCTAGGCAAGGGGGCCCGGACGTGCGTAGCAGACACCGTGGGGGATGGAGAGCGGCGCTGGCCGTGACAGCGGCACTCGGTGCGCTCCTGTCAGCAGGAGGCACGGCCACCGCCCAGAACACCACCACAGAGGGCAGCACCGCCGCCCCGCCCCCGTACCTCACCCAGGAAGCCGCCTACGGCTCCGGCACCGTCACCAACGGCTGGGAGAAGGTCGAGCGCTACCGCGACACCACCCCGGGCTTCCAGGCGGCCGCCGCCGAGGGCTACGCGCCGGACGGGCGGGGCAACCAGGACGGCGTCCGCGTCACCTACTTCGGCGGCGTCGCCCGCCCCACCTCCGACCGCTTCCTGCTCTACTCGGCGCCCGGCTGGAACACCGGCGCCAAGGCCACCCCCGTCCTCCTGGTGCACGGCGCCAACGACACCGCCGACCGGGCCTGGGCCAACCCCGGCGAGTCCGGCGGCTACGGATGCGGCGCCCTTTCCTGTCCCTCGACCGGGATGATGCAGTACCTCGCGTCCCGTGGCCACCGCGTCTTCGCCATCGGCTTCGCCCACAAGCAGGGCGACAACCTGATGCAGGCGCAGGCCGTCGGCGACGCCGTCGCCCTCATCAAGGCGAAGCTGGGCGTCACCCAGGTGGACCTGGTCGGCTGGAGCAAGGGGGAGCTCTCCACGCGCGCGTACGTCTCGTCCCTCAAGCCCTCCTGGGGCCGCGCCTACGCCGGTGACGTGAGAAGGCTGATCACGCTCGGCGGCCCCAACGGCGGCTTCGACTACCCGTACGCCCACGGCTGGGCCCATGACTTCTCGATCTGGCCGGAGTGCGGCGGCAAGATCAACGCGCCCTCCCCGCACTCCCGGATGACCTGCTACGGGACGTACACGGCGCATCCCGAGTTCTCCATGACGCCGTCCGGGGGCTACGACGACTACCCGGGCCAGCGGCAGATGCTGGCTCGCTGGGACGGCGTGTACGGCGTCGACCAGACGGCCCAGGACTGGTACACGACGTACTACGGAGGCCAGGGCTTCTACACGGCCGGTGACGGCATCCAGCCGGCCATCGAGGCGGGTACCACGTACCTGCTGGCGGGCGGCTCGCCGGACGTCGTGGGCATCTTCAACGAGAACCGCGGCCCGAGCGACGGGGTCGTCTTCGTCTCCAGCGCGCTCGACTCGACCGGTGTCGCCACCGTCGGCGGCAAGGCCACCGTGACCGGCGCCAACCACCTCGAAGTCGGCTGGAACAGCGCCTCACAGGCCCAGGTCGCCTCCTGGCTGGCCTGAGCCCGCCGCACCACCTCGGCTCCGCCGACTCCGGCATCCCGGCGGAGCCGAGTCCCCGAAACAGTGCTCCCGAAGCCGAAGGACGGCCCGTATGCCCACGCTCACCGCACGCCGGGTACCGACCGCCCGGCTCACCCAGCACATCCTGGAGGACGCCTCCAGGGACGCGGGCGAACCGGTCGTCTTCGTGCACGGCAACGTCTCCTCCTCCGCCTTCTGGCAGGACGCGATGCTCGCCCTGCCCGAGCGCTACCGGCCGATCGCCGTCGACCTGCGCGGCTTCGGCGGCACCGACCCGCTGCCGGTGGACGCGACTCGTGGACTGCGCGACTACGCCGACGACTTGGCGGCGCTCCTCGATGCCTTGGGTGTGGAGCGCGCACACTTCGTGGGCTGGTCCATGGGCGGCGGTGTGGTGCTGCAACACATGCGGGACCGGCCCACCGTGGTGCGCTCGCTGACCCTGGTCAACCCGGTCTCCCCGTACGGCTTCGGTGGCACCAAGGGCGTGGACGGCCGGCTCAACTCGCCGGACGGAGCGGGCTCGGGGGGCGGCACCGCCAACCCCGACTTCGTACGGCTGCTGGCCGAGGGCGACCGCGGCGAGCGGTCCCCGCTCTCGCCCCGCAGCGTGCTCGCGGGTTGCTACGTGAAGCCGCCACTGCGACTGGAACGGGAGGACGAGTACGTCGAGTCGATGCTCAGCACCCGGCTCGGCGACGACCACTACCCCGGTGACAGCACGCCCTGCGAGGTCTGGCCGGGCACCGCCCCGGGCACGCGCGGGGTGCTCAACTGCCTCGCCCCGACCCACTTCCGCCTCGACGACCTGCACACCGCGGTCGCCGCGCTCCCCGTGAAGCCGCCGGTGACCTGGGTGCGCGGCGAGGACGACGTCATCGTCTCCGACACCTCGCTCTTCGACCTCGCCCACCTGGGCGCGATCGGCGCGGTCCCCGGCTGGGACGGCACCCCGGCGCAGCCGATGGTCGCCCAGACACGGCATGTTCTCGCCCTTTACGCGCGCGTGGGCGGCAGGGTACGAGAGGTGACGGTGCCCGGAGCAGGGCACGCGGTGCACGTCGAACGTCCGAAGGAGTTCGGCGATGCCCTGCTGGAGACGCTGGCCCAAGGAGTCTGAGGCGCAGATGGAACCGATCAAGCCGGTGGGACCGGTCAACCCTGCTGAACCGGGCGAGCGGTCGGAACAGTCCGCGACGCGCGTGTGCACGACCCGGCAGGGCGTGGTGCGCGGCCGTACCGGGAGCGACGCGGTGACGTCCTTCCTCGGCATCCCGTACGCGGCACCGCCGTTCGGCCCGCTGCGGTTTCGGGAACCGGCCCCGGCGGCCTCCTGGGAGGGCGTACGGGACGCCTTCGCGCACGGCCCGTCGGCGCCCCGGGCCCCGTACGCCCCGCCCATGGACGCCCTGATCCCGGACGCCGACGGCGGGCAGGGCGAGGACTGCCTCAACCTCAGCGTCTGGACCCCGCACCCCGGCCCGGGCGGCGGCCTGCCGGTGATGGTCTGGCTGCACGGCGGGGCCTTCTCCAACGGCTCGGGCGTCGGCCCGGCATACGACGGCGCCGCCTTCGCGCGCGACGGTGTCGTCTGCGTGAACGTCAACTACCGCCTCGGTACGGACGGTTACCTGCGGCTGCCGGGCCGGCCGGACAACCGCGGGCTGCTCGACCAGATCGCCGCCCTGGAGTGGGTCCGCGACAACATCGAGGGCTTCGGCGGCGACCCGGACCGGGTGACCGTGTTCGGCGAGTCGGCGGGCGGAATGAGTATCGGCGTCCTGCTCGCGCAGCCACGCGCGCGCGGGCTGTTCCGCCGGGCGATCCTGCAGAGCGGCGCCGCCCACCACTTCCTGCGGCCCGCCACGGCCGACCTGATCACCGCCCGCCTCGCGGCGGAGCTGGGCATCGAGGCGACCGGGACCGCGCTGACCGAGGCGTTCGCCCGCGTCCCGCTCACGGAGCTGCTGCCGGCCCAGGCCGGGCTGCGGGCCGAGATGGGCGCCCGCCCGGACCCGGAGCTGTGGGGTGAGGCGATGCTCAACATGATGCCCTTCGAGCCGGTCCTGGACGCGCTGCCGCTGCCCTCCGCCGACTGCGGGGTGGACCTGCTCGTCGGCAGCAACCGCGAGGAGTACCGCCTCTTCCTGGTCCCCACCGAGCGGCTGCACCTCCTGAGCGAGCGGAAGCTGCGCGGGACGGCCGAGGCGTACGGACTCGACCCCGACAAGGCGCTGCCCGTCTACGCCGGGGGCCGCCCCGGTGCGGCCCCCGGGGAGCTCTTCGACGCCGTCGCGACCGACTGGTTCTACCGGATCCCCGCCGTCCGCGTCGCCGAGTCCGTCCCCGGCACGCACGTGTACGAGTTCGCCTGGCGCTCGCCCCAGTACGGCGGTCTGCTCGGCGCCTGCCACGGCGCGGAGCTCGCCTTCGTCTTCGACAACCTGCGCGACCCCGTGTACGCCCCGATGCTCGGCGACGCTCCGCCGCAGGACCTCGCGGACGCGCTGCACGGCGCGTGGGTGGCCTTCGCGGCGACCGGCGACCCGGGCTGGGACGCCTACGACCGCGAGACCCGGACGACGATGGTCTTCGGCGCCTCCCCGGACGCCCCGACCGAACTGGTCCAGGACCCGCGGGCGGCGGAACGTGCCTTGTGGGAGGGGGTGCGCTGAGGCCGCGATGCCGGATTGTCAGACCCCGCCCGTAAGGTCGTAGGGCAGTCGCGGATCGCGTGCCGATCCGGGGCCCTACGCACACGAGGGGAGGTGACCTGACATGACGCAGGCCGAGCGGACGGCGCTCGCGTCGCTGCCCGGGGTGTCCGCGGCAGCGGTGTTCCTGCCCGCGGGGCTGCCCCGCGAGGGGAAGGTCGCCTTCTGGGACCCGGAGGGCGGCCCGCTGCCCGGCGGGCGGCACCAAGGGGGCGAAGGCGCGGGCGAGGTCACCGAGCTGACCGTGGTGCGGCGCCACGGCAGCGGTGCCGCACGGCGTACCGTCACGGCCCGCCTGCTGCCCGTCACCGAGGCCCTGCCCCTGCTCGTCCGGGCCCGGCAGCACCCCGGCGCACACCCGGCGGCCGCCTGCTGGGGCGCCGCCGCGCTGCACGCCCTGCACCTGGTCGCGCGCGGCAGGCTGCTTCCCGGCCTGACCGGGACCGACCACGACGCCTGGCGGGCCGGCCCGCTGGACGCCGACGACATCGCCCAGCTCCGGGCCATCGCCGCCGCCATGCCGTACGAGGCGTACGGAGTCCCGGTGCCGGGCCGCGGCCCGCTGCGGCTGCCCGACCCCGAGGCGCTGGTGCGGGCCTTCCTCGACGCGGTCGCGGACAGCCTGCCGCGCACCCCGGCGGCCGCCCACGCCGTGGGCCCGGCGTTCGCGGCGGCCGCGCCCCAGCACCTGCCCGGCGCGCGCGTGTGGGCGGCGGAGGCGGCGGCGGGCATGGACGCGGGCGTCCGGGTGTCCCTGCGCCTGGACCTGTCCGGGTACGGGATGTTCGACAGCGACGACGAGGAGGACGCGCGCCGCGCGGGCTCCGCGATCGTCCAGGTCCACAGCCTCGCCGACCCCACCCTGGTCGTCGACGCGGCGGGTCTGTGGGCGGGGGAGCGGTCCGACGCGTTCGGCCCGCGCGCGCGGATCGACGCCCTGCTCGCGCTGCGCCGGGCCGCCCGGGTCTGGCCACCCCTGGGCCTGCTGCTCGAACGGCCGGTGCCGGATGTGCTGGCGCTCACCGAGAGCGAGCTGTACGACCTGCTCGGTTCGGCCGCGACCCGCCTGGACGCGGCGGGGGTCGCGGTGCACTGGCCGCGCGAGCTGGCCCGCACCCTGAGCGCCACCGCCGTCGTTCGGCCGGCGCCGGGCTCGGCGACCGACGGCACGGCGTTCTTCGACGCCGGGGAACTGCTCGCCTTCAACTGGGAGCTGGCGCTCGGCGGCGAACCGCTCAGCCAGTCGGAGATGGACACACTGGCCGAGGCCCACCGCCCGATCGTGCGGCTGCGCGGGCAGTGGGTGGTGGCCGACCCCGAGCTCGTGCGCAAGGCGCGCAAGCGCGACCTGGGGCTGCTCGACCCCGTGGACGCGCTCTCCGTCGCGCTCACCGGCACCGCGGAGGTCGACGGTGAGACCGTCGAGGCGGTCCCCACCGGCGCGCTCGCCGTTCTGCGCGACCGCCTCACCGAGGGCCCGCAGGCCACCGTCCAGCCCCCGGGCCTGGACGCCACCCTCCGCGACTACCAGCTGCGCGGCCTCGGCTGGCTGGATCTGATGACCTCGCTCGGCCTCGGCGGCTGCCTCGCGGACGACATGGGTCTGGGAAAGACGATCACCGTGATCGCCCTCCATCTGCGCCGCGCGCGCCCCGAGCCGACCCTGGTGGTCTGCCCGGCCTCGCTGCTCGGCAACTGGCAGCGCGAGATCGCCCGCTTCGCGCCCGGCGTTCCCGTACGGCGCTTCCACGGCAGCGACCGCAGCCTGGCCGACACGGCGGGCGGCTTCGTCCTCACCACGTACGGCACGATGCGCGGCAGCGCCCCCCAACTGGCCGCGCACACCTGGGGGATGGTGGTCGCGGACGAGGCGCAGCACGTCAAGAACCCCTTCTCGGCGACGGCGAAGGCCCTGCGCACCGTCCCCGCGCCCGCGCGGATCGCGCTCACCGGCACCCCGGTCGAGAACAACCTCTCCGAGCTGTGGGCCCTGCTCGACTGGACGACGCCCGGTCTGCTGGGCCCGCTCAAGTCGTTCCGCGCCCGCCACGCGCGCGCGGTGGAGAACGGCGAGGACGCGCAGGCGGCCGAGCGCCTGGCCCGGCTGGTCCGCCCCTTCCTCCTGCGCAGGAAGAAGTCCGACCCGGGCATCGTGCCCGAGCTGCCGCCGAAGACGGAGACCGACCACCCCGTCCCGCTCACCCGCGAACAGGCCTCGCTCTACGAGGCGGTCGTCCGCGAGGCCATGGCCGGCGTCGAGGCCGCCGAGGGCATCGCCCGCCGCGCCCTGATCATGAAGCTGCTGACGGCCCTGAAGCAGATCTGCAACCACCCGGCGCAGTATCTGAAGGAGACCGCGCCCCGGCTGCACGCCCGCTCCGGCAAGCTCACCCTCCTCGACGAACTGCTCGACACGATCCTCGCCGAGGACGGCTCGGTCCTCGTCTTCACCCAGTACGTGTCGATGGCCCGGCTGCTCTCCGCGCACCTCACCGCGCGCGGGGTCCCCTCCCAACTCCTGCACGGCGGAACGCCGGTGGCGGAGCGGGACCGGCTGGTGGACGCGTTCCAGTCCGGTGAGGTCCCCGTCTCCCTCCTCTCCCTGAAGGCGGCCGGCACCGGTCTCAACCTCACCCGGGCGGGCCATGTCGTGCACTACGACCGCTGGTGGAACCCGGCCGTGGAGGAGCAGGCCACCGACCGCGCCTACCGCATCGGCCAGACCCAGCCGGTGCAGGTCCACCGTCTGATCGCCGAAGGCACCGTGGAGGACCGCATCGCCGAGATGCTCGCCGCCAAGCGCGCCCTGGCCGACGCGATCCTGGGCTCCGGCGAGAGCGCCCTGACCGAACTCACCGACCGCGAGCTGGCCGACCTCATCTCCCTGCGGAGGGGAGCATGAACGCGCCCGGAGGCCGTACGGCCGCGCCCACGACAGACCGTCCCGCCCCCGAGAGGAGGCCCGTATGAGTCCGCTCCCGACGACCCGGTACGACGACCGGCGCCGCACCTACCCGGCCCTGGGCGCCCGTTCGGAGCGGACCGGCACCTGGTGGGGCGGGGCCTGGGTCGAGGCGCTCGAGGACCTGGCCCTGGACCCGGCCCGACTGGCCCGCGGCCGGGCGTACGCACAGGCGGGCCATGTCGACGCGATCACCGTCACGCCCGGCCGGATCACCGCGTACGTCCACGGCTCCCGCCCCCGCCCGTACCGGACGGAACTGCGTCTGCGCACCCTGCCCGACCAGGCGTGGGAGGACTTCCTCGACACGGCGGCCCAGGACCCCTCCCACATCGCGGCGCTGCTCGACAAGGACCTGCCGCACACCCTCGCCGACCAGGTCGACCTGCTGCCCGCCTCCGGCGACCTGGTCCCCGACTGCTCCTGCCCCGACGACGGCTACCCGTGCAAGCACGCGGCGGCGCTCTGCTACCAGACGGCCCGCCTCCTCGACGAGGACCCGTTCGTCCTGCTGCTGATGCGCGGCCGGGGCGCGACGAGGACCCGTTCGTCCTGCTGCTGATGCGCGGCCGGGGCGAGCAGGAGACGCTCGCCGCGCTCACCCGCCGCAACACCGCCCGGATGGCGGTGGAGCGGGAGACGCCCGCGCCCGAACTGCCCACGGTCGCCGCCCGGGAGGCCGTCCGGGAGGCCGTGCGGCCCGAGCTGCCACCTCCGTTCCCGCCCCCGCCGCGCGCGGGCCATCCGCCGGCCTTTCCCACCCTCCAGGGCGCCCCCGACCCGCTGGCGCTCGATCTGCTGGCCACCGAGGCGGCGGCCCGGGCACACGCCCTGCTGGCCACCGGGGAGGACCCCGTCGCGTCCCTGACGACGTGGCAGGACGCGGTCCGCCTGGCGGCGGGGCACCCGGGTTCCGGCATGACCTCCACGACCAGGGCGCTGTACGCGACCCTGTCCCGGGCCACCGGCCGCACCACCACCGATCTGGCCCGCGCGGTGGCCGCCTGGCGCCAGGGCGGGCTCGCCGCGCTCTGCGTCCTGGAAGCCCCCTGGGACCCTCCGGCGGGCCCGTTCGACCGCGCCCGCCCCGCGCGACGGCCGCCGGCCACCCCGGCTTCCGCCCCTGGCGCAACCACCTCTCCACCCCCACCACCCAGCTCCGCTACGGTCGCGACGGCCTCTGGTACGGGTACGAGTCCGACCCGGGCCGGGAGGACTGGTGGCCTCGGGGGATACCGGCGCAGGACCCGGTGGAGGCGGTCACGCGGTGACCGCGCCGACGCGCCGGTGTCACCGTTCCCGCCCCCCGGCCCACACCGCGAGCACCGTCTCGATCCGCGCCGCCACCCGCGCCCGGGCCCGGTTGCGCGGCACCCTGGCCATCAGGAGCTCGTCGTAGGGCGTGTCGAGATGGCGTACGGAGGCGCGGACCGCCGCCGTCACGGCGTCCTCGTCCAGCGCGCGGCCCGCCGCGCTGCGGCCCACCCGCCCGCTGCCCCGCACGGAGGCGTGGACCGCGACCTCATGGGCGCGCTCGGGCGGGCAGCCGGGGAACAGACGCAGGATCTCGGCCTCCAGGGCCGCGGTGAAGCGGACGTCCTCGGCGGCCCGCCGCAGCGCGTCGCGGGCGCGGCGGCGCGCGCGGGCCTCCGCGTCGGCCAGACAGCGCTCCTCGGCGACGGTGAGCGCCGCCTCCTCGACGAGCACGCCTTGGCGTTCGTACCGGCGCCGTCGCCGGCTGAAGCGGATCACGACGGCCGAGAGCGTGCTCTCCTCGCGGGCGCGGCGCGTCAGGGCCGTGTCGCCGCGCGCCAGGAACACCAGGTGCCCGAGGTCGGCACAGTCCAGACAGCGCGGCGCGCCCGTGTCCAGGACCAGCCGGGGGAGCGGGCCCCGGTCGCAGTCGGCGCAGCGGTGCCGTCCTCTGGGCTCTATGACGAGAATGGGGCGCCTCCCTCTTCCGCGGCCTCCGCCCTCTTCCTGCCCTTTTCTCCGCGACCCCTCGGACGGCCCGGTGAGGGGCCGCGCCACTGCCGCGTGCTACTGCCGGTATCCGCTCAGAAAGCGCCCGATGCGGCTGATGGCCGCGTCCAGGTCGTCCGCGTGGGGCAGCGTCAGGATCCGGAAGTGGTCCGGTCGCGGCCAGTTGAAGCCCGTACCCTGCACCACCTGGATCTTCTCCCGTAGCAGCAGGTCAAGGACGAACTTCTCGTCGTCTTCGATCGGGTGAACCTTGGGGTCGATCCGGGGGAACGCGTACAGCGCGCCCTTCGGCTTCACACAGGACACCCCGGGGATCTCGTTCAGCTTCTCCCAGGCCCGGTTGCGCTGCTCGTGCAGCCGCCCGCCCGGCGCGGTCAGCTCCTTGATGGTCTGGCGTCCGCCGAGCGCGGCCTGGATGGCGTACTGGGCGGGCGCGTTGGGGCACAGCCGCATGGAGGCGAGCATGGTCAGCCCCTCCAGATAGCTCCTGGCGTGCTGCTGGGGGCCGCTGACGACCAGCCAGCCGGAGCGGAACCCTGCCACGCGGTACGTCTTCGACAGCCCGCTGAAGGTCAGGACGACCAGGTCGGGGGCGAGCGCGGCGGCGGTGTGGGCGACGGCGTCGTCGTAGACGATCTGGTCGTAGATCTCGTCCGCGAACACCATCAGCTGGTGGCGGCGGGCCAGATCGAGGATGCCCTCGATGACCTCCTTCGGATACACCGCGCCCGTGGGGTTGTTGGGGTTGATGATGACGACGGCCCTGGTGCGGTCGGTGATCTTCGACGCCATGTCGTCGAGGTCGGGGTACCACTCGGCCGACTCGTCGCAGATGTAGTGCACGGCCTTGCCGCCGGCGAGCGTGGTGACGGCCGTCCAGAGCGGGAAGTCGGGCGCGGGGATGAGGACTTCGTCGCCGTCCTCCAGCAGCGCCTGCACGGCCATGGAGACCAGCTCGGAGACGCCGTTGCCGAGGAAGACGTCGTCGACGGAGACGTCCGGAAGCCCCATCGCCTGGTAGCGCTGGGCGACGGCGCGGCGGGCCGAGAGGATGCCGCGCGAGTCCGTGTAGCCGTGCGCCTGCGGAAGCATCCGGATCATGTCCTGGAGGATCTCCTCCGGCGCCTCGAAGCCGAAGAGCGCCGGGTTGCCGGTGTTGAGGCGCAGCACGCTGTGGCCCGCCTCCTCCAGCGCGTTGGCGTGCTCGATGACCGGGCCGCGGATCTCGTAACAGACCTCGCTCAGCTTGCTCGACTGCCGGAACTCCATGCCGTGGCCCTCCCGCGGTGCCCAGATCCCTCTGGTGTGACTCGTCTGTCCTGCGTCACTCGATGTGCTTCACTTGGTTTTACCAAGTTGGAGCTTGGAAAGTCCAACATCTTGTCTAGACTGCGTCGCATGCCACGTCAGCCACGCCGTCGAAGCTACGACCAGTACTGCGCCGCTGCCCGCGCTCTCGATGCGGTCGGGGACCGGTGGACGCTGCTGATCGTCCGGGAACTCCTTGCCGGGCCGCGTCGTTATACAGATCTGCACGCGGATCTCCCGGGTGTCTCCACGGACGTGCTCGCCTCCCGGCTCAAGGACATGGAGCGCGAGGAGCTGGCGACCCGCCGCAAGCTGCCCCCGCCCGCGGCCGCGACGGTGTACGAACTGACCGCGCGCGGACGCGAGTTGCTGCCCGTGCTGACCGCCCTCGCCGCCTGGGGAGCGCCGGACCTCGCCGAGCGGCGGCCCACCGACGCCGTGCGCGCGCACTGGTTCGCGATCCCGCTGATCCCGCTGCTGCGCCGCCTTCCGTACGGCCCGGCGGTCCTCGACGTACGCCTGGACGAGGGCGAGTTCCACGTCCGGACGGGCGACGGACCCGCGGACGACGGCGGCACGGTGTACGGGGACGGGCCCGCGCCGGACGCGGACGCCCGGCTGGTCCTGGACGCCGACACCTGCCGTGCGCTCGCACAGGGCGTGCTGACGGTCGAGGAGGGCGTCAAGGACGGACGGATCGAGGTGGCGGGCGAGGGGCCCGTCGCGGCGGCGCTGCGGGGCGAGTGACGGCCGCCCGCCGCACGGGGCGGAGAGCACCCGGAGAGCGCCCCGCATCATGGAGGCGTGCGACTCGAAGCGATCACATGGGAACGGCTGACCGAGGCTCTGGCGGAACGGGCCCTGGACGAGCGGCCCCGGGGCGGCGGCCCCTGGCTGCGCGTCGGCGTCGACGGGGCGCCCGCGGCCCGGCCCGGTGAGCTGGCGCACTCGCTCGCCGAGGCGCTGCGCCTACGGGGGCGGTCGGTGCTCGTCCTGTCCACGGAGGGCTTCCTGCGGCCCGCCTCGCTGCGCTACGAGTTCGGCCGTGAGGACCCGGACACGTACTTCGACGGCTGGTTCGACACGGCCGCGCTGTGGCGGGAGGTGTTCGATCCCCTGGAGGCCGGGGGCAGCGGGCGGGTGCTGCCCGACCTCTGGGACCCGGTGACCGACCGGGCGACCCGGAGCGCGTACGAGGTGCTTCCCGAAGGGGGAGTGCTGGTGGTGCACGGGCCGCTGCTCCTGGGGCGCTGGTTCCCCTTCGACCTCACCGTCCATGTCCGTCTCTCGCCGGGCGCGCTGCGGCGGCGTACGGAGGAGGGCGCCCGGTGGACGCTCTCCGCGTTCGAGCGGTACGAGGAGGAGGTGCGGCCCGCCGAGGCCGCCGACGTCGTCGTGCGCGCCGACGACCCCAGGCATCCGGCGTGGCAGGGCCCGGCCCGCTAGCCTTCGGCGGATCTGCGGATCAGTCGCCTGCGGGCGGCCGTCCGCCCACCACCGTCACCGCCTCCGCGCCCGCCCGGCAGCCGGCTTCCGCCGCCTCGGCCGGGCCCGCGCCCGCGAGGAGGGCGGCGAGGAAGCCGCCGGTGAAGGCGTCGCCCGCGCCCGTCGAGTCGACGGCGGCCGCGCCCGGCCGCGGGGCCGCCACCCGGGCGACGACCTCGCCGCCCACCGCCACCAGCGCCCCGGCCGCCCCGAGCGTGACCGCGACCAGCGGGAAGCCGCGGCTCAACTGCGCCGCCGCTTCGGCCGGTTCGGCGCGTCCGGTGAGCAGCCGCGCCTCGTCGGCGTTGGGCAGCAGCGCCTGCACGCCCCGGGCCGCCGCCAGGAACCGCTCGACGCCCAGCTCGGCCAGGAACCCCGCCGACGCCGGGTCCAGGCTCACCGGAACCCCGGCGTCCAGTGCCGAACGGCAGGCGGTGAGGGCCAGTTCACGGCTCGCGTCGGCGAAGAACAGATAGCCGGACAGGTGCAGCCGGCCGACGCCGTCCAGGAACGCGGGGTCCCAGTCGGCGGGGGATATGCGCAGCACGGCGCCGCTGTCGGTGAGGAAGGTGCGCTCGGCGGTCGCGGTGTCGACCAGCGAGACCACGGTGGCGGTGGGCGCCGCCGGGTCCGGGACGAGCAGCGGCCGTACGCCCGCCCGCCGCAGCCGCCGCTCGTGCCAGGCCAGCGCATCGCTGCCGACCCGGCCCAGGACGCGCACGTCCGCGCAGCCCGAACGGGCGGCCCAGCAGGCCGCGTTGGCCCCCGCGCCGCCCGGGACCGTACGGATCTCGGCCGCCGTGTCGGTGGCGGGTGCCAGCGGCCCCCGGTGCCGGGCGACCACATCGGTCACCACGTCGCCGACGACCAGGAGGCCGCGGGGCCCGGAGCCGTCGGCCGCGGCCCGCCCGGTGGGGGCGTCCGTCACAGCGCCGCCGCGATCGCCGCCGCCAGCCGTACGTTGCCGCGCACCGCCGCCACGTTCGCCTCCAGGGACGCCCCGCCGGTGTGCCGCACCAGATGGTCGAGCAGGAACGGGGTGACGGCCTGGCCCGTGATCCCCTGCTCCCGGCACGCGGCCAGGGCCTCCGCCAGCACCCGGTCGTGCAGCTCCGGATCGAGCTGTTCGGCCTCCGGTACCGGATTGGCCACGATCAGCGCCGACTCGGGGCCGATCGCGTCGTGGGACCGCAGCACGTCGGCGGCCTCCTGGGGGGTGTGCACCGTCCAGTCGACCGGCTCTCCGGAGTCGGCCAGATAGAAGCCGGGGAAGCGGTCCGTGCCATAGCCGACCACCCCGATGCCCAGCGTCTCCAGCCGCTGCAGCGTCGCCGGTACGTCGAGGATCGACTTCACCCCCGCGCACACCACCGCGACCGGTGTACGGGCGAGGAGCCGCAGGTCCGCCGACTCGTCCTGGGTCTCGGTCCAGCCGCGGTGGACACCGCCGAGCCCGCCGGTGGCGAAGACGCGGATGTCCGCCCAGTGCGCCAGATAGGCGGTCGCGGAGACGGTGGTGGCCCCGCTGGCGCCCGCAGTCAGCGCCATGGGCAGATCGCGGTGGCCCAGCTTGCGCAGCCCGCCGCCCGCGATCCGCTCCAACTGGTCCTTGTCCAGGCCGACATGGGGACGCCCGTCCAGGACCGCGACCGTGGCGGGGACGGCGCCCCCGGCCCATACCAGCTCCTCCAGCTCCGTCGCCACCCGCAGATTGCGTGGGCGCGGCAGTCCGTGCGCGATGATCGTCGACTCCAGAGCGACCACCGGACGCCCCTCGGCCAGGGCCTCCCGCACCTCTTCGGACACCTTGAGTACGTCGTCGTAGGACATGCCCCATCCCTGGCGCGCCCGGGCACCGCGTAAACGTCACTGCGGCGATCACCTGTGCGAACTGCGGCGATCACCTGTGCGAGGCGCGCGGAGGCGGCGGCCGCGAGGCCTACGGGGGCCCGCCCCCGCACCCCACTCACGGGGAGTCTGCTCCCGGCGGGCGGTTCCGGCCAGAGGCGGCGTCGGGGGCGCCGGAGGGCATGGCTAGATTGGCGCGCCATGACGACCAATGATCACATCGAGTCCCCTTCCGTCGACGCGGCCGCACCGGCCTCGTTCGTCGTCCACATCCCGGACGCCGAGCTGGAGCCCGAGCCCCTGGACCCCGGCCAGATCGTCTCGGGCACCCCCGAGGTCACCGGCAAGGTGCTGTGGGAGTCGCCCGACGGCAAGCAGCTGCGCGGCATCTGGCAGATCACTCCCGGCGTGGTGACCGACACCGAGGCCAACGAGCTCTTCGTGGTGGTCAGCGGGCGCGCGACCGTCGAGGTCGAGGGCGGTGACACCCTGGAGCTCGGCCCCGGCGCCGCGTGCGTGCTGCGCGAGGGCGACCGGACGACGTGGACCGTGCACGAGACGCTGCGCAAGGCCTACCACATCAGCCTCTAGCGCCACGGGGCCTGCGCCGGACGGCCCGGGCCCCGAAGCCCGAAGGGCCGGCCCGAACCCCGGCGGCCCGGCCTGGAGCACTCAGAACAGCGGCTGCGGCAGCACCCCTTCCAGGGCGAGCAGCCGCCGCTTGGTCTCCAGGCCGCCGCCGAACCCGCCGAGCCCGCCGTCGCTCTCCACCACCCGGTGGCAGGGCACCACGACCGGCAGCGGGTTGGACCCCATCGCGGCGCCCACCGCCTGCGCCGCCCGGGGCTGGCCGACCCGGTCGGCGAGGTCGCCGTACCCCACCACCGTCCCGTACGGAACGGTCGCCTCCAGTTCGCGGAGCACCTGGCGGTTGAACCCGGAGGACAGCGACCAGTCCAGCGGCAGCTCGAACGCGCGCAGGTCCCCCGCGAAATACGCCTCCAGCTGGCGTATGGGCTCGGCCAGCGGGCCCGTGCCGTCGGCGGGGGCCGGGACCGGCTCGGCGCCCAGCCGGGCCGCCAGGCCGCGCAGCGCCTTGTCCCGGACCGCCTCCCGGGCGTGGAAGACCACGTTCACCAGCCCCTGGTCGGTCGCGGCCAGCAGCAGGGGGCCGATGTCGCTGCCGACGACCGCCCACACCACCCGCTGCGGCGCCCCCGGGGCCCGCTCGAACTGCTCGTCGCTGTTCATGTCGCCACCGTACGACCCGGCACTGACAACGCCCTCCGGCCGGCCCGGGGCGCCGGTCCGTCCGGTCTCCGGAGGGCCGGTCGCCGCCATCGGACGGGCCCCGTTTGCTGCCGGAGAACTACGGGGAAGACACCTCCCGGGTTCGAGGTGTCGACAAATTGGCGTGAAAATGTTTGCCTGTCGCTCGGCGAGCCTTAATGTCGCCCCGAACCAGGGCCTCCGCGACAGCAGTCGGCCTCTTCAGTCGGTAGTCGGTACGGGGTGAAGGGCACACGGATATGCACGGGACGGTCGACGGCTTCACCTATGGCCTCGTGACGCCGGTAGTGGCGTTCCTCATGGCCTGTCTGGGCGGTGCGCTCGGGCTGCGCTGCACCGCCAGGTCGCTACGGGCCGACCGGCCCTTCAGAGCGCTCTGGCTGGCCCTCGGGGCCACCTCCATAGGCTCCGGCATATGGACCATGCACTTCATCGCGATGATGGGCTTCACGGTCCGCCAGGAGGTGCTGAGCTACGACCGCCCGATCACGTTCGCCAGCCTGGGCCTGGCCGTCGTGATGGTCGGCATCGGCATCTTCATCGTCGGCTACCGGGGCGCCACACCCATGGCCCTGGTCACCGGCGGGACCATCACCGGGCTCGGCGTGGCGTCGATGCACTACCTCGGGATGGCCGGAATTCGACTGCACGGCGAGTTCGCGTACAACACCCTCACCGTCAGCCTCTCGGTGGTGATCGCGGTCGTCGCCGCCACCGCCGCCCTGTGGGCGGCCGTCTCGGTCAACGGCTTCCTGGCCAGCCTCGGCGCCAGCGTCGTCATGGGCCTCGCCGTGAGCGGCATGCACTACACGGGCATGGCGGCGCTCACCGTCCATCTGCACGACGGCGCGGGCACCGCCGCAGGGGACTCCTCCGCCACCGTGCTCGCGCCGATGCTCATCGGCCCGGTCGCCTTCCTGGTGCTCGCGGGCGTCGTCGTGATGTTCGACCCGCTCGTGGTGATGGGCAAGCCCGAGTGGGAGAAGCGGCCGCCCCGCCCGGCGCCCGTTCCGCGCCATCTGCCGTCGTTCCCCGAGCGCACCGAGTGGGCGGCCCCGCACCGCCCGGGCGAGGGCTCCTCGTCGCCGCACGACTGGTGAGCCGGGGCCGTCCGCGCCCCCGCCCCGGGCCGATCGCGCCCGACTGTCAGTGGGGGGTCGTACGGTGGTTCCATGCGGCCCGTTTCCAAGATCGAACGTACGGTGGCGCCTTTCGAGGTCGTCAGCCCCTACCAGCCCAGCGGTGACCAGCCGGCGGCCATCGCCGAGCTGGAGCGGCGCATCCGCGCAGGTGAGAAGGATGTCGTCCTGCTGGGCGCGACCGGCACCGGAAAGTCGGCGACGACTGCCTGGATGATCGAGAAGCTCCAGCGCCCCACGCTCGTCATGGCCCCGAACAAGACGCTGGCGGCCCAGCTGGCGAACGAGTTCCGCGAGCTCCTGCCCAACAACGCCGTCGAGTACTTCGTCTCGTACTACGACTACTACCAGCCCGAGGCGTACGTCCCGCAGTCGGACACGTACATCGAGAAGGACTCCTCGATCAACGAGGAGGTCGAGCGACTGCGCCACTCGGCGACGAACTCGCTGCTGACCCGCCGCGACGTGATCGTGGTGGCCTCCGTCTCGTGCATCTACGGCCTGGGCACGCCGCAGGAGTACGTGGACCGGATGGTGCCGCTGAAGGTCGGCGAGGAGATGGACCGCGACCAGCTGCTGCGCCGCTTCGTCGACATCCAGTACACGCGCAACGACGTCGCCTTCGCGCGCGGCACGTTCCGGGTGCGCGGCGACACCATCGAGATCTTCCCGGTCTACGAGGAGCTGGCCGTCCGGATCGAGATGTTCGGCGACGAGATCGAGGCGCTGTCCACCCTCCACCCGCTCACCGGTGAGGTCATCAGCGAGGACAGCGAGCTCTACGTCTTCCCCGCCAGCCACTACGTGGCGGGACCGGAGCGCATGGAGAAGGCGGTCACCGGCATCGAGCAGGAGCTGGAGCAGCGCCTGGCCGAGCTGGAGAAGCAGGGCAAGCTCCTGGAGGCCCAGCGGCTGCGGATGCGCACCACGTACGACATCGAGATGCTGCGCCAGATCGGCAGCTGCTCGGGCGTCGAGAACTACTCGATGCACTTCGACGGCCGCGACCCCGGCACCGCGCCCAACACGCTCCTCGACTACTTCCCGGACGACTTCCTGCTCGTCCTCGACGAGTCCCATGTGACGGTCCCGCAGATCGGCGCGATGTACGAGGGCGACGCCTCCCGCAAGCGCACCCTGGTCGACCACGGCTTCCGGCTGCCCTCCGCGATGGACAACCGGCCGCTGAAGTGGGAGGAGTTCCTGGGCCGCGTCGACCAGACCGTCTACCTCTCGGCGACCCCCGGCAAGTACGAGCTGTCGCGCGGCGACGGCTTCGTGGAGCAGATCATCCGCCCCACCGGCCTGATCGACCCCGAGGTCGTGGTCAAGCCGACCGAGGGGCAGATCGACGACCTGGTGCACGAGATCCGCAAGCGCACCGAGAAGGACGAGCGCGTCCTGGTCACCACCCTCACCAAGAAGATGGCCGAGGACCTGACCGACTACTTCCTGGAGATGGGCATCCAGGTGCGGTACCTGCACAGCGACGTCGACACCCTGCGCCGGGTCGAGCTGCTGCGGGAGCTGCGCGCGGGCGAGTTCGACGTGCTGGTCGGCATCAACCTGCTCCGCGAGGGCCTGGACCTGCCCGAGGTGTCGCTGGTCGCGATCCTCGACGCCGACAAGGAGGGCTTCCTGCGCTCGGGCACCTCGCTGATCCAGACCATCGGCCGCGCGGCGCGCAACGTCTCCGGCCAGGTGCACATGTACGCCGACAAGATCACCCCGGCGATGGAGAAGGCCATCGAGGAGACCAACCGCCGCCGGGAGAAGCAGGTCGCGTACAACAAGGAGCACGGGATCGACCCGCAGCCGCTGCGGAAGAAGATCAACGACATCGTCGCGACCATCGCGCGCGAGGAGGTCGACACCGAGCAGCTGCTCGGCTCCGGCTACCGCAAGTCCAAGGACGGCAAGGGCGCCAAGGCGCCGGTCCCCGCGCTGGGCGGCAAGGCGAAGTCGAAGGCCAAGGCGGGCAAGGGAGGCGAGGTCCTCACCGACCGCCCGGCCGCCGAACTCGCCGAGCAGATCGAGGAGATGACCGACCGGATGCGGGCCGCGGCCGCCGAGCTGCAGTTCGAGATCGCCGCCAGGTTGCGCGACGAAGTCGGGGAGCTGAAGAAGGAGTTGCGGCAGATGCGGGAGGCGGGCCAGGCCTGACGGCCCGGCACCCGCTGTGTTGCAAGACCGACACAAATCCGCCCTGCGCGGTGGCGCACATCGCGCCACTGCGTAGGGTCGGGGCCGAGAACGTAAGAAATGCGGAGAGGGGACAGCGCGTGACGGTCAATCTGACCAAGGGCCAGGCCATCAGCCTGGAGAAGCAGGGTGGCGGCACCCTGACCGCGGTGCGGATGGGGCTCGGCTGGCAGGCGGCGCCGCGGCGCGGCCTGTTCGGCTCGCGCACCCGGGAGATCGACCTGGACGCCTCGGCGGTGCTCTTCGCCGACAAGCAGCCGGTGGACGTGGTGTTCTTCCGCCACCTCGTCAGTGACGACGGCTCGGTCCGGCACACCGGCGACAACCTGGTGGGCGGCGCGGGCCAGGGCGGCGACGACGAGTCGATCCTCGTCGACCTCCAGCGCGTCCCGGTCCACATCGACCAGATCGTCTTCACGGTGAACTCGTTCACCGGCCAGACGTTCCAGGAAGTGCAGAACGCGTTCTGCCGCATCGTGGACGAGAGCAACGGCCAGGAGCTGGCGCGCTACACGCTGGACGGCGGCGGCCAGTACACGGCGCAGATCATGGCGAAGGTGCACCGCGCGGGCACGGGCTGGCAGATGACGGCCATCGGCAACCCGTCCAACGGCCGCACCTTCCAGGACCTGATGCCGGCGATCCTGCCGCACCTGTAGGCGATCCGGCCGCACTCGTGGGACGCGGCCGTACGCAGGCACCACCGGCCACCACGGCCGAAACCGCAGCTCCCGGAGGCCAGGCCGCCGGGAGCTGCCCCGCACCACCGTGCACCACCGGCAACTCGACGAGGGGACAGAGCGATGACGGCCGAGCTGGTAAGGGGACAGAACCACCCCCTGCCCCAGACCCGACTGGAGATCCGGGTGTCGGCCGGGGCACCGATCGTCGCCGGCGCCACCCTGGGCGACGAGAGCGGCACGGTGCGCGGGACCGAATGGGTGGCCCACCCCGGCACACCCACGCTGCCGGGCCTGGAGGTCTCCCGGCAGGCCGCCGCCGACCACCGCCTCGCCGTGGACCTGGAGGCGCTGCCGCAGGGCGTGCACCGGGTGAGCGTGCTGCTCGCTCTGCCGCCGACGACGGCGGGCCCGGGCCGGTTCGCCGCCGTCGCCGCGCCCTTCGTGGCCGTCACCGGCCTCGACGGAACCGAGGTCGCCAGCTACACGATCACCGGCCTCGACGCGGAGTCGGCGGTCGTGGCCCTGGAGCTCTATCTGCGCGGCGGCGTCTGGAAGGTCCGCGCGATCGGCCAGGGCTACGCGGGCGGTCTCGCCGACATGCTGGTCGACCAGGGACTGCCGCAGGCCCGTGAGCTCGCCGCGGGCATCCTGGACGCGGTCGCCCTGGGCGCCTCCCGCTCGGTCGCGGCGCCCCCGCCCCGTACGTCCGACGAGGCGCGGGTGCGGCCCCAGAACGGGATCCGCCACCCCCACGCCCGGAACTCGGCGTCCGTCAGCCCCGCCGACAGTGCCAGCATCACGCCGTTGGCCAGCAGGAACCCCAGGGACGGGCCCATCTGGGGAAAGGACGACCACAGGACCCGGCGGCGCGCGGGCGCGTGCTCCACGGTGAGCAGCACGGCCCCGCCCCACTCGCCGCCGAGGCCCAGCCCCTGCAGGAAGCGAACGGGATCCGCCACCCCCACGCCCGGAACTCGGCGTCCGTCAGCCCCGCCGACAGTGCCAGCATCACGCCGTTGGCCAGCAGGAACCCCAGGGACGGGCCCATCTGGGGAAAGGACGACCACAGGACCCGGCGGCGCGCGGGCGCGTGCTCCACGGTGAGCAGCACGGCCCCGCCCCACTCGCCGCCGAGGCCCAGCCCCTGCAGGAAGCGCAACACGAGCAGCAGGACGGGGGCGGCGGCTCCGATCGACGCGTACGAGGGCACACAGCCGACCGCGACAGTGGCGAACCCGGTCAGGAACAGCGAGAGGAACAGCACCGGCCGTCGTCCGTACCGGTCACCGATATGACCGAAGACGACAGAACCGAGCGGACGGGCGATGAACCCGATCCCGAAGGTGCCGAAAGCGGCCAGGCTGCCGGCCAGCGGGGAGAAGGTCGGAAAGAAGAGCGGACCCAGGACGAGCGCGGCCGCCGTCCCGTAGACGAAGAAGTCGTAGAACTCGACCGCCGTCCCGGCGAGCGAGGCGGCGGCGAGTCTGGTCATCGACGGTGGTGCGGGTGTGGGGGGAGGGGTGGGGGAGGAACTCATGCCGCGCCAACTACCCGTGCTTACAGGCGGTTACGGGGGCGCGCGGAGGCGCGCCCGCGCCGTGAACGAGCTCTTCGCGCCCGATGCGGCTACCAGCCGCGCGCGTGCCACTCCGGCAGCTTGGGGCGCTCCTCGCCGAGCGTGGTGTCGTTGCCGTGGCCCGGATACACCCAGGTCTCGTCCGGCAGGACCGCGAAGAGCTTGGTCTCCACGTCGTGGATGAGGCTGGCGAAGGCCTGCGGGTCCTTCCTGGTGTTGCCCACCCCGCCCGGGAAGAGGCAGTCGCCGGTGAACAGGTGCGGGTGGCCGTGCGGGTCGTCGTAGACCAGGGCGATCGAGCCCGGGGTGTGGCCGACCAGATGGCGGGCGGTCAGTTCGACCCGGCCGACCAGGATCGTGTCCCCGTCCTCGACGGGCACATCGGTCGGCACGGGGATGCCCTCGGCGTCGTGGCGGCCCGCGTACGTCGTCGCGCCGGTGGCGGCGACGATCTCGGCGAGCGCCTGCCAGTGGTCGCCGTGGCGGTGGGTGGTGACGACGGACTTGATGCCGTCGTCACCGATCAGCGTCAGCAGGGTCGACGGCTCGGCCGCCGCGTCGATCAGCAGCTGCTCGCCGGTGGCCCGGCAGCGCAGCAGATACGCGTTGTTGTCCATCGGGCCCACCGCGACCTTGGAGATCATCAGATCGCCGAGCTCGTGGACATCCGCAGGACCGCCGACCTTGACCGTTCCGCTGTACGTCATGGGCTCAGCGTAGCCCCGGCCCTACAGGGGCGGCAGGGCGGGCAGCGGGCCGCCGGTGGCCTGGAGGGCGGCGCCGTCCCTGCGGCCCGCGAGCCAGCCCAGCAGGTCCCACGCGGGGCCGCCCACGGTCACGGGGGAGCCCTCCGTGCCGCCGGTGCGCAGGGTGTGGCCGTTGCTGCCGGTGAGGGTGACCGGCGGGACCGAGGCGCTGCCGGCGAAGCGGTCGGCCAGGAACTGGATCTCGCGCCGCACGAACGCGTCCGGCAGGTCTTCGAGCTCGTAGCCGACGCCCAGGTCGACGTGGTGCAGCTCGACCTCGATCAGCCGCCGGAAGGGGATGCGGGCGGCCTCGTCGAGGACGCCGTTGCGGAGCTCGACCGTACGGGCCCAGTCGGCGGGGCGGGCGCCCTCCGCCTGGAAGCGGTCGGCGCTTTCGCGCAGGTCGGCGAGGTGGACGTCGAGCGGGCGGGCGGCGTCGCGCGCGATGTCGGCGTCCCGGGCCTCGCCGCTCTCGTACATGGGCCGCCCGGCGAGCACGTTGACGAGCGCGTCCGCGTTGCGGGCTACATGGGCGAGCACATGGCCGCGGCTCCAGCCCGGCAGCCGTGACGGCTCGGCGACCGCCGCGTTGTCCAGCTTGGCGGCTGCGGTGAGCAGCCGGTCGGTGGCTTCCCGTACAGATGCCAGGTCCTGCGCATGATCAATCATGGGGCCGACGATAGTCCCGCCACTCATTCGGGTGAAGCCGCTTGGACGAGTCCGTAAATCGAATGCGCGTGCTATAGGCTCGTCAGTGGCATCAGGCATCCTTGGCTGTAAAACGATCCATCGCCCTGGCGACCCCCCATAGTCTGAGACGGGGGCTCCGCCCCCCTGCTTCTCTTCAAGAAAGGTGCGGACCGGCGTGGCCGACCGTCTCATCGTCCGTGGCGCGCGCGAGCACAATCTCAAGAACGTCTCGCTCGACCTCCCGCGCGACTCCCTCATCGTCTTCACCGGGCTCTCGGGGTCGGGCAAGTCGTCCCTCGCGTTCGACACGATCTTCGCCGAGGGGCAGCGCCGCTACGTCGAGTCGCTCTCCTCGTACGCCCGCCAGTTCCTCGGCCAGATGGACAAGCCGGACGTCGACTTCATCGAAGGTCTGTCGCCCGCGGTCTCCATCGACCAGAAGTCGACCTCGCGCAACCCGCGCTCGACGGTCGGCACCATCACCGAGGTCTACGACTACCTGCGTCTGCTCTTCGCGCGCATCGGCAAGCCGCACTGCCCCGAGTGCCGCCGGCCGATCACCCGCCAGTCGCCGCAGGCCATCGTCGACAAGGTGCTCGAACTGCCGGAGGGCAGCCGCTTCCAGGTGCTCTCGCCGCTGGTGCGCGAGCGCAAGGGCGAGTTCGTCGACCTCTTCTCCGACCTCCAGACCAAGGGCTACAGCCGCGCGCGCGTGGACGGGGAGACGATCCAGCTCTCCGAGCCGCCCAAGCTCAAGAAGCAGGAGAAGCACACCATCGAGGTGGTCATCGACCGCCTCACCGTGAAGGACTCCGCCAAGCGCCGCCTCACCGACTCGGTGGAGACCGCGCTCGGCCTGTCCGGCGGCATGGTGGTGCTCGACTTCGTCGACCTGGCGGCCGACGACCCCGAGCGCGAGCGGATGTACTCGGAGCATCTGTACTGCCCGTACGACGACCTGTCCTTCGAGGAGCTGGAGCCGCGCTCCTTCTCCTTCAACTCGCCCTTCGGCGCCTGCCCCGACTGCACCGGCATCGGCACGCGCATGGAGGTCGACCCCGAGCTGATCATCCCGGACGAGGACAAGTCCCTCGACGAGGGCGCGGTCTCCCCGTGGTCGCTCGGCCACACCAAGGACTACTTCGCCCGGCTGGTCGGCGCGCTCGCCGAGGAGCTCGGCTTCCGTACGGACATCCCCTGGGCGGGCCTGCCGCAGCGCGCCAAGAAGGCGCTGCTGTACGGCCACAAGACCCAGATCGAGGTGCGCTACCGCAACCGGTACGGCAGGGAGCGCGCGTACACCACCGCCTTCGAGGGCGCGGTGCCCTTCGTCAAGCGGCGCCACTCGGAGGCGGAGTCCGACGGGGCGCGCGAGCGCTTCGAGGGCTATATGCGCGAGGTCCACTGCCCCACCTGCGAGGGCTCGCGACTGAAGCCGCTGGTCCTCGCGGTCACCGTGATGGACCGCTCCATCGCCGAGGTCTCCGCGATGTCGATCAGCGACTGCGCCGACTTCCTGGGCGAGCTCAAGCTCAACGCGCGCGACAAGAAGATCGCCGAGCGGGTCCTCAAGGAGGTCAACGAGCGGCTGCGCTTCCTCGTCGACGTCGGCCTCGACTACCTCTCGCTCAACCGCGCCGCCGGGACGCTGTCCGGCGGCGAGGCCCAGCGCATCCGCCTCGCCACCCAGATCGGCTCCGGCCTGGTCGGTGTGCTGTACGTGCTGGACGAGCCGTCGATCGGTCTGCACCAGCGGGACAACCACCGTCTGATCGAAACCCTCGTCCGCCTGCGGGACATGGGCAACACACTGATCGTCGTCGAGCACGACGAGGACACCATCAAGGTGGCCGACTGGGTCGTCGACATCGGCCCCGGCGCCGGTGAGCACGGCGGCAAGGTCGTCCACAGCGGCCCGTTGAAGCAGCTCCTCGCCAACAAGGAGTCGATGACGGGTCAGTATCTGGCGGGCAAGAAGTCCATCCCGCTGCCGGACGTACGGCGCCCCGCCGACCCCTCGCGCAAGCTCACCGTGCACGGCGCCAAGGAGAACAACCTCCGGGACATCGACGTCTCGTTCCCGCTGGGCGTGCTGACCGCGGTCACCGGTGTCTCCGGCTCCGGCAAGTCGACCCTGGTCAACGACATCCTCTACACACACCTGGCGCGCGAGCTGAACGGCGCGCGGGCGGTGCCCGGGCGGCACACGCGCGTGGAGGGCGACGACCTGGTCGACAAGGTCGTCCACGTCGACCAGTCGCCCATCGGCCGTACGCCCCGGTCGAACCCGGCGACGTACACGGGTGTCTTCGACAACGTGCGCAAGCTGTTCGCCGAGACGATGGAGGCGAAGGTGCGGGGCTACCTCCCCGGCCGGTTCTCCTTCAACGTCAAGGGCGGCCGCTGCGAGAACTGCTCGGGCGACGGCACGATCAAGATCGAGATGAACTTCCTGCCGGACGTGTACGTGCCGTGCGAGGTCTGCCACGGGGCGCGCTACAACCGGGAGACGCTGGAGGTCCACTACAAGGGCAAGTCCATCGCCGAGGTCCTCGACATGCCGATCGAGGAGGCGCTGGAGTTCTTCGAGGCGGTGCCGACGATCGCCCGCCATCTGCGCACCCTGAACGAGGTCGGGCTCGGTTACGTCCGGCTCGGCCAGTCGGCGCCGACGCTGTCGGGCGGTGAGGCGCAGCGCGTGAAGCTGGCGTCGGAGCTGCAGAAGCGGTCGACGGGTCGGACGGTGTACGTGCTCGACGAGCCGACGACCGGCCTCCACTTCGAGGACATCTCGAAGCTGATCAAGGTGCTGTCCGGGCTGGTCGACAAGGGGAACTCGGTGATCGTCATCGAGCACAACCTCGATGTGATCAAGACGGCGGACTGGGTCGTGGACATGGGCCCCGAGGGCGGCAGCGGCGGTGGTCTGGTGATCGCCGAGGGCACGCCGGAGCAGGTCGCATCGGTGGCCGCGAGCCACACGGGGAAGTTCCTGCGCGACATTCTGGGGGCGGACCGGATCAGCGACGCGGAGCCGGCTGCGCCGGTGGTTCGGCGGGTGGCGAAGCGGGCGGCGGCGAAGAAGACGGCGACGTCTCCGGACCCGGCCAAGAAGACGGCGTCCCGCGCCCGAAAGGCCTGAGCCGCCCGGTCCCGGGGGCTTGGCCCCCGGGACCCCGGTTCTGCCCGGCCGCGGCCGGGCCCGACTCCGGGGCTGCGCCCCGGACGCCCTTGGTTGCGCCCCTTCAGGGCCCGGTGTTTGTGCCCCCCACAGCCCCCGCCGGTATCGTCGGATACGTCACCAACCCCCCATGACCTGTGGAGACCCCATGTCCGGCCAGCCCGCCGCCCGTCGTACCGTGCTGAAGGGCGCGGCCCTCGTCGGGGCCGCCGGGGTGGGAGTGGCCGCCTGCTCAACCGACTCCAAGCTCGGTCACGCCGGGACGCCGACCCCGACCGAGCCGGTCGCCCTGGGTGCGCCCGAGGAGATCCCGGTCGGCGGGGCCAAGCTCTACCGCGAGCAGCGCGTGATGGTGTCCTGCCCGGCCAAGGGCGAGTACAAGGCGTTCAGCGCCCAGTGCACCCACGCCGGCTGTGTCCTCGACAAGATCGAGGACGGGCACGGGAACTGCCCCTGCCACGGCAGCCGCTTCAATGTGATGACGGGCAAGCCGGTGCAGGGCCCGGCGACCGTCCCGCTGCCGTCCGTCCCGGTGAAGGTGAAGGACGGCAAGCTGGTGGCCGGCCCCGACGCCTAGGACCTGGCCGACCTGTCTGATATGTCCGACCTGGCCCAGTGGATCTTGCCTGGTGGCCGCCGAAAGACCGCGGCCCGCGCCGGAGGCGGCCGGATCCACCGGACGGGCCCTGGCGGCGGCGTCGGGCGCGCCGCCTACGCCCAGTCCCAGTCGATCCCCAGGATCCCCGGCCGCACCCCCTGCTCGACCAGGTGTACCGTCCGGTGCTGCCCGCTCAGCGTGAGATCGCCCCGGGCCGAGCGGGCCGCGCCCGCCGACGTGCGGGAGAAGCGGCGGCACCGTACCGGCAGCGCCTGCTCGTCGAAGCGGACCTGGAGCACGTACTGCCCGCCCGCGAAGCTGAAGCCGCGGACGTACTCGCTGCTCGGACCCGCCGTGCCGTCCTCGAAGCCGTAGCCGAAGAGGTACGTCTCACCGGCCCGCAGCCGGGCGTCGAAGAGCAGCTCGGCGACCAGGACGCCGGTCTCGGCGTCCCACCGCACCCGCCCGGTGCGGCAGTTCTCGGCGGCGCGCACCCGGACCCGGGACGGATCGCAGCCGGGGTCGCCGTGGTGGATGGCGAGATAGCGGTCGACGCCGTCCCGGTGGGCCCGCACCACCTGCTGGGAGTCGCGGCCGACCAGCTCCCGCCGCGCCCCGACGCGTACCCGCTCGTGGTGGCCGACGGTGTGCAGCCCCCCGTCCACCGGTGACTCCAGGCCCGTGATCAGCCGCTCGACGGCCCCGGAGGCCTCCACCAGCGAGCGGTAGGAGCGGCCCGCCGGGCGCTCCGCCCCCTCGCGCGCCTCGCCGTCGTCGAGCAGCCGCAGCAGCGAGCGCTCGGGCAGCCCGAGGACCTCCTCCAGGGCGCGCACCGCCCGCAGCGACTCGGCGCGCTGCGGCCGCCGGGCGCCCTGCTGCCAGTAACTCAGGCTGGTCACACCGACCTTGACGCCGCGCCCCGCGAGATGGTGCTGGACGCGCTGGAGCGGCAGTCCGCGGACGGCGAGCGCGGCGCGCAGCGCCAGATGGAACGGACCGGTGTGCAGCACCTGTGCCAGATCGGCATCGGTGTGGAGCATGGGGGACTCCCTCGGGACTGCTTCGGATCTGGTGGGGGGTGGCCGTAGAGGCCGGGCCCGACCGCGCTGCCGGTCGGGCGGCCGTACGGGCCTGCTTCAACTGCGCCGCCGGTCAGGGGACTTCGGGCCGCACAGTGAACGTTCACGGCGGGGGGTGGTCACGGGTGGCCGCGGGACCCGGGCTGCCTGGTGGGCCCGGAAGGCCTGTTCACATGGCGGCCACCCCGTTCACACCCGTGTCTCACCCCGCATTGAAGCGCGTTGACCAGCCCACGACAACGTTCGATGCTCACCGAAAGCGTCCGGACGCGCTCCTCCAATCCCCACACCCCCCGCTTCGGGAGGAACGCGATGCACAACCGCAAGAGACGGCTTACGGCCCTCGCCCTCGTGGTGACGGCCCTGCTCGCCGCCCCCACGGCGAGCGCCGTCGCATCCCCGCACGAGCACGGCACCGCAGCCGCCACGTCCACCGCCGCCGCCGACACCCGCGCATCCGACACCCGTACCGCCGCCGACCCGCCGTCCGCCACGGCAGCGGCGTCGAAGCGTCTCAACATCACCATGCAGGCCCAGCAGAAGGACAACTGGTGCTGGGCCGCCAGCGGCAACACCATCGCCACCTGGTTCGGGCGCACCTACAGCCAGAACCAGTTCTGCAACGCCGCCTTCGGGCGCCAGCAGGGCTACGACTGCCCCAACTGGCAGGCGGACCTGGGCAATGTGCAGAACGCCCTGGGCTGGGCCGGGATCAGCTCCGGCTCGTACGTCAGCGGCTGGCTGCGCTACTCGACCGTACAGACCGAGATCAACGCCAACCGGCCGATGGAGAGCCGTATCCAGTGGTCGAGCGGCGGCGGTCACATGCATGTGATCTACGGGTACGACACCGCCGGCAGCTGGGTCTACTGGGGCGACCCATGGCCCTCCAGCAACCGCTACAACTGGGCCTCGCACGCCTGGTACGTCGACAACGACTCGTTCTCCTGGACCCACTCGCTCTACCGGATCGGGGCGTGACGGCGATGACCGTGCGACGTCTGTCCTCCCGCGCCGCCGTCGTGGCGCTGCTCACCGGCCTCGCCGGCCTGGCCGCCCCGTACGCCTCGGCCGCCGAGAACCCCACCGCGACCGCCGGCTCCAAGGCGGCCGCCCACCAGGCGGCCGCGGACCCCGCGACCCTCGGCACGCTCTCCCGCTTCTTCGCCAGGGACGGCAAGGTGTCCCTGGCCGCCGCCGCCCCGCGCGTCCAGGGCGACCCGGTGCCCGTCTACACGCTCTCCCCGGAGTTCGTCGCCGGGCGGGCGGGGGCGCCGGTGGCGAAGCTGGAGTACCTCGCCTCCACGGCCGTCTCCTCGGACGGCCAGAAGGCCTCCCTGTGGACCGTTCCGCAGGGCACCACCTGGAAGGTGGTGAACATAGCCACCGGTGACGACGAGGCCCGCTACGCCGCGGCGGGCGCCGGGCGGCTGCCGGGCGGCACCGTCTTCCAGGAGCCGCAGATCAACGCCTGGTACGTCCAGAAGGGCGCCACCGTGCTCCCCCTGGACGAGGACGCGGTGCGCGCGGTCGGGGCCGGGGGCACGACCCTGGCCGCCTACCGGCAGCGCGTCCAGCGGGCCTACGGCGACAAACTGCCCGGCTCCGCGTACGCGCAGTCCGGCAAGGCAGGGGGGTACGGGCAGACGCCCGAGGAGGCGCGGGCCCAGGCCGCAGCCGCCTCCGCCGGCCACGGCGGCGGCACGGCCGCGACCGCCTCGGTGACCGCCGGTGCGGGCGCGCTCGCGGCGGCCGGCCTGGGCGCGGTGGCCCTGCGTCGCCGCAGGCGAGGGGCGAAGCCGGCGTAGGCCGTCGGACGGACCGCGTGACCGGCTGCGGCTCGTGCGTGGCTGGTCGCGCGGTTCCCTGCGCCCCTGAAAGGCGGCACCTCCCCGAGTCCCCTCAGGGGCCGCGCCCCTTGAAGCCGCGTTGTCGGTCCCCGCCAGTAGGGTGGTGGCCATGGCAGACCCCTCCACCTACCGCCCCAAGCCGGGACAGATCCCCGACTCGCCGGGGGTCTACAAGTTCCGGGACGAGCACCGCCGGGTGATCTACGTCGGCAAGGCGAAGTCCCTGCGCCAGCGGCTGGCGAACTACTTCCAGCCGCTCACCAGCCTGCACCCGCGCACGGCCACGATGGTCACCACGGCCGCGTCCGTGGAGTGGACGGTCGTCTCCACCGAGGTCGAGGCGCTCCAGCTGGAGTATTCCTGGATCAAGGAGTTCGACCCCCGCTTCAACGTCAAGTACCGCGACGACAAGAGCTATCCGTATCTGGCGGTCACCCTCAACGAGGAGTTCCCCAGGGTCCAGGTGATGCGCGGCGCCAAGAAGAAGGGCGTGCGCTACTTCGGGCCGTACGGACACGCGTGGGCGATCCGCGAGACCGTCGACCTGATGCTCCGCGTCTTTCCCGTACGGACGTGCTCCGCCGGGGTGTTCAAGCGCTCCGCCCAGATCGGCCGGCCCTGTCTGCTCGGCTACATCGGCAAGTGCGCGGCCCCGTGCGTCGGCCGGGTCACGCCCGAGGAGCACCGCGAACTCGCCGAGGACTTCTGCGACTTCATGGCCGGGCGCACCGGCACGTACATCCGCCGGCTGGAGAAGGACATGGCGGCGGCGGCCGAGGAGATGGAGTACGAGCGGGCGGCGCGGCTGCGCGACGACATCGGGGCGCTGCGCCGCGCCCTGGAGAAGAACGCGGTGGTCTTCACCGACGCCACCGACGCGGACCTGATCGCGGTCGCCGAGGACGAGCTGGAGGCGGCCGTGCAGATCTTCCATGTGCGCGGCGGCCGGGTGCGCGGCCAGCGCGGCTGGGTCACCGACAAGGTCGAGGCCGTCGACACGGCGGGCCTGGTCGAGCACGCCCTCCAGCAGCTGTACGGGGAGGAGACCGGCGACTCCGTACCGAAGGAGGTGCTGGTCCCGGCGCTGCCGGAGGACGCCGATTCGGTCGGCGCCTGGCTCGCCGGGCGGCGCGGGTCGC
Organism: Streptomyces sp. ERV7; assembly: GCF_001653515.1. Lineage (GTDB taxonomy): Bacteria > Actinomycetota > Actinomycetes > Streptomycetales > Streptomycetaceae > Streptomyces. Next base: position 246,170 of record NZ_LYOY01000029.1, on the reverse strand, counting down.
TGGTGTCGCTGCGGATCCCGCAGCGCGGCGACAAGAAGGACCTGATGGCGACGGTCGCGCGCAACGCGCAGCAGGCGCTCGCGCTGCACAAGACCAAGCGCGCCTCCGACCTGACCACCCGCTCCCGGGCCCTGGAGGAGATCGCGCAGGCCCTGGAGCTGGACAGCGCGCCCCTGCGGATCGAGTGCTTCGACATCTCGCACCTCCAGGGCGAGGACGTGGTGGCCTCCATGGTCGTCTTCGAGGACGGCCTGGCCAGGAAGAGCGAGTACCGGCGCTTCCAGATCAAGGGCTTCGAGGGCCAGGACGACGTCCGGTCGATGCACGAGGTGATCACCCGCCGCTTCAAGCGGTATCTGGCCGAGAGCGCCCGGCTGGGGGAGTGGGCGGACGGCGAGGAGGGCGAGGGCGCCGAGGCGGGTCCGGCCCCCTCCGGCGAGGTCCCGGCGCCCGGCGAGGCCCCCGTGGAGACCGGGCCCCGCACCGAGGACGGGCGCCCCAAGCGGTTCGCCTACCCGCCGCAGCTCGTGGTGGTCGACGGCGGACAGCCGCAGGTGGCGGCCGCCAAGCGGGCCCTGGACGAGCTGGGCATGGACGACGTGGCCGTGTGCGGCCTGGCCAAGCGCCTGGAGGAGGTCTGGCTGCCGGACGACGACGACCCGGTCGTCCTGCCCCGCTCCAGCGAGGGGCTGTATCTGCTCCAGCGCGTGCGTGACGAGGCTCACCGGTTCGCCATCACCTACCAGCGGGCCAAGCGGACCAAGCGGTTCAAGGCGAGCCCCCTGGATGCGGTGCCGGGCCTGGGCGAGTCCCGCAAACAGGCTCTGGTCAAGCATTTCGGCTCGGTGAAGCGGCTCCGGTCGGCGACAATCGAGGAGATCTGCGAAGTCCCCGGGATAGGCCGCAAGACGGCCGAGACCGTGGCAGCGGCCCTGGCGCAGGCAGCTCCGGCCGCACCCGCCGTGAACACGGCGACAGGAGAGATCATTGAAGAGGACGACGGGGGATCCACGAAATGACTGAGCACGACCGAACAGACGCAGAAGCTGGAGCCGCACACGTGAGTACGGGCACGACGAACGACGCCGCAGAGGCGGCCATCCCCGAGCTGGTGATCATCTCCGGGATGTCCGGCGCCGGCCGCAGCACCGCCGCCAAGTGCCTGGAGGACCTCGGCTGGTTCGTCGTCGACAACCTGCCGCCCGCGCTGATCCCCACCATGGTGGAGCTCGGCGCCCGGTCCCAGGGCAATGTGGCCCGTATCGCCGTCGTCGTCGACGTGCGCGGCCGCCGTTTCTTCGACAACCTCCGCGAGTCGCTGGCGGACCTGGACTCCAAGCAGGTCACCCGGCGGATCGTCTTCCTGGAGTCGTCCGACGACGCCCTGGTGCGCCGCTTCGAGTCGGTCCGCCGCCCGCACCCGCTGCAGGGCGACGGCCGGATCGTCGACGGCATCGCGGCCGAGCGCGACCTGCTGCGCGAGCTGCGCGGCGACGCCGACCTGGTGATCGACACCTCCAGCCTCAACGTCCACGAGCTGCGCGCCAAGATGGACGCCCAGTTCGCCGGGGACGAGGAGCCGGAGCTGCGCGCCACGGTGATGTCGTTCGGCTACAAGTACGGCCTGCCGGTCGACGCCGATCTGGTGGTGGACTGCCGCTTCCTGCCGAACCCGCACTGGGTGCCGGAGCTGCGCCCCTTCACGGGCCTGAACGAGGAGGTGTCCGGTTACGTCTTCAACCAGCCGGGCGCCAAGGAGTTCCTCAACCAGTACAGCGAGCTGCTCCAGCTGATCGCGACCGGCTACCGCCGCGAGGGCAAGCGGTACGTGACGATCGCCGTGGGCTGCACCGGCGGCAAGCACCGCTCGGTGGCGATGTCCGAGAAGCTGGCCGCCCGTCTCGCCTCCGAGGGGATCGAGACCGTCGTCGTCCACCGGGACATGGGGCGCGAGTGAAGGTGTACCGACGGCGCTCGCGCGGGCCGGTGCTGCGCACCGGCCGGGGGCGTGGCGCCCAGCCCAAGGTCGTCGCCCTCGGCGGCGGCATGGGTCTCTCCGCGTCGCTCGCGGCGCTGCGCCGGATCACCGGCGACCTGACCGCCGTCGTCACCGTGGCCGACGACGGCGGCTCCAGCGGCCGGCTCCGGGAGGAGCTGGGCGTGCTGCCCCCGGGCGATCTGCGCAAGGCGCTGGCGGCGCTCTGCGGCGACGACGACTGGGGCCAGACCTGGGCCCGGGTCATCCAGCACCGCTTCCAGTCCCAGGGCGAGCTGCACGAGCACGCGGTCGGCAATCTGCTGATCGTCGCCCTGTGGGAGCAGCTGGGCGACCACGTCCAGGCGCTCGACCTGGTCGGCAAGCTCCTCGGGGCGCACGGCAGGGTGCTGCCGATGTCCGCCGTCCCGCTGGAGCTGGAGGCGCTGGTCCGGGGCCACGACCCGGCCCGCCCCACCGATGTGGACACGGTCCGCGGCCAGGCCACGGTGGCGCTCACCCCGGGCGAGGTGCAGTCCGTCAACCTGGTCCCGGTCGACCCGCCGGCGGTCCCGGAGGCGGTGGAGGCCGTCCTGGACGCCGACTGGGTGGTGCTGGGCCCCGGCTCCTGGTTCTCCTCGGTGATCCCGCATCTGCTGGTGCCCGAGCTGCTCGACGCGCTCACGGTGACCAAGGCCCGCAAGGTGCTCTCACTGAACCTGGCGCCCCAGCCCGGCGAAACCGATGGCTTCTCTCCGCAGCGTCATTTGGAGGTTTTGGGACGACACGCCCCTAAACTCGCCCTGGACGTGGTGCTGGCCGACGAGGCCGCCGTGCCCGACCGCGAGTCCCTCGCCGACGCCGCCAAGCAGCTCGGCGCCGTGGTCGAGCTGGCGGCGGTCGCCGCGCCGGACGGGTCCCCGAAGCATGACCGGGAGCTGCTGGCCGCCGCGTACGACCGTATTTTTCGGATGCATGGAAGGATCGGCCCATGGCGATGACGGCAGCGGTGAAGGATGAGATCTCCCGGCTCCCCGTCACCCGGACCTGCTGCAGAAAGGCGGAGGTCTCGTCGATCCTGCGGTTCGCGGGCGGCCTCCACCTGGTCAGCGGCCGCATCGTGATCGAGGCGGAGCTGGACACCGCGATGGCGGCGCGCCGCCTCAAGCGGGACATCCTGGAGATCTTCGGCCACAGCTCCGAGCTGATCGTGATGGCTCCGGGCGGGCTGCGCCGCGGCTCGCGCTTCGTCGTACGGGTGGTGGCGGGCGGCGACCAGCTGGCGCGCCAGACCGGTCTCGTCGACGGCCGGGGCCGCCCCATCCGGGGCCTCCCGCCCCAGGTGGTCTCGGGGGCCACCTGTGACGCCGAGGCGGCCTGGCGCGGGGCCTTCCTCGCCCATGGCTCGCTCACCGAGCCGGGCCGCTCCTCCTCCCTGGAGGTGACCTGCCCGGGTCCGGAGGCCGCGCTCGCGCTGGTCGGCGCGGCCCGCCGGCTCCAGATCGCCGCCAAGGCCCGCGAGGTGCGCGGCGTGGACCGCGTCGTCGTCCGCGACGGCGACGCGATCGGCGCCCTGCTGACCCGCCTCGGCGCGCACGAGTCGGTGCTCGCCTGGGAGGAGCGGCGGATGCGCCGCGAGGTCCGGGCCACCGCCAACCGCCTGGCCAACTTCGACGACGCCAATCTGCGCCGCTCGGCGCGGGCCGCCGTCGCCGCCGGGGCCCGGGTGCAGCGCGCCCTGGAGATCCTGGCCGAGGAGGTGCCGGAGCACCTCGCGGCCGCCGGGCGGCTGCGCATGGAGCACAAGCAGGCCTCCCTGGAGGAGCTGGGCGCGCTCGCCGACCCGCCGCTGACCAAGGACGCGGTCGCGGGCCGGATCCGCCGGCTGCTCGCCATGGCGGACAAGCGGGCGCAGGATCTGGGCATCCCCGGCACCGAGTCCAATCTGACCGAGGAGATGGCGGACGGCCTGGTCGGCTGATCGGGGGAGGGCCCCCTCCGTTTCGCGTCGGTGCCCTTCTCGTACCGCTGTCAGACCCTGGGCTTCAACCAGCCGTGACCGGCGCCCACTTGGTGGGCGCCGGTTCCGGTTTCAGCACCCTCGCACGGTATTGACATGATCATGAAGTGTCATGAGCCTGGCGTCTGTCCACTTTCGTGGCACACAACAGCAAGGGGGGCCAATGAGACGCAGAGCGAGAGCGATCCTCGCCGCGGCTTCACTGCTCACGGCCGGTCTGGCGGCGGTACCAGCCGCCCACGCCAGTCCGGGCGGCCAGGGCGAAGGACTGTCCGTCTGGTACGCCGACGTCACCAAGGCGCAGCTGCCGCTGCTGCTGGCACAGGGCGCCGACAGCCAGGAACTGACCGCGCGGGTACCCGCCTCGGGGACCGCCAAGGTCGAGCTCTATCTCACGAAGAAGCAGGCCGGCACGCTGAAGAAGCAGGGCGTCGAGCTCGCCGAGCACACGCTCTCGACGGCGACCGAGAAGCGCCTCAAGGCCCAGGGAGACGGCGTCTTCCGCCCCTACAGCGGGTCGGGCGGCCTGCAGAAGGAGATCGTCGACACCCAGCTCGCCCACCCGGACCTCACCAAGGTCGAGTCCATCGGCAAGACCGTCAAGGGCCAGGACATCCTCGCCCTCAAGCTCACCAAGGGCGCGAACAGGGCCAAGGACGGCTCCAAGCCCTCCGTGCTGTACATGTCGAACCAGCACGCGCGTGAGTGGATCACCCCGGAGATGACCCGGCGGCTGATGCACCACTACCTCGACAACTACGGCAAGGACCCGCGGATCACCAAGATCGTGGACTCCACCGAGCTGTGGTTCGTGCTCTCCGCCAACCCCGACGGGTACGACTACACCTTCACCGGCACCCAGCAGCGGCTGTGGCGCAAGAACCTGCGCGACAACAACGGCGACGGGAAGACCGCCCCGGGCGACGGCGTCGACCCCAACCGCAACTTCCCGTACAAGTGGGGCTACGACAACGAGGGTTCGTCCCCCGACCCGGCCGACGAGACCTACCGCGGCCCCTCCGCCGGCTCCGAACCGGAGACCCGCGCACTGGACGCCTTCGAGAAGCGGCTCGGCTTCACCTACGCCATCAACTACCACTCCGCGGCCGAACTGCTGCTGTACGGCGTGGGCTGGCAGGTCGCCACCCCGACCCCGGACGACGTCCTCTACAAGTCGCTGGCCGGCACGCCGGAGAACTCCGCGATCCCCGGCTACCACCCCCAGCTCTCCTCCGAGCTGTACACGACCAACGGCGAGGCCGACGGCCACGCGGGCAACGTCAACGGGATCCATATGTTCACCCCGGAGATGTCGACCTGCCAGACCGCCTCCCGGATCGACCCCAATGACCAGTGGAAGCCCGGCGACTGCCAGTCGGTCTTCAACTTCCCCGACGACGAGAAGCTGATCCAGCAGGAGTTCGCCAAGAACATCCCGTTCGCGCTGGCCGTCGCCGACACCGCGCGCCACGCCGACCAGCCGGTCTCCCCGGTCGGCATCGAGGCCCCCGACTTCACCCCGGACGCCTTCACCACCTCGTACGCGCGCGGCGGGGACCAGGAGGTCGCCGTCACCGTCCGCAAGTCGGTACGCGACAAGACGCTCAACTACCGCGTCGACGGCGGCCGTACGCACACCGAGGACCTCAGGGCCTGGAAGGGCGGTGACGTCTACGGCGGCGAGGACAACATCCACTTCGACCAGTACCGGGCCACCGTCGAGGGCGCGGAGGCCGGCTCCAAGGTGGAGGTCTGGTTCACCGGCCGCACCCGGGCCGGCAAGGCGACCTCCAGCACGCCCTTCACCTACACCGTGGCCGACCGGCCCAAGGGCGACACCCTGGTGATCGCGGAGGAGGGCGGCACCGCGCCCGCCCAGCATGCCGCCGCGTACACCAGGGCGCTCGCCGACAACGGCCGGAAGTCCGCGGTCTGGGACGTGGCCACCCAGGGCGCCCCGAGCGCGCTCGGCGTGCTCAGCCACTTCAGGACGGCCGTCTGGTACACGGGCGCCGAGCGGCCCACCGCCGCCGTCACCCGGGCCGTGCGCGACTTCCTCAACGAGGGCGGCGAGCTCGTCAACGCCGGTGAGAAGGCGGGCGGCACGGTCGACCTCGGCGGCGCCGACTCCGACGACTTCGCCCAGTACTACCTCGGCGCCTACAACCGCGTCGGCCTGAAGTCCCCGCCCGGCTTCGAGGGCACCGGCGGCCTGGCGGGCGCCAAGGCGTCGCTCGGCAACGCGAGCGACAACCCGCTGGACCTGGCCGGGGCGTACACGATCACCTCGGACACCCTCAAGCCCGACCAGTTCCCGCAGTTCAAGAGCGCGGCCGCGGGCAGCTACCCGGGCATCCGCACCCCGTTCGAGCCGGCTGTCGGCGACTGGTTCGCGGCGGCCAAGCACCAGGACGGCGCCTATATGCGGCTGTCCAGGACCGCCGACCTGAGCGGTACGACGGCGTCCCAGCAGCCGAGCCTGCAGTTCCAGCTCAGCTATGACACCGAGCCCGGCTTCGACAACGTGATCGTCGAGGCGCACACGGTCGGGCAGGACGACTGGACGACCCTGCCGGACACCAACGGCGGCACCAGCCAGGCGGTGCCCGCCCAGTGCGAGCAGGGCTACTACGTCCAGGGCCACCCGTTCCTCGCGCACTATCTGACCGTCGGCTCCGGCGCCTGCACGGCGTCCGGCACCTCGGGCGCGTGGAACCGCTTCACCGGCTCCTCCAACGGCTGGCAGCCGGTCTCGGTCGACCTCAGCCCGTACGCGGGCAAGCAGGTCGAGCTCTCCGTCTCCTATGTGTCGGACCCCGGCTCCGGAGGGGTGGGCGCCTTCGTCGACGACACCAAGCTGGTCATCGGCGGCACCGCACAGGGCGCGGAGGGCTTCGAGACGGCGCTCGGCCCGTGGAGCGTGCCGGGACCGCCCGCCGGCAGCCCCGGCAACGCCGGCGACTGGGCCCGCTCCCAGGCGCTCTTCCACTCCCAGGCGGCCGTCACCACCCACGACACCGTGCTGCTCGGCTTCGGCCTGGAGCACGTGCCGTCGGCCGCCGACCGCAAGAACGTGATCGGCAAGGCGCTCCGAGCGCTCCGGGACTGATCCGGAGCGGGGTGCCCCCGCGCTGAGCGCCGGGGGCGCCCCCCCTGCCTCGACATCACGCTCCGTAGTCGGGACCAAGGTCCCTCCGGCGGCCCTTACCCGTTGGTAGGTATGGGCCGTCGGCCATGTCCGGGCTGTTCCGGCCGCTCATGGGAGTGCGCTCGATGTCACTCCACGGCTCCGGGAGAGGTAGGGTCATAAGCGGTCGGGGACATCCCATACAACTCGCCGGCGTCGAAAACCGGCGTACCTAACGAGGAGATCGGTTCGTGACGATCCGCGTAGGCATCAACGGCTTTGGCCGCATCGGGCGCAACTACTTCCGCGCGCTGCTGGAGCAGGGTGCTGACATCGAGATCGTGGCTGTCAACGACCTGGGTGACACCGCGACCACTGCTCACCTTCTGAAGTACGACACGATTCTGGGTCGTCTCAAGGCCGAGGTCACGCACACCGCCGACACCATCAGCGTCGACGGCCACACCATCAAGGTGCTCTCCGAGCGCAACCCGGCCGACATCCCCTGGGGTCAGCTGGGCGTCGACATCGTCATCGAGTCGACCGGCATCTTCACCAAGAAGGCCGACGCCGAGAAGCACATCGCCGGTGGCGCCAAGAAGGTCCTGATCTCGGCTCCGGCCAAGGACGAGGACATCACCATCGTGATGGGCGTCAACCAGGACAAGTACGACGCGGCCAACCACCACGTCATCTCCAACGCCTCCTGCACCACCAACTGTGTGGCGCCGATGGCCAAGGTCCTCGACGAGAACTTCGGCATCGTCAAGGGTCTGATGACGACGGTCCACGCGTACACGAACGACCAGCGCATCCTGGACTTCCCGCACTCGGACCTGCGCCGCGCCCGCGCCGCCGCCGAGAACATCATCCCCACCACCACCGGTGCCGCCAAGGCCACCGCGCTGGTGCTGCCCAAGCTCAAGGGCAAGCTCGACGGCATCGCGATGCGCGTCCCGGTCCCGACGGGCTCGGCCACCGACCTCGTCGTGGAGCTGGAGCGCGAGGTGACCAAGGACGAGGTCAACGCCGCGTTCAAGAAGGCCGCCGAGGGCGAGCTCCAGGGCATCCTGGCGTACACCGAGGACCCGATCGTGTCCTCCGACATCGTCAGCGACCCGGCCTCCTGCACCTTCGACTCCTCCCTGACCATGGTCCAGGAGGGCAAGTCGGTGAAGATCCTCGGCTGGTACGACAATGAGTGGGGCTACTCGAACCGCCTCGTCGACCTCACCGTCTTCGTCGGCGGCCAGCTCTAGGTCTGATAAGTCTCAGGGCAGGCATCTCGATGTGAGCACAGGGCTCGGGCAGCGCAACGATGCGCCGCACGAGCCCTGTCGCTTGCCTCGTCCTTCTCCAAGGAGTCGCAGAAACACATGAAGACGATCGACGAACTTCTCGCCGAGGGCGTCTCCGGCAAGCGGGTATTCGTCCGCGCCGACCTCAACGTGCCGCTCGACGGCACCGCCATCACCGACGACGGCCGCATCCGCGCCGTCCAGCCGACGATCGCCAAGCTCGCCGAGGCCGGCGCGCGCGTGGTCGTCGCCTCGCACCTGGGCCGCCCCAAGGGCGCCCCGGACCCGGCCTTCTCGCTCGCCCCGGCGGCCGCGCGGCTCGGTGAACTGCTGGGCGCGGACGTCGCGTTCGCCACCGACACCGTCGGCGCCTCCGCCAAGGAGACCGTCGCGGCGCTGGCCGACGGCCAGGTCGCCGTCCTGGAGAACCTGCGCTTCAACGCCGGTGAGACGAGCAAGGACGACGCCGAGCGCGGCGCCTTCGCCGCCGAGCTCGCCGAGCTCGCCGACGTCTACGTGGGCGACGGCTTCGGCGCGGTGCACCGCAAGCACGCCTCGGTCTTCGACCTGCCCGCGCGCCTCCCGCACGCGGCCGGCTTCCTCATCGCCACCGAGGTGGGCGTCCTGAAGAAGCTCACCGCCGACGTCAAGCGCCCGTACGTGGTGGTGCTCGGCGGCGCCAAGGTCTCCGACAAGCTCGCCGTCATCGACCAGCTGCTCGGCAAGGCCGACCGCATCCTCATCGGCGGCGGCATGGCGTACACCTTCCTCAAGGCCCAGGGCCACGAGGTCGGCATCTCGCTGCTCCAGGAGGACCAGATCCCGGTCGTCACGGAGTACATGGAGCGCGCCGAGAAGAGCGGTGTCGAGCTGGTCCTGCCGGTCGACATCCTGGCCTCGGGCGACTTCCCGGACCTGAAGACCAAGGCCCCGGCCGACTTCGTCACCGTCGACGCGGACAAGATCCCCGCCGACAAGGAGGGTCTGGACATCGGTCCGAAGACCCGTGAGCTGTACGCGGAGAAGATCGCCGACGCCGAGACGGTGTTCTGGAACGGCCCGGTCGGTGTCTTCGAGCACCCCGACTACGCTGACGGCACCCGGGCGATCGCGCGGGCGCTCCTCAACTGCGACGGCTTCACCGTCGTGGGCGGCGGCGACTCGGCCGCCGCCGTACGCACGCTCGGCTTCGACGAGAACGCCTTCGGTCACATCTCGACCGGCGGCGGCGCGAGCCTCGAATACCTTGAGGGCAAGACGCTTCCCGGCCTTGCCGCACTGGAGGACTGAACACCGTGACCACGCGTACCCCGCTGATGGCCGGCAACTGGAAGATGAACCTCAACCACCTTGAGGCCATCGCGCACGTCCAGAAGCTCGCCTTCGCCCTGGCCGACAAGGACTACGACGCAGTCGAGGTCGCGGTCCTGCCGCCCTTCGTGGACCTGCGCTCGGTGCAGACCCTGGTCGACGGCGACAAGCTCAAGATCAAGTACGGCGCCCAGGACATCTCGGCGCAGGACTCCGGTGCCTACACCGGCGAGATCTCGGGCCCGATGCTCTCCAAGCTGAAGTGCACGTACGTGGCCGTCGGCCACTCCGAGCGCCGTCAGTACCACAACGAGAGCGACGAGCTCTGCAACGCCAAGGTGAAGGCCGCGTTCAAGCACGGTCTGACCCCGATCCTCTGCGTCGGCGAGGGCCTGGACGTCCGCAAGGCCGGTGACCAGGTCTCCTACACGCTGGCCCAGCTGGACGGCGGCCTCAAGGACGTCCCGGCCGAGCAGGCCGAGTCGGTCGTGATCGCGTACGAGCCGGTGTGGGCCATCGGCACCGGCGAGGTCGCCACCCCCGAGGACGCCCAGGAGGTGTGCGGAGCGATCCGCGGCCGCCTCGCGGAGCTCTACTCGCAGGAGCTGGCCGACAAGGTCCGCATCCAGTACGGCGGCTCGGTCAAGGCCTCGAACGTGGCCGCGATCATGGCGCAGCCGGACGTCGACGGCGCCCTGGTGGGCGGTGCGGCACTGGACGCCGACGAGTTCGTCAAGATCGTCCGCTTCCGCGACCAGTGAGTATGCGGTAGCGCGGATCCGTCGTACCCTTGCGGGGGTCGGGCTCGGGATTATGGAATACGTCCCCCCGGCCCCCGTCGCCATATCAGTCCTAGGAAGTTGGTCCAGCCGTGATTGTCGGGTTCTCGATTGCCCTGATCGTCTTCAGCCTGCTGCTGATGCTGCTGGTGCTGATGCACAAGGGAAAGGGCGGCGGCCTCTCCGACATGTTCGGTGGCGGAATGCAGTCGTCCGTCGGCGGTTCCTCGGTCGCCGAGCGCAACCTCGACCGCATCACCGTCGTGATCGGTCTGCTGTGGTTCGCGAGCATTGTCGTACTTGGTCTGCTGATGAAGCTGGACAGCTGATCTGTCGTCTCCGCGTTCAGGGGTGGGTGTAACTACAATCACTGGACGCGCGTTGGGCCTTACGTAGACTGGGGCATCTTCGAGCACCATCACGCAGGGAGTTACGACCGTGGCAAGTGGCAACGCGATCCGGGGAAGCCGGGTCGGAGCGGGGCCGATGGGTGAGGCCGAGCGCGGCGAGTCCGCGCCGCGTCTCCGCATCTCCTTCTGGTGCTCGAACGGGCACGAGACGCAGCCGAGCTTCGCCAGTGACGCACAGGTTCCGGAGACGTGGGACTGCCCGCGCTGCGGTTTCCCGGCCGGTCAGGACCGGGACAACCCGCCGGACCCGCCGCGCACGGAACCGTACAAGACCCACCTCGCCTATGTGCGGGAGCGGCGCAGCGACGCGGACGGCGAGGCGATCCTCGCGGAGGCGCTCGCCAAGCTCCGCGGCGAGATCTGACAGCGAAGGGCCCGGCAGACGAACTCGGTTCGTCTGCCGGGCCCTTCGGTTTCGGCGCCGTCCACCGTCGCCGGGCCGTTGTCAGTGGCTCCCCCTACCGTGTGAATCAGTCGATCACATGGGGGAGTTGTGGCAACGCTGGAGAGCGCCGCCGGGGCGGTGGCCGAGGTGCCCGGGTGGCGCGGGGGGTTCGGGCGGCTGTGGACGGCCGCGGTGGTGTCCCGGTTCGGGGACTCGCTGCGGGCTGCCGCGCTGCCGCTGCTCGCGGCCTCGCTGACCGGTGACCCGATGCTGGTCGCGCTCGTCACGGCGTGCGGCTTCCTGCCGTGGCTGCTCTTCGGGCTGCTCGGCGGCGCCATTGCCGACCGGGTGGACCAGCGCCGGGCGATGTGGGCGGTCGACCTGGTGCGCGGCGCGCTCATGGCCGCCTTCGCCGCCGCCGTGGCCCTGGGGCACGCCTCCATAGCCCTGCTCATCGCGCTCGCCTTCGCGCTCACCACGCTCCAGACGCTCTTCGACAACGCGGCGACGGCCCTGCTGCCCGCGCTGGTGCCCCAGCCCGCGCTCGGCCGGGCCAACGCCCGGCTGATGACCGGCCAGCAGATAGCCGGCGGCTTCCTCGCCGCGCCGCTGGTGCCACTGCTCCTGACGGCGGGCGACAGCGTGCCGTACGTGGCGGATGCGGTGAGCTTCGCCCTGGCGGCGGCGCTGGTGGCCTCGCTGCGCACGGCGGGCCCCGAGCGGCCCGCCCGCAAGCCCGGCTCCACCCTGCGCGGCGAGACGGCCGAGGGGCTGCGCGCGCTGTGGGGCGAGCGGAGTCTGCGCGCGCTCTGTGTGGCCACGACGCTCTGCAACATCGGCGTGGGCGCGCTCATCGCCACCCTGGTCCTGCACATCACCGGCTGGCTCCACGCGGGCCACGGCGGTTACGCGGCGGCGATCACCGCGTACGGGGCGGGCAGCGTCGTGGGCGGCCTGCTCACCCACCGGCTGGCCCTCCGGCTGGGCCGGATGGGAAGCGTGCTCCTGGCGGGCGCGGTCCAGACGGTGTGCCTGGCGGCGATGGGGTCCGTCCGGGAACTGTGGGTGTCGATCGCGGCCATGGCGGTGTTCGGGCTGATGGGGATGGTGTGGAACGTCAACCAGGTGACCCTGATGCAGGAGCGCACCCCGCAGGCCATGCTGGGACGCACCAGCGCGGCCTTCCGCACGCTCGCCGTGGCGGGGACGCCGCTGGGCGCGCTGGCGGGCGGTGCGGCGGCCTCCTCCTGGGGGCTCAACACACCCGCCCTGGTGGCGTCCGGATTGTTCCTGGCCGCCGTGGCCGCTCTGATTCCTGCCCTTACGTCCTGATCAACTAGGTTGGAGGCGCAGCGGGGCAGGTACGTACGCGAGTACGAGGAAGTGGGCTGATGTCAGAGATGAACGCAGAAGGCCGTACCAGGCTCAACCAGATGCCCGAGTGGACCGCACTGGGCAAGCACCGCGAGCAGTTGGGCGACACCCATCTGCGTGAGCTGTTCGCCGCCGACCCCGGCCGCGGCACCGGATACACCCTGACGGTCGGCGATCTGCATCTCGACTACTCGAAGCACCTCGTCACCGACGACACCCTGGGACTGCTGCGCGAGCTGGCCTCGGCCGCCGACGTGGCGGGCCTGCGGGACGCCATGTTCCGCGGCGAGAAGATCAACACGACCGAGGACCGCGCGGTGCTGCACACCGCGCTGCGCGCACCGCGCGGCGCGGTCGTCGAGGTCGACGGTGAGAACGTGGTGCCGGGCGTGCACGCCGTTCTGGACAAGATGGCGGCGTTCTCCGAGCGCGTCCGCTCCGGCGAGTGGACCGGGCACACCGGCCGGCGGATCAGGAACGTCGTCAACATCGGCATCGGCGGATCCGACCTCGGTCCGGCGATGGCTTACGAGGCGCTGCGCTCCTTCACCGACCGGGGCCTGACGGTCCGTTTCGTCTCCAACGTCGACGGCGCCGACCTCCACGAGGCGGTCCGCGACCTGGACCCGGCCGAGACGCTGTTCGTCATCGCGTCCAAGACCTTCACCACCATCGAGACGATCACCAACGCCACCTCCGCGCGCGACTGGCTGCTCACCGGACTGAGTGCCGGTCAGGACGCGGTCGCCAAGCACTTCGTGGCCCTGTCCACCAACGCCGACAAGGTCGCGGACTTCGGCATCGACACGGCCAACATGTTCGAGTTCTGGGACTGGGTCGGCGGGCGCTACTCGTTCGACTCCGCGATCGGCCTCTCGCTGATGATCGCCATCGGCCCGGACCGCTTCCGCGAGATGCTGGACGGCTTCCACCTCGTCGACGAGCACTTCCGTACCGCCCCCGCCGAGGCCAACGCGCCGCTCCTGCTCGGTCTGCTCGGCGTCTGGTACGGGGCGTTCTTCGACGCCCAGTCGCACGCCGTGCTGCCCTACAGCCACTATCTGTCGAAGTTCACCGCCTATCTCCAGCAGCTCGACATGGAGTCCAACGGCAAGTCCGTGGACCGTGACGGCAACCCGGTCGACTGGCAGACCGGCCCGGTCGTCTGGGGCACCCCGGGCACCAACGGCCAGCACGCCTACTACCAGTTGATCCACCAGGGCACCAAGGTCATCCCGGCCGACTTCATCGGCTTCGCCGAGCCGGTCGCCGACCTCCAGCCCGGCCTGGTCGCTCAGCACGACCTGCTGATGGCCAACTTCTTCGCCCAGACGCAGGCCCTGGCCTTCGGCAAGACGCCCGAGGAGGTACGGGCGGAGGGCGTGGCCGAGGAGCTGGTGCCGCACAAGACGTTCCGCGGCAACCACCCCACCACCACCGTTCTGGCACGTGAGCTGACGCCGTCCGTCCTCGGCCAGCTGATCGCGCTCTACGAGCACAAGGTGTTCGTCCAGGGCGCGATCTGGAACATCGACTCCTTCGACCAGTGGGGCGTGGAGCTGGGGAAGGTGCTGGCCAAGCGGGTCGAGCCCGCGCTGACCGACGGGGCGGACGTGCCGGGGCTCGACGAGTCGAGCAGGGCCCTGGTCGCCAAGTACCGGGCGCTGCGGGGCCGTTGAGGCCATGACGGGGGAGGGGGCGGTGCTGAGACCGCCGAAGAACGAGCTGGACCCGGCGGTCGTCGGCTGGTGGCGCGCTCAGGTGCTGGCGCTGACCGCGGCGCCGGTGGTGGTCCTCGCCGTCCTCGGCGTGCTCATCGCCCCCGCCCGGCCGTGGCTGCTCGCGGCGGCGGCCGGGCTCGCCGTGCCGGGGGCGCTCTGCGCCGCCCTGCTGCCCCCGTGGTGGTTCCGGGTGCACCGCTGGGAGGTCACCGACGACGCGGTGTACGTACGGACCGGCTACTTCTGGCAGGAGTCGCGGATCGCGCCGATGTCCCGGATCCAGACCGTGGACACCGTGCGCGGCCCGCTGGAGCGGTCGTTCGCGCTGGCCACGGTCACCGTCACCACCGCCTCCGCCAAGGGCGCCCTCAAGATCGAGGGCCTGCACCACGAGGTGGCGGCCGAACTGGCCGAGCGGCTGACCAGGATCACGGGGGCGACCCCGGGGGACGCCACATGAGCGGCGACCACCCGGGCGCCCCCGCCGACGCCTCCGTCCCGGCCGGGCCTCCCGCTCCCGGAGCCCCCGCTCCCGAGGCACCCGCCGACGCCTGGCTGCGGCTCGACCGGCGGCGGGTGCTCGTCTCCACCGCGCTCGGCGCCGGACTCGCCGTGGGTGCCGGACTGCCCACGGCGCTCGCCATGCTGGGCAGGGTGTCGGGCGCCTGGGTGTTCGCCGTGCTCTTCGGCTGGCTCGTGCTCCCGCTCGGCGGCGGCGCCCTCGCCGGATACGTGGGCTGGCGCCGCACCCGGTACCGGATCGGACCCGAGCGGGCCGAACTGCACACCGGACTGCTCCTGGTGAAGCGCCGCTCGCTGGCCCGCGAGCGGATCCGCAGCGTCGACCTCACCGCCAACCCGCTGCTGCGGATCCTCGGCCTGGTCAAGGTCAGGATCGGCACCGGCGAGCACAGCGGCGGCGAGTCCACGCTCGAACTCGACCCGGTCTCCCGCGCCGAGGGCGAACGGCTGCGCCGGGTGCTGCTCGCCCGCGAGGCGGCCGGGCCCGAGGGCGCCCACCGCACGGGCGAGCTGGCGGCGCTCGACCGCGGCTGGATCCGGTACGCCCCGGTGTCGTTCGTGGCCCCGGCACTCGCCGGGGCCGCGTTCGGCTCACTGATGCAGATCAGCGACTGGTTCGGCGTCCAGAGCGAGGTGGTGCACTGGGCCGGGGACCGCTTCCAGGACACCCCGCTCGGCTGGATCGTCCTCACCCTGGTCGCCCTGGCGCTGGTCGTGGGCGTGGGCGGCGCGCTCGGCCTTTGGGTCGAGATGTGGTGGAACTACCGCCTGGAGCGGGAGCCGGGCGGCACCCTGCGGGTGCGCCGGGGGCTGCTCACCTCCCGCTCGATCTCCATCGAGGAGCGCAGGCTGCGCGGCGTCGAGCTGGTCGAGCCGCTGGGCGTCCGGCTCTGCGGCGCCGCCCGGCTCGACGCGATCGCCACGGGGCTGGCCAGGAGCGAGGACGACGAGCACGCCGACCACAAGACCCTGCTGCCGCCCGCGCCCCGGGCGGTCGCCGCCGAGGTCGCCGCCCGGGTGCTGCGCGAGCCGGCCGCCCCGACCGACGCGGCCCTGACCGCGCACCCCCGTGCGGCCCGGGCCCGGCGGCTGCGGTGGGCGCTGCTCGCCGTCCTCGTCCCGGTGGCGGTCCTGGCCCTGCTCGGGGCGCTGCTGACCCCCGTCCTGCTCGCTGTGGCGGCGGGGTGCGCGGCGGTGGGGGTGCCGCTCGCGGTGGCCCTCGCCCTCGACGCCTACCGGAACCTGGGGCACGGCGTCGACGGGGCCTATCTGGTGGCCCGCTCCGGCACGGTCCGCCGGGCCACGGTGGCCCTTCAGCGCGGGGGAGTCATCGGCTGGACGGTGAAGCAGTCCGTCTTCCAGCGCCGCGCGGGGCTCCTCACCCTGACCGCCACGACAGCCGCCGGAGCCGGTGCGTACTCGGTCCGCGACGCCGCCGGGGCCGAGGGCCTGGCCTTCGCGGCGGAGGCGGTCCCGGGACTCCTGGAGCCGTTCCTGATACGGGAGCCGGGGCCCGGCGGGGCGGCCGAAGTGCGCTGATCCGGCCGGAACTCGACCCCGGCGCAGCACACCCGTACGGCATGGGGATCATTACGGCCATGACCACAACCAGCCGTCGCACGGTTCTCACCGCCCTGGCCACCGCCACCGTCGCAGGTCCCCTGCTGGGCGGGCTCGGCGCCGGTGCCGCGCACGCCACGAGCGCCAACGACCTCTACTCGTCCAACACCGACCTCTACACCAAGCTCGCCGGCAAGGAGGGCACCGACTTCGCCAGACGCTACAAGCGGCACGAGCAGGTCGACAGCGACCAGAAGACGGCCGTCGCGTACGGCCGTACCGCGATCCTCGCGCTGCACGGCGGCGGCATCGAGGGCGGCACCTCCGAGCTCTGCCTCGGCATCGCCGGATACGACCCGGCCACGCTCGCGGCCAAGGGCGGCCCGGCGTACGACTACTGGATGTTCGAGGCGATCCGCAGCAGCAACAACAGCGAGCTGCACGTCACTTCGAGGAACTGCGACGACAAGGTGGCCCTGTCCGTGGCTGCCGCCAACCTCAACGTGGTCAGCCTGCACGGCTGCACCGCCGCGCAGGCCGGGGCGCCCGTCTCGCGCCCCGAGGCCGTGGTCGTCGGCGGTCTCAACAACACCTTCAAGACGTATCTGCACGACGCGCTGCGCGCCGCCGGGTTCCAGACCATCGACGGCTCCACCGAGCCGGACCTGGCGGGCGTCGAGCCGACCAACATCTGCAACCGGACGCTGCTCGCCAAGGGCGTCCAGCTGGAGATCACGACCGAGCTGCGCAAGTCCATGTTCGCCGTGAACACCATCGCGGGCCGCGCGACCAGCACCACCGCCGTCTACGACACCTTCGTGGCGGCGGTCCGTACCGCCATCGCGCGCCTGGAGGCGTCCGGCGGCGAGCAGATCATCCTCTGACGCCCGCCACCGCCGCGGGAGAGAAACAGCGGGCCCGGTCCACCAGGAGGTGGACCGGGCCCGTCCGCGTCGGCGGCGCCGATGTCAGGGCGACGCCGGCGGATACAGCGCGCGCGGCAGCCGGGACGCGGCCGCCGAGTCGAGCAGCCACAGCGTGCGGCCACGGCCGTAGGCACCGGCGGCCGGCGCCTGCACCTCGCCCGCGCCGGACAGGGCGATGGCCGCGGCCTGCGCCTTGTCCTCGCCCGCCGCGAGCAGCCATACCTCACGGGCCGCCCGGATCGCGGGCAGTGTCATCGAGACCCGCACCGGCGGCGGCTTGGGCGCGCCGTGCACCCCGACCACCGTCCGCTCGGTCTCGCGCACCGCGGGCAGCTCCGGGAAGAGCGAGGCCACATGGGTGTCGGGGCCGACCCCCAGCATCAGCACGTCGAACGTCGGCACGTCACCGTGGTCCTCGGGGCCGGCCGCGGCGGCCAGCTCCTCGGCGTAGGCGGCCGCGGCGGCGTCGACGTCCTTGCCGTGCGGGCCGTCCGAGGCGGGCATCGCGTGCACCCGCTTCGGGTCGACCGGCACCGCGTCGAGCAGCGCCGCCCTGGCCTGGGTGACATTGCGCTCCGGGTCGCCCTCGGGCAGGAACCGCTCGTCACCCCACCACAGGTCGAGCCGCGACCAGTCGATCGCGTCCCGGGCCGGGGAGGAGGCGAGGGCGGCGAGCAGCCCGTTGCCGTTGCGGCCGCCGGTGAGGACCACGGACGCCGAGCCGCGTGCGGCCTGGGAGTCCACGATCTTCGTGATCAGCCGGGCCGCCGCGGCCTGCGCCATCAGCTCCTTGTCGCGGTGGACGACGAGCTGAGGGGTACTCACTTGGCCGCCGCCTTCTTGGCCGGAGCCTTCTTCGCGGCGGGCTTGGCGTCCGAAGCGCCCGAAACATCCGAAGCGTCCGAGCCGTCGGCGCTGTCCGCGCCCTTGGACGCGGCGCCGGCGGTCGCGGAGGCGGCCGGGGCCTTCTCCTGGGCCGGCTCGCCGAGCCGGTCCACGCCGTACCGCAGCGCGGAGGCGTAGGTGTCGTCCGGGTCGAGGCGCCGCAGCTCCTCGGCGATCAGCTCGGCCGTCTCGCGCCGCTTGAGCGCCACCGCGCGGTCCGGCTGGCCCTGGATCGAGAGCGTGGCCAGCGAGCCGTCGGCGCGGTCCAGGACGATCGGACCGCAGTCCGTCTCCATCCGTACGGCGGTCAGGCCGGGGCCCGAGGACTGCGAGCGCTTCACCGGCACGTCCAGCCGGTCCGCGAGCCACATGGCGAGCAGCTCGCAGCTCGGGTTGAACTCCTCGCCCTCCACCTCGACCGAGGTCACCTTGCACGACACCTGGTCGAGCGCCGCGGCCAGCATCGAGCGCCAGGGCGTGATGCGGGTCCACGACAGGTCGGTGTCGCCCGGGGTGTAGGTGTCGGCGCGGCCGGTCAGCTCCTCTATGGGCTGCTCGGCGGCGTAGGTGTCGGTGACCCGGCGCTGGGCGAGGGCGCCCAGCGGGTCGTTGGCCGGGTCGATCGGCGAGTTCACCGGCCACCAGACGACGACCGGAGCGTCCGGCAGCAGCAGCGGCAGCACCACCGACTGGGCGTGGTTGACCACCTCGCCGTACAGCCGCAGGACGACCGTCTCACCGGTGCCCGCGTCCGCGCCGACCCGCACCTCGGCGTCCAGGCGCGACTGGGTGCGGTCGCGCGGCGAGCGCGAGACCCGCTTGATGACCACCAGGGTGCGCGAGGGGTGCTCGCGCGAGGCGTCGCTCGCGGCGCGGAGCGCGTCGTACGCGTTCTCCTCGTCGGTGACGATGACCAGGGTCAGGACCATGCCGACGGCGGGGGTGCCGACGGCGCGGCGGCCCTGGACGAGCGCCTTGTTGATCTTGCTGGCCGTGGTGTCCGTAAGGTCGATCTTCATGGCCGGCGCCAGCTCCGTCCGTCTCGTGCGAGCATTTCGTCCGCCTCGACCGGGCCCCAGGTGCCCGACGCGTACTGCGCGGGCTTGCCGTGGGCGTCCCAGTACTGCTCGATCGGGTCGAGGATCCGCCAGGACAGCTCGACCTCCTCCAAGCGGGGGAAGAGGTTGGAGTCGCCGAGCAGGACGTCGAGGATGAGCCGCTCGTACGCCTCGGGGCTGGACTCGGTGAAGGACTCGCCGTAGGCGAAGTCCATCGACACGTCCCGGACCTCCATGGAGGTGCCCGGCACCTTGGAGCCGAACCGCACGGTCACGCCCTCGTCCGGCTGGACCCGGATGACCAGCGCGTTCTGCCCCAGCTCCTCGGTCGCCGTGTGGTCGAACGGGGAGTGCGGGGCGCGCTGGAAGACCACCGCGATCTCGGTGACCCGGCGGCCCAGGCGCTTGCCGGTGCGCAGATAGAAGGGGACGCCCGCCCAGCGGCGGTTGTCGATCTCCAGCTTCACGGCGGCGTAGGTGTCGGTCTTCGACTTGGGGTCGATCCCGTCCTCCTGGAGGTAGCCGACGGCCTTCTCGCCGCCCTGCCACCCGGCCGCGTACTGGCCGCGCACCGCGTTGGCGCCCAGGTCCTTCGGCAGCCGTACGGCGCCCAGGACCTTGGTCTTCTCGGCCGCGAGCGCATCCGCGTCGAAGGAGGCGGGCTCCTCCATCGCGGTCAGCGCGAGCAGCTGGAGGAGGTGGTTCTGGATGACGTCACGGGCCGCGCCGATGCCGTCGTAGTACCCGGCCCGGCCGCCGATGCCGATGTCCTCGGCCATGGTGATCTGGACGTGGTCGACGTACGACCGGTTCCAGAGCGGCTCGAACATGGTGTTGGCGAAGCGGAGCGCCAGGATGTTCTGGACGGTCTCCTTGCCGAGGTAGTGGTCGATCCGGAAGACCTCGTCCGGCGGGAAGACCTCGTGGACGACCTGGTTGAGCTCCTGGGCGGAGATCAGGTCGTGGCCGAAGGGCTTCTCGATGACCGCGCGGCGCCAGGAGCCGTCCTTCTGGTCGGCGAGCCCGTGCTTCTTGAGCTGCTGGACGACCTGGGGGAAGAACTTCGGCGGCACCGAGAGGTAGAAGGCGAAGTTTCCGCCGGTGCCCTGCGCCTTGTCGAGCTCGGCGATGGTCGACTTCAGCTGCTCGAAGGCGTTGTCGTCGTCGAAGTCGCCCTGGACGAAGCGCATGCCCTGGATGAGCTGCTGCCAGACCTCCTCGCGGAAGGGGGTCCGCGCGTGCGCCTTGACGGCGTCGTGCACCTCCTGCGCGAAGTCCTCGTCCTGCCACTCGCGGCGGGCGAAGCCGATCAGTGAGAAGCCCGGCGGAAGCAGACCGCGGTTGGCGAGGTCATAGACAGCGGGCATCAGCTTTTTACGGGACAAATCGCCCGTGACGCCAAAGATCACCAGGCCCGACGGCCCCGCGATACGCGGGAGCCGTCGGTCTGCGGCGTCACGCAGCGGATTGCTGCTTGACAAGTTCTACGCCTCCGAGGGTGCGAGGCGCGCCAGCTCCGCCTCGGTCGACTTGAGCAGGTCGTTCCAGGCCGCCTCGAACTTCTCGACGCCCTCGTCCTCCAGGAGCTGCACGACCTCGTCGTACGAGATCCCCAGCTTCTCGACGGCGTCGAGCTCGGCGCGGGCCTGCTCGTAGGTGCCCGAGACGGTGTCGCCGGTGATCTGCCCGTGGTCGGCGGCCGCCTCCAGGGTGGCCTCCGGCATGGTGTTCACCGTGTTGGGGGCGACCAGGTCGTCGACGTACAGGGTGTCCTTGTACGCCTTGTCCTTCACGCCGGTCGAGGCCCACAGCGGGCGCTGCTTGTTGGCGTGCGCCTTGTCCAGCGCGGTCCAGCGGTCCGAGGAGAAGACCTCCTCGTACGCCTCGTACGCGAGACGGGCGTTGGCCAGACCGGCCTTGCCGCGGGCGGCCTTGGCCTCGTCCGTGCCCAGCGCGTCGATCCGCTTGTCGATCTCGGTGTCCACGCGGGACACGAAGAAGGACGCCACGGAGTGGATCTTCGCAAGATCCAGGCCGCGCTCCTTGGCCTTCTCCAGGCCGGCCAGGTAGGCGTCCATGACCTCGCGGTAGCGGGCGAGGGAGAAGATCAGCGTGACGTTGACGCTGATGCCCTTGCCGATGACCTCGGTGATCGCGGGCAGGCCCGCCTTGGTCGCCGGGATCTTGATGAGCGTGTTCGGCCGGTCCACCAGCCAGGCGAGCTGCTTGGCCTCGGCGACCGTCGCCTTGGTGTGGTGCGCCAGGCGCGGGTCGACCTCGATGGAGACCCGGCCGTCCTGGCCCTCGGTCGCGTCGAAGACCGGGCGCAGGATGTCGGCGGCGTCCCTCACGTCCGCCGTCGTGATCATGCGGATGGCCTCTTCGACGGTGACCTTGCGAGCGGCGAGGTCGGCGAGCTGCTGCTCGTAGCCGTCACCCGAGGAGATCGCCTTCTGGAAGATCGACGGGTTGGTCGTGACGCCCACGACGTGCTGCTGGTCGATCAGCTCGGCGAGGTTGCCCGAGGTGATCCGCTTGCGCGACAGGTCGTCGAGCCAGATCGCGACGCCTTCGTCGGAGAGGCGCTTGAGTGCGTCTGTCATGAGAAATGCATCTCCTACTAGTTCGTATACCGGCGTCAGCGCGCGGCGGCGGCGAGAGATTCCCGGGCGGCTGCGGCCACGTTCTCGGCGGTGAAGCCGAACTCGCGGAAGAGCACCTTGCCGTCGGCGGAGGCACCGAAGTGCTCCAGCGAGACGATGCGGCCCGCGTCGCCCACGTACCGGTGCCAGGTCAGGCCGATACCGGCCTCGACCGCGACCCGCGCCTTGACCGACGGCGGCAGGACGCTGTCCTTGTACGCCTGGTCCTGCTCCTCGAACCACTCGACGGACGGCATCGAGACGACCCGGGTCGGCACACCGGCCGCCTGGAGCTCCTCGCGCGCCCCGACGGCGAGCTGGACCTCGGAACCGGTGCCGATGAGGACGACCTGCGCCTCAGCGGTCTCGCCCGAGGGGCCCGTGGCGTCGAAGAGCACGTAACCGCCCTTGGCCGCGTCCTCGTTGGGCTCGTACGTCGGCACGCCCTGACGGGTCAGCACCAGGCCGTGCGGGGCGCCCTTGCCGAACACCTTGGTGTACCGCTTGAGGATCTCGCGCCAGACGATCGCGGTCTCGTTGGCGTCCGCCGGGCGGACCACGTTCAGACCCGGGATCGCGCGCAGCGAGGCCAGGTGCTCGACCGGCTGGTGGGTCGGGCCGTCCTCGCCCAGACCGATGGAGTCGTGCGTCCACACGTACGTCACCGGCAGGTGCATCAGGGCCGACAGGCGCACCGCGTTGCGCATGTAGTCGGAGAACACCAGGAAGGTGCCGCCGTAGATACGGGTGTTGCCGTGCAGCGCGATGCCGTTCATCTCGGCGGCCATCGAGTGCTCGCGGATGCCGTAGTGGATCGTGCGGCCGTACGGGTCGGCCTCCGGCAGTGGGTTGCCCTCGGGCAGGAACGACGAGGTCTTGTCGATCGTCGTGTTGTTCGAGCCCGCGAGGTCGGCGGAGCCGCCCCACAGCTCGGGGATGACCGAGCCCAGCGCCTGCAGGACCTTGCCGGAGGCGGCGCGGGTGGCGACGCCCTTGCCGGACTCGAAGACCGGGAGCTTCTCCTCCCAGCCCTCGGGCAGCTCGCCCGCGTTGACGCGGTCGAACTCGGCGGCGCGCCGCGGGTTGGCGGTACGCCACGCGGCGAACGACTTCTCCCACTCACCCCGGGCCTCACGGCCGCGGTCCAGGGCGCCGCGGGTGTGCGCGATGACCTCGTCGGCGACCTCGAAGGTCTTCTCCGGGTCGAAGCCCATGACGCGCTTGGTGGCCGCCACCTCGTCGTCGCCGAGCGCCGAGCCGTGCGCGGCCTCGGTGTTCTGCGCGTGCGGGGCGGGCCAGGCGATGATCGAGCGCATCGCGATGAAGGACGGGCGCCCGGTCTCGGCCTTGGCGGCCTCCAGCGCCTCGAACAGCGCCTGCGGGTCGAGGTCGCCGTTCTCCTGCGGGGCCACGCGCTGGACGTGCCAGCCGTACGCCTCGTACCGCTTCAGCGTGTCCTCGGACACGGCGGTCTCGGTGTCGCCCTCGATGGAGATGTGGTTGTCGTCCCAGAGCAGGACCAGGTTGCCCAGCTTCTGGTGACCGGCCATCGAGGACGCCTCGGCGGAGATGCCCTCCTGGAGGCAGCCGTCGCCGGCGATCGCGTAGACGAAGTGGTCGAACGGGGAGGTGCCGGGGGCCGCCTCCGGGTCGAACAGACCGCGCTCGTAGCGGGCGGCCATCGCCATGCCCACGGCGTTGGCGACACCCTGGCCCAGCGGGCCGGTGGTGGTCTCCACGCCGGTGGTGTGGCCGTACTCCGGGTGGCCCGGGGTCTTGGAGCCCCAGGTGCGGAAGGCCTTCAGATCGTCCAGCTCCAGGCCGTACCCGGCCAGGTAGAGCTGGATGTAGAGCGTGAGGGACGAGTGGCCCGCGGAAAGGACGAAGCGGTCGCGCCCGGTCCAG
Organism: Streptomyces sp. ERV7; assembly: GCF_001653515.1. Taxonomy (GTDB): domain Bacteria; phylum Actinomycetota; class Actinomycetes; order Streptomycetales; family Streptomycetaceae; genus Streptomyces. Next base: position 222,272 of record NZ_LYOY01000029.1, on the reverse strand, counting down.
TCGGCGTCCGCCGGGTCGTGGCGCATCACCTTCTGGAAGAGGGTGTACGCGGCCGGGGACAGGCTCATCGCCGTACCAGGATGGCCGTTGCCGACCTTCTGTACAGCATCCGCGGCCAGAACGCGGCCGGTGTCTACGGCCCGCTGGTCCAGTTCGGTCCACTCAAGGTCTGTGGTGGTCGGCTTGGTGCTCACCCTGAGTCAGGGCTCCTCTCCACATGTTCGTTCCCGGTGACTGTGGGCGCACCGGGCGCTGTCGAGCCTACCCCCGCCGGAACGCTCATTTTTTCGACTGCCCACCGGTTGGGACACACACCTCCAGAGTGCCCAAGAGCGGTCACTTCCGCCTCACGGCGTAGTCTTCGCGACCCGGCCCCAACACGAGCCCACCCCCGCGAAGGGCGGCGTATGGGCAACGTCTACAGTGGCGTGGTACGCGCAAGTCTTCGCCGGGCTCTCCTGCCCGGAACGTCCGGGCCCATCCGACCGATTGCCCCGGGACTTGCTGGGAATTCTCTGTCAGGGGTGTGCGTGACGGCCGTCGAGTCCCGACCCGCAGGGGTCGTCTTGACTCCCAGCCCGGGGGCCCATCGGCCGTTCGGGGCCCGCGTCAAGGCGTTCGTGGCACTGACCAAGCCGCGGATCATCGAACTGCTCCTCATCACCACCATTCCGGTGATGTTCCTGGCCGAGCAGGGCGTGCCGTCACTCTGGCTGGTGCTCACCACCACCATCGGCGGCTATCTCTCCGCAGGCGGCGCCAACGCGCTGAACATGTACATCGACCGCGACATCGACGCCCTGATGGACCGCACCTCGCAGCGGCCGCTGGTGACCGGGATGGTCTCGCCGCGCGAGTGCCTGGCCTTCGGCATCACTCTCGCGGTCGTCTCGACGCTGTGGTTCGGACTGCTCGTCAACTGGCTGTCCGCCGCGCTGTCCCTCGGTGCGCTGCTCTTCTACGTGGTCGTCTACACGATGATCCTCAAGCGCCGTACCGCGCAGAACATCGTCTGGGGCGGCATCGCGGGCTGTATGCCGGTCCTCATCGGCTGGTCGGCCGTCACGAACTCGATGTCGTGGGCCGCCGTCATCCTCTTCCTGGTCATCTTCTTCTGGACGCCGCCGCACTACTGGCCGCTGTCGATGAAGGTGAAGGACGACTACGCGCGCGTGGGCGTCCCGATGCTGCCGGTCATCGCCTCCAACCGGGTCGTGGCGCGCCAGATCGTCGCCTACAGCTGGGTGATGGTCGCCGTCTCGCTGCTGCTGACCCCGCTCGGCTACACCGGCTGGTTCTACACGGCGGTGGCGCTCGTCTCCGGCGGCTGGTGGCTCTGGGAGGCGCACGGGCTCCAGAACCGCGCCAAGTCGGGCGTGACGGGCGCGAAGCTGAAGGAAATGCGCCTGTTCCACTGGTCGATCACCTATGTGTCGCTGCTGTTCGTGGCGGTCGCGGTGGACCCGTTCCTGCGCTAGTCAGCCGCTCTTGTGACGGGAGGGCCCAGTGGTACAAGCCACTGGGCCCTCCCGTCGCATCTGGATCTACTCGCGAGTAGCATCCTGGACATGGCAGAAACCCAGGTTGACGAGAAGCAGGCCGCCAAGGCCCAGCGGCGGGCGGCGCGCCTCGCCAAGCAGATCGGCCACTTCGCCAAGGAGCACGGCGGCGCCGAGGGCCAGGTGGCGTACCTCGGCCGGCGCGGCGCGCGGATCGTGCTGGTCGGCGAGGACGGCGGCTGGGGCGACCTGGTGGCCCCCAGCCACGCCGTCGCGCTGAGCGCGGTCGAGAAGGCCGGGATCACCGTCCACGAGGACTTCGACGGCGAGTTCGCGGCCAAGGTGAAGACCGGACGGTACGAGTGGAGCCGGATGGCCGGGATCCAGCTCGGCGGTCCTAAGAACGGCTGAACGGCAACAGCAACACTCATCCGGGGCTCACCCGTTAGTGAGGTGGAAGCACACCACCCAGGGAGCCCCGGATGATCGACGCCGTGCCGCAGCCGGACCTGGTGGACCAGTACTGCCACGGGGTGCTCCGCACCGAGCTGGGGCTCGGTACGTTCGAGACGCAGCTCGGCAGGACCGGCGCCCCGCCCGCCCCCGGCACCACCTTCTTCGACACCCAGACCGGCTTCGCGGTGCGCCGCTGGTGCCCGCCGCTGCTGGGTCTGGAGGCGCACTGCGCCCCGGCCCGCTATCTCGCCCGCCGGCGCGAACTGGGCGTCCTGGAGACCGTCCGGCGGCTGCTGCGCGGCTCCGGCGTCTCCACCTATCTGGTCGACACCGGCCCGCCGGGCGATCTGACCGGGCCGGGCGAGCTGGCCGCCGCCGGGGCCGCCGACGCCCATGAGATCGTCCGGCTCGAACTCCTCGCCGAGCAGGTCGCCGACACCTCGGGCACCGTCGACGCCTTCCTCGCCAACCTCGCCGAGGCCGTGCACACCGCGGCCGCCTCCGCCGTCGCCTTCATCTCCGTCACGGCCGTCCGCCAGTGCCTCGACCCGGACCCGCCCGGACCCGGCGAGGTGCGCGGGGCGGCGGGCCGCTGGCTCACCCGGCGCCGCATCCAGGAGCCGCTGGAGGACCCCGTGCTGCTGCGGCACCTGCTGTGGAGCGCGGTCGCCTCGGGGCGGCCGCTCCAGCTGCGGCTCGGCATGGACGACGCGACCGGGCTGGCCGCCTTCGCCGCCGCGACCAACGGCCTCGGCACGGACCTGGTGCTGCTGCACGGCTATCCGTACCACCGCCAGGCCGCCCATCTGGCGAGCGTCTTCCCGCATGTGTACGCGGACGTGGGGCCGGCCCTGGTGCGTACGGGGGCGCGGGCCGCCGACGTCCTGGCGGAGCTCCTGGAGCTGGCGCCGTTCGGGAAGCTGCTCTACTCCAGCGGCGCGCGCGGGCTGCCCGAGCTGCACGTGGTGGGCGCGCGGCTGTTCACCCACGCGCTGGGCCGGGTGCTGGGCACCTGGGTGGCCGACGGCGCGTGGGCGCGTACGGACGCGGAGCGGGTCGCCGCGATGATCGGGGCGGGGAACGCCCGGCGGGTGTACGGGCTGTCAGGCGCGGGTGAGCGCCGGGTCTGACTGGGCCGGGACGGGCACGGACGTGTGCGGGCGCTCGCGCAGCGACAGCATGACGCGGACCACGGCGATCCACACCAGGCAGGAGCCGAACATGTGCAGGGCGACCAGGGCCTCGGGGGTCTTGGTGAAGTACTGGACGTAGCCGATGACGCCCTGGCCCATCAGCACCAGGAACAGGTCACGGGCCCGGTCGCGCGGGCCCATCGGGGCGTCGACCGCCTTCAGGACGAACCAGAGCGCGACCGTGAGGGCCACCACGACCCAGGCGAGGTCGGCGTGCAGCTGGCTGATCATCGTCCAGTTCAGCGGGATGCGCTCCACGTCGCTGGAGTCGCCCGCGTGGCGGCCCGCGCCGGTGACGACCGTGCCGACCGCGACCAGCGCGCCCGCCGCGACCACAAGCAGCCAGGTCAGCTGGACCACGGCCTTGCCCACCAGCGGGCGCGGCTCGCCGTCGCCCTCCCGGGTGCGCTGCCAGGTCATCATCGCGACCGTGAGGAGCGCGGTGGAGAGCAGGAAGTGCGCCGCGACGGTGTACGGGTTGAGGCCGACCAGGACGACGATGCCGCCCAGGACCGCGTTGCCCATGACGATCCAGAACTGGACCCAGCCGAGCCGGGTGACAGAGCGCCGCCAGGGCTTGGCGGCCCGGGCCGCGATGATCGCCCAGCCGACGGCCGCGCACAGCACGTACGTCAGCATCCGGTTGCCGAACTCGACGGCGCTGTGGAAGTTCATCTCGCCGGTCGGCGTCAGGCTCTGGTCGGTGCACTTGGGCCAGGTCGGGCAGCCGAGCCCGGACCCGGTGAGCCGTACCGCGCCGCCGGTCACCACGATGACGACGGCCATGACGACGGCGATGAGCGCCGCGCGCTGGACGGTCCGCGGGGACGGCGTCCACCGCTCGGCGATGAAGGCGAGCGGATTGCGCACCGCCTGAGCCGCATCGGCTCGGGTCACGTTCGGCATGGGCTCTATCGTAGGGGTCCGTTTGTGCATGTTTTCACGAGGGGTCGGCCGCCCGGCGGGACCCTTACTCCCAGCGGAAGAACCGCGCCGCCGCGCCCAGGCCGAGCACCGCCCAGACCGCCAGGATCCCCAGGTCGCCCCAGGGCATCGAGGCGCCGTGCTGGAGGACGTCCCGCAGCCCGTCCGAGAGGGCCGAGACGGGCAGCAGCCCGAGCGCCGTCCGGACGCCGTCCGGGAACTTCTCCATCGGCACGATGACGCCGCCGCCCACGAGCAGCAGCAGGAACACCAGATTGGCGGCGGCGAGCGTCGCCTCGGCCTTCAGCGTGCCCGCCATCAGCAGCCCGAGCCCGGAGAACGCGGCCGTGCCCAGCACCAGGAGCAGCAGCACGGCGAACGGGTTGCCGTGCGGCGACCAGCCGAGCGCGAAGGCGATTCCCGTCAGCAGGGCGATCTGGAGGACCTCGGTGACCAGCACCGACAGCGTCTTGGCGGTCATCAGCGCCCAGCGCGGCAGCGGGGAGGCGCCGAGCCGCTTGAGCACGCCGTAGCGGCGCTCGAAGCCGGTGGCGATGGCCTGGCCGGTGAAGGCGGTGGACATCACGGCGAGGGCGAGGACGCCGGGGGTGAGGAAGTCGACGGACTTCCCCTCGCCGGTGTCGATGATGTCGACGCCGCTGAACAGCACCAGCAGCAGCGTCGGGATGACCACGGTGAGCAGCAGCTGCTCGCCGTTGCGCAGCAGCATCCGCGTCTCCAGCGCGGTCTGCGCGCCGATCATCCGGCCGACGGGCGCGGCCCCGGGCCTCGGCGTGTACGTACCGGTACCGGCGCTCATCGGCGCAGCTCCCTGCCCGTGAGTTCCAGAAAGACGTCTTCGAGGGTGTGGCGCTCCACCGCGATGCCGTCGGGCATCACGCCGTGCTGGGCGCACCAGGAGGTGACGGTGGCCAGCAGCTGCGGGTCGACGGTGCCGCTGATGCGGTACGCGCCCGAGGTGAGCTCGGCCGCGGCCGAGCCCTCGGGCAGCGCCTTGAGGAGCGAGGCGAGGTCGAGCCCGGGGCGGCCGGTGAAGCGGAGCGTGTTCTCGGCGCCGCCCCGGCAGAGCGTCTCGGGGGAGCCCTGGGCGACGACCTTGCCCGCGTCGACGATCGCCACGTCGTCCGCGAGCTCCTCGGCCTCGTCCATGAAGTGCGTGGTCAGGACGGTGGAGACACCGTCGGCGCGCAGTTCCCGTACGAGGTCCCAGGTGGCGCGGCGGGCCTGCGGGTCCAGGCCCGCGGTCGGCTCGTCCAGGAAGACCAGCTCGGGGCGGCCGACCACGGCCATGGCGAGCGCGAGGCGCTGCTGCTGGCCACCGGAGAGCCGGCGGTAGGTGGTGCGCCCGCAGCTCTCCAGGCCGAGGCGCTCGATGAGCGCGGGCACGTCGAGGGGCTGGGCGTGCAGCTTCGCCATGTGGCGGAGCATCTCCTCGGCGCGGGCGCCGGAGTAGACGCCGCCGGACTGGAGCATCACGCCGATGCGCGGGCGCAGCCGCTCGGCCTCGGTGACCGGGTCGAGGCCGAGGACGCGGACGGTGCCGGCGTCGGGTCTGCGGTAGCCCTCGCAGGTCTCGATCGTGGTGGTCTTGCCGGCACCGTTGGGGCCGAGGACGGCGGTGACGGTCCCGGCGGCGACCCGCAGGTCGAGGCCGTCCACGGCGGTCTTCGATCCGTACCGTTTGACCAGGCCGGTGACCTGGACGACGGACTCGCTCTTCATGACGGGCAAGTCTAGGCAGCGCGCGCGGGGCGCCGGACCGTGGGGCGGGGGTCGTACGGGGGCACGGACGCGCGGGTGCGCGACCTTCGTTTTCCGGCCATCGGGGGCCCGGTCGAGCCCCTCTGCGGACCCGGCCGAAAGTGATCGCCCCGGGGTAGCCGAAAAGGACTGCGTCCCGGCCATATGGCGAGGTCAAGGGGGTTGGCGGGGTCTATTTCAGGTCTGCCCCATTTGATCGATCAAAGATCGTTTCCGCAGGTCAGCTTAGGTATGCCTAAGTGATGCACCGCACCGCTCGATGATCGAGACGTGGCTTGTCAGGCTCTGAGGAATTACGCAACAATGGTGTTGTGAAAAACGTCGGCGAGGCTCCGCAGGAGGAACTCGCGACCGGTGAGCGGTCCACCCGCAACCGGGTCGCGCGCTCCATCCTGGACCATGGGCCCTCCACCGTCGCGGACCTCGCGAAGCGCCTCGGCCTCACCCAGGCCGCCGTCCGCCGCCACCTCGACGCACTGGTGGCCGACGAGGTCGTGTCCCCCCGCGAACAGCGGGTGTACGGGGCACGGACCCGCGGCAGGCCCGCCAAGGTCTTCGCCCTCACGGACTGCGGGCGGGACGCCTTCGACCAGTCGTACGACAAGCTGGCCGTGGACGCGCTCCGCTGGATCGAGAAGTCCGCGGGCGGCGGCCCGGCAGGCGAGGAAGCCGTCGTCGCCTTCGCCCGGGCACGGATCGAGGCCCAGGCCGAGGGCTACCGCGAGGCGATCGAGGCAGCGCCCCCCGAGGAGCGCACCGAGGCCCTGGCCAAGGCCTTGACCGCCGACGGGTACGCTGCTACGGCGCGCAGTGCGCCCCTCCCCGGACGGGGCGAGCAGCTCTGCCAGCACCACTGCCCGGTCGCCCACGCCGCCGAGCAGTTCCCACAGCTGTGCGAGGCGGAGACGGAGTTCTTCTCCCGCCTCCTCGGGACCCATGTGCAGCGTCTGGCCACCATCGCCCATGGCGACGGGGTGTGCACGACGTTCATCCCGCACAGCGCACCGCAGCCCCCGCACGACACCGAATCAGCATCCACAAGCACGGCCGGGAGGAACCCCGCATGACTCTCCCCACGGAGACTGCCCACCCCGAACTCGAGGGTCTGGGCAACTACGAGTACGGCTGGGCCGACTCCGACGCGGCGGGCGCCGCCGCCAAGCGCGGGCTCTCCGAGGACGTCGTCCGCGACATCTCGGGCAAGAAGAACGAGCCCGAGTGGATGCTGAAGCTGCGCCTCAAGGGCCTGCGGCTCTTCGGCAAGAAGCCCATGCCGAACTGGGGCTCCGACCTCTCGGGCATCGACTTCGACAACATCAAGTACTTCGTGCGCTCCACCGAGAAGCAGGCCGCTTCCTGGGAGGACCTGCCGGAGGACATCAAGAACACGTACGACAAGCTCGGCATCCCCGAGGCGGAGAAGCAGCGCCTCGTCGCCGGTGTCGCGGCCCAGTACGAGTCCGAGGTCGTCTACCACCAGATCCGTGAGGACCTGGAGGAGCAGGGCGTCATCTTCCTCGACACCGACACCGCGCTGAAGGAGCACCCGGAGCTCTTCCAGGAGTACTTCGGCACCGTCATCCCGGTCGGCGACAACAAGTTCGCGTCGCTGAACACCGCGGTGTGGTCGGGCGGATCGTTCATCTACGTCCCGAAGGGTGTCCACGTCGACATCCCGCTCCAGGCCTACTTCCGTATCAACACGGAGAACATGGGCCAGTTCGAGCGGACGCTGATCATCGTCGACGAGGACGCGTACGTCCACTACGTCGAGGGCTGCACCGCCCCGATCTACTCCTCGGACTCGCTGCACAGCGCCGTCGTGGAGATCATCGTCAAGAAGGGCGGCCGCTGCCGCTACACGACGATCCAGAACTGGTCGAACAACGTCTACAACCTGGTCACCAAGCGCGCCGTGGCGTACGAGGGCGCGACCATGGAGTGGATCGACGGCAACATCGGTTCCAAGGTCACCATGAAGTACCCGGCCGTCTACCTGATGGGCGAGCACGCCAAGGGCGAGACCCTGTCCATCGCCTTCGCGGGCGAGGGCCAGCACCAGGACGCCGGATCCAAGATGGTCCACATGGCGCCGAACACGTCCTCCAACATCGTCTCCAAGTCGGTGGCGCGTGGCGGCGGCCGCACCTCGTACCGCGGTCTGGTCGAGATCGGCGAGGGCGCGGCCGGATCGAAGTCGAACGTGCTGTGCGACGCGCTGCTCGTCGACACGATCTCCCGCTCCGACACCTACCCGTACGTCGACGTCCGCGAGGACGACGTGTCCATGGGCCACGAGGCGACCGTCTCCAAGGTCTCCGAGGACCAGCTCTTCTACCTGATGAGCCGCGGTCTGACCGAGTTCGAGGCGATGGCGATGATCGTGCGCGGCTTCGTCGAGCCGATCGCCAAGGAGCTGCCCATGGAGTACGCCCTGGAGCTCAACCGGCTGATCGAGCTGCAGATGGAGGGCTCGGTCGGCTAGTACGGCCACCGTCCCCGCAGCAGCGAACGCAGACTGATCTAGGAAGAGAGCACTACGACAGCCATGGCTGAGGCTCAGAACATTCCCGCGGGCTCCACCACCGCGGGTTCGATCGCGGTGGCCGCCGAGTCGACCGTCGCCACGCGCATGAGCGCGCCCCCGTCCTTCGACGTGGCGGACTTCCCGGTGCCGCACGGCCGCGAGGAGGAGTGGCGGTTCACGCCGCTGGAGCGGCTGCGCGGGCTGCACGACGGCACCGCCGTCGCGACCGGCGACGGGCTGCGCGTCGAGGTGAACGCCCCCGAGGGCGTCACCGTCGAGACCGTCGGCCGCGACGACGCCCGGCTCGGCCGGGCCGGCACGCCGGTGGACCGGATCGCCGCCCAGGCCTACTCGGCGTTCGAGAAGGCCTCGGTCGTGACCGTTCCCAAGGAGGCGGTCCTCAGCGAGCCGATCCGCATCGCCGTGCACGGCGAGGGCGGCACCGTCTTCGCGCACCAGGTCGTCGAGCTCGGCGCGTTCGCCGAGGCCGTCGTGGTCATCGACCACACCGGTGACGCGGTGCTCGCCGCCAACGTGGACTTCGTCCTCGGTGACGGCGCCAAGCTGACCGTCGTCTCCGTCCAGGACTGGGACGCCAAGGCCGTCCACGTCGCCCAGCACAACACGCTGGTCGGCCGGGACGCCTCCTTCAAGTCCGTCGTCGTCACCTTCGGCGGCGACCTGGTCCGGCTGCACCCGCGGGTCTCCTACGCGGGCACCGGCGGCGAGGCCGAGCTCTTCGGCCTGTACTTCACCGACAAGGGCCAGCACCAGGAGCACCGGCTCTTCGTCGACCACAACACGCCGCACTGCAAGTCCAACGCCGTGTACAAGGGCGCCCTGCAGGGCGACGACGCGCACGCCGTGTGGATCGGTGACGTCCTCATCCAGGCCAGCGCCGAGGGCACCGACACCTACGAGATGAACCGCAACCTGGTCCTCACGGACGGCGCCCGCGTCGACTCCGTGCCGAACCTGGAGATCGAGACCGGCGAGATCGCCGGCGCCGGTCACGCCTCGGCCACCGGCCGCTTCGACGACGAGCAGCTGTTCTACCTGATGGCGCGCGGCATCCCCGCGGCCGAGGCCCGCCGTCTGGTGGTCCGCGGCTTCTTCGCCGAGCTGGTCCAGCAGGTCGGCGTCGCCGATGTCGAGGAGCGCCTGCTCGCCAAGATCGAGGCGGAGCTGGAGGCGTCCGTCTGATGACCGCCTTCGTCCGCGTCTGCGCACTGAGCGAGCTGGAGGAGGACACCCCGAAGCGGGTGGAACTCGACGGCACGCCGGTGTCGGTCGTCCGCACGGCGGGCGAGGTGTTCGCGATCCACGACATCTGCTCGCACGCGAACGTCTCGCTGTCGGAGGGCGAGGTGGAGGACTGCCAGATCGAGTGCTGGCTGCACGGCTCGACCTTCGACCTCCGCACCGGCAAGCCGTCCGGCCTTCCCGCGACGCGACCCGTGCCCGTTTACCCCGTAAAGATCGAAGGGGACGATGTGCTCGTCTCCGTATCCCAGGAGAACTAAGTCCCCATGGCAACGCTTGAAATCCGCGACCTGCACGTCTCCGTGGAAGCCGAGAACGGCCCCCGGGAGATCCTCAAGGGCGTCGACCTGACCGTGAAGCAGGGCGAGACCCACGCCATCATGGGCCCCAACGGCTCCGGCAAGTCCACCCTCGCGTACTCGCTCGCGGGTCACCCCAAGTACACGATCACCGGCGGTACGGTCACCCTGGACGGCGAGGACGTCCTGGAGATGTCCGTCGACGAGCGCGCCCGCGCCGGCGTCTTCCTCGCCATGCAGTACCCGGTCGAGGTCCCCGGCGTCTCGGTCTCCAACTTCCTGCGCACCTCCGCCACCGCCGTGCGCGGCGAGGCCCCCAAGCTGCGCACCTGGGTGAAGGAGGTCAAGTCCGCGATGGAGCAGCTCCAGATGGACCCGGCCTTCGCCGAGCGCAACGTCAACGAGGGCTTCTCCGGCGGTGAGAAGAAGCGCCACGAGATCCTCCAGCTGGAGCTCCTCAAGCCGAAGATCGCGATCCTCGACGAGACCGACTCGGGTCTGGACGTCGACGCGCTCCGCGTCGTCTCCGAGGGCGTCAACCGCGTCCGCGAGTCCGGCGAGGTCGGCACGCTGCTGATCACGCACTACACGCGCATCCTGCGCTACATCAAGCCCGACTTCGTGCACGTGTTCGCGAACGGCCGCATCGCCGAGTCCGGCGGCGCCGAGCTCGCCGACAAGCTGGAGAACGAGGGCTACGAGGCTTACACGAAGGGTGGCGCATCCGAGTGACACAGCTGCCGGGCCTCCTCGACACCGAGGCGATCCGTAAGGACTTCCCCTTGCTGGACCGTGTGGTCCACGACGGGAAGAAGATCGTGTACCTCGACAGCGCGGCGACTTCGCAGAAGCCGCGCCAGGTGCTCGACGCCCTCAACGAGTACTACGAGCGGCACAACGCCAACGTCCACCGTGGTGTGTACACGGTGGCCGAGGAGGCCACGGCGCTGTACGAGGGTGCGCGCGACAAGGTCGCCGCGTTCATCAACGCGCCCAGCCGCGACGAGGTGATCTTCACCAAGAACGCCTCGGAGTCGCTCAACCTGGTCGCCAACATGCTGGGCTGGGCCGACGAGCCCTACCGGGTGGACCACGAGACCGAGATAGTCATCACGGAGATGGAGCACCACTCCAACATCGTGCCGTGGCAGCTGCTCGCGCAGCGCACCGGCGCGAAGCTGAAGTGGTTCGGCCTCACCGACGACGGCCGTCTCGACCTCTCCAACATCGACGAGATCATCACCGAGAAGACGAAGATCGTCTCCTTCACGCTGGTCTCCAACCTGCTGGGCACGGTCAACCCGGTCGAGGCGATCGTCCGCCGCGCCCAGGAGGTCGGCGCGCTGCTCTGCATCGACGCCTCGCAGGCCGCGCCGCACATGCCGCTGGACGTCCAGGCCCTCCAGGCCGACTTCGTGGCCTTCACCGGCCACAAGATGTGCGGCCCGACCGGCATCGGCGTCCTGTGGGGCCGCCAGGAGCTGCTGGAGGACCTTCCCCCCTTCCTCGGCGGCGGCGAGATGATCGAGACGGTCTCGATGCACTCGTCGACGTACGCGCCGGCGCCGCACAAGTTCGAGGCGGGCACGCCCCCGATCGCGCAGGCCGTGGGCCTGGGCGCGGCCGTGGACTACCTCTCCTCGATCGGCATGGACAAGATCGCCGCGCATGAGCACGCGATCACCGAGTACGCGGTCAAGCGTCTGCTCGAAGTCCCCGACCTGCGGATCATCGGCCCGACCACGGCCGAGGACCGGGGCGCCGCGATCTCCTTCACGCTCGGCGACATCCACCCGCACGACGTGGGCCAGGTCCTCGACGAGCAGGGCATCGCGGTCCGGGTCGGCCACCACTGCGCGCGCCCGGTCTGCCTGCGCTACGGAATTCCCGCGACCACGCGAGCGTCTTTCTACCTGTACTCCACGCCTGCCGAGGTCGACGCCCTGGTGGACGGTCTGGAGCACGTACGGAACTTCTTCGGCTAGGGGTAGCGACGTGAAGCTGGATTCGATGTACCAGGACGTCATCCTGGACCACTACAAGCACCCTCACGGGCGGGGCTTGCGGGACGGTGACGCCGAGGTGCACCACGTGAACCCGACGTGCGGGGACGAGATCACCCTCCGGGTGAAGTACGAGGGCTCGCAGATCTCCGACATCTCGTACGAGGGCCAGGGCTGCTCCATCAGCCAGGCCAGCGCCTCGGTCCTCAACGACCTGCTGGTCGGCAAGGAGCTGGACGAGGCGCAGCGGATCCAGGAGACCTTCCTGGAGCTGATGCAGTCCAAGGGCAAGCTGGAGCCGGACGACGCGATGGAGGAGGTCCTTGAGGACGCGGTCGCGTTCGCCGGGGTCTCCAAGTACCCCGCGCGCGTGAAGTGTGCTCTGCTGAGCTGGATGGCCTGGAAGGACGCGACGGCCCAGGCGCTGGGCGCCGGAGCCGAGAGGAAGAGCGCATGACCGAGAACGCAGAGGCCACGTTGAAGCCGGCCTCGGAGGAAGAAGTCCGCGAGGCGCTGTACGACGTCGTCGACCCCGAGCTGGGTATCGACGTCGTCAACCTGGGCCTCATCTACGGCATCCACATCGACGACTCCAACGTCGCCACCCTGGACATGACCCTGACGTCGGCGGCCTGCCCGCTGACCGATGTGATCGAGGACCAGGCGAAGTCGGCGACCGAGGGCATCGTCAACGAGCTGAAGATCAACTGGGTCTGGATGCCGCCGTGGGGCCCGGACAAGATCACGGACGATGGCCGCGAGCAGCTGCGGGCGCTGGGGTTCAACGTCTGACCTCTCCGGTCGCACCAGTACGCCGGACGGCCCGCACGCGCTTTGGCGCGTGCGGGCCGTCCGGCGTTGTTCGTCTTCCGTACGTACCCCGTACGGCCGGAATTGGCGCACGCACCGGAGTCTTCTCGTCGACATCGCGTCGACGAGAGGCACCCAGTGCTGCATCACGTTTCCCGTACCAGGCGCGTTGCCCTTGTGGTGGTGAGCGGGGGTCTTACGCTGGCCGGCATGGGCCTGAACGCACCCGCGCACGCGGCCGGATACGGCACCCCGACCCTCTCGCTTTCGGCCGGATATCTCTCGGGGGCCGTGGGGGCCACCGGGGACCCCGTGGTGACCGTGACCGTGGGGCAGAGCGGGGCCGACGCCTCCGCGCTCACCGTCGCCGCCTCGGCCAGCACCAAGTCCTCCGTCGCCGGGACCGGGGACGTGAGGGTCACCGGGACCGGGGCCACCCGGCAGGTGGCGGTGGCCGCGCGCGGGCGCGGGTACACCGACCTCACCCTCAAGCTCACCGGGCTCGGCGGCAAGAGCGTCACCAAGACACTGCACTACGCCGCCTCGGGCGCGGTGCGGGACGCCGCCGACACCCGCTACTTCACCGGGTCCAGCGACGCCTCCGCCGCCGTCGACGTGGGCGGCGGTCATGTCGTCGTCGCGGACGACGAGTCCAACACCCTGCGGCTGTACGACCGTTCGGCCTCCGGGGCGCCCGTGCGGACCTGGGACTTCAGCTCCCAGCTCGGGGTCTCCAAGGAGATCGACATCGAGGGCGCGGCCCGGGTCGGCGACACCGTCTACTGGACCGGCTCGCTCGGCAACAACAAGGACGGCGAGTACAAGGCCGACCGCAACACCGTCTTCACCACCACCGTCACCGGGTCGGGCGCGAGCACCCAGCTCACCGTCGGCCGCTCGTACAAGAAGCTGCGCGACGACCTCGTCGCCTGGGACCGCGCCAACGGCGACCGGTACGGCTTCGCCGCCGCGACCGCCGCCGGACAGGCGCCCAAGCAGATCGACGGGTTCAACGTGGAGGGCCTGGAGTTCGCGCCCGGCTCGACCACCACCGCGTACATCGGGTTCCGCGCGCCGCTGGTGCCGCCGGCGAGCGGCGGCAAGGCGCTCATCGTGCCCGTCACCAACATCGACAAGGTGGTGGGCAGCGGGGTCAAGGCCGCCTTCGGGGCGCCCGTCGAGCTCGATCTGGGCGGGCTGAGCATCCGGGACATCCGTAAGAACGCCGCCGACCAGTATCTGATCGTCGCCGGGTCGTGGGCCGCCGACGACAACTCCGACCCGTACGCCCTGTACTCGTGGGACGGGGTCGCCGCCCACGCTCCCGTGAAGCTGCGCGACCTGCCCACCAGCGACCCGGGCGGCTGGGAGGCCGTCGTGGAGGTGCCGGACCTGTCGGCGCCGGGCGCCCGCGCCCAGCTGATCACCGACAACGGCTCGGCCGACCTGTACGGCGACGGGACCGATGCCAAGGACCTCACCCACCCCGAGTGGAAGAAGTCCCGCGCCACCTGGTTCACCGTCACCGGCTGACCCCGGGCGGCCGCCGTCCCGTCACCGGGTGCCGGGTACGGTCGTGGCATGGCCCCCGTCCCAGGAGCGTGCGACTGATGGCCCGACGGTACGACCCCGACCGGCGGCGCCGCATCATCGACGCCGCGATCCGGGTGGTGGCCGAGCGCGGGATCTCCGGGCTCAGCCACCGCAGCGTCGCCGCCGAGGCCGATGTGCCGCTCGGCTCCACCACGTACCACTTCACGACGCTCGACGAGCTGATGGTCGCCGCGCTGCGCCAGGCCAACGAGGGCTTCGCCGCCGCGATCCGCGACAGCGGGGCCCTGGCGGAGCCGGGCGTGGACGTGGCCGCCGAGCTCGCGCGGCTGATGGGCGAGTGGATCGCGGGCGACCGGGCGCGGGTGGAGCTGGAGTACGAGCTGTATCTGGCGGCGCTCCGGCGGCCCCCGCTGCGGCCGGTCGCCGCCGAGTGGACCGAGGGCGTGGCGGAGGTGCTCGCCCGCCACACGGACCCGGTCACGGCTCGCGGTCTGGTCGCACTGATGGACGGCATCTGCCTGCAGGCGCTGCTGACGGGGGGCGAGTACGACGAGCGGTACGCGCGCGTGCTGCTCGCCCGGTTGCTGCCCTGACGTTCATCCCCTCGTTATGTACGCCCGTACGCATCGCTGTGTACGCTTGTCCGTATGCCGTACGTCCTGCTCTCCTGCGCCATCGCGTCGGAGATCGCCGCCACCTCCGCGATGAAGTACAGCGAGGGCTTCACCCGGCTCTGGCCCTCACTCGTCACCGCCTGCGGATACCTTCTGGCGTTCTATCTGCTCTCGCTCACCCTGAAGTCGATGTCCGTGGGCACGGCGTACGCGATCTGGTCCGGCGCGGGCACGGCCGTCATCGCCGCCATCGGGATGCTCTTCCTGGGCGAGACGATGACGGCCGCCAAGTTCGCCGGGATCGCGCTGATCATCGTCGGTGTGGTGCTGCTCAACCTCGGCGGCGCCGCGCACTGAGAGCCTGGCGGGGGTTCAGCCTCCGCCGCCCGCCCGGCGCACCGCGTCGAGCGCCGCCCGTACGCTCGCCTCGATGTCGGTGATCGGGTACAGCGCCTCGACGACCGTCCGGTCCCGGTCGACCACCAGCGTCAGACGCTTCAGCCGGCTCACCCCCGCCGTGCGGAAGGTCGGCAGCCGCAGCGCGGCCGTCAGCGTCAGGTCCGCGTCCGACAGGAGCGGGAAGCGCAGTCGCTCCTTGTCCGCGAACGCCCGCTGCTCGTCCGGGCGTTGGGTGGACACGCCGTGCACGGTCGCGCCCGCCGCCGTGAACTCCTCCAGCTGGTCGCGGAACGTGCACGATTCGAGCGTGCAGCCCGGCGCCCCCGGGATCCCCGCCCAGCCGGGCGGATAGGACTCCTTGCGGGCGTAGGCGCCGGGAAAGCAGTAGAGCACGGTGTACGCGCTCTCCCGCGCCACCGGATCCCTCAACTCGCCGTCGAAGTCCATGAGTTGGACCTCCGGCACCTTGGTGCCCACCAGCTCCCGCACCCGCCCGGTCTCCCCGGACCTCTCCGTCGCCGTGGCCATCGTCTCTCCTTCTCCCAGCACCCAGGTGTCTCCCCAGTCCTGGAGTGCGATCAGTACGGGCAGCAGGGCACGGCCGCGCGGAGTCAGGCGGTACTCGTACCTCACCGGGCGCTCCTGATAGGGCTCCCGGGTCAGCACCCCGGCCTCGACCAGCAGCTTCAGCCGCTCGGCGAGCACCTTGCGGGACATGCCGAGCTCACGCTGGAGCGCGTCGAAGCGGTGCACCCCGCGTGCGGCGTCGCGCACGATCAGCAGGGTCCACCAGTCGCCGACGACGTCCAGGGCCTGGGCGATGGCGCAGTGCTCGTCGTCGAGCCGGGTGCGTTGAGGCATGCCTCCATCCTTCCGTACGCCGTTGACCTGCGATCCCCATGCTGACATAGTCCGTTCCCATAAGGAACTCACTACGGATCAAGGGGGCGGCCGCGTGAAGACCTTGCGTGCGGTGCCGAGAACCGTCCGGCTGCTGTGCTTCGGCATGTTCTTCAACGCGGTCGTCAGCTTCACGTTCATCTACCTCTTCGTGTACCTGACCGGCCCGCGCGGTCTGAGCGTCGGCCAGGCCGGAGTGATCAGCGGGGTCGGCGGCATCGGCCTGGTCGCCGGGAACTTCACCGGCGGCTGGTTCGGCGACCGCTACGGCCACCGCCGCGCCCTGCTCGCCGGGGCGCTGGTCAGCGGCTCCCTGCTCGCCGTGCTCGCCCTGCTGCCGACCCCGGCCCTGATCGCGGCCCTGCCGCTCGCCCAGTACGCCTCCGGAGTCGTGCGGTCCGCGAACTCCGCGCTCGTCGCCGTCGGCGTCCCCGAGGGCAGCCGCCGCCAGGGCTTCGCGGTGATGCGGTTCGCGTCCAACGCGGGCTTCACCGTCGGCCCGCCGCTCGGCGCCCTGGTCGCCGACCACTGGTCCTACGACTGGCTCTTCGCCGCCGACGGCGTCGGCACCCTGCTCTTCGCGGCGTACGCGGCCCGGGTGCTGCCCGCCCGCGCGGCCGCCCGGCTGAGGGCTTCGGCCGCGCCCGCCGTCGACGCGGGTGTGCCCGAGCCCGGCCGGACCTTTCCCGAGCTGGTCGCGGAGGCGGCGCTGCTCCAGGCCCGGCTCGACTGGTTCCAGGGCGAGTTGGCGCGGCTCGGCGACCAGGAAGGGTGACCCGGCGGGCGGGGGGCGGGAGTGCTCCTGTCCGGCCTTGACCTCAAGTGTCCTTGACGTTTCAGGATGGTGATCGTCAACGCAGCACAGCACCGCGACGATCACCAGGAGACCGCCATGCCCGCCATGCCCGCCACGCCCACCGACGTGAAGTTCGACGCCCTGCCCGACCTCCGCCGACCCGGCGTCGAAGTCGTCAAGTCCAGCGTCTGGCGGATGGGCACCCCCGAGCGGCAGCGCGCCGCCGTCGAGGCGATCGCCGCGGCGTGGGGCAGCCGGGACTGGCCGGACGTGGGCCTGCTGTCGTACAGCGTCTACACCGGTACCGACGGCGACGCCCTGCTGCACTACTCGCAGTGGCGGAGCGAGGCCGCCTACCAGGACTTCTTCCGCCGGTTCCGGGACGGCCGCAACGCCGAGATCGACGCGGCGGTCCCCGGTATCGAGCGCGTGGGACTCCACTCGTACGAGCTCTACCGCAGCAGCGGCCCGCGGCCGGGCGACCCCCGTACGCCCGGCTGCATAGTGATCGTCGACGTGGAGTTCGAGGGACCGGACCCGGAGCGCCAGCGGGCCTGGGTGGACGGTGTCTTCGAGGCCCTGGCCACCGACCCGGACCTGCCCCCGGGCGGTGTCTCCGCCCACTTCCACACGAGCCTGGACGGCACCCGCGTCCTCAACTACGCCGAGTGGGAGAGCGAGCAGGCTCACCTCGACGCCCTGGCCGCGCCCGGCGCCGGGGTCGGCTCGAAGACCCCGCAGTGGGCCCGGGTGCAGAACCACCCGGGCGTCACCGGTGGCGGGGTGACGCGCTACCTTCCGGCGCTGACCGTCACCCCGGCCTCCTGACCTACGGGCGGAAGCGGATGACCTGCGGGTCGTGGTCGCTGTTCTGGTCCGAGAACTCCGCGTTGATGTGCACGCTGTCGTAGTCGAAGCCGCGGACGGCCGGGCTGTGGAGGATCTGGTCGAGCACCTGGGTGTTGCCCTGGTACACGTAGGAGTAACGCTCCTTCTTCGGCAGCGCGCGGAACGCCGAGCGCAGTGCGCCGCCGTCCTCCAGGGCCTTGGTGGTGCCCGAGAAGTCGAAGTCGTTGATGTCGCCGAGCGCGAGGACCCGGGCGTGCTTGTCGACCGCGAGGATCTGCTTCACGAAGCCGTTCACGGCCTGCGCCTGGAGCAGCCGCTTGGCCTCGGAGGAGCGCGGCACCGGCTGGTGCTGCGAGACCAGGCCCTCGTCGCCGCCCTTGGAGGCGAAGTGGTTGGCGATGACGAAGACCGTCTGCCCCTTGAAGACGAACTCGCCCGCGAGCGGCTTGCGGCTGTCCGCCCACGCCGGGTTCGCCGGGTCGATCCGCCCGGGGGAGAGGGTCAGCGCCGGGCGGCCCTTGGTGCCGGTGACGCCGACGGCGGTCTTGGAGTCGCCGCCGGGGCGGTCGGTGAAGGAGACCCGCGCCGGGTTGAAGAGGAACACCTGGCGGATGTTGCCGCCGGGCTCGCCGCCGTCCTTCAGGTTCTCCGGGTCGATCGAGCGCCACTGGTAGGCCGGGCCGCCCTTGGCGACGATCGCGTCCGTGAACTTCTTGAGGGTGGCGGAGGCGTCCACCGTGCCGTCGTTCTTGGCGCCGTTGTTGTCCTGGATCTCCTCCAGGGCCACGATGTCGGGCGAGGCGAGGTGGGTGACCACACCGTCGGCCAGCGCGTCGAACTTGGCCTGCGGGTCGGACGGGTCCAGGTTCTCCACGTTGTAGGTGGCGACCGCGAGCTCACCGGCCCGCTGCTTGCGGGTGCTCTCCCGCTTGAGGCCGTTGTCCTTGACCGTGCCGAGCGTACGGGCCGTGATCGTGTACCCGCCGAACTGGTTGAAGTCCAGCGGCCCTTCGGTGGCGCCGGTCAGCGTGTCGCCGACGTTCGCCTTGGGGAACGGCTGCTGGGCGCTCGGCACCAGGCTCTGGATCTGGAGACGGCCGGAGTTCTGGTCCTCGTACGACGCGTACAGCGCGCCGCCCCGCTTGGTGCGGTTCTCGTGCGGCTTCACCGTGACCCACAGCTCGCTGTACGGGTCGGTGGCGCCCACGATCCGCGAGGTGCCGATGCGGACGTCCATGCCCTCCAGGGACTCGTAGTAGTCCAGGGCGTACTTCTTGGGCTGGAGGGTCAGACCGTTGACGCTGTTGCCGGCGGCCGGGTCGCCCGCCGGGGTGTAGCGGCCGGGAACCGTACGGGCCGACACCGTGACCGGGGCGGGCAGCGCGTTGCCCGAGGAGACGACCGTCACGGTCGGCTTGGATATCTGGGTCAGCGACTGGTTGCCGGAGGAGAGGCCGCCCGGGACGTACTCGGTGACCGTGCCGGAGACCGTCACCGCGTCACCGACGGCCACCTTCGGCGCCGAGCTCGTGAAGACGAAGACGCCCTCACTGGTGGCCGGGTTGTCGTCCGGCGCGGTGTCCTGGAACCAGAAGCCCTTCGAGGAGCCGTACGTCCGTACACCCGTGACGACGCCGGGCACCTCCGCCACCTGCTGGCCGGCCAGCGGCGAGGTGCGGGTCGTGCCCTGGATGTCGTGGATGCGGGCCGGGGCGGCGGCGGCCGGGTCGGCGGCGGCCGACGAGCCGGCGGCGAGCAGACCGGCGCCCAGCGCTGCGGCGACGACGGCGGAGACGGCGGCGGATCTCGGAACGGGCATCAACAAACTCCGGGAGGATGAGGGATCGGTGCACGTGCGGGTGCGGTGCTGCTCAGGTGTGCAGCAAGTTCTACGCGCGTCAATCTCTTGGCTGAGCGGTGCAGTTGTCAAGGGTCGCCGGGTGGCCGGAATCTGACGGCCGGATGAACCGTCCGCCGGGGGAGACCGGACACCGCCCGGTGATTCCCGTACGCAACGGCCGCCGCCCCGGCCGGAACCCGCCGTACGGCCCGGCGCCGGACCGGCGGGGGAGCGTGGCCGGGCGCGGCGATACCCGGTGAAATGCGTCTACGCTGGGTGCCTCTCGAATCACCCGTGATTCACCCTGCGACCCACCCGGCAACCACGCCGCTTCGCCCGAGGAGTACGCCACAGATGTCCGGAGACCGCCCCACCCTGCCGCCGGTGCGGCTGCACTCCGAGGCCGAGCTCGCGCGGGCGGCGCTCGCCGCCCCGCTGCTCGCCCACGCGGTCAGGCTCGCCCGCTGGGCCGGGCCCGAGACCCGTGTCGGCGCCGGGGGCGAGCTCGTCGAGGAGCAACTGCCCGCGGCCGCCGAAGCCCTGGGTCTCGCCGCCGACGACGACGGCGCGGCGGACGCCAGCGAGGCGTGGCGGGTCGCCGTCGACGCCGGGCTCGTCGACGTCACCGACGCCGAGGAGGAGGACGCCGAGGGGACGGCCGCGCCGGGTGAGGCGCTCGCCCTGCTCACCTCCGGCTCCCCGCAGGACGTCCTCACCACCTGGCTGGACGCCTTCGACGCGGTCTTCGCGGACGCGACCGCGCCCGTGCTCGACGACTTCGCCGACCTCATCGGGGACGACGGCGAGCTCGACTTCGACCGGCTCGACTGGGACCCGCAGGCCGAGGCGGACTTCCTGGAGGGCGTGCTCGGCAACCTGTACCTGCTCACCGTGACCGAGGGCGGCGCGGGCGAGGGCCCGGTGCCGCTGCCCGCGCTCGCCGCGTCGATGATCGTCCCCGACGACATGGGGGAGCCCACCGACGACATCCTGGAGCAGGTCTCGGACGCGATGATGCGCCTCGACGACCAGTTCCGGATCCTGGAGCCGATCGGCCTGGTGGAGTACCGGCCGGTGGACGAGGCCCTGATGGCCGAGGAGGGCGAGGAGCCCGCCCCGCCCGTCGACGACGAGGACGTCGCCCGGTACGGCATGGTCCGCCTCACCCCGCTCGGCCTCTACGGCGTACGGGCCCGGATGCTGGAGGCGGGCGTGGAGGCGCCGGCCGTCGGTGACCTCGCGGACAAGGGCGCGGACGTGCTGCTCGACGGCATCGCGTACTACCCGGAGGCGGCCGCCCGCGCCGAGACCGAGCAGTGGCTGGCGCGGCACGAACTCCCCGCCGCGGTACGGGAGCTGCTGGCGGCGGCGCGCGGCTCGGACGAGCGCGGTCCGCTGCGCCGCCTCCACTGCCAGCAGGCGCTCGCCCTCACCGGTCCCGAGGCCGAGCCCGCGCTGCGCGAGGTCCTGGACGACGCGGAGCTGGGCGGCCTCGCCCGGGTCTGGCTCGCCGAGCGCGGCGCGGCGGACGTGCCCGCGCCGCCGGAGGCGATGGTGTTCTGGCTCGCCGTGGACACGATTGCCGCGCAGCTGGCGGTGGACGGGGATCTGGAGGAGCTCCAGGGGCTGGTGGAGGGCCTCGTCGGGCAGCACAGCGGCTTCTTCGACGCGGCGTGGCGGGTGGAGCACCCCGCGACGGCGGACGTTCTGGAGGCGATGGGCCGGCTGCACCCGGAGAAGAAGGTGGCGAAGGAGGCCCGCAAGGCAGCCTTCAAGGCCCGCTCGCGGGCGTAGCCGGGGCCCCCTTCTGGGCCCGGTGGGGGCTGGTCGCGCAGTTCCCCGCGACCGCAGGGTGGGATCATGGAGATCCTGGAGCCCCTGTCGGGCGACGCGTTCGCGCCCGAGACGACGTATCTGAACACCTCCGGCTGCGGGCTGCTGCCCCGGCGTGCCGTCGACGCCATCGCACGCCTCGCCGCGGAGAACGCGGCGGGCACCCGCGAGGGTGCGGGCGGCTTCGACGCGCTCGCCGCCGCCCGTGCTTCGTTCGCCCGGCTCGTGGGGGTCGGCGCCGACCGGGTCGCGCTCGGCTCGTCCGTCTCGGTGCACGTCGCCCTGATCGCCCACTCGCTGCCCGCCGGGGCCGAAGTCCTCGCGCCCGAGGGCGAGTTCAGCTCGGTGGTGCAGCCCTTCGCGGTACGCGGCGACCTCAAGATGCGGTACGTGCCGCTGGAGTCGCTGGCCGAGGAGGTGCGGCCGGGCACGGCGCTGGTCGCCTTCTCGTCCGTCCAGTCCGTCGACGGGCGGGTCGCGGACCTCGCGGCCGTACGGGCCGCCGCGGCCGCGCACGGGGCCCGTACGCTCCTCGACGCCAGCCAGTCGGCGGGGTGGCTGCCGCTGGACGCGGGCGCGTACGACTACACGGTCACGGCCGGCTTCAAGTTCCTGACCTGTCCGCGGGGCACGTCCTTCCTGACGGTGACCGAGGAGGCCCAGGAGGGGCTGGCGGCGCTGCACTCGGGGTGGTTCGCGGCGGAGGACCTGTCCGACAACTACGGGCCGGTGCGGGCCCTCGCGGGGACCGCGCGGCGGTACGACGAGCCCGCGTCGTTCCTGTCGTACCACGCGGCCGCGGAGTCGCTGGCGGGGCTTGAGGCCGTGGGCGTCGACGCCGTCCACGCGCACGACCTGGCGCTCGCCGGGCGGCTGCGGGCGGGGCTCGCGGAGCTGGGGCACGGGGTCGTCGCCCCGGACTCGGCGATCGTCGCCGTGCCGGGGCTGGGCGGGAAGCAGCCGGAGTTGCTGCGGGCGGGGGTCTACGCGTCGGAGCGGGGCGGGAACCTGCGGTTCGCCGTCCACCTGTACAACTCGTCCCGCGACGTGGACCGGGCGCTGGAGGTGCTCGCCGGGTGACCCTCGCGGGGTGCGGTGAGTCCGGCCGCGGGTCGTGTGCGGCCGCTCACGCCGTTCCCCGCGCCCCTGATCGGGTCGTCTGCCGCGCCGCTCCCCGCGCGCCCTCAGGGGTTCAAAGGCAGGCTCTCAGCAGTTCTCCGGGTCCGCCATCGGGCAGAGGTTCGCTTCCACCTTTGCCAGGAGGCGGGCCAGTTCGGTGCGCTCCCTGGGGGTGAGGCCCGCCAGGGTCTTCTCCTCCAGGTCGCACCAGGCCGCCTCCACCTCGTCGTGCAGGGCGCAGCTCGCCTCGGTCGCCTCGACCAGGGAGGCGCGCCGGTCGGTGGGGTCGGGTCGGCGGCGGACCTGGCCCGACTGCTCCAGCCGCTGGAGCATCTTCGTCACCGTCGACGGGTCCAGCTCAAGCACCCTGATCAGCTCGGACTGGCGCACCGCGCCCGCGTCCCACAGATGCATCATCAGGATCTCCTGGCCCGCGTAGAGCCCGGTCGTGCGCAGCAGCCGGCCCGCGGCGACGCGGTGCAGCCGGGCCACCCGTGAGACGGCGTGGCTGATCGGGCCCCCGCGCGCCGCCTCCGGGGTGCGGGACAGCTCGGCGCAGACGGAGGGCCCCGTCTCCGTACAGAGAGGGTCTGGGGTGGGTGCGTCCGTGGTCATGCCACAACTTTACCTTGGTCGGCCAATGAATGGGTTACAGTGAAGCGCGTCGGATTACTTGGCCGACCACATAACCCTCCCCTGGAGCTGTCATGACCACCGCCTTCGACCCGATCGACCTGTCCGGCCTCCACCTCCCCAACCGCATCGCCATGGCGCCGATGACCCGCAGCCGCGCCTACGGCCCGGGCAACTCGCCCACCGCGTCCACGGCCGCGTACTACGCCCAGCGAGCCGGTGCCGGGCTGATCATCAGCGAGGGCATCCAGCCGGCCGCCGTCGGCCAGGGCTACCCGGACACCCCCGGGCTGCACAGCGAGGAGCAGGTCGCCGCCTGGCGCGAGGTCACCGACGCCGTACACGCCGAGGGCGGCCGCATCTTCGCCCAGCTGATGCACGCCGGCCGCATCGGCCACCCCGACCTGCTCCCCGGCGAGCTGGTCAACGTCGCCCCGTCCCCGGTCGCCGCCGCCGGGAAGGTCTACACGCACAACGGCCCGCAGGACTTCCCCACCCCGCGCGAGCTGACGGACGACGAGGTCGTCGAGACCATCGGCGCCTACGCCTCGGCGGCGCGCAACGCCATCGCGGCCGGCTTCGACGGCGTCGAGCTGCACGGCGCCAACGGCTACCTCATCCACCAGTTCCTGGCGCCCCACACCAATGTGCGCACCGACCGCTGGGGCGGCTCCGACGAGGCCCGCACCCGGTTCGCCGTCGAGGTCGTCAAGGCCGTCGCCGCCGAGATCGGCGCGGGCCGCACCGCCCTGCGCATCTCGCCCGGAAACAGCTACAACGACATCAGCGAGCCCGCGCCGGAGGCCACGTACACCGCGCTGGTCCGCGAGCTGGCGCCCGTCGGGCTCGCTTATCTGCACATCCTGGAGGGCGGCCCCGGGCTGCGCGACCTCACCCGGAACCTGCGCAAGCTCTTCGAGGGCACGGTCGTGCTCAACGCGGCCACCGAAGGCCCCACCGGCCCGGACTCGCTCGGGCTCATCGAGGACGGCACCGCCGACCTGCTCTCGTACGGGGCGCTCTTCCTCGCCAACCCCGACCTGCCGCGGCGGCTGGAGACGGGCGGCCCCTTCAACACCCCCGACCCGGCCACCTTCTTCGGCGGCGACGACAAGGGCTACCTCGACTACCCGGCCCTGGACGCCGCCGTGGTCGCCTGACCCAGGAAAACCCGATGGTCACGGCCCGGCCCCCCGAGGGAGGATCGGGCCGTGACCATGGACATCGAGCAGGACGTCAGGGCGCGCGCCGCCGCCCGCAACAACGCCGAGTGGTGCGAGGCGCTCTGCCGCGCCCACGGCATCACGGGCGCGTGGGGCCCGCACGCCTGGACCAGCGCCCGGCGCACCCCGCCGCTCTACCCCGACGCGGTGACCCTCGACCCGGCCGCCGCGGCGCACGAGATCACGGCGGGCATCGACGCCTCACCGGGCGCCTCGGTCAAGGACAGCTTCGCCACCCTCGACCTGACGTCCGACGGCTTCGAGGTCCTCTTCGACGCCCAGTGGATCCATCGCCCCGCGCCCGGGCCGGGCGAGGGCGGGTGGGAACTCGTGCGTACCGAAGCCGAGTTGGAGCGGTGGGAGCAGGCGTGGGCGGACGGGGACGGCGGCGGTCTGTTCCCGGCCGCGCTCCTCGCCGAGGGCTCCCACGCCTTCCTCGCGGCGCGGGACGCGACGGGCCGGACCGTCGCGGGCGCCGTCGCCAGTACCAGCGAGTCGGTGGTGGGCGTCTCCAACCTGTTCGCGGCCGACGGCGACCTCGACGCTGCCTGGGCCGGCTGCCTGGGCACGCTCGCCCGGCACCGGCCCGGCCTCGACGTGGTCGGCTACGAGAGCGGTGACGACCTCGCGGCCGCCGTCCGCGCCGGGTTCACCCCGGTCGGCGGCCTCAGGATCTGGCTGCGTCACTGAGCGGTTCGCCGTACCAGCGCCAGGACTCCCGGCGCGGCAGCTCCGGCAGCTCCGCCCGGCCGGTGGCCCACAGCAGAACGTGCCACCGGTCCGGGTCCGCCGGAACCTCGAGGAACAGCCGCGCGAGCACCCGGTCGCACAGCCCGCCGGGCGGTGCCCAGGTGACCCCGAGCCCCTCGGCCACGTCGTGGGTGTGCAGCAGCGTCTCGACGACGCCCATCGCCGCGAAGCCCTCCGGGTCCGAGACGCCGAAGCCGTGGAAGGCGCGCACATCCGGGGAGGACGTGCGCACCATCGCGGTCAGCAGGGCGCCGCTCGCCTCCAGGGTCTGAAGGAGCCCGGCGGGCCCGGCCGCGCGGTCCGCGTGCACCGCGTTGCGCGGCCCGCCGGGACGCTTCGCCTCCCACAGGTACGGCACCTCGCCGTCCAGCGGCGGCTGCTGCGGGCCGAGCTGCACGGCGTACGCGAAGAGGTCGTCCGAGAGGTGCTCGACGGTCTCCCAGCAGTCCCACTCCAGGGAGCCGGCCTTCACGCTCCAGTCCGCGGCGAGACCCGCCCGCAGCGCGGTGACCGAGAGCCGCACGGCGTGCTCGACATCGGCCGCGGTGACGGGAGTTCGTGAAGAGTCATCAGCCATGGGCCGACCGTACCAACGATCACCGTACGGTCGCGTGGGGGCCACCCCCCACCGGTCACGGCACCGGAGTGAAGTCTCTGGCGCCGATGAACTCCGGGCGGCGTATCGGGGCCGCGAACGGCTCGGCCGCCGCGTTCTCCACGCTGTTGAAGACGATGAAGACGTTGCTGCGCGGATACGGGGTGATGTTGTCCCCGGAGCCGTGCATACAGTTGCAGTCGAACCAGGTCGCCGAGCCCGCGCGGCCCGTGAACAGCCGGATCCCGTGCCGGTCCGCCATCTTGGTGAGCGCCTCGTCGGAGGGCGTGCCCGCGTCCTGCATCTGCAGCGACTTCTTGTAGTTGTCCTTGGGCGTGGCCCCGGCGCACCCGAGGAAGTCCCGGTGCGAACCGGGCATGATCATCAGGCCGCCGTTGGTGTCGTGGTTCTCGGTGAGCGCGATCGACACGGAGACGGTGCGCATGTTCGGCAGACCGTCCTCGGCGTGCCAGGTCTCGAAGTCCGAGTGCCAGTAGAAGCCCGACGCCCCGAACCCCGGCTTCACGTTGATGCGCGACTGGTGGACGTACACGTCCGAGCCCAGGATCCGCCGGGCGGTGCCGACCACGCGCTCGTCGCGCACGAGACCCGCGAAGATCTCGCTCATGCGGTGCACCTCGAAGACCGAGCGCACGGACTGCGTCGAGGGCTCCACGATCGCCCGCTCGTCGGCGCGCACCGCCGGATCGGCGATCATCCGCTCCAGCTCACGCCGGTAGAAGGCCACCTCGTCGTCGGCGAGCAGCTGGTCGACGGTGAGGAAGCCGTCCTTCTCGTACGACTCGAATCCCTCGGACGGCCCCCAGACGACGGGGTCCTGACGGGGAGTCACTACTTCGGTGGCGCCTCGGGTGGGGTACAGGTCCTGCATGGTGATCAGCCCTCCTCGGGTTCGGTGAGCAGCGGGTAGACGCCGTTCTCGTCGTGGTCCTCCCGTCCGGTGACGGGCGGGTTGAAGACGCAGACGCAGCGGAAGTCGGTCTTGGGGCGCAGGGTGTGGCGCTCATGGCCGTTCAGCAGGTACATCGTGCCGGGCTCGATCCAGTGGGTCTCGCCGCTCTCGTGGTCGGTGAGCTCGGCCTCGCCCTCCACGCACAGCACCGCCTCGATGTGGTTGGCGTACCACATCGACGTCTCGGTGCCCGCGTACAGCACGGTCTCGTGCAGGGAGAAGCCGACCTTCTCCTTGGCGAGCACGATCCGCTTGCTCTCCCAGGTGCCGGAGGCGGCGCGGACATGGCGTTCGGTGTTCTCGATGTCCTTCAACGAGCGGACGATCACAGTGGGTTGCTCTTTTCTCTGTAGTGCGTGCGGGGTGGTCGCCCCGCGGGTCAGACCGCCGTCTCGCGGACGGCGCGGGCGAGGGTGCGCAGCCCCTCGTCGAGCTCGTCCTCGGTGATCGTGAGCGGCGGGAGGAGCTTGGCGACCTCGCTCTGCGGGCCCGAGGTCTCGACGAGGAGACCGAGGTCGAAGGCGCGCCGCGCCACCGCGCTCGCCCGCGCCTTGTCGTGGAACTCCATGCCCCAGACCAGGCCGTGGCCCCGGTACTCCTTGACGTCGACCAGGTTCTCCTCGGTGATGGAGATCAGCGCCTGCTCGACCTGCTCGCCGCGGGCCCGGGTCTGCTTCTCCAGGGCGCCGCCGTCGGCCCAGTACGCCTCCAGGGCCGCGGTCGCGGTGACGAAGGCCGGGTTGTTGCCGCGGAAGGTGCCGTTGTGCTCGCCCGGCTCCCACACGTCCAGCTCCGGCCTGAACAGGCACAGCGACATGGGCAGTCCGTAGCCGCTGATCGACTTGGACAGGGTGACGATGTCCGGGGTGATGCCCGCCTCCTCGAACGAGAAGAACGCGCCGGTGCGCCCGCACCCCATCTGGATGTCGTCGACGATCAGGAGCATGTCCTGGCGACGGCAGAGGTCGGCGAGCGCGCGCAGCCACTGGGGCCGCGCCACATTGATGCCGCCCTCGCCCTGCACGGTCTCCACGATCACGGCGGCGGGCTTGTTGAGCCCGGAGCCCTGGTCCTCCAGGAGCCGCTCGAACCACAGGAAGTCGGGCACCTGCCCGTCCAGGTAGTTGTCGAACGGCATCGGCGTGCCGTGCACCAGCGGAATTCCGGCCCCGGCGCGCTTGAAGGCGTTGCCGGTGACGGCGAGCGAGCCGAGCGACATGCCGTGGAAGGCGTTGGTGAAGGAGACGATCGACTCGCGGCCCTTCACCTTCCGCGCCAGCTTCAGCGCCGCCTCGACCGCGTTGGTGCCGGTCGGGCCGGGGAACATCACCTTGTACGGCAGGTCGCGCGGGCGCAGGATCACGTTCTGGAACGTCTCCAGGAACGCGCGCTTCGACGTGGTGGCCATATCCAGGCCATGGGTGATGCCGTCGCGTTCCAGATAGTCGAGCAGCGCGCGTTTGAGCACCGGGTTGTTGTGGCCGTAGTTGAGCGAGCCGGCCCCGGCGAAGAAGTCGAGGTACTCGTGGCCGTCCTCGTCGGTGAGCCGGGCGCCCTGGGCGCGGTCGAATACGGCGGGCCAGCCGCGGCAGTAGCTGCGGACCTCCGACTCGACGGTCTCGAAGACGCTCAGCGCGGGCGGGGTGATGGTCACAGTCGTACTCCCAGGTCGATCCGGTAGAGGACTTCCGCCTTGTGCCCCTCGTCGGGGAACAGGCCGCTGTCGAAGAGCACTTCGCGGCGGGGCGCGGTGCCGCGCCGCTCGGCGAAGGCGGTGAACAGCCGGTCGGAGGCGGTGTTGTCGGGGGTCACGGTGGTCTCGACGGAGCTGACGCCGTGCGAGTCGGCGACCTTGCCGGTCAGCGCTTCGAGCAGGGTGCCGGCCAGGCCGCGCCCCCGGTGCTCGCGGTCGACGGCGACCTGCCAGACGACGAGCGTCTCGGGCCGGTCGGGCCTGACGTACCCGGTGACGAAGGCGATCGGCTCACCGGTGGCGTCGCGCGCCACCACGGAGGTGGCGGCGAAGTCGCGGCACCAGAGCAGATAGCTGTACGCGGAGTTGAGGTCCAGGACTTGTGAGTCGCGGGCGATACGCCAGATCGCGGCGCCGTCCTCGACGCGTGGGGTGTCGATATGGACAACGGTCTGTGCGGCGGTCATGCGGAGGGAATTTACCCAGCGGAAATCGAAATCGCATTCCCGGGAGGGGGTGTGCTGAGCACTGTTCTGTGTTATCACGCAGGCATACGCGCGAGGTGGTTTGTCCGGTAATTCCCGGACAAAAAGGCACCTCTGTGGAGTCGATCACACCCGTACAACCATCCCGAAAACCTTGTTGAGATCTTGCGTTTGAGATCAACAAGCCGGGGCAGAAGAAAACGGGAAGCTGCTCTGTATAAAGCGGCTTCCCGTTTACTGGAATTAATCGGCTATTTGTCTGCGGTAAAGGTGTTACCAGGTTTGTGAAACGGCCTTGAGGGCAGCTGCCGTGTCGACCTCGCGGCCCGTGGCGCCCAGCGCCGCACCCAGCGCCACGAGGGAGCCGCGCACCGCGGCCGGGGTGGCGTCGGCCCCGTAGTGGTTGACCCGGATCATCTCCTTCGCCAGCGCCCCGCCGCCCGCGATCAGCGGCAGCGCCGGATCGGCCGCCAGCGCCTCGGCGACCAGCTCCGAGGCGTCGACGCCCTCCGGGGTGCGCAGCGTCGTGGCCACCGGGGCCGCGTCCCGCGCCTCGTGGACGTACGGCTCCAGCCCGCCGCCGAGCGCCGAGGCGCCCGCCCGGGTCGCGGCCGCGGCCGAGGCGTGCCGGGCCGTCACCGTGTCCAGGCCCGCCGCCTCGATCCGCTCCACACAGGCCTCCAGCGCCAGCATCTCCAGCTGCGCCGGAGCGTGCGGCAGCGCCTTGCGGCCGCCGTCGATCCAGCGCTCCTTCCAGTCGAGCAGCGAGAGGTAGGAGCGGCGCGGGGCCTTGGGGTTGGCGGCGATCCGCGCCCAGGCGCGCTCGCTCACCGACACCGCGGAGACGCCCGCCGGGCCGCCCATCGCCTTCTGCGCGCCGATCACGCACAGGTCCACGCCCCACGCGTCCGGCAGCAGCGGCTCGGCGCCCACCGAGGCGACCGCGTCCAGCATGAACAGCGCGCCGTGCCGGCGGACCACCTCGCCGATCTCCGCCACCGGGTTGGTGTTGCCGGTCGCCGCCTCCGCGTGGACCAGGGAGACGAAGTCGATCTCCGGGTGCTCGCTCAGCGCCCGGTCGACGTCCTCGGCGGAGACCGCCGTGTGGAAGGGGACCTCCAGGTCGACCACGTGCGCGCCGCAGTCCCGCAGCCAGTTGCCGAAGGTCTGGCCGTAGGGGCCGGTCACCACGTTCAGCGCGGTCGAGCCCGGGTGCGCGGCGCCCCGGATGCAGCCCTCCAGCGGCAGCAGTGCCTCGCCCTGCGTGATCACCACGTCCTGCTCGGTGGCGAGCAGCGCGGCCACCCGCCGCTCGATGGCCGCGAAGCGGGCGGCGGTCAGCGGGGCCAGATCGAGGAACGGGTGCGTCACAGCGGTGCCTTCTTCACATCAGCGGGTGTACTCGGTACGTCGGTGGGTGTACCCGGTCGAGCGTACCCAGCGCCTCGTACAGTGCTGACCATGAGCGATCACGTGGTGCTGCATGTGAAGGGGCGGGTGCTCGTCGGGCCCGAGGAGGTGCGGGAGGAACTGTGGGCGGTGGACGGCCGGATCACCTACGAGCGCCCGCCGGGCGCGGTGGACGCCGTCACGGTCACCGGCTGGGCGCTGCCCGGCCTGGTCGACGCCCACTGCCACGTCGGGCTCGACCAGCACGGCCCGGTCGACGACGAGACCAGCGAGAAGCAGGCCCTCCAGGACCGGGAGACGGGCACGCTGCTGGTGCGGGACGCGGGCTCGCCCTCCGACACCCGCTGGATCGACGACCGCGAGGACCTGCCGAAGATCATCCGGGCGGGCCGCCACATCGCGCGCACCCGTCGCTACATCCGCAACTACGCCCATGAGATCGAGCCCGGCGACCTCGTCGCGTACGTGGCCCGCGAGGCGCGGCGCGGTGACGGCTGGGTGAAGCTGGTCGGCGACTGGATCGACCGCGAGGTGGGCGACCTGTCGCCGTGCTGGCCGCGCGGCGAGGTCGAGGCGGCGATCGCCGAGGCGCACCGGCTCGGTGCCCGGGTGACGGCCCACTGCTTCGCCGAGGACTCGCTGCGGGACCTGGTCGAGGCGGGCATCGACTGTATCGAGCACGCAACGGGCCTCACCGAGGACACCGTCCCGCTCTTCGCCGAGCGTGGTGTCGCCATCGTCCCGACCCTGGTCAACATCGCCACGTTCCCGCACCTCGCGGACGGCGGGGAGGCGAAGTTCCCGGTCTGGTCGGCCCATATGCGCCGCCTCCATGCCCGCCGCTACGACACGGTCCGCTCGGCCTACGACGCCGGGATCCCGGTCTTCGTCGGCACCGACGCGGGCGGCTCGATGGCGCACGGCCTGGTCGCGGCGGAGGTGGCGGAGCTGGTCAGGGCGGGCATCCCCCCGGTCGACGCCCTCTCCGCCACGGCCTGGGGCGCCCGCACCTGGCTGGGCCGCCCGGTCCTGGAGGAGGGCGCTCCCGCGGACCTGGTGGTGTACGAGGAGGACCCGAGGGCGGATGTGCGGGCGCTGGCGGCGCCGAGCAGGATCGTGCTGAACGGCCGGATCGTGGGCTGAGGGCGACGGGGCCGGTGGGGGCGGGGAGTTGACGCGGAGCATGCGGCGGGTGCGGGCGATCCGGTAGAGCGTGCCGTGGACCTCCAGCTCGTTGATCGGTCCGGCGCGGAGTCGCTCGGCGGCCGCGACGTACGCGGCGAGCTGTGTGGCGGTGTGCGGGTCGCAGTCCCCGGCGGCCAGGAGAGTGCGCGCGTCGGTGCGCACGTCGGGGAGGAGGCGGCGTCGGAGGGGTTCGAACTGCAGCAGGGTGTACTCCAGTGTCTTACGGGCCTCATGCGGAGTGGGGTGCAGGGAGCTGGAGGGTGTCCACCCTGTACCGCTGCGTTCGACGAGGGTGTAGGTGGCGGGCAGCAGCACGACGTCCGGGTGAGAATCCCGGGCGCGGTGTGAGTCGTCGCGCACGGGGGAGGGGAAGCGCGTGCCGGTGTAGGACAGGTTGCGCAGGGCGAGGGTTTCCGCGGCCTGGGCCGGGGTGAGCGGCGCGTCGGGGTCCAGGACCAGACCGTCGTCGATCTGTGCCACCGGGGCTTTCGGGTCCCAGTCGGGTACGGCCGGCTCCGGGTCACTCGGGCGAGGCAGCTCGATCCCGTCGCTGCCCGCACCCGCGTACTCTTCGGCCCGTACGATGCGGTAGCGGGTCCCCAACATGGTGAGTTCCTCGACGCGTTCGCGCTCCAGCCGGGCGACCGCTGCCAGCAGCCCACGCCGTTCGGCTCGGTCTTTGGCGTTGTCCTTCGCCCGGAACCACAGCTGTGAGTTGAGGCTGTCGCGGGCTTCTTGCGGGTTGGCCGCTGTCACGGGGACCACGACGCGCCATCGTGGCCCGTCCTCGGCGCGCTGGGCGGCCACCCCGAACACAGGACCGCGCACCGCGACGCCGCCCGCCCGAAAGGCGGCGTCAACGGCGTCTGCCTCCGCGACGGCTTCCACCGGTTCCACCGGGACCCGCACGACCAGTGGCCGCGCCCGGCCTGCTCCCTCTTGCCCGTAGTTCATGGCCCCATCCTGCCGATTACGGTGCACCTACTTGAGGGGTTCGCGGTCTTTGCCACCCACAGGGGCCGCTTTTGCGTCAACGGAGCGCCCTGTGAGGGGTGCTCGGGCCGACTGCGTACGCCAAGACTGACCTGGCGGTCGAGCAGGCTCCGAAGCCGATGTGGCCCGTATCCACGCCCGGGTATGAGCGGGAACCTTGCACCCCGTCCGTCCGTCATTTCCACGGGGGTTGCTACAGAATCAGCACCCCCTCCGCTCTTCACCACCGAGGTCCGAGGAGATCCATGGTCGACACCGTCAACTCACTGGCCGCCCGTCATCACGAAGTGGTGGTGGAGCTCCTGACCAAGGGACCCGCCGTGGCAGGCACCAGGGGCCTCCATGATGTCGTCGCGCGTGCCGCGGCGCTCGGCCCCGACGGTGCGTGGCTCGCCGCGGCCGGCCACGCGGGCCTGGGCGGGCTGGCGTGCGTACAGGGGCAGGTGGATGTGGCCATCCTCCACCTTGAGGCCGCGGTGTCAGGCGGCTTCAACGACTGCGTGTCGCTGCACATCGCCCCGATACGCCCGCTGCATCACGATCCCCGCTTCCAAGCCCTGTACCGGCGGATGCGTATCACCCAGGCCGACCTCGACGAGTTCTTCTGGCTGCACCAGGAAATACAGATCATGTCGAGGGAAGCCCAGAACGCGACCGTCGACAACATCGGCCGCCTCGACACCGGAGTGTCGCTGCTCCCGCAGGCACCCATGCCGACCCGTGAACCGAACACCCCCGGCGTCCTGATCACCCGTATCGACCTCGCCGCGACCCAGACCGCGCTCCAGCAGGCCGCCGTGAAGGCGGAATTCCAGCGCAGCTCCGGCAATACCAGCCTGAGTCTCATCGACGACTCGTGGGACTACGACCGTGCCAGGCGCGACGCCTGGCACGCCGACGACCTGGACACCCACCGCCTACAGGCTGCCGCGGCCCGGGCTTTCGTCGAACGCCCCGGCGTCGACACCAGGATCATTCCCTGCCCGCCGCTGGGGTCGA
This sequence comes from Streptomyces sp. ERV7, assembly GCF_001653515.1. Classification (GTDB taxonomy): domain Bacteria; phylum Actinomycetota; class Actinomycetes; order Streptomycetales; family Streptomycetaceae; genus Streptomyces. The sequence goes on along the minus strand of NZ_LYOY01000029.1, from coordinate 188,673 downwards.
TCACCTACCCGGGCTGAGGAGGGCCCCACCAGCACGGTGGCCGCTGAGAGCCTGTCTTTGGCTCCCTCGGCGGCCACCGTCCGCCATGTCGCGCATGCCCGCCCCCCCCGGCCGACAGGGGCGTGGTGGCAGACGCTCACGCTTCGGTCAGCCAGTCTTCCCCAAGACCGTCGAGAACGAACCCGTTCGCGAAGCGCACCTTGTATGTGATCTGAGCGCCGACTCCCGCGTCGTACGCGCCATGCCCGATGATCTGCCGACGGAGCTGATCGACCAGGTCGGCCGCGAAGCCGGCGAGCAGGGCCGCGCGGATTTGCTGATCGAGGAGCGCGGCCTGCTGCTGGGCGAAGCCGGTGGCTTCCTTCGTCGCGCCCGTGACGATGCCCTCCAAGCCCTCGGCCAGGAACAGCGGACCGGGGAATCCGACCCTGACCGCTGTGTCGTTTGCGCTGACCTGTACATCCCTGGCCAGCTTCACTGTCGCGCCGGTCTCGTACGGCATGGGCGTACCCCCCTCGCTCGATCTTGGCCGTGATCATGGCAAGCGTAGTCGAGGCGCCATGGCAGGAAAGGGCGTTGGCAAGATCAGGAGTCCGGCCTGCCCGGCAGTGTTCTGGGTGCATCAGGCGGGCAGCAGGTCGGACCATCAGTCGCGTTCGTGCGCGTTCCCACAGGTCAGCGGGATTGTTCAGTACGCGAGCAGCGGGCTGCCGAACAATCCCGGGCCTGGTTGGCTTGCGACCAGCGGCCACCAGCCACCGCCGGGGGAGCCTGTGTTCGCCCGTTCTCTCCCCTGCCATGGGCTCTGGCAGGGGCCGTGACCGACCGAATGACACCAGAGGGGAAACCATGCAGATAGGCAAGATCACCGCCACCGCCGCGATTGTCGCCGCCATCACCTCGGGAGCCGTGCTGCCCGCGTCGGCTGCCGGGAAGCCGTTCCGGCCGCCGGAGGGCATTACCGCGAACAAGCTGATCGCCCCGAACGTCGTGCAGTTCTCCTACCGGTGCAAGCCGAATCTGGACCGGAGTATTCACGTGGGTCTGACCGCGCCGGAGACCCAGCCGACGACGTATGTCGGGAAGTGGCTGCGGCGCGGTGACATCGTCTGCAACAACAAGTGGCAGACCAAGACCGTGGCCCTCACCGAGGTTTTCGAGGGACGGGACCGCAAGCTCAACCCGGGGGAGCAGGGCCGGGTGTGGGTACGGATCTACGGCGACTACACCGGGCCCGGTGACCTGCCGATGCAGACCCGCATCATGACCGCCCGCTGAGCAGGGGGATACCGCAGCCAGTGACAACGGCCGCCGCGCTCTTGGGCGCGGCGGCCGTTGTCCGCGTACACGGTGACGGACTCCGGTATGACGCCACTCAGCTGGGCAGGCAGGCGTTGACCCCGCCCCGGCCTCCCGTGCTGAAGGCCGACAGTCGCTGGTCGGCGTTGCCGTGGTCCTGGGAGTTGGTCCAGGGCGACTCGTCGGCGAGCGCGGTCAGCGCCTGGGCCAGTTCGTCGGTGTCCCCCGGCTCGAACTGCAGCTCCTCGGAGCCGAACAGAGTGGCCCCGGCCAGGCAGTCCGCCTGGAGTTCCTGGGCCACGTCCTTGAGCCCCAAGACCCTGCGCTGCACGGCGTGGCCCCATTCATGGGCGATGACCAGATACACCCAGGAGTCGCCTTGGGCGTAGCCGTCGCTCATCAGTTTTCCGTCCCAGGCGATGAAGTCGCCGGCCGGGCAGTAGAACGCGTTGTACGGGACGGCCGGTTGGCTCCCGCAGCTCGGGGCCTGTGGAGTGTTGGGCGTGTACGTGCCGACGACCTTCGGGGAGCGATAGGTGCCGGTGAAGTGCTGATTCCAGTGTGACCGCCAGAAATCGTCCACCACGTTGACAGCGTCCCGGGCCTCGGCCGTCCAGGCTTCGTCCGCCGGGTTCCCGGCGGACGAGCCGTCCGTCCCGCTCCGTTGGTCCCCCTTGTTCGCCGGTACGGTGCCCCGGTTCGGTGGACCGCCGTCCGAGCAGCCCGCGACGAACACCACGGCGAGGAGCACACCTGCCGCACCGGCCACGGGCCACGTGCTGCGATGCAGGGCCATGACTGCCTCCTGTCCTCGGCACACGGGAACAGGGTGCGCGCCCCCCGCCCGCACCCCAGTGTCCCGAACGGGGTCCTTCAGGGCAGCGCCTTGCCCAACACCGACAGATCTGATCGAGGTGCGACCTGGGCGGTCCAGGAGCCCCCCTCTGCTTCAATGCGCCTCCTCAAGTGCCTTGCCACGCGCCTTGGGAGCCGCCGCGTCACGAAGTCGGTCATCCGTGGTCCTCCCAAACCGCGAACGGAACTCCGAGCGTCAGTGGGCCAGTTGGCGATCAATAACCCATCAACAGTGGATCAGCGGCCCTTGGCCGGTCGGTCTCCACCGCGCTCGTCGGCCACGAAGGCACGACCACGGTCACGAGGTGGCCATGCTGCTGTCGGTGGCTGTGCCGCCGGGCGCCAACTGTGCCCATGGGACTGCCCGTTCGGTCCTTGGCCGCCGAGGCGCATGGTCTGTAAATGGATAAGGGGCGTAGTGAGGGGATGCGGAAGAGGTCATCGACGATCTCCTGAGCAAATGCAACGGGTACCTGGGAGAGAAACATGACAACCCGCATAGTCTCGATCTAGACATTCAGGGGAGCATTCCGGCCCTGAGGGACGTGAATGATTGCCGTGTGCAGCTTCCTTGAGTGATATTGATGAGGAAAGCCAGAGAGACGAAATTGCGGAGGGGTTGCGCGTAGGTAGGCGTATGTTTTTCGCGAGCCTTTATTTGTGCAACCGTGACGTGGTTTCCCCCTGTTCGTACATCGAATGAAGGAGAACTGGTGATCTCAAAGACGATGAGGGTGGCACGTTCCGTGGTCGTGGCGTTGGCGGCCACCACGGCGGTGACGGTGGCCATGCCCACGGGTAACGCGTTCGCCATCGACCACGTCGAGTGCCGCGGCGGCGAGAACTTCCTGAAGATCTGGTCGCACCTGGACAACCGCTCCAGCGTGGACTGCTACGCCAACAAGGGCCGGAAGTCCTTCGGCAGCTGGTGGGTGGACCGCATCTCGACGGGCAACAACGATCTCATCTACTACGATGTAAACGGCGACTCGGTCCGTATCAACCGGTGGACGGACATCACGTTCCCGAACCGTCCCCCGCGGGTCAAGGACATCGAAATTCTCTAACGGGCGAGAGGGTGGCACCCCGAGGGATCCACGCCGACTGGCGTCCTCCGTGGATTCAATCTCCTTTCGGCGTGGAATCAAATTGCCCGTCGGGATAAATTCACTCCTGCCCGGCTCATGAATGTAGGCCACGCGAATTCGCGTGGCCTACATTCATGAGGACGCGGTAGCGGAGGTGTTTCCCTCACTGGGGGTACTTGGCGGCTATGCTCGCCTGCGTGGGCGAAATCGTAGTGGTGCGTGATGGCTCTGGGCCGGAGGTCCTGCTGGTACATGGTGGTGCCGGCCCGCGGACGACGTGGGGTGCTCTTGCTGCGCTGTCCGACCGGTGGACGCTGGCATACGTCCATCGCCGTGGCTATCCGCCGAGTCCACCGCCAAAGGAGCGTCAGGACTTCGAGGTTGATGCCCTGGACCTGGCGCCGCTGCTCGTCGGCCGCCCGCACGTGGTCGCCCACTCCTACGGCGTACTGGGGACGTTGATCGCGGCCGCTGCCGCGCCGCACAGCGTGCGCTCGCTCACGTTGATCGAGCCGCCGCTCAACTACCTTGTCCCTGGCGATTCTGAGGCGGCGCGGCTTGAGCGCATCGGCGATGCGGTCCTCACCCACGGGATGGATGCGGACCCGGCCGAGCTGCGGGAGTTCCTCCGCGTCGCGGGCGCACCCATCGGCGACGGCCCGCTCCCCGAGGCGGTGGTCGCCGGTGTTCGGCGGGCGCACGGTGCCCGGCCGACCAGCGAGGCGCGCCCGCGGCTCGACGCGATCCGGGACGCGGGCGTCCCGGTGCTCGTCGCGTCCGGAGACCACGTGGCCGCGCTTGAGCGGATCTGCGATGCGCTCGCGGAGGCGCTCGGTGCCCAGCGCAGCGTGCATCCGGGCGCCGGGCACTTCGTCGCCGCAGCACCGGGCTTCGCCGAACAGCTTGAGACCTTCCTGCGTACGAGCGTCACGCGTCGAGGTTCTTCCAGCAGGTGAGTGCGGCGGCGTTTCTGGTGGGTCCGCCATCTGCATCGCGGCCGTGCATCCGCGCTCTGCCGGTGCCGGGCGAGCAGGCCCGCGTGGTGCGGACGCGCGGAGGGTTCAGGCCAGGAGTTCGGCGAGTTGGGCCATCTCGGTGGGCGGGTCGACCACCGGTTGGATGAGGAGTTCGTCGATACCGGCCTGTTCCAGGGCGGTGATACGGGTGAGGAGGTCGTCGCGGGTGCCGACGAGGGCCAGGGTGTTCATCAGTGAGGGCAGGATCAGGTCCCGGTCCTGCGGGGCGATGCGTCCGAGGTAGTTGGGGTAGAGCTTGGTGTACCGGTCCGGCGCGGTGGCGGTGGTGCCACGCCGGTCCAGGAGCTCACGCACCGCCGCGCGTTCGTCGGGGCCGAGTTGCTCCGCGACCTCGGGTGTGTCGGCGGCGAAGTCCAGCAGCGACAGGACGAGGTGACCTGTCGCGTCCCGGGCCGCGTCGCTGTGGGGGTCCTCGTTCTCGTGCAGCAGGTGGAGCGCGGTGACCACGTAGGAGTTCCCATGGGAGCCGGGGGCACGGGACGTGCCGTGGATGGCTTGGCGGCTGGCGTCGTGCAGCGCCTGCCAGGCGGTGGGGTCGAGCAGGCCGAAGGAGATGAGGCCCGCACCGCGGCGGCCGGCGACGGCGGCGGCCTTGGGCCCGAGCGCGGCCACGACGAACTCGATCGGATCGGTGGTGTTCACGTGCGCCCCGGTGTGCAGGAACCGGATGTCGCGGACCTGGTCTCCTTCGCGGTACGCGGTCGGGCGCCCGGCACACAGATCCTGCAGGGCCGCGGTGAAACGCTCCAGCGCGGCCGCCGTGGTCGGCGGCATGCCCAGGGTGCGCCGGGCGGTGTTTCCGGTACCGACCCCGCAGATGATCCGGCCCGGTGCCAGGGAGTTGAGGCTGGCGAATCCGCTTGCCGCGGCCGGGGCCGAACGCAGCGCCGGTGAGGTCACGCCGATACCGAGCTTGATGCGCCGGGTGGCCTTCGCGCAGAGGCTCAGGGCGACGAAGGGGTCACCGTGGACCATCGGGGTGTCGTTGACCCAGAAGCTGCCGAAGCCCAACTCCTCGGCCCGCACCGCGAGATCCTCCACACCGGGGTGAGCGGCGACCACAACGCCTGCACGCATCAAATCTCCAAGGTACGAGGACCGAGTCGAACGTGCTCATACTCGCAGCTCGCCAAGGCTGAAGCCACGGGGCCGTGCTGCCGATGGCGGACCCACCAGGGGGACTTGCGGCGGCCTCGCTCCTGGAGAACGGCTTCAGCGACGAGTACGTCCGCGTCGCCCGCCGGCTCCTGAAGGGTCGTCATGGCAAGCCGACGCAAGCCGACTCCGAAACCCCCTTGCACAATGGTCAAGAATCATTGACCATTGTGGACATGCCAACCGATGATCTTCCCGAGACGTTCCACGTCACCACTGACGAGCAGCTACGCGCCGTCTCCAACCTCACGCGCCACCGGATCATGGCCGTGCTCCGCTTCGAGCCCGCGACGATCACGCAGATCGCCGAGCGAGTGGGCCTCGCGAAGGGGAGTTCCAGCTACCACGTACGGCTGCTGGAGCGAGCCGGCCTGGTGAAGGTGGTACGGACGCGGAAGGTCCGGGGAGTCACCGAGCGGTACTACGCCATGGCCGCGCGGTCGATCCAGCTGCCGGATCCGGGCGAGGGAGGGCCGGATGTGCTGATGCGGCATGCGGTGGCGGACCTGGAGGCGTCGCCGGCGGATGGCGAGCGGCACGTACGGATGGCGCATCTGCGGCTCACCGATGAGCAGTTCGCGGAGCTGGGGGAGCGGCTGCAGGCCCTGGCGGACGAGTACCGGGAGCTGTCCGACCCGTCGCTGCCGGACACGTCACTCGTTTTCGCACTCTTCCACCCGGCACAGCGCGCGCACACCGAAGGAGACGCCAAGTGACTTCGGACGTCAGAAAGATGCCGACCGGGTTCGGACGGCTGTGGACCGCGCAGACGGTGTCCTCGCTCGGTGACGGCGTGTCGCATGCCGCGCTGCCTCTGCTCGCGTTGACGTTGACGCGGGATCCGATGGCGCTCGCCGTCGTCACGGCCGCCGGAACGCTGCCGTGGCTGCTCTTCGGAGTGCTGGGCGGTGCGCTGGTGGACCGCTGGGACCGTCGGCGCACGATGTGGGTCACGGACGCGGCACGTGCGGTACTGCTCGCGATACCGGCGGCAGCGGCAGTGCTCGACGTGCTGAGCATTCCGCTGCTCGCGGCCGTCGCCTTCCTGCTCGGCCTCGGCGGACTCTTCTTCGACACGGCCGCCACGGCCTATCTGCCGGATCTGCTCGGCCGCGACCCCGCGCTCCTGGAGCGCGCCAACTCCCGCCTGCGCGGAGCCCAGACCGCCGCGTCCGGCTTCGCGGGGCCGCCCGCGGGCAGTGCCCTGCTCGCGCTCGGGCGGTCGCTTCCGCTGCTCGCCGACGCGGTGTCGTTCGCGCTCTCCGCAGCGCTCGTACGGTCGCTGCCCGTCACGCCCCGGCCCGTACCCCAGGTCCGTGAGTCGCTGCTGAGCCAGGCGCGGGCCGGTGCCTCGTACGTCTTCCGGGACCGGTTGCTGCTGGGGCTCGCGCTGCGTCCGGCGGTCGGGAACATCGCCTTCGTCGCCCTGGAGACCGTACTGGCCCTCTTCGCGCACGATCGCCTCGGCATCGGCACCTTCGGCTTCGGCCTGCTCCTGACCGCGGAGGCCACCGGTGGTCTGCTCGGCGCGGGCATCGCCTCCTTCCTCGGCCGACGCCTCGGCACCGGCACCGCGCTGACCTGCACGGCCGCGGTCGAGGGACTCGCCATCCTGGGCCTTGCCGCCGCCCCGAACCCGTACGTCGCCGGCCTCGCGCTCGCCGTCTGCGGAGCGGGCATGGGCGCCACGATGGTGCTCGCCCCCTCCCTGCGGCAGGCCATCGTCCCCGCCCACCTGATGGGCCGGGTCGCCTCCACCTCCCGCATGCTCGGCATGTGCGCCGCCCCGTTCGGCGCCTTCCTCGGCGGCTGGCTGGCCACCACCTACGACGTACGCACCCCGCTCTACACCGCCGCCGGCCTCCTTCTCACCATGACCGCCGTCACGTCGACCATGACCAGCAACCGCCGGGTCGAGGCGGCGCTGCGGGCCGCCGCCCCGGCCGACGATCCAGCTCACCCGGAATCCTCGGAACCCGTTCAGGCGGGTGCCATGTAGGGCTCCGCGAGCTCGTTGAGTCAGTGCTGAGCCCAGCTCGGCGTTCCCGCCCCGGCCATGGAACGCCGAGTTTGCCTTTGGGGTGGGCCCGGCGCTCGCTCGGGCCCACCCGGTGCAGCCTCTGCGATGTCAGGAGCAGGTGGCCAGGAGGATGGAGATCACGGTGCAGTTGGCCGTGGAGGTGTCGTTGCTGGCGTTGGGGTCAATCGGAGTTGACGCGGTACGTGTGCCGGTCACCGACACGCGGCCCAGTGAGAGCAGATGCAGGGGGATGTCGAAGGACTTGGTCGCGCGGGCACCGCTTGCGATGGCCTCGTAGGTACAGGTGACGGTCCCCGCACTGGTGGTGCATCCGGCAGACAGGCCGGTCGCGCTCGTACCCCGGGGCAGCGACGCGGTGATCGTGGCCGAGGTGGCGGCGTGCGGTCCGGCGTTGTTGGCCGTCAGTGTGTAGCGGAGGTAGGGCACCAGGATGCCCACACGCGGCTGGGCCGTGACACGCACATCGATGTCCGTGGCGGCCGGGGCGTAGGTGATGGTCAGCGAGCCGTCGCCCGCGCGCACGCCGGTGTGGAAGGCCGTGTCGGCCGGACCGTACCCGCTGCCTCCGCCGCCGCCCGCTGAGCCGACGGTGGCGGAGGGGCTGCTCATGATGGTCGTACGGGGGCACGGACGCGCGGGTGCGCGACCTTCGTTTTCCGGCCATCGGGGGCCCGGTCGAGCCCCTCTGCGGACCCGGCCGAAAGTGATCGCCCCGGGGTAGCCGAAAAGGACTGCGTCCCGGCCATATGGCGAGGTCAAGGGGGTTGGCGGGGTCTATTTCAGGTCTGCCCCATTTGATCGATCAAAGATCGTTTCCGCAGGTCAGCTTAGGTATGCCTAAGTGATGCACCGCACCGCTCGATGATCGAGACGTGGCTTGTCAGGCTCTGAGGAATTACGCAACAATGGTGTTGTGAAAAACGTCGGCGAGGCTCCGCAGGAGGAACTCGCGACCGGTGAGCGGTCCACCCGCAACCGGGTCGCGCGCTCCATCCTGGACCATGGGCCCTCCACCGTCGCGGACCTCGCGAAGCGCCTCGGCCTCACCCAGGCCGCCGTCCGCCGCCACCTCGACGCACTGGTGGCCGACGAGGTCGTGTCCCCCCGCGAACAGCGGGTGTACGGGGCACGGACCCGCGGCAGGCCCGCCAAGGTCTTCGCCCTCACGGACTGCGGGCGGGACGCCTTCGACCAGTCGTACGACAAGCTGGCCGTGGACGCGCTCCGCTGGATCGAGAAGTCCGCGGGCGGCGGCCCGGCAGGCGAGGAAGCCGTCGTCGCCTTCGCCCGGGCACGGATCGAGGCCCAGGCCGAGGGCTACCGCGAGGCGATCGAGGCAGCGCCCCCCGAGGAGCGCACCGAGGCCCTGGCCAAGGCCTTGACCGCCGACGGGTACGCTGCTACGGCGCGCAGTGCGCCCCTCCCCGGACGGGGCGAGCAGCTCTGCCAGCACCACTGCCCGGTCGCCCACGCCGCCGAGCAGTTCCCACAGCTGTGCGAGGCGGAGACGGAGTTCTTCTCCCGCCTCCTCGGGACCCATGTGCAGCGTCTGGCCACCATCGCCCATGGCGACGGGGTGTGCACGACGTTCATCCCGCACAGCGCACCGCAGCCCCCGCACGACACCGAATCAGCATCCACAAGCACGGCCGGGAGGAACCCCGCATGACTCTCCCCACGGAGACTGCCCACCCCGAACTCGAGGGTCTGGGCAACTACGAGTACGGCTGGGCCGACTCCGACGCGGCGGGCGCCGCCGCCAAGCGCGGGCTCTCCGAGGACGTCGTCCGCGACATCTCGGGCAAGAAGAACGAGCCCGAGTGGATGCTGAAGCTGCGCCTCAAGGGCCTGCGGCTCTTCGGCAAGAAGCCCATGCCGAACTGGGGCTCCGACCTCTCGGGCATCGACTTCGACAACATCAAGTACTTCGTGCGCTCCACCGAGAAGCAGGCCGCTTCCTGGGAGGACCTGCCGGAGGACATCAAGAACACGTACGACAAGCTCGGCATCCCCGAGGCGGAGAAGCAGCGCCTCGTCGCCGGTGTCGCGGCCCAGTACGAGTCCGAGGTCGTCTACCACCAGATCCGTGAGGACCTGGAGGAGCAGGGCGTCATCTTCCTCGACACCGACACCGCGCTGAAGGAGCACCCGGAGCTCTTCCAGGAGTACTTCGGCACCGTCATCCCGGTCGGCGACAACAAGTTCGCGTCGCTGAACACCGCGGTGTGGTCGGGCGGATCGTTCATCTACGTCCCGAAGGGTGTCCACGTCGACATCCCGCTCCAGGCCTACTTCCGTATCAACACGGAGAACATGGGCCAGTTCGAGCGGACGCTGATCATCGTCGACGAGGACGCGTACGTCCACTACGTCGAGGGCTGCACCGCCCCGATCTACTCCTCGGACTCGCTGCACAGCGCCGTCGTGGAGATCATCGTCAAGAAGGGCGGCCGCTGCCGCTACACGACGATCCAGAACTGGTCGAACAACGTCTACAACCTGGTCACCAAGCGCGCCGTGGCGTACGAGGGCGCGACCATGGAGTGGATCGACGGCAACATCGGTTCCAAGGTCACCATGAAGTACCCGGCCGTCTACCTGATGGGCGAGCACGCCAAGGGCGAGACCCTGTCCATCGCCTTCGCGGGCGAGGGCCAGCACCAGGACGCCGGATCCAAGATGGTCCACATGGCGCCGAACACGTCCTCCAACATCGTCTCCAAGTCGGTGGCGCGTGGCGGCGGCCGCACCTCGTACCGCGGTCTGGTCGAGATCGGCGAGGGCGCGGCCGGATCGAAGTCGAACGTGCTGTGCGACGCGCTGCTCGTCGACACGATCTCCCGCTCCGACACCTACCCGTACGTCGACGTCCGCGAGGACGACGTGTCCATGGGCCACGAGGCGACCGTCTCCAAGGTCTCCGAGGACCAGCTCTTCTACCTGATGAGCCGCGGTCTGACCGAGTTCGAGGCGATGGCGATGATCGTGCGCGGCTTCGTCGAGCCGATCGCCAAGGAGCTGCCCATGGAGTACGCCCTGGAGCTCAACCGGCTGATCGAGCTGCAGATGGAGGGCTCGGTCGGCTAGTACGGCCACCGTCCCCGCAGCAGCGAACGCAGACTGATCTAGGAAGAGAGCACTACGACAGCCATGGCTGAGGCTCAGAACATTCCCGCGGGCTCCACCACCGCGGGTTCGATCGCGGTGGCCGCCGAGTCGACCGTCGCCACGCGCATGAGCGCGCCCCCGTCCTTCGACGTGGCGGACTTCCCGGTGCCGCACGGCCGCGAGGAGGAGTGGCGGTTCACGCCGCTGGAGCGGCTGCGCGGGCTGCACGACGGCACCGCCGTCGCGACCGGCGACGGGCTGCGCGTCGAGGTGAACGCCCCCGAGGGCGTCACCGTCGAGACCGTCGGCCGCGACGACGCCCGGCTCGGCCGGGCCGGCACGCCGGTGGACCGGATCGCCGCCCAGGCCTACTCGGCGTTCGAGAAGGCCTCGGTCGTGACCGTTCCCAAGGAGGCGGTCCTCAGCGAGCCGATCCGCATCGCCGTGCACGGCGAGGGCGGCACCGTCTTCGCGCACCAGGTCGTCGAGCTCGGCGCGTTCGCCGAGGCCGTCGTGGTCATCGACCACACCGGTGACGCGGTGCTCGCCGCCAACGTGGACTTCGTCCTCGGTGACGGCGCCAAGCTGACCGTCGTCTCCGTCCAGGACTGGGACGCCAAGGCCGTCCACGTCGCCCAGCACAACACGCTGGTCGGCCGGGACGCCTCCTTCAAGTCCGTCGTCGTCACCTTCGGCGGCGACCTGGTCCGGCTGCACCCGCGGGTCTCCTACGCGGGCACCGGCGGCGAGGCCGAGCTCTTCGGCCTGTACTTCACCGACAAGGGCCAGCACCAGGAGCACCGGCTCTTCGTCGACCACAACACGCCGCACTGCAAGTCCAACGCCGTGTACAAGGGCGCCCTGCAGGGCGACGACGCGCACGCCGTGTGGATCGGTGACGTCCTCATCCAGGCCAGCGCCGAGGGCACCGACACCTACGAGATGAACCGCAACCTGGTCCTCACGGACGGCGCCCGCGTCGACTCCGTGCCGAACCTGGAGATCGAGACCGGCGAGATCGCCGGCGCCGGTCACGCCTCGGCCACCGGCCGCTTCGACGACGAGCAGCTGTTCTACCTGATGGCGCGCGGCATCCCCGCGGCCGAGGCCCGCCGTCTGGTGGTCCGCGGCTTCTTCGCCGAGCTGGTCCAGCAGGTCGGCGTCGCCGATGTCGAGGAGCGCCTGCTCGCCAAGATCGAGGCGGAGCTGGAGGCGTCCGTCTGATGACCGCCTTCGTCCGCGTCTGCGCACTGAGCGAGCTGGAGGAGGACACCCCGAAGCGGGTGGAACTCGACGGCACGCCGGTGTCGGTCGTCCGCACGGCGGGCGAGGTGTTCGCGATCCACGACATCTGCTCGCACGCGAACGTCTCGCTGTCGGAGGGCGAGGTGGAGGACTGCCAGATCGAGTGCTGGCTGCACGGCTCGACCTTCGACCTCCGCACCGGCAAGCCGTCCGGCCTTCCCGCGACGCGACCCGTGCCCGTTTACCCCGTAAAGATCGAAGGGGACGATGTGCTCGTCTCCGTATCCCAGGAGAACTAAGTCCCCATGGCAACGCTTGAAATCCGCGACCTGCACGTCTCCGTGGAAGCCGAGAACGGCCCCCGGGAGATCCTCAAGGGCGTCGACCTGACCGTGAAGCAGGGCGAGACCCACGCCATCATGGGCCCCAACGGCTCCGGCAAGTCCACCCTCGCGTACTCGCTCGCGGGTCACCCCAAGTACACGATCACCGGCGGTACGGTCACCCTGGACGGCGAGGACGTCCTGGAGATGTCCGTCGACGAGCGCGCCCGCGCCGGCGTCTTCCTCGCCATGCAGTACCCGGTCGAGGTCCCCGGCGTCTCGGTCTCCAACTTCCTGCGCACCTCCGCCACCGCCGTGCGCGGCGAGGCCCCCAAGCTGCGCACCTGGGTGAAGGAGGTCAAGTCCGCGATGGAGCAGCTCCAGATGGACCCGGCCTTCGCCGAGCGCAACGTCAACGAGGGCTTCTCCGGCGGTGAGAAGAAGCGCCACGAGATCCTCCAGCTGGAGCTCCTCAAGCCGAAGATCGCGATCCTCGACGAGACCGACTCGGGTCTGGACGTCGACGCGCTCCGCGTCGTCTCCGAGGGCGTCAACCGCGTCCGCGAGTCCGGCGAGGTCGGCACGCTGCTGATCACGCACTACACGCGCATCCTGCGCTACATCAAGCCCGACTTCGTGCACGTGTTCGCGAACGGCCGCATCGCCGAGTCCGGCGGCGCCGAGCTCGCCGACAAGCTGGAGAACGAGGGCTACGAGGCTTACACGAAGGGTGGCGCATCCGAGTGACACAGCTGCCGGGCCTCCTCGACACCGAGGCGATCCGTAAGGACTTCCCCTTGCTGGACCGTGTGGTCCACGACGGGAAGAAGATCGTGTACCTCGACAGCGCGGCGACTTCGCAGAAGCCGCGCCAGGTGCTCGACGCCCTCAACGAGTACTACGAGCGGCACAACGCCAACGTCCACCGTGGTGTGTACACGGTGGCCGAGGAGGCCACGGCGCTGTACGAGGGTGCGCGCGACAAGGTCGCCGCGTTCATCAACGCGCCCAGCCGCGACGAGGTGATCTTCACCAAGAACGCCTCGGAGTCGCTCAACCTGGTCGCCAACATGCTGGGCTGGGCCGACGAGCCCTACCGGGTGGACCACGAGACCGAGATAGTCATCACGGAGATGGAGCACCACTCCAACATCGTGCCGTGGCAGCTGCTCGCGCAGCGCACCGGCGCGAAGCTGAAGTGGTTCGGCCTCACCGACGACGGCCGTCTCGACCTCTCCAACATCGACGAGATCATCACCGAGAAGACGAAGATCGTCTCCTTCACGCTGGTCTCCAACCTGCTGGGCACGGTCAACCCGGTCGAGGCGATCGTCCGCCGCGCCCAGGAGGTCGGCGCGCTGCTCTGCATCGACGCCTCGCAGGCCGCGCCGCACATGCCGCTGGACGTCCAGGCCCTCCAGGCCGACTTCGTGGCCTTCACCGGCCACAAGATGTGCGGCCCGACCGGCATCGGCGTCCTGTGGGGCCGCCAGGAGCTGCTGGAGGACCTTCCCCCCTTCCTCGGCGGCGGCGAGATGATCGAGACGGTCTCGATGCACTCGTCGACGTACGCGCCGGCGCCGCACAAGTTCGAGGCGGGCACGCCCCCGATCGCGCAGGCCGTGGGCCTGGGCGCGGCCGTGGACTACCTCTCCTCGATCGGCATGGACAAGATCGCCGCGCATGAGCACGCGATCACCGAGTACGCGGTCAAGCGTCTGCTCGAAGTCCCCGACCTGCGGATCATCGGCCCGACCACGGCCGAGGACCGGGGCGCCGCGATCTCCTTCACGCTCGGCGACATCCACCCGCACGACGTGGGCCAGGTCCTCGACGAGCAGGGCATCGCGGTCCGGGTCGGCCACCACTGCGCGCGCCCGGTCTGCCTGCGCTACGGAATTCCCGCGACCACGCGAGCGTCTTTCTACCTGTACTCCACGCCTGCCGAGGTCGACGCCCTGGTGGACGGTCTGGAGCACGTACGGAACTTCTTCGGCTAGGGGTAGCGACGTGAAGCTGGATTCGATGTACCAGGACGTCATCCTGGACCACTACAAGCACCCTCACGGGCGGGGCTTGCGGGACGGTGACGCCGAGGTGCACCACGTGAACCCGACGTGCGGGGACGAGATCACCCTCCGGGTGAAGTACGAGGGCTCGCAGATCTCCGACATCTCGTACGAGGGCCAGGGCTGCTCCATCAGCCAGGCCAGCGCCTCGGTCCTCAACGACCTGCTGGTCGGCAAGGAGCTGGACGAGGCGCAGCGGATCCAGGAGACCTTCCTGGAGCTGATGCAGTCCAAGGGCAAGCTGGAGCCGGACGACGCGATGGAGGAGGTCCTTGAGGACGCGGTCGCGTTCGCCGGGGTCTCCAAGTACCCCGCGCGCGTGAAGTGTGCTCTGCTGAGCTGGATGGCCTGGAAGGACGCGACGGCCCAGGCGCTGGGCGCCGGAGCCGAGAGGAAGAGCGCATGACCGAGAACGCAGAGGCCACGTTGAAGCCGGCCTCGGAGGAAGAAGTCCGCGAGGCGCTGTACGACGTCGTCGACCCCGAGCTGGGTATCGACGTCGTCAACCTGGGCCTCATCTACGGCATCCACATCGACGACTCCAACGTCGCCACCCTGGACATGACCCTGACGTCGGCGGCCTGCCCGCTGACCGATGTGATCGAGGACCAGGCGAAGTCGGCGACCGAGGGCATCGTCAACGAGCTGAAGATCAACTGGGTCTGGATGCCGCCGTGGGGCCCGGACAAGATCACGGACGATGGCCGCGAGCAGCTGCGGGCGCTGGGGTTCAATGAACACCGCGTCCGGATCCGCTAGATCGGACAGGACCGTGGGCGCCGCGCCGTGCACCACCCGCACGTCCACGCCGTGCGCGGCCGCGTTGGCCCGGACGTGCTCGCAGCCCTCGGCGGTCTTCTCGACCGCGACCGCCGCCGCCCCGAACCGGGCGCACTCCACGGCCACCGAGCCCGAGCCGGCCCCTATGTCCCAGACGAGATCGCCGAGCCGGGGGCCGATCCTGGCCAGCGCGAGCGCCCGTACCTCGGCCTTGGTGATCATCGAGTCGCGGTGGGTGAACTCGCTCTCGTCCAGCGCCCAGCGGTCGGGTGTGGTCCGGCCGCCCGCGACCGTGCGCACCGGCGAGAGCGTCTTCTCCTCGTCCAGGCAGACGATCACGCTGACCGCGTCCCACTCCCGGGCCGCCGCCTCCGCCGGAGTCACCCGCACCAGCCGCTCCCGCTCGGGGTCGCCGAGGGCCGAGGCGACGACGAGCATCCGCTCGGGCGCCCGGCGGGCGAGCTCCGCGCCCAGCTCGGCGGGCCCGGCACCGGGCCCGGTCAGCACGGCGGTCTTGGGGTGCGCCCGGCACACGTTGGCGGCCGTCCGCAGGTCCCGCCCGTGCGCGCTGACCACCAGCGCGTCGTCCCAGGGCAGGCCGAGGCGGGCGAAGGCGACCGCCACCGAGGCGGTCCCCGGCCGTACGTCCAGCTCCTGCGGCCCGAAGCGCTCGGCAAGCGCCCGCACGATGCCGAAGAACCCGGGATCGCCGGAGGCCAGCACCACGACGCGGCCGCCCCGCTCGCGGTGCTCGGCGACGGCGTCGAGGGCGGGCGCCAGCGGACCGAGCACCACCTGCTTGGCCCCCGGCGGGACCTCGGCCGCCGCGAGATGGCGGGCGGCGCCGGTGACCAGCGTGGCCTCGGCCAGCGCCGCCAGGGCGTCCGGTGCCAGCGGCGCGCCCGTCCCCGTACCGATGACGGTGATCATGACGGGGAGCGCTCCGTCTTCTCGGCGTTCTCGGCCTTCAGCGCGCGCCGGGCCGCCGGGTCGGCCCGGCGGAAGCCGTGGAAGTGGCCCGGGTGGTAGAGGTGCGAGCGGGTGCCGGAGGCCGCGAGGGCCGGGCCGACCAGGAAGAGCGTGTGCTTCCAGAGCTTGTGCTCCTTGACCGTCTCCTCCAGCGTCTCGATCGTGCAGCGCAGCACCAGCTCCTCGGGCCAGGTCGCCTGGTACGCCACGACGACCGGGGTCGAGGTCGGGTAGCCGCCCTCAAGGAGCTCCTCCACCAGCTGGCCGGAGCGGGCGGCCGACAGGAACACCGCCATCGTCGTGCCGTGCCGGGCGAACTCGCGCACCTCCTCGCCGGGCGGCATCGGCGTCTTGCCGCCGCCGAGGCGGGTGAGGATGACGGACTGGGCTATCTCCGGGATGGTCAGCTCGCGCTGGGCGATCGCGGCGACCGCCGAGAACGACGAGACACCGGGGATGATCTCGACCTCCAGGCCGAGCCCCTCCACCCGGTCCAGCTGCTCCTGGGTGCCGCCCCACAGGGCCGGGTCGCCGGAGTGGATACGGGCGACCTTCAGCCCCTCGCGGGCGGCCCGCTCGTACACGCTGACGACGTCCTCCAGGGACATCGCCGCCGAGTCCAGGATCTCGGCGTCCTCGCGCGCGTGGTCCAGGACCTCGGCCTGCACCAGGCTCGCGGCCCAGATGACCACGTCGGCCTCGGCGATCGCCCGGGCGGCGCGGAACGTCAGCAGATCGGCGGCGCCGGGGCCGGCGCCGACGACGGTCAGCCTGCCGGTGGGGGCATCGGCCATGGGAGGGGTCCTCTCGTACGTCACACAGTCGGTAAAGCGAAATGCGCGGGGGTGGGTCAGTCGGTTAGCAAGGGCGCATGGTGGTGATCGTCGCGCTCGGCGCGTTCCTGATGACTCTGGTCGGCGGCTGGACGGCCCAGCGCGTCACCGACCGGCGCCATCTGGTGCTCGGGCTGGCGGGCGGGCTGATGCTCGGCGTGGTCGGGCTCGACCTGCTGCCGGAGGCGCTGGAGGCGGCGGGCGACGACGTCTTCGGCGTACCGGCCGCGCTGCTGCTGTTCGTCGGCGGCTTCCTCCTCGCCCACCTGGTGGAACGCCTGCTGGCGGTGCGCCGGGCGGCCCACGGGGCGGACGAGAGGGCGCCGCAGGTGGGCCTGACGGCCGCCGCGGCGATGGTCGGGCACAGCCTCATGGACGGCATCGCGATCGGCGCCGCGTTCCAGGTGGGCGGCGGTATGGGCGCGGCCGTGGCGGTCGCCGTGATCACCCACGACTTCGCCGACGGCTTCAACACCTACACGATCACCAGCCTGTACGGGAACGACAAGCGCAAGGCCGTCGCCATGCTCGTCGCGGACGCGCTCGCCCCGATGGTCGGTGCCGCCTCGACGCTGCTGTTCACCCTTCCGGCCGAGCTGCTCGGAAGCTATCTGGGTTTCTTCGGCGGGGTGCTGCTGTATCTGGCCGCCGCCGAGATCCTGCCCGAGGCCCACCACGACCACCCGGCCCGCTCGACCCTGCTGTGCACGGTCGCGGGCGTGGCCTTCATCTGGCTCGTGGTGGGCATCGCGGGGTGAGCCCGGCGGGGCCGGGGGCAGGGCCGGCGGCGGGGTCACAGCTTGCCGCCGCGTCCGCCCTCGCGCCGCGCGGGCGCGATGAGCGTCGAGAGGTAGGGCAGGGCGCTGCCGTCGAGCTCGGCGGCCGGGCTGATGGACTCCTCGTCCAGGCCCAGCGCCGAGCCCCACACCGCGTCGTCGATCCGCCCGGTCGCCCGCAGCGCCGCCGCCACCTCACCGGCCTGGCGCCCGAACTTGTACGCCACCACCGTGCCCGGCCCCTCCAGCGCGTCCTTGAGCACGGTCGCCCCGGCGGTGACGGGGACCAGCGTGAGCGGCTCCGTCCCCTCCGTGAGCACGGCGCCCGAACGCGCGGCGAGGTCCTGCATCGCGGTGATCCCGGGGACGGTCGCGATCTCCGTGCCCGGCACCAGCTCGGTGATGGTCTGGGCGAGATAGGTGAACGTCGAGTACACATTGGGGTCGCCGATGGTCGCGAAGGCGACGCGCTCATGGGCGCGCAGCAGCCCGGCGACCGTCTCGCCCGCCGCGTCCCAGGCGGCCTCGCGCCGGCCCCGGTCGGTGCGCTCGTTGAGCGCGAAGACGACCCGGACGACCTTGGCCCCGTCCACGTAGTGGAGCACGGTCGCCTCGGCGCGCCCGCGCTCTCCGGTGTCCATGACGGGCACGACGACCACATCGGCGCCCTGAAGGGCCTTGACGCCCTTCACGGTCACCAGCTCCGGGTCCCCGGGACCGACTCCGACTCCGACCAGCCTGCTCATCCGGCACACCTCTCAACGAACCGACGGGCGATGGTGGGCCGGGCGGCCCAGTGCGTATGCAGATAGCTCGCGTGCACGCCCTGTTGTACGAATCCTTCGACCCGGCGCTCCGGCTGCACGAGCCCCCACGCGGGCGCGGGCCCCGCCCCCGGGTCGAGGACGGTCCGGTGGAACTCGTGGCCGCGCAGCCGTGTTCCGGCCTCGGCCAGGCAACTGTCGCCCACGGCGACGGCTTCCCGGTACCCGAGTGTCAGCCGTTCCGACATCCGCGCGTCGGCGTCCAGGACGCCGCACATCGGCTGCCCGTCGAGCGAGCGCGCCAGATAGAGCAGCCCGGCGCACTCGGCGGCGACGGACGCGCCGCTCCGCGCGAGCTCCCCGACGGCCTTGCGCAGCGGCTCGTTGGCGCTGAGCTCCGCCGCGTAGACCTCGGGGAACCCGCCACCGATGACGATCCCCGCGGTGCCGTCGGGCAGCGCCTCGTCCCTGAGCGGGTCGAACACGACGACGTCCGCGCCTGCGGCGGCCAGCAGTTCGCCGTGCTCGGCGTACGAGAAGGTGAAGGCGGCGGCGCGACAGCTTCCAGATGAAGCCGGAGCCCGCGACCAGCAGGATCGCCACGAGGACGACGCCCCAGGTGCCCTGGCCGGTGAGGAACTCGGCGCCGGCGCCGACCAGACCCGCGGCGGGCAGGGTCAGACCCCAGGCGATGAACATCCGGGTCGCGGTGGACCAGCGGACCACACCGCCCTTGCGGCCGAGGCCGGCGCCCATGACGGAGCCGGAGCAGACCTGGGTGGTGGAGAGCGAGAAGCCGAGGTGCGAGGAGGACAGGATGACGGTCGCGGCACCGGACTGGGCGGCGAAGCCCTGCGGCGGCGCCAGCTCGGTCAGGCCCTTGCCCATGGTGCGGATGATGCGCCAGCCGCCGAGGTAGGTGCCCATGGCGATGGCCATGCCGGCCGAGACGATGACCCACAGCGGGGGGTTGGCGCCCGGGTGCAGCACACCGCCGGCGACCAGGGCGAGGGTGATGATGCCCATGGTCTTCTGCGCGTCGTTGGTGCCGTGGGCGAGCGAGACGAGACCGGCGGAGGCGATCTGTCCGGCCCGGTAGCCCTTGGCGGTGGCCTTCTCGGCGGCCGGGTCGACGTTCCGGTTGATCCGGTACGTCAGACGCGTGGCCAGCATCGAGGCGACGCCCGCCACGATGGGGGCGGCGACGGCGGGGAGCAGCACCTTGGTGACGACGGTCGAGCCGTTCACCGAGGACCAGCCGGCCGACATCACGGCCGCGCCGATCAGACCGCCGAACAGGGCGTGGGACGAGCTGGACGGCAGGCCGAGCAGCCAGGTCACCAGGTTCCAGAGGATGGCGCCGACGAGCGCCGCGAAGATGACCTCGGTTCTGATGCCCTTTTCGTTGATGATCCCGCCGGAGATCGTCTTGGCGACCTCCACCGACAGGAACGCGCCGACCAGGTTCAGTGCCGCGGACATGGCGACCGCGGCTTTGGGCTTCAGGGCGCCGGTCGAGATGGTCGTGGCCATCGCGTTGGCGGTGTCATGGAAACCGTTCGTGAAATCGAACACTAGAGCTGTCACGACCACAATGGCGAGCAGCAGCGTGATGTGTTCCATTTACCCAGGCAATCGTTCGACGTCAGTGGCTGGACGAACGTAAGTAACCTGGATGAACGGAAGGTGAACTGGGTCGGGCGTCACGGTGTATCTGACTGGTTTCTGGTGCGGCCAGGCCCTGACAAACCCCGTTAATCGCCCATAGGCCCCATTGAAGAGATTCTGCTCACTCCGCCGCCCCCGTCGCGGAGCCTGCGAGGATCGCCCCATGGGAGAGCCGAAGGACTCCGAAACGATCGCCGCGGCCTGGGCCGAGCTGACCGCCACCGCGCGCCGCACCGCCGAGGAAGGCCTGGTCGTGGGCACCTCGGGCAATGTCTCCGTACGCGTCGGGGACCTGGTCCTCGTCACCCCCACCGGCGTCCCCTACGACCGCCTCGGCCCCGGCGACACCGTCGCCGTCGACCTCACCGGCCGCCAAGTGAGGGGCACACTGCGGCCCACCAGCGAGCTTCCCATGCACCTGGCCGTATACGAGAACACCGGCGCCCGGGCCGTCGTCCACACCCACGCCGTGCACGCCACGGCCGTCTCCACCCTGGTCGGCGAGCTCCCGCCGGTCCACTACATGACCGCCACGCTCGGTGGTCCGGTCCAGGTCGCGCCCTACGCGCTGTACGGGACCGGGGAACTGGCGCGGAACATGCTCCGCGCCCTCGACGGCCGCACCGGCTGTCTCCTCCAGAACCACGGGACGATCACCTACGGAACCACTCTTTCCCAGGCATACGACCGCACCGCCCAACTGGAGTGGATGTGCCGCCTCTGGCTCGCCGCCTCCTCCGTCCCCGGCCGCACCCCCTCCCTGCTCTCCGCCGCCGACCTCGACCGGGCCGCCGAACAGTTCCGGGGATACGGGCAGGGGTGACGCCCGGGTGCCCGGGGCGTACCCCGGTGGCCCCGCCCACTGGCCGTGTCGCCGCGCACTGCCGACACTGGAACCGTGCGCCCGGCTACAGCGACGGCAGCGGCCGTCACCACACTCATCGGCGTCGGCGCGGCAGCGGTGGCCGCCGGACGGTACGCGAGCGACGCGGCCCTCAAGGCGCCGCCAGGCCGCCCGCTGCCCACCGACCCCGACCTCACCGTGCACTCCACGGCGCCCGGACGGATCGCCCTGACCCGCTGCCTGGCCTCGCTGCGCCCCGGTACGTACGGGATCGAGGGCCGCGGCGTCCACGCGGTGGTCGGCGAGGTCGTCGACGTGCCGCACGCGGCGGACACCGTGGTGCGCCGCCTGGAGCGGGTCACCTGGGGGAGCCCGCAGCCGGGTGACCGGGTCCGGTTCACCCCGCAGCTCCACCACGGCACCCCGGCCGAGGCGCTCGGCCTCGACCACGAGGACGTCGAGATCCCCGCGGAGCTCGGCGTGCTGCCCGCCTGGCTGGTCAAGGGCGTACGGAACACCTGGGTGATCACCGTGCACGGCCTGGGGACCACCCGGGAGCACCCGCTCAACGTCATGGGGTTCCTGCACCGCCACCGGCTGCCGGTGCTCGACCTCGCCTACCGGGGCGACGAGGGCGCCCCCCGGTCCCCGGACGGCCTCGGCCACCTCGGCGACTCCGAGTGGCGCGACCTCGACGCCGCGATCCGCTACGCCGTCCGCTCCGGCGCCGAAGGCGTCATCCTGCACGGCTGGTCCACCGGCGCCACCATGGCGCTGCACGCCGCCGCGAGCTCCGGGATGCGCGAGCGCGTCCGGGGCGTGGTCCTGGACTCGCCGGTCCTCGACTGGGAGGGCACCCTGCGCGCCCTCGCCCTCGCGCACGGCACCCCCAGCGCGCTGCTGCCGCTCGCCGTCCGGGCCGCGCAGGGCCGCACCGGCCCGCACGGCGACCATCTGCGCGAGGCGGCCGACCCGGCCGCCCTCAGCGTGCCGACCCTGATCTTCCACGGCCCCGACGACACCCTGGCCTCCTGGCCCCTCACCCGGGAACTCGCGGCCCGCCGCCCCGATCTGGTGACCCTTCACACAGTCCAGCAAGCCCCGCACGCCTCGATGTGGAACGCGGACCCCGACCGTTACGAGGAGGCGCTGCGGCGCTTCCTGACCCCGCTCATGTGACGGGCGGGGCCAGGGCCCCCGAAGCGGCGCACGAGGCACCCGGCACCGCCCCGGCGATCAGGGCGCCCATTCCGCTTCGGCTTTCGGCCCGTCAACGGACCGCACCCCCCATAGAGGCGGACCCCGTGCCCCGGCCGTGCCCGGCCCGTGCGGAAGCCGGGCGGGCTCCATTCCGTTTGGGCTTTCTGCCCGTCAACGGGAAGACTGCATCCGTGACGTCCCGGAAGCCTGAAGAGAAGTTGCCGCGAGACTCCAGACTGCGGCTTGTCCGCGCACCGCACGCGAAGGATGCCCGACCCCTCGCGACCGCCCGCCGCGCCGTGAGCGACCGCCGCTCCCGGGCGTCCCGGCCGCCCGAGGGCACCCCGGCCGCCGCCGAACTGGCCCGCCAGGCCAGAGCGGTGCTCGCCGACGCCGTCCGCGTCGCCCGCTGGGCCGACGCCGAGCGCGCCCGGGGCAGCGCGCCGCGCCCCGCCCCGACGGGCACCCTGTCGGGCGCCGCGGCCGAACTGGCCGCCGCCACCCTGCGGCTGACGCCCGCCCAGGTGCGGGCCGGCTGGGACCGGGCCCGGCTCGCCGGACTCGTCGAGCTGCACGGCGGCACCGCGCGCCCCGGCTGGCGGCTGCGCGCCTGGGACCGTGACGACGCCGCGGTGCTGCGCGGCTGGGTCGCCCTCTTCGACGCCTGGTCGATCGTCCACCCCGCCCCGGCCGCCATCGCGCCCGCCGCCGTGGCCGAGGTCGTCGAAGCCGTCCCCCAGGTGCTCTCCCTCCTCCAGCTCTCGGCCGGCCCCGTCCTCGTACCGGCCCTGCTCGACCTGCTCGGCCAGCGCGTCGCCGAACTGCGCGACGAGCGCTGCGAAGTGCCGTACGGCACCGACGCGGACGGCGGCGGCGACCACCCCGCCTCCCTCGCCTTCCTCTCCCTTCTCCTCGACTGGGTGCTGGCCGGGCTCGCCGCCGTCGGCGCGCTCACCCTCGGCGAGGGCTCGGCCACCCTCACCCCGCTCGGCAGCTGGGCGGTGTGGGTCAAGCTGGAGCAGATCTGCGTCGCCGCGCAGAGCCCGGCCGGCAACATCGAGCAGTCCGCCGAGGACATGCTGCGCGGCTGCGCCCGGCTCACCCCCGGCCCGGCCCGCGCCGAGTACCGCGCCTGGCTCGCCGCCCGGCCCGTCGGCAGCGCGGTGACCGAGCTGCTCGACGCCGCCCGGGGCGAGGACGCGCTGGTGCGCGGGCTCGCCTTCGAGGCGCTCCGGGTCGTCGGCGCCCCCGCCGAGCCCGAGGTGCGCGCCGCCACCGACGAGATCTTCCTGCGCCCCTACGCCCTGCTCTGGCTCGCCGAGCACGAGGGGACCGACCCCGAGGACGTCACCGCCGTCCTCACCCGCGAGGAGTCCACCTGGCTCTGGGTCGACACGGCCGCGGCCGTCGCCGACCACGGCGAGGTCGACCTGATGGTGCGCCACCTCGACTCGGCCGTGCAGGGCACCGTGCCCGCCCTGCTCGACGAGGTCAGGGCCGTCGGCCACCCCCGCACCGTCCAGGTCCTGGTCGCGCTCGCCGCCGCCCACCCGGACCCGGCCCTGGCCAAGGCCGTGCGACGCGCGGCCTTCCAGGTCCACACGGGCGGGGTCTAGGGCGACAGGCCCCGGGTCCCGGCCGGAGTGGCCCGGCCGGGGTCAGCCGCCCGTGCCGGGGGCGTACGTACCGAAGCTCCACACGTTGCCCTCGGCGTCGCGCGCCATGTAGTCGCGCGAGCCGTAGTCCTGGTCGGTGGGCTCCATCAGGATCTCCACGCCGTGCTCCACCGCCCGTTTGTGGTGCGCGTCCACGTCGTCCACCACCACATAGACACCGACCGGGCCCGCGTCGCGCATGGCCTCCGCGAAGAGGCCGCCCCGGCCCTTCGAGCCGAGCATCACCATGCCGGTGCCGCTGGCGAGTTCGGCGTGCAGCACCAGGCCGTCCGCGTCCTCGTACACACTCGTCTCGGTGAACCCGAAGGCCTCCTTCAGCAGCCGGATCGCCGCCTTCGCGTCCGCGTACAGAATCGTCGGATACACACTCATCACGCACTCCCGTCCCTCGTGCCGACCTGCCTCGATGTGACCTGGATCTCAGTCTTGCACCCGGCACTGACAACGCCCGGGGACCGTGCGCGGGCGGCCCCGGGGCTCAGCGCGCGAAGGTGTTGCAGCGGCCCATGTCGCCCGTGTCGAAGCCGGTGCGGAACCACTGCTGGCGCTGCTGGGCCGAGCCGTGGGTCCAGGACTCGGGGGTGACGCGGCCCTGGAACTTCTCCTGGATCCGGTCGTCGCCCACGGCCGCCGCCGCGTCCAGGCCGTCCTCGATGTCCTGGTCGGTCAGCCGGGTCAGCACCGGCCGGCCCGTCTTGGGATCCGGCGTCGTCGTGGCGTGGTGCGCCCACACCCCGGCGTAGCAGTCGGCCTGGAGCTCGACCTTCACCGCGTTGCTGCCCGCGCCCTGCCGCCCGTCCTGCGAGCGGGCCAGCGTGCCCATCAGGTTCTGGATGTGGTGCCCGTACTCGTGCGCCACCACGTACGCCTGGGCGAAGGGCCCGCCGGTGGAGCCGAACTTGGTCCGCAGGTCGTCGAAGAACCCGAGGTCCAGATAGACCTTCCGGTCGCCCGGGCAGTAGAACGGCCCGACCGCCGAGGTCGCCGTCCCGCAGGCGGTGGGCACCCGGCCGGTGAAGAAGACGGTCTGCGCGGGCGTGTAGCGGCCGCCCCGGCGCGGGAACTCCTGCGACCAGTAGTCCTGCACGCTGTTGACCACCGCAAGGACGCGGCAGTCCTCCCTGGTGTTGGCGTCGCGCCCCTTGCGGCAGCTCGCCTGCACCTGCCCCTGGGCCGACACCGAGGCCGCCGGGGTGGAGTCGCCGGAGGAGAGCCCCAGCTGCTCGGGGCCCACCCCGAAGAGCAGACCGAGCACGAGCGCGATGATCCCGACGATGCCGCCGCCGATGGTGGCTCTGCCGCCGGGGACGCGACTGCCCCGGACGTCCTGGACCTCGGACGTGTCCAGATCGGCGTCGTCGTCGAACTGCACGGCCCACCACCCTCCGTCACGCGATACCAACCCCGAGTATCGAACAGTTCATTGCGTTGCGCCCGTTTTGCCGCGGTGGCCGATACGCTCGGCGCCTCATGGACCGGAACCGTCTCGCGCTGGCCGCCGTCGCCGCCGTACTGGCTCTTCCCCTGGTCACCGCGGGCCGGCACGCCCGGCCCGCCCCCTACGGCGACCGCCTCACCGTGCTGCCCGCCGCCGCACCGGGCCGCCCGGCGGTACGGGTGCGGGGTGCGGCCGTCGAGGCGTACGACCCGAGGAGCGGGGCGCGCAGCTGGACGTACCGGCGCGAGGGGCGCCGCCCGCTCGCCGTGCGCACCGCGCCCGGGCACGCCTTCGCCCTGTGGAGCGACGGCATGGTCACCGACACCGCGCGCGTGCTCTCGGTCGACGCCGTCCGCTGGCACCGGGCCGTCCCGGGCCTCGCGGGCTGGCTCGCCGGGCGCCCCGGCCGGGCCGCGGGTGTACTCCAGCAGCTCGCCCCGCCCGCCCGGAGCGGCGGGATGCTCGCCGTCGTCACCCCCGAGCGCATCGCCGCGTACCGCACCGCCGACGGGGATCTGCGCTGGACGCTGCCCGCCCGGCGGGAGTGCGCCTTCGATCCCGGCCGCGTCGCGCGCGTGGAGGGCGTGCTGATCGTCGCCCAGCCGTGCGGCGACCGGGACGTGTGGACCCAGGAGCTGGTGGCGGTGGACACCCTCGGGCGGATCGCCCCCGGCCGCACCCCGCTGGGCAACGAGCTCCCCGCGCGCGAGGGCGCCGCCCGGGGCGTGTGAGACCCGTGCGCGACGGGGGTGGCGCGGCGCCCGGCGGACGACCTTCCGCAAAGGATCACCGCACGTAAAAGCAGTTGTGCGCCCCCGCTAGAATTGGTCCATGGCAATTCTCCTTGTGCATTAGACGGCGTCGACGCTCCTTCGCCCCCCGTCCGTCCCGCCGTCCATACCGCCCTGGAGTATTTCCGTGATCACCGCCTCCGGCATCGAGCTGCGCGCCGGCGCCCGCATCCTCATCGAGAACGCTTCCTTCCGTGTCGCCAAGGGCGACCGCATCGGTCTCGTCGGCCGCAACGGAGCCGGCAAGACCACCCTCACCAAGTGCCTGGCCGGCGAGGGCATCCCGGCCGGCGGCACCATCACCCGCTCCGGCGAGGTCGGCTATCTGTCGCAGGACCCCCGGACCGGCGACCTCGACGTCCTCGCGCGCGACCGCGTGCTCTCCGCGCGCGGCCTCGACGAGGTGCTGCGCAAGATGCGCGAGAACGAGGAGCGCATGGCGAACGGCAAGGGCGCCACGCGCGAGAAGGCGATGAAGAAGTACGAGCGCCTGGAGACCGAGTTCCTCACCAGGGGCGGGTACGCCGCCGAGGCCGAGGCCGCCACCATCGCCGCCGCGCTCGGCCTGCCCGACCGGGTGCTCGGCCAGCCGCTCCACACCCTCTCCGGCGGTCAGCGCCGCCGCGTCGAGCTCGCCCGCATCCTGTTCTCGGACGCCGACACCCTGCTCCTCGACGAGCCGACCAACCACCTCGACGCCGACTCCATCGTCTGGCTGCGCGACTACCTCAAGTCGTACCGGGGCGGCTTCATCGTGATCTCCCACGATGTGGACCTGGTCGAGACGGTCGTCAACAAGGTGTTCTACCTGGACGCCAACCGCTCCCAGATCGACGTCTACAACATGGGCTGGAAGCTCTACCAGCAGCAGCGCGAGGCCGACGAGAAGCGCCGCAAGCGCGAGCGCCAGAACGCCGAGAAGAAGGCCGCGGCCCTCAACTCGCAGGCCGACAAGATGCGCGCCAAGGCGACCAAGACGGTGGCCGCGCAGAACATGGCCAAGCGCGCCGAGCGGCTGCTCTCCGGCCTCGACGCGGTACGGGTCTCCGACAAGGTCGCCAAGCTGCGCTTCCCGGACCCGGCGCCCTGCGGCAAGACCCCGCTGACCGCCGAGGGCCTCTCCAAGTCGTACGGCTCCCTGGAGATCTTCACCGACGTCGACCTGGCCATCGACAAGGGGTCGAGGGTCGTCATCCTCGGTCTGAACGGTGCCGGCAAGACGACCCTGCTGCGGCTGCTCGCGGGCGCCGAGAAGGCGGACACCGGCGAGGTCACCCCGGGCCACGGCCTCAAGCTCGGCTACTACGCCCAGGAGCACGAGACGCTCGACCCGGACCGCACGGTCCTGGAGAACATGCGCTCCTCGGCGCCCGACCTCGACCTGGTCGACGTCCGCAAGACGCTGGGCTCGTTCCTGTTCTCCGGCGACGACGTGGACAAGCCCGCGGGCGTGCTCTCCGGCGGCGAGAAGACCCGGCTCGCCCTGGCCACGCTGGTGGTCTCCTCCGCCAACGTCCTGCTCCTCGACGAGCCGACCAACAACCTGGACCCGGCCAGCCGCGAGGAGATCCTGGGCGCGCTGCGCACGTACAAGGGCGCGGTCGTTCTGGTGACGCACGACGAGGGCGCGGTCGAGGCTCTGCAGCCCGAGCGCATCATCCTGCTGCCCGACGGGGTCGAGGACCTGTGGGGTCCCGACTACGCGGATCTGGTCGCCCTCGCGTGACGCTGGGCGACTGATCCACTCCATATGGATCATTCGGCTTACGCGTGATCCTCAATCTGAGTGAGTGCGTCTCGTACCCCGGCGTGTCATGCACGGGATCAAGATCCGGTGGGTACGGGACGGACTGATTCCGGAGTGTGACCCCGAGCACACCTCTGACCAGCGCGTTCTTCTCGCGTTTGAATCAGGGACGATTTCGCGGCCGCGCGGAATTCTTGATTCCGGCCCTCTCCGGCCCCGCCCTGCGCCGAAACCCGGTTGCACGGACCTTGCCGAATGGGTGGCCAGGAAGCCCGGGAGGGGTGATCATGAGAAGTCCAGAGCGCACTTCCCATGAGGAGGCACGGGTGGCCGAGACTCTGAAGAAGGGCAGCCGGGTTACCGGCGCCGCGCGCGACAAGCTCGCGGCAGACCTGAAGAAGAAGTACGACTCCGGTGCGAGCATCCGGGCGTTGGCCGAAGAGACCGGCCGCTCCTACGGATTCGTCCACCGGATGCTCAGCGAGTCCGGGGTGGTACTGCGCGGACGCGGCGGAGCGACACGCGGCAAGAAGACCGCCTCGGCCTGACCGGGGCCGGGCGGATCCAGGGGCTCACATCCGTGGGCCCAGCTCTACGGGCTCAGCTGTGTGGACCCAGGTCCATGGATTCGTCGGGTCGGGTTGCCACCCGGTCGGCCGCGCTGTCGGCCGGGTGGTTACTGTGCAGTCACTTATTTTGACCGCACCCGACCCGGAGGCGCCCCATGGCTTCGCCCGACCCCGTACTCGACAAGGACGGCGTCCGGCTCACCGTCGACGACGCAGTCGCCACGGTGACCCTGACCAATCCGGACAAGCGCAACGCCCAGTCTCCCGCTCTGTGGCGGGCGTTGGCGGCCGCTGGTCAGGAACTGCCCGGTACCGTCCGGGTCGTTGTGCTGCGGGGAGAGGGCAAGTCCTTCTCCGCGGGGCTCGACCGTCAGGCCTTCACTCCCGAGGGCTTCGACGGCGAGCCGTCCTTCCTGGACCTCGCGCGCGGCTCCGACGAGGAGCTGGACGGGGTCATCGCCGAGTACCAGGAGGCGTTCACCTGGTGGCGCCGCAACGACATCGTGTCGGTCGCGGCGGTCCAGGGGCATGCGATCGGTGCGGGCTTCCAGCTCGCGCTCGCCTGTGACCTGCGCGTCGTCGCGGACGACGTGCAGTTCGCCATGCGCGAGACCAGCCTGGGCCTGGTGCCGGACCTGACGGGCACCCACCCCCTGGTGGGGCTGGTGGGCTACGCCCGCGCCCTGGAGATCTGCGTGACCGGCCGCTTCGTCGGAGCGGACGAGTCGGAGCGGATCGGGCTCGCGAACCTGGCGGTGCCGGTTTCCGAACTGGACGCGGCGGTACGGGACTTGACGGCTGCGCTCGTCGCGGCGCCGCGGGATGCGGTGATCGAGACGAAGGCGCTGCTGCGGGGGGTTTCGGGGCGGTCGTACGAGGAGCAGCGGGTCCCCGGACACCAGCGCCCCGCACACCGCCACGCTCAGCGCCCCCGCCACCTGCCGCGCCGCGTTCAGTACGCCTGCCGCCAGGCCTGCTCGTTCCTGGGGGAGGGCCTCCATCATGGCTGCCGTCAGGGCCGGGATCGCCAGGGCGCAGCCGAGGGCCACGGGGATGAGGAGGAAGGCCGCCAGCAGCGGGGGCGTGTGTTCGTCGGGGAGCAGGAGGAGAAGCAGGCCCGCCGGGGCCAGGAGCTGGCCGAGCAGCAGGGGGCGGCGCGGGCCGTAGCGGGCGGAGAGCTTGCCCGACAGGACGTTCGTCGCCGGGATCAGCGCCGTCATCGGCAGGAACATCAGCCCGGCCACCAGCGCCGACTCCCCCCGTACCCGCTGGAAGTACAGACTGAAGACGAAGATCACGCCGTAGAAGGCGACGCTCGCCGCCGCCCCGACCGCGACCGCCACCGCGACCGTCGGTGTACGGAAGAGGCCCAGCGGTACGACCGGATGCGCCGCGCGCGACTCGATCAGGAGGAACGCCGCCCCGGACAGCAGGGCGACGGCGCCCGCGACCAGCCGTACCGGCCCCGACTCGATCACCGCGAAGGCCAGCGCGGCCAGCGCCACCACCGCCGTCAGCTGTCCCGGCAGGTCCAGCGGAGCCGGGCGGGGCTCCGGGCGCGGGGCCCGCAGCGTCAGGGCCAGGGCCGCCAGGCCCAGGGGGAGGTTGATGAAGAAGATGCCGCGCCAGTCCCATGCCGTGGTCAGCGCGCCGCCCGCGACCGGGCCGAGCGCCACCGCGACCGAGCCGCCCGCCGCCCACAGCGCCACCGCCCGGGCCCGGCGCGCCGGATCCGCGTACGCCTGGCGCACCAGCGCGAGCGAGGCGGGCAGCACCACGGCCGCCGCCGCGCCCTGCACCACCCGGGCCCCGATCAGCACCCCGAGATCCGGCGCGAAGCCGCACGCGGCCGAGGCGAGGACGAAGACGACCGTGCCCAGCGCGTACGCACGGGCCGAGCCGATCCGGTCCGCGAACGCGCCGGTCGACAGCATCAGCGCCGCGAACGCCAGCGTGTACGCGTCGACCACCCACTGCAGCCCGGACATCCCGCCGCCCAGGTCGGAGCCGATCGCGGGCAGCGCCACGTTCACCACGGACGCGTCCAGCGTGATCAACGCGAAGCCGAGGAGCGCGGCGGCCAGGGTGACGCCGGGGGAGGAGGGGCGGGCCGGCCGCCCAGGAGTCGGCTTCTCCGCGGTCAACGGGGTGGCGGTGGCGGTGGGTTGGCGTACGGCATCGGTTGGCATGCCCTCAGCCTGACGATCCACAGGCCGATACAGTAGTGACCCGAACGCCATGCATCCGGAGGTTCTGGCCATGCGGTCCGACCGAAAGCCCACCCCCTGGCGGCCCCACCGCGTCGTCGTCATCGCACCCTCCCCCCTGTCGATGTTCAACCTCGCCATCCCCGAACTGCTCTTCTCCAAGGTCGAGATCGACGGCGCCCCCGGGTACGAGCTGACCGTCTGCACCCCGGAGCCGGGCCCGGTCGCCACCACCGGCGGGCTCGATCTGTACGTGGGCCTGGGCCTGGAGGCCGTGGCGGACGCCGACACGGTGCTGGTCGCGGGGACGGGGCAGCGCTACACCGTCGATCCCCGCACGGTGGAGGCCGTCCGCGCGGCCGCCGCCGACGGGCGCCGGATCACCTCCATCTGCAGCGGCGCCTTCGTCCTCGCCGAGGCCGGACTGCTCGACGGGCGCAGCGCCACCACGTACTGGGAGCTGGCCGAGGAGCTGCGCCGGCGCTACCCGGCCCTCGACCTCAAGGGCGACGTCCTCTATGTGGAGGACGGCGACGTCATGACCTCGTCCGGCTACGCGGCCGGGATCGACATGTGTCTGCACATCATCCGCACCGACTACGGCGCCGCCGTCGCCAACCAGGTGGCCAGGGCCGCGCTGGTCGCGCCGGTGCGGCCCGGCGGGCAGACCCAGTTCACCCAGACCCCGCTGCCCCCCGAGCGGGGCGTGGCCTGCGCCGACGTCCGGGGCTGGGCGATGCGCAACCTGGACAGGCCGCTCACCCTCGCCGACCTGGCCCGGCACGCGGGGGTGAGCGTGCGCACCCTGACCCGGCGCTTCCAGGCCGAGAGCGGGGTCAGCCCGCTGCAGTGGCTGCTGCACCAGCGCATCGAGCGGGCCAAGGAGCTCCTGGAGACCACCACGCTCGCCATGGACCGGATCGCCGAGGCCAGTGGTCTGGGCAGCGCCGACTCGCTCCGCGCCCATCTGGTCCGGCGCACCGGCCTGACCCCGAGCGCGTACCGGGCCGGCTTCAGCAGGCTGGAGCGGGTGGGCTGAGCGGAGGGTGGGCCGGCCGGGGGAATGCCTCGCGCGTCCCGTACGTTGCACTACTTGAAAGTGATACAACCTCCTCCGAGAGAATCCGAGAGAAGTGACATGCGCGTCGAGATCTGGAGCGATATCGCCTGCCCGTGGTGTTATATCGGAAAAGCCCGATTCGAGAAGGGTTTGGCCGAGTTCGCCCACCGCGACGACATCGAGGTCGT
Organism: Streptomyces sp. ERV7; assembly: GCF_001653515.1. GTDB lineage: Bacteria > Actinomycetota > Actinomycetes > Streptomycetales > Streptomycetaceae > Streptomyces. The sequence continues at coordinate 156,943 of NZ_LYOY01000029.1, read as the reverse complement.
GCACCGCTCCTTCGAGCTCGACCCGAACCGCCCCAAGGGCGCTGTCGGCCCGGTGATCCCGATGCTGGCCGAGAAGTACGGCCGCACCCTGGACGAGGCCCGCGGTATGGAGGAGCACGTCGCCTCCAACGCGCACGCCGAGGGCCTGGGCTACCTCACCGAGGGCCGCGACCACGGCAACACCTTCGACATCCACCGGCTGCTCCACCTGGCCAAGGCCCGGGGCCGCCAGGAGGCGCTGCTCGACCTCGCCTACCGGGCCAACTTCGCCGAGGAGCGCTCGGTCTTCGACGGCGGTGTGCTGCTGGAGCTGGCCGTCGAGGCGGGCCTGGACGCCGACGAGGCGCGGGCCGTGCTCGCCGACGGGAGCGCGTACGCCGAAGAGGTGCGCGCGGACGAGGCCGAGGCCGCCGCGCTCGGCGCCAACGCGGTGCCGTTCTTCGTGGTCGACCGCAAGTACGGGATCTCCGGCGGCCAGCCCGCCGAGGTGTTCACCCAGGCCCTTCAGCAGGCCTGGCAGGAGCGCACCCCGGTCCTCGCCACCCTCGGTACCCCCGCGGCCGACGGCGAGGCGTGCGGCCCGGACGGGTGCGAGGTCCCGCGCGCGTGACGCCCGTACGGCCGTGGGGCGCCCATCCGGGTGGCCCCAACCCGTAAGCATTCGTTGACGGTTCCCCCCGCCTTTTGTTGATTGACCCCGGGGCGGGGGGACCGCAGGGTGGGATCATGGAGATCCTGGAGCCCCTGTCGGGCGACGCGTTCGCGCCCGAGACGACGTATCTGAACACCTCCGGCTGCGGGCTGCTGCCCCGGCGTGCCGTCGACGCCATCGCACGCCTCGCCGCGGAGAACGCGGCGGGCACCCGCGAGGGTGCGGGCGGCTTCGACGCGCTCGCCGCCGCCCGTGCTTCGTTCGCCCGGCTCGTGGGGGTCGGCGCCGACCGGGTCGCGCTCGGCTCGTCCGTCTCGGTGCACGTCGCCCTGATCGCCCACTCGCTGCCCGCCGGGGCCGAAGTCCTCGCGCCCGAGGGCGAGTTCAGCTCGGTGGTGCAGCCCTTCGCGGTACGCGGCGACCTCAAGATGCGGTACGTGCCGCTGGAGTCGCTGGCCGAGGAGGTGCGGCCGGGCACGGCGCTGGTCGCCTTCTCGTCCGTCCAGTCCGTCGACGGGCGGGTCGCGGACCTCGCGGCCGTACGGGCCGCCGCGGCCGCGCACGGGGCCCGTACGCTCCTCGACGCCAGCCAGTCGGCGGGGTGGCTGCCGCTGGACGCGGGCGCGTACGACTACACGGTCACGGCCGGCTTCAAGTTCCTGACCTGTCCGCGGGGCACGTCCTTCCTGACGGTGACCGAGGAGGCCCAGGAGGGGCTGGCGGCGCTGCACTCGGGGTGGTTCGCGGCGGAGGACCTGTCCGACAACTACGGGCCGGTGCGGGCCCTCGCGGGGACCGCGCGGCGGTACGACGAGCCCGCGTCGTTCCTGTCGTACCACGCGGCCGCGGAGTCGCTGGCGGGGCTTGAGGCCGTGGGCGTCGACGCCGTCCACGCGCACGACCTGGCGCTCGCCGGGCGGCTGCGGGCGGGGCTCGCGGAGCTGGGGCACGGGGTCGTCGCCCCGGACTCGGCGATCGTCGCCGTGCCGGGGCTGGGCGGGAAGCAGCCGGAGTTGCTGCGGATTGAGCCAGATGAGGTGGGGGTGGGTGGTGGTACTGCATCGTCGTCCTCGCGCCACCGACGCGAAGCCGTCCACTCCCGCCGTCGGATGCTGCGCCTGCCGCCCGAAGGGAGTCAGCCGTGTATCGAGGCGATCGTGAGACGAGGCGCAGCCCAGACTCCGCTGCTTTGTCGGTCGTGCCGACAGCCCGGATGATCAGGTTCATCGCCAAAGCCCGTGGTCTTCGGGATGCCGGCCCGCTGTCGGCGTTGTTCCCGCAGGTTTCCCGAGGAGCCGCCGACTACAAGAAGGGACCCCCACTTGCGCGGGGGATCCCGATGGCTGTCGCCGGTACTTGACGGGCAGGTGGGGCGAGCGGCGCCGTGCCGGTGGCGGACCACCGGTGACGCGTCTTGCTCACGTCCGCGTCGCGACCCCACACCCCTTCCTCATCCGCTCCTCCATGGACGTACTGCGGTCGTACGGATCGATCGCGCGGCCGTCACCCGAGGCGGCGTCCCGTCCCGCTCCGAACTCCGGAGTGAAGTAGCCGTTCGGGTCGCCGCAACCGCCGTTCGTCATGTTCATCTTGTACGAGACCAGTGAGAACGTTCCCGCCTTGGTGATCACCTTCGAGGGATCGTCCCAGTCCATCACCACTTCGCGCCGCACAATCGTCCGCTCGACGTCGCCGCTGCCCGCGGCCGCGCGCACGACGGGGTAGACGTACGTGACATCCGTGGTCACCCGCAGCGCGCCGCGGTCACCCTGCCGGAAGGTGATCCGGCCCCGCGTCTTCACCACGTCGCCGACGAGACGTGTACGTGTCTTGTCGAACCGGCTGAACAACAGCAACGGGTCATTTGTCTTGCTGGGCGTACGAAACGCGGTCGACAGGTAGTCCTGCACGTCGCGCTGGTGCGGATTGATCAGGGCGATCGCGTTCGCGGGATGATCGCCCCGCAGCACCGCCGGATCCAGGCCGGCGGCGACGAGGAAGTCCCGGGAGTGGCCCAGGGCCGCTGCCACCTGCTCCGTACTCATCCAGCCGGTCGCCTTGGCCGCGGGCACCGAGATCCCCGCCGCGCCATCGGCCCACTGTGCCGCGGGCGACCCCCGGAACGGCGCGTCGAGCGTGGGCTGTTCCGCGGCCCGGGCGGGCGGAGCCTGGGTCGGACGACTCGTCTCCGCGGCAAGCGGCGCGCCTGTCGACGCGTCACCGGCGAACCAGTCGACCACCCGCCCCGGAAACAGGGCCACGGCCAGCAACGCGAGCGAGGCGATGAAGCCGACGGCGTACCAGCCCTGCTTCCTCCGCCTCGTCCGGGCCGGTGAGTATCCGCGCCAGGCCTGTGGTGCCTCGGGTTCCTCACGCAACCGCTGCGCCACCACCCGGGCGCGGGCGGACGGCTCCTTGGGTGCATCCGCCACACCATCCGCGGACTCCCGAAGAAACCGCTCCCACTCCTCGTCGGGCACGGCTGAACCGCCGCCCTGATCCCCCGCCACACTCACGCGAATATCCCCGCATCAACAAGCGCCGGGACCTCCCCGGCAACCCGCAAACGGTCGCACGACAGGGGGCTGACCTGGTGCTTCGGTACGCGCAACTGAGGTGGCCCGACTGTGGCTCCCCCCGGACGGCTCGCCCGGTGCGCCGCAGATCCTCAGACCTCCGGGATCCTCAGACCTCCGGCTCCGAGCGTTCCGCGCCCGTGCCCCGGTGCAGCACCGCTTCCCGGGCCCGCCGGGTGGTTTCCTCCGCCGCGTTCCGGCCCGTGCTCCGTTCGGCGGTGATGACGATGCCGATGCTGCCCTTGTCCGCCCACCCGCAAGCGACTTCGGGCACGCTGGCGGCGGGTTTGTATGTCACGCACTTCATCCAGCCGCCGTAGTGGCCCGGTTCGGCGTTCCACTCGGCGCTGACGGTCAGGCCGGACGCCTCCAGGCCTTCGCGCAGCTCGTCGAGGAGGTCGGGGGTCATCTGGTGGAAGTCGCCCGTCGCACCGAAGACGGCGAAGGCGGTCCGGCCGAGCTCCTCGTCCCCGTATACGTAGGCGAATGTCTCGTGTGCCGTGCCCCCGAAATTCACGTTCAACTGGTCGGCCATGCCCTGCTGGGCGGGTGTCAGTTCCAGCCGGTCCAGGACGCCGAGGCTCAGGGGCGCGGCGACCGTGTAGCGGGGGTAGTCCCGGTACTGGATCTGCGACCAGGTCACGGAACCGGCGGCCGCTCCGACGGCGGTGGCGAGGACGAGCGCGCCGGCGACCCGGCCGCGTGTGGTGTGGGCCGGTACGGGCGGTAGCACCGGGAAGGTGAGGTCCTGCGGAGCCTGGGTTGGGGTGGGCGGGGTGTGTGTCTGGGCTCTGCGTCGAGCCCCGCGTAGTACTTGGTGCAGGACAGCCGACGGCAGGAGAGGGAGTGCGGCGGCGCACGCGGTCCACGCCGGGAGGGGGACGGCGGGCACGGCGAGGAGTACCGCGGCGTAACTCACCCAGGACAGCAGGGTGGTCGCGAGCGGGTGTCCGACCATCCAGCGCAGTGGTCCTCGGCCCGGCCGGACCAGCGTGCTCAGGGTTTCGGCCAGCACCGCGAGGCGTTCGTCCTCGGGGCGGGCGGCTGCCTGGATGCGGGCTCGGTCCGCGGCCGTGCGGGGGGTGGGGGAGAGCGTGAGCACCAGCCTGGCGTCGTGGCGCTGCACGCGGGCGGGCTTGGGCACGTTCTTGCCGCCCGCTGCCCGTTCGGCCCGGAGCGCCTGGGTCGATCCCGGCGCCAACTCCCGTATCCGGGCGGTGAGTTCGGGGCCACGGCGGTGGCGTCCGGGGCGTTCCAGGTAGTCGGCGTTCAGGCACAGTTCCGCGTAGGCGGAGAGCAGCTCGATGTCGTTGGGGAAGGCGTCCAGGCCCGTACGGTAGACGGTCTCGGCGCGGTCGTCGTGGTCGTCGTCGTTCTCGGCGGCGTGGGCCCGGCCGAGCACGGTGTAGAGGCGGGCGACGGGCTCGTGCGTGTCGAGCGCGCGCCGCGCGGCCTCCCGCGCCTCGGCGAGCCGCCCGTCCCGGAGCAGCGCCTCCGCGTGGACCGCCGCGGTCAGTGCTGTTTCGGGTACGGCTGTGTCGGGCGCCGCGTCAGCCTCCGTGTCGACCGCCGTGTCGGTCGCCGTCTCAGCGTCCGCTTCTGCTTCCGCTTCCGCGCATGCCGAACTGCCTTCTTGCCCCTTGGCCTGCATGATTCCCCACCCTGCGAACACCCCGAACGGTTCGGTCCGAATTCCGTTCAGTGGGCAACTATGTCGCTGCGCGGTGGGACCGTCAACTGGGTTGATCGGTGGGCACCCCTTGCCCGGCCTTACGCTCCCACCTGCGGTGCTGCCAGGCTGCGTATGCGAGGAGAGGGCCGTCAGCCGGGGGCACGCCGCGGCGCCGGCACCGCGGCGTGCGTGCTCACTGGCGGCGTGTGGCTGCCGTCGGTGGCGCTTGCGGGCCTTGGTGGCCCCGGATCAGCCGACGAAGTCCTGCGCCCACCAGTAGTTGCCGTTCGCGTCGACCGTGACGCCGACGCCGGTGTACTTGATGGCGTCGTCGAGGATGTTCCGCTCGTGCAGCGGTTCCTTGATCCATGCGTCGACGACCGAGGCGGCGCTCTTCCACATGCCGGGCGCGCCGGCCGCGTTTTCACTGACTTTGCCGACCGGGTGGGAGTAGCCGTACTTGCGGAGCGAGTCGAAAATCGCTCCGAAGGTCCAGTGGCCCTGCTGGCCGCGGCGGGCCTGCTCGTTCGCCTCGTCCTGTGCGGTACGGGCCACGGCGTCGTCGTACTGGAGCGCCGCCTTGCCGTGCTGTACGCGGTAGTTGTTGACCAGGTCGAACACCTGGCGCTGCAGCGCGGCGGGCGGGTTCTGGCCCTGGTCGCCGCCCCACTTCCACACCTGGGATGCCGTGAAGTTGCAGGTGTAGATCTGCACCGGGGTGTTGTCGGCGGTGTTCCCGCCGGAAACGTCCAGGCACTTGTTGGACTGCGGGTTGATGAGCACGTCGCCCTGGTAGCGGACCCACTTCTGCGCTGCGCTGCCGTTGCAGTCCCACAGTTGCACGGGAGTGCGGTCGGTGGTGCCGCTGGACGCGACGTCCAGGCACTTGCCGAACGCGGTCACCGTCGCACCGACCTCGCCGGGCTGCTCGGTGTAGGTCCATCTCTGGGACGCGGTGCCGTTGCAGCCGTAGATCTGTACGGGGGTGCTGTTGGCTGTGTTCCCGCCGCGGACGTCGAGGCACTTGCCCCCGAGCCCGACGACCTGGCCGGTCATCTGCGCTGCCTGCGCGGTGGCCGGAACGGCGGCGACGCCCATCGCGGCGATGGCGAGCGTTCCCCATAGGTGCGACTTCTTGAGTGCCAGTGTCATGACAGTCAGTCCTTGCCCTCGTATGCGTGGCCCAGGCGTCTCACCAGGGCCGTTCATGTCGTCGAGGACGCTATGGACGGGCTCTCAATATCAACTAAACGCGGTCTAAGTGGTCTCGGTTGACGCTGTCTCCGGTGCGGTGCGGTGCGGTGCGGTGCGGTGCGGTGCGGTGTGGTGGAGCGTGGGATGTCCCCGCGCAGACGCGGGGAGCACCACCAGCATCAAGTACGCCGTGGTCACCGCCGCGGGACCATCCCCGCAGACGCGGTGACTTCGGGATCACCGAGGCGTGAGGAGGCAGAACTCGTTGCCTTCCGGGTCGGCCAGAACCGTCCAGGAGATTGCGGACTGATCAATATCAGGGTCGGTGGCGCCCAGGGCGCGCAGTCGGGCTGCCTCTGCGGCCAGGTCGTCACCGGGGTAGGGGCGTACGTCGAGGTGGACGCGGTTCCACACGCTCTTGGTGTCGGGAGTGCGAAGGAACTCCAGGTAGGGGCCGACGCCTTGGGCGGAGCGCATCGTCGCGTGGTCGTCGGTGACCTCGTGCAGCGTCCAGTCCATCGCCTCGCCCCAGAACCGGGCCATCACTCCTGGGTCGGTGCAGTCGACCACCACCGCGGCGATCGGCCCGGTGTCCCCGTAGACCGGGCGGGGCTCCAGGACGCAGAACTCGTTGCCCTCCGGGTCGGCCATGACCGTCCAGGGGACGTCACCCTGACCCACGTCGGCGAGCGTCGCACCGAGATCCTTGAGGCGCGCGACCAACTCCGCCTGGTGGGCGGTGGAAGTGGTGGCCAGATCAAGGTGCACCCGGTTCTTCACGGTTTTGGGTTCCGGGCGGGCGATGATGTCGATGCAAACGGCCACGGGGTCGGGGTAGGCGAAGCCCACGGGTTCGAGGTTGGTCACGCCGGGGCCCTCGCTGTCGACACCCCAACCGAGTGCCTCCGCCCAGAACCGGCCGAGCGCGGAGTCGTCCAGGGCCTTCATATTGATCTGCACAAGTCGTGTTGCCATGCCACAGATCCTAGAAGCAGACGCTGGCCTGGGCCGACGCGGTCAGACACGTACTCGCCCCCCGTGCGGTGGATGATGTACGTGGTCAGACGGGCAGGGTCGTCTGGTCGTCCGCCGTGATTCTGAATCGCATCCCGCTGCCCCCGTGCTGTCGCTGAAACGCGAACACCCCGAGGCCGGGCCTGTTGGCGGTTCAGTTCAGATCCGCACGGGGCTCAGGGCGTTGCCCCGGTGGCCCGTAGGAGCCGGATCGCCGCGACCCGCTGGTGGCGTGGACGGTCCTCGGCCAGGAGCCTGCGCAGCATGTCGTGCGGTAGGCGGTCGGCCCACGGCAACAGGGCTGCGGTCGCCTGCCGGACCACTGCCGACGACGGATCGTCCAGGAGCGGGCGTACGTCGTCCACGCGTACCGCGTCCAGCGCCCGCAGCCCGGCCACCGCGCAGGCGCGCACGCCGGGTACCGGGTGGGCGAGGAGCGCGCGGACCAGGTCCGCGTCCTCGTGCGTCCCGCACTCACCGAGGCCCACCGCGGCGGCGGGCCGGGCCGCCGGGTCGGCGCACAGCGCGCGGTACAGCGGCGCCGGGTCCGTGCCGCCCTCCCGCAGCACCCACCGGGCGCATGCCCGCACCAGGGCGGAGGGGTCGGTGAGGTACGGCTCGGCGTCGGCGTGCCGTCCGGCCCGGCGCAACGCGGTCACCCCCGTCGACCTGACCCGGGGCTGCCGGGAGGCGAGCAGTGGCACCACGACCTGGGTGAACGTGTCGGTGGTGCCCTGGCCGAGGGTGGCCACGGCCGCTTCGGCGCAGAGGTCCTGCACCACGACGTCGCGGTGGCGAGCGGCGGTCTGAGCCAGGTGCTTCGCCGGGAGCAGCCGCCGCTCGATGGCGACGCGGTGTGCGAGGCGGGCGGTGGCCCGATCGGCGCTGTCGAGCAGGGCCTCGGCTTGCGCGGCCGGACCCGCACTCAGCGCCCCGGTCAGCAGTTCCTGGGCGAACGCTCCTCGTGGTCGGCGGCCGAGGCGCAGGATCAGCGCGGAGTGCGCGGCCAGCCGGTGCCGGGGTGCCGCGGCCAGAAGTGCGCGGGCCCGTTCGCGTACCGGCCCTGCCCAGTCCGCGCAGCGGATGATGACCAGCGCGTGCAGTGCGGGCCGCTCCTCGGCGTGGCTCAGCGCGGCCTCGCGGATCAGGCCGTTGGGGTGGCAGAGGGCGAGGGCGAGTTCGGCGTCACCGGGCTTCCGGGACCAGGCGACGGCTGATCGACGACACCAAGGACGACGCGGCCCTGGCCGACGAAGCCAAAGAGATTTTCGGGATCGGCCTCAACTGGAACGTGGCGTCCAAGCCTTCGACGGCAGCGTTCCCGCAGTGACGCAGGGTGAGGCAGCGGCCGAATACATCGGTCAAGGCCAGATCCAGATGAGCCCCCTCAACGTGGCGTCCATCGCCGCCACCGTGAAGTCCGGAACCTTCAGACAGCCGATCACCGTGCCCAAGGGACTAGACGGCCGTGAACTGGCCACCGCGCAGCGCAGCATGCCCACGTCGGCCCATCAGCAGCTCAAGAGCATGATGCGGCTTCCCTGTGAACACCCGAACGGTTCGGTCAGAATTCCGTTCAGTGGGCAACTATTGTTTCTGCGCGGTGGGACGGTCAACTGGGTTGATCAATGGCCAAGGCTGGCCCGGGGACCCATCCCCCCAAGGCCGCCGACCAGCTTCAGGAAAACCGGCGCCGGGCCACCGGTACGCTGGCGGCCGATGCCGGAGCCCCGCCAACCCTCACCGCGCCTACCAACGCCCACGACACCACCGGCGGAGATGCCTCGTGGTGCGGCCTGGATCCCGCACGGCTACCACCTAGACGCCCACTCCCACACTCACGGCCAGTTGGTGTACGCCGCTGCCGGAGCGTTCGCCACCACGACGGAACGCGGGACCTGGATCGCCCCGGCGAACCGGGTGACGTGGACGCCGCCCGGGTTCGACCACTCCCATCGCTTCTACGGCCGAACCGACGTCCGTCTGCTCGACCTCCCCGTCGACCTGTGCGGCGAACTCACCTCGTACCCCGGTGTGTTCGAGGTGAGCCCGCTGCTGCGGGAGGTGCTCCTGGCGTTGACCGACCGGCCGGAGTTCCGCCCCGGGGCCGACCGGCGGCTGCTCACGGTGGTGGTCGACGAGCTCGCCGCGGCCCCCGAGCCGTCCCTTCACCTGCCCGAACCGCGCGACGACAGGCTGCGGGCCGTGACCGCCCTTCTGCACGCCGATCCCGGCCGGACCGCGACCCTGGCGGTGTTGGGGCGGACGGTGGGGGCGAGCGAGCGGACCTTGAGCCGTCTGTTCCACACCGACCTCGGTATGAGCTTCCACCGTTGGCGCACCGTCCTGCGCATCCATCACGCCCTGGTGCACCTCACCAACGGCCGGTCGGTCACCGACACCGCGATGGAGTGCGGGTGGTCCAACCCCTCCAGCTTCATAGAGGCGTTCACCACCATCGTGGGTCAGACTCCGGGTCGGTACCAGGCCGGTCTGCGCGGCGAGGTGACGTAGCCGTACGCCGTTCCCACCTTGGCGGCTTTCCCGTATTCGCTGACTGTTTCCCGGTTGGGGGAAATCGCGGCGCGGCTCACAGTGGGGGTGGGCACGCCGCGCCGCACCGGGCGACAGGCGTAGCGAGAGGGAGACGGACAAGTGATGGATACAGGTGAAAGCACCGCGGTCGTCATCGTGGGAGCCGGGGTCGCCGGACTCACGCTCGGCAATTTCCTGCTGCGCAGCGGCATCGACTGCACCGTTGTGGAGAAACACAGCCGGGCATACGTCGAGCAGAGGCAACGGGCCGGAACCGTCGACGCCCGAGGGGTGCGTATGTACCGGGAGTGGGGCCTCGAAGAGGTGGTGGAGAGCTTCTTCTCTCCGAAGATGATGGGTTTCCGGCTCGACGGCGAGGAGTTGCCGCTCGTCTTCGGCGGGGATGAGGTCGACGACATCGCCTTCTGCCCGCAGCAGGTCCTCGTACGCAACCTCACGGACGTCTTCCTGCGCGACGGCGGCGACCTCCGGTTCGAGGCCGCCGACGTCTTACTCGAAGGCATCGACGGCAAGCGCCCCCGCGTCCGTTACCGGGACGCCGCCGGTTCGACGAAGACCGTCGACTGCGACTACGTCGCCGGCTGCGACGGCCACCACGGCGTCAGCAGGGCCTCCATCCCCGCAGGCGTACTCACACGCCACGCTCATGAGTACGCGTACGCCTGGCTGAGCGTCCTGGCCGATGTGCCGGCCGATCCCGCAGCCATGGCGATACACTCCCGCGGCCTGGCCGGGCTGATCCCCCGTGGCACGAACGCCAGTCGGCTCTACCTCCAGTGCCCGGCCGAAGACGCTCTCGCGCAGTGGCCGGACGAACGCATCTGGAGCGAGCTGGAAGCCCGCTTCGGCACTCCCGTCTCGACCGGCCCGATCCTCGACAAGCGCCTCGTGCCGCTTCGTAGCGTGGTGTACAGCCCCATGAGTTACGGCAGGTTGTACCTGCTCGGAGACGCGGCGCACCTCGTCCCGCCGATGAGCGCGAAGGGGATCAACCTCGCTCTGCACGACACCGAGGTGTTCGCCCGCGCCGTGATCCGCCGGATGAAGGAGAGCGATTCGACCCTCCTCGATGCCTACTCGGAGACCTGCCTGCGCCACATCTGGAACTACCAGGCGTTCGCGGTCTGGATCACCGAGCTGATGCACAATGCCGGAGACGCCTCTTACGAGGGGGAGTTCCGCCGCCGGATCGCCCGAGCGGAGCTGGAGCGCATGTTCACGTCGCCGACGGCGAAGCGCCTGTTCGACGAGTTCAGCGCGGGCGTGAACTAGGGACTGTGGGGCCTCGCGTGCGCGGGGACCGTCATGCCAGTGGGCCGCTGACGACGAGGGTGTTGGTGTCGCCAGGACCTGTTGGCCTGGGGGGCGGAGGTCCGGTGCGGGACTGGTAATCAACGCACGGTGCCACGGTCATCCGCGTCGAAGCGGCGTCGTGCGGTGTCGATTTCGTCGAGGTAGCGGCGGGTCCAGGCGCACATGCCGTTGACCGTGTCGCGCAGCGCCGCGCCTGCCTCGGTGAGGTGGTAGTCGACGCGGGGCGGCACTGTCGCGTACACGGTCCTGTGCACGACCCCGTCTCGTTCCAGCCCGCGCAGGGTCTGAGTGAGCATTTTGTGGCTGATGCCCTCGACCTCGCCTCTGAGCTCGGTGAACCGCAGCGTGCGCGTCCCCAGGGCGTTGATGACGAGCAGTGCCCACTTGTTGGCCACCCCCGAGAAGATCTCGCGGGCGAGGGATTCGGCGCGCGTCAGGTCCGCTTCGTCGGGCACGGGCTGGGGCTGCTCGGTTTCCATGAGGTTCCTCTCTCACCGGAAAGTGCGTTCTTCCACGCCCGAGGCTACGCACCTACGGTTCCAGAGAACCCGGAAGAGACTTGAGAGGGCACGGCCATGACCATCCTGAAGACCTATGCACGCCTGTGGACCGACGACCTCGACCGCGCACTGCCTCTCCTGGAGCAACTCACCGGCGAGCAGCCCCACTTGCGTCTGGATTTCCACGCGGTGGGCCTCGCCGCTGTCGGCGGCTTCCTGGTGATCGCGGGCCCGGCCGAGGAACGCGCGAAGTACGAGCACGCCTCCGCCACCGTCGTCGTCGACGACCTCGATGCCCTTCAGGGGACGCTGGTATCGGCGAAGGCGATCATCACGACCCCCGTAGCCGATGGCCCGACGGGGCGGTTTCTCTACGCCCGCCACGCGGACGGAGCGGGCGTGGAGTATGTCGAGTGGAACGCGGAGTTGGTCGGCAGGCTCATCCGCACGTAGACCCTGATACGGATAGGGCGGACGGACTGTCCGCACGTACCGGAGGTTGCCTTCGGAGGGGTCGGGTCAGGGGCGGTCGACGCGGGAGGGGCGCCTACCGCCCGCCCCGCCGGGCACCTGGGTGTCGCCCCGAACAAGGGGGACACCAGCGTCCCCTGCCAGGCGGGGGTGTGCGACTACCGTCTGGACGTGCGCGGCGGCTGGTACGACGCGGGCGACCAGGGCAAGTACGTGGTCAACGGCGGTATATCCGTCTGGGAGATCGTCAACTCCTTCGAGCGGGCCCGCCGTTCGGGGAGCGAGGCGGCGCTCGGCGACGGGACACTGCGGGTGCCGGAGCGCGGCAACGGGGTACCGGACGTGCTGGACGAGGCCCGCTGGGAGCTGGATTTCCTGCTGCGTATGCAGGTTCCGGTGGGCAGGCCGATGGCCGGGATGGCGTTCCACAAGATGCACGACGCCCAGTGGACCGCACTGCCGACTCGGCCCGAACTCGACGACGCGCAGCGTGAGGTGCACCGCCCCTCCACCGCGGCCACGCTGAACCTGGCGGCCACGGCCGCACAGTGTGCCAGGGCGTACGCGCCCTACGACGCCGCGTTCGCCGCCCGCTGCCTGGACGCGGCCCGCCGTGCCTGGACGGCCGCCAAGGCCAACCCCGATGTGCTCGCCCCGGCGACCGACAACACTGGCGGCGGTGCGTACGAGGACGCCGACGTCTCCGACGAGTTCTACTGGGCGGCGGCCGAACTCCTCGCCACCACCGGAGAATCGGCGTACCGGGACGCTGTCGTCTCCTCGCCCCATCACGCCAAACCGGTCGACGGGTTCTGGTGGGGCGGCACCGCGACACTGGGCCGGATCACCCTCGCCACGGTCCCCGGCGTGGCTCTGCCCGCCGATGATCTGGCCCGGGTGCGCGGCCTGCTCACCACGGCAGCCGACAGCCACCTGTCCACCATGGCCCGCCAGGGCTACGCGGTGCCCATCCCGGCCGACGGCTACGTATGGGGCTCCAACAGCTCCGTCGCCAACAACGCGATGGTGCTCGCCGTCGCCTACGAGCTGACCGGCGCACAGCGGTACCGCGCGGGAGCGCTGGAATCGCTGGACTATCTGCTCGGCCGCAATGCGCTCGACCTCTCCTACGTCACCGGCTACGGCGAGCGTTTCTCGCAGAACCAGCACCACCGCTTCTGGGCGCACCAGAACGACGCCTCGCTGCCGCACCCCCCGGCCGGTTCCTTCGCCGGCGGGCCGAACTCGGGCCTTGAGGACCCGGTGGCCAAGGCCCAGCTTCCGGGCTGCGCACCGGCGGCCTGCTACGTGGACGACATCGGCTCGTACTCCACCAACGAGGTGGCGATCAACTGGAACGCCTCGCTGGCGTGGCTGGCGGCCTTCGCGGCGGAGCGAAGCGGCGCCCCGGCGCTTCCCGCCGTGCAGGTGGCACCGGCGGCGGTGACGGTCGCGGAGGGCGGCTCGGCGGCGGTGGGGGTACGGCTTACGGCCGCCCCGACGCAGAACGTCACCGTGACCGTGACCCGGAGCTCCGGTGACGAGGATCTGGCCGCGACAGCGGGAAGGACGCTGGTGTTCACACCGGCCAACTGGTCGACGTCGCAGCAGGTTTCGGTGTCCGCCGCGCAGGATGACGACGCGGTGCCGGGCAGCGCGACGTTCACAGCCGGCGGGCCGGGGGTGAGGGCGGCGACGTTCACGGCGACGGAGGTGGACGACGACGCGCCGTCAGCGGTGTCGTGCGCGGTGGCGTACCGGGTCGACAACGCCTGGGGCAACGGGTTCACGGCGACGGTGACGGTGAAGAACACCGGGGCGGCGGCGATCTCGGGCTGGACGCTGGGGTGGAACTTCGCGGGCGATCAGCGGATCAGCAGCGCCTGGAACGCCACGGTGAGCCAGGCGGGCGCCGCGGTCACGGCCCGGGACGCCGGATGGAACAGCGCGCTGGCGCCCGGTGCGAGCACCAGCCTCGGGTTCCAGGCGACGTACTCGGGTACGAACGCGGTACCGACGCGATACACCCTGAACGGTGTGCTCTGCTCCTGAGCACCGACCACACCCGGTGCCTGCCGCCCATGGCGTGGGCGGCAGGCACCGGGCAGGCAACGGACTCACGGATGAGAAGCCCGAACGGTCACAGTCGGGTGCAGGCGGCGGGTGTGGTCGAGCGGGCGCACCGGACCGGTGAGGCGCAGCGGTACGCAGAGACGGGCATCAGTGCTGGAGGCGGCGATCCGCAGCTCCAGCGCGCCGGGCTCCACGATCCGGTGGCGCTCTCGACCGGTGAAAGAGGCCAGGTCGGCGGGGAGCACCAGCTCCACACGGCACGCCGCCCCCGCGGCCAGCGCGATGCGCCGGTAGCCGACCAGCCGCTGCACCGGCTGCACCACACTGGCCACCGGATCGTGCAGGTAGAGCTGGACGACCTCGCTGCCCGCCCGGTCCCCCGTGTTGCGCAGGTCGAAGGCGAGCCGGAACTCACCGTCAGTGCCGGTTTCCGCCCTCTCGACCGCCAGCCCCGACCAAGTGAATTCGCTGTAGCCGAGTCCGTGTCCGAAAGCGTAGGCGGGTGTCGGGTCGGTGCTGGAGACCTCGCTCGCCTGGGCGAGCCGCGCGGCGAGGTAGGTGGAGGGCTGGACGCCGGTGTGCGTGGGGATACTGACCGGCAGCCTTCCGGACGGGTTGACCCTCCCGCTGAGCACGCCCGCCACGGCCTGCGTACCCGCCTCGCCCGGGAAGAAGCACTGCACGATCGCTGCCGCCTCGCTCACCGCTCGCCCCAGTACGTACGGCCGACCCGCCAGCAGGGTGACCACGATCGGGGTGCCGCAGTCCAGCATGGCGTCGAGCAACTCGTTCTGGCGTCCGGGTAGTTCGAGTGTCGCGGCGTCGCAGCCCTCGCCGCTGGTGCCGCGGCCGAACAGCCCGGCCCGGTCGCCGAGGGCCAGCACCACCACGTCGGCCCGGTGGGCGGCCCGGACGGCTTCCTCGATGCCGCTCGCGTCCTCACCGTCGATGCCGACGCCGCGCACGGTCCACAGTTCACCGTCGGGGAACTCCGCCTGCAACGCCTCGTACAGCGTGGGGAGTTCGATGCCGAGCGGCACCTTCGGGTGCTGGCTTCCCACGTGCACCGGAAAGGCGTAGCAGCCGAGTACGGCGGTGGGCTCGTCGGCGTTGGGGCCGATCACCGCGATCCGGGTGGGGCGGCTCAGCGGCAGCAGGCCGTCGTTGCGCAGCAGCACCACGGCCTGTTCGGCGAGTTCGGCGGCGAGTGCCCGGTTGGCGGGCCGGTCGAGGTCGACGAGGCCGCGCAGTCCCCCGACTGCGCTCAGATCGGTGCCGGCGAGGGCGTCGGGCACGGGGTTCCAGTCCGGGTCCAGCAGCCCGAGCCGGGCCTTCTGGACCAGCACCCGGCGCAGCGCCCGGTCGATCAGCCGCTCCGGTACGAGCCCGGTGGCGACGGCGTCGAGCAGGGGCTGTCCGAAGGTCTTCACGGTCGGCAGTTCGACGTCGACGCCGCTGGTGAGAGCCAGGGCGGCGGCCTGCGACCAGTCCTCGGCGACGCCGTGCAGGGCCTTGAGGAAGGCGATGCCGAAGTAGTCGGCGACGACCGTGCCGTCGAAGCCCCAGGTGTCCCGGAGCAGACCGGTGAGCAGCGTCTCGTCGGCGGCGCTGGGGATACCGTCGGTGTCGGTGTAGGCGTGCATGACCGAGCCGGGGCGCCCTTCGCGCACAGCCATCTCGAACGGCGGCAGGATGACGTCGGCGCGCTCGCGCGGGCCCATGCCGACGGGGGCGAGATTGCGTCCGGCGCGGGAGGCGGAGTATCCGGCGAAGTGCTTGAGGGTGGCGACGATTCCGGCCGACTGAAGGCCCTGCACATAGGCCGTGGCGATGGTGCCGACCAGGTACGGGTCCTCGCCGATGGTCTCCTCCACCCGCCCCCAGCGGGCGTCGCGCACCACGTCGAGGACCGGCGCGAGGCCCTGGTGCACGCCGACGGCCCGCATGTCGCGGCCGATCGCGGCAGCCATCCGGCGCACCAGCGCCGGGTTGAAGGCGGCGCCCCAGGAAAGCGGTACGGGATAGGCCGTGGCGCCCCAGGCGGCGAAGCCCGCCAGGCACTCCTCGTGGGCGAGGGCGGGAATGCCGAAGCGGTTGGCAGCGGCGATCCGGCGCTGGGAACGCAGCAGGGAGAGGGCGCCCAGTGCCGGGTCGACCGGCGCCGTCCCGAACGGACGGGTCAGCTGGCCGAGCCCGTACGGCAGCAGGGTGTCGAGGTCGGGCGGATCCTCCATCTCGTGCTGGTGCGGCGCGATGTCGCCGCCCTCGTCGCTGGCGCCCACCCAGACGCCGAACAACTGGGCCGTCTTCTCCCGCAGGGTCATCGCCGCGATCAGCGCGTCGGCGCGGGCCCGCGGGCTGAGCGCGGTGTCCCGCCAGGCGGGAACGCCGTCCGCGGCGGGGGTCGAGGTGCCACCGGGCTCGGGGTTCGGGGTGCCGATCATTTTCCTCCCACTCCCGTCAGGCCCTGGACGAGGGCGCGGCGGGCGAACAGGTAGACGACGAGGATGGGGAGCATGGACAGCACCACGGCGCTGAGCAGTCCGGGTACGTCGACGCCGTGTTCGGTCTGGAACTCGTACAAACCCAGGGTGATGACTTTGGTGGAGTCGGACTGGGTGAGGATCAGCGGGAACAGGAAGCCGTTCCATGCCTGGAGGGCGGCGAAGACCACGATGGAGGACAGGCCGCCCCTGGACAGCGGCAGCACGAGCTGCCGGAAGACCCGGGCCGGTGAGGCTCCGTCCATCGCCATCGCCTCGTACAGCTCGGGGCTGATGTCGCGCATCGCTCCGGTGAGGACGAGTGTGCAGACCGGGAGGCAGAAGGCGGCGGTCGGCAGGATGACACCGATGAGGTGGTCGTACAGCCCCGCCTTGCTGATCAGGTAGAACATCGGCACGATCACCGCTTGGGCGGGGATCGCCAGGCCCAGCAGGAACAGCCGGAACACCCAGCCGGTGGCCCTGCCGCGGGCTCGTACGATGGCGTACGCGAGCGGCGGGACGACCAGCAGCACGATCGCGACCACGCTGGCGGTGACGGTGAGGGTGTTGAGGAAGTCCTGGCCGAAGCCGTTGGACAGGTCGGTGAGGTAGTTGCGCACGGTCCACTGGGCGGGCAGGCTGAGCGGCCCCTCGGTGGAGTAGTCGGCGCGGGTGCGGAGGGTGGCGAGCACCAGCACGTACAGCGGCAGGCCGACCAGCAGCAGCCAGACCAGCGAGCCGAACCCGGCGAGGTAGTTGGGGCGCGGGCGTATCACAGGCCCTCCGTCGTGCCGCGCATCCGGTCGTAACCGGAGAACTTGACCACAGCCAGGGAGATCAGGGTGGCGACGACCACCAGGACCAGGGCGATGGCCGATGCGGCGCCGAAGTCGTAGCTCTTGAAGGCCTTTTGGTACATGTAGAAGGCGCTCACGGTGGTGTCGGTGCCGGGGCCGCCCTGGGTGAGGATCAGCACCGTGTCGAAGGTGGTGAGCCCGCCGACGACCATCAGAACCATCGAGGTGATGATGCTGTTGCGCAGTTGCGGCAGGGTGATGTGGAAGAACTGCCGGACGGTGCCGGCGCCGTCGATCGCGGCGGCCTGGTAGAGCGCTTGGGGGATGGCCCGGGCGCCGCCCTGATAGATCAGCGCGTGCAGGGGGGTGAACTGCCACACGCCCACGAAGGTGAGTACCGCGAGGGCGCCGCTGCGGCTGCCGAGCAGGTTGCCGTCGCCGAACAGCCAGGTCAGCTGGGAGGGTACGCCGAAGTTGGGGTCCAGGACGGCCCGCCACACCACGGACACGGCGGTCGCCGACAGCAGCAGCGGGACGAAGTAGATCGCGGAGAGCACGGCCCGGTTGCGCTGGTGCCCGGCGGCCCAGACGCCGAGCAGCAGGCTGACCGGCGTCTGGGTGACCACTCCGAGGCCGGCGAGCAGCAGGGTGGTCCAGACCGACTGGGTCATCACCGGGTCGTGGATCAGCGCACTCCAGTTGGCCAGGCCGTTGAAGTGCGGCTCGCTGATGCCGTCCCAGCTGGTGAAGGAGAGTACGACGACCAGGATGAGCGGCAGGATCGCGAAGAGCAGGAAGAACACCGCGGCGGGCGCCGCCCAGACGAAGCCGGGGCGGCTCACCCCCGCCCCGGACTTCGGGGCGGTCCTCATGAGGCGGGCAAGGCCTGCATGGCCTTGATGAATCCGTCGGCGTCGAGCTTGCCGTCGAAGAACCGCTGGATGGCGGTGTGCATCGGGGTGGCCGCGCTCGGCGGGTATGCCTGGTCCCAGGACAGCTGAAACGAGGGGGCGGCTTTGACCAGCTCGTACTGGTACGTGGAGTACGCGGGGCTGGCCGCCTTGTCCAGGAAGTCGACGGTGTTGACGGTGGTGGGCAGGTTGCCGATGGCGAGCTGGGCTTCGACGAACTCCTTGGAGTACATCAGCTTGAGGAACGCGGCGGCGGCCTCGGGGTGCTTGGTCTTCTTCAGTACCGAATAGAAGTTGTTGGTGTTGCCCACCACGTCGGCCGGGTCGCCCTTGCCCCCGCTCAGGGTCGGGAACCCGGTGTAGCCGAGGCCGGACTTGGCGAAGTCCGGGTTGGCGTCCTGCTGGGTGGAGTAGTACCAGGAGCCCATCAGCTCGAAGGCGGCCCGGCCCCTGGCCACCAGGGCCGGGGAGCCGCCGTCGGTGAACTTCACCGAGTCGAAGGTACGGCCGAACGCGCCGGATTCGGCCAGTTGCCTCAGGGCGGTCAGTGCCTTGCGGCTGTCCTCGCTCGCCCAGGCGGCCCGATCGCCGTTCACCGCCCGGGAGAACAGGCCGGGGCCGGCGATCCGGTCGTACAGGTACTCGAACCACATCAGGGTGGGCCACTGGTCGGCGCCGCCGAGCGCGATCGGGGTGATGCCCTTGGCCTTGAGGGCCTTGGTGGCGGCGATCAGCTCGTCCCAGGTGCGCGGCGGGGTCAGACCGGCGTCGGCCAGCACCTTCTTGTTGTGGAACAGCAGCACCGGCTGGGTGCCGCGCATCGGCACGCCGTACGGTTTGCCGTCCACGACGGCCGAGTTGAACACCGACGGCAGGAAGTTGCTCTTCAGGCCCGGGTCCTTGGCGATGAAGCCGTCCAGCGGGAGCAGCAGGCCGGCCTTGACGAAGGGCTGGATGGAGCCGCCGCCCCAGTTGAAGAAGACGTCCGGCGCGTGCGGGGTGTTGATGACGGTCTGCAGCTTCTGCTGGTAGTCCGCGCCGGGGACGGTGTCGAGTACCACCTTGACCTTGGAGGTCTTGTTGAAGGTCTCGACCATCTGTTTCTCGACCTTGTTGGCGGCGTCGCCGTAGACCATCACGTGGATCGTCCCGGAGCCAGCGCCGGAGGAGGTACCGCCCGAGCCGCACGCCGCGGTCATGCCCAGGACGAGTGCGGTGGTGACGGCGATCGCGGCAAGTCTCGGTCCCATGCCCCTACCCTCGTTCGCAAGTTTCGGAATATTGAGCGAATGTGGTCGGAAAGCTAGGACCGGCCTCGCCGCCCGTCAAGACTTCCGGCGAGATCCGATCCAACGGGCCGACCGGCTAGCATCCGTGCGGTCGGCCACCCACAGCGCAGTTCGCCCAGCAGGGCAAGGGCAGGAGGAAACCGTGAGCAGAGCGGCGACGCTCGCTGAGATCGCGCACGAGGCAGGGGTCTCGGCTCCGACTGTTTCGAAAGTCCTCAACGGCCGGGCCGACGTCGCCCCGGCCACCCGGGAGCGGGTGGAGGAACTGCTGCGCCGGCACGGCTACCGGCGGCGGCGGGGCACCCAGCCGAGCCCGCTGCTCGAACTGGTCTTCCACGAGCTGGAGAGCGTCTGGGCGATGGAGGTGATCCGCGGCGTCGAGAACGTGGCGCGCGCCGAAGGCCTGAGCATCGTCCTCTCGGAATCCTCCGGGCGGCTCACCCCCGGCCAGTCCTGGGTGGACGGGGTGCTCGCCCGCCGCCCCACCGGCGTGCTGCTGGTCCTGTCCGGCCTGGACCGCTCCCAGCAGGAACAACTGGCCGGCCGCGACATCCCGTTCGTCGTGATGGACCCGGCCGGCGACCCCGGCCAGGAGGTGCCCGCCGTCGGCACCACCAACTGGGACGGCGGCCTGGCCGCCACCCGGCACCTGCTCGACCTCGGCCACCGCCGGATCGGCCTGATCGGCGGCCCGGGCCGGATGATGTGCAGCCGGGCCCGGGCCGACGGCTACCGGGCCGCCCTCGACATGGCGGGCATCGCCTACGATCCGGAACTGGTCCGCGAGGGCGACTTCCACCACGAGGCGGGGCACCGGATCGGACGGGAGCTGCTGAACCTCCCCGACCGGCCGACCGCCGTGTTCGCCGGAAACGACCTACAGGCCCTCGGACTCTACGAGGCGGCCCGTGAGCTGGGGTTGCGCATCCCCGAGGACCTCAGCGTGGTCGGCTTCGACGACCTGCCGCTGGCCCGCTGGGTCGGCCCGCCGCTCACCACCGTCCGCCAGCCGCTGACCGAGATGGCCGAGGTCGCGGCCCGCATGGTGATCGACCTGGCCCGGGGCACCCGCCCCGGCACCCAGCGGGTGGACCTCGCCACCAGCCTGGTCGAGCGCTCCAGCACGGCCTCACCTCAGAAGCGCCCCCGAACGGTTGACGGAGCATCAGCCCGGTTCTAGGGTCAGCGACAGAATCGCTGTAGGGTTCGAAACTTTCGACAAGCAGACTCCCCCACAGCATCTCCGCACGGTCAGCG
This sequence comes from Streptomyces sp. ERV7, assembly GCF_001653515.1. Taxonomy (GTDB): domain Bacteria; phylum Actinomycetota; class Actinomycetes; order Streptomycetales; family Streptomycetaceae; genus Streptomyces. The sequence goes on along the minus strand of NZ_LYOY01000029.1, from coordinate 136,181 downwards.
TTCCCCGCACCACCGCACGTCCGTCTCTCCTCCCCCACAGAGAAAGGACCACGCCGGTGTCAGTCCGGACGCCCCGCCCCCCCGCCCCAGGCACGCCCGGCGCGCCTTCGGCGCCGCCGCCGTCACCGCAGTCGCCGCCCTCGCCGCCACCCTCCTGCCGACCGGCCAGGCGGGCGCGGCAGGGCCCACCCTGCGCTCGCTCGCCGAGGCGAAGGGCATCTACTTCGGTACCGCCATCACCCAGACCGACCTCGACAACTCCTCGCTCACCGCCGTCGCCGGCAGCCAGTTCGGCATGCTCACCCCCGGCAACGAGATGAAGTGGGACACCACCGAGCCCTCGCGGGGCAGCTTCAACTTCGCCCCCGCCGACCGGATCGTCTCCTTCGCCCAGACCCACTCGATGAAGCTGCGCGGCCACACCCTGGTCTGGCACAGCCAGCTCCCGTCCTGGGTCAGCAGCCTGCCCACCACCCAGGTGAAGGCCGCGATGGAGGACCACATCACCAACGAGGTGTCGCACTACAAGGGCAAGCTCTACGCCTGGGACGTGGTCAACGAACCCTTCAACGAGGACGGCAGCCTCCGCTCCGACGCCTTCTCCAACGCGATGGGCAGCGGATACGTGGCCGACGCGCTGCGCACCGCACGCGCCGCCGACCCCGATGCCAAGCTGTACCTCAACGACTACAACATCGAGGGCCAGAACGCGAAGAGCGACGCCATGTACAACCTGGTGAGGTCGCTCAAGAGCCAGGGCGTCCCACTGGACGGCGTCGGCTTCCAGGCCCACTTCATCCTCGGCCAGGTCCCCTCGACCTTCAAGGCCAACCTCCAGCGGTTCACCGCCCTCGGCGTCAACGTCGCCATCACCGAGCTCGACGACCGCCTCCAGCTCCCGGCGACCGGCGCCGCGCTCGCCCAGCAGGCCAGCGACTACGCCTCCGTGATCAACACCTGCCTCGCCGTCACCGGGTGTACGGGCATCACCCAGTGGGGCGTCGGCGACGCGGACTCCTGGATCCCCGGCGCCTTCCCCGGCTACGGCGCCGCCACCATGTACGACACCGGCTACCAGCCGAAACCGGCCTACACCGCCTCCGTCACCGCCCTCGGCGGCAGCACCACCCCCACGCCGGGCACCTCCTGCAAGGTGACCGGCAGAGTCAACGCCTGGAACACCGGTCTGACCGAGGACATCACCCTCACCAACACCGGCTCGTCCACGATCAACGGCTGGGCTCTGGCCTTCACCCTGCCCGCAGGCCAGACCGTGACCAGCGCCTGGAACGCCACCATCACTCCGGCCAACGGCCAGGCCACCGCCACAAACCTCAGCTACAACGGCACCCTGGCCCCCGGCGCCGCCACCTCCTTCGGCTTCCAGGCCACCCACACCGGAAACACCTCCTTCCCCATGGCGTTCAGCCTCGACCACAGCCCCTGCACCATCGCCTGACGGTCTTTCCCACCCCTCCGCACACAGCCCGCACCCCGCACCCGGGGTGCGGGCCCGCGCACTCACCGAGCGGGGCGGGGCGGAGGCGTGGTGGCCTGGAGGAAGTGGCGCGCCCGTTCCATGCGCCGGGCCCGGATGCAGCCGACGACCGTCTCCCCCGTGGCCGCGCGGATGAGCCGCGTCAGATGGTTGTGCGAGACACCCACCGCCGTCGCGGTCTCCGGCACCGTCAGCCGGTCGCCGCGGCCCCTCAGTCGATACAGAATTCGTTGCCCTCGATGTCCAGCATCGGGATACACGCATCATTGCCGTCATACAGCGTGCGCACGTGGACCGCACCGAGCGGGACCAGTCGTGCGCACTCGGCCTCAAGTGCGGCGAGGCGCTCTTCGCCCACGAGCCCGGTGCCGACCCGCACGTCGAGATGCACCCGGTTCTTGGCGGCCTTCCCTTCAGGGACGCGCTGGAAGTACAGCCGCGGGCCCACACCTGACGGATCAGTGCAGGCAAACCATGCGTCCTGCTGCTCAGGTGGCTGGGAACGCTTGAAATCGTCCCATGTGGCAAACCCCTCCGGTGGCGGAGGTACGACGTACCCCAACACCTCGCACCAGAAACGGGCGAGGCGCTCGGGCTCCGCGCAGTCGAAGGTGACCTGGAACTTCTTGATCGACGTCACGGGGCCACCGTAGGGGCACATGCACTTCGGCGAAACCCCGGGGTGTGCCCGCGGCCTCACTCCACGGACCCCGCTGTCCCATATCCCCCGAAGGCACTGAAGTACCGGCCGCTGTTCCCCTCATCCCTGCCGGTAACCGAGGCGTGAGGTGCAAGCTGGAAGGGAGGCCGCCTTGCCGGCCCGGGAGCGGGCTGGGGAAGACCCGCGGCCTCGCCACTCCGAATGGGCCCCCGGGGCTCGGCAGGAGGGAAGCGAGATGACAGAACAGGTCACCACCGGTACACACTGGCGCCTGACCGGTGATTGGTTCGATGTGTGCAAGTGCGCCATACCGTGTCCCTGCACGTTTGCCCAGCCCCCGACCTACGGCGACTGCGAAGGCGTGCTGGCCTGGCACATCCGGGAAGGCCGCTTCGGCGACGTTTCGCTGGACGATCTCAACGTCCTGATGCTCGGTTCCTTCGTCGGCAATGTCTGGGCCGGCGAACACACCGACGCGTACGCCGCGGTATTCCTGGACGAGCGTGCCGACGAGCAGCAGCGCGGTGCACTCGGTGCCATCTTCGGCGGTGAGGCGGGCGGATGGCCGGCGCGGTTCGGGGAGATGTTCCACCCCGAGATGCGCGGCATGGACTTCGTTCCCATCCGCGTCGAGATCGACGAGGACCTCGGCAGCTGGCGGGCCGAGATTCCCGGCAAGGTCACGGCCACCGCCGAGGCGCTCACCGGCCCCACGACACCGGACGGCGCACGCGTCCAGGTCCACAATGCCCCGGGCGCCGAGGTCGGACCGGGCCAGGTCGCCACCTGGGGGCGGGCCACTGCCGACCGCGCCGAGGCGTTCGGCTTCTCGTGGGAACGCTCGGGGAAGTCGAGCAAATACTTCCCGTTCGACTGGAGCGGTCCCGACTAGCGCGGACCCGATGCCCCGGAGGCGGGCCCGTGCCCCTGTTCGCCGTCTCCGGGTGAGCCGTCTCCGGGTGTGCCACCCATCATCCGCAGCATGGCCGGGCCGCCGGTGCGCCAGAACCGTACGAGCAACGTCGCGGCCAGCAACAGGAAGGCGATGTTGAGCCACGTCGTGTAGTTCCAGGCGACCCCCTCCTCGGGGATCGTCGCATCGGCCTGGTCGGGAATCAGCCCCAGTCCACCGAAGGCGAACTCGACCGCGTATCCGGCGACGGCCATCGCGACGAAGAAGGTGACCAGCAGGTAGACGGCCATCCGGGCGCCGTAGTACTTCCGGTAGATGTTCAGGATCGGCAGGATCAACAGGTCCGCGAAGATGAAGGCGACCACACCGCCGAAGCTGATGCCGCCCTTCCACAGCACCACGGCCAGTGGGACGTTGCCGATCGAGCAGACGAACGTGGCCACCGCCACCCATGGCCCGACCAGCGGGCCGATCAGCTTGGCGGCGAGCGGATGCCCTTCCAGGAAGAACGTGCGCCAGAAGTCGTCCGGCACCCAGGCCGCGATCGCCCCCGCGATCAGCAGCCCCGCCACCAGGTCCCGCACCACCGCGGCCCACTCCATGACGAAGATATGGGACACAGACGTGAAGCCGTCGCGGGAGAACAAGCGGCGCGCGAAACCGCCCTCCCCCCGCACCGACATGTCCATCGCCGCATGGCCTTCCATCGATCCCGCGATCCCACGCTCGGCCTGCTCCCGCGCCTGTGTCAGCAGCCGCTCGCGCAGGAAGAGACGGAACAGCACGGCGAGTACGACGATCATGATCGGCCCGCCTGCGAACTCGGCGGCCGTGAACTGCCAGCCCATCAGCAGTGCGAGGATCACGCCGAGCTCCACCACCAGGTTGGTGGAGGCGATCTCGAACGCCATCGCCGCGGTGAAGTCCGCGCCCTTGCGGAACAGCGAACGGGCCAGCGCCACGGCCGCGTACGAGCAGGACGACGAGGCCGCCCCGAGGCCGGCCGACAGGGCGAGCGTGCGCGGCCGGTCATCGCCCAGCAGCCGGACGACGGTCGAGCGGCGCACCACCGCCTGCACTACGGCCGACAAGGCGAAGCCGAGGATCAGCGCCCAGGTGACTTCCCAGGTCATCGACCCGGCGATGGACAACGCGTGGCCGATCGCTTCCACAGTGTGCCTGCCCTTCGGCGCAGGATTCCAGCGTTTGCCAGGAAACGCCGTTTACAGGCCAATTTGACAGGTCTAGCGTAAAAGTACAGGCGACGCTCGCCGCCATCACCATGGAAGAGGGGAGCAGTCATGTCGTGGACAATTTCCGGCACGTATGTGGCCGGTTGCTCTTGCGCGGTGTTGTGCAGCTGTCCGTACGACGGCCAGCCACGGGACGCCAAGGGCGGGACCGAGTGCCTCGGCACCGCCGTGTTCCATGTGGCGGACGGGAACCTGGACGACCTGGACCTGTCCGACGTGGACTTCGCGTTCTACAACCACTTCCCCTCCAATCTGACCTCCGGCAACTGGAAGGTCGGGATCGTCGTGGACAGCGCGGCCAGCGACGAGCAGGCCGAGGGCCTGGAACGCATCCTGTCCGGCCGCGAAGGCGGACCGTTCGGCCAGCTGTCCCAGTTCTACGGCGAGTACCTGGGCATGGAGCGGGCGAGGGTGGCCCTCACGGGCGGGGACAGTCCCGGCCTTACGGTCGAGGGCCGGACGGAACTCTCCTACGAGCCGCTCACCGGGCCCGACGGCAGCTCGACAAAGATCAAGAACGCCATGTTCGGGTTCGCGCCCGAATTCGAAGTCGGCAGGACCTCCGGTCGGTCCGATGCCTTCGGGCTGAGCTACGAGGCGTCGTACGGCGAGACGGCCGGCTACGTCTTCAGTAGCGCGGAGACCGTTGCGACAGGCCGGTGAGTCACATACCGCCCATCGACGGCATCGACCCCTGCAACCCCGGCAGCAGCCAGTCCTGGAACGGGGCGAGTACGGCCAGTACGAGAAACGCGACGCCCACGACCCGGGCGAGCAGCGGGCCATGGGACCACAGCTTCTCCACGAAGATCACCACGGCCAGTCCGGCCATCGCCGCCACGTTCATCACCCCGAGGGGAACGAGGACGACCATCAGTCCCGCACAGCAGCCGACACAGTAGGCGCCGTGATGGACACCCACCCGAAGGTCGCGGGCCGGCCGCCGGAACCCGGCGTAGCGCACCAGGTGGCTCATGGGGTCGCGGCAGTGCCGCAGACAGACGTACTTGAGGGGGCCGAGCTGATACAGGCCCGCGAGCAGGAAGGACACCGCCCCGATCCAGCGTCCGGCGGTGGGATGGTCGTCCACCAGGCCCCCGGTGAGGGCCAGGGCTCCGTAGGCGAGCAGTCCGAAGGCGGTCCACACCAGCAGATACCCACCCACGAACTCCACGGTGCGCAGGGTCCGTGCCCAGCCCGAGGACTGCCGACCGATCCCCCGCACCCATGTGATGGCCACCGGCGCCATCGACGGCAGCATCATGGCCGCCATCATCGTCACCCACAGCAGCAGGAACAGCGGCAGCGCCATCCCCATCGTGCCCGGCTCGACCCCCATGTCCCGGGCCTGCCCGATCGTCAGCGCCCATGCGGGCACCGCGATCAGTACGACCAGGAACCAGGCGGCGGCGAGATCCCGCTTCGGCAGCAGGCCCCCGCCCGCTCCGGTCGGCGCGGCCGACCGGGCGGATACGGGGGCGGAAGTCTGGTGGTGACGCATGGGCGTGTACTCCTGCGGCTTCTTCCAGGACAGCACGTATCCCGCTGCGGCGCGACCTCGTAGGTCACTGGACGAGCACCGACGTGGCCGAGGCGGCCTCAGCCACCGACGGCGAGGTGGTGCCGGTACTCCTCACCCCGGGCGTATACAGCGCGAACCCGCCACCCCCGACCGGCCAGCACGCACAGCGACCGGCCCAGCGACCGTCTGGTGGTCAGCGAAGGCCATCGAGCACGGGCACGTCTTCTCGCCCATTGTTCGCTTCCCCATCGAAGAGCCGCACGGGCGCGCCGAAACGTGCGAGGTAGTGCCACACCTTCTTGACCGCCTGCGGGTCATAGCGGCCCGTACGGGCGGCATCTGCGACGATGCGCGGGTCGAGCCTGCCACCCACGGCGATCTGGGCGCCCAGGTCGACATACTCCTGGCCCCGGTAAGCGGGGCGCAGGTGGAGTTCCTCGACCGTGAGCTGGAATCCGGGGTGCCATCGCACCGGGCACGGAAGACGACGGGCCGCCTCCTCAAGGGGCGTGCCCTGGTAGCAGGGGTCCAGGACCAGCGCTTCCACATCGCGGTCCAGTCGGACCGCGCCGTGCACCTGCGCCTCGATGTAGTCGTCGAGGGCGTCCTGCGCATCAGCCAGAGCGAGTTCGATCAGACCCATGCGCTCCGCGGTAGCGAAGTCGGCGGGTTCCAGGTAGCTGTCCGGGTAGCAGAACGTGGTCCGCGCCAGCGCCTGGGCATTGAGCTGGAAGCAGGCCGAACCGAAGCGGGGCGCCGCACCGACCGGCTTGCGGCGGAAGTTCAGTGCTCCGTAGACGGGCCGGTCGTGGGGTGACGCGTCGTCATAGGCTCCGCCGAAGATCCGGCTCTCCCACCGCCACCGGTCACCACCCGGGTGGGCGGTCAGGCCTCCGTTGCTCGTGCCGGTGACGAACTGCGAGAGGTAGACGCCCGCCTGACCCAGGGCCTCCAGGATCGGCTTGCCGTCAACCAGCCGGTCCGGGTGGAAGTTGAGAGTGACCCGCAGCGTCGGGTCCACAGGAGGACCGGACGACAGCCCGGCGACATGCCCGAGGGCCCGTTCCTGCGGTGTCTGGATGGCGTCGGAAATCATGCGCGTAGTGTCCCCCGAGCTGATCAGACCGTGCACCCGGGTTTCCCAACAGGCAGGGGCGAGAGCCTCGTCATAGGGACGCGGCCCGCCCATACCCAGGAACCGCTCCGCACCCACGGCGTTGTGACGGTTCAGCCCTTCGCGTCGACGACCGACATCATCAGGAGCTGCCCTCGCTCGACTGGTGGCGCTGGTCGTCGACAACCTTCGTGAACGCGTCCTTGAACGCGGCGTAGCCGTCCGCGCCGAGTTCGTGGGCGTGGCGGCGCTCGATGTCGGCGAGGATGGCGTCGGAGTGCTCCATCTGCGCCAGGCCCCGCTCGGTGGGCAGCACGAGCTTGGCACGGCGGTCCGCGGGATCCGGCTCCCGGCGTAGGTAGCCGAGGACTTCGAGCTCGTCGACGAGCTTGCCGACGACCTGTTTGTGCTGGCCGGAGCGGCGCGCCAGGTCGGTGGCGCGACTGCCCTCGGCGTCGAGGAACGCCAGGATCGCGCCGTGTTGCGGGCGCAGGTCACCGAAGCCGTCCCCGGCCAGCCGCGCGAACAGTTCACGCTGGATGCCGAACAGCAGGCCGGCGGCCAGGATCCCCAGGTCGGGGTTGTCGCGTTTCGTCTCACTGCGACGCATCGGTCGACCACTCCTCAACTTAGTCACCAATGTTGACGGTAATTATCAGTGACTATACCGTAGCCGTTGTTGATCACGACCGGCCCGGCCGTGAGGACGCAGTCACAGGGCTGCTTCATACCGCCTGTTGCGTTCTTGAGACCAGAAAGAAGGCACGTGAGATGTCCACCACCAGCACCGTTGTGCACGGCACTGTCGCCGGAGGCTTCGAGGACGTACGTGAACGCCTCACCTCGGCCGCCGAAACGGAGCCCGGCCTCTCGGCGCAGCTCGCCGTCTACCACCGAGGCCGACAGGTGGTGGATCTGTGGACCGGCCCCGGCCTGACCGGGGACTCGCTCCTCGCACTGTTCTCGTCCGGCAAGGGTGCCGCACACCTGGTCCTGGCGCTGCTGGTCCAGGACGGCGTGATCGATCTCGACGCCCCGGTCGCCGCGTACTGGCCCGAGTTCGCCGCCGAGGGCAAGGCCGGGATCAGCGTGCGGGATCTGCTGGCCCACAAGGCCGGACTGATCGGTGTCGACGGCGGCTTCACGCCCGCCGAACTCGCCGACGACCGGCTGCTCGCTGCCCGGCTGGCAGCCCAGAAGCCCTATTGGGCCCCGGGCACCGCCTACGGCTATCACGCCTTCGTCATCGGCGCCCTGACCGGCGAGGTGGTGCGCCGTGTCACCGGGACCTCGCTGCAGGACGTCTTCGAGCAACGGATCCGCGCGCCCCACCACCTCGACTTCCACCTCGGCCTGCCCGCCGACCAGGAGCACCGCTACCTGCCGGTCCAGCCGTTGCCGCCGCACCAGCAGGAGATCGCCCAGGCGAACCTGCCCACCCCGGACTCCCTCACCGGTATCGCCTTCAACTTCAACGCCACCGCGCCGACCGATCTCGTCGAGTTCGCCAACACCCGCACCGTGCGTGCGCTCGGCCCCGCCTCGGCCGGAAGTGTCGGCACCGCCCGCGGTCTGGCACGGATGTACGCCGCCGCGATCGGCGAACTCGACGGCCATGCACCGCTGCTGAAGCCGGACGTGCTCACCGAGTTCACCACGCCGCACACCTCCGGCACCGACGTGGTGACCGGTGAGCGCGACCACTTCCTCCTCGGGTTCGAGGCCCAGGCGGTCCGCTACCCCAGCCTGGGCGCCGACGCCTTCGGGCACAGCGGCGCGGTCGGCGCCCAGTCGTTCGCCGACCCCCTCAGCGGCATCGCCTACAGCTACGCCCGCCGCCGCTTCTCCTTCGGCGGCGGAGGCGGCGCCCCCGAGAACCGGGACCTCATCGCCACCGTGATCGAGTCCGCTGCCGCCGCCGGCTGAGCGTCCGTGGCTCGTCGCCCAGCTGGGGCGCTATCGCCACCACGCCTCAGGACAGGCCCCGCCGAGGCATCCAACCCGTAAGGTAGGGACGGGCGCGGTGAGATCATGAGGAGTTCGTGTGACCGCGGTCAGTCTTGAGCACGCCACTGTTCCCGTCGACGCGGGAGAGGTGACCCTGCTGATAGCCCGCCGGGTGGAACCCGGCTACGAAGCCGCCTTCGAACTGTGGGCGAGGGGCATCCTCGAAAGCGCGGCCGCCTTCCCCGGCCACCTCGGATACGGACTCTTCCGCTCCGCCGGCGGCGACGCCCCCTGGTTCCTCGTCCACCGTTTCCGGGACGCGGCGGCATGCCGGGCCTGGCAGGAGTCGCCGGAGCGGGCGGCCTGGTTCGCCGACTGCGAGGGACACCACCACACCGAGATCGCCCGGCGCCAACTGACCGGCATGGAGACCTGGTTCGCCAAGCCGGGATCGACACGGCCTGCGCCACCGAGGTGGAAGATGGCGATCAGCGCGACCCTGGCGATCTACCCGATCTCCGTACTCGGCAGCCTCTTTCTCATGCCACGCCTGACCGCGCTCCCCCTCCTGCTCGCCAGTGCGATCGTGGCCTGCGTCTTCAACGTCCTCATGACGTACGTGGCGATGCCCGCCGTCAGCAGACTCCTGCGCGGCTGGCTCACCCCTTAGAGCCTGTCGGCCGGGGCTTGAGGCTCAGGCAGGTGCGGGGCGTCGGGATGGTAGTGGCGCTGACGTTGGACCGGGGCGGTGGCGAAGTCGCCGGTGCCGTTGAGGACTTCGCCGGGGCCGAGGCGGATGCCGTGGGCGCGGCCGAAGCCCTTGAGGACGGCGCCCCGGTGGTCCGGGTCGGGGTGGGTGTACGGGCGGCCCGCGGCCAGGTCGGCCGAGCGGGCGGAGACCGGGCCGAGGACCTGGCTGCCGGCGCCGAGCAGGCCGGGGCCGATCACCTCGGCGCCGCCTGAGATCCGCACCCCGTCGCCGATCCGGATCCCGCCGTCGCCCGCCGCCGTGATCCGCGCTCCGCCGTCGCCGATCTCGGTGTCCCTTCCGATGGTCACGAGCGCGCCGCCGGTGGCGCGGATCCGGGCGCCGCCGTACAGCGTCGTGCCCGCGCCGATGCCGCACCGGCTGTCGCCGTCGCACTCGACGACCGCGCCGGGGTAGAGCGTGACGCCCGGGTGCAGCTCGACCCGCCGGGAGACGAGCACCGAGAACGGGTCGAGCACGGCCGTGCCCTCGTCGGCGAGGTCCAGCAGCTCGGTGGGCGTGAGCAGTCCGCGCTCGCGCCGCAGCCGGTCGAGGCGCTCCCAAGGAGAGCCGGTTCCGTTGATCATTGGCACATCGTCGACACGGGCGGGAGCCGTTGTCCAACCGAAGCAGCTCCCGCGCCCGGAAACCAGCGCGAGGCTATGTCGTCACGGGTTCCAGCCGCAGCCGCCGGATCGGCCAGGGTGGTGGTTCGGCCGGGCCGAACCAGACGCGGACGTCCTCACCGGTACGGACGGGCAGGAGGGGGTAGTCGTTCTCGGCGTGCTCGGTGCGGTGCAGCGCGTGGCCCGGGCCCAGATGTCGGGTGGCGTACGCGTCGAAGGCAGCCGCGTCGGACGAGTGGCAGATGGTCGCGACCACCTCGCGGGTGCCCGGCTCGGTGGCGAAACCCGGGCCGCGCAGCAGCAGGACGTCGTCGCTGTCGACCATGGTGGCGTTGGCCGCCTCGCGGTGCTCCCGCCAGACCGGGCCGGTGTAGAACGCCTCCAGCGAGCGCCGACGGTGCGTCATGTCGGGGAACGAGCGCAGCCAGACGAAACGGTCCGGGTCGTCAAGGTCGCGGAACCGGCCGCCGACAGTGATGCCGACCGCTTGCTGGCCGGTCACGAACTCGCGCTCGAAGAGCTCGATCAGCGTCTCCCGGGTGTGGGGGCGCAGGCTGTACTGCCGGAGTTCGACGATGCCGATACGTATGCTCGCGAAGTTGAAGTCGTCCATGCGCCGTATGCTAGGAACACTCTCCTGACACCTACTGTCAGTGAACCTACTGTCAGTGAGGAGCGGAGCCCCACTCGGGGTGCACACCGGCGGCATCGAATAGATACTCGTAGTGGACACGGTTTGCACCTCCGCGGTCATGCGCACGGCGCACTCGGCGGAAAGGCTCGCCATACGGCTGAGCAGGCATGCAGGGAGGTATCTTGCCCTTCACGCAGGTGTCGTCCCGCGCATGAGACGCGGTCGTTCAGTCACAGCAACACCGTCAGTCCGACGATCAGCGCCCTTGACGCGGCGCCTCCGGCGCCCACGATCCACGATCCACGAGGGCGACCTGGGCAACTTGTTCGACGCCGCGGTGGCCAAGCCAGTCGAGGCGGGCGTGGTTGTTCTGGAGCACGAAGAACAACCCACACGAGACACCGGATGAGCGAGGCCTTACCGCCGCCCCTCTTCTACGCGAGGTATCCGATGACCAGGACCTGCCGCCTCAGTTGCATCATCCCCCCGCTCCTTCTCGAAAAGCTCCTCAGAAGCGAGAAGAGCGAGGTGCACCAAGCAGCGTTGGACACCCTGCTGACCACCGCGGGGTTGCGCGGTGAGCGAGCCGTACGGGCGTCCTTCGCCGGCACCGCCACCCCCGGCAACGGCCGACGGACCGTCTTCGACTGCCAGCACGGCAGGGCGCTTCCCTCGGCTGTGCTGGCCCGGTCGGAGGACGGACCGGAACCCGCAGAGGACTCCGTCAACCGGGCGTTCGTCGGCCTGGGCACGACGCGCGACTTCTACCACGACGTGTTCGGTCGCAATTCGATCGACGACCGGGGGATGCGTCTGGACGGGTACGTCCACTTCAGCGCGAAGTACAACAACGCGTTCTGGGACGGCCAGCAGATGGTCTTCGGCGACGGAGACGGAGAGATCTTCACCGACTTCACCGGCTCCCTCGACGTCATCGCCCACGAGTTGACGCACGGAGTCACCGAGAACACGGCGGGCCTCGCCTATCACACGCAGTCCGGGGCCCTCAACGAGTCCATCTCGGACGTCTTCGGCTCGCTGGTCAAGCAGTGGTCGCTGAAGCAGACGGTCGAGGAGGCGGACTGGCTGATCGGACCTGAGGTCTTCACCCCGAAGATCGAGGCCGACGCCCTGCGGTCGCTGAAGGCGCCCGGGCATGCGTACGACAACGCCCTGTTCGGCAGGGACCCCCAGCCCGACCACATGAGCAAGTTCGTCCACCTCCCCGACTCCGAGAGAGGGGACAACGGCGGAGTGCACATCAACTCCGGCATCCCGAACAAGGCGTTCTATCTCACGGCGGTGGGTATCGGCGGATACGCGTGGGAGGCCGCCGGACTCATCTGGTACGAAGCGCTCAAGGCGTCCACCGTCGAAACCCAGTTCCAGGATTTCGCGGACACCACCTACCAGAAGGCCGAGGCACTGTACGGAGCCGGCAGCGCCGAACAGCTCGCCGTGCTGGCCGCGTGGCAGGAAGTAGGAATCCAGATCAGCGGGGTCCCGGCCGGGGTCGCCCGGACGCGTAGCCGCGCGGGCAACCGCAACGGCGGCGCGGGTCGGCAGGACGGCCTGGCGGCCTTGACCAAGCAGATCGGGACACTGACCACCCAGGTGACCGCGCTGGCCAAGGACGTGGCCACGCTCAAGGGGAAGAAATAACCCCCCGCCCCCGGTGGTTGATGCGGGCCAACCCTCGGACGATCGTGACGGCAGAGAGCGCCGCGCCGTGGCCCGGGAGGTTGGGACGATGAGGGTGACCTTGGAGACACACGGCGGGCAGGCGGCCGCGATCAACCTCCGCCTCCCGCCCAAGGTGCTGGACACCGACGCCCTGTCCAAGAACGCCTCAGCCGAGCTGGCCCGGCTGGTCGCGGAGGCCGCCCCGGTGCCCGCAGCGGAACAGCCCGGCCGCGCCCGAGACGCGATGAGCTACACCATCACCGTGGAGGACGACGGCCGCTCGACCGTTCTCACCCAGACCGACGCCACCATGTCCCCGGCGTTCGCGACCTTGCTCAGCCGACTCGAAAGCCACTTCGCCCAGCAGTGAGAACGGGCCCCAGCCGGCGGCGGCGTCCCGCTGTGGCCCGCCCCTAGAACGGCTCCGCGGCCCGCAGGAGGCCCTGCGGCAGGTAGGCCGATTCGACGCGGATGTCCCAGCCGCGTCGGCGAGCGTGGCAGGCCAGGGCGAGGATGTCGAGGTTGACGGAAGCGTCCGGATCGTCGGCGCGGTCGGCGACCTGGTAGTAGTCGCGGTGGGCTTCGAGCGCGTCGGCCAGGGCCAGGTTGAAGCTCTCCTCGTCGCCCTCCACGAGCTGCGACAGCAGCACGGCCGGCGGCATGGCGAAGCCCCAGTCCTCGGCCCTCTCGGCCTGCTCCAAGGCCCGCTGCGCCGCCGGTTCGGGATCGGTGCCCTTCAGGTAGGCGTGGAGGGCTTCGCGGTACGCGGCGAAGGCGGAGCCGTCCGGGCGGGCGAACGCAGGGCCGGTGAGGACCAGCGGGGCGAGGTCCTCGCGTGCGCCGCTGATGAGGGCGAAGGCAGTGGCGTTCTGCCAGTTGCCGGCTCCGGCCTTCTCGTCCCGCTGGGCCGGGTAGCGCAGTGTGCGGCCGTCGATGGTCACCTCGACCTCGGTGCCCGGCTCCGCCCGTGCGATGCGGAAGAGGGCCGCCCCTATCTGGGCGCCCAGCCGAAGGTTCGCGAGCTGGGCGTCCGTGACGCCGCCGGTGTTCCCCGCGCGCCACTTGAAGAGGCGCTCCTGATCGCTCAAGACGCTGTCGAGCCGCGAGACAGCGAGAGGGTCCGCGTCGACGGGGGTGAGCGCCTCCCGAACGTGTTCCTCGTACATGGCCTCGATCTGCGGGCCGACCGTCCAGTCGACGGTCGGCCGCTCCACCACCAGCGGGCCCGCGGCGAGCGCGGCCACCGCGTCCGCCCGCCGCTCCCGGCCGAACCCCGCGACCCGCGGGCCACGGCTCTGGAAGCCGGTGATCAGTGCGTGCGGAAGGTAGTCGGTGTGAACGGCAGGCGCCCAGTCACGGGTCCGGTACGCGAGCGCGGCGAGGGCCAAGGGGACGAGCGGGACAAGCGTGCTCGGGGAGGCCGTGGGGCCGTGCAGGGCGCTGTGCCTGACCAGGAGGTCGGCCAGCGCGGCATCAAAGGCCTCCTTGTCCTCGGCGGCCAGGGCGCGCAGCGTACGCAGCGCTCCGCTGTCCGGCCGGTCCAGGAGGGGCTCGCCCGTCTCCCCCGCGCGGGTACCCATGCGGTCCAAGGCTGCGTCAACGGCGGCGAGCTTGGCCTGCGCGCTCGGCGGGTACTCCTCGTCGTCGCCGGTGTCGTCCAGGACCACGGCCATCAAGCCTGTGGCGAGCTCGCCGGCGGGCGTTCCCTGCGCCCGCGCGGCGAACTTCTCCCGGGCGAAGTGGAAGGCCTCGCCGTGCCACTTCGCTTTGTCCCTGAGGACCGCCAGGCAGAGCGCGTCGATCCACTCCTCGGGCGTGACGCTCTCCGCGGGGGCATCCTCACCCGGGTCGTAGCTCATGCCGAAGTTCACGTACTCCAGGAAGACCTGGAAACTGCAGTGCGGGTGGTACGCCGCGTAGGCGACGGCGCCGGCCGCGGCCTCGCAGGCGTCCTTGAGGGCGGCCTTGGCCTCCGAGGTGTCGAGGCCGGGTGTCTCCACGGAGAGGGCGCCCAGGTAGTCGAGGAACTCGTCGGCGATCGACTGCCACTCGTAGGTGGCCATCCGGCCACCCCGCGACATGGACCGCACCCGGCCCCCGATGCGGTTCGTGAAGTCCTCGCGTGCTGCCGACACGACGGCCCCGCCCACCTGGTGACGCTCTATTCGCACTGCCCTGCTCCTTGATCGAATCTCTGCGGACAGCCTAGGCGCGGGATCTGACAATCCGGCTGCTGCCGGGCACGGGCCTCCAGCCGGGCCGCGCCGAGCGGCCTGCGATCCCGTACACCGAGACACGGCGAACACTCGCCGGCCCTCTCACCCTGACGCGGCGTCAAATATGCCTGACGGAGCGCATGCGGGGAGCCATGGGGACGCCGTACGGGCGGGGCACGATGTCGACCGGCCTCGCTTTCCCGCGACACGCTGCGGTCTCCCGGCGGCGCGGTTCGTCGGCGGCCGAACCCCCCAGGAAGTACGGGAGCGGATATGCTCTGGGCCCGAATATGGGGCACCCGGGCGAGGGGTGGGGGATGCAGATCAAGCCACGCCAGCACCTGCTTGATATATGGCAGGCCGTGTCACGCCATTCGTTTGACAGTGGTGAATGGGACTGGGGTGAAGAGGGAGGCCTCAACAGTGTCGCCGACGCCGAGCGGCTGTTGTGCCTGATGTATCCGGCCACGGAGATCACCGCATTCCGGCTGGACGATCCGGACACCATGGAACGCGACGTGCAGGCCGCGCTCAAGGGTATGGGCGGCCGGACGGAGATCCCGGCGAAGCTGGTGAACATCCTCGCCGAGTTCATGGACACGCATACCACCGAGGACGAAGGGCCCAGCTTCGCGGGCGGTCATTACTTCGAGGCGTGCGACCCCGGCAAGGAACTCACCGGGGAGCAGCGCCGGCTGGGCGTCGTCGACTCGTTCTCGATGTCGATCACTCTGTGCCTGGCCACCCTCGGCTTTCTCAAGGTCTACCTGGGCAGGACCCGGCGCGCGGAAGTGCGTGCCCGCATCGAGGAGCTCAGGGCCGCCACCGAGACCCGGCTCACCGCCGCCATGGTGAGCCTGCTGCGCTCCTTCACCGTCAACTGCTTCGACCCCGACAGTGCGCAGGGCCGCGCTCTGTGCGATGTCCTGGGGCAGGGGCAGGTCTCCCAACGCGTCGTGGTGGAGCGGTTCCAGCGACGCTTCGCCGCACTGCGCGCCACCATCGACGAGAGCCTTGTGCTCGGCGTCGACATCGCCGACGACGAGAACCAGCTCTTCGAGTGCGGGTGGGCCTGGACTCTGGTGAAGGACTCCCCGCAGGTCGAGACCACGCAGTTCACCGGCCGGCAGCCCGCCGGCGTCGCCTGGCCTGTCCCCTACCTCTACTTCACCGTGGTCGCCCTCGACGGCATCCAGGACCTGTTCTCCGAACGCACCCTCACTCTCGGCCTGCTGACCCCCGAACAGCAGCGGCTCGCCGAGGCGTTACGCCTGCGGTGGGAGATCACTCAGCAGTACTGGTCCGGCATCGCCCGGTTCGGCGACGTCTGGCCGCTGGAGGACATCCCCTGGCGTACGACCGGGCAGCGCCTGGAGTCCGAGTACTTCTCCCTGTCGGTCGCCTCCATCCTGGTCCACGACCTGGTACGCCGCCGCGCCACCGACGAGGACCTCACCCGTACCGTCGCGGTGATGGAGCGGCTCGCCGAGCGCGGCCGGATCAGCAGCCGGATGACCGAAGGGGACCCAGCGATCGTCCTGCATGCCCCGGGCGTGCGGCTGCCGCTCCAGGGCAGCGGCGACATCGGCCCCGCGATGCAGTGGACGATGGCCGACTTCTCCGCCCAGCTACTCAAGCGGACCATCCAACTCTGCGCGCTCTCACAGAACGTGTCCGCGCACGACCGGCTACTGAGACTCGCCGAACGTATCTTCGACCACGTGTGGAAGCGCCGCATCCACTATGACGAGGGAGTCGGCCAGTGGGACGACGTGCAGGCCGTCTACCCGCATGCGCCGACCGCAGAGCGGCCGCCGTCCTGGAGCTTCACCGAACGAGTCGTCGAGTGCATGGTGGCCGGCCATCGGCTCTACACCGAGTCGCCGATCCGCAGCACCGAACTGATCAGCACCGCCTCCTCGCTGCTCAATGAGGCGACCCACCTGTTCGGCAAGGAACTCCTCGAACCCACCTCGGGCCAGGACACCTCACGCAGCCTCACGCTGCGGTCCGCCGAGGCCGGACTCAGGCGGGCACGCGAGCTCCTCGACCACCGGCCCGGCACCGCCATCGCACTCATCCTGGGGATCCTGGTCGAGCTCGACGGCCTGGCGCGGGGCAGGCACGCCGCTGCCCGGGGAGAGTGAACGGTGCTCGTCTTCGCCGCTTCGGACAAGGGCGGCACCGGCCGCTCGGTCACCAGCGCCAACATCGCCTTCCGCCGCGCGCTGACCGGCGACGACGTCTGCTACCTGGACTTCGACTTCGGCTCGCCCACCGCCGCAGCGGTCTTCGACGTACCGGACGCCAGGGGCGGCCTCCACTCCTACCTCCGGGGGCAGGCGCAGGAGCCGGTCCGGCTCGACGTCTGGGCGCGTACCGAGCACCCGACCCTGCGCCACCGGCCCGCCGGCTCCGGCAGCCTCGCCCTGTTCCCCGGCGACCACAGCGGCGGCGAGTTCGCCGTCGGCAAGGACTCCGTTCTCCGTTGCGTCGACCTCTTCCTGCGGCTCCACAGTGAGTTCGACGTGGTGGTGGTCGACCTCAGCGCCGGCCGCAGCTACGCCGTCGACCTGGCGCTGGAGGTCACCGCACGGCCCGAACTGCGAGGCGTCGGCGCCCGGTGGCTCATCTATCACCGGTGGACGCGGCAGCATGTGATCGCCGCCTCCGGGTTCGCCTTCGGCCCGCGCGGCATCCTCGACGGCGGCGCCGCCCGGGGTCACGACGTCGAGCAACTGCGGGGCAGCATACGTTTCGTACGCGCCGCCGTGCCCGACCCGCAGACGCCACCGTGGTCCTTGGCGCCGCCCGCCCAGTACGCGTGGATGGTCAGCTGCGACCAGGACCTCCGCCGGCTTGCCGCCGACCGCGGCCTCGGCCATACCGTGACTCTCGGCTCCGTACCGCTCGACCCCGTGCTGCAATGGCGCGAACAGCTGATCACCGATGAGGACGTGCTCTCCAGCCAGGTCGCCGGCCTGGAGACGCTGAAGGCATTTGAGCACCTGGCCGAGAAGCTCACCGACGACGACGTCTGGGGGACGCCGTGACGGAGACCGGAACCAGCGCCGTCTTCCGGGAGACGACCCTCGAACCGCGCACCCAGGCGGTGCCGCTCGCCCATGTGTCGCTGGAACTCGGCCACCTCTACCCGGAGGACTTCGAGGCGGGTCCGCAACGGCTGCGCGCGCACTTCGCGCAGGTCCGGCCGTGGGCCGACGCGGCACGTACGGTCGCCGCCGCAGGCGGACGCAGGCCCCGGGTCAGCACCTGCTTCCTGGTGGACGAATACTGCACCCGCGTCTCCACCCCCGCCGCGCTCCTTCCCGTCGTGCTCGCCGAGGCCGAACGCGCCGGGCTCGTCATCGACTACCTGGCCCGCGAGTCCGGCTGCGCCGTCGCGGACGGTGTCCCCGTCGCCGAGGGAGTGCGGGCCCGCCTCGTCGAGTCGCCGCCGCCCGGCAGCGACGGTTCCCGGCCGCCGGTCGGCCGGAGCGGCTGGCTCGCCAACGGCCGCCGAACCCCCGACGCGCCAACCGTGGAGGCGATGGCCGACGCCCCCGTCTGGCACCCGCCCGCCGAGACCACCGCCCGGCGGCACTCGGTCTTCCTCGACGCCGAGCTCTGGGACGAGCCGACCGGGCGGCGCGTCTGGTCGTGCGCGTTCCTGGCCGCCGTCTGGCAACTGGCCCGGCTCGGATTACTGCGGCACTGCGGCGAACCCGTTCTCCAGCCCGTGCCGTGGGCGGCCGACGAGGACTTTCCGGGCGACTGGGACGCGCTGCCGCCACTGATCCGGCTCACCCCCTGCGCTGCGCCCTTCTCCGCCTACCGCACCTGCTCCGTCCTCCCCTCCCGCCTCCTGCCGGTCGAGCATGCGGTGCGGGTCGTCCTCGACCAGGTGAACGTCGAGCCGCAGGCTCTGCGCCAAGTCGCCGAACGTGCCTCGGTCGAGGGGCTGTCGCTACCCGAGGAAATCACCGACCGCATCTCCTACGTCTTCCACGAGGAGCCCTGAGATGGACGGGGGCGCGGACACCGGTGGGCTGAGCGGACAGAGTCCGGAGCCGGTCCTGGTCTTCGGCGAAGTGCACACCCGCCTGCTGCCGCACTCCCAGGCACTCTCCGCGCGCGACGCCGCCGACCTGCTGCGATGGGGGGCGGGCGAGCAGACCCGAGTCTCCGAGCGACCCAATCTGTACGTCCGGTCGCCCGACGTGCTGACCGGCGTGGACTGCCACCTGCCCACCGCCTCCGGCGCCAAGGTCCGCGCCGTCGGCACCGTCACCACCCGCGCCACGCTCACCGAGGGCCGACTCCTGCAAGTGGGCACCTTCTGCGCGGTCACGGCCGAAGGCCCCCACCAACGGCGCCGCTGGGGCCACTACCTGGCCCGCCCCGGCATCGTCGAGCCGTACGGCACGCTCCCCGGGCGCGATGTCGCCGACGGCCACCTCAACGACGCCCGCCGCCCCGGTGACCTCGACCTGGGAGCGATCGCCGACCGTAGGCTCGTCCGGATGGTGCGGGCCCGGGCACTCGACCAGCAGCCGCCCTTCAAGTCCCGGGTCACCCGGCTGCGTTGGGTGGCGCTACCGGACGTCCAGGGTCCGTCCCTGACGAGCTTCACCCTGGCCGAAGACGGACTGCGTACGGCGGAGCTCGGGCTACCGACGGGAATCACCGCGGACGCCGCCGCCGCGCTCTGCCATGACCTCGCCCTGCACGACTGGCTGCTCACGACGCTCATCAGGATGGTCGAGCGCAGCCGGCTCGGCTCGATAGACGGGCGGGACGCGCTGGCGGCGCTGCGTCCCGCCGTCGACCATCTGATGCATCTGTGGATGCCGTCAGCGCGCGTGGACCGGGTCCTGCGCCCGCTGTGGGAAGTGCTGGAGCGGGAACCCGGATTCACCAGGCAGTGGCTGAACCTGGTCCAACGGATCAGGGATCAGATGGCCTTGCAGACCGCCGCGCACCTGCGGTAACTGAGCGCCCACCCCTGGGTGGGGACGCGCACGATCCCTCCCAAGGAGACCACGACACATGGCCGGATCGCCGAACACGCCGGAGCCGGTGAAGCCTTCGACTCCACGCCGCCCGCCCATTCTGCTCAGGCCACTGGTGGCCGTGCTGGTCGCCGGAGCCTGCTATCTGCTCACCGGCCTCACCGAGCAGCCCCCGGTCTGGAAGCTGACCGTCTCGGTCCTCGCGGGCGGGGCGGCGCTGATCATCCAGTTCATGAACGACTTGGCCGACCGGATCGCCTCGCTCGAAGAGACACTCGCCACGGAAAACTCCGAGATGAAGGAGCTGGTCGCCGACGGCTTCGCCCGCGTCAACGAGGACACCGAGCTCTTCAGCATGGTCGATCGTTCGGCGCTGTCGCGGGAGGAGGTGACCCGGCTGGTCCGCAGTGCGACGACCCTCGGGACGGCCGCCCCGTCGATCATGGAGCCCTTCGTCCGCGCGGAGCTCCTGCGGCTCACCTCGCTGATGGAGCACCTCAACCTGGAAGTCGTCCACCGGGAGGGAGAGGACCACGACTGGATCACGACCCTGACTGAGTGCGCCGCCCTGACCATCGACGCCACCAGCAGCTGGGCCGACCGGGACTTCTGGGCGAGCGAACTCGGCGTTCGGTATCTGGGGGCGCAGCGCGACGCGATCCACCGGGGCGTGCGCATCCGGCGGCTGTTCATCGTCGCGGAAGCCGAGGACACCACCCCCGAACTGAGCCGCCTCTGCGACGACCAGCGAAGCCTCGGCATAGAGGTGCGCGTGCTGTCGCTCTCCGAACTGCCGCCCACCGCCCGGATGACCGCGATCGGTGACTTCGTCGTCTTCGACGAGTCGCTCTCCTACGAGATCGTCTTCGACCTGCTCGGCGTCACCGCCCATACGGCCATCAACCTGCGCTTCCCCCAAGTCGCCCAGCGGGTCCAGCAGTTCAGCACCCTCTGGGAGGCGGCAGAGGGCACCGACCGGTCGTGACGCCGTGCGGCGCTCCTTGACCGTGCAGGACGGGAATCCGGCGCCACGTCCGGTGCACACTGGGTGCCATGCGGGACGGACAGGTGCGTCAGGCGGTCGAGGGCGACCTGGCGGCCATCGCGGCCCTGGAGGCGCGCGCGTTCCCCGGCCTCAGCTATCCGTACTTCGCGCTGCGCCAGCTGTTCGACGTCCATGGCCACCACATGCTCGTCTCCGCGGGCACCGGAGGGCTGTACGGCTACGCGCTCCTGGCCGGCGACGGCAGCGGCCGGTCGTGGCTCCTGTCGCTCGCGGTCGAACGCACCCACCGGCAGCGCGGTCACGGGCGCAGCCTGCTCGACGCCGTGCTGAGCCGCGCGGACGACCGGGGGCTCGGCGCCGTCTGGCTGAGCGTGGCCCCGGACAACCACCCCGCTCTGCGGCTGTACGAGGCGTCGGGCTTCTGCCTCGTCGAGCGGCACAGCGACTACCTCGGGCCGAGCCAGGAACGGCTGTTGATGGTCCGTGCGGCGCCCCTCCGGTCTCCTTAGGGCCGCCCTCCGTCATCCAGCAGGCAGCCGAGCCGTCACAGCCGAGCACAGGGCCCTCGCCCGGGCGTCGGTGTAGCGCCGCAGGATGCCGACGGCCTCCCGCCGGTGCGATGCCGCAGCAGCGGTATCGCCGGTCCGTTCCATGGCCGCGGCCAGGTTCTCCAGCGCACCGGCAAGCCGCCAGTCGTCGCCGAGCTCCCGGAACTCCACAATGGCCAGGCGGTGGAACTGCACGGCTTCCTGCGGCCGGTCCAGCGCCTGGTAGGCCTGCCCGGTCATGTCCAGCGCCGTCCCCTCCATCGCCTGGTCACCCAGGAGCCGGCCGATCGACGCGGCGCGCTGGAGCGCGGCCAGTCCGTCTTCGGCGCGGCCTGCCGCGAGGCGGACGCGGCCGAGTTCGGTCTCGCACTGTCCTTGGTAGATGACGTTGCGGGTCTCGTACGCCATGTGCAGGGCCTGGCCGATATGCCGATCCGCGTCGGCCAGAAGGCCCGTCTCCCGGTCGATCGTCGCCTCCACCCACAGGCATTCCGAGCGGGCGCCGGGGCTCTCGCCGTCGTGCAGTTCCCGCAGTGTCGCCGCCACGCACGCCCGGGCCTCACTGTGGGACCCCGAGTCGAGCAGCGCCTCGGCGCGTCCGATGAGCCCCCACACGATCCACAGACGCAGCCGCAGCCCTCCGGCGATGTCCAGGGCCTCCTGGTACGACTCCAGGGCTTCGTCGAGCCGGCGCCCCAGGCGCAGCGCGTGCCCCAGCATGACCAGGGCGGCGATCGTCTGCCAAGCATCGTCGACCTGACGGGCGGCGGCCAGTGCGGCACGGCTGTGCTCGACGGCCTCCTCGACACGGTGCGCCTGGCGGTGCGCGATGCTCATGCCGAGGAGCGTCACGGCCTCACCGACCAGATCCTCCGATCGCCGAGCGGCCCGCAGCGCCTGGTCGGCCATCGGCAGCCAGCCCTGTACGGGATGCCGGTCCAGGAACGGCGTACGCAACAGGGCGGGCAGCTTCCACGCCACCTCGTGGTGGCCCGCCTCGGCCGCCGTCCTGCTGACCGCCACCAGGTTGTCGGTCTCCACGGTGAACCAGGCCATGGCCCGCTCGTAGTCCGACACGTCCGGAAGCCCCGGCAGATCGGTCCGCGCAGGATGCACATGCCAGTCGTCGGCGTACTGGGCGTCGTGCACCGCGGCAGCCGCCCCCATCGCCTCCAAATACCACTCGCACAGCCGGCGCAGCGCGGACGCCCGGCCTTCCGGCGTCTCGTCGTTGACCGCCTGTTCGAAGGCGAATGCCCGGAGCAGGTCGTGGAACTGAAAGCGGTCGTAGGCGGACGCGGAGATCAGATGCGTGCCGGCCAGGGAGTCGAGCAGCCGCCGTGCGGTGACGGTGGAGACGTCTGCCAGGGCCGCCGCGGCGTGGACCGAGAAGTCCGGTCCGGGGTGCAGGCCCAGCAGCCGGAACATCCGGGCGGCCTCGCTGCCCAAGGCACGGTAGGACCAGGCGAACACGGTGTGCACCGCGTCGCTGTCCTCCTCCTCGTCCGCCGAGAGAGCTATCCACAGGGAGGACTCGTCCTGCAGATCACTGATCAACTCGCTGAGCGGCATGTGCGGCCGGGCTGCCGCCCGCTCGGCCGCGATGCGCAGCGCCAGGGGAAGGCGGGCGCACAGCCGGGCCAGCTGGATCAGTTCGGGCTCGGGGTCCGGGCCGCGGTGCCCCCGGGTGCTGTCCCGTAGCAGCCGCACGGCTTCGTCCTCGGCGAGGACATCCAGGTCCAGGCGGTGTGCGCCGTCCCGGGCCACCAGTCCGGACAACCGGTCACGACTGGTCACCAGCACCATGCAGGAGGCGGTCCCGGGCAGCAGGAGACGCACCTGGCGTACGGCCGCGGCGTTGTCCAGCACGATGAGCATGCGCCGCCCGGCCAGCAGGGACCGGTAGAGCGCGGCCTTGTCCTCGGGGTCGTCGGGGATCGCTCCCGGAGCGACCCCCAGGGCGCGCAGGAACCGTTCGAGCGCCTGATCGGCGGTGACGGGCGGTCCCGCGTCATAGCCCCGGAGGTTGACGTGCAGCTGGCCGTCGGGGAAGCGGTCCTTGACCCGGTGCGCCCAGTGCGTGGCGAGGGAGGTCTTGCCGACGCCCGCGGTGCCGGCGATCGTCGAGATCACGACGGTCTGCGAGCTCTCGACGCCACGGGCCAGGATGTCGTCGAGGCTGTCGAGAGCCGCCTGTCTTCCGACGAATCCCCTCACGTCTGCGGGAAGTTGCCGCGGACTCGGCCCCAGGGCAGGGTCGGCGTGGTGGAAGTGGATGCCACCGCTGACGTCGCGCGCCTGGACCACGTCCCAGGCGTTCCCGGACAACTCCGAGCGCGTGGTCCCGGACCGGTCGGGCTCGCGATCGCCCCGCCCTTCGGCACCCCCCATCGGCACGGCCTCTCGCTCGTACGCGGCTGAGCACCGCCCATGCGGTGTCCTCCTCACAGTCAACCAGCTACCGCGCCCATCAGCGGCTGGATGCACAGCATTTGACGGTCCGTCGATCTGGCTGTGATCCGGGCGAATCCCTAATCTGGAGCGGTGGCTGTCTCAGCGGATCCTGAGGTCATCGTTGTCGGGTGCGGGGTGGCGGGGCTGACGACCGCGCTGGTGCTGTCGGAGGCGGGACGAGCTGTCACCGTCGTCTGCGACCGCGAACCCCAGCGTACGACGTCCGCGGTCGCCGGGGCTTTGTGGGGACCGTACGTCTTCGACGATCCCAGGGTGCTGGAGTGGAGCCTGCGCAGCCTGCCGGACCTGACGGCGATCGCCGCCGATCCGCGGTCCGGCGTGCGCATCACCCCGGGGATCGAAGCCTCGCGCGAGCCGGCGCGGCCGCCGGCCTGGCTGCGTTCGGTGAGCGGATTCGCCCCCTGCGGCCCGTCCGAACTGCCGCCCGGCTTCGGATGGGGGTGGACCTACCGGGCCCCGGTCTTCGACATGCCCGTCTACCTCGGCTACTTGATGGGCCGTCTGCTCGCCACCGGAGCCACCGTTCGGCTGCTGGACAGCCCGTTGCGCGACCTGGACCAGCTGCTGGAGATCGCCCCTGTGGTGGTCAACTGCGCCGGACTCGGGGCCAGGGATCTGGTGGGTGACCGGCAGGTGACGCCGAGTTGGGGCCAGTTGGTGATCACGGAGAATCCGGGGATCGAGGGATTCTTCTCGGACTTCCCCGAGAGCGAGGACCCCACGTACTGGATCGCCCACCCCGACCACGTCGTCCTGGGCGGGATGGTCAGACACGGCAGAAGCGACCTGCGGCCGGACCCGGAGGCCGCCGAGCGGATCGTGGCGCGCTGCGCCGCCGTCCTGCCCGCACTCGGCCACGCCGAGGTCAGGGAGCTCCGGGTCGGTCTACGGCCGGTGCGGCCGCGCGTACGGCTGGAACGCGGCAGCCACCACGGCGCCGTCGTGGTGCACAACTACGGTCACGGCGGCTCGGGCGTCACACTGTCGTGGGGTTGCGCGCGGCAGGTCCAGTCCCTGATCGGTTGAGGAGGAATGCCGTGCCCCTGTCCCTGCCCCGGTCCCTGCCGCTGGACGCCGAGCGCTACCACCCCGACCCGCGAGAACCTGTGGACCGCTGGTTTCAGACGGCGAGTGCCTCCAACGTCCGCACGACGATGGCGGTCGTCGCCGACCTCGTGGGCCCGTCGTGCAGAGCCGTGGTCGATCCCTTCGCCGGCGGAGGCAGTTCGGCGATGGCGGCCCGACTGATGGACCTGCCGTTCTTCGGGATCGAGATCGACCCGGTCCTCGCCTGCGTCAGCCTGGCGAAGAGCCGGGCCACCGTCCGCCATGCCCGGATACTCCGGCGACTGCCGCCGATCCGCGACCCCGAGAGCCTGCTGCCGGTGCTGGCCATGCTCCCCGCGTACGCCAGTGCCGACGAGGTGGCGGTCGCGTCCTGCTTGGCCGTCGTGCTGGCCCTACGGGCCTCGCGCGGAACTCCGCTCGGATACGAGGACGTCACCGGCGATCTCGCGCGCCTGCGGCCCCCCGCCGCCACCGGCCGGGTGGTGTGCGCGGATGCGACAGCCCCGGTCGGCTGGCGCGGCCTGGCGGTCCCGAAGGCGGGCATCGTGCTGTACACCTCGCCGCAGTTCGGACGGCGATCGCCGCTGCTGGGCGCCCCGCCGCGGCTGACCGCGTCGGCTCGCGACGTTCTCGCCGCCGCCGAGGCCGACCAGGGACGCAAGGCGGCTCCGAAGGATTCGGGCTTCGCCGCGACCACCGTGGCCATGCTGCGCCAGGCGGCCGCGATGACGCGGCGTGCGACGGTGATCATCGAGCACGAACCCGACGACGACGGGCACGACGCGACGCGGGAGGTCCTGGAGCAGGCCGCCGCGGCGCTGCCAGGACGGGTGCACGACGCCCGCGTCATCGTCTGCGGACAGTTCACCTGGCGCGGGCCGCTGTCCCTCATTGTCTTCGAGCTGCGGTAAGGGTGCGATGACGTCCTCGACAACCGGCGCTTCGCCCGCTCCCGGCCGAGGCGATGACGGCGGCCAGGGCCGCATGCCACAGGAGGGCACATGAAGGAGCAGCTCATCGTCCTGGTGACCGGAACGGCCGTGGTGCCGCAAGAGGCCCGCCGCCTGATCACCGACCGTGGGTTCGCCCTGCGGGAGGTCACCGACGACCACCTGGGCGCGGACGGCCTGCATACGGCGCTCGACGGCGTCTCCGGGTACCTGATCGGCGGATACGAGGAGCCGCGGCCCGCCCACTTCGAACGAGCCGTGGCCCTGGAAGCCGTCGCGTTCGTCGGCACCGACTTCCGCAGCTATGTGCCCGGCTGGCGCACGGCGTACGACTTGGGGATGGCTTTCGCGAACACACCGGGCGAGAACGCGGCCTCGGTCGCGGAGTTCACCGTCCTGCTCGCGCTCGCCCTGGCCCGCCCGTTCACCGACACCATCATCGGGCCCCGGCATTCCCCGGCCGACCCGAGCACCGCGGTGTCGCCTCCCGAGGGCCGCGAACTGGGCGGCCGCACCCTGGGAGTGGTCGGCGCGGGCCGGATCGGGGCACGCGTCGCCACGATGGCCCAGGGGCTGGGCATGCGCGTGCTGTACACCTCCCCTCGGCGCAACCATGCGCTGGAGGCCGCCTCCGGCATCGCGTACACCGGCCTCGACGACCTCCTCTCCCGGTCCGACGTGATCAGCCTGCACCGGCCGGGGCCCACCGCGGACGAACCGCCGCTGCTCGGCAGGCGGGAGCTGGAGATCTGCAGGGACGGCGCCCTGCTGGTGAACACGGGCCATCACGATCTCGTCGATCCCGTGGCGCTGGCCTGGGCCGTCGAGCACAGGAACCTCCGGGCCGCGGTGGACGGCCTCGGCCCCGGGGACGCCTGGGCCGCGCTCACGGCGCTCGGCCCGGAACGCTTCCTGTCCGTCCCCCAGATGGGCTTCCTCACCCGGGACGCGGGGCTGCGCGCCGGCCTGCGCGCCGCCCGCGCGGTGTGTGACGTACTGTCAGGGGCCGGTTCGCCCGATGTCACCAACCCTGATTTCCGCGAACGGAGGGCAGCCGTGCGGCGCGGCGGCGCGTAGTGCCGCGGCCGAGGCGGAGCTCCGCACTCAGCAGGGCGCGAACGGCTTGGTCTGGTAAGCAACGGCAGCCGTCGTACCGGCGGGACCCTGCGGCCAAGACCTGGCGTACGTCCTGTGCAGCCACCGGTCGTGGCCGTCCCAGCGTGGCGTGAACGCCGTGCGGCCGTGGACGACGCGCGCGTTGTCGAGGATCAGCAGGTCACCGGGGCGCATCCGCACGGTGTCGGTGACCTCGTCCAGCGCCTCGGACAACGCCCGCAGGGCTCGACGGGCCGATGGGTCGCCGGGCTCCAGCAGTTCGCGGTCGAAGGCGAGCCGAGGGTCAGCGGGAACACCGTCGACGACCAGCACGTGTGCCCGCGGGCTCGTTCCGTCCGTACGACGGAAGGCCAGGTCCGTCCCACATGCCATACGGTGCTCGCGCAGGACCTCCAGTTCGACGGCCCCGAGCAGCGCCAGCGCGGCCCGGGCGCCCGCCACGGTCGTCCCCGCAGCGCCGTCGTGGTCCGCGCGTGAGCACGCGAGCAGCAGGAAGTCCGGTCGCCATCGGTGGTAGAGCATTTCCGAGTGCGGCAGCAGCGCAGTGGTCGAGCTCTGGGCCGACAGCGGATGGGCCTGCGGCGACGGACAGATGTCCTGAAGCAGACTGCCCGAGTACAGCTCACGGTAGGCGGTGGGCACACCCATTGCCGTACATGTCGCCAACAGCCAGCCTTCCATGGCAAGCAGAGGTCGCTCGACCGGGGCGGGCCTGATGTCAGGCGTCCTCGGCAGTACGCCGGGTACATGGGGAAGATCCGTCACATGAAGATAGCCATGGCCGTCCTGTCCCGTTCTCAGCGCCTCCAGACGCTCCAGAAGCGGGCCCGGCAGCCTGGCGGCCATCCTGGCTGCGCCGCGCACGAACGCGGCGACATCGCGACGCGGCACCGCAGGCAACTCCACGGACAGGCCACCGAGTTGGTCACGCCATTCTCCACACGAAATGCGCACGGAATGCTCTGCACCCATGGCCCGTCACTCGTCTCCCGACGCCACCAGGGAGTCGTAGAACAGGCAGCGCGCGTCGAGCGCCTCGCTGACGCCGTACTCGATGTCCGCCCTGTTCGAGGGGACTTCCGCAGCGGCGTCGATCAGCGACTCCAGAAGTTCCGTGTGCCGGGTGTCGGCTTTCATGTTCTCGGTGAAGTACGAGAGGTCGGCCGACGGGAAACGGGACCGGACGGCGGCTTCCAGCGGGCGGAATTCGGCGAGCGACAGATACTCGTTCGCGTAACAGAAGGCTCCCACGCCTCGCCAGGCGCTCGACGTCGTGAGTTGGCGCTGCGTCTTGAGGAACGCCAGCGTCCCGTCGGTCGCAGGGCAGTCCAGTCGATCCCTGTCGACTCCCATCGACTCAAGGAGGTTGTCGAGCAGCACGGCGTGGGCCAGGTCGGGATTTCCCTCACCGAACTCCTCCCACAGGTTTTCCGCGAGCACCGTCCTCATGCGGAAGTCATCGGCGCACGAGATCAACAGACCGATGGACCGGGGAAAGGCGTACGACACATGGCGTTCCTGAAGCCCCCAGGCGACGAGATGCCCGGGATCGGCTCTGCCGGAGGACACCAACGTGAGAAAGGGGTGGCGAAGCACCCTGTGCCGATCCACGAAACTCCGCAGATGCTGCGACGTTGCGCGCATGGCGTCCACCTCCGCGGTATCCGATCGCCTCAGCCTTGCGTCGACGGCGTCTCCGCCCCGGGGGCAGGTGGTGGTGGAGCGGTGGTGTTGAAGGTCAGACCGGAGAAGTCCCGCCCTTGCAGCACGTGACCGTACTGGGTGCCGCCGCTCACCGTGTTGTGGACGTCGCCGTCGCGGGTACGCATCGATTCCACCTGTTCATTCCACTGCCGCAGGTCGGTGGAGAACTCCGGATCCACCGCGGCGCGCGTCGCCAGCGCGGTGCTCAACGCCTGTGCACGCGCCGTATCCCCGGGCTCCGCCTGAAGCCGGATCAGCTCCGCCTCTCCGGTGCTGACAGCCGGATCCTGCGCGGACGCGTCGTGGTCGTGCCCGAACGGGCGGCGTACCAGCGCGGTGAGCCCCAACCACGCCTGGTGGCCGAGCGCACCACCGGCTCCACCTGCCAGTTCCGCGAGCAACGCCGTCGACACCGGATCCATGCCCCACCGCCTTCGGCGCATCCCGCCCGACCAGGACTGGACACGTTACCGGCCCGGCGATGCCGCACGGAAGATAAGTGCGGAACTGGCGCATACTGTGGCCGCTCACCGACACGGACGGGATGAGCGGTGCGGTGCTGCACAGTGGACTGGCCGGTCATCTGTCACCGCTCATGCCCAAGCCGGACCTGCGCAGTCGCGCCCAAGCCGTCGTCACGGCCTACGAAACAGGCGGCCACGGTGAACATCATCGAGTGCCGGCACCCGGGACGGTCCGGGCCTGGCGGGGGTCGGGGGGCTCGTCCCGCAGCAACAGGACGGGGGCGCGAAGGGCGAAGGCGCCGGGGAGGTCGAGCCGGCCGCCCCGCTGCTCGGTGAGCGTGACCCCCTGCACCGCGAGGCTCGCGTCGATCCCGCACTCCCCCGACCGGACGCCGATGAGGTGGGCGTCGCGGATGACGCAGACGAGACCAGAAATCCAGAAGACCACGGTCAGCTCCACGTCCAGCGTGCCGATCTTCACACCGTCCACGAAGACATCGACGTACGGCCGGTGCGCCGAGGTGATCCGATGGGTCGCCAGTGCGACGACCTCCTCGCTGCCCGGGGCGTTTCGGGTGCGGCGCGCGGCATCACGCAGGGCGGCGTATCTGCGCCAGCCGTCCGCCATCAGATCGAGCATGTCGAGTCTGAGGAAGTCGTCGATGACGGTGGCCAGCTCGTGTTCGACGGCCCGGTCGGCGGCGGGTGTCCTGCCGCGCACGGGGCCGAGCAGCGGACCAGCCGTTCCATGGGCGCGCAGCGGGGTGTCGAGGTCCCCGCCCGCGCCGAGCAGGAACGAGCGGACGGTCAAGGCGGGCGGGGCCGTCGTCGCGTTCGTGAATGTGGTCATCGGTCCACCTCGTCAATGCTCGCAGAGCCGGGGTCCGCGTGGGGGTCGAGCCGGATCGTGCGGGTGGGGGGTTCGCCGGACGGGCTCTGTTCGGTCAGGTCGGCGGTCGCGGCGGCCGGGCGGAGGGTGGCGCGAACGTGACCGCGCACCCAGCGCGGGCCGCGGTGCAGCCGACCGAAGTAGACGGCCGCGGCGACGGCCAGGATCAGCGCGGCGCCGAGGGAGGCGGGGGCGACGACCCAGGCGACGGCGCCGGCGTTGTCGGTACCGCCGGTACTGCCGGTGTCCGTACCGCCGGTCTGCGTACCGCCGGTGTCCGTACCGCCGGTCTGCGTACCGCCCGTTTCGGTACCGTCCTCGTCCGTGACCGTGAACGGGGCTTCGGCGTACTGGTCGGGATCGGCCGTGCAGACGGCCCGAATCGTGTGCGCGCCCGGCTCTGCGTCGGCTGGGACCGTGATCTCGGCGGTGAAGGCGCGGGAGTCCGGGACGGGGGTGGTAGCGAAGGGCGGATCTCCGCTGTCCCATTGGAAGTCGACGTCCGGGCATGTGAACCCGGTGCCGTCCGCCTGTACGGTCGCGCCTTTCGCGTCCTGCGTGGGGGCGAGGGTGAGTACCGGGTTCGCGGGGCTCTCGACGACGAGGACGGCGTCCGCGTAGATGCCCGGTTCGCCGGTGCACGCGGCCCGGAAGGTGTACGTCTTCGGGGTCGTCTTCTCCCGGACGATCTCCGTGTACGAGAAGTCGCCGTTGCTCGCCACGGGGATCCCGGATGCGATGGTGGTCCCGTCTTCAACCACGTAGAGATCGACGCTCTTGGCGGAACACTGTGTGAACCCCGTGCCCTGGACGTCGATCGAGGTCCCGACCGGTCCGTGGTCAGGATCGAGCGTCAACGTCCGGGTGTCGGCGGGCGTGGTGTCGTCACCGCTGGTCACGGTGAACGGGGCCTCCGCGTGGTAGGCGTTGCCGGAGTCGACGTCCGGGTCGCAGGTCGCCTCGATCGTGTGGTCCGGCCCCACGGTGGCGTCCTGCGGAACCACGATGGTGCCGTAGATCTTGGGATCATCCACCGTCGCAGGTGTCGCGTGTTGGCCATCGAAGGTGAGCGTCGCCTTGCCACAGGTCTCGAAGCCGGTGCCGGTGACCGACACACTCGTTCCGCGCTGCCCCTCACTGGTGGAAAGGGAAAGCTCCGCCGCCTTCAGCTGGGTGCCGGCTGCCGCCAGGGGCGTAAAAGCGAGGGGTCCCACGCTGATCGCGGTGCTCAGAAGTACCGCCATCAACAATCGACGCACCAGTCGCACGGCGGAGAACATGAGGGAGTGGGGGTATTGGGAGGACCACCTCCCATTGTCCTCCCTCGCCGATCAGAGCACCAGCCCGCGCGGGTCCGACACCACCGGCTGGACCGCCGAGCAAAGTTGGCGGCTCAACAATCCGGACTGTTGTTGTAAGCGGGTTTTCCCAACTGCGGCGCGGGCCTTGCCCACGTGGTCGGTGACTGTCATCGTCGGGGCTTGCGCCCGGCATGACGGCCTGGGCGAGGTGAACCGGGGGTACGAGATGAAGATTCTGAAAGGGCGGACGTCGAGACGAAGGGCGTTCGTGCTGGGGACTCTCGTGGTGATCGCGGGGCTGCTGCAGGCGCCGACCGCATCGGCGACCGATCCGGCAGCCGCTCCGCCCGGCTACGGCGGACCCTTCAGCTCGTGCCCGGGCCAAACGTGGAAGACCGTGACCCTGCGCAACGGCACCACGGAACTCGGGTACATGCAGATCTGGTACTCCGGCAGCTACAAGGGGGGTACCTACTGCGCGCGGGCCGGCGACGGGATCTCCGGTGCGCATCACATGGAGATCGTCGTCCGTCGCGGGGACTGGCAGACCTCCTGGTACGACTCGGGCACCTACAACGACTACGCCGGCTACATCGACGTGTACGGCGCGGCGACGAAGTGCGTGCACTTCTTTGGCCGGGTCACGGTGAACGCGGTGAACTACGAGCGGACTTGGCTGACCCCCGAGTGCCTTTGACACACCGACAGCCGTCTACCGGGGCCTGGGCGCGGGTGCTGGGGCGGTGTGACCGTTCAGCAAACGGAGGTCACCCGCCCGGTCCTCCCAAGGTCTCCCCCCGTGCTACGTGGCGGGCACCCGCACGGCGGCCAGCACTGGGAGGTGGTCCGTGGCTGCCCGCAGGTCTCGTTCCCGGACCCCAGTCAGCCCCATCGGCACTCCGCACCCCAGCACCTGAACCCCGTCCGTGGCGAAGACGGCGTCGATGCGCTGGAGCGGGTCGCCCAGCCGGGTGGTGTGCTCCCGCCCCCACGGCTTCGTCGCCCAGCCGTCCTGCAGGGCACCGGCGAGCAGGCCGAAGGTATGGCCGTCGGGCCGGTCGTTGAGGTCGCCCGCCGCGACGGCGTGCGGGACGTGCAGGGCGGAGAGCTGGTCGAGCAGCAGTCGGCCCTGCTCGTAGCGCTCCTGGTCGTTGATGCTCAGGTGACAGCTGAGCACACCGAGGCGGGCCCGGCCGAAGCGCAGCACGGCGGTGGCGAAGCCGCGCTGGTGCAGGCCGGGGGTACGGGGCAACAGAACGTCCTCGGTGTGCTCCACGTGGGCGCGGAGCGAGGCGAGGATCATGGGACCGGAAGCGGTGGCGCCACCCGTCACGTAGACGAGGTCGGAAGTCCTCGCGAGGCGGGCGGCGGCCTTGCGCCAACGGAAGAACCGGGGCGCCTCCTGGATGCAGACGACGTCGGGCCGACAGGCCCGGATCACCCGGGCCAGGGCCGCGACGTCGTCGCGCATCGAGCGGATGTTGTAGCTGAGCACACGCACCACCACGGAACCGTCCGGCTCCGTCACCGACTCGGGCAGATCCTCCACGCTTCCCCTTCCTCCGACGACGGCATGAGCAAGACCAGCCGACCGGAATGGTGTGGCGCGGCCCCGGCTGTACCGCACCCGCCGTCATGCGGGGCCGAAACATCCCCGCCACGGCCGATACGAGCAGATTCTCAACCGGAGCCTAGTGCGTCCGAGCCCGCTCCAGCCGCACGCCTTCCCGACGGTGATACACCGTCAGACGCGGCGCTTGGCGTCGCGCGGCCCACCCGCCTGTGGCCAGTGCCCGCCGTGCCTGTCGCACCGAGCGGCACGCCATGGCCGACACAGCCAGGGCCGGGCCCTTGCGGCCCACGCCGATGCCTGTCGCTCTCATTGCCGTCTCCTGCCTGGAAGTCGGACACGTGCTACGGCTTCCTTCGTCCTTTCCGTACCCCACCCGGCTCATCCGGAGGCGAGCCGATTGAGCCATCCAGGAACGTCGTGCGGAACCGGTGGATGGCCCCACGCCGCTCGGTCGACGTGCGCTGCCCTAGCTGCTGGAAGGCGCGGCGGACAGGGCTGGGTTGGGGGTGAGGATGCGGCGCAGGATGTCCTCGACCTCATCACGCGTGGGAGCTTGCGTGCTGGCCAGGCCGCGCAGGGTCAGTCCGTTCATGGCGGCGGTGGCGGCGCGCGCCGTGGACACGTCGACGTAGCCCAGCAGGAGATCCGTGGTGGTCCGGGTGTACTTGTCGACGAGGGGGCGCAGGGCAGGGCGGCGCAGTGCTGCGACGTAGAGCTCGAGTTCGACGGTCTCGTAGGCGCGGTTGGGCCCGAAGCAGCTCATGAGGACGTCGGTGAGCAGCACGACGAGCTGATTGCTGGTCAGGGTCGGCCGGTGGGCGGCCCACTCATCGAGCGTGGTGGCGTAACGCTGGTAGGCGCGTTCCAGGGCGGCCTGGATCAGGTCGTCCTTGGTCGCGAAATGGTAGGTGGTCGCCCCCAGAGGTACGTGGGCCTCTTCGGCGACGGCGCGATGGGTCAGCCCTTCGATGCCGCGGGCGGCGATGACACGCTCGGTGGCTTCGGCGATTTCCGCGATTCTGCGCTGCGGGTCCCGGCGGCGCCGGGCGGGCTGGTCGGCGGCCATGGCGTCGAAGCCTCTTTTCAGGATCATGGGCAAGCGGAGGTATGTCGGCGCCCGCGCTCATGCGCGGTTGGAGTGCGGTGTTCCCAGTGGTTGGGCGGCCAGTTCACGTTCGAGTGGGGTGCGGTAGCAGGGAATGACGCGGGTGGTGCCGAGGAAGGCGGTCAGACGGTCGGTCTCGGTGGCGATGGCGGTGCGGGCCGCACGGCCCGGGTCGGCGAACAGGTGGTGGTTGATGTGGCCGTCGCGGTGCTGGGCCCAGGACCCGATGATGCGGCCGTCCCACCACAGCGTGGGGCCGATGTTGCCGTTACGGTCGAACAGGGCCTTGGTATGGGCGGGGTCGAGGTAGAAGTCACGGTGGCGCCAGCCCATGGGGGTGGGGTCCAGGCTCGGCAGCAGGACTGCGGCGGGCTCGGATGCGCGGACGGTTTCGGTGTCGTCGGGCAGGACGTAGCCGGTGCCCTCGTCCAAGGCGACTTCGACGGCGTCGGCCGCCGCGAGGGTCTTACGGGTGACGCTCACGCTCCAGCCCGTCCACCACTTGAGGTCCTCGGCTGTGGCCGGGCCGAAGGCGGTGAGATAGCGGCGGGCCAGCTCGGCCTGCGCCTCGGGGGCGGGGAGTTCGGGCAGGGGGTCGGCCGTCGTCCAGCGGAACTGGGCGGAGGTCCAAGAACCCGCCGGGCGGGAGCGGCGGACGCGGCCCTCGGCTGCGAGCACCCCCAAGACGGTCGCGCACACGCGTTGGCGGGACTCGTACGGCTTGCCGGGGAACGTGACGATCTGCTCGGCCAGGTCGGGTACGGCAGCGGCGAGTTCGGCGGCGGTGGCCTCCCCGCGTGCGGCGAGCGCGGCCAGCAGGTCCTGTTCCGCGACGGTGTAGCGGGCCTCGTCCCAGCCGACCGCCGCCCCGAGCCGCTTGACCGCCTCGGGGCGGTGGCGGTGGCGGTCCTTGGCGGCGGCGGCCTGGATCAGGGGCGCCAGGGCGGCCGGGACGGCGAACATGGTGCGGCGCATGCACCGCAGGCGTGTCATTGCCGCGGGGTCGTAAAGCGCCTGGTCGATGTCCTCGACTGTAGGGATGCGCATGCGGGCCGACGCGCTGAGGAAGACGGTCGCCGGGTCGGTCGCGTGCAGACCGATCAGCGCCTGCGCGACGTCCTCGACCCCGGCCACCCTGGCAGCAGGGGTCAGCAAATGGCGACGGGCCAGGCGGGCACGGCGCTCAGCGGGGGTGACACGACGCGAGGCGGTGGACATCGGACTGCTTTCGGAAGCGGGGACGACGGGTGGCCAGAAGAAAGCCCATGACGGCGGATGTCACCAGGTCTGCTTCTGAGTGACGGCGATGACGTAGCCGTGGGGGTCGGAGAAGTAGAAGAGCTTCTGCCCGTGGTGCTCCATCACGTCCTTCTCCACCGTGACGAGGGGACGGATCTTCTTGACGTAAGTGTCGAAGTCGTCGACGGCCAGGTAGAACATGCCGAACGCGCCGACGGGGGTGTCCTTGAGGGAGGGCAGCCAGCCGCGCAGGTGCTCCTCGTGGTAGAGCATGAGGGCGAACTCGCCCTCGAACAACAGGATGCGGAGGTCGTCGTTGGCGTCGTCGCCTGCGGGCAGGGCGGTGAAGCCGAGCTTCTCGAAGAAGTCGACGGCCGCCTGGGTGTCGGGGACGCCCAGGCACGGGGAGATCGCGGGAGCCTTCATCGGGGATCACTCCTTCAGAGACAGGCACGGGGCACAGGTATGCCCCGGCCAGGAGATTCGGGCGGATGGGCCGGCATCACAGGCGACACGGCCAGGGGGCACGCGTGGGCCGGTCCGGCGGGAGCTGCGGGGCAGCATCCCATCCGTATGGGACATAAGTACTATAACCCGCGATCCGGAACAGTGCAATACGGACATCTAGCCTGCCTGTGAGTGGGGCGAAGCCGCGCCGAGGCCCCTGCCGGGCACGGCACTCCGGCTCGGGCCATCGGTACAGTCCGGCGTGTCAGTACATCCGTACTAATACGGCAGCCTTGCACCACCCGAGCCGCCCGTGCGACGCCCGCCCCGAGAGGTCACACCGTGGTCGGAGATGATCCGCTCACCGCGACCTCGCCGTCAGCGAGCGCGGCCCGGCTGTGGCGTCCGGCTCCAGGCCATGCGCGACCACGGC
Organism: Streptomyces sp. ERV7; assembly: GCF_001653515.1. Taxonomy (GTDB): domain Bacteria; phylum Actinomycetota; class Actinomycetes; order Streptomycetales; family Streptomycetaceae; genus Streptomyces. Next base: position 100,036 of record NZ_LYOY01000029.1, on the reverse strand, counting down.
AGCGCCAGGTCGTCGACGGATCTCACGGTGCGGGGTGCGAGACCGGAGGGGACGAGCGCTTCTCGGTGCCGGGCGAAGACCGAGTCGACATACCGGTGCCCGGTGTCGGCGGCGATGAACACGACAGTGCGGTCCGGGGCCTGCGCGCGCTCCCATCCGGCAGCCAGATAGCCCGCCCCGGTCGAGAGCCCCGCGAAGAGCGCGTGCGAGCGCAGAAGGTCGACGCTACCGGCGCGCGCCGCCTCGAAACCGATCCAGTGGATGGTGTCGTACGCCGTGTGCGAGACGTTGCCGAAGGGAATCGAGCTGCCGATTCCGGCGATGATGATCTCCGGGTCGGTGAGGTGTTCGGCGCCGAACGTGACGCTGCCGAAGGGCTGGACGCCGACGAGTTCGACGTCGGGGGTGTGTTCGCGCAGGTAGCGGGCGAGGGCTCCGGTCGAGGCGCCGGAGCCGACGCCGCCCACCAGGGTGAGCGGGTGGCTGCCGGTTTCCGCGCGCAGCCGGTCGGCGACGGCCCGGTAGCCGAGGTAGTGGATGTCGTCGTGGTACTGGCGCATCCAGTGGTACTCGGGGTGTTCCCGCAGGATCTCCTCGATCCGGGCGACGCGCCGTTTCTGGTCGAGTTTGAGGTCGTCACCGCAGGGTTCCATCTGCTCCAGCTCGGCTCCCAGGACAGCGAGTTGGGTGCGCAGGGTGCGGTCGACGGTGGTGGAGCCGACGATGTGGCAGCGCATGCCGTAGCGGTGGCAGGCGAGGGCGAGGGCGTAGGCGTAGATGCCGCTGGAACTGTCGAGGAGGGTGTCGCCGCGGCGTACGGTGCCGGTGTCGAGGAGGTGACGGACCGCCGCCATGGCGGAAACCACCTTCATGGTTTCAAAGCGGAGGCAGAGGAAGCGGTCGTCGAGGCGTACGAGGTCGGGGCGGCCGATCGCTTCGGCGATGTGCGTGTCCATGCGGGGGCTCCTGCGGGGTGGGGTGGATGGTGAAGGTGCGGGTGGTGGGGATTCCTGCCTGGGCCAGGGCGGATCGGCAGCCGTGCAGCCGGTGTGGGAGTGCGGGGGCGGCCGGGTCGAAGAGCAGGCCGGCCACATTGCCGCTGTGGGCGATCTGCACGCCGACGGCGCCGGTGTGCCAGGCGATCCGCAGAAGGGTGGGGAACTCGTGGTGTGGTAGGTGGCGTTGGCCGAGGCGGGCGCTGTGTGTGCTGACGTAGCCGAGCAGTGCGGTGTCGTTGTGCGTGATGGCGAGGCGCAGCAGGTTCCGCAGGCGGGCGTAGGCGGTGATGTCGCTTTCCTGGTAGGTACGTGGGGGCAGGGCGAGGGTGTCGACGGGGCGGCCGCCACCGAGGGTGCAGCCGACGACGACCGCCGGGGGCAGGGAGTGGCCGAGTGCCTCAAGGACGCGGCCCTCGCGCTGGGCGAAGAGCACGGGGCGCCCGTCCAGCATCAGCGGGTCGCAGGCCTGTTCGGCGCGGACGGCCAGGTGGGCGACGGTCTGCTGGGTGAGCTGGACGCCGTGGGCGTCGGCGACCGCGCGGATCGAGGCGATGACATCGCTGGTGGATGAGCCCATGCCCAGGCCCACCGGGATGTCGCCGTCCAGGTGCAGTTCGCCGCCGCAGGCCGCGTCCGTGCAGCACTCGGCGAGCACCAGGGCCGCGGCGCGCAGGGCCTTCGTACGGCCGGGCGGGCTGACCGAGAGGTGCTCGCTCGGGGTGCCCGGGCGGCGGATGAACCGAGCCCGGGTACCGAGGCCGTGCATCGGCAGGGTGACCAGAGCCTCGCAGCGACGGCCGTGGGTATCGAGGAAGAGGCCCTGCAGGATCTCACCGTGGTGACAGTGGGCGTGCCCGGCGCCGAACGTGGTGGGAGTGGCACTCACACGCGGTCCTGCGAGCGGTAGCGGTACAGGGTTGTCTCGTCAGCGCTGAACTGTGAGAAGGGGAAGGGCTCCGCGGACAGTGCGCTCACCCCGTGGTCCAGGAAGGCGCGGGCGATCGCGCTGCCGGTCTGGGCGTAGACGACCAGGGGTATCCGACGGTCGCGGCAGCGTTCGACGATCGTGTCGAAGGAACCGTTGCTCAGGGTCATGCCGGTCGCCACGACGGCGTCCGCCGCGCCGAGTACCTCGTCCATGTCGTCGGTGACGTTCTCGCCCCACTGGGTGGTGCGCAGGTTGAGGTCGCACGGCAGTGGCACGCCTCCACGGTCGCGGATGGCCGCGAGCAGCGGGTTGACCACCCCGATCAGGGCGACCTCGGCGCCCTCCGGGATGTCGAGCAGCCCGGCGATGGCCGCGTCTCTGGCCCGCGCGCGCACTTCGGGCGGCCCGGCGGGCAGGGTGACCGGCTCGGCGTGTGCCGTCTCGCGGTGCGGTGCGGCCTCGGCGAGGTAGGCGTCGAGTGCGGCGATCCGCAGGGGCCGCGGGCTCTCGCGCAGCAGCTCGGCGAGGGAACTGCCCGAGGCGTCCCGGCAGATGGCCGGATCGATCTCCCCGGCCTCGAAGGCACAGGCCCCGAACGACGCGCCGAGGCGGACCAGGACGTATTGGTTGAGGTAGGTCGTGGTGCCGCCCTTGAGGCGGGTGCCGTGGTGGATCCAGAAGACGCTGGTGGCGGTCAGCTCTTCGGGATTCGGGCCGTGTTCACCCTTGAGTACGTCACGGATGAGGGTGTCGACGTTCATGTGCGGTCTCCTCTTGCGGTCATGGTGGTGGTGTTGGGGAGGGGGTCCAGCCGGGGCAGGGGGCCTCGGTAGGTGACGGCGAGCCGTCCGAGGGGGTCGGGGCCGATCTCCGCGTCGACCTCGAAGACCTCGGCGAGGCGAGCCGGGGTCAGGACGTCCTTGGGCGGACCGTCGGCGATCAGGCGGCCGTGGTGGAGGAGGAGCAGCCGGTCGCAGTAGCGGGCGGCCAGGGACAGGTCGTGCAGGGCGACCAGAACCGTCTGGGCGGTGGCGGCGAGCAGCTCCAGCAGGTCCAGTTGGTGTTTCACGTCGAGGTGGTTGGTCGGCTCGTCCAGGAGGATCGCGTCCGGCTGCTGGGCCAGGGCCCGTGCCAGGTGGGTGCGTTGGCGTTCGCCGCCGGACAGCTCCTTCCAGGGGCGTGCGGCCAGGGCGGTGAGGCCGAGGCGGTCGAGGGCGGCGGCGACGATCGCCCGGTCCTGTGCGCCGGGGCCGCGCCAGCGGTCCTGGAAGGGGATGCGGCCGAGTCCGGCCACATCGGCGACGCGCAGTTCGCTGTCGGTCTCGGCGCTCTGCTCGACGAAGGCGAGGCGCTGGGCGATGCGGCGGGCGCCGAGGCCGTGGATCGCCTGTCCGCCGTGGCACACCTGGCCGGCGCCGGGCGTGCGCAGCCCGGCAAGGCAGCGCAGCAGGGAGGACTTGCCCGAGCCGTTGGGCCCGATGAGTCCCACCGTCTCGCCCTCGCCGACAGCCAGGTCGACGCCGTCCACGATGGTCACGCCCCCGGCGCGCCAGGTGAGCCCTTCGGCGGTGATCCTCACAGCTCCCCCCGCTTGCGCAGGACCAGCAGGAACAGGGGCGCACCGAGGAGCGCCGTGAACACTCCGACCGGCACCTCCTGCGGTGCGAACGCGACCCGGGCGAGCGCGTCGGTCCACACCAGGAAGACCGCGCCCAAAAGGGCCGAGAACGGCAGCAGCACCCGGTGCAGCGGGCCGACGAGGAACCGTACGACGTGCGGGACGATCAGCCCCACGAAGCCGATCTGTCCCACGGCGGCGACCGCCACCGCGGTCATCAGGGACGTCACCACCAGCAGTGCGGTGCGTATCGTCCGTACGTCGATACCGAGCGAGGCCGCGGTGTCGGCTCCGAAGGCGAAGCTGTCGAGGGCCGGCGCACTCCCCCACAGCACGGCCAGACCGACCGCGGTGACCGGGGCGCAGACGGCTACGGCGTCCCAGCGGGCCGAGGTCATCGAGCCGAGCAGCCACTGGGTGATCGCCCGCATCACCTCGGCGTCACCCGAGGCCATCAGGATCAGCGAGGTCAGGGCGGTGAACAGCTGGGCCACGACGACCCCGGTGAGCGTGATGCGTACCGAGTCGAGGCCGCTGCGGCCGAGGAGGAGCATCAACAGGCCGAAGGAGCACAGAGCCCCGGCGAACGCTCCGCCGGTCACCCCGAGGGATCCGGCGCCCAGCCCGAGGACGACCACGGCGACCGCGCCGGTGGAGGCGCCCGAGGAGATCCCCAGGAGATACGGGTCGGCGAGGGCGTTGCGGGTGACGGCCTGCAGCGCGGCTCCGCACACCGCGAGCGCGGCGCCGACGCAGGCGGCCAGCAGGACGCGCGGAATACGCAGCTCCCACACGAGCGAGTCGGCCAGCGGGGGAAGCGCCGTGACGTCCAGGCCGCCGTGGGCGCCGACGGTGCGCAGCAGATCGGCGTAGCCGACATCGGTGGTGCCGATGCGGACCGACGCGGCCATGGAGACGAGCAGGACCACGAAGGCGAGCAGCAGGAGCAGGGCAGTGGGGATGCGTCGGGTGCGCATGCCCGCGCCCGTCCGCGTCGTCACGACAGCCCGCCGCCCCGCTGACGCGTGTGACACCCCGCCGCGGGACTGTGCCCGATCGGCCGAAGGCGTGTCCACCGTGCCCAGGGCTTCCGTGGCGGCCTTTCGGCTAGCGGACATAGCCGAGTTCCTTCATCCCGGCGGTGAGGCGCGGCAGGGCGCTGACCGTGCGCACGGAGGGGTCCATCTCGGTGCCGGGGACCTCGATGATGCGCTGGTGGGTGAACGCGTCGAGCTTGGAGACCAGCGGGTTGGCGCGCATGGCCTTGAGCTTGTCGGCGGCGCTGTCGCCGGGCTTGCCCCGCTCGGAGAGGTCACCGACGACGATCAAGTCCGGGTCGCGGGAGGCTATCTGCTCCCAGCTGACCGCGGGCCAGTCCTCGTCGACGTCGTCGAAGGCGTTTTTGGCGCCGACCAGGCGGCTCATCTCGCTGGGCATGGCACTCCTGCCCGCGACGTAGGGGGTGTCGCCGTAGACGGAGTAGACCCAGACGATCCTCGGCGCGCCCTTGACCCGCCCCGCGGTCTTCGCGGCCTGCTCCAGGACGGCCCGCTGCTCCTTGACGAGGGCGGCCGCGCGGTCCTGGACGCCGAAGGCCTTGCCGAGTGCGGTGTAGTCCTGGAAGAGCAGGTCGAAGGGGGACTTGCCGGCCGCGTTCTGCTTCGGGCAGTCAACCGCGCTGACGTAACTGGGCAGTCCCAGCCGAGCCAGCTCCTCGCGGGTGCCGACGCGGTCCTTGGTGAAGTAGTCGGTGAACCCGGCGACCGCGAGGTCCGGGGTGGCGGCGCGCAGCTGCTCACTGCTGAGGATCTTGGGGCTGAGCACCGGGACCTTGGCGTAGGCGTCCCGGAACTCAGGGGCGATCTTCGTCTTGAGGTTGGAGGTGCCCGCCATCCGCTGTTCCAGCCCGAGGGCCAGCAGGACCTCGGTCGAGGACTGGTCGAGGGCGACGGCCCGTCGTGGCGCGGCGTCCAGGGACAGCTCGTGCCCGCAGCTGCGCACTTGCTTGCGGGCCTGCGTCTCCTTGCCCGCCTCATCGCTGTTGTGCGCGGTGTCGGGGGTGTTTCCGCAGCCGACGGCGGCGAAGGCGAGGGCCAGGGCGGCGATTCCGAGGCGGGCAGGGTGGCGCATGGATCCTCCGGGAGAGCGCGTAGGGGCGGCAGGAGTCGCACGTACGGCACAGGGCTGCGGCAAGACCCCCGTGGACGGGCGGCGACGAGACGAAGATACAGTAATGACAATCGTTTTCATCAACCCCCTCACGCCCCATCCCGTTCCGACACCCCTCCGGCTCTCCTCACCCACCTCAACGGGCCGCATCCGTAAGGGGTTTGAGGTCGCCACCCGAAAGGAATCCCCCGCCGTGACCACCACACCCGTCCGGATATCCGAGTCAGAGAAGGCTCCACGCACCCGGTCCGTCCTGCGTGAGGCGGCCTTCCTGCGCCTCTGGTCCGCCACCACCGCCTCCGGGCTCGCCACCTGGGCACTGCCCTTCGTCCTCGGCCTCGCCGTGCTGGACCACACCATTGGTGCGGCCACCCTCGGCCTGCTGCTCGCGGCGCGCACCGCCGGCTTTCTCGTGGCCGTCGCCATCGGCGGGGTGCTCGCCGACCGGTACTCACGCCGGGCCGTCGTCGCCTGGGCCGGGCTCGCCGCGGCCGCCGCAACACCACTGCTCGCCTTTGGGCTCGGCCGCTCCCCGGCGCTCATGGCGGGGGCGGCCCTGGTGGCGGGGGCCGGGCAGGGCGCCTGCCGTCCCGCCTTCCAGGCGCTCACCGCCGAGGTCGTGGACGGCGAGCGCCGTCAGCAGGCCAACGCCGCGATGACCTTGGCGGTACGCGCCACCACGCTCGGCGGGCCCTCTCTGACCGCCCTGCTCGCACTGTGGCTCGATACCAGCACCCTGCTGCTCGGCATCGGTCTGCTCTGGCTGATCGCGGCGCTCGTTCCGGGCCCCGGCGCCCCCAGGACCGCGCCCGCCACCACCGAACACCCCTCCTTCATCGGGGAGTTCACCGAGGGTCTGCGCGAGGCACGGCGCCACCCGTGGTTCCTGGCCGGCCTCTGCGCGCTCACCACGGTCATCGCCACCGGCTACTCGGCGACCGGTGTCGCCCTCCCGCTCATCAGCCGCGACCGGTACGGCACCCAGTGGGTGCTCGCCGCGGCGATGACCGCGTACACCCTGGGCGCGCTCGCCGGCGCCCTCCTCACCGCCCGCCTTCGCCCGCGCGCCCAGGGATGGACGGCCCTGGCGGGGCTCGGCTGCTACGGATTCGCGCCGCTCAGCCTGGTCTTCGACGTGCCGCCCGCACTGGTGATCACGGCCTACGTCCTGGCCGGGCTCGGCATCGAGCTGTTCAACGTGCCCTGGTTCACGGCCACACAGCGCGAGGTCGCCCCCGACAAACTGGCCCGGGTCTCCGCCCTCGACTTCCTGATGTCCTACGGTCTCGCTCCGGCCGCGCTGGCCCTGATGGCACCGGCGATCGACGCCCTGGGCACCAGGACCGTCCTCGCGACCTGCGCGGCGCTGTGCTTCGCCGCACCGGCGGCCGCGGCGCTGGTGCCGAGCAGCCGGGACTTCACCCGGCGACCGGGACAACAGACACCAACCGCCTGACATCCCGCTCGCGGCCCCACTCCACACCCGGCGCCGCGAGACCCATCAGGACGCCGCGCCGGGCCCCTGGAGCGGGCAGGGCGAAGGGGGCTGCGGCGCGGCCGCGTACGGACGACGTATCAGCAGGGAAGCGTCACCTTCTGGCTGTAGGCGTGATACTGGATGAGGTCACTGTCGAAGCCCCAAGCGTGCACCTGGTAGACGTGACTGCCGCCGACACAGGCGACGCCCGTCCCGAACGAGTTGCTGAAGGGGCCGTTCTGCCAGAACTCCGAGGTCTTCACCACAGCGCCGTCGCGGATGATCCTCAGATGGATCTTCGCACCGCCGTCCGCGGGCAGCGTGGAACAGTTCCACTTCGATTCTCCCCAGACGTAGTTACCGGCATGGTTGGGGTTACTGACACTCACCGCGCACTGGCCCAGCGGGGCGGCGCTGTGCGCGACCGCCGGGGCCGCGCCGATCCCCGGCACTGCGGCAGTCAGGGCCAGGGCGGTAACAACGCGCTTGATGAAGGGACTGAGAGGCATCGCGGTCTCCGGCTCTCGGGTGGGCCATCGGGTTCGGGACCCGTACAGCAAGATCACATCTTCGCTACCCACAGTAGCCAATAGAATGCACAGAGTCATGCAACTGTGTGCATTCGCCGGCTCAGGCGGGGGCGCGTGGAGGCGTACGACATGACGAAGCGCGCGGCCGGGCGCCCATGGAGCCCGAGCGCGCATCCCGACGCCGTTCAACCGCGCCTCCTCCCGGATACGCGGGAGGGCCGCGTCCGCCGTCCCGTCGCCGGAAGCGGTAGCCGTCTCCGTGTCTTGTCGGAGAGACTCCTCGGCGTGTCTGACAACTCGTTGCTCGTCGCCTGCCTCACTGGTGTCACGGCCATCGCGGCCAGCTCGCTGGCAAGCTGGCTGACCAGCAGGGGTAACGCCCGTGCCGCTCGGGTCCAGGTCGACGCCACCACCGACGCGCAGCGCCGCGAAGGTCTGCGCCAGACCCGGCGGGCCGCCTATCTGGACCTCATCGAGCGGGCCCACGCCGTTGCCGACGGGCTGCGGGGAGTCGACGCCCTCTCCTCCGCCGAGTGCGAAGCCGCCCTGGCCGCTCACCGTGAGCGGCATCAGCAACTACGCCGCGCCGTAACGCTGATCGGCCTGGAAGGTCCCTCCAGCGTCGAGGTCGCGGCATCGAACCTGTTGATCATGTCGGGTACGCTCAGCACCGCTCTCGCGGCCACCGCCGAGAACGTCAGCCGGGACAACCGCCGCGAGTTCCAAGAGACCCTGCGCGCCTATATACGGCTGATCAGGCCCATCGTTGACGCGGCCGCCGCGGCCCTCAACGAGGCGTAGGGGCCTCAGGATCAGGCCGACTCCCGGACGACCAGTTCCGTGGGGAGGATGACCGTGGACGGCTTCTCCCCCGCGATGCGGGCGAGAAGCATCCGCACCATCTCGCCGCTGATCCGGTCCCACGGCTGACGGATCGTGGTCAGTGGGGGGCGGGCGGCGAGCGCGGCGGGCGAGTCGTCGAACCCACCCACCGCGACATCGTCGGGCGCATGGCGTCCGGCCTGGTGCAGGGCGTCCAGCGCGCCCAGCGCCATCAGGTCCGAGGCGACGAACACGGCGTCGATGTCCGGGGCCCGCTCCAGGAGTTGAGCGACGGCGCTCTCGCCGCCGACACGGCTGTAGTCGCCCGTGGCGATCAGCGCCTCGTCGGCGTGCAGACCGCACTCGGCGAGCATCTCGCGGTAGCCCGCGAGACGTTCGACCCCGCCGGGGGTGTCCAGCGGGCCCGTGACGGTGGCGATCCGACGGCGGCCCGACATGTACAGATGGCGCACCATGTCCCGCGCGCCGTCGCGGTCGTCGGCCGCGACGTAGCCGACCTTGGTCGTCTGGCCCAGCGGCTTGCCACACGCGACCACCGGGACACCTGCCTCGTGCAGCCGCGCCACCACCGGTTCTCCGGAGTGACTGGAGACCAGGAGCACCCCGTCGACGTGACCGGCCTCGATGAAGCGCAGATTGCGCCGCCGTTCGTCCTCCGTGCCCGCGATCATCAGCAGCAGCGGGATGTCCTGAGCGGCCAGCGCCTGAGTGCAGGCCCGCAGCAGCACATTGAAGTTCGGGTCCTCGAAGAACCGCTCCTGCGGCTCGGTCAGCAGGAACGCCACCGAATCGGACTTGCCGGTGATCAGCGAGCGGGCGTGCCGGTTCACGACGTAACCCGTCTTGCGGATCGCCCTGTCGACGGCCGCCTTCGCCGTGGGGCTGACGTAGTGCCCGCCGTTGAGGACGCGCGAGACGGTGCCGCGCGACACTCCCGCCTCGCGCGCCACGTCGTGGATCGTCGAAGGCCTGGGCCTGCTCGCGGGTGTGTTCATGTGCGTTCCCCTCGCTGCTCCCCTTTGATCAGGACTTTACGGCCCCGGACAACAGGTCCAGGCTCCAGAATCGCTGAATGACCAGGAAGAGCGCGATGAGCGGGACGATCGCGAGGAGCGCTCCGGTGATGACGAGCGTGTACAGGGCGGGGGTGTTGCTGCCCTGGGCGAGCAGCGTGAACAGGCCCACCGTGATGGGGAACTTCTCGTCGTCGCCGAGCATGATGTAGGGCAGCAGGAAGTTGTTCCAGATCGCCACGAACTGGAAGAGGAAGATCGTCACCAGGCCGGGCGCCATCATCGGGACGGCGATCCGCAGGAAGATCCGCCACTCCCCCGCCCCGTCCATCCGTCCCGCCTCGACGAGTTCCATCGGAATGGCGGCCTCGGCGTAGATCCGTCCGAGGTAGACGCCGTACGGGGAGAGGATCAGGGGCAGCAGTACGGAGAGGTGACTGTCCGTCATATCGGCCTTGGCCATCAGCAGGTACTGCGGGATGGCGAGGATCACCGGGGGCATCAGCACTCCGGCGAGCAGTACGTTGAAGACGGCCTCCCTGCCCCGGAAGCGGTAGATGGCGAGGGCGTAGCCGGAGACGGCGGAGACCATGGTGGACAGGATCGCGCCGACGCCCGCGTACAGGCCGGAGTTGGCCATCCACTTCCAGTAGATGCCGTCGCGGTAGGCGTTGAGGTCCGCGAGGTTGTCGGTGAAACCGGTGCCGGGCAGGAAGGTGAAGGTGGAGAAGAGTTCCCGGCCCGACTTGGTCGAGGCCACCACGACCCAGACGACCGGGAGCAGGCAGTAGAGCGCCCCGAGGGCGAGGACGGCGGTGGGCAGCAGGGCGATGCGGCGGGGCGGCCCCTGGGCGGTGCCGGGTGCACCCCCACCGCCGCCAACCCCGCCCAGCGGCTCGACTACCGCCGCTTCGCCGACACCACCCTGCGCGAGAACTTCGGCATGGAGCGCGACATCCTGCACCGCCTCGCACCGGGCATCCCCGTCACCACCAACTTCATGACGGCACTCAGCCAGTGCGACTCCATCGACTACTGGGCCTGGGGCCGCGAGGTCGACCTCGTCACCAACGACCACTACCTGATCACCGACGGCCGCCGCACCCATGTGAACCTCGCGATGGCCGCCGACCTCACCCGCTCCGTCGCGGGCGGCGCCCCCTGGCTGCTCCTGGAGCACGCCACCGGCGGCGTCAACTGGCAGCCCCGCAACCCCGCCAAACGGCCCGGCGAGATGGCCCGCAACTCCCTTGCCCATGTGGCGCGCGGCTCCGACGGCGCGATGTTCTTCCAGTGGCGGCAGTCCCTGCGCGGCGCCGAGAAGTTCCACTCCGCGATGCTCCCGCACGCCGGAACCGACTCCAGGATCTGGCGCGAGGTCACCCGACTCGGTGCCGACATCGACTCGTTGGCCCCGGTCCGCGGCACCGGAACCGTAGCCGACCTGGCCATGGTGTGGGACTGGCAGTCCTGGTGGGCGCAGTCCCTGGAGTGGCGCCCCAGCGAGGACCACGACGCCCGCGAGCGCGCGGACAGCTTCTACGAGGCGCTCTACGACCGCCATCTCACCGTCGACTTCGCCCACCCGGAGGCGGACCTGTCCGCCTACCCGCTGGTCGTCGTCCCCGCGCTCTACCTCACGACCGAGGCGGCCGGCCGCAACCTCCAGGCGTACGTGGAGAACGGCGGCACCCTCGTGGTCTCCTGCTTCTCCGGGATCGTCGACGAGCACGACGCCGTACACCCGGGAGGCTATCCGGGAGTCCTGCGCGATGTCCTCGGCCTGACCGTGGAGGAGTGGTCACCGCTCGGTGAGGGGGAGACCGTCGCGATCTCCGGTCCGGACGGGGCCGCGCTCACCGCCGACGTGTGGACCGAGTTCGTGGTGCCGCGCGGCGCCGAGACCGTGTGGACGTACGCGGACGGGCCGGCGGCGCATCGCCCCGCCGTCACCCGCCACCGCCTCGGCGGCGGCACCGCCTGGTATGTCTCCACCCGTCTCGACGCCCCCTCTCTCGACGCGATCCTCAGCGCCGCCTGCGCGGACGCCGGCATCGAGCCCCGGGACGCGCTTCCCCGCGACATCGAGGTAGTGCACCGCCGCGGCGAGAGCGGCCACTTCCTCTTCGCGCTCAATCACACCGCCCACGACGCCAAGGTGCCGCTGCCCGCCCCCGGCACCGAGCTCCTCGGCGGCGAGCGCGCGGCCGGACACCTGGCCGTTCCTGCGGGCGCGGTCCGCGTCGTACGACTCGACACCTGATCTCACCACGACTCCCCGGGTCGGGCGCCTCTTACCGGCCGCACCCGGGTGAAGGCATCACCAGGCACCGCCTCCCTTTCCCTCCACCGTCGAAGGGACATCGACGATGCACGCCGCACCGCGCACCACCATCCGGACCATGCCGAGCGGCAGGCGGACAAGAGCCGTCGCCACCGCCGCGCTCGGCGCCCTGCTCCTGGCCGCGCTGCCCGCCACGGACGCCCATGCGGCGACCGCCCTCACCAACACCGGATTCGAGGCCGACGGCACCGGCACCGCCACACCCGCCGGCTGGTCCACCTACTCGGCCGCGGGCCGGAACGCGGCCTCATTCACCGAGCCCGGTGGCCACAGCGGCGGATACCGGCTCTCCCACTACGCGTCGAGCGCGTACAAGGTGGAGACGTACCAGTACCTGACCGGTCTCGCCAACGGGAACTACACCCTCACCGCATGGGTGCGCTCGGGCGGCGGCCAGAACGCCGCCTACCTGTCCCTGAAGAACTGCGGCGGATCCGAACAGCGCACCGATCTGCCGGTCTCCAGCAACGGCTGGATACGTATCGTCACCTCCGTCTCTGTGACGAACAACCAGTGCACGATCGGCGTCGCCTCCGACGCGAACGCGGGCAACTGGCTCAACGTCGACGACGTGTCGTTCAGGGCCGGCTCAACGCACTTGGCGGTCAAGGGTGCTGACGTTTCCTCACTGGCCAAGAGTGAGGCGCTCGGCGGCGTCTACCGGACCGCGTCCGGCACCTCCGGCGACGCGCTCGCCCTCCTCAGGTCATCCGGCATGAACTACGCGCGCCTCAAGGTGTGGGTGGATCCGGCCGACGGCTACAACAACAAGGCGCGCGTCCTGGCCATGGCCAGGCGGGCCAAGGCCCAGGGCATGAAGCTGCTCGTCGACTTCCACTACTCGGACACCTGGGCCGACCCCGGTGCGCAGGCCAAGCCGGCCGCCTGGGCCGGGCACACGTACAGCCGGCTCAAGACGGATGTGTACGACCACACCCATGACGTGCTGAACGCGCTCAAGGCGCAGGGCACCACGGCCGACATGGTGCAGATCGGCAACGAGACCAACGGGGGGATGCTCTGGCCCGAGGGCTCCACCGACAACTGGGCCCAGCTCGCCGGCCTGCTCAACTCCGGTTACACCGCGGCCAAAGCGGTCTCCTCGTCGACCACCGTGGCGCTGCACCTCGCCAAGGGCGGCGACCTCACCGGCACCCGCTGGTGGTTCGACAAGGCCGTGTCCAACGGCGTGAAGTTCGACGCGATCGGCCTGTCGTACTACGGCTACTGGCACGGCCCGCTCGCCGACTTCCAGACCACGCTCGACGACGCGGCCGCCCGCTACGGCAAGCCGGTGTTCCTCGCCGAGACCGCCTACCCGTTCCGCCTCGACAGCAAGGACGCCCTGACCAACCAGATCGACACGACGGGCGAGCTGGTCGCCGGGTACCCGGCCTCGCCCGCCGGGCAGTCCGCCTGGCTGCGGGACGTGATGAACGTAGTGGAGGCCGTCCCGAACGGCCGGGGCCTCGGAGTCTTCTACTGGGAGGCCCCCTGGACGGCGGTCGCCGGCAACGGCTGGGACCCGAAGGACCCCGCTTCGGGCAACGGCTGGGAGAACCAGGCCCTGTTCGACTACACCGACAAGCTCACCCCTGCGGCCGGCTGGTTCGGTCACCGCTGACTGCGGGCGGGCAGGACCGCCTAGATATAGCCCTCGCGCAGCGCGTACGCGACGGCGTGCGTGCGGTTACGGAGCTGCAGCCGGGTCGTCAGCGCGTGCAGGATGTTCTTGACGGTCCGCTCCGAGTACGCGAGCTTCTGCGATATCTGCCGGGTGTCCAGGCCCTCGGCGACCAGGCGCAGCACGTCCACCTCGCGCGGCGCCATGCCGAGCAGGGGCACCAAGCCCCCTGGGCCGGTCGCCAGGCCCGACTCGGAGCGGTGCAGCCGTCCCATCTGTGTCAGCAGCCTGCTGAGCAGGTCGGGCGGCAGCTCGCCCTCGTCACGCGCCGCGCTGTGCACGGCCTTCAGGAGCCGCTGCTCGGTGACCTGGTGGCGCCAGAGCACGGCGCGCACCCCGCACTCCACCACCGTCAGCAGATCCGATTCGCGCAGCTTGCGGGTGACCAGCACCAACCGCTGTTCCCCGCCGCGCACGACCCGCCGCAGATCCGCCGGAACCGGCTCGTCGATCTGATCGGCGAGCATCACGGTGACGGCCCGGCCGCAGGGCCGAGTGGTCAGCTCGGCCCCGCGGTTGTCGTCCACCACCTCGATCGACGGCTGGTGTCGCAGATGACTCATCACTCCGGCCCGGCTCAGCGGGTCGGATGCCCGGACGGTCACTCTGACACGCTTCGTGATCACGTGTGCCACCTCGCCCTTTCCTGTACGTGTACTGCCCCCGTATGTGCTGGCGTACAGGCTGACCCGGCCCAATCAATAGCGGGTAAACGACCATTGAGGCAGAGCTCCACACGTCATGTCAGGACGTCAGCAACACCGCGTCCCAGGACAGTCGACCGGCGTCCGGCCGCTCGGCGTAGGTGTGCAGGGCGAGGGCCGCGCCCGCCGCGCCCTCCAGGAACCCGGGCCCCTCCAGGCCGTCGAGTCCCGCGCGGACCTCGGCCGCGAGCGCGGGCAGGCGGGCGGCGAGCTCCTCGTCCGCCAGGTCGTGTGCGAGGAGTGCGGCGATGTGGAGCAGCCCGCCGGTGCCGTGGCACAGCCCGGGCCCCTCCAGCATCCGTGTGGCGGCGGGCCGGGCGAGTACGGCGTGCAGCGAGCGGGCGGCCATCCGCCCCCATCCGGGTTCGCCCAGCGCCCGGCCCGCGAGGAAGAGCGCCCGGACCACGCCGGGGCTCCCGTAGCACCACGCGGCCCGGGTGGCCGGAGACGGCGGAAGGGCGCCCGCGAGCTCCTCCTCCGGGCGCAGTGTCATCGCCCAGTACGGTCCGTACGCGTCCTCGCTGCGCCGCTGTGCCAGCCATCCGGCGAGCCGTGCGACGGCCTCCTCCTGGCCGGGCACGCGGGCGCCCTGCTCAAGGGCGAGGGCGAGGACGGCCAGAGGGCCCGGAATCCCGTGCGCCAGGCCCAGGTTGAGGTGGCCGCGCGGGTGGTCGGGGGAAGGGCCGTCGCGGCCGGGTCCGGCCGCCGACCACCAGCCCGGCAGGGTGCCGAGCCCGGTGGCGGCCGGTTCGGCGAGGTCGGTCAGGGCCTGGAGGCAGTGGCGCAGCGCCGGTCCGCGCGGGTCGAGGGCGAGGAGCAGCCGGGCGAGCCCCGCCACCCCCGACACCACGTCGTACTGGTGCGATGCCACTCCCGTACCGGCGGCCCGCGCGGTGCGCAGGCGGTGTGCCCGCTCCACCGCGGCGTCCGCGATGCGGGGTGTGAGGGTCGTGAGCAGCGAGCGATAGGTATCGGGGCCGGTCGCCGCGAGACGGGCGGCGAAGGCGACGGCCGCCATCCCTGTGTAGAGACCGGCGGCGTGCAGCCCGCCGTCGGCGCGTGTCGCGGCGGCGAGATGGCCGTGGGCGACGGTCCGGGCGTCGCCGCCCCGATCGGCCGCCAGCGTGGTGAAGAGCAGCGCGACGCCAGGGTGCCCGGCGGCGAGCGAGTCGGCCCGGGCGCCGGAGGCGGCGACCGCCTCGGGGGTGCGCAGCCGCGCGGCCACCTCGTCGACTGCCTCCCGGGCCGCGCCGACCGACAGGCCGGGGGACGAAAGCGCGGGCGTCATCGCTGCTCCTGGGCGCGTCGGCGGGCACGATGCGCCTCGAAGGCGCCCCGGGCGAGGGCCAGGGCCCGGCGCTCGGCTTCGGGATCGATGCCGATCAGCCGGTTGTGGCTCATGTGGAGGAGGCTGCCCGCCACCGGCTCGGGCGGCATCCGGTCCGGGTCACGCTCCCTCAGCTCGGCCAACAGCGCGCCGTGGTCGGCGAGTCGTGCGGCGCGCCGCTGCCATGCGAGGGCCAGCTCGGGCGAGGAGGAAACGGGAGTGGGTCCGTCGGGGCCGATCGCCCGCAGCACGGCGGCGCGGTTGTCACGGAAGGCGCGGTGCTCGCCCTCCGACTTCGGGTAGGCGGCGGGCAGCCAGATGTCGGCGGGCGGGCCGCCCGCGCCTGCCAGGAAGTGCCGGGCGATGTCGGCCGTGTTGACCGCCGAGAACAGGTCGCGCTCGGGGCCGGGCCGGCCGCGGGCCGCTCCGGCGGACAGGGCCACCAGGCTGTCGGCGTGGAAGACCCGTTCGGCGGCGGCCATCGCCTCGGGGCCGCCGTAGCGTTCGAGCTCCGGGTCGTACGTCTCCAGGCGCAGCCCCGAGGCGAGGTGTGCGGCGCGAAGCTCGGCGGCCCAGTCACGTACGACGGTGAGCAGGTCGGCCGTCCGCGCGGGCGACTCTCCGTGGAAGCGGATCCTCAAGTGCGGCTCGGGGTCGCGGTAGCGGACGAAGAACCAGCGGTCGATGCCGTCCGGGAGCGCCGCGGCGAGCTGGGGCAGCCACTCCTCGATGACGGTGTCCTGCCGGGCTTGCGGGGTGTCCACGCGGGCGTACAGCCAGTCACCCCCGGGCAGTGAGACCGTCCCGGGTGTGCGGCGGACGGCCATGGGCGGCCTCTGAGGCCGGGGCGCGGGCTGCTCCTTCGCACGGAGCGCGACGACCAGCTCGGCCGTGTGGGCTCCCTCGGGGCTCCGCAGCCAGCCGGGCCCGGCGGCCGCCGGGTCCTCCTGGAGCAGCGTGGTCCCGGCGGTGCGCGCATGGGCGTACAGCAGCCGCTGGTGCCAGGAGAGGTCGAGGTCGAGCGTGATCCGCCGGTCGCCGGTGACGAGGCGCACGGAGGCCGGTACGCCCCAGCGCCGCCGCCACCCGGGCAGGGCGGCGCACCACTCCTCGTATGCGGCGGTGGGCAGGGTGAGCCGCCAGGAGGCCGGGGCCAGGATCGTGCGCCCGTACCGTACGCGCGGGAGCGCGGGGTTGGTGGCGGCCGTGCCCCAGTCCCAGGGCTGCCAGAGCCGGTGGCCGCTCAGCCGGCCCACCTCGTGCAGGAAGCGGGCCACGTTGGGGGCGCCGGTGCGCTGGTTGAGTACGTGGTGGGCGGTCACCCGCACCGGGCGGCCGAGGCTGCGGGAGTGGACGCCGAGTCCTTCCAGGTCGGCGTGGACCACCAAGTCGTCGAGCGGCAGTACGTTCGGCCCCGCGGTGTCCGGGAACGCGCTGACGACGACGCGGTGGCCGAGCCAGCGCGGGGTGCGGGCGATGTTGGCGTGGCGCGGCCGGGCGGGAGTGAACTCCAGGTGCACCGGAACCGGCTCGCCGTCCATGCCGGTCGCGGCTTCGGTGCCGCTGACGCACGCCATGAGCTCCGGCCCGCCCAACTCCGCGGCGAAGCGGCCGAACGTGGCACCGGCCACATCGCTGCCGACGGCCGGGGAGAGCGCGATCCTGAACTCCCCGGAGTCCAGTTGTCCGGTGGACGCCCCGATCAGCTCCGCGTACAGCTCGAAGGCGTCCGGAAGACGGTTGGCGGCGGTGCCGTCCGGTGCGGGACCGGCAAGGCGGGCGAAGAGCGCCTCGTCGAGCACCACTTCGGGGAGTGGTCTGCCCGGGGACAGGTCGGCGAGCGCCCCGGCGGCGAGTTCGGCCAGGAGCCGTCGGCGCTCGGTGTCCTCAGGGTCGGCCTCGTGCGGTGCCGCTCCGGCGTCCGACCGGGGAACGGCCGGGTGCTCGTACCCGGCCGGCGGCCCCAACCCGCCGGCGGGATCGAGGAGTTCGGTCACCGGAACGGCGCGGTGTGTGCCGTACCGCTCGACGAAGGCCTGGTGGTAGGCGCGCAGATGGGCGGGGGCGCTGCGGGGCGGGGAGGGGCCACCGAGATCGCGCTCCACCTTCCGACGAACCCGCCGGGCCCGGCTCGCCACCCTCTGCGCGGCGCGCCGCTCGCCCAGGGCTTCGAGGATCGCGGCGAGACCGCTCAACCCGGCCGCGAGCGCCGGACGATGGACGGCGGGGTCCTCCCGGGCCAGCCGGGCGTACAGTGCGACGCTCTCCTCGGCCGCCGCCCGGGCGGGCGCGTGCCGCTCCAGCGCCGCGAGCACCGCGGCCAGGGCGCCGAGCGCCGCGGCCAGCGGCTCGCGGTGGGCGTCGGGGCGCGGGGCCGCCAGCTCGCGGTGGACGGCCACCGCCCGCTCGACGGGCCCGAGCGCCTCCTCGTACCGCCCGGCGTGGACCAGCAGGGCGCCGTGACCGCCGAGCGCCTCGGCCAGGTCCGGGCGGTACGTGCCCGGTCGCGCGGCGGCCAGTTCCTCGGCCATGGCGAGGATGTCGGCCGAGGCGGCCAGTGCCTCCTCGTACCGTGCCGTGAACTCCGGCTCTTCCATGGGCCGTTCGTACCGCCCGGGGGAGCGGGGCGCCAGCCCCGGGAGCCGGAGTCCTCAGAAGCCGTGTCGGGCGCCGCCGTCCACCGGGAGCATCAGGCCCGTCAGATACGACGCCGCGGGTGAGAGCAGGAACGCGGCCGTGCGGCCGAACTCCTCCGGGGTGCCGTAGCGGCGCAGCGGGATCCGGGACTCGTTGGCCGTGCGGGCGGCCTCCGCGTCGCCGGAGAGGGCGTCCAGCTGGCGGACGCGGTCGGTGTCGATACGGGACGGGAGCAGACCGACGACACGGATGCCGCGCGGGCCCAGCTCGTCCGCCATGGACTTGGCGAGGCCCGCCAGGCCCGGGCGCAGGCCGTTGGAGACGGTGAGGCCGGGGATCGGCTCGTGGACCGAGCCGGACAGGACGAAGCCGATCACCCCGCCCTCGTCCAGCTCCTCCGCCGCCGTACGCGCCATCCGTACCGCGCCCAGGAACACCGACTCGAACGCCGAGCGCCACTGCTCGTCCGTGTTGTCGGCGAGGAAGCCGGGCGGCGGGCCGCCGACGCTGATCAGTACGCCGTCGAAGCGGCCGAACCGCTCGCGGGCGGTGGCGATCAGCCGGGCGGCCGCGGCGGGGTCCGCGTTGTCGACGGCCACGCCCAGCGCGTTCGGGCCGAGCTCCTCGGCGGCCTCGGCCACCGCCTTCTCGTCGCGGCCGCTGAGCACCGCCTTCGCGCCGTCGGCCGTGAGGGCCCGCGCCGAGGCGAGGCCGAGGCCCCGGGAGGCGCCGGTGACGACGTAGACGCGGTCCTTCAATCCAAGATCCATGCGCCTATCCTGCCTCCAGCCCCATCGCGGTCGCCACCAGCCCGATGTGGCTGAACGCCTGCGGGAAGTTGCCCAGCTGCCGGCCGGCCGCCGGGTCGTACTCCTCGGCGAGCAGTCCGACGTCGTTGCGGAGCGCGAGGAGCCGCTCGAACAGCTCCCGCGCCTCCTTCTCGCGGCCGGTCAGCCGCAGCGCGTCGGCCAGCCAGAACGAGCAGACCAGGAAGGTGCCCTCGGCGCCGGGCAGACCGTCCACCGTGGTGCCCTCGGTGCTGTAGCGGCGCACGAAGCCGTCGTGGCCGAGCTCGGCGCGCACCGCGTCCACCGTCCCGATCACCCGCGGGTCGTCGCCCGGCAGGAACCCGACCCGGGGGATGAGCAGCGTCGCCGCGTCCAGCTCCACGGACCCGTACGCCTGGGTGAAGGTGTTCCGCTCGGCGTCGAACCCCTTCTCGCACACCTCCCGGTGCACTTCGTCCCGCATCCGCCGCCAGCGCTCCGCGTCGCCGCGCCGGGACGGGTCGGCCTCCAGGGCCTGCACCGCGCGGTCGGCGGCGACCCACGCCATCACCTTGGAGTGCACGAAGTGGCGGCGCTCCCCGCGCACCTCCCACAGTCCCTCGTCCGGCTCGCGCCAGCGGGACTCCAGGAAGCCGAGCAGGCTGAGTTCGACGTCCCAGGTGTGCCGCTTGGCGGCCATGCCCGCGGTACGGGCCAGATGGAGGGAGTCGATGACCTCCCCGTACACGTCGAGCTGGAGCTGTTTGACGGCGGCGTTGCCGATCCGCACCGGGGCGGAGTCCAAGTGGCCGCTCAGCCAGGGCAGTTCGACCTCCGGCAGCCGCCGCTCGCCGCCGAGGCCGTACATGATCTGGAGGTCGGCCGGGTCGCCCGCGACCGCGCGCAGCAGCCAGTCGCGCCAGGCCGCCGCCTCGTCGAGGTAGCCGGCCGACACCAGCGCGTCCAGCGTCAGTGTCGAGTCGCGCAGCCAGCAGTAGCGGTAGTCCCAGTTGCGCACGCCCCCGATCTCCTCCGGGAGCGAGGTGGTGGGGGCGGCGACGATGCCGCCGGTCGGTGCGTAGGTGAGGGCCTTGAGGGTGATCAGGGAGCGCACGACGGCGTCCCGGTGCGGGCCGGAGCAGCGGCACTTTCCGGCCCACTCGCGCCAGTCCGCCAGGCTCTCCTCCAGCGCCTGGAACGGATCGAGTATCGACGGCCGGGGCTCGTGCGAGGGATGCCAGGTCAGCACCATCGCGACCTTCTCGCCCGGCCCGACGGTGAAGGTCGAGCGGGTGCTCATCTGCTGTCCCCAGGTCTTGACGGGGGGTTCGGTGCGCAGCCACGCCGAGTCGGGGCCGGCCACCGCCACCCGGTGGCCGTCGGCGCGCCGCACCCAGGGCACCACCCGGCCGTAGTCGAAGCGCAGCCGCAGCACGGAGTTCATCTCCACGCTCCCGCTGACGCCCTCGACGATCCGTACGACGTCGGGGGCGGTGTCGCGCTGCGGCATGAAGTCGAGGACGCGGACCGTGCCGGTGCGGGTCTCCCAGACGGACTCCAGAACGAGCGAGTCGTCGAGGTAGGCGCGCCGCGTGCAGTCCCCGGCGCCCGCCGGGGCGACCCGCCAGTGGCCGTTGTCGTCGTCGCCGAGCAGCGCCGCGAAACAGGCCGCCGAGTCGAACCGGGGCAGGCAGAGCCAGTCGATGGAGCCGTCCCGGCCGACGAGGGCGGCGGTCTGGAGGTCGCCGATGAGGGCGTAGTCCTCGATGCGTTGGATACGTCGCGTCACGCTCTGGCGTGTTCCCGCCCGGCGGAATTGTCAATCAGGTCAGTACGTCAATAGGACCGGACGGTACGGGCGGATCGGGCGGGGACGGTCAGGCCGTCGCCGGTGCGGGCTCCGCGGCCCCGGCCTTCGCCGCCGCCTCGGCCCGGTCCCGCTTCTCGCGGCGGACCAGGATCACCCAGCCGACCGGGACCCCGGCGGTGAACAGCCACCACTGGACCGCGTACGCCATGTGCGGGCCGATCGAGGAGTGGTCCGGGGCCGGGATCAGCTCGGGGGAGTCGTCCGACTCGGGCGCGGTCTGCTCGATGTAGCCGCCCAGGACCGGGCGGCCGAGCGCCCTCTGCTGCTGGGCGCTGCTGATCAGCATCACCTGGCGGGGCGGCAGGCCCTTGACGTCCTTGATGCCGCTGGCCGCGGTCGTCTGGTCGGCCATCAGCCGCCCGGTGACCGTGACCTCGCCCTTGGGCGGGGCCGGGATCCGCGGGAACTCGGTCTGGCTGCCGTTGTCCGGCACCCAGCCGCGGTTGATCAGCACGGCCGGGCCGCTGTCGAGGACGAACGGGGTGAGCACGTGGTAGCCGACCCGCCCGTCGGCGGCGGTCCGGCGGCGCACCACGACCTCGTGGGCGGTGTCGTACGTACCGGTGGCGGTGACCCGGCGCCAGTACTGGGCGTGCGGGACGGTGTGGCCGGGGGAGGTGAGCGCGGTCACCGGGACCGGCTCGGCCTTCAGGTTGTCCGCGATGACGCCGTTCTGCGCCACGCGGTGCTGATGGCGGTGCAGCTGCCAGAAGCCCAGCTCGATCATCGTGGGGATGAGAACGAGGGCGAGGAGGGTGACGAGCACCCACTGCCGGGACAACAGGAAGCGATACACCCCACGACGGTACAACTCGGCCGTGGGGTGTTCTCAGGGGGGGCGGGGGTACGCGGACTCAGACCTTGTCGACGATGCCCACCCGGCCCTCCGCTCGGGCGCAGTGCCCGCCGCAGTACCAGTGCCCCTCGACCTCGACGCCCTGGCCGATGATCTGGACCCGGCAGTGTTCGCAGATGGGCGCCATGCGGTGGATGGCGCACGAGAAGCAGTCGAAGACATGCACCACGCCCTGCGCGTGCACCTCGAAGGACATCCCGTAGTCGTTTCCGCAGACCTCGCAACGTGCCATGCGCCACAGGGTGGAGCGCGCCGCGCCGGAACGGCGGGCGGCACGCCAGACGGTCACCCGTCTGCCGGAGCCACGTCCCGCAGCAGCTGGGTGAAGGCCGCCTCGTCGACGACCGGGGTGCCGAACGACTTCGCCTTCACGGTCTTGGAGGTCGCCGAGTCCGGGTCGTTGGTCACCAGCAGGCTGGTCAGCCGGGAGACGCTGGTCGCCACGTGCAGCCCGGCCTCGATCGCACGGTCCTCCAGGAGCTCCCGGTCGATGGAGGTGTCACCGGAGAACGCCACCCGCATGCCCTGCTTGAGTGGTTTGTCCGCTTCGTAACGACCGGGGTTGGGGTGCGGGCACGCGGGGCGCTTGCGCGCGGGCCGCCAGCTGGAACCGCGTCCGTACGACCCGGTGGCCTGGTAGCCGATACGGGGGGTGGCCGGGCCGTCCGACCACTCGGTGAGCGGGCGGCACTCAAGCAGCGGCAGCCGCGCCCCGACCCGCGCCGCCTCGTGCAGGCTCGGGCGGAACGCCTCGGCGAGCACGCGCGCGTCGTCGAGCGCGTGGTGCGCGCGCTGCTGCACCACTCCGAAGTGCGCGGCCAGCGACTCCAGCTTGTGGTTGGGCAGCGGCAGGTCGAGCTCCTTGGAGAGCGCGATCGTGCACAGCCGCTGGCGCACCGGCGCGGCACTCTTCGCCCGGGCGTACTCCCTGGCGATCATCTGCCAGTCGAAGATCGCGTTGTGGGCGACCAGGACCCGGCCGTCCAGGCGCTCGGCGAACTCCTCGGCGATGTCCGGGAAGAGCGGCGCGCCGGACAGGACGTCGGTGGTCAGGCCGTGGATCCACACCGGGCCGGGATCGCGCTCCGGGTTGACCAGCGTGTACCAGTGGTCCTCGACGTTGCCCTGGGCGTCCAGGCGATAGACGGCAGCCGAGATTATCCGGTCGTCGCGGGCGAGGCCGGTGGTCTCCACGTCGACGACCGCGTACCCCTGCGGGTAGGCGGCCGGCCACGTCGCTGCTGCTGTCGTACGGTCGTCGAGCATGGTCACAGAGAATACGGGGCCGCACTGACAGTCCGACCGGCGCCCGTCAACGCGGCCGCGCGAGCAGCCCGTCCACCAGGGCCCGTACCGAGGCCGCGAACAGCTGCTCCGGGTCCGGCGGCCGGGCCAGCGCGCGGGCCAGCGCCGGGTCGTACTCGGCGGGCGCGGTGTGCCAGAGCTCGTCCTCGCCGGGGTGCTGGGCCGGGGCGCGTTCGCGGTAGCGCTCGACCAGGACATGGCCGACGACCTGGAACTGGACGGCCCGCACCACCCGCGCGGCGGCGGTCCCGCGCAGACCGGCCGTGTGGACCTCGTGGACCAGGGCCTGCTGGGCGGGCAGGAACATCCGGTCGGTCAGGCCGCGTTCGTGGACCATCGCGATCAGGTGGGGGCGCTCGCGCAGCTCCCGGCGCAGCGCCGTGGCGACCGAGACGATCCGGGCGGCCGGGGTGCGCCCGCGCGGCCGGATCTCGCCCAGTTCCCGCACGGTCCGCTCGACGAGCGCGTCGAGCAGCGACTCGCGGTTGCCGACGTGCCAGTAGATCGAGGTGACCGCGGTGCCCAGTTCCGCGGCGAGCTTGCGCATGGTGAGCGCGGCCGGGCCGTGCTGTCTGACCAGGGCCCCGGCGGCCACCAGGACCTCCTCGCGGCTCAGTGACGTACGCGTCACGGCCCGCCTCCTCCCGACTCCGGTTCCCGCACGGGTCTTTACCCTTCATCGGGCTCGGTGTAACTGTGTTACAGACCCGGGGGACCGCACTGCGAGGCACGACCCAGGAAGGGTGGTACGCCATGGCACGCGTACGGTACGGCGCACGGACCGAGGACGAGATCCGGGCCGCGCGCACCGCGAGCGCACGTCTCCCCGACATCTGGTCCACCGGTGTGGTGGCCGTCTGGGAGAGCGATCCCGACGCGGTGGCGGCCGTGCTGCCGCCGCCCCTCAAGCCCGCCGGAGATTCACTCGTACGGGCGAACATCAGCCGGGTCGACCTGCCCGGCTATCCGCTGGGCGCGGGCTCGGTGGCGGTCTCCGCCGTGCACGACGGGCAGCCCGGCTGGTATCCGCTGGTGATGCCGATGACCCATGAGCGGGCGCTGATCGGCGGGCGCGAGGTGTTCGGCGAGCCGAAGAAGCTCGGCGAGGTCACCGTCGAGCGCGACGGCCTGGTCGTGCGGGCCGCGCTCGCCCGGCACGGCATCGCCTTCGTCGAGGTGCGCGGCGCGGTCGACAGCGTGCTGCCGCTGCCGGAGCCCACCGAGAAGGTCGACTTCTACTTCAAGTTCCTGCCCGCCGTGGACGGCGAGGGCTTCGACGCGGACCCGGTGCTCGTGCACTGCGTACGCAACGAGAAGATCCGCAAACTGGAGCGGATCACCGGTGACGTGGTGCTGCGCGAGTCCATGTACGACCCGGTCGCGGACCTCCCCGTCCGCCGTGTCGTGGAGATCACGATCGGCGAGAAGACCACCGACCAGCGGGGCCGGGTGGCCGAACGGGTCAGCGCGCGGGACCTGTTGCCGTACATCCACCAGCGCTACGACGATCCGCAGCAGATCCTCGACGGGCCGCCGGCCGGGAGCGTGTGATGCGGCTCACCGAGGGGCAGGTCGCCGTCGTCACCGGCGCCGCGAGCGGGATCGGGCTCGCCATGGCCCGCCGGTTCGCGGCCGAGGGACTCCGGGTGGTCCTCGCGGACGTCGAGGAGGCGGCCCTGGAGAAGGCCGCGCGGGAGCTGCGCGCGGACGGGGCGCGGGTCCACGCGCGCGTGGTCGACGTCTCGGAGCGCACGTCCGTGCGCGAGCTCGCGGACGCGGCGTACGACACGTTCGGCGCCGTCCACGTGCTGTGCAACAACGCGGGCGTCGGCTCGGGCGCCGAGGGCCGGATGTGGGAGCACGAGGTCAACGACTGGGAGTGGGCGTTCGCGGTCAACGTGTGGGGCGTCTTCCACGGCATCCAGGCGTTCGTGCCGCGCATGATCGCCTCCGGCGAAGCGGGCCACGTCGTCAACACCTCCTCGGCCGACGGCGGGATCGCGCCGCTGCCCACCGCCTCCGTGTACGCGGTCACCAAGGCGGCCGTCGTCACCATGACCGAGTCGCTGTACGCGCATCTGAAGGCGGAGCACGCGCGCGTGGGCGCGTCCGTGCTCTTCCCCGGCCCGCACATGCTGCGCACCGGCCTGTGGGAGTCGCACCGCAACCGCCCGGCCCGGTTCGCCAAGGAGCGCCCGCGCAGGGCGCCCTACCGCAGCCTCGGCCAGTGGGAGGCGGCGATGCGGGAGGCCGGGCACGAGGTCGAGTTCACCCCGGTCGAGGAGGTCGCCGAGACGGTCGTCGACGGCATCCGGGCCGACCGCTTCTGGATGCTCCCGGAGAGCGAGCACAGCGACGGCCAGATCAGGGCCAGGTCGCGCTCGATGCTGGACCGGGCCGACCCGTCGTACCTGGAGAACTTCATTCTGGACTGAGGGACAGAGGGATCCGTCATGCCACAGCGCAGCAGCACACCCGAAGGCGAGTACCACGACCCGTACCTGATCATTTCCTCCGACTGCCACGCCGGGCTGCCCACCGAGGAGTACCGGCCCTACCTCGACCCCCGCTTCCACCGGGACTTCGACGGCTTCCTCGACGGGCGGGAGCGCCGCCGCGAGGAGATGACCCGTCTCGGCGTCCGCAACGAGGCCTTCGCGGACAAGTGGTTCGCCGACAACGAGGAGGGCCTCAAGGGCGGTTGGGACGCCGCCCGCAGGCTCAAGGAGCTCGACGGGGACGGGGTGGCCGCCGAGGTCGTCTTCCCCGACGCGGACGCCGTCGACAGCCGCACCGCCGCGCCCTTCGGAGTCGGCCTCGGCCTCTCCGGCGACCAGGACCCCGACCTCGGTATGGCGGGCGCGCAGGCGCACAACCGCTGGCTCGCCGAGTTCGTCGGCCAGCATCCCGAACGGCACTGCGGGGTCGCCCTGCTGCCGGTGACCGGCGACGTGGACCGCGTGGTCGCGGAGATCCACCGGGCGAAGGAGTCCGGCCTCGGTGCGCTGATGATCCCCTCGATGTGGGTGGACAAGGCCCCGTACCACGACCGCCGCTACGACCCCGTCTGGGCGGCGGCCGCCGAGACCGCGATGCCGGTCGTCACCCACTCGGGAGCCGCGCCCCGCCACGAGTACGGCGACCACCTCGGCATCTATGTCAGCGAGGTCACCTGGTGGCCGGCCCGGCCACTGTGGTTCCTGCTCTGGTCCGGTGTCTTCGAGCGCCACCCCGGACTCCGCTTCGGGGTGGCGGAGTCGGGCTGCTGGTGGCTGCCGAACCTGCTGTGGTTCATGGACCGGCTGTACCTGGGCGCGCACGGCGGCAAGAAGCTCTCGCCGTTCGCCGAGCTGAAGCGCCCGCCCAGCGAGTACCTGGACCGCCAGATCTTCGTCTGCGCCACCAACACCAAGCGGCGCGAGCTGGCCCAGCGCTACGAGATCGGCGTCGACAACATCCTCTGGGGCTCCGACTTCCCGCACCCGGAGGGCACCTGGCCGCACACCCGGGAGTGGCTGCGCAGGACCTTCCATGACATCCCGGTCGCCGAGACGCGCCGGATGCTGGGGCTCGCGGCGGCGGAGGTCTTCGGCTTCGACACCGCGAAACTGGCCCCGCTGGCCCGGCGCATCGGCCCGACCCCGGCCGAACTCGGCCAGAGCGAGGACCAGTCGGCGGTGGAGGCGTCCTGGGCGCGCTCGCGCGAGGTGGGACGGCACTGGCTGACCGAGCACGACTTCCCGGTTCTGGGGGTGTCATGAGCACCGACCGCTACACCGTGATCTCGGCGGACTGCCACGCGGGCGCCGACCTCCTCGACTACAGGCCGTATCTGGAGAAGCGGTACCACGACGACTTCGACGCCTGGGCCGCCACCTACGTCAACCCGCACGAGGACCTGCTCGCCGACACCGCCGACCGCAACTGGAACTCCGGGCGGCGGGTCGCCGAGCTGGAGGCGGACGGGATCGTCGCGGAGGTGGTGTTCCCCAACACCATCCCGCCGTTCTTCCCCTCGGCCTCCCTGATGGCCCCCGCGCCGACGGGGGAGGAGCTGGAGCGGCGCTGGGCGGGCCTGCGGGCGCACAACCGCTGGCTGGCCGACTTCTGCGCGCTGGTGCCGGGCCGCAGGGCGGGCGTCGCGCAGATCCTGCTGAACGACGTCGACGCGGCGGTGGCGGAGATCCACCGGGTGAAGGAGGCGGGCCTGACCGGCGGCATCATGCTGCCCGGTGCCCCGCCCGGCTCGGGCGTCCCCGAGCTGTACTCCGCCGTCTACGACCCGATCTGGGCGGCCTGCGCCGACCTCGGCGTACCCGTCAACCACCACGGCGGCTCCGCGTCGCCGCCGCTCGGCGAGGAACCGGCCGCGCGGGCCGTCTTCATGGTGGAGACGACGTGGTTCTCGCACCGGGCGCTGTGGCACCTGATCTTCGGCGGCGCGTTCCGCCGCCACCCGTCGCTGAAGCTGATCCTCACCGAACAGGGCTCGGGCTGGATCCCCGGGGTGATCGAGATGCTCGACTACTACCACGAGCGCCTGGTGTCGGCGGCGACCCGGGCGGCCACGGCGGAGTCCAAGTTCGGCGCGGGCCTGGCCGAGTCGATGGGCGAGGGCCCCAGCCGGGTCTGGCGCGACAACTGCTATGTGGGCGCCAGCTTCATGCGCCCCCACGAGGTGCCCCTGCGCGACCGGATCGGCCTCGACAAGATCATGTGGGGCAGCGACTACCCGCACGACGAGGGCACCACCCCGTACTCCCGCGAGGGCCTGCGCATCGCGTACGCGGGCCTGCCGAGGGACGAGGTGGCACGGATGGTGGGCGGCAACGCGGCCCACGTCTACGGCTTCGACCTGCCGTCCCTGGACGCGATCGCGGCGAAGGTGGGCCCGGCCGTCGAGGAGATCGCCGAGCCGCTGAAGGAGATCCCGCCGGACGCGACGAGCCCGGTGTTCGCGCGGGGCGGGTCGGTACGGGTGTGGTGAGGCGGGGGGTGAGAGCCTTCGCCGCATGACGGAAGCGGAGACGGCCGGGGGCCACGACGAGGCCCACGGCGGGGCCCTCGGGACGCGTCTGAACGCCCTGAAGGTGCTGATCAAGCCGTAGTCCGGCGCGCCGGGGCCGGGCGGTGCTCCCGCCCGGCCCCGGCCCACCGCTAGCGCACCGCGTTGAGGGCGTTGACGATCCCCGCCCCGTAGAAGCCGCTGTGGTGCCTGCCGCCCTCGCAGACCGCGTCCGCCTTGCCGTCCCCGTCGATGTCGTACGGGTCGGGGCAGGCGGTCGGGTCCGCGCCCTCCTTCAGGAGCTCCTTGATCTTCCAGGCGGGCGCGTGCGGGTGCGCGGACTTGAGCAGCGCGGCCACGCCCACCACGTGCGGGGTCGCCATCGACGTACCCGCCATGTAGGCCCACTTGCCGCCGGGCACCGGGCCGAGGATCAGCCCGCTGGTGGCCGGGGCCTGCGGCGGCTGGTAGGCGGTGGAGTCGCCGCCGGGCGCGGCCACGTCCACCACGCCCAGGCCGTAGTTGGAGAACGAGGACTTCAGGCCCTTGGCCCCGGTCGCGGCGACCGTGACGACTCCCGGCAGCTGGGTCGGGATGTCGAAGCACTCGCTCGGGTCGATCTTCCGGTCGCCGGGCGTGCTGTCGTTGGGGCTGGCCGGGTCGGTGAGGGAGTCGGCCGCGAGGTCGTAGCTCTCGTTGCCCGCCGCCGCCACGTTCACCGTGCCCTTGGACTCGGCGTACCGGCCGGCCCGGGTGATCGCCTCGACCAGCGCCTTCTGGTCCGGGTCGGTCTTGCAGTTGAAGTACCAGGGGTCGGTGTAATAGCTGTTGTTGGTGACGTCGATGCCGTGGTCGGCGGCCCACATGAAGCCGCAGACGACGGCCTCCGTATAGAAGAAGCTGCCGCCCTGGGTGGAGACCTTGATGGCGGCGACCTTCACGCCGGGCGCCACACCGGTGACGCCGACGCCGTTCTTCGCCGCCGCTATCTCGCCCGCCACATGCGTACCGTGCGGGGAGCCGCCGGTGGTGAACGGCCGCCAGGCGCCGTCGGTGGTGTCCGGCGTCCCGCCGATGCAGCTCACCGACTTGGACCGGTCGAAGTTGGGCGCGATGTCCGGGTGGGTGTCGTCCACGCCCGTGTCGATGACGCCGACGGTCACCCGGGAGCTGCCCAGGGTCTTCTCATGGGCCTTGTCGGCCTTGATGGCCTTCAGGTCCCACTGGAGCGGCTCCAGCGGGTCCTCGCCCGCCGAGGCCCCGGCGGTGGCGGCCCGGACCTCCTCGGCGGTGAGCGCCCTGGGCGCGCCGACGTCGGTCGTGGTCTGCGCGGGCAGTGGCGCGGTCCGGGTCGCCCCGGCCGACTCCACGCCCCGTACCGCCCGCATGGCCGTGGCGAAGGCGGGGTTCGCGGAGTGGACGACGATCACGCCGATCCGGTCGTAGGACTGGACGACCGTGCCCCCGGCCGCCTCGATCGCCCTTCTGACCTTGTCCGCGTGGCCGTATCCCTTGCGGAGGTTGACGACATAGCTGAGCGAGGGCGAGTCGGCGGCGGGTGCGGCCTTCACCGCCGCGCCGCCCGTCGGCATGGCCGACGCCGTGCCCGGCAGGACCGCGAGCGCGGCGGCGGTCGCCATGACGACGGAGACGGCGAGGGAGCGGTGCGTACGGGAGAGGTGCAACGTCATGGGGTCTCCATGTGGCTGGATGTCTCGGTACGTACGGGAAGGAGCTGTACGAGGGGCGCGGCGCTGTCCGGCCGCGCCCCTCGGCCGTGCTGCTACTCGGTCACCGCGCTCAGCGCGTTGACGACGCCCCGGCCGTAGAAGCCGTTGACGCGCTTGCCGCCCTCACAGGTGGAGTCCTGGACGCCGTTGCCGTCCGGGTCGTACAGGCCCGTGGGGCAGCCCGGGTTGTCGGCCTGCTCCTTGAGCATCTCCCGCAGCTCGGCCGGCGATGCCCAGCGGTGCTTGGACTTCAGGAGCGCGGCGACGCCGGCGACGTGCGGCGTGGCCATGGACGTGCCCTGCTTGTAGCCGTACAGCCCGCCCGGGAGCGTCGCCAGGATGCGGCCGTTCTTGTCCGGGGTGTCCGGGATCTGGTACTTGTCGCCGCCCGGCGCGGCCACGTCGATCTGGCCGAGGCCGTAGCTGGAGTAGTACGACTTGACGTTCTGCACGCCCGTCGCGGAGACCGTGACGACCCCCGGCAACTGGGCCGGGATGTCGGGGCACTTGGCCGGGTCCACGGTCTGCGAGGGGTGCGGCGCGGGCTGGTCGTCCGGGCTGGAGGTGTCGGTGATGGCGTGCTTGGACAGGTCGAAGTTCTCGTTGCCCGCCGCCGCCACGTTGAGGACGCCCTTGTGCTCGGCGTACTTGCCGGCCCGGGTCACCGCGTCGAGCAGTGCCTTCTGGTCCGGGTCGCTCTTGCAGTTGAAGTACCAGGGGTCCACGTAATAGCTGTTGTTGGTGACGTCGATGTGGTGCTCGGCGGCGAAGACGAACCCGCAGACCACCGCCTCGGTGAAGAACAGCCCGCTGCCCTGCTCGGCGACCTTGATCCCCGCGACCTTCACACCGGGCGCGACCCCCGCGACCCCGATGCCGTTGCGGGCCGCGGCTATCTCGCCCGCGACATGCGTGCCGTGGTCGCTGCCGCCCGCATAGGGCCGCCAGGCGCCCGGCGAGGTGTCGGCGACGCCGCCCACGCAGTTGGCCGACTGGGCGGCGGAGAAGTTCGGGGCGAGGTCGGGGTGGGTGTCGTCCACGCCCGTGTCGATCACGCCGACGGTGACCCGGCGGCTGCCCGGGTAGATCTTGGCGGCCTTGTCGGCGCCGATCGCCCGCAGGTTCCACTGGTTGGCCTCCAGCGGCTCCTGGCCGGGCGCGGCCGCCGCCTTCGCCTTCGCCGCCTCGGCCGGGGTGAGCGCCTGGGTGGTGCCCTCCTCGGTGGTGGCCTGGGCCTTCAGGGGCGTCGTCCGGGTGGCACCGGCCGAGGAGACGCCCTTGGTTCTGCGTATCTCCTGGGCGAAGGCGGGGTTCGTGGAGTGCACGACGACCACGCCTATGCGCTCGTACGAGACGACGACCGTGCCGCCCGCCTTGGCTATCGCCTTCTGCACCCGGGCCGAAGTGCCGTGCCCGCCGGTGGTGTTGACGACGTACGACAGGTTCGGCCCGTCGGTGGCGGGGGCCGGTGCGGCCGAGGCCGTACCCGCCGGGAGGAAGCCGAGCGAGGCCGTGAGCGCCAGGCCGGCGGGGAGCACGAGGGCCCGACGCCGTCCGGATCCCAGATGAGCCATGGGTTCTCCACATCATCCGTGAGAGCCGTCCAGCCGCGGGTCACGGATGGACGGGTACATGACCAGCGAAGCTATCGCTGATCATGCGGGCCCATCAACGAGTTCGGGCGGGTTGGTCCGAGAACATCGCGTCGATCGCGCGCCCGCACGGCCGGATCACCCGTCTGTGGAGCCGCCGGGGAGAAAAACGACCGGTCTGAACCGAGACGCGACGCCCTCCGTGCCGTTGTCAGGGGGACCACCATCACCCGTCCCCGACAGTGAGGTCCCCCTTGTCGTCCATCCCCACCGCACCCGTATCTCGAGGAGACTCCGTGGCCACCGACGTGCCACCGCCCGAAAGCGGTATCGACACGCGCCCCGCCCAGCCCCCCACCGAGAAGTTCGTCGAGGTGCAGGCCAGCGAGGAATTCGCCGAACTGCGCCGCACCCACCGCCGCTTCGCGTTCCCGCTGACGGTCGCCTTCATCGCCTGGTACCTGCTGTACGTCCTGCTGTCCAACTACGCGGGCGGCTTTATGGGCCACAAGCTGTTCGGCAACATCAACGTGGCCCTCGTCTTCGGCCTCGCCCAGTTCCTCACCACCTTCCTCATCGCCTGGTTCTACTCGCGGTACGCGGCCGCCAAGCTCGACCCCCGCGCCGAGGCGATCAAGTCCCGCATGGAGGCCGACGCATGAGCGCCCCGTACGCCCACCTCCCGCTCGCGGCGACCGCCACCACCGAGCACCGGCCGCTGATCATCACGCTGTTCGCGGTGTTCGTCGTCGCGACCCTGGTCATCACCGTCTGGGCGGGCCGCCAGACCAAGAGCGCGGCCGACTTCTACGCGGGCGGCCGCCAGTTCACCGCCTTCCAGAACGGCCTCGCGGTCTCCGGCGACTACATGTCCGCCGCGTCCTTCCTCGGCATCGCCGGCGCCATCGCGCTCTTCGGCTACGACGGCTTCCTCTACTCGATCGGCTTCCTGGTCGCCTGGCTGGTGGCGCTGCTCCTGGTCGCCGAGCCGCTGCGCAACTCCGGCCGCTACACCATGGGCGACGTGCTCGCGTACCGGATGCGCCAGCGGCCCGTACGGACGGCGGCCGGCACCTCCACCATCGTCGTCTCGATCTTCTACCTGCTGGCGCAGATGGCCGGCGCCGGCGTCCTGGTCTCGCTGCTGCTCGGCATCACCAGCGACGCGGGCAAGGTCCTGATCGTCGCGCTGGTCGGTGTGCTCATGATCGTGTACGTGACGATCGGCGGGATGAAGGGCACCACCTGGGTGCAGATGGTCAAGGCGGTGCTGCTCATCGCGGGCACCATCCTGATCACCTTCCTGATCCTGCTGAAGTTCGACTTCAACCTCTCCGACCTGCTCGGCAAGGCCGCCGAGAACAGCGGCAAGGGCAGTTCCTTCCTGGAGCCGGGTCTGAAGTACGGCAAGACCGGCACCTCCAAACTGGACTTCATCTCGCTCGGCCTCGCCCTGGTGCTCGGCACGGCGGGCCTGCCGCACATCCTGATCCGCTTCTACACCGTCCCCACGGCCAAGGCCGCCCGTAAGTCGGTGAACTGGGCGATCGGCATCATCGGCGCCTTCTACCTGATGACGATCGTGCTCGGGTTCGGCGCGGCCGCCCTGCTGAAACCGGGCGACATCACCGCCTCCAACCCGGCGGGCAACACGGCGGCGCCACTGGCGGCCCTGGAGATCGGCGGCGGCAGCGGCTCCAACGGGGGCGCGATCCTGCTCGCGGTGATCTCGGCGGTCGCCTTCGCCACGATCCTCGCGGTCGTCGCGGGCCTCACCCTCGCCTCCTCGTCCTCCTTCGCGCACGACATCTACGCCAACGTCATCCGCAAGGGGAAGGCGACCGAGCAGGAGGAGGTCCGGGCCGCCCGCTGGGCCACCGTCTTCATCGGGGCCGTCGCCATCGTGCTCGGTGCCTTCGCCCGCGATCTGAACGTCGCCGGTCTGGTGGCGCTCGCCTTCGCGGTCGCCGCCTCCGCCAACCTGCCGACCATCCTCTACAGCCTCTTCTGGAAGCGGTTCACCACCCAGGGCGCGCTGTGGTCGATCTACGGCGGGCTGACCACGGCGGTCGTGCTCGTCCTGTTCTCGCCGGTCGTCTCCGGCAACCCGAAGACGTCCATGTTCAAGGGCGTCGACTTCCACTGGTTCCCGCTGGAGAACCCCGGCCTGATCTCGATCCCCGTCGGCTTCCTGCTCGGTCTGATCGGATCGCTCCTGTCCAAGGAGGAGCCGGACGCCGGCAAGTACGCCGAGCTGGAGGTCAAGTCCCTCAGCGGAGTGGGCGCCCACTAGGGAGCTCCGTACGGGCACGAGCCGCGGCCGCGTCGTAGAGTCCTACGACGCGGCCGCGCCGCACCTCGTGTCAAACGGCCCCCGCTGTTGTCACCCCTCTCGCGTAGGCTCGGCCGTATACACCAACCGGTAATCGGGGGAGGGGGCCCACAGTGCTCATCGACACATACGGCCGTGTGGCCACTGACCTGCGCGTCTCGCTGACGGACCGCTGCAATCTGCGGTGTACGTACTGCATGCCCGAAGAGGGCCTGCAGTGGCTGGCCAAGCCGGACCTGCTCACCGACGACGAGATCGTCCGGCTGATCCGCATCGCCGTGACCGACCTCGGCGTCACCGAGGTCCGCTTCACCGGCGGCGAGCCGCTGCTGCGGCCGGGCCTGGTCGGCATCGTGGAGCGCTGCGCGGCCCTGGAGCCCCGCCCCCGGATGTCGATCACCACCAACGGCATCGGCCTGAAGCGCACCGCCGCCGCACTGAAATCGGCCGGTCTGGACCGGGTCAACGTCTCCCTCGACACCCTGCGCCCCGAGGTCTTCAAGACCCTCACCCGCCGCGACCGCCACAAGGACGTCATCGAGGGCATGGAGGCCGCCCGCGCCGCCGGGCTCACCCCGGTGAAGGTCAACGCGGTCCTGATGCCGGGGCTCAACGACGACGAGGCCCCCGACCTGCTGGCCTGGGCCGTCGCACACGACTACGAGCTGCGGTTCATCGAGCAGATGCCGCTCGACGCCCAGCACGGCTGGAAGCGTGACGGAATGATCACCGCCGGTGACATCCTGGCCTCGCTGCGTACGAGGTTCGCGCTCACCCCCGAGGGCGACGACGAGCGGGGCTCGGCGCCCGCCGAGCGCTGGGTGGTGGACGGCGGACCGCACCGGGTCGGCGTCATCGCCTCGGTCACCCGCCCGTTCTGCTCGGCCTGCGACCGGACCCGGCTCACCGCAGACGGCCAGGTGCGCACCTGTCTGTTCGCGCGCGAGGAGTCCGATCTGCGGGGCGCGCTGCGCTCGGGAGCGCCGGACGAGGAGATCGCCCGGCTGTGGCGGCTGGCGATGTGGGGAAAGAAGGCCGGATCCGGTCTGGACGACCCGGCTTTCCTTCAGCCCGACCGCCCGATGTCAGCGATCGGCGGCTGACTCCCACTCGGCGAGCGGCACCACGTCCTTGAGGAACCCGCGCACGCCCAGGAACTGGGAGAGGTGCTCGCGATGTTCGTCGCACGCGAGCCAGGTCTTGCGCCGCTCGGGCGTGTGCAGTTTCGGGTTGTTCCAGGCCAGGACCCATATGGCCGCAGTGCGGCAGCCCTTGGCGGAACACACGGGGGTCGCGTCGGCGATCTCGTCACTCACGGATACATTCTGCGCCATGAGCGGGGGGTGACATGGCGACGCCGAGCAGCCACGGGGGGAGCTGCCCGGCGTCGGTCCGTCGCTCCGACGGGGGATGCGGAGCGCCTACGCAGTATGTCACGGGGGACCCGGTGCGGTGCACCGTAACTTCATGATTGATCTGAGCTTTTCTTGAGCTTTGCGGACGGTGACGGATCAGGTCTGCTCGCGTGACCACTGTTCGTGGTCAGGGGTCCCGGAGGGCTCCGCGGGTTCCGCCGGACCGCCCGCCGGGGCCGCTCCGAGCATCGGCCGGGACGGCGCCGGGACGAATGTCGAGGGCAGTGAAGGCACGTTCTCCCGCCCCGCGTTGGCGATCACCACAGCCACATAAGGGAGCAGGGCTCCCAACACCAGGGTCACGATTGCGACAGGGCGTTCGATGTTCCACAGGACAGCCGTGAGAACCACCGACACCGTACGGATCGACATCGAGATCACATAGCGGCGCTGCCGCCCCCGCACGTCCTCGGCGAGACCCTGCCGGGCCCCGGTGATCCGGAAGACCTCGGCTCCGCTCCGCTTCCGCATCAAGCTCCACCACCCGACTCCACACCGGACTCTCCCCGGTCCGGACTGTTCACACCGTACGCCCGGGATCCGCCGGGTTCGAGACCGGGGCCCGTCCGGCCTGAGTGATGAAGCCGATCCGTACTGCGTACGGACGAGTCCGACATGCGCCGTATGGCGGATGGGTCAACACTGGCTGCGACTGCTCATGTCGAGCGGAACGAGGAGGCAGCCATGGGCTGGTTGTGGGCGATCATCGTGGGATTCGTGCTGGGCCTCATCGCGAAGGCGATCCTTCCCGGCAAGCAGCACAGTCCACTCTGGCTGACGACCATCTTCGGCATCATCGGCGGTGTGGTCGGCAACTCGATCGCCCGGGCGATCGGTATCGCCGAGACCAAGGGCATCGACTGGGGCCGGCACGGCCTCCAGATCGCGGCCGCGGTCGTCATCGTCTTCCTCGGCGACATGCTCTACATGGCGATGCGGGGCAACAAACAGCGGGCCTGACGCACGGCGGGCCTGACGTGCGACGGTACGGCGAGGGGGCGGCCCCGTAACGGAACCGCCCCCTCAACACTTACCGTCCGCGCAGGTCAGGCGCCCTTGACCGCGATCGCGGCCAGGTTCTTCTTGCCCCGGCGCAGCACCAGCCAGCGGCCGTGCAGCAGATCGTCGGCGGTGACCACCGCGTCCTCGGACGTCACCTTCGCGTTGTTCACGTAGGCCCCGCCCTCCTTCACCGTGCGCCGGGCAGCCGACTTGCTCGCCACCAGCTCCACCTCGGCGAACAGGTCCACCACCAGGCCGAGCTCGGCGACCTCGGCGTGCGGCAGCTCACTGAGCGCGGCGGCCAGCGTCGCCTCGTCCAGCTCCGCCAGCTCGCCCTGGCCGAACAGCGCCTTCGACGCGGCGACGACCGCCGCGCACTGGTCGGCGCCGTGCACCAGCGTCGTCAGCTCCTCGGCGAGCGCGCGCTGCGCGGCGCGCGCCTGCGGACGCTCCTCGGTGAGCTGCTCCAGCTCCTCGATCTCCTCGCGGGACTTGAAGCTGAAGATCCGCAGGAACTTGGAGACATCGCGGTCGTCCGCGTTCAGCCAGAACTGGTAGAACGCGTACGGCGTGGTGCGCTCGGGGTCCAGCCAGACCGTGCCGGACTCCGTCTTGCCGAACTTGGTGCCGTCCGCCTTGGTGATCAGCGGGGTGGCCAGCGCGTGCACCTCGGCCTCGGGGGCGACCCGGTGGATCAGGTCGGTGCCCGCGGTGAGGTTGCCCCACTGGTCGCTGCCGCCGGTCTGCAGGGCGCAGCCGTGCCGCCGGTAGAGCTCCAGGAAGTCCATGCCCTGGAGGATCTGGTAGCTGAACTCGGTGTAGCTGATGCCCACGTCGGAGTTCAGTCGCCGGGCGACCGCCTCCTTCGCGATCATCTTGTTGACCCGGAAGTGCTGGCCGACATCGCGCAGGAACTCGATCGCCGACAGGCCCGACGTCCAGTCCAGGTTGTTGACCATGGTCGCGGCGTACGGGCCGTCGAAGTCGAGGAACCGCTCGATCTGCCCGCGCAGCCGCTCGACCCAGCCCGCGACGGTCTCGGGCGCGTTCAGCGTGCGCTCCGAGTTCGGCTTGGGGTCACCGATCAGACCGGTGGCCCCGCCGACCAGGCCCAGCGGGCGGTTGCCCGCCTGCTGGATCCGGCGCATGGTCAGGATCTGCACCAGGTTGCCCAGGTGCAGGCTGGGCGCGGTCGGGTCGAAGCCGCAATAGAACGTGACGGGGCCGTCCGCGAACGCCTTGCGCAGTGCGTCCTCGTCAGTGGAGAGGGCGATCAGCCCGCGCCACTGCAGCTCATCGACGATGTCCGTCACGGTCGTACGTCTCCTAGGTATGGGTATGAAGGTGCAGCAGCCAGTGTATGGGGGTCAGACGCCCTGGCTGACCGAGCTCATGTTGAAGTCCGGCACCCGCAGGGCCGGCATCGCCGCCCGGGTGAACCAGTCGCTCCACTCCCTCGGCAGGGTCTTCTCGGTCCGCCCGGCCTCGGTGGCCCGCGACAGCAGGTCCACCGGCGACTCGTTGAACCGGAAGTTGTTGACCTCCCCGACCACCTCGCCGTTCTCGACGAGGTAGACGCCGTCCCGGGTCAGCCCGGTGAGCAGCAGCGTCGCCGGGTCCACCTCGCGGATGTACCAGAGGCAGGTCAGCAGCAGGCCCCGCTCGGTGGCCGCGGCCATCTCCTCCAGGGAGCGCTCGCCGCCGGCGTCCAGGACCAGGTTGCCGATCGAGGGCGTCACCGGCAGCTGGGTGAGGGCCGCGCTGTGCCGGGTGGTGATCAGGCGCTCCAGCTTGCCGTCCCGCATCCATTCGGTGGGGGCCAGCGGCAGTCCGTTGTCGAAGACGGAGGCGTCGTCGCCGGAGGAGTGCGCCAGCTGGAACGGCGCGGACTCCAGGCCCGGCTCGTTCGGGTCGCTGCGCAGGGTCAGCGGCAGCCGGGCCAGCTTCTCGCCGAGCCGGGTGCCGCCGCCGGGCTTGGAGAACACCGTCCGGCCCTCGGTGGCGTCCCGCGCGTTCGACGACCACAGCTGGTAGATCAGCAGATCGGCCACGGCGGTGGGCGGCAGCAGCGTCTCGTACCGGCCCGCGGGCAGGTCGATACGGCGCTGGGCCCAGCCGAGCCGGACGGCGAGCTCCTCGTCCAGGGCGCCCGGGTCGACGTCCTTGAAGTCCCGCGTGGAGCGCCCGGCCCAGGCCGACCGCGCCCGGTCCGGCGACTTGGCGTTGAGCTCAAGGGTGCCGGTCGGCTGGTCGTGGCGCAGCCGCAGCCCCGTCGACGTGCCCAGGTACGAGGAGGTCATCTCGTGGTTCGCGAACCCGTACAGCTCCCGGCCGCCCGCGCGGGCCCGGGCGAAGGCCTCGCCGAGCGCCGGGGCGAACTCCCCGAAGACGGCCGAGGAGGTCTCGGCGGGCGCGTCGGTGAAGTCGGCCGCCACCGGTACGCCCTCGACCAGCGGCTGGGCGTCCTCGGCGGGCCCGGCCCCGCGCGCCGCCGCCTCCGCCGCGCGCACCAGCGGCTCCAGGTCGCCGGCGGTCACGGCGGACCGGGACACCACGCCCGAGGCCGTGCCCTGCGCCCCGTCGACGGTCGCGATCACGGTGAGGGTGCGGCCGCGGGTCACGCCGTTGGTGGTCAGCGCGTTGCCGGCCCAGCGCAGATTGGCGGAGGAGTGCTCGTCCGCGATGACGACGCACCCGTCGGCGGTGGACAGCGAGAGCGCCCGCTCGACGATCTCGTGCGGCTTGACGGTCGTACGAGAGCTCATCGCCCGGCCTCCTGCGTGGTGTTGAGACTGTGCTTTCCCGGGGGGTAACCCCCGGACCCCCAGCCGGGGGCGGTGCGGCGTGTCCGGAGATTCATCGCCCGGCCTCCTGCGTCGTGTTGAGGATGTTCACGCCCCGGAACAGGGCCGACGGGCAGCCGTGGGAGACCGCCGCCACCTGGCCCGGCTGGGCCTTGCCGCAGTTGAAGGCGCCGCCCAGGACGTACGTCTGGGGGCCGCCGACCTTCTCCATCGAGCCCCAGAAGTCCGTGGTGGTCGCCTGGTAGGCGACATCGCGCAACTGGCCCGCCAGCTTGCCGTTCTCGATGCGGAAGAACCGCTGGCCGGTGAACTGGAAGTTGTATCGCTGCATGTCGATCGACCAGGAGCGGTCGCCGACCACGTAGATGCCGCGCTCCACGCCCCCGATCAGGTCCTCCGTGGAGAGCCCGCCCGGGTCCGGCTGGAGCGAGACGTTCGCCATGCGCTGGACCGGGACGTGCCCGGGGGAGTCCGCGAAGGCGCAGCCGTTCGAGCGGCCCAGGCCCGTCAACTTGGCGATACGGCGGTCCAGTTGGTAGCCGACGAGCGTGCCGTCCTTCACCAGGTCCCAGGACTGCGCCTCGACGCCCTCGTCGTCGTACCCGATCGTCGCGAGCCCGTGCTCGGCCGTGCGGTCACCGGTCACGTTCATGACCGACGAGCCGTACGCCAGCTTGCCCAGCTGGTCGAAGGTGGCGAAGGAGGTGCCCGCGTACGCCGCCTCGTAGCCAAGGGCCCGGTCCAGCTCGGTGGCGTGGCCGATCGACTCGTGGATGGTCAGCCACAGGTTCGACGGGTCCACCACCAGGTCGTAGCTGCCCGCCTCGACGCTCGGCGCCCGCATCTTCTCGGCGAGCAGCGCCGGGATCCGCTCCAGCTCGCCGTCCCAGTCCCAGCCGGTGCCCGTCAGATACTCCCAGCCGCGCCCCACCGGCGGCGCGATCGTGCGCATCGAGTCGAACTCGCCGGTCTTGCCGTCCACCGCGACCGCGGTGAGCTGCGGATGCAGCCGCACCCGCTGCTGGGTGGTGACCGTGCCCGCCGTGTCCGCGTAGAACTTGTTCTCGTGGACGGTGAGCAGCGAGGCGTCCACGTGCGCCACCCCGTCCGCCCGCAGCAGCCGCTCGCTCCACTCGCCGAGCAGCGCGCTCTTCTCCTCGTCCGGTACGGAGAAGGGGTCGATCTCGTACGAGGAGATCCAGGTCCGGTCGGCGTGCACCGGCTCAGGGGCCAGCTCGACCCGCTCGTTCGAACCGGCCGCCGCGATCACCTGCGCCGACAGCTTCGCCATCGCCACGGCCTGCGAGGCGACCTTGGCGGCGGCGTCCATGGTGAGGTCGACCCCGGAGGCGAAGCCCCAGGCGCCGCCGTGCACCACCCGGACCGCGTAACCGAGGTCCGTGGTGTCGGAGGATCCGGACGGTTTGGCGTCCCGCAGCCGCCAGGCCGCGCTGCGCACCCGCTCCAGGCGGAAGTCGGCGTGCTCGGCGCCGAGCGCGCGGGCCCGCGCGAGCGCCGCGTCGGCGAGCGCCCGCAGCGGCAGCGCCATGAAGGCTTCGTCGAGGGGATGGGTCCCTGAGGGCACAGTTGTCTCCTGTCGTGTGAGACCGGTCGCCCCGATCATGTCGCGGTTCGGGGCCGCCTGCCTATCCCTTTCTGTAGGGACCCCACAGCGCTTTACGTACGCCACTGTCACAGGTCGATTCCCCGTACAACGGCCGGTACCGATAGTTTGCGGAAGTACGAAACCGCTATCGAAAGGGTGATCCGTTGAGCCGCTCGGTTCTCGTCACCGGAGGAAACCGGGGCATCGGCCTCGCCATCGCCCGCGCTTTCGCCTCCATGGGCGACAAGGTCGCGATCACCTACCGCTCCGGCGAGCCGGACGCCCTCCAGCAGGAGGGGTTCCTCGCCGTCAAGTGCGACATCACCGACACCGAGCAGGTGGAGCAGGCCTACAAGCAGATCGAGGAGGCCCACGGGCCCGTCGAGGTGCTCGTCGCCAACGCCGGAGTCACCAAGGACCAGCTGCTGATGCGGATGTCCGAGGAGGACTTCACCTCGGTCCTGGACACCAACCTCACCGGCACCTTCCGGGTCGTCAAGCGCGCCAACCGCGGCATGCTGCGCGCCAAGAAGGGCCGTGTCGTCCTGATCTCGTCCGTCGTCGGTCTGATGGGCTCGCCCGGCCAGGCCAACTACGCGGCCTCCAAGGCCGGTCTCGTCGGGTTCGCCCGCTCCCTCGCGCGTGAGCTGGGCTCCCGCAACATCACTTTCAACGTCGTCGCACCCGGTTTTGTCGACACCGACATGACCAAGGTGCTCACCGACGAGCAGCGCACCTCGATCCTTTCCGGGGTACCGCTGGGCCGCTACGCGCAGCCCGAGGAGATCGCCGCCGCGGTCCGCTTCCTCGCCTCGGACGACGCCTCGTACATCACTGGTGCCGTCATCCCGGTTGACGGCGGATTGGGCATGGGTCACTGATCACATGAGCGGAATTCTCGACGGCAAGCGCATCCTCATCACGGGTGTGCTGATGGAGTCGTCCATCGCCTTCCACGCCGCCAAGCTGGCCCAGGAGCAGGGCGCCGAGGTCATCCTCACCGCCTTCCCGCGGCCCACGCTCACCGAGCGCATCGCCAAGAAGCTCCCCAAGCCCGCCAAGGTCATCGAGCTCGACGTGACCAACCAGGAGCACCTGGACCGGCTCGCGGGCCTGGTCAAGGACGAGCTCGGCAGCCTGGACGGCGTCGTCCACTCCATCGGCTTCGCCCCGCAGGACGCCCTCGGCGGCAACTTCCTGAACACCCCCTTCGAGTCGGTCGCGACGGCGATGCACGTCTCGGCGTTCTCGCTGAAGTCGCTGACCATGGCCTGCCGCCCGCTGATGAGCTCCGGCGCCGCGGTCGTCGGTCTGACCTTCGACGCGCAGTTCGCCTGGCCGCAGTACGACTGGATGGGCCCGGCGAAGGCCGCCCTGGAGGCGACCTCCCGCTACCTCGCCCGTGACCTGGGCAAGGAGGGCATCCGCTGCAACCTGGTCTCGGCGGGCCCGATCGGCTCCATGGCCGCGAAGTCCATCCCGGGCTTCACGGACCTGGCGGACGTGTGGAACACCCGCTCCCCGCTGGAGTGGAACATGGCCGACCCCGAGCCGACCGGCCGCGCCATCGTGGCCCTGCTGTCGGACTGGTTCCCGAAGACCACGGGCGAGATCGTCCACGTCGACGGCGGCGTGCACATGATGGGTGCGTAGGACGCCTGACGGCGTCATGACCGGTGTGGGCGTCCGCTGTGGCGGGCGCCCGTATCCGGCGCGTACAGACGGCGGCCGTCTTTCCCCGCTCCGGCGGGGGGAGGCGGCCGTCGTGCGTGTCCGACCACTTCCCCGCAGACTGATCGCAGCGGACAAGTCGGGCAGTCGGCCGGGGAGGAGGTGGGGCGGTGCGGCCCTTGCGTACGGCCCAGCGCCGAGCCGTCGCCCTGGTGGCGCTGCTGCTCACGGCCCTCGCCGCGCTCGTGGCCCCCTCGGTCGTACGGGCCGCCGCCTCCGACGACCCCGCCCCGGCCGCGGCGCCCGAGCCCTTCGGGGCCGACTGCCACACCTTGGTACGGGGCTCGCACGTCATCGCGTACTGCCACAACCCCTACCCCGACACCGACCGGGTGCGGCTGCACACCGAGTGCGCCCGCTGGTGGGACGTCGACGCCGACGCGGCCCCGGTGGAAGTGGCGCCGGCCCAGACCGTACGGCTCACCGACCGGTGCTGGAAGGAGGTGCGGGCGGTGTGGGTCACCCATGAGAAGCCGGGCGCACCGCCGGCGCCGGAGCGCCGGCGTGGTGCGGTGCCGGGCACGTCCTAGGGGCGCGGGGCCGTGACAGGCGCGGCTCCGCCGCGCGGGCGCGACCGGCCGGGGACGGCCCGCGGCCGAAAGCCCCCGCGCGGCGAAGCGTTCACACGTGATCGCTCAGGCAGACGAACGCATGGCCCGCGGCCTCCGAGGCAGCGGTTTCCGCGTCGCCCGCCCGGATCGCCTCGACGAGGCGGGCGTGGTCCATGTGGTTCTCCGGCCGCAGCTCGCGGCCCACGTCGTCGCGGAGCCAGTCGCGCAGGAGGTGGCCGAGGTCGGCGTAGAGCTCGGTCAGGACGTCGTTGTGCGAGGCCGCGACGATCGCCAGGTGCAGGGTGGCGTCGGCGGCCACGAACGCCTCCGCGTCACCCGACTCCCAGGCCTCCTCGCGCCGTGCGAGCAGCGCGTCCAGCTGGGCCAGATCACGTGGCGTACGCCGTTCGGCCGCCAGCCGGGCCGCCGACGACTCCAGGGTGGAGCGCAGTTCCGCCACATGGCGGGGGTCGGCGTCCGCGAAGCGGCGGTGCATCACACCCGCCAGCTCACTGGTCGCGACGACATACGTGCCGGACCCCTGGCGGATGTCGAGCAGCCCGTTGTGCGCGAGCGCCCGGACCGCCTCGCGGACCGTGTTGCGCGCTACCCCCAGCTGCTCGACCAGCTCGGGTTCGGTGGGGATGCGCGACCCCACCGGCCACTCGCCCGAGGTGATCTGGTTGCGCAGCTGCGCGATCACCTGGTCGGCGAGGGCGGACCGCCGGGGAGAGCTCAGCGCCATGCCGCTCCTAATGTTCGTGGCCGTCGTCTCGCGGCCATCATCTCGTGACCGTCCGGGCGATTGGACAACCAATCATCCCATGATTCTATGATGGCCCCATGGCCGACGACGAGACCCGCACCCTGAGCCCCGCGCCGGGCACCACCCCCCACGCCGGAGACCCTCTTCCCGCCCCTGTCGCCCATGCTCACCAGGCCCCCCGGGATTGTTCCAGATTGTCCCATTCGCGCATGATCCGTACGCAGTCATGGGTGCTTACTACTTTCCGGGCGCGTTTCGGCTGAGTCAACGGCGCGCGCGTACACGTCTGTTGCTCGACTGCAACAGGTCTGTGCACGTTATTCACAAGGGCCGGGTTTCGGATACGAGCCCGGGCCTGAAATAGTTCCCCACGATGTTCGCCATCCCTAGACTCCCTGTATCGGGGGATTGCTCGGGGGACAACAAGTGGGGCATGGAGTGCCGGAACTCGTACTGGAATTGAATGGCAGGACCTGGACGCTCGACGCGTCCCGGTCGTACACCCTCGGACGTGATCCGCAGGGCGACATGGTGATCGACGACGCCAGGGTCTCGTGGCGGCACGCCACGATCAGCTGGGGCGGCCGGAGTTGGGTCATCGAGGACCACGGCAGCACCAACGGCACCTATGTGCAGGGTCAGCGGATCCACCAGATGGAAATCGGCCCCGGGTCCGCGGTGCACCTGGGCAACGCGACCGACGGCCCGCGGCTGAATCTCACCGCTGCCGCTGCCGCTGCCGCTGCCGCTGCCCCGGCCGGAGCCGCCGCGTACAGCGCGCAGCCCGCCGCCGCCCAGCAGGCACCGCAGCAGGCGCCGCCGCAGCAGCCCCAGCACGGCGGCGCCGGCTGGGCTCCGCAGCAGCCCCAGCAGCCGGCTCCGCAGCAGCAGGTCCCGCAGCAGGCACCCCAGCAGGCCTGGCAGCAGGCGCAGCAGCCGCCGCAGGCCCAGGTCCCGCAGCAGCAGGGCCCCGGCCAGGGAGCGGGCGCGCCGCCGGTCTACGGCGACCGCAGCCCCACCACGTTCCACCAGGTGGCCCTCGGCCGGGTGATGCGCATCGGCCGTGCGCTGGAGAACGAGCTGGTCGTCTCCGACCTCCAGGTCTCGCGCCACCACGCCGAGTTCCACTCGACGCCCGACGGGCGCATGGAGATCCGCGACCTCGGCTCGCACAACGGCACGTACGTCAACGGTATGCCGATCGCCAAGGGCGGCTCCACGCTGCTCGGGCCGAACGACATCGTCGGCGTCGGCCACTCCACGTTCCGGATCGTCGGCGACCGCCTTGAGGAGTTCGTCGACACCGGTGACGTCTCCTTCTCGGCCCGCCACCTCACCGTGACGG
Organism: Streptomyces sp. ERV7; assembly: GCF_001653515.1. Taxonomy (GTDB): domain Bacteria; phylum Actinomycetota; class Actinomycetes; order Streptomycetales; family Streptomycetaceae; genus Streptomyces. The sequence continues at coordinate 55,087 of NZ_LYOY01000029.1, read as the reverse complement.
TCGACGGCGGCAAGGACATCCTCAAGGACGTCTCCTTCGGCGTCCCGGAGAAGTCGCTGATCGCCGTCATCGGCCCCTCGGGCTCCGGCAAGTCCACCCTGCTCAAGGCGCTCACCGGCTACCGGCCCGCCAACAAGGGCGACGTGCTCTACGACAACCGGAACCTGTACAAGCAGTTCGCCGAGCTGCGCCAGCGCATCGGTCTGGTCCCGCAGGACGACATCCTGCACAAGGAACTGACCGTCAAGAAGGCCCTCAAGTACGCCGCCAAGCTGCGCTTCCCCGCGGACACCACGGAGAACGAGCGCAACCAGCGGATCGACGAGGTCCTCGGCGAGCTCAAGCTGGACATCCACAAGGAGAAGAAGGTCACCTCCCTCTCCGGTGGCCAGCGCAAGCGCGTCTCGGTCGCCCTGGAGCTGCTGACCAAGCCGTCCCTGATCTTCCTGGACGAGCCGACCTCCGGCCTCGACCCGGGCATGGACCGCGACGTCATGCAGCTGCTGCGCGGGCTCGCCGACGACGGCCGCACGGTCCTCGTCGTCACCCACTCGGTGGCCGAGCTGGCGATCTGCGACAAGCTCCTGGTGATGGCGCCGGGCGGCTCGGTGGCGTACTTCGGTCCGCCCGAGGAGGCCCTGAACTTCTTCGGCTACGGCACCTGGGCCGATGTCTTCTCCGCCTTCGAGAACTACCGCGACTACGACTGGGCGGGCCGCTGGAAGGGCTCGCAGCACTACCAGATGTACGCCGCGGACATCGACGCCGTCGCCGCCCAGTCGGTCCAGATGCCGGCGCCGAACCAGATGCGCCCGCCCAAGCCGCAGAGCTGGGGCGCCCAGCTGTGGACGCTGATGCGGCGGTACTCGTCGGTCATCGCCTCCGACAAGGGCTTCCTGGGCCTGATGGTGATACTGCCCGCCGTCCTCGGCGCGGTCAGCGTGGTCATCCCGGCGAAGTTCGGCCTGGCCCCGCCGACCGGACCGAGCAAGTTCAACAGCGACGCGGGCACGATCATGCTGATCCTCGCGGTCGGCATGTGCTTCTCGGGCGCGGCCAACTCCGTACGAGAGCTGATCAAGGAACGGGTCATCTACGAACGGGAACGGGCCACCGGCCTCTCCCGCTCGGCCTATCTGATGTCCAAGGTCATCGTGCTCGGCGTGATCACCGCGATCCAGGGTGTCATCATCTGCGGCATCGGCTTCTCCACCCGGGACCTCCCCGCGGAGGGCCTGATCATGCCGCCGGCCGTCGAGATCTGCCTGGTGGTCATCGCCCTCGGCTTCACCTCGATGATGTTCGGCCTGGTCATCTCCTCGCTGGTGAAGACCGCCGAGAAGACCATGCCGCTGCTGGTCATGTTCGCGATCGTGCAGGTCGTCTTCACCGGCATCCTCTTCAAGGTGTTCGGTTCGATCGGCCTGGAGCAGTTCGCCTGGCTGATGCCCTCGCGCTGGGCCATCGCGGGCGCCGGTTCCACGCTCGACCTCGCGCACCTGATGCCGCCGTGGGACCAGAACAAGCCCACCGACCTGGACCCGCTGTGGGAGCACTCGGCGAGCCAGTGGGGCATCAACATCACCGTGCTGATCGCGCTCGGCGTGGTCTGCGGCTTCGCGGTCGCGCGCCTGCTGCGCCGCCACGAGCCCGAGGTCATGCGCAAGTAGCGCGGCCTCCGTACGTACGCCGAAGGGCGGCACCCCGCACGGGGTGCCGCCCTTTCGTGTGCCGTCGGCCTCGGTCAGTAGGCGCCGTTGACGTTGTCCATCGAGCCGTACTTGTCCGCCGCGTAGTTGGCGGCGGCGGTGATGTTGGCGACCGGGTCGTAGATGTTCCACGACGTGCCGGCCACGTGGTACGCGGTGAAGGTCGGCTGGATGACCTGGAGCAGACCCTTCGACGGGACACCGTTGATGGCGTTGATGTCCCAGCCGTTGATGGCGTTCGGGTTGCCGGTCGACTCACGCATGATGTTGCGGTACAGACCGTTGTACGAACCCGGGATGCCCTTGGACTTCATGATGTCCAGGGACTCGCGGATCCAGCCGTCCAGGTTGTTGGCGTACACCGGCTTGCGGGCGGCGGCGCGGCTCGCGGCGGCCTCGGCCGCGCGCTTCTTCGCCTCGGCCTCGGCCTTGGCCTTCGCGTCGGCCGCGGCCTTCGCCTTGGCCTGCTTGGCGGCGGTGACGTGCTGCTTGGCGATGTTCGCCTCGACGGCCTTCGCGTTGGTGCCGGCGGCGGTCACGGAGAAGGCGACGGGCTCGGCGGCCACGGCGGTACCCGACTCGCCACTGCCCGGCAGGACAGAGAAGGCGAGGGCGGCGGCGCCGAGGGCGGCGACACCGGCAATCGAGATCTTGTGCGTCTTGTTCAGACGACTGTGACCAGGGTTGCTGGACTCGGGCATGGTTGTGGGACCTCTTCCGAATGGCGGGGACGGCACACGAAAGCGCCGCGGCGGTGAGCCGCAGCGCTGTGCGACGGGAGCCATTCTTAGCGGCCGCAAAATCCTGTGGCAAAGGTGTGACGTACGAACCGAGATAGTGGATCAGGGGCGGGGAAAACGCGCCTCCCGCCCCTGCTCACCCCGCTCACAGGGCCTTTATGCCTCCACTATGCTGCTTCGTAAGTGATGTGCGTCCTATGCGCGGGCTCACATCGACCACGTAACAGTCTCACCATCAGTTGCATGAGCAATTCGGTGCGTAAGGGTTCTCGTCCGGAAGGATGAGGTGGACGTCGCCGAACTCGTGCCAGAGATAGAGCCCGCTCAGCGCCTCGGCGTACGCGGCGCCCACCGCCGCCCGCCCCGCGAGCGCCTCCAGCATCAGCAGATGCGAGGCCTCCGGTTCGTGCAGCCCGGTCAGCAGCCCGTCCACCACGCGTACCCCGCGCTCGGGCGTCACCACCAGATCCGTCAACCCCGACGCGGCCCGTACGATCCCGTCCGCCCCGGCGGCCGACTCCAGCGCCCGCACCGCCGTGGTCCCCACCGCCACGATCCGCCCGCCCCCGGCGCGCGCCGCGTTCACCAGCCGCGCCGTGGACACCGGCACCTCGAACCGCTCCGGATACGGCGGCTCGTGCGCCTGTGCCGAGGCCACCCCCGTGTGCAGGGTGAGCGGCGCGAACTGCACCCCGCGCCGCACCAGCTCCGCGACGAGCTCCACCGTGAAGGGCCGCGCCGCGCTCGGCATCTCCGCCGAGCCCACCCCGTCCGCCGAGGGCAGCGCGAAGACCGTCTGGTACGCGGACAGCGGCTGGTCGCCCGCCGTGTACGCGTACCGGATCGGCCGCCCGTACCTCACCAGCAGCCCCGGCACGTCCGAGGTGTCCGCCCGGGCCCACCACAGCCGGTCCCCGTCCGCGCTCAGCGCCTCCTCCAGCACCAGGCGCCGCCCGCCCGGCAGCGCCACCGTCGTCCACGCGCGCGTACCGGTACGCCGCCGGGTGCTGCCCGAGGGCTGCGGAGCGCGCAGCTCGACCGCCCAGCGCCCGTCCGGGCCCAGCGTCGAGAAGTGCACCACCACCCGCTCGCCGTCCACCGTGCCGTCCACGGCGGACGGCATGGTCGCCGAGGTGTTGACGACCAGGACGTCACCGGCCCGCAGCTGTCCGGCCAGCTCCCGGAAGGTGTGATGGGAGACCTCGGTGCCGCGCGACACCAGCAGCCGTACGTCGTCCCGCCCCGAGCCGCGCACCTCGGCGGGCACCGAGGCCATCAGCTCCTCGGGCACCCGGACGGCGATGTCCGCCGTCATCGCGCCCACCGCGCCGTGGCGCGCTGCCTCATCGGGCCACCTCCACCAGCGCGGCAGCCGTGTACCGCCCGCTCACCGGGCGCCGCTCGATCAGGCTCAGGAAGCCCGGTACCACCGTCTCCGGCTCCGGCCGCCCCTCCTCGTCGCCCGGCACGGCCGCCCGGTACAGATCGGTGCGCATGTCGCCCGGGTCCACCGCCCACACCCGCAGCCCCGGCTCCTCCACCGCGAGCACGGCCGCCAGCTGGTCGAGCGCCGCCTTGGACGCCCCGTACCCGCCCCAGGTCGCATAGGCCTCGGCCGCCGCGTCCGAACTGACCGCGAGCACCGCGCCCGCCTTCGAGCTCCGCAGCAGGCCGAGCGACTCCTGTACGAGCCCGAGCGCCGCCACGACATTGGTCTCCAGAGCCGCCCGGAAGCCGTCCAGGCCCTGCCGCTCCAGCGGCACCAGCGGCTCGGCGCCCAGCGCGCTCGCGTTGTGCACCAGCAGGTCGAGCCCGCCCAGCTCCGCTGCCGCCACCACCAGCGCCCGGCGGTGCACGGCGTCCGTCACGTCCCCGGCGAGCGCCACGACCTTCGCCCCGGGCCGCGCCAGCTCCCCGGCCGTCTCCTGTAGTACGGACGCGGTCCTGGCGTCCAGGACGAGGTCCCAGCCGCGTGCGGCCAGCGCCCCCGCGAGCGCCCGCCCGAGCCCCTTCGAAGCCCCCGTGATGATCGCTACCGGCATGATCTTCCGTCCCCTCACAGTCCGCTGCGTCGCTGTCCCACGTCGGCGGTGCGCGCCGGCCGCACGGGCAGGGTTCCGCCGACAGCCCCTTCATGTCGTGCCACACCCCGGCGAAGCCCTGGTCGAGCCGCTCCTGGTAGAGCCCGCCCCACCACTCACGCGCGCGTGGATCGGTGAAGTCGGGATACGCGCACTCGCCCGGCCAGACCACGCCCCGCACCTCGTCGCCGCGCGCGTCCCGCACGAACGCGTCCGCCGCGAGACCGCCCTCGTACACCGCGTTGCCGCGCTGCGCCTTCACCGCCGGGTCGACGATCGACACCAGCCGCACACCGTCCTCGGCCAGGTCCTTGGCGAGCCGGGGCAGATCCGGGAAGTGCTCGCGGTCGACCGTGAACACCTGGTGGGCGTCGTAGTGGTCGATGTCCAGATGGAGCGCGGACAGCGGCAGCCCGTGCTCGCGGTACCCGGCCACGACCCGGCGCACCTCGGCCTCGCTGCCGAAGCCCCAGCGGGCGTGCTGCGGGCCGAGCGCCCACGACGGCGGCAGCGCGGGCGCGCCGGTCAGCGCCGTCCATCCCTGCAGCACGCGCGCGGGGGTGCCCGCCACCACCCAGCAGCGCAGCGGCCCGCCCTCCATCCGCAGCTCGCTGCTCCCGTGCCGGTCGTGCCCGGACCCGGCACCCTCCTCGCCCTCGCGCAGCAGGACCCGGCCGTCCCAGGTGTTGTCGTAGAACGCCAGATGGGTCCCGGCGTCCGCCACCACCAGCTGCACCGGCATCGTGATGTACAGCGGGTCGTCGCCGGGGGCGAAGCCGCCGCGCGGGTCCGAGTTCCACAGCCGGTACGCCCGGTCGCGCAGCCGGGGGCCGTCCGCCCGCCCGCCGAGCCCGAACACGCGCGCGTCGGCGGGGACTTCGGAGCGCTGCACCCAGCGCGCGGGACCGCCGCCGACCGGCTCCCACCAGCGCGGCGGCAGCTCGCGGCGGAGGACCACGCCGCCAGGGGTGCGCACCTCCACGGCCCCGTGCCGGGACACCGCCACCATCACCCGTTCGGAGACCACCCGCCAGCCGCCGTCCGTGTCGGGCTCCAGGACGGCGCGCGCGTCGGGCTCGGGCGCGGGCCCGGCGAGCGCGTAGGACGGCTCCGGACCGGCTCCGTCCCAGCCCCAGAACACGGCGCCGCCCGACGCCACCCGCACCTCCAGCTCGGAGCGCGCGAACCGCACCACGCCACCACCCGGCCGGGGCTCCGCATCCCGCACCTGACCGGGCACCCGGGCGCGCTCGGGGCCGCGTGCGGGCAGCCCCCACGCGTCCGCACGGCGCCGCCGCAGGGCCGAGCGGACCGCCCGCAGCCCCTGCACCGAGCCGACCGCTTTCACCGAGCGCACCAGGTCATTGCCGTCCATGCGGCTCACCCTGCCATCCGCCTCATGAGCTGTGTGCTTCGTTCAACTTCCGTTCACCCGTGGTGGCACCACATCGACAGCTGCCGGACTATGGGCGGGACACCCTGGTGCGGAAGACGATCACATGGCATGGTCCCTGTGAGCCGCCGCATGCGCACACCCCTACGCGTGTGCGCGCGGCACACGCACACGACGCGTACCAGCCCGGGAGCCGACCCATGACCTCACCAGCGAACGCCGCGCCGCAGCCCGCGCCCCTGTGGCAGCCGGGCCCCGACCGCATCGCCGGGGCGCGGATCACCGCGTTCCAGACCTGGGCCGCCGAGCGGTACGGCGCACCCGCCGAGGGCGGCTACGAGGCGCTGCACCGCTGGTCCGTCGCCGAACTCGACACCTTCTGGAAGGCTGTCGCCGACTGGTTCGACGTGCGCTTCTCCACCCCGTACGAAACGGTGCTCGGCGACCGGTCGATGCCGGGCGCCCAGTGGTTCCCCGGCGCCACCCTCAACTACGCCGAGCACGCGCTGCGCACCGCCGAGGACCCGGCCCGCGCCGACGACGCCGCGCTGCTCCACGTCGACGAGAGGCACGAGCCCGTCGCCACCAGCTGGGCGGAGCTGCGCCGCCAGGTCGGCTCGCTCGCCGCCGAGCTGCGCGCCCTCGGCGTACGGCCCGGCGACCGCGTCAGCGGGTATCTGCCGAACATCCCGCAGGCCGTCACCGCGCTCCTGGCCACCGCGGCCGTCGGCGCCGTGTGGACGTCCTGCGCCCCCGACTTCGGCGCGCGCAGCGTCCTCGACCGGTTCCAGCAGGTCGAACCCGTCGTCCTGTTCACCGTCGACGGCTACCGCTACGGCGGCAAGGAGCACGACCGGAGCGACGTCGTCGCGGAGCTCCGCCGTGAACTGCCCACCCTGCGCGCCGTCGTCCACATCCCGCTGCTCGGCACCCCTGCCCCCCAAGGAACTCTCGACTGGTCCTCGCTCACTGAGAGTGACAACGAGCCGGTCTTCGAGCAAGTTCCCTTCGACCACCCGCTCTGGGTGCTCTACTCCTCCGGCACGACCGGCCTGCCCAAGGCCATCGTCCAGTCCCAGGGCGGCATCCTCCTCGAACACTTCAAGCAGCTCGGCCTCCACTGCGACCTGGGCCCCGAGGACCGCTTCTTCTGGTACACCTCCACCGGCTGGATGATGTGGAACTTCCTCGTCTCCGGCCTGCTGACCGGCACCACGGTCGTCCTGTACGACGGCAGCCCGGGCTTCCCGGAGACCGGCGCCCAGTGGGCCATCGCCGAGCGCACCGGCGCCACCCTCTTCGGCACCTCCGCCGCCTATGTGATGGCCTGCGGCAAGGCGGACGTGCACCCGTCCCGCGACCACGACCTCTCGCGCGTGAAGTGCGTCGCCACCACCGGCTCGCCGCTCCCGCCCGACGGCTTCCGCTGGCTGCACGACGAGGTCCGCGAGGACCTTTGGATCGCCTCGGTCAGCGGCGGCACCGATGTGTGCTCCTGCTTCGCGGGAGCCGTCCCCACGCTCCCCGTGCACATCGGCGAGCTCCAGGCCGCCTGTCTGGGCACGGATCTGCAGGCCTGGGACCCGCAGGGCAAGCCGGTGACGGGCGAGGTGGGCGAGCTGGTCGTGGTCAACCCGATGCCCTCCATGCCGATCCGGTTCTGGAACGACCCGGACGGCAGCCGCTACCGCGACAGCTACTTCGAGATGTTCCCCGGCGTGTGGCGCCACGGCGACTGGATCACGATCACCGACCACGGCTCGGTCGTCATCCACGGCCGTTCCGACTCCACCCTCAACCGCCAGGGCGTCCGTATGGGGTCGGCCGACATCTACGAAGTCGTCGAACGCCTCCCGGAGATCCGCGAGTCCCTGGTCATCGGCCTCGAAGAGCCGGACGGCGGCTACTGGATGCCGCTCTTCGTCCACCTCGCCGAGGGCGCCGTCCTGGACGACGCCCTCCGTACGAAGGTCAAGCAGGCGATCCGGGAGCAGCTCTCCCCGCGCCACGTCCCGGACGAGATCATCGAAGTCCCGGGTGTGCCGCACACACTGACGGGCAAGCGCATCGAGGTGCCGGTCAAGCGCCTGCTCCAGGGCACGCCGCTGGAGAAGGCGGTCAACCCGGGCTCGGTCGACAACCTCGACCTGCTGCGCTTCTACGAGGCGGTGGCCCGCAAGCACGGCTGACCGGAGTGCGCCCCGGCCGCCCACAGGGCCGGGGCGCGGCCTCTCACCCTCCGTACGTGGCCTCGGACTCGCCCAGCACCTCGCCGAAGTCCGAGGCCAGCCGGGCCGCCTCGGCCGGCTCCAGTCCCGCCGCGGTGATCCGTACACCGGCCCCCGAAGCGATCCGGAACCGTGCCCCGGCGGCGACCCACCACCCGCGCGAGCGCAGCCCGTTCACCACCGCGGACTCGTCCCGCACCGGCACCCACAGGTTCATCCCGCTCGCCCCGTGCGAGGCGATCCCGCGCCGCTCCAGCTCGCCCGCCAGTGCGCGGCGCCGCTCTCCGTAGGCGTCACGCGCGCGGTGCACGAGCTCCTGCGCCATCCGGTCGGTGAGCAGCCCGAGGACCGTGCCCTGGAGCAGATGGCTGACCCAGCCGGAGGTCAGCAGCAGCCGGCCGTCGTGCCGCGCCAGCGTCGCCGGGTCACAGGCGGCGGCGGCCCACCGCAGGTCCGTGCCCAGGTACTTCGTCACCGTGCGCACATGCGCCCAGCGGGCCAGCCGCCCGCCCTCCGTCAGGGTGTGCAGCGGCGCCCCCGCGATCTCCGCGGCGTGGTCGTTCTCGATCACCAGCACCTCGGGAGCCCCCCGCAGCACCTCCACCAGCTCGTCCCGGCGCCGCTCGGAGAAGCAGCCGCCGTACGGGTTCTGCGCCCGCGGGCTGCACACCACGGCCCGCGCCCCGGCCCGCAGCGCCTCGCGCAGGGCCTCGGGCCGCATCCCCTCGTCGTCGACGGCGACCGGGACCGTACGCAGCCCCATCACCTGCACCAGGTCGAGCAGATGGTGGTAGCCGGGGTCCTCCATGGCCACCGCGTCGCCGGGCCGCAGCTCGGTGGTGAGCAGCCGGGCCACGCAGTCGAGCGCGCCATGGGCGAAGGTCACCGACCCGTTCGGCACGCCGTCGGCGCCCAGCCACTCCTGGACACGCTCCTCCAGCAAAGGAAGCCGGGGAGTCGCCCGGTGCGACCGGGCGCCGGCCGTCATCCGCACCGGCGCGGGCAGTTCGGGCAGGAAGGCGGGGTCGGGGTGGCCGCCCGCGAGGTCCCGCAGCCCCTCCGGCACCTTCGGCGGGCGCCGAGAGGCGACCGAGGGCGCGGCGGCGACCACGGTCCCGCCCCGTGTCGTCGCCGACGATCGCCGACGCGGCGTCATCCGGTGAAACTTTCCCGGCCAACAGGGCATTTCCCCATGCGGCCAGCCGACCTGAACGTGGTTCCGAGAACATGGACCCAGCCTAGGTACTGGCCCTCACGGCAGGTCCACTCCCGCAGTGGCGTAGGTTTTCCCTGGGAGACTTCCCCGGGACCCTGCGCACAGGCACAGCCCGGACCTCAAGACGATTGCATGGGGAGACAACGCGCTCATGAGCGATGTACTGGAGCTGGTGGACGTATCCGTGGTCCGCGACGGACGCGCTCTGGTGGACGACGTCTCCTGGTCGGTCAAGGAGGGCGAGCGCTGGGTGATCCTCGGCCCCAACGGCGCCGGCAAGACCACCCTCCTCAACATCGCCTCCAGCTACCTCTTCCCGACCACCGGTACGGCGAAGATCCTCGGCGACCCGCTCGGCAAGGTCGACGTCTTCGAGCTGCGCCCCCGCATCGGCGTGGCCGGCGTCGCCATGGCCGACAAGCTGCCCAAGCGCCAGACCGTGCTCCAGACGGTGCTCACCGCCGCGTACGGCATGACCGCCACCTGGCAGGAGCAGTACGACGCCGTCGACGAGGAGCGCGCCCGCGCCTTCCTCGACCGGCTCGGTATGACCGACTACCTCGACCGGAAGTTCGGCACCCTCTCCGAGGGCGAGCGCAAGCGCACCCTGATCGCCCGCGCCATGATGACCGACCCCGAGCTGCTGCTCCTCGACGAGCCGGCCGCCGGTCTCGACCTGGGCGGCCGCGAGGATCTGGTCCGCCGCCTCGGCCGCCTCGCCCGCGACCCGTACGCGCCCTCGATGGTCATGGTCACGCACCACGTCGAGGAGATCGCCCCCGGCTTCACCCACGTCCTCATGATCCGTCAGGGCAAGGTGCTCGCCGCGGGCCCCATGGAGACCGAGCTCACCTCCCGCAACCTCTCCCTCTGCTTCGGGCTCCCGCTCGTCGTCGAGCACCGCGGCGAGCGCTACTCGGCCACCGGCCTCCCGCTCGCCTGACCCCTCGCGGATCGCAGGTGCACTGTCCGTGACGGGGTGCCCGGACCTACCATGAACTCGTGGACGCATGGGTTGGGTGGCTGATCGCGGCGGCTGGTCTCGGGATTCCCCTGGTGCTGACCGCCATGCCGGAATTCGGCATGCTGGCCGTCGGCGCGGTCGCCGCGGCCGTGGGCGCGGGCCTGGGGCTCGGAACCGTCGGGCAGGTCCTCGTCTTCGTCGTGGTCTCGGTGGCCCTGATCGCCGTCGTCCGGCCCATCGCGGCCCGGCACAGCGCCGAGCGGCCCCGTCTCGCCACCGGCATCGACGCACTGAAGGGCCGTCAGGCCGTCGTCCTGGAGAGAGTCGACGGCAGCGGCGGCCGGATCAAGCTCGCGGGCGAGGTCTGGTCGGCCCGCACCCTCGACGGCGGCCAGTCGTTCGAACCCGGTCAGCAGGTCGATGTGGTCGAGATCGACGGAGCGACTGCCATCGTCATGTGAACCATGCCAGGATCATCCGGGCCGGGAGCCGCACAGCTGCCGGGCACTTCCTAGAGGCAAGAAAGGCACGGGGAACGCGATGTCAGCGATCATCATCGTCCTGATCATTCTGGTGGTGCTGGTCTTCATCGCCCTGATCAAGACCATCCAGGTGATCCCGCAGGCCAGCGCCGCGATCGTGGAGCGCTTCGGCCGCTATACGAGGACGCTGAACGCGGGCCTGAACATCGTCGTCCCCTTCATCGACTCGATCCGCAACCGCATCGACCTCCGCGAGCAGGTCGTGCCGTTCCCGCCGCAGCCGGTGATCACCCAGGACAACCTGGTCGTCAACATCGACACCGTCATCTACTACCAGGTGACCGACGCCCGCGCCGCCACGTACGAGGTCGCCAGCTACATCCAGGCGATCGAACAGCTCACCGTCACCACCCTCCGCAACATCATCGGCGGCATGGACCTGGAGCGGACCCTCACCTCCCGTGAGGAGATCAACGCGGCCCTGCGCGGCGTCCTCGACGAGGCCACCGGCAAGTGGGGCATCCGCGTCAACCGCGTCGAGCTGAAGGCGATCGAGCCGCCGACCTCCATCCAGGACTCGATGGAGAAGCAGATGCGCGCCGACCGTGACAAGCGCGCCGCGATCCTCCAGGCCGAGGGTGTCCGGCAGTCCGAGATCCTGCGCGCCGAGGGCGAGAAGCAGTCCGCGATCCTGCGCGCCGAAGGCGAGGCCAAGGCCGCCGCACTGCGCGCCGAGGGCGAGGCCCAGGCGATCCGCACCGTCTTCGAGTCCATCCACGCGGGCGACCCCGACCAGAAGCTCCTCTCGTACCAGTACCTCCAGATGCTCCCGAAGATCGCCGAGGGAGACGCCAACAAGCTCTGGATCGTGCCCAGCGAGATCGGCGACGCGCTCAAGGGCCTGTCCGGCGCGTTCGGCAACCTCGGCAGCGGGATGTCCGGCTTCAACACGGGATCCGAGCGCCGCGAAGAACCGCCCGTCGACTGACACCAGTTGACTGCGTCGTACACCATCCGTGCATGATCAGTGCGGCCCCTCGACCTCCATGGCGGGGAGGCGTCTCACTGATTGTGTAAGGAGATGGCGTTGTCCATCTGGGAAGCACTCGCGATCTTCGCGGCCGGCATCGGCGCCGGCACCATCAACACGATCGTCGGCTCAGGCACCCTGATCACCTTCCCCGTGCTGCTGGCCACCGGTCTCCCGCCGATCACGGCGAACGTGTCCAACACCCTCGGTCTGGTCTCCGGCTCCATCAGCGGAGCCATCGGCTACCGCCGCGAACTGCGCGGCCAGACCCGCCGCATCGTCCGCCTCGCCTCCACCGGCCTGCTCGGCGGGCTGCTCGGCGCGATCCTGCTGCTCGCGCTGCCGTCCGACGCGTTCGACGCGATCGTCCCCGTACTGGTCGGCCTCGCGCTGCTGCTCGTCCTGTTCCAGCCGCGCATCGCCGCCGCCGTCAAGCGCCACCGCGAGGCCACCGGCACCCAGGCCCACCCCGACGGCGGCCCCGTCCTGCTCGTCGGCCTCTTCCTCGCCAGTGTGTACGGGGGCTACTTCGGCGCGGCCCAGGGCGTCCTCTACCTCTCCCTGATGGGCCTGCTGCTCCCCGAGAGCCTGCAGCGGATCAACGCGGTCAAGAACATCCTCGCGGCCCTGGTCAACGGGGTCGCCGCGGTCTTCTTCCTCTTCGTCGCCGACTTCGACTGGACCGCCGTGCTGCTCATCGCGGTCGGCTCGACCCTGGGCGGCCAGATCGGCGCCAAGGTGGGCCGCCGCCTGAAGCCCGCGGTGCTCCGAGGGGTGATCATCGCGGTCGGCGTGGTGGCGATCGTTCAGCTGGTGCTGCGCTGAGATGTGGAGAAGGGGGCCCACCGCTTTCGCGATGGGCCCCCTTCTCCACACACCGTTACGCCGCCCCCCGAGCCAGCCACTCGGGCAGAGCGGAGCGATCCCCGGCGGCCATGGCCAGCAGCATCGCATCAGCGGGCGACGGCACGAACGGCTCACGCAGCAGCGGCATCCCCGCCTCGTCCGGCGTCCGGTCCGCCTTGCGGTGGTTGTCCTCGGCGCAGGACGCCACCGTGTTGAGCCAGCTGTCGCGCCCGCCCTGGGCCCGCGGCACCACGTGGTCCACGGTCGTCGCGCGCCGCCCGCAGTACGCGCACCGGTGCTGGTCCCGGACCAGCACCCCCTTTCTCGACCACGGAGCCTGTCTTCGGAAGGGCACCCGTACGTACCGGCAGAGTCTGATCACCCGCGGCACCGGTATCTCGACCGCGGCGGCCCGCATCCTGAGCTCGGGATGCTCCTGCTCGACGACGGCCTTGTCCTGGAGGATCAGCACGACCGCACGGTTGAGAGTGACCGTCGAGAGCGGCTCGAAGCTCGCGTTCAGTACCAGCGTGTCCCGCATCATGCCCACCTCCGCGTAGTGCCGGCCCACCCCCTGGCGGGCTTGGATCAACTCTGGCCGGGCCGGCCACGACGGACAACGCATTAAAAATGCCCTGCTCTGATCTCTCCAAGACCAGAGCAGGGCAAACAATGAAGGAACGATCAGCTACCCGGAGTCAGCTGTTCGAGGGACCGGTGTACGTACCGATCAGCTGTGCGCGTGCCAGAGTGTGGAACCGCAGATGGAATCCGACCACGGCGGGCGACGCCTCCGCGTCCGGCCCCAGCTTCGCGGAATCCACCGCGTACACGGTGAAGACATAGCGGTGGGACTCCCCGGCCGGCGGAGCCGCCCCGCCGAAGTCCTTCGACCCGTAGTCATTGCGGACCTGGACCGCCCCGGCCGGCAGACCCTCGAACTTCCCGCTGCCCGCGCCGACCGGCAGCTCGGTCACCGACGCCGGGATGTCGAACACCACCCAGTGCCAGAACCCGCTGCCCGTGGGCGCGTCCGGGTCGAAGCAGGTCACCGCGAAGCTCTCGGTGTCCGCCGGGAACCCCTCCCACCGAAGGTGGGGAGAGGTGTTCCCGGCCGCGTACACCTGCGCGTCCTGCAGCGGCGCACCCTCCTGGACGTCCTCGCTCACCACGGTGAACGAGGGCACCTCGGGGTGGAAGTCATGGGGGAGCGGCGGCCTCTTGAGCTCGCTCACGCGAGCACCTCCTGATCGGTATCCAGCAGATCGGTATCCAGGGATCGGGGCCGAGCCTAGAACCAGTTGCGCCGGCCGCCGACCTCCGCCAGCCACTGGTGCAGATACGCCGCCCAGTCAGTCCCCTGGTAGTCGTGCAGACCCACCTGGAAGGAGCGGTACGAGTCGCTGCCCTCGCTGAACAGCCCCGGCTTCTTGTCCATCTCCAGGACCACGTCCATCGCGCGGTCGTCCGCGACGAAGGTCAGCTCCACCTGGTTGAGGCCGCGGTACTCCGACGGCGCGTAGAACTCGATCTCCTGGTAGAACGGCAGCCGCTGGCGCGTGCCGCGGATGTGGCCGCGCTCCATGTCCGCGCTCTTGAAGCGGAAGCCCAGCTGGATGAAGGCGTTGAGGATCGCCTGCTGCGCCGGCAGCGGGTGCACGTTGATCGGGTCCAGGTCACCCGAGTCCACGGCGCGCGCGATCTCCAGCTCCGTCGTCACCCCGATGTGCATCCCGCGCAGCGGCTGACCGTCGACCGTCGTGACCGGCGTCTCCCACGGAATCTCCAGGCCGAACGGCACCACGTGCACCGCGCCCGCCTTCACCTCGAACGCGCCGCCGAGCCGCAGCTTGGTGAACTCGATGTCCTGCTTGGCCTCGTGGTCACCGCCCTCGACCTCGACACGTGCCTGGAGCCCGACCGAGAGACCCTCGATCATCTGGTCCACGGATCCGCCCTGGATCCGCACCTCGCCCTGGACGAAACCGCCCGGCACCACGTTCGCCTCGGTCAGCTCGGTCTCCACCGAAGCGCCACCGGCACCCAGACTCGCAAGCAGACGCTTGAATCCCATGCTGTTCCCTCCATAGATCCTGCCCCCACTAAACGCAAAACCACGGCCTCCGGTTCCGTCCCCCCAGCCGGTACCCTCGGACGCCATGATCGCGGCCCCCGAACGTACGCCACTGCCTCGCGGATTCTTCGACCGCCCTGTCCTGGAGGTCGCCCCCGACCTCCTCGGCCGCACCCTCGTGCGCCTCACCGCCGAGGGCCCGGTCGAGCTGAGGCTCACGGAGGTGGAGGCGTACGACGGCGCGAACGACCCCGGGTCGCACGCCTTCCGCGGCCGCACGGCCCGCAACGGCGTGATGTTCGGCCCGCCCGGCCACGCGTACGTCTACTTCACGTACGGGATGTGGCACTGCCTGAACGTGGTGTGCGGCCCGGAGGGTGCGGCGAGCGGGGTGCTGCTGCGGGCGGGAGAGATCCAGGTAGGCGCGGAGCTCGCGCGTAAACGTCGAATCTCGGCCCGAAATGACAAGGAACTGGCCAAAGGCCCGGCCCGGCTGGCCACGGCCCTCGACGTCGACCGGGCCCTCGACGGCACGGACGTCTGCACCGGCACGGACGCGCCCCTCTCCGTACTTACGGGGACCCCGCCACCCACCGACCTGGTACGCAGCGGACCGCGCACCGGCGTGGGCGGCGAGGGCGCCCCACATCCCTGGCGGTTCTGGATCTCTGACGACCCGACAGTCAGTCCGTACCGGCCGCACCAGCCACGCCGACGCGCAACTTGACTCGGCCTTGCCGGAGGCCTAACGTAGCCCGAGCCGCTTGAGACGGGCCCTGCTGTTCAGCAACCCGAAGCGGCCACCCACTACCTACGACTGACCCCAACGGGTCCTTGTTTCGGCATGCCGGAATTCGGATTCAGTGGCTCGATTATGAGCCGCCCGGGAAATCAGCTAAAGTAGTGACCACGCCGAAAGGGAAACCGCGAAAGCGAAAACCCTGAAAGCAAATCCCGCCGACCGGGAATCGGACACGAAAGAGTCTGATAGAGTCGGAAACGAAGGAAGCGCCCGGAGGGCCCGGAAACGGGAACAAAGGAAGCGTCCGTACCTTGAGAACTCAACAGCGTGCCAAAAGTCAACGCCAGATTGACAACCCCGGCCTGCCAGTGATGGCGGGTTGGAGGTTCCTTTGAAAAGTCCATCCGCTTGCGGGTGGCAACAACACAGCGAGGACGCTGAGGACGACTGGTCTTATTCCGACTGGTTCGTTCCGCTCTTTCGTGTGTGTGCACCGGATTACCGGTAAACATTCATGGAGAGTTTGATCCTGGCTCAGGACGAACGCTGGCGGCGTGCTTAACACCGGCCCCGCGCCGCGATGACGACCGTGGCGGGTTCCGCCGCGACGACCGCCGCGATGACCGTGGCCCGCGTCGCGACGAGCGTCCTTCCTTCCGTCGTGACGACGACCGTGGTGGCCGTCCCTCCGGTGGTGGCTTCCGTCGTGACGACCGTCGCGATGAGCGTCCGGCCCCGCGTCGTGATGACGACCGTGGCGGGTTCCGTCGCGATGACCGTCGTGACGAGCGTCCTTCCTTCCGTCGTGATGACGACCGTGGTGGCCGTCCGTCCGGTGGCGGTTACGGCCGTCGTGACGACAATCGTGGTGGCGCCGGTGGCGGCTTCCGTCGTGACGACCGTCGTGACGAGCGTCCGGCCCCGCGTCGTGATGACGACCGTGGCGGGTTCCGTCGCGATGACCGTCGTGACGAGCGTCCTTCCTTCCGTCGTGATGACGACCGTGGTGGCCGTCCCTCCGGTGGCGGTTACGGCCGTCGCGACGACCGTCCGGCCCCGCGTCGCGATGACGACCGTGGCGGGTTCCGTCGCGACGACCGCCGCGATGAGCGTCCGGCTCCGCGCCGTGACGACGACCGCGGTGGCTACCGAGGCCGTGACAGCCGCGACGACCGCGGTGGCTTCCGTCGTGACGACAGCCGTGGTGGCACCGGTGGCGGCTTCCGCCGCGACGACCGTGGCCCGCGCCGCGATGACGACCGTGGCGGCTACCGAGGCCGTGACAGCCGCGACGACCGCGGCGGCTTCCGTGGCGGCGACGACCGCCGTGAGCGCGACCGCGACCGCGAGCCGATCAAGCGGCTGCCGATCGACGAGGACGTCACGGGCAACGAGATCGACGAGGACGTGCGTCAGGAGCTGCTGAGCCTGCCCAAGACCCTCGCCGAGGACGTCGCCCAGAACCTGGTCATGGTCGCCCGCCTGATCGACGAGGACCCGGAGCAGGCGTACGCGTACTCGCGCATCGCGCTGCGGCTCGCCTCCCGTGTGGCGGCGGTCCGTGAGGCGGCCGGGTTCGCGGCGTACGCGACGCAGAAGTACTCCGAGGCGCTGGCCGAGTTCCGGGCCGCGCGGCGGATGACCGGGCACGTCGAGCTGTGGCCCGTCATGGCCGACTGCGAGCGTGGCATGGGCCGGCCCGAGCGTGCGCTCGAGATGGCCGGTGCGCCGGAGGTGCAGAAGCTCGACAAGGCGAGCCAGGTCGAGATGCGTCTGGTCGCGGCCGGTGCGCGACGGGACCTGGGGCAGCTGGACGCCGCCATCGTGACCCTGCAGAGCCCGGAGCTGGCGTCGAACTCGGTGCAGCCGTGGACCCCGCGTCTGCGGTACGCGTACGCGGACGCACTGCTCGCCGCCGGGCGTGAGGACGAGGCGCGCGAGTGGTTCGCCAA
The DNA here is from genome assembly GCF_001653515.1 of Streptomyces sp. ERV7. Lineage (GTDB taxonomy): Bacteria > Actinomycetota > Actinomycetes > Streptomycetales > Streptomycetaceae > Streptomyces. The sequence continues at coordinate 37,630 of NZ_LYOY01000029.1, read as the reverse complement.
GGCGCTGGAGTCCGACAAGGACGGCACCACCGACGCCTCCGACCGGCTGGCCGAGATGGACGGCGTGGACTTCGTGGACGCCCTCAACGAGGAGCAGGGCGAGGCCGACCTCGTCGACGAGTCGGACAGCCTGCCGGACGACGAGGACGACGACGACGACGAGGACGAGGACGAGGACGAGGACGAGGACGACGACCGCGCCGAGGTGGACGTGGACGTGAGGGACACCGACGACCTCGACGCCGACGCTGACGCCGACGACTTCGACGAGCCCGAGGCCGAGGTTGACGCCGACAAGGGTCCGGTCGACAAGGCCTGAGCCCCTGTAGGCAGTTGAGTTGAGAAAGGGCGGCACCCCGGCCGGGGTGCCGCCCTTTCTCGTATGTGCTGCTACCGCTCAGTTCACCGTGAGGCTCCGCAGCACCAGGCCCGTCGCCGGCTTGGGGCCGAAGGACGTCGACTTGCGGGGCATCGTGACGCCCTGGCGGGCCAGGTCGCGGACGACGTCCTCGCGTACGGGATGCATCAGCACCGCCGTGCCGCCGCGCCGTTCCGCCTGTTCGACGGCGGCCGCCGTGTCGTGGATGTACATGATGTCCTCGGGCGCGTCCGGGATGCGCCAGACGTGGTCCAGGAGCGTGGAGTGGAGCACGGTGGCGTCCAGTTCGCGCCAGGCCTGCGGGCGGTCCGTGCGGACGGTACGGGCGAGCAGGTCCGGGTCGGGGCGGTCGAGCAGATGGAAGTGCCCGTCGCCGGCCAGCAGGAACGCGTTGCCCGCGCTGCTCGCCTCCGCGAGGACGTCGAGCGCGTCGGGCAGCGGAACCGCGAGCGTACGGACGCGGAAGGCATCTGTTTCGGCCACTGCGGCCAGGGCGTCGCTGACCGGAAGCCGGTGCAGCAGCCGGTGGATGGCGCGTACCCGCAGCGGATAGCGGGCCGTGTCGACGAGCAGGACCAGGCCGAAGTCCCAGGGGCCGGGCGCCGACTGCTCCGAGCGCAGCCGCAGATAGGTCGCCCAGCGGTGGTGGCCGTCGGCGATCACCGCCTGGTGGTGGGCGAGGTCCGACTGGATCTCGGCGAGGTCGGCGGGGTCCGTGACCGCCCACAGCCGGTGGCTGTAGCCGTCCTCGGTGGTCGTGGCGAGCAGCGGCTCGCGGCGGGCCGTGCGCTCGATGACCGCGCCCGCGCCCGTCGGCGTGCTCCCGTTGGCGCCCGTGTCGCCGTGGTAGGTCAGGAGCAGCGGTTCGAAGTGCGCGGCCGTCGTCCGCATCAGGTCGGCGCGGTCCTCCACGACGTGCGGCATCACGTCCTCGTGCGGCAGCACCACGCCCTCGGAGGGCTCCGAGAGGGCCAGCGCCCCGATGAGGCCGCGCTGGAGGAGTCCGCCGTCGTGCTGCTCGTACACGTACAGCGCGGGCTCCGGATCGGGGGCGAGGACGCCCTCCGAGAGCCAGTCGTCGAGGGTGAGCGCGGCCTGCTGGTGCCGCGCCCTGGGCGTGGCGGCCTGCGGCAGGATCAGCCGGACGATGTTGTACGGGTCCGCCGACTCCAGGTGCAGGAGCCCGTCCGGCCGCACCACCACGTCGTACGGCGGGGAGGTCACGGCCGCGAGGCTGCCGACGCGCTCGGGTACGTAGCGCAGCCCTCGGAAGGGGATCAGGCGCAGCCCGTCGTCCGTACGCCCAGTTGTGGTCATTGGTGCATGGTAAGTGGGGTGCGGGCATGCGCGATGATCGGGGGGAGAGCATCGAGCGAGGAGTGGATGAGGATGAGCCAGCCGAGCAGGACCCGGCCGAGCGGCAGCGCGCGGGCGCTGAGCGAGGCGTACGACACGGCTCTGCTGGATCTTGACGGGGTGGTGTACGCGGGCGGCGAGGCGATCGAGCACGCCGTCGGCTCGCTGGGCACGGCGCGTGAGGGCGGGATGCACCTGGCGTACGTGACCAACAACGCGCTGCGGACGCCGGACGCGGTGGCGGCGCACCTCACGGAGCTCGGGGTGCCGGCCGAGTCCGGCGATGTGATCACTTCGGCGCAGGCCGTGGCGCGGCTGATCTCCGAGCAGGTGCCGCAGGGTTCGCGGGTGCTGGTGATCGGCGGCGAGGGGCTGCGGGTGGCGCTGCGCGAGCGCGGTCTGGTGCCGGTGGAGTCGGCCGAGGACGGCCCGGCGGCGGTGGTGCAGGGGTACGGCGGGCCCGACCTGGCCTGGGGCAGGTTCGCCGAGGCGTCCTACGCGATCGCGGCCGGGGTGCCGTGGTTCGCGTCCAACACCGATCTGACGATCCCGAGCGGGCGCGGTATCGCGCCGGGCAACGGGGCGGCGGTGGAGGTGGTGCGGATCGCGACCGGCGCCGAGCCGCAGGTGGCGGGGAAGCCGCTGCCCCCGATGCACCGGGAGACGGTCCTGCGGACGGGGGCGCGCAGGCCGCTGGTGGTGGGGGACCGCCTGGACACGGACATCGAGGGCGCGTTCAACGGAGGCGTGGACTCGCTGCTCGTCCTCACCGGGGTGACCGACGGCGCCCAGCTGCTGTCCGCCCGGCCCGAGCACCGGCCGACGTTCGTGGACGCGGATCTGCGGGGGATGCTGACCGGCCAGCCGGAAGTGGCTGAAAATGACGGTGAGTTCGGGTGCGGCGGGTGGACGGCGGCCGTACGCGACGGGGAGTTCGCCCTGGACGGCGAGGGTGAGCCGCTGGACGGGCTGCGGGCGCTGTGCGCGGCGGCCTGGACGCATGCGGGTGAGGGTGTGTGTGAGCTGGACGCGGGGAAGGTGCTGGGCCGGCTGGGGCTGTGAGCGGCGCGCTCGGGGGCCGGGAGGCGCTCGCGGGCGGTGAGCGTTATGCATGACAGAGGGCCTCATGCGCGATCAAGGGCCCCGTCGAGTGGTTAGCAGGGTAGGCTAACCTAACTTTCGTGTTGGTAGACAGCCCTTCCAAGCCGAACGCGGAGACCGCTCCCGCGCCCCCGACCCCGACCGCCCGGCGGCACGCCCTGCGGGCCGCCGGACTGCTCGCGGCCGTCGGGGTCCTGGCCCTGGTGGCCCTCGCGAGCATCGCGGTCGGCGCCAAACAGATCCCGCTCGCGGACGTCTGGCACGGGCTGTTCCACTACTCCGGCACCACCGACGACGTCATCGTCCACGACACCCGGGTGCCCCGCACCCTGCTCGGGCTGCTCGTCGGGGCCGCGCTCGGCGTCTCCGGCGCGGTGATGCAGGCGCTCACCCGCAACCCGCTGGCCGAGCCCGGCATCCTCGGCGTCAGCGCGGGCGCGTCGGCCGCCGTGGTCTCGGCGATCAGCTTCTTCGGCGTCACCAGCCTGACCGGCTATGTCTGGTTCGCCTTCGCCGGAGCCGCGCTCGTCTCGGCGCTCGTCTACGTCCTGGGCGGCAGCCGCGCCGCCACCCCGGTCCGGCTGGCGCTCGCGGGGACGGCCGCCACGGCCGCGCTCTACGGCTACGTCAACGCCGTGCAACTGTTGGACTCGGCCGCGCTCGACCGGGTGCGGTTCTGGTCGGTCGGCTCGCTGGCCTCCGCCAACGCGGACACCGTCACCGAGATCGCGCCGTTCGTGCTGGCCGGTCTGGTGCTCGCCGCGCTGATCGCCCGGCCGCTCAACGCGATGGCCCTGGGCGACGACACCGCCCGCGCCCTGGGCGCCCACCTCACCCGGACCCGCGTCCTGTCGATGGTCACCGTCACCCTGCTGTGCGGGGCCGCGACCGCCGCCTGCGGGCCGATCGTCTTCATCGGACTGATGGTCCCGCACCTCGTCCGGGCCATCACCGGGCCCGACATGCGCTGGATCCTGCCGTACGCGGCCGTCCTCTCACCCGTGCTGCTGCTCGGCTCCGATGTGATCGGCAGGGTGATCACCCGGCCCTCCGAGCTCCAGGTCGGCATCGTCACGGCGCTCATCGGCGGGCCCGTGTTCATCTTTCTCGTCCGCCGCAAGAGGATGGCTCAGCTGTGAAGGCCGTACGCACGCCCGGGGGTTACTCGTTCCGGGCCGACACCCGCTCGCTGGTCGCGGTCGTGGCGCTGCTGGCCGCGGCGCTCACCGCGGGCGTGGTCCTCGTCGGCAGCGGCGACTTCGACATCGCGCCGCTCGACGTCGTCCGTACGCTCTTCGGCTCCGGCACCGCCCAGCAGGACTTCATCGTCAACGAGCTGCGGCTGCCCCGGGTGCTCGTCGGGCTGCTCGTGGGCGCCGCGTTCGGCGTCTCGGGCGCGGTCTTCCAGTCCATCTCCCGCAATCCGCTGGGCAGCCCGGACATCATCGGCTTCGGCCAGGGCTCGTCCGTGGGCGCCCTCGTCGTCATCGTCTGGTTCGGGGGCAGCGCCACCCAGGTCGCGGCCGGCGCCCTGATCGGCGGGCTCGCGACCGGCGTCGCGGTCTATCTGCTCGCCTGGAAGAAGGGCGTGCACGGCTACCGCCTGGTGCTCGTCGGCATCGGTGCCGCCGCGATGCTCACCGCCTGCATCCAGTACCTGCTCACCAAGGCCCAGCTGGTCGACGCGACCCGGGCCATGGTGTGGCTGACCGGCTCGCTCGACGGGCGGGACTGGGCGCAGGTGTGGCCGCTGCTCGCGCTGTTCGCGGTGCTGCTGCCGGTGATCCTCGTGTACGGGCGGCCGCTGCGGATGCTGGAGATGGGCGACGACGCGGCGTACGCGCTCGGTGTGCCTGTCCAGCGGACCCGTACCGTACTGATGCTCGCCGCCGTGCTCCTCAACGCCGCCGGGACCGCGGCGGCCGGGCCGATCTCCTTCGTCGCGCTGACCTCGCCGCAGCTCGCCCGCCGCCTCACCCGGGCCACCGGGCCCAACATCCTGGCCTCCGGCTGTATGGGCGCGACCCTGCTCGTCACCGCCGACTGGGCCTCCCAGCGGCTGTTCGGCGAGAGCAAGCTGCCGGTGGGCGTGGTGACCGGCGTGATCGGCGGCGTCTATCTGCTGTGGCTGCTGGTCACCGAGCGCAAGGCGGGCCGGATATGAGCGGCCCGCATGTCCCCCACCCCCGTACGGATTCCAGGAGTACGAGCATGCAGCGCCTCAGCGCCGATTCGGTGACCCTCGGCTACGACCGGCGGGTGATCGCCGAGGACCTGTCGGTCCAGATCCCGGACCACTCGTTCACGGTCATCGTCGGCCCCAACGCCTGCGGCAAGTCCACCCTGCTCAGGGCTCTTTCGCGGATGCTGAAGCCGAGTGCGGGGCGGGTGCTGCTGGACGGGCGGACCATCCACGCGATGCCCGCGAAGAAGGTCGCCAGGACGCTGGGGCTGCTGCCCCAGTCGTCGATCGCGCCGGACGGGATCACGGTCGCGGACCTGGTCGCGCGCGGCCGCTATCCGCACCAGGGGCTGCTGCGGCAGTGGTCGCCCGAGGACGAGCGGATCGTCCAGGAGTCCATGGACGCGACCGGCGTGGGAGAGCTGGGGGAGCGGTACGTCGACGAGCTCTCCGGCGGGCAGCGCCAGCGGGTGTGGATCGCGATGGCGCTGGCCCAGCAGACGCCGCTGCTGCTCCTCGACGAGCCGACGACGTTCCTGGACATCCAGCACCAGATAGAGGTCCTGGACCTGTGCGCCGAGCTGCACGAGTCCCAGGGGCGCACGCTGGTCGCGGTGCTGCACGACCTGAACCAGGCCGCCCGGTACGCCACGCATCTGATCGCGATGCGCGGCGGCGGGATCGTGGCCGAGGGGGCGCCGTCGAAGATCGTCACGGCGGAGTTGGTACGGGAGGTGTTCGGGGTCCGCTGCCAGGTCATCGACGACCCGGAGACGGGCACTCCGCTGGTGGTGCCGGCGGCGCGGCAGCGGGACACGGCGCCGGTGTCCTGACAGGGCGAGTGGGCTAGAGCAGCGTCCGCAGCCTCAGCAGATCGCGGAACCCGGCCTCCAGACGGACCCGCCCCGACGTCCACGCCCGCGCGAAGTTCAGCTCGCCCGCGACCATCGCCACCAGGTCGTCGCCCTTCATGGCCAGACGGATCTGGGCGCGCTCGGCCGGCGGGCCCTCCAGCGTCCGCTCGACCTCGATGCGGCCGTCCTTGAGGCGCCCGGTGAACGTACGGTCGAGGTCCGTGATGTGGCAGCTCAGCGAGCGGTCCAGGGCGGCGGCGGCGCGTACGTCGCCGTCGGCGCCGGCCAGGCTGTCGGAAAGTGCGTCGAGTGCCGCGCGGCACTCCTCGGTCGTGGCCATCGTGATCGACCGTACCGCAGGCCCACGCGGTAGCGTCTGGGCATGAGCGACTTCATGCCGGAGCCCGAGGCGGAGGCCGGAGCGCCCGGCGACCCCGTCGGCCCGGCGCCCCTGGACGTGCCCCGCGACCCCACCGGCGACCCCCGGGTGGACGCCCTGGTCGAGCGGCTGGCGGACGTCGACCACCTCGATACGGACGGACACGTCGAGGTGTACGAGGATGTACACGGGGGGCTGCGCGAGACGCTGAGCGCGCTCGACGCCCGCCCGGGGCCGCCGGCCCCGTCCCCCGCTTCACATACGTACGACAACAGGAGCTGAACCGAACGTGGCAGGAGTGGCACGCCGCCGCCTCGACGCCGAGCTGGTCCGCCGGAAGCTCGCCCGGTCCCGTGAGCACGCGGCGCAGCTGATCGCCGCCGGGCGCGTGACGGTCGGCAAGACCGTCGCGACCAAGTCCGCCACCCAGGTCGAGACCGCGGCCGCCATCGTCGTCGCCGAGGACGGCAGCGACCCGGACTACGTCTCGCGCGGCGGCCACAAGCTGGCGGGCGCGCTGGCGGCCTTCGTTCCGCGGGGACTGAAGGTCGAGGGGCGCCGCGCGCTGGACGCGGGCGCCTCCACCGGCGGCTTCACCGATGTGCTGCTGCGCTCGGGCGCCGGGCACGTGATGGCGGTGGACGTCGGGTACGGACAGCTCGCCTGGTCCCTTCAGAGTGACGACCGGGTCACCGTCAAGGACCGTACGAACGTACGGGAGTTGACGCTCGACGACATCGACGGCGAGCCGGTCGGCCTGGTGGTGGGGGACCTGTCCTTCATCGCGCTCGGCCTCGTGCTGCCCGCGCTGGTGCGGTGCTGCGCGCCCGACGCCGACCTGGTGCTGATGGTCAAGCCGCAGTTCGAGATCGGCAAGGACCGGCTCGGCAACGGCGGTGTGGTGCGCAGCCCGGAGCTGCGGGCCGAGACGGTGCGCACGGTGGCCGCGCAGGCCGCCGGGCTGGGGCTCGGTGTGCTCGGCGTCACGGCCAGCCCGCTGCCCGGACCCTCCGGCAATGTCGAATACTTTCTGTGGCTGCGGGCCGGAGCGCCCGCGCTGGATCCGGCTGATGTGGACCGTGCAGTGGCGGAGGGACCTAGTTGAGCTCGTTGGGGAACGCGGAGGAGACGCGCGGGGGGGACGGTTCGTGCGAGCGGGATGCGGTCGGGCGCACGGTGTTCCTGCTCGCGCACACCGGGCGGCCCGCCGCCATCCGCAGCGCGGAACTGGTGGTACGGGGACTGCTGCGCTGCGGTATCGGGGTGCGGGTCCTGGAGGCGGAGGCGGCCGACATCCCGCTGCCCGCGTCGGAGTCCGTGCGGACGGTCAAGGAGGCGACCCCGCAGTGCCTCGACGGGTGTGAGCTGCTGATCGTGCTCGGCGGGGACGGGACGCTGCTGCGCGGCGCCGAGTTCGCGCGGGCGTCCGGGGTGCCGATGCTCGGCGTCAACCTCGGCCGGGTCGGGTTCCTCGCCGAGGCCGAGCGGGACGACCTGGACAAGGTCGTGGACCGGGTCGTCACGCGCTCCTACGAGGTCGAGGAGCGGATGACCCTCGACGTCGTGGTGCACAGCAACGGCGATGTGGTGCACACCGACTGGGCGCTCAACGAGGCGGCCGTGCAGAAGGTGTCGCCCGAGCGGATGCTGGAGGTCGTCCTGGAGATCGACGGGCGGCCGGTGACGGGGTTCGGGTGTGACGGGATCGTGTACGCGACGCCGACCGGGTCGACGGCGTACGCCTTCTCGGCGGGCGGGCCGGTGGTGTGGCCGGAGGTCGAGGCGCTGCTGATGGTGCCGATCAGCGCGCACGCGCTGTTCGCCAAGCCGCTGGTGACGTCGCCGAGTTCGGTGCTGGCGGTGGAGGTGCAGCCGCATACGCCGCACGGGGTGCTGTGGTGCGACGGGCGCCGGACGGTGGAGTTGCCGCCGGGGGCTCGGGTGGAGGTGCGGCGGGGTGCGGTGCCGGTGCGGTTGGCGCGGCTGCATCACGCGTCGTTCACGGACCGGTTGGTGGCGAAGTTCGCGCTGCCGGTCAGTGGGTGGAGGGGTGCGCCGCACTAGGGGCGGGATTTGAGCCCCACCCCGCCCCTTCACCTAGACCCCCTCTGGGTGAGGGTGTGGGGGGCGTCGCACACAGGGCCCGGGACCTCGTAAGGTCGGGGGCGTGTTGGAGGAGATGCGGATACGGTCGCTCGGGGTCATCGACGACGCTGTCGTCGAGCTGTCGCCCGGGTTCACCGCGGTGACCGGCGAGACCGGCGCGGGCAAGACCATGGTCGTCACCAGTCTGGGGCTGCTGCTCGGCGGGCGCGCCGACCCCGCGCTGGTGCGGATCGGCGCCAAGTCGGCGGTCGTCGAGGGGCGGATCGCGCTGCGCGCGGGCGCCACCGCGGCGATCCGCGCGGAGGAGGCCGGGGCCGAGCTCGACGAGGGCGCGCTGCTGGTCAGCCGTACCGTCTCGGCGGAGGGCCGCTCACGGGCGTTCCTCGGCGGACGCTCCGTGCCGGTCGGCGTGCTCGCGGAGCTGGCCGACGAGCTCGTCGCCGTCCACGGGCAGACCGATCAGCAGGGCCTGCTCAGGCCCGCCCGGCAGCGCGAGGCCCTCGACCGGTACGCGGGGGACGCCGTGGCCGGGCCGCTGACCAAGTACGCGGAGGCGTACCGGCGGCTGCGGGCCGTCGCCGGGGAGCTGGAGGAGCTGACCACGCGGGCGCGCGAGCGGGCGCAGGAGGCCGATCTGCTGCGGTTCGGGCTCGACGAGATCGCGGCGGTCGAGCCGCTGGCGGGCGAGGACGTGGAGCTCGCGGCGGAGGCCGAACGGCTCGGGCACGCCGAGGCGCTGGCGTCGGCCGCGGCCCTGGCCCACTCCGCCCTCGCGGGCAACCCCGAGGACCCCGAGAGCGTCGACGCGACCACCCTGGTCGCGGGCGCCCACCGGGCCCTGGAGGCCGTCCGGTCGCACGACCCCGCCCTGGCCGCGCTCGCCGAGCGCATCGGCGAGGTCGGCATCCTCCTCGGCGACGTGGCCGGCGAGCTCGCCGGGTACGCGGACGACCTCGACGCCGACCCCCTGCGGCTCGCGGCCGTGGAGGAGCGCCGGGCGGCCCTGACGGGGCTGACCCGGAAGTACGGGCAGGACATCGAGGGCGTTCTCGCCTGGGCGCAGCAAGGCGCCGCGCGGGTGACCGAGCTGGACGGCGACGACGACCGGATCGGCGAGCTGACCGCCGAGCGGGACGGGCTGCGCGGGGAACTGTCCGCCCTGGCGCAGGAGTTGACCGACGCCCGCACCGAGGCCGCCGCGCGCTTCGCGGACGCGGTGACGGCCGAGCTGGCGTCGCTGGCGATGCCGCACGCCCGGGTGTCGTTCGCGGTGCGCCAGGTGGAGGACGCCGAGGGCGTCGAGGTGGACGGGCGGACCGTGGCGTACGGACCGTCCGGCGCGGACGAGGTGGAGCTGCTGCTCGCCCCGCACCCGGGCGCCCCGGCGCGGCCGATCGCCAAGGGCGCCTCCGGCGGTGAGCTCTCCCGGGTGATGCTCGCGGTCGAGGTCGTGTTCGCCGGGACGGACCCCGTGCCCACGTACCTCTTCGACGAGGTCGACGCGGGCGTCGGCGGCCGGGCGGCGGTCGAGATCGGCCGGCGCCTGGCGAAGCTCGCCAAGTCGGCACAGGTCGTCGTGGTGACCCATCTGCCCCAGGTGGCGGCTTTCGCGGACCGCCAGCTGCTGGTGGAGAAGACCAACGACGGCACCGTCACCCGCTCCGGCGTCACCGTCCTGGAGGGCGAGGACCGGGTCCGCGAGCTCTCCCGGATGCTGGCGGGCCAGGACGACTCCGAGACGGCCCGGGCCCACGCGGAGGAGCTGCTGGCGACGGCACGGGCGGAGGGGTAGCCACGATCGCCCTGACCGGGTGAGCCCGCCGCCCGGCGGTTCACCCGTGTGGGTGGTCCCCCGGAGCGGTCCGCCGCCTGTCGGCACGGGGAAACGTCCGGACGGGGGCGGAACGTCCGTACGGGCTGGCATCCTTGGCCGGGGTCCACACCGGCCCACCGCCGACCCGGGAGCCTGTTCACGTGTCACAGCTGCGTACGGTCCAAGTGCTGGGCGGCGGCAGCGCGGGCAGCAGCGCGCATGTGCGCTCGCTGGCGGCGGGCCTCGCCGCGCGGGGCGTCCGGGTCACCGTCTGCGCTCCGGCCGCGCTTGAGCGGGAGTTCGACTTCCGGGGCGCGGGCGCCCACTTCGTGCCCGTCCCCCGGCGCGGCGACCCGGTGGCGGTCGGCGCCCTGCGGGCGGTCTGCGCGGGCGCGGACGTGGTGCACGCGCACGGGCTGCACGCGGCGGTACGGACCGCCCTGGCGCTCGGCGGGCGACGCGCCGTCCCCCTCGTCGTCACCTGGCACATCGGCTCCCACGCCGACGGCGCCAGAGGACAGGTGCTGCGCATGCTGGAGCGGCGGGCGGCCCGGGCGGCGGCCGTGGTGCTCGGCACCTCCTCCGACCTGGTCGACCGCGCCCGGCGGCGCGGCGCCCGCGATGCCCGGCTCGCCGCGGTCGCGGTGCCCGGGCCCCGTACGCCTGTTCCCGACGGCAAGGCGCGGGCCGAACTCGGCGCCGTGGACCGGCCGTTGCTGATGGCGGTGGGCAGCCTGGTCGAGCACCGGGGGTACGACGTGCTCCTGGACGCGGCCCACCGCTGGAAGGCGCTCGACCCCGTACCGCTGCTGGCGATCGCCGGGGAGGGCAGGCTGCGGGCCGCGCTCAAGCGGCGCATCGAGGCCGAGGCGCTGCCCGTGAAGCTGCTGGGGCGGCGCGACGACGTCACCGAGCTGCTGGCCGCCGCCGACGCGGCCGTCCTCCCGAGCCGCTGGGAGGGGCGCTCGCTGCTGGCCCAGGAAGCGCTGCGGCTCGGGGTACCGCTGGTCGCGACCGCCGTGGGCGGAGTGCCGGAGCTGGTGGGGGACGCGGCGGAGCTGGTGCCGTACGGGGACGCGGCGGCGCTCGGGGAGGCCGTGGCGCGGCTGCTCGCCGACCCCGTCCGGCGCCGCGAGCTCGCCGAGGCCGGTCCCGTGCAGGCGGCGGACTGGCCGACCGAGGACGAGACGGTGGCCCAAGTGCTGAGCGTCTACGACGAGTTGACGCAGCGGCAGGGCGGCTGAGGCGCGCCGCTCAGGCCACGTGGCGGCGGGCCCGCAGGGCCAGGGACAGCGCCAGTACCGTCTGCGGGTCGTCCAGGTCCGTGCCGAGCAGCTCCGCGATCCGGGCGAGCCGGTTGTAGAGCGTCTGCCGGTTGAGGTGCAGCTCGCGGGCCGTCTCCGCCTTGCGGCCGGCGTGCGCCAGATAGGTCTCCAGGGTGGGCAGCAGCGGCGGCCGCGAGGCCGCGTCGTGGGCGCGCAGCGGGCCGATGGCGCGCTCCACGAACGCCGCCAGGTCCGGGTGTTCGCGCAGCCGCCACAGGAGCAGGTCGATGTCCAGGCGGCGGGCGTCGTACCAGGGGCGCTCGGACAGGCCCTGCGCCGCGGCGGCGGTCTCGGCGGCGTGCCGCAGCCCCGCCGAGGCGGCCGTCCAGCCGCCCGCGGCCGCGACCACCACGACCGGCTGCGCCCCGGCCCGGGCGAGTCCGGCGCGCTCCACGCCCGCCCGCAGCGCCGCCGCCACCCGGTCGGCGACCGCGTGGCGCTCCGACTCCGAGCGCAGCCCGAGCAGCAGGGGCACCCGGCCCTCCACCGGCCGTACTCCCAGCAGGACCGGTACGCCCACCGAGGACAGCTCCTCCAGGACCGCGCGGGCCAGGACGGCCCAGTTGCCGGTGGGGGAGGACTCCGAGAGGTCGGAGGTCAGCCGCATCACCACCGGCAGCAGCGGGCCCTCGCCCGGCTTGAAGCCCAGTACCTTGGCCTGCGCGGGCGCGTCCTCGGCGCTGATGCGGCCCTCGGCGAGGTCGGTCAGGAAGTCGCCGCGCCCGCGCGCCGCCAGCTCCTCCTCCTGGCGCGCCTGCATCAGCACCACGGCGAGGATGCCCGCGGCCCGCTCCGCCGCCATCCGGTGGACCGGCAGCAGCGGCGCGGCGACGGCGAGCAGGACGAGCCGGGCCCGCACCGCGCCGGTGCCGTGGCCGCCGCCGGGCACGTCCACCACGACGCCGCCGGTCGGCGGTCCCGACTCGCGGGACTCGCGCTGGCCGCGCAGCCCCTCCCAGACCTGGAGCGGATCGGCCCCTGCCTCGCCGGAGCCCGCGGCCGCGTAGAGCAGCTGGCCGTCCGGGGTCTCCAGGAACACCGGATTGGCCGTGAAGTCGGCCAGGATCGACAGGACCTGGGGCACACCGCCGCCCGAGAGCAGTGCGCCGGTACACCGCCGGTGCACCTCCTCGGCGCGCTGGAGCAGGGCGTAGTGGCCGTTGACGATCTCGGTGTGGATCTCCTCGGTCACCGTCACGAACGGGACCTCGCGGTGCAGCGCGACCAGCGGCAGCCCGGCCGCCCGCGCGGTGTCCACGAGGGTGGCGGGCAGCCTGCTGAAGCGCGGGCCGAGCTCGACGACCAGGGCGGCGATGCCCCGCTCGGCGAGGCGGCGTACGAAGGCGCGCTGTTCGGCGGGGCGGGTGCCCAGGCCGAGGCCCGTGGTGAGCAGCAGTTCGCCGCCCTTGAGCAGCGAGGCGATGTTGGGGACCTCGCCCGCGTGCACCCAGCGCACGGTCCGCCCCAGCCGCTCCGCGCCCGCCACGACCTCGGGGAGCCCGCCGCGCAGCCCGGGCAGTTCGAGAGCGCGCTGCACGGTGATCCCGCCCTGGCTGTCCAATGGGGTTCACCTCGTGTTTTGTCGTACCGGACGGTGATGCGGGTCACGGTACGACACACGTCTTCGTTTCCGTCAGGCCGGGGCGATGTTGTGGTTGTAGCGGAAGACGTTGTCGGGGTCGTAGGCGCGTTTCACCTCCGCGAGCCGCCGCATGTTCTCGGCGCCGAGGCCCGCGACCACCCGGGCGGCGCCCTCGTCGCCGGTGAAGTTGAGGTAGACCGCGCCGGTCGACCAGGGCTGGACCCGGGCCCGGACGTCCTTGACCCACCGCATACAGCGCTCGTCGTCGGCCGGGTCCTCCCAGATCCCGAAGGGGTGTACGGCCCAGGGAGCGTCGCGGTAGGGCACCGGGTACTCGGCGGGGCCGTCGGCGATGGCGCCGCCCAGCGGGAAGATCACGTGCTGGGTGCCGGTGGGCGTCGGCAGGGACTCGCCCAGGGAGCAGAAGACGTCCACGAGTTCGTCGGGCAGACCGGTCAGATACTCGGCCGACCAGTAGTTCCGCATCCCGGGCGGGTCGTCCATCATGCACTGCATGTCGGCGTACGGCATGGCCGTGACGATCTCGACCTCGTGCGGCAGGGCGATCAGCGGCTGGGCGACCTTGCGCATGGCCTCCTCGCCGCCCGCGTACGTCACGAGGGCGCCGCACAGCACCTTTCCGACCAGGTGCTCGGGGATGAACGGCTCGGGCGGGGCGGTCATGTACAGGACGCCGCCGCTCGCCTCGGCCGGCCCGTTCTGGATGATCTCCCGATAGATGTGGGCCACCTCGGAGGCGTGCTCGGGCAGGTACAGCAGCATGGCGATGGCGTACTCGGGCAGATCGTGCAGCCGCAGGGTGAGCGAGGTGGCGACGCCGAAGTTGCCGCCGCCGCCGTGCAGCGCCCAGAACAGTTCGGGGTTCTCCTCGGCGCTGGCCGTCACCACGGATCCGTCGGCGGTGACCAGCTCGACGCCGAGCAGGTTGTCGACCGCGAGGCCGAACCTGCGGTCCAGCCAGCCCGATCCGCCGCCGAGGACGAAGCCGCCGACGCCGGTGGTGGAGACGCGCCCGCCCGTGGTGGCCAGGCCGTGCGGCTCGGTGGCCCGGTCCAGATGGCTCATGACGGCGCCGCCCTGGACGCGCACGGCGTGGGCGGCCGGGTGGACGGTGACCTCGTGCATCCGGCGCAGATCGATGACCAGGCCGCCCTCGTTGAGGGCCTGGCCGGAGACGCTGTGGCCGCCGCCGCGTACGGCGATCTTCAGATCCAGGTCGCGGGCGAAGCGTACGGAGGTGACGACGTCCGCGTCGGACTCGCACTGGGCGATCACGGCGGGGCGCCGGTCGATCATGGAGTTGTAGACCGTCCGGGCCTCGTCGTAGCCCGGATCGCCCGGGGCGAACACATCGCCGGAGAGGTCTTCGCGGAGCTCGGCGAGAGCCGTGCCCGCTTTCGAGGGGGTCGTCATGGCGCGCCCCCTTCATGAGGGGACAGGACATCTCCACTCTAAGCGGGCACCGGCCCGGGGGCGCGGCGAACTACCCCCCGTACGCCCCCGAGGCGGTCAGCCGCAGTGCCGTGTCGATCAGCGGAACGTGGCTGAAGGCCTGCGGGAAGTTCCCGACCTGGCGCTGGAGCCGCGGGTCCCACTCCTCGGCGAGCAGCCCGATGTCGTTGCGCAGCGACAGCAGCCGTTCGAAGAGCTTGCGGGCCTCGTCGACCCGGCCGATCATGGCCAGGTCGTCCGCCATCCAGAACGAGCAGGCCAGGAACGCGCCCTCGTCGCCCTCCAGACCGTCGCAGCCCGCCTCCTCGCCCGCCGTCGGGTAGCGCAGGATGAACCCGTCGGGCGTGGACAGCTCGCGCTGGATCGCCTCGATGGTCCCGATGACCCGCTTGTCGTCCGGCGGCAGGAAGCCCATCTGCGGGATCAGCAGCAGAGAGGCGTCCAGCTCCTTGGAGCCGTAGGACTGCGTGAAGGTGTTGCGCTCCTTGTCGTACCCCTTCTCGCAGACGTCGCGGTGGATGTCGTCGCGCAGCTCGCGCCACTTCTCCAGCGGCCCGTCCGCGTCGCCCGACTCGATCAGCTTGATGGTGCGGTCCACCGCGACCCAGGCCATCACCTTGGAGTGCACGAAGTGGCGGCGCGGGCCGCGCACCTCCCAGATGCCCTCGTCCGGCTCGTCCCAGTGGTTCTCCAGGTAGTTGATGAGCTTGAGCTGGAGCAGCGAGGCGTAGTCGTTGCGGGCCAGGCCCGTCATATGGGCCAGGTGCAGGGCCTCGGTGACCTCGCCGTACACATCCAGCTGGAGCTGGTGGGCGGCGCCGTTGCCGACCCGGACCGGGGCCGAGTTCTCGTACCCCGGCAGCCAGTCCAGCTCGGCCTCGCCCAGCTCCCGCTCGCCCGCGATCCCGTACATGATCTGCAGGTTCTCGGGGTCGCCCGCGACCGCCCGCAGCAGCCACTCGCGCCAGGCGCGGGCCTCGTCGCGGTAGCCGGTGCGCAGCAGCGAGGAGAGGGTGATCGCCGCGTCCCGCAGCCAGGTGTAGCGGTAGTCCCAGTTGCGCGAGCCGCCGATGTCCTCGGGCAGCGAGGTGGTGGGCGCGGCGACGATGCCGCCGGTGGGGGCGTAGGTCAGCGCCTTCAGCGTGATCAGTGAGCGGACCACGGCCTCGCGGTAGGGCCCGTGGTACGTGCAGTGGTCCACCCACTCCCGCCAGAAGCCCTCGGTCGCCTCCAGGGCCGCCTCCGGCTCGGAGAGCGCGGGCGGCTCCTTGTGGGAGGGCTGCCAGCTGATGGTGAAGGCGATCCGCTCACCGGGCGAGACGGTGAAGTCGGAGTACGTGGTGAGGTTCTTGCCGTAGGTGTCCACCGGCGTGTCCAGCCAGACCGAGTCCGGGCCCGCCACCGCGACCGTGCGGTTGTCGACCTTGTGCACCCAGGGCACGACACGCCCGTAGCTGAAACGCATCCGCAGGGCGCTGCGCATCGGCACCCGGCCGCTGACGCCCTCCACGATCCGGATCAGCTGCGGCGCGCCGTCGCGCGGCGGCATGAAGTCCGTGACCCGGACCGTGCCGCGCGGGGTGTCCCACTCCGACTCCAGGATCAGCGAGTCGCCCCGGTAGCGGCGCCGGTCCGCCCGGGGTGGCGGCGCGTCGGCCGCGTGGGCCGGGCCGATCCGCCAGAAGCCGTGTTCATCGGTGCCGAGCAGTCCGGCGAAGACGGCGTGCGAGTCGAAGCGTGGCAGGCACAGCCAGTCGGTCGTGCCGTCCCGGCAGACCAGTGCGGCGGTCTGCATGTCTCCGATGAGTGCGTAATCCTCGATGCGCCCGGCCACGTGCAATCTCCAGTCGAACGGCCACGTCCGCCCCGCGGGGCGCTTACTGCTACTGCGACTGCGGTCAAGGGAAGGCCAACGAGCGCATGTTGTGGGTGACGGCCGGGGTGGTGCCGTGCTACCAGCGGCTCGGCGGCGAGTGTCCGAGCAGGATACGACGCACGTGGGTGATCCGCCGATGCCTTCCGGCAACGCCACTGCGCCGTCCGGGTGACTGGTGCACACAGGGTTGCCCGGGCGTGTGCGGAGCGTGGCCGGAAGCGGCGCGCCGCACTCGCTGATACCCTGGTAGCCCGTGGCCGGGTGGTGAAAAAACCCCCGAACCGCAGCGACGGCGCCCCCCGGAAACTCGTAGGCAACTCGTACGAGATCCACAGAGGGTGACCGGCACGCACTTCAGACAGCGACCACGGGAGCCCCCTCTTGGCCATGCAGACTCGATCCTTGGCATCCTCGACGACCAAGCACATCTTCGTCACCGGGGGTGTCGCCTCTTCCCTCGGCAAGGGTCTGACTGCCTCCAGCCTGGGTGCGCTCCTGAAGGCGCGGGGCCTGCGGGTCACGATGCAGAAGCTCGACCCGTACCTGAACGTCGACCCGGGCACGATGAACCCGTTCCAGCACGGCGAGGTGTTCGTCACCAACGACGGCGCCGAGACCGACCTGGACATCGGCCACTACGAGCGCTTCCTCGACGTCGACCTCGACGGCTCGGCCAACGTCACCACCGGCCAGGTCTACTCGCAGGTGATCGCCAAGGAGCGGCGCGGCGAGTACCTCGGCGACACCGTGCAGGTCATCCCGCACATCACCAACGAGATCAAGCACCGCATCCGCCGGATGGCGACCGACGACGTCGACGTCGTCATCACGGAGGTCGGCGGCACGGTCGGCGACATCGAGTCGCTGCCGTTCCTGGAGACCGTCCGCCAGGTCCGCCACGAGGTCGGCCGCGACAACGTCTTCGTCGTGCACATCTCGCTGCTGCCCTACATCGGCCCCTCCGGCGAGCTGAAGACCAAGCCGACCCAGCACTCGGTCGCGGCCCTGCGCAACATCGGCATCCAGCCCGACGCGATCGTGCTGCGCGCCGACCGCGAGGTGCCGCTGTCCATCAAGCGCAAGATCTCGCTGATGTGCGACGTCGACGAGGCCGCCGTGGTCGCCGCCATCGACGCCAAGTCGATCTACGACATCCCGAAGGTGCTGCACACCGAGGGACTGGACGCGTACGTCGTGCGCAAGCTCGACCTGCCCTTCCGCGATGTGGACTGGACGACCTGGGACGACCTGCTCGACCGCGTCCACAACCCGGAGCACGAGGTCACGGTCGCGCTGGTCGGCAAGTACATCGACCTGCCCGACGCGTACCTCTCGATCACCGAGGCCATGCGCGCCGGCGGCTTCGCCAACAAGGCCCGCGTCAAGGTCAAGTGGGTCACCTCGGACGACTGCAAGACCCCGGCCGGCGCCAAGAAGAACCTCGGCGACGTGGACGCGATCCTGGTGCCCGGCGGCTTCGGCGACCGCGGTGTCAACGGCAAGATCGGCGCGATCCAGTACGCCCGCGAGAACAAGGTGCCGCTGCTCGGCATCTGCCTGGGCCTCCAGTGCATCGTGATCGAGGCCGCCCGCAACCTGGCCGGCATCCCGGACGCCAACTCCACCGAGTTCGACGCCGCCACCGCCCACCCCGTCATCTCGACGATGGAGGAGCAGCTGGCGTACGTCGAGGGCGCGGGCGACCTGGGCGGCACCATGCGCCTGGGCATGTACCCGGCGAAGCTCGCCGAGGGCTCGATCGTCCGCGAGGTCTACGACGACCAGCCGTACGTGGAGGAGCGCCACCGCCACCGCTACGAGGTCAACAACTCCTACCGCGCGGAGCTGGAGAAGAAGGCGGGCATCGTCTTCTCGGGCACGTCCCCCGACAACAAGCTCGTCGAGTACGTCGAGTACCCGCGCGAGGTGCACCCCTACCTGGTCGCCACCCAGGCGCACCCGGAGCTGCGCTCCCGCCCGACCCGCCCGCACCCGCTCTTCGCGGGTCTGGTGAAGGCGGCCGTCGAGCGGCAGGAAGCCGCGCGCAAGACCGCCAAGAAGTAACCAGGCGATACGGTTGCCGGGGTACGGGTCCTGATCGGACGCGTACCCCGGTTTCTGTTTTGCGGGAGGACATCGATGCAGCTCCAGGACACCCCCGAGGAATGGCGCGTCGTCGCCACCACGACCCCGTTCGAGGGCAACAAGACCAGCGTCCGCACCGACGACGTGGTCATGCCCGACGGCACGGTCGCGCGCCGCGACTACCAGGTCCACCCGGGCTCCGTGGCCGTCCTCGCCCTCGACGGCGCGGGCCGGGTCCTGGTGCTGCGCCAGTACCGCCACCCCGTGCGCCACAAGCTGTGGGAGATCCCGGCCGGGCTGCTGGACGTGCCCGGCGAGAACCCGCTGCACGCCGCCCAGCGCGAGCTGTACGAGGAGGCGCACGTCAAGGCCGAGGACTGGCGGGTCCTCACCGACGTCTACACCACGCCCGGCGGCTGCGACGAGGCCGTACGGATCTTCCTCGCCCGCGATCTGTCCGAGGCGGAGGGCGAGCGCTTCGAGGTCTCCGAGGAGGAGGCCGACATGGAGCTGGCCCGGGTGCCGCTGGACGAGCTCGTCCGGGGCTCGCTCGCCGGTGAGCTGCACAACAACTGTCTGGTGGTGGGCGTCCTCGCGCTCACGGCCGCGCAGACGGGGCCGGGCCTGGAGTCGCTGCGCCCGGCCGAGGCCCCCTGGCCGGCCCGCCCGTTCGAGAAGTAGCCGTCGCCGGGCCGGCGCGCGGGGGAGCGCGACGGCCCGAACGGCGTACGCGCCGGTATGCCCTTCCGACCATCCGCTGATCCGATCGGGCGACCTGCCCGCCGCGCTCCGCCGGGCCGCTGACCATGCGTGAACTACGCTCGGAACGCCCGTGCGGAGACCCGCCGGGCTCGGCTCGTGCGCAGCGGACGGAGCGTGGCCCGTGACGGATCAGGCGGTGGACGTGGGCGGCTCTGCCGCGCAGGGCGAGCCGGACGCGCCGCAGACGACCGGCCGTCAGTTCTTCGGCCGCCAGCGGGAGTTGAAGGAGCTGCGCGAGGACGTGGAGCGGGCGGGGCTCGACACCCTGTCCGGCCGCAAGTCGCCGCGCGCCCGGGTGCTGCTGATCGCCGGACGCCCCGGTTCCGGGCGGACCGCCCTCGCCGAGGAGCTGGCCCGCCTGCTCGCCCAGGACTACCCCGACGGGGTACTGCGCGCCCGGCTGCGCGAGCCCGGCGGCACCCCCGTCCCCGCCGAGCGGGTGGCCCGCGAGCTGCTCGACGTCCTCGATGTCCCGGTGCCGCCCGGCGGCGGCGAGGACGAGCTGACCCAGCTGGTGCGCGAGGCGCTCGCCCAGCGGCGCGTGCTGCTGCTGCTCGACGACGCGGTCGACGCCGAACAGGTCGACCCGCTGCTGCCGCAGAACGCCGACTGCCTGGTCGTGGCGACCGCCCGCGGCCCGCTCACCGGCATCCCGGACGTCCGGCCCTGCACCCTCGGCGGCCTGGACTCCAAGGCGGCCGTCGCCTTCCTGGAGAGCTTCACCGGGGCGGTGCGGATCACGGTGGACCCGCGCACCGCCGAGAACCTGGTCGAGGAGTGCGCCGGAGCGCCCGCGGCCGTCGCCCTGGTCGGCGGCTGGCTGGCCGTGCGCCCCCAGTCGGCCGTCTCCGACGCCGCCAAGCGGCTGCACGCGCTGCCCGAGGACGGCGGCGCCCTCGGCGGCCAACTGCCGGTCGCAGAGCGGCCGTTGGTGCGCGCCTTCCGGCTGGTGTACGAGTCGCTGCCGGGGCCCAACGCCCGCCTCCTCCGGCTGCTCTCGCTCGCCCCGGCCGGCATCGCGGACGCCCAGACGGCCTCCGCGCTCGCCGGGTGTTCGGTGTCGGCGGCGCAGAACACCCTGGAGGACTTCGTCGCGTACGGGCTGCTGAGGGTCGAGGGCGACCCCGAGGAGCGGCCCGCCCAGTACGCGGTGCCCGGCTGGCTGGCTCCGCTGTTGCACAGGCTCGCGGAGTCCGCCGACCGGCCCGGCGAGCTCCAGCTGGCCCGGGCCCGGATGCTGGAGCGGACCGTACGGCTGCTCCAGTCCTGCCGGGCGGTCACCGAGCCCGACGGCTCCCCGGCCCGCAAGAAGCTCGCCGGGCTGCCGCGCGCCCTGCGCTTCCCGAGCGAGCGGCTGGCCGCCGCGTGGCTGGACACCCGCCGCCCGGCGCTGCTCGCGGCCGCCCGGCTCGCGGTCGAGGACGGCGAGCTGGACACGCTGGCCCGACGGCTGGTCGCGGCCCTGGTGAGGGCCCTGGCGGCGCACCGGGGGACCGAGGCCGCCGCGCCCGATCTCTATGGTCTGCACCAGCTGGTTCTCGATGTCGCCGAGCGGCGCGAGCTGCCCCGGGAGAAGGCCGCGGCCCTGCTCAATCTGGGCGATCTGGACGCGGAGGCCGGGCGCACCGGCGACGCCCTGGTGCGCTACCGGGCGGCCCTGGACGCGGGCCGGGACGCGAACGACCCGTACGCCACCGGCCGCGCGATGGAATCCGTAGGCGGCGCCCACCAGGAGCTGGGCGACTGGACGCGGGCCGCCGACTGGTACGGGCGGGCGCTGGCCCAGCGGCTGGCGCGCGGCGAGCGGGAGGACGAGGCGCGGCTCTACGGACGCATCGGCGCGGTGCTCACCTACGCGGGCCGCTACGGCGAGGCACTCCGCAGTTGGCGCGCCGCCGTGGCCGGATACCGCCGTCTGGGTGATCTGCCGAGCCAGGCGCGGGCGCTGAGCGAGGCGGCCCGGGTGCAGGAGTACGCCGGGCGGCCCGAGGAGTCGCTGCGCACCTGCCGCGAGGCCGTGGAGTGGGCGAGGCAGGCCGGTGATCTGCGTCTCCAGGCCGCGCTCCAGCTGCGCCTCGCGGACACACTCGACCGGCTCGGGGACCCGGCGGGGGCACGGCTGCACCGGGGCGCGGCCGAGCGGCTGCTGGAGCCCGAGGGAGGAACTGGGGAGGAGGGAGAGGCTCCGGCCTACGAAATCCGCAGTGCTTCGGCCAAAGATTAGTTGTTTGTAAGGGTAGACAGCGGGAAAACCTTCATTAGACTGGCTCCGCCGCACCTTCTTGCGGTGTCTCCCGGTGCGCCTTGGTGCATCCGGGTATGTATGGATTGCACCCCCCTTATCCCCTGAGCCAAGGACCGTGATCGACGTGAAGGTCGGCATCCCCCGCGAGGTCAAGAACAACGAGTTCCGGGTGGCCATCACCCCCGCCGGCGTGCACGAGCTGGTGCGCCACGGCCACCAGGTCGTCATCGAGCAGAACGCCGGTGTCGGCTCGTCGATCACGGACGCCGAGTACGTGGCCGCCGGCGCCGAGATCCTGGGCACCGCCGACGAGGTGTGGGCCGCCGCCGACCTGCTGCTGAAGGTCAAGGAGCCCATCGCCGAGGAGTACCACCGCCTCCGCAAGGACCAGACGCTCTTCACCTACCTGCACCTCGCCGCCTCGCGCGAGTGCACGGACGCCCTCCTGGAGTCCGGCACCACCGCCATCGCGTACGAGACGGTGGAGACCGCGGGCCGCGCGCTGCCGCTGCTCGCCCCGATGTCCGAGGTCGCGGGCCGCCTGGCCCCGCAGGTCGGCGCGTACCACCTGATGCGCTCGGTCGGCGGCCGCGGCGTGCTCCCCGGCGGCGTCCCCGGCACCCACGCCGGCGAGTGCGTCGTCATCGGCGGCGGCGTCTCCGGCTGGAACGCCACCCAGATCGCCGTCGGCATGGGCTTCCACGTGACCCTGCTCGACAAGGACATCAACAAGCTCCGCGAGGCCGACAAGATCTTCGGCACCAAGGTGAAGACGATCGTCTCCAACGCCTACGAGCTGGAGAAGGCCGTCGTCGAGGCCGACCTCGTCATCGGCGCCGTCCTCATCCCGGGTGCCAAGGCCCCGAAGCTGGTCACCAACGAGCTCGTCGCCAAGATGAAGCCCGGAAGTGTCCTTGTCGACATCGCGATCGACCAGGGCGGCTGCTTCGAGGACTCGCGTGCGACCACCCACGCCGAGCCGACCTTCATGGTCCACGACTCGGTCTTCTACTGCGTCGCCAACATGCCGGGCGCGGTGCCCAACACCTCCACCTACGCGCTCACCAACGCCACGCTGCCCTACATCGTGTCGCTGGCGAACAACGGCTGGGTCGAGGCGCTGCGCCGTGACCCGGCGCTCGCGCTGGGCCTCAACACCCATGACGGCCAGGTCGTTTACGGCCCGGTCGCCGAGGCCCACGGCCTGCAGACCCTTGAGCTGAGCACGCTCCTCGGCTGATCCGACACGCCGTGACGGCGGGCTGACGAAACGGTTCGTCAATGTACGTCGTCAACCTCGCGCACCCGGCCGGACCTTGTCGCCCAAGGTCCGGCCGGATGTGTATCGCGACACTTCCACCGGAGTGTGGCAGGCTCGCTCAACTCGCCTCGAACGTAACTCTTTAACCGTTTCGCGCACCCCTGAAACTCGCGCTCTGATGCCCGTACGCCCTTGACAGAGCGGTGTTCGGTTGCCGACACATCCGGCCGGGTCCGGTGGATTGTGTTGCTGCGGACCGGTGACACGCCATAGAGTCGCCAACCGTCGGCATGGTGCCACGCTGACCTATCGATAAAGTTTCCTGGTCACTTCCAAGGAGGTAAGACGACTTGTGAATGAGTCGACATTTACTCCCGGAGGTGGTCAACCAGGGATGCCCGCACGGGGCCATGGCCCTTCGGGGCCTGCTGAGGCTGTCGGCTCCGTCGCGGTCCAAGCCTTCGCAACCACCCCGCACATGACGACAGCCCCACGGATGATGGACGGCCTACACGTGAACGCCATGGCCGGCAACGAGAGTGGCCGGGACACCGCTGCTTTCGCCGACTTTGAGGAAGTGCCCCAGGGGCACTTCTACGACCCCGACGCCGAGTACGAGCCCGACCCCGAGTACGCGGCCACCCTCGCCCCCGACGCCGCACGCCAGCGCCGTGAGCGGATCGGTCCCACCGGACGGCCGCTGCCGTACTTCCCGATCCCGGGTCCGCTGACCGACCACGGTCCCGCGAAGATCATCGCGATGTGCAACCAGAAGGGCGGCGTCGGCAAGACCACGTCGACCATCAACCTGGGTGCCGCGCTCGCGGAGTACGGACGCCGGGTGCTGCTCGTCGACTTCGACCCGCAGGGCGCCCTCTCGGTGGGCCTGGGTGTGAACCCGATGGAGCTCGACCTGACGGTCTACAACCTGCTCATGGAGCGGGGCATGTCGGCCGACGAGGTGCTGCTCAAGACCGCGGTTCCCAACATGGACCTGCTGCCGAGCAACATCGACCTCTCCGCCGCCGAAGTGCAGCTGGTGAGCGAGGTCGCCCGGGAGTCCACGCTCCAGCGCGCCCTGAAGCCCCTGATGGCCGACTACGACTACATCGTGATCGACTGTCAGCCCTCGCTCGGTCTGCTCACCGTCAACGCCCTGACGGCGGCTCACAAGGTGATCGTGCCGCTGGAGTGCGAGTTCTTCGCGCTGCGCGGTGTCGCCCTGCTGACCGAGACGATCGAGAAGGTCCAGGAGCGGCTCAACCCCGACCTGGAGCTCGACGGCATCCTCGCGACCATGTACGACTCGCGCACGGTGCACAGCCGCGAGGTCCTGGCCCGGGTGGTCGAGGCCTTCGACGACCACGTCTACCACACGGTGATCGGCCGGACCGTGCGCTTCCCGGAGACCACGGTCGCGGGTGAGCCGATCACGACGTACGCGTCCAACTCCGTCGGTGCCGCCGCCTACCGCCAGCTCGCCAGGGAGGTGCTCGCCCGGTGTCACGCCGAGTGAGTCTGCCCGGGGCCGACGAACTGTTCCGTACGACCGGAGGAATGGCGCTCCAGTCCTCCACCCCGAGGCGGACCAACGGCGAGGCGAAGGTGCCCGGACCGGCGGGCGAGAGCGACCCGGTCGCGGAGGAGTCCGCCGGGCGGGCCGAGCACTCGGCGGCCGAGGAGGAGCCGGCGTCGGGCGAGCCGCGCAGCCGGGCCGCCGCGGCGTCCGGGGAGGCCGCCAAGGGGGCCGCCGCGGCCCGCCAGGGCGCTCCGGCCGCCGCGAGCACCGCACAGCAGCGCCGGCGGGCCCGGGCGGCCAACCGGCGGCCCAGCGGGCGTGAGCGGCACGACGAGAAGATCACGGTGTACGTCTCCGCGGAGGAGCTGATGGACCTGGAGCACGCGCGCCTGGTCCTGCGCGGGGAGCACGGGCTCGCCGTCGACCGCGGGCGGATCGTGCGCGAGGCGGTCGCGGTGGTCCTGGCCGATCTGGAGTCGCGGGGCGACGCGAGTATTCTCGTGCGGCGTCTGCGGGGCCGGTAAGCACTAGCCTGCGGTGCGGCCCTCGCTGCCGGCCGCGCCTCGTACCGCCCGCTCCGCACCCTCTGGAACGCCTCTTGCCCACCGCCGACGATCCGAACGTTCCCGCTGCGCGGGGGGCTCGCCGTGCGCTCGGGCGAGGGCCGGGGGGGTCTTCCCCCACCCTCCCCCACCCCGCCCCCTCCCGAAAGCCCTTGGCGGGCGGCCGGGGGAGTGGCCGAGGAGGAAGTTCTCCCGGGGGCTGCGCCCCCGGACCCGCAGGCGGGGCTGCGCCCCTGCACCCCCTCGGAGGCTGCGCCCCCGGATCCCGCTCCTGCCTCGGACCCCGCTCCTGCCTCGGACCCCGCTCCCGCTTCTGCCCCCGCTCCCGCCGAGGCGCCGGACCTTTCGTCGGCGGCCGCGGACCGTCCCGGGCTGGTCGCGCAGTTCCCCGCGCCCCTGGAGGCGCGGCCCGAGGCGGGCGACAGTGCCGCCGACCGCGGTGACGGGCGGTTCACCGTTCGGCTCGCCAACTTCGAGGGGCCGTTCGATCTGCTGCTCCAGCTCATCTCGAAGCACAAGATGGACGTCACCGAGGTGGCGCTCTCGCGGGTCACCGACGAGTTCATGGCGCACATCCGCGCCATGGGGGCGGACTGGGACCTCGACCAGACCACCGAGTTCCTCGTCGTCGCCGCCACGCTGCTCGATCTGAAGGCGGCCCGGCTGCTGCCCGCAGCCGAGGTCGAGGACGAGGCCGATCTCGCGCTCCTGGAGGCGCGGGACCTGCTGTTCGCGCGGCTGCTCCAGTACCGCGCGTACAAGCGGATCGCGGACATCTTCAGCGAGCGGCTCGACAGCGAGGCGCGCCGCTACCCCCGTACCGTCGGGCTTGAGGCGCACCACGCCGAGCTGCTGCCCGAGGTCGTCATCAGCATCGGCGCCGACGGGTTCGCCAAGCTGGCGGTCAAGGCCATGCAGCCCAGGGCCGAGCCGCAGGTGTACATCGATCACATTCACGCGCCGCTCGTCTCCGTGCAGGAGCAGGCCGCCATCGTGATCTCCCTGCTGCGCGAGGCCGGGGACGTGAGTTTCCGGGAGCTCACGCTGGACGCGCCCGACACCCTCACCGTCGTCGCCCGCTTCCTCGCCCTTCTGGAGCTCTACCGCGAGAAGGCCGTCGTCCTGGACCAGGACGAGGCCCTGGGCGAGCTCATGGTGCGCTGGAGCGGGGGCGACGGGGCCCAGCCGGCCGTGACGGACGAGTTCGACCAAGTTGTGGAGGTGGAGACGGCGTGATGCAGGAAGCCGGGGAGCTCGCGCTCAAGCCCGCCCTTGAGGCCGTTCTCATGGTGATCGACGAACCGGCGACCGAGGAGCACCTGGCGAAGGTGCTGGAGCGGCCCCGGCGGGCCGTCGCGGACGCGCTGCGCGAGCTGGCGGACGAGTACACCGTCCAGGGCCGCGGCTTCGAGCTGCGGCTGGTGGCGGGCGGCTGGCGGTTCTACAGCCGGGCCGAGTACGCCCCGGCCGTCGAGGGCTTCGTCCTGGACGGGCAGCAGGCGCGGCTCACCCAGGCGGCCCTGGAGACCCTGGCGGTCGTCGCGTACCGCCAGCCGGTGAGCCGGTCCCGGGTCTCGGCGGTGCGCGGAGTGAACTGTGACGGGGTCATGCGGACCCTGCTCCAGCGCGGTCTGGTCGACGAGGCGGGCACGGAACCCGAAACAGGTGCGATCCTGTACAGGACGACGAACTACTTTCTGGAGCGGATGGGCCTGCGCGGCCTGGACGAGCTCCCGGAGCTCGCGCCCTTCCTCCCCGAGGCGGACGCGATCGAAGCAGAGACCCTGGAGGGTGTGCCGTCGTTCGATCCGGACGCGCTGGACGCCCCGGAAACCCACGCAGACGACAAGACGGAACTTTGATGCGAAGCAGCGGCAGTAACAGCAGCGGAAACAACGGCGGGAGCCGTGGTGGCAACAGCGGCGGCCGCGGCAGCAGCGGTGGTGGCGGCCGGGGCGGCAGCGGCGCCGGCGGCCGGGGCGGCGCCGGACGCGGCGGTGCCGGCGGCGGCCGGGACGGCCAGCGCCAGGGCGGCGGCCCGCGCCAGAGCGGCAGCGGCAAGCAGCGCCCGCTGCGCCCCGAGGAGCGCACCTACGACGTGGGCGGCGACGCCCCCCGCGGCGGTCGCGGCTCGTCCGCGCGCGGTGGCGCCAAGGGCGGCCCCAAGGCGCCCCAGGGCGGCACCCCGGTGCGCCGCGGCCCGCACGGCCAGCGGATGGGCCAGTCGCGTCCGCGCGAGCTGGACGCGAAGATCGAGCAGCGCAACCGCGACCGGTACGCGGACAAGCCGCAGATCAAGACCCCCAAGACCTTCCCCGGTGCCGAGCAGGAGGGCGAGCGGCTGCAGAAGGTGCTCGCCCGTGCCGGCATGGGCTCGCGCCGCGCCTGCGAGGAGCTGATCGAGCAGGCCCGTGTCGAGGTCAACGGCGAGATCGTGCTTGAGCAGGGCATGCGCGTCGACCCGGAGAACGACGAGATCAAGGTGGACGGTCTGACCGTCGCCACCCAGTCGTACCTGTTCTTCGCGCTGAACAAGCCCGCCGGTGTCGTCTCCACGATGGAGGACCCGGACGGCCGCCAGTGCCTCGGCGACTACGTGACCAACCGGGAGACCCGGCTCTTCCACGTCGGCCGGCTCGACACCGAGACCGAGGGCATCATCCTGCTCACCAACCACGGCGAGCTGGCCCACCGGCTGACCCACCCCAAGTACGGCGTGAAGAAGACCTATCTGGCCGCCATCACGGGCCCGCTGCCGCGCGAGATCGGCAAGCGCCTCAAGGAGGGCATCCAGCTGGAGGACGGCTACGCGCGCGCCGACGCCTTCCGGGTCATCCAGCAGACCGGCAAGAACTACCTCGTCGAGATCGAGCTCCACGAGGGCCGCAAGCACATCGTGCGCCGCATGATGGCCGAGGCCGGCTTCCCGGTCGAGAAGCTGGTGCGGGTCGCCTTCGGCCCCATCGCGCTCGGCGACCAGAAGTCCGGCTGGCTGCGCCGCCTCACCAACACCGAGGTGGGCATGCTGATGCGCGAGGTCGGCCTGTAGCCGCCCGCCGAATTCCGCCACTGAGCCCGGCCCCCGACCGACGGGGGCCGGGCTCAGTGGTGTGTGCGCCCCCTCGGATGCCATGCGCGCGCCGGTTGTGCGCGCCCCCGCACCGCCTTTATAGTCAGCATGACTATTAAAAAGCGACGGTGCGGCGGGAGGGGGTGGCGGCGATGAAGCGGTACGGACACGGCCTGGTGATCGGCACGTTCTGTCCGCCGCACGCCGGCCACCACCACCTCGTACGGACCGCCGAGGACCGCTGCGAGGCGCTGACCGTGCTGGTGTGCACGGCGGCCGGGGAACTCGTGGCGGCCCGGACGCGGGCGCGCTGGATGGCCGAGGTCCATCCGCGCGCCCGTGTCGTCCGTTCGGTCCGCTCGGTGCGCACCACCGGGCGGGTGGACGCGGTCTTCACCTCCGAGCGGCACGGGGACCGGCTCGCCCGGGCCTTCGGCGCCGAGCATGTGTGCGTCGACCCCGAGCGCGCGCTCTTCCCGGTCTCCGCCGCCGCCGTGCGCAAGGACCCGGTGGGCTGCTGGGACTTCCTGGAGCGGCCCGTACGGGCCTGGCTGACCCGGCGGGTCGCGGTCCTCGGCGCCGACCCGGCCGCCACCACCCTCGCCCGCTCACTGGCCGAGCGCTACCAGCGGCGCGGCGGGGTCTGGGCGGGCACCCGGTGGGTGCCCCGGTGCGAGCGGGCGCGGGAGGAGCAGGCGGCGCGCACGGGGGCGCCGGTGCTCTTCTGCGCGGCGGGGACCGCCCGCGCCGAGCGCCATCTGTGGCTGCTCGCGGGCCCGCAGGACGGCGGGCTGCCCGGCCACGGCCGCAAGGTCGTGCTGCGGGGCGCGGGCACCGCCGGGATGCTGGGCGCCGCCGTCGAGGCGGTCGACACGTTCCTGGGCGAGAGCTGGGGCCTGGACGAGCCGCCCGAGGGGCGTTGGTGAGCGCGGCGGGCCCGGCCAGCGCGCCGGAGGGCTACGACCCGTACGCCTTCGAGCCGTTCGCGGTCACCGTCGACCTCGCGGTCTGCACGGTCCGCGACGGCACTCTGCACGTCCTGCTGATCCGGCGCGGCGAGGAGCCGTACAAGGACGAGTGGGCGCTGCCGGGCGGGTTCGTGCTGCCCCGGGAGAGCGCCGGGCAGGCGGCGCGGCGCGAGCTGGCCGAGGAGACCGGGCTCCCGGACGAGGTGGTCGCGGGCCTGCACCTGGAGCAGCTGCGCACCTACAGCGACCCCGACCGCGACCCGCGGATGCGGGTGGTCTCCGTCGCGTACACCGCGCTCGTACCGGACCTGCCGGAGCCGCACGGCGGCGGCGACGCGGCGCACGCGCAGTGGGTGCCGTTCGGCGCGTACGGGAGTCTCGCCTTCGACCACGAGCGGATCGTGGCCGACGCGCACGACCGGATCGGCGCCAAGCTCGAATACACCTGTCTGGCCACCGCGTTCTGCCCGCCCGAGTTCACGCTCGGCGAGCTCCGACAGGTCTACGAGACGGTCTGGGGGACCGCCCTGGACCGCCCCAACTTCCGACGCAAGGTCCTCGCCACGCCCGGCTTCGTGGAGCCGGTGGCGGGCGCCGCGCGTCTGACCGGCGGCCGGGGCAAGCCGGCCGCGCTGTACCGGGCGGGCGCGGCGACCGCGCTGCACCCCCCGCTCCTGCGGCCGGAAGGACGACCCTCATGACCCCTCGAGTGAACAGCCGGGCCAAGCAGGCGGCGACCGGCTCGCTGATCGGACTCGCGCTCGGGGACGCCCTCGGGTTCCCGACCGAGTTCATCGGCGTGCCCGCGATCCTGGCCAAGTGCGGGCCCTGGCGCGAGATGCGGCTGCCCTCGCCCGCGATCGTCACGGACGACACCCAGATGACCCTGGCGGTCGGCCAGGGCATACGGGCCGCCATGGACCGCGGGCTCCTCGGCCCGCGCCGGCTGGAGGGGCCGGTGCGCGAGGGGTTCGTGCGCTGGTACCACTCCCCGGAGAACAACCGGGCCCCCGGCCGCACCTGCATGGTCGCCTGCGGGCTGCTCGACAGCGAACTGCCCTGGCAGCAGGCCAGCCGGCTCGGCTCCAAGGGCTGCGGGGCGAACATGCGGGTGGCCCCGGTGGGCCTGGCGCCCGGTCTGAGCGAGGAGCAGCGGGCGGGCGCGGCCCAGCTGCAGTCGGCCCTCACCCACGGCCACCCCACCGCCCTGGCGGCCAGCGACCTGACGGCCCGGGCGGTCTTCCTGCTGGCCCAGGGCGCGGACCCGGTGGGCCTGGTCGGCCAGCTGCGCTCGTACGCGTACGAGAACCGCACCCGCTACCACGACCGCTGGCTGGGCGACCTGTGGACCTACGCCCACGACGAGACGCCCGCCGCCTTCATGGCGCGCGGCTGGGACGAGTGCCTGGACGCCCTGGACCGCGTCCTCAAAGCCCTGCACAACCCGTCGCCGGAGACGGACCCGTGTCTGGAGGCGGGCGACGGCTGGGTGGCCGAGGAGGCCCTGGCCACCGCCCTGGTCTGCTTCCTGCTGTTCCCGGACGCCCCCCTGACGGCGCTGCGCCGGGCGGCCTGCACCAAGGGCGACTCCGACTCCATCGCCTGCCTCACCGGCGCCTTCGCGGGCGCCCACCTGGGAGCCGCCGCCTGGCCCAAGGAGTGGGCGGAGCGCATCGAGTACCGCAGCGAGCTGCTGACGCTCGGGGCGCTCTGGGATTCGTGATCCCCCCGCTCCCGTACCGCCGCGACTACGGGGGCGGCCGGAGCGCCGAGTCCCGGCGGACCCGGAACAGGAAGTCGGTCACACGGGCCTCGTCGGGGGCCGCGGGGAGCGGGGTGCGGGTGGCGGCCTTCGTGGTCTCCTCCGTCAGGCGGGCCATCCAGGACTCGATCTCGGGCCACGGGACCTCGCCGTGCCGCACCGCCAGGAGGCGGTCGCGGTCGGGGCCCACGTCGATCGTCAGGACGCCGGTGCGCAGCAGGTCGCGGCAGCTCGTCATGAGGCGGAGCAGGTGCATCGCGTGCTTCCAGCGCGGGGCGCCGTGCCGGCGTACGTCCGCCTCCAGCTTCCCGCGCTGGCTCAGCGCGTAGCCCGTGAAGGTGGCGTGGGCGCGGCGGGAGAGGAACGCGTCGCGCAGGGCGAGGAGCTCGCGGCCGGTGTCGTCCACCTGCTCCACGAGCGGTGAGTGCAGGCACTCCAGGATGTTGGGGTTGGCGCGCAGGGCCAGTTCGCAGAAGCGTTCCAGCTCCCAGCTGAACTGCTCCTCGGCCGGGCCCTCGATGTGCGTCGGCGGCTTCTCGAAGCGCCAGAAGAGGGCCGTCGGGGCCACGTAGACGCCGCGGCGGTCCGTGTCGCTCTCCGGCGTGGCCAGGCCGAAGGCGCGTGAACCCATCACACAGGAGTACACGGTGTGGTCACGGACCAGCTGCTCGGGCGGCGTCATCCGCCGATTGTGGCCGGTCAGGCCAGGCGGATCGAACCGTTTTCGACCGTGATCGGCTTGGCCGGGAGCGGACGGGGCGCCGGGCCCGCCGCGACCGAGGCGTCGGCCACGCGGTACTTGCTGCCGTGGCAGGGGCAGTTGATCGTCCCGCCGGCGACGTCCTTGACCGTGCAGCCCTGGTGGGTGCAGATCGCCGAGAACGCCTTGAAGGTGCCCGCCTCGGGCTGGGTGACTACGACCTTCTTCGCCGCGAAGACCTTGCCGCCGCCGACCGGGATGTCCGACGTCTTCGCCAGGACGTCGCCCTGCGGGGACGCGGAGGAGGACTTCTCGGGGGTGTTCGGGGCGAACGCGACCGGGGGAGAGGTCTCGCCCTCGGCGGGCGTGCTGCTCGTACCGCTGCTCTTGTCGTCGCTGCTGCCGCAGCCGGCCAGCGCGGCCGTGCCCGCGGCCGCGGCGAGCACCGCGCGGCGGGAGGTTGGCGTCGTCATGGGCAGCATCTTGGGGCAACCCCGCGGCGAATCCGGTGACGCGCGCGTGCCGTACGCCCTATGGCCCAACCCAGCGCCCGCCTTCCCGGCGCAGCTCCGCCACCTCCACCACGGCGTCGCGCGCGATCGGCCCGTGGACGTGGGGGAACGCCTGCCCCTTCCCCTCCCAGCGGACCTCGGCGCCAAGCTTCGCCTCGTCGACGCGCAGCAGCAGGAGCGGGGCCGGCGCGTCGGCGTAGAGGGCGTTCGCGACCGCCAGGGCGGAGGTGCGGTCGGCCGAGCAGTGGACGAAGCCCTCGGACGCGAGGGACGCCGGGGCGTACGGGCCCGGCCCGGCCGCCGACCACTGAGGCCCGGGCACCACATGGAAGATCATTCCCCCGTTCTACCGCACGTTCCGCCGACGCCGGCGGGGGGTGATCGCCCGAGTGGCGCAGCCCCCGCCCCTGGGTGACATTGACCGTGCTCCCACCCACTTCTCGAAGGGCAGGACCATGGCGGGAAACGAACTGGGCGGCCTTCTGGGCGGCCTCCTCGGCGGCGGCAGCGGCTCCGGGGCCCCGGCAGGCGGCGGGGCCGGGAACATCCTCGGCGCGCTGCTCGGAGCCCTCGGCGGCGGTGGCCGGAACGGCGGCAACCCGCTCGGCGGGCTCCTGGACACGCTCACCGAGGCCGGCCTCGCCGACCAGGCCCAGTCCTGGGTCGGCAGCGGCGACAACCGGCCCGTCAGCGGCGCGCAGATCCAGCAGGCCCTGCCCGACGACGCCCTTCGGCAGGCCGCACAGCAGGCGGGCGTGACGCCCGAGCAGGCGGCCGACCAGATCGCGCAGTCACTGCCGCAGGCCGTGGACCAGCTGACCCCCGGCGGTGAGCTGCCAGGGTCGGGCACCTCCCTGGAGGACCTGATCAAGCAGCAGAACCTGTAGCGCGCCGGGCTCCCACGGCGGTCGCCCCCGTCCCACGGGCCGACCGCCGACCCCGTGCGCGCCCGGGGCTGACTAGGCTGAACGGGCAAGCCCGTACGTCCGCCCCGGCGCAGCCGCCGCACTTCGCAAGGATCACCCCGTGAGGACCGCACTCGTCATCGGTACCGGCCTGATCGGTACGTCCGCCGCGCTGGCCCTCGCCGCCCGCGGCGTCGCCGTTCACCTGGTCGACCACGACCCGGGCCAGGCCCGCACCGCGGCCGCGCTCGGCGCCGGGACCGACGAGGCGCCCGAGGGCCGGGTGGACCTGGTGATCGTGGCCGTGCCGCCCGCGCACGTCGCCACCACGCTGGCGGAGTCGATCCGCTCGGGCGCCGGCCGCGCCTACATCGACGTCGCCAGCGTCAAGGGCGGACCCCGCCGCGACCTGGAGGCGCTGGGCTGCGACCTCTCCTCCTACATCGGTACGCACCCGATGTCCGGCAAGGAGCGCTCGGGCCCGCTCGCCGCGACCGCCGACCTCTTCGAGGGCCGCCCCTGGGTGCTCACCCCGACCCGGGACACCGACACCGAGGTGCTCAACCTCGCCCTGGAGCTGGTCGCGCTCTGCCGCGCCGTGCCCGTGGTGATGGACGCGGACGCCCACGACCGCGCGGTCGCCCTCGTCTCGCACACCCCGCAGCTGGTGTCGTCGATGGTCGCCGCCCGGCTGCGGGAGGCCGACGAGACGGCGGTGCGGCTGTGCGGGCAGGGCATCAGGGACGTCACCCGGATCGCCGCCTCCGACCCCCGGATGTGGGTCGAGATCCTCTCCGCCAACCCGGGCCCGGTGGCCGACGTGCTGACCGGCATCGCCGCCGACCTGGACGAGACCGTACGGGCGCTGCGCTCCCTGGAGTCCTCCGACGAGCAGAAGCGGCGCGGCGGCGCGGCCGGCGTCGAGGACGTGCTGCGGCGCGGCAACGCGGGCCGTGAGCGCGTCCCCGGCAAGCACGGCGCCGCCCCCACGGCGTACGAGGTCGTCGCGGTGCTCATCAGCGACCAGCCCGGCGAGCTGGCCCGGATCTTCGCGGACGCGGGCCGCGCCGGGGTCAACGTCGAGGACGTGCGCATCGAGCACGCCACCGGCCAGCAGGCGGGCCTGGTCCAGCTGATGGTCGAGCCGGCCGCGGCCCCCGGTCTGACGGCGTCGCTGCGGGAGCGGGGCTGGGCGATCCGGCAGTGAGCCCGGCCCCGGCGGTGCCGGGCGGGGATCTGGGCGCACGTATGAGCCAGTAACCTTGTACGGGGGCGGATGCCTGCCCGCCCACCCCGTCCCCGTACCAGGAAGGTGTCCGTCACCGTGGAAAGCGCCGCCCGGACCGCCCCGGCAGCTGTGATCGTCGCCATCGACGGCCCTTCCGGCACCGGCAAGTCCAGCACCTCCAAGGCGGTCGCCGCCAAGCTGGGGCTGAGCTATCTGGACACCGGCGCCCAGTACCGGGCGA
Organism: Streptomyces sp. ERV7; assembly: GCF_001653515.1. Lineage (GTDB taxonomy): Bacteria > Actinomycetota > Actinomycetes > Streptomycetales > Streptomycetaceae > Streptomyces. Next base: position 3,383 of record NZ_LYOY01000029.1, on the reverse strand, counting down.
TCACCTGGTGGATGATCACCAACGACATCGACACCGACGACCCGGCGGCGATCGCGACCGCGGCCGCCAAGCCGGTCATCGTCTCGGGGACCGACCCGAACGCGCCGACCATCACGGTGGACGGCCTCGACGCGTCCGGCCCGATCCGTACGCAGGAGGTCACCGCCAAGGTCAGCGCGGTCAGCGCCGTCCCGGAGGTGCGGGCGCTCGTCACCCAGCTCCAGCGGGACACGGCGGCCTCCGCCCCCGCCGGGATAGTCGTCGAGGGCCGTGACATCGGTACCACCGTGCTGCCCGACGCCGACCTGAAGGTGTTCCTCACCGCCTCCCCGGAGGCGCGTGCCGCCCGCCGCAGCGGCGAGCTGAAGGGTGTGGACGTCGTCTCCACCCGGGAGGCCCTGCTGAAGCGGGACGCGGCCGACTCCGGCCGCAAGACGTCCCCGCTGGCCAAGGCGGCCGACGCGGTCGAGGTGGACACCACGGAGCTCACCCTCGACCAGGTCATCGAGTGCGTGGTCACGCTCATCGAGGAGAAGCGGGCCGCCAAGTGACGACAGCTCCCACGGAGCGGGGCGCCGAGGTAGGGCGCCGGATCGGCGTCGGCCTGATGTACGGGCTGTGGAGGCCCCGGGTGCTCGGCGCCTGGCGGGTTCCGGCGAGCGGCCCGGTCATCCTCGCCGTCAACCACGCGCACAACATCGACGGGCCGATGCTGATGGGGACCGCGCCGAGGCCGGTGCACTTCCTCATCAAGAAGGAGGCCTTCGTCGGGCCGCTGGACCCGTTCCTGCGCGGGATCGGGCAGGTGGAGGTGGACCGGTCGACCGTCGACCGGACCGCGATCGAGCAGGCGACCGGGGTGCTGGACGGCGGCGGTGTGCTCGGGATCTTCCCCGAGGGCACCCGGGGCGACGGCGACTTCGCCTCGCTGCGCGCCGGCCTCGCCTACTTCGCGCTGCGGTCGGGGGCGCCGATCGTCCCGGTGGCGGTGCTGGGAAGCACCGAGCGCCGGGGACGGTTGATAAAGGCGCTGCCGCCGCTGCGCAGCCGGGTGGACGTCGTCTTCGGCGACGCCTTCGAGGCCGGCGACGGCAGCGGCCGGCGGACCCGTACGGCGCTGGACGAGGCGACCGTACGCATCCAGGAGCGGCTCACCCGCCACCTGGAAAACGCCAGGCGCCTCACCGGGCGCTGAGCGAGACTTGGGACTTGAGTAGTGGACCGGACGCCCGGTCCATCGATGACGCAGAACGAGGAACGGACTTCATGAACGACCAGCACGACCACGGAGCACTCGGCGACGCCGAGTACGCGGAGTTCATGGAGCTCGCCGCGGAAGAGGGCTTCGACATCGAGGACGTCGAGGGCGCGATCGAGGAGGCGGGCCACGGCCCGCTGCCCGTCCTCGCCGTCGTCGGCCGGCCGAACGTCGGCAAGTCGACCCTGGTGAACCGCATCATCGGCCGCCGCGAGGCGGTCGTCGAGGACAAGCCGGGCGTCACCCGCGACCGCGTCACCTACGAGGCGGAGTGGGCGGGCCGCCGCTTCAAGGTCGTCGACACCGGCGGCTGGGAGCAGGACGTGCTCGGCATCGACGCGTCCGTGGCCGCCCAGGCGGAGTACGCGATCGAGGCCGCCGACGCCTGTGTCTTCGTCGTGGACGCCAAGGTCGGCGCCACCGACACCGACGAGGCCGTCGTCAAGCTGCTGCGCCGGGCCGGCAAGCCCGTCGTGCTGTGCGCCAACAAGGTGGACGGCCAGTCGGGCGAGGCGGACGCCGCCGCGCTGTGGTCGCTCGGCCTCGGCATGCCGCACCCCGTCTCCTCGCTGCACGGCCGCGGCACCGGCGACATGCTGGACGCCGTCCTGGAGGCGCTGCCCGAGGCGCCCGCGCAGACCTTCGGCGGCGCGGCCCCCGGCGGCCCCCGCCGTATCGCGCTCATCGGCCGCCCGAACGTCGGCAAGTCCTCGCTCCTGAACAAGGTGGCGAAGGAGGACCGCGTCGTCGTCAACGAGCTGGCCGGCACCACCCGCGACCCGGTCGACGAGCTGATCGAGCTCGGCGGGGTGACCTGGAAGTTCATCGACACCGCGGGCATCCGCAAGCGGGTCCACCTCCAGCAGGGCGCCGACTACTACGCCTCGCTGCGCACGGCCGCCGCCGTCGAGAAGGCCGAGGTGGCGGTCATCCTGATCGACGCGACCGAGAACATCAGCGTCCAGGACCAGCGCATCATCACCATGGCCGTCGAGTCGGGCCGTGCCGTCGTCATCGCGTACAACAAGTGGGACGACCTCGACGAGGAGCGCCGCTACTACCTGGAGCGCGAGATCGAGACCGAGATGCAGCAGGTGGCCTGGGCCCCGCGCGTCAACGTCTCCGCGCTGACCGGCCGCCACATGGAGAAGCTGGTCCCGGCCATCGAGACCGCTCTGGCGGGCTGGGAGACGCGTATCCCGACCGGACGGCTCAACGCCTTCCTCGGTGAGATCGTCGCCGCCCACCCGCACCCGATCCGCGGTGGCAAGCAGCCGCGCATCCTGTTCGGTACGCAGGCCGGCACCAAGCCGCCGCGCTTCGTCCTCTTCGCCTCCGGCTTCCTGGAGCACGGCTACCGGCGCTTCGTCGAGCGCCGGCTGCGCGAGGAGTTCGGCTTCGAGGGCACCCCGATCCACATCTCGGTGCGGGTGCGCGAGAAGCGCGGCGCCAACCGGAAGAAGTAACCCCGTCGCGGGGGCTGCTCCGGGGCTACGGCCTCACAGCCCCCGGCGCGGAGCGGGCGGCAGCGCTGCCGGGAGCTGATGGAGCCCGGTGTGCTGCCGCCCCTGCATATGTCCGGTGCCCCCGCTCATCCCGCTGTTCGCCGCCCCGCTCAGCTGCCAGGGCGCGCCGCTGTGCGCGGGGTACGGGTGGAAGCTCGGGACGGTCTGGGGGTGCGGCACCTGCGGGTGCGTCGGCTGGTGGTGCTGGTGGGCGCCCCGGAACCCGAGGGACCCCGAGTGGCCCACGGCGGCGAAGCCCCGGAAGCCGAGGTCGTCCTCGCCGCTCCGGTCGCCCGGCAGGGCCCGGAAGGACCGGCGGTACTCCGAGTACAGCGCGTCGTAGATCGGGGTGGCCGACTGGCTTCCCAGGAGGTCCTGCGCGGGGCGCATGGAGGGGATCTGTGACTGGTACGGCTGGCGGGAGGGCTCGTATGCGTGCACGTATGTGCCAACGACCCCGACGGCCGTCGGATGCGGGCTGACGGCGGATATCGCGCATCACCGGATGCACGGGGTGATCCGGGCGCGCACGGGGCGCTCTTGTGGTGCCGGGCGCGGAGGGTCGTCGACCGCCACGGGAACGCGGCGGGCCCCGACGGATCCGGGGCCGGACCGGAAGC
>NZ_LYOY01000028.1 GCF_001653515.1 Streptomyces sp. ERV7 | reverse complement strand
CGTCCTCGGGGGCCCGGTACCAGACGTGCAGGCCGCCCGAGGGCGTACGGACGCGCAGGGTCGAGGCGTCGTCCGCGGGGCTGCCCTGGCCCCGCAGGGCAGCGAGGACGGCCAGGGAGTGGAAGCCGTTGGTCAGGCCGGTGAGATCGACCTGGTCGGGGATGGGGATGCCCGGCAGGATGCGGTCGCGGCCCGGGAGCGGCTGGGGGTGGTCGTCGATGTCGATGACGACGAGGCGGGCCGCTCCGCAGGCGACGCCTACCCCGAGGTCGGGGGTGCGGCCCCACCACGTGTCGATCCGGGCCCGGTCGGTCGTGGCCGCGCGGAAGCCGTGGCACCAGCGTCCGACCGCGATGCAGGAGCAGTTGTCATGGCGATGGCCGGGGCCGCGGCAGCGCGAGCAGTTGGCGACCGGAGTCTTGCGGCCCGGCGCCAGTGGGTGCACCGGCCAGTCCCGGGAGGCGCACCAGTGGGCCATCAGCAGGGACTGGGCGACCGGTTGAGCGGCCGAGGGCGCGGCGACCAGCGGCCCGGGAGCCGACTGCTCTGAGTCGCTGCGAGAAAACCGCAGCTCAGCAGTCATGTGGTTCCCCTACTCAGCGACTGAAGCGACTCAACGACGGACATAGGTTAGCGAAGCTTGTGGCCGGTGTGGCGCAGGGCCACGTAAAACCCGTCTCCCGTGTCGATGATGGGACAGTCAGCGACCGAGCCCGGCGGGAGCGACTGAAGGCCAGCGACTGAGGTTCTTTCAGTCGCTGGCCTCAGTGCTGCCCAAAACAGCAGGTCAGAAGGTTGCGGGAGATCATTCAGCGACTCAAAGCGACTCTAGCCCCCTACTTATCCAATGCACACGCACACGAGGAAAAACACCAGAGTTACGGGATAACATAGGAGCTTGAGTCGCTTCAGTCGCTGATTGTCCGATGAAACATCATCTGACCTGCGGTTTTGCCGCAGCGACTGAACAGCTACCGAAGGTCTCCCGGTCGCTCGGTTCGGTCGCTGCCCAGCCCGGACCCCCGGTGACCCCTCACCCTCGCCGCCCGAATCAGCGACTGAACGCCCTCGCAGCGACCGAACGGCAGCGACTGAAGCCCTTTCCGCCGGGCCGGCGCAGCGACTGAAGCGACCGAGCGCCGCACCTGCCCCCACCGACTGGCCGGGACACGCCAAGAGGTCCGGGCCTCAGTCGCTTCGGTCGCTTCAGTCGCTCCGAGACCCGTCACCCCGGCCGGTCTCCGTCTCTCCGGGCCGTCTTTGGCCTTGAGTCGCTCCGGTCGCTTCAGTCGCTGGGCCCGGCGAGCAACGAGCGGCGAGCGACTGAGGGGCTCGGGGCCCGGGGTTTCGGGCGACCGCCCGCGCCGGGCCAGCCGGGGCGCAAGGGGGCGGGACGGGCGCCGGGCACGCCGGCGCTGGGCACGGGAGGCGTGCCGAGACTCGGCAGCGTCCGGGCATCCAGGTTCGGACACCCGGCCCCGCGCGATGCCCGGCAGAACCCTACGAGGGGCCCTGCACTGCCGGTTCTGGCATGCGCACGGATGGCAGTCCCCCGTGACAGCGGACGTACGGACCGAAGTAGCCCCGGGCTGCGGGCCACTCCGATCGGCCGGGCTCAGCATGCAACAGGGAGGACCGCGTTTTCTCCCGATGATTTTTCTGCCTAAAACCCGTACGGGCAGTGGACGCGACCGCTGCCCCCGCCCACCCCGTCACACGTCGTCGATCAGCCGCTCAGCCGACAGTGCCCAGCGGTACGTGAGTTCCGCGAGCGTCGACACCTGCCACAGCCCGCGCAGCTTGCCGATCTCCTTGGAGAGCGTGCGGAGCCCGATGCCCAGCCGCTGCGCCGTGATCCGCTGCTCGATCCCCGCGGCCGTGTCCCGCAGGATCTCCCGCTGCAGCCGCGTCGTACGCGCCCCCGCGGCCACGTCGGAGGCCCGCGGATCCCCGTGCCAGATCTCCGCGCGCCGCCACTCCTGGTCGAAGCCCTCCGCCATGTACGCGACGGCCGCCCGGTCCAGGACGTGCCAGGCGGCATGGCTGGGCACCGAGTGCACGATGTGGTCCGAGACGAACGCGGTACGCCGGTCCACGATGATGCACCGCTGGAAGGGCCCGATGAGCGTACGGAACTGCGCCCCCTTGCCCGTCATCACCCGCGCCCACCGCCGCGTCGCCTCGTCGTCGCGGACGCTGTCGCGGTACAGCGTCCGCACGCTCACCCCGCGCTCCAGCGCCCGGCCGTCCCGGTCCATGGCGATCGCCAGGAGCTCCCGGGAGCGGGGCCCGCCAGGCTGGGCCATGAGCAGCTCGCTCTGCGCCTGGCTGATCGCCTGCTCGATCCGGGCGTTCACCAGTCCCGGCTCCGTCAGGAACTCCGAGCCGCGCCCCGAGCGCCACTTGGCCCGCTCGAAGTGCACGCTCAGCTCGTCCGCGTCCTCGGGTATCGCCGCCATCCGCGCCGCCCGGGCCGCCATCTCCCGCAGATCCGCGTCCAGTTGCCGCCGGGCCGCCTCCTGCGGGTCCAGCGCGATCGGGATGTCCGGCAGATCGGCGTCGACCGCCACCAGGCCGCGTTCCCGCAGCCGCGCGAGCACCGGCCCGTCCTCGGGAGTCACGGGCTCATGGCGGGTTATCCGCCCGTACAACTCGACCGCCTCCGGCGGCAGACGGTCCGTCCGCCGCGCCGGATTGTCGCTCTCCACCTGTTTCGCCCCCGTCGGTGCACTGCGTGTATACGCCCGGCGTACACACGCAGCCGTCACCGCTTGATCGCCGCATGTCCGACCAGGCAGCGTACCGGTGGGCCTGTACGGGACCCGTTCCCCCCACCGGGACGCCGCCCCCGACCAGGCCGAAAACGCTCGCACGGACAACCGGTGTTCGACCCCGTTCCCGGACGTTCGTACGACGGGGACCGCCCACGCACGGGGAACACGTTTCATGGACAAGGTTGCTCTGCGCGGCCTGCTGCGCGAACGCCGCGCACTCATCACACCCGAGAGCCACGGCCTCAACCGGCCCACCCGCCAGGGCCGCCGGGCCCCGGGTCTCTCCCAGGCCCAGATCGACCGGCTGCTGCACCGCGCCCCCGACACCTATGGGCGCCTGGAGTCCGGCCGCTACTCCAAACCGCCCGCCGACCTCCTGGAGGACGTCGCCCGGCTGCTCGGGATGAACGAGCGGGAATGGGTCGCCCTGTGGCGCTACGGCCTCGGCCAGGATCCCCCCTACCCCCTCGACTCGCAGTCCGGCGAGGAGATCCCCGGAGTCTGGCAGGAGGCCGTCGACGGCATCGCGCACATGGCGTACGTCCACGACCGCTCCTGGAACCTCCTCGCCCACAACGCCGCCTTCGCCGCGCTCTTCCCCGAGGGCCGCGCCCCGCACAACACCATGCGCTGGATGGCGCTCGACCGCACCGCCCGCTCGGTCCTGACCGACTGGGACAACTCCTGGGCCCCCTTCGCCCTCCCCCATCTGCGCGGCGCGCTCGCGGCCGACCCCCACGACGAGACGCTCAAACAGATCGAGAAGGAAGTACTCGCCGACCCGGTCTCCTCCCGCATCTACGACCGCGCCGGCGCCTACCTCCCCCTCGACGGCGACGAACGCCCCCTGCACCACCTCGCCCTGGGCCCCGGCTGGGTCAGCCTGTGCGCGGCCCAGCCGATGGCCGCCCCCGGCGCCCGCATGATCATCCTGGTCTTCCACCCCGGCGAACGCCGCCGCCGCGCCCGCACCCCGATGCTGCGAGCGGACTCCCCGAGGCACCCGTGAGCGTCCTGGGCCTCGCCGGGTCCGGTCCGGGACTCGATCCGCCCCTAGTACGCCAGATCCCCGGGCAGCACAGCTGCCTCGTCCCCCGGTACGGACCGCGGACCGGGCGGCGAGGCCGGCCCCCCGAGCTCGGCCAGCCCCGCCGTCAGCTCCCGGCGCGAAGCCACCGCCTCCGGTACGCAGTCGGGCGCCAGCCGCACCGCCGACGCGAGCACCTCCACCAGGCTGAGCGGCTCCTCGACGCGCTCCAGATGCCGGTACTCCACCGCCGTCAGCACCGCCAGCCGCTCCCCCAGCCCCAGCCCCGGCCGCCGGTGCTCCCGCAGCAGTACGCGCGAGGCCTCCTCGACGTCCACGCCCGCGCCGTGCAGCTCGTGCAGGCGCCCGCTCAGCTCCTCCATGTACGCCATGTACGCGCGTACTTCCGCCTGTCCCACCAGCGGCCCGTGCCCCGGAACCACCACCCGCGGATCCAGCTCCAGGATCCTGCGGCACGCCTCGACGACCCCGCTCAGCGGCCCGGCCCAGTGCACCGGCACATCATCGATGAACAGCACGTCCCCGGCGCACACCACTCCGCTGTGCGGCAGATGCACGATGAGGTCCCCGACGGTGTGCGCGGGCCCCACCTCGTACAGCTCCACCGGAGTCGACCCGACCAGCAGGTCCAGGCGGCCGCTGAACGTCCGGGTGGGCGGGGCGACTTCGAGGCCGGTGTAGTCGTACCGCCCGAAGTGCGCCAGCAGATACCGCTCGAAAGCCACCTCGGTCCGGCATGCGTCCAGCATCGCCTGCAACTGTCCGGGTGTCGGCTCCGCGCACAGGTGCGCCAGGTTGGCGTCGGTGCTGATGATCTCCGCGTCGGGGAACAGGCCGTTGCCGTAACTGTGGTCGCCGTTGGCGTGCGTGTTGACGACCGTCGACACCCGGGCACCGGGCGCGGCCACCCGCCGCGCGGCCGCCGCCAGGGCGCGCGTGAGCGGAGCGGTGTACGGGGTGTCCACAAGGAGGGTTTCGGTGCCGGAGGTCACCACGACGCAGTTCGCCATGCCCCAGGTGCCGGGGAACTGCGGCAGCCACGCGTGGACTTGGTCGTCGAGCGCGACGAGCTCGGAAGGAATACGCATGCCCGCATTCTGCGCGCGGCGGTTCGGGCGCGGCGCGGCGGGGCAGGCCCGGCCGGTATGACGGGAGGCGTTCCGCGGGGCGGCGGGATGCGATATATTAGATCTTGAGCTTGCAGCCGCGACAAGCGGATGCGGGACCGGCGTTGGTGGTCCAAGGAAAGGCGCCCCACTTCCTGTGGGGAGATGTAGGTGCAAGGCCTGCCCAGCGCTCGATGAACAAGGGCCCTGGCCTCCGTGATGGAGGCCAGGGCCCTTGTCTGTGGGCCGGTGCCCGGCATCCGGCGAACGCCGCCACTCGGCGACGCAGGCCGTCCTCATCTGACGGACCGTCACATATACTCCCCTGCCTTGGGTATCCCGGTGTCATCCGGCATGCTCGGTCCATGCAGAACAAGAAGAACCGGGTAAGAATTCACCGGACGCGCTCATGAGGATCACCATCGAGGGCGCGAGCGCGGAGTTCGAGCACAGACTGCTCCAGCTGCTCGCCGACCACCGCCATGAGCTGACCGTCACCACCGACACCGCATGGGACGTCGAGCGGGCCACGGTCTACCTCACCTCCCTGCCGAGCAACGCCCTGCGCTTCGCCCGGACCGTGGTGGAGGCCGACGGGACGGCGGACGCCGAACAACTGCGCGCGGAGTTCCACGGCGACCTGCGCGGCCCCACCATCGCCCTGTCCCGTGCGCTGCCGCGCGGAGTACGCAACCGCTGGTGGCCCGAGGGCACCGAGGCGCCCATCACCCCGCAGTACGACCCGGACCACCCCAGTTGGCAGAAGGCCCTCGCGTACACCATGAGGAGCGAGAACGTGCCGGTCTTCCGGGAGGCCTTCGCCAGGCTGAGCGCAGGTTAGGGCGAGCATGAGGAAGGCCCCGCTCACCGTCGCGACGGTGAGCGGGGCCTTCCGGCGTGGGTCAGTCTTCCGACGTGGGTCAGCCTTCCTGCAGGACGCCGTCGGCGACCTGTCGCAGAATGGCCGCCAGCGAAGCCCGGTCCTGCGGGGCGAGGTCTCCCCGCATGTCCTCGATGACGGCCTCGACTCCACGGCTCAGCCGGAAGTAGGCCTGGATGAAGGCGCTTCGCTGGGCGGGGGCGAGCCTGTCGAAGGCGGTGGTCATGAGGGCTGCTCCGTCATGCCACGGCACCGAAGCGGCGGAAGCGTCATCCTGGGGGTGCTCGGTCTGGAGGCGCTCGGTCTGGAGGCGGTCGGTCGGCCGTGGCTCGGGGACACGGCGGGCAGCCGTGTCGTCCTGCCCCGAGGTGTCGGTGGCGACCGCTCCCCCACGGTCCGTGCCGGCGTCGGCGGCGGTTTTCAAAACCGGGTTTTGAACCGACGGAGGCACCGACGGAGGCACCGACGCGCTTGCGCGCTTGCGGGGCGCCTTTGGCTGCTGGGCCTTGCGGATCTCCTCGGCCGCGATCGCCTTCTGCTCCTCGGGGTCCTGGACCTTGGCGATCTTCTCCGCCGTCTTCACCTTGATCTGCTTGGTGTCGACGACATCCCTGAGTTCAGCGGTGAGGTTGAGCAGGCTCAGCCGGTTGGAGACGTACATCTGCGACTTGCCGATGCGCTCCGCGACCTTCTCCTGGGAGCCGTGGCGCTCGACCATCCGCTGCAGGAACTCCGCCTCCTTGTAAGGAGGGATGTTCTTGCGGTGGATGTTCTCGATGACGACAGCCTCGTCGACCCGGTCGTCGTCCTCGTTGCCGAGGCGGTCCCGCACCCGGATCTCGAACTTCGTCCAGCCGAGCTGCTTGGCCGCGTGGAAGCGCCGGTTGCCGAGGACGACGATCCACTCCGCGTCACCGAGCCGGCTGCCGTGCCCGGGCTTGACGCGGAGGAACGCGTCGCGGGACATGGCGACGGCCGGCTGGAGCTGGCCGACGGACCGCATCGACTCCTTGAGCTCACGGAACTCGGCGTCGTCGTCGGTGTAGTCGACGTCGGTACGCGGATTGTCCGGGTTGCCGATGAGCGTGTGCATGTACACGGTGGTCGGCGGCGCCTCGGCCTTGGCCGGCTCGGCGGCGGCGGCGCGCTTGCTGCCGGGCTTGCCGGGACCGTCGAGAAGGTCCGCCCAGGGCTTCTTCGTCGCCATCAGCGGGCCCCCTTCTTGCCGGCGCCGAGCTCCAGGGCGAGCTGGTAGAAGTCCTCGCGGGCCTCCATGGCGACCCGGTTCTTCTTGTACTGGGTGACGACCGTGCCTTCAAGGGCCGCACGGGTGTGGACCTTGTAGTGGCGGACGACGGTGTTCGCCAGGGTCCAGCCCTGAGTACGGATGAAGTCCTTGGTCTGGTCGAGGTCGGCTTCGCCGTCGCGGGGGTCCCAGTTGTTGATGACCACCAGGTACGGGATGCCGAGCGGTTTGACCACTTCCTCGATGGTGTCCCGGGTCGGCATGAAGCCCAGGGGCTCCGGCTCGATCGGGATGATGATGTCGTCGGCGTTGGCCAGCACGGCGCGCATGGCGTCGGCCGCGGTGCTCCTGCCGAACGGGTCGCCGGCCTCCTCCTTCTCGTCCTCGGGCAAGTCCATCCAGCCCGGGGTGTCGATGAAGGCGTGCTTGACCTTGCGGGACTTCTTCAGGGCGGCGAAGAGGCCCAGGTCGTCCTTGGAGCTGATCTGCTCGAAGGAGAACGGAAGGTCCTGGCCGACTCGTTCGGACCACCAGGTGGTGGAGCCCTGGGGGTCGGCCGAGACGGCGGCGACGTAGTGCGGGTCGCCTTCGGCGGCTGCGCCCAGTACGTGGGCGGTGATGGCCGCGGTGTTGACGGTGAGGGTCGACTTCCCGACCCCACCCTTGCGGTTGATGAGCGCGGTAATCCGTGCCATGTGTGGTGCTCCTGATGCTCCGTATGCTTCCCGGCCCAGACGGGTCGGTACTAGCGGACCGGGACAGGATGTCATGGACTGCCCCATAGGACGGTCCTTCAGCGCGCCGATTCTTCAAAACCGGGTTTTGAAACCGCTGCGGTCGCGGGCTCCTGAACCCACGGGCGGCCCTCGTTCAAAACCGGGTTTTGAACGAGGGCCCTCACCGGTGGGCCGACCCGTTTCAAAACCGGGTTTTGAAGACCGGGCCGGCCCGCGGCTCGTCGTCCGGGTGTTGGCGTTCTTCAAAACCGGGTTTTGGGACCGGCGCCTCCGCGGCTCGTCGTCGTCCGGGTGCTGGCGTTCTTCAAAACCGGGTTTTGAAGGCTGGGTCGGCCCGCGGCTCGTCGTCCGGGTGTTGGCGTTCTTCAAAACCGGGTTTTGGGACCGGCGGCTCCGCGGCTCGTCGTCGTCCGGGTGCTGGCGTTCTTCAAAACCGGGTTTTGAAGGCTGGGTCGGCCCGCGGCTCGTCGTCCGGACGGCGGCGTTCTTCAAAACCGGGTTTTGAGATCGGGCGGCCTCGGTGGGGGAGAGGCCGGTGCTGTGGCGGTGCTCCAGGCCCGACCCGGGGGTGGCGGG
>NZ_LYOY01000027.1 GCF_001653515.1 Streptomyces sp. ERV7 | reverse complement strand
GTCCGAACGTGCGGCACAAGGGGGTCGGGGAGGCGACGATGACGAGCGTCGCCCCCGCCATCGCCAACGCCGTCGCGCACGCCCTCGGCCACGGCGACGACCGCTGCTGGCCCACCCGTACCCCGATCCGCCTGGCGGAACTGGCCCTCCCCGACGACGGGCGGTCGTGATGCAGGAGCCGAACACCGATCTGGACCTGACCGTCAACGGCATCCGCCACCACGGCCGTTCCGTGCCCGGCGACATGTCCCTCGTCCACTTCCTGCACGAGGACCTGGGCCTGACCGGAACGAAGATCGGCTGCTCGATCGGGGAGTGCCGCGCCTGCACCGTCGCGGTCCGCGCCCGCCCCCAGGCCCCCCTGGTGACACGTCAGGCCTGTATGACCAGCATGCGGCACGTACGCGGGTGGGAGGTGACCACCGTGGAAGGCCTGGCGGCCGACGGTGCGCTGCATCCCGTACAGCAGGCGTTCCTTGAGCGTGAGGCGTTCCAGTGCGGATACTGCACGGCCGGGTTCACGGTCGCCGGCAGCGTCGTCGTCGAGCACGCGGGCGAGGACGGCCATGCCGAAGACGGTGAGCAGCGGCTGGAGGAGACCGTCGACACCGTCCTTGGCTCGCATGTGTGCCGCTGCACGAACTACGAGCGCTACCGGGCGGCCGTGCTGACCGCCGCGCAGAGCACGGCGCCGTCCCCCACGCCGTCCCCCACGCCGGACGAACTCAGCCCGGCGGCCCCTCCGGTGACCGCCCGCAGGGCCATCCACCGGCCGAGCCGGACGCCCGCCCTGTCCGCGGCGGACGCCGAACGGCTCGGATACACGCCCGTGTTCGACGACCCGGCACTGGAACTGATCCGGCTGCTGCGTGACGGTGCGGAGATCGAGCACTCCTTGCTCGTCCAGTACCTCTACGCCGCCTTCTCGATCAAGGTGCCGCGCTTCGCCGACCTCGCAGGCTGGCCCAGCCACCGTTACGGAGGCCGGCCACTGCACCTGATGGGTGTGGCCATCGAGGAGATGACCCACCTCGACATCGTCAACTCGCTGCTCGTCGCGCTCGGCGCGGCCCCCCACCTCGGCCGCCAGCAGTTCCCGTACGAGCAGGACATCTATCCCTTCGACTTCGTGCTGGAACCGCTGAGCCCGCACAGCCTGGCCAAGTACGTGTACGTCGAGGCGTCGCCGAGCGCGGTCGACCCCGCCCAGCAGCAGACGCCCGAGGACCGCGCCTTCGTCGAGCGCCTGTACCAGGTGCTCGGCTCGACGGGGCCCACGGCCCCGCGCCCCAACCAGGTCGGCAGCCTCTACCGCAAAGTCACCCGCGTACTGGAGCTGCTGCGCGAGCGAGAGCCGGACCGGCTCGACTACGTGTCCTGGTTCACCCGCCTTGAGCTGCTGCGCGAAGAAGGGGAGAGCGAACACTTCACCCTCTTCCGGTCGATGTTCGAGGGCACCCATCCCGCCCTCCGGGACTGCGACGACGTATGGAATCCGGCCAGTCCAGACCACCCGGTGGTTCCCCTCAGCCACTCCAGCGGACTGCCGCCGTCCGGCAGCCCCGTCCCCGACGAACCGGTACCGGCGCTGCGGCATATCGCCAACCTCCACTACTGGGCGGTGTGCATGCTGCTGGACGCGTCCTACCGGCAGGGCATGCTCTTCCACAGCGCGGCACGCCGCCATATGACCGGCCCGATGCGCAGTCTGGGGACCGCGCTGGCCCAGCGCGGCGAAGGCCTTCCGTTCGACGCCTTCGTCGCGGGATACGCCCCCGGCCTCGACGGCGCGGAGAACCTGCGCCTGACCCACACCATGGTGCAGCAGATCGCCCTCGACCAGCGGCGCTACGCCCGCCACCTGCCCTACGACTACCCGGCCAACTGCGCCCTGGAGACGCTGTGGGAACTGTCGCTGGTGTCTGGCGGAGAGTGAGACACGGCTGCCCTCAGGACGGATCTTGCCGGATGGGGGCGCCGATAGGCTCAACGTGTGACGAAAGACGACTCTTTGGCGACGCTCCAGCGCTCGCTGGGCGACCCGGGCATCACCTACCCGTTATGGCTCCCGCTGACCGAGGGCTGTCCCAGGACCAGCACCACCGAAGAGCCATAAGGACCGTTTGAACCGCATCACCACCAGCGCCGCCGTGGGGGTCGGCGCACCGGGAATCGTGGTCGCCTCCTCGGGCAACCACGGCGCGTCCGCAGCCGCCTTCGCCGCCCGGGCGGGCCTGCGATGCGTGGTGTTCGCGGGCCCTGACATGCCACCGGCGGTCGACGCGTTCCTCAACGCCTACGGCGCGGTGGTCCTGCCGGTCTGCGACGTCTCGGCCTGACCGAGCGCCTACCGCGCATGTTCGCCTGCGAGCCGGCCGCCGCAGCGCCACTCGCCCGGGCCGTGCGCCAGGGTCTTCCGGCGGCGCACGTGCCCGTGGCACCCACCGACGCCTACTCCGTCGTCTCCCCCGTCAGCGGTTACCGCGGGGTGGTCGCCGTCCGTGACAGCGGTGGCCAGGTGCTGGCCCTCGACGACGAGCGGCTCTCAGCCGCCCGGAGCGAGCTGGCCCGCGCCGGCCTGTGGGCGGAACTGTCCGGCGCCGCCGGGCTCGCGGGTCTGCGCGCCGTCGAGGACCGCGGCGAACCGGTGGTGTGCGTCTCCACCTCCAGCGGGTTCAAGGACCGCTCCGTCGCCTCCCGGTCGACCGGGAACATCACCCCGGAGTGGGAGGAAGTGCGCCGCAGGCTGCGTACGGCGGGGATCCGGGAGTGAAACGGATGTTCCGCCGGACCGGGGTTTCGGGAGCGTCCGCGACACCCCTTTAGGGGGTCACCACGGTGTGAGCCTGGTAGATCTTCGGCTGCGCACCCTGGACGCCGAGCTCTTCCAGAATCGGAAGGATGGTCTTGCCGAACTCCTGGAACGCCTCCTCCGATTCCCATACGTCGACGACGAGCCAGCCGTCGGGAGTGGGGGCGGCGGTGTGCGAGATGAGACCGGACACCGGCCAGTCCGACGTCTTCTTGACCGGACCGGGCCGACCTGCGACCTTCTCCGCGCTCTTCTCGTACTGGGCCCGGGTCATCCCTGGGATTTCGAAGATCGCGACGATAGCCATGCTGAGCTCCCGGACAGGTAGAGGGTCTGACTCGCTCAGTCGACCACCGCCGCAAACCACCCGCACCCCGGCTGAGCCGAACGGCCGCCCCATCCGCATTTCTCCGGGCCCGCCCCGGGGCCGGAGAAAACCCTGTGCCGTACTGGCCCACGCACAGCAGAATCGCCCCCATGGCGGACAGGCGAGTGGCAGATATGCAAGCCTTCCGGGACGCGGTCGCCGACTGGGCGGCGGGCAGCCCCGGTGAGCGGGCGAAGGAGCTGGCCGTGCGGCTGCGCGTACGCACCGCGGTGCTGCTGGAGGGGCCGAGCGACCTCGCGGCCGTCGAGACGCTGGCCGCGCGCCGTGGCCGGGACCTGCCGGCCGAGGGGGTGTGCGTCATGTCCATGGGCGGCGCGATGAACGTGGGCCGCTATACCGATCTCCTCGGGCCACCGGGGTTGGGGCTCCGTCTGGCCGGGCTGTGCGACGAGCGCGAGCAGCGCTATTACGACCGCGCTCTTGAGCGGGCGCGGGCGCCGCGCCAAGGGTTCTTCGTGTGCACCACGGACCTGGAGGACGAGCTCATCCGCGCGCTGGGCGTGCCCCGGATCGAGGAGATCGTCCAGGCCGAGGGCGACCTCCCCGCCTGGCAGACCTTCACGCGCCAGCCCGCACAGCAGGGCAGATCCCCACACCAGCAGATGCGACGCTTCCTCGGCACGAAGAAGGGCCGCAAGATCCGCTACGGCCACCTCCTGACCGAGGCCCTCGACTCCGGGCGGGTCCCCGCTCCCCTCGACGATCTGCTCGCGAGCCTGTGAACCGAGGCGCCTGCCGCGTCGCCTCTAGGCTCACCCCGTGACCACGATCTACGTAATCGACGGCAAGCAGACCCCCACCCTTGAGGACTTCTGGCGGGTGATCGGCGAGGCCGTCAACGGGCCCGGCGGGTACTTCGGCAAGAACCTCGATGCCTTCAACGACTGCCTCCGGGGCGGCTTCGGCACGCCCGAGGACGGCGACTTCCACTTCGAGTGGCACGACCACGCGTACGCCCGCGAGGCCCTCGGCCACGCGGAGACGGCCCGGCAGTTGGAGACGGTCCTGACGCGCTGCCACTTCACCAACCGCGAGCGGGTCGCCGCGGAACTCGCCGCCGCGAAGGTCGGCCGCGGCCCGACGGTGTTCGACTGGCTGGTCGAGGTCTTCGAAGGCGAGACCCCCGGGCGGCTCGTGCTCTGCTGAGAGCCCTCGCGTCGGCACCATCCCGTACGACCGCTACA
>NZ_LYOY01000026.1 GCF_001653515.1 Streptomyces sp. ERV7 | reverse complement strand
CCGCGGCCGGGCCCGACTCCGGGGCTGCGCCCCGGACGCCCTTGGTTGCGCCCCTTCAGGGCCCGGTGTTTGTCTGCGGGTCGGTGGGGGCTGGTCGCGCAGTTCCCCGCGCCCCTTAAGTATGTCCGACTCCAGGCATCTCCAGCCGCTCGGGCGATTCAGGAGCTGGCCCTGGCGAGGGGCCGCAGGCCCCGTTCCTTCAGGGGCGCGGGGAAC
>NZ_LYOY01000025.1 GCF_001653515.1 Streptomyces sp. ERV7 | reverse complement strand
CGGCAGCGCCGGGACGGGCGGCGGCGCGGCTGGGCGCGGCACCGGCCGCGCCTCGGTACCCCGTGCGTCGTGCGTGCCTTCGGTGTCCATCGACCCCTTGCCCCCTGACCAGCCAGGTCCGTAACCGAGTCCAGCCGCCAATCTAAGCGGAACGAGGGGACTACGGGGGGTCAGCGCGCCCCTGTTTGGGCCCGGCCTTTGTCTGCGGCCGCGTGGTGGGCTTCTCGCGCAGTTCCCCGCGCCCCTGAATGCGCCCCTCCGGGGCGATCGCGGGCTGGGCGCCCCGGAGGGACGCGCTCAAGGGGCGCGGGGAACTGCGCGAGAAGCCCACCACGCGGCCGCAGACAAAGGCCGGGCCCAAACAGGGGCGCGCTGACCCCCCGTAGTCCCCTCGTTCCGCTTAGATTGGCGGCTGGACTCGGTTACGGACCTGGCTGGTCAGGGGGCAAGGGGTCGATGGACACCGAAGGCACGCACGACGCACGGGGTACCGA
>NZ_LYOY01000024.1 GCF_001653515.1 Streptomyces sp. ERV7 | reverse complement strand
TCCACATCGGCGTCAGCGACGACCACGGCGTTCTCGCCCGTCCCACCACCACCGTCAGCGCCCACCTGGCCCACTGGTATCTGACCGCCGAACGGTTCGAGCCCCTCCCCGCAACCCCGGATCTGTACCGGCTCACGGGAGCTGGCTCCCACCAGGACGCGCGGCGCCGCGCGATACAGGTTGTCCACGACCTGCGCCACGCGGGGTTCGCCGTGGACGCTGACTACAGCCTCGACCCCGCCCTCACCAGCGCCCCGCCCCGCGCTGCGAACCGTCCGTCCCCGGCGGCACGGCATGCGCGGATCGCCCAGGCCGCCCGGACCTCCACCATCCTCACCGCCCCGCCGCACCACGCGGCCCCGCGGACAGCACCACCGTTGCCCACCACCGCCGCGTTGAACACCGGTCGGGGGCAGGGCCGATGAACGCGCGCGGTGCACCGATCCGTATTGCCCGCCAGGACACCGGTGAAGTCGAGGTGAACGGTTCCATCGATGAACTCGCCCGCCTCATCCTCGACCGGGCCGGTTTCCTCTTCCGCCCCACTGTGAGCGGGGTGTGGATCCGGCTCCCGTTCGACACCGGCCAGGCCAACGAGAACCGGCAAGCCACCCACGCCGCCCGAATGCTCAGCGCGGCCGGCTACCAGGTCGACCTCGACCCGGCCCTGCTTCCCGCCGCCGGACACCCCGAGCCCGTGAACGGATGGCCTCACCGCACCATGACCGCACCACTCGCACGGCCCGCCCGTCAGGGCACCGCTGCGGCCGGGCTGCCGGCGTCGCCGGCCAGCGGCAGCGGCCCGCGCCCGGGACGGTGACCATGCCCCACACCACCGCGCCCGTGGCCGGGAAGCCGGGGCCGGTGCTGGCCCAGCCGTATGTCTCGCGGCTGCTCGCCGGAACCCTGATCGGAAGACTGCCCACCGGCATGGTTCCCGTCGCCGTGCTCCTTCTCGTCGGCGCCCAGGGCGGCTCCCTGTCCACCGCCGGGATGCTGTGCGCCGTCTACGGTCTGGCCTCGGCGCTCGGCCAGCCTCTGCTCGGGCGTCTGGTGGACCGGCGCGGTCAGACCGTCGTCGCCACGCTCGCGGTCCTGGTCACCAGCCTCGCCTTGCTGGCGCTCCCGCGCCTCAACTCGGCCCAGGAACCGGCACTGTTCGGGTCTGTGCTGGTCCTCGCGGGGCTGTCGACGCCGCCGCTGGAGGCGAACGTGCGGGCACTGTGGCCCAGCGTGCTGCCCAATCCGTCCCAGCAGCGCGCCGCCCTCGCCCTCGACACCGGAAGCCAGGGGCTGATCTTCATCGCCGGGCCACCGCTCGTCGTCGCGCTGACCGCCCTCGCCGGTCCAGCGCCGGCGATAACCGCCACCGCACTGCTGGGCCTAGCCGGTGCCGTCATCGTGCTGACCGCCGCACCCTCGCGCAGTTGGCAGCCACACGCCACCAACAGCTCGTCGAGCTTTCTCGGGCCGCTGCACCACCTGGGGTTGGTCGCGCTGTTCACGGCCCTGGCCGGGACCGGGATCGCGCTCGGCGCCCACACCGTGTGGGCCGTCGCGCTCGCCGACCGCACCGGCACCGCCCTGCTGTCCGGGCTCGTCCCGGCCGCGCTATCGGTCGGCAGCCTGATCGGCGGCACCGTCTACGGCCGCCGGACCTGGCCCGGAAGTCTCACCGCTCAACTCACCGCTGCTGCTCTGGCGTTCACGCTGGGCTGGTCGGTGCTGCTCACCAATCCCGGCCCCGGCCTGGCTGTTGGCCTGTCGGTCCTGCCGGGCCTGTTCCTCACCGCACCGGTCACCTCCAGCTTTCTGACAGTGGACGCGCTCGCCCCGGCGGGCACGACCACGGAGGCGTACGCGTGGCTGATCGCCGCCATCGGCATCGGCCAGGCCGCCGGCACCGCCCTCGCCGGACCCCTCGCCACCCACCCCCACCTCGCCGGCGCACTGCCCTGCGCCGGGGCCCTGTTCACCGTCTCGGTGATCGTCTTCGCCCGTCGCCAGATCCACGTACCCGGAACC
>NZ_LYOY01000023.1 GCF_001653515.1 Streptomyces sp. ERV7 | reverse complement strand
TCGACGAGGCGGCGGGTGGGCGCGGACACGATCCGCAGCTGGCGGCCGCCGTCGCGGGTGGCGAACCAGCCGTTGTCCTGCGCCCGCAGGCCGAGTTCGGTGTAGTACGGGGCGGTCGCCGCGGGGTCGGGGACGCCGATGGTGACGGAGGACAGGCGGTGCAGGGACATGGTGGGGCTCCTCAAGTGAGGTCAGGGCAGGACGGCGTCGCCGCCGGCCGCGCGCAGGGCCTGCGCGACGATGGTCAGGGTCGGGTTGACGGCCGCGGACGAGGGGAAGAACCCGCCGTCCACGACGAACAGGTTGCGCACCTCGTGGCTGCGGCAGTAGGGGTCGAGGACCGAGCGGGCGGGGTCGTGACCGGCGACGGTCGTCCCGCACTGGTGGCCGGTGTGCTCGACGCCCATGCGGTGGGTGAGGACGAGCGGGTATCCGGCGCGGCGCATCATCCGTGCCCCTTCACGTACCAGACGCCGGTGGGCGCGGGCGTTGACGGGGTGCCAGTCGAGGGTGATGCCTCCCCCGGGTCCGAGCAGGGCGCGGTTCTCCGGGCGCGGCAGGTCCTCCGAGATGAGCCACCAGTCGACGCTGTGGGCCGCCAGCTCACCCAGGACGCGGCGGGGCACGCGCGGGTGCGCGGTCGCCATGGCGGCGGGGTGGACCTTGCCCATCAGCTGGAGGTTGCCCAGCGGGTGGGGGGTGCGGGCGCCGGCCCGGTAGAAGTCGTTGACGGCGAGGGTCTTCTGGAAGACCGCCGGGTCGCGGCGGCGGGGGTCGACGGCCATCAGCATGCTGTTGTGGTGCAGCATCAGGTTGCGCCCCACCAGACCGCTGCCGTTGGCGAGCCCCGCCGGGTGGGCGCCGCTGGACGAACGGAGCAGCAGCGCCGCCGAGTTGACGGCCCCGCAGGAGACGATGACCGTTCCGGCGGTGAGGGTGACCCGGTGGCCGTTCCTGGTGGCCTCGACGGTGGTGACCGTGCGCCCGGACGGGTCGGTGCGCAGCCGGGAGACATGGGTGTGGGTGAGCAGCCGGACCGTCGGGGCGCGCAGGGCCGGGCGCAGGGCGCGGGTCTCCGCGTCGCTCTTGGCGCCGAGGCGGCACGGGAAGCCGTCGCAGGTGCCGCAGCGCACACAGCTGCCTCCGTCGGCCAGGTCGACGCCCAGTTCCAGTGGATGGGGGTGGAGCCCCTGGCCGCGCAGCCGTCGCTCCAGCTCCGCGATACGGGGTGCGTGGGCGACCGGCGGGTGCGGGTAGGGACCGGAGCGGGCCGGCTCCGTCGGGTCGTGGCCCACCTGGCCGTGCACCCGGTAGAGGCGCTCGGCCTCGGCGTAGTACGGCTCCAGGTCGCCGTAGCCGAAGGGCCAGGCCGGGGAGGTGCCGTCCAGGTGCTCGACGGCGTCGAAGTCGCTCTCGCGCAGCCGGGGCAGGCTCGCCCCGTAGACCTTGGTGGTACCGCCGACGTAGTAGTGGGCGGCGGGGGTGAAGGCCGTGCCGCCGGTGGTGTGCCAGGTCTCGGCGTTGCGGTAGCGGCCGTCGCCGAAGACGGCTTCCGGCGACCAGTTCGCCTCCTCGCGGGGCAGGAAGCCGCCGCGCTCGACGACGAGGACACGGGCGCCGGTGGTGGCGAGGGCCCAGGCCACCGCCGATCCCCCGGCGCCGGAGCCGATCACGACGACGTCGGCGTCGTAGCGGGTGGCGTCGTGCCGGACCACCGGCGGGGTGCCCGGGCCCCAGATGCCCCTCATGTCCCTCTCCCTTCGTGCGGCGCCCGCGGTTGGTACAGGCGTACGGCGGTGTGCTCCTCGTAGGGCTGGTGCCGGGGAGCGTGGACGAGTTCGAGGTGCAGGCCCCAGGGGGTGGTGAAGTAGACCCACCGGGTGCCGCGGATGGGGCCCTCGCCGACCTCTTGCGGCTCGCCGAGCATCCGTACGCCCGGTGCGGCGGTCAGATGGCGGACGCCGGCGTCGAAGTCGTCCGTCCACAGCGCCAGATGGTGGCCGCCCACGTCGCTGTTGCGGGGCATCTGCCCGCGTCGGCCGGGCCCGGTGTACTGGAAGAGTTCGATGTTGAGGGCCGGGCCCAGGCGCAGCATGGCGATATGGGCGGTGGCCCGGGGGTCGACACCGAGCTGGCGGTGCATCCAGTCGTCGTCGGCGGCGATCCGCCCGGTGCGGTAGGCCTCCTCGGCGCCCAGCACGTCGGTGAAGAAGGCGACGGCCTCGTCGAGGTCGGGCACGGTGAAGGCGATGTGGTGGACGGCCCGGATGCCGGAGGCATCCGATGTGACGGCTGCGGCAAGGGAGTTGGCGGTCATGTCCGCTCCTTGGTCGTGTCGGGGGTACGGGGTGGCAGGCGCCGGGTGACGGCCGCGGAGGTGACGGTCAGACACAGCAGCTCGGCGCCTCGCGGTCCGGCCCGCAGCGTGATGTCCTGCGCGATGGGGGCCAGGAGCAGGTCACGGTCGCCGAGCACCGAGGTGGTGGGCGGGGTCCCGGTCCCTCGGACGGTGAGCGGGCCGCTGAGTACGTACCAGGCCGCTTCGGCGTCGTCGCGGCCGACGAGGTCGTAGTGCGCGTGGGGCGGCAGGCTCACCCGGTCGACGGCTTCGCACTCGCTGTGCAGCATGCCGCGCCGGGCCAGACAGCGGATACGGACGGGGTCCTGGCCGCCGGTGTGCAGGGCGGCCGTGCGGTGGCTCGCATTGATGATCACTGGTGTTCCTCTCGCGGGACGTCCAGGACGGCGTGGAAGTATTCGAGCCCGTCGGCGCCCGCCCGGACGCGGGCCTGGGCTCCCAGGGGCAGGGTCAGGGAGACGCCGGGGGCGAGGGCCACGCCGGTCGCCCCGACCTCCACCGTCCCGGTGCCGTCGGTGACGTACACGGTGTGCTCGACGTCCCGGGCGGCCAGTTCGGCCGCACTCCTCGGGAGCAGGCGGGTCACGCGCACGGTGCGCAGGGGCCCGGTGAGCACGGTGGCGGCGTCCACGGGTCCGGCCCGGCGCAGATCGGCGATCACGGCGTGGCCGGTGGGGGCTGAGTCGGTCATGTCGGTGTCCTTACGGG
>NZ_LYOY01000022.1 GCF_001653515.1 Streptomyces sp. ERV7 | reverse complement strand
GCGAGCCGGTCCGCGAGGCCGACGGTGGTGACGACGGTGTCCAGCCACGCGGCGTCGGGCCGACGGCCGGCCAGACGCAGGGGCAGCGTCATGTTCTCCAGCGCGGTGAGGGTCGGCAGCAGGTTGAATCCCTGGAAGACGAATCCGACCTTCTCGCGCCGCAGCTGGGTGAGCTGTCGGTCGTCCAGGGACGACAGCTCGACCCCGCCGATCCGGGCCGAGCCGGAGGTGACGGAGTCCAGACCGGCCATGCAGTGCATCAGGGTGGACTTGCCGGAGCCGGAGGGGCCCATGACGGCGGTGAACCGGCCGCGCGCGAACTCGACGGACACCGCGTCCAGCGCGGTGACCCGGGTCTCGCCCTTCCCGTACGTCTTGGTCAGGCCGGAAGCGCGGGCGGCCGGTTCCGCGAGGGTGGTACGGGAGGGAGGGAACGGCTGTGACATGGATACTCCGCCTGAAGTGCGGCGGCCCGCGAGGAGTTCGGCGGGCCGGGGGACGTATCCATCCTCACGGCCCTGAACTGCGTGAACATCGCGCTGAAGGCGGGAGTTGGCCTCTGCCGAAAGACCGGCGGCACGGGGTTCTTCTCTACCGAAGGGCAGAGGAGCGGCCGACGGACATCTGCCCTACGGGAGGGGCCCCGCTAGAGCCCGTCGGCCAAGTCGGCGGGCGACGCCCACGTGTACTCCAGCTCAGGCAGCTCAAACCCCTGCTCGAACCGGCAGACGCGTTCATCCGTGCGCTGAGCGCCGTGTCGCTCGTAGAAGGCGATGGCCGGCGTGTTGGCGCTCAGCACCTCCAGGTAGACGGCCCGCCCGGGGTGCTCGACGGCAGCCCACTCCCGGGCATGCCGCAGGAGGCGGCTGCCGATACCGGAGCGAGTACGCCCCGGCCGGGCGTGGAGGTTGTCCAGGAGAACGCGACCGTCGGGGCAGGGGGTGAGGTAGACGAATCCGACCAGCTCGCCCTCCTCCTCGGCGACGAACAGCCCGGCGGCCGACGGGTCGTCGGTGAGCCGCTGCTGCCACAGAGCCAGTCGATCCTCGTACAAGGGACCGCTCAGGAAGCTCTCCGGCATGATCCCCGCATACGCCGTGCGCCAACTGTCGGCGTGAAGCGCCGCGATCTGCTGCGCGTCGTGCCGCGCACCTGCTCTGATCTGCATGGCGTCGAGCTTCACTCACGGCGTCGGAGGTTGTCACGCCTTTATCGGGCGGGGCCCCGTCGTGCTCGCCTCCGCGGCACATCGCGGTGGCTCCCCCTGGTTGGTGGGGGAGTCAGGAGGCCAGGCCGGTGCGATGCGCCAGCAGCGCGGCCTGCACGCGGCTCGCCGAACCGGTCTTGTCCAGGATGGCGCCCACATGGGTCTTGACCGTGCCGAGCCCGATACCGAGCCGCGCGGCGATGTCCTGGTTGGACAGCCCCTCGCCGAGCATCGTCAGCACCTCCCGCTCCCGGCCGGTGAGCCGGGCGATCCGCTCGTCCACGAGCGCTCCGCCGGCGTTGTACGGGGCCCCGGCGCGCAGCATCCGGGAGATCACCGTCCCGGTCACGCCCGGGGAGAGCACGGCGTCCCCGGCGGCGGCCGCCCGTACCGCGCTGATCAGTTCCTGCGGGCCGTCGTCCTTGAGCAGGAAGCCCGCGGCGCCCTCGTGCAGCGCGCGGACGACGTTGTCGTCGTCGCCGAAGGTCGTCAGCATCACCACGCGCGGCGCGGGGGCGAGGGCGAGCAGCGGGGCGATCGCGGCCAGCCCGTCGCACACCGGCATACGGATGTCGAGCAGCACCACGTCCGGGTGGTGTGCGGCGGCCAGCTCGACGGCCTGCCGTCCGTCCGGGGCGTCGGCGACGACCTCGATGCCATCGGCGTGCCGCAGGATCAGACGTACTCCATGGCGGATCATCGCCTCGTCGTCGGCGAGCAGGACACGGATCGGCCGGTTGGGCTCGGTCACGGGGTCTCCCAGGGTGAGGCGTCTTGGACCGACGGCACGGTGAACCGGTCGATGGCGATGAGGCGCTCGGCGCTGTCGAAGCAGTAGCGGGCGATCCTGAGGGCGCCGGGGCGGGACTCGGTGGCGCCGGTGAACGGATAGACACAGCCGACCGCACCGGCGGGCCGCGGCGGCTCGTGGCCGGTGGCCGCTGCCCGGACCGCCCGGTTGTCCAGGACGTCGAGCCCGGTCACCTCCTGGTAGGTCATGCCCACCCGGGGCAGTGGGCGCGGTCCGGCGTCCTGATGGGGAGCACCGGCATAGACGAAGGCGGTCCCGAGGACCATCAGTACGCACAACGCGCCGAGGCCGAGAAGGAGCGTCAGCGCCTGTGCGGTGGGACGCCCGGGCACGACGCCCGCCGTGTCACCGACGGTGCCGGGCACCCCGTCCGCTGTCTCCACACCGGCGCCGGGCCGCAGGGGGGCCGGGGCGTCACCGGGCTCGGCCGGTACGGCCGCGTCCACGTGGAAGCCGCCGGACGGCAGGGGAGCGGCGTCGAAGGTCCCGCCCAGCAGCTCCACCCGCTCCCGCAGGCCGGTGAGTCCGCGGCCGCTGCCGACGTGTGCGGCGGAGACCGCGGACGCGGGGGCGCCGTTGCGCACACTGACCCGTACGGTCTCGTCGCCGTGCACCACCGTGACGGTGACGTGCGCAGCGCCGGCGTACCGGTGCACGTTGGTCAGGGACTCCCGTACCACCCGGTGCACGGCCCGGCGCACCCGCGCCGGACGGGTGTCCAGGTCCGGTCCCGTCCAGTCCAGCCCTACGGCGATGCCTCCGTCGCGGGACTCCGCCACCAGGGTCTCGATGTCGGCGCGGGTGCCGGTGGCGTCGGTGAGCGCGTCCGCCCCGGTGTCCCGGCCCAGCGGCCCGAGCACTCCGAGGGACTGACGCAGCTCGCGCATCGCGTCCTGGGTGGTCCGCCGGACCAGGACGGCCTCTTCGCGCAGTTCGGGATCGGCCCGGTCCAGGGCAAGTTCAAGGCCTCCGGCGTGCAGCGAGATGAGGCTGAGCCGGTGCCCCACCAGGTCGTGCATCTCGGCGGCGATACGGGACCGCTCATGGAGGCGGGCCTCGCTGTCGGCGAACCGGCGGGCCCGCTCCGCCGCGTCCCCGCGCTCGCGCAGGGCCCGCACCAGACGCCGCTGCTGTCCGTACGACGTGCCGACGAGCCCGGGAACGATCACCGCGGTCGGCGCGAGGACGAGGCCGAGCGCCAGCCCGTACGGCACCGATCCCGGACCGAGCCAGGGCGCCGCCGCGGTCGCGGACGCCACGACCACGGCGCCCGCCGCGGCCAGCAGCCGCGCGCGCCGCCGCGCCCGGACCGTCCCGCGCGCGACGGTGTACGAGGCCACCGCCGCGACGGGGCCGACGCAGGGCGCGAGCCCCGTCAGAGCGGCGAGGAGCAGCGGCACGGCCACGGGGAAGCGTTGGCGCAGCGGAAACAGACCGGCGCCGACGGCCAGCGCCGACACCTCCAGGTACGGGCGGTCCAGAAACCCGAGCACCGCCAGCGCCAGCCACACACCCAGCCCGGCGAGCACCACCCCGGCCGTCTCCGCCGCCGCGTATGCGGCCCGGCCCGGTCCGGGCGAACGGCTGAGGACGGCGGGGGAGGCGAGACGAGTGTGGGGCACGCTGACCAGTATCGATACCGGAACCCGCGACGGCATGCGCCGCACGGGCGATCTCTTTCTCTGCCGAAAGACAGAGAAAGACAGAGAAAGACAGAGGAAAGCAGAGGAAGACCGAGAAAGACATGGTGAACATGAAGTCCTCTTGTATCCCGTGGGGGTGAATCTCCCCCTGAAGGAACGGTTACCCGGCGCACCGCTCCCACCAGGCGTGATGGGCTTGCCACGTCACGAAGTTTCACTGAATTGGGAGAGACATGCGTATTCGCACTGCCCTCGTTGCTCTGGCCGCTGTCGCCGGTGCGTTCGCCGGTACCGGAGCCGCGGTGGCCGACGCCGACGCCGATGGCGCGGCCTTCGGGTCCCCGGGGGTCCTCTCCGGCAACGTGATCCAGGTGCCCGTCCACGTGCCGGTCAACGTCTGCGGCAACAGCGTGAACATCGTCGGCCTGTTCAACCCGGCCTTCGGCAACACCTGCGTCAACGACTGAGCCGTAGCCCGGCGCGTCCGGGCCGGTGTCCTGTGTGTGCTGCCCGGCCGGATCGGCCGGGCAGCACACACGTGCGTCGCGCCGCCTCAGTCCCCCGCGTCCTCCCGCAGCCCCACCCGCTCGTGCAGACGCCGCAGCGGCGCGGGGGCCCACCAGTTGGCCCGTCCCGCCAGCTTCATGAACGCGGGCACCAGTACCGCGCGTACCAGGGTCGCGTCCAGGACCACCGCCAACGCCAGGCCGACGCCGAGCAGTTTGAGCAGAGCGACCCCGGAGACCGCGAAGACGAACAGCACCGCGGCGACGAGGACCGCCGCGGCCGTGATGATCCGGCCGGTGTGCTGGAGGCCGAAGGCCACCGACTCCACATTGTCCCCGGTACGCAGCCAGCGCTCGCGGATCCGGGAGAGCAGGAACACCTCGTAGTCCATGGACAGACCGAAGGCCACGCAGAAGGTCAGGATCGGGATGGTGGCGTCCAGAGTCCCGGTGAGCTGGGGGCTGCCCACCAGGAACGACAGATGGCCTTCCTGGAAGACGAACACCATCGCCCCGAACGTGGCACTGAGGCTGAGGGTGTTGAGCGCCAGCGCCTTCACCGGCATCAGAACGCTCCCGGTGAACAGGAAGAGCAGCACCAGGGAGAACCCCACCACGATGGCGATCGCCGCCGGAGTGGCCCGTGCGATCGCCGCCGTACTGTCCCTGACCTCGGCGGCCCGGCCGCCCACCGACACCCGGGCGGGATGATGTGCCTCGGACTCCGGGGGCGCCACCTCGCGCAGTCGGCCCACGAGTCGGGTGGCGGCGGGGGAGTCCTGCTCCGTCGTGGAGACCACGGAGAGCAGCGCGCTGTCGCCGTTCACCAGCGTGGGGCCGGCCGGGCCCGGCCCCCGGACCCGGCGGCCGGCGGTGTAGGTGCCTGACACCGCGGTCACCCCGCGTACGCCGGGCACTGCCGACAGGGCGCGGGCATAGGGGTCCAGGGTCTGGGGCCGGTCGCGCCCCACGCCCTCCACCACCACGGGGACGGTGTGCGAGAGGTCGGCGTCGAACTGGGTGCGCAGGACCTGGGTGGCGCGGTGCACCTGCGAGTCGGTGGGCAGCGAGTGGTCGTCGAACAGGCCGGGAGCAACCCGGGTGAAGGGCGACGCGAGGACCGCCAGCACCACCACCGCGCCGCCCCCGTAGAGCAGCGGACGGCGCATCACCGCCATGGCGAACCGGTACCAACGGCCGCTCTCCGGCGCCGCCTTCGCTCCCGCCGTACCGCCTTCGGCCCGCCGCGCCGGACCCCGCAGCCGCGCGAAAACGTCGTAGCGGTCGACGCGGTGGCCGAGGACGGCCAGCAGGGCGGGCAGGACGAAGACGGCCCCCGCCGCGGCCGAGAGCACCACCGCGATGCCGCCGTAGGCGAAGGAGCGCAGGAAGAACTGGGGGAAGACCAGCAGGGCGACCAGGGACAGGGCCACCGTCAAGCCGGAGAACGCCACGGTCCGCCCGGCCCTGCGCACCGTGGGTCCCAGCGCCTCGCGCACGGTGGCGCCGCCGTGCAACTCCTCCCGGAAGCGGGCGAGGACGAAGAGGCTGTAGTCGATGGCGAGGCCGAGGCCCAGCGCGGTGGTGGAGTTCATCGAGTACACCGAGATCGACACGGTGCCGGCCAGGGCGTTCAGCACGGCGCGGCTCACCAGGACCGACAGCAGCGCGATGACCAGCGGCAGGGCGGCGGCCACCACACTGCCGAAGACCAGCAGCAGGAGGACCAGGGTGACGGGCATCGCGATCGCCTCGGCGAGCAGCAGGTCGTGCGCGGTCTGCTTGCCGACCTCCGACTGCACCTGCGCGGGGCCGGCCACTGCGACCGTCAGCCCCCGCGCGTGCCGTCGGACGTCCGGCACCAGCCGCTCGGCCGTCGTGGCCCGGTCGTCCTCGTCGCCGCGCAAGGAGAGCGAGACGATCCCGATGGAGCCGTCGGGGGAGCGCAGCGACGGCGCGCGCCCCGCCGTCCAGTACGAGGTGGCCGCCCGCACACCCGGGGCTCGCTCCACGCGCCGGGTCAGGGCGGTACCGAGGGACGCCATCGCCGGTGAGTCGACCGTCGCGGGTCCGCTGAGCAGCAGCACCAGGTCGTCGTCCGTGGCGGGGAAGCGCTCGGACACCAGGCGCGCGGCCCGCGAGGACTCGGCTCCCGGATCGGAGAACCCGCCGTGGACCAGCCGGTGTTCCCCACCGAGCCCGCCGATCCCGGCCAGGAGGACGACGCACGCGCTCACCCACAGCACGGCCACGCGCCGACGGTACAGAGCCGAGCTGAAGCGGTCGGACATGACGGGCCTCCCGGTCGAGCGGTCTGCCGAGGCGTGGGCCTGCGGCCGTACGGAGCCGTCGTGCACGGCGATTGTCCACCGCGCGCGGGCGTGCGGTGCGGCGCGGCCTCGCGTCCTGGTGCGGCTTGCGAGGCCCGTTCGATTGAGGGCCGCGTCCCCAGTGGCGATACTGGCTCCCGTCCGGCGACACCCGAGGTGAAGGGGGACCCATGGACCAGGAACGCGCGCTGCCGGACCTGCTCGGCCACCTCGATCTCGACCCTGCTCCGGGCAGCGCCGACGGGGAGCACTTCGCCGGCCACCCGCCCCTGGAGCAGTCCGCCCCGGTGTACGGAGGGCACGTGGCCGCCCAGGCGCTGGCCGCGGCCGGTCGCACGGTGTCCGCCGGGCTGTCCGCGCACTCCGCGCACTGCTTCTTCCTGCGGCCCACCCTGCCCACCGCGCCCTTCGACTACCGGGTCGAGCGGGTGAGGGACAGCGCCGCCTTCGCGACCCGCCGCGTGTACGCGACCCAGCGCGGCCGGGAGGTGTTCGCCCTGACCGCCTCCTTCCACCGCCCCGAACCGGGCCTGGACCACCAGGACCCGATGCCGCCCGTCCCGGCCCCCGAGGGCCTGGCGACCTACGAGGAGCGGCTGACCAAGGCGTTCGGCGAAGTGACGCAGCCCCTCGGCAAACCGTACGAGCTGCGCTTCGTCGGCCCCTTGAGTTTCGACGTGGAGAGCGACCCGTCGCTGGCGTCCTCCCGGAACCAGGTGTGGGTGCGCGCCTACGGCGAACTGCCGTCCGGGGCGGACCCGGACCGTGAACGCCTTCTTCACGACTGCCTGTTGGTGTACGTCTGCGATGTGACCATGCTGGAGACGGTCCTGCTCCGGCACGGCGTCTCGTGGTTCCACGCCAGTGGCCGCAGCCTCGACTACACCGTGTGGATCCACCGTCCCTTCCGCGCGGACGACTGGCTGCTGTGCGACCTCGATACGCCGGTGGCCACCGCCGGGCGGGGGCTGGTCCTGGGCCGGGTCTTCACCCGCGAGGGTGTACTGGTGGCCACCCTCGCGCAGGAGGGCCTGCTCCGGGTGAGCGGCGGACACGGGACCCTCGCCTGAGGGACCCGCGCCCGCGTCGGCCCGGAGATCCGTGTCCCGCGCCCGCACCGGCTAGACGATCAGCCCGCCGGAGACCTCGATGGCCTGCCCGGTGATGTAGCGAGCCCGGTCGGAGGCCAGGAAGCACACCAGGTGTGCCACGTCCAGCGGCGAGCCGAAGGCGTGGGTGGGGATCAGGGACTTGAGGAACTCGGCCTTGTCCTGCGGTATCGCCGCCGTCATGTCCGTCTCGATGAGACCGGGCGCGACGGCGTTGACCGTGACACCCCGGGCACCGATCTCCTTGGCCAGGGCCTTGGTGAAGCCGATGACCCCGGCCTTCGCGGCCGAGTAGGCCGTCTGGCCGGGGACGCCGTGCAGCCCGGACGAGGACGCGATGTTGATGATGGCGCCGCTGCGCTGCTTCACCAGCGGCATCAGCAGCGGTCTGGTGACGGTGTACATACTGTCGAGGTTGGTGCCGATGACCTCGTGCCACTGCTGTGGTCCCATACGGGCGAACAGGGTGTCCCGGGTGAGCCCGGCGTTGTTGACGAGGACGTCGAGCCGGTCGAGCCGGCCCAGGGCCGCCGTGGCGAACCGCTCGGCCTCGGCGGCGTCGGCGACATGGGCGTACAGCGGGACGCAGAGCTGGTCGGGATGGGCGGCGCGCAGCTCCTGGGCCATGGCGCGGGCTCTTTCCTCCGCGCTGTGGTAGCCGAAGACGACATCGGCGCCCTGCGCCAGGGCGAGCCGTACGATGGCGGCGCCGATGCCCCGCGAGCCCCCGGTGATGACGCAGCCGCGCCCCGCCAGGGGGAGGTCATCCACCGCCGCCCTCCCCGGGCACCGGCAGTGTGACGTCGACCGGCACGGGCCGGCGTGACTCCTTCTTGCGTCGTGCGGTCTCCTCGCGCAGCTCCCGGTAGCGCTCCTCGGCGATCAGGGCGGAGATCATGGGAGCGTAGAACGCGCCGTCGCCCACCAACTGGATGCGCGCCGGGGTGATGTCGGCGAAGCCCCGCTCGGCCAGGGCGTCCCAGACGGTGGCGTACTTCTCGTACACGTCCAGACCGAAGGCGGCGCGGTACTGGGTCCGGTTGATCTCCGTGCTGATGAGGCTGCGGAAGAGCAGCATCAGCAGCCAGTCGTCGGGGGTGTGCCGGAAGCCCCGCTCGACCGGGAAGCGGCCGTCGTCGACGGCGGCCTTGTACTGGGCGAGGCTGCGGTGGTTGATGAACGACCAGGAACGGCCCGGCGGGAGGGCGGGGTTGCCGAAGAAGGTGATCGCCGCGTAGCCGAGCCCGAGGGTGTCCATGTGCTCGAAGCGGGTGATGTAGCCCTCGCGGAAGTCCCGGGCCGCGGGGTCGCCGGGGCGGCGGAAGTTGTACGTCGACAGCTGCTGGTAGCCGTGCTCCAGCAGGAAGTCGCGCCCGGCCCGGTAGATCTCCAGGTTGGCCAGGGTGCTGGGCAGCTCGTGGTAGCGGTTGAGCGCGAAGTCGGTCGGGCCGCCGACGTTCAGCTCGTAGTGGGTGATGTCGTACACGTCCCAGGAGACCAGGGTCTCCAGGTCCTCCAGCATGGTGTCGACGGTCTGCTGGGGCCAGCCGAAGATGAGGTCGACGTTGGCGGACAGACCGAGTTCGCGGGCCCACTCCAGGCTCTGGATGACGTGTTTGGTGGTCTGTTTGCGCCCGCTGAGGCTGTTGAGACGTTCGTTGATCTGCTGGACGCCCATGCTGATCCGGGTCATCCCGGAGTCGCGGATCGCCTCCATCTTCTCCCGTGTGAAGAGCTGGGGAATGCCCTCCAGGGTCAGATCGGCCTGGTCCGAGATCTCGGGGAACAGCCGGCGCACCATGTCCATCAACTGGTGGTAGACGGGGCCCTTGTAGAGGTTGGAGGTGCCCCCGCCGAAGTACGCCCCGGCGAGGACCGCGCCCTCCATCTGCTCCCGGTACATCTCGGCTTCGCGTTCCACATAGCCGTAGTAGTTCTCCAGGGCGGCGTTGCCCTGGAACTCCTCGACGGGGAACAGGCAGTATCCGCACTTACCGGGGTCGGTCTTGATGCAGTAGGGGACACCGACGTACAGGAACACCGCGGACTTGCCGGCCACCTGGCACAGGTGGCGGCGGTCCGTGCCGATCTCTTCGAGTGGCACGGACAGTTCGTTCCAGAACCGCGGCGACGGGAAGCCGTGCTGGATCTTGTTGACCTGGCGTTCGGCGAGGTGGCTGTCGAGGTAGTCGTTGACGAAGTCGGGGCTCAACACGGTTGCTGGCACTTCCCCTCTGGGTGGGATCTGCCGGATGGTGGGCCGGGTGCCGTGCTCCCCGGCCCAGGGCGTGGGGCGGGAGGCGCGTTCAGGAGTCCGGCGAGGCGTCGGCATCCGCCAGGATGACCCGGTGGAGGAGGTATTCCGCCAGCTCCTCGATGCTCTGGTACTCCAGTGCCTCCATCGCCTTGAAGCGGAAGTCGAGCTTTTCCTGGATGCGCCGCTGGAGTTCGGTGATGCTCAGGGAGTCCAGGCCGATCTCCAGCAGGGCCAGGGACGGTTCGAGGTCGTGGATGTCGATCTCCAGCTCGGTCGACATCCGCCCGAGGGTGTCGGTGATCTCGTCGGTGAGCCAGTCGATGACCGTCCGCAGGCGCTCTTCGGCGGACAGCGGCTCGACGCGCTCCCGCAGTTCCCGCCGGGTGTCTCCGCTCTCCCGGGTGCGGCTGTCGGCCGGTGCGGCAGAGGTGTCGCTGAGCTGGGCGAGCCGCCGGAACTCGATGTCCTCCATGGCGACGACGACGTTCCCGCTGTCGTCGAGAACCGTCAGCCGCGCCGTGAACGCGCTCGCGGTGTCATGGGGCCGCAGCCGTACGTGGCCCCAGACCTGGCCGGGGAGGGGTGCGCGCAGCACCGTGCGGCCGACGGCGACGGGCACGTAGGCGCCCCTGGCCGAGCTGTTGTGCGCGGCGGCCGCGGTCAGGTGGAGACAGCCGTCGAGCATGGTGGCGAAGCGGTGCTCGTGGCCGACGTGGGACGCCCCGTCCGGAGCGGCCGTGATCCGGCCCAGCGCCTGGCCACCCGCCTCGTCGAGCCACACCTCGCGGACGGTGGAGAAGCTCGCGCCGTACTCCAGGCCGTCCTCGCGCAGCAGCCCGTAGAGCCGCCCGGGGGCGAGCTCCGTGGGCATCGCCGCGCGCAGCTCCCCGAGGTCGCTGCCGGACTTGCCCTGCCACGCGACCGGTCCGGCCCTGCCCTCGCAGTACCGGGGTTCGCCCTCCCCGTCGGCTCCCGTCACGGTGAACCGGAACCGGCCGTCCGTGGCGGGAGCTTCGGTCTCCAGATGGACCTGGACGTCGGCGGCCCGCGCGGATGACAGCAGGAGCGGCCGGACGAACCCGACCTCGCTCAGCTCCACCGGCGTGAAAGTGCGGCCGGTGGCCGAGGCGTAGGCGTGCACGGCCAGTTCCAGATAGCCGGTGGCCGGGAACACCGTCGATCCGAGTACGCGGTGGTCCGCCCAGGGTGTGCCGGGCCGCACCTCGTGCCGGTGGATCGTCCGGGCGGCGGGCCGGGGCTCGGCCGGGACCGGCCTGCGGCGCGCGGCCGCTCGTACGGTCTCTTTCTGAACGGCGTCCGGCGCGGGCGTCAGCCAGTAGCGGTCCTTGCGGAACGGGTACTGCGGGGCCGACGAGGTACGCCGGTGGCGCGGGCCCCGGTAGAGCGCGGGCAGGTCGACGGAGGCCCCCGCGCTGAACAGGGCGCCCGCGGTGGCGAGGAGGTTGCGCACGTCCCGCCGGTCGCGCAGCAGGGTCGGGATCACCGTGACGCCGGTGGCGCCGAACGCGTGCGGGATGTGGGCCCGCAGGGCCGGGTGCGGGCCGACCTCGACGACCACGGTGCAGCCCATCGCCGCCACCGCACGCATCCCGTCGTGGAAGCGGACCGGCCGTCGGGCCTGCTGGCTCCAGTACTCCGGTCCCTCCGCGCCGGTCAGCGCCTCGCCCGTGACATTGGAGAACACCGGGACGGTCGGGGCGGCCGGGCGAAGCCCGGCGGCGGCCTTGCCCAGCTCGGGCAGGACCGGCTCGATCAGCGGCGAGTGGAAGGCGTGCGAGGTACGCAGCCGGGCCGTCCGGCTGCCCTGGGACGCGGCGAGGCGCGCGACCTCGTCCACGGCCTCCGTCCGCCCCGAGACGACCACGGACCGGGGGCCGTTGACCGCGGCGACGCAGACATCGCCCTCGCGACCCGACACCCAGCCCTGGACGGTCTGCGGGTCCGCGTCGACGGCCAGCATCACTCCGTCACGCGGCAGTTCGCCCATGAGGCGGCCGCGCAGCGCGGTGAAGCGGGCCGCGTCCTCCAGGGACAGCATGCCCGCGACGCACGCGGCGACCAGCTCCCCGACGCTGTGCCCGGCCAGCGCACTGGGGACGGCTCCCCAGGCGCACAGCTGGGCGGCGAGCGCGTACTCGACGGCGAACAGCGCGGGCTGCGCCAGGCTCGTGTCGTCGAGGGCGTCGGCGGACCGCTCGTCGAAGAGGAGCTGCCGCACAGGGGTGGGCAGTTCGCCGTCGAGCGCCTCGGCGCAGCGGTCGATCGCGGCGGCGAAGACCGGTTCGCTGTCGTACAGTTCGCGGGCCATGCCCGGGTACTGGACGCCCTGGCCGGTGAAGACGAAGGCGGTACGGGCGGGCTTGGCCGGATGCCCGCCGGAGACCGACGGCGGGGTGCGGCGGGTCCGCCACAGCCGCAGGTCGCTGGCGATCTCGATGCCGCTCGCTCCGGTCACCGCGAGCCGGTGGCGGTGTGCGGCGCGCCCGGCGGCGGCGGTGAACACGGCCGGCGGCAGGGTCTCCGGATCGGTCCGGGCGAGGTGGTCCGCCCAGCGGTCGGCCAGCATGTCGAGACTCGCCGGGGACTTCGCGGACAGCACCAGCAGTTCCGCGGGCCGCTGTGCGGCCCCGCCGCCGAGGGCCCGTGGCCGCGGTGGCTCACGCAGGACCGCGTGGGCGTTGGTGCCGCTGTAGCCGTACGAGTTCACGGCGGCCAACCGGGGGGTGTCACCCCTGGGCCAGGGGAGGGGCCGGCCGGGGATCTCCACCGCGGCGCCCTTGAGGTCGATCTTCGGGTTAAGCCGGTCCAGGTGGATGCTGGGATAGATGGTCTCGCGGTGCAGGGACAGGGCGGCCTTGACGACGCCGAGGAGTCCGGCGGCGGCCTCGGTGTGCCCGAAGTTGCTCTTCAACGAGCCGACGTACAGCGGTCGGTCCGCGGTGCGGAACCGGCCGTACACGTTGGCGATGGCGCCCATCTCGATGGGGTCGCCCACCGGGGTCCCGGTCCCGTGCGCCTCGACGTAGTCGACCTGGGCCGGGTCGATTCCGGTACGGGAGAGCACGGTGCGGATCACCTGCTCCTGGGTGCGGCTGTTGGGCGTGGTCAGCGCGGGGGTACGTCCGTCGTGGTTGATCGCGGTCCCGACGATGCTGGCCAGGATGGGGTCGCCGCGCTCCTCCGCGAGCGACTGGCGGCGCAGCAGTGCGGCCACGCAGCCCTCGCTGCGGACGTAGCCGTCCGCCTTCGCGTCGAACGCCCGGCACTGCCCGCTGGGGGAGAACAGGCCCAACTTGCAGAAGGCGATGTGCACTTCGGGGTTGAGGATCAGATTGACCCCGGCGACCACCGCCGAGTCGCACTCGCCGGTGAGGATGGACTGCCGGGCCAGATGGAGGGCGACCAGCGACCCCGAACAGGCGGTGTCGACCGCGAGGCAGGGTCCCCTCAGATCGAGGAAGTGGGCGATGCGGCCCGCGCTGATACTGATCGCGTCGCTCATCGCGTCGTAACCGGTGATGCCCTTGAGGCCCATGACGTCATGTTTGAGAACGAAGTAACTGTTGCTGTTCATCAGCGCCAGGAAGACACCGGTGTTGCTGCCCCTCATCTGGTGCGGGTCCTGTCCCGCGTGCTCCAGGGCGTGCCACACGGTCTGAAGGAGCAGGCGCTGCTGCGGGTCCATACGGACCGCCTCGGCGTCCGAGATCCCGAAGAACGCCGCGTCGAACCGGTCCACGTCGTCGACGAATCCGCCGTGGCGGACGTACGTCTTGCCCGGGGCCAGGGGGTCGGGATCGTAGAACTCCTCCACGTCCCACCGGCTGGGCGGCAACTCCTCGATGCAGTCGCGTCCCTCCCTCAGCACGGTGTGTATGTCCTCCAGCCCGTGCACCTGGCCGGGGAGAGTGCACCCGACCCCTACTAAGGCAATGGGCTCAGCATCCATGCCGACTTCTCCTTCGCAGCGTGCGGGGGGCGGCGCGGTCGTGCGGCCTGACGCGGGGGACGGGCGAGGCGCGGCCCGGGACGGTCATCGGTTGCGCGGGATCAGCGGAAGTTCACGCGGGTCGAGTGCGGGGACCTTGGGCGTCGAAAGGAAGGAACGTGCTCACGAACGACGGCTCCACGCACGGGTGCCGAGCGAGTTCCGCTCGCTCTGGTGAGTCATTGCTCTCCGGCGTCGCACCTTCGCAAGGCTAGGCGCGGGTCGAGGAAGGCGACAAGGAGCCAAAGGGGCGTGGGGCAGCGCTCCCGGAGGCGCCGAGGGCGCCCGCCCTGCCAGGGGGTGGGCGCCCGTCGCGGCGCGCACGGCGCACGGGG
>NZ_LYOY01000021.1 GCF_001653515.1 Streptomyces sp. ERV7 | reverse complement strand
GGTCCAGCTGGCGCACACCGTCGTACGCGGTCGCCCCGGCCACCGGCAGGGTCGCCGCGTCCGTGAACGTCAGCCCCGCCGGCTTGCGGGCGGTCACCGGGAGCGGCAGCAGCGCGTACTCGGCGTAGCCGCCGCCCACCGGATTGCCGAAGACGGCGTCCCCGACGGCGAAGCCCGTCACCCCGGGACCCAGCTCCGCGACCACGCCCGCCACCTCGCTGCCGAACACAGCGGGCAGCTCCGGCTCGGGCGACCCGGGCCTGCGCAATCCGCCGCGCAGCTTCCAGTCGACCGGGTTCACCCCGGCGGCCCGGACCGCGACCAGCAGCTGGCCGGGGCCCGGGCGCGGCCGGTCCCGCTCGATGAACGT
This sequence comes from Streptomyces sp. ERV7, assembly GCF_001653515.1. Classification (GTDB taxonomy): domain Bacteria; phylum Actinomycetota; class Actinomycetes; order Streptomycetales; family Streptomycetaceae; genus Streptomyces. The sequence goes on along the minus strand of NZ_LYOY01000021.1, from coordinate 6,195 downwards.
CTCGGTCTCGGGCCCGCCGTTCCGGGTGTACGCGTACGCCTTGGGCATCTGCTGACTCCTCGCTCTCAGCAGCTCCAAGGTCCCTCCCGGTGTCGCTATTCCCGGGAGTGCGCGGTGTTCACACGAGCGCCACGGAGGCCGGGCGGAGGCCGGGGCACTCATGGCTAGCAGTTCGGCACATCACCACTGGCCCGCACGAACGCCGCGGTGGCCCAGCCCCCGGCGTCGCGCAACCAGTACCAGGTGCTGGTTCCGTTGACGTTCTCGCCGTGGGTCCTGCACTCGATGCGGGTCCGGCTGCCGGGGCTCAGGGCGACGACGACATCGGCCCTCAGGCTCGGGTTGTCGCGGACGTTCAGCTCGATGCGCGAGGTGACCGTGCCCCAGACCCGGCCGTCGTCGTGGTGGTCCCGGGAGTGACCGCGGTCGTGGTCGTGGTCGTCCCAGCGCCATCCGCCGCCGTGGTCGTCCCAGGGGCGGTTCCCGCCGTGGTCGTCCCGGATCCAGCCGCTGAAGTGGGCGTCCCACGACCAGCCGCTGCCCTGGCCGCGGTCGTGGCCGTCGCCCTGGTCGTGCGCCGGGGCCGCCGCCGCCGCGGTGGCGAACGTGCCCGTGGCGAGACCGCACGACAGCAGGGTCGCGGCGGCCGCTCGACGTATCCGTCCGGTGTGCATACCGGCTCCTTTCGTCGCTCCCGCCCCTGGTGGCATCCCTTCCACTACACACCCGGGCCGCGCGGGATGCGATCCGGCCTGGTGAGAGGCCGTTTCAAGGCCCCCGTGAACCGGTTTTCGGATCGGTGTTCAACCAAATGGGGCGGCCTCAGAGCCCCGACAGGCGCGCCGCCTCGCGGAACACCTCGACCAGCATGTCGAGCGTGAGGCGTCCCGTAGAGGTGTTGCGCCGGCTCGGGTGGTAACAGCCGAGCAGATGCAGCGGCCCACGGCCCTCGTCCGATGCGGCCAGCGTGACCTGGACGCCGTGCCCGAACTTCGGGCGGGGCCGCGGCACTTGCCAGCCCGCCGCGCCCAGTACCGGAAGCAGTGCCTGCCAGCCGAACGCGCCGAGCACCACGACCGTACGCAACCCCGGGCTCAGCAGCTCCAGTTCGGCCGCCAGCCACGGGCGGCAGGTGTCGCGCTCCTGGGGGGTCGGCTTGTTGTCCGGGGGCGCGCAGTGCACGGGTGCGGCCAGCCGTACGCCCCGCAGTTCGAGGCCGTCCCCGGCATGGGTGGCCTCGGCCTGGGAGGCCAGGCCCACCGCGTGCAGCGCGGCGAAGAGGAAGTCACCGGAGGCGTCGCCCGTGAACATCCGGCCGGTCCGGTTGCCGCCGTGCGCGGCCGGGGCCAGACCGACGACCGCCAGCGACGCGTCCGCCGGGCCGAACCCGGGCACCGGCCGTCCCCAGTACTCCCAGTCCCGGAAAGCCGCCCGCTTGGTCGCGGCGACCTCCTCGCGCCAGGCGACCAGGCGCGGGCAGGCCCGGCAGCGGATCACCTGGGCGTCCAGCGCGTCGAGAGTGCGGCAGCGCGGCGCCCGGTGCGCGGGGAAGGCGGGGTCGTCGGGCCCCGCCGACGGTCCCTTCGCCCCGCTCGGCCCCGCTGCCCCGCGCGCCTTGTCCATGCCCCCAAGCTAGGGGACCGAGGCCCGGCCCGCCGTCCCGCCGAGGCACGCAGAAGAGCCAAAAGAGGGAGTCACAACCGGCCGAATTATCCGACCGCAAAGAGCTCCGGGAGGCGGCCGGGGCGAGGGCGGGGATTCCGTTTGCGCTGGCGGACGCCCGTAGACGCCGACCGCCCCGGTACCGGGCCCCCCGGCGGCGGGCGCAGATGCCGTTGGCAGGTACCAAGGGCCTCCTGCGCTCGGCCCCGGTGCGCACTACTGTGAAAGTCCGGCTGCAGGGGAGTGTGGTTGGGACGTGGACAGTTCGTGGAAGATCCTTGTGGTCGACGACCGCGAGGACAACCTCTTCGCCATGGAGAGTGTGCTGCGTCCCGTGGGCCGCCCGATAGTGTGCGCCCGCAGCGGGGACGAGGCGCTGAAGACCGTGCTGCGCGGCGGCATAGCGGTGATCCTGCTCGATGTGCTGATGCCGAAGATGGACGGCCTCGAAGTGGTCGACTACCTCAAGCGCCTGGACCACACCCGGAACCTGCCGGTCATCCTGGTGACCGGCATCGGCCGCGACGACGACCTCGCGGCCCGCGCCTACCGCCTCGGCGTCGCGGACTTCCTGGTCAAGCCGGTGGAGCCGTGGGCGGTGCGCTCCAAAGTCCGTGTGCTGGCCGACCTGTACGTGGAGAACCAGCTGCTGCGGCGCCGCCTGGACTCGCTCGGCGCGCCGATGCCGCCGGTGCCGACCGTCCCGCCGCAGGCGCATCGGCCGCCGTGGCGGGCGGTCCGGGTGACGGACGACAGGCGTTGAGATCTGTCGTCCGTGACCCATGAGCCGACTGGCCGGGAGCATTCAGCCGGATGCCATCTGCAACTGACGCAACGACGCCACCAGTTGGTCCACCTCCTGTGACGTGTTGTAGAGCGCCAGCGAGGCACGGGCCGCCGACTCCAGTCCGTAGTGGGCCAGCGCGGGCTGCGCGCAGTGGTGGCCCGCCCGGATGGCGATGCCGTCGCGGTCCAGCCAGTCGGCGACGTCCGCCGGGTCGTGGCCCGCCAGCGTGAACGTCAGCACCGCGATCCGCTCGGGTGCGGCGCCCACCAGCTCCAGACCCGGCACCGTGGCCATGGCCTGCTGGGCGTAGGCCATCAGCCCCTCCTCGTACGCCGTGACGGCGTCGCGGTCGAAGGACCCCAGCCAGTCCAGCGCGGCCAGCAGCCCGATGACGCCGCCGATGTTGCCGGTGCCGGCCTCCATGCGGTGCGGGACGGGCGCGAACGTGGTGAGACCGAAGTCCACCGAGTCGATCATGTTGCCGCCACCCTGCCAGGGCCGCATGTCCGCCAGGACCTCCGGCTTGGCGTAGAGGGCGCCGATGCCGGTCGGGGCGAACAGCTTGTGCCCGGAGAACGCGTAGAAGTCCGCGTCCAGGTCCTGCACGTCGACCGGGAAGTGGGCCACCGCCTGTGCCCCGTCCACCAGCACCTTCGCCCCGTACCGATGGGCGAGCGCGGTCATCTCCTTCACCGGCGGGACGGTGCCGAGCACGTTGGAGGCGTGGCTGAGCGCGACCAGCTGGGTCCGCGAGGAGAGCAGGTCCGCGTACGCGGACTGGTCGATCTCCCCCTGCGGTGTCAGCGGCACCGGCACCACCCGGGCCCGCGTCTCCTTGGCGATCATCTGCCAGGGGACGATGTTGGAGTGGTGTTCCAGGACCGGTACGAGGATGTCGTCGCCGGGCCCCAGGTTGTCCCGGCCCCAGCTCTGGGCGACCAGGTTGACCGCCTCGGTGGTGCCGCGCACGAACACGATGCTCTCGGGGCCGGGCGCGCCCAGGAAACCGGCGACCGCCGCGCGCCCCGCCTCGTACGCCTCGGTGGCCTCGCGGGCCATGGTGTGGGCGCCGCGGTGGATGTTGGAGTTGGCGGCGCCGTAGTACGCGCCGAGCGCCTCGATGACCTGGCGGGGCTTCTGCGTCGTCGCCCCGTTGTCCAGCCAGACCAGCGGGTGGCCGTTGACCGTGCGGTGCAGGATCGGGAAGTCCTGGCGGGCGGTCTCGGCCGAGAAGGCACCCGGCACCGAGGGCCGCTGGGGCAGTCCCGGCTGCCCGGGCACGACCGGCTGTCCGGGTACGGCCGACTGCTCGGGGACGGTCGGCGGCACGGTGGCCGTGGCCTGCTGGGGCATCGGGGGCAGCCCCGTCGCCGGTGGCACCCCCGGCACCTGTCGGGTGAGGTCAGGAATAGTCATGGTAGTTGGACACCTCGACGTTCTGGAGCACGGCGACGGCGTCCTCGACCAGGACGGCCGTGTTGAAGTACGCGGTCATCAGATACGAGGTGATGCCCTTCTGGTCGGTGCCCATGTTCCGCATCGCCAGACCGGGTTCGACCTCGTCCTGGACGCTGGAGGGGCGCAGACCGACCACGCCCTGCTCCGCCTCGCCCATCCGCATCAGCAGGATCTCGGTCGTGCCGGAGCCCACGCCGCCGGCGAAGCGGACCTTGTCCGACGGCAGCAGCGGCACTCCGCGCCAGGTCAGCAGCGGGCTGCCGAACCGGGTGTCGGTGACCGGGGGCACGCCCCGCCGGGTGCATTCGCGGCCGAACGCGGCGATCGCCCGGGGGTGCGCGAGGAAGTACCCGGGCTGCTTCCACACCTTGGCGAGCAGTTCGTCGAGGTCGTCCGGAGTGGGCGAGCCGGTGCGGGCCTGGACGCGCTGCCCCGCCGGGACGTTGTTGAACAGACCGAACTCGGGGTGGTTCAGGAGCGCCGCCTCCTGCCGTTCGCGCAGCGCCTGGACGGTGAGGTTGGACTGTGCGCGGGTCTGGTCGATGGGCCCGTTGTAGAGGTCCGCGACACGGGTGTGGACGCGCAGCACGGTCTGCGCGAGCGTCATGTGGTACTCGCGCGGCGCGTCCTCGTAGTCGACGAACGTGCCCGGCAGATCCGGCTCGCCCACATGGCCCGAGGACAGGTCCACCGGCACCTCGGCGCCCGGCACCATGTGGTTCCCGGCGGAGTAGTCGTCCATGGCGGCCCGTACCCCCGCGTCCCGGTCGGTCAGGGCGGCCAGCGCGCTCCGCTCCGCGACCAGGGCCACGCCGGGCGTGAGCGCCTGCACGCGGTAGGGCATCGGCTCGGACCGGGTCCAGCTGTCGAGGTCGAAGAACTGGCCGTCGCCTATGACTTCGAGCAGCGCCTCCTCGCCGTACCGGCCGGTCATGCGCTTCTCGGCCCGGCCGCGCACGATCACCCACAGCCGGTCGGCCGGGTCGCCGCTCTGCACCAGGACCTGCCCGGACTCGAAGGAGACCTCGGTGAAGGCGCCGGCCAGCTCGGTCAGGAGCGCGTCGTCGGCGTCCCGCAGATACGGCACCTCCCGCAGATCGCCGGGGACGATGCGGTGGGTGCCGTCGTTGTCCGCGTACGTGGTGATGCGGTCGTCGCCGAGGACGAAGGTGCGGCGGCGGTTGACGCGGTACACCCCGGACTCGACGTCCACCCAGGGCAGCGCCCGTAAGAGATAGCGCGGGGTGATGCCGCGCATCTGCGGCGTGGTCTTGGTGGCGGTCGCGAGTTGCCGTGCCGCATCCGGGCTGAGGGACATCCGGTCGTTCACCACAGGAACCTCCTCGAAGACATGCGTGGCAACTGCCGGGAGGGCATGCCACACAGGAACGAGGACCGATCGTCTGCTCGCTTCGGGGCAGTCCACAAGACGCCATTCGGGGGCGTGCGGACGAGCCCGGCCTGAAACCGCTCATTCACTCCGGGGATTCCTGAAATGGAATCGGTCATTCTCTTGCGGGCCTTCCTGGTGGCTCCTGTGCGGACGTGAGCGGAACGGCTTTTCCGGATTCGTTGAAAGAAATTCAAATGAGCGGGAAAAGGCGTGATATGACCCAATGGCGACGCTATGAGCTCCTGAAAGTCCGGCTTATGACGGCCAATTACCGTAGGCGCTCCCCGGTATGGCGCGGGGTGACCGTCGGGAACAGGACAGGTGAGGTGTGTGATGTGGGGGACCGCTGCTTGGCCGTGGGACGGGAGCGGTACTGTGCGCGCACCGTCATTCCGGCGGTGCGGAACAGTGGAGGATTCTGTGACCGTAATCAGAGGAACGGGGCGTCGTCGTGGAGCGCTGATAGGGGCAGCCGCCGCGGGCCTCGTCGGCGTCGGCCTGAGCGCGGTGCCCGCGCAGGCTCACACCCCTGTCTGGAAGGTGACCTGTTCGGCCGTCACGGTTGACTTGACCAGGTACTCCGACGAGGCCACCAACACCGTGACCATCAAGACGGCGGACGGCAAGGACCTGCTGCCCACCGAGCAGTTCAAGGGCGAGTTCCACAAGAACCTCAAGCTCCCCGCCCACGACAAGGTGCTCACGCTCCACCTCATCGTGAAGGCGGGCGACGGGGACCAGTACTCGCGCGAGGAGACCAAGACGTCTCCCGTGTGCGACACGGTGCCGCCGACGAAGCCCACACCCTCGGGCAAGCCGTCCAAGCCCTCGAAGCCGACCCCGACCCCGTCGGCGAAGCCCAGCAAGCCCGCCCCCGCGCCCAGCACGTCCTCGC
>NZ_LYOY01000020.1 GCF_001653515.1 Streptomyces sp. ERV7 | reverse complement strand
CGAGATCTCTAGCTTGCTAGCACGCTAGCGTGCTAGCATCCCTCTCGTGGGTGATGAGGAAGTCAAGCAATTCAACGTGTATCTGCCGATCTCGCTGATCAAGCAGGTCAAGTACCGCGCCATCGAGTCGGGCACCTCGCTCTCGGCGCTGGTCGCCGAGGCGCTGCGGGCCTACCTCGACGACGCCCACGGGACCGGACGTACCTCGACCGAGGGGGAGAACTGACATGGCGACCGAAGGAATCGAGGCCGTCTTCCTGACGACCCACAACTGGGGCAGGGCGGCGAAGTTCTTCCAGACGCTCGGCTACGAGCTGGAGTTCGCGACCGACCACAACTCGGCCATGCTGCGCAACGGCGAGGGCGCGTACGTCTTCATCGCCGAGGTGCCCGAGGACCAGGAGCCGCAGACGCGGATCGTGCTGAAGGTGCCCGACGCGGACGCCTTCCCCGCCGACGCCGACCTGGACGTGGTCACGCCGTTCGAGGACACCCATTACGGGACCAGGGAGATGACCGTCCGCGACCCGGACGGGCGCGTGTGGAGCCTGCAGGCTCCCGGCAGGAACTGACCGGGCGAACAAGGATCACAGGGGGAACATGATGGAGAGCGTCGTCGCGGGCGAGCGGATACCCGGGCCCGACAACACCGCCGTACGGACCGCGCTGTGGCGGGCGCTGCACCTGGAGGCCGACCCGGCGCCGCACGTCGTCGAGGACGCGGTCGGGCTGCGGATCGCGGACCCCGGGGACGGCTGGCGCGAGCGCCCCGACATGGACCCGCGGGCCACCAGCGGGCTGCGCGCGGCCATCGCGGCCCGCGCCCGGTTCATCGAGGACCTGATCGCCGAGCAGAGCGACCTCGGCGTCACCCAGTACGTCATCCTGGGCGCGGGCCTGGACACCTTCGCCCAGCGCAGGCCGGAGATCGCCTCCCGGCTGCGGATCTTCGAGGTCGACCAGCCCGGCCCGCAGGCCTGGAAGCGCCGGCGCCTGGCCGCACTCGGCTACGACATCCCCGAGTGGCTGCACCTGGTGCCGGTCGACTTCGAGGCGAACGAGGACTGGTGGCAGCGGCTCGCCGCCGCCGGGTTCGACCCGGCCCGGCCCGCGGTCGTCGTCTCCACCGGCGTCTCCATGTACCTCACCAAGGACGCCACCGCCGCCACCCTGCGCCGGATCGCCTCGCTGGCGCCCGGCTCGACGCTCGCCATGACGTTCATGCTGCCGGTCGGCCTCGTCGACGAGGCCGACCGGCCGGGGATGCGGGCGAGCGAGGAAGGCGCCCGGGCGTCCGGCACGCCGTTCCTCAGCTTCTACGCCCCCGAGGAGATGCTGGCCCTGGCCCGCGAGACCGGGTTCGCCGACGCCCGCCATGTGTCGGCGGCCACGCACGCCGAGCGCTACTTCGCGGGCCGCTCCGACGGACTGCGCCCCTCCAGCGGCGAGGACGTGCTGGTCGCCACCGTCTGACGCCCGGCGCGGAGTTCCCGTACGTACGCGACAGCCCGGCGCCGCGCCCGCGCGTATCCCGTGCACCACCACAGCAGGGGAGCCGCGCGGGTGCCGCGGGCCAGCAGGAAGCGCTGGTTGCGGATCGTGTCGGGGCGCCAGTGGTGCTTGTACGGCTCGTTGCCGCGCAGCATGCTCAGCACCGCGCGCCCGCTGCCGTCCAGGCGGCGGGCGGAGGCGCGCATCAGCATCGCCGCCACGTCCACCTTGCGCTCGCGCAGGCGGGGGTGGGCGCCGTAGAGGTAGCCGCCGGCCAGGGTGGGCGACTGGAGGGTGAGCTCGGCGGCCACGACCGTGCCCTCCAGGCGGAACTCGGTCAGGACCGCCTCTTCCTGAGCCACCATCAGCCGCACCGAGCGGTCCAGGTGCTCGGCGAACCGGGGGCGCAGGTGCTCGCGGGTCACTCCGCGCCCGCGCCACTGCAACCGGTGCAGGGTGAGCAGGGAGTCGAGGGCGGCCGGGACCTCCTCGGGCGGGACCGCCCGCTCGTCGACGCCCAGCGTGTCGATCCGGCGGAGCTTCGCGCGGACCCGCTGGGCCGGTTTCGCGGCGAGACGGGCCAGGAGCGCGTCCATCGGGGCGGCGGGCAGCTCCAGGCACGCCGAGTCCGCCAGGCTGGCGCGGATCCCCGGCCACTGGGTGTGCAGCAGTTCGGCGGCGCCGCCGGGGCGCACCTCGCGCAGGTCCACGAGCGCGCCTCCTGCCGCCTCCCGCACCGCCGCCACCAGCGCCCGCGCCGCCTCCTGCCTGCAGCTGTCGTCGAGCAGTACGTCCGTGAAGTCGGTGATCGGGCCGCCGAGCGGCACCAGGGTGCGGAACGGGCGGAACACCAGCATCAGCGGGGCCGCCGCGACCAGTTCGCCGCCCCGGCGCACCAGCACCACCCGCAGCCGGCCGGTCACGCCGTACGACGTCCACCACGAGTGCAGCCAGGCGTGGCTCTGGAACGGGGTGGCCGTGCGGCAGCGGCCGTGCAGGCCGCGCCACTCGGGCGCGAGGCCGGCGAACCGGCCGGTGTCCGTGCACACCTCGCCCACCAGGGCGGTGGTCCCCGGCGCCGTGACCGTCACCGGGCGCCCCCGTAGGGCACACCGGAGGGAAGGGCGGGGGCCGGTACGGGCGCGGGCTCGCGCCTTCTGGGCCGCACCAGCAGGATCAGGCCGCCGGTCAGGCCCCCGGCGCAGCCGCCCACCAGGGCGGTCAGCGAGGCGGGCGCCGACGACGGGTCGACGGGCCTGGCCGCGCGCGAGAACTGCACCAGCCGTACGCCCGTGCTGGATTCGGTGTGCTCGCCGTTGACGGTCAGCGCGCGGGCCACCGCGTTGGCGATGTCGGCCGCCTCGCGCGGGCGCCCCGAGGTGCCGGTGATGGCGATCATCGGCGCGTCCGGCGAGGTCGCCGTCCGCACCTTGCGGCGGATCGTGTCGGCGGGCACACCCGCCCACGCCTGCGCGTCGCCGATCACCGCGACCTGCGTGGCGACCCGCCCGTACGCCTGGGCGAAGCCGAGGGCGGTGGCCGGGTCCGACTTGCCGGTCGGGGTCACCACGACATAGCTGGTCGCGGTGTACTCGGCGGGCCGGGCCAGCCCGTACACACCGCCCGCCAGGGTGCCGAGCAGCGCGCACACCGGCAGCGGCCACCATCTGGGCAGCGGCCGCGCGCCCGGGTGGGACCGCATCCGGCGCCACGGGCTGGGGGATTGGCTCATCGTGCGCTCACTCCTGACGTGACCGAGGTGTCCGAGGTGGGGGGAGGGGACTGCTTGCCGAGTACGGGGGTGGTGCCGTGCAGGGCCGCCTCGTAGACGGCCGTCAGCCGGGCCGCCGCCGACGCGATCGTGTAGTGCGCGACGGCCGGGGGGACGGGCAGGCGCCCGGCCGCCGAGCCGCGTGCCGCCCGCAGGGCGTCGGTGAAGGCCGCCGCGTCGGCCCGGACCGCGCCCGGCGCCCGGCCGGGGGGCAGGTCGTCGACGGCGGGGCAGGTCGCGTAGACGACCGGCAGACCCGCCGCCAGGCCCTCCACCACCGCCAGGCCGAACGCCTCGTCGGCGGAGGGGGAGGCGAGGACGTCCATCGCGGCCAGCAGGGCGGGCAGGTCCAGGCCGCCGCCCGCGCCCTCGTACGCGCACTCGCCCGCGAAGCGCACCCGCCCGGCCACGTCCCGCCGCGCGGCCAGCGCCCGCAGTACGGCCTCCTGCTCGCCGCCGCCCACCAGCAGCAGATGCGCGCCGGGCAGGTGGGGCAGGGCCCGGATCAGGACGTCGAAGCGTTTGCCCGCGACCAGGCGGCCGACCCCGCCGATGACGTAGGCGTCCTGCGGCAGGCCCAGCAGGGCGCGCGCCCGGGACCGCAGCAGTGCGTCGAAGCGGAAGCGGTCCGCGTCGATGCCGTTGGGGACGACGTGGATGCGGCGGGCGGGCACGCCCCACTCGCGCAGGCGCCGCGCGATCGTCGCGGACACGGCGACCGTGGAGGTGCCAAGGCGTTCGGAGGCCAGATACAGGGCGCGCACCCCGGCGCCGAGCGGGCGGCCCTCGATGGTGGCGGCGCCCAGCGAGTGCTCGGTGGCGACGACGGCGCGCACCCCGGCGAGCCGGGCGGCGGCCCGCCCGTACAGGCAGGCGCGGTAGAGGTGGGTGTGGACCAGGTCGTAGCGGCCCTGGCGGATCAGACGGGTCAGCCGGGGCAGGGCGCTCAGGTCGCGGTTGCCGGACATGCCCAGGTGGCGTACGTGGACACCGTCGGCGGCCAGGCCGTCGGCCACGGCGCCCGGGTTGGTGAGGGTGACCACCTCGCAGGAGGCGGGCAACTCGGCGAGCAGCAGGCGCAGTTGCTGTTCGGCGCCGCCCACGCCGAGGCCGGTGATGACGTGCAGGACTCTCACCGTTCCTCCGGGTCCGCTCCGGGGCGGCGCTCGGCGGCCGTGCTCCGGGCCGGGGAGCTCTCGCGGGCGTCCTCGTCCTGCGGGGTGCGCGGCGGGCCCAGTACCGTCGGGCGGTCCTCGGGGACGAACCCCGCGCCGGGGCCGTCGCCGGGCGGGCGCCGCCGCCAGCGGTGCAGGGCGCGTTTGAGGTGCAGGCGCCAGCTGGTGTCCCTCTCGCCGATGTGGACGCGCGGCAGGGCGTAACGGCCGGTCAGAGGGCCGGGGTCGATGGCGCAGGCGTAGCTGTAGCCGGCCGTGCGCACCGCGTCCAGGGCCCGCTGGTCGACGGTTCCGTACGGGTAGCAGAAGCCCTGTACGTCGCGGCCGGTCAGCTCGCGCAGCAGGGCGCGGCTCTCCTCGGTCTCGCGGCGCAGGGTGTCGTCGTCGGCGGTGGTCAGATCGGTGTGGAGCAGGCCGTGCGAGCCGATCTCCATGCCCCAGGTGAGGGCGCGCCGGATGCCGTCCTCGTCCAGGAGCGGTCGGCGCGGGCCGAGCGGGTCCCACGCGTTGGTGCCGCCGAGCCGCCCGGGCAGGGCGAACAGGGTGGCCGTGCAGTCGTAGCGGCGCAGCAGCGGCAGCGCCTCCTCGGTGAAGTCGGCGTACCCGTCGTCGAAGGTGAGGCCCACCAGACGGGTGCCGCCGCCGGCCGCGCGGGCCCGCAGCAGCTGGGCCATGCCCACGCCGAGCAGACCCCGGGCGCGCAGCCAGCGCAGCTGCCGCTCCAGTCGGCGGGGGGTGACGGTGATGTTGTACGGGTCGTCCGCGCGGGCGTCGGCGCGGGCGCCGACCGAGTGGTACATCGCTGCCCACAGGGCGGGGGTGTCAACGGGCATGCCTCGGCCTTCGGGTGAGGGGGCGGGACAGCAGGCGGAGCAGGGTGCGCAGCAGCGCCAGCGGCGCGAAGCCGCGTACGCGGGCGGCGCGGGCCAGCACGAGGAAGGCGGCGGTGGCCGCGAGGGAGCCGGTGGCGAGAGCGGCGGCGGGGTCGGTGACGCGGGCGGCGCACCACCAGCACACCGCGCTCGCCCCGGCCCCGGCGGCGGCCAGTTTCAGCAGTTCGCCGCCGACCCGGCGCCGCTGGAGGCCGACCGGGCGCCGGCCCGCCCCGGCGAGCAGCAGCAGCGCGCCCACCACGATGCCCAGCGCGTTGGCGGCGGCGATGCCGCGCGCCCCCCACACGGGCGCCGCCCACGCGCCGGCCGCGGCCGTCACCGCCAGGCACACCAGCATGGTGAGGGCCGGGTACCAGGTGGGGCGGGCCGCCGAGAAGTACGAGCGGACCAGCACGCCGACCATCGTCTGGGCGAGCAGGCCGAGCGCGTACACGCGCATCACGGCGGCGGTGGCGGCGGTGTCGGCCGGGCCGAACGCGCCGCGCTGGAACAGCACCTGGACGATCTGCGGGGCACAGCCCACCACGACGGCGCCGCCGAGCAGCACGATCGCGCCCGCCACCAGCAGATCGCCCTCGACGCGCCGCCGGGCCCGCTCGGTCTCGCCCGCCGCCAGCGCCCGGGCGACGACGGGGAAGGTGACCGTGCAGAGCATCAGGGAGAGCACCATCGGCATCTGCGCCACTTTCTGGGCGTAGTTGAGCTGCGAGATGGCGCCCGCGGGCAGCGGGGCCGCGAGGTGGCGCTCGACGAGGGTCTGGCACTGGCGGCCGAGCGCGAAGACGACGACGGGCGCGACCATGGCCAGACGCAGGGCGCCGGTGGACTCCTTGGGGGCGGTGG
>NZ_LYOY01000019.1 GCF_001653515.1 Streptomyces sp. ERV7 | reverse complement strand
CACGGCCCGCCACTCGCGGTCGGGGCCGCCCGGCACGGTGCGGCCCTGGGCGGCCCAGGCGGCGGCCAGCTCCTGGTAGATGGGCGGCTCGGCGGCGGGCGCGGGCGGCGGGCCGCTCTCCGTGCGGCTGGCGGGGATGAACACCTGTCGGCGCCAGGCGCGTTCGGGCTCCGGCATGTCTGTCACCTCGGATTCGCGGGAGGGGTCCTCGACACCCATACCGTGCGGCGGGCCCGTTCACGGCCCGGATGGGCCATTCGGGCCATTCATCGTCACGGACAGCAACCGCTGCCCTTTCTGTCCGTTGATGCTCACAGATCTCCGCACGTGGGGTCGCACTCAATGAGGAGCCAACATGCAGAAGTTGTGGTCGGCCGCGACCGTCGCCGCAGCCGTCTCCGGTGTCACGATGATGGTGGCGCCGCAGGCGATGGCCATCGGGAACGAAGACGGCTCCACGGCGTTCAGCGGGAACGAGAGCCAGCAGGAGTTCGGCGAGTCGAAGACCGCGGGCGACATGAGCCCGCAGATGAGCCTGGTCCAGGGGACGCTGGACAAGCTCTGCGTCGGTGCGGCGCAGAAGGTCAACGTGCAGTCCGTCCTCGCGCTGATCAACATCGGTGTGCAGGACATCCCGGTCCTGTCGCCGCAGCAGAACCAGCAGTGCACCGAGAACTCCAGCGAGTCCAAGAAGGACGAGCCGCTCTCGCACGTCCTCAACAACATCCCGGTCCTCTCGGGCAACGGCGCCAACGGCAGCTGAGTCCCTCCCCCGGCACCGGCCCGCGCGGCCCGGTCCGGACCCACCGGGCTGCCGGTACCTCCCCTTCCCGGGTCGGTGCCGGCAGCCCGGCTTTTTCCCGTTCCCGTCCCCCCTGCCGCGCGGGTTTTCCCACCGCCGGGGACGTCCCGTTCGCCGTACTGGCTCGTTGGTCCTGGTGAGACGAGCACAAGGAGGCACTCCATGACCGCCCCGACGACGCGGCCCCCGTCCCGGATGCGCAACCCGGCCGTGGTGCTGCCCGCCGCGATGCGCCCGCTCCTGGACATCTTCGAGGCCGCCAAGCAGGGCGGGGTGCCCCAGCCGACGCTGGAGCTGGTCCATCTGCGGGCCAGCCAGATCAACGGCTGCAGCTACTGCGTGTACGGAGGCGTGGCCAGTGCCAGGAAGGCGGGCGAGAGCGACGAGCGGCTGCACTCGGTGGCCGCCTGGCGCGAGGCGGGCTGCTTCACCGAACCCGAGCGCGCGGCGCTGGCCCTCACCGAGGCCGCGACCCGGCTGGCCGACCGCCCCGACCCGGTGCCGGACGCGGTGTGGGACGAGGCCGCCCGCCACTACGACGAGTCGCAGCTCGCCGCCCTCACGCTGATGATCGCCCTGACGAACCTGTTCAACCGGCTCAACGCGACGACGCGGCAGCCGGCGGGGGCCACCTGGTAGGTGCGGCGCCTCTCACGCCGACGCGTCCGGGCAGGACCCGTCCCGGGGACGTCTCCGTACGTCTCCCTACGTCTCAGAGCGGAAGCGTTATCCCGAGTTCGCGCATCGCCGAGGACGGCGGTCCGCCCTCCGAACGCTCCGTCTTGCGCCCCTTGCTGCCCGGGGCGAGCGTGCGCGGGTCGATGGCCTCGGCCGGGGCGCCCGTCGCGTACAGCCCGTCGGGCTCGCTGTCGCGGTCGTGCGGCAGCACCCAGAACACCCGCCGGCGCCAGGTGCCCGAGGACGGCGACGCCTTCGCCTTGGGGCCGAGCAACGCATAGCCCACCATGCGCCCGTCGCGGTGGTAGGCGGGCTTGCTGCGCCGCGTCGGCAGCCGGTCCAGGCTCTGGCGCACGTAGTCGAGCACGGAGATGTCCTCCAGCCACACCAGCTCGGTCTCGTGGCTGATCTCGTCGTCGGTGATCAGGGAACTCATGCCCTCTCCTCGTCGGCGAGCAGTCCGATGCCCGGGTAGTACTTCCGCGAATTGGACAAGATCATCTCCTTGGGCGAGGCGAGCCCGACCAGTTCGCGTGCGCGCGCGGCGAACGCGCGGGAGGTGATGACGGGTGCCCCCTCATTCTGACACCAGGCCCGGTACGCGGCGTAGAGGCGGGTCTGCTCCGCCCGGTGGTCGGGGTGCAGGGCGCAGGTCTCCTCGAAGAAGCGGCCGGTGTGGTCCTCGGTCTCCGCGTACACGGTCGTGGCGATCCGTACGCGCTCGGGCCCGGTGAGGTCCTTGTCGCCGCCCAGATAGCGGCGGGCGCCCTCGATCAGCCAGTTCAGGATGCCCGGGCCCTCCTCGGTGACCAGGACGTCCGCCAGGTTGTCGATCTTGCGTTCGTCGGAGACGACGCGTTCGAAGGGAATCAGCCGCATCCGGCGCCAGAAGGCGAAGCCGCCGGTGCCGACCTCGGGGCGGTGGTTGCCGAGCAGCCAGAGCTTGTGGGTGGGCTGGAAGCTGAAGAAGTCCTGGCGCATCCGGCGGGCCTTGATGCGGTCGCCGCCGGTGAGCAGCTTGACGCGGGCCTCGTCGAACTTGTCGCCGGGCTTGACCTCGGAGCAGACGATGACGCGCCGCCCGTGGAGCTCGGCGAGGTCGGTGGGGTGCCCCTCGAAGGGCCGGGCCATCAGGAACCCGGGCGGGCCCGCGTCGGCGTAGTCGCCGAGCAGCTTCATGACCACGTCCAGAAGGACCGACTTGCCGTTCTTGCCCGATCCGAACAGGAACGGCATGATCTGCCCGCCCACGTCGCCGGTGATCGAGTAGCCGAGCAGCAGATGCAGGAAACCGATCATCTCCGCCGATTCGGCGTCCTCGCCGAACGTGTCGGTCAGGAACCGGTTCCAGCGCGGGGTCGGCATCTGCCGGGGCCCGGTCGAGGTCGAGCGGGAGTGGAAGTCCTTGTTCGGGTCGGGCGTGCGCAGCAGCCCGGTGCGCAGGTCGACGATCCCGGCGGGCGTGCACAGCGCGTACGGGTCGGCGTCGAGGAGCGCCGCGTTCAGGACCATGCCGGGGGCCGAACGGGCCTGTACGAGCATCGCGTTCATCCCGGCCGTCGACAGGGCCCGGCGGCGGTGCTGCTGGAGCGACTGGACGGTGTAGAGGCCGCGCGGGTCGCTGTCGGCGATGTTCTCGGCCAGGTCGCCGGCCGCCCACATCACGGTGTCGTCCTCGTCGAGCTGCCAGCGGGTGGTGTCCCAGCGGTACCAGCCCAGGCCCGGCACATGCCGGTAGTCGTCCGCGAACAGCCTCACGAACAGCTTGGCGTTGCCCCGGTCGGTGAGCGTGTCGGGCAACAGCCCGGCGGGCGTGGCCTGGACGCCCTCCTGGAGGGGCTGTACGGCCTCTGTACGGCCCTCTGCGCCGCTCTGGGCGGGCAGCGTGGGTCCGACGGGCGCGGAGGCCTGGGAGTGCGCCAGGATCTGCGAGGCGACCGTCTGCGGATCGAAGTCGAACAGCACGTCGTCGTTGCGGCCTTGGCCGGAGGCGTTCACGGGCGGCTCCGGAGCTGAAGGGGGTGGCGCGCGCCCGCGGTGAGGCCGCCTCGGACGATCGGGGCGGCCCTGCGGTCCTGGCCGGGGCGGGCGAACTCGGCGGCGTCCAGCAGCACCCGCTCGGCGGCGGCCTCGCCCAGGTACCCGGCGGCCACCAGGCCGCCCACGGTGTACGCGGCCCGGTTCAGCTTGTCCGTGAAGCCCGCGCCCTCCGGTACCGAGGCGCAGTCGGCGACCTCGGCCAGGGCGGCGGCCAGGACCCGGGCGGCCCGGTCGCGGCCGCCGCCCGCCGCGATGACGGCCCGTCGGGCGGGAGAGGGACCCGGCTGGGGCTTCGCGGCGAGTACGCGGTTGGCGCGCAGGTGCCCCGTACGGGAGAGCTCCTCGGCGAGCCAGGAGGGCAGCGGGGCGGGCTCCTTGGCGCCTTCCAGGGGCGTGTAGGTCCCGGCGGGCGTCACCGTGCCCGGGGCGACGATGTAGCCGCCGTGGGCCCGTACGTCGACCTGCCAGGCCAGCGAGGCGCCGCCGCCCTGCCCGACGGAGGAGTGCCAGCGGCGGTCGTCCTCGGGGGCCCGGTACCAGACGTGCAGGCCGCCCGAGGGCGTACGGACGCGCAGGGTCGAGGCGTCGTCCGCGGG
>NZ_LYOY01000018.1 GCF_001653515.1 Streptomyces sp. ERV7 | reverse complement strand
CCGCCCCGCACACGCCGCCGCCCGTGCACCCGCCGACCCAGCCCGCGTATCCGCATCCCGTACAGCCGCATGCCGCACAGCCGCAACCCGTACAGCCGCAGCCCGTTGGGCCTCCCGCGGCGGGCTCCTACGCCTACCCGGCGACCGTCGCGGGCCATCCGTCGGGGGCGGTCCCGCCGCAGCCGCCCCGCAAGCGGAACCGTGCCGGACTGGTCGTCGCGGGAGTGGTCGTCGCCGCGCTCATCGGCGGCGGCGCGTACGTGGCGGGGCAGATCTCCGGCAGCGACTCCAAGGACGATCAGGGCAGCAGCAAGGGCAACAGCAAAAGCAGTACGCCGTCGCAGTCCGGCGGCGCGGCTTCGGGCACGGGCGCGGGCAGCGGCAACAGCAAGGCCCCGGTGGCGCCGAAGGCAGCCGTGTACAGCAACATCAGCATTCCCCGCGGCTACACCGTGACCTTCGCCGACGAGCCGCCCCGGCCGGAGAAGAAGGACGTCTTCTACGAGGGCGACTTCGGCTACGCGGAGGACATCGTCAACGGAGACGCCCTCGCCACCAACCAGTCCAAGAACACCATGGCGCTGCTGGACCCCGCGGAGCCGGGTTCACTGGACGGCTGCCGCGCCAACACCCGCTACACCACGTCCATCACGAAGGACAAGCTCGGCAAGGGGTCCCGGATCTGCGTGAAGACCGGCTCCGGGCACTACGGTCTGGTCACCGTGCGCGCCTTCGCCCCGAAGGAGTCACCGAGCCAGTTCGTCGGCGTGGACCTCACGGTGTGGCGCAACGCCGTCACCTCCTGAACGGTCACCTCGCCCCTCACGCCGTGCTCAGCGGATGCCCCGCCGTGGCCGAGCGCGGGGGCCAGGTGCGCGGGGCGAGGATGCCGAGTACGTAGGCGCGGGCGACCAGGGCGGGGCGGGTCGCCGCGCCCAGGAGTTCGCGCAGCCGGCTGAGGTGGTAGTCGACCGTCTGCCGGGACAGCTTCAGCGAGGTGGCGATGTCGCCGTTGCTGCTGCCCGCCGCCAGCAGGGAGAGGATGCGGATCTGCGCGGCGGTCAGTGACGGATGGGCCTCGTGGGCGAGGCTCTGGTGGGTGACGACGGCCCAGACGTACCGGGCGCGCGCGGCGGAGTGGCCGACCGTCGTCAGATGGATCTGGGCGCGGCGCTGGCGCCCCTCGGTGTCGAGGAGCACCGCGCATGTCTCCACTCGTCTGGTGCGGCGCGCTATCAGACCGTTCCACCTGCGGAGCAGCCCGTCGAGGCCGGGCTCGGGGGCGAGCAGGGTGTGCGCGCGGCGGCCGACCAGGTCGGGCAGGCTGAGCCGGAACAGTTCGGCGGCCGCCGCGCTCGCCTCGACCACGCGTCCGTTCGCCGACAGCAGGGCGCAGGGCAGACCGCTGTGGTCGCGCAGCGCCTGCAGGTTCTCCTCGGCCTCCTGCCACTGGACCATGGCGCGGAGGCGGTCCGTGATGTCCACGTAGATCCCGGCGACGCAGGTCCGCGCGTTCTCCCGCACCACGAACCGGTGCCCCACCGCCTGGCCCGCGCTGCCGTCCGGCCGCCGGTAGGCGAGGGTGTGGCGCACCGGCGTCCCCCGGGTGAGGACCTCCTGGTCGAGGGCGCGGAACTGGACGGCCTCGGCGGGTGCGTCGAAGTCCTCGATGTACTTGCCGACGAGGTTGTCCGGCACGGTGCCGTAGAGGTGCGCGTAGGTGTGGTTGGCCCACAGATAGCGGCCGTCGCGGTCCCGGATGAAGGCGGCGGCCGGGGCCAGGTCCGCGAGGCCCGCGAAGGCGGCGTAGCGGCGCGGGGTACCGGGGTGCGGGTCGAGCCGCAGGGCCCCCGTCCCGGCGAAGGCGTCGCCTGCCCTCTCCCGGACCCGCCAGGGCTCGTCGACCTCCCACCAGAACACGGGGAGGTGTTCGAGCAGTGCCTTGAGACCGGCGTCGTCCACAGCGGTCCCTCCGTCCATATACGAACCGTACGCCACTGGTTGACACACGGTCACCTCGCGATGGGTATCCCGTCCCGATCCCGCGCATGCTCGGTTCTCGGCCGAAGTGGAACCCCGCCTCCGCGCCTCGCGGAGTCGTCCCGAGTGGCAAACCGGCCTGGTATTCAGGCATTTGCCTGAATGCTGAGCGGCCCCGGTGGCGTTTGGGGCGCCGTTCGCGTGGTCCCCTTGAGTGAGCGGGTGAACACGCCCCGACACGCACCCCGGGAGATTCCCCCGCACCCGGCGCGCATCACCGATCCGTACGACGACGCGCAGGACGCGTACGTCCGGCACGGACCAACGCAGATGAATGGAGACGAACTTCCGTGAGCAAGGTGCTGTTAGTGCATGCCAAGGGTGGTCCGCCGCTCGGTCACGTCCTGTCCCGGACGGCCGCGAGGGCACAAGTGCACCTGCTGGCGCTCAGCGCTCTTCCTCCCGTCGTGGCGGACTCCGCCGACAGGCTCTGCGCCTCGGTCGTGACGGCCGACGCGCAGCGCTGCGACCTGGTCTCCCTGATCGTGTCGCGGGCCCGGGCGGTGGGCGCGGACGCGGTGCTCACCTTCTCCGAGTACGCGGTCGTGGCCGTCGCCGAGGCATGCGGGACACTCGGTCTCGCCGGGTCCGGCAAGGCCTCCGCGCTCGCCCGTGACAAGCGGCTGATGCGGCGCACGTGGCGGGAACACGGACTGCCGCAGCCCGAGTTCCGCTCCGTCGCCACGGAGGCCGACCTGTACGAGGCGGCCGGCGCCCTGCCCTTCCCCATGCTCCTCAAGGCGGCCTGGAGCGCGGGCTCCACCGCGCACCAGATCATCCACTCCCCGTACGAGGTCTCCACCGCCTGGCGCCGCTCGCGCGAAGTGATGGCCGAATCCGCTCAGTTGGGGTACGCGGAACTCCATGTGGCCGAGGCGCAGGGGCACTTCGTGGTGGAGCAGATCGTGACCGGCACCGCCTCGGACTGGTTCGACGAGCCCGGCTGGGGCGACTACGTCAGCGTCGAGGGCGTCGTGGCGGACGGCACCTTCCACCCGGTCTGCCTCAGCGGCCGGATGCCGACGGTCGAGCCGTTCACCGAGCGGGCGGGCATCACCCCCGCCCTGCTGTCCAAGGACGCCCAGGACCGGGTCGTGGCGCTCGCGCGGCAGGCCGTCGACGCCCTCGGCCTGCGCGACTGCGGGACGCACACCGAGATCAAGCTCGGCGCGGACGGCGAGATGTGGCTCATCGAGACGGCTGCCCGGTTCGGCGGCGCGATGACGGTGCCGCAGATCGAGGAGGTCTTCGGGCTCGACCTCGTCGGCATGCTCGTCGACCACCTCCTCGGCCGCCGGGTCGAGTGGCCCGAGCGGGCCCTCACCCCGGCGCAGGCGCGCGGCGCGGCGGGCTCCCTCGTCGTCCTCGCGGTCGACGGCGAGGGCGAGGCCTGGCGGGATCGCAAGGTCTGGGACTTCCCGGCGGTCGCCAAGGACGTGCCGCTCAGCCGGGGCAGCGAGCTGTCGGTCGTCGCGGAGAGTTCGCTCGCCGACGGCAGCGTCGTGCCGGTCTACGACCCCGCCGCCGGCGCCAACACCATGGCGGCCCTGTGTCTGCTTTCGGCCACCGACCCGCGGACGGTGCTCCGCGACTTCGAGACGCTGGTGGACGCCCTCCCGCGGGTCCTGCCCGCCGTGCGGCCCGAGGAGGTCTCCGCATGACCGCCCAACTGCTCTCCGACGCCGCCGACCCGGCCACGGACCGCACGGTCGTCGGCGAGAACCTCTCCCTGCCGCTCTTCCGCACGCTCTCCGGGGTCCTGGCCGGTCACCCCTACCTCAAGGTCGTCGTCGACCGCGCCGAGAACACCTGGCACCTCCTCGACACCGCCGCCCACCCCTTCCACGTCAACTACGTCGCCACCCGTGTCCTGGGCATGGAACTCGCCGCGCTGGACGCGGAGCTGGACGCGTTCAACGCCTCCGTCTACATGGACCCCGGGCGCCGCTTCCTGCTCGGTGTGCTGTCCCTGCACACCGGCGAGGACGCCGAGGGCCGCGAGCGCCCCTTCCTCGTCCTGGAGACGACCGAGGCCGACACCATGAGCGGCGAACTGCTCGCGTTCTTCTACGAGTTCGTGCGCGCACGGGTCGACGGCAGACTCCCGGTGCTGCTCAAGCCCGCCAACCACGGGCAGGAGGAGGAGCTGGCGGCGATCAGCGAACGGCTCGTGCCGCGCATCCTGAGCCACGAGCTCTTCGGCTCCAGGACCCGGACGCCGCTGAACCCCGGCGAGGTCACCGGGCGGCTGCGGTTCTTCCGTACGAACGAGGAGTACGCGGCCGCCGAGGCCGGGCTGGGCTGGGCCGACATCGTGGCCATGCCGTGCCTGCCGGACGACGTGCCGCGGGTGGCCGGATTCCTCAACACCGCGCAGATCACCCCGCTCTCGCACACCAACGTCCTGGCCTCCGGCTGGGGGATACCCAACGCGATCGTGCGCGACCTGGAACAGCTCGTCGAGAGGGACGGCCTGGACGGCGCGTGGGTGCGCTACCGGGTGGGCGAGGACGAGATCTCCCTGGAGCGGCTGGAAGAGGAACCGGTCCTGCGGGCCCCCGCCTGGCACCAGCAGCGCATACGCCTCGAACCGCCCCTGCTGGAAGACGCCCCCGTGCTGTCCCTGCACCGGCTGCGCAGCGCCGACCGCGACCGGTACGGCACCAAGGCGGCCAACCTGGGCGAGCTGCACCACGTACTCGACAGCCGTACGGCCGACCTGACCGCCTTCTACGGGCGGCCCCGCCCGCCGCGCGACGACCTCTACGGCCACCTCGCCACCCGGTTCGGCCTGAGCGACCCCTCCGTGCCCGAACTCCGCGCCAGGGCAGCCGACTTCGTCGCCGGTACGGTCGGCGCCCCGGAGGGCGTGGCGCTCCCCTTCGCGCTCCAGCAGCACTTCCTCGCCTCGTCGCCCGCCCTCCAGCAGGGCATCGGCAAGCTGAAGATGGCACTCGAACTCGACGCCACCGAGGTCCTGGACCCGCTCTGTCTGCAACTCCAGCAGCTGATCCGGCACACACCCGTCCCCGAGTCCGTCACCCGGCAGATCAGCCAGGCCTTTCCGGTCCCGCCGGCCGAGCTCGGGCGCCTGGTGGTGCGCTCCTCGTCCAACGCCGAGGACCTCCCGGGCTTCTCCGCTGCGGGCGTCTACGACTCCGTCACCACCGTCCACGGCACCGGCGAACTCCTGGACGCGGTACGCCAGGTGTGGGCCTCCCTGGTGTCGCCCCGCAGCGTGCGGCTGCGCCACCAGGTCGGGATCTCCCTCGACGACACCTATATGGGCGTGATCATCCAGGAGTACGTGCCCGCCTCCCTCGGCGGCGTCCTGGTGACCTGCGACCCGACCCGCCGCGAGGACTTCCGCAACGTCTACCTCAACTGTTCCCCCGGCTCCCCGGAGCAGGTCGTCGACGGCTCCGTCCTGCCGCAGCAGTACCTGTACAACGTGGTGGAGGGCGGCGGCCGCACCGTCGCCCTGGGCTCCTGGGGCGACGGGCTGCCCGCCGCCACCCGCGCCCGGCTCGCGGACCTGTCCCTGACCGGGCGGCTCCTGCAGTCCCACTTCAGCGGGTCCGACTTCGGTGGGGCCGACGTGGACAAGCCGCTGGACATCGAGTGGCTGATGACCGAGCGGGGCGACTTCCGGCTGGTCCAGATCCGCCCGTACGCGCTGTGAGCCCGGCCCCCGCGGATACGCGGTCCGGCACCGGCCTGACGCACACCGCCCGCCGGATCATCCAGCTCAACTACGGCTTCCAGCTCCTCTTCAACCTGCTGTGGTGGATGCCGGTCTTCTACGCGTACCAGAAGGCGGCCGGGCTCTCGGACAGCCAGATCTTCGGCATCCAGAGCATCTACTACGTGGCCTTCTGCCTGTTCGAGATCCCGACCGGGCTGATCGCCGACCGGATCGGCGCCCGCAACTGCCTGCGGGCCGGGGCGGTGGTGATGACGGCGGCGAACCTGGCTCCGGTGCTCAGCGCCTCGTACACCGGCTTCCTCGTCCACTTCCTCGCCATCGCGCTGGGCCGTTCGCTGACCTCGGGTGCGGCCAGTGCGTATCTGTACGACGGGCTGCGGGCCGAGAAGTGCGACGCGCACTATCTGAAGGCGGAGGGCACCGCACGGGCCCTGGGCCTCGCGGCGAAGGTCGTGTGCTGGCCGCTGGTCGGGCCCTTGATGGCCGTCGCCCACGCGGCCCCGTACGTGCTCAGCGCCGCCAGCGCCGCGGGCTCCCTCGCCTGCGCCGTCGCCCTGCCCCGGCTCGCCGGGGCGGGCGGTGGGACGGGGAAGGCGGACGGCGGGCGCGGGGGCGGCGCGTTCCTGCGGGACGCGGGCTCCGCACTGCGCTGCGTCGCTTCCTCACGGTGGCTGGCCCTGGTGATGGTGCAGGGTGTGGCGCTCTTCACGCTGTCCCGGATCTGCCAGGTCAACCTGTTCCAGCCGATCCTGCTGGACCACGGCGTGGGGGAGGCCTCCCACGGCACGGTGCTGGCCGCGATGACGGTGGCGGAGGCGGTGGGCTCGGCCCGCCCCCAGTGGCTCGGCCGCCGTCTGTCGCCGGTCGCCTGGGTGTCGGTCCTCAGCCTGGTGCTCGCGGGCACCCTGGCGGCGATGACGCTCGGCGGACCGTGGGCCGTCATCGCCCTGCTCTGCCTGTTCGCCGCCGCGACCGGCTTCGCGTACCCGGTCCAGCGCAAACTGGTCAACGACGCGGTGCCGGCGGACGCCCCGCGCGCCACGCTCCTGTCGGTCGAGAGCATCGTGGACCGCGCGGTGTGCGCCCTGGCCGCGGTGGCCGTGGGCGCGTATGTCTCCGCCGGCCACCTGGACGCGCTGCTGCTGCACAGCGCGCTGGCGACGGCGGTGCTGCTCGGGGCGGTACAACTGCTCGTGCGCGGTGGAGCGGTGCGGCGGGGCCGCCCCGGGGCCGGGATCCCGGCCCCGGGCGCGGACGCGGAGGACCGCGACGCCGGTGACACGGTCCCGCTGACGGGGGCCCGCGAGCAGCGGCACGACGCGGAGCAGCGGTCCGACACGTAGGCGCGGCGCGGGCACAGGCCGCCGGTCAGCGGGACCGGCGGCCGAGGAGTTCGACGAGCCCGACCGGGAGGAACGCGGGCCGATGGGACTGCCCGACCTGGTAGGGCACATAGCCCACCGAGGCGGCGACCTGGACCTCCTCGGCCGTCTCCGCCTGGTAGACGACCCGGCAGCGCCCCGACTCGGCCTTCGCGCGCTGCCACAGGACGGGCGCCGGTTTGCGTTCCGCGTCGGTACGGGGAGTGAGGATCCGGTCGCCGAAGTCCCGCCAGGCGAAGGGCACGGAACCCTTCCAAGCGGCGTCGACCTCCTGCTTCAGCCTGGCGGCACGCTCGGCGTCGGTGCTGCCCCAGGAGGGCGGAACGTTGGTGATCAGACCGATCCGGACGTGGTGCTCGCGCAGGGCACGCAGATACGAGGCGGCGCCCGACTGATAGCCGATGCCGCCGTCGGCGGCGGTGTGGACGAGGGTTTCGCCCAGGTCGAAGTAGACGACGGGGCAGGCGGGCGCGGCAGCGGTACGCGTCGGGGAGCCCGCGCCCCCGGGTGCGGCGGCACTCGCCGGGGCGCAGAGGACGGCGGACACCAGGACGGCACCCAGCGCGAGGCCCGCCCGGCCCCAGCCCGTGGAGGCGGATCTGTTCATGACGTGGTCACCCTTCTCGTCGTACACCGCGCACTGCAGCGCACTACGAGAATGCACAATTGGCCGGTCCATGACACATGCCGCGGGAAACTTTCTCGCGCGCCGACCACCCGGGCGCGTACCGGAGCGAGCCGGACTCAGACCAGTTCGGGCTGCGGTTCCGGTCGGAACGCCGGCGCGGCCTTCGGCTCCCATTCCCTGGTGGTCCGTACATAGCCGTAGACCACCGAGCCCAGCGCCAGAAGGACGAGGGGTCCGAACAGCCACGGGTGCTCGGCCATTTCCAACGGCAGATAGCGGTAGGAAAGCAACAGCACCGAGAAGACCGCCACGCCGTAGGCGACGAGCCGCATGCCCGACCGGTCCCAACCGCGGTCATACGTGCGCAGAGCCACCTCGATGGTGAGCGCGAACACCATGCCGGCGACGAGATCCACGCCGTAGTGGTAGCCGAAACCCAGGGTGGCGCTGAGCGTGGCGATCAGCCAGAAGGTCCCCGCGTACCGCAGGAACCTGGGGCCCTTGCGGGTGTGGATGAAGATCGCGGTGGCCCACGCCGTGTGCAGGCTGGGCATGCAGTTGCGCGGGGTGATCCCGTCGTACGGCACCGGGTGCGGGATGCTGATCGACGGTGGCGTGTGCGGCCACAGGTTGACCACCGCCCACTCCACGCCGCCGGTGCCGGAGGCGCCCGGTCCGTAGGCGAAGACCGGTCCGACGACCGGGAAGATCATGTAGAAGGCCGGCCCGAGGAGACCGATCACCAGGAAGGTGCGCACCAGGTGGTGGCGCGGGAAGCGGCGCTCGGCCGCCACGTTGCGCAGCTGGTAGAGGGCGACGACGATCGCGGCCACCGCGAGCTCGCCGTAGACGAAGTGGAGGAGCTGGGAGCCGACCGATCCGCTGGCCTCGACGATCCTGCCGGCCACCCACGACGGGCTGCCCAGTGCGTGATCGGCCATGGCCACGTACGGGTCGAGCACGGTCGGGCGGGTCTTCGACGTGATGAGCAGCCAGGCGTCACCGGTCTTGCGGCCGGTCACCAGCAGCAGGCCGAGCCCGACGCCCTTCAGCAGCAGCACACGTTCCCGGCCGGTGCGGCGCACGATCGCGAAGACCGCGACGCCCAGCATCGCCCACAACGCGCCATTGCCGAACAAATGCCCCTCGGGCGTCTTGACGCCCGCTGCCCACCGCCCGAGCGCGAAGACGACGTCGATGCCGATCGCGGCACCGGCCGCGACGTACCGCTGCCGCCGGGTGAGCACCACCATCATCAACGCCAGTCCGCCGTAGAGCGGCCCCGGCTTCGGCGGGAAGATCAGTTCCCGCGCCTGGAGGGTGATCGGCCCCG
>NZ_LYOY01000017.1 GCF_001653515.1 Streptomyces sp. ERV7 | reverse complement strand
GTCTGGCGGTCCCGCCCGAACAGCTGGTGTGGCGCACCGGCTTCATCAAACGGCTGCCCGAACGGCTGCCGGTGCTCTGGTGAGGGACGGCCGTCCCCGGGATGTCCTCCCGGGGGCGGCCGCGCGTCCGTACGGGCTCGGCGGGCTCAGCGGAAGATGCCGGTGTGGCCCAGCGAGTAGCGGCCCGGCTGCGGGTAGACCGCCAGGCCGTGCGGGCCCGAGCCGACCGGGATACGGGCGATCTCCTGGCCGGTGGTGGTGTCGATCGCGTACACCTCGGCGTCGTAACGGCCGGACAGCCACAGGACCTTGCCGTCCGCCGAGACCCCGCCCATGTCGGGGCTGCCGCCGTCCGGCAGGTGCCACTTCTTGGTCAGCTTGTTCTGGGGGAAGTCGAAGATGGAGATCGTGCCCTCGCCCCGGTTGGAGATGTACATCTCCTTGGAGTCCCGGCTGACGTACAGGCCGTGGCAGCCCTTGCCGGTGGGCAGCAGCGTCGGCGTGCTGAACCGGTCGCCGTCCAGGACCCACATGCCGTGGGCCATCATGTCCGCGATGTAGAAGGTCTTCCCGTCCGGGGACATCTTCACGTCCTGCGGCATCGCCCCCTCGAACGGCAGCTTCTGATGCGCGATGACCTGCATCTTCTCCGTGTCGACCTTGAGCAGCTCGCCGGAGAACTCACAGGAGACGATGAAGTAGCGCCCGTCCATGGAGAAGTCGGCGTGGTTGACGCCCGCGCAGTGGACCGGGACGGTCTTGACCCGGTTCATGGTGACCGGCTCGCGGAACACCAGCTCGCGGTCCATCGACGCCATCACGACCGCGTACTTGCCGTTGGGCGTGAAGTAGAGGTTGTACGGGTCGGAGACCTGGACCGTGCGGCCCGGTTTCCCGGTCGCCGGGTCGATGGCGGTGAGGCTGTCCCCCAGGTCGTTGTTGACCCACAGCGTCTTCATGTCCCAGGAGGGGACGACGTGCTGGGGCTGGTGTCCGACCGGGATGGTCTCGATCACCTTGTACGTCTTGGGGTCGATCACCGACACCGTGTTGGAGTTGGTGTTGGGCACGTAGACGCGTTCGAGGAAGTTCTTCACGGCCGGCTGGAGCGCGCCCGGGCGGTCCGCGGCGTAGGCGTCCTTGGGGTCCAGGACCGGCGGCATCCCGGGCAGGCCCTGCGGAACGGCCTTCTTCGGCACGGGCTGAGCGGCGCCCTTGGTGCCCAGGGCCTCGTTCCCTCCCTTGTCCGCGGACGAGCCGCAGCCGGCGAGCGCGGCGAGCAGGAGGCCGCACAGCAGCGCGGCGGTCCTCTTGGTCCTCTTGGTGGGGGTCGGCATCAGGTCAGCAACTCCGTGGTGGTCACCGCGCGCAGTCCGCGGCGGTCGAGGTCGGCGAGGAGGGCCGGCAGCGCGGCGACCGTGTCCGCGTAGCCGAAGTGCAGACTCACCACGGATCCGTTGCGGATCCGCCCGGTGACATTGCGCGTCACGGCCGAGGCGCCGGGCGAGGTGAAGTCGAGCGAGTCGACGTCGTAACTGAGCACGTGCGGGTACCCGGCCCGCCGGGCCAGTCTCTGAACGAGCGGCGTCGCGTACGGGGTACGGGACGGCCGGAACCAGGTCCCGATGGAGCCGGTGATCCGGCGCAGCCGGTCCGCGCAGCCGGTGATCTCGGCATACGCGTCCGGCTCCGCGAGCGCGGAGATGTCGAGGTGGCGCTGGGTGTGGTTGCCGAGGTCATGGCCGCCGTCGAGGATGCGGCGGGCCATCTCGGGGTGTTCGTCCAGCCAGCTCCCGACGGCCAGGACGGTGACCCGGGCGCCGGCCCGCTCGGCCTCGGCGAGCACGGCGGTGGCGCCCTTGGGGTCGCCCTGGCCGTGGAAGGTGAGCGCGACCTTCGGCCGGTCGCGGGGGCCGTGCGCGATCTGGTCCGGCTGGGCCGGGAAGGCGCGGGGGGCCGGGG
>NZ_LYOY01000016.1 GCF_001653515.1 Streptomyces sp. ERV7 | reverse complement strand
GCTCCGCAGACACGCCGCGCCGCCGCTACGCGGCGGAAGAACGCCGCGCTCCGCGCGGCCAGCCGCCGGCTTCGCCAGCGGCCGCAGCCAACTCCGTTGTCTGCGACTCGAATTGCTCCGCAATTCGAGCTGATGGAATTCGCTCCGCGAATTCCAAAGACTAGCTGGCTGGGTCGGGTGGTCACGCAACCTCCAGGTTCTCTCTGGGTATCCAACTACGTTTTCGAGCTCATCTTGACTCTTTATCACTACACTTCTCCGGTATATTTTTTGATGACCAATCAAGTTCGCCACTAACTGCCCGCAATAACAAGCAAAAGGCGATTTCCTCGTACGGCACACACCCATCCGTAACTATGTTCATACGATGATTCGTTTGATGCTCTGCTGGTGTTTCTTGATCCTTTCCGGGGATGCTGCCAGAAACTGATGGCGGCATCTAAGAGTTGAAACCAACGCTTGTCATGTGGGGTTCGTTCGGTGTTAGATGCGGTTCAAGGTGTGGTGCTCCACTTCTGCCCGGAGCTGGCGCCATTCCTCGAATCCCGGTACCTGACAGCGGACTTGATGGAGGAAAACCCGGTGACTGGCCCGGCGTGGCCTGCGGCTCTTGTTGTCGCAGGCCACCTACCCGTTGTTCTCGAACGGCGCGGATGCAAGATCGCGCGCCGCGATCTCAATCGTCTCGAGCACTCGGTGCGTCGGCCCTTCGAAGCCTCGGAGGTGAGGGTCTGGACCAAGTGCCACGTGCCGGACCCTCGCTGGTCCGACGCCCCGTCGGTCGATGAACTGCTCGAGCTTCCCGATGTGCGCTACTTCGCGGCGGACGACGAGCCCGTCGAGCTCAGCCATGTGATCTTCGCTGTGGAGTCTGCGGACGTCCAGTTCACCCTCGAGTTCACGGACTCGGCTGTGACTGGGCGTGCGCATGGTGACGACGACCGGATCAACCATCTGGTAGCCGAGTTGGAGAAGCTTCTCGATAAGACGCAGTCCCGGCTGGTCTTCAAGTCCGTGCCGTCTCGGGCGGTCGGTGCCGTCGGTGGAGCGGTGGTGGGTCTGCTCGGCGCGCTCGTCACCGGCTGGGGCATCACGGACCGCTCGCTGTCCTCGGTGATGTTGATGCTGTGCATCCTCGTCATGTGTGCGGTGGGAGGGTGGCTGGTGATAGACCGTCTGAAGCAGCGCACGGCTGTCCGGTTGTACGCGAGCGAGAGCGTGCCGAAGGGCTGGTGGCGCCAGTGGGAGGTGACGACGAAGATCATGCTGGTCTCGTTGGTCATCACCGCGGTCGGCACCGTGGCTACCGGTCTGAACGTCTACCTGACTCACACCGCCGACAAGCCATCGAGCCCGGCCGGCTCACAGGATGCCAGGCCGTGAGCACTATGGGCGCCGGCTCCGAGGCGGGAAGCGGGCGGGAGGATCCCTCGGCGATAAGAGAGTTCACACGGTTCTTCACCACGAACTATCACCGGCTGGTTGCCGAGACCGTCCTGCGTACGCGTGACCTGGGGCAGGCCGAGGACATCGTCCAAGAGGCCCTCCTGGAGGTGTATCGGCGTTGGCACATGGTGGACTATCCGGAGCGGTATGTACGGACCGTGGCGCGGCACGTCGCCGCCCGCAGGGCCAAGGAGACCGCGCTGCTGGTGCCGGTGGACAAGGTTGCCGAGCCCAGCGGGGTCGAGCGGGACATCGCCGACAGCGTTGAGCTGCGGATAACGTTGATGGAGGCGCTGCACGAGTTGCCCGAGCAGCAGCAGCGGGCCACGGCGTTGCACTACCTGGCGGACAAGAGTGTTGACCAGGTCGCCGAGGACCTCGGTGTGGCGGAGAGCACGGTCCGCGTACACCTCATGCAGGCACGCCGTCGGATGCACCATCAGATCAACACGCCCCGCAGCGACACGGTCTCCCGTTACCGCCCGGATCATGAACTCGACAGGTGATTGCGGCTTGCGGCCGGAGTCACCCACGCGGGTTCGAAGGAGTGTGGGCAACACCACAGGCGGCCGCTAAGAGTCGGTAGCGGGCGGCGCCTCGCTGGCGGGGTCACTCAGAGTGTGGATCTACTCAGGGATCGCTGGCATCGATCGCGGTGCGGTGGGGTGGCCGGGGAGGTAGGCCCGGGCGTTCATCATGAGACAAATGGTGGCACAAAATGGATTCCCAAGGTGCCGGCCGGGATTACGGGAGTGAGCGTTGACTTTCGAGGGTCGGATGTCTGCAAGTGTGTCACTCGCCCCTTACCAGGGAATGTTCTGGTCCTGGGTCTCCCGGGAGTCGCCAGAGTGAGTGAAATTTATTGATTGTTGCCATGGAATAGCGTTTGGCTGATTCCTGTCGCGCGCCGACTGATGCCAGTCAATCGGTTCGGGCAAGTGGTCTTTCGCTGAGTTGGCTGGTCTGCGGCGCGGACGCATCTGACATGTTGTCATGTCCCCCACCAAGGCGGATGTCCTATCGGCCGAACCGCTATACAACAGGCGGCCGTTTGTAAATCACTGGTCTAGTCTTTTCTCGGCTTCCAAAAGCCGTTCGCGCGCTGATTTCAGCCGCCGTGACCCCCTCCGGCAGCCGACGCAGGCCAAATAGCAGCAGGGCGGGGCCGCCTGGGCCCCGCCCTGCCGGCCCGTACCCGCATCTCTTTGCCCGGAGCTCAGGTACAGGCATCAATCCCGGTGTGTCCCAACGAACGCACCGTGACAGGACCCGGCAACGGACCCCGACGTAGAACAGGGCGTCGCAGCCCCCGATTCGTTTAGCCAGCGAGCAAGATTCTTTCCACCCGTGCCCGCGGCCAGCAGCTTCGCCCGTCTGAGTACGGGCCGGTGAAGAGGTGAGTACGCGAGCGCATGCCGCGTCGGCGCCCTCCGCATGAGGATCTTGTGCAGACCCCGATTACCGACCTCGATGAGAAGGAATCGACCGTGAACCCCACCACCTACGCGGCCCTGTACGGCCCCTACCAGCCGCCGCGACGCCGCCCCCACCGCGGTCAGGCCGTCGTCACCGTGCTGGCCGGCATGCTGTGGGCCGTCACCTTCGCCTCGCTTGCCCTGCTGACTTTTGTGGTGGGCATGGCCGCACTCTGGGGTGCGGCGGACGGCACACCCGTCGGAGACCTCGTCCTGACCTTCTTCGGGATCATCATCGGCGCGGCTGCCGTGCTGGCCGCTCTCGCCTTCGCCCCCGGCGTCCGTCGCCTCGCACCGGCCAGCCGTCTGCTCCTCCTCGGCGCCCTCGCCTGCCCGGTACCCACCGTCTACGCGATCATGGTCTGGGCCCGGATCGTCTGACCCCACCCACCGCCCACCGACGTGGTGCCGTACTCAAGGGCGTACGGGCCTACTCAAAACTGGAGCGCCTACAACTCGCTGTTCTGAGCCCTGTTCTGACCGGCTCGCAGCCACCGCTCGATGACGGCGAAGTCGTCGTCGGTGAGACCGAATCGCGGGTCGACGCGGTGGAGGAGGGAGCGGGCCGGGTGGTGCGCCGCCGTCCAGGTCCGGTCCCTTTCGGTGATCTCGTCGTCGATCCAGATGTACGGGCGGCCGGCTGCCCGGTCCCGGAGGGCGCGTGTTTTCCAGTGGAGGCCATGGGTGCGGTCGTCGTCCTCAGGGTCCGGCCAGTCCACGACGGGCAGCTGCGGGAGGCCGAGCCAGGGGGCGATGCAGTCGTTCGCGTCGGCCATCCATGTCGTGGCCCACACCAGGGTGCAGGGCAGGGCCAGCAGCCGGGGCCCGTACGCGGGGTTGATCCTGGTGATGAGCGGGTTGGTGTCGGGGCCGGGGTGCTGGTGGCCGTGCCTGGTGTCGTACGTCGGGTAGCCGTGCGGGAGTTGGTCGGGCGTCGCGCCGAAGGGGATGAGGGGGCCGTCGACGTCGAGGAAGAGGAGTGGTGGTTGCGGTGCAGGGGTCGTCACCACTGCACCGTAGCCGGGGTGTGGCTCGGCAGTTCCGACGGTCGGCACGGATATGGCACGAGCGAGCGGCCCCATCCCACAGGACGGCCTTATCGTGAGGCGACCGGTTTTTCGTCTGGCATCCTGCGAGCCGCAGCAGGCTCAGGCGCGTGCTCTCACGTCAGCCACGATTCGGTATTCCGGTGCTCGCCAAGGCCCACGCTCTCGAACTCGTCGTCCCGCGTACCCGCTACGGCGCCGAGCTCGCGCAGGGCCCGGCAGACCGGGGTGCCTTCGGCCGGCAGCGGCTCGGGCTCCACGAGGTGCAGCGGGCCCAGGGCGAGTTGCCCGTCACGCCAGACCGCCACGTTCTCCTCGCCCATCCCTCCGAAGTACTCGGATTCGACATAGGCGACGGGGCCTTCCTTCGACCAGTCGGCCAGTACGCGGTCGAAGCCGGCCGGAAGGTTCCAGAAGTCGGTACGGCGCTCCGCGGTGGCGTCGGCAACCTCATCCGACAGGGCGGCAGACATCGGCACGAGTGCCAGGCCTTGTCGTAGTTCCACCACGTGGGCGGTAGCCGTACCCTTCGTCACCGCAGTAAGCAGACTGGTCCTTGCGATCACTGCCGTCAGGACATAGCTCAACTCTTCATCCCCCATTGCTCCTCACCCACTCAAATCGTGGGCTTCGCGAGACAGATCGTCTCCGGCAGAATCGTCTCACTGCCGTGGATGGACCGGAGCGTTCGGGCGTTGAACCGCCCTTCGGTACTTCCCATCTGGTGAGATACCCAGTGCCTGGAGGACGTCCACCTGTGGGAACACCCGGGACCCCCGCAGCCGTATAGCGGTGGCCGTCCAGCGGGTTGAACGGGTGCTCGGGGAGGGTCGTTCGGCCACATCGGGCGAACCGGTCAACCGGTCAACCGGTCAACCGGTCAGGATGCTGGCCAGCATCCCCACGGACATCACCGCCCCCGCCACCATGAACCACCACCCCACGATCTTCTGGATCACCGCGGTGGTCCGATCCGCCTTCTCCCGGCGCCCTTGAAGTCGGTGACGATCGCCCCGCCCAGGGCCGCCACCGCCAGCGGGAACACCACGGCGGCGATCTGGCCGCCGATGCTCAGGTCCCGTACCGGCGTACCCTCCAACGCTATTGCTGCTGCCAGCTGTTGCACTGCGCCTCCCCAGTCTCAGCGACGGACGTCAGTGCATGCTAGGCCGGAAAGCGCCCCCTTGCTCCTGGCCGGTAGTCGCCCGGCTCACGCGTTCGCCAGCGCCACCAGTTCGAAGGCCGTCTTGCCGTCGAGGGATTCGCGGACGATGTCCGCGTGGCCGGCGTGGCGGCCGATCTCCTCGATCAGGTGGAGCAGCATCCAGCGCATCGAGACCCGGCCGTCCTTCGGGAACCACGGGGCCTCGGGCAGCGGGAACGTGTCGTCCAGCGACGGCACCGCGTGGATGAACTCCTGCGTCTCCTTGGCGACCGCGTCCCAGAACGCCATCACCTGCGGCACCGTCTCGTCACCGACCAGGAGGAAGCTCTCGTGCCACGTCGACTCCTCGCGCTGCTTCTCGTTCGGCCGCTGCTGGGCCATGCGCAGCCAGCTGAGTTCGCACTCCGCCACGTGCTTGAGCAGTCCGGACAGCGACAGCTCGCTGGCGCTGGGGTGGCTGGCCGCCTGCTCCTCGGTCAGGCCGAGCAGCGTACGACGCAGTCCGCCGCGCTGGGCCTCGATGAACGCCAGGAGCGCGCCGCGCTCGTCGCCAGGGGCCTCTGCCGGTACGTGAGTGACCATGTTGTCCGCCCTCGGTATGTGCGCGGAGGCCTCGTGCCTCCCCGCCCTGTGACAACCAAGTTATGCACTATCTAGGTCTGGATCTGTCCGCATTCTGCCATCCCCCTGACGAATGTGAACTCGCGCAGCAGCGTTCTCCATTCGCCCTCCTCCCGTCGCCACACGAGGGTGTGGAGCACCGGCACGCTCCCCTGGACGCGGCGCACGACGACCGTCCCGTGGCCGTCGTACTCGCTCGTGACCAGGGGGCTGATGGCGCCGGCCTTCTCGTACGCCTGCCGCCCGGGCGTCTGGAAACCGGACAGGAACCGCGCCCTCGTCAGGGTCACCACCCGGCCCGCCTCGTCGCACCGGATGTTCTCGAAGCCCGGATCGCAGACGGCGTCCAGCGCCCGCGTGTCTCCCGCCAGCCCCGCGCTCAGATAGTCCAGCGTGCGGTCCACCAGCGACTGATCCATAGCCTGTCGTCCCCTGCTCGTCTTGTTCCGTGTCACGGTCATGACCACGTGAACAGACTCGCCGAGCGGACCACTTGGGCGGCAGAGACCACTGTCCCGAGAACCGTGGGACATTTGTCCGCCCCACGGGCCTGCCGGCTCGGCCCTGCGCCGGAGGGCGTACGGCCAACGTCAGCGCAGCACGCCTTCGATGAAGTCGCTGCCGAGGCGGGCCACCACCGTGAGGTCCAGCTGGTGGTGGACGTAGCGGCCGCGGCGGCGGGTGGTGATCAGGCCCGCCTTCTTCAGGGCCGCGATGTGGCGGGAGACCTCGGGGGCGCTGATGTCGTGCGCGGCCGCGAGTTCCGTCGTGGTGTACGCGGAGCGGGCCAGGTAGCGGCACATGCGGATGCGCATCGGGTGGGCCAGGGCCTCCATGCGCAGCTCCAGCAGGTCCAGGGAGCCGGGGCCGGGCAGTTGCGGTGCCGCGGCCGGGTAGTGGATCACCGGGCGCCAGCGCGGGGCGTGCAGTACCCACAGGTGGGGCCAGCCGAGCGACGACGGGACGAAGGTGACGCCCGCGCCCACGGCCGGGTCGAGGGCGCTCGTACGGCCGCTGGTGAGTTTGTCGACGCTGATCCGCGTGCCGTCGCCCTCCAGGCCGAGCGCGGGCGAGACCTCCGCCAGCGCCTCCGCCAGGCCCTTGTGGCGCAGCACCTGCGTCTTGTGGCGGGCGTCGGCGGCGAGCTCGACGCGTACGCGCTGCCAGACGTCGTCGAAGAACGCCTCCGCGCAGTCCTCGAAGAGGCGGCGGATCCAGGCGCGTACGGCGGGCGGGTCCTCCAGGAGGCGTTCGGCGAACTCCCGTTGGCGCGGGCCGCGGGCCGCGGCGCGTTCCAGGGCGTGGGTGCGGGCCCTGCCGTCGCTGAGCGGGGAGGGGCCGCCTCGGCCGTACTGGCTGGTGCAGGAGATCTCCAGGGCGGCGTCGACGAACACGTCGTCGTCGAGCCGGTCCAGCTGGTCCAGGTCCTCGGCGAGCGTTGCGCCGGGGCGGCCGTGGGTGTCGGGCAGTGCGGCGAACGGCAGCGAGATGTCGGAGAAGGACGTCGTCCACAGGAAGTCCGCCTCGCACAGGCGGTCCGCGAGGTCCGGCTTCAGGGCGGCGTTCGTCGCGGTCGTCCACCCGTGCAGGCCGGGGTGGTGCCCCGGCTCGGCCAGGGCGTGCAGCGCGGTGCACAGCTCGGCCAGCGGCGCCGGGCTGAACACCAGGCGCTCGGGTGGCAGTCCGGTGATGTCGATCGTCACGCTCATGGGGCCATCATGCCCGGGTTTTCGCAGGTGGGGGGTGTCGTTTGACGCTTGCCGTCAAACGACGTGGGCTGCGCGCGGGCCCTTCTCGTACGAGACCGGAGGTGATCTCGTACGAATCTTGTACGAGATCAACTCCGTCAGGAACTCGAACGGCATCCGCGGCGACTACTGGGACCGGGCGGCAGAAGTCCGCCCGTGTACCAAGTGGACCTGGAGAGTTTCGATGCGTTCTCGCGTGTGGTGGCCTACGACGGCCGTGGTGCTCGGCCTCCTGGTGGCGGGCTGCGGCGACGGCGGCAAGGACGCCGACAAGGGCAAGGGCTCGGACAAGGACGCGGCCGCCGGGGCCGCCGTCTCCGCCGGTGGCTTCCCCGTCTCCGTCACCGACTGCATGGGCGCCAAGACCACCTTCGCCGCCGCCCCGAAGAAGATCGTCACCAGTAACGCGGCCGGTCTCGAACTGCTGCTGCGGCTCGGCGCCGGGGACAAGGTGATCGGCACCGGCTTCCCGCCCGGCAAGGGCACCCTGCCCGCCGACCTGGACGCCAGGGCCCAGCAGGTCAAGGTGCTCGGCAAGACGGTCATCGCCAAGGAGAAGCTGCTCGGCTCCGGCGCCGATCTGTACATCGACACCTTCGCCTCGATGGGCGGCATGGGTGGCGGTATGGGTGACGCGCCCACCGAGGCCGAGTTCAAGGCCGCCGGGATCAAGCACGTCTTCCTGAAGTCCACCGCCTGCGCGGCCGACCGCAAGAGCCCCGTCACCGACCTGTCCGCCGTCCAGGACGACATCACCTCGCTCGGCGCCGTCACCGGCACCTCCGGCGAGGCCAGGGAACTCGTCGCGGGGATGAAGAGGACCGTGGGCGCCGTGCAGTCGGCTGTCGGCTCCACCGCCGAGAGCGCCCGGCCCACGTACTTCTTCTTCGACTACGACGCCGGCACCAAGCAGCCCTCCGTCGTCTGCAACCGGCAGGTCGCCCACGCGGTGATCACCCTCGCCGGTGCCCGCAACGCCTTCGGCGACTGCGACGGCGACTTCAAGCAGGTCGGCTGGGAGGACGTCATCGCCAAGAACCCCGACTGGATCCAGCTCGGCGTACGCGACCGGGGCGGCGAGGCGGCGAACAAGGCGGCGTTCGACGAGGCTCAGAAGTGGCTCCGGGACAACCCGGCCACCAAGGGCCTGAAGGCCGTCGAGGAAGGCCACTTCGTACGGATCGGCTCCGAGCGGACCACCATCGCGGGCGTCTCCAACGCCGACACCGTCCGGGAGATCGCCAAGACGCTGTATCCCGGCAAGGTCGGCTGAGCCGTGGCCTCGCTGCTGGGCTCCCGCAAGAACACCCCCGTCGGTTCCGGTACGGGGGCCCGTTCCCGCGCCCTCTCCGCCCCCGCCCTCGCCGCCGTCCTCGCCCTCGCGCTGCTCGGCGCCCTCACCGCGGCCGTGTCCTTCGGCTCCACCTCCATCCCGCCCGGCGAGGTGTGGGGCGTGGTGTGGCGCAGGCTGTCGGGGGAGGCGCCCCGGCCGGGTACGGACGATCTGATCGTGTGGCAGCTGCGGGTGCCGCGCGCCCTGCTGGCCGCGTTCGTCGGCGCCGGACTCGGTGTCGTCGGTACGGCGGTCCAGGCGCTGGTACGCAATCCGCTCGCCGACCCGTATCTGCTCGGCATCTCCAACGGCGCCTCGCTCGGGGCCGTCGCCGCCATCGTGCTGGGCGCCGGGGCGGGCGGCGCGCTCGGACTCGGGCTGTCCGGCGCGGCCTTCGCGGGGGCGCTCGCCACGTTCGCCCTGGTGTGGGCGGTGGCCCGGCGCGGCGGCGGGTTCGCGCCGCTCCGGCTGGTCCTCGCGGGGGTGGCGATCGGCCAGTTCCTGTCCGGCTTCACCAGCTACCTCGTCCTGCAGGCGGGGGACGAGCAGCAGACGCACAGCGTGCTGTTCTGGCTGATGGGCAGCCTGAGCGGGGCCACCTGGTCGCTGCTCGCCGTCCCGGCCATCGCCGTTCCGCTCGCGCTGCTGGTGCTCCAGGCCCGCGCCCGGGGCCTGAACGCCCTGCTCATGGGCGACGAGACGGCGGCCGGGCTCGGCATCGACGTCGTACGGCTGCGGCGTGAGCTGTTCCTGGTGACGAGCGTGCTCACCGGCGTCCTGGTGGCCGTGTCCGGGGCCATCGCCTTCGTCGGGCTGATGGTGCCGCATGTGTGCCGCCTGCTCGTCGGCGGCGACCACCGCAGGCTGCTGCCGCTCTCGGCGCTGCTCGGGGCGCTGCTGCTCGTGGTCGTGGACACCGTGTGCCGTACGGCCATGGACGCGCAGGAGCTGCCCGTCGGCGTCGTCACGTCTTTGATCGGCGCTCCGGCGCTGCTGTATCTGCTGGACCGGCGGCTGGGGAGCGGCAGTTGAGAATCGACATCGAGGACCTGCACGTCGCCTACGGCGGCCGTACCGTCGTCGCCGGGGCGCATCTGCTCGCCGCCGACGGCGAGATCACCGGTCTGGTCGGGCCGAACGGCAGCGGCAAGTCGACACTGCTGCGAACCGTCTACCGGCATCTGAAGCCGGCGGCCGGGCGGGTGCTGCTGTCCGGCACCGATCTGCGCGAACTCACTCCCGTCCAGGCGGCCCGGCATGTGGCCGCGCTGCCGCAGGAGCGCGGCGGCGACTTCGAGCTGAGCGTGCGCGAGGTCGTCGCCATGGGCCGCACCCCCTACAAGCGGGCCTTCGCCGGTGAGGACGCCACGGATACGGACATCGTGGCGCGTGCGCTGGCCGACGTCGGCATGGACGGCCACGCGGGCCGCCGCTTCACCGAGCTGTCCGGCGGCGAGCGCCAGCGCGTACTGCTCGCACGGGCCTTCGCCCAGCAGCCGGACGTCCTGGTCCTGGACGAGCCGACCAACCACCTCGACGTACGCCACCAGGTGGAACTGCTCGCCCTGCTGCGGGGCCGGCGCCGTACGACGCTGGTCTCGCTCCACGACCTCAACGCCGCCGCCTCCGTCTGCGACCGGCTGCACGTCCTGCACCGGGGACACGTCGTCGCCTCCGGCAGCCCGCGCGAGGTGCTCAATCCCGCGCTGATGGCCGAGGTGTTCGGGGTGCGGGCGGCCGTCGTGGACCACCCGCTGACCGGGGATCCGCTGATCGCCTTCGACCACCGGACTCCGGCGGACGCGGACACCGCCCCGGTTACGGAGGTACGGATATGAGCCGCACCCCCGATGCTCCCCCCGTCGACCGCTGGTCCCTCGTCGCCGTCGCCGGTCTGCTCTCCTTCGTCGCGATGCTCGACATGAACATCGTGAACGTGGCGCTGGCGGACATCTCCTCCGGGCTGCACGTCTCGGCCGCCACCGCCCAGTGGGCCGTCCTCGGCTATCAGCTGCCCGTCGTCGCCCTGCTGCTGCCCGTCGGCCGCTGGCTCGACGGGGTCGGCACGCGCCCCGCGCTGCTGACCGCGACCTGCGGGTTCGCGGTGTGCAGCGCGCTCGCCGCGCTCTCGCCGTGGGCGGCCTGGCTGATCGCCGCCCGGATCGGGCAGGGCGCGTTCGGGGCCGTGCTGTTCGTCCTGATGCCCGTCCTCGCGATGCGGTCGGTACGGCCCGAGCTGCGCGGCCGCGCGATGAGCGTGCCCGCCACGCTCGGCCCGCTCGGGGCGGTGACCGGGCCCGCGCTCGGCGGGCTGCTCCTGGACCAGCTGGGCTGGCGGGCGGTGTTCCTCGTCAAGCTCCCCGTCTGCGTACTGGCCCTGGCCGTCGCCTGGAAGGCGATGCCGAAGGACGGACGCCTGCGCGCCCCCGACCGGCGCTCGGCGGCCGACGCCCTGCTCGTCGGCACCGGCGTGAGCGTCCTCCTCGTCACCCTGACCCTGGCCGCCTCGCACGGCTCGTGGTGGCTGCTCGCCGCGCCCGCCGCCGCGGGGCCCCTGTGGTGGTGGCTGCGCGGGCCCGGCGGGCGCCCGGTGACCGGCGCGCTGCGGGCCTCGGGCCTGTACCGGGCGCACGGCGCCGTCCTTGCGCTGGCCGCCGGATTCGCCGCCATGCACTACGTGGTCGCCCTCCACCTCCAGCGCGACGACGGCCGCAGCGCCACCGCCACGGGCCTGACCGTGCTCGCCTTCCCGCTCGGCATGGGACTCGCCGGACCGCTCGGCGGACGCCTCGCCGACAGGTACGGCGCCCGGCCCGTCGCCACCGTGGGCGCCGTACTCACCGCAGCCGGACTGCTGCTGCTCGTCCCGCTCGGCGACACCTGGTCCGCGCCGGACGTGGCCTGGCGTCTGGCACTCGCGGGAGTCGGCATGGGACTGGGCGGCGGCCCCACCCAGGCCCTCGTCATGGGCGCCGCCGCACCCGAGCGGGCCGCCACCGTCGGCTCGGCCGTCCAGCTCGCCCGCAGCCTCGGCTTCACCCTGGGGCCTGCCCTGGCCACCGCCGCGTGGGGCCTGGCCGGGGAGGGCGACGGCGTACGGGCCGGGCTCGCCCTCGCCGCCGTCGCCGCCTGCCTCGCCGTACCCCTCCTCGCGGTGCCCGTACGGCCCGTACCGCTTCCGGCCGCGAAAGGCACCGACCCGGTGTCCGCCGCCCGTTCCTGACCCTGGAGTTGCCCCATGTGCGGAATCACCGGCTGGGTGTCCTTCCGCGACACCCGCGACGCCCGCGAGCGGACCCCGGTCGTCGAGGCCATGACCGCGGCCCTCACCCCGCGCGGCCCCGACGCGGGCGGCGTCTGGCTCGACGAGCACGCCGCCCTCGGCCACCGGCGCCTTGCGGTCATCGACCCGGCGGGCGGCGTCCAGCCCATGCCCGACCGCCCCGAGAACCCCACCGCCGTCCTCTCCTACAGCGGCGAGATCTACAACCACCACCAACTGCGCGCGGAACTACGGCAGTTGGGGCACGCCTTCCACACCCGCAGCGACACCGAGGTGGTGCTGCGCGCCTACGCCCAGTGGGGCGCCTCCCTCGCCGACCACCTCGACGGCATGTTCGCCTTCGCCGTGTGGGACGCCCGTGAGCAGCGGCTGCTGCTCGTACGCGACCGGCTCGGCGTCAAGCCGCTGTTCTGGGCGGCCGTCGACGGCGGCCTCGCCTTCGCCTCCGAACCCAAGGCCCTCTTCTCCCACCCCGAGCTGCACCCCCGGGTGGACGCCGACGGTCTGCGCGAGGCGTACAGCCTGCTCTTCAACACCGGCCCCACGGTGTGGTCGGGCGTACGGGAGGTCGAGCCCGGCGCCCTGCTGACCCTGGACCGGGACGGCATCCGCGAGCACCGCTACTGGCAGCTGGAGGCGGGCGTCCACGGCGACGACAAGGACACCGCCGTCGACCGCGTCCACCACCTGGTCTCCACCGCCGCCCGCGCCCAGCTGGAGGCCGACGTCCCGCTGTGCAGCCTGCTGTCGGGCGGTATCGACTCCACGGTCCTGACCGCGCTGCTCGCCGACGAACTGCGGCTGCGCGAGGGCCCTCACGCGCGCATCCGCTCGTACGCCGTCGACTACAGCGACCAGGCCGAGCAGTTCACCGGCGACGTGCTGCGCACCGGCCACGACACCCCGTACGCCATCGAGGCCGGCGCCCACATCGGCACCGACCACAGCACGGTCGTCCTGGACCCGCGCGCCCTGCTCGACCCCGAGCACCGCAAGGCCGTCGTGGTGGCCCGGGACTCGCCGATCGGCGTCGGCGACATGGACACCTCGCTGTATCTGCTGTTCGGCGAGATCCGCCGCCACTCCACGGTCGCCCTGTCCGGCGAGGCGGCCGACGAGGTGTTCGGCGGATACCCCTGGTTCCACAACCCCAAGGCGCTGGCCGCCGACACCTTCCCCTGGCTGCTCGTCACCGGCGACGAGGCCGCGATGCCGCTCAACCCGGATCTCGGCCTGCGCATCGGCGAGTTCCGCGACGACACGTATCGCGCCGCGCTCGCCGCCGTGCCGCACGCTCAGGGCGAGAGCCCCGAGGAGCACCGCCAGCGCGAGATGCAGCACCTGTCGCTGACCCGCTGGCTGCGCCAGCTCCTGCACCGCAAGGACCGGCTCAGCATGGCGCAGGGCCTGGAGGTCCGCGTCCCGTACTGCGACCACCGGCTCGTCGAGTACGCCTTCGCCACCCCGTGGGCGCTCAAGAGCTTCGACGGCCGCGAGAAGAGCCTGCTGCGCGCGGCGGGCGCGGGACTCGCCCCCGATTCGGTGCTGTGGCGGCCCAAGAACCACTATCCGGCCACCCACCACCCCGACTACAACCGCGGCCTGCAGAACATGGCCCGCGACGCGCTGGACGCGTGCGGCGGCCGGGTCCGCGACCTCGCCGACGAGACCCTCATCAAGCCGTGCCTGGACACCCCGCCCGACCAGCTCCAGTGGGGCCACCGGCTCCGCCTGGAACGCGTCGTCGACCTCGCCCTGTGGCTGGACCACCACCAGCCCGAACTCGCCCTCTGAGGAGCGCTCTTCATGACCATCCAGGAACCGCGGCCGCTCTCCGACGGGACCACCGCCGAACCCGTGCCGCTGATGGGCTGCCCGTACAAGCGCGACCCGTACCCGCTGTACGAGCAGATGCGCGAGGACGGCCCCGTCCACCGCGTCCTGTTCCCCAGCGGGGTGAACGCCTGGCTCGTCACCGGGTACGAGGCCGCCCACTCGGCCCTCAACGACGAGCGCCTGGGCAAGAACCACGACCGGGGCAACGACCGCTGGCGCGAGCGCGCCTCGATCATGCCCGAGCCGCAGCACTCCCAGCTCCAGGTCCACCTCCTGCACCAGGACCCGCCCCGGCACACCCGGATGCGGCGCTTCGTGACGGACGCGTTCACCCCGCGCCGCGTCGACGCGCTGCGGCCCCGCTTCCAGGAATTGGCCGAC
The DNA here is from genome assembly GCF_001653515.1 of Streptomyces sp. ERV7. Lineage (GTDB taxonomy): Bacteria > Actinomycetota > Actinomycetes > Streptomycetales > Streptomycetaceae > Streptomyces. The sequence continues at coordinate 6,419 of NZ_LYOY01000016.1, read as the reverse complement.
GCGCTGGTCGACGCCCTGCCGCAGGAGGGCCCCGCCGACCTCGTCGCGGCCTTCGCCGCCCACTTCCCCTTCCAGGTCCTGGCCGAGACCATCGGCCTCCCGGCCGCCCTGGCCGCCCGCTTCGACCGCGACTGGGGCAAGGTCGTCCAGCCCGTCGGCCCCACCGACCCCGGGCGGCCGATGTACGAGGCACGGCTGCACGGGCTCCAGACCTACATAGCCGAGGTCGTCGCCCACAAGCGCGCCCACCCGGACGACGACCTCCTGAGCCGTCTCGTCGTGGCCCGCGACGAGGGCGAGCTGACCCGCGAGGAGCTCGACTCCATGATCTTCCAGCTGCTGGTGGCGGGCCAGGAGCCGGTGACCAACCAGATCACCACCGCGCTCGTCGCGCTGCTGCGCCACCCGGACCAGCTGGTACGGCTGCGCGACGACCCGGCGCTGCTGCCCCGCGCGGTCGAGGAACTCCTGCGCTACGACAGCGCCTTCGAGCTCACCACCTGGCGCTTCCTCGCCGAGGACAGCGAGCTGCACGGCACGGTGGTGCCCGCCGGTGACTCGGTGATCGTCTCGCTGTGCGCGGCCAACCGGGATCCGCGACGGTTCGAGGACCCCGACGCGCTCGTCCTGGACCGCTCCCCCAACCCCCATCTGGCGTTCGGGCACGGCATCCACTTCTGCCCCGGGGCGGCGTTGGCCCGGGCCGAGCTTCAGATCGCGCTGGGCACGGTGCTGCGGCGGCTGCCCGGGCTGCGGCTCGCTGTCGCGGATGAGGATCTGGAGTGGGTCCAGGCGGTGCTGGGCCGCGGCACGGCGCGGCTGCCCCTCGCGTACGACCGCCGCGTCTGACGCCTGAGCGCCGGCCCCTGCGGCTCCGGCTCCGCGTCTCCGGCTTCGCCGGAAGGGTCGTGAGTCGGCTGCGGGCCGGCTTGGGCTGGTCGCGCAGTTCCCCGCGCCCCTGAGGGGCGCGGGCCCATCCACTCATACGGCTTCACGCGCCCGGCACCCGCCGAGGCGCCATGCCGCCATGCCCCGACACCCACTCCTGGAGCAACCCATGCCGCTGACCTCCGCGCCGGACCGCGTCTCCACGAGCCTGAGCGCCTCGATCCTGAACCTGCTGCTGCCGCACCACCGCACCACCAACTCCCGCGACAACGTCGACCCGCTGGCCTTCCCCCACCAACTGCGCCAGATCTCCGCCTTCGTACGGGCCGGGGCGCCCGTCGTCTTCACCCTGCCCGGCTTCCCCTGCAAGTCCCCCAACCCCGCCAAGGTCCTGGGCCACCTCCCCGACCAGGGCGAACGCCTCTCGCTGCGGTTCCTGGACTCCCTGTGCAGAGACATCGGCCGCATACACCCACCGGGGGCCCGGATCGTCATCTGCTCGGACGGCCATGTCTTCGGGGACCTCGTCCACGTCCCCGACCACGACATCGACGCGTACTCCGACGAACTGCGCACGCTCATCGCCGCCTCGGGCCTGGACCGGCTGTCCGTCTTCGACCTGCGTGACGTACTGGGCGACCTGCCGCACGCCGCCAAGCGCGCGCACGTCCACGAGCGTTACGCCCCGAGCGTGGACGCCCTGCGCGCCGAGGTCCGCAGCGACGAGCAGACCCTCGCCCTGTACCGGGGCATCACCCGCTTCCTGGTCGAGGACACGGCTCATTTCACCGGTACGAGGTCCGCGCTCCAGCGCGAGTGCCGCGTCCGGGCGTACGGCGTCATCCAGCGCAGCCGCGCCTGGGGCGACCTGATCGCCGACCACCACGCCGACGCCGTACGGCTGTCCATCCATCCCCAGCCGGCCGGCGCCCCCAAGTTCGGCATCCGCCTCCTGGACGCGCCCGACGCCTGGACCACCCCGTGGCACTCGGCGGCGCTGCGCCGCGCCGACGGCACCTGGACGCTGATGCCCCGGGCCAGGGCGGCGCGCCTGGGCCGCGAGGTGCACCGGGACGGGCGGCCGAGCCACTTCGAACAGGGCGACGCACGCCCGATGGCGGTCACGGGCTGATCCGACGGCGGTCACAGGCCGAGGGGTCGGCGGTCACGGGCTGACGGGCCCGACGGATCCTTGGGCGACGACCCGCCCTGGGAACGGATTGCCCCGGATCCGTATCTGACTCCCCGACACTGGACATCCACCCATCCGGGAGTCCCGGCGGAGAGTTTGCGCGGTTATGGGCCTGACGAGTACCACCGTTCTGTTGCTGGCCGTGGCCTGCACCGTCCTGCTGTTCGCCGCCACCATCTGGCTGTGGCCGTTCCTGGCGCGGCGGGGGTGGGTGCCGGTGCTGGGCCGGGTGGGCCTGGTCCTGGTGATCCAGGTGCTCGTGTTCTCCTCGGTGGGACTCGCGGCGAACCGGACGTTCCTGTTCTACGGGTCGTGGGCGGACCTGTTCGGGCAGCAGACCGGGGTGGGGGTCCTCGGCACGCAGGCCATCGGCAACCCCGGGGTGAAGCTGATGGGCAAGCAGGAGGTCGGCGTTCCGGGATCCGGCTCGCCGCACCTCAGCGGAGAGGTGCAGAAGATCTCGGTGCAGGGCGAGCGGTCGCGGATCGTCAGCCCGGCGTATGTGTATCTGCCGCCGGAGTACTTCCAGAAGGAGTACGAGCACAAGACGTTCCCCGCCGCCGTCGTCCTCACCGGCTTCCCCGGCACCGCCGAGAACCTGCTGAAGGGGCTGCGCTACCCGAAGACGGCGTGGATGCAGGTCAAGCAGAAGAAGATGCAGCCGATGATCCTGGTGATGATGCGGCCCACGGTGGCGCCGCCCCGTAACACCCAGTGCATCGACATCCCCGGCGGTCCGCAGACGGAGACGTTCTTCGCCAAGGACCTGCCGAAGGCGATCTCGGGGACGTTCCGAGTGGGCACCGCGCCCCGCAACTGGGGCTTCATGGGGGACTCCACGGGCGGCTACTGCGCCCTCAAGCTCGCCCTCCAGCACCCGGAGGCGTACGCCGCCGGGGTGGGCCTGTCCGCCGACTACAACGCGGAGGTGGACCGCGACTCGGGCGACCTCTTCCACGGCAACAAGTACGAGAAGAGGCGCGCCGACCTGCTGTGGAGCCTGGACCACCTGCCCCAGGGCCGCTCCTCGTTCCTGGTCACGACGTCCAAGCACGGCGAGACCAACTACCGGGCCACCCAGCGGTTCATCGCGAAGGTGCGGCCGCCCGCCCACATCTCGTCGATCACACTGGACACGGGAGGGCACAACTTCAACACGTGGCGGCGGGAGATCCCCCCGGCGCTGGCGTGGCTGGGCGGGAGACTGCGGGCGCAGTGAAGGCGCGGGCAGGGGGGCGCAGGCCGGGGCGCAGGCAGTGAGGGGGCCCGGGGCTCTCAGGCGACGACCCGCTCGGCGAGAAAGTCCTCCCAGGTCCGCCGGCCCACGAGGGCGTTGTCGAGGGACAGGTTGACGCCCGCGCGGTAGGCGCGCCCGGCCTTTCCGGGCACCCGCACCGGCATCATCAGCCGGTGCTTGCCGAGCGCGTGCAGATACGTACGGTTCACGTCCCCCATCCCGTACACCTTCGGCCCCGCCAGGTCGGCCACCAGCCCCTGCGGCTCACCGAGGGTCAGCTCGACCAGCCGGGCGGCGACCTCGCGCGAGTCGACGGGCTGGAAGCGGATGCCGCCCGGGACGGGGATCACGGGCAGCTTGGCCATCTTCTGCGCCATGGTGAGCAGCAGGTCGTGGAACTGGGCCGCTCGCAGCGTCGTCCACGGGATGCCCGACTCCTCGATGGCCCGCTCGGCGCCGAGCTTGGCCTGGAAGTAGCCGATCGGGACGGTGTCGGCGCCGATGACGGAGATGTAGACGACGTGCTTGACCCCGGCGCGGGTGGCGGCCGCCATCAGATTACGGGTCGCCTCGTCGTCGCCCTTGGGCCCGCCGGCCAGGTGCAGGATGATCTCGACTCCGTCCACGGCGGCCTCGATCCCCTCCCCCTTGAACAGGTCGCAGGCCACGTACTCGACCCCGTCGCGCCCCTCGCGGACGCTCCGGCTCAGCACCCGTACGCTGCGCCCGGCCTGGCGCAGCAGGGGAACGACGTGGCTGCCGAGGGTGCCGGTGCCGCCGGTGACCAGGATGGGGTTCGCCATGACTCTTCACTCCAGAACTCACTGTGCGTGCCGCGCCCTTTTCCGGCGGGGCGAGCCGCGTTCGCGGGCGGCTCTGCTTCTGTGAAACGCGGGGGCGGGGGAACGTGACACGTTCAGGGGAATTCTTTTCTGAGCGGGTCCGATCGCACTCCCGTTTGTCGGCGTCACCGGCACGACGGGCCGGCGTGCGCAGCGCTTCAGTAACCGGCAAGGGAGGCCGTCGTGCCATCGGCCGTCCGCCGGACCCGTCCGCCCAACACGGACCTGGCCCGGATCATCCAAGCCAGCGGTGCGAGCCACAAGTCCCTGGCCCACCGCGTCAACCAGCTCGCCCACCAGGCCGGGACCGAGACCGACTACTCCCACACGTCCGTGGCGAACTGGTGCCGACGCGGCATGGTCCCCAAGGGCCCGGTGCCCCGGTTGCTGGCTCAGGCGATCGGCGAACGGCTGGGGCGGCCCGGCGATCTCGGTGAGATCGGCCTCGCGCTCGGCAACCGCTCGGTCGACATCCTCGCCCGCGTCCAGTCCTCCCGGGCCAAGGACTACGTCGCCGAGTTCACCACGGCCCTCGCCCCGTGGCGGCGCGAGCCTGCGGTGCGCGCGTTCACAAGCGCACCCACCGCGAACTCGGCGTGCCCGCCTGAAGCCCGTCGGGCAACCCCCGGCGGCGACGCGTCACGCCGCGAACCCCACATTCGTCACATACTCATACTGCCCCCACTGCGACCCCAAGTCCTCGATGACGTCCGTCCACGCCCCGTCCAGGGCCTCCGGGTCCGCCGCCGCCCACGCCTCGACGATGCGGTCCCAGCGGCGTACGTTGAGGGCGCGGTACTCCACGATCCGCTGGCGCGGGCGCGGGACCTGGGACTGGTTCAGGGGGTGGAGCTCCACGCGCGTGCCGCCCGCCGAGTTGAGGCGGCGCAGCAGGTGGCGGGCCACGTTGTGGCGGCGGACCGTCCAGTACGCGCGGTCGATGCGCTCCAGGTTCGCCGCGGTGGGGGTGCGCCCGCCCGCCAGCCAGGCCTTGAGCGTGCGGTCGGTGACGGTGAGGCCCGCCTCGCGCGCCGCCGCCCACGCGTGCGGTGTACGCGTCAGATAGTGCAGCCGCGCCATCAGGCCCCGCTTGACCGTCACCGGCGTCGCGATGCCGCCCGCGAGCCCGTCCAGGACGCGGGACACGGCCTCGCTGCCCTTGATGCCGCGTGCCCCGTACTTGCCGAACTCATGGTTCTGTTCCGGCACTTCAGCCCTCCTCGCCCGCTACGACAGCGTCAACGCCAGCGGTGTACGTGTCCTTGACCTTGACCTCCGTCACGCCCCGGCCCTCCGCGAACACCCCGCGCCAGTCGCCGATCACATGGAGCTCGTCGGTGCCCATCGCCCGTACGACCGCCAGGCCCTCGTCGTGCGCCTTGTACGCCTTCATCCAGAGGTTGGCGAACGCCTGGGAGCGGATGATGTGCATCCAGTCCGGACGGTACAGCTCGCGGTTGTAGTTCGACTCACCCATCGTGGAGACGAACTTGGAGTACATGGCCTTCACGTACTCCAGCGTCACCTCGTCCCCGTCCGCGAGCGCCGCGTCACGCGCGTCCTTGAGGGCGATACGGAACTTCTCCAGCAGGTTCTCCGTCGCCCCGGACGTGAACGACTCGTGGATCTCGGGCGGTTCGCACAGCCCGTACTTCGGGCCCGAAAGGCGTTGCAGCAGCCGCAGGGTCGGCTCGGTCACCCACAGCGGGCCCGGCTCGTCGCGGTTGCCGATCGGGTTGGGCAGCACGTCCTCGTGCTCCCACACCGGCGGCGTGATCAGGTGCACACCCGCCCGGCGGCGGTCGTGCGCGAAGCCCGTGGAGTGCTCCAGCTGCCCCAGCGGCAGATGGGTCTTCAGCGCCGAGAGGTACGCGCCGTTGATGTCCAGCGCCGTCACCTCGTGCTCGCCCGGCGGCAGCTCGTGCCGCGTCCACTTGGGGCGCGCCTCCCAGATCTGGTCGGCGCCCTTGGCCGTCTGCTTGCGCAGCACGTCCGGGATCCAGGGGTGGGCGATGATGTCGTAACGGGCGCCCTTGCGCGTCTCGTCCAGCAGCCGCATCGCGTCCGGGATCGCCCGCTTGACCAGCGCGGCCGTCGCCGCGTCGACATCGCCCCGGTGCTCGGCGAGCGCCGCGCGCACGGCCTGGGCGACCAGGTCCGAGGGCTCGGGGCGGGGGGGCTGGAAGGCACGGCGGGTGGGGGGTTTGGGGGACTCCGAGGATTCTCTGGACTCTCGGGACGCTCTGGGCTCCCCTGTACG
>NZ_LYOY01000015.1 GCF_001653515.1 Streptomyces sp. ERV7 | reverse complement strand
GGACGGGTTCGTCCCACATCGGCACCAGGGGGGCGGTGGGCGGTTCGAGGTCGGCCGCTAGTCCGGCCCACAGGTCGTCACTGCTGTCGACCGGTTGTGCGGTCATGGGCTGATCGCCTCCTTCGGATGCGGCGGTGGGCTCGGTGAAGCAGCCGCAGCCGCCCCAGTCATCGGCGTCGATCTGCTGGCCGGTGATCCGCGAGCGCAGCACGGTCAAGGGCAGCGGGATGGAGACGCCATCGATGCGGTCGCGCAGGATCGCCACGTCCTTGCCCAGGTGGGCGCGCAGGGCGTTCTCCTGGCGTTCCTCCTCGGCGTAGCGGTCGGGGTTGGTGGCGTGCAGCAGGGCCCATTGGGCCTGTCCGCCCCGTACGCAGGCGCCGCCACAGTTGTTGTGCGGGAATCCCTGGGCGTAGAGGCGCGGGGGCTTGAGGCCGCGTGCGGCGGCACCGCGCAGGAGGTCTTCCTTGTCGAGGTAGGGCGGCTCACACAGCGGAGCGAGCGCAGTCCACGGCTGGTAGGCCGCCTGGATCGCGGGCAGCCGGTGGGTCTCGGACCAGTCGATGCCGACATAGACAGCGCAGGTCGCCGGGTCGGTGTGGGCTTCCAGCCACTGACGGCAGGGGATCTGCTTGAGGTACTGGCTGCACGGGGCGATGCGGCTGTTGCCGATGATCCGGCGGTCCTTGAAGACCTCCCACGGCGTGCGGCCGTCGGCAATTTTGACCAGGCGGGCTTTCAGGCTGGCCGCAGCATCGTCCAGGAACCGATACAGGTCGGCGTCTTCGACCTTGGTGTCCGCGAACAGCAACACGACGTGCTCGGGGCCGTGTTCGTCGACGACGCGCTTGGCGGTGGCCCACGAGCCGATCCCGCCACTCATCATCACCACATGTCGGATCTCCGCCATCACGATGCCTCCCTCCCGCCTTGGCCACGGCCCAGCAGCGGGCATGAGGTGCGGTGTTCGCCGTGCGCGGCGATCAGTTGCAGCACGGCCGCCCGTCCGATGGCGTCCCGCTCGAAGCCGCACCCGCACCAGCAGTGCGCACGGGCCTGGGCGGTCCAGGACGGTGGGGCGACGATCCGCAGCCAACCGGAGACAACCGGGCCGTGGCCACGCTGGGTGGGCGGGTGCGGGTCAGGGCGGACAAGCGTGAAAGGACGGCCTTCAGCCGACGTCTTACGAGCAACGACCGCCCGCCCGGCGGCAGGTGCTGCCGTCGGGGCGGCCGGAAGGTCGTCCAGGGCGAGTTGCCCGCACGCCGCTGTCTCGCTGCGGGGGCGGCGGGGCGTCATGCCGCCCTCACCACCTGGGCCATGCCGTTGGCCACGGCCCGCTCCGCATACGCCTTGGGAACGCCCACGGAGACGGCCGCAGCCACGATCTCGCGCCCCATGACGTCCAGACCGCAGGGGCCGGGGCACTGGGCGTGCTGGTGGGCGACGAACTGCGCCACGGCGAACGCCTGCGACCCGGCGCCGGACTCGGCGTGCGCGCTGATCCTGGCGAGGCCGCGTTGCAGGCCGGTGCGGACGTAGGCGGCGGTGTGGCGGCAGCCGGTGGCCACCGACCGGTCCCACACGGGCCGCCCGGCAACGGAAGAGACCACCCTGCCGGGCGGGGAGGTGGTCTCTTCCCTCTCGACCAGCGCCCGGACGGCCGACGGCAGGGGCGCCATGGTGCCGGAGCCGTACCCGAGCCAGCGGGCGTACTGCATGGTCGACTTGATGTCGATGCCGGGCCGGACCGCGTTGGCCGACCGCATCCGCCCCAGGTAGATCCAGTGCTGTCCCCGGGTGGTGGGCACGGTCGTCGTGGCGGGCAGGTTCTCGCGGGCCCACGCGATGGCGTCGGCGTTGTCCAGGTCCACGACCGTCAGACCCGCGCCGCCCGGGTGGTAGGCGACCGCAGAGGCCTGCACCCACGCCCGGCGCCACAGAATGGAGTTGATGACGTTCGGGTCGGTGGTCGCGGCGGCCCACCCGTGGCAGGGGCCGGGGCAGGTGCAGGGGCCGGCGTTCTTCATGTTCGGTCGGCCGCCGCATGCGTTGTCCGTGCAGCGGCGGCAGTTACCGAACGGGACCTTGCCCGCCCGCAGGGGCAGGATCGGGATTTGTGAGGCGGCCAGTTCGAGGGCGGTGCGTAGGCGTAACGGTCGGCGGCCGTCTCGCGGAGTGTCGGTGGGTTGCGTCATGCTGGATGTCTCCAGTTCTCGTGTGGACGGAGAACCAGGGCGGCCCCGGACTTTGGCGAGACGGGGGCCGCCCTAGCCGTATCTAGCGTTCGATGGCGGGGAGTTCGGGCAGGCCGGCGCTTTCGATGGCCTGCGGGTTGAAGCCGGGCAGCGTGGCCCGGGTGATGAGCGCGGTGGCGAGGGATTCGGCGTAGGAGGCGCCGGCGCGTGCGGATTCGATCTGGGCTCCGGCTCGCAGGGCTTCGACGCGTTCGATGTGGGCGTGGTCCTCGCGCCGTTCGGTGGTGTGCCGCTGGTGGGCGAGGGTGTCGCGCCGTTCGGTGCGCCAGTAGCGGGCCGCGAGCCCGTACGCGACGGCGGTCGCCAGGGCCCACAGGAGCAACGGCAACGGGAGGCCGTCGGAGTATCCGGCGACGCCCGCCAGGGCGAGGCCGCCGGACGTGGCGAACGCGGTTCCGGCGATCACGCTGTCCCCGGCGCGGCCGGTGGACGCGCAGGCTCCGGCCGCCGCTGCCCCGGCGGCCAGGATGACCATCAACGCGGCGTTGCCGGTGGAGTGTTCGGCGCCGTTGGCGTTCCAGATGCGTCCCAGGATCAGCACCGTGGAGGTGGCGACGGCCGGGGCCGCCTTCGGCGCGGCCAGGGTGAGCCAGTGCCGGGCGAGGATCGGTTCGTTCATGACGGGTTCCTCCGGTCAGCGCTGGTTGGCGAGGCTGGTGACGACGGCGGTGGTCAGATCGTTGATGGTGTGGCGGGCGCCGGTGTCGGCGAGGTAGAAGCCGAAGAGCACGGCGACGGCGGCGGCCCCGGCTCCGAGGGCCTTGAAGCGGAGCAGGAGCAGGACGACGACGCCGAAGAGCAGGACGAGCGGGATGGTGATGGCCATCGGTGGTCTCCCGGGTGGTCAGCGGGTGCCCGCGCGGTAGGTGCGGTGGGCGCGGTTGTAGAGGTGGCGGCCGATGCGTATGCGGATGCCGTGGCCCTTGCAGCGGCGGCAGTGCTTGCCCCGCTTGGGCCGTCCCTTGCGGTCGTGGGTGAGCTGGAAGCCGAGGCCGTCGCAGTGGCGGCAGGTTCCGAACGGGCTGAGCCAGCACCGCACGCCGTAACAGAGCGTGGCGACGAGTAGGCAGGCGCTAGCGAAGGCGGGGAGGGTCATGAAGGGGCTCCAGGGCGGGTTTTCGGGGTTTCCGCAGGTGGGTCGCTAGGTGCTAGCGACCTGATCAGGTGCCGTTTTGGTTGCTAGCGAGGTTGCTAGGTCTAGCGAGGTGGGTCGCTAGACCTAGCAACCTCCGGGGCCTATCCGGCAGACCGGTTCTTGTCACGCTTGGTGATGGCGTCGATGATGTGCTGACGCTCGATGCCGCGCCGGTTGGCGCCCTTGCCGTTGTCGGTCTTGCCCCACACCTGGCCCGTGGTGATCCCGAACGGCTTGAGCGCGGTGGCGAGCTGGTCGGCCTTGGCGCGGCCTTCCAGCTCAGCCCACGGCCCGTAGGCGTCGGGGTTGAGTGCGGCCAGGCGGTCCACGACGGTCTCGGACCACACCTTGTCCTCGGCACGGCCCAGCACGGCGCCGATGTCATCCAGGATCGCGTCAGCGGCCCGGCCGCTGCCGCTCTCCCCGGCCGCGTCACCGGTCACGGTGCCCTCGGCCTCCCGCAGGGCACGGGCGCGCCCGAGGATGGCGTCCGCGTCCCGGCCGTCGGCCAGGTAGGTGCGCACGATCCCGGAGTCGTCCGACATGCCCTTGAGCAGACCGACACCCTTGTGGGACTTCAGGAGCCGGGAAGCGTCCAGGCCCTCGCTGTAGGAACCGGCGCCGAGCACGACATCGGAGACCTGCCAGGACCCGACCCGCAGCGAGAAGCGGGCCTGGTGCTGGTCACGCAGGACGCTCGGGCAGGCCTGGTCATCGGGCTTCTGGGTGGAGAGCATCACGGGGACGCCGACGGCGGGCGCGACCCGGGCGAGGTAGACCAGGAGTTCCAGGATGAGTTTGCCGTGGGTGGGGTGCTGCAAGTACTCCTGCACCTCATCCACGACGACCAGCGTGAGCGGCATGTTCAGCTTCTTGTCCCGGCTGATCTCCGGGGTCAGCTTGCCCTCGGGGCAGATGTGCAGCGGGAGTTCGGACAGCCGGTGGTAGCGGTCTTCCACATCCGCCTTCAGCTCGGTGAGCGCGTCCACGAGGTGCGCGACGGGGTCGAAGCCGCCGCGCGGCACGATCCCGAACCCGATCCGGTGCGCCACCTTCGCAAAGCCGCGCCAGTCCGGGGAGGCCTTCCCGTCGAACACGATCAGCCGGACATGCGGGTCCAGCGCGGCGGCCAGCGCGATGGTGCGGGCCGAGAACGTCTTGCCCTGCCGGGGCACCGCACCGACCAGCAGCGATAGCCACAGCATGGTGGCCATGACCGGGTTGCCCCGCTCATCCACGCCCCACGGGAACGGCTTCCAGAAGTCCACCCGGGTCGCCCCGAGCAGCGGGGTGCGTCCGGCCGGGACCGCGAGCGGGTCACGGTCGGCGATCCACATCGACACCCGCCGCTCACTGGTCTCATCCACGTCCAGGAACAGTTGAGTGGTGGCGATGTCGATGCCCGAGGCCAGCGCCTTGCGCTTGGCCAGCGCGTCCCCGAACGATTTCCCGTACGGCAGGTCGACCACGACCCGCCATCCGTCGCCGTCCCGGCCGATCGGGCGGGGGAAGGCGATGCCCTGGTCCTTCACCGTCAGCCCGGCGGCCTGGAAGGCGCGGGTGATGATGTCGGACGACAGCTTGCGCTTGCGGAACGTCACCTTCGCCCGGTCGATGAGCGGCCGGTCCGCCGGCGCCCCGGCAACGCCCGTGGCTGTCGTGAACGCGGCCACGGCCAGCAGGAGCAGCCAGGACGGTGCCATCACCCACAACACCAGGGCCAGGGTCAGGCCCACGGCGGCGCCCACTCCGGCGACGATGCCCCGCAGCCGTACCCGGGCGTCACGCTGACGCGACAGCGACAGGTACTGTCCCGCATCCTCAGCGGCGACGGCGGCCAGCCGCAGGGCCTTGCCCTCGGCGTCGAACACCCACCGTCCGGCCGTGGTCGACCAGCGCCACGCTCCCCGCGGGGAGTAGGCGAGCAGTTTGGGGGCGTAGATGCACGGCAGGCGCCACGCGTGGTAGCCCACCATCGCCGAATAGTGGCGAACCGCCCACTTGCGCACGGCCTTTCGCTGGTCGGGCAGCTTCACCCAGTCCGGGAAGACCGGCAGCCGGGCCTTGTCCTTGGCTTCCATCCACTCCGCCACCGACGGCGGATACACCGTCTTGGGCGGGTCGACCGGGGCCCCCTCCACCACACCGTCCGACTCATCCTCGGCCTCGGTGTCGGGCAGGACGGCTTCCCACTCGCCCGGCTTCACCTCACCCGGCGCCAACGCGTCCAGCCCGGTCTGCGGGGGCTTCTTCTTCAGCGGGAACGGCACCACCTCAGCGGTGTGCTCCGCCGGTTCCTTGGTGTGCTCAAAAGCGCTGTGCTCGGTCACGATGGTTCCACTCCTTTACAGGGAGTCCAGAGCCCGGCCGCAGGCTGTAGGAGGCGGGCGGCCGGGCCGGGGGCGGGAGATTCAGGCGGCGCACTGTTCTTCGGGGTAGGCGCAGGTCACGCACATGCCGAGCGAGGGCGGGATGACGTACCCGGCGTCCAAGCGGCACTCGGGGCAGGTGCGGCGGGCGAGCATCGCCAGCGCGAGCGCACCCCACTTGCGCGAGGTCATCGGCCGCACCGGCAGGGCAAGTTCGACCCGGTACAGAAACGCGACACTCACCCCCGCTTTGCGGCGGCGTGAGCGGCGCATGAGCTGGGCGGCGACCGGCTGACCGCCGGGGCGAAGCCCCTGAGCGCGCAGTTGCCGACGCGTGGCGAAGCCGTCCGGGGCGAGCTTCCACGGGAAGGTGGGGATGCCGTAGCGGGCGCCGGACGGGTCGAAGCACTGCGCATACGCGACGGCCATCACGCCACCCGCGCAGCGTCAGCGGCTCGCTCCCCGCGCAGGGCATCGCGCAGGGTCCGGGCGTTGGCGGGGGAGGTGTGGACGGCCTTGCGGATGCCCTCTGCGGTCAACTTCTCCTCGGGCCAGTCGGCGGTCAGTGACCGTGCCTCTGTGAGGAGTTCGCCCGGGGTCCGCCTGGGCCGACTCGATCGGGCTACGTCCGGCACCCGCCCGGTTGCCCGGCGCGGGCGGGGCGATTCAGCGGCCACCGACCGCCCGATCGGAACGAGCGCGGTCGACGGCACCGGCTTGTCCGGGATGCTCGACTTGAGGAAGCCGACCTGAACGGCCCGGGGAATCGGCGTCGCGTTCACGACCACGGGCCCCGGGGTCGATTCCGCGAGGTCACCTGTAGACCGATTCCTCACGGTATCAGCCGTTTTCTCCGGATTTGCGATCGGGTCCGGCTGATGGTGGAGAACCTTGGCGACCAGATCGGACCCGAAGTAGATCGACCCGACCGGAAGCGACGTGGCGAGCAGTACGAGCGCCCAATTCGCCGGGTCCCAGTCGGCCAACCGGCCCCAGTCGACCGTCGCGCCGTGCAGCGCCGGGACCAGACCGTGGACGTAGTTGAGGACCAGGGACGCGGCGGTGTAAGTGCCCAGCACCCGCAGTGCGAACCGCCGCGCGTCGGCGGTCAGTACGAGCGTGGCGACCAGCGCCAGCGCCATGAGCCCGTCGACCACGAACGGGTAGAGGGTGGCTGCGGTGTGGTCCGCGCCGATCGCGCGGGCCACGTCCCTGAGCGCGTTCCACGACACCCGGAACGCCATCCCGACCACGGCCACCAGCGCGAGCACCAGCAGCGTCTTGGGCTTGCGATTCATGCCGCACCGCCCGACTGCACCGGCGCGGCGCGGTTGGCGAGGTCCCGGCGGGCGGCCAGTACCTTGTTCTCCGCCCGCCGGATGCGCCGGTTGTCCAGCACGTTCGGGGCGCGGTCCAGCGTGATGATCTGCGCGTCCAGCAGCTCGACTTCCGCCAGGATCAGCGGCATCTCGATGTCGATGGCGTCCAGCTCGGCCGCCGACGGCTCGGCGTCGGGCAGGAGGTCGGTAACAACCTTCTGAAGTGCAGCGATGTTCTTCATGAGTCGTGGTCTCCCTAGCAGGTGGTGCGGCTCGAAAGCGGCCCCGGTGTTGGAGCACCGGGGCCGCGTGCCGTTGAAGTGGAAGCCACACGCGAGCGGTGCGGCGGGCCACAGGTGCGGCCAGCGCCCCGGGCCGGATTCGATCCGGCGCCGTCGCGGCCCCCGTACAGCGGGGTCGGGGCTTGGAAACGAAGGGATGTTCCGGCTCCCCTCAACCCCGCCCGTACGACCACACGGGCCGGACGGGCAGGGGAGGCAACCGGCCCGCAGCAGATTGCGGAGGGTTGGGGTAGCGCTGTACGTCACGCGAGAGGCCCGCGTGGCCGCCTACTTGGCCGAGGAGAGGCGGCGTGATCCCCATTCAGTTGTCAAAGAACGGCCGCTCCGATGAGCCTGGTAACCCCTGATCAGGGGCTCCCGTCTTCACGGGTACTCACCGAGCACTGGCAGTGCAGTCAGGTGCCACACACGATGGTGTTGCACCACCTGCCCAGCTTGTTGGTACAAGCCGATGCAGTGATGCTGCACCTGCGGACAGTGAGGCGTCAAGGGGGTTGGGGCTACATGTACCAACAAGTTGCGCGAGTGCGTCATGATGGGGCTATGACCAAGCAGCCGAAGTACCGGCAAGTCGCTGACGCCCTGCGCCGCGAGATCGACAACGGCACCTATGCGCCAGGGGCGCGGCTGCCCTCCGAGAACGACCTTCAGCAGCGGTTCGACGCATCCAGGAACACGATCCGCAACGGTCTAGGCCTGCTGGTCAGTGAAGGCCTGATCACGTCCAGCCAGGGGCTTGGGTACGAGGTCAAGTCCCACGAGGTGTTCGAACTGAACGCGTCTCGTTTCGAGAACCTGACCTTCCCGCAGAACGGGGATGCTTACAGCACAGACGTCACGAACGCCGGCCGTCAGCCCCATCAGACCTTCCGTGTGGAGATGCTGCCGGCATCGAACGACGTTGCAGAACGGCTTAAGGTCCCCGCAGGTACGAAGGCTGTATTGCGGTTTTGTCATCGCTACGTTGACGACGTCCCGTGGTCCACGCAGGCGACCTACTATCCGTCGTGGCTGGTCGACGTTTCGCCGCGTCTGGCTGAGCCGGGAGACATCGAAGAGGGCACGACCCGCTACCTCGCGTCGCGAGGGATCGAGCAAGTCGGCTATTTCGACGAGATCGCCGCTCGGATGCCCACGCCTGATGAGGCTCGTCTCCTGGAGATCGGAGCTGGAGTGCCAGTGATGATCTGGACGCGCACGGGCTACTCGGCAGACCGTCCGATCCGATGCACGATCACGACGTTCCGAGGGGACCTGAACCGCATGAACTACGAGATCGGCGAACTGTCCGCCCGAAGCGAGAACGCGTGATCATCACTCTTGCGGAACCTCACGACCTGACCAAGTTGCTCGCCTTCCGCGAAGAGGCGGCAGGTTGGTTGCGGAAGTTGGGGTCCGACCAGTGGAGCCGTCCGTATCCCGCCGACAAGCTGTTGGCGACGATTGAGGCCGGGACCGTCTTCATGCTCCGTGACGGGCACGCGACTGCTGGCACAATCACGCTCACCCCGGATGCCGAAGAAGGGCTGTGGACGGACGGTGAACTGGCCGAGCCATCGATGTTCGTCAACAAGCTCACTGTTGCTCGCGAGTACGCGGGACAGGACTTGGGTGGCCGACTGCTCGACTGGGCCGGCGATCGTGCGCGTTGCGCAGGTGCACAGTGGCTTCGGCTGGACGCTTGGACTGCGAATGAGGCCCTTCAGCGGTACTACCTCTCGCACGGCTTCACGCACGTACGCACGGTTCGGGAAGGGGGGGCAGTGAACGGCGGCCCCAGAGTTTCCGGCTGGCTTGGACAGAGGGCTGCGCGGCGGGCTGACCACGGGTTCGCGGACCGCACTCCGAAGCCCGAGAGGCTGCGTTTCGCGGCCTGAGGGCGACTCGTTCGGTTCTCCGTCGCCGACCTCCGACTGCGCGCTCTAGGTACGGCAGCTCATAAGCTGTAAGCAGTGGAGTCTCTGGCTCCGGGCTGCGACAAAGGTGGTCTGGTGCTTCGGTGTCAGAGGCGCTTGCTAGATTTGGAAGATGCTCACGTCGACTGCCTTTTCGCAGAACATTTACCGTGCACTCGAAGGGAACTTCGAGTATCAAAGCATGACTAGTTCGGCTGGAGTGCGCTTCAGCCCGACGAAAGAGACAGCGCTCGACCCCGCCTTGCGAGCTTTGGCGCGAAGCCTTCCCCGTTCCTCTCCGGGGGTCGTAATGATGGCTGAGGTTCCTGGTCCTGTGGGCGTCCCTGACTTGCTCGCTCTCCCAGGATCGGGGGCGAGGCTAGCTAGGCGTCTGAACTCCAGGATTCCGCCCATCTTGCGCGAGATCGACATCGAGATTGTCGCGGCTCTGAACCCGCGCCAGGGTCTCACCGTCGAAACCATTAAATCGAGAGTGGGACGCAGTGACAGGGCGGTCTCTCAGGGCTTGCGGAATCTAAGCGAGACCGGTGCCGTGCTGACCAGAGGTGGCCTTTTCTATAGGGCGGAGTCGCTTGAGCCGGTCGGGAATATTTACGCCCTAGAAGCTAAAGTTGATGATTGGCGAAAGGGTGTGCGGCAAGCGTTTCGATACAGGGCATGGTGCAATGCGAGCGCCCTGGTCCTCAGTCGGATGCCGAAAAATCGTGAGCCATTGATCTCGGCTGCCCACAGGCTAAATATTGGGTTGGCCTGTGAAGATCAATGGATTGTTCGCCCGAAGATCTGCAAGCTGGATCGCGCGAATCGCCTACGAGGCAGCGAACACTTTGTTGCTGCGCTCAGCTTCTCACCTGTCAGATACCCTCAGCCTTAGCGTATTCTTCGAGGGCTTGAAATGGGTGATTCACCCAGGTATCCCGCTCGGACGCTGATACTAGTCCTGCGACCTGGGAGTCCAGCCACCTGTATCCGTCGAGCGCATCTCTGTAGATGGTTCGCAGAATTGACACGGCCTCTTCATGGCCATGCAATTGGTACACGTCTGATACAAATTCTTTGATAATGCGCAGGTGATGTACGCGTTGGTGCGCATCATCCAGAGGCATGGGGCCACCGCGAAGCTCTTGTGCTCTACTCGGGTCGAGTCGCTGAATGTCATCCGCGATTGACCGTCGTAGGACTGCGACCAGTCCTCTCTGAGTCACATAAGAGGCGGGCCGGCGTGGCGCAGGCGTCGATACTTGGTAGCTACTGGCGTCGAAGATTTTCATGGACCTATCCCAGCCGCTTCCTACCGTGTCCGCTCCTGCTGCGGCGGCCAGCAAGCCTAGGAAGTCAGCGTTCTGGACGATCACACGGCTTCGCACGCTCAGGGAATGGATGGTCCTCAGCCAACCAGTCAATGCGGACGTCGATGCCGCTAGGTCAGCAAGCAGGTTGGTACTGGCGGCCGGAACCAACGTGACGACCCAGGTGCCAGCGCGCAACCCGGCCAAACGGCCGACGTGCGCGTCTAGGTCCGTGCCCGAAGCGAAGAAGTCGGTGGTCCCGACGAGACTCTGATAGCAGCTCCGGTCGAGGCCTCTGGCTACGCGGGCTGTCTCGACTGCGTGGTCAGCTTCCGTCGACCGCCCCGATGTAACCGCCAGCGTGGGGGCGAGCTTGGGCAAACCCAGGTCGCTCTGGTGGCGGAACACCCGCTCGATGTGCTCGAGACGCCGAGCGGTGGTGTCCAGTCCAACTCCGGAGTTACCCCAGAGGCTCCACGTATCGTAGTCCTCGACCTTGTTAGTGCCGCTCAGTAGCCGTGCGTGCGTCATGGGATCGAGAAGAACTTCAGCGCTTCCCAAGGCCTCAACAACTGCGGCCGCATCTCGCTGCCTTGGGCGGGGAATCCGCGGAGTGCAAAAGGTGCTGATGATTGCACCATCGGCGCATCGGCGCTGAACCGCTTCAACGGTCCACTTAAGATGACCGCTTCGCCGTCCGTCCTGGATCAGAAGTGCCACCGTTCCCCCTAGAGCGACGCGTTCATGAAGTAAGGGCCGAATACTTCGCCGTGCTTCTCAAGTTCTTCGAGGAGTTCGAGACCGTCCAAGAATCGTCGGGCAGGTTGACGCTTCAAGCAACGATTGATGACGTCACGCAATGGAGCCGGAACGTCGTGACGGGAGGTTTCAATCAGGGGGCTGTCGTGATCGCGAAGGCGTCGATAGTAGTCGTCTTCGGGGCCTGAGGGGTCAATCGGTAGTGCGCCGGTCAACGCCTGATAGGCAAGAATTCCGAGAGCGAAGATATCGCTGACGGGCTGGATATCGCCGCCGGGGATGTGTTCCGGACTCCGATGGCCGGGTGTTCCGGGTTGAAAGACACCTGTCAGTGCACTCTTTGCGAGATGACGGGCGAGGCCCGGATCCATGAGCACGAATGATCCCGTACTCAGTTCGCGGATATTGGCTGGGCTTAGGTCTCGATGGACCACATCGATGTCATGAAGTGCGGAGAGTGCTTCGCTCATGTGAACCAGCATGCGGGCGCATCGGTCGTAGCTCCACGTCTTGTCGAGAGCATCTCTGATATCGCATCCGTCGAGGCGTTCCTCGACCCACGCGACAGCGCGAACGCCCCCGCTGAATTCGAGCTCAACAACTTCGCTGAGCACGCGGACTACGCGGGGTGACTCGATTGCTGCGAGCACTTCGACTTCACGTTGCGCGCGCTCCAAAACATAGAGATAGTCCGGCCCGGTCGGTAGCATTACTACCTTGACCACAGCCAGGGCCGTTTCCAGCTTGCAACCGAAGACGAACTTCTGACCTCCCTGGGCCAACGGCTCCAGGGCCGATACACCCAGAGCGATCTCTAGTGCGGAAGTTACCTCTTCGAGTTGGATCTGGCGGCTCATAAAATACCTCGCGAACTGGAGGTCGCCGAATGGCGGCCTTGGGCTGCCTGGACTTTACTCCGACTGCGAGTCCTGGTGTGCGGTGTTATGCAGATAACCCCCGATGGTGGACTTGAATAGGGTGTTATGTGCTGTTTGTGCACGTAACTGCCCTGTGGGGTCGGTCCCGTCCGGCGTGGTGGCTTACCTCTACGAGAGCCGGAAGTGGCTCGGCTCGTGAGGCCAGGCGAGTCTCCGCTCGTTCGCAGGGGCCTCTGATGGAGTGCCCATGAGCCTTCCGCTCGGAGGGGGTCGGACAGCCAGGTCCAGTCTCAGTTCTAGTCTTGATTGCTGCTCAATCCGACGTGGTCTGCGCTCGTCCATCGACGTCCGGCGCGTCGCCTGACCAGCACGGCGATCCCGCTGATGGACGTCGATGGACCTCCCTGGAATAGGCCCGGACAACTCGTAATGCGTAGGTCTCGGGTTCGAATCCCGAAGGCGGCTCTGTAGAAGCCTCAGGACTCACTCGCCGTGACCTGGGGCTTTTGCTATTTCCGGGGTGCGGCTGGAAGGCGGCCCGGGTGTTGGGAGCCCGGGGGCCGCGTGCCGTTGAAGTGGAAGCCACACGCGAGCGGTGCGGCGGGCCACAGGTGCGGCCAGCGCCCCGGGCCGGATTCGATCCGGCGCCGTCGCGGCCCCCGTACAGCGGGGTCGGGGCTTGGAAACGAAGGGATGTTCCGGCTCCCCTCAACCCCGCCCGTACGACCACACGGGCCGGACGGGCAGGGGAGGCAACCGGCCCGCAGCAGATTGCGGAGGGTTGGGGTAGCGCTGTACGTCACGCGAGAGGCCCGCGTGGCCGCCTACTTGGCCGAGGAGAGGCGGCGTGATCCCCATTCAGTTGTCAAAGAACGGCCGCTCCGATGAGCCTGGTAACCCCTGATCAGGGGCTCCCGTCTTCACGGGTACTCACCGAGCACTGGCAGTGCAGTCAGGTGCCACACACGATGGTGTTGCACCACCTGCCCAGCTTGTTGGTACAAGCCGATGCAGTGATGCTGCACCTGCGGACAGTGAGGCGTCAAGGGGGTTGGGGCTACATGTACCAACAAGTTGCGCGAGTGCGTCATGATGGGGCTATGACCAAGCAGCCGAAGTACCGGCAAGTCGCTGACGCCCTGCGCCGCGAGATCGACAACGGCACCTATGCGCCAGGGGCGCGGCTGCCCTCCGAGAACGACCTTCAGCAGCGGTTCGACGCATCCAGGAACACGATCCGCAACGGTCTAGGCCTGCTGGTCAGTGAAGGCCTGATCACGTCCAGCCAGGGGCTTGGGTACGAGGTCAAGTCCCACGAGGTGTTCGAACTGAACGCGTCTCGTTTCGAGAACCTGACCTTCCCGCAGAACGGGGATGCTTACAGCACAGACGTCACGAACGCCGGCCGTCAGCCCCATCAGACCTTCCGTGTGGAGATGCTGCCGGCATCGAACGACGTTGCAGAACGGCTTAAGGTCCCCGCAGGTACGAAGGCTGTATTGCGGTTTTGTCATCGCTACGTTGACGACGTCCCGTGGTCCACGCAGGCGACCTACTATCCGTCGTGGCTGGTCGACGTTTCGCCGCGTCTGGCTGAGCCGGGAGACATCGAAGAGGGCACGACCCGCTACCTCGCGTCGCGAGGGATCGAGCAAGTCGGCTATTTCGACGAGATCGCCGCTCGGATGCCCACGCCTGATGAGGCTCGTCTCCTGGAGATCGGAGCTGGAGTGCCAGTGATGATCTGGACGCGCACGGGCTACTCGGCAGACCGTCCGATCCGATGCACGATCACGACGTTCCGAGGGGACCTGAACCGCATGAACTACGAGATCGGCGAACTGTCCGCCCGAAGCGAGAACGCGTGATCATCACTCTTGCGGAACCTCACGACCTGACCAAGTTGCTCGCCTTCCGCGAAGAGGCGGCAGGTTGGTTGCGGAAGTTGGGGTCCGACCAGTGGAGCCGTCCGTATCCCGCCGACAAGCTGTTGGCGACGATTGAGGCCGGGACCGTCTTCATGCTCCGTGACGGGCACGCGACTGCTGGCACAATCACGCTCACCCCGGATGCCGAAGAAGGGCTGTGGACGGACGGTGAACTGGCCGAGCCATCGATGTTCGTCAACAAGCTCACTGTTGCTCGCGAGTACGCGGGACAGGACTTGGGTGGCCGACTGCTCGACTGGGCCGGCGATCGTGCGCGTTGCGCAGGTGCACAGTGGCTTCGGCTGGACGCTTGGACTGCGAATGAGGCCCTTCAGCGGTACTACCTCTCGCACGGCTTCACGCACGTACGCACGGTTCGGGAAGGGGGGGCAGTGAACGGCGGCCCCAGAGTTTCCGGCTGGCTTGGACAGAGGGCTGCGCGGCGGGCTGACCACGGGTTCGCGGACCGCACTCCGAAGCCCGAGAGGCTGCGTTTCGCGGCCTGAGGGCGACTCGTTCGGTTCTCCGTCGCCGACCTCCGACTGCGCGCTCTAGGTACGGCAGCTCATAAGCTGTAAGCAGTGGAGTCTCTGGCTCCGGGCTGCGACAAAGGTGGTCTGGTGCTTCGGTGTCAGAGGCGCTTGCTAGATTTGGAAGATGCTCACGTCGACTGCCTTTTCGCAGAACATTTACCGTGCACTCGAAGGGAACTTCGAGTATCAAAGCATGACTAGTTCGGCTGGAGTGCGCTTCAGCCCGACGAAAGAGACAGCGCTCGACCCCGCCTTGCGAGCTTTGGCGCGAAGCCTTCCCCGTTCCTCTCCGGGGGTCGTAATGATGGCTGAGGTTCCTGGTCCTGTGGGCGTCCCTGACTTGCTCGCTCTCCCAGGATCGGGGGCGAGGCTAGCTAGGCGTCTGAACTCCAGGATTCCGCCCATCTTGCGCGAGATCGACATCGAGATTGTCGCGGCTCTGAACCCGCGCCAGGGTCTCACCGTCGAAACCATTAAATCGAGAGTGGGACGCAGTGACAGGGCGGTCTCTCAGGGCTTGCGGAATCTAAGCGAGACCGGTGCCGTGCTGACCAGAGGTGGCCTTTTCTATAGGGCGGAGTCGCTTGAGCCGGTCGGGAATATTTACGCCCTAGAAGCTAAAGTTGATGATTGGCGAAAGGGTGTGCGGCAAGCGTTTCGATACAGGGCATGGTGCAATGCGAGCGCCCTGGTCCTCAGTCGGATGCCGAAAAATCGTGAGCCATTGATCTCGGCTGCCCACAGGCTAAATATTGGGTTGGCCTGTGAAGATCAATGGATTGTTCGCCCGAAGATCTGCAAGCTGGATCGCGCGAATCGCCTACGAGGCAGCGAACACTTTGTTGCTGCGCTCAGCTTCTCACCTGTCAGATACCCTCAGCCTTAGCGTATTCTTCGAGGGCTTGAAATGGGTGATTCACCCAGGTATCCCGCTCGGACGCTGATACTAGTCCTGCGACCTGGGAGTCCAGCCACCTGTATCCGTCGAGCGCATCTCTGTAGATGGTTCGCAGAATTGACACGGCCTCTTCATGGCCATGCAATTGGTACACGTCTGATACAAATTCTTTGATAATGCGCAGGTGATGTACGCGTTGGTGCGCATCATCCAGAGGCATGGGGCCACCGCGAAGCTCTTGTGCTCTACTCGGGTCGAGTCGCTGAATGTCATCCGCGATTGACCGTCGTAGGACTGCGACCAGTCCTCTCTGAGTCACATAAGAGGCGGGCCGGCGTGGCGCAGGCGTCGATACTTGGTAGCTACTGGCGTCGAAGATTTTCATGGACCTATCCCAGCCGCTTCCTACCGTGTCCGCTCCTGCTGCGGCGGCCAGCAAGCCTAGGAAGTCAGCGTTCTGGACGATCACACGGCTTCGCACGCTCAGGGAATGGATGGTCCTCAGCCAACCAGTCAATGCGGACGTCGATGCCGCTAGGTCAGCAAGCAGGTTGGTACTGGCGGCCGGAACCAACGTGACGACCCAGGTGCCAGCGCGCAACCCGGCCAAACGGCCGACGTGCGCGTCTAGGTCCGTGCCCGAAGCGAAGAAGTCGGTGGTCCCGACGAGACTCTGATAGCAGCTCCGGTCGAGGCCTCTGGCTACGCGGGCTGTCTCGACTGCGTGGTCAGCTTCCGTCGACCGCCCCGATGTAACCGCCAGCGTGGGGGCGAGCTTGGGCAAACCCAGGTCGCTCTGGTGGCGGAACACCCGCTCGATGTGCTCGAGACGCCGAGCGGTGGTGTCCAGTCCAACTCCGGAGTTACCCCAGAGGCTCCACGTATCGTAGTCCTCGACCTTGTTAGTGCCGCTCAGTAGCCGTGCGTGCGTCATGGGATCGAGAAGAACTTCAGCGCTTCCCAAGGCCTCAACAACTGCGGCCGCATCTCGCTGCCTTGGGCGGGGAATCCGCGGAGTGCAAAAGGTGCTGATGATTGCACCATCGGCGCATCGGCGCTGAACCGCTTCAACGGTCCACTTAAGATGACCGCTTCGCCGTCCGTCCTGGATCAGAAGTGCCACCGTTCCCCCTAGAGCGACGCGTTCATGAAGTAAGGGCCGAATACTTCGCCGTGCTTCTCAAGTTCTTCGAGGAGTTCGAGACCGTCCAAGAATCGTCGGGCAGGTTGACGCTTCAAGCAACGATTGATGACGTCACGCAATGGAGCCGGAACGTCGTGACGGGAGGTTTCAATCAGGGGGCTGTCGTGATCGCGAAGGCGTCGATAGTAGTCGTCTTCGGGGCCTGAGGGGTCAATCGGTAGTGCGCCGGTCAACGCCTGATAGGCAAGAATTCCGAGAGCGAAGATATCGCTGACGGGCTGGATATCGCCGCCGGGGATGTGTTCCGGACTCCGATGGCCGGGTGTTCCGGGTTGAAAGACACCTGTCAGTGCACTCTTTGCGAGATGACGGGCGAGGCCCGGATCCATGAGCACGAATGATCCCGTACTCAGTTCGCGGATATTGGCTGGGCTTAGGTCTCGATGGACCACATCGATGTCATGAAGTGCGGAGAGTGCTTCGCTCATGTGAACCAGCATGCGGGCGCATCGGTCGTAGCTCCACGTCTTGTCGAGAGCATCTCTGATATCGCATCCGTCGAGGCGTTCCTCGACCCACGCGACAGCGCGAACGCCCCCGCTGAATTCGAGCTCAACAACTTCGCTGAGCACGCGGACTACGCGGGGTGACTCGATTGCTGCGAGCACTTCGACTTCACGTTGCGCGCGCTCCAAAACATAGAGATAGTCCGGCCCGGTCGGTAGCATTACTACCTTGACCACAGCCAGGGCCGTTTCCAGCTTGCAACCGAAGACGAACTTCTGACCTCCCTGGGCCAACGGCTCCAGGGCCGATACACCCAGAGCGATCTCTAGTGCGGAAGTTACCTCTTCGAGTTGGATCTGGCGGCTCATAAAATACCTCGCGAACTGGAGGTCGCCGAATGGCGGCCTTGGGCTGCCTGGACTTTACTCCGACTGCGAGTCCTGGTGTGCGGTGTTATGCAGATAACCCCCGATGGTGGACTTGAATAGGGTGTTATGTGCTGTTTGTGCACGTAACTGCCCTGTGGGGTCGGTCCCGTCCGGCGTGGTGGCTTACCTCTACGAGAGCCGGAAGTGGCTCGGCTCGTGAGGCCAGGCGAGTCTCCGCTCGTTCGCAGGGGCCTCTGATGGAGTGCCCATGAGCCTTCCGCTCGGAGGGGGTCGGACAGCCAGGTCCAGTCTCAGTTCTAGTCTTGATTGCTGCTCAATCCGACGTGGTCTGCGCTCGTCCATCGACGTCCGGCGCGTCGCCTGACCAGCACGGCGATCCCGCTGATGGACGTCGATGGACCTCCCTGGAATAGGCCCGGACAACTCGTAATGCGTAGGTCTCGGGTTCGAATCCCGAAGGCGGCTCTGTAGAAGCCTCAGGACTCACTCGCCGTGACCTGGGGCTTTTGCTATTTCCGGGGTCGTTTGGGGCGTGGGCCGTGCCGGACGGGGTCTCAGACGGTCGCCAGTTCCGCGTTCGCCCGGGTCGTGACCAGGGTCAGTACGCGGCCTGCGACCGCCAGGTCCTCGGGCGGGATGTCGGCGTACAGGCGGGCGGCGATCGCGGCGGTCTCCGCGGTGGTGGTCCCGTAGAGCGTGCGGCCGGCCTTCGTGAGGCGCAGCCGAGTCGTCTCCGCCGGGTCCTCCTCCAGCAGATCCGCCGCTGTCAGCTCCTCGATCACGGCGCGTACGAACGACTCGTCGGCCTTCAGTGAGCCCGTGACGTCGGCGACGAGCTCGTCGCGGCCGATGGATTCACCCGCGACCGCGATGGCGCGGAGCGTCACATTCTGGTGGAACGTGACGCCGTGGCGGGTCACCACGCCCTCCGCGAGGGCGCGTGCGGCGTAGTGCGCCAGGGCGATGACGCGCGCGTCGACCCTGGGTGCGGTGGTGGTCATGGCTGCTCCTTCTCGTTCTCGGTGGGTGGATCAAGTGGATCAAGAGGTACGTCGAGCAGGGTCGCCAGTTCGCGGGTGAACTGCCGGGTGCGCGGGCTGTCCTGGCCGCCGAGCGGTTCCAGCCACTGGTCGAGGAGCCCCTGGACCACCTGGATCGCGCGGTGGGCGACGTCGCTTCCCTGCTCGGTGAGCGAGAGCAGCATGGCGCGCGGGTCGTTCGGGTCCCGGGTGCGGGTGACGAGTCCGGCGGTTTCCAGGGACCGGGCGAGCTTGGAGACGTAGAGCGGTTCCAGCCCCGTGTGGTCGGCGAGCCGGCGCTGGCTGGGCAGCAGGCCGGAGCGCCGCATGCCGTACAGCGCGCCCATCAGCGCGTACTGGGCGTGGGTCAGGCCCAGGGGCGCGACCGCCCGGTCGACGGCCACCCGCCACTTCGTCGACAGGCGCCAGACCAGAAACCCCGCCGTGGCGTTCTCCGCTGCTGAACTCATGGCAGATACAGTACATGGATACTATGTACATGGCTAGTATCTGCTGGCGGGCCCGGGCGTCCGAGGGCGGCAAGGGTGGACGTGACCTGCGCTGATGGCTGACCATGGGCCGATGTCGCTCAGTACGTACGAGGTCGATCAGTTCGAGGGTTACCGGGGTCGCCTGGAGGCGATCGCCTATCGGCTTCTCGGGTCGGCCGGGGACGCCGAGGATGCGGTGCAGGACACGTTCCTGCGGTGGCACGCGGCCGACCGGGAACGGATCGAGACGCCCGAGGCGTGGCTGACGAAGGTGCTCACCAACCTCTGCCTCAACCAGCTCACTTCGGCGCGGGTCAGGCGCGAGACCTATGTGGGGGAGTGGCTTCCGGAACCGGTCCTGGCCGGGGACCGGATGCTCGGTCCGGCCGAGACCGTCGAGCAGCGCGAGTCGGTGTCCCTCGCAGTGCTCACCCTCATGGAGCGGCTCTCGCCCAATGAGCGCGTGGTGTACGTCCTGCGCGAGGCGTTCGGCTACGCGCACCGGGAGATCGCGGAGATCCTCGATCTCACCGAGGCCAACTGCCAGCAGATCTACCGGCGGGCCAGGCAGCACGTCACCGCCGACCGGTCCCGCGGCAAGGTCGACGCGGCCGCCGCGCGGAAGATCGTCGAGGAGTTCCTGGAGGCGGCCCTCAGCGGCGACACCGAGCCGCTGATCCGGCTGCTCACCGACGACGCGGTCAGCATCGCCGACGGCGGCGGCCGGGTCTCGGCCCGCAGGTCGCCGGTCATCGGCGCGCTCGGGATCGCGCGGTACCTGCGGGGCCTGTTCCGGCCGAACGAGGCCAAGCGGGCGTACACCGGTGGCAGCCCCGCCCTCCATGTCGCCGTCGTCAACGGCAGCCCGGCCGTGCTCATCCAGGTCGGCGAGCTGGTCGCCGGAGTCATCTGCCTCGACACGACCCCCGGCCGCGTCGGAGCGCTCCACATCCAGGTCAACCCCGACAAGCTGGAGCGCATCACGCGCCAATGGGCGGCGGAGGGACCGCATCAGCCCCTCGCCGTCATGTGGTGACCCGCGTCACAGCGGTTTCCTGTCAGGGATCGCGCGGCTGTCCGGTTCAGGAGGTGCACGCAGCCAGACAGGCCAAGCCGGACAGGCTGGCCGGGCCGGACAGGAGCGAGTCATGAAGCACCGCATTGTCGTCCTCGGGGCCGGGTACGCCGGAGCCGTCACCGCCGGTCGCCTCGCCAAGCGGCTCCACCGCGACGACGTCGAGATCACCCTGGTCAACGGCGACCCCGACTTCGTCGAGCGGGTACGGATGCACCAGCTCGCGAGCGGTCAGGACCTGCCGAGCCGCCCGCTGCGCGACCTCTTCGCGGGTACGGGTGTGCGGGTCCGGGCGGCGTGGGTCACCTCCGTCGACGTCGACCGCAAGACCGTCGAACTCGGCGGCGAGCAGGGCGGCGGGACCCTCGGTTACGACACCCTCGTGTACGCCCTGGGGAGCACACTCGCCGACCACGGTGTCCCGGGCGTCGCCGAGTACGCCCACAACGTCGCCGGGAAGCAGGCCGCGCTGCGACTGCGGGCGCGGCTCGGCGAGTTGGCGCCGGGCGGGACCGTACTCGTCGTCGGCGGTGGTCTGACCGGCATCGAGGCCGCCACCGAGATCGCCGAAGCCCACCCGGGGCTCAAGGTGTCCATCGCCGCCCGCGGCGGCGTCGGCGACTGGCTCAGCGAGAAGGCCCAGAAGCACCTGCGCGGCGCGCTGGACCGGCTCGGCGTCACCGTCCACGAGCGGACCGACATCGCACGCGTCGGGGCGGACGGCGTGGTGACCGGCGCGGGCGGGGAGATCGCGGCCCAAGTGACCGTCTGGACAGGTGGTTTCGCGGTCCACCCGATCGCGGCCGCCAGCACCCTGGAGGTGTCCGACACCGGGCGGATCGTCGTCGACGCCACCCTGCGCTCGGTCTCGCACCCCGATGTGTACGCCGTCGGTGACGCCGCGTTCGCCATCGGAGCGGGCGGCAAGCCGCTGCGGATGGCCTGCGCCACGGCGAACCCGATGGCGTGGCTGGCCGCCGACGCCCTGGCCGCGCGTCTGACGGGGCGCAAGGTCCCCGACGCCCCGGTCGGTTACGTCGCCCAGTGCATCAGCCTCGGGCGCCGCGATGCCATCTTCCAGCGCGTGACCCACGAGGACCGGATGACGTCCACCGTCATCACGGGCCGGGCCGGCGCCCGTATCAAGGAGTTCATCGTCGCGGGCACGGTCTGGGGTCTTTCCCACCCGACCAACATGCTGCCGACCCTCCGCCACCGCCTCGTGGTGACGAGCGAGCCCGTGGAGACCGGCACGGTGGAGCCCCCCTTCGCCGCGACTCGGTGACCTGCCTCAGGAGTAGTGCTCTTGTGGGTAGGTAACGAAAGGCCAGGCCGGATGCGTTCCGACCTGGCCTTCACTCGTTACGGTGACGCCCTGACGCAGATGCTTGACGCCCGGTCAGTGGCCGGCCGTCAGTCGATGCCCTGCGCGAACGAGAACACCCCGTACGGGTCGTACTTGGACTTCACGTACGACAGGCGGTTGTAGTTCTCGCCGTAGTACGCCTCGCGCCAGTCCGTCAGCGCCGGGTCGATGAAGTTCTGGTAGGACTCGCCCCGCGAGATCGGGTCGACCGCGGTGAAGCCGTTGTCGACGAAACGCTGGCCGGAGGCGAGCTCGTCGCCCGACAGGATGCCGAAGGCGAACGTGTAGTACGACATCAGCAGGGTGCTGTCGCGGTGGACGTACGCCGTCGAGGTGCGCGACACCTTGTTCGCTGCGCCGCCCAGCGCCATGATCTCGAACTTGTGGAAGTGACCGGCCGTGCGCTCGGTGTCGAAGACACCGACCAGCCGGGCCCACTCGGTCTCCGAGGGCGATCGGCTCAGCAGCCGGCCGCGGCCCAGGACGTGGCCGAACGGGGCGAGCTTGCCGTTGGCCGGGTCCCAGGTGTTGTTGTGGCACTGCTGCTGCGAGTACGAGCCACAGCCGAAGATCTTCATCATCGCGGACTTGTAGGTGTCCGTGTAGACGTTCTGCTGGATCGGGGCCGCGCCCGTCAGGGCGATCAGGCGGGCGATCTCGGTGTCGAACTCCGCGCGCGTGCCGATCGAGGTGACCAGCAGCGTCACCAGCGGGGCGTGGCCCGCCGCCGAGTCGAACAGGTCGATGTTGGAGCGGCTGCCGAAGGTGGTCGGCGCGGTCTCCAGCCACTGGGTGAGGCCGTGCATCGCGCCCACCGCGTGGTCGTAGCTGAAGAGCAGCTCGGCCACGTTCAGGTTCGGGACGGCGGTCGGGGTGACCGTGTACTGGGTCACGATGCCGAAGTTGCCGCCGCCGCCACCGCGGATCGCCCAGTACAGGTCCGGGTTGGAGGTCGGCGACGCGGTGACCTGGCGGCCGCTGGCGAGGACGACCTTGGCCGAGGTCACCTTGTCCGCGCCGAGCCCGGAGTGGCGGGTGAGCAGGCCGACGCCGCCGCCCTGGAGGAAGCCGCCGAGCGCGACGGTCGGGAACATGCCGCCCGGGATGGCCAGGCCGCTCGCGCCGAGGCCGTTGACCACGTCGACCAGCTGCGTACCGCCGCCGACGGTCGCCGTGCCGGAACCGGCGGTCACCGCGTTCAGCCGGGAGACGTCGATGATCAGGCCGGTGGTGGTGGAGAAGCCGCCACCGCTGTGGCCACCGCTGCGGGCCGTCACCGGGATGTCGTGGTACTGGCCGAAGAGCAGGCTGGCGGTGACGTCGTCGGCGTTCGCCGCGTACACGATGGCCTGCGGGTTGGTGAGGCTGTACTGGCCGTACTCGACGGTCTTGGCCGCCGTGTACGAGGAGTCGGACGGCAGCACCAGCGTGCCCGTCAGATGCGCGCGCAGCCGGTCCCACTGGCTGGCGGTCGTGGCGGTGGCGGTGGTGAACCCCGACAGGGAAACGGCCGCGGCTCCGGCCCCCGCCATCCCGATGAACGACCTGCGTGTGATCATGCCTTGCTCTCCCCTGTGAGCCTCATCGATCTCTGAGCCCTGCGGCCGTTCCGGGATCACCCGAGGTCCTTCGCTGCCCCGCGGACCTGCCTCCCCCACGATCCCCGCGCCCGAGGGATCGGCATCCTGCCACGGAATCCGGCCGACGGGTGGGGCAGTTGGCCAGTACGGCGCGACCTCGGCTGTCACTCAAGTCCCGCTGGAGCTGCGGATGTTCGCGGTTCCCGGAGTCCCCGGCAGCGTTCAAGTGTGGAGCTTGACGTGGTCTGCGGCGGTGTCCACGGCCCCTAGGCTTGACCGTCGGCGACCAGGTGAAAGGGCGGGTGTCATGGCGGACTCATGGGTCAATTCCGCAGAGCGGATCGGTGCCGACCTCCATGTGGAACTGGCCGGATCCGGCAGTCGGCGGGCCGCCCTCATCCGCGCGTTGCGCTCCGCCGTCCAGGACGGGCGGCTCGCCCCCGGCACCCGGCTGCCCCCCTACCGCTCGCTCGCCGCCGACCTCGGGCTCGCCCGCAACACCGTCGCCGACGCGTACGCCGAGCTCGTCGCCGAGGGCTGGCTGACCGCGCGCCAGGGCTCGGGCACCCGGGTCGCGCCCCGCGCCGAGCCCGTACGGCCCGCGCGCGTGCCCAAGAAGGTGCCCCGCCGGGCCGCCGCCCCGGCGCACAACCTGATGCAGGGGCAGCCGGACGCCGGATCGTTTCCGCGCGGCGCCTGGCTGTCGGCGGCCCGCCGTGCGCTCAACGCGGCCCCCAACGAGGCCTTCGGGCCGGGCGACCCCCAGGGCCGCATCGAGCTGCGCCGGGCGCTGGCCGGCTACCTCGCGCGCGTGCGGGGCGTACGGACCACCCCCGACCGCATCGTGGTCTGCTCCGGCTTCGCACACGCCCTGCGGCTGCTCTACGGCGGCCAGGTGCTGCGCGGCCCGCTCGCCGTGGAGTCGTACGGACTCGGCTTCCACCGCTCCCTGCTCGCGGCGGCGGGCGTACGGACCGTGCCGGTCGGGCTCGACGAGCAGGGCGCGCGCGTGGCGGAGCTGGCCGAGCGGCCGGAGCTCAAGGGCGTACGGGCCGTACTGCTCACGCCCGCCCACCAGTTCCCGACCGGCGGGCCGCTGCACGCGGAGCGCCGCGCGGCCGCCGTGGACTGGGCGCGCGCCCGGGGACGGGTGATCCTGGAGGACGACTACGACGGCGAGTTCCGCTACGACCGCGAGCCGGTCGGGGCGGTGCAGGGGCTCGATCCCGAACGGGTCGTCTACATCGGCTCGGTCAGCAAGAGCCTGTCGCCGGCGGTGCGGCTCGGCTGGATGGTGCTGCCCGAGGAGCTCGTCGACCCGGTGCTCGCGGCCAAGGGCCAGCGCGAGGCGTGGGCGAGCGTCCTGGACCAGCTGACCCTCGCGGACCTGGTCGAGAGCGGCGGATACGACCGGCATGTGCGGCGGATGCGGCAGCGCTACCGAGGCCGCCGCGATCAGCTCCTGGCGGCCCTGGACGAGCATGCCCCGCACATCACGGCGGCCGGGATCGCGGCCGGGCTGCACGCCGTGCTGAGGCTGCCGCCGGGCACCGAGCGGGCGGTCCTGAAGGCCGCGGCCTGGCAGGGGATCGCGCTCGACGGGCTCGCCGGATACCGCCACCCGGACGCCACCATGCCCGCTCAGGACGGTCTGGTCGTCGGCTACGCCACTCCGCCCGACCACGCCTATCAGGCGGCCCTGGACGCCCTGTGCCGCGCGCTGCCTCCGGCGCCGTGAGGTCACGGCGGGACCCGGGGCCGTGACTCTAGGCTGGGGAGCCTGGAGATCATGAGGGGAAGTGGCTGAAAGGTGGCCCAAGTGGATGAGCTGGTCGGGGAGTTCGACGGGGAGCGCATCAGCTGCGCGGTGGTGGAGCCCGACGGGGTGATCCCCTCCGTCACGGTCGTCCTGCTGCACGGCGCGGGAACCGGCGACAAGGCGCGGCTCGCGGAGCTGGGGGAGGACTTCCGCTCCCGCGGCCACCGCGTCCTCTCCCTCGACTTCTCCGGGCACGGCGCCTCCAGCGGCGCCCTCGCGGAGCTGAGCCTGGAGCGCCGCTTCCGGCAGGCGCGGGCGGCGGTCGACGCGTACGTTCCGCCCGGCCAGAGCCTGGTCCTGACCGGCTTCAGCATGAGCGGCCAGACCGTCGCCGACCTGGCCGCGCACTACGGCTCCCGGGTCGCGGGCATCGGGCTGTGCGCGCCCGCCGTGTACGCGGACGCGGCCTGGTCCGAGCCGTTCGGGGCCGAGCCGGGAGCGCCGGGAACCCCGCCGGGCGCGCCTGTGTCGCGCTTCACCGAGATCCTCCGTACGCCCGACAGCTGGCGCGGCTCGCGCGCGCTGGACGTCTTCCGGGCCCTGCGCACTCGCGTGGTCCTGGCCGTACCCGAGGTGGACGAGATCATTCCGTACGCCGTCACGGAGGCCGTGACACAGGCGCTGGCCGCCGGGAACGCGTCCCGCTTCACCCGCCTCGCCTTCGGGGGCGCGCACCACCGGCTCGGGGTGTGGTTCAGGGAGCATCCGGTCGAGCGCGGGCGGTTCGTGGACGCGGTCCTGGACGACCTGGGCGCGGACGGCTGGGAGCTGACCCGCCGTTGGGTCGACAAGTCCCTCCCGGAGGGCGAGCGGGTACGGGACGCGGTGGTGCTGCGGGGCGGATGGACGTCCCAGATGCGGCTCGTCCGTACGGAGGGGGCTGACGGCATACGTACGGAAGGGGACGACGGCGTACCTACGGAGGAGGGTGGCGTGCGAACAGAACAGGCCACCTCAGTACGTGAAGTGGTGCTGCGGTCCTTCGCCAGGCCCTTCTACCGGAGGCACGCGGCCGGCCTCCTCGCGCGCGAGGCCGCGGTGCTGGGGCTGCTGGCCGGGACGGACGTGCCCGCGCCCGCACTCGTGGCGGCGGACCCGCACGGGGAGCACTGCGACCACCCCTCGCTGCTGATGACGCGCTTGGAGGGCGCGGTACGGCTCGACGAGGACGACCTGGAGCGGCGGATCGGGCTGCTCGCCCGGCAGTTGCTGGACATTCACCGGATCCGGGTGACGGAGGCCGACCGGCCCCGTACGTACGAGGCCTGGACCTCCCCCGACCGGGTGCGCGTTCCTGCGGACACCGCGCGGCCCGACGTCTGGCGCCGGGCGGTCGACGTCATCCGGCAGCCGCCGCCCCCGTACGAGGGGTGCTTCCTGCACCGGGACTTCCACCCCGGGAACGTGCTGTTCAGCGGCGCGGGCGACGGGCTGCGGATCAGCGGGGTCGTCGACTGGGTGGAGACGTCGTGGGGCCCGGCCGCGCTCGATGTGGCGCACTGCTCGACGGCGCTCGCGCTGTTGCACGGGGCGGGGGCGGCACGGGAGCTCGTGGCGCGGTACACCGCCGGGGGAGGGCGGCTCGGCGCAGGGCTGCTCCACTGGCAGCTCCTGGACGCGCTGGCCTACGCACCGGACGCCGAGAAGGTCGCGGGGCCGTGGCGGGAGCTCGGGCGCACGGACCTGACGCCCGAGCTGCTGACCGGACGGCTTGAGGAGTACGTCGCGTCACTGCTCGACGGCGAGGGCGACGGAGGGGTCGGCTGAGACGCTCGGGCGGCTCAAAGGTTGTATGTGCGCGTAAAATTGGCGCAAAATCGCCGAGCCGTCGATGGCCGTCGTGTAGAGGCCCGGCGTCGCCGTGCAGGCCCGGATCGGGCGGCGAATGAGGCGATTCCGGACGGACGGACGAGGTCCCCAGGCATTCACCTGGGATGCCTGAGGACCTCTCTGTCCTTCGGTTCCATTCCGACGGCGACACTCCCCCGAGTGTGGTTGTCCACCGAGCACCGGCGGTCCGGATCCGATGGAAAGATCTAATCAGCGCCCACCAACAGATCGCTAACATGTGGCCAACGGTCAACGGGGCAGCCGGTGGACGGGCAGTGGGGGAAACCGGTGGAGGTCGGCGTGTGTGTGCGGTTCGGCCTGCTCGGGCCGCTGACCGTCGGGGGCGAGTCCGTCGGCAGTGGCAAGATCCGGTCCCTGCTCACCGCCCTTCTGATGCGGCCCGGCCGGGTCGTCCCCAGCGAGGATCTGAAGCTGGCGCTGTGGGGCGACGAGCCGCCCGCCTCCGCCACCGCCTCCCTGCACAACCACGTGGCTCGACTGCGGCGGCTGCTCGACTCCGAGGACCGGGTACGGGCCGTGCCGCCGGGCTACCTCCTGCGGGTCGGACCGGGCGAGCTCGACACCCAGGTCTTCGAGGCCCACGCGCGCGTGGCGCTCGCCGCGCACACCCGGGGCGACTGGCCGCTGGTGGCCGAGGAGACCGCCGCCGCCCTCGCGCTGTGGCGCGGCGCGCCGCTCAGCGGGCTCTACGACCCGGCCGACGGGGAGCCCGCCCTCGTCCAGCGGCTCGGCGAGACGCGGCTGCTCGTCCTGGAGTGGAAGTACGAGGCCGAGCTGCGGCTCGACCGCCATGAGGGGATCGGGCCGGAACTCGCGGCGCTGACCGGCGAGTTCCCGCTGCGCGAGGCCTTCCACCGGCAGCTGATGCTGGTGCTGCACCGCACCGGGCGGCAGGCGGAGGCGCTCGCCGTGTACCAGCGGCTGCGCAGCACCCTGGTGGAGGAACTGGGCGTCGACCCGGGACCCGCCGTCCAGGAGGCGCACCGGGAGATCCTGCGGGAGCC
>NZ_LYOY01000014.1 GCF_001653515.1 Streptomyces sp. ERV7 | reverse complement strand
GTCCCGCCCCTTCCAGCTGATCTCGGCGTCCGGGTGGGCCAGCAGATTGCCGGTCCAGGCGGGGTGGCCGGGCCGTCCGAAGTTGGACCCGACGAGCAGCCAGGTCCCGGCTTCCTCCGGCATACAGGCGAGCGGAGTGCGCCGCGCCAGCCCCGATCTGGCCCCGCGCGCGGTGAGCACCACCCCCGGCAGCATCCGCGCGCTCGGCAGCACCTTGCCCCGGGTGAGCCGGTGCACGGCCCGGTCGAGGGCCGGGACGAGGTGAGGGGCGACCTTCGCGAACGCGCGCGTGGAGGACACCTTCTGGACGAGGCGTACACCGCGTGGGGTCCGGGTCACCGGACGGCCGCCCGCGCGCGCGTGGCGGCGGCGTCCGGGGTGCGAGGTCCGCGGAACAGCCCGGCACGGTCGGCCGCACGGGCCCGCAGCGCCGCCACGGGCCCGAAGAGCAGCTCGTCGGAGGCGGCCCGCTTGAAGTACAGATGCGCCTCGTGCTCCCAGGTGAACCCGATGCCGCCGTGCAGCTGGATCGCCTCGGCGGCGGTGCCTCGCAGCGCCTCCAGGGCCTGCGCGAGGGCGAGCCCCCCGGCGTCCGGGTCCCAGGCCGCGTAGTAGGCGGCGGAACGGGCCGCCTGCACCTGTACGTACCGGTCCGCGAGCCGGTGCTTGACGGCCTGGAAGGACCCGATGGGCCGCCCGAACTGCTCGCGCTCCTTCACGTACGCGACGGTCCGCTCCAACGCGTGCGCGGCGGCGCCGACGGCTTCGGCGGCGAGGGTGGCGGCGGCGGTGAGACCGGTGGCGGCGAGGGCGGCCAAGGTGTCGCCCTCGGCCAGCAATTCGCCTTCCACCTCCCTCAGTTGCAGCCGCCCCTGACTGCGGGTCTCGTCGAGGGTGGTGTGACGGGCCCGGTGGAGACCGGCGGCGTCTCCCCGTACGAGGAAGAGGCGGACGCGGCTGCGGGCGAAGCCGCCGGTGTGGGCGGCGACGAGGAGGAGGTCGGCGCGATGGCCGTCGAGGACCTGGGCGACCTCGCCGTACAGCCGCCATCCCCCCTCGGCGGACCGGGCCTGCACCCCGCCGGCC
>NZ_LYOY01000013.1 GCF_001653515.1 Streptomyces sp. ERV7 | reverse complement strand
CCTCCTCCACATACTCCTCCCGAACCTCCCGCGCCCCGAACGGCCACACCTTCTCGTAGCGGGCCCACGCCACGAAGGCGACGCAGCCCAGCGCCAGCCAGGCCAGTGACCACTCGATGGGGTGGCGGCCGGGGGAGTTCCTGTCGGCGTAGCCGTAGATCACCAGCCAGCCCACCAGGGCCACGACGCTGGGCAGCGGGTAGAGCCACATCCGGTAGGGGCGGCGCAGGGTCGGCTGGCGGGTGCGCAGGACTGTCAGCGCGGCGATCTGGGCCAGCGCCTGCACCAGCACCATCACCGTGGTGAGCAGTTGGATCAGCGTGGCCAGGTCCGTGTGGCGGCCGATGAGGAAGCCGATCGCCGTGATGACGCCCATGGTGGCCAGGCCCAGGGTCGGGAAGCGGTGCCGGGGGTGGAGCTTGGCGTACGGGCGGAAGAAGACGCGGTCGCGGGCGGCGTCGTAGGGCACGCGGGAGCCGCCGAGCAGGCCGGTGAAGACGGAGGCGAAGGCGGTGATGAGGATGAGCACGGTGACCACGTCGGCGGCGCCCTTGCCCCAGGTCTCCTCCAGGACGGCGGAGGCCACCGAGGTGGAGGCGATGTCGCCGGGGTCGGTCATCCGCTGCCAGTCGATGACGCCGAGGGTGCCGATCTGGAGCAGCAGGTAGATCGCCATGATGCCGAGGATGGAGAAGACGATGGAGCGCGGCAGGGTGCGGCCGGGGTTCTTGATCTCGGCGCCCATGTAGGCGGTGGTGTTGTAGCCGAGGTAGTCGTAGATGCCGATGGTGAGGCCCGCGGCGAAGCCGAGCCAGAAGTGGTTGCTGGTGAGTTCGAAGGCGCCCGAGGGGTAGGTGAAGGCGCGGTCCGCGCTGAAGTGGGTGGCCGAGGCGACGATGACCAGGGTCACCGAGGCGATCATCACGGCCCACATGACGGCGGTGATCCGCGCGATGTGCTCGATGCCCCGCCACAGCAGCAGCACGACGAGCACGATCACCCCGAGGCCGACGAGGTCGCCGCTCGTCCTGCCCATGTCCGGTGCGAGGTAGCCGAGGTACTGGACGAAGCCCACCACGCCGGTGGACATGATCAGCGGGATGAAGAGCATCGCCGTCCACACGAACAGGAACGGCATCAGACGTCCGCTGCGGTACTGGAAGGCCTGGCGCAGATAGACGTAACTGCCGCCGGATCCGGGCAGGGAGGCGCCGAGTTCGGCCCAGATCAGCCCGTCGGCGAGGGCGAGCACCGCCCCGGCGACGAAGCCGATGACGGCCTGCGGCCCGCCGAAGGCGGCGACCATCAGCGGGATGGTGACGAACGGGCCGATGCCGCACATCTGGCTCATGTTGATGGCGGTGGCCTGGAAGAGTCCGATACGGCGGACGAAGCCGCCGGTCGGCGGCGGGGTTCCGGACACGAAGGGACCTCCCTGGGGCTGCTGGGGACGCTGACGGCGGTGGTGAAGTGAGCACGGACGAGGGTGATTTCGCCGGTACGGCGGTCCGCCCCGGTGTCGGGCGTGCTCAAGTTAAGTACCTTTACTTTGAGCGTCAAGAGGTCGCCGGGAACCCGTCCGCGGCAATACGTGAGAATGATGTGATGACCAGCAGCGACGAGGGTGAGCAGCCCTGGAACCCACAGCGCCAGCGCAACAGCAACGAGCGGCTGCTGCTCGACCGGCTGCGCGCGGGCGGCCCCTCGTCGCGGGCCCAGCTCGCCCGCGAGAGCGGTCTGTCCAAGCCGACGGTCTCCAGCGCGCTGGCCGCGCTCGCGGCCACCGGCCTGGTCCGTGAGGCCGGTACGCACACGCCCGAGCGCGGCCGGTCGGCGGTGCTCTACGCCCCGGACCCGACGGCCGGGTACGCGCTGGGTATCGACATCGGGCGGGCCTGGCTGCGGGTCGCGCTCGCGGATCTGGACGGCACGGTGGTGGCCCGCTCCGAGGTCCGCAACCAGGCCCGCACCTCCTCCACCATGGCCGATCTGGTGGTGACCACAGCCCACCGACTCGTCGCCGGATCCGGCGTGGACGCCGAGAAGATCGCCCAGGCGGTGGTCGGCACACCCGGTGTGTACGACGCGGAGAAGCGGCGGGTGCGCTACGCCCAGCACCTGCCCGGCTGGGGCCGGCCGGGCCTGTTCGACCGGATGCGCGACGGACTCGGGATGCCGCTGGCGGTGCACAACGACGCCAACCTCGCGGCGCTGGGCGAGTACACCTTCGGCGTCGGCTCCGGCAGCCGCCTCTTCGTGTACGTGATGATCGGCACCGGCCTCGGCATGGGCGTGGTCAGCGAGGGCCAGCTCTTCACCGGCGCGCACGGCGGGGCCGGCGAGATCGGCTTCCTGCCCTGGCCCGGACGGCAGAAGCCGGACACCCTTGAGGACGCCGTGTCCGGCGACGCGGTGGTGGCCGCGGCGCGCTCGCACGGCATGGCCGGGCCGCTCACGGCGAAGGACGTCTTCGACGCGGCGCGGGCCGGGGATCCCGCCGCGGTCAAGGCGGTCGAGCTGGAGGGCGAGCGCCTCGCCCACACCGTGGCGGCCGTCGCCGCGGTGCTCGACCCGGATCTGGTGGTGCTCGGCGGGGGCGTGGGGCACAGCGCGGATCTGCTGCTGCGGACCGTCCGGGACACCCTGCGCACCTTGACCCCGCTGCGCCCGAAGGTGGCACCGAGTGCGCTCGGCGAGGACGCGGTGCTCCTCGGCGCGGTGGCCACGGCCCTGGGCACCGCCCGGGACGTGACCTTCGAGCGGCGCACCCGCTCCGGCCACCCCGGTCGTTGACATGACTCCCTCAGGTCTCTACCTTCGGGATGCGAGTTAGTAAAGATTCCTTACTTGGATCCCTGACTTGGATGCCGGGAGACCACCGTGTTCTACCGTCGACTCTTCGTCCGCCGAAGGACCGCCGCGGCCGTCGCGCTCACCCTGACCCTTTCCCTCGCGTCGGGGGTTCACCCGGCAACTCCCGCCGCCCGCACGGCAGTCACCCCCGCCACGACGGCGCTCTCCGGGTACGCCATCCAGTCCACCGCCAAGGTCACCGACTCCGCGGCGGCCGTCTCCAGCCCCGGCTACCCGGCGGCGGGCTGGTACCGGGCCGGGCCCCGCTCCACGGTCCTCGCGGCCCTGCTCGCGGCCGGCAAGTACGCCGACCCCTTCTACTCCACCAACCAGAAGGACATCCCCGCCGCGGACTTCGCCGTCCCCTGGTGGTACCGCTCGGACTTCACCGTCGCCGACACCTCCGCGCGTACGTATCTCGACTTCAGCGGGGTCGTCTCGGCCGCCGATGTGTTCGTCAACGGGCGGCAGGTGGCGGACAGGGGCGCGGTCGCCGGGGCCTACACCCACCACGAGCTGGACATCACCTCGGCGGTGCGGCCGGGCGCCAACACCGTCGCGTTCCGCGTCCGGCCCAACGACCCCAGGAAGCACCTCACCATGGGGTGGATCGACTGGCTGCAGCCGCCGCCCGACGAGAACATGGGCATCGTCAGGGACGTGCTGGTGCGGCGCGGCGGTCCGGTCGCGCTGCGGGACGCGCACGTCGTCACCGCCCTCGCCGTGCCCTCCCTCGCGACCGCCGACCTGACCGTGAAGGCCCGGGCCCGCAACGACTCCGCGAACACGGTCACCACGACCGTCTCCGGCACGATCGGCACGGTCTCCTTCAGCCAGGACGTCACGCTCGCCGCACACGAGACCAGGACCGTCACCTTCGCCCCGGACACCTACCCCCGGCTCCGGCTGGCCTCGCCGCGCGTGTGGTGGCCCGCCGGGATGGGCGAGCAGGCGCTGTACGGGCTCGATCTGACCGCCTCGGTCTCCGGCAGCACGTCCGACACCGCGCACGAGTCGTTCGGCATCCGCGACGTGAAGGCGCCGCTCGACGCGGCCGGCGCCCGCCAGTACGCGATCAACGGCCGCCCGCTGCTCATCAAGGGCGGCGGCTGGTCGCCGGACGAGTACGTGCGCTGGGACCGCACCTATGTGGAGGACCGGCTCAAGTACGCGCTCGACCTGGGCCTCAACACCCTCCGGCTCGAAGGGCACATCGAGCCGGACGAGTTCTTCGACCTCGCGGACCGCTACGGCGTCCTCACGCTCCCCGGCTGGGAGTGCTGCGACAAATGGGAGGGCCAGGTCAACGGGAGCGAGTCGGGCGACAAGTGGACCGCGGCGGACTACCCGGTCGCGAAGGCCTCGATGGCCGCCGAGGCGGCCCGGCTGCGCGACCACCCCAGTGTGATCTCGTTCCTCATCGGCAGCGACTTCGCCCCGGACGCGACGATCGAGAAGAACTATGTGGAGGCGCTGCGGGCGGCCGACTGGCCGACGCCCGTGGTGGCCGCCGCCTCCGACACATCCTCGCCGATCAGCGGCCGTTCGGGCATGAAGATGACCGGCCCGTACGACTGGGTGCCGCCCGCCTACTGGTACGACAAGCGGGAGGGCGGGGCCACCGGCTTCAACTCCGAGACCAGCGCGGGCCCCGACATCCCCACCCTGGACACCCTGCGCCGGATGATGTCACCGGCCGAGCTGGACACGCTCTGGAAGAACCCGTCGGCCAAGCAGTACCACCGCTCCCCCTCCTCCACCTTCGCCACCCTCGGCATCTACGACGCGGCCCTGACCGGCCGCTACGGCGCCCCGACCGGCCTCGACGACTATGTGCGCAAGGCGCAGCTCGCCCAGTACGAGAACGTCCGCGCCCAGTACGAGGCGTACGCCCGCAACGCCAAGGACGCCTCGAAACCCTCGACCGGGCTCGTCTACTGGATGTTCAACAGCGGCTGGACCTCGCTGCACTGGCAGTTGGTGGACCGCTTTCTCGACCAGGGCGGCGCGTACTTCGGCGCGAAGAAGGCCAACGAGCCGCTGCACGTCCAGTACTCCTACGACGACCGCTCGGTCGCCGTGGTGAACAACCGGCACGCACCCGCCTCCGGCCTCACGGCCCGGGTGACCCTCTTCGACCCCGACGGCACCCAGAGGTACGACCGGACGGCGACGGGTGTGACCGTGGGCGGCGACGGCGCGAGGACGACCGCGCTGACGGTCCCGGCGAGCGTGAGCGGCCTCTCCACCACCTACCTGGCCCGGCTGCTGCTCACCGACGCCGCCGGCAAGGAGGTCAGCCGCAATGTGTACTGGCTCTCCACCAGGGCGGACGTCCTCGACTACGCGCACACCGACTGGTACCACACCCCCACCACGGCCTTCGCCGATCTCAAGGGCCTGGGCACGATGGCGAAGGCGGCGGTGACCGCCACCGGCACGACCACCGCGACCGGCGACGGCACCTCGACCACGACCGTCACCCTCACCCGCACGGGAGCGGGCAGGACCCCGGCGCTGCTCACCGACGTCCATCTCGTCGACGCCGAGGGCGCTCCGGTCCTGCCGGTGCGGTGGTCGGACAACCAGGTCACGTTGTGGCCCGGTGAGACGGCGACGCTGACCGCCACCTACCGCACCTCCGACCTGCACGGATCGGCCCCCTGGCTGCGGATCTCCGGCTGGAACGCACCGACGGCCGCGGTCCGGGGCTGAACCGGGCCCGGCATGCGGTCAGGTGCGCGCGAGCACCGGCCACACCGCCGGGTCCTCGAAGTTCAGGGCCCACAGAGAGGTGTTGCGGACGCCGTAGCGGGCCAGGACCGGCAGATCGGCCTCGACGCCCCGGGCGTCCTGGTACCAGACCTCGCGGGCCGTGTCCCCGTCCTGGTAGGTGAAGTGCGGGGTCTGCGAGACGGGGTCGAGCCGGTACGGCGCGCCCTCGGCCGCCCGCAGGGCCTCCGCCTCCCGCCAGGTGACGTGCCGGGCGCGGCCGCCGCCGCCCTCGGGCCAGTCCCAGCCGTACGCGGGCAGGGCCATCTCGATGCGGTCGGGCGGGATCAGCGCGGTGGCCCGGCGCAGGATCTCCTCGTACCAGTCGACCCCGGCGAGCGGCCCGGGGTCGCCGCCCGACCAGTGCCGGTCGTACGCCATGATCCGCACCCGGTCGGCGGCCCGGCCGAGCGCCGCGTAGTCCCAGATGCGCCCGGTGGTCGCGGTCTGCGGCGACACGGTGCTGACGCACTTCTTGGCGAGGGCGTGCAGCCGGGCGCACAGCTCGGTGATGAACGTGGCGTAGTCGGCCCGCACCGCGGGGTAGGCGGCGTCGCCGGTCGGGGCGATCGACTCGTAGTCGATGTCCAGGCCGTCGTACGAACGGCTGCCGACCACCGTGAGCAGGGCCGTGATGTGGGTGGCGCGGCGGGCCGGGTCGGCGAGGACGGCGGCGAGCACGCCGGGCTTCATCGTCTCCATGACGGTGGGCACCACCGCGATCCCGGCCGCGTGCAGCCCGTCGACGATGCGCCGGTCACCCGCGCCGGGGTGGCCGTCGATCCGCTCGGCGCCGATCGCCTGGTACCAGAAGGGGCTGACGGTGTGCAGCTGGGCGGCGTGGCGCAGGGCGTCCTGGTAGGCGCCCTCCTGGTCCCAGTACGGCAGCCAGGCGGAGACCGTGCGGGGCGGCGCGGGGTCGGCG
>NZ_LYOY01000012.1 GCF_001653515.1 Streptomyces sp. ERV7 | reverse complement strand
CTGTACGGGGGGTGGGGCAGGCCGGGGCAAGAGGTGCGCTCTGGTCGGAACCTCCCACGATCAGCCGCCCGGCTCGGTGGATCCGGTAGGGGTTGATTTCCCGTTACGCGGCGGTAAGTTGGCGAGCCGGCCAACTCTCGCACCACTGGTCAGTGCTCCGCACCACTCCGCCCTGAGCCGAGCAGAGGAGTCGACGCATGGGCGTACGGAAGGATCTGAGGAGGGCCGCGCGGCGCGGCGATCTCACCGGGCGGGCCCGGGCGGAGCTCGTGCGCGAGGGCGGTGAGGTGCGCGAGGTGCGGGTCGCCCCGCTGGCCGCCGGGCCCGTGACGGGAAGCGTCGCCGACATCCCGTTCGCCAACGCCGCCGAGACGCCGGACGCGGTGGCGCTGCGGCGCAGACGCGGCGGACGCTGGCAGCCGGTCACCGCGGCCGCCTTCGCCCGTGAAGTCGCGGACACGGCCAAGGGGTTGATGGCGGCGGGCCTCGAACCCGGCGGACGCGTCGCCCTGATGTCGCGCACCCGCTACGAGTGGGCCGTCCTCGACTTCGCGATCTGGGCGGCGGGCGGGGTGAGCGTGCCCGTCTACGCCACCTCCTCGACCGAGCAGATCGACTGGATCCTCGGCGACTCCGGGTCCCGGATGCTGATCGTGGAGAGCGGGACCGAGCTGCGGACGGCCGGGGAGGCCGCCGAGGGCCGCCGGGTGTTCGTCATCGACGACGGCGCCCTGGCCCAACTCGCCGTCGGCGGGCGGGAGACGAGCGACGAGGAGCTCGACAAGCGGCGCGCCGCGCTCGGCCCCGACACCGTCGCCACCCTCTGCTACACCTCCGGCACCACCGGCAGACCGAAGGGCTGCGTCCTCACCCACCGCAACCTGCATGCCGAGACCGCCAACATGGTCGAGCTGATGCACCCCGTCTTCCGGGAGGTCAGCAGCCGGGACGCCTCGACCCTGCTCTTCCTGCCGCTCGCCCACATCCTGGGCCGCAGCCTCCAGATCGCCTGTCTGAGGGCGGGCATCGAGATCGGCCACTGGCCCAGCGTCACCCCCGACGAACTCCGGCCACAGCTGAAGGAGTTCCGTCCCACCTTCGTCGTCGGTGTCCCCTACCTCTTCGAGAAGATCCACGACACCGGGCGGGCCACCGCCGAGCGCATGGGCCGCGCCGCCTCCTTCGACCGCGCCCACCGGATCGCCGTGCGCTACGGCGAGGCGTCCCTCGACCCCTCCGCGGGGACGGGGAAGGGCCCCGGCCCCGCGCTGCGGCTCGGCCGGGCGCTCTACGACCTGCTGGTCTACCGCCGTGTGCGCAAGGAGCTCGGGGGCCGGCTGCGCTACGCCATCAGCGGCGGCTCCCCCCTCGACCGCGAGCTGAGCCTCTTCTTCTACGGCGCCGGCATCCTGATCTACGAGGGCTACGGGCTCACCGAGACCACCGCGGCCGCCGTCGTCACCCCGCCGCTCGGCCCGCGCCCCGGCACGGTCGGCCTGCCGGTGCCCGGCACCTCGGTGCGGATCGCCGACGACGGAGAGGTCCTGCTCAAGGGGCCGATCGTCTTCGACGGTTACTGGAACGACCCGGCGGCCACCGACGGCGTCCTGGCCGGCGACTGGTTGGCGACCGGCGACCTCGGGCGGTGCGACGCCGACGGCTATCTGACCATCACCGGCCGCAAGAAGGACATCCTGGTCACCTCCGGCGGCAAGAACGTCTCGCCCGGCGTCCTGGAGGACCGGCTGCGCGGCCGGTCGCCGGTCGGCCAGTGCCTGGTCGTGGGCGACAACCGCTCGTACGTCGCCGCGCTGATCACGCTCGACCCCCAGGCGGTCGAGCGCTGGCTGGCGGTGCGCGGGCGGCCCGCGGACACCCCGGTCGAGCGGCTGGTGGACGACCAGGAGCTCGTCGCGGAGGTCCAGAAGGCCGTGGACCACGCCAACGCGGCGGTCTCGCGGGCCGAGTCGATCCGCCGGTTCCGGCTGGTGGCAGGGGAGTTCACCGAGCAGAACGGACTGCTGACGCCGTCCCTGAAGGTCAAGCGGCGGGCGGTGGCCGCCGCGTACGCCCGCGAGATCGAGGAGCTGTACGGGCCGAGGTGACCGAGGAGTCCGGTAAGGGGTCGGCGCGCTCGCGCAGATGCATCGCGCGCAGCACGATCTCGGTGGCGAAGCGGTGCTCCGGGTCGGTCAGCCGGTGGCCGAAGGCCGCGTCGAGGTTGCGCATGCGGTAGCGCACGGTCTGCGGGTGGATGTGCAGCACCTCGCCGATCTGGGCGGCGGTGCCACGGGTGGCGAGCCACGCCCGCAACGTCTCGGTCAACCGCTCGCGGCGGGTCGCCGTATGGCCCTGGAGCGGGGCCAGTTCACGGGCCGCGAGCAGCTCCAGGAGCGCCGGGTCCGACATCAGCAGCAGTGTGACCAGGTGGTCCGCGCTGTGGACGACCGGCGCCTCGGTGATGATCCCGGACAGCGCGAGGCCGAGCGCCTGGCGGGCCCAGCGCAGCGAGTCCGCCGCCCCCGCCAGAGCCACCGTGGGCCCGGCCGCCGCGCGCGCCCCGCCGAGCGCCTGGACGAGCGACTTGTGGCGCTCGGCGTGCAGAGCGCCCGGCACCAGCAGATACGGCTGCGGGTCCCCGAGGTCCATCAGCACGTCGCCGTGCAGGGCGGTGCGGGCGGGGTGGGCGCCGGCGCTGAGCGCGACCAGGGTCAGCTCCTGAGGGAGCTGCCAGCCCGCCCGTTCGGCCAGCTCGACGAGGGTGACCCGGGGTGTTCCGCCGCCGGACGCGATCAGCCGCAGGATCTTTCTCCGCAACTCGTCCTGGTTGTCCTCGGCCGACGATCTGGCCTGGAGGTAGCCCTCGCTGGCCAGCGCCTCCAACTGGTCCATGTACGCGAACAGGGTGTCCGCGAAGGACAGCATGAACACGGGGGAGAGGTTGTAGCGCTTGCCGACCTTCTTGGTGTGGCGCAGCGCGACCCGGGCGCCGACGCGGAAGGTGCCGCGCAGGGTGTCCAGGCTGCCGCCCTGGGAGGCGGCGAACCGGCCGAACGTACGGATCATCTCGTCCCGCAGCGGCGAGGGCACCG
This sequence comes from Streptomyces sp. ERV7, assembly GCF_001653515.1. Taxonomy (GTDB): domain Bacteria; phylum Actinomycetota; class Actinomycetes; order Streptomycetales; family Streptomycetaceae; genus Streptomyces. Next base: position 1,516 of record NZ_LYOY01000012.1, on the reverse strand, counting down.
AGGGCCGCACCACCTGGTCCACGAAGATGGTCAGGCTCTGCTCGATCGCCGAGTGCACGAACCGGCCGTGCGGGCCCGCGAAGACGTCCGCGAACTCCGGATACGCGCGGACGACCTCGGCCTTGATCTCGTCGAGCAGCGGCGGGAGTTCGGGCCACATGATGGTGGCGAGCTCCCGGGGGATCGGTCCCAGCTGCTCCGAGGGGGCCGATGCGTGGAGGGCGTTCGGCATGCGCTGTCCCTTTCACTGGCCGGGACGTACGGCTCGACGTTCGGCTCGGGTGGGCGACGCACCGTGGGCCTGCTGTGGGGCCGACGTCAACTCACAACATCTGCAACATAGACCAGCCCGCGCCCGAAGGCACCAGTGCGTACGGAGGAAATGTGTGCCCCGTGACGGGTTCTCGTTGCGGCCGGACACAAAGATGCTCGCCACGGCGCGGAAGCGGCAATGGGATTGCCCGAACACGGCGGAAAACGTTGACCTGTGTACGAATTTCCGGAGGTGATCGGCCGAGACGCAATAACATGCGTGCGCGTGGCGGCCGGGTGCCCGGCGGCCGGATTCGGCCGTGGGGTATTGCACGCCCCGATTCCCCGCGCGTAGCGTCCTCGGTGCCCCGGGGTCGACGGCGCTCGCCGCCCCTCACGGCGGGCCGCCGCCCGCTCCCCGGCGGCGCGGCCCACGCCCCAGGGCTGCGGATCCCGGAGCGGGGTCCCGCGATCCGTCCCCCCGGACCGCGGGGCCCCGCTCCTGCGTGCGCCCGGGTTCTGTACCGCCGTTGACAAGGCGACCACCCGGAATTGTGGCGCCGGTGACAAATATCCACCGGCCTGCGAGGAGATCGGAGATTCGCGCGGAAGCGGTATTGCGGCACCGGGTTACCCGTACGTAACGTCACGGCGACATCGGCCGTTCCCGGCGCCCGTAGAACCGCTATTCACAGGAGCAGAGCCATGGGCGGTGCATTCGACCGGCGCGGTGCCGCTATCGCCGCCGCGCTGGGCGTGAGCGTGCTTCTTCTCGGCCTTGTTCCGGCATCGGGGACAATTGCGCGGAACCGGGAGACAGGCGTTCAGGCCATTTACGACTGCGCGTCGGGCGCCGTGCACCGGGCCGTCGCCGTCGCCTTCACCGGTGTCTATCCGACGGACGGCCGCCCCGGGCAGCCGCTGCGGACCGAGCGGTTCGCCGTACGCCCCGAGCCGGCTCCCGAGGCGGTCACCGCGCTCCTGCCCCCGGGCACCGCGGCGGTGTCCGGTACCGCCCGGCTCGCCGTCGAGGTCGCCCAGAACGGCGCGTCGGCCCACGCCGACTGGGCGGGGCTCACCGCCCCCGCCGCCACGGGGGACGACGGGCCGCTGCCCGCTTTCACGGGCGAGGTCCCGGCGGTCACGCTGGGTTCGGCGGGGCAAGTGACGCTCACCGCAGGGGAGTTGACGCTGCTGCTCCAGGCGGCGACGGCATCCCCTGCGGGCTCGGCATCGCCGCCCGCTCCCCCGACCGCCCCGGGAC
>NZ_LYOY01000011.1 GCF_001653515.1 Streptomyces sp. ERV7 | reverse complement strand
CACCACCTCCCTGCCATCCCCCACCGCCGAACCTTCCCCATCCCGCAGCTCGTTCCGCTGAACAGCCCTACTGCCCACTCCTGTTGGAGAATCGTTCTGTCTGCGCCCCGCATCACCGTTGTCATCGCCACCCAGCTGCGCCCCGAGCGTCTGCCGTTCCTTGAGGCCATGCACGCAAGCCTCACACGGCAGACCGTGCCCTGGCAGGCCGTCCTCGTCCTCGACGGAGCCAACCCCGCACACCTGCCCGACCCGGTCGCAGCCGACCCGCGCGTGCGCGTCCTCGCCCTGCCACGGCCGGTCGGTGCGGCCTGCGCCCGCAACCTCGGACTCGGCCTGGTGGAGACCGAGTTCGTGAACTGGATGGACGATGACGACATCGTCCCCACCAGCAGCCTCGCCGTGCGGCTGGAGGCGTTCACCGACGAGCTCGGCTGGGTGGCGGGCTACAGCGAGGACCTGCTGCAAGACGGTTCGACCCGCCTGTGGGAATGCCCGGTTCCGCCCGGCTACCACGCGGCGGGCGACGTGGTCACCTACTGGCCGCGACCCCAGGACACCATCCCCATCGGCCCCACCACCCTCCTCGCCCGCACCCGCCTGGTGCGCGCCGCCGGCGGCATGGGCGGCCTCGTCCAGGGCGAGGATTACTGCGCGGCCGTCACCGCCACCTGCCTCGCCCCCGGTGTCCTGCTGCCCGTACCGGTGTACCGCTACAGAAAGCACCCGGGGCAGATGACTCAAGGCTCCGGCTATGACGAGCTGGAGCTGGCCGCACGCCGCCATGCCCACGCCGTCGGACACAGCCTGCGCGGTGTCCTCGCCGACCAGGCTGCGTGAGGCTCCCGTGGACGGCACACCCCCGGCAAGGGCACACCTGCCCAGATCATCCTCACCACCAGTGCGTCCCTGGGTCTTGTGGCCCTGCCCATGGGGGAGCAGCACGGGTGGGCGTACACCGCACTGCGCACCACGGCCGGGTTCAAACGGATCAAACCCGGCATCTATGCCCTAGTGCTGGATTCCTCTCTGGCGGGGTAGGTATGTGGGGGGTACTGATTCTGATTGCTCGGGGGCGAGTTGCTGTGCCTCTGCGACGCCACTTTGAGTACCGCCTTTGAGGAACGAAGCAGTGGCCGACGTATGTGCCATCCAGCACGGATCGGCAATCTCGCTGATCCGATCCAGCGCTTCACCTTGGCCGCCGGGCTACGGGTTTTGAGCCAGCCATCGCTGGAACTCGCGGTGCCGGAACTGGTACGCGCCGCCGGAGGTGCGCAGCAGACCACCCGCGTGCGACCACCGCAAGAACCCTCCGAGCCGATACGGGAGTTGGTGGCGCGGGGATAGCAGGAACACCAGGTACCTCCGGCTGCCGCCAAAGTCCGTCACCCAGCGCAGAGCCGCGGCCATCAGGCCGAGGGCCAGCACGTCGAGGAACGGCACCGATGAGGACACCAGCACGTCCGAGAAGGACGTCACCCACCGGGCGGCTGCCATAGAGAGCCCTGCGACGACGAACACTGCGCCCCCGAAGAGGAGGTCGCCCCTCAGTACGTACTGCCACCTCACGGCGGTATTAACATCGGGTGGGTACGTACCGCCAAAGGTATGAGTGACACCCGCTCCGTGCACAATCAGCGTGCCCAGAAGGACCGACCAGAACACGGCTAGAGCGGGCATAAAAGAGACGAGCGAGCCGAGGCCCAGTGCGGCAGCGAGCCACGCGATGGGGAGAGCGGCCAGGCCGCCCAGCATGCCGAGTACGAGCCCCACTGGCACCGTGTCGATGGCCAGGCGCAGCGTTGCCTCCGAAAACACTCGCCCCCAGGGCACACACATTGGCAAGTCACCCGCCTGTCTGGAGACGTCCCTCGCCACCAGAACGGCACCCAGCCCGGCAGTGGGGTACAGCCAGGTCCCCGTACTCTCCCTCAAGAGCAGCAGTGGCAGCACGAGTCCGAGGAAGACGAGGGCGCCCGCCACCGCGTCTGCGTAGCGCACGCGGTCGACGCCTGCGATCGGCCATAGCCGGGGGCGGTGAATATCGACGCGTTCCCCGGCATCGGATCCGCTGCGCAGATGGCGGGCGATCACTGCGAGCCAGCCCTGGACCCGTTCAGCATCGTACCGCGACGGGCGAATGTCCACGACGGCCGGGATGAAGAGGGAAAGCAGGTGGTCCTTGAGCGGTCGCGCCGAGGAGTAGGAGAATAGCTCCGAGGGGTCGCCGCGCCTGTGATAGACGGCCTTGACGAGGAAGAGCCACCACGGCGTCGCCAGGGTCTCGTACAGCACGGTGGACGAGGACAGGTCCTGAGCAAACCTCTGCCAGCGCTCCTCGTCCTCGAACACCGTGGTCAGATGCTCCGCAACGTGCTCGAGGCTCAGCGGGTCGATGTCGACGCCGACCGCGTGCTGCAGACGTTCTGACCGCGGCAGGGCGTCATAGTGGGCCTTGCGGCACAACAGGACCAGCGGAAACTTCGACACCATGTCCCCGTGGTTGCTGAGCGCCTTCAGCGCGTCCAGGGCACGCGGGGCTCGCGGGTCAGGCAGCTGTTGCCCATCCAGGCCGTACACGATATTGCGGTGTCTGTCGGCGAGGCCCGGGTCCATCTCGTCCAGGCCGTCGAGGACGGGCAGGACGAGCCCATTCTCCACGATCCACTTCGCGCGCTGCTCGGACACACCGGCCTTGATTACATGGTCGATCAGAAGCTTTTCGAATGGATCCTTCAGGTCCCATTCGGCCAGCGGAACTCGTACGGGCACCGGGTCATTCTCCGTGCGCTGCCTAAGAAGGCCACGCGCCAACTCCACCGATAGCACCGTCTTTCCCGCGCCAGCGGCTCCCGTGACGACGAGGCGAGGCTTCGAACAGGCCCGGTAGTACTCAGTGATGCCGGGGAAGCCAGCGTCTGCCGCGGGACTGCTGCCCGCGACCTGCCCACGCTCCGGGCCCCTGCCGGGGATCATGTCAGGAGCACGCCGAGTGAAGGTAAGAGTGAGTTGCTCCTCGTCCCTGCCAATCAGAGCGCGGAACTGCTTCTCCTCGGCGGCTAGGACTCTCTTCGCCAGTGTTTTCGCGGCGCTCTGCGCGTGCGTCAGTGCGTCATCTCCCTGCGGAAGGGCCTTGCGGGCCGCCTCCAAACCGCCCAACGCAAGGGCGAGACTCACAGCCATGCCCACCATGGACACGATGGAGAAGGTACTGCTCGCATCTTGGTGGCCCTTCAGCAGTTGCACGATCACCCAGGCCGCCGCGCCCGCGATAGCCAGAACAGTGATCAGCCACCTCACAGCCTTCACCATGCGCCTTCCCCCGTCCCCCGCCCCCCGCCTATCTCCCTCTAGAAGAAAGGTAGTTGATGACTGAGCAGCCTCGTCGCGCTCCGCCGAAAGAAGTTCGCCTTCCTCCGTTACGACTCCGGCGGGCGCCATGATCCGACTACGCAACTTCGCCCATCCAAAATTCAGCAAGTCGGAGTCCGATACACCGAGGGCACTGATCCGAGATCCCAAGGAACCCCAGCATCATGGCCTGATCCATGCCTCTGAGCCGGTGGTGTTCCGGTCTGCGGTCGTACTCAACTTCCTCCTCCGATTCCTGGATACCAAACGGCTACCGAAGCTCAGCGACGATGAGAAAACTGAGAACGGCGATGACGCGCCCGCTCCAGGCACCCACGCGGCGCACATGGCCCTGCGTTGTTCGGCCGCCCCCCTGGGCCCAGTGCTTCGTTCCTTTGGGCTCAGCGGGTAGGGGGCACTGCCGATCTTCCAATCGGCCTAGCCCCCACGATTCCATCCTCCAGGCAGCGCAGCCCCACCGTCACCTTGCGGACCGATCCGTCGTCGGCAAGCGCGGAGGCGACAGCCGCCTCGCCCCCCCACACACAGGGGCACGCCGCCCAATCCAGATGCACGTCCTCCCGGAGCTCCTCGCTGTCCGCGATGAACATCCGCATGCAGCAAGCAGTGCACTCAAGCGCGACGGCGCCCTCTACGGCATCGACGAGCGGCAGGAACTCGCGGCCGGTGCACCAGCACACGCAGTGCGTGATCTCCACGGACCGGCCGTCGTCAGCCCCCTAAAGGAACGCCGTGAGCTCTGCCGAGATCCCCTCGCCAACCTGATCTTCAGCATCCACCAGCACATCATTCCAAACGCCGAACCAGCGCCCCTCCCCATCGAGCAAAGACGTAGCTCCGGTCGATCTCCAAGGACTCCATGCCCGCCCACTTCCACATCGGCGTCAGCGACGACCACGGCGTTCTCGCCCGTCCCACCACCACCGTCAGCGCCCACCTGGCCCACTGGTATCTGACCGCCGAACGGTTCGAGCCCCTCCCCGCAACCCCGGATCTGTACCGGCTC
>NZ_LYOY01000010.1 GCF_001653515.1 Streptomyces sp. ERV7 | reverse complement strand
CCTTCGCGGGCCGCGTCGGGGACGACCCGGCGGGCGCCTTCGTCCGTACGGCCCTAACCGCGCGCGGAGTCGACACCTCGGCCCTGACCACCGACCCCGAACGGGCCACCCCGCTCACCGCCGTCCTCACCCGGGGCGCCGACCGGGCGATCCTCACCGCGCCGGGGTGTCTGGCCGCGACCGGGCCCGGGGACGTCCCCGAGGCGCTGCTCGCCGGGACCCGACACGTCCACGCGGCCTCGTTCTTCCTGATGCCGCGGCTCGCGGGGGCGCTGGCCGAGGTGTTCGCGCGGGCCCACGAGCTCGGCGCGACCACCTCGCTGGACACCAATGACGACCCGTCCGGCCGCTGGGACCCCGAACTGCTCGACCCGGTCCTGAAGGTGACGGACCAGGTGCTGCCGAACGCGGCCGAGGCGCGCGCCCTGACCGGGGTCGCCAAGGGCGTGGCCGAGGCGGCGGCCGCGCTGGCCCTGCGCGGCCCGCTCGTGGTGGTCAAGAACGGCGCCGAGGGGGCGCTGGCGCACGACGGGACGCGAGTGACGGCCATGCCCGCCCTGCCCGTCGAGCCGCTCGACACGGTCGGGGCCGGGGACAGTTTCGACGCCGGCTTCGTCGCCGCACTGCTGCGCGGGCTGGACCTGGCGGACGCCCTGGCCGTCGCCACGGCCTGCGGCTCGCTGTCCACCCGCGGTCGCGGCGGCACCGCGGCCCAGCCCACCTGGGACGAGGCCGTCGCCCACCTTCCGGGTGCGGTAGTCACCGCAGATACCGGAGTCACGGGAGTTTCCGCATGACCGAGACGAGTACCCAGACGCGTACCGAGACGAGTGGAGTCGCCGAGATGGCCGATGCGGCCGAAGTGAAGATCGCCTTCATGGGCGCCGGCAGCGTGGTGTTCACCCAGGGGCTGCTGGCCGACCTGTTCGCCTTCCCCGAGTTCGGCCGGCTGCGGATCGCGCTGCACGACATCGATCCGGAGCGGCTGGCGACCGCCGAGGCGGCGGCCCGGCACATCGCGGGGGCGCTGAAGGTCGCGCCCGTCATCACCGCGCACCCCGACCGGCGCGGCGCGCTGGACGGAGCGCACTTCGTGATCAACACCGTCCAGGTCGGTATGAACGCGGCGACCCGCACCGACTTCGCCGTCCCCGCGCGGTACGGACTGCGCCAGACCATCGGGGACACGCTGGGCGTCGGCGGTGTCTTCCGGGCCCTGCGCACCTTCCCGGTGCTGCGGGGAATCGCCGAGGACATGGCCGAACTCTGCCCGGACGCCTGGCTGCTGAACTACACCAACCCGATGGCCATGAACCTCCTCTATCTGCACCGGGTCGCCCCCCGGCTGAAGGCGGTGGGCCTGTGCCACTCGGTGTACTGGACGATGCACGACCTGTCCGAGCTGGTCGGCGTGGACTTCTCCGAGGTGTCGTACCTGGCCGCCGGGATGAACCACCAGGCGTGGGTGCTGCGCTTCGAGCGCGACGGCCGGGATCTGCATCCGCTCCTGGACGCCGCCATCGACAAGGACCGCGAACTGCTGCGCCGGGTCCGCGTCGACATGTACCGCAGACTCGGCCACTACCCCACCGAGACCAGTGAGCACTCCTCCGAGTACGTGCCGTGGTATCTGCACCACGACAGCGAGGTGGAGCGGCTGCGGCTGCCGATCGGCGCGTATCTCGACATCATCGAGGACAACACGGTCAGCTACGAACGCACCCGCAACGCCCTGGCGGCGGGCCGCCCGCTGCCGGTCGAGGGCACCATGGAGTACGCCCCGCAGATCGTCCACAGCATCGTGACCGGCACCCCCCGCACGGTCTACGGCAACGTCCCCAACAGCGGTCTGATCGCCAATCTGCCGACCGACTGCGTGGTCGAGGTCCCGTGCCTGGTCGACGCCTCGGGCGTACAGCCGACCCATGTCGGCGCGCTCCCGCCGCAGTGCGCGGCGCTGAACCGTACGTACGCGAGCGTCACCGATCTGGTGGTCCGGGCCGCCACCGAGGGCGAGCCCCGGCATGTGCGGCACGCCGCGATGATGGACGCGGCGACCGCCGCCACCCTGCCGGTGGAGCGGATCTGGGATCTGTGCGACGACCTCGTCCAGGCCCACGGGGAGCTGCTCCAGCCCGAGTTGAGGGTGCTGCTCGGGCATTGAGGGCGCGGCCCGCCTCAGTACGCCACGGTGAACCTCGTCCGGTGGTGGCGGGGCTCCTCGGCCTCGTCGAGGAGCGCCACCGCGAGGTCCTCCATGGAGATCGCGGACTCGCCCTTCTCGTCCACCAGGAGCTCGTCGGCGCCGAGCCGGTAGCGCCCGGTGCGCTCGCCCGGCTCCAGCAGGGCGGCGGGGCTGAGGTAGGCCCAGTCGACCTCCTCCTCGCCGCGCCAGACGGCGAGCTGCTCGGTGCAGGCCTGGGCGATGGGCCGCCAGTCGGCGGGGAAGTCCGGGTCGTCGACGACGGTGGCGCCGCCTCCGCCGGGCAGGGTCAGGGTGGCGGCGCCGCCGACGACCAGCACCCGCACACCGGTTCCGGCGAGTCCGGCACGCAGCGCCTCGGTCACCGTGACGAGGTCGCGCTCGCTGCCGGGGGCGGGCCGGGTGGCGCTGATGACCAGATCCTGTCCGGCGCTCAACTCGGCTATGTCCTCGATGTTCCCCGCGTCGCCGGTACGGGCGGCGGCGGCCGGGTGGAGTTCGGGGAAGCGGGCCCGGTCACGCACGACGGCGGTGACCTCGTGCCCCCGGGCGACGGCCTCGGCCACGACACGGCTGCCGACGTTTCCCGCGGCTCCGATGACGGTGATGCGCATGAGTGTCCGCTCCTTCTGCTTCGTCCGGCCACCCGGACGGTCTCTTAGTGCTAAGAGAAAACTATCTCACCACTAAGAGATTGGCTAGTCTGGTTCCGTGACCGACCATGTGGACCTCCTGCTCGCGCAGTGGGGCGAGCGCCGCCCCGACCTCGACGTCTCGCCGATGGCGGTGATCGGGCGGCTCAAACGCCTCTCCCGGATCGTCGAGGCGGAGCTGCGCCGCACCTTCGCCGAGCACGGCCTCGACCCCGCTTCCTTCGACGTGCTCGCGACCCTGCGCCGCAGCGCGCCGCCCCATCTGCTCACGCCCGCCGAGCTGATGCGCTCCTCGATGGTCACCTCGGGCGCCGTCTCCCAGCGCCTGGACCGGCTGGAGGAGCGCGGTCTGGTGACCCGCTCCCCGAGCCCGACGGACGGGCGGGTCGTCCAGGTCGGCCTCACCGCCGAGGGCAGCGCACTCGTCGACCGGGCGCTGCCGGACCACCTCGCCACGGAGGAGCGGCTGCTCGCGGCTCTCGGCCCGGACCGGCGGGACTCACTCGCCAAGACCCTGCGGGAACTCCTCGAATCCCTCGGGGACGGCGTCGGCTGACCCGTCGGCCGCGGCCCCGAACGGCCCGCCGGGTGCGGCGCGGGGCGACGGATGGAGTACGGCCGACGGGCGTGGGCACGCGCTGGAGGAGACAGTGGAGACGGCGTCGGCCCGCCCGGGCCCGGTCCAGCGCTCGGCCCGCCCGGGCCCGGTCCAGCGCGGAGCCGACGCCCCGCCCATCGGCCCGCAGCCCCCAGGAGGCC
>NZ_LYOY01000009.1 GCF_001653515.1 Streptomyces sp. ERV7 | reverse complement strand
CCGAGGCCCCCATGCGGTTCACCGTGCCACCCGAGGCACTCGGCAGCGCGCGGTTCCGCGACGCGCACGGCGTCCGGTACGCCTACGCGGCGGGCGCGATGTACAAGGGCATCGCCTCGGTCGACCTGGTCACCGCGATGGGCCGGGCCGGGCTGCTCTCCTTCTTCGGCACCGGAGGCCTCGGCCTGGACACGATCGACGACGCCCTCACCCGGATCCGCCGCGCGCTCGACCAGGGCCAGCCGTTCGGGGTGAACCTGCTGAGCAATCCGCAGGAGCCCGATCTGGAGATGCGCACCGTGGAGCTGTATCTGCGCCACGGTGTCCGCACGGTCGAGGCGTCCGCCTACATCCGCCCCACGCTGCCCCTGGTGCGCTACCGGCTCGCCGGGCTCTCGCGCGACGCGGCCGGCAACGTGGTCCAAGGCCACCACATCGTCGCCAAGGTGTCCCGCGCCGAGGTCGCCGAGCGGTTCCTGCGGCCCGCGCCGCCGGAGCTCGTACGGGAGCTGGTCGAGCGCGGCCTGGTCACCGCCGAACAGGCGGAGCTGGGCGCGCGACTGCCGCTCGCCCAGGACCTGTGCGTCGAGGCCGACTCGGCGGGCCACACCGACGGCGGCAATGCCTATGTGCTGATGCCCGCCATGCGCGCGCTCCGCGACCGTATCGGCGAGGAGGAGAGGTACCCGGAGCCGGTGCGCCTGGGGGCGGCCGGCGGCATCGGCACCCCGGAGGCGGCGCTCGCCGCGTTCACCCTGGGCGCCGACTTCATCGTGACCGGGTCCATCAACCAGTGCACGGTCGAGGCGGGCACCAGCGACGCCGTCAAGGACATCCTCCAGGAACTCGGCGTCCACGACACCGACTACGCGCCCGCCGGGGACATGTTCGAGGTCGGCGCGAAGGTCCAGGCGGTGCGCAAGGGGCTGTTCTTCCCGGCGCGCGCCCAGAAGCTGTACGAGCTGTATCTGCGCCACGACTCGCTCGACGACCTGGACGCGCGGACGCGCGCCACGCTGGAGGAGAAGTTCTTCCGGCGCTCCATCGACGAGGTCTGGGCGGAGACCCGGGCCCATGTCGCCCGGCGCTTCCCGGAGCGGCTCGCGGAGATCGAGCGCAGCCCCAAGCAGAAGATGGCGCTCGTCTTCCGCTGGTACTTCGTCCACTCCACCCGCCTCGCCATGGCGGGCAGCGCCGAGCAGCGGGTCGACTACCAGATCCACTGCGGCCCGGCCATGGGCGCGTTCAACGCCTGGGTTCGGGAGACCCCGCTGGAGAAGTGGCGCGAGCGCCGGGTGGTCGCCGTCGCGGAGCACCTGCTGCGGGAAACAGCGGCCCTGCTGGGCCAACAGCTCAGAATGTACGGGAGTCACGCATGAAATCGGTCTATGTCTTCCCCGGCCAGGGCTCGCAGCACAAGGGCATGGGCGAGGGGCTCTTCGAGAAGTTCCCGGAGCTGGTGGCCCAGGCCGACGCGTGCCTGGGCTACTCCATCGAGGAGCTCTGCCTGCGCGACCCGGACAAGGTGCTGGCCAGGACGGAGTACACCCAGCCCGCGCTGTACGTGGTCAACGCCCTCACCTATCTGGACCGTACGGCGGGCGGCGAGCTGCCCGCCGTGGTGGCCGGGCACAGCCTGGGGGAGTACTGCGCGCTGTTCGCGGCCGGTGCCTTCGACTTCCTCACCGGGCTCCAACTGGTGCGCAAGCGCGGCGAGCTGATGAGCCGGGCGCCCAAGGGCGCCATGGCCGCGGTCGTCCGTCTTGACCAGCGGCGAGTCGAGGAGATTCTCAAGGGCCTGCCGTTCCGCAACCTCGACATCGCCAACATCAACTCGCGCGAGCAGTGCATCGTCTCCGGCGAGTACGACGAGGTGTTCGCCCCCGAGCTGCGCACCGCCTTCACCGACGCCGGGGCCGCCTTCATCCCGCTGAACGTCAGCGCGGCCTTCCACTCGCGCTGTATGACGGAGGTGGAGGAGGAGTTCGCCCGCTACCTCGCCGGCTTCGAGCTGCGCGCACTGACCATCCCGGTCGTCGCCAACTACACCGCCCGCCCCTACCCGGAGCAGGGGTACGCGCAGTATCTGACGCGCCAGATCTCCAGCCCCGTGAAGTGGTACGAGTCCATGTCCTGGCTGATCGGCCAGGGATACCGCACCTTCCACGAGATCGGCCCCGGCCGGGTCCTGGCAAAGCTGACCGACCAGATCCTCAAGGACCCACTGCCGCCGGCCGAGGAGCCCCCGGCGCCCGTGGTCAGCGCCCGGCCGCGCACCGAGCTGGTGTTCATGTACGGCGGCCAGGGCACCCAGTACCACCAGATGGGCCGGGAGCTGTACGACACCCACCCGGCGTTCCGCCGCGCCCTGGACCGCTGCAGCGCGGCCCACCGGGCGGCGGGCGGTGCCTCCCTGGTGGAAGCGATCTACGACGATGCGCACAAGGGCAAGGCGTACGACTCCATCCTCACCACCCACGCGGCGCTCTACAGCATCGGTCTCAGCCTCACTGAGACCCTGCGCGAGGAGGGCATCCGGCCCGACGCCGTCCTGGGCCACAGCCTCGGCGAGTACATCGCGGCGACCGTCGCCGGGTCCATGGACTTCGAGGACGGGCTGCGGCTGGTGATGCGCCAGGCCCGGCTGCTGGCGGAGCGCGGCGACGGCGGCATGCTGAGCGTCCTGGCCGCGCCCTCACTCTTTGCGGACCGGCCCGACCTGTTCGGCGCGGTGACTCTTGCCGGGGTCAACTACGACCGTAATTTCCTGGTCAGCGGTGCCGGGGACCAGCTCGCGCAGCTGCAGGCCGGGCTCGACCGGGAGGGTCTGATCGCCGTGCGCCTCCCGGTTCGCCAGGCCTTCCACTCCCCGCACCTGGACACCATCCGCCCCGACATCATGGACGCGGCTCGGGCGGTCCCGCTGAGCTCCGCACGCCTGCCGCTGTATTCCGCCGCGCACGCGGCGAGGGTGGACCCGGGCGCGCCGGAGCACCTGGAGCGCTATCTGTGGGACGTGATCCGCGAGCGCGTCCGGTTCGACGAGCTGATGGCGTCCGCCTTCCCGGAGCCCGAGCGCCATTTCTTCGTCGACCTGAGCGCAAGCGGTTCGTTCGCCAACTTCCTCAAGCACGGCTACGGCCCGTCCCACCGGGGAGCGCCCGCGATCAACCAGTTCGGCAACAACACGGCTTCCCTGCGCAGGCTGCGCGAGGCGCTGCCCCACGAGTGAGCCGGCGGTCCGCCGCCGTGCGGTGCTGGTGGACGCGCCGGCGCAGGGTGGCCAGGTCGAGCAGCGGCGGGCGACCCGGTGGGAGGGGGCGCCATCGGCCGGGACGGCTCCGTCGTGCCCGTTGCACACCTGCCTGTGCACGCATTGTGCAGAGGCTCGGCACGACACGCACACCTCCACGCGGCGCGTCGGCCTAGATTCGGGGTCACCGGGGACGACGTCTCGGCGTGAGCGCTGTGCGGCCCGACCACGCGGGTCCGCGTGGTGCGCAGCGCTCGGCGGGCGGCCAATCCAGCACCCTGTTCAGGTCAGGCGACCACCATGGGAGAACTCGTATCATGCGTACTCGCGCCCTACGTGCTGCGGCCACTGCCGCGTTGCTGCTCGGCTTCGGTCTGCCGGGTGTCTCTTCAGCCCACGCGGAGGCCTCTGGCGGTCCGGTTCCCGGCATGCCGTTGCAGAACATCACTCCGTCGGGTTCAAGCAAGTGTGCGACGCCTCAGGGCAACAGCACCGCGAACGGGACGCGCATCACCCTGTGGGACTGCACGGGAAGTGACGCCCAGGTGTGGAGGTGGAGCGGTGACAGGATCGTGCACGAGCAGAGCGGAAAGTGCCTCACCCCGGAGGGCGACCGTATCTACTCCGATGGCGCGGTGCTGACGCTGTGGCCGTGTACGGGTGCTGAGAGCCAGGACTTCGACCAGTCCGAGTTGGATTACTTCAGGAACATCAAGACCAGCCACTCCAACAAGTGTCTCACCAACTACGGGGGGAACTTCGGCAACGGCACCTGGGTGACCCTGTGGACGTGCGCCGGCGGCGACCCCGCGGAGCAGAACTGGCACCTGGAGCTGTAATCCACGGTTGAGGACGGCGACTTGATCGTCCATCACGGCCAGAACCAGGATGGTTCCCGAAGCCGCCCGGCACCCAGCAGTGCCGACCACGCCGCCCTTTCACGACCGCCCAGCCCCCACACCCCAGACAGACCTCGTGACCGGAAGCCGGCGGCATCCCGTGATGCCGTCGGCTTCCTCCGCCGCGTGCCATCAGCACGACGGAACGTTGCACATGTGAGGAACCGCTATGCCCAAGACCCGCATCATCCGACAGGTCTCCGCCGTTGGTGCCGCCGTGGCTGGCCTCGTTCTCGCCGGACCCGCGCCTGCCCAGGCCGGCACCACAACCCCCGCCACTTCCTGCCAGAACATCTGTGTCCTGGATGCCCGCACCGGCGCCCACTCGGACTTCGACCGTCTGGTGTTCGACCTGAGCGGTACGGGCCTGCCCCAGGTGCAGGCCACCGCGAGCGCGGACGGCACGTATCACACAGCAGGTGACGACGAGATCAGACACCTGCAGATCCCGGGGAAGTCCTACCTGCTCCTCGACGTCTCCGGTGGAGCTGTCGCTCTCCCCAGCGGGCCTGACGCCTACACCACTCCCAGGGTGCAGTCTGTTTCCCTGCCCTCCCTCAAGGGTGTGGAGATGGCCGCAGGCTACGAGGGCCATGTCACGTTCGGCCTCTCGCTGGGCGACTACTCCCAGTACAAAGTCTTCACCCTGACCTCACCGAACCGCGTCGTCGTGGACGTCTACCACTGAGCCCCCGCCGGGGGGTTATGCCGCAACGCGCGCGTGCGGCAGGGGAGTTTTCTGCCCCGCAGGTGTGCGGGCGATCCGTTCATCGGAGATCTGTTGGCCGCACCGGATGTGCGGACCAGCTGCGTACACACCCGCACTGGCGGGGGCAGCCCAGTGAAGGCTTGGTCCCACCGACCGGGTGAACTCGGCTGTGCCCGAGCGGGCACAGCCCCTAACCGACCAGATATACGGGGGAGTTGTCTCTTGAGATCCATCCGACGGGCATGCATACCGGTAGCCGCGGTGGCTGCCTGTGCCGCCTTGACCGGGGGCTTGCTCCAAGCCGTTCCCGCGGCCGCCGCCCCGGCCCTCTTCGCCGGAGACGTCCCGCCACCCGCCACTTCCGTACGTGTGGACAGTCCGGGCGAGACGCTGGGCAAGGACTGGAAGACCTCGAAGGACCGGGCTGTGACCGGCGCGGCCGACGCCAAGGCCTTCAAGATACTTGTCGCCGATGAAGCAGAGGCGTACGAGTGGAAGACGGTCGCCGCGCTGGCGGAGCCCGGAGTGCCCGCCGACTCGTGGATCGGCAACCAGTGCGTCATGGACGACTCCCATGTGGCCGCTGTGTACGCCCCGCGCGCGTTCACGAACAAGCCCGACCTGATGCAGGGCGGCGCGTTCACGGCGATCGTGAACACCAGGACGGGCGAGGTGACGAAGCTGCCGTTCACCGCCACGCTCGCCTACTTCGACCCCGCCTGTAACACCACCACGCATACGGCCGCCTTCACCCAGTACCGCGACATGAACGACGCGGCGCAGGTGAAGACGCAGGTGATCACCGTGGACACGGCCGGCACCGCGGTCGCGAAGACGGGGGAGCTGCGCGGGCAGGTGTCGTCGGCGGCACCGGTGAAGGACGGTGTGGTCGCCGGTCTGGGCCGCGATCTCGTCCGGATCGACGGCAAGGGGAAGATCCGCCGTCTCGCCAGGGGCGACAGCATCCCCTTCGACATCCGCCCCATGGCAGGTGACCGGATCGGCTTCGTGGACCGCAAGGACATGAAGACGGCGCAGGCGAAGGTGTACGGCGGCCGCGGTGAGCCGCTCACGGTCGCCACCGGGCGGCTCGGCGACCTGGAGCTGGTGCCCGGCGCGCAGGGCCGCGTCTTCCTCACCGGCCGCCCCCAGAACGTCAAGGTGAAGGGGAGTGGAGTCACCCAGCTCGACGCGCCGGCGGACACCGACGTCTCCTCCCACGGCCACTTCGCCGTCGCCCCCGTACTCACCCCCGGTGTCCGCGCCGGACTGACCCGGATCAAGGCGGCCGGGAAGGGCTTCGACAGGCCGGCCGAGCCCGAGGCGGGGGTGCGTTCCCGTTCCGGGATGGCCCCCGAAACGTCGGACAACGACACCACGATGACCATCAAGTCGACCGTCACGGCGACGGGCAAGGAGGTCCAGCAGCGGGTGGACCCGACGCGGCAGAGCCCCGTCGACGGTCTGTCCCCGGCCCTGACCGGCGACGCCAAGCCGCGTACGCTGCGCCGTGCGGCCGCGGCCGGGCCCGACTCCCACGATCCCCGTGACACCGACCGCTGGTGCTCCGTCTCCCGTAACGACATGAGTGTGCAGGCGCTGCAGCCGACGTCCAACCAGGTCGAGTGGGCCGTGGACATGGCCGTACGCGGCGAGCTGCGCAGCAAGTGGATCCGGCAGGGCGACTACCGCGGCCAGGCCGGGCTCCTTACGATCGACCCCCAGGGCCTGTTCCCCCGCCCGGAGCTGAAGGGAGGCGGCAGGATCCCCGCCAACGTGCTGCTCGGCATCCTGGCGCAGGAGTCCAACCTGTGGCAGGCCGAATCCGGCGCGGTCCCCGGCCAGATGGGCAGCCCGCTGGCAGCCGTGGACGGCTACTACGGCCACAGCACGAAGGACACCCTGCTCGGCTACTGGCGCATCAACTGGGACAAGTCCGACTGCGGTTACGGCGTCGGCCAGGTCACCGACGGCATGCGCCTGCAGGGGCATGAGAAGACCGGCGAAACGAGCCTGGAGCCGGCGCTGCAGAAGGCGATCGCCGTCGACTACGCCACCAACATCGCCGCCTCCATGAAGATCCTCTCCGACAAGTGGAACGAGGTGCACGCCGACGGGCAGAAGATCACGGTCAACAACGACGATCCCTCCCGCATGGAGAACTGGTTCACGGCGGCCTGGAACTACAACCTCGGCTTCAACCCCAAGTCGGCGGCCGGCCAGAACGGCGGCAGCTGGGGCCTGGGCTGGTACAACAACCCCGCCAACCCCATGTACAAGAAGGGCGCCTGGGACCACCCGTTCATGGATGTGAGCCTCAACTCGAACAACATCCGTGACGCGGCGACTCCGCAGTACTGGCCGTACGAGATGAAGGTGATGGGCTGGTCCGCCTGGTCCATCGACAGCGGCTTCTCCTACGCCACGGACGGCCGTCAGGACTGGAAGGGTGAATCAGGGTTCTCCTCCGCCGGCTTCAACCCCTCCTGGTGGGCCACCTTTGAGGACCGTTCCCGCGTCAGCCCGCCGATCAGCACCTTCTGCAACACGAAGAACAACTGCAACCCCGCCAGCCCGGTCGACTGCCCGGACGAAGCCTGCTATCGGCAGTTCTGGTGGAACCAGGAGAACGCCACGTGGAAGCCTGACTGCGACCAGACGTGCGGCCACGAGAACATCAAGTACCAGACCCTGCGCGCCGAGCCCGGCCGCGGCTACCGGCTGAAGAACGGCTCTCCGGTGTGCACCGCCCCGGCGGGCTCCGACGTCGTCACCTCCATCCCCACCGGCACGGAGACGTGGTCGGCCTGCGGGAAGGCGGCGTCGACGGGCGCGTTCCAGTTCACCTTCCATCCCGACTGGGACCAGCACTACGAGGCGAAGGCCGATCTGCATTCGATCGGCGGCGGTCACGGCGGGCACTTCTGGTACACCCACACCCGTGACGAGGACCACCTCGGCGGCGATGGCAACCGGATGACGATCACAGGCGAGTGGACGGCGGGCAAGACGTACGACCTCGCCGCCGTCTACGCCTACATCCCTGACACCGGAGCGCAGACCAAGGACGCGAAGTACGTCATCAGCGGCGCTGTCGGCGGCCCGTACGAGCGCTACGTCGACCAGGACGCGAACAACGGCCAGTGGGTGCCGCTGGGCGCGTACAAGTTCACCTCCACGCCGAAGGTGACACTGGCGAACTACTCCAAGGGGGGCACCGCCGACCGCGACATCGCCTGGAACTCCGTCGCCTTCAAGCCGATCAGGGGCACCTTCGTCCAGCGCTCCCTCACCGCGGCCGCGATCTTCGACCCGAATCAGGAGCTGAACTCCAACTGGCCGGTGTCGACGGAGATCAACTCGCCCGTGCGGTCCATGAAGTCCCTCTACGACTGGGGGCTGGGCCTGGCCGACAAGGGCCCGCTGTGGAACAACCCGGAGGGAGCCGACGCCCGCGGTCTGTCCTCCGAGGCGCGCTGCCCGACGGCGAAGTCCGTCGGCGAGTGCACGGGGCAGCAGACGTGGGACGTGGCTGATCAGTGGGCCAAGGACATCAGGGACGGTGGATCGGCTCCGCGCGCCGACGGCTCCGCCCCCGCGATGTCGATCCCCGTATGGATGGCCATGTCCAACCTCCGTCCGGACGTGTCCAAGCCCGCCTCCGAGGCGTACAAGGACCCGAACAGCTACAAGATCAAGTCTGATGTGAACGTGACGTTCGTGGTCGGCGAGGACGGGAAGATCGTTGACGGCAGCGCCGGGTCGAACTACCGGGCCCGCGTCGGCAACGCCCACCTGCCCCACTTCGTCACCAAGATCATGAAGACGATCGAGGCGGACTACGGGATTCCCGCGCCGGACATCGACTACACCACGCAGGACGCGCTGGAGTACGGCAACGTCCACACCTCCCACCCCTACACGGACGGGGACACTCCGGGGCAGGCGTACTTCCCGCACTTCCGCGGGGCGCGCATCGACGACGCCAAGCAGTGCGTCGACTTCCGTGCCGTCGGCGGCGGTGTGCACGGCTACCGCGCCATGATCGGCCACAAGTCGGTCAACGACAACGTCAAGGCGTGGGTGGACAAGGTCAACGCGAGCCTGCAGACCAACCACGCGGTGAAGCGGTTCGCCGGAGACGTCTACGCGATGTTCTTCAAGAACACCGGATCGTGGAACAACAACATGGGCGGCTCCATGATCGGTAACGCGCCCCCCATCTGGCAGGACATCGCCGCGGCCTTCTGTGCCGACGGGTCCGTGAAGCCGATGCACCTGCAGAGGAACGGCGACGCGACTCCGGCCAACGGCATCGTCTTCCAGTCCTACATGCCCGACCTCTACCTGTACGTCGACGACCAGCTCACCGACAACCTCGGCCGCCGGTCGAACCAGAAGATCAGCGGCGGAGACTGGAGGAACTTCTCCAACTTCCCCGCGACCGCTCCCAACGGCAACGCCTATGGAACCTGCTCAGCGGCCACCCGCGGCAGTGGCGGCAACCCGTGGGGCGTCGACGCCCCGGCACCGATCATCGGTGACGGCCCGGGAAACCGGCCGAACAAGGTGGTGCACTGCGACGCCCCGGCCAACGAGTTCACTGCCAACCTCACCCGGTAACCGCGTCGGCCACCGCGTGATGTAATGCGAGGAGAAGGGGGGCAGCCATTACAGGCCGCCCCCCTTCTCCTCGCGCACACCATCGGAGAACTCCTCATGGGCATGCTGTACGTCGCCTTCTTCGCCGCGATCCTCTACCTGGTGCCGGTGACCCTGCTGTGCCGGAGGGTCGCGAACAAGACCACGGCGCGGACTGGCTGGGCGATGGCCTTCCTGCTGATCGCCCTCCCGGTCATCCTGCTGACGATCGGCGCGATGATCGATGCGGCGAGAGCTGCCACATGACTGACTTACCTGATCACCGACGCGACCAGCATCCCGCCCGCCCCCGGACCGGCAGCGGGCGGCGGTGAAGGGGCTGATCCCTGGCTGCCCGCAGCACTCGCACGGGGCCCTGGCCATCGAGGCCGCCGTACCCCGCAACGCCCCAACGAGGGTGGGCGGCCGTCTCG
Source organism: Streptomyces sp. ERV7 (assembly GCF_001653515.1). Classification (GTDB taxonomy): domain Bacteria; phylum Actinomycetota; class Actinomycetes; order Streptomycetales; family Streptomycetaceae; genus Streptomyces. The sequence continues at coordinate 11,757 of NZ_LYOY01000009.1, read as the reverse complement.
GAGGCCGCCCACCAGGTGTCACTCTGTGCGATCAGGGAGCGAGCACGATCGTCTTGCCGGGCAGGCGCCCGGCGCCGGCGTCCGCATGCACGGTGGCCAGTTCGGCCATCGGGCGGTGGGCGGCGATGTGGAGCTGGAGCTCGCCGGTGTCCACCTTGGTGACCAGCTCGGTGAGCTGGGTTCGGTCGCTGCGGACCCACAGGCTGGCGCTGCGCACCTTACGTGCGGTGTCTTCGGGAATCGGGCCGGCTGTACTGGCGCAGACCCCGCCCTCGGCGACGTAGCTGGTGAGCTGGGCCAGCTCGTCGGGGGAGAGGCGTACGTGGTTCACCACGGCGTGGAAGGGGCCGCCCACGGAGGCCGGGCCCGCGGCGAGTGTGAGGGGGGCGACGACCCGGTCCACGCCGTAGCCCCGCAGGCGGTCGGCGTGCTGCGGTGCGTCCACCGCGGTCACGTGGGCCCCGGCGCCGACGGCGAGCTGCACCACGAGGCTGCCCACCGCGCCGCCCGCCCCGTTGACCAGAACGCTCTGGCCGGGCTTCAGTTCGGCGAGATCGAAGGCCGTCTGCCAGGCCGCCAGGCCGGTCAGAGGCAGCGCCGCGGCATCGGCCAGCGCGATCGACCGGGGCGCCGGGGCCAGGGACTCGGCGGGGGCGAGAACGTACTCGGCGGCGGCTCCGGCGGAGTCGAGAGGCAGCATCGCCACCACCCGGTCACCGACCTTGAGGCCCGTCACTTGCGGGCCGAGTCCGGCGACGGTGCCCGCCAGGTCGATTCCCGGGACGTACGGGAGAGCGATCGGGATCATCTCGGCCAGCACACCCGCGCGGATGTGGTCGTCGACCGGGTTGAACGACGTGGCCGCCACTCGCACCAGCACCTGCCCGGTGCCGGGAACCGGGCGGTCGACGTCCTCGTGCGCAGGACCTCGCTGCTGCCGAACTCGTGGAAACGTATTGCCTTCATGGCACTTCCTTGAGGGTGTGTTGATGCCGTCGCCGAGGGACGCGGCGATCGAGTGGGTAGGTGGGGAACGTCGAGGTGCTCAGGTCAACTGCACAGAACGGGTGGAGTTGCCCATGACCATGCGGTCGATGGCGCTCACGGCGCTGGCGGGGTCGGTGGCGGCGCCCACGGTGAGCAGCAGCGGGACGAAGTGGTCGGCCGTCGGGTGGGCGACCGCGGCGCCGGGTGCTTTCTCGCGGTAGTCGGCCAGAGCGTCCGCGTCGCCGCGGCCGAGGGCGTCGACGGCCCATTCGTCGAAGGCCGCGGTGTGGGCGGCGAGATCCGGCTGGCGGAAGACGGCGAAGCTGTGCGTCATGAAGCCCGAGCCGAGGACGAGTACGCCTTCTTCGCGCAGCGGCCGCAGGCGTGTTCCGAGCCGGAGCAGCGCGGTGGGGTCGAGACCGGGCATCGACAGCTGTACGACGGGCACGTCGGCCGCGGGGTACATGGCCATGAGCGGGATGAAGGCGCCGTGGTCGAGGCCGCGGTCGGTGAACTCGTGCACCGGTGTGCGGCCCAGCAGTCCCGTCAGGCGCCGTGCCAGGTCGGTGGCGTCCGGGGTGGCGTAGGGGAGGGTCTTGTAGCGGGGGTGGAAGCCGCTGAAATCGTAGTGGAGCGGGGTGTCGGCCGCGGCTGCGGATATCGCGGCCGGTGCGTGTTCCCAGTGGGCTGAGATGACGACGATGGCCCGGGGTTTGGGCATCGACTGGGCCCAGTCGAAGAGCTCGGTGAGCCACTGCGGATCGTCGAGGGTGAACGGAGCCCCGTGGCTGACGAAGAGGCTGGGCAAGGGGCCGTCGGAGGGGTTCCACGCCTGCTGCTCGCGTGCCTGCGGCAGGACTCGGGCGAGGAGGTCGTCGTACGCGGCGGCCGGTGCGCGCGACGGGTAGGGGGAAGTTAAGCCGTTCGGGGAGGCCAGGCTGCTCGTGGTGGTCATCGACATCAGCTCCTTCACTTGCCTTGGCAAGTGAAAAGGTAGTCCACGATGAGTTGCTCAGGCAAGTGATTCGAGTTGCCTGGGCAAGTATGATGGGGTTCATGAACACCCAGTCACCCTGGCTCGACGACGACCAGCAGGCCCTGTGGCAGGAACTCCTGACCGTCGTCATCGCCCTCCCGGCGGCCCTCGACCGCCAACTGCAGCGAGACGCGGGCATCTCCAACTTCGAGTACGGAGTGCTGGCCCGGCTGTCCATGGCGGACGACGCCACGATGCGGCTGAGCGACCTGGCCCGGGTCTGCGACAGCACCCAGCCCCGCCTGTCGAAGCTGATGGACCGCTTCGAGGCCCGGGACTGGGCCACCCGCCGCCCCGACCCCGGCGACGGCCGGTACACCCTCGCCACCCTGACTGACGCCGGCCGGCAGAAGCTGGCCGACAGTGCACCCGAACACGTGGCGCAGGTGAAAAGGCTCGTGTTCGATCCGCTCAGCGCCGCTCAGCGCCGCCATCTGGAAGCCGCACTTACGCGTATCGCCGCAACGGTGCGCCAGGAACTGGAATGAGGCTGAGCTCCGCCCTCGGATCCCCCTGACCTTGATACGGGGGGACCCCGCGCGATGTGGTGCGCGCGACGGTCCCGTCGGCGGTCATCCCGTTCGATGCGGTGGCTTGTAGAGGTCGTCGAGACGGAGTGGCGCGGGCTGGGGCAGGGGTGCCTCGTCCGTCGGCGGGCACGACTGGAGGAAGTAGGCGAGCAGGCGGCGGGATGCGGCCATGGAGGCCGCCGGGGAGTCTCGCAGGACGCCGTTGTTGGCCAGGAGCAGGAGGGTGACGTCGCTGACGTCGAAGTCCTTGCGCAGTTGTCCGGTGTCCTTCGCGCGCTGTACGAGCCGGGCGAGGGATGCCTCGGCACGGGCACGCTCGTGGTGGATGTCGGGCGCGTCGGGAAATTGGGAGAGGAATGCGGCGCTGAACCCGCGGTCCTGAGCCTGCATCATGCACACCTTGGTGAGGACGGTGCGAAGCCCGTGCCAGGGATCGTCGTCCTGAAGGGCCTCGTCGAGGGCCGCGACGCACTGGCTGAGCTGTTCGGAGAACGCCGCGGCGATCAGCGAGCCGCGTGTGGGGAAGTGCCGGTAGAGGGTGGCGGCACCCACGCCCGCTCTGCGGGCGATCGCGCTGGAAGGCACATCGGTGCCATCGAGGGCGTACGCCTCGCGGGCGGCCTGGAGCAGCCGGGCGCGATTGTGCCGGGCGTCGGCTCGCTGCCCCGGGGCCGGGGCGCCGGAGGAGGGGTTCCGGGACAGTTGCACAGGCATGTCTCTCACTTAATCACAAGTGAAAGGGGTTGTTCGTTTAGGGAGTTAGCGTGATCTGGTGCCGCGGTGCCCCGCGGCCGGCCCAGTGCCGCAGGGCTGGGCAGCTGCGAGCCTCTCCTGCTGAACGGCATGCCATGTGTACGGAGGTTGTCCGTGTTTGCTGTGCGATACCACCGCTATGGCGGTTCCGAGGTCCTCTGCGTCGAGGAGGTCGAAGAGCCGCACGCCGGGCCAGGTCAGGTCCGCATCGCGGTGCGGGCCACCGGCGTCACCCCTGCTGACTGGTACCTGCGCTCAGGGATGCTGCGGTCCATCGCGAGCGTGGACTTTCCCCATATCCCGGGTATGGATGCCGCCGGAATCGTCGACGAGGTGGGAGAGGGGGTGACCGGCACGACCGTGGGAGATGCGGTCTTCGGCCTCGTCCCGTTCGCGGATCAGGGGGGTGCCGCAGCCCAGTACGCCGTGCTGGAGGCGTGGGCGCCCAAGCCTCAGTCGTGGTCCTTCGAGGAAGCGGGGGGTGCTGCGGGCAACATCGACACGGCCACGCGGGTGCTGGACGCCCTGGACGCCGCCGAGGGCATGACCTTGTTGATCGACGGTGCCGCCGGAGGCGTCGGCACCATCACCGCGCAAATCGCCCGCGCCCGCGGCCTCACCGTGATCGGCACCGCGAGCGAGGGCAACCACGCCTTCCTCGACCAGCTCGGTGTCATACCGGTCACCTACGGGCCGGGGCTGGCCGATCGCCTTGCCCCACTGGCTCCGCAGGGCGTCGATGTGGTTCTGGACGCGGCGGGGAAGGGCTCTCTTGCCGAACTGGTGGCCCTCGCCGGCGACCCGCACCGCGTCGTGACCATCGCCGACTTCGACGCCGACCGACACGGAGTGCGGTACTTGCGCTCCGAAGCAGGACAGTCGCCGGGCTGGGCAGGGCTGCCGCTGGCGGCCGACCTCGCCGACCACGGCCGCCTCACCGTCCCGCTGCACGCCGTGTTCCCGCTGAAGGAGATCGCCACGGCACATGACGTCAGTGCCAACGGCCACGCGCGCGGCAAGATCGTCATCACCGTGCCCTGATACGGCGAACGCTTCGGCCCGCAGCCGGCGGGCTGTGGCAGGGTGGCTCCACGGCTGGGGCCCCAAGACGCTCCGACAACGACCTGCGCGAGGGGTGCGGGACCCGGGCTCCGAACCCCTGAGAGGAGACGGCAATGGGCGGACAACTCCCCAAGCGGTACTCGCCCGAAGGCACCCCGCTGGGCCGCAGTGCGGACAACATCTGGTTCGGCCCCAGCTACTCCACCGAGACTCCCCGCGCCGCCCGACTGCGGTGGCGGATCAGGGACGTGCTCCACCGGCCGGTGAAGAACAGCAGTCAGCGCTGAAGTGCAGCCGGGGGCCGTTGAACCAGCTGGTGTAGTGGTCCCCGCGCAGGCGGGGGTGAACCAGCGTTGCGCACGAGGCCGCACGAGCCGACGGCCTGGTCCCCGCGCAGGCGGGGTGTGCTTTTGCTTCGGGTGCTCTCCATGCGGGGAGAGGCGAGCGTCCACCTTGGGGAGGACGGCGACGCAGGGGGGCGTTCGGCTGCGCGTCAGGCGGGGTTGGGGGGCAGTGCGTGGAGAACGGCAGCGAGGCTGTGTGGGTCGCGGCGGGCGATGTTGTGGCCGACGGGGATCTCGTGAACGCGCCAGCCCGGGGTGTTGCGCAGCCGTTCGGTCAGGGGCACGAACGGGCTACCGGGCCAGGCGCCGCCGCTGATGAACGTTCGGCCGAGCGTGCGGCTGGGGTTGTTTCCCAGCCTGATCGACTGGACGAAGCTGGCCAGTGGGTGGGGTCGTGCGCGGGGGTCGAGTCCTTCGGGGACCGCGACCCATCGACCGTCGGCGCGGGCGCCAGTGATGAACAGCTCCCGGAAGGTGTCGCTGGTCAAGGACCAGCACGAGTCCCCGTCGTCGGGAACGTAGGCGTCGATGAAGACGAGTTGTCCGAGGCGGTGGCTGAGCTGATCGGCGACACCGGCGATCACCATTCCGCCGTAGCTGTGCCCGCACAGCGCGATGGGTGTCGTGTCGCCGCGATCGATGATCTCGGCTACCTGGGCGATGTGGGTGTCGAGGTTCGGGGGACGGTCCACATCGACTGGGCCGTCCGGCTCCAGCCCCGACAGGGTCACCGCCTCGACGTGGTGACCTTCTCGTTGCAGTTCGGCAGCCACCGAGCTGAACGCCCATCCGCCTTGCCAGCCGCCCGGCACCATCACGAACTTCACCGCGTCATCGTAGGCCAAGCGGCATTCGACGCGTACAGCTGGTGATCGCAGGCCTCGGCAACGCTCGGGCCGGCGGCGAACCCAGGCGTTTCCACGATGTTGGTTCGCCGGACAAGTCGGTCCACGAACGGGCAACGCCACACCATCAGGAACGGGATTCAACGTCCCTCGGAGAGGGATGTGGTGCCCTCCTGGTGAGGGGGATCGGCATGGTCTATGGCCGCCACTCTCGTCTGAGGAGCCCGAACACCCACGAGTCGGATACCTCGCCGTTCACGACGCAGTCCTCCCGCAGGGTTCCTTCCCGTACGAATCCGATCTTCTCCAGAACCCGGCCGGATGCCGCATTGCGTGTATCGGCCTCGGCCTGAACGCGGTTGAGATCCAGTGTGTCGAACGCCCAACTCAGCAAGGCGTGCGCGGCTTCCGTCGCGTAGCCCTGGCCCCACATCGCCTCGTCGAGGCAGTAGCCCAACGACGCGCTGCGGTTGCCCGGGTCCCATCCGGTCAGACTGCACCAGCCGACGAAGACGCCGTCAGAGGCACGGTCTATGGCCACCCGCGCCCCTGTGCCTTCGTCGGCCAACTTCCCACACATCGTGAGGAAGCGCTCGGCGCGAGCCCGGTCGCTCCACGGCGCGGAGTCCCAGTAGCGCATGACACGGGTGCTGCTGTGCAGCGTGAACAGGTGGTCCGCGTCGGCATCGGTGAAGGGCCGCAGTCGCAGGCGGGTGGTGTGCAGGATGGGCGTGGCCAAGGTCATGCGCACCATCTTGCGTCTCATGCGGGTGGGCACAACACCGAATTTACGATCCCGATCTTGCCCCACCCTGGACAAGACCGCTACCAGAAGCGGACTTGCCGACCTCTCAGACGTGCCCGGTGTGGTGGAACACGATGGGCGACCGGCTCTGCCCCACCAGTAACTCGCGCTGGGCAGCCCCTGGTGCAGGCCCGGCAGCTGATCCCGGCAGACCTGGCGACCTGTGCAGGGGGCCACGAAGTGGCGCAGGGACCGTAGCCGCACGCTGCCCCGATACCCACCAGGTATCGGGGCAGCGTGATAGGTCTTGGACACTGGCACGGTCCAGGCGGTGCACTCGTGGGCATGACCAAAGAAGCCAGGCCCAGCGAGCCGCAGGCCGCCATCGACGCGATGAACCGCTACGCGACCGCGCCTGCCTGAAGCCGCCAGGCCGCGCGGTCCGCCAGCTCCCCTTCTGACCGGCCGGGCCGCGACGCTGTTCGCCTTTCGGCGTCCGGGCCCCTCGAACGACCGCACCGGGCCTTCTCCAGGGCTCTTCTGACATCCGACGCAATCGACGGGGCCCCGGGAGCCGGTGGCCCCATGAACGGGAACCATGAACATCGCCTATTGGATCGTCGCGGGACTCCTCGCCCTCTTCTACTTCTACGCGGGCGCGATGAAGGTGATCCGCAGCCGCGATCAACTGCGGCCCATGATGGCCTGGGTCGACCGTATGCCGTTGCCCGTTGTCAGGGCGTTGGGGACGGTCGAGATACTCGGCGCGACCGGACTGGTCCTGCCGCCGCTGACCGGCATCATTGCTTCGCTGGCGCCGGCCGCGGCCATCGGCTTCGTTTGCCTGCAGATCGGTGCGGTCGCCGTCCACCTGACCGGCGATGACCGCCGGATCACACTCAACCTTGCCCTCCTGGCCACCGCGGCTGTGACCATCTGGCTGGCCACCGGGCTGTGATCGCGCACAGTTCACGGCCGAAGGACGCGCCGGACCGTCAACCGCCCTGCGCCCGCTGTCATTTGCTCTGCGATGCCCCGATGGATCGGAACGAGGAGAGGTTCTTGGGCGGTACTCAGCCATATCGTGCTCGGGGGAGCCGCCAGTTGCCGCCGCGGTCCTCCTTCGACCAGCGCGCGACGAGGTCGGGGACGTGCAGGAAGCAAGCCAGTGCGGTGGCCGCGTGGAAGGCGTCGATAGCGCGCTGGGTGATAGGCAGGCCCAGGCGCAGGAGTCGCGGATTGACCTCCGCCTGGATGTGGTTGACGAAGGGCCGCAGCACGGTGTCGTAGTTCGCCAGTGCGGTCGGCGGATCGTGCGGGTGTCGATTGATCTCGTCGGCCAGGATGTAGGCGCCGACCAAGCCGCCGGAGACTCCCATGCCGCTGTAGGGGGAAGCACAGTGCGCGGCGTCCCCGGCCAGGACCACGCGGCCCTTGGACCAGGTGTCGGTGCGCACCTGGGCGATCTCCTGGGAGTAGAAGAAGGGGCTGGTCTTCATGCCCTCGATGAAGCGCTCGGTCTGCCATCCGGCGTCGCGGAACCTGCTCGCCCAGAACTCCTGCTGACGTTCGACGGGTTCCCGGTGGATCGCTGAGGCTTCCTCGGATTCTTCTCGCATCACGAAGTAGACCTGGGTCTCGGTCGGATTGTGGCTGCGGCGCATGATCTGACGGCCGCCCGGGACCATATAGGTGTCCCGGATGTTGCTGTCGCAGTCGATGCGCGGGACGAACCAGTACGCCATGTGGATGCCGACTCGCCAATACGGGTCGAAGCCCTCCGGGAGGATCGCCCGGCGGATGCGTGATCCCTGTCCGTCCGCGCCGACCAGGAGGTCGTACTCGCCGGACGACCCGTCAGAGAAGTGCGCGACGACCTTGTGCTTGTCCTGCTCGAAACCGTCCACGCTCGTGCCGAAGACGTACTCGGCGTCGTGCTTGGTCGCATCGTTGAGGATGCGTACCAGGTCGCCGCGCATGATCTCGTACTCGGACGTCAGCGTCTGGCGGCCCTGCCCGGAGGTGTTGGCCATGATCGTCGCTTTGGCCTTGCCGCGGGCGTCGACGAAGGCGACGCCCTTCTCGTCCACGAGCTTGCCCCGGACGTCGTCGAGGAGTCCCATGCGGCGGACGGCCTCGATGCCCTGACCCCGGAGGTCGACCTGGGCGCCGGTGGCTCGCAGGGCGGGGAAGCGTTCGACGACGGTCACCCGGTGGCCGCCCCGCGTCAGCCAGAAGGCCAGCGCCTGGCCCGTGACTCCGCCGCCGGCGATGAGGACTCGCAAGGATCGCGTTCCCGAACCCTGTGCCATGTCCACCACTTCAAAATCTATCGGTGAATGATTCCTTTCCAGGGTTATCTATCGGCGATAGATTGTCAACGTGACAAAGATGAGCCGTGAGACCGTGGTCGCCGAGGCGCTCGCCCTGCTCGACGAGGTCGGCCTGGATGCCGTCAGTACACGACAACTGGCGAAGCGACTGGGTGTCGAGCAGCCGTCGCTGTACTGGTACTTCCGCACCAAGAAGGACCTCCTGGCCGCCATGGCGCAGGTCGCGATGGCACCCCATGCGAACGCACCGCTGCCGACGCCTGAGGACGACTGGCGCGAATGGTTCCTGGAGAACACCCGCAGCTTCAGGCGCACCCTGCTGATGCGCCGCGATGGCGCACGCCTCCACGCCGGCTCCATGCCCACCGCAGACCTCGACCGGATCCGCCACAAGATGTCTTTCCTCGTCGACTCCGGCGTGCCCGAGCGTGACGCACAGATGGCGATGCTGACGGCCAGCCGCTTCACGGTCGGCAGCGTCCTGGAAGAACAGGCGGACTCCGGCCCCGGCAACGGCCCGGACCTGCCGGCCGACACGCCACTCATCGATCCTGAATCGGCGTTCGAGGCGGGACTTTCCCTCATCGTGGACGGCTTGACCCCGCGCATCACGGCGTAGAAGCCGGACGGTCTGTCTGCCGCGTCCTGCCCGCGCGAGCCCGCCGTATCTCCGCGCCCCTCCTGCGTCGATCATCCCCACACGCGGGTCACCGCAAAAACCCTGTGAAGGGCTCGGCAACCATGAAACGACTGGTGCAGCGGGCCGTCGACCGACCACCCAGGCGGCCGGGATCGGGGCCTTCCTGAGAGGCGCCCGTGCCGTGGCTGGCGTGCGTGGTGCCGTCACCGGAACCCCGGCGGCTCTCGTCCCTGACCGGTTGTGCGCTGTCGTGCCATTTCCTGGGCGCAGGAGGTCAACGAGGCCGGTCGGGTCGCTCGTAGCTTGAAGACGTGCCGAGCCGCGGACGCGGCGGGCGCGCTACCGATGGTTGCGAAAGGACCCCTCATGTTTGATATCAACAAGGTGCAGGCTGCCCCCAGTTCGGACCTGCTCACGCCGGACAACGCGGTCATGCTCTTCGTCGACCACCAGCCGCAGATGTTCTTCGGCACCGGCAGCGGCGATCGTTCCGCGATCATCAACAGCACCGTGGGTCTCGCCAAGGCGGCCAAGGCGTTCGACGTTCCGGCCGTCCTGACCACGGTCGCCGCCGAGTCGTTCTCCGGGCCCCTGCTGCCGCAGCTCGCCGAGGTGTTCCCCGGGCACGAGGTCATCGACCGGACCAGCATGAACGCCTGGGAGGACGAGGCGCTCGTCGCGGCGGTCAGGGCGACCGGGCGCAAGAAGATCATCCTGGCGGGTCTGTGGACCGAGGTCTGCCTGGTGCTGCCCGCGCTCTCGGCGCTGGAGCAGGGGTATGAGGTGTACGTCGTCAGCGACGCCTCCGGCGGCGTCAGCCCGGCCGCCCACGAGCACGCCCTGCAGCGGATGATCGCCGCCGGTGCGGTGCCCGTGACCTGGGTCCAGGTCCTTCTGGAGCTGCAGCGCGACTGGGCGCGGCAGGAGTCGTACGGCGCGGTCATGGAGATCGTCAAGGCCCACGCCGGTGCGTACGGCCTGGGCGTCGTGTACGCGCAGAGCGTCATCGGCGCGCACGCGGCCGGCTGACCTCTGTGGACACCGGCATTCTGATCCTGCGTCTGCTGGTGGGGCTGCTCGTCGCCGGCCACGGTGTGCAGAAGGTCAGCTCGCACCTGGGCGGCAAGGGGCTGGCGGGCGGTACCGAGGAGTTCCGCGCCGACGGTTTCCGCGGCGGTGCGCTCACCGCGCTGGCGGCGGGCGGCGGTCAGATCGGCTCGGGCCTGCTGCTCGCCGCGGGCCTCCTGACCCCGCTCGCCGCGACCGGCGCCACCGGGGTGATGACGGTCGCGCTCACGGTGAAATGGCGCCACGGGCTCTGGGTGCAGAACGACGGGTACGAGTACCCGCTCGTCCTCATCGGCACCGCCGTCGCCCTCGCCGCCACCGGCCCCGGCGGCTGGTCCCTGGACGCGGCTCTCGGCCTCACGCCCTACCCGCTGTGGTGGGCCGCCCTCGCGCTCGTGGCCGGTCTTGGCAGCGGACTCCTCACCCGGCTCGTCCTGCACCGGTCGGCCCCGGCGGCACCGCACGCCGCCGCCCCCGGCAGTCGCTGAGCGCTCGGCGCGAGCCGCGCAGACCGGGTCCGGCCGCCCGTGTACCCCCGACCGGGTGGCCGGGCCCTTCCCACTCTCTTCCTCCTCAGGAGTACTCGATGGACACCCTCACGCCCCCGCACGGCGGCGGCCAGCCGCTGCTGCACCAGGAGGGTGCCGAGACCCAGGCGTTCGGCACGCTCAAGCAGTTGCCGATCGGCCTCGGCCACGACACCCGTATGTACGGCTGCCAGCGGCTGAACCGCGTCCTGGCCGACACGCAGATCCTCTACTCCCTCTACAAGAAGCACCACTGGCTCATGCGGGGGGCGACCTTCTACTCGCTCCACCTGATGCTGGACAAGCACGCCGAGGCCCAACTGGCCATCGTGGACGCGCTGGCCGAGCGGGTCCAGAGCCTTGGTGGCGTCGCCGTCGGGGACCCTCGCCATGTCGCGGAGCTGACGGCGATCCCCCGTCCGCCGGACGGCGTCGAGCCGGTGCCTGTCATGCTGTCGCGGCTCCTCGATGCGCACGAGCGGATCCTGATCGACGCCCGGGACGCCGCCGCCCGGCTCTCCGGGGAGGGCGACGAGGGCAGCGCCGACCTCCTCGTCTCGGATGTCGTACGTACCGGCGAGGCGCAGGTGTGGTTCCTGGCCGAGCACCTCGTGGACACCCCTTTGGTGCGGGGCTGATGGACACGTACGGCGTCATCGTGGTCGGCGGCGGACCGGCCGGCGAGGTCGTCGCCGAACGGACCGTCCGGTCGGGGCTGACCGCCGTCGTGGTCGAGGCCGAGGCGGTCGGCGGCGAGTGCTCCTACCGTGCCTGTGTACCGAGCAAGGCGCTGCTGCGACCCGGCGCCGCCCTAGCGGCGGCCCGCTCGGTGGACGGGGCACGGCAGGCGGTCACGGCGGTCCTCGACCCCGGGCGCGGCCCTGGCC
>NZ_LYOY01000008.1 GCF_001653515.1 Streptomyces sp. ERV7 | reverse complement strand
TCCCAGCACCCGAGCCCCAACGCCGGTCCCGTCGAGGCGTCGTTCGCGGGCGCGCTCGGCGTACGGCTGGGCGGCACCCTCTCGTACGGCGGCCGTGTCGAGCACCGGCCCGTGCTGAACGGGGGCGGCCGGGCGGTGGAGGTGGTGGACATCGAGCGGGCGGTGCGGCTGTCGCGCCGGGTGGGCTGGCTGGCGCTCGGGGTGGCGATCGCGGTGAGGAAGGTACGGACATGAGCGGCGGACTGCTGGTCGCGGGCACCACGTCGGACGCCGGGAAGAGCGTCGTCACCGCCGGGATCTGCCGGTGGCTGGTGCGCCAGGGCGTGAAGGTCGCGCCCTTCAAGGGACAGAACATGTCCCTCAACTCGTTCGTCACGCGCGAGGGCGCCGAGATCGGGCGCGCGCAGGCGATGCAGGCGCAGGCGGCGCGCGTCGAGCCGTCCGCTCTGATGAACCCCGTGCTGCTCAAGCCGGGGAGCGACCGGTCGAGCCAGGTCGTACTGATGGGCCGGCCGGTGGGCGAACTGAGCGCCAGCGGCTACCACGGCGGGCGCCAGGAGGCGCTTCTCGGCACCGTCGTGGACTGTCTGGAGCGGCTGCGGGGCACATATGACGCCGTGATCTGCGAGGGGGCGGGCAGTCCGGCCGAGATCAACCTGCGGCGCACCGACATCGTCAACATGGGCATCGCGCGCGCCGCGAGGCTCCCGGTGGTCGTGGTCGGCGACATCGACCGGGGCGGGGTGTTCGCCTCGTTCTTCGGTACGACGGCGCTGCTGAGCCCCGAGGACCAGGCGCTGGTCGCCGGGTACATCGTCAACAAGTTCCGCGGCGACGTCTCGCTGCTCGAACCCGGCATCGACATGCTGCGCGGGCTCACCGGACGCCACACGTACGGGATCCTGCCGTTCGCGCACGGGCTGGGCATCGACGAGGAGGACGGCCTGCGGGTCTCCCTGCGCGGCGCGGTGCGCGAGTCCGTGGTGGCGCCGCCGGTCGGCGAGGACGTACTGCGGGTCGCGGTGTGCGCGGTCCCGCTGATGTCCAACTTCACCGACGTGGACGCGCTCGCCGCCGAACCGGGCGTGGTCGTACGGTTCGTGGACCGGCCCGAGGAGCTGGCCGACGCGGATCTGGTGGTCGTGCCGGGAACCCGGGGCACGGTCCGGGCGTTGGAATGGCTGAGGGAACGGGGGCTGGCGCGGGAGCTGGCGCGCAGGGCGGCCGAGGGGCGTCCGGTGCTGGGGATCTGCGGCGGGTTCCAGGTGCTCGGAGAGCACATCGATGACGAGGTCGAGTCACGGGCGGGTTCCGTGACGGGTCTCGGACTGCTGCCCGTGCGGGTGCGGTTCGCGGCCGAGAAGACACTTGCACGGCCGACCGGCGAGGCGCTGGGCGAGCGCGTGGAGGGATACGAGATCCACCACGGCGTCGCCGAAGTGCTGGGCGGGGATCGGTTCATCTCTGATGACGATGGACACAGCTTGGACGGATGCCGGGTCGGTGCGGTCTGGGGCACGCACTGGCACGGGGCACTTGAGAGCGACGGATTCAGGCGACGGTTCCTGGAGCGGGTCGCGAGCGCCGCCGGCCGGCGTTTCGTCCCCGCCCCTGACACGTCGTTCGGCGTGCTGCGCGAAGAGCAGCTGGACCGCCTCGGCGACCTCATCGAAGAACACGCGGACACGGACGCGCTCATGCGGCTCATCGAGCAGGGCGCGCCCGCAGGACTTCCCTTCATCGCACCTGGAGCACCCGCATGAGCACTGTGCTGTTGTTGTCGACCGCCGACACGGATCTGCTGGCGGCCCGGGCCTCCGGGGCGCCCTTCCGGATCGGCAACCCGACCCGTATCGACGTGGCCGAGGAGCTGCCCGCGCTGATCGAGGGCGCGTCGGTGGCCGTCGTGCGCCTGCTCGGCGGCAAGCGCGCCTGGGAGGACGGGCTGGCCGCGCTGAAGGCGTCCGGCATCCCGACCGTGCTGCTCGGCGGCGAGTCCGTGCCGGACGCGGAGCTGATGGCCGAGTCGTCGGTCCCGGCCGGTGTGGTCGCCGAGGCCCTGCGCTATCTGGTCGAGGGCGGCCCCGGCAACCTCGTGGAGCTCTCCCGCTTCCTCTCCGACACCGTGCTGCTGACGGGCGTGGGCTTCGCCGAGCCGGAGAAGATGCCCGAGTGGGGCGTGCACGGCACGCGCGCGTACGTGGAGGGCCGCCCCACGGTGGGCGTGCTCTTCTACCGCGCCCACCAGCTCTCCGGCAACACCTCGTTCGTGGACGTGCTCTGCGACCGCATCGAGGCCCAGGGCGCCAACGCCCTCGCGGTGTACGTGGGTTCGCTGCGCGGCGCCGACGCGGCGCTCTACGAGACGCTGGGCCGGGCGGACACGCTGATCGCCACCGTCCTGGCGGCGGGCGGCACCACCGCCTCGCAGGCGAGCGCGGGCGGCGACGAGGAGGCATGGGACATCGGCGCCCTGGCCGATCTGAACGTGCCGGTGCTGCAAGGGCTCTGCCTCACCTCGTCCAAGGCGGCGTGGGAGGCCTCGGACGCGGCGCTCTCCCCCATGGACGCGGCGATGCAGGTCGCCATCCCCGAGTTCGACGGCCGGCTGATCACCGTCCCGTTCTCCTTCAAGGAGCAGGGCCCGGACGACGTCCCGGTCTATGTCGCCGACCCCGAGCGGGCCTCCCGGGTCGCGGGGATCGCGGTGCGCCACGCGCGCCTGAAGCACAAGCCGAACGCCGAGAAGAAGCTGGCGCTCGTCTTCACCGCCTACCCGACCAAGCACTCGCGCGTGGGCAACGCGGTGGGTCTGGACACGCCCGCCTCCGCCGTGCGCGTCCTGGACGCGCTGCGGGACGCCGGCTACCTGGTGGAGGGCCACCCGGACAACGGCGACGAGCTGATCCACCGGCTGATCAACGCGGGCGGCCACGACGTGGAGTGGCTCACCGAGGAGCAGCTGGCGGCCGCCCCCGCGCGCGTGCCGCTCGCGGACTACCGCGCCTGGTTCGAGAAACTGGACCCGGAGCTGCGCGACGGCATGCTGGAGCACTGGGGCGAGCCGCCGGGCCAGTTGTACGTGGACGGCGACGAGATCGTTCTCGCCTCCCTCCAGTTCGGCAACGTCGTCGTGATGATCCAGCCGCCGCGCGGCTTCGGCGAGAACCCCATCGCGATCTACCACGACCCGGACATGCCGCCCTCGCACCACTACATGGCGGCGTACCGCTGGCTGGAGAACTCGTTCGGCGCCGACGCCATCGTCCACATGGGCAAGCACGGCACCATGGAGTGGCTGCCCGGCAAAGGCCTCGGCCTGTCGTCGGGCTGCGGTCCGGACGCGGTCCTGGGCGATCTGCCGCTGGTCTACCCGTTCATCGTCAACGACCCGGGCGAGGGCACCCAGGCCAAGCGGCGCGGCCACGCCACGGTCGTGGACCATCTGGTCCCGCCGATGGCCCGCGCCGACACCTACGGCGACCTGGCCAAACTGGAGCAACTCCTCGACGAGTACGCCCTGGTGAGCGATCTCGACCCGACGAAGGCCCCGGCGGTGCGGGCCCAGATCTGGACCCTGGTGAAGGCCGCCGAGCTCCACCACGACCTGCACGTCGCCGAGCAGCCGGACGACGGCGACTTCGACGAGTTCGTCATGCACATCGACGGCTATCTGTGCGAGATCAAGGACGTCCAGATCCGCGACGGCCTCCACATCCTGGGCGGTGGCCCCGAGGCCGAGCCCCGGGTCAACCTGGTGCTCGCGGTGCTGCGCGCCTCCCAGGTGTGGGGCGGCCAGGCCAACGCGCTGCCGGGTCTGCGCGCCTCGCTGGCCGAGCACTTCGGCCTGGTGGAGAAGGAGCTGCTCGCCGAGCCGGGTACGCCGGTGAAGGTGCCGGTGGAGCTCACGGACCTGGTCGAGGGCCCCGCTCGTACGGCGGCCGACGCGATCGACCTCCTGGAGCAGCTGTGCCGCCGTCTGGCGGAGGGCATGGAGGAGCGCGCCTGGTCGGTGTCCGCGTGCGGCCCGCTGGTCGGCGAGGTGCTGGGCACGGAGCTGCCGGACGCGGTGGCGGTCCTGGAGTTCGCCTGCCGCGAGGTGGTGCCGCGCCTGGCCCGCACGACGGACGAGATCACCCACATCCTGCGGGCGCTCGACGGCGGCTACGTCCCGGCGGGCCCGTCCGGCTCCCCCACCCGGGGCCTGGTCAACGTCCTGCCGACCGGCCGCAACTTCTACTCGGTCGACCCCAAGGCCATCCCCTCGCGGCTGTCCTGGGAGGTCGGCCAGGCGCTCGCCGACTCGCTGGTGGCCCGCTACCTCACGGACACCGGCGCGTACCCGAAGTCGGTGGGCCTCACCGTGTGGGGCACCTCCGCGATGCGCACCCAGGGCGACGACATCGCGGAGATCCTGGCGCTGCTCGGCTGCCGCCCGGTGTGGGACGAGGCGTCCCGCCGCGTCACCGGCTTCGAGGTGGTCCCGGTCGCTGAGCTGGGCCGTCCCCGCATCGATGTGACGGTCCGTATCTCCGGCTTCTTCCGGGACGCGTTCCCGCACGTGGTCGCGCTGATCGACGACGCGGTGCGGACGGTGGCGGAGCTGGACGAGCCGGCCGAGTCCAACTACGTGCGGGCGCACGCCGACGAGGACACCGCAGAGCACGGCGACCGCCGCCGGGCCACGGCCCGTATCTTCGGCTCCAAGCCGGGGGCGTACGGGGCGGGCCTGCTCCCCCTGATCGACGCGCGCAACTGGCGCAGCGACGCCGACCTCGCCGAGGTGTACGCGGTGTGGGGCGGCTACGCGTACG
>NZ_LYOY01000007.1 GCF_001653515.1 Streptomyces sp. ERV7 | reverse complement strand
CCCTTGCCCCTCCCCCGACGGCCGCCTCGAATCTGGTGCCCGGGCCGGATCACGGCCGATCACCCACCGGAGCAATGGAGTTGACCATGCCGCAGACCACCGCCGTCGACGTGGACCGGATCGTGGAGCGCTATGTCGCCGTCTGGCGCGAGCCCGACGCCGCCGTACGCGAGAGCGCCGTTGCCCGGATCTGGGCCCCGGACGGCGTCGAGTTCATCGAGGGGACCCGGTTCCGCGGCCACGAGCAGCTGGTGGACCGGGTCGCGGAGGCCTACGGGTTGTTCGTCGCCTCCGGCGACTACCACCTCGGCGCCGACGACCACGTCACCGTCCACGGCCACATCGCCGTGTTCACCGTCCAGTTGACGTACGCCAAGGGCCCCAAGGTCGATGAGGTGGCCTGGGCCGCCCGGGTCTTCCTCGTGCTGGACACCGACGGCCGGATCCTGCAGGACTACCAGCTGACGGTCCAGCCGCTGCCCACGGCGTAAGGACGGTGCCCGTGAGATGCGGCCCTGAGTACGGTCCTTGTCACCGCTCGCCCGACACCGTACGCAGATACGCTCCGAGCCTGGCGATCGCCGACGGGTTGCGGGGGCTCTCGACCAGGTCCGCGTAGTCGAGGACGAAGATCCGTCGGTGTTTGACGGCGGAGACGTTGCGCAGGGGCGCGTAGGACAGGAGGAACTTCTTCTTCGCCTCGGCGCTCACGTCACCGTAGTCGCAGATGACGATGGTGTCCGGGTCCCGCTCGACGACGCTCTCCCACCCCACCGTGGTCCAGGAGTCCGCCAGATCGTGCATGACGTTGACACCGCCGGCCTCGGTGATGATCTGCTCCGGGGCGGCATAGCGGCCGGATGTGAACGGCGTGCTCTGGCCGCTGTCGTAGAGGAAGACCGAAGGGCGGTCGGCACCCTTGGGTGCCGACGCCCGCACCGCTGCGATCTGCTTCTTGAAGTCCTGGATCAGCACGGCGGCCCGCTTCTCGACGCCGAACAGTCTGCCGAGGTTGGTGAGGTCGGCGTACAGGGCGTCCAGCGGCGGCATGATGCCGCGCGAGGACTTCGTCCGGCCGTTGTGGCAGGACTCGGTCAGGATGTAGGAGGGGATGCCGAGCTTCTTCAGTGCGTCGGGGGTGAAGCCGCCGTCCTCGCGGAAGCCGTAGTTCCATCCGGCGAAGACCAGGTCGGCGCGGGCGTCGAGGACGTTCTCCTTGGTGAGCTGGTCCTTCGACAGCCATTTCACCTTGTCGTAGCCGCCCTTCCAGGGCAGACCGCTCACCTCTCCCTTGTCGTCGGGCATGGCGAAACCGGCCATACGGTCCTCAAGGCCGAGGGCGAACATCAGCTCGGTGATACCGACGTCGTTGGTGACGACACGTTCGGGGACCTTCTCGTACGTCACCTGGCGGCCGCAGTTGGTCAGGGTGACCGCCGAGGACTTGGTGTCCTCGGCGGACTCGACCGTGGCGCCGCAACCGGTGGCGGTCGCGGCGAGACAGACAACGGCGGCGAGCAGCTTGCGCATGTGCGTCCTCATGGGGTGGTGGGCGGGAGCAGGTCGAACAGAAGCTGGAGGGCGCCGGTTCCGGGATGCCGTACGCGATGTGCGCGCACCCCGAACACCGTCGCGAGCAGGTCGGGTTGGAGGACGTCGTGCGGCGGTCCGCAGGCGACGATCCGGCCGCCGTCGATGACGTACAGGACGTCGCAGTGGGCGGCGGCGAGGTTGAGGTCGTGCAGTGCGGCGAGCACGGTCAGACCGCTCTCGCGGACCCGGGAGAGGACGTCCAGCTGGTGGGCGATGTCCAGGTGGTTGGTGGGTTCGTCGAGGACCAGTACCCGTGGTTGCTGGGCCAGCGCCCGCGCGATGAGGACGCGCTGCTTCTCGCCGCCGGACAGGCTGAGGACGCCTCGGTCGGCGAGGTGGGCGACGCCCGTGCGCGTCATGGCCCGGGCGCAGATCTCCCGGTCCGACACGGCCGTACGGTCGCGGTGCGGCAGCCGTCCCATGGCGACCACCTCGGCCACGGTGAAGTCGAACTCGGCCGCCGACTCCTGCGGCAGCGCGGCCAGCACACGGGCGGCGGCCCGCGCGTCCATGGCGTGCAGGTCGTCGCCGTCCAGCCGTACCGCGCCGCCGGCCGGACGCAGTCCTCGGTACACACCACGCAGCAGGGTCGACTTGCCGCTGCCGTTGGGGCCCACGAGTCCCACGAACGCCCCGCTGTCCACGGTGAGCCTGATCTCCTCGACCAGCCGGGTCCCGGAGACCTCGATCGTCACCTCGTCGATGTCGAGTCGCACGGTCAGCGGCCTCCGAACGCATAGCCGCCGCGCCGCATCAGCAGCAGGAACGCGGGAACACCGACCGCCGCGGTGATCACGCCGACCGGCAGTTCGGCCGGGGCGAACAGCAGCCGGGACAGCACGTCCGCCCACACCAGCAGCACCGCTCCGGCCAGCGGGGCCACGGCCAGCACCCGCCGGTGGTCCGCGCCGACGACGATCCGCGCGATGTGCGGCACCATCAGTCCGACGAACCCGATGGCCCCGCTGACCGCGACGACGGTGCCGGTGACCGCGGCGGTGACCAGGAACAACTCCCGGCGCAGCCGGGCCGGTCGCACTCCGAGGGCGGACGCGGTCTCGTCGCCCATGGCCAGCGCGTTGAGCGCCTCGGCGCGCCGCCGCAGCCACATCCATCCGGCCGCCACCGTCACCGCGGCGAGCGGTACCTGTGCCCAGGTCGCGCCGCCCAGGCTGCCGAGCAGCCACATCACCGCCGATCTGGCCGCCTCGCCCCGGGCCGCACCGAACACCATGACCATGGTGACGGCCTCGAAGCCGTACGCCAGTGCCGTACCCGTCAGGATCAGCCGCAGCGGCGTCAGCCCCTGCGGCGAACGGGCCACGGCGTACACCAGCGCCATGGCCACCAGGGCCGAGGCGAACGCCGACACCGACAGCGCCCACACCCCGAGCCCGGCGAGCGCCCCCATCAGGATGACGGCGTTGGCCCCCACCGCCGCACCCGAGGAGATTCCCAGGACGAACGGGTCGGCCAGCGCGTTGCGGACCATCGCCTGCACCGCGACGCCGACGGAGGCGAGCCCCGCCCCGACCACGGCACCGAGCAGGACCCGCGGCAGCCGGATCTCCCACACGATGGTGTACGCGGCCGCCTCATCCGCGTGTACGGTTCCGCCGGTGAGCCCGGCCCACAGGAAGCGCGGCACGTTCGCCCAGCCGACCCCGGCGGCGCCGAGCCCGACACCGCACACGAGCGACAGCAGGAGTAACAGCCCCAGAGCCAGGCCGAGTGGCAGCACGGGTATCCGGCTGGGGGCTCTACGTCGATGCACGGGAGGGGCCGTCCTTCGCACGGGCCGCCTGCTGGACATGCCGCAGGAGACAGCCCGTACGGCCGTGCCGGCCGCGCGGGTCCCCCCTCGCAGTCCACGGCGAGCAGTCAACGGGTCGCTGCACCCCGCAGGCGATCGGGCTCACGCGACGGACCACAGGGTCGCCGCGCACACCGTTGCGGGTCAGCGCCGGACTCTCACCGGACTTCCCCCGCGGGAGGCAAGGGGAGCCTAACAAACAACAGCATCGGCGACGCGCGGCGCGGCGCCGCCCCCGGAAGGCGCACCGTATGTTGCCGGGAGCCGTGGCGGGTGTTGGGGTCGTAGCCATGGGCAGTGACGGCGACGCGGCCGACGGGCGCAGGCGCAGAGTGACCGGGGAAAAGGTGTTCGCCAGCGACTTCCGGCCGGTGGACCTGGCCGCCATGGGGTGGCCGACGGACTGCATGCACACCCTCCTGCTGCGCGCCCGGCACGTCGACCGGCTCTTCACGGGCGTGGACTTCGGGCAGCTGCCGGCCGAGCTGCGGCCCGACGTGGTCGTCACCGCCGCGGATCTCCCGAAGCCCCCGTACAACAACCGCGTGTCCGCCGACAACGTCCAGGCCCTGCTGCCGGCGGGCGAGACGGCCGACTACCTCGGCCAGCCGGTGGCCATCGTGGTCTACGGCGACTTCGTACGGTTCCGGCGCGCGGCGCAGGAGTTGCGGGAGGGCGCCGCTCCGGTGACGTACGGCCCCGCCCCCGCCGCCGGCACTCCCCCGCCCACGGAGGACCAGCAGATCGCGCTCGACCTGGAGGCCTGGACGCAGCGGAGCTTCACCGGCGCCCAGCGCCAGGCGCACTATCTGCTCGACGGCACGGTGCCGGACGGCTACTCCCACTGGAACCGGGGGCGCGTCACCTACGACGCCGCGCACACCACGTTCGTCAGGAACGGGCAGCCCGACGCCGATGCGGAGCAGTTGTTCCGGGCGATCGAGGACGACATGGCCCAGCCCGAAGCGCTGCGGGCCGTCACCACCACGTTCACCCAGCAGATCGACCCGGCGTTCCTGGAGCCGGAGGCCGGTCTCGCCTGGCTGGACCGGTCCTCGGGTACGTTGCATCTGGTGCTGGGAACGCAGTCGCCGCACGGGGACGTGCCGGACATCCAGACGCTGCTCGGCCGCGAGGCGCACCCGACCGTGCGCTCCGTGCGGCTGTGGTCGAAGGACTGCGGT
Organism: Streptomyces sp. ERV7; assembly: GCF_001653515.1. GTDB lineage: Bacteria > Actinomycetota > Actinomycetes > Streptomycetales > Streptomycetaceae > Streptomyces. The sequence continues at coordinate 1,678 of NZ_LYOY01000007.1, read as the reverse complement.
GGTGGGTTCGGAGGCCGGGACAAGTCGCCGTTCCCGTACTACCTGGCGCTCGCGGCCGTGTTCGCGCCCGGCCCCGTCCGGCTGGCCTACGACCGGCGCGAGCAGTTCCAGGGCGGTATGAAGCGACACGCCTCGGCGGTGCGCAGCTGGATCCGGGCCGATCCGGACGGCCGGATCCGGGCGATGCGTTCGTTCGTCGTGCTGCACGGGGGTGTCGAGGCCAACCTCAACGGGCCGGTGCTCGGACTCGCGGCCCTGCACGCCACGGGCCCCTACCGGGTGCCCCGGGCGTCGGTGCACGCCATCGTCCTTGAGCGGGCGATCCCCATCGTCGGTTCCATGCGCGGCTTCGGCATCCCCCAGGTGGCGTTCAACCTGGAGACCGCCATCGACCGGTTCGCCGTACGGGGTCTTGGCATGGATCCGATCGACTTCCGGCTGGCCAACGTGGTCCGCCCGCACACCGACGGCTCGACGGACGCCCCGGACACCGACCTCGCGGGCACGCCGCTGCGGTTCCATGTCGCCGCCGCCGAGGTCTGCACGGCGGCTCGGGACCACACTCTGTGGCGGGAACGCGACGAGGCCCGTGACCGGGTCGCCGGGCGCGGCGACGGCACGCTGTACGGGGTGGGCTTCGCCTGCTGCATGGAGGCGTACGGAACCACCCAGGACAGCGTCTACACGGCCGTACAGGTGACCGCGGAAGGCCAGATCGTGGTGTGGGGCCAGAGCGTGGAGATGGGACAGGGCTCACGCGGTGCTCTGGAGCAGGCCGCCCGCAGTGTGCTGGGGGTGCCCGCGGAGGCCCGGCTCGGTGTGGTGGGGCCCTTCGAGCGCTTCGCCCAGCGGCTGAAGCAGGCCGGGTTGCACGACCAGGTGAAGATCTCGCTGTCGCACGGGGCGAGCAGCGCGTCCAAGACGGCGTTCTTCCACGTGCACGTCGTACGGGAGGCCTGCCGCGCCCTCCTGCGGCTGCGCCTGCTGCCCGCGGCCCGCGCGGTGCTGGGCGAACCCGGCCTGAGCGACGACGAGTTGCTGGCCGCGTGGCACGAGGGTGCGGTGCGGCTGCCGGGCCGCCCCGAGGTGCCGCTCGCCGCACTGGCGGGCGAGTTGGCCGCTACGGGTGGCGAGACGTGCGTCATGGCGCACGGTTTCTTCTGCAACGGCTGGTCACAGGCGACGTTCCAGGTGGACGGGGTGTCCCAGGAGGCGTCCGTCGACGCGCTCGCACTCCTGCGGTCGCCCGACGACGAGCCGGTGCCCCTCCCCCCGGTCGGCCCGCTGCGGCCCCCGGCCGCACAGGGACCGGGCAAGGACTTCGTGCCTCGCTCACTGTACGCGGCGGCGGGTCATCTGATCGGCGTGGAGATCTCGCCACAGTACGGGGCGATCCGCGTGGTGGACGCGGTGACGTTCCTGGACGCGGGCGACCCGCTGCTGCCGGCCGCGCTCGAAGCCCAGGTGGAAGGCGGGCTCGCCATGGGTATCTCCCATACGCTGCACGAGGAGCTGCCCCCGGAGACCGGGGCCGGCCCCTACGTCAACTTCGACCGCTACCGGCTGGCGCGGTACGCCGACCTCACCGGGATCCGACGCCGGACGACACTGATGCCCCTGCCGCCGGCGGGCGTGCTCGGCCCCGGCGGTCCGAACGTGCGGCACAAGGGGGTCGGGG
>NZ_LYOY01000006.1 GCF_001653515.1 Streptomyces sp. ERV7 | reverse complement strand
CCCCCCCCCCCCGGGCCCGCCGCTCGTCCTGGCGGGCGCAGTGCCCGGTGAAGTCGACGTAGCCGTAGGCGTGGAAGACGATCGGCCCGAAGGCCAGGTCCGTGCTGGCGTTGCCCTCGGGGTCGTACGCGACGTCCAGGCCGTGCGCCTGGGCGAAGGTCTCGACGGCGAGGTTGGTGTGCAGCGGGAGCAGGAACCGCTGGTCGTGCGGGACCGGGAGCTCCGTCCGCTCCAACTGGTCCGCCAGGCGCCGAAGGCCGGCCACGAAGGCGGCCCTCTCGCCGGTCTCGGGGGAAGTGGCCGCAGTCGATAAGACTGCGGAAGTACGCTGGTTGAGCATCGTGAAGCTCCTTCAGACAGAGAGAGCGATGCGTTGGCCTCGGCAGGAGCTCGGTAGGCGTTGGCGCGCCTCCGTAGCCCACATCTGCCGGGGCCGTTTCCATGCGCGAGGTGACTCGGGATGTCTCACCCGGCGTCAACCTCATGCAGTAGGTTCCACCTAGTGCATGAGGTTGTCAAGAGGTCTCGGCGAGCTCGGTCCTGCCGTCTGGCTCGCAGCTTTCGCCATGTGTTGCACTATCTGTGGCTGGTGCAGCAGGTGCGGGCGGAAGGAAGACGGAGTGGCCAAGGCGCAGGAAGGGCCCGCTTACAAGCGGCTGGCGGAGGAGCTGCGATCGCAGATCGCGCGCGGCGTCCTGCCGGTCGGTGAGCCGATTCCGTCTGCTTCGAACTTGATGAAGGCGCACGAGGTGTCCACCACTGTGGTGAGGGACGCGCTCAAGATCCTCCGGGACGAGGGGCTGATCTATGGCCAGCCCGGAAAAGCCGTCTACGTACTCGCGACGCCGGACGAGTCGAAGGCGAAGCGGCATTCGCTGGAGGAGCTGAGCGACGGGTTCCTGCAACTCCAGGAGCGAGTCGGTGAGTTGGAGGTGCCGTCCGATGCTTCTGCCGTGGAGGAACTGCGGGAGGAGATGGGCGAACTGCGCCGCTCGGTCGCTGTCCTTCAGGCACAGTTGATCGAGCTGTACGGGCGCGTGGGGCAGCCGTACCCGCGCGACAAGGCCCCCATGAAGACCGAGGGGCCAGAAGGGCCACGCAGGGCTGTCGGCGGCTGAGCCGCATTCGGAGGGGGACATGGAGAGCCCGAGGAAGTCCGGCACAGTCGTATCGCTGCACGGGAGGGCGTCCTATCGCCCCGATCTCGCAGAGTTGGCACGGAACCAGCTGAGCGCCGCCCGGACCACCAAGGGCCTGTCCCATGCGGAATTCGCGGAACTTCTGTCGACGATGCTCGACTGGAACGTGAGTCCGGAAGCTCTGGAGTCGTGGGAGACGACGGCGACCCCGCCCGGCGACGTCCTGGTCGCCGCAGAGCTGATGGTGCGGCAGTCCGCGCCCGGCCTGACCGAGGGGGAGCCGCGGGACGCTCTGACGCAGATCGTCGGCGATCAGTTCGCCGACCTGGCGGGCGTCTACGCGAGCCGTTCCGAGTTCCAGGCCAAGGTCTCCGCGGCCGACCTCCTGGACGAGGCCAAGGACATCAGGATGGCTGGGCTGTCGCTCAACCTGCTGTGTCAGTCGTACTCGGAGGCTCGATTACGCCAGATCATCGAGGAGGGGGCGACGTTGCAGGCGCTCTTCCTCAAGCCGTACGGCCACTTCATCGCGGAGCGTGAGCGTGAAGAGGGGTACCCGGAAGGGCGTCTCTCTGCGCTGACGGCGATGAATCTGACCATCCTGCAAGAGCGTGTGGTGGAGCGCTTGAGCCCCGAGGCGGTGCAGCGGATCGCGTTCGGGGTGTACGACGAGCCGATACGGTTCAACATCACCTTGATCGATGGCCAGTTGTGCGTGGCGCAGCCGTATCTGCCCCAGACTCGTGGTGTGGACTCGCCGACCTTCCTCGTACGCAAGCGCAGGGTTGCCGGCGGGCTCTATCCGACCTTCGACCAGATCTTCACCACGCTGTGGGAAAGGCGGGAAGTAAATGACTGACCTGCGGCCGCTGCTCGACATTGCCTGTGCGGCGCTGGACCAGACGTCTGGGCTGGTGACTGAGATGGCTCCCGGCGCGGTGCAGGCCAAGGGAGACCGCGACATGGTCTCCGAGATCGACTTCGCCGTCGAGGAGCGCGTGCGCGAATTCCTTCAGAAGGAGACCCCGGAGATCGGCTTCCTGGGGGAGGAGCACGGCGCCACGGGGCTCGGTGGATCGCTGACGTGGGCGCTCGATCCGGTCGACGGCACGGCGAACCTGGTCAACGGGATCCCGCTGTGCGGGGTTTCCCTGGGGCTGATTGAGAACGACCGAGCGGTGCTGGGGGTCATCGATCTGCCCTTCCTCGGGCAGCGCTTCAAGGCTGCCGAAGGGCATGGTGCGTACGCCGATGGCAGCCGAATTGCTGTGAGCCGGACGAAGGTCTTGAGTGAAGCCATCGTCGGCGTGGGCGACTACGCGGTCGGCGAGCACGCCCAGGAGCGGAACGTGCGCCGGCTGGCCTTGACGGCTCGGCTGGCCGAGAGCGTGCTGCGCGTGCGCATGCTGGGATCTGCTGCGCTGGATTTGGTGTGGGTGGCTTCCGGGAAGCTGGATGCCAGCATCGCGCTGAGCAACCATCCGTGGGACATGGCTGCCGGGGTGGCCATCGCACGCGAAGCTGGTGCGGTTGTCATGGATATCGACGGGACTGCGCACGACCTTCGATCTGCGGCCACCATCGCCGTGACGCCTGGGCTGCGTGACCCAGTCATGGGGCTCCTCACAGTGCTATAGAGCCAGCCTCGCGTGAGGCCCTTGGTTTGGCCCGCATGCCGCTTGATGGCACCTGCCCCATGGGGTTCCAGTATGAAGCCGCTCTGCAAGGAGGCTCTGGCTGGCGCTCCTCGTTGAGACTCAAAGATCCTTCCGCAGCGCCTAGGTGGCGAACTAAGTCAGGCACTTGGCTCCGAAGGCAAGCAGTGCGACCAACAGAGTGAGGGTGCCGGCGAAGACGGCTCCGCCCCGCTGAAGCGAGCCGGGGAGGGAAGTTCCGTCCCAGTAGGCCAACAGAGCGGCGGCGACAGCGCTCAGCATGGCCAGAAGGAGGGCGGCCAGCAGGGCGAGGGTGAGAAGCATCAGGCGCGTGGGCGACGCGGTCATGGGGGTCTCCCTTTCCCTGGAGGGGGCGGTTACGGGAAGGAAGATGGCTGAACTGACGTACAGGGGCGTTCGGCTGGACGAAAATGTACGAGCTTGAACAGCGACTGGGACGCTGGCGTGGAGGGACTGGGTGACAACGAGCGAGGCCCGGCAAGAAGCGCTGACCGACTTGAAGAAGCGGCTGCGGAGCCTGCGGGCACAGCGACGGTTCTCCATGATCGTTCTGGCCAAGCGGGCCGGACTGAGCCGGACCACGATCAGCCAGGCGCTGAACGGGACCACCGTGCCCAGCGAATCAACGGTGGCGGCGCTCGCGGCGGCCCTGGGAGCCGATGCCGAGGCATTGCTGCGGACCTGGGCCCGCGCCCAGCCTCCTGCGGCTTCCGTTGGTACCCCCGACCCTGCCGAACCTGTGTCGGATGGCGAGAGGCAATTCGAGGCCTGGTATCGACAGTACGTGGGAGAGCGTTACGGGCAACTGTCGGTCATCGGGCTGGATCTTTCGCGACCTGAGCGGGCCTGCTGGCCGTTGGACGCCGCGTACCTGAGCCTGGAGCTCGCCGCGCCGATCCACGGCATTGGTCTGGCCGACGGCCGAGGAGACATCAATGCCGCGCGGCCAGGTGCAGAGGACGGGGTGCGCGTGGAACGCGCGGAGCAGGCCTTAGCCGGCAAGCGCAGAATCCTGGTGCGGGGCCTGGCCGGCAGCGGCAAGACGACTCTGCTGCAGTGGCTCGCCGTGTCGACGGCCCGCCGCCGACTGCCGGCGGAACTGATCCACCTGACGGACTGCCTGCCGTTCGTGCTGCCATTGAGGACCCTGGTACGCCGCGGTGAACTCCCGGCCCCACATGAGTATCTAGCCGCGGTGGGGTGCCAGCGCGACCAGGCCCAGCCGCAAGGGTGGGTCGATCGAGCATTGCTCGACGGCCGTGCCTTCCTGCTTGTCGACGGTCTCGACGAAGTACCCGAGACGCAGCGTGCTCGCACCCGGCAATGGTTGCGAGAACTACTCAGTGCCTACCCACAGGCGTCCTATTTGGTGACAACACGTCCTTCGGCAGTGCCCGAGGGATGGCTGGCAGACAGTGGCTTCACCGAGCTGACGGTGCGCCCGATGAGCACCCGGGACGTCGCGGTCTTCGTTACCCGATGGCATACGGCGGCCGCAGCCATTGCCACCACAGATCAAGAGCGAGATCACTTGGCGGCCATGGAGGAGGCCCTCAAGGACACGGTTCGTTCGCAGCGCGACCTCGCCCGCCTGACCACCACACCGCTGCTGTGTGCTTTGGTTTGTGCCCTCCACCGTGACCGGCGCGGTCACCTGCCTCACGGGCGGATGGAACTCTACGAAGCGGCCCTCTCGATGTTGCTGCACCGCCGTGACCGTGAACGTGACATCGACGCACCCGAAGGTCTCACTCTCACCGAACATCAGAGTATCCAGATTTTGCAACGCCTGGCGTACTGGCTAATTCGAAATGGTCAGACGGAACTCGACCGCGACACCACTCGTGTCCTCGTTTCTGATGCCTTACCCGCGATGCCGCACGTCGCCCGACAGGGAGATTCCGGGGCTGTCCTGGCACACCTTCTCGCCCGCTCAGGACTTTTACGACAGCCGACAGCCGAAACTTTCGACTTCGTCCATCGCACATTTCAGGACTACTTAGGTGCCAAGGCGGCAATCGAGGCTCGCGATATTCCCTTGCTGGTCCGCCACGCACATGACGATCAGTGGGAGGACGTTCTCCGCATGGCTGTCGCGCACGCTCGCCCACATGAACGCGCCGACTTGTTGCGCCGTTTGATCAGCCGTGGCGATCGAACTCCAAAGCACCGCACTCGCTTGCACTTGCTGGCCACTGCTTGCCTGGAACACGCCACCGAACTTGACCCGGGTATCCGTCAAGAAGTCCAAGACCGTACTGCTGCGCTCTTGCCCCCGCGAAGTTTTGAGGAAGGGAATGCATTGGCTGCAGTTGGCCCGGTGATTCTCGACCTCCTCCCTGGCCCCGAAGGCCTAGAGGACGACGAAGCGCAAGCCGTGGTCCATACCGCTGGTCGGATCGGTGGCGACGCGGCTCTCACCGTCGTGAAGAAGTTCCGCACATGCACCAACAGAGACGTGCAGTGGGCGCTCCAAGGTGAGTGGGGCCGTTTCGACACTGAAGATTATGTGCGAGAGGTTCTCTCTCACATCCCGGATTTTTACTATGCGATAGTGGAATCAGTTGAGCAACTCATGGCGCTGCGGTCCCTGCCCACCCCTAACAATCTCAGTTTCGTTGGCGCCTTCACGAGCTGTGACATCGCTAGTTCAGTCGAACCCGCCCGCGTGCGGTCGATATCGATCGCCAACAATGTGATGTTGCGGAGCTTGGACGACTTGCGGTCCTTCAAATCCCTGAAGCAGCTGAGCCTTACTCGATGCCCTGGCGTCAAGGATCTGACTACTCTCGCCGACACATCCGTCACGGATCTCTACCTCTATGAGGGTGTATCTATCGGTGGCCTCCACGAGCTGACGAAGCTGCAGTACTTGGGCCTCAATACGGAAGGCCCAGACGGGAATCTTGGGGCATGGCCGGTAAACGCGGACCTCAACGGTCTGTACCTCGGGAATATCGTGTGTGCGCACATCGGAACGCTGGACGGGATCTCCCGCTGGCCTAACCTCACGAACGTGAACCTGTGTGGCTCTGTGGAGGGCATGTCACAGCTGGCGAAACTCGCCCACCTGAGCCACCTGCTGGTGCAACTGGACGCGCTACCGTCCATGCTCGGGCAACTGCCCCCCATGCCACAGGTTCGCGATCTCTTCCTCGGGAGTAGACGCGAGGAAGTCGATCTCGTCATGGTGCGCACCGTCTTCCCGGAGCTGGAGAGACTGACGATCAGCTGCCATGGCGAGCGGCGTCGGGTGGATCTCAACCCCCTGCGGGGTATGTCGTCTTTGGCCGCCGTACGGATCCGTGACGCGGACGAAGTGCTCGGAACGGATGATTTTCCACCTGGCACTGTTTCCCTCAACCCTCGCCCACGCGCGTGATCTAGTCGGCGTCGTGGCCTTGCGGGAGAGATCCGGGCCAGTCGCGGGCCACAGGTGATCGTCAAGAGTCACACCGTGTCATCTGGCCAGCTTGATGGTCGGTTCGACTGTGTCGGCCCAGCGGACTGTAAATCCGTCGGCTCTGCCTACCCAGGTTCGAATCCTGGCGCCGCCACACTGGGTGAGACCCCCTCTCATCTGCGGAAACGCAGGTGAGAGGGGGTTTTCTCGTTGTCCGGGCGCGATCCTTCCACCGGGATGGGAGGCGGGTGAGCCGGCTCACCTTGCTCACCCTGCGTCACCCGGAATTGCCGCGTCCGATTTCTGCCCCCATCCCCCATCCC
>NZ_LYOY01000005.1 GCF_001653515.1 Streptomyces sp. ERV7 | reverse complement strand
AGCTGGTGGTCGGCCACGTTCAGGGCCTCGTCGACCAGGCGGCGCAGATGGCCGTGGCGTAGTGAGTAGACCACCCGGCGGCCGTCCTTGCGGGTCGCCACCAGACCGGCCAGGCGCAGCTTGGCCAGGTGCTGGCTGACCGACGGGCGGGCCGCCCCGCAGGCCTCGGTGAGGGTGGTGACATCGGCGTCGCCCGCGCCGAGCTCCTTGAGCAGGGCGAGCCGGGTGCGGTCCGCGAGCAGCGTCAGCACGGAGACCGCGACGTCCAGGCGCTCGTCCTCGCCCGTGGTGTGCGGGTGCGGGGAGTGCGCATCTGAAAGGTGCTTGCTCGCGCTCATGTCCTCATCGTAGAGGGCCGGTACGGGCTTGCCGGATGGCCCGCCCGCACCGGCTTCGCGGTTCTGGTCGCCGTTCAGCGGGTCGGTATCACGCCGCCGTCGACCCGCAGGACCTGCCCGGTGATGTGCCGGGCGGCGGGCGAGGCCAGGAACCGTACGACCGCCGCCATGTCCTGCGGCTGTCCGGCCCGGCCCAGCATCGTCTCCGCCACCCGGGCCTCGTGGAACTGCTCCGAGCGGCGGTCGCGGAAGAACTCCGTCTTGTCGACGTAGCCGGGCGCGACCACGTTGCAGGTGACCCCGCGCGGCCCGAGCTGGCGGGCGGCGAAGATGTTCCAGCTGTTCATGGCCGCCTTGGCGGCGCCGTACGAGCCCGCGCCCCGGTCGGCCGCGAAGGAGCTGATGTTCACCACGGCCCCGCCGGAGGCGAGCTGCTTGTCGACGGCGGCCGTGGTCAGCACGGCACCGATCAGATTCGCCTCCAGATTGGCGCGCCAGCGTTCGGCGAGGGTGCGCAGATCGCCGGGCGGCGGGGCGTCGAACTCCCGGTTGCCGCCGGCGTTGTTGACGAGGACGTGCAGCACGTCCGGCAGCCGCTCGCGGAAGCCCTCCAGCTGCTCGGGGTCGGTGACGTCGCAGGGCAGCGCCGTCACCTGGCCGTCGAGCTCCTCGGCGGCCCGCAGCAGCACGTCCTCGCGGCGGCCGCTGATGACGACGTGGTCGCCGTCGGCGAGGAACGCGGCCGCTATCGCCTTGCCGATGCCGGTGCCGCCACCGGTCACCAGGACGGTTCGAGTCATCTCCACACACTCCAGGGGTCGTTGCACGAGGTAGGGCGGGGTCGCGGGGCGCAGTCGTGGCCCCCGGGACTGTTCAGGCCGAGGTGCCGAAGGCCCGGGCCTCCATCAGGTCGTGGCTGAGATAGCCGTCGTGCGGACTGGTCCGGCCCGCCTGGTACGTGGGGATGGGGCCGAGCAGGACCTTGCGGATCGACCGCTCCCGCAGTGCCTCGCGCGCCAGCGGCTCGTCGCCGCCCAGGATGGTGAGCGCGAGCGTGTCCCGCAGCGGGCCGAAGCCCTCCTCGCGCCGCCACGGCAGGATCCACACGCACGGGAACGAGAGCTCGATCCGGGCGCCGGGGTGGTCCGGGCGGTCGCAGAGCAGTACGGCGGGGCGCAGCGCGGCCGACCCGTCCCCGAGGTCCGCCACCGGCCCCTCGGGATACAGCGGCGCGGCCACGTCGACGGCCCCTTCGAGGCGTCCCGTCAGATGCTCCCGCAGTGCCCGCGCCTCCGCCAGCGGCAGCACCGGCACCTGCGCGTCGGGCGACTGGGGCGGCGCCGGGGTCAGCCGGGCCAGGCGCTCGGCCACGGCCGCCGCCAGCGCCGCCGGGTCGGCGTCGGTGAACACGGCCGTCGCGTTGGTGCAGCGCATCCCCGCGTCGTAGCCGACCGAGCGGCAGATCACATCGACGGTCTGCTCGGTGATCTCGCCGGTGTGCAGCAGCTTGGAGCGGCCCGGGCCGCGCAGGATCACCCGGCGGTCCTCGCCGTAGCGCCGGGCCGCCGCGTCCCCGCCGAAGACCAGGCTCAGATCGGCGGCCTCGACGAGGGCGTCCCCGGTGGCGTGGCTGCCGGGCAGCAGCGAGAGGTAGTGCGGGGCGACCCCCGCGTCGAGCAGCGCGGCGATCATCCGGGCCGGGGTGAACGGATCCCGCGTCCCCGGCCGCACCACCAGCCGGTACCCGCACGCCAGCGCGGTGAGCCACTGGGTGTGCGTACCGGGGTTGTTGCTGGGCGCGATCACGGCGAGCACGTCGCCGCGCCGCGTCCACACCGTGGAGATCTCCCCGGGCACGGGCTCGGCCGAGGCGCCGGCCGGGCGCTCGGCCAGGAACTTCGCCCCCACGTTGGCGAAGGTCTCCGCGACGTCCCGCAGCGAGTGCCGGGCCACCGCGATGGGCACCCCGGCGACCCGGGACTGGAGCTCGCAGTAGGCCTGCGGGGTCAGCCCGTTGAGGGTCGCGGTCGCGAAGAGCTCGCCCGCCGCCGCGATGCGTTCGGGCTCCGGCGTCCGCTCGGCCCCGGCCCGTGCGTCCGCGACGGTCAGGCGTGCGAGCAGCGGCGGGGCGAGGTGGACGAGCGCCAGCGGGGTGCCGTCGACGCCCGCGAGGCCGACGCGCTCGGCCGACTCCCTGGGCAGGCCCGCCCGGATCAGCGGGATCTCGTGGAGGTCCTTGGCCTCGGCCATCAGTACACCCCTTCGACCACGGAGGTGCCCGCCGACTCGTAGGGGCGGACCCCGGAGAGCTCGATGCCCCGGAAACCGTCGGCCGAGGCGCGGCGGGTGGCCAGGTCCCGCTCCAGGGTCGGCGGGGTGAAGTAGTCCCGGGTGAGCACGGTGATGACGACCCGGCCGTCCTCGTCGTCGGCGACGATCCGGTCGGGCTGTGCGGGGTCGACGAGTTCGACCACCGTGTACGGATAGAAGGGGCGGAAGACGCACGGCGCCGCGTCGCCGGGCCGGGGGGTGCGCTGGGGGGCCACGCCCATCATCGTGTTGCCGTACGCCCCGGCCAGCTTGGCCTGCGGGAACATCTCCTCGTCCAGCAGGCGCAGGGTCTCGCCGTCCATGCTGGTGCCGCCCCAGATGATGCCGCGCACGCTCTCGCGCAGCAGGGCGTACACGTCCTCGCGGGCGCCGATGGACTCCAGGATGCGCGGGGTGGTGGAGATGCCGCGGATGTCCTGGGTGCGCAGGACGTCCCTGACCTGGTCGAGGATGTGGTCGACGTACCGCCGGAACTCGCTCTGGCGCCCCTCGCTGACACAGCGCCGCACCCAGCGCGGGTCGAGGTCGACGAAGTAGCAGAGCATGCCGCGCAGTTCGGAGAGGGCGGTGATGTTCTTGGCCATGACATGCGGGCCGGTGGGGCCGATGTGGAGCCAGTTGCCCTCGCCGGAGGGGAACCCCTGCTCGTCGAGGAGCATGCTCTGCCACTGCACGTTGCGGCGTCGCGAGGTCGCGTCCACGATCCGCTTGGGCGCGCCGGTGGCGCCGCCCGACTCGTAGATCCCGTACCGCACGCCCGGCGTACTGGCGCGCGGTACGAGCTGGTCGGCGGGGATCCGGCTCCAGTCCACCGGCACATCGGCGAACAGGCGAAGATCCGCGAGCGACTGGACGTCGGTGCGCGGGTCGAAGGAGAAGCCCTTGGCGCGCTCGACCCAGTACGGGCTGCCGGTCAGCGGCGAGAAGTGCCACTCCATGGTCGCGCGGACAAGGTCGTCGATATCGGGCAGTTGGTCAAGTGGGGGCTCGAACACGGAACTGAAGTCGTCGGCCATCTCGGTTCGGTCCTGTCCGTTCTGGGTGCGATCGGCGACCCGGCGTATCAACACGCTTCGGGCGTAGAACAGTTGACTGATTGTCAGAGGTGCTGATTGTTGGCAGTATGTTGAGCGCGGGAAGGGGCGTCAAGACTGTCCGCGCACCAGTGGGGAGCTGGCGGCGCGGAGGCGACGCCCTGTTCGGCCGGGGGGCCGGGCCCGGCCCCCCGGCCTCACCCCGCGGCCGGACGGGCCCGGGGGTCCGGGATCGCCGCGACCGGCCGGATGCCGTGCCCGGCGAAGGCGTTCACCAGCGTCCTGGTGAGCCTCGGGCGGCAGATCACCGCGAGGGGCGCACGACGGCCGGGGCCCGCCGGACCGGGCCGCCCGTCCTGCGGCGCACCCAGCCGGGTCACTTGCAGCCCGGCCGCCTCGGCCACCCGGAACAGTGCCGCGTCGCCCCAGCCCCAGACGCCCGAGGTGTGGATATAGGCGTCGGCGTCGCCCTGGATCACCGCCAGCGTCTTGGCGCCGGGCGAGCCCATCGGGACCAGCTCGGCCCCGGTCTGGCGCACCACCGTCCGGGCGAACGGGGCCGGGTCGCGGGTGTCGACCACCACCCGCGGCCGCTGCCGGGGCACCGGCGAAGGCCGCCGCCACCCCGCGTCCCGGTCCGCCGTGCACACCACCTCGCACAGCGCGGGGACCGCGACGGCCGCGGCCACCACCCCCCGCTCCCGCTCCCACAGGGCGAGCTGGACCGACCAGTGCGGATCCCCGTCCGCGTGGAACTCCTCGGCCGAGTCCAGCGGCTCGACCAGCCACACCCGGCGTCTGCGCAGGGCCTCCGGCGACCGGTCGGCCGGTCCCGTCAGCACCCCGTCGCGCGGATAGCGGGCGCGGATCCGGTTGCGCAGCAGCAGCCCCGACCAGGTGCGGCCGAGCTGCGCCATCTTGGCGCCGCCGGGCCCGAGGCCGTCCTCGTGCTGCATCCGCAGATCGAGCAGCAGCCGGCCGGCCGCCACCGTGGCGCGGGCGGCGAAGCCCGCGGCGAGGAAGTCGTCGGCGACCACGGTCCGTTCGGCGGTGCGCGGGGTCACGGGCATCGCTTCAGTCCCCCCGGTCCGGCAGGAAGTGGTGGAGGTGGGCCTTGAGGAAGTCCGCGACCGGACGCGGATCGTGCCCGGTCACCCGGCGCACGTCCTCGGTCACCGACTCGCCCGCGCCCTCGCGGAACTGCCCGAAGAGCGCGTCGAGTTCGGCCTCCCACGGCCGGTGCTCCCTGGCCAGCCAGGCCGCGAGCTCCGGCCCGGCGAGCTCGCTCGCCGAGACCGGTGCGGACATCAGCCCGCCCAGCAGCTCCGCGAGCTCCGCGAAGGTGGGCGCGGCCGGGCCGGTGAGGGCGTAGGTGCGGCCCTCGTGCCCCGGCTCGGTGAGCACCCGCGCCGCGGCCTCGGCCACGTCGTGCTCGTCGACCACGCTCACGCCCCGCCCGCCCGCCGGGTCGACCAGCACCCCGTGCCGCTTCACCTCGGGCGCGTAGTGCCGGACCAGCTCCTGCATCGGGTAGCTGGGGGACAGGATCGTGTACGGCAGGTCCCGTTTGGCCAGATACCGCTCGGTGATCCAGTGGTGGCGGGCGCCGGCCGCGGGGCTGTCCTCCCGTACGGCCGCCTGCCACGGCGACATCTTCACCAGCCGCGCGCCGACGTCTGCGGCGACGTCCACCGCGGCGCTCTGGCACTCGACGTCGCAGGCGGCCGAGAGGAACAGGCTCGCGCAGCCCTCGGCGGCCGCCCTGACCGCGGCCGGGTCCGAGAGGTCCCCGGCCACCACCCGCACGCCCGGCCCGGCCGGGACCCGCTCGGGGTCCCGGGCCAGGACGGCCACCTCCACCTCACGCTCCCGCAGCGCACGGACCACCAGCTGTCCGAGCCCGCCGGCCGCGCCGATCACGAAGACTGTCACGGTCGCGGGGCTCCCTTCCGTACGTACGCGCTCGGTCGGCATCGGTTCAGTGCTTGTGCTCGTGGTGGTGCTTGTGGCTCTGCGGGTGGTGCCCGTGGTCGCCGTGCCCCTCGGGCAGGACCCCGCCGTGCGCGGCCAGGTGGCAGGCCGGGCAGACCATGCGGCCGCGGTGGTCGTGCAGGGTCTCCACGCTGGTGGGTTCACCGCAGTCGACGCACAGGTCGGTGCGGGCCAGGTGCTTGACGCCCGGCGCGGCGGACTCGACCTTCTCGACCGCCAGGATCTCCTCGTCCGCCACGCTCAGCAGCGCGGAGATCCGCTCGCCCTGCAGCCGCTCGAAGGCCGCCCGGTCCTCCAGGGTCGCGGTGCCGTCGTCGATCCGGCCGGCCAGCGCCCAGATCTGCTCGGTACGGAAGACGATGCTGTCGGCCTTCGCCCGTATCCGCACCCCGGCGGAGCCGTCGCGCTCCCAGAGGGTGAACACATTGCGGCCCGCGTCCTGGTGGATCAGGTTGCGCTTGCCGTACGTACAGCCGGTGAGCACCTGGAGCGCGTCGACCGCGCAGGCGTCGGTCTCGGAGACCAGGACCAGGGGCGTGCCCGGGTCCTTGAGCTCCAGGGCGGTGAGCGCGGCCTCCGCGACCCGGACGCCGAAGGCGGCGCCGGGGCATTCGTGGCCGTGGAAGCGGATGACGTCGTTGTATGCCTGGGTGCGATCCATGACGAACCTCTTCACGAGTGGGAGAAGGAAAGGAGTGGTACGGGGTGCGGTCGGGCCGGGGCGGTTCAGGCCCCGGCCGTGCGCATCCCGGGCAGCGGCGGGACGATGCGGACGGTCGCCTCGCGGTCGTTGTCGCCCTCGAAGAACGCCCGCAGGACCGGGCGGTGCAGATCGACGACGGACAGGATGAACGTCCACTGGCCCGACTCGGCGGCCAGCACCCGGTCCAGATGGGTGCAGGTGTCCCGCAGCGGATCGTGCGGCCAGGGCACCCGGTGGGTGTGGTAGTTGCCGAACAGCACCCAGCCGGCGTCGTCGCAGGCGTCGTCGATGGCCATCAGCTCGCGGGGATCGGCGATCCAGCCACGCTGGTCCATCGGCGTCTGGGACGGGATGGCGTGCTCCTCGACCACCTCGTCCATCCGGGCGCGGTGCCCGCTGTCGTGGCGGAGGTTGACGATGAGCGGGAAGACGGAGCCGATCTGGATGCCGCCCGGCACCGGGCGGCCCGCGAGCATCCCGAACGCCTTGCGCTCCTCGGTCTCGCCCGCCAGATAGTGGCCGGTGAACTTCCGCACCGCGTGGGCGACCAGACTGGAGTACAGGGGACGCGGGAAGACGATCTCGCGGGCCCGGGATATCTCCCCGGTGTCGGGCTCGGCGGTCGCGATCGCGGCGCTCATCGCGCGTCGCCGCCTTCCTTGTGCGCGGGCCGGGCCAGGGCCGCCCGGGCCCCGGCGACCGCCCGGCCGGTCAGGGCCTCGGACTGGCCGAGATAGGTCGCCGGGTCGAAGATCTCGTCGAGGGCGGCGGCGTCCAGCGGCGCGCCCGCGAGTCCGTCGCGGCCGGTCACCTCGCGCATGGAGGAGCCGTTCTCCCGCGCCGCCTGGACGAGTTCGTACACGTACTCGTGGGCGGTCTGCTTCCCGATGTGCTTGCCGAGCGCGAGCATCAGCTTCTCGGTGGCGATCTGCTCGGCGACCGCCGAGACGTTGGTGCGCAGCCGCTCCGGCCGCACCGCGAGGCCGCCGACGAGGTGCGTGACGATCTCGCACGCCGAGAGCGCGTAGTGCGAGGCGTCGGGCACACAGGCCCATTCGATGCGCAGGGAGCGGGAGTCGCGCTCGTGGTCGCCGCCCATGCAGGCCAGCGCGTTGGCCATCTGCGCGGCAGCGAGGCGGGCCATGACGACGGCCTGCTCGCACGCCTCCGGGTTGCGCTTGTGCGGCATCGTGCTGCTGCCGACCTGGCCGTGCCGCCAGCCGATCTCCAGCTCGCCGAACTCGGGGCGGGACAGGATGCGCACCTCGTCCCCGATCCGGCCCATCGTCCCGGCGACCATGGCCAGGCAGGACACGAACTCCACGATCCGGTCCCGCGACACGTGCCAGCCGACGGCCGGGGCCGCGAGCCCGAGGCGGGCGGCGAACGCGTCCAGGAGCGGCAGCGCCTGCTCGCCGAAGCCGGCCATGGTGCCGACACCGCCGAAGAGCTGCGCCGCGAGCACCCGGGGCCGCAGCTGCCCGATGCGCTCCAGATGCCGGACGATCTCGTCCAGCCAGCTGGCGATCTTGACGCCGAAGCCCATCGGCAGGGCGGGCTGGGCGTGGGTGCGGCCGAGCGCCACGGTGGCGCCGTTGGCCTCGGCGAGCTCGGCCAGCTGCCCGGCGAGCCCCCGCAGCAGCGCCTCCATCTCGTCCAGGACGTCCCGCATTTCGAGCACCTGCGCGGTGTCCTGGATGTCCTGGGTGGTGGCGCCGTAGTGCACGTACTCGCCGGCGCCGCCCTCGCAGGAGGCCTGGAAGACCCGCAGGAAGCCGACGAGCGAGTGGCTGGTGCGGCGGATCTCGGCCTGGATGGCGGCCAGGTCGAGCCGGTCCACGTCGGCGGCGTCCGCGATCATACGGGCGGCCGTCGCCGGGATGATGCCCAGCTCGCCCTGGCTCAGGGCGAGCGCCGCTTCGACGTCGAGCCATCGTTGGTAACGACATCGGTCACAGAAGATGCGGTGGCTGGCCTGGGTGCTGTACCGGTGCCCGTAGAACCGCGAGTCGGTGATGTGACTGCGTAAGTGGGCGCACTCGGCGTCGGCCGGGGGCCGGCTGGTGGTCGGGGTTTCCGGCGAGGGTGCGGTGGTCATGACGGTCGCCTCTCGGACTTCAGCGGGGTACGGACGGAACGCCCCCGGCTGCCCCGGGGCGTGGGGCGGGCCGGGCGGTAGGGACTTGCGCCATACGGCTTCTCGCCGGGCGCCACGATCGCCGACGCGGCGATACCGGTGGCCACCTGACGGGGGCTCACCCGCCGGTCGCGCGCTCCGCAGAGGATGTCCCCGACGAGCTCGCGCATCATCGCCCCGATGGTGTCGAGCACCTCGGGCGCCGTCGGTGTGGTGGCCGGCCCGAAGAGCGCCTCCATCGACGCCGAGCCGCCGATCCCGCCGATGAAGTCGGGGACGACCACGACCCCGCGGTCCAGGAGCAGTTGCTCGGCGGTGGTGCTCAGCCCGCAGTTGGCGCCCACGGCGACGATCGGCACCGGGAGCACCGCCGCGCGCGAGGGTGTGACCGCGTCCTCGCCGCCGGCGAGGACGAGGACGTCGGCGGGCAGCTCGAAGAGGGCCTCGCGCGGCAGCCGCATCGGCTCGGCCAGCAGGCTCTGCACCGGGCGGCGCTGGTCGAGGGTGAGCATGCGGGCGATGTCGAGGCCGCGCGGGTCGACCGCGCAGCCGTACTCGTCGGACACGACCGTGATCCGGACGCCCGCTTCGAGCAGGGCGAGGGCCGCGGCCCGGCCCAGGTTGCCGAAGCCCTGGAGGGCGACGCTGACCTGGCTGTCGCGGCGGCCGGTGTGGGCGGTGGCGGCGAGCGCGGAATGGGCGAGGGCCTGGCCCGCCCGGCGCTGGCCGAGGGTGAGCAGACCGACGCGGGTGTTGAGCAGGTCCATCCGGGCGCGGAAGTCGCGGTCGGTGAGCCGCTGGGCCCGCCGGACGGCGATCTTGGCGGAGCCGATGCCGAGCGCGGCGGCCATCCGGTCGAGCTCCTCGAACCGGGTGCCCATGTCGCAGCCCATGCTGAAGCGGGTGGACAGCTCGGTGGAGAGGAAGGCGACGAACCGGCGCAGCACCTCGGCGCGGTGCGGACCGTTCGGGTCGTAGGCGATACCGCACTTGGCACCGTCGACGTTGACCCCGAGCACGCGCTGCTTGAGCGTCATGCGTCCCGCGAGGGTCTGGAGGGTTTCGGCGGTGAGCCCTGCCTGCATACGGCACCCGCCCGCCGCGAGGCGGCAGTCCGTGGCGTCGTACACAAGGTAGCCGGGGCAGTGCTCGACCGGATCTGAATACTCGATGACGCTGACCATGGTTCCCCCGTCGGTCATGAAGAGCGCGCATGTGTGAGGGCGCGCAAATTGAGCAAGATAGATTGTCTGGTACAGTGACAATCAGGTGCTCTGTTGAATCGGGAGCATGGCCGACCGGTGACTTGGGAGTCAAGGGGCCTGTTACGCGGCCCTCATGATGGACCGTCACCACTGGAGGGTGAACCGAAAAAGTGGTGGCGAAGAGGGAACCGAACAGTGGGACACAGCCGTTGTTCCCGGGGTTGCAAGGCTGGCACGGGTTCCTTCTCCGCAAGGCCGGCCAGCGCTTCACCGAGCAGGCCGAGCAGGCACTGGCCCATCTGGACATCACGCTGCGTCAGTTCGGCGTGCTGAACGTGGTGGATTCCGAGCCCGGGATCAACCAGCGGATGGTCGGGCAGACCCTGCGTATCGACCGGACGACCATCGTCGGGCTCGTCGACGACCTGGAGCGGAAGAACCTCCTGGAGCGCCGTCGCGGCGCCGACCGCAGAACCTTCGCGCTCTATCTGACCGACCGCGGCACCGTGTGCTTGCGGGATGCCGGGGATCTGATGGTCAAGATCCATGAATCGTTCCTGCAGCCCCTGTCGGTGGCGGAGCGCGATGTGCTGCGTGAGCTACTGCAACGGCTCGCGGTCGCGGACGATTCCTCGGCGCTGTAGCGGCCCCTTCTCCAAATCTGCCGAACTCCCTTGGGGGATCGGCAATTTGACGATCCGTCACACCGTTGCGGTGCGTCACTCTTGCGCATCATGTGCAATTACGCCAGTCTGGCAGCGGGACTGCCGACACACCCGCCTGCCCTACGGCCGGCCTGTCGGCCCGCCGCGTACCGCGCCCGGGGCGGTACCGCCCCCTGCCGGGGGTCGGGACGGGCGCGCACATCAAGCGGTTCGGGCCCATGGCCGGAGGGCCCCGGCAGACAGAAGTACCAGAACATCTCAGATTCCCAGGGGACACTGCGGTACGCCCGCGACCCCGCTCCCGCCTACGTACCCCCTCTCCCCAGTGGCCCGGGGGGTGCGCGTCACGACGTGCGCCGAATCGATTCGCCGCGCGCTCGGGCGGTCGCCTCGGGATGATGGGCGAACCCCGGCTTCAGCTCGGCCGTGTCGTAGGTGCGGTGGAAGACCTCGGTGGTGGCGCTGGACATCGGGGGCACGATCCAGGACCAGTCGGCGGGTACCGGGCGGCCCTTGTGCTCCTCGCGCTCCAGATGCGTGACGAAGCGCCGGGACTCGGTGTGGTGGTCGGCCATGGTGACCCCGGCCCGGTCGAAGGAGTGCAGCACGGCCCGGTTGAGTTCGACCAGAGCGCGGTCCTTCCACAGCGAGCGGTCGTCGCCGGTGTCCAGGCCGAGGCGCTCGGCGACGCGGGGCAGCAGGTCGTAGCGGTCGGTGTCGGCGAGGTTGCGGGCGCCGATCTCGGTCCCCATGTACCAGCCGTTGAACGGGGCGGCCGGGTAGTGGATCCCGCCGATCTCCAGACACATCCCGGAGATCGCGGGTACGGCGTGCCAGCGCAGGCCCCACTCGCGGCCCCAGTCGTCGTCGGGGTGGTCGAGCGGCACTTCGAGGACCGCGTCCTGGGGGAGTTCGAAGACGCGCGGCTTGTCGTCGACGCCTTCGACGACCAGCGGCAGCACGTCGAACGCGGTACGCGGCCCGCCCGGCCAGCCGAGCCGCAGCGCGAGATCGGTGAGCCCGGCGTTGCGCGGGTCACCCAGCACCCGGCCGTCGGTGGTGCGGTAGCCCGCGTACCGGATGAGCTGCTCGTTCCAGATGCGCGGCGCCGGGCGGCCGGGCGCGTCCGGGGCGAACACGGTGATCAGCGGGCGGATGCGGCCGCCGTTGGCGGCCTGGCGCAGATGCTCGGCGCACGCCCGGGCGATCGGCTCGGCGTCGGTGAGGTGGCGCAGATCGCGCACCCGCAGCGAGCGCCAGTAGAGGCGGCCGATACAGCGGTTGCTGTTGCGCCACGCCACCCGCGCGCCGAACTCCAGCTCCTCGGCGGTGTGCCGGTACGTCCCCGTCCCGCGGATCTCCTCGCGTATCTCCGCGAGGCGGCGCTCCGGCCTGCCGAGCCCGGGCTCCTCCGAGCGGTGCAGCCGGACGAACTCGGCGGCCTCCCGGCACAGCGCCGCCTCGGCCGGGGTCGGGCCGCCGCTCGCGGGGCGCCTCGGCCTGGCGAGGAATTTCCGTATCACGCGCACCTCCGGGCCCAACGACGGTCGGTGGGCCGATGATGCCCGCGATCCGTCGACGGCGGACGGCCGTTGCGGAGCAGTGATGGGCAATGGCGTGTTCGGATCGCGCGATGACTGCTTTCGATCGGGTGGGTGGGGCGACGGCGGCGGGCGACGGCCGTACGGGACCGGCCGCGGGGGATCGGGGGCACCCCCGTGACTCCCGGTCTCCCCGCGGCCCCGTACGGCCCGTCGGCCGGGCCTTTCCCTTCACTCGCTCCGCACATGGTGGCAAGGGCCCCATGTGCTCGGCGTCAACCGTCCGTTGGGTCCGGGGTAAACCTGCGCGGTACACCGGCCCCGGTCCCCGGACCCGAACCTGACCCGGTCGCCGCCCGCCGTGCTCCCGGTGTGTGCCCGAACGCCCGCCGGAAGACATCGATGAACGCGCTCGTCGACGACCACCCGCACTGCCGTGCCACCGAGGTCACCGTGGCGTCCCCGGCGAGCAGCACCAGCGCGTGGTGCAGCCGCAGTTGGGTGCGCCACTGCGGGAAGGTCATCCCCATCTCCGCGCGGAACAGCCGCGCCAGCGTGCGGTCGCTCGCCCCCACCGCCGCGCCGAGCGCCGCCAGCGGCCGGGGGTCGGCCGGGTCCCCGTCCAGGATCGCGCAGAGCGCCGCGAGCCGTGGATCGCGGGCGGTGGGCAGGTGCAGCGGCTGCTCCGGCGCATGCCGCAGCTGGTCCAGGACGACCGCGAGCATCCGGTGGGCCTCGGGCGTCTCCTTCGGACCCGGCGAGCTGTACGCGATGATCAGCTCGCGCAGCAGCGGCCCCACCGCGAGCACCGCGGGCCGCGCGAGACCCAGCGGGTCGCGGTCCACCGGAACGCCGACGGTGTGCAGGTCCGTCTCGCCGTACGCCCGGTGCTCGTGCTCCGTCCCGGCCGGCACCCAGATCGCCCGGGTGGCCGGGGCGACCCAGCTGCCCGCGTCCGTCGTCACCGACAGGACGCCCCGGCCCGCGTAGACGACCTGGTGCACCTCGTGCCGGTGCGCCCGCACCCCCGTACCCGGCGCGAGGAACCGGGTCGTGGTGGGGATGTGCGGCGGACCATGGCGGAATATCGGCACAGCTCGGCACTTTATCGGAAGCCCGCCGACGGGCCGCTCTCGCAGGATCGAGGGGTGACGACGACAGCACAGCCGACCGGCTCCACCAGAAGACCGTCCGCGACAGCCGTGATGGCCCTCGGCCACGCCACGGTCGACTTCTACCAGGGGGCGGTGCCCGCGCTGATCCCCTTCCTGGTCGCCGAACGCGGCTACGGCTACACGGCCGCGTCCGGCATCGTGCTCGCCGCGACCCTGCTCTCCTCGGTCGTCCAGCCCGTGTTCGGGATACTCACCGACCGCTGGACGATGCCGTGGCTGATCCCGGTGAGCAGCCTCTGCGCGGGCGTGGGCATCGCGCTGTCCGGGCTCGGCGGCTCGTACGTCCTGACCTGGCTGGCGGTCGCGCTCGCCGGGATCGGCGTCGCCGCCTACCACCCGGAGTCCGCGCGGCTCGCCCGCGCCGCCGGCCGGGGCAGCCATGTCGCCATGGGGTGGTACTCGCTGGGCGGCACCCTCGGCTTCGCGCTCGCACCGGTCGCCGTCGGGCCGGTGCTCACGGCCGGGGGGCTGGGCGCGACGCCGTGGCTGGTGGTGCCCGCGGTGGCCGGGGTGCTGGGTACGGCGTCGGCGGTGCGGGTCCTCGCGCGGCGGGCGGCGGTCGGGCAGGCCGCCGCCGCCCGGTCCGCCGCGCCGGACAACTGGCCGGTGTTCCTGCGGCTGTCGGCGATCGTGGTGTGCCGCTCCGTGGTCTTCGTCGGCCTGAGCGCCTTCATCGGCCTGTACGCGCAGGAGCGCGTCGGCGGCGGCCCCGCGACCGGGTCGGCGGCGCTGTTCACCCTCTTCGCGGGCGGGGCCGCCGGGACCGTCGCCGGGGGACGGCTCGCGGTGCGCTGGGGCCGGGTCCCTACGGTACGGACCGCGTACGCCGCCTCCGTCCCGGCCGTGGCGGGCGTGGTGCTGGTGCCCGGGCCCGCGCTGTTCGTGTTCGCCGCGCTGGCGGCGGCCGTGCTGTACGTGCCGTTCTCCCTCCATGTGACCCTCGGGCAGGACTTCCTGCCGAGCCGGGTCGGCACCGCGAGCGGGGTCACGCTGGGGCTCGCGGTGAGCGTCGGGGGAGTGGTCTCGCCGGGGATCGGCGCACTCGGCGAGGCGGCGGGACTCGGCGTGGCGCTCGCCCCGCTGATCGCGCTGTGCGCCCTCGCGTGGTGGCTGGCGCGCGGGCTGCCCGAGCCCGCGGAGCCGGACGTCTACGGGGCGAGCACCGGCAGCGCGCGCGGGACCACGTCCAGGGTGTAGCGGGCCGAGCCGGTGCACAGCAGGTCCCCGTCGTGCTCGAAGAAGAGCGGCTCGCCGTCCGTGCGCTCCACCACCAC
>NZ_LYOY01000004.1 GCF_001653515.1 Streptomyces sp. ERV7 | reverse complement strand
CGCGTATTCCCGCCGGCACCGGCGGGTGCGCTGGCGCTCCGGCTACGGCTAGGAGTGATCAATGACGTTCCCGTTGGCACAGTTGTTGTCATGGTCTCCGACGAAGCCCGGGGTGCCGCCGAGGGCCGGAACGATGGCGGTTTCCTGCATGCAGACGACACCGGCAGAGAAGTTCCAGTTGTCGGCCGTGCTGACGGGGCCGGAGAAACTTGAGCCGTTGGGGCCGTCGGCGTGGGCGGGGGCGGCGAGAGCGACGCCGGCAAGGACGAGCGCGGTGACAGAAGTGATCTTCTTCATGCCCTGGGCAACGACCGTCGTGAACCGGGGATACGGGTGGATCACCGCGATGTGAGAACGACCGTCGGCTGCGGGGCGAGGCGGTGGCGGCGCGGCTGCGCTCGTGGTCAAACACCTAGGCCAGAGGCGGCCGGTACGCTCCTGGCCGCTCCGACGGTACGGGGACTCCGGAACCCACCCCCAGGTCCTTGCGCATCACCGCCTGCATCTGCGTGATCTCGTGCCACATCTCCAGCAGGGACGCACGCAGTTCCTCATGGGTGTGATCGCCGGGTGCCAAGGTTTCGTCGAGCCGCGCGAACCGCTTGTACGCATCGGCCAGAGCGACCCGTACGCGGTTGGCAGCGTCCAGTACGCCGTCGGGTACCAGCATCTGGGCCTGCGCGAAGTCGTTCTGGAACGACAGGCGGGCCTCATTTGTCTCCGTGGATGGGCCGGGGCGGTCGGGGAACCGGTTCAGGTCCTCCATCAGTCGTATC
>NZ_LYOY01000003.1 GCF_001653515.1 Streptomyces sp. ERV7 | reverse complement strand
GAGCCAACGGCGGGAGACTGGCCCCTTTCGCACTCCATGACCAAGGGGCCATGGAACAGAAGCACGACTGACCAGAAGCAGTGAGCACACGCTGCCGGGCGTCGCCGAAACGTACGTTTCGGCGACGCCCGGCAGTGCCCGAGATTTCATGCCGCACATGGACCGGCAGGAGGCTTGGTCCGTCAAGGCGGAGGACCGAAAGCCCGAACCGTTTCCCCTGCGGACGACTGACCCAGGAGAAGACTTGACGTATATAGACCCCCACGTTCGTGCCAACGCCGAAAAGAACGGCATTCTGCATGCTTCCGAGGAAGTCATCTCCGAGCGGCACGCGCTGGCGAACGCGGTACACGGCGAGTTGCAGCAGGCTGGGCTCCCCGCTTACGTGGAGTTCTCCAGCTCCCCGAGCGAGGGGCAGCCCGGCGCGCGGGTCTCTGTCAACACGATGGATGGTCCCGCAGGCGGAGTTCATGTGGGGTGGAATCCCGGGGAATCACTGACCGGAGCCGTTCTAGGGCTTATGGAACCGGAGCGGCTTGATCTCCCGGCACCGGTGATCGAATACAGCAACAGGGTCAGTTCGCTCATGGATGAGACGATCAAAAACGCCCTTGCACTTTCCGGTTTCCGTACGCGTGATGCGGGTGAGGTCAATGACCTGGACTCGGGGATCCAGGTTGTGGGCCGGCAGCCGAGACAGTGGTTCATCGTGCACATCCTCACGGAGGGCGTGCTCGGACTCATCACCGCCATCCGCTCCTACGGCTCGAGCGGTGACGCCCCTGATGCGCACGCCGGGATCACCGCGGAAGAGAAGGCTCGGCTCAGCGGGCGGGGCATCCGGATCGTGCAGGAGGGCCTGCACAGCCTGACAGACGATGACCGGCAGGAACTCGCGAGCGTCTTCCGCAGGCTCGCCGGGGCGATGCACAGTCAGGACATGGCCAGCCGGGGCTTTTGGGCGGCAGACCGGTCACTGTTGGAGCTGGCCGACGAACTCTGCCTGCTCCCTGATACACCGCTGGCCACGGCCGGTTCTTCAATGACCTCAACCCAGGTTCTCGCCGCCGCGTACCTGGCTCTGCTCGGCAGCATCAAGCTGACCGAGCACAGCATCGACGAAGGTGACGCCACCGCAATCACCCGTACATGGACGGGGACGTTGCTGAGACGGTTGGACCAGGCACCCCTCGAGGATCGGCAGGAGTTGAGCCGCCTCCTTGACCAGGCTGCCCGCGAAGAGACCGACCATGCCCACAAGGCGTTCGCTTCCGGCTTCGCGGAGACCATCGCTCAGACTGAGGAGAGCAACTGAGTGACGACCTCCAGATCAAGCTGTCGTCCCCGGCCACCTGGCACGCGCCATTGGTGTCCATCACCTGCGGGGAGAACACCCGTGCCCCTTTCCATACGAGGTGCTGAAGTGAGTCGCTCGGTGGGGATCCATACGTTCGTCAACGGCGAACCAGGCCAAGCAGACTTGGACGTGATGCGTGAGGTCCTGGCGCCCTACGATGCCGCCCCGGAGAACACAACCGCTAGCACCAGGGACTTCTTGATCCGGGCTGCCGATGGCGGAGAAGCCGAAGTTTTTGTCGACGATGCCGTCATCGCAGTCGAGCGTCCACAGGCTGGCGAAGTCCTCGGCATCATCGCGAAGCTTGCGGACCGGCTCAGGGGGGTCATCGAACCCGGCAACGGCACACTCCTGTGCCGCGAGGACAGTCGGGCTCACCTTCCCGAAGGGCTTGAAGACAGCTGCGTTTTCACGCCCACCATCACTCGCGAAGCCCTTGAGGCTGCCATGGCGCGCTCGATGCGTTGAGAGCATCTGGCACCTGCGGATCCGGGACGGTATCCCGGCAGCCAAGGAAGCGTGATCACCATCAACTTCGATGGCATGACACCCGAAGACCTCGGGATCAAGCACGTCACCGCGGAGGTGGCTGAGGCACGGTCCCGGGTGGCCAGCCAGGTGTGCGATGAGCTGCGAAAGGCTGGGCTACCGGCCTGCCTGGGCACGATCGACGACCCGTCACCAGGAGCGAAGATCGAAGTCGAACTCCTTGAGGACCATCCGGCAGCAGCCTCCGTCTACTGGCAATGTGATCCGTCCGTACACAGCGCGTACGACATGAGCCGTCCGGACGGGGGCCCTGCCTTCCAGTACTTCATCAAGACGGCAGGTCATGTGCAGACCGCGGTGATGGGGATTCTGCGCTCAGCCGGATTCACCGTGGAACGGGACGACATGGACCCGCTCGCCCTGTGAATCTTGCCGAACCCCCCTGCGTGACCCGTTCATCTGCAGGGCCCTGCCGAGACTTGGGCTTCGGCAGGGCCCCGCCTTCACGGGGCGGTCGGTGATCCTGTGGGCAAGCCCGCACAGTGCTCGCTCCGGGGCACAGCCAACCGCCCGGACCCGTGAAGGGACCGGACTGGAGCAGGGCTCTCATGCCCGACGGGTGTCCCCCCTCCGGCGACATCAGCAGGGAGAACACCCGCCTTCGGCGTCTCAGTCGAGGCAGAAGCTGGCGTTGCGGTAGACGTAGGCGCCCGAGACCCAGCCGGTGATGCCGGTGGTGCGGTCGGTGACGTAATGCCAGTCGCCGCGGGTGCTATGGACGGTGAAGCGGTGGCCCCGGTACAGGATGCCGAGTGCGGTGGAGTGGGTGGTGGCGCGGGAGCGGATGGTGACGGCCCGGGTGCCGATGGCCCACTCGCCGGGCTGGTCACAGTCGCGCGTCAGGAGGGTGGAGGCCGTGGCGGTGGTGGCGGGCGCGGCGGAGGCTGCCGTCGCGGTGGCCGGGATGGCGAGGGCGGCCAGGGCGGCGGTGCACAGGGCGGTACGGGTGAAGCGCATGGG
>NZ_LYOY01000002.1 GCF_001653515.1 Streptomyces sp. ERV7 | reverse complement strand
TGTCGTAGCACGCTGTTATCGGCGGGAAGCCACAGGCCGGAAAGAGGCGGGGCGTTGGATGGCAAGGAGGCGGTCTCGGTGCAGGCGCAGGTCGGCGATGCGGTCCTCGGCGGGCAGGTAGACCAGCGTGTCGATGTGGCTGCCGCCGAGATCGGTGGTGGCCACCACGTAATGCGCATCCGAGCACCCGGAGACGGTGTAGGCATCACCGGCGCGCAGCACGCTGGCCCGGCCGTCGAACGCCGTACTCACTTGGCTGCGCAATGCGTCGGCGTGCTCGCGCATGCGGAGCAGGGTGTGATCACGCCGGGCGGCATCGGCCTCCCGCCCGTGACGCTGGCACGGCGCGCACACGTTCAAGGCCCCGGGGTTGGGTCCGGACAGGGGCGTCTCGCAGAAGCCCTTGCCGGTGAGCGCGTTGCTGCGGTGCCCGGTGACGAGGTTGCCCCGGTCCAGGGGCGCCCCCAGCAGGCCCGGCTCGCCGTGGCACGGGGAGTGTGCGGGGAGCAGCAGGCCGTGGGCGCGTTCCTTCAGCCGCTGCAGCACCGTGGCGAAGTGCGCGCAGGCGCGGCAGGCGCGGGCGGAGGGGGTGCGTTCGTGGTCCAGCGGCTTGCCGCAATGGCCCAGCAGGTGGCCGGGGATCATCTGGTGGCCGACCGGGCTCTTGCCGGTGCCGGTAGCCGGCAGGGCGATAAGGGAGAGGCCGGGGTGGGCGGGCGTGGTCAAGGCCAGCAGGGCGCGGCTGCAGGCCCGGCAGTCGGTGTGGGCGGTGCGCTCGGCAATGGCCATCCAGTCCGGGGAGACGGTGGCACAGGCGGTCACCGCGCCATCGGGCAGGACGACGCCGTAGTGCGCCGTGCCGGAAGCACGGTGAAGGGCGAGGCGAACCAAGGGCGTAGGCAAAAGGACTCCGTCCGGTTGGAGGCAGGGGCATGACAGGACCGGCAGGCGAGCGTCATCAGTGCGGTGCGCACGTACCGGTGGGATCGACGGGCAGGGCTGGTGGCCGGACCGCGGTGCGGGTCCGGCCACCAGGGGGTCAGGGGGCCGCGCGCAGGGTGAGCCGGCCCTCGCTGCCGTCGGGCAGCGTGTGACGCAGGACGGGGAGTGGGGAGGCCAGGGAGTCGGCGAAGGCGGCCACGAGGTCGTGCGGAGTGCTGGCGGAGAAGGTCGCCGCCCACAAGTACGTCTCGCCGATGCGGGGTTCGGACCATACCTGCCAGCCGGTCACGTCGGCCCCGGGGCCCAGGACGTAGGGGTCGCCGTCCTGGATCCCGTCCCCGGGGCCCGGCAGGGGGGCGAGGGCGAAGCTGGTGGAAAGGTCCGCGTCAGACACCATGTCAGGGATGTCGATGTCACGGAGCCAGCCCCGGGCCGCCAGCGTGTCCAGCACAATCTGCGGGCCCGCATAGCCGTGTGCGAGGTCGGGGCGCTCATCCAGGGCGAGCAGGAAGTCGGTGAGGGCTTCGGGCGGGATGCCGGTGGTGAAGTACGCCGTCCACGCGGGCAGCGCAGTCGCATCTGCGCGGGCGGAGACGGTCCAGGCGATCGGCAGGTCTGCGAGCAGCACCGGTTCGTCGGCCAGGACCCACTGCGCCCAGGCCAGGGCGTCCGGCGCGATGTGCAGGACGGTGCTGCGCAGTACCTGGCGGGCCTCGGGCATCTCGTCGGGTTCGCGTCGGCCGCGCACGAGGGTGAGGGTGGTCCATCCGGCCTCGGTCAGCAGGGCAGCGACCTGTTCGGCCAGGGCCGGGGTGCCGTTGTCGCCGGCGAGGTGGCGGGGGGTGACCCAGTACGCCGGAAGCCGACCCACGTCGGAGGGTTCGGGGGGAAGGGGCGAAGGCAGGGGCGCTCCTGGTGTTCAGCCGTTGGTGTCGTCGTCTTCGACGGCGCGCAGGCGTCGGCGGCGGCGGTGGTGCCCAGGCGGATCGACCGGTTCCATCCAAGCCAGGGCCTCGGCGACCGGACGGGGCAGGTATCCGAACTGGACTGCGGCCGGGTCTTCGGCGAGGTAGACGGTGGGCTGTCCGTCCAGGTCCGGCCCGGCCGTCACCTCCCCCAGCTTGTGGGCCATGGGGAAGAACGGGTTCACGGCGAGCCGGACCTTGGTCTCCCGGTCGATGGCGGACAGTTGCTCGATCAGGTCACCGACCGTCATCTCGGACGATGTCGTACGCGGGTCCACAGGAACTCCTCACAGAAACAGAGGCATGACAGGGCAGGACGGCAGGAAGGGTGCCGGGCGCGACGGTATGCCGCCAGCGCGGCGTGGCAGCCGACAGACCAGGCCGGTGTGCGTGTCAGCGCTTGCGCGAAGTAGCAAGGGCCTCGCGTACGGCCACGGCGACGAGCCGGGCCGGGGTGTGCGGCTCGAACACGATCCGATAGCCGGGCACCCGGGCGGTGCCCGTGACCGCGAGGACCCAGCCCTCCCGCTCGGCTCCGGGACGCCCCTCGGGGAACCAGCCGAGGTAGAACCGGCCATCCGCCGAAGCGATGTGCAGGTCGGCACGGTCGTCGGTGACGAACTTGAAGTCCCCGTTCGCCTCGGGAAAGACATCGATGACCTCGGACGGCTGCCCGGGTCCCAGCAGCCACTTACGCAGCCGCAACTCCTCGACCGTGGTGCGGAATCCGGCATTCGACAGCTCCACCGTCAACGGGCATGACCCTTTCTGACCTGGGATTTCCTCCGGTCCTCCGGAAGGTCGTCCAGGTTGACATCCCCTCGGACGCTTGCACCAGCCCTTCCGGGCTCTTTCCTGTCTGCCCCCGGCGAACTGCTGTCCTTTGACAGCTGTGGGATCTCATATTCGACTTCACAATCTCAAGCGCGACTGCACACCGGCTGCATATATGAAGCGATATTGAGACCCCCTGTTCAGCGTATTCACCCTTTCGGGTGCTGGCATCCGGCGCTCGCCCATCGCCGTTCCGGAGGTGGGCATCGTGGTGATGCGGGCCATCATCCGAGTGGGGGTACGCCATGGACGATTCCGCCGTAACGGTCAGTGTCCGTCGCCGCGATGGTGAAGTCGTTGAAGGTCGAGCGTGGTCGGCCGTTTCACTTGATCTGTTGTGTTCGGTCGGTCCTTGGCGGACATTCCGCTGGTACAAGGGGCAGCAGCACTACTCGGGGACCTACTGGTCGTCGACGATGCAGGGTCACGTGATCTACGAGTCGCGCCTGGAGCTCGCGTGCCTGCTTCGCCGACTTCGATGCCTCGGTACGCGGCATCATGGCCCAGCCGTTTCTGCTGACGGCCGTGGTGGACGGGAAACGTCGCAAGCACATCCCGGACTACCTCCTTGTCACGGAGCACGGCCCGGTGGTGGTGGACGTCAAGCCGCACCTGCGGCTGGCAAAGCCAGAGGTGGCTGCCACCTTCGCGTGGACCCGGGAGGCGGTGGAGTCACGCCGGTGGCGCTACGAGGTGTGGAGCGAGCCACCGGAGGCGGAACTGGAGAACGTCCGCTTCCTGGCCGGTTTCCGCCGTGCGTGGCTGTTCCCGCCCGATCTCGTGGACGAGGTGTGCCGCGCTGACCTCGACGGTGTCCCGTTGGGGGACGCTGCCGGGCGTCTGCCGGGGCGTCCCGAGTCCTGTGTGCGGGCCGCGATCCGTCACCTGCTGTGGAGGCACGAGCTGAGCACGGATCTCACCGAACCCCTCGGTCCGTCAGGGGTGTTGCGGAGGACTGCGTGAGCGGCGCGGGAGCCCGGGTGGGAGTCGGTACGCGTTTTCGGTACGACGGGGAGAGCGTCGAAGTGGTCGAGATGACCACGACGACGGCGGGCAACGAGGTGGTCCTCAAAGACGGCCAGGGGCATGTGCGTCGGCTCACGTTGAAGGAGCTGTTGTTCTCCGACCGAGCACAGCTGATCCCTGAGCAGACGGGACCGTCGGCGGGCGACATCGACCAGATCGCCTCGGTGGTGCTGGGCCAGCTGCGCGGGGAGGAACGGCAAAGGGTGCTTGAACGAGCCGAGCACGTCCGCGAGGTCCTGACGGGATACCGCTCGGGCAGCCCGGAGCTCGCACGGGAGGACGAGCCCCGCCCGCAATTTCCGCCCGGCGGCTTGGCGGAGCCCAAGTACGCGGCCAAGGCCCAAGAACTGGGAGTGTCTGTCCGGACCGTGAAACAATGGATCGCTGACTTCCGCCGGCACGGTGAAGCCGGGCTCGCCCCGAAGCGGCGACTGCAGGAACATGCGCGGCCCTCGACCGATGACAGGTGGGTGGAGACGGCACTGGAGGTGATGGTCGAGCACGCCGACCAGTCGCGGCCCTCCCGCACTCTGGTGATCGAGCGAACCCGGGCCCGGGTCATCGCCCGCTTCGGCCCGGACGTGGTGCCGCAGCCGAGCCGGGCAACGGCGTTTCGGATCCTGACTGAGCTGGAGGGGCGGCATCCGCTGTTCCGGCTCAGTACGAAGCGGAACAGGGACATCGCCGAGCGCCCGCAGGGGCCCTACGGCAAGCTGCGGCCGGCGCGGCCGGGCGAGTATCTGCTGATGGACACCACGCGGCTGGATGTATTCGCGTTCGATCCGCTGACTTTGAGGTGGGTCCAGGCGGAGCTGACGGTGGCCATGGACTGGTACAGCCGCTGCGTCACCGGGCTGCGCCTTACGCCGGTCTCGACGAAGGCGGTGGATGTCAGCGCCGTGCTCTACCAGGCGTTTCGGCCCCGGTCGGCGGGGCGCAACTGGCCTCGGCACGCGGTGTGGCCCGATCACGGCGTTCCCCGCACGGTCCTGGTCGACGTCGGCGCGGTCGAGGGGCCGGGTCTTGCCTCACCGCCGTTGGTCCCCGAGACGCTCGTGGTCGATCACGGCAGGGTCTATGTCTCGGAGCATCTGACGAGCGTGTGCCGGCGGATGGGGATCTCGATCCAGCCCGCGCGCCTGCGAACGGGCCGGGACAAGGGCCCGTTGGAGCGCTATTTCCGCACCCTGCGTGAGGGCCTGCTGGAAGCGCTTCCCGGCTACAAGGGCCCGGACATCCACACGCGCGGAGAGAGCCCGGAGGGTGAGGCGTTCTTCTTCCTCGACGAGCTGGAGGCGATCATTCGGGAGTGGACTGCGGTGGTCCACCACTGCCGTCCTCATTCCGGTTTGGTCGATCCGGGCTTGCCGGGCCTGCGGATGTCTCCGGCGCAGATGTTCGAACATGGTATGGCGCGGGCCGGTTACATCGAGGTGCCCCGCGACCGGGATCTCGCCTACGAGTTCCTGAAGACCGAGTGGCGCACGATCCAGCACTACGGCGTCGAGATCGGCCGCCGCCGCTACCACGGGCCCGGCCTGCCCAGCCCGGGCATCCGCAGCCCCTACGACAGCCCGGTGAAGAACGGCTGGCCCTTCCAGGTCGACCCGGACGATGTCTCGCGGATCTACTTCCGCGACCCAACCAGCCGTGTCTGGCACACCCTGACCTGGGAGCACGCGGCATCGGCTCAGATGCCGCTGAGCGAGGACGCCCTGGCCTTCGCGCGGAAGCTGGCCGCCGCGAAGTACCGCTACCCCGACGACCGGCTCGCTGTCTCCGATCTGCTGGAGCGGTGGAATCTCGGGCTGGGCGCCACGCGCGCCGAGCGCCGCATGGCGCTGAGGATCTCCCGTGAACAGGCCGCCCTCGACCTGCCGGCCCCTGGGGCGGCGACGGTGGCTTCGCTCGCGTCCGTCCGCACAGCACTGGGCCGCGACGAGCCGGGCCCATCCGAACCGGAGGCAGAGGCAGGCGATGACGATGCGGCTGATCTGGAGGATTTCGCCGGCGAAGGCGACTTCTATGCCGACGCCCTGGAGGACGTGTGACCGCGGCCGGCGCGCTGGATCCGGGGAACCTGGCGCTGTCGCGCAAGGAGGACTTCCAGGCATTCGTCGATGCACCGCGCCGCTCCCGGCCCGAGCGGCTGAGCCGCACGACGCTGGGGGGCCTGGACGAGCGGGCGCGGGTCGCCTATGACCGTGCGCGGCGACAGTGGCATGCCAACCTGGGGCCGATCCGCACACCGCAACTGTCCTGCCTGCACGAGGACTTGTGGGACATCGTCGACAGCAACCAGCAGGACGGCGACAAGGCCAAGGGGGCCGTGGCCGTCGATGCTTTCCCAGGGCTGGGCAAGACCACCGCGGTGCTCGCCTTCGCGCGGGAGTTTCACCGCCGGGAGATCGCCGAGCACAGCGCGTTTACCGCGCAGGGCCATGAGCGGTGGCCGGTGTGCCGGGTGGGGCTGACCGGCAACACAGGGATGAAGGACCTCAACCGGGCCATGCTGGAGTTCTTCGGCCACCCCGGACGCCAGACCTCGACCGCTGCCCAGCTCGGTCTGCAGGCCCTGGACTGCATGCTGCTGTGCGAGGTCCGCCTGCTGATTCTGGACGACTTGCACTTCCTCAAGTGGCGCAAGACCAGCGGCATCGAGGTCAGCAACCACTTGAAATGGATCGCCAACGAGTTCCCGGTCACTCTCCTCAAGGTCGGCGTGGGCCTCTCGGACAAGGGCCTGTTCAGCGAGGGCGAGACGGCCGGGGACACGGTGCTGGCGCAGACCGGCCGACGCACCACACGGCTGGACATGCCGCCCTTCACCATCGACACCGAGCGGGGACGGCGCCACTGGCGACAGCTCCTGCTGGCCCTGGAGCAGCGCATCGTCCTGGCCGACGCCTTTCCCGGCATGCTCGCCGACGACCTGTCCGACTACCTCTTCGCCCGCAGTACCGGGCACATCGGCTCTCTGATGACCTTGGTCAACCGCGGCTGCCAGCGCGCGGTGCGCACCGGTGCCGAACGCCTCACCCGCGATCTCCTGGACCAGGTCAGAAACGACGAGGCCGCCGAACACGCCCGCACGGAACTCGAGTACGCGCTTCATGCAGGCAAGGCCACCAGCCGGGCGCGCGGTGCGCGAACCGTTTCGTGAGCGCCCTCCGGCCGACCTTGCCGCTCCGGTATCCGCCCGTGACCGGCGAGGCCCTGGACTCCTGGCTGGAGTTCCTCGCCGCGCGCCTGCACTGCCGGTACGCGGACGTCCTGCGCGCACTGGGGCTGCCGACCAGGGATGTCACCTTGGCCAAGCCGATGCTGCCCCGCTGGGCGGTGCTGGCCACCGAAGAGGAGATCGCCGAGATCGCGGCCGTCTCCGGCGTCCCCGAAGCCGTCCTGGTGGCAATGACACTGCGGCGCTTCGACGGACACGCAGTGGTCATCCACCACGACCAGCGACGAGTGCACCGACCACTGCTGTGGGGGCGGGCCGGATCCCGTTACTGTCCCGCCTGCCTGATGGACAGCGGCGGGCGCTGGCAGGTGACCTGGCGCCTGGGCTGGTCCTTTGCCTGCGTACGCCATCAGATGCTGCTGGCCGACCGCTGCCCCGCATGCCACCGGATCCCCCGATTCCACGCTCATCCCCGCAGCGCGACACCGCGCCCAGGACGGTGCGCAAGCCCGGCCACCGCCGGATCGCGCCGCGCCCGCTGCCACCACCCACTCACCGACACCCCGGGCGTTACCCTTCAGCCCGGCGGCGCCGTCCTGCGCACCCAACACCTCATCGACCACCTCCTCACGGCTCCCGACCGAGCGGTGCGCTGGCCGCTGCACGGGCCGGGCGGCGCCCCCTTGCAGGCGGTGCTGAGTGACGCGCGCTGCTTGGCCGGCTGGGTCCTCAACTATGCCGCCGGCAGCGATCTGGCCGAGGCAGTCGAGCCCGAGGTCCTCCACCGGTGGGAGCACTACCGCTCCCACCGGCCCGATGGTTCACCACACGTACGCGGCACTCAACACCTGGCCCAGCACAGCTACTTCGCCCCCGACGACGCGGCTGCCACCGCCGTGTCGCTCACCGCGGCGATGCAGGTCCTGACGGCCCCGTCGGTGC
Organism: Streptomyces sp. ERV7; assembly: GCF_001653515.1. Lineage (GTDB taxonomy): Bacteria > Actinomycetota > Actinomycetes > Streptomycetales > Streptomycetaceae > Streptomyces. Next base: position 3,052 of record NZ_LYOY01000002.1, on the reverse strand, counting down.
CCGCCGCCGGCCAGGCGGTGCAGTGGCTGACCGACCGGGTCACCGCCAGCGGCCGTCCCCTTCACCCGGGCGGTGTGGCCCTGCTGAACGGCGGCACGATCTCACTCCGTCTGCAAGCAGCGCTGCGCTGCAGCCGGGAGGCACAGGTGATGCCCGTGGCGCGGCTGCGCCACCGGACCGCCATCGCCTCCACCCGCGCCCCGGGCGACCAGGACGCACGCGCCCGAATGCTGCCGACCGCCTTGTGGCCCGAGTGGAGCCTGCGGCTGGCCCCGTGGCACGCCAGCGGCAAGCCCGTGGCACGTCGCGCAGATGAACTCCTCGCTGTTGCCTGCCTGCTGGTCGGCAACACCACCAAGATCCATGCGGCGATCCGCCTGATGGACACCACGGTAAGCAGCCACAACGTGTCGTCCCTGCTCGCGGAACTCACCCGCCGCCCCGACTGCGCCGACGTCCTGCACGCCCTGGTCCTGCTCGCCGACCACCTCGACCAGCACGGCAGCCCCATCGACTACGCACGCCGCCGCGCCCTGTTCACTCCCCGCCCCAACTTTGTCGACCCGGCACACTGGCATGACCTGCAGCGCCGCCTGCGCTCGAACCACACCCCCGGCATCGCCCACGCCCACCGCTGGATCTTCCACACCCTGACCGGGACACCCCCACGGCTCGCGCACCCCGCTATCGCGCCCGCGACACGCGCACAGCGCCACCAGTACCTGCGATTTCGCTGGCGCATCCTGCCCGCCGAGGCCGAACTCCTCAACGGCACCGCTCGCAGGATCCTCGACGAGCACGGCATCGACGAACCCCTTCAGTGGGCACCACGCCTCGACGCCGCCAGCCTGCGCCCGCTGCGCCTGCCGGGTCCTGACCCGGACAGCATCACCAAGGCCCGCCTCCACCAGGCCGCGCCCAGCGGTGACTTCTCCATCGCCCAGGTCGCGCAGACTCTCCACACCACCACGGCGCACGTCATCTACCTGTTCTCCCGGCACCCGGTCGACTGGAGCCCGCCGCGGTTTCGCCGCACCCAGCACACCGCCACCCGCGTCGGGCAGTGGCGCACCTGGTACGAACAAGACCACCTCTCGCTCCAGGACATCGCGGACCGGGAAGGAACGAGCCTCGCCACCGTGCGTCTGGCTCTGCTCAAGAACGATGTCCCGCTCCGCCCGGCCGGGTCCTATCCAGGCCGCCCCAGGAGAAGATGACCCTTCCAGAACCGACAGGCAGGGCCAGCCCTGCACCCAACAGCGAATGGTGAACTGGGCACGCCTCGTTGAAACGCCACCGATCGTGCCCGCGTACGCCTGCGCCCCATCCCCGGGAACCGGTGTGCATGGGGCGATGAAGGTCCACGGAAACGGAAAGAACGGATTCGATACCTGCAACTACGCCCGTCCCGAACGCCGCGAACAGCCCGGCTCGGACAACCGGCATCGGCACCGCAGCCGCCCGACGGCCAACACGGCGCAGGCGGCACGCACAGGACGAAGTCGCCATCGCTCACCCATGATGAGACGTGCCGCGGCCTCTGCCACCCCCATCTCCCGCCAGCCCGGAGCGAACGGTCCCGCACCCGACGCACGTACGCATCAGCGTGCTCGGCGAGCGCGCGGACGGACCCGTGCACCATGGCTGCGGTCAAATGGTGATGACGTTGACGGCCAGGGAAGCGACGACCGCAAGGGCCAGGGCCTGGCCTACATGCGAAGAGGGCCCGTCCGACCACGGTTGCTGCGGTTGCTGACGTGGCGCACGTAGTCCTCCCATCGGGGCAGCCCGTGGTGGGCGGCGCGGGCGTGGATGTGAGCGGTCACTTCCTCTATGTAGCGCGAAGGCATGGCTCGGCGACAGGTGTAGTCGGCGGCAAGGAGCTGGTGGAGGTGGGGCGGCAGGGTGCGGGCGGACTGGGTGAGGAACCAGTCGCGGGCACCGGGGCTCAGGCGCATGACGTCGGGGAAGACAGTGACGGCTCCGGCGTCGGCGCAGGCGTCGACCAGCGCGTTCAGGGCGTCTGGGTGGTCTGCGGCGTGTGGGATGACGGGGGCGATGAGGACGCCGACGGGGACGCCTGCGGCGCGGAGGGCTGCGATGGTGTCCAGGCGGGCGCGGGGTGGGGCGGCGTCGGGTTCGAAGGCGTGCCAGACGCGGTCGTCGAGGGAGCCGAGGGAGGTCATGACCAGGACGTCCGTCACCCGGGCTGCTTCGGCGTAGAGGGGGATGTCGCGGCGTAGGAGGGCGGACTTGGTGGTTGTGGTGAAGGGGACGCGGTAGTCGGTCAGGGCCTGGATGATGCCGGGCATCAACTGGTATCGGCCCTCGGCGCGTTGGTAGCAGTCGGTGGAGGTACCGACCATGACCCACCGGTCGCCGGTCCTGCCAGTGCGTAGTTCGCGGCGGAGCACGGCGGCGGCGTTGGTCTTGACGTAGAGGTGGGCCTGGAAGTCGGCGCCGGTGTTGTGGCCGAGGTGGTGGTGGCCGTCTCGGGCGAAGCAGTAGGTGCAGGCGTGGGTGCAGCCGCGGTAGGGGTTGAGGGTCCATCCCATACCGCCTGGCTCCGCGCCGGGCAGGCGGTTGAGGAGGGTACGGGCCTGGATCTCGTGGAAGGTGATGTCCTGGAAGTCCGGGGAGGCGGGTGGCACGGGGGTGACCTCGGCAGCCGCGAAGAGGCCCTCCTGATGGGCCGTGGTCTCGCTCACTGCTCGGTCTCCGGCCGGTCCCATTCGCCCAGCGTTTCGGCGGCGCGCAGCAACTGCCGACCCAGCTCGGCCAGGGGGTGTGCGAGTTCGGGACGGCCCTTGAGCTTCGCGTGGGGGCCGAGATTGAGGAGTTGGACGGCGATGTGGCGGGGGTCGTCGGCTGTGAGGTCGACGGTGCAGTGTCCGTCGTCGATGGGGTGGATGCGCTGGGGCAGGGCGCCGGTGCGGGCGCGTACCGTCTGTGCGGGTTCGGGGACGGTGGCGCGGGCCGTGTAGCGGGCGGGGGCCGTCGCGATGGTGGCGGCGACGTAGGCGGCCGGGTCATCGGCGGGCAGGGAGCGGGG
>NZ_LYOY01000001.1 GCF_001653515.1 Streptomyces sp. ERV7 | reverse complement strand
AACTGGGTCTGGATGCCGCCGTGGGGCCCGGACAAGATCACGGACGATGGCCGCGAGCAGCTGCGGGCGCTGGGGTTCAACGTCTGACCTCTCCGGTCGCACCAGTACGCCGGACGGCCCGCACGCGCTTTGGCGCGTGCGGGCCGTCCGGCGTTGTTCGTCTTCCGTACGTACCCCGTACGGCCGGAATTGGCGCACGCACCGGAGTCTTCTCGTCGACATCGCGTCGACGAGAGGCACCCAGTGCTGCATCACGTTTCCCGTACCAGGCGCGTTGCCCTTGTGGTGGTGAGCGGGGGTCTTACGCTGGCCGGCATGGGCCTGAACGCACCCGCGCACGCGGCCGGATACGGCACCCCGACCCTCTCGCTTTCGGCCGGATATCTCTCGGGGGCCGTGGGGGCCACCGGGGACCCCGTGGTGACCGTGACCGTGGGGCAGAGCGGGGCCGACGCCTCCGCGCTCACCGTCGCCGCCTCGGCCAGCACCAAGTCCTCCGTCGCCGGGACCGGGGACGTGAGGGTCACCGGGACCGGGGCCACCCGGCAGGTGGCGGTGGCCGCGCGCGGGCGCGGGTACACCGACCTCACCCTCAAGCTCACCGGGCTCGGCGGCAAGAGCGTCACCAAGACACTGCACTACGCCGCCTCGGGCGCGGTGCGGGACGCCGCCGACACCCGCTACTTCACCGGGTCCAGCGACGCCTCCGCCGCCGTCGACGTGGGCGGCGGTCATGTCGTCGTCGCGGACGACGAGTCCAACACCCTGCGGCTGTACGACCGTTCGGCCTCCGGGGCGCCCGTGCGGACCTGGGACTTCAGCTCCCAGCTCGGGGTCTCCAAGGAGATCGACATCGAGGGCGCGGCCCGGGTCGGCGACACCGTCTACTGGACCGGCTCGCTCGGCAACAACAAGGACGGCGAGTACAAGGCCGACCGCAACACCGTCTTCACCACCACCGTCACCGGGTCGGGCGCGAGCACCCAGCTCACCGTCGGCCGCTCGTACAAGAAGCTGCGCGACGACCTCGTCGCCTGGGACCGCGCCAACGGCGACCGGTACGGCTTCGCCGCCGCGACCGCCGCCGGACAGGCGCCCAAGCAGATCGACGGGTTCAACGTGGAGGGCCTGGAGTTCGCGCCCGGCTCGACCACCACCGCGTACATCGGGTTCCGCGCGCCGCTGGTGCCGCCGGCGAGCGGCGGCAAGGCGCTCATCGTGCCCGTCACCAACATCGACAAGGTGGTGGGCAGCGGGGTCAAGGCCGCCTTCGGGGCGCCCGTCGAGCTCGATCTGGGCGGGCTGAGCATCCGGGACATCCGTAAGAACGCCGCCGACCAGTATCTGATCGTCGCCGGGTCGTGGGCCGCCGACGACAACTCCGACCCGTACGCCCTGTACTCGTGGGACGGGGTCGCCGCCCACGCTCCCGTGAAGCTGCGCGACCTGCCCACCAGCGACCCGGGCGGCTGGGAGGCCGTCGTGGAGGTGCCGGACCTGTCGGCGCCGGGCGCCCGCGCCCAGCTGATCACCGACAACGGCTCGGCCGACCTGTACGGCGACGGGACCGATGCCAAGGACCTCACCCACCCCGAGTGGAAGAAGTCCCGCGCCACCTGGTTCACCGTCACCGGCTGACCCCGGGCGGCCGCCGTCCCGTCACCGGGTGCCGGGTACGGTCGTGGCATGGCCCCCGTCCCAGGAGCGTGCGACTGATGGCCCGACGGTACGACCCCGACCGGCGGCGCCGCATCATCGACGCCGCGATCCGGGTGGTGGCCGAGCGCGGGATCTCCGGGCTCAGCCACCGCAGCGTCGCCGCCGAGGCCGATGTGCCGCTCGGCTCCACCACGTACCACTTCACGACGCTCGACGAGCTGATGGTCGCCGCGCTGCGCCAGGCCAACGAGGGCTTCGCCGCCGCGATCCGCGACAGCGGGGCCCTGGCGGAGCCGGGCGTGGACGTGGCCGCCGAGCTCGCGCGGCTGATGGGCGAGTGGATCGCGGGCGACCGGGCGCGGGTGGAGCTGGAGTACGAGCTGTATCTGGCGGCGCTCCGGCGGCCCCCGCTGCGGCCGGTCGCCGCCGAGTGGACCGAGGGCGTGGCGGAGGTGCTCGCCCCCGACGGATCCGGGGCCGGACCGGTAAGCGGTCCGGCCCCGGATCCGTCGGGGCTGTGGGACGGGTCAGCTCACGTGCCCGCCAGGGGCATCGCCGCCGACACCAGGGTGCCGTCCGAGGCGGCCTTCTCCAGGGCGTCGCGCAGCAGGTCCTCGCGGGGCTGCTGGCCGATGGAGCCGACCGGGGCCGCGAAGACCAGGACGCGCTGGGTGCGGTTGGCGGCCGCGCGCCAGCCCTCGGTCACCTGGAGCGGCTGGTGGGCCTGCCACCAGGAGACCGGGCTGCCGCTGCCGCCGGTGCCGGGCTGCAGGATCGCGTGCAGCTGGCCCATGGCGAGCAGCACCGACCAGCCGGAGAGCACCGAGGGCATCCGGCCGACGTCGGTGACCGGGACGAAGCCCTGCTCGATCAGGAGCGGCAGGAACTCGTCCGTGGTGCCGCCCGAGCCGGGGCGGGCGATCGGGGCGGTGGGCTCCACGACGAGCGCCGGGTGCAGCGCGCCCTCGATCAGGATCAGACCGCTGGTGATGCCGAGCACGGCCTGCTCGGGCGCCGCGCCCCCGAACTCGTCGCCGGTGATGGACCGGACGGCCCCCTGCAGCTGCTCCTCGGAGACCTGGACGACCTGGGAGGGGATGCAGGAGGCGTGGGCGAAGGCGAGGACCGCGGTCTCCTCGCCGACGAAGAGCACGGTGCTGGTGGCTTCGTGCTCGGAGTCGCCCGGGGTGCGGCAGGAGGTGCAGTCGTAGCTGCCCGGGGCGTTCTCGCCGGCGAGCAGCCGGTCGGCTTCTTCGTCGCCGATCTCGGCGCGGACGTCCTCGCTGACGTCGAGCATGCGCGGCACGGGTGGCTCCTACTGGATGCGTGCGCCGGGTGGTTCCCGGCTCCTGAAAGGACAACGGCGGATCTGTGGCAGGGGTCACGCCCCAGGGCGAACGGAATCGAACCACCGGGCGCGGAGGGTGAATACGCCCCCGGAATCCCTCACTCCACGTCAACACGTGGCGGCTGCACGGAAGTTGGGCCGGTGAGGTGGCTCACAGATCGGCCGAGGCGCGGATCGACAAATCCTGAAATCGCTCAATCAAGTGGGTGTCCGGAAATTGCCGTTACCCATGGTAACAGTCAACTGGCCTGGAATGACAAGGCATTGGTTGATACCACCGTGATCCGGTCCCTAGATTCCAACGCCGTGTGCACCGAGCACCGCCCGGGCAGCCCGCCCCGTACGGCCGCACGACAGCTACGACTCGTACGACCGCACCACAGACAAGCGCACGACCCCGGCGGGCGGGGCGGCACGGAACGGGACGCCGTACGCGTCCCGGGGCCGTACCGCCTGGGAGACCCGGGTCCTTCGGAAGAGGGACTTCATGTCTGTTGGTACCAGTCGTTCCAGCTCGAAGCGCGGGCGCGGCACGATGGCGGCGATCGGCGCCGCCGTGGTGGCGGCGCCGCTGGCGCTGCTCGCCGTCTCCGCCGGCCCGGCCGGCGCGGCGGACGGTGCGGTGTGGGACCGCATCGCGCGGTGCGAGAGCGGAGGAAACTGGCACATCAACACCGGCAACGGCTACTACGGCGGGCTCCAGTTCTCCGCCGGCTCCTGGCGGGCCTACGGCGGCGGGGCGTACGCGTCCACCGCCGACCGGGCCGGCCGGGCGCAGCAGATCGCTGTCGCCACCCGGCTCCAGCACGCGCAGGGCTGGGGTGCGTGGCCCGTGTGCGCAGCCAAGGCGGGGGCGTACGGGGAGGCTCCCTCGGCGCCGAAGCCGGCGGGGCACAAGGCCAAGCCCAAGCCCAAGCCCAAGGCCGCGCATGAGGCGCAGCCCGAGCGCGAGGCACGCAAGGCCGAAACCGGCCGGGTCGAGGCGAAGGCCCTGCCGGCCGGGAAGCCCGAGCGTCCGCCCGTCCGGAGCGACCGCGGCTCGCGCGGCGGCGACTACACCGTGCGCGAGGGGGACACCCTCTCCGCCATCGCCGAGGCGCACGGCACGACCTGGGAGGCGCTGTACGCGGCCAACAGGGCCGTCGTCGGCGGCGATCCGGACCTGATCATGCCGGGAGCGCGGCTCGCCCTCTAGGCTCCGCCGCACCCGCCGGTCCGTACGGCCGTGGCCCCGCCCGTTCCTTCGACCGGGCGGGGCCGTGGTGCGCTCCGCGCGGTGGCCGGGCCGGGCCCGCCGTGGGCACGCCCGGAAGCGACAGCCCGCTCACTCCGGCGCCGACGCCGCCGGCTCCGTGCTCTCGCCGCTGAAGACCACGCTCCCGCGCCGCAGCCGGTGCACGATCGCCCTGCGGCCGGGCGGCAGCCGCTGCTCCGCGACCACCACGGCCCGCTCCCGCGCGAGCTCGGCCAGCAGGTCGTAGGTGCGCTCGGCCACTTCGGGGGACATGCCCTGGACCGGCTCGTCGAGCAGGACGAGCCGGGCGCCGCCGACCAGCGCGCGCGACACCGCGAGCATGCGCTGCTCGCCGCCCGACAGGGTGCCCGCCCGCCGGGGCAGCAGCGGGCGCAGCGCCGGATAGCCGTCGAGCGCGGCCGTGAAGTCCCCGCCGGGGGCGGCGAGTCGGAGGTTCTCGGCGACGGTGAGCCCGGCGTGCACCGCCCGTGCGTCCGGGACGAGGCACAGGCCGCGGCGCGCGCGGTGGTGGACGGGCACCCGGGTGACGTCGGCGCCGCGCCACACCACCCGCCCCGCCGTCAGCGCCACCGTCCCCGCCAGGGCGCGCAGCGCGGTCGTGCGGCCGGAGCCGTTGCGGCCGAGCAGAACGGTCAGGGCGCGGTCGGGCACGGCCAGGTCGACGCCGTGCAGCGCCTCCAGCGGGCCGTACCGCACCCGCGCGCCCCTCAGCTCGATCTCGACGCTCATCTCCCGGGCCCCTGACCGCCGATCCGTCCCGCCCGCATCACATGGACCGTGTCCGCGATGTCCGCGACCAGGTCGAGGTCGTGCTCGACGACCAGTACGGCCATGCCGTCGGCGGCCAGCGCCCGCAGCACCCGGGCCAGCTCCCCGGCCTCGGCGGTGTCGAGTCCGGCGGCGGGCTCGTCGAGCAGGAGCGTGTGCGGGCGGCCCGCCAGCGCCCGGCCCAGCTCGACGCGGCGCAGGGTGCCGGTGGGCAGCCCGGCGGCGGGCAGCCGCCGCACCCCGCCCGCGAGCCCCATCAGCCGCAGTGCCTGCTCCACCGCCGCCGGGTCGCGCACCCGGCCCTGCTCGGCCCCGATCCGTACGTTCTCCTCCACCGTCAGCGAAGGGAACACCGCGATCTGCTGGAAGGTCCGGGCGATGCCGAGCCGGGTGCGGGCGTGGGCCGGGCGGCGGGTGATGTCGGTCCCGCCGAACGCGACCCGCCCGGCGTCGGGGCGCAGGGTGCCGCACAGACAGTGGAACAGCGTGGTCTTCCCGGCGCCGTTGCCGCCGATCAGCGCGGTGACCCGGCCGGGCGGCACGGTGAGGTCGACGCCCGCGAGGACGGTGTACGAGCCGTACGAGAGCCGCACCGCGTGCGCGGCGAGTTCGGGTGCCGCCGCCGGGGCCGGGCCCGCCGGGAGCGCGTACACCTTCCGTACCGGGGCCGGCGGCGCCTTCGGGGGTCTGCGCCAGCGCGAGAGCAGCTCGTGCGTCTGGGGGAAGCGGCCGACGAGCAGGGCGAGCAGTCCGACGGCGGCCGCCGCCACCCCGCCCCGGGTGCCCGCGTCCAAGCCCACCAGAAGGGCGGCCGCGGCCGGGGCGCCGAGCAGGTTGTCGGCGCCCAGGACCACCACGGCCGCGAACCAGAGCAGCCCGCGCACCGGGTCGTAGGCGCCCGGGTCGAAGGCGCGCAGCCCCATCGAGAGCAGCCCGCCGCCGAGCGCGGCGAGGGCGGCGCCGGTCACGAACGCGACGACCTTGAGCGCGGGGACGGGCACGCCCGCCGCCCGCGCGCCCTCCTCGTGGTCGCGCATCGCCGCGAGGGCACGGCCCGTACGACCCCGGCGCAGGGCCGCCACGGCGAGCAGCGCGCAGACGAGCAGGGCGAGTTCGACGGCGTAGTACGCGCGGTCGTCGCCCAGGCCCGCCGGGCGGGTCAGGGTCAGGCCCGAGGTCGCGTACGGCTGGGCGAAGACGAAGCGGCTGGTAGCCACGGACACCGCGAGCGTGGCCAGGGCGAGCGCGAGACCGTGGCGGTGGATCGCGGGCCGGCCCGTCAACAGGCCCAGCGGGGCGACGAGCAGGACCGCGAGCAGCAGGGCGACCAGCTCGGGCACGGACTGCGAGAGCCGGCCCGTGAACAGGGCGCCCAGACCCGCGTACGCGGTCTGGCCCAGGGAGATCTGGCCGCCCCGGCCGCTCACCACGACCAGCGAGAGCAGCACGATCGCCAGGGCCGGGACCTGCACCGAGGTGTGCAGATCGGAGCCCGCGAAGCCCAGCGGCAACAGGAACAGGACGCCCGCCACCAGCCAGGCGGCGGGCGGTATCCGCACCGCGGCGACCGTCGTCCGCGACAGCGCGTCCCGCGTCCCGACCCCCGGCAGCACGAGCGCGGCGACCAGCAGCGCCACCACGAACAGATTCGCTCCTACCGCCTGGACCAGCGGTTCGGCGCGCCCGGCCGGATGGAACCGGGTCAACTGCGCCTGCGCCACCCCGATCAGCAGCGCGGCGCCCGCCGCGACCACCACACCGCGCATCCTGGCGATCACCGCGACCGCGATCACCTCGACGACGAGCAGGGGCAGACCGTACGGGTCGAGGCGTACATAGGGCGCGAGCAGCACACCGGTGAGCCCGGCGGTGAAGGCGCCGAACGCCCAGCCCACCGACGCCACCCGGTCGGTGTCGATGCCGCCGAGCGCGGCCAGTTCGCGGTCGTCGACGACCGCCCGCACCTCGCCGCCGAACCGCGTCCAGCGGGTCACCGCGCCCACCAGCGCGGCCAGGGCCGCCACCACCGCGAGCTGGCCCCAGGGCTCGCCGGTCACCAGGGCGGGGGCGTCGGCCCGTGCGCCCGGGCCCCAGAGCAGCGCGGCGCCCCCGACGAGCAGCACGAACACGCCGATCGAGGCGACCAGGGTGCGGGCCGGGTCGTTGCCCTGGACGGACAGCGGCCGGAAGACCAGCACGTCGAGCAGCACGCCCAGGCCCGGGGCGGCCAGGAGCAGGGTGACGGCGGCGGCCGGGAGGAGCGGCCAGTGCCACTCGACCACCAGCTGGCGCAGCACATAGGCGCAGACCATGGCGATCGCGCCGTGCGCCAGATTGAGCACGCCGGTGGCCCGGTAGGTGACGACGAGCCCCATGCCGGTGAGGGCCGCGGCGCTGCCGACCGTGAGTCCCGCGAGGGTCAGGTCGTACGTCAGGGACGCCACGGTCAGGGCTCGCACACGGGGCAGGGCTCCAGCGGCGCCCCGTCCGCCGGCCGCGCGTCCGCCCGCCCGGCCACCAGCGGGCAGTCGGCCACCGGCTCGCGCACGGGGGTGTCGTCCTCGCTCGCGGTGCGCTGGGCGAACACGCCGGGCAGCGTGCCGGCCGGAACGGGCAGTGCGGGAGCGGCAGTTCCGCGTGCGCGCCACTTGGCCCGCAGCGCGAAGACCAGCGCCTCGGCGCGGGCGATCAGCGGCTCGCACCAGGGCAGGGCCAGCAGGATGAGCAGTCCGGCCGCCCAGCCGAGGAGCACGTCGCTCACCCAGTGCGTACCGAGGTAGACGGTGGTGGCGCCGACGCCGAGGGCGACCACGGCCGAGATCACCGACAGCCAGCGCCGGGCCCGCGGGGTGGTGGCCAGATAGGCGAGGATGCCCCAGGTCACGACCGCGTTGGCGGTGTGGCCGGAGGGGAATATATCGCCGCCCGCGAACAGTTCGGCCGAGCCGATCTGCGTCGCGTAGTGCGGGCCGAGGCGCCCCAGGCCGAGCTTGACCGCGCCGACCGTGATGTTCAGGAGCAGCAGTGAGGCGCCGAGTGCGAGCAGCGGGCGCAGGGTGTGCTGCCGCCAGGAGCGCCAGCCCAGCCAGGCCGCGACCATCACCGCGGTGGGGCCGCGCTGGCCCAGGACCACGAAGTAGTCGAGGAAGGCGTGCATCTGCGGCCACTGCTCGTACGGCCGGAACAGCATGACCTTCCAGTCCAGCTCGACGAGCCAGGACGAGGCGAGCACGGCGACGACGATGGCGACGTAGAACGCCATCGTCGCGCTGAAGAGGATCACGCGATGACGGCTCATCCGCGGGATCGCTATCTTCGGCGGCTCGGGCTCCCGGTCCAGACGGGCGAAGATTCGGTCGGTACGCACTCAATCGACGTTACAGCGAGTGAGTGACGGCCCAGGCCGATCCGGCGGGTTTGTGATGACGATGTGATGTGGAGTATGTCTCACGCCACGGTTTATTCCCGGGCCCGCTAAATGCGTGGATGACCTTGGAATCTATTCCGCCGCAGGCCGCTCGGGAACGCTCTTTGAATCCGTTGAATAGGTTCTCCGGGAAGCGGGTCGGAATTCATCGTTCCTCCATCGGGCCTGGCACCGGGTGCCAGGATTCACCGACACGGCGTGCCAAGATCATTAATGCGCCGGGGCCGCGCCCGCCCCGCTTCGGCCGATGTGGCGTACGCCACAGGGTGCGCCCAATGGGGTGAGAGGTGTACCACGTGCTGATGGCCGGAACTCGCGTACGCTGACGAATCACTCGCTCGTCGATGCCGGGCCCATGGAGACCGTGCAGGTCCAGGGTCCGCCGAGAGCGGGGGACGATGCGCCACCGCGAGGCCGGCGCGTCCCGGGACCCCGGCAGGGGCCGCCGTACAGGAGGTACACACATGGCAGGAACGACCACGGACGCCGCACGCGCGCGTGCGACCGCCGGCGGGGCCAACCGCTGGGTCGTCCTCGTCGTCCTCTGTGTGAGTCTGCTGCTCGTCGCGCTGGACGCGACCGTCCTGCACGTCGCCGTCCCCTCGGTCACCGAGGACCTGCGCCCCAGCGCCACCGCCCTGCTGTGGATCGTCGACGCCTACCCGCTGGTCTGCGCCGCCCTCCTCATCCTCTTCGGCACCCTCGGCGACCGCATCGGCCGCCGCCGGGTGCTGCTGCTCGGCTACGGCATCTTCGGCCTGGCGTCCGCGGTGGCGGCCCTGGCCGGGTCGGCCGAGCTCCTGATCGTGGCCCGTGCGCTGCTCGGCGTCGGCGGCGCGATGATCATGCCCGCCACGCTCTCCATCCTCCGCGCGGTCTTCCCGGACCGTCGTGAACGCGCCACCGCGATCGGCGTGTGGACCGCGACCGCCGCGATAGGCGCCGCCACCGGACCCGTGCTCGGCGGCTTCCTCGTCCAGCACTTCTGGTGGGGCTCGGTCTTCCTGATCAACATCCCGCTGATGGCGCTGATCCTGCCGCTGGGCCGCAGGCTGCTGCCCGAGTCGAAGGGGAGCGCCGACGGGCCGTGGGACGTGCTCGGCGCGCTGACGGCCGCCGCCGGAGTGATCACCCTGGTCCTCGGAGTGAAGCGGCTCGGCGCGGGCCACGGGCCGCTCGACCTCCTCACCCTGGCGCCGCTGTGCGCGGGCACCGCCCTGATCGTCCTGTTCGTACGACGCCAGAAGCGGCGCGCGCATCCGCTCGTCGACATGCGGATGTTCGCCCGGCCCACCTTCTCCACCTCGGTGGGGTGCATCGTCCTCGCCATGCTGGCGCTGGTCGGCCTGGAGCTCATAGCCGTCCAGTACCTCCAGCTGGTCCTCGGGCTCAGCCCGCTCGAAACCGGGCTGCGGCTGCTGCCGCTCACCTTCGCGGCGATGGCCGCCGGGGCCACCGGTTCGTACACCCTGCGCCGGTTCGGCCCGCGCAGGATGGTCGGCTGCGGGTTCGCGCTGACCGCCGCCGCCGTGCTGCTGCTCGTCCTGATGGGCCAGCACGACCGGCCGCTGCTGCTCACCAGCGCCTTCATAGTCCTGGGCTTCGGCCTCCAGACGACGCTCTTCGGGGCATACGAGTCGATGCTGAGCGAGGCGCCCGCCGACTGCGCGGGCGGGGCCGCCGCGATCGGCGAGACCTCCTACCAGCTCGGCGCCGGGATGGGCATCGCCCTGCTCGGCAGCGTGATGAACGCGGCCTACGCCCCCGGGCTCGCCTCGGTCCCCGGCGTCCCGCACGAGGCCTCGGCCGGTGCGGCCAACTCGCTGGGCGAGGCCTATGACATCGCGGACCGCCTCGGCGGCCCCGCGGGCGCGGCCCTGCGCGGCGCCGCACAGCACTCCTTCGTCCACGGTCTGCATGTGACGCTGCTGGTCAGCGCCGGTCTGCTGGTCCTGGGCGCGCTGGCCGCGCTGCGGCTGCCCCGGGTGATGGAGTGCGGGGCGCAGCCCACCGAGCTCGCGCCCGGGCTGCCCGAGCAGCGTGCCGAGCTCCAGATGAGGGTGCCCGCGGCGGCCGGGATCGCGGCCACCGAGGCGGCGGGATCCGGGCCCGGCGGCCACTGAGGGCCTGTCTTTGAACCACCGCCCGCGCCCCGACGCCCGGCACGCACGCCGGCGGCGAGCCCCGCGCGGACGGGCGGGTCTGGACGCGCGGCACACTGAGCCGTAACGTCTGCGGTCAGCAATAACTACCACTGCTAGTTTTAGCTGAGCCGCACAGGTTCTCAGGGACGCCGGAGGCATCCTCATGTCCGCACCCGCCAAGCTGCCCCCCTTCGACCCGGCCGACCCCCTCGGGATCGACGACCTGCTGAGCGACGAGGACCTCGCGATCCGCGACACCGTCCGCTCCTGGGCCGCCGACCGGGTCCAGCCGCACATCGCCGAGTGGTACGAGAAGGGCGAGGCGCCCATCCGCGAGCTCGCCCTCGAACTCGGCGGCATCGGCGCGCTGGGCATGTCCCTGACCGGCTATGGCTGCGCGGGCGCCACCGCCGTCCAGTACGGACTGGCCTGTCTGGAGCTGGAGGCCGCCGACTCCGGCATCCGCTCGCTCGTCTCGGTCCAGGGCTCGCTGGCGATGTACGCGATCTGGAAGTACGGGTCCGACGAGCAGAAGGAGCGCTGGCTGCCCGGTATGGCGGCGGGCGAGATCATCGGCTGCTTCGGCCTCACCGAGCCGGACCACGGCTCCGACCCGGCCGGGATGCGTACCTACGCGAAGAAGGACGGCACCGACTGGGTGCTCAGCGGCCGCAAGATGTGGATCACCAACGGCTCGGTCGCCGGGGTCGCGGTGGTCTGGGCGCAGACCGACGACGGCAGCGGCGGGATCAGGGGATTCGTCGTCCCCACCGACACCCCCGGCTTCTCGGCGCCGGAGATCAAGCACAAGTGGTCGCTGCGGGCCTCGGTCACCAGCGAGCTGGTCATGGACGAGGTGCGGCTGCCCGCCGACGCGGTGCTGCCGGGGGTCACCGGGCTCAAGGGCCCGCTGAGCTGTCTCTCGCACGCGCGGTACGGAATCGTGTGGGGCGCGATGGGCGCGGCCCGCGCCTCGTTCGAGTCGGCGGTGGAGTACGCGAAGACCCGCGAGCAGTTCGACAGGCCCATCGGCGGCTTCCAGCTCACCCAGGCCAAGCTCGCCGACATGGCGGTCGAGCTCCACAAGGGCGTCCTGCTCGCCCACCATCTCGGCCTGCGGATGGACGCGGGCAGGCTCCGTCCGGAACAGGTCAGCTTCGGAAAGCTCAACAACGTCCGGGAGGCGATCGAGATCTGCCGCACCTCGCGCACGATCCTCGGGGCCAACGGGATCTCGCTGGAGTACCCCGTGATGCGGCACGCCACCAATCTGGAGTCGGTGCTCACCTATGAGGGCACCGTGGAGATGCACCAGCTGGTGCTGGGCAAGGCGCTCACCGGGCTCGACGCGTTCCGCTAGGACGGCGCCGGGGGCCGCGGCGGTCCGGTGAGCACCTCGCTCAGCTCTGGTTGAAGAAGCCGCCGGTGGCGCGGCCCGCGGCCTCGCCGCTGAGGATCTGGGTGTCGGCGGGGGTCAGCAGGAAGACCCTCGTCGCCACGCGCTCGATGGAGCCGCGCAGCCCGAACGTCAGACCGGCCGCGAAGTCCACGACGCGCTTGGCGTCACCGGGCTCCATGGCCGTGAGGTTCACGATGACCGGGACGCCCTCGCGGAAGAGCTCGCCGATGCCGCGCGCGTCACGGAAGCCGTCGGGCGTGACCGTGGCGATCCGGCGGCCCTGCTCCTGGGCCGCGTCGGAGGCCACCCGCACCCGCGGGTCCGTCACCCAGGCTTCGCCGGACGCGGCTTCCTCGGTGTACTCGTCGTCGTAGTAGCGGTCGTCGTTGTCCTCGACAAGTCCCAGCCAGGCACTCGCCTTGCGCACCGATCCCATGGACGCCTCCTCTCACAGCGGACTTCTTCTAGCTACTTCTCGCGTTCCGCACCCCTATGGTCGTCCATGATGCGGATACCGCGCCAAGTGGATAGCCGCCGTGCAGGGGATTCGTGACGGGACTGGTGCAGAAGATGTGGCGAATCGTCAGCTTTCTTCCGCTGTATGACGGGTAACGGATACAAAATATGAACTTCCGTCCAGACGGGTGATGCGGCAGACGTACGGGTGAACGGATCGCTCGATACGATGCCTGCCGCACTGTTGAACGAGGCGTGGGGCGGGGTGCTCCACGGCACCCGGGGGAGCGTCGTGTTCGGAATCGTCAGGCCCTGCTCGCATCGGCTCACCGAGGGGCTGCGGACCGAGTGGATGGCCCATCTCTGCGGGCTCTGCCTGGCACTTCGCTCCGACCACGGCCAGCTCGCCCGGGTGGTGACCAACTACGACGGCCTGATCGTCTCGGTGCTGACGGAGGCTCAGGTCGAGAGCGCCACCGGGCGCAGGCGCACCGCCGGGCCCTGTCCGCTGCGCGCGATGCGGACGGCCCCGGTCGCCCAGGGCGAGGGCGCCCGGCTCGCCGCGGCCGTCTCGCTGGTCCTGGCCTCGGCGAAGGTCCGCGACCACGTGGCCGACCGGGACGGCCTGTTGAAGCGCAGGCCGGTGGCGCTCGCCGCCCGCCGGCTCGCCGCGAGCTGGGACCGGGCGGGCGCCCGTACCGGCGCCTCCCTCGGGTTCGACACGGCGGTCCTGGTCGACGCGGTCGACCGGCAGACCGGGATCGAGGCGCTGGCGGGGCCGGGCACCCCCCTGCTCACCGTCACCGAGCCGACCGAGACGGCCACCGCGGCGGCCTTCGCGCACACCGCCGTACTCGCCGGACGGCCGCACAACGCCGACCCCCACCCGCCACCGCGGTCTCGCGAGACGCACCAAGGCAGTCGCCCTCGCCGCAGGGCTCCTCGCCGCCGGCGCCCTCGCGGTCCCCACCGCACACGCCACCCCGTCCCAGGCGTTCAGCGCCTCCCAGCTCTCCGCGGCCGGTGCCGCCGTGCTCGGCGCCGATGTCGCGGGCACCGCCTGGAACGTCGACCCCGCCACCCACACGCTGGTCGTGACCGCCGACTCCAGCGTCAGCAAGGCCGACATAGCCAAGATCAAGCGGCAGGCCGGCGCCAACGCGTCCGCCATACGTGTCGAGCGGACCCCGGGCAGGTTCAGCAAGCTGCTGTCCGGCGGTGACGCCATCTACGCGCCGAGCTGGCGCTGCTCCCTCGGCTTCAACGTCAAGAAGGGCAGCACCTACTACTTCCTGACGGCCGGTCACTGCACCGAGGGCTACCCGAACTACTACACCAGCTCCTCGCACTCCACGAGCATCGGCCCGACGGTCGGCACCAGCTTCCCGGGCAACGACTACGGCCTGGTGCAGTACAGCAACACCTCGCTCTCCCACCCGAGTGCCGTGGGCAGCCAGCACATCAGCAGCGCGGCCAACCCCACGGTCGGCCAGACGGTCACCCGGCGCGGCTCGACCACCGGCATCCACAGCGGCCGGGTCACCGCGCTCAACGCCACCGTCAACTACGGCGGCGGCGACATCGTGTACGGCCTCATCAGGACCACGGTGTGCGCCGAGCCCGGTGACTCCGGCGGCCCGCTCTACGCCGGCTCGACCGCCCTCGGCCTCACCTCCGGCGGCAGCGGCAACTGCTCCTCCGGCGGCACGACCTTCTTCCAGCCCGTGGTCGAGGCCATGAACGCCTACGGCGTCAGTCTCTTCTGACGGTCGAACATCCCGCTGCCGCGGCAGCGCGAGCCCTCGTCCGGCCACCGGACGGGGGCTCGTTCCCTGCGCCCGTCCGACGGGCCGGACTGGACGCGATGCGCCTTTTTGGGAGGATGTTCACGGCGGAGAGGCGACCGGACACACGGGGTGAGTCAGTGAAACGCATCGGAGTGACCGGTCACCGAGACATTCCCTCCGAGGCGCTGGGGGAGATCCGCACCTGTCTGCGGAGCCTGCTGTGCGGACACGACGGGTCGCTGGAGGCCCTCTCCAGTCTCGCGGCCGGCGCGGACCAGCTGTTCGCGGCCATCGCCCTGGAGTGCGGCGCCGCCCTGACCGTGGTCATCCCCAGCGGCGACTACGAGACGGGCTTCGCCGAGCCCGCCGAACTCGCCCGCTACCAGGGGCTGAAGAGGCGGGCCAGCCAGGAGGTCCGGATGGACTTCCCGCACGCCACGGACGAGGCCTACTACGCGGCCGGCGCCTATATCGCGGACAACTGCGACCGTCTGGTGGCCGTCTGGGACGGCCAGCCCGCGCGCGGGCTCGGCGGCACCGGCGACATCGTCCAGTACGCCCGCGGCCTGGGGAAGTCGGTCACGGTGGTGTGGTGCGACGGGGTACGACGTCCCTGACGCCCCATCAGGACAGTCAACTGCGGAGCCGGACCAGCCAGTCGGTGTGCTGGGGCGACACGACCCGCTCGGTCTCGTAGACCGCCGCCGGCCACTCCCGTTCGCTGACCGTGTTCTCCATGGCCACGTGCATCTCCTTGAGGTCCTGCTCCACCAGGGAGTGCGCCGAGATCAGCGGCTGGTGGCGGCGGATCTCGCTCCACGCCAGACACGCGGCCGCCGCCGCCGAGAGCAGCCCGGCGACCTTGACGTCCTGGGCCGCGCCGAACATGTGCAGCGTCGCGAAGAGCAAGGCGAGAACGGTGAGCAGGGTGATCGCCGAGGTCCACAGCGCGGTGGCCCGCCGGGACGCCTCCTGTCGGCGCCGGTACCAGTTGCGCTGCTCGATCAGACGGTCCCGGACGTACGTCTCCTTGCGTACGGCGAACGCCTTCGCCCGTAACTCCCGCATGGGCGCGGTGACGAGGGGCACATCGGCCAGGCCCGATGCCCGGTCCTCGCGCGGATCCCGCCAGCCGACCTTGCGCAGTTCCCGCAGTCCCTCCTCCAGACGGAGGGTGAACAGACCTTCGGGATCGGCCGCCTGGGAATCGAAGGGGGTGCCGTGGACGGCGTACCTCCACGACATGGATTTGATGAACTCGGCGGCCGACCGGTTCAGTTGCCAATGCGATTTCGCGTGCCCGCGGGCGGCGTGGAAGCTCACCGCGAGCACCCCCGCGTACGCCAGTGCGCTGAGCGCGCTGGTCAGCTGGAAGTCACCACCGAGCGTCATCTTCCAGGGCAGTGCCGCCAGCGCCGCCCCCACCACCAGCAGGCACAACTGCCAGCGGGTGCTGTTCACCGCGGCCCGCTGGCGCCCTATCGCGAGTGAGTCCGCGTGATGGAAGAGACCCGGCAGGTCGGCGTTGCGGAAGACCATGCTTTGCAGAGGACCGGGAATCGCCGTCACATCCACCCCTGTCTGCGGTTTTAGTCATCACTCTTTCGATGGAACGACCCGTTCCGTACACCTTCCGGCATTGCTGGGTCACGCCTTTGCGGCAAGCGGTCGTGCTCAGTTGCCAACAGTGGCCAAGAGAGTAAAGTCGTGCCGCCGACACTGCAACGGTGCATGTCGTCGGTACCACTGTCCACATGCAGGAATTACCCATCAAGGACGGCCGTGAAGACCTCCGTGAATTCTCTCTCCTTCGCCCCTGCGAAGAAGAGCCGTGTGCCCCTGGCCGAGATCGACGTCCGCGGCGCCGACGCCGCCAGGAAGCTCGGCCGCGTGCTGCCCTCGTCCCTCGGCCGCCCGGTGCAGGCATCGACCTTCAACTCGGCGCTCTAGTCTGTCGGAGAGCTCTAGACTGGCGGAATGACTGGACCCGTGGTCCCTTTCCGCGAGATCGTGCTCAAGGTTCACAGCAGATGCGATCTTGCTTGTGATCACTGCTATATCTACGAAGCCCCTGATCAGAGTTGGCGTACCCGCCCCAAGGCAATCTCTGACGAGGCGATTTCCTGGACGGCCCGGCGACTGGCCGAGCACGCCGAGAAACACGTACTGCCCTCCGTGTCAGTGATCCTGCACGGAGGGGAGCCGCTGCTGGCGGGCCCCGCCCGGCTGCGGAGGGTCTGCGAGGAGCTGACCGCCGCCCTCGACGGCGTCGCGGAGCTCGATCTGCGCATCCACACCAACGGCCTCCAGTTGAGCCCCCGCTACCTCGATCTCTTCGACGAGTTCAACGTCCGCGTCGGCATCTCCCTGGACGGGGACAAGGCCGCCAACGACCGCCACCGCCGCTTCGCCGACGGCCGCACCAGCCATCCCCTGGTCCTCAGGGCCGTCGAACTGCTCCAGAGCGAGCGCTACCGCCATCTCTTCCTCGGGCTGCTCTGCACCATCGACGTGGCCAACGACCCGGTCGCCGTCCATGACGCGCTGATCGCCCTCGACCCGCCGCGCATCGACTACCTGCTGCCGCACGCCACCTGGGACGCGCCCCCGGCCCGGCCGGGCGGCTCCCCGACCGAGTACGCCGAGTGGATCCTCAAGGTCTTCGACCGCTGGGAGGAACAGGGCAGACCGGTTCCGGTCCGGCTGTTCGAGTCCGTACTGTCGACGTTGAACGGCGGCCCCAGCCTCACCGAGTCCCTGGGCCTGGCCCCCACCGACCTGGTCGTGGTGGAGACCGACGGCACCCTGGAGCAGGTCGACTCGCTCAAGAGCGCCTACGACGGCGCCGCCGCCACCGGGTTCGACGTCTTCCGGCACTCCTTCGACGAGGTCGCCGCCCATCCCGGCGTACGGGTGCGCCAGCTGGGCCTGGCCGGGGTCGGACCCGAGTGCCAGGGGTGCCCGGTCGTCCGCTCCTGCGGCGGCGGGCTCTACACCCACCGCTACCGCTCGGCGAACGAGACGGCGGGCCGGGACGCCTTCGACGGGCCCTCGGTCTACTGCGAGGACCTGGAGGCGCTGGTACGGGGCATCGAGACCCGCACGGCCGCCCGTCTCGTTCCGGCCACCCTCACCGACCCCGGTGAACTCCTCGCGGCCGAGCACGAGCTCACCCGCACCCTGCTCGCCCGCCTCCACGCCGATCTGGCCTCGACCCCTACCGCGACTGCTTCGGCACCCCGGTGCTGCCGCGCCTGGGGCTCGCCGAGGCCGACGAGTGGAGCGGACACCTGGGCGCGGCCTGGGGGCTGCTCTCGGCCACTGTGCCGGGCCACGCGGCCGCCGCGGCCGCCGCGCTGACCACCCTCACCCCGCTCGCCGGCGACGGCGGGACGGTGGCCGGGCGGCACGGCTACGGGGCGCTGGGGGTGCCGGTGGGGCTCACGGGGGACGCGTTGGCCCTGGGGCTGCTGCGCGGCTTCCGCAGGGCCAGGTTCCGGGCCCTGCGCGATGTGGCGGACCTGTACGCGCTGGACGGCGGCTGGCACCACCGGGCCGACTGGCGGGAGGAGCCGGTACCGGTTTCGGTCCTGCTGGCCGAAACGCATGAGCGGGTGGCGGTCGCCGCGTACGACAGGAGTGCACGCACTCTGGCGGAGACCCGGCGCGCGCTGGAAGCTCTTCAGGGGGCGGCCGAACTCACCGTGGGCGGGAAGAGCCTGGTCGCCGACGTCCTGCTGGAGTGGGAAGAGGCAGCCCGTGGATGAGCGAGCCCGTGCGGCGCTGGAGAGCGAGTTACGCGACGACCTGGTCGCCATGGGGGTCAAGGAGGGGGACACCCTGCTGGTGCACGCCTCGATGAGCGGTCTGGGGCACGGCCCGAGAGTGCTGGGCCAGGCCCTGCGGTCGGCGGTCGGCGGCTCGCTCAAGGGCACCCTGGTGGTCCCGGTCTTCACCGCGGAGAACTCGCTCACCTCCACGGCCCATCTGCGCCGGGCCAGAAATGCGCGGGGCTCTGCCGCGTACCGGGACTTCAAGCGGCGAATGCCGCCTTTCGACCCCGACCTGACCCGAAGTCAGGGAATGGGCCGGTTGGCGGAGTGGGTGCGCACCTCCGAAGGGACGGTGCGCAGCACCCATCCCCAGACCTCCTTCGCCGCCTGGGGCTGCCGTGCCCTGGAGCTGATGGAAGGACATGAGCCCGATTGCCATCTGGGCGAGAAGTCGCCGCTGGGGGCGCTGTACCGCGCCGATGCCCGGGTTCTCATGATCAATGTCGGATTCGATGTCTGCACCGCCTTTCACCTCGCGGAATACCGCTATCTGTCGAACCCGCCCAAGAAGGTGTACAGCTGTGTGGTGCGGGACGGGAGCGGGCGCCGGGGATGGTTCCACTATCCCGACGTCGATCTCGACGACAGTGACTTCGAGGCGGTCGGGGCCGACCTTCCGGAGGAAATGCGCAAAGGGTGGCAGCTGGGACGGAGAACCGCCCGGTTGTTTTCGATCAAGGGGGCGGTGGACCATGCGGTGGACTGGATGACCGAAAAGCGGCCTTGTTTGACCGAACGGTGAGGGGATGGAGCGCCGTGCGCTCCGGAATGATGTTCTTCAATACTGCAGGACGGGGGTCGTGTGCACGCATCAGCGCAGCCGCGTCCGGCCGACCAACATCGGCCCTACTTCTTTCTGAGTTACGCGCATACGCCGAGGTACGGGGCGGGCGGCCCGGACCCCGACATGTGGGTGGAGCGGCTCTTCCGTGATCTCTGCGGCCATGTGATGGCCATGACCGACCTGCCCGCCGGTGCGCCCGCCGGCTTCATGGACCGGGAGATACGCTCCGGCGAGGGCTGGTCGGAGCGCCTCGGCGAAGTCCTCGCCTCCTGCCGGGTGTTCGTACCGCTGTTCTCGCCGCGCTACTTCGCGAGCGAGATGTGCGGCCGTGAGTGGTACGCGTTCGAACAGCGGACCATCCAGCACCAGGCGTACACCAACCGCCCGGCCGAGGCGATCGTGCCGGCCCTGTGGGTGCCGGTCCCGCCCGAGCAACTGCCCGGGCCCGCCGAGCGGTTGCAGTTCAATCACCGGGCCTTCGGCGACCGCTATGTCAGCGACGGCCTCTATGGGCTCATCAAGCTGCGCATATTCGCCGAGGAGTACGAACGCGCGGTCTACGAGCTCGCCAAACGGATCGTCAGCGTCGCCGACGCCACCGCCATACGGCCCGGCCGCCACGTCGACTACCGGCTGGCGCCCAGCGCCTTCGGCGCGGCCCCCAGCGAGGGGCCCCGCCCCATGCACGTCACCGTCGCCGCACCCACCCGCCACGAGCTGCCCGAGGGCCGCGACGACGTGTACTACGGCGACAGCCCGCTGGAGTGGAACCCCTACCATCCCATCTCCGCCCGGCCGCTGGCGCTGGTGGCGGAGGACATGGTGCGCTCGCTCAACTACCAGACCACCGTCTCCTCCTTCGACGAGGAGGTGCTGCACCTCGACGGCAAGCAGCCGCCCTCGCGGCCCGAGGTGCTGCTGGTGGACCGGTGGGCCCTGGAGGACGACGACCGGCGGGCCCGGCTCGCGGCCTTCGACGCCGAGCACCGGCCCTGGGTGAGCGTGGTCGTCCCGTGGAACCGGGACGACCAGCAGAGCCGGGCGTCGGAGACCGAGTTGTCGCACCGGCTGGAAGAGACCATGCCGTCCAAGATGCGCCAGGGGCGGGCCGCGTGCCGGGCCGCAGCCAAGGGCGTGCCGAGCATGGAGGCCTTCGGGCAGATACTGCCCCAGGTCGTGGAAGCGGCGGCACAGCAGTATCTGAGACACGCGACGGTCTATCCGCCCGCAGGGGGCGGGCACACCGAACGGCCGCGCCTGGTCGGGCCGATGGGCACCGATTTCGGCACCACGCAGTACATCCCCGACAGGCTCGATCACGCGCCCGATGCGGAGGAGACGGATGACAGCCAGTCGTGACGGACGCATCGTCACGTTCTACTCGTACAAGGGTGGTACGGGCCGCACCATGGCCCTCGCCAACACGGCCTGGATCCTTGCCGCCAACGGCAAGCGGGTCCTCGCGGTGGACTGGGACCTGGAGGCCCCGGGGCTGCACCGCTTCTTCCACCCGTTCCTGGACCCCTCGACGCTCGGCGCCACCACCGGGGTCATCGATCTCATCACCGAGTACGCCTGGGCCGCCACCAGTCCCGTGCCGCGCTCGGACGACTGGCACCGCGACTACGCGCGCATCCAGCCGCACGCGGTCTCCCTCACACCCGAGGCGCTCGGCTGGCAGTTCCCCGACGGCGGCACCCTGGACTTCGTCTCCGCCGGCCGGCAGAACCGCGAGTACTCGGCGACCGTCTCCACGTTCGACTGGGACAACTTCTACGACCGGCTCGGCGGCGGCCACTTCTTCGACGCCCTGCGCGAGGACATGAAGGAGAACTACGACTACGTCCTGATCGACAGCCGCACCGGTCTCAGCGACATCGCCGACATCTGCACCGTCCACCTCCCCGACGTCCTGGTGGACTGCTTCACCCTCAGCGACCAGTCCATAGACGGCGCCGCCTCCGTGGCCCGCCAGATCGACGAGCGCTACAGCGGCCAGAACATCCGCATCCTGCCCGTCCCGATGCGCATCGACGAGGGCGAGAAGGAGAAGGCCGACGCCGGCCGGGCGCTCGCCCGCCTCAAGTTCGACCGCTTCCCGGCCGGACTCTCGGGTGATGAACTCACCACGTACTGGGGCGCGGTGGAGATCCCGTACCGCCCCTACTACGCCTACGAGGAGACGCTGGCGACCTTCGGCGACGAGGCCGGGCTCTCCAACTCGCTGCTCTCCGCCTTCGAGCGCCTCGCCTCCGTGGTCACCGAGGGCCGGATCACCTCGATGCCGACGGTCAACGAGGAGATCCGGCTGCGGATCCGGGACGCCTTCACCCGCCGCAGGCCCGCCCTTCCGGCCGATCTGTTCCTCAGCTATGTGGCCGAGAACCGGATGTGGGCGGACTGGATCGAGTCCGTGCTGACCCGGGCCGGGTTCCGGGTGGTGCCCCGCGATGTGTCGGCCGAGCCCAGCAGCGCCGACGGGGAGGCGGTCGCCGCCGAGAGCGCCGCCCGTACCGTGGTCCTGCTCTCCAGCGCCTACCTCAAGTCGGCCCGCGCCGTGGAGATCTGGTCCCGGGCCGCCGCCGAGGACCCCTCGGGCGCCCGCCGCCAGCTGCTGCCGCTGCGGGTCGGCGACGTCCGGCTCACCGCGCCCTACATCGACCGCAACCCGGTGGACCTGTTCCGGCTCGACGAGGTGCACGCCACCACCGCGCTGCTGCGGGCCCTGGAGCGGCCGGTGCAGATCAGCGACGGGGTGGCGCCCGGACCGCGGTTCCCCGGCACCGTCCCCAAGATCTGGAACGCACCGCCGCGCAACCCCGGCTTCACCGGCCGCTCGCTGGTCCTGGAGCGGATGCGCGACCAGCTCGGCGGCGGCCTCGCCGTCGTCCTGCCGCAGCCGCAGACGCTGTACGGACTCGGCGGCGTCGGCAAGACCCAGGTGGCCCTGGAGTACGTCCACCGGTTCATGGCCGACTACGACCTGGTCTGGTGGATCTCCGCCGAGCAGCCCGACGACGTGGTGGCCGGCCTCGCCGAACTCGGCGTACGGCTCGGGGTGCAGGGCGGCGACGACATGAACTCCGCCTCCCGCGAGGCCATCGACCTGCTGCGGCGCGGGGTGCCCACCTCCCGCTGGCTGCTGGTCTTCGACAACGCGGACGACCCCGAGCAGCTCAAGCGGTTCTTCCCGCCGGGCGGCCCGGGCCATGTCCTGGTCACCTCAAGGAACCAGACCTGGTCGCAGTACGGCGACGCGCTGCCCGTCGACGTGTTCCTGCGCGAGGAGTCCGTCGAGCACCTCCAGCGGCGTGCCCCCGGGCTCTCCGTGGACGACGCCGACCAGGTCGCCATCGCGGTGGGCGACCTGCCGCTCGCCGTCGAGCAGGCGGCGGCGTGGATCGCGGAGACCGCGACGCCGGTCGCCGCCTATCTGGAGCAGCTGGCCCAGCAGGCCCCCAGCGTCCTGGCGCTCAACCAGCCCGCCGGATACCCCGAGCCGGTCGCCGCCACCTGGAACGTCTCCATCGAGCGGCTGAAGCAGCGCTCACCCGCGGCGGTCCGCCTGCTCCAGCTCTGCGCCTTCTTCGCGCCCGAGCCGATCTCCGCCAATCTCCTCTACAGCAAGGAGATGATCGACGCGCTCAAGCCGTACGACGCCACGCTCCAGGAGAAGCTGGTGCTCGGCCGGGTCATCCGGGAGATCGGCCGGTTCGCCCTCGCCAAGGTCGACCAGGTCGGCAGCTCCATCCAGGTGCACCGGCTGGTCCAGGCCGTGATCCGGGCGCAGTTGAGCGACGAGGAGCAGATGGACGCCCGGCACGCCGTCCACCGCATCCTCGCGGGCGCCCGGCCGGACGCCGACGAGCCGATCGACAACCCGGAGACCTGGGCGCAGTTCAACACCATCTGGCCGCATCTGACCCCGTCGGGGGCGCGCCTGTGCGACGAGCCGGAGACCCGTCGGCTGCTCATCGACCGGGTGCGCTATCTGTGGAAGCGCGGTGACTTCAACGCGGCCGCCAACCTCGCCGAGGACCTGCGCGAGGAGTGGCGCGAGAAGCTGGGGCCCAACGACCTCCAGTATCTGTATCTGCGCTTCCACCTCTCCAACATCCTTCGCTCGCGCGGCCGTTACGTCGAGGCGATGGAGCTGGACGAGGAGACCCTGTCCCGTCAGACGGAGGTGCTCGGCGCCTCGCACCCGCACACGTACATGACCACCAGCGCCCTGGCGATGGACCTCGGCGCGCTCGGCCAGTACAGCAAGGCGATGGAGCTGGCGACCGAGGCGCACGAGGGGTTCCGGCAGATCTTCGACGAGTCGCACCCGCGCACCCTCGCCGCCGCCAACAACCTCGCCCTGAACATGCGGATGCTCGGCCAGTACGCCCGGGCCCGCGAGCTCGACCAGGACGTCTACGACCGGCGCACCGAGGTGCTGGGCCCGGAGCACCCCTACACCCTCTCCTCCGCGATGAACCTGGCGCGGGACCTGCGGGAGGTGGGGCGCTACGAGGACTCGGTGGCGCTGCTCAGCCGGACCTACGACCTCTACAAGCAGCAGCTGGGCCGGGCCTTCCCGGGCACCCTGGCGGCGGCCAAGAGCCTCGCCGTGTCGCTGCGCCGGGCGGGCCGGCTCGACGACGCGCGGCGGCTGACCACCGCGACCCGCAACCGCTACCGCGCCAAGTACACCTCCGCCAACCCCGACTGGCTGGCCTGCGACCTCAACATGGCCGCCGACCTGTTCGCGGCCGGGGACTCGGCGGCGGCGCGGGACGCGGCCCAGGAGGTCGTCGACCAGTACATCAAGGTGCCGGGGGAGCGGCATCCGTACACCCTGGCGGCCACCAACAACCTGGGCATCTACCAGTGGGGCTGCGGGTCGCTCGACGCCGCCGACACCCTGTTGGAGAACACCATACGGACGATGCGCGACATACTCGGCGAGAACCATCCGCACGCGTTGTTCGCCACCGTCAACCTCGCCAATGTGAAGGCCGACATGGGTGATCTGGAGAGCGCCCTGGAGATCGAGCGCAACGCGGTCGCACGGCTGCGGGAGGTGCTGGGGGCGCACCACCCCGAGACGCTCGCCTGCGCCGCGAACATGGCGGTGACGCTCGACGGGCTGGGTCGCAAGGAGGAGGCGACGCACGTACGGGCGGAGGCCGTGGAGGAGCTCCAGCGTCTGCTCGGCGACGAGCACGCGTTCGTCCGGATCGCCCGGGACGAGCGCAGGGTGCAGCGGGACCTGGAGCCGCTGGCGGTGTGAGACGACCGGCGGTGTGAGACGAGGGGACGGCCGGTGCGACCGGAGTGATCGCACCGGTTCCCTCGCCGGGTACCGCGTGCGGTCAGTCCTCCTCGATCAGCCAGGTGAGGATGTCGGGCAGGGCGTGCAGGGCGTCGAAGTGGGCGGCGGCCGGCTCCAGTACGGCCGTGGCGCCCGGGATGCGTTCGGCGAGCCAACGGGAGTGGCCGACCGGTGAGAACACGTCCTTGACGCCGTGCCAGAGCAGCACCTCGCCGATGATGTCGGCGGGGTCGAACCCCCATGGGCTGCTCAGGGCGAGCGCGTCGTCGATCCACCCGTACGCCGAAGTGCGCAGCGCCTCCTGGTAGTTGCGCAGCAGCATGGAGCGCACACCCGCGTCCTTGACCACCATCCGGTCGGCGTGGGTGAGGTCGCGGCGCAGCTCGTCCAGGAGCTGGATGGGGTTCTTGCGGATCTCGTCGGAGCGCGGGATGAGCCGGGCCGCGAACTCCTCGGGGTCGACCGTGGCGGTGGTGTACTCCTCCACGTTGTAGGCGGTCATCCCGTCGAACCAGTCGAGCCCGGCCGCGTCCCGGGGCGCCAGGGTGACCAGCGCCGCGGTTCTGGTGACCCGCTCGGGCAGCAGGGCGGCGCAGGCCAGCGCGTGCGGGGCGCCGCCGGAGCGGCCGACGACGGCGAAGCGTTCCAGCCCGTAACTGTCCGCGATCGTCTTCACGTCCTGGACGACGTCGGCGACGCTGCGGCCCTCCAGCCGGTCGGAGCCGCCGTAGCCGGGCCGGTCGTAGGCGATCAGCTGCATCCGGCGCTGGTAGAGCACCATGCCGCGCGGCGCGGGGCCGAGACGGCTGCCCGGGGTGCCGTGCAGCAGGAAGACCGGCCTGCCCCGCGGGTCCCCGAAGCGCTCCACCATCAGATGCCGGCCGTCGGCCGCGCGCACCCGACCGCGCACTCGTGCCCCCTGAGGTCGTGGATCGCGATACCGATCGCCGGGCCCGTGCTCGTACCGCCCATATCGGTTGTCGTATACAGGCATCGACTGTTGCGGCATTCCCCTCCCGCCCGCGGTTTACCCATTCAGTGGAGTGTGACCGGGACTCCCCCTGGGACGGAAGCGGAGTTACCGTCGAAGTACACGTCCGATTCGGACCCTTGGGGGCCGTGATGGTCGAAGCAGTGGTGGCGACGGCCGTGGCCGTCGGTTCCGTCGGCATCGTGTATGTGATGGCGGCGGCCCGGGTCGTCAAGCAGTACGAACGCGGTGTGGTCTTCCGGCTGGGCAAACTCAGGGGATCGGTGCGCGGCCCGGGATTCACCCTGATCCTTCCGTTCGCCGACCGTCTCCACAAGGTGAACATGCAGATTGTGACGATGCCGGTCCCGGCGCAGGACGGGATCACCCGGGACAACGTCACGGTCCGGGTGGACGCGGTGATCTACTTCAAGGTGGTCGACCCGTCCGACGCGGTCATCCAGGTCGAGGACTACCGCTTCGCGGTCTCCCAGATGGCCCAGACCTCACTGCGCTCGATCATCGGCAAGAGCGACCTCGACGATCTGCTCTCCAACCGCGAGAAGCTCAACCAGGGTCTGGAGCTGATGATCGACAGCCCGGCGATGGGGTGGGGCGTGCAGATCGACCGGGTGGAGATCAAGGACGTCTCGCTGCCGGAGACGATGAAGCGCTCGATGGCCCGTCAGGCCGAGGCCGACCGGGAGCGCCGGGCGCGGGTGATCAACGCGGACGCGGAGCTCCAGGCCTCCAAGAAGCTGGCCGAGGCGGCCGGGGTGATGTCGCAGCAGCCCGCGGCCCTCCAACTGCGGCTGCTCCAGACGGTGGTGGCGGTGGCGGCCGAGAAGAACTCGACACTGGTCCTGCCGTTCCCGGTGGAGCTGCTGAGGTTCCTGGAACGGGCGGCCCCGCAGGCGGCGCAGCCACCCTCGGTGGTGACGGGTACGGAGACGGCGGCTGGTGCGGAGGCGGCAACCGGCGTGGAGGCGGCAGCCGGTGCCGAAAGTGAAGGCAAGGCTCCGTAACTCAGGGGAATCCGGAGCGAGTTCCAGGAGGGGGCTCAGGCGTCGGCGCGGGCGCCCACTTCGAGCGGGTCGTCCCCCGCGCCCTCGTCCCTCTTGCGCAGCCCGGCCATGACCAGGGTGACCACGGCCCCGCCCACCGCCCAGGCGGAGAGCACCAGGAGCGGGCCGGTGACCGAGTTGCCCCGGAAGTACGCGATGGAGCGCGCCACCCAGGTGCCCGCGCCCGGGGGCAGCGCGGGGCCGATCGCCTTCCAGAACGGCGGCAGCAGCGGATACGGATAGGCGCCGCCCGCGCTCGGGTTGCCCAGGACGACGACGACCAGGATCGCGAGGCCGATGCCGACGATCCCGGCGAGGCCCTGGAAGGCCAGGGTGGTGGCGCCGACGGCGAACACCACCAGGGCGCCCAGGCCCGCCAGGCTCGGATAGCTGCCCGGCAGCGCACCGAGCACCGGCCCGATGATCAGGGCGCCGAGCAGCCCGGCGGCGATCGAGTACACCGCGAGCGCGGCGAGGCGGATCACCGCCCGCTGGGTGTTGGCGGGCCGGGCGCCATGGCTGATCGCCAGGATCGCGGCGCACAGATAGCCGCCCACGCACCAGCCGACGACCAGGTAGAACGAGGACAGACCGCGAGCGTCCTGCCGGTCGGCCGGAGCGACGTCGACCACCTTCACGGTGCGCTGCTCGGCCTTCTCGATCGCGGTGACCACCAGCTCGACGGCCTGCGAGAGGGACGCCCCGCCACCGCCCGCGACGAGCAGGGTGTCGGTGGTGGACCCCGGGTCGACGATCAGCGCGCCGTCGATGTCGCGGTCGCGCAGCTTCCGGGTCGCCTCGGCCCGGTCCTTGACCGCACGGGCGTCCAGCGCGCCGCCGGGGAGCGCGTTCAGCCGCTGCACGGCCTGGGCGCTGATCTCCGCGGGCGCGACCACCCCGAACGGGACGTCCTTCGGCTTGGGGCTGTGGAAGGCCCCGGCATAGGACGCGATGAACGCGACCATCAGTCCGAGCACCCCGATGACCAGCAGCGCGGCCCGCACGGTGACGGCGCTCTTCACCTCGTCGACGAACGTCATGTCCCTCACGCTCCGGGGCGCGGCAGGGCGGCGCAGTCGGGGCGGGGCCGAATGGCTGACGTCCGCGGAGCGAGGTGCCCCATACGTATCGAACATGTGTGTCGTACGTGCGTTCGAAATTGGTCTATGGTGAAAGGAGGGGGAAGTGAGAACGACTGGTCCAGGAGGTGCGGGTGCCCGGCTTCACGCATCTGCGCACGGTTTCGGGTTACTCCCTGCGGTACGGGGCTTCCCACCCGGAACGGCTGGTCGAGCGCGCCGCCGACCTGGGGATGGACGCACTCGCCCTCACCGACCGGGACACCCTCGCCGGCGCCGTGCGCTTCGCCAAGGCGTGTGCGGCGGCGGGGGTGCGCCCGCTCTTCGGCACTGACCTCGCCGTCCCCGGACACCTCCCCGAACAAGCGGAGGGGGGCGCCCCGGCCCGGCGTCCGCGCACCCCGGTGCGGGGCGGCGCCTTCGTCGACGAGTCGGCGCCGCGCGCCACCTTCCTCGCCCGGGACGGCGCCGCCGGCTGGGCGGAGCTCTGCCGGCTGATCACCGCCGCCCACACCGCCACCGGACAGCCCGCCCTCTCCTGGTCCGCGCTGCCCGCCGACGGACTCACCGTGCTGCTCGGACCGGCCTCCGAGGTGGGCAGGGCGCTCGCCGCCGGCCGCCCGGACCGGGCCGTACACCTCCTCGCCCCCTGGCGCGAGCTGTACGGCGACGCCCTGCGCCTTGAGGTCGTGCACCACGGGCGCCCGGGCACCGGGCCCGGCTCGCTGCGGCTCGCCGCCCGCACCCTCGGCCTCGCCGCCGAACAGGGCGTACCGGCCGTGCTGACCAACGCCGTGCGGTACGCGGACGCCGGGCTCGGGCCGGTCGCCGACGTCCTGGACGCGGCCCGCAGGCTCGTCCCCGTCGATCCGCGCCGGGGGCTGGACAGCGGCGAGCGCTGGCTCAAGGATCCCGCCGCCATGGCCCGGGCCGCCGAACAGGTCGCCGAGGCCGCCGGGTTCCGCCGGGACACCGCGCACCGGCTGCTCGCCACGACCGAGGAGACCGCCGCCGCGTGCCTGGTCGACCCCGGCGAGGAGCTGGGCATCAAGACGTACAGCTACTTCCCCGAGCCCCACCTCGTCGGCGCCGCCGACCGCGCCCCGCAGCGGGTCCTCGCCTCCCGGGCCGCCGCCGGCATGGTGCTGCGCGGCTACGACGGCGACCGCGCGTACTGGGAGCGGATGCACCGGGAACTGGACGTCATCGCCGCCCACGGCTTCGCCGCGTACTTCCTCACCGTCGCCCGAGTCGTCGACGACATACGGGAGATGGGCATCCGGGTGGCCGCGCGCGGCTCCAGCGCCGGGTCGCTCGTCAACCACCTCCTCGGCATCGCCCACGCCGACCCCGTCGCACACGGCCTGCTGATGGAGCGCTTCCTGTCCGCCCGGCGCTATGCGCTGCCGGACATCGACATCGACGTCGAGTCCGCCCGCCGCCTCGACGTCTACCGCGCGATCATCGGCCGCTTCGGCAGCGAACGTGTCGCCGCCGTCGCCATGCCCGAGACCTACCGGGTCCGCCACGCCGTACGCGACGTGGGCGCCGCACTGTCCATGGACCCGGCCGAGATCGACCGGATCGCCAAGTCCTTCCCGCACATCCGGGCCCGCGACGCCCGCACCGCGATGGCCGAACTGCCGGAGCTGCGCGAGATCGCGGCGGAGCAGGGGCGGCACGGCAGGCTGTGGGAGCTGGTCGAGGCGCTGGACGGGCTGCCGCGCGGGATCGCCATGCACCCGTGCGGAGTGCTGCTCTCGAACATCACGCTGCTGCGCCGCACCCCGGTGGTCCCGACCAGCGGCGAGGTCCCCCAAGGCCTCAAGGGCCAGGGAGGTGCCCCCATCCCCATGTCCCAGTTCGACAAGGAGGACGTGGAGGACCTCGGACTGCTCAAGCTGGACGTCCTCGGCGTACGGATGCAGTCGGCGATGGCGCACGCGGTCGCCGAGATCGGCCGCACCACCGGCCGGAAGCTGGACCTCGACGACCCGCGCCAGGTCCCCGAGGGGGACCTGCCGACCTACCGGCTCATCCGTTCCACCGAGACGCTCGGCTGCTTCCAGATCGAGTCGCCGGGCCTTCTCTACTGTCTGAGTCACTGTCGGTTTTCGGCTCGGACATCGGCGCGGAGGCATATGCATGGAGGAGCCCGAGGGTTCCTGGGCTGTCGAGTTCTACGACCTGAGCCGGGACTTCCCTGTCCCTGCGGGCGGTGTGGATCTGGGACAGCTGGGCGACGTACACGAAAGAGCACGCGAGAACGGCGCGCGGGACGGCACACCCATCATCTGGTCAAGGCGACACGGCACGGATCCGTGGATCAACCTCTTCTTCCGTGCTGACGAGATCGTATCCAAGCAGCGGACCACGTGGCGCCGGTATGCGTACGCGCTCGTCGTCTGGCTGAACTTCCTGGAGCAGCGGGGACGGCTCTGGTACGAGGCGAGCAAGCGCGACTACACGGACTTCAAGCACTGGCGGATGACTGATGCCCGTAATTACTGGCGGGTGGAGGGGACGTCCTTCGACACCGACAGGGCGGGGCTCAAGAGGTTCTACGCGTGGGCCTCTGGCGAGTACGAGGTCTTCAACCCGATCCCGTCCCAGTCCGCGCAGTCCGGTGGCAACGGCGGGCACGGGACGGCGCGCCGGGACCCGTCTCGTCCGGCTGGAGCGCCTCGCCGTCAGGTGAAGTGGCTGCTGCGCAAGGCTTTCGAGCAGTGGAAGGACGTGGGGCTGAGGGGCTACGGGTTCGACGGCCTGCGTCCGGGGAGCTGGCACGGCTTCAACGAGGACCGGAACACGGCGTTCGTCGAGGGGCTGTGGGGTACGGGGCTTCGGCTGGAGGAGTGGGCGAGCGTCCTGGATGTCGAGCTGCCGCCGACACCCGTGACGAGCAGGTACCCGAAGGTGTGGCTGGCGCAGTCCTGCGCCAAGGGGCGGCGCTACGGACGTAACTTCCGGATTCCGCGGGCGGTTGTGAAAGCCGTGGCAGGCTACATGGACCCGATGGAGGGTTCGCGGGCGGAGGCGATCGGGCGGGCGCAGCGGGCCGGCCGGTACGAGCGGGTGCCCGGCCTGGTGATCGTGACCGGGCACAACCCGCGGTCGAAGACACTCAAAGTGCAGGCCCCGCTCGGGAGTTCCGCGACGCTGTCCCTTGATGTTCTGGGGCCGCAGGAGCGGATCCGTTTGTTCCGGGAGACGGCGGGCGGGCTGGAGCCGCTCGCCGTCTGGCTGAGCGTCGACGGCATGCCGCATCGGGCCCACAGCTGGGAGAACACGTTTACCACCGCCAACTCCCGGGTCGCCCAGGCGTGGGCGCGCTCGCGGTGGCCCGGGTTCGACGACCTGGAGGCGGAGGAGCGGGAGAGGCGGGCAGCCCAGTGCCCGCTGTGGGCTCGGCCGCACATGTTGCGGCACTCCTACGCGCTGGTCTGGTACTCGATCCTGAGCGCCGTGTGGGAGCAGCGCCTCCAAGGGTTCACCGAGGCCGAGAAGCATGCGTTCCGTGAGCAGTTCGGCGATGTCTGGTACCAGTTGGCGACGATGCTCGGGCATCGCAACCCGCAGACCACCAGGGACTGGTACCTGGCTCCCTTCACGGCGCTGGAAGTCGACTACCTGATGGCGCTGGTCGATGGTGATCAGCGGGAGGCCGTTGACATCCTGCTGGGGAAGGTCGCTGCGGACAGTGAGCTGGTCCTGTCTCCGGTTCCCGAGGATGTGGAGCTTCTCGACGACCCGGAGGGCGACGCGTGAGCCGCAGAGGTCGTAAGGCGAGCGTGCCTCCCGGGAACTGGCAGTCGCCGGAGCGGCTCATCATTACCGAGGACGAGTGCAGCGTCTTCTTCGTCGAGGAGAAGGGGCGGCGCAGCAAGGTCTACGACTTCACGAAACTGCAGGTCAGTACCGGCATTCAGCGGTGGTTGGCCCGGTCCTTCGCGCGGGCTACTGGACCGACTTCCGGAGTCAAGCGGGCCAGCGCTGCCGAGGGGCTCTGGTCCGGTGTGCAGCTCCTGGCGGGATATCTCGCGAAGGTGGACCCGGTTGTGCACGAGCCCGCGCACATTACGGCCGTCCACATCAAGGAGAGCTTGCTCGCAGTTTCGCTGGGCTCCAGGAAGTCCCACGTAGAGCGGCTGCGGGCGACCTTCCGTGCAGACAAGGAGCTGTCGACCGAGGCGCGGAACGCCATCCTGCACGGGCGGTTGCCCGCGTACGAGTCGAAGGTGCAGCCGTACAGCCACGACGAACATCAGGAGCTCATGACCGCGGTCCGTCACGACATCCGCGTCGCCCGTGACCGGATCCAGGCTGGGCGTGAGGTCCTGGCCGCGTACCGCCGCGGCGACCTCGGCCCACCCGGCCGCTTCAACCATGCCGAAAAGCTCGGCCGCGTGCTGGACACCCTCGACCGGACTGGAGACGTGCTGCGGCGCGTGACGCCGTCGAAGCCGCAGGGTGGCATCCCTTCCTGGGTGCAGGCACTGGGCGGGACCCACGAACTTGTGTCCCGGCTGACGCTGACGCGCACGGAGACGGTGGCGTTCTGCTTGATGTTCATCGATCTCACCAGCGAGAACTTCGGCACCATCGGGGAATGGCCGGCGGCGCACTTCCGGCCGGACGGTGACCTCGGAGGGCCCGCACTGGCTCTCGTGGACGAGGTGAAGCCACGGCGCGGGCCGTCGTTGGAGTTCATGGTGACATCATTGGAGGACGTGCCCGCATCGCTTGTCGGCGTCCTGCAGACGGAGGATGACGACAAGCATCTGTTCCGTTCCGCCTTCCGCGTCTACCAACTGCTGCTGGACCTGACGGAGTTGGCGAGACGCCACGGCGGAGAAACACACGCCTTCTGCTATCCGAAAGTCCGCGCTCGGGGAGGTCTCGCGTGGGGGAACGGCACCCATCGGAGCGGGATCGTGGCCTGGGCGGCGGGGCACGACTTCCGTCCTGAGGTGAGAGCCGACCGCCCGGAGCGCGGGGGTGGTTCACCTGGTGAACTCCCTGACGATGACGATGGTGCGACGACCGAGCAGGACAGGGGGAAGGAGAAGGCCGAAGAGGCGGAGGACAAGGGGCTGTCGGTCAATGTGCACCGGCTTCGGCGGGCGGCGCTGGAACGCGGGGGAAGGCCCGTGGCGCACACCAGGGAGACCTACCAGAACTATCTACGGACGAGCCGGCCGGCGACCGAGCGCGGGCGCACGGTCATGCGCGAAGCTCTGGAGGAGGAGGTCACCAAGGCGCGGGCGGTGCAGGAGGTTCCGGTGCTGACCGACGACTTCCTCGCACGCGCCGCCGAGGCCCCGGAGCAGGCCGCGGCCGATATTGGCGTAGACACGAAGACTCTAGCCCGACTGATCTCCGGTGAGCAGGACACCGTGCTGGTGGGCTGCACGGCCCCGGAGGACAGCCCGTTCACGGGGCCCGGGAAGCCGTGCGGCGCCTCTTTTCTCGACGACTGTCTGCGGTGCGAGAACGCGCGTGCACTGCCCCACCAGCTGCCGGTCCAAGTCGAGGCACACGGTCGACTCAAGCATCTGAAGCGCGACCTCGATCCGCGCCTGTGGGCCCACCTCCACGCCGAGACGTTCGCTCGCCTGTCCAACCTGCTGAGGGATTACACCCCGGCCGAGCGCTCCGCCGCCCGCGACCGCGTCACGGCCGCCGAGCGGGCGCTCGTGGACGACCTCATCAACGGAAGGATGGATCTGCGATGACCTCCGTGCCGACATCCGACCCCTCGGTCGGGGCAGCGCTGCTGCCGGGACCGGACACCGTGGTCCTGGCTCACCGACCGCTCCGCGACTCGACGGACAAGGCCACACTGTCCCGGTTCGGGGACCCGGTCTGGCACCTGGGCCCCGGGCTGCTTGATGATCAGTTGTGTCCGGTCAGTGAGAACTGGCCGCGCCTGATGCCCGACTCCTTGCGGGAAGGCTTCACGACGTGTGCATGGGTCGCGCTCAACACCAACTGGCCCGCTCAACTGCGGCCTGGACTGATCGATGAGCAACCCGAGGTCCTGACGATTCACAAATGGATCATGTCCATGTCACCCTTTGCTGCATGGCTGGATACGCGCGGGTTTACGCGCTTGTGCGATGTCAGCAGTCGGGACCTGGGCCTGTACAAGAGTCACGTCCTTGCCCTGACCAACTCCACGGAGGACAAGCGGCGCCTGTTGCACGCAGTTCGGGTCGTCTGGGGTTACCGGGACACGCTGCCCGACGAGCACCGTCTCCCGCACCGCAGACCATGGGGTGCCGCCTCGGCGGATGACCTGGTCGGCGTCAAGCGCGTTCAGAGCCGGTACAACAAGACGCCGCGCATCGATCCCGTCACCATGGATGCCTTGCTGGCGTGGGCCCTTCGGATGGTTGAGGACTTCGGGCCCGACATCCGCGACGCGGCCCGGGAAGCACGACTGCTCTTGGACGGGCGGCACCCGGCGACCCTGGCGGCACGCGACCGATTCAGCTCCGGTTCCTTGAAGGGGCGTCTGGCGGTCTACGTGGCCGAACTTCACCGCGCGGGCCGCGGGCTGCCCGGCACGAAACGCCGCGAGCGGCACGGCGGCCGGCTCGGAGTGGATCACCAGCACATCGCCCGTATGGTGGCGTCCACCGGACCCCATGTGAAGCCGTACGACGGCCTGCTGCTGTCCATGGCCGAGGACTACGGCCTTGAACTGGAATCCGACGCCTACTTCCTCGGTCCGATCACCGGCAGCTTCCAGGGCGCCCCGTGGCGCGACCGCCCGATCGGCGTGCGCGAGGTCAACCAGTTGGTGCGCTACCTGACGGCCGCATGCTTCATCGTCATCTGCTACCTCTCCGGCATGCGCAGCGGTGAAGTTCTGCAGCTCCGCCGCGGATGCCTGCGCGAGGACGAGTACGGCGGACTTGTACTCGTCGGGCGGCGCAGCAAAGGCTCCGACCATGATCCTGATCCCGACCCGGAGGAGACGGAGGAACGGGCGTGGGCCGTGGTCGGCGCGGTCGCTCCGGTCGTGCGGATACTGGAGTCGCTTTCCGATGCCGAGCTGCTGTTCCCGCCGAGCCGGCAACGTACCACCACGGTCCGCTCACGCCGGAAGCAGTCGAAGCCGTCGGGCACGATGAACGACGACATCCGGGAGTTCATGGGCTGGGTGAACGCCCAGTTCTCCGGTCGGGACGATCCGGCCATCCCGCCCGACCCGACGAAGGACATTCACGCGGCACGTTTCCGCCGTACGCTCGCCTACTTCGTGGTGCGACGCCCGGGCGGACTCGCGGCGGCGCAAGCGCAGTACGGGCACATCCGGGCCAAGGTGACCCTCGGCTACGCCGGAGACGCCGACACCAGCTGGATGGAGGACCTCGCCCTCGAGGAACTGGAGATGGTCAGCGAGCAGGTGGACGAGGACCTGCGAGCGCTCGACGACGGCGAACACGTCAGCGGACCCTCCGCACAGGAGTACCGCCACCGGGTCCGGAAGTCGGCGGCCGTGTTCACCGGGCGCGTCGTCATCCACGCCGACAACGCCCAACGGCTGCTGTCCAGCAAACATCCCGACATCCACCACGGACGGGGCATGACCTGCGTATGGCGATACGAGACCGCGGGCTGCCGAGAGGAACGCGAAGCAGCCGGGGTGGACGTGCACGGACCGGACGAGCCGCTCTGCCGCACCGCATGCGTCAACCTCGCCTACACCGACCGCGACATCGAGGACAAGAAGAGAGAACTCACCCGGCACGAGGCCGCCGCAGCCGATCCGCTGTCGCCCAGGCCCCTGAGGGAACGGGAGGCGGCGAAAGCCGCCCGGGCGCGCGCGGTGATCGCCGCACATGAGCTGGGGCGGCACGGAAGCAGCCGACAGAAGCAAGCGGGAAAGGAGCGGCTCGATGGGGCGCAGACCTCGTGACCGGGACAGAGACGCCACCGCGATCAAAGCGGCGGCCGAGCGGCTGCTGGCCGGCACTCCCCTGCGCTCGGCCTCGGGCAAGCTGACCGCCACCGAGCTCATCGTCGAGTCGGGGTTGCGCCGGGACGTGGTCTATCCCCACCACCAGGACCTGGTCGATGAGTTCCGGCTTCGCGCCCAGGCGCAGGACCGCGTGCCGACTGCCGCCCAAGAACTCGCGGAGCGGTACGCGGCCGTCGTCGATGAATTGAAGGAGACAAAGCAACAGCTCGTAGCGGAAAGGGAGTTGACCGCTTTCCTGCGCCGGACTGCGGTGGAGCTCGCGGTCGAGGTGGAGAACCTGCGCCGCGACCAGGAGGACGTGGCCGACGCCACGGTGGTGTCCATGCCGCGGCGGCGCGGGCCCGGTCGCAGGTCCCTGTCGGCGAACCCGGAGGACTGATCTGCCATGGCCCCGACCTGCGCAGACGGTCCTCACACAGGGCAATCATTGGCGGCATCGAGTGTGGAATAATCCGAGGTGCTATTCTGAGGATTGGATTGAGGTCGAAGGAGGTGAAGGAATGGCCGGCAGGCAAGCCCATCCCGGAATGCTCGTTCTGCTGCGTGAGTCCCGCGGACTCACGCAGGTGGACGTCTCTGTCGCCATGACCAAGGCATCTCCCATGGGGGCGACGGCGGTGTCGCAGGGATACGTGAGCCGAGCGGAGTCCGGACGACTCGCCGTCTGCGACGACCGACTGGAGTGGTATGCGGCCGCGCTGGGCTACCCGCAAGACCTGCTGTGCGTCGATCCGCAGGTGGGAGGGGTTGGTGTCGGGCTGATCCATCACCGCAAGAAGGCCGCCCTGTCCGCCTCCGTGCTGCGCCAGGTGCACGCTCAACTGGCCCTGACTCGCATGCAGTTGGAGGGGATCACGTCGGCGGCAGGGGCTTCTGATCAAGCCTCTGATTTCCTGCGCGTTCCACTGGATCTGCTCACGACCCCGAAGGATGCTGCACGGCAAGTACGCAAAGCGTGGCGGTTGCCGCCCGGACCGCTCCCGGATGTGATCAAGGCGGTCGAGAACGCCGGCGCCCTGGTGGTCGTACGCGATCTCGGCAGCGATCTGCTGGACGCCGTCAGCCAGTGGGACGGGAGCGGTTCGCCGCTGCTTCTGGTCAACGGTCAGGCGCCCGGTGACCGTTGCCGGTTCAGCGTCGCCCATGAACTCGGCCACCTGGTCATGCACGTGGAACCCGGTACCGGATCCCGGCAGGAGAAGCAGGCCGACGCCTTCGCGGCGGAGCTGCTCATGCCGGCCGCGGATATCCGGAACGCCTTCAAGGGCGGTGTCGATCTGCAACGGCTCATGGAGCTCAAGCGGACCTGGCGAGTGTCCATGAGCGCATTGTTGCGCCGCGCCCTTGACCTGAACGCGCTGACCGAATGGCAGCACCGCACCCTCGTCATCGAGATGTCCGCGCTCGGCTACCGCACGGCCGAACCCGTCGAGATCCCCCGCGAGCAACCCCGGACCGTCCCCGCACTCGTACGAACATTGCTCGACGAGCGCGGGCTTACCCTCGAATCGGCAGCCGGCTGCGCCCGGTTGCTGCCAGAGGACTTCCAGCACTTGTACGTCGAAGGTCACCGCACGTCACCGTTGTCGTCGCATTGAAGGACCGTCCATGACCGACCCTTCCGCCGTCCCGCCCCGTCCTCGCCCCTCCGACTCGACTCCGGACGGTATCGGCCTGCTGCGCGGCCGCATGCTGATCCAGACCCGCCCCACCCTTGTCAAGAGGGTGTCGGAACAGATCGCCCCCAGCCTCAGCGGCCTGCTCCTGTGTGGCGACACTGCCGCGCGGACGGCGCAGCGGATGCGACGGAACGAGGGGTACAGCGGAGTCCTGCTTGCCGATCCGGCCTGCTACGAATCGACTCCCGCCACTGAGGAGGCCCCGTTCCCCGAGAACGAACCGGACGGGTTCTTCATGAACGACCCGCTGGAGGTCTCCCTCTCCCGGCAGCGGGCGGCTGGCGTCACCGTGCCGATCTCCCCGACCGGCTATATCCAGGCCGAAGACTCCGACGCGCTCCGGGCCGCAGCCCGCCGCATGGTCGAGCTCGGCGACCCGTCCGTGATCTTCTCGGTGCCGATCGACGTGGCATGGCTCCGGAACGAGGAGTCGACAAAACAGTTGATCAGCTTCCTTCAGCTGGTCCCGGGCCCCAAAGCGATCATGCTGGGCGGGCAGATGGACCCGCTTTCGCGATACGCGAAGGCAGTCACCCACCTGCGCCTGCTGATCACCGAAGTGTCGGACGCCGCGCTGGTTCGCGCCGATCTCGCCGCCTTCGGCGCTCTGGCAGCCGGTGCGCTCTTCACCGCTTTCGGCGGGAGCAGCGGCCTGCGGCACATCGTCGCTCCCGGGGAGAAGGCGCAGACCAGCAGGAAAGGGGGCGGCGGGCCCACGGCGCCGCACGTGCTTCACCCCGAGTTGATGGACTTCTACCTGGGGGACAACCTGGCGGACAAGTACGGTGGAGGCCCCGCACCCATCTGCGAGTGCTACGCCTGCGAAGGGAGGGCCCTGGACATTTTCACCAGCAACCACGCGCCCCTGCCCGCGCAGGCCACCGCCCACAACATCGCCGTGCTCATGAGCTGGCTCCGCGATCTCCGCGCGATTCCCGCGGGGATCGAACGGGAGCGGTGGTGGCACAACCGGTGCCTCACTGCCGTCGACCAGTACCCCTTGGTGAACGCCACCCTCCGGCAGCCCGGCGCCTTCAAGGTGCCCGAGCAGCTCAACCGATGGGCCCTCGCCGCGCCTGAAGCCACCCCCGCCGCGGCCGAAGCCCCATGTATTCAGCGCACCCGCTGATACAGCTCCTCCACGAACCGCCAGGCCGCCGCGGTATGCCGCTGCGGCCGGTGGGCCTCAGGTTCCAGCGCCATCTCGATCTCGTCCCCCCGGTCGATGAGAACTCCGATGCCGTAGAAATCCGCTTCGGCCAGCACCTCGTCCAGGCGCGCGGGACGACGGCTGAGCAGCATGGCCCGACGGCAGAACGGGGCGAACCGACCGGCCCTCTCCAGTCCCTGGCGCCACCCGGACGCCGGCACCACGGCGAGATCCACCTGCAAGGGGCGCACCGCACGCCGCGTCACCGTCCGGCGGTCACGGTCCGCCGCTCCGGTCGGCAAGGAACGCAGCGCCCGCTTCTCGTGCTGGTCCAATGAGGCCAGCGGAACCGGCATGCCAACCGGAAGCGACAGCAGCGTCTCCAGAGGCCGCCGCTGGTCCAGGTGTTCCGCGCCGACCTCCCGGCGACGCTCGTCCTCGATAGGGTCCAGGCGGTAGAAGAACAACGCCTTTTCCCCCATGACCTCGGCAAACACTGTCTGCGCGCCCTGCTCCGCAAGCTGGGCGGACACCGTTTTCACCGAGCCGTCGAGCACGGAACCCACCGAGGTCATCATGGTCTCCACCCTGCCTCACCCGGCCGTGACCGCAAACACCGGCCCCGTCGGTCATCCAACCCGTTCCGTTCCTGTCACCGCTGCCAAACGACACAAGACGCCCTCCAGGTACTGCCAGAGCTCGTTGTCGTCACTGCGGCGGTAGTGCTGACGCCGCTCCCCAGGACTCCGCGGAAGCCGTACGGCCAGCCCCGCCCGCACCAGCGCCCGAATCGGAGCCTGATAGAGGCTGGCGGAGATCCCGTAGGAAGCCGCCAGGTCTCCCATGCAGACACCCCGGTCATCGGCCTGGGCGAGCGCGAGCAGCACTTCCGCCCGGTAGCGGTTCCCGAAGAGGCTCACCGAGAGTTCCCGCATTCCCTCGGGTGCACTTTGAGACATGATTCATGATTCGTTTATCACTGTTCATGTGTCAAGATGCCGGTCCGAATCCTTCGGTTCTTTCTGCCTGCAGGGGGTTCGTCGCCGCCAGTCGCTCACTGCAGACCCGCGGTGCTGGCGGGTCGCACCGCGCCCGGTCCGAAGCGGGCGCGGGCCCGGTCGGCCGCGGCTTCGATGCGGCGGTTCTTGTCGTCGTCGGGGCCGAAGGTCAACTGCCGGGAGGCCGATGAGGTGCCACCGAGCTTGTCCGCACGCAGGGTCAACGAGCGGACGCGGGCTCGTTGCAGCCCCAGGGACCAGTGCAACGCGTGGGCAGCTGCTCGAAGCTGCGGGCTGTGCGCTGTGGACT
This sequence comes from Streptomyces sp. ERV7, assembly GCF_001653515.1. Classification (GTDB taxonomy): domain Bacteria; phylum Actinomycetota; class Actinomycetes; order Streptomycetales; family Streptomycetaceae; genus Streptomyces. The sequence continues at coordinate 1,158,348 of NZ_LYOY01000001.1, read as the reverse complement.
CGGACAGGGTGCGGCTGCGGGTGGTCGTCGAACGGTCGGCGTACTGGACGGTCAGTGCCAGTGAACGACACGCCTGCCGCTCGTCGCGGAGCCGGGCGCCGAGTTGTTCGGCGAGATGGGTCAGAGCGGCGCGCTGGCGCCCGGAGTCGAGCTCGTCGCGGGTGAAGCGGTGCTCGGCGCAGAACGTACGGGGCGGGGCGCCCGCAACGACCCGCGCGGGGTCGATGCCGGCCGCGCGCTCGCGGATCGTGCGGCCGGTCGCCGTGCCCAGGATGCGCTGGAGCGTCAGCAGCGGGGTGGCGGCGATCTGGTCGGCGGTGTGCAGGCCGTACGAGGCCAGAGTGCGGGCGGTGGCCGGGCCCACGCCGGGCAGTGCCGCGGCCGGAAGGCCGGTGAGGAACCGGACGATGGCCTCGGGATCATCGGGTATGGAACGGATGGCGCCGGGCGCCCCGCGGTGCGCGGCGAGCTGGGCGAGCAGCGGGTTGGGGCCGATGCCGACCGTCACGTCGAGGCCGTGGACCGCCGCCGCGCGCATCCGGATCAGGGCCGCGAGCCCGGCGGCGTCGCGGTCGAAATAGCGGGTGCTCCCGGACACGTCAGCGAGCGCCGCGTCCGGCGGCAGGGCCTGCGCGACGGGCGTGAACTCGCCGATCATGTCGAGGAGTTGACGGTAGGTGGCGTCGGGCTGTGGGTCGCCGAAGTGAAGGTAGAGGATCATCGCCGGTCACCCCGCGCTTCCGGGACTCGCATGGTGGAAGGACCTTCCCTTGAGGGGGTCGAGAGTGTTCCCTGCGGTCAGGGCGGCCGAGGCGGAGGTGCCGGGCGGCTGCAGATCGGCCCAGGGGTGCAGGGCGTAGCCGGTCGGCTGGGTGATGGTGCGGCGCGGGCCCGTCCGGCGTGCGGCGGTCTCGGGGCGGGTGAGGCGATCGGCGACGGCGCCGGGGCCGCCTTCGCGGTACAGGTCGATCAGCTCGGCCAGGTTCCAGGCGGCGGTGCCGGTGATGCTGAAGGCGCGCGGCGCGCGGCGGGCCAGGGTGCCGCGGACGAGAAGCAGGCTGCTGTGGAACACCGTATGGGCGCAGCGCGCGTGGCTGTCCTCGAAGAACGCCAGATCGGACAGGCCGGTGGGGTCGTCCAGGGTGGCGAAGATGACGCGCTTACCGGAGCGGATCGGCGGGGTCTGGGTGGCGACCTTGACGCCGGCGACGAGCACGGTTGCGCCGTGCCGGAGCCGTGGCAGATCGGCGGCGGGGGTCGCGCCGATCTCGGCGAGCAGGGACCGGTGCTCGTCGAGGAGGTGGCGGGAGATATCCATGCCGAGCACGTCCAGTTCGGCGGCGAGCTGCTCCGAGCCGCTCATAGCCGGCAGGCCCGTGGTGATGGCTGCGCCGGTGCAGTCCGGCCCGGCGCCGGCGTCCTCTGCGCTCTCCGTGTTCTCCATGGGGAGTTGGCCTGCGGTCGAGCCGCCCTTGCTGCGACCCGAGCGGTGCAGCTCGGCGACCTTCAGCAGCAGCTCGCGGCGGGGACCGAACGCGTCCAACGCACCGACCTGCGCCAGGCGTTCGGCCAGCGGGTGGCTGGGGCGGGCGCGCTGCCAGAAGTCCTCGAGCGAGGTGTACGGCTGCCCGGCGGTGATGCGCCCGCTCTCGGCCTCCGTGATGCCGCGGACCTGCGACAGGCCGATCCGCACCCCCCACCTGTCAGACGCCAGTTCGATTATGTGTGCGGACCGGGACTCATTGATGTCGGGCAGCAGCAGCGGCACCCCGTGACGCCGCGCGTCCGCGGCCAGAACGCGCTTGTGGTACATCCCCGGATCGTGAGTGAGCAGCCCCGCGAGCAGGGCCGCCATCCGATGGGCCTTGAGCCAGCTCGACTGGTACGCGGGCTGCGCGAACGCCGCGGCGTGCGCCTTGGCGAAGCCGAAGCTGCCGAAGCCCTCCAGGATCTTCCACACGTCGCGCACGGCCTGGACCGGATAGCCGCGCTTCCGAGCCCGGTCCGCGAACCAGGCTCGTACCCGGCCCTGCCGCTCGGGGTCCGACAGGGCACGCCGTGCCTCGTCGGCCGTGCCCCGGTCGCAGCCGGTCAGCGTCGTCATGATCGCGATGACCTGCTCGTGGAAGACGACCTGCCCCTCGGTCTCCTCGAGGATCGGCTTCAGGTCCGGATGCGCGTAATGGGGACGGTTCTGGCCGTCGCGGGCCTTGATCAACGGCTCCACCATATTCGCCGCGACCGGTCCCGGCCGAAACAGGCTGATGTCGAGCGCCAGGTCGTCGAACGACCGCGGCCGCAGATTCTGCACCATCTCTCTCTGCCCCGGACTTTCCAATTGGAAGGTCCCCAGGGTGTCCCCGGAGGTGATCAGGTCGTAGGTGGCCGGGTCGTCCGGCGGCACCTGCGCGGGGTCGTCCAGGTCGAACCGTTCTCCGGTGACGCGTTCTATCTCGGCGGCCGCGTGCGCGAGCGCCGACTGCATCCGTACGCCGATGACGTCGATCTTCGGGTGGCCGGTGTCCTCGATGTCTTCCTTGTCGAACTGAGACATGGCGATGTTCTCCACCGTGGTCGGCGCCACCGGGGTGCGCCGCAGCAGTCCCGCGTTGGAGACGAGCAGTCCGCACGGATGCATCGCCGCCTCGTGCGGCAGCCCGTCGAGCGCCTCCACCAGCTCCCATAGCCGGCCGTGGTCCTCGGCGGCGACCTCGCGCAGCTCCGGCAGCTCGGCGAGCGCGGCCCGCACGTCCTTCGCCCGGATGTGCGGGAACGCCTTGCCGAGCCGGGCCGCCTCGTCCGGCGCCATGCCGCGGGCGCGGGCCACGTCCTCGATCGCCCCGCGCGCCCGGTACGTCTTGTAGACCGCGAGCGTCGCCACCCGGTCGGCCCCGAACCGCTCCTGTACCGCCTGATACACCTCCAGGCGGCGGGCCGACTCCACATCCAGGTCGATATCGGGCAGCGCGGACCGCCGTGCGGACAGGAACCGCTCCATGAGCAGGCCGTGCGCCACCGGGTCGACCGGGCTGATGCCCAGAAGATGTGTGACGAGGGAGCCCACGCCCGAGCCGCGGGCCGCGACCCGGATGCCAAGTCGCTGAGCCCCCGCCGCGACCTCGGCGACGGTCAGGAAGTACCCGGCGAAACCGTGCCCGGCGATGATCCTCAGCTCGTCCTCGAGCCGGTCCCAGCGCTCCACCTCCCGGTGGTAGCCGCGGTTCATCATGCCCGCCGCGCACTTCTCGGCGAGAACGCGGTCGGCGGTGTCCGCCCGCGCGCCCACCAGCTCGGCCTCGGGAAGATTCAGCCGGCCCAGACCGAACGCCTCGCCCGGGTCGACCACGCAGGCTGCCGCCGTCTCCTCGGTCACTGCGAGCAGCCGCCGCGCCTGAAGGCCCCGGCCGCCCACTGCCTCGGCGATCCGCCCGGCGATCCGCTCCATCTCCCCGGCATCCTTCAGCCACCGCTGCCCGCCGTCGAGACGAGACGCGTCCCGGCCGTCGATCGGCACCAGCGAACGGGCGGAGTCCAGGATGTCGGCGACCTCACCCTGATGCGGGTCGGCATACCGCACGGCGTTGCTCAGCACAGCCTCCACCTGCTGTTCGGCGGCGAAACCCGCCATCCGTGCCGCAAGACGCAACGAACCCGGACCCGTACCGGTCCGCCCGTGCCACGACACCTCAAGGCGCAACGACCGGCCGAACCGCTCACGCCACGGATCAAGTAGGGCAGTGGCCCGGTCGGGACGTCCCGACGCCAGCGCCTGCCCCACCTCGGAATCGGCCCCGAGCAGCACGAACACCTCGCCGTTCGCGCAGGCCAGGTCCTCCCAGGTGACGCCCTGATCGGACGCCGCCGACACGAGACGGCACAGCTCGGCCCAGCCGTGTGCGGTCCGGGCCAGGAACACCGCCCGCAGTGGCGCCTCCGTCACGAACGCACCGCCCCTGGCGGGGGTCCGCTGCCGCACCGCCGACGCCGCCCCGGACGGGGACGCGCCAGGCACGGCCAGATCAACGCCGAAGAGAGGCCTGACCCCGACTTTCGCGCACGCCTTGGCGAAGCGCACCGCACCTGCGAGAGAGTCCCGATCGGTCAGCGCCAGGGCGTCGAGACCCCGCTCTGCAGCCCGCTCTGCCAGTGCCTGCGGGCGGCTGGCCCCGTAGCGCAGCGAATAGCCGCTCGCTGCACGGAGATGCGTAAACGACATACACACCTCCTGTTGCCCATAACCCCCCTTTGGATCATCTATGTCGTCTCGACTATGAGGAGCACCCTAACTCAATGTTCGCACATTCGTTCGATGGGCTGGAAGCCTCGAGGGGCGGCTTGAGCTAGGGCAGGTCGCCGAGATCGAGGCGTCGACGTGTGCGGGTGACGACAACGTAGGCGAGCCGGGCTTCGCTGCCGTTGATTGGTGGGGGCACGGTGGGCTGTGTGCCATTGGGTTCGCGGAGGGGCGGTGGTTCGAAGTCCGCGGCGATCTTCACTGATGCCCATTCCCGGCGGTCGCGGCCGCTGGGGTCGTACGCGGCGTTGTGGCGTGTTCGAGTTGGGCGAGGAAGACCTGCTCGACCACAGGGTGGTGGCCTGGGCCTTGTTCAGGAGGGGGTGGGAAGCAGGGGTGGCGAGGCAGTGGGTAAGGGGATTCCGGATGAAAAGGAAGGTTCCGCCATACGCTTGGGCGGCCAGATAGTCTTCGATGCTAGGAGGACTCGCCGGTGACGGGTAGAAGCGGAGCGTACGCATGTCCATAGCTGTTCCCACTCCTCGAAGCCGGGTTCCGGCAGCGGTAGCGGAGCAGTTCGCGGCCGCCCGGGGTGGGCAGGTGTCGGCGTTCGCGACTCGGGCCAGTCGGGGAGCCGGCCAGCGATGCCCGTGGGAGCTGGTGTCTATGGGTGGGCATTCGGACTCCGAGCGCGGGGCGGTGGCATGGATCATCGCGGAGGCTTTGATGCGGCAGCGGTGCGGCAAGGTGACACACGCATTCGACTCTTGGAGAGCGGCCACGCTGGGCGGCACTCCGCTGACTGGGCAACGCCGGCAGTTGGTCACGGCGTTTGCGGAACCGGTATTCAAGCCGCAGATCGATCCGGCGGCTAAGCCGCATCACGGAGTGCCGGGTCATGTAGGTGAATGGCTCTGGTACTTGCTGGCGTTGGAGAGCCCGGATACGCCCGCACGGGTACGGGAGTACCTGACCCCGCCCAAGGACAACGTCAACGACTCCGGCGGAGACGGTCTGGTCATCTACCGCTCACGTTCAGGTACCGGACCAGAACTTCTCTTCCGTCTGTGGGAGATGAAGAAATACACCGGGAAGGATGATTCAGTCACCGACACGGTCCGCGGTGCGTGGGATCAGCTATCGGAACACGGCATCAACTACGTGATCTCCCAGATCGCCTGGGCCGACCGGGAAGTCTCTGGCGACGTCGGTATATTCGTCAGCGAGCTGGCCGATCTGTGGCTGGAGGGGCATCCCAGCAGCGGTGCCGGGGTGAGCGTGGCCACTAACACGTCTGCGGCTCCCAAACAGCGCGCCTTCACCACGGCTCACGAACGGATTCCTCACCTACGGCACGATGGTCAACTCGAAGGCATGATCGTGGCCATCGATGACTTCCCCGATTTCGCCCGGCACGTTCAGGAACTGGTGTGGACCGCACTGTAAACCCCGAAATCCTTGCGATCGCGCTCGGCGTCCACGAGGCTGGCCTGCTGCCGTCCCCAGACGAACTCGCCGCACTGATCGCCGAGGTTGAGGTCGGCGCTATCAGGTCCGAGGCTGGCGTTCCGGACCAACTGCTAGGGACGGCCTGGTACCTGCACGGGGTCGCTGCGGCACTTGAGGGCACCGACTTGTATGACCCGGTCCGGCGCCGACACGCCTTTGCCGTCAGTGCCCACATCCTTGAACTGGCTCTGGACGACCGCCGTAATCGTCTCGACACCACCAACGGTCCCGAGGACGACAGGACCGGCGAAGAGGACGACCTGGCGGAGACAGCGGACGCGGAAACCACGGGCACGCCACAGGATCCCGATGAGGTTCGAGCCCGCCGGCTGTCACTGGCGTTCGGCGCCCAGGTTGGCTACCGGCGATGCGAGCAGGACCCGAACGCTGCCGCGGTCTTCCGGCAGGTCGACCCGCTCCTGGTCACCGAGGAATCACTTGCCTCTCACCTGGACACCCTCGCGGTTGAGGCCGGGGTGGCATTTTTGGGTTTGCAGCGGCGCAGGCTGACCCGGGTGGTGCGCGTGTGGCGACGGCAGTTGGGTGACCTGCAGCGGCTGGCTGGCGTCACCGATCTACGAGAGAGTATGTACGGCCCAGCGCAGGCCGTCATTGAGGCGGTTCACAACCTGACACTGTTTCTTACCCGTGCCGACCCCGCAGCATTGGAGACCGCTCGGACTCATCTGCGGGATGTGGTCACTGGCAGCGCCGGCATAGCGGACCGCTCCGCCCGCTGGGTAGCCGCCCATCTGCTGGAACTCCTGGACGACCTGGCCGACGGCAGTCTCCAGCGGCTGCTGCCTCCCGATACCCCGCCAGCACTCGCCCAGGCCTTCGCCCTCTCCGACCCTCCAGTGATGACGCTGTGGCCGCCGCAGCGGGAACTGCTGCGACAGTCCCGCCCGCTGGACCCAGCCACCTCCCGGCTGCTGATCAGCGTGCCGACCAGTGCTGGCAAGACGCTCATGGCACAGCTAGTCATCTGCGCCCATCTGGCTGCTGGTGCCGGTCGGGTGCTGTATGTCTCGCCGCTGCGCAGCCTGGGCCGGGAGATGCGCCAGGCCCTTCGCTCCCGGCTACGAGTGCTGGGCCGCAAACTTGGCGACGACCTGCCCGACTTCCCCGCGCCGGGCGCCCAAGCCACAGTCGGCGATGGAGATGTGGAGGTCCTCACTCCCGAGCGGCTGATGCACGCCCTGCGGCAGGACGCGAATGCAGCACTGGAGGGGGTGGGCCTGATCGTGGTCGACGAGGCTCATCACATGCAGCACACGGAGCGCGGCTTCCTCCTCGAAGGACTCTTGGCGTTCTGCCAGGCCCATCCGAGCCCACCGCGGCTGGTCCTGCTGTCTGCCGCGGTCGGCAACCACGCTGAGCTCGCAGCCTGGCTCGACCCCAGCCAGCCCGCCGAGGACGTCGTGTTCACCTCGCAATGGCGCGGGCCCCGTCGGTTGCACGGTCTTCTGAGCCCAATCAAGTTCTCTGACCAGCTCACCCGTACCAAGCTCCCGCCGCGCGCAAACCGGACCCGCAACACAGAGGCGGTCCTGCCGATGGGCCTGCGCATCAGCGTCCGCCCGACCTCGGCCGGCAAGACTTTTCACATGGCCACTCAGCGTGACCAGCCGCTAGGGCAGCGGGTCTACCGTGAGAAGTTCCCCGGCGACACCACCGGCAAGCAGGCCTCATCGGTGACGAACTACGCCCTATTCGCATTTGGGGCTGCACACCTATCCCGCACTGGCAGTGTCCTGGTGGTCTGCACCTCCCGCCTCGCCACACGCAACACCGCCCAGGCCATCGCCGCTCTCCTGCCCGAATTCCCGCCCGCAGCCCCACTCGCTGGCTTCCTCGCCGACACCCTCGGCGCCGACCACCCGATCGTGGACTGCGCCCGACACGGGGTCGCCTACCACCACGCCCAACTGCCCGCCGAAGTCCTGCACGCCGTCGAGGACGCCCTGCGCAGCGACCAGCTCAAAGCACTGTGCTGTACCAGCACGCTCACCGACGGCGTCAACCTGCCGGTGCGCTCCGTCATCATCAACAGTGAGGTCGACGACGGTCTGCCACGCACCTGGTCCGGCCAGCCGCAAATGGGACCAGCGCAACTGCTCAACGCCGTTGGCCGTGCCGGACGGGCCGGACGCGAAAGCGAAGGCTGGATCCTGCTCACCCGCCACCGCGACCCGCGCTCCCCCGACTTTTCCCTGCTCGAACCTGGCGCGGAGCGCCTGCAGGTGCTGTCCGCGCTCGGCACCGACGACGCCCTGACCGACCTCGCCGCCGCCGAACAGCTGATTGCTGAGACCGCCGATGCCATCTTCAAGCTCGCCGAGAATCACGCTGCCAACTTCGCCTCCTACGTGTGGTTCACCCTAGACGCGCTCTCCCGCGTTCCCACCCTCACGGCCATCGAGCCGATGGCCGCCGTCGAGCGGCTGTTGGCCATGCGACAGCTACCGCCCGATCTCAAGGACCGCTGGCTGCAACTGGCCACAAAGGTCGCCGAACAGTACGAGGCCACCGAACCGGCCGCCCGGCGGCGCTGGACCACCCCGGGCACCAGCATCGGCACCGCCCGCGCCCTGGACTCGATCGCCGAAGCCCTCGCCCAGGCCCTCCTGCGAGACCCCGCCGCCACCGCGCCGGCCTACGAGGGCATCTGGGCAGAGGTCTTGGCTGGCGTGCTCCCTGACGAATGGCCACTCCAGCGGACTCTGGACTTCTTCACCCAGTACGGCGTGTACGGCGTTCTGCTGACTTTCCCAGAAGCCAAGGAAGCGTGGACTTTCACTGAGAAGCGGACCAGCACCAGCGCTCGCCGCCACGTAGACATTGCCGCGGCGATCACCGGATGGACCGGTGGTACGACCATCCCCGACCTCGCCGACGCCTGGCTGCCGGGTCTGCCTCGCGAATGGGCTTTGGAACAGACCGTCAGCAACATCAGCGTTACCTTCGAGCACTATCTCGCCTGGACCCTCGGCGCGCTGACCAACCTCATCAACACTCGTCTGGAACAAGCCCGGGCCGAGATCAGGCTGCCCGCCACCGTCGGTTGGCACCTGCGCCACGGTGTTGACACCGCTCAGGCCCTCGCCCTGCTAAACGCTGGTGTCACCTCCCGCCGCCTCGCCCACCAGATCGGCCGGTCGGCCAACGACCGGAACATTGGCGCTGATGAACTGCGCGCCTGGCTGACCGACCTCCACATTGACGGATGGCGCCGCGAATTTTCCGCCACCTCCTATGAGATCAACGACCTGCTGGAATACGTCCGCACTCGCCGCCCCAGTATGATCGGCAGCCTGCTCGATGCCAGACATACCTCCTTGCATGTCACGACCACCGGAGTGGCCGTCGCTGACGGCCTCCCCGTCCAGTTGAGGTTCTCCGCCGGTCCTCAGCCGTCACCCCTGACCGCCGACGCAAACCAAGACACTGTGGCTATCATCCCGGCCGACACGTATCTCGACGTCCTCACGATTATCGACAGCGGAATCGATTTCGACGCGACCCTCACTGACGACCGGCTCACTTTGAGCCTGCGGGCCGCCTGGTGACATCCATACCATCCAGCAACTCGGACTTTAGGAATGAGAGGGAATCTCCAAGGCGTTGGGCATTAAGGGAGCCTGTTGCATAGTTGCTAATGGTGTGTTCTATTCGTGACGGATCTGCCTAAGAGCGACTTGTAGCCAGGCCCTGTGCTGGTCGCCGTAGGTGGCACTACATTTCTGGAACTGGCCCGTTCTGGGCGCGCCGAGCCTCTGGGAACCCTCGTGGAGCTGGGCGCGTCCTCGTTCGTATAGTGCTGGTCGCAAACGGACGGAGACGGGGCGTGACGGCAGGGAGTAACCCAGAGGCGGCTACGCCCCTGCAGGTGCGGCAGGTCCGGCAGGCTCTCGCGAGTGAGTTCGACGGGCTGATCGACCTGGGGGAGAGCGAGTTCGCCCGCAACCGCGAGACCCTGTTCTTCTCCCGTGCCCTCGCGGCGAAGGCAGTACGGATCGCGACAGACTGCACCTCGCAGGAGGCGGCCGCCGCTGTCACCGACGGAGCTGATGACTTCGGCATCGATGCCGTGGCCGTGTCGCAGGCTACAGGTGAGTTGTGGTTGATCCAGGCCAAGTGGAGTGACCAGGGCGCTGCCCGGTTCACGTCCGCCGACGCCTCTAAGCTCCTCAACGCCTTCCGGATGCTGGACAACCTGGACTTCGACCGCTTCAACGCCCGATTCCAGGGCTTCGCGGATCGAATCCACCGTGTGCTTGCCCAGCCCATGCCCCAGGTCCACCTCGTTGCTGCCGTCATGGGGCCGGCGGCACCGGCGACGAGCGCCCTGCAGCTGATCCACCGCGAGTCTCCCGACTTGGACACCCGCACCAATCTGACGGTGCTCGCGAGCAGCGATCTGGTCGCGGCGATCCGCCAGGACCTGGCGCCACAGCCAGTGACCGTGACGGCCACCTTCGTCGACGGCTGGTACGGGCAGGATCTGCCGTATCCCGCCCATGTCGGCACGGTCACCGCCGACGAGATCGCCCACTGGTACGAGCGGCACGGCGGAGAACTATTTAACGTCAACGTACGCCGCTCGCTGGGGCACACATCGGTCAACGCCACGCTGGACGACAGCCTGGCCAAAAACCCCGAGAAATTCTGGTACTTCAACAACGGGATCACGGTGCTGTGCGAGTCGGCCACCGCCGAGTACTTCGGTCGCCGCGCCCAGGGCGCGCCGGTGCGCCTCACCCTGACCGACGCGCAGATCGTTAATGGTGCACAGACTGTGGCATCGCTGTACCGCGCTTTCGCGGACGATCCGCAGGCGCTCGCCGAGGTGAAGGTCATGGTAAGGATCATCACCGTCGGACAGACCCCGCCCGGGTTTGCCAGCTCTGTCACGGTGGCCACCAACACCCAAAACCATGTGGAGCAACGCGACTTCATCGCACTGGATCCGGTGCAGGCCTACATCCGCGACGACTTCCGGCTCACCCTTGAGAAGGACTACATCGTCAAGCGCGGTGAACTTGAGCCCGCGCCCGACGCGGGCTGCACCGTATTGGAAGCAGCCACCGCCCTGGCCTGCGCTCACTCCGACGCACGGATGGTTGCAGGGACTCGTGCCTCCACCGACTTCCTGTGGCAGTCTGCCCCGGAGGGCGGCTATACGCAGCTGTTTGCCGAGCCGCCCTCCGCCGTGCAGATCTGGCGCTCGGTGCAGCTGCTACGCACCGTGCAGCAGACCGTCCACGACCTGGCCGCGACCTTGCCCGGCCGGGCTGCCGCAATCGCGGAGAGCGGTGCCCTCCTGGTGGCTCATCTGGTGTTCCAGCGCACGGACATTGAGGCTATCGACGACCTTGATGCGGACTGGCAGCCCATGCTGGACGCTGCCGTGAAACTCACTGCTCAGGCCCTGGCCCACCTCATCGCCGAAGTCGATCTGCTGTACGGGCCGCACAGCTTCGTCTCGCGCACGTTCTCACAGGCGGCCGTTTGCCGGGACCTGGCGGCAGCCGTCCTGGAGTCGTTCGAACGACCGGGGCACGACCCCGAGCTCGCCGTCTATCAGCGTCCCCCCGAGTCGCGCCGCGGGCGGCGTCCCAACCCCGTGCGGCTCCTGGTCGATCAGCGCCGGCTGCCAGAGGGCACCCAGCTCATGTACCACCCCGGCCCCCGGGAGGACGAGGCGATCGGGGAGTGGCTGAATGCCGACCCGAACCGGTTCATGGCGACATGGACCAACGACACGGCCAAGCCGCTGCTGTGGGCGGCGGACGGAGGCCGCTACTCCCTTGCCGGTCTGATCGTGCACATGTGGCGGCAGGCTGGCTGGGACGACGCCCCGCTCGCGGTCCAGGGCAGCACGCGCTGGGCTATGCCCGGCGGCCCCACACTGAGCGACCTTGCGCAGGAACTGTGGCACGAGACCCAGACGGCTGAGTCGTACCCGGGCGAGAGCGGTGGGGACGTGAGGCGGGAGGACGGCACGAACGGTGCCTGAGCCACGGATCATCGCCAAGCGCTACGCGCTGCGCGAATCGCTCGACGAAGGCGGCATGGGGCAGGTCTGGCGCGCCTACGATCTGCTCTTGGGCCGCGATGTCGCCGTCAAACTCATCCTGGATGACCTCGCCGCCCACCATGACGCTGCCGCCTTCGTGGAACGCTTCCAACGGGAGGTGCGCGTGACCGCGCAGCTGCACCACCCGGGCATCCCCCAGGTGCACGACGCCTTCCTTGACGGCACCGCAGATCGCATGTTCATGGTCATGGAACTCGTACAGGGCGTCTCCCTGAAGCGGGTGATCGACGCTTCTGGGAGCGTGCCTCCAGTGTGGGCCGTATGTCTGGCCTTGCACGTATGCGCCGCCCTGCACCACGCCCACGAAGTCCACGTGATCCACCGCGACATCAAGCCAGCCAATATCATGATCGCGGTCGACGGCACTGTGAAGGTTCTCGACTTTGGCATCGCCATGGCCCTGGGAGCGGATGCGCCCACCCGCCTGACGAAACCCCAACAGATCATCGGCAGCCCGCACTACATGGCCCCCGAACAGTTCGATGCGGGTCATATCACGCCACAGACCGACCTCTACGCCCTGGGCGTGGTCCTGTACGAGCTTCTGGCAGGTGAGCGGCTGTTCGACGGGGACAACATCGTCAACCTGATGTGCGCGCACGTGCTCCAGCCCCCCTCACCGTTGCGCAGCGCCCGCAGGGACGTTGACCCGCGACTGGAACGGCTCGTTCTGGACCTGCTGGCCAAGCGCGCCGACGATCGCCCCAACAGTGCTCGCCACGTGATCGACGAGCTCCTGGGCCACCTGCCACACCAGCATCCCGGCTACCTGTTCTTCCCCGACCTGCCGACCTTGACGCTGCCCCCGGTGCCGATACCTGGCGACGCACTACGCTTGTCGGCCGCCACGTCGACAACCGGTCCTCAGCAGCGCCACACGCAGGTCAGCGCGGAGGGACGGGCCGACCGCCTAGCAGCCGCCCAGGCCCTGTTTGAGGCGGGCAAACTGAGTTCGGCACTGCCAGCCTATGACGCCTTGGCCGCCGAACTCGGGCTCCTCGGCGCACAGGCGGCGGACGACGCCCGCGCCTGCCGCATTCAGGCCGCCCGCTGTCGTATCGGACTCGGCCAGCACCAGCGCGCACTGGATGACCTCCAGCGTGAACTGACCCAGTTGCGCGCTCACCGGGCGCCCACGAACACTGTGGTCTTGGAGGTACGTCTGTACGTCGGCCTGTTGCTCCGCGACGTGCACCGCTTCGCGGACGCAGCCCGGGAGTTGGGCAGCCTGTACAACGACCTGGTAGATAGGCGCGATCCGGATTCTGCCCTGGTGGACCAGGTGCGTGAGGCTCTCATCGGTATCCGTCGGCGGCCGCCCGGCTACCGCTCCATTTGACGAGGTATCGGGGACGGTTCAAGAGGGCCCGGGGCCAGCAGGGAAGCCGACACATAGAAACCCGACACATGACTTGACTAATGAACGGGCCAGCGCGATCTGATCGGGCGGCTCCAGCCCTCGACCTTCCACGACCTGGTCGTGGACATCTCGCTCTTCCGGCCGGGGCCGGTCGCCGCCGACATGGTCCGGCCGTTCATCGAGGCGCGCCACGGGCGGGCCCCGGTGCGCCATCCGCACGAGGACCTGGCGGGCGTCCTGGGGGAGACCTACGGCGTCGTCGTCTTCCACGAGCAGCTCATCGAGATGGTGTCCGTGATGACCGGCTGCGACCGGGCCAAGGCCGACCAGGCGCGGCGTGCGCTCTCCGACCCCGAGTCGCAGGAGAAGATCCGCGTCTGGTTCGCCGCGTGCGCGGCCGGGCGCTCGTACACACCCGAAGTGATCGACCGAACCTGGGAGATCATCAAGGCCTTCGGCTCGTACGGCTTCTGCAAGGCGCACGCCGTCGCGTTCGCCGTGCCGACCTACCAGTCGGCCTGGCTCAAGGCCCACCACCCGGCCGCCTTCTACGCCGGGCTGCTCACCCACGACCCCGGGATGTACCCCAAGCGGCTGCTGCTCGCGGACGCGCGGCGGCGCGGGGTGCCGATCCTGCCGGTGGACGTGAACCGGTCGTCGGCCGTCCATCGAATCGAACTGGTATCCAATTCCCGGATCTGGGGGCTCCGTCTGGCGCTCGCGGACGTCCAGGGGATCAGCGAGGCCGAGACCGCCCGGATCGCACAGGGGCAGCCCTACTCCTCGCTGCTCGACTTCTGGCGGCGGGCCAGGCCGAGCCGCCCCGTGGCCGAACGGCTCGCCCAGGTCGGCGCGCTCGACGCGTTCGGCGGCAACCGGCGCGACCTGCTGCTGCACCTCGCCGAACTCCACCGCGCCCGGCGCGCGGCCGGGTCCGGTGGCGGCCAGCTCCCGCTCGGCGACGGGCGGCGGACGGCCCGCGCCGGACTGCCCGACCTCGACGAGGCGGAGCGGCTCAGCGCCGAGCTGGGCATCCTCGGCATGGACACGTCCCGCCATCTGATGGTGGATCACGAGACGTTCCTGAAGGAGCTGGGAGTGGTCTCGGCCAAGCGGCTGCGGGACGCCGGGCACGGGGAGACCGTCCTGGTCGCGGGCGCCAAGGCGGCCACCCAGACCCCGCCCGTCCGGTCCGGTCAGCGGGTCATCTTCACCACGCTGGACGATGGAACGGGCCTGGTCGACCTCGCCTTCTTCGGCGACAGCCACGCCGCCTGCGCTCACACGGTCTTCCATTCCTGGCTGCTGCTGGTACGAGGGGTGGTGCAACGGCGCGGCCCACGCAGCCTGAGCGTGGTGGGCGCGGCGGCCTGGAACCTGGCCGAACTGGTGGAACTGCGCCGCGAGGGCGGCCTGGACGCGGTCTCGGCCCGTCTGGCGACGCCCGGCGGCGAGGGCGGCGGCGACGGCAGGGACAAGGACAAGGACAAGGACAAGGACAAGGACAGGGGCAAGGGTGCGGGCGAGGGCGAAGGGGTGCCCGGGGAGGAGCCCGGCGGCGGACGCCGTATCGAACTGTCCACGGGGTATCAGCTGAACCCCTGGGCCGACCTCCAGCCCCCCGGCGAACGGGCCGCCACCGGCCGGAAGCTGTGGCACCAGAGCCCGGGGAGCGCGGGATGAGGCGCGGGATGAGGCGCGGGATGATCCTCTGTGTCCGGTTCCATGTGCCTCCTGAGGGCGGGGGATGCGCTGCCGGTGGGAACGCGGGTGCGGGCGGCGGGTGCGAGGCCGTGCTCCCCGCGCTGCTCGCGGTGCTCGGCGGTCTCACCCCGGTCGTGCAGGCGCTCCCGCCGGACGCCGCGCTCGTCGATGTCCGGGGCGCCGAACGGTACTTCGGGTGGAACGCGGCCCAGCTCGCCTCCGTCATCCGGGTCAGGGCGCTCGCCCACTGCGGAGTGGACTGCGCCATCGGGGCCGGGCCCAACCCGATGCTGGCCCGGATGGCCGCCCGGGGCGCCCGGCCGGGCACGACCCTGGTGCTGCCCCCGGACGAGGTGAGGGAGTTCCTGGCCGGCAAGCCCGTCGCCGCGCTGGACGGCGTCGGCTCCGCGACCGCCCGTACCCTCTGCTCGTACGGGCTCGACTCGGTCGGCCGGGTCGCCGCCGCCCCGCTCGCCACCTTGCAGCGGATCGTCGGCGCGCGGACCGGGCGCGAGCTCCATGAACGGGCCCTGGGCATCGACCGCACACCCGTCGTGCCGAACGCGGCGGCCCGCTCCCTCGGTGCCGAACGCTCCTTCCCCCACGACGAGTTGGACCCCGACCGCCGGCGCCGTGCGCTGCTCTCCCTCGCGGAGGAGCTGGGCGCCCGGCTGCGCGGCACGGAGCAGGTGTGCCGCTCCCTGACGCTCACCGTCCGGTACGCCGACCGGTCCACCACCACCCGTGGCCGCACCCTGCGCGAGCCCACGGCCCACTCCCCGGCGCTGACCGCGCTGGCGTACGCGATCCATGAGTCGCTCGGCCTCCAGCGAGCCCGCGTCCGGGGCGTCTCCCTGCGGGCCGAGGGACTGACGCCCGCCCGACTGGCCTCCCGGCAGCTGACGTTCGACCCCACGGACGACCGGGCCCGCCGCATCGAGGCGGTCGCCGACCGCGCCCGCGCCCGCTTCGGCCCGGCCGCGATCGTCCCGGGCACCCTGGCCGACGCCGCCTGATCGGCCCCTCCGCCGATGGGGGCAATACCGATGAAAGCGTAGGTGATCGGGGCAAGGGGGCCCGCAGGCCGGGCCGGCGCCGGGCGCGTACCACGAGGCGGAGACCCAGGGGGCGTACGAGCTGCCGCGCGACCCGGCGCACCCGCCCCCGTACGCGCCGGTGGACGCGGGGCGGCGCAGGCAGCGGGCGGTCGTCGCCGCGGTCGCCGCCGCCGTCCTCGCGGGCGGCGCGGCCGGTGGCTGGCTGCTGTGGGGCCGGGACGGCGGCTCCGGGAGCGGGGGAGTGGCGGCCGCCTCGTCCTCGGCGTCGGTCGAGGGGACCGACCCCACCGGGACGCCGACGGACTCGCCCACGGCCACGTCCACCGACGAGTCGACCGCCACGCCGACGCGGGAGCCCACCGACACCGCCACGCCCGACACCGGCCCCCCGGTGCCGGACGGCTTCCGCCGGGTGGAGGACCCGCTCGGCTGGAGCGTGGCCGTACCGGCCACCTGGACCCGCACCGAGGAGCGCAGCAGCGCCCTCTACCGCTCGCCCGACCAGCGCTATCTGCTCCAGATGTTCCGGCTGACGGAACCGGGCATCACCCCGTACGAGGCGCTGCGCATCACCTCGGACAACCTCTCCCTCCACCGCGGGTACCAGGAGATCTCGCTGCGCCGGATGACCGAGGTGACCGCCACGGACGCGGCCGAGCTGGTCTACGCGTACAACCGCAGCGTCCAGACCGATCGCATCCAGGGCATCGCCCGCTCCTTCGTCGCCGGGAACGGGGTGCCGTACACGGTGCTGGTGTACGGCCCGGACGAGGACTGGCCGGCTCAACTCGGGGTCCTGAACAGGGTGCTCGGCACGTTCGTGCCGGAGTGAGTGCGGGGCCGGCGGCCTCGGGCCCGGCCCCGCACGCCCTCAAAGACAGGCTCTCAGCCGGTGCGCAGCTGCTCCGCGGCCTCCCGTACCGCCTTCATCGCGCGGCGCTGGAGGAGCGGGCCGAACGTGACGCGGGCCGCGCCGAGTTCGCCGAGGCGGCGCGGGGTCGGGCCGTCCGCGAGCGCGACCTGGTTGACCGGGGCCGGTACGGCGGCGGCGATCTTCGGCAGGTGCTCGGCGGGAGCCCCGTACGGGTAGACGCAGTCGGCGCCCGCCGCCACGTACGCGCGCGCCCGCGCGATCGTCGCGTCCAGGTCGGTCACGCCCTCGATGTACGTGTCCACGCGCGCGTTGATGAACAGTCGGTCCCCGGCCTCCGCGCGCACCTCCGCCAGCCAGTCGGCGTGGCGCGCCGGGTCCTTGAGGGCGCCGTCGGCCGAGTCCTCCAGGTTGCAGCCGACCGCGCCGGTGTCGAGCAGCCGGGCCACCAGCTCCTTGGGGGCGAGGCCGTAGCCGCCCTCGACGTCCGCCGAGACGGGCACGGAGACGGCCCGGACGATCCGGGCGACCGCCGCGAACATCTCGTCCCCGGGCGTCTCGCCGTCCGCGTAGCCGAGCGAGGCGGCGACCCCGGCGCTCGGCGTGGCGAGCGCCGGGAAGCCCGCCTCCTCGTAGACCCGTGCACTGGCCGCGTCCCACGGACCGGGCAGGATCAGGGGGTCGCCCGGTCCGCGCCCGTGGTGCAGGGCGCGGAAGGCGGCGACGGGGGTCAGCTGTGCCATTCGGTCTCTCCGGGTGCGGTACGGCGGGCCACCATCAGCCGGTTCCAGCTGTTGATGGCGGTGATCGCGGCGATGAGATGGGCCAGTTCGGTCTCGTCGAAGTGCTTCGCCGCCAGCGCGAACAGCTCGTCGGGAACGAACCCGTCGGTCAGGACCGTTATGCCTTCGGTGAGTGCGAGGGCCGCACGCTCGCGCTCGCTGAAGCGGTCGCCCGCTTCGTGCCAGGCCGCGACGAGATCGAGCCGTCCCTCGGTCTCGCCGTGGTCGCGCGCGAGGTCGAGGTGCATGTCCAGGCAGAACGCGCAGTGGTTGAGCTGCGAGGCGCGGACCATGACCAGCTCCGTCAGGGTCGGGTCGAGCGCCTTCTTGGCGGCCGCGCTCACCGCCGCCAGGGCCCGGTAGACCTCCTGCGGGACCTGCCAGGCGCGCGCCGTCACTTGTACATCCCGGGGGTGTAGTGGCCCGGGACCATCCGGGTGGTGACGCCGAAGCGGTTCCAGGCGTTGATCACCGTGATGGCGGCGATCAGATGGCCCAGCTCGGTCGCGTCGAACTGCTCGGCCGCCTTCGCGTACACATGGTCCGGCACGAAGCCGTCGGTGAGGACGGTGATCGCCTCGGTCAGCTCGATCGCCGCCAGCTCCTTCGCCGTGTAGAAGTGCTGGGACTCCTCCCAGGCGCTGAGCTGCACGATCCGCTCCACCGACTCGCCCGCCGCGAGCGCGTCCTTGGTGTGCATGTCGAGGCAGAAGGCACAGTGGTTGAGCTGCGAGGCACGGATCTTGACCAGCTCGTGGATCACCGGGTCCACCCCGCGCCCGGCCGCCGCCTCCAGCTTGACCATGGCCTTGTAGACCTCCGGTGCCGCCTTGGCCCAGTGCAGACGGGGCGCCTGCTCCGTCGCGTAGGAGGCGTCCGGGCTCTCGTCGTTCTGCGTCACCGTGGTCCCCGTGTTCCCGTTCGTCGTCATGGAAGTGACGGTACGCGGCACATGTCACACGGGTATGGTCCATTTTCATGGTGGAATCCTGGGCCACTTCCTCCGGAACTCTGGCCGAAGTCTTCGGTGTCGACCTCCATGTGGAGGTGGGCGCCGGCGGGCTGCGCGCCGGCCTCATGGACGCGCTGCGCGAGGCCGTCCGCAGCGGCCGGCTCGCCCCCGGCGCCCGGCTGCCCTCGTCGCGCTCGCTCGCCGCGGACCTGGGCGTCGCGCGCAACACGGTGGCCGACGCGTACGCCGAACTCGTCGCCGAGGGCTGGCTCACCGCCCGCCAGGGCTCCGGCACCCGGGTCGCCCAGCGGACCGCGCCGCGCCGCCCGCAGCCGTCCGGGCCCCGGCACCCGGCGCGCCGCACCCCCGCGTACAGCCTGATCGCGGGCAGCCCCGACCTGGCGTCCTTTCCCCGTGCCGAGTGGCTGAAGGCCTCCCGGCGGGCGCTGACGGCCGCGCCCCACGAGGCCTTCGGCTACGGCGACCCGCGCGGCCGCATCGAGCTGCGCACGGTCCTCGCCGACTATCTGGCGCGGGCGCGCGGGGTCCACGCGGACCCCGAGCGCATCGTCGTCTGCGCGGGCTTCGTGCACGGTCTGATGCTGCTCGGGCGGGTGCTGCGGGCGCGCCGGGTCCGCGAGATCGGCGTCGAGGCGTACGGGCTCGACGTCCACCGGGACCTGCTGACGCGGGCCGGGCTGCGCACCCCGGCGCTGCCGTTCGACGAACACGGCACGCTCACCGGCGAGTTGGGGGAGTCGAAGGGGCTGGGGGCGGTGCTGCTGACACCCGCGCACCAGTTCCCGGTCGGGGTGGCGCTCCCGCCGGACCGGCGCGCGGCCGTCGTCGACTGGGCGCGGGCCACGGACGGGCTGATCCTGGAGGACGACTACGACGGCGAGTTCCGCTACGACCGCCAGCCCGTCGGCGCGCTCCAGGGCCTCGATCCCGAGCACGTCGTCTACCTCGGCACGGCCAGCAAGTCGCTGGCGCCCGGGCTGCGGCTGGCCTGGATGGTGCTGCCCGAGCGGCTCGCGGGGGAGGTGGCGGAGGCGAAGGGGGACGTCGACTGGTCGTGCGGCGCGCTGGACCAGCTGACCCTTGCGGAGTTCATCGCGTCCGGCGCGTACGACCGCCATGTGCGCGGGATGCGCCTGCGCTACCGGCGGCGGCGCGACCAGCTGGTGGCGGCGCTGGCGGCGCGGGCGCCGGAGGTGCGGGTGAGCGGGATCGCGGCGGGGCTCCATGCGGTGCTGGAGCTCCCGCCCGGTACGGAGCGCGCGGTCATCCAGGCCGCGGCCTGGCAGGGCCTGGCCCTCCAGGGCCTCTCGGCCTTCCGCCACCCGGGGACGCGTTCGGAGCGGGATGCGCTGGTGGTCGGGTACGCGGCGCCGCCGGACTGGGGCTGGGCGGGGGCACTGGACGCCCTGTGCAGGGTCCTGCCTTAGCCCCCCACCCCGCCCGTTCCCTTAAGCCCTCTGGCGGGCGGCCGGGGGCTTCGCCCCGGGGCCCGGTCCTTACCTGCGGCTCCGGTGGGGGCTGGCCGCGCAGTTACGTGACCCCCGCCGCCGGGGGCCCCGCCGCCCTCCACCTCACCGACCGGCTGCTCGAACTCGGCCCGGACGAAGCCGTACTGCGGCCGAAGTCGCTGGTCGTGGGCGTCGGCGCGTCCAAGGGCGCGCCCGTCGAGGAGGTGCTCGGCCTCGTCCGGGACGCGCTCGCGGACGCCGGTCTCAGCCTGCTCAGCGTGGCCGCGCTGGCCACCGTGGACGCGAAGTCCGAGGAGCCGGGGATCGTGGAGGCCGCGGCCCGGCTCGGGGTGCCGCTCACCACGTACAGCGCGCAGGAGCTCGCCGGGATCGAGGTGCCGAACCCGTCGGACGCGCCGCTGGAGGCCGTCGGGACGCCGAGCGTCGCGGAGGCCGCCGCGCTCGCGGGCGGGGGCGAACTGCTGGTGCCGAAGCGGAAGTCGAGCCCCGAGGGGCGGGCCGCGATGGCGACCTGCGCCGTGGTGCGGCGCGCTCCGCGCGGACGGCTCGCGGTCGTCGGGCTCGGGCCCGGCGCCCGGGACCTGCTCACCCCGCGCGCCAAGGACGAGCTGCGCCGGGCCTCGGTGCTCGTCGGGCTCGACCAGTACGTGGACCAGATCCGCGATCTGCTGCGGCCCGGCACCACGGTCCTGGAGTCGGGGCTCGGTGCCGAGGAGGAGCGGGCCCGTACCGCCGTCGCCCGGGCGCGCGCGGGCCACGCGGTCGCGCTGATCGGCTCGGGCGACGCGGGGGTGTACGCGATGGCGTCGCCCGCGCTCGCCGAGGCCGCCGACGACATCGAGGTGGTGGGCGTGCCGGGCGTGACGGCAGCGCTGGCCGCCGCCGCGATCCTGGGTGCGCCGCTGGGGCACGACCACGTCTCCATCTCGCTCTCCGACCTGCACACGCCGTGGGAGGTCATCGAGCGCCGTGTACAGGCCGCCGCCGAAGCCGACATCGTGGTCACCTTCTACAACCCGCGCAGCCGGGGCCGCGACTGGCAGCTGCCCAAGGCGCTCGGCATCCTCGCCGAGCACCGCGCCCCGCACACCCCGGTCGGCGTGGTGCGCAACGCCTCCCGCCCCGACGAGAGCAGCAGGCTGACCACGCTCGGCGCACTGGACCCGGCGAGCGTGGACATGATGACGGTGGTGACCGTCGGCAACACGGCCACCCGTGAGATCGCCGGCCGCATGGTGACTCCGCGCGGCTACCGGTGGCAGACCGGTACCGCCGAGGAGGCCCGGTGAGCAGGCCCTGGGAGCGTACGGTCCACCCGATCGAGGTGGAGTCGTACCGGCGGATGCGCGCCCGCCTCGACACCACCCACTTCGCGCCGCTGACCAGGGCCGTGGTGGAGCGGGTCGTCCACTCCGCCGCCGACCTCGGCTACGCCGCGGACCTCGTCATGGACGAGGAGTCGCTGGCGAAGGCGCACGCGGCGCTGCACGCCGGGGCGCCGGTCGTCACCGATGTGGAGATGGTCGCGGCCGGGATCACCCGGCGCGAGACCGTCTGCCGCCTCAGGGACGCCAAGTCCGGCCCGGACCTGACGCGTTCGGCCCACGCCGTCCGGCTCGCGTACGAGGAAGTGGGCCCCGGCGCGCTCTGGGTGATCGGCAACGCGCCCACCGCCCTTGAGGAGCTCCTCACCCTCGACACCGCACCCGCGCTGGTGATCGGGCTTCCGGTCGGCTTCGTCGGAGCCGTCGAGTCCAAGCAGGCGCTGCGCGAGAGCGGTCTGCCCGCCGTCAGCAACGTTTCCGAGAAGGGCGGCTCGGCGGTGGCGTCCGCCGCGCTCAACGCCCTTCTGTACCACCCCCTCGCCAAGGAGAACCAGTGACCACCCCCCAGACCAGGCCCGCACTGCTCATCGCCGGGCACGGCACCCGGGACGACGCCGGGGCCGAGGCGTTCCGCGCGTTCGTCGAGGAGCTCGGCCGCCGCAACCCCGAACTGCCCGTGGCGGGCGGCTTCATCGAGCTGTCGCCGCCGCCGCTGGGCGAGGCCGTGACCTCGCTGGTGGAGCGGGGCGCGAAACGGTTCGCCGCGGTGCCCCTGATGCTGGTGTCGGCCGGGCACGCCAAGGGCGACATCCCGGCCGCGCTCACCCGCGAGAAGGAGCGCCACCCGGGCATCTCGTACACCTACGGGCGTCCGCTCGGCCCGCACCCGTCGCTGCTCGCGGTCCTGGAGCGCCGGGTCGACGAGGTCATCGGCGACCTCGACCGCTCCGAGGTGACGGTCCTGCTCGTCGGCCGGGGCTCGACCGACCCGGACGCCAACTCCGAGGTGCACAAGGCGGCCCGGCTGTTCTGGGAGGGGCGCGGTTACGCGGGCGTGGAGACGGCGTTCGTCTCGCTCGCGGCGCCGGACGTGCCGTCCGGTCTGGACCGCTGCGAGAAGCTGGGCGCGCGGCGGATCGTGGTCCTGCCGTACTTCCTGTTCACCGGCATCCTGCCGGACCGGGTGCGGCAGCAGACCGAGGAGTGGGCGGCGGCGCACCCCGGCCTCGACGTCCGGTCCGCCGACGTCATCGGCGCGGCCGAGGAGCTGCACGCGCTGGTCATGGAGCGGTACGAGGAGGCGGTGAAGGGGGATCTGCGGATGAACTGCGACTCCTGCGTCTACCGGATCGCACTGCCCGGATTCGAGGACAAGGTGGGACTGCCCCAGCAGCCGCACTTCCACCCGGACGACGACGGCCACCATCATCACCACCATGGCAGCCATGCGCACGCACATCACTGAGCACGATCTGCGCCACCACGGTGACGCGGAGGTCCGTGACGGCGGCGAGGGTCTGACCGACCTCGCGGTCAACGTACGGGCGGGCACTCCCCCGGACTGGCTGCGGGAGCGGATAGCCGCGTCCCTGACCGGGCTCGCCGCCTACCCCGACGGGCGGGCGGCGCGGGCGGCGGTCGCGGGGCGGCACGGGCTGCCCGAGGAGCGGGTGCTGCTCACGGCGGGGGCGGCGGAGGCGTTCGTGCTGCTCGCGCGGGCGCTGCCGTTCCGCCACCCCGTGGTGGTGCACCCGCAGTTCACCGAGCCCGAGGCGGCGCTGCGGGACGCGGGGCACTCGGTGCGGCGGGTACTGCTGCGCCCGGAGGACGGGTTCCGGCTCGATCCGGCGGCGGTCCCCTCCGAGGCGGACCTCGTGGTGGTGGGCAACCCCACCAACCCCACGTCGGTGCTGCACCCCGGCGGGGTCCTGGCCGCGCTCGCCCGGCCCGGGCGGACGCTGGTCGTGGACGAGGCGTTCATGGACGCGGTGCCGGGCGAGCGGGAGGCGCTGGCGGGGCGTACGGACGTGCCGGGCCTGGTGGTCCTGCGCAGCCTGACCAAGACATGGGGCCTGGCGGGCCTGCGGATCGGCTACGTACTGGCCGAGCCGTCGGTGGTGGACGCGCTGTCCCGCGCTCAGCCCCTGTGGCCCGTCTCCACTCCCGCGCTGGTGGCGGCGGAGGCGTGTGTGTCGCCCCGGGCGCTGGCGGAGGCGGAGGAGGCGGCGTGCCGCCTCGCCGCGGACCGGGCGCATCTGGTGGCGGGGCTCGGGGAGTTCGAGGAGGTACGGGTGTGTAGAGCAGTCGGTTGGGGGTGCCGCTGCCGGCGTTGGAGACCGCGCCCTGGGTGGCGGTGTCGATCAGCCGCCGCTGTACGTCGGCGGGCCGGGCGTCGGGGTGGGCGGAGAGCCACAGGGCCGCCGCGCCGGTGACGTGCGGCGCGGCCATCGAGGTGCCGGTGAGCGACTTGGTGGCGGTGTCGCCGCTGTTCCAGGCCGAGGTGATGCCGGTTCCGGGGGCGAACAGATCGGTGCAGCGCCCGTAGTCGGAGTCGGAGCGCCGTTTGTCGGAGGAGTCCGCGTTGTTGACGACGACGGCCTCGGCGATATCGCCCGGCGAGTTGTGGCAGGCGTCGGTGTTCTTGTTGCCCGACGAGACGACCCAGGTGATCCCGGCCGCGATGGACTTCTTGATCGCCGCGTCCTCGCTGCTGATCACCGAGGTGCTGTTGATGCTCATATTGACGACGGCCGGTTTGGCCGCGTGCGCGGTGATCCAGTCCGCCGCCGCGATGATCGCCGACGTACTGGCGCTGTCGTGGCAGTCGGTGACGCGGACGGCGACCAGCTTGACGCCCTTGGCCACGCCGTGGTCCCTGCCGCCGACCGTGCCCGCCACATGGGTGCCGTGGCCCAGGCAGTCCTGGCCGCCGCGTCCGTCGCCCACCTCGTCCACGCCGATGCTCGCCCGGCCCTGGAACTGGGCGTGGGTGGTGCGCAGTCCGCTGTCGACGAGGTACACGGTGACGTTGCTCGCGGTGGTGGCGTACGTATAGCTCTTGTCCAGCGGCAGGGCCCGCTGGTCGATGCGGTCCAGGCCCCAGGAGGGCGGATTGCTCTGGGTCGCCGAGAAGTGCTGGCGGGCGTCCTGCTCCACGTACGCCACTGCGGGGTCCGCGGCCGTGGCCCGGGCCTGCTCCGCGGTCATGTCCGCCGCGAAGCCGTGGAGGACGGTGCCGTAGGTGTGCCGCACGGTCCCGCCGTGCAGTCGGGCGAGACGGCCGGCGGCCGCGGCGGGCGAACCGGCGTGTACCGCTTGGTCCTTGAGGACCACGATGTACCGGCCGCCGATCGCGTCCGGCACCTGGCGGACCCGGGCCGGTGGACTCTCCTCGGCCGGTGGCCGGTTCGCCGCGTGCACGAGTTGCGCGGGCAGTACGGGAACGGCGGCCAGCAGGGCGGTCACGGCGCAGAGTCGGGCACGTGCGTGCACGTCAGCTCCTAGGGGGAGGCGGTGGGGGGCGGACCTTCCGTGTCCGTTTGGTGTACTGCCGATGGCGGACGGGTGGTGTCCCGTCGTCGCCAATGGCGAGAACGGGCACCCGGTCCGTGGGGGCAAACCGGCCCGAACGCCACCTTCCGTATCCCGTGCCGCGCGGGCGCGCCGGCATGGCACGATGTCCGCCATCGATGACACGGGCCTGCCAACAGAGCTGCGCCGACTGGGACTTGGGCCCGGTGAGGCCGCGGTGTACACCACGCTGCTGAGATGCGGGCGCATGCCCGTGGCCGAACTGGCCGAGCGGCTCGGCCAGGGACCCGAGGAGGCGGAGCACCTCACCCGCCGGCTCACGGGCCTCGGCCTGGTCGCCCTGCTCGACGCCGACTCGGACGTGCTCTCGCCGGTCGAGCCGACGATCGCGCTCGACCAGCTCGCCCATGCCCGCTCGGCCGAGCTGCGCCACGCGCATGTGGCGGCGCTCAACGCCTTTCGCGCGTTCCGCCGTTCGGTGCACTCGCAGCCCACCGACGACCTGGTGGAGGTCGTCTCCGGACCCCAGGTCGCCGAGCGCGTCTGGCAGGTGGAGGGCGCCGCCGTGAGCGAGGTCCTGCGCTTCGACTCACCGCCGTACCACACGGCGGGCGGCCCGAACCCGACCGAAGTGGAGAAGCTGGCGCGGGGTGTGGTGTACCGGGTGGTGTACTCCGCGTCCGCGGTGCGCAGCACCTCGTACTACACCGGCAACATCCAGCCGTGCATCGCGGCGGGGGAGCAGGCCCGGGTGCTCCCCACCGTGCCCGTCAAACTCACCGTCTTCGACCGGCGGTTGGCGATCGTGTCGATGTCGTCGGTCGAGGCCGAGTCGAACGACTCCCTGCTGCTGGTACGCCCCTCCAGCCTGCTCTCCGCCCTGACGGGCCTCTTCGAGACGGCCTGGCGCGCCGCCCACCCGATGCATCTGAGCGGACAGGTGCCGCGTGCGCTGCGCCCCGTCCAGCGCCGCATCCTGGAGCTGCTCGCCACCGGGGTGAACGACGACAACATCGCGGACCTGCTCGGTATCAGCCGCCGGACCCTGTCCAGGAACCTGGAACAGCTCCACCAGCTCGCGGGCTCCGTCTCCCGCTTCCAGCTCGCGCTGCACGCGGCGCGGCACGACTGGATCTGACGGGCGGGCCGGACCGTGGTGGGGCCACGGAAAATCGTGGGACTTCCGGTGCGCCCGCGTAATACCCTCCCCGGATGCCTGAACTCACCGGTGACGAGCCCCTGTCCGGCCCCTCGCGCTCACTGTGGCGCGACCGCGACTTCGGCGTCTTCTGGGCCGCGCAGACCCTTTCCGTCGTCGGTGACTCGTTCGCCCTGATCGCCCTGCCGCTGCTGGTGCTGCACGCTACGGGGTCGGTGGCGCAGATGGGTCTGCTGACGGGTGCCGCGGGCGCGGCCGCCGTCGGTGCGGGGGTGTTCGCCGGGGTCGTGGTCGACCGGCTGGACCGCCGGAAGCTGCTGATCGGGTGCGATCTGGCCCGGCTGGTGCTGTACGCGCTGATACCGCTGGTGTGGGTGTTCGGCCCGCAGATCTGGCTGCTGTACGTGGTCCTGCCGCTGGCCGAGGCCGTCGGGATGCTGTTCTCCGTCACCTATGTCACCGCCGTACGGGCGCTCGTGCCGGGCGACCGCATCACGGAGGCCAACGGAAGGCTGAACGCCACGGCCGCGGCGGCCGGGGTCATCGGGCCGCTGCTCGCGGGTGTGCTGGCGGCCTGGCTGGGCCCGGCGGCGGCCGTCGCCGTGGACGCGGTGAGCTTCGGGGTGTCGGCCGTCTGTCTGAGCTTCGTACGGTTCAAGGGCCGTCCCGAGTCCGGTGGCGAGGACGCGCGGGGCCCGCAGCGGGAGTCGATGGGCAAGGAGCTGGCCGCCGGGGCGGCGTTCCTGCGGCGGCATCCGGTGCTGCGGAGCCTGACCGTTCTGCTGTCGTTCTTCAGCTTTCTGACGCTCGGCCTCAACGACCTGATCATCTATCACCTCAAACACGACCTCGGCCAGGGCGACGGCGCGGTCGGCACCGTCTTCGCGGTGGGCGCCCTGGGCACGGTCGTGGGGGCGCTGTTCGTCGCCCCGATCCGCCACCGGCTCGGCTTCGGCGCGACCTGGATCAGCGGTGTCGCCCTCTGCGGGCTCGCCCTCGCGGCGATCGGCTCGGTCGGCGCGGTGGCGGGCATCGCGGCCCTGACCGCCGCGTTCCTGGGATGCGTCAGTGTGTCGGGGACCTGCTCGATGTCGCTGCGGCAGGAAGTGACTCCGGACCACCTGCTCGGCCGGGTCACCTCGGCCTTCTGGACCATCCACTACTCGGCGGCCCCCATCGGCGCGGCCGTCCTCACCTGGGCCGCGCAGCGCTACGGCACGGAGTCGGTGTGTCTCGTCGCCGGGCTGTGCTGTCTGCTCATCGCCGTGCTGGCGCTGTTCACCCCCGTCCGTGCGCGCCGCCCCGAGCAGGCCGGGCCGGTCGTGGCCGAGCCCGTCAGGGGCGGGTCCGGCCAGGAGTCGGCCCATAGTGGATCATGACAGGATGACTGATCCACTGTTCTCGGCGCCGCCCACGGTGGTGCGGCTGGCCGGATACACGAAGGCAGACCAGAGCGAGATCCTGGGCGACGGCGCCGACCCGTTCGGTGTCGCGGACGCCGGTCTGACCTGGCTGCCCAAGGAGGACCACTTCGGCGTCCGCCACGAGGGCCGACTGGTGGCGCACGCCGGGCTGCTGCCGCTGCGGATGGCGGTCGGCGGTGTCGAAACGCGGATGATGGGTGTCGGCGGGGTGGCCGTCGCTCCCGATCTGCGCGGGCACGGCCTGGCGCGGCAGGTCGTGGGCGCGGCGGTGGACCACGCGCGCACCAGGGGGCCCGGGCACGCGTTCCTGTTCTGCCGGCCGCCGCTCGTCGCGCTCTACCGGCGGCTCGGCTGGCGGACCCTGGACCGGGACGTCGAGGTGGAGCAGCCCACCGGGCCCGTCACCATGCCGCTGCGGACCATGTGGATCCCGCTGCACGACGACGAGCCCTGGCCCGAGGGATCGGTGAGGCTGCTCTCGTACCCCATGTGAGCGCCGGTCGGGCGCCGGGTCAGCCCTTGTGCTGCGGTGCGGGCTTGAGGAGGGCGAAGGGGGCGCCGTGGGGGTCGGCGATCCAGGCGATCCGGCCGACGTCCGGCACGTCCGACGGGGGCATGAGGACCGTTCCGCCGTGCTCGGTCGCCCGGCCGGCCGTGGCGTCCGCGTCGGCCACCGCGAAGTAGGGGATCCAGCGCGGCTCCATGCCCTCCTGGGCGGGGGCGAGGCCGCCGAACGAGGCGTCCTGCTGGTCGCCCTCGGCGGAGGACAGCACGGTGTAGGTCATACCGGGCGCCTCCATCTCCTGGGAGCGCCAGCCGAACAGCGAGCGGTAGAAGGACAGCGCGGCCGGTACGTCCTTGGCGTGCAGCTCGGCCCAGCACAGCGCGTTCTCCTCGGAGGTCTGCTCAAGGCCCTTGGTGGCGGCGGGCTGCCACACCGAGAACTCGGCGCCGCCCGGGTCGGTCAGACACGCCATCCGGCCCGCGTCCATGACGTCGAAGGGCGCCGCCCGCACGGTCCCGCCCGCCTGCTCGACCGCCTTGGCGGTGGCGTCCGCGTCCGGTGTCTGGAAGTACACCGTCCACGCCGGGCTCGCGCCCTCCTCGGTGAGTGGCCCCAGGGCGGCGACCGTCCTGCCGTCCTTCTGGAAGAAGCCGTACCCGCCGGCCTCGGGGCCCGCGGACTGGAAGTCCCAGCCGAAGACCCCGCTGTAGAACTCCGCCGACGCCGTCGTGTCGGGGCTGCCGAGGTCGAGCCAGTTGGGTGCGCCGGTGACGAAGTCGGTGCTGAGCATGGTGCGGTGCCTGCCTTTCGGGTCCGGCCGTAAGGGCGGGGAGTCCGCGTCCGGGCCGGCCTGCTCCCGAGGGGCGAACCAGCCCATAACGGATCGTAGTGACAGGGCCGCGCATCGGACATACGGAACAGCGGAACGGGTGACGTACGGACGGATCGCCCTCGCCCGACCGCGCCCGGCCCGCACACCCCGTATGAGCCGGCCGCCCTCAGCGGCGCGCGGCGGCCCGCCGCTCGCCGAAGCGCCACGTACGGCTCGTCCGGCGGGTCGTCCGGCGGCTCGTCCCCTTCTCACGCCGCCGCTCCCCGAGGTGGTGGAAGCCGCGTCCCAGGCGGCGGCCGAGCAGCAGATAGGCCAGGAGCGCACCGGAGGTGTTGAGGATGACGTCGTCCACGTCGAACGCGCGGCCCTCGACGAGCGCCCCCTGCGTCAGCTCGATGAAGACCATCACGACGACCGTGTACAGCAGGACGCGCACCGCCCGCAGCCGTCGGCGTACCAGCACCGGCAGGATCAGCCCGAAGGGCGCGCCCAGCAGCAGATTGCCGCCGACCTGTCGGCAGGCGGCGAGGAAGGTGTAGTCGTGGGCGTACTGGCGCAGCGAGTGCCCCGGCCGCAGATTCGACCCCGCGATGTCCCGCGACGCGGGCGAGGGGGTGAGGGTCAGCTCGGCGAGTACGACGGAGAACGCCACCAGCGCCGCGATCGCCACCACCATGATCAGAACCCGAACGGCCATGACCCGCCTGGCCGTTCGTACCCGGGCCCGCTCGGCTTGAGTGGTCATGCCGAGCGGATTCCCCGTAACGCGGACGGTACGCCCCGGCGCCCTGGGCGCACGGGGCACCGGAGGCCGGTCACGCGAGCAGCGTGAGCGCTCCCGGCAGGACGCGCGCGGTGACCGGCAGGACGGCCTCGACCTCTCCGTCCGCCCCGTACGGCAGCGGGCGGTCCGCCTCGATGCGCACCTCGCGGCCGCGCAGGATCTCCACCTGCGGGCGGCGGATGTGGCTGCCGTCCTCCAGTTCCCGCATGACGGTGAAGAACAGCCTGCGGGGGGAGTCGTTGAGGATGACCACGTCGAGGAGGCCGTCGTCCACGGCGGCGTTCGGCGCGATGTGCCGTCCGAACCCGTAGAAGCCGGAGTTGGCGGCGATGACGGTGTAGCCGCTGCGCTCGTGGAGCGTGCCGTCGATGGTGACGCGGTAGTGGGCGGTGCGCCAGCCGAGCACCGCGCGCAGTCCGCCCATGTAGTACGAGGCGGCGCCGCGCAGCAGCCGGGAGGCGTTGGCGTGGCGGTTGGCCACCGCGTCGACCCCGGCGTAGACGCTGCCGAGGACGGCGACCTTGTCGTGCACGGCCGACTCGACCTCGATGGCGTCGACCTTCCTCGGCTCGCCGCGCAGCAGCAGCTCGGCCAGCGCGGCGGGCTCGGAGGGCAGCCCGAGCGCGCGGGCGAAGTCGTTGCCGCGCCCGGCCGGCACGATGCCCACCAGGGCGTCGGTGCCGGCCAGGGCGCCCGCCACGCACCCCGCCATGCCGTCGCCGCCGACCCCGAGCACCACACGGCCCTGCTCGGCGGCCCGGCGGGCCAGGGTCCGGGCGTGATCGAGGCCGCGGCTGTACTCGACCTCCAGCTCCGCACCCCCTTCACGCAGCAGCCGGGCCAGCGGGATCAGGGCGGCGGCGCCCTGTGACCCGCCCGCGGTGGGGTTGACGACGGCCGTGAACTGTCGCATGGCTACGCTCCGATGGGCGACGACGGTGTGCTTGCGGGCGGGGGACGGAGGGTGCTGCGCCTCAGACGGCGGGCAGCGGCGGCAGCAGGATGCCGGGGTTCAGGATGCCTGCCGGGTCGAGCCGGTCCTTGACCGCGTGCAGGACCTCGACGCCGAGCGGGCCGATCTCCCGCGCGTACCAGTCGCGGTGGTCGGTGCCGACGCCGTGGTGGTGGCTGATGGTGCCGCCGGCGGCGAGGATGGCGTCGCCCGCCGCCCGCTTGGCCGGGGCCCAGTGCGCCACCGGCTCCTTGCCCTGGGCGCTGACCACGGTGAAGTAGAGCGAGGCGCCCGCCGGGTAGACGTGCGAGACGTGGCACATCACCAGCGGCGGGGTGCCCGCGTCGGTGAGCGACTGGGTGAGGGCGGTGCGCACGGCCTCGTACAGCGCCGGGATGTCGGACCAGAAGGCCGCCGTCTCCAGCGTCTCGGCGAAGGCGCCGGTGTCCAGGAGCGCGTCGCGCAGATAGGGCGCGTTGTAGCGGCCGTGGGCCCAGCCGGTGCCCGGCTCCTCGCCGAGCGGCTCGCCCTGCGCCTCGCTGAGGGCGCTGTGCACGCGCGCCCTGCGGTGGGCGACCTCCTCGGCGGTGCCCTCGTACCCGACGATCGCCAGACAGCCCGCGTCGGAGGAGAGGCCGCCGCCGATGGCGTCCGGCTTGGCCAGGCCGATCATGGTCTCGGTCTCGTCGGACAGCCGCAGCACGGTGGGCATCGGCCCGTCCTGGGCGAGGGTGCGCAGGGCGGCCCGGCCCTGGGCGAAGGACGGGAATCGCCAGCCTTCGTAGACCTTGGCCGCCGCCGTGGGGTGGATCCGTACGGTGACCGAGGTGATGACGCCGAACGCCCCCTCGGAGCCGAGGACGAGCTGGCGCAGATCCGGTCCCGCCGCCGAGCGCGGGGCCCGGCCGAGGTCCAGGGTG
Source organism: Streptomyces sp. ERV7 (assembly GCF_001653515.1). Classification (GTDB taxonomy): domain Bacteria; phylum Actinomycetota; class Actinomycetes; order Streptomycetales; family Streptomycetaceae; genus Streptomyces. The sequence goes on along the minus strand of NZ_LYOY01000001.1, from coordinate 1,126,856 downwards.
CCGCGCGGGGTGGCCACCTGAAGGGCCGTCACCATGTCGTCGAAGCGTCCGAAGCCCGCCGAGGCCTGGCCGCTGGAGCGGGCGGCCGCGAAGCCGCCGACCGTCGCCCACTCGAAGGACTGGGGGAAGTGGCCCAGCGTGTAGCCCCGTTCGGCGAGCAGCGCCTCCACCTCGGGGCCGCGCAGACCGGGTTGCAGGGTGGCGGTGCGCGAGACCTCGTCGAGGGCGACGAGGCGGTTCATACGGCGCAGGTCGAGCGCGACGAAGGCGTGGCGGGCGGCGTGGCCGTCGGGGGACTGGGGGGCCAGTCCGCCGACGACCGAGGTGCCGCCGCCGAAGGGGACGACGGCGACGCGGTGCTCGGTGCAGGCCGCCAGGACGGCCAGGACCTCGTCGTGGCTCGCGGGCAGCGCCACGGCGTCCGGTGCGTCGGTGACCTCACCGGCCCGGATGCGCAGCAAGTCGGGGGTGGACTTGCCCCGGGTGTGGCGGACCCGGCTCTCGTCGTCAGCGTGCACGTGCTCCTCGCCGACCGCCGCCGCGAGCGCGGTCAGGGCCGCCCCGGTCAGCCGCGAGGGGCCGGGCGCGATGGCCTCAAGGTCCGTCGCGGGGGCGTCCGCCGGGCGTACGCCCAGCAGGTCCCGCAGCAGACCCACCACCTCCTCGGGCAGTGGCGCCGCCTTGGCCGGATCGCCCCAGCCGCTCCACAGCATGTCCACCGAACCCACCTGATCACCCGCTTCGTCGCGCAGTTGTTCCGGTCCCACGGCGTGGGGGGCGGCTTGCCGTCGCCCGTTCCGTCGTTACACTGTGACAGATGAAGCCCATTCGTCACAACCGTCGGGACGACGAGACGGTGCTCGACGCCGCCCGGGACTGCGTTCTCGCGGTCGGCGTCCGCCGGACGACCCTGACCGACGTCGCCCGCCGGGCCGGGGTCTCCCGGATGACCATCTACCGGCGCTGGCCCGATGTGCGCACCCTGGTGGGCGACGTCATGACACGGGAGTGGGTGTCCGTCACCCTCGGGGACGCGCCCAGCACCGACACCACCCGCCCCGTGCGCGAGCAGTTGGTCGACGGGCTCGTGGCGGGGCTGCGCGCCTTCCGGTCCCATCCGCTGCTGTGCAAGATCCTCGACGTCGACCCGGAACTGCTGCTGCCGTACCTCTTCGACCGGCGGGGCGCCAGCCAGGACGCGCTGCTCGCCTTCGTCCAGGAGGCCCTCGAACAGGGGCACGCGGACGGCTCCGTACGCGCCGACCACCCGCTGCGTCAGGCCAGATCGCTCTTCCTGGTGATCCAGTCCTTCGCGCTCTCGCTGCAGACCATGGCCGACGCGGCGGACCCCGAACTCGCCGACGAAGCGTTCTACGACGAGCTCCGGCACATCCTTGAGAGGACCCTCGCCCCATGAGCCGTACCGAACCCCGCTCGGACTTCTCCCTCACCGCCGCCCGCCGGGCCCGCGACCTGGACCGGCTGGCCGCCGGGACGACCGTCGACGTCCTGGTCGTCGGCCTGGGCGCGACCGGCGCGGGAGCCGCCCTCGACGCCGCCTCGCGCGGTCTGTCGGTCGCCGCGATCGACGCGTACGACCTGGCGTTCGGCACCTCCCGCTGGAGCTCCAAGCTCATCCACGGCGGACTGCGCTACCTGGCCTCCGGGCAGCTCGGCGTCGCCCACGAGAGCGCCGTGGAGCGCGGGGTGCTGATGGAGCGCACCGCCCCCCATCTGGTGCGCGCGCAGCCGTTCGTGCTGCCCCTCACCTCGCTGACCTCCCGGCGCAACGCGGCGCTCGCCCAGGCCGGGCTGCGCGCGGGCGATCTGCTGCGCGTCTCGGCGGGCACCGCACGGCGCACCCTGCCAGGACCGCGTCGCCTCTCGGCCGTGGAGACCCTGCGGACCGCGCCGGGCCTGCGCCCGCACGGTCTTTACGGCGGGCTGCTCTCCTGGGACGGCCAACTGGCCGACGACGCCCGCCTGGTGACCGCCATCGCCCGCACCGCCGCCGGCCACGGGGCGCGCATCCTCACCCGGACCCGCGCCCTGTCCGTCACCGGCTCCGGCGCCCTCGTGCGCGACGAGCTGACCGGGCAGGAGCTGACCATCCGCGCCCGGGCGGTCGTCAACGCCACCGGCGTCTGGGCGGACCAGCTGGTCGACGGCGTCAAGCTGCGCCCCTCGCGCGGCACCCATATGGTGCTGCGCGGCAGCATGCTGCCCGGTCTCACCGCCGGACTGCACATCCCCGTCCCCGGCGAGACCAACCGCTTCGTCCTGGTCCTGCCGCAGGGCGACGGCCGGGTGTACGTGGGGCTCACCGACGAGCCCGTCGACGGGCCGCTCCAGGACGAGCCCACGCCCCCCGAGTCCGACATCGGCTTCCTGCTCGACATCCTCAACACGGCCCTGGACACCCCGGTCCACCGCGACGACGTGGTGGGCGCCTTCGCCGGGCTGCGGCCGCTCCTGGACGACACCCCGTCCGACGCGGCGGGCGGGCGTACCTCCGACATCTCGCGGCGGCACGCGGTACTGACGTCGAGCGAGGGCGTCGTGACCATCGTCGGCGGCAAGCTGACCACCTACCGGCGGATGGCCCAGGACGCCCTCGACGCCGCCCTGGCCGCCCGGGGCATGCAGGCGGCGCCCTGCCGCACCGCGCGGCTGCCGCTGGTCGGCGCCGCCGCACCGGCGGAACTCGCCGCCCTGCCCGTACCGCGCAGGCTGCTCGCCCGCTACGGCACCGAGGCCACCGCCCTGCACGCGCTCGGCGAGGCCGACCCCCGGATGCGGGAACCCCTGGCCGACGGGGTGGAGACCACCCGGGCCGAACTGTGGTGGGCGGTCCGGCACGAGGGCGCGCTCGATGCCTGTGACCTCCTCGACCGGCGCACCCGCGTCGGCCTGGTGCCCGCCGACCGGGCCGCGTCCCTCGACGCGGCGCGCGAGGCACTGGAGGCGGCGGCCCACGAGCCCGCCGGGCCCTGAGCCGCCTTCAGGAGGCCCCGGTTCGACGGCCGATGGACCGGGGGATATCCCCACCTGCGTCGACCGGCCTGCCGGATGTTCCCGGCCGGGCCGGGCGGGCCACCATAACCGCATGATCACGCAGTTCAGGAAGACCGCGGCGCTCGTCGCCGCACTGTGCACGCTCTCCACCATCGGTGTGGCGGGAGCCGCGGCACGGCCCGACCCGGCCCACCCGCGTCAGGCGACCTCCACGCCCGTCCGCCGCCGCAGCCTGCGCAGTTCGCTCTCGCTGAGCCCGCCCCACACCCCGCGCTTCTCGTTGTTGGACAGCGCCCACTGAAGGCAGGCGGTGGTGACCGGGCATCTGCGGCAGACCGCCTTGGCCTGTGCCAGCTGCTGGTCCGCGAAACGCCTGCTGTACGTCGGGAAGAACAGCTCCGGGTCCTCCGTACGGCACGCCGCACGCTTTCGCCAGTTCACAAGAAGACTCCCTCCTCGGCAACGAGTGACGCGATCGACTCCCGTAGGTGTCTTGCGCGTTGTTACGTCAGCCGCTGACGGACCGTTCAATGGAATGCGCCTCAGGGCCGGACGAAGATCCCGACGCCGTTGGCCACCGCGCGTTCGAAGCTGCCCGGCGGCCGGTTGCGCACCACGACGCCGGGGTCGCCCGGGCCACGGGTGGCCAGCGTCGAGGAGCCGCCGCCGTCCAGGTTGACCGCGTCGTCGGCGCCCATGTCCCGAAGCAGTCGCGCGAGTTCGGCAAGGGTCAGGCCCGCGTCGTTCTCTGCCGCGCCGTTCAGGGCGACGAGGTAGAGGCGGTGTCCTCGGTTCCCGATCCCCGCGCCGGTACGGGTGGCTGCCGTGAGGTCGTCGAGTCCGTTCAGCGGTGTGCGGGCCCGCAGTACCGGCATACCGCCCACCGCGAACGCCAGCGGTCCCCGGAGGCCGCGCAGCCGGTAGCTGAGCCCGGCCCGGTCGCCGGGCTTGAGCGCGTGCAGGGCCTGGGCCCCCTTCTCGCGTCCCACCAGCACGAACGTGCCGACGGGAACCGGCCCCGAACCCGGCACGGTGGACGTGTTGACGACGCGGCCCCGCCGTACCGTCACCTCGTAGGTGTCCTTGGTGCACGGCGCACCGCGCGCCGTGTCCGTCCCGCACGCCGCCCGCGCCCGGGAGGCGGACCCCCACTTCGCGGTGAAGGCACCCACCCCGTCGACCGGCACGGCGTACTGGTTGAGCCCGTCGAGGCGCAGCCCGCCCCGGCCGGTGTCGACGGTTCCCTCCAGAGTGAGGCGGTCGAGGCGCCCAGTGCGAGCCGGACCGACGCCGATGACGTCCCGGGCGCTGGTGCCCGGCGGCAGGGCGGGGCCGAACCGCTGGCCGTCGGGCACGGCGGCCTTCAGCGGGCGGCCGGAGGCGATCGCCGGGCCCGAGGAGGCGCCGGTGGCCTCGACACCGGGGTGCTGGGTCTCGCTTATGTGGAAGAAGTCGCCGTTGACGGCGGCGATCGCGTCCCGGGCGTCGGCCATCGCGGTCACCTTCGCCCGGGCGGCCACCGCGCCCGGGGTGAGGAGGTCCACCTTGACGTGCGGGTTGTTCAGCTCCGCCACGACGAGGTGACCGCGCGTCAGCCCGTGGGACGCGGTGACGGTGAAGCTCCGGTAGGAGACGCCGGGCGCGACGGCGACCGAGCGTCCGTACGCGACGGCCGGAGCGCTCTGCGCGGCGCCCGGAGCGAGCGCGCCCTCGCCCACGACCACGCCCAACGCGGCGATCCCGGTCATCGCCATGCGCGCCCAGCCCAGGGACCACCCCATCGCGCCTCATCTCCTGAGACCCACACCGCATCGGCAGCCGCAGCCTAGCGATCCGGGCGGCGCCCCAGGGGCAGGCTCGGCGCGATGACCGAGAACAGCCCCTGGAGAGCACCTCGTACGGCCGTACGGATGGCGGCAACGCCGTGGTGGCACGAGGAAAGCCCCTCGGTCCGCCGCCACTTGAGGGCGGCGGACCGGGGGGCGTACGCCGTGAACCGGCCGGGCTAGCGGGCGCTCAGCGGGCCGGGGGCGTCGGTGAGCTTGAGGCAGCGGTGGTTGCCGGCCATGGTGCGCCAGGCCCACCGGATCGCGTCACGGGTGTTGGGACCGTACACACCGTCGGCGGAGAGGCCGAGGCTGCGCTGGACGTTGCGCAGCGCCGTCTCGGTGCTCGGGCCGAAGTCGCCGTCGAAGCCGCCGGTGTTCTGGCCGTAGCACTCGTTCAGGGTGATCTGGAGCTCGTAGACGGCGTCGTTCTTCGCACCGCGGCGCAGCGTGCAGTAGTTGGTGCCGCGCATACCGACGGTCGGGATGTCGGTGTAGTAGTCGGCGGTGTCGAAGTACTTGGTCGTGGCGGTGCAGCCGGAGGCGGCCTGGGCCGCCGGGCCCGTCGTGATCATGCCAACGGTGATGACGGCGAACGCGCCAAGGCATGCCAAAGTACGCTTCATAAGAGTCTTGCTCCCCCGGAGATGGTGCTGAACTGGCCGCGTCTCAGATGGCGGCGAAGCGAAAATTTAGCAGACCTGGAGAGGTACTTGATCACTTCACCAACCGGCGGCACCCCGGGTGGAGTTCACGGCACCGAACCCGGGGCACCCGCGACGGTGTTCACTCCGGAGATCACCCACGCCGAGTGCCGCAAATGCGGTACGCGCGTGGCAGGACTCGACGGCCGGTACGCCTGTGGCGTCTGCGGGTGGACCAACGACTGGTCCGAGGGGCACCGGCCGCTGCCGCGCGCCGAGGACGACCCCGACTTCCCGGGCGCGGGCGTCTCCCCCGCGAACCCGCTGGCCGACTGAGGCGGCCGACCGGTCCGGGGCGAGGAGGGAAGGGGCCCGCGCCGCCGGTCACGACAGCGCGCCCGCGGGCGCCGTGCGCTTCAATGTTCCCCACCACCTGGGAAGGAACAGAGCTGCGGTGCGTGTACTACAAGGCATCACGGGTGCCGTCATCGTCCTCGGGATCTTCTCCTCGGTGCTGCGCACCCTGGTGATACCCCGGCCGACCCGTTCCGGCTTCACCCAGATCGTCCACGGTCTGGTCCGGCGGCCTTTCCAGCTGGTGGCCGACCGGCTGCCGGCGGCGGAGGCGAAGGACCGGGTGCTCGCCCCGGTGGCGCCGCTGGCCGTCGTGGTGACGCTGATGGGCTGGCTGGCGTGCTTCATGCTCGGCTACGCGCTGCTTGAGGCAGCCGTGAGCCGACTGCCGTTCAAGGACGCGATGGTCGAGTCCGGCTCCTCGCTGTTCACCCTCGGCTTCGCCGGCGGCACCCGTGTCACGCTCAACGTCATCGACTTCTGCGCCGCCGCCACCGGCCCCATCGTGATCGGCCTCCAGGTCGGGTATCTGCCCACCCTCTACGGTGCCTACCAGCGGCGCGAGACGGAGGTGACCCTCCTCCAGTCCCGCGCGGGCAACCCGCCCTGGGGGCCGGAGATCCTCGCCCGCTACGCCCAGGTCGAGCTGCTGCACAGCCTCACCGAGCTGTTCCGCAACTGGGAGCGGTGGAGCGCGGAGGTGAGCGAGAGCCACACCACCTACCCGGTGCTGGTCCACTTCCGCTCCCCCAAGGCCAACCGCAACTGGCTGATCGCCCTGCTGGCCGTGATGGACGCGGCCGCGCTGCGCCTCGCCTTCAACCCCTCCCAGCCCAAGGCCGAGATCCGGCTTGCCCTGCGGGCCGGGTTCGTCTGTCTGCGCGACATCGCGGATCTGCGCGGTATCCCGTACGACCGCGACCCCCACCCCGACGACCCGCTCCAGCTCACCTACGAGGACTTCCTCCACGGCGTGGCCCGGATGGCCGACCAGGGCTATCCGATGGAGCGCACGCCCGAGGAGGCGTGGCCGCACTTCCGGGGCTGGCGGATCAACTACGAGCAGCTGGCGTACTGGCTGGCCAGGGACATCGACGCCGTGCCGGCCCCGTGGTCGGGCCCGCGCCGCACCACGGTCGCGGTCCGCACCCCCGTCACCCCCGTCGACCGCCGCCCGGTGGGCTGAGCGGGGATCCGGCTCGCGGTGTGCCGCACCGGGCGTCGGGGCGCAGGCGGGGGTTCAAAGACAGGCTCTCAGGCCGACTGCTGGTGCCAGGCGTCCTGGAAGTTGCGGCGGGCGCGGTGCAGCCGGGAGCGGACGGTGCCGACGGGGAGCGCCAGGGTCCGGGCCATCTCCTCCTCGTTCATGCCGTAGACGGCGCGCAGCATCAGGACCTGGCGGTGCTGGTCGGGCAGCCGGTCCATGGCGTCGGAGATGTGCACGGTGTCCAGGGGGTTGCCGTCCAGGGCGCGGTCGGTGAGGTCGTCCGTGGGGCCCTGGCTGAGCCGCTTGGAGGTGCGGACCGCCTCCCGTACGGTGACCGCGCGGACCCAGCCGTAGAAGGCCTCGGGTTCGCGCAGCCCCCGTATGCCGCGGAATATGGCAAGCATGGCCTCCTGCGCGGCGTCGGAGCTGTGGCCCTGGGCGATCGGCAGACAGAGCCGGCCGACGAAGGGCGCGATGTGCAGGAGGATGTCGTTCATGGCCCGGTCGTCCCCGGCCTGGGCGCGCGGCAGCAGGGCCGTGGTGACGGGAGCCTGCGCATCGTTCATGGTGGTCACCGCGGGAGTACTCCTGGACTCGGTCTGCTCGAACAGGTGCGTGCGGGGTGCGGGCCACCCCCGGCGGGCGTCCCCGGCGCCTCCCTCACGCGGGCACCGCCACGGTGCCCCCGGCCTCGTCGCGGTGGGCGGCGAAGGCGAGCAGGCCGGTGTGCAGGGCGGCGCGCAGCTCGTCCATCTGCTCGTGGGTGAAGCACCCGGCGCTGTAGGGCAGTTCGATGCCGAGCCTGCCGTCGAAGGAGACCACGCACACCATCAGCGGGCCGCGCCCGGCCTGGGGGAAGTAGTGCTCGCGGGCCGGGGCGAGACGTACGTCGGTGACCTCAAGACCGGCCGGGGTCACCGGGCCGGAGACCCGCCCCATGTTGGTCACGATCACACTGGTGGCGAGGAGCGCCGGGTACTGCGGGACCTTGGGCATCAGGTGCAGTTCCTGGAGGAAGTCGCCCCGCTCGATGGCCGAGTGTAGATTCTCGGTGACCTGGCGGGCCAGGGCCAGCGGGTCGGCGTCGTGCGCCACTTCGAGCACGTCGAGGCAGGTGGTGACCGCGGGCACCATCACCTCGCGCTCCAGCGGCGGGGTGAGCCGGGAGCGCAGGTCGACGGGTGAGAGACAGCCGAGGGTGCGCGCCCCGGGCTCGCCGCCGAGGCGGTGGCGGACGGCGGTCAGGGCCGCGGCGGCGATCAGGCCGTGCACCGAGACGCCCTCGGCCTTGGCGAAGCGCAGCAGCCGGGAGGTCTCCTCGGGCTCCAACAGCACGCGCTGTACGCCCAGTTCCGGCTCACCGGGTGCGCGCTCGGTGCCCACGGCCTCGTACGGCAGACAGACCACAGGGGACTGCCGGGTCCGCTCGACGCGGCGGGCGAGATAGTCCTCGGCCTCCCGCGCGTCGACGGGCGGCAGCTGTTCGGAGACGGGGCTCGGCCACTGCTCGCTGTACTCCCCCACGCCGTCGGGAAGTTCACCGGCCAGCGCGCTGTAGGCGTCCCACAGGGCGTTCTGGAGCGCGATGCCGCTGTGGCCGTCGGTGATGGTGTGGTCGACGCTGAGCATCACGGTGTGCTCACCGGTCCCCCGCAGCAGCACGGCCCTCACCAGCGGGCCGCCGACGGGCAGCGGGATGTTGAACTCCTCGGTGAAGGAGCCGGGTCCGCCGTCGCGCACCAGCAGCCTCGGCAGTTCGTCCGCCGACAGCGGCTGGAGCACATGGGCTCCGTCCTCGACCGCGATCCGGCAGCGCAGCGAGGGGTGCTCGGCGACCTTGGCGGCGAACGCCGCGGCGAGCAACTCCTCGTCGAGGTCGCCGCGCACGGTGCAGGAGAGCACGGCACGGCTCCGCTGCGCCACGTAGATCGTCTCGACCGGGCATAACTTGCGCTGCATCCCCATGACCTTTCGACTTTCATTCCCGGCACCACGCCGGGTCCGGCCGCGTCCTGCCCCACCCCGTAAAGAACCGCTCGCACAGGTCGTCCGAGCAGGGTGCACGCATACACGCACGGAACCCATCACCCATTGCGCCTCAGCCGTATTGGCCGATGCACGGATCCCGAATCGCGCTTCAGTGAAGCGGCAATTCCATTCTCCCGCAAGGGTTTCCAGAAAGCCTGCGGCGTGACCTATCCCTCAGCCCCGCCGGCACACGGCCCACCGCCATGGACGGGGGAATACCCAGAGTGCACCGACCGCTAACCGGAGTCGAACCCTCACCCCCGCCGCGCAAGCCGATTTGGCTCAACATAGGCGCTCGACGGGCGTCGCAAAACGCTCGTATACAGCGCTTTCACCTTGGGGCACTTGCCAACAGCACGATCTTTCGCCGCGTCATGGCCGGTTCGTTGACGTGAAGTGAACTCCACAAGCTGGCCAAATTCATACCACCGTGCACATGACAGCGAACAGCCTGAACCCCATAATCCAAGGGGTTTTGACGGTTCGACGGGGGACACGCCCGGCGGATGATCCCCTTGACCCGTGGACTTCTCCTCATGCAGGGTTGCTGCTCCGAGGAAGGTGGCGCTCCATCACGGCACCGCCTGCTCTCACCGGAGTTCCGCGCCCGCAGCGGCATTTCGGCGACGCATTCCTTACTTCCGCTCCCCTGCCAATTCCGCTCACCAGGTGGGTGGATCGCACGCGCCTGCCGGGCGGCTTCCAGCGAGGGCCCGCGGGCTCTTTCCGCGTGCCGAGAATTTCAAAGACGCCTATTGAGGGTTGGTGCCATGTCTGTCCAGGAGGACACCAGTAGCCCGCTGACCGGAGCCCAGCAGGGACTCTGGTTCGCCCAGCGGCTCGACCCCGCGAACGCCGCCTACAACACCGCCGAGTACGTGGAGATCCACGGGCCCGTCGACACCGCCCTGTTCGAGACCGCGCTGCGCCGCACGGTCGACGAGGCGGGGACCTTCGCCCTGCGGTTCACCGACACCGCCGACGGACCCCGCTCGGAGCCTGCCGCGGGCGACGACTGGCCGCTGCGGCTGGTGGACGTCAGCGGCGAGGCGGACCCGCGCGCGGCGGCCGAGGCATGGATACGCGCCGACATGGCGACGGCGGCCGACCTCGGCGAAGGGCCGCTGTTCACCCACGCCCTCTTCACCGTGGCCCCGGACCGCTTCTTCTGGTTCCTGCGGGCCCACCACATCCTCCTGGACGGCTACAGCTACAAGCTCGTCGCCCGGCGGCTGTCCGAGGTGTACGCGGCGCTGGCGGACGGCCGGGAGGTGCCCGGGAGCCCGTTCGCCCCGGTGAGCCGGCTGCTCGACGAGGAGGCGGCCTACCGCTCCTCGGAGCGCTTCGTCCGCGACCGCGCCTACTGGACCGGCCGGTTCGCCGACTCCCCCGGCGCCACCGGTCTCACCGAGACCGTCGCACCGCCCGCCGCCTCCTTCCTGCGCCGTACGTCGCTGCTCTCCGCCGCCGACACCGAGCGGCTTTCCACCGCGGCCGCACGCCTGGGCGGGGCGCGCAACGACCTCGTGGTCGCGGCCGTCGCCGCCTATCTGCACCGGGTCACCGCGCGGCAGGACATCGTGCTCGGCCTGCCCACCATGAGCCGGCTCGGCTCCACGGCGCTGCGCACGCCCGGCACGGCGTCCAACATCCTGCCGCTGCGCCTGGCCCTCTCCCCCGCCACCACGGCCGGGGAACTGGTCTCGGCCGTCGCCGCCGAATTACGGGACGTCCGCAGGCACCAGCAGTACCGGGCCGAGGACCTGCGCCGCGACCTCAAACTCATCGGCGGGGCACGCCGGTTGTACGGGCCCGTCGTCAACCTGGTCCCGTTCGACGAGGAGCCGCCCTTCGGCGGTCACCGCACCACCTCGCACCACCTGTCCGGCGGCGCCGTCGAGGACCTCCAGATCAACGTCCGGCCGGGCGCGGGCGGCGAAGGGCTGTGGATCGCCTTCGACGCCAACCCGGCCCTGTACACCGAAGCCGAACTGGAAGACCACCAGCGGCGGTTGCTGCACCTGATCGACCAGCTCGCCGAGGCCGACGCCGCCCTGCCGCTCGCCCGCACCAGCCTGCTGCACCCCGAAGAGACCCCCTCGTACACCCGCGCCGAGCCCGCGCACACCGCGCCCGACGCCGTGCTCGCCACCCGCTTCGAGGCGCAGGCGGCCCGTACCCCGCACGCCGTGGCCGTCACCTGCGAGGGTGACTCGCTGACCTACGCGGAGCTCAACACCCGGGCCAACCGGATCGCCCGCCTCCTCGTCGAGCGCGGCGCCGGGCCCGGCCAGGTCGTGGCCCTGGCGCTGCCCCGCTCGCTGGAGCTCGTCGTCGCCCTGCTCGCCGTGGTCAAGTCCGGCGCCGCGTATCTGCCGCTGGACCCCGGCTACCCCGCCGAGCGCATCCGCGCGGTGGCCGCCGACGCCTCGCCCGCGCTGCTCGTCACCGACGCGGCCACCGCGTCGACGCTTCCCGAGACCGGCGCCGCCGCCGTGGTCGTCGGGGACCCGGCCGTCGAGCGCGACCTGGCGGCGCGCCCGGACACCGACCTCACCGACGCGGACCGTCCGGCGCCGCTCACCCCCGGCGACCCCGCGTACATCATCCACACCTCGGGCTCCACCGGGCGTCCCAAGGGCGTGGTGATCCCGCACTCCAACGTGGTGCGGCTCTTCGAGACGTCCGCCGCGCACTTCGACTTCGGCCCGGACGACGTGTGGACGCTCTTCCACTCGTACGCCTTCGACTTCTCCGTCTGGGAGATCTGGGGTCCGCTGCTGCACGGCGGCCGGCTCGTCGTCGTCCCGTACGCCACCAGCCGCTCCCCGCGCGACTTCCTGCGGCTGCTGCGCCGCGAGGGTGTCACCGTGCTCAACCAGACGCCCTCCGCCTTCCAGCAGCTCGTCCAGGCCGAGCAGGAGGCCGGCGGCGAGGACGGCCCGCTGCCCCTGCGGTACGTGGTGTTCGGCGGCGAGGCGCTGGAGCCCGCGCATCTGCGCCCCTGGCTGGAGCGGCACGGCGACGAGTCGCCCGCCCTCGTCAACATGTACGGCATCACCGAGACCACCGTGCACGTCACCCACCAGCGCGTCACCCGCGCGCTGATCGAGGACCCGCGCGCCCGCAGCGTCATCGGCACCGCGCTCCCGGACCTGCGGGTGTACGTCCTCGACCACTGCCTCCAGCCGGTCGTGCCCGGCCGGGTGGGCGAGATGTACGTGGCGGGCCCCGGTCTCGCCCTCGGCTACCTCGACCGCCCGGAGCTCACCGCCGAGCGCTTCGTCGCCGACCCCTTCGGCGCGCCGGGCGAGCGGATGTACCGCACCGGCGACCTGGCCCGGCACACGGCCGACGGCGCCCTGGAGTACGCGGGCCGCTCCGACCACCAGGTGAAGATCCGCGGCTTCCGCATCGAGCCGGGCGAGATCGAGGCCGCGCTCGTCGGCCTCCCGGACGTGTCCCGGGCCGCCGTGGTGGCCCGCGAGACGGAGGGAGCGGCCGACCGGATCCTCGTGGCGTACGCGGTACCCGCCCCGGGCTCGCGTCCGGACCCCGCGGAACTGCGCGCCCGTCTGGGCGAGTCGCTGCCCGAGCACATGGTTCCCAGCGCGTGCGTGGTCCTGGACGCGCTGCCGCTGACGGCCAACGGCAAGCTGGACACCAAGGCCCTGCCCGCGCCGGACTTCGCCGCAGCGGCCACCGGCCGAGCCCCGGCCACCGCCTCCCAGGCGCTGGTGTGCCGCCTCTACGAGGAGCTGCTGCGGCTGCCGGAGGGCACGGTCGGCGCCGACGACGACTTCTTCGACCTCGGCGGGCACTCGCTGCTCGCCACCCGGCTGATGGCCCGGCTTCGCGGGGCCACCGGCGCCGAGGTCTCCATGGCCGACTTCTTCGCCCGGGCCACTCCGGCGGCGCTCGCCGACCGTGTCACGGCGGAGGGCGCGGGCCCGGCCCGGCCGCCGCTGGTGCGCGCCGAGCGGCCCGACCCGGTGCCGCTCTCCGCCACCCAGCAGAGCATGTGGTTCCTCAACCAGCTGGACGGGGCCGCCGCCACCTACAACATCCCGCTGGTCGTCCCGCTGGAGCGGGAGATCGACGTGGATGCCCTGCGCGCGGCGCTGGCCGACGTCGCCGACCGCCACGAGAGCCTGCGCACCCTGCTCCCGGAGACCGGCGGCACACCGCGCCAGGAGATAGCCCCGCCCGGCTCGCTGCGGCCCGTGCTGCACGTCGTCGACTGCCCCGCCCAGGAGGTGGAGGCGCATGTCGCCCTGGCGCGCGGCCACCGGTTCGACCTCACCCGGGACCAGCCGCTGTGGGCCGGTCTGTACGGGACGGGGGCGGCGCGGACGCTGGTGGTCGTCCTGCACCACAGCGCGGCCGACGGCTGGTCGCTGCGCCCGCTGGCCGAGGACCTGTCGACCGCGTACGCGGCCCGCGCCGAGGGCCTCGACCCTGGCTGGGACGCGCTGCCGGTCCAGTACGCCGACTACGCCCTGTGGCAGCGCGCACTCCTCGAAGGCGACGGCACCCAGGACGGTCTGAGCGTGCGTCAGCTCGACTTCTGGAAGGAGGCGCTCGGCGGCCTCCCGGTGGAGATCCCGCTGCCCGCCGACCGGCCCCGCCCCCAGGCCCCGGGCCGCCGGGGCGGCCATCTGACCCTGGACGTCGCCCCCGAACTCCACCGCGCCCTGCTGCGCCTGGGCGACGAGAGCGGCGCCAGCCTGTTCATGGTGCTCCAGAGCGCCCTGGCCGCCCTGCTCACCCGCTGGGGCGCGGGCACGGACATCCCCATCGGCACCCCCGTGGCCGGACGCGCCGACGAGGCGCTGGACGACCTGATCGGTCTGATGGCCAACTCGCTGGTCCTGCGCACCGACACCTCCGGCGACCCCGCGTTCCGCGAACTGCTCGCCCGCGTACGGGACTTCGACCTGGCCGCCTACGACCACCAGGACCTGCCCTTCGACCGGTTGGTGGAGGAGCTCAACCCGGCACGCACCCCGGCCCGCCACCCGCTCTTCCAGGTCATGCTGGCACTGCAGAACAACACCGAGGCCGTGCTGCGGCTCGGCGGCAACGAGGCGCCGCTGCGGCCCAGCGCCACCGGCACCGCCAAGTTCGACCTCTTCGTGGACGTGGTGGAGCACCGCGGCCAGGACGGTGCCGGGAACGGCCTCGCCTGCCACATCGAGTACGCCGCCGACCTGTTCGACCACGCGACCGTGGAAGGCGCGGCGCGGGCCCTGCACGCACTGCTGGCCACCGTGGCCGACGACCCCGCCCAGCGCCTGGGCGTTCTGCCCGCCCCCGAGCCGGTCGTCCGGGCCGAGGCGGCGGAGGCGGCGTTCGACCCGGCGGACCTGGAGCGCGAACTCCTCGCCCGGGGCGATCTGCGCGACGCCGTGGCCGTGCCGGGCGCGGACGGACGGCCGACCGTGTTCGCCGTACCCACCCGGGCGGCCGCCGCCGAACAGGCGGCCCGCGCCCTGCGGCCCACCGGACCCGAGTTCCGCGTCACCGCCGTCAGCGACCTGCCCAGGCACCCCGACGGCACCCTGGACACCGCCGCGCTCGACCGGCTGCCCCTCATCGACACCGAGGCCGCCGAGCAGTGGGAGCGCACTCTGGCCGGGCTGCCGGGCGTCCGTTCGGCGACCGTGGCCCTGGAAGAGGTCACCGAGCAGATCGGCCGTCTGTACATCGGCTCCTCCACCGCACGGACGGACGCCCCCGCGCTCACCTCCGGTGCGGGCGCCGCCACGGCCGTGCCCGCACTCAGCGAAGGGCCCGAGCTGCCCGAGCCCACGGTGGGCAGTTGGGCCGAGGCACTGCGCCGGGCGGCCGGGGGCGGCCCGCACGCCGAGGTCGTCCACGTCCGCGCCGACGGCACCGAGACCCGGCGCGGCTACGCCTCGCTGATCGAGGAGGCCTCCCGCGTCCTGGGCGGTCTCCGCCGGCTCGGGCTGCGCCCCGGTGACCAGGTGATCCTCCAGTGCGAGGACACCGAGGACTTCCTCGCCACCCTGTGGGGCTGTCTGCTGGGCGGCTTCGTCACCGTACCGCTGACCGTCCCCGTCTCGTACGCGACGACCTCGGCGCCCGTGGCCAAGCTGGAGGGCGTGTGGGAGATGCTGCACCGCCCCTGGATGATCACCTCCGCGTCCGGTGAGGAGGGGCTGCGCGACCTCGCGCGGCGGCGGGAGTGGCAGGGCCTGCGGCTCACCACGACCGACGCGCTGCGCGCGGGACCGCGCGACGAGGACTGGCATCCCGCGCGGCCCGACGACGTGGCGCTGATGCTGCTTACCTCGGGCAGCACCGGGCTGCCCAAGGCGGTCCGGCTCAGCCACCGCAACGTGCTGACCCGGGCCGCGGCCACCGCCGCCCTCAACTCCCTGACCGAGCACGACGTCTCGGTCAACTGGATCCCGCTGGACCACGTCACCGGTGTGGTCATGTTCCACCTGCGCGACGTCTATCTGGGCTGCCGGCAGGTGCACGCGCCGACCTCCTGGATCCTGGAGGACCCGCTGCGCTGGATGGATCTGGCGCACCGGCACCGCGCCAGTGTCACCTGGGCGCCCAACTTCGCCTTCGGCCTGGTCAGCGAGCAGGCGCACCGGATGGCGGGGCGGCCCTGGGACCTCTCCCCGATGCGGCTGGTGATGAACGCGGGCGAGGTGGTCGTCGCCGCCACCGCCCGGCGCTGGCTGGAGGTGATGAAGCCGTTCGGGCTGCCGCAGGACGTGATGCACCCGTGCTGGGGCATGTCCGAGACGTCGTCCGTGGTCACCGACACCGTGCTCGCGGCCGAACCGCGGCCCGGCGAGGAGACCTTCGTCAGCTGCGGGCTGCCCTACCCGGGCTTCGCCATGCGGATCGTGGACGACCAGGACCGTATCGTCGCGGAGGGCACCGCGGGCCGGCTCCAGGTGCGCGGCACCACCGTGACCGCCGCCTACCACGACAACCCCAAGGCGAACGCCGAGTCGTTCACCCCCGAGGGCTGGTTCGAGACCGGCGATCTGGCGTTCCTGCGTGCCGGGGAGCTCTACATCACCGGCCGCGCCAAGGACGTCATCATCGTCAACGGCGTCAACCACTACAGCCATGAGATCGAGTCCTGCGTCGAGGAACTCCCCTTCGTCGTACGGAGCTTCACCGCGGCCTGCGCGGTGCGCACCGACCCCACGGCGGGCACCGACGAGCTGGCGCTCTTCTTCCACCTGGAGGAGGGCACCGACGTCACCGCGGCGCTGCGCGCGATCCGCGGCAAGGTGACCCGGGAGATCGGCATCAGCCCGGCGCATCTGATGCCGGTCGCGGCGGCCGTGATCCCCAAGACGGAGATCGGCAAGATCCAGCGCACCCAGCTGCGCAAGCGGTTCGAGGCGGGCGAGTTCGACGGGGCCGCGCAGGCCTCGGAGATCCTGCTCGGCAGCACCGCGACCGTGCCGGACTGGTTCCTGCGCCCCGTGTGGCAGCGCGCCGAACGCGTCCACGCCCCGGCCGTGCCCGACGGGCACACCCTGGTGCTGGCCGGGCGCCATGCCCCGGCCGCCGAGGTGGCCGACGCCGTCGCGGAGCTGCTGCGCGGACGGGGCGGCCGGTGCACGGTGGTCACCGCGGGACCGGAGTTCGCCCGGTCCGGCGCGGCCGCCTACCGGGTGCGCGTCGACGCGGCCGAGGACTACGGGCACCTGCTGGACGCCCTCGCGGCGGACGACCGGCCCGTGGAGACCGTGCTGCACCTGGGCGCCCTCGGCGCGGCGAGCGGTGAACCGGAGAGCGTGGACGAGCTGTTGGCGGCCCAGCGCGACGGCGCCGACGCCCTGCTCTGCCTCGCCCAGGCCCTGACGGCCCGCCACACCCCGGGCCGCCGGGTCGCCCTCCACTTCGTCGGTGTGCGGGGCCAGGCGGTGGGCGCGCACGAGCACCCCTCGTACGTACACGGCGCTGCCGGCGGTCTCCTCAAGAGCCTGCGCGAGGAGCTGCCCTGGCTGAGCACCGTCCAGGTGGACCTGGCGGCCGGGGGCAGCCCGCGCGAGCGCGCCGAACTGCTGCTCGCGGAGGCCGCCGCGCCGGTGGCCGACGCCGAGGTGGCCTTCCGTGACGGGCAGCGCTGGATCCGCCGGCTCGCCCCGCTGCCCGACCCCCTGCCGCGCACCGCCGCGCCCGCCGTCGAGGGCTTCCGCCTCGTCAGCGGCGGTCTGGGCGGCGTCGCCGGGCGGCTCGCGGAGCACCTGCTCAGGACACCGGGCACCCGGCTGCTCCTGGTCGGGCGCACCCGGCTGCCCGACGAGGACAGCTGGGACAAGCACCTCGCCGAGGGCGGGCCGCTCGCCCGCCGGATCGCGGCCTACCGCGGTCTGCGCGAGCTGGGCGAGGTGCGGTACGCGAGCGTCGACATCACCGACCCGGACGCGCTGCGTACGGTGGTCGACGAGGCGGCCGCGGCCTGGTCCGCCCCGCTGGCCGGGGTGGTGCACCTCGCGGGCCGCTTCGAGCAGCGGGCGGTGGCCGATCTGTCCCTGGAGGAGTGGCGGGCGGCGCTGGCCGCGAAGGTCACCGGCGGGTGGGCGCTGCACCGGCTCGCCCAGGAGCACGCGGCCCGCTCCTTCGTCTCGTTCTCCTCCGTCAACGGCTACTTCGGCGGCTCGATGAGCAGCTCCTACGCCGCCGCCAACGCCTTCCTCGACGCGCTCGCCGCCCATCAGCGCGGCGCCGGACTGGACGCGCAGAGCCTGGCCTGGAGCATGTGGGACGAGCTCGGTATGAGCGAGGGCTACGGGCTCAAGTCACTGACCGAGGCCCGTGGTTACCGCGTCCTGGACTCCGCCGCCGCGCTGCGCTCCTTCGACCTGGCCCGCACCCTGGACGAGCCGCACCTGCTGATCGGCACCGACCGGGCCATGCCCTGGGTGCGCGGCCACGTCCAGGCTCCGGCACGCCCGGTGCACCGCCTCGCGGGCCGGGTGGTCCTGGAGGACGACACCGACCTCGGCGCCCTGTACACGGCGGCCGGGAGGTCCGCCGACGCGGCCGGGGCGACCGGCAACTGGGTGCTGCGCGCGGCCGGTTCGTCGACGGCCGAGGCCGCCGGGGCATCCGAGGACTCCGCCGAGGGGCTGCGCCGCCTGGAGAAGATCCTCAGCGCCATCTGGTGCCGCGTCCTGGAACGCGACCGGGTCGGCGTCGAGGAGAACTTCTTCGACCTCGGCGGCCACTCGCTGCTCCTGGTCCGCGCCCAGGGCGCGGTCAACGAGGAACTCGGCTGCGACCTGAGCGTGGTGGACCTGTTCAGCCACCCCAGCGTCCGCGCCCTCGCCCGCCACCTGACCGACATCGGCGCCGGTGGCGGCTCTGACGGACGCGGCCCGCCCCGCCCCCAAGGCGGCGCCCGTGCCGCATCGTGAAACACACAGGCCCCGCCTCGCACTCGTGTGCGACACTCCCCCGCATGCTGGGTGTAACCGATCTTCCGACATACCTCATGGGCCTGGTGCTGATCATTCTGGCGCCGGGGCCCAACTCCTTGTACGTGCTCTCCGTCGCGGCCCGGCGCGGGGTGCGCACGGGATACGTCGCCGCGGCGGGGGTGTGGACCGGGGACACGGTGCTGATGACGCTCTCCGCGCTCGGGGCGGCGTCGCTGCTGCAGACGACGCCGCTGCTGTTCACCGTCGTCAAGTACGCCGGTGCCGGGTATCTCTCCTGGATGGCGATCGGCATGCTGCGCCAGGCCCTCGGCATGTGGCGCAACCGCCACACGGCGGCCGAGCCGGGTGCGGCCGAGCGGCCCGAGCAGGAGACCTCCGCCGAGCGGCCCTACCGGCGCGCGCTGATGCTCAGCCTGTTCAACCCGAAGGCGATCCTGTTCCTGGTCTCCTTCTTCGTGCAGTTCGTGGACCCCGGGTACGCCTATCCGGCGCTGTCCTTCCTGGTGCTCGGCACACTGCTCCAGCTGGCGAGCTTCCTGTACCTGTCCACGCTCATATTCAGCGGCACCCGGCTGGCCGCCGCCTTCCGGCGCCGCAGGCGACTGTCGGCGGGCGCCACCTCGGCGGCGGGCGTCCTCTTCCTCGGCTTCGCGGCGAAGCTGTCGCTCAGCGGGGCGTGAGCCTCACCGGGCCTCACCCTTCTGCTGCTCAGCGTTTTGTTACTCAGCGGTAAAGAATTGATCAAACCCCCTGGCGGGGCGGCGTGTGATGCGCGTAGATCTTTGCCCATGCGCACTGTCACCAAAACTGCGGCAACCCTCGCCGCCCTCGCCGTCACCGGCGCCGCCTTCTACGGCGCCGGAGCGGCCACCGCGGGGAACAGCACCCCGAAGAGCGACAAGGAGATCCCCAACATCACCAAGGTCGAGGAGAGGATCAACGCCTACTACGGCGGGGCTCCCGACTCCACCGGGGCCTACCAGGCCTCCCCGACCAGCAACTACGCCAAGCAGGTCGCCTCGATCGAGGCGCGCGCGAAGCGCCAGATAACGCATGCGGCCGAGCACCCGGAGCGGGACGGCCGTAAGCCCGCCATCGTCCTCGACGTCGACGACACCACACTGCTGACCTACGACTACGAGAAGAAGAACGGTTTCGCGTACAACGCCACCGCCTTCAACACGTACGTCCAGAGCGCGCAGTCGATCGCCGTGTTCGGCATGCCCGACCTGGTCAACTACGCGGCCAAGAAGGGCGTCACCGTCTTCTTCCTCACCGGCCGCGACGTCTCGCAGCGCGACGCGAGCGCCATCAACCTCACCAAGGCCGGCTATGCCGTCCCGGTCGACAGCGCGCACTTCTTCCTCAAGGACAAGGCCAACCCGCCGGCCTACCTGAGCTGCGGCAAGCCCACGTGGACGTGCTCCACGGTCGACTACAAGGCGGGCACCCGCCGGCACATCGAGAGCCTCGGCTACCGCATCGTCGCCAACCTCGGCGACCAGTACACCGACCTCTCGGGCGGCCACGCCGACAAGACGTACAAGATCCCCAACCCGATGTACTTCCTGCCGTAGGACGGACCGGCCGGGGCGCGCGGCCACACCGCGCACCCCGGCCGCACATCGCGCAGGCGGCGTTCCCGTCACCGGGCGGGGCGCCGTCAGCCGGCGTCGCCGAACCAGGTGGGCACCTGGGCGAGCAGATCCTGCTGGTCGTCACCCACCCACGCCACATGGCCGTCCGGCCGCAGCAGTACGGCGGGCGCGTCCAACTCCTCGCTGACGTCGACGACGTGGTCGACCCGGTCCGCCCAGCCCTCCACCGAGAGCCGGCCGGTCTGGTCGAGCAGCAGTCCGCGTCCTCCGTGCATCAGCTCGTACAGACGCCCCTGCTTCAGCGTCACGTCCCGCAGCCGTCGGCCGAGCAGTTCATGTCCCTCGCCGAAGTCGTAGCGGATCTCGACCGCGGTGATCATCCCGGTCACGTACCGGTTGACCTCCTCGAAGTCCATCAGCTTCGCGAACAGCTCCCGCAGCGCCGTCGGCCCCGCCTCGACGCCCATCAGGGTGATCTGCGCACGGGTGTTGTCCAGCACGGCGGCGCCCACCGGGTGCCGTTCGGTGTGGTAGCTGTCCAGGAGCCCCTCCGGCGCCCAGCCCTTGACCGCGGCGGCCAGCTTCCAGCCGAGGTTGAACGCGTCCTGCACACCGAGGTTCATCCCCTGGCCGCCGGTCGGCGGGTGGATGTGCGCCGCGTCGCCGACCAGGAACGCCCGGCCGACCCGGTAGCGCTCGGCCTGCCGGGTGGCGTCGCCGAAGCGGGACAGCCAGCGCGGCGAGTGCACACCGAAGTCGGTGCCCCCGTACGCCCGCAGCTGCTGCTTGAAATCGTCGAGGGTGGGCTCGGCCGCACGGTCCTCGGCGACCCCGTCGGCGGGTACGACGACGCGGACCACCCCGTCCGCGTCGGGCGGGGTGACGCCGAACCGCAGCTGGGTCTTGTTGACCTCCTTGACGACGGCGGCGACCGTCGCCGGGTCCTCGGTCACCTCCATCTGGCCCACCAGCGTCTCCACCGTGGCGGGTTCGCCGGGGAAACCGACACCGAGCAGCTTGCGCACGGTGCTGCGGCCGCCGTCGCACCCGACGAGGTAGCGCGAGCGCACCTCGGTGCCGTCCGCCAGCTCGACGGTCACCCCCTCCTCGTCCTGGCTCAGCCCGACCACTTCGCAGCCGCGGCGGATCTCGGTGCCGAGTTCGAGGGCGCGCTCGTTGAGCAGCCGCTCGGTGACCGGCTGCGGGGTGGCGACGCCGTACGGGTGCGCCGTGTCCAACCGCTCCGGCCACGGCTTGATGATGCCGCCGAAGAGACCACCCACCTGGTACTTCTCACTGACCGCGAGGAAGCGGTCCAGCAGGCCGCGCTGGTCCATCATCTCGACGCTGCGTGCGTGCAGACCCTGCCCCCGGGACTGCTTGGTCGGCTCGGCCAACTTCTCCAGCACGACCACCCGCACACCGTGCAGTCGCAGCTCACCGGCGAGCATCAAACCGGTCGGTCCACCGCCGGCAATGACCACGTCGATCATCAAAGTCTTCTCATTTCCGCAGGTCCTGGCTTCGCTGAGTGATTCTGCGGTATGACGGGGGCCTTGCCGCAAGCCCCCCGGTGCGCTATACATTGAGAGTGGCAAGGAGCGCATGACCTCCTTGCCTTTGTCGTTTGCCGACCGCTTCGGGCAAGCGAGTGAACCTCCGATCCCGGCGCGCGGGATCGGACGCCACCGGTTTTCATGGCCGTATGACCAACGCCAAGAAGTATCTGCTCGCCGCTGTCGTCGGCACCGCCCTCACCCTCGGCTCCGCCGCCCCCGCCATGGCAGGGGACCACGGCCCGGATCACGGGTACGGCGGGTACGACGACCGGCACCGCGACAACCGCGATGACCACGACGACCACGACGGGTCGGGGTGCACCAACCACGGCGGCGCCTACGCCGAGGGATCCGTCTCCGACTCCCCCGGCTTCCTCTCCGGCAATCTGATCCAGGTCGTGATCGACTTCCCGATCAACATCTGCGGCAACCGCATCGGCTGAGCTGTCCAACCCGCCGTCCCACCCCGTCAGTCCAGCAGAAGGGGATTGGGCAGAGTGGCCCCGGGGTGCATCCGCAGAAGGGTGTGGAGCACCCCGGACAGGCCGGACATCAGGCTCGGCGAGAACGCCTCGCGGGCCAAACCCCCCACCGGTCCGCGCTGTTCGAGGCCGGTGAGGATCTCACCGTCGAGGTCATCGGCGTCCCCGAGGCCCAGGGAGGTCAGGAACTCCCAGAGGCCCAGGTCGCCGTGGCACAGCGTGTGGCTCCAGCCGAAGCCCTCGGCGACGCAGGCGCGTGCGGCGCGCCGGACCATGTCGAGGTGCGCCGGATCGCCCGTGCGCCGGTGCAGATCCAGCATGGCGATGCCGACGCCCGCGCTGCCGTGGCACCAACTGGTGAAGAAGTCCTCCTCGGCGCCGACGCGCACGTCGAGCCAGTTGCCCTCCTCGGGCCGGTAGAGCGACTCCTGGAAGGCGAAGGCCCGTTCGGCGAGGTGTTTCCAGCCGCGGCGTTCGACGGCGGAACCCGCCTCGCTCAGGGCGAGCCGGGCCAGCGCCCAGCCGATGCCGGTGGCGCCGTGGGCGAAGCCTCCGATGCCCTCGGGGTTGAGCCGGGTCGTCCAGCGGGCACCGCTCGCGTCGACGGCGGCGAGGCCGGACAGCCGGCGGCCGATGTGCGCGGCGGCGTCGAGCCAGCGGTCCTGCCCGGTCGCCTCGGCCAGATTCAGCAGCGGAACCACTCCCCCGGCCGCCCCGTTGAGCAGGTCCACCTCCACGTCGTCCTCGATCAAACGGCCCCGCGCGAGCAGCAGGGCGCGCTGTGCCGCCCGCTCCACCAGCCAGTCCTCACCGAGCACCCGGTGCAGCGCCAGCCACGTCCACACCTGCGACGCCGCACCGCTGAACGCACCGGCCGACGGCGTCGGGGTCCGGTCCTCGGTGCTGATCAGCACCCGCAGCGCACCCTCGAACGCCTCGGTGACACCCGGCACTTCGTCCGCCCGCCCCGCCCGTGCCTCGGTCACGTACTCCGCGAGCGTCAGCGCCACACCGCCCTGCCCGGTGTAGAGGTCGGCGGGCAGCACCCTGATGGACCACCCGGCCGGGGTGAACACCGGGCTGATCCAGGTGGCCGTACCGTCCTCGCCCCGTACCGCGCCGTCGCACAGCCTGCGTACCATCTGCACGGCCAGGTCGCGGCGCCGCCGCTCGCGGTCACGGGCATGCGGGTCGCGGGCGGCGGCCTGCACCCGCTGCGGCAGGGAACGCTCGTTGAGGTACGCGCCCACCAGCGCGTCCTGGATCACCGACTCCTCAAGGGGCAGATCGGCGGTGTGCCAGTCCTCTACCGTGGCCCGTACGACGGCCGCGTCCACGGTGAACGTGAACATCGGTACGTCCCCGGCCAGCAGCTCCGCTATCTCGCCGTCGATGGCCGCGCGGTCGGTCGGCGCGCCGGGCAGCACCTCGGCGTTGCGCCGCAGGATGTCCCGGGCCCGCTCGACGGCACCCGCCTCGTCGTGCAGCGACGCGGGGTGCCACAGCATCCGGCCGATGTCCACGTACGCCTGCGTCGGCCGCAGGATCCGCCGCGCCCGGGCGCCCTCGAAGCGGCGCAGCAGCCGGTACGGGTCGGTCCCGGGCCTGCGCAGATGCGCGGTCATCTCCAGGAACCCGGCCAGGATCCGGTCCCAGTAGGCGCTCAGCACCGGGGTGGGGCTGGGGTGGTTGCCCGCGGTGGGCATGGCCACCAGGTCCACCTCGAAGCGGGCCGCGGCGGTGCCGCCGTCGGCGATCACGGGGTGGGGGATGAGCGGTTGCTGGCCGGGCAGCGCCCCGACCCCGGAGATGTCCACCCCGCCCAGCGCGAAGCCGGTGCCGCGCACGGGCAGCAGTCCGGTGCGCAGCACCGTGCGGCGGATGGCCGCCGCCGCCACGTCCACCGCGTCGCCCCGGCCACTGGCCGGGAAGGGCGCGGGGGCGTCGAAGAGCGTCTCCGCGTCCACGATCACCGGTACCGGCCCCGCCGCGATCATGTTCTCGGCGTGCATGTCGGTGCCGCCGGTGAAGCGCAGGACCGCGAGCCAGTGTCCGACGTTGCGGTAGAACGCGGCGAGTTCGCCGTCGTCGGCGCAGTAGCGGTGGCGTACGAACTCGGACCAGCCGTACCCGTCGCGCACCAACGTCCGCGGCACACGGATGCGTTCGCCGGATTCGGGGGCGTCGGGGAAGTCCGCGAACAGCTCGTCCAGGAGCTCGCCCAGGGCCACATCGGCCTGGGACGGGCGGGGTTTGTACATGACGGTGCCGCCGTCGAAGTCGACCCGGCTGACCGTCAGTCCGCCCCGATGGCTGTCGCCCGCGCCGAACTCGACGGCCCGTATCTCCCCCGCGGGTGCGCCCAGCAGCGGCCGCAGCAGTTCACGGTCCGCGGCGAGCCGTGCGGCGAAACCGGCCGTGGCCGCCACCGACAGCCGTGCCACCGACGCGATGCGCCGCCCGAGCGTCGGATACCGGTCGGCCAGCCGGTCGAGATAGCCCTCGTCGTCGGCCTGTTCGATGAACGCCGCCCAGATCTCCGTGTCCGGTCCGGCGCCCGCGTCGGCGCGCCCACCGCCCTCCGCCATGCGCAGGGCGTGCAGTTCGATCAGGAACAGCCGGGACAGCTTCGCGTGCAGGGACCCGAGCAGAGCGGTGTGTCCGGCCTCCAGCAGGGTGTCCCGCTCCGTGCGCTCCAGCGCGTCCACCGAGGCCAGTCGCCGGGCCAGCTCCTCCCGCCACGGGCGGGCGATGTTGCGTACCGGGCCGACGAACCACTCCGCCTCGTCGTCCCTCTTCTCCGGCGCCGAACCCTCCACGTCCCGCCCCTTTCCCATCCGTCGCACGTCGGCGCCGTCGAGGCGCTCCCGGGGTGCCGCACAGGGCGCGGGGAACCGCCCGACCAGCCTCAGACGGACACGCACTGCGGCATGGTGAGCGGTTCCCCACTCCTTTTCGTACTCTCCTGTCTCCGGACGTCACTCAGCGGCAGCGCCCCTGGCAGGCGCGCCACCGCAGGACGGTCAGGAGGCGCGCCCCGCGGAGCGAACTCCGCGGGGACACGCTCTGGTGATCAGCAACACCAGCTGCCGCGCGAGCCGGTCGGGCTGGAGCAGAAGCCGTAGAGGGAGTCGCTCGGGTCCGTGAGCGCGGCCTCGGCGGCGGCGCCACCGACATAGAGCGGCCCGGCGGGGTTGGACTGACCGTACGCACTCTCGGCGCCCGACAGCCAGGCGTTGAGCACGGCGGTTGCGGGAACACTGGTCTGGGGCATCTGCGGCCTCCGGACGTAGGTATCGGGACGGATCGCCCAGTCCCGAGTATTGCCGGATCCGAACACCTGTCAGATGACTAATCCGGCCACAGTCTTGGGGTGTGCGTGCGCGGTATCGCGGGCCGTGGGGCGACAGTTGACGCCCGTACGACAGACGAGGCGGCCACCCCACGGGCTTCGGGGAGGCTTCTTCAGCCTTTGACTTGATCCGGTCGCGTGGCTGCATTGCGCCTTGACGTCCGGGGGGACTTCGCGATGGCGGGCGAACGACCATGACGGGGCGGTACGAGGCGTACGCGTCGGCGCCGTCGGGGTGCGGCTGGTTGCCGGACCGCTCCTTGCCGCCGACCTGTTCGCCCGGCTGCCCGCCGCTCCGCTGCCCGCCCTTGTCGGCGGCCTGCCGTGCCGGTGCGCCCGCGCCCGTCTTCGCGTCGTCGTCGCCGTGGCCGTGGTGCTCCACCGTCGACTTGGCGGCGCCGTCCTCGACCTGCTGCCGGGTCGGCGCCGAAGCCGTCGGGGCCGGGGCCGATCCGGAGCCGCCGCTGTCCTTGCCGAACACCGCGTCGGAGCAGGTGTAGAAGGCCTCGGGGCTGTCGGAGCGCTGCCAGATCGAGTACACGAGGTGGCGGCCGGACTTGGCGGGCAGGGTGGCGTCGAAGACGTAGTCGCCGTTCCGCATCGGCGGGTTCGTCACCTTGGCGAACGGCGTGGACTCCAGGTCCGACCACTTCAGCGGCTTGGCGGGGTCGTAGCCGTCCTTGGTGACGTACAGCTCGAACGTGCCCTTGTGGGGGGCCGTTCCCTTGTAGCGGAAGGTGTGGTGCCCGGCGGTCAGCTTGGTGGAAGGCCAGTCGGCGCGCGCCAGATCGAGTCCCTTGTACTTGTCGTTGCCCGCGCTGCAGAGCCTGCCGTCCGGGATGATCTGCTTCGACCTGCCCGCCGCGTTGGCGATGTTGACCGCGTTCCAGTCGTAGAACGCCTGGGTCCCACTGGCGGCGACGGCCGCCTTGCAGGCGGCCGAGCGGGGGCTCTCGGGCCCCTCGGCGTAGCAGGCGGAGACCCGGCTGACCGGGTCCGTCATCGAGCCGTGGGCAGCGGCCGGACCGGCCGCGAGCCCGGTCAGCGCGAGCGGCGCCATGGCCAGGGCGGCGACGGTGGCGGCCTTGCGACGAGCGGTCATCGTGACGTTCTCCTTCGGTGCTGCACGGGGTGGGCGTGCAGCACGCTAGCCGCCGGAAACCGCGAAATCGGCTGCTGGGAGCGGGGGATGGCGATCTTTATGGCCGCGTTAAGGGACGACTGAGAGACGGTTAAGAACGGGCCCCGCCCGCCACGGAAACCGGCCGCCCGGGCCGGAGCGCGGGCGGCCCCGGACCGTAACGTGTCCGCATGATCCTCACGCCCGACGTCATCGACGCAGACCCCTACGACGACATCCGCCTCGCCACCGACGACGACATCGCGCGCGTGAAGGAGGTGACCGACGCCGCGTACGGGCACTATGTGGAACGCATCGGCGTGGTGCCCGCGCCGATGGAGGACGACCACGGGGCGAACGTCGCGGCCGGGCGGGTCTTCGTGACGGGCGATCCGGTCGTCGGCCTCCTCGTGCTCGTTCCGGAGGCGGACCACCTCTTCCTCGACTCCGTGGCCGTACACCCCGACGCCAAGGGGTCGGGGCTCGGCAGACGGCTGCTCGCGTACGCCGAGGCGCACGCCGGCCGGCTCGGGCTGCCCGAGGTGCGGCTCTACACCAACGCCAAGATGTGGGAGAACCGCCGGTTGTATCCGCGCCTCGGGTACGAGTTCGTGGAGCGGCGGGTGGACGGGCCGTACGACCGCTTCCACTACCGCAAGGAAGTCGTCTACCGCGAGGAAGCCCTCCAGCCGTGACCGCTAGTCGATCAGTGCGGTGAACTTGCCCAGCCTGGCGAGGAGTTCGAGCTCGTCCAGGGCCTGTACCGCGCGGTCCGCCGCCTCCCGGTCGCTCTCGGCCAGGCCGCTCTCGGCGAACTCGTCCTCGTCCAGGCGGAGCACGGTGTCTCCGTCGGCGGAGACCCAGAGGTCGAGGTCCAGGTCCTCCACGACCACCGCTCCGTCGCCCACCACGGCGGGGCGGGTGATGTCGCAGTACCAGCCCTTGAGCGAGGCGTCGGCCGCCCGTACCTCCTTCACCGCGTACCAGCGGTCCCGCCAGTAGTGCTCGGTGAAGACGTCGCCCGGCTCGAAGCGGACGAACCCGAAGTCGCGGACGCCGTCGGCCGCCCAGGGGGCGCTGACCGTGAGCCGGACGCCGTCGTCGGACACCACCGACGCCGGGTAACCGATCTTCGTGCGTCCTGCCTTGACCAGGGTGACGGTGAGGAGGGAGCCGGGCTCGGCCGAGTTCGTGGACATTGCGTATCTCCGTAGCGCGGGTCACGGTCAGGGAGTCGGACGTTACGCGTGGGGCCGCGGCGGGTGCCTCCCATTTTCGCCCCGCGCGAGGGAGGGGCAGAATCGGTCTGTGACCCTGAAGATCGCCATTGACCAGGAAGCCGCGAGCGCGCCGTACGAGCAGCTGCGGGCCCAGATCGCCGAGCGGGCCCGGGCGGGGGTGCTGCCCGTGGGATACAAGCTGCCCACCGTGCGCGGCCTCGCCGAGGAGCTCGGGCTCGCCGCCAACACCGTGGCCAAGGCCTACCGCGCGCTGGAGGCGGACGGAGTGATCGAGACGCGCGGCCGCAACGGTACGTTCGTCGCGGCGGCGGGCGACGCGGCGG
Organism: Streptomyces sp. ERV7; assembly: GCF_001653515.1. GTDB lineage: Bacteria > Actinomycetota > Actinomycetes > Streptomycetales > Streptomycetaceae > Streptomyces. The sequence continues at coordinate 1,098,661 of NZ_LYOY01000001.1, read as the reverse complement.
AACGCCGGGCCGCGGCGGCCGCCCGGACGTACGCGGAGGAGGTACGGCGTCTGGGCCTCGGCCGCGAAGCGGCGCAGGCGGCGGTGGCGGACGCCGTGCGAGCGGTGTACGGCGACTGACCGCCACTCGGCCGCGAGCCCCAAGCCGTAGGCGGTCGGCCGGGTGCCCCTTGAGCCGGGCGGTGCCCCTTACAGGTACAACCCCGCGTCCGCGCTCTCCCGGGGATCCGGGACGTTCGGCGGTGTCGTGCCGCGGCGCAGGGCGAACAGCTCGGCCAGTGTGGCGCCCTCGCGGCCGACGCCTTCCTCCGTGCCCAGCCAGGTGACCGCCTCGCGGCGGGTCATCGGGCCGACTTCGATACGGGCCAGACAGCGGCCGGGGCGGACGACCGCGGGATGCAGTCGCTCCAGGTCCTCGTTGGTGGTGACGCCCACCAGGACGTTGCGGCCCTGGCCCAGCAGGCCGTCCGTCAGGTTCAGCAGGCGCGACAGGGCCTGCCCCGCCGTGTGCTTGGCCTCGCCCCTGATCAGCTCGTCGCAGTCCTCCAGGAGCAGCAGCCGCCAGCGGCCCTTCGCCGTGCCGTCGTCCTCGCCGATCGCGATGTCCATGAGATAGCCGACGTCGTTGAAGAGGCGCTCGGGGTCCAGGACGCAGTCGACCTGGCACCAGTCGCGCCAGGAGCGGGCGAGCGTGCGCAGCGCCGAGGTCTTGCCGGTGCCCGGCGGGCCGTGGAGCAGCAGCAGCCGGCCCGCGATGTCGTCGGGGGTCACCTTCATCAGGCGGTCCATCGCCTCGGCCACCGGCGCCGTGTAGTTGGGGCGGACCTCCTCCCAGGTGCCGGCCGCGATCTGGCGGGTGGTGCGGTGCGGGCCGCGGCGCGGCGAGACGTACCAGAAGCCCATCGTCACGTTCTCCGGCACCGGTTCCGGTTCGTCCTCCGCGCCCTCGGTGGCCTGCTTGAGCACTCTCTCGGCGAGGTCCTCGCTGGTCGCGGTCACCGTGACGTCCGCGCCCCGGTTCCAGCGGGAGACGAGCAGGGTCCAGCCGTCGCCCTCGGCGAGCGTGGCGCTGCGGTCGTCGTCGCGTGCCGCGCGCAGCACGGTGGCACCCGGCGGCAGCAGACTGACGCCCTTCTTGACCCGGTCGATGGAGGAGCTGTGCGAGAAAGGCTGCTCGCCCGTGGCGAACCGGCCGAGGAACAGCGCGTCGACCACATCGGACGGGGAGTCGCTGTCGTCCACGTTCAGCCGGATCGGCAGCGTGGCTTCAGGGTTCGCGGACATGGCTTCCATGATCCGGCAACACGCCCCGCCGCGCACGGTGTTTTGTCCCGTTGGGCCGGGGCGGGAACCGGAGGCGGGGGCGGGACGTTCCATGAGTGTTCGTTGGGAAAACATCCGAAAGGCAACGTTCGTCGATAGGCTGGATCGTGATGCGTCGTCATGTATGGGCTCCGGCCGCACTGTTCGGCCTCGTCGCCGCCGTGCTCGCGCTGGTCCTCGCCATGAGCGGCTCCACGGGCGGCCCCTCCGAAGGCAAGTCCGGCTCCGGCGGCGCCACCGGCCCCGCCCGGGACGACCCCGAGCTCGGCTGGGGCTTCACGCACACCCAGTTCAGCGCGGACAGCGGCACCCCCGACGCCGTCGCGCGCGCCCGCGAGCTCCTGTCCGGGCAGTCCGTGCCACAGGACCAGGCGATCATGGGCTGGGGGGCGGGCAACCCGGAGCCCTCCCCGGGGGTGTACGACTTCTCGGACCTCGACCGGCGCATCGCCTTCATCCGCTCCACCGGGTCCACCCCCGTGATCACGCTCTGCTGCGCGCCCGACTGGATGAAGGGCGGCAAGCCGGGCGCGGAGCACACCGACTGGAGCCTCAAGTCCCTGGAGTCCGCGCCCCTCGCGGCGCACTACCAGGACTTCGCGGACCTCGCCGCGACCGTCGCCCGGCGCTATCCGGACGTGCGCCACTTCGTGGTGTGGAACGAGTTCAAGGGCTTCTTCGACGACACCAGCCAGCGCTGGAACTACGAGGGGTACACCCGGCTCTACAACCTCGTCTACGACGAGCTGAAGAAGGTCGACGAGGACAACCGGGTGGGCGGCCCCTATCTGGTCATGGACAGCTACGCCCCGGCGGACACCCAGTTCGCCTCCGAGCTCAAGGGGCCCTGGGGCTCGGTCGACCGACGGGTGCTCGACGCCTTCACCTACTGGAACGCGCACAAGAAGGGCGCCGACTTCGTGGCCGTCGACGGCGCCGGGTTCACCCGCGACGACCAGGCGCTGCCCGATGCCTTCACCGCGCTCGACAAGTTCACCGACGTCGGCCGCTGGCTGCGCGAGCAGTCGGGCGGACTGCCGCTGTGGTGGACGGAGTACTACGTGGAGCCGGAGAACTCGGGCTGGAGCGAGCAGCGCCGGGTCGCCGCCCAGGCCACCGCGATGATCGCCATGGCCCGGGGCGGGGCGACCACCGCGTTCTACTGGAGCCCCCAGCAGACCACCGCGCGGTGCCCCGGCTGTCTGTGGAAGCCGACCCAACTGGCCGACGGGGGAGCGGCGCTGCCGATGTACGGACTGGTCTCCCGCTTCGCCAAGGAGTTCCCGCCGGGTACGCGGTACGAGAAGGCGGGGAGCACCGCCGGCGACATACCGGGGGTCCGGGCGCTGGCGAGCGGCAGGACCGCCCTCGTCGTCAACACCCTGGACCGCGCGGTCCAGGCCCGTATGGACGGCCGGTCGATCCCGCTGGCGGCATACGAGGTGCGCTGGCTCGACCGCTGAGCGGCGGCCCGGCCCGGTTGCCGAGCCCCGGTCGCCGCGTGCGGTCGCGCTCAGCCGCCGAGCCCGGCGGCACCGGGCTCGGGTGCGGGCGCGGGGTCGTCCGGGGCAGGCCCCGTCCCCGCCCGCAGCACCCCGTACAGCTTCACCGACGCGATCACCGCGATCACCGCGAGGCTGGCGACCTCGGCGATGCCCACACCCGTGAGACCCATCGGCGGGAGCAGCGCCAGGGTCGAGCCGAGCACCAGGACGCACAACGCGCCCTGGAGGAAGGCGAGTCCGGCGGTCCGGCTGCGGGCGCGCAGCACCGCGAAGTACAGCTCGATCACGACCCGGAGGAGGGCCCCGGTCACCAGCAGGCGCAGCAGCGGCGTGGCGTGGTCCGCGTACCCCTGGCCGAAGACCCGCAGGACCAGCGGGGCGAGGACGAAGAGCGCGGCGCAGATCGGCACCACGATCTTGGCCATCCGGATCAGCGCGGCGCGCGCGTTGCGGCCGAGGCGGTCGGGGTCGTGGGCGCCCTCGACGGTCAGCGAGGCACCCATGTTGATGGCGAGGAGTTCCACCGTGCCGCCGATGGTGGCGGTGATGTAGAAGTACGCGTTGTCGGACGAGCTCACCTGGGAGGCGACGATCACCGGCACCAGATAGACGACGGCGAGGGCGAAGAGTGAGCCCGTGTAGTCGCCCGCCAGGAAGCGGCCTAGCTCGCGGTGGCCGGGCGGTCGCGCGGTCGCGGCGGTCAGTTCCACATGGCGGGGCACCAGCCGCCGGAAGACCAGCCAGCCCAGCGGCAGTACGGAGACGGCGATGGCCGCCACCCAGGAGACGAAGACGCCCGTGGTGGGCAGCGCCGTGGCGATCGCCACCAGGAGCAGAAGCTTCACCGTGGAGAAGGCGGTGTTGCCGACCGGCACCCAGAACGCGCTGCGCAGCCCGGTCAGCACCCCCTCCTGGAGGGTGAGGACCGCCCAGGCGGCGACGGCGGCGACGAAGCCGAGGCCGTGCAGCGGCCCGTGCAGAAAACGGTAGGAGGGACCCCAGACGTTCAGCGTGAGGAGGAAGACCGCCGCCGCCACGGCGACGACCGAGGCGCCGGCCGCATAGGTGCGGAACACCAGCCGGCCGGTCGCCGCGCCCGACACCGGGATGAAGCGGGCCAGCGCCCCGGTCAGGGTGAGCGCGGTGATCCCGGCGAGGAACTTCATCGCCGCGATGGCCGCCGACCCCTGGCCGACCGCGTCCTCCGTGTAGTAGCGGGCGGCCACCAGCCAGAAGCCGAGGCCGAGGACCGCGCTGATCCCGGTGTTGACCATCAGGGCATAGGCGTTCCGGAAGAGCGGGGTGCCGTCACGGCCGCCCGGGGAACGCGCCCCGCGCCGCCGGGCGGTGGTCGCCTCGGTCACCGTCGCCGCTCACCTTCCGGCCAGTGCGCGCCCGGCCTGCCGTCCCCGGCGGATCATCGCGTACCCCTTGGTGAGGACGCGGTCGCGGGCGAAGGTGCGGCCGATGGCACGCCCCTCGACCAGCCGCTCGAACTCCTCGGTCCCGGTCCCGCGCCGCACGGTGACCCGCTCAAGGGCGTACGGGCCCTGGCGGCGCTCGGCGAGTGCGTTGCCCACCGCCAGTGCCTGGGCGAACCCGGCCGCGCGGACGGTCCTGCGCACCCGGCGGCTGGAGTATCCGTAGGGGTAGGCGAAGGAGACCGGCCGGGCGCCGAGCTCCTCGGTGACGATCTCCTTGCAGCGCAGGGTCTCGAACCACAGCCGGTCGTCGCCGAGCTGGTCGAGCTGCGGGTGGGTGTGGCTGTGGCCGCCGATCTCCATGCCGGCCGCGGCCAGTTCGCGCACCTGGTCCCAGTCGAGCATGGTGTCGAGGGCGCCGCCCTCCTCGTGCGCGCCGCGCAGCCAGCCGGTCGAGACGAAGAGCGTGGCGGCGAAGCCGTGCTTGGCGAGCACCGGCAGGGCGTGCCGGTGCACTCCCTCGTACCCGTCGTCGAAGGTGATCAGGACGGGGCGCCTCGGCAGCGCCCCCGCCGTGCGCCAGGCCCGGGCCAGCCGGGCCGTGGTGAGCGGGGTGAAGCCCCGGTCGGCCAGCACGCCCATCTGCTCGGCGAACGCCTCCGGCGAGACGGAGAGCCCATAGGCCGCCTCGGCCACGCGGTGGCCCACCGCGTGGTACATCAGGATCGGCACGGGAGCGCTCACGCGGCCTCCTCCTCGTTCCCGGCCGAGGCGCCCGCGATCGGGGCGACCTCGAAGACCGTCCCGCCCCGGCGGGCCCGCAGGGTGCCGACCAGGTAGCCGGCCGCGGCCACCGCGACCCCCGCCCGTCCGTCCGAGCACCGCGTCGCGCAGCCCCCGGACGACACCGGCCGGGAGCACCCTCGTCGTGTAGCGGCGCTCCGACTCAAGGCCCTTGCCCGCCCCCACGCTTCGCGCCACCAGCGCCTTGGAGAGGCCCTCGGCGTACGTACGCGTACGGAAGTAGCCGAAGTGCTCACGGGCGGGCGGGACGCGGTGATGGATCACCGCACGGTCGTCGATCAGGAGCACCGCGTCGGGCAGGGCGCGTGAGAGCCGGATGCACAGCTCCGTCTCCTCGCAGCCCAGCGGCCGTTTGTCGCCGTCGCGGCCGATGCCGGTGGCGAAGCCCCCGGCCGCGTCGAACGCCGTGCGCCGGAAGGAGGCGTTGCCGCCCAGGACGTTGCGGACCCGCACCCGGCCGGGCGGCAGGCCCCGGTACGTACAGCCCACCACCCAGTCGAACTCCTCGGGGAACCAGGCCGGGCGGCGTCCGCGGGACCAGGCAGGCTCGGTGCGCCCGCCGACCGCCATCACCCGGGGGTCGGCGTACCCCTCCTGGAAGTGCCGCAGCCAGTCGCGCTCGGCCACGGCGTCGTCGTCCAGGAAGGCCACGAACGCGCCCCGCGCCGCGGCGATCCCGGTGTTGCGGCCCGCCGAGAGGCCGCGGGGGCCCGCGTTGGCGAGCACCCGCACCTCCCCGTCCGCCGCGCACTCCTTGTACTCCCTGCCCAGCCGTTCGAGCAGCGCCGGGTTGTGGTCCACGACCAGCAGGGTCTCCAGGGCCGGCCGTGACTGGTGGCGCACCGAGGCGACCGCCGCGAGGATGTCCTCCCAGCGGTCCTCGGTGTACACGCAGATCACCACGGAGAAGCAGGGGATCTGACGCTCGGTCAAGATGCTTCTCCCCGCCTGGCGTTGAGGCCGATCGCCTGCGGCCGCCGATGGCTGCGGGGCACGGCCTTCTCCTTGAGGATCACCTTGAGCACCCGGATGCCGTCGCGCACGGCGCTGAGGTTGGAGACGCCGTGGATCCGGTTGTACTCGTGGCTGGGCACCTCCTGGACCCGCAGACCGGCCTTGACGATCCGGATGTTGATCAGGGTCTCTATCTCGAAGCCGCTGCAGTCGAGGACGATCTTGTCGAGGCAGTGCTTCCAGAAGGCGTTGTAGCCGTAGCAGAGGTCGGTGTAGCGGGCGCCGAACTTGTGGTTGACGATGCCGCAGAGAGCCCAGTTGCCGAGCTTGCGGACGGGCGTCATGTCGTCCGTGCCGCCGCCGTTGGCGAAGCGGGAGCCCTTGGCGAAGTCGGCGCCGCCGACCAGGGCGGACACATAGCTGACGATCTCCTCGCCGTCCGCCGAGCCGTCCGCGTCGACCATCACGATGATCTCGCCGGTGCAGGCGGCGAACCCGCTGATGAGGGCGTCTCCCTTGCCCTTTCCGACCTGCTTGACGACCTTGACGTCCGGCCACAGTTCGCGGGCGACCCGTACGGTGTCATCGGTGGAGTTCCCGTCGACCAGAACGACTTCATGGATCCAGTCCGGAAGCGTTTTGAAGACGTACGGGAGGTTCTCCGCCTCGTTCATCGCGGGGATCACGACGCTGACCGGCGGCGCGATCGCGAGATTGGGCGAGACCGCGCGGAACTGCGCGGGAAAGGCCGGTATTCGCGTGGCGGATTCGGCGGTCATCTCGACGGTCGTTTCGCCGGCCGCACCCCGGTCCGGCGCTGCGACCGATGGATCTTGCTCCCGGCTTTCCGGGCGCACAAAAGAGCTCATGGAGTCTCTGTCCCTCTCGTCCGGTGGACCGCCCGCCCCCGGGCGGTCCGGCTGAGTTTCCGGTGACGAAAGGGGGGTTCTCACCCCGGTCATGACGGGCTGGCATTCCGCCATGACGGTCTTGCGATCCGTGCTGTGTCGGGTGAGTGGCTTTGCTGTCCGCGCGGCCCGCGACCGGTCGACGACGCACGAAGACCGAGCACGGTACCCCCCTAGCGCGCCCCGCTCCGGCACCCATCGCGGCGCTTGAGCCCTCCCCTGGTGCCGCTGTGCGTGATGGACCGATGCGGGTGGATGTAAGACGGTATTGATGATTGGGACCGTATGGCAAGACCTGGAACGAGGCCTCACGTTTTTGGGTTTTTGACCTTTCTCGACCGGTCGCTTGCGGAGTTATTTACTCCTGTTCCCGCAAGGAAAAGAAGAAAGCTGATCAAGGCGACTGCGATGATCTCGCCGCGCAGGGACCGGACATGGGCACGCGCCATGATTTCGGCGATCACCAGATCGATGAGTAGCGCCCCAGAGAACGACGCCGCGATACGGGCGAGCGGTTCCAGTCGGCGCAAGGCGAAAACCAGCGCCTCGGCGGGGGCGGCGATCAAGAAGAACAGCGCCAGGGGCGCGCGCAGGGGTGAATCCAGCGGAATGTACGCGAGTACGGCACCGGCCGCGGACACGGCGAGCGCGGCGCCGGCCGTCACCGCCGCCAGGTCCGCGTGAACCGATGACCTGTCATGTCGCGGACCCCGTGGGGCCGATGCCGTCCGGGCCACTCTGATCCTCTGCGTGGGGGAGCGAGGCTTCAATGTGGCGCACCCCCAGGAGGGCCGTCAAGGCAAGGGGCGTGCAGTGAAGTTCCGTGCGGTGAAGGTCAATTGACGGGAAGTCAGGGTCAGGGGTTTCCCCCGTTGGAGCGGATTTCTGAAAGGTCTTGGCATGTCCACTTCCGGTGATCCCTACTCGCTGGTACGACATCTGTGGCGGATATCCCGCACTAGGAGGCCCCCACATGAAGCTCTCCCGTATGACGGCCTATGTGTCGTCGATCTTCCTGACCGCAGCCTTCGCCCTCACCGGGGCAGGCGTGGCCAGTGCCGCGACCCACGCCCAAGCCGCGGGCACCGACTACGTGGCGCTCGGCGACTCCTACTCCTCAGGAGTGGGAACCGGTACGTACGACAGCTCCAGCGGCTCCTGCAAGCGTTCGCCCAAGGCCTACCCGTCCCTCTGGGCGGCGTCCCACGCCCCCGCCTCGTTCGCCTTCACCGCCTGTTCCGGCGCCGTCACAGGCGATGTGACGGCCAATCAGCTCGGCCCGCTCAACTCCTCCACCGACCTCGTCTCGATCACCATCGGCGGCAATGACGCGGGCTTCTCCGACGTCATGACCACCTGCGTCCTGTACTCGCAGTCCACCTGCATCAACCGCATCAACCAGGCGCGCACCTACGCCGACACCGTCCTGCCCGGAAAGCTCGACTCCGTCTACGACGCGATCAGAGCCAAGGCGCCCAACGCCCATGTCGTCGTCATCGGCTACCCGCACTTCTACAAGATCGGCGGCAGCTGCTTCGGCGGGCTGAGCGACACCTCGCGCGCGGCGATCAACGGCGCCGCGGACGAGCTGAACACGGTCACCGCCAAGCGCGCGGCCGACCACGGCTACACCTTCGCCTCGGTCGTCCCGCCCTTCACCAACCACGAGATCTGCTCCAGCAACTCGTGGCTGAACAGCCTCGTCTGGACCAACATCGGCGAGTCCTACCACCCGACCGCCGCCGGTCAGTCCGGCGCCTACCTGCCCACCTTCGCCAACGCGGCCTGATCCCCGCCCGGCATCACTCAGCCGGCGGGCGGACCCGAGCCACCGTCCGCCGGCTCCGTGTACGAGGAGGAGGCCCCGCCCGTCGGGGTCTTCTCCGTGCAGGTGACCGAGTACGCGACCGAGTTCGAGTTCGCGGCGACCGGCGAGCGCACCTCCAGCTGCACCGCGTTGTGCACGGTCTTCTCCGCCTCGTACCCCGTCTCGACGTGCTGTACCTGCCTGCTCCTGGGATCGCCGGACCCGAAGCTCAGCGTCTTCCAGCCCGGGTCGGACGACTCCCCGTCCGCCGTCACCCAGCGGTACTGGACGTCCACCGGCGTACGGCCCACGGTGAAGGTGGCGACCACGGCCGGAGCCGCGTCCTCCGGCGGCGGGCACGTTCCCTCGTAACTTCCGCGAACCTTCTTGAGGGAGACCTTCACGGACGGTGCGGGCGGCGGCGAGCTGCCGGCGCTGTGACTGGGGGTGTCACTGGTGTCCGCGGTGGCGCTGTGGCTCTTGGTGGTGGCGTCGCTGCTCCGCGGTGTGGAGTGCGAGACCGGGCCCGGCGCGGAGGGCGTGCCCGCGGTGTCGCCGCCGCCTCCACCCCCGTCGTTGTGCGCCAGGGCCCACGCCAGCCCGCCGAGCGCGAGCAGCAGGACGACGGCCCCCACCAGCAGCACCACTCCCGCGCGACTCTGCCGGTCGGGCGGTCCACCCGGTGCATCGGCGGTGGTCGGGCCGAACGCCCCCGGCGCCACCCGGGTCGGGAGCGGTGGCGTCCCCCCGGCCCCCGGCGTCCCGTAAGCGACCGTCGGTGTGCCGTACGGCCCGGGGTCCGGCGGCGGAACCTCCCGCACCTCACCGCCGGCGCCCACCACGCGCAGCTGGTGCTCGGCCTCCTCCGTCGACAGCCGCTCGGCCGGGTCCTTGCGCAGCAGCCCCGCGATCACCGGGGCGAGCGCGCCCGCCCGGCGCGGCGGCGGCAGCTCCTCGTCGACCACGGCGCGCAGCGTGGAGAGCGGGGTGGCCTGGCGGAACGGCGAGCTGCCCTCGACCGCCGCGTACAGCAGCACCCCGAGCGACCACAGGTCCGAGGCGGGCCCCGGGGTGCGCCCCAACGCCTGTTCGGGGGAGAGGAATTCGGGTGAGCCGATCACCTCGCCCGTCATGGTGAGCGTGGACGTGCCCGCCACCATGGCGATCCCGAAGTCGGTGAGGACCACCCGGCCGTCGTTGGCGAGCAGCACGTTGGCGGGCTTCACGTCGCGGTGCAGGACCCCGGCGTCGTGCGCGGCACGCAGGGCGGCGACGATCTCGGCGCCGATGTGCCCGGCGCGCTGCGGGGACAGCGGCCCGTCCGCCTCCAGTACGTCGGAGAGCGAGAGTCCGCGCACCAGTTCCATCACGATCCAGGGGCGGCCCTCGTGGGTCGCCACGTCGTAGACCGTCACCACGTTGCGGTGCGAGATCCGGGCCGCCGCCCAGGCCTCGCGCTCCAGGCGTGCGTACAGCCGCTGTTCGTCGGGCGAGTCCAGTCCGGCGGGCGCCCGCACTTCCTTGACCGCGACCTCGCGCCCCAGTACCTCGTCGCGCGCCCGCCACACCTCGCCCATGCCGCCGCGGCCGAGCGGGGAGAGCAGTCGGTAGCGGCCCCCGATCACGCGCTCTTCGTTGCCCGGCACTTCGCTCACTGGCGGGCCTCCTCGTGGACGGCACGACCACAACCGCGGATCCTCACCACGTTAGCTCAGGTCAGCGCGGTAGCGTCCCCTTCTGACGCGTTGTCCAACTCGCCCTGGAATCAGGCATATTCGGAGAGTAATCGGGGTCCTCTGTCAACCCCTCCCCGGGAGAGGTGAATCCCACCACCGGGATACACGAGTGTGATGCGAGGGCGATAGGGTTACCCTGCCCGGGGCCGGGTGCCCTCGTATGGGTGGGGAGTGACATGGAACAGATAACAGTGCGCAGCAGGGCGCGAGTGCCTGCCATCACCTGCGGGAGCAGTGCGACCAGCTCGCGGCTCGACCGCCATCTCTCGGTGCTGGGCGGCCCCGCCGTCCCGCTGCGGGAGTCGGCCGAGGCGACCTTGCTGATGCGTGAGCTGACCTCGCGTGACGCCGCGCACCGCCGGAGGAGCAAGAGCGCCCGCGTCTCGCTCTTCGCCCCGCTGCGGCGCCTTCGCCGCTCGCTCTTCGGCAGCCGCGGCTGAAGCCCACTCCAGCTCACGATCAGTGACTCCCCCGAGTAACCGGCGTCCCGGCGTCCTGAGAACCCAGTGACCTTCTGATACCCACTCAGGCGATCACGCCGTCCCGGCGCAGCGCTGCTGTCAGCTCCTCTGTCATCCCCAGGGCTCGCAGCAGCGCTTCGGTGTGCTCGCCCAGTGCGGGCACCGCACCCATCCTCGGCTCGGCGCCGCCCGGCAGGACGACCGGCGGCAGCAGAGCGCGCAGCGGCCCCACCGGCGAGTCCACCTCCCGCCAGCGGTCGCGCGCCGCCAGCTGGGGATGCGCCGCCACCTCCGTGACCGTGTTGAGCCGGGCGCACGCGATGCCCGCCGCCTCAAGGCGCCCGAGCGCCTCGGCGGCGGTCATCCCGGCCAGCGCCTCCCCGACCGCCTTGTCCGTCGCCGCCCGGTGCGCGGTCCGCGCGGTGTTGGTCGCGTACGCCGGGTCAACGGCCAACTCCGGTCGCTCCAGGACCTGTTCGGTCAGCCTCCGCCACTCGCGGTCGTTCTGTACGGAGAGCAGCACCTGGCCGTCCGCCGTCGCATAGGCGTTGTACGGGGCGATGACGGCGTGCGCGACCCCGGTGCGCGCCGGTTCCGTTCCCCCGTGCATCACATGGTGCAGGGGATGGCCCAGCCACTCCGCCAGGGAATCCAGCATCGAGACCTCCACCGGGCCGCCCCGGCCGGTCGTGCCCCGGCGCAGCAGCGCCGCGAGGACGCCCGAGTAGGCGTACATGGCGGCGGCGATGTCGGCGGCCGGGACCCCCGCCTTCACGGGCTGCTCCGGCGTCCCCGTCACGGACACCAGACCGGCCTCGCACTGGACGAGCATGTCGTACGCCCGCTTGTGCGCGTACGGGCCGTCGGCGCCGTACCCCGATATGTCGACCGCGACCAGCCTGGGGTGCGCGGCGCACAGGGTGGCCGCGTCCAGGCCCATCCGCGCGGCGGCCCCGTGCGCCAGGTTCTGCACGAACACGTCGGCCCCGGCGATCAGCCGCCTCAGGATGTCGAGTCCGCGCGGGTCCTTCAGATCGAGGGCGATCGACTCCTTGCCCCGGTTGCACCAGACGAAGTGCGAGGCGAGGCCGCGGGCGGCCGTGTCGTAGTGGCGGGCGAAGTCACCGCCGTCGGGCCGCTCGACCTTGATCACCCGGGCGCCGAGGTCGGCGAGCTGGCGGGTGGCGAACGGGGCGGAGACGGCCTGTTCCACGGCGACGACCGTGATCCCGTCGAGGGGGAGGGGCTGGGGAGTGCTCATAGGAGCCGTGCTTATCGTGTACAGGGCACTTTTGTCACGGGTCGCCTCCGGCCGGTCCCGCTCAGAGGAGGGCCAGCTGGCCGTCCGGGCCCTCTTCCCGGTGGTCGAGTACGGAGGCGGGGCGGCGGGCCGACGGCGGTACGGGCAGGACGCGCGCCTCGACGAACTGCGCGACCAGCCACCCACCGGCCCGCAGACGGGCGCCGGGCACAGAATCGCCCGGCATATGCCATGGGCCGCGCAAGATACTCCTCCCCGCCCCACCCTGTCCCGGTTTCGCGTAATCGTCCCAGCCTGGGGTGCCCAGAGCCGTAGATCTAGTGCGTATGAGCATCATGCAGCGCGACGAGGCCCCGCTCCCTCGTGACGGTGACAGTGACGGTGACGGAGCCGGGGACGTGACTCCCGAGGGCGCGGCCTGGCTGGCCTCGGCCGGGGCGTATCCGCGCAGCACCCTCGCACTGTGGGAGGACCGGCCGAACGCACCCGTGGTGCTGCCCTGCGGCTCGGCCTTCGACGTGGTCAACGTGCCCGCCGTCTTCGGGCGCCGGATGCTCGACCGGCTGTGGGGCGAGGGCGCCGGCTCCGGGCCGGTCGCCCAGCACCGGGGCCGGATGCTGCTCTTCGCCGCCCCCGGCACCGCCCACCGGCTGCCCGCCCTGCTCGACTGGGAGGAGTGGACCGAGGTGCCGCCGCTGCTGTGCCACGGCACCGGCGACGCGGTCACCGTGCCCGGCCTCGCGCGCCCCGAGCACCCCGGCGCCGCCCGCTGGCTGGTCGCCCCGGACACCCGGCACCCCTGGCTCCCGGGCCCCGACGTACTGCTCTGGGCGTGCGTCCGGGCGGCCCGGGACACCGCCCCCGCCGACCGGCGCTTATCGATTTTTCCTCCCGCCGATCAGGATGCTAAGGTCTACGACGTCAGCAGGCGCCGCTAGCTCAGTTGGTTAGAGCAGCTGACTCTTAATCAGCGGGTCCGGGGTTCGAGTCCCTGGCGGCGCACAGACGGAAAAGGCCCCTCGCGCAAGCGGGGGGCCTTTTCGTGCGCTCGGAGCGACGGACCCCGCCTACGGCGTGACCCGCACCGTCCAGCCCCCCGACCGCGTCCGCCCCGTCGCCTCGATCCGGATCCCGTCCCCCGGCACGGTGAACGTCTCGCCCACGTTCAGCGGCGCGTCCGCGAGCGCCGGGTAGACCGAGTGCTCCCAGCACGCCCCCGAGTCCGGGTGGGTGTCGAGGACCTCGACGGGGCCGGTCCCCGACGCCGACCCACCGCGGACCCGGTAGATCAGCAGCCCCGACGTACAGGTCGTCCGGTCGTTGCCCGCCGTGTCCCGGGCCTCGATGGCGACCGCACTGTCCTCCGAGGTCCGTACGACCGCGAGCCGGACCCCGCCGGGGCCCACCCGCGCGGGCGACTCGGAGAGCGGCGCCAGGGTGAGGCGCGAGGACCCGCGCGTCGCCACGCACGCCACCTGGCGCCGGTCCAGCCACCCCAGCTTCCACTTCTGCCAGCCGAACAGGTCCGGGGCCATCCCGAACTGGCTGCCCATCACGTCCCAGTCGCCGACGTACGTGTCCCAGTCGCCCTTGCCGTCCATCGGGCGGTGATAGAGGTCCGGCAGGTCGAAGACGTGGCCGGTCTCGTGGGCCAGCACGTTGCGGTCCGGCGGGTGCTGCTCGAAGACCGTGACGACCCGCTTGAGGTCCGTCCCGTCGACCCGCAGCGGCTGATCGAAGTTGACGACCTTGGTGGCGTCCGAGTCGACGCCCGGCGCGTCCGGGTCGGCGACCAGGTAGACGATGTCGTACGCGGAGAAGTCCACGCCCGGGTCGGCGGCCGTGACGGCGTCGCGCAGGTACTCGGTGCGCCGGTCGGCGTCCCAGTCGCGCTGTATCCGGTACGCGGTGGACGGCTTCGGCATCCTCACCCACTGCGGCCGCGCATCGGCCTTCAGCCGGAACTTCCCGTACGAGGCACGGGTGAAGAAGTCGCTGGTAGCGGGAAAGTAGTCAGTGGCGAGGTCCTTCGGGGCGGCGACGGGCGAGGAGTCCGGGAAGGAGAGGAAGACCATCACCGCGTTGAGCGTGCGCACCGGGCGCGGATAGGCGGTGTTCCAGGTGTCCACTCCCAGCGAGTGGTGTGCGGCGGTACGGGGCAGGGCGCAGGGCATCGCGGATTTGGCGGCCACGGCGGGGCCGGCCACGAGGGTGGTGGCGGCGACCGCCGTCAGGGAGGTGAGCGCGGCGGCGGCACTGCGCAGCCGGGCACGCTCCACTCCCCCGGGTGTCAGCTGACGCTCCACGTCGACCTCCGGGTACGGAATGCGGGACACCTCACCCACCTTGTGGTGGTTTGTGTGATTACGCCCTGTTCCGCTGCCCCAGGTGGGTGAGGGGCCCGACACCAGCCCGACACCCCGACGCCTTACAGAAAGTCACAATCGGTCACACGAGAATCGCCCCTGGCCAGGCGCGTGCAGAAACGATCGGCCTCTGCTCCCGGGTGCGCATGATCACGGCCGTGGAGCTGGATCGGCCGTTGCGCCTGCCTCTATGATCGGCACACTTTCCTGCGTGGATTCAGCCCCGGGCGGCTGTCCTCCACTCGGCCGACGGCCCCGACCACATCTCTGTACGACTCGAATGCACAGCGGGAGCGAGCGGTGAGCGGAACCCCCGAAGGACCGGGAGCAGCCCCCGGGACCATGCGGCCACCGGTCACAGAGCGTCATCAGGACGGGCCTGAGCAGCCCATTGTCCGGCCGCCCGAACGTCACGCGGTCGGACGCACCACGGCCGAGCCGCGCGACTACCGCGCGGCCTTCGACGCGGCCCATCTGGCGATGGCCGTCGTCGACCGGGACGGCACGGTGACCGCCGTCAACGACGCGCTGGCCGAACTGCTCGGCTCCGAGCCCGCCGCGCTGTGCGGCCAGGCCGCCGCCGACCTCGTCGACCTCGCCGCCGACGCCCGCACCTGGCACATCTACCAGGACGTGCTGAGCGGCAGCCGTTCCCGCTTCCGCTGCACCCGCCGCCTCAAACACCCCGACGGGCACTCGCTCTGGGCCGAGGTCACCGTCTCGCCGGTGCGCGACAGCACCGGCGCGCTGCTCTCGATCACCGACATCAGCGACCGCCGCGAGCTCCAGGCGCGGCTGCGCCACCTCCAGATGCACGACCCGGTGACCCGGCTGCCCAACCGCACGCTGTTCTTCGAACGGCTCGCGGGCGCGATGGAGGCCTCCACGTACGGGCGCGGCGGCACCGGCCGGATCGGGATCTGCTACCTCGACCTCGACGGCTTCAAGGCCGTCAACGACACCCTGGGCCACCGCATCGGCGACCGGCTCCTGTCGGCGGTCGCGGCCCGCCTCACGCACTGCGCCGACCAGTGCGGCTACGCCCGCAGCGGCGGTCACCTGGTGGCGCGCCTGGGCGGCGACGAGTTCGCGGTCCTGGTCGAGGACTCCACGGGGACCGAGCAGCTGGCGGACCTGGCGAAGTCCGTACTGGCCGTGCTCCAGCAGCCGTTCGACCTGGCCGGGCAGCGGCTGTCGGTCTCGGCGTCGATCGGCGTGGTGGAGCGGGCGGTCGCGGGGACGACGGCGACGGGTCTGATGCAGGACGCCGACACGACGCTGTACTGGGCCAAGGCCGACGGCAAGGCCCGCTGGACGCTCTTCGACCCGGAGCGCAACGCGCACCGGATGACCCGTCAGGCACTCTCCTCGACGCTGCGGCCGGCCGTGGACCGGGGCGAGTTCGCGCTGGAGTACCAGCCGCTGGTGGGGATGGCGGACGGGGTCGTGGAGGGCGTCGAGGCGCTTGTCCGATGGAACCATCCGCAGTTCGGCACACTTGCGCCGAATCGGTTCATCGGAATTGCGGAAGAGGACGGCTCGATCGTCCAGCTCGGCAGCTGGGTCCTGCGGACGGCCTGCCGGCAGGCGCGCCGCTGGCAGATCGAGCACCCCGGGGTGCCGCCGATCTTCGTGAGCGTGAACGTGGCCGTGCGCCAGGTCTGGGACTCCGACCTGGTCGCGGACGTGGCGGAGATCCTGGCCGAGACGGGGCTGGCGCCGCACCTGCTGCAACTGGAGCTGACGGAGTCCGCCGTGATGGGCTCGGCGGGCCGCCCGCTGCAGGCCCTCCAGGCCCTGTCCGACATGGGCGTACGGATCGCGATCGACGACTTCGGTACGGGTTACTCGAACCTGGCGTACCTGTCCCGCCTCCCCGTCTCCGTCCTCAAGCTCGACGGCTCGTTCGTCCGGGGCTTCCAGTACGACGAGGGCGGCACGCACCCCAACCCCGCCGACGAGACGATCGTCGAGGCGCTGGTGCAACTGGCGCACCGGCTGGGTCTGAAGGTGACGGCGGAGTGCGTCGAGACGTCCCACCAGGCGGGGCGGTTGCGGCGGATCGGCTGCGATACGGGGCAGGGGTGGCTGTACTCGCGGGCGATCGCGCCGGAGCTGATCGCGGCGATGCTGTCGGCGGGCTGCCGGGCCCCGGCGTAGCCCACCGTCCCCGAACACGGGGTCGGCCCCCCCGGGCCGGGCCCCTCCTGGGGTACGTGATTCACCCGCGGGCCGGTGGGGGCCGGCCGCGCAGTTCCCCGCGCCCCTCTCCGGCCCGGACTTTGCCCGCGGCCCGGTGGTGGGTTGCTCGCGCGGTTCCCCGCGCCCCTAAACCCTCTGGATCTGCGGACCGTGGGTGGTTCTCGCGCAGTTCCCCGCGCCCCTCAGGTAGGGGCGCGGGGAGCTGCGCGCCCAGCCACAGACGGCCCGCGGATGGCCACCGGCAGAGGGGGCGCGGGGAACTGCGCGAGCAACTCCCACTCAGCCGCAGACAAACACCGGGCCCAAAGGGGCGCGGGGAACTGCGCGCCCAGCCCCCACCGGGCCTGCGGGTGAACTCCGGGCATGGGGGGCGCGGCCAGTCACAGCGCACCCGCAGGTGAACCCCGGGTCCGGCGGAGCTACCGCGCCTCCACCGTTACCGAGAACGAGAACCTGTCGCCCCGGTAGCGGATTCGGGCCACGTCCACCACTCGGCCCGCCGCGTCGTACGACACCCCCGTGTAGTGCAGGATCGGGGACAGGAGGGGGACCTCCAGGAGTTCTGCCGTGAGGGGGTCGGCCAGGCGGGCCTCCACCGTGTCCGTGATGCGGCTGATCCGGACCCCCACCGAGTCCCGCAGGACCTTCGTCATCGGCCAGCGTTCGAGGTCGGACACGTCGATCCCGGCCGCGAGGTCCGGGCGGACCGCGTTCTCCGCCCAGTTGGTGGGCTCGCCGGTCCGGCCGTCGCGGCGCAGGCGGCGGTAGGTGACGACCGCGTCGCAGTCGGGGAAGTACTCAGCGAGTTCCCCGGGCACGGGCGCCGGACCGTGGCCGAGGACCGTCGTCGGCTCGCCCGACTGCTGGGCCACGATCGCGTCGATCGAGCCGAGCAGCCGCACCGGCGCGCCCCGCCGCGCGGCCGGCTCGATGAACGTGCCGCGCCGCCGGTGCCGGTTGATCAGGCCCTCCTCCTCCAGCTCCTTCAGTGCCTGCCGCATCGTCAGGACGCTCACGCCGTAGTGCGCGGCCAGTTGCTCCTCGGTGGGCAGCCGCAGCGAGGCGTCGGGGGCGCGGCCCAGTATCGACGCGCGCAGGGACTGCGAGACCTGGTACCAGAGCGGCAGCTTGCGGTTCAGGACCAGCGAGTCCGGAGCGAAGGAGGAGGCCGGGGGCGTTGCGGGGGAGGAGGTCACGGGCATTCCGTATCAGGCTCTGGGGCGCGGCGGAAGGTGCCGCTCAGGATCCGGGAGCGCCCGCCCCGGCCGGTGCGGGCCGGGGCCGGCGCGTGCCTCACGCGCGGAAGTGGCGCTCCAGGCCCTGCCACACCTCGTCGTAGCCCCGCTGGAGATGGTCCGCCGACGCCGCCTGCTCCGTCGCCGTCACCGGCCACCGCGTCTCGAACATGAACGCGAGGCCGTCGTCGATCTTCTGTGGCTTCAGCTCGGCGGCGCTCGCCCTGTCGAAGGTCTCCCGGTCGGGGCCGTGCGCCGACATCATGTTGTGGAGCGAGCCGCCGCCGGGGACGAAGCCCTCCGCCTTCGCGTCGTACGCGCCCTCGATCAGGCCCATGTACTCGCTCATCACATTGCGGTGGAAGTACGGCGGCCGGAAGGTGTCCTCGCCCACCAGCCAGCGCGGTGCGAAGACGACGAAGTCGACGCCCGCGAGGCCGGGGGTGTCCGACGGGGAGGTCAGGACCGTGAAGATCGACGGGTCCGGGTGGTCGTACGAGATCGTGCCGATGACGTTGAAGCGGCGCAGGTCGTACACGTACGGCACGTGGTTGCCGTGCCACGCGACCACGTCCAGCGGCGAGTGGTCGTACCGCGCGGACCAGAGGTTGCCGCAGAACTTGTTCACCACCTCCACCGGGCCCCCGACCTCCTCGTACGCCGCGACCGGCGCCAGGAAGTCGCGGGCGTTGGCGAGGCCGTTGGCGCCGATCGGGCCGAGGTCGGGGAGCTGGAACGGCCGGCCGTAGTTCTCGCACACGTAACCGCGGGCCGTCTCGTCGAGGAGCTCGACCCGGAAGCGCACACCGCGGGGGATCAGCGCGATCTCGCCGGGGCGGGCCGCGAGCAGGCCGAACTCGGTGCGCAGCAGCAGTCCACCGCGCTCGGGGACGATCAGCAGCTCGCCGTCGGCGTCGCTGAAGACCCGGTCCATGGAGGCGTTGGCGTGGTAGAGGTGCACCGCCATGCCGGTGCGCTGGGTGGCGTCGCCGTTGCCCCCGAGCGTCCACAGGCCGGCCAGCCAGTCCGTCCCGGGCGCGGGCTGGGGCAGCGGGTTCCAGCGCAGCCGGTTGGGGTCGGGCACCGTCTCCGTGAAGGGCGCGCTGCGCAGGTTGCCGTTGTCGGTCCGCACGAACGCGGGGTGCGCGGCCGACGGGGCGATCCGGTACAGCCAGGAGCGGCGGTTGTGCGCCCTCGGCTCGGTGAACGCGGAACCGCTCAGCTGCTCCGCGTACAGCCCGAGGGGAGCGCGCTGCGGCGAGTTCCGGCCATGCGGCAGGGCGCCGGGAACCGCCTCCGAGCTGTGCTCGTTGCCGAACCCCGGGGAGTACGCCAGCGCCTCCGCCGTCTTTCTGGCCTGCTCGCTGCTGGTGGTCATCTGCCGCTCCCGCCGCCGAAGAATCCTGCAATCCTATGGGTCACCGTAGGATTCGGATTCGACCGCGTCAACGGCAAAACCGGCCGAGCGCGGCATGATGGGGCCCGTGCCCCATGCGAACCTCCGCCGCGCACCCGTGCAGCAGCGCAGTGCCGAGCGCCTCAGCCGGATCCTGGACGCCTGCGCCGAGCTGCTCGACGAGACCGGTTACGAAGAGCTCTCGACCCGGGCCGTCGCCCAGCGGGCCGGGGTGCCCATCGGCTCGGTGTACCGCTTCTTCAGCAACAAGCGGGCGCTCGCGGAGGCGCTCGCCGCCCGCAACCTGGACCGGTTCGCGGAGATCGTCGGTGCCCGGCTCGCCACCATCGAGGCCGAGGACTGGCGCGGGGCGATCGACGCGGTACTCGACGAGTACCTGGACCTGAAGAAGACCGTGCCCGGCTTCAACCTGGTCGACTTCGGCGGCCCGCAGCCGGTCGTCGACCCCGCCGCCGACGCCAACCACCTGCTGGCCGACCGGCTCGCCGAGCTGCTCCCGGCCCAGTTCGGCCGCGCCCCCGACGCCGAGCTGCGCCGGACCATCCTGGTCGCGGTCGAGGCGGCGGACGCCCTGCTGCGGCTCGCCTTCCGCACCGACCCGGACGGGGACCCGGGCATCGTCACCGAGACCCGCGAGCTGCTGCACGCGTATCTCGCCAGGACGCTGGGCTGAGCGGGCGGCCGCGGCGGCGGCAGTAACGGTCCTCCTCAGCCCTCGCCACCATGCCTACCGGTCGGTATGCTCGGACCGCCCGCGCGTCACCACCCGCCGCCCCGGGGAGGACCCCATGTCCGCACTCCGCATCTGCCCCCTCTGCGAAGCCACTTGCGGGCTGACCCTGACCGTCGAGGGGACCCGGGTCACCGGCGCCCGCGGCGACCGGGACGATGTGTTCAGCCAGGGGTTCATCTGCCCCAAGGGCGCCTCCTTCGGCGAGGTCGACGGCGACCCCGACCGGCTCACCACGCCCCTGGTGCGCCGGGACGGCAGACTGGAGCCGGCCACCTGGGACGAGGCGTTCGACGTGGTCGCGGCGCGGCTGCGGCCGGTGGTCGAGACGTACGGCGCGGACGCCGTCGGGGTGGTGCTCGGCAACCCCAACGTCCACACCATGGCGGGGGCGCTCTACCCGCCCGTCCTGCTCGGCGGCCTGCACACCCGCAGCCTCTTCACCGCCAGCACCCTCGACCAGATGCCCAAGCACGTCTCCAGCGGGCTGCTCTTCGGCGACCCGTTCGCCATCCCGGTGCCGGACCTCGACCGCACCGACCATCTGCTGCTGCTCGGTGCCAACCCCCTGGAGTCCAACGGGAGCCTGTGCACCGCGCCGGACTTCCCCGGCAGGCTCAAGGCGCTGCGCGGGCGCGGCGGCACCCTCACCGTCGTCGACCCGCGCCGCACCCGTACCGCCAAGCTGGCCGACCGGCATCTGGCCCCCCGGCCCGGCACCGACGCGCTGCTGCTCGCCGCGCTCGCCCACGTCCTCTTCGAGGAGAAGCTGACCTCGCCCGGCGAGCTCGCGGACCGGGTGGAGGGGCTGGCCGAAGTGCACGAGGCGGTACGGGAGTTCACCCCCGAGGCGGTCGGGGCGGCCTGCGACCTCGACCCGGACGAGATCCGCATCCTCGCCCGGGAGCTCGCGGCCGCGCCCACCGCCGCCGTCTACGGCCGCATCGGCAGCTGCACGGTGGAGCACGGCACCCTGGCCAGCTGGCTCGTCGACGTCCTCAACATCCTCACCGGCAATCTGGACCGGCCCGGCGGAGCGCTCTTCCCGCTCTCCGCCACCGACCGCGCCCCGCGCCCGGCCGGGCCCGGCAAGGGGTTCGAGACAGGCCGCTGGCGCAGCCGGGTCGGCGGCCACCCGGAGGCCAAGTCGGAGCTCCCGGCGGCCGCGCTCGCCGAGGAGATCGAGACGCCGGGGGAAGGGAAGATCCGGGCGCTGATCGTCTGCGCCGCCAACCCGGTGCTCTCCGCTCCCGACGGCGACCGGCTCGACCGGGCGCTCGGCGGGCTCGACTTCATGGTCAGCGTCGACCCGTACCTCAACGAGACCTCGCGCCACGCCGATGTGGTGCTGCCCCCGCCGCCGCCCTCGCAGAGCGCCCACTTCGACTTCGCCTTCAACGCGCTCGCCGTCCGCAACCAGGTCCGCTACACCCGCCCCGTCGTGCCCCTCGCCGAGGGCAGCCTCGACGAGTGCGAGATCCACGCCCGGCTCGTCCTCGCGGCGACCGGGACGCACGGCGCCCCGGCGGGCGCCGTGGACGCGATGGTCGTCGAGCGCACCCTGGGCAAGGCCGTGGCCGACCCGCACTCGGCCGTGCACGGACGTGATCCGAAGGAGCTCGCCGCACAGCTGACCGGGGAGAGCGGCCCCGAGCGGCGGCTCGACATGATGCTGCGGCTCGGCCCCTACGGCGACGGCTTCGGCGCCACCCCGGACGGCCTCACCCTGGAGCGGGTGCTGGCCCACCCGCACGGCATCGACCTCGGCCCGCTTCGCCCCCGGCTTCCGCAGGTGCTGCGGACCCGCAGCGGGCGGATCGAGCTGCTGCCCGCGCCGATCGCCGAGGATCTGCCCCGGCTGCGCGCGGCCCTCGGCGCCCGGCCCGACGGGCTCGTCCTGGTCGGCCGCCGCCATCTGCGCTCCAACAACAGCTGGCTGCACAACATCCCGTCCCTGAACGGCGGTTCCAACCGCTGCACCCTCCACGTCCACCCCGAGGACGCGGCGCGGCTCGGTCTGCGCGACGGCGACCCCGTACGCGTCAGGGCCGACGGCGGCGAGGTGGCGGCGCCCGTCGAGATCACCGACTCGGTCCGTACGGGCGTGGTCAGCCTCCCGCACGGCTGGGGACACGACCGCCCCGGGACCCGGCTCGGGGTCGCCGCCGGGCGCCCCGGGGTCAACGTCAACCAGCTGCTCGACGGCTCGCGCCTTGACCCGCTGTCGGGGACCGCGGTACTCAACGGTTTCCCCGTCGAGCTGATCGCACTTCGTTGACCTGGGGTTTTGCTCGTATTGCTCACACGTCAACGTCTTGTTAACGCCGGAAGGGCCGACCTAACGTCATCCGCACCGCCAGCCCCCTGGTGGGAGTTCAAGGGTGAACGTTAGGTGTCCTCCATGCTGACCGTCCTCGGCTTCACCATGATCGCGACCTTCCTGGTGCTGATCATGCTGAAGAAGCTGTCGCCCATCGCGGCGCTGGTTCTGATCCCCGCCCTCTTCTGCGTCTTCGTGGGCAAGGGCGCCCATCTCGGCGACTACGTGGTCGACGGCGTGGGCAAGCTCGCGCCGACCGCCGCGATGCTGATGTTCGCGATCATCTACTTCGGGGTGATGATCGACGTCGGCCTCTTCGACCCGATCGTCCGGGGCATCCTGCGGTTCTGCAAGGCCGACCCGGTGCGGGTGGTCGTCGGTACGGCGGTGCTCGCCGCGATCGTCTCCCTCGACGGCGACGGCTCGACCACCTTCATGATCACGGTCTCCGCGATGTACCCGCTCTACAAGCGGCTGAAGATGAGCCTCGTGGTGATGACCGGAGTCGCCGCCACCGCCAACGGCGTGATGAACACCCTGCCCTGGGGCGGCCCGACCGCCCGCGCCGCCACCGCCCTCAAGCTGGACGCGACCGACATCTTCGTCCCGATGATCCCGGCCCTCGCGGTCGGACTGGTCGCGGTCTTCGTCCTCGCGTACGCACTGGGGCGCCGCGAGCGCAAGCGGCTCGGCTACCTCACGCTGGACGAGGTCCTGGAGCCGGAGAGCGAGACGGCCCTGGTGGCGGCGGGCGGCTCCGAGCCGGCCCGCCCGGCCGGGGGCGGTGACGGGGCGGACCTGCCCGGGGCCCAGGATCCCGGCTTCCAGGGCCTCGACCCGAAGCGCGCGACCCTGCGCCCCAGGCTGTACTGGTTCAACGCGGCCCTCACCGTGGCGCTGCTGACCGCCATGATCATGGAGTGGCTGCCGATCCCGGTGCTGTTCCTGCTGGGCGCGGCGCTCGCGCTCACCGTCAACTTCCCGCACATGCCGGACCAGAAGGCCCGGATCGCCGCCCACTCCGACAATGTCGTCAACGTGGCCGGCATGGTCTTCGCGGCGGCCGTCTTCACCGGCGTCCTCAACGGCACCGGCATGGTCAAGCACATGGCGGACTGGCTGGTCGGGGCCGTCCCCGAGGGCATGGGCCCGCACATGGCGCTGGTCACCGGCATCCTGAGCCTGCCGCTCACGTACTTCATGTCCAACGACGGCTTCTACTTCGGCGTCCTGCCGGTCCTCGCGGAGGCCGGGGCCGCGCACGGCGTCTCCTCCGTGGAGATCGCCCGCGCCTCGCTGGTCGGGCAGGCGCTGCACATGTCGAGCCCGCTGGTTCCCGCCGTGTACGTCCTGGTGGGCATGGCCAAGGTCGAGTTCGGCGACCACACCCGGTTCACGGTGAAGTGGGCGGCGCTCACCTCGCTGGTGGTCCTCGGCGCGGGGATCCTCTTCGGGATCATCTGAGGCGGGGACGGGCGCGGAGCCCGCTTGCGCCGGACGGGCGATATCCAGCGGCCCGTCCGGCGCTGCTCCGCCGTTTCGCCGTGCGGGTGTGAAAGAGAGTCAGACGAAAGGTCGATTTATATGACAATCTGACTCAAAGGAAAGCGCATGCCTGCCTCCTCACCCCCGCGCCCCACCGTCCGCCGCCCGGCCGCCACCGCCGCCGCTCTCGCCCTCGGGCTCGCGGGAGCCGCCCTGGCCGGGGCGCCCACCGCACACGCCGCCCCCGGCGACAACGGCGACGTCAAGATCCACAACCTGGGCACCCCGTTCACCGACCAGCGCAACGAGCCGAAGGTCTGCGGGTTCTACCTCGACGCCTTCAACTTCGACGTCGCGCAGGGCATCACCTGGTCCATTCAGACGCAGCCGCTCAGGGCGGGCGGCGCGACCCTCAGCGGCGCCATCACCCTCGCCACCGGCACCGGCCACACCCTGCCGCTCACCCTCCCGGACGGGCAGTACAAGCTCACCTGGAACATCACCGGCGGCAAGGGCGCGGGCAAGCACAAGGTCTTCAAGGTCGACTGCCTCCCCATCACCAACCCGCCGGGCGGCTCGACCGGCGGCGGCAACGGCGGCCCCAACGGCGGTCCGAACGCCGGTGGCGGCGGTCTGGCCGGGACCGACGGCCTCACCGACGGCGTCTCGCCGGCGGCGGGCATCGCGGCCCTCGGCCTCGTCGGGGTCTCCGGGGTGCTCTTCGTCCGACGGCTGCGCCGCCGCCCCCATGGCGCCGCGTAGCGGTTCCCCCAGGCCCTTCCACCGCACCCGCGCCTACCGGCTGACGCGGACGGCGGCGCTGGCCGCGACCCTGGTCGTCGGCGGCGTCTGGTGGGCCCAGGACGACGGGTCGGTCGCACCGGTCGCCATGGGCGCCGTGGGAGCCGGGGGCGCGGCGACGCCCTCGGCCCCCGCGGGGGCCGAGGGGAACGGGCAGGCCCCGGGGGCGCCCGCGGCCCCGGACGTGCCGGGCGCCAAGCCGCCCGTCAAGCCGTCCGCCACGCCGGGCCGGGCCGCCCCCGGCGGGCGCGGGCTGGGCCGCGACCCCGCCCGCCGGGCGCGCCGCCCTGATCGCCGCCCTGCGCGACCGGCTGGCCGCCCGCAAGGACGAGCTCGCCGCCACCGTCACCGCGGAGCTCGGGGCGCCCGAGCAGTTCGCCCAGCAGGTGCATGTCGGCCTGCCGATCGCGGTCGCCGGTTCGTACGCCGAACTCGCCGCCGCCCACGCCTTCGAGGAGCGGATCGGCAACTCGACCGTCTTCCACGAGCCGGTCGGCGTGGTCGGCGCGATCACGCCCTGGAACTACCCGCTGCACCAGATCGTCGCCAAGGTCGCCCCCGCGCTCGCGGCAGGCTGCACGGTCGTGCTCAAGCCCGCCGAGGACACCCCGCTCACCGCACGGCTCTTCGCCGAGGCGGTGCACGAGGCCGGGCTGCCCGCCGGGGTGTTCAACCTGGTCACCGGTCTCGGCCCGGTCGCCGGCCAGGCGCT
The DNA here is from genome assembly GCF_001653515.1 of Streptomyces sp. ERV7. Taxonomy (GTDB): domain Bacteria; phylum Actinomycetota; class Actinomycetes; order Streptomycetales; family Streptomycetaceae; genus Streptomyces. Next base: position 1,073,214 of record NZ_LYOY01000001.1, on the reverse strand, counting down.
CGCCGCGCACGAGGGAGTCGACCTCGTCTCCTTCACCGGCTCGACGGCCGTGGGCCGGCAGATCGGCGCCACGGCGGGCGCGGCCGTCAAGCGCGTCGCCCTGGAGCTGGGCGGCAAGTCCGCCAACGTCATCCTGCCCTCCGCCGACCTCGCCAAGGCGGTCGCCGTCGGCATCGCCAACGTCATGAACAACGCGGGCCAGACGTGCAGCGCCTGGACCCGGATGCTGGTCCACACCGACCGGTACGAGGAGGCCGTGGAGCTCGCCAAGGCCGCCGTGGCCAAGTACCCGGCGGGCGACCGCGTCGGCCCGCTGGTCAGCGCCAAGCAGCGGGAGCGGGTGCGCGGCTACATCGAGAAGGGCGTCGAGGAGGGCGCCCGCCTCGTCGCGGGCGGCCCCGAGGCCCCGCTGGAGCAGGGGTACTACGTGGCGCCGACCGTCTTCGCGGACGTCACCCACGAGATGGCCATCGCCCAGGAGGAGATCTTCGGCCCGGTCGTCTCGCTCATCCGGTACGAGGACGAGGACGACGCGCTGCGGATCGCCAACGGCACGGTGTACGGGCTCGCGGGCGCGGTCTGGGCCGGGGACGAGGCGGAGGCCGTCGCCTTCGCCCGGCGGATGGACACCGGGCAGGTCGACATCAACGGCGGCCGGTTCAACCCGCTGGCCCCGTTCGGCGGCTACAAGCAGTCCGGCGTCGGCCGCGAGCTCGGCCCGCACGGTCTGACCGAGTACCTCCAGACCAAGTCCCTCCAGTTCTGACGTCCCTCCTTCTTCGCCTCTCATCGAACCCGGGAGCAGCATCGTGGTCCGCGCCGCCGTCCTTCCCTCCATCGGCTCCCCGCTGGAGGTCACCGAGATAGAACTCCCCGAGCCCGGCCCCGGTCAGGTGCGGGTCCGCCTCGCCGCCGCCGGGGTCTGCCACTCCGACCTGTCGCTCTCCAACGGCACCATGCGCGTGCCGGTCCCGGCCGTCCTCGGCCACGAGGGCGCGGGCACGGTCGTCTCCGTCGGCGAGGGGGTCACCTCGGTGGCGCCGGGCGACGGTGTGGTCCTCAACTGGGCGCCCTCCTGCGGAAGTTGCCACCCCTGCTCACTGGGCGAGGTCTGGCTCTGCGTGAACGCCCTGACGGGCGCCGGCGCGGTGTACGCGCGCACCTCCGCCGGAACCGAACTCCACCCCGGACTCAACGTCGCCGCGTTCGCCGAGGAGACGGTGGTCGCCGAGAACTGTCTGCTGCCGCTGCCCGAGGGCATCCCGCTCACCGAGGCCGCCCTGCTCGGCTGCGCGGTCCTCACCGGCTACGGCGCCGTCCACCACTCGGCCAAGGTGCGCGAGGGCGAGACGGTGGCCGTGTTCGGCGTCGGCGGCGTGGGCCTGGCCACGCTCCAGTCGGCCCGGATCGCGGGTGCCTCGCGCATCGTCGCGGTCGATGCCTCCCCGGCGAAGGAGGAGCTGGCGCGGCGGGCGGGCGCCACCGACTTCGTCGTCGCCTCGGAGACGACCGCCAAGGACGTCCGCAAGCTGACCGGCGGCAACGGGGTGGACGTGGCCGTGGAGTGCGTCGGCCGCGCGGTGACCATCCGTACCGCCTGGGAGTCCACCCGGCGCGGCGGCCGCACCACGGTCGTCGGCATCGGCGGCAAGGACCAGCAGGTCTCCTTCAACGCCCTGGAGATCTTCCACTGGGGCCGTACGCTCTCCGGCTGTGTCTACGGCAACAGCGACCCGGCGCGCGACCTGCCGGTGCTGGCCGAGCACGTCCGGGCCGGGCGCCTCGACCTGGGCGCGCTGGTGTCGGAGCGGATCGGGCTGGACGGGATCCCGGCCGCGTTCGACAACATGCTCGCGGGCAAGGGCGGCCGGGCCCTGGTGGTCTTCTAGCGGCTCCCGCCCGCGGTCTCCGGCTCAGGCTCCGCCGCCACCGTGACGCTCGCGCCCACCGGTTCCGTACGTTCCGTACGGCGCCGGGGGCGGGAGCGGGAGACCCCCACGCCCGCGAGGCACAGGGCGCCGCCGACCAGGGTGAGCCATGCCGGGACCTCGTCCAGGACCAGCCAGGACATCAGCACCACGAGGGCGGGCACCACATAGGTGGTCGCGCCCATCCGGCCCGCCGTCGTACGGGCCAGGGCGTACGCCCAGGTCGTGAAGGCCAGCGCGGTCGGGAAGACGCCCAGATAGACCATGTTCAGGGTGGCCGGGGCCGGTGCGTCGGCGGCGTCCGAGAGCAGCTGCCCGCTGAACGGGAGACAGGCCACCGCACCCACCAGGCAGCCGAAGAAGGTCACTTGGAGCGCGCTGCCGTGGGCCAGCGCGGGCTTCTGGGCCACGACACCGGCCGCGTACGTCACCGCCGCGAGCAGGCACAGCCCCACCCCGAGGACATTGGCGCCGCCGTCGCCGGACATCGACAGGCCGACGGCCACCGCGCCCGCGAACGAGACGCCCATGCCCGCCACCAGCCGGGGCGGCAGGCGCTCCCCGAGGAAACGGGCGCCGAGCAGCGCGATGAGGATCGGCCCGATGTTGACGACCATCGCGGCCGTCCCCGCGTCGACCTGCTGCTCGCCCCAGTTGAGCACCACCATGTAGAGGCCGAACCAGAGCAGTCCGGAGAGCGCTATGCCCCGCCAGGCCGCGCGCGGCGGCAGCCCTTCGCGCCGGACGGCCATGAGCACGCCGAGCACGGCGGTGCCCGCGAGCAGCCGGCCGAGGGCCAGCGCCCCGGGGGAGTAGGCGTCTCCGGCGCTGCGGATCGACACGAAGGCCGAGGCCCACAGCACCACGGAGACCGCGGCGGCGGCGAGGGCGAGTCCTTCGGAACCGCGCCGGATGTGCGAGGAGTTGGTCATGCGCCGACGGTACGGCCGAAACTGTTCGGCGCTCACCGAATTATCCGCCGCCCCAGCCGCCCGGGCCACCGCTCACCGCAGGCTCGCCTTCTCCATCCCGAGGAGCTCGGACAGCGCCTCCTCGCCCGCCGGGGTCACCCGGACCGCCCGCTCGGAGCCGATCCGTACGCACCACTCGGCCTCCAGCGCGTGCGCGCACAGCACGGCTCCGGCCACCCCGGCCAGATGGGGGCGGCGCTCGGTCCAGTCCAGGCACGAGCGCACCAGCGGGCGCTTGCCCTTGTGGTCGAGAGCGAGCCCCAACTCCCCGTACCAGCGCACCCCTTCGCGCGTCAGCGCGAACCCGGCTTCCTGGGTGAGCAGACCCCGCAGGGTCATCGCGTCGGTGACGGCGATGCCGAGGCGCCCGGCCAGATGGTCGTAGCAGGTGCGGCCGCGGGCCATCGCGCTGCCCGCGGACGCGGCCCGCAGGGTGCGCGGCCGGGCGGGCGCGGTGCGGGCCGCCAGCTCCTCGACGAGGTGGGCGACCCCGGCGTCGGCCAGGCGCACATACCGGTGCCGCCCCTGCCGCTCCTCGAAGAGCAGCCCGCCCGCCACCAGCTTGCCCAGGTGCTCACTGGCCGTGGAGGGGGCGACCTTCGCATACCGCGCGAGCTCCCCGGACGTCCAGGCCCGCCCGTCGAGCAGGGCCAGACAGAAGGCCGCCCGGGTCTCGTCGGCGAGCAGCGCGGCGAACGCGGCGAGTCCCGATCCCGCTGTGGTTGTCATACCTCCAGCATGCCGCCGTCATCGTTCGGCCGGGGCCGAACCGTGGGCGGCGGACCGGCGGGGGTGGCCGGGCAGGGCGTCGTACTGCGTCTGGAGCCCGTCCAGGAGCGCCCGCAGCCCGGTCTCGAAGGCGCCCTCGTCGATCTCCTCCTGGCGCTCGGCCAGCAGATGGGCCTGGCCGAGGTGGGGGTAGTCGGCCGGGTCGTACGCCGTCTCGTCGGCCACGAAGCCGCGGGCGAAGGAGCCCAGTGCCGAGCCCATCACGAAGTACCGCATCAGCGCGCCGATACGGGTGGCCTGCGCGGGCGGCCAGCCCGCCGCGACCATCCCGCCGAACACCGCGTCCGCGAGCCGCAGGCCCGCCGGGCGGCGGCCGGGGCCCTGGGCGAGCACCGGGACGATGTGGGGGTGGCGGGTGAGGACCGCGCGGTAGGCGACGGCCCAGTCGTGCAGCGCGGTGCGCCAGCCACGGCCGTCGGCCGCCTCGAACATCGACAGGTCGACCTGCGCGGAGGTCGCGTCCGCCACCGCCTCCAGGATCTCGTCCTTGGTGCGGAAGTGGTTGTAGAGGGAGGGGCCGCTCACCCCCAGTTCGGCGGCGAGGCGGCGGGTGGAGACGGCCGCGAGCCCCTCGGTGTCCACGAGCGCGCTCGCCGCCGCGACGATGCGGTCGTGGCTGAGGAGGGGCTTGCGCGGTCGGGCCATGCGGCACATAGTAGGCCTGCGCATGAAAAACTAGCAGTGGTAATTAAATGGCGGCCGAGCGGACTACCTGGGGTGCGAGCGAGATGAACCTGGAGCTGAGCGAGGAGCAGGCCGCGGTGCGGCGGCTCGCCGAGGACTTCGTCGCCCGCGAGGTCACCCCGTACGCCATCGCCTGGGACCGCGCCGAGAGCGTCGACCGGGGCATCGTGAAGAAGCTGGGCGCGCTCGGCTTCCTCGGGCTCACCATCCCCGAGGAGTACGGCGGTTCGGGCGGCGACCACCTCGCGTACTGCCTGGTCACCGAGGAGCTCGGGCGCGGCGACTCCTCGGTGCGCGGCATCGTCTCCGTCTCGCTGGGCCTGGTCGCCAAGACGGTCGCGCACTGGGGCAGCGAGGAGCAGAAGCGGACCTGGCTGCCCCGGCTCGCCTCCGGCGAGGCCCTCGGCTGCTTCGGGCTCACCGAGCCCGGCACCGGTTCGGACGCCGGGAACCTGGCGACCAGGGCGGTCCGGGACGGCGACGAGTACGTGGTCAACGGCTCCAAGATGTTCATCACCAACGGCACCTGGGCCGATGTGGTGCTGCTCTTCGCCCGCACCAACGACACCCCCGGGCACCGGGGCGTCTCCGCCTTCCTGGTGCCGGCCGACGCCCCCGGCCTCAGCCGCCGCCCCATCCACGGCAAGCTCGGCCTGCGCGGCCAGGCGACCGCGGAGGTGGTCCTCCAGGACGTGCGGCTGCCCGCGGACGCGCTGCTCGGGCCGGAGGGCAAGGGCTTCTCGATCGCCATGTCCGCGCTGGCCAAGGGGCGGATGTCGGTGGCGGCGGGCTGTGTGGGCATCGCGCGGGCGGCGCTGGACGCGGCGGTCGGGTACGCCGGGCAGCGCGAGCAGTTCGGCCGGTCCATCGCGCACTACCAGCTGGTCCAGGAGCTGATCAGCGACATCTCCGTGGACGTGGACGCGGCCCGGCTGCTGACCTGGCGGGTCGCCGATCTCATCGACCGGGGCGAGGAGTTCGCCACCGAGGCCTCCAAGGCCAAGCTCTTCGCCTCCGAGGCCGCCGTGCGCGCGGCCAACAACGCCCTCCAGGTGTACGGGGGTTACGGCTACATCGACGAGTACCCGGTCGGCAAGCTGCTGCGCGACGCGCGCGTGATGACGCTCTACGAGGGCACCAGCCAGATCCAGAAGCTGATCATCGGCCGGGCGGAGACCGGGGTCTCGGCGTTCTGAGTACGCCCTGAGTACGCGAGCGGATGTGGCACCGGCCACATCCGCTCCATGCTGTGCCCATGAGTGAGACACCGGTCAAGCAGCAGAACACGGCCGCGTACTACGGACAGGCCGTCGCGTCCTTCGCCGTCGCCATCGCGGCCACGGCCATCGGCATCACCAGGCTCCAGGCCGACGCCTGGGTGCGCGCCTTCCTGGGGATAGCCGTCCTCTACCTCGTCACCTCCGCCTTCACGCTCGCCAAGGTCGTCCGCGACCGCCAGGAGGCCGGGCAGATCGTCTCCCGGGTCGACCAGGCCCGCCTGGAGAAGCTGCTCGCCGAGCACGACCCGTTCCAGAAGCTGTAGCGCATCCTCTAAGCGCTTGCTCACCTTCGGGGTATGGTGTTCGTCCGAAGAAAGAAGGAGCAGGCGATGGGTGCGGCTGACGAGATGGCGGGCGGCGAGGACAGGCCCTGGGGCGAGGTCACGCCCGAGGCCGCCCGGAGGCTGCTCGTCGCCGCCGTGGAGGCCTTCGCCGAGCGCGGCTACCACGCCACGACGACCCGTGACATCGCGGGCCGCGCGGGCATGAGCCCGGCCGCGCTCTACATCCACTACAAGACCAAGGAAGAGCTGCTCCACCGGATCAGCCGCATCGGCCACGACAAGGCCCTGGAGATCCTGGAGACGGCGGCGGACGCCGGGGGCACCGCCGCCGACCGGCTCGCCGGCGCCGTGCGCTCCTTCGTACGGTGGCACGCCGGGCACCATATGACCGCCCGCGTGGTCCAGTACGAGCTCGACGCGCTCGGCGACGAGCACCGCACCGAGATCGTGGGGCTGCGCCGCCGCAGCGACGCCGCCGTGCGGCGCATCCTCAACGAGGGCGTGGCGGCGGGCGAGTTCGACGTACCGGACGTGCCCGGGACCACGCTCGCGGTGCTGTCGCTCTGCATCGACGTGGCGCGCTGGTTCAACACGGAGGGGCGGCGCACGCCCGACGAGGTCGGCGCGCTCTACGCCGACCTCGTGCTGCGGATGGTGGCGGCGCAGCCGAAGTAGCCGGCTCCGCCCAGAAGAACCTCAGAAGAAGTACCGCGACACCGACTCCGCCACGCACACCGGCTTCTCGCCGCCCTCGCGCTCGACCGTGACCTTCGCGGTCACCTGTACGCCGCCGCCGGCCTCGGTCACGTCGGTGAGGAGCGCCGTGGCCCGCAGCCGCGAGCCGACCGGCACCGGGGCGGGGAAACGGACCTTCTCGGTGCCGTAGTTGATCCCCATCTTCATCCCCTCGACGCGCAGCACCTGCGGTACGAGGGCGGGCAGCAGCGAGAGCGTCAGATAGCCGTGCGCGATGGTCGTCCCGAACGGCCCGGCCGCGGCCCGCGCCGGGTCGACGTGGATCCACTGGTGGTCGCCGGTGGCGTCGGCGAACAGGTCGATGCGGTGCTGGTCGATCTCCAGCCAGTCGCTGTACCCGAGCGGCTCGCCCACTCCGGCCTTCAGCTCGTCGGCGGAGGTGAAGATCCTCGGCTCTGCCATGCCCGGTTCCTGCCTCTCTCGCATGCTTCGACTGCCTTTGCGCCTCTACTGTCCAAGCGCTTGCTCAGCATGCTGGGGGCGCTGCCCGCTGTCAACGGTGATCGCACCCGAGCAGTAGGGTTCGGGGAGTGCCGCAGATTCCAGAGAAGGTCCATGAGCTCACGGTCGGCCAGCTGTCGGCCCGCAGCGGGGCCGCCGTGTCCGCCCTGCACTTCTACGAGTCCAAGGGTCTGATCAGCAGCCGCCGCACCTCGGGCAACCAGCGCCGCTACAGCCGTGATGTGCTGCGCCGGGTCGCCTTCGTGCGGGCCGCCCAGCGGGTGGGCATCCCCCTCGCGACGATCCGGGACGCCCTCGCCGAACTCCCCGAGGAGCGCACCCCGAACCGTGAGGACTGGGCGCGGCTCTCCGAGACCTGGCGCTCCGAACTCGACGAGCGCATCAAGCAGCTGAACCGGCTGCGCAACCATCTGACGGACTGCATCGGCTGCGGATGCCTGTCGCTGGAGACCTGTGTCCTGTCCAACCCGGACGACATCTCCGGCGACCACCTCACCGGTTCGCGGCTGCTGCCCGAGCGCAAGAAGAAGCGGGCCGTGCCCGACGCGGCCTCGTGCGAGACCTGTTAGCCCTACGGCGGCGCACACCGTCCGGACGGCGCGGGGGCGGCCCGAGGCGGCCCCCGGCCGCGTCCGCCCCCGCGCGTCTCATGCCACCGATGCCAGCTCTCGGCGCCGGACCAACTTGGCGCGCACCAGCGCCTCGGCGGTCAGCACCGGCTGCGGCACCAGGATTCCGCAGGCGGCGCAGACCGGGCCGCACCACGGGTCGTGGGCCAGGTCCCGCTGCCACACCAGCCGCTGCTCCTCGCACACCGGGCAGCCCGCGCCCGGCACCGTCCGCAGCGCCGCGATGATCCGGCCGAGCACCTCGGCCAGCGGCCGCTCCGGATGCACCGACGGGTCCTCGCACCAGGCCACCCCGAAACCGCCCCAGGTGCGCCGGTGCCAGTCGTCGAAGGAGCCGGGGATCCGCAGGCCGGCGTGCTTCTCACGCTTCCTGCGGGCCGCGAACTCCGCTTCGTATCCGAGCCAGACGGCCCGCGCCGCCTCAAGCTCGTCGAGCGCGGCCACCAGCCGCGCCGGATCGGGCGCCCGGTCCTCGGGCCCGATGCCATGCCCCGCACACAGATGGTCCCAGGTCGCCCGGTGTCCATAAGGGGCGAACCGCTCAAGGCACTTGCGCAGCGAATACCGGCGCAGTGCGAGATCGTTCCCTGGGTCGCGCACCTGTCTCGCAAGGCTGCGGAAACCAGCCATGGCCCTGCCACCTCCGTCGCTCAATACTTCGGCGAATGCTCGGCGTCGAGGAATGGACGTACGGCTACCCGATCCGGCTCCATCGAAAATCCGATGGGCCCCATCAGGCAGCGCTGACCGGAATCCGTCGCACGCCCCCCGGAGTGCTCCGAGCGCCCCACTCCATCGCCCTGTGGTGATTCGGGAAAGGTCACGCACGTTCGGGAAAGGTGACGTGTGTTCATCTTCCCTCCGGCGGTACCCCTCAGTAACCTCCGCCGCATCGGTCCTCACTAGGAGCACGCATGCGACGACCCACCGCACGGCTCAGAACCGCCACCGCCGCCACCTTGATCGCCCTCTCGGCGGCCCTGCTCGCCCCCCTCAGCCAGGCCGGCGCGGCCGAACCACCCAACAGCGACTACTGCCTCGGGCGGTGCGGCGACATCCTGCCGCCCGGTGAGAACGGCAACGCCACCCTCATCGAGATCCTCGGCAACAAGGCCTTCGGCACCCATCCCGCGCACAGTGACGACCAGCTCGGCAAGTACGACGCACTCGTCGCCGGCCAGTCCTCGCTCACCGACGACAAGCTCAACTCCTTCTTCAACGACGCCTCGTTCGGGGTGCCCAGCGGCCAGGTGGCCTCCACCAGCTCACCGCGCCCCGATGTCACCATCACCCGCGACAAGGCCACCGGAGTCCCGCACATCAAGGGCACCACCCGGTACGGAACCGAGTACGGCGCCGGATACGCGGCGGGCCAGGACCGGCTCTGGCTGATGGACCTGTTCCGGCACATCGGGCGCGGCGAGCTCACCTCGTTCGCGGGCGGCGCGCTCTCCAACCAGGGCCTGGAGCAGGAGTTCTGGCCGCAGGCCCCGTACACCGAGGCCGACCTCCAGGCGCAGGTCGACCGGATCCGCACCACCAACGGCCCGCGCGGCGAACAGGCCATGGCCGACGCGCAGGCGTATGTGGACGGCATCAACGCCTACGCCAAGCAGTCCAAGGACGGCCGGTACTTCCCCGGTGAGTACGTGCTCACCGGCAAGATCGACGCCATCACCAACATCGGGGAGATCCAGCCGTTCAAGCTCACCGACCTGATCGCGCTCGCCTCCGTCGTCGGCGGGCTCTTCGGCGGGGGCGGCGGCGGCGAGGTGCAGGCCGCGCTCTCGCTCCAGGCCGCCCAGGCCAAGTACGGCGTCGCCGAGGGCACCAAGGTGTGGGAGTCGTTCCGCGAGCGCAACGACCCCGAGGCCGCGCTCACCGTCCACGACGGCACCAGCTTCCCGTACGCCACCAAGCCCGCGAACGCGCAGGGCACCGCGATGCCCGACCCCGGCACGGTCGTCCCCGAGCAGCTCGTCTACGACCGCACCGGCTCGGCGCTCACCAAGGCGAAGGCCGATGTGCGCGTACCGGAGCGCCTCAAGCCGCTGAAGGGCATCTTCAACGACGGCGCCCTGCCGGGCTTCGACATCGGCAAGCCGCGCGGGATGTCCAACGCGCTCCTCGTCTCCGGCAGCCGCACCGCGAGCGGCAACCCGGTCGCCGTCTTCGGCCCGCAGACCGGCTACTTCGCGCCACAGCTGCTGATGCTCCAGGAGATCCAGGGCCCGGGCATCAGCGCCCGGGGCGCCTCCTTCGCCGGCGTCGGCATGTACGTCCAGCTCGGCCGGGGCCAGGACTACGCCTGGTCGGCCACCTCCGCCGGACAGGACATCACCGACACCTACACCGTCGAGCTCTGCCAGGACGCGGCCCACTACCTCTACCGGGGTGTGTGCACCCCGATGGAGAAGCTGGAGAAGACCAACGCCTGGAAGCCGACCACCGCCGACAACACGGCCGCCGGCTCCTACCGGATGCAGATCTGGCGCACCAACTACGGCATCGTCAGCGCCCGTGCCAAGGTCGGCGGCAAGCAGGTCGCGTACACCTCGCTGCGCTCGACCTACCGCCACGAGGCCGACTCGATCATCGGCTTCCAGATGTTCAACGACCCGACGTACGTGAAGGACGCGGCGACCTTCCAGCAGGCCGCCCAGCACGTCGACTACGCCTTCAACTGGTTCTACGCGGACTCCCGCACCGCCGCCTACTACAACAGCGGCAAGAACCCGGTCCGCAACCCCGCCGTCGACCCGTCGCTGCCGATCGCGGCCGACCGCGCCTACGAGTGGCAGGGCTACGACCCGGCGTACAACACCGCCGAGTACACCCCGCCCGCCCAGCACCCGCAGTCCGTCGGGCAGGACTACTACATCTCCTGGAACAACAAGCAGGCCAAGGACTACACCTCCGCCGGGTTCGGCAACGGCTCGGTGCACCGGGGCAACCTCCTCGACGACCGGGTCGAGGCACTGGTCGCCCAGGGCGGGGTGACCCGCGCCGCGCTCACCCGGGCCATGGCGCAGGCCGCCGTCACCGACCTGCGGGGCGAGGACGTGCTGCCCGAGCTCCTGAAGGTGATCCGCAGCGCTCCCGTCACCGATCCCCAACTGGCCGGCGCTGTACAGCAGCTGGAGTCGTGGAAGGCGGACGGGACCCAGCGCCGGGAGACCGCGCAGGGCTCGCACACCTACACCCACCCCGAGGCCGTGCGGCTGATGGACGCCTGGTGGCCGCTGATGGTCGAGGCGGAGTTCCGGCCGGGGCTCGGGGACGGGCTGTACTCGGCGCTCACCTCCAACCTGTCCACCGACGAGGCACCGTCGGCCGGGCACGGCCCGACCGGGGCGCACGCCGGGTCCGCCTTCCAGTACGGCTGGTGGAGCTATGCGGACAAGGATCTGCGGTCGGTGCTCGGCGAGCCCGTGCAGGGGGCGCTGGCCCGTAAGTACTGCGGCGACGGGAGCCTCTCCGCCTGCCGTGACGCCCTCCTCGCCACGCTGAAGCAGGCGGCGGCCAAGACGCCCGCGCAGGTGTATCCCGGTGACGCGGGGTGCTCCGCCGGGGATCAGTGGTGTGCCGACTCGATCGTCCAGCGGCCGCTGGGCGGGATCAGCCAGAACGCGGTCAACTGGCAGAACCGGCCCACGTATCAGCAGGTCGTGGAGTTCGCCTCGCACCGGTAGGGCTGTCGTTCGGCCGCGGGCCGTGTGCGGCCGGTCGCGCGCATCCCCGCGCCCCTCGCGGGAACGGGGCGCGGGGACGCGCGTCAGGTGCGGCCAATGCGGCCTGCCGCCAGAACCACCCTCGCAAGTTCCGGGTGGCAGATGTCGGAGTGGGCGCCCGAGGGCGGGCCGCCCGCTCGGACCACCGACTCGGCGTTGACGCTCACGCAGCCCGAGTCGGGCACCCCGTCCCGCAGCACCTCCGCCAGGGTGAGTTCGGTGCACGGGGACACCGACTGGATGCCGTCGTGGCCGATCGCCCACCAGCGCCGGTCGAGCTCCAGCAAGCCCTGGTAGTCGCCGGCCAGCTTGGACGCCAGCGGGTAGATCACCCCGAGGGCGGTGTCGAAGCGCGAGTAGCAGGAGACCACCGGGCCGTCCACCCGGCGCTGGAGCGCCGCGAGCGCGCCCGTACCGCCGAGCCCGGACGGCAGCCGCTCGGCGAACGCGTAGTGCGAGAAGGCCCCTTCGAGCAGGGTCACCGACTTGACGTTGCGCGCCCCCTCCGGCAGGCCCTTCAGCGCGAAGGCGACCAGCCGCCCGCCCTGGCTGTGCCCGACCAGATGGATCCGCATCGCGGGTCTGGTCCGGGCGAGCTCACCGAGCAGCGGTCCGAGCCCGAGCTGGCCGACCTTGCCGGACCGGCGCTTCATCTCGTAGTACGTGGTCTGGCGCAGCACCTCCTTGGCGCCGTCCCACAGGTGCTTGAGCGAGCGGCCGATCGAGAACGAGGGGCCGGGCGGGCCCGCCTCGACCCGCATACCGGTGTCGGACAGGGCGAGCGTGAACTCCCGGTACAGCCCGAGGGTGTCGTCGCTCAGGAGCACCGCGCCGCCCGCGCCGTCGTCCACGGTGTCGGCCGTGAAGCCAGACGATTCCGCGTCATCCGCCACCAACTCCCGGGTGAGAAGGCCGAACTGGCGGAATGCCTCCTCCGCGTCCGGCCGTTCGTCGAGCAGCCGGGCCAGCGCGTCGACGGTCACCTCGTGCCCGGGGAAGGCCCGTTTGAGGGCGTCCACGGTCGCTGGGTCCAGGCCCGCGCACGGCTCCGTGGCCAGGGCGGCGTGCGGGAAGTCGGGGATGTGCTCGTCGGCGAAGCGGATGGAGGGCCAGACGATGCCCGCGTACCCGAGGCGCACCCCCGATCCGGCCGCGCCCGCCTCGGCCAGCAGGCCGGGGAAGGGGGCGAAGAAGCGGCGGTACAGGGCCGTTGCGACCGAGCGGGTGTTGTTCCAGCCGTGCGAGAACATCACCAGATCGGTGACGTCCAGATCCGCGAGGGCCCTGCGCTCCGCGGGAGCGGCGTCGCCGTCCGCGTCGAAGGTGATCTCCCGATACGGCTCGACTCCGATGTCCGCCATGGCGTGGCCCTCCGGTCCGTTCGCTGACGATGGGGCGGGGCTGAGGCCTCACATCGTCCCGCCGGACCGGAGGGCTGACCATACGCAGGACATCGCAGAACGGGCACGATCGGGGGAGGTCAGAGCCGGTGCGCCGCCGTCACCCGGTGCAGGTGCACCAGTACGTCGAACGAGGGGCCGAGCCGCACCTGGTCGTCCTCCTGGGGCCAGGAGTTGCCGATGGACCGCGTCGGCCGGAAAACGCCCAGCCAGTCCTTCGCCGGCTTCGCCACCCGGCGCAGATCGAGGTAGTAGTCGCGCGGCGAGACCCGCTCCAGGACCTCCTCGTTGCTGCCCGGCCCGGGCGGCCCGACGGTGAACTCGCGGATCGGCTCGGCCGGATCGTTCAGATCGAGGGCGTTGAACGAGCCCTGCCCGAAGGTGAACCCGATGTTCATGTACGCGGCCCCGACCGCGTCCCGGATGTAGGCGCCCTGGAGCTTCGGGTACTCGGCGGTGAGCGTCGGGGCGTACGCCACATGGCCGTTGTGCGCGGAGAGCAGCATCCGGTGCCCGGTCTGGCGCTGCCACCACACGGTGTTCTCGGCCATCACCCGGTCCCGGTAGCGCCGGGACTCCTTGAGCTGGTCCGGGTCGAAGAAGTCGAACGACCACATGGCGCCGGTCTGCGCGAGGGTGCGCGCGTACTGGAGGACCCAGGCGTGCTCCGTCCGGTCCGGCCCCGGGCGCCGGCCCCGCAGCAGGTCGTAGGCCTGGCGCAGCTCGCCGGCCAGGCGCTTGCGCTCGGCGAGCGGGCGCTTGATCATGGCGTTCATGGTGTCGCCGACGCCCGCGGTGGGCCGGGAGTCCCGGTAGAGGGCGGTGAGCCGGGGCAGCAGCGCGGGGTAGTGCTTCGCGGTGTACGCGCTCACCTCGTCGAAGAGCCGCGGGCCCGCGTATCCCATGTCGTCGCCCATGAACTGGACCTTGCGGCTGTGGTGCAGGTTGTAGTCGCGCATCCAGCGGATCAGGTCCAGGTACTCCCGGGTCTCCCACATCGCGTACGAGCTCTGGAACTCCTCGCGCACGATCCGCTCGGGATCGCCCTCGCCGCGCAGCACATAGGCGTTGACGCGCATCCCCGAGGACCAGGCCGTCTCCAGGGCGAAGGTGGTGAAGCCCTTCTTCTCGACGAGGTACTGGAACACGCGTCGCTTGGCCGCGAAGAACTCGTGCGAGTTGTGCGTCGCCTCGCCGAGGCCCACGATGTCCGCCGAGCCGACCATTCGGCCCAGCGGCCGAAGATCGTCCAGGGGCTGCGCCGAGCGCGCCAACTGCCGCTCCGGGGTGGCGGGTTCGGCCGCCTTCGCGGTCGGGGCGGCCGCCGTGAACGCGCCGAGCGTCAGGCCGAGCAGGAGGAGCAGGGCCTGGCGCGGACGGTGGTGGGTGTCGTGGAACAGATGCATGGCACCAGCCTGTCGGCCGGGCCGGTGCCGGGCCCATCCCGCCAGCCACCGGCCGCCCCGGGGGTTTTCCCCCGGGCCCTCACCGGTACAGCAGATACCGCGCCCGCGTGGCCCGGAAGGCCGTGAGTCCGGCCTGCCAGGCGCCCACCACGTCGTCGGTGCCCGCGCCCGCGTCGATCAGGGTGCGGACGGTGGCCGACCCGGTGAGCTTGTCGATCCAGTGGTCCGGCCGCCAGGCGAAGCCGCTCCACACCTTCTTCGCCGTCACCAGGAGCGCGATCCCGGTGCGCACCGGGTCGTACGACTCGCGGTCGTGGACGTGGAGTTGGACGCCGCCGACGGTCTTCCCCTGGAACTTGGAGAAGGTGGGCGTGAAGTAGGCCTCGCGGAAGCGGACCCCCGGCAGATCGAGGGCGTTCACGGCGGCCGCCCAGCGCGCGTCGATCCCCTCGGCGCCGAGCAGTTCGAAGGGCCGGGTGGTGCCGCGCCCCTCGGACAGGTTGGTGCCCTCGAACACGCAGGTGCCCGCGTAGACGAGCGCCGTGTCGGGGGTCGGCATGTTGGGGCTCGGCGGGACCCAGGGCAGCCCGGTGGAGTCGAAGAAACCCTCGCGCCGCCAGCCCGTCATCCGTACGGTCTCCACCCGGACGCGCCCGCCCAGGAACTCGGCGTCGAAGAGTCCGGCCAGCTCGCCCACCGTCATCCCGTGCGCCTGCGCGATCGGCTCGCGCCCGACGAAGGTCGCGAACGCCTTGTCGAGCACCGGTCCGCTCGCCGCCCGGCCGGTCACCGGGTTCGGCCGGTCGAGCACCACGAACCGCTTCCCGGCGAGCGCGGCCGCCTCCATGCAGTCGTAGAGCGTCCAGATGTACGTGTAGAAGCGCGCGCCCACGTCCTGGATGTCGAAGACGACCGTGTCCACGCCCGACGCGGTGAACACGGCGGCGAGCGGCTGCCCGCTGACGCCGTACGTGTCGTATACCGGGAGCCCCGTCGCCGGGTCGTCGTAGCGCCCCTGTGAGCCGCCCGCCTGGGCCGTGCCCCGGAAGCCGTGCTCGGGGCCGAACACCGCGACCAGGTTCACGCGCGGGTCGGCGTGCATCACGTCCACGATGTGCCGGACGTCCGCCGTCACCCCGGTGGGGTTGGTGACCACGCCGACCCCGCGGCCCGCCAGGGCCCGGTAGCCGTCGGCGGCCAGCCGGTCGAAGCCGGTGCGCACGGCGACGGGGCGATGGCGGGCGGGGGCCGCGCCCACGACCGCCGCGCTCGCCGCCACGGTCCCCGTACCCGCCAGCAGGCCCCGTCTGGACAGGCTCATCGCTGTACCCCCTCGGCCCCGGCCGCGCACGGTGTCATGGCCACGCACGCTAGCGCGCGGGGGCGCGACGGGGAACGAGCCGCACGGGACGGTTGGCGACGGCCCCTTCCGTCCGTACATACCGACTGGTTAGTCTGCACCTCAGTCGGCATGCGGAGAGGCGGATTCTCGATGGGTTCGGTCCAGGACGTCCAGGGCGCGGCAGTGGTGGTCACCGGGGCGGGCGGCGGCATAGGCGCCGCGCTCGCGCGCAGATTCGCGGCGGAGGGCGCCCGCGTCGTCGTCAACGACCTCGACGAGGCCAAGGCCCGCAGGACCGCCGAGGAGATCGGCGCGATCGCCGTCCCCGGCGACGCCTCCGGCGTCGTCCCGCTCGCCCGCGAGGCGCTGGGCGGGACCATCGACGTCTACTGCGCCAACGCGGGCCTGGGCTCCGGCGGCTCCGAGGCCGCCCCGGAGGACGTCTGGGAGGCCGCCTGGGACGTCAATGTGATGGCCCACGTCCGCGCCGCCCGCGAGCTGCTGCCCGAGTGGCTGGAGCGCGGCGGCGGCCGGTTCGTGTCGACGGTGTCGGCCGCCGGGCTGCTCACCATGATCGGCGCGGCCCCGTACAGCGTCACCAAGCACGGCGCCCTCGCCTTCGCCGAGTGGCTCTCGCTCACCTACCGCCACCGGGGTGTGAAGGTCCACGCGATCTGCCCGCAGGGCGTGCGCACCGACATGCTGGCCGCCACCGGCTCGGCCGGGGACCTGGTGCTCGTGCCCACCGCCATCGAGCCCCCGGCCGTGGCCGACGCGCTCTTCGCGGCGATGGCCGAGGAGCGGTTCCTGGTGCTGCCGCACCCGGAGGTGGCCGGCTACTACGGCGCCCGGGCCGGTGATCCGGACCGCTGGCTCACCTCCATGAACCTCCTCCAGCAGAAGTGGGAGGCGGACGGATCATGAGTTCCCCGTACGCGGCGAAGCCCTGGCTCGGGCAGCTCACCGAGGCCCAGCGGGCACCGGTCAGCCCGCCCGCCAGTGTGGTGCACGCCTTCCGCGCCGCCGTGCTGCGCGCCCCCGACCGCACCGCGCTCGCCTACTTCGACGGGCGGCTCACCTACCGCGAGACCGACGCGCTCTCCGACTCCGTGGCCGGCCACCTCGCCGCCCGGGGCCTCCAGCCGGGCGACCGGGTCGCGATCATGCTCCAGAACACCCCGCACTTCGTGATCGCGCTGCTCGGCGCCTGGAAGGCGGGCGCGACCGTCGTCCCGCTCAACCCGATGTACAAGTCGGCCGAGGTCGGACACGTCCTGGGCGATGCCGAGGTCACCGCGCTCATCTGCTCCGACCGCGCCTGGGAGGCGTATCTGCGGGACACCGCCGCCGGCTCGCCCGTCCGGATCGCGCTCACCGCCTGCGAGCTGGACCTGCAGAGCCGCGACGACGCGCGCGTGCTCGCCTTCGAGCGGCTGCCCCGTCCCGCCGACACCGACGACCTGCTGGCCGTCGCCCGGCAGGGCCTGCCGGCCCCGGGCGGACGCGAACCCGCCCCCGACGCCACGGCGTTGATCAGCTACACCTCGGGGACCAGCGGCACCCCCAAGGGCGCCATGAACACCCACCGGGGCATCACCTACAACGCCGAGCGCCAGCGCACCGGCCACCCGATAGCCGAGGGCGCGGGCTACTTCGCGCTGGCCCCGCTCTTCCACATCACCGGCATGGTCTGCCAGCTCGCCGCGTGCGTCGCCAACGCGGGCACCCTGATCCTGGCCTACCGCTTCCACCCCGGCGTGGTCCTCGACGCCTTCGCCGAGCACCGCCCGGCCTACACCGTGGGCCCCTCCACCGCGTTCATGGCCCTCGCGGCGGCCCCCGGCGTCACCCGCGAGCACTTCGACTCCTTCCGGGTGATCTCCTCGGGCGGCGCGCCGGTGCCGCCCGCACTGGTGGAGAAGTTCCGGGACGCCTTCGGCCCGTATCTGCGCAACGGCTACGGGCTGACCGAGTGCACCGCGCCCTGCGCCTCGGTGCCGCCGGAGCGCGAGGCCCCGGTCGACCCGGTCTCGGGCACGCTCTCGGTCGGCCTGCCCGGCCCCGAGACGGTCGTACGGATCCTCGACGAGGAGGGCGAGGAGGTGGGCCTCGGGGAGCAGGGCGAGATCGTGGTGCGCGGCCCGCAGGTCGTGCCCGGCTACTGGCGCCGCCCCGAGGCCACCGCCGAGACCTTCCCGGACGGCGAACTGCGCACCGGCGACATCGGGTTCATGGACCGGGACGGCTGGCTCTACGTCGTCGACCGCAAGAAGGACATGATCAACGCGTCCGGCTTCAAGGTGTGGCCGCGCGAGGTCGAGGACGTGCTCTACGGCCACCCGGCGGTGCGCGAGGCGGCCGTCGTCGGCGTCCCCGACCCGTACCGGGGAGAGAACGTCAAGGCGTACGTGAGTCTGCGCCCCGGCGCCGAGGTCACCCCCGGCGAGCTCTCCGCGTACTGCGAGGAACGGCTGGCCGCGTACAAATATCCCCGGCAGGTCGAGGTACTAGCGGAGCTTCCCAAGACGGCGAGTGGGAAGATCCTCAGGCGGGAACTGCGTTCCCGCCACTAGAACGGCGTGAAAACGCGGGTGCGACCAACGAGAGAGAGGCGGCGACGGCATGGCCAGGACGACGGACGGGAGCGGTACCCCCGTCCCCCAGAGGCTGCTGGCCGCCGCCACCCGCCTCTTCGCCGAGAACGGGTACGACAGGACCTCGGTCCAGGAGATCGTGGAGGCGGCGGGCGTCACCAAGGGGGCGCTCTACCACTACTTCGGCTCCAAGGAGGACCTGCTCCAGGAGGTCTACGCGCGCGTGCTGCGCCTCCAGCAGGAGCGCCTCGACGCCTTCGCGGACGCGGACGCGCCCATCGAGCGGCGGCTGCGCGACGCGGCCGCCGACGTGGTGGTCACCACCATCGAGAACCTCGACGACGCGTCCATCTTCTTCCGCTCGATGCACCACCTCAGCCCCGAGAAGAACAAGCAGGTACGGGTCGAGCGGCGGCGCTACCACGAGCGGTTCCGGGCCCTGGTCGAGGAGGGCCAGACGGCCGGGGTCTTCTCCACGGCCACCCCGGCCGACCTGGTGGTGGACTACCACTTCGGGTCGGTCCACCACCTGTCCACCTGGTACCGGCCGGACGGGCCGCTCACCCCGCAGCAGGTCGCCGACCACCTCGCCGACCTGCTGCTGCGGGCGCTGCGCCCCTGACCGGGGCTACAGGTACTTCTTCAGCTCCCGGCGGGCCAGCGAGCGCTGGTGGACCTCGTCGGGACCGTCGGCGATGCGCAGGGTCCGCGCCGCCGCCCACAGTTCGGCGAGCGGGAAGTCCTGGCTCACCCCGCCCGCGCCGTGCGTCTGGACGGCCCTGTCGATGATGTCGAGGACCGTCCGGGGTGTGGCGATCTTGATGGCCTGGATCTCGGTGTGGGCGCCGCGGTTGCCCACGGTGTCCATCAGCCAGGCGGTCTTCAGGACGAGCAGCCGCAGCTGCTCCACCGCCACCCGCGCGTCAGCGATCCACTCCTGCACTACGCCCTGCTGGGCGATCGGCCTGCCGAACGCGGTCCTGGCCACCGCCCGGCGGCACATCAGCTCGATGGCCCGCTCGGCCATGCCGATCAGCCGCATGCAGTGGTGGATCCGGCCGGGCCCGAGGCGGGCCTGGGCGATGGCGAAGCCGCCGCCCTCCTCGCCCACCAGGTTCTCGGCGGGCACCCGGGCGCCGTGGAAGACGACCTCGGCGTGGCCGCCGTGCGAGTGGTCCTCGTAGCCGTACACCTGCATGGCGCGGCGGATCTCGACGCCCGGGGTGTCGCGCGGCACCAGCACCATCGACTGCTGGCGGCGGACGTCCTCGTTGTCCGGGTCGGTCTTGCCCATCACGATGAAGATCCTGCAGTCCGGGTTCATCGCCCCGGAGATGTACCACTTGCGGCCGGTGACCACGTACTCGTCGCCCTCCCGGGCGATCCGGGTCTCGATGTTGGTGGCGTCCGAGGAGGCCACCTCCGGCTCGGTCATCGCGAACGCGGACCGGATCTCCCCGGCGAGCAGCGGCTCCAGCCACCGCTTCTTCTGCTCGTCCGAGCCGAACTGGGCGAGCACCTCCATGTTCCCGGTGTCCGGCGCCGCGCAGTTGAGGGCGGTGGGCGCCAGGTGCGGGGAGCGGCCGGTGATCTCGGCGAGCGGTGCGTACTGGAGGTTGGTGAGCCCGGCGCCGTGTTCGGCGTCGGGCAGGAACAGGTTCCACAGCCCCTGGCTGCGGGCCTCGGCCTTGAGCTCCTCCACCACGGCGGGCGTGTCCCACGGGGACTTCAGCAGCAGGCGCTGCTCGTGTGCGGTGGTCTCGGCCGGGTAGACGTACTGCTCCATGAAGGTGAGCAGTTTGGCGCGCAGCTCTTGGGTGCGGGCGTCGAATGCGAAGTCCATGGCGGGAGTTCAGCCTTCCTGCGGTGACTGGAGGGTGGTGAGGCCGTGGCCGATGAAGACCGGCACCAGGTCCCCGATGCGGTCGAAGCCCGCGCCGACGGTCTGGCCCAGGGTGTAGCGGTAGTGGATGCCCTCCAGGATCACGGCGAGCTTGAACCAGGCGAACGCCGTGTACCAGGAGATGGCCGAGGTGTCCCGGCCCGAGCGGGCGGCGTACCGCTCGATCAGCTCGGCGGGGGTGGGGTGTCCGGCGGCCCCGGCAGTGGTGGAGACGGGGGAGTCCTTCACCGTGATCTCGGCGCTGTACATCACCAGCAGCCCGAGGTCGGTCAGCGGGTCGCCGAGGGTCGACATCTCCCAGTCGAGGACCGCCTTGATCTCGTCGTCGTCCCCGACGAGGACGTTGTCGAGCCGGTAGTCGCCGTGGATGACCGTGGGGGCGGGGGAGACGGGCAGCTCACGGCCGAGCGCCGCGTGCAGCTCGTCGATCCCGGCTAGCTCCCGGTTGCGGGAGGCGTCGAGCTGCTTGCCCCAGCGGCGCAGCTGGCGGTCGAGGAAGCCCTCCGGGCGCCCGAAGTCCCCGAGGCCGACCGCCTCGGGGTCCACCGCGTGCAGCTCGACCAGCGTGTCCACCAGGCCGAGGATCGCGGCCCGGGTGCGCTCCGGGCCCAGCGGAGCCAGCTGCTCCGCCGTGCGGTACGGGGTCCCGGCGACGTACTCCATGACGTAGAACGGCGCGCCAAGGACCGAGTCGTCCTCGCACAGGAGCAGCGGCTCCGGCACCGGGACCGATGTCGGGTGCAGGGCGCTGATCACCCGGTGCTCGCGCTTCATGTCGTGCGCGGTGGCCAGGACATGGCCGAGCGGAGGTCTGCGGACCACCCACTGGCCGCTGCCGTCGGTCACGATGTACGTCAGGTTCGACCGGCCGCCCTCGACGAGCCGGGCGCTGAGCGGTCCGTTCACCAGCCCCGGCCGCACGCGGTCGAGGTGGGCGCGCAGCCGCTCCGGGTCGAGGCCTGGCGGGACTGTGCTCATGGCGGGGTACCTCCGGGAACGGCGATCGTGTCACGGACACGCTACCGACCAGTCGGTATGTCGTCCAGACGTCGCCGCCTGTTCAGTACCCCGCTCCGGGCCTCAGTGGTCGTCCCAGTGGCCCTCGTGCTCGGCGTGCCGGTGACCGTCGTGGACGAAGTCCAGATGGTCGCCGTGCTCCACGGAGTGGTGCCCGCAGCCGACGCCGTGCTCGTGCGCGTGCCCGTCGTGGGCGACGTGCCCGGCCGGCTCGCACTCGTCCCAGTGCCCCGAGTGCTCGCGGTGCAGATGCCCGTCGTGGGCGTAGTCGGTGTGGTCCCCGTGCGGCACCGCCCGGTGCCCGCAGTCGGGCCCGTGCGCGTGCTCGTGCGTGGCGGGGTGCTCTTCGTGGCGGACGGTCATGGCGTTCACCTCTGGAGATCGCTTGCCTCCCACGCTAATGCGCGGACCCCGCCTCCGCTTGCGCCGGCGTGGTGGGGCCGGAGGAACAAGGGCGGCGAGGGAGTGACCGGCCCGGCCGCTCAGAGCAGCATGGCCAGCGCGAACAGCGCCAGCGCCGCCACGCACACCAGCGCCGCGACCGCCTCGCGCGCTCGCAGCACCTCGGGCCGGGCCGAGCGGGTCAGGGACTGGATACGGCGGTGGGCCACGGCCAGGAAGCCCAGCCAGACAAGCCCGCTCAGGGCCGCCGCGACCAGACCGACGGCCGTTCCGCCGCCGTGCAGGGCCTGCTTGGCCGCGAGGACCGCCGCCACCGTGCAGGACAGCGTCGTGCGGCGCCAGGCGAGCCGGGTCCGCTCGGGCTGGAGGCCGGGGTCCCGGTCGGGTACGCGCGTCACCCGGCCCAGCCGAAGACGACGACCACCACCATGACGACGGCGACCACCGCGACGGCCACGCTCAGCAGGGTGGGGAAGCGGGAGACGGGCAGGTCCTCGCCGCGCCGCATCGCCCGCTCGCACCGCACCCAGTGGTTCACCGCCCGCAGCGCGCACAGCACCCCGGCCCCCAGCAGCGCCAGGGCCAGCCCGACGCGTACGCCCCAGCGCAGGTCCGGCAGGAACTGGTCGACCGCGAAACCGCCGCCGACCAGGGCGAGCGACGTCCGGATCCAGGCCAGGAACGTACGCTCGTTGGCGAGTGAGAAACGGTAGTCCGGAGTCTCGCCCTCCTCGCCGATGCGCTCGGGCGCGAACCACAGCCGCAGGGTCTGCGCGATGCTGATCACCTTTGCACACTACCCGCAGGGGATCATCGGGCCCGGTGCGCGCGCAGCCGCCGGTACGCGTCGAGCCCGTCCGGCACCCACTCCCAGTCGTCGAGCCGCCGCTCCACCTCGGCCTCGGGCAGGAAGTCGTGCCAGGCGACCTCCTCCACCTGCGGCCGTACCGGCAGGGTGCAGCGCACCTCGTACACGGACGACCACCATGTCTGCCGCCCGTCCGCGCCGCCCTCGTAGAGGAACTTGAACAGCGGTACGGGCCGGGGCAGCCCGGACACCCCGAGCTCCTCCTCGGCCTCGCGCAGGGCGGCGTCGTCATAGCTCTCGCCCGCGCCGACCACACCGCCGACGAACATGTCGTACAGCGAGGGGAAGACCAGCTTGGTCGGGGTGCGCCGGTGCACGAAGACCCGGTCCTCGGCGTCCCGGGCCAGGACGAACACACAGCGGTGGCGCAGCCCCCGGGCGTACGCCTCACCGCGCGGCGCCCGGCCCACCACGTGGTCGCGCTCGTCGACGATGTCGAGGATCTCGTCAGAGGGAGAGGCGCTCATGAGGCTCATCCAACCACCGGGCCCGGGGTCAGTGGGGCTGGAGGTCGCGGATCGGCTCCTTGGGCCCCGCGCCCGAGGGCATCGCCGGATGCATCCCGAGCAGCACGATCCCGGTGACGATGGCGGCGAGTCCGCACGCCTCCCAGGCGAGCGCCCCCGCGTCGGTACGCAGCTGGTCGCCCAGGAAGCCGACGCCGCAGGCGATCCCGGCGAGCGGCTGGGCCGCGGTGAGGGCGGGCAGCGACATCCGCAGCGGGGCGGTCTCGAAGGCGCTCTGCACCAGGATCAGCCCGGTCACACCGAGCACCAGCACGCCGTACGGCTGCCAGCCCATCAGCATGTGGGTGAAGCCGTCCGCTCGGAACCGCTCGCCGCTGACCCGGGTGAGGGCGTCCTGGAGGCCGTAGAGGAACCCGGCGGCGGTGGCGAGGAGGGTGGGCCCGGCGCTGAGGCGGGACCGTTTGGCGTACACGGTGAGGACGAGCGCGATCCCGAGGACGATCCCGACGATCAGCCAGTGCCGCAGGGGGCCGGCGGAGTCGTTGCCGCCGCGCGGCTGGCCCGCCACCATGAAGGCGGTCACCCCGCCCGCGAGGAGGGTGAGCCCCGCCCAGCCCTGGCGGCCCAGCGACTGCCTGGTCTGCCAGCGGGACAGGGCCATGGCGAAGAAGAGGTTGGTGGCGAGGAGCGGCTCCACCTGGGAGACCTCGCCCTGGCTCAGCGCCAGCGCGCCGAGCACCATGCCCGCGACCATCAGCCCCATCCCGGCGAGCCAGCGGGGCACCCGTACGAGGTCCAGCAGCAGCCGCGGCGAGAGGAAGTCGCTCAGCGGGGCGTGCTGGGCGGCGTTCTGCTGGAGCACGAACCCGAAGCCCAAGCAGCAGGCCGCGCCCACGGCGAGAGCGAGGACGAGAACCGACACGGGGGGACACCTTCAAGTGCGGCCGGGGGTTGTGAACTTGCTCGACGATAGCGCCCCGGGCGCCGCGACGCCTCCCGAGTACCACCCGGGCCGGGGCCCCAGCCCGCCAAGCACTGCGAGGGCCGCCCCGCCGAGGCCGCCGCCCTCTTCCACCGCATCGGCCGGCACTTCACCCCCGCCCCCTGGTCGTACCCGGACCGGGACCCGTACCGCGCCTTCCAGGCCGCCCGCAGCGCCGCACTCGGCACCGCCTAGCCCGTCCCACCGCAGCACCTCACGGCACCACCCGCTCGGCACCCACCCCCGCGTCCCACCGAAAGGGCACCCCCGCCATGTCGACCGACACCGATGAGATCCGTACGTACAAGGGGCAGGAGAGAGCCCTGCGGGCCGACCGGCTCGGCACCCCGGGCCTGCTGCTCTCGGTGCTCGCCGCGAGCGCCCCGCTGATGGTCGTCGCCGGTGTCATGCCCACCACGTACGGCGTGATGGGCATCGTCGGCCAGCCCCTGCTCTTCCTCATCCTCGGCGCCGTCCTGGTCCTGTTCAGCTTCGGGTACGCCGAGATGAGCCGGCACGTCCACAACGCGGGCGCGTTCTACGCGTACATAGCCAGGGGCCTCGGCCCCACCGCCGGAGCGGGCGCCGCCTTCGTGGCGCTGGTCGCTTACAGCGCCCTCCAGGTCGGTATCTACGGCATGTTCGGCTTCGAGGTCTCCAGCCTCTGCGCCACCTACCTCGACACCGAGGTCGCCTGGTGGATCCCGGCGCTCGCGGCCGTCGCGCTGGTCGGCGTGCTCGCCTGGCTGAAGATCGACCTCAACGCCAAGGTGCTCGGCGTCCTGCTCGTCATCGAGGTCGCGCTGGTCGTCGTCTTCGACTTCGCCGCTGTCGCCGACCCCGCCAAGGAGGGCCTGTCGCTGCACGCGTTCAACCCCTCCACCCTCTCCGGCGCGGGCATCGGCACCGCCCTGTGCTTCTGCATCGCCGCCTTCACCGGCTTCGAGCAGGCCCCGGTGTACGCGGAGGAGACCAGCCGCCCGCATCTGGTCGTCTCGCGCGTGATGTTCCTGGCCGTCGGCTTCACCGCCGTGTTCTTCGCCCTCAGCTCCTGGGCGCTCACCGTCGCCACCGGCCCCGCCGACATCGTCGAGGCGTCGCAGAAGAACGGTCCCGGGCTGCTCTTCGGGCTCACCGAGGACCGGCTCGGCACCACCTTCACCGACGTCCTGCACGTCCTCTTCGTCACCGGTATGTTCGCCGCGCTGCTCAGCTTCCACAACGTCGTCGCCCGGTATGTCTTCGCCATGGGCCGCGAGGGCCTGCTGCCCGCCGCGTTCGGCCGTACCAACCACACCAGCGGCGCCCCCGGCAGCGGCTCGCTGCTCCAGACGGTGATCTCGCTCGTGGTGGTCGTCGCCTTCGCCGTCGCCGACGACAAGCCCACCGGCGACCCGACCGCCGCCGTGCTGCACCTGTTCACCTGGATGGGCAACGTGGGCGCGCTCGGCGTGATCGTGCTGATGGCCGCCGCCTGCTTCGCGGTCATCGCCTTCTTCGTCCGCCGGGGAGCGGCCGGGGCCCAGATGTGGCGGCTGCTCGCCTCCGGCATCGCCGGGGTCGCGCTCGTCGTCATCGCCGTCTACACGGTCAAGGACTTCGACGTCCTGGTCGGCGCGGGCCCGGACTCCTCGCTCAGCTGGCTGCTGCCCTCGATCATCGCCCTCGCGCTGGCGGCCGGAGTGGCGTACGGCCTGGTCGTCCGCGCGGTGCGGCCCGAGGCGCACGCCCGGATCGGCCAGGGCAACGAGGCCTTCCAACTGGAGAAGCTGGAGCGGGCGACGGGCGCCACGAGGGCGTAGGCCCGGATCTGACCAAACGATGACGGAGTGCCGGGGCCCCTGGTGTCCGGGGGCCGCCGGTGCTCGAATCGGGGGGTGAACCCTGAACCACCGCCCGCCGAGAGCGCCCCGGTCGGCCGCCGGATCGTGCTGGGCATGCTCGGCCTCGGCGTCGCCGGAGTCGCCGCCGCCCCGGTCCTCCAGCGCGGCCTGGAGTCGTTCCTCGGCGCCGCCGCCGGGAAGGACCCCACCGGCCTGACCGGCCTGCTGCCCAACGGCGGCGGCTTCCGCTACTACTCCGTCGCCGCCTCCGTACCGCACAAGGGCGCAGCCGACTACCGGCTCACCGTCGACGGCCTGGTCGACCGCCCGGCCACCTACACCCTGGACGCGCTGCGGGCGCTGCCGCAGACGCGGCTGGTGCGGGACGTGCAGTGCGTGACGGGGTGGCGGGTGCCCGGCACCCCGTTCGCGGGGGTACGGCTGTCCCGGCTCCTCGACGCCGCAGGGGTGCGCCCAGGAGCCGGGGCCGTCCGCTTCACCTGCTTCGACGGCACGTACACCGAGAGCCTCACGCTCGAACAGGCCCGCCGCGACGACGTGCTGGTCGCCCTGAGCATGCAGGACAAGCCGGTCTCCCACTCGCACGGCGGCCCGGTCCGCCTCTATGTGGCGCCGATGTACTTCTACAAGTCGGCGAAATGGCTCTCCGGGATCACCGTGACGAGCAAGGTGCGGCGGGGATTCTGGGAGGAGCGTGGCTATGACACGGATGCCTGGGTCGGCCGGTCCAACGGACGCGACGACCACCCCACGAGCTGAACCGGCCGTGCGCGTACGGAGGTTCACCCGGGCCGAGCGCTGGGTGCACCGCGTCAACGCCCTGGTGTTCGGGGTGTGCGTGCTGTCGGCCGCGGTGCTCTATCTGCCCCAGCTCGCCGAGGCCGTGGGCCGCCGCGAGCTGGTGGTGACGGTGCACGAGATCTCGGGGGTGCTGCTGCCCGTACCGGTTCTGGCGGGGCTGCTCTCGCGGGCCTTCCGCGCCGATCTGCGCCGGCTGAACCGGTTCGGGCCGCACGACCGGCGCTGGCTGCGCTCGGCGCTCACCCGGGACGAACGACCGCGTACGGCGGGCAAGTTCAACGCCGGGCAGAAGGTCTACGCGGGGTGGATCACCGGCGCCACGCTCGTGCTGCTCGGCACCGGACTGTTCATGTGGTTCACGCACCTGGCGCCGCTGCCGGTGCGGATCGGCTCGACCTTCGTCCACGACTGGCTGGCGCTGGCCGTCGGGATCGTGCTGAGCGGCCATGTGACCATGGCGCTCCTCGACCCGGAGGCACGCCGTGGCATGCGCACCGGGTCGGTGGGGCGCCACTGGGCCCGCAGGGAACACGGGCTGTGGCTGGACGAGGTGGAGAAGGAGCGTGCTCCGCTAGATCACCAGTGACAGCAGCAGCACGAAGCCCAGCGCCACCACCGAGATGATCGTCTCCATCACCGACCAGGTCTTGACGGTCTGGCCGACGTCCATCCCGAAGTACTCCTTCACCAGCCAGAACCCGGCGTCGTTGACATGGCTGAAGAAGAGCGAGCCCGCGCCGACGGCGAGGACCAGCAGGGCCGTGTGCCCGGTCGACATGTCGGCGGCCAGCGGGGCCACCAGACCGGCGGCGGAGATCGTCGCCACCGTGGCCGAGCCGGTCGCGAGCCGGATCGCGACCGCGATCAGCCAGGCGAGCAGCAGCGCGGGGATGGACCAGTCCTTGGAGATGTCCAGGATCATCTGTCCGACGCCCACGTCGATCAGCGTCTGCTTGAAGCCGCCGCCCGCGCCGACGATCATGAGGATGCCCGCGATCGGGGCGAGCGACTTCTCGACCGTCGTGGAGATCCGCTCCTTGCTGAACCCGGCCGCCCGGCCCAGCGTGAAGATGGCGACGAGGACGGCCGCGAGCAGCGCGATCAGCGGCGAGCCGATCACGTCGGTGACCCGCTGGAGGTGGTTCTCCGGATCGTCGACCACGATGTCGACCAGGGCCTTCACCAGCATCAGCACGACCGGCAGCAGCACCGTCGACACGGTCGCGCCAAAGCTCGGCCGGGTCTCCAGGTCCTCCGACGGGCGAGCCGGAATCATGCGGTCCGGCGCCGGGATGTCCACCCAGCGCGCCGCGTACCGGGAGAAGAGGGGACCGGCGATGATCACCGTGGGGACGGCCACCAGCACACCGAGGGCGAGCGTGACGCCCAGGTTGGCGCCGACCGCGTCGATGGCGACCAGCGGGCCCGGGTGCGGCGGGATCAGCCCGTGCATCACCGAGAGTCCGGCGAGCGCCGGGATGCCGATCCGCATCAGCGAGTAGTTGCCGCGCTTGGCGACGAGCAGCACCACCGGGATCAGCAGCACGATCCCGACCTCGAAGAAGAGCGGCAGGCCGATGATCGAGGCGATGACCACCATCGCCCACGGCATCGCGCGCCCGCCGGACCTGCCGGCCTTCTCCAGGATCGTGTCGACGATCTGGTCCGCGCCGCCCGAGTCGGCGAGCAGCTTGCCGAGGATGGCGCCGAGGGCGATGAGCACCCCGACTCCGGCGACGGTGTTGCCCAGGCCGGTGGTGAAGCTGGTGATCGCCTTGTCCAGGGGCGCCCCCGCGAAGGCGCCGAGGGCCAGCGAGCCGATGGTCAGGGCGAGGAACGCGTGGAGCTTGAACCTGGTGATGAGCAGGACGATGACGGCGATGCCGGCGAGTACGGCGATCCCCAACCGGGCGTTGCCCGCCGAGGTGATCGGCTCGGCCGCGCCCGCTGCCAGGATCTCGACGCTGAGACTGGTCACGGTGTGGTCCTTAGCTGGCGAGCCGGCGCAGCGCGGCGACGGCCCGGTCGGTGATTTCTTCGGGGGTTCCGGCGACGTCGACGGCCACTCCGGCCTCGTCCGCGTCGAGCGGCTGAAGGGTGGCGAACTGCGAGTCGAGCAGCGCGGTGGGCATGAAGTGGCCCCGGCGCTCGCTCATCCGCCGCTCGATGAGCTCCCGGTCGCCGGTGAGGTGCAGGAAGACGAGACCGGGGGCGGCCGCCCGCAGCCGGTCGCGGTAGGCCCGCTTGAGCGCGGAGCTGCTCACCACCCCGCCGAGTCCTGCCCGGCCGTGCGCCCACTGCCCGATCGCGTCGAGCCAGGGCCACCGGTCGCCGTCGTCCAGCGGGACGCCGGCCGACATCTTGGCGACGTTGGCCGCCGGGTGGAAGTCGTCGCCCTCGGCGTACGGAACGCCCAGTGCCCCGGCGACCAGGGGGCCGATCGTGGTCTTGCCGGTGCCGGCCACGCCCATCACCACGACGACGTGGGGGGTGCTCATAGCGGTGCCTCGCTGTCTTCGTCGACATCGATGTGTTCCGGGCGGGGGTCGTTTCCGGCCATCCGTCCGTCGCGCTACTGAAACCCAAAAGGTGCGACGTATTCAAGACCTCGTGATGAATAAGTAATACTTTTTAGCTGGCGGCCCCGCGCGCCCGTCCGGCCGGGACCCCACCGCCCCGTACCCTTACGGCCATGACCACACAGGCCCAGGGACTGCACGCACAGGTGCTCGACACCCTCGGCCGCGCGATCACCGCAGGCGAGTACCCGCCCGGCAGCGTGCTGCGCGGCGACGAGCTCGCCCAGCGCTTCGACGTCTCCCGCACCGTGATCCGCGAGGCGATCCGGGTCCTGGAGTCCATGCAGCTGGTCGAGTCCCGGCGCCGGGTCGGGGTGACGGTCCGGGCCACCGAGCAGTGGAACGTGTACGACCCCCAGGTCATCCGCTGGCGCCTCGCCGGGGCCGACCGGCCGCGCCAGCTGCGCTCGCTGACCGTGCTGCGCTCGGCCGTGGAGCCGGTCGCCGCCGGGCTCGCCGCCCACCACGCCACCCCCGAGCAGTGCGCCGCCCTCACCGAGCAGGCGCTCGGGATGGTCGCCACCTCGCGCGGGCGCCAGCTGGAGGGCTATCTCGTCCACGACGTCGCCTTCCACCGGATCGTCCTGAACGCGTCGGGCAACGAGATGTTCGCCCGGCTCGGCGATGTCGTCGCCGAGGTCCTGACCGGCCGGACCCACCACCAGGTGATGTTCGAGGACCCCGATCCGGCGGCCGTCACCCTGCACGTCCAGGTGGCCGAGGCGGTCCGGGAGCGGGACGCGGAACGGGCCGAGAGACTCACCCGCGAGATCGCCGTCGGTGCCCTCAAGGAATTGGACGTCCTCGCCCCGTAAAGCTCAGATTTACCTCAGATTCATCACAGATCTGCCCGTACGTGACATTGGCCACTGCCAAATGCCCCGTCGAGCCGCGACCATGTCCCGAATCAGCCACGCCGCGGTGACCCCACAGAACTCACCCCGCATCACCGGCCACAGCCGGGACGGCACCGGCACTGCCCGGTATCGCACGACCGCATGACCCCTCACGAAGGCGATACAGCTACATGAGTGACCGCACCATGCCTGCGGCCGAGACGACGGCGGCGACGCCGACGCAGGGCACCCCCCACATCGACGCCGGTGACGCCGGTTACAGCAAGGACCTCAAGTCCCGCCACATCAACATGATCGCCATCGGCGGCGCGATAGGCACCGGCCTGTTCCTCGGCGCCGGCGGCCGGATGGCGGGCGCGGGCCCCTCGCTCGCGATCGCCTACGCGGTCTGCGGCGTCTTCGCCTTCTTCGTCGTCAGAGCCCTCGGCGAGCTCGTGCTCTACCGGCCCTCCTCCGGCGCGTTCGTCTCCTACGCCCGTGAGTTCATGGGCGAGAAGGGCGCCTACACGGCGGGCTGGCTGTACTTCCTGAACTGGTCGACCACCGCGGTGGCCGACATCACGGCCGCCGCCACCTACGCCCACTTCTGGGCGATGTTCAGCGACATCCCGCAGTGGGTCCTCGCCCTGATCGCCCTGGCCGTGGTCCTCGCCGCCAACCTGATCTCGGTGAAGTACTTCGGCGAGATGGAGTTCTGGTTCGCGATCGTCAAGGTCGCGGCCCTGGTCGCCTTCATGCTGGTCGGCATCTACCTGGTCGCCACCCAGCACAGCGTGGACGGCAACACCCCGGGCCTGGCCAACATCACCGACCACGGCGGCATCTTCCCGATGGGCACGCTGCCGATGCTCCTGGTCGTCCAGGGCGTCGTCTTCGCGTACGCCTCGGTCGAGCTCTGCGGTGTCGCGGCGGGCGAGACCGAGAACCCGCAGAAGATCCTGCCCAAGGCGATCAACTCGATCATGTGGCGCGTCGGCATCTTCTACGTCGGCTCGGTCGTCCTGCTCGCGCTGATCCTCCCGTACACCGCGTACTCGGGCGACCAGAGCCCGTTCGTCACCGTCCTGGACAAGCTCGGTGTGCCGGGCGCGGCCGGAGTGATGAACCTGGTGGTCCTGACCGCCGCGCTCTCCAGCCTCAACTCGGGCCTGTACTCCACCGGCCGCATCCTGCGCTCGATGGCCGTGGCGGGCTCCGCGCCCAAGTTCACGGCCCGGATGAACAAGGGCCAGGTGCCCTACGGCGGTGTCCTGCTGACCGCCGCCTTCGGCGCCGCCGGTGTCGCCCTGAACAAGCTGATGCCCGACGACGCCTTCGAGATCGTGCTGAACTTCGCCTCGATCGGCATCCTCGGCACCTGGGCGATGATCATGATCTGCTCGCTGCTGTTCTGGCGCCGCGCCCAGGAGGGCAAGCTCACCCGTCCCTCCTATCAGCTGCCCTGGGCCCCGTACACCCAGATCGTGACGCTGGTCTTCCT
Organism: Streptomyces sp. ERV7; assembly: GCF_001653515.1. Taxonomy (GTDB): domain Bacteria; phylum Actinomycetota; class Actinomycetes; order Streptomycetales; family Streptomycetaceae; genus Streptomyces. Next base: position 1,041,758 of record NZ_LYOY01000001.1, on the reverse strand, counting down.
CGCCACGGTCCTGTACCTGATGTGGTACGGCGGCGGCGTCGGCCGCACCACCGTCTACTGCCTGCCCGTCATCCTGGCCATGCTGGTCGGCGGCTGGTTCCTGGTCCGCAAGCGGGTCGGGGAGCTCGCGGCCAAGTAGCGGGCACGGAGCAGCGGTACGAGAAGGGCGGCACCCCGGGCGCGGGGTGCCGCCCTTCGGCGTGCGCCAGGTAACGTGCGGAGGTCGGGCCCGTACACATTTCCGCCCGTACGCGTCCGCGCGTACCGGCGGTGCCAGAAAGGAAGTCCACGCATGCCGCAGCAGGTCCGAGGGGTCATCGCACCGGGGAAGAACGAGCCCGTACGGGTGGAGACGATCGTGGTGCCGGACCCGGGGCCCGGCGAGGCCGTGGTGAAGGTCCAGGCGTGCGGGGTGTGCCACACCGACCTGCACTACAAGCAGGGCGGGATCAACGACGACTTCCCCTTCCTGCTCGGCCACGAGGCCGCCGGTGTGGTTGAGTCGGTCGGCGCGGGCGTCACCGACGTCGCCCCCGGCGACTTCGTGATCCTCAACTGGCGCGCGGTGTGCGGCCAGTGCCGCTCCTGTCTGCGCGGCCGCCCCCAGTACTGCTTCAACACCCACAACGCCAAGCAGAAGATGACCCTCACCGACGGCACCGAGCTGTCGCCCGCGCTCGGCATCGGCGCCTTCGCCGAGAAGACGCTGGTCGCGGCCGGACAGTGCACCAAGGTCGACCCGTCGGTCTCCCCGGCCGTGGCGGGGCTCCTCGGCTGCGGCGTCATGGCGGGCATCGGCGCCGCCCTCAACACCGGCAACGTGGGCCGTGGCGACTCGGTCGCCGTCATCGGCTGCGGCGGGGTCGGGGACGCGGCGATCGTGGGCGCCCGGCTCGCGGGCGCGGCGAAGATCGTCGCCGTGGACATCGACGACCGCAAGCTGGCCACCGCCAAGAACATGGGCGCCACCCACACGGTCAACTCCCGCACGCAGGACGCCGTCGAGGCGATCCGCTCCCTCACCGGCGGCTTCGGTGCCGACGTCGTCATCGAGGCGGTCGGCCGCCCCGAGACCTACCAGCAGGCGTTCTACGCCCGCGACCTGGCCGGAACGGTGGTCCTCGTCGGCGTGCCCACCCCGGACATGAAGCTGGAGCTGCCGCTCATCGACGTCTTCGGACGCGGCGGCGCGCTCAAGTCCTCCTGGTACGGCGACTGCCTGCCCTCCCGGGACTTCCCCGTACTGATCGACCTGCACCAGCAGGGCCGCATCGACCTGGCCGCCTTCGTCACCGAGACCATCGCGCTCGACGAGGTCGAGAAGGCCTTCGAGCGGATGCACGAGGGCGATGTGCTGCGCTCGGTGGTGGCGTTCTGATGGCCGCCCGTATCGAGCACCTGGTCACCTCGGGCACCTTCGCGCTCGACGGGGGCGTCTGGGACGTCGACAACAACGTCTGGATCGTGGGCGACGACGAGGAGGCGGTGGTCGTCGACGCCGCCCACGACGCCCAGGCGATCCTGGCCGCGCTCGGCGGCCGCACCCTGCGCGCGATCGTGTGCACCCACGCCCACAACGACCACATCGACGCCGCCCCCGAGCTCGCGGAGGCCACCGGGGCGCCGGTGCTGCTGCACCCCGACGACCTGCCGCTGTGGAAGCTCACCCACCCGGACCGCGCCCCCGACGGCGAACTGGCCGACGGCCAGACCCTGTCGGTCGCCGGCACCCGCCTGGAGGTCGTCCACACCCCGGGCCACGCCCCGGGCGCGGTGTGCCTGTACGCGCCCGAGCTGGGCACGGTGTTCACCGGCGACACCCTGTTCGCCGGGGGACCGGGCGCCACCGGCCGGTCCTTCTCGCACTTCCCGACCATCGTCGACTCGATCCGCGACCGGCTGCTGACGCTGCCGCCCGGGACGGTCGTACGGACGGGCCACGGTGACGCGACGACCATCGGCGCCGAGTCGCCCCACCTGGACGAGTGGATCAAGCGCGGCCACTGAGCCGGTAGACGCGGTCGGCCGTGGAGCCGAGGACCTGGGCCCGCTCGTGCGGGCTCAGGTCCCGCGTCAACTCCCGTACGGTGTCGAGGACTCCACCGTACGAGGAGGCCAGCAGGCACACCGGCCAGTCGGAGCCGTACATCAGCCGCGCGGGGCCGAACGCCTCCAGGACCGTGTCCGCGTACGGCCGCAGATCCTCGACGCTCCACCGCGCCCAGTCCGCCTCGGTGACCAGCCCCGACACCTTGCAGACGGTGTTGGGGAGCGCGGCCAGCGCGCGGACGGCCGACGCCCAGGGCTCTCTCGTGCCGGAGGCGACCGGGGGCTTGCCCAGGTGGTCCAGCACGAAGGTGAGCCCGGGGTGGCGCTCGGCGGCCCGTACACAGGCCGGGAGCTGATGGGGGAGGACCACCAGGTCGTACGCGAGGCCCGCGTCCGCGACCGCCGCGAGCCCCGCGCCCACGTCCGGCCGCAGCAGCCAGCGCGGGTCGCGCTCGGCCTGCACCTGGTGCCGGATCCCCACCAGTCGGCCGCCGCCGGGCAGTTCGGCCAGCCGGGCCAGTTCGCCGGCGACCCCGGGCGCGGTGAGATCGGTCCAGCCGACGACCCCGCGCACCAGCGGGTCGTCCTCGGCGAGCGCCAGGAACTCCGGGGTCTCCTCGGCCGCGGTGACGGTCTGCACCAGCACCGTGGCGGCCACCCCGGCGGCCCGGGCCCGCGCCCTCAGCTCGTCGGGCGTGAAGGAGCGCCGCAGCGGGGCGAGTCCGGGCCCAGCGGTCCACCGCTGGTCACGGACGGCCAGGTCCCACAGATGGTGGTGCGCGTCGACGACCCGCGCGCCCGCCTCCGGCCCGGCCGTCACAGCTCCCACACCACCGGCAGCCCGGCCTCCGCGCCCGGGCCGGAGTAGTCGTGGACGACCTCCAGCAGGCCGGCCATCCGGGTCTGCCAGGCGATGTTCACCGGCAGCTCCGCCAGCTCGGCCAGCAGCCGCGCGTAGTCGGCGCACTCGATCACATGGAACAGTTCGCTGCCGCTGCGCCAGATCGTCCACTCGGTCGCCCCGGCGGCCCGGATCGCCGCTGTCAGCTCCGCCGGGACCTCCCGGTGCGCGTCCTCGTACGCCTCGATCCCCTCGGCCCGGACCCTGGTGTGCAGTGCGACCCTCATACGCCCAGCTCCTCCCACAGCGCCTGCGGCACCGGCTGCCCGAACTGCTCGGCCGCGTCCCGGACCTCGGCCGCCGAGCGCGCGCCCACCAGCACGCTCGCCACCGCCGGGTGCCGCAGCGGGAAGGCGAGCGCGGCGGCCCGCAGCGGGACGCCGTGGCGCTCGCAGACCGCCTTGATCCGCAGTGCCCGATCGAGGAGGGCCGGGGGCGCGGCCGCGTAGTCGTAGGGGGCCCGAGGTACCCCCGGAACCCCGATTTCCCTTCCCCTGCCCCCTATTGGTCCGATGTCTAGCGGTCCGACTCCCACTCGGTCAGCCGCAGCCGAGTGGTGAACCGCCGCTCCCGACCGTCCACCGGATCGGTGAACTCCAGCACCTTCGCGAGCAGTTGCAGCGGACGGCTGAAGTCGTCCGGGCCGGGTTCCTCGATCACCACCGGATACACCGGGTCGTTGAGGATCGGCAGCCCGAGAGCGTTCATATGGACCCGCAGCTGATGGGTGCGCCCGGTGGCCGGAAGCAGCCGGTAGCGGCCGAGCCCGCCCCGGTGCCTTACGAGCTCGATCCGGCTCTCGGCGTTCGGCTCGCCCGCCTCCTCGCGCGCGGCGATCACCCCGCGCTCCTTGACGATCCGGCTGCGCACGGTCACCGGCAGCGCCGCATCCGCGTCGTACGGGGCGATCGCCTCGTACTCCTTGCGCACCCGCCGCTCGGCGAACAGGTTCTGGTACGCGCCCCGGTCCTCGGGCCGTACGACGAACAGGGCGAGACCGGCGGTCAGCCGGTCCAGGCGGTGCGCGGGCTGGAGCGCGGGCAGTTCGAGCTCGCGCCGCAGCCGGGCCACGGCGGTCTCGGTGATGTGCCGCCCCCGGGGCGTGGTGGCCAGGAAGTGCGGCTTGTCCGCGATCACGATCCGCTCGTCGCGGTGGACGATCCCGATCCCGAACGGCACGGGCACCTCGGGGGCGAAGTCGCGGTGGAACCAGACGTACATCCCCGGCCGGTACGCCAGCGCGTCGTCCACGGGTCCGTCGACGGTCAGGAACCTGCCGCCGCGCACCATCTCCTCGACCCGCGCTGCCCCGACGGCGCCCTCGAACCGCTCGACCAGATGCTCCCGGACCGTCCTCCAGGCCCCCTCCGGGTCGTCCGGCAGCCGCACCCGCACCGGGTCGATGCCGTCCCGCTGGGGGAGCGGGGCGGCCGGGATCCCTGACCTACGTCTCACCGCACGACCTACGTTTCACAAAACAAGAAAACCCCAGCTCAGCTGGGGTTTTCAAGTGGTGTCCGAGGGGGGACTTGAACCCCCACGCCCGATAAAGGGCACTAGCACCTCAAGCTAGCGCGTCTGCCATTCCGCCACCCGGACAAGGTGTCTGTCTCGCGGGCCGTGCCCGTTCCGACGTGGAAAACAATAGCAAACATCTGGGGGTGCTCGATCACCCCCGTGGCCTGCGTGAACGTCGTATGTCGACGGGAAGCCGCCCTTGGGCGCGCGGGGGGCGCGGGGGAGGATGAGGTGGACCCAACGAAGCGGCAGCGGCAGCGGGAGGAAGCAGCGTGAGCGACTCGAAGGCGGCACGGGGCGTGACCGGCGAGGACGAGGTCGTCGACCTCTGTCGCGATCTGATCAGGATCGACACCAGCAACTACGGGGACCACTCCGGTCCGGGCGAGCGGGCGGCGGCCGAGTACGTGGCCGAGAAGCTCGCGGAGGTGGGGCTCGAACCGAAGATCTTCGAATCGCACACCGGGCGGGCCTCCACAGTGGCCCGGATCCAGGGCGAGGACCCCTCGCGGCCCGCGCTGCTCATCCACGGCCACACCGACGTCGTCCCGGCCAACGCCGACGACTGGACGCACCACCCGTTCTCGGGCGAGATCGCCGACGGCTGCGTCTGGGGGCGCGGCGCGGTCGACATGAAGGACATGGACGCGATGACCCTCGCGGTCGTACGGGACCGGCTGCGCAGCGGCCGCAAGCCCCCGCGCGACATCGTGCTCGCCTTCCTCGCCGACGAGGAGGCGGGCGGCACCTACGGGGCCCGCTACCTCGTCGACAAGCACCCCGACCTCTTCGAGGGGGTGACGGAGGCGATCAGCGAGGTCGGCGGATTCTCGTTCACCGTCAACGAGAACCTGCGGCTCTACCTGGTGGAGACCGCCCAGAAGGGCATGCACTGGATGAAGCTGACCGTGGACGGCAGCGCCGGGCACGGTTCGATGATCCACAAGGACAACGCCATCACCGAGCTCTCCGAGGCGGTCGGGCGGCTCGGGCGGCACAAGTTCCCGGTGCGCGTCACCAAGACGCTGCGGCACTTCCTCGACGAGCTGGGTGACGCGCTCGGCACCGAGCTCGACCCGGAGAACATGGACGAGACGCTGGCCAAGCTCGGCGGCATCGCCAAGCTCATCGGCGCCTCGCTCCAGAACACCGCCAACCCGACCCAGCTGGGCGCCGGCTACAAGGTCAACGTGATCCCGGGGCAGGCGACCGCGCACGTCGACGGCCGTTTCCTGCCGGGGTACGAGGAGGAGTTCCTCGCGGACCTCGACCGGATCCTGGGGCCCCGGGTCCGGCGCGAGGACGTGCACGCCGACAAGGCGCTGGAGACCACCTTCGACGGGGCGCTCGTCGACGCCATGCAGACGGCCCTGGTGGCCGAGGACCCGATCGCGCGGGCCGTGCCGTACATGCTCTCGGCCGGCACCGACGCCAAGTCCTTCGCGGACCTCGGGATCCGCTGCTTCGGCTTCGCGCCGCTGAAGCTGCCGCCGGAGCTGGACTTCGCCGGGATGTTCCACGGTGTGGACGAGCGGGTGCCGCTGGACGGTCTGAAGTTCGGCGTACGGGTCCTCGACCGGTTCATCGACGCCTCCTGACCTGGGGAGGTGCGGGGGTGCCGGGCGAACCCGGCACCCCTGGCCTCGTGACGGCCACTTTGCTGAAACGACAAACCAACAATCGCCCAGGCGTGCGTAGTTGACTGAAAAGAGTGAATGCGTTCATAAGCTCGTAGCCCCATAACTTCCCCCTCGTTACAGGGTGTGCGGTCCGCGGCTGGGATCGCACCTTTGCCAACAAGGAGGAAGTAATGATCAAGAAGGTCGTCGCTGCTGCGGCTGTCACTGGTGGTCTGGTTCTCGCGGGTGCGGGCCTCGCCGTCGCCGACGCGGGTGCGCAGGGTGCCGCTGTGGGCTCCCCCGGTGTCGCCTCGGGCAACGTCATCCAGGTGCCCGTCCACGTCCCGGTGAACGTCTGTGGCAACACGATCTCGGTGATCGGGCTGCTGAACCCCGCCTTCGGCAACACCTGCGTCAACAAGTGACGTCGAGCCTGAACCCGTGAGGGTCTGAGCCCGGCGGCCCCGGAGTGCGCGCCATGTACTCCGGGGCCGCCAGGCACCCACTCCCGGGCGCAACGGTGTCCGGGAGCATCCGGTAGGTAGAAGGCAGGGAACAACCTATGCGACAGGTCACCAGAAAAGGCCTGATCACCATGGCCGCCGCCACCGGCGTGATCGCCATGGGCAGCGGCTACGCACACGCCGACTCCAAGGCGCACGGCGCCGCGACCGACTCCCCGGGCGTCCTGTCCGGCAACGCGGTCCAGGCGCCGGTGCACGTGCCGGTCAACGCGTGCGGCAACACCGTCAACGTCATCGGGCTGCTCAACCCGGCGATGGGCAACACCTGCGCCAACAAGGGCGGTTCGCACCACGGCGGCGGCGGTGCCACGGCCCACGGCCACGCGAGCGACTCGCCCGGCGTCGGCTCCGGCAACAGCGTCCAGGCGCCCATCGACGTCCCGGTCAACGCCTGCGGCAACGGCGTCACCGTGATCGGGGCCCTCAACCCGGTGTTCGGCAACGACTGCGCCAATGTGTCCGGCGACGCCCGGCACCAGCCCCCGCACCACCCCGGTCACCCGGGGAAGCCGGGGCACCCGGGCCACCCGGGAAAGCCGGGTCACCCCGGCAAGCCCGGTGAGCACTGCGGGACCGAGCACCCGGGCAAGCCCCACCACCCCGGCACGCCGCACCACCCGGGCAAGCCCGGGGACGCGGTCAAGCCGATCCACGGGACCAAGCCGGGCCAGCACCCGCACACCCCGGGCACCCCCGGCACCCCGGCCGGTCCGAACACCCCGGGCACCCAGACCGTGACGGCCCCCCAGGCCGCCGGCGCGCTGGCGCACACCGGGTCGAGCGCGGTGGGCATCGCCCTCCCGGCCGGCGCGGGCCTGCTGCTCGCCGGAACCACGCTCTACCGCCGGGCCCGCTCCGGCGCGTGAGCGGAGCCGCCCCCCGGCGGCAGGAACCAGACAGAACGGATCGGGCCCCGCAGTCGCGGGGCCCGATCCGTTTGTACCGCTCTGTCCGTCACCATGTGGCGCGCAGCTGGCGGATGATCCGCCTGCGCAGCCGCACCCTGCGGCTGCCGTCACGCAGCAGACTCAGTCGCTCCAACTCCCAGTGTCCGTACTCGGCGTGGTCGGTCAGCAGACGTGTGGCCTCCTTGCGAGTCACCCCGCGAGGTACGTACACGTCGACAAATTCGTATTCCGGCATCGCATCTATTGTGCGGGCAGAGCCCCGGTACGGATAGCGTCTGCACTATGTCTGATGCTGCGCAGCCCTCCGCTGCCGAGGTACGTGCCGCCGCCGACGCGGTCAAAGCCGCGCTGGACCGCCACCTGGAGGCGGTGGAACGCCGCACCGGGGACGACGATCCGGCCGTGTACGACGCGTTCAACGCCCTGGCGGCCGCTGCCGAGGCGTACGACGAGCGGCTCTATGACCGGTACGACGAGGTCACCCCCTTCGAGATCCCGGGCGCCGACGACTCCCTGCCGCCCTACACGGGCCCGGAGGAGCCGAACGCGCTGAGCGTCCTGATCCGCCGCGACTACGCGGTGGTGGAGCCCCAGCGGCTGCTCGCCCAGGCCCAGCGGATCGCGGACCTGGACCCGGAGGCCGAGGACTCGGCCGAGGACGACCGGGCCGCCGCCGTGGTCGGCAAGAGCGTGCACGCGGCGCTCGGCGTGCTCTTCGGGGAGTACGAACCGGACGAGATCGCCTCCCGGCACAAGGAGTTCGGCCTGGAGGAGGGCGACTCCACGCTGTGGGTGTCGGCGGCGGACGAGCTGCCGGAGCCGGGGGAGTGGCTCAGTACGCCCTTCGACCACGCGGATCCGCAGCGGGTGGTGTGCAGGTTCGACGTCAGCGCGGTCTTCGACGAGGACGAGCTGGAGGACGAGGACGACCTCTCGGGGACGCCGTGACCCCTCGGGCGCTCTGACGCCTTCGGCGTCCTGACCTCTTGGGTGCCTCGCCGCCTTCGGCGCCCGGCGCCTCGCACGACAGCCTCCGTGGCCCCTCCGGGCACGGAGGCTGTCGTGTGTCGGCCTGCGGCGGGCCCGGGGCTACTCCGCCTCGGGCGTCCGCAGCAGGGCCTGCAGAAGGGGCGTGAGCCGCGTCGTACGCGCCGGGGCGGGCACCTCGGCCACCGCGTGCGGGAGCGCCTGGTCCACGCCGTGGACCACGGACAGATGGCGCTCGGCGCGGCCGAACGCCGTGTAGACCCAGGACCGGCTGAGCCCCTGCGCCGCGTCCCCGGGCAGCACCACCACGACCGCCGGCCAGCGCGTTCCGGCCGCCTGGTGGGCGGTCAGGGCCCAGCCGTGCCGCAGCGCCGACTCCACCCGCTCCTTCGGTACGACGAGGGGCTCGCCGCCGCAGTCGAGGTGCAGCCCGTCCGGGCCCGCCGAGCCGACCACACCCACCGAAGTGCGCCCGGGCGCCTCCGCGTACGCCACGCGGTCGCCCGGGTCGAAGCCCGCGAACCGGCCGGGGCCCGGGTTGAGCCGCTGCTTCAGGGCCGCGTTGAGTGCCCGCGTACCCGCCGAGCCGCCGTGGCCGACCGTGATGACCTGGGTCTGCTCGGTGGGCACCCCGATCGCGCGCGGCACCGAGTCGGCGACCAGCTGGACGCAGCGGTGCACCGCCTCGCCCGCGTCCCGCACCGGGACGATCACGACCTCCTTGCCCGGTGCCTCGACCTGGCCGAGCTCACCGGCGCCGATCCCCGAGACCAGCTCGCCGATCGGGCCGGGGTCCGGGGTGCGCGACGCCACGTGCGGCACCGCCCGGGCCTCCAGCACATCGGCGAACACCCGGCCCGCGCCCGCCGAACCCAGCAGCTCCGGGTCCCCGCCGAGCACCAGACGGCAGCCGTCCGGCAGGGACTCGACGAGCATCGCCGCGCCCTCCACGTCCAGCTGCGGGGCGTCCTGCACGACCAGCACGTCCAGGGCGAGCGCCCCGTCCTCGTCGCGGCCCGGGCCCTCGGTCCCGGAGAGCAGCGCGGCCACGGTGAACGCCCGCCCGTCCCCCACCGCCGCGGCGAGCCGGCGCCGTCCGTCCCGGGTGTGGGCGGTCGCGGCCGCCCGCAGGCCGAGGCCGTGCGCGGCGGTGACCACGGCCGCCGACTCGGCGCGGGCCGCCTCGCCGCCGGAGTGGGTGACCAGGCCGCTGCCCGCCACCGCCCTGATCAGCTCGGCGGCCGACGGCGAGGGGGCGGCACCGGCGGCGCCCGCCCAGTCGCGACCGTCGTCCTTCACCGGGGCGTTGGCGAGCCGGGCCAGACCGTCGGCGAGGCTCTCCTCCGCAAGCGCGTACCGGTCGAGGCCGAGCAGCACCTCGACGGGGGCGGTCTCCTCCGCCCCGTCCTCCTCGGCGGCTTCCCCGGTGTCGGCCGGTTCGTCGTCCAGCGCGGCCTCGCCGTCCTGGAAGACCAGCACCACACCCTCGGTGATCGCCTGCCGTACGGCCTCGTCCGGGTCCGGCAGCGACCGCTCGGCCAGCGCCGCCTTCACCGCCGCGATCGGCAGTGCGGTGTGGCCCTGGACCGAGGCGCGCTCCAGGGTCCACGCGACCAGCGCGGCCGCCCGGCGCGGGTCGTCCGGGCCGCACTCGGCGCCGAGGAGCGCCCGGGCGAAACCGTCGGCCTGCTCGGGGCGGACCCCGGGCACGGCGAGCAGCTGCCAGGGGTCGGCGCGCAGCACGTCGGCCGCCTGCTCGCCCAGGGCGTCCGTGACCTGCGGGGCCAGCGAGTCCGGCGCGCCGCCGCCGCTCAGCACGGCCCGCACCGCGGCCAGCGCTTCCGGCCCGGCGGCCACGCGCGCGGGCCGCGGCACCTGTGTCCGTACGGGCGCGGGGTCGGACGGCACCGGTGCGGGGCGGCGCGGGGCCGGGGCGGAGTCGAAGAACGACGCCCCCGGCTTCTCGCCGCTCTCGACCGCCCGGACGGCCGCGAGCAGGTCGGCGGCCTGGCCGCTGAGCTTGGCCCCGGCCGCGACGGGCCCCTCCTTCTCGGCCTTGCGCGCCTCGATCCGCGCCCGCAACTCCCGCTGAGCGGCAAGCTCGGCCTGCGCCTCGGACACACCACCAACACCGTCCCCGGCGGCGCCCCCACCACTCTCGGCGGAGCCGTCTCCGGCCCCGGCGGCATCGCCTTCTGTCCCGGCGGAGCCGTCCCCGGTCCCGGCGACCCCGTCTTCGGCCCCGGCGGAACCGTCTCCGGTCGCATCGGCATCGCCTTCGGCCCCGGCGGAGCCGTCCCCGGTCCCGGTCCCGGCCCCGGCGGCGCCACCATCGCCCCCGGCGGCGGCCTCCTCGGCCGAGGTGTCGTCCGCCTCAGGTGCGGTGTCGTCCTCGGCGGTGCTGTCCGCGTCCGTCTCCCCGGCGGCCGGAGCCGAGTCCTCCGCAACCTCCCCCGCGCCCTCGGGCGTGTTCGTGGCGCCGGAAGCCGCGACGGATGCCTCAGCCACCTCGGCCACACCGTTCTCGGCGCCGAAGGCGTCTGCGGCCGGGGTTCCGGGGGCCGGCCCCGGGGGAAGCGCGGTCACAAGGTGCTCCAGTCCTGGTCGGGATAGCGGTGCACGGGCGCCGACACATCGTCCAGCGCCCGGCAGATCTCGTCTGGAAGACTAAGCGCCTCCACTGACAATGCCGCCGTGAGCTGCTGCGCGTTGCGCGCGCCGACGATCGGCGCGGCCACTCCGGGCCGGTCCCGGACCCAGGCGAGCGCGACGTGCAGCGGCGTCACCGCGAGGCCGTCCGCGGCTATCGCCACCGCGTCCACGATCCGGCTCGCCGCCTCGTCCAGATACGGCGCCACGAACGGCGCCAGCGCCTCCGAGGCCCCGCGTGAGTCCGCCGGGGTGCCGTTGCGGTACTTCCCCGTCAGCACCCCGCGCCCCAGCGGCGAGGACGGCAGCAGCCCCATCCCCAGGTCGAGCGCGGCCGGCAGCACCTCCCGCTCCACCCCGCGCTGGAGCAGCGAGTACTCCATCTGCGTACAGGCGAGGCGGGTGCGCACGCCCGGCGCGCCCAACTGCCAGGTCGCGGCCTTGGCGAGCTGCCAGCCGCAGAAGTTGGACACGCCCGCGTACCGCACGCGCCCGCTGCTCACCGCGATGTCCAGGGCCTGGAGCGTCTCGTCGAGCGGGGTCCGGGTGTCGAACGCGTGGACCTGCCAGATGTCCACGTAGTCCGTGCCGAGACGTTCCAGCGACTCGTCGAGCGCGGCGAGCAGATGGCCGCGCGAGGCGTCGAAGCGCCGGTCCGGGTCGGGCACGCTGCCCGCCTTGGTGGAGATGACCAGATCGCGGCGCGGCACCAGCCGCTCCACCAGCTGCCCGAGCAGGTATTCGGCGTCCCCGCCCCCGTACACGTCCGCCGTGTCGACCAGCGTGCCGCCGGCCTCCCAGAACGCCTTCAACAGATCGGCGGCGTCGTGCTCGTCGGTGTCCCGGCCCCAGGTGAGGGTGCCGAGCCCGATCCGGGATACGCGCAGGCCCGTACGGCCCAGGTGCCTCTGCTCCATGGGCGCTGAGATTACTGGCCACGGCCGCGACCGGTGAGGCCCTGTGGACAACTGGGGTCCCGGTGCCCTGCCGTGCCGCCCGCCCGCGCGCTAGAGTCCCCGGAACAGCGACGTTACTGATCAGTAAGGGGACCGCCATGCGGCTCGGGATCAACCTCGGCTACTGGGGCGCCGGAATGGACGGCGACAACCTCGCCGTCGCCCAGGAGGCCGACCGGCTCGGCTACGACGTCTGCTGGGCCGCCGAGGCCTACGGCTCGGACGCGCCCACCGTGCTGGCCTGGGTCGCCGCCCAGACCGAGCGCATCGACGTCGGCTCCGCGATCCTCCAGATCCCGGCCCGCCAGCCCGCGATGACGGCGATGACCGCCGCCACCCTGGACTCGCTCTCCGGCGGCCGCTTCCGCCTCGGCCTCGGCGTCTCGGGCCCGCAGGTCTCCGAGGGCTGGTACGGCGTGAAGTTCGACAAGCCGCTGGCCCGCACCCGTGAGTACGTCGAGATCGTCCGCCGGGCGATGACCCGCGAGCGGCTCTCGTACGAGGGCGAGCACTGGACCCTGCCGCTGCCCGACGGCCCCGGCAAGGCGCTCAAGCTGACCGTCCACCCCGAGCGCGAGCACATCCCGCTCTACATCGCCGCGATCGGCCCCAAGAACCTGGAGCAGACCGGTGAGATCGCCGACGGTGCGCTGCTGATCTTCCCCTCCGCCGACCACCTGGAGGACACCGCGATCCGCCACATCCGGGCGGGCCGCGAGAAGGCGGGCAAGACGCTGGAGGGCTTCGACATCTGCCCGACGCTGCCGCTCGCGCTCGGCGCGGACGGCGACGTCGGCGCGCTGGCCGACATGTTCCGCCCGTACACCGCGCTCTACGTGGGCGGCATGGGCAGCCGCAAGCAGAACTTCTACAACCAGCTCGCGCGGCGCATGGGGTACGAGAAGGAGGCCGCCGAGATCCAGGACAAGTACCTCTCCGGCGACAAGGCGGGCGCGGCCGCCGCCATCCCGCAGCAGCTCATCGACTCCACCACGCTGCTCGGCTCGGTGGAGCGCATCGCCGACCGGATGCGGGCCTACGCCGCCGCCGGGGTCACCACGCTCACCCTCGCCCCGGCCGGCTTCACGCTCGACGAGCGCGTCGCGGCCCTGCGCGCGGGCACCGAGGCGCTGGAGCACGCCGGTCTGGCGTAGCGGGGGGGGCGCGAGGGGAAGTCTGCGGCCGTGGTGGGGGAAGTCTGCGGCCGTGGTGGGGGCTCGGGGGGTCTTCCCCGCCACGGCCGTCACCCCCAACAACGCGCCGTGCGCCGGGTGGGTTACGGGCGGACACACCCCGGCGCGTTCCTTCGTTCGGCCCAGTCGGAAGGCACCCCTGTTGCCCCGTTCTGTCCTGAGCAATTGACTTGCTCTTTGCAGATGTGTGTACGGGAGTCATGCGGAGGTACGGCAATGCTTTCGGCCAAGAGCCTGTTCCAGGAGATCCTCGACCACGACGAGTCGTTCCGGCTCTTCTGCTCGATCGCGGCCAGCGGCGAGTCCCAGGGCGGCTGGGAGAACGGCCGTATCTCCGCTCTGGTCCCCCCGGAACAGCGCGACCTCGCCCCCAAGATCGCCCGGCACGGCGCCGACGAGGACAAGCACGGCCGGATCTTCCACGCGCTGCTCAAGAAGCGCGGCCTCACCCCGGTCCCGGTGCCGGCCGAGACCGACTACACGATGCTGCTGGAGCGCCACGGCATCGGGCTCGCCCATGAACGGCTGCGCGCGGAGCGGCCGCTCACCGAGCAGGACATCGTCACCTACCTCTCGCACAGCCGGGTCACCGAGCAGCGGGCCGCCGACCAGATGGTGATGCTGGTCCGGTACTTCGGGGACCACCCCGAGATCGGCCGGGCGATCCGGATGATCAGCAACGACGAGGACAACCACCTCGCCTACTGCCACGAGGAGTTGCTGCGCCTGGCGTACGCGGGGCACGGTCGCACCATCCAGCGGGTGCTGCGCGAGTGCGCGCTCGCCGAGATCCGCGTCTACCGGGACGTCAGCCTCGCCGTGATGGCGCACATGGGCCGAATCCTCGGCTGGCCGAAGGCCAAGTCCGCGGTGCTGGCGGCCGGGATCCACGGCGTGTACGCCTACGAACGGACCGCCGGCTGGCGGCGGATGGTCACCCTGTCGATGCCCGAGCACCGCGACGCGCTGGGCGGACCGGCGGCCCCGGCGCCCGAGTACGCGTAGACCGCCCTCTCAGAGCCAGCCGCGGCGCTTGAACGTGCGGTACAGCACCACTTCGAGCGCCGCCATCAGCACCAGGACCGCCGGATACGCCCAGATCCATCCCAGCTCCGGCATGTGCGTGAAGTTCATGCCGTAGATCCCCGCGACCATCGTCGGCACCGCGGCCATCGCCGCCCACGCGGAGATCTTCCGCATGTCGTCGTTCTGCCGCACGCCCATCTGCGCGAGATGGGCGGAGAGGATGTCCGAGAGCAGCCGGTCCAGGCCCTCCACGCCTTCGTTGGCGCGGATGAGGTGGTCGCTCACATCGCGGAAGAACGGCTGCGCCTTGTCGTGCACGAACGGCACCCCCGCCCCCGAGAGCCGCTGCATCGGCTCCGCCAGCGGGCCGCTCGCCCGGCGGAACTCCAGGACCTGCCGCTTGAAGGTGTAGATCCGGGACGCGACCGTGCCCCCGTTGCCCGGGGCGCGGCCCTTGCCCTCGCGGCCGACCGGTGCGAAGACCTCGGCCTCCAGCTCCTCCAGGTCCGTCTGGAGCTCGGCGGCCACCTCCGTGTAGTGGTCCACGACGGCGTCGCTCACCACGTACAGGACGGTCGTCGGGCCGTGCCTGAGCAGTTCGGGCTCGGCCTCCAGACGCATGCGCACATCGTGCAGCGGCGCGCCCTCGCCGTGCCGGACCGTCACCACGAACGAGTCGCCGATGAACAGCATCAGCTCGCCGGTGCTGACGGTGTCGCTCTCCGGCTCGTACGTCACCGGCTTGAGGACCACGAACAGCGAGTCGTCGTACACCTCCAGCTTGGGTCGCTGATGGGCCGTCAGCGCGTCCTCGACCGCCAGCGCGTGCAGCCCGAACTCGCTGCTGACCAGGTCGAACTCGTCCTCGGTCGGCTCGTACATGCCCAGCCACACAAAGGCGTCCCCGGCCGCCCGGGCCTCCGCCAGGGCGGCGGAGTAGTCCGGCGGGCCCTCGGTGCGGCGGCCGTCGCGGTAGATGGCGCAGTCGACGATCACGGCGCGCATTCTTCCGCGAACCCGTACCCGCCGCACCCGCTCGCGCCGCTCGGCCTACGCTGGCGGACATGGCCACGCTGATCCTCGTACGTCATGGACGCTCCACCGCCAACACCTCGGGCGTGCTGGCCGGGCGCACTCCCGGGGTGCTGCTGGACGAGCGCGGAGCCGCCCAGGCCGCCGCGCTGCCCGCCCGGCTCGCCGGACTGCCGCTCGCCGCCGTCGTCTCCAGCTGGCCGGGCGCACTCCCGGGGTGCTGCTGGACGAGCGCGGAGCCGCCCAGGCCGCCGCGCTGCCCGCCCGGCTCGCCGGACTGCCGCTCGCCGCCGTCGTCTCCAGCCCGCTGGAGCGCTGCCGCGAGACCCTGCGGCCGCTGCTCGACGCGCGGCCCGGGCTCGCGCTCCACACCGACGAGCGCATCAGCGAGTGCGACTACGGCGACTGGTCGGGCCGCAAGCTCGCCGAGCTCATGGAGGACCCGATGATGGAGGTGGTGCAGCAGCACCCCTCGGCCGCGGCCTTCCCCGGCGGCGAGTCGATGCCGGCCATGCAGCGGCGGGCCGTCGAGGCGGTACGCGAGTGGAACGCGCGCGTGGAGGCCGAGCACGGCCCGGACGCCGTGTTCGTGATGTGCTCGCACGGGGACATCATCAAGTCGGTCGTCGCCGACGCCCTCGGAATGCATCTGGACCTCTTTCAGCGGATCTCGGTGGAACCGTGTTCCCTGACCGCGATCCGCTACACCCGGCTGCGCCCGTTCCTGGTGCGCCTCGGTGAGACCGGAGACCTCGGTTCGCTGGCGCCGAAGGAGTCCAAGGAGGCCGGGCAGGAGTCGGCCGCGGCGAGCGAGGCGGTGGTCGGGGGTGGCGCGGGAGCACCGTGATCGCCGGGCGCAGTAGGGTGGACGGGCCGAAAACACCGAGCTCCGCCCCGGCGGGCCCGCACCCACCGCTCAATCCGACATAGGGAGACCAGGACGTGTCCCGTCAGGTGTTCTTCTACGACCCACCGGACCGCTTCGTGGCCGGTACGGTCGGGCTGCCCGGACGCCGTACGTTCTTCCTCCAGGCGTCCGAGGGCAGCCGTACCACCAGCGTCGCCCTGGAGAAGACCCAGGTCGCGGCCCTCGCCGAGCGGATCGACGAACTCCTCGACGAGGTCGTGCGGCGCACCGGCGGCAACGCGCCCGTCCCGGCGGTCGCCCCGGCCGACGTCACCGACACCGCGCCGCTCGACTCGCCGGTGGAGGAGGAGTTCCGGGTCGGCACCATGGCGCTCGCCTGGGACGGCGAGGAACAGCGCATGGTGATCGAGGCGCAGGCCCTGGTCGAGCTCGACGCCGACTCCGAGGAGGACCTCGCGGAGGCCGAGGAGCGGCTGCTCCAGGACGACGAGAACGGCCCGCCGATGCTGCGGGTGCGCCTCACCGGCGCCCAGGCCCGCGCCTTCGCCAAGCGCGCCCTGGACGTGGTCAACGCGGGCCGCCCGCCGTGCCCGCTGTGCAGCCTGCCGCTCGACCCGGAAGGACATGTATGCCCGCGCCAGAACGGATACCGACGGGGAGCCTGACGGCGGTGGAACTGCTGGCCAAGGGCGAGCTCACCGTGCGCGGCCGGATCCGCGAGGCCTCCAACGCGGTGCTCTACTGCTCCGTCTCGTACGAGGGCGAGAACGCGCACTGCGTCTACAAGCCGGTCGCCGGGGAGCGCCCCCTGTGGGACTTCCCGGACGGCACGCTCGCCCAGCGCGAGGTCGCCGCCTACGAGGTCGGCGCCGCACTGGGCTGGGACCTGGTGCCGCCGACCGTGCTGCGCGACGGGCCGTACGGCGAGGGCATGGTCCAGCTGTGGATCGAGCCGCTCGAAGGGGAGCCCGAGGAGGACGGCCTGCTCGGGCTCGTCGACGGCGAGGAGCCGGGCGAGGGCTGGAAGGCGGTCGGGCTCGCGGACGTGGGGGAGGGCCGTACGGCGCTCCTGGTGCACGCCGACGACGAGCGGCTGCGCCGGCTCGCCGTGCTCGACGCCGTGATCAACAACGGCGACCGCAAGGGCGGCCATCTGCTGCCCGCCGAGGGCGGCCGCCTCTACGGCATCGACCACGGGGTCACCTTCAACGTCGACGACAAGCTGCGCACGCTGCTGTGGGGGTGGGCGGGCGAACCGCTGACCGAGGAGGCGGTGGCGGCCCTGACCCGGCTCGCGGCCGCGCTGGCCGCCGGCGAGCCGCTGGCCACCCGACTGGCGGAGCTGATCACCGCCGCCGAGCTCGACGCGCTCCGGGAGCGGGTGGCGGGCCTGCTGGCGGACGGGGTGCACCGCAGCCCGTCGGGCGAGTGGCCGCCGATTCCCTGGCCACCGGTGTAGTCCCGGTGCCGGTGACGTAACGGGACAAGCGGGGTACATGCACGGTGGTCCGGGTCCGCGCAAGACCCCGTATTCGGCCAAGAGCGCACATCCGGTTCGAATATGGAGCGTGCATCCGGTTACGCTCATGACATGCATGCCTGGCCCGCTTCTGAGGTCCCCGCCCTGCCCGGCAAGGGCCGCGACCTCCGGATCCACGACACCGCGACCGGCGGTCTTGTCACCCTTGACCCCGGTCCCGTCGCCCGTATCTACGTCTGCGGCATCACCCCGTACGACGCGACCCATCTGGGTCACGCGGCGACCTACAACGCGTTCGACCTCGTTCAGCGCGTGTGGCTCGACACCAAGCGGCAGGTCCACTACGTCCAGAACGTCACCGACGTCGACGATCCGCTCCTGGAGCGGGCCATCCGCGACGGGCACGACTGGACCGAGCTCGCCGAGCGCGAGACCGCGCTGTTCCGCGAGGACATGACCGCCCTGCGGATGCTTCCCCCGAAGCACTACATCGGAGCCGTCGAGTCGATACCCGGCATCGTGCCGCTCGTCGAGCGGCTGCGGGACGCGGGCGCCGCCTATGAACTCGACGGCGACGTCTACTTCTCGGTGGAGAGCGACGCCCACTTCGGGCAGGTCTCCGGCCTGGACGCCGAGACGATGCGGCACCTGTCCGCCGAGCGCGGCGGCGACCCCGAGCGCCCCGGCAAGAAGAACCCGCTCGACCCGATGCTCTGGATGGCCGCCCGCGAGGGCGAGCCGAGCTGGGACGGCGCGAGCCTGGGCCGAGGCCGGCCGGGCTGGCACATCGAGTGCGTCGCCATCGCCCTGGAGCACCTCGGCATGGGCTTCGACGTGCAGGGCGGCGGCTCCGACCTCGCCTTCCCGCACCACGAGATGGGCGCCTCCCACGCCCAGGCGCTCACCGGCGAGTTCCCGATGGCCAAGGCGTACGTCCACGCCGGCATGGTCGCGCTCGACGGCGAGAAGATGTCGAAGTCCCGGGGCAACCTGGTCTTCGTCTCCAAGCTGCGCCGCGACGGCGTCGACCCGGCGGCGATCCGCCTCGCGCTGCTCTCGCACCACTACCGCGCCGACTGGGAGTGGACCGACCAGGTCCTCCAGGACGCCCTGGAGCGGCTGGGCCGCTGGCGCGCGGCCGTCTCCCGCCCCGACGGGCCGTCCGCGGACGCGCTGGTCGAGGAGATCCGCGACGCCCTCTCCCACGACCTGGACGCCCCGAAGGCGCTCCTCGCCGTGGACCGCTGGGCCGAGCTCCAGCGGACCGGGGGCGGTACGGACGAGGGCGCGCCCGGCGTGGTCTCACGCGCCGTCGACGCGCTGCTCGGCGTGGCCCTGTAGGAACCGCGCGCGAGAACTCCGCGCAAGGCGCCGGTCGGGCACTGCCCACCGGCGCCTTTCTTCTGCGGCGCTTTTGTTCCGCGTCGGGTTTCCTCCGCGCCGGGGGGCGGTCAGCCCGCCACGACGAGGCCGACGACCTCGCCGTCCGAGAACCAGACGCGAACGTCCGGGCGCCCCCCGGCGAAGGCGGCGTGCACCGCCCGTCGCAGCTCCGGCGCCGGATCGTTGAGGTCGCGCCACGCCCCCGCGACGAACAGCCGGAGCCTCGGCGGGAGTTCCGGGGGGTACGGCGTGAGCTCGTCCCAGTACCGCTCGGCCCGGCCGGTGCCGACCGGCGTGTGCCGGCCCGGGAGTACCTGGTCCGTCATGGCCGCTGCCGCTCCCCTCCGCAGGCGCTCCGCACCGGGTGCGCACAGGACCCCGGGCACCCCCGGCCGCTCACTCCCGCTCAGTCCTCCGACGACTCCGTGCCCTCGCCCGGATCCGCGGGATCCGCTGGATCCGCTGGATCCTCAGGGTGCTCGCGCGGCGGCCTCGGCGGCCGGGTGCGGCCGCTGCTGGTGTCGCGGAGGTACGACGTGGACTCGCCCCCGTCCGTGGCGTGTCCACCGGGCCCGGGGCCGCCGTCGCGGCGGCGCAGATACCGCTCGAACTCGCGGGCGATCGCCTCGCCGGACGCCTCGGGCAGGTCCGCGGTGTCCCGCGCCTCCTCCAGCGTCTGGACGTACTCGGCCACTTCGCTGTCCTCGGCCGCCAGTTGGTCCACCCCGAGCTGCCACGCCCGGGCGTCCTCGGCCAGTTCGCCCAGCGGGATGCGCAGGTCGATGAGGTCTTCCAGGCGGTTGAGGAGGGCGAGCGTGGCCTTGGGGTTCGGCGGCTGCGACACATAGTGCGGCACCGCCGCCCAGAGGCTGACCGCCGGGACGCCCGCGTGGGTGCACGCCTCCTGGAGGATGCCGACGATGCCGGTCGGGCCCTCGTACCGGGTCTCCTCCAGGTCCATCGTGCGGGCCAGGTCCGGGTCGGAGGTGACCCCGCTGACCGGCACCGGACGGGTGTGCGGGGTGTCGCCGAGCAGCGCGCCCAGGATCACCACCATCTCCACGCCCAGCTCGTGCGCGAAACCGAGGATCTCGTTGCAGAACGAGCGCCAGCGCATCGACGGTTCGATCCCGCGCACCAGGACCAGGTCGCGCGGCTTGTCGCCGCCGACGCGGACGACCGAGAGCCGGGTGGTGGGCCAGGTGATCCTGCGGACCCCGCCCTCCAGGAACACCGTCGGCCGGTTGACCTGGAAGTCGTAGTAGTCCTCCGCGTCGAGGGCGGCGAACACCTCGCCCTTCCACTCGCGCTCCAGGTGAGCGACGGCTGAGGAGGCGGAGTCGCCCGCGTCGTTCCAGCCCTCGAACGCGGCGATCATGACCGGGTCGACCAGCTCGGGAACTCCCTCCAGCTCGATCACCCAGTGCCTCCCTCCGAAGTTCTCTTGCGTACGCCCCAACCTTACGGCTTCAGCACTACCCCGCCGCAGCCCCCGTGCACGGCACGGTCCACGCCGGAGTGATCCCCGCATGAACGGGCAGCAGCCGGGGCACAGCGCGATCTCTCTCGTGATTCATCCGAGCTGTGCGCGGAAAAGTTCCGTCCCGACCCTGGACTGTGGCGCTCTTGCGGCGCTATACATCCCCATACATCGGATGACCCTGCGAGGTCGGATGAGAGGTCGGATGTTCGAGCAGAAGTTCGTCGCAAGAGTTCTTCAGACGGGACTCAGCCACAGGGGGCGTGCATGAGGCCGAGTGTCACCGGGTTCGACGTATACGACATCCGCTTCCCCACCTCGGAGCAGCTCGACGGCTCGGACGCGATGAACCCCGACCCGGACTACTCGGCCGCCTATGTGGTGCTGCGCACCGACGGCCCGGCCCGCACCGAGGGCCACGGCTTCGTGTTCACCATCGGCCGGGGCAACGAGGTGACCGCCGCCGCCATCGAGGCGCTGCGGCCGTACGTGGTGGGCCGCCCGGCGCCCAGGTACGCCGCCGACCTCGCCGCCCTCCACCACGACCTCACCCATGACTCGCAGTTGCGCTGGCTCGGCCCGGAGAAGGGCGTCATCCACATGGCGGCCGGGGCGGTCGTCAACGCCGCCTGGGACCTGGCCGCGACCTCCGCCGGGGTGCCCGTCTGGGAGTTCCTGGCCACGATGACGCCCGAGGAGCTGGTCTCCCTCGTCGACTTCCGCTACCTCACCGACGTACTGACCCGGCAGGAGGCGCTCGATCTGCTGCGCGCCGCCGAACCGGGCCGCGCCGAGCGGGCCCGGCTGCTGCGCGCCGAGGGCTACCCCGCCTACACCACCTCGCCCGGCTGGCTCGGCTACGACGACGCCAAGCTGGTCCGGCTCGCCAAGGAGGCGGTCGCGGACGGCTTCGCGCAGATCAAGCTGAAGGTCGGCGCCGACCTCGACGACGACGTACGGCGGCTGAGGCTCGCCCGCGCCGCGGTCGGGCCCGGCGTCCGTATCGCCGTCGACGCCAACCAGCGCTGGGACGTGCCGGACGCGCTGCGCTGGATGGCCGCGCTCGCTCCGTACGCCCCGCACTGGATCGAGGAGCCCACCAGCCCCGACGACGTCCTGGGGCATGCGGCCGTACGGGCCGGGCAGCCGGTGAAGGTCGCCACCGGGGAACACGTCGCCAACCGGGTCGTGTTCAAGCAGCTCCTCCAGGCCGGCGCGGTCGACTTCGTACAGATCGACGCGGCCCGGGTCTCCGGTGTCAACGAGAACCTGGCGATCCTGCTGCTCGCCGCCAAGTACGGCGTCCCCGTCTGCCCGCACGCGGGCGGCGTGGGCCTGTGCGAACTCGTCCAGCACCTGGCCATGTTCGACTACGTGGCCGTCTCCGGCACCCGCGAGGACCGGGTCATCGAGTACGTCGACCATCTCCACGAGCACTTCACCGACCCGGCCGTCATCGAGGCCGGACGCTACCGGGCCCCCCGCGCCCCGGGCTTCTCGGCCCGGATGCGCCCCGAGTCGATCGCCGCCTACCGCTACCCGGACGGACCCCGGTGGCGGGCCCGCCGCCCGGCCCAGGAGGTCATCTCATGAGCACCCCGCGGGAGTTCACCGCATCCGGCGCGGCCCCCCGGGACTTCGCCGGAATGGCCGCACTGGTCACCGGCGGCGCCTCCGGGATCGGCGCGGCCACCGCCGGGCTGCTCGTCGCCCGGGGCGCCCGCGTCGCCGTACTGGACCGGGACGTCGAGGGCGCCCCGCACGGCACCCTCGCCCTGGCGGCCGACGTCACCGACGACACGGGCGTACGGGAGGCGGTGGGCCGGGCCGCGCGGGAGTTCGGCGCCCTGCACACACTCGTCTCCAACGCCGGGATCGGCGCCACCGGCACCGTGGAGGACAACGACGACGCAGAGTGGCACCGCGTCCTGGACGTCAACGTCCTCGGCATGGTCCGCGTCGCCCGCCACGCGCTGCCGCATCTGCGCCTCGCGGCCCGGGAGCGGCCCGGCCACGTCTCGATCACCCACACCTGCTCGATCGCCGCCACCGCGGGGCTGCCCCAGCGCGCCCTGTACAGCGCCGCCAAGGGCGCGGTGCTCTCCCTCACCCTCGCCATGGCCGCCGACCACGTGGCCGAGGGGATCCGGGTGAACTGCGTCAACCCGGGCACGGCGGACACCCCGTGGGTGGCCCGGCTGCTCGCCGGAGCCGAGGACCCGGAGGCCGAGCGGGCGGCGCTGCGGGCCCGCCAGCCCCTGGGACGGCTGGTCACCGCCGACGAGGTGGCCGCCGCCATCGCGTATCTGGCGAGCCCGGCCGCCTCCTGCGTCACCGGCAGCGCCCTGGCCGTCGACGGCGGTATGCAGGGACTGCGCCCGCGCCCCACCCACTGAGCCGCGAACCGCGAAGGACACCACCATGAGAGTGCGTACGACAACTGCCGCCGCCTGCTGCGTACTTCTGGCGGCCGGGGCGCTGGCGGGCTGCAACCGCGACTCCGGCGGCGGCACCGGGGACAAGAAGGTCGGCATCGACCTGCCGCGCAGCGACAGCGACTTCTGGAACTCCTACCAGCAGTACATACAGAAGGGCACGAAGGCGGGCGAGGTCTCCGCGCTGCCCCTCACCAACTCCCAGAACGACATCGGCAAGCTCGTCGCCAACGTCACCGCCTTCATGGACCGGGGCGCCAAGGCCGTGATCATGGCCCCGCAGGACACCGGCGCGGTCGCCTCGACGCTGGAGACCCTGCACAGCAGGAAGATCCCGGTCGTCAGCGTCGACACCCGCCCCGACAAGGGCGACGTCTACATGGTCGTACGGGCCGACAACAAGGCGTACGGCGAGAAGGCCTGCGCGTTCCTCGGCAAGCAGCTCGACGGCAAGGGCAAGGTCGCCGAGTTCCAGGGCGATCTGTCCTCCATCAACGGCCGCGACCGCTCCCAGGCGTTCAAGGCCTGTATGGCCAAGGACTACCCCGGCATCCAGGTCTTCGAGCTGGCCACCGACTGGAAGGGCGACGTCGCCTCCGCCAAGCTCCAGTCGACCCTCGCCGCCCACCCCGACCTGAACGGCATCTACATGCAGGCGGGCGGCGTCTTCCTGCAGCCCACCCTCGCCCTCCTGGAGCAGAAGCACCTGATGAAGCCGCCGGGCGGCCCCGGCCACATCACCATCGTCTCCAACGACGGCATCCCCGAGGAGCTCGACGCCATCAAGGCCGGGAAGATCGACGCCACTGTCTCCCAGCCCGCCGACCTCTACGCCAAGTACGCGCTGTACTACGCGAAGGCGGCCCTGGACGGGAAGACCTTCAAGGCGGGCCCGACCGACCACGGCTCCACCATCGTCAAGATCCCCGGCGGCTACGAGGACCAGCTCCCGGCGCCCCTGGTGACCCGGGCCAACGCCGGTGACCCGGCGCTGTGGGCCAACCAGCTCCAGAAGAAGGGCTGACCGTGAGCGCCGAGCCCGCCCTGGACGCCCGGGGGATCGTCAAGCGCTTCGGGCCGACCCTGGCGCTCGACTCGGTCGCGCTGACCGTGCGGCCCGGCGAGTCCCACGCGCTCGTCGGCCGCAACGGCGCGGGCAAGTCGACCCTGGTCGGCGTGGTCACCGGACTGCACCGGCCGGACGCCGGCACGGTGGCCTTCGGCGGGGCGCCCGCGCCCGCGTTCGGCGACCGGGCCGCCTGGCAGTCCAAGGTCGCGTGCGTCTACCAGCGGTCCATGGTCGTCCCGGAGCTGACCGTCGCCGAGAACCTCTTCCTCAACCGGTTCGAGGCCGGACCGATCCGCTGGGGCCGGCTGCGGCGCCGCGCGGCGGAGCTGCTCGCCGAGTACGGGGTGAACGTCGACCCGGACGTACGCGCCCGGGAACTGACCGTGGAGCAGCGCCAGTTCGTGGAGATCGCCCGCGCGCTGTCCTTCGGCGCCCGGCTGATCGTCCTGGACGAGCCGACCGCCCAGCTGGACGCGCGCGGCATCCAGCGGCTGTTCACCAAGCTGCGCGAGCTCCAGGCCCAGGGCGTGGCGTTCCTCTTCATCTCGCACCACCTCCAGGAGGTGTACGAGCTGTGCACCGCCGTCACCGTCTACCGCGACGCCCGGCACGTGCTGACCGCGCCGGTGGCCGAGCTCGCCAAGGACGACCTGGTGGCGGCGATGACCGGCGAGACGGGCGGCGGGGCCTCGCGGCGCACGGGTGCCCGTGCGGTGCGCTCCTCGGACGCGGCCCCGGTCCTGACGGTGGAAGGGCTCGCCCTGGACGGCGAGTTCGAGCCGCTCGACCTCGCGGTGCGCCCCGGCGAGGTGCTCGGCCTCGCGGGGGCCGCCGCCAGCGGGAACACCGCGCTCGGCGAGACCCTGGCCGGGATGCGGCGGGCGAGCGCGGGCCGGATCGCGGTGCGGGGGAGAGCGGTGCGGCCCGGCAGCGTGCCGCACGCGCTCGACGCGGGCATCGGCTACATCCCCGAGGACCGGCACCGCCAGGGCCTGGTGCCCGGGCGCTCGGTCGCCGAGAACGCCACGCTCACGGTCACCGACCAGCTCGGGCCGTGGGGGACCGTACTGCCCTCCCGTACGAGGGAGTTCGCACGGTCGATGATCGCCTCGCTCGACATCAAGACCCGGGGGCCCGGACAGCCGGTGTCCGGGCTCTCCGGCGGCAACCAGCAGAAGGTCGTGGTGGCGCGGGCGCTGGCCAGGAGACCGGTGGCGCTGGTCGCGGTGCGCCCCACCGCCGGCGTCGACGTGAAGTCCAAGGAGGCGCTGCTCGCGGTGGTGCGCCGGGTGGCCGACGAGGGGAACGCCGCCGTGATCGTCTCCGACGAGCTGGACGACCTGCGGGTGTGCGACCGGGTGCTCGCCCTGTTCCACGGACGGGTCGTCGCCGAATACGACAGCGGGTGGACCGACCGGGACCTGGTCGCCGCCATGGAAGGTGTGGGGGAGCGGCCATGACCGAGACGGTGACGACGGCGCCCGCCGAGGTGACGGGCGCGGGCGCGCTGCGGCGGCTCGCGCAGGTGCGCTGGAGCGACTTCTCGCTGGTCCCGGTGATCCTGGTGCTGATGGTGATCGGCTTCGTCGTCTCGCCGGTCTTCCTCACGTCGGACAACCTGATCAGCGTGATCCAGCAGTCCTCCGAGCTGAGCCTGCTGGTGCTCGGGCAGGCGCTGATCCTCATCTGCGGCCGGATGGACCTCTCCCTGGAGTCCACCATCGGGATCGCGCCGGTGGTCGCGATGTGGCTGGTGCTGCCTTCGGAGGGCGGCCGGTTCGCGGGGCTCGGCCTGCTGCCGACCTGGACGGCGATCCCGCTCTGCCTCCTGGTGGGCCTGGTGATCGGCGCGGTCAACGGCTTCCTGATGCTGAAGCTGAACGTCAACGGGTTCATCGCCACCCTCGGCATGCTGACGATGCTGCGCGGCCTCCATGTCGGCATCACCGAGGGCAAGTCGATCACCGAGGTGCCGGAGTCCTTCCGCTACCTCGGCAAGACGGAGTGGCTGGGCGCCCCGGCCGCCGTCTGGATCTGTCTGGCCCTCTTCGCCGCCGGCGGCGCCGCACTCGCCTGGCTGCGCCACGGGCGGGCGCTGTACGCGATCGGGGGCAACCCGGAGGCGGCGCGGGCGGCCGGGATCCGGGTGGACCGGATCACCTGGGCGGTGCTCGCGATCGGCGGCCTGCTCGCCGCGTTCGCGGGGATCCTCTACACCGGCCACTACGGCTCGGTGGCCGCGACCCAGGGCAACGGCTGGATCTTCCAGGTGTTCGCGGCGGCGGTGATCGGCGGGATCAGCCTCAAGGGCGGCCGGGGCACGCTGTTCGGCGCGCTCACGGGCGTACTGACGCTGCAACTGGTGGTCAATGTGATGACCCTGGGCGGGGTGCCCGCACTGTGGAACCAGTTCCTGAACGGGGCGATCATCATCGTCGCGCTGGTGATCTCACGCTTCGCGAGCGGCGAGAAGCAGGACTAGGGGGCGTGGTGCTTCGTCTGCGGACGCCGCCCCCTACAACGTCGACCGCAACCACTGCTCCACGCTCGCGATGTGGACCGTCGCCCAGGACCGTGCCGCCTCCGCGTCACGGTCGCGCAGGGCCGCGAGGATCGCGCGGTGCTCGTGCAGGGTGCGGGCCACCGCGTCCTCCTGGGTGAGGCCGCGCCACACCCGGGCCCGGGTGGTGGGGCCGGAGAGGCCGTCCAGGAGGGAGCAGAGCACCGAGTTCCCGGCGCTCTGCACGATTCCCCGGTGGAACTCCAGATCGCAGGCGACCAGCTCCTCCACCGACGGCTCGGGGCCGAGCGCGTCCAACTGGGCGGTGAGCGCGTCCAGTTCCGCGTCCTCGATCCGGGCGGCCGCCATCGCGGTCGCCGCCGGCTCCAGGATCCGCCGCACCGCCAGGAACTCCAGGACCGTGTCGTCGCGGTGGAAGTCCACGACGAAGCTCATCGCCTCAAGGAGCAACTGGGGGTCCAGGCTGGTCACATACGTACCGTCGCCCTGGCGTACGTCCAGGATGCGGATCAGGGAGAGCGCGCGGACGGCCTCCCGGAGCGAGTTCCTGGACAGACCGAGCTCGGCGGCGAGTTCGCTCTCCTTGGGCAGCCGGTCGCCCGGGCGCAGCGCACCGGAGACGATCATTTCCTTGATCTTCTCGATGGCCTCGTCGGTGACTGCCATGGGGCGACCTCCATACATCCGATGAATCGGTCCCCATTATGCGTCCGATCCGCGTCGGCGCATACGAAAGGGGCGGCTCCCCCCGTGGGAACCGCCCCTTCCGGCTGACTGGCCGGACTAACTATACGTCAGTTCTTCTTGCCGAGCAGGTCGTCGACCTTGCCGCGGATCTCGTCCGTGGCCAGGCCCCGGATCGTGAGCGTGGTGCGGCGGCGCAGCACGTCGTCGGCCGTCTCGGCCCACTCGTGGTCGCGCGCGTAGACGACCTGCGCCCAGATCTCCGGGGCGTCCGGGTGGATCCGCTCGGCCAGCGCCGCGTCCTCGTTGGCCAGGCGCGCGATGTCGAAGGACAGCGAGCCGTAGTGCGTGGCGAGGTGCTTGGCGGTGTCGGCGGCCATCCGCGGGCCGGGCGCCGGGCCGTCCACCATCAGACGGTGGGCGACGGCGCGCGGGTTGGCTATCCCGGGCAGCGGCAGCTTGCCGGGGAGCGAGGAGATGGGCTCGAAGTCGTCACCGAGCGGACGGCCCGGAAGCTGCTCCAGCTTCTGCATCACCGTACGGCCGATGTGGCGGAAGGTCGTCCACTTGCCGCCGGCGACCGACAGCATGCCGCCGCGGCCCTCGGTGACGACCGTCTCGCGCTTGGCCTTGGAGGTGTCGCCGGGACCGCCCGGAAGCACCCGCAGACCGGCGAAGGAGTAGGTGATCAGATCGCGCGACAGCTGCTGGTCGCGGATCGAGAACGCGGCCTCGTCCAGGATCTGCGCGGTGTCCGCCTCGGTGACCGCGACGTCCGCCGGATCGCCCTCGAACTCCTCGTCCGTGGTGCCGAGCAGGAGCATGTCCTCCCACGGCAGGGCGAAGGTGATGCGGTACTTGTCGATCGGGGTCGCGAGCGCGGCCTTCCAGGGGGAGGTGCGCTTGAGGACCAGGTGCGCGCCCTTGGACAGCCGGATGGAGGGAGCCGCGTCGGGGTCCTCCATCTTGCGCAGGTGGTCGACCCAGGGGCCGGTCGCGTTCAGCACCAGTCGGGCGTTGACGCCGAACTCGTCGCCCGAGAGGCGGTCGCGCAGATCGGCGCCGGTGACCCGGCCCTTGGTGAAGCGCAGCCCGGTGACCTCGGAGTGGTTGAGCACCGCGGCGCCCGCGTCCACGGCGGCGCGGACGGTCATCAGGGCCATGCGCGCGTCGTTCATCTGGTCGTCGCCGTACACGGCCACGGCCTTGAGGTTGTCCGTGCGCAGCTCCGGCACGTCCTGCGCGGCCTTGGAGGGGGAGAGCAGGTGGCCGACGCCGTCACCGAAGGCGGACAGCGCCGAGTAGGCGAAGACGCCCGCGCCGAGCTTGGCCGCGCCGTGCGGGCCGCCCTTGTAGACGGGCAGGTAGAAGGTGAGCGGGTTGGCGAGGTGCGGTGCCACCTGACGCGACACCGCACGCCGCTCGAAGTGGTTCTCGGCCACCAGCTTCACCGCGCCGGTCTGCAGGTAGCGCAGACCGCCGTGGAGGAGCTTGGAGGAGGCCGAGGAGGTGGCGCCGGCGAAGTCGCCGGCGTCCACCAGGGCCACCCGCAGCCCGGACTGCGCGGCGTGCCAGGCGGTGGAGATGCCCAGGATGCCGCCGCCGATCACCAGGAGGTCGTACGTCGCCTTGGAAAGCTGCTCCCGAGTTTCGGCGCGGCTCGGGTGGGAGCCGGAGGCCGGGTGCGTCCCAAGGGCAGGGACGCTCTGCAGGGTGGTCATTTCGATTACTCCTCGTCCTCGATCCAGCCCATGGTCCGCTCGACGGCCTTGAGCCAGCTCTTGTACTCGCTGTCACGCTTGTCGGCGTCCATGCGAGGGGTCCATTCCGCCGCCCGGCGCCAGTTGGCGCGCAGCGCGTCGGTGTCCGGCCAGAAGCCGACGGCCAGACCGGCGGCGTAGGCGGCGCCGAGGCAGGTGGTCTCGGCGACCATCGGACGCACCACGGGCGCGTCCAGGAAGTCCGAGAGCGTCTGCATCAGCAGGTTGTTGGAGGTCATGCCGCCGTCGACCTTGAGCGCGGTCAGCTCGACGCCGGAGTCCTTCGTCATGGCGTCGGTGATCTCGCGGGTCTGCCAGGCGGTGGCCTCGAGCACGGCGCGCGCGATGTGCGCCTTGGTGACGTACCGGGTGAGACCGGCGATCACACCGCGGGCGTCGGAGCGCCAGTACGGGGCGAACAGACCGGAGAAGGCCGGCACGAAGTACGCGCCGCCGTTGTCCTCGACCGAGGAGGCCAGGGTCTCGATCTCCGCGGCGGTCTTGATCATGCCCATCTGGTCGCGCATCCACTGGACGAGCGAGCCGGTGACGGCGATCGAGCCCTCAAGGGCGTAGACCGGCTTCTGGTCGCCGATCTGGTAGCCGACGGTGGTCAGCAGGCCGTTGTAGGAGTTGACGGGCTTGTCACCGGTGTTCATCAGCATGAAGGTGCCGGTGCCGTACGTGGACTTGGCCTCGCCCTCGGAGAAGCAGGTCTGGCCGAAGAGGGCCGCCTGCTGGTCGCCGAGCGCGGAGGCGACCGGGATGCCGTCCAGGACGCCGCCCTTGGCGTGGCCGTACACCTCGGCGGAGGAGCGGATCTCGGGCAGCACGGCCGCCGGGATCTCCATGGACTGGAGGATCTTCTCGTCCCAGGCCATCTCGTGGAGGTTCATGAGCAGCGTGCGCGAGGCGTTGGTGACGTCCGTGACGTGCACACCGCCCTCGACACCGCCGGTCAGGTTCCAGATGACCCAGGAGTCCATGGTGCCGAAGAGGATGTCGCCGCGCTCGGCGCGCTCACGCAGGCCCTCGACGTTGTCGAGCAGCCAGCGGACCTTGGGGCCGGCGAAGTACGAGGCGAGCGGCAGGCCCGTCTCGCGGCGGAAGCGGTCCTGGCCGACGTTGCGGCCGAGCTCCTTGCAGAGCGCGTCGGTGCGGGTGTCCTGCCACACGAGCGCGTTGTGCACGGGCTCGCCGGTGTTCTTGTCCCACATCAGCGTGGTCTCGCGCTGGTTGGTGATGCCGATCGCCTTGACGTCGGCGGCGGTGATGCCCGCCTTGTCGATGGCGCCCGCCACGACTTCCTGGACGTTGGTCCAGATCTCGGCGGCGTCGTGCTCGACCCAGCCCGGCTTCGGGAAGATCTGCTCGTGCTCCTTCTGGTCGACCGAGACGATCCGGCCGTCCTTGTCGAAGACGATGCAGCGCGAAGAGGTGGTGCCCTGGTCGATGGCCGCGATGAAGGGCCCGTGGCCGTGCGAGGCGGTGGTGTGGGTGTCGCTCACGGAGTGCTCCTGGAGGTCTGAAGGTCTCTACGGCTTCTCAACGCCGTACGGCTCAGGCGAACGCGAGGTTGTACAGGCCGCCCGCGAGGGCGGCACCGGCCAGCGGGCCGACGACCGGCACCCAGGCGTAGCCCCAGTCCGAACCGCCCTTGTTGGGCAGCGGCAGCAGCGCGTGCACGATGCGCGGACCCAGGTCGCGGAACGGGTTGATGGCGTAGCCGGTGGGGCCGCCGAGCGAGAGGCCGAGGCCGACGACGACCAGCGAGGTGATCAGTACGCCGATGACGCCGAGGCCCTTGCCGTCGCCGTTCAGGCCCTGGGTCAGGATGGCCAGGACCAGCACGGCGGTGCCGATGATCTCGGTGGTGAGGTTCTGTATCGCGTTGCGGATCTCGGGGCCGGTGGAGAAGATCCCGAGCACCGGGCCGGCGTGGGAGGCGCCGTTGTGCGGGCCCTCGATCGCCTTGGCAGCGTTTTCGTCAGGCTGGCCGACGATCTCCGGATCGGTCAGATGCGCCTGGAACTGGCCGTAGTAGGCGAGCCAGACCAGGGTGGCGCCGATCATGGCGCCGAGCAGCTGTCCCGCCAGGTAGGTGGGCACGTCGCTCCACTCGGTGCCGCCCTCGATGGCGAGGCCGAGCGTCACCGCCGGGTTGAGGTGCGCACCCGAGAGCGGGGCGGAGATGTAAGCGCCGGTGAGCACCGCGAAGCCCCACCCGAAGGTGATGGCGAGCCAGCCCGCGTTGCGTGCCTTGGAGCTCTTCAGTGTGACGGCGGCGCACACGCCACCGCCGAGCAGGATGAGAACGGCGGTACCGATGATCTCGCCGGTGAAGATGTCGGAGCTGGACACCCGCGACTCCTTTGTCCTTCGTCCAGGGGAAGGCGAACCCCGGGTCAATCCGGTGGTCCGCGCCCTCACGTCGAGGGCTTGGCGGCCCTTGGCGTTGTCACACTCTAACTCGTATTGCCGTTAGGTGTTCGACAATGCCGACCGATGAACGGCAGTGTTGCCCCGGGGTTAAGTCGACGTCAAGGGTTCTGTGGCCGGTATCCCGATCGTTACCAGCAGGTATCTTTCGGCCACATTGATCGAATACTTCCGGCCAGGATCGGAAACGATCAGTACCGCGCCGGAAGTGGCTGGTCAGACGCTCAGAAGCGGCCGGCGCCCAGGTCGCGCGAGACCGAGCGGGCGCAGTCGCGCACCGCCGCCACCAGGTCGGACCGGATCTCGCCGTCCCTGCACACGCGCTCCACGGCCCCGGTCACCCCCACCGCGCCCACCGGCATCCGGCGCCGGTCGAAGATGGGTGCGGCAACCGAGGCCACCCCGTCCCAGGTCTCCTCGGTGTCGCCGGCCCAGCCTCGCGCGCGGATCAGGTCGAGCAGCTCCTCGAAACGGTCCGGCTCGGTCACCGTGCGGGGCGTGAACGCCGTCCGCTCGCCGTCCACCGCCTCGGTGTGCGCCACCGGGTCGAAGGCGGAGAGGACCTTGCCGAGCGCGGTGGAGTGCAGCGGCTGCATCGCCCCGACCTCCAGCACCTGTCGGCTGTCGTCGGGCCGGAAGACGTGGTGCATGATCAGCACGCCCTGCTGGTGCAGGACGCCCACGTACACGCTCTCGCCGCTGGAGCGGGCCAGGTCGTCGGTCCACACCAGGGCACGGGCCCGCAGCTCGTGGACGTCCAGATAGCTGTTGCCCAGGCGCAGCAGCTCCGCGCCGAGCTGGTAGCGGCCGGAGGCCGGGTCCTGCTCGACGAACCCCTCCGCCTGGAGGGTGCGCAGGATGCCGTGCGCGGTGCCCTTCGCGAGGCCCAGCGCGGAGGCCACCTCGGACAGGCCGAGCCGCCGCTCGCCGCCCGCGAGCAGCCGCAGCATGGCGGCCGCCCTTTCGAGCGACTGGATGTTCCGCGCCATCGCGCTTCCTCCCACTTCGGAACGTTGAGTTCGACAATGCTGAACAGTATCGGCCGTTGTCGACCCCCTGTCACCGTGATGGCGGCCCCCGCCGGCATCCGGCCAGTTCAGATGACAGACGCACCGGGGCCATCCGGCCGTCACCCGGGCGGCCCCCCGCGCGGTCCGCCCCGTGGGACACCTGTGCTCATGCAGCCCCCACCCGGTTACCCTGACCGGGTGCGGCCTCCCAGAGGACGCCGCGAAGCCGACAGCCGTCGCACTCCAGGGAGCACATCCATGGCCTCGTTGCCGACCCCTTCCGCCGACAGCCGGACCCGCGCCGACGCGCTACGCGAAGCGCTCGCCACCCGAGTGGTGGTGGCCGACGGAGCGATGGGCACCATGCTCCAGGCCCAGGACCCCACCCTGGAGGACTTCCAGGACCTAGAGGGCTGCAACGAGATCCTCAACGTCACCCGGCCCGACATCGTGCGCTCGGTGCACCGGGAGTACTTCGCGGTCGGCGTCGACTGCGTGGAGACCAACACCTTCGGCGCGAACCACTCGGCGCTCGGTGAGTACGACATCCCGGAGCGGGTGTACGAGCTGTCCGAGTCGGGCGCCCGGATCGCCCGCGAGGTGGCCGACGAGTTCACCGCCGCCACCGGACAGCAGCGCTGGGTGCTCGGCTCCATGGGCCCCGGCACCAAGCTGCCCACCCTGGGCCACGCCCCGTACACCCTGCTGCGCGACGCCTACCAGCAGAACGCCGAGGGCATGCTCGCGGGCGGCGCCGACGCGCTCCTGGTGGAGACCACCCAGGACCTGCTCCAGACCAAGGCCGCGATCCTCGGCGCCCAGCGCGCCCTGGACGTGGCCGGCTACCGGGTCCCGATCATCTGCTCGGTCACCGTCGAGACCACCGGCACCATGCTGCTCGGCTCCGAGATCGGCGCCGCGCTCACCGCCCTGGAGCCGCTGGGCATCGACATGATCGGCCTGAACTGCGCCACCGGCCCGGCCGAGATGAGCGAGCACCTGCGCTACCTCGCCCGCAACTCCCGGGTGCCGCTGTCCTGCATGCCCAACGCCGGACTGCCCGTCCTCGGCAAGGACGGCGCGCACTACCCGCTCTCCGCGCCAGAGCTCGCCGACGCCCAGGAGACGTTCGTCCGCGAGTACGGCCTCTCCCTGGTCGGCGGCTGCTGCGGCACCACGCCCGAGCACCTGCGCCAGGTCGTCGAGCGGGTCCGCGGCCTCGCCCCCACCGAGCGGCACCCGCGCCCCGAGCCCGGCGCCGCCTCGCTCTACCAGAGCGTGCCGTTCCGCCAGGACACCTCGTACATGGCGATCGGCGAGCGCACCAACGCCAACGGCTCCAAGAAGTTCCGCGAGGCCATGCTGGAGGCCCGCTGGGACGACTGCGTGGAGATGGCCCGCGACCAGATCCGCGAGGGCGCCCACATGCTCGACCTCTGCGTCGACTACGTGGGCCGCGACGGCGTCGCCGACATGGAGGAGCTGGCCGGCCGCTTCGCCACCGCCTCCACCCTGCCGATCGTCCTCGACTCCACCGAGGTGAACGTCCTCCAGGCCGGTCTGGAGAAGCTCGGCGGGCGTGCGGTCATCAACTCCGTCAACTACGAGGACGGCGACGGCCCCGAGTCGCGCTTCGCCCAGGTCACCAAGCTCGCCGTGGAGCACGGCGCGGCGCTGATCGCGCTCACCATCGACGAGGAGGGCCAGGCCCGTACCGTCGAGAACAAGGTCGCCATCGCCGAGCGGCTCATCGACGACCTCACCGGCAACTGGGGCGTGCGCGAGTCCGACATCCTCATCGACGCGCTGACCTTCACCATCTGCACCGGCCAGGAGGAGTCCCGGGGCGACGGCATCGCCACCATCGAGGCGATCCGCGAACTCAAGCGCCGCCGCCCGGACGTCCAGACCACCCTCGGTCTGTCCAACATCTCCTTCGGCCTCAACCCGGCCGCCCGCGTCGTCCTCAACTCGGTGTTCCTGGACGAGTGCGTCAAGGCGGGCCTCGACTCCGCGATCGTGCACGCCTCCAAGATCCTGCCGATCGCGCGCCTCGACGAGGAGCAGGTCAAGGTCGCCCACGACCTGATCTACGACCGCCGCGAAGAGGGCTACGACCCGCTCCAGCGGCTCATGGAGCTCTTCGAGGGCGTCAGCACCAAGTCCATGAAGGCGGGCAAGGCCGAGGAACTGCTCGCGCTGCCGCTGGACGAGCGTCTGCAGCGCCGGATCATCGACGGCGAGAAGAACGGTCTGCAGGCCGACCTCGACGAGGCGCTTCAGACCCGCCCGGCGCTCGACATCGTCAACGACACCCTCCTGGAGGGCATGAAGGTCGTCGGCGAGCTCTTCGGCTCCGGCCAGATGCAGCTGCCGTTCGTCCTGCAGTCCGCCGAGGTCATGAAGACCGCGGTGGCCCATCTGGAGCCGCACATGGAGAAGTCCGACGCGGAGGGCAAGGGCACCATCGTCCTCGCCACCGTGCGCGGAGACGTCCACGACATCGGCAAGAACCTCGTCGACATCATCCTGTCCAACAACGGCTACAACGTCGTCAACCTCGGCATCAAGCAGCCCGTCTCCGCGATCCTGGAGGCGGCCGAGGAGCACCGCGCCGACGTCATCGGCATGTCCGGCCTGCTGGTGAAGTCGACCGTGATCATGAAGGAGAACCTGGAGGAGCTCAACCAGCGCAAGCTGGCGGCCGACTACCCGGTGATCCTGGGCGGCGCGGCCCTCACGCGCGCGTACGTCGAGCAGGACCTGCACGAGATCTACGAGGGCGAAGTCCGCTACGCCCGCGACGCGTTCGAGGGTCTGCGTCTGATGGACGCCCTGGTCGCGGTGAAGCGCGGGGTGCCCGGCGCGACCCTGCCCGAGCTCAAGCAGCGCCGGGTGGCCAAGCGCGCGACGGCCCTGCCCGAGGCGGAGGAGCCCGAGGGCTCGGTCCGCTCGGACGTGTCCGTCGACAACCGCATCCCCGAGCCGCCGTTCTGGGGCACCCGCGTGATCAAGGGCATCGGCCTCAAGGAGTACGCCTCCTGGCTCGACGAGGGCGCGCTCTTCAAGGGCCAGTGGGGCCTCAAGCAGAACCGGGCCGGCGACGGGCCGAGCTACGAGGAGCTGGTGGAGAGCGAGGGCCGGCCGCGGCTGCGCGGCTGGCTGGAGCAGCTGCACACCAGGAACCTCCTTGAGGCGGCCGTCGTCCACGGCTACTTCCCGTGCGTCTCCAAGGGCGACGACCTGATCATCCTGAACGAGGACGGCTCGGAGCGGACCCGCTTCACCTTCCCGCGCCAGCGCCGCGGCCGCCGGCTGTGCCTGGCGGACTTCTTCCGCCCGGAGGAGTCCGGCGAGACCGATGTGGTCGGGCTCCAGGTGGTCACGGTCGGCTCCAGGATCGGCGAGGCCACGGCCGAGCTGTTCGAGGCCAACTCCTACCGCGACTACCTCGAACTGCACGGCCTGTCCGTGCAGTTGGCCGAGGCGCTGGCCGAGTACTGGCACGCGCGCGTGCGCGGCGAGCTCGGCTTCTCGGGCGAGGACCCCTCGGAGGTCGAGGACATGTTCGCGCTCAAGTACCGCGGCGCGCGCTTCTCGCTGGGCTACGGGGCCTGCCCCGACCTGGAGGACCGCGCCAAGATCGCCGAGCTGCTGCGGCCCGAGCGGATCGGCGTCCACCTCTCCGAGGAGTTCCAGCTCCACCCCGAGCAGTCCACGGACGCCATCGTCATCCACCACCCCGAGGCGAAGTACTTCAACGCCCGTTGAGCAGGGGCGTGAGCATCACCACGAGCGTTTCCCGCTGACGAGACGTACACTGGTCGGTCCAGTGCAGGCCGGTTCCCACCCTGGGAACCGGCCTTCTCGTCCCTCCAGGAGGTGTGCCCGGATGACCACCACGGTTCCCGCGCCCGTAACCGGTACGGCCGAAGGCTCCGCCCTCGAAGCCGTCTTCCTCGACATGGACGGCACACTGGTCGACACCGAGGGGTTCTGGTGGGACGCCGAGGTGGAGGTCTTCGCCGCGCTCGGCCACCAGCTCCAGGAGAGCTGGCGCGACGTCGTGGTGGGCGGCCCCATGACCCGCAGCGCCGGGTTCCTCATCGAGGCCACGGGTGCGGACATCACCGTCCCCGAGCTCACGGTCCTGCTCAACGACGGCTTCGAGGCGCGCATCGGCCGAGGGGTGCCGCTGATGCCCGGGGCCGCCCGGCTGCTGGGCGAGCTCGCCGAGCACTCGGTGCCCACCGCCCTGGTCTCCGCCTCGCACCGGCGGATCATCGACCGGATCCTGCACTCGCTCGGCCCGCGCAACTTCGCGCTCACCGTCGCCGGGGACGAGGTCGGCCGCACCAAGCCGCACCCCGAGCCGTATCTGTTCGCCGCCTCGGGCCTCGGCGCGGACCCCACCAGATGCGCGGTCATCGAGGACACCGCGACCGGTGTGGCGGCCGCCGAGGCGGCCGGCTGCCGGGTGGTGGCGGTGCCGTCCGTCGCCCCCATCGAGGCCGCCTCCGGCCGGGTCGTCGTCGAATCCCTCGAACAGGTCGACCTGGCTTTTCTGCGGACCTTGATCACGCGCATGAACTGATTCGTTCACACAGCGCGACTCCTGAATGCGGCGCAAACTGATCGCATCCGAGCGTGCATTTTCCGTGACCTCGTAAGAAGATCACGGCACCATCACAACGGCGGAATTCACGACGGGTCAACGCCTGTCAAGAGGGTGACCTTCGTCACCTGATCTGCCGTCAATGACCCCCGGCAAGGGCGTCTCCGGGTGCTCCGGAGGTGCCCTTGTGTCCTGTTTGGTGATCTCCTGTACGAAAGATTCCCTCGCTCCGATATCGGTGGGCCGCTATTTCCGGCCACTGCGTGGCGTGTGAATGGAGCAGGCCCAGTACGGGCTTTCCCGGCCCGCCCACTAATCTCGTCGCGAGAACTTCGCCGCACCCTCAACTGCCCCGGCACCCACCAAGCCGCCGGGCGCGCAGGTCCGATCGTACGTACCGGCCCGATCGCCCCCGCCCCGACCGGGCGGCCGCGGCGGAGTCTTCCGTACACCGCTGTACCCCAGTGCCGGACACATAGGGAGAACGTCCAGGATGAACCGCAAGACTTTGGTGCTGCTGCCGGCCGTAGTGGGCCTGCTCGCCCCCGTACTCGCCGCATGTGGCGGCGCGGGAAGTGGGGGCGACGGCGGCAAGGCCATCGTCGTGGGCACCACGGACCAGTTCGTGGTCACCAAGGACGCGCCCGCTCCCTTCGACCCGGCCTACGCGTACGACACCGGCGCCTGGAACGTGCTGCGCCAGACCGTGCAGATGCTGGTCCACGTGCCGCGCGGCGGCGGTGAGCCGGTCCCGGACGCGGCCTCCAGCTGCTCGTTCACCGACAAGGAGAACGAGAGCTACCGCTGCAAGCTGCGCAGCGGCCTCAAGTTCGCCGACGGCTCCAAGCTGACCGCCGCCGACGTCCACTACTCCATCCAGCGCGTCCTGAACATCAAGGACGACAACGGTCCCGTCGCTCTGCTCGACAACATCGACACGATGGAGACCAAGGGCGACGACGAGATCGTCTTCCATCTGAAGACCCCCGACGCCACCTTCCCGTACAAGCTCGCGACGCCCGCCGCCGCGATCGTGCAGAAGGACAAGTACCAGCCCAAGAAGCTGCGCGGCGGCTTCGAGGTCGACGGATCCGGCCCGTACACGCTCAAGGCCGAGTACAAGGGCGACCAGGTCGTCAAGGCCGTCTTCAGCAAGAACCCCCACTACAAGGGGGACTTGAAGGTCAACCACGACAAGGTCGAGCTGCGCTCGTTCCCCGACGCCGACTCCATGGGCACCGAGCTCGAGTCCGGCAAGATCGACATGATGACCCGCTCCATGTCGCCGGAGCAGATCCAGAAGTACTCGGTCACCCCGCCGAAGAACGTCAACCTCGTCGAGATGCCCGGCCTGGAGATCCGCTACCTGGGCTTCAACACCAACGACCCGTCGGTGAAGAACAAGGCCGTCCGCCAGGCGATGGCCGCCGTCGTCGACCGCGGCGCGCTGGCCTCCAAGGTGTACGGGGCGACCGCCGAGCCGCTCTACTCGCTCATCCCGACCTCGATCGCCGGGCACACCAACTCGTTCTTCAACAAGTACGGCGAGCCGAGCAAGCAGAAGGCCGCGGGCATCCTGAAGGCCGCGAACATCCCCACCCCGGTGAAGCTGACGCTGAACTACACGGGCGACCACTACGGCCCGGGTACCGCCAAGGAGTTCTCGATCCTGCGGGACCAGCTGAACGCCACCGGGCTGTTCGCCACCACGCTCAAGGCGACCGACTGGCCCAAGTACCGCCCGGCCCAGAAGGCCGGCGAGTACGCCGTCTACGGCCTCGGCTGGTTCCCCGACTTCCCGGACCCGGACAACTACGTCGCGCCCTTCCTCGGCCGCGACAACTTCCTCAACTCGCCGTACTCCAACGTCGAGGTGCGCAACACCCTGATCCCGGAGTCCCGGGTCGCGGCGGACCGCAACCAGGCCTCCAAGCCGTTCGAGAAGATCCAGGACATCGTCGCCAACGACGTCCCCGTGCTGCCGCTGTGGCAGGGCAAGCAGTACGTCGCCGCCCGCAGCGACATCACGGGCACCGAGTGGGCGCTCAACTCCTCCGCCGACCTCCAGCTCTGGGAGCTGGGCCGCGGCGTGAAGTAACGCAGGACCCGGCCGCGATTCTTCACGTGCCGGCAAGCAATTTCAGTGAGGCCGCGGCTGCCGGGGGGCGACCCCCGGGCCCCGGCCGAGCAACGACTGTGAGGCACTTGCACGTGAAGATACGGAACCGATGGCTGACGGCCCCGCTCGCCGCGGGGCTGGCAGCCGGTCTCCTCAGCGGCTGCGGCTCGGAGGACGGATCCTCGTCCGGGAGCGGCGACTCGGTGGTCATGGGGATGTCGGACGACATCCAGGCCACCGACCCGGCCTCCGGCTACGACCCGGGCTCCTGGCTGCTGTTCAACAACGTCTTCCAGTCGCTGCTCAGCTTCCCCAAGGGAAGCTCCACCCCGCAGCCCGAGGCGGCCGAGCGCTGCTCGTTCGACAAGGGAGGCTCCCAGGTCTTCCGCTGCACCCTGCGCTCCGGTCTGAAGTTCAGCAACGGCAACGCGCTGACCTCGCAGGACGTCAAGTTCTCGTTCGAGCGGGTGCTGCGCATCAACGACGCCAACGGGCCCGCGCCGCTGCTCTCCACCCTGGGCAAGATCGACACCCCGGACAAGCAGACGGTCGTCTTCCACCTCAAGGTGCCGGACGCCACCTTCCCCAGCAGGATCGCCTCGGGTGCGGGCTCGATCGTCGACCACGAGACGTACCCGGCGGACAAGCTGCGCACCGACAACAAGGCGGTCGGCTCGGGCGTCTACAAGCTCGACGCCTTCGGCGAGAACGAGGCGAGCTTCTCGGTCAACTCGGGCTACAAGGGCAGCGCCAAGGTCAAGAACTCCGGCATGACCATGAAGCTCTACCACGGCCGTCAGAAGGACCTGGCGGACGCGCTGAAGCAGGGCGACATCGACCTCGCCTACCGCGGTCTCACCGCCAAGGACATCGCCGACCTCCAGGCCGCCAGCGTGGCCGACAAGAAGGGCGTCAAGGTCGTCGAGGGCACCGGCGCCGAGGTCCAGCACCTGGCCTTCAACATGAACGACCCGGTCGCCGGCAAGCTCGCCGTCCGCAAGGCCATCGCCTACCTCGTCGACCGCGAGGCGCTGGTGCGCGACGTCTACAAGTCGACCGCGACGCCGCTCTACTCGATCGTCCCGTCCGGCATCACCGCGCACAGCACCGCGCTGTTCGACATGTACGGCGGCAGTCCGCAGCCCGCGAAGGCCAAGCAGGTCCTGCACAAGGCCGGCCTCACCGGCAAGGTGAAGCTCACCCTGTGGTCGACGCCGATCCGCTACGGACCGGGCACCGACGAGGAAATGCGGACCATCGCCAAGCAGCTCAACGCGAGCGGGCTGTTCGAGGCCGATGTGAAGTCGGTCGAGTTCAAGCAGTACGAGAAGGACATCGCGGCGGGCAAGTACGGCGTCTATGTGAAGGGCTGGATCCCCGACTACCCGGATCCGGACAACTTCACCTCGCCGTTCTTCGGCAAGGACAACGTGCTGTCCAACCGCTACGTCAACAAGGCGATCACCGACGAGATCATCCCGTCGACCGCCGCCACGGAGGACCGCTCGGCCACCGAGGCCGACTTCAGCCGCCTCCAGGACCTCGTCGCGGCCGATCTGCCGATCCTGCCGCTGTGGCAGGGCAAGCAGTACGCGGTGGCCCGCGAGGGCGTGGTGGGCCTGGAGTGGACCCTGGACCCGTCGACGGTCTTCCGGTTCTGGGAGATCAGCAAGAACTAGGCGCTCCGCTTCGCCGTGAACGCGAGCGAGGGGGGTGCGGGGTCAACCCCGCACCCCCCTCGTGCTGTTCCGCTCCGCCGCGCTCGGGCGGGCTCGGGCTACTGCGCTCCGGGCCGGACCAGGCCGCTCTCGTACGCGTACACCGCCGCCTGGACCCGGTCGCGCAGGCCCAGCTTGGTCAGCACATGGCCGACGTGCGTCTTCACCGTCGTCTCGCTGACGAACAGGTCCGCGGCGATCTCCGCGTTGGAGAGCCCGCGTGCCACCAGCTTCAGGACCTCGACCTCGCGGTCGGTGAGCGTGTGCAGCGTGTCCGGGACCGGCTCCTCACCCGAGGGGAGGTGGTCCGCGTATTTGTCGAGCAGCCGGCGGGTGATCGACGGGGCGAGCATCGCCTCGCCCGCCGCGACCACCCGGATCGCCTGCACCAGCTCATTGGCCGGGGCGTCCTTCAGCAGGAAGCCGCTGGCCCCCGCCTTCAGCGCCTCCACCACGTACTCGTCGAGGTCGAAGGTGGTCAGCACCAGCACCTTGGCCGGGCCGTCCTTGCCCGGGCCGCTGATCTGCCGGGTCGCCTCCACGCCGTCCATCCGGGGCATCCGGATGTCCATCAGCACCACATCGGGCTGGAGCGCCCGCACCTGGTCGAGGGCCTGGAGACCGTCGCCGGCCTCGCCCACCACCGCGATGTCCTGCTCGGCCTCCAGGATCATCCGGAAGCCGGTGCGCAGCAGCGGCTGGTCGTCGACCAGTAGGACGCGGATCGCCACGGGAACTCCTCATCAGGATTGCTGGACCGGGTCCATTCTGCCCTGCTCATCCCGCGCCACCCCGGCTGGGAGCACCTGGAGCGGCTGTCCTCACCCGGGGGGCGCCCCCGGATCCCCGGCCCGGGGCGTCGCACTTCAGCCTGCGGAATCCCCGACCTGGATCAAAGGAAGCGGATAAGCCGGGGGAGTCCCCCCGAATTCCGGACAGACCGCCTGGTGGTCGCACCAGCCGCACAGCTTGGTCGGCCGCGGCCGCCAGTCACCCGTCTCGGTGGCCAGCCGGATCGCCTCCCACAGGGCGTGCAGCTTCCGCTCCACCTGGTGCAGATCCGCCTCCACCGGGTCGTACGTCAGCACGTCCCCGCTGCCCAGGTACACCAGCTGGAGGCGGCGCGGCAGCACGTTCTTCAGCCGCCAGACCACCAGTGCGTAGAACTTCATCTGGAACAGGGCACCCTCCGCGTACTCCGGACGCGGGGCCTTGCCCGTCTTGTAGTCGACGATCCGGACCTCGCCGGTCGGCGCCACGTCGACCCGGTCGATCACGCCGCGCAGCCGCAGCCCCGACTCCAGCTCCGTCTCGACGAAGAACTCGCGCTCCACCGGCTCCAGGAGGGTGGGGTCCTCCAGGGAGAACCACCGCTCCACCAGCCGCTCGGCCTCGGCCAGCCACTTCGCCAGCCGCTCGCCCTCGGCGTCCTCGGCGAACAGCTCCGTCAGCTCCGGCTTGGACTCCAGGAGCCGGTCCCACTGGCCCGGGATCATCGCCTTCGCGCGCGGAGCGGTGCGCTCCGCCGCCGGGTCGTCGAAGAGGCGCTCCAGCACCGCGTGCACCAGCGTGCCGCGGGTCGCCGCCTCGCTCGGCTT
The DNA here is from genome assembly GCF_001653515.1 of Streptomyces sp. ERV7. Taxonomy (GTDB): domain Bacteria; phylum Actinomycetota; class Actinomycetes; order Streptomycetales; family Streptomycetaceae; genus Streptomyces. The sequence goes on along the minus strand of NZ_LYOY01000001.1, from coordinate 999,217 downwards.
CTCGGGGAGCTTGTCGATCACCCGGAACCGGTACAGCAAGGGGCACTGCATGAAGTCGTTCGCCCGCGACGGCGACAACGACACGGGTCGCCGGGCCGCCGCGGCCCCTTCGGTGCTCGTATCCATGACACAGACCCTACGACCCGCCACTGACAGCGAGCGGAATACCATCGACGACGAGCCCCCTCACACTGCATGATCGTGACAGAAGCACCGACGAAGGGACACCGTGGACGAGAGCGGCGACAGCAAAAGGCCGCAGTCCGGCGCGGGCGACGAGGACCCCGGCGCCGCGCCCGGCAGCGGCAAGTCGCCCCGTGGACCGGAGCCGGGCGGCGGACTCCTCATGGGGCGCCCCTTCGGCGTGCCGGTCTACGTCGCCCCCAGCTGGTTCCTGGTCGCGGCCCTGATCACCTGGGTCTTCGGCGGCCAGCTCGACCGTGTGCTGCCCGAGCTCGGCGCCGCCCGCTACCTCGTCTCGCTCTTCTTCGCGGTCGCCTTCTACGCCTCGGTGCTGGTCCACGAGCTGGCCCACACCGTCGCCGCGCTGCGCTTCAAGCTCCCCGTGCGCCGCATCCAGCTCCAGTTCTTCGGCGGCGTCTCCGAGATCGAGAAGGAGACCGAGACCCCGGGCCGCGAGTTCGTGCTCGCCTTCGTCGGCCCGCTGCTCTCGCTGGTCCTGTCGGGGCTGTTCTACCTCGGTATGCAGGCCGTCGAGCCCGGCACCGTCCCCGGTGTGCTGCTCGCCGGACTGATGATCTCCAACCTGATCGTGGCGGGCTTCAACCTGCTGCCCGGACTGCCGCTGGACGGCGGCCGGATGCTCCGCGCCGTGGTGTGGAAGATCACTGGCAAGCCCATGAGCGGCACCGTCGCCGCCGCCTGGGTCGGCCGCGCCCTCGCCGTCACCGTCCTCATCGGCCTCCCGCTGCTCACCCAGACCGGCGCCCTCGGCAACGCGCCGGAAGAGGTCGACGGCATGGACACCGTCACCGACGCGCTGCTCGCCGCGATCCTCGCCGCGATCATCTGGACCGGCGCGGGCAACAGCCTGCGGATGGCCCGGCTGCGCGAGCACCTGCCTGAGCTGCGCGCCCGCAACCTCACCCGCCGGGCCGTCCCGGTCGAGTCGAGCACCCCGCTCTCCGAGGCGCTGCGCCGGGCCAACGAGGCCGGGGCGCGGGCCCTGGTCGTCGTCGACGGCCACGGCGACCCCACCGGTCTGGTCCGCGAGGCGGCCATCGTCGGAGTGCCGGAGCACCGCCGTCCCTGGGTCGCGGTCAGCGGTCTCTCCCAGGACCTCACCGACGGGATGCGCGTCCCGGCCGAGCTGGCCGGCGAACCGCTGCTCGACAAGCTCCGCGCCACCCCCGCCACCGAGTACCTGGTGGTCGAGGAGACCGGGGAGATCTACGGGGTGCTCTCGGCGGCCGACGTCGAAAAGGCCTTCGTCGCGGCGATGGCCCGGCCCACCGCGTAACCGCCGGCCCGTCCCGACCGCGCCCGCGCAGGCCGTGGCGCTCCGCGGTCAACAGGGCCGGTACCCTGTTCGTATGTCCGAACCGACCGGTGCCGCCCGCCGTCGCGGGCCCTTCAAGGTCGGGGACCAGGTCCAGCTCACCGACCCCAAGGGACGCCACTACACGTTCACGCTCGAAGCCGGGAAGAACTTTCACACCCACAAGGGTTCCTTCCCGCACGACGAGCTGATCGGCGCTCCCGAGGGCAGTGTTGTCCGTACCACCGGGAACGTCGCGTACCTCGCGCTGCGCCCGCTGCTCCCCGACTACGTCCTGTCCATGCCCCGCGGCGCCGCCGTGGTCTACCCCAAGGACGCGGGGCAGATCCTGGCCTTCGCCGACATCTTCGCCGGCGCGCGCGTCGTCGAGGCGGGTGTGGGCTCCGGCTCGCTCAGCGCCTTCCTGCTGCGCGCCATCGGCGACCACGGCATGCTCCACTCCTACGAGCGCCGCGCGGACTTCGCCGAGATCGCCCAGCAGAACGTGGAGCGCTACTTCGGCGAGCCGCACCCCGCCTGGCAGCTCACCGTCGGCGACCTCCAGGACAACCTGTCGGACACCGATGTCGACCGCGTCATCCTGGACATGCTCGCCCCCTGGGAGTGCCTGGACGCCGTCTCCAAGGCGCTGGTGCCCGGCGGCATCCTCTGCTGCTACGTGGCCACCACCACCCAGCTCTCGCGCACCGTCGAGGCCATCCGCGAGATCGGCTGCTTCGCCGAGCCGCAGCCGTGGGAGTCGATGATCCGCAACTGGCACGTGGAGGGCCTCGCGGTCCGCCCCGACCACCGGATGATCGGCCACACCGGCTTCCTCGTCACCGCCCGCCGTCTCGCGGACGGCGTCGAGCCCCCGCTGCGCCGCCGCCGCCCCGCCAAGGGCGCGTACGGAGACGACTACGAGGGCCCCAACAAGGACTGACGAGCCCGTCAGCACAACGCACCGGCGCCGCCGCCGAGTTCCCGGACACTCCGGGGAACTCGGCGGCGGCGCTTTTCCGTTGGAGGCAGGGGAGGTACGGACGGAGGTACGGACACAGCGGCGCGCGAGGCGGCGCAGAACGTCCGGACCCCGCTGTTCCGCCCGACTGTGACGTGTGGCACGATGCTGGCCACTCCCACCAACCGCACCGCCCCTCACAGGAGACCCACCGCGTGCAGAACGCCGCCGTCCCCGAGCTCGCGCACACCCACGCCCGCCCGGTGCACTGGCTGGCCACGGCCGCCGCGATGGCCGGTGTCGTGGCGCTGGCCGGCTGGCTGCAGCCCGAGGCCGCCAAGGCCTCCCAAGGGGCCCCCGGAGCCCGTGTGGCGGCGGCTCCGGCCCCCGACACGGCGGCCGTCGTCTACCCGCTCCAGTGCGGCTCGGTGGGCACCCGGGTGGCGTCCCGGGCCACCGGGGACCTCGACGGCGACGGCAGTCCCGAGACCGTGGCCGTCGTCCACTGCCGGGCGGGCTCGGGCACCCCGCCGAGCGGGATCTACGTGCTGACCCGGCCGGCCGTGAAGGGCGCCCCGCCCCGTCTGGTGGCGACGCTGGCCGACCCCCGCGAGAAGCTGAGTGTCCTCGGCCTCGCGGTCCAGGACGGGGCGGTCACCGCGACCCTGCTCGGCTACTCGTCGGCGAGCGTGCCGCGCTGCTGCCCCGACCAGGAGCAGAAGGCCAAGTGGCGCTGGCAGGGCGGGAAGTTCGTCCGGAGCACCCAGTCCCCGGCGCCGAGCATCTGATCCGTCACCCAGCGTACGGACTCCGTCACTTACCGTCTCAGTCGGCGTCCGGCCCGTAGACCTCGACGCTGTCCGAAACCCGTCGTACATGAATGCAGTCGCCCGGGCAGTCCTTCACCGAGTCGACGACGTCCTGGAGCAGGGGCAGCAGGACCGGTGTCGCGGCGCCCGGCGTCTGCAGCAGCTCGTCGTCGGCGCTCTTCACATAGGCCAGACCGTCGATGTCCAGCTCGAAGACCTCGGGCGCGTACTGGACACAGATGCCGTCGCCGGTGCAGAGCTCCTGGTCGATCCAGACTTCAAGAGCGTCGTTCATGTCGCCTGCCGTTCGTGCGCGGTGCTGTGTTCGTACGGTGTGCCCCACCTCACGGGACGGCCGAGCAATCGGTACCAGTCCTGACGGGTGTTGACCGACTCGACGATACAACCGCCCGCTTTCCGATGTTGATGGGTGGGTATTCCCCTGGCGTGAGGGAGAGCGCAAGGGTGAAGATCGGACACACCCCGAGGTCTTTGTGATCTAGGGGTTTCAATCACCACCCGCCCAGGTAGGGTCAGGAAGCGTCCAGCTCCCCTTGGAGGAGGTGAGGACCGTGGCAGCCCACGACGACGACATCAACCGCGGCATCCGGCCGGGGCGGGGGTCTGAGGACCCAGCCGGCCAGGTTGCCTATCTAGAGCAGGAAATCGCCGTCCTGCGACGTAAGCTCGCCGACTCTCCGCGTCATACGAGGATTCTCGAAGAGCGGATCGTCGAGCTGCAGACCAACCTGGCGGGTGTGTCCGCGCAGAACGAGCGGCTCGCCAATACGCTCCGCGAGGCCCGGGACCAGATCGTGGCCCTCAAGGAGGAGGTCGACCGGCTCGCACAGCCGCCGGCCGGCTTCGGTGTCTTCCTGCAGTCCAACGAGGACGGCACCGCCGACATCTTCACCGGGGGCCGCAAGCTCCGGGTGAACGTCAGCCCCAGCGTCGAGCTCGACGAGCTCCGGCGCGGCCAGGAAGTCATGCTCAACGAAGCGCTCAACGTGGTCGAGGCCATGGAGTTCGAGCGCGCCGGGGACATCGTCACCCTCAAGGAGATCCTGGAGGACGGCGAGCGCGCCCTGGTGGTCGGGCACACCGACGAGGAAAGGGTGGTGAGGCTCGCCGAGCCGCTCCTGGACATCACCATCCGCCCCGGCGACGCCCTCCTGCTCGAACCCCGCTCCGGCTATGTGTACGAGGTGGTCCCCAAGAGCGAGGTCGAGGAACTCGTCCTCGAAGAGGTCCCGGACGTCGACTACGACAAGATCGGCGGACTCGGCGGCCAGATCGAGATGATCCGCGACGCGGTCGAGCTCCCGTACCTCTACCCGGACCTCTTCAAGGAGCACGAACTGCGGCCGCCCAAGGGCATCCTGCTCTACGGGCCGCCCGGCTGCGGCAAGACGCTCATCGCCAAGGCCGTCGCCAACTCGCTCGCCAAGAAGGTCGCCGAGGTCACCGGCCAGCCCGCGGGGAAGAGCTACTTCCTCAACATCAAGGGCCCCGAACTCCTCAACAAGTACGTCGGTGAGACCGAGCGTCACATTCGCCTGGTCTTCCAGCGAGCCCGGGAGAAGGCCAGCGAGGGCACCCCCGTCATCGTCTTCTTCGACGAGATGGAGTCCCTCTTCCGCACCCGCGGATCCGGCGTCAGCTCGGACGTGGAGAACACCATCGTCCCGCAGCTGCTCGCCGAGATCGACGGTGTGGAGGGCCTGGAGAACGTCATCGTCATCGGCGCCTCCAACCGCGAGGACATGATCGACCCGGCCATCCTGCGCCCCGGGCGCCTGGACGTGAAGATCAAGATCGAGCGGCCGGACGCCGAGGCGGCCAAGGACATCTTCGCCAAGTACCTCACGGCCACCCTGCCGCTGCACTCGGACGACCTGTCCGAACACAGCGGTTCCAAGGACGCCGCGGCACACGCGATGATCCAGTCCGTCGTCGAGCAGATGTACGCGGAATCCGAGGAGAACCGCTTCCTGGAAGTCACGTACGCCAACGGCGACAAGGAAGTCCTCTACTTCAAGGACTTCAACTCCGGCGCCATGATCCAGAACATCGTGGACCGGGCCAAGAAGATGGCCATCAAGGCCTTCCTCGACCACAACCAGAAGGGCATCCGGGTCTCCCACCTCCTCCAGGCCTGCGTGGACGAGTTCAAGGAGAACGAGGACCTGCCCAACACCACCAACCCCGACGACTGGGCCCGTATCTCCGGAAAGAAGGGCGAGCGGATCGTGTTCATCCGTACCCTCGTCACCGGAAAGCAGGGCGCGGACACCGGGCGCTCCATCGACACGGTGGCCAACACCGGTCAGTACCTGTAGAACACGGGGCGGCTGCGGGTGCCCGACCGGGCATCCGCAGCCGACTGCTTTTCCGGCCAAAAACAGGCCAGAGACCGACCAAGAGCAATGACGGAATTGATCTCCCCACCAGCGCAAAGGCGTTCTAGGCTCTTCCGTACCGCCGCGTCGCGCAGTGCGGGGACGGGCACCGCACACGCACCGGAGAATCAGCGGTACTTGAGCGCCGCTCCCGGAGGGGAGCGCCGCCGGGCAAGGAGGGCCGCATGACCGTACGGCGAGTAATGGGCATCGAGACGGAGTACGGCATCTCCGTCCCCGGCCACCCCAATGCCAATGCCATGCTCACCTCGTCCCAGATCGTCAACGCCTACGCGGCGGCGATGCACCGGGCGCGCCGCGCCCGCTGGGACTTCGAGGAGGAGAACCCGCTGCGGGACGCCCGCGGCTTCGACCTCGCCCGCGAGGCCGCCGACTCCAGCCAGCTCACCGACGAGGACATCGGCCTCGCCAACGTCATCCTCACCAACGGGGCACGGCTCTACGTCGACCACGCACACCCCGAGTACAGCTCGCCCGAGGTCACCAACCCGCGCGACGCGGTGCTGTGGGACAAGGCCGGCGAGCGCATCATGGCCGAGGCGGCCGAACGCGCGGCGCAGCTCCCCGGCGCCCAGCCGATCCACCTCTACAAGAACAACACGGACAACAAGGGCGCGTCCTACGGCACGCACGAGAACTACCTGATGAAGCGGGAGACCCCGTTCTCGGACATCGTGCGCCACCTCACCCCGTTCTTCGTCTCCCGCCAGGTCATCACCGGCGCCGGCCGCGTCGGCATCGGCCAGGACGGGCACGAGCACGGCTTCCAGATCAGTCAGCGCGCCGACTACTTCGAGGTCGAGGTGGGTCTGGAGACCACCCTCAAGCGCCCCATCATCAACACCCGCGACGAGCCGCACGCGGACGCGGAGAAATACCGCCGGCTGCACGTCATCATCGGCGACGCCAACCTCTCCGAGATCTCCACCTACCTCAAGCTCGGTACGACGGCGCTCGTCCTCTCCATGATCGAGGACGGTTTCATCAACGTCGACCTCGCCGTCGACCAGCCGGTCCGCACCCTCCACCAGGTCTCCCACGACCCCGATCTGCGCCATCTCGTCACCCTGCGCAGCGGCCGCACCCTGACCGCCGTACAACTCCAGATGGAGTACTTCGAGCTGGCGCGCAAGTACGTGGAGGAGCGGTTCGGCGTCGACGCCGACGACCAGACCAAGGACGTCCTCGGCCGCTGGGAGGACGTGCTCAACCGGCTGGAGAACGACCCGATGAGCCTGTCCGGCGAGCTCGACTGGATCGCCAAGCGGGAGCTCATGGAGGGCTACCGGCGGCGCGACGGCCTCGGCTGGGACGCGGCCAGGCTTCACCTCGTCGACCTCCAGTACGCCGACGTACGGGCCGAGAGGGGCCTCTACAACCGGCTGGCGGCCCGCGGGAAGATGAAGCGCCTCCTCGACGAGCCCGCGGTCTCCCGGGCCCGGGCGAAGCCCCCGGAGGACACCAGGGCGTACTTCCGCGGCCGCTGCCTGGAGCAGTACGCGGACGACGTCGCCGCGGCCTCCTGGGACTCGGTGATCTTCGACCTGCCGGGCCGGGACTCGCTCCAGCGCGTACCAACCCTGGAACCGCTTCGCGGAACGCGTAATCACGTGAAGGAGCTGCTCGACCGCTGCCGGACGGCCGAGGATCTGGTCCGGGTGCTCTCGGGCGGCTGACCCGGGGCTGAAAAGTCGACGGCGTGGGAAACACAGAGGTAGGCCCCGCACGTTCCACCAAGTGCGGGGCCGATGTCAGGCCCTGCTTGTAGGGTCTGATCAAGGACATCGAACCGAGCGGGGTGAGGTAGATGGCGACCAAGGACACCGGCGGCGGACAGCAGAAGGCCACGCGTTCCACCGAGGAGGTCGAGGAGCAGACCCAGGACGCGCAGGCTTCCGAGGACCTCAAGGAGCGCCACGAGAAGCTGTCCGACGACGTCGACTCGGTGCTGGACGAGATCGACGATGTGCTGGAGGAGAACGCGGAGGACTTCGTCCGCTCCTTCGTTCAGAAGGGTGGACAGTAGTCCACGGATGTGAACGGCGAAGGGTGTGGGTGAGGGAGCGACGGCTCCCTCCGGCGGGGCGGCACCCGGTGTGCCCAACCCGCCCTTCCGCCCTCGCCGTTCATGTGGATCACCGCCGCGGGAGATGGGTAAGGTCCGTGGCGTACGGTGCTTCAACTGCAATTCGGCCATCGGCAAGTTGGGAGACGATCCCGACACAGTTCGTCGGGCTGCCGCCTACCTGGAGGGAACCTCGTGGAAGCCAACACTCGTGGCACAGGGCGTCTACCAGCTGCCTTCCTGACGCCGGGCTCGTCCTCGTTCATGGACTTCCTGTCCGACCACTCGCCGGAGATGCTGCCCGGCAAGCGCGTACTGCCGCCCGTGCAGGGGCATGTGGAGGCGCCGCACGGCACCACCATCGTCGCCGCCACGTTCCCCGGCGGCGTGGTGCTCGCCGGTGACCGGCGGGCGACGATGGGCAACATGATCGCCCAGCGCGACATCGAGAAGGTCTTCCCCGCCGACGAGTACTCGGCGGTGGGCATCGCCGGCACCGCCGGTCTCGCCGTGGAGATGGTCAAGCTCTTCCAGCTGGAGCTGGAGCACTTCGAGAAGGTCGAGGGCGCCACCCTCTCCCTGGAGGGCAAGGCCAACCGGCTCTCCACGATGATCCGCGGCAACCTCGGCATGGCCATGCAGGGCCTGGCCGTGGTCCCGCTCTTCGCGGGGTACGACGTGGACCGCGACAGGGGCCGCATCTTCTCCTACGACGTCACCGGCGGCCGTTCCGAGGAGCACGGCTTCGCGGCCACCGGCTCCGGCTCGATCTTCGCCCGGGGCTCGATGAAGAAGCTCTACCGCGACGACCTCACCGAGGCGCAGACGACGACCCTGGTCGTCCAGGCGCTCTACGACGCGGCGGACGACGACTCGGCGACCGGCGGTCCCGACGTCGCCCGCCGGATCTATCCCATCGTCACCGTCATCAGCGACGAGGGCTTCCGGAGGCTGACCGACGCGGAGTCCTCCGAGATCGCCCGCTCGATCCTGGAGCGGCGTCTGGAGCAGCCCGACGGCCCGCGCGCCGCGCTGCTCTGAGGCCGCAGAGATGACCCCGCCACTGACAGAAAGGGACGGATAGCCGGTGTCGACGCCGTTCTATGTCTCACCCCAGCAGGCCATGGCCGACCGTGCCGAGTACGCCCGCAAGGGCATCGCGCGCGGCCGCAGCCTGGTCGTGCTGCAGTACGCCGACGGCATCGTGTTCGTCGGCGAGAACCCGTCCCGCGCGCTGCACAAGTTCAGCGAGATCTACGACCGGATCGGCTTCGCGGCCGCCGGCAAGTACAACGAGTACGAGAACCTCCGCATCGGCGGTGTGCGCTACGCGGATCTGCGCGGGTACACCTACGACCGCGACGATGTGACGGCCCGTGGTCTGGCGAACGTGTACGCGCAGACACTGGGCACCATCTTCTCCAGCGTCGGCGAGAAGCCGTACGAGGTGGAGCTGGTGGTCGCCGAGGTCGGGGCGACGCCGGAGGAGGACCAGATCTACCGGCTGCCGCACGACGGCTCGATCGTGGACGAGCACGGCTCGGTCGCGGTCGGCGGCAACGCGGAGCAGATCAGTACCTTCCTGGACCAGCGCCACCAGGACGGTATGTCGCTGGCGGAGGCGCTGAAGCTGGCCGTGCAGGCCCTGTCGAACCAGACGAACGGCGCCGAGCGGGAGATCCCCGCGGAGCGTCTGGAGGTCGCGGTGCTCGACCGGACGCGGCCGCAGCAGCGGAAGTTCAAGCGGATCGTCGGCCGTCAGCTGTCCCGTCTGCTGCAGACGGAAGAGGCGAGCGCCGAGCCGACCGAGGTGCCGTCGGACAACGACGACGAGTAGAAGTCGCCACAGAGGCCCGTGCTCCCCGCCGCCCGCCAGGTCGTACACCCCCACTGACAGCGAGCCCTGGGCCACCGTCGCCACCCTCGCGTCCAGATCCACCCCCACGACGTTACGGTCCGGGCCGCCCGCCGGGGAATTCCCCTGGTGCGGGGGCCGGGGCGGGCCCCGGTTAGGCTCGTGCCGTGGCGCTCAAGAACATCCCGGACCCCGGTTTCTCCGACGACGACGGCACCGCCGACCCCGAACTCACGGCGGCGCTCGCCGCCTGGGCCGAGGACAGGGGGAGCGGCGCGGCCCAGTCCCGCGTCCTGGCCGCGCTCAAGGGCGCCCGGCTGCTCGTCCCCGTCGTCGCCGTGCTCGGCGAGGTGGAGACCGACGAGAACGGGCTGCGCCGCGAGAAGACCAGCGACATGGCGGTGCCCACGCTCACCGCGGGCGACCGCAAGGCGCTGCCCGCCTTCACCTCGCTCGCCTCGCTCGCGCTGTGGGACCCGGAGGCCCGGCCCGTCGCCGTACCGCTGCACCAGGCGCTCCAGGCCGCCGCGCACGAGCGCGCCGACACGGTCGTCCTCGATCTGGCGGGGCCCGTCGCGTACGAGCTGAAGGGCGGCGCGCTGCTCGCCCTGGCCGAGGGGCGCACCAGCGCGGACCCGCTCGACGACCCGGCCGTCATCGAGGCGGTGCGCACGGCGGTCGCCGCCGAGCCCGCCGTCCTGCGCGCCCACCTCGGCCCCGGCAGCGCCGACGGCACGCTCGTCCTGGTGCTGGCCGACGGAGCGGTGCCGGCCGAGGCCGCGCGCCGGGTCGTCGAGCTGCTCGCCGCCGACGAGGTGCTGCGCGCCCGTCTCGTCCGGGGCCTCGACCTCGCCCTGCTCCCGGCCGCGGCACCGCAGCCCAACGCCCCCCTGTTCACGCGCTGAGCGGACGACGGACACAAAGAGGCGCCCCCGGGGAACCGGGGGCGCCTCACTTCGTACGGGAGGGAGCGGCGACTAGCCGTATACCGGGCCCGTGTACTTCTCGCCGGGGCCCTGGCCGGGCTCGTCCGGGACGATGGACGCCTCGCGGAAGGCGAGCTGGAGGGACTTCAGGCCGTCGCGCAGCGGGGCGGCGTGGAACGAGCTGATCTCGGTGGTGCTGGCGTCGAGCAGACCGGCCAGCGCGTGCACGAGCTTGCGGGCCTCGTCCAGGTCCTTGTGCTCGTCGCCCTCCTCCGTCAGTCCGAGCTTCACCGCGGCGGCGCTCATCAGGTTCACGGCGACCGTGACGATCACCTCGACGGCCGGGACCTCCGCGATGTCGCGGGTCATGGTGTCGAAGTCGGTGGTCCCGGAGGACTGGGGGGCGTTCTCACTCATGCCCCACACGATAGGCGCTGCGGCGGTGTGCGCACGATTGGCCCCCGTGCCGGTGTGCTGCTAACCTTGTGTAACGACCGGCCAGGTACTCCCATGTGCCCGGCCCACAAGTGGAGGCTCCGATCTCCCACCTGACTGCCCTCCGGGGCGGCGGGTCATCCGGTCAGACGGTAGCCATCGTTCCGTACGGACGATGGAGCCGTCCGATGTGCGCCCCGCGGTTGACCGCGGCGGTGTTCCGGTTGTTCATGGAGCCCCGCCTGTGTCCCGTCCGGGGCATTTTTCATGTGCCGTGATGGTTGGTCCCGAGTGAAAGTACGCGCTTGTCTGCCAGACAGGCGTGTGGTGCTACCGAGGAGGATCCATCAGCGCCGAGCCCCGCATCAACGACCGGATTCGCGTTCCCGAAGTGCGACTTGTCGGTCCCAGCGGCGAGCAGGTCGGGATTGTTCCGCTTGCCAAGGCCCTGGAGCTCGCACAGGAGTACGACCTGGACCTGGTCGAGGTCGCGGCGAACGCCCGTCCGCCCGTGTGCAAGCTCATGGACTACGGGAAGTTCAAGTACGAGTCGGCCATGAAGGCCCGTGAGGCGCGCAAGAACCAGGCGCACACGGTCATCAAGGAGATGAAGCTCCGGCCGAAGATCGACCCGCACGACTATGACACCAAGAAGGGTCACGTCGTCCGGTTCCTCAAGCAGGGCGACAAGGTCAAGATCACGATCATGTTCCGTGGTCGTGAGCAGTCCCGGCCGGAGCTCGGCTACCGACTGCTCCAGCGCCTCGCTTCGGACGTGGAGGACCTCGGCTTCGTCGAGTCCAGCCCGAAGCAGGACGGCCGAAACATGATCATGGTCCTCGGTCCGCACAAGAAGAAGACCGAGGCGATGGCCGAAGCCCGCGAGGCGCAGGCCGCCCGCAAGGCGGAGCGCCAGGGTCTGCCGGCCGAGGCGGACGACTCCGTTGAGGAGCCGGTCGTCGAGGCGTCGGCCGAGGAACCCGCCGAGGCCTGATTCCCGGGCAGCCAGCCCAGGACAACCGATACATATGACGCTCCCGCGCGCCGGTCCCCGGACCGGCTGGGGGCGCCACTGACGAGGAGATAACGGCGCTATGCCGAAGAACAAGTCGCACAGCGGTGCCAGCAAGCGCTTCAAGATCACCGGCTCCGGCAAGGTGCTCCGTGAGCGTGCCGGCAAGCGCCACCTGCTCGAGCACAAGTCGTCCAAGCTGACGCGTCGCCTCACCGGCAACGCCGAGATGGCCCCGGGCGACGCCAAGAAGATCAAGAAGCTTCTCGGCAAGTGACGTTCCTCCGCCTCCGGTTCAACCGGGGGCGGGACGTCGAGACCGGGACCTATTCGAATTCGGGCCGTGTGATCACGCACCACGGCCCCGCTACAAGGAGTTAACAAGTGGCACGCGTCAAGCGGGCAGTCAACGCCCACAAGAAGCGCCGGGCGATCCTCGAGGCGGCCTCCGGCTACCGCGGTCAGCGTTCGCGCCTGTACCGCAAGGCCAAGGAGCAGGTCACCCACTCGCTGGTCTACAACTACAACGACCGCAAGAAGCGCAAGGGCGACTTCCGTCAGCTGTGGATCCAGCGCATCAACGCCGCTGCCCGCCAGAACGGCATGACGTACAACCGCCTCATCCAGGGTCTGAAGGCCGCCAACATCGAGGTGGACCGCAAGATCCTGGCCGAGCTCGCGGTCAACGACGCCAACGCGTTCGCCGCGCTCGTCGAGGTGGCCCAGAAGGCCCTCCCGAGCGACGTCAACGCCCCGAAGGCCGCGTAAGCGCCTGACGGCTTGTTGAGCCGGACCGGACCCGCAGGCCGATGGCCTGCGGGTCCGGGTGCGTTACGGGACCTTTCCCGGGGGCGGCGCCCCCCGGGCCCCCGCACCGGGGGCTCCGCCCCTCGACCCCGCTCCCGGGGGTCGCGCTTTCCGGCCCGGTTCAGGGGGGTGCGCCCCGGGTTCCTGCTCCCGGGGGCTGTGCCCCTCAACCCCGCTCCCTGGGCTGCGGCCCCCGACCCCGCTCGGGGGGTGCAACCCGGGTCCCTGCTCCCGGGGGCCTGCGCCCCTCGACCCCGCTCCGGGGCCCCGTGTCCGGCGGGTCGGTCCCGGTCCGTAGCGCCGTGGGCCGTAGGCCGCACGTTCCCGTTCCACCTCGTAGAGAGAGACCCGCGAGCACATGCCCATGCCCGAGCTGATCTCCCCGCGCTCCCCCCGCGTCGCTGCCGCCAGGCGGCTCGCGCGGCGTAACTTTCGTGGCAAGGAGCGCCGGTTCATCGCCGAGGGGCCGCAGGCCGTCCGGGAGGCCGTGGAGCACCGCAGCGGCGGCGAGGCGACGCTGACCGAGCTGTTCACCACCGTCGAGGCGGCGGAGCGGTACGCGGACATCGTGGCCGCCGCCCGCGACGCCGGGGCCCGGGTGCACTACGCGGACGACGAGGTGCTCGCCGAGGTCTCCCAGACCGTCACCCCGCAGGGGCTGGTCGGTGTCTGCCGCTTCCTGGACTCCCCGTTCGAGGACATCCTCAAGGCGCGGCCCAAGCTCGTCGCCGTCCTCGCGCACGTCCGCGACCCCGGCAACGCCGGCACCGTACTGCGCTGCGCGGACGCCGCCGGTGCCGACGCGGTCGTCCTCACCGACGCCTCCGTCGACCTGTACAACCCCAAGTCGGTGCGCGCCTCGGTCGGTTCGCTCTTCCATCTGCCGGTCGCCGTCGGCGTACCGGTGGAGCAGGCCGTGCAGGGGCTGCGGGACGCCGGGGTGCGCATCCTCGCCGCCGACGGAGCGGGCGAGGACGACCTCGACGACGAGCTCGACGCGGGCACCATGGGCGGTCCCACCGCCTGGATCTTCGGCAACGAGGCCTGGGGCCTGCCGGAGGAGACCAGGGCGCTGGCGGACGCCGTGGTGCGCGTCCCGATCCACGGCAGGGCCGAGAGCCTCAACCTGGCGACCGCCGCCGCGGTGTGCCTGTACGCCTCGGCGCGGGCCCAGCGCACCCGTACTCCTCGCTGAGGGGGTCCGCACCGTCACCTCCAGCTAGTAGTGTGACGGGCTCGGGGGCCCACTGTGCGCTTCGGAGAGGTGGGATACGGGGATGGCTGTCGGCGTGAGGACCATCGGCGAGAATGCCCTGGTGCGCCCTTCCGGTGGCCCGGACGCCCTGGGGATAGACCCCGAGGACCTGCCCGACGGTCTCGTCGTCGCCGACGAGAAGGGCCGGGTCATCTGCTTCAACGCGGCCGCCGCCCGGATCACCGCGGTCGCCAGGCGCGACGCGCTCGGCGTGGAGCTGGAGCGCGCCCTGCCGCTTGAGGACCTCAAGGGCCGCCGCTGGTGGCAGCTGACCGACCCGTACGGCGGACTCGCCATCCGCGTCGGCCAGCCCGAGCGCAATCTGCTGCTGCCCGGCGGGCGCGAGGTGCTGGTCTCCGCGCGGTACGTGCGCGAGCACCCCACCGGACCGGTGCGCCGGGTCGTGGTGAGCCTGCGCTCCACCGAGGCGCGGCGGCGCACCGAGCGCTCGCACGCCGAGCTGATCGCCACCGTCGCCCATGAGCTGCGCTCGCCGCTGACCTCCGTCAAGGGGTTCACCGCGACGCTGCTCGCCAAGTGGGAGCGGTTCACGGACGACCAGAAGCGGCTGATGCTGGAGACCGTCGACGCCGACGCCAACCGCGTCACCCGGCTGATCGCCGAGCTCCTGGACATCTCCCGGATCGACTCGGGCCGCCTGGAGGTGCGCCGCCAGCCGGTGGACATAGCGGCCGCCGTCGGCCGGCACATCCAGGCCCATGTGGCCTCCGGACAGGTCCCCGACCGCTTCCTCGTCCGCATCCAGCGCCCGCTGCCCGATCTGTGGGCGGATCCCGACAAGATCGACCAGGTCCTGGGCAACCTGCTGGAAAACGCGGTGCGCCACGGCGAGGGAACCGTCACCATCGAGGTGGCACCCGCGCCCGTCCGTATCGACGAGCACGACGAGAAGGGAACGGCCGTCACCGTGAGCGACGAAGGCCCCGGCATCCCCGAGGAGTCGATGGGCCGTGTCTTCACCCGCTTCTGGCGGGGCAGCAAACGCGGCGGCACCGGCCTCGGCCTCTACATCGTCAAGGGCATCGTGGAGGCGCACGGCGGGACGATCGCGGTGGGCCGCGGCTCCGGCGGCGGCGCCGAGTTCCGATTTATCCTGCCCGTCAGCGCCCCGGCCTACCTCCAGTAGCGACCGCCGGGCCGCCCACGGGCGCATCCGCACGTACCCACCCCGTTAGACTCGACCTTTGGCGCGTTCGTGTCCGTGCTGTCGCGCGGCCCAGTCGCTGTCGCGGTGGCGGGACCCCCAGCCAAGCCAATCGGAAGTACGGGAAGAGATGTCGGCACCCAATAAGTCGTACGACCCTGTTGAGGTCGAGGCACTGAAACCGGAAGAGATCGAGCGCATGCGGGACGAGGCGCTCGCCGCCTTCGCCGCGGCCGGTGACCTCGAGGCGCTCGCTCACGCGAAGACCGCGCACGCCGGTGGCACCTCGCCCCTGTCCCTCGCCAACCGCGAGATCGGCGCCCTGCCGCCGCAGGCCAAGGCCGCGGCAGGCAAGCTCGTGGGCATGGCCCGCGGCGCCGTGAACAAGGCGCTGGCCGCCCGCCAGAGCGAGCTGGAGGCCGAGCGCGACGCGCGCGTCCTGGTCGAGGAGGCGGTGGACGTCTCGCTGCCGTACGACCGTGTACCGGCCGGCGCCCGCCACCCGCTCACCACGCTCTCCGAGCGCATCGAGGACATCTTCGTGGCCATGGGCTACGAGGTCGCCGAGGGCCCGCAGGTCGAGGCCGAGTGGTTCAACTTCGACGCGCTCAACATCGGCCCGGACCACCCGGCCCGCGGCGAGGCGGACACCTTCTTCGTCCAGGCCGCCGACGGCACGGCGAACTCCGGCACGGTGCTGCGCACGCACACCTCCCCGGTGCAGATCCGCTCGCTGCTCGACCGTGAGCCGCCGGTGTACGTGATCTGCCCCGGCCGGGTCTACCGCACGGACGAGCTGGACGCCACGCACACCCCCGTCTTCAACCAGGTCGAGCTGCTCGCCGTCGACGAGGGCCTGACCATGGCGGACCTCAAGGGCACCCTGGACCACATGGTCCAGTCGCTCTTCGGCCAGGACATGAAGACCCGGCTGCGGCCGAACTTCTTCCCGTTCACCGAGCCGTCCGCCGAGATGGACATGGTCTGCTACGTGTGCCGCGGCGAGTCCGTCGGCAACCCCGACCGCCCCTGCCGCACCTGCTCCAGCGAGGGCTGGATCGAGCTCGGCGGCTGCGGCATGGTCAACCCGAAGGTGCTCACCGCCTGCGGCGTCGACCCCGAGAAGTACAGCGGATTCGCCTTCGGCTTCGGCATCGAACGCCTGCTGATGTTCCGCCACAACGTCGAAGACATGCGAGACATGGTCGAGGGTGACGTCCGGTTCACCCGGCCGTTCGGGATGGAGATCTGATGCGGGTCCCGCTTTCTTGGCTGCGGGAGTACGTCGACCTGCCGGCGACCGAGACCGGCCGTGACGTCCAGGCCAAGCTCGTTTCCGCCGGCCTCGAGGTCGAGACCGTCGAGCAGCTCGGCGCCGGCCTCAAGGGCCCCCTGGTCGTCGGCCAGGTGCTGACCATCGAGGAGCTGGAGGGCTTCAAGAAGCCCATCCGCTTCTGCACGGTCGACGTCGGCACGGCCAACGGCACCGGCGAGCCGCAGGAGATCGTCTGCGGCGCCCGGAACTTCCAGGTCGGCGACAAGGTCGTCGTGGTGCTCCCCGGCGCCGTGCTGCCCGGCGACTTCGCCATCGCCGCCCGCCAGACGTACGGCAAGACCTCGCACGGCATGATCTGCTCCGGCGACGAGCTGGGCATGGGCGACGACGGCAGCGGCGGCATCATCGTCCTGCCGCACGAGCACGAGGCCGGCACCGACGCGATCGCGCTCCTGGAGCTCGTCGACGAGGTCCTGGACATCGCGGTGACCGCCAACCGCGGCGACTGCCTGTCGATGCGCGGTGTGGCCCGCGAGACCGCCATCGCGTACGGTCTGCCGCTGCGCGACCCGGCGCTGCTCGACGTGCCCGCGCCCAACTCGTACGGCTACCCGGTGAAGATCGTCGACCCGATCGGCTGCGACCGCTTCACCGCGCGCACCGTCGGAGGCCTCGACCCCGAGGCCCGCTCGCCGATCTGGCTCCAGCGCCGGCTGCAGAAGGCCGGGATGCGCCCGATCTCGCTCGCCGTCGACGTCACCAACTACGTGATGATCGAGCTCGGCCAGCCGCTGCACGCCTACGACCGCTCGCTGGTCGACGGCCCCATCGGCGTCCGCCGCGCCGAGCCCGGCGAGGTGATCACCACCCTCGACGGCGCCAAGCGCAAGCTGGACGCCGCCGACCTGGTCATCACCGACAACCGCGGCCCGATCGGGCTTGCCGGTGTGATGGGCGGCGCCAACACGGAGATCGCCGACTCGGTCACCGACCCGCAGACCGGACAGGTCACGGGTACCACCGAGGTGGTCATCGAGGCCGCGCACTTCGACCCGGTCGCCATCGCCCGCAGCGCGCGCCGCCACAAGCTGACCTCCGAGGCGTCCAAGCGCTTCGAGCGCGGCGTCGACCCGCAGGCCGCCTCCGCGGCCGTCCAGCGGACCGTCGACCTGCTGGTGCTGCTCGCGGGCGGCACCGCCGAGGCCGGCGTCACCGAGGTCATCGCGCCCTCCGCGCCGCGCACCATCTCCGTCTCCGCCGACCACCCGGACAAGGTGGCGGGCGTCGACTACGGCCGCGAGACCGTCGTGCGCCGCCTCCAGGAGATCGGCTGCGACGTCTACGGGCAGGACGAGCTCGTCGTCACCGTGCCCTCGTGGCGCCCCGACCTCACCGAGCCGAACGACCTCGCCGAGGAGGTCATCCGGCTGGAGGGGTACGAGAACCTGCCCTCCACCCTGCCGAAGCCGCCCGCCGGCCGCGGTCTGACCGAGCGCCAGCGGCTGCACCGCCGGGCGGGCCGCGCGCTCGCCGGCGCCGGTTATGTGGAGGCGCTGAACTACCCGTTCGTCTCCGAGCAGGTCTTCGACCAGCTGGGCCTGGAGGCCGGCGACCCGGCCCGCCGGGTCGTGAAGCTGGTCAACCCGCTCAACGACGAGGAGCCGGCGCTGCGCACCACGCTGCTGCCGGGGCTGCTCACGGCGCTGCGCCGCAACGACGGCCGCGGCAGCCACGACCTGGCCCTCTTCGAGACCGGTCTGGTCTTCCAGCCGGGCGAGAGCCAGGGCGTCGCCGTCCAGCTGCCCGTCGACCGCCGCCCCACCGACGAGGAGATCGCCGCGCTCGACGCCGTGCTGCCCGCGCAGCCCCGGCACGCGGCCGCCGTCCTCGCCGGTGCGCGCGAGCAGGCCGGCTGGTGGGGCAAGGGCCGCCCGGCGGACTGGGCCGACGCGGTCGAGGCCGCCCGGACCCTGGCCCATGAGGCGGGCGCCGAACTCATCGTCCAGCAGGGCCAGTACGGGCCGTGGCACCCGGGCCGCTGCGCCGAGCTCGCCGTCGTCATCGACAGCGAGATCGTCGTGATCGGCCACGCGGGCGAGCTGCACCCGCGCGTGGTCAAGGCGCTGAGCCTGCCCGAGCGCACCTGCGCCATGGAGCTCGACCTGGATCTGCTCGCGAAGGCCGGAGAGGGCGCCCTGCGGGCCCCGCGGATCTCCACCTTCCCGGTGGCCACCCAGGACGTGGCGCTGGTCGTCGACGCGGAGGTCCCCTCCGCCGCCGTCGAGTACTTCCTGCGCGGCGGCGCCGGTGAACTCCTGGAGTCCATCCGGCTGTTCGACGTCTACACCGGTGAGCAGATCGGCGAGGGCAAGAAGTCGCTGGCGTACGCGCTGCGCTTCCGCGCCGCCGACCGCACGCTGACCGTCGAGGAGGCCTCGGCCGCCCGCGACGCGGCGGTGGCCCTGGCCGCCGAGCGCACGGGCGCGGTGCTCCGCGGGGCGTAACTCCCCGAGGCGGGACCAGGAAGGGCGTATCCGGACCCCCGGATGCGCCCTTCCGGCGTTCGCGCCCCTGCCCGCAGGGCTCTCCTCCAGAACCCCACCCTTCTCACTCGTTCGGGTGAGAAGAGGGAGCGATGTACGCAAAAAGGGGCGGACCGTCGACAGAATCAATCCGGTCGTGAAGGCCGGTGCAGGGGTGAGAGGCGCAGAGGCCTAGGGGGGCCGACGGCATGATCCGTACCAGGAGTTGGACGGCGGCCTGCGCGCAGGCACTCGGTACGGGCCGGGGACTCGCCCTGGCGCTGCCCGCCCTGTGGCTGGTCCTGGTCGTCGTCTGGCAGCTGACCTGTCCGCTGGCCACCGACGAGTCGATGGGTCTGCGGATCGCCACCTGTGCGGCCTTCTTGATCGCGGTGGTCTGTCTGGTGCACGGCGTACGGCTGGGCGCGGCCCGGGAGTTGCGGCTCGTCCAGGAGGTCGCCGACGCCGCCCAGCGGGTGCTGCTGCGCCCGCCGCCGCCCCGTGTCGACGGGCTCACGGTGGCCGCCGGCCAGCTCTGCGCGGGCCGGGGCGCGGCGGTCGGCGGCGATCTGTACGAGGTGATGGCCACCCGGCACGGGGTGCGGGTCGTCATGGGCGATGTGCGCGGCCACGGCCTGGGCGCGCTCGGCGCGGTCGCCGCACTGCTCGGCAGCTTCCGCGAGGCCGCCCACGACGAGCCGGACCTGGCGGGCGTGCTGCGGCGTCTGGAGCGGGCGCTGCAACGGCATCTGCGCGAGCGGGCCCGCGCCGAGCACCCGGCCTGCTGCCCGGGCGAGCCGGAGAGCCCGCTCGCCGAGGAGTTCGTGACCGTACTGCTCCTGGAGATCCGTGCCGACGGCACGGTGCTCGCCCTCAACTGCGGTCATCCCTGGCCCTATCGGCTGTGCGGCGGCGCCGAGGCGCTGCTGCCCGGCGACCCGCTGCCGCCGCTCGGCTCCTTCCCGCTCCCCGCCGAACTGCCGCTCCAGTACTGCACCCGGCTGCTGCCGGGGGAGGCGCTGTGTCTGCACACGGACGGCGCCGAGGACGCCAGGGACCGCGCCGGGCGGTTCTTCCGGCTGCAGGAAGTACTCGCCCGGGCGGCCCTGGACACCCCGCTGTCCCCCGCAGCAGTGATCCACTGCGTACAGCGGGAGTTGTTGCGCCACACCGGCGGACGGCTGGCCGACGACGTGGCGCTGATGGTGCTGCGCAACGACCGGGTGCGCGTGCCCGCGCAGCCCGGAGCCGTCCCGGCCGCGCAGGCGGGGCGCTGAGGCGGTGGAGCGTGCGCCGTCGGTCCTGCCGCGGAGTGACGGGCAGTTCGGCAGGACCGGCGGCGCCGGGAGCGGGCCGCCGCACTGTACGAGGGGGAGCCGGCGGCCCGGCACGCCTCTGTGGAGAGGCAGTTCAGTCAATCGGCAGTGGGCTCGCGGCGGCAGAGTGCGCGGCGCATAAATGCGAGTACTCCCTTCACACCCCGTGTGAACGCGCCTCGTTTACGCTGGGTCCACCGAGCCAACGGAGGGGCCTGATGCAGCCCAATACCCTGCTCGACGCGCTGGTCGACGAGGCCGGCATCTCGAACGCCGGGCTCGCGGCCCATGTGAACCAGGCCGGCCGTGCCAGAGGTCTGGCACTGAGATACGAACACACCGCGGTGGCACGGTGGTTGAAGGGGCAGCGGCCGCGCGGCCAGGTGCCCGATCTGATCTGCGAGGTGCTGGCGGCCCGGCTGCACCGGCCGGTCACCCTCGACGACATCGGGCTCGGTGTGCCGGGTGAGCCGGCCGCGCCGGTGGGCTCGCCGCTCGCCGGGTTCGTGGAGCGGGCCACCGCCCTGTGGCGCTCCGACGAGCAGCAGCGCCCGCACATACTGGGCGCGCCCGCGGTCACCGGCACCCCGGCCGTGATGCCGGTGTGGGAGTGGGAGAATCCGCCGGAGGACACCGATGTGTCCCGGCACGGCCAGACCGCGGTGAGCGAGAGCGACATCGAGATGCTGCGTGCGGCCCGCGCGCACTACGAGCTGATGTACCGCAAGGCCGGGGGCATCGCCACCCGCTCGCGCATCGTGGGCTTCCTCAACTCCGAGACCGCGCCGCTGCTGCGCGGCTGCTACACCGACCAGACCGGCCGCCAGCTGCACCGGGCGACCGGGGGACTGGTCGCGATCGCCGGGATCTGCGCGTACGACTCCAACGCCCAGGGCCTGGCCCAGCGTTACTTCCACCAGGCGCTGCGGCTGGCGAAGGCGAGCGGGGACCGGGGGCTCGGCGCGTATGTGATCGCCCTGCTGGTCAACCAGTCGCTGTTCATGCGCGACTACCGCCAGGCGGTCGCCTTCGCGGAGGCGGCGCTGCGGGCGGCGGGCCACCAGCTCACCCCGGCGCTGGCCGCGGATCTGCACGCGATGCAGGCCAAGGCGTACGCGCACCTCGGCGACGGGCGCAGCGCGCTCGGCGCGATCCGCGGCGCCGAGCGGGCCGCCGAGCGGATCCGGCCGAAGAACGAACCCGCCGAGACCGGCTACGTCCAGCCGGGCCTGGTCAACGTCCAGGTGGCGGAGGCCCTGCTGCGGCTCGGGGATCTCCCGGCCGCGCGCGAGCAGGCGGGACTGGCGGCGCACGCCCCCTCGCACGACCGGGGCAGGGTGCACCGGCTGGCGATGCTCGCGCAGATCGAGCTCCGGCAGGGCGAGGCGGACCGGGCCGTCGCGACGGCGGTCGAGATGGCCGAGCGGGCCCGGGGGATGGAGTCGCAGCGGTTGCGCGACCGGTTGCGCGTCGTACGCGAGCATCTGGTCGAGAGCGGTTGCGCCGGCGCCGACGATGCCGCCGAGCTGATCGACGGGGCACTGCGCGTTCCCCTGTGAGCGCGTGCCTGCTGCGATATTGCCATCCTCTTGTCGGAAGGTGGCAAAAACGTGCAGTGGACGAACCTGAGTGAACAAACTGTCTATGAGAACCGCTGGTTCCGCGTCAATCTCGCCGATGTCGTCCTCCCGGACGGGCGGCACCTGGACCACTTCCTGATCAGGCTTCGCCCGGTCGCCGTGGCGACCGTCGTCAACGAGGCCAACGAGGTGCTGCTGCTGTGGCGGCACCGGTTCATCACCGACAGCTGGGGCTGGGAGCTGGCCGCCGGAGTCGTCGAGGACGGCGAGGACATCGCGGCCGCGGCCGCCCGGGAGATGGAGGAGGAGACGGGGTGGCGGCCGGGCCCGCTGCGCCCGCTCCTCACCGTCGAGCCCGCCAACGGGCTCATCGACGCCCGGCACCACCTCTACTGGTCGGAGTCGGCCGAGTACATCGGCCACCCCGAGGACGACTTCGAGTCGTCGCGGCGCGAGTGGATACCGCTCAAGCTGGTACCCGACATGATCGCCCGCGGCGAGGTCCCGGCCGCCAATATGGCGGCCGGACTCCTGCTCCTGCACCATATGCGGCTCGGCGACGGCTAGGGCCTGTCCGGCGGATCTGGTCGGCACGCGGGGGTCTGGCACGCCCTCCCCCAAGGCCTTAAGGGCCAGGGGGGACCCCCAGCGGCGTTGTCGTCAATCACCGACGCTCCGCGTCGCCTCAATCCTCCGCCTTGCAGCTGGACGCACCAGACCCCCGCTCACCAGCACCGCAAGGTCCCTCCGGACCGAAAGCCGACCAGATCCGCCGGACAGACCCTAGGGGCCGGCCGCCGGACGCTCACCGCCCCAGCGCCTGCCAGACCGCGACGGCCAGTGCGCCGAGGGCGGTGAGCACCGTGAGCGCGGGCAGCGGCCACCTCGTGTGTTCCAGGGACGCCACCCGCACGCCCAGCTCGGTCAGTTCGCGTTCGCTCTGGTCGTCGCGGTGGGTGAGCAGCGTCATCTGCCCGTCGATGCGGGCCAGACTCACTTCCAGGGAACGGCGTAACGCGAACAGTTCGTCGACGGCCATCGGGTGGCCGGGGTCGCTCGGCACGGCGAGGCTCCTTCGTCGTTGTGGCTGATTGCCATTGACTTTTCGCCAAGGAGTCAACTCGCCCTGCTCCAGGGGCGGGAGAGTGTGCGAAGAGCATATGCGGGTTCGCGCCGCACACCGGGTGTGAACGCGCCGGGCCCGGCCCTCACACAGAGGAGCCGGGCCCGGCGAAAAGCGTCCCCGGAAGTACGCGGACGCGCTCAGGCGTACGTGTAGAAACCGGAGCCGGTCTTGCGGCCCAGGCGTCCCGCGTCCACCATGCGCTGCAGCAGCGGAGGCGCCGCGTACAGCGGCTCCTTGAACTCGTCGTACATCGAGTCCGCCACCGAGGCGACCGTGTCCAGACCGATGAGGTCGGACAGCTTGAGCGGACCCATCGGGTGGGCGCAGCCCAGCTCCATGCCGTTGTCGATGTCCTCGCGGCTGGCGATGCCCGACTCGAACATCCGGATCGCGGAGAGCAGATACGGGATGAGGAGCGCGTTGACCACGAAGCCCGAGCGGTCCTGGGCGCGGATCGCGTGCTTGCCGAGGACCTTCTCCACCATGGCCTGCGCCCGGCTGAGGGTGCCCTCGGAGGTGGTGAGCGCCGGGATCAGCTCGACGAGCTGCTGCACCGGGGCCGGGTTGAAGAAGTGGATGCCGATGACCTGGTCCGGCCGCGAGGTCGCGACCGCGAGCTTCACCAGCGGGATGGAGGAGGTGTTGGACGCCAGGATCGCGTCCGGGCGGGTCACCACCTGGTCGAGCACCTGGAAGATCTCGGTCTTGACCTGCTCGTTCTCGACGACGGCCTCGATGACGAGATCGCGGTCGGCGAACTCGCCGAGGTCGGTGGTGAAGCTCAGGCGGGCGAGCGTCGCGTCGCGCTCCTCCGCGGTGATCTTGCCGCGCTCGGCAGCCTTCGAAAGGGAGTTGTGCAGCCGGGTGCGGCCGATCTCCAGGGCCTCGCCGGTGGTCTCGGCGACCTTCACGTCCAGGCCGCTGCGGGCGCAGACCTCCGCGATGCCGGCCCCCATCTGGCCGCAGCCCACCACTCCGACGCGTGCAATATCTCCCGTAGGGCCCGTCACATCGCTGCCTTTCGCTTCTGACAGAAAAGTCCTGGCGGGTCCCCCGTGTGATTCCGGCGCCCGTCCCGGCCCACGACGTTACTCCGCGCCTGCGTGTGGATCACGGGGTGGGGCGGGCATGCTGTGCGCAACACCGGACATTCGTAGCGACGAGGGGGTCATCAAGTGGGACGGATCACTCGGCGGGGACTGCTCGCGGGGTCCCTCGCGGCCGGAACGGCGGGCGCGATGAACGGGCTGGGCGGCAGGTGCGACGCGCGGGCCGGATCAGGCCCGGACCTCCTGTGCCGCCTCGACGATCACCTCGGCCACCCGCGCCGGCTGCTCCACCAGCACCGCGTGCCCCGCGTCCGCCACCGTCACCATCGTGACCCGCGGATCCGCCTCCAGCTGGAGGCGCTCCTCGTCCTTCAGCCCGATCTCGTCGTGGTCGCCGCGCACGACCCAGGAGCGGACCCCCGACTCCCGCAGACGGGCCACGAGCGAGGGGTGCCGGGCGAGGTAGGCGTAGTAGTGCCGTACGACGTCGCGGCAGAACGCGGGGTCGTTGTTGCCCAGGTCCGCCGCCAGCGCCTCCGCACGGTCCTGCGGCACGTTCCCCTTCAGCATCTCCTTCTTCATCATCGGGGGGATCGCCTTCAGCATGGCCGTCCAGGCCAGGGGCCCCAGCGCCGGCAGCCGCCCCACCTGGTCCAGGACCCCCAGGAACTTCGCCTCGTCCGCCCGGGAGAACGTCGGTGACAGGAGGACCAGGGGGCCCGGGGACACACCGAGCGCGGCCATCTCGATCGCGACGTTCGCACCCAGACTGTGCCCCACCACCACGTCGCAGCCCTCGGCCGCCGCGAACTCGCCCATCAGCCGCGCGTAGTTCTCCATCGACAGATCCGCCGACGGCGTGGTCCGGCCGAACCCCGGCAGGGTCGCCGCCACCAGGCCCAGTCCCGCTTCGGTCATCGCCGGCTGGGCCATCACCTCCACGTAGAACTCGGTGGTGCACATACCGCCCGGCAGCAGCAGCGCCCGGTGCGCCGCGTCCACCGGGCCCGCCCTGCGGACATCCCGACTCGCGTCCATACCTCCACACTGAGCTCGCGGTACCCATCCCGCTACCGTTCCCGGGAGACCGGAAAGGACCTTTGCATAAAACTGCATTGCTGCGTATAGTCATGCCATCGACGAGGAGGCTTCGATGGCGGTACGAGCGGCAGTGGCCGGGGCGAGCGGGTATGCGGGCGGGGAACTGCTGAGGCTGCTCCTCGCGCACCCGGACGTCGAGATCGGCGCCCTGACCGGGAACACCAACGCCGGGCAGCGGCTCGGCGCGCTCCAGCCGCATCTGCTCCCGCTGGCCGCGCGCGTCCTTGAGCCCACCACCGTCGAGGTGCTGGCGCGCGACCACGACGTGGTGTTCCTGGCGCTGCCGCACGGCCAGTCCGCCGCCGTCGCCGAGCAGCTCGGCGACGAGGTGCTGGTCATCGACATGGGCGCCGACTTCCGGCTGAAGGACGCCACCGACTGGGAGCGGTTCTACGGCTCGCCGCACGCCGGGACCTGGCCCTACGGGCTGCCCGAACTGCCGGGCGGCCGCGCCGCGCTGGAGGGGGCCAGGCGCATCGCGGTCCCCGGTTGCTACCCCACCGCCGTGTCGCTGGCGCTCTTCCCGGCGTACGAGAGCGGCCTCGCCGAGCCCGAGGCCGTGATCGTCGCGGCCTCCGGCACCTCCGGCGCGGGCAAGGCGGCCAAGCCGCATCTGCTCGGCAGCGAGGTGATGGGCTCGATGTCGCCGTACGGCGTGGGCGGCGGGCACCGCCACACCCCCGAGATGATCCAGAACCTGAGCGCGGCCGCCGGAGAGCACGTCACCGTCTCCTTCACCCCGACCCTCGCCCCCATGCCCCGCGGCATCCTCGCCACCTGCTCCGCCAGGGCGAAGCCGGGGGTCAGCGGCGAGGCGGTACGGGCGGCGTACCAGAAGGCGTTCGCCGACGAGCCGTTCGTCCATCTGCTCCCCGAGGGGCAGTGGCCCGCCACCGCGTCCGTGTACGGCTCCAACGCCGTGCAGATCCAGGTCGCGTACGACGAGGACGCCCACCGGATCGTCGTGGTGAGCGCCATCGACAACCTGACCAAGGGCACCGCGGGCGCCGCGGTGCAGAGCATGAACATCGCCCTGGGGCTGGATGAGACCACGGGCCTGACGATGACAGGAGTTGCGCCGTGAGCGTGACGGCAGCCAAGGGGTTCACGGCGGCGGGGATCGCCGCCGGGATCAAGGAGAACGGCAACCCGGACGTGGCCCTCGTGGTCAACGACGGGCCGCGCCGAGCCGCCGCGGGCGTCTTCACCTCCAACCGCGTCAAGGCCGCCCCCGTCCTGTGGTCCGAGCAGGTCCTCAAGGGCGGCGCGGTCACCGCCGTCGTCCTCAACTCCGGTGGCGCCAACGCCTGTACGGGCCCCCAGGGCTTCCAGGACACCCACGCCACCGCCGAGAAGGTGGCCGAGGTCCTCGACGGGCACAGCGCGGGCGAGGTCGCCGTCGCGTCGACCGGGCTCATCGGCGTCCTGCTGCCGATGGACAAGCTGCTGCCGGGCATCGAGAAGGCCGCGGCGGAGCTCTCCGCGCACGGCGGCGAGAAGGCCGCCATCGCCATCAAGACCACCGACACCGTCCACAAGACGTCCGTGGTGACCAAGGACGGCTGGACGGTGGGCGGGATGGCCAAGGGCGCGGGCATGCTCGCCCCCGGTCTCGCCACCATGCTCGTCGTCCTCACCACCGACGCCGACCTGGACACCCCGGTCCTGGACCGCGCCCTGCGCGACGCCACCCGGACCACCTTCGACCGGGTCGACTCCGACGGCTGTATGTCCACCAACGACACCGTGCTGCTGCTCGCCTCCGGAGCCTGCGAAGTGGCCCCGGAGTACGCGGAGTTCGCCGAGGCCGTACGGACGGTCTGCGACGACCTCGCCCGGCAGCTCATCGGGGACGCCGAGGGCGCCAGCAAGGACATCCGCATCGAGGTCGTGAACGCCGCGAGCGAGGAGGACGCCGTCGAGGTCGGGCGTTCCATCGCCCGCAACAACCTCCTCAAGTGCGCCATCCACGGCGAGGACCCCAACTGGGGCCGGGTGCTCTCCGCCATCGGCACCACGAAGGCCGCCTTCGACCCCGACCGGCTCAACGTCGCCATCAACGGCGTCTGGGTGTGCGAGAACGGTTCGGTCGGCGAGGACCGCGACCTCGTCGACATGCGCTACCGGGAGGTCCGCATCACCGCCGACCTCGCCGCCGGAACCGCCGAGCCCGTCGTGATCTGGGCCAACGACCTCACCGCCGACTACGTCCACGAGAACAGCGCGTACAGCTCATGAGCACCCGCAAGCACACCGCGCTCCCCAAGGCGCAGATCCTCATCGAGGCGCTGCCGTGGCTGACCCGTCACCACGGCAGGACCGTCGTGATCAAGTTCGGCGGCAACGCCATGGTCGACGAGGCGCTGAAGGCGGCCTTCGCCCAGGACGTCGTCTTCCTGCGGCACGCCGGGCTCAAGCCCGTCGTGGTGCATGGCGGCGGCCCCCAGATCAGCGCCCAGCTCGACCGGCACGGCCTGGTCAGCGAGTTCAAGGCGGGCCTTCGCGTCACCACCCCGGAGGCCATGGACGTCGTACGGATGGTGCTCGCCGGGCAGGTCCAGCGCGAGCTCGTCGGGCTGCTCAACCAGCACGGCCCGCTCGCCGTCGGGATGACCGGCGAGGACGCGCACACCATCACCGCCACCCAGCACCGGCCCGAGATCGACGGCGAGCTCGTCGACATCGGCCGGGTCGGTGAGATCACCGCGATCGACACCGGCGCCATCGAGGCGCTGCTGACGGACGGCCGTATCCCGGTCATCTCCTCGATCGCCCGCTCCCAGGACGACGGACATGTCTACAACGTCAATGCTGATACGGCGGCTGCGGCTCTTGCGGCTGCGCTGGGCGCCGAGACCCTGATGGTCCTGACCGACGTCGAGGGCCTGTACGAGGACTGGCCGCACAGCGACGAGGTCATCAGCAGGCTCACCGCGAGCCAGTTGGAGAAGCTGCTGCCCGACCTCTCCAGCGGCATGGTCCCCAAGATGGAGGGCTGTCTGTTCGCCGTGCGCAACGGCGTCACCACCGCGCGCGTGATCGACGGCCGCGTCCCGCACTCCATCCTTCTTGAGATCTTCACGGACGAGGGCATCGGCACGATGGTCGTGCCCGACCACCGGCCGCCCGACAACCAGCAGGGGGAGACACCGTGACCGGTCAGGAGCTGGCCCAGCGCTGGCAGCGGGTCATGACGGACAACTACGGCACCCCGGGCCTGGCGCTGGTGCGCGGCGCGGGCGCCAAGGTGTGGGACGCGGACGGCACCGAGTACACCGACTTCGTCGGCGGCATCGCGGTCAACGCCCTCGGCCACGGCCACCCGGCCGTCGTCGAGGCGGTGTCCCGCCAGATCGCCTCGCTGGGCCATGTCTCCAACCTGTTCATCGCCGAGCCCCCGGTGGCGCTCGCCGAGCGGCTGATCGAGCTGTTCGGGCGGCCGGGCCGGGTCTTCTTCTGCAACTCGGGCGCCGAGGCCAACGAGGGCGCCTTCAAGATCGGGCGGCTGACCGGGCGCGGGCACATGGTCGCCACCCACGGCGGCTTCCACGGCCGGACGATGGGCGCGCTCTCCCTCACCGGCCAGCCCACGAAGCAGGAGCCCTTCCGGCCGCTGCCCGGCGAGGTGACGCATGTGCCGTACGGGGACGCCGAGGCGCTGCGGGCCGCGGTCACCGAGGAGACCGCACTGGTGGTCATCGAGCCCATCCAGGGCGAGAACGGCGTGGTCGTCCCGCCCAAGGGCTATCTGCGGGCGGCCCGTGAGATCACCGCGGCCACCGGCACGCTGCTCGTCCTGGACGAGGTGCAGACCGGCGTCGGCCGTACCGGCACCTGGTTCGAGTACCAGCAGCACGAGGGCGTCCTGCCCGACCTCGTCACTCTGGCCAAGGGCCTCGGCGGCGGCCTGCCCATCGGCGCCACCGTTGCCTTCGGCCCGGCCGCCGACCTGCTGAAGCCCGGTCAGCACGGTACGACCTTCGGCGGGAACCCGGTGGCGTGCGCGGCCGGACTCGCCGTTCTGGACACGCTCGCCGCCGACGGCGCCCTCGATCGCGTGAAGCGCCTCGGCGAGCGGCTGCGGGACGGAATCGAGGGCCTGGCGCACCCGCTGGTCTCCCATGTCCGTGGCGCGGGCCTGCTGCTGGGTATCGTGCTCACCGAGGCCGTCGCCGCCAAGGTGCAGCGGGCGGCCCAGGATGCCGGCTTCCTGGTCAACGCGCCCGCCCCCGATGTCGTACGGCTCATGCCGCCGCTGATCATCGGTGACGCGGAGGTGGACGCGTTCCTCCAGTCGCTGCCCGGCGTCCTCGACGCAGTGACCAACGGGGACGGACGATCCGGAGAATGAGACGACGATGACCGACGAGGCGCAGGACTCCGAGCCGGGCGGCCCCGCCGTACCGCAGACCCGCACCGCCCGCCACCGCCGGATCGTGGACATCCTCAACCGGCAGCCGGTGCGGTCCCAGAGCCAGCTCGCCAAGCTGCTCGCGGACGACGGGCTGAGCGTCACCCAGGCGACGCTCTCCCGCGACCTCGACGAGCTGGGCGCGGTGAAGATCCGCAACACCGGCGGCGAGCTGATCTACGCGGTGCCCAGCGAGGGCGGCTTCCGCACGCCCAAGGCCCCCCTCGGCGAGTCGGCCAAGGAGGAGCGGATGCGCCGGCTCTCCGCGGAGCTGCTGATCTCCGCGGAGGCCTCCGCCAACCTGGTGGTGCTGCGTACGCCGCCGGGCGCCGCCCAGTTCCTCGCCTCGGCCATCGACCAGGCCGAACTGCACGACATCCTCGGCACGATCGCGGGTGACGACACCCTGATGCTGATCAGCCGTGACCCGGCCGGCGGCCAGGCCCTCGCGGACCATCTGCTGCGGCTGGCGCAGAACGACCGGTAGGGCGGCAGGAAGGGGCGGGCGGCCGGATTTCCGGCCGGCCGTCGGCCCCGACGCCGTGCCGATCGCGATGTGGGGGTGCTTGGCCGGGTCCGCCCAGGCCAGGATGCGCGCCATCGCGTCCGCCGGGACGGACACACAACCGGCCGTCGCCCCCTTCCCGTTGACGTGCAGGAAGATCCCCGCACCCCGCCCGCGCACCGGCTGGTCGTAGTTGAACCCGACCACCAGGGCGCGGGCGTACTGCGTGGGGAACGCGGTGATCCGCTCGGACTCGCTCGCGCGGCAGTCCGCCGGCAGCCCCTCCACCCAGCGGTTGTACGCCTGCGAGGCGGTGTCCTCGCACCACCAGGACCTGTCCGTGGCGCGGCGGTAGGAGAACCGGGTCCCGGCGGGCGCCGCCGTGGTGCCGAAGGCGTACGGCAGGTCGTAGAGGCCGGTCGGAGTGGTGCTGGTGCTCTGTTTGCGGGCGGTGCCCTCGACCAGGCCGTTGGAGCCGAACCTGGCCTCGGTCCTGCCCGCCGTCACCCAGAGCCGGCCGCGCTTGTTCCACCAGGTCACCGTGCCCGTGGTGGAGCCGGTGGACGCGGCCTCGGCGGTGATCAGCTGGGTGCCGCCACCGGTGTCGGCCATCCGGTTGGGCAGGTGGGGCGAGTGGAACGGGCAGGAGTCCGCCACGGCGGCCGGGGTCGCGAGCGCGAGCAGGGCCGCGCCGAGCGCGAGAGCGGTACGCATCATGCCCGAGACCGTACGCGGCCCGCCCGCTGACGTCCTCTCAGGGGACCGAACCGTTACCCCGGCCGCGTGGCCCGCGCGCTCCCCGCCGCCTCCGGACGGCCCCGCACCCCTCTCGCCGCACCTCTCGTTGACAAAACATACGGAGCACTGCATAGTTATACTCATCACCGAATGCACCGTAAGGAGAAACCCGTGACCGAGCGCGTCGTACTCGCCTACTCGGGCGGTCTGGACACCTCCGTCGCCATCGGCTGGATCGCCGAGGAGACGGGCGCCGAGGTCATCGCCGTTGCCGTGGACGTCGGCCAGGGCGGCGAGGACCTGGACGTCATCCGCAAGCGCGCGCTCGCCTGCGGTGCCGTCGAGGCCGAGGTCGCGGACGCGAAGGACGAGTTCGCCGACGAGTACTGCCTCCCGGCGATCAAGGCCAACGCCCTGTACATGGACCGCTACCCGCTGGTGTCGGCCCTCTCCCGGCCGACCATCGTCAAGCACCTGGTGGCCGCCGCCAAGAAGCACGGCGCCACCACGGTCGCCCACGGCTGCACCGGCAAGGGCAACGACCAGGTGCGGTTCGAGGCCGGTATCGCCGCCCTCGGCCCCGATCTGAAGTGCATCGCCCCGGTCCGTGACTACGCGATGACCCGGGACAAGGCGATCGCCTTCTGCGAGGCCAAGAACCTCCCCATCGCCACCACCAAGAAGTCGCCGTACTCGATCGACCAGAACGTCTTCGGGCGGGCCGTCGAGACCGGCTTCCTGGAGGACATCTGGAACGGGCCGATCGAGGACATCTACGAGTACACCTCGAACCCGGCCGAGCCGCGCGAGGCCGACGAGGTCGTCATCTCCTTCAAGGAGGGCGTCCCGGTCGCCATCGACGGCAGGCCCGTCACCGTGCTCCAGGCGATCCAGCAGCTCAACGAGCGGGCCGGCGCCCAGGGCATCGGCCGGATCGACATGGTCGAGGACCGGCTCGTGGGCATCAAGTCCCGTGAGGTGTACGAGGCGCCGGGCGCGATCGCGCTGATCACCGCCCACCAGGAGCTGGAGAACGTCACCGTCGAGCGCGAACTGGCCCGCTACAAGCGGCAGGTCGAGCAGCGCTGGGGCGAGATGGTCTACGACGGCCTGTGGTTCTCCCCGCTCAAGCGCGCCCTGGACGGCTTCATCAACGAGGCCAACCAGCACGTCACCGGCGACATCCGGATGACCCTGCACGGCGGCCGCGCCGTCGTCACCGGCCGGAAGTCCGAGGAGTCCCTGTACGACTTCAACCTCGCCACCTACGACTCGGGCGACACCTTCGACCAGTCCAAGGCGCAGGGCTTCATCGAGATCTTCGGCCTCTCCTCGAAGATCGCGGCCAGGCGCGACCTGGCGTAACGACGACTCGTTGTCCGTGCCGCCTCCCCGATCCTCCGCGGCGGGGAGGCGGACGCATATCCACCCTTCGGCACATCTACCCTTCGGCACATCCGGCCTTGTGAGGAGCAGCAGCTGTGAGCAGCAACAACGGTGACGTCCGGCTCTGGGGCGGCCGCTTCGCCGACGGTCCCGCCGAGGCGCTGGCGAAGCTGTCCGCGTCGGTCCACTTCGACTGGCGGCTCGCGCCGTACGACATCGCCGGCTCCCGCGCCCACGCGCGCGTGCTGCACAAGGCGGGCCTGCTCACGGCCGACGAGCTCCAGCGGATGATCGCCGGCCTCGACCTGCTCGAAGGCGATGTCGCCGACGGCTCCTTCGTCGGCACCGTCGCGGACGAGGACGTGCACACCGCCCTGGAGCGCGGCCTGCTGGAGCGCCTGGGCCCCGACCTCGGCGGCAAGCTGCGCGCCGGCCGCTCCCGCAACGACCAGGTCGCCACGCTCTTCCGGATGTACCTGCGCGACCACGCCCGGATCATCGGCGCTCTGGTCGCCGAGCTCCAGGACGCCCTCGTCGGGCTCGCCGAGGCGCACCCGGACGTGGCGATGCCCGGCCGCACCCACCTCCAGCACGCCCAGCCGGTCCTCTTCGCCCACCACGTCCTGGCCCATGTGCAGTCCCTGTCCCGGGACGCCGAGCGGCTGCGGCAGTGGGACGAGCGCACGGCGGTCTCGCCGTACGGCTCGGGCGCGCTCGCGGGCAGCAGCCTCGGCCTCGACCCGGAGGCGGTCGCCGCCGACCTCGGCTTCGAGCACGGCAGCGCGGCCAACTCCATCGACGGCACGGCCTCCCGCGACTTCGTGGCGGAGTTCGCCTTCATCACCGCGATGATCGGCGTCAACCTCTCCCGGATCGCCGAGGAGGTCATCATCTGGAACACGAAGGAGTTCTCCTTCGTCACCCTGCACGACGCCTTCTCCACCGGCTCCTCGATCATGCCGCAGAAGAAGAACCCCGACATCGCGGAGCTGGCGCGCGGCAAGTCCGGCCGCCTCATCGGCAATCTGACCGGGCTGATGGCGACGCTGAAGGCGCTGCCGCTCGCGTACAACCGGGACCTCCAGGAGGACAAGGAGCCGGTCTTCGACTCCTGCGACCAACTGGAGGTGCTGCTGCCCGCTTTCACCGGGATGATGGCGACCCTCACGGTCCACCGGGAGCGCATGGAGGAACTGGCGCCCGCGGGCTTCTCGCTCGCCACCGACATCGCCGAGTGGCTGGTCAGGCAGGGCGTGCCGTTCCGGGTGGCGCACGAGGTCGCGGGGGAGTGCGTCAAGGTCTGCGAGGCGCACGGCATCGAGCTCGACGAGCTCACCGACGAGCAGTTCGCCGAGATCTCCGGGCATCTGACGCCCGAGGTGCGGACCGTCCTGAACGTGCCCGGCGCCCTCGCCTCCCGCGACGGCCGCGGCGGCACCGCTCCCTCCGCCGTCGCCGTCCAACTCGCCGAGGTCAAGGCCGATCTGGCCGTCCAGCACAGCTGGGCCACCGCCAAGAAGTGAGATACCGGTACGGGGTGTGCGCGCCGCGCATGCCCCGTACGGATGGAGTGCGCCGCCGATGTCGATCAGCGGCAGCCGTTTCGTGCGACCATGGTCCCTTCGGCGGTGAGGGAGTGGACGTGGGGGACGTGGCGGTCGGCGCGCAAGAAGGACACGGGGAGGCCGAGCGGCCCCAGCAGGACCCCGCGGGACCCGAGGGGCTCGACCGGCCCCAGGGGACCGAGGGAACGGCGCCCGACGAGGCGGCCGGGACCGGCGGCGAGAACGCACCGAAGACCGGCAAGCAGCGCTCCTTCTGGAAGGAGCTGCCACTCCTCATCGGTATCGCGCTGATCCTCGCGCTGCTGATCAAGACGTTTCTGGTGCAGGCGTTCTCGATCCCCTCGGACTCGATGCAGAACACGCTGCAGCGCGGTGACCGCGTCCTGGTGGACAAGCTGACGCCGTGGTTCGGCTCCGAGCCGGAGCGCGGTGAGGTCGTCGTCTTCCACGACCCGGGCAACTGGCTCCAGGGCGAGCCGACCCCGCAGCCCAACGCCGTCCAGAAGGTGCTCAGCTTCGTCGGGCTGATGCCGTCGGCCGAGGAGAAGGACCTGATCAAGCGGGTCGTCGCGGTCGGCGGGGACACCGTGGAGTGCAAGGGAACGGGTCCCCTGAAGGTCAACGGCAAGGCCCTGAACGAGCCGTACGTCTTCGCCGGGAACACCCCGTGCAGCACGGACCCGGAGAGCCAGTTCAAGATCACCGTGCCCAAGGGCAGGCTCTGGGTGATGGGCGACCACCGGCAGAACTCGGCGGACTCCCGCTACCACCAGGAGCAGCCGGGCGGCGGCTCGGTTCCGGTCGACAAGGTCGTGGGCCGCGCGCTCGTCATCGCCTGGCCGCTCAACCGCTGGGACACGCTCCCGGTGCCGAGCACCTTCAGCCAGCCGGGCATCGGCACGGCCGCCTCGGCGGCGCCCGCCGCGCTCGGTCTGCTCGGCGCTGCCCCGATCGTGGTGCTGCGCCGACGCCGGCGGCTGCGCGCGAGCCGCTGAGGCGAACGTGCTCAGGTGAAGGGCCGGACCGTCCGATCGGATGGTCCGGCCCTTCACCGTGTCCGGGCCAGGGCCTGTCGGCCGGCCAGGCCCTAGGCCCCGACCGTCCCGTCTATCCCCTCGCGCAGGAAGTCGGCGTGGCCGTTGTGGCGGGCGTACTCCAGGGTCACGTGCACCATCACGAGCCGCAGCGAGACGTCCGTGTCCCACCGGGAGGCATGGACGACCGTGTCCAGCGACTCGGCCTCGCGCTCGATGCGGCGGGAGTGCTCCACCTCGGCCTGCCAGCGCGCGAAGGCGTCCGCGCGGGTGGCGCCGCTCGCGTCGTACGCCACCTGGTAGTCGTCCACGTCCGAGTAGGCCAGCGTGATGTCCTCGCCGTCCACGACCCGGCGGAACCAGGTGCGCTCGACCTCGGCCATATGCCGTACGAGACCGAGCAGCGAGAGCGTCGACGGCGGCATGGAGTGCGCGCGCAGCTGCTCGTCCGTCAGGCCCTCGCACTTCATCGCGAGGGTGGCGCGGTGGTAGTCCAGAAAGGCCCGCAGCGTCTCGCGCTCACCGGCGAGCAGGGGCGGCGGCACACGGTTGTCGGTCACTTCGGGTTCCTTCCGAGGGCGTTGACGGGCCGTCCGCCAGGCTAGTGATCCACGAGTCGCGAGTCGACAGGCTTTCGAATGAGACGGTGACGTCTCATTCGGGCTATGGTCGTCTCATGACTGTGGACCGCGACCAGGTGCTGCGTACGGCAGCCGCCCTGCTCTCCCGCAAAGCGACCGCGACGATGGACGAGGTGGCCCGCGCCGCCGGTATCGGGCGCGCCACCCTGCACCGCCACTTCGCCGGGCGTGACGCGCTGGTCAGGGCGCTGGAGAACTTCGGCATCGAGCAGTTCGAATCCGCCCTGGACGCGGCCCGGCTCGACGAGGGTCCCGCCCCCGACGCGCTGCGCCGGCTGATCGCCGAGGTGGAGCCGGCGGCGGGGCTGCTCGCCTTCCTGGTCACCGAGAACCAGCTCTTCGAGGGCGACCGGATGAACGAGGGCTGGGCCCGGCTGGACGCACGTGTCTCCGCGCTCTTCCGGCGCGGCCAGGAGCAGGGCGATTTCCGTATCGACCTCACCCCCGCGTGGCTCACCGAGGCCCTGTACGGCCTGATCGGCACCTGCGCCTGGGCCGTCCAGGTCGGCCGGGTCGCCGCCAATGACTTCCAGTACATGATCGTCGAGTTGCTGCTCGGCGGAGCGCGACGGAGCGTGGAGAAATGACCAGTACCGATCGGCGGGCCGAGCCGGACCACGAGGTGCGCCATCCCGGCCGCTGGCTGGCCCTGGCCGTGCTCGTCCTGGCCGTGCTCCTCGTCGCCGTCGACGCGACCGTGCTCGGCCTGGCCACCCCGTTCCTGAGCGAGGACCTGAAGCCGTCGGGGCCGCAGCTGCTCTGGATCGGCGACGTCTACTCGTTCGTCATCGCGGGCCTGCTCGTCTCGATGGGCAGCCTCGGCGACCGCATCGGCCGCAAGCGGCTGCTGCTGTGCGGCGCGGTGGCCTTCGGCGCGGTCTCGGTGCTCAACGCGTACGCGACCAGCCCGGAGATGATGATCGCGGCGCGGGCGCTGCTCGGTGTGGCGGGCGCGACCCTGATGCCGTCCACCCTGGCGCTGATCCGGAACATCTTCCACGACCCCCGTGAGCGCAGCCTGGCCGTCGGCATCTGGGGCGCGGCGGCCTCGGCGGGCGCCGCCGTCGGACCGGTCGTCGGCGGCTTCCTCCTGGAGAACTTCTGGTGGGGCTCGGTCTTCCTGATCAACCTGCCCGTGATGGCCGTGCTCGTGCTCGTCGGCATCAAGCTGCTGCCCGAGTCGCGTGACCCCGACCCTGGCCCCTGGGACCTCATCAGCGTGCTGCTCTCACTGGTCGGCATGGTCGCGATCGTGTACGCGGTGAAGGAGGCGGCGGTCAACGGCTTCGGCCTGGAGATCGCGGCGGTGGCGGCGGTGGGCGTACTGGCCCTGGTCTGGTTCGTACGCCGCCAGCTCACCCTCGAATCGCCGCTGCTCGACATCCGGCTCTTCCACCACCGAGGCTTCTCCGGCGCGGTCCTGGCCGATCTGCTGACGATCCTGGGCCTTTCCGGCCTGGTCTTCTTCCTCTCCCAGTTCCTTCAACTGGTCCAGGTGCGCTCGCCGTTGGAGGCCGGTCTGATCGAACTTCCCGCAGCCGTGGGCGCGGTGGGCGCCGGGCTCGCGGCGGGCTACGTGGCCCGCCGGGCCTCGGTGCGCAGCGCGGTCGCGGTGGGTCTCGCGGCGGTGGGCGCGGCTCTCGCGGCCTGTATGGCGATAACGGCCGACACAGGGGTCCTGCCCCTCGGCATCGCCCTGTTCGTGGGCGGTCTCGGCGCCGGACTCGCCTTCACGGTCACCGCCGACGTGATCCTCTCCAGCGTGCCGAAGGAGCAGGCGGGGGCGGCGTCGGCGGTCTCCGAGACGGCGTACGAGCTGGGCGCGGCGCTGGGCATCGCGCTGCTCGGCTCCGTGGTGACGGGTATCTACCGCGGCTTCACGGCCCCGGCGGATCTCCCCGCGGGGGTGGCCGACGAGGCCCACGACTCGCTCGGCGGCGCGGTGGAGGTGGCGGCGCGGCTTCCCGCCGAGCAGGCGGCCCCGATGCTGTCCGCCGCCCGGGACGCCTTCACCGACGGCTTCCAGACGGCGGCGGCGGTCGGCAGCGCGGTGCTGTTCGCGACGGCGGTGGCCGCGTGGTTCCTGCTGCGGGGCCAGAAACTGGAGGAGGGCCTGGAGCACCCGTAGCTCTGCGTGCGGCTCCGCCTCGGACCCCTAGGGGCGCGGGGAACTGCGCGAGCAACCACAGACGGTCCGCACCCGAAGAGCGACGTCTTCGCCTGCGGACCGTGCGTGGCTGAGCGCGCAGTCCCCCGCGCCCCCAAAAGCCAGAACCCGAAAACCGGCGGCTACGCCGCCTTCGCCTTCGTGGCGTACATGTCGACGTACTCCTGCCCGGACAGCCGCATGACCTCCGCCATCACCGAGTCCGTGACGGCCCGCAGCACATAGCGGTCCCGGTCCATGCCCTCGTACCGCGAGAACTCCATCGGCTCGCCGAAGCGGACCGTCACCTTGCCGGGCCGCGGCAGCCCCGCCCCGCTCGGCTGGATCTTGTCCGTGCCGATCATCGCGAACGGCACGACCGGCGCGCCGGTCATCAGGGTCAGCCGCGCGATGCCGGTGCGGCCCCGGTACAGCCGGCCGTCGGGGGAGCGGGTGCCCTCGGGGTAGATGCTGAACACCTTGCCCTCCTCCAGCACCTGACGTCCCGTCATCAGCGCCGCGACACCGCCGTGGCCGCCGTCGCGGTTGACCGGGATCATGCCGACGCCGCTGAAGAACCAGGCCATCAGCCGGCCCTTGAGACCCTTGCCCGTGACGTACTCGTCCTTGCCGATGAAGTACACCGGACGGTCCAGGCACACCGGCATGATCATCGAGTCGATGAACGTCAGATGGTTGCCCGCGAGGATGACCGGACCCGTCCCCGGAATGTTCTCGACGCCCTCCACCTGCGGACGGAACATCAGGCGCATGATCGGTCCGAGCACTGCCTTGATGAGCGCGAGTCGGGACAACGCTTCCTCCGGTGTCGTGGGCGGGTCCGCACGGAAGTGAGGTCCGCGCAGGTGAGGACGATACTCGCGGGCCGCGTCTGATCGCACATCGGGTTCATGGAGTGGATACGCGATGTTGACGCGTGTTCGCGCCACGTTCCCCTCCCCTTGGCCGCGGGGGCTCCCCTCCTTAAGGGGGGTCCGCCTACGCTCGTCACCTCGCGTTGACAGGTGCTGGACAGGCCCCAGACGCGGCACACACCACTTCACAAGGAGCGTTCATGACACAGGGTGAGCGGATGAGCCCCGGGCGGCGCACCGTGCTCGGCGCGGCGGTTCTGGGCACGGCGGCCGCCGGGCTGCCCGCCGCGACCGCGAGCGCGCAGACCCGGCAGGGGCCGGTCCCGTACGTGATCGGGCACCGCGGCACCGCCGGCTACCGGCCCGAGCACACCCTCGGCTCCTACCAGCACGCCCTGGACCTCGGCGCCCACGTCATCGAGCAGGACCTCGTCCCCACCAAGGACGGGCACCTGGTCTGCCGCCACGAGAACGACATCACCGCCACCACCGATGTCGCCGACCGCCGTGAGTTCGCCGGGCGCAAGGCCACCAAGACCATCGACGGCACCGCCGTCACCGGCTGGTTCACCGAGGACTTCACGCTCGCCGAGCTGAAGACCCTGCGGGCCAAGGAGCGGCTGCCCGCCGTGCGGCAGCGCAACACGCTCTACGACGGCCGCTGGGACGTGCCCACGTTCGAGGAGGTCCTCCAGTGGGCCGAGCGCGAGGGCCGCCGTCTGGGCCGCCGCGTCTGGCTGCACACCGAGACCAAGCACCCCACGTACTTCCGGGGCATCGGTCTGCCCCTGGAGGACCGGGTCGCCAAGCTGCTGCGCCGCTACGGCCGCCACCGCGCCGACTCCCCGCAGTTCCTCCAGTCGTTCGAGCCGAGCAGCATCCAGCGGCTGAGCCGGCTGGTCGACACCCCGTCGGTGGTCCTGCTGTCCGGCACCGGCACCCGGCCGTGGGACTTCGTGGCGAGCGGCGACCCGCGGACCACCGACGACCTGGTCAAGCCCGAGGGCCTGAAGTGGATCGCCTCCTACGCGCAGGGCATCGGCCCCACCCTGGACCTGATCATCCCCAAGGACGCGGCGGGCCGGCTGACCAAGCCGACCACGCTGGTCAAGGACGCCCACGCGCACGGGCTCGTGCTGCACCCGTACACGATGCGCGACGAGAACACCTTCCTGCCCGCCGACTTCCGGCGCGGCACCGACCCCACCGCGTACGGCGACGCGTTCGGGGCGTTCAAGACGTACTTCTCGACCGGCATCGACGCGGTCTTCTCCGACAACGCGGACACGGCGCTGCTCGCGGCGGCCGACTTCCGGGCCGGCAAGTAGTCCCCGCGACCTGGTAGTCCCGTATACGGAACTTCACGTACGGGTGAGATGCGGCCGCCGTCGAAACCGTCCTGGGCGGCGGTCGCGTCCCGCCCGGCATGGACCTCGTCAAAGAGCTGAGCCCGCTGCTGGCCGCCGAGGCCGCTGCGGAGGCGCCGGGCGCCGGAGTAGACCCCGCCGACCTCGAACAGGACGTCTGGGTGCGGCTGCTCGAAATCCGTCCGGCGGACCCCGTGCCCTGGGTGCGTTGGGCCGTTCGGGCGGAAGTCAGACGGGCCCGCCGACGGGCGCGGCGCGAGCTGCCGTTCGCCGCGGAACCGGCCGCCGACCCGGAATCAGGCCCGGAACGCACGGTTCTGAGTGAGGAGCTGAGCCGTGCTCTGCGTACAGCCGTGGCCAGGACTCCGGGGAACTGTCCGCGTCTGCTGACCGCACTTCTCTCGCCCAGCGACCCCACATACCGAGAAATCGCAGGGGAGTTGGATATCTCACAGGGGAGTCTGGGGCCGATGCGTTCCCGTTGCCTGGGATGCCTGCGCAGAATGCTCGCGGCGGAGGTTGCGGCTCCTGGCCTGCGGGGAATGGAGCGTTAGACAACCGGCGGACAGGTGAGCGGAAGGCATGCACACATGGGCATGAGCGTGACCATCTCGGCGGCGCGTGAAGGCGACTGCGAGCAGATCCTCAAGCTTCAGTACCTCTGCTACCAGAGCGAGGCCGAGCTCTACGGCGACTACTCCATCGAGCCGCTCACCCAGACCCTCGACGGCCTGCGCAGCGAGCTCGGCGGTGGATACGCGCTGGTGGCGCGGCTGGGCGACGAAGTCGTCGCCTCGGTCAGAGGCAGCGTGGACGCCTCGGGGACCGGCCGGATCGACAAGCTGATCGTGCATCCGAGGATGCAGGGGCACGGCCTGGGGAGCCGGCTGCTGAGCGCCATAGAGGAGCACTTCGCCGGCCGGCTGTCGGCCAAGCGGTTCCGGCTCTTCACCGGCCACCGCAGCGAGTCCAACCTGCGGCTGTACCGCAGGCACGGCTACGCGCCGGTCTCCACCGAGGCGATCGGCCCCGAGCTGACGCTGGTCACCCTGGAGAAGGACGCGGCGGCCCGGCAGTTCGTCGCCAGCGCCTAGGCGGGCTTCGGGTCCCTGTTCCGGCGCAGCCACAGGATGCCGAGCACCGGGAGGATCACCGGGATGAAGAGGTAGCCGTAGCCGTAGTCCGACCAGACCGTGGCATCGGGGAACGCGGACTTGTCCGCGAGCGTCCAGGTGCCCACGGTCAGGACGAAGACCAGCTCGGCGGCGCAGCACACCAGCGCCGTGCGCCGCAGCCGCTCGCCGCCGCGCACCAGCGAGAACGTGATGAACCCGTAGACCACGGCCGCGACCGCCGACAGGACGTACGCCAGCGGCGCCTTGCCGAAGTCCTGGATCATCTGGACGATCGAGCGGGAGGCGGCGGCGACGGTGAACACCCCGTAGAACCAGACCAGTACGCGGCCGGGGCCGCTGCCCAGCCGCTTGCCGTCGGACGCGTTCCGTCCGGTGGACCCGGTGGTGGACTCGGCCACGGTCACCCTCCCCAGATGTCGTAGAGACGCACTTCGAGCACCGCGAGCACCACCGCGCCGGCCGAGACCGTCACCGAGCCCCACTTGGTCCGCTCGCTCAGCGAGAGCAGGCCCGCCGCCGGGATCGCCGCGAAGGATCCGACCAGATAGGCGAGGAAGATCGCCATGCCCTGGTCGGGCCGCTCGCCGCGCCCCAGCTGCACGATGCCGACCACCAGCTGCGCCAGGGCCAGCACGGAGACCACGGCCATGCCGATGAA
Source organism: Streptomyces sp. ERV7 (assembly GCF_001653515.1). GTDB lineage: Bacteria > Actinomycetota > Actinomycetes > Streptomycetales > Streptomycetaceae > Streptomyces. The sequence goes on along the minus strand of NZ_LYOY01000001.1, from coordinate 957,577 downwards.
GTGCCAGTCCTTGGTGGGCTGGTCCCGGTAGGCGGCGAAGCCGCACCAGGCGGCGAGGGCGAGCGCGGCGGCGGCGACCGCGACCGTCAGGGCGTCAAGCATGAGAACGAGCGTATTACGGCCCGAAGCGCCCGATGCGCCCGCCCCGGGCGGGACGGACGGACGCGATCCGGCCACCGTGGCCTTGACCACAGGACGGCGTCGCCCGGCGGATGGCGGCCACTGCCGCAGGACGGTCGGTGACCGCCGTATCGGCCCAGGCCAGACGGGGGAGGAGCGGTTGCCCCGGGGTGTCGTCGCCGCTCCCGGGCCGCCCCAGGGGTGTCCGTATCGCGGGCCAATGCTGTCCGGAATCCGGACAGCATTGATCCGCTCTTCGCTCCTTCTGCTTTACTTCATGCATGACCACGACGAGCAGCCGCACCCTTGCGACCGAGGCGATGAACACGCCCGGTGCTCGTTGTATGTGTCGAATGTGCGCCTTCTGAGGGCCCCCGCCTGAGCCTCGCGCCCCGAAGCGAGACCCATGAGCCATGCCCGCGCACGCCATGCCTCCCGGTTACCACCGATGTGGCTGTGACGCGTCCCGAACACGAATGCACCGTGCCCGGCGGACACCGCGCCGCGCACTCGACAGTGACGGAAATCCTGTGATCACCACTACGGGCCTCACCAAGGTCTACCAGTCGCGCGGCCGTGAGGTCACCGCCCTGGACGGCGTAGACCTCCATGTCCGCGAGGGCGAGGTCTTCGGCGTCATCGGCCAGAGCGGCGCCGGCAAGTCCTCCCTCATCCGCTGCGTCAACCTCCTGGAGCGGCCGACCACCGGCACGGTGACCGTCGACGGCGTCGACCTCACCGCGCTCGCCGGCCGCGGCCGCCGCGCCGGCAAGGAGCTGCGCCAGGCGCGCAGCCGCATCGGCATGGTCTTCCAGCACTTCAACCTGCTCTCCGCGCGCACCGTGCAGGCCAACATCGAGCTGCCGCTGGAGATCCTCGGCGTCTCCGGCAAGGAGCGCTCCCGCAAGGCCCTCGAACTCCTCGACCTGGTCGGCCTCGCCGACAAGGCCAAGGCGTACCCCTCGCAGCTCTCCGGCGGCCAGAAGCAGCGCGTCGGCATCGCCCGCGCCCTGGCCGGCGACCCCAAGGTGCTGCTCTCCGACGAGGCGACCAGCGCGCTCGACCCCGAGACGACCCGCTCGATCCTCCAGCTGCTGCGCGACCTCAACCAGCAGCTCGGCCTCACCGTCCTGCTCATCACCCACGAGATGGACGTCGTCAAGACGGTCTGCGACTCGGCCGCGCTGATGAAGCGCGGGCGGATCGTGGAGTCCGGCACCGTCGGCGAACTCCTCGCCACCCCGGGCTCCGAGCTCGCCGCCGAGCTGTTCCCGGTGACCGGCGAGGCCACCGGCCCCGAGCGGACCGTCATCGACGTCACCTTCCACGGCGAGGCCGCGACCCAGCCGGTCATCTCGCAGCTGTCGCGCACGTACAACATCGACATCTCGATCCTCGGCGCCGCGATGGACACCGTCGGCGGCCGGCAGATCGGCCGGATGCGCATCGAGCTGCCCGGACGGTACGAGGAGAACGTCGTCCCGGTCGGCTTCCTGCGCGAGCAGGGCCTCCAGGTCGACGTGGTCGAGTCCGAAGACGCCGCGGACGCCGCAGGATTCGCCGACGCCGAAGCAGCCGTCCCGGCGCAGGCGCAGGCCGCCGCTCCGGTCAAGGAAGGTGCCAAGTGAGCTGGTCCGAGATGCAGCCGCTGCTGTCCCAGGGAACCATCGACACCCTCTACATGGTGCTCTGGTCCAGCCTGGTCACCGTCGCGGGCGGACTGCCGCTGGGTGTGCTGCTCGTCCTCACCGACAAGGGCGGGCTGCTCCAGAACCGCCCGGTGAACAAGGTCATCGGCGTGATCGTGAACATCGGCCGCTCGATGCCGTTCATCATCCTGCTGATCGCGCTGATCCCCTTCACCACCTGGGTGGTCGGCACCTTCATCGGCCCCACCGCGATGATCGTGCCGCTCGCCGTCGGTGCCATCCCCTTCTTCGCCCGGCTCGTGGAGACCGCGATCCGCGAGGTCGACCACGGTCTGGTCGAGGCCGTCCAGTCGATGGGCGGCTCCATCCCGACCATCGTCGGCAAGGTGCTGCTCCCGCAGGCCCTGCCCTCGCTGATCGCCGGGCTCACCACCACCGTCATCACGCTGGTCAGCTACTCGGCGATGGCCGGCGCGGTCGGCGGCGAGGGCCTCGGCTCCAAGGCCATCACCTACGGCTTCCAGCGCTTCGAGACCCCGTTCATGCTCATCACCGTCGGTGTGCTCATCGCCATCGTCACCGTGGTCCAGCTGATCGGCGACGGCGCCGTACGCCTGCTGGCCCGCCGGGGCCGCACCTCCTGACTTCCTCTCCAGCAGAGCCCGCACTCCTTGTCCGGGCGACCACCGCACCACCAGAAAGAGGCACTTTTCGTGCGTAAGAACATCAAGCTCACCGCTGCTGCCGCCGCCACCGCCGCGCTCGCCCTCGGCCTCACCGCCTGCGGCACGTCCTCCGACCCGAAGTCGTCGTCCGCCAAGGGCGCTTCGGCCGACCCCACCAAGGCGCTCGTCGTCGCGGCGTCCCCGACCCCGCACGCCGACATCCTCGACTTCGTCAAGAAGAACCTGGCGGAGAAGGCCGGACTCAAGCTGGAGGTGAAGGAGTTCACGGACTACGTGCTGCCGAACACCGCCACCCAGCAGGGCCAGGTCGACGCCAACTTCTTCCAGCACAAGCCCTACCTCGACGACTTCAACAAGAAGAACCACACGACGATCGTCCCCGTCGTGAACGTGGAGCTGGAGCCGCTCGGCCTCTACTCCAAGAAGGTCAAGTCCGTGAAGGACATCGCCTCCGGCCAGACCGTCGCGGTACCCAACGACACCACCAACGAGGGCCGCGCGCTCCAGCTGCTCGCGGGCAACGGCCTGATCACCCTCAAGGACGGCGTCGGCACCTCCGCCAAGCTCTCCGACATCAAGGACAGCAAGGGCCTGAAGTTCAAGGAGATCGAGGCCGCCACGCTGCCCCGCGCCCTGAACGACGTCGACGCCGCGGTCATCAACGGCAACTACGCCATCGAGGCCAAGCTCAGCCCGGCCAAGGACGCCCTCGTCCTGGAGAAGTCGGACGGCAACCCGTACGCCAACTTCCTCGCCGTCAAGAAGGGCAACGAGGCCGACCCGCGGATCCAGAAGCTGGCCAAGCTGCTCAACTCCGACGAGGTCAAGAAGTTCATCCAGGACAAGTACCAGGGCTCGGTCGTCCCGGCCTTCGGTGCCGTCAAGTCCTGACCCCTGACGGTCAGTTCCCGTCACCACCCCGGGGCCCCGCACACCGCTCGGTGCGCGGGGCCCCGGCGCGCCCGCCCACCTCGCGGGCCGCCCCCGGCCATGCGCATCCCCGTACCGATGCTGCATGCTGTGCCTTTACGGCCTGACGACCGTCCCCCGGCATGGAGCGGCACATGACTACCCCGACCCCGGTGTTCCCGGACATCTCCATCAGCACCGACCGGCTGGTGCTGCGCGCCTTCGACGAGGACGACATCCCGGCGCACATCGAGATGATGAACGACGAGAACGTCATCGCCTGGACCTCCGTGCCGCACCCCTACACGGCCCGCGACGCCCTGGAGTTCGTGCGGCTGCACGCACCCGCCGAGCGCACCTCGGGACGCGGCATCGTCTTCGCCGTCACCGAGTTCCTCACCCAGCGGCTCGTCGGCGTCGTCCATCTGCAGAACACCAACTGGCGCACCCTGGCCACCGAGGCCGGCTATGTCATCGCCCCCTGGGCGCGCGGTGAGGGCTATGCCACCGAGGCGGTGCTCGCCGCCGCGCAGTGGCTCTTCCGGGACCAGCGCTTCGAGCGCATCGAGCTGCGCACCGCCGCCGACAACACCGCCTCCCAGCAGGTCGCCCAGAAGATCGGCTGCATCAGCGAGGGCGTGCTGCGCAACGCCTGGATAGCGCGGACGCAGACGGAGGACGGCGGCTGGACGGACATCCGCACCGACCTGATCGTGTGGAGTCTGCTCCCCGAGGACCTGGACGGCGTCGCCGACCAGCTCGCGGACGCCGGATACGCCTCCTTCGCCGACTGGAACTGACCCGGCCCCGCCCCCGCTCGCCCGACCGCACCCGCGCCGCACCAGGTACCCTCACCCTGGCCGGGCCCGCCGGGGCCGCCCCGACCTGCGACAACTCCAGGAGACTGACGACGATGGCCGACCGCGTCACGGTGATCGGCTGGGACGGCTCGCCGCTCACCCCGGCGGCCAGGTCCGCGCTGTCCGCCGCCACCCTGGTGGCCGGCGCCGCCCACCATCTGGCGCTGCCCGAGGTGCCCCCGCGCGCCGAGCGGATCCGGCTCGGCAGCGTCGACCTCGCCGCCCGCCGCATCGCGGGCCACCGGGGCAGCGCGGTCGTCCTGGCCGACGGGGACCCCGGCTTCTTCGGCGTCGTGCGCACCCTGCGCGCCCCCGAGCACGGCCTGGAAGTCGAAGTGGTGCCCGCCGTCTCGGCCGTGGCCGCCGCGTTCGCCCGGGCCGGGATGCCCTGGGACGACGCCCAGGTCGTCGTGGCCCACCGCCGCACCCTGCGCCGGGCCGTCAACGTGTGCCGGGCGCACACCAAGGTCGCCGTCCTCACCTCGCCGGGCGCCGGGCCCGCCGAGCTCGCCCTGCTCCTCGAAGGCGTCCACCGCACCTTCGTCATCTGCGAGGAGCTCGGCAGCGAGCGCGAACAGGTCACCGTCCTCACCTCCGACAAGGTCGCCGACCACGCCTGGCGCGACCCCAACCTGGTCATAGTGATCGGCGGCGGCCAGAGCGCGGCACCCGGCGCGGGCTGGATCGCCGGCCGCGATCCCGCCCACCCGCAGCAGGTGCGCGGCTGGGCGCTGCCCGCGTACGAGTACGGGGACGGGCTCGGCCCGGGCGAGTCCGCCGGTCTGCGCGGCGCCCAGCTGGCCCGGCTCGGGCCGCGCACCGGCGACCTCGTCTGGGACATCGGCTGCGGCAGCGGGGCGCTGGCCGCCGAGGCCGCCCGGTTCGGGGCCGCCGTCATCGCCGTCGACGCCGACCCGGACGCCTGCGCCCGCACCGAGGCCGCCGCCCGCCGCTTCGGCGTCCAGCTCCAGGTCGTGGCGGGCCGCGCCCCGCACGTACTGGAGTCGCTGCCCGAGCCCGACGTCGTCCGCGTCGGCGGCGGGGGAGCGGAGGTCGTCTCCGCCTGTGCCGACCGCCGCCCGGAGCGGATCGTCGCGCACGCCGCCACCCGCGACGGCGCCGAGGCGATCGGGGCCGCCCTCGAAGCCGGCGGCTACGACGTGGAGTGCGCCCTCCTCCAGTCCGTGGAGCTGGACACGAGCGCCTGGTCGGAACGCGAACGCTCGGTCGCTTTCCTGCTCTCCGGAAGGCGCCGGGAAAGGTCCCCGTGATCTCTCCGGCGTGTCGTCCGGGGTAGGCTGGCCGACTGTTGTACCGCACCGGGCCGTTCGGCGCTACGTTCGTCAATGTCCGGAATGGGGAACCGGTTTGGGCCCCTGTCGCGGTACGTCGGATCCCGGGGAAGCGCAACGTGGCGCACCCCACACGTTCCGTGGCCGAGACGGGGCGCCAGGTCGGCGATCTCCCGCGAGAATGCTGTGTGTTCGCGGGCCGTACGCACCGCGCGGCGTGCCCGCTCGTTCTTGTTGACGGGTGCGGGGCGCGCCGTGCGTGGGCGGTCCCCGGGCGCAGGCCGAAGAAGCACTACAGATGGGCGAGGGGTACGCATGACTGACACCGGCCAGGTCCCGGGCGAGGGACTGCCGGAGGACGCAGGCATGGTGGAGCAGCCGGGCGTCCCCGCTCCCGGCGCGTACACCTTCCTCGACCCCTCCGACGGTTCGGCGCTCGGCGCGGACGACGACGACCTCCTGCTGATGCCCGGCGCCCAGGGCGCCTGGATCGACCCGCAGTCCGCGCCCCCCCGGCCCGCCGACCACCGGCCCCGAGTACCTGGACGTGCCCCGCGAGGAGACGGCCGTACCGCCCGCAGGCCCCCGGCTGAGCGAGCTCCCGCCGCAGGGCGCGACGCCGTGGGAGTCCGTGGCGCCGCAGGAGGCCGTGCGGACTCCGGCGCAGCAGCCCGCGCCCGAGCCGCAGCGGGTCCGGCAGCCCGAGCCCGTAGCGGCCGAGGCCGCTCGGCCGCAGGCCGTCCAGTCCCAGCCGTCCCTGGCGCAGCCGGAACCCCAGCAGTCACTGAACGGCCTGGTCAGCGCCGCAGAAACGGTCGTCCCGGAGGAGCCCGTGCCGGTCGGCGCGCCCGCCGCCGTGCCCGTCCACGCCGCCGCCGAGCAGCCGTCGCCGGTCGAGGCGCCGGTGCCGCCGGTCCTGCCCGTGGCGCCGGTGGCGGCCGTACAGCCGCCCGCCGTCGGCCAGTTCGTGCCGGTGGAGGGCTCGGTCCCGACCGGGCCGCATCTGGCCCCTTCGCCGGTGGAGCCGGTCGCCGGACCGGTCGTCGCCGAGCAGCCCGCGCCCGTATCCGCGCCCGCGCCCGAGTCCGTCCCGGTGCCCGCCGCCGAGCCGGTGGCCGCCACCGCGACGCCGGAGCCGCAGGCCCCCCAGCCGGTGCGGCCCCTTCCGGCCGAAGGCGGCCAGGCCGAGGCGGCGCCGCAGCCGGTGGCCGAGACGGTCGCCGAGCCCGCCTCGCCGGTGGCACCCGTGGCCGTGGGCCCCGTGGTCGTGGAGGAGCTGGGGGCCGGCGCGGCTGCCGAGCCCGTCGCCGCGGTGGCCGCGGCCGCTCCGGAGCCGGTCGCCGAGGGCGCCGCGCCCGTGGCGCCGATTGCGGTGGAGCCCGTGGAGGTGCCCGCGTCCGCCGAGCCCGTCGCCGAGGTCCGGGAGCAGATCCAGCCCCCGCTTCAGGAGCAGGACGCGGTGGAGCCGCAGGCCGTGGCCATCGCGGCGCCGGTCGTGCCCGTACCCCGCTCCGAGTCCGTCCCTGAGCCGCAGCCCGAGCCGGTCGTCCCCGGGGCACCGGCCCCCGTACGCGTCACGGACGAGCCCGAGCCCCTGGCCGCCGAGGCCGAGCCGGAGCCGGCCGCACCCGCTCCCGTGATCATCGAGGACTACGCGGACGACGCAGCCGACGAGGACGCAGCCGAGGAGATCGTCCCGGCGGCCGTGACCGTCGGGCAGGCCGAGCCGCTCCCTGCCGACGCCGCCGCGCCGGTCGGCACCGCCGACGCGGACGACGAGGACGCCCTCGCCGAGGCGGGCGCCCCGGCCCCCGGCTACGCCGACGCCGAGCGCGAGGCCGTACTGCGCGTGATGCGCGAACGGCGCGACATCCGCAACGGCTTCCGCGGCGACCCGATCCCGCACGAGGTGCTGCTGCGCGTCCTGGAGGCGGCCCACACCGCCCCCAGCGTCGGCCACTCGCAGCCCTGGGACTTCGTGGTCATCCGGTCCGCCGAGACCCGTCGCACCATGCACGAGCTCGCCCAGCGCCAGCGCGACGCGTACGCGAAGTCGCTGCCCAAGGGCCGGGCCAAGCAGTTCAAGGAACTGAAGATCGAGGCCATCCTCGACACCCCGGTGAACATCGTGGTCACCGCCGACCCCACCCGCGGCGGCCGCCACACCCTGGGCCGCTACACCCAGCCGCAGATGGCCCCGTACTCCTCGGCGCTCGCCGTCGAGAACCTGTGGCTCGCCGCCCGCGCCGAGGGCCTCGGCGTCGGCTGGGTCTCCTTCTTCGACGAGCGCGAGATGGTCCGCGCGCTCGGCCTGCCGGAGCACCTGGAGGTCGTCGCGTACCTCTGCGTGGGATACGTGGACGAGTTCCCGGAGGAGCCCGAGCTGATGCAGGCGGGCTGGTCCAAGCGCCGTCCGCTGTCCTGGGTGGTCCACGAGGAGACGTACGGCCGTCGCGCGCTGCCCGGCGAGGACCCGCACGACCTGCTCCAGGAGACCGTCGCCAACATCCGCCCGCTGGACGCCAAGGCGCTCGGCGAGGCGTGGGAGCGGCAGAAGCGGATGACCAAGCCGGCCGGTGCGCTCGGCATGCTGGAGATCATCTCCGCGCAGCTCAGCGGGCTTTCCCGCAAGTGCCCGCCGCCGATCCCGGAGCCCGCGGCCGTCGCGATCTTCGCGGGCGACCACGGGGTGCACGCCCAGGGCGTCACCCCCTGGCCGCAGGAGGTCACCGGCCAGATGGTCGCCAACTTCCTGGGCGGCGGAGCGGTCTGCAACGCGTTCGCCAACCAGGTCGGCGCCGAGGTCTGCGTCATCGACGTCGGCGTGGCCGGCGAGCTCCCGGCCACCCCGGGCCTGCTGCCCCGCAAGGTGCGCCCCGGTACCGGCGACATGACCACCGGGCCCGCCATGACCCGCGAGGAGGTCGTCGCGGCCGTCGAGGTCGGCATCGAGACCGCCCGCGACCTGGTGGCGGCGGGCAACAAGGCGCTCCTGACGGGCGAGATGGGCATCGCCAACACCACGGTGTCGGCCGCCCTGATCTCCCTCTACACGGGCGTCGACCCGGCCGAGGTCACCGGCCGCGGCACCGGCATCAACGACGAGACGCACGCCCGCAAGGTCGACGTGGTCCGCCGCGCCCTGGAGCTGCACAGCCCGGACCCGGCCGACCCGATCGGCGTCCTCGCCGGGATCGGCGGCCTGGAGCACGCGGCCATGGTCGGCTTCATCCTCGGCGGCGCCTCGCTGCGTACGCCGGTGATCCTGGACGGTGTCTCCGCAGGCGCCGCGGCCCTGGTCGCCCGGGCCATCGCCCCGGAGTCCCTGGCGGCGTGCATCGCGGGCCACCGCAGCGCGGAGCCCGGCCATGTGGCGGCCCTCAACAAGCTGGGCCTGCGCCCGCTGGTCGACCTGGACCTCCGTCTCGGCGAGGGCACCGGCGCCCTGCTGGCCCTCCCGCTGGTCCAGAGCGCGGCCCGCGCGATGCACGAGGTCGCGACGTTCGACTCGGCCGGAGTTACCGAGAAGTAGCCACTGTCGTACCCGGTGTGCCCGCCCGTTCCGCAGTACGGAACGGGGGGCGCGCCGGGCGACGGTCCGCAGACAATGGGGTCCGGGGCGACGCCCCGTCCTCCGACGACGCCCGCCGACGCCGCACCAGGAGCCACCCGCCATGGCAGAACACCCCGCGTACCCCGTAGGCCTGCGCCTCACCGGCCGCCGCGTAGTCGTCATCGGCGGCGGCCAGGTGGCCCAGCGCCGCCTCCCGGCCCTGATCGCGGCCGGTGCCGACATCGTCCTGGTCTCCCCGAGCGCCACCCCCTCCGTGGAGGCCATGGCGGACACCGGCGAGATCACCTGGCACCGCCGCCCGTACCAGGAGGGCGACCTCGCCGACGCCTGGTACGCGCTGATCGCCGGCAGCGACGCCGAGGCCAACCGGCTCGCCTCCGCCGAGGCCGAGCGGCACCGGGTCTGGTGCGTGCGCTCCGACGACGCCTCCCAGGCCACCGCCTGGACCCCGGCGACCGGCCGTACCGAGGGCGTCACCGTCGCCGTGCTCACCGGCGGCGCCCCCGACCCCCGCCGCACCGCCGCCATCCGCGACGCGGTGGTGGAGGGGCTGCGCGACGGCACCCTGGTCGCCCCGCACCACCGCACCCGTACCCCCGGCGTCGCCCTGGTCGGCGGCGGCCCCGGCGACCCGGACCTGATCACCGTGCGCGGCCGCCGGCTGCTCGCCGAGGCCGATGTGGTCATCGCCGACCGGCTCGGCCCGCGCGACCTGCTGGACGAGCTCCCGCCGCACGTCGAGGTGATCGACGCCGCGAAGATCCCGTACGGCCGGTTCATGGCCCAGGAGGCCATCAACAACGCGCTGATCGAGCACGCCAAGGCGGGCAAGGCCGTCGTCCGGCTCAAGGGCGGCGACCCGTACGTCTTCGGCCGCGGTATGGAGGAGCTCCACGCGCTCGCCGAGGCGGGCATCCCCTGCACGGTCGTCCCCGGCATCTCCAGCTCGATCTCGGTGCCGGGCGCGGCCGGGATCCCGGTCACCCACCGGGGTGTGGCCCATGAGTTCACCGTGGTCAGCGGCCATGTGGCCCCCGACGACGAGCGCTCGCTGGTCGACTGGGAGGCGCTCGCCCGGCTGACCGGGACGCTGGTGATCCTGATGGGCGTCGACAAGATCGGCGCGATCGCCCGGACGCTGATCGCCCACGGCAAGAACCCCGACACCCCCGTGGCCCTCGTCCAGGAGGGCACCACCGCCGCCCAGCGCCGGGTCGACGCGACCCTCGCCACGGTGGGGGAGACTGTGACCACGCAGGACGTACGGCCGCCGGCCGTCATCGTGATCGGTGACGTGGTCGCCGTGGGTCCCGCGCTCCCGACTACGTAACCCGCGGTAACGGATCTCGGTCCGGGCCGTTGGCACCACACCCAGGACAAGGCAGTATCACCCTGTGGCTGATCTCATCACCATCGACGACCCCGACGACCCGCGCCTGCGCGACTACACGGGTCTGACCGACGTCGAACTGCGCCGCAAGCGCGAGCCCGCCGAGGGCCTGTTCATCGCCGAGGGCGAGAAGGTCATCAGACGGGCCAAGGACGCCGGTTACGAGATGCGGTCCATGCTGCTCTCCGCCAAGTGGGTCGACGTCATGCGCGATGTCATCGACGAGCTCCCGGCGCCGGTGTACGCGGTCAGCCCGGACCTCGCCGAGCGCGTCACCGGCTACCACGTGCACCGCGGCGCCCTCGCCTCGATGCAGCGCAAGCCGCTGCCGACGGCCGAGGAGATCCTGGCGAGCACCCGCCGCGTCGCGGTGATGGAAGCCGTCAACGACCACACCAACATCGGCGCGATCTTCCGCAGCGCGGCCGCCCTCGGCATGGACGCCGTGCTGCTCTCGCCGGACTGCGCCGACCCGCTCTACCGCCGCTCGGTGAAGGTTTCCATGGGTGCGGTCTTCTCCGTCCCGTACGCGCGCCTGGAGGCCTGGCCCAAGAGCCTGGCGACCGTGCGCGAGGCGGGTTTCCGGCTGCTCGCCCTCACCCCGGACGAGAAGGCCTCCGCCATCAACGAGGTGGCGCCCCACCGGCTCGACAAGGTGGCCCTGATGCTCGGCGCCGAGGGCGACGGGCTCTCCACCCAGGCCCTGGTCGCGGCCGACGAGTGGGTGCGCATCCCGATGGCCCACGGCGTCGACTCGCTCAACGTGGGCGCGGCCGCCGCCGTCGCCTTCTACGCGGTGGCGACGGGCCGCCCGGCCTGACACCCGCCGTGCGGGGCCCGTTACAGCTGCTGCGCCGCCGCGATCCCGAGCGCCACGATCAGCGTCACCACGAAGAACACGATCAGACGCTGGCGCAGCAGCCGCGGGTTGGCCGGGCGCAGCCGGCCCGTGCCGGTGCGGGCGCCCGGGCGCGTGCCGGGGCGGCCGTTGGTCCCGTTGGTGCCGTTCGTACGGCCGGCCGAGCGCGTGCCGTTGCGGGGCGCGGGCGGACGTGAGCCGCCGGTGCGCGGCGCCCCCGTCCGCTGGCCCGCGCCGGTGCCCCGGCCGCTCTCCGTGTAGCGCTGGGTGCGCTCGTCGTGCTCGTACCGCTCGGTGCGCTCGGGCAGCCGCCCGGTGGGGCGGTCCGCCTCGGAGCGGTCGCGCTGGGCGGGCGGGCGCGCGTCCAGACCGCCGCCCTGTGCCTCCCGCGCCGCGATCTCCTTGAGGCGCATCGAGAGCTGGAGCGTGCTCGGGCGCTCCTCGGGGTCCTTGGCCAGACAGGCCCGCACCAGCGGCGCCAGCGCGTCCGGCACCCCGTGCAGCTGGGGCTCCTCGTGCACCACCCGGTAGAGCATGACCTCCGAACTGCCGTGCCCGAAGGGCGAGTCGCCCATCGCCGCGTACGCCAGCGTCGCACCCAGTGAGAAGACGTCCGTGGCGGGCGTGACCGCCGCGCCGCGCACCTGCTCGGGCGCGAGGAAGCCGGGCGAGCCCACCGCCGTGCCGACATGGGTCAGCGTGGAGGCGCCGGTCGCCCAGGCGATACCGAAGTCGATGATCCGGGGGCCCTTGGGGGAGAGCAGGATGTTCGACGGCTTGAGATCGCGGTGCACCACACCGGCCTCGTGCACCGCCACCAGGCCCTCGGAGAGCGCGGCGCCGATCGCGGCGACCTCGGCCGCGGCCAGCGGGCCCTCCTCGGCGACCTTGTCGTGGAGCGAGGGGCCCGGCACGTACTGCGTCGCGAACCAGGGGCGGTCGGCCTCCAGATCGGCCGCGACGAGGCGGGCCGTGCAGCCGCCGCGGATGCGCCGGGCCGCCGAGACCTCGCGGGCGAAGCGCGAGCGGAACTCCTGGTCCTCGGCGAGGTCGGGACGGATCACCTTCAGCGCGACCCGCTGGCCGCGCCGGTCGGAGCCGAGGTAGACGACACCCATGCCACCCGCGCCGAGGCGCCGGTGGAGCCGGAACGAGCCGACGACACGCGGGTCCTCGCGCCGGAGCCGCATCATCGCCATGTTCATCCCCGCTGCCCGGTCCTGTTGACGTGGCACAGCTTACGTACCCCCGGGCCGGTGTGCTCATAGGCCGCGCCCTCGCGCACCGATCGATTGTCAGTGCCCGGTGGGAAACTTGAAGAGTGGTCAGCAAGCCGCCGTGCGCGGGGCGCTGGCGCGAGCGTGATCTCAACGATCCGTCGCAGAAGGGGGATTGGATCAGTGAAGGGTGACCGCGTGGAGATAGTCGTGGACGCGGGTGACACGACACGGACGTACGAAGTGGTGGCAAGCCGGGCGGGTCGCAGGGTGGAGACGGCGGTCCGCAGAGGGGTGGTGGAAGTGAGCGAAGTCACCCGTAGCGGGACAGTTGTGCGCACCGCGCGCTTCATGGCGAACCGGGTCCTGGCCCTGGTCGAGCAGCCGGTCCCCCGGGAGGACGCGTCGGAGGCGGAGACCCGTCCCCTCCGGGAAGACCCCAAGTCCTAGGACCCCGTCTCCACCCAGGGGAGTAGGAGAGTGGGGACCCACTCATCCCCTGGGAGGCCCGGCAATCGGTACGAGGGCATGACGCCCGGCGTCCGCCGTTTCCCTAATGTTGAGGTCAAGCGGCGGGCGCAGCACTCGGTGCTGCGGTCCTGGGGCCAACTCCCGGCATGGGCCCGCGCCGAAGCCCCGCACCCCGGCCCCGCCCGGCTCTGCCACGGCGACTTCCACCTCGGTCAGCTCGTCCGCCACCCGGCCGCCACCGGCGACTGGCTGCTCATCGACGTGGACGACCTGGGACTGGGCGACCCCGCCTGGGACTTGGCGCGCCCCGCCGCCTGGTACGCGGCCGGACTGCTCGACCCCGAGGACTGGGCCCGCTTCCTCGCCGCGTACCGGGAGGCGGGCGGTCCCGCGGTCCCCCCGGACGGCGATCCCTGGCCCCAACTCGACGTTCCCGCCCGCGCCCTGACCGTACAGACGGCGGCGCTGGCCCTCGCCAAGTGCGCGCGTGAGCGCCGGGCGCCGGACGAGGCGGAGCTGGTCATGATCGAGAGCTGTACCCGAATCGCAGCACTCCCGCCCGAGTTCCCGTGACGGAGGCCGTCGTAGGGTGCCGATTGCCCATCGTAGAAACGGCGAGGAGTTGAGCCGGTCATGCAGTGTCCCAAGTGCCACGCACCGATGCACACGTACAACCGCAACGGTGTCCAGATCGAGCAGTGCAGCGGCTGCCGGGGGATCTTCCTCGACTACGGGGAGCTGGAGTCGCTGACCCGGCTGGAGGCGCAGTGGGGGCAGCAGGCCCCGCCGGCGCCGCCCGCCCCGCAGGCCTACCCCGCGGCGCCCCAGGCCCCGCAGCCCTACCCGGGCCAGGCCTCGCACGCTCCGGCCTGGGGCGCCCCGCAGCACCACGGCGGCCACGGCGGTCACTACGGCCACAAGCGCCACAAGGGCTTCGGCCACATGCTCTTCTCGTCCTGAGCACGACGAAGCCCCCGGCCTTCGAGAAGGCCGGGGGCTTCGGGCTGTGCGCGATACTGGGATTGAACCAGTGACCTCTTCCGTGTCAGGGAAGCGCTCTCCCGCTGAGCTAATCGCGCGGGTACGGATCTTCGAGAAGATCCAAGTGCGCGATACTGGGATTGAACCAGTGACCTCTTCCGTGTCAGGGAAGCGCTCTCCCGCTGAGCTAATCGCGCGGGGTCGGTCAGAACCCTACAGGACGGTTCCGGACCGGGTGGTACTGCGTGCGCGATACTGGGATTGAACCAGTGACCTCTTCCGTGTCAGGGAAGCGCTCTCCCGCTGAGCTAATCGCGCGGGTACGGATCTTCGAGAAGATCCAAGTGGACGATACTGGGATTGAACCAGTGACCTCTTCCGTGTCAGGGAAGCGCTCTCCCGCTGAGCTAATCGTCCTTGGAGGTGGAGACGGGATTTGAACCCGTGTAGACGGCTTTGCAGGCCGTTGCCTCGCCTCTCGGCCACTCCACCAGGAGTGCGAGCAGGGGTTCGGGAAGATCCCCCACATCGAGCGGACGACGAGATTCGAACTCGCGACCCTCACCTTGGCAAGGTGATGCTCTACCAACTGAGCCACGTCCGCTTGTCGTTTCCGTTTCGCTTGCGCGTCCCGGCGACGTGTTGAACTCTAGCGGATTCCTGGGCCAGTACAAAAACGCGTTTGTGCAGCGTGCTGCGGTGTGCCCGGCCCGCGCCCGCCGCCGGGCCCGCCCCGGACCCCGCGTCGTCCCTGGTCCGCGCCCGGTCCGGGGCGGCGGCGCGGCGGCCCCCCTAGACTCACAACCGTGCATGACCTCGCTCCTCTGGCCCGTTTCGGCGGGCTCCTCGCCCGAGATCTCCGCGATGTGACGGCCGACCCGGAGGCGCTGGACTCCGCCGGCTTCTGGGCGGTCGCCGCCGACTTCGAGGGCCGTCTCGTCTGTGCCCGCTTCGCGGACGTACGGGCCGACCCCGTCCCCGCGCCCGTCCCGGGCGCCTGGCGCGGGCCCGCCGCCGGTGACTGGACGTCCTCCCTCGACCGCGCCGCGTACACCGCGGGCGTCCGCAGGATCCGCGAGCACATCGCGGCCGGCGAGGTCTACCAGGCGAACCTCTGCCGCGTCCTGACCGCGCCGCTGCCCGACCCGGCCGCCGCCGACGTCGACGCGCTCACCGCCCTGCTCGCCCGGGGCAACCCCGCCCCCTATGCAGGAACGATCCGCCTGCCCGCGCACGGCGTGGAGATCGCCACCGCCTCGCCCGAGCTCTTCCTGCGGCGTACGGGACGGGTCGTCGAGTCCGGGCCCATCAAGGGGACCGGCCGCACGGCCGAGGACCTCCTGGAGAAGGACCACGCCGAGAACGTGATGATCGTCGACCTGGTCCGCAACGACCTGGGCCGGGTCTGCGCCACCGGCTCGGTCACCGTGCCCGAGCTCTGCGCGGTCGAGCCGCACCCGGGCCTGGTCCACCTCGTCTCGACCGTCCGCGGGGAACTGCGCGAGGGAGCGGGCTGGAAGGAGCTCCTCGACGCCTCCTTCCCGCCCGGCTCGGTCACCGGGGCGCCCAAGTCCAGCGCGCTGCGGATCATCGAGGCGCTGGAGACCGCCCCGCGCGGCCCCTACTGCGGCGGCATCGGCTGGGTCGACGCCGACCGGGGCCGCGGCGAGCTCGCCGTCGGCATACGCACCTTCTGGATCGACCGCCCCCGTGGCGTGCTGCGCTTCGGCACCGGCGCGGGCATCACCTGGGGCTCGGACCCCGAGCGGGAGTGGGCCGAGACCGAGCTGAAGGCGGCACGGCTCCTCGCGGTAGCGTCGGGCGCGTACACGCAGAGTGGAAGGACCGCGTAGATGCAGATCTGGGTGAACGGCGGACTGCGGGACGCCGACGCCGCACAGGTGTCCGTCCTCGACCACGGGATGACCGTGGGCGACGGCATCTTCGAGACGGTGAAGGCGGAGAAGGGGACGACGTTCGCGCTCACCCGCCATCTCGCCCGGATGACCCGCTCGGCCCGCGGCCTCGGGCTGCCCGACCCCGATCTCGACGAGGTCCGCCGCGCCTGCGCCGCCGTGCTCGACGCCAACCCGGTCGCGCTCGGCCGGCTGCGCATCACCTACACCGGCGGCCTCTCCCCGCTCGGCTCCGACCGCGGCGACGCGGGCCCCACGCTGGTGGTGGCCCTCGGCGAGAGCGCCCGGCGCCCCGACACCACCGCCGTGATCACCGTCCCCTGGACCCGCAACGAGCGCAGCGCCGTCGCCGGGCTCAAGACCACCTCGTACGCCGAGAACGTCGTCGCGCTGGCCCGCGCCCACGGGCAGGGGGCCACCGAGGCGCTCTTCGGCAACACCGTCGGCGCGCTCTGCGAGGGCACCGGCTCCAATGTCTTCGTCGTCGTCGACGGACAGCTGCACACCCCGCCGCTCGCCTCCGGCTGCCTCGCCGGGATCACCCGTGAGCTGGTCGTGGAGTGGACCGGCGCCCAGGAGACCGAGCTGCCCCTGGACGTACTGGGCAGGGCCGAGGAGGTCTTCCTGACCTCGACCCTCAGGGACGTCCAGGCGGTGCACCGGGTGGACGGCCGGGAGCTGACCGGCACGCCGGGCCCGGCCACCGTCAAGGCGATGCGCGTCTTCGACGAGCGGGCCGCGTCCGACCTCGACCCGTAGGACCTGGGAAGAGGCGGCCCGTCCCGACAAATCCGGTGACGGACGGCGGCCCGGCAGGTACAACGGCCTTGATGACCACGACCATTCGGCCGACCGGGCCGCTTCAGCAGGGCGCCGACGGCGCCGCCTCCCGTACGTACGACGTCTGTGTGAACAGCAGACGCGTCGGCACGATCACCGTCGCCACCGACCCGGCGTTCGGCCGCGCCATGGGGGTGATCAGCGGGCTGCACATCGACGGGCCCGACCGGGGACGCGGCCGGGGGACGGTCGCCGCGCTCGCCGCCGAGGAGGTGCTGCGGGGCTGGGGCTGCACCCAGGTGCGCGCGGCGGTGCCCGCGGCCGCCTCGGCCGCCCTGCGGCTGGCCGACGCGCTCGGCTACACCGAACGCAGCCGCAACATGGTCAAGCGGCTGCCCGCCGAGCCGCCCGCGCTGCCCGCCTCGGTCACCGGGCGGGCGATGACCGAGGCCGAGTTCACCGTCTGGCACCACGACGAGCAGGAGAACTACGCCCGCAGCTGGATCGCCCGGGGCGTCCCGGCCGACCAGGCCCGCGCCAAGTCCGAGGCCGACCACCGCGACCAGCTGCCCGACGGCCTGGCCACGCCCGGCGTCCATCTGGAGGTGCTGGTCAGCGGTGACGCGGTGGTCGGGCACGTCTGGGTGGCCCGGCGGCAGCTGGACACCGGGCCCGCCGCCTATGTCTACGACGTGGCGGTCGCCGAGGAGTACCGGGGCCGGGGCCACGGCCGCTCCCTGATGCTCCTCGCCGAGCGGGCGGCGCTGGCCGAGGGGATGTCCGAGCTGGCCCTGCACGTCTTCGCCGACAACACCCCGGCCGTGCGGCTGTACGAGTCGCTGGGGTACGAGCCGACGGAGTACAACCGGGCCAAGGCTCTCCTGTAGGGGCTCAGGCGCCCAGCAGCCGGTCCGCGATCTCCTGGATGCGGGCGCGCAGCCCGTCCTGGCTCTTGCCGCCGTCCAGACGCTCGCCGTCGATGACGTATGTGGGGGTGCCGGTGACGCCGATCGCCTTGCCCTCGGCCTGGTCGGCGTCGACGATCAGCAGATGCCGGCCGTCGATGAGGGCGGTGTCGAACTCCTCGGCGTCCAGGCCGAGTTCCCGCGCGGTGTCGAGCAGTACGCGCTCTCCGCGCTCGCCCAGCTCGCCGGTGCGGGCGAGCACCGCCTCCACGTACGGCCAGCCGCGGCCCTGCTCGAACGCCTCCTCGGCGGCCTGGGCGGCGGCGTAGGCGTGCTTGTGCTTCTCCAGCGGGAAGTGCCGCAGCCGGATGTCGAGCCGGTCGCCGTACTGCTCCCGCAGGGCGCGGACGTCGTCGAGGGCGGCGTGGCAGTCGGGGCACTGGAGCTCGCACCACACGTCGAGGACGACGGGGGCGGAGCCGGGGGCTTCCTTGCGGCGGGCCCGGTAGGCGGCCACGTGCAGCCGGTTCCCGCAGGTGCGGCTGTCGCAGTAGCGGCGCGAGCGGTTGCGCGAGAGGTCCACGAAGGCCCGCCCGCAGTCCGGCGCCTCGCACCGGCACAGCCGCTCCTGCTCGCCCGCCACCACGATGAACGCGAGCGCCATCCCGCCGTCGGCGGCCAGGTGGTCCGCGATCGAGGCGCCCGGCGCGAAGTAGTGCACGTGCCAGTCGTAGCCGTCGTGGTCGGTGAGCTGGGGTGTGGTGCCCGCCTCCGCCACGATCTCGTTGACGAGACCGGCCGCCGCCCGGGCGTCCGGCGCCTCGAAAACGGCCGAGAAACGGTCCCGTACGGTCCGTACGCCGGAGAGGTCGCGCCCGGTGAGGGTCTCCACGCCGCTGATGGAGTGGTCCTGGGCGAAGCCGTGCAGCGCCTCGACGTCGGCGAGCCGGTCGGGCTCCTCGCCCTCCGGTGCGGTGTTCACCAGATCGACCACCATGTCGAGGGCGATCCGGGTGTCGTGAGGGATCAGCACGATTCGCTCCCTGGCCTGCTGCGGGCCGGTGCCCGCCGATGCCCGGTGACTCTAGCGGCTCGGGAGTGGTCGCGGGACGGGCGCCGGTGGGGTGCCTATGCGGTGGGCGTGCCTATGCGGGCGGCCGCGCGGCGCCGTCTCCCCGAGTCGGACGGCGCCGTGCGGCTCTCGGTCTGGCTCAGTTCTCCGCCAGGATGTGCGAGAGCTCCGTGTCCAGATCGAAGTGACGGTGTTCGGTGCCCGGTGGCACCGCGGCGTCGGTCCGCTTGAGGAACGACTCCAGAGCCCGCGCCGGGGCTTCGAGCAGGGCCTCTCCTTCCGGGGAGCTGAGGGCGATGCAGACGACGCCCTGGCCATGGCTGCGCGACGGCCAGACTCTGACGTCGCCGGTACCGGTGGGCCGGTGCAGGCCCTCGGCGAGAAGGTCGCGGGCGAACACCCACTCGACGGTCTCCTCGGCTCCGGTGTGGAAGGTGGCGTGCACGGCGTAGGGATCGGCCGTGTCATACCGCAGGCCCGCGGGTACAGGCAGTGAGGACTCGCTCGACACAACGAGGCGCAGGTGCAGCTCGCAGCTGACCGTGGTGTTCATAAGCGCCAGGGCCTTTCGCTCAGTGTGCGCTCGGGGATTCGCACGTCGGCGAAATCGACATGCCACCTACGGTGCCGTTGTAAACCCCTCTGGCCGTTTTGCGGGTGTTCAGGTAGCTCGTACGGCGGAGTATTACTTTGGGTTATGCGGCCATTCTGGTGAGGGTGCCCGGTCGGGTAGGTTGGACGGCATGAATACGGGGAGTGACGAGCAGGCCGGAGCGCCCGAGGCGGTCCTTGGATCGCGGGCGCCCGCCTTCATCAAGGCGTCCAGGCCGCTCCATCTGAGCTGGCAGGTCGGCGTCTTCATCGTGGGTCTCGCGGTGGTGGTCGCGGGCATCATCATGCTTCCGCTGCCGGGGCCCGGCTGGCTGGTGATCTTCGGTGGCATGGCGATCTGGGCGACCGAGTTCGTCTGGGCCCAGCTGGTGCTGCGCTGGACCCGGCGCAAGGTGACCGAGGCCGCCCAGCGGGCCCTCGACCCCAAGGTGCGGCGGCGGAACATCATCCTGACGGCGGTCGCCCTGGTGATCATGGCGACGCTCGCCGGGATCTACCTCTGGAAGTTCGGCCTCGTCATGCCGTGGAAGATCAACGACTGACGGGCGGGACCCGCCACCATGGTCAAACGCCCCGCTGACATGCGGTAATGTTTGCGGTGCGCCCGGGCGATTAGCTCAGTGGGAGAGCGCTTCGTTCACACCGAAGAGGTCACTGGTTCGAACCCAGTATCGCCCACCCGGACCGAAGGCCCGGAGATCCGCGAGGATCTCCGGGCCTTCGGCGTTCCAGGAACCCGTGCCCCGCCCCGGTGCACTTCCCGTTCCCCGGCGCAGACTTGAGCCATGAAGCGCACGACCGCGCACTGGAGCCACTACACCTTCCGCAGCGTCTGGCACCTGCCCGCCCCGCCCGGCGCCGTCTACGCCGTCCTGGAGCGCGCCGAGGAGTACCCGCGCTGGTGGCCGCAGATCCGCGAGGTGACCGCCGTCGACGACGGCGCCGGCATCGCCAGGTTCCGCTCCCTCCTGCCGTACGACCTGGTCGTCACCGCCCGCGAGCGGCGCCGCGACGAGGCGGCCGGGGTCCTGGAAGTGGCCATGAGCGGCGACCTGGACGGCTGGGCCCGCTGGACGCTGAGCGCCTGCGACGGCGGTACGCGCGCGGTGTACGAGCAGGAGGTCGAGGTGCGCAAGCCGCTGATGCGGCGGCTCGCCGTCCCCGGGCGGCCCGTCTTCCTCGCCAACCACGCCCTGATGATGCGCGCCGGACGGCGGGGGCTGACGGCCGTCCTGAACGGAGTTTGAACCCAGGCCGTCCGGGCCTGTATGGTTCAGTCCGTTCCCGGGCGATTAGCTCAGTGGGAGAGCGCTTCGTTCACACCGAAGAGGTCACTGGTTCGAACCCAGTATCGCCCACCCGGACCGAAGGCCCGGAGATCCGCGAGGATCTCCGGGCCTTCGGCGTTCCAGGAACCCGTGCCCCGCCCCGGTGCACTTCCCGTTCCCCGGCGCAGACTTGAGCCATGAAGCGCACGACCGCGCACTGGAGCCACTACACCTTCCGCAGCGTCTGGCACCTGCCCGCCCCGCCCGGCGCCGTCTACGCCGTCCTGGAGCGCGCCGAGGAGTACCCGCGCTGGTGGCCGCAGATCCGCGAGGTGACCGCCGTCGACGACGGCGCCGGCATCGCCAGGTTCCGCTCCCTCCTGCCGTACGACCTGGTCGTCACCGCCCGCGAGCGGCGCCGCGACGAGGCGGCCGGGGTCCTGGAAGTGGCCATGAGCGGCGACCTGGACGGCTGGGCCCGCTGGACGCTGAGCGCCTGCGACGGCGGTACGCGCGCGGTGTACGAGCAGGAGGTCGAGGTGCGCAAGCCGCTGATGCGGCGGCTCGCCGTCCCCGGGCGGCCCGTCTTCCTCGCCAACCACGCCCTGATGATGCGCGCCGGACGGCGGGGGCTGACGGCCGTCCTGAACGGAGTTTGAACCCAGGCCGTCCGGGCCTGTATGGTTCAGTCCGTTCCCGGGCGATTAGCTCAGTGGGAGAGCGCTTCGTTCACACCGAAGAGGTCACTGGTTCGAACCCAGTATCGCCCACCGGGAGAAGGCCGGTCCGTCATCGACGGACCGGCCTTCCGCATGTTCCGGCCGGTCCACCGGTCAGGCGGCGGCCGGCAGCTCGGGCCGCACCGGCCACGCCGGATCCACCGCCTCCGGCGTCCCGTTGCGCGTGAACCACGCCTGCAGGCCACGCGCCTGGGCCGCGTGCCAGCCGGTCTGCAGGGTGTGGATCTCCGCCGGGGTCAGCCGCTCCAGGCGTGCCGCGAACCGGCGCCCCACCGCCCGTACGACCTCCAGCGCGGCCAGCGCGTCCGCCGCCGCGTCGTGCGCGCTGTCCAGCGCGACCCCGTAGTGCGCGCACAGATCGGTCAGTGTGCGGCGGCCCTTGCGGTAGCGGTCCAGATGCTTGTCCAGGACCCGCGGATCCAGCACCCGCAGCGGCGCCCCGTCCAGATAGCGCGCCAGCGACGAGGCGCGGTGCCGCTTCAACTCCCGGTCGAGCAGCGTCAGGTCGAACGGCGCGTTCATCACCACCAGCGGCCGCCCCGCCGCGCACTCCTCGGCCAGCGCCCTGGCCACCTCCTCCATCACCGGCGCGGGCCACCGCCCGTTCAGCTGGAGGTGCTCGTCGGTGAGCCCGTGCACGGCCGTCGCGCCGGGCGGCACGGGTATGCCCGGGTTCACCAGCCAGCGGGTCGCCCGGGGCCGCGCGCCCGGCCCGTCCTGCACCACCAGGGCGGCCGAGACCAGTCGGTCCCGCTCGACGTCCACACCCGTCGTCTCGGTGTCGAAAGCGGCCAGGGGGCCTTCATACCAGCACGTCATGGTTCAACTCCCTTTGCGCCCTTGGCAGATGGCGTGCGTCCCCTGCCCGATTCGGTGATACCCGGGCCGTTTGCGGCGTACGCCCTCCGGCAACAACACAGGTGAAGGGCCCGCAAGTTGACGGAAGGCGTACGACGGCCATGGCGATCGCGCAGCCCGAGCCGAGCGGGCTCCTGCCCGAGCTGATCGCCCCGCTGCGCGGCTCACTCGCCACCACCGCCTGCATGGAGACCCTCCAGGTGGGCTATCTCCACGCCGTGGCGGCCGCCGCCGGCTGCTCGCTCTCACAACCCTTTCCGGACAACGGCATCGACTGGCACGTGAGCCACAGCGCCCCCGGCCACACCGTCGACGACGAAGTCACGATCAAGGTGCAGCTCAAGTGCACGTACCAGATCCCGCCGCACCCGCCGGGCGGGGCCTTCTCCTTCACCCTCGACAACGAGCACCTGGTGAAGCTGGCCCGTACACCCGTCTCGGTGCACAAGATCCTGGTCGTGATGCTCGTCCCCAGAAGCCGGGACGAGTGGCTGCGCGCGGGCCACGACCGGCTCGCGCTGCGGCACTGCTGCTACTGGACCAATCTGGCCGGCCACGCGGTGACCGGACGGCGCAGGACCACAGTGCGGATACCGACCTCGCGGATCTTCGACGATCGCGCGCTCTGCGAGATCATGACCCGGGTCGGGGTGGGAGGGAGGCCCTGATGCGTCTGTCGAGCGGGGAGTTCGGCGGTCCGGAGGCGGTGGAGCCGGTTCCGGCCCAGGTGGACCCGGCCGTGCTCGGCGTGCTGCTGCACCGGCACGGCTGGCAGCGGCGCGGCGGCGGCGCCGGGCGGTACGCGCGCTGGACCCCGCCCGGGGGCGGCGGCTCCGGCACCAGCCTGCTGGTGCCCGAGAGCCGCGCGTACCCCGACAGCGAGGATCTGATCGGCGAGGCGCTCACCGCGCTGGCCCGCTCGGCGGTCCCCTCCGCGCGCGAGGTGCTGGTCTCGCTCGCCGTGCCCAGTGACGAGGTCCGCTGGTGGCGCGACACCCCGCCGGGCCCCTCCGGCGCCACCGTCTGGACCGAGCAGGAGCGGCTGCGCGGCGCCGCCCACCGCATGCTCCTGGCGGGCGCGCTCGCCGTGCGCGGCCGGGCCGGGTACTACGGGCGCGGGCCGGGGCGCGGGGGTGCGCAAACCGTTTCGCGGGGGACCCCACCGGCTCGGTAGGATTCTTCCGCGTACGCGGATACGAGCGTGCGTACCCCTTCAGTCAGGAGAGACCGGTGTCAGACGTCCGTGTGATCATCCAACGCGATTCCGAGCGGGAAGAGCGCGTGGTGACGACGGGCACTACGGCTGCCGAGATCTTCGCCGGTGAGCGCACCATCGTCGCGGCCCGCGTGGCCGGCGAGCTGAAGGACCTCGCGTACGAGGTGAAGGACGGCGAGGAGGTCGAGCCGGTCGAGATCTCCTCCGAGGACGGCCTCAACATCCTGCGCCACTCCACCGCGCATGTGATGGCCCAAGCCGTGCAGGAGCTCTTCCCCGAGGCCAAGCTGGGCATCGGCCCGCCGGTCCGGGACGGCTTCTACTACGACTTCGACGTCGAGAGGCCCTTCACCCCGGAGGACCTCAAGGCCATCGAGAAGAAGATGCAGGAGATCCAGAAGCGCGGCCAGCGCTTCTCGCGCCGTGTCGTCACCGACGAGGCGGCCCGCGAGGAGCTCGCGAACGAGCCGTACAAGCTGGAGCTCATCGGCATCAAGGGCTCCGCCTCGTCCGACGACGGCGCGGACGTCGAGGTCGGCGGCGGCGAGCTGACCATCTACGACAACCTGGACGAGGGCTCCGCCTCGTCCGACGACGGCGCGGACGTCGAGGTCGGCGGCGGCGAGCTGACCATCTACGACAACCTGGACGCCAAGACCGGTGACCTGTGCTGGAAGGACCTCTGCCGCGGTCCGCACCTGCCGACCACCCGCAACATCCCGGCGTTCAAGCTGATGCGGAACGCGGCCGCCTACTGGCGGGGCAGCGAGAAGAACCCGATGCTCCAGCGCATCTACGGCACCGCGTGGCCGTCGAAGGACGAGCTGAAGGCGCACCTCGACTTCCTGGCCGAGGCCGAGAAGCGCGACCACCGCAAGCTCGGCGCCGAGCTCGACCTGTTCTCCATCCCGGAGCAGATCGGCTCCGGCCTCGCCGTCTTCCACCCCAAGGGCGGCATCATCCGCCGGGTCATGGAGGACTACTCGCGGCGCCGCCACGAGGAAGAGGGCTACGAGTTCGTCTACACCCCGCACGCGACGAAGGGGAAGCTCTTCGAGCAGTCGGGCCACCTGGACTGGTACGCCGACGGCATGTACCCGCCCATGCAGCTCGACGAGGGCGTGGACTACTACCTCAAGCCCATGAACTGCCCGATGCACAACCTGATCTTCGACGCGCGGGGCCGGTCCTACCGTGAGCTGCCGCTGCGCCTGTTCGAGTTCGGCACCGTGTACCGGTACGAGAAGTCCGGCGTCGTGCACGGTCTGACCCGTGCCCGCGGCTTCACCCAGGACGACGCGCACATCTACTGCACCAGGGAGCAGATGGCGGAGGAGCTGGACCGCACCCTCACCTTCGTCCTGAACCTGCTGCGCGACTACGGTCTGACCGACTTCTACCTGGAGCTGTCCACCAAGGACCCGGAGAAGTTCGTCGGCTCGGACGAGGTCTGGGAGGAGGCCACCGAGACCCTGCGGCAGGTGGCCGAGAAGCAGGGCCTCCCGCTGGTCCCGGACCCGGGCGGCGCCGCGTTCTACGGCCCGAAGATCTCGGTGCAGTGCAAGGACGCCATCGGCCGTACCTGGCAGATGTCCACCGTGCAGCTCGACTTCAACCTGCCGGAGCGCTTCGACCTGGAGTACACCGGCCCGGACGGCTCCAAGCAGCGCCCGGTCATGATCCACCGTGCGCTGTTCGGCTCCATCGAGCGCTTCTTCGCGGTGCTCCTTGAGCACTACGCGGGCGCCATGCCGCCGTGGCTGGCCCCGGTCCAGGCGGTCGGCATCCCGATCGGCGACGCGCACGTCGAGTACCTGCAGAAGTTCGCCGCCGACGCCCGCAAGAAGGGCCTGCGGGTCGAGGTGGACGCCTCCTCGGACCGGATGCAGAAGAAGATCAGGAACCAGCAGAAGGCCAAGGTTCCGTTCATGATCATCGCGGGTGATGAGGACATGGCCGCCGGCGCGGTCTCGTTCCGCTACCGCGACGGTTCGCAGGAGAACGGCGTCCCGGTCGACGAGGCGATCGCCAAGCTGCTCAAGGTCGTCGAGGAGCGGGCGCAGGTCTGACGCGCCCCACCAGCTCGACGCGGCCCCCGGGAAGCCCTGCTCCCCGGGGGCCGCTCCTCGTCCCCGCACGTGAAGTCATATGCTGCACAGCATGACGAGTGAGCCGGAACAGCAGATCGGGGTGGGTGTCCAGGACGCCTTCCAGCGCCTGTGGACGCCCCACCGGATGGCCTACATCCAGGGCGAGAACAAGCCGACCGGCCCGGGTGCGGGCGACGGCTGTCCCTTCTGCTCCATCCCGGCCAAATCCGACGAGGACGGGCTGATCGTGGCCCGTGGCGAGCATGTGTACGCGGTGCTCAACCTCTACCCGTACAACGGCGGTCACCTGATGGTCGTGCCCTACCGGCACGTGGCCGACTACACGGACCTGGACGCCGCCGAGACCCTGGAGCTCGCGGAGCTCACCAAGCAGGCCATGACGGCCCTGCGCACGGCCTCCGGGGCGCACGGCTTCAACATCGGCATGAACCAGGGCACCGTCGCCGGCGCCGGTATCGCCGCCCATCTGCACCAGCACATCGTGCCGCGCTGGGGCGGCGACACCAACTTCATGCCGGTCGTCGGCCACACCAAGATCCTGCCCCAACTCCTGGGCGACACCCGCAAGATGCTCGCCGACGCCTGGCCGCGGGGCTAGACGCCGGACGGGCACCCCTCACGCGTCGTACGAGTCCGCCCTGCGCGGCGCCGGGTCCTGCACCATGCCGCTCAGGATCATCGAGCGGTTGGTGAAGCGCTCGGTGTCCACGCCGTGCTCGTCCAGCACCTTCATCGCGGCGGCGTGCACCACCCGCAGCACCGGCGTGGCCGCGCGCATCGCGTCGTCGGCCATGAAGCGGTGCCGCCAGGGCTTGTCGGCCCAGGCGTGCCGCAGGCCGAACGGCTCGGGCAGCACCAGCTTTCCGCCGAGGTGGTCGAGGAGCGGCGGGTACCAGGTGAGCGGGGCGCGGGCGGCCAGGCGGACGACCTCGCGCGGCTCGACCAGCGGAAGCTGTATCTCCTTCTTCTCCCAGAACTTGAAGGTCTTGTCGACCGACTTGGTCTTGGGGCTCGGCTTGGTGGTGAACAGGGCGTGCACCGGGCCCAGCGCGTGTCCGGTGACCTCGATGCGCAGGGTCTCGTGGAGCACGGTCACGGTGATCATCATGGTGATCACCAGCTGGCCGTCCCAGAGGGTGAACTGCACGCCCAGATAGTGGCGGTTGCCGCTGGAGAACTGCTGCTCGTTGCAGATCCGCTGGACCTCGTGCTGGCGCACCTGGAAGTTGTCGACGTCCTGGCCGGTGGGCCGGCCGACTTCCTTGGCGTTCTCGCCGACGGGGGAGACGACCCAGTTGGTGACCGAGGGCTTGGGGAAGCCCCCGGTGTGCAGCGGGCCGCGTTCGAGCAGCTGGAGGCGGTCCTGGATGGACCTTATGACGTCCCAGCTGCGGAAGCCGTGGATCTCCTTGCCGGGGTCCTTGGGGACGAGCTCCTCGGCGAGCTGCCAGCTGCCCCAGCGGGTGCCCATGCCGAGTATGCCCTTGGGGCCGGCGTAGAAGACGGCGTTGCTGTGCTGCTCGGCGGTGAGCTTGGCGAGGTTCTGGCGCAGCTGCTCGGCGGCCGTCTCGTGCGGGTTCTTCGGTACGGCCTCGGGGATCTTGGCGCCGACTCCGCCGCCCGCGAGCAGGCCGCTCCAGCGGACCCTCAGGTCCTTGGCGGTGGATTCGCAGATCTGCTTGGCCCAGAACCAGCCGAGGACGGGCATCACCAGCATGGCGCGCAGATAGACCGCGAGGAAGCCGCCGAAGGGCAGTTTGACCAGGGCGATCACGGCGAGCACGGCGAAGGCGACGAGCAGCAGGTTGCCGAGGGCCCCGACGCGGCGGTCCTTGGCGCCGGCGAGGGTGCGGCGCAGCTGGAAGAGGCCGAGCCAGAGCAGCAGCCCGGGCAGGAAGAGCACGCCGAAGACGCCGGTGACCAGGGTGAGCCGGGTGTCGCGCTCCTTGCGGATGCGGATCGCGGCGAGGCAGTGCTCGACGACGGTCTGCGGTTCGGTGCCGAAGGACTGGATGAGCGCCTTGCGGGTGGCGCCGAGCATGCGGGACTGCACGGCGCGGGAGAAGGCCTCGCCGAGGTTGGGTTCGAAGAGGGAGAGCCGGGGTTTGGTGACGGCCGACTCGTGCCACTCGTTGTTGGCCTTGAGTATGTCGGCGACCGGGCTGTCCCGGTACGCGGCCGAGGCCAGTGCCTGGGTCGCGGCGGTCTGGCCCGCCGAGCCCTGGAGCGGGACCTGGGCCCCGGGTGAGAAGTCGAATGGTTCGTCCGCCACTGCCGCCCCCATCGCCGCACACTGTCGCTCTGCGGCCTCTTCCCGACTGCCGTTCCCCGCACACCTGCTGAGCAGGGACACAGCGTATCGGGGTCGGTGCCCGCGCGACACGGGACATCGGAATGCCGCCCGCCGCAAGGAGGTTGGGCGGGCGACGTTTCCGACGATCCGTCAATTACCGTACCTAAGCGGTCTTTTCCAGTGATTCCCGGAGCTTCTCGGCCAGTTGCGGCGGCATCGGCTCGTGCCGGGCGTAGCTGCGGTCGAACCGGCCGGTGCCGTGCGAGACGGAGCGCAGGTCCACCGCGTACCGCCCGATCTCGATCTCGGGCACCTCGGCCCGTACGAGGGTCCGCCCGGGGCCCGCCTGCTCGGTGCCGACGACACGGCCCCGGCGGCCGGACAGATCGCTCATGACCGGGCCCACATAGTCGTCGGGGACCAGTACCTGGAGCTCGGCGACGGGTTCCAGGAGGTGGATGCGGGTGTCGGCGGCGGCCTCCCGCAGCGCCAGCGCCCCGGCCGTCTGGAAGGCGGCGTCGGAGGAGTCCACCGAGTGGGCCTTGCCGTCCAGGAGCGTGATCCGTACGTCGACGAGGGGGTAGCCCGCGGCGACGCCCTTGGCGGCCTGGGCGCGTACGCCCTTCTCGACGGAGGGGATGAACTGGCGCGGGACGGCGCCGCCCACCACCTTGTCGACGAACTCGATGCCGGACCCGGGCGGCAGCGGCGCCACCTCGATCTCGCAGATCGCGTACTGCCCGTGGCCGCCGGACTGCTTGACGTGGCGGCCGCGCCCGGTGGCGGTGTCGCCGAAGGTCTCGCGCAGGGACACCTTGTGCGGGACGACGTCGACCTGGACGCCGTAACGGCTGTGCAGCCGCTCCAGGGCCACGTCCTTGTGGGCCTCTCCCAGGCACCACAGGACCAGCTGGTGGGTGTGCGGGTTCTGCTCCAGGCGCATGGTGGGGTCCTCGGCGACGAGCCGGGAGAGCCCCTGCGAGAGCTTGTCCTCGTCGGCCTTGCTGTGGGCCTGGATCGCGAGGGGGAGCAGCGGGTCGGGCATGGCCCAGGGCGCCATGAGCAGCGGGTCGTCCTTGCCGGAGAGGGTGTCCCCGGTCTCGGCGCGGGTCAGTTTGGCCACGCAGGCGATGTCGCCCGCGATGCAGGAGCTCAGGGTGCGCTGCTGTTTGCCGAAGGGCGAGGAGAGCGCGCCGATCCGCTCGTCCGCCTCGTGGAGGGCATGGTCCTGGTGGCCCCGGTCGGTCAGACCGTGCCCGGAGACATGGACGGTCTCGTCGGGGTGCAGGGTGCCGGAGAAGACGCGGACCAGGCTGACGCGGCCCACATAGGGGTCGGACGAGGTCTTGATCACTTCGGCGACCAGCGGGCCCTCGGGGGCGCAGACCGGGGTGGGGCGCGCGGCGCCCTGCGGGGTCGTCACGTCGGGCGCGGTGCGCTCCAGAGGGGTCGGGAAGCCGCCCGTGACCAGTTCCAGGAGCTCGACGGTGCCGATGCCCTGGCGGGCGCCCTCGGCCGCCGGCGCCGCCGCGAGCACCGGGTGGAAGGTGCCGCGGGCGACCGCCCTCTCCAGGTCGTCGACGAGCGTTTTCAGGTCGATTTCCTTGCCGCCGAGATAGCGGTCCATGAGGGTCTCGTCCTCGCTCTCGGCGATGATCCCCTCGATCAGCCGGTTGCGGGCCTCCTCGACGAGCGGGAGCTGCTCGGGTCCGGGTTCGGCTTCCTTGCGCTCGCCGGAGGCGTAGTCGAAGACGCGCTGCGACAGCAGCCCGATCAGGCCGGTGACGGGCGCGTGCCCGTCCGGTCCCTCGGCTCCGTGCAGCGGCAGGTAGAGCGGCAGTACGGCGTCGGGGTCGTCGCCGCCGAACGCCTCGGCGCAGACCCGGGTCATCTCGGCGAAGTCGGCGCGGGCCGCCTCCAGATGGGTGACCACGATGGCCCGGGGCATGCCCACGGCCGCGCACTCGTCCCACACCATCCGGGTCGCCCCGTCCACGCCGTCCGAGGCCGAGACGACGAAAAGGGCCGCGTCCGCCGCTCGCAGACCGGCCCTGAGTTCCCCGACGAAGTCGGCGTATCCGGGGGTGTCCAGAATATTGATCTTGCAGCCGGCCCACTCCACGGGGACCAGCGACAGCTGCACCGAGCGCTGCTGCCGGTGTTCGATCTCGTCGTAGTCGGAGACGGTCCCGCCGTCCTCGACCCGGCCCGCGCGGTTGACGGCTCCCGCCGTCAGCGCGAGCGCTTCCACCAATGTCGTCTTCCCGGATCCGCTGTGGCCGACCAGCACCACATTCCGTACGGATGAGGGGTGGTCGGCCGTAGCTGCCCTGCCGGCGGCTCCGGGATGTGCACTCGCCTTGTCGCCCATGCCGTTCCTCCCGTATGGCTTCCGTTTCTTGCACGGTGAGGTGGTGAAAGGGCGCGGCCGCGCGGAATCCTCCCCCGGCCCCGGCCGGGGAGGACCCCGGCGAGGGCGGCTTCGCGTGCCCGCGGTCTTTCCAGCGTTCCACTCCGGTCACTGTGCGTCCATACGTCGTACGGGAACGCGGGCAGCAAGGGTGCGCGGCGGTGGAGGTGCGCGGGCCTGGCTACGATGGGCCAGCCGGTGGCCAGCAGGGCCGCGCGGCCACACCGACCGTCGGGAAGGCCATGCTGAACAAGTACGCGCGTGCATTCTTCACGCGTGTCCTCACGCCGTTCGCCGCGTTTCTGCTCCGCCGGGGGGTGAGCCCGGACGCCGTGACCTTGCTCGGCACGGCCGGAGTGATGGCGGGTGCGCTGGTCTTCTTCCCCCGCGGGGAGTTCTTCTGGGGCACCATCGTCATCACCTCGTTCGTCTTCTCCGACCTGGTCGACGGCAACATGGCCCGCCAGGCGGGGATCTCCAGCCGCTGGGGAGCGTTCCTCGACTCGACGCTGGACCGCGTCGCGGACGGGGCCATCTTCGGCGGCTTCGCCCTCTGGTACGCGGGCAGCGGCGACGACAACGTGCTGTGCGCGGTCGCGATCTTCTGCCTGGCCAGCGGCCAGGTCGTCTCGTACACCAAGGCGCGCGGCGAGTCGATCGGGCTGCCGGTCGCCGTCAACGGACTGATCGAGCGGGCCGAGCGCCTGGTGATCTCCCTGGTCGCGGCCGGTCTCGCGGGGCTGCACAAGTTCGGTGTCCCCGGCATCCAGATCCTGCTGCCGATCGCGCTGTGGGTCGTCGCCGTGGGCAGCCTCATCACGCTGATCCAGCGGGTGGTGACGGTGCGCCGCGAGGCCGCGGAGGCCGACGCCGCCGCCGCGAGTGAGGCCGCCTGATGCGGGACCGGCTGACGGACACGCTCTACGGACTGGGCTGGGCCACCGTCAAGAAGCTCCCCGAGCCGATGGCCACGGGCCTGGGCCGGCGGATCGCGGACACGGTGTGGAAGCGGCGCGGCAAGAGTGTGCTGCGCCTGGAGTCCAACCTCGCGCGCGTGGTGCCCGACGCCTCCCCGCAGCGGCTGGCCGAGCTGTCCAAGGCCGGCATGCGCTCGTACATGCGGTACTGGATGGAGTCGTTCCGGCTGCCGGCCTGGAGCAAGGACCGGATGAAGACCGGTTTCGAGCCGCAGGACGTGCACTACCTGATCGACGGCCTCGCCTCCGGCCGGGGCGTGGTCCTGGCGCTGCCGCACATGGGCAACTACGACCTGGCGGGCGCCTGGGTCACCACCAGGCTGGACACCCCGTTCACCACGGTCGCCGAGCGGCTCAAGCCCGAGACGCTGTACGACCGGTTCGTCGCCTACCGCGAGAGCCTGGGCATGGAGGTCCTGCCGCACACCGGCGGCTCGGCCTTCGGCACGCTGGCCCGCCGGCTGCGCGACGGCGGTCTGGTCTGCCTGGTCGCCGACCGCGATCTGTCGGCCTCCGGCGTCGAGGTGAAGTTCTTCGGGGACACCGCGCGGATGCCCGCCGGCCCCGCCCTGCTGGCCCAGCAGACCGGCGCGCTGCTGCTGCCGGTGACGCTCTGGTACGACGGGTCGCCCGTCATGCAGGGCAGGGTGCACCCGCCGATCGACGTGCCCGAGACGGGCACGCGCGCGGAGAAGACCTCTGTGATGACCCAGGCGCTGGCCGACGCCTTCGCCACCGGAATCGCCGAACACCCGGAGGACTGGCACATGCTGCAGCGGCTGTGGCTCGCCGACCTTGAGGAGCGCCGGGCGTGAGGATCGGCATCGTCTGCCCGTACTCCTGGGACGTACCGGGCGGCGTCCAGTTCCACATCAGGGACCTGGCCGAGCATCTGATCCGGCGCGGCCACGAGGTCTCCGTGCTCGCCCCCGCCGACGACGAGACCCCGCTCCCGCCGTACGTGGTCTCGGCGGGCCGGGCGGTCCCCGTCCCGTACAACGGCTCGGTGGCGCGGCTGAACTTCGGCTTCCTGTCGGCGGCCCGGGTGCGGCGGTGGCTGCACGAGGGCACCTTCGACGTCATCCACATCCACGAGCCGGCCTCGCCCTCGCTCGGCCTGCTGAGCTGCTGGGCGGCGCAGGGGCCCATCGTGGCCACGTTCCACACCTCCAACCCCCGCTCGCGCGCGATGATCGCGGCGTATCCGATCCTCCAGCCCGCCCTGGAGAAGATCAGCGCACGGATCGCGGTGAGCGAATACGCGCGGCGCACGCTGGTCGAGCACCTCGGCGGCGACGCGGTGGTGATCCCCAACGGTGTCGACGTCGACTTCTTCGCCAAGGCCGAGCCGCGGCCCGAGTGGCAGGGCGACACGCTCGGCTTCATAGGGCGCATCGACGAGCCCCGCAAGGGCCTGCCGGTCCTGATGAGGGCACTGCCCAGGATCCTGGCGGAGCGCCCGGGGACCCGTCTGCTCGTCGCGGGCAGGGGCGACGAGCAGGAGGCGGTGGCGTCCCTCCCCCAGGAGATGCGCTCGCGCGTCGAGTTCCTGGGCATGGTGAGCGACGAGGACAAGGCGCGCTTCCTGAGCAGCGTCGACGTGTATGTGGCGCCCAACACCGGCGGCGAGAGCTTCGGCATCATCCTGGTCGAGGCGCTGTCGGCCGGGGCGGCGGTACTGGCGAGCGACCTGGACGCGTTCGCGCAGGTCCTGGACCAGGGCAGCGCGGGCGAGCTCTTCGCCAACGAGGACGCGGACGCGCTGGCGGACGCGGCCCTGCGCCTCCTCTCGGACCCGGCCCGCCGAGCCGAACTGAGCGCACGCGGCTCCACGCACGTGCGCCGCTT
Organism: Streptomyces sp. ERV7; assembly: GCF_001653515.1. GTDB lineage: Bacteria > Actinomycetota > Actinomycetes > Streptomycetales > Streptomycetaceae > Streptomyces. The sequence continues at coordinate 924,563 of NZ_LYOY01000001.1, read as the reverse complement.
CGACTGGTCGACGGTGGGGGCGGACATCCTCGCGGTCTACGAGACGGTGACGGACGGCGCGGCGTCGGTGGCGACGGACGAACGCCCCGGCTTCCGCGCGAGATTCGGCCTGGCCCGCGACTGACGCCGTCCCGGGGGCGGCGCGCCCCGCTGTGGGGGCCGGTTGTTCGTCTGCGGCCGTCTGTGGCTGGTCGCGCGGTTCCCCGCTCCCCTGACTGCCCAGGGGCGCGGGGAACCGCGCGAGCAACCCGGCACGGTCCGCAGGGAAGGAACGGGGCCCGGGGCGTAGCCCCGGGAGAGACGCCTTCGCCCCGCCCGCCCGGAGGCCACGCGGCGGAGCCGCACATGTCACAGCGGGAAGGGGCGGGGCGGGGGCCCGGTAGCCTTGCCGCCCGTGACCGTAACCCTCATCTGGATCGCCGTCGCCCTCGTAGCGACCGGTCTCTACCTCAGCTGGACCGCCGGCCGCCTCGACCGCCTGCACGCCCGCATCGACGCCGCCCGCGCCGCCCTCGACGCCCAGCTGCTGCGCCGCGCCTCGGTCACCCAGGAACTGGCCACCTCCGGCGTACTGGACCCGGCCGCCTCCATCGTGCTGTACGAGGCGGCGCACGCGGCACGCCAGGCCGAGGAGGAGCACCGGGAGGTCGCCGAGAGCGAGCTCAGCCAGGCACTGCGGGCCGTCTTCGGCGAGCCGGCCCAGATGGAGGCGGTCCGCGAGGCCCCCGGCGGCGTGGACGCGGCGGAGGAGCTGGCCCAGGCCGTACGCCGCGTCCCGATGGCCCGCCGCTTCCACAACGACGCCGTACGCGCGGCACGCGCCCTGCGCAGGCACCGCAAGGTCCGCTGGTTCCGGCTCGCCGGTCACGCCCCGTTCCCGCTCGCCTTCGAGATGGACGACGAGCCCCCGGCCGCGCTCGCGGACCGCCCGGGCTCGCGGCCGTAACCGCTCGCAGCCGTAACCGGGGAACCCTCCCCGTAAGCGGTGGGAACGCCTCCGCAAAGGGGAAACGGCCAGGCCACCACGATCCACCGCAGGCCAAAACGATCCACCGCCTCTACATTGGCCCTTGCTGTGGACTGGTCCGCGGAGACACCCTCTGCGGAGTAGAGAACCGTTTTTCTTCACCCTGTTCTTCACCCCCTTCGCCACCCCAGTGAGGTCCCGTGTCCAGCACCCTCTCCAGCAGCGCCCAGAACCCCGAGACCGGCACCGCGCGCGTGAAGCGCGGCATGGCCGAGCAGCTCAAGGGCGGTGTGATCATGGACGTGGTCAACGCCGAGCAGGCGAAGATCGCCGAGGACGCGGGCGCCGTGGCGGTCATGGCCCTGGAGCGGGTCCCGGCCGACATCCGCAAGGACGGCGGCGTGGCCCGGATGTCCGACCCCAACATGATCGAAGAGATCATCGAGGCCGTCTCCATCCCGGTCATGGCCAAGTCCCGCATCGGCCACTTCGTCGAGGCCCAGGTGCTGCAGTCCCTCGGCGTCGACTACATCGACGAGTCCGAGGTCCTCACCCCGGCCGACGAGGTCAACCACTCCGACAAGTGGGCGTTCACCACCCCCTTCGTCTGCGGTGCCACCAACCTGGGCGAGGCCCTGCGCCGTATCGCCGAGGGCGCGGCCATGATCCGCTCCAAGGGCGAGGCCGGCACCGGCAACGTCGTCGAGGCCGTCCGCCACCTGCGCCAGATCAAGAACGAGATCGCCAAGCTGCGCGGCTTCGACAACAACGAGCTGTTCGCCGCCGCCAAGGAGCTGCGCGCCCCGTACGAGATCGTCAAGGAGGTCGCCGAGCTCGGCAAGCTCCCGGTGGTGCTGTTCTCCGCCGGTGGCGTCGCCACCCCGGCCGACGCCGCGCTGATGCGCCAGCTCGGTGCCGAGGGCGTCTTCGTCGGCTCCGGCATCTTCAAGTCGGGCGACCCGGCCAAGCGCGCCGCCGCCATCGTGAAGGCCACCACCTTCTACGACGACCCGAAGATCATCGCGGACGCCTCCCGCAACCTGGGCGAGGCCATGGTCGGCATCAACTGCGACACCCTCCCCGAGGCCGAGCGCTACGCCAACCGCGGCTGGTAAGGCACAGGTACCGAAGGACATGAGCACCACACCCGTCATAGGCGTCCTGGCCCTTCAGGGCGACGTACGGGAGCACCTGATCGCCCTGGCCGCGGCGGACGCCGTGGCCAGGCCGGTCCGGCGCCCCGAGGAGCTCGCCGAGGTGGACGGCCTGGTCATCCCCGGCGGCGAGTCCACCACCATCTCCAAGCTCGCGGTCCTCTTCGAACTGATGGAGCCACTGCGCGCGCGCGTGGCCGAGGGCATGCCCGTCTACGGCACCTGCGCCGGCCTGATCATGCTCGCCGACAAGATCCTCGACCCGCGCTCGGGCCAGGAGACGATCGGCGGCATCGACATGATCGTGCGCCGCAACGCCTTCGGCCGGCAGAACGAGTCGTTCGAGGCCACCGTCGAGGTCGACGGTGTCGGCCCCGTCGAGGGCGTCTTCATCCGGGCCCCCTGGGTCGAGTCGGTCGGCGCACAGGCCGAGGTCCTCGCGGAGCACGGCGGCCACATCGTCGCGGTGCGCCAGGGCAACGCGCTCGCGACCTCGTTCCACCCCGAGCTGACCGGTGACCACCGGATGCACGCGCTCTTCGTGGACATGGTGCGCGACGCCCGGTGACCGGCTCCCGGTAGGATCTCTGGCGAACGACGCAGAATTGGTTACGCGAAGGAGACAGGCAGATGTCCGGCCACTCTAAATGGGCTACGACGAAGCACAAGAAGGCCGTGATCGACGCCAAGCGCGGCAAACTCTTCGCGAAGCTGATCAAGAACATCGAGGTCGCGGCCCGCACCGGCGGCGCCGACATCGACGGCAACCCGACCCTCTTCGACGCCGTGCAGAAGGCGAAGAAGCAGTCGGTGCCCAACAAGAACATCGACTCCGCGCTCAAGCGCGGCGCCGGTCTTGAGGCCGGCGGCGCCGACTACGAGACGATCATGTATGAGGGCTACGGCCCCAACGGTGTCGCGGTGCTCATCGAGTGCCTCACCGACAACCGCAACCGTGCCGCCTCCGACGTCCGCGTCGCCATGACCCGCAACGGCGGCAACATGGCCGACCCGGGCTCGGTCTCGTACCTGTTCAACCGCAAGGGCGTCGTCGTGCTGCCCAAGGGTGAACTGTCCGAGGACGACGTCCTGGACGCCGTCCTGGAAGCCGGCGCCGAAGAGGTCAACGACCTCGGCGAGTCCTTCGAGATCATCTCCGAGGCCACCGACCTGGTCGCGGTGCGCACCGCGCTCCAGACGGCCGGTATCGACTACGACTCGGCCGACTCCAACTTCGTCCCGACCATGCAGGTCGAGCTGGACGAGGAGGGCGCGCGCAAGATCTTCAAGCTGATCGACGCGCTGGAGGACAGCGACGACGTGCAGAACGTCTTCGCCAACTTCGACGTCTCCGACGAGGTCATGGAGAAGGTCGACGCGTAACGCCGCCTCGGGCGGGCGTTTTCGGCGGGCCGGTGGGACACATCCCACCGGCCGGACACATCCCACCCGGCCCGCCGCCGTTGTCGGTGGCAGCGGATAGCCTGGCGTGAAGTCAAAGATCAGCGAGGGGAGGGCGCGTGCGCGTACTGGGCGTGGACCCGGGGCTGACCCGGTGCGGGGTCGGTGTCGTCGAGGGCGTGGCGGGCCGTCCGCTGACGATGCTCGGCGTCGGCGTGGTCCGCACGCCGGCGGACGCCGAGCTCGGCCACCGCCTGGTCGCCATCGAGCAGGGCATGGAGCAGTGGCTGGACGAGCACCGGCCCGAATTCGTCGCCGTGGAGCGGGTGTTCAGCCAGCACAACGTGCGGACGGTGATGGGCACCGCCCAGGCCAGCGCCGTCGCGATGCTGTGCGCCTCCCGCCGCGGCATCCCGGTCGCCCTGCACACCCCCAGCGAGGTCAAGGCCGCCGTCACCGGCAGCGGCCGGGCCGACAAGGCCCAGGTCGGGGCGATGGTGACCCGCCTCCTCCGACTGGACGCCCCGCCCAAGCCGGCCGACGCGGCGGACGCGCTGGCCCTCGCCATCTGCCACATCTGGCGCGCCCCCGCCGTCAACCGCCTGCAGCAGGCGCACGAGCAGGCCCGCCGTGCCCAACTCTCCGTAAAGAAGGTCACGCGATGATCGCCTTCGTCAGCGGCCCGGTCGCCGCCCTCGCCCCCGACACCGCGGTGGTCGAGGTCGGCGGCGTCGGCATGGCCCTCCAGTGCACCCCGAACACCCTGGCGGGTCTGCGCATCGGCCAACACACCAAGCTCGCCACGTCGTTGGTCGTGCGCGAGGACTCGCTGACGCTGTACGGCTTCGCGGACGACGACGAGAAGCAGGTCTTCGAGCTGCTCCAGACCGCCAACGGAGTGGGCCCCCGGCTCGCCCAGGCGGTCCTGTCGGTGCACACGCCGGACGCGCTGCGCCGGGCCTTCGCCACCGGCGACGAGAAGGCGCTGACCGCCGTCCCCGGCATCGGCAAGAAGGGCGCCCAGAAGCTCCTCATCGAGCTGAAGGACCGGCTCGGCGCGCCCGTGGGCAGCGCCCCGCCCGTCGGCGCCCCCGTCACATCGGGCTGGCGCGACCAGCTGCACGCCGCCCTGATCGGCCTCGGGTACGCGACCCGCGAGGCCGACGAGGCGGTCTCCGCCGTGGCCCCGCAGGCCGAGGCCGCCGAGTCCCCGAACATCGGAGCGCTCCTGAAGGCCGCGCTGCAGACCCTCAACCGCGCCCGCTGACCGAGCCGACGAGAGAACCACACTGATGAACTGGGACGAGACCGGAGCCGACGCCACCGACCCGAGGCTGGTCGACTCGGTGGCCGACGGCGAGGACCAGGCCGTCGAGGCCGCCCTGCGCCCCAAGGACCTGGAGGAGTTCGTCGGCCAGGAGAAGGTCCGCGAGCAGCTCGACCTGGTGCTGCGGGCCGCCCGCGCGCGCGGCGCCACCGCCGACCACGTGCTGCTCTCGGGCGCCCCAGGCCTCGGCAAGACCACGCTCTCGATGATCATCGCGGCCGAGATGGGCGCCCCCATCCGCATCACCAGCGGCCCGGCGATCCAGCACGCGGGGGACCTGGCCGCGATCCTCTCCTCCCTCCAGGAGGGCGAGGTCCTCTTCCTCGACGAGATCCACCGGATGTCGCGGCCCGCCGAGGAGATGCTCTACATGGCGATGGAGGACTTCCGGGTCGACGTGATCGTCGGCAAGGGCCCCGGCGCCACCGCCATCCCGCTGGAGCTGCCCCCCTTCACCCTGGTCGGCGCCACCACGCGCGCGGGGCTGCTGCCGCCCCCGCTGCGCGACCGCTTCGGCTTCACCGGGCACATGGAGTTCTACGAGCCGGCCGAGCTGGAGCGCGTGATCCACCGCTCGGCCCGCCTCCTCGACGTGGAGATCGACCCGGCGGGCGCGGCGGAGATCGCCGGCCGCTCGCGCGGAACGCCCCGTATCGCCAACCGGCTGCTGCGCCGCGTCCGGGACTATGCGCAGGTCAAGGCCGACGGCGTGATCACCCGAGAGATCGCCGAGGCGGCCCTCGGGGTGTACGAGGTGGACGGCCGGGGCCTGGACCGCCTGGACCGGGCGGTCCTCCAGGCCTTGCTGAAACTGTTCGGTGGCGGCCCGGTCGGTCTGTCCACGCTGGCGGTCGCCGTGGGGGAGGAGCGCGAGACCGTCGAGGAGGTGGCCGAGCCCTTCCTGGTACGGGAAGGCCTGCTCGCGCGGACCCCGCGCGGCCGCGTCGCCACCCCCGCCGCCTGGGCGCACCTGGGCCTCGTCCCGCCCCAGCAGGGCCAGGGCGGTGTCTCAGGAAGCGGACAACAGGGGCTCTTCGGGCCGTGACGGCGCGGGTGGGTGCACCGGGAGGAACCCGGGTGGGATGCTGGGCGTTGTTCCAGCTGTGCGGACTCGCTTAGACTCCGCCGATGCCGCCCTCGTATTTGCCGGTCGGCATACCCACCCCCAGATCAGGCCGCACTCCTTGCGCGGTCGTGCGAAGGAAGTTCGTCCCGTGAGTCTCGTGACCCTTCTCCCCTTCATCGTCCTCATCGGGGCCATGTTCCTCATGACCCGCTCGGCGAAGAGGAAGCAGCAGCAGGCCGCCTCCATGCGCAGTGAGATGCAGCCCGGCACCGGCGTCCGCACCATCGGCGGCATGTACGCCACCGTCAAGGAGATCGGCGACGACACGGTCCATCTGGAGGTGGCGCCGGGCGTCCACGCCGTCTACGCGAAGAACGCGATCGGCGCGGTCCTCTCCGACGAGGAGTACAACCGCATCGTGCACGGCGACTCGGAAGAGTCGTCCGACCTCCCGGCCGTGCCGGACGATGCCTCGTCGCTGACCGAGAGCGCCGAGGACGCGGCCGACGCGGCCGAGGCCGCCCCGGCGGACAAGATCGACCTGGGCAAGAAGGACGAGGCGGACGACGCCGCCGCGCCCAAGGACGGCAAGGCAGACGGCGAGTCGGACGCGAAGTAACCACTCTCGGGGACCGCTGGGCGCCCACCCGCGCCCGCCGGTCCCGCCGAGGGTGGTGACTTCCACGGGGGACGTCCCCACAACACTTCGTGGCCGCCCAGACGCACACCCGGCGCGGGCGGTTGGACAGGGAGAATCGACAAGGTGGCAGCACCGAAGAAGGGCCGAAGGCCGGCGGGGGCCCAGGGCAGGCCGGGGCGCACCCTCGTCCTGTTCCTGATCGCCATGGTGGCCCTCGCGGGCGGCATGTTCGCCTCCGGGCACAACACGCCTCGCCTGGGCATCGACCTCGCCGGCGGTACGAGCATCACGCTCAAGGCGAAGGCCGAGCCCGGCCAGGAGAAGGCGATCAACAAGGCCAATATGGACACCGCGGTTTCGATCATGAACCGTCGTGTCAATGGCCTGGGTGTCTCCGAGGCCGAGGTCCAGACCCAGGGCGATCGCAACATCATCGTCAACATCCCCAAGGGGACGAACTCGGAGCAGGCCCGCCAGCAGGTCGGCACCACCGCCAAGCTCTACTTCCGGCCCGTCCTGACGGTCGCCGCCGGCACCCCGGCGAAGCCCCAGCCCAGCACCACGCCGAGCCCCTCGGCCAGCAAGGGCGCGGACAAGAACGGCGACAAGAACAAGCCGTCCTCGACGCCGTCGGCCAAGCCGAGCGCGAAGTCGACGCCGCAGGGCCGTGCCCTCACCGACGCCCTGAAGGCGGACGGCAAGCCGTCCCCGAAGACCACCCCGCCGGCCACCCCGAAGCCGGGTACGACGCCGGGCACCACGCCGCCGCCGGCCAACGACGCGGCCGCCGTCGCCAAGCTCCAGAAGGACTTCGAGGCGCTCGACTGCTCCACCAAGGAGTCCCGCGCCAAGGCCGCCTTCGCCAGCAAGGCCACCGACACCATCGCGGCCTGCAGCCAGACGGGTGACGCCAAGTACATCCTCGGCCCGGCCGAGATCGAGGGTACGGACGTCAAGAAGGCCAAGGCGGTCATCGACCAGCAGCGCGGCATGTGGATCGTCCAGATGGACTTCACGGGCAAGGGCTCGAAGAAGTTCCAGTCGATCACCGGCAAGCTGTCGAAGCAGCAGTCCCCGCAGAACCAGTTCGCCATCGCCCTGGACAACCAGGTCGTCTCCGCCCCGTCGGTGAGCCAGACGCTCAGCGGCAGCGCCGAGATCTCCGGCAGCTTCAACCAGCGCTCCGCCACCGACCTGGCGAACGTGCTGTCCTACGGCGCCCTGCCGCTCTCCTTCGAGGAGCAGAGCGTCACCACCGTCACCGCCGCGCTCGGCGCCGACCAGCTGCACGCCGGTCTGATCGCCGGTGCCATCGGTCTGGCGCTGGTCATCATCTACCTGGTGCTCTACTACCGGGGTCTGGCGCTGGTCGCCATCCTGAGCCTCGTGGTCTCCGCGGTCCTCACGTACGTGATCATGGCGCTGCTCGGTCCAGCCATCAACTTCGCGCTGAACCTGCCCGCGGTCTGTGGCGCCATCGTCGCCATCGGTATCACCGCGGACTCGTTCATCGTGTACTTCGAACGGATCCGGGACGAGATCCGCGAGGGCCGCACCCTGCGCCCGGCCGTCGAGCGGGCCTGGCCCCGCGCGCGGCGCACGATCATGGTCTCCGACTTCGTGTCGTTCCTCGCCGCCGCGGTGCTGTTCATCGTGACCGTCGGCAAGGTCCAGGGCTTCGCGTTCACGCTGGGCCTGACCACCCTGCTCGACATCGTCGTGGTGTTCCTGTTCACCAAGCCGGTGATGACGCTCCTGGCGCGCAAGAAGTTCTTCGCCTCCGGCCACCCGTGGTCCGGTCTGGACCCGAAGCGGCTCGGCGCCAAGCCGCCGCTGCGCCGCGCGCGCCGCACCTCCTCCGCCCCCACCGACCCGAAGGAGGCGTGAGATGTCGCGACTCGGTCATCTCGGCGCCCGGCTCTACCGCGGTGAGGTCGGCTACGACTTCGTCGGCAAGCGGAAGATCTGGTACGGCATCTCGATCCTGATCACCATCACGGCCATCCTCGGCCTGGCGGTGCGGGGTCTGACGATGGGTATCGAGTTCGAGGGCGGTGCGGTCTTCACCACCCCGAAGACCAGCGCCTCGGTCGCCCAGGCCGAGGAGGTCGCGGAGCGGGCCTCCGGCCACGACGCGATCGTCCAGAAGCTCGGCAACAAGGGCCTGCGCATCCAGATCAGCGGTATCGACACCGCGAAGTCGGACGCGATCAAGAGCGAGCTCTCCAAGGAGCTCAAGGTCCCGGCCGAGGACATCAACGCCGACCTCGTCGGTCCGAGCTGGGGCGACCAGATCGCCAACAAGGCATGGACCGGTCTGATCGTGTTCATGGTCCTCGTGGTGATCTATCTGGCGATCGCCTTCGAGTGGCGCATGGCGCTCGCGGCCCTGGTCGCGCTGATCCACGACATCACGATCACCGTCGGTGTCTACGCGCTGGTCGGCTTCGAGGTCACCCCGGGCACCGTGATCGGTCTGCTCACCATCCTCGGTTACTCGCTGTACGACACCGTCGTCGTCTTCGACGGTCTCAAGGAGGGCCAGCGGGGCATCACCAAGCAGACCAGGCTCACCTACAGCGAGATGGCGAACAAGAGCCTCAACGGCACCCTGGTGCGTTCCATCAACACCACGGTCGTCGCGCTGCTCCCGGTGGCGGGCCTGCTGTTCATCGGTGGCGGCGTCCTCGGCGCCGGCATGCTGAACGACATCTCGCTGTCGCTGTTCGTCGGCCTCGCGGCCGGTGCGTACTCCTCGATCTTCATCGCCACCCCGCTGGTCGCCGACCTCAAGGAGCGCGACCCGCAGATGAAGGCCCTCAAGAAGCGGGTGCTCGCCAAGCGGGCCGCCGCCGCGGCCAAGGGCGAGACCGCCGAGGAGCCGCGCGACGGCGAGCAGGACGGCGCCGAGGACGCGGAGGACACCGCGACCGCCGGTGCGGTCGTCGGCCAGCGCCGTCAGCCCTCCCGCAACAACCGGGGGAAGCGGCGATGACGGTCTCCACCCAGGAGCTGCTGCTCAGCCGCATCCGTGACGTACCGGACTACCCGAAGCCCGGCGTGCTGTTCAAGGACATCACGCCGCTGCTCGCGGACCCGGCCGCCTTCACGGCCCTGACCGAGGCCCTCGCCGAGCTGTGCGTACGGCACGGCGCGACGAAGATCGTCGGCCTGGAGGCGCGCGGCTTCATCCTGGCGGCCCCGGTCGCGGTCCGCGCCGGCATCGGCTTCATCCCCGTGCGCAAGGCGGGCAAGCTCCCCGGAGCGACGCTCTCGCAGGCGTACGAGCTGGAGTACGGCACGGCGGAGATCGAGGTGCACGCCGAGGACCTGGCCGCGGGCGACCGCGTCATGGTCATCGACGACGTGCTGGCGACCGGCGGCACGGCCGAGGCGTCCCTGGAGCTCATCCGGCGGGCCGGAGCCGAGGTGGCCGGAGTGGCCGTCCTGATGGAGCTCGGCTTCCTGGCCGGGCGCGACCGGCTGGAACCCGCCTTGCGCGGGGCCCCGCTGGAGGCTCTCATCACGCTCTGACCAGGGCAGCGAACACGAAGAGGCGGGCGCCGGAGGAACCCGCCTCCCGCGTTTCCCCCACACGGGCTGTCACACCCGCCCGGCACGAACCGGCCGCCCAGGATCGATACCATGGGATTTCCGGGCCTGACCGGGGGACCCGGATCCGCACGAGGAGCGCTCTTGCCAGACGAGGCCCAGCCACTCTCCGCCGAGCGGCCCGACCAGCAGGCCGAACAGGCCACGGCGGCCCCCGCCGCGCCCGAGCAGCCCGCGGCGGAGCCCAAGCCGGTCACGCCGCAGACGCCCCAGCGACCCCTGGCGGCGGCCCCGGCCGCCAAGCCCGCCGCGCCCGCCGGCCCGGTGTCCCGCTCGGCCGGCTCCTCCAACCGTGTCCGCGCCCGGCTCGCCCGCCTCGGTGTGCAGCGCTCCTCCGCGTACAACCCGGTTCTGGAGCCGCTGCTGCGGATAGTGCGCAGCAACGACCCGAAGATCGAGACCGCCACGCTGCGCCAGGTCGAGAAGGCCTACCAGGTCGCCGAGCGCTGGCACCGCGGCCAGAAGCGCAAGAGCGGCGACCCGTACATCACGCACCCGCTCGCCGTCACCACCATCCTGGCCGAGCTCGGCATGGACCCGGCGACCCTGATGGCCGGGCTGCTCCACGACACCGTCGAGGACACCGAGTACGGCCTGGACACCCTGCGCCGCGACTTCGGCGACCAGGTCGCCCTGCTCGTCGACGGCGTCACCAAGCTCGACCGGGTCCAGTTCGGCGACGCCGCGCAGGCCGAGACCGTGCGCAAGATGGTCGTCGCCATGGCCAAGGACCCGCGCGTCCTGGTCATCAAGCTCGCGGACCGCCTGCACAACATGCGCACCATGCGCTACCTCAAGCGGGAGAAGCAGGAGAAGAAGGCCCGCGAGACCCTGGAGATCTACGCTCCGCTTGCCCATCGCCTGGGCATGAACACCATCAAGTGGGAGCTGGAGGACCTCGCCTTCGCGATCCTCTACCCCAAGATGTACGACGAGATCGTCCGGCTGGTCGCCGAGCGCGCGCCCAAGCGCGACGAGTACCTGGCCATAGTGACCGACGAGGTCCAGTCCGACCTGCGCGCCGCCCGTATCAAGGCGACCGTCACCGGGCGCCCCAAGCACTACTACAGCGTCTACCAGAAGATGATCGTCCGCGGCCGTGACTTCGCGGAGATCTACGACCTGGTCGGCATCCGCGTCCTGGTGGACACCGTCCGCGACTGCTACGCGGCGCTGGGCACGGTCCACGCCCGCTGGAACCCGGTTCCGGGGCGGTTCAAGGACTACATCGCGATGCCCAAGTTCAACATGTACCAGTCGCTGCACACGACGGTCATCGGCCCGAACGGCAAGCCGGTCGAGCTCCAGATCCGTACGTTCGACATGCACCGGCGCGCCGAATACGGCATCGCCGCGCACTGGAAGTACAAGCAGGAGGCCGTCGCCGGCGCCTCCAAGGTGCGCACCGACGTACCGAAGAAGGCCGGCAAGGACGACCACATCAACGACATGGCGTGGCTGCGCCAGCTGCTCGACTGGCAGAAGGAGACCGAGGACCCCAGCGAGTTCCTGGAGTCCCTGCGCTTCGACCTGTCGCGCAACGAGGTCTTCGTCTTCACCCCCAAGGGCGACGTCATAGCGCTCCCGGCGGGTGCGACGCCCGTCGACTTCGCGTACGCGGTCCACACCGAGGTCGGCCACCGCACCATAGGCGCACGGGTCAACGGACGGCTGGTGCCGCTCGAATCGACCCTGGACAACGGCGACCTGGTCGAGGTCTTCACCTCCAAGGCGGCCGGCGCCGGACCCTCGCGCGACTGGCTGGGCTTCGTCAAGTCGCCGCGCGCCCGCAACAAGATCCGCGGCTGGTTCTCCAAGGAGCGCCGCGACGAGGCGATCGAGCAGGGCAAGGACGCCATCGCGCGCGCCATGCGCAAGCAGAACCTGCCGATCCAGCGGATCCTCACCGGCGACTCCCTGGTCACCCTCGCCCACGAGATGCGCTACCCCGACATCTCCTCGCTGTACGCGGCGATCGGCGAGGGCCATGTGGCCGCGCAGGGCGTCGTCCAGAAGCTGGTGCAGGCGCTCGGCGGCGAGGAGGCGGCCAACGAGGACATCGCCGAGTCGGCGCCGCCCTCGCGCGGGCGCAGCAAGCGCCGGGCCAACGCCGACCCGGGCGTGGTGGTCAAGGGCGTCGACGACGTGTGGGTCAAGCTGGCCCGCTGCTGTACGCCCGTCCCCGGCGACCCGATCATCGGCTTCGTCACCCGTGGCAGCGGTGTCTCGGTGCACCGCGCGGACTGCGTCAACGTGGACTCGCTCTCGCAGCAGCCGGAGCGGATCCTGGAAGTCGAGTGGGCGCCCACCCAGTCGTCGGTCTTCCTGGTCGCCATCCAGGTGGAGGCGCTGGACCGCTCCCGGCTCCTGTCGGACGTCACACGCGTCCTGTCCGACCAGCACGTCAACATCCTGTCGGCGGCGGTCCAGACCTCCCGCGACCGGGTGGCCACCTCGCGCTTCACCTTCGAGATGGGCGACCCCAAGCACCTCGGCCACGTCCTGAAGGCCGTGCGGGGAGTGGAAGGTGTGTACGACGTGTACCGGGTGACGTCGGCGCGCAGGCCGTAACCCCTTTCCGGGTCCCCCGACTTGCCCAATCCCCTTGCCCGGCAAGGGCGTTGAGGGTGATGATCGGGGGACTCGGGCACAGGGGGTGACATGGCCGAGCCGACCGTGATCGACCAGCGGTACGAGCTGCTCACGCGGCTGGGCTCCGGTGGCATGGGCGAGGTGTGGGAGGCCATGGACACCGCGCTCGGGCGGCGCGTGGCCCTGAAGATGATCCGCTCCGGCCTCGCCGGCCCCGAGATGCGCGTCCGGTTCGAGCGGGAGGCGCACGCGCTGGCCCGGATCGCCCACCCCAACACGGTCGTCGTCCACGACGTGGGCCTCGACCACGACGCGCCCTTCCTCGTCATGGAACTCCTGGAGGGCGTCGATCTGCGCACCCTGATCGACGCGGAGGGCCGGCTGCCGCACGCCCTGGTACGGGCCGTCGCGAGCGGGGTGTGCGCGGGGCTCAGCGCCGTGCACGAGGCGGGCATCCTGCACCGGGACGTCAAGCCCGGCAACGTCCACCTCACCCGGACCGGCCGGGTCGTCCTCCAGGACTTCGGCATCGCCCACCTGCTCGACACCTCACGGCAGACCGCGACGGGAATGGTGGTCGGCACACCCTCGTACATGGCGCCCGAGGTCGTGCGCGGCGAACGCCTCGGGGTGCACTCGGACCTGTACGCCCTCGGTGTCTGTGTGCACGAGATGCTCTCCGGCGCCCAGCCCTACGGCGGTGAGTCGGCGCTGGTGGTCCTCTACAAGATCGTCCATGAGCCGCCGGCCCCGCTGAAGGGCATGCCGGGCATACCGGACGACCTCGCCGAGCTCGTCGCCGACCTGATGGCCAAGGACCCGGCCGCACGGCCCTCCGCGGCGCAGGCGCTGGAACGGCTCCGCTGCCCGCCCAACGCCGCGGAGCTCGTGGACGACGCGGTCACCGGATACCTGCGCAGACGGGCCGTGCGGGACTTCGGGCCGCCCGCGGCCGAGGCCGCCACCGCCGGGCCGCCCCTGCCCCGGGCCGCCCCCACCTGGCGGCCCGGGACGGAAGACACGGGACACGTCCACCGCGCCCCCGGGACAGCGCTCGCCGAGGAGGCGGACTCCTCACCCGGCCCGGAGCCGGCGGCAGCCGCCGAGCGGCGCTTCGCCACCTCCGTGCTCGCGCTCAGCGGCGCCACCAGGCACCAGATCCTGCGGGCCATGACGCCCTCCGTCGCGGAGGCCCGCCAGCGCGAGGCCGTCAACCTGGTGCTGCGCGGCTCGCTGGAGGAGGCCATCGGGCTGCTGAGCACGGTCGCCGAGGTCAGCCGCGCCTCCTTCGGCCCCGACCACCCCACCACGCTGGCCTGTGTGTACTGGCAGGGCGTGTGCCTGGCCCGGCTCGGCGCGGGCCCCGAGGCGGTGGCCAAGTTCGCGGAGGTGTCCGCGGTGGTGACGCCTGTGCTCGCCGCCCGTGAGCAAGAGTGACGCGGCGCCCACCCGCGCACCCCCGAAAGAACCGATCGCCGAAGGGAACCGAGGAACCGGTGTCGAAGATCGAGATCCGGGTGCGCGGCGCCGCCGACCCCGAAGCGGAGCTGCGGTCCCTGCTGCGGTGGCTCCACGCGGACGACGAGGTCGGCCGGGCCGTGCACGGCACGCTCGGCAGCTCACGGCCGCCCGACCCCGAGCACATGGGCGCCCTGCTCGACGTCATGTCGCTGGTGGTCAGCGGCGGGCTCGGAGCGGGCCAGCTGGCGCTCGCCGTCGGCCAGTGGAGATCCGCCCGCCGCACCGCCCCGGCCGTCGTGGTGCGCAGGGGCGACGTGGAGATCGAGCTCAACGGGGCGGACCCGGCCACGCTCGCGCGGATCACCGCACTGCTGGCGGGTGAGGAGCGGTCCGGTGACGGCGGATCTGCCTGACCCCTCGGCGTCGGCCGCCGTACTGATCGGCACCGCCGGCTATCTGCATCTGCCCCAGCTGCCCGCCGTGGAGTCCAACCTCCAGGACCTGGCGAAGGTCCTGCGCGACTCGACGGTCTGGGGGCTGCCCGAGGCGCACACACTGACGGTGGCCGAGCCGGAGACCCCGGCCGCCCTCCTCGACCCGGTGTACGCGGCCGGCGAGCGGGCCCAGGACACGCTGCTGGTCTACTACTGCGGCCACGGCCTGCGGGACTCCGAGTCCGCCGACCTGTACGTGGCCCTGACCGGATCCCGCGAAGGCGCCGGGTACACGGCGGTCGAGTACCGCCATCTGCGGGCCGCGATCCTCGCCTCCCCGGCCCGGCGCAAGGTCGTGGTCCTCGACTGCTGCTTCAGCGGACGCGCGGCCCGCACCCTCGGCACCCCCAACGCCCTCGCCGCGCAGGCCGGGATCCAGGGCGCGTACGTCCTCACCGCCTCCCCGAAGGACCATGTGGCGCTCGCCCCGGACGGGGAGAGACACACCGCCTTCACCGGCGAGCTGCTGCACGTCCTGCGCCAGGGGCTGCCGGACGCGCCGGAGACCCTGGACCTGGAGACCCTCTACCGGGCCGTGGACGCCCGGCTCGGCGCCCGGAACCGGCCGCGCCCGCAGCGCAGCCAGGAGAACGACGTGGGGCGGCTGCCGCTGGTGCGCAACCGCGCCAAGGGCGACCCGGGCGTCCCGGCCGGACCCGTGATGGACGCCGAGGTCGAAGCCGCGATGATCTCCTCCGGGCTCCAACTGGCCCGGCTGCTCAGATCGGTGGGGCGCGGCCGGGACGCGCTGCCCGTACTGCGGATGATCCTGCAGAACCGGGTGCCCGACGCCGAGGGCGACGCCGTCATCGTCCATCTGGAGCTCGCCGAACTGCTCACCGAGTCGGGCCTCGACGACCAGGCGATCGAGGTCCTGGAGAACGCCTTCCACCTCACCCACAAGAGGTTCGGCCCCGAAGCCCTCACCGTCTGCCGCCGGCTGGCCGAACTCCTCCAGTCGGCCGGCAACCACAGCCAGGCCTGCGATGTGCTGCGGCACGCGCTGGACACGCTGGAGCGGGGGAGCAGAGGAGTGGGCCCGGCCGCGTGACGACGACACATACGCCGAGGGCCCGGCCGTGACATCACGGCCGGGCCCTCGTACGTACACCCGTCGGGAACGGTGTCAGCCGCCGAACTCCTCAAGCCCCTTCAGAGCCTGGTCGAGCAGCGCCTGACGGCCCTCGAGCTCCTTGGCGAGCTTGTCGGCCTTGGCGTTGTTGCCCGCCGCACGCGCCGCGTCGATCTGGCCGCGCAGCTTGTCGACGGCGCCCTGGAGCTGGCCCGTCAGACCCGCGGCACGCGCGCGTGCCTCCGGGTTGGTGCGGCGCCACTCCGACTCCTCGGCCTCCTGAAGGGCCCGCTCCACGGCGTGCATCCGGCCCTCGACCTTGGGACGCGCGTCACGCGGTACGTGGCCGACCGCCTCCCAGCGCTCGTTGATGCCCCGGAAGGTGGCGCGGGCCGACTTCAGATCGGTCACCGGGACGAGCTTCTCGGCCTCGACGGCCAGCTCCTCCTTGAGCTTCAGGTTCTCGGTCTGCTCGGCGTCGCGCTCCGCGAAGACCTCGCCGCGCGCGGCGAAGAAGACGTCCTGGGCGCCGCGGAAGCGGTTCCACAGCTCGTCCTCGGCCTCGCGCTGGGCGCGGCCCGCCGCCTTCCAGTCCGCCATCAGCTCGCGGTAGCGGGCCGCCGTGGTGCCCCAGTCCGTGGACGAGGACAGCGACTCGGCCTCGACGACCAGCTTCTCCTTGGCCTTGCGGGCGTCCTCGCGCTGCGCGTCCAGCGACGCGAAGTGCGCCTTGCGGCGCTTGGAGAACGCCGAGCGCGCGTGCGAGAAGCGGTGCCACAGCTCGTCGTCGGACTTCCGGTCGAGCCGGGGCAGGCCCTTCCAGGTGTCCACGAGCGCCCGCAGCCGCTCGCCGGCCGAGCGCCACTGCTCGCTCTGCGCCAGCTCCTCGGCCTCGGTGACGAGCGCCTCCTTGGCGTGCTTGGCCTCGTCGGTCTGCTTGGCCTTCTGGACCTTGCGCTCCTCGCGCCGCGACTCGACGGTCTCGACGAGCTTGTCGAGCCGCCCCCGCAGCGCTTGGAGGTCGCCCACCGCGTGGTGCTCGTCCACCTGGGTGCGCAGATGGTCGATCGCGGTCTGGGCGTCCTTCGCCGACAGGTCGGTGGTCCTCACCCGTCGTTCGAGGAGGCCGATCTCGACAACCAGGCCCTCGTATTTGCGCTCGAAGTAGGCCAGGGCCTCCTCGGGAGTCCCCGCCTGCCACGATCCGACGACGACTTCGCCCTCGGCTGTACGCACATACAC
Organism: Streptomyces sp. ERV7; assembly: GCF_001653515.1. Classification (GTDB taxonomy): domain Bacteria; phylum Actinomycetota; class Actinomycetes; order Streptomycetales; family Streptomycetaceae; genus Streptomyces. The sequence continues at coordinate 907,535 of NZ_LYOY01000001.1, read as the reverse complement.
GGTGCCCGTCTCGTCGACGCGGCCCCACGGGTCGCTGCTCACAGCGCCTCCTCCACATGATGCCTGCGCGAGGGGTTCGGCCCTCGTGGCATCGTCCACAGTTTCCGGGACGGGCCTCGCCCGCCCTCCACAACGCGATGTCAGCCCGCGCTGCACAACGCCAATCTAGGCGACCGGCCGCCCGGCCGTCCGCACTCAGCGCGGCCGAATTCCGCGGGTCAGTCCTTGTTGACGGCGCCCTTCGTGATGGTGACGGCCGTCTTCGGCGCGCCGTCCCCGGCGCCGCCGGCGACCCCGGCCTTCGCCACTTCCTCGACGACCTTCAGCGAGGCGGCGTCCATCGTGCCGAACGGCGTGTAGCTGGGCGGCAGTTTGGTGTCCTTGTAGACCAGGAAGAACTGGCTGCCGCCGGTGTGCGGCTGGCTGGTGTTGGCCATGGCGACCGTGCCCGCCGGGAAGGTCACCGTGCCGTCCGCGCCCGCCTTGCCCAGGCCCGTCAGGTTCTCGTCCGGAATGGTGTAGCCGGGGCCGCCGGTGCCGTCGCCCTTGGGGTCGCCGCACTGGAGGACGAAGATGCCCTGCGTGGTCAGCCGGTGACACTTCGTGTTGTCGAAGTAGCCCTTGTCGGCGAGGGACTTGAACGAGTTGACCGTGTGCGGGGTCTTCGCCGCCGCCATCTTGAACGCGATGTCACCGGCGCTGGTCTTCAGCGACATCGTGTACGAGGCCTTCTGGTCGATCGCCATCTTCGGCTCCGGAGCCGAGTCCTTGCTCGCCGGGGGCGTCGGGGTCTCGGAGGGGGAGGCGGCGTCCGACTTCTTCTTGTCGTCGCCGTCGAAGGCTCCCGTGGCGAAGGCCGCCCCGCCCGCCGCGACGACCACCGCGAGGGCGGCGGCGATGACGGTGTTGCGGCGCTTGGCCTTGCGGCGGGCCGACTCGCGGCGCTGCTGCTGACGCTCGAACTTCTCCCGGGCGAGCTGGCGCCGGCGCTGATCGCTGCTGACCACCGGTGGTCTCCTTGTGCGGTGTAGTGGGCTGGGACGCGTGTACGCGCGGACTGTGCCCGTACCGTATATGGGTTCGCTGTGACAGGAGCAGCGCCGGTAGGCTCTGAACAGCCGCAATCACCCGTCGTACGAGAAATTGAGGACGATCGTGCTCATTGCCGGGTTCCCCGCCGGGGCCTGGGGCACCAACTGCTATCTGGTCGCCCCCGCCGCAGGCGAGGAGTGCGTGATCATCGACCCGGGCCACCAGGCCGCCCAGGGAGTCGAGGACGCGCTCAGGAAACATCGGCTCAAGCCCGTCGCCGTCGTCCTCACCCACGGCCACATCGACCACTGCGCCTCGGTGGTCCCGGTGTGCGGGGCCCACGACGTGCCCGCCTGGATCCACCCCTCGGACCGGTACATGATGAGCGACCCGGAGAAGGCGCTCGGCCGCGCCTTCGGCGCGCAGATCATGGGCGAGCTCACCGTCGGCGAACCGGACGACGTCAAGGAGCTGACGGACGGCGCCAGGCTGGAGCTCGCCGGTATGGAGCTCACCGTGTCGCACGCGCCCGGCCATACCAAGGGGTCGGTGACGTTCGGGCTGCCCGAGGCGGAGGACATCCCGCCGATCCTGTTCTCGGGCGACCTGCTCTTCGCCGGCTCCGTCGGACGCACCGACCTGCCCGGCGGCAGCCACGCCGAGCTCCTCGAGTCGCTGGGCCGTGTGTGCCTGCCGCTCGACGACTCGACCGTGGTGCTGTCCGGCCACGGCTCCCAGACCACCATCGGCCAGGAGCGCGCCACCAACCCGTATCTGCGGCAGGTGGCCGCTGGCCTCGGAGAGGGCATCGCCTCTCCCCGACGAGGAATGTGACGAGAAGCTTCCCCATGAGTACCTTCCAGGCCCCCAAGGGCACCTACGACCTGCTGCCGCCGAACAGCGCCACCTATCTGGCCGTCCGCGAGGCGATCGCGGCCCCGCTGCGCAACTCCGGATACGGCTACGTCGAGACCCCGGGCTTCGAGAACGTCGAGCTCTTCGCGCGCGGTGTCGGTGAGTCCACCGACATCGTCAGCAAGGAGATGTACGCCTTCGAGACCAAGGGCGGCGACAGGCTCGCCCTGCGCCCCGAGGGCACCGCGTCCGTGCTCCGCGCGGCCCTCGAGGGCAATCTGCACAAGGCCGGCAACCTGCCGGTCAAGCTCTGGTACTCGGGCTCGTACTACCGCTACGAGCGCCCCCAGAAGGGCCGCTACAGGCACTTCTCGCAGGTCGGCGCCGAGGCGATCGGCGCGGAGGACCCGGCGCTCGACGCCGAGCTGATCATCCTGGCCGACGACGCGTACCGCTCGCTCGGCCTGCGGAACTTCCGCATCCTGCTGAACTCGCTGGGCGACCAGGAGTGCCGTCCCGTCTACCGGGCGGCCCTCCAGGACTTCCTGCGCGGCCTCGACCTCGACGAGGACACCCTGCGCCGGGCCGAGATCAACCCGCTGCGCGTCCTCGACGACAAGCGGGACGCGGTCCAGCAGCAGCTGGTGGGCGCGCCGCTGCTGCGCGACTACCTGTGCGACGCGTGCAAGGCGTACCACGAGGAGGTCCGCGAGCTCCTGAACGCGGAGGGCGTCGCGTACGAGGACGACCCCAAGCTGGTGCGCGGCCTCGACTACTACACCCGCACGACCTTCGAGTTCGTCCACGACGGTCTGGGCTCGCAGTCCGCGGTGGGCGGCGGCGGCCGCTACGACGGCCTCTCCGAGATGATCGGCGGCCCCGCGCTGCCGTCGGTGGGCTGGGCGCTCGGCGTCGACCGCACGGTCCTGGCCCTGGAGGCCGAGGGCGTCACCCTCGACATCCCGTCCGCCACCAGCGTGTTCGCGGTGCCGCTGGGCGAGGAGGCGCGCCGGGTGCTGTTCCGCGTGGTCACCGAGCTGCGCCGGTCCGGCGTCGCGACCGACTTCAGCTACGGCGGCAAGGGCCTCAGCCCGCCTCACGATCGTGGCGGGCGAGCGGGACCTGGCCGAGGGCCTGGTCCAGCTCAAGGACATGGAGTCCGGCGACCAGGTGGCGGTCCCCGTCGCGGAGGTCGTCGAGGCCGTGCGCGCGCGCCTGGCCTGACGGCCGGGTCAACTCGGTACGTACGGCGTCGTCCTGATGGATGACGCCGACGGCGAAGTGCCAAGTCCGGTCGTTACGGGCCGGACTCGGCACGCCGGATCCTGCCGTCCTTATCTCCATCGAACGGTGGCCGGGCCACGGATTGCGGCACAATGGCCCCTGTCCAGCAGCCGCAAAACGGCAGCCACGGAATGACGGAACGGCGATATGACCACAACAGTTGACGACGTCTCCTCCGGCCAGGAGCAGGTGAGCACCCGGGGCACCGTCGGCGGCAGCCGCGCGTTCGCGTGGCTCCTGGTGATCACGGGGGCCGCCGGACTGCTGGCCGCGTGGGTCATCACGATCGACAAGTTCAAGCTGCTCGAAGACCCGAACTTCACCCCGGGCTGCAGTCTCAACCCGGTGGTCTCCTGCGGCAACATCATGAAGAGCGACCAGGCCTCGGCGTTCGGCTTCCCGAACCCGATGCTGGGTCTGGTGGCGTACGGGATCGTGATCGCGGTCGGTATGAGCCTGCTGGCGGGCGCGCGCTTCCGCCGCTGGTACTGGCTGACCCTCAACGCGGGCACGCTCTTCGGCGTCGGGTTCTGCACCTGGCTGCAGTTCCAGTCGCTGTACCGGATCAACGCGCTCTGCCTGTGGTGCAGCCTGGCGTGGGTCGCCACGATCTTCATGTTCTGGTACGTGACCTCGCACAACATCCGCCGCGGCCTGCTGCCGGCGCCGGGCTGGCTGAAGTCGTTCCTGTCGGAGTTCACCTGGGTGCTGCCCGTGGTGCACGTCGGGATCATCGGGATGCTGATCCTGACCCGCTGGTGGGACTTCTGGACCAGCTGACCTGGCTGATCTGGTTGACCTGGCTGACCTGGGGGGTTCCCCGCCCTGACCGCGTTGTCAGTGGGGTGGCATAGGGTTCTCGACGTGGAGCCCGACCTGTTCACCGCAGCCGCAGAGGACCGCCAGGAGAAAGACCCGGCGGGCAGCCCTCTGGCCGTCCGGATGCGCCCGCGCATCCTCGACGAAGTGGTCGGGCAGCAGCATCTGCTCAAGCCGGGATCGCCCCTGCGGCGCCTGGTGGGGGAGGGGAGCGGCGGCCCCGCCGGACCCTCCTCGGTGATCCTCTGGGGCCCGCCGGGCATCGGCAAGACGACCCTCGCCTATGTGGTCTCCAAGGCGACCAACAAGCGCTTCGTCGAGCTCTCCGCGATCACCGCGGGCGTCAAGGAAGTGCGGGCCGTGATCGACGGGGCCCGCCGGGCCATCGGCGGCTTCGGCAAGGAGACCGTCCTCTTCCTCGACGAGATCCACCGCTTCTCCAAGGCCCAGCAGGACTCCCTGCTCCCGGCGGTGGAGAACCGCTGGGTGACGCTGATCGCCGCGACGACGGAGAATCCGTACTTCTCGGTGATCTCCCCGCTGCTCTCCCGCTCCCTGCTGCTGACCCTGGAGCCGCTCACCGACGACGACCTGCGCGGACTGCTGCGCCGGGCGGTCGAGGAGGAGCGCGGGCTCGGCGGCGCGGTGACGCTGGCGGAGGACGCCGAGGCGCATCTGCTGCGGATCGCGGGCGGCGACGCCCGCCGTGCGCTGACCGCCCTGGAGGCGGCGGCGGGCTCGGCCCTCGCCAAGGAGGAGGGCGAGGTCACGCTCCAGACGGTCGAGGAGACGGTCGACCGGGCGGCGGTGAAGTACGACAAGGACGGCGACCAGCACTACGACGTGGCGAGCGCCCTGATCAAGTCCATCCGCGGCTCGGACGTGGACGCGGCGCTGCACTATCTGGCCCGCATGATCGAGGCGGGCGAGGACCCGCGGTTCATCGCGCGCCGCCTGATGATCTCCGCGAGCGAGGACATCGGCCTCGCGGACCATGATCTCCGCGAGCGAGGACATCGGCCTCGCGGACCCGACGGCGCTGCCGACGGCCGTCGCCGCCGCCCAGGCGGTCGCCATGATCGGCTTCCCGGAGGCGGCCCTCACCCTCAGCCACGCCACCATCGCCCTGGCCCTCGCCCCGAAGTCGAACGCGGCGACGAACGCGATCTTCGCCGCGATGGAGGACGTCCGGAAGGGCCTGGCCGGTCCGGTCCCGCCGCATCTGCGCGACGGCCACTACAAGGGCGCGGCCAAGCTCGGCCACGCCCAGGGGTATGTGTATCCGCACGACGTCCCGGGCGCGATCGCGGCCCAGCAGTACGCGCCGGACGCGGTGGCCGACAAGCGCTACTACGAACCGACGCGCTACGGCGCGGAGGCGAGGTACGCGGACGTGGTGGAGAAGGTCCGCGAGCGGCTGGGCCGGGGGGAGTAGGACCCTCGCCCCCCCCTCGCCCCCGGCGCCCCCCGCCGCTCGGTCGCCCGCCCTCCTGCTTCAGTCGCTCGCCGCCTCGAAGAGCCGCCGCATGGCCCGGCGCAGCTGGACGAGGTCCGCCACCGGCTCCGGGAACTCGAAGCGCGCGTCGAAGCAGTGCCCGGCGGTGTCCTGGAAGCGGACCCGCAGACCGAACCGGTCCAGCGCCAGCGGCGTGACCGATTTCATCCCCCGGTCCCCGTCGGGTCCCGGCCGGCCCACCAGCCCGCAGAGCGAGCGCATCTGCTCCCCGTGATGGGCGTGCAGATGCTGGAGCAGCTCGGTCTCGTCCCGGACCATCGGATCGGGCTCGGCGGCCGCGAACGCCTCCGGCTCCACCGCGTCGGCGCCCCACAGGTCGTCCACGTACGCCTCGTTCACCTCCAGGCGCAGCGTCATGCTCCCGGGCGGGGCCAGACCGGGGACCCGGGTGAGCCAGCCGGTGACCCAGGCACGGCCCCGGATACGGTGGGGGACGGAGACCGGCGCCACATCGGTGAGCTCCAGTACGGCCGAGAGCTCGTCGTCCTGGGCGTGGGTGGCGGCCCGTACGGCGGGCGAGTCGGCGGGGAAGAGCAGGAACAGATCGCCCTCGGGTCCCACGTTCCGCACCCGGGGCATCAGCTGCTCCGGGCGGGCGCCGTCCAGGCCGGTGATGAGCAGCACCGACGAGCAGGTACTATGTACGAGAGTTCGTGTGCGCTCGGCTGCTGACGGCATCCGGGCGATCTCAAGTCCGCTGGGACGCGGCTGACCACGATCTGATCGGACCTCCGTCACGTGACCGGTGGCTTGCTGCGCACCGGTACCGGCCCCGTTTCGCGGGCCGGTGGAGTCGACCCCTTCTGCGGGTTCGGCCTTCTTCGTGCTGTCCGTGATGTGACTGGTGTTCCCCGGACGAGACATACGATCTCCTTGAGTAAGGTGAGCCTAACCTAACCCAACCATGGAGGTTTGGAGAACGTGCCTAACCAGTCGCGTCCCAAGGTCAAGAAGTCTCGTGCGCTCGGCATCGCGCTGACGCCGAAGGCCGTCAAGTACTTCGAGGCCCGTCCGTACCCGCCGGGCGAGCACGGCCGTGGCCGCAAGCAGAACTCGGACTACAAGGTCCGTCTGCTCGAGAAGCAGCGTCTGCGCGCCCAGTACGACATCTCTGAGCGTCAGATGGCGCGTGCCTACGACCGCGCCAAGAAGGCCGAGGGCAAGACGGGCGAGGCGCTGGTCGTCGAGCTCGAGCGTCGCCTCGACGCCCTGGTCCTGCGTTCGGGCATCGCCCGCACCATCTACCAGGCCCGCCAGATGGTCGTCCACGGCCACATCCAGGTCAACGGTGGCAAGGTCGACAAGCCGTCGTTCCGCGTCCGTCCGGACGACGTCATCACCGTCCGCGAGCGCAGCCGTGAGAAGCACCCCTTCCAGGTTGCCCGCGAGGGTGGCTACGCCGGCGAGGGCGAGACCCCGCGCTACCTCCAGGTGAACCTGAAGGCCCTGGCCTTCCGCCTGGACCGCGACCCGAACCGCAAGGAAATCCCGGTCATCTGCGACGAGCAGCTCGTCGTCGAGTACTACGCCCGCTGAGTCAGGCGCAGTATTCAGCGCTCCGCGCTCCGGCCCGCCGTCCCCTCGCTCCGCACGGAGCGGGAGGCGGCGGGCCCCCGCGTTTGTGGGGCCGCCTCCTCCCGGGCCGGTGGCGCCTGGGCACCCGTCTCCTCGGCGCCCGCAAGCGCCCGGGCCACCGCCGTGTCCAGGCCGAGCCCGCGGCCGCGCGTCCGGAACGTCTCGTACGCGGAGTCGCCGAGGCGCTCCCGGGCCCGCTGCTCGCACAGCACATGCGCCGCGTTGAAGCACGCCGAGCCGAACAGCGGCAGGCCCACCGACGGCCAGATCCCCTCGGCCGCCCCCTGCAGCACCGCCGCCTCCGCCGGATCGCCGCCGTCCACCGCGACCAGCGCCATCAGCTCCAGCGCGAGCACCGTGCCCAGCAGGTCGTGGAAGGCGTGGTCGATCACCAGGCACTCGCCCAGCAGCGCCCGCGCCCGGCCCAGGTCCTTGGCGTGCCAGGCCGCGTACCCGAGGACGTACAGCGCGTACGCCCTGGCCCAGCGCTCGCCGTGGTCCGCGCAGACCTCCACCACCTGCTCGCACATCACGACGGCCTCTTCGAGATGGCCGAGGAAGGCCACCGCCATCGCGAGCTCGATCCGCGCCATCAGCACATTGCTGTTGAGCTCGCCGATCTCCTCGTACTGCGCCAGCGCCGCCCGCAGCAGCTCCTCGGCCCTCGGCATGTCGTCCGAGACCAGCGCCAGACAGCCCGTCCGGTGCACCGCGTACGCGCGCGCCACCACGTCGCCGGTGCGCTCGGCCTCCTCGCGGCACTCGTGCAGCGCCGCGATCGCCGCCGTCGTCTCGCCCCGCAGCACCGAGACGTAGCCGAGCACCCACAGCGCCTTCAGCCGGGCGCCGTCGTGGTCGCCGCCCCCGGCCTCCAGGACGAGGCCCAGCCAGTGCGCGCCCTCGGCGAGCCGCCCGCAGCCCACCCAGCAGAACCAGAGCGTGCCCGCCAGGTACTGGGCCAGATGCGTGTCCCGCCCGGAGTCGAGCGAGTGGTCGAGGGCGGCCCGCAGATTGGGCAGTTCGGCCTCCACCCGCACCGCCACCTCGGCCTGGCGCGGGCTGAACCAGTCGAGCTCGCACCAGGTGGCGAGCCCCAGGTACCAGTCGCGGTGGCGCCGGCGCAGCCGCTCCGCGTCGCCGGTCGCCGCCAGCCAGTCGGCGCCGTACTCCCGTACGGTGTCGAGCATCCGGTAGCGCACCCCCGCCGGACCGTCCTCGCGGACCACGAGTGAGTGGTCCAGGAGCTCCTGGACCACGTCGAGCACGGCCTCCGGCGGCAGCTCCGGGCCGACGCAGATGTACTCGACGGCCTCCAGGTCGAACTGCCCGGCGAACACCGAGAGCCGGGCCCACAGCAGCCGCTGGGCCGGGGTGCACAGCTCGTGGCTCCAGCCGATCGTGGTGCGCAGGGTCTGGTGGCGCGCCACGGTCCCGCGTCCGCCGCAGGTCAGCAGGCGGAAGCGGTCGTCCAGGCGGTGCAGCAGCTGCTCGACGGAGAGTGCGCCGAGCCGTCCGGCCGCCAGCTCCAGGGCGAGCGGGATCCCGTCGAGCCGTCGGCACAGCTCCAGGGTGGGCGCCGCGAGCTCGTCGGTGAGCGCGAAGCCGCCGCGCCCGGCGGCGGCCCGGTCGGCGAAGAGCGCCACCGCGTCCTCGTCGTCCATCGGCGCGAGCGCGAGCAGCCGCTCGCCGGCCACGCGCAGCGGTAGGCGCCCGGCGGCGAGCACCCGCAGCCCGGGGCAGCGGCGCAGCAGCTCGCACACCAGCTCCGCGCAGGCGTCCACCAGCTGCTCGAAGCCGTCCAGGACGAGGAGCAGCGTGCGCTCGGCGAGGTGGTCGAGGAGGACGCGGCGGGGCGGCCGGCTGGTGTGGTCGGTGAGCCCGAGCGCCTCCAGCACGGCGTGGTCGAGCAGGTCCGGGTCGGTGACCGTGGAGAGGTCCGCCGGCCGGACACCGTCGCAGTAGCGTTCCTGCGCCGCCATGGCCGACGCGGCGCGCAGCGCCAGCCGGGTCTTGCCGACGCCGCCGACCCCGACCACGGTGGTCAGCCGCGCCTCGGCCAGCAGCCCGTGCAGCGCGGCCAGTTCACGTTCTCGCCCCACGAAGCGATTCAGCTCTGAGGGCACAGGGGAGCGCATGGAACACGCAGAGTACTGAAGGGTATGCACTGCGTACAATCGGCCTGCGGGACTCCGCTTCGGCGACCCCCTAATGCGGTAGGGGGCAAGACCCTCGGCGCGATAGGGTCGGGGGACAACTTTTCTTGTCCGACGGTCGATGCGCAGGGAGCGGTGCGAAGTGTCCGGTGGAGAGGTGGCCGGGATCCTGGTGGCCGTCTTCTGGGCGATCCTGGTGTCCTTCCTCGCCGTAGTCCTCGTGAGGCTGGCCCAGACGCTGAAGGCGACGACCAAGCTGGTGGCCGACGTGACCGAACAGGCCGTCCCGCTCCTGGCGGACGCCTCGACGGCGGTGCGCTCGGCGCAGACCCAGCTGGACCGGGTCGACGCGATCGCCTCGGACGTCCAGGAGGTCACCTCCAACGCCTCGGCGCTCTCCACCACGGTCGCCTCGACCTTCGGCGGCCCCCTGGTGAAGGTCGCGGCCTTCGGGTACGGGGTGCGCCGGGCCATCGGACGGAAAACCGGGCCCGCCGAGCCGCCTCGTACGGTGATCGTCGGGCGGACTCTGCCGTCCGCGCGGCGGAGCAAGCGAAAGGGCTGACGCTGCGATGTTCCGCCGTACGTTCTGGTTCACCGCGGGCGCCGCAGCCGGTGTGTGGGCCACCACCAAGGTCAACCGGAAGCTGAAGCAGCTCACCCCGGAGTCGCTGGCCGCGCGCACCGCCGACAAGGCGATCGAGGCGGGCCACAAGCTCAAGGACTTCGCGCTCGACGTGAAGACCGGAATGGTCCAGCGCGAGTCCGAACTCAACGACGCGCTGGGGCTGAACGCCTCCAATGTGCGGGAGCTCCCGGCGCAGCGCCGCCTCGCGGCCATCGACCAACCCAACCAGCAGAACCCGAAGATCTCCCCCAGGAAGATCTCGTACAACCGGAATGAGGACCACTGATGGAGTCGGCTGAAATCCGCCGCCGCTGGCTGAGCTTCTTCGAGGAGCGCGGTCACACCGTCGTCCCTTCGGCGTCGCTCATCGCGGACGACCCGACTCTGCTCCTGGTTCCCGCGGGCATGGTGCCGTTCAAGCCCTACTTCCTGGGTGAGGCCAAGCCCCCGGCCACCACGCTGACCAGCGTCCAGAAGTGCGTCCGTACCCCGGACATCGAAGAGGTCGGCAAGACCACCCGCCACGGCACGTTCTTCCAGATGTGCGGCAACTTCTCCTTCGGCGACTACTTCAAGGAAGGTGCCATCCGGTACGCCTGGGAGCTGCTCACCTCGCCCCAGGACAAGGGTGGTTACGGCCTGGAGCCGGAGAAGCTCTGGATCACGGTCTACCTCGACGACGACGAGGCCGAGGCCATCTGGCGCGACAAGATCGGCGTCCCGGCCGAGCGCATCCAGCGCCTGGGCAAGAAGGACAACTTCTGGTCCATGGGCGTGCCGGGACCGTGTGGCCCCTGCTCCGAGATCAACTACGACCGCGGCCCCGAGTTCGGCGTCGAGGGCGGCCCGGCCGTCAACGACGAGCGGTACGTGGAGATCTGGAACCTGGTCTTCATGCAGTACGAGCGCGGTGCGGGCGACGGCAAGGAGGACTTCCCGATCCTCGGTGACCTGCCGTCGAAGAACATCGACACCGGTCTGGGTCTTGAGCGCCTCGCCATGATCCTGCAGGGCGTGCAGAACATGTACGAGACCGACACCCTGCGCGTGGTCATGGACAAGGCCACCGAGCTGACGGGCGTCCGCTACGGCGCCGCCCACCCCACCGATGTCTCGCTGCGGGTGGTCGCCGACCACATCCGTACGTCCACGATGCTCATCGGTGACGGCGTCACCCCCGGCAACGAGGGCCGCGGCTATGTGCTGCGCCGCATCATGCGCCGCGCCATCCGCAACATGCGCCTGATGGGCGCCACCGGCCCGGTCGTCCAGGACCTCATCGGCGTCGTGATCGACACGATGGGGCAGCAGTACGCGGAGCTGATCACCGACCGCAAGCGCATCGAGACGGTCGCGCTGGCCGAAGAGGCCGCCTTCCTGAAGGCCCTCAAGGGCGGCACCAACATCCTGGACACCGCCGTCACCGAGACCAAGGCCTCCGGCGGCACGGTCCTGGCCGGCGAGAAGGCCTTCCTGCTCCACGACACCTGGGGCTTCCCGATCGACCTCACCCTGGAGATGGCCGCCGAGCAGGGCCTCTCCGTGGACGAGGACGGCTTCCGCCGTCTGATGAAGGAGCAGCGCGAGCGCGCCAAGGCCGACGCCAAGGCCAAGAAGACCGGCCACGCCGACCTGTCCGCCTACCGCGAGGTGGCCGACAACTCCGGCGAGACCGACTTCACCGGCTACACGCTCACCGAGAACGAGTCCACGGTCGTCGGCCTCCTCGTCGACGGCGTGCCCTCGCCCGCCGCCTCCGAGGGCGACGAGGTCGAGGTCGTCCTGGACCGCAGCCCGTTCTACGCCGAGGGCGGCGGCCAGCTCGCCGACCAGGGCCGTATCAAGCTCGACAGCGGCGCGGTCATCGAGGTCCGCGACGTGCAGAAGCCGGTCCCCGGCGTCCATGTGCACAAGGGCGTCGTCCAGGTCGGCGAGGTCACCGTCGGCGCCTCGGCCTACGCGGTCATCGACATCAAGCGCCGCCGCGCCATCGCCCGCGCCCACAGCGCCACGCACCTGACCCACCAGGCCCTGCGCGACGCGCTCGGCCCGACGGCCGCCCAGGCCGGCTCGGAGAACTCGCCGGGCCGCTTCCGCTTCGACTTCGGCTCGCCCGCCGCCGTTCCCGGCACGGTCCTCACCGACGTCGAGCAGCGGATCAACGAGGTCCTCTCGCGCGAACTGGACGTCCAGGCCGAGGTCATGTCGATCGACGAGGCCAAGAAGCAGGGCGCCATCGCCGAGTTCGGTGAGAAGTACGGCGAGCGCGTCCGCGTGGTCACCATCGGGGACTTCTCCAAGGAGCTCTGCGGCGGTACGCACGTCGGCAACACCGCCCAGCTGGGCCTGGTGAAGCTGCTCGGAGAGTCGTCCATCGGCTCCGGCGTGCGCCGCATCGAAGCCCTGGTCGGCGTGGACGCGTACCACTTCCTCGCCCGTGAGCACACGGTCGTCGCCCAGCTCCAGGAGTTGGTCAAGGGCCGCCCGGAGGAGCTGCCGGAGAAGATCTCCACCATGCTCGGCAAGCTGAAGGACGCCGAGAAGGAGATCGAGAAGTTCCGCGCCGAGAAGGTGCTCCAGGCCGCCGCCGGTCTCGCCGAGGGCGCCAAGGACGTCCGGGGCGTGGCCCTGGTCACCGGCCAGGTGCCGGACGGCACCTCCGCCGACGACCTGCGCAAGCTCGTCCTCGACGTGCGCGGCCGCATCTCCTCCGACCGGCCGGTCGTGGTGGCCCTGTTCACCACCGCCAACGGCCGTCCGGTGACGGTCATCGCCACCAACGAGGCCGCCCGCGAGCGCGGTCTCAAGGCCGGTGAGCTGGTCCGTACCGCCGCCAAGACCCTCGGCGGCGGCGGTGGCGGCAAGCCGGACGTCGCCCAGGGCGGCGGTCAGAACCCGGACGCGATCGGCGACGCCATCGACGCCGTCGAGCGCCAGGTCGGCGAGAGCGCCTGATGCGACGCGGACGACGCCTCGCGATCGACGTCGGGGACGCCCGGATCGGGGTCGCCTCGTGCGACCCCGACGGGGTCCTCGCGACGCCGGTGGAGACGGTGCCGGGACGTGACGTCCCGGCCGCCCACCGGCGGTTGCGCCGACTCGTGGAGGAGTACGAGCCCATCGAGGTCGTCATGGGGCTGCCCCGCTCCCTCAGCGGGGGCGAGGGCCCGGCGGCCGTCAAGGTCCGCAAGTTCGCCCAGGAGATGGCGAAGGGCATCGCCCCGATCCCGGTCCGGCTGGTCGACGAGCGGATGACGACGGTCACAGCCACCCAGGGACTGCGGGCCTCCGGTGTGAAGGCGAAGAAGGGCAGGTCGGTCATCGACCAGGCGGCCGCCGTGGTCATTCTGCAGAACGCGCTGGAGGCCGAACGGGTGTCAGGACGCCCGCCCGGCGAGGGCGTCGAAGTGGTTATCTGATCGCGATACGGTAACGTTCCGCGCGATGCGGCGACATTCGAACAGCTGCCGCACAGCAAAAGAGGCGGACCGTCCGGATGCCTCGCGGCTCTAGGGGACCGATGACTGAGTATGGCCGGGGCGCAGGCTCCGAACCGTGGCATCCCGAGGATCCTCTCTACGGGGACCAGGGGTGGGGAGCGCAGCAGGCTGCGCCCGGTCAGGCTCCGTACGGCGACCAGCAGGTCCAGCAGCAGTACCCCCAGCAGCATTCGCAGCAGCAACCTCAGCACCAGCAACACCAGCAGCATCCTCAGTACCAGCAGCAGTACGCACAGCAGCCGCAGGACCCCTACGGGCAGCAGCCGCACTACGGTGAGCAGCCCCAGCAGGGCTACCCGCAGGAGCAGCAGTACGTACAGCAGGCCCAGTACAACGCGGGATGGGACACCGGCCAGCAGGCCGCCATGCCCTACGCGGGCCAGCAGACCGAGGGCTACCCGGGCTACGGCACCGAGACCCAGGACTACTACGGCACGCCCGAGGCGTATCCGCCGCCGCAGCCCCCGGGGCAGCGGCGGACGGTGCCCGAGCAGGCGCCGGAGTGGACCCCCGAGGAGCAGGAGCCGGAGGAGGAGAACCACCCCTTCTTCAGCGACGGCGACGGCGGTGACAAGCCCGGGTCCGAGGAGGACGAGGACGAGCCGCGCGGCTCCCGGCGCGGCGGCTCCGGCCGCGACCGCCGGGGCAAGGGCAAGAAGAAGGGCAAGAGCGGACGCGCCTGCCTGGTGCTCGTGGTGGTCTTCTCGCTCGGTGTGGGCGGCGCCGGGTATGTCGGCTACCAGTTCTGGCAGAAGAAGTTCGGCGCGGCCCCCGACTACGTGGGAACCGGCTCCACCCCGGTCCAGGTGGAGATCCCGCAGGGCGCCGGCGGCTACGAGATCGGCGGCATCCTGGCGAAGGCCGGCGTGGTCAAGAGCCAGGGCGCCTTCGTCTCCGCGCAGAACGACAACCCCAAGGGCAAGACGATCCAGGCGGGCGTCTACACCCTCAACAAGGGGATGTCGGCGGCGAACGCGGTCGCGGCCATGCTCAACCCGACCAGCCGCAACAACCTCATCATTCCCGAGGGCAAGCGGAACGCCTGGGTCTACGAGCAGATCGACAAGCGCCTCGAACTCAAGGCGGGCACGACCAAGGACGTCGCGAAAGCACAGGCGAAGAAGCTCGGGCTGCCCGACTGGGCGAACGACGCCAAGGACATCCAGGATCCGCTGGAAGGGTTCCTCTACCCGGCCAGCTACCCGGTCGCCAAGGGCGCCAAGCCCGAGGACGTGCTGCGCAAGATGGTCTCGCGCGCCAACACCGAGTACGGCAAGGTCGACCTGAAGGGCATGGCGTCCAAGCTCGGCCTGAAGTCGCCCCTCCAGCTCATCACGGTCGCGAGCCTCGTCCAGGCGGAAGGCAAGTACAAGCACGACTTCGACAAGGTCGCGCGGGTCGTCTACAACCGCCTCAAGCCCAACAACACCGAGACCTACGGCCTGCTCGACTTCGACTCCACGGTGAACTACGCCAAGAGCCAGTCGACCCTGGACGTCGGTGCGGTCAAGCACCTGCGGGACTTCAAGCACCCGTACAACACGTACTACATCCACGGCCTGCCGCCCGGTCCCATCGGCAACCCCGGTGAGTCCGCGCTGCACTCGGCGCTCAACCCGACGCCGGGCCCGTGGTACTACTTCGTCTCCGTCACCGAGAACGAGACGCTGTTCGCGGTCACCAACGAAGAGCACGAGCAGAACCGCAAGAAGTACCAGAAGGAGCAGTCCGGCCAGTGAGTTCCGTGAGCCAGGAGAGCGGTGCGCGACGGGCGGCCGTACTGGGGTCGCCCATCGCCCACTCGCTCTCCCCGGTGCTGCACCGCGCCGCCTACCGGGAGCTGGGCCTCACCCACTGGTCGTACGACCGCTTCGAGGTGGACGAGGCCGCGCTGCCCGCGTTCGTCGGCGGACTCGACCGGTCGTGGGCGGGGCTCTCGCTCACCATGCCGCTGAAGCGGGCGATCATCCCGCTGCTCGACGGCATCAGTGACACGGCCTCCTCGGTGGAGGCGGTCAACACGGTCGTCCTGACCGCCGACGGGCGCCGCTACGGCGACAACACCGACATCCCCGGCATGATCGCCGCCCTGCGCGAGCGCGGCGTCGAGCGGGTCGGCTCGGCCGCGGTGCTCGGCGCGGGCGCCACCGCGTCCTCCGCGCTGGCCGCCCTCGCCCGTATCTGTACCGGCGAGGTCACCGCGTATGTGCGCAGCGCCGCCCGGGCCGAGGAGATGCGGGGCTGGGGCGAGCGGCTCGGGGTCGCCGTGCGCACCGCCGACTGGGCGGACGCGGCCGAGGCCTTCGAGACGCCGCTGGTCGTCGCCACCACCCCGGCGGGCACCACGGACGCGCTCGTGGCGGCCGTCCCCGAGCGGCCCGGCACGCTTTTCGACGTGCTGTACGACCCCTGGCCGACGGCGCTGGCGGCGGCCTGGTCCGCGAACGGCGGAGCGGTAGTGGGCGGCCTGGACCTCCTCGTACACCAGGCAGTGCTCCAGGTGGAACAGATGACAGGCACGGAGAAGGCTCCGCTGACGGCCATGCGCGAGGCGGGCGAGCAGGCCCTCGCGGCCCGCTGAGGCGTGCCCCGAAAGGGGCGCGGGGCTGTGACGTGTGCGGCTGGGCCGCGTGGGCGCGCCCGGCCACGACGAACCCGCACCTGACGAAATCACCGTCCGCCTGCTGGACCGGTGACCAGGTACGACCGGGGACGTGGGAGGATCAGAGGGTGGCGGGCCAGGGCCGCGCACCCCGGCCGCGCCGTCGAAGTACCAGGACGCGCGAGCAACGAGGAGCACCGTTGAGCAGGTTGCGCTGGCTGACCGCGGGGGAGTCCCACGGACCCGCACTGGTGGCGACGCTGGAGGGCCTTCCCGCCGGCGTGCCGATCACCACGGAGATGGTGGCGGACCACCTGGCCCGGCGGCGCCTCGGCTATGGACGCGGCGCCCGGATGAAGTTCGAGCGCGACGAGGTCACCTTCCTCGGCGGCGTCCGGCACGGCCTGTCGATGGGCTCGCCCATTGCGATCATGGTCGGCAACACCGAGTGGCCCAAGTGGGAACAGGTCATGTCGGCCGACCCCGTGGACCCCGAGATCCTGGCCGACCTGGCCCGCAACGCGCCGCTGACGCGCCCGCGCCCCGGACACGCCGACCTCGCGGGCATGCAGAAGTACGGCTTCGACGAGGCCCGGCCGATCCTGGAGCGCGCGAGTGCCCGTGAGACGGCGGCCCGGGTGGCGCTGGGTGCGGTGGCCCGCTCCTACCTGAAGGAGACGGCCGGGATCGAGGTCGTCTCGCACGTGGTCGAGCTGGCGGCGGCCAAGGCCCCGTACGGCGTGTACCCGACTCCGGCCGATGTGGAGGCGCTGGACGCGGACCCGGTGCGCTGCCTGGACGCGGACGCGTCGAAGGCGATGGTCGCGGAGATCGACCAGGCCCACAAGGACGGCGACACCCTCGGTGGCGTGGTCGAGGTCCTGGCGTACGGGGTTCCGGTGGGCCTGGGCTCGCACGTCCACTGGGACCGCCGCCTCGACGCCCGTCTCGCTGCCGCGCTGATGGGCATCCAGGCGATCAAGGGCGTCGAGGTCGGCGACGGCTTCGACCTGGCCCGGGTGCCGGGCTCGCAGGCGCACGACGAGATCGTCAAGACCGCCGACGGCGTCAAGCGCACCTCCGGTCGCGCGGGCGGCACCGAGGGCGGTCTGACCACCGGTGAGCTGCTGCGCGTCCGCGCCGCGATGAAGCCGATCGCGACCGTGCCGCGCGCCCTCGCCACCATCGACGTGGTCACGGGCGAGGCCGCCAAGGCCCACCACCAGCGCTCGGACGTGTGCGCCGTGCCCGCGGCCGGGATCGTGGCCGAGGCCATGGTGGCGCTGGTTCTCGCGGACGCGGTCGCGGAGAAGTTCGGCGGTGACTCGGTCCCCGAGACCCGCCGCAACGTCCAGTCCTACCTCGACAACCTGCAGATCCGGTGAGCACCGGTCCGCTGGTCGTCCTGATCGGCCCGATGGGGTCCGGAAAGTCCACCGTGGGCGCGCTGCTGGCCGAGCGGCTCGGCGCGCCCTACCGGGACACCGACGCCGACATCGTGGCCGCCCAGGGCCGGGAGATCGCCGACATCTTCGTCGACGAGGGCGAGCCGCACTTCCGTGAGCTGGAGCGGGAGGCGGTCGCCGCCGGCGTCGCCGAGCACACGGGTGTGCTCGCCCTCGGCGGCGGCGCCATCCTCGACGCGTCCACGCGCGCGCTGCTCTCCGGCCTGCCGGTCGTCTATCTGTCCATGGACGTCGAGGAGGCGGTGAAGCGGGTCGGTCTCAACACCGCCCGCCCGCTCCTCGCCGTCAACCCGCGCCGCCAGTGGCGCGAACTGATGGAAGCCCGGCGCCATCTGTACACCGAAGTCGCCAGGGTCGTCGTCGAGACCGACGGCCGTACCCCCGAAGAGGTCGCCCAGGCGGTCCTCGACGCACTGGAGCTGAAATCCGCATGAGCGAGCAGGCACCCACCCGGATCCACGTCGGCGCCACCGCCGGAACGGACCCGTACGAAGTGCTCGTCGGCCGCAACCTCCTCGCCGAACTGCCCGGCCTGATCGGCACGAAGGCCCGCAAGGTCGCCGTCGTCCACCCGGAGGCGCTGGCCGGCACCGGCGACGCCATCCGCGAGGACCTGGCCGCCCAGGGTTACGAGGCCATCGCCATCCAGGTGCCCAACGCCGAGGAGGCGAAGACCTACGAGGTCGCCGCCTACTGCTGGAAGGCGCTCGGCCAGTCCGGCTTCACCCGTACCGACGTCGTCGTCGGTGTCGGCGGCGGAGCCACCACCGACCTGGCGGGCTTCGTCGCGGCGACCTGGCTGCGCGGGGTGCGCTGGCTCTCGGTCCCGACCACCGTGCTCGGCATGGTCGACGCGGCCGTGGGCGGCAAGACCGGCATCAACACCGCCGAGGGCAAGAACCTGGTGGGCGCGTTCCACCCGCCCGTGGGCGTGCTCTGCGACCTCGCGGCGCTCGACTCGCTGCCGGTCCACGACTTCGTCTCCGGCATGGCCGAGGTCATCAAGGCCGGCTTCATCGCCGACCCGGTCATCCTCGACCTGATCGAGGCCGACCCGGCGGGTGCCCGCACCCCCGAGGGCCCGCACACGGCCGAGCTGATCGAGCGCGCGATCCGGGTGAAGGCCGAGGTCGTCTCCAGCGACCTCAAGGAGTCGGGGCTGCGCGAGATCCTGAACTACGGGCACACCCTCGCGCACGCCATCGAGAAGAACGAGCGCTACAAGTGGCGCCACGGCGCCGCCGTCTCCGTCGGCATGGTCTTCGCGGCCGAGCTCGGCCGGCTCGCCGGGCGGCTCGACGACGCCACGGCCGACCGGCACCGCTCCATCCTGGAGTCGGTGGGCCTGCCGCTCACCTACCGCGCCGACCAGTGGCCCAAGCTGGTCGAGAACATGAAGCTGGACAAGAAGTCGCGGGGCAACCTGCTGCGCTTCATC
Organism: Streptomyces sp. ERV7; assembly: GCF_001653515.1. Classification (GTDB taxonomy): domain Bacteria; phylum Actinomycetota; class Actinomycetes; order Streptomycetales; family Streptomycetaceae; genus Streptomyces. Next base: position 888,667 of record NZ_LYOY01000001.1, on the reverse strand, counting down.
GTCCTGGACGGCCTCGCCAAGCCGACGGTCCTGGAGGGCCCGGACCCGGCGGTGCTGCTCGCGGCGTACGGCGAGGTGTCCTCGTGAGCCGTCGCGTCCTGGTGCTGAACGGCCCCAACCTGGGCCGCCTGGGCTCGCGCGAGCCGGACGTCTACGGGGCGACCACGTACGCCGGGCTCGTCGAGGTCTGCGAGAGCCTCGGCAAGGAGCTCGGCTTCGACGTGGAGGTCCGCGAGACCAACGACGAGGGCGACATGATCCGCTGGCTGCACGAGGCGGCCGACGGAAAGATTCCGGTCGTTCTCAACCCGGGCGCGTTCACCCACTATTCGTACGGAATGCGGGACGCGGCCGCCCAGCGCACCGCCCCGCTCATCGAGGTGCACATCTCGAACCCGTACACCCGCGAGGAGTTCCGCCACACCTCCGTGGTGGCGGCCGTGGCCAGCGGCACCGTCGCGGGCTTCGGCATCGGCTCGTACCGCCTGGCGCTGCGGGCGCTCGCCGACGAGATCGGCGGCTGACGGGGCACCTTCGCCGCACCCCGGCCGTTCACACTGCGACGGCCGGGGAAGGTACGGTTCTGGACCGGGCGCCCCGATGGGCGTCGGACCAGCGCCAGTTGCCTTGTACGAGACGGAGTGGCACCGGATGCAGCACGAAGCGGGAGCGCCGCTTCCGCCGCCCCACGCGCCGGGGCACGGAGCGGGGCCCGACTGGGCCTTCGTGGCCCACCAGCCCGTGACCCAGGGCGGCCCCCCGACGTCCTGCCGCGAGCGATCGCGAGCCCGCCGAGCTGGTAGGGGCGCGGCCGCGCCCCACGGACCGGCCCCCGGTCGGACGCGCAGAAACGGCCGATCCCCCTGCCCCCTCATACGCTCGACGCATGTCAGAGGTGTATGGGCTCCGCCGCGGCTGGCTACGGGACCGCTGCGCGGCCGCGGGCAGCGCGGCCGCACTGGTCTCGCGCCCCGCGAACGTCCGCTATCTCGCCGGCGGCGCCCCACCCGGCGCCGTCCTGCTGCTCGGCCCCGCCGAGGACGTCCTGCTCTGCCCCCGTACGCCCACCGGCGACCTCGTGGAGGGGCGGCTCGACGAGCTGCTGCGGATCACCGTGCTGCCCACGCCCTCGGGCGACCCGGCCGTGGCCGCGGCGGACCTCGCCCAGGCCTGCGGTGCCGATTCGCTCAGCGTGGAGGAGCACGACCTCACCGTCGCCCGGCACCGCGCGATCGGCTCGGTCGCGCCCCGGCTGCTCCTCGGCGACCTCGGGGGAGCGGTCGAGCAGAAGCGTCTGGTCAAGGACGAGGAGGAGATCGCGTGTCTGCGCATCGCGGCCGAGATCGCCGACCAGGCGCTCGGTGAGCTCCTGGAGTCGATCCTGGTCGGCCGCACCGAGCGCCACCTCGCCCTGGAGCTGGAGCGCCGCCTCGTCGACCACGGCGCCGACGGCCCCGCCTTCACCACCTCCGTCGGTACCGGCCCCAACTCCGGCCGCGGCGGCCACCGGCCCTCCGACCGACGGGTCGAGGAAGGCGATTTCCTCTCCGTCTGCCTGGGCGCCACCTATCGCGGCTACCGCTGCGAGATCGGCCGCACCTTCGTCATCGGGACCACCCCGGCGGACTGGCAGATCGAGCTCTACGACGTCGTCTTCGCCGCTCAGCGGGCCGGCCGGGAGGCGCTGACCCCGGGCGCCGAGTACCGGGCGGTGGACCGCGCGGCACGCCAGGTGCTGGACGCGGCGGGCCACGCGGAGGGCCTGGGAGCGTGTACCGGACACGGCGTCGGCCTCGAAATCAGCGAGGACCCGCAGCTCGCACCTGGAGCCATGGGTAAACTGGACGCTTGCGTGCCGGTCACCGTCGAACCGGGGGTCCACCTCCCGGGGCGGGGTGGTGTCCGAATCGATGACACGCTCGTCGTCCGCCCCGAGGCGGATGGCGGGCCAGAGCTACTCACCATCACGACCAAGGAACTGCTCGCGCTCTAGCCCCGTGCTGTGCCGCGCACCCTCGGTCCCACCAGCTTCAGTCCAGGAGATTCCGCAACCGTGGCTTCCACGAACGACCTCAAGAACGGCATGGTGCTCAAGCTCGACGGGGGCCAGCTCTGGTCCGTCGTCGAGTTCCAGCACGTCAAGCCCGGCAAGGGCCCGGCCTTCGTGCGCACCAAGCTCAAGCACGTGCTCTCCGGCAAGGTCGTCGACAAGACCTTCAACGCCGGCACGAAGGTCGAGACCGCCACCATCGACCGCCGTGACATGCAGTTCTCGTACATGGACGGCGAGTACTTCGTCTTCATGGACATGGACACCTACGACCAGCTGATGGTCGACCGCAAGTCCGTCGGCGACGCCGCCAACTTCCTGATCGAGGGCTTCACCGCCTCCGTGGCGCAGCACGAGGGCGAGGTGCTCTACGTGGAGCTGCCGGCCGCCGTCGAGCTCGTCATCCAGGAGACCGAGCCGGGTGTCCAGGGCGACCGCTCCACCGGTGGCACCAAGCCCGCCATCCTGGAGACCGGTTACCAGATCCAGGTCCCGCTCTTCATCACCACCGGTGAGAAGGTCAAGGTCGACACCCGTACCAGCGACTACCTCGGCCGGGTGAACAGCTAACCGTGGCTGCCCGGAACAAGGCGCGCAAGCGCGCCTTCCAGATCCTCTTCGAGGCCGACCAGCGCGGCGAGTCCGTGCAGACGGTCCTCGCGGACTGGGTGCGCCACTCGCGGTCCGACGACCGTCAGCCGCCGGTCAACGAGTACACGATGCAGCTCGTCGAGGGGTACGCGCAGTACGTTGCGCGCATCGACGACCTCATCTCCACGTACTCCGTCGACTGGACGCTCGACCGGATGCCGGTCGTCGACCGCAACATCCTGCGGCTCGGCACGTACGAGCTGGTCTGGGAGGACGAGACGCCGGACGCCGTCGTGATCGACGAGGCGGTGCAGCTGGCGAAGGAGTTCTCCACGGACGACTCCCCGGCCTTCGTGAACGGGCTGCTGGCCCGTTTCAAGGACCTCAAGCCGAGCCTCCGCCGGGACGCCTAGCCTCCGACGGACGCCTCAGGCACCGGACACACACGAAGGGGCCCGCTGTACGCACGTACAGCGGGCCCCTTCGTCATGTCCGGGCCCAGGAGACCCACCCGGCCGTCCGGGCCGCACAGAACGCCGCCGGGCCGGCCAGGACCCCGAAGGTCCCGGCCGGCCCGGCGGCGGCACGTTTCTGCTGAAGCGCCGGAGGCGTCAGTTGTCCTCGTGGGCGACCGCGCGGCGCGCGTCCGCGTCCAGGACGCCCCAGCTGATCAGCTGCTCGGTGAGGACCGAGGGCGACTGGTCGTAGATCACGGCGAGGGTGCGCAGGTCGTCCTGACGGATCGACAGCACCTTGCCGTTGTAGTCGCCGCGCTGCGACTGGATCGTCGCCGCGTACCTCTGCAGCGGGCCCGCCTTCTCCGGCGGGACGTGCGCGAGGCGCTCCAGGTCGAGCACGAGCTTCGGCGGCGGCTCGGCCGCGCCGCCGGGCGTGGTGCCGGGCAGCAGCTCCTGCACCGGGACCCCGTAGAAGTCCGCGAGCTCGGCAAGGCGCTGTACGGTCACGGCGCGGTCGCCGCGCTCGTACGACCCGACCACGACGGCCTTCCAGCGGCCCTGGGACTTCTCCTCCACACCATGGAGGGACAGACCCTGCTGGGTGCGGATGGCGCGGAGCTTGGCCCCGAGCTGTTTTGCGTATTCGCTGGACATATAGCTCCCCGGACGCTGAGGCAACGTGCGGCACCGCCGCGTGGCTGGTAACTCACTGTGAGGTTACGCAGCGTTACTTGGCTGCGTCAAGCCGAATGGTCCATACCCCCACCCCAGACGGGTGACGACCCCGTGTGAAGACGGGCAAAGGCCCTGGTACCGTGGACTGAGTAATTCCGACGTCCTTTAAGGTCCGTCCCGTGAGGCGGAGAAGGAGGTCCGTTTCGTATGGACACGCAACAGCCCGATGCGGCACGCCCGGTTCTCGAGGGCCCCGACATCGCGCGGGTACTGACCCGCATCGCCCACGAGATCGTCGAACGCGCCAAGGGCGCCGACGACGTGGTGCTCCTCGGCATTCCCACCCGTGGCGTCTTCCTCGCCCGCAGGCTCGCCGACAAGCTCGAAGAGATCACCGCCGGAAAGATCCCGGTCGGCTCCCTCGACATCACCATGTACCGCGACGACCTGCGCATGCATCCGCCGCGCGCGCTGGCCCGCACCGAGATCCCCGGCGACGGCCTGGACGGCAAGCTGGTCGTCCTCGTCGACGACGTGCTCTTCTCCGGCCGCACCATCCGCGCCGCGCTCGACGCGCTGAACGACCTCGGCCGCCCGCGCGCCGTGCAGCTCGCGGTCCTCGTCGACCGCGGCCACCGCGAACTCCCGATCCGCGCCGACTACGTCGGCAAGAACCTCCCGACGTCGCTGCGGGAGACGGTCAAGGTCCTGCTCGCCGAGGAGGACGGCCGCGACGCCGTGCTGCTCGGTGCCAAGCGGACCGCCCAGGACGGCGAGCAGTAAGCCACCTCCGCACGGAGCACGGGTCGCAGCGGCCCGTGCGGCACTTCTGCGCGCCCGCACGCCCGAACCTCCACCCTCCTGGAGAAGAAACCAGATGAAGCGTCACCTCATCTCGGCCGCCGACCTCACCCGCGACGACGCCGTGCTCATCCTCGACACCGCCGAAGAGATGGCCCGGGTCGCCGACCGGCCGATCAAGAAGCTGCCCACCCTGCGCGGCCGTACCGTCGTCAACCTCTTCTTCGAGGACTCGACGCGCACCCGGATCTCCTTCGAGGCCGCCGAGAAGCGCCTGTCCGCGGACGTCATCAACTTCACCGCCAAGGGATCGAGCGTGTCCAAGGGCGAGTCCCTGAAGGACACCGCCCAGACCCTCGAAGCCATGGGTGTGGACGCCGTCGTCATCCGGCACGGCGCCTCCGGAGCCCCCTACCGGCTCGCCACCTCCGACTGGATCGACGCGGCCGTCATCAACGCCGGCGACGGCACCCACCAGCACCCCACCCAGGCCCTGCTCGACGCCTTCACCATGCGCCGCCGCCTGGTCGGCCGGGACGCGGGCCTCGGCCAGGACCTGGCCGGCAAGCGCATCACCCTCGTCGGCGACGTGCTGCACAGCCGGGTGGCCCGCTCCAACGTCGACCTGCTGCACACGCTGGGCGCCGAGGTCACCCTGGTGGCCCCGCCCACCCTGCTGCCGGTCGGCGTCGACCACTGGACCTGCGACGTCAGCTACGACCTCGACAGCGTGCTGCCGAAGTCCGACGCGGTGATGATGCTGCGTGTGCAGCGCGAGCGGATGAACGCCGCCTTCTTCCCGACCGAGCGCGAGTACTCGCGGCGCTACGGCCTGGACGGCGAGCGGATGGCGAGGATGCCCGAGCACGGCATCGTGATGCACCCCGGCCCGATGGTCCGGGGCATGGAGATCACCGCCGAGGTCGCCGACTCCGACCGCTGCACCGTCATCGAGCAGGTCGCCAACGGCGTCCACACCCGGATGGCGGTCCTCTACCTGCTTCTGGGCGGCAACGAGCCCGCCGTCAGCCACGCCCGCCCCGTCGATTCGGAGACCAAGTAATCATGAGCAAGATCCTTATCCGTGGTGCGAAGGTGCTGGGCGGCGAGGTCCAGGACGTCCTGATCGACGGCGAGACGGTCTCGGCCGTCGGGGCCGGGCTCTCCGCGGAGGGCGCCCAGGTGATCGAGGCCGAGGGACTGGTCCTGCTCCCCGGTCTCGTCGACCTGCACACCCATCTGCGCGAGCCGGGCCGCGAGGACTCCGAGACGGTCCTCACCGGCACCCGGGCGGCCGCACGCGGTGGCTACACCTCGGTCTTCGCCATGGCCAACACCTTCCCGGTCGCCGACACCGCGGGCGTCGTCGAGCAGGTCTGGCGGCTCGGCCGCGAGCACGGCTACTGCGACGTGCAGCCCATCGGCGCCGTCACCGTCGGCCTGGAGGGCAAGCAGCTCGCCGAGCTCGGCGCGATGCACGACTCGGCCGCCGGCGTCACCGTCTTCTCCGACGACGGCAAGTGCGTCGACGACGCGGTGATCATGCGCCGCGCCCTGGAGTACGTGAAGGCCTTCGGCGGCGTCGTCGCCCAGCACGCCCAGGAGCCGCGCCTCACCGAAGGCGCCCAGATGAACGAGGGCATCGTCTCGGCCGAGCTCGGTCTCGGCGGCTGGCCGGCCGTCGCGGAGGAGTCGATCATCGCGCGCGATGTGCTGCTCGCCGAGCACGTCGGCTCCCGGGTGCACATCTGCCACCTCTCCACGGCCGGCTCGGTCGAGATCGTCCGCTGGGCCAAGTCGCGCGGCATCGACGTGACCGCCGAGGTCACCCCGCACCACCTGCTCCTCACCGACGAGCTGGTCCGCTCGTACAACCCGGTCTACAAGGTGAACCCGCCGCTGCGCACCGAGGCCGACGTCATGGCGCTGCGCGAGGCGCTGGCGGACGGCACGATCGACATCGTCGCCACCGACCACGCCCCGCACCCGCACGAGGACAAGGACTGCGAGTGGGCCGCGGCCGCCATGGGCATGGTGGGCCTGGAGACCGCGCTCTCCGTCGTCCAGCACACGATGGTCGACTCCGGCCTGATGAACTGGGCGGACGTCGCCGAGCGGATGTCCTTCAAGCCCGCCCGGATCGGCGGCGCCGAGGACCACGGCCGCCCCGTCTCGGCAGGCGAGCCCGCCAACCTGACGCTGGTGGATCCGGCATACCGTGGTCCCGTGAACCCCGCGGGCTTCGCCTCCCGCAGCCGCAACACCCCGTACGAGGGCCGTGAGCTGCCGGGTCGCGTCACCCACACCTTCCTGCGGGGCAGGGCGACGGTCGTGGACGGGAAGCTGGCATGACATCTGCACTCTTCAATCTCGGCGTGACGACGCTGGCCGACGAGCAGAAGTCGGCCGAGGTGACGCACTGGGGGGCCCGGATCGCCTGGGTCGTCGGCGTGCTGATCTTCATCGGCTTCGTCTACTGGCTGATGCGCCAGGGCTGGAAGTGGCGCGGCACCCTCCAGTCGGACCTGCCGGAGCTGCCCGCCGTGCCCAAGGCGACCGGCCCGGCGACACTGAGCATGAGCGGCCGCTACCACGGCTCCACCACGGCCGGGCAGTGGCTCGACCGGATCGTCGCGCACGGTCTGGGTGTGCGCAGCAAGGCCGAGCTCACCCTGACGGCCGAGGGAGTGAACGTCGTACGCCCCGGGGCGAACGACTTCTTCATCCCGGCCGCCGCGCTGCGCGAGGCCCGGTCCGAGAAGGCCATCGCCGGAAAGGTCCTCCCGGAGGGCGGCCTGCTGGTCGTCACCTGGGCCCACGGCGACAAGCTGATCGACTCCGGCTTCCGCTCCGACCGGGCGTCCGAGCACGCCGCCTGGATCGAGGCCATCAACTCCATGAACCACCCCACCACCACGACGGAAGGCGCCGCACGATGACGACCTCCACCAGAGGAGCCAAGGCTCCCGCAGTACTCGTCCTGGAGGACGGCCGCACGTTCCACGGCCGCGCCTACGGGGCCGTGGGGGTGACCTTCGGCGAGGCCGTGTTCTCCACCGGGATGACCGGCTACCAGGAGACCCTCACCGACCCGTCGTACCACCGCCAGGTCGTCGTGATGACCGCGCCGCACGTCGGCAACACCGGCGTCAACGACGAGGACCCGGAGTCGCAGCGCATCTGGGTCGCCGGCTACGTCGTGCGCGACCCCGCGCGCGTGCCCTCCAACTGGCGCGCCAAGCGCTCGCTCGACGAGGAGCTGCGGACGCAGGGCGTCGTCGGCATCTCGGGCATCGACACCCGCGCGCTCACCCGCCATCTGCGCGAGCGCGGCGCGATGCGCGTCGGCATCTTCTCCGGCAACGCGCTGCCCGACGCGGGCACCATGCTCGCCGAGGTCCGCCAGGCCCCCGAGATGCAGGGCGCGGACCTCTCCGCCGAGGTCGCCACCAAGGAGACGTACGTCGTCCCGGCGATCGGTGAGAAGAAGTTCACCGTGGCCGCCGTCGACCTCGGCATCAAGGGCATGACCCCGCACCGGATGGCCGAGCGCGGCATCGAGGTGCACGTGCTGCCCGCGACCGCCACGGCCGAGGACGTGTACGCGGTCGCCCCGGACGGCGTGTTCTTCTCCAACGGCCCCGGCGACCCGTCCACCGCCGACGGCCCGGTGGCCGTGATGAAGGCCGTTCTGGAGCGGAAGACCCCGCTGTTCGGCATCTGCTTCGGCAACCAGATCCTGGGCCGCGCGCTCGGCTTCGGCACGTACAAGCTGAAGTACGGCCACCGCGGTATCAACCAGCCCGTGCAGGACCGTACGACCGGCAAGGTCGAGGTCACCGCGCACAACCACGGATTCGCCGTCGACGCCCCGCTCGACAAGGTCTCCGAGACCCCCTTCGGCCGTGCCGAGGTCTCCCACGTCTGCCTCAACGACAACGTGGTGGAGGGCCTCCAGCTGCTCGACCAGCCGGCCTTCAGCGTCCAGTACCACCCCGAAGCCGCAGCGGGTCCGCACGACGCCGCCTACCTCTTCGACCGCTTCGTCCAGCTCATGGAGGGCCAGCGTGCCTAAGCGCACCGATATCCAGTCCGTCCTGGTCATCGGCTCCGGCCCGATCGTGATCGGTCAGGCCGCGGAGTTCGACTATTCCGGGACCCAGGCCTGTCGTGTTCTGAAGGCCGAGGGCCTGCGGGTCATCCTGGTCAATTCCAACCCGGCGACGATCATGACCGACCCGGAGATCGCGGACGCCACGTACGTCGAGCCGATCACGCCGGAGTTCGTCGAGAAGATCATCGCGAAGGAGCGCCCGGACGCGCTGCTGCCGACGCTGGGCGGTCAGACGGCGCTGAACACGGCGATCTCCATGCACGAGCAGGGTGTGCTGGAGAAGTACGGTGTCGAGCTGATCGGCGCCAATGTCGAGGCGATCAACAAGGGCGAGGACCGCGACCTGTTCAAGGGCGTCGTCGAGGCCGTCAAGGCGAAGATCGGGTACGGCGAGTCGGCCCGTTCGGTGATCTGCCACTCGATGGACGACGTCATCGCGGGTGTCGACACCCTGGGTGGTTACCCGGTCGTGGTGCGTCCTTCGTTCACGATGGGCGGCGCCGGTTCCGGTTTCGCGCACGACGAGGAGGAGCTGCGCCGTATCGCGGGCCAGGGCCTGACGCTGTCGCCGACCACCGAGGTGCTCCTGGAGGAGTCGATCCTCGGCTGGAAGGAGTACGAGCTGGAGCTGATGCGCGACACCAAGGACAACGTGGTGGTCGTGTGCTCGATCGAGAACTTCGACCCGATGGGCGTGCACACCGGTGACTCGATCACGGTGGCTCCGTCGATGACGCTGACCGACCGCGAGTACCAGCGGCTGCGTGACATCGGTATCGCGATCATCCGCGAGGTCGGTGTGGACACGGGTGGCTGCAACATCCAGTTCGCGATCGACCCGGTGGACGGGCGTGTCATCGTGATCGAGATGAACCCGCGTGTCTCGCGTTCCTCCGCGCTGGCGTCGAAGGCGACGGGGTTCCCGATCGCGAAGATCGCGGCGAAGCTGGCCATCGGTTACACGCTGGACGAGGTTCCCAACGACATCACCGAGAAGACGCCGGCGTCGTTCGAGCCGACGCTCGACTATGTGGTGGTGAAGGCCCCGCGGTTCGCCTTCGAGAAGTTCCCCTCGGCCGACTCGACGCTGACGACGACCATGAAGTCGGTCGGTGAGGCGATGGCGATCGGCCGGAACTTCACCGAGGCGCTGCAGAAGGCCCTGCGGTCGCTGGAGAAGAAGGGCTCGCAGTTCACCTTCGTGGGCGAGCCGGGCGACAAGGCCGAGCTGCTGCGCGAGGCGGTGCGTCCCACCGACGGCCGGATCAACACGGTGATGCAGGCGATCCGGGCGGGCGCCACCCAGGAGGAGGTGTTCGACGCGACCCGGATCGACCCGTGGTTCGTGGACCAGCTCTTCCTGATCAAGGAGATCGCGGACGAGCTGGCGGGCGCCGAGAAGCTGGAGCCGCAGCTGCTGGCCGAGGCCAAGCGGCACGGCTTCTCGGACGCGCAGATCGCCGAGATCCGCGGCCTGCGCGAGGACGTGGTGCGCGAGGTGCGCCACGCGCTGGGGGTGCGCCCGGTCTACAAGACGGTCGACACCTGCGCCGCCGAGTTCGCCGCGAAGACCCCGTACTTCTACTCCTCCTACGACGAGGAGTCCGAGGTCGCGCCGCGCACCAGGCCCGCGGTGATCATCCTGGGCTCGGGCCCGAACCGTATCGGCCAGGGCATCGAGTTCGACTACTCGTGTGTGCACGCCTCCTTCGCGCTGTCGGACGCGGGCTACGAGACGGTGATGGTCAACTGCAACCCGGAGACCGTCTCCACCGACTACGACACCTCCGACCGCCTCTACTTCGAGCCGCTCACCCTTGAGGACGTGCTGGAGATCGTCCACGCCGAGACGCTGGCCGGTCCGGTGGCGGGTGTGGTGGTCCAGCTGGGCGGGCAGACCCCGCTGGGTCTGGCCCAGGCGCTCAAGGACAACGGCGTGCCGGTCGTGGGCACCCCGCCGGAGGCCATCCACGCCGCCGAGGACCGCGGCGCCTTCGGCCAGGTCCTGGCCGAGGCCGGGCTGCCCGCGCCCAAGCACGGCACCGCCACCACCTTCGCGGGTGCGAAGGCGATCGCGGACGAGATCGGCTACCCGGTCCTGGTCCGCCCCTCGTATGTGCTGGGCGGGCGGGGCATGGAGATCGTCTACGACGAGACCCGCCTGCAGTCCTACATCGCCGAATCCACCGAGATCTCCCCGACCCGCCCCGTGCTGGTCGACCGCTTCCTGGACGACGCGATCGAGATCGACGTGGACGCGCTCTACGACGGCTCCGAGCTCTACCTGGGCGGCGTCATGGAGCACATCGAGGAGGCCGGTATCCACTCCGGTGACTCGGCGTGCGCGCTGCCCCCGATCACGCTGGGCGGCTTCGACATCAAGCGCCTGCGCGCCTCCACCGAGGCGATCGCCAAGGGCGTCGGGGTGCGCGGTCTGATCAACATCCAGTTCGCGATGGCCGGGGACATCCTCTACGTCCTGGAGGCCAACCCGCGCGCCTCGCGCACGGTGCCCTTCACCTCGAAGGCGACCGCGGTGCCACTGGCCAAGGCCGCGGCCCGTATCTCGCTGGGCGCCACCATCGCCGAGCTGCGCACCGAGGGCCTGCTGCCCAGGAACGGCGACGGCGGGACGCTGCCGCTGGACGCGCCGATCTCGGTGAAGGAGGCCGTCATGCCGTGGTCGCGCTTCCGCGACATCCACGGCCGCGGCGTCGACACCGTCCTTGGCCCGGAGATGCGCTCCACCGGCGAGGTCATGGGCATCGACACGGTCTTCGGCACCGCGTACGCCAAGTCGCAGGCCGGTGCCTACGGGCCGCTGCCGACCAAGGGGCGGGCGTTCATCTCGGTCGCCAACCGCGACAAGCGCTCGATGATCTTCCCGGCGCGCGAGCTCGTCGCCCATGGCTTCGAACTCATGGCCACCTCCGGCACCGCCGAGGTCCTCAAGCGCAACGGCATCAACGCCACCGTCGTGCGCAAGCAGTCCGAGGGCGAGGGCCCGGGCGGTGAGAAGACCATCGTCCAGCTCATCCACGACGGCCAGGTCGACCTCATCGTCAACACCCCCTACGGCACCGGCGGCCGCCTCGACGGCTACGAGATCCGCACCGCCGCCGTCGCCCGCAGCGTCCCCTGCCTGACCACCGTCCAGGCCCTGGCCGCCGCCGTACAGGGCATCGACGCCCTCAACCACGGTGACGTGGGCGTCCGTTCGCTCCAGGAACACGCGGAACACCTGACCGCGGCCCGCGACTAGCAACCGCCCGAGGGGGACACCGGATTCCGGTGTCCCCCTCCGCATGAGGACTCCCACATGTACAAGCTGTTCTTCAACCTGGTCTTCAAGCGGATGGACCCGGAGCAGGCCCACTACCTGGCCTTCCGCTGGATCCGCCTGGCCGCCCGTATCCCCGTCCTGCGCACCTTCGTCGCCGCCGTGCTCGCGCCCCGCCACGAGGAGCTGCGCACCGAGGCCTTCGGCCTGCGGATGCACGGCCCGTTCGGCCTCGCCGCGGGCTTCGACAAGAACGCCGTGGCGATCGACGGCATGTCGATGCTCGGCTTCGACCACATCGAGATCGGCACGGTCACCGGCGAGGCCCAGTCCGGCAACCCCAAGAAGCGGCTGTTCCGGCTGGTCCAGGACCGTGCGCTGATCAACCGCATGGGCTTCAACAACGAGGGTTCGGCGGCCGTGGCCGAGCGCCTGGCGGCCCGCAGGGCCGTCTTCCGTACGACGGTCGGCGTCAACATCGGCAAGACCAAGGTCGTCGCCGAGGCGGACGCCGCCGCCGACTACGTGAAGTCGACCGAGCGCCTCGCCGCGCACGCCGACTACCTCGTGGTGAACGTGTCGTCGCCGAACACGCCCGGACTGCGCAACCTCCAGGCGACCGAGTCGCTGCGGCCGCTGCTCACCGCGGTCCGCGAGGCCGCCGACCGCACGGTGACCGAGCGACGGGTGCCGCTGCTCGTCAAGATCGCCCCGGACCTCGCGGACGAGGACGTCGACGCCGTCGCCGACCTCGCGGTCGAGCTCGGCCTGGACGGCATCATCGCCACCAACACCACCATCGCGCGCGAGGGCCTCGGCCTGAAGTCGGACCCGGCGCTCGTGAAGGAGACCGGCGGCCTCTCCGGCGCCCCCCTCAAGGAGCGCTCCCTGGAGGTCCTGAGCCGCCTCTACGCGCGCGTGGGCGACTCCATCACCCTGGTCGGCGTCGGCGGCATCGAGAACGCCGAGGACGCCTGGCAGCGGATCCTGGCCGGGGCCACCCTGGTCCAGGGCTACAGCGCCTTCATCTACCAGGGCCCCTTCTGGGGCCGGGCGATCCACAAGGGCCTCGCGGCCCGGCTCGCCGCCTCCCCGTACGCCACCCTCGCCGAGGCCGTCGGCGCCGAGACCCGAAAGGCCGTGAAGTGACCCTTCCCTTCGGCGCGCGGCTGCGCCACGCCATGGACGAGCGCGGTCCGCTCTGCGTCGGCATCGACCCGCACGCCTCCCTGCTCGCCGACTGGGGCCTGAACGACGACGTCGCGGGCGTGGAGCGGTTCTCGCGCGCGGTCGTCGAGGCCCTGGCCGAACGGGTGGCCGTCTTCAAGCCGCAGGCGGCGTTCTTCGAGCGCTTCGGCTCGCGCGGCATCGCCGTCCTGGAGCGGACCGTCGCGGACGCCCGCGCGGCCGGCACGCTGGTCCTGATGGACGCCAAGCGCGGCGACATCGGCTCCACCATGGCCGCGTACGCCGAGACCTTCCTGCACAAGGACGCGCCCCTGTTCTCCGACGCGCTCACCGTCTCGCCCTACCTCGGCTACGGCTCGCTCAAGCCCGCCGTCGAGCTGGCCCGTGAGAGCGGCGCCGGGCTCTTCGTGCTCGCCCTGACCTCCAACCCGGAGGGCGCGGAGGTGCAGCGCGCGGTGCGCGAGGACGGCCGCACGATCGGCGCGACCATGCTGGCGCACCTGGCGGACGAGAACGCGGACGCGGCCCCGATGGGCTCGTTCGGCGCCGTGGTGGGGGCGACGCTCGGCGATCTGTCGTCCTTCGACCTCGACATCAACGGGCCGCTGCTCGCTCCGGGCATCGGGGCGCAGGGCGCGACGGCCGCGGACCTCCCCGCGGTGTTCGGCCCGGCCGTCCGCAATGTGGTCCCCAACGTCAGCCGGGGTGTTCTGCGTCACGGTCCCGACCTCGCCGGACTTCGTGATTCCGCAGCCCGTTTCGCGGACGAGATCCGTACGGCGGTGGCCTCGGCGTAGTGGTCCGCGGGCTCTTCGCGAGATTCCGCGCCACGAAGTTGACGCATTCCTTACCCAAAACCGGGGTGTTATGTCGCGAATGTCCTGGTCGGCAGAGGCTGACCAGGACTTTTCGTCTGTTCTCGCTGACTGGAGCGGTCCAGGCCGCTAGTCTCCGACGAGAGCAGAGACGAGCGAACGGGCATTGTGCGTCGCTCGTTGCTCGCCTGGTGTGGGGCGACTAGGTTCCTCACCGGTCCGTATCCGACAGTTCGACATCCGAGGTGACGTAGGCGTGGCTCTTCCGCCCCTTACCCCTGAACAGCGCGCAGCCGCGCTCGAAAAGGCCGCCGCGGCTCGCCGGGAGCGGGCCGAGGTCAAGAATCGACTCAAGCACTCCGGCGCCTCCCTCCACGAGGTCATCAAGCAGGGCCAGGAGAACGACGTCATCGGCAAGATGAAGGTCTCCGCCCTGCTTGAGTCCCTGCCCGGCGTGGGCAAGGTCCGGGCCAAGCAGATCATGGAGCGGCTGGGGATCTCCGAGAGCCGCCGAGTGCGGGGTCTCGGCTCCAACCAGATCGCATCCCTTGAGCGTGAGTTCGGCGGCGCCGGGGCCTGACGTCCCGGGCACCCCCGGGAAGCTGGAATAATCGCTGTATGGCAGCTTCACTCCGGGGGTCATCCCCCGTACCCCCGGACGCACGTCCGCGGCTGACCGTGCTCTCCGGCCCCTCCGGGGTCGGCAAGAGCACGGTCGTCGCTCATATGCGCAAGGTTCACCCCGAGGTCTGGCTCTCGGTGTCGGCGACGACCCGCAAGCCGCGCCCCGGCGAACGCCACGGCGTCCACTACTTCTTCGTGGACGACGAGGAATTCGACAAGCTGGTCGCCAATGGCGAGCTGCTCGAATGGGCCGAATTCGCGGGCAACCGCTACGGCACACCGCGCCGCGCCGTCCTGGACCGACTGGAGGCCGGCGAGCCGGTCCTCCTGGAGATCGACCTCCAGGGCGCCCGGCTGGTGCGCGAGTCGATGCCCGAGGCCCAGCTGGTCTTCCTGGCCCCGCCGAGCTGGGACGAGCTGGTCCGCCGGCTCACCGGCCGCGGGACCGAGGCGCCCGACGTGATCGAGCGCCGACTCGCCGCCGCCAAGGTGGAACTGGCCGCGGAGTCGGAGTTCGATACGACGCTGGTCAATACCTCCGTCGAGGATGTAGCGCGCGAGCTGCTAGCCTTGATGAAAGTTGTTTGATCTTTATTCCCCTTCGGAAGGCAGACGTGTCCTCTTCCATCACCACGCCCGAGGGCATCATCAACCCGCCGATTGATGAGCTGCTCGAAGCAACCGACTCGAAGTACAGCCTCGTGATCTACGCGGCCAAGCGTGCCCGTCAGATCAACGCGTACTACTCGCAGCTCGGTGAGGGCCTGCTGGAGTACGTCGGCCCCCTGGTGGACACCCACGTCCACGAGAAGCCGCTCTCCATCGCGCTTCGCGAGATCAACGCGGGTCTGCTGACCTCCGAGGCCATCGAGGGCCCGGCCCAGTAAGGCCTCCGTTCGTGTGACCACAGGCCCGGCAGAGCGACTGCCGGGCCTGTGGTGTGTCATAGGGGAGTACGTATCCGAATGCGGGGAGACGCGGTGGACAAGCCGAAGGTCGTTCTGGGGGTCAGCGGCGGGATCGCCGCCTACAAGGCGTGCGAGCTGCTGCGCAGGCTGACCGAGTCCGGGCACGACACGCGCGTGGTGCCGACCGCCTCGGCGCTGCACTTCGTGGGCGCGGCCACCTGGTCGGCGCTCTCCGGGCACCCGGTCTCCACCGAGGTCTGGAACGACGTCCACGAAGTGCCGCACGTACGGATCGGCCAGCAGGCCGACCTCGTCGTGGTCGCGCCCGCCACCGCCGACATGCTGGCCAAGGCGGCTCACGGCCTCGCCGACGACCTGCTCACCAACACCCTGCTCACCGCCCGCTGTCCGGTCGTCTTCGCGCCCGCGATGCACACCGAGATGTGGGAGCACCCCGCCACCCAGGAGAACGTGGCGACGCTGCGCCGCCGGGGCGCGGTCGTCATCGAGCCCGCCGTCGGCCGCCTCACCGGCGTCGACACCGGCAAGGGGCGGCTGCCCGACCCCGCCGAGATCTTCGAGGTCTGCCGCAGGGTGCTGGCCCGGGGTACCGGTGAGCGGGATCTGGAGGGCCGCCATGTGGTGGTCAGCGCGGGTGGCACGCGCGAGCCGCTGGACCCCGTCCGCTACCTGGGGAACCGTTCCTCCGGGAAGCAGGGGTACGCCCTGGCCCGCACCGCCGTGGCCCGCGGGGCCCGGGTCACGCTGATCGAGGCCAACACCGGGCTGCCCGACCCGGCCGGGGTGGATGTCGTCCGGGTGGGCACCGCCGTTCAACTGCGGGAGGCCGTGCTGAAGGCCGCCTCCGACGCGGACGCGGTGGTCATGGCGGCCGCCGTGGCCGATTTCCGGCCGGAGTCGTACGCCGCCGGGAAGATCAAGAAGAAGGACGGCCAGGAGCCCGCGCCGCTCGTCCTGGTCCGCAACCCCGACGTCCTCGCCGAGCTCTCCGCCGACCGGCCGCGCCCGGGCCAGGTGGTCGTCGGCTTCGCCGCCGAGACCGACGACGTCCTGGCCAACGGCCGTCAGAAACTGCGGCGAAAGGGCTGTGACCTGCTGGTTGTCAATGAGGTGGGGGAGCGCAAGACCTTCGGCTCGGAGGAGAACGAGGCGGTCGTGCTGGCCTCCGACGGAGCCGAGACACCGGTTCCGTACGGGCCGAAAGAGGCGCTCGCGGACGTGGTGTGGGATCTCGTCGTCCCGCGTTTCGCATAAATTCACGTTGGCCTTCACGGCGGCCCCAAACCCGCCAAAATCCGGTCCCCGAGCCTCTGGTGAGGCCCGATCTTCTTACCGCAGAATGCGGTGTCGCAGGTCACAGAGCTTTCAATGTGCGAGACAAGTGGCCCGGTGACCGGTACCGACCGATAAACTGGTGGTGGAACGACGCCGGGCGCAGCCTCCGGCCCGTGCCACCCATGATCAGCCAGCAGCCGCTGCAACCCCAGGGAGCGTTGTGTCCCGTCGTCTGTTCACCTCGGAGTCCGTCACCGAGGGCCACCCCGACAAGATCGCTGACCAGATCAGCGACACGATCCTCGACGCGCTCCTGCGCGAGGACCCGACGTCCCGAGTCGCCGTGGAGACCCTGATCACCACGGGTCTGGTCCATGTCGCGGGCGAGGTCACGACCAAGGCGTACGCGCCGATCGCCCAGCTGGTCCGCGACAAGATCCTCGAAATCGGCTACGACTCGTCGAAGAAGGGCTTCGACGGCGCGTCCTGCGGCGTCTCGGTCTCCATCGGCGCGCAGTCCCCCGACATCGCGCAGGGCGTCGACACGGCCTACGAGAAGCGGGTCGAGGGCGACGAGGACGAGCTCGACAAGCAGGGCGCCGGCGACCAGGGCCTGATGTTCGGCTACGCCTGCGACGAGACGCCCGAGCTGATGCCGCTCCCGATCCACCTGGCGCACCGCCTCTCGCGCCGGCTGTCCGAGGTGCGCAAGAACGGGACCATCCCCTACCTGCGCCCCGACGGCAAGACCCAGGTCACCATCGAGTACGACGGCGACAAGGCCGTCCGCCTCGACACCGTCGTCGTCTCCTCGCAGCACGCGAGCGACATCGACCTGGACTCGCTGCTCGCCCCGGACATCCGCGAGTTCGTCGTCGAGCACGTGCTCAAGCAGCTCGTCGAGGACGGCATCAAGCTGGACACCGACGGCTACCGCCTGCTGGTCAACCCGACCGGCCGCTTCGAGATCGGCGGCCCGATGGGCGACGCCGGCCTCACCGGCCGCAAGATCATCATCGACACCTACGGCGGCATGGCCCGCCACGGCGGCGGCGCCTTCTCGGGCAAGGACCCGTCCAAGGTCGACCGCTCCGCGGCGTACGCGATGCGCTGGGTGGCGAAGAACGTCGTCGCCGCCGGTCTCGCGGCCCGCTGCGAGGTCCAGGTCGCGTACGCGATCGGCAAGGCCGAGCCGGTCGGTCTCTTCGTCGAGACCTTCGGCACCGCCACGATCGACACGGACAAGATCGAGACCGCCATCGCCGAGGTCTTCGACCTCCGCCCGGCCGCGATCATCCGCGACCTCGACCTGCTCCGCCCGATCTACGCCCAGACCGCCGCGTACGGTCACTTCGGCCGCGAGCTCCCCGACTTCACCTGGGAGCGCACGGACCGGGTGGACGCGCTGCGCACGGCCGCGGGTCTGTAACCCGACCCGGCTTCCCGACGGCCCCGGACCCCTGCGGTCCGGGGCCGTCGTGCGTCCGGGCCCCGGGCCGCTGTCAGTGTCGTCTGGTAGGAATTTGGCTGTGAGCAGCGAGAACGAGAAGCCGGGTGGGGGCGCCGAAGGGGGCGGGGCGGAGCAGCTCGCGCTCATTCGGGAGAGCGTGCGCAAGGCCAAGGTGCCCAAGGCCAAGCCGCGGACCTGGCGCGGGGCCGCGCTGGCCAAGGGGCTGCCGGTGGCGCGGGTCGTGGTGGACAAGGGCGGCGTCCACCTCGACCGGTACTTCGACTACGCGGTCCCCGAGGAGCTGGACGCGGACGCGCAGCCGGGGGTGCGGGTGCGGGTGCGGTTCGGGGCCGGGGCGCGCAATGTGCAGGGCGGGCGCCGCGAGGGCGGCGGGCTGATCGACGGGTTCGTGGTCGAGCGCCTCGCCGAGTCCGACTACTCGGGCCCGCTCGCGGCGCTGGCGAGCGTCGTCTCGCCGGAGCGGGTGCTCAGCCCCGAGATGCTGGCCCTGGCCCGCGCGGTCGCCGACCGGTACGCGGGCGGCCTGGCGGACGTGCTCCAGCTCGCGGTGCCGCCGAGGAACGCGCGGGCCGAGGCCAAGCCCTCGCCCGAGCCGCCGGAGCCGCCCCCGGTGCCGGACGCGGGGACGTGGGTGCGGTACGGCAACGGGGGCGCGTTCCTGGGCGCCCTGGCGGCCGGCGGGGCGCCGCGCGCGGTGTGGACCGCGCTGCCCGGGGCGTCCTGGGCCGACGAGATCGCCCGCGCCGTCGCCGCGACGCTGGCGGGCGGGCGCGGCGCGCTGGTCGTGGTGCCCGACGGGCGCAGCGCCGGACGGGTCGACGCCGCGCTCACCGCGCTGCTCGGCGAGGGCAGGCACGCGCTGCTGACCGCCGAGTCCGGCCCGGAGAAGCGGTACCGGCAGTGGCTCGCCGTGCGGCGGGGCTCGGTGCGGGCCGTGGTCGGGACCCGGGCCGCGATGTTCGCACCGGTGGAGAGGCTCGGCCTCGTGGTGGTCTGGGAGGACGGAGACTCCAGCCACAGCGACGACCACGCGCCCTTCCCGCACGTCCGCGAGGTCCTTGAGCTGCGCGCCACCCACGACAAGTGCGCGTTCCTGCTGGGGAGTACGAGCTGTACGGTCGAGGCCGCGCAGCTCGTCGAGAGCGGCTGGGCGGCGCCGCTGGTGGCGGACCGGGCCACCGTCCGGGCGGCCGCGCCGCTGGTGCGTACCGTCGGCGACGGCGAGCTGGCGCGGGACGGGGCGGCGCGGGCCGCCCGACTGCCCAGCCTCGCCTGGCAGGCCGTCCGGGACGGTCTGAAGGCCGGCCCGGTCCTGGTCCAGGTGCCCCGGCGGGGCTATGTGCCCCGGCTCTCCTGCGAGCGGTGCCGGACGCCCGCGCGCTGCCGCCACTGCTCGGGCCCGCTGGAGGCGCCGGACCAGCGGGATCTGAGGTGCGGGTGGTGCGGGCGGGGCGAGCCGGAGTGGCGCTGCCAGGAGTGCGGCGGAGTGCGGCTCAGGGCGGCGGTCGTGGGGGCGCGCCGGACCGCCGAGGAGCTCGGCCGGGCCTTCCCGGCGGTGCCGGTACGGACGTCCGGCCGCGATCACGTACTGGACAGCGTGCCCGGCCGGCCCGCGCTCGTCGTCTCCACACCCGGGGCCGAACCGGTCGCCGAGGGCGGGTACGCGGCGGCGCTGCTCCTCGACGGCTGGGCCATGCTCGGCCGGCCCGATCTGCGCGCCGGGGAGGAGGCGCTGCGGCGCTGGATCGGTGCGGCCTCGCTGGTGCGCGGCCAGGACGAGGGCGGCACGGTGGTGGTGGTCGCCGAGCCGACCCTGCGGCCGGTCCAGGCCCTGGTCCGCTGGGACCCGGTCGGCCACGCCCTGCGCGAGCTGGCCGAGCGGGCCGAGCTGGGCTTCCCGCCGGTCTCCCGGATGGCCGAGGTCATGGGCCGCTCGGAGGCGGTCGAGACCTTCCTGACGAGCACTCAGCTGCCGCCCGACGCCCAGGTGCTCGGGCCGGTCCCGATGCGGCCGAGCGAGCCGGGCCGGGTCCGGCGCCCCGGCGACCCCCCGGTGGGGGAGTCCTGGGAGCGGGCCCTGCTCCGCGTACCTCCCGGCAGCGGCTCGGCGTTGGCCGCCGCGCTGAAGACCGCGCAGGCGGGACGGCTGGCGCGCGGGGGCGGCGACCCGGTGCGGATCAGGGTGGATCCGCCGGACATCGGCTGAGGGGGAGCGGGGGAGCCCTCCGCGTACGCCCCCGTATGCCGTACGCCCCCGTATTGTCCTCGCAGACAGGTGCCCCCGGCGCACGCTGGAGGCGCGACGAGGGCACGAGAAGAGGGCGGGCGGTCAGCCGTTGCGCGGGCCCGGGAACGCCGTCGTACGGGCCTCCTCGCGCAGTGACTGCGCGGTACGGACCTCTTCGCGCAGCGACTGCGTCGTACGGACCTCCTCGCGCAGCGACTGGGAGGTCGCCGTCGGCTGGGGCGGCATCGAGCGCGCGGCCGGCACCGCGGGGATCCCGGCGGGGACCGGCAGGGTGCGCGTCACGGTCGCCTCGGCCGGGTGCTCGGCCTCGGCGGTCTGGGCGGCGGCCCGCCGCGCCCCGTAACGCCGGTGCACCGCCTGCTTGGTGACCCCGAGCGCCGAACCCACCGCGTCCCACGAGAAGCCCAGGGAGCGGTCGAAGTCCACCGCCGCGGTGACCAGGGTCTCCACGCTGTCCCGCAGCTCCTGGGCGAGCCGGACGGTGGGGGCGGGTGCCCTGCCGTAGACGACGAAGCCCGTGGACGGGCCGGAGCGGCGCGGACGGTAGACGTTGCCGAGCTGGGCGGTGAGGGTGCGCAGCGCGTCCACCTGCCGGCGGACCCGCTCGATGTCCCGCACCAACAAGTGCAGACTGGCCCGTGCCTGGGCGTCGTGGGTTGCGTGGTCGGCCATGGACAAGCCTCTCGAACCGGCGTTGTTGAAAAGGGATCGGGCCGCACGCGCGGCCCGTTTCGGTCAATCTCTCTTGACCAACGCGCCACCTGCTGTTGTGGTCACGCTGCGGGGGCGTATGGGCATATGCACAGGGCGCGCGGGACCGCGTACGCCCCTGTCCCTGTATCGCATGCGGAACACCCCTGGGGGCACCCGGACGGGGCACCCCCGGCGCCGCGGCCGGGACACCCAACCGACCGGCCAGGACACCCAATAGACTGGGCGTCGCTCTCTACAAAGCGAGGTACTCCCCAGTGAAGCTCGTCTTCGCAGGCACCCCCGAGGTCGCCGTTCCCGCCCTGGACGCCCTGATCGCCTCCGGCCGGCACGAGGTCGCCGCCGTGGTGACCCGGCCCGACGCGCCCGCCGGACGCGGCCGCCGGCTGGTGGCCAGCCCCGTCGCCCAGCGCGCCGAGGAGGCCGGCATCGAGGTGCTGAAGCCGGTGAAGCCACGCGACGAGGACTTCCTGGCGCGGCTGCGCGAGATCGCCCCCGACTGCTGCCCGGTCGTCGCCTACGGGGCACTTCTCCCGCAGGTGGCGCTGGACATCCCCGCCCACGGCTGGGTGAACCTGCACTTCTCGCTGCTCCCCGCCTGGCGCGGCGCGGCCCCCGTCCAGCACGCGCTGATGGCGGGCGACGAGATCACCGGCGCCTCGACGTTCCAGATCGAGAGGGGTCTCGACTCCGGTCCGCTGTACGGGACGGTGACCGAGGTCGTCCGCGCCACCGACACCAGCGGCGACCTGCTGACCCGGCTCGCCTTCGCCGGGTCCGGGCTGCTCGCCGCGACCATGGACGGCATCGAGGACGGCTCGCTCAAGGCCGTTCCGCAGCCCGCCGACGGGATCACCCTCGCCCCGAAGATCACCGTCGAGGACGCCCAGATCGACTGGTCCGCCCCGGCGCTCCGGGTCGACCGCGTGGTGCGCGGCTGCACCCCGGCCCCGGGTGCCTGGACCGTCTTCCGCGGCGAGCGGCTCAAGCTGGTCCAGGCGGTGCCGGTCGCGGACCGCACGGACCTGGCCCCGGGCGAGCTGTCCGCGGGCAAGAACAACGTGTACGTGGGCACCGGCTCGCACGCCGTGGAGCTGCTCTGGGTCCAGCCCCAGGGCAAGAAGCCGATGAAGGGCGCGGACTGGGCGCGCGGTGTGCGCATCGCCCCGGACGAGCACGTCGGCTGACCCGGGCGCGCGACCCGGGCGCGCCGACCCGGCTGGGGGCGCGCGGCGAAGCGTCGTACGCTGGTCGGGTTCGCACCATCTGACCAGCGGAGCACCTTTCAGTGAACGATCAGCCGCACGGCCGTCCCCGGAACAGCGACGGCAAGGGCGGCGGCAAGCCGTACCGCCGCCCCAAGAAGGACCCCGTCCGCATCCTCGCCTTCGAGGCGCTGCGCGCCGTCGACGAGCGGGACGCGTACGCCAACCTCGTGCTGCCGCCGCTGCTGCGCAAGGCACGCGAGGGCGGGAACTTCGACGGGCGCGACGCGGCGCTCGCCACCGAGCTCGTCTACGGCACACTGCGCCGCCAGGGCACCTACGACGCGATCATCGCGGCCTGTATCGACCGGCCGCTGCGCGAGGTGGACCCGCCGGTCCTCGATGTGCTCGCGCTCGGCGCGCACCAGCTGCTCGGGACCCGGATCCCCAGCCACGCGGCGGTCTCCGCCAGCGTCGAGCTCGCCCGTGTGGTGCTCGGCGACGGACGGGCCAGGTTCGTCAACGCCGTACTGCGCAAGATCGCGGCAAACGACCTGGACGGCTGGCTGGAGAAGGTCGCGCCCCCGTACGACGAGGACGCCGAGGACCATCTCGCGATCGTGCATTCGCATCCGCGATGGGTCGTCTCGGCGCTCTGGGACTCGCTCGGCGGCGGCCGTGCCGGTATCGAGGACCTCCTTGAGGCCGACAACGAGCGGCCCGAGGTGACCCTGGTCGCCCGCCCCGGCCGGTCCACCACCGACGAACTCATGGACGCCCTCGGCGAGGAGGGCGCACTGCCCGGCCGCTGGTCGCCCTATGCCGTACGGATGGCCGAGGGCGGTGAGCCGGGCGCGCTGGACGCCGTGAAGGACGGCCGGGCCGGAGTGCAGGACGAGGGCAGCCAGCTGGTGGCCGTCGCACTCGCGAACGCGCCGATCGAGGGCAGGGACGAGCGCTGGCTGGACGGCTGCGCCGGTCCCGGCGGCAAGGCGGCGCTGCTCGCCGCGCTCGCCGCCGCGCGCGGTGCGGCCCTGCTCGCCTCCGAGAAGCAGCCCCACCGGGCCCGGCTGGTGGAGCGCGCGCTCGCCGGCAACCCCGGCCCGTACCAGGTGATCACGGCCGACGGCACCCGGCCGCCGTGGCGGGAGGGCTCCTTCGACCGGGTCCTGATGGATGTGCCCTGCTCCGGGCTGGGCGCGCTGCGCCGCCGCCCCGAGGCCCGCTGGCGCCGCCGCCCCGAGGACCTGGAGGGCTTCGCGCCGCTCCAGCGCGGGCTGCTGCGCGAGGCGCTGTCGGCGGTGCGGGTGGGCGGTGTGGTCGGTTACGCGACCTGCTCGCCGCACCTCGCCGAGACGCGGATCGTGGTGGAGGACGTGCTCAAGGGCCGGGGCGGCGCTCCCGTCGAGGCCGAGTGGATCGACGTACGGCCGCTGATGCCGGGCGTCGCGGGCCTGGGCGAGGGCCCCGACGTACAGCTGTGGCCGCATCTGCACGGGACGGACGCGATGTATCTCGCGCTGCTCAGGCGCACGGCGTGAGGGAAGGGCCCGGAGTCACGAACTCCGGGCCCTCTTCCGCTGGTTGGGGCCCCTCAGACACCCTGGTCGGTGGGTGCCCCGGCCGGCACCGGTGGCGCCGGAGGTCCCTCCTCGGGCTCCCGCGACAGCCGGTGCGGCCACCACACCCGCCGGCCCACGTCCAGGAACAGCGACGTCACCAGGATCGAGCGGACGACGAAGGTGTCGAGCAGCACGCCCAGCGCCACCGCGAAGCCGATCTCGGCGAAACCCGTCATCGGCAGGGTGCCGAGCACCGCGAAGGTGCCCGCCAGCACCAGGCCCGCCGAGGTGATCACGGCACCGGTGGCGGCCAGACCGGTCACGACACCCCGGCGGGTGCCCTGGTGGGCCGCCTCCTCGCGGATCCTGGTGGACAGGAAGATGTTGTAGTCGATGCCCAGGGCCACCAGGAAGACGAAGACGAACAGCGGGAAGTCGGTGGACTCGCCCGCGTAGTCGAAGAGGTGGCGGAAGGCGAGCGCGCTGATGCCCAGCGCCGCCGCGAACGACAGCACCACCGTGGCGATCAGCAGCAGCGGCGCGACCAGCGCCCGCAGCAGGATCCCCAGGACACACAGCACCACCAGCAGCACCAGCGGGATGACCAGCTTGTTGTCGTGCGTGGTGGCCTTCTCCATGTCCAGGACGGCAGCGGTGCCGCCACCCACACGCGCGTCGGCGCCGGGGACCGCGTGGACCGCGTCCCGCACCCGCTCCACGGTGGCGTGCGCGGCGTCGCTGTCCGGCCTCGCGGTCATGGTGGCTTCGAGCAGGACCTGGCCGTCGTGCTCGGCCGCCGTGCCCGGCGGCACCCCGATCGACGCGGGCACCACGCCGCCGGTGTCCGCGACGGCCCGGCGCACCTCAGGCGCCTTGTCCGCCGCCGTGATGATCACCAGCGGGTCGCCGCTGCCCGCCGGGAAGTGCTTCGCCTGCACCTCGGCGCCCACGATCGAGTCCGGTTTCCCGGTGAACGAGTCGGCGTTGCTCAGACCGTTCGCCTTCAGCTGGAGCAGGCCGAACGAGAGCGCCGCCAGCACCGCGGCGGTCGTCACCCAGACCGTACGGGGACGGGTGGCGATACGGCGGCCGGTGTGCGCCCACACCCCGCTCGCCGTCGGGTCGGGGGAGCCGAAGACGGGTCTGGCCGGCCAGAAGATCCAGCGGCCGAAGATCACCAGGAGTGCCGGGAACAGCGTGAGCATGGCGAGCAGCGCGACCGCGACGCCGATGGCCGCGACCGGGCCGAGGCCCTTGGTGGAGTTCATCTCGGCCACCAGCAGGACCAGCATGCCGAGGATGACCGTGGCGCCGCTGGCGAGGACCGCGGGCCCGGCCCGGTGCAGGGCGAGCGCCATCGCCTCGTGGCGGTCCTCGTGGCGGCGCAGCTCCTCGCGGTAGCGGGAGACGAGCAGCAGCGCGTAGTCGGTGCCCGCGCCGAAGACCAGCACGGTGAGGATGCCCGCGCTCTGGCCGTTGACGGTCAGGCCCGCGTGCCGGGCCAGCAGATAGATCACCGCCTGCGCGGCGGCCAGCGCCCAGACCACGGAGATCACCGGCACCAGGAGCAGCGTGGGACTGCGGTAGGTGATCAGGAGCATCACCACGACCACCGCGAGCGCCGAGAAGAGCAGGGTCGAGTCGATGCCGGAGAAGGCCTTGGCGAAGTCGGCGGAGGTGCCGCCCGGGCCGGTGATGTGCACCTGGAGCCCGCTGTCGCTGGTGCCCGATCTGTCGCGCAGCTTGTCGACCGCGTCCGCGATGTGGTTCCAGCCGTTCTTGTCCATCTTGATCGGCACGAGGATCTGCGCGGCGGTGTTCGCGGGGTCGAGGAGCGGGCCCTGGACGCGGGCGCCCTGGATCCCGTCCGCGCTCAGCGCGCGCATCGCCGCCGCGTCCGCGTCGATCTTCTGCCGGTCGGTCACGGTGAGGCCGCCGTCGCGCGCGTAGACGACGATCGCCGGGACCTCCTCCGGCCTGAACGCCTTGGCGGAGTTGAAGACTTGGGTGGACTCGGCGCTGCCGGGCAGCCACGAGGTGGCGTCGTTGTCCTGGGCGTCGGTGAGCTTCGAGGCGAGCGGGAAGGCCACCGCGACCACGATCAGCCAGAGGACCAGCACCAGCCATTTGGTGCGGCGGCCGCAGACCAGCCACGCGACTCCGCGGGGGCCGGGCCCCTGCCCGGTCGCCGCGGGGTGTTCCTGATGCGGGTTCTGGTGAGTGCGCGCGTCGGACATCACGTCCCCCAGGGGGCCCGCGGTCGGCGCGGGATGCCGCTTCCGAAATGGCCTGAAACACCAGGATTACACGGAGCATCCCGGTCCGGCGAGTCGTAGGAGAGACGTAGGTCTCGCCTCCCGCGGGCCCCGAGTCCGTACCGTGGCAGGCAAGTGGTGCGAGGCATGGCAGGCTTGGGGCATGGCTCAGATCAACCCCAGCATCCTCTCCGCCGACTTCGCGCGGCTCGCCGAAGAGGCCAAGGCCGTCGAAGGCGCCGACTGGCTGCACGTCGACGTCATGGACAACCACTTCGTGCCCAACCTCACGCTCGGGGTGCCGATCGTGGAATCCCTGCGCCGGGCGACGGAGACCCCGCTGGACTGCCATCTGATGATCGAGGACCCGGATCGATGGGCCCCGCAGTACGTCGAGGCGGGGGCCGGATCGGTCACCTTCCACGCGGAGGCCGCCGCGGCGCCGGTGCGGCTCGCGCGCGAGATCCGGGCCAAGGGGGCGCGGGCGTCGATGGCCCTCAAGCCCGCGACGCCCATCGAGCCGTACGAGGACCTGCTGCCCGAGCTGGACATGCTGCTCATCATGACCGTGGAGCCGGGCTTCGGCGGCCAGCCGTTCCTGGACGTGATGCTGCCGAAGATCCGCCGCACCCGGGAGCTGATCTCCAAGCACGGCCTCGAACTGTGGCTCCAGGTGGACGGCGGTGTCTCCGCCACGACCATCGAGCGGTGCGCGGAGGCGGGCGCGGACGTCTTCGTGGCCGGGTCGGCCGTATACGGAGCGAACGACCCCGCCGACGCGGTGCGTACCCTGCGCTCCATGGCGGAACGGAGCACGGCGAGCGCCCCCTGGGCATGCGGCCACTGAGCCACGGCTCGGTGAACGCGGCCCTACGGGGCTGATCAAGGACCGTTGGATCTGACAGGATGAACAGCGAGTCCAGAGTGTGAACAGCAGTGAGGAGATCGCGGTGTCTGCAATGTCGGCGGGTCGGTCAGCCCTGCGGATGGGACCCGCGGAGCTGGTGCAGGCGGCGGCCATGGCCCGCCGCTTCTATCTGGAGGGCAAGTCCAAGATCCAGATCGCCGAGGAGTTCGGCGTCAGCCGCTTCAAGGTGGCCCGGGTCCTGGAGACCGCCCTCGAACGTGACCTGGTGCGGATCGAGATCCGCGTCCCGGCGGAGCTGGACGCGGAGCGCTCGGACGCGCTGCGCGCCCGGTACGGGCTGCGGCACGCCGTCGTCGTGGAGTCCCCGGAGGCGGGCGAGGACGAGTCGTCGCCGGACCCGGAGAACCTGGGCGAGGTCGCCGCGGATCTGCTCGGCGAGCTGGTCAGCGAGGGCGATGTGCTCGGCCTGGCCTGGGGCCGGTCCACCATCCACATGGCCGCGGCCCTCGACCGGCTGCCGCCCTGCACGGTCGTCCAGCTCACCGGGGTGTACGACGCGGGCACGGCCGAGCGCGGCTCGGTGGAGGCCGTGCGGCGCGCCGCCCAGGTCTCCGGCGGTGACGCCCACCCCATCTACGCGCCGATGCTGCTGCCCGACGCGGCCACCGCGGCGGCGCTGCGCAACCAGACCGGGATCGCGCGGGCCTTCGAGTACTTCGACAAGGTGACCGTGGCGGCCGTGTCCATCGGTTCGTGGGAGCCGGGCATCTCCACGGTGCACGACATGCTGACCGACGAGGAGCGGGCGCACTACGCCTCGCTCGGCGTCGCGGCGGAGATGTCCGCGCACCTCTTCGACGCGGAGGGCCGACGGGTCGGCCGGGACCTCGGGGAGCGGTGCATCACCGTCGAGGCGGACCGGCTGCGGCGGATTCCGGAGGTCGTGGCGATCGCCGGGGGTGCGCGCAAGGCTTCCGCGATCGACGCGGTGCTGAGGTCGGGCCTGGTGACCAGCCTGGTGACGGACACCGCCGCGGCGGACTTCCTGCTGCACGAGACGGGTGTGCAGCCGCGGCCCGCGCTGGACCGGGCCGACCCGGACGGGGACTGATTCCTCCGCCCGGGCCGGGCCCCGACTTCTCAGGACGACGGAAGTGCTCCGTAGACGCGCTCCGCGTTCTGGCTCGCCAGTAGGTTCGTCACTCTGTACGCGTCCGCGTGCGACCACGCACCCGAGGCCGTCCAGGTTTCCAGGAGTTCGGCCAGGCCCTCCTTGAAGAGGCGGGCGCCGACCACGTACAGCTCGGGCAGGCCGTAGGCGTCGGTGGAGAAGAGCAGCTTGCCGAACGGGGTGAGCTCCAGCATCTCGGCCAGTACGGCACCGGCGCGGGCGCCCGTGTGGCTGAGGGTGAGGCCCATGTCCGCGTACACGTGCGGATACGCATGGGCGAGGTAGGCCGCGTTGCGGTGGTACGGGTAGCCGTGCAGCAGGATCAGCGGGGTGCCGGAGCGGCGGGTGGCCCGGATGAAGTCCGTCAGAAGCAGCGGGTCGCAGCGGTGCAGCCGGAGGTCCGGGTCGCCGAAGCCGGTGTGCAGCTGGAGCGGGAGCCGGGTGGCCACCGCCGACCACAGCAGATGGCGCAGCAGCACCGGATCCTTGAGGCGGTCGCCCTTCGGCCGTTTTTTCAGCCAATTCGCCGCCGCTTCGAGCACCTCGTGGAGTGCGGGCGGCTCGGGCGCGAGGTCGAGCCCGTACCGGTAGGCGGCCACCGACTTGAAGCCCACGGCCGTGGTCGCCGCCGAGCGGATCCCCGCCGCCAGCTCCGCCAGGAACGCGTCCGCGTCCCGGGCCGTGTCGGCGGCGAGCTCGGCCAGGCGCTCCAGGCGCACGATCTCGTGGACCGGGGCGCCGCTCAGCTCGGCGAGTTCGTCGGGCGTGGTGATGTCCCCGGGGAGGCCGGTGTCCATGACGTACGCGCCGATGCCGCTGCCCCGCAGCAGCAGCCGGGTCGCCTCGCGGGCGCCGAGCTCGCCGCGCCGGGCCAGATAGCGCTCCGGGGTGCAGTGCGGCTCCAGGCCGAGCAGCGGCGGGCACCAGCGGCGCACCGCGAAGCCGAGCTGGGTGTCGAAGAAGCTGGTCCCGGGCGCGGCGGGCCCGTCCGCCTCGGTCAGGAACGCCTCGAAGGCGGCCGGACCGGGGTCGGTGCGCAGCACGCCGTGGCAGTGGTGGTCCAGGAGCGTGCCGAGGGGGACCTCGACGGGGATACGGCGGGGCTCATCGGGCAGTTCGGCGAGCACGCCCGCCAGGAACGACTCGCCGTCGCCCGTCATGGCGAGGCGGCCGTCCCCGCCGCCGCACAGGTTCCGGCCGTCCTGCCAGAGGCTGAGGTGGAGGTGGGCGCCGTTGGCGACGCCGCCCGGTGTGACGACCGGGCCGAAGAACGGGGTGAGCCCGTGCCGTACCGAGACCGCGCGGACCGTCTCGCGCACCAGTACCGCCAGATCCGCCGCACCCACCGGATCCGTGGCGGCCACCGACACCTCGAACTGGCCCTCGGTGTACTCGGGGTGGATCTGGAGCACATCCACGCCCTGCTCCAGGAGTGCGCCGAGCACATCACCCAGATACGCGGACCGCTCCACGACCCGCGCCATCCCGTACGCGGGGCCTTCGAGGGAGGGCGAGACCGTCCACTCGGTCTCGAAGCCCATCCGCAGCGAGAGGCCCCGCTCGGCGGCCCGGCGCACCATCCGCCGGGCGAACAGGCGCTGGCAGCCCGGGTGTTCACCGCCCTGCTGGTCATAGCGGTCGACCGGGGCCCAGGCCCAGCCCGGCTGCCCGGCGAGCACGGTCAGCCGGTCCAGATCGGGGAAGAGCCGCAGATCGCCGTCCGGGCCGCCGCTGAAGCGGCTGGAGGTGGCCGAGTCGTCCACCAGGAAGGCGTCGAAGCACGGCGACATACCGACCCCGCGCTCCACGACCGAGGGGAGGCGGGCCGCGGGCACCGCCTTCACGCGCGCGATGCCCGCGTTGTCCACCGAGGTCAGCGCCACCGCGCGGACCCCCTCGGCGGCCAGCCGCGCCGCCTCCTGCCGAGCCCGCTGTACCCGCTCCCGCACCTGCTCCGACCGCACTTGTTCAGTCCCTCCCGCCGCCCAGCTCTTTCACCATGGCGACCGTGTCCGCCTCCGAGGCGCTCTTGTCCTCGCGGTAGCGCACTACCCGCGCGAACCTCAGTGTCACCCCCTCCGGGTAGCGCGACGATCTCTGCACCCCGTCGAAGGCGATCTCTACGACGAGTTCCGGCCGCACCCGCACTCCCCACGGCTCCTCGGCCACCGCCAGCTCCCGCAGCCGCTCGGTCTGCCAGGCGAGCAGGACGTCCGTGAGGCCCTTGAAAGTCTTGCCCAGCATGGCGAACGAGCCGTCCGGGCGGCGGGCGCCCAGGTGCAGATTGGAGAGCGTCCCGGTGCGCCGGCCGTGGCCCCACTCGGCCGCGAGCACCACCAGGTCGAGGGTGTGCACCGGCTTGACCTTGAGCCAGGAGGCGCCCCTGCGGCCCGCGCTGTACGCCGAGTCCAGCGCCTTCACCACCACGCCCTCATGGCCGCGCTCCAGCGTCAGCGCCGCGAACTCCCCTGCCGCCGCGCGCTGTTCGGGATCGGCCGGATCCTCCACCGTCACCCGCCGCACCCGGCGCGGCTCGGGCGCCACCCGGACGAGCTCGGCGCTCCGCTCCCGTACGGACAGGTCCAGGAGGTCGCGGCCGTCCACGGAGAGCAGATCGAAAAAGACCGGAAACAGCGGCAACCGGTCCTGCGCGCCGGCCACGTCCAGCCGTGAGCCGACCCGGCCCGCGATGTCCTGGAACTGCCGGGGCCGCCCCTCCCGGTCGAGCGCGATCACCTCGCCGTCGAGGATCGCCCGCCGGGTCGTCAACTCACGGGCGGCGGCGACCACTTCGGGCAGCCGTGCGGTGATCTCGTCGAGCGTACGGGTGAAGACCCGCACCTCGTCGCCGTCGCGGTGGACCTGCACCCGGATGCCGTCGAGCTTCTCCTCCACCGCGCACGGGCCCAGCCGGTCCAGGGCCTCGTCCACGTCCTTGGCGGTCTGCGCCAGCATCGGCAGCACGGGCCGGCCCACGTCGAGCCGGAAGGCGGCCAGCGCCTCGGTGCCGCCGCCGAGCAGCGCCCGGGCCACCGTTCCCAGCGAGCCGCCGAGCATCACCGCGCGCCGTACGTCCGCCGCCGGGGCGCCGGTCGCCTCGGCGAGCCCCTCCACGGCGGCCGCGTCGAGCGCGCCCTGGCGGACCTCGCCGGTGATCAGGCCGATGAGGAAGCGCTGCTCCTCCTCGGTGGCGGCGGCCATCAGCTCCCGGGCCAGCCGTCTGCGCTCGCCCTGCGCGCCCTTGCCCGCCAGGGCGCCGATCCGGTCGAGCGCCGCGTCGACCTCCCGCACCGTGAGAGCCGGGTCCGCCGCGGGCGGCGGGCGGTCCTTGAGGGTGCTCCAGCCGAGTCCGGTGCGGCGCTGCGGCAGCCGTCCCGCGAGATAGGTGACCACCAGCGGGGCCTCGTCCGGCGCGGTCCCCCGGAACAGCGCGGCGAGCAGGGCGGACTTCTCCGTACGGGAGGAGGTCGCCGCGATCTCCCGGGAGGTGGTGGCCACATCGGCGAGGAGCATGGGCCCATCGTCACCCGGCGCGTTCGCGCTCGCAGGTCCGAGGTGGCAGCATCGGCGCATGCTCACCAGGTCCGCCCGAACGACCGTGTCCGTCCTGCTGGCGTGCCTGGCGCTCCTGCTCACGGGGTGCGGCGGCGGGTCGAAGAAGGACGTGAAGCCGTCCGGGGCCACCGCCTCCAGCGCCGCCGCCACACCCGGCTGGGCCAAGGGCACGGCGACCGTACGCGCCGACCGGCTGCCGCCCGAGGCGCGCCAGACCCTGAAGCTCATCGACCAGGGCGGCCCCTTCCCGTACAGCAAGGACGGCACGGTCTTCGGGAACTTCGAGAAGGCCCTGCCGCAGCAGAAGCGCGGCTACTACCACGAGTACACGGTCAACACCCCGAAGTCGCGCGACCGCGGCGCCCGGCGGCTGGTCACCGGGCAGAGCGGCGAGATCTACTACACGGGCGACCACTACAAGACGTTCAAGGCGGTGCTGCGATGACGGCCGACCCGTTCGACGCCGTACGGGCCACCGGCTGGCAGGTCGACGTGCTCGACCTCGCCGGGGTCACCGACAAGGCCGGCTTCATGGACCGCTGTGCCCGCGCCCTGCGCCTGCCCGAGTGGTTCGGCCGCAACTGGGACGCCCTCGCCGACTGCCTGGGCGACCCCGACTGGGGCCCGGCCGACCCCGGCCGGCTCCTTGTGGTGCGGCGCTGGCAGGGATACGCGGCGGCGCGGCCCGAGGAGTGGCGGACCGCCAGGGACGTACTGGACGAGGCGGCCGTCAGCGGCGGCGGCGGCACCCTCGCGGTCGTCCTCGCGCTCGGCGCCTTCGTGTGATCGCACCAGCGCCTTGCCCCACCCCTGGATGATCGGCCCGGGCGGCGCAATCATACGAACATGGGACAATGAAGTACGTGCGTTTAGCCCCGGCTGAAATGCCTGGGGTCACTCCGATCGACTGGGATGTTCTGCACGTGCGTTTCCTCAATGACATCAAGCCGCCGTACGACCTGACGTACGACGATGTGTTCATGGTCCCCAGCCGCTCCGCGGTGGGCTCCCGCCAGGGCGTCGACCTGGCCTCGCCCGACGGCACGGGCACCACGATCCCGCTCGTCGTCGCCAACATGACGGCGATCGCGGGCCGGCGCATGGCCGAGACCGTGGCGCGCCGCGGCGGCATCGTCGTGATCCCGCAGGACATTCCGATCGAGGTCGTCACCGACGTCATCACCTGGGTCAAGACGCGTCACCACGTGCTCGACACCCCGATCGTCCTCGCCCCGACGCAGACCGTCGCCGACGCCCTCGCGCTGCTGCCCAAGCGGGCCCACAACGCCGGTGTCGTGGTCGACGCCGACCAGCGCCCGGTCGGCGTCGTCACCGACGAGGACCTGACCGGCGTGGACCGCTTCACGCAGCTCTCCGAGGTCATGTCCAAGGACCTGCTGCTGCTCGACGCGGACATCGACCCGCGCGAGGCGTTCAACAAGCTCGACAACGCCAACCGCCGCTACGCCCCGGCCGTGGACAAGGACGGCCGTCTGGCCGGCATCCTCACCCGCAAGGGCGCCCTGCGCGCGACCCTGTACAGCCCGGCCGTCGACGCCGAGGGCAAGCTGCGCATCGCCGCCGCCGTCGGCATCAACGGCGACGTGGCGGGCAAGGCCAAGCAGCTCCTGGACGCCGGCGCGGACACGATCGTCGTGGACACCGCGCACGGCCACCAGGAGTCGATGATCGCCGCGATCAAGGCCGTCCGCGGCCTGGACCCGCAGGTCCCGATCGTCGCGGGCAACATCGTCGCCGCCGAGGGCGTGCGCGACCTCATCGAGGCCGGCGCCGACATCATCAAGGTCGGTGTGGGCCCCGGCGCCATGTGCACCACCCGGATGATGACGGGCGTGGGCCGCCCGCAGTTCTCCGCGGTCCTGGAGTGCGCGGCCGAGGCGAAGAAGTTCGGCAAGCACGTGTGGGCCGACGGCGGTGTGCGCCACCCGCGCGACGTCGCCATGGCGCTCGCCGCCGGTGCCTCCAACGTCATGATCGGCTCCTGGTTCGCCGGTACGTACGAGTCCCCGGGCGACCTCCAGCAGAGCGCCGAGGGGCACCTGTACAAGGAGTCGTTCGGCATGGCCTCGGCGCGCGCGGTCCGCAACCGCACCAGCGACGAGTCCTCGTACGACCGCGCCCGCAAGGCGCTGTTCGAGGAGGGCATCTCCACCTCGCGGATGTTCCTCGACCCGACCCGGCCGGGCGTCGAGGACCTGATCGACTCGATCATCGCGGGCGTCCGCTCCTCCTGCACGTACGCGGGCGCGAGCTCGCTCGCGGAGTTCGAGGAGAAGGCGGTCGTGGGCATCCAGTCCGCCGCGGGCTACGCGGAGGGCAAGCCGCTGCACGCCAGCTGGAGCTAGCGCTCCCGGGCGGGGCTTTGTCCGCGGGCCGCATGTGGCTGGTCGCGCGGTGCCCCGCGCCCCTTTGAGGGATGGCCCCCGCGCTGTGCGCGGGGGCCATCCCTATAGGTGCGGTCCCAGCGCCTCCGTCACCGCCCTCGCGACCTTCTCGTGGCCCCCGTCGTTCGGGTGCAGACCGTCCGCCAGGTCCTCGGGTGTCAGCAGGGTGCGGCCAGAAAGCACGTGAAGGTGGCTGTCGCCGCCTGTGACGCGCTCGCGGGCCGCCGCCTCCATCGCTTCGCGCAGGGCGCTCAGCGTGGCGCCCAGGGCGTTCGGGGTGTGTTCGGCCTCCGGGCGCGGCAGCGGCGAGAGCAGCAGCAGCGGGGTGCGCGGGTGCCCCTGGCGCAGCAGCGTGAGGAACGCGCGCGTCGTCTCGTACAGCAGCGGCGCCGAACTCGGCACGCCCGACCAGCAGTTGGTGCCGAAGGCGAGGGTCAGCGCATCGGCGGGCAGGGACGCGAGCTGCTCGGCGGTGGCCAGTTCGCCGCGCGCGGCCCCCGCGTACCCGAGGTTGACCGTCTCCAGGCCGAGCGCCCGCCCGGCGACCGCGGGCCAGGCGTGGGCGGGGCGGGTCGACCACCAGCCCTCGGTGATCGAGTCTCCGTGGACCAGCCAGCGCGGCCCGCGCGGTACGGGCGCGAGCGTGCCGCCGACCCCGCGCAGGGCGAGGATCCGGGGCGAGCGGTCCTGCGGCGGATGGACCGTGAACGGCCCGCCGCCGGGCGGGAGTCGGAGCACTGCGACGGCCTCCTCGGCCGGGGCCACGGCCGTTTCGTGGACGCGGCGGCCCTCCGTCCAGAGCGCGAAGGTGTGGGCGAGCGCGCCCATGTGCTCGGTCGGGTCGGGTACCTCCGCGCGATAGCGGATCTCCACGGCCGACGCCCCGCCGGCGGCGAATTCCAGCCGCACCCCGATCGGCAGCCCGGCCCGTTCCGCGGTGTCCCAGGGCAGCCGGGCCAGGTCGTCGGGATCGGCGCGCATCGGCCGTCCCTTCGCGTCCCGCCACGCCACTCCGCGCAGAAACGGCTCCGGGTCCAGCCAGGTCATCGATGCCTCCGGGAGGGGTGTCGGGGACCTCACTCCTACCCCGCCGCGAGAGGCCCGCGCACACCGTTCACGCACGGATCGAACGCTGATGCGCAACAAACACCCATCCGTCGCCCTTGTGCGCAATGATCATTCACCGATGCGCAAGGTTGCTGCATTACGAGCGGGAAGCGGAACCCTTTACTCTTCTCGCCATACGTGGAGTGGCGGCGACCGTCTGCTCGGCGGTACCGGCCACGGTGTGCTCAGTCATGCCCGGATTGCCCCTTCGTACGGGAAGGGCCGGACCGTCGCGGTCGTCGGCTTCCGAAGGCAGCGACAAGGAGCCCACTGAAGTGTTGGACCACGGCACAGCGCCCCCCGCCGCAGAAGCACCCGCCGCTGGGGCGAAGCGGCCCGGCAATCCGCTGCTGCGGCGCAAGCCGGTAGAACTGCTGGTCGCCGAGGGTGGCAAGGGCGAGGGCGGCACTCTGCGCCGCACCCTCGGCATGTGGCAGCTCACGATGATCAGCATTGGTGCCACGCTCGGCACGGGCATCTTCGTCGTCCTCGGCGAGGCCGTTCCCGAGGCCGGACCGGCCGTCACGATCTCCTTCGTCATCGCCGGACTCACCGCGCTGTTCTCGGCCCTCGCCTATGCCGAACTGGCCGGTACCATCCCGGTCGCGGGCTCGTCGTATTCGTACGCTTACGCAACGCTCGGTGAGTTCATCGCCTGGATCTGCGGCTGGTGCCTGATCCTGGAGTACGGCGTCTCGGTCGCTGCCGTGGCCGTCGGCTGGGGCCAGTACCTCAACGAGTTCCTGGACGGGACGATAGGCGTCACCATCCCGGACGCGATCGCCGCGCCGCCGGGCGACGGCGGGTACTTCAACCTTCCCGCGCTGATCGTGGTCGTGCTCGCGATGGTGCTGCTGCTCGGCGGTGCGCGTGAGTCGGCCCGGGCCAACACGGTCATGGTGTGCGTGAAGATGGCCGCGCTGGTGCTGTTCTGCGTGATCGGCTTCCTGGGCTTCAAGTCGGGCAACTACTCGGACTTCATGCCGATGGGCACCGCGGGTATCAGCGGCGCGGCCTCGACCCTCTTCTTCTCGTACATCGGCTTCGACGCCGCCTCCACGGCCGGTGAGGAGGCGAAGAACCCGAAGCGCGATCTGCCGCGCGCGATCATGCTCTCGCTGGTCATCGTCACCGCGCTGTACGTCCTCGTGGCGGTCGTCGCGATCGGTGCCCGCCCCTGGAAGCAGTTCGAGGGCTCGGAAGCGGCCCTGGCCGGGATCATGAAGGACGTCACCGGCCAGTCCTTCTGGGCCACGCTCCTCGCCGCCTGCGCCGTGATCGCCATCGCGAGTGTCGTCCTGACCGTGCTGTACGGGCAGACCCGCATCCTCTTCGCCATGTCCCGCGACGGCCTGGTGCCGAAGACCTTCGCCAAGGTCAGCACGCGCACCAAGACGCCGGTCGTGAACACCGTCATCGTGTCGCTGTTCTGCGGTGTGCTCGCGGCCGCGGTCCCGCTCGGCGAGCTGGCGAACGCCACCAGCATCGGTACGCTCTTCGCCTTCGCCCTGGTCAACGTCGCTGTCGTGGTGCTGCGCTACACCCGCCCCGAGATGCACCGCACCTTCCGGGTGCCGTTCGGCTGGGTGATCCCGGTGCTCGGCTTCTTCAGCTGCGGCTATCTGATGTGGAACCTGCCGGGGATCACCTGGAAGTATTTCGGTGGCTGGATGGCCGTCGGTCTCGTGATCTACTTCGGATACGGCATCCGCCGCTCCCGACTGGCCACGGCCTCGGACACCGTATCCGTAGAGAAGTGATCCACCCGCAGTGCGACTCAATGACCTCGACGAGCGCATCGTCCACGCGCTCGCTGAAGACGCCCGCCGCTCCTACGCCGACATCGGCTCGCTGATCGGCCTGTCCGCGCCCGCCGTGAAGCGGCGCGTGGACCGGCTGCGCGCCGAGGGGGCCATCACCGGATTCACCGTCCGGGTGGACCCCGCGGCGCTCGGCTGGGAGACCGAGGGCTTCATTGAGATCTACTGCCGCCGCAACACCTCGCCCGAGTCCATCAGGCGCGGGCTCGAGCGGTACCCCGAGGTCGCGTCCGCCTCCACCGTCACCGGTGAGGCGGACGCGATCGTCCAGGTCTTCGCCTCGGACATGCGCCACTTCGAGCGGGTCCTGGAACGGATCGCGGGCGAGCCGTACGTGGAGCGCACCAAGTCGGTCCTGGTGCTGTCCCCCCTGCTGAGGCGGTTCTCGTCGGGCTCGCCCGCCTGACCGGCTCTACTCGTACGGGACCTGCCAGGGCAGCACGTGGAAGTCGCCCGTGCCCGCCTTCACCTTCTCGAACGGCGCCGCGCTCATGCACTTGGGCAGCTTCTTCGTCGCCTCGTCCTCCGAGCCGATCCAGCTGTAGCCGAGCCGGTCGTGCCTGCCCTGGTCGTTGACCGAGACACCGACGCGCTTGCCCGTGAACGGGGTGTCGCTCTCGGTGACGATCCCGGTCACCACCGCGACCTTGCCGCCGGTGATCAGACAGTCCACCTTCGCCTTGGCCGTTCCGGTCCGGCCGTCCGGGAAGACATGCCGGAAGCTGAACGTGCCGAACGCCTTCTCCGGGTCCTTGTTGTCCTTCGCCGCCAGATGGGCGTCGAAGGAGAAGGTGATGTCGTCACCGGCCGGGCGGTAGAGCTTGGCCGTGCCCGTCAGGGCGGCCGCCTCGCGGGGCGCGCCCGGCGCGGCCCCGCTGTCCGAGGCGACCGCCGACCCGGCGGGCCGGGGGGCCCGCCGCATCGCACCCGAGGAGGGAGCGCCTCCGCCGCGCGGGGGAGGGCCCGGCCCCCGGATGCGCCCCGAGGCGTAAGGGCCCCATCAAGCCACGCAACGAATCGCCGCAGAAGGCCACCGACGCGCAATGAATCATCCTCCCGCGCGCAACGGTCGCGCCTTGTCCGGGCCGAAGCCCGGAACGTACCGTCTAATGCGACCCCCTCACCCCCTTACGCCCCCGAGGTCTGCCATGCCGCCGCTGCGCACCGCCCTGCTTCAGAGCTCCGGCCGTCCGGGTGACGTCGCCGCGAACCTGAAGGTGCTGGACGAGGCGGCGGGCCGGGCCGCGGCGACCGGAGCGGGCCTGCTGGTCACCGCCGAGATGTTCCTCACCGGCTACGCCATCGGGGACGACGTGCCCAGGCTCGCCGAGGCCGCCGACGGCCCGGGGGCGCGGGCCGTCGCCGAGATCGCCGTACGCCACGGGCTCGCGGTCCTCTACGGCTACCCCGAGCGGGACGGCGAGACCGTCCACAACTCGGCGCAGCTCATCGCCGCCGACGGGCAGCGCCTGGCGAACTACCGCAAGACCCACCTCTTCGGCGACTTCGAGCAGAAGTGGTTCACCCCCGGCGACCAGCAGGTCGTCCAGGCCGAGCTGAACGGGCTGCGGCTGGGGATGATGATCTGCTACGACGTGGAGTTCCCCGAGAACGTCCGGGCGCACGCGCTGGCCGGCACCGACCTCCTCCTGGTGCCCACCGCGCAGATGCACCCGTTCCAGTTCGTCGCCGAGTCCTTGGTGCCGGTGCGCGCCTTCGAGAACCAGATGTACATCGCGTACGTCAACCGGACCGGCCCCGAGGGCGAGTTCGAGTTCGTCGGGCTGAGCTGCCTGGCCGGGCCCGACGGCACCGCCCGGGCCCGCGCGGGCCGCGAGACCGAACTGGTCGTCGGTGACGCCGACCCCGAGTTCCTGGCCGCCTCGCGCGCCAACAACCCGTATCTGCGGGACCGCCGCCCCGGCCTCTACACCACCCTCGTCTGACCCGGACCCCTTCCGGCCGCCCCCACCCCCCTCTGTACTGCGCAAGGAGTCCGTACCCCATGACGTCCACGGTGCCCACCGCCGTCCCGCACACCGACGGCCAGCCGCCGATCACCATGTTCGGTCCGGACTTCCCCTACGCGTACGACGACTTCCTGGCCCACCCGGCCGGGCTGGGCCAGATACCCGCGACCGAGCACGGCACCGAGGTCGCCGTCATCGGTGGCGGTCTGTCCGGCATCATCTCGGCGTACGAGCTGATGAAGATGGGCCTCAAGCCCGTCGTGTACGAGGCCGACCAGATCGGCGGACGGCTGCGCACCGTCGGCTTCGACGGCCCCGGCACCGAAGGGCTGACCGCCGAGATGGGCGCGATGCGCTTCCCGCCCTCCTCGACGGCGCTGCAGCACTACATCGACCTGGTCGGCCTGGTCACCGAGCCGTTCCCGAACCCGCTCGCCGAGGCCACCCCCTCGACCGTCGTCGACCTCAAGGGCGAGACGCACTACGCCGAGACCATCGCCGACCTTCCGCAGGTCTACCGCGACGTCGCCGCCGCGTGGAACGCGTGCCTCGACGAGGGCGCCGACTTCTCCGACATGAACCAGGCCATGCGCGAGCGCGACGTCCCGCGCATCCGCGAGATCTGGGCCAAGCTCGTCGAGAAGCTCGACAACCAGACCTTCTACGGCTTCCTCTGCGAGTCGGAGTCCTTCAAGTCCTTCCGCCACCGCGAGATCTTCGGCCAGGTCGGCTTCGGCACCGGCGGCTGGGACACCGACTTCCCCAACTCCATCCTGGAGATCTTGCGCGTCGTCTACACCGAGGCGGACGACCACCACCGCGGCATCGTCGGCGGCTCCCAGCAGCTTCCGCTGCGGCTGTGGGAGCGCGAGCCGGAGAAGATCGTGCACTGGGCGCAGGGCACCTCGCTCTCCTCGCTGCACGAGGGCACGCCGCGCCCGGCGGTGACCCGGCTGACCCGCACCGCCGGCAACAGGATCACCGTGACCGACGCGTCCGGCGATATCCGCACCTACCGCGCGGCGATCTTCACCGCGCAGTCCTGGATGCTGCTCTCCAAGATCGCGTGCGATGACTCGCTCTTCCCGATCGACCACTGGACGGCGATCGAGCGCACCCACTACATGGAGTCGAGCAAGCTGTTCGTGCCGGTCGACCGGCCGTTCTGGCTGGACAAGGCCGTCGACGACAGGGGAAACCCGACCGGCCGGGACGTCATGTCGATGACGCTCACCGACCGGATGACGCGCGGCACCTATCTGCTGGACGACGGGCCGGACAAGCCCGCCGTCATCTGCCTCTCCTACACGTGGTGCGACGACAGCCTGAAGTGGCTGCCGCTGCCGGCGCACGAGCGCATGGAGGTCATGCTCAAGTCGCTCGGCGAGATCTACCCGAAGGTCGACATCCGCAAGCACATCATCGGCAACCCGGTGACCGTGTCGTGGGAGAACGAGCCCTACTTCATGGGCGCGTTCAAGGCGAACCTGCCGGGCCACTACCGCTACCAGCGCCGGCTGTTCACGCACTTCATGCAGGAATCGCTGCCCGAGGACAAGCGGGGCATCTTCCTCGCGGGCGACGACATCTCCTGGACGGCCGGCTGGGCCGAGGGCGCGGTGCAGACCGCCCTGAACGCGGTGTGGGGCGTCATGCACCACCTCGGCGGCACGACGGACGGCACCAACCCCGGCCCGGGCGACCTGTACGACGAGATCGCGCCGGTCGAGCTGCCGGAGGACTGACGGCGAGGGCCGAGGCCCGACGGGAGGGGCTCGGGGGTTTCCCCCGGGCCCCTTGTCCGTTCGTGGTCCCGCCGCCTACAGGCCTGCCGCGCGCGCCAGCCCGTACACCTCCGCCGCCACGTCCTTGAGCTCCTCCGCGTCGCGTGCGCTGCCCTGGAGGTCCAGCAGGAACTCGTCTATGCCCTCGTGGGCATGGGCCGCCAGGTCCTCGACGATCTGGGCGGCGCTCCCGGCGAACGGCGGGCGCCCCTCGCCCTCGTACGGCTTCGGGCCGTACCGCGCGTTGACCCGCACGCACACCTCCATCGGGCGCTCCCGGCCGCGCTCGGCGGCCAGCTCCCGCAGCCCCGACCACCCGTTCGCCAGCTGGTCGGCGCCCTGGGCCACCGGCATCCAGCCGTCCGCCCGGTCCACCACACGGCGCAGCGCCTTCGGGCCCGCCCCCGCCAGGTACACCGGGATCGGCCGGGCCGGCTTGGGGCCGACCTCGGAGGGGGCGATGGTGGTCAACTCGCCCTTGTACGCGACCGGGTCCGGGCCCCAGACCGCCGCGAACACGTCCAGCGTCTCGTCGAGCACCTCGCCGCGCTTCTCGAAGGGCGCCACGGCCGCCGCCGCGTACTCGTCGAGGGACCAGCCCGTGCCGATCCCCGCCAGGACCCGGCCGCCGCTCGCCGCGTCGAGGGAGGCGAGCGAGCGCGCCAGCTGGAACGGCACGTGCAGCGGCGCCACGAGCACGCTGGTGCCCAGGCGCGCCCGCTCGGTGGCCGCCGCCGCGAGGGTGAGCGAGACCAGCGGGTCGGCCACCGACCGGTAGGTGTCGGGCCAGGCCAGGTCCGCTATCCCGTACAGCCCCTGGGTCGTGGGCGTCGGGAAGATCACCCGCTCGAACACCCACAGGCTCTCGTAGCCCAGCTCCTCGGCGGCGCGCGCCACATCGGGGATGTCGCGGCCGATGTCGTACTGCTTCATCTGAGGAAGGCCGAGTCCGAGCCGGATTGCCATGAGTGAACTCCTCGTGCGGAAGAAGGGCCTGCGGACGGCGTCAGCAGGCACCGCCCCACCAGGCCGACACCCGCGTCCATCCGGTCCCTGAACTCCCGGGACAGGTCCGGAAGTTCCCGCAGTCTCCACAGCAACCGGGCCGACGACCAGGCCGCGTCGCGGGCCCGCTCCAGGCTCCACGACGCCAGCAGATGCGTGAGCGGGTCCGCGACCTCCAGCAGGTCGGGCCCCGGCATCAGCTCCTCGCGCACCCGCTCCTCCAGCGCCACCAGCATGTCGCCGACCCGCTCGAAGTCCCGCTCAAGTCCGTCCGGCTCGCAGTCCAGGGCGCGGCAGCTGTCGACGACGGCGAGCGCCAGATCGTGCCCGATATGGGCGTTGATCCCGCAGAGCGCGAACTGGAGGGGCCGTACGCCGGGGTGGCGCCGGTACTGGAAGAGCGGCCGCCAGCAGGCGGGCGGCCGCAGCCCAGCCGCCACCGCGTCGACCGCCCGCAGATAGCGCCCGGCGAACAGCACGTCCAGCGTCGCCGCGGCCCTCGGGTCGTCGAACGCGCCCCGGGCGAGGGAGCGGCCGACCTCCTCGGTGACCGCCAGATACACCCGGTTGAAGACGGCCAGGCCGTCCTTGGGCGGGAGGCTCGCGCGCAGCGCCCGCATCCGCGCCGCTACGGTGTCCACCGACGCCCCGGCCGGCCCCGTGGCACCTGCCCGCTGTTCGATCCGCACCATGGGGGCAGCGTCCCAGTCCGGCGCTTTCCGGGACGTCGCCGTGCCCGGGGCTTCCCCGGAACGGGTGAACGCGGGGCCATCGGGGCCTTGGAGAAGGGGAGTTCACGGTGTCGGGAACACCGCCGTCACGCGCGCGCAGGCGCCGCGACGACAGAGCCGAGCGCCGCTCGGCCGCTCGGCGCGCCACCATGGTGGCGCTGGCCTGCGCGGTCGCGGCCGCCGGCGCGGTCTCGGGCGCGGTGGCGGCCCTCGGGCGCGGGGGCGGCGACACGGCCCGGCCCTCGGTGACCGCCTCGCCCGTCCTGCCCCTGCCCGCCGTGCCCACCTCGGCGTCCGCGACCCCTTCGCCCACGCGCGCGACCCCGCACACCGCCCGGCCCTCCAAGGCCCCGAAGCCCTCGGCCGCCCCGGCGCCGTCGCGGGCCGCGATATCCGCCGCGCTCTACCGCTCGCCCGACTCGCAGGTCCTCGACTGGGTCCGGGCCCACCCCGACGACCCCCGGCGCTCGCTGATCGAGCGGCGCATCGCGGACCAGCCCACGGCCGTCTGGTTCACCGAGTACGACCCCGGCTCGATCACCCGCGAGGTGCGGGCGGTGACCTCGGCGGCGGCCGCACAGGGCCGGGTGCCGGTGCTCGTCCCGTACGCGATTGTGGGCCGGGACTGCGGTGGCGCCTCGCAGGGCGGTGCGCCGAGCCTGGACGCGTACGACACCTGGATCGGGAACTTCGCGGCGGGGCTCGGGCGTTCACCGGTCATCGTGGTCCTGGAGCCGGACGCGATCGCCCAGTCGGACTGCCTCTCCGAGGGCGACCGCGCCGCCCGGTTCGCCTCGCTGGCCAGAGCGGGGCGGGCGGTCCATGCCGCCGACGCCCGGGCCAGGGTGTACTTCGACGCGGGCCACTCCGGATGGCGCGACGCCGGGGAGATGGCCGGCCTGCTGCGTGCGGCGGGCGCGGCCACCAGCGGCGACGGCATCTTCACCAATGTCTCCAACTTCCACGGCACGTCCGACGAAGTGGCGTACGCGCGGCGGGTGCTCAAGGCGCTGGGCGGTCCCGCGCGGCTGGGCGCGGTGATCGACACCAGCCGCAACGGCAAGGGCGCGCCGCCCGACGGCCAGTGGTGCGACCCGGCCGGGCGGGCGGTGGGGCGCGCCCCGACGACGCACACGGGCGAGGCGCGCATCGACGCCTATCTGTGGGTGAAGCTGCCCGGCGAGTCCGACGGCTGCCGGGGCGCCGCGGGCAGCTTCACCCCCGACTACGCCTACGACCTGGTGCGCTGAGCCCCTTCGGACGCGCCCCCCTCGTCACCGGCCTCGTCGTACGAGGACGTGCCCTCGTCGAGCAGCGGCTCCTGCTCCTTCATATGGGCCGGGGCGAAGGCGCGGAGCACGTGGTAGCCGGTGATGACCACGATGGTGCCGAGGGCGATCCCGCTGAGGCGGAAGTCGTCGGTGAACTTCAGGGTGACGCCGCCGATGCCGATGATGATGCCCGCGGCCGCCGGGACCAGGTTCAGCGGATTGCGCAGGTCCACCTTGGCGTTGATCCAGATCTGGGCGCCCAGGAGGCCGATCATGCCGTACAGGATGACGGTGATGCCGCCGAGCACGCCGCCGGGAATGGCCGCGACGATCGCGCCGAACTTGGGGCAGACGCCGAAGAGCAGGGCGAATCCGGCGGCGGCCCAGTAGGCGGCGGTCGAGTAGACGCGGGTGGCGGCCATGACGCCGATGTTCTCGGAGTAGGTGGTGTTGGGCGGGCCGCCGACGGCGGTGGAGAGCACCGAGGCGGCGCCGTCGGCGGCGATCGCGGTGCCCAGCTTGTCGTCGAGGTCGTCGCCGGTCATCTCGCCGACGGCCTTGACGTGTCCGGCGTTCTCGGCGATCAGCGCGATCACGACGGGGAGGGCGACCAGGATGGCGGACCACTCGAAGTGCGGGGCGTGGAAGGAGGGCAGGCCGATCCAGTCGGCCCTGCCGACACCGGAGAGGTCCAGCCGCCAGTGGTCGGTGGCCTCGCCCGCGCCCGGAACGGAGTGGATCTTGCCGAAGACGCGGTCGAAGAGCCAGGAGATGCCGTAGCCGAAGAGCAGGCCCAGGAAGATCGCGACCCGGGACCAGAAGCCGCGCAGACAGACCACGGCGAGGCCGGTGAAGAACATCACCAGGAGCGCGGTCCACTGGTCCTGCGGCCAGTAGGTGGAGGCGGTGACCGGCGCCAGGTTGAAGCCGATCAGCATGACCACCGCGCCGGTCACGATCGGGGGCATCGCGGCGTGGATGATCCGCGCGCCGAACCGCCGCACCGCGAGACCCGCCGCGAACAGCACG
Organism: Streptomyces sp. ERV7; assembly: GCF_001653515.1. Lineage (GTDB taxonomy): Bacteria > Actinomycetota > Actinomycetes > Streptomycetales > Streptomycetaceae > Streptomyces. The sequence goes on along the minus strand of NZ_LYOY01000001.1, from coordinate 843,699 downwards.
GCGCCGACGACGAGGACCGCGCCGGTGACGGTGGCGCTGGTTCCGCCGGTGGCCCGGATCGTGGCCGCGACGCCGACGAAGGAGAGCGAGCAGCCCAGATAGCTGGGCACCCGGCCCTTGGTGGCGAGCAGGAAGATGACCGTGGCGACGCCGGACATCATGATCGCGAGGTTCGGGTCGAGGCCCATCAGGACCGGCGCCACGAAGGACGCGCCGAACATGGCCACCACGTGCTGGGCGCCGAGGCCGATCGTCCGGGGCCAGGAGAGCCGCTCGTCCGGACGGACGACGGCGCCGGGGGCGGGGGTCCGCCCGTCACCGTGCAGGGTCCAGCGCACGCCGAGGCCCATGAGTTTGCTCCAGTTCGTTCCGTGCTGAGAAGAATCAGCGCAATGGTAGTGGGGCCCATGACCTCAGGTCCCATCCGTGAATCCTGCGCGGGGCATTGTCACCCGGAACTGCTGGCCCTACGCTCCAACGGCCTTGTTCGTGAACAGAGTTCAGGCTTGTGAATTCTTTGGTCGAAGGGGATGGCTATATGGGTGGAATGGCAGGAATGGGCGGCGGGAGAACGCGCAGCGGGCTCGTGGCTCTGCTGGCCGCGGCGGCGGCCGTCGCGTCGGCGCTCGCACCGACCGCCTCGCACGCCGCCGTAAAGCCCGCCGCCGTAAAGTCCGCCGCCGCGAAGCCCGCCGCCGCGAAGGCCCCGCACACCGTCGTCATCGACGGCGCGCGCATGAAGGACGCGCGGCTGCGGCTCGACGCGGGCGACCCGGCGCTGCGTACCGCCGTGGGGAAGCTGACCGCGGCCGCCGACGGTTGGCTCGGGCAGGGGCCCTGGACGGTCGTGGACAAGCCGAAGCCCGCGCCGGGCGGCGACCCCCACGACTACCTCAGCCAGGCCCCGTACTGGTGGCCCTCGAAGCCGAAGACCGCCGACAACCCCTGGGGCTGCCCGTACGTACAGAAGGACGGGCAGCGCAACCCCGAGGTCGACACCGGTACCGACCGGCCCGACCTCGGGAAGATGGTCGGCTCGGTGACCACGCTCAGCCTCGCCTGGTACTACACCGGCCGCGCCCAGTACGCCGAGCGGGCCTCGACCGTGCTGCGCACCTGGTTCCTGGACCCGGCGACCCGGATGAACCCCCAGCTGAACCACGGGCAGTTCATCCCCTGCAAGTACGACGGCCGGGCGATCGGCATCATCGACTTCTCGCAGCAGTACACCAGCGTCCTGGACGCGGTCGCCGTCCTCGACCTGGGCGCGCCCGGCTGGCGGGCGGACGACCGTACGCGGATGCTCGACTGGAACAAGAAGTTCCTGGACTGGCTGGTGACTTCGCCCTTCGGCAAGGAGGAGTCGGCCGCCCGGAACAACCACGGCACCTTCCAGGACATGCAGATCGCCGCACTCGCGCTCGCCACCGGCGACCGGGCCCTCGCGGCGAAGACGGTCCGGGCCGCCGGGAAGCTCAGGATCGATCCGCAGATCGCCGCCGACGGCAGTCAGCCCCAGGAGCTCGCCCGCACCCGCAGCTGGCACTACTCGGCCTTCGACCTGGTGGCGTACGCCAGGCTCGCGGCGATCGGCAAGCACGTCGGGGTGGACCTGTGGGGCTACCGGGGGCCGGACGGGCAGAGCCTGTTCAAGGCCGTCGACTATCTGCTGCCCGCGGCGACCGGTGCGGCCGTCTGGCCGCACCCGGAGCTGGAGTTCTACCGATACGCGGCGAGCGATGTGGTGCACGCGGCTGCCGACGCGGGCGACAGGAAGGCCCGGGCGGCCGTGCCGAAGCTCCAGGCGCCGCCCGGGGGCGACCTCTGGGCGCTGCGGCCCGCCGCCGAACAACTGGACTCGATCGCCGGCTGAGGCCGGGGCCCCGGGACGGGGCCGAAGGGGGAGCGCCCCGGCTGAACCGCCCCCATACGGTTCAGCCGCGGGCTACCGGGCGCCGCCGGTGGACCGCGCCGGCGCCGCCTTTGCCGCGCCCCCGCCGCCCGCCTTCCGGGCCTTCCGGGCGCGCACTCCCGTACGCAGCACCTCCGCCCCCGCCACCAGCCCGAGCGCCAGCACCGTGACCAGGCCGAACGACACCACCAGCGAGGTCAGATCGGCGATGCCGCCGATGGCCGAGGGAGCGATGAGGCCTGAGGTGTACGTGATGGTGGCGACGCCCGCGATGGCCTGGCTCGGGTTGGGGCCGCTGCGCCCGGCCGCCGCGAAGGCCAGCGGCACCACGACCGCGACCCCGAGACCGATCAGGGCGAACCCGCCCATCGCCACGGCCGGCGCGGGCGCGAGGACCACCGCCAGGCCGCCCGCAGTGGCCAGCACACCGCCGCAGCGGACCGTCCGTACCGCACCGAACCGGTCCACGACCTTGTCGCCCGCGATCCGCACCACCGCCATGGTCAGGGTGAACGCGGTGGTCGAGGCGGCGGCGAGGCCCGCCGACGCGTCCATGGTGTCCCGCAGATACACCGCCGACCAGTCCAGGCTCGCCCCCTCGGCGAACACCGCGCAGAACGCGACGAGTCCGATGGCCAGCGCCGTCCTGGGCGGCCGGGCGAAGCGCGGCGGCGGGGCCTCGTCGGGCGCGCTGCGCAGATCCAGCACACCGCCGCAGACGAGCGCGCCCAGCGCGGTGAGGACGGCCGCCGCGACGAGGTGGTGCACGCGCGCGTCGACGCCGAGGTGGGCGGCGAGCGTACCGGCGGTCGAGCCGATCAGGGCGCCCGCGCTCCACATGCCGTGCAGCCCGGACATGATGGAGCGGCCGAGCCGGTTCTCGGTCTCCACGCCGAGCGCGTTCATGGCCACGTCCGACATGCCCGAGGTGGCCCCGAACAGGAAGAGCGCCGCGCAGAGCGTGTAGAGGTTCGGCGCGAGCGCCGGGAGCGCGAGGCCCAGGGTCCACAGGGCGAGCAGCCCGCGCAGTGCCCGGCGCGCCCCGAACCGGTGCGTGATCGCGCCGGAGAGCGGCATCAGGAGCGACGAGCCGATGGCGGGAAACGCCAGCGCCAGACCGAGCTGACCGGTGGAGACCCCGGTGTGGTCCTGGATCCAGGGGACCCGGGTCGCGAAGTTCCCGGTGACCGCGCCGTGCACGCAGAACACCGCGGCGATCGCGATCCTGGCCCGCCTCAACCGCCGTGCGGCGTCGTCCGCTCCGCTCGCCATCTGCCCGATCCTCCCCTGGATGCCGGTGCGCTGCCGGTGCCCACCGGCGCGCGATAAACTATCAGGAACCCTGCCTGATAAATACTCCGCCGTCCATCGGGTTTCGGTCGTCTGGAAGGATTCCGGCATGCCCGCCTCACCCAGCACCGCCCGGGTCATCAACGACCGCCTCGCCCTGCGCCTGCTCCAGGACGAGGGCCCGTTGACGGCGGGTCAGCTCAAGAAGCTCACCGGTCTGTCCCGCCCCACCGTCGCCGACCTGGTCGAACGGCTCCAGGGCTCGGGCCTCGTCGAGGTCGTGGGGGAGTCCGGCGCCGAGCGGCGCGGACCCAACGCCAAGCTGTACGGGATCGTCGCGGACCGGGCCCACCTCGCCGCCCTGGACGTACGCACCGACAGCGTCACCGTGCTCGTGGCCGACCTCCTCGGCGCGACCCTCGCCGAGGCCGCCCTGCCGATCGGCGCCGAGGCAGGGACCGGGGCCGCCGTGGAGCAGGCGGTGGCGCTCCTGGAGCGCACCGCGAAGGAGGCGGGCGCCGAGCGGCCGCACAGCGTCGGCATCGGGGCGCCCGGTCTGATCGACCCGGCGACGGGCGAGCTGCGCGACAGCACGGGCCTGCCCGCCTGGCACCGCGAGCTGGTCCCCGCCCTGCAGCGGCGGCTGTCGGCCGCGGTCCTCGTCGAGAACGAGGTGAACCTGGCGGCGATGGCCGAGCACCGGCTCGGCGCCGCGCGCGGCCAGGCCGACTTCGTGCTGCTCTGGCTGGGCCAGGGCGTGGGCGCGGCGGTCTTCCTGGACGGGAAGCTGCGCCGGGGGGCCTCCGGCGGCGCGGGCGAGATCGGCTTCCTGCCCGTCCCGGGCACCGGCGCGCTGCCTTCCTCGACCGGCTGCGACGGCGGGTTCCACGGGCTCGCGGGCGCCGACGCGGTGGTGCGGCTCGCCGCCGAGTACGGGCTGACGGGCCGCGCCGAGACCCTGGTGCGCGAGGTGGGCGGCCCCTTCCTCGACGCGCTGGCCGAGCGGATCGCCATCGGCGCGGCGGCCGTGGTCTCCGTGCTGGACCCGGGGGTGATCGTGCTCGGCGGCGAACTCGGCCACGCGGGCGGCGCGTCGCTCTCCGCCCGGGTGCAGCGCCGGCTCGCGGCCCTCACCCCGCTGGGCGCGGAGGTCCGGCCCAGCGAGCTCGGGGACGGGGCGGTGCTGCGCGGGGCCCTGCTCGCGGCGCGGGACGCGGCGCAGGACGAGCTGTTCGCACCCTGAGACGCACCGCACCCCGGCCGGGAGGATCCGGCCGGGGTGCGGGCGCTTCACGGAAGGTGCCCGGCGAGGCGGCAAGGGCCTCGAGTCGCGCCGCCGGGCGTTCGGGGGCGGGGGTTCAGCAGGCGCCGAGGTCCTGCCAGACGCCCCAGTCACCGGTGGTTCCGGGCTCCTCGCCCTTCGTCCACCACTTCGCCTTCCAGTTGTGGGACTTGTACGACACGGTCGTGGAGCCACCGTACTCGGCCGTGGCCGTCCAGGTGGGCGCGGTGCAGGACCCGCCACCCGTGGAGCCACCGGTCGAGCCGCCCGTGGTGCCGCCCGTCGAACCACCGGTCGTACCGCCGGTCGTGCCGCCCGTCGTGCCCGTCTCCGGCTCGGTGAGCGTCGCGCCCCGGGTGAGGTCCCCGGCCACGGCGTAGTTGCGGCCGCCGAAGGTCACCGTCCAGTTGGAGGGCGTCGACACCGGCAGGTAGTAGACGAAGTCCAGCGTCACCGAGGCGCCCGGGGCCAGCGACTGCCAGGCCGGGAGCTTCAGCGAGACCCGGTTGTAGTCACCCTTCAGACCGCCCACGTTGCTGCCGCTGTGGTCGCTGCGGACGATCGCCGTGCCGAAGCCGGACTGGTCCTTGGCGTTCGCCGGGGCCGAGGTCCCGTAGTCGAACTGGAACTCCGTGCCGCCCGGCAGCGTCGCCTTGGTGCGGTTGGTGAGCGTCACCTTGGGGCTGATCGGGTAGTTGGAGTCGCCGAGCGGGAACTGCCCGAAGTCCACGCCGATGTCGATCGCCTGCGTCGGCAGGGTGACCGAGGAGCGCTTGGCGCCGTACGGGGCCGCCGACTTGAACTTGTCGTACATCGCGGACGTCAGCGTCGAGCCCGGCTCGTACTGCCCCTTGGCCGCGTCGTACCGGTAGTCGCCCGCGAGCTCCCAGACCATCGTGCCGCCGATGCCCTTGTCGACCACGTAGTCGGCCTTGGCGTTCACCGACTGCTCGTCCTCGGTGGAGAGGAAGACCTTCTTCTGGTCGTTCCACAGCCAGGGCGCCACCAGGGTCGAGCTGTACTTGCGCGCGTAGGTGCCGGTCAGCTTGGTGTCGGCGGGGAAGCCGTACTTGGTCACGTAGTCGCCGACGACGCCCTTCTCCAGGTTCTTGGCGTGCCACATCGGGTTGGAGCCCGCCGGGGCCTCCTTGCCGTCGGTGTCGTCGTCGTGCCAGAGGTTGTCGATGCCGGTCGCGCCGTCACCGCACTTGGTCAGCCCCGATCCGGCCGGGCAGGTGGTGGACGCGGCCTTGCCCCACAGCCCGTCCGTCCCGCCGGTCACGTTCTTGAATCCCCGGGTGTAGTACGGCAGGCCCATGTTGATGCGCCCGGCCGGCATCGAACCGCGGAAGTAGTGGTAGGCCCAGTCCGCGTTGAGATAGCCGATCCCGCCGTACTGCGAGGTCGAATAGACGCCCGCCGCCGCGAGTTCCGCGTCCTTGCCGTCGTCGAAGAGCGAGGCGTTCGGACCCACGTACTCGTTCCAGGCGCCGTGCAGGTCGTACGACATGATGTTGACGTAGTCCAGGTACTTCTGGACCTGGAAGGTCTCCATACCGCGCAGCAGATAGCCGGACGAGGGCGCGGCAACGGAAAGCAGATAGTGCTTACCGTCGGCCGCTCCCGCGCGGTCCAGCTTCTCGCGCAGTGACTTCATCAGCACCGCATAGCTCTTGACCAGGCCCGCCCGGCGGGCGTTGGACAGCGTCCAGTCCAGCGGATTGCCCGCGTCCTTCATCGTCGTGGGGTATTCGTAGTCGATGTCGACGCCGTTGAACCCGTACTTCTTGATGAAGGCGACGGCCGAGTCCGCGAACGTGTCGATGCCCGGCTGGTTCACCGAGCCGTCGGCGTTGGTGGCCATCGAATAGAAGCCGCCCGACGCGACGCGCTTTCCGTCGTCACCGAAATAGCCGCCGGTCTCGGCCCAGCCGCCCACGGAGATGAGCGTCTTCACATTCGGGTGCTGCTTCTTGAATTTGTTCAGGAGGTTGAAGTGGCCCTTGTACGGGAGCGCGGGGTCCATGTCGGCCCCGGCGACGCCGGGCCAGGTCATTCCGGTCGCCGCGTTCTTCTCGCCGTCGCCCCCGACGGAGATCTTGTTGTCGGAACCGATGTGCGCGAACGCGTAGTTGAGGTGGGTGACCTTGTCCCACGGGATGTCGGAGGCGAGGTAGGCGGGGGTCCCGTCCTGGCCGGTGCGCCAGCCGGTGAAGTACCCGATGACCCGGCGCTGGTGGTCGGCGCCCATCTTCTCGCGGCCGTCCGTGTCGTACACGGAGCAGTAGGGGACGTCGACGCCGGGCGTCTTGTAGAGCCCGTCGGGGCGGCAGGACTCTCCCCCAAGGACTTCGTCCAGGGGGGACCCCCAGGCGGCGTGCGAGACGCTCGCGGAGAGGGAGGAGAGCACCAGCCCCGCGACCGCGGCACCGGTCGCGAGCAGCGTGGCTCTCGTACGAGTGGGGGACAGCACGATCGGTTCCTCCAGGGGAGGTCGGTGGGACACGGCGGACTGCGGGCGGTCGTGCGGCGGCCCAGGTGTGCGCACACCGGCGGGCCTCACCTCGGAGGTGACACGGAGATTAAAAGGACTAGACCAGAGCGTCAATAGGTATGGACCAATACCGAGTCCACGGTGGACGCGCGATGTGGCGGACGGTGAACCTCCACTACGGGCCGCGACCGCACTGTGACCCAGGCCATAGATGTTCGCCCGTATGGCCGACGATCAGTCGTGGCACACTGACCCTGTACCAGCAGCAGCGCACTCCGGGGTCGGTGTAATTCCGAACCGGCGGTAATAGTCCGCGACCCGGCCGCATCCAGTGGCCGGTTGACCAGGTGAAATTCCTGGACCGACGGTGAAAGTCCGGATGGGAGGCAGTGCGCGGCGGGCGGGCCCTTCAGGGCTCATGCCGGCCGTCTCGCTGATCGCCGTCCGCGGCGACCGGTGTCCTTCGGCCATGCGTGAGCTGTCTGTACGGCCTTGTTCCCGCTCTCTGTCGTTCATCGACAGCCCCGGAGTCCGTGCCCGAAGAGGCAGGAGGACCCGGTGGCCACCGCAGCCGACGCAGACGCCATGCGCCGAGCCGTTGAGCTCGCCGCGCGCGGACTCGGCTCCACCAGCCCCAACCCGGTCGTCGGGTGCGTCATCACCGATGCCTCCGGCGCGGTCGTCGGCGAGGGCTTCCACCGGCGGGCCGGCGGCCCGCACGCCGAGGTCCACGCCCTGTCCGCCGCGGGCGACAGGGCCCGGGGCGGCACCGCCTACGTCACCCTCGAACCCTGCAACCACACCGGTCGCACCGGCCCCTGCGCCCAGGCGCTCGTCCAGGCCGGGATCGCCCGGGTGGTGTACGCGGTCGGCGACCCGAACCCGCAGGCCACCGGCGGCGCCGACACCCTGAGGGCGGCCGGGGTCGAGGTCGGGCAGGGCCTGCTCGCCGAGGAGGCCGAGGCGGGCAACGCCGCCTGGCTCACCTCCGTACGGCTCGGCCGGCCCTACGTCCTGTGGAAGTACGCGGCCACCCTCGACGGCCGGACCGCGGCCGAGGACGGCAGCAGCCGCTGGATCACCTCGGCCGCCTCCCGCGCGGACGTCCACCGGCTGCGCGCCGAGGCGGACGCCGTGGTGGTCGGCTCCGGCACCGCCCGCACCGACGACCCCCACCTCGCGGTGCGGGGCATCGAGGGCGCCGTCCAGCCGCTGCGGGTCGTCGTCGACACCGAGGCCAAGGCCGTACGGCCGGGCGCCCGGGTCCTGGACGACGCCGCGCCGACCCTGATCGCGGTCGCCGAGGACGCCGACACCGCCCATCTGGCGGACACCGACGTCGTCCGGCTGCCGCGCGGCGCCACCGGTCTGGACATCCCGGCGCTGCTGGCCGCCCTGCACAGCCGCGGGGTGCGTTCCGTACTCCTCGAAGGCGGCCCGGCCCTCGCCGGGGCCTTCGTCGCCGCGGGCGCCGTCGACAAGGTCGTCGGCTACCTCGCACCCGTCCTGCTCGGCGCGGGCCCGGCGGCCCTCACCGGCGCCGGAATCACCACGATCACCGAAGCGTTGCGGCTCGAACTGACCGAGACCGTCCGCATCGGCCCCGATCTCCGTATCAGTGCCACTCCCAAGGAGCGATGAGCGTGTTCACCGGAATCGTCGAAGAGCTGGGTGAGGTCACCGCCGTCGAGAAGCTCGGCGACTCCTCCCGCTTCCGTCTGCGCGGCCCCGTCGTCACCGAGGGCGCCCAGCACGGCGACTCGATCGCCGTCAACGGCGTCTGTCTGACCGTCGTGGAGTTCGGGGACGGCGAGTTCACCGCCGACGTGATGGAGGAGACGCTGAAGCGCTCCAGCCTCGGTGCGCTCGAAGTCGGCTCCCGGGTCAACCTGGAGCGGCCGATGGCCGTCGGCGGCCGCCTCGGCGGGCACATCGTCCAGGGCCACGTCGACGGCACCGGCGCCATCGTGGCGCGCACCCCCTCGGAGAACTGGGAGATCGTCAAGGTCTCGCTGCCCGCGGAGCTGTCCCGCTACGTCGTCGAGAAGGGCTCCATCACCGTCGACGGCGTCAGCCTCACGGTCGTGGACGCGGGCCCCGACTACTTCACCATCAGCCTCATCCCCACCACCCTCGCGCTGACCACGCTCGGCCTGAAGCAGCCCGGCGACCCGGTCAACCTGGAGGTCGACGTGATCGCCAAGTACGTCGAGCGGCTGCTCGGCGCACGCGGCCAGGAGGACCCCAAGTGAACTGGCTCAACTCCGAGGCCTTCACCGCCTTCGACCAGCACATCATGTGGTCCGACATGATCGGCAACACGGTCGGTCTCGCCGCCCTCGCGCTCGGCTGGCGGCGCTCGATATGGACCTGGCCCGCCCAGTTCCTCTCCGGTGTCATCCTGCTGGCCGCGTTCAGCACGGCCCACCTCTCCGGCAGCGCCGGCAAGCAGGTCGTGGTGATCGTGGTGGCGCTGTGGGGCTGGTACCAGTGGCAGAGCGGCAGGCGGCAGGGCCAGGACGGCTCCATCGCGGTGCGCTTCGCCACCTGGCGCGAGCGCGGACTGCTCGTCGCGGGCGCGGCGCTCGGCACCCTCGCGGTCGGCGCCCTGTTCACCGCCTACCCGACCCTGTCGTGGGACCCGTGGCCGGACGCGTACATCTTCGTCGGCACGATCGTCGCCATGTACGCCCAGGCGCGCGGCATGGTCGAGTTCTGGCTCGCCTGGCTCCTCGTCGACGCCGTGGGCGTGCCGCTCAACTTCGCCAACGGCTTCGCCTTCTCCGGCTTCGTCTACGTCATCTACGGCGCAATCGTCCTGTGGGGCCTGCGCGACTGGTGGCTGCGCTCCCGTACGAGCGCGCAGCCCGTCCTGGAAGGAGCGGCGGCATGAGCGCCACCACACCCACCTGGTACTCCACCGACAACCGCGAGGACCTCTCCCTCGACCCCGTCGAGCAGGCCATCCGCGACATCGCGGCCGGCCGGCCGGTCGTGGTCGTGGACGACGAGGACCGCGAGAACGAGGGCGACCTCGTCATCGCCGCCGAGAGGGCGACGCCCGAGATCATCGCCTTCATGATGAGCGAGTGCCGCGGGCTGATCTGCGCGCCCATGGAGGGCGAGGCGCTCGACCGCCTCCAACTGCCCCAGATGGTCGACCACAACACCGAGTCGATGAAGACCGCGTTCACCGTCTCGGTCGACGCGTCCGCCGCGCACGGCGTCTCCACCGGCATCTCCGCCGCCGACCGCGCCACCACGCTGCGCCTGCTCGCCGACGGCCGCTCGGACGCCGGGGACTTCGTCCGCCCCGGGCACATCTTCCCGCTGCGCGCCAAGCCGGGCGGCGTCCTCGTCCGCAACGGCCACACCGAGGCGGCGGTCGACCTGGCCCGGCTCGCGGGGCTCGCCCCGGCCGGCGCGATCGTCGAGATCGCGGGTGAGGACGGGGTGATGCTGCGGCTGCCCGAGCTCGTCCCGTTCGCCCGCAAGCACGGCCTGACGATCATCTCCATCGAGGACCTGATCGCCTACCGCCGCTCCTCGGAGCCGACCGTGCGCCGCGAGGCCGAGGTCCACCTCCCCACCTCCTTCGGGGAGTTCACCGCCTACGGCTACCGCTCCACCGTCGACGGCGTCGAGCACGTCGCCCTCGTCCACGGCGAGATCGGCGACGGCGAGGACGTGCTGGTGCGCGTCCACTCCGAGTGCCTGACCGGCGACATCTTCCGCTCGCTGCGCTGCGACTGCGGCCCCCAGCTGGAGGCCTCCATGGAGCGCATCACCGAGGCGGGCCGCGGCGTCGTCGTCTATCTGCGCGGCCACGAGGGGCGCGGCATCGGACTGCTCTCCAAGCTGCGCGCCTACGAGCTCCAGGAGCAGGGCCGCGACACGCTCGACGCCAACCTGGAACTGGGGCTGCCCGCCGACGCCCGCGACTACGCGGCCGGCGCCCAGATCCTGGAGGACCTGGGCGTCCGCAGCGTGCGGCTGATGACCAACAACCCGGAGAAGACCACCGCGCTGGTCCGCCACGGCCTCAAGGTCAGCGGGCGCGAGCCGATGCCCGTCCAGGCGGGCGAGCACAATCTGCGGTACCTGCGCACCAAGCGCGACCGGATGGGACACGACCTGCCGTGGCTGGACGCGAACGCGTCGGCCTGCGGCAACCAGTGAAGACACCAGCGGCGACACCCGTACACAGCAACAGATCACCGAGGAGTAGCACGTGAGTGGCAAGGGCGCACCCGAACTGTCCGTACGCAACTGCGCAGACCTCCGGGTCGCCGTGATCGCGGCGCAGTGGCACGAGAAGGTCATGGACGGACTCGTCGACGGCGCCCTGCGCGCCCTGCACGAGCTCGGCATCGACGAGCCGACGCTGCTGCGCGTCCCCGGCAGCTTCGAGCTGCCGGTCGTCGCCAAGGTGCTCGCGGGCCGCGGGTACGATGCGGTGGTCGCCCTCGGCGTCGTCATCAGGGGCGGTACACCGCACTTCGACTACGTGTGCCAGGGTGTCACCAACGGCCTCACCCAGGTCAGCATCGACACCGGCGTACCCATCGGCTTCGGCGTGCTGACCTGCGACACCGAGGAGCAGGCCCTGGACCGGGCCGGCCTCGAAGGGTCGAACGAGGACAAGGGGCACGAAGCGGTCACCGCCGCCGTCGCCACGGCCGCCACGCTGCGCACCGTCAGCGAACCCTGGCGCTGAGTGGCAGGGGCCCACCCCTTACCCTGAGAAGCATCATGGCGAACAAACCCACCAAGAGTTTCGAAGAGCTCTTCGCGGAGCTCCAGCTCAAGGCCGCCAACGGCGACCCGTCCACCTCCCGCACCGCCGAGCTGGTGGACAAGGGCGTGCATGCCATCGGCAAGAAGGTCGTCGAGGAGGCCGCCGAGGTCTGGATGGCCGCCGAGTACGAGAGCAAGGACGCCGCCGCCGAGGAGATCTCGCAGCTGCTGTACCACGTCCAGGTGATGATGGTCGCGCGCGGGATCTCCCTCGACGACGTCTACGCGCACCTCTGAGCACACCCGAACATCCCACCCCCTTACGTGAAGGAAGCTGACCTCATGCTGCGCATCGCCGTCCCCAACAAGGGTTCACTGTCCGGACCTGCGTCGGCGATGCTCCATGAGGCCGGCTACCAGATGCGCAAGGAGTCCAAGGAACTCGTCACGGTCGACCCCGACAACGAGGTCGAGTTCTTCTATCTGCGCCCCCGCGACATCGCGATCTACGTCAGCTCCGGCCGCCTCGACATCGGCATCACCGGACGCGACCTGCTGCTCGACTCCGGCGCCGACGCCGAGGAGATCCTGCCGCTCGGCTTCGCCCGCTCGACCTTCCGCTACGCCACCAAGCCCGGCACGGCCAAGGGCGTCGGCGACTTCGACGGGATGACGGTCGCCACCTCGTACGAGGGGATCGTCGCCCAGCACCTCAAGGACAGCGGCGTCACCGCCTCCGTCGTCCACCTGGACGGCGCCGTGGAGACCGCCATCGAGCTCGGTGTCGCCCACGTCATCGCGGACGTCGTCGAGACCGGCACCTCGCTGCGCAACGCGGGCCTGGAAGTCATCGGCGAGCCGATCATGAAGTCCGAGGCCGTGGTCATCCGGCGCACCGGCGCGGACATCGAGGAGCCCAAGGTGCAGCAGTTCCTGCGCCGGCTCCAGGGCGTCCTGGTCGCCCGGACCTACGTGATGATGGACTACGACTGCCGCGCCGAGCACCTGGAGCGGGCCGTCGCCCTCACCCCGGGCCTGGAGTCGCCGACGATCTCGCCGCTGCACAACGAGGGCTGGGTCGCGGTACGCGCCATGGTCCCGGCCAAGGAGGCCCAGCGGATCATGGACGACCTGTACGAGCTGGGCGCCCGGGCCATCCTCACCACGGCCATCCACGCCTGCCGCCTCTGACCGACCCTCTCATCCCCGTACGGAAGTGACGTTCCCCGTGTCCGCCCCCGCGCCCCAACTCCCCGTTCTCCCGGTCACGTTCCGGCCGACCCGCACCCGGGCCGTGCTGCTGAGCGTGGGCGCGGTGATGTTCGCCGTGATCACCGGCGTCGCACTGCTCCTGGAGAACATGAGCGGGGGCGAGCGGGCCAGCTTCGTGTTCACCGCGGCGATGTTCTTCGCGGTCCTCGCGCTGCTGAGCCGCCCCAAGGTCGTCGCCGACGACACGGGCGTCACGGTCGTCAACCTCACCCGGACCCGGCGGCTCGCCTGGGCGGAGATCCTGCGCGTCAACCTCCGCCCCGGCGACCCCTGGGTGTTCCTGGACCTCAGCGACGGCACCAGCCTGCCCGCGCTCGGCATCCAGCCCGGCATCGCCAAGGAGCGGGCCATCAGCGACGCCCGGGCGCTGCGTGCGCTCGCCGAGTCGCACGGCACCCGCCAGGACGGCTGACCCCCCCCATTTCAGCACCGGGGCAAGCATTGCGGCGACGATCTCAATAGCTACCCTGGTGACGGTGGCGCCCAACGCGCCCGCCCCGCGCACAAGGCGGCACCATCGGCCTGCGGGGCACCAGCGACCCGAGGAGTGACTCCCTCCAGCAATGGACGGATCGTCCGGTAGTACCTGCGCCGCCCCCTCGCAGGAGGCGGCGGCATGACCATCCCGCTTCTGCTGCTCGCCGCGGCATTCCTTCTCATCCTCGCCAACGGGTTCTTCGTGGCCGCCGAATTCGGCCTGGTCACCGTGGAGCGACCGGACGCCGAAAAGGCCGCCGCCGAGGGCGACCGCCGGGCCGGCACCGTCGTCAAGGCCCTGCGCGAGCTGTCCTTCCAGCTCTCCGGCACCCAGCTCGGCATCACCATCACCTCGCTCGTCGTCGGCATGCTCGCGGAGCCCGCGCTCGCCGGACTGCTCGACGGGCCGCTCACCGCGACCGGTCTGCCGGACGGGGTGGTGCCCGGGGTGAGCGTCGTCGTGGGCATGCTGCTCGCCTCCGCCGTCCAGATGGTGATCGGCGAACTCGTCCCCAAGAACTGGGCGGTGTCGCGGCCCCTCCAGGTCGCGCGGTTCGTCGCCGGGCCCCAGAGCCGGTTCTCCCGGCTCTTCCGGCCGGTCATCTCGCTGCTGAACACCGTCGCCAACCGGCTGGTCCGGGCGCTCGGCGTGGAGCCCGCCGACGAGCTGGCCTCCGCCCGCACCCCCGGTGAACTGGTCTCCCTGGCCCGCCACTCGGCGCGGGCCGGAGCCATCGAGCAGGACACCGCCGACCTCTTCGTACGCACCCTCGCGCTCGGGCGGCTCACGGCGGAGAACGTGATGACGCCGCGCGTGAAGGTGAGCGCGCTGCAGACCTCCGCGACCGCCGCCGACGTCCTCAACCTCACCCGGGCCACCGGGCTCTCCCGTTTCCCCGTCTACCGGGAGCGGATCGACGAGGTCGTCGGCATGGTCCACCTCAAGGACGCGCTCGCGGTGCCGCCGCAGGAGCGTCACCGCACCCCGGCCGCGCGGATCGCGGTGGCGCCGCTCCTGGTGCCCGAGACCCTGCCCGTGCAGCAGCTGCTTGAGCGGTTGCGCAGCGAGCAGCCGATAGCCGTGGTCGTCGACGAGTACGGCGGCACGGCCGGGGTCGTCACCCTGGAGGACATCGTCGAGGAGCTCGTCGGCGAGGTGCGCGACGAGCACGACGCCGAGGGCGACACCGGGCCCGACCTCGCCGCGGTGGCGAGCGACGACGGCCGCCCCGCGTGGGAGGCCGACGGCAGCTGCCGGGTGCTGAGCCTGCGCCGGATAGGACTGGACGCGCCGGACGGACCGTACGAGACGGTCGCCGGACTCGTCGCCGATCTGCTCGGCCGGATCCCGGTCCCCGGTGACCGCGCCGAGCTGCCCGGCTGGCGGATCCAGGTCCGCCGGGTCGAGCGGTACCGGGCGGAACGGGTGCGCTTCGTGCGTACCGCCGACCGCACCGCGGACGCCCTGACCATGGCGGAGGCCGTGCGATGAGCGTTCTGCAACTCTTCTTCGCCCTGCTCCTGGTGCTGGCGAACGGCTTCTTCGTCGGGGCCGAGTTCGCCCTGGTGTCCGTGCGCCGCAGCCAGATCGAACCGCTCGCGTCCCAGTCTGCGCGGGCCCGGCAGGTGCTGCACGGTCTGGAGAACCTGCCGCAGATGATGGCGGCCGCGCAGTTCGGCATCACCGTCTGCTCGTTGACCCTCGGCGCGGTGGCGGAGCCCACCGTGGCCCACCTCCTGGAGCCCGTCTTCGAGGCGGCCCGGGTCCCCGCGGGTCTGATCCACCCCCTCGGCTACACGATCGCGCTCGCCTTCGTCGTCTTCCTCCACCTCGTCATCGGCGAGATGGTCCCGAAGAACCTGGCGATGGCGGCGCCCGAGAAGACCGCGCTCTGGTTCAGCCCGGGGCTCGTCGCCTTCGCCCGGGTCTGCCGTCCGGTCACGGTGGCGCTGGGCGCGTGCGCGCGGCTGGTGCTGCGGGTGTTCCGGGTGGAGCCCAAGGACGAGGTGGAGGCGGTCTTCACCAGCGAGCAGCTCAACCGCCTGGTGGAGGACTCCGGGCAGGCGGGGCTGCTGGATCCGCGGGAGATGGAGCGCCTGGAGGACGCGCTGGAGCTGGGCAGCCGCCCGGTGACGGACGTCCTGCTCGACCGGTCGTCCCTGGTGACGGTCGGCTGCTCGGTGACGCCCCGGGAGGTCGAGGAACTCACCGTCCGTACGGGGTACTCGCGCTTCCCGGTGTGCGCGGAGGGGGGCGCCTTCATGGGCTTCCTCCACGTCAAGGACGTGCTGGACCTGGAGGAGCGGGAGCGGGCGGTGCCGCAGCAGGTGTGGCGCCCGCTGGTCACCCTGCGGGCCGAGCTGCCGCTCGACGACGCGCTGACCGTGATGCGGCGGGCGGCGGCGCACCTCGCGCAGGTGGTGGACGCGGCGGGGCGGGTGCTGGGGCTTGTGGCCCTGGAGGACGTCCTGGAGATGCTGGTGGGCGAGGTCCGCGACCCGTCCCACCGTCCGTTCCCCACCCGCCCCTGTACGCCTGGCGGGGGCTGTGCCCCCTGGACCCCTGCGGGCTGTCGCCCGGAACGCCTGGGGGCCCCGCTACCGGAGATGTCTCTCTGCTGCGGGCCGTGTCGCGTTGCTCGCGCAGTTCCCCGCGCCCCTGGGCAGTCAGGGGCGCGGGGAACTGCGCGGCCAGCCCCCACCCGTCCGCAGATACACAGGGGGTCTGGGGGCGAAGCCCCCTGCGGCTCGTTCCGGACCCGCTCAGCTGCCCGCCGGTGGGGCGGGGGGAGCTACAGCGGGTCCACCGGGCCGCCCCTCCCCGACAGGACCTCCCCGTACGCCTGCATCAGATCCGGCAGCCGCAGCGTCGCCAGATCCTCCCGCCCGGGCGTGCCGGGGTACGTCGACAGACGCAGATCCCGGTACGCACAGCTCTTCTCGTACAGGGTGCGCAGGAAGCGGCCGTTGCCCAGTTCGTCGATCCACCCCTGATCCACCACATGGCCACTGATGGAGCGGAGTTCGTCCAGCGCCTCCTCGTCCCACCCGTCCCCGTTCTCCGCCGCCAGCACCTCGCCGATCGCGGTGAGCTCCAGGGGGCGGTAGGAGGGGAAGTCCACCCGGGTGGTGAAGCGGGAGGACAGACCGGGGTTGGTGGCGAGGAGGCGGTCCATGCCCTCGGGGTAGCCGGCGAGGATGACCACCAGATGGTCGCGGTTGTCCTCGGCGCGCTTCAGCAGCACCTGGAGCGCCTCGTCGCCGTACGCGTCCCCCTTGCTGTAGCCGGAGTTGGAGAGGCTGTACGCCTCGTCCACGAACAGCACCCCGCCCAGCGCCGAATCGATCAGCTCGTTCGCCTTGACCGCCGTCTGACCGAGGAACTCGCCCACCAGATCGGCCCGTTGGGCCTCCACGAGATGGTCGCCGCCCAGCAGGCCGAGCGCGTAGAAGACCCGGCCCAGGATCCGCGCGACCGTGGTCTTGCCGGTGCCACTGGGGCCGGAGAAGACAAAGTGACGTTTCGGCGGCTGGACGGGCAGGCCCTGCCCGACCCGTAGCCGTGCCATGTTCAGCTGCGCGGACAACGCCTTCACCTGGCGCTTCACCGGCTCCAGGCCCACCATCCGCTCCAGCTCCGCAAGCGCCTGGGCGAGCAGCGCCGAGTCGGTCGGGCCGGTCGGCACCGGTGGCGGGGTCGGCTGGGCCGGGATGCCCGCCTTCTCCCGTACGCCGTCGGGCGGCGGCACCACCACCGCCGGGCCCACCAGCGGCACCCGCACCTCGCGCCCCTCCGGCGGTTCGAGGGCCGCCGCCTCGGGCTCGGTGCCGTCCGCCGCGCCGTCCTGGCCGAACCCGGCCAGCGAGACGGCCGCCAGATCGGCCGGGTCGTCGGAGCCGTACGATCCGTCCAGGACGTCCGACTCGGTGATCGCGGCCAGTCGCGCCGAGGTGTCCATGAACGCCGGGTCGACCCGGTGCACCGCCCGGTACAGCGGCAGCGCGGCGGCCGAGCGGCCGGTGCCCTCATGGGCGCGGGCCAGCCAGTAGCGCAGCTCCTTGCGCTGCGGCTGCTCGCTGCGGCAGCGCATCAGGGCCGCGGAGAGCAGCGGCTCGGCCTGCCCGAACATCTCCAGGCGCACCCGGGCCATCCCGCCGAAGAGCCCGGCCTCGATCCCGAGCAGCGGATCGTTCAGCAACGGCTCGGTGTGCCGCACCAGTTGGTCCCAGTCCTTGACCAGATACGCCCGGCAGGCGTGCAGGAAGCGGACCTGCGGGTCGGTGTCGACCGGCGGCAGCCCGGCCAGGGCGCGGTCCAGCTCCGGCACATGGCGCCCGTCCAGCCAGTGCGAGGCGTGCGCGAGCAGCAGATCGCGCGGGCTCTCCAGGACCGGCTGGACCCACCAGCCCAGCCAGTACCAGGAGTTGAGGGTGCGTCGGTGCCGGGCGCGCTGTTCGCCGAAGCGTTCTCGGTGGCGGTACATGCGCAGCAGCGCCGTGGTGGTGTCCACCCGCAGCGCATGCAGTCCCAGCCAGCCGTCCACCATGCCCGGATCCATCCGTACCGCGGCCCGGAACTCCTCCTCGGCCTGCGGATACGCGCCCATGGTGTACGCGTCGATGCCCCGCAGCCAGGCGAGATCGGCCGGGGCGTGCGCGCCCTGCGTGCCGAAGTCCATCACGTCCCCCACCGCCGTGCCCCCGTGCTGAACCGCCAATTCGCTGAATGCATAAAGGAATTGACGGGAATTGACCGCACCAGTTGCATCGTACCTGCGAGGGGGCCCCGGACCGAAGGGTGGCGCGAGGGGAGCGGCAGCACGACTTGGCCGGTGACCCAGGGTGAGCGAAAACCGCTGACGAGGCGCGGTGAAAGGTCCGGAAAAGGCAGAACGAAGCCCCCGATCACGGGGGAACAACCGGGGGCTTCGCGTCTGCGGCGGCTCCGGAAAGCCGCACATTCAGAACGTAAGACCTGTACGGCCCCCGGGTCAAGCGGAGTTGGACGAGTGCGAGGGGCGGTTTTGCGACGGTTCAACGCGACGGGGGGACCTCGTCACTGTCCGTGATGGAATGGTGTGCGGGGGGTGCGGAATCGCGCCTCGGGAGCCACTCGTACCCCTCCTGACACTGCCGTACCAGCGCATCCACATACGGAAGGGACGGATCCGCGTCGAAATGGCGCATCTCCGCCTTCGTCCACTCGTCCCAGAAGCCGGAAAGCGCCGCTCCGTCCCGTCGGCGACCGCGCGCCCAGGACCCCTCGGCATCCCTTTCCATCCACAGCAGCAACGCCAGCCACGGCCGCACCTCGGACCGGCCGGCCCCGACGCCCTCGATCAGCACCACGGGCGCGGGGTCGAGGGCGACGGCCGGACCGAACCGGCGCAGGGTCCAGTCGTACGCCGTGACGCGCCCGGCCTCCCCGCGCGCCAGCGGCTCGATCACCTGCGCGCGCAGCCGGGGCGTCCAGGCGAAGAGCTCCTCGTGGGTGGCCAGGTCGTCGAGGTGGACGACCGGCGCCCCGCCGAGCGCGGCGGCCAGCCGCCCCGCGAAGGTGGACTTGCCGGAGCCCGCGTGCCCGTCCACCCCGACCAGCCGGACCGGGCCGCACGAGGGCGGCAGTGCGCGCACGGCGGCCGCGATGCGGTCGATTTCTGCCATGCCTCCACCCTAGATCGACATCGCGCTTCGACGGCGACGCAGGTCATGCCAGTGGTCCAGACCCATATTGGTGGCGTGGCCCGGCGCGCGTCTCTGGCAGAAGTCGCCCGGGACCCGGGATAGTTGGCGCACTGTCGCGCCCACCGCCCCATCCTCGTCCGACTGGGGGTCCCGATCATGACCAGCTCCACTCCGCGCAGAACCGTCCTGGCCGCCGCGCTCGCCGCGGCGGCGGGCACGGCCGTCCCGGCCTCCGCCGCGGCCGCCCCGAACCCGTCACCCGCGCGTTCCGCCGCCGGCCGGCCCTCGAAAGGCGTCCCCTCCCTGGTGGACAACCGCGCCTGGACCACGCACTCCGACTGGCGCTCGGGCGACGCCGCCGGGGTCCGGGCCGTACCGGGCCGCCGCCCGGGCCTGGTCATCGCCCGCCCGGCGGGCAGCGTCGACTACACCGACCCGCACACCAAGAAGACGGCCACCTGGGAGTACGCCACCTGGACCTCGCCGGAGCACCGCTCGCCCGTCCCGGCCACCGAGGTCATCGCCCACTGGAACGCGCACGCCCCGGCCGGGACCTGGCTCCAGGTCGAGCTCCTGGGCACCTACTCCGACACCACGGCGACCCCGGCGTATGTGCTGGGCCGCTGGACGGCGGGCGACGGCGACACCGACATCCGGCGTACCTCGGTCGACGGCCAGAGCGACGGCCGGAGCACGGTCTACACCGACACCTTCGCCATCGACAACGCGGCGAGCGGGCTGCGCCTGTCCTCCTACCGGCTGCGGCTGACCCTCTACCGCACCCCGGGCACCCGCCTCACCCCGACGGTCTGGCGGCTCGGCGCGATGGCCTCCGACATCCCGGACCGCTTCACGGTGCCCGCCTCGGCCCCGGGGCACTCCGGCGAGCTGCTGGTGCCGCGCTACTCGCAGGAGATCCACAAGGGGCAGTACCCGCAGTACGACAACGGTGGCGAGGCCTGGTGCAGCCCGACCTCCTCGCAGATGATCGTCGAGTACTGGGGCCGGGAGCCCACGCCGGCCGACCTCGCCTGGGTGGACCCGGCCTTCGCCGACCCGCAGGTCTGCCACGCGGCCCGGTACACCTACGACTACCAGTACGGCGGCTGCGGCAACTGGCCCTTCAACGCCGCGTACGCCACCACCTACCGGGACATGAGCGCCGTGGTGACGCGGCTGCGCTCGCTGGGTGACCTGGAGAGGCTGATCCGCGCGGGCATCCCGGCCATAACCTCCCAGTCGTTCCTCAAGACGGAGCTGACCGGCGCCGGATACGGCACCTCGGGCCATCTGATGACGGTGATCGGCTTCACGGCCGACGGCGACGTGATCGCCAACGACCCGGCCTCGCCGAGCGACCCCGAGGTGCGCCGGGTCTATCTGCGGCGTGAGTGGGAGAACATCTGGCTGAGGACCAAGCGGTACAACGCCAGTGGCAAGGTCGTCTCGGGCACGGGCGGGGTCTGCTACCTGTACTGGCCCGCGCGTCCCAGCGAGCGGCAGCGCAGGGCCCTGGCCTCGGTGGGCGTACGGGCGTGACGGGCGGCGGGCGGCCCGGGAGGCCGTGACCGATCTCGCCCGTGACCAACGTCTCTCCCTCCGGGGCCGCATCCCCTGGCACTCTGAAGTGGCACCCGGGGGGACCGTCCACCGCCAGACGACCGAGTGAGTTCCCATGACCCTGCCTGCCACCACCGCAGACGACCCGCGCGCCCTGGCCGAGCTCCGCGCCCGCACCGGCGGCCCGGACGACGGGCCCAAGCTCCTGGAGCACTTCCTGGGGTGGACCCTCGTGGTGGTCCTGGCGATGCTGGTCACGCAGACCGGGCTGCTGTGACCTCCAGGTCGGCCTTCCAGTGCCGGCCCGGCACACCCACCAGGCCGTAGAGCCACCGCACCGGCGAGCGCCGGGTGAGCAGCGTCACACCCGCCAGGACCGCGAAGGCGGCGAGCCCCAGCGGCCACCCCGCCAGGCGTACGAGCAGACTCGCGCCCAGGGCGCCGATGAACGGCAGCCCGTAGACCCCGGCGGCCGCGATGCCCACCGCGACCGGCCGGGGCACCTTGCGCTCCTCGTCGGCGCCCGGCAGCTGCCACCCCTCCATCAGCCAGCCGATCTCGGTCAGGAACAGCGTGCCGAGCACGGCCGAGCCGAGGACCAGCAGGGCGAGGAACGTTCCCGAGGTCAGGAAGTGCAGCACGTTGTTGACCACGCTGTCCTTCGGCCACTCCCGATAGGCCCGGGCGCTGGCGGTCAGCGTTCTGCGGTAGCCGTCGCCGTCCCAGCCGTGGATCAGCGTGCCGAACAGCAGGAAGTGGCCGCCGACACTCTGGAGATACGCCCAGTACCCGGCCCCGACGAGGACCAGGAGCTGGGCCGCAAGGAATCCGAGCAGCGCGGCGACGACGATGCCGCCCGCGTAGAACAGCACGAAACCGGCCCAGACGCCGTCGTGGTCCCGGGCCACCTGCATGGTCGCCCAGGACGGGTCGCGCCACAGCATGAACAGACCGCTCGGGACGAGCAGCACCGCCGCGTAGAGCAGGGTGAGCGCCAGATAGGGGTTGGCGGCGCGGCTGCGAGTGCGGACCCCCTCCCCGTACACCGAACGCTCCCACCACTGGAGCTGGCGTCCGGCGGAGACGGCGAAGGCCGCGCCCGTCGCGTACGCCCAGAACAGCGCGGCCTGGATCTGGATCACGAGGCCTCCAGCCTGAGCCCGCCCGCCACGATCGAGTCCGAGGTGACCAGTGCCTGCTCGGCGCTCACCCGGGTCATGAAGACGAAGGGCGGGACGACCGGCGGTACCGGGAGCCGGTCAGGGGTGAAGGTCAGACACAGGACGCCTTCCAGACATCCGCTGAACCTGGTGAGGTAGAGCGTCACCTCGCCGCTGAGGTCCAGGGTGTCGGCGCTCAGGGCGAGTTCGCCGTGGCCGTCATGGGTGCGCAGCCGGTAGTCGGTGAGCGAGGCGGAGGCCATCCGGAGGACCATCACCTTCACCGGGCCGCCCGCGCTGGGCACCGTGCGCACCCCGGCGAGCAGGAAGCCGTTCGGCGCGAAGAGCGTGGTGGTGACGGTCGGCGGGACGCGCGGCACCGCGACGGCGCCGGGCCCGGGTGCCCGTTCCACAACCGCCCGCTCCACTCCGGCCCGTCCGCCGAGCGCCAGCAGCAGGGCCACCGGCAGCGCGGCCGCCAGCGTGCGGGTGCCGCGCCCGTCCCGCGGCTCCGGCGGTCCCGGCTCCGGCTCGCGCGCCGGGGTCCAGGCGAAGCCCATGGCGCTGCCCGCGATGCCCAGGCCCATCCCTACCAGGAAGCCGCCCAGGTTGGTCGCGACGAACGAGAGCACCGACAGGAGCAGCGCGTTGACCGAGACGTAGTGCCGGGTGTGCGGCAGGAACCAGAGGAAGAGCCCGGCGACGATCAGGGCGAGCCCGATCCCGATGGCGGCGATCCCGCCGAGCCCCAGGCTGACCAGGATCGTCAGCGGGGAGAGCGGGACGAGCAGCAGCTCCGCGCCGCCCAGGACCAGGAGCAGTCCGGCCCAGAAGGGGCGGGTGCGGCGCCAGTGCCGGGCGGCCCGCCGGGCGTCGGGCAGCGGGAGGCGCCGCTCCAGCCACCCCCGGCTCAGAAGCACTTCTTGCCGCCGATGCTCACATCGACCCGCATGCCCTTCAGCCGGAAGTTCCCGCCGGTCGCGGACCAGGCGTGCGAGCGCACCCCGGCGACCTCGATGTCCCCGGCCTGGAGGCCGAACTTCCCCTTCTCGCCGTGGACTCCGGGCACCCGGTCGAGGGTGGAGGCGTCCCGGCCGATCTCGGCGGTGCCGAACCGGGCGTCCCCGACCAGGTCCTCGCCGTCGATGACCAGGTTGCTCGCCGTGACCTCGCCCGCGTCGCCGCCCGCCGTCAGCTTGAACACGACCGTGCCGACCGGTGTCTTCACCTGGGCGGACTGGCAGATGTCGCTGAGCCGGGCGTCCCCGATGCCGAGCAGGGCGACCGGGTGCCCCTTGCCGTCCACGGACCTGTCGGTCTGCACATAGGAGGCGAGGCCCTGGCTGGTCAGTTTTCCGGAGGAGACCTGGAAGCTGGTGCCCGAGACGGCGAAGGAGGCGGCGAGGGCTCCCTCGGCCATCACATTGGCCATGACTCCCACGGCGAGGACCGCCGGCATCGCGACGAGCGCCGCCTTCTTCCAGGCGGTTCCTCCCTCGGCCAACGGCCGCCTGACTGCGCTCACTTGTGCCTCCCGTACGTCCGTGTCCAAGCGGTGCAGGGGGAGTGCGTGTGCAGGTCTGCCATACTGCGGAGATCCTGTGGCAGTTGGAGACTAGGGCCGAATTTGAATAATAGTCAACAGCGAGGCGCGACCGAGAGATCGCAGGTCCGTCGTTCCGAACTCATCGCGACCGGGCGGAAGTTGTTCGCCGACACGTCGTACGACGCCTTGTCGATGGATGACATCGCCAAGCACGCCGGGGTCGCCAAGGGCCTCATCTACTACTACTTCAAGAGCAAACGCGGCTACTACCTGGCCATCGTCGAGGACTCGGTGGCCGATCTGGTCGCCAGGGCCGGGAGCGACACCGAGCTGCCGCGCGCCGACCGCGTCCACCGCACGATGGAGGGCTATCTGCTCTACGCCGAGCACCACCAGGCGGCGTACCGCACCATCGTGACCGGCGGCGTCGGCTTCGACACCCAGGTCCAGGCGATACGCGACGCCGTCCGCGAGGAGCTGATCGCCACCATCGCGGAGGGCGCCTACGGCAGACGCGACATTCCGGTGCTCGCCCGGCTCGCGCTGCTCGGCTGGATGGGCTGTGTGGAGAGCGTGACCCTGGAGTGGCTGGGGACCCAGGAGCCGGAGCGCGCGACCGTACGCGATCTGCTGGTACGGATGCTGCGGCAGACCATGGACACCATCGGCGAGTTCGAGCCGGCCTGCCCCTCGCCCGAGCCCGGCGGCTGACGGCACGGGGGCGGCCGGGCCACACGGCCGGCCGCCCCTGTCCGCCCCCTCCGGGCTACTTGATGGACTTGATCAGCTCACCGTTGGAGGTGTCGCCGCTGAGCTCCCAGAAGAAGGTGCCGCCGAGCGCCTGGTTGTTCTTGTAGGTCATCTTCCCGGCGATGGTGGCGGGGGTGTCATAGCTCCACCAGTTGTTCCCGCAGTACGCGTACGCCGTGCCCGCGACCGTGCCGTTGGCCGGGCACTTGGTCTTGAGCACCTTGTAGTCGTCGATGCCCTGCTCATAGGTGCCGGACGTGGGACCGGTGGCCGTGCCGCCCGGGGCCTTCTGGGTCACTCCGGTCCAGCCGCGCCCGTAGAAGCCGATGCCGAGCAGCAGCTTGCCCGACGGGATGCCGAGGCCCTTGAGCTTCTGGATGGCCGCGTCGGTGTGGAAGCCCTGGGTGGGGATGCCGCTGTAGGAGGTGAGCGGGGAGTGCGGGGCCGTGGGGCCCTTCGCCGCCCAGGCGCCGAAGAAGTCGTATGTCATCGGGTTGTACCAGTCGACGTACTGGGCCGCGCCCGCGTAGTCGGCCTGCTCGATCTTGCCGCCCGCCGAGGCGTCGGCGGTGATCGCGGCGGTGACCAGGTTCGAGGAGCCGAACTTGGCCCGCAGCGCGGCCATCACGTTCTTGAAGGCCGCCCGCCCGCTGGTGTCGCAGGAGAGCCCGCAGGCGTTGGGGTACTCCCAGTCGATGTCGATGCCGTCGAAGACATCGGCCCAGCGCGGGTCCTCGACCAGGCCGTAGCAGGAGCTCGCGAAGGCGGCGGGGTTCTTCGCGGCCTCGCCGAAGCCGCCCGACCAGGTCCAGCCGCCGAACGACCACAGGACCTTGAGCCCGGGATGCTTCTTCTTGAGCTCGCGCAGCTGGTTGAAGCTGCCCGCCACCGGCTGGTCCCACTTGTCGGCGGTGCCGTCGACGCTGGAGGCGGCGTCATAGGTCTTCTGGTAGTCGGCGTAGGCGTCCCCGATGGCGCACTTGCCTCCGGTGACGTTGCCGAACGCGTAGTTGATGTGGGTCAGCTTCGCCGCCGAACCCGAGGTCTCGATGTTCTTGACGTGGTAGTTGCGCTGGTAGACGCCCCAGTCGGTGAAGTACCCGACGACCTTGGAACCGGCCGCCAACGGCGCCCGGGCTGCGGCGGGTTCGGGGGACGCGGTGGCGCTGCCGGTACCGGCGAGCAGGGTGACGCCGAGTGCGGCGGTACACGCGGCGGCCGTCAGCGCCCGGAATCCGGCGCGGCGACGGGGTGGTCCGATCATCGTGATCTCCTCGTGGGGGAGGGGAGCCGTTCACGGGTGATTGACATGAACGCGGTGAATCGTTCAACGGAACCGTAGGAGGACTAGACCAGTTCCGTCAATGGTTCGGACCATGTTCGGAGCAGTTCATTCCGTAACCGCGGTATGGGTAATCCGTGATCTTGGAACCGGTGACGGGAGGCGTCCGATCGGGCATACTCACAGCGCCACAGCCACCAGCCTGCAGCTTCCGTGATCCGGGAGGGTAGGCATCGGCTGTCCAGCAGAGTCACCGGCGGCGCCGCCACACCCTGCGCGCGCGACCGCCGAAGCGCCCGACAGGGAGGAGAGCGCCGCCATGCCCGACCGCGCCCCGCAGCCGGTGGACCGACAGCTGCCCACCGAGGAGGCCCGGGACCTCGTCGCACTGGTACGCGACATCGTCCAGCGGGAGATCGCTCCCCATGCCGCCGAGCAGGAGGACGCCGGACGCTTTCCGCGCGAGGTCTTCTCGCTGCTGTCCGAATCCGGGCTGCTCGGCCTTCCGTACGACTCCGAGTTCGGCGGCGGGGACCAGCCGTACGAGGTGTACCTCCAGGCCCTCGAAGAGCTCGCCGCCGCCCGCCTCACGGTCGGCCTCGGCGTCAGCGTCCACTCACTGGCCTGCCACGCCCTGGCGGGTTACGGCACCAAGCAGCAGCAGGCCGACCATCTGCCCGCCATGCTCGGCGGCGGTCTGCTCGGCGCCTACTGCCTCTCCGAGCCCGCCGCGGGCTCCGACGCGGCCTCGCTGCGCACCAAGGCCGTGAGAGACGGTGACGACTGGGTCATCACCGGCACCAAGGCCTGGATCACCCACGGCGGGATCGCCGACTTCTACACCGTCCTCGCCCGCACCGGCGCCGAGGGAGCCCGGGGCATCACGGCCTTCCTGGTCCCCGGCGACGCCGAGGGCCTGAGTGCGGCCGCGCCCGAGAAGAAGATGGGCATGAAGGGCTCGCCCACCGCCCAGCTGCACTTCGACGGCGTACGGGTCCCCGACAGCCGCCGCATCGGCGAGGAGGGCCAGGGCTTCGCGATCGCGCTGTCCGCCCTGGACTCCGGCAGGCTGGGGATCGCCGCCTGCGCCATCGGCGTCGCCCAGGCGGCCCTGGACGAGGCGGTGGCGTACGCGACCGGGCGGCAGCAGTTCGGCCGGCCCATCGCGGACTTCCAGGGCCTGCGGTTCATGCTGGCGGACATGGCCACCCAGATCGAGGCGGGCCGGGCGCTGTACCTGTCGGCCGCGCGGCTGCGCGACGCCGGACGGCCCTTCTCCAAGGAGGCCGCGATGGCGAAGCTGTTCTGCACGGACGCGGCGATGAAGGTCACCACCGACGCGGTCCAGGTGCTCGGCGGCTACGGCTACACCGCCGACTTCCCGGTCGAGCGCCTGATGCGCGAGGCCAAGGTCCTCCAGATCGTCGAGGGCACCAACCAGATCCAGCGGATGGTCGTCGCCCGCCACCTGGCGGGCCCGGAGACGCGCTGACCTCTGCTGCGGGCCGGGGTGCGCGGATCCGTGCGCCCCGGCCCCCGGGGGCTTGTTTTTCACGGCATCTGACGTACCGTCAACTTTCCTGTCGTCCAGGAGGTTCGCCGTGTCCCAGGACCGTCCGATCGCGCTCGACGAATACCCGATACACCAGGTCCCGCTCTCGCTGAAACACGTCGCCACCGGCGACCGCAACGCGTATGACCGCTGTATCTTCCACGTCTTCGACCACCACGGCCGCGCCCTGCTGATCGCCGGGCTCGGCGTCTACCCCAACACCGGGGTCATCGACGCCTACGCCACCCTGCGCCTCGGCGACCGGCTGCACGCCGTCCGCGCCAGCGACGCGCTCACCGACGACCGGATGGACCTCTCGGTCGGCCCGCTGCGCATCACCGTCGACGAGCCGCTGCGCCGCCTCACCCTGCACTGCGCCCCCGACCCCGCCGACCCGGCCTCGCTCTCGTACGAGATCACCTGGCAGGCCGACTTCCCCGCCGTGTGGGAGCCGCACCACGTACAGCGCCGGGGCGACCGCCTCACCCTCGAAGGCCGCCGCTTCGTCCAGGCCGGCCACTGCACCGGCACCATCCGGGCCGGCGGAGAGGAGATCCCGGTCACGGCGGGGGAGTGGACCGGCACCAGGGACCGCAGCTGGGGGGTGCGCCCGATCCCCGGCGAGAGCGACGGGCGCGCCGAGGAGCAGCGGCCCGAGGGGTTCCACTGGCTCTGGGTGCCGGTCCGCTTCGAGGACCGCTTCCTGATGGTGATCGCCCAGGAGGACGCCGACGGCTACCGCACCCTCAACGAGGCCGTGCTGGTCCGCGAGGGCCACCCCGACACCCAACTCGGCTGGCCCCAGGCCGATATCGCCTACCGCCCCGGCACCCGTCACCCCGAGCGTGCCGTCGTCCACCTCACCGACGCCGCCCGCAAGCCCCTCGAACTCGGCGTCGAGGTGCTCACCTCCTCGCCGCTGGCCGTCGGCGCCGGATATCCGCCGGCCGACGACTGGCAGCACGGCACCTGGCAGGGCCGGGGCTGGACCGACCGCCGCGGCTACGACCTCTCCGACCCCTCGGCCCACCCGATGGCCGCCTACGGCGTCACCGACCACGCCGCCCGCTTCACGCTCGACGGACGGACCGGGTACGGGATCTTCGAGCACGGCAGCTTCGGCCGCCACGACCCCAGCGGCTTCACCACGTACGCCTCCGTCGCGCCCTGACCCCTCCGCGTGCCCAGAAGGGAACCGCCCATGGCCACGGCACCACGCCCCCGCACCACCACGCGCGACCCCCAGGAGCTCGGCCGCAGGCTCACCGGCTGGCTCGACGCACGGCTGCCCGGCGCCCGGGTCACCGGCGTCGAGGTCCCGTCCTCCAACGGCATGTCGAGCGAGACCCTGCTCTTCGGCCTCGACCACCCGGACGCGCCGGTGCGCGGCTGCGCCCTGCGGCTCGCCGCCGACCCGGCCGCGTACACCGTCTTCCCGGTCTACGACATGGCCCGCCAGCACCGGGTGATGCGGCTGGTCGCCGAGCACACCGACGTCCCGGTGCCCCGGGTGCTGTGGCTGGAAGAGGACCCCACCGCGCTCGGTGCCCCCTTCTTCGTGATGGAGCGCGCCGAGGGCCGCGTACCGCCCGACGTCATGCCCTATACGTACGAGGGGAACTGGCTGCACTCCGCGAGCGACGCGCAGCGGGCGCGGCTTCAGGACGCCACCGTCGGGGTGCTCGCCCGGCTGCACGACCGGTTCCCGGCCGAGGAGGCCGCGTTCCTGCTGCCGCAGGGCGAGGGCTCACCCCTGCGGCGCCATGTGGAGGCCCAACGGGCCTACTACGCCTGGGTGGTGGACGGTCTGCCGCGCTCCGCGCTCATCGAGTCCGCGTTCGACTGGCTGGACGCGCACTGGCCCGCCGACGAAGGTCCCGCCGTGCTCTGCTGGGGCGACGCGCGGATCGGCAACATCGTGTACGACGGCTTCGAGCCCGCCGCCGTCCTCGACTGGGAGATGGCGGCCTTCGGCCCGCGCGAACTCGACCTCGGCTGGACCGTCTACCTCCACCGCTTCTTCCAGGATCTGACGATGAGTTTCGGCCAAGCGGGCCTGCCCGACTTCCTGAGACGCGACCACATCGAGGCGCGCTACGCCGAGTTGACCGGGCACACCCCGCACGCCATGGAGTTCCACACGCTCTACGCCGCCCTGCGGCACGCGGTGGTGATGCTCAGGATCGCCTACCGGCAGCTGCACTTCGGCGAGGTCCGGGCCCCCGAGGACCCGGACGCGCTGATCCTGCACCGGAGCAGCCTGGAGGCGATGGTGCGGGGAACGTACTGGAGCTGACGTGGACCTACGCGGCACGCCGCATACGCGGCACCCGCATCGGACGCGAGCCCGGACCGCCGACGTGCGAGAAGGGCTGCGTCCGCCAGTCGAGGCCCTGGGGGAGCGTCAGGAGCAGCGCGGTGTCCTGCTCCTGGACCTCCTTGGAGGTGTCCGCGGGCCTGCTCTGCGAGGCGGCGCGGCCGGTCCCGGCGCACACCGTGAGCACGAACGGGTTCCACGGGCTCGGGCACAGCGCGTGCTCCGGCAGCACCGTCTCGTCCGCGAGGAGCGCGATCGGCTGGGCGCAGTCCGGGCAGATCACCCGGTACATCTCGAAGGTGTCGTAGGCGTCCGCCGCCTCGTCGTCGGCGAGCTCGTCCTCGACGATGAGATCAACGGGCTCCGGATCGGTACGTTCATTCGGCACACGTCCGCCGCGCTTCATGTTCTGCATGTGGGTTCTCCCCCTCGGGTGGGCCGGCAAGGCGCCGTCGCCGCGACCACAGCAAGCAATTCCCGCCATGCACCGGCCGTAACCGCGCGGCCCCCCGGCAGGACGTCACAAGCCTGTGGCATTCGTCACATGCCCGCCGCAGGTGCCTCTTCCGGTCGCCATCGACTGTGCCTGAGGGGACCTGGGGGAATAGGTTGATCCGCATGGAGGAGCTGGACCGTCAGATCGTGGATCTGCTCGTCAAGGACGGGCGGATGAGCTACACCGACCTGGGCAAGGCCACGGGCCTGTCCACCTCGGCCGTGCACCAGCGGGTACGCCGTCTGGAGCAGCGCGGAGTCATCCGCGGCTATGTGGCCGTCGTGGACCCGGAGGCGGTGGGGCTGCCGCTGACCGCGTTCATCTCGGTCAAGCCGTTCGACCCGAGCGCCCCCGACGACATCGCCGAACGGCTGGCCGACGTCCCGGAGATAGAGGCGTGCCACAGCGTCGCGGGCGACGAGAACTACATCCTCAAGGTGCGCGTGGCCACGCCCCTGGAGCTGGAGCACCTGCTGACCCGCATCCGCTCGCTGGCCGGTGTCTCCACCCGGACGACCGTCGTTCTCTCGACCCCGTACGAGGCACGGCCGCCGCGTATCTAGGCTGTTCCCATGAGTTCCGAGAGCGCCGCCGCCCTTCCGGCCCGAACCGTCGCCCCGCTGTCCGCGGGCGAGCCCGACCACCGCACCGTGCTGCTGCGCGGCGGGGAGGTCCACAGCCCCGCCGACCCGTTCGCCACGGCGATGGTCGTCGAACGCGGACACGTCGCCTGGGTCGGCTCCGAGGGCGCGGCCGACGCCTTCGCGTCCGGCGTGGACGAGGTGATCGACCTCGAAGGGGCCCTGGTCGCCCCGGCGTTCACCGATGCGCATGTGCACACCACGGCCACCGGCCTGGCGCTCACCGGCCTCGACCTGTCGTCCGCCCGCACCCGTGCCGAGGCCCTGGCGGCGGTACGGGAGTACGCCGCCGCCCGTCCCGGCGACGAGGTGCTGCTCGGCCACGGCTGGGACGCGGCGCGCTGGCCCGAGCGGACCCCGCCCACCCGCGCCGAGCTCGACGGGGCCACCGGCGGCCGCCCTCTGTACCTGCCGCGCATCGACGTCCACTCGGCCGTCGCCACCACCGCGCTCCTCGACCGGATCCCGGGCGTCACCGGCCTCGACGGCTACCACCCGGACGCTCCGCTGACCGCCGCCGCCCACCACGCGGTGCGTGCCGCCGCCCATGCGGCGATCACCCCGCGCCAGCGCGAGGAGGCCCAGCGGGCCGCGCTGCACCGGGCGGCCTCCCTCGGCATCGGCACCCTCCACGAGTGCGGCGGCCCCGAGATCTCCGACGAGGACGACTTCACCTCGCTGCTGGGGCTCGCCCGCGAGGAGGCCGGCCCGCGCGTCTTCGGCTACTGGGCCGAGCAGGTCACCGGCCCCAAGGACGCCGATCGCATCCGCGAACTCGGCGCGCTCGGCGCGGCCGGCGACCTCTTCGTCGACGGCGCCCTGGGCTCGCACACCGCCTGTCTGCACGAGCCGTACGCCGACGCCGCGCACACCGGCACCGCCCACCTGGACGCAGCCGACGTAGCCGCCCATGTGACCGCCTGCACCGAGGCCGGGCTCCAGGCCGGGTTCCACGCCATCGGGGACGCCGCCGTCACCGCGGTCGTCGAGGGCATCCGGGCCGCCGCCGCCAAGGTGGGCCTGGCCCGCATCCGCGCCGCCCGCCACCGCGTCGAGCACGCCGAGATGCTCACCCCCGAGACGATCGCGGCCTTCGCCGAGCTCGGGCTCACCGCCTCCGTACAGCCCGCCTTCGACGCGCTGTGGGGCGGCGAGGAGGGCATGTACGCCGAGCGCCTGGGCGCCGAGCGGGCCCGCACCCTGAACCCGTACGCGGCCCTGCTGCGCGCCGGGGTGCCGCTCGCCTTCGGCTCCGACTCGCCGGTCACCCCGCTCGACCCGTGGGGCACCGTCCGCGCGGCCGCCTTCCACCGCACCCCCGAGCACCGGGTCTCGGCCCGCGCCGCCTTCACCGCCCACACCCGGGGCGGCTGGCGCGCCATCGGCCGGGACGACGCGGGCACCCTGGTGCCGGGCGCGCCCGCCGACTACGCGGTGTGGCGCACCGACGAGCTCGTGGTGCAGGCGCCGGACGACCGGGTGGCCCGCTGGTCGACCGACCCGCGCTCGGGCACGCCCGGACTGCCCGACCTCAGCCCGGGGGCGGCGCTGCCGGTCTGTCTGCGCACGGTGGTGTTCGGACAAACGGTCTTCGTCCGGCCGAACGAGTGACGTAAGGACGTTCCGTACGGCCGTCGGGCTGCCCGCGCCGCGCCGCCGCCACCTGCGGATCTTCCGCACTGACCTGCTGGTTTCGGTCGACGCCGCAGGTCAAACGACTGTTGACAGAGAGCGGCCGGGGGCCGGTAGGTTCGGCCGGGTCCACCACAGGACGTCCGGCCGACAGAAGGTTTCTGCCGTCCCGGGGGTCCCCCCTGCTCCACGGGAGCCCGGGGGGAGGGTGCGACCCGGATGGGGCCCGGACGTTCAGTAGACAACGGCTCCAGGCAGCCCGCAGCCAGCGGGTCCCAGGCCGGCCCGAAGGGCGCCGGGCCCCCATTCCGACACCCCGGGACCTCGCGGTGCGGCAGTGCCCCGACCGCTCGCTATGGTGGTGCCCTGCGTACGGACAATAAGGGGCAGCAGTGAACGACGGCGGTCAGAGGCGATACGGCCCGCTCGGCAGAGCCTTGGTGATCATCCCGACCTACAACGAGGCGGAGAACATCAAGCCGATCGTCTCCCGCGTCAGGGAGTCGGTCCCCGAGGCCCACGTCCTGATCGCCGACGACAACAGCCCCGACGGCACGGGCAAGATCGCCGACGAGCTGGCGGCCGAGGACGACCACGTCCACGTCCTGCACCGCAAGGGCAAGGAGGGCCTCGGCGCCGCCTACCTCGCGGGCTTCCGCTGGGGCGTGGACGAGGGCTACGGCGTACTGGTCGAGATGGACGCCGACGGATCCCACCAGCCGGAGGAGCTGCCCCGGCTGCTCACCGCGCTCAAGGGCGCCGACCTGGTCCTCGGCTCGCGCTGGGTGCCGGGCGGCCGGGTGGTGAACTGGCCCAAGCACCGCGAGTTCATCTCCCGCGGCGGCTCCACCTACTCCCGGCTGCTGCTCGGCGTGGACATCCGCGACGTGACCGGAGGCTTCCGGGCCTTCCGCCGGGAGACCCTCGAAGGCCTCGGCCTGGACGAGGTGGCCTCCCAGGGCTACTGCTTCCAGGTCGACCTGGCCCGCCGCGCCGTGGCCGCCGGCTACCACGTGGTCGAGGTGCCGATCACCTTCGTCGAGCGCGAGCGCGGCGACTCCAAGATGAGCAACGACATCATCGTCGAGGCGCTGTGGCGGGTCACCGCCTGGGGCGTCGGCTCGCGCGCCAACAAGCTCATGGGCCGCAAGCCGTCCTGAGGCCCCGCGAGAGGCCCTGAGGTGAGGGGGCGGCCGGGCCCCGGGCCCGGCCGCCCCCTCACCTGATGAATCCCTTACGCCGTCCTACGGCGCCGCCAGGCACACTGGGAGCATGACGACCGGCACCGTGCCCCCGACCCTGCCCAAGCGCTCCCGTGCGCGCACCCTCGTCCCGCTGGGGATCGCCGCCTGGCTCCTCGTGGAGATCTGGCTGCTGATCACCGTGGCGGACGCCGCCGGCGGACTGGCCGTGTTCGCGCTGCTGGTCGGCGGCGTCGTGCTCGGCTCCCTCGTCATCAAGCGGGCCGGCCGCCGCGCCTTCCGCAACCTCACCGAGCAGTTCCAGCAGCAGCAGTCCGGGACGGCGCCCGCCACGGGCCCCCAGCCGGGCAGCGAGGGCAACTCCCTGACGATGCTGGGCGGCCTGCTCCTGATCGTCCCCGGCCTGCTCTCCGACGTGCTCGGGCTGCTCTGCCTGGTGCCGCCGGTACGCAAGGCGGTCTCCCGGTACGCCGAGCGCTCGCTGGAGAAGCGGATGCGCGCGGCCGCGCCCGGCCCCCTGGGCGACGCCTTCCAGCAGGCCCGTATGCGGCACCCGGACGGCAAGGTGGTCCAGGGCGAGGTCATCCGCGAGGACGAGCGCCCCCAGCGGGACGAGCCCCGGCCGCCGCTGACCCACTGAGGCCGTACGCAGGGCCCGCTGAGGCCCGTACGTACCGCGAGAGCCCGGCACGAAAAAGAGGGCCGGTCACACCGAAACGGTGTGACCGGCCCTCTTCTTCTGAATCTTTTGCCCGAGCGCTGGCGCGCCTAGGCGGACTTGCGGCTGTCGCGCGGATGCACGGCAATGTTCATGGCGCCGGACCGCAGGACCTCCAGCCTCTCGGCCAGAACCTCCTCCAGCTCCTCGCGGGTGCGCCGCTCCATGAGCATGTCCCAGTGCGTACGCGCGGGCTTGCCCTTCTTCTCCTCAGGACCTTCGCCGTCCACCAGGAGTGCCATGGCGCCACACGCCTTGCACTCCCACTCCGGCGGGATGTCCGCCTCCACCGAGAACGGCATCTCGAATCGATGTCCGTTCTCGCATGCGTACTCCACCGCCTGGCGCGGGGCCAGATCGATGCCGCGGTCGGTCTCGTAGCTGGTCACCACGAGGCGCGTGCCGCGAAGAGCTCGCTCACTCATGAATCGTGCCTCCCGGGCTTGTCGCCCACAGGACAGGTGTCGCTGTCGTCGTCATCCGGTCAACGTCCGGTCGGCGTTAAAGATTCCCGTTGTGGGTCATGTGTCGCCGTCGTGCCGCCCCTTGTTGTACCCACCAGTGCCCGGTTTGTCACATCTGGCAGCAGATGTCACCCAGCGTCTTCACTAGTTGAGCACGCAGTAACGGTCCGCCTGGCAGGCCAAAGGCGTACACTACCGGCCTTTCACTTCAACGTCTAAATCCGCGCCGGAACCGGGTTCCCCGCGGCCGCCACGGCGGCCCGCACCGGGACCCGGGCGAGCAGTACGAACCCGACCGCGAAGAAGATCACGAGAGAGATGATCGCATCCCGGTAGCTGCCGGTCAGCTGGTACGCGAGCCCGAACACCAGTGGCCCCAGCCAGCTCAGTCCGCGGTCGCTCATCTCGTAGGCCGAGAAGTATTCGGCCTCCTTGCCGCTCGGCACCATGTGTGAGAAAAGCGACCTCGACAGCGCCTGGCTGCCGCCGAGGACCGTGCCGATCGCCGCGGCCAGGACGAAGAAGAGCGCGGGCGAGTGGGCGGGCAGGAAGTAGCCGGTGCCCAGGATCAGCGCCCACACCGCCAGCGAGCCCAGGATCGTGCGCTTGGCGCCGTACGTCCGCGCGAGCCGCCCCATCCCGAGCGCCCCGGCCACCGCCAGCACCTGCACCAGCAGCACGGCGACGATCAGGGTGTTCTGGTCGAGCCCGAGCTCCTCGGAGCCGTACAGCGACGCCTGCGAGATCACGGTCTGCACGCCGTCGTTGTAGATCAGGTACGCGGCCAGGAAGGCGAGGGTGAGCGGACGGGCGCGCATGTCGCGCAGGGTCGCGATGAGCTGGCGCCAGCCCGCGCCCACCTTGCCCTCGGCCGGGGCGTGCCCGGCGGGCGCGCCCCGGTCCCGCAGCCGCCGCAGCGGTACGAGCGTGAAGGCGCCCCACCACACCCCGGCCGAGGCCAGGCAGATCCGTACGGCCGTGCCCTCGGAGAGCCCGAAGCCGTCGTGGCCCGAGTAGAGGATCAGATTGAGGACCAGGACGAACGCGCCCGCGGTGTAGCCGAAGGCCCAGCCGCGCGAGGAGACGCGGTCGC
This sequence comes from Streptomyces sp. ERV7, assembly GCF_001653515.1. GTDB lineage: Bacteria > Actinomycetota > Actinomycetes > Streptomycetales > Streptomycetaceae > Streptomyces. The sequence goes on along the minus strand of NZ_LYOY01000001.1, from coordinate 808,137 downwards.
GCTCCTCGGGGCCCGCGATCTGCGGCAGATAGGCGTTGTAGAGCACCATCGAGACCGAAAGGGAGGCATTGGCGACGATCAGCAGCACCGCGCCGAGCAGATAGCGGTGCCCGTCCAGGAAGAACATGCCCGCCGTCGCCGCGGCTCCGGTGTAGGCCGCCGCCGCGAGCAGCGGCTTCTTGCGGCCGGTGCGGTCCGCCGCGGCGCCCACCACCGGCATCAGGACCACCGCGAGCACCACCGAGGCGGACACCGCGTACGCGAAGAGGGACCCGGCCCGTACCGGGACGCCCAGCGGGTGCACAAAGCCGTCCGGGTCGGCGGCGTCCTTGGCGATCGCCGTCAGATAGGGCCCGAGGAACACCGTCAGGACGGTCGTCGAGTAGACCGAGCACGCGAAGTCGTAGAAGTACCAGCCGCGTTGCTCGCGGCGGCGGTCGGCGTCCGGCGCCGCCTGTGCGGCGGCGGTCCGGCCCATGGTCTCGGCGGTCAAACCCCGCGCCCTCTCGTTCGTTCCCAGGGCGCGCGCCGGGTGTCAGAACCCGGTTCCCCGGTCGCTCAGTACCGTGCGCAGCGTCTCCAGATGATCGGTCATGATGCCATCCACGCCGAGGTCCAGGAGTTTCGTCATCCGATCGGGATCATTGATTGTCCATACGTGGACCTGCAGGCCAAGAGCGTGCGCGGTCCTCACGAAGCGGCGGTCCACCACCGGGATCCGGCCCTGGGACTCGGGCACCTGCGCGCACACCGCGCCCCGGCGCAGCGGCACCGGCAGCCCCAGCGAGCGCAGCCGCAGAGCGGCCACACCCCGTACCCCGTACGAGGTCGCCAGACGGGGGCCCGCCAGCTTCGAGGCACGGGCGACCCGGGCCTCCGAGAACGACCCGACGCACACCCGGTCCCAGGCGTCCGTCCGGCGGATCAGCTCCACCAGCGGGACGAGCGCGGACTCCGCCTTGAGGTCGATGTTCCAGCGGGCCTCGGGGAACTCCTCCAGGAGCTCCTCGAAGAGCGGCAGCGGCTCGCGGCCCGCCACCCGGGCCTGCGCCACCTCGGCCCACGGCAGATCGGCGATCCGGCCCACGGCGTCGGTGACCCGGTCCAGGGTGGAGTCGTGGAAGGCGACGAGCCGGCCGTCCACGGTGGTGTGCACATCGGTCTCGAAGTAGCGGAAACCGGCCGCCGCGGCCCGGCCGAAGGCGGCCGCGGTGTTCTCGATGCCGTCGGCCGCCCCGCCGCGGTGGGCGAAGGCGATCGGCGTCGGGTGGTCCAGATAGGGGTGGCGTACGCGAGTCACCCGCGCAGTATCGCCCGTGCCGGTGTCCCTTCGGTGACGGGCTCGGCGACGGCGGCGGGCGCCGGCTCCGGGGAGGTCTCCGGCGTCCGCGCCTGCTCCGGGAGCTCCGGGACGGCGAAGAAGCGCAGGAAGAACTGGGCGAGCGGGCCGATGGCGAGGGCGTAGGCGACCGTGCCGACGCCCAGTGAGCCGCCGAGCAGGAAGCCGGTCGCCACCACCGCCACCTCGATCGAGGTGCGCACCAGCCGGATCGAGCGTCCGGTGAGCCGGTGCAGCCCGGTCATCAGACCGTCGCGGGGGCCGGGGCCGAACCGAGCCGAGATGTACAGGCCGGTCGCCACGCCGTTGAGCAGGATCCCGCCGGCCAGCAGGGGGATCTCGGCGGCGAGTCCGCGCACGTCCGGCACCAGGGCCAGGGTGGAGTCCATCGCGATGCCGATGGCGAAGACGTTGGAGACCGTGCCCAGGCCGGGGCGCTGCCGGAGCGGAATCCAGAGCAGCAGCACCAGCGCGCCCACGATGATCGAGACGACCCCGATGGTCAGCCCGGTCCGCTCGGCGATGCCCTGGTGCAGCACGCCCCACGGTTCGAGCCCGAGGCCGCTGCGCACGAGCAGCGCGGAGCTCACCCCGTACAGCGTCAGGCCGACGTAGAGCTGGAGCAGCCTGCGGGTGAGGTGCGTGGACACGTGAATGCCCCCCTGTCTGGTGGTAGTGGACCGGCGCATGACACTCTGTGGCTGGGAAACCCCTCCCAACCATGGCCAATTCGGGGAAGGTGGACTGACTTCCATGGCGCAGTGGACCTCGGCGGTCGGGCCGGCACAGCTCGCCCGTCAGCTCAACGCACAGCAGCAGCCCCGTCCGGCGGGCACCCGCAAGCCGCCCGCCTACCGGGCCCTGGCCGACGGGATCCGCCTGCTCGTCCTCGAAGGGCGGGTGCCGGTGGCCGCCCGCCTCCCCGCCGAGCGGGAGCTGGCCCTGGCGCTCTCGGTCAGCCGCACCACGGTCGCCGCCGCCTACGAGGCGCTGCGCGGCGAGGGCTTCCTGGAGTCCCGCCGGGGCGCGGGCAGCTGGACGGCCGTGCCGGCGGGCAACCCGCTGCCCGCGCGCGGTCTGGAGCCGCTGCCGCCCGAGTCGCTGGGCTCCATGATCGACCTGGGGTGCGCGGCGCTGCCCGCGCCCGAGCCGTGGCTGACCCGTTCGGTCCAGGGCGCCCTGGAGGAGCTGCCGCCGTACGCGCACACCCACGGCGACTACCCGGCCGGGCTGCCCGCGCTGCGCCAGATGCTCGCCGAGCGCTACACCGCGCGCGGCATTCCGACCATGCCCGAGCAGATCATGGTCACCACCGGTGCGATGGGCGCCATCGACGCCATCTGCCACCTCTTCGCCGGGCGCGGCGAGCGGATCGCGGTCGAGTCGCCCTCGTACGCCAACATCCTCCAGCTGATGCGAGAGGCCGGGGCCCGGCTGGTGCCGGTCGCCATGGCCGAGGGGCTCACCGGCTGGGACCTGCCCCTGTGGCGGCAGGTGCTGCGCGACTCGGCGCCCCGGCTCGCCTATGTCGTCGCCGACTTCCACAACCCGACCGGCGCGCTGGCCGACGAGGAGCAGCGCCGCGCCCTGGTGGACGCCGCTCGCTCGGCCGGGACCGTGCTCGTCGTCGACGAGACCATGTCCGAGCTCTGGCTGGACGAGGGCATCGACGTGCCGCGCCCCGTCTGCGCCTTCGACCCGGCGGGGGCGACCGTGCTCACGGTGGGCTCGGCGAGCAAGGCGTTCTGGGCGGGCATGCGCATCGGCTGGGTGCGCGCGGCCCCCGACGTGATCCGCTCCCTCGTCGCGGCCCGCGCCTACGCCGACCTCGGCACCCCGGTCCTTGAGCAGCTCGCCGTGAACTGGCTGATGGCCACCGGCGGTTGGGAGCAGGCGGTCGACCTGCGCCGCGCCCAGGCGCGCGAGAACCGCGACGCGCTGGTGACGGCGGTCCGCCGGGAGCTGCCGGAGTGGGAGTTCGACGTGCCGGTGGGCGGGCTCACCCTCTGGGTGCGCACCGGGGGGATCTCCGGCTCACGCCTGGCGGAGATGGGCGAGCGGGTCGGCGTACGGGTGCCCTCCGGCCCCCGGTTCGGCGTGGACGGCGCCTTCGAGGGGTACGTACGGCTGCCCTTCACGGTGAGCGGCCCGGTCGCCGAGGAGGCGGCGGCGCGGCTCGCGGCGGCGGCGCGGCTGGTGGAGAAGGGGGCGAGCACGGGGGGCGAGTCGCCGCGGACCTTCGTGGCGTGACGGGCGTCGGGGCGCAGGTGGGGGTTCAAGGACAGGCTCTGAGGAGCGTGGGCCTTGCGGGGGCGGGCTTGAGGGGCGCGGGCTTGTGAGGGGCGTGGACGGCTGCCCGTGAGCCGTCCCGGCTCACCCCTCCGCCGGTACCGCCTCCGCGCGCGGCGCCGCCTCCACCGGCAGGTCGCGCTCCGGAAGCAGGTCCAGGACCGCCTGGCGGTGCTGCTCGCTGGTCGCGTCGTCGTACGGGTCCGGCGTCGCCGGGACCTGGAGGCGCAGCACGGGCCCGGTGCCGAGCCGGGCGTAGCCGCGGCCGGGCGGGACCGCCGTGGTCGGGGTGGTGTGCGGCGGGACGCCGAGGACCCACTCGGCCTGCGCCGGGGTGGCGGGGCCGAGCACCACGCGCGCGCGGGTGTGCGTGCGTACCGGCTCGGTCAGCGCCTCCAGGCTGTCGAACTGCTCGGCGACCACCACGGTCACCCCGGCCGCCCGCCCGTGCCGCAGCGGGATCTGGAGCAGCTGCTGAGGGTCGGGGCGCCCGTCGGCGGCGGCCAGGTGCCCGAAGACGCTCGGCCGGTCGAGCAGGATCCACAGTGGCCGCTTGATGTCGTCCGGGGTCGGATGGCCCGCCTGGCGGGCGCGGTTGGCGGCGATCAGCCGGCGCTCGGTCTCGTGCGCGGCCCACTCCAGCGTGGCCAGCGCCCCGGCGAGGCCGCACTCGACGGCGAGCACGCCCCGGCGCCCGGTCAGGCACGCGTACTCCCCGGTGCCGCTGCCCTCGACCACGAGCACGTCGCCGTGCTGGAGCGCCTGGAGGGCGATGGAGCGCAGCAGGGTCGTGGTGCCGCTGCCGGGCTCGCCCACCGCCAGCAGATGCGGCTCGGTGGAGCGCGGGCCGGTGCGCCAGAAGACGGGGGGCGCGTCGCGGACGTCCTCGCCCTCGGCGACCGGCACGGTGCGCTGCACCGCGTCGGCGTCGGTGAACCCGAGCACGGTCTCGCCGGGGCCCGCCACGAAGTGCTGGGCGGCGATCGCGGTGGAGAGCGCGTCGAGGACGCGCATGACGAGCTGGTTGCCCTCCTCGTCCCACTCGAACCGGTACTCCCGGCCGCGCCCGGACTTGGTGTGCAGCAGCTGTTCGATACGGGCGCGCGCCTCGGGCTCGCCGTCCGTGAAATACGCGGGATAGCGGATGAGCAGACGGGTGACCCGGCCGGCGTCGTCGAACTCGTACTCGCTGAAGGCCCCGGCCCACTCCCCGCCGTGGGCGAAGAGCGGACTGGGGTCCTCCGGCACCGAGAAGTAGGGCACCAGCGCCTCGTAGAGGGCCTGGAGACGGCCGAGCTCGGCCTCGTCGGGGCCGGTCTTGACGGGGACGCGCTCGCGGCCCTTCCAGGCGGCCGCGGCCATCACCGTGATCAGGGCGAGCAGCGGCCCGTACGGGATGAGCGCGACCACCAGGACCACGGCCGCCAGCAGGAACAGCGCGGGACCACGCCGTTCCCTGGGCGTGGCGGTCCACCTGCCGCGCAGGGCGGCGGCGATCAGCCGCAGGCCGCGGCTGATCGTGATGAGCGGATGGAGGACGTCGGTGGCGCTGTCGGCGGCCGTGCGCGCGATCTCGCGGCTGCGGGCGATCGGCACGCTCGTGCTGCTCAGAATGCGGGGGAGTGGTCGCCGGGCCACGTCGGTCTCCTCATGGGTGATCGGGACTGCGGGAGGTCAGAACTTGATCCCGCCCAGCAGGCTGGCCAGGCTCTGGCCGCCGGCCTTGATGCTCGGGGCGATCGCGGTGCCCGCGAGATAGAAGCCGAAGAGGGCGCAGACCATGGCGTGCGACGCCTTCAGACCGTCTTTCCGGAAGAAGAGGAAGACGATGATTCCGAGCAGGACGACGCCTGAGATGGACAGGATCATGAGGAGTTCTCCTGGTTGATGGGGACAGTCACCATGAGTTCTTCCAGGATCACAGGAAGTATCTATGTGATAAAAGCTGCAATCGGGTGAAATTCTCTGATTTTCACTGGAGTGGCGGACAGGGAACCGGGTCGCGGGCGGGACACTGTGCGGCCGACGGGTCGGATGTCGTCACTCGCGGTGAGCTTTGCCCCGGGCGGACCGAACCATGTCGTCCGACGGGCAGTACCCTGTCGATTCACTCGTACGGCCCCGGTGCCGTACGAGGCCAGGTCACAGGCGTTCCGAGGAGCGCCCTCCCCAGCGAAAGGCGGTCCGTGCGATGAGCGATGCCCTCGATCCCGAGGTGGTGGAGCTGGCGGGCAGGATCTTCGATCTGGCGCGCCAGGGGGACGCCGAGGCGCTCGCCGCGTACATCGACGCGGGGGTCTCGCCCGACCTCACCAACGACAAGGGCGACACGCTCGTCATGCTCGCCGCCTACCACGGGCGCGCGGAGACGGTCTCCGCGCTCCTCGCGCGCGGTGCCGACGCCGACCGCGCCAACGACCGCGGCCAGACCCCGCTCGCGGGTGCGGTCTTCAAGGGCGAGGACGCGGTCGTCAAGGCGCTGCTGGCAGGCGGAGCCGATCCTTCCGCCGGAACGCCGTCCGCGCTCGACACCGCACGGATGTTCGGCAAGACGGAACTGATCGCACTCTTCGGCGACCGCTGAGGTTTGCGCCGGGTGCCCCCTGCGTACCTGGTGAGAGGGGCTCGTAAATGTGGTCGCGGTGGCGAAATGCCTGGGTCATCATGACGACGAGCCCCTTCACCGGGGGCAGGGTCCTTACATCGGGGGACACGAAGAGAGGCAGGAAGATGACTCACAGCAAGCGGAAGACGGCGGACGGCCGAACATGTTGGCGCGCGGCCTACTAGGGCACGGCACGAATCCCGGTTGCGTCGACAGCTTGATGTGAGGCTACTTCCATGTTTGATCCGGTCATAGCGCCGAGCGGCACGCTGCTCGGCCTGCTGCAGCGGGGCCGCGGCGACGGCACCCTGCACGCGCTCGCCGCCCCGCGCCCAGAGGCCCTGGCGGCCCTGAACCACTGTGTACTGGGCGACCCCCGCCACGACTGGCAGGTGGAGAACCGCTCCTTGTACTACGCGCGCCTCTTCCTGGATCTCGACGGCGGACTCGACGAGATCGAGGCCCACCTCTTCAGCGCCGAGGACGTCCTCGACGCCGACGAGCACCGCACCGGCCTCGCGCTGGCGGTCCTCGGACACCTCGCCTCCTACGGCAGGGACGACGCGCTGCGCCTGCTGCGGCGCTACGCCATGCGCGGTGCCAACTGGGGCTGGGCCCTGGACGAGCTCGCGCTGCGTGACGACGACGCGGGCCTGCGCGGCCTCGCCGAGCCCGTCCTCGCCCGCTTCCCCGGCACCCCGGAGGGTGACGCCGAACTGGCCGCCACCGTCCGGGACGCCTTCGAGCCCCGGCCCTGGCGGCTGTGGGCCGAGGACACCCGGGACGCGGTCGGCGCCCGGGTGCGCGCCGCCCAGGAAGCCGGGTCCTTCGACCGCTGGCAGCGCCAGATGCGGCCATCCGGGCCCCGGCCCGGCTGGAGCGTCCAAGCCGTCTTCGACTGGGCCCAGGAGGGCCTGGAGCGCGGCGCCGACCTCACCCTGCCCGCGGCCCGCTGCCTGGGCGCGGTCGCCGGACCCGACGACCGCGACGTGATCGTCGAGGCCGCGCGCGCCGGCTCGGACGGCGCCCGGTGCGCCGCCCTGCACTACCTCACCGAGTCACGCGACCCCCGGGTTCTCGACCTCATCGAGGCCGCCGTCGGCGGCTCCCGCACGGTGGCCGAGGCCGCCGTCCTCGCCTTCGAGCGGATGTGCGGGCCCGAGGCCGTCGACCGGGCGCGGGGCTGGGTGCACCGGCCCGACGCGCTCGGTGCCGCCGCCGCGGGCGTCCTCGCCTGCCGGGGCGAGGCCGACGACGCCCAGCTGGTCCTGGGCGCACTGCGTGAGTGCGTGCGCTCCGAGGGGCCCGACGCGCCCTCGCTGCGCCCCCTCGTCGACGGGGCCGGACGGCTCGGCATCGGCTGCGCCGCCCCCGTACTGAGGCATCTCTACCGCGAGACCGCCTCCTCCGAGCTGCGCGGCCGCACCGCCCGCGCGCTCGCCGCCACCGACCCCGCCTTCGCCACCGGCTTCGCCGTCGAGTGCCTGTGGGACTGCGAGGAGACCACCCGCGAAGTGGCCGCGCAGTACGCCGAGCTCGTCGACGCGCGCGTGGCGGAGCGGCTGCGGCGCCTGGCCGACGACCCGGCCGAGGAGGCCGAGGTACAGAGCGCCATCCACAACCGGATGGGCCCCGACGCGCCCGCGATATGAGCCGCGAGCGGCGTCCCGCCGAGCCGGAAGCGCTGTCCGAAAGACACGCTGTCTGAAATGCTCATGGGACGTTCCCCGGGCGGAAAGATCCAAGTCGGCGGGGCCACCCCGGCGGCGACGACAACACGGGTATGCGTGTCGTCATCGTCACCGAATCCTTCCCGCCCGATGTCAACGGCGTCGCCCACTGCGCCCTGCAGACCGCCCGCCACCTCGCCGCCCGCGGTCATGAACCGCTCGTCATAGCCCCGGCCGCGGCAGCCGGGGACGACATCACCGCCCCCTGTACGGTGATCCGCGTCCCCTCGCTGCCGCTGCCCGGCTATCCGCAGGTCAGGGTGGCTCTGCCGAGCCGCCGGGTGGCCGCCGCCATCACCGCGCACCGGGCCGAACTGGTCCATCTGGCGAGCCCGTTCGTGCTCGGGGTGCGCGGGATGGCGGCCGCCGCCCGGCTCGGGGTGCCCGCCGTCGCCGTCTACCAGACCGACCTCGCCGGATACGCCCGTACGTACATGGGCACCGGCGAGAACACCGCCTGGCGGCGGATCAGAGCCGTCCACGGCGCCGCCGACCGCACCCTCGCCCCCTCCACCGCCGCCGTCCGCGATCTTCAGGAGCACGGTGTGGAGCGGGTGCGGCTGTGGCCGCGCGGCGTCGACACCGTACGGTTCCGGCCAGAGCTGCGCGACGAGGCGCTGCGGCGTGAACTCGCCCCCGGCGGCGAGCTGATCGTCGGCTATGTGGGCCGGCTCGCCGCCGAGAAGCAGGTGGAGCTCCTTTCCGGGGTCTGCGCGCTGCCCGGGGTCCGGGTGGTGATCACCGGGGACGGGCCGAGCGCCGGGGCGCTGCGGGGCGCGCTGCCCGGGGCCCTGTTCCTGGGCCGCCGCACCGGCGACGAACTCGCCCGGGTCTTCGCCTCCCTGGACGTCTTCGCGCACACCGGGCCGTACGAGACGTTCTGCCAGACCGTGCAGGAGGCCATGGCGAGCGGGGTGGCGGTGATCGCCCCCGCGGCGGGCGGGCCGCTCGACCTGGTGGACCACGGGCGTACCGGACTGCTGGTCACGCCGGGCGACGCCGGAGCGGTCCGGGACGCGGTGCTGCGGCTGGCGGATCCGGCGACGCGCCACGCGTACGGGAGGGCCGGGCCCGTCGAGGGCCGGACCTGGGCCGCCGTCGGCGACCAGCTGCTCGGCCACTACGCCGACGTGCTGGGCGAGCGCCGGGTGGTGGCGGCATGAGCGGGCTGCGGATCGTCCGCCTCGCCAACTTCGTCGCGCCCTCCTCGGGCGGGCTGCGCACCGCGCTGCGGGAGCTCGGCCGCGGCTATCTGGCCGCCGGCCACGACCCCGCGCTGATCGTTCCCGGCGCCCACGCGCGCGACGAACACACCGAGCAGGGACGGGTGATCACCCTGCCGGGCGTGGTGCTGCCCGGCACCGGCGGCTACCGGGTGCTCGCCGACCGCCGCCGGGTGCGGCGCGTCCTGGAGGCGCTGGGGCCCGACCGGATCGAGGTGTCGGACCGCACCACCCTGCGCTGGACGGGGGAGTGGGCGCGGCGCGAGCGGGTGCCCTCGGTGATGGTCTCGCACGAGACGACGGACGGCGTGCTGCGGACCTGGGGCGCCCCCGAGAGCCTCGCGCGCGCTGCCGCCGACCGCGTCAACAGACGCTCCGCCTGGGCGTATTCACGCGTCCTGTGCACCACGGAGTGGGCCGAGCGCGAGTTCGTACGGATCGGGGCGCGCAATGTGACGCGCGCGCCGCTGGGCGTCGACCTGGCGCGCTGCCACCCCGGGCGGCGCTCCCTGCCGCTGCGCGAGCACTGGCTGGGGGAGGAGAGCGTGCTGCTGGTGCTGTGCTCCCGCCTCTCCGTCGAGAAGCGGCCGGGCACCGCCCTGGACGCGCTGGCGGAGCTGCGGCGCCGCGGTGTGCGCGCGGCCCTCGTGGTGGCCGGGGACGGGCCGCTGGCCACCGGTCTGGAGCGCCGGGCGCGGGCCGCGCGGCTGCCGGTGAGGTTCCTGGGCCACGTCCGTGACCGGGGACGGCTGGCCGACCTCCAGTCCGCGGCGGACGTCTGTCTGGCGCCCGGGCCCGCTGAAACGTTTGGCCTCTCGGCCCTGGAGGCGCTGGCGGGCGGTACGCCGGTGGTGTGCAGCCGCTCCTCGGCGCTGCCCGAGGTGGTGGGTGCGGCGGGACTGTCCGCCGCCGACACGGGCGCGGCCTTCGCCGACGCGGTCCAAGAGCTCCTGGACCGCCCGGAGGAGCCCCGCAGGCAGGCCGCACGCGCGCGCGGCGAACTCTTCGGCTGGGACGCCTCGGTGACGGCGTTCCTGGCGGCGCACGACGCGCCGGTGCGGGCGGGGGCGGGTGCGGCGTCGGGAGAGGTGCCGCGCGCCGTGGCGGCGCCCGCCGCCGCGCTCGGGGCCGTCGGTGCGCCCCCGGGCCCGGCCCGCCTTGCCAGAATGGAGGGATGACAGGGCGCTGGGAGTTCTGGATCGACCGTGGCGGCACCTTCACCGACGTGGTGGGCCGGCGGCCCGACGGCCGCCTGGTCAGCCGCAAGCTCCTCTCCCACGACCCGGAGCGCCACCGTGACGCCGCGGTCGCCGGGATCCGGCTGCTGCTGGGCCTCGGGCCCGACGAGCCGGTCCCGGCCGACCGGATCTCCGTCGTCAAGATGGGGACCACCGTCGCCACCAACGCCCTCCTGGAGCGGCGCGGCGAGCCGACCGTGCTGGTCGTCACCGAGGGCTTCCGGGACGCGCTGCGGATCGCGTACCAGAACCGGCCGCGCCTGTTCGACCGGCACATCGTGCTGCCGGACGCGGTCTACGAGCGGGTCGTGGAGGTGGCCGAGCGGGTCGACGCGCACGGTGCCACCGTCCGTCCGCTCGACCTCGCGGGCGTCACCGAGGGGCTGCGGGCCGCCCGCGCGGAGGGCTTCCGCAGCGCCGCCGTCGTCCTCATGCACGGCTACCGCCACCCCGACCACGAGGTGGCCGTCGCGGACGCCGCCCGCGCGCTCGGCTTCACCCAGGTCAGCTGCTCGCACGAGGTGAGCCCGCTCATCAAGCTGGTGCCGCGCGGCGACACCACCGTGGTGGACGCCTACCTCTCGCCGATCCTGCGCCGCTACGTGGACGAGGTCGCCAAGGAACTCGACGGCGTACGGCTGATGTTCATGCAGTCCAACGGCGGTCTGCGGGAGGCCGCGCACTTCCGGGGCAAGGACGCGGTGCTCTCCGGCCCGGCCGGCGGTGTGGTCGGCATGGCCCGCACCGCCGGACAGGCCGGCCACGCGCGCGTGATCGGCTTCGACATGGGCGGCACCTCCACCGACGTCTCGCACTACGCGGGCGCCTTCGAGCGGGACTTCGGCACACAGGTCGCCGGGGTACGGATGCGCGCCCCGATGATGAACATCCACACCGTGGCGGCGGGCGGCGGCTCGGTGCTCCACTTCGACGGGCAGCGCTACCGGGTCGGCCCCGACTCGGCGGGCGCGGTCCCGGGCCCGGCCTGCTACCGGCGCGGCGGCCCGCTGACCGTCACCGACGCCAATGTGATGCTCGGCCGGATCCAGCCCGCCCACTTCCCGGCGGTGTTCGGCCCCAACGGCGACCAGCCGCTGGACGCCGAGGTGGTACGGGAGCGGTTCGCCGCCCTGGCCGAGCGCACCGGCGGCGGCCGCACCCCCGAGGAGGTCGCCGCCGGATTCCTGGAGATCGCCGTCCTCAACATGGCGAACGCGGTCAAGAAGATCTCCGTGCAGCGCGGCCACGACGTCACCCGCTACGCCCTGACCAGCTTCGGCGGCGCGGGCGGCCAGCACGCCTGCGCGGTCGCGGACGCGCTCGGCGTCGACACCGTCGTCGTACCGCCGCTGGCCGGAGTCCTGTCCGCCTACGGCATCGGCCTCGCCGACGCGACCGCGATGCGCGAGCAGTCCGTGGAGGAGGAGCTCGACGAGGCCGCCGCCGGGCGGGTGCGCGGGCTGTGCCGGGAACTCGCGGCACGCACGCGTGCCGAACTGCGCGCCGACGGCGTCCCCGACGACGCGGTCACCACCCACGCGCGCGTACTGCTCCGCTACGCCGGTACGGACGCGAGCCTGCCGGTCGACCTGGACACGGCGCACGCCATGAAGGAGGCGTTCGAAGGCGAGCACCGCGCGCGGTACGCCTTCACCATGGACAAGCCGCTGACCGTGGAGGCGGTGTCGGTGGAGGCCGTCGGCGCCGCCGGGCCGCACGGCGCCCCCGAGGTCGAGGAGTACGCGCGCGAGGGTGCGGGCGGACCCCCGGCCACCGTGGGCATGTTCGTGGCGGGCGAGCGCCGGGAGGTGCCGCTGTACCGGCGCGCCGCGCTCGGGACCGGCGACACCGTCACCGGGCCGGCGATCGTCGCCGAGGCGGACGCCACCACCGTGGTGGACGACGGCTGGCAGGCCGCCGCCGGGGAGCTCGGGCATCTGCTCCTGACCCGGGTACGCCCCCGCCCCGGCCGCACCGCCGTCGGCACGGACGTCGACCCGGTGATGCTGGAGGTCTTCAACAACCTCTTCATGGCGATCGCCGAGCAGATGGGCGTCCGTCTGGAGAACACCGCCCACTCCGTCAACATCAAGGAGCGCCTCGACTTCTCCTGCGCGCTCTTCGACGCGGAGGGCAATCTGATCGCCAACGCCCCGCACATCCCGGTGCACCTGGGCTCGATGGGCGAGTCCATCAAGGAGGTGCTGCGCCGCAACGAGGACGCCATGCGGCCCGGCGACGTCTACGCGATCAACGACCCGTACCACGGCGGCACCCATCTGCCCGACATCACCGTGGTGACCCCGGTGTTCGACGGCGCGGAGCTGCGGTTCCTGGTGGCCTCGCGCGGCCACCACGCCGAGATCGGCGGCATCACCCCCGGCTCCATGCCCGCCTTCAGCCGGACCGTCGAGGAGGAGGGCGTGCTCTTCGACAACTGGCTGCTGGTACGGGACGGGCGGCTGCGCGAGGCCGAGACGCGGGAGCTGCTGACCGGCGCCGCCCACCCCTCGCGCGACCCCGGCACCAACCTCGCCGACCTGCGCGCCCAGATCGCCGCCAACGAGAAGGGCATCGCCGAACTGCGGCGTATGACCGACGAGTTCGGCACCGACGTCGTCCAGGCGTACATGAGGCATGTGCGGGCCAACGCCGAGGAGTCGGTGCGGCGGATCGTGGCGAAGCTGAGCGACGGCTCGTACACCTACGAGACCGACGGCGGCGCCGTCATCCGGGTCGCCGTCACCGTGGACCGCGAGAACCGCGGCGCCGTACTGGACTTCACCGGCACCTCGCCGCAGCAGCCGGGCAACTTCAACGCGCCCAGGTCGGTGGTGATGGCCGCGGTCCTCTACGTCTTCCGGACGCTGGTGGACGACGACATCCCGCTCAACAGCGGCTGTCTCGAACCGCTGGAGGTACGCGTGCCGCCGGGCTCGATGCTGGCGCCGGAGCCCCCGGCCGCGACCGTGGCCGGAAACGTCGAGACCTCGCAGGCCGTCACCGGCGCGCTCTACGCGGCCCTCGGGATCCAGGCCGAGGGCTCGGGCACGATGAACAACGTCACCTTCGGCAACGACCGGGTGCAGTACTACGAGACGGTGGCCAGCGGCTCGGGCGCGGGCGACGGCTTCGACGGCGCGGACGCCGTGCAGACCCATATGACCAACTCGCGCCTCACCGACCCGGAGGTGCTGGAGTGGCGCTATCCGGTACGGGTGGACGCCTTCGCCGTACGGGAGGGCAGCGGCGGGCGGGGCCGCTGGAGCGGCGGATGCGGGGTCGAGCGGCGGATCCGCTTCCTCGAACCGATGACGGTCGCCCTGCTGACCGGCCACCGGCGCGTGCCGCCGTACGGCATGGCGGGCGGCGCGCCGGGCGCGCTCGGCGCCAACCTGGTGGAGCGCGCGGACGGCCGCAGCGAGGCGCTGGGCGGCGTGGACACCGTCGAGGTGGACGCCGGGGACGTCCTGGTCGTCCGCACGCCCGGAGGCGGCGGCTACGGCTCCTGACGGCCCCGTACGGCGGAGCCGCGCACGGGCACGAACCGCAGCGGTGTGCCGGGCGCGGCCTGCGCGGCGGCGGCCAGGTCCGCTCCGGCCACCACACCGACCACCGGATACCCGCCGGTGGTCGGATGGTCGGCGAGGAACACCACCGGGCGTCCGTCCGGCGGCACCTGGACCGCACCTCGCACCATGCCCTCGCTGGGCAGCTCGCCGTGGACCGCCCGCTCCAGGGCCGGGCCCTCGGTGCGCAGGCCGATGCGGTTGCTCGCGGAGGAGACCCGGTAGCGGCCGCCCGCGAGGGCGGTGAAGGCGTTCGGCGTGAACCAGTCGGCGCGCGGCCCGGGCAGCACCCGCAGCACCAGCTCCCGAGGCGGCCCCGGCGCGGGTGCCGCGTCCACGCGCGCGCAGTGCTCGGCCGGATGCCCCAGGGGCAGTACGGCGCCGTCCGTGAGCGGGGCCGGGCCGAGCCCCGAGAGCAGGTCGGTGGAGCGGCTGCCGAGGACCGGCTCGACGGAGATCCCCCCGGCGAACCCCACATAGGAGCGCACTCCGCGCACGGCGGCGCCGACCTCCAGGACGGCCCCCGCGGGCACCCGCACCGGCGCGCCCCACGCCGCCGGGCGCCCGTCGACGGTCACCGGGCAGGGCGCGCCCGTCACCGCGACCGTGACGGTCCGGCGGGGGCGCACCGCGCACCCGTTCAGCGTCGTCTCCAGGACGGCGGCGCCCGGCGGGTTCCCCACCAGCCGGTTGGCGAGGCGGCTCGCGGGCAGGTCGAGCGCCCCCGAGCGCGGCACGCCGAGGTGGGCGTGGCCGGGGCGCCCCTCGTCCTGGACGGAGGTGAGCGCACCGGCCCGTACCACGCAGAAGGCCCGGTCGGTCATGCCCCGCCCCGGGGGACGAAGCGCACCCGGGTGCCCGGTGAGAGGAGCGCGGCGGGCTCGCGGTCCGGGTCCCAGAGCACGGCGTCCGTGGTGCCGACGAGCTGCCAGCCGCCCGGGGACGAGCGCGGATAGACACCGGTGTACGGGCCGGCCAGGGCGACCGACCCGGCCGGGACCGCGGTCCTCGGGGTGGCGCGGCGGGGCACCCCGTACCGCTCGGGGAGCCCGGTCAGATAGCCGAAGCCGGGCGCGAACCCGCAGAAGGCCACCCGGAATTCGGCCGCGCTGTGGATCCGTACCGCGGCCTCGGGCGAGACACCCCACACCGCCGCGACCTCGGCCAGGTCGGGGCCGTCGTAGCGGACCGGGATCTCCACCGCCGCGCCCGCGTCCGCGCGCGGCGGTGCCACCTCCCAGCCGGGGAGCAGGGCCGCGAGGCGCGCGGGGTCGTCCAGACCGTCGAGCAGGACCGTACGGGCCGCCGGGACGATCTCCCGTACGGGCGGCAGGCTTCCGGCGGCGCGGCGGCGCAGCAGCTCGGCGTGGAGGGCCTCGGCGTCCTCGCCGCTCGCCAGCTCGACGAGCAGCGCGCGGTCGCCGACCGGCAGCGTCCGCATCGGCAGGGCACGCCTCACGCGAAGGCCTCCACCCGTACGCCCGCGCCCTCCAGTTCCGCCCGCACCCGGCGGGCGAGGGCGGCGGCGCCGGGGGTGTCGCCGTGCAGACAGAGCGAACGCGCGCGTACCTCGACGCTCTCGCCCGTGGAGGCGGTCACCGTGCCGGTCCGGGCCAGGGCGAGCGACCGCTCGACGACCGTGTCCGGGTGGGTGAGGACCGCGCCGTCCTGGCCGCGCGGAACGAGGGTGGCGTGCGAGGTGTACGCGCGGTCCGCGAACGCCTCGCCGACGACGGGCAGTCCGGCCTTGGCGGCCCGCGCCAGCAGGCGGGAGCCGGGCAGCCCGAGCACCGGAAGCGCGGTGCTCGCCAGGCGTATCCCCTCGACGACGGCCGCCGCCTGCTGCTCGTCGTGGACGACGCGGTTGTAGAGCGCGCCGTGCGGCTTCACATAGGAGACCCGGCTGCCCGCGGCGCGCGCGAAGACCTCCAACGCGCCTATCTGGTAGGCGACCTCGGCCGCGAGCTCGTCCGGCGGCACGTCCATGGAACGCCGTCCGAACCCGGCCAGATCGCGGTAGGAGACCTGGGCCCCGATCCGCACCCCGCGCTCTGCCGCCAGGGCACACACGCGCCGCATGGTGGCCGCGTCGCCCGCGTGGAAGCCGCAGGCCACGTTGGCGCTGGTGACGACGGACAGCAACTGCTCGTCGTCGGTCAGCCGCCAGCGTCCGAAGCCCTCGCCCAGGTCGGCGTTGAGGTCGATGGGGGACGGGGAAACGATCACGTCAGCTCCTGGCCGCGGGTCTCGGGCAGCCCGAACAGGGCCACGAAGGCCAGCGCGTAGCCGGCCGCGCCCAGGGTCAGCGCGCCGCCCACGCCCCAGCTGTCGGAGAGGTAGCCCACGAAGGTGGGCAGGAAGGCGCCGACGGCCCGGCCGCTGTTGTACGTGAAGCCCTGGCCCGTACCGCGTACCGCCGTCGGATAGAGCTCGCTCAGGAACGAGCCGAACCCGCTGAAGATCGCGGACATACAGAAGCCCAGCGGGAAGCCGAGGACGAGCAGCAGGGTGTTCGCGCCGGACGGGATGTGTGTGTACACCAGGATGCAGACCGCGGACAGGACGGCGAAGAGCTGGATGTTCCGCTTGCGGCCGAGCCGGTCGCTGAGCACACCGCCGGTGAGATAGCCGAGGAAGGCACCGGAGATCAGGAACGTCAGATAGCCGCCGGTGCCGACGACGGTGAGGCCGCGCTCGGTCTTGAGGTACGTCGGCACCCAGGTGGCGAGCGTGTAGTAGCCGCCCTGGACGCCGGTGGAGAGCAGCGTCGCGAAGAACGTGGCGCGCAGCAGGTCCTTCTTGAAGATCGCGGCGAAGGAGCCGCGCCCGGAGCTCGCCGCGCGCTGCGCGGCGGCCTCGGGGGCGTCGCTGACGTTGCGCCGGATGTAGACCACCAGGAGGGCGGGCAGCGCGCCCGTCCAGAACATCACGCGCCAGGCGGTGTCCGCGTCCACGTAGTGGAAGACCAGCGTGTAGACGATGACGGCCAGCGCCCAGCCCGCCGCCCAGGCGCTCTGCACGGCTCCGAGGGTCCGGCCGCGGTCCTTGGCCGAGGCGTACTCGGCGACCAGGATCGCGCCGACCGCCCACTCGCCGCCGAAGCCGAAGCCCTGGAGGGCGCGGCAGACCATCAGCGTCTCGTACGTGGGCGCGAAGCCGCAGGCCACGGTGAACACCGCGTAGGTGATCACGGTGATCATCAGCGCCTTCACCCGGCCGATGCGGTCGGCCAGGATCCCGGCGAGCGCGCCGCCGACCGCCGAGACCACCAGGGTCACTGTGGTGAGCAGACCGGTCTGACCGTGGTCGAGGCCGAAGTACGCGCCGATCGCGACCATGCTCAGCGGCAGCGTGAAGTAGTCGTAGGAGTCGAGGGCGTAGCCGCCGAACGCGCCGCCGAAGGCGCGGCGGCCGCGCGGACCGAGGGCGCGCAGCCACCCGAACGGGCCGCCGCTTTCGGGGAGTTCGCCCTGTTCCGGCTGTGCCTGGGTCGTGCTCATCTGCACCTCGCAGGAGGAGGGGGGAGGGTGCGGTCGAGGAGAGGCAGGCGCTGCGCACCCGCGCCGCCGGCCGCGACGAGGAGATCCGCGCCCTCGCCGCGCGCCTCGCGGGCGACCGGGGGCTCGCCGCACGGCTCGGCTCCTGGCGCGCCGACTGTCCGCCCGGCATGCTCGACGAGCTCGCCACGGCCGCGCGGGACGCGCGCGAGGCCGCCCGGGCCGCCGGCGAGGAGCTGACCGAGGCCCGTACGGCACGGGCGGAGGCCGACGAGGCCGCCGCCGAGGCGTCCCGGGTCCGCGACGAGCGCCAGGAGACCGCCCAGCGCGCCCGCCGCGCCGCCGACGCGCTCGCCGGACTCGCCTTCCGGCTGCGCGAGCGCGCGGGCTGGCAGGCCACCCTGCGTGAACTCGTGGACGAGGCCGCGGAGTCCGAGGCCCGTGCCCAGACCCTGCTCGATCGCGCCCGGGCCGCCGACGAGGACCGCCGCGCCGCCCAGCGCGCCGCCGACGACGCCCACCGCACGGCCCGCGCGCTGCGCGCCGAGCGTGCCGAGATCGCGGGCGCGCCGGAGACCCTGCCGGAGCCGGACGGGGACGCCCCCAAGGCCGCGCTGCCCGCTCTGCGGGAGGCCTACCGGGCCGCGTCCCAGCTGTACGAGAAGGTCGGCGTCGGCGCCGATCTGCGCGCCGAGCAGGCGCGTGCGGAGAGCGACGAGAGCGCCGCGCTCGCCGAGCTGAACCGGCTCACCAACAAGGTCCGCACCCGCGCCGCCCAGCTCCTGGAGGGCACCGACGGCGCCGACGGCCCGTCCCGGCAGGCCGCCGCGGCCCGCGCCGAGTCGCTCGTACAGCTCCTGGAGACCAGGGCGTCGGCGGCGAGCGAGCAGTTGGGCCGGCTGCGCGGCGAGGCCGAGCGCCTGGCCCCCGAGGACGGCGAGGCGCACACCGAGCTGCCCGAGGAGCAGGTGCCCGGCGACGCCGAGCAGGCGCAGGCGCTGCTGCGCACCGCCACCGGCGAACTGGCCGCCCGCAGCGCCGAGCTGGAGACCTCGCGGGCCGCGCACGCCGAGCTCCTGCAGTCCCACCGGGCCGCCGAGGACGCGGCCGGGGGCTTCGACGAGACCGCCGCGCTCCTGCGCGACCTGCTCCGCGACCACCAGCAGGAGGAGGACGAGCAGGCGCCCGAGCCGTTCCCCGGCGACCTGGCCGAGGCCCGGCAGTCGGCGGCCGAGGCCAGGCGTTCGCTGCGCGGCTGCGCGGGCGATCTGTCGGGCGCCGAGGCCGCCGTCCGCGAGGCCTCGGACATCCTGGTCCGGCACGCCAACGCGACGCGGTACGAGCAGGTGCGCACCCCCGCCCGCCAGCAGATCCGGGAGCTGCCGGCCGCCGCGCTGCCCGAGCACGCGGCGGCGTGGGCGACGGCGTTCGCCCCCCGCCTGCGGGTCCTCACCGACGAGCTGGAGCAGCTGGAGCGCAACCGCGACTCGATCGTGGACCGGCTGCGCGGGCTCGTCGAGTCGGCGCTGGCCACACTGCGCTCGGCCCAGCGGCTCTCGCAGCTGCCCGAGGGGCTCGGCGAGTGGTCGGGGCAGGAGTTCCTGCGGATCCGCTTCGAGGAGCCCGACCAGGCGACGCTGGCCGAGCGCCTGGGCGAGGTCATCGACGAGGCCACGCGCGCGGCCGTGAAGAAGAACTCCGACATGCGCAGGGACGGGATGTCCCTGCTGCTGAGGGGAGTTCAGGCGGCCCTCGAACCGCGCGGCATCGCCGTGGAGATCCTCAAGCCGGACGCGGTGCTGCGCGCCGAGCGCGTCCCGGTCGGGCAGATGGGCGACGTGTTCTCCGGCGGGCAGCTGCTCACCGCCGCGATCGCGCTGTACTGCACGATGGCCGCGCTGCGCAGCAACGACCGGGGCCGCGACAAGCACCGCCACGCGGGCACGCTGTTCCTGGACAACCCGATCGGCCGGGCCAACGCCACCTATCTCCTGGAGCTCCAGCGGGCCGTGTCGGACGCGCTCGGCGTCCAGCTCCTGTACACCACGGGCCTGTTCGACACCACGGCGCTCGCGGAGTTCCCGCTGGTCATCCGGCTGCGCAATGACGCGGACCTGAGGGCGGGGCTGAAGTACATCAGCGTCGAGGAACACCTGCGGCCGGGTCTGCCGCAGCAGGACCCGGCCGGGGAGACGGTCCACGGGGAGATCACCGCGACCCGCATGTTCAAGAAGCCGGCGTGAGCCCGGGGGGCGCCTCGGCGCCCCCCGGCCCGCTCAGACCGCGTCGGCCTTGATCATGTCCGCGCACTTCTCGCCGATCATCATCGTCGTGATGCACGGGTTGACGGTGACCAGCTCCGGCATCACCGAGCCGTCGGCGACGCGCAGGCCGCGGATGCCCTTGACCCGCAGCCGGGCGTCCAGCGGCGCCATCGCGTCGTCGTCGGCGCCCATCTTCACCGTGCACGCCGGGTGGTAGACGGTGTTGTGGGTGGTGCGGATGTACTCGAACAGCTCGTCGTCGGTGCGCACGTCCGGTCCGGGCGCGAGCTCCGCGCCCGCCCAGTCGGCGAGCGCGGGCTGCGCCGCGATCTCCCGGGCGAGCTTCAGCCCGTACGTCATCACCCGTACGTCGTGCTCATGGGTGAAGTAGCGCGGGTCGACCATCGGCTTGTCGCGGTAGTCGCGGGTGCGCAGCCGCACGGTGCCGCGCGACTTGGCGTGCGTGACGTTGGGCGTCAGACAGAACGCGTTCTCGCTGGTCGGGTAGCCGTGCCGGGTGGTGTTCATGTCGAACGGCACCGAGCCGTAGTGGAACATCAGGTCCGGCCGGTCCAGGCCCGGCTCGGTGTCCGCGAAGATCCCGATCTCCCACCACTGGTTGGAGCGGGTCGGCATCGGCCGCTTGGCGTCCCACATGATGACGCCCTCGGGGTGGTCCTGGAGGTTCTCGCCGACGCCGGGGGAGTGCACCAGCGCCTCGACGCCCACCTCGCGCAGATGGTCGGCGGGGCCGATCCCGGAGAGCATCAGCAGCTTGGGCGTGTCGATGGAGCCGCAGCTGACGACGACCTCGCGCCGTGCGGAGACGGTACGGCTGTGGATCAGGTCCGGGTCCAGGTACTCGACCCCGGTGCAGCGGCGGTCCTCGCCGATCACCAGCCGCTTGGCGCGGATCCCGGTCCGTACGGTCAGATTGGGCCGCTTGCCGATGATCGGATGCAGATACGCGACCGACGAGGACTGGCGGATGTTGTTCTCGTCGGAGTTGATCTGGAACCAGTTGGCGCCTCTGATCACCGTACGGCCGGTGTTGAAGGGCGTGGTGGGGATGCCCGTCTGGGCGCACGCGTCGAGCAGCGCGCTGCCGCAGGGGTCCTCGCCCTTGATGGTGCGCAGCTTCACCGGGCCGCTGCGGCCGTGGTGCTCGCCGGGCGCGTCGTTGTTCTCCAGCCGCTTGTAGAGCGGGAAGACGTCCTCGGCGCCCCAGCCCGTACAGCCCTCGGCCGCCCAGCCGTCCAGGTCCTCGGCGGGCGCCCAGAAGGCTATGCAGGAGTTGTGCGAGGAGCAGCCGCCGAGCACCTTGGCGCGCGCGTGGCGCATCATGCTGTTGCCGCGCTCCTGCGGCTCGACCGGGTAGTCCCAGTCGTAGCCCGATTCGAGCAGCCCCATCCAGCGCTCCAGGCGCAGCACGTTGTCGTCGCCGACGTCCGAGGGGCCCGCCTCCAGGACGCACACGGTGACCGAGGGGTCCTCGCTGAGGCGGGCCGCGACAACGTTGCCCGCGGTGCCGCCGCCGACGACGACGTAGTCGAACTCGTCCGCGGCCGGTCCGGTGTTGGCCTCGTTCATGATTGCTTCGCTCCTTGCTTCAGCCGGTGGCGGCGGCGGTGTTGCCGGGGGTGGCGGCGGGGTCGGATTCCTGCTTCTCGGCGGCGTGGTCGGCCAGGACGCCGGTGCGGTGGCGCTGGACGAACCAGTAGTAGGCGAAGCCGCCGACGGTGACGGCGCCGACGAACAGCACACCGCCCCAGCGCAGGTACCAGTGGTACGGGGCCGCCGCGTTGTAGACGGCGGCGCGCGGCCACAGCAGGTTGACGGTCATGCCCAGGCCCCACAGCACCGCGACGATGTTGACGGGGAGACCGAAGCGGCCGAGCGAGAAGCGCCCGGGCGCGGGCTGCCAGGTGCCGCGCAGCCTGCGGACCAGCATGGGCATCGTGACCAGCAGATATGCCACGTAGATCATGATGATCGCGATGCTGGTGACGACCGAGAAGATCTGCGGCTGCTTGATGTTGACCAGCAGGATGCCGATCGCGACGAGCCCGCAGACCACGGCGGGCGCGATCGGGGTCTGGAAGCGCGGGCTGATCTTGGCGAGCCGGCTGCCGGCGGGCAGGTTGTTGTCCCGGGCCATCGCGAACATCAGCCGGATTCCGGCGGTGTGCACGGCGAGCTCGCAGACGACGACCGCGATCACCACGCACCACAGCAGGGCCTGGCCCATGGTGTCGCCCAGCGTGCTCAGGACCACGTACTGGAGCCCGTCGACGGAGAGTTCGGGCGCGCTCAGGTCCGGCGTGGCGAGCAGCGCGCACAGCAGGATGAGGCCGCCAATGACGAACGAGGCGATCAGGGCCCGCAGGATCGCGCGCGGCGCGTTGCGGCTGGGGTCGACCGCCTCCTCGCCGAGCGAGGACGCGGTGTCGAAGCCGTACATCACATACGCGGAGGCGAGCGAGGCGGTGAGGAACGCGCCGAAGTAGCCCAGGTTCTGGCCGGCGCCGATGCCGTGGGTCTCCACGATGGCGCTGGGGCCCCGGGTGATGTGCGCGGCCAGCAGCACGACCAGGATCACCGCGGCGACCAGCTCGATGAAGACGCCCGCCGTGTTGATCCGGGCCATCAGCTTGACGCCGAACGCGTTGACCAGGGTGGTGAAGAGGATCAGGCCGCAGGCGAGCACGACGGCGTTGGCGGCCGCGTCGTACTTCCCGCTGCCGTCTCCCACGAACTGGAACCACGAGGAGATCTGGGGGAGCGTCAGCTGAAGGGCCAGGGCGACGGCGGCCAGCGAGACCATGCTCGCCAGCGTCATCATCCAGCCGGCCAGCCAGCCGACGTGCGGACCGCCCAGGTTCTTGGCCCAGTTGTAGACCGATCCGGCCACCGGGTAGCGGGCGGCCAGCTCGCAGAAGCAGAGCGCGACCATCAGCTGGCCGACGAAGACCAGCGGCCAGGACCACCAGTAGGCCGGGCCGCCGAGGCTGACGCCGAAGTAGAACATCTGGAACGTGCCGGTCAGGATCGAGATGTAGCTGATCCCGGCGGCGAAGGTGTGGAAGTTGCCGAGGGTGCGCTTGAGTCCCGGCTTGTACCCGAGTTCGGCGAGCGCGGCGTCATCGGCGTCGGCGCCCGCCCGGGCTGGGGAGGGAGAGGGGGGCGGGGGTGTGGTGGCGGTCATGGGGATCACTCCTCGTACAGGGTCGCGCAGAGGGGAGGGCAGGGGACGGCGTGCGGTCCAACCGGTGCTGGTGCGGCGGTCGTTCAGTCGAACCAGCGCTGCGGGCGCGGGTCGGTGTTGCGCCAGATGTGCTTGATCTCCTGGTACTCGGCGAGCCCGGCGAGTCCGAGCTCGCGGCCCGTCCCCGACTGCTTCATGCCGCCCCACTCGGCCTGCGGGACGTACGGGTGGAAGTCGTTGATCCACACCGTGCCCGCGCGCAGCCGGGCCGCGACGCGGCGCGCGCGGGCCTCGTCGCGGGTCCACACCGCGCCGGCCAGGCCGTAGATGGTGTCGTTGGCCAGGGCGAGGGCGTGGTCCTCGTCGCGGAACCGCTCCACGGTCAGCACCGGCCCGAACGACTCGTCGCGGACCACGGACATCGCGGCCGTGCACTCGTCCAGGACGGTCGGCGGGTAGTAGTGGCCGCCCGCCAGCGCCGGGTCGTCCGGTCGGGCACCGCCGCAGCGCAGCACCGCGCCCTCGGCGAGCCCGGCCGCGACATACGCCTCGACCTTGGCGAGATGGCCCGCCGAGATCAGCGGGCCGGTGCGGGCCTGCTCGTCGAAGGGGCCGCCGAGCCTGATCAGCTGTGCCCGGCGCACCACCTCGTCGACGAAGCGGTCGTGCAGCGAGTCCTCCACCAGCAGCCGCGCGCCCGCCGAGCAGACCTGCCCGGAGTGCAGGAACACGGCGGTCAGGGCGTAGTCGACGGCCGTCTCGAAGTCGGCGTCGGCGAAGACGATGTTGGGGTTCTTGCCGCCCAGCTCCAGCGCGGTGCGCTTGACGGTGGCCGCCGCCGACGCCATCACGCGCCGCCCGGTGCTCAGTCCGCCGGTGAACGACACCAGGTCCACCCGCTCGTCCTCGGTCAGCGGCGCGCCGACCGCGGGGCCGGTGCCGAGGACCAGGTTGGCGACGCCGTCCGGCAGCCCGGCCTCGGTGAGCAGCCGCATCAGCATGATCGCGGTGTGCGGGGTCAGCTCGCTGGGCTTGAGGACGAAGGTGTTGCCCGCGCCGATGGCGGGCGCGACCTTCCACGCGGTCTGCAGCAGCGGGTAGTTCCACGGCGTGATCAGCGCGCAGACGCCCACCGGCTCGACGACCGTACGGCTGTCGGTCTCCGGGTTGCCGGTGTCGACGACCCGGCCCGCGTCCTGCGCGGCGACCAACTGGCCGAAGTGGCGGAAGCAGTTGGCGATGTCGGCCATGTCGTACTCCGACTCGACCAGCCGCTTGCCGGTGTCCAGCGACTCCGCGCGGGCCAGTGCGGCCGCGTCACGCTCGATGAGATCGGCGACGCGCAGCAGCAGCGCGGCCCGCTCGGCGACCGTCGACCGGGGCCAGGGCCCGCGGTCGAAGGCCTCACGGGCGGCGCCTACCGCGGCCGCCGCGTCCTTGGGACCACCTTCGTCGACGACGGCGACCAGCGAGCCGTCCGCCGGACAGCGGATCTCGCGGGTCTCCGCGTCGACGGCGGCACTCCACCGGCCGCCGATGAACAGTTCAGGCATGACGCTCCTCGACTTCTGATCACGAACAGAGGCGCCGCTACCCAGGAATTCACACTTCAGACATGTGACGATTCCGACAGTTTGAGTAACGGCGCAGCTCAGGGGCCCTGCGGTAGGGGGCCTAATTCCTGTCGGGACCCACGCGCGCCAGGACCCACTCGTGGAAGGCGCGGATGTGGTGCTCGCTGGGCACCAGGACGCCGCCGTGCCGGTACGCCCGCGAGTCCATGGCGGGCTGGGTGCGCTCGCACGCCTCGAAGTCCTGCACGTTGACGCGGTGGAACAGCTCCACGGACCGCGAGAGGTCGGCCCCGGACGCCACGACCTGCGGCGCGTACAGCCAGTCGCACTCGACGACCGTACGGTCGACGGCCAGCGGGAACATCCGGTGGACGATCACATGGTCGGGCACCAGGTTCACGAACACCTGCGGTTTCACGGTGATGGCGTAGTAGCGGCGGTCCTGCGCGTCCGCCAGGCCCGCCAGGCGCCCGAACCCCGCGCCGCCGTCCACGGTGAACCCCTCGGCGCCCCGCGCGAACTCGGCGCCGTGCCCCACGTAGTACTGGGCGGCGAAGCCCTTGGCGAACTCGGGGAGCACATGGGTGAGTTCGGGGTGGATCGTGGCGCAGTGGTAGCACTCCATGAAGTTCTCGACGATCAGCTTCCAGTTGGCGCCCACGTCGTACGAGATCCGGTGGCCCAGAGCCAGTTCCGCGGCCCCGTAGCGCTCGACCGCCGCAGGGTCGCCCAGGCGCTCGGTGGCGGCGGCGACCACCGTGTCCTCGAACGGCGGCGGCCCGTCGGCCAGGCACACCCAGACGTAGCCGAGCCACTCGCGCAGCGCGACCGGCAGCAGCCCGCGCTCCTCGCGGTCCACATCGGGCATCCGCGCCAGGTTCGGCGCGGCGACGAGCCGACCGTCGAGGTCGTAGGTCCAGGCGTGGTACGGGCACTGGAGGGTGCGCCGGACCGTGCCGCTCTCCTCGGCGCACACCCGGGCGCCCCGGTGCCGGCACACATTGAGGAACGCCCGCAGCGCGCCCTCGCGGGTCCGCACCACCAGCACGTTCTCGCGGCCCACCTGGACCGTGCGGAAGGCGCCGGGCCGGTCGAGGTCGGCGGCGCGCACCGCGCAGAACCACAGCGCCTCGAAGATCCGCTCCTGCTCGCGGGCGAAGACCGCCGGATCGAAGTAGTACCGGCCGGGCAGGGTCTCCAGGAGGCTGGGCGTGCGCTCGGTGGCCTCGGCGGTCATCGCGCGCCTCCTCCGGTACCCGTGACACCCGCGCCCGCCTCGTCGCTCGCGGCCGCCGCGGCGAACCGGCGCGGGTCGAAGAGGTCGATGGGGTGGGCCGTCGTGCCGTCGAGCGCCAGGTCGGCGAGGATCTCGCCGACCACCGGTACGAACTTGAAGCCGTGCCCCGAGAAGCCGCAGGCCACCGTGGTGGTCGCGGGGTGCGCCGGGTGCTGCGCGATCACGAAGTGCTCGTCCGGAGTGGTGGAGTACATGCAGGTCACAGCCCGCAGGAACGTTCCGGGCAGGGTGGGGGTCACCCGGCGCATGGCCGCCGCCATCTCCTCGACCTCGGCCGGAGCCACCGTACGGTCGACGGTGCCCGGCGTGCAGGGGGCGCCGTTCTTGCGGAAGAACGCGACCTTGACGCCGCCCGCGGGTCCGTCGATGGCCGGGAACCCGTAGACCTGGACCCCGTCCGCCTCCTCCCACACGAAGACCGGCTGGCGCTCGGGGAGGAACGGTTCGGTGCCGCCCTCGGGCCCGAACCAGTACATGACCTGCCGCTCGACGCGGATCGGCACCCCGAGGTCCGCCAGCAGCTCGGGCGCCCAGGCCCCCGGGCACATCACCAGCCGGCCCGCCGTGTAACTGTTCTCGGCCGTGTGGACCCGGACCCCGCGCCCGCCCGGCAGCTCCTCCCAGCGCGTCACCGGCTCCTCGAAGTGGAGCTCGGCGCCCGCCTTGGTGGCGAGCTGGAGATGGGCCGCCACCGTGGCCTCCGGGCGCAGTATCCCGGCCCGCGCCTCGTGGAGCGCCACCTCGTCGTCGAGCGGGTTCATCGTCGGGAAGCGGCGGCGGATCTCCCGGGCGTCCAGCATCTCGTGCGGCAGGTCCCACTGCCGGGCCGAGCGCACCGCGCCCGCGACCGTACGGCAGTCGGGGCGGCCCATCATCATCCCGCCGCACAGCAGCGCGATCTCGCGCCCCGAGTCCCGCTCGATCCGGTCGTACAGCTCGTACGCCCGCAGCAGCAGCGGCACATACGCCGGGTCCTCGAAATAGGACTGCCGGGTGATCCGCGAGCCGCCGTGGCTGGAGCCGTGCGCGTGCACCGGGCCGAACCGCTCCAGGCCGAGGACGCGGGCCCCGCGCTCGGCGAGATGCTGGGCGGCGGCCGAACCCATACCGCCCAGGCCGAGGACGATCACGTCGTACGTCGGAGCCATGTTTCCTCCCGGAGGGGTCGGGTGCCCGGCCGGCCCTGCCTCAGGACGCAGGTCGACGCGTGGGCCGTCGAACGCAGGGGCCTTTCAACGCAAGAGGTGGGCCATCCGCGGGTCGAACAGCGGCTCTTCGGCGACGGTCGCGGGGACCTTCTCGCCGAAGTACTCGACATGGACCGCCGTGCCCGGCGCCAGGACGGGCAGCCAGGCGTACGCGACGCACCGGCCGACCGTGTAGCCGTACGCGGCGCTGGTGACATGACCGGCGGGCACGCCGTCGACCAGCACCGGCTCGTTGCCGAGGACCACCGCCGCACGGGAGTCCAGGGTCAGACAGGTGAGCCTGCGGGTCACGGCCGCCGGGTCGCCCAGCGCGGCGCGGCCGGTGAACCCGCCCTTGCCGGGCCGGACCGCGAAGCCGAGCCCCGCCTCGTACGGGGTGTGCTCGGTGCTCATGTCGCGGCCCCAGGCGCGGTACCCCTTCTCCAGGCGCAGCGACTCGAAGGCGCTGCGGCCCGCCGCGATCACGTCCAGGCGCCGGCCCGCGTCCCAGAGCGTGTCCCACAGCCGCAGCCCGAGGTCGGCACTGGTGTAGAGCTCCCAGCCCAGCTCGCCGACGTAGCTCAGCCGCAGTGCGGTGACCGGGACGTTGCCGACGACCGTCTCCCTCGCCCGGAAGTAGCCGAAGGCGGTGTGCGAGAAGTCGTCGCGGGTCAGCGGCTGGACGAGCTCGCGGGCGAGCGGACCCCAGACGCCGACGCAGCAGGTGCCCGAGGTGATGTCCCGGACGGTGACGGAGTCCGGCGCGTGGGCGAGCAGCCAGTCCAGGTCGGCCGGGGAGTTGGCGCCCACCTGGAAGCGGTCGGGGGCCAGCCGCGCCACGGTCAGATCGGACCGGATCCCGCCCGCCTCGTCGAGGAGCAGGGTGTACGTGACCGAACCCGGCTTCTTCTCCAGCTGGTTGGTCGTCATCCGCTGGAGGAAGGCGAGGGCGCCGCGCCCGGTCACCTCCAGGCGCCGCAGCGGGGTCATGTCGTACAGCGCGACCCGCTCCCGTGTCGCCTTGGCCTCCGCCGCCGCGATCGGCGACCAGTACCGCGCCGACCAGGTGTCGCGCACGGGGATGTGCAGCCCGTCCACCAAGGGCGCGTTCGCCTCGTACCAGTGGGGCCGCTCCCAGCCGCCGCCCTCCAGGAAGTACGCCCCGAGCTCGCGCTGGCGTACGTGGAAGGGGCTGGTCCGCAGCGGGCGCGGGCGCTCCATCGGCTGGAGCGGATGGACGACGTCGTACACCTCGACGAAGCTCTGGGCCGACCGCTCCTCGATGTACTCCGCGGTGAGCTGGACGTCCTCGAAGCGCCGGATGTCGCAGGCGTGCACGTCGAGCGAGGGGCGGCCGTCCGTCATCCACTCGGCGACCGCCCTGGCCACGCCCGCCGAGTGCGTCACCCACACCGCCTCGGCCAGCCAGAACCCGCGCAGCTCCCGGGACTCGCCGAGCAGCGGCATACCGTCGGGCGTGAACGAGAAGACGCCGTTGAAGCCGTCCGCGACCGCGCCGTCCGCGAGCCCGGGCAGCAGCGCCACCGCGTCCGCCCAGCTCGGCGCGAAGTCCTCGGGGGTGAAGGCGAGCGAGGACGGCATGACGGGTGCGTCGTCGTACGCCGGGACCGCGAACGGGTCCACCGGCAGCGGCCGATGGGCGTACGAGCCGATGCCCAGCCGTGCTCCCCGCGCGTCCGTGTGCGTACGGAAGTACAGGTCGCGGTCCTGGTGGCGCAGGATCGGCAGGGCGTCCGCCACCTGCGCGGTGAGCCCGGCCGGCGGCGTGGTCGTCGCGTACTGGTGGGCGAGCGGCAGCAGCGGGACGGTCACCCCGGCCAGCCGTCCGATCACCGGGCCCCAGAAACCGGCCGCCGAGACCACCAGATCGGCCGGGAAGCGGCCCCGGTCGGTGACGACGGCGGTGACCCGGCCGTCCTCCCGCTCGACGGCGGTGACGGTGTGCCGCGCCAGGAACCGGGCGCCCCGGGCCTGCGCGCGTGCCTGGAGCGCCCGGGAGGCGAGCACCGCGTCGGCGAGTCCGTCGTCCGGGGTGTGGAAGCCGCCGAGGACCTTCTCCCCGTCGAGCGGCGGCCACAGCGCCCCGCACTGGTGCGCGGTGAGCAGCTCGCCCCGCACTCCCCAGGCGGCGGCAAGCCCCACCTTGCGGTGCAGATCGGCCCAGCGCTCCGGGGTGGTGGCGACCTCCAGCCCGCCGACCGCCCGGAAACAGGGCTCGCCGTCCACGCTCAGCCCACGCAAGGTGTCGACCGTGTACGCGGCGAAAGCCGTCATCGTCCGGGAGACATGGGTCTGGAAGACCAGACCGGGCGCGTGCGAGCTGGACCCGCCCGGCGCGGGCAGCGGTCCCTGCTCCACCACGGTGACGTGCGACCAGCCCCGTGCGGTGAGCTCGTCGGCGAGCGAACAGCCCACGATCCCGGCGCCGATGACGACGACGCGCGCGTGGGCGGGATCGGGTGCGGGGGTGGTGCGGACCTCGTGAGACACGGCCTCGCCCTCCTGTTGCGCAGAGCACTACCGGTTGCGCGATGTGAGACATCCTGAGGACGCCCCAGGAGAGCGTCAAGAGGGTCGGATCGGTCGCGAGAACAGGGCTGCCGAGCCATGAATTCGCCTGGCCGAAACGGATGGTGACGTCCCGTCGGATCCGGCGTTACCCGGGATGCCCCATGCGACGCGAGAGGTCCCTGGCGGCCTCCCGGACGCGCTCGGCGACCTTCGGGAGTGACTCCCGCGGCAGCCGGTAGGCCGGGCCCGAGACACCGATCGCGCCGATGACCGAGCCGTCGTGGCCGTACACCGCCACGCCCACGGCGTTGAGCCCCTCCTCCAGCTCCTCGGCCGTCCGCGCGTACCCCCGCTCCACCACCTCCGCGAGCTCGGTCCGCAGCGCCGCCGGATCCGTGACGGTGTGCGCGGTGAAGCGCGCGAGCCCCTGGGCGAGCAGGGCCTCGCGGCGCTCCTCGGGGAGGTGGGCGAGCAGCGCCTTGCCGCTCGCGGTCGCGTGCAGAGGGGTGCGCCGGCCCAGCCAGTTGAACGCCGTCACGGCCGCCGCACCGCGCGCCTGCATGATGTTCACGGCCGCGTCCCCGTCGAGCACGGCGACATTGGCGGTCTCGCCCGTGGCGTCCGCGAGCGCGCGGCAGACCGGCACGCCCTCCTGCGAGATGTCGAGCCGCACGGCCGCCGCACCGGCGAGCCGCAGCATCCCGGCGCCCAGAAAGTACTTCCCCCGTTCCTTCTCCTGGCCGACCAGGCCCCGCCGCTCCAGCGCGTCGAGCAGCCGGAACGCGGTCGACTTGTGCACCCCCAACTCGGCGGCGATCTCGGTGACTCCGGCCTCGCCGAGCCGGGCCAGCGCCTCCAGCACGCCGACCGCGCGGTCGACCGACCGCAGCGATCCGGCGCCGCCCCGCCGTCTGCCCGCGGCGGCGTCCGGCTCCTGCACCTCACCCACCGGCACCCCTTGAGGCCGCTATGCCCGGGAGAAGCTGCCCGTCTCGCTCTGGCCTATTCGGCCGGTCCCCGACCGCTCGGCCGCCCGGGCCACCCGCCGCACCCGGCGCCGCTCCCTGCGCCGTCGCCGAGCGGTGCTGCTCGGCACCGACACCACGCCGTTGCGCTGGTTCCACACCTGACGGGTGACCCACACGTCAAGCACCGCCCAGGTCGCGACCACCGTGCTCGCCACGCTGCTGAGGACCATCGGGAAGGCCAGCCAGGAGCCCGCCAGCGTGCACAGGAACGCGATCACCGCCTGGATCAGCGTGAGGGCGACGATCAGCACCGAGCGGACGGCCGCGTTCCTGATCGGATCGGGCAGCCGTGGCCGCACCGCGGGCTCCTCCACCCACAGCGGCGGCAGTTCACCCGCGCGCGAGCCCCGAGCCGCCACACCGTCCGCACTCATGCCTTCAGTGCCCATGGATACTCACTCCCCACCACCGGCGTATCGATGCCTTCCGATGCGCACGGGTCCGTACATCCCGTCACAACCCCCGTACAGAAGGACGAACGGAACTCCCCGAAGATTCCCGGGATTTGTGTGGAAGGCAGAATTCCAGCCAACCGGGCCGGTACGGGAACCACTGGCCCTACGGGTGTCCTCGGCCACACTCGGGAGGTGATCTCCCGTAATACCAGGACAACCCATGATCAACTCCTGGGAGGGCGGCCGAAAATCGTCCGGACGTGCCTTCGAGTTGTCTGTGTGGCAGTAGTAGGCTCGCGCCGTTTGTTGACGGTTGATCTGGGGGAGGCCATGCGCTTTCGCGGGAAGTCCATCCGCAGGAAGATCGTGGCGTTGCTGCTGGTGCCGCTCGTCTCCCTCACCGCTCTCTGGGGATTCACGACCTACATCACCGGCCGCGAGGCCAACGAGCTCCTGAACGTCACGTACATCGTGGACAAGGTCGGCTCGCCGATGGAGGACACGGTCCAAGTCATCCAGGAGGAGCGCCGCCAGACCATGGTCTACCTGGCGGACCAGCGGGCCGCCGACGCGCTCGCCGCGCTCCAGGGCCGCCGCCGGGACACCGACGAGGCCGTGGCGAAGATTCGTTCCGCCGCCGACGACTCCCAGGTGCGCGACGATCTGCGCCCGGCCGCGAGGGCGCGGCTGAAGACCGTCCTCCAGGAGTTCGACGGCATCCGCGACCTGCGCCGGCAGGTCGACCGGCGGAGCGTCAACCGCGCCCAGGCACTGGCGGCGTACAGCGGAGTCATCGAGCCCTGCTACACGTTCCTGACCAGTCTCCACGCGCTGGAGAACGTGGACATGGACAAGCAGGGCCGCGCGGTCGTGGGCCTCGCCCGGGCCCGCGAGATGGTCGCCCGCGAGGACGCCCTGGTCGCCTCCTCACTGGTCGCCCCGCCGCAGTTCACCTGGAACGAACTGCGCGAGGTGGTCAACCTGGTGGCCAACCGCACGCTCCTGTACGAGATAAGCCTGGAGAACCTGCCCGCCGGAGAACGCGAGATCTTCGAGCGCTTCTGGGCCGCCGCCGGCTCCGAGTCGCTGCGCGCCGCCGAGCAGAGCATCATCACCGCCGGTCCCACCAAGAACCCGCGCGTCGACCTGGCCCGCTGGCAGCAGACGGCCACGCCGCTGCTCTCGCGTCTCTCCGAGGCCGTCTCGGACGCCGACGACCGCTACCGCGACCGCGTCCACCCGGTCGCCTTCAACGTCCTGATCAAGGCGGGCGTCGCGGGCGTCCTCGGCTTCCTCGCGCTCGTCTTCTCGCTCTTCCTGTCCGTACGCATCGGCCGCGAGCTGATCCGCGACCTCACCCGGCTCCGCAAGGAGGCGCACGAGGTGTCCGGCGTGCGCCTGCCGAGCGTGATGCGCCGCCTCGCCGCCGGCGAACACGTCGACGTCGAGACCGAGGCACCGCGCCTGGAGTACGAGAAGGACGAGGTCGGCCAGGTCGGCCAAGCCCTCAACACCCTTCAGCGCGCCGCCGTCGAGGCCGCCGTCAAACAGGCCGACGTGCGGCGCGGAGTGGCCGAGGTCTTCGTCAACCTGGCCCGCCGCAACCAGGTCCTCCTGCACCGCCAGCTCACGCTCCTCGACACCATGGAGCGCCGCACCGAGGACACCGACGAGCTCGCCGACCTCTTCCGCCTCGACCACCTCACCACCCGTATGCGCCGCCACGCCGAGGGCCTGGTGATCCTCTCGGGCGCCGCCCCGTCCCGGCAGTGGCGCAAGCCCGTCCAGCTGATGGACGTGGTCCGGGCGGCCGTGGCCGAGGTCGAGGACTACGAGCGCATCGAGGTCCGCAGGCTGCCCCGGCTCGGTGTGGGCGGCCCGGCCGTCGCCGACCTCACCCACCTGGTGGCCGAACTCCTGGAGAACGCCACGGTGTTCTCGCCCCCGCACACCGCCGTCCAGGTGCACGGCGAGCGGGTGGCCAACGGCTTCACGCTGGAGATCCACGACCGGGGCCTCGGCATGACGCCCGAGGCGCTCCTCGACGCCAATCTGCGCCTCGCCGAGACCCCCGAGTTCGAGCTCTCCGACACCGACCGGCTCGGCCTGTTCGTGGTCAGCCGGCTCGCCCAGCGGCAGAACGTCCGCGTCTCGCTCCAGCCCTCCCCGTACGGCGGCACCACGGCGGTCGTCTTCATCCCGGCGGCCCTGCTCACCGACGCGCCGGACACCAACGGCACCGGATTCCGCCTCGACCGCAAGGCGGCCCACGGCGACGCGGCCGGACGCCGTGAGCGGGACGCCGGCCCCCGCGCGCTCTCGCCGCTCCCGGTGGGCACCCCCGACCGCGCCCTGCTCGACGGGCCGGTCGAACTGGAGGCCCCCGTGGACCCGTTGGAGTTGGACGCGCCGCACGTCATGGGCGCCGACGAGGGCGGCGCCGCCCGCACCGGCCTCATCGGCGCGCCCCGCGACTTCCCGGCCGAGCGCCGCCAGCACCAGCAGACGGCCGACGAGGGGGCCGGGGCACCGGACGGGCCGTTCGGCCCCGTGCCGCTGCCGCGCCGCCGCCCGCCCGCGCCGACCCTGGTCAGCGACCACGGGCGCCGGGTCGACGACCAGCCGGGCCGCGACCACCCGTCGCCCGCGCCGGAGCCGGTCCGTCCGGCCGTGCCGAGTGCCGAGCGACGGCGGGCCGACGCGCTGCGTGCCAGCGGGCTCGTCCCGGCCCCCGCGCCCGAGCCGCTGCGGCCCGCTCCAGGCCGCGAGAGCGCCGACGGAACCGGTCTGCAGGGCGCCCTGCCCCGCCGGGTCCGCCAGGCCAGCCTCGCCCCCCAGCTGAAAGCGACCTCCGCCGAGCAGGCGGTCCGCACCGGGCCGGGCGGCCCCGGCGCTCAGCCGCAGCCCGAGCGCGACGCGGAGGAAGTGCGCAACCGTATGGCGTCGATGCAGCGTGGCTGGCAGCGCGGGCGTCGGCACAACGCGATGACCAGCGCAGAGACCACAGCCGACGGGCCCGACCAGGCCCTCGGCGACGTACGACGCAACACATCGGAGGGGGACGGTCGATGACCGCACCGAAGTCCGCAGCACACGACGTCATGGGGAAGGGCGCCGGAGAACTCAACTGGTTGCTGGACGAGTTGGTCGACCGGGTCGGATCCATCCGCAAGGCGCTCGTCCTGTCCAGCGACGGCCTGCCCACCGGCACGTCCGGGGACCTGACCCGCGAGGACGGCGAACACCTGGCCGCCGTCGCCTCCGGCTTCCACAGCCTCGCCAAGGGGGTCGGCCGCCACTTCGACGTGGGGGGCGTGCGCCAGACGGTCGTGGAGCTGGACGACGCCTTCCTCTTCGTGACGGCCGCCGGGGACGGCAGCTGTCTGGCCGTCCTGTCCGACGCCGAGTCCGACGTCGGACAGGTGGCGTACGAGATGACCCTGATGGTCAAGCGGGTCGGGGCCCACCTCACCACGGCACCACGGACCGGCCTGCCCACCGCAGGGTGAGCGCGACGGTATGAATGACGCAGACCAGCGGGCGCCGGCGAACGGCCCGCAGCAGCCGGACGGGGCGTCGCCCCGGCAGCACCACTGGTTCGACGACGACGCGGGACCGGTGGTGCGGCCGTACGCGATGACCCGCGGCCGCACCAGCAGCGTCGGCCAGCACCGGCTCGACCTGATCGCGGTGGTGGTGCCCGAACCGGCCGCCGACGACCCGGGGCGGGACCACTCGCTCTCGCCCGAACACGTCGAGATCGTCGAACGCTGCGTCGGCACCCCGCAGTCCATCGCCGAGCTCGCCGCCGGACTCGACCTGCCCGTCGGGGTGGTCCGCGTCCTGGTGGGCGATCTCGTCCAGGACCAGCTGGTGCATGTCTCCCGACCCGTTCCGCCGGCCGAGCTGCCGGACGAGTCCCTTCTCCGCGAGGTGATCAATGGCCTTCGGGCGCTCTAGCCGCAGGAAGCGGCCCGTCGAACCGGTCACCCTCAAGATCCTGGTGGCGGGCGGCTTCGGCGTCGGCAAGACCACGCTGGTGGGCGCGGTCAGCGAGATCCGGCCGCTGCGCACCGAGGAGCGGCTCAGCGAGGCGGGCCGGCCGGTCGACGACGTCGCGGGCGTGGAGGCGAAGAACACCACCACCGTCGCGATGGACTTCGGGCGCATCACGCTCCGCGAGGACCTGGTGCTCTATCTCTTCGGCACGCCCGGCCAGGACCGCTTCTGGTTCCTCTGGGACGAGCTGGCGCAGGGGTCGCTGGGCGCGGTGGTCCTCGCGGACACCCGCCGTCTGGAGGACTCCTTCGCGGCGATCGACTACTTCGAGCGCCGGGGGCTGCCCTTCACGGTGGCCGTCAACTGCTTCGACGACGCGGCCCGTTACCCGGCCGACGCGGTGCGCTCCGCGCTCGACCTCGACCCCGACGTCCCGCTGATGATGACGGACGCGCGCGACCGCGAGGCCGTCAAGGACGTACTGGTCGCGGTCGTGGAGCACGCGATGGTCCTCTCCGAGCGCCGGCGCCGGACGGTGTCGATCTGACGCCTTCACGCAAGGACACCCCCGTACGCGGGGACACGGCCCGTACCCCCACCGACTGGGGTACGGGCCGTGCGTCTTGGGGGAGCGGCCGCTCCCGGTCCCCGAGGGGCGGGGCGGCTACGCCCCGTCCTCCTCGTGCCAGCCGAGACTGCGCTCCACCGCCTTGCGCCAGTTCTCGTACTCGCGCTCGCGCGGCCCCGCCTCCATCTCGGGAACCCACTCCACATCCCGCTGCCAGTGCGCCTTGAGCTCGTCGAGGCCCGACCACACCCCGGTGGCGA
Source organism: Streptomyces sp. ERV7 (assembly GCF_001653515.1). Classification (GTDB taxonomy): domain Bacteria; phylum Actinomycetota; class Actinomycetes; order Streptomycetales; family Streptomycetaceae; genus Streptomyces. The sequence goes on along the minus strand of NZ_LYOY01000001.1, from coordinate 772,338 downwards.
GCCCGGCGGCGTAGGCCGCGCCCAGACAGGTCGTCTCGGAGACCTTCGGCCGGATCACCGGCACCCCGAGCACATCCGCCTGATGCTGCATCAGGAGCCGGTTGACCGTCATCCCGCCGTCGACCTTGAGCGTGGTGATGCGCACCCCGGAGTCCTGGTACATCGCGTCCACCACCTCGCGCGTCTGCCAGCTGGTGGCCTCCAGGACCGCGCGGGCCAGATGCGCCTTGGTCACGTACCGGGTCAGGCCGGTGATGACGCCGCGTGCGTCCGAGCGCCAGTAGGGCGCGAACAGGCCGGAGAAGGCGGGCACGATGTAGGCGCCGCCGTTGTCCTCGACGCTCGCGGCGAGCGTCTCGATCTCGTCCGAGCTGCGGATGAGGCCGAGCTGGTCCCGGAACCACTGGACCAGGGCTCCGGTGATCGCGATCGACCCCTCCAGGCAGTAGACCGGCGCCTGGTCACCGATCTTGTAGCCGACGGTGGTGATCAGTCCGCTCTTGGAGGGCACCGGCCGGCCGCCGGTGTTGAGCAGCAGGAAACTCCCGGTCCCGTATGTGTTCTTGGCGGTGCCGGTGTCGTAGCAGGCCTGCCCGAAGACCGCCGCCTGCTGGTCGCCGAGCGCGGATGCCACCGGCACCCCCGCCAGCTGGCCCACCGCGGTCCCGTACACCTCCGCCGACGAGCGGATCTCCGGAAGGATTGCCTCCGGTACGTTCATCGCGGCCAGGATCGAGGAGTCCCACTGGAGGGTCTCCAGGTTCATCAGCATGGTCCGTGAGGCGTTGGTGACGTCGGTGACGTGCACCCCGCCGTCCGTGGCGCCGGTCAGATTCCAGATCAGCCAGGAGTCGATGGTCCCGAAGGCGATCTCGCCGCGCTCGGCGCGGGCCCGCAGCCCGGGTACGTTGTCGAGCAGCCAGGCCGCCTTGGGCCCGGAGAAGTAGCTGGCCAGCGGCAGGCCCGTGGCGTTCCGGAAGCGGTCCTGGCCGTCCTCGGCGCCGAGCTGGGCGCAGAGCGCGGAGGTCCTGGTGTCCTGCCAGACGATGGCGTTGTGCACGGGCTTGCCGGTCGCCCGGTCCCACAGCACCGTCGTCTCGCGCTGGTTGGTGATGCCGAGCGCGCTGAGCTGGTCGGCGCGCATCCCGGCCTTGGCCAGCGCACCCGCGACCACGGCCTGCACCTTGGACCAGATCTCGGTGGCGTCGTGCTCGACCCAGCCGGGCTTCGGGAAGATCTGGCGGTGCTCGCGCTGGTCCACGGCGACGATGGCGCCGGCCTGGTCGAAGATGATGCAGCGGCTTGAAGTGGTGCCCTGGTCGATGGCTGCGACGAACTTCTCCGTCATGGCTACCCCTTGGTCTGAGGGCCGCGGTGGTGCGGCGGGTGCGGGCGCGTGGTCAGAAGGCCGCGTGGTGGATGAGGCCGCCGAGCGCCCCGCCGGCCAGCGGCCCCACCACCGGTATCCAGGCGTAACCCCAGTCCGACGTCCCCTTGCGGGGGATCGGCAGCACGCTGTGCACCAGGCGGGGGCCCAGGTCGCGGGCCGGGTTGATGGCGTACCCGGTCGGCCCGCCGAGCGAGAGGCCGATGCCGACGACGAGCAGCGACACGATCAGCACGCCGGTGCCGGACTCGCCCAGGCCCTCGGTGTCGCCGAAGGCGAGCACGGGCAGCACCAGGCCCACGGTGGCGATGGTCTCGGTGACCAGGTTGGCGACCGGGTTCCTGATCTCGGGGATCGTCGAGAAGACGCCGAGCGTCGGGACGGAGCCGTCCCGGTCGGCGTTGGCCCGGAACTGGGCGAAGTAGACGAGATAGGCGAGGACCGCGCCGAGCATCGCCCCGGCCAGCTGCCCCAGGACGTAGAGCCAGACCTTGTCCCATTCGCCGGTGTCGACGGCGATGCCCAGGGTCACCGCCGGGTTGAGATGGCCGCCCGACAGCGGCGCCGCCGTGTAGGCCCCGGCCAGTACACCGAAGCCCCACCCGAAGGCGATGACCACCCAGCCGGCGCCTCTCGCCTTGGAGTGGTTGAGCGTGACCGCGGCGCACACTCCGGCGCCGAAGAGAATCAGGATCGACGTGCCGATGACCTCACCGAGGAAAATGTCTCCGTTGCTCATGGCTGCTCCTAGGCCCTCGCCCGGGGCGTGGCCCCGGTCCTCCGTGCAGGGTGCGCGCTTTCCATGGCTGCGGAGCCGGTGGCGGGGGTCGGACCGACCCCGCCCGGCATCCGGGACGAGCGTGCTCGTCTGGCGGTGTCGCCCGTGGGGGAGCAGCCCGGCGACCGCGTGCGACGGCACGCGGCCCGGAGCCGAGGAACGGCGACGCCGAGAGACAACGGGAAGTGTTCACCGGCCGTGATGGAGCGTCAAGGTCGCCGACAGCACCGGCCGCCGGGGTACGCACACGGCGGCGGCCCGGAGCTCAGCGCACCGCGATCACCGACGAGCCGTGCCCGAACAGGCCCTGATTGGCGGTGATCCCGGCCCTCGCCCCGTCGATCTGCCGCTCGCCCGCCGTGCCGCGCAGCTGCCAGGTGAGCTCGCAGACCTGCGCGATCGCCTGGGCGGGCACCGCCTCGCCGAACGATGCGAGCCCCCCGCTCGCGTTCACCGGAACGCGACCGCCGAGCGCCGTCACGCCCTCCCGTACGAGCTTTGCGCCCTCCCCGGCACCGCACAGCCCCAGATCCTCGTACCACTCCAGCTCCAGGGCGGTCGACAGGTCGTACACCTCGGCCAGCGACAGGTCCTCGGGTCCGAGCCCGGCCTCCTCGTAGGCGGCCCGTGCGATGGAGGCGCGGAAGGAGTACGGCGAGGGCTCCGCCGCGACCGCCGAGTCGGTGGCGATGTCCGGCAGGTCGAGGACGGTGTTGGGGTAGGTGGGCGTGACCGTGGAGACGGCCCGGATGCGCACCGGATCCACCGCCCCGTGCCGGCGCGCGAAGTCCATGCCGCACAGCACCAGGGCGGCAGCTCCGTCGGAGGTCGCGCAGATGTCGAGCAGCCGCAGCGGATCGGCGACCACGGCCGAGGCGGCGACCTCCTCGGCGGTCACCGCCTTGCGGTAGCGGGCGTACGGGTTGAGCGCGCCCGCCGCCGCGTTCTTCACCTTCACGCGCGCGAAGTCGTCGACCGTGTCGCCGTGCAGGGCCATGCGGCGGCGGGCGTAGAGCCCGAAGTAGGCCGGGTTGGTGGCGCCCAGGACCCGGAACCGCAGCCAGTCGGGATCGTCGTGCCGCTCGCCGCCCGCGGGGGCGAAGAAGCCCTTGGGCGCGGCGTCGGCGCCCACCACGAGCGCCACCTCGGCCATTCCCGAGAGGATCTGCGCCCGGGCCGCGTTGATCGCCTGCGCCCCGGACGCGCAGGCCGCGTACACACTCGTCACGCGCGCGCCCTGCCAGCCCAGCGCCCGCGCGAAGGTCGCCCCGGCCACATACCCGGGATAGCCGCCGCGCACGGTGTCGGCGCCGACCACGGACTGGATGTCGGGCCAGTCGAGCCCGGCGTCGGCGAGCGCGGCGCGGGCCGCGACCGTCCCGTACTCGACGAAGCCGCGCCCCCACTTGCCCCAGGGGTGCATTCCGGCGCCGAGGACCGCGATGTCACCCGTGCCGCTCATGCGCCCGCCTCCACGGGCCGCCAGTGCCAGGTCGTCCAGACCGTCCCGGCGTCCTCGTTGAGCACACCGGGCACCACCTCGACCTCCATCCCGACAGCGAGGTCGGCGGTGGTCACCCCCGGCGCGGCCTGGCCGAGGACGACCAGCCGCTCCGCCGCCAGCTCCACCGCGACCAGGGTGTACGGCTGCCAGACGGCCTCGGGGTCGCAGACGTAGGGCGCGGGCGGCCGGTAGCGCCCGTCGGTGTACGACCAGACGCGCCCGCGCCCGGACAGCGCCACCTCGGTCAACTCCCGCCCGGAGCAGGCCGGGTTGCGGCAGAAGGAGTCCTCGCGGGGGAAGAACACGGAGGCGCAGGCCGAGCACCGGGTGCCGAGCAGCCGGAACCCCTGATCCTCCGCCTCCGTGAACCAGCCCGCCACCACGGGCGTGCGCGTGCGCGTCAAAACCCCTCCCGGCCTCGAATCTGACGGAACGTCAGAAGTGTGCCACGGGTGGCCGCGCTCCGGCAGGGGGCGTCGCTCAGCGGTGTCCGGCGACCGAGCGCCACGCCACCGGGAAGTCGAAGTAGGTCTCGGGGAACGGCTCCGGCTGGAAGGTGTAGTGCCACCACTCCTGGGGGATCCCGACGAATCCGGCGGCCTGGAGCGTGCCCTTCAGGAGCTGGCGGTTGGCGCGCTGGACGCCCTGGATGCGGGGGTCGTCGGTGTGCGACAGGGTGTCGAAGCAGTCGAATCCGGTGCCCATGTCGACGGAGTTGTCCGGGAAGCGCTGGTCCTCGGGTGCGAAGCACGGCACGAGCGGCTGGCCGGGACGGTAGGGCGGCGTCGGCCACGCGGGCAGCTTGACGAGGGTGATGTCCACCGAACTGCCCCTGCTGTGCCCGGACTTGGCCGCGATGTAGACGTCCTCGAACAGCCTCGACTTGTCGACAAGCGGATAGAACTCGGTCTTCATTCTCTGGTCGTCCAGGTCCTTCGCCCACTCCACGAACGTGTCGACGGCCCGCTGCGGCCGGAAGCAGTCGTACACCTTCAGCGAGTAGCCCTCGCGGAGCAGCTTCAGCTGTGCCTGGTGCAGCGCCCGGGCCGCCTGGCGGGTCAGGATGCACACCGGCTGCCGGTAGCCGTCGATCGGGCGGCCCACGAAGTTGTGCGGCGTGATGTAGCGCATCTCCTGGATGATCGTCGGGTCCACGGTGGCCAGCGCCACGAACTCGGCGGGCGCCTTGGGCTCGGGCGTGGCCCGGGCGGTGGAGGTCGTGGCGGTCACGGCGAGCAGGGCGGCGGCAGCGGCGACGAAGCCGCGCATGGTCGATCTGAGTGTCATGTGCACACCCTTCATGGCTCAATGGGTCGTAGAAAAGGGGGAGTTGGGGCAATGTGATCCGATGGCCGAATGTATTCGGTTAAAGTCCGCGCGTGACCGGGACCCCGAAGACCTCGAAGCAGCCTGTGAAGGACTCGCACTGCGCCGCGTGCGGAGCGCCCTACCCCTCGGCCTCGGCCGGCTGGCCCCGCCGCTGCGCGGCGTGCGGGACCGTCACCTATCGCAATCCGCTGCCCGTCGCCCTCGCCCTGCTGCCGGTGCGGGACGCGCGCGGTACGGGAATTGTCGTCATCACCCGCGCCATCGAGCCCCACATCGGCCGCTTCGCCCTGCCGGGCGGCTTCGTCGACGACGGCGAACTGTGGCAGGAGGCGGTCGTCCGCGAGCTGTACGAGGAGACCGGAATCGATGCGTCCGCCGCGGATGTGCGCCTCGCGGACGCGCTCAGCTCCCCGCACCACGTGCTTCTGTTCGGCCTGCTGCCGACCCGCGCCGCGGCCGAACTCCCGCCGTCCGCCCCGACGGACGAGACCGCGGGCTGGCAGGTGCTGCGCCGCCCCGAGGAGCTGGCGTTCCCGCTGCACACACAGGCGGTACGGGCGTGGTTCGAGGGGGTGCGGTGAGGGCGGCGCCCGCGTCGCCTACGCGGGCCAGCCCATCGACCGCCTGGTGCCCGAGCTCATCAACAAAGCGGTCCGCCAGGCGACCTGGGACTACGCGACACTGCTCCTGGCCGACCTGGGGGAGTGCGCCGAATGCGGCCAGGACATCGGCCGCTCCGCCTTCGAACGCGCCTCGACGATCCTCACGCGCCTGATCGAGGCGGCGGGTCCGGGCCTGCACCACATGGTGTGCAGCGTCCAGGCCCAGCAGGAGCAGCTCATCGCCGTGCTCCACGCCGACGGCCGCGACGGCGACCCGGCCCTGCTCGACGAGACGGACGTCGCCGAGTTCGTCACCGTCCTCGCGGCGGGCCTCGCCCAGCACAGCCCGGGGGGCCTGGTCCTGCGGACGACGGGGCCGGACAAGCCCGACCGCGTCCACGGCTGGCGGCTGCACGAGGGCCGTCTGCTCCCGCTCACCGCCGGGGAGGTCTTCAGCGCGTACTGCACGGACGCGGACACCGGAGACCCGGTGGCACCCGAACCAGGAGTGGACTACCGCGCGGGCTTCCCGTTCGACCAGCCCGCCACCGACCACTGACGGTCCGGGGCCCGCAAGCGAAAGGGGCTCCCCGTCGCACCGGCGACGGGAAGCCCCTCTCACTCAGACACTGCGCGGCGGCAGCGGACGGCCCGGGTCACTCCCCGGACAGCACCGCCTGCGCGGCCACCCGGGCCTCCTCGGCCGAGTCCGCGGCACGGGCCGCGGCGGCGGCGCGCTCGCACTGGGCGAGCGTGTACTTCGCCAGCGTCGCGCGCACATAAGGAATGGACGCGGCACCCATCGACAGGCTGGTCACACCCAGACCGGTGAGCACACACGCGAGCAGCGGATCGGAGGCGGCCTCACCACAGACACCACAGCTCTTGCCCTCGGCCTTGGCCGCATCGGCGGACAGCGCGACCAGGTCGAGCAGCGCCGGCTGCCACGGGTCCTGCAGCCGCGACACCGCACCGACCTGCCGGTCGGCCGCGAACGTGTACTGGGCCAGGTCGTTGGTGCCCAGCGAAAGGAACTCGACCTCCTGGAGGATCGAGCGCGCGCGGAGCGCGGCGGACGGGATCTCCACCATCGCGCCGAACTTCGCCCGCAGCCCGGCCGCCCGGCACGCGTCCGCGAACGCCTTGGCGTCCGCACGGTCCGCGACCATCGGCGCCATGACCTCCAGATAGACCGGAAGCCCCTCGACGGCCTTGGCCAGCGCCGTCAGCTGCGTCCGGAGCACCTCGGGGTGGTCCAGGAGCGACCGCAGACCGCGCACACCGAGCGCCGGGTTCGGCTCGTCGGCGGGCGTCAGGAAGTCGAGCGGCTTGTCGGCGCCGGCGTCCAGCACCCGCACGACCACACGGCCCTCGGGAAACGCCTCAAGCACCTTGCGGTACGCCTCGACCTGCTTCTCCTCCGACGGCGCCTTGGCGGAGTCGTCGAGGAAGAGGAACTCGGTACGGAACCCCCCCCCGGCCCCCGCCTCCACCGCCGCCGGCACATCGGCGGGACCGCCGACGTTGGCGAGCAGCGGCACCTTGTGCCCGTCCGACGTCGCACCCGGACCGGACGACGCGGCCAGCGCGGCCCTGCGCTCGGCGGCGGCACGCTCCAGCTCGGCGCGCTTGTCGTCACTGGGGTCGACGAAGATCTCGCCGGTGCTGCCGTCGACGGCGATCAGCGTGCCCTCGGCCAGCTCACCGGCGCCCGGCAGCGCCACGATCGCGGGAACGCCGAGCGCCCGCGCCAGGATCGCGCTGTGGCTGGTCGGCCCGCCCTCCTCGGTCACGAAGCCGAGCACCAGAGCCGGGTCGAGCAGCGCGGTGTCGGCGGGAGCGAGGTCGCGTGCGATCAGTACGTACGGCTCGTCGCTGTCCGGGACGCCCGGCATCGGGACGCCCAGCAGGCGTGCCACGATGCGGTTGCGCACGTCGTCGAGGTCCGCCACCCGCCCGGCCATGTACTCACCGGCGCCCGCGAGCAGCTCGCGGTAGTGCGAGAACGCGTCGTACACCGCACGCTCGGCGGTGCTGCCGACGGCGATGCGCCGGTCGACGTCGGCGATCAGCTCCGGGTCCTGGGCGATCAGGGCCTGGGCCTCCAGCACGGCCTGGGCCTCGCCTCCCGCCAGGTTGCCGCGCGCGTTGAGATCGGCCGCCACGGCCTCCACGGCCTTGCGGGCACGCCCCTGTTCGCGCTCCGCGTCCTCCGCCGGAATCTGCTTGGCCGGCGGCTCCAGGACCGCGGTACCCATGTGCCGGACCTGGCCGATCGCCACACCGTGGCTCACGCCGACGCCTCGCAGCGTTGTCTCCATTTCACCCGTCTCCGATTGGTGCGGCGGTCTCCGCCACCGCGGTGGATGTCCGACTCACCGTCTCGACGACGGCGGCGTCACGACTGCTGGCCGAACTACTTCCAGGTGAAGAGGGCGTCGCCGGCCTTCACATCGCCGCTGTCGACGAGGGAGGAGAGGGACTCGGCCGTGGCCTCGAGAGCCACGATGGGGCACACCGGGGACTTCCCGGCCTCTTCCACGGCGGCCGGGTTCCAGCGCACGACGGCCTGGCCGCGCGTCACGGTGTCGCCCTTGTTGACGAGGAGCTCGAAGCCCTCGCCGTTGAGCTGAACGGTGTCGATACCGAGGTGCGTCAGCACACCGTGGCCCTCGTCGTCGACGACGACGAAAGCGTGCGGGTGCAGGGAGACGATGACACCGTCGACGGGGGAAACCGCCTCCGAGGGCTCTCGTACGGGGTCGATGGCGGTACCGGGGCCCACCATTGCGCCGGAGAACACCGGATCGGGCACTGCCGCGAGTCCGATGGCACGCCCGGCGAGCGGGGACGTCACGGTGGTCATGGATGGCCTCCCAGGGGGGTGGGGCTTCTTCGTGTCACCGCCACTACTTGCTGTGTGACGGCGTACTGTTCAGAAGGGTAAGTCATAAGAAGTCCGGGTTCGCCTGGTATGTCTCCAGGTCGGGCTTCCCCGACGGAGACTACTGGACTAGACCGGTGCGGTAGTGGACTAGACCATAAACCCCCGGAGGGCCCAGGGCCGATTTGCCCCGACCGCGCCGGGGCCTGTACTGTCCTAAGTCCCGCCTGACCGCAACGTGTGAACTTCACGTGAATGTGTCGGGACGGGCAAGCTCCTCCTCAACTTGCTGATCTTGATCTGTGCCTCTGCTTTGCCGTGTCGGTATTTCCGTACGCCGCAAAACGAAGTGGTCAGAACGAAGGAAAAGCACTGGTAGAGTCGGAGTCGCCGGAAAGGGAAACGCGAAAGCGGAAACCTGGAAAGCGCCGAGGAAATCGGGTCGAGAAAAGAGATAAAAGGTACCCCGGGGATAACAGGCTGATCTTCCCCAAGAGTCCATATCGACGGGATGGTTTGGCACCTCGATGTCGGCTCGTCGCATCCTGGGGCTGGAGTCGGTCCCAAGGGTTGGGCTGTTCGCCCATTAAAGCGGTACGCGAGCTGGGTTTAGAACGTCGTGAGACAGTTCGGTCCCTATCCGCTGTGCGCGTAGGAATATTGAGAAGGGCTGTCCCTAGTACGAGAGGACCGGGACGGACGAACCTCTGGTGTGCCAGTTGTCCTGCCAAGGGCATGGCTGGTTGGCTACGTTCGGAAAGGATAACCGCTGAAAGCATCTAAGCGGGAAGCCTGCTTCGAGATGAGTATTCCCACCTCCTTGAGAGGGTAAGGCTCCCAGTAGACGACTGGGTTGATAGGCCAGATGTGGAAGCCTCGTAAGGGGTGGAGCTGACTGGTACTAATAGGCCGAGGGCTTGTCCTCAGTTGCTCGCGTCCACTGTGTTAGTTCTGAAGCAACGAACAGTTGCTGGTTGAGCAGAACCCACTTAACTAAAAAGTGTGCTTGTTCGCTCGAAACCGATAGGGTTTCGGTGGTCATAGCGTTAGGGAAACGCCCGGTTACATTCCGAACCCGGAAGCTAAGCCTTTCAGCGCCGATGGTACTGCAGGGGGGACCCTGTGGGAGAGTAGGACGCCGCCGAACAATCTTTAGCCTCAACCCCCGTGCCCTTTTGGGCCGGGGGTTGAGGCATTTTTGCGTTCAGGACCCGTTCAGAACGGGCCCGTACCCCTGTGCACTCATGGCCGTTCGCTGCCGGTAAGGTCAGGGGGCATCGTTGGCACTTTCACAGGAGGCCCCCGGGTGGAGGTCCAGGAGACTCGCGTTCAGACGGACCGGGTGCTCACCATCCCCAACATCCTCAGCATGGCGCGTCTCGTCGGCGTACCCGTGTTCCTGTGGCTGATCCTCCGACCCGAGTTCGGCGGCCCCAAGAGCGATGGCTGGGCATTGCTCGTACTCGCGCTGAGCGGTGTCAGTGACTACCTGGACGGGAAGCTCGCCCGGCGCTGGAACCAGATCAGCAGTCTCGGCCGGCTCCTCGACCCGGCGGCCGACCGGCTGTACATCCTTTCCACGCTCGTGGGTCTCACCTGGCGGGAGATTCTGCCGGTCTGGCTGACCGCTGCCCTTTTGGCCCGGGAGCTGATGCTTCTGGTGATGGTGGGAATCCTCCGCAGGCACGGCTATCCGCCGCCGCAGGTGAACTTCCTGGGTAAGGCGGCCACCTTCAACCTCATGTACGCCTTCCCGTTGCTTCTGCTGAGCGACGGAAGCGGATGGCTCGCTGATCTGGCGGCGATTTTCGGATGGGCGTTCGCCGGATGGGGTACAACTCTGTATTGGTGGGCAGGGATCCTGTATGTGGTTCAGGTCCGCCGACTGGTCAAGGCGGACTCAGCGGCCGATTGAGCTCGTCGGCGGTCCTTCGGAGCAGAGGGGTCCGCGCATGATGCCAGGGGGCCCACCCGGACGGGTGCAGTCGGCTAGACCGTCGTCTCGTCAAGGAGGACGCTTCCGACATGAAGGCCGTCGTGATGGCCGGTGGCGAAGGAACACGCCTTCGCCCCATGACCTCGAGCATGCCCAAGCCGCTCCTGCCGGTGGTGAACCGGCCGATCATGGAGCATGTGCTGCGGCTGCTCAAGCGGCATGGGCTCCATGAGACCGTCGTAACCGTGCAGTTCCTGGCCTCGCTGGTGAGGAACTACTTCGGTGACGGCGAAGAGCTCGGCATGGAGCTCACCTATGCCAATGAGGAGAAGCCCCTCGGTACCGCGGGCAGCGTCAAGAACGCCGAGGAGGCCCTCAAGGACGATGCCTTCGTCGTCATCTCGGGCGACGCCCTCACCGACTTCGATCTGACGGATCTCATCAACTTCCACAAGGAGAAGGGCGCACTGGTCACGGTGTGTCTGACCCGGGTGCCCAACCCCCTGGAATTCGGCATCACCATCGTCGACGAAGAGGGAAAGGTCGAGCGCTTCCTGGAGAAGCCGACCTGGGGCCAGGTCTTCTCGGACACGGTGAACACCGGTATCTACGTGATGGAGCCGGAGGTATTCGACTACGTCGAGGCCGATGTGTCCGTCGACTGGTCCGGTGATGTCTTCCCTCAGCTGATGAAGGAGGGCAAGCCCATCTATGGCTATGTCGCCGAGGGCTACTGGGAGGACGTCGGCACGCACGAGAGCTATGTGAAGGCGCAGGCCGACGTGCTCGAAGGCAAGGTCGACGTCGACATCGACGGCTTCGAGATCTCGCCCGGAGTCTGGGTCGCGGAGGGTGCCGAGGTGCATCCGGACGCGGTGCTGCGCGGCCCGCTCTACATCGGTGACTACGCGAAGGTCGAAGCCGGTGTGGAGATCCGCGAGCACACGGTCATCGGGTCCAACGTCGTCGTCAAGACCGGGGCCTTCCTCCACAGAGCCGTAGTCCACGACAACGTCTACATCGGGCAGCACAGCAATCTGCGCGGCTGTGTGATCGGCAGGAACACCGACATCATGCGGTCGGCCCGGATCGAGGACGGCGCCGTCATCGGGGACGAGTGCCTGGTCGGTGAGGAATCGATCATTCAGGGCAATGTCCGCGTCTATCCGTTCAAGACCATCGAGGCGGGCGCGTTCGTCAACACCTCGGTGATCTGGGAGTCGCGGGGGCAGGCCCATCTCTTCGGGGCGCGCGGTGTCTCCGGCATCCTCAATGTGGAGATCACCCCGGAGCTCGCGGTGCGGCTGGCCGGTGCGTACGCCACGACGCTGAAGAAAGGGGCGACCGTCACCACGGCCCGTGACCACTCGCGCGGTGCGCGCGCGCTGAAGCGGGCGGTGATCTCGGCCCTCCAGGCCAGCGCCATCGACGTACGGGACCTGGAGAACGTACCGCTGCCGGTGGCCAGACAGCAGACCGCGCGGGGCAGCGCCGGCGGGATCATGATCCGGACCTCGCTGGGTGTGCCGGACTCCGTGGACATCATGTTCTTCGACGAGCGGGGCGCGGACCTCTCGCAGGCCGGGCAGCGCAAGCTGGACCGGGTGTACGCACGTCAGGAGTACCGGCGGGCGTTCCCCGGCGAGATCGGGGACCTCCAGTTCCCGAGCAGCGTCTTCGACTCGTACACCGGATCCCTGTTGCGCAAGGTCGACACGACCGGGGTCGCCGAGGCCGGGCTGAAGGTCGTGGTCGACGCGTCCAACGGCAGTGCGGGGCTGGTCCTGCCCAGTCTGCTCGGGCGGCTCCAGGTGGACTCGCTCACCATCAACCCGGGGCTGGACGAGTCGCGGCCGACCGAGACCGCCGACGGGCGGCGGGCCGGTCTGGTGCGCCTCGGGGAGATCGTGGCCTCGGCGCGGGCCGCGTTCGGCGTGCGGTTCGACCCGGTCGGGGAGAAGCTGTCGCTGGTCGACGAGCGCGGGCGGATCGTCGAGGACGACCGGGCGCTCCTGGTGATGCTCGATCTGGTGGCGGCCGAGCGGCGCAGCGGGCGGGTGGCGCTGCCGGTGACCACGACCCGTATCGCCGAGCAGGTCGGGGCGTACCACGGTACGCAGGTGGAGTGGACGACCACATCGCCCGACGACCTCACGCGCGTGGGCCGTGAGGAGTCGACCATCTTCGGTGGCGACGGGCGCGGCGGGTTCATCATTCCCGAGTTCAGCAGCGTCTTCGACGGCGCGGCGGCCTTCGTACGGCTGATCGGTCTCGTGGCGCGTACGCAGCTGACGCTCAGCCAGATCGATGCGCGGATACCGCGTGCCCATGTGCTGCGCCGGGATCTCGCGACGCCGTGGGCCGTCAAGGGCATGGTCATGCGGCGGGTGGTGGAGGCGGCCGGCGACCGGTCGGTGGACACCACCGACGGGGTACGGGTCGTCGAGGCGGATGGCCGTTGGGTGATGGTGCTGCCCGACCCGGCCGAGGCGGTCACCCATCTGTGGGCCGAGGGGCCCGACGACGCCTCCGCGCAGGCGCTGCTCGACGAGTGGTCCGCGATCGTGGACAGCGCAGGTCACTGAGGTCATCACCGGGTGCCGGGCGGGGTCGTGGGACGCCGCCCGGCGCACCGGTGGGGCCATTCGGCGGCAGGGGCGCCGACGTGCGACGATGTGCGGCATGTCGCAGCAGCCCCCCGTTCGGAGCACGCCGTCTCCGCCGTCCCGCCCGGACGCGTCCATGTCGCTGCTGACCAATGTGATGGACCACGCGCTCGACGACGGTTACGCGGAGGCGACGGCCCGGCGCAAGGCCGAGGGGCACGAGGGCATGCCCCGCCCCTTGAGCGCGAAGCTCGGGCTGGCCGCCGGTCTGCTGCTCGCCGCCGTGGTGGTGACGATCGGCGCCGCGCAGGCGCGGATAACGGCACCGGTGGTCGCCAAGGAGCGCCATGAGCTGATCGGGCGGGTGGAGGCCGAGACCAAGGCGGCGGACGACCTCCAGAAGGAGGTCGACTCACTGCGCCACGAGGTCGGTGACCGCCAGCGCAAGGCGCTGGAGAAGCACGGCGGTGACCAGGGCGAACTGGTCGCGCTGCTGTCCGGAGCCACCGAGGTGCGCGGCCCCGGGGTGAAGCTGGTCGTCGACGACGCCAAGAACACCGAGACGGGCGGGGGCGGCGGCCCGCGGGAGAACAGCGGCTTCTCGGACACCGGCCGGGTCCGCGACCGGGACATGCAGCGCATCGTCAACGGCCTGTGGCAGTCGGGCGCCGAGGCCGTCGCCATCAATGGGCAGCGGCTGACGGCTCTTTCGGCGATCAGGGCGGCCGGCGACGCCATACTGGTCGACAACAGGCCGCTGGTGCCGCCGTACACGGTGCTCGCGGTGGGGGACGGGAAGAGGCTCAGCACCGCCTTCCAGGACAGCGCCGACGGTCAGTATCTCCATGTGCTCCAGGAGAACTACGGCATCCGCTCCAGCATTTCGGACCAGGGTGAGGTGCGCCTGCCGGCCGCGCCGAGCCTGATCGTACGTACAGCACAGCCGCAGGCCACGGGCGCCGGCAGGGGCGCGGCCGCCACAAGGAAAGGCACATCGTGATCGCCGTACTTGGCCTCGTCGTGGGAGTCGTGGTCGGACTTTTGGTCCGGCCCGAGGTGCCTGCGGTGGTCGAGCCGTATCTGCCCATCGCCGTCGTCGCCGCGCTGGACGCGGTCTTCGGCGGTCTGCGGGCCATGCTCGACGGCATCTTCGTCGACAAGGTCTTCGTGGTGTCCTTCCTGTCGAACGTCGTCGTGGCGGCGCTGATCGTGTTCCTCGGTGACAAGTTGGGCGTGGGCGCGCAGCTGTCGACCGGTGTGGTGGTCGTGCTCGGCATCCGGATCTTCTCCAACGCCGCGGCCATCCGCCGCCACGTCTTCCGGGCGTGAGGCCAATGAGCAGCGAAGACACCCCTGAGCAGGGCTCGGAGCACACCTCGGGGCCCGCCGCCGGAAGCACTCCTTCCACGCCGGAGCCGCAGCAGCCTCCTCGCTCCGACACGCCGAAGGCACCCGGGATGCCGAAGGCACCCGACACGCAGGACTCGCCCCCGGCGCCCCCGGGTCGGTCATGGCCTCGCCGAACGGGAAGCTGGAGGAGGTGAGGTGGTCCCAGGCGGTGTCGCCGGGCGAGTAGTACTCGGTGCGGGTGCCCGGGGCCGGGACGGGGTCGATGGTGCCCGAGAAGACGCCCGCGCCGGAGGGCCGGTAGGCGGTGGTGCTGTCGACGTAGTCGGTGGCCACGCCCATCGCCCGATAGGCCGACTCGACCGTGCCGAGGCGGCTGTCGCGGACCCGGTAGGTGCGGTCGGAGCCGAGGGCCGCGGACTCGGGGAAGGCGAGGTTGTAGACGTACGGGCTCTTCGCCGTGGCCTTCCAGCGCAGCTCCACCTCACCCGCGCCGAGCTTGGCGAGCAGGGTGGCCGCCTCGCCCGACGGCACGGCCAGGACCGGGAGTTCGGGGCCGGTGAAGCCGCCCGAGGGGATCCAGCGGGCGGGCGCGGCGCGGTGGGCGAGGACGGCCCGCGCACCGGCCGCCTCGGCGGCGCGGGCGACCTCCAGGACGGAGGTGCTGTCGTCCGGGAGCCGGACGAGCGCGATCGCGCCCTTGGCGCCCGCCGCCTTGAGCTCCTCGGCCGTACCGGACCCGGCGTCCACCAGCCGCGCCCGGCCGGTGCCGTCGAGGTTGGCCGAACCGCTGCCCGCCGTGACCGGGTGCAGCGCGGTGCCGTCGGCGGTGCGCAGCTCGGAGACGAGCGGCGCGTAGGCGCGCCAGTAGCTGCCGAACTCGAACGTGCCGTCGTGGGCGCGGCCTTCGACCGAGGCGTAGTAGCCCTTGATCGAGGAGCCGCCGGCGGCGGTCCCGGCGTGCAGCCAGTAGCCGTCCCAGGCGCGGGAGAAGGCGAGCGTGGTGGCGCGGGCCTCGCTGGGCCGGTCGGTGGCGATGCCCAGCCGGTGGGCCTTGCGGGCGTCGAGGACGACCGTGGTGTCCTGCTTCAACTCCAGCTGGGGGCGCCCGAGATAGGTCAGCGAGTCGTTGAGTGTCGCGCCCTCCCCCGCGTCCGGCGTGGCGACGAAGGAGGAGAGGAAGTACGAGCCGGGGCGCAGGGTGTAGATCTGGTCGGCGGCGCCCTCGTTGAAGCGGCGCTCGCCGGTGGCGTCGTCCGTGCCGATCACGTCGAGCGAGGACGGGCCGTTCGCCGGCCTGCCGAGCCGGTCGATGACCTTGACCCGCAGGGTGACCGTGCGCGGCTGGACGTAGAGCGAGAACGGGGTGGAGACCTTGACCCCGTCGGCGCTCGCCAGCACGCGGCCGGTGACGTCGCCGTACTGGCTCCGCTCCAGCGGCGCGGCCGGGTCCAGCTGCAGCGGGACCTCGACGGTGGCTCCGGCCGGGACGGTGACCGTGCGGGCGCCGAGCCGGGCGACCGTGGACCGCACGCGCGAGCCGTCGTTGCCGGTGACGCCCTGGACGGTGAGCGAGAGCGTGACCGGCTCGGCGGTGGTGTTGGTGTACGGGACGCCGACCGTCGTGCGGTCACCGCTGTCCTGCGGCCAGTTGAAGGTGCCGCCCTGGACGGCGGGGGCGCCCAGGACGCTCTCGTCGATCGCCGCCTTGACGTCGAGGCGGCCGCCGCCGGTCTCGCGGACATCGCCGGGTATGCCGGCCTCGGCGGAGGAGACGAGCGCGGCCTTGATCTGCCGCGCGCTCCAGTCGGGGTGGCGCTGCTTGACGATGGCGGCGGCTCCCGCGACGTGCGGGGTGGCCATCGACGTACCGCTCATGGACTGGTACGCGTAGATGCCGCGGCCGCCCGCGTTGGCGGCGGATATGCCCACGCCCGGGGCGGTGATCTCGGGCTTGAGGGTGTGCGAGACGGGGGCCGGGCCGCGGCTGGAGAAGTACGCGGTGGAGTCGTCGCGGTCGACGGCGCCGACGGTGAGGACGCCGGGGGCGCAGCCGGGCGAGGAGACGGTGTTCTGGCGGGGGCCGGAGTTCCCGGCCGCGACCACGAACAACGTGCCCGTGTTCTGGGCGAGTTGCTCGGCAGCGGTGCTCATCGGGTCGGTGCAGTCGGTGGGTTCGGGGCTGCCGAGGCTCATGGAGACGACGTCGGCCTTGTTGTCGACGGCCCACTGCATCCCGGCGATGATCCACGACTCGGCGCCGGAGCCGCTGTCGCCCAGGACCTTCCCGGCGAGCAGGGCGGCGCCGGGGGCGACACCCTTCTTCTTGCCGCCGCCGGCCGCGCCGGAGCCGCCGACGGTGGAGAGGGTGTGGGTGCCGTGGCCCTGGCGGTCGTCGGTGGTGTCGGAGTCGGTGAAGTTCTTCGCGGCGGCGATCCGGCCCTTGAGGTCGGGGTGCTCGGCGTCGGCGCCGGTGTCCAGGACGGCGACCTTGGTGCCCTTGCCGTCGTAGCCGGCGGCCCAGGCGAGGTCGGCGCGTATCTGCTTGGTCGACTTGTCGAGGTTCACCTCGACCTTGCGGTCCAGCCAGAGCTTCTTCAGCGGGTTCGCGGTGCGCGGGCGGGGTGCGGTGACGTCCGCCCAGAAGTCGGCGGCCTTCGCCTTGTCGGCCTTGAGGGCGACGCCGCCGACGGCGGGCAGGGCGAGCCCCCGGGTGGCGCCGCGCGGGGCCGGGGCCAGGGAGCGGGCGCCCGCCGCGCCGTAGACGGCGATCAGCGGCAGCGCCTTGGTGTGCGCGTCGTCGTAGCCCTGGCGGATCAGACCGGAGACGTTGAAGAGCTGCTCGTCGGCGCGGTGGGCGGCGAGGGCGGCCACCGCGCTGTCCGGGTAGACGTACAGGTCGTCGCCGGAGCGGCGGGTCTGCAGCAGCGCCGTGGTGCCGTCCTCGCGGGGCAGCGCGGCGGCCGTGACGGCCTTGCCCCCGGCGTCCCGGCTCACCAGGACGCGGTCGCCGGTGACCAGGGTGACGGTGACCGGCCGCCCCTGCTGCCGGGTGGCGGCCTCGCCGCCGGTGATCGGTCTCTTCGTGGTCGCGGCGTCCGGTGGTGCGGCCCCGGACGGCGAAACCGCGGTGACGGCCAGGACGGCGGCGGTCGCCACCCCCAGAGCCGTGCGCGATATCGGACGCATCGCTACTCCCCAGGTGAATCCGGAACAAAGCACTCCGAGCACAAAGCGCACAAATGCCTTGTTGCCGACGGCTGTTGGTACTGCGGTTGCGCCACCTTGGCAGAGCGACGGAAGGTGCGGGGATCATGTGGTGAGGCGGGTTTGCGCCGTGGCCGTTTCCCGCCACGCGTGGACGGCGGGCGCGAGAGGGGCGGACGAGGGTGCTCGGAGCGATAGGCCTGGACGAGATGCAGGAGTCGGCGTACCGGACGCTGGTGGCGCTGGGCGCGGCCGAGGTCGTGGATCTGGCGCACCGGCTCGCGCTGCCCGAACCCGATACGGAACGGGCGCTGCGGCGCCTGGAGCGCCAGGGCCTGGCCGCCCAGTCCTCGGCCAGGACCGGGCGGTGGGTGGCGGCCCCGCCCGGCGTCGCGCTCGGCGCCCTGCTCACCCAGCAGCGCCACGAGCTGGAGCAGGCGGAGCTGGCGGCCGCGCTGCTGGCCGAGGAGTACCGGGCCGAGGCCGCCGAGCCCGCCGTGCACGACCTGGTGGAGGTGGTGACGGGCGCGTCCGCCGTCGCCCACCGCTTCCACCAGCTCCAGCTGGGCGCGGCCGAGGAGGTGTGCGCGCTGGTCACCGGCAATCCGGTCGCGGTGACCGGGATGGACAACGAGTCCGAGGAGCGGGCCGCGACCCGGGGCGTCGCCTACCGGGTGGTCATCGAGCGCGAGGTGCTCGCCCTGCCCGCCGGGATCGTCGAGGTCACGGCGGCGCTCGGGCGCGAGGAGCAGGTGCGCACGGTCGAGCGGGTGCCCACCAAGCTGGTGGTGGCCGACCGCAGCCTGGCGATGGTGCCGCTGACCGGCCGGGACGCGGAGCCCGCCGCCCTGGTGGTGCACGCCAGCGGCCTCCTGGAGTCCCTGATGGGCCTCTTCGAGGCGGTGTGGCGGGACGCGCTACCCCTGCGGCTGGCGGGCACGGCGGTACGGGAGGAGTCGTCCGGGCCCGACGCCACGGACCTGGAGATCCTGTCGCTGCTGCTGGCCGGGATGACCGACGCCAGTGCGGCCAAACAGCTCGATCTGGGGCTGCGGACCGTACAGCGCCGGGTGAAGGGCCTGATGGAGCTGACCGGCGTCACCACCCGGCTCCAGCTGGGCTGGCACGCGTACGAGCGCGGCTGGGTGGCCCGCTAGAGCCGGGCGCCAGGGGCGGGATCCAGCCGCTCACGGTGTCCGGCTCCGCGCCCGGACCTGCGCAAACGCCCCGATTACTGCACGCTGGGCAGGTGGGCGTGTGGCAGCTCCTGGAGATGGGCCTGGTGATGCTCCTCGGACTGCTCGGCGTGCTGGTGCCCGGGGTGCCCGGGCAGGCGATCGTGTGGGCCGCCGTGGCGTGGTGGGCCCTCACCGACACCACCGGCACGGCCTGGGCGGTCCTGGCCGGGGCGACGGGCCTGCTGCTGCTCGCCCAGTCGCTCAAGCTGGTGCTGCCGCCGAGGCGTCTGAAGGCGTCCGGCGCCCCCCGGCGCTCGCTGCTCATCGGGGGCGTCGCGGCGATCGCCGGCTTCTTCCTGCTCCCGGTGATCGGCGGGATCCTGGGCTTCCTGGGCGGTCTGTACGGGGCGGAGCGGGTGCGGCTCGGCAGCCACGGGGCGGGCTGGACCTCGGCCCGCACGGTGCTGCGCTCCGGCGGCTACTCGGTCCTGGTGGAGCTCCTGGCGTGTCTGCTGGTGGTGGGCGTGTGGGCGGGCGTGGTGATCTGTGCCTGAGACCGGCGCGGACGTAGGTCCCGGGACCGGGGCGCACTGGTTCCGCGAGCCGATGACCTTCGTCGGGTACGCGTGTGACGCTGGGGCCATGACCCAATTCAGCGCGGCCGAGCGCGCGTATCTGAAGTCCCAGCGGCTGGGCCGGCTGGCGACCGTCGATCCCAAGGGCCAGCCGCAGGCCAACCCGGTCGGGTTCTTCCCGCAGGACGACGGCACGATCCTGATCGGCGGGTACGCGCTCGGCACGACGAAGAAGTGGCGCAACCTGCTGGCGAATCCGCGGCTGGCGCTGGTCGTGGACGACGTGGTGAGCGTACGGCCGTGGCGGGTGCGGGGCGTGGAGATCCGGGGCGAGGCCGAACTGCTCAGCGGGCCCCACGAGTTGGGCCCCCACTTCAGCGAGGAGCTGATCCGGGTCCACCCGGCCAAGATCCACAGCTGGGGTCTCGACGAGGAGTAGCGCCTACGCGCGGCTCGCCGGGTCGGAGCCGTCGTGCGCCGCCTCGGCGAGGCGGCGCAGCAGCGGGCCGAGCGCGACGACCGCCCGGGCCTCCTCGGCGCCGAGCGCGCCCAGGCGCCAGGCCAGCACCTCGGCCTCGGCGCGGGCGGCGTCCACCAGGGCGCGGGCGCCGCGGTCGGTGAGGACGATCCGGGCGGCGCGGCCGTCCGTGGGGTCGCTCTCGCGCCGCACCAGACCCGTCGCCTCCAGACCCGAGACGGCCGCCGTTGCGGTCGGCTGGGAGCACGGCACCCGGGCCGCGAGCGCGCCGATACGGGCGGGCCCGCTCTCGGCGAGCAGCGAGAGCAGCACGATCTGGGTGGGCTGGATCCCGTCGGCCGGGGCGGCCCGGCGCAGGCTCCTCAGCAACCGGTGGAGCGAGACCACCAGTTGCAGCGCCGCATCGTCGTCGATGATCATCGCCCGTCCGCCGCCCCCCGCACCGAATCCAGGTCAGGCGAGTCTAATGGCTGGCGCGTACATGTCGAACAGGTACCGGGCGCTGCCGCCGGGTCAGGGGCTGATCGCGAGCACCAGGTATCCGGCGAAGAGCGCCAGGTGGACGCCGCCCTGCATCAGGGTCGCGCGGCCCGGGACGAAGGTGAGGATGCCGACGCCGACGGTGAGCGCGAGCAGCACCATATGGCTGGCGCCGAGCCCGAGGACCAGCGGTCCCGACAGCCAGATCGACGCCAGCGCGACCGCGGGGATCGTGAGCCCGATGCTCGCCATCGCGGAGCCGAGCGCCAGGTTGAGGCTGGTCTGCACCCGGTCGCGGGCGGCGGCCCGGGAGGCGGCGATGGTCTCGGGCAGCAGCACGAGCAGCGCGATGACCACGCCCACGACCGACGCGGGCAGCCCGGCGGCGGCCACCCCGCGCTCGATGGTCGGCGAGACGCCCTTGGCGAGGCCGACGACCGCGACCAGGGCGACCGCGAGCAGCCCGACGCTGATCAGCGCGGTACGGGCGGACGGCGGATCGGCGTGCTCCTCCTCCAGCACCTCGCCCTGCTGGGTGACGGGCAGGAAGTAGTCGCGGTGGCGCACGGTCTGGGTGGCGACGAACAGCCCGTAGAGGGCCACCGAGGCGAGGGCGGCGAAGACGAGCTGGGCGGTGGAGAACTCCGGGCCCGGCTTGCTGGTGGTGAAGGTCGGCAGCACCAGGCTGAGCCCGGCGAGCGTGGTGACCGTGGCGAAGGCGGCGCCGGTGCCCTCGGGGTTGAA
Organism: Streptomyces sp. ERV7; assembly: GCF_001653515.1. Lineage (GTDB taxonomy): Bacteria > Actinomycetota > Actinomycetes > Streptomycetales > Streptomycetaceae > Streptomyces. Next base: position 751,303 of record NZ_LYOY01000001.1, on the reverse strand, counting down.
GACGGCCAGTCTGCGGCGCAGCGCCCCGACCAGGAGGCAGACGCCGACGATCCCGTTGCAGGTGATCATCACGGCGGCGAAGACGGTGTCGCGGGCGAGCGTGGCGCTCTTGTCGCCGCCGTCCGACATCAGGGTCACGATCAGCGCGACCTCGATGATCGTCACCGCGACCGCGAGCACCAGCGAGCCGAACGGCTCGCCCACCCGGTGCGCCACGACCTCGGCGTGGTGCACCGCCGCCAGCACCGCACCCGCCAGGAAGCAGGCCACCAGCGCGACCAGGCCCGAGGGCAGCGACCGTCCCCAGGTGAACGCCAGCAGCACCACGGCGAGCGCCGGCACCAGCGCCGACCACCGGTCCAGGGGGACACGGGCGAGACGGATCATGTACCGACGTTCCCAGACGGGGCCGGGCTCCGCCCGTCGGCCGACGCCGTCCGCGCGCCCCGCGCGCCCTACGCGTCGGCCGCGAGCAGGTGCTGATGCGCGTACGAGCGCCAGGGCCGCCAGAGTTCGCCGTCGCCCCCTGCTCCGCCGGAGTCCTCCCCCGGCCCTTCGCCGAACCCCACGTCCGGCTCCCCGAGCGCCCGCATCCGGATCAGCGCGACGGCGCGGGCGCCGAGGCCGGGCAGGGTGCGCAGGAACCGGACGGCCTCCTCGCGGTCGGCGCCCGCGTCCAGGCGCAGCCTGCCGTCGGCGAGCGCGGCGGCGAGCCCCGCCAGGGCCGGATCCGGGTGCGCGGCGAGCGCGGCGGGCTCCGGGAAGAGATGGGTGAGCGAGCCGCACGGCAGGTCGAGCCGCTTCCCGTACGCCTCGGTCAGCTCCTCGGCCGTGCGCCGGCCCGGGGTGCGCTCGCCGGGGGCCGCCGACCCGGACGAGTACGCCGTGCGGGCGCTGGTGGGCCGGCGCACGGCCGAGGAGCTGACCGAGGCGTACGGGAAGCGGCTCGACCTGCCGTGCGGCTCGCTCACCCCGCCCGCCCCCGCGCCCCAGGAGCCGTCGGCGCCGCAGTTGACGGGCCGCCAGCGGCTGGCGGCCGGGCTGTGGCCGCCGCGGGTGACCCGGGCCCAACTGATCGTCGCCCTGCTGCTGTGCGTCCTGGGCCTGGGACTTGCCATCCAGGTCCGCTCCACCAGCGACAACAGCGCGCTGCGCGGGGCCCGCCAGGAGGACCTGGTGCGCATCCTCGACGAGCTCGACTCCCGTACCAAGCGTCTGGAAGACGAGAAGACGCGTCTGCAAGGGCAGCGCACCGAGCTGGAGACCAGCTCGAACCAGGCGGCGGAGGCGCGCAAGCAGACCCTGGAGAAGGAGCGCCAGCTGGGCATCCTGGCCGGCACGGTCGCGGCGCAGGGCCCCGGTATCACGCTGACCATCACCGACTCCAAGAAGGCGGTCGAGGCGGACAAACTGCTCGACACCATCCAGGAGCTGCGCGCCGCGGGCGCGGAGGCGATCCAGGTCAACGACGTCCGGGTGGTCGCCAACACGTACTTCTCGGACGCGGACGGGGGCATCGAGATCGACGGCCGGAAGACCACCGCTCCCTATGTCTTCAAGGTGATCGGGAAGCCACAGGATCTCGAACCCGCGCTCAACATCCCCGGCGGCGTGGTGCAGACTCTGGAGAAGGAGCAGGCCACGGCCAGTGTGGTCCGTTCCGAGAAGATCGTCGTGGATGCCTTGCGACCGGCGAAGCGGCCTGACTACGCTCGGTCGTCCTCGCGGTGACGCGGGGCCGCATGCGAGCGACCGCACAAGGGCATGAGCTTGCGGGGGGTCGGCGCACCCAACTCGTGGTGCGTGGTGGAAACTGTTTGGCGGATACGGACGTTGTGAGGATGTCCGGGTCGGCCGGTGTGTTGATTCTGGGTTCGTCCTGCCCCACGGGCGGGTCTGTTTCGGTCAAGGGGAATCGCCCGTGAAGTTGTTTGCGAAGTTGTTCGGCAAGAGCGCACGTGAGGACGGTGCCAGCGGCTCCGCCCGGCATCGTGCCCGAGGCCGTGGACAGGCGGAGGAGCAGGGCGGCGAGCGCCCGCTGTTCCGCGATGAGGTGGGCCGCCCCGGTGGTGACATTCCGGGCGGTCCGGGCGCGTCTTCTGTTGACCCTGCCGGTCCCGGCCGCATAGGTTTCGGGGAACCATCAAGTGCGGGTGGAGGGTTTGCGCCCGACCCGTATGCGACCAGCACCCACGCGGTCCAGCCCGGGCAGGAGGATCCGTCCATGCCGGTGTGTACGAGGTGCGGGCACAGCAACGCGGCGGCCAGCCGCTTCTGTTCCAACTGCGGCGCGCCACTGCGCCCGGGCGCGGTCCCCGAGCGTGCCGCGGAGACCACGTCGACGATCTCGATCTCCGGCCTGGAGGCGTACGACTCCGAGGTGACGGGCCAGACGGCGCTGCCGTCGCTGTCGCCGGAGGCGCAGGCCGCGGTCGACGCGCTGCCGCTGGGCTCCGCCCTCCTGGTGGTGCGCCGCGGGCCGAACTCGGGCAGCCGCTTCCTGCTGGACGGCGAGCTGACCACGGCGGGCCGTCATCCGCAGAGCGACATCTTCCTCGACGATGTGACCGTGTCGCGCCGTCATGTGGAGTTCCGCCGCAACCCGGACGGCCGTTTCACGGTCTCGGACGTCGGCAGCCTCAACGGCACCTATGTGAACCGGGAGCGGATCGACTCGATCGACCTGTCCAACGGCGACGAGGTGCAGATCGGGAAGTACCGGCTGGTGTTCTACGCGAGCCAGCGCGGCGTCTGACCCTCTCCCGGACTCCGTTCGGGGGCCCCTCGGGGGAAGAGCCATCCAGGGAAGGCCCATGCTGCATACACCGACTGGCGGTGCCGGACACGGCACCGCCACCGCGGGCGACCGGCTGATGAGCATCGGCACCGTGCTGAACCAGCTGCGCGAGGAGTTCCCCGAAGTCACCATCTCCAAGATCCGCTTCCTGGAGTCCGAGGGCCTGGTGGAGCCCCGGCGCACGCCGTCGGGGTACCGCAAGTTCAGCCCCGAGGACGTGGAGCGGCTCGGGCAGGTGCTGCGGATGCAGCGCGACCACTATCTGCCGCTGAAGGTCATCCGTGAGCACCTCGACGCGCTGAGCCGGGGGGAGCAGCCCACGCTGCCCGCTCCGGGCGGAGCACGCGATCTCGCGGACGGCGGTGGCGAGGGCGACCCGGAGCGCCCCACGGCGTCCCGTGTGGGGCGTACGGAGCTTCTGGTGGCCGCTGAGGTCTCCGAGGCGGAGCTGACCGAGTGGGAGTCCTACGGACTGATCTCGGCCGGTCCCGAGGGCGGCTACGACGCGGAGTCGGTGAATGTGGCGCGTCTTGTGGCGGACCTGGGCCGATTCGGTCTGGAACCGCGTCATCTTCGCGCCATGAAGGCGGCGGCCGACCGGGAGGCCGGTCTGGTCGAACAGGTGGTCGCACCCCTGCGGCTGCACCGCAACCCGCAGACCAGGGCGCATGCGGAGGCGACGGTCAAGGAGCTGGCGGCGCTGTCCGTACGGCTGCACGCGGCCCTGGTCCAGACCGCTCTCGGGGTCCGGCTGCACTGACCTCGGGGGTCCCCGACTACCCAAACCTGCCGGGCACGTCCTAGGGTTGCTGTGTGAACGAGCTCGACGTCGTGGGTGTCCGGGTGGAAATGCCCTCCAACCAACCGATCGTGCTCCTGCGTGAAGTGGGAGGCGATCGGTACCTCCCCATCTGGATCGGTCCAGGGGAGGCGACCGCGATCGCCTTCGCCCAGCAGGGGATGGCTCCGGCGCGGCCGCTGACGCACGACCTTTTCAAGGACGTGCTGGAGGCCGTCGGCCAGGAGCTGACCGAGGTCCGCATCACGGACCTGCGCGAAGGGGTCTTCTACGCGGAGCTGGTCTTCGCCAGTGGTGTCGAGGTGAGCGCGCGTCCGTCCGACGCCATAGCGCTCGCCCTGCGCACCGGAACGCCGATCTACGGCAGTGACGGGGTGCTCGACGATGCCGGGATCGCGATTCCGGACGAGCAGGAGGACGAGGTGGAGAAGTTCCGCGAGTTCCTCGACCAGATCTCGCCCGAGGACTTCGGCACCAACAGCCAGTGAGCCGCCGCGCCGGGAGCCCCCGCTCACCGGGCGGCTCCGGCGCATTCGAGTAGCCTTTCCCCGAAGAGGGGTACGCGAAACCACTCTCAGGGTGATTATCACTCGGCGTGCCGAGTGTGGCGATCGTTGACGCACCCCGAGTGACTGCCTACCGTCGTGAGGGCAGTTCTAGGACGGAGGGTCGGCGTGAGAAGCAGCGGCGGCGACAGTACGGCAGGGGAGGCCCCCGGACGTCCGGGGGAGAGCGGGCCGTACCCGCCTCCGAGCTCTCGGCCGGGATCGAGCGGTGGCTACCCCCTTCACGACAGTGCGGACGACACCGGCACCGACACCGTCGGATACCGGGGCCCGACGGCGTGCGCGGCGGCGGGGATCACCTACCGGCAGCTCGACTACTGGGCGCGTACCGGCCTGGTCGAGCCCAGTGTGCGTCCGGCGTACGGATCGGGCACCCAGCGGCTCTACAGCTTCAAGGACGTCGTAGTCCTCAAGATCGTCAAGCGTTTCCTGGACACCGGGGTCGCCCTCCAGAACATCCGCACCGCCGTGCAGCACCTGCGCGAGCGCGGCTTCCGCGATCTGGAGCGGATGACGCTGATGAGCGACGGGGCCACCGTGTACGAGTGCTCCTCGCCCGATGAGGTCGTCGACCTGCTCCAGGGCGGCCAGGGCGTCTTCGGCATCGCGGTCGGCGTGGTGTGGCGCGACGTCGAGGCGGCGCTGTCCCAGCTGCACGGCGAGCGGGTCGACACCGGCGAGACGCTGGTCCGCCCCAACCCCACCGACGAGCTCGCCCGGCGCCGCAACCGCGCGGTCTGAGAGCCCGTCTTCGAACCCCCGTCGTCCGAGGCTCCGAGGGGCCGCCGGGCCGCCCAGGGCCGATTGTCAGTGGCGTGAGGCAGCATCGGTGGTGTGAGAGCCGCGCCGACCATTCTGCATCTGGACATGGATGCCTTCTTCGCCGCCGCAGAGCAGGCGTCGAAGCCCAGCCTGCGCGGAAAACCCGTGATCGTGGGCGGCCTGGGACCGCGCGGTGTGGTGGCCACCGCGTCGTACGAGGCACGGCGCTTCGGCGCCCGTTCCGCGATGCCGATGGCCCAGGCGAGACGGCTGTGTCCCCATGGCGCCTACCTCGTCCCGCGCTTCGGCTTCTACCGGTCGATCAGCGAGCAGGTGATGGAGTTGCTGGGGCGGCTGTCGCCCCTGGTGGAGCCGCTGAGCCTCGACGAGGCCTTCGTGGACCTGGAGGCCGGGGGAGTCGCGTGGGACGCTCAGTCGGCCCGTGAGGCCGGTCAGCGGCTGCGTACGGACATCCTGGCGGTGACGGGTCTGACCGGGTCGGTGGGGCTCGCCGGGTCCAAGATGCTGGCGAAGATCGCCTCGGAGGAGGCGAAGCCGGACGGGCTGGTGCTCATCGAGCCCGGTACCGAGCGGGAACTGCTCGCCCCGATGCCGGTCAGGACGCTGCCCGGCGTGGGGCCCGCGACCGGGGAGCATCTGCGCAGGGCCGGGATGACCACGGTCGCGGATCTCGCCGAGGCGGGCGAGGACGAGCTCGTACGGCTCCTGGGCAAGGCGCACGGGGCCTCGTTGCACCGGATGGCGCTCGGGCTCGACGACCGGCCGGTGGTGGCCGAGCGGGACACCAAGTCGGTGTCGGTCGAGGACACCTTCGACGTGGACCTGCACGACCGGGTGCGGGTGATGAACGAGGTGGCCCGGCTCGCCGACCGGTGTGTGCGGCGCCTGCGGGAGTCCGGGCACTCGGGCCGCACGATCGTCCTGAAGGTCCGCCGGTTCGACTTCTCGACGCTGACCCGGTCGGAGACGCTCAGAGGGCCCACGGACGACCCCGCGGTGGTGCGCGAGGCGGCCGGCCGGCTGCTCGACTCGGTGGACACCACGGGGGGTGTGCGCCTGCTCGGGGTCGGGGTCAGCGGCCTGGCCGACTTCACTCAGGAGGACCTCTTCGCCCAGGCGGCCGGTGAGCGGGGCACGGTCGAGGAGGCGGCCGCCGAGGACGAGGAGGGTCCGGCCGCCCCCGAGCAGCCGGAGGCAGTGGACCCGGCCGAGCGGCGCTGGACGGCCGGGCACGACGTCCACCACCGCGAGTTCGGCCCCGGCTGGGTGCAGGGCAGCGGGGTCGGGCGGGTGACCGTCCGCTTCGAGAGGGGGGCGCGGGGGATCAGGTGTCGTCCTCCTCGCCCGCGAGCCGTCCGAAGTCCCGGTCGGGGCCGGGCGGCGGATCGGGGGCGGCGATGTCCAGACCGTAGTGGTGGTAGAGCTGCAGCTCCTGTTCGGGGGAGAGGTGGCGGCCGACGCCGAAGTCGGGAGCGTCCTTGATCAGCGCCCGGTCGTAGGGGATGTGCAGGGCCTCGTCGACGAGGCTGCTGGGTTCCAGCGGGACAAAGGCGTCCCGGCTGAACAGGCCGGTGCGTACGGCGGCCCACTCGGGCACTCCGGTGGCGTCGTCGAGGTAGACCTCGTCCACCGTGCCGATCTTGTTGCCGTTGCGGTCGAACGCCTTGCGGCCGATCAGGCTGCGCGGATCGATATCGGTCTGCACGGTCCCTCCAACTGGTCGCAACTGCTCGTAAGACTACGAAAGTGCACAACGCGGGCGTCGGCCACTCGAAGGATCAGGGCCGGAACGCGCTGGTACTCTGGCGATGGCTGCTGACCCCGTGCGGGAGAGTCCTTCGGAAAGATGTCCGGAGGCGCCGAAGGAGCAAATCCTCCCCGGAATCTCTCAGGCCCACGTACCGCGCGGACGAGGTCACTCTGGAAAGCAGGACGGGGGACGTGCGGGCATACGCCTGTGCGCGCACCCCTTCCTCACCGACGGTGAAAGCCGGGACGCCCCCACGCGGCCCGGTGAAACTCTCAGGTTGAGATGACAGAGGGGGAGGCCGTCCGGGCACCCGCGCCGTGGTGCCCCTCGCAGGTCGTGCAGACCAGGAGGCCTCCGTAATGACCGCCAACCGCATGCCGCTCACCGAGCTCGAGCGTGGCATCCCCTTCGAGCAGCGTCACATCGGGCCCGATGCCGAGGCCCAGGCGAAGATGCTCGCGCAGGTGGGCTACGGCTCGCTCGACGAGCTGACCGCCGCGGCGGTGCCGGACGTGATCAAGAGCGCCGAGGCGCTGGGTCTGCCCGGCGCCCGCACCGAGGCCGAGGTCCTGGCCGAGCTGCGCACCCTCGCGGACCGCAACCAGGTCCTGGCCCCGATGATCGGCCTGGGCTACTACGGCACGTTCACCCCGCCGGTGATCCTGCGCAACGTCATGGAGAACCCGGCCTGGTACACGGCGTACACGCCGTACCAGCCGGAGATCTCGCAGGGCCGTCTGGAGGCGCTGCTCAACTTCCAGACCGTCGTCGCCGACCTCACGGGGCTGCCCACCTCCGGCGCCTCGCTGCTCGACGAGGGCACCGCGGCCGCCGAGGCGCTCGCGCTCTCCCGGCGCGTCGGCAAGGTCAAGGGCGGGGTCTTCCTCGTCGACGCGGACACCCTGCCGCAGACCGTCGCCGTCATAGAGACGCGCGCCGAGCCGACCGGTGTCGAGGTCGTCGTCGCCGACCTGAGCCGCGGCATCCCGGCCGAGGTGGCCGAGCGCGGTGTCTTCGGCGTGCTGCTCCAGTACCCGGGCGCCTCCGGCGAGGTCCGCGACCTCAAGCCGGTCATCGACGAGGCTCACGAGCTCGGCGCGGTCGTCACCGTCGCCGCCGATCTGCTCGCCCTGACCCTGCTGACCTCGCCCGGCGAGCTCGGCGCGGACATCGCGGTGGGCACCACCCAGCGCTTCGGCGTCCCCATGGGCTTCGGCGGCCCGCACGCCGGCTACATGGCGGTCCAGGAGAAGTTCGCCCGCAGCCTGCCCGGCCGCCTGGTCGGCGTCTCCGTCGACGCGGACGGCAACCGGGCGTACCGCCTGGCCCTGCAGACCCGCGAGCAGCACATCCGCCGCGAGAAGGCCACCAGCAACATCTGTACCGCGCAGGTCCTGCTCGCCGTCATGGCCGGCATGTACGCGGTCTACCACGGCCCGGACGGCCTGCGGCAGATCGCGCAGCGCACCCACCGGTACGCGGTGATCCTCGCCGAGGGGCTGCGCGCCGCCGGTGTGGAGGTCGTGCACGGCTCGTACTTCGACACGCTGACCGTGCGGGTCCCCGGCAAGGCCGCCGAGGCCGTCGCCGCCGCCCGTGACGGCGGGGTCAACCTGCACCTGGTCGACGCCGACACCGTCTCGATCGCCTGCGACGAGACCACCGACCGCGACCGCCTCGCCGCCGTCTGGGCCGCCTTCGGCGCCGAGGGCGACATCGAGGCGCTGGACGCCGCGGCCGCCGACACACTGCCGGGCGCGCTGCTGCGCGACGACGAGGTCCTCACCCACCCCGTCTTCCACCAGCACCGCTCCGAGACCGCGATGCTGCGCTACCTGCGCAAGCTCGCCGACCGCGACTACGCGCTGGACCGCGGCATGATCCCGCTCGGCTCCTGCACCATGAAGCTGAACGCGACCACCGAGATGGAGCCGGTCACCTGGCCCGAGTTCGGGCAGATGCACCCCTTCGCTCCGGTCGAGCAGGCCGGGGGCTACCTCACGCTCATCCACGAGCTGGAGGAGCGCCTGGCGGAGGTCACCGGGTACGACGCGGTGTCCATCCAGCCCAACGCCGGTTCGCAGGGCGAGCTCGCGGGTCTGCTCGCGGTCCGCGCCTACCACCGGGCCAACGGCGACGAGCAGCGCACGGTCTGCCTCATCCCGTCCTCCGCGCACGGCACCAACGCCGCCAGCGCCGTGATGGCCGGTATGAAGGTCGTCGTGGTGAAGACCGCCGACGACGGCGAGGTCGACATCGCCGACCTGCGCGCCAAGATCGAGCAGTACCGCGACGAGCTGTCGGTGCTGATGATCACCTACCCGTCCACGCACGGTGTGTTCGAGGAGCACGTCGCCGACATCTGCGGCGAGGTGCACGACGCGGGCGGCCAGGTCTACGTCGACGGCGCCAACCTCAACGCGCTGGTCGGCCTCGCCAAGCCGGGCAAGTTCGGCGGCGACGTCTCGCACCTCAACCTGCACAAGACGTTCTGCATCCCGCACGGCGGCGGCGGCCCCGGCGTCGGTCCGGTCGGTGTGCGCGCGCACCTCGCGCCGTACCTGCCGAACCACCCGCTCCAGCCGACCGCCGGTCCCGAGACGGGTGTCGGCCCGATCTCGGCCGCCCCGTGGGGCTCGGCCGGCATCCTGCCGATCTCCTGGGCGTACGTCCGGCTGATGGGCGGCGAGGGCCTCAAGCGCGCCACCCAGGTCGCGGTGCTGGCTGCCAACTACATCGCCAAGCGCCTGGAGCCGCACTACCCGGTGCTCTACACCGGTCCCAATGGCCTGGTGGCGCACGAGTGCATCGTGGATCTGCGGCCGCTGTCGAAGTCGACCGGCGTCAGCGTCGACGACATCGCCAAGCGTCTGATCGACTACGGCTTCCACGCGCCGACGATGTCGTTCCCGGTGGCCGGCACGCTGATGATCGAGCCGACCGAGTCCGAGGACCTGATCGAGCTCGACCGGTTCTGCGAGACGATGATCGCGATCCGTGCCGAGATCGAGAAGGTCGCCTCGGGCGAGTGGCCCGCCGACGACAACCCGCTGGCCAACGCCCCGCACACGGCGGCGGCCCTGGGCGGCGAGTGGAACCACGCGTACAGCCGCGAGGAGGCCGTCTTCCCGGCCGGGGTCTCGGCCGCCGACAAGTACTGGCCGCCGGTCCGCCGGATCGACGGTGCCTTCGGCGACCGCAACCTGGTCTGCTCCTGCCCGCCGCTGGACGAGTACGACAACTGACGTAGGGCCGTCTACGGCTGACATACGTCGGGGCCGGTTCGGGAGTTGTTCCCCGGGCCGGCCCCTTCTTTTGTGTGGTGCTTTTTCTTCTGTGTGGTGCTGTGCGGTGTGCGTCCGTGTGCCCGCGAGGCCGCGCTAGGCGGCCTTCGCCACCTGTCCGGCTGTCAGCGCCCGGTGCGGGGCGATGATCCGCCCGTCCGGCAGCAGCTCACCGGTGTCCTCGAAGATCAGGACGCCGTTGCACAGCAGGCTCCAGCCCTGCTCCGGGTGGTGCGCCACGAGCTGCGCGGCCTCCCGGTCGGCGGAGTCGGCTGTAGGGCAGGCTGGCTGGTGCTGGCACATGGATGCGTTCTTTCGCTGCGTCGTAGAGTTGAGTGTCCTGCGGCTCGATGCGGTGTTCATGGCCGCCCCCCGTTGGTAAGTCGGTCGGTCCGCTCCCAGTGTTGCCCCACGGGCGTCAATCCGCAGGGATTTCGCGGCACCACTTCCTACTGCATATTGACGCATCACTCGTGCGGCCGGTTCAACTCAACTGCCCTGCCTCTTCGGATGGTTCGTGGTGACCGTTACGGGCTAGCCCGTACGGAGGAGGGCACGCGCGGGCGTACGGCACAGCGCCCCGGGCCGAAGGGGGCTCCGGGGCGCTGTGGGCTCGTTCTTCCGGGCGGGCGAGCGGGGTGTCAGACCGGCTGGCTCAGCAGGGGCGCGGGCGTGAGCCGCAGGGTCATCACCGGCAGCAGCTCGGAGACCCGGTGCGGGCGGTGGGCGCAGATGCCGGGCGGCGCGGGCGCGAGCGGAACCAGGAGGTCGGCCGGGTCCAGGGTGCCGGAGGCGGGGTCGGCGGTGATGTCGCGCCGCAGCCACAGGGTGAGCATGTACAGCTCGGGGACCGAGAGCAGTCGCGGCTCGAAGTCCATGGTGAGCGCCTCCGCCTGACGCAGCGCGTGCTGGGTCGAGGCGAGGTAGGGGCCCTCGAAGAAGTGCGAGAAGGCCCAGCCGTCCGGGGTGAGCACGGTGTCCGCGGCCGCGACCGCGCTGCCCGCGTCGCTGATGAGGAAGCGCCAGCCGGCCAGCCGGGCGCGCGGGGCGCGGGCGCTCGGGGTGATCCGGTCCAGCACATGGACGGGCAGCGGGAGTTCGGGCGTCAGCGGGCCTTGCGCGGATCGCAGGGCGGGGGTGCGCGCCGCGCGGACGGCGGTGGGGGAACCGAGTGCCGCGAGGACGCTGCGCAGGGCTGGCGCGGGGGCCGGGGGGACATGCAGCGGCATGGTGGGTCGCCTCTCACTTCGGAGACACGTTGGTGCGTGGGCAGTGCGGACAGCGCTGTCTGCGGTGATACGGGGTCAGAGGGGGGCCGGGGGACAGTGGCCGGGGCGCCAACTCTCTGCCTCGTTCGCGAAGTTTAATGCAGGACCCGTCGGAGGTGACCTTGTCGGCGCGCGCCCGCTCGGCGACCGACCGGACGGCCGGGGCGACGTCGGGGGAGGCGACGAGATCCAGCCGCACCGCGGAGTCCCGGCACGAGTCGCCGAAGGAGAGCAGTCCGCTGCTCGCGGCGATGGCCGCGCCGCCCGCCACGACGAGCACGAGCAGGGTGGCGAGGGCGACCGTGCGGCGGCGGGCGACGGCCGGGCGGCCCCGGGTTCCCTCGGTCGCGTGCTCGTCGGGCAAGCTGTGACGTCCCATGGCGGTGGTGCCCTCCTTGAATCCTGAACAAGGAAAAAGGGGGACCGCACCACCGAAATGGCGCTCGCCCCCCGGCCTGTCGCGCGCGATCTTCGTACTTTCATTCGAGACCCTAGCGGGGCAGTGGTGGGCGTGGGACGGGTTCGGTCAACTGGAGGCAGGTGTGCAGGTGGAGGCGGGGCGTGTGGCTGATTCTCTTCCCGAACAGGGGGTGTCGCCGCGGATCTTGCGGTCCGAGACGGTGCTCGTGCTGGCGCTCTCGCTCGGTGCGAGCGGTGTGTCGGCGCTGATCAGCTTTGTCGGATCGCTGACCAAGCCGGGTGGCCTCAAGGACCAGGCGGCCAAACTCAACACCTCGTACGCTCCCGGGCGGCCCTGGCTGGATCTGGCCTGGCAGCTCTTCGGCATCGCGACCGCGCTGGTACCCGTGGCGCTCGTCGCGCATCTGCTGCTGCGGGAGAGGGCGGGCGGTCTGCGGGTGCTCGGCTTCGACCGCGGACGGCCGTGGCCGGACCTCGGCAGGGGGGCGCTGATCGCCGCCGGGATCGGCAGCGCGGGGCTCGGGTTCTATCTGGTGGCGCGGGCGGTCGGGGGCAATCTGACGGTCGTCCCGGAGTCGCTGCCGGACGTCTGGTGGAAGTACCCGGTGCTCGTCCTGTCGGCGGTGCAGAACGCCGTACTGGAAGAAGTGATCGTCGTCGGGTATCTGCTGCGCCGGCTGGGCCAGTTGGGGTGGACCCCGCTGGCGGCCCTGGCCGCGAGCTCGGTCCTGCGCGGCTCCTACCACCTCTACCAGGGCATCGGCGGCTTCCTCGGCAACATGGCGATGGGCGTGGTGTTCGTCCTGCTCTACCGGCGCTGGCAGCGCGTCGGGCCGCTGGTCGTGGCCCATTCCCTGCTCGACATCGGGGCGTTCGTCGGGTATGCGCTGCTCGCGGGGAAGGTGGGCTGGCTGCCGACGGTGTGAGCGCGGCGGTGCACGCGCGCGTGGATGACGGGTGCTGACAGGTAAGGGGCGTACGGCTATCGCGTACGCCCCTTACACATGCCGTCGGTGCGCCCTGCCCGCCCGCGGCTGCCTCTACGGCGCGGTGAGCAGCTCGCCCTCGATGACGGTGACCGCCGTACCGGTCAGCAGGGTGCGCTCGCCGCGCAGCGACGTGCGCACCAGGCCGGTCCGGGCGGAGGCCTGGAGGCCGGTCAGCTCGGTGCGGCCCAGGCGCGCTGCCCAGAACGGCGCGAGCGCGGTGTGCGCGCTGCCCGTCACCGGGTCCTCGTCGATGCCGACGCCGGGGAAGAAGCCCCGCGAGACGAAGTCGTAGCCGAGGGAGGGGTCATCGGCCGCGGCGGTGGCGATGACACCGCGCTTGGAGTAGGCGGCCAGCGCCTTGAAGTCGGGCGCCAGGTTCCGCACCGTCCGCTCGTCCGCCAGCTCGACGACCAGGTCGCCGATGAACTCGGAGGTGTCGTGCACGGACAGGGGCCGCGCCCCCAGCGCCTGAGGTACGCCGTCCGGCGCCTCCACCGGGGTCAGCGGCGAGGTGGGGAAGTCGAGGGTGATCGACCCGTCCTCGTGCGCGGTCGCGGAGAGGATGCCGCACTGGGCCGCGAACCTGACGGTCCCGGTCGCGGCGCCCGTCGTGTGCAGTACGTGGGCGGTGGCCAGAGTGGCATGCCCGCACATACCGACCTCGGTGGCCGGGGTGAACCACCGCAGCGCCCAGTCGGCCTCGCCGCCGGGCGGCAGCGGGTGGGCGAAGGCGGTCTCGGAGAGGTTGACCTCCCGGGCGACGTTCTGCAGCCAGGCGTCCTCGGGGAACGCGTCGAGGAGCAGGACCCCGGCCGGGTTTCCGGCGAACGGGCGGTCGGTGAAGGCGTCGACGATTCGTATCCGCATGACCAGGACGGTACGGGCCTGAGCAGGCCACCAGCCAAGGCCAATCCAAGAATATTGGCCTCTTCGGTGGCCCTTCTGGAGCCCCCTGTGGAGCGCTTTCCGTGGGCTTGTCAAGCAAGAGGCTTGCTAACCGAACAGTTCCGATATATCGTTGAGCCATCGCGACGGATCAAGATGGAAGGAGCGTAGCGATGCGTTCACATGGACACGGACAGCACGGACCCGGCCATCGCGGTCGGGGCGACTTCGAGGGGCGGCGTGCCGCCTTCGGTCCCTTCGGTCCCGGCTTCGGCGGCGGACCGTTCGGACCCGGCCGCGGAGGCCGGGGCGGTCCGCGGGGCAGGGCGCGGCGCGGGGATGTCCGCGCGTCGATCCTGGCCCTGCTCAAGGACCGGCCGATGCACGGTTACGAGATGATCCAGGAGATCGGCGAGCGCAGCGGCGGGGCGTGGAAGCCCAGCCCCGGCTCGGTCTACCCGACCCTCCAGATGATGGAGGACGAGGGCCTGATCACCAGTGAGAGCGAGGGCGGCAAGAAGCTGTTCACGCTCACCGACGCCGGGCGCACCGAGGCCGAGTCGGGGTCCGAGGCCCCGTGGGAAGAGGCCGGGCGCGGAGTCGACTGGGAGAGCGTGAACGAGATCCGCCAGGCCGGGTTCGGTCTGATGGAGGCGTTCGGCCAGGTCTGGAAGACCGGCACCGCCGAGCAGCGCCAGAAGGCGCTCGGGGTCATCAACGACGCCCGTAAGAAGCTGTATCTGATCCTGGCCGACGAGGACTGACCCCGTCGGCCACCGAAAGCCCCGCGACCGCCGGTCGCGGGGCTTTCCCGTGCGCGCGGGCGGCCGGGGCGCACGGGCCGGTCAGGCCACCAGGCCGCCGAGCTTGCGCAGCGACTCGTTCAGCGCGGCCGTCGCCGAGTCCTTGAGCTTGCCCGCCATCAGCGAGACGGCCGCGCCGGTGAACTCGCCCTCGATCCGGACCACCGTCGCGTCCCCGTCGGGCGTGAGCGTGTAGCGGTTGCCGACGCTGACCCCCATCGGGCCCTTGCCCTTGATGCCGAGGAGCCGGCCCGCCTCGAACTCGTCCACGGTCCAGGTGACTTCGGCGGGGAAGCCCATGAGCCTCATGTTCTCGGCGTAGGTCGCGCCGAGCTCCAGCTTCTCGGGGCCGCCGTGCGGGAAACTCGTATGGGTGGCGTTCCACTCGCCGTACGCGGTGAAGTCCGTCAGCTGGGCCCAGACCTTCTCCGCCGGAGCCTCCAGGCGCGCCTGCGCGCTGACCTCGGCCATACGACCACCCCTTCGAGTCCTTCGAGCCGGGCACGTGTCGCGGAACGTAGCCGGGGTGCCGCGAACATTCAATACTGATGAACCGTCAGATCATCGAGCCGCTCACCGGTAACGCCCATATCTGCGCCGAGTCGAAGAGGTCGGACGCGCGCGGGCGCGACGACTCGTCGTGGCAGTGGAAGGCGGCCCAGAACAGATCGCCGCGCAGGGCGTCCCCAGGGGCGTACACGCGGTACACGTACTGCTGCCCGTCCTCGGCGAGCAGGGCGACCATCCAGCACATCGGGCCCTCCCGCGGTTGCCGGGGCGGCTGTGTCGTACGGGAGGGGACGTGTCCGGCGGCGGTGCGGTTGCGCGCGGGGCGTATCGCCAGGCGGTGCGCGCCCCTGAGGCGTAAACCGTAAATCTCATCCATAAGGAGGAGAACCCGGCCATCCGTACCCACCCAACGTGGGATGCGGAATGCTTCCCGGCGGGGATGACCCGGGGGTGTCGCGCCTGATGGGGTAGGAGGGTGCACCCCCCGATCCCGCGGGTCCCGGCCGTCTCGGCTCCGGTCCCCGCCGCCCCCGACCTCGAAGCCCGCCTCACCGACGAGATGGCCTCGGTGGTCGCGGGTGCCCGCAGGAGGGCGCTGCGCGACGGCGACCGGCAACTCGACACCGCCCATCTGCTGCACTCGCTGATGGAGACGGACCCGGAGGTGCGGGCCGCGTTCGACGGCGCGCCGCAGGTGGCGCGGGTGCTCGGCTATCTCGTCCAGCGCTCCATCGGATACGGGCTGCGCTGGCAGGGCTCGGTGGAGGACTCGGGGGCGCTGCCGTTGCTCGACCAGCCCGGCTGGTCGCCCGCCGCGGTCACCGCGATGGAGGGCGCGCTGGCCCGGGCCGGTGCCCATGACGATGTGCGGGTAGGGGGCACCGACCTGCTGGCGGCGCTCGTGAGCGACCCGGAGTGCCGGGCCGTGGAGGTCCTGGACCA
Organism: Streptomyces sp. ERV7; assembly: GCF_001653515.1. GTDB lineage: Bacteria > Actinomycetota > Actinomycetes > Streptomycetales > Streptomycetaceae > Streptomyces. The sequence continues at coordinate 735,507 of NZ_LYOY01000001.1, read as the reverse complement.
CGCCGGGGTCGACGCCCGGGAGCTCGCTGGACGGCTCGCCGGGACCCCGCCGTCTCGACAGGTGTCACAGGGGTGACGCTCCTGACTTCTCCTGTCATGATGTGCCGATGCAGGCGTCTCAGGGGAGAAACGTCGGCCTGGGACTGGCCCTGGCCTCGGCGTTCTCATTCGGTGGATCGGGTGTCGCGGCCAAGCCGCTGATCGAGGCGGGCCTTGACCCGCTGCACGTGGTGTGGCTACGGGTGACGGGCGCCGCGCTCGTCATGCTGCCCGTGGCCTGGCGCCACCGGAGCCTGCTGGTGCGCCGGCCCGCGCTGCTCGCCGGGTTCGGCCTGCTCGCCGTCGCCGGTGTCCAGGCCTGCTACTTCGCCGCGATATCCCGCATCCCCGTCGGCGTCGCCCTGCTCGTCGAGTACCTGGCGCCCGCGCTCGTCCTCGGCTGGGTCCGGTTCGTCCAGCGCAGGCCCGTGACCCGGGCGGCGGCCATCGGCGTGGTGCTCGCCGTCGGCGGCCTCGCCTCCGTCGTGGAGATCTGGTCCGGCCTGAGCTTCGACGTCCTCGGGCTCGTGCTCGCCCTCGGCGCCGCCTGCTGCCAGGTCGGCTACTTCGTCCTGTCCGACCAGGGCGGCGACACGGACGACGCGCCCGACCCGATCGGCGTCATCGCGTACGGCCTGCTCATCGGCTCCGTGCTGCTCACGCTCGTCGCCCGCCCCTGGGGGATGGACTGGTCGGTGCTCGCCGGCAGCGCCGACATGAACGGCTCGGACGTGCCCGCGGCCCTGCTGCTCGGCTGGATCGTGCTGATCGCGACCGTGATCGCGTACGTCACCGGGGTGATCTCGGTACGCAAGCTCTCTCCGCAGGTGGCCGGAGTCGTCGCCTGTCTGGAGGCGGTCATCGCGACCGTGCTCGCCTGGGTGCTGCTCGGCGAGCATCTCTCCGCGCCGCAGATCGCGGGCGGCGCGGTGGTCCTGGTCGGCGCCTTCATCGCGCAGTCCTCGGCGCCGAAAGAGGCCTCCGGGCCGGTGGCGGGCGGGGACGGGCATCCGCTGCCCGTCCAGGAGGCGTCTGTCCAGCAGGCGCCTGTCGAGGAGGCGTCTGTCCAGGAGGCGTCTGTCCAGGAGGCGCCCGCGCCCCAAAGTGAGTTGTCGGCCGGCCGGACCGCGCCGTAGGGTGACGATCATGCATTCGACCGTCCTGCCGCCTCCCGCCGCGTAACGCGGGCGGCCGCACCCCTGACGAAGACCGGGCTCGGGCAGTCCCCGAGCGGCTCGTCGCTGCCCGCGTACTCCAGGCATGCGACCTTTCCCGTCTTCCTCTCCGGAGTACGTACGTGTCGAACGCATCGACTTCCTCAGGCCTGCCCGTCGGGCGCGGTCTGCTCTATCTCGTCATCGCCGGTGTCGCCTGGGGCACCGCGGGCGGCGCGGCCGCGCTGGTCTTCGACGCCAGCGACCTGGGCCCGCTCGCCCTCTCCTTCTGGCGCTGTGTCGGCGGGCTCGTCCTGCTGCTCGCCGCCCGCGCACTGCGTCGGCGTCCCGTGCGCGGGCTCGCCGAGCCGCTGGGCCGGCGGCTGCTGCGGATCCTGGGCAACGGCGTGGGTCTCGCCGTCTTCCAGAGCGCCTACTTCGCCGCCGTCGCCTCGACCGGGCTCGCCGTGGCGACCGTGGTCACCCTGGGCGCCGGTCCCGTGCTCATCGCCGTCGGCGCCCGGCTCACCCTGGGCGAGCGGATCGGCGGCGCCGGGCTGACCGCGGTGGTGGGAGCGCTCGCCGGGCTCGCCGTCCTGGTCCTCGGCAACGGCGGCGGCGCGGTGCGCCCCGCCGGGGTGCTGCTCGCGCTGCTCTCGGCGGCCGGATACGCGGGGATCACGCTGCTCACCCGCCGGCTCGGCCGGGACGGCGAGGCCGCCGACCCCTCCACCACCACGGCCTGGGCGTTCACCGTGGCCTCGGTCCTGCTGCTGCCGTTCGCGGGGGCCGAGGGACTGGTGCCGCACACCGTCGAGCCGGTGCGGGTGGCCGTGCTGCTGCTGTACGTGGCGGCGGTGCCCACCGCGCTGGCGTACGCGCTCTACTTCGCGGGCGCGGCCGTCGTCCGGTCCGCCACCGTCTCCGTGATCATGCTGCTTGAGCCGGTGAGCGCCGCACTGCTCGCGGTGGCGGTGCTCGGCGAGCGGCTGAGCGCCGCCACGGTCCTGGGCACCTCGGTGCTGCTGGTCGCGGTGGTGGGGCTCGCCGGGGCCGAGGCGCGGGTCGCCGCACGGGCCCGCCGGGAGCCGGTCGCGGTCTGACCCGCCGGGGGCTTTTGGAACACGTCCGGAAGCCCCCGGGCGGCTTCAGAGCGCGCCGAGATAGTCGGGCAGCGCCACGGACGGGTCGAGGTCGTCGGCCGGGATCGGCGTCCCGTACCCCCGGACGACCGGGACCACGCCGGTCCAGTGCGGCAGGGTGCTGTCCTCGGGATCGTCGTTGGGGCCCCCGGTGCGCACCTTCGCCGACACCTCGTCGAGGTCGAGGCGGATCACCGCGGTCGCGGCGAGCTCCTTGGCGTTGGCCTGCCGCGAGTCGTATGAGCGGCCCGGCACCACCTGGTCGACCAGCGCGTCCAGGGCGCCGCGCCGCTCCTCGGGGTCGGTGACCTCGTACGCGAGGCCGTGGACCACGACCGAGCGGTAGTTGAGGGAGTGGTGGAAGGCCGAGCGGGCCAGCACCAGGCCGTCGACGTGCGTGACGGTGAGGCAGACCGCGAGCCCCGGGTCGGCCTTGCCGGTCATGCGCAGCGGCCGCGAACCCGTCGAGCCGTGCACGTACAGCCGCTCGCCGATCCGGCCGTACAGCGTCGGCAGTACGACGGGTGCGCCGTCGCGGACGAAGCCGAGGTGGCAGACGTATCCCTCGTCGAGTATCCCGTGCACCAATGCGCGGTCGTACGACGCGCGCTCGCGCGAGCGGGTCGGCACGGTGCGCTCGGTGGGCTCGTAGGAAGCGGTGTCGGACATTTGCGTTCTCCATTGCACTAGTGCATAGTTATGTTTGTGCTAGGAGAGTATCGGATCGTGGGGCGGCGCGCATCGGAGATCGCCGCCGATGTGGAGCGCGCGGTGGGCGCGGGGGAGCTGGAGCCGGGGCAACTGCTGCCGCCGATGCGGGAGTTGGCGACCGAGCTCGGAGTGAATCCCAATACGGTCGCGGCCGCCTACCGGCTGCTGCGGGACCGGGGCGTCATCGAGACCGGGGGGCGCCGGGGCAGCCGGGTCCGTCCGCGCCCGGCCAGCACCGCCCTGGACGCCCAGCGCATCGACGTGCCCGTCGGCGTGCGCGACCTCTCCGACGGCAACCCCGACCCCGCCCTGCTGCCGCCGCTCGGCGACGCGCTGGCGGCCGCCGCCCGCGAGCACGCCGAACGGCCCACGCTGTACGGGCAGGACCCGGTGGACCCGGAGCTGGCGCGGCTCGCGCGCGCGGCGCTGGACGCCGACGGAGTGCCGCAGGGCCCGGTCGGGGTCTTCTCCGGCTCCCTCGACGCGATCGAGCGGGTGCTCGCCGCGCATCTGCGGCCCGGCGACGCCGTCGCCATGGAGGACCCGGGCTGGGGTGCCCTGCTCGACCTCGTCCCGGCGCTCGGGCTGCGGCCGGTCCCGGTGGCGCTCGACGAAGAGGGGCCGCTGCCCGAAGCCGTCGAGCGCGCGCTGGCGGGCGGCGCGCGGGCGCGGCCGGGCCCGGCTCGGACGGAAGAGCTTGGGTGCTCATACTGGCTTTCCCTTCACCTTGCTACACGGGACTGCGTCAAGGGGTACGGTCCGGCGCGGCCGCTTGTTCAGACGTTCAAGGATTTCTTCAGGAACTCAAGATTCAGCCACAGCAGGGTGTCCGCCACACCCTCCCTGGTCACCAGGTGGCTCTCGCCCACCAGGGGAAGCACGGTGTGCAGCTTTCCCGCCGCCAGCAGTGCCCGCGAGAACCTCAGCAGGTGTGCGGGCACCACATTGTCGTCCGCCATCCCCTGGACGAGCATCAGCGGCCGGGTGAGTTTGTGGGCGTGCGCGACCAACGAACAGCGCTCGTAGTTCTCCGGCTGCACCTCCGGGTGGCCGAGATACCGCTCCTTCCAGTGGGTGTCGTAGAGCGTGAGATCGGTCGGGGCCGCGCCCGCCACGGCCGCGTGGAACACCTCGGGGCGGTGCAGCACGGCCGCCGCCGCCAGATACCCGCCGAAGGACCAGCCCCGGATGCCCACCCGTCCCGTGTCCAGATCGGGGTAGCGCTCGGCGGCCGCCCGCAGCGCGTCGGCCTGGTCCTCCAGGACGGGGGTGAGCTGGTCGCCGTGGATGCCGGTGCGCCAGGCCTCGCCGCGCCCCGGGGTGCCGCGTCCGTCGATCGAGAGGACCGCGAACCCCTGCTCGGCGAACCACTGGTTCACCGCGTGGTGCCAGGCGTTGGCCCGTACGACGGTCTGCATGCCCGGACCCCCGTAGGAGTGGATCACTACGGGCAGCCGGGCCGCGCCCTCGCGGTGCCAGGACGGCAGATAGAGCGCGGTGCGCAGCTCTCGCTCGCCCAGTGACAGGAACACCGGCCTCGGTGTCACCACCGGCCGCTCGGTCAGCACGCCGATCCGGCCCGTCGGCACGCCGTCGCGCAGGACCGTCACCGTGTGCTCGTGCAGGGTGCGGCTGTCGAGGACGAGGGTGCCGCCGCCGAGGACGGCCGTGTGCACCCCGGGGTCCTCGGTGACGCGGGCGCAGCCCGACCCGGGTGTGTACGCCCAGACGTGGGTCTCGGTCGGCTCGTCGCTCGCCGTGAAGTAGACCGTGCCGCCGGCCGAGCCGAGTATCGCGCGCACTTCGAGACCGGCCGGGAGCTCTTCTCCCAGCGTGCCCCCGGAACGGGCCAGCGCCGTGGCTCCCGGGGTGAACTCCAGCCAGTGGTCGTCGTGATGACGGCACGTCACTTCGATGGCGCCGCTAGCCGGGTCGATGGCGAGGCGGTACGCGGTGCGCTGGTCGCGGGTCTGGACGGTGGCGAACGCGCCCGCCCCGTCCCAGCCGCCCTCCACCACGTACTCGAAGGCCGAGTCGGTCCAGGCGCCCGCCGGGTGCGACGCGGGGTCCGCGGAGCGGGGCAGCCGCACCGGCACCCGCTCACCGTCCACGCGGACGACGACCAGCGACACCTCGGCGTTGGGCGTGCCCGCCGCCGGGTAGGGCAGCGGGCGCGGGGCCTTCGCCGGGTTCGCGGGATCGCTCAGATACCACCGCTGTACGGGCGAGTCGTCCACGCGGACGACCAGGAGCGCGGAGCCGTCGGGGGCCCACCAGGAGCTGCGCGCGCGGCCGATGGACTCGGCCGAGACGTGGTCGGCAAGGCCGTAGGAGATCTCCGGGCCCTCCGGCGCGGCCAGTCGCCGCTCGCCCGTGCCGTCGACGCGCACGACGTGCAGGGCGCGCCCGGTCACGTACGAGACGAGCGTGCCGTCGGGGGAGAGACGCGGGTCGACGGCCGGGCCCGCCGTGGGCAGGCGGCGCGGGGCCCTCCCGTCCGTCCCGGCCAGCCAGAGCGCGCCGGAGAGGGAGAAGACGACGGTGCGCACGGCCGCGTCGGTGGCGTAGGCGACGATGCCGCCGCTCGACTCGCGCGCCCGCTCGCGGCGGATCAGCTCCGCCTGCGGCGCCTCGCCCGGCTCGCCGAGTGCGAGCGGGTCGACGAGGAGACGCTCCTCCCCGTCCTCGAACAGCCACAGCGCGCTGAGCGCGGAACGCCCGTCGGCGGTACGGACGAACAGCACCCGGTCGCCGTCGGGGGAGACGGTGATGTTCCTGGGCGCGCCCAGCGAGAAGCGCCTGGTGCGGGCGAACTGGAGGGGAAGGTCCTCGGTGGCCGGGGCCTGAGCGGTCTTTTCTTCGGTGGGCATGGCGAAGCGTCCCTTCGGGGCGTGAGTGATCGAACAGTCGCATCCGCCCCAGTAGCCTGGACGGATGCTCAATGAAGTGACAGCGACCCGCTATGTCACGCCCTTGCGTGAGGGCGGCTCGCTCCCGGGGATCGTCGAGGCCGACGATCTCGGTACGTACGTCATGAAGTTCACCGGCGCGGGGCAGGGCCGCAAGACCCTGGTGGCGGAGGTGATCTGCGGAGAGCTCGCCCGACGGCTGGCTCTGCGCGTGCCCGAACTGGTCACCATTCAGCTCGACCCCGTCATCGGGCTCTCGGAGCCGGACCAGGAGGTGCAGGAGCTGCTGAAGGCGAGCGGCGGGCTGAATCTCGGAATGGACTACTTGCCCGGTTCGATCGGGTTCGACCCGCTTGCCTATCAGGTGAGTTCCGCTGAGGCGGGCAAGGTCGTCTGGTTCGACGCGTTGATCAACAACGTCGACCGTTCGTGGCGGAACCCTAACATGCTGGTGTGGCACGGTGATCTCTGGCTCATCGACCACGGCGCCACGATGATCTGGCACCACAACTGGCCGGGCGCGCAGGCCTCGGCCGCCAAGCCCTACAACGCCTCGGACCACGCACTGGCGCCGTTCGCGCCCGATGTGGCCTCGGCCGCCGCCGAGTTGGCGCCGTTGGTGACCGAGGAGCTGTTGGCGGAGGTGACCGCGCTGGTGCCCGACGAGTGGCTGGTGGACGAGCCCGGCTTCGACACGACGGACGCGCTGCGCCGGGCGTACGCGGCGCCGCTGCTGGCCCGCGCGGCCGACATCCACGAGCGGATCACGCTGGACGCGCCGGCCAAGGCCGTGCCCTCGCAGGCCCCCGGCTGGCTCACCGACCACCTCAAGCCCTGGCCGCACCCCACCAAGGACAGCAAGGCCGGCGCGCCCGGCGAGAAGGACGGCAAGTGAGCGACCGCGACGTCTTCGAGTACGCGCTGCTGCGCGTGGTGCCGCGCGTCGAGCGCGGCGAGTGCTTCAACGCCGGAGTGCTGGTGTACTGCCGGGCCAAGTCGTTCGTCGCGGCGCGTACGCATCTGGACGAGGCCAAGCTGAAGGCGCTCGACCCGCACGCGGACGTCGTCGGGGTGCGGGCGGCGCTGCGGGCCGTCGAGGGGGTCTGCGGTGGCGGCGAGGCGGCCGGGCAGGCGGCGGGCGACGACGCGGGGCGCCGCTTCCGCTGGCTGATCGCGCCCCGCTCGACGGTGGTGCAGCCGGGGCCGGTGCACACCGGGCTCACCGCGGATCCGGCGGCCGAGACCGAGCGGCTGCTCGACCTGCTGGTCCGCTGAGGGGCGGGCCGCGCGGGTGTGACCTTCGACGGGGGATCCGTGGGCCGTTGACACCGGGTGCCAGGGCTTCTAGCGTCTCGTCTGCTGAAGCTACTAAGCGGTTGCTCAGGGACGAGGAGCCGCGGATCCCCAGGGCGAGGAGAACAGCATGTCCACCACCGAGCAGCGCGTAGCCATCGTGACCGGGGCGGCCCGGGGCATCGGCGCCGCGACCGCCGTCCGGCTCGCGGCCGAGGGCCGCGCGGTCGCCGTACTCGACCTCGACGAGGCGGCCTGCAAGGACACCGTCGAGAAGATCACGGCGGCGGGCGGCAAGGCGATCGCCGTCGGCTGCGACGTCTCCGACAGCGCCCAGGTGGAGGCCGCCGTGGCGCGCGTCGCCGCCGAGCTCGGGGCGCCCACCATCCTCGTGAACAACGCGGGCGTGCTGCGCGACAACCTGCTCTTCAAGATGAGCGAGTCCGACTGGGACATGGTGATGAACGTGCACCTCAAGGGCGCGTTCCTGATGGCCAAGGCCGTCCAGAAGCACATGGTGGACGCCGCTTGGGGCCGTATCGTCTCGCTCTCCTCGTCCTCCGCGCTCGGCAACCGCGGTCAGGCCAACTACTCCGCCGTCAAGGCGGGCCTGCAGGGCTTCACCAAGACCCTCGCCATCGAGCTCGGCAAGTTCGGCGTCACCGCCAACGCCGTGGCCCCCGGCTTCATCGTCACCGAGATGACCGCGCAGACCGCCGCCCGGGTGGGCATGGGCTTCGAGGACTTCCAGGCCGCGGCCGCCACCCAGATCCCCGTGCAGCGCGTCGGCAGGCCCGACGACATCGCCAACGCCATCGCCTTCTTCACCGGCGACGACGCGGGCTTCGTCTCCGGCCAGGTGCTGTACGTGGCCGGCGGACCCCTCAACTGAAGCCGGGAGAGCACATCATGACGGACAATCAGCTTCCCGAGCCCTCCGGCAGGGTCGCCCTGGTCACCGGCGCCAGCCGGGGCATCGGCTACGGCGTCGCCGAGGCGCTGGTCGCCCGCGGCGACCGCGTCTGCATCACCGGACGCAATGAGGACGCCCTCAAGGAGGCCGTCGAGCGGCTCGGCGCGGACCGGGTCATCGGCGTCGCCGGCAAGGCCCACGACGAGGTCCACCAGGGCGTCGCGGTGGAGCGCGCCATGGAGGCCTTCGGCCGGGTCGACTTCCTGGTGAACAACGCGGGCACCAACCCGGTCTACTCGCCGATGGCCGAGCTCGACCTGAACGTGGCGCGCAAGGTCTACGAGACCAATGTGATCTCCGCGCTCGGCTTCGCCCAGCAGACCTGGAAGGCCTGGCAGAAGGAGAACGGCGGCGCGATCGTGAACATCGCGTCCGTCGCGGGCCTCGCCCCCTCGCCCTTCATCGGCGCGTACGGGATGAGCAAGGCGGCCATGGTCAATCTGACCCTCCAGCTGGCGCACGAGTTCGCGCCGGACGTGCGGGTCAACGCGATCGCCCCCGCGGTGATCAAGACCAAGTTCGCCCAGGCGCTCTACGAGGGCCGCGAGGAGGAGGCCGCCGCGGCCTACCCCCTCAAGCGCCTCGGGGTGCCCTCGGACATCGGGGGAGCGGTCGCGTTCCTCACCTGCGAGCAGTCCGCCTGGGTGACCGGGCAGACGCTCGTGGTCGACGGCGGGCTCTTCCTCGGCGCGGGAGTGCACTGACCGCGACAGGCGTGCACATGCGCCGGCCGCACCGGCGTCGAGGCATGCACCGACTTGTCGGGCATGCCTTGACCGCCCAGCGGGTACGCTGATCTTCATACCGGTGAGTAGTGTTCCGGTTTGCCCCTCGATGCCCCAAGTGCCCCGTCCCGTCCCCGAGTTGACCGGGCGGGGCGCTGCGGTATGGTCTGCCGACCCATGGCTGAACGAGGAGCGTGCACGTGTTCAACCGGACCATATGCCTGCGCACCACCGCGGCCCTTGCGTCCATGTCGTCGCTGGCCCTGCTGAGCGGCTGCGGACTGCTCTCCGGCAGCGGTTCCGAGGCCGAGCAGGCGATCAAGGTCGGCACGGTGAGCGAGCCGAGCACCCTCGATCCGGCCGCCTCCTGGGACGGCTCCTGGGAGCTGTTCCGCAACGTCTTCCAGACCCTGCTGTCCTTCCCGACCGGCAGCAACGCGCCCCAGCCGGACGCGGCCGAGAACTGCCAGTTCAAGGGCTCCGGCAGCCGTACGTATCAGTGCACTCTGCGCAAGGGCCTGGAGTTCTCCAACGGCGACAAGATCGACGCCGCTGCCGTGAAGTACTCGATCGACCGCATTGTGAAGATCAATGTGAAGGCGGGCCCCAAGGGCCTGCTCACCAGCCTCGACCGGGTCACCGCCGACAACGAGCGGACGGTCACCTTCCATCTGAACAAGCCGGACGCGACCTTCCCCTTCGTGCTCGGCGCGCCCGCGATGTCCATCGTGGACCCCAAGTCCTACCCGGCCAACGCGCTGCGCGACGACGGCGGCCTCACCGGCTCCGGCCCGTACGCCCTGGAGTCGTACCACGCGGGCGACCGGGCCGAGCTGAAGAAGAACGCGCACTACGCGGGGTTCGCCCAGCTCAAGAATGACGCCGTCTCGATCCGGTACTTCAAGGACTCCGGCGCCATGGTGGACTCCCTCAAGAAGAAGCAGATCGACGTCACCTACCGGGGACTGACCGCCGACGAGGTCGTGGACGTCCAGAACGAGAAGGCCGCGGGCAAGCCGCTCCAGCTGGTCGAGACGGTCGGTACCGAGATCCGCTTCCTGGTCTTCAACCCCAAGGACCCGCTCGCCGCCAACCCGGCCGTACGCCGGGCCGTCGCCCAGCTCGTCGACCGGGACGCGCTGGTGGCCAAGGTCTACAAGGGCACGGCCGAGCCGCTGTACTCGATGGTGCCCAAGGGAGTCGCCGGGCACACGGTGAGCTTCTTCGACACCTTCGGCGCCCCCAGCGCCCCCAAGGCCAGGGCGATCCTGCGCAAGGCCGGGATCACCGACCCGGTGCCGCTCACCCTCTGGTACACCACCGACCGGTACGGCTCGTCCACGGCGCTGGAGTTCGCCGAGATCAAGCGGCAGCTGGAGGCCTCCGGGCTGTTCACGGTGACCCTGCAGAACCGCCCGTGGAAGGCGTACACCCAGGGGATGCAGGACGGTGAGTACCCCGTCTTCGGGCGCGGCTGGTTCCCCGACTTCCCGGACCCGGACAACTTCATCGCGCCCTTCGTCGGCGAGGAGAACGCGGTCGGCACCCCGTACGAGCCCAAGGAGATCGTCAACCAGCTGATCCCGCAGACCCGGGAGGTCTCCGACCGGGGCGCGGTCAGCAAGAAGTTCGAGCGGGCCCAGGACGTGCTCTCCGACGACGTCCGGCTGCTGCCGCTGTGGCAGGGCAAGCTCTATGTCGCGGCCAGCGACGACATCGCGGGCGGCGAGCGCGCCATCGACCCCCAGACGGTCATGTGCATGTGGGAGCTGCACCGCAAGACCAGCTGGTAGGAGGCCCGGCGGTACGGGCGTGGGAGGCGTTGTCAGTGGCGGCCGGTAGGTTTTTCGGTATCTCGCACCGCAGGGTGCGGAACCGAACGTCCCACGGAGGTTGTTGACGTGACCGACATCGCCATGCTGCCCGAGTCCTGGCGCGGCGTCCTCGGCGAGGAGCTCCAGAAGCCGTACTTCAAGGAGCTCACCGACTTCATCGAGGAGGAGCGGGCGAAGGGTCCCGTCTATCCGCCGCGCGAGGAGGTCTTCGCGGCCCTGGACGCCACTCCTTACGACAAGGTGAAGGTCCTGGTCCTCGGCCAGGACCCGTACCACGGCGCGGGCCAGGGCCACGGGCTGTGCTTCTCGGTGCGGCCCGGCGTGAAGACGCCGCCGTCGCTGCGGAACATCTACAAGGAGATGAAGGAGGAGCTCGGCCACCCGGTGCCGGACAACGGCTATCTGATGCCGTGGGCCGAGCAGGGCGTCCTGCTGCTCAACGCGGTGCTGACCGTCCGCGAGGGCGAGGCCAACTCGCACAAGGCCAAGGGCTGGGAGAAGTTCACCGACGCGGTGATCCGCGCGGTCGCCACCCGCCCCGACCCGGCGGTCTTCGTGCTGTGGGGGAACTACGCGCAGAAGAAGCTCCCCCTGATCGACGAGGAGCGGCACATCGTGGTGAAGGGCGCCCACCCCTCGCCGCTGTCGGCCAAGCGGTTCTTCGGCTCGCGGCCCTTCACCCAGATCAACGAGGCGGTCGCGGCGCAGGGCCACGAGCCGATCGACTGGCGCATCCCGGACCTGGGCTGACCCGCACCCCCGGGCGCCCGCGCCGCGGGCGCCCGGGGACGGGGTCCTCAGACCTCGTCGAGCCGCCCCTCCAGCCGGTCGAGCGCCGCCCGGATACCGTTCCCGTACGCGTCGTCGGCGAGCGCGTCCAGGGCGGCGCGCCCCCGGTCCAGATGGATGCGGGCGGCGTCCGGGCGGTGCAGCTTCACATAGTCGGCCGCCAGGTTCAGATGGAGCGAGGGATAGAAGGCCCGGACCGCGAGCGAGGCGTGGTGCGCGTCGAGCCGCTCCTGGCCCAGCCCGTCGGCCGCGGCCAGCGCCCGCAGGTCCCAGGCCAGTTCGTCGCCCGCGTCGTCCTGCGCGTCCGCCATGTAGTGCGCCAGGGTGCAGCGGTGCAGTGGGTCGCCGTGCTCGCCGATCTCCGCCCAGATGGTGCCGAAGCGGTTGCGCGCCTCCTCCCGGTCGCCGCCGTGCAGGAGCATCAGCGCCTGCCCGATCCGGGTCATGACGACGTCCTCCGACGCCTCCTGCTGCTCCACCACTGCGGCCTCCGCGAGCCTGTCGTACGCATCCGGTCGGCCTGACGCTAGTCGCCCGCACCGACAATCGGGCTGAGGCTCGGGCGCGGCCCCGGGTCTGTCGCAGCGCCGCCTCCAGTGCCTCGCGGACGGGGGCCTGCACGATCTGGGGCCGTACGTCGCGGTCGGCCCGCTCGCTCGTCCGCGGGAAAGGCACCGCGGGCGGCCCCGGGGCGGGACCGTGGTCGACGGTGACACATCCGGAAACGGCCAGGGCGGCCACGCCGACGAGGAGTCTGGCTGCGGTTCGAGTTCGGTGCACCCGCTCAACTCTGCTGGGTGCGGGGCCCGTTGCGCGCGCGTGCGGGCCGGGATTGGCCCGCACGAGTGACGGCGGAGGGTGACGGGCTCAGGCGCCGGGCCGGCCCCGGTCTCAGTCGCCGATGGAGCCGTCGACGCCCTCGCGCAGCAGGTCGGCGTGGCCGTTGTGGCGCGCGTACTCCTCGATCATGTGGGTGTAGATCCAGCGCAGGTTGAAGTGCTGACCACCGCGTGCGGTACCGGCGCTCAGCTCGTCCAGGGCGTGGCCCTCGGCGTGGACGCGGGCCTTGGCGATCTCGCCGTGCCAGGTGGCGAGCGCCTCCTCGAAGGTGTCCTCGGGGCCGACGTGGAAGTCGCCGTCCGGGTCCTCGTCGGTGAAGTAGTGCGGCGCGCCCTGCTCACCGCCGAAGACATTGCTGAACCAGTGCTGTTCGACCTCCGACATATGCCGCATCAGCCCCATGAGGGTGAGCCCGGAGGGCGGCATCGAGGCGGTCCTGAGCTGTTCGTCGGTGAGCCCCGCACACTTCAGGGCGAGGGTCTCGCGGTGGTACTCCAGCCAGCCCACCAGCATCGACAGCTCCTCGGCGTCGAGGGCGGGCTCCTGGCGTTCGGGCGTCTCGATAGTCGTCATGGCGGCCATCCTCACGGATCGTCCACGCGACCGCCACGGGTTATCGCGCCCCGGCCCCGCCCGCCGCCGCCCATCGGTCGCGCCCCCGGCCCACGTATGCTGACCAGGCAAGGAAGCAGGAAGCCGGACGGCGACAGGAGACTTCGTGAAGGTCGGCTGCATCGGACTCGGGGACATCGCGCAGAAGGCCTATCTGCCGGTCCTGACCACCCTGCCGGGGACGGAGCTGCATCTGCAGACCCGTACCCCCGCTACCCTCGCGCGGGTCGCCGACACCCTCCACATCCCCCTCGCGCAGCGCCACACCGAGCTCGACGGGCTCCTCGCGCAGGGCCTGGACGCGGCCTTCGTGCACGCGCCGACCGCCGTGCACCCGACGATCGTGACCCGGCTGCTGGAAGCGGGCGTACCGACCTACGTCGACAAGCCGCTGGCGTACGAACTCGCCGACTCCCGGCGGCTGGTGGAGCTCGCCGAGGAGCGCGGGGTCAGCCTGGCCGTCGGCTTCAACCGGCGGCTCGCGCCCGGCTACGCGCAGTGCGCCGAGCACCCGCGCGAGCTCATCCTGATGCAGAAGAACCGCGTCGGGCTTCCCGAGGACCCGCGCACGCTGGTCCTGGACGACTTCATCCACGTCGTGGACACCCTGCGCTTCCTGGCGCCGGGCCCCGTCGAGCACACGGTCGTACGGGCCCGGGTCCGCGAGGGCCTGATGGAGCACGTCGTCCTCCAGCTCTCCGGCGACGGCTTCACCGCCATCGGCACCATGAACCGGATGAACGGCTCCACCGAGGAGATCCTGGAGGTCTCCGGACAGGACACCAAACGGCAGGTGCTCAACCTGGCCGACGTCGTCGACCACAAGGGCCAGCCGACCGTGCGCCGGCGCGGCGACTGGGTGCCGGTGGCCCGCCAGCGCGGCATCGAGCAGGCCGTCCACTCCTTCCTCGACGCCGTACGCGCCGGGAAGCAGCTCAGTGCACGGGACGCCCTTGCGACGCACGAGCTGTGCGAGCGGGTGGTACGGGAGGCTCTGGAGCAGGCCTCCTGAGCGAGCGCCGCCCGGTGAAGGCGCAGTACGCGGCGAGGACGAGCAGCGCCGTGTACACCGCCCAGTCGCCGAACCGCAGATAGAGGGTGCTGCCGTCGGCGAGCGGCACGTCGTGGACGGCGGCCGTGCTGCGGTCGGTGCCGACCCACTGGCCGATCCGCTCGCCGTCCGGGCCGTACATCGCGCTGATCCCGGTGAGGGTGGCGTGCACGGCCGGGCGGCCCGTCTCGGCGGCGCGCAGCGCGGCCAGCGAGGCGTGCTGCGCGGGCGCCCAGCTGTGCTGGAACGACGACGTCGAGGACTGGGCGACCAGCAGCCGGGCGCCCTCGCGCACCAGATGGCGGCTCATGTCGGGAAACGCCGACTCGAAGCAGACCACCGGGCCGATCCGCAGTCCGTCCGGCAGGGTCATCACCACCGGCGCCGAGCCCCGGCGCCGGTCCTCGCCCGCGGCCTTGCCGACGGAGGTGGCCCAGCCGAGCAGCGAGCGCGCCGGGATGTACTCGCCGAACGGCACGAGCCGCATCTTGTCGTAGCGGTCGCCCGTCGGCCCGTCCGGCCCGACCAGCACCGAGCTCTTGAAGATCCCCGGCCGGTCGGCGCGGCGGGCGTCCACGTTCACCAGGATGTCCGCGCCCACCGTGCGCGAGAGCGCGGCGATCCTGGCCGCGAGGTCCGGCCGGGCCGTCAGGTCCGAGCCGACGCTGCTCTCACCCCACACCACCAGGTCCACGTCCCGCCCCGCCAGCGACCGGGTCAGGGCCTCGCTGCGGGCGAAGCGGGCGTCGGCGCCCTCGTACATTCCCGGCTGGACGACCGCGACCCGCACCCGGCCCGCCCTTTCGGGGCGCGGCGCCCACGCCCACACCGCCCCTGCGGCGACGGCCCCGGCGAGCACCGCGGCCACCACGGGCGTCCGCGCCGGGCGCGAGACAAGCAGCACCGTCACGGCGACGTTGGCGGCCACCACGAACAGGCTCACCAGCCAGACCCCGCCGACCGAGGCGAGGCGCAGCGCCGGAGTCACCTGCCACTGGCTGGAGCCGAGCAGCCCCCACGGGCCGCCGAGGCCCTGCCAGGAGCGGACCAGTTCGACCATCAGCCAGCCCGAGGGCAGTACGACGAGCGCCGCCGCGGCCCGCCGGGGCGAGGGCCTGCCCGCGCCGGGACCGCCGAGCGCCGAGCGCACGAGCACGCCCCACGGGGCCCACAGCAGCCCCAGGAGCGCGGCCAGGACGACGATGAAGACGGTCAGGCTCGGCATCAGCCAGTGGTGCACCGCGAGCATGAACCCGGTGCCGCCCAGCCAGCCGTCGAGCGCCGCCCGCCGGCCGTCGCGGGCCGACCGGATCAGCAGCAGCCACGGCACCAGAGCGACGTAGGCGAACCACCACAGGCCCGGCGCCGGGAACGCCAGCGCCGGGAGCGCCCCGGCGAGCAGCGCCGCCGCGCCCCGCCACCACCGTGACACGGCCAGCCGGTGGCGCAGCCCGGTGAGAAGGTGTCGCAGCCCGACCGGAACCCGCATGCCACGCCTCCTCGCCCCGCCCGTGAGCAGTGGTTTCCGCCCGAGCGTGTCCCCTAGTGTGCGCCCTCAGTGTGCGACAGCGGGGCGGCCGCGCCCAACCGGATCGCGCACCCGGTGAATCCGCCCCGCCGCGCTCCCGTACGCCCGCTCACGCGGTGCCGAGCGCCCCCGACACATGCCGCCACTTCTCCTGCACGGTCACCTCGCGCAGCCGCCACCCGGCGTCGGTGCGCAGCAGCGAGAAGGCGTACCGGCCGCCGGAGACGAAGTTGGGCTCGACCGGCCCGCCGTCGCCGTTGTCCTGCGCGCCGAACCGCATCGGATTGAGGTAGTCGGCCCGCACCCGGGCCCGGTCGCCCGGGTAGCCGCCGAGGTCCTGGAGGGTGAGCAGCCGGTTGACGATCAGGTGCTGGCGGACCGGGAAGAGCCGCATGGTCTCCGCGAGCCAGGCCGCGACCTCGGCCGCGGGCCCCTCCACCCCGCCCGCCGCGCGGTAGTCGGCGCGCCCGTCCGGGGTGAACAGCTCCCCGTACGCGGACCAGTCGGCGTCGTCGACGGCGGCCGCGTAGCCGGTGACGATCTCATCGATGGCGAGCCGGTCCATCACGGTCGCGAGTTCCACACGCTGGGTCATCGCCACAGTCTCCGGCAGCGGGAGCGAGCGGCCAAGAGCCCCGACGGCCTCCGACCGGGCCGGGCCCGCTCTTGTGGGCGTGCGCCGGCGCGTGCTACCCGTGGGCGCCATGACCGTACCCAGCGAACCCGCCGGCCCCGCCGTCCGCAGCGAGCGCAGCGGCCCCGTCACGACGGTGGTGCTCTCCCGCCCCCGGGCCCGCAACGCGGTCGACGGGCCGACCGCCCGCGCGCTCGCCGACGCCTTCCGCGCCTTCGAGGCCGACGACGAGGCGGCGGTCGCGGTGCTCTGGGGCGAGGGCGGCACGTTCTGCGCCGGAGCCGACCTCAAGGCGATCGGCACCGAGAACGGCAACGCGGTGACCGAGGACGGTGACGGCCCGATGGGCCCGACCCGGATGCGGCTCACCAAGCCGGTGATCGCGGCGGTCTCCGGGCACGCCGTGGCGGGCGGACTGGAGCTGGCGCTCTGGTGCGATCTGCGGGTGGCCGAACAGGACGCGGTCTTCGGCGTCTTCTGCCGCCGCTGGGGTGTGCCGCTGATCGACGGCGGTACGGTACGGCTGCCCCGGCTGATCGGCGCGGGCCGCGCGATGGACCTGGTCCTGACCGGCCGCCCGGTGGACGCGGCCGAGGCGCTCGCCATCGGCCTGGCCGACCGGGTGGTGCCGAACGGAACGGCCCGCGCGGCGGCCGAGGCGCGCTCCGAGCCGATCCTGACGCTCGGGGACGGTGTGGTGCTGGGCCGGGGCAGCCATGTCATCGCGGACACGACGGTGACCATCGGCTCGAACACGTACTGCGGCCCGTACGTCTACATCACCTCGACCAACCACAGCTACGACGACCCGCACCAGCCCGTGGGCAAGCAGTGGCCCCGGATGGAGCCCGTGGAGATCGGGCCGGGCTGCTGGCTCGGCACCGGGGCGGTCGTGCTGCCCGGCGCCCGGCTCGGCCGCAACGTGGTCGTCGCGGCGGGCGCGGTGGTGCGGGGCGAGGTGCCCGACCACGCCGTGGTGGCCGGGGCGCCCGCCCGGGTCGTACGGACGTGGGACCGCGAGAACGGCTGGCAGCCGCCGCTGCGCACCCCGGCCCCGGTGCCGATCCCGGAGGGGGTCACCCCGGAACAGCTGCTCGCCGTCGCGGAGTTGGCGGCGGACGAGGCGTAGGGCCCGGCGGCATCCGTCGCGGGCTCGGCCGGGCGCGCGTCAGCCCGTGGCCAGCAGCAGTGTGCCGACCAGGGCGATGCCCGCGCCCGCCGCCTGCACCCCGCGCAGCCGCTCCTTGAGCACGCCCCGCGCGGCCAGCGCCGTCACCACCGGGTAGAGCGAGGCGAGCACGGCCGCGACGGTGACCGGCCCCTGCTGCGCGGCGATCGAGTACGTGCCGTTGGCGGCCACATCGGCCAGGCCGACGAAGGCGAGCGCGGGCAGGGCCGCGCGGACGACGCCCACTCCGCCCGGCGGCAGCGCGGCCGCGCCGCGCTTCACCGAGACGTACAGCGCCGCGCCGCCGACGGCCACATTGGTGACGCGCTGGACGAAGAGGGCGAGGAACAGCCCGGTGACAGAGGTCGACGCCTCCGCGATCAGCGCCATCACCGCGCCGAACCCGAACGCGGCGAGCAGGGTGAGCGCGATAGCCTGCCGCTGGACCGGCGCGCCCCGGAACTCCGGGCCGCCCGCCATGAGGATGCCGACGACCGCGACGGCGATCCCGGCGAACTGGAGCAGGCCGGGCCGCTCACCGAGCACCAGGCCGACCCCCACCGGCACGGCCACGCCGAGCGAGCCGAGCGGGGAGACCACACCCATCGGGCCGAGCGCCAGCGCCTTGTAGAAGCTGAGCATGGCGACCGGGCCGACCGCGCCCGCCGCCACCGCGAACCAGAGCTGCGGCCCCGCCTCCTGCCACCCGCCGGTGGCCAGCACCACCGCGCCGAGGACGGCCGCGGCGATGACCTGCGAGACGACGACCACGGTCAGCGCGGGGACGCGCCGGGTGAGCAGTCCGCCGCCGAAGTCGGCCAGCCCCCACAGGAGGCTGGTGGCCAGGGCGAAGAGTGCCGTCATGAGAGTGCCTCGCAGTACAGTGCGGTGAACGGTTCGGTGCACCGGACCGTAGTTCAATATACTGAACTTGTCATCCAAAATATTAGTCGGCCGCCCCGGGCGGCCCTCCTCATGGACGGAATGTGTCGGACCTCGATCTGCTGACCCAGTCACTGGCCCGCAACGTCAAGCGCCGGCGCACCGAGCGCGGCTTCACCCTGGAGGCGCTCGCCACCCGCGCGGCGGTCAGCCGCGGCATGCTCATCCAGATCGAGCAGGCCCGGACCAACCCCAGCGTCGGCACCGTGGTGAAGATCGCCGACGCCCTCGGCGTGAGCATCACGACCCTGCTCGACTACGAGAGCGGGCCCAGCGTGCGGATCGTGCCCCCGGACCAGGCCGTCCGGCTCTGGACCACCGAGCGGGGCAGCTCCAGCACGCTGCTCGCGGGCACCGAGGCCCCCGGCCCGCTGGAGATGTGGCGGTGGCATCTGATGCCCGGCGACGGCAGCTCCTCGGACCCGCACCCGGTGGGCACCTTCGAGCTGATCCACGTCACCGAGGGCACGCTCACCCTCGTGGTGGACGGCACCGAGTACCCCGTCCCGGCGGGCCACTCGGTCTCCTTCGAGGCCGGCACGAGCCACACCTACCGCAACGACGGCACCGAGCCGGTGGAGATGACCATGGCGATCTCGGTCCCCCTCGAACGCTGAGGGTCTGCCGGGGCCGGTGGTGCGGGAGTGGCCAGGGACGCGTGCCGTCGGGTTCCGGCGGGTGGCGCGAACTGGCCATCCATGCACCGGAGTCGGACCGATCGGCGCGGTCCTGTGCGAGAGTGGCCGATGCGGGGAAGACAAGTGCGGAGAGGGTAAGCACCCTCCCGCAACCAGGCACGCCCGCCGGTGGGGGGATTCATGGGACATCTCGTCACGGCCGCCGAACGACCTTGTCCGGCGCCCGACCGTCAGGGCCGTGAAAGGCCATCACTACACACACAGGCCGCCAAGGCGCGCGGCGGGGAACTCCCCGCGGCGGTACAGCGCCTGATCGCCGCCGAGAACGCCTCGACGGTTCCGGTCGCCGCCTTCCAGTCGGCGCTCTAGCCGGAGGCCCCGCGCCATGGACCGGTCGCCTCCGGCGGTGTCGCAGGTCGTACTGAAGATGCACAGCCGGTGCGACCTGGCGTGTGACCACTGCTATGTGTACGAACACGCCGACACCAGCTGGCGCGGCCGGCCCAGGGCCGTCTCGCACGAGATCCTGGCCGCCACGGCGGCCGGGATCGCCGCCCACGCCCGGACCCACCGGCTGCCCGCCGTCCATGTGGTGCTGCACGGCGGCGAGCCGCTGCTGGCCGGGCCCGCGCTCCTCAGACGCGCCGCCGAGGAACTGCACCGCGCCCTGCGCGGCATCAGCGCCCTCGACCTGCGCATCCACACCAACGGAGTGCTGCTCGACGAGGAGTTCTGCGAGCTCTTCCGGGAACTCGGCGTCCGCGTCGGCGTCTCGCTCGACGGCGACCGGGCGGCCAACGACCGCCACCGCCGCTACGCGGACGGCCGCAGCAGCCACGCCCGGGTCGTCGACGCGGTCAGCCTGCTCCGCCGCCCCCGCTACCGGGACATCTTCGCCGGGCTGCTGTGCACCATCGACCTGGAGAACGACCCGGTCGCGGTGTACGACGCGCTGGCGGCGCTGCGCCCGCCGCGCGTCGACTTCCTGCTGCCGCACGCCACCTGGGACCACCCGCCGCCCCGCCCCGGGAACTCGCCGACGCCTTACGCGGACTGGCTCGACGTCGTGTACCGGCGCTGGGCCGGGCAGGGGCGCCCGGTCCCCGTACGGCTCTTCGAGTCCGTGCAGCGCACCCTGCGCGGCGGCAGCAGCCTCACCGAGTCCCTCGGGCTCGCCCCGGCCGACCTGGTGGTCGTCGAGACCGACGGCACCTTCGAGCAGGCCGACAGCCTCAAGACGTCCTACGACGGCGCCCCGGCCACCGGGATGAACGTCTTCGAGCACAGCCTCGACGACGTGCTCACCCACCCCGGGATGCTGGCCCGCCAGAAGGGGATCGAGGCGCTGTGCGCGCAGTGCACCTCCTGTCCCGTGGTCGCGTCCTGCGGCGGCGGCCTCTACGCCCACCGCTACCGGACCGGAACCGGCTTCGACAACCCGTCCGTGTTCTGCCCCGACCTGATGGCGCTGATCATGAACATCCGCACGCACGAGTCGCTCCCCGAGCACCCGGAGCACGCCCGGGCCTCCGCCGAGCCCGCCCCGGCCGCCGCACCCGTCCGTCCCGACGCCGAACAGGCCCTGGAACCGGCCGACTTCGAGGAGCTGGCCGCAGGTCTGGGCGGCGCCGACGCCGTCGCCCGCCTCGCCCTCGCCCAGCTCGACCTCAACCGCGGTCTGCTCGCCGCCGTCGGCGGCCGGGCCGACCCGAAGGACCGCCGGGCGGGGGCCGCCTGGGAACTGCTGCTCGACCTGGACGCGGCGGCCCCGCACGCCCTGGAGGCGGCCCTCGCCCACCCCTACTTCCGGCCCTGGGCGCTCGGCGTACTCGGCGGCCGTGAACCCGGCGCGCTCGCGGGCGGTCTGGCGGAGCTGGCGGCGTCGGCGGCGCTGCGGGCCAGGCGCGCCGACACCGTCGTCGTACCGCTGCGCGAGGGCACCCTGCGGCTGCCCGGCATCGGCCGGGCCCTGCTGCCGGGCGGTGCCGAGGAGGCCGAACTGACCGCACAGGACTACGGGTTCACCGTCCGGGCCGGGGGCCGCAGGATACAGATGGGCTGGGGCGAGGGCCTGGACGGCCGCACCCCGCACTGGCAGCCCGTACGGCTCTTCGAGGCGGGCGGCTGGACCGTCGCCCTGGAGGACACCGACCCGCTGCGCGACCGCTACCCCTGGCCGGCCGAGGAGCGGCTCCCCGCGTCCGGGGCGCGCGCCTGGGCCGACGCACTCGCCGGAGCCTGGTCCCTGATCCAGCGCCGGCTGCCCGCGTACGCACCGGGAATCGCCGCCGGACTGCGCTCCATCACCCCGCTGAGCCCCCGGGCCGGCGGCGACACCAGCGCCACCTGCCGGGACGCATTCGGGGCCGTGGGCGCCGCCCGCCCGGCCGCCCCCGCGCTGCTCGCCCTGCTGATCGTCCACGAGTTCCAGCACGTGAAACTGGGCGCGGTACTCGACAGCCGCGACCTGTACGACCCGCAGGACACCGGCCGCTACTACGCCCCCTGGCGGGACGACCCGCGACCGCTGGGCGCCCTGCTGCAAGGGGCTTACGCGCATCTGGCGGTCACCGACTTCTGGCGGGTGCGGCGCACCACGGCGGAGACCCCGGCGGCGCGCGGACGGGCCGAGACGGAGTTCGCGCGCTGGCGGCGGCAGACGTCGGAGGCCATCGACACGCTGGCCCGCTGCGGCGCGCTCACCGGCCCGGGCAAGCGCTTCGTCGCCGGGATGGGGGAGACGGCCGCCGCCTGGAGGGAGGAGCGGGTGGCACCCGAGGCGCTCGCCGCGGCCGGCGACTCCGCCCGGCGCCACCGGGACGCCTGGCGGGCCCGCAACGCGCCGCGCGGGTGACCGGCCGCCCCCGAATCGGCGCGTACAGGCGGTTCCGCCGTGGATCGCTCGCTTTCTACACTGAGGACCCACCCACTCGGACCGGGAGGGAGCGGTGCCGCACGCAGCCGCGCGGGGCGGGGGGCACGAGCCGAGGCCGTACTTCTTCCTGAGCTACGCGCACACGCCGAAGAACGATCCCCGGGACAAGGACCCCGACCTCTGGGTGCGGCGCTTCTTCCGCGACCTGTCCGCGCACGTGATGCAGCTGACCGCGCTCCCGGCCGGGGTGCCCGCCGGGTTCATGGACCAGCACGTGCGCCCGGGCGAGGACTGGCAGGGAGACATCACCGAGGCGCTGGCGCACTGCCGCGTCTTCGTACCGCTCTACTCACCGCGCTACTTCCTGAGCGAGCAGTGCGGCCGGGAGTGGTTCGCCTTCGCCGGGCGGGACACCCTCCACCAGTCGCGCAGCGGGCACCGCTCGCCCCCGGCGATCATTCCCGCGCTCTGGGTCCCCGTCCTGCCGCACCAACTCCCCGAGCCCGCGCGCAGACTGCGGTTCGACCACGCGGACTTCGGTGAGGAGTACGCCGACGAGGGCTTCTACGGGATGATGAAGCTCACCTATCTGCGCGACCACTACGAACACGCCGTCTACCAGCTCGCCAAGCGGATCGTGAGCGTCGCCGAGCGGACCCGGATGGCCGACGGCGACCCGCTCCAGGACTACGCGACGCTCACCTCCGCCTTCGGCACGGCCCCCGGGCCCGGCCGCGATCTGGAGGTGACCGTGCTCGCCTGCTCCCGCGACGGGCTGCCGCGCGGGCGCGGCCCCGAGTGCTACGGCCCCCGGCCCAGCGACTGGAACCCGTACCACCCGCTGTCCGCGCGGCCGCTGGCCCGCCACGCCGCCGACCTCGTGGTCAACCTCAACTACTCGGTGCGGCTCGCGGAGTTCGAGGACAGCGCCGACCGGCTGCTGCGCCCGGGGCCGCCCGACGCCCCCGGACTGCTTCTGCTCGACCGCTGGGCGCTGGACTCCCCGCGCCACCGGGAGCAGGTGCGGCTGCTCTGCGCCGAGCCGCGCCCCTGGCTCAGCGTGATGGTCCCGTGGAACCGGGCGGACCCCGAATCGCCCCCGCGCGAGAGCGAGTTGCGCCATGTCGCCGAGGAAGTCCTCGGATCGAGGATGCGGCAGAGCCCCGGGCACCTGACGCAGGGCGGCGGGCTGCCTACTCTGGAAGCCTTCAGTCAGGAGCTCCCCAGGGCGGTCCGGTCGGCGGTCAGGCACTACGAGAACGCCGCGCGCACCGGCCGGCCGGCCGGGCCCGGCAGCCCGCTGCCCCACGTCCTGCCGGACGGGGTCGGGCTCGGCCGGGCGGCCCGCGGCCGCCCCGGGGACCAGCGAGAACAGCGCGCCGCCGGGAAGAGACAGGCCGACCAGGTGGAGGGCCCCCCAGATGGCCGAGAACCGTGACGGGACCGTCATCACGTTCTACTCGTACAAGGGCGGCACCGGACGCACGATGGCGCTCGCCAACTGCGCCTGGATCCTGGCGGCCAACGGCCACCGGGTGCTCGCCGTCGACTGGGACCTGGAGGCACCGGGACTGCACCGGTTCTTCCACCCCTTCCTCAACCTGCGTGACCTGGAGGCCACTCCGGGCCTGATCAACCTGATCACCGAGTACCAGGAGGAGGCCCGGCGCCCCGGCGAGCGCGCCCCGGACTGGCACCGCGCCTACGCGCGCGTCCGCCCGCACGCCGTCACCCTCGACTGGTCCTTCCCCAGCGGCGGCAGCCTGGACTTCCTCTCGGCGGGCCGCCGCAACCGCGACTACTCCTCGGTCGTGGGCCGGATGGACTGGGACCACTTCTACGAGCACTCCGGCGGCGGCCAGTTCTTCGACGCCATGGGCGACGACATGCGCCGCCACTACGACTTCACCCTGATCGACAGCCGCACCGGACTGAGCGACATCGCCGACATCTGCACGGTCCAGATGCCCCAGGTCCTCGTCGTCTGCTTCACCCTGAGCGACCAGAGCATCGACGGCGCCTCGGCCGTCGCCCGCTACATCGAGGAGCGCTACCAGGAGCGCGGCATCCGGATCCTGCCCGTGCCGACCCGGATCGACGACGGCGAGAAGGAGAAGGCCGACGCCGGGCGGGCGCTCGCCCGCGAGTGCTTCGAGGGCCTCCCCAGCGGTCTGACGGGCGAGGCCGCCGACAGCTACTGGGGCACCGTGGAGATCCCGTACCGGCCCTTCTACGCCTACGAGGAGGTCCTGGCGACCTTCGGCGACCCGCCCAACTTCGGCAGTTCGCTGCTCTCCGCCTGCGAGCGGCTCACCTCGGCGCTCACCTACGGGCAGGTCACCGGGCTGCCGCCGATCGACGAGTCGCTGCGGCTCGCCCATCTCGCCGCCTTCACCCGGCGCAGGCCCTCCTCACCCGCGAACATCGTGCTCAACCACGTCTCCGAGGACCGGATGTGGGTGGACTGGATGGCGGCCGTACTCGGCGCGGCGGGCTTCCGCACCTTCCCGGTGGACGTCCGCGACCCCCAAGCCGCCCTGATGGAGCCGGAGGTCCTGCACATCGCCTCACCGCCCTACCTCAAGTCCCGTGCGGGGCGCGGTCTGTGGGACAGCGGACCCGCCCCGGACCGGGCCGGCGGACGCCGCCAGGTGCTGCCCGTGCGCGTCGGCGACGTACGGCTCACCCCACCGCCCGGCGGGCTGCGGGCGGTGGACCTGGTGCGCGTGGACGAGACCGAGGCGGCGGCCGCACTGCTCGGCGCGCTGGGCCGGGGCGAGGCCGCCGCCGCGCTCCCGTGCGCCCCCGACCGGCCCCGCTTCCCCGGGAACTCGCCCCGGGTCTGGAACGTACGGCCGCGCAACACCTGGTTCACCGGCCGCACCGACCTGCTCGACCGGGTGCGCGACCAGCTGCGCGGCGACAGCGGCTCCGCCCAGCTCCTGCCCCAGGTCCTGTACGGACTCGGCGGCGTGGGCAAGACACAGGTGGCACTGGAGTACGCGCACCGCTTCCGGGCCGACTACGACCTGGTGTGGTGGATCGAGGCCGAGCGGCCCGACCTGGTGGTGGCCTCGCTGGCGCAGCTCGCCGCGGAGATGGACCTGCGGGCGGGCGACGTGGTGGCCGAGGCGGCCACGGCGGCCCTCCAGGAGCTGTGGCGCGGCGAGCGCTACCCGCGCTGGCTGCTGATCTTCGACAACGTCGAGGACCCGGACGAGGCACTGCGCCGGCTGCCCGAGTCCATGGGGGCGCTCCCCGGCTCCGTCTACGGGCATCTGCTCGCCACCTGCCGCAACAAGCCGGCCACCAACCGCGTCGAGACCACCCAGGTCGACGTCTTCACCCGGTACGAGAGCGTGGAGCACCTGACCTGGCGGGTGGCGGGGCTGCCGCCCGAGGACGCCGACCGGGTCGCCGACGCGGTCGGCGACCTGCCGCTGGCCGTGGAGGTGGCGGCGGCCTGGCTCGCCGAGACGGCGACGCCGGTGGACGCGTATCTGCGCCAGCTCGCGGAGCAGAGCACCTCGGTCCTCTCGCTCGGCACCCCGGAGGGGTACGGGCTGCGGTTCGGCGCGACCTGGGCCATCTCCATCAGAAGGCTCCGCGAGGAGTCCAGGGCAGCGGTGCGTCTTCTGGAGATCTGCTCGTTCTTCTCCGCCGAACCCGTCTCGATGCGGCTCATCGGCAGTGACGCGATGTTCGACGCGCTGCTCCCGTACGACGCCGATCTGCGCGAGCGGTACATGCTGGGCCGGGTCATCCAGACGCTGAACCGGTTCGCCCTGGCCAAGGTGGACCCGGCGGACAGCAGCATCCAGGTGCACCGCCTCGTCCAGGCGGCCGTGCGCGACGCGCTCACCGCCGAGGAGCAGACCGAGACCAAGAGCGTGGTGCACCGCATCCTGGCGCAGGCACGGCCGACCGAGGGCGTCGACCGGGACGACCCGGTGAACGACCCCAAGAGCTGGCCCGCCTTCGAGCTGATCTGGCCGCATCTGAACGCGTCCGGCATCGCCGACAGCGACGACGCCAAGGCCCGCGAGCTGATGGTCGACCGGATCCGCTATCTGCTGCGGCGCGGCGAGCTGGAGAGCGCCCGGGTCTTCGGCTCCCAGCTCGACCGGATCTGGACCGGCCGGCTCGGCGAGGACGCGCTGCAGACCCTCAACATCCGCTTCGAGCTGGCCAACGCCCTGCGGGCGCAGGGCCGCTACCAGGAAGCGCTGACGATGGACGAGGACACCCTCGCCCGCCAGCTGCGGCTCTTCCACGACGACCACCCCGGCGACGACCATCCCAGCGTGCTGGTCGTGACCGGCAGTCTGGCCGCCGATCTGCGCGCCGTCGGCAGGTTCACCGAGGCGCTCGAACGCGACCTGTGGGTCTACCGGGGCATGCGCAGCCTCTTCGGGGAGGCCCATCGCCGCACCCTGATCGCCGCGCACAACCTCGCGATCGACTACCGGCTGACCGGCGACAGCGAGGCCGCACGGCGGCTCGACGAGCGGACCGTGGAGCGCCGCGGCATGCTGCTCGGCGACGACCACCCCTACACCCTGGTCACCAAGGCGAACCTGGCCGGCGACCTGCGGGAGACCGGCGAGTACGCGGTGTCGGCCGAGGTGCTGCGGGAAGTCGTGGACGGCCTGGGCCGGGTCCTGGACCCGCACGCCCCCGAGGTGCTGCGTGCCGCCAAGAGCCTGGCCGTCTCCCTGCGCAGGGCCGGGCATCCGCACGAGGCGATGCGGCTGACGGGGGAGGCCTACGAGCGCTTCCGCGACCGCTACGGGCCGGGCTCGCCCGACACCCTCGCCTGCGGGGTCAGCCTGGCCGCCGACCTCGCGGCCACCGGCGACCCCGCCCACGCCCTGGACCTGGCGCGGCAGATGCTGCACGGGTACCGGGGGACGCTCGGCGAGTCCCATCCCTACAGCCTGGCGTGCCGGGCGAACGTGGTCGTCCATCTGCGGGCGACCGGAGGCGCCCAGGAGGCGGTCGCGGACGCCGAAGAGGTACGCGACCGGCTGGAACAGGCGCTGGGCCCCCAGCACCCGTTCACCCTCTGCGCGGCCGTGAACCTGGCGAACGTGTACGGGGACCTGGGCCGGGCGGACCTCGCCGAGCGGTGGGAGTACACGGCGCTGGAGGGCCTGCTCGACAAGCTCGGCCCGTGGCATCCGGACGTGCTGGTCTGCCGGTCCAACCTGGCGGTCACCCTGCGGGCGGCGGGCCGGGGCGAGGACGCGGCCGGGATGCGCGCGGCGGTGATCGAACCGGCCGCCGAACGCCTGGGCGTGGACCACCCGATCGCGGAGGCGGCCCGCTCCTGGCAACGCCTGGACCGGGACATCGAGATCCACCCGGTGTAGGGGCGACTGGTGCGGGCCCTGAGTTCGGTGGCCGGCGCGAGCGGCGCTGGTGGGGCCCGCGGGGACGACTGCGGGGTCCCGCGCCCCCAGTGGCGCGGGGAACTGCCCGACCAGCCACGGTCGGCCCGCGGCCGAATGCCCCCGCGTCCGGCGGAACGCGCCTAGAAGCGGGCCGCCCAGCGCAGCGCGCGGGTGAACACCGCGAGCGCGCCGAAGTGCGCGGCGTCCGGCGGCACTTCCAGACGCGCGCCCGGGATCCGCTCGGCCAGCCACCGGGTGTGCTGCGCGGGCGCGAAGACGTCCTGCTCGCCGTGCCACAGCAGCACCGGCGTACGGATGTCCTCCGGACGGAACTGCCAGGGCGAGCCCAGCGCCAGGATGTCGTCCACCCATCCGTCGGCCGAACAGCGCAGTCCCTCCGCGAAGTTGCGCACCAGCAGCGCCCGGATCGCGGCGTCGGTCAGCACCTCCCGGTCCGGCTCCGGCACCATGCCGTGCATCGCGGTGACCGTCGCCCTCGGATCCGCCCGTATCTCCTGAGCCCGCCCCTCGAAGGCGGCGGCCACCGCCTCCGGGCCGTCCGCCGCGACGGTGTACGCCCGGACGTTGTCCTCGGTCATCCCGTCGAACCAGTCGAGGCCGTCCGCGTCGCGCGGAGCGAGCGGTACGAGCGCCACCGCCCTGGCCGTACGCCCCGCGAGCAGCGCGGCACACGACAGCGCGTGCGGCGCGCCGCCCGAGCGCCCCACCACGGCGAACTCATCTATGCCCAGGGCGTCGGCGACCGCCGCCACATCCTCCGCCGCGTGCACGACCCGGCGCCCCGGCCGACGGTCCGAGTCCCCGTACCCCGGCCGGTCGAAGGTGATGAGGCGGACGCCCATCCGGTAGAGCACGGTGCTGCGGGGAGCCGGACCGTGCCGACTCCCCGGTGTGCCGTGCAGCAGGAACACCGGTCTGCCCAGGGGGTGCCCCCGGGTCTCGACGGCCAGCGCGCGGCCGTCCGGGGTGCGGACGATCTTCGGCAAGGGGCGCCTCCCGTGGGTCCGTTCGGGGGCTGGGGCTGGCGCCAGTATGAGCGCGCCCGGTCGGCCGGTACAGCGGTCGCAGGGGTGCGGCGGGACGACGGACGGGGTGCGGTGTGCGAGCCCCCCGGCCGCGCTCAGCCCAGCCGGGGTATCTCGATCGCCGGGCACCGGTCCATGACCATGTCCAGCCCCGCCGCCCGCGTCCGCTCGTACGCCGCGTCGTCGATCACCCCGAGCTGGAACCAGACCGCCTTGGCCCCGGCCGCCACGGCCTGGTCGGCCACATCCCCGGCCAGCTCGCTGTTCACGAACACATCCACCACGTCGACCTTGAACGGAATCGCGTCCAGCGACGGATACCCCTGCTCGCCGTGGACCGTCTCGGCCTTGGGGTGCACGGGTACGATCCGCTTCCCGTACCGCTGCAGCACCGCCGCCACGCCATGGGCCGCGCGGCGCTCATTGGACGAGAGACCCACGACCGCCCAGGTGTCCCCGGTCTCGGTCAGGACCTTGCGGATGGTGTCCTGCTCGCTGGTCACTCCGTGCCTCCTGCGGACCGCAGGTCCGTTAGATGTGCTCCTCTCCCGAAGAACGAACGACCCGCTCCCGGAATTCCCGCTCGCCGGGCACGGTGCCCACGGCCAGCACATTGCCCTCGCTGATGTATCCGTCGGGCCCGTCGAGCGGATGGTCCGCCGCGTCCGGGTCCGCGAACCGGCGCCACTCCTCGCTCAGCCCGAGCGCCAGGGCCTGTTCGGCCAGCCGGGCGCAGGTCGGCGCGTAGAACGCCCTGGCCTGCGGAGTGAGCGGCGCGAAGTGCTCGATCAGGACGGTCCGTTGCCGCACCTGCGACAGGCCCGCGGCCTTCAGATGGCGGTAGAGGTCACGGGTGCGCAGGAGCTGGGCCGCGTATCCGGGAGTACGCCCGGCCGCGCGGAAGAAGTCCGTGAAGAGATACGGATCCGCCGGCCGCGCCGTGATCAGCTGGGCGTCCAGGTCCTTCACCGCTATCGTGCCGCCGGGCCGCACCACCCGCCGCAGCTCCCGCAGCACCAGGGCCAGTTCGCTGTCGCTCAGGTACTGAACGGTGTTCGCGCACCAGACGGCGTCGAACGTGGCGTCCGCGAAGGGCAGTTCCAGCAGATCGGCGCGGCGGACGTCCACCGGGCAGCCGGGTGCCCACCGCGCCAGCCGTTCGGTGGCCAGCGCGGCGTTCTCCTCGGCCAGGTCCACCGCCGAGACCCGCCCCTGCGGGCCGACCAGGTCGGCCAGGTAGGGCAGGAAGTCCCCGCCGCCGCAGCCCGCGTCCAGGACGTGCGCACCCGGGTGGATGCCCGCCTGCCCCAGCAGGGCGAGGTAGGCGTCCCGGCACGCGTCGAAGTGGGCGTCGACGATGGTGTGGTGGGTGAAACCGAGGCCGGTGGAGGTGGTGAACCCCCAGGCCTGGTGGTCTTCGGTCAGCATCAGCGCGCGCCCACTTCCGCCGAGGACGAGTCCAGCTCGCCCAGCAGGGCGTCCAGTTCGGCCCGGGTCGCCTCCGGTGCCTCCAGCGGCGGCAGATGTCCCGAGCGCGGGACGACCACCAGGCGCCCCTGGGGCAGGGCCTCGACCATCGCGCGCGTGTCCGCCTCCGTCACCAGCTCGTCCTCCTCCCCGACGATCACTACGGCCGGGATGTCCGTGGCCCGCAGGACGTCCAGGGCGTCCGCCCGCGCCGCGATCGCCTGCTGGGCCCAGGCCAGCGACGCGGGAGCGGCTCCGGCCACCACGGAACGAACCCGGTCCAGCACCTGCGGACGCTCGGCCCGCGTGGTGGCGCCGACCAGGAGGGGCGCGGTCGACCCGATGGCCGCCGGGCCCTTCACCGGGTCCGCCATCAGGGCCACGAAGCCCTCCCGTGCCGTGCGCGCGGCCTCGTCGTCCGCCTCCGCCCGTGTGGAGAGCAGGGCCAGCGCCAGGGCCCGGCCGGGATGGCGGCGCAGGAACGCCATCGCCGCATAGCCGCCCATCGACACCCCGGCCAGCACCGCGCGCTCGATGCCGCGCCCGTCCAGCTCACGGGCCAGGTCGTCCGCGACCGTGTCCAGCGACGGGGGACCGTCGCCGAGCGGGGTGCCGCCGAAGCCGCGCTGGTCGGGAGCGATGACCAGGTGACCGCGCCGCTCCAGCGCCTCCCGCTGCGCGTCCCACATCGAGGAGTCGAGGGCGAGCGCGTGCAGCAGGACCACGGGCACCCGGCCGTTCGTCCCCGCCGTCATCGCGCCGTGCTCCCGTTCTCGGCGTCCGCGACGAACCTGGCCGTGTGCGCGGCCGGTTCGGGGTCCCGCAGCCAGGCCAGCGAGACCGGCGCGGGCGGCAGGTCGGAGATCGGGATCACCCTCATCAGCGGCGGCGCGATGGCCTCCAGGGACTGGAACGTCAGATGCACGGCGTCGGTCCCGGAGAGCGTCCCCATCAGCCCCTTCACCGTGCCCATCTCGTAGGCGCGGCGGATCCTGCGTCCCTTCGGGGTGCGGGGCGGCACCACTTCGTCCCACACGTACTCCGGGAAGGCGCCGGGGCAGCGGAAGCCCTCGTAGGCGGCCAGCTCCTCCACCGACACGGACGCGTGCGTGGCCAGCGGGTGATGGGCGCCGACGATCACCGCGCGCGGGTCCAGCGCCACGGGCCGGCTCACCGCCAGATCCGGCTCCTGCAGCCCGTACTTGACGATCATGACGTCCAGTTCTTTGGCCCGCAGCCCACGGAACGGGTCGGCCACGTCGTACCCGACCAGCTCGACCTCGCTCGCGTCGCGGCCCGCCGCGCGGACGATCGCGGCGGCGAGGTCGGGCGAGCCGTGGATGCCCAGGCGGACGGGCGGCGTGCCGGAAACGCTGCCGGTGGGAAGCGTGGTGGGGTCAGTCATCGGGAGTCTCCTCGGTCAGTGCGGCGAAAGCGCGGAGTCGGTCGGGATGGGCGGGGTCGACATCGACGCGGAGCGCGGCGAAGGGCGCGGTGGCGCCGGTCAGGCTCGGGACGGAGCGCAGGGTCAGCCGGTCTCCCGGCGCGATCAGGCCGTCCAGGGCCGCCTCGACCACCAGGTGGTTGAGGTGGATGAGCGCCTCGGGCACGGGAACGCCCGAGGCGGCCAGATAGAGGTCGCGGTGGATTCCGGCCCTCGGCGGGGGGCCGGGTCGCAGCGGGGCCGGTCGCCCCGGGTCGTGCTGCGGCGTCGGCCCGGAGGCACCCCTTCTCGTCCCCGAACACCTCGTCCGGAGTGCTCAGTCCCATCAGGACCCGCATCAGCCCGCGCCACACCGCCCCGTCCTGGGCGGCGGCCGCCCGTATGGACGTGTCGGGGCAGCCGGCGTAGGCGGGCGGCAGGGGCCGGCCGTGCACGACGGCGCTCCAGCGCCCGATCCGCTCCCGGTCGGCGCTCGACGCGTGCTCGTACCACGGTTGCAGCAGCACCTCCGCGAACTCGGCCGCGGCCTCGGTCCGCTGCCCGGCGGGGTGCGCGGCCAGCGTGTCGGCGAGGCCGAAGGCCTGGGCGAGCGCCAGCGACATCCCGCGCCCGTAGAGCGGGTTGGTCACACAGGCGGCGTCCCCGACGGGGAACAGGCCCGCCACCGGCGGGCGCACGGCGGTGGCGCGCAGCGCGTTCGCCGGGCTGCCGATCGCGTGCACGGCGGAGATCGGGGCGCTGACGGCGTCGTCGAGCCAGGCGGTCAGGCCCGGCGTGGCGCGCGCGACGGCGGTGAAGGAGCCGGAGTGCCGCAGCCGGTCCAGTTCCGTGTCGCCGGGCAGGGTGCCCAGGGCGATCGCGAAGGTGCCCGCGTCACCGGGGTGCAGCACGCCCGCGTAGTGGCCGAAGATGTCACCGGCGGCATGGCCCCGGTTCAGCGGTCCCGGCAGTGAGCTGCTTCTGAGCCGGTAGAAGCGCGTGAAGCCGCGCAGCCCGCCTGGGCTGGTCAGATCCCCCGCCACCGGAACCCCCGCGTCCGTGAGCCAGCCGCGGGCGGCCGCGCGGCGGCCGGTGGCGTCCACGACCACATCGGCGGAGAGGTGTGCGCCGTCCGTGGTCACCACGCCGCGCACCGACTGCCGGTCGGCGCTCAGCCGCAGCCCGCGCACCGTCGTGCCGTGCCGGATCTCCACCCGCGGCAGGGCCTCGACCACCCGGTACAGGACGAGTTCGAGCGTGGTGCGGCGGCAGCCCAGCGCGACCAGGATGTCGTCGCCCACCTCGCGCGCCCGGTCGGTCGCGCCCTGCGGCAACGCGCGCGTGAGGTCGAACAGCGGGGCACCGGCGGCCAGCAGCCGCTCCAGGACCTCGGGCGCGCGCGTGCGCAGGGTGCGCACGCCGAGCGAGGTCAGCGTGTGGGAGTGCTGGGCCTGGGGCACGGTCGGCCGCTGCCAGCGGCTGTGCAGATCGGCCATCGCGCCACGGGGCGGCGGGGCGGACCGCTCCAGGACGACGACCTGCCGTCCGGACCCGGCCAGCGCGAGCGCGGAGGCCAGACCCGCGACACTGCCTCCCACGACCAGAGCTTTCGCCATCTCAGCGCCGCCGACCGTGGATGAAGAACACCCGGCGCACATCCGTCTCGTGCCGGGGCGGCACCGGGTCCGGCCAGCGGCCGAAGTCCGCACCCGGTTCGCCCGGTTGCAGCGCCTCGACGGAGAACCCGAGGCTGTCGAAGAGCGCCTCGGGCTCGTCGGTCCCGAACAGCCAGGGGCAGCCCCAGCCCGCGAAGATGTCCAGCAGGCCGCGCATATGAGGAAGCGTCAGGGCGGCGGCGTTGACCAGGTCGGCGGCGATCCGGCTGCCGGGCGCCGAGAAGTCCGCGACGCGGCGCAGGATGCGGTGGGTGTCCTGTTCGGGGATGTAGTAGAGCAGCCCTTCGAGCAGCCAGGTGGACGGCAGGGCCGGGTCGTACCCCGCCTTCCGCAGGTCGTCCTCCCAGTCGGGCGAGGTGAGGTCCACGGCGACCGTACGGTGGTCGGTCCGCGGGCTGACGCCCTCCAGCCGGTCCTGCTTGTACGCGAGTACCGCGGGCCGGTCGACTTCGTAGTAGCGCAGCCCCTCGGGCCAGTCGAGCCGGTACGCGCGCGAGTCCATCCCGGCCGGGGCCAGCACGATCTGCTGCATCCCGGGCTCGCGGGCGGCCTCTTGGAGGTAGTCGTCGAAGAACCGGGTGCGGATGGCGTTGTAGTCGGGGGTGCTGGGGAGCGTACGCGAGGCGTCCGTCGGGAACGTCGCCTTCCGGATCTCCGCGAGCAGCTCCGGGCCGATCTCACCGCAGAGCGCGTCCGCGTACGGATCCTGGTAGATGCGGTCGGGCCGACGCGTCTCGGCGGCACGCAGGGCAGCGGTGAGCAGGGCGGTGCGTTCGACGGCGTCGAGCAACTCGGTCACGGGGTTCTCGTCTCCTTCGGTCGGATGGGTGGGGTGGGTGAGGACGTCGGGGAAGTGTTCGATGAGGGGTGCCCAGGCGGCGTAGTAGAAGGGGAAGAAGGTGGTGTGCATGAAGCGGGGGGTGACGGGGATTTTCTTGTGGGCGCCGGTGCTGCCGCTGCTGGTGAAGAAGACGGCGGGTCTGTCGGCGGTGAGGATGTTGTCCTCGCCTGCCGCGGCGCGTTCGATCCAGGGGGCGAGGGTGCTGTAGTCCTGGACGGGGACGGCTTTGCGCCAGTCGTCCAGGGTGCGTACGCGCGTGAAGTCGTGGGCGCGGCCGTAGGCGGTGTCGGCGTTGAAGGCGAGCAGGTCGGCAAGGACGCGCCGCTGGTGTCCGGCCGGGTCCGTGAACGCTGCCCGCAGCCGGGACCGCTCGGCGAACACCCGCGCCCGGTACCGCCCCACCCGCTCCGGATCTGTCCAGGTCAGACCGTCCCGGCGAGTCTCAGACGTAGTCATGGCAGACCGCCTCCCGCACGGCGTCGGCGGTCCGCTCGGGGGAGCCCTGCTGCTCCACGACCGTCACCGGGAGGGAGCGGATCTCGTCCCACATCAGCTTCTCCAGGTCGTTCTGGTACCGCTCGAACGACGTCCGGTTCGGCCGCTCGCCGTAGTGTTCGAGGGAGTTGAGCCGTGTTCCGCGGCGGCTGCGGCGCCAGGCCTCCTGCGGCGCGACCTTGAGGTAGACGACGTGCCGCGGCTGCGGGAACGAGCGCCACCAGTCGTACATGGGGTTCTCGCTCACCCCCGCGAGGCGGCACTTCGCGAGGATCTTGTAGTAGTACGAGTCCACGAGGAGCGGCTGTCCGTCGGCGGCGGCCGCGGCCGTGAGGAGCTGGTCGCGCAGGTGCACCACGGCGGTCTGGAGCATGCTGGCCATGAAGTCCGGCGAGTAGGCGCCGTCGGGCGCGGCGACGTCCTTGACCACGTCGCGCCGCAGCCGGCCGATCAGCGAGTGCCTCTCGGCGAGGAAGTGATCGTCGACCGAGACGACCCGGACCGGCTCCGGTCCTCCCGCGAGCCGCGCCATCGCCGATGACTTGCCCGCGTAATCGCCTCCCAGGAGGACGGAGAATAACGGGAGGTTTGATGACATATCGGGTTGCTCCTTACGGACCGGCGCACTCTCTGCTGTGGCACGACTCCTCCCCGCAGCCTGCGTGAGCCGGCTATAGGGAGAGTTGAGGATCAAGGGGGAGGTGCAGGTGAAGGTTCAACTGACGTCCACCGGGGAGTCGCCCAGGTGTGCCGCGAGACGTGGAGGCGGGAGCCGGTCGGACGTGCCGCGAGACGTCGAGGCGGGAGCTGCCCGGACGTGCCGCGGCAGGTCGACGCGGCAGCCGCCCATACGTGCCGTGGTGCCGGTCTCGGTGACATCCGTCACCCCTACGCCCCCGTGGCTACCGGGGATCCCCGCCCCCGCGCCCGGGGCGCCTGCGCGACCCGCAGGGCAAGGGCACCGCACCGCATAGGGTGGCCGTATGCAGGAGCAGTACCGGACGATCGCCCGCGAGGGCGTGCACGAGACCGAGGTCAACCGATCGCGGTTCCTCTGCGCGCTCGCGCCCGCCGCGACCGAGCAGGAGGCGCAGGACTTCGTCGCGCGCGTCCGCAGGGAGCACCCGACGGCGACCCACAACTGCTTCGCGTACGTCATCGGGGCCGACGCCTCCGTACAGAAGGCGAGCGACGACGGTGAGCCGGGAGGCACCGCCGGAGTCCCGATGCTCCAGATGCTGACCCGCCGCGAGGTGCGGTACGCCGTCGCCGTCGTCACCCGCTACTACGGCGGTGTGAAGCTCGGCGCGGGCGGGCTCATCCGTGCGTACGGGGGAGCGGTCGGCGAAGCCCTCGACGCGCTCGGCACCGTGGTGCGCCGGCGGTACCGCCTCGCCACCGTCACCGTCGACCACCAGCGCGCGGGCAAGCTGGAGAACGACCTGCGGGCCACCGGCCGCGCGGTGCGCGAGGTGCGCTACGCCGAAGCCGTCAGCATCGAGATCGGCATCCCGGAGGCGGACGTGGAGTCCCTGCGGCGCTGGCTCGCGGACATCACCGCGGGCACTGCGACGCTGGAGCTCGGCGGAGAGGCGTACGGGGAAGCGTGACAGCTCTGCGCCGTACCGGTAAGGCAGTTGCCGCCCGGGATGTCCGACCCCACCGTTACCCTCGGGGATCATGAGATTCCTGCACACGTCGGACTGGCACCTGGGACGCTCGTTCCACCGGGTCGCCCTGCTCGACGCCCAGGCCGCGTTCCTCGACCACCTGGTGGCGACGGTGCGCGAGCGCGAGGTGGACGCGGTCCTCGTGGCAGGGGATGTCTACGACCGGGCCGTGCCGCCGCTCGCGGCCGTGGAGCTCTTCGACCGCGCCATCCACCGGCTCGCCGACGAGGGCGTACCGACGGTGATGATCTCCGGGAACCACGACTCGGCCCGGCGCCTCGGCGTCGGCGCGGGCCTCATCGAGCGGGCGGGCATCCATCTGCGCACCGACCCGGCGGGCTGCGGCACCCCGGTGCTGCTGTCCGACGCGCATGGGGAGGTGGCCTTCTACGGGCTGCCGTACCTCGAACCGGCCCTGGTCCGCGACGAGTTCAAGACCGCCAAGGCCGGGCACGAGCAGGTGCTGGGCGCGGCCATGGAGCGCGTCCGGGAGGATCTCGCGGCACGCGCGCGGGGCGCCCGGTCCGTCGTCCTCGCCCATGCCTTCGTCTCCGGCGGCGAGCCGAGCGACAGTGAGCGGGACATCACGGTCGGCGGGGTCGCCGCCGTGCCCGCGGGAGTCTTCGACGGCGTCGACTATGTGGCGCTCGGCCATCTGCACGGCAGTCAGACCCTCTCCGACCGGGTGCGCTACTCCGGCTCTCCCCTGGCGTACTCGTTCTCGGAGACCACCCACCGCAAGTCCATGTGGCTCGTCGACCTGGCCGCCGACGGAGCCGTCGCCGCCGAGCGGATCGACTGCCCGGTCCCGCGCCCGCTCGCCCGTATCCGGGGCCGGCTCGACGACCTGCTCGAAGATCCCGCCCTCGATCCCCACGAGGACGCGTGGGTCGAGGCGACGCTCACCGACGCGGTCCGCCCCGACGACGCGATGGCCCGCGTCGCCGTCCGCTTCCCGCACACCCTGAGCCTCGTCTTCGAGCCGGACCGCGCCCCCGAGGACCCGCTCGCCTCGTACGCGCGACGCCTCCAGGGCCGCACCGACCAGGAGATCGCGGAGGACTTCGTGGCCCATGTGCGCGGCGGCAGCGGCCCGGACGAGCGGGAGCGGACGGTGCTGCGCGGCGCCTTCGACGACGTACGGGTGGAGTCGGCGCTCACCCAGGACCACGCGCGCGAGGGGGCCCGATGAGGCTGCACCGGCTGCGCGTCACCGCCTTCGGCCCCTTCGGCGGCACCCAGGAAGTCGACTTCGACGCGCTCTCGGCCGCCGGGCTCTTCCTGCTCCACGGGGTGACCGGCGCGGGCAAGACCTCCGTCCTGGACGCCGTGTGCTACGCCCTGTACGGGGCGGTGCCGGGCGCCCGCCAGAGCCCCGGCGCCGTGCTGCGCAGCGACCACGCGGCACCCGACACCGTCACCGAGGTCCTGCTCGATCTGACCGTCGGCGGACGGCGGTTGGAGATCACCCGGCGTCCGCAGCAGAACCGGCCGAAGAAGCGCGGCAACGGTTTCACCACCGAGAAGGCGCAGACCTGGCTGCGCGAGCACGACGCGCGCGACGGCGTCTGGGAGGCGCTGAGCCGCTCCCATCAGGAGGTGGGGGAGGAGATCGGCCAGCTCGTCGGTATGAGCCGCGAGCAGTTCTGCCAGGTCGTCCTGCTGCCCCAGGGGGACTTCGCGAAGTTCCTGCGCTCCGACGCCGAGGCGCGCGGCAGACTGCTCGGACGGCTCTTCGACACCGGCCGTTTCGCCGCCGTCGAGGAGCGTCTGGCCGAGCTGCGCCGCGCCGCCGAACAGCAGGTCAGAAGCGGTGACGAGCGGCTGCTCAACCTCGCCCAGCGGATGGCGCAGGCGGCCGGGGACGGCGCGGACGCGCGCGACTGGCCGCTGCCCGACCGCCGCCCCGGGGAGCCGGGGCTGGCCGAGGCCGTCCTGGAGTGGGCCGCCGTCGCGCGCGCCGGTGCCCGTGAGCGGCTCGCCGTCGCGGAGTGCGCCGTGACCCGCGCGCACCGAGGAGGCCGAGGCCGGCCACGCGCGCGCGGAGCGCGCACTGCGGGAGGCCGCCTCGGTGCTCGCCGCCGCGCGCGCCCGCTACACAGAGCTCGGCCGGCTGGGCCGCGAGGCCGCCGCCGAGACGCGCCGGATCGGGCCGCTGCGCGAGGAGTACGACCGGGTGGCCCGCCTCGCCGGGCTCACCGCGGGCACCTCCGCCGACAACGAGCGCAAGATGCGCCTGGAGTCCTACGTGCTGGCCGCGCGTCTTGAGCAGGTCGCGGCCGCCGCGACGGCCCGGCTGAGCCGGATGTCCGGCGGGCGGTACACCTTGGTGCACTCCGACGCCCGGGGCGGACGCGGCCGTTCCGGACTGGGGCTGCACGTGGTCGACGCCTGGACGGGCCGCGAGCGGGACACCGCGACGCTCTCGGGCGGCGAGACGTTCTTCGCGTCGCTCGCGCTCGCGCTCGGCCTGGCCGATGTGGTC
Source organism: Streptomyces sp. ERV7 (assembly GCF_001653515.1). Lineage (GTDB taxonomy): Bacteria > Actinomycetota > Actinomycetes > Streptomycetales > Streptomycetaceae > Streptomyces. The sequence continues at coordinate 697,153 of NZ_LYOY01000001.1, read as the reverse complement.
ACCGACGAGACCGGGGGCGTACGGCTGGACACGCTCTTCATCGACGAGGGCTTCGGCAGCCTCGACGACCAGGCCCTGGACGAGGTCCTGGACGTCCTGGACTCGCTGCGCGAGCGGGACCGCAGCGTCGGCATCGTCAGCCACGTCGGCGATCTGCGCCGCCGCATCCCCACCCAGCTGGAGATCGTCAAGGAGCGGAACGGCTCGCGGGTGCGCCACCGGACGGCGGGCGCCGGGGACTGAGCGCCCGTGGCCGCGCCCGGCGCCGGTGCTCAGCGGCCGATCGCGCGGCGGGGCAGGGGGGAGGAGTAGACGACGCTGGTCGTCACCGACCCCAGGGCGCCGATCTTCCCGGAGATCTCCTCCAGGTGGCTCATCGACCGCGCGCCCACCTTGATCACAAAGCAGTCGTCGCCCGTGACGTGGTGCGCCTCCATGATCTCCGGGGTCGCGTCCAGCAGATCGTGGAACGGCTTGTAGTTGCCGTTCGGATAGCGCAGCCGTACGAAGGCGAGGATGCCCCGGCCGAGCCGCTCCTGGTCGACGACCGCCGTGTAGCCCGAGATCACCCCCGCCTCCTCCAGGCGCCGCACCCGCTCCGTCACGGCGCTCGGGGACATGGCGACGGCGCGGGCCAGCTCCGCGAAGGTGGCCCGGCCGTCCTGCTGGAGGGCGTCCAGGATGCGCCAGTCGGTGGCGTCCGGGGAATACTCGGTCATGGCTGCCAGACAACAGTGAAATCCCCGGCGAATCAAGAGATGTTCCGGGGATCGCACCTTCCGGCCAGTGATCATGAGCCGTAGATTTCTGGCCATGACAACAACGCAGCTCGCCGCCGCCGCCAACCCCGTCCTGCGGGTAGCCCCGGCCGCGCCCGCCGACGCCGCCGCCTACTTCCGCGCCAGCCTGGTCTTCCACGCCGACGTCTCCGACGTGGCGTCCGTACTGGCCCAGGGCGGGGAGCCGGGCTTCGTCGTGCTGGACTCGCGCTCCACCGAGTCCTGGGACCAGGGCCACGTGCCCGGCGCCGTACACCTGCCGACCGCGCTCATCGCCGAGCAGGCCGAGCAACTGCTGGACAAGTCCGTTCCGGTCGTGACCTACTGCTGGGGCCCCGGCTGCAACGGTGCCACCCGCGCCGCCCTCGCCCTGGCCGAACTCGGCTACCAGGTCAAGGAGATGCTCGGCGGCTTCGAGTACTGGGTGCGCGAGGGCTTCGAGTTCGAGACCTGGGAGGGCCGCCAGAAGCCCGAGGCCGACCCGCTGACCGCGCCCGTCGGGGCGGAGAACTGCGGCTGCTGAGAGCGGCGGCGAGCGGCGGCGGTGGCCCTGCGGGGGTGGCGGGCCAAGAGGCCCACCACCCCGCGGACTCAGAGCTTGGACAGCTCGTCCACCAGGTCGTCGAGGCCCAGCGGCCCCTGCGAGAGAGCCGCCATGTGCCAGGCCCGGGCGTCGAAGGCGTCGCCGTGGTGCTTCTTCGCGTTCTCGCGGCCCATCAGCCAGGCGCGCTCGCCCAGCTTGTAGCCGATCGCCTGGGCGGGCACGGACAGATACCGGGTGAGCTCGCTCTCCACGAAGTCCGCCGGACGCCCGCTGTGGCTGCCGAAGAACTCCTGCGCCAGCTCCGGCGTCCACCGCTCGCCGGGGTGGAACGGCGAGTGGTCCGGGATCTCCAGCTCCAGATGCATGCCGATGTCGACGATGACCCGGCAGGCCCGCATCATCTGCGCGTCCAGATAGCCGATCCGCCGCTCCGGGTCGGGCAGGAAGCCCAGCTCGTCCATGAGCCGCTCGGCGTACAGGGCCCAGCCCTCGGCGTTGGCGCTCACCGTGCCGATGGTCGCCTGGTAGCGCGAGAGGCGGTCCGCCACGTGCCGCCACTGCGCGATCTGCAGATGGTGCCCGGGAACGCCCTCGTGGTACCAGGTCGAGACCAGGTCGTACACGGGGAAGCGGGTCTCGCCCATGGTCGGCAGCCAGGTGCGGCCGGGACGCGAGAAGTCCTCCGAGGGGCCCGTGTAGTAGGGCGCGGCCGCGCTGCCGGGCGGCGCGATGTGCGACTCCACCTTGCGTACCCGCTCGGCGAGTTCGAAGTGCGTGCCGTCCAGCGCCTCGATCGCCTCGTCCATCAGGGCCTGCAGCCACTCGCGGACCTCGTCCACGCCCTCGATGTGGACGCCGTGCACGTCCAGGTGGGCCAGCGCCTCCCAGGGGCCCGCGCCCGGCAGGATCTTGTCGGCCTCGGTCCTCATCTCACCGAGGATGCGGTGGTATTCGGACCAGCCGTACGCGTACGCCTCGTCGAGGTCCAGGGTTGTCCCGTTGAAGTAGCGCACCCAGCGGGCGTACCGCTCGCGGCCCACCGTGTCCGGCGCCCCGGCGATCGCGGGCGCGTACACCTCGCTCAGCCAGTCGCGCAGGGCGACCAGCGCCTCTCCCGCCACGCGCGCGGCCGCGTCCAGTTCGTCGCGCAGGGCGTCGGGGCCCGGCGCCACGAACTCCTCGAACCAGTTGCGGTCCGTGCCGATCCACTCGGTGAGCTGGCCGACGAAGGTGGCCGTGGCACGCGGTCCGGCGAACAGCTTGAGGTCGAGTCCCCGTCGCAGTGAGGCGCGGTAGCCCTCGAGCGCCGCCGGGACGGCGCGGAGCCGGGCGGCGACCGCCGCCCAGTCCGCCTCGTCGGCGACCGGCATCATGGTGAACACCTGGCGCACCGAGTGGACGGGCGAGCGCAGATTGCTGATGCAGCGCAGGCCCTCCTGCGCCTCGTGGACGGCGAGTTCGGACGTCAGACGCTCCCGCAGCAGTCTGGCGCAGCGCCGCTCGGAGTCGCTGTCCGCACCCGGCCGCCGTTCCGCTTCGTCGAGCCGCGCCAGCGTCGCGCGGGCGAGGTCGGCCACGGCCGCCTGCCCGGCGGGCGTGAAGTCCGGAAGCAGCCGGGCGCTCTTGCGCACGCCCAGATAGGTACCGGTGATGGGGTCGAGTTCGATGAGTGCGTCGACATGGGCGTCGGCGACCTGGCGGGGCAGCACGCTGCTGGAAGTGTCTGGCATGGTCCACATACTCGTACGAGCACGGGCTCCGCGTCACCAACAGGCGACCTTCAGCCACCGGAGACGGAAGGGGAGAGAGGGGACGAAGCGGAAGGTGACACCGGTGTCGACGAGGGGGGCAGCAGAGGACCGCACTCCCACTGCTGGAAGATCAACCGCGTCTCCACCCGGGCGACTTCGCGCCGCGAGGTGAACTCGTCGATGACCAGCCGCTGAAGATCGGCCGTGCCGGTCACGGCCACGTGGACCAGGTAGTCGTCCGGGCCGGTGAGGTGGAACAGGGCCCGGGACTCCGGCAGCGCCCGGATGCGCTCGACGAACGGACCGATCAGTTCACGCCGATGTGGTCGTACCTGTACGGAGAGGAGTGCCTCCAGGCCACGGCCCATTTTCGCCGGGTCCAGACGGAGCTGGTGGCCCAGGATGACTCCGGAGCGGCGCAGCCTGGTCACCCGGTCGAGGCAGGTGGAGGGCGCCACGCCCACCTGCGCCGCCAGATCGCGGTACGTGGTCCGGGCGTCGTTCTGCAACAGGCGCAGAATGTCCAGATCCACCGGGTCCAGTGCGACAGAATCGGCCATTGGCCGAACGTAGCACGGACCTCACCGCTCATTTCCGGTCATGGCTCCACAGTGCCGCCATGGACACCGACATGCAGGACCGTGCCCGGGCCGTACCCCGTGCCCTGGCCACCGAAGCAGTCCACGCCGGCCGCGACGACCTCGCGGGACTCGGTCTGCACGCCCCGCCGATCGACCTCTCGACGACCTACCCCTCGTACGACAGCGCGGCCGAGGCCGCCCGGATCGACGCCTTCGCGGCCACCGGACAGCTGCCCGAAGGACCCCCGGTGTACGCCCGCCTGGACAACCCCACCGTGGGCCGTTTCGAGACAGCGCTCGCACGGCTGGAAGGGGCCGCCGGCGCCGTGGCATTCGCCAGCGGCATGGCCGCGCTCTCCGCGGTGCTGCTCGCCCGGGCCTCGGCGGGCCTGCGGCACGTGGTCGCGGTCCGGCCGCTGTACGGCTGCAGCGATCACCTCCTGGACGCCGGACTGCTCGGTACGGAGGTGACCTGGGTGGACCCGGCGGGCATCGCCGACGCCCTGCGGCCCGACACCGGCCTGGTGATCGTGGAGACCCCGGCCAACCCGACGCTCGCCGAGGTCGACATCAGGGCCGTCGCCCACGCCTGCGGCTCGGTGCCGCTGCTCGTCGACAACACCTTCGCCACGCCGGTGCTCCAGCGGCCGCTCGAACAGGGCGCCCGGATCGTGCTGCACAGCGCGACCAAGTACCTGGGCGGTCACGGCGACGTCATGGGCGGCGTGGTGGCCTGCGACGACGCGTTCGCCCGGCAGCTGCGCCAGGTGCGGTTCGCCACCGGCGGCGTCCTGCACCCGCTCGCGGGCTATCTGCTGCTGCGCGGCCTGGCGACGCTTCCGGTACGGATGCGCGCCGCCGCGGGGAGCGCCGCGGAGCTGGCCCGCAGACTGGCCGCCGATCCTCGGGTGGCCCGCGTCCACTATCCGGCGGTGGGCGGGGCGATGGTCTCCTTCGAGGTGAACGGTGATCCGCACGGCGTCATCGCGGGCGTCCGGCTCATCACCCCCGCGGTGAGCCTCGGCAGCGTCGACACGTTGATCCAGCATCCGGCCTCCATCAGCCACCGCATCGTGGCCGAGGGAGACCGGCGGTCCGCCGGGGTGAGCGACCGCCTGCTGCGGCTCTCGGTCGGTCTGGAGGACGTGGAGGACCTGTGGGGCGATCTGAGCGCGGCGCTCAGCGCTCCGCCTGCTCGAACGACGGCTGATCGAACGACGCCTGCTCAAGCGACGGGCGCTCGAACGCCGGGCGCTCCCACGGCGGACGCGCCGCCACGCGAGCCTTCGGCAGCCGTGCGGTGACCACCAGGGTGCCCTCCTCGATCTGGTAGTCGAGCGGCAGGCCGAGGCCGCGCATCGCCGCCACCATCCCGGTGTTGGAGGACTGCGTCACCGCGTAGACGCTCTCGCAGCCCGCCTCGACCGCCAGCGCCACCAGGCGCTCCAGGAGCTCGGAGCCGACGCCCCGGCGCTGCCAGTCGTCCTCGACGAGCAGCGCCACCTCGGTCTCGTCGCCGTCCCACAGCAGATGGCCGAGGGCGACGAGCCGCCCCGAGGTGGTCTGGGCGGCGAGGGTGCGCCCGTAACGGGGGCTGAGCAGGTGGTTCAGGTAGCGGTCGGCGTCGCCGACGGGGCCGTGGTAGCGCAGGCTCAGCGTGCGGTCGGAGCAGCGCTCGTGCATGGCCTTGGCGGCCTCGACATCGTCCTGACCGGCCCGGCGGACGGCGATCTCGTTGCCCTCGGGCAGCGTGAGGACGTCCTGGCTGCGGGGGATGCGCGGGCCGAGCCGCGCGTCCAGCTCGACGAGCGCGCGCGCCCGCGCGAACTCGGTCGGCGTGAAGGGGAGGTAGGGCCGCTCGACGGTGATGACCCCGCCGTTCGGATCGCGCAGCCGCATGGTGGTCGATTCGAGTACGCCCTCGACCGGCGCCGTCTCACCGGTCGGGCGGCCGGACAGGGACACGGCGGGCAGCGAGTGGATGGAGCACCGGCCCAGCAACTGGCGCAGGGCGAGCGGCAGTTCGGCGGCGTCGAGGGCCGTACGGGTGGCCAGCCCGAGCACCCGGGTGGGCGCGTCCACCAGATCGTGCGCGTCCGCGCGCTCCAGCCAGATGTCGGCGCCGCCCGCCGCCGCGATCTCCCGGGTGAGCCGGGCGGCCGCGAGCTCGCCGGGGGCCCTCAGCAGGAGCTCGTCGACCGTGCCGTCGGCCAGCGGGTGCGTCTGGAGGGTGAGGATGTCGACCCGGCTGTGGGCGAGTGCGATGCACAGGGCGGCCAGGCTGCCCGGCTCGTCCCGCACGGTGGCCCGCATCCGCCACAGCGCGGTCTCGCGGGCGGCCGTTCCGCCTTCGCCGGTCCCGTCGGCGGGCGCGGCGAAGGCGGGGCCGGGCGCCGCGCCCGTATCGACGGGTGTGTCCGCCGGAGGCGCGTGGCTGTGGCGCCGGGCCCACCAGGTGTGGAACGCGGCCGTGGCCACCAGGGCGACCGCCGAGGCGATCAGCAGAAACGGTCCGTCCGGCCCGTGCACGACCGTGTTCGCCACGACGTCGGCCACCGCCACGGCCGTGAACAGCGCGGCCAGCTCGATCAGGTCCCGCCGCCAGTGGTGGCGGCGGGCGCTCTTGCGGGCAGTCAACTCAGGCATCTCAGTCATGCCTTCACTGTGACCGAGCGGTGTTGCGTGATCACGAACGCTTTGTGACTGATGGGTTAAGTGTGATTCTGGTGGTTTTCTGGCCGTTTCTTACGGCTTGTGGCGCGGAATGACCGTCCCGGTGCCGCAGTCCGTACGACGTCACCGGCGTCCGCCCGCACCCCCGTAGGCGGCTACTGGCCCACCAGCCCCGGCCTGAGGACCTTGGTGAAGAGTACCGAACCGCCCTGGGCGCGCAGCCGCACGGTCAGCTCGCCGCTGCCGCCGTCGATCTCGATCTCGCCGAAGTTCGGCGGGGTCTCCATCGGGGAGGCGTTGGCCGTGGCCGGCGCGTGGACGAAGACCCGGTCGGGGCCGAAGGTCGCGTCGAGCGCGTTCGCCGGGAACCCGCCCGCGGCGAGCGGCCCCGAAACGAACTCCCAGAACGGGGCGAAGTCCTTGAACGCGGCCCGCGACGGCTCGTAGTGCTGGGCCGCCGTGTAGTGCACATCGGCCGTCAGCCACAGGGTGCCGGTGATCCGGCGGTGCTTGATGAACCGCAGCAGCTCGGCGATCTGGAGCTCGCGCCCCAGCGGCGCACCCGGGTCGCCCTGCGCCACGGCCTCGAAGTTCGCGGGGCCGTCGGCGACGACCAGGCCGAGCGGCATGTCGGCGGCGATCACCTTCCAGACCGCCCGCGAGCGCGCGAGTTCCCGCTTCAGCCACTCCAGCTGCTCCGCGCCGAGGATGCCCACGGTGTCGTCGGCCTGGCGTCCGGGGGAGTTGGCGTCGCGGTACGTACGCATGTCGAGCACGAACACATCGAGGAGCGGGCCATGGCGCACGACCCGGTGCACGCGCCCCTCCCGGCTGCCCGGCCGCAGCGTGGAGACGGGGAAGTACTCGCTGAAGGCCCGCAGCGAACGCGCGGCCAGCACGTCGATGTTCTTCTCGGTGTAGCGGGCGTCGTCCAGGATCTGCCCGGGGTACCAGTTGTTCCTGACCTCGTGGTCGTCCCACTGGACGACGGAGGGCACCTGCGCGTTGAACCGCCGTACGTTCTCGTCGAGCAGGTTGTAGCGGAAGTTGCCCCGGTACTCGGCCAGGGTCTCGGCGACCTTGGACTTCTCCTCGGTCGTGATGTTCCGCCAGACCCGGCCGTCGGGCAGCGTCACGCTGGGCAGGATCACCCCGTCCGCGTAGATGTTGTCACCACTGGACAGGAAGAAGTCCGGGTCGAGCCGCCGCATCTCGTCGTAGACGCGGAAGCCGCCGATGTCCGGGTTGATGCCCCAGCCCTGCCCGGCGATGTCGCCGGACCACAGGAAGCGCACGTCCTGGTGGCGCGAGGCGGGCGCCGTACGGAACGTGCCGTACACCGGCTTGCCGGTACGGCGCGGGTCGTCGGGGTCGGCGAGCGTCACCCGGTAGTGGATCTGCTCACCGGAGGGCAGTCCGCGCAACTGCGTCGTACCGGTGAAGTCGGTGCCCGGTCCGAGCAGCGGGCCCTGCCATCGGCGCGCGCGGCGGAACGATTCGGTGGCGGAGGTCTCCACGACCATCCGGGCGGGCCGGTCGGACCGGGCCCACACGAGCCCCGAGGACGCGGTGATGTCACCGGTCTGCACACCCCAGTCGGCGCTCGGCCGCCCGGAGAGCGCCAGCGCGGGCGCGGCCGTGGCGAGCCCGGCGGGCAGGGCGAGCCCCGCGGAAGCGGCGAGCGAACCCTTCAGTACGGTACGGCGGTTGGGCGAGGGGATCCGAGGGCGGTACGGCATCGAGGCGCCTCCTGGGACGGTGTGGCGGGGCAGGGCTGTGTGGTCCGGCGCGTGCGGATCCGTGCCATGCCTACTGCCCGGCTGCGGCGCGGGTGCGAACCCCAGGTGAACAACCGGATGTTGGCCCTGGGGCAGGTGCTTCAAGGAGTCGGCCGAGGTCCGTCGACCGCGGCCGGGCGAACTGGGGCGACCTAGGGCGAGCGGCCGAGGACCAGGGGACGATCGCCGTGGTGATCTTGGGTGGGTACCTTCAGTGGAGGCTGCCCGCACGGCGGCCCCGGACATCAGCAAAAGCGAGAGCACAGGGAGCCCCCATGCCCGTCGGCGGCCGTTCACACATCCGTATCGCCCGCCCGTCGCGCGATCTGGCCGCGGCGGAGCGCTTCTGGGCCGAGGGTCTGGGCCTCGACGTCGTGTGGCGGCACGACGCGGAGGGCACCGCCCCCGGCGAGCACGCGCTGCTGATGGTCGGCTGGCCCGACGCCGACTGGCATCTGGAACTGGTCCACGAGCCGGCCGCTCCCGTCGAGCCCCGGCCGACCGAGGAGGACCTGCTGGTCATCTACGTGGACGACGAGGTTCCGCAGGATCTGGTGGCCCGCCTGGAGGCACACGGCGGCAAGCGGGTGGAGTCGCCCAACCCGTACTGGAACGAGTGGGGCGTGACGGTCGAGGACCCCGACGGGTACCGGCTGGTGCTGTGCGTGCGGGGCTGGTCCAACGGCTAGGCGCCGGTCCCGCAAGGGGTGCGCGGCTGCGACCTGTGCGGCTCCGCCGCTCGGGCGCGGCCGGCCCCGGACGTCCCCGCCGGTCCGGCGGAACACTCACGCACCACGCGCGCGTACCGCCCCGGCGAGCAGCCGTACCCCGCGCGCGATGTCGGACGGCGTCAGATGGGCGTACCCGAGCACCAGCGAGACGCCGTCGCCCGCTTCCGTCCCCCGTGAGCTGTAGTACGAGAGCGGGCGCACGGCCACGCGCGCGTGGGCGGCGTGTTCGAGGAGGCGGGGCTCGGGGCCGTACCGCTCGGGCAGTCGGGCGATGATGTGCAGCCCGGCCGCGATCCCGCTCACCTCGGCGCCGGGGACGTGCTCGTGCAACGCGCCGACCAGCGCGTCCCGCCGATCCCGGTAGGCGCGTTGGCAGCGGCGCAGTTGCCGGTCGTAGGCCCCGCCGGTGAGGAAGTCCGCGAGCAGCGCCTGGTCGAGGGCGGGGTTGCCGAGGTCCATGGTGCGCTTGCGGGTGACGATCGAGCCGGTCAGTCGCTCCGGCGCGAGCAGCCAGCCGAGCCGAAGGCCGGGAGCGAGCGACTTGCTCACCGACCCGGTGTACGCCACGTGCTCCGGATCGAGTCCCTGGAGCGCCCCGACCGGAGCCCTGTCGTAGCGGAAGTCCCCGTCGTAGTCGTCCTCGACGACCAGCCCGTCCACCGCCCGCGCCCAGTCCAGGAGTTCGGCCCGCCGACGCGCGGAGTAGGCGATTCCGGACGGGAACTGATGAGCCGGGGTCGTCACCGCGACCCGTACCCCGCTCGCGTACAGCGGGCCCATCGCCAGGCCCTCCTCGTCCAGCGGCAGCAGCCGGGTCCGTACGCCGGTGGCGGCGAACAGCGCGGTGTGCTCGGGGCTGCCCGGGTCCTCGACGCCCACGGTCCGCTCGCCCCGCTCCCCGAGCGCGAAGCCGAGCAGTGTCGTCGCCTGGGCGACCCCGGAGCACACCACGATCCGCTCGGGGTCGGCGACCACTCCGCGCCGCCGGGCCAGCAGCGCGGCCAGCGCGGTGCGCAGCTCCGGCAGCCCGCGCGGATCGGGATAGCCCAGTGAGCGGTGCGGCAGCCGCTCCAGGACGGCCCTGTGCGCGGCGGCCCAGGCGGCACGAGGGAACAGCGACAGGTCCGGGGTGCCGGGCAGGAAGTCGACCAGCGCTCCCGGGTCGCGCGGAGCGAGATCACGCGCGCGTGGTGCGTCGGCGGCGCGCGCGGCCCCGCCCACCCAGGTGCCCGAGCCCCGGTCGCTGCGCAGATAGCCCTCGGCGGTGAGCTGCTCGTACGCCTCGGTGACGAGGCCGCGCGAAACGCCGAGGTCGGCGGCGAGCTCACGGCTCGACGGCAGCCGCGTCCCGGCCGCGAGCCGCCCCGACCGCACGGCCTCCCGGAACGCCGACTGAAGCATCCGGCCCCGCTGCCGGGCGGGCGCCGCAGCGGCCGGAAGCAGTAGTTCCCAGGCCGCGTTCCACGTCGGCCGCGCGTCGTCGCCCTCCGGCGCGGAGGGCGAAGTGGTCCCCGATGACGTCATGGAAGTGGACCTTAAACAAGACCACCGCGCTGCCTAGCGTCGGGCCCATGAACGTGTCACAGCTGCGGGGCGCGGCGCTCGCCGCCGTCGCCTGCTTCCTCGTCGGCGGGTCCTTCACCGCCAACAGCGTCCTCGGCGACTATCCGCACGCGGGTGGTCAGGCCCTGCGCTACGGCCTCGCGTGCCTGTTGCTGCTCCCGCTGGTCGGCCGGGGCGGCGCCACCCCGCTCCGCCGCCTCGGCGCGGCGCAGTGGGGGCGGCTCGCGCTGGTCTCCGCCGTCGGCATGGTGGGCTTCAACCTGGCGGTGCTGGCCGCCGAGCGCACGGCCGAGCCCGCCGTCCCCGGTGTCTTCGTCGGGTGCGCACCGGTCGTGGTGGCGGTCCTCGTGCCGCTGCTCGACGGGCGGCGGCCCACCCGGCCGGTGCTGTACGGAGCGCTTCTGGTGGCTGCCGGGGCCTTCACCGTGCAGGGGTGGGGGCGCACCGACGCGGTGGGCATCGCCTGGTCGGCGGGCGCGCTGGTGGGCGAGGTGGGGTTCGCGGTGCTGGCGGTGCCGGTGTTGCGACCGCTCGGCCCCCGACTGCTGTCGGCGGCCGTGTGCGGCGTCGCGACCGTCGAGTCCGCCGTACTCGCCCTGGTCCTGGACGGCCGTGCGGCGCTGCGGCTGCCGGACGCCGGTGAGACGGCGGCCCTGGTGTGGCAGGCCGCCGTCGTCACCGTGGTCGGATTCGTCTGCTGGTACATGGGTGTCCAGCGGATCGGCGCCGAACGGGCCACGCTCTTCTCCGGCCTCATCCCGGTGTCGGCCGCGCTCACCGCCCCGCTGGTGGGCGCCGGAGCGTACGGCACGGCGCAAGCGGCGGGCAGTGCGCTGGTGGGCGCCGGGGTCGCGCTGGGCGCCGGTGTACTGGGCCGGCGCCCGAAGCCCGGGGGCTCAGCGGCTGGTGTCGAGGATGACGCGCGCGACCAGGGCGGGATCGTCGTTCATCGGGACGTGGCCGCAGCCGGGCAGCCGCACCAGCCGGGCGCCGGGGACGGTGTGCTTGGCGCGGATCCCCTGCCGGCGCAGCAGCAGCCGGTCCTTGGAGCCCCAGGCGACGGTGACCGGGACTCCGGTCACGTCGTCGCAGAAGCGGACGTCGATCCCGGCGGCCAGGGTCTCGTCGAAGCCGGTCGCGTTGCGCAGCGCGAGCGTCTCGGCGACGACGGCCTCGGGTGAACGGCGCCCGGGGCGCGCGTAGATGGTGCTCGTGAGCGCCGCGCGCCCGGCCACGCTCCTGGACAACCGCTCGATGGCGGGCAGCGGCAGCAGCCTCGCACCCCGCCGCATCGCGGTCAGCGTCGCGAAGGCGTAGCGGCGCTCCGCCTGGGTCCAGAACCCGGCGGGGGAGAGGGCCGTCACCGACCGTACGAGCTTCTCGCGCCCCAGCTCCAGGGCCAGCAGCCCGCCGAGGGAGTTGCCCGCCACATGCGGCCGTTCGATGCCCAGCTCCTCGCAGAGCGCGCCCAGCACGGGCACGACCGTGGACAGGCCGTACGAGAGGCCCTCGGGCAGTGCCGGGGACTCGCCGAAGCCGGGCAGGTCCACGGCGATGACGTCGCGCTCGGCGGCCAGCAGGTCGAACACCGGGTCCCAGGCCTGGCGGTGGTGGCCGATGCCGTGCAGCAGGAGCAGCGGATCGCCGGAACCGGCCCGCCGGTAGGAGACGGTCGCGGTGTGGCTGCCCCGGGGGGAGCCGATCGTGAAGGAGACCTCTTCGGCCATGCTGCTGCTCCCGGTCGTGGACGGACGGCGCCGCGCTGCGGCGACGGGCACGCGGTAGACGCCCTGTCAGCAACAATTACCCTTCGGTAGCTTGGAGTTCAAGAGGCGGGTCCCGGACACCGTGCAAGGGGCGAAGAATCGAACAGCGCGGGTTCTCCTTCTGGACAGCCGGTTGCCGGTCGGCTGGGATGGAGCGGTGACTGCCCCCACCGCCGCCGATCTCTTCGAAGACCACAGGTCCGTCCTCACGGGCGTGGCCTACCGCATGCTGGGCCGCGTGGCCGATGCCGAGGACGTGGTGCAGGAGGCATGGCTGCGCTGGTCGGCGCGGGACCGCGAGGACGTGCGCGACCCGCGTGCCTTCCTCGTACGGATCACCACCCGGCTCGCCATCGACCGGCTCAGACAGATCCAGGCGCGGTGCGAGGCGTACGTCGGGCCCTGGCTGCCCGAGCTGATCGCGACCGAATTCGGGCCCGTCGTGCCGGATACGGTCGAACAGGCCATGCTGGCCGATTCCGTCTCGCTCGCCGTTCTGGTGGTCCTCGAATCGCTCTCGCCGCTGGAGCGGGCGGTATTCGTCCTGCGCGAGGCCTTCGGCTTCCCCTTCGCGGAGATCGCGGCCACCCTCGACCGCTCCGAGCCCGCCGTGCGCCAGCTCGCGGGGCGCGCCCGGCGCCATGTCGACGAGCGCAAGCCACGCTACGACGTCGACCCCGCCCACCGGCGCGACCTCACCGAGCGCTTCATGGCCGCCGCGGGCGGCGGCGACCTGGACTCCATGCTCTCCCTGCTCGCCCCCGACGTCCGGTTCATCGGCGACAGCGGCGGCAAGTCCAAGGCCCCGATGCGGATCATCGAGTCCGCCGACAAGGTCGGACGCTTCCTGTACGCGGTGTCGCAGGAGGGCGGGCCCGACGGCGAGTTCCGCATCACCGAGATCAACGGCGGTCCCGCGGTACTGGTCCTCTATGACGGCAAGCCGGACAGCGTGTTGCAGCTCGACGTCCTCGACGGCCGCATCCACTGCGTCTACGTCGTACGGAATCCCGACAAACTGACCGCGCTCACCCGTGCAGAGTGCGTGGACCAGTCACCCTGTTAATCCTCACGCACCCCAGGAGTCACGACCCCGTGCCCGGATCCGGGCACGGGGCGCTTTGCTGCGCCCTGCTCACGGGACCGCGAACGTCGTGTGAACGCTCTGCGCCAGGGGTCGGATTCGTTCCGTAACGGAACGAGGATTGGTCTTGACCAAGGGGGTGTGCCGCCCTATGGTCGCAGAGTTAGTGCAGGAACCTTTAATAAACAAGGGCGCAGAAAAGCCGCCGGGGCACGGCGATTGCGGAGGACAGGGTGGGGACCACGCAGCTGGAAACGGTGCCGGAGCCGAAGTACTGGCACCTCAAGACCGTGCTGAGCGAGGCGCTCGACTCGGACTTCGCGGTGGGAGAGATCCTGCCCAACGAGCGTGAGCTGGCCGCCCGTTTCGGCGTCGCGCGCGCCACGCTCCGCCAGGCTCTGGAGCAGCTCGAACTCGAAGGCAGGCTGCAGCGCCGCCGCGGCGTCGGCACGACCGTCGCCCCGCCGCGCGTGGGCGTCTCCGTCGGCACCGAGCAGCACGACTGGCCCGGCACCGCCGGCGATGCCTGGCAGGCCGTCGACTGCGCCGTCGCCACCCCGCCGCTCGCGGCGGCCCGGCTCCTCGACGCCGAGCCCCTCGCGGAGGTGCACACCGTCCGCCGGATCCGCACCACGCACGGCCAGCCCGTCGCCGCCGAGCTCCTCTACGTACCGGCGTCCTCCGTGCCGGACCTCACCGCGATCGACGCGCCGTCCGGACCGGCCCGCGCGCGCAGCGTGCTGCGCGAGCTCCAGCGCCTCGACCTGGAGGGCCAGGACCGCGCGGTCGAGCTCGGCTCGGCCCGCGCCGACGACGCCAAGGAGCTCGACCGGCTGCCGGGCGCGCCCGTCCTGGTCGTGACCACGCGCTACTTCTCGCGCGGCCGGACCGTCGCCGTCTCGGTGGCGACCTACCGCGCCGACACCTGCCGCCTCACCTTCGGCGACTCGGGTGACGTGCAGATCAGCCACGACGGCCACCGCCAGGCCTCCTGACACCGCTCAGCGGCGAGCCGTCACCGTGCCCTCGACCGCGAACAACTGCTCTTCGACATGGTCGAGCGCGAGCCTCAGCGCACCGGTCGCCACCGCCGCTTCCCCGAGCAGGGACAGCGCCACACGCGGTGGCCGAAGGCAGTACCGAGCCAGCTCCTGCCGCAGCGGATCGAGTACTCCGTCGATCCCCGCCGCCCAGCCGCCGACGACCACCAGCTCCGGGTCGAGCGCGAGCACCAGGGCCGCCACATCGTGGACCAGCCGCTGGATGAACCGTTCGACCGCCTCCTGCGCGCCGCTGTCGCCCCGCTTGGCCAGCGCGAAGACATCCGCGACCGCCTGCTCGTCCAGCGGGTGCAGCGGCTCCCCGGTCGTCGACAGCAGCTTCTCCGGCGTCACATCGCGGCCCAGCAGATGCAGCGCGCCGATCTCGCCGGCCGCGCCGCCGAAGCCCCGGTGCAGCCGCCCGCCTATCAGCGACCCCGCGCCGGGACTCAGCCCGGCCATGACGAAGACGATGTCGTCGGAGTCCGTCGCCGCGCCCTTCCAGTGCTCGGCCACGGCCGCCGCGTTGGCGTCGTTCTCGACCAGCACCGGGCAGCGGAACGACCGCCGCAGCCGCTCGCCCAGGGGCAGCCCGGTCCACTCGGGCAGCGCCGTCCCCAGCCGAACGGTGCCGTCGGCCTCCACTATCCCGGGGCTGCCGACACCGACCGCGCGGAGTGAACTGCGCGCCACTCCGGCCCGCCGCAGCAGATCGGCCACCGTGGCTCGGACCCGCTCCAGACGCTCATCGGCGGAGGCCGTCTCGGACACCTCACGGGTCCCGGCGCCCACGATCCGCCCGTCGAGCCCGGACAGCAGCGCCGCCACCCGGTGCGGGCCGATCTCGATGCCCAGCAGATGGCCCGCCTCGGCCCGGAACCTGAACCGGCGTGCGGGGCGGCCCTGACGGCGCGCCTCGCCCTCCTCGGGAGCCGACTCGACGACGAGTCCGCCCTCCATGAGCCCCTCGACCACACCCTCGACCGTCGGCCTCGAGAGACCGGTGATCCGGGTCAGATCGGTCAGAGTGGGAGATTCCGCCCCACGCAGTGCATGGAGAACCACTGCGGAATTGATCCGCCGCAGCAGAGAGGGATCCCCGCCGGTCAGCCGCCCCAACGTGTGTCCTCCCAGCTCGTACGCGTGTCTGCCGGATCGTACTCGCTGGTCAGGTATACGGCGAGTGGCGGATGGTCACGGAGACGCATCAGCTCGGAGCCACGAATCCCGACTCGTACGCCGCGATGACCGCCTGGGTCCGGTCCCGGGCACCCAATTTGGCCAGCACGGCGCTGACATGGGTCTTCACCGTCTCGGTGCCGACGATCAGCCGGGCGGCGATCTCCGCGTTGTTGAGCCCGCGGGCCATCAGCCGCAGAACGGCCGCCTCACGCTCGGTGAGCGCCGCCTTGTCCAGCGCCACCCGGGCGTCCCGGTTGCCGTACTCGGCCGCGAGCGACCGGACCGCTGCCGGGAACAGCAGCGACTCGCCCTCCGCGACCAGCCGCACCGCGTGCACGATCTCGGCGGGCCGGGCCCGCTTCAGAAGGAACCCGTCGGCACCGGCCCGCAGAGCCTCGTACACGTACTCGTCGTTCTCGAACGTCGTGACCACCAGGATCTTCGGCGGATCCTGCACCGTGCGCAACACCGCCCTGGTGGCTTCTATCCCGTCGAGCAGCGGCATCCGCACATCCATCGCCACCACGTCGGGGCGCAGCCGGCGTACCAGCGGGATGACTGCGGCGCCATCGGCGGCCTCACCCACCACTTCGATGTCGGGCTGGGCCTCCAGAACGGCACGCAGACCCGCTCGGACCAGGGGTTCGTCGTCGACGAGAAGAACGGTAACCGGCATCCGGTCAGCGTAGGCCGTCCAGCGGCAGCCGGACGCGCACCCTCCATTCCCCCTCGTGCGGACCCGACCGGGCCTCGCCGCCCAGCAGTGCCGCCCGTTCACGTATGCCGCGCAGGCCGCTGCCGCCCTGCACCCTGGGCGTCGAACCCGGCAGTGGATTCGTCACATCGAGCTCCAATCGCTCTCCCAGCACAGCTATCCGCACCCTTACGGGCACCGGTCCTGAGTGCCGCAGCACATTGGTCAGCGCCTCCTGGAGGATCCGGTATCCCTCCCGGGAGACCGGGCCCGGCACCAGGGCCAGAGGGCCGCTCAACTCGGACTCCACCTTCGCCCCAGATGCCCGCGCCGATTCGAGCAGCCGGTCGGCCTCGTCGAGCGTCGGCCGCTGTCCCACCGGACCCCCGCTCTCGCGCAGCACCAGCAGAACGCGCTCCAGATCGTCCAGCGCCGCCCGGCCCGTCTCCTCGATCGCGGCCAGCGCCCGGGCCGTGAACGCCGGATCCCCCGCCGCCCGGGCGGCACCGGCCTGCACCACCGCGACGGTGAGCGCATGCCCGATCGAGTCATGGATCTCGCGCGCGATCCGATTACGTTCGAGCAGCCGCTCGGTCCGCTCCTCCAGCGCGGTCAGCCGCTCCTCCTTCGACGGGCCGAGCAGTCGCCGGGCGACAGCGGCATTGAGCTCTCCGAGGGCCGCGACACAGCCGAGCATGACGAGGAGGGGCAGCGGAGCCAGCGCCCACCACCACCAGTGGGGTGCCGCGTCGCGCAGGACGGGAATCCCCTGCGGGCCGCTGCCCGCGGGTGCGGTCAACAGCTCATAGGTGATCACGGGGAGCCACACCGATATGGCCATGGTCACCAGGGCGAGCGCCAGACGTATCTCCAGCCAGGCGACCGTCCGCCACCGCTCGGCCCAACTGGCCGACGACGCGGCGGAGACGGTTGCGTCATGCCGGCCCCGCTCCTTCGGCACGAGGAGCAACTGGGCCTGTATTCCCTCGGCCAGACGCGCGGCCGGTATCAGCCCTATCAACAGCAGAGCGAGAAACGGGACATAGGGCCTTTTCGTATCGATGAACAGCCAAATGCCGTACACCGTGGCGGGCATCGCGAGATGCAGCCATCGCGTGTACGTCACGGAGCGGCCCAGCGGGCGGAGAAAGCGGAACATGTCGCCATCGTGCCAGCGCCCGGATCGCCGCGGCTCCCCCGTGCGGGGGAGATGATCCCCTCGCACGGGGGAGGCCCTGGACCTGCCGGGACGGCGAATGTTGAGACATGACCAGCATCGACGTCCAGCAGCTCACCAAGGAGTACGGAACCACCCGCGCCGTGGACCGCCTGACATTCAGCGTGCGGCCCGGCCAGGTCACCGGCTTCCTCGGCCCCAACGGCGCCGGCAAGTCCACCACCATACGCCTCGTGCTCGGCCTGGATCGGCCGACCTCGGGTACCGCCACTCTCGGCGGCCGCGCGTACGCGGAGTACGAGGAGCCGCTGCGCCACGTCGGCGCGCTCCTCGACGCCCAGGCCGCGCACGGCTCGCGCACCGCACGGAACCATCTGCGGGCCCTCGCCGCCAGCAACCGAATACCGTCCCGACGTGTCGACGAGGTGCTGGAGGAGGCGGGCATCGCCCGTGTGGCGAGCCGACGCATCAAGACCTTCTCCCTTGGTATGCGCCAGCGGCTCGGGATCGCCGCGGCCCTGCTCGGCGACCCCTCGGTGCTGATCCTCGACGAGCCCTCCAACGGCCTCGACCCGGAAGGGATCATCTGGATAAGGGAGTTGATGCGCGATCTGGCACGGCAGGGTCGAGCCGTCCTGGTCTCCAGCCATCTGATGAACGAGACCGCCTCGTTCGCCGACCACCTGATCGTCCTCGGCCGGGGACGGCTGCTGGCGGACACGCCCATGCAGGACTTCATCGACTCCCGTATCCAACCGCGAGTGCGCCTGCGGACCACTGAAGACAGCCGCCTGCGCACTGTTCTGGCCTCGCGGGGCTTCGTACCCGTCCAGGGTGAGGACGGCCGCTGGATCGTCGAGGGCGCACGGGTCGAGGACGTGGGACCCCTCGCCGCGGCGGAGGGCATCCCGATCCTCGAACTGGCCACGGAGGAGGCAACGCTGGAGCAGGCCTATCTCGACCTGACGGCAGACGAGGCGGAGTTCGCATCCCTCTCGTCCGACAGCGCCGCCCGCGCCACTCGCCCCAACCCGTCCAACCGTTTCCCCCATGCAGCCAATTCAGCCGACTCGTCTCATTCAGTCGGTTCGCTTAAATCTGACCGTTCTGTCCGTCCGGCCGCCGACCAGGAGGTATGAGCCGTGTCGTTCCCCGCAGTTCTCCAGGCCGAGTGGATCAAGGTCCGCTCGCTGCGGTCCCTCGTCGGCTCGCTGATATCCGTGTTCCTGGCCACCGCCGGACTGACCGTCCTGGTCTGCGCCACGCTGGGACGCCCGGAGCCCGACAGCACCGACTTCGACCCCGTCCTGTTCTCGTACTACGGCCTCAACTTCGGGCAGATGGCGGCGCTCACTTTCGGGGCGACCGCGATGGCCGCGGAGTACAAGAACGGAGGGATACGCGTCTCGCTCGGCGCCGTGCCCAACCGGGGGCTGTTCTACGGGGCGAAGCTGGCCATGATCGGTGGTCTTGTCCTCGTCGTCGGCCTCGTCACCAGTCTGACCTCGTTCCTGTCCGGCCAAGCGCTCATGGACAAGGGGTTCGGCATAGGGATAGCCGATCCGGGGGCACTTCGCGCGGTGGTCGGCTGTGCCTGCTACCTCGCCCTGCTCAGCCTGCTGGCCGCAGGCCTCGCGGCCCTGCTGCGCAGTGTCACCGGAGCCATGAGCGTGCTGGTACCGCTGTTCCTGATCGTGCCCTTCGTCGTCGGGGACGTCTCGCAGGGCGGTGGCGCCGCGGACTTCCTGCCGGACCGGGCGGGTCAGCAGATCCTGCTGCTCCACCCGGACGGGCCGTTGGGGGCCTGGAGCGGTATGGCGGTGCTCGCCGCGTGGAGCGGGCTCGTCGTGGCGGCGGGCTGGTGGGCGCTGCGGCGGCGGGACGCCTGAGAGCCTGTCTTTGACCCCCGCCTGCGCACCGACCGCCGCTGCGCCCGCCCTCCGGGCGGACGACGGGGGTTCAAAGACAGGCTCTGAGAGACCAATTGTCAGTGGCGGCGGGTTTACTGACCGTATGACCACCGCACGGCATCTCGACGTCATCGACCTGCTGCGCGTCCGTGACTTCCCCGCGGAGCGCGGCAGGTCGGGGGCGATCACCAGCGGACCCGGCTACCACCTGGTGGAGCTCAGTACCAGCGAGGACTTCTGGGACGACGACGGCAGCAGACGCGTCGAAGTGCAGGAGCAGTACGAAGCGGAGTGCGAGGCCCTCGCCGCGCTGCTGAGCGCGCGATGGGGTGCCGCGCAGATGTTCAGCCTCTGGAGCGTGCTGACCCGGGGCATGGAAGGGGAGGAGATAGCCGAGCCGTGGGACGAGCTGAGCAACAGCGTTCCATACCTCCATCTCTGGCGGGCGGACGGCCGTTGGGTGGCCGTCGGGGTCTCGCAGTGGGACACGGAACTGGAGTTCCAGCTGATGGCAGTGGTGACGGAGGTCGACCCGCCGTGAGAGGCGAGGGCGGGGCGGGGGCTGCCGGGTGACGGGCCGGTGGGCCGAGGTGGCGTAACGTCCGTGTGCGTCGCCGTCTCCTGCCGGCGGGTGAGGAGATCGTGATGACGTACGCAGTGGCGGATCTGGGCGGCGGTACGACGGAGGTGTCCGTCGTGGCGGACGGCGTGGTGCAGATGACCGGCTACGCGGGCGGTGGTGAGGCTTCGGTGGGCGAGTTCACCCCCGCGCAGGCCCGGGAGCTGGCGACGGCGCTGGTGCGGGCGGCGGACGAGGCGGAGAACTTGGCGCCGAGCGAGCCCGTCTCGGTCAAGGCGCAGGACCTGCGGCGAGGCGATGTCAGGGACGGCGACCGGTCGATGACCGTGGACCGGGTCAAGGTGGACGAGGCCATCTCCACGGCGCATGTCACCTGGAAGTCGGACGCGGGCCGCACCTGGACGCAGAGCTATGCCATGGACACCGACATCCGTCTGCGAAGGCGGGGGCCGCAAGCAGCGGGGTGACGGAAGGAGGTTGGGCGCGGCGGTGGTCCGGAGAGCGACGGTGTCGGGCGCCGGCGCGGTGGTCGGGCCGGGTGAGTCCCGGGCGCGGCCCGATCGGGCGGGGCCGTCATCTCCCTGGATGAGAGGGTTTGCGACACATCGCCAACGGGTGCATGACACGCGGCCGTAGCCGAAGCCACCGCATTGTCAGATTGCCAGTGGAGCGCTCAGGCGTCCGCTGCCGCTCGGAGGCGGCCGTACTCTTCGGCCATCGTCTGGGCCGTCCAGTGGGCGTTGAGACCGCTGGGGTTGGGGAGGGCCCAGACGCGGGTCTCGCCGATCGTGCGGGTCTGGGGGCCTATCCGGGCCTTGCGGTCGTCGAAAGCGGTGCGATAGGCGGTGACGCCGACCACGGCGAGGTAGCGCGGGCGGAGTTGTTCGACCTTGGCGGTGAGGATGCGGCCGCCCTCGCGGAACTCCTCGGCGTTCAGCTCGTCGGCCCGGGCGGTGGCACGGGCGACGACGTTGGTGATGCCGAGGCCGTAGGTGAGCAACTCGTTCTGCTCCCAGGGCTTCAACTGGCGCGGGGTGAAGCCCGAGAGGTGCAGGACCGGCCAGAAGCGGTTGCCCGGGCGGGCGAAGTGGTGGCCGGTGGCGCCGGACATCAGGCTCGGGTTGATGCCGCAGAAGAGCACGGACAGACCGCCCGCGATCACGTCGGGGATGACGTTGTCGCGGGCGGCCTGGAGCTCCTCGGGAGTCATCGGGTGGTCCCGGCGGAACCGTGGATGGCCAGGGCCCGGATCAGAGGATCGAGCCGGGGGCGTACGCGGCGGCGGCCGGGTGCTGCTTGACGATCTCCTCGATACGGGAGACCAGAACGGCGACCTGGTCGCCCGCGGCGCCGGTGAAGGACAGCTTGTCGGCCATCAGGGTGTCGAGCTGGGCGCGGTCGAGCGGCATGCGGTCGTCGGCGGCCAGCTTGTCGAGGAGTTCGTTGCGCTCGGCACCCTGCTCGCGCATGGCCAGGGCGGAGGCGACGGCGTGCTCCTTGATGACCTCGTGCGCGGCCTCGCGGCCGACACCGGCGCGCACCGCCGCCATCAGCACCTTGGTGGTGGCCAGGAACGGAAGGTAGCGGTCCAGCTCGCGGGCCACGACGGCGGGGAAGGCGCCGAACTCGTCGAGCACGGTGAGGAAGGTCTCGAGCAGGCCGTCGAAGGCGAAGAACGCGTCGGGCAGCGCGACCCGGCGGACGACCGAGCAGGAGACGTCGCCCTCGTTCCACTGGTCGCCCGCGAGCTCGCCGGTCATCGAGGCGTAGCCGCGCAGGATGACCATGAGGCCGTTGACGCGCTCGCAGGAGCGGGTGTTCATCTTGTGCGGCATCGCGGACGAGCCGACCTGGCCGGGCTTGAAGCCCTCGGTGACCAGCTCGTGTCCGGCCATCAGACGGATCGTCTTGGCGACCGAGGAGGGCGCGGCGGCGAGCTGCACCAGGGCGGTGACGACGTCGTAGTCGAGCGAGCGGGGATAGACCTGACCGACGGAGGTGAAGGCGTGGGCGAAGCCGAGGTGCCCGGCGATGCGCTGTTCGAGCTCGGCGAGCTTCGAGGCGTCGCCGCCGAGCAGATCGAGCATGTCCTGGGCGGTGCCGACCGGGCCCTTGATGCCGCGCAGCGGGTAGCGGGCGAGCAGCTCCTCCAGACGGCCGTAGGCGACGAGCAGCTCGTCGGCGGCGGTGGCGAAGCGCTTGCCCAGGGTGGTGGCCTGCGCGGCGACGTTGTGCGAGCGGCCCGCCATGACCAGCTCGGCGTACTCGCCGGAGAGCTTGCCGAGCCGGGCGAGGACGGCCACCGTCCGGTCGCGCATCAGCTCCAGGGAGAGCCGGATCTGGAGCTGCTCGACGTTCTCGGTCAGGTCGCGGGAGGTCATGCCCTTGTGGACCTGCTCGTGGCCGGCGAGGGCGTTGAACTCCTCGATCCGCGCCTTCACATCGTGGCGGGTGACCTTCTCGCGCTCGGCGATCGACGCGAGGTCGACCTGGTCGAGTACGCGCTCGTAGTCGGCGAGGGCGGCGTCCGGCACCTCGATCCCGAGGTCCTTCTGCGCGCGCAGCACGGCGAGCCACAGCTGGCGCTCCAGCTTCACCTTCTGCTCGGGGGACCAGAGGACGGCCAGCTCCGTGGAGGCGTAGCGGCCGGCCAGGACATTGGGGATGCGAGGCTTCGCAGACACAGCAGTCACGTGTCCAGATTCTACTGGCGATTTCTGCAGGCCAGCGCCCCGGCCCGGTTTGTGGCTTGCTACGAGAGCCCGGTCACGTCGCCGGACGCCGTCCTCGGTCCTCCGGCGGCGGGCGGGGTCGTGTCGTACGGCAGGAGGTCGGGGCGCTTCGCCGGGCGGCCGTCGCCCGAGGACCGGCCGGTGAGCCGGCGGCCGATCCACGGGGCCAGATGCTGCCGGGCGAACCGGGCGTCGGCCACGCGGCGCGTCGCCCAGCGCGGCCGCGGTCCGTGCGGCAGCGGGGCGAGCCAGTCGTCCTCGGCCGGGAGGCCGAGCTTCTGCCAGACCGCCTCGGCGACCCGGCGGTGCCCCTCCCCGGTCAGATGGAGCCGGTCGACGTCCCACACCCGCGGATCGCCGAGGACGGCCGCGCCGTACAGGTCGACGACGAGGGCGTCGTGCTGGGCGGCGAGGTCCTCGACGTAGGAGAAGAGCTCTTCCATGCGGGGGCGGAAGCGTTCCATCACCGGGCCGTTGCGGCCGGGGCTGCGCATCAGGACGAGTTGGCCGCAGGAGGGCGCCAGCTTCTCGACGGCCTCGGTGAGCAGCCCGCGCACCCTGCCCATGTCGCACTTGGGGCGCAGGGCGTCGTTGAGGCCGCCCACCAGGGTCACCACGTCCGCCTTCATCGCGGCCGCGGGCTCGACCTGCTCCTCGACGATCTGGCCGATGAGCTTTCCGCGCACGGCGAGATTGGCGTAGCGGAAGCCGGGCGTCCGGGCGGCGAGCCGGGAAGCGAGCAGATCCGCCCAGCCGCGGTAGGAGCCGTCGGGCAGGAGGTCGGACATGCCCTCGGTAAAGGAATCACCGACTGCGACAAAGCTTGTGTAGCTGGCATTCATCTCCATGGCGGAGTGATCGTACCGCGCGGTAGTGTCACGCGGTCCGGGTGGAGACGGCAAGGGGGAAGCGGATGAGCGAGGCGCTGGAACACGCGCTGGCGGAGGCGCTGGCGGGGCTGGTCACCGCGGTGGACACCTGCGAGGACGACGTGCTCGACCCCGACACCGCCGTGAAGTGGCTGGAGGGCAGCGCGTACGTCCTGGACCGGCTGGCTCCGGGGGACCGGCGGCGGCTCGCCGGGCTGTTCCGGGCGGCCGCGCTGCGCGAACCTGCCGGTCCCTGGCGCGACGACCTCCTCAAGGTCGGGGACGGCTTCGGACTCGACGAGGACCAGCACGAGCGGTACTGCGACGCGGTCGAGGCGCATGTGCGGCGGTTCGTCGAGACCGTGCGGGGCGCCGACCCGGCGACCGAGGTCCCCACCTGCCCGGGCTGGACCCTCGCCGACCTCACCCGTCACCACGGCACCACCCACCGCTGGATCGCCCATCTCGTACGCCACCGGGTCACCGAGCGCGTCTGGTCGCGGGACGTGCCGCTGGAGCTGCCGGACGAGGAGGCGGACCGTCCGCACTGGCTGGCGGCCTCCGCCGAGGAGTCGCTCAGGGTGCTGCGCTCGGCCGACCCCGAGACCCCGATGTGGTCGCACGGCGCCGACCAGCACGTCCGGTTCTTCGCCCGGCGGCTGCTCTTCGAGGCCGTGGTGCACCTGGCGGACGCCGAGCTGGCGCTGGGGCGTACGCCGCACGTCGAGGCCTGTACGGCGGCCGACGGCATCGAGGAGTTCCTGGAGAACCTGCCGTTCCTCGGGCAGCGCGCACCCGTCGCCGCGCTGGGCCGCGACGGCGCGTCCCTGCGGCTGCGCGCCACCGACACGGGCGCCGCCTGGACGGTCGTCCTCGGCGGCGAGAGCGGCTTCCGCTGGGATAACGCCGCAGGCGGCGCGAGCGGTTCCGCGGGCCCCGGGGGCGACGCCACCGTGACCGTCGAGGGCGCGGCGGGTGAACTGCTGCTGCTCGTCCACGGGCGACGGGCGCCCGGTGCCGAGGAGCTGTTCACGGTGACGGGTGAGCGTGACGTGCTCGACGCGTGGCTGGCCGCGACGGCGGTCTGAACCGCTGTCCGTTCCCGCCGACGTCCTCCACCGAGGCGCCTCACCCATCCCCGGGGCGAACTCGGCCGATCTCCGGCGCACGGGCCCTGTCCGCGCGGGCCGTTACGCGGTATGCCGGGAACACTTCACCTGCCCGCGCCCCGACTGCCGTTGCACCAACTCCCCACATCTCCACGTCCCTTGTGGTCAGCGCGCCTGACCACGTACGAGAGAGCGAGCGTTCCATGTTCACCAAAGCCTTCTGGAAGGCGACCGCCGAGCGGGCCATTCGTACGTTCGCGCAGTCCCTCGCGGCGGTCCTGACGGCCGGGGCGACCAACCTGTTCGACGTGGACTGGAAGGCGGCGCTGGCCACCGCGGGTCTGGCGACGCTGGCGTCCGTGCTGATGGCCATCGGCTCGTCGGGCCTGGGGCGGCCGGGCCCGGGTCTCACCGAGACCACGGCGCCCGACGCCCCCGCCAAGCCGGCGGCGGCGACGGCGGCACCGGGAACCGAAGGCGCCGCCAAGCCCGCCGTATAGGCGGCGCCCCACCGTCCTACGCCGTGTCCGGTCTGCCGACCAGTTCGCGCAGGACGTCCTCCATCGTGACCAGGCCCGCCAGCCGTCCGTCCTCATCGAGCACCGCCGCGAGGTGCGTACGGCTGCGGCGCATGGCGGTCAGTACGTCGTCGAGCGGCGTCTCGGTCCGGACCCGGGCGATCGGCCACAGGGCCGTCACCGGGAACGGCACGTCACGCGGTGTCGCGTCGAGCGCGTCCTTGACGTGCAGATAGCCGAGGATGCGGTTGCCCGCGTCCACGACCGGGAAGCGCGAGAAGCCCGACAGGGCGGCGAGCCGCTCCAGCTCCTCCGGCGTCGTGCCGACCGGCGTGTGCACGACCTTCTCCAGCGGCACGACCACATCCCGGACCGGGCGTCGCCCCAGCTCCAGGGCGTCGTGCAGCCGCTCGGCGGCCCGGTCGTCGAGCAGTCCGGCGTCGCCCGCGTCCCGGACCATCCGGGCCAGCTCGTCGTCGGAGAACGTCGCCGCGACCTCGTCCTTGGTCTCCACCCGCAACAGCTTGAGCAGGGTGTTGGCGAAGGCGTTGATGGCGAAGATCACCGGGCGCAGCGCACGGGCGAGCGTCACCAGCGGCGGGCCGAGCAGCAGCGCGGTCCTGGCCGGCTCGGCCAGCGCGATGTTCTTCGGCACCATCTCGCCGAGCAGCATGTGGAGGTAGGTGGCGACCGCCAGCGCGATGAAGAAGGAGACCGGGCGCGCGGCGCCGTCGGGCACCCCGACCAGGTGGAACACCGGCTCCAGGAGATGCTCGATGGCGGGTTCGGCGACCACACCGAGCACCAGGGTGCACAGCGTGATGCCCAGCTGCGCCGCCGCCATCAGCGCGGAGACGTGCTCAAGACCCCAGATCACGCTGCGCGCACGGCGGTTGCCCTGCTCGGCGAGCGGTTCGACCTGGCTGCGGCGCACCGAGATCAGCGCGAACTCGGCGCCGACGAAGAAGGCGTTGACGACCAGCGTCGCCAGACCGATCAGCAACTGGATGACGGTCATCGGCCGGCCCCCTCGTCGTCGGAACCGCCCTGGAGACCGTCGCGGTCGACCGGGCCCTCGCGGCGTTCGCCGCGGCCGCGCCGGATACCGCCGTGCCCGCGGTGTCCGGCCCGGTGCTCCCTGCGGCGGCGGGAGCCGTCGTCGTCCGCGTCCTCGTCGCCGGGCAGCGGTGCGTGCAGCAGGACGCGCGCGGCGCGGCGGCCGGACGCGTCGACGACGTCGAGCCGCCAGCCCTCCAGCTCCACGCTGTCGCCGAGGGCCGGGATCCGGCCGAGCCCGGTGGCGATCAGGCCCGCCAGCGTCTCGTACGGGCCCTCCGGCACCCGCAGCCCGATGGCCTCCAGCTGGTCGGTGCGGGCGGCGCCGTCGGCCGAGTAGAGCGCGCGCCCGTCGGCGTCCTCGCCGGCCCGGGCCAGGTCGGAGGTCTCGTGCGGGTCGTGCTCGTCGCGCACCTCGCCGACGACCTCCTCGACGATGTCCTCCAGGGTGACCACCCCGGCCGTACCGCCGTACTCGTCGATGACCACGGCCATCGTCCGCCGGCCGTACAGCTGGTCGAGGAGCCGGTCCACGGTCAGCGTCTCCGGTACGAGCAGCGGCTCGCGCAGCAGCTCGGTGACCGGGTGGCGGGGCCGCCGCTCGGCGGGGATGGCGAGGACGTCCTTGATGTGGGCGATGCCGACGACGGTGTCGAGGCTGCCCCGGTAGACGGGGAAGCGGGACAGGCCGGTGGCGCGCGTGGCGTTGGCGACGTCCTCCGCGGTGGCGTGCACCTCAAGGGCGGTGACCTGCACACGGGGCGTCATCACGTTCTCGGCGTCGAGTTCCGCCAGGTTGAGCGTACGGACGAAGAGCTCGGCGGTGTCCGCTTCGAGGGCGCCCTCCTTGGCGGAGTGGCGGGCCAGCGCGACCAGCTCCTGCGGGCTGCGGGCGGAGGCGAGCTCCTCGGCGGGCTCCAGACCCAGTCGGCGCACCATGTGGTTGGCGGTGTTGTTGAGGTGGCTGATGAAGGGCCGGAAGGCGGCGCTGAAGGCGCGCTGCGGTGTGGCGACGACCTTCGCGACCGCCAGCGGTGAGGAGATGGCCCAGTTCTTGGGGACGAGCTCGCCGACGACCATCAGGAAGACGGTCGACAGGGCGGTGCCGAGGACCAGCGCGAAGGAGTGGGCCGTGGCGCCGGACAGGCCGAGGGAGCCGAGCGGACCGCTGATCAGCTTGGCGATGGACGGCTCGGCGAGCATGCCGATGACCAGGTTGGTGACGGTGATGCCGAGCTGGGCGCCGGAGAGCTGGAAGGTGAGGCTGCGGACGGCCTTGAGGGCGCTGCCCGCGCCGCGCTCGCCGCTCTCGACGGCCCGCTCCAGCTCGCCGCGCTCCACGGTGGTGAGGGAGAATTCGGCCGCCACGAAGGCCCCGCAGGCCAGCGACAGCAGCACGGCCACCACGAGCAGAAGCACTTCGGTCATCGGTTCACCTCCGTCCCATGATCGGGCAGGGTCAGGAGGATCGCGCGATGTCGCGTACCGGTACGGGGACGGGTACTGGGAGGCTCGCCCATGGGCGGACGCTCACACCTTTCAGTTGTGGGTAGATGCGCCCATGGTAAAGCATTGGCAAAGTAGTGGTCCGTGCGGGCTCCGGAACCTGGAGAACACCAGGTCAACGGGGTCCACCCCGCTGCGGGCCACTCGTTACTCGTGCGCGATCGCCGCCAGTACGTTCATCCGCGAGGCGCGCAGCGCCGGGAGCAGCGCCGCCACCAGGCCCACGGCCGCCGCGCCCACCGCGACCGCGATCACGGTCGACCAGGGCACGGCGAACGCCTTGAGGCCCTGGAGCGCGAGCACCTGCTGGATGCCCACGCCCCACACCATGCCGAGGACGAGCCCGAGGAGCGCCCCGAACACCGCGATCACCACCGACTCCAGCCGGATCATGCGCCGCAGCTGGACCCGGGAGAGCCCGATGGCGCGCAGCAGCCCGATCTCACGGGTGCGCTCCACCACCGACAGGGCCAGGGTGTTGACCACGCCGAGCACCGCGATGACGATCGCCAGGCCGAGCAGCGCGTACACCAGATAGAGCATCACCGCGATCTGGTCGCGGATCAGCTTCTTGTAGTCCGCCTGGTCCCTCACCTGCACCTGCGGATACGGCTCCAGGGTCTTCTCCAGCGCGGCCCGCAGGTCGTCCGCGCCGGTGCCGCCGCTCGCGTTGACGTACACCGCCGCGTCCTGGCCGCCCGGGAGATAGCGCTCCACGGTGGCCAGGCCCATGAAGATCCCGCCTTCCACACCGAAGCCGCCCGAGGTGTCCATGTCGGTCAGGGAGGCCACCCGCAGCCGCGCCCCGGCGCCGGTGGCGAAGGTGACGGGCAGGGTGTCGCCGAGGCGGACGCGGTGGTCGCGCGCGTAGGTGCGGTCCATCGCCAGGTTGCCGGGGGCGAGCGCCTCCGCCGAGCCGCCCGCCGAGTAGGTGAGATGGGCGACGTCGTCGAGCTGGGGGTCGTAGCCGGACGCGGTCGTCTCGGGGGTCTTCCCGTCGGGCAGGGTCAGCCGCAGCGGTGCGAAGCGCTGGCGTACGACGGTCTCCGTGCCCTTCACCGCGCGCACCTTGTCGGTGATCTCCTGCGGGAACGGCTGGAAAGTGCCGTTCTGTACGACGAAGTCGGCGCCCAGCGTCCTGTCGATCTGCTGGTCGAACGACTTGGTCATGGAGGCACTGGCCACCGAGAGCCCGGCGACCAGGGCGATGCCCACCATCAGGGCGGACGCGGTCGCGCCGGTGCGGCGCGGGTTGCGCAGCGCGTTGCGCTGGCTCATC
Source organism: Streptomyces sp. ERV7 (assembly GCF_001653515.1). GTDB lineage: Bacteria > Actinomycetota > Actinomycetes > Streptomycetales > Streptomycetaceae > Streptomyces. The sequence goes on along the minus strand of NZ_LYOY01000001.1, from coordinate 668,251 downwards.
CGGCCCACCAGGCCGTACAGCCGGGGGAAGGCGCCGCCGAGCACCCGGATCACCGGCCGCACCAGGAGTGGCCCGGCCACCACGGTCGCGATCAGCGTGAGCACCACGCCGAGCCCGAGCAGCGAGGAGGAGGCAGCGGTTTTCGTGGACGTGGCGCAGCCCGTGAGCGCCGCCGCCCCCGCGAGCGCGAGCACCGTGCCCGCCACCGCCCGTACCTTCAACGGCCGCCCCAGGCCCGAGACCTCGGCGTCCGCGAGCGCCGCCATCGGGGAGACCCGGGCGGCCCGGCGCGCGGGCAGATACGCGGCCACGAACGTCACACCGACGCCCACCGCGTACGCCGCCACCGGCGTCCCCCAGCCGATCACCATCTCGGCAGCGCTGAGCTTCATCCCGAACGCGCCCATCAGCGCCATCAGCCCGGCGGCGAGACCGATGCCCGCGCCGAGCCCGAGGGTGGAGCCGACCAGGCCGAGCAGCAGCGCTTCGAGCAGCACCGACCGGCGCACCTGCCGCCGGTCCGCGCCGAGCGCCCGCAACAGGCCGAGCTCCCGGGTGCGTTGGGCGATCAGCATCGAGAAGGTGTTGACGATCAGGAAGATGCCCACGAGCGTGGCGACCCCGGCGAAGCCGAGCATCACGTACTTGATGACGTCGAGGAACCCGCCCAGGTCGTCGGCGGCCGACTTGGCCTGCTGGGCGGCCGTCTTGATCTCGTACGAGCCGCCGACGGCCGCTGTGACGCGCTGTTTGAGCATCTCGTCCGACACCCCGGCGGCCGCGTCCACCGAGATGGCGGTGGCGGCGTCCGCCGTGCCCAGGAGCCGGGTCTGCGCGGTCGGGGTGTCCAGGAACACCAGCGCCGCACCGGGGTTGGTGGTGGTGAAGGTGGCGATGCCGACGACCTTGACCTTGAAGGAGCCGGGCTGGGCGAGGACGGTCAGCGGGTCGCCGATACGGACGTGCTTCTTGTCGGCGGTGTCCTTGTCGAGCAGCGCCTCGCCGGGGCCGTGCGGCTCGTGGCCCCTGGTCAGCTTCACCGGGCTGCGCTCGGTGACGTACCAGTTGGTGGCGATGGTCGGGGCGCCGCTGGTCGGCCCGACCGAGTCGTTGGCGCTGTCCACCACGGTGATGTTCTGGACGGCCGCGTCGACGTGCGTGGCGGCCACGCCGTCGACGCCCGCGATCCGCGCCGCCAGCGAGGCCGGAACCGTACGGGTCACCCCGGACGGCACGCGCTCGTCGAGCCCCTTGGGCGGTCCGACCGTCACATCCGCGGACGTCGAGGCGAAGAGGCGGTCGAAGGTACGGGCCACGGTGTCCGAGAAGATCAGCGAGCCGGCGACGAACGCCACCGAGAGGATCACCGCGAGCGCGGACAGCAGCAGCCGTCCCTTGTGGGCGAGGAAGCTGCGCAGGGTCGCCTTGAGCACGGCCGCTCAGCCCTTGCGCAGGGGGTCGAAGCCGGAGGTGCCGTCTTCGGCGCCGTCCGGGGGCGGGCTGCCGGGAGCGCGGCCGCCCGGCGAGCGGCCCTCGCGGGAGTGGTCACCCTGCGCCGTGGCCGCGTCCGTTCCGGCGCCGCCCGAGAAGAGCCGCAGCCGGTCGAGCACCGCCTCCGCCGTCGGCCGGGGCATCTCGTCGACGATCCGCCCGTCGGCCAGGAACAGCACCAGGTCGGCGCGGCCCGCCGCGACCGGGTCGTGGGTGACCATGACCACCGTCTGCCCCAGCCGGTCCACGGCCTCCCGCAGGAAGGTGAGCACCTCGGCCCCGGCCCGTGAGTCGAGGTTGCCGGTCGGCTCGTCCGCGAAGATCAGCTCCGGGCGGGAGGCCAGCGCCCGCGCGCACGCCACGCGCTGCTGCTGGCCGCCGGAGAGCTGGGCGGGCCGGTGCCGCAGCCGGTCGCGCAGCCCCAGCGTGTCGATGACCTGTTCCAGCCATTCCCGGTCGGGCTCGCGCCCGGCGATGTCCATCGGCAGCGTGATGTTCTCGGCGGCGGTGAGCGTCGGCAGCAGGTTGAACGACTGGAACATGAAGCCGATCCGGTCCCGCCGCAGCCGGGTCAGCTCGCGCTCCTTGAGCCCGGTGATCTCGGTGCCGCCGAGCCACACCTGCCCCGCCGAGGCCGAGTCGAGCCCGGCCAGGCAGTGCATCAGGGTGGACTTGCCCGAGCCCGAGGGGCCCATGACCGCGGTGAACCGGCCGCGCGCGATGTCCACGTCGACCGAGTCGAGCGCCAGGACCGCCGTCTCACCCGTGCCGTACGCCTTGGTCAGCGCCCGGGCCCGCGCGGCGACCCCTTCCGTTGCCGCTGCAGCTGTGGACAAGGCCGCCTCCCGGGTCGTTGCGTCATGCTGGACCGACTCCCGTACGGCATACGAGAGTAGAGGCGCGAACCGGCCCCGGGCCATCCGACGGAAGCAGGAGATCCGCCGGGGCGGGGTGCCGCCGGGCGGACGGGTCAGCCGAGATCCGGGCGCCGTGCGGTGCCCAGGACACAGGGGGAAGCCGGGTGACGCGGTCCGTTCTCGGGCAGCCGCAGCCGGCGGAACCCGACCAGGTCGAAGCCCGCCGCCTCGATCGCCGCCAGCGGATCGCGCGCGGTGTGGCAGCCGCCGAAGAGGACCGGCCACAGGGTGCGGTCCGCCGCCCGCTGGACGGTGGCGAGGAAGCGGCCCTCGGCGCGCCCGTGCTCGAAGAAGCGCAGCTCGCCGCCGGGGCGCAGGACCCGGCGGATCTCGGCCAGCGAGCGCGGCACATCGCGTACGGAACACAGGACCAGCGAGACCACGGCCGCGTCGAACGCCTCGCTCTTGACCGGCAGCGCCTCGGCCGCCCCCGGCACCACGTCGACCGGCACGTCCGCGCGCAGCGCCGCCCGGACGGCCAGCCTGCGCAGCCCGCGCTCGGGCTCGATGGCGACCACCTCGGAGACGGCGCCGGGATAGTGCGGGAAGTTGAGGCCGTTGCCCGCGCCGATCTCGATCACCCGGCCGGAGAGCCCGGCCAGCAGCTCGCGGCGGTGGGCGGCGATGCCCCCTCGGCGGTCGGCCACCTCGCTGAACCGGCCGTAGAAGCGGGCGAACAGGGGATGGTGCACGGCGTCCGGGGCGATCTTGGCACGCTGCTCCATGGGGGAACCCTCCAACCACAGGTGGAGAACGGCGGGGCGGACACCGGGATTGTCCCCGCCCTGCCGCCGTGTCACCCGTGCGCGGCCCAGGCGGCCGTCACCCCTTGGTGAAACGTCATCCGCTCCGTCATGACATCACCCGCTCACGAAGCAGAACTCGTTCCCCTCCGGGTCGCGCATCACCTGGAAGGAGCCCTGGGCGTCCGTCACGGGTGCACCCACCGACCGCGCGCCGAGGCGCACCGCGGCGGCCCGGGCCCGGGCGACGTCCTCCACCGCGAGGTCGAAGTGGAGCCGGTTCTTGCCCGCCTTCGCCTGAGGCACCCGCTGGAAGGCGAGCCGTGCCGTGCCCGGCGCGTCCAGATACGCCCAGCCCGCGTCGCGGATCACCGGCGTACCGCCGAGCAGCGCCGCCCAGAACCGCGCCAGGCGGTCCGGCGCGGCGCAGTCGACGACGATCTGCCGCAGTTGTGCCCGTAAGACCGCCATCACAGACTCCAGCCGCCGCCGAGCTCCGGACCGAGCCAGCTTGGCGCCGCCGCGCGGAAGTCGGCGCCCGAGAGCTGTCCGGCCCCCTGCGGCACCAGGCCCACCAGCGGTGAGCCCGAGGACTCCGGCAGGTCCGCCAGGTTGCAGCGGGACGCCAGATCGGGCTCGGCGGGCCAGCTGCCCACCACCACGCCCGCGCACGCGATGCCCCGGGCCCGCAGCGCCTCGCCGGTCAGCGCCGCCATGTTCAGCGTGCCGAGGCCGGCCGGGGTGACGACCAGGACCGGTGCGTCGAGGAGGCGGGCGACGTCCGCGAGCGTGCCGCCCTCGTCGTCGAGGCGGACCAGGAGCCCGCCCGCGCCCTCCACCAGGACCAGATCGTGCTCGGCGGCCAGCTTCCCGGCCGCCTCGGCGACCTCCTCCGGGCGCACGGCGCGCATCCCGGCCCGCCGGGCCGCCGTGTTGGGGGCCAGCGGCTCGGGGAAGCGGGCGAGTTCGGCGCCGGTGATCTCCTCACCCGCCAGCCGCCGCACCTCCGCCACGTCGCCGTGCTCGCCGGGGGCGACCCCGGTCTGGGCCGGCTTGAGGACGGCGACCGTACGTCCGGCGGCGCGCGCCACCGCGGCGACGGCCGCGGTGACGACCGTCTTGCCGATCTCGGTTCCCGTACCGCTCACTACCAGAACGGTCATCTCAGCCCTCCCGAGCCGCGGCGCCCACGGCACGGCAGATGCGCGCCAGGTCCTCGTCGTCGGTCACATAGGGCGGCATCGTGTAGACGAGGTCGCGGAACGGGCGCAGCCACACGCCCTCGCGGATCGCCGCCCGGGTCGCGGCCGCCATGTCCACCTCGTGGTCGAGCTGGACGACGCCGATGGCGCCGAGGACGCGGACGTCCTTGACCCCGGGCGCGTCGGCGAACTCGCCCAGACCGTCGCGCAGCCCCGTCTCCAGGCGCTTGATCTCGCCCTGCCAGTCCTGGGAGAGCAGCAGGTCGATCGAGGCGCAGGCGATGGACGCGGCCAGCGGGTTGCCCATGTAGGTGGGGCCGTGCGCCAGGACCGGGACCTCGCCCGAGGAGATGCCCTCGGCCACCCGGGTGGTGCACAGCGTCGCGGCCATCGACAGGTAGCCGCCGGTCATCGCCTTGCCCACGCACAGCACGTCGGGCGAGACGGCGGCGTGCTCGGAGGCGAAGAGCGTGCCGGTGCGGCCGAAGCCGGTGGCGATCTCGTCGAACACCAGCAGCACGTCGTGCTCGTCGCACAGCTCGCGCAGCACCCGCAGATAGGCGGGGGAGTGGAACCGCATCCCGCCCGCGTTCTGCACCACCGGCTCGACGATCACCGCCGCCACCTCGTCGGCGTGGCGCGCGACCGTCTCCCGCAGATGGCGTACGTACGCCTCGTCCGGCTCCGCGTCGTACCCGGTGGGGGGCGCGTCCGCGAAGGCCTGCTCCGGCAGCCGGCCGGACCACAGGGAGTGCATACCGCCGTCCGGGTCGCACACCGACATCGGCTGCCAGGTGTCGCCGTGGTAGCCGCCGCGCCAGGTCAGCAGCCGCTGCTTGCCCGGCCGCCCGACCGACTTCCAGTACTGCAGGCACATCTTGATGGCGACCTCGACCGACACCGAGCCGGAGTCGCTGAGGAAGACGTGCTGGAGCGGCTCGGGGGTGATCTCGACGAGCTTGACGCTGAGGCGCACGGCGGGCTCGTGGGTGAGCCCGCCGAACATCACATGGCTCATCCGGTCCAGCTGGCCGTGCGCGGCCGCGTTGAGGGCCGGGTGGTTGTAGCCGTGCAGCGCCGACCACCAGGAGGCCATGCCGTCGACCAGCTCGCGCTGCCCCTGTGTCTCCTCGGCCAGCCGCAGCCGGACCCCGGACGCGGACTCCACGACCAGCGGCTCCTGGCGGCCGGGCATGGGGCCGTAGGGGTGCCAGACGTGCTGCCGGTCCAGGGCCCGCAGCTCGGTGACGTCGTAAGCGCGATCAGGCATTGGGAGCGAGGTCCGTTCCCGCGCCCCGGCGGCGCACCGCCACCAGGTCCGTACGCGCCTCGTTGACCTCGGGGGCAGCCGGAGCGCTCTCGCCGCACGGGCCGCAGCCGCCGCCCTCGTGCGAGCCGCAGCCGCTCGCCGCGTGCGAGCCGCAGCCCGCGGCGGCCATCGCGTCGGCGCGGTGCTCGGGCAGCGTGGTGGTGCCCGTGCCCTCCACCTCGAAGCCGGCGTCCGCGATCATCTCCAGGTCGGCCCTGCCCTCCTGGCCCTCACTGGTGAGGTAGTCGCCGAGGAAGATCGAGTTGACCAGGTTGAGGGCGAGCGGCTGCATCGAGCGCAGATGCACCTCACGGCCGCCCGCGAGCCGCACCTCGACGTCCGGGCAGACGAACCGGACCATCGCGAGGATGCGCAGACAGCGCTGCGGGGTGAGGTTCCACTCCTTGGCGAGCGGGGTGCCCTCGAACGGGATGAGGAAGTTGACCGGCACCGAGTCCGGGTCGAGCTCGCGCAGCGCGAAGACGACGTCGACCAGGTCCTCGTCGCTCTCACCCATGCCCGCGATCAGACCGGAGCAGGCGGAGAGCCCGGCCCCGTGCGCCTTCTGCACCGTGTCGACGCGGTCGGCGTAGGTGTGGGTGGTCGTGATGTCCCCGTACGTCCCCTCGGACGTGTTGAGGTTGTGGTTGTACGCGTCGGCGCCCGCCGCGCGCAGCCGCTCGGCCTGGCCGTCCGAGAGCAGACCGAGGCAGGCGCACACCTCGACGCCCTCGTTCTGCTCCTTGATCGCCTCGATGGTCTGCGAGACGCGGTCCACGTCGCGGTCGGTCGGGCCGCGGCCGCTGGCCACCAGGCAGACGCGCTTGGCGCCGCCCGCGACACCCGCGGCGGCCGCCTTGGACGCCTCGTCCGGCTTCAGCCAGGTGTACTTGAGGATCTCGGCCTTCGAGCCCAGCCGCTGCGAGCAGTACGAGCAGTCCTCGGGGCACAGCCCGGACTTCAGGTTCACCAGGTAGTTCAGCTTCACCCGGCGCCCGAACCACTGGCGGCGCACCTTGCCGGCCGCGGCCACCACGTCGAGCAGTTCCTCGTCGGAGGTCGCCAGTACGGCGAGCGCCTCTTCACGGCTCGGCAGCTCGCGCCGCAGCCCCTTGTCCACCAGCGTGTTCAGCAGGTCCATGGCGCCGATCCTTGCCGAAGACCCCGCTTCCAGCCAAGGAGGGATCGTACAACTGCGCACCTTGAAGGTGTGTGTATTGCCACACCCTGACCTCGCCCGCGCCGGAATAGGGTCTGTGCGCTGCCTACAAAAGGGATCTCGACCATGCCCCGAGCGCCATTCGACTGGATCGACGGAGCGACCGAGCGGCGCGAGCGCGCCGGTCTCGTACGGGTGCTGCGGCCGCGCGCCGCCGACCAGGACCTCCTGGACCTGGCGAGCAACGACTACCTGGGGCTCACCCGGCACCCGGCCGTCACCCGGGGCGCCGCCGACGCGGCGCTGCGCTGGGGCGCCGGATCCACCGGGTCGCGCCTGGTCACCGGGACCACCGCGCTCCACACCGAGCTGGAGGACGCGCTCGCCCGGTTCTGCGGGTTCGAGGCGGCGCTCGTCTTCTCCTCCGGGTACGCGGCCAACCTCGCCGCGCTGACCGCGCTCGGCGAGCGGGACACGCTGATCGTCTCCGACGCGGGCAACCACGCCTCGATCGTCGACGGATGCCGGCTGGCGCGCGCGGAGACCGAGGTGGTCCCGCACGCCGACGCCGAGGCGGTGCGCAAGGCGCTGGACGCCCACGGCGGGCCCGCGCTCATGGTGAGCGACTCGGTCTTCTCGGTGGACGGCGACGCCGCCCCGCTGCCCGGACTCGCCGCCGTCTGCCGGGAGTTCGGGGCGGCGCTGGTGGTGGACGACGCCCACGGCCTGGGCGTGCTCGGCGAGGGCGGCCGGGGCGGGCTGCACGCGGCCGGGCTCGCGGGCGCGGACGACGTGGTGGCCACCCTCACCCTGTCGAAGTCGCTGGGCAGCCAGGGCGGCGCGGTCCTGGGCCCGGCCCGGGTCATCCAGCACCTGGTCAACGCCGCTCGTACGTTCATCTTCGACACCGGTCTCGCACCCGCGGCGGTGGGCGGCGCGCTGGCGGCGCTGCGGCTTCTGGAGGCCGAGCCGGAGCGGGCGGGCCGGGCCCGGGCCGTGGCGGCCGAACTCCACGAACGGCTGACGGCGGCGGGTCTTCAGGCGGCGCGGCCGGACGCGGCCGTGGTCTCGGTGCGGGCGCCGTCGGCGGAGCAGGCGGTGGCCTGGGCGGCCGACTGCCGGGGCGCGGGGCTCGCGGTGGGGTGCTTCCGGCCGCCGTCGGTGCCGGACGGCATCTCCCGGCTGCGGCTGACCGCCCGGGCCGATCTGACCCAGGAACAGATCCAGTGGGCGGTGGACACGATCCTGCGGACCGCGCCCACCGCCTAGTCCCCCGTTCGCATGATCAACTCCTGCCGTCGGGCGCCTCGTCGAGCTCGACCGGCAGACCGGAAAGGAAGGTGTGCCAGGCTCGCGCTCCGAAGAGCAGCGCGGGTCCGGCTGTCCGCTTGGAATCACGGACGGCGAGCAGCAGACCGGCGTCGAGGAATGCGGCCTCGACGCAATTGTTCATTCCTGTACTACGGCTGCTGCGCCGCCACTGCGCACCGTTCAGAGAAGTGCTGGAAGGTACATGCACGGGGGGTGCGGGCATCATGCCTCCCTTACACGCCGTCAGCCATCCCGGCGATGAGATTCAATGATTCCTTGAACGAGAGGGCCTGCGCCTCGACCGTGTGGAACGCGGCGCTGTACGCCTCAAGGTCTTCTCTCCGTTCGAGATAGAGGCTACTCGTCAAGTGGTCGATAACAACCACGTCCAGATCGGAAATGTGCGGAAAGGAGAAGATAATGAAAGGCCCGGTGAGGCCGATATGGCCACCGCTGCTGAAAGGCAGCACCCGCAACCGGACCTGAGGCAGCTGGGCCGCCTCCAGCAGATGCCGCAACTGCCGCCGCATCGCGGCCGCCCCGCCCACCTCCCGGCGCAGCGCCGCCTCGTCGACCACCGCGCTCAGCTCCAGCGGCGGATCGGCCCGCAGCACCTCCTGGCGCGCCAGGCGCACCTCCACCAGCGAGTCCACCCGCGCCGCGTCGAGCCCGCCGAGGGCCGCCCGGGTCACCGCGCGGGCGTACTCGGGCGTCTGGAGCAGCCCCGGCACCACGGACGTCTCCAGGGTGCGCGCCGCCGACGCCTGCGACTCCAGGCTGATGAAGTCGCGGTACTGGGGCGGCAGCAGCCCACGGTAGGCCTGCCACCACTGGCCGCCGCGCCCGTCCGCCGCCCCCGCCAGCGCTTCCAGCAGCGCCCGCAGTTCGGGGTCGTCCACCCCGTACACCTGGAGCAGCCGGGCCACGTCGGCGGGCTTCACCCCGCTGCGGCCGGTCTCGATCCGGCTCACCTTCGACTGGTGCCAGCCCAGGTGCCGGGCGACCTCGCCGCTCGTGAGGGCGGCCGCGCAGCGCAGCCGGCGCAGCTCCTCGCCGAGTTTGCGGCGGCGTACCGCGGGCCCGTGCCACATGTCGTTCTCCTTCCACCCGGCCGGGATTCGGGTGATGGGCAAGTGTGGCGCCCAAATACGGTCCTTCGTCGCAGAGTTCACCGCTTTGAGCGACAGATATATGCACATCTTGGTGGATCGGCGCATCCGGCGGCACGATGAGTGGCACTCTGGCGCGAAGCACAAGTCCGGGCCGTCCTCGCGGTTGTCCGCTCGTCACGAGTCCAGCAGGCCGGCCCGGGTGGGAAAGGGACAGCGTCGCCATGGCAGACCACCAAGAATCAACCCTCACTCTGCCGAGCGATCCCGCCTCGGTCTCCGCCGCCCGCAGACATGTCGCCGGCGTACTCACCGAGTGGGGTCTTCCCTCGGACGCCGACTCAGCCGATACGATCCGCCTGATCGTCTCCGAGCTCGCGACCAACGCCGTGCAGCACACCTTCGGCCAGTCGCCCACCTTCACCGTGGATCTGCGTCTGGAGCGCGACGAGCAGCTCCACATCGGGGTGACCGACAGTCATCCCCGCTGGCCGAAGCGTCTTCCCGCCGCCGTCCAGCAGGACAACGGACGCGGCATGGTGATCATCCGCTGGCTCGCCGCCGAGTGCGGGGGGCGGCTGTCCGTCACCCCGACCCCGGAGGGCGGCAAGACCGTCTGGATCGCGCTGCCGTGGACGGCGCCCGTCCAGAGCTGAGCCGGGGCCTGTCCTGCCCTGTCCGGCCCACGGGCCGGTGAGCGCTCACGGGCGTGCTCACCGGCCCGCCGTGCTCACCGGCCCCCCTGTGCCGCTTGTGCCCCGTGCGTCAGCGCACGCGCCCGTACCAGACGCTCTTCGACCAGATCTTCTCCAGCCGGACCACGGACCCGGTCTTGGGGGAGTGCCAGATCTTGCCCTCCCCGGCGTAGATCCCCACGTGGTAGACGTTCGAGCCGGAGTGGAAGAACACCAGGTCGCCGCGCTGGCGCGAGGACGACGAGATGTGCCTGGTGCTGTTGTACTGCTGCTGGGTGGTGCGCGGCAGCTTCTTGCCCGCCCGCTTGAACGAGTAGAGGGTGAGCCCCGAGCAGTCGAACCGGTACGGGCCGCTGGCGCCGTACTTGTAAGGTGCGCCCTTCTTCGACGCGGCGACGTTGAGCGCCTTCGTCGCGAGTGTGGCGGCACTCGCCTCACTGCCGGCGCCGGGCGCCAGCATCGTGCCGCCGACGGCGGCGAGTGTGAGGGCGGATACCGCGCCGACTCGGGTCAGCAGGGACGGGACGTTATTCAGCGCAGACATGCGCGACCCTTCGTCAAACCGCCTGCGAAGGATGACCTGTCGGGTTCGGACTGGCGAAGATGCCCGGCCGCTCGCGCGGCTTCACCCCAAGGGCCTCCCGGTCTCCCGGTGGGCCCGCACTGCTTGGGTCCTCCACTCCTGCCGATCCACTCAGTCGACCAGTCATCCGGGTACGGCGGCAGGACTCGGCGTCCGCCCGGACCGCCCCGCCGCGGTGGCGGGGGCTTGTCGTCGGAAGGGATCTTGACCCACGAAGTGTCGGATTTCCGAGCCGAAACGGCGTTTTGTGAGGCTCCTCACGACTGACCCATTCAGGTGTACATCTATGTTTCAAGGCTCCTGACGGGGTGTCCGACCTGCGTCGCAACGGTGCTGGAACGATTCATTCCGCTCGGTGTCTGCGCATACGGAGCAACAGCGCCGGTACGTCGTTCGGACCATCGGATGGTGCGAACGGGGGACGTCGACTCGTACCGGCGCGGGGGTGAACGGACACCGTGGCGTCAACTCGCCGATGACGGCGGCGGTACCGTGACGCGGCCCGCCCGGCGCTCCCCGTCGAGCAGCCGCAGGGTCCGGGTCAGCGTCTCGGAGTGCAGCTCCGTCTCGCCGCGCAGATGCATGGTCGTCAGCGCGTCCCGCAGCGCCACGGCCCGCCCGACGAGCGCCTGCGCGGCCCGCAGCGCGCCGTAGGTGTCGCGGTGCCGGGCGGGGTTGATCCGGCCCAGCTTGTCGAGCGCGTCGAGGTACGCGTCGATGAACTCGCCCTCGGCCCGCGTCAGCGCGGGCAGCGGCGGCAGTTCGGGCAGCACGGTGTCTACCTCCCTTGTGCGGCGGCCGAGTTCTTGCGGCCGGCGACCACGTGGTCGATCAGCCCGTACTCGGCCGCGGCGCCGGCGTCGAGGATGGTGTCCCGCTCGATGTCGGCGCCGATCCGCTCGACGGACCGCCCGGTGTGGCGGGCCAGCAGCTCCGTCAACAGCTCGCGTCCGCGCTGGAGTTCCTTGGCGTAGATCTCCAGATCGGACGGCTGGCCGCGGAGCGGTTCGTCGATCGACGGCTGACGGATGAGGACCCGCGCGCCGGGCAGCGCGAGCCGCTTGCCCGGGGTGCCCGCGGCGAGCAGGACGGCCGCGGACGAGGCGGCCTGGCCCATGCACACCGTCTCCACGTCGCAGGTGACGAACCGCATGGTGTCGTAGATCGCCGTCATCGCGGTGAGCGAGCCGCCGGGGGAGTTGATGTACAGCGAGATGTCGCGGTCCGGGTCGGCGTGCTCCAGATGCATGAACTGGGCCATCACGTCGTTGGCCGCGGTGTCGTCGACGGCGGTGCCGAGGAAGACGATCCGCTCCTCCAGCAGCTTGGAGTACGGGTCGAGGGTGCGGACCCCGGTGGAGGTGCGCTCGGAGAACTCGGGCAGGACGTAGCGGGCGGACGGGCCGTGCATGACGTACCTCTTCTCTCGTGCCGACGTTTCGGCGCCGATGCGTCTCGGTGCCGAGGTCTCTGTAAAAAATGTACAGGACGTACAGGCCGTTATGATGGGGAGCATGGCCTATGAGATTCCGGTGACGCAAGCCCGAGCTGAGCTCGCCGAGCTGATCAACCGCGTGGTGTACGGCGGGGAGCGCGTCGTCGTGACCCGGCACGGCAAGCCCCTCGTCGCCCTGGTGTCCGCCGCCGACCTGGAGCGACTCGAAGGCGCGGCGCAGCCGGCCGAGGAGCAGGTGATCAGCTCGGTGTCGTCGGTGCGCCAGGTCTCGTCCGCTCCCGGCGAACGGCGCCGCTTCGGCATCGCCGCCGAGCACCGGCAGCCACCGGCGGGCGACTGAGCGGTTCCGGTTCGTCGGAGCCGGTGATGGATGCATTGGCCATGGATATGCAAAGCGTCAGTTAACGAGCCGGAAAAACTTCGGCCGTAACGTGCAATGCCTCGCTGTGGAGCAGGGAACCCCAGGTCAACAGAGTGTTGAACTTGGACGGGGTCCCGCAGCGCCGAGGCGGGACTCCCCCGTTCCGGGCACGACTGTGAGGTGGGAAGCGTGCAACTGACGCCGCACGAGCAGGAGAGACTGCTCATCCATGTGGCCGCGGACGTCGCGGACAAGCGCCGCGCTCGGGGGGTGAGACTCAATCACCCCGAGGCCGTGGCGCTCATCACCTCGCACATCCTCGAAGGCGCCCGCGACGGCCGGACCGTCGCCGAACTCATGGTGTCCGGACGCGAGGTGCTCTCCCGCGGCGACGTCATGCCGGGCATCCCGGAGATGATCCACGACGTCCAGGTCGAGGCGACCTTCCCCGACGGCACCAAGCTCGTCACCGTCCACGAGCCCATCGTCTGACGGGGGAGCGCCGAGTGATTCCCGGAGAGATCCTGTTCGCGGACGAGCCCGTCGCCCTCAACGAGGGCCGCGAGATCACCACGATGACCGTCCTCAACGCCGCCGACCGGCCCGTCCAGGTCGGCTCGCACTACCACTTCGCCGAGGCCAACCCCGGCCTGGACTTCGACCGCGCCGCCGCCCGCGGGCTGCGGCTGAACATCGCCGCGGGCACCGCCGTGCGCTTCGAACCCGGCATCCCCGTGGACGTCGAGCTCGTGCCGCTCGCCGGACGCCGGGTCGTCCACGGGCTGCGCGGCGAGATCGGAGGCCCCCTCGATGGCTGAGCTCCACCGCGCCGTCTACGCCGACCTGTTCGGCCCGACCACCGGCGACCGCATCCGGCTCGCTGACACCGATCTGCTCGTGGAGGTCGAGGAGGACCGCTGCGGCGGGCCCGGACGGGCGGGCGACGAGGCGGTGTTCGGCGGCGGCAAGGTGATCCGCGAGTCCATGGGCCAGGCCCGCACCACCCGTGCCGAGGGCGCGCCCGACACCGTGATCACCGGCGTCGTCGTCCTCGACCACTGGGGGATCGTCAAGGCGGACCTCGGCATCAGGGACGGCCGCATCACCGCACTCGGCAAGGCCGGCAACCCCGACACCATGGACGGCGTCCACCCGGACCTCGTCATCGGCCCCGAGACCGAGATCATCGCGGGCAACGGGAAGATCCTCACGGCGGGCGCGGTCGACACCCACGTCCACTTCATCTCGCCGACCCTCGTCGACCAGGCGCTCTCCTCGGGCATCACCACCCTCGTCGGCGGCGGCACCGGCCCCGCCGAGGGCACCAAGGCCACCACCGTCACCCCCGGCCCCTGGCATCTGGCCCGGATGTTCGCGGCCCTGGAGAACGCGCCCGTCAACATCGGTCTGCTCGGCAAGGGCAACACCATGTCGCGCGAGGCGATGCACTCCCAACTGCGCGGCGGCGCCCTCGGATTCAAGATCCACGAGGACTGGGGCGCCACCCCGGCCGTCATCGACGCCTGTCTGCGCGTCTGCGACGAGACCGGCGCCCAGCTCGCCATCCACACCGACACGTTGAACGAGGCGGGCTTCGTCGGCGACACCCTCGCCGCCATCGCGGGACGCTCCATCCACGCGTACCACACCGAGGGCGCGGGCGGCGGGCACGCCCCGGACATCATCACCGTGGTCTCCGAGCCGTACGTCCTGCCCAGCTCCACCAACCCGACCCGGCCGCACACCGTCAACACCATCGAGGAACACCTCGACATGCTGATGGTCTGCCATCACCTCAATCCGGCGGTGCCGGAGGACCTGGCGTTCGCGGAGTCCCGCATCCGGCCCTCGACCATCGCGGCCGAGGACATCCTGCACGACCTGGGCGCCATCTCGATCCTCTCCTCCGACTCCCAGGCGATGGGCCGGATCGGCGAGGTCATCCTGCGTACCTGGCAGACCGCGCATGTGATGAAGGTGCGCCGGGGAGCGCTCGCGGGCGACGGGCGCGCCGACAACCAGCGGGCGCGCCGCTATGTCGCCAAGTACACGATCAACCCGGCGGTCGCCCAGGGCCTCGACGACGAGATCGGCTCGGTCGAGCCGGGCAAGCTCGCGGACCTGGTGCTGTGGGACCCCGCGTTCTTCGGCGTCAAGCCGCAGCTCGTCATCAAGGGCGGCCAGATCGCGTACGCGCAGATGGGCGACGCCAACGCGTCCATCCCCACGCCCCAGCCGGTGCTGCCCCGGCCGATGTTCGGCGCGCACGGGAAGGCCCCGGCGGCCAACTCGCTCAACTTCGTGGCGCAGACGGCCCTGGACGACGGGCTGCCCGAGCGGCTGGGCCTGGACAAGAGGTTCACCGCCATCAAGAGCACCCGGCGGGTGGGCAAGGCGGACATGCGCGAGAACGACGCCCTGCCGGACGTCCGGGTCGACCCGGACACCTTCACGGTGACCATCGACGGCGAGCCGGTGGAGCCCGCGCCCGCCGCCGAACTGCCCATGGCCCAGCGGTACTTCCTCTTCTGAGAGCGGCTGGTACATGACTCGCGCAGCTCTGCTCGTCCTCGCCGACGGCCGGTTCCCGGCCGGTGGGCACGCCCACTCGGGGGGTGCCGAACCCGCCGTGAAGGCCGGCCGGGTCCATGACGCGGCCTCGCTGGCGGAGTTCTGCCGGGGGCGGCTGCACACGGCCGGTCTGGTGTCCGCCTCGCTCGCCGCGGCGGCCGCCCTCGGCCTCGACCCGCTCGCCCTCGACGAGGCCGCCGACGCCCGCACCCCGTCGCCCGCGCTGCGCGCCACCGCGCGCAGGCTCGGCCGCCAGATGATGCGGGCGGCCCGGGCCACCTGGCCCGGCGAGGAGCTGGCCGCGCTCGCCGCGGCCCGGCCGCGCGGGGCCCATCAGCCGATCGTGCTCGGGCTCGCCGCGCGGGCGGCGGGGCTCGGCGCGGAGGACGCCGCGCACTGTGTGGCGTACGAGTGTGTGAGCGGGCCCGCGACGGCGGTGGTGCGGCTGCTGAGCCTCGATCCGTTCGACGCCACCGGGGTGCTCGCCCGGCTGGCGCCCGAGCTGGACGCGGTGGCCTCGCGGGCCGCGCGGCTGGCGGCCTCGGCCGCGGTGGAGGGGCTGGACGCGCTGCCCGCCGCGTCGGCGCCGCTGCTCGATGTCATGGCCGAGGCGCATGCGGCGTGGCCGGTGCGGCTGTTCGCGTCGTAGCTTTCCCGCACCCCGCCGTCCCCGCCCACAGACCGGAAAGATCGATGGCTTCCATAACCACGAACACCCCGCCGCCACCGGCGGCTCCCGCCCTGCGCAAGAAGTCCACCGGGCGCGCGGGCGACAAGGTCTTCCTCGGCCTCTCCCGGGGATCCGGCATCTTCCTGCTCGTCCTGATGGCGTCGATCGCCATCTTCCTGAGCGTCCGCGCGGGGATGGCCATCTCGAAGGACGAGGGCAACTTCCTCACCACCTTCGACTGGAACCCCGCCGGGGACAAGCCGGTCTTCGGCATCGCCGTCCTGCTCTTCGGCACGGTCGCCAGCTCGATCATCGCGATGGTCATCGCGGTTCCGATCGCTGTCGGCATCGCCCTCTTCATCTCGCACTACGCGCCGCGCAAGCTGGCCGCGCCCCTCGCCTACGTGGTGGACCTGCTCGCCGCGATCCCCTCGATCATCTACGGCATCTGGGGCGCCCTGATCCTCGTGCCGTACCTGGAGGGCCTGAACTCCTGGCTCGACGAGTACCTCGGCTGGACCTACGTCTTCGAGAAGACCGAGGTCGGCGTCGCCCGCTCGCTCTTCACCGTCGGCATCCTGCTCGCGATCATGATCCTGCCGATCGTGACCAGCGTGAGCCGCGAGGTCTTCCTCCAGGTCCCGCGGATGAACGAGGAGGCCGCGCTGGCCCTCGGCGCCACCCGCTGGGAGGTCATCCGGCTGTCGGTGCTGCCGTTCGGCCGCTCCGGCATCATCTCGGCCTCCATGCTGGGCCTGGGCCGCGCGCTCGGCGAGACGATGGCCGTCGCCACGGTCCTCTCCCCGAGCTATCTGATCTCGCTGCACATCCTCAACCCGGGTGGCGGCACCTTCGCCCAGAACATCGCGGCGAAGTTCGACGAGGCCAACGAGCTCGGGCGGGACGCCCTGATCGCCTCCGGCCTGGTGCTCTTCGTCCTCACCCTGCTGGTCAACGGCGCGGCCCGCCTGATCATCGCGCGCCGCAAGGAGTACTCGGGGGCGAACGCCTGATGTCGAACGCAGTAGTGCAGGACACCCGTCCCGCCCCCTCCGCGCCCCGCAGGGGCAGCCTGAGCCGCCGGGGTCTGCCCCGCTGGGCCACGGCCGCCTTCGGCGTCGCCGGCCTCGCGCTCGGCTGCGGCATCGGCCTCGTCTTCGGCCTGGACAGCAAGGTCCAGTGGGGCCTGCTCTCCGCGCTCCTGTTCGTGCTCGTCTCGTACGTGACCACCGCGGTCGTCGAGAACAAGCGCCAGGCCAAGGACCGCGTCGCCACCTCGCTCGTCTGGGTGTGCTTCCTCCTCGCCCTGGTCCCGCTGCTCTCCCTGCTGTGGACGACGATCAAGCGCGGCACCAAGGTCCTCGACGCGGACTTCATGACCCACTCCATGGCCGGCGTCCCCGGCTTCGAGAAGGGCGGCGGCGTCTACCACGCGCTGATCGGCACCCTGGAGCAGGTCGGCATCGCCACCCTGATCTCCGCCCCGATCGGGCTGCTGACCGCGGTCTACCTGGTGGAGTACGGCAAGGGCGCGCTCGCCAAGGCCGTGACGTTCTTCGTCGACGTGATGACGGGCATCCCCTCGATCGTGGCGGGCCTGTTCATCCTCACCCTGATGCTGATGTTCGAGCTCAAGCCCTCCGGCTTCATGGGCTCGCTGGCGCTGGCGATCCTGATGATGCCGGTCGTGGTCCGCTCCACCGAGGAGATGCTCAAGCTCGTACCGAACGAGCTGCGCGAGGCCTCGCTGGCCCTCGGTGTGCCGAAGTGGCGCACGATCCTGAAGGTGGTCCTGCCGACCGCGATCGGCGGCATCACCACGGGCGTCATGCTCGCCATCGCCCGTATCGCCGGTGAGACCGCGCCGATCATGCTGCTCGTCTTCGGCAGCCAGCTGATCAACACCAACCCCTTCGACGGCGCCCAGTCCTCGCTCCCCTTCTACATCTGGGAGCAGTTCCGGGTCGGCAGCGACGCGTCGTACGACCGCGCGTGGGCCGGTGCCCTGGTGCTGATCGCCTTCGTCATGATCCTCAATCTGGTGGCCCGCGGCATCGCCCGCTGGAAGGCCCCGAAGACCGGCCGCTGACGCGACCAACGAAAGAAGCAGTGATTTCCATGGCCAAGCGAATCGACGTCAGCGGCCTGACCGCGTACTACGGCTCCCACAAGGCGATCGAGGACATCTCGATGACCGTGGAGCCCCGCTCCGTGACGGCCTTCATCGGCCCGTCCGGCTGCGGCAAGTCCACGTTCCTGCGCACCCTGAACCGGATGCACGAGGTCACCCCCGGTGGCCGCGTCGAGGGCAAGGTGCTCCTGGACGACGAGAACCTGTACGGCAAGGACGTCGACCCGGTCGCCGTGCGCCGTACGGTCGGCATGGTCTTCCAGCGCCCGAACCCGTTCCCCACCATGTCGATCTTCGACAACGTGGCGGCCGGTCTGCGGCTGAACGGCTCGTACAAGAAGAACCAGCTGGCGGACGTCGTCGAGAAGTCCCTCAAGGGCGCGAACCTCTGGAACGAGGTCAAGGACCGCCTCAACAAGCCCGGCTCGGGCCTGTCCGGCGGCCAGCAGCAGCGTCTGTGCATCGCCCGCGCGATCGCGGTCGAGCCCGACGTCCTCCTGATGGACGAGCCCTGCTCCGCCCTGGACCCGATCTCGACCCTCGCGATCGAGGACCTGATCGGCGAGCTGAAGGAGCGCTTCACGATCGTCATCGTGACGCACAACATGCAGCAGGCAGCGCGCGTCTCGGACCGTACGGCGTTCTTCAACCTGGCGGCCGTCGGCCAGCCCGGCCGTCTCATCGAGCTCGACGAGACCGCGCGGATCTTCTCCAACCCGTCCGTCCAGGCGACCGAGGACTACATCTCGGGCCGCTTCGGATAGACCCCAAGCCGTCTGCGGTGCTGCATGGCGGTGCCACCGCAAGACGAAGGGCCCGCCTCCTGGTGTCAGGAGGCGGGCCCATTTTCCGTCCACGAAGCCGTTCGGGGGGGCGGGATTCCTCTGCGGGCCGGTGGGGGCTCGTCGCGCAGTTCCCCGCGCCCCTCAGGTAGTCCGCCGCAGCCGGACTACTCAGCTCAGCCCCCGGTCTTCAGGGGCGCGGGGAACTGCGCGAGCAACCCAGCACGGTCCGCGGGCGCGGGACGGCCCTTCAAGGGGCGCGGGGAACTGCGCGGCACGCCCCCACCGGACCGCAGGTAAACGAAAGGGGCCCGGGGCGAAGCCCCGAGCCCCTTCAAGCGAGCGGCGCTCAGCCGAAGAAGACCCGCACCACGTAATAGCTCGCCGCCGCGACGACCGCCGCCGCCGGCATCGTGATGAACCAGCCAAGAATGATGTTCTTGGCCACCCCCCACCGCACCGCGTTGACCCGCTTCGTCGCCCCCACACCCATGATCGCCGAAGTGATCACATGCGTCGTGGAGATCGGCGCGTGGAACAGGAACGCGGACCCGAACATGATCGACGCACCGGTCGTCTCCGCCGCGAACCCCTGCGGCGGATCCAGCTCGATGATCTTCCGCCCCAGCGTCCGCATGATGCGCCAGCCACCCGCGTACGTACCCAGCGACAGCATCGCCGCGCAAGCGATCTTCACCCAGATCGGGATCTCGTCGCCCGCGGACTGCACATCGGCGATGACCAGGGCCATCACCACGATGCCCATGGTCTTCTGCGCGTCCTGCAGACCGTGGCCGAGCGCCATTCCGGCCGCCGAGACGGTCTGCGCGATACGGAAGCCCCGCTTCGCCTTGTGCGGGTTCGCCTTGCGGAACATCCACAGGATCGCGCACATCACCAGATAGCCGGCGATGAGGCCGACCACCGGCGAGATGAACATCGGGATGACGACCTTGTCGAGCACGCCGTTCCAGTGGACGGTCGTGCCGCCCGCGAGCGCCGCACCGACCATGCCGCCGAACAGGGCGTGCGAGGACGAGGACGGCAGCCCGAAGTACCAGGTCACCAGGTTCCAGATGATCGCCCCGACCAGCGCGGCGAACAGGATCCCCATCCCCTTGTTGCCCTCGGGGGTGGCGATCAGGCCTTCACTGACGGTCTTGGCGACACCGCTGCCGAGGAAGGCACCGGCCAGGTTCATCACGGCGGCCATCGCCAGCGCCGCGCGCGGGGTCAGCGCCCGCGTCGAGACGGAGGTCGCGATGGCGTTCGCCGAGTCGTGGAACCCGTTCGTGTACGTGAATCCGAGCGCGACCGCGATGGTCACGACCAGTGCAAAGGTGTCCACGAAGCTCAGGACTCCTTGACCGCGATGGTCTCCACCGTGTTCGCCACGTGCTCGAAGGCGTCCGCGGCCTCTTCGAGTACGTCCACGATCTGCTTGAGCTTGAGCACCTCAATGGCGTCGTACTTGCCGTTGAAGAGATGGGCGAGCAGCTTGCGGTGGATCTGGTCGGCCTGGTTCTCCAGCCGGTTGACCTCGATCCAGTACTCGGTGAGGTTGGACATCGTCCGCAGGTTCGGCATGGCCTCGGCGGTCAGCTCGGCCGCCCGGGCCAGCACCTCGATCTGCTGCTCGACGCCCTTGGGCAGTTCCTCGACGTTGTAGAGGACGACGAGGTCGACGGCCTCCTCCATGAAGTCCATGATGTCGTCGAGGCACGAAGCGAGGTTGTAGATGTCCTCGCGGTCGAACGGCGTGATGAACGAGGAGTTCAGCTGGTGGAAGATCGCGTGGGTCGCGTCGTCGCCCGCGTGCTCCGCTGCCCGCATGCGCTCCGCGATCTCGGCCCGGGACGCGGAGTCCGCTCCGAGCAGTTCCATGAGGAGCTTCGAGCCCGTGACGATGTTGTCCGCGGATGCGGAGAACATGTCGTAGAAGCTCGTCTCCCTGGGGGTCAGACGAAAGCGCACGTGGGGTCCTCGGGGTGCTCTGGATTCGGTCAGGCTGATGCTAGGCGCATCATCCGGCCACGGCTAACCGGCGTACTTCAGTGTCGCCCATCAGGCACAGTGATCAGCACGGGCCCCCGGCCCGTTTCCGGGCCCGCTTTCGCAGGGTTCGGTACCCTATACCCACGAGGGGTATCCACCCCCTCTTCGCACAACGGGAGGACGCGATGACGACCACCGAGCCCGCCGAGCCGGACACCGTCCTCACGGACCAGCCGCACACGGTGCACGGCTACCACAAGCAGAAGGACGAGCACCTCAAGCGGCTGCGCCGCATCGAGGGCCAGATCCGCGGGCTCCAGCGCCTGGTGGACGAGGACGTCTACTGCATCGACATACTCACCCAGGTCTCCGCGTCCACGAAGGCCCTCCAGTCCTTCGCCCTCCAGCTCCTGGAGGAGCACCTGCGGCACTGCGTCGCGGACGCCGCGGTGAAGGGCGGCGGGGAGATCGACGCCAAGGTGGAAGAGGCGACCAAGGCGATCGCCCGGCTGCTCCGTACGTAAGGGATTCAGTCCCCGCGGACAGCCCGGCGCGTCCCGCGCGTCAGTGCAGCCACCCCGGCCACCTGGCCGAAAAGCAGCGGCCGGGGTCGGTCACGTCCACCGGGCGGACCGACTTGGCCGGAATCAGCCCCCGCTCCCCGAGGAGCCCTCGGGCTCGACCTTGAGCACCTCGTCGATCAGGTCCGGACTGAGCCGCTCCCCGTCCGCGGCCGACGCGGCGATCATCAGCTCACCGCACAGCTCGATCTCGACGAGGGCCACGTGGTCCTGGACGGTTGTGCTGCGAAGCCCGGCCACGCACCTCACCCCTCTACCCCTCTTTCTGCCGTCGTCGGCTTCCTAGCGTAGGGAGGAGGACACACACCGCGCATGGCACGGACGGACCATTTCCGCCACCGCCCATGACTGAATTCCCGAACGCCCCCCGAACCCCTATGACTCGATCTTTCCGGCGTAGATGTCCCGCTCGGCCGGAAGGTTCACGGCCGCGGGCACCCCGAATCCGTACAGCAGCGTGGTCGAGGCGACCGCGACCGTCCGCCCGTCGTTGACGTAGCTGAACCGCTGGCGCAGCTTGCGCAGCAGGCCCTGGGCGTCGAAGTACGCGTCGAACGGCACCGCGCCCTTGTCCCTGCCGAACCCTTTCGCCGCCGCCGCCAGCGATCCGCGCGCGTGCGGCCCGGCCGCGTCCGCCGCGCGGGGGATGTCGGCGGTGCCCCGGTAGTGCCGGACCCGGAGCCCCTTCCCGAACCCCTGCCGGGGGCGAGTCGGGGGCAGGGCCGCCGTTGCCGGGGGGCCCTGCCCCCGGACCCCCCTGTCGCCCTGAACGGGCTCGTCCTCAAACGCCGGACGGGCTGAAAGGCCCCCGACCCGACAAGTGGAGTCGCCCCATGCATCTCGACCACTCCCCTCACGGCCCCGCCGCCGTCAGCGCCGACGCGCATCGCCCCGACGGGACCCGCCGTGCGCTGCGCGTCGGGCTCGGCGGACCCGTCGGGTCCGGGAAGACCGCCACCGTGGCCGCGCTCTGTCAGGCCCTGCGGGACCGGTTCTCGCTCGCCGTCGTCACCAACGACATCTACACCCGCGAGGACGCCGAGTTCCTGCTGCGCAATGCCGTGCTGCCGCCCGAGCGGATCCAGGCCGTGGAGACCGGCGCCTGCCCGCACACCGCCATCAGGGACGACATCTCCGCCAACCTCGAAGCGGTCGAGGACCTGGAGGAGGCCGTCGGGCCGCTCGATCTGATCCTGGTCGAGTCCGGCGGCGACAACCTCACCGCGACCTTCTCCAAGGGGCTGGTGGACGCCCAGATCTTCGTCATCGACGTGGCGGGCGGCGACGACATCCCCCGCAAGGGCGGGCCGGGAGTGACCACGGCCGACCTGCTCGTCGTCAACAAGACCGACCTCGCCCCGTACGTCGGCTCGGACCTGGCGCGGATGGCCCGCGACGCCAAGGAGCAGCGCGCCGAACTGCCCGTCGTCTTCCAGTCGTTGAGGTCCGAGGACGGCGTGGACGCGGTCGCCGAGTGGGTACGGGAACGGCTCGCCGCATGGCGGGGATGACCACCGGCGCGGGGGTGCGCGCCACCGCCCGGATCGTCGCCACCCCCGAGGGCCTGCCCGTCCTGGCCGGTGAGGGGCCGCTGGCGCTGCGCCGCACCCGGGCCACCGGCGCGCACCACCGGGTCACCGTCGTCGGGGCGATGAGCGCCCCGCTCGGCGGCGACCGCCTCGCCGTGGAGGCCGAGGTGCGGGACGGAGCCCGGCTCACCGTCGACTCGGCCGCCGCCACCATCGCCCTGCCCGGCCGCACCGGCGAGCAGGCCCGGTACGACGTACGCCTGAGCGTCGGCCCCGGCGGTGAGCTGCACTGGCTGCCCGAGCAGCTGATCTCGGCGCGCGGCAGCGATCTGCGGATGCGCACCCGCGTCGAGCTCGCCCCGGACGCACGGCTGGTCCTGCGGGAGGAGCAGATCCTCGGGCGGCACGGCGAGGACCCCGGAACGCTCGCCACCCGGCTGACCGTGCACCGCGCGGGCCGCCCCCTCCTCGACCAGGCGCTGTCGTACGGACCCGGTGCGCCCGGTGGCTGGAACGGTTCGGCGGTCCTGGGCGGGCACCGGGCGGTGGGGCAACTCCTCGTCGTCGACCCGGAGTTGGCCGAGTGGCCCGTCGAGGCGCGGATGCTCGGCGGGAGCGCGGTGCTGACTCCGCTGGCAGGGCCCGCGTTCCTGGTGACCGCGCTGGCCCCGGACGCCCGGCTGCTGCGGCAGGTGCTCGAAGAAGTCCGCACCGCTCAGCGGGACTCCGCACCCCGGCTATCGGTTCGGTAAAGAAACACCAGTACGACCTGTTCTCGACGGCCACCGAGGCGCGAGGATCCCCCGAGACCATGGAACGCGCCGCTTCGACGCGGCGCACCTCAGCAGGGGGAGGAACCACTTGAGACGCACCGCAGTGCTCGGCTCGGCCGGCACTCTGATCGCGGGCACGCTCATAGCGGGCGCGATCGCGGCACCGGCGGCCACCGCCGAGAGCCGTCATCACGGCACGTCCGAGGCGCGCGGCGTGCAGCTCGCCGCCGAGCGGGCGGCCAAGAAGGGCATCGACTGGACCGACTGCCCGGCCGACTGGGGCTTCGCCAAGCCGATCCAGTGCGGTTCCGTCAGCGTTCCGCTGGACTACGCCCACCCGTACGGCCAGCAGATCAAGCTCGCCGTCGACCGCATCGCCTCGACCGGGACCCCGGCCGAGCGCCAGGGCGCGCTCCTCTACAACCCGGGCGGCCCCGGCGCCTCCGGCATGCGCTTCCCGACCCGGGTGACCGGCAAGAACCCCCTGTGGGCCGGCACCGCCAAGGCGTACGACTTCGTGGGCTTCGACCCGCGCGGCGTGGGCCACTCGACGCCGATCTCCTGTGTCGACCCGCAGGAGTTCGTCAAGGCGCCGAAGGCGGACCCGGTGCCGTCCAGCGAGGCCGACAAGCGTGCCCAGCGCAAGCTCGCCGCCGAGTACGCGGACGGCTGCGCCGAGCGCAGCGGCTGGATGCTGCCGTTCATGACCACGCCGAACACCGCCCGCGACCTGGACGTCATCCGCGCCGCGCTCGGTGAGAAGAAGCTCAACTACCTGGGCGTCTCCTACGGCACCTACCTGGGCGCGGTCTACGGCACGCTCTTCCCCTCGCATGTGCGCCGCATGCTGGTGGACAGCGTCGTCGACCCGTCGCGCGACAACATCTGGTACCAGGCCAACCTGAACCAGGACATCGCCTTCCAGGGCCGCTGGAACGACTGGGAGGACTGGGTCGCCAAGAACGACGCCACCTTCCACCTCGGCGACACCCGGGCCAAGGTCGAGGCGCAGTGGCTCAAGCTGCGCGCCCAGGCGGAGAAGAGCCCCCTCGGCGGTGTGGTCGGTCCGGCCGAGCTCATCGCGTACTTCCAGAACGCCCCGTACTACGACTCCGCCTGGGCGCCCACCGCCCAGACCTGGAGCAAGTTCGTGGCGGGCGACACCAAGGCGCTGGTCGACGCGGCCGCTCCCGACATGTCGGACACCAAGGGCAACATCAGCGCCGAGAACGGCAACGCGGTCTACACCGCCGTCGAGTGCGCCGACGCCAAGTGGCCCACCAGCTGGAAGAAGTGGGACCGGGACAACACCCGGCTCCACAAGAACAACCCGTTCATGACCTGGGCGAACGCCTGGATGAACCTGCCGTGTGCCACCTGGCAGACCAAGCAGCAGACCCCGGTCGAGGTCAAGACGGGCAAGGGCCTGCCGCCCGTCCTGATCGTCCAGAGCACGCGCGACGCCGCCACGCCGTACGAGGGCGCCGTCTCGCTGCACCAGCGCTTCAAGGGCTCGCGCCTGATCACCGAGAAGGACGCGGGTTCGCACGGTGTGACCGGTCTGGTCAACCCGTGCATCAACACGCGGGTCGAGGCCTACTTCCTGACCGGCAAGGTGGACAGCGCCGATGTGACGTGCACCCCGCACGCCACGCCGAAGCCGTAACGGCCTGGGCAAGGTGACCGAGGGGCGGCCGGGAACTCCGGCCGCCCCCTTCGTTCATCCCCGCGCCGCCAGCCAGGCGTCCTCGGCCGCGTAGTCGAACAGGTCCGGGTACTTGGCCATGCCTGGGAACGCCTCCCGCCAGTCACCGCCGCCCTCGCCGAGCCGCTCCGCGATCGAGGCGACCGTGGCGGGCAGCGACTCCACGTACCCGGTCACCGGCCGGTAGCCCAGCTCCCGCTCGGCCGCCGCCATGTCGTAGACGACGGAGTGCGGCGCGCTCCACGGGGTGAGGCCCAGCGTGCCCTCCTCCGGCGCCCCGTCGAAGAGGACCGTCTCGCTGCGGACGCCGAGCACCTCATCGACCGCCGCGCCGATCTCGGCGACGGTCGGTGCCTGTGGATCGGCCGCGTTCAGCACCCGCGAGCCGGGCCGGAGCGCGGCCAGCCTGATCAGCTCGGCGATATTGGCGACATGCGCCGGATGGAAGCGGCTCGCCCCGCCGTGGGCGAGCACCCGCACCGGGCGCCGGTCCAGCGCCCGCTTCACGAAGAACAGTTCGCGCGGGCTGCGGCAGTGCGGGCCGTGGACCGCGCCCGCCCGCAGCAGCGTCGAGGGCAGCGCCGAGGCGAGCAGCTCCCGCTCCAGCTGGATCTTGCGGGTGCCGTACGTCCGGTCGCCCGGCGCGACCGTGGCCAGTGACTCGGGGATCGGCACCGGGTAGCGGGGAGAGCCGTCCGGCTCGCCCTGGGTGTCGAAGCTGCGGCCCCGGTCGTCCTCGTACACCGCCCCGCTGGAGATCACCACCGCCGAGCCGATCCGGTCCCCGAGCGCGGCCAGCTGCCGGGCGTGCCCGCCGCCGTACGCCACCATGTCCACCAGGACGTCGCAGCCGTCCCCGAGGGCGGCGGCCAGCTCCCCGTCCGCGTCCCGGTCGAGCGCGAGCGGGCGTACGCCGTCCGGCCATCCGGGATCGCTTCCGCCGCCGCGCGAGGCGGCGCGCACCTCCCAGCCGTCCTCGGCGAGCACGCGCACCGCGGCCCGGCCGATCTGTCCCGTTGCCCCTATGACGAACGCCGTTCCCTTGCCCATGCACGGGACGCTACGGCCATGTGATCACCGGGGACAGGGGGTTGCGCCCTGCGCGGATCCGCTGTCAGCCGAGGATCCTGGGGAACTTTCCGGCCTCCTCGGCCTTCACGTCGGCCGCGTACCGGTCGACGTACTCCTGCCCGGAGAGCTCCAGGATCTTGTACATCAGCTCGTCGGTGGCGGCCCGCAGCACCGCCTTCTCGTTCTCCATCCCGGTGTAGCGGGAGAAGTCGAGCGGCGCGCCGAAGCGGATGGTGACCCGCCGGATCTTCGGCATCACCTGGCCGGGCGGCTGGATCTCGAAGGTGCCGACCATCGCGCACGGGATCACCGGGACCTGCGCCCTCAGTGCCATCACGGCGACCCCGACCTTGCCCTTGTAGAGCTTCCCGTCGTGCGAGCGGGTGCCCTCCGGGTAGATGCCCAGGAGCTCGTCCTTGCTCAGCACCCCCAGGCCCTCGCGGATCGCCGCCTGCCCGGCCTCCTTGCCGGAGCGGTCCACCGGGATCTGCCCGACCGCGCGGAAGAAGGCGGCGGTGAGCCGGCCCTTGACGCCGGGCCCGGTGAAGTACTCCTGCTTGGCGAGGAAGGTGATGCGGCGCTTGAGCATCACGGGCATCAGGAAGTGGTCGGAGAACGAGAGGTGGTTGCCCGCGACGATCGCCGGGCCCTCGTCCGGAATGTGCTCCAGCCCCTCGATCCTGGGCCGGAAGAGCAGCCGCAGCAGCGGCCCCAGAACGGCGTACTTGAGCACGTAGTACAGCAACGCACCAGCTCCTCACTCGGCCCGCCCGCCGGGCCGCCGCTCAGGTCCACCCGACAGGACCTAGGCGCTGCGCGAAGCCGCCATGCCCACCGTCGCCAGGCCGAGGACCACCCAGCCGAACCAGAGCCAGCCGCTGCTGCCGAGCGCCACCGTGTACGCAGTGATCATCACCAGCGCCACGACGGTGAGCACCACCATCGCCTTCGTCGTACCGGGCATGGGGTCCCCTTCCTCCCGGCCGCTGCCGTGAAGTCCATGGTCGCCCCGAGGGGGCCCGCCGCGCCATACCGGCGCACCGGGTGTTACTGCCCGCGTGCGTTCAGCGAAGCCAGATAGGCGTTGTAGGCGGCCAGCTCCTTGTCGCCGTCCCGGTCGGCGGCCCGGTCGTGCCGCCTCGCCTCGCGCTTCTCGGTCGCGTACCACTGGAAGACGAGCGCGATGAGGACCACCACCGACGGGATCTCGCTGAACGCCCAGGCGATGCCGCCGGCCGCCTCCTGGTCGGCGAGCGCGTCGATGCCGAGCGAGGAGGGCGGGTTCTTGTACGTGCCGATCATCGGCTGGGTCGCCATCATCAGGGCGATGCCGAAGAAGGCGTGGAACGGCATGCCCGCGAAGAGCTCCAGCATCCGCATGATGTAGCCGGGGCGGTGCGGGCCCGGGTCGACGCCCATGATCGGCCAGAAGAAGATCAGGCCGACCGCGAGGAAGTGGACCATCATCGCGATGTGGCCGGTCTTCGAGCCCATCAGGAAGTCGAAGAGCGGGCTGAAGTAGAGCCCGTACAGGCTCGCGATGAACATCGGGATGGTGAACGCGGGATGCGTGACCACCTTGAGATAGCGGCTGTGGAGCAGCGCGAGCAGCAGCTCGCGCGGGCCCTTGCGGCCGCGCCCGGCGACCGGCAGCGCGCGCAGCGTCAGGGTCACCGGCGCGCCGAGCAGCAGCAGGATCGGCGAGAGCATGCTGATGACCATGTGCTGGACCATGTGCACGCTAAACATGACCATGCCGTAGTCGTTCAGCTTGGTGCACATCACCAGGGCGATGCTCAGCACGCCGAGGGTCCAGAAGACCGTCCGGCTCACCGGCCAGCTGTCACCGCGCCTGCGCAGCCGCAGCACCGCCCAGCCGTAGAGGCCGAGCCCCGCGACACAGCCGATCAGGAAGAACGGGTCCAGGGACCACTCCAGGCCGCGCTCCAGCGTGAACGGCGGCAGATCCATGGTCATGCCGTGCCCGCTGTGATCCATCCGCTGACTCCTGATTTCGTACCGGTTGTCCGCACCCAGACTAGAGCCGCCCCCGGTCGCGATCGCGACCGGGGGCGGCTCGTTGTCCGTGAAACCACTCGGCTGTCAGAGCACGCACTCCGCCTCGGCGTACCGCTCGGCGGGGACGGTCTTGAGCGTCGCGGTGGCCTCGGCGAGCGGGACCATGGTGATGTCGGTGCCGCGCAGCGCGGTCAGCATCCCGAACTCGCCCCGGTGCACCGCCTCCACCGCGTGCCAGCCGAACCGGGTGGCCAGGACGCGGTCGTACGCGGTCGGGGTGCCGCCGCGCTGGACGTGGCCGAGGATGACCGCACGGGCCTCCTTGCCGAGGCGCCGCTCCAGCTCGACGGAGAGCTGGCTGGCGACGCCCGCGAACCGCTCGTGGCCGTAGATGTCGGTGCCGCCCTCGTCGAAGCGCATCGAGCCCTCGCGCGGCTTGGCGCCCTCGGCGACGACCACGATCGCGAACTTCTTGCCCGCCGAGAACCGGCGGCCGACCAGCTCGGTGAGCTCGTCGATGTCGAAGGGGCGCTCCGGCACCACGATCGCGTGGGCGCCGGCGGCCATGCCGGAGTGCAGGGCGATCCAGCCGGTGTGGCGGCCCATGACCTCGACGATCAGCACGCGCTGGTGCGACTCGGCGGTCGTCTTCAGCCGGTCGAGGGCCTCGGTGGCCACGCCCACGGCCGTGTCGAAGCCGAAGGTGACATCGGTGGAGGCGATGTCGTTGTCGATGGTCTTCGGCACGCCGACGATGGGCAGACCGGCCTCGGAGAGCAGATGGGCGGCCTTGAGCGTGCCCTCGCCGCCGATCGGGATGATCGCGTCGAGGCCGAGCTCGGCGACATGGCCCCTGGCGCGCTCGACGCCGTCGCGCAGATGCGCGGGCTGGACGCGGGAGGAGCCGAGGATCGTGCCGCCGAGGGCGAGGATGCCGCCGACCGCGTCCAGGTCGAGCTTGCGGTAGTCGGCCTCCAGGAGACCCTTCCAGCCGTCGTGGAAGCCGATGACCTCGTCGCCGTGGTCGACCACCGCGCGGTGCACGACGGA
Organism: Streptomyces sp. ERV7; assembly: GCF_001653515.1. Lineage (GTDB taxonomy): Bacteria > Actinomycetota > Actinomycetes > Streptomycetales > Streptomycetaceae > Streptomyces. Next base: position 639,038 of record NZ_LYOY01000001.1, on the reverse strand, counting down.
ACGGATGACGGCGTTCAGGCCGGGGCAGTCGCCGCCGGAGGTGAGTACACCAATTCGCATTGCCCGGAAAACCTTTGCAACGTGGGCCGACGACCGGACCCCGTCGTCCGGTTGGATCCCCGCCACCCTACCGGCGCAGGGTGGCGGGGCCGAATCAGACGTCCGACTGATGGACGTCAGACGAAAGTACGAACGCCGTCCCGCGGCGCTCGGGCCGGGTCAGGCGGGCTGGGTCGCCGAGGCGATGCGCTCGGCGCGCAGCGCCTCGAACCAGCGGTCGTCGGTCGGCGGCAGCGCGTTCACATCGAGGGCCAGCTTGAGGAGCAGGTCCGCGATCTGCGGGTTCCGCGCGAGGACGGGACCGTGCATGTACGTGCCGAACACCGTCTCGTTGTACGCGCCCTCGGTGCCGTCGCCGGTTCCGTTGCCCCGGCCCAGACGGACCCGGGCGAACGGGCGGGCCGTGGGGCCCAGGTGCGTGACGCCCTGGTGGTTCTCGAAGCCGGTCAACTGCGGAAGGCCGAGGCGCTCGTCGATGTCGCCCAGCACGTCGCCGACGCACCGCTCGCCCTCGCCCCGGGTGGAGACCACGTCAAGCAGACCGAGGCCGGGCTCGCGCTCGCCGAGGTCGTTGATGAACTCGTGGCCCAGGATCTGGTACCCGGCGCAGACCGAGAAGATGATCGCGCCGTTGGCGGCGGCGCGCTGGAGGCCGCCGTCGCGGCGCAGCCGCTCGGCCGCGAGCCGCTGCGGCCGGTCCTCGCCGCCGCCGATCAGATAGATGTCGCCGGACGACGGCACCGGCTGGTCGCTGCGGACGTCGAGGCGCGCCACGTCGAGGCCGCGCTGGCGCGCCCGGCGCTCCACGACCAGCGCGTTGCCCTGGTCGCCGTAGGTGCTCAGCAGGTCGGGGTAGACCCACACGAGGCGCAGGCTGTTGTCGCTCATGCTCGCTTGCTCCTTAGGGGGTCTCAGTTGCCGACCGTGCGGCGCACGTCCTGGAAGGCGGTGTAGTTGGCGATCAGCTCGATCTGGCCGGGGGGCGCGAGCTGTACGCACTCCGCGAGGCTCTCGCAGACCCGGAAGTCCAGGTTCGCGACCTCCAGGCGGACCGCCAGGTCCAGCTTGCGGTCGCCGATCACGAAGATCGGGTGACCGGCGAGCCGGGTGTAGTCGACGTCCCACAGCCACGAGGTGTCCGTGCCGTCGGCGCCCCGGGCGTTGACCGAGAGGATCACCGGCGTCGGCGGCGGGTCGATCAGAGAAAACGTTTCGAGCCAGCCCGCCGGGTTCTTCGCGAGCAGCAGCCGCAGCTCACGGCCCTGGAAGGACACCACGTCGTAGCGCCCCGCGACCGCCTGCACCTGGTACATCCGCTCCAGCGCGACCTGCGGCGGCACCCCGAAGACCGCGGCGACCGCGGCGGAGGTGGCGGCGTTGGCCTTGTTGGCGCGGCCGGGCAGCTGGAGGTGGATCGGCCAGGCCGAACCGTGCGGGTCCAGCACGTAGTCGCCGTTGAGCACCCAGCTCGGGGCGGGGCGGCGGAAGCCGCACTCACCGCAGAACCAGTCGTCGCCGGGGCGCTGCATCACACCGCCGCAGGCGGGGCACGACCAGGCGTCGTCCTTCCACTCCTGGCCGGCCGCCACCCACACCACGTTGGGGGAGGAGGACGCCGCCCAGACGACCAGCGGGTCGTCGGCGTTGGCGATCACCACGGCCTTGGTGCCCTGGAGTCCCTCGCGCCACTGCTCGGCGAGCATCCGGGTCTCGGCGGCCCGGTCGAGCTGGTCGCGGCTCAGGTTGAGCAGTGCGATCGCCTTGGGCGTCACATCGCGCGCGACCCCCGCGAGGTACTTCTCGTCCACCTCGATCACGCCGAAGCGGGCGTCCGAGCCGCCCGCCAGCGCCGAGGTGATGCCCGCGGGCATGTTGGCGCCCAGCGCGTTGGACACCACCGGGCCGCTGGCCCGCAGCGCCTCGGCGATGAGCCGGGTCGTCGTCGTCTTGCCGTTCGTCGCCGAGACCAGGACCACGTCCAGGTGGTTCGCCAGCCGCCCCAGCAGATCGGGGTCCAGCTTGAGCGCCACCCGGCCGCCGATCACCGATCCACTGCCCCGCCCCGCCGCGCGCGACACCGCCGCAGCGGCCTTGCCCGCCGTCACGGCGAGCTTGGCCCGCGGTGACAGCGGCTCCGCGTTGCCTGCCATCGTCCTTGATCCTCCTTGCGCCTGGGTCGGACCTCAGCCTATCGAGATCCGGACAGCGGCCCGAACCGCGCCACCACCAGCGCGGCTCCGGGTGGCCCGGAACGTACGCTTGCGGCCATGCGCCACCGCCCGATTCCCGGCAGTTCCGGCACCGTACGAGAGATGTCTCTCCTCGGCGAACCGGTCCTGCACGCCCCTTGTGAGCCCGTCACCGACTTCGGTCCGTCCCTGGGCCGGCTGGTCGAGGACCTCTTCGCGACGATGTACGCGGCGAACGGGGTGGGCCTCGCGGCCAATCAGATCGGCGTGGGGCTACGGGTGTTCGTCTACGACTGCCCCGACGACGAGGACGTCCGCCACCTCGGACACCTCGTCAACCCCCGTCTGGTGTCGGCGGAGGGCCTGGTCGTCCGCGGCCCCGAGGGCTGTCTGTCCCTGCCGGGTCTGGAGGCCGGTACGGAGCGGTACGACGAGGCGGTGGTGGAGGGATGGACGGCATCGGGGGATCCGGTGAGGGTTTCCGGGACGGGGTTCTTCGCGCGGTGCCTCCAGCATGAGATGGACCACCTGGAGGGGTTGGTGTACGCGGATCGCTTGACGGGGTGGAGGAGGGGGAGGCTGCTGCGGGGCATCCGCCGTTCCCCGTGGGGCGCCCGAGGAATCTATCCCCCACCCCGGGGAGGGGCGGCTAGAAGCCCGGGCCGCCCGCGCGGTCTGCTGCCGCGGCGAGGCGGCCCCACAGCAGGTCCGCCAGGCCCCGTACCAACTCGGAGCGCGAGCAGGGGCGTTCGCCCAGCCACCAGTCGCCCGCCGCGTGCATCATGCCGACGATCCCGTGGCCCCACACCCGCGCCAGCGCCTCGCTCCCCGGCCCCAGGTCGATCCGCTCGGCGATCACCACGCCCAGCTCCTCGCCCATCCGCCGCAGCAGCGGCGCGGAGTGCCGGCCCACGTCGAACCCGGCGTGCTCACCGCCGGCGGTCTCCTCCGCGGGGTGCATGAGGAAGCGGTACACCTGCGGCCGCGCCTCGATCGCCGCGAGATACGTCTCCAGCGTGGCCTCGACGCGCTCACGGCGCTCCGCGGGCGCGTCCAGCGCCGCCCGCAGCGCCGCGAGCAGCGCGTCCGTGTGGCGCTGCGCCAGCGCCCGGTACAGCCCGCCCTTGTCCCCGAAGTGCCGGTACAGGATCGGCTTGGTGATCCCCGCCTCCGCGGCGATCGCGTTCATCGACGCCTTGGGGCCGTCCCGGAGCACCACCCGGTCCGCCGCCTCCAGCAGCTCCCGACGACGGCTCTCGGCCGACGTCCGCTGCTGCTCGGCCTGGTGTGTGGTCTCCATGGCTTCGTCTCCCCGCCCGTACTCGTACTGCGTCTTACGTGTTACGCGGTTCCGCCGACGTGTTCCGCCATCCGGAATGCCTGCGCAACGTAACACTCCGGCCAGGTCCCGCGCTGAGTGACGGTTCGCTGGTTGACAGGCTCTACCGGCGAGTAACATACTGCCGTTACCGCAAGTAACGCTTGTCTGTGGCACGGGAAGTGGTGGAGGGGACATGGCTGAGTTCACTATGGAGCTCAACGACGACCAGAAGCAGGTCAGGGACTGGTTGCACGGGTTCGCGAAGGACGTCATCAGGCCCGCCGCCGCGGAGTGGGACGAGCGCGAGGAGACCCCCTGGCCGGTGATCCAGGAAGCCGCCAAGGTCGGAATCTACTCCCTCGACTTCTACGCCCAACAGTTCTTCGACCCGACCGGTCTCGGCATCCCGGTCGCCATGGAGGAGCTGTTCTGGGGCGACGCGGGCATCGCCCTGTCGATCGTCGGGACGGGCCTGGCCGCCGTCGGCGTCCTCGCCAACGGCACCGAGGAGCAGATAGGCACCTGGATCCCGCAGATGTACGGCGACGTGGACGACGTGAAGGTCGCCGCCTTCTGCTCCTCCGAGCCGGACGCGGGCTCCGACGTCGCCTCGATGCGCACCAAGGCCGTGTACGACGAGGCCAAGGACGAGTGGGTGCTCAACGGCACCAAGACCTGGGCCACCAACGGCGGCATCGCCAACGTCCACGTCGTCGTGGCCGTCGTCGACCCCGACCTCGGCTCCAAGGGCCACGCCTCCTTCATCGTGCCGCCGAGCACTCCGGGCCTCTCCCAGGGCCAGAAGTTCAAGAAGCACGGCATCCGCGCCTCGCACACCGCCGAGGTCGTCCTGGAGGACGTGCGCGTCCCCGGGCACTGCCTGCTCGGCGGCAAGGAGAAGCTGGACGAGCGCCTCTCCCGGGCCCGGGAGAAGGCGAAGGCGGGCGGCGGCGAGCGCGTGAAGAACGCCGCCATGGCCACCTTCGAGGCCTCCCGCCCGGCCGTCGGCGCCATGGCGGTCGGCACGGCCCGCGCCGCGTACGACTACGCACTCGAATACGCCAAGGGCCGCGAGCAGTTCGGCCGCCCGATCATCGACAACCAGGGCGTCGCGTTCCAGCTCGCCGACATGCGTACGCAGATCGACGCGGCCCGCCTCCTCGTGTGGCGCGCCTCCTGGATGGCCACGGCGGGCCGGCCCTTCACCTCCGCCGAGGGCTCGATGTCCAAGCTGTACGCGAGCGAGACCGCCAAGAAGGTCACCGCGCAGGCGATCCAGATCCTCGGCGGCAACGGCTACACCCGCGAGTACCCGGTGGAGCGCATGCACCGGGACGCGGCGATCTACACGATCTTCGAAGGGACCAGCGAGATTCAGCGACTCGTGATCGCCCGCACCCTGTCGGGCATGCCGATCCGCTAGCTTTCTGCCGCTACACAACCGGCTCCGTTCCCGTGTGGCGGGAACGGAGCCGTATCGTTTCTCCGGAAGCTGTGCGGCCGCTCAGACCGTCAGCTGCGCCTCGATCGCCGCGACGACCTCCGGGGCCTCCGGCTCGGTGCGCGGACGGATCCGGGCGACCACCTCGCCGGCGGGGGAGATCAGGAACTTCTCGAAGTTCCACTGGATGTCGCCGGCCTCGCCGTCCGCGTCCGCGACCTCGGTGAGACGCGTGTACAGCGGGTGGCGGTCGTCGCCGTTGACGTCCGTCTTCTCCAGGAGCGGGAACGTCACTCCGTATGTCGCCGAGCAGAACGTCTGGATCTCGTCCGCGCTGCCGGGCTCCTGGGCGCCGAACTGGTTGCACGGCACGCCGAGCACGGTGAAGCCGCGCTCGCCGTACTGCGCCTGGAGGCGCTCAAGACCGGCGTACTGCGGGGTCAGACCGCACTTGGACGCCACGTTCACGACCAGCACCGCCTTGCCCTTGTAGTCGGCCAGCGAGGTGGCCTCGCCGGTCAGCGTGCGCAGCGGGATGTCGTACAGGCTCATCAACTAGCTCCTCGTAACAGGGGTGGGACGGATCAGTCGCGGGGCGGCAGCGGGCGGAACAGGCCCTCCTGGACCACGGACACCAGCAGCCGGCCCTCGCGGTCGTAGATGCGGCCGCGGGCCAGGCCCCGGCCGCCGGTCGCGATGGGGGACTCCTGGTCGTACAGGAACCACTCGTCGGTCCTGAACGGCCGGTGGAACCACATCGCGTGGTCGAGCGAGGCCATGTCGAAGCCGCGCGGACCCCACAGCGGCTCCACCGGGATGCGGACCGCGTCGAGCAGCGTCATGTCGGACGCGTAGGTGAGCGCGCAGGTGTGCACCAGCGGGTCGTCGCCCAGCGGGCCGACCGCCCGCATCCACACCGCGCTGCGCGGATCCGCGTCCTTGATCTCGTCCGGCGTCCAGCGCAGCCGGTCCACGTACCGGATGTCGAAGGGCTGGCGGCGCGCCATCCGCTCCAGGGCCTCCGGCAGCGCGCCCAGGTGCTCGCGGATCTCGTCCGCGACCGTCGGCAGCGACTCCGGCTCCGGGAAGTCCAGGCGCGGCGGCAGCTGGTGCTCGATGCTGCCCGGCTCCGGCTGGTGGAAGGACGCCGTCAGATTGAAGATCGTGCGGCCCTGCTGGACGGCGGTGACCCGGCGGGTGGTGAACGACCGGCCGTCCCGCACCCGCTCGACCTGGTAGACGATCGGGACGCCGGGGCGGCCGGGGCGCAGGAAGTAGGCGTGCAGCGAGTGCACCGGGCGCTCGCCGTCCGTGGTGCGCCCGGCCGCCACCAGCGCCTGGCCGGCCACCTGGCCGCCGAAGACACGCTGCAGCGACTCCTCGGGGCTGCGGCCGCGGAAGATGTCGACCTCGATCTGCTCCAGGTCGAGCAGATCGACGAGTCTCTCGGCGGGGTTGGTCATGTCGTCGCGGTCCTCTCGGGAGCGGGGGTCAGAGCTCGCCGACGTCGGTGACGCGCACCACCGCGCGGCCCTCTTCGTCGGAGGCCGCCAGATCGACCTCCGCGCTGATTCCCCAGCCATGGTCGCCGTTCGGGTCGGCGAAGGTCTGCCGGACGCGCCACAGGCCGTGCGCCGCGTCCTCCTCGATGGCGAGCAGCTTGGGACCGCGTGCGTCGGGCCCGGTGCCCAGGTCCTCGTACTCGTCCCAGTACTTGTCCATCGCCTCGCCCCAGGCGTCCGCGTCCCAGCCGGCCTCGGCGTCCATCTCGCCGAGCGCGTCCACGTTGTCGAGCGCGGCCAGCTCCACCCGGCGGAACATCGCGTTGCGCACCAGGACGCGGAAGGCACGGGCGTTGGCGGTGACCGGCTTGACCTCGTCGGCCTTCTCCTGGGCCTGCTCGGCGGTCTCGATCTCCGGGTTGGCCAGCTGCTCCCACTCGTCCAGCAGGCTGGAGTCGACCTGGCGGACCATCTCGCCGAGCCAGGCGATCAGGTCTTCCAGGTCCTCGGTCTTCAGGTCGTCCGGGATCGTGTGGTCGAGCGCCTTGTACGCGCTCGCCAGATAGCGCAGGACGATGCCCTCGGTGCGCGCCAGCTCGTACCAGGAGGTGAACTCCGTGAAGGTGAGCGCCCGTTCGTACATGTCACGGATGACGGACTTCGGCGAGACCGGGTGGTCGCCCACCCACGGGTGCGACTTCTTGTAGACGTTGTACGCGTGCCACAGCAGCTCTTCCAGCGGCTTCGGGTACGAGATGTCCTGGAGCCGCTCCATGCGCTCCTCGTACTCGACCCCGTCCGCCTTCATCTGGCCCACGGCCTCGCCGCGCGCCTTGTTCTGCATGGCGGCGAGGATCTGGCGCGGGTCGTCAAGGGTCGACTCGACGACGGAGACCATGTCCAGCGCGTACGAGGGCGACTCGGGGTCGAGCAGGTCGAAGGCCGCGAGCGCGAACGTGGACAGCGGCTGGTTGAGCGCGAAGTCCTGCTGGAGGTCGACGGTGAGCCGGATGGTGCGGCCCTCGGCGTCCGGGGTGTCCAGCTGCTCCACCACACCGCCGTCGAGCAGCGAGCGGTAGATGGCGATGGCGCGGCGGATGTGCCGCAGCTGCGCCTTGCGCGGCTCGTGGTTGTCCTCCAGGAGGCGGCGCATCGCCTCGAAGGCGTTGCCCGGCCGGGCGATCACCGAGAGCAGCATGATGTTGGTGACCCTGAAGCGCGAGGTCAGCGGCTCGGGCTCGGCGCCGATCAGCTTCTCGAAGGTGGTGTCCGACCAGGCCACGAAGCCTTCGGGGGCCTTCTTGCGGACCACCTTGCGGCGCTTCTTGGGGTCGTCGCCCGCCTTGGCGAGCGCCTTCTCGTTCTCGATGACGTGCTCGGGCGCCTGGGCGACCACGAACCCGGCGGTGTCGAACCCGGCCCGTCCGGCCCGGCCCGCGATCTGGTGGAACTCGCGGGCGCGCAGGGTGCGCACCCGGTTGCCGTCGTACTTGGTGAGCGCGGTGAACAGCACCGTGCGGATGGGCACGTTGACGCCGACGCCGAGGGTGTCCGTACCGCAGATCACCTTCAGCAGACCCGCCTGCGCCAGCTTCTCCACCAGACGGCGGTACTTGGGCAGCATGCCCGCGTGGTGCACACCGATGCCGTGGCGCACATAGCGGGAGAGGTTCTGGCCGAACTTGGTGGTGAAGCGGAAGTTGCCGATCAGCTCCGCGATCGCGTCCTTCTCCTCGCGCGTGCACATGTTGATCGACATCAGCGACTGCGCCCGCTCGACCGCCTGGGCCTGGGTGAAGTGCACGATGTAGACCGGCGACTGCCGGGTCTCCAGGAGCTCGGTCAGCGTCTCGGTGATCGGCGTGGTGACGTACTCGTACGAGAGCGGTACGGGCCGGGTCGCCGAGCGGACCACCGCGGTCTCCCGGCCGGTGCGCCGGGTCAGGTCCTTCTCGAACATCGAGACGTCGCCGAGCGTCGCCGACATCAGGACGAACTGGGCCTGCGGCAGTTCCAGGATCGGGATCTGCCAGGCCCAGCCGCGGTCCGCCTCGGCGTAGAAGTGGAACTCGTCCATCACGACCTGGCCGATGTCGGCGTGCCTGCCGTCCCGCAGCGCGATGGAGGCCAGCACCTCGGCGGTGCAGCAGATGACCGGGGCGTCGGCGTTCACGGACGCGTCGCCGGTCAGCATGCCGACGTTCTCGGTGCCGAAGAGCTTGCAGAGGTCGAAGAACTTCTCCGAGACCAGCGCCTTGATCGGCGCGGTGTAGAACGTGACCTCGTCCCGGGCCAGCGCCGCGAAGTGCGCACCGGCCGCCACCAGGCTCTTTCCGGAGCCGGTCGGGGTGGAGAGGATCACGTTCGCCCCCGAGACCACCTCGATCAGCGCCTCCTCCTGGGCCGGGTACAGGGAGATGCCCCGCTCCTCGGCCCAGGTGGAGAAGGCCTCGAAAAGGGCATCGGGGTCGGCACTCGGCGGCAGCTGATCGATAAGGGTCACGCCCCCATCTTGCCTGGCTTCCCCCCATGAGAGGGAACCGGAGGACGGGCAAGAAGATCATGAGCGATAGGCTGCCTCGTCAACTGGGTCACGGGACAACAGGAAATGGGGCGGGGCACGGTCATGATGGGACCTGCGCACTCACTGTCAGGAGCGGCAGCCTGGCTGGGGGTGGGGGCCGCCACCGCGGCCGCGGGGCACGCCATGCCGTGGCCGGTGCTCGTCGTCGGCGCGCTGATCAGCGCCGGGGCGGCGCTCGCGCCCGACCTCGACCACAAGTCCGCGACCATCTCGCGCGCCTTCGGACCGGTCTCCCGGGCCCTGTGCGGCATCGTCGACGACCTCTCGCACGCCGTCTACAAGGCGACCAGGGGCCCCGGCGACCCGCGCCGCAACGGCGGCCACCGCACTCTCACGCACACCTGGCTGTGGGCCGTCCTGATCGGCGCGGGCGCCTCGGCCGCGGCGGTGTTCGGCGGTCGCTGGGCGGTGCTCGGCATCCTCTTCGTCCATGTGGTGCTCGCCGTGGAGGGCCTGCTGTGGCGGGCCGCCCGGATGTCCAGCGACGTCCTGGTCTGGCTGCTCGGCGCGGCCGGCGCCTGGATCATGGCCGGGGTCCTGGACAAGCCCGGCAACGGCTCGGACTGGCTCTTCAGCGGCTCCGGCCAGGAGTACCTGTGGCTGGGCCTGCCGATCGTGCTCGGCGCCCTGGTCCACGACATCGGGGACGCGCTGACCGTCTCGGGCTGCCCGATCCTGTGGCCGATCCCGCTGGGCCGCAGGCGCTGGTACCCGCTGGGCCCGCCGAAGGCGATGCGCTTCCGGGCCGGGAGCTGGGTGGAGCTGAAGGTGCTGATGCCCGTCTTCATGGTGCTCGGCGGGGTAGGGGCGGCGGGGGCGCTCGAGGGGACCCGTCATCGCGGCGGCTCCCGCGTCTGGGCGGATGAGCCGCGCTCGTACGGCAGCGAGGGCGGCGGGGCGACCGCATGGGGCGGATTCCGACGATGCTGCTGGAGCGCGGCGGCCGGCCCGAGGACGTGCGGGCCGGGCTCTTCGTCGGCCGCGGGCGGGAGGTCGCCGGGCTGTGCGCGATGGTGCGGGACCGGCCGCTCGTCGTGGTCACCGGCCCGTCCGGGGTCGGCGAGTCCTCGCTGGTGGCGGCCGGTCTCGCACCCGGGCTGCTCACGGACGGCCGGTCCGTGGCCTCCTTCCGTCCGGGCGCGGGACTGACCGCTGACCGCCGCGCCCCCCGGCCGGGGTCTCACCCGTGCCAGGACCGCCACAGCGCCGCGTACGCCCCGTCGGCCTCGACGAGGGCGTCATGGCTGCCCAGCTCGCTGATCCGGCCGTTCTCGACCACCGCGATCACATCCGCGTCGTGCGCGGTGTGCAGCCGGTGGGCGATCGCCACGACCGTACGGCCATCGAGCACCCGGGCCAGCGAGCGCTCCAGGTGACGGGCGGCACGCGGGTCGAGGAGCGAGGTCGCCTCGTCCAGGACCAGCGTGTGCGGGTCCGCCAGGACGAGCCGGGCCAGCGCGATCTGCTGGGCCTGCGCCGGGGTGAGGGCGAGCCCGCCGGAGCCGACCTCCGTCTCCAGGCCGTCGTCGAGCGCCCGCGCCCAGCCGTCGGCGTCGACCGCGCCCAGGGCCGCCCACAGCTCGGCGTCCCCGGCGCCCTGCCGGGCCAGCAGCAGGTTGTCCCGCAGCGAGCCCACGAACACATGGTGCTCCTGGTTGACCAGCGCCACGTGTTCGCGCACCCGCTCGGCCGGCATCCGCGACAGCTCGGCCTCGCCGAGCGTGACGCGGCCCTCGCGCGGGGCGTAGATGCCCGCGAGCAGCCGCCCCAGCGTGGACTTGCCGGCGCCGGACGGGCCCACCAGGGCCAGCCGGGTGCCCGGCGCCACCGACAGGGAGACCTGGTGCAGTACGTCCACGCCCGCGCGGTAGCCGAAGCGCACCCCGTCCGCCTCGACGGCCCGGCCGTCCGGGCGCACCTCGGCGTCGCCCGCGTCCGGCTCGATCTCCCGGACGCCGACGAGCCGGGCCAGCGAGACCTGGGCGACCTGGAGCTCGTCGTACCAGCGCAGGATCAGGCCCACCGGCTCGACCAGCATCTGGGAGAGGAGCGCGCCCGTGGTCAACTGGCCGACCGTGAGCCAGTCGTTGAGGACGAACGTGCCGCCGATCATCAGCACCGCGAGCATGATCGTCATATGGGTGACGCTGATCACCGGGAAGAGTACCGAGCGCAGCCACAGCGTGTACCGCTCCCAGGCCGTCCACTCGGTGATCCGCTGCTCGGACAGCGCGATCCGGCGCTCGCCCAGGCGGTGCGCCTCGACGGTCCGGCCCGCGTCGACGGTCTCGGCGAGCACGGCGGCGACCGCCGCGTACCCGGCCGCCTCCGAGCGGTACGCCGAGGGCGCCCGCTTGAAGTACCAGCGGCACCCCGCCACCAGCAGCGGCACCGCGACCAGCACCGCGAGCGCCAGCGGCGGCGCGGTGACGCCGAGCGCGCCGATGAGCAGCAGCGCCCACACCACACCGATGGCCAGCTGCGGCACGGCCTCGCGCATCGCGTTGGCCAGCCGGTCGATGTCCGTGGTGATCCGGGAGAGCAGATCGCCGGTGCCCGCGCGCTCCAGGACGCCCGGCGGCAGCCCCACCGACCGCACCAGGAAGTCCTCGCGAAGATCGGCCAGCATCTCCTCGCCGAGCATCCCGCCGCGCAGCCGCACCAGCCGGACGAACACGGTCTGCACGATCAGCGCGAGGGCGAACAGCGCGGCCGTGCGCTCCAGATGGAGGTCCCGTACGTCGTTCGACAGGTCCTCGACCACGCCGCCGAGCAGATACGGGCCGACCATCGAGGCGATCACCGCGACCGCGTTGACGCCGACGAGCAGCGCGAACGCCTTGCGGTGGCGCCGCATCAGCTGACGTACGTACGCCCGGACGGTCGCCGGGGTGCCCACGGGCAGGGTGGTGGCCGACTGCGGGGCCGCCGGGTCGTACTCGGGTGCCGCCACGCCGATCATGCCGTCTCCTCCCACTTCTCCAGTGCTTCGGTCTCTTCGTCCGTCTCGCGGGTGACCACCGCCCGGTAGCGGGAGTCGGTGTGCAGCAGCTCGCGGTGCACCCCGACCGAGGCCACCTCGCCGTCGTGCACGAGGACGACCCGGTCCGCCAGGTCGAGCAGCAGCGGCGACGAGGAGAACACCACCGTCGTCCGGCCCGCGCGCAGCCGCTTGACGCCGTCCGCGACCCGCGACTCGGTGTGCGAGTCGACCGCCGAGGTCGGCTCGTCCAGGACGAGCACCTCCGGGTCGGTCACCAACGACCGTGCCAGCGCCAGGCGTTGGCGCTGGCCGCCGGAGAGCGACCGGCCGCGCTCGGTGATCCGGGTGCGCATCGGGTCGCCGTCGGTGTCCACCGACGCCTGGGCCAGCGCGTCGAGGACGTCGTCGCACTGCGCCGCCGCCAGCGCCTCGGCGGCCGCGACCTTCCCTGACGAGGGCACGTCCAGGAGCTCGTGGAGCGTGCCGGAGAGCAGCACCGGGTCCTTGTCCTGCACCAGGACGGCGGCCCGTGCCGTATCCAGCGGGAGCCCGTCGAGCGCGACCCCGCCGAGCAGGGCGGACGGCAGGCCGTCGGCCTCGACGGCGTGCCCGCCCAGGCGCTCGGCCAGCCGTCCCGCCGCGTCCGGGTCGCCGCACACCACGGCCGTGAACCGGCCCTCGGGCGCGAGCAGTCCGGTCGCCGGGTCGTACAGGTCGCCGGACGGGCCGTGGGCGGCGAGCCGGGAAGGACCGGCCCGCACGGCTTCCGTCCGGGACGGCACCCCCGTGTCCGTCCCGGACGGGTCAATGGACCGGCTCAGCGCCAGCACCCGGGCCGCGCGCTTCGCCGAGGGCCGCGAGAAGGAGTACGCCATGGCGATCTCCTCGAAGTGGCGCAGCGGGAACAGCATCAGCGTCACCGCGCTGTAGACGGTGACCAGTTCACCGACCTCGATCCGGCCGTCGCGGGCCAGCGACGCCCCGTACCAGACCACCGCGATCAGCAGCAGGCCCGGCAGCAGCACCTGGACCGCCGAGATCAGCGACCACATACGGGCGCTGCGCACGGCGGCCCTGCGGACCTCCTGGGAGGCCTCGCGGTAGCGGCCGAGGAAGAGCTCCTCGCCGCCGATGCCGCGCAGCACCCGCAGCCCGGCCACGGTGTCGGAGGCCAGCTCGGTGGCCCGGCCCGCCTTCTCGCGCTGGATGTCGGCCCGCCGGGTGGCGGGCGGCAGCAACGGCAGGACGGCCAGGGCCAGTACGGGAACGCCGATGGCGACCACGACGCCGAGCGCCGGCTGGTACAGCACCAGGCCGACACAGATGATCACCAGTGCGGCGGCGGCCGCCGCGAACCGCGACAGCGCCTCCACGAACCAGCCGATCTTCTCGACGTCGCCGGTGGAGACCGCCACGACCTCGCCGGCCGCGACCCGGCGCGTGAGCACCGAGCCGAGCTCGGCGGTCTTGCGCGCGAGCAGTTGCTGCACGCGCGCGGCGGCCGTGATCCAGTTGGTCACCGCGGTGCGGTGCAGCATGGTCTCGCCGACGGCGATGGCGACGCCGAGCAGCGCGATGAGGCCGCCCGCGAGCGCGAGCCGCGCCCCCGAGCGGTCGATCACGGCCTGGACGGCGATGCCCACGGCGAGCGGCAGCCCGGCGATGCCGCACTGGTGCAGCAGCCCCCAGGCCAGCGACTTGAGCTGTCCGGCGAGCTGGCCGCGGCCCAGCCACAGCAGGAAGCGGGGACCCGAGCGGACGTCCGGTTCGCCTGGATCCGTATAAGGAAGATCGCGAATCTGCATGACGTCCCAAGGATCGGAAAGAGTGGTTCAAACCGAACAAGGTTCGCCTTCCGCGGGGCCCCGGGGCAATCGATTTTCGCGTCCGGGTGACCGGAACACGCCAAGACTGGCGGTCCGCCCCTGGCGCGCGGCGCCCGCTCGCGCTTCACTCCTGACGCATGAGATCACTCAGGATCATGTCCATGATCGGCGGACTGGTGCTCGCGGCGGGCGCGCTGCTCGGCGCGGGCCCGGCCGGCACCGACTGGCACGACCCGGTCACCGCGGTGCCGCCGGTCGCCGTCCCGCACACCCGCAGCTGCCAAGTCACCCTGGCGCAGGCGCAGTTCCGCGACTTCACGCCGTACAAGGGGAGTTACGCGCCGCCCAAGGGGTGCGGCGACCGGTGGAGCAAGGTGGTGCTGCGGCTCGACGGGACCGTCAAGGGCAGGCAGTACGACCGCCTCGGCTATCTCCACGTCGGCGGCGTCGAGGTGCTGCGGACGTCGACGCCCGAGCCCTCGCCGGACGGCATCGCCTGGAACGTGGAGAAGGACGTCACCCGCTACAGCGACACCTTCCGCTCCGCGCGGCCCGTGGAGATGCTCATCGGCAACGTTGTCGACGAGACGTACACCGGCGTGATCGACGTCAAGGTCACCCTGACGTTCTACGCCGCCGAGGGCCGGGTGAAGCCCGCCGCCGCACCGGACCGGGTGCTGCCGCTGGACGGCACCGCGCTGACCACGCCGCGCAACTCCGAGCGGATTCTCGCCGAGGTGTACGCGACCGGCTCGGGCGGCGGCTGCGAGGAGTTCTGGTACCTCGCGGTGCCGGACCCCGCGCCCTACTCCTGCAAGGCCGCGGCCGGGCCCAACCGCGAGGTGCGGATCAAGGTCGACGGCCAACTCGCGGGAATCGCCTCACCGTTCCCGAACGTGTGGACCGGCGGCTGGTCCAACCCCTTCCTCTGGTACGTCGTCCCCGCGCCCCACGCCTTCGACGTCCGGCCGATCGAGTACGACCTGACGCCCTACGCGGCGCTGCTCAACGACGGCCGCGCGCACCAGGTGGAGGTGTCCGTCGCCGGGGTCCCCGAGGGGCAGTCCGGCTGGTCGGCACCGGTCAACGTCCTCGTCTGGCAGGACCGGGGCAGCGAGGTCGTCACCGGGGCGCTCACCCGCCACGAGGAGAGCGAGCCCGCCGGCTCCACCACCTACACGCCCGGCGCCGAGCAGCGCCTGGACGCCAAGGCGGCCCACCGGCTGACCACTGCGGGCCATCTCGACACCTCGCACGGCCGGGTCACCACCACGGTCGCCCGCAGCGTGGCCGCCGACACGGTCCACCGCTGGACCGAGGGCGAGAACACCGACGCCCTGAAGGGGAGGTGGACCGACGACAGCGCGGTCACCACGGACGGGCGCGGCCCGGCCGTCACCGCGCGCGTGCACCGTACGTACACGATGGACGGCGCCATCACCATCGGCGCGGACGACCGGCTGCGGACCGTGATCACCCTCGGGGACCTCGCGGACACCGCCACTCTGCGCGGCGGCCGGGCCATCTCCTGGTCGCGTCTGGACGACACCTACCGGGGCGATGCCTCCTGGACCATGAACGTCCCGCGCGACCAGCGGCACGCGACCGGCACCTCCGCCGAGCGCTACCGCCTGTTCGGCTCCGACGGCTGCTACGACCGAAGCCTCAAGACCGCCCAGGGCACCCTCACCGAGGATCTGCGGCGCTGCTGACGGCGGGTGCGGGGCCCGTGCTCGCCGCCAAGCACGGGCCCCGCGGCCTGAGAGCCTGTCTTTGAACCCCCGCCTGCGCCCCGACGCCCGGCGCGTGCGATCGCCGCACGGTGTCCCAGGACAGGTGGCTCCGCCACATGGGGATCTGGGGCAGCCACTCGGGCACCAGGTCGGGGCGCACGGCCTTGCGGGCGAGACCTGTCACGCGCGCGAGGGCGCGGTCGCCGAGGCGGTCCCCGAGGGCGCGGGCGGCGCCCACCGCGAGTCGCGCCGAGGCCTCGACCGCCTTGAAGTGACGGGCGGTGAGGGCGGCTGCCCGCTCCTCGCGCGGGCTGTGCCGCAGATGGCGGAAGCCCTTCATCAGGGCTCCGGTGTCGATGCCCACCGGGCAGTCGAGCGCACAGGTCGAGTCGCCCGCGCAGGTGTCCACGGCGTCGTATCCGTACGCGTCGAGCAGCGCGTCCTGGACGGGGGAGCCGTCGCTCTGGCGCAGCATCTCCCGCCGCAGCACGATCCGTTGCCGGGGCGTGGTGGTCAGATCACGGCTGGGGCAGGTCGGCTCGCAGAAGCCGCACTCGATGCAGGGGTCCGCGACCCGCTCCACCCTGGGGATGGTCTTGAGGCCGCGCAGATGGGCGCGCGGGTCGCGGTCCAGGACGACCCTCGGCGCGAGCACCCCGTCCGGGTCGATGAGCCGCTTGGTCCGCCACATCAGGTCGGTGGCCCTCGGACCCCACTCCAGCTCCAGGAAGGGCGCGATATTGCGGCCGGTGGCGTGCTCGGCCTTCAACGAGCCGTCGAAGCGCTCCACGGTGAGGCGGCAGAAGTCGTCCATGAACGCGGCGTACCGCTCGACGTCGGACGGCTCGGCCGCGTCGAACGCCAGCAGGAAGTGCAGGTTGCCGTGGGCCGCGTGGCCCGCGACGGCCGCGTCGAAGCCATGGGTCCCCTGGAGCGCGAGCAGCGCCTCGCAGGCCTCGGCGAGCCGGGCCGGCGGTACCGCGAAGTCCTCGGTGATCAGCGTCGTGCCGGCCGGGCGGGAGCCGCCGACCGCCGTCACGAACGCCTTGCGGGCCTTCCAGTACCCCGCGATCGCCTCGGTGTCGCGGGTGAACGCGTTGGTCACCGAGGCGACCGGGGCGACCAGGTCGAGCCCGGCCAGCACCCGGGCCGCGGCCTCCTCGTACGCCTCGCGGCCCGCTTCGGTGGGCGCGCGGAACTCCACCAGCAGCGCGGCCGTCTCCCTGGGCAGCGACGCCCAGTCGGCCGGGACGCCCGGCACGCTCACCGAGGCGCGCAGGGTGTTGCCGTCGATCAGCTCCACGGCGAGCGCCCCGGCCTCGTTGAAGAGCGGCACCGCGGCGGCCGCCGCCGGGAGCGTGGGGAAGAAGAGCAGCGCCGTGCTGAGCAGGCGCTCCAGCGGCAGGGTGTCGAAGACGGCCTCGGAGATGAAGCCGAAGGTGCCCTGCGAGCCGACCATCAGCCCGCGCAGGATCTCCACCGGCGTCGAACCGTCGAGGAACGCGTCCAGCCGGTAGCCGTTGGTGTTCTTGATGGCGAACTTGGCCCGGATCCGGGCGGTGAGCTCCGGGTCCGCCCCGATCTCCGCCTTCAGCGCCCGCAAGCCCGCGCACAGCCGGGGTTCGGCGTGCGCCAGGTCCTCGTCGGCGCGCGGGTCGCCGGTGTCGACCACGGTGCCGCTGGGCAGGACGAAGGTGAGCGAGGCGAGGGTGCGATAGGAGTCGCGGGCGGTGCCCGCGGTCATCCCGGAGGCGTTGTTGGCGACGACCCCGCCGATCGTGCAGGCGAGTGCGCTGGCCGGGTCGGGGCCGAGGACGCGGCCGTGCCGGGCGAGCGCCGCGTTGACGCGCGCGACGGTCGTGCCGGGCCGGACACGGGCGCGGGCGCCGCCGTCCAGGACCTCGACACCCGCCCAGTGGCGGCGCACGTCCACCAGGATGTCCTCGCCCTGCGCCTGGCCGTTGAGGCTGGTCCCGGCCGCCCGGAAGACGACCTCGCGGCCCTTGCCGTGCGCGTACGACAGGACGGCCGAGACGTCGTCGATGTCCTCGGCGACCACCACGACCTGCGGGACGAAGCGGTACGGGCTGGCGTCCGAGGCGTACCGCACCAGGTCGGAGACCTTCCACAGCACCTTCTCTGCGCCGAGCAGGGCGGTCAGTTCGCCGCGCAGCGGCTCCGGGGTGCCCTCCGCGAGCCGGTCCGGGACCCGGTCCGGGGACTCGGCGCGCCGCCCGGAGGGGCGCAGGGCCTGCGGCTTCGGCTCCAGGAGCGGCATACGGGGATCCCCTCAGCAGCGGCGCTCGGGCACTCCGTCGACCAGAGCGGACAGCAGACCGCCGAGCACCTCGCGCTGGTCGGCGGTCAGGGGCGCCAGGATCTCCTCCGCCGCGCCCCGGCGCGCGCCGCGCAGCGAACGCAGCGTCGCCCGGCCGGTGTCGGTGAGCTCGACGCGCACCACGCGGCGGCTGGTCGGGTCGGGGACCCGGCGCACGTTCCCACTCTCCTCCAGCGCGTCGACCAGCGTGGTCACGGCGCGCGGGACCACCTCCAGACGGGCGGCGAGATCGGCCATGCGGGGCGGGTTCTCGTAGTGCGCGACCGTGCGCAGCAGCCGGGACTGGGCGGGGGTGATGCCGACCGGCTCCAGATGCTGTTTGTGGATCCGGTGGAGTCTGCGGGTGAGCCGGAGCAACTGCTCGGCCAGCACGCCGTCGGCGTCGGTGGTGCTCATACGGGAACAATATCAGGACCATGTGCATTGTGAGTATAGGTAACAGTGAGCTATGCTCCGCCAAGTCTTGTCAATGGCGTCGCCGCGGTGGCCTGAACAGACCCTGCGAACGGCGCCGTCCTGCCGTCTCACCCCTTGTCGAAGGAGCCCATGCACCCCGAAGAATCCTCTTGGCGACCCCCGGCCCGTGACCAGGAACAGCCGCCCGCCCAGACGCGGCGCATTCTGCGGCTCTTCCGCCCCTACCGCGGCCGGCTGGCCGTCGTCGGCCTGCTGGTCGCCGCGTCCTCACTCGTCTCGGTCGCCTCGCCGTTCCTGCTGCGCGAGATCCTCGACGTCGCCATCCCGCAGGGCCGCACCGGGCTGCTCAGCCTGCTCGCCCTCGGCATGCTCGCGACCGCCGTCGTCACCGGCGTCTTCGGCGTCCTGCAGACGCTGATCTCGACCACCGTCGGCCAGCGCGTCATGCACGACCTGCGCACCGGTGTCTACGCACAGCTCCAGCGGATGCCGCTCGCCTTCTTCACCCGGACCCGGACCGGCGAGGTCCAGTCCCGAATCGCCAACGACATCGGCGGGATGCAGGCGACCGTCACCTCCACCGCCACCTCGCTCGTCTCCAACCTGACGGCCGTGATCGCCACCGTGGTCGCCATGCTGGCCCTCGACTGGCGTCTGACCGTCGTCTCGCTGCTGCTGCTCCCGGTCTTCGTCTGGATCAGCCGCAAGGTCGGCCGCGAGCGCAAGAAGATCACCACCCAGCGTCAGAAGCAGATGGCCGCGATGGCCGCCGAGGTCACCGAGTCCCTGTCGGTCAGCGGCATCCTGCTCGGCCGCACCATGGGCCGCGCCGACTCGCTCACCAAGTCCTTCGCCGCCGAGTCCGAGCGGCTGGTCGACCTCGAAGTGCGCTCCAGCATGGCCGGCCGGTGGCGGATGTCGACCATAGGCATCGTCATGGCCGCCATGCCCGCCGTCATCTACTGGGCCGCGGGCCTCGCCCTGCAGGCGGGCGGCCCCTCGGTCTCCATCGGCACGCTCGTCGCGTTCGTCTCGCTCCAGCAGGGCCTGTTCCGGCCCGCCGTGAGCCTGCTCTCCACCGGAGTGCAGATGCAGACCTCGCTCGCCCTCTTCCAGCGCATCTTCGAATACCTGGACCTGCCGGTCGACATCACCGAGTCCGAGCACCCGGTCCGCCTGGAGAAGGTCCGCGGCGAGCTCCGCTTCGAGTCGGTCGACTTCGGTTACGACGAGAAGAGCGGCCCCACGCTCAGCGAGGTCGACGTGGCCGTCCCGGCCGGCAGCAGCCTCGCCGTCGTCGGCCCCACCGGCTCCGGGAAGTCCACGCTCAGCTATCTGGTGCCCAGGCTGTACGACGTGACGGGCGGGCGGGTCACGCTCGACGGCGTCGACGTCCGCGACCTGGACTTCGACACCCTCGCGCGCGCGGTCGGCGTGGTCTCCCAGGAGACCTATCTCTTCCACGCCTCGGTCGCCGACAACCTGCGCTTCGCCAAGCCCGACGCCACCGACGAGGAGCTGGAGGCGGCCGCCCGTACGGCCCAGATCCACGACCACATCGCGTCCCTGCCCGACGGGTACGACACGGTGGTCGGCGAGCGCGGCTACCGCTTCTCCGGCGGCGAGAAGCAGCGGCTCGCCATCGCCCGGACGATCCTGCGCGACCCGCCCGTCCTCATCCTCGACGAGGCGACCAGCGCGCTGGACACCCGTACGGAACACGCCGTGCAGCAGGCGATCGACGCGCTCTCGGCGGGCCGCACCACGCTCACCATCGCGCACCGGCTCTCCACCGTCCGCGACGCCGACCAGATCGTCGTACTGGACGGCGGCCGGATAGCCGAGCGCGGCACCCACGAGCAACTGCTCGACCAGGACGGCAAGTACGCCGCACTGGTGCGCCGCGACGCACGGCTGGCGCCGGTCGCCTCCTGACGGGGTCCGCGGCGCTACCGTGCCCGTATGACGGAGTCCACGCGCGGGTCCGGACCCCGGACCCGGCTCACCCGGCGCGGCCGGCTGCTCCTGGGCGCGCTCGGCCTGCTGCTGGTGGTCGGGGCGGCGGTGCTCGTCCTGGTGCTGCGGCAGACCGGCGGCGAGGTGAAGTCCCTGGTCGTCCCGGAGGGCTGGCGGTCCGGGCAGGTGTACGCGGCCGTCGACAAGAGCCTCGGGGCGGAGGCGGGCACCACCCGCCGGGCGGCGTCCGAGTCCGGGCTCGCCCTCCCGGCCGACGCCCGGGGCAACCCCGAGGGCTATCTCTTCCCGGCCACCTATCCGGTGACCCGGAAGACCACCCCGGGCGGGCTGCTCGCCTATATGGTCGACACCGCCAACAAGCGGTTCGGCAAGGACCACATCGGGGCCGGTGCCCGCCGCCAGGGCATGACGGTCTATCAGACCGTGGTCGTGGCGAGCATCGTGCAGGCGGAGGCCGACACCGCGGCCGACATGGGCAGGGTCTCCCGGGTCGTCTACAACCGGCTGGCCAAGGGCATGCCGCTACAGATGGACTCGACGCTCAACTACGCGCTCAACCGCTCCACCCTGACCACGACCCACGCGGACACCCGCACCGACAGCCCGTACAACACCTACGCGCGCGGTGGGCTGCCGCCGACGCCGATCGACAACCCGGGCCAGCAGGCACTGGACGCGGCGATCGCCCCACCGCCGGGCAACTGGCTCTACTTCGTCACGGTCGCCCCCGGAGACACGCGCTTCACGGCGGACTACGCGGAACAGCAACGGAACGTCAGGGAGTTCAACAAGACGCGGGGCAAGCTCACGGCGAGCTCCGCCCCGGCCTCCTAGGGGCGCGGGGCTGTGCCATGTGCGGCTCCGCTGCGTGGGCGCGACCGGCCCAAGGCGGCCCGCGGACGCATCACGCCACTTCCACCGGGGCGTCCAGCAACGCCTTGATCTCCCGAACAGCCGCGCGCCCCGCTCGATTCGCCCCGATCGTGGAAGCGGAGGGCCCGTATCCCACCAGATGCACCCGCTCGTCCTTGACGGCGCGGGTGCCCTCGATCTGTATGCCACCGCCGGGCGTACGCAGCTTCAGCGGCGCCAGATGGTCGATCACGGGCCGAAACCCGGTGGCCCACAGGATGACGTCCGCGTCGACCGTCCGCCCGTCGTCCCACGCCAGCCCACTCGGCGTGATCCGGTCGAACATGGGCAGCCGGTCCAGAACACCGTTCGCGCGCGCGGCGCGGATCGCCTCGTTGAGCGGCAGCCCCGTCACCGACACCACACTCCTCGGCGCCAGCCCCTGCCGTACGCGCTCCTCGACCATCGCGACCGCCGCCCGTCCCCACTCCTCGGTGAACGGGCCCTCGCGGAAGACGGGCGGGCGCCGGGTCACCCAGGTCGTGGCGGCCGCGTAGTCCGCGATCTCCATCAGATGCTGGGTGCCGGAGGCGCCGCCGCCCACCACGACCACACGCTGACCTGCGAACTCCTCCGGTCCCGGATAGTTCGCGGTGTGCAGCTGGCGCCCCCGGAACGTCTCCTGGCCCGGATAGCGCGGCCAGAACGGCCGGTCCCAGGTACCGGTGGCGTTGATCAGCGCGCGCGTGGAGTACGCGCCTTCGGAGGTCTCGACGCGCAGCCGCCCGCCCTCGCCCTCCCGTACGGCGCTCACGTCGACCGGCCGGTGGACGTGGAGCCCGAAGGTGTCCTCGTAGTCGGTGAAGTACTTCCCGATCACCTCCGAAGAGGCCCGGGCCGGGTCCGCGCCGGTCAGCTCCATCCCCGGCAGCGCATGCATCCCGTGCACCTTGCCGTACGTCAGCGAGGGCCAGCGGAACTGCCAGGCGCCGCCCGGCCGGGGCGCGTGGTCGAGGACCACGAAGTCGCGGTCCGGCTCAAGCCCCGCCCGGCGCAGATGGTAGGCACCGGACAGCCCCGCCTGCCCCGCGCCGATGACCACCACGTCCACGTCCTGTGCCCCGAAGTCGTTCACGGCTCTACCAACCATGGGGGGTGCGTGGATCTTCCCGAAGGGGCGGCCCCGCGCTCGGCCCGGACGGGCGATCCGGCCGGACGGGCGCCAGGATGGAGCCATGTCCGTCTTCACCACGCGCGTACTGCGCCTCGCCACCGGAACGACCGAGACCGTCACCGATCTGACCAGGGAGTGCGAGCGGTTCCTCCGCGAGGCGTCCGGCGGCGGCGACGGCCTCCTGAACATCTTCGTGCCGCACGCCACGGCCGGGATCGCGGTCATCGAGACCGGCGCCGGCAGCGACGACGACCTGCTCGCCGCACTGCACACGCTGCTTCCGGCGGACGACCGCTGGCAGCACCGCCACGGCAGCTCCGGCCACGGGCGCGACCATGTGCTGCCCGCGCTGGTGCCCCCGCACGCGACGCTGCCGGTCGTCGCCGGGCGGCTGGAGCTGGGGACCTGGCAGTCGGTGTGTCTGGTCGACACGAACAAGGACAACCCCGACCGGCAGGTGCGGCTCAGCTTCCTCGGCTAGCGGAGCTTCCCGGCGCCCCCGCCCGCAGTCCGTCCATGACGAGGTCGAGGAGGCGTCCTGCGCGGGCCTGCCAGTCGCCGTGCGGGTCGAGCTGCCAGAGTCCGGCGATGGCGAGGACGAAGTCGTCGGGGGTCACCCCCGGCCGGATGGTGCCGGCCTCCTCGTTCGCGTTCAGGAGCAGCGTGACGGCCGCCGTCACCGGCCCGTGGCCGAGCCCGGTCAGCGTGCCCCGGGCGGTGGCCTTGCGCATCGCCTCGGCCAGTCCGGCCTTGGCCATCGCGTATTGGGCGAGACGGTCCATCCACTCGCGCAGCGCCCGGTCCGGGGTGCGGGTCGCGAGGAGCTGGGCGGCGGTGTCGGCGACCTGCTGGACCTCGTACCGGTAGACCTCCAGGACGAGGGCCTCGCGGTTGGGGAAGTGGCGGTAGAACGTCCCCTGCCCGACCCCCGCCTTCTTGGCTATCGCGCTCAGCGGGGCGTCGGCCGAGCGGGTCAGCTCGGCGAGCGCCACCTCCAGGATGCGCTCGCGGTTGCGCTGCGCGTCCGAGCGCAACGGGGTGTCCTTGCGCGGCGGCGCGTCCTTCTTCGGCTGCACCCGTCCTCCTTCCGCATGCGCGGGCACCGGCCGGAGCGGGATCCCGGCGGATTCGTGCTCTTGTTAAACGGACAGCTGTCCGTTAGGTTCTGAAGCTAACGGACAACTGTCCGTTTAGGTCCACCATAGCGGCAGCCGCGGCCGGAGTGGACGGCCGGAGCATGCCCGACCGGCCTCTCGCCCGCCGCGTGCCGCAGGTTCCCGATGGACGGCGCTTCGCATCACCCACGCGAGAGAAGGCTGCTCATGACCCCATCGACGTCCAGCGCCATCACCCTGAACATCAACGGCGAGAAGTACACGCTGCCCGTCGACCACCGCACCACCCTGCTCGACGCCCTGCGTGAGCGCCTCGATCTGACCGGCACCAAGAAGGGGTGCGACCAGGGCCAGTGCGGCGCGTGCACCGTACTGGTCGACGGGCGTCGCGCGGTCTCCTGCCTCCAGCTCGCGGTGGCCGCCGAGGGGCGCGAGATCACCACCATCGAGGGCGTGGCGGACGGCGAGCGGCTCCATCCCGTACAGCAGGCCTTCCTCGACCTGGACGGCTACCAGTGCGGCTACTGCACTCCGGGGCAGATCTGTTCGGCCCTCGCCGTGATCGAGGAGCACGCGGCGGGCTGGCCGAGCGCCGTGACGGCCGATGTGCGACCGGAGGCCGGGGCGGCGGAGCTGACCGCCGAGGAGATCCGCGAGCGCATGAGCGGCAACCTGTGCCGCTGTGGCGCCTATGTGTCCATCGTCGAAGCGGTGGCGCGGGCGGCCGAGGCAGCCCGGGGCGGCTCGGCCGGGACGGAGGCGGCGGCATGAGGGAGTTCGGCTATCGGCGCGCGGTCGACGTCGCCGGCGCGGTGGCGCTGCTCGGCGCCGACCCCGAGGCGCGCTTCCTCGGCGGCGGCACCAATCTCGTCGACCTGATGAAGTCCGGCGTGGAGCGGCCCGCGCTCCTCGTGGACGTACGTGAACTGCCCCTCGACCGGATCGAGGGGACCGAGGGCGGCGGGCTGCGCATCGGCGCGACCGTCACCAACAGCGACCTCGCCGCCCACCCCGAAGTGCGGCGCCGCTACCCGGCGTTGGCGCAGGCGGTCCTGGCCGGCGCCTCGGGCCAGCTGCGCAACATGGCCACCGTCGGCGGCAACCTCCTCCAGCGCACCCGCTGCGGATACTTCACCGACCTCGCCGCCCCCTGCAACAAACGCGTCCCCGGCAGCGGCTGCGCGGCCGTCGAGGGCGAGCACCACAACCACGCGATCCTCGGCGCCTCCGCACACTGCGTGGCCGTACACCCCTCGGACATGGGGGTGGCGCTCACCGCCTTCGACGCGGTCGTCTCCTACGAAACGGCCGACGGGCCGGGCGAGTTGCCGCTGGAGGCGTTCTATCGGCCGGTCGGCGACACCCCGCACCGGGAGACCGCGCTGCCGCCGGGCGCGCTGATCACGGCGGTGACGCTGCCGCCGGCGCCGGTCGCCGCCCACTCGCGCTACCGCAAGGTGCGCGAGCGCGCCTCGTACGCGTTCGCGATCGGCTCGATCGCCGCCGCCCTCGACGTACGCGACGGCGTCGTCCACGACGTGCGCCTGGCCTTCGGGGCGGTCGCCTCCCGGCCGTGGCGGGCCCGTGCCGCCGAGCGGGCGCTGACCGGGGGAGTGGCGAGCGCCGACGCCTTCGCCGCCGCGGCCGACGCGGAGCTCGCGGCGGCGAAGGCGCTGCCCCACAACGGATACAAGGTGACGCTGACGCGCAATCTCGTCGTGGCCGTGCTCACCGAACTCGCCGAGGAGGCCGCCCGATGACCACGACCACCGGACCCACCCGGCTCACCGGCGCGGTGGGCACCGCCCACACCCGTCTGGAGGGCCGCGACAAGGTCACCGGGGCGGCCCGCTACGCCGGGGAGATCCCCTTCGCCGACCTCGCCCACGGCTGGCTCGTGGTGTCCACCGTGGCGCGCGGCAGCGTCCGCTCGGTGGAGAGCGCCCCGGTCCTCGCCATGCCGGGCGTCCTCGCCGTGCTGCACCACGGCAACGCCCCGCGCGTGGATGCCGGCTATGTGGGCCTGCTGGGGCGGCCCGACCCGATCGTCGGGCTCTTCCAGAACGACCGGGTGCCGTGCGCGGGCTGGCCGGTGGCGCTGGTCGTCGCCGAGACCTCCGAGCAGGCGAGGGAGGCCGCCGAGGCGCTGGTCGTGCGGTACGAGACGGAGCCGCACGACGTCGAGTTCTCCCCGGACCGGGACGGTACGTACACCCCGGAGCCGCGCGAGACCATGGAGACGGACAAGGGGGACCTGGAGCGCGAACTCGCCGCGTCCGCCGTCGTGGTGGACGCGCGCTACAGCACGCCCGAAGAACACCACCACCCGATGGAGCCGCACGCGGCGACGGTCCGCTGGGACGGCGGCCGCCTGGAGGTCCACGACTCCAACCAGGGCAGCAAGTGGGTGGCCGACGAGCTCGCCAAACTCTTCTCCCTCGACCCGGCTTCCGTACGCGTACTGTCCGAGCACGTCGGCGGCGGCTTCGGCTCCAAGGGCGTGCGCCCCCACCAGGTGGCCGCCGCGATGGCGGCGACCGTGCTCCACCGCCCGGTCCGCGTCGTCCTGACCCGCCGTCAGATGTTCTCGCTGATCGGCTACCGCAGCCCCACCGCCCACCGGGTCAGGCTCGGCGCCGACGCCGACGGACGGCTGCGCGCCTTCGGGCACGAGGCCCAGAACGCCACCTCGACCGTCCATGAGTTCGTCGAGGCAAGCGCCGGGTTCGGCCGGGTGATGTACGACGCCGACGCGCACCGCACCGCCAACCGGCTCGTCCGGCTCGACGTGCCCACCCCGACCTGGATGCGCGCGCCCGGCGAGGCCCCCGGCTCGTTCGCCGTGGAGTCCGCGCTCGACGAGCTCGCCGAGCGGTGCGGCATCGACCCGATCGCGCTGCGGGCCCGCAACGAACCCACCGCCGGGCCGGTCTCCGGGCTGCCGTTCGCCGGCCGCGGTCTGCTCGCCTGCTTCGCGGAGGGCGCCCGCCGGTTCGGCTGGGCGGAGCGCGACCCGCGTCCGGGAGTGCGCCGCGAAGGGCGCTGGCTCCTCGGCACCGGCACGGCGGCGGCCACCTTCCCGGCGGGAGCCATGCCCTCGACCGCGGCCGTGACGGCCGAGGCGGACGGCACGTTCACCGTACGGATCTCCGCGGCCGACATCGGGACGGGCGCGCGCACCGCGCTGGCGCTGATCGCGGCGGACGCCCTGGAGGTCGAGTCCGGCCGCGTCCGGGTGCGGATCGGGGACAGCGACTTCGGGCCCGCGATGATCGCCGGCGGCTCGACGGGCACCCGCTCCTGGGCCTGGGCGATCATGGCCGCCGCGGCCGCGCTGCGCGAACAGTTGGCGCTCGGCGGCGAGATCCCGCCCGAGGGCGTCACGGCGCGGTCGGACACCTCCGCCGCGATCGCCGCGCTGCCGGAGAAGGAACGGCACTCGTACGGGGCGCAGTTCGCGGAGGTCGCCGTGGACCCCGCCAGCGGCGAGGTCCGGGTGCGGCGGATGCTCGGCATCTTCGCGGCGGGCCGGATCGTCAACCCGCTCACCGCACGCAGCCAGTTCATCGGCGGGATGACCTGGGGCATCTCCATGGCGCTGCACGAGGAGGCGGTCCGCGACCGGGCCTCGGGCGCCCATGTCGGGCCGGACCTCGCGGGCTACCACTTCGCCGCGCACGCCGATGTGCCGCGGATCGAGGCGGGCTGGGTGGACGACCCGGACGAGTCCGACCCGGTCGGGATCAAGGGCATCGGGGAGATCGGGATCGTGGGGGCCGCGGCGGCCGTCGCCAACGCGGTCTGGCACGCGACCGGCGTCCGCCACCGCGATCTCCCGATCCGCCCCGACCGCGTCCTGCTGGCCGGGACCGGGACCGGGCCGGACGGGAGCCGTCGTGCTTGACATCGCCGAGGAGCTGGACCGGTGGGCGCGGGAGGGCCGCGACTTCGCCGTGGCCACCGTGGTGGCCGTGGGCGGCAGCGCGCCGCGCGGCCCGGGTGCCGCGCTCGCCGTGGACGGCGACGGCACCGCCGTCGGCTCGGTCTCGGGCGGCTGTGTGGAGGCGGCGGTCTACGACCTCTGCGTCCAGGCGCTCCAGGATGGCGAGGCGGTGCGTGAGCGCTTCGGCTACAGCGACGAGGACGCCTTCGCGGTCGGGCTGACCTGTGGCGGGGTCGTCGAGGTGCTGGTCGCACCGGTGCGTGCGGACGCGCCGGACCGGGCGGTGGTCGCGGCGGCGCTCGCGGCCGCCGCCCGGGGCGGGGCCACCGCCCTGGCCCGGGTGGTCGCGGGTACGCCCGGACGGCTGGGCCGGGCGCTGCTCGTCCACCCCGACGGTTCGTACGAAGGCGGCCTCGGCGGGCTTCCCGGCCTCGACCGGGCGGCGGCGGCCGAGGCCCGCGCCCTGCTGGACGCGGGGCGCACCGGGGAGTTCGTCCTGACGGAGAGCGGGGAGCGCTGCGGGACGGACGGGCCGACCGTGTTCGTGGAGTCGAGCGTGCCGCCACCCCGCATGATCGTCTTCGGCGCCGTGGACTTCGCGGCGGCCCTGGTCCGTACGGGCACGTTCCTCGGCTACCGCGTGACCGTCTGCGACGCGCGCCCCGTCTTCGCCACCCGGGAGCGCTTCCCGGAGGCGGACGAGGTCGTGGTCGACTGGCCGCACCGGTATCTGCGGGGGACGGAGACCGACGGGCGCACGGTGCTGTGCGTGCTGACCCACGACGCCAAGTTCGACATCCCCCTGCTGGAGACGGCCCTGCGGCTGCCCGTCGCCTTCGTCGGCGCGATGGGCTCGCGCCGCACCCACGAGGACCGCGACCGCCGACTGCGCGAGATCGGCCTCACCGAGCACGAACGGGCCCGGCTGCACTCGCCGATCGGCCTCGACCTCGGTGCCCGTACGCCCGAGGAGACCGCGCTCTCCATCGCGGCCGAGATCGTCGCCGCGCGGCGCGGAGGGACGGGAGTTCCGCTCACGGGCTCACGTACACCCATTCACCATGACCCGGACGAAAGGGGCACCGGCACGATTCTGTCCCACCGGGCCGAATGGAACTCACGTCAATCTTTCGCCAGTTGAGCGTATGGCATCATGGCCGCATTGTCCGCGGGGATCAGGGGCCCTGAATCACGGGCTCGTTGAATCAGTGAGGTCAATTCCGTGCTGCCTGACTCAGCGTTACCGTCACCGGAGGACCGTCGGCGCAGGCGCCGCCTCAAAAAGGTCCGTCATACCTGTGAGGCGCTGCTCGCGGAGTGGGGCATGGAGCACGGCTGCGGCATCGAGGAACTGCACCGCTATCTCAGCGTGCAGAACCGGCGGCCGATCCATCTGATTCCGATGCCGTTCCCCGAGCGCCATCTCTTCGGTCTTTGGCTGAAAATGGACGACTTCGACGTCATCGCCTACGAGAAGGCCGCATCGCAGTCACACAAGGAACACATCATCGCCCATGAGCTGGCGCATATCGCCTTCCAGCATCGTGGCTCGGTGAATTTCGACCGCAGTGAGGCGGGACAGCTGTTCGCGGACGTCGAACCCGGGGTCGTCCAGAGCATGCTGATGCGCTCGCGCTACAGCGACGACGAGGAGCAGGAGGCCGAGACGATGGCCTCGTTGATCCTGGCCAGGGCCACCAAGCGATGGCTCGAACCCGCCTGGGGCGTCCCGGAGGAGGCCGCGGAGGTCGTCGCCCGTATCGAGAACGGTGTGGGGAAGCCGGACAACGGATGAATGACAACAGATGAACACTGTCTATGGATTTCTGGCGTGGGCCTGCGCCATCGGCGGCCTCGCGGCGTTCGCGTACCGGCTGCCGGATCTGCTGCGCAGAAAGCACGACATCGCCCTGTGGGCGCTCTGCACCTATTTCCTCTGCTCCGGCATCAGCTTCCTGGTCGATCTGGACGCCCTGCGGGTGCACATCTCGGCCCTCTTCGGACGCCCCAACGTCACCTCGCTCATCGTGCAGGTGGCGGTGGTCGTGCTCACCGCGGCGCAGCAGGTCGTCCTGGTGTACTGGTCGTGTCCGCCCGAGGAGGCCCGGCTCAGGGCCCGGCGCCGCGTGCTGTTCTTCGGGGCCGCGCTCTGTGTGCTGGTGGCCGCGTCCATCGCCGTCGGCCCCGTGACAAAGTCCAAAACGGCCACCTCGACGATCCTGCTCAGTATTCAGCACGGTGAATACGCGCTGTACATGTCGTTCTATCTGGTGATTTGCGCCATCGGTCAATTCGAGACCGTACGGCTTTCGCTGCGGTTCACCAAGATGGCCAACCGGCAATGGCTCAAGGTCGGTATGCGGACGGTGACGCTCGGCGCGAGTCTGATCCTGGTCTACTGCGTCACGCGCAGCATCCAGATCGCCGGAACCCGGCTGCACTTCGACGGCTCCGCCCTCGATCCCGTGCAGTGGTCGTGCGGCAGTGTCGGCGCCCTGCTCCAGATCACCGGCTGGACCATCCCGTCGTGGGGGATCCACATCACCCGCGCGTTCGGCTGGCTGCGCAGCTACCGTTCGTATCTGCGGCTGAGGCCGCTGTGGTGGGCGCTGTACCAGGCCTCTCCGGACATCGCGCTCGACCCGCCCCGGTCCTGGCCGCGCGACCTCATCCCGCCCCGCGACCCCCACTACAGCCTCTACCGGCGCGTCATCGAGATCCGCGACGGCCAGCTGACCCTGCGCACCTCGCTCTCCCTCGCGGACTTCGCCCGCGAGGCCCGCTCCCTCGACCTGCCCGAGGACCCCACCTCCCCGATGGGCGAGGCGCTCCAGGTGCGGGCCGTCCTGAGCCGTCCGCCCGAGGAGCGGGCCGAGCAGGCCGACGCGTCCGACATCCCCGCACGGCCGCCGTACGAGGACTTCCGCGACGAGGTGGAGTGGCTGACCGAGGTGGCCTCCTCCTTCACCGCGCTCGCCCAGGGCCGCCCCCGGCGCTCCGAGGCCCAGGTCACCTCATGACCGGGCGAACGGCCCGGGCCCCGTCGGCCCGTGAGGAGGCGTGCGCGGAGGAGCCGGGCACCCCGCTCCGGGGCGGGCCGGGCACCCCGGACCCGGCGGAGCCCGGCACCCTGGATCCCGTGGACCCCTCCGCCCTGATCCCCGCGGCCCTCGCCGCCGTCGAGGACCTCGTCGCCCTCGACGCCTCGCGCGGCGCCACGGCCGCCGTGCCCGCCGTGCGCGAGCTGCTGCGCCGCCTGCCGCAGCTGTCGGCCGACCCCGCCCGCCTGGGCGCCCTCGACCGCGATCTGCTCTCCGCCCTCGCCGAGTTGAGCGAGGTGATCGGCTGGATCCTCTTCGACGCGGGCCACTACCGCCGGGCACGCCGCATGAACGCGCGGGCCCTCGCCCTCGCGGAGCTCTGCGGCGACCGGGGCACGGCCCGGCTGACGCTGCTCAACCACAGCATGCTGGAGACCCACACCGGCCGCCCCCGGGCCGCACTGGAGACCGCCTCCCGGGTGGCCGGGCCCCGGCCCCTGCCCGCCCTGGTGGACAGCCTGGTCCTGGTACGCCGGGCACACGCGACCGCCGTGCTGGGCGGCGACCGGGACGCCGTGGCCCTGATCTCCCGCGCCCGCAGCCGGTTTCTCGACGGCGCCTCCCCGGACGACCCGCCGTGGGCCTGGTGGATCGACCGCACCGAACTGCTCGGCCACGAGGGCTGGGTGCTGTCCCGGCTGCGCGCCTGGAGCCGGGCCGTCCCCCTGCTGTACGAGGCGGCCACCGCGCCCGGCCCGTCCTATCGCCATCTGTTCACCGCCGAGCTCCTGTCGGCGCTGGTACGGGCGCGGGCCTGGCGCGAGGCGGAGCAACTGATCGCGGACGTCGCACCCCGGGCCGCCGGGATCGGCTCCGTACGCACCACCGAGACGCTCGGCGCCACGGCCGTCCGGCTGCTCGCGAGCCCCGGCGCTCCGGCGAACACCAGGGACGCGGCCGGCTTCCTGCTGGAGTCGCTGCCCGCCCGCGCCGGCGGCCGGCACCCCCTGATCCCCCGGAACCACCGCGCCTGAGAACGGCCCGTTCCGAGCACCACCCCGTTCCGTGAACCACCCGTTCCGAGAACCGCCCCCACCGCCCGTCGACAGACAGGACCCGCATGCTGCACATTCGGATTTCGACGCCCGCGGCCGCCGCCCTCGTGGCGGTCGCGCTCCTCTTCACCACCGGAGGAGCGGTGTCCGAGGCCGCCTACGGGACGTCCGCTCCCGCCGCCGCGACCGCGCAGAGCAACGAAGGGCACGGCAGCCCGTACATCTCCACGCACCTCTACTTCGGCACGGGCCGCCACCAGGGCAAACCGCCCATCACCGACGAGGAGTTCATGAAGTTCGTCGCCGAGGTGGTCACCCCGCGCTTCCCCTCCGGCCTCACCCTCCAGGAGGGCCGCGGCCAGTGGCGCGACAAGGACGGCGACATCAACCGCGAGCGCTCGTACGAGCTGACGGTGCTGTATCCCGTCAAGGAGGCCCGCGGCCGGGACCGCGACATCGAGTACATCCGCAAGCTGTACTGCACGATGTACGAGCTGGAGTCGGTCGGCCGCGCCGATGTCCGTGTGCAGGCCAGTTTCTGACGACCGTTCCCCACCCTGTTACCGCAACTGCCGCCGTACCAGCTCGTGGAGCCGTCCGCCCGTGTCCGCCAGGAGCTCGGAGGGCGGCCCCTGCTGGACGACGCGGCCCTCGGACATCACGATCACGCGGTCCGCGTCCAGCACCGTGGAGAGCCGGTGGGCGATCACCACACGCGTGGCGTCCAGGGTGCGGGTGCTCTCGATGACCACGCGCTGGGTCTCGTTGTCGAGCGCGCTGGTCGCCTCGTCGAAGAAGAGGATCCGGGGGCGCCGGACCAGGGCCTGGGCGATCATCAGCCGCTGGCGCTGACCGCCGGAGACGGCGCCGCCATTGGCGATCATGGTGTGCAGGCCCATCGGCATCCGCTGGATGTCCTCGGCGAGCCCCGCCATCCGGGCCGCCTCCCACACCTCCTCCTGGGTGAACGCCTCGGCGCCGCAGACGCACTCCAGGATCGACCCGCTGAGCGGCTGCGCGTGCTGGAGGACCACGCCGCACTGGCGGCGCACGGCCGCCCGGTCGAGCGCCGCCAGGTCCTGCCCGTCGTACAGGACGCTCCCCGCGACCGGCCGGTCGAAGCCGATCAGCAGCCTCAGCAGGGTCGACTTGCCGCAGCCGCTGGGGCCGACGATCGCCACGAACTCGCCGGGCCGCACCTTCAGGGACACCTCGTCCAGGACCAGCGGGCCGTCGTCGCCGTAGCGGAAGGACAGGCCGCGGGCCTCGATCTCGCCGGACAGCGCGCCCGGCCGGCTGCCGGAGCCGGGCACCTCGGGTGCCTCGTCGAGCACCGGCCTGATCTGCTCGAACATCGGCAGCGCGGCGGCGGCCGACAGGAACGCCCCGGTGAGCTGGGTGACCGAGGTCAGCAGCATGGTCACCGCGGTGTTGAAGGTCAGGAAGGCACCGGCCGTCAGCGACCCCCGGGCCGGGCCCGCGAGCAGCATGAACATCACCAGGGAACACAGCGGCAGATAGACGGCGTTGAGCACCGTCGTCAGGTTCTTGATGCGGTCCGCCCGCTGCTGGAGTTCCCGGCTGCGGGCGAACTCCCGCGCCCACGCCCCGTACGCGAAGCTCTCCGCCGCCGCGACCCGCAGCTTGGGCAGTCCGCGCAGGGTCTGGAACGCCTGGTTGTTGAGCTTGTTGCCGAGTTCGACCAGACGGCGCTGCCACCGCAGCTCCCAGACGCCGAGCGCGAGGAACACCGCCGCGATCACGGCGAGCATCCCTAGCGCCGTCAGGGCGAGCGGCACGCTGAAGCAGAGCAGCAGTACCAGGTTCACCACGCCGACCGTGCCCGCCTGGACCACCACCGGGGTCAGACCGGACAGCACCCGGCGGATGGCGCTCACGCCCATGGCCGCGCTCGCCAGCTCGCCGGTGGAGCGCTCGGTGAAGAACTTCGTCGGCAGCCTCAGCAGCCGGTCCCACACGGCGGGTTGGAGCGTGCTCTCGATGCGCCCCTCCATCCGCAGCAGCGTCAGGTTCTGCAGCAGCGAGAAGGCGGCCGCGACGACACCGCTGACGATGATCGACAGCGACACCTGGGCGATCAGGCTCGTCTGCGCCCCGGGCACGTACACCCCGAGCACCTGGCCGGTGGCGAGCGGGACCAGCGCGCCGAGCCCGACCGTGACGAGCCCGGCCAGGACCAGGTTGCGCAGATCGGCGCGGGTGCCGCGGAGCCCGAACCGCAGCAGCCCCCACTTGCTCAGCGGTGTCTCGGGCAGCGGCCGGTAGAACATGACGGCCCGCTGCTCGAACTCCTCGGCGTTGGTCTCGCCGACCCGGGTGCGCCGCCCGGTCGCCGGGTTCACCGCCTCGTACCCGCCGCGCCGCCACAGCAGGGCGACCGGCGTTCCGCTCGCCGCCCTGCGGCCCACCAGGGGGCCCGCGTTCTCGCGCCACCAGCTCCCGTCGAGCCGCACCGGGCGGCTCCGGATCCGGGAGGCGACCGCCACCTGCTCGACGGGGTCGATCCGCTCGCTGACCGCGCCGCTCCTGGAGGGCTCCGTGAGGGTGATCCCGGCGGCGCGGGCGACGAGGGAGCACACCGCGTACGTGACGTCGTCGCCCGCCCCGGCCGTACGCGAAGGGGCCTTGCCGGGGCGGCCGATGGAGGTCAGCAGGGCCCGGTCGGCCTCGTCGCGGACGGCCTCGCCCGCCTTGATGCCGGCCGCGGTGCGGTCCTCGTGCGCGCGCTCCATGCGCTCGATCCAGCGGTCGAGGGCGGACAGCAGGCGGTGCTGCCGGTTGACCATGCCCTGCCACAGCGCCCCGTCGACCAGCAGGTCGCCGGCCGCCTCGGCGCTGAACGCGGCGCCGTACTGGACGCTGCCGGGGGAGACCGGCAGCCACAGGACGTCGTCGTCGGCCACCGGCTCCTCGACCGTCGTCCGGCCGTCCAGCGGAGCCTCGAACAGCACGCGCTGGCCGCGCCCGACGCCGAGCGAGAAGGCGTGCTCCAGGAGGCTGAGGGCCGTGTCCCCGGTGTCGTAGTGGCTGCCGTATCCGCCTTCGTACGCCACCGCGTCCGCGTACGCGGTCCGGTACAGCTCCCGCAGCGGGATCCGGCGCAGCACACACTCGCGCAACGGCCTGCCGACGAGGGTGTGCTGGGGGCCCTCGACCGGGCCGAGCAGCAGTGTGCCGGGCTCCAGACGGCCGAGGAAGTGCCAGTGGCCCTGGGCCGCCGCGTCCACCGCGAACAGGTCGAGGGCGCCGCCCACCACCAGCCACAGCACCTGCGGCCCCTCCAGGGAGAAGCCGCGCAGCCCCGTGCAGTCGACCTCCTGGCCGAGGCCGCCGAGCGCGGCCAGGACCGGGTCGTGGACCGGGGCGGGCTCGGCGAGACCGGGTACGGACATCACCTCAGTGCTCCTTGACCAGCTCGGCGTACGGCCCGCCGGCCGCGAGGAGGTCCTCGTGGCGTCCGCGCTCCACGACGGCGCCGTGGTCCAGGACCACGATCTCGTCGCTGTCGCGGACCGTGCTCAGCCGGTGGGCGATCACCACGCAGGCGCAACCGCGCCTGCGCAGGTTGTCGATGATGACCTGCTCGGTCTCCGCGTCCAGGGCGCTGGTGACCTCGTCGAGCACCAGCACGCTGGGGCGGCGCACCAGCGCGCGGGCGATCTCCAGGCGCTGGCGCTGCCCGCCGGAGAAGTTGCGGCCGTCCTGTTCGACGCGGCCGTGGATGCCTCCCGGGCGGCGGGCGACGAC
Organism: Streptomyces sp. ERV7; assembly: GCF_001653515.1. GTDB lineage: Bacteria > Actinomycetota > Actinomycetes > Streptomycetales > Streptomycetaceae > Streptomyces. Next base: position 603,719 of record NZ_LYOY01000001.1, on the reverse strand, counting down.
GTCGTGGAGGGCCGCGTCCCGAAGAGCGGCGACGACCGCGTCGTCCGGGATCGACGGGTCCCACAGCGCCACGTTGTCCCGCACGGTGCCCTCGAAGAGGAAGACGTCCTGGTCGACGAAGGAGACCGAGGCGGCGAGCGTGCTGCGGGGGATGTCCTCCAGGCGCTGCCCGTCGATGCGGATCGCACCCTCCCACGGGGTGTAGAGCCCCGAGACGAGCCGGGACACCGTCGACTTGCCGCTGCCCGAGCCGCCGACCAGCGCCACCTGCTGTCCGGGTCCCACGGACAGGGAGAAGCCGGTGAGCAGCGGCGCGTCCAGCGGGCTGTAGCCGAAGGTGATGTCGTCGAGCGTCACATGGCCCTTGAGCCTGCGGGTGCCGTGCTCCGGCTCGTCGCGCGTGTACAGCGCGTCCACCGGGAAGTTCTCCACGTCCTTGAGGCGGGCCACGTCGGCCGCGAAGTCCTGGATCCGGCCCGCCACCGAGTTCAGCCGGGTGACCGGCGCGGTGAAGCGGGTCACCAGCGCCTGGAACGCGACGAGCAGCCCGATCGAGAGATGCCCCTCGACCGCCCGCAGCCCGCCGATCCACAGGATCAGCGCGCTGTTGAGCGTGGCGAGCAGCGGGGCGACGATCCCCAGCCACGCGCTCGGCACCCCCAGGCGCTGCTGCTCCTCCAGAGTGGTCGCGTGCTGCCCCGCCCAGCGGCGGAAGTAGCCGTCCTCACCGCCGGTCGCCTTCATCGTCTCGATCAACTGGAGCCCGGTGTACGAGGTGTTGGTCAGCCGGGCGCTGTCGGCCCGCAGCTTCTGCGTACGGGTGGCCCGCAGCCGTACCACCACGCGCATCGCGACCACGTTGAGCAGCGCGATGCCCACGCCGATGACGGTGAGCTGCGGATCGTAGGTCCACAGCAGGAAGGCGTAGAGCAGCACCACGACGCCGTCGACGCCCGCCGCGGTGAGGTCGCGGGCCAGGGTCTCGGCCACCGCGTCGTTGGACTGGAGGCGCTGGACGAGGTCGGCGGGGCTGCGCTGGGCGAAGAAGGTGACCGGCAGCCGCAGCAGATGCCGGAAGAAGCGGGCGCCGCCGAGCGTGGACGAGATCATCCGCCCGCGCAGCAGATTGGCCTGCTGGAGCCAGGTCAGCGCGGCGGTCAGCGCCACCGCGGCGCCCATGGCGGCGAAGAGCGTGCCGAGCAGCGAGGTCTGTTCGCCGATCAGGAACGTGTCGATGTAGGTGCGGCTCAGCGCGGGCAGCGTCGCTCCGACCGCCACCAGCAGCAGGCTGGCGAGGAGCGCGACCAGCATCGTGCCGGTGGTGCCGCGCAGCCGCGCGGGCAGCGCGCCGAGCACCCCGGGCCTGCGGCCGCCGCGCCGGAAACCGTCACCTGGTTCGAGGACCAGGACGACTCCGGTGAAACTGGTGTCGAAGTCCTCGGAGGGGACGAACCGGCGGCCCTTGTCGGGGTCGTTGATGTACACACCCCGCCGGCCGAAGCGGCGGCCCATGCCGTCGTAGACGACGTAGTGGTTGAACTCCCAGAACAGGATGGCGGGCGCACGCACCTCCGCGAGCGCGGCGGGCTCCATCTGCATGCCCTTGGCCGTGAGCCCGTAACCGCGGGCGGCCTTCAGCACGTTGCTGGCCCGCGAGCCGTCGCGGGAGACGCCGCACGCGATGCGCAGCTCCTCCAGCGGCACATGGCGGCCGTGGTGGGCGAGCACCATCGCCAGCGAGGCGGCGCCGCACTCCAGGGCCTCCATCTGGAGGACGGTGGGGCTGCGCACGGTCCTGGCCCGCTTCGCCTTCGGCGCCGGCCGGGCGCGGCGCCGGCCCGCCGGGGCGCTCTCGGGACGGTGGCGGCCGCGGCCGGGCGGCGGCAGCTGCGGGGGCGCGGCGGAGGCGGGCGGTGCGGTCACGGGAGGAGCCAATCGAGGGGACGCTGGTCGGCCAGGTGGACGGAGCCGGTGGCCTGGGTCATGGAGTCGACCGCGTACGGCGGGCCCTGGGCCGAGGACCAGCGGTAGCCCGACTCGGTGGCGGCCGAGCGGTCGAGCCGCACCAGGACCGCGACGGGCCTGCCGTGCCGCGAGAACTGCTCGCCGAGCTGGGCGTCGCCGAGGAAGGCGGCGATCCGCTCGCGCGTCTGGGCGGTGCGGCCGACGGCCGCCACCCTGCCGCGCAGCACCCCGTACTGCCGGCTGGGCACGGACTGGACGGCGAGGTCCACGGGGGCGCCCGGCCGGACGGAGGCGGCGCCGCCCTCGGGTACGTACAGCATCGCCATCAGCGGATCCTCGGCGCCGCCGGTCCGCTCGACGCTCGCCACATCGGCCCCGGTGGTGACCACGGCGCCGATGGCGGCCCTGAGCGCGGTCAGCCGGCCCGCCGCGATGGCGCGCACGACCCGGTCGCCGCGCTCGGTGCGGACCTTGAGCAGCGGCGCTCCGGCGATGAGGGCGTCACCCTCCTTGGCGAGCACACCGGTGACCTGTCCGGCCACGGGGCTCTGCAGGACGTAACTGCCCTGCGCGTGGGTGAGGATGCCGGGCGCGCTCAGGGTGGAGGAGACGGATCCGGTCACCGCCCAGAAGCAGGCGGCGGCCATGACGGCCACGGTGACGGCGAGGACGAGCCGCCCCTGCGGGCGCGCGAAACGCACCGGCAGGTCGAGTTCCTCCGGTGACTGGAGCTTGGAAAGGGCCTGTTGACGAAATTGCACGGAACGCTGCCCCTACCTGGGGACGGATGCGGGGAGCCCCGGAACCGAGCGGGTTCCGGGGCTCACGCGCCGTCTCAGAGACCGGCGACGAGGCCGGAGGCCAGGCCGGTGACCGCGCCGGTGTTCACACCGGTGGTCGACTCGACCAGACCCGTGACCGAGCCCACGAGGCCCGAGACCGGGAGGAGCGAGTCGGCGGTGCCGGTCACGTTGCCGAGCGCGGTGCCGACGAGGCCGCCGGACACGTTGTCGAGGTCGGCGTCGGAGATCTCGCGGGTCTCGACCTGGGGGGTGATGTTCATGGGGAAACTGCCCTTCATTCGGGGGGAATTCACTACGGAGAGCCCGTTGGCGGGGCTCCCGTATGGGGCAGGATCAAAGCACGCCGACGCCGTGCACAGCCAATCCCGAACGCCCTGATCAGGCATTCCTCGGGGTGGTTATTACCGCTGCGTGCAGAGGCGTCCATGGTTTGGGAGCAGCTTCTTCACGAGCTTCACTTCATGAATTCCTCGCCCCCGGAAGTCCATTTGCCCAACTGGGACACTCCGGCTGTTAAGGCACCCTCCGCCGACGTCGGCACCGCTGTGCGCAGGGGCGCGGTGACCGGTCTGCGCACGCGGTGTGCAGGTTTTCGGAAGGTGGGATTCCGGTGCGCCGCGCCGGGCTCTCAACGCCCTTGCAGCGCCTTCGCGTTGTTGCCGAAGCTCCAGCCCTTGGCGCCGTCCCAGTTGATCGACCAGGTCATCAGGCCCTTCAGGGCGCCGCCGTAGTGGTTCCACGCCTGCGACACCAGACCTGGTGACATGTAGCCGCCCCCGGCGCCCGGCTGCGCGGGCAGCCCCGGGACCTGCTTGTCGTAGGGGACCCTGACGGTGGTGCCCTGGACGACCAGCCCCTTGTTGAGGCAGTCGGTCTGGGCGGTGAAGCCCTGGACGGTGCCCGCCGAGTACGAGTCGCCGGAGCAGCCGTACATGTTGCCGTTGTAGTACTGCATGTTCAGCCACCACAGTCGGCCGTTGTCGGCGTATTTCTTCACGATGGGCAGATATGCGCCCCAGATCGACCCGTACGTGACACTGCCGCCCGTGACATAGGCCGTCTCCGGCGCCATCGTGAGTCCGAAGTTCGAGGGCATTTGGGCGAGCACGCCGTCGATGATGCGGACCAGATTCGCCTGGGAAGTGGAGAGTCGGCCGATATTTCCGCTGCCCACCAGACCGGTTTCGATGTCGATGTCGATTCCGTCGAAGTTGTACTTCTTGAGGATGGGCACGATCGTCGCGACGAATCTGTCCGCGACCGCACTGGAGTTGAGGTCGATCCCGGCCGCCGCCCCGCCGATGGACAGCAGGAGGGTCTGCCCGGACTCCTTGGCCGCGCACATCTCCGCGGGGGTCGCGACCTTCACGGTCGCGTCCATCCCGTCCTCCCACAGCGCGGTGCCGTCGGAGCGGATGACGGGGAAGGCCGCGTTGACGACGTTGTAACCGTGCGCGGCGATACGGGAGTCGGTGATCGGGGTCCAGCCGAACGGCGGATGGACGCCGTTGGAGGAGCCGTCCCAGTTCTCCCAGTAGCCCTGGAGCACCTTGCCCGCGGGCTTCGACTTGACCGCGCAGGTGTCGCCCTGCGGCGCCGCGGGTGAGGCCGCGGCGGGCAACTGGGCGGCGAGCGCCAGCGTGAGGCCGGCTCCCGCGAGACGTAACATCCGACCGAGCATGGGGGTACCTCCTGGGCTGTGGGGAACCTGGAGACGTACGGGTCCGGTTGCGGTACGGGGTCCGGCTGCGCCACACCGTAAAATGGTCCAGACCTTCCGTCAATAGGTCTGGACCAAACTGGGGTGGGTGTTCCCCCTACTCCCCTTGGCGCATCCGAGTGGCGCTCCCGGTGCCCGCCGCGTACCGATGGCACGGTGACCCGTCCTCCCGGCCCCTGGTGGGCCGAACTGCCCCCGGCGGCCGGCGCCGCCGTCATGGCCACCGGCATCGTCTCCGTCGGTCTGCACCTCGTCGGCCACGAGACCTTCTCGCGCGCCGCGCTGGCGCTGGCCGGCGTGGTGTGGCTGGTGCTCGCCGCCGACTTCACGGCCCGGTTCCTGCGCGACCGCCCGCGCTGGCACGCCGAGGCCGACACCCCGCCCGCGCTGACGGCCGTCGCCGCCACGGCGGTGCTCGGCACCCGGCTCTCGGCGCTCGGCTGGCAGACGGCCGCCGCCGCCCTGCTCGCCCTGGCCGCCGTGCTCTGGCCCGGGCTGCTGTACTCGGTCGTACGCCACTGGAAGCGGCGGATGCCCGGCGGGGCGTTCCTGGTGTGTGTCGCGACCCAGGGACTCGCGGTCCTCGCGGCCACGCTCGCGGCCGCGGGCGAGGGCGACTGGCTGGCCCGGGCGGCCCTCGTCCTCTTCTGCCTCGGGGTGCTGCTCTACGGGGAAGCGCTCGTTCGCTTCGACTTCCGCCAGGTGTGGACCGGAGCGGGCGACCAGTGGATCGCGGGCGGCGCGCTGGCCATCTCGGCGCTCGCCGGCTCGAAGCTCACCGCGTCCCCGCTGTGGACGGGGGGCGCCCACCAGGCGCTGCGCACCGCCACCCTGGTCCTGCTCGGCCTCGACCTCGCCTGGTACGCCATCCTGCTGACGGCGGAGGTGGTCCGGCCGCGCCCGCACTACGACGTACGGCGCTGGTCGACGGTCTTCCCCCTGGGGATGGCGGCCGTGGCCACGCTGTCCACCGGCGCCGCCGCGCACGTCAGGGGGCTGCACACCCTGGGCGAGGTGCTGTTGTGGGTCGCGGTGGCGGCCTGGCTCCTGACACTGGCCGGCTTGGTGGTGACCCGGACGAGCGGGGGAGCGGGGCGGCGCGGAGGGACGGCCGCCGGGGGCGAGGTGATCGGCCCGGGGCCCACTCCGCCGCGGTGACGGCGGTCAGGGGGAGGCGGCGGCGATCGGCTGGGGCTTGTTCCACCACGGTGACGGCCGTGAGGAGCGGGGCGGCGGTCGGGCGGGGCCTATTCCACCGCGGTGACGGCGGTGAGGAGCACCGCCGAGTCCTCCAGGGCGAGCAGCCCGTGGCGCTCCTTGGGGATCTCGCAGAGATCGCCCGCGCGGAGCTCCTTGTTGCCGCTGTTCGACGTCAGCCGGACATGGCCGCGCAGCACCTGGAGGGTGGCCGAGAGCGGCGCGTTGTGCTCGTCGAGCTCGGAGCCCGAGGTCAGCGCGATCACGCTCTGCCGCAGCGCGCCGTCGTGCACGATCAGATGGGCGCTGCGGCCGTGCGAGGCGAGGCGTGCCTTGGTCAGGTGCTCCTCGGCGAGTGCTGCGAGGTCCTGCATGGGTCTGTCCCCCTTGCTGAGCCGGATGGCCGTGCTCCGATTCGGGACGGGCGTCGCCCTCAAGCCTTCCGGCTCCCGGGCGGTACGCAACTCGGGGGCCGGAAGGCTGGAGGGCGAGGGGCCGACGGCCTCAGGCGGCCGGCTTCTTCACGCGCCCAGCTTCTTCAGGAGCTCGGCGGCCAGCGGACCGGAGGAGGACGGGTTCTGGCCGGTCACCAGATTGCGGTCGACGACCACGTGCGGGGCCCACGGCTCGCCCTCCTGGAAGTCGGCGCCCAGCTCCACCAGTCGGTCCTGGAGCAGCCACTTCGCCTTGTCCGCGAGGCCCGCCTGGGTCTCCTCGGCGTTGGTGAAGCCGGTCAGCCGGTAGCCCGCGAACGGGGAGCCGTCCTGGCCGGTCGCGGCGAGCAGCGCGGCCGGGGCGTGGCACACCACGCCGAGCGGCTTGCCCGAGGCGAGCGCGTCGGTCAGCAGCCTGCCGGAGTCGGCGTTCACGGCCAGGTCCTCCATCGGGCCGTGGCCGCCGGGGTAGAACACCGCGTCGTAGGCGCCGAGGTCGACCTCCGCCAGCTTCACCGGGCGCTTGAGCTCGTCCATCGAGGCCAGCGCCTCGGCGACCCGGTCGGCGTTCTCCTGGCCGCCGTTGACCTCGGCGGCGAGGCTGCCCTTGTCGACGGGCGGGACGACCCCGCCGGGCGTGGCGACCACGATCTCGTGGCCCGCGCCGGTGAACGCCTCGTACGGCGCCACGGCCTCCTCCGCCCAGAAGCCGGTCGGGTGCTTGGTGCCGTCGGCGAGCGTCCACTGGTCGGCGCCGGTCATCACGAAAAGGATCTTTGCCATGTCAGATGTCTCCGGGGGAGTCGGGCCGGGCCCGGGAGCCGGGTCGGCCCGGGGAAGGTGCGGGCTCCGGCGTCCCGCCCCACAGGGGCCGTCGCGCCGATGTCCTCGAACGTAGACCCGTCTTCGTTGGGCGGCCAATGGAGAACCGCATGGCAGCCATGGGAAAACCGATGGCTCCACGGGAATACGGCGCCGCCGCCCGGTCGGGCCCCGCCGGTGCCCTCTGGCCGGTCGACCGCGCCCGCCATCTCTCCGACTCCCCGGAGCTCGCCCGGCACTGGTGCAGCGGCTCGTCCGGAGTGGGCACCTTCCTGGTCCGGCTCCGGTCGGCCACCGGCGCCCGCGACGACGCCGTGCGCGAGCTGGTGGAGGGCGCGGCCCTCGCCGTACGGGCGGGCCGGGTGACCGACTCGACCTCCACCTGCCACGGGCTCGCGGGCAACGCCGAATTCCTGCTCGACGCGGCCGAGTTGACGGGCGAGGCACAGTACCGCGCCGGAGCGGAGCTGCTGGTCGAGCACCTGGCCGCGCAGGCGGTCCTGTACGACGGCCGGCTGCTGGTGCCCGACGAGAACCGCAAGACGGTGCTCGCCGAGTACGCCACCGGCCTGGGCGGAAGCCTCTCGCTGCTGCTGCGCCTCCGGTTCGGCGGCCCGCGCGCCTGGCTGCCCGAGGGCGAACGCGCCCACCCCTGAACGTCCGGCGGCCACCCGGCCACCGGCAGCCGGACCCCTTCCGGGTCCGGCGCAACCTCCGAAATGAAGGAGTCCATCATGATGGAGCACGACATCGACGCCCTCCAGGTCCTGCCCGAGGACGTCCGTACCGAGAGCCTCGGCGGCGAGGAGCACGCCGCCGCGCTGATCACCGCCTGCCGCATCCACACCAGCGGCTGCTGACGCGCCGGTGGAGGGGGTCGACCCCCCGGCCCCCTCCACCGCGATGCCCGGACAGGGATCGCCCTGAGCCGGGCTCCCCGGTCCCGGCCCCGGCGCGGGAGAGTGAAGTTCCGTCAGGTTCGGGTACGCACGCGACGGACGGTGCACATGTATGCGCCATGTGGAAGTTGCCGCGAGCCCGCCGCACCCTGCGGGCGCTGATCCCCGCCGCGCCCCTCGCGCTCACCGCCGGTGTCCTGCCCGCGTACGGCGTCGCCCTCGCGCCCCCGGCGCCCACGGGCGCCCCGCTGAAGTGCTCGACGGCCGACGGCCCGTATCAGCGCCAGGTCGAGGAGCTGATGGGCCTTCAGGCGGACGGCTCGCAGTCGCCCGCCGACTGCGAGGCGATCCAGAAGTACCAGGAGAGCCAGCTCATCGTGCCCGCCGACGGCTCTGCGGGACCGATCACGTACACCGCCCTGTACTGGGACTGGGCCCAGAACTACCCCGAGAAGCTGAGCGGCTGCCCCCAGCGCGAGGGCCGGGTCGCCTGCGTCGATCTGGGCCACCAGATCCTGTGGGTCGCGTCGAAGGGGAAGGTGGCCTTCACGCCCGTCGCCATCAGGTCGGGGCGGGCCGAGCTGCCCACCCGCACCGGCTGGTTCCGCGTCGAACGGCGCAAGGAGGACGACTGGTCGACGCTGTACAACTCGCCGATGACCTACAGCCAGTACTTCAGCGGCGGCCAGGCCATCCACGGCGTCTACAACAACCTCTACGAAGGCCCCGGCTCCCACGGCTGCGTCAATCTGCGCCACGCGGACGCCCAGCGCCTGTGGAGCACGCTGCAGCAGGGTGACGCGGTGTACGTGTGGGGGAAGAAGCCGGGGGCGTGATCGCTCACTCCTGGTCACCGGGCACGGCGTTTCCGTCACTGCGGCGGCCCGGGGGTGGCACCCCTTGAACGCTCGAACAGGGGTCGGGTTAGCATATGAGCGCCGCCTAGCTCGAAAGATAAACTCGTGACTGTCAATGACGACTCGTTCACCAATTGGAAGAACCGCGAGGAGATCGCGGAGTCGATGATCCCGATCATCGGGAAGCTGCACCGGGAGCGGGACGTCACCGTCCTCCTCCACAGCCGCTCCCTGGTGAACAAGTCGGTGGTCAGCATCCTGAAGACCCACCGATTCGCCCGGCAGATCGCCGGTGAGGAACTCTCGGTCACCGACACCCTTCCGTTCCTGCAGGCTCTCACCACCCTCGACCTCGGTCCCTCCCAGATCGACCTCGGCATGCTCGCCGCGATGTACCAGGCCGACGACCGCGGTCTGTCCGTCGCGGAGTTCACCGCCCAGGCCGTCGTCGGCGCCACCGGCGCCAACAAGATCGAGCGCGGCGAGGGCCGCGACGTCGTCCTCTACGGGTTCGGCCGCATCGGCCGGCTCGTCGCGCGCCTGCTCATCGAGAAGGCCGGTTCCGGCAACGGCCTGCGGCTGCGCGCGATCGTCGTCCGCGGGGGTGGAGAGGCGGACCTCGTCAAGCGCGCCTCGCTGCTGCGCCGCGACTCCATCCACGGCCAGTTCCAGGGCACGATCACCGTGGACGAGGCGAACAGCACCATCGTCGCCAACGGCAACGAGATCAAGGTGATCTACGCCAACGACCCGTCCGATGTCGACTACACGGCGTACGGCATCCAGGACGCCATCCTCATCGACAACACCGGCAAGTGGCGCGACCGCGAGGGCCTCTCCACGCACCTGCGCCCCGGTATCGACAAGGTCGTCCTGACCGCGCCCGGCAAGGGCGACGTGCCCAACATCGTGCACGGCGTCAACCACGACACGATCAAGCCGGACGAGCAGATCCTGTCCTGCGCGTCCTGCACCACCAACGCGATCGTCCCGCCGCTCAAGGCGATGGCGGACGAGTACGGCGTGCTGCGCGGCCACGTGGAGACCGTCCACTCGTTCACCAACGACCAGAACCTGCTGGACAACTACCACAAGGCCGACCGCCGAGGCCGCTCCGCGCCGCTGAACATGGTCATCACGGAGACGGGTGCCGCCTCCGCCGTCGCCAAGGCGCTGCCCGACCTCAAGGCGCCGATCACCGGCAGCTCGATCCGCGTCCCCGTCCCGGACGTCTCGATCGCGATCCTCAGCCTGCGGCTCGGCCGTGAGACCACCCGCGAGGAGGTCCTCGACTACCTCCGCGACGTCTCGCTGCACTCGCCGCTGAAGCGCCAGATCGACTTCACGACCGCTCCCGACGCCGTCTCCATGGACTTCGTCGGCTCGCGCCACGCCTCGATCGTCGACGCGGGCGCCACCAAGGTGGACGGCGACAACGCGATCCTCTACCTCTGGTACGACAACGAGTTCGGCTACTCGTGCCAGGTGATCCGCGTGGTCCAGCACGTCTCCGGTGTGGAGTACCCGACGTACCCGGTGCCGATGAGCTAAGCGCCACGGACCCACGGAAAGAGGCGCCTGCCGGGCGAAAGCCCAGGTCAGGCGCCTCTTCTCGTACCTCTGTCTCTCGTGCTCCGAAGATCAGCCGTGACCAGGCACGATCAGCGGTGATCAGGCACGATCAGGCCAGGTCGAACCGGTCCAGGTTCATGACCTTCTCCCACGCCGCGACGAAGTCCTTGGCGAACTTCTCCTTCGCGTCGTCGCTCGCGTACACCTCCGCGAGGGCGCGCAGCTCCGAGTTCGACCCGAAGACCAGGTCGGCGCGGGTGCCGGTCCACCTGACCTCGTCGGTGGCGGCGTCGCGGCCCTCGAAGGCGTGCGCGTCGTCGGAGGTCGCCTTCCACGTCGTGCCCAGGTCGAGCAGGTTGACGAAGAAGTCGTTGGTCAGCCTGCCCGGCGTCCGGGTGAGCACGCCCGCCGAGGACTCCTGGTGGTTGGCGCCGAGGACACGCAGGCCGCCCACCAGGACGGTGAGCTCGGGAGCGCTGAGCGTCAGCAGGTTCGCCCGGTCGAGCAGCAGGTACTCGGCGGGGAGCCGGTTGCCCTTGCCGAGGTAGTTGCGGAACCCGTCCGCGGTCGGCTCCAGCGCGGCGAAGGAGTCCACGTCGGTCTGCTCCTGCGTGGCGTCCGCGCGGCCCGGCGTGAAGGACACCCGCACGTCGAGACCCGCGTCCTTGGCGGCCTTCTCCACGGCCGCCGACCCGCCGAGCACGATCAGGTCGGCCAGCGAGACCTGCCCGGCGCCGGAGTTGAACTCCCGCTGGATCCCCTCAAGGGTGCTCAGCACCACCGCGAGGCGGTCGGGGTCGTTGACCTCCCAGTCGCGCTGCGGCTCCAGGCGGACGCGCGCGCCGTTGGCGCCGCCGCGCTTGTCGCTGCCCCGGAAGGACGAGGCCGAGGCCCAGGCGGTGGAGACGAGCTGGGACACCGTGAGGCCGGAGGCGAGGATCCGCTCCTTGAGGGAGGCGATGTCCGAGGCGGAGACCGGCTCGTGCGTCACCTCGGGCAGCGGGTCCTGCCACAGCAGGACCTCGGACGGGACCTCGGGGCCGAGGTAGCGCGAGACCGGGCCCATGTCGCGGTGGGTCAGCTTGTACCAGGCGCGGGCGAACGCGTCCGCGAACTCGGCGGGGTTCTCCTTGAAGCGCCGCGAGATCGGCTCGTAGACCGGGTCGAGGCGGAGCGAGAGGTCGGTCGTCAGCATCGTCGGCGCGTGGGTCTTGGACGCGTCGTGCGCGTCGGGGACGGTGCCCGCCCCGGCGCCGCCCTTCGGCCGCCACTGGTGGGCGCCCGCGGGGCTCTTGAACAGCTCCCACTCATAGCCGAAGAGGATCTCGAAGAAGCTGTTGTCCCAGGTGATCGGCGTGTTCGTCCAGATGCCCTCAAGGCCGCTGGTGATCGCGTCGGCGCCCTTGCCGGTGCCGTGGCTGTTCTGCCAGCCGAGGCCCTGCAGCTCCAGGGGCGAGGCCTCGGGGTCGGGGCCGACGGCGTCCGCCGGGCCCGCGCCGTGGGTTTTGCCGAAGGTGTGGCCGCCCGCGATGAGCGCGACCGTCTCCTCGTCGTTCATCGCCATCCGGCGGAACGTCTCACGGATGTCGCGGGCCGCGGCGATCGGGTCCGGGGTGCCGTTGGGGCCCTCCGGGTTGACGTAGATCAGGCCCATCTGTACCGCGCCGAGGGGGTTCTCCAGCTCCCGGTCGCCGGTGTAGCGCTGGTCGTCGAGCCAGGTGGTCTCGGGGCCCCAGTAGACGTCCTCGTCGGGCTCCCAGACGTCCGCGCGGCCGCCGCCGAAGCCGAAGGTCTCCAGGCCCATGGTCTCCAGCGAGACGTTGCCGGCGAGGATCATCAGGTCGGCCCAGGACAGGGACCTGCCGTACTTCTTCTTGACCGGCCACAGCAGCCGGCGGGCCTTGTCGAGGCTCGCGTTGTCCGGCCAGCTGTTGAGGGGGGCGAAGCGCTGCTGCCCGGCCCCGGCGCCGCCGCGGCCGTCGCTGATGCGGTACGTACCGGCGCTGTGCCAGGCCATACGGATCATCAGCGGGCCGTAGTGGCCGAAGTCGGCCGGCCACCAGTCCTGCGAGGTGGTCAGCACCTCGGCGATGTCCCGCTTCACGGCCGGCAGGTCGAGGGTCTTGAACGCCTCGGCGTAGTCGAACTCCGCACCGAGCGGGTTGGCCACGGCGGGGTTCGCGGCGAGGATCTTCAGGTTGAGCCGCTCCGGCCACCACTGACGGTTTCCGCCGCCCTGCGTGGGATGCGGGGCGCGACCGTGCGCGACCGGGCAGCCGCCGCTTCCGTCCTCCGGTTTCGGGTCCGTGACGATCGCGTCGTGGTTCTCAGACATCGGAATCCTTCCTGGGTGGATCGCACTGCTCAGGGGACTACGGGGTGGTCGAACGGTTCGATGCGGCGGAAGTGGCCGTCGCGATCAATGGTGGACGACGGACTGTCGGTCCGGAGTAAGGCGCGGGGGGAGCGGGGGACCTGTGCGGCGCGAGCGCGTACCCGGGAGAGGTTCACCTCGGGGCCGGTGTCCCGTACGGTCTCGGGGAAGGCGACACGGGCGGCGACGAGGGCGTTCGCCACCTTCGGGCCGGCACCGCTCGGCTCGACCGCGGTGGCCCCGTCGTGGCTCAGTCTCCTGCCGTACCGGACTTGTCCGCTCCCTTGGCCGTCGTTGGGATCGATCCTACGATGGACGGAGTCCAGGTCAAGAAGCTCACCGGTTTCGTCCTCGGTCGGAAGCTGTACGGCCACCGGCGAACGCGGGTATCCGCCCACTGCCCCTACTCGACTCTCCACCGAGCCGGAATGGATGGACCACTATGAGTGACCTGCTGGAGCGGCTCCGCGAGCGCGGCTGGCGGGTGACCTCCCAGCGGCGTGTGGTGGCGGAGGTCCTCGACGGCGACCACGTGCACCTCACGGCCGACGAGGTGCACGCCCGCGCGGCGGTGCGGCTGCCGGAGATCTCCCGGGCGACCGTCTACAACACCCTGGGCGAGATGGTCTCCCTCGGCGAGGTCATGGAGGTCTCCACCGACGGCCGGGCCAAGCGCTACGACCCCAACGCGCACCGCCCCCACCAGCACCTGGTCTGCTCCGGCTGCGGCACCATCCGCGACGTCAGCACCACGGGCGACCTGCTGTCGCACCTCCCCGCCGACGAACGGTTCGGCTTCACGGTCTCGGCGGCCGAGGTCACCTACCGCGGAATGTGCCCGTCGTGCGCCTAGCCGCCCGGCCCGGCCCACCCAGGGCCAACTCGTGGCCGGGGCAGGGGCAAGGGCAGGGGCCGGGGTGTGGTGCGATGTGGTGAAGCCGTAGACCCGGACCGCTTCCTTCCGCAGGTCGACGGAGGATACTGGACACGCCCCGATCACCTACAGAACGACTCCATGGCCAAGAACACCGCATCTTCGACCACCGTCCCCGACACCGCGTGGCTGGGGCGCGCGCGCCATCTCGGGCCCGAGCCCGAGCAGGACGTCCGGCGCAACCTGATCGCCCTCAAGGCGGCCGGGGTGCTCGACGACTTCCTGGACCTCGACCCCGTCGAGGCGGCCCGCTCCACCGTGCTGCACCCGCGCGACGAGTCCGCCGACCCCGGGCCCTCGGCCCGCCGCGTCTTCGAGGCCCGCTGGCGCGTGGCCGACGACGTCACGGTGCGGGCCCAGCTCACCACGTACGACCCGGAGGGCCGCCGCAAGGACGGCGAGGGCGTCACCTGGGTGCTCGCCGCCGAGGCCGAGCGGGCCTGGGAGGCCGAATGGCCCTCGCCCGCCACCATGTTCTGGCCCGACAGCGAGCGGATCGCCTGGGACCACGACACGGTCCCGGACGTACGGCTGCGGACGACGAACCACCTGCCCAAGGACGACGACCAGCTGCGCCACCGGCTGCGGGACTGCGCCCGGCAGAGCTGGTTCGTCCACGTCGTGGTGCACGAGGCGATGACGCCGGACGCGGCCGGGCAGCGACCGGTCTCGGCGTTCCTGCCGCCGAGCCTGCGCCACCGGGTGGTCGAGCACCGCAGCACGCCCGAGCAGGCGCAGATCGCCGACTTCGCGATGAAGAAGGAGTTCGGCGCGCGGCTGCCGCGCGGCGGCGCCGTCGTGCTGCCCACGTCACCGCAGGCCCCGGGCTACGACGCCGATCGCTTCACGGTGCGCAGTGTCTTCCTGGACGGCTCGGAGCCGACCGAACTCCTCGACAGGATCAAGGAGTTCGACGCCCTGCCGCGGCCGATGGAGGCCGACGCCGAGCGGGCCCTGACACGTCTGCGCCAGGGCTGGCACCTGCTCACCCCGGACGAGGAGCTGGTCCACGCCCAGGGCATGGTCGGCAAGTACGCCGAGGCGCTCGACGCCATGACCAAGTCCCGTGACCTGTACCGGGAGGCAGCCGAGGCGGCGCAGTCCGCGCTGGCCGAGGCGACCGGCGGCGACGGCGTGCCCGGGCTGCCCGCGCCGAGGCAGGCCAAGGCGGACGGCTCACCCCTGAGCGCCTTCACCAAGGCCTTCGGCCGCTTCCGGGACCCTGGCAAATAGGCCGCGCCGGGCCGTCGGGGTGCAGGCGGGGGTGCAACGCCTCTGAGGACCTGGTGCGACCGGTAGGCCTTGTGTACGTCGAGCACGCGCAGGGCGTACGGCCCGGGCGTCACGGCGTCTCCTCTCCCCTTTCGGCGTTCAGTTCTCCGTGGCGTCAGCTGCTGCGCCGCGACAGACCGCCGATGAGCGTGTGCCACTGCCGCCGTACGTCCGTGGGGAGTCGCGCGTCGTCCAGGGCGGCCACGGCGGACGCCACATGGCGAGCGGCCATCTCCTCGGCGCGCTCCCGGCTGTGGGTGGCCGCGAGCAGCGCCATGACCTCGGGGACGCGGGCCGACGGCAGCGGTGCCGGGCCGAGCAGGGTCGCGAGCCGCCTGCCGTCGTCCGTGTCGGTGCCTGCGGCCAGCACCAGGGGAAGCGTCTTCTTGCCGCGCACCACATCCGTGCCGACCGGCTTCCCGGTGAGAGCTCCGTCGCCCCACAGACCGAGCACGTCGTCCAGGATCTGGAAGGCCACGCCCAGATCGCTGCCGGCGCGGCCCAGAGCACGTACGACGGGTGGCGGTGCCTGCGCGAGGACCGCGCCGAGCGCCGCCGCGCAGCCGAACAGGGCCCCGGTCTTGCCGCGCGCCATGTGCACATAGCGGGGCACCGACACCTCCCGGGCGCTGAGGTGTTCCAGGGCGAGATCCTCCGCCTGCCCCGCCACCATCCGCTCCACCGCCGTGATGAGGCCCTCCATGGCGTCGGAGGCCCCGGGGGCCCGGGCGTGGAGGATCGTGGCGACGGCCTGGACGACGAGGGCGTCGCCGGTGAGCACGGCGGCTCCGGTGCCGAAGTGGGCCCAGGCGGTGGGCCTGCCGCGCCGCTCGGTGTCGCCGTCCATGATGTCGTCGTGGAGGAGGGAGAGCTGGTGCACGAGCTCGACCGCGGTGCCCGCGACGGCGGCGAGCCGCTCGGGAGCACCGGCCGAGCGCACCGAGAGGAGCGCGAGCGCCGGCCGGATCCGTTTGCCCGCGCGCACCGCCGAAGGCGCGCGGTCGCCGCCGTCCCACCCCAGGTGGTACCGGCACACCGTGGCCAGGGATGCGGGGAGCCGCTCCACGACCTCGCGCAGCGCGGGTTCGACGAGCGCCGTTCCCGACCGCAGA
This sequence comes from Streptomyces sp. ERV7, assembly GCF_001653515.1. Lineage (GTDB taxonomy): Bacteria > Actinomycetota > Actinomycetes > Streptomycetales > Streptomycetaceae > Streptomyces. The sequence goes on along the minus strand of NZ_LYOY01000001.1, from coordinate 587,758 downwards.
AGCTCTCGGAACTCCTCGTCCCGCGGCCCGGGCCCGACCGTGTGCCGGAGGCCGACGGCGTGCGGCAGCGTGTCAGTCATGTTCCTTCGGCCCGCCCTGTCGTCGTCCCCGGTGATCGCCTGAGCCCCCCGGCCCGCCTAACGAATGCGACGATCACGGGTTGCGGCCTGTGCGTTCGGGAACGGCGACGGGCGGCCCGTCCCTCAGAAGTTGATCATGTGCCCGGCCAGCCCGTGCACGGCCTCCTTGACCGCCTCGCCCAGCGTCGGGTGGGCGTGCACATTGCGGGCGACCTCGTGCACGGTCAGATCCCACTGCTGCGCCAGCGTCAGCTCCGGCAGGAGCTCGGTGACGTCGGGCCCGATGAGATGGGCGCCGATGATCTCGCCGTGCGTGGCGTCGCTGATCACCTTCACGAAGCCGACCGGATCGCCGAGGCCGTGCGCCTTCCCGTTCGCGGTGAAGGGGAACTTGGCGACCTTGACGTCGAAGCCCTTCTCCCGGGCCTGCGCCTCCGTCCAGCCGAAGCTGGCGATCTGCGGATGGCTGTAGGTGGCGCGCGGGATCATCGGGTAGTCCAGCTCCATCGTCTCCGCGTCCGCGATGGTCTCGGCGGCGATGACACCCATGGACTCGGCGGTGTGCGCCAGCATCAGCTTCGCCGTGACGTCGCCGATGGCGTAGATGTGCGGCACGGAGGTGCGGCAGCGGCCGTCCACGTCGACGGCGCCGCGCTCGGTGACCCGTACCCCCGTGGCCTCCAGGCCGTAGCCGGTGACATTGGGGGCGAAGCCGATCGCCTGGAGCACCCGGTCGGCCTCCAGGACCCGGGGCGTACCGTCCTTGCCGGTGACCGTCACCCGCACCTGCGGGCCGGACTCGTCGATGGACTCGACCCGGGTCGAGGTCAGCACCTCGATGCCCAACTTGCGGTACTGCTTGGCCAGTTCGGCGGAGACGTCCGCGTCCTCCAGCGGCGCGATCCGGTCCAGGAACTCGACCATGGTGACCTTGACGCCGTAGTTGTGCAGTACGTAGGCGAACTCGATGCCGATGGCGCCGGCGCCCGCGATCACGATCGAGCGCGGCACGTCCTCGGCGAGGATCTGCTCCTCGTACGTCACCACGCGCTCGCTGCGGCGTGTGCCGGGCAGCAGTCGCGGTGTGGCCCCGGTCGCGATGACGCAGTTGTCGAAGGACACGGTGCGCGTGGCGCCGTCCGCCTGGGCGACCTCAAGGGTGTGCGCGTCCAGGAACGTCCCCCGGCCGTCGAACTCGGTGATCCCGTTCTTCTTCATCAGGTAGTGGACGCCCTTGACCCGGCCGTCCGCGACGCGACGGCTGCGGCGGAACGCCTCGCCGTAGTCGAACGACACCTTGCCTTCCACCCTGATGCCGAACTCCTTGGCCTCGTGGGTGAAGACGCGCGCCAGCTCGGCGTTGTGCAGCAGCGCCTTGGTGGGGATACAGCCGACGTTCAGACAGACACCGCCCCAGTACTTCTCCTCCACGACCGCGACCCGCTTGCCGAGCTGGGCGGCGCGGATGGCGGCCACGTAACCGCCGGGGCCCGCTCCGAGGACGACCACGTCGAAGTGTTCTCGCACGAGGGTTTCTTCCTTTCGATCACATGGTGTTGATGACATGGGTTCGAACGCATGGATTTGATCACATGGTTTCGGTCAACGGGTCGGCGCCCGCGACCCGGCCATGCGCCGGGGCCGGCGGCGCCGCACCGCCGCCAGGTCCCCGGGCAGCGGTTTCCGGCACCCTGCCGATCCTTCGGCCCCTCGCCGCACGCATCAACACCGAAGATCCGTAGGATCCGATGACCAGGACTTGCTACGGGGGCCGACGGCACATGGAGATACGCGACATCGAGATCTTTCTGACACTGGCCGACGAGCTGCATTTCGGCCGGGCCGCCGCCCGGCTGCATCTCACCCAGGCGCGTGTCAGTCAGGCCATCAGCCGCCAGGAACGAAGACTCGGCGGGCTGCTGTTCGACCGCTCCAACCGCCGTCAGGTCCGGCTGACCCCGCTCGGCCGGCAGCTGCGCGCCGACCTGGAGCCGGTCTACACGAACCTGCGCAACAGCCTCGAACGCGCGCGGATGACCGTCCGCGGCAAGACCGCCCGGCTGCGCGTCGGCATGCTGCCCTTCAACGTGCCCGAGCTGCACCGCTACTGGCAGACGTTCTCCGCCCGCCATCCCGAGTGGGAACTCCAGCTGCGCCGGGCCCCCTACGTCGAGCCCTTCACCAGGCTCCGCGAGGGCGACATGGACGTCCTCATCTCCTGGCTGCCGGTGGACGAGCCCGATCTCACGGTGGGGCCGGTCCTGTTCCGCGACCCCCGCGTCCTGGCCGTCGCCGCCGACCACGAACTCGCCGAGCGCTCCTCCGTCCCCCTGGAAGCCCTCGCCGACTTCGCCCATGCCATGGCCCCCGACATGCCCGACTACTGGGAGGACGGCTATCTGTCGTTCCAGACACCCCGGGGCAAGACGATCGAGCGCATCGAGCCGATCACCGACGCCGACGAACTGATCAACCTCGTCGGCACCCGCGAGATAGTCCACCCCTTCCCCTCCCACGTCACCCGCTACTGGTCCATGTCCCACCTGCGCTGGGTCCCCGTCCCCGACATGGGCTCGCTCTCCTTCGCCCTGATCTGGCGCAAGGACGCGGAGAACGAGCTGATCCGGGGGCTGGCGCAGACGGTGCGGGACGTGGGGGTCCTGGAGTTCTGACGCACCTGCGACAGGGATTCTCGCGGCGTACTTGTCCGACGGCCGTTTGTGCGACCGTATTGCTGGTTAGGGTGGCGAGTGCCCCGTCATGCCGACGGGAGGGGGAGGTGCGTCGCATCTGCCGGATGGTCTGCATCGGTGTGCGGGCGTATCCCCGTCCCGGTCATGAGCGGGACGCGGTGGGCGTATGAACGGCCGGTCGGTGTGTGCGGTGGTGCCCCCGTCGCTGCGCGCGCGGCTCGGGCTGATCGCGGTGCTCGCCGCGCTGGTGGTCGTCGTGCTCGGGGTCCTGTACGCCGGCCACGGCGAGGGCGGCCGGGTGGACGTGTGGATCGTCCGGCCGACGGCGGACAGTGTGCGGCCACCGTGGCGGCGCGTCGCTCTGGCCATGGACTTCCTGGGGGAGCCCGCCGGATCGGCGGCGTTGCTCGTGGCCGCCGTGACGGGCTGCCTGCTGCTTCGGCGTCCTCGCGCGGCGGTGTTCGCCGTTGCCGGGGTCGGTATGACCGTGGGATCGGCGACGCTGCTCAAGCATCTGGTGGGACGCACCATCCACGGCGACGGCAACCTGTCCTATCCGAGCGGGCACACCGCCTTCTTCACCGCACTCGCCCTCGTCGTGGCGCTGCTCGTGGCCGACCGGCTCGGCCTCGGCAGGACGGCCGGTACGTCACTCGTGCTCGTCGCGGCGCTGGTCGCCGGTGCCGCCATGGGCTGGGCGCAGGTCGCCCTGGGCGCGCACTACCCGACCGACGTCCTCGGCGGCTGGTGCACCGCGCTGGCGGTGATACCGGCGACCGCGTGGCTCGTCGACCGGACGGCCGACCGGCTGGGCGAGGATCGGAGGTCCGACGCCGGTCGGCGGCAGCGCCGCTGACGTCACGTCATGCCAGGCGGCGGAACACCGGCTTCACCGGCCGCCCGGCCAGCCAGGGCGTGGGATCACCGGCATCCAGCGCCTTCCGGTACACCACACATGCCTGGGCCACCACATCGACGGTGTGGTCGATGTCGGCGTCGCTGAGCGCGCTGCTCACCACGAACGACGGGGCCAGCACCCCGCCCGCGAGGAGCCGGCGCAGGAACAGCGTGCGGTACCGCTGCGACGGCTGCCCACTCTCGTCGAGGGTGGCGAAGACCAGGTTGCTGGCCCGGCCCCGGACGACGATGTGCTCGCCGACGCCCATGCCGTCCGCGGCGGCGCGGACACCGGCGGCCAGCCGCTCGCCGAGGGCGTGCAGCCGCGCGGTGACCCCCTCCTCGACGTAGGTGGTCTGCACGGCCATCGCGGCGGCCAGCGAGTGCGTTTCCGCGCCGTGCGTGGTGGACAGCAGGAACACCCTCTCGCCGGAGTGACGCAGCCCGCCCCGCTCCATCAGCTCGCGGCGCCCGGCCAGCGCGGAGACGGCGAACCCGTTGCCCAGCGCCTTGCCGAACGTGGACAGGTCGGGGACGACGCCGTACAGGCCCTGGGCGCCCGCCTCGGACCAGCGGAAGCCGGTGATCATCTCGTCGAAGACCAGGACGCAGCCGTGCCGGTCGGCCAGCTCGCGCAGGTCGGCCAGGTATCCCGGCGGCGGCTCGCTGTGGGTGGCGGGTTCGAGGATGAGGCAGGCGACCTCGTCCTGGTACCGGGTGAGCAACTCCTCCGTGGCTGCCAGATCCCCGTACGGGAACGTCACGGTGAGCTCGTTGGTCGCGTCCGGGATGCCGGCGGACATCGGCGTGGTGCCGATGAACCAGTCGTCCACGGAGAAGAAGGGGTGGTCCGCGCAGAGGGCCACCCGTGGACGCCCGGTGGCCGCGCGGGCGAGGCGTACCGCGGCGGTGGTGGCGTCGGAGCCGTTCTTCGCGAACTTCACCATCTCGGCGGTCGGCACCGTGGCCAGGAAGCGCTCCGCGGCCTCGACCTCGACGATGGAGGGCCGTACGAAGTTGCTGCCGCGATCGATTTCCCGCCGCACCGCCTCGGTCACGCGGGGGTGGGCGTGGCCGAGGCTGACGGACCGCAGGCCGGAGCCGTACTCGATGTAGCGGTTGCCGTCGATGTCCCACACATGGGCACCGCGGCCGTGGCTGATGACCGGGGCGAGGTTCTCGGGGTACTGGTCGTCGCCCTTGGCGTAGGTGTGCGCGCCGCCGGGGATCATGGCGTGCAACCGCTCGTTCGCCAGTCGCGACCGGGGCAGGAGGAACTCTCCGGTGTTCTCGGTGTCCACGCCGACCTCAACTTTCCTTGCGCTTCAGTACTTTTGGTTCAGGACCTCGGCGAGGCTCGGCGCCTCCCGGTCCCGCTGGGACATCGAAGTGACCGGCAGCGGCCAGGGAATGGCGAGCTCCGGGTCGTCGAAGGCGATCGTCACATCCTCGGCCGGATCGTGCGGGCGGTCGATCCGGTACGAGGTGTCGGTGGTCTCGGTCAGCGCCTGGAAGCCGTGCGCGCACCCCGCCGGGATGTACAGGGTCACCTGTGTCTCGCCGGACAGCTCGAAGAAGGCGCGGCCCAGGTACGTCGGCGAGTCCGGCCGCAGGTCCACGACGACGTCGAAGATCTGCCCGTACGAGCACCGCACCAGCTTGGCCTCGCCGGCGCCGGAGCGCAGATGCAGGCCGCGCAGCACACCCCGGACCGAGCGGGACACGCTGTCCTGGATGAAGGCGCTCGGGTCCAGGCCCACCGAGCGGACCACGTCGGCGTCGAAGGTGCGGCAGAAGAAGCCGCGCTCGTCGGCGTACGGCGTCGGCTCGAAGAGGTAAGCGCCCGCGATCTCCGGGACTTCGACGGCTTTCATGGCGCCTCCTGGCGGGCGTGGGCTTGCTTGTGGTCGGTCGTCGGGAACAGGGCCGCGGTCAACTCGGTGAACTGGTCCTGGAGTTGCCGGGCGGCGGCGAGGTTCCGCTCGGCGAGGGTCTGCCGCAGCTCCGGCGCGTGCTTCTCCAACGCCCGGAACTGCTCGGTCAGGCGGTCGGCGTCGACCTCGCGAGCCGGGTGGACGTACGCGGCCAGGCCCATCCGGTCCATGAGCGCGTCGCTCTTCGCCGCGTAGCAGAGGGCGAGGGTCGGTGTGCCGGCCTTCAACGCGCTGATCAGGTTGTGGTAGCGGATCGCCACCACGGTGTCGGCGGCCGCCGTCTCCTTCATCAGGTCGGCCAGCGAGGCGACTTCGGCATCCGTGACCAGCGGTGAGCCCACCGCGTCGAGGATCGCGGCGACCACCGTCGCGTCGCAGGTGTCGCCGGTGAGCAGCCGGACCTGCCTGCCCTCCTCGACCAGCGTACGGACGAACCGGATCGTCCCGTCGAGGTAGCGCCGGTGGATCTCCTCGGCCCTGGCACGGTCGTCGTTGCCGCCGTGGAAGTCCATGACACCGAGGCAGACGGGACCCGGCGAGCCGGCGGGCGTGCTCACCCGTGGCGTCGGCAGGGCGAACGCCAGGTCCGGGTAGACCTCGTCCCGTGCGGTGTCCACGCCCATCGCCCGCATCGCGTCACGGGACTGGGTGTCCCGGTAGGACCGGTACGCGGCCAGCCGCGCCGACCAGCGCACCAGGGCCCGGGTCGGCCGGTCGCGGATCTCGGCGGCGCCGACGCTGACCAGCGCGACCCGGGTGCCAAGCAGCCGTCCGCTCGCGCAGAGCAGGAACAGCGAGTACGGAAAGCCCCACGGCCGCAGCGGCAGCGTGGCCTCCAGGACGCCCATGCCCGGCACGATCACCACGTCGTGCCGGCGCACCCAGGCGGCGGTGCGGAAGACGTCGACGAGCTTGCCCAGACCCTTGCCCGCGACCGCGCCCGCCCGCGACGCGGTCCGGTACTCCCCGCGGTACCAGTGCAGCCGCGTCGCGGGGATCCCGAACCGGGCCGTGACGGCCTCGGGGCCGCCGCACAGCGCGTCCACGACCGCGTTGGGGTGCTCGGCGCGCAGATACCCGAGCAGCGCCTCCAGCGATCCGTCGTTGCCGAGGTTGCCGGAGCCGAGCAGGCCGAACACCCCGATGCGGACAGCGCTCATGTCCGCCTCCCCTCACGGCCGGCGACGAGGGCGTCGACGGAGACGGTCAGCTTGGCGGGGTCGACCGGGGCGCGGTCCTCGACCCGCTCACCGGCGCCCGGCCGGACCCGGCTGGTCAGCCACGCGGTCAAGTGGCGGTAGCAGGCCCGCCGTTCGGCCGAGGACAACGGGGCCCGCCGGATCGCCGAGGCGAAGCCCCAGACGTACTCGGCGAGCAGCCGGGGCGTCGGGTGCAGCGGGCCCGCCCGGCGCGGGTCCAGGTTGACGCACCGGGAGCGCTTGGAGGGGTTCGCCCGCTCGGCGCGGGTGGGGTGGTCACGGCGGAAGTACAGCACCTCCGGCACCTGGTGGAAGGGGCCGTGCAGCGCGATCTCGGCCATGAACGTGCGGTCCGCGTGGTGGTAGCTGTCCATCGGCTTCACCCGGCGCAGCACGTCGGCGCGCAGCACCCCGTAGAAGTCGTCGCCGCCGGGCTCGAACAGCAGGCTGCGGAAGCGGTCCTGGGGGTGCGGTGAGTCGGTGGCGAGCGTGTACTCGTACGGGACCTTCACCTGGCCGTCGCCGTCGATGACCGCCTGGCCGGAGTGCGCGAGGATCATGTCCGGCCGCTCGTCCAGCGCCTCCACACAGCGCCGCAGCAGGTCGCGGGCGTACAGGTCGTCGTGTGAGGCCCACTTGAACAGCTCGCCGCGGGACTCGGCGAACACACGGTTGTGGTTCGGTGTGGCGCCGATGTTCCGGGACAGCCGCAGATACCGGATGCGCGAGTCCTTCGCGGCGTACCGGCGGCAGATGTCCTCGGTCCCGTCGGTCGAGGCGTTGTCGGAGACGACCAGCTCGAAGTCCTCGTAGGTCTGGCCGAGCAGGGCGTCGAACGACTCGGCCAGGTACTCCTCGCCGTTGTACACGGGCAGGCCGATGCTCAGCCTGGGTTGGGCGGTCATGAGGTCCTCACTTCGCGGATGGGTACGTGGTGGTGCTCGCGCAGGGCGGACCGCAGTTGCAGCCACCACACGGCCGAGCTGCAGCCGGTCGCGGCGGCGACGCCCCAGGCCGAGCCGACCGTGTCGGCCAGGGCCGCTCCGCCGAGCCCGCCGCTGACATAGCAGGCGGAGGCGAAGAGCTGGCAGCGCAGGCTGCGCCGGGCCGCGGCGAGCGCGCGCAGTCCGGCCGCCGCGCCGGTGCCGAGGCCGGCGCCCGCGACGCCGAGGGTGACCGGCACGATGAGCTGGGAGGCGGAGGGCCAGACGTCGCCGAGCACGAACGCGCCGAGCCGGTCCGGCATCAGCAGCAGCGCCCCGCCCCAGAGCAGTGCGGCGGCGGCCTGCCCGCCGCCCAGCAGGAGGCAGAACCTGCCGAGGCGGTGCGGGGCCCGCCGCAGCACCCGTGCCGCCTCCGCGACGGTGACCAGCGACAGACCCATCAGGATGGCGAGGAACGGGCCGAGCAGGAGCTCCGCGCCCCGGACCGCACCCACCGCGCCGACCCCGACGATGACGCCGAGGCCGTACGCCCGCAGCTGGTTCGCGCCGCTGAGGCTGACGTTCTCGACCAGGTACCGGGAGCCGAGGTCGCGCTGTTCGCGCAGCCAGCCGCGGGCCCGGGTCGTCCGGGGCAGGATGCCGGACTGGATGTAGCCGTACCCGGCGGCCACCGTGGCGGACGCGCCCCAGGCGAGCACGAAGGCGGCCACGCTGCCCACGCGGGCCGCCACCACCATGGCCGGGACGAGCGCGACGCCCCACACGACGTCGTTGACGAACGCCTTCCGCCCGGTGCCCGCGGCGAAGAACGAGTACCGCCAGGCGTCTTGCAGCAGCAGCCCCGGCAGCATGACGCCGAGGCAGGCGAACGCGGGACCCACACGGCCACCGAGAGCGAGGCCGACCACCAGACACGCCGCACCGATGGCGGCGCCGACGCCGAGCGCGGTACCCGTCGACCGGGCCACCGCCCCGCGCCACGACGCCTCCGGCACCCCGCTGAAGCGCACCACGAGCGGATCGGTGGCAAGCCCGCGGGAGACGTTGAGCACCACGCCGTAGGTCACCCAGGCGAGGCTGAACACGCCGAACGCGGTCACCCCCAGCGAGCGCGCCACATAGATCCCCACCGCGAAGTTGCTCATGCTGGAGGCCGCCTGGTCGGCCAGTCCCCAGGACAGCCGGCCGACGAGGGCCCGCCGGCCGGATCCGGCCGGCGGCGCCGTCGTCCGCGGATTCTCCCCCTCGGCGGTCATCGGCGTCACGCCTTGATCAGCCCGGCGCCGTGCAGGGCACCGGCCGCGGCGGCGACGGCGTCGAACGGCAGCCCGGACCGCTCGGCGACGTCCAGCAGACTGTGCTCGCCGTCGGAGAGGCTGAGCACCCAGAGCATCGCCATCTCGGCCTGCTTGGCATCGCTGCGGCCGCCGAGCGAGTCGTACAACCCGCGTCGGCCCAGCTGCGGTTCGCCGTACGGGCTGAGGTTGACGTACCGCCGGTTGCGGTCGAGCACGGCGAACGCCTCGCGGCAGACGGCGAGCGTGTCCGCCATCGCCTCCGGGGAGACGAAGTCCGGGTTGTCCGCCGAGGTGTGGTACTCGGGGTAGCCGGCGTACGGGGTCCGGCTGAGCGAGCCCACGCCGAGGTTGAACCCGGGGGAGCAGAACTGCCGCTCGTCGTAGCCGTACGGAGTGAACTCCCTGACGTGGTGCGGGCGTTCGGAGGCATCCAGGACGTGCCGCATCACCCGGTCGATCTCCGCGTCGCCGCGCTTGCTCTGCTTGTACGTCAATGAGCCCCGGTCGCCGGCGCAGGCCAGCACGAGCCCGTGCTTGACCCGATCCACCCGCTCCGCGTTGCGGGCCAGCCAGGTGATCGCCCCGATGGTGCCGGGCGCGAAGATGAACCGGTAGGTGTAGTACGGCGTTTCCTCGGCCAGTGCCCGGGCCAGGAACGTCGCCACCGCGATGCCGGCCAGGTTGTCATTGGCCAGCGAGGGGTGGCAGACGTGGCAGGAGACGATCACCTCGTCGGGGACCTGCCCGGGGACCACGTGCTCGGCGTAGGTGAGGTGGCCGTCGGCGAGCGTGGAGTCGACGCACACCTCGTACTCGCCCTCCGGCAGCGCGTCCAGGGTCTCCTGGGCCAGGCAGAACCCCCACTCCGGCTCGTAGTAGCTGGTGCGGTACGGCACCCAACCCGGGTGGTCCGGCAGGGTGTGCAGGTGTGCGCGGAGCTCGGCCAGCGGCATGGTCGCCGACACCGGCACGCTGTAGCCGAGTACGTGCAGGCTGGACGCGGCGAAGTCGACGACCCGGTTCCCGGCGGCGTCGGCGACGTACGCGTCCCGGATGTTCCACTCCTGCGGCACCGTCCAGTCCAGTACCTGCGTCCCGGTCGGCACCTCGTGCACCTGTAGCGGGATGTACTCGCCGACGATGTCCAGGGTGGCGCGCACACCGTCGCCGGTGATGCTCCGGCAGAGCGGATACAACCGCTTCACCAGCGCGTGCATCTCCTCGCCGGGTGTGGTCATCGGCGCCACCGCAGGGTGTCGTCGACGGCGCCTGCGTCGGACGCCGCGCGCAGCACGGCGAGGCGGGTGAAGCGCCGCTCGAAGTCCTCCTTGGTCAGCCCGAACTTCCGGTAGGCCTCGGCGAGTTCGACCGCGCCCTGCTTCACCGTCCACTCGCAGTCGAAGCCGGGAATCGCGGCGCGGAACCGGGAGAAGTCCACCCGGTACGACCGCGGATCGGCGCCGTTCTCCCCGGTGATCCTCACCTTCGATCCGGACACCGCCTCGGCGACCTGCTCGGCGATCTCGGCGACCGTGACGTTGTTGGTCTCGCTGCCGATGTTGAACGCCTCGTCGTGCACCGCTTCCCGTGGTGCGATCAGCGCGGCCGCGAAGGCCCGTGCGATGTCGGCGGCGTGCACCAGCGGGCGCCAGGGCGTGCCGTCGGAGAGCACCAGCACCTCGCCGGACAGGAGCGCGTGACCCACCAGGTTGTTCAGCACGATGTCGGCCCGCAGCCGGGGCGAGTAGCCGAAGGCGGTGGCGTTGCGCATGAACACCGGGCTGAAGTCGCCGTCGGCCAGCGTGTGCAGGTCGTCCTCCACCCGCACCTTGGACTCCGCGTACGGCGTCACCGGGCGCAGCGGGGCGTCCTCGGCCACCAGGTCGTCACCACCGGCGGCGCCGTAGACCGAGCACGTCGACGCGTACAGGAAGCGCCGCACTCCCGCCTCGCGGGCCAGCCGGGCCAGGCGTGTGGACGCGTGGTGGTTGATGTCGTAGGTGAGTTCAGGTGCGAGGGATCCCAGCGGGTCGTTGGAGAGCGCGGCCAGGTGGATCACGGCGTCCACCCCGGCCACGTGCTCGGCCGTGACGTCACGCAGGTCCACCTGCGGCCCCGGCGGGTCCACGGGCGGCGGGCCGAGGACGCAGTCGGCGAACAGACCGGCGTCCAGGCCGACGACTTCGTGTCCGGCGGCCGCGAGGACCGGGGCCATCACGGTGCCCAGGTAGCCCTGGTGCCCGGTCAGTAGTACACGCACTGTTCATTCCCCCAGGTCGAGAGTGAGTTTGGTGACGGCGAACGCCTCGGCGTAGCGCGCGTGGCATTCGATGCCGCGGATACGCGCGAGACCGAGGAAGGCCTCCCGGTCGTACCAGGGCCGGTGCCGCTGCGAGGGGTAGTGCTCCTGCAGCAGCCGCACCTTCTGTTCGGCGATCTCCGGCGACAGCGGCTGGTACGCCGTCGGACGGCCGAGATCGCCGTCCCACTTGACGATCTCGTAGCCGAGCACGAGGTGGTCGCGGAACGCGGTGGGTATCAACCGCGCCAGACCGCGGTGGTCCTGGTGCGCGTCGTCGGTGCGCGGGGCGAGCACGAGATCCGGCTCGGTCCGCTCGCGCAGCTCCTCCACCGCGGACTTGGCCTCCTCCCAGTGCGCCGGCAGCCGGCCGTCCGGCAGCTTGTGCACGGTCAGCCGCAGGTCGGAGCCCGGGCAGAAGGCGGCGAGCGCGGCCCGCTCCTCCTGCTCCCGCTCGCCGCCACCGCCGGAGAGCACCAGCGCGTCGACACGGATGCCCGGCCGCGCGAGGCACAGCGTGAGCAGCGTGCCGCCCGCCCCGATGGCGATGTCGTCGCAGTGCGCGCCCACCGCGACGATCCGGTCCAGGGGCCGGGCCCCGAGCCGGATCACGCCCGCACCCCCGCGCCGTCCCGTTCCCACACGGCCCACGGGCGGTCGCCCCGGGCGTAGGCGTCGTCGAGCGCGGCCCGCTCCTTCACGGTGTCGGTCGGCTTCCAGAAGCCGCGGTGCTGGTGCGCCACGAGGCGGCCCTGCTTGGCCAGTTGGGCGCAGCCGTCGGCGACCAGGTCACCGCCCTCCGGTATGTGGTCGAAGACCTCCTGGCGCAGCACGAAGTAGCCGCCGTTCTCCCACAGCGGCAGTTCGCTCACCGCGGTGATACCGCCCACCAGGCCGTCCTCGCCCAACTCCACGCAGTGGAACGAGGACTGGGGAGGCACCACCATCATCGACGCACCGGCGTCGCGCCGGGCGAAGTTCTCGATCATCTGCGGCAGCGGGGCGTCGGTGAGCACATCGGCGTAGTTGGCGAGGAACATCTCGTCGCCGTCCAGGTGGTGCCGCACCCGGCGCAGCCGCTCCCCGATCGGTGACTCGACGCCGGTCTGCGCGAACGTGATCGTCCAGTCGGCGATATCGGTGGACAGCAGCTCGGTACGCCCGCCCCGCAGCACGAAGTCGTTGGACGTCGTCTCCTGGTAATTGAGGAAGAAGTCCTTGATGTGGTGGGCCCCGTACCCGAGGCACAGGATGAACTCCGTGTGCCCGAAGTGCGCGTAGTAGCGCATCACATGCCAGATCAGCGGTCGCGGGCCGACCATCGCCATCGGCTTGGGCACGTCGTCGGCGGCTCCGCTGCGCATCCGCATCCCGTAACCGCCGCAGAACAGAACGACCTTCATGATGTGGCCTCGACAATGCTCAATTCCGGGATGGGGAAGACCAGCCGGCCGCCCCATTCGTGGACGAAGGACAGCTGCTCGACCAGTTCGGCCCGGAGGTTCCACGGCAGGACGAGGACGTAGTCCGGTCTGTCGGCGGCTATCTGCTCGGGCGGCAGGATCGGGATACGGGTGCCCGGGGTGAACCGGCCGTGCTTGTAGGGGTTGCGGTCGACGGTGTACGCGAGCAGGTCGGGCCGGATGCCGCAGTGGTTGAGCAGGGTGTTTCCCTTGCCCGGGGCTCCGTAGCCGACGACCCTCTCGCCGCGCTCGGCCGCCTCGACGAGGAACCGCAGCAGGTCCCGGCGCACCTTGGCCACCCGGGCGGAGAAATCGGTGTACCCGGACAGCTCCTGGAGGCCGGCGGCCTTCTCCCTGGCCAGCACGTCGGACACCCGCTGGGACGGCTCGCCCGCCACCTCGGTGGGCCGGGCCCACAGCCGGATGGAGCCGCCGTGCGTGGGCAGCAACTCGACGTCCACCAGGGCGAGTCCGCCGCGGGCCAGTGCCCGGATCGCGGACGCGACCGTGTAGTACTGGAAGTGCTCGTGGTAGATCGTGTCGTACTGGTTCTCCTCGATCAGGGTCAGCAGGTGCTGCACCTCGATGGAGACCCAGCCGTCGTCGGCGACCAGGGCGCGCAGCCCCTGGGTGAAGCCGACCACGTCGGGGATGTGCGCGTACACGTTGTTGGCCACGACCAGGTCCGCCGGGCCGTGCTCCTCGCGGACGGCCGAGCCGGTGTCCGGGCTCAGGAACTCCGTGAGCGTCGGCACACCCGCGTCCCGCGCGGCGGCGCCGACGTTCACCGACGGCTCGATGCCGAGACAGCGGATCCCCCGGTCCACCACGTGCCTCAGCAGATAGCCGTCGTTGCTCGCGACCTCCACCACGAAGGCGTCGGGGCCGAGACCCACCCGCTGGACGGCGTCGGCGACGAACGTGCGCGCGTGCTCCACCCAGGAGGTGGAGTACGAGGAGAAGTACGCGTACTCCTTGAACGTCTCCTCCGGCGTGATCAGCGGAGGAATCTGCGCGAGCCAGCAGTCGGTGCAGACCCGCAGGTGCAACGGGTACGCGGGCTCCGGCTGGTCGAGTTGGTCCGCGGCGAGGAAGCTCTCACATGGTGGCGTCGCCCCGAGGTCGACGACGCTCGCCATCGCTTCCGAGCCGCAGAGTCGGCATCGTGTCATCTACTGTCCCCATCCCCCCTGCTCGCGCGGGTGTCCCCGCCGCGAGTCAGTGCTGACCGCCCCGCGATCGCGGTGCGGTACTCCTCCACCAGGCGCTCCAGGCCGACGGCCGGGCTGAACCCCTGCTCGTAACGGCGCCGGGCCGCCCGGCCCATCTCCTGGTTGCGGTCCGGCTCGGCCGCGATCCGGCGCACGCAGGACGCGAGCGAGGCGGACTCGCCCGGCCGGTGCAGCAGCCCGGTCACGCCGTCCTCGACGAGTTCGACGAAGGCGCCGTGACCGGCGGCGACGGTCGGGACCCCGGCCGCCATCGCCTCCACGACCACCAGGCCGAACGCCTCCAGCCACGTCGATGGAGCCACCACCGCGACCGATCGCGCGATGGCCTCCCGGCACTGGGCCGGGTCGTACAGACCGACGTGGCGCACGTCGTCCCGGCCCGCCGCCCAGGCGGTCACCTCCGGCTCCAGCGGCCCCGTGCCGGCGATCACGAGCGGCACGCCCACACCGCCGCTCGCGGCGATCTCGTCCCACGCGGCCATGAGCAGCCGTACACCCTTGGCCTCCGCGAGCCGGCCGAGATAGAGCACGTGCTCGCCGGCGCCCGCTCGGCGGACGCCCGGTTCGGGCACGAAGTTGTGCTTCACCGCCAGCCGCTCGGCCGGCATGCCGGCCCGCGCCAGGACGTCGCGCTGCGCCGCGGAGATGCAGAAGAACCGGTCCACACCGGACCACCACCGCCGCCGGTTGACCGACAGGCTGACCGCGAGCGGCACCGTCGCGAGGCGGGAGCTGCGGTAGCAGCCGTGCCGGACGGCGGGCAGCGGAGTCGCCCCGACGCACTCGGTGCACGGCCGGCCGTCCCGCTGCAGCGTGCCGGGCGGGCAGACCTGGGTGTAGTTGTGCAGTGTGGCGACGGCGGGCACACCGGCGTCGGCGCAGGCGGCGAGCACCGCGGGCGACAGGAGCGGGAAGACGTTGTGGACGTGGACGATGTCCGGCCGCTCGGCGCGGAGCCGGGCGGTGAGCTCCGTGCGGACCGCCGGGTTCCACGGCACCCGCAGGGGCACCGCGACCTTGGCGAGGAGGGACATGGCGCCGATGTCGTCGCTGCGCCGCTCGAACACCTCGACCCGGTGGCCGGCCGCGCGCAGCAGCTCCACCTCCTGGTCGACGACCTTGTTCTCGCCGCTCGGCTGCGCTGAGGAGTAGCGGTTGTGCACCACGAGGACGTGCATCTGTGAGGTCACTTCCGATCCCTGGCCCATCGCGGGACACGTCGTCGGGGAACTGCGGGCGTGGAGAGGGGCGCGTCCTCGGCGGGCGCCGCGAGCAGTGAGGCCGCCACGGCCAGATGCAGCAGATACGGCGAGGCGTCGCCCAGACCGGCCTCGGTGTACGACGCGATCGCGCAGTAGCTGATCAGGAAGATCGCGCAGGCCCTCGACAGCGACGGCGGTCGCAGCAACGCGATGCCGGCGAGGACGATGATGATCGCCGCCACCAGGACGACGCCGATCAGACCCTGTTCGTTGTAGACGGCCAGCCAGCTGTTGTCGATCGGCAGCCCGCCGAACGACTTGTCGCCCAGGCCCACCCCGAACACCTTCTCCGCGGTCGTCCGGGGCGCGGCGAGCAGGGCGTCCCAGACCTTGGCCCGGCCGGTGAGGTTGGAGAAGTTCTCCTTGCTCTGTCCGCGCAGGAACCACGCCTGGAGCGCGGAGCTGAACCCCACCGCGGCCACCGTGGCGGACAACACCGCCCAGGTGAAGAACCGGCGGGCGGCGGCGCTGGTCAGGACGAGCGAGGTGATCGCCAACGTCAGCCCGACGAACAGGCCGAGCGTCGCCGTCCGGGTATGGGTCAGGGCGAGCAGGACGAGTGACGGCACGATGATCACCGCCGCGCTCGCCCGGTCGGTCCGGCGGCCCAGTACGAGCAGCACGGTGAGCCCGATGATCACCGCGGCGTACTGTCCGATCTGCGGCGGTGTGAGCGGCCACAACGCGCCGACGAGGCGCCCGCCGTAGAGCTCGGGCATGGCCGCGCCCGGGGAGACGACCAAGCCCGCGGCCACCGAACCGAGCACCGCGAAGTACATCCGGATGTGGTGCCGGACGAACGTCAGACCACCGTCCCACCAGCGGCCGAGCAGCCACAGCGTGCCGACGAAGAGAGCCAGCCTGGTGCACCGGAACAGCGCGCCGAACCCGGACTCCAGATGCGCGCTGGAGATCACGCTCGGTACGAGCAGCAGGGTGAGCAGGAACAGGAAGGCGCTGGATCTGATGCGCAGCCGGAGGTTGAGCGCCAGCGCCAGCGCGAACGCGGCGACCAGCGAGCCCATGGTGACGAGCTGGATGAGGGAGCGCGGCAGCGGGATGATGGTCTTCGCCCCGGCGGAGCCGAGCGTGTTGAGGATCAGCAGCCCCCAGACCATGCCGACGGTCCTCGGTGTGCCGTCGGGGCGCGGTTCGGCGCCGGGCTGTGCGTCCGCCGTCTCCGTTCCGCCCGGCAGCCCACCGCGTATCAGGTGTCCGCCCATCTCAACCACCGGCCCGTGGGGCCAGGGTGCTGCCGGCGTCCTGCAGATACGGCGTGGCCTGCCACTGCATGAATTCGAGCACCCGGCTCGGGTCGTGGGCGACGAACTTCCATGGTCCGACGTAGACGTTGTCGTGCCAGCGGTTGCGCTGCTTGAGGGTGATCGCCTCGGCCACCTGCTCGCCCTGGTACGGCGACCAGTCCGGATAGGTGCCGTAGTTGGCGAGGACCGCCATGCGGTCGCACTTGACCGTGCAGTCGACGACGGCGGTGTCCAGCAGGAAGCGGTTGTCGTGGATGTCCACCCGCTGGGTCTTCCACCGGCAGTCGGTGTAGAGCGGCGCGGTGGCGATCGCCGGCCGCGCGCAGCGGTCGGAGTGCGGCACCAGCAGCGTGCAGTCGCCGGACGAGGTGTTGGCCGGGCTGTTGCAGAACCGGTCGGCGTTCTCCCACAGGGTGATGCCGGACCAGTTGTTCTCCAGCACGTTCCGGTAGATGTCGATCTTGTCCGTACGGGCCCGGATCCGTGGTTCGCCGCCGGACTCCGACAGGTAGACGGTCGCGAACGGGAAGGTGTCGCCGCGGTCGGCGTACTTGCGGCCCTCGACCCAGTTGTTCCGCAGGATCGTGTTGTTCCGGATGACCGCGTTGTAGCTGGTCTCGTAGATCAGCGCGGCACCGTCGTTGGCCTCCAGCACGTTGTTCTCGATGCGGAAGTCGTTGTTGTTGGTGTCCGCCCACAACCCGGTTCCACGGTTGTCGTGCACCCAGTTGCCGCGTATGTCGGCGCCGTTGACGGCCCAGAACTTGATGCCTCCGGTGCAGCCGCAACCCTCCCGCCGCCGCTCCCAGTCGTCGGTGTTGTTGCCCACGATCTCGTTGCCCTCGACCACCAGGCCGCTGATGGGGTCACCGGTCTTGTACGCGTTCATCCCGTACTGTCCGTTGCCGCGCAGGCAACTGGCGCGGACCTGCTGGCGGGCACCGGCCATCAGCCCGGCGCCGGAGTTGTCCTGGATCGTCGCGTGTTCGATCACCCATCCGTCGGCCGAGTCATGGTTGACCACGCCCTCGTTCTGCGGCGCGACGAATCCCTGCACGGTCAGATAGCGGATGGTGACGTCGCGCGCGCTGCCGCCGAACGCGTACTGGTTGGTCTTGTGGCCGTCGAGCACCGCGCCCGGCGCGCCGAGGTAGCTGTTCCCCTCCTTGGGGATGACCTGGGCGTAGCGGTCCGGGTCGAGCCGGTGCTTGCCCGGCCGAAGCCAGAACGTGGTGTGCGGGGGGCTGCTCTTGGTCTTCGCGGCCAGATCACCGGCCACCGCGGGGTCGACCGTCACCGCGCCCGCAGGCGCCGTCGCCGGCCCGGCCGCGGGTTTGGCGCACACCCGGGCCACGGACCGGGCGGCGGATGTGGTCGGCGCGGCCTTCGGCTCCGCCGAGGCGCCCGGTGTGCTCTCACAGCCGGTCGTCGCCAGCAGGGCCAGCGCCAGCGGTGCCGCCGCCCACGCCCAGTGCCGCCTCTTGTTGATCCCCACGCGCGCCCCTAGCCGCGGAACCTGAGTACGGTGGTGAACTCCGCCATCCGCGCGGTGTCGTCGGCGAAGCCGGTGCCGACCAGCGCTGTGGTGGGTTCCTTGCGCCCGAAGCGTCGGCGAAGCCGGTGCCGACCAGCGCTGTGGTGGGTTCCTTGCGCCCGAAGCCGGGGGAGTACCAGCCCAGCGGCGGGTCGCTCTCGCCGCGATGCGCCCGCCAGGACAGCTCCGCGGGCAGGTCGAGCACCGCGGAGCGGTCCTCGCCGTCCCGGGTCCAGGTGAGCACGGCTCGGTTCCCCACCAGGTCCGCGGTGATCGCCGGGCCGAGGTGGAACACCAGGCGTGCGGCCCGGCGCGGGCTGTGTTGGCTGCGGACCTCGTCGACCACCCTCAGCTCCCCTCTCGCGGCCGTCAGTTCCACCCGGCGGCGGTGCACGGAGCCCTGGTAACCGTCGTGCTCGGCAGACCAGCGGGCCACACCGTCGCCGGATGTGTCCGCGGCCAGGACACGGCTCCTGGCGTGCCGGGTCCACAGGAACGGGCCGCCGGAGACGGACTGGTCACCGCCGTCCAGTTGCAGGGTGTTGTGGCCGAGGGTCGACCGGAAGTACCGCCGCCACTCGGGCTGCCCGTGGTAGCAGAACGTCCCCGGGTCGGCGAGCACATCGACCCCGTCGTGCCGGACCTCCACGGACAGCGCGTCCGCGTGGGCGTGCGCGGCGATGGACAGGAAGCCGTGCGGACCACCGTCGCAGCGGCACCAGATCTCTTCCGGACCGCGCAGGATGGTCATGCCCGCGTCGGCGAAGTGGGCCGGTCGGCTCGCCGGGCGGGACACGGCCGGTGCGGTTCCGCTCTTCGCGTACGGCTGGATGAGCGCGGCGAGCAGCGGGGTGCGCACATCGGTGCCGGTCACCGTGGGCCACCAGGCGAGCCGGCCGAACACGGCGTCCCCGGTGGCCAGCAGCGAGGCCCAGCGGTCGGTGCCCGCGCCGTCCACGACCAGACCGTGGCCGTCGTCCGCGTCCCCCTGGCGGGGCGGCCGCAGCCGGCTGTCCACGATCGCCGCGAGCGCGTCGGTCATCCGCAGCAGGACGAGCCGGACGGACGCGGGGACCGGCACGCCGGCGGCATCCGCCTCGGCCACCGCGGCCAGGCCGAGCTCAAGGACGAGCCCGTGGTACTCGGTGGCCAGCTCGCGGTTGAGGCCGGAGACGAAGGTGTTGGCGCGCAGCTGCCGCTCCAGCGACCGCAGCGCGTCGGCTCGCCACCGCGCCGAGGCGGGAAACCACCCGAACGCGCAGGCCGCCGCGAACTGCCCGGCGGTCTCGGCGATGACGTGGTTGTTCGCCGAGGACCCCCGGCTGGGGAAGGCGGCCAGCCAGCGCTGGTGGTGCCAGATCTGGTTGCGCGCCACCGGGTTGCCCTCGAACAGAGTGGCCGCGCCCGGCCAGCCGTCGAGCAGCCGGCGGATCCACACCCAGGAAAGCAGCCGGATGCCCAGCTCGATGCCGCTGATCCAGTGCACGCCGCGCAGCGGTGGATTGGCCGCCCACCACAACCGCAGATGCTTGGCCACCCGCTCGGCGTACCGCTCGTCCCCGGTGATCGCGTACGCGGCGGCGAGCACGGTGAGGTACTGATGCCGGGACAGCTCCCAGATCTGCTTGATGTCCCCGACCGCGTCCTCGTTCCGGTACGGCACGTCGAAGGCGTAGCCCCACGGAGCCCGGCGCCCGGTCTTCGGGTCGCCCCACCAGTCCGGGTCGGCCAGGTCGGCGCGGGCCACCCCGAAGTACTCGACGTGCCCGTCCATCAGCCGGTCCGCCTCGGCGATGAGACGTTTCGCGGCGTCCGGTGGCACCGCGGCGACGGCCCCGGCGGGCAGTACCGCGGTGAACCGGGCGCCGGTCACGGCCGGGCAGTCCGGCGGCGCCGAGCGCCAACGCCGCCTGCGCACCGCGTCGCCCACCCGGCCGCCGACCTCCCGCGGCCCCATCCGGGTCAGCCGCCGCAGGTACCAGCCCGGGCTCCCCGAGTTCACCGTCATCGTGTGCTCGCCAACGTCACGGGTGCGCCGCCGACCAGGCCGGCCTGCACGGCGAGGGTGGCCGCCGTGGTGGCGACGAGGGACTCCAGCGGCACCGGCATCGGCCCCCCGGTCCGCACGGCCCTGATGAACGCGGCCAGCTCGGCGTTCTGGCCCTTGTCCCGGGCCTTGGGCAGCCGCGAACTGACCCACTTCTCAGGGCCGTGGACCGAGGCGCGGACGAAGTCGTCGAGTCGCAGCACCTTGCCGTCCGCGACGAGATCCAGCGTCTCCTTGGGGAAGCCCGGCGCGCCGGTGGTGACGTAGCTGATGGTGGCGGTCGACCCGTCCGGGTAGCGCAGCACGACCTGGAGGTCCTCGTTGCCGGCCGGGGCGACCGCGTACACCGAGACGGGCTCGGCCCCGAGCAGCCAGCTCGCCGTGTCGATGAAATGCCCGCCCTCGCCGGCGAACCGCGAGCCCTCGGTGCCCTGCTGGAGGTACCAGCTGCCGTGCGCGAGGCGGCCCGCGTTGACCAGATAGCGCAGGCTGGCCGGGCCCGTCCGGGTGCCGAACCGCTTCCTGGCCTCCTGGAGCAGTGGCGCGAACCGGCGGTTGAAGCCCACCTGCAGCCGGTCGTTGCCGGACTCCTCCACCGCCGCGAGCACGCCGGCCAACTCGTCCTCGGTGAGGGCCAGGGGCTTCTCCACGAACACCGTCTTGCCGGCGAGGAGTGCCTGCCGGGTCAGCTCGGCGTGCGAGCTGTGCCGGGTGACCACGAACACCGCGTCGATGGACTTGTCGCCGAGCACGGCGTCGAGGTCGGTGGTCGCCTGGGCGAAGCCGAACTTCCGCCGGGCGTTGGCGGCGGACAGCGCCGTCGTGGTGACGACCGTCGACAACTCGACGCCGTCGCGCTGTGCCAGGTGCGGCAGCAGCATCGACGTCGCGTAGGTGCCCGCGCCGACGAACGCGAGCCGCACCGGCGACTTGGCGGCCCGGGCCGGACTCCGCTTCACGTTCACCGGGGGCACGGCCACCGTCGGCGCGGCCACTTCCTTCGCTTCCCCCGCCTGCTCCGGGTACCGGAACAGCACGGCCACGGCCTTCAGGTCGCCGTCCTTCAGACGCTGGTACGTGTCGACCGCGTCGTCGAAGTCGGCGATGTGGGAGACCAGGGGCTCCACGTCGACGCGGCCGCGGGCGACCAGGTCGAGGAAGCACGCCAGGTTGCGGCGCTCGGTCCAGCGCACATAGCCGATCGGGTAGTCGCGCCCGTCCAGCTCGTACTCCGGGTCATAGCGCCCGGGGCCGTAACTGCGCGAGAACCGGACGTCGAGCTCCTTCTCGTAGTACGCGTTCCACGGCAGGTCCAGACGGCACTTGCCGATGTCGACGACCCGGCCGCGGTCCCGGCAGAGCCGGGCGGCCAGCTCGACGGGCTGGTTGCTGCCGCCGCCGGCGGCCAGGTACACCTGGTCCACCCCGTGGCCGCCGGTGAGTTCGGCGACGGCGGCCTCCACGGCCGTGGACGCGGGATCGCCGCAGGCCGCCGCGCCCAGGCGCTCGGCGAGTTCGCAGCGCGCCGGGTCGGGGTCGGCGCCGATGACGCGCACTCCCGAGGCGGTGAGGAGCTGCGCCACCAGCTGCCCGATGAGACCGAGGCCGATGACCAGTGCCACTTCGCCGAGGTGCGACTCGCCCTGGCGGACGCCCTGCAACGCGATCGACCCGACGGTGCCGAAGGCCGCGTGCCGCGGTGCGAGGCCGTCCGGCACCCGGGCGTAGAGGTTCTTCGGCACCCAGTTCAGCTCGGCGTGCAGCGCGTGCTCATTGCCCGCGCAGGCCACGAGGTCGCCGACCGCCACATCGTCGATCCCGGCGCCGACCTGCTCGACCACCCCGCACAGCGAGTAGCCGAGCGGTGTGTAGGAGTCCAGCTTGCCCATCACTTTGCGGTAGGTGGCGGGCACGCCGTTGGTGGCCACGCTCTGCATGACCTTGGCCACCTGGTCGGGCCGGGAGCGGGCCTTGCCCAGCATCGACATCCCGGCCTCGGACACCTTCATGAGCTCGGTCCCGGTGGATATCAGCGAGTAGGCGCTGCGGACCAGCACACCGCCCGTCTTGCACCCCGGCACCGGCACGTCGAGCACCGCCAGCTCGCCGCTCTTGTAGTTCTGTACGACCTGTTTCACCGAAGTCCTCTTGTTTCTAAGCCGTTTTCTCAGCCGTCACGGGAGAGTTCTGGCCGGACCCGGAGGTCGCGCCGCGATACCAGTACTCGAGGGTCAGCACATGCCAGAGATGCTTGGAGAAGTCCCGCTGCCCGGCGGCGTCCTCGGCGACCATCCGCGCCAGGGCGTCGCGGCGCAGGAACCCGGAACGGACCAGCTCGCCGTCGTTCACCACCTCGCGCACCAGCGGCGCGAGATCCCGGCTCATCCAGGCGCGCAGCGGGGCGCTGAACAGGCCCTTGGGCCGGTACACGATCTCCCGGGGCAGGATCGAGGTGGCCGCCTCCTTGAGGACGGCCTTGCCCTGCCGTCCGACGATCTTGCGGTCGCCGGGCACGGCGAACGCCGCCCTGACCACCTCGACGTCCACGTACGGCACCCGCACCTCGGTCGACGCGGCCATGCTGGAGCGGTCCGTGTACGCGAGGTTCAGGCCCGGCAGGAACATCCGGGCGTCGCCCAGGCACATGCGGTTGACGAAGTCGTCGAGGGCGTTGTCCCGGTAGATGTCCGCGTGCTCGGTCAGCACGTCGTCGACCGTCCCGGCCAGGTCCGGATCGAGCAGGGCGAGCAGCTCGTCCTGGTCGTACATGGTGTAGCTGCGCCGGAACGCGGTCTCCTCCGGCAGATCGGCGAAGGAGAGGAACCGCTTCGCGAAGCGCACCGAGCGGTAGCCCCGGCGGGAGGTGGCGACCGGCAGCCGGTCCACGGCCCTGGACAGGCCGCGCCGCAGGGGGCGCGGGACGCGCTGGTAGCGCAGCGCGAGCAGGTTGGCCAGATGCTTGCGGTACCCGGCGAACAGCTCGTCGGCGCCCATCCCCGAGAGCATCACCTTGACCCCGGCCTCCCGGGCGGCCGAGCAGATCAGGAAGGTGTTGATCGCGGCGGGGTCGCCGATCGGCTCGTCCAGGTGGTACGTCATCCGCGGCAGCAGATCGAGCACGTTCGGAGCGATCTCGATCTCGTGCAGGTCGACGCCGAACCGCTCGGCCACCTGCCGGGCATAGCGCAGATCGTCCGGCATCGCCTCGAACTTGGCGTCCTCGGCGCGGAACCCGATGGTGTAGGCGGAGATACCGGGCCGGTGGCGGGCCGCGAGCGCGGTCAGCCAGCTGGAGTCGAGACCGCCGGAGAGGAAGGTCGCCACGGGGACGTCGGAGAGCAGGTGCTGCCGGGTCGACTCCTCGACGACGGCGGCGAGATCCGGCCGCTCGCCGGCCCGGGCCCGCTCCTGGCCCTCGGCGGCGACGTCCTTCAGGTTCCAGTACCGGCCGCGCTCCACCCGGCCGTCGGGCCGGCACCGCAGCCAGCTCCCCGGCGGCAGCTTCTCCGCCTCGCGGAACGCGCAGCGTGAGTCCGGCACCCAGTAGTACAGCAGCGAGGCCACCAGCGCCGCGTGGTCCACCTCCAGCTTCCCGCCGGTCGCGGCGGCGAGCGCCTTGAGCTCGGAGGCGAACACCAGGCCCTCGCCGCGTCGCAGCAGGAACAGCGGCTTGATGCCCAACTGGTCGCGGGCGAGCACCAGTTCACCGGTGCGTTCGTCGAAGATCCCCAACGCGAACATGCCGCGCAGCCGGGGCAGACAGTCCGTGCCCCAGCGCCGCCAGGCCTCAAGGAGCACCTCGGTGTCGGAGGTGCCGCGGAAGGACACCCCGGCGGCCGTCAGCTCGGCCCGCAGCTCGGGCGCGTTGTACAGCTCGCCGTTGTACGTCAGGACGAGGCCGTCCTTGACCATCGGCTGGGCGCCGGTCTCGGACAGGTCGATGATGGCCAGCCGGCGGTGCCCCAGGTGCACTTCGCCGTCACCGGCGGGATGGCTGTACCGGCCCGCCCCGTCCGGCCCGCGATGGGCGAGGGTGTCGGTGAGCCGGTCGGTCACGGCCTTCCCGTCCGGCCATCGGTACGTGCCTGCGATGCCACACATGTTCTACCGTGCCTCCTGGTCGCTGTCCGGGACGCGTGCGGCCGGCATCGACGGCCGCTCCGTCCGCGGCCGGCCTGTGCCGTTCTGCCGGGCCAGTCGTTCGTAATGGCCGCGCAGCGCGGTGTGCGGCCCGTCCCACAGCGTGCCGTCGGTCCGGTCACGGGGATCGGGGTCGATCAGCACCACCCCGGTCACCGCGATGCGCTGCTCCGCGAGTTGCCGCGCCACGGTGTGCAGCCAGGCGGCGCTGCCGTGCCCGGCACGCACGACGAGCACGGTCTGGCCACCGAGGTACTGGAGGTCCAGCCACGCCGTGCCGGGCGCGACCGAGCCGACGCCGAGCCGGTGCCCCTGCTGCTGCACGGCCGCGGCATGCTCGCCGCCGACCACGCTCACGCCTTCCGGCCGCTGGCGGCTGTCGGCGAGTTCTGGTCCCGGCAGACCGTCGACGACGACCACCGGCCCCTCCGCCGCCAGTGCCGCGGCGACGTTCAGGGCGATGACGCCCGTGCTGCGCGCGCAGCCCAGTTCCAGCAGCGAGACGGGTTCCGCGGAGCCGCGCACGGTGCGGACAAGGGTCGCGGTGAGCCGTTCGTGCGCCGCCCGGGTCCGTCGGCTCTGCCACAGCCCGGCGGGCCCGCGGGGTGTGCTGCGCAGCTCCGCGATGACCGAGGCGCCCAGGTTGGCCGCGATCTCCCGGCGCAGTACGGGGCGGTCCGCGACCACCGTGCCGACCGCGGCCAGCGCGAGCCCGAGGACGAGTCCGAGGACGAGCCCGATCACGCCGTTGGTGACCGCGGCCTTGGGCAGGGAGTGCCGCACCGCGCGCGGGGCGTCCACGATCTGGGTACCGGCGATGAGCTTGGGCGTGCCGGTGCGCGCTTCCGCGGCGCGCTGGTCGAAGTCGGCGATCCGCGAGTTGAGCTCGGCCCGGCGGGCGAAGAGCGACTCGATGCTCGCCGACGCCTTCGGGTCCTTCCCCGGTGTCCGGTCCCCGATCGCCTTGTTGACCTGGGTGAGTTCGTCCCGCATACGGTCGCGCTGGTCGAGCAGGGCCTTGGCCTCGGCCTTCGCGGCCTCCTGCATCCGTCGCACATGGTCCGCGATGAACGCGTCGGCCAGCGCCTTGGCACGGGCCACCGCTTCCGCGTCGCTGGCACCCGTCACATCGATCTGCAGCAGGTTGTTGGTCAGGCCGGTACCCCGGTAGTCCCGTATGAAGTCTTCGGGTTTCTCCGGGGACTTGAGGGCCCGCAGGGCCTGGTCGGCGATCCGCGTGGTGCCCAGCAGCGCGACATCGGTGCGGATCAGCGTTCCGGTGTCGTTCGGCTGGTCCGCCTGATGCGTGACCAGCACCTTGGCCACCGCGCTCGGCGGCGGCGGCATCAGGACCGCCATCGCCGCGCCGAGCAGCAGCCCCAGGAGCGCCATGGAGGACCAGAGGCGGCGGCGTCTGCGCACCGCCACCACCAGCGCCTGCAGGTCGAGTAGCGGAGCGGCCGGCGAATCCGAAGTCTTGCCCGTCGTCACGCAGATCCCCCCGTCGCGTGGCCGCGAACCGCGAGCGCCGGGGTGGCGTCATCCGGAAGTTGGCCGGAAGTACGCGTCGGACGGGTCCGGACCGTACCGGCGACGACGATGCCGACGACCTCATGCCGTGCGTCCGCACATGCCTCGGCGATGCCGGCGAGCTCCTCCGCGGTCCGGCTGCCCGCGCTGAGCACGACCAGGGCACCGGACTCGGTGTCGCGGTCCGGCACCATCGGCTGGGACACCGAAACGCCCACCACCCGCAGCAGCGGACCGCTCTTGGCCTCGGCGACGAGCTCACCGGCGGCCCGGCGGGCGATCTCGTCGCCGTCCGGCACGACGACCAACAGCCGCCGAGGGGCGGGCAGTTGATCGCGGAGGCGATCGCACACCCGCCGGTAGCGGACCCGTCTGCCGGCCTCGTCGCCGGACGCCCGCGGGGCCGGTAGGTCCCAGCGGGTGTCGACGCCGAGGAGTCGGCGGATCCACACCCGCGGGCTACGGTCTTGCGGCCGGTGCGCGGGCCGTTCATCAGGTACGTCGACGGTGCCGAGGAGTGCCGAGCCCAGGGCCGCGGCGATCTCCGGTTCGGTGCGCAGTCGGCGGTTCACCCGTGCGGCGGCGAGATGGCCGATCACCGCGAGGACGAGGGACAGCAGCGCTCCGGCGACGACGAGCTGCGTCCTCGTCGGCGGTGCCTCGCCGGTCGGCCGGGCGGCCGGCCCCATGACGACCATGCCGGCCTTGTTGGTCGCCGGGTCGGACTCGTCCAGCTTCTTCATCGCCTCCTGCAGCGAGGTGCGCAGCTTCTCGAGTTCGGTGCGGGCCTGCACGCTCTCCACGGTCTGCCCCGGATCGGCCGCATTGGCCAGATCGGTGATGCGGCGGCTGGTCTGCTCCACCTTCTGCCGCAGCGCCTCGGGCCCCGTGGCGGCGTCGGGTTCGCTGGTGTCGCCCGCGATCCGCGCGGCGAAGGAGACGAACTGCCGGGCCACCTGGTCGGCGAGCCGCTGCGCGTGCTCCGGGGTTCCGGCCGTGCCCGAGATCTTGATGATGTTCCCGTCGGTGGCCTTGGCGCTTACGTGGTCCCGCAGGTCGGTGCCGCTGACGCCGTTCCAGTGGAGTGCGGCGGCCGCGCGGTCGACCACCGCCGAACTGGTCGCGATCTCCGCCTGGGTCAGCAGTTCGCGCTCCTCCCACTGCCCCGGCAGCAGTACCGATGCCGACGTCGTGTAGCGGGGCGGGAACAGCAGCGAGGTGCCGTAGCCGACGAGCGCGCCCACCACGGCGAGGAGGGCGAGCAGCCGCCAGCGCCGACGGAGAATCCGCCCGACCGTGACCAGACGTATCGTGTCATCGCTCAATGGAGCGGCCTCCTCCCTGTGCGGACCGGCCGCGCGCCGACACCGCGGTGCGGTCACGGCAGGCAGCGGCGTAGGCGGCGAGCAGCGACGCTTGCGAGTTCCGCCAGGAGAGCGGCCCGCTGACCCGCTCCTGGCCGAGCTTGCCCATCCTGGCCCGCTTCTCCGGATCGTCAAGCAACAGCGCGATGAGCCTGGCGAATTCGGCCTCGTCGTCGGCGGGCGCGTAGACGGCGGCGTCACCGGCGGAGACGCGCGCCTCCTTCAGGTCGAACGAGACGATCGGCCGGCCCATCGCCATGTACTCCATGACCTTGTTCATGGTCGACACGTCGTTGAGCGGATTGCGAGGGTCGGGGGAGAGGCACACGTCCGCGGTGGACAGATAGCGCACCAGATCGGCGTCCGGAATGCGCCCGGTGAACTCCACCCGGTCAGAGAGCCCGAGCCGCCGGGACAGTTCGACCATCGCGTCGAAGGCGTCGCCGGAGCCGACGAACACCGCGTGCCAGTCGGTCCGCCCGAGCTCGTCGCGCAGCTTGGCGAGGGCGCGCAAGGCGTAGTCGACGCCGTCCTGAGGGCCCATGACGCCCAGGTAGCACAGCAGATGGGGCTTGCCGCGCTTCAACTGAGGCTCGGGCGGCACCGGTTGGAACCGCTCGACCTGGGGCGCGCTGCGCACCACGAAGACGTCCTCGGGGCGTCGGCCGCCACGGCTCACCGCGACGTCCTTGTAGCTCTCGTTCGTGGCGAGCACCACGTCCGCGGCCCGGTAGGTCCGCCGTTCCACGGCGCACACGGCGCGGTAGAGCAGGTCCTTGCCGCGGTCGAACCGGGAGAGGTACAGCTCGGGCACCAGGTCGTGCTGGTCGAAGACGAACCGCGCGCCGCGTCGCCGCAGCCACCGGGCCGACAGGAACAGCAGGTCGGGCGGGTTGCAGGCGTGGACCACGTGGACCGGGCCGACCTTGCGGGCCAGCCGGGCCGTGTGCCAGAGCGCCGATCCGTACTCCTTGAGATAGCCGGCCGGTCCTCCGGTGGCGGCGCGCAACGGGTAGCGGTGGATCCGCACCCCGTCGATCACCGCCTCCGGCTCCGTGTCCCGCTTGGTTCCCTGCGGGCAGATGACGTGCACTTCCCAGCCCGCGTCGCGCAGTGTCGTGCACTCCTGCCACACCCGCCGGTCGAACGGCACCGACAGGTTCTCCACCAGGATCAGCGCGCGTCGGCCCGGCCGGTCGCCGCCGACCGTGTTACTCAACGATGTGTTACCAAGCAAGGCCCACGTACCCAGGTTCGGCCCGGCGCGCATCGGCGTCGGGAAGGTGGATGAGGTCTATGAGCACCGGGCCGTCGCCGTGGGGCAGCGCCGAGAGCACGGCCGGATCCCTCGTCCCGACCAGGCACACCTCGGCGTGGTCGAGCACTTCGTCGACGGACTCCGCGAGCAGCTGCGCGAGGTGCGGCAGCCGGGTCTCGATGTACTCGCGGTTGGCGCCGATGAGCCGGGAGAGGCTCACGTTGGCGTCGTGGATCCGCAGGTCGTACCCCTTGCCGTGGAGTCTCTCCGCCAGCTCGACGAGCGGGCTCTCGCGGAGGTCGTCGGTGCCGGGTTTGAAGGAAAGACCGAACAGGCCCACTTTGCGCTTGCCGGTGCGCTCGACCAGCTCCACCGCGCGCTGCAGATGGTCGGAGTTGGAGGCCAGTACATGGGCGAGGATGGGCACCGAGACATCGGCCCGCCGCGCCGCGTGGACCAGGCTGCGCAGGTCCTTGGGCAGGCAGGAGCCACCGAAGGCGAAGCCGGGCCGCAGATAGGCGGGGCTGATGTTCAGCTTGCGGTCGGCCAGGAACACGTCCATCACCTGGTGCGAGTCCACCCCGAGCGCCCGGCACACCGCGCCCAGCTCGTTCGCGAAGCCGATCTTGAGACCGTGGAAGGCGTTGTCCGCGTACTTGATCGCCTCGGCAGTGGGGACCGGCACCCGGAACACCTCGCCGGGCAGGTCGTCGTACAGCGCCGCCACCACGTCGCCGCTCGCCGGGTCGAGCTCGCCGATGACGGTCTTCGGCGGGTCGAAGAAGTCCCGCACGCTGGTGCCCTCGCGCAGGAACTCCGGGTTGACCGCGACCCCGACGTCCACCCCGGCCGTGCCGCCGACGTACTTCTCCAGGATCGGTACCAGCAGGTTCAGACAGGTGCCCGGGAGCATGGTGCTGCGGAACACCACGGTGTGCCGGCCTCCCTGCTTGGCCCCCTCGGCCAGCACGGCGCCGATCTGCTCGGTGACCCGTTCCAAGTAGGTCGTGCACAGACTGCCGTTGGGCTCCGAGGGTGTGCCCACGCAGATCAGCGACACCTCGCTGCCCATGATCGCCTCGCGCACGTCGGCGGTGGCGCGCAGGGCTCCGGTCCGTACGACCTCGGCGGTGAGTTCGCCGATCCGTTCCTCGACCACCGGGGCCTTGCCGTCGTTGACCAGGTCGACCTTCACCTGGCTCACGTCCACCCCGATGACCTCGTGCCCCATGCTGGCCAGGCACGCGGCCGAAACACAGCCCACGTAGCCGAGCCCGAAAACGCTGACTCTCATGACCCGTTCCTCCCCCCACGCAGGCCCTCCCGGCCTGCGGTCCACGCGCCGGCGGTACGACGTCGCCGTCCCTCGCGCATCAGTAGGCTCCCTGGCCGTAGAGCACCGCACGCAGCGTCTTCCACAAGATCACTGTGTCCAGGGCGAGCGACCAGTCCTCCACGTACCGCAGGTCCAGGCGGACCGCCTCCTCCCACGGCAGATCACTGCGGCCGCTTATCTGCCACAGGCCGGTGAGTCCGGGTTTGACCAGCAGCCGCCGCCGGATGTCCGGGCCGTACGCGGCTGACTCCTCCGGCAGCGGAGGCCGCGGACCGACGAGCGACATCGATCCGGTGAGTACGTTGAAAAGCTGCGGGAGTTCGTCGATCGAGTACCGGCGCAGCACCGCTCCCACCCGCGTCACCCGCGGATCCCGGCGGACTTTGAACAGCAGGCCCGCACCCTCGTTGCGGTCGGCCAGTTCGGCACGTGCCTGGTGGGCCCCGGCGGACATGGTGCGGAACTTGAGAATGGTGAACTCGCGGCCGTCCTTGCCCACTCTGCGCTGGCGGTAGAAGGCCCCGCCCCGGCTGTCCACCAGCACGAGCAGGCCGACGAGCACCATCAGCGGCGTGAACAGCATCAGCAGGATCGCCGCGCCCAGCCGGTCGACGACCTCCTTGACCGCCCGGCGGCCACCGGTGAAGGTCGGCATGCTGACCCGCAGCAGCGGGATCCCCAGCACCGCGTCGACGTGCAGCCGCGGGCCGGCCACCTCCATCAGTACGGGGGCCACGACCATCTCGGCGTCGCTGCCTTCGAGGTTCCAGGCCAGCCGCTGCAGCCGGTCCGGTGACCAGTGCGGGTCCGGTGTGACCGCGACGACGCGGTAGCCGTCGCGGCGCACATGGCCCGCGACGTCCGCCAGCCGGCCGACGACCGGTACTCCGTCGAGTTGGTCACCGTCGGACCCGAGACCGTCCGTCGTGCACACCGCGTCCACCCGCCAGCCGAGGTGCGGGAACTTGCGGGTCCGGGTGATCAGGTCGTGCACGGTGTCCGGGCTCCCGGCGGCGAGCACCGGTCGCAGACACCGTCCTTCTTTGCGCTGCTTGTGCAGCCAGAGGCGCAGCAGATACCGCGCGGTCATCGTGATGAGCGCGATCGCGGGGATCGCGACGAAGATCCAGAGTTTGATGTTGCGCGAGGTGAGGGCGATCCCGCCGAGCGCAAGGACGACGGCCGCCGTGAAGAGCGAGCGTCCGAGCCGGCGGAATTCCTCGGCGCCCTGGCCGAGCACGGCCGGAGCCCACGCCCGGCTCACCGCGAGCGTTCCCAGCACCAGCAGCTCGGTGCAGAAGGTGAGGATTCCCCACTTCTCATGCCAGTTGGCCGCGTCACGGGCCCCGAAGAAGTTTCCTATGGCGACCACCACGAAGGCGGTGGCCAGGGTGTCGCTGGTGATCACGGTACGGCGATAGCGCTGTTCCCAGTCGATATCGGGCTGGCCTATCGCTCCGTTCGGCAGACGTCTTCGCGCCGACGGAAACGGGCTGACTACTCCCCCCTGCCGCACGGGACCCCCCAGGTCAGCAGTGGTTCGACGTATTCGCCTAACACTGTTCCTCCCCCCGGGAGGCGATAGGCCAGCCCGATATCGACTGGGAACAGCGCTATCGCCGTACGTGATCACCAGCGACACCCTGGCCCCGCCCGAGGCCGTCGAGGTCCGGCAGCCGGGGTCCGGTCACCACCAGCGTCATGGCGCTGGTGAGGAACCTGGTGCGATGGCCCTCCTGTACGGCGGGGAGGGTGATCCGGCGGATCTGCCCGACGTCGCCGCCGACCGGCCGGCCCAGCGGATGGGCGGGGAAGAGCCGGGACAGGAAGGCGTCCTGGACGACGTCGCCCGGGTCGGCCTGCGCCGCAGCGAGCTCCTGGAGGACCGCGTCGCGCTCGGTGTCCAGCACCTCGTCGGTCAACTCCGGCCGCAGCACGGCCTGGTGGAGCAGCCGTGCCACCTCGTCGGCGTCGTCGGCGTGCACCTGGGCGTAGAAGAGCATGATGTCGAGGCCGGTCTCGGCGTTGGCGTGACCGCCGAGCCGCTCCACCTGCTCGCAGAACGAGGGGCGCCCGCCCAGCGGGGCCGACATCAGCGTGTGCTCCAGCAGATGGGCGAGGCCGCCGTGCTCCGCCGGGTCGTGGCGGGAGCCGTAGCGGACGGCGAGGCAGATGCTGGTCGTGCGCAGCCGCTCGTCCAGCAGCGCGATCGTCGGCAGTGCGGAGGGTACGACGACGGTGGGCGAGGGCGGCATCTCGGCCTTTCCATGGTTTCTCGGGCGGTGCTGAGGGGGGACACGGTTCTGCGGGGAGAGACAAAGCAGGGCGGAGCAAGTGCTCCGCCCTGCTTTTATGAGCGGAAATTACCGCTGCTTCGTCGACGTCTTGTCCAGACGCGGACGGAGCGACACCTTGTGAGCTCGCATTTTCGTTTCCTCCCTTCTCGTTCTCGATCGGTTGGGGGTGCCCCAGAAACATATGAGCATCGAAAACGCCGCGTCAAGCCCGGATCTGAGGTCTCATTCGTTTTTCTCGCGTATAGATAATTCGTTGATGAGCCGTATATGCAGGGCCGGTCGGACGTAGATCAGGGATATATGGAGGCTTGCCAGGCTGAGCTGCTCACCAGCAGATGAGAGGGGTTCGGCCAGCCATGACCGACCAGCTGCCGATGGCAGGCAAAAGCGCCCTGATTACCGGTGCGGGTTCCGGGATCGGCCGATCAATAGCCTGGGGCCTGGCCCGGTCCGGCGCTCGTGTGGTGCTCAACGACCGTGACTGGAGCAGTACGGAAGGCCGCGTCCGGGAAAAGCAGGCCCGGGAATATCTGGACGGTCTCGGCGCCGACTACCAGCTCGTCGAGGCGGATGTCTCGTCGGAAGGCGCGGTGAAGGACATGTACCAGCTCGCGCTGAGCGGGACGAACTCTCTCGACTTTCTGGTCAACAATGCCGGTGAGCAGCTTCCCTCGGCTGCTCACCTCCATTCTCTGGCGGATTTCTCCCGGGTCGTCGACACCAATCTGGTCGGCGCGTTCCTGTGTGCCCGCACGGCACTTGAGCACTTCGTGGACACGGGGGTGCGCGGCGCGGTCCTGAACATCACGAGCGTCCACGAGACCGTCCCCAAGCCCGGGTTCGCCAGCTACGCGGCGAGCAAGGCGGCCCTGCGGATGCTCACCGCGACCCTGGCGCTGGAGTACGCGGGCCACGGGATCCGGGTCAACGCCATCGCCCCGGGCGCCATCGACACGGAGATGAACCAGGACTGGGTGTCCGACCGGGACAAGAAGGCCCGGGCCGAGGCGCGCATCCCGCTGGGCCGGATCGGACAGCCCGACGAGGTGGCCGAGCTCGCCCTCTTCCTGCTCTCGGACGCGGCGCGCTACATCACCGGGCAGTCGGTGCTGATCGACGGGGGCCTGAGCCTGCACACCGAGTTCCAGCAGGACTGGTCCTCGTGAACGGCCACCAGCCCTCGCCGGGGCCGCAGACGAAGGCCGGGGCCTGGCCCCAGCCCCGGGTCATCGCCCTCGACGGGGCCGACAACTCGGGCAAGACCACCCAGCTGAGGCTGCTTGAGCGGGCGAGCGGCGACGAGGTGCGCATCGGCGGAAGCCTCCACCACTACCTCCCGCAGTGGCCGAAGCTCTCCGGCGCCGAGCTGGCCCACTGGTGGTTCAGCGAGTCGCGGAGCGAGGAACTGGTCCGGCTGCTCCTCGAAGGCCACCGGCGGCGACTCGACGCGCTCACCGGCCGCCCCGGCTGGGTGATCCTGGACCGTGGCCCGGCCACCGTGGAGGCGAGCTGTGTCGCCTCGGTCATGCTCAAGGACGACCGTTCGGCTCGGGACGCGGAGGCCCTGGTCGCCGAGGTGCGCGCCGAGGTCCTGGGCGAGTCGGCGCCCGAGGCGTACAGCGTGCTGCTGTCCCTGGGCCCGCCGGCCGCCGGGGCCGCGCTCAGCGTCGGACGGGAGCGCGTCGCGGACGAGCGGTACGCCCGCTACCAGCAGTTGCTGCACACCGCCCTGGAAACCCGCCGGGGCCGCCACGACGCGGTGATCGAGGCGGACCGGGCCGACATCGTCGGCGTACAGAACCAGCTCCGGTCCCAGCTGGCCCAAGTCGGCCTGTACGTACGGCCATTGCTGGATGACGTGCGGCGGGTCGTCGGGCTCGGCGGTCTGTCGGAGAGCGGCAAGAGCAGCGCCGGGGAGTATCTGCGCCGCCGGTTCGGCACCACCCGGCTGAAGCTGGGGTACCTCGTCGAGCTGGCCGCCGCCCGGCACGGCCTCGCGACGCCCTACGACGAGGAGCCCCGGCTGCTGGCCGAGCTGGTGCTCGACGAACTGGACCGGTACGCCCGCGCGCACTACTACCTGCTCGACTACACCATCGAGAGCCTGCACCGCCCCGGGCTCACCCGGGAGCTGAAGCGACTGCTCGGCGACCGTCTGAGCGTGGTCTACCTGGACGCCGCCCCGCCGGTGCGGGCCCGCCGCTCGCTGGTCGATCCCGACGCCCTCGCCCACAACGACGAGGTGAAGCTGGCGAGGGGAGCCGACCGGATCGCCGGGTCCTGTGACCTGCTCATCGACAACACCGGCCCCCGCCCCGATCTGGAGCTCGCCCTCGACCGCCTGATGACGGGCTCCATGGCGCGTCCGGCCGCGGAGTCCCCGCGGATCACCGAGCCCCTGGAGCTGGCGGCCCCGCCCGCGCTGCGCCGGGCCGCGGCCTCCGCCTTGACGGGGATCCGCAACGCGCTGGGCGAGCGGCTGCTGCTGTTCGTCGTGGCCGGCAGCGTGGGATTCGGCACCGCCGACCCCGAACTGAGCGACCTCGACGTACTGGTGGGGGTCGAGGCGGGCTGCACCGCCGACCTGGCCGGTGAACTGGCCCGGCTGCGCACCGAGTTGGGCGTCAAGCTCGGCATGACCGTACTGACCCGCCATGAGCTGCTGCTGCGGCGCTGCGACTCACGCACCTTCAGCACGCTGCACTCGCTCCAGCGGGGCCGGATCGGCTGCCAGTACCTGAGTGCCGATCTGGAGCTGCCCGAGTTCGACGGGCCGCAGCGCCACCAGCAGACCATCCAGTACCTGGCCCGGACCCTGCACGAGATCCGGCGCCCCCTGCTGGGCGTCGAGACGAGCCGCTACGCCCTGTACAAGTCGGTGCTGAACGCCGCCAAGATGCTGCTGCGGCTCGCCGGCGCCGAGGAGACCGAGCCGGCCGCCATCTCCGCCCTCTTCGACCGGATGTTTCCGGACGCGGACAGGGCCACCATTCCGAGCCGTTCGGAGTACCGGGAGATGGGGCGCGACGAGATCGCGGCCGTCGCCTCGTCCGTCCTGAACTGGTTCGAGCGGTATCTGGCCGCCGCCCCGACGCCCCTCCGCTGATCCGAGTCCCCCCGAAACACCGCACGACCCGTAGGAGTACCGCACTGTGAAGATCGACGACGACGTTCCCGGCCCGGCCGAGGTCATCCGGCCCTACCCCCGCCTGGCTCCGGTGCGCAACATCGGCGCCGCGGCCGCCGATGCGGTGGTGCCGGGCCGGCTCATCGCGGTGGAGGGACCCGACGGCGCGGGCAAGACCACCCAGATCGAGCTGCTGAAGGCGGCGCTGACCGAGGACGGCTGGGACGTCCGGGTCTGCGCGTTCATCAGGAACCCGCTCATCTGGCATTCCAAGGCGCGCGGCAAGTACGACAACTGGGATCCGTACACCATGGCGCTGATGTACGCCGCCTCCCTCACCGACCTGGTCAACCGGGAGGTGCTCCCGCATCTCGCCGGGGGCGGTGTGGTCATCATGGACCGCTACCTCTACTCGGTGATCGGCCGCTCGGAGGCCCGCGGCTGTGACCGGCAGTGGCTGAGCGGACTGCTGGCCCCGGCCACCCTGCCGCACCGCACCCTGCATCTGCGCACGCCCGTCGCGGAGTGCTTCGACCGCAAGGCCGCACTGGCGGCGACGTTCTCGTACTGGGAGTGCGGGGTGGACCTGCACGGCGACGACGCGCTGCGCTTCGCCGGTCCCAAGGAGGCCTACCGCGACAGCTTCGTCGCCTACCAGCAGCGCGTCCAGGACATCGTCGAGGACCTGCTGAAGGACGCCGACGCCCTCGGTCTGCCGGGGGCGGAGCGGGCGAGGACGGCGGCCCGGGCGGCGGCCTGGGCGCGCACCGGCCTTGCCGGGTCCCCGTGACCGCGCCGGCGGCCGCGCTCTCCCCGCGGCAACTGCTCGCCGAGCGGGCCGACGCGCACGACTGGGCGGGCGTCGAGGCGCTCAGCGGGGTCCAGGTGCTCCCCCCGCCGCCGAGCGCCGCCGGCTCGCGTGCCCCTGCCTGGCGGCACGCCCTGGTGTCCTGGGGTTACCGGATCACCGGTGTGAGCGAGCTGAAGAACTCGACCTGCGGCTTCGCCCTGCGCGACGGGCGGCCGCACTTCTTCAAGTACGTACGGGCCCGGAGCGCCGTCGCCGAACTCGCCGGGTACCTGGAGTTCGGCGCCGGGGGCAATGAGGTGCCGACCTTGCTGTCCCTGCTGCGCACGGACGCCGGGACGGTGATGATGTACGAGTACCTGCCCTCGATGGGGCTGGGGCGGGGCACCCTGTTCGACCTGCTGTGCCGGGCCGAGCGGGCCGGAACACTGCTGCCGGAGCACGAGGTCGGCCTGCTGCTCGACCGGATCCGTGCGAACTGCGCCCGGCGGACGGTGTGTTCGTCCTCGCCCATCGACGCCTTCTTCGCCCACCGCGTCGGCGAACGGCTCGTCCCCTGGTACTTCGAGCGCCGTCTCCCCTGGCTGGACCAGCGGGTGGTGGTCGGCTCGGTGCCGCAGCCCGTGACGATGCGGGAGTGCATGGAGGGCACCGCGGCCTTCTTCCACGACCTCGGTGCGCGTGAGTGCATGCTGTCCCAGGGCGACTTCAGCGAGACCAACGTGGGCAGGGGCGCGGTCTTCGTCGACCTGAGCAACGCCGGGCACAACGACGTACGGGGTGAGCTGGCGACCGCCTTCTGGTCGCTCTTCCTCGGCGGTGGGTATCTGTTCCCCAAGTACCATCCGGCCGCCTACCGGTGGCGGGAGGCGCCCTACGCCGACGGGGCCCCGCTGTGCCGAGCGCGCCTGGACCCCCGCACCGCGACGCTGCGCATCGACCTCGCCCACCGGCTCTCGCCCGCCAGGGCCGACCTGCTCCGCCGGCTGCTGGACGTCTTCGCCGACGCCTTCGGCCCCGAGCTCTTCGACCACCGACTGGCCCCGTACCTGGTCATGCGGGCCGTCGGCGTCCTCGACCTCGACACCCTCGACCCCGCCGACCGGGCCGTGTGCACGGCCTTGGCACTGCACTTCTGGAACGGGCGCGACGACCTCGGTAACGTCCTGCGCACACTTGTCGATCATGGGAGGACCCGATGAAGTCCCGGGCCGTGGCGATCGTCCGGAGCGACGACGCCGTACTGCTGATCCACCGCCGCAAGGACGGCGCGGAGTACTACACCCTGCCGGGCGGAGGGGTCGAGGAAGGGGAGACACCCGAGCAGGCGTGCGTACGTGAACTGGCCGAGGAGACGGGGCTGCGCGCCGCGGTGGAGTCGCCCCTGCACACCCTCGACAACGCGGGGCGGGTCGAGCACTACTTCGTGATGGGCCCGGCCGCGGGCACGCCGCGGCTCGGCGGCCCCGAGAGCGAGCGGGACTGCGGCGACAACCAGTACCGGCTGGTCTGGGTGCCGCTGGCCGATGTGGCGACCATCGGTCTGAAACCGGCCGCCATCACGGCGTATCTGGCCGGAATCCCCAACACCGTAAGATGATCCTCCGTTTACCGGTCTGCGCCAGACCGCTGGAGACCAGCAGCCGGTGAGATTTGTGCGTGCGCGCCGGGGGAACTGTGGAATTCTTCGTGCTCGGATCCATCGGCATACAGATCGACGGGACCATCGTGCCCGGTGGCCCGCCCCAGCAGCAGGCGACGCTCGCCGCGCTGGCGCTGCGATCCGGTCATGTCGTCCCCCTGCACGAGCTGATGAGCGGCGTCTGGGGCGAGGCCGCGCCGGGCTCCGCGGTCATGATCCTGCGGACGTACGTATGGCGGCTGCGCAAGATCCTTGAGGGCGGCGGCCGCGATCCACAGGTCCTGGCCTCGGTCAACGACGGCTACCGGCTCGCCGTGCCGCCCGCGACGGTCGACGCCTTCCGCGCCGAGCAGCTGGCCGCCGACGCGGCACGGGCGCGCGAGGCCGGACGCCACGAGGAGGCGGCCGCACTGCTCGCCGAGGCCGTGGGCCTGTGGCGCGGCGAACCGCTGGCGGGGGTGCCGGGGCCGTTCGCCGAGCAGCAGCGCTCCCGCCTTTCCGAGCTGCGCCGGCAACTCCTGGAGGAACGCTTCGCCCTCGACCTCCTGCTGGGACGGCACACCCAGGTCATCCCGGAGCTGACCGCGTTCATCGGCGAACAGCCGCTGCGCGAGCGGCCGTACGGATTCCTGATGCGGGCGCTGTACGCCGCCGGGCGCCAGGGCGACGCGCTGGCCGTGTTCGGGTCGGCGCGCGAGGTGCTCGCGGCGGAGCTGGGGCTCGATCCCGGTCCTGAGCTGCGCACGCTGCACCAGCGGATGCTGGCCGGAGACGCCGAGCTGGCCGCGCCGGCCCCGGCGCCCGCCGTGCCACTGGCCACCCGGGAAGAGACCGCGGACGCCGGGGGCCCGGTCTCCGCTTCGCGTCCGGCGCAGCTGCCCGCGGACATCGCCGACTTCAGCGGCCGCGCCGACACGCTCTCCGCGCTGTGCGAGGCGCTCGGCGACCGGGACCGCACCGCTCTGGCCGTCGCCACCGTGAGCGGCATGGGGGGTATCGGCAAGAGCGCGCTGGCCCTGCGGGTGGCCCATCGCGTCAAGGAGGAGTTCCCCGACGGCCAGCTCTACGCGGACCTGCGCGGCACGGGCGCGGACGCGGCCGACCCCGGCGCGGTCCTGGCCAGCTTCCTGTCCGCGCTGGGCGTGCCGCGCCAGGAGGTGCCCGGCTCGGTGGAGGACCGCGCCCGGCTGTTCCGTACGGTCCTCGACGGGCGCAGGGTGCTGCTGCTGCTCGACGACGCCCGCGACACCGCGCAGGTCAAACCGCTGCTGCCCGGTGCCGTGCACTGCGCCGTCGTGGTGACCAGCCGGGCCCACCTCGCCGGTGTGCCGTCCGGTACCCATGTCCAGCTCACCGAGTTCAGCCCGGCCGAAGCCCTCTCCCTGCTGCGGCACGTCGTCGGAGCGCACCGGGTCGACAAGGAGGAGGCCGCCGCGGTCGCTCTGGTCGGCGCCTGTGCGCATCTGCCGCTGGCGGTGCGGATCGTGGCCGCCCGGCTGGCCGCACGGCCGGGCTGGACGGTGGCGTATCTGCTGGCCCGCCTCGCCGACGAGCGGCGGCGGCTGAGCGAGCTGCGGGCCGACGACCTGGCCGTCTCCGCCGTCTTCGAGCTCGGCTACCGTCAGCTGACGGTGAGTCAGGCGATGGTGTTCCGGTCGCTGGCCCCGGTGGCCTGGCCGAGCATCGGTCTGCCCGCCGCGGCGGCGGCACTGGGGCTGGGGGAGCCGGAGACGGAGACCCTCCTCGAAGCGCTGGTCGATGCCGCGCTGCTCGAATCGCCGGAGGCCGGACGGTACCGGTACCACGAGCTCGGCCGGGACTTCGCGCTGCACGTGCCGCAGCCGGACACCGATCCGTCGGGCGGGACGGACTTCGCGGTGGAGCGCCGGCTGCTCAACCATCTGCTGCGGAGGGCGGCCGAGGCGTTCCAGCGGATGGTGCCGGGAGACCCGGTGCACAGCACGATCGCCGTGGTGAGCGCCGAGCCGGGAGAGCAGCGGCTCGCGACCTTGGCGCAGGCGCGGGCCTGGGTCGTGGCCGAGGTCGACTGCGCCGTCCACGCCGTCCAGCTCCTGGTCGCGCGGGGCGAGCGTGCCGAACCGGAGCTGCTGACGGTGGCGGCGGACCTGCTGGTGGCTCTGAGCTCGTTCGGCCAGGACATCCCGTACGGGCGGATGGCCGTCACGGCGAGGGCGCTGGCCGATGTCTCCGCGCTGCACGGCAACCACCACGCGGCCGGCCGCGCCCATTTCATCTGCGGGAACGCGGCGCTCCAGGCGACCCAGCTGGCGCAGGCCAGGACCGAGTCCGAACTGGCCGCCGAGGCGTGCCGACGGGCCGGGGACCGCTCCATCCTGCAGCAGGCCTACAACGACCTGGGTGTCATCGCGCAGTTCGAGCAGCGCTACGACGACGCGGCCGGGTACTTCGACCGGGCGCTCGCCCTGGCCCGGGAGCTGGGGCACCGCTCGGGCGGGCTGACCACCACGCTCAACGCCGCGCTCGCCAGGATCCGCGGGGGCAGGGCGGACGAGGCGCTGCCCGCCTGCGACGAGGCGCTGAACGCGCTGCGCGCGATGGCGGACCACCACGGCATCGCGCACGCGCTGTGCGTACGCGGCCAGGCCCTGCACGAACTGGACCGTCTGCCGGAGGCGCTCGCCGACTACGAGCAGTGCCTGGAGCTCTGCGAAGCCGAGCGGATCCCGGGGCAGCGGGCGCAGGCCCTGTACCGCTACGCCGAGACCCTGCGCGTCCTGGGCCGCGTCGAGCCGGCGCTGGAGGCGGCCGCCCGTGCGGTGTCCTACTTCCGGACCGTGCCCGACCGTGACCGCGACCGGGGCTACGCGCTGCTGATCCACGCCCGTATATCCGTCGACGCCGAAGACCACGAGCAGGCGTTGGCGCACTCGCGGGAGGCGCTGGAGGTGTTCACCCGGGCCGGGCTGCCCGAGGCCGGGCAGGCGCGGCTTCTGGTGGACGCCACCGGGGCCGTACCGGTGTAGACCGGGGCCCGGCCGCCCCCATGCGGCCGGGCCCGCTCCCCGTGGTGGTTGGTCCTCACGCCTTGGTGTTGAACTCCTCGTGGTCCTTGCCGTGGCCCGGGGTGTCGGCCAGGGAGGTCCGTGCCGTCCCGCCGGAGTGGTCCGCCGAAAGGACCGGCCCCGAGACGGCGACGAGGGCGGCGAGGAGCACCGGGACGAGGACGGTCAGACGGCGGGCGACGGACTTCAGGTTGTGCTGCACGGGAGTTCCCTGTCTTTCGGGCAGGTCAACGATTGCGGCGTGGCCTGCGGGTTGTTCTGAGCCGAGTGTCGCAGCGGCGCATCTATGTTTCATATACGGACGCTCGCGGCGCGGCCCGCACCGCCCCGGGCGCCGACGGTGCCGCACGCTTCCCGCCGCGCCGCCCCCGTCCCGGGTGATCCGGGTCTCACTCGGGCGGTGCGGCTTGGCTATGCAACGAGTTGCATAGAAGGATCGCGGTATGGCGCTCGAACACGCGATCCTCGTCTCCCTGCTGGAGAAGCCGGGCTCAGGCTATGAGCTGGCCCGGCGGTTCGAGCGGTCCATCGGCTACTTCTGGACGGCGACGCACCAGCAGATCTACCGCGTCCTCAAGCGCATGGAGGGCGACGGCATGCTCGCCGTGCGCGAGGTGGCCCAGGAGGGCCGGCCGGACAAGAAGGAGTACTCCGTCGCCGGCCCCGGCCGTGCCGCCCTCTCCCAGTGGCTGCACGAGCCGATCGAACCCGAGAGCCTGCGGCACGACCTCGCGGTGAAGATCCGCGGCGCGGCCTTCGACGACCCGGCCGCGGTGCTCCACGAGGTCGAGCGGCACCGCCGGGTGCACAGCGCCCGGCTCGCCCACTACCTCGCCGGGGAGCTGCGCGACTTCACCGGCCCCGCCGCCCCCGTTCCGCTCGACACCGGCCAGGAGCTGCAGCACGTCGTGCTGCGCGGCGGCATCGCGTACGAGCGGATGACGATCGCCTGGCTCGACGACGTCCTCGCCACCATCCGTCGGCTGTCCAGCGGCTCACCGGCCACCGACGACCACTGACCCTCGACCCCGCCCCTCCCGAAAGGCGAACCCTCATGGCCGACGCCCTGCTGTTCAACCCGCGCACCTACGACCCGGCGCACTTCGACCCCGAGACCCGCAGGCTCCTGCGCGCCACCGTCGACTGGTTCGAGGAGCGAGGCAAGCGCAAGCTGATCGAGGACTACCGCTCCCGCGCCTGGCTCGGGGACTTCCTGGCGTTCTCCGCCAAGGAAGGCCTGTTCGCCACCTTCCTCACCCCGGCCGCCGACGCCGCGAACCCGGACCAGCGCTGGGACACGGCCCGGATCGCGGCCCTCAACGAGATCTTCGGCTTCTACGGCCTCGACTACTGGTACGCCTGGCAGGTCACCATCCTCGGCCTCGGCCCCGTCTGGCAGAGCGACAACGCCGACGCCCGCGCCCGCGCGGCCGAACTCCTCTCCCAGGGTGAGGTGTTCGCCTTCGGTCTCTCCGAGAAGACGCACGGCGCCGACATCTACTCCACCGACATGCTGCTCGAACCGGACGGCGACGGCGGTTTCCGGGCGACCGGCTCCAAGTACTACATCGGCAACGGCAACGCCGCCGGGCTCGTCTCCGTCTTCGGCCGGCGCACCGACATCGAGGGCCCGGACGGCTAT
Organism: Streptomyces sp. ERV7; assembly: GCF_001653515.1. Taxonomy (GTDB): domain Bacteria; phylum Actinomycetota; class Actinomycetes; order Streptomycetales; family Streptomycetaceae; genus Streptomyces. The sequence continues at coordinate 545,423 of NZ_LYOY01000001.1, read as the reverse complement.
GTCTTCTTCGCCGCCGACAGCCGCCACCCGGCCTACCACCTGGTGAAGAACGTCGTCGACTCATCGAAGTACGTGAGCGAGTTCCGGCTGGAGAACTACCCCGTCGTCCCCGCCGACGTCCTGCACACCGGCCGCGCCGCCTTCGACGCCGCCCTCAACACCGTCAACGTGGGCAAGTTCAACCTGTGCACCGCCTCGATCGGCATCTGCGAGCACGCGATGTACGAGGCCGTCACCCACGCCCAGAACCGCATCCTCTACGGCCGCCCCGTCACCGCCTTCCCGCACGTGCGCCGCGAGCTGACCGACGCGTACGTCCGCCTCGTCGGGATGAAGCTCTTCAGCGACCGCGCCGTCGACTACTTCCGCACCGCGGGCCCCGACGACCGCCGCTACCTGCTCTTCAACCCCATGACGAAGATGAAGGTGACCACGGAGGGCGAGAAGGTCATCGACCTGATGTGGGACGTCATCGCCGCCAAGGGCTTCGAGAAGGACAACTACTTCGCCCAGGCGGCGATCGAGATCCGCGGACTGCCCAAGCTGGAGGGCACGGTCCACGTCAACCTCGCGCTGATCCTCAAGTTCATGCGCAACCACCTGCTGGAGCCGGTGGACTACCCCGCCGTGCCGGCCCGCCTGGACGCGGCCGACGACGACTTCCTCTTCCGGCAGGGCCCGGCCCGCGGCCTGGGCTCCGTACGCTTCCACGACTGGCGCGCCGCCTACGACGGCTACGCCGCCCTGCCCAACGTCGCCCGTTTGCGCGAGCAGGCCGACGCGCTGTGCACGTTCGTCACGACCGCCGCTCCCGACGAGGAGCAGAGCCGTGACCTCGACCTCCTGCTCGCCGTCGGCCAGCTGTTCGCGCTCGTCGTCCACGGCCAGCTGATCCTGGAGCAGGCCCGTCTGACGGGCCTGGACGAGGACGTGCTCGACGAGCTGTTCGCCGTTCTCGTACGTGACTTCTCCGCGCACGCCGTGGAGCTGTACGGCAAGGACTCCGCCACCGAGGAACAGCAGACCTGGGCGCTCGGCGCGGTGCGTCGTCCGGTCGTCGACGAGGCCCGCTCGGCGCGCGTCTGGGAGCGGGTGGAGGCGCTGTCCGGGGCGTACGAGATGGCGCAGTGACCACCAGGCCGAGCCCCCCGAGCGTCGGCACGACGCACTGAAGCACCCGTCATCCGCCTTGGCCCACCGGCGCGTCAGCCGCCGGTGGGCCAAGCGCGTTCCGCCTACCGCGTGAACGGGCCGTCGGCCGTGAAGCGGCGCAGCTGCCGGGCGAACGCCTCGGCCTCGCCCGGCGGCCAGGAGGCCAGGCTCGCCGTGATGTGGGCGGCCAGGCGCGTACGCAGCTCCGTCACCGCGAGCCGGCCCTGCTCGGTGAGGACGAGCAGATGGGCGCGCCCGTCGTCGGGGTCGGGTTCGCGGCGGACGAGCCCCGCGGCCTCCAGCCTCGATGCGCGGCGCGTGACGCCGGAGCGGTCGATGCCGACGTCGGGGGCCAGATCGGCCGCACTGCGCGGCCCGGCCCGCGCCAGCGCGCTGAGCACCGGGTACGTCACCTCGTCCACCCCCTCGCCCATGCCCTCGGTGAGCTGCCGGTGCAGCTGCGCGCGCGTGGTGCGCCTCAGCAGCACGCCCAGCGCGTCCGCGATCTCGTGTCCCACTGCGTTTTCCACACTCCAAGAATAGCGTGCGCGGCGCACGCGGTTCCTGTTAGGGTGCTCCCAGAAGCGTGCGCGGCGCACGCAGTGTTCCCTTGTGTGGAGAGGACCCACCATGAACCGCATCGGTATCGCCACCGCCCTCGACGACCTGCTGTTCAACCGCGACATCACCGTCGAGGAGGCGGCCGGCCGTCACTTCGCCCCGGACTACCGCCAGCGCACGGACGGCGAGTGGGCCGACCGCGCCGAGTTCGTCGAGCACATCACCCACCTGCGCACCGTCGTCGCCGACGGCCGCGTCACCGTGCACGAGGAGCTGTACGACGGCGCCAAGTACGCCGACCGGCACACCGTCGACATCACCAAGGCGGACGGGGCGACGGTGAGCATGGAGGTGTACGTGTTCGCCGACCTCGCCCCCGACGGCCGCTTCCGCCGTATCGAGGAGACCACCTTGATGCTTCAGGGAGGCGAGGGAGACCGCGACCTCGGCAGTGCCCGCTGAAACCCACGGGTACCAGCCAAATGCGGCGGTCGAGGGGCGCAGTTGCGATCTCGACGCCACCGGGGCGGCAGGACATCATGGCGAAACAATCGAAAGGATTCTTCATGTCTGACCTGCCCCGGACCAACGGATCTCCTGTCGAGACCGCCAGCAGTGAGAGGCGCGGCCCTCGTTCGGAGACGCTCACCGGCAGCATCGCGGTGGAGTTCCCCGAGTTCTCGACACCGCCGCCCGGGCCGATGGGGTTATTGGCCTCCTGGCTGGAGAACAGCATCGCGCAGGGGGTGCGGGAGCCGCGCGCACTGGCCCTGGCCACCGCCGACGCCCGGGGCCGGGCCTCCTCCCGCATCGTGGTGCTCACCTCGGTGGCGGAGGAGGGGCTCGTCTTCCTCAGCCACAGCAGCAGCCAGAAGGGGCGGGAACTGGCGGAGAACCCCTGGGCGTCCGGCGTCCTCTACTGGCGGGAGACCAGTCAGCAGATCACCTTGGCGGGGCCGGTGGAGCAGTTGCCCGACGCCGAGGCCGACCGTATGTGGTTCGCGCGGCCCGTCTTCACCCACGCCATGTCCACCGCCGCGCGGCAGAGCCGTCCGATGGACGGACTCGCCGAGGTGGCCGAGCTGCGGGCCGCGGCACGGGAGTTGGCGCGGCCGAAGCTTCCGTTGCCGCGCCCCGTGACCTTCACCGCGTATCGACTCGTCCCCGCTTGTGTGGAGTTCTGGGCCGACGGCACCGACCGCCTGCATGAGCGGCTGCGCTACGACCGCACCGGCGGCGGCTGGGACATCAGCAGGCTCCAGCCCTGACCGGCCGGGCCTTCGCGGGACCGACCGGGGGCCGCAGGCGGCGGCCCCCGGCCTCACCGGGTGGGTAAGGGGCCTCAGTCGGCGACGACCGCCTCGATCACCGACGCGTGCGGCGAGGCCTCCAGAAGCCGGGCGGCCCTGAACCCCGCCGTGGCGAGCAGCGCCTCGTACTCCGCGCGGGTGCGGCCCTTGCCGTTCAGGACCGTCATCATCAGCAGATCGATGGTCTTGCCCGGGTGCGGCTCGTTGCCCGCCGGGATCATCGCGTTGATGACCAGCAGCCGTGCGCCCGCGGGCATGGCCGCGCGGCAGGTCCGCAGGATGCGTACGCACTCCTCGTCCGGCCAACTGGCCAGCACGTGCTTGAGGAGGTAGACGTCGGCGCCGGACGGCACGGAGGCGAAGAAGTCCCCGGCCTCGGCGCTCCAGCGGCCGGTCAGCTCCGGGGTGTCCAGTACGTGCCCGGCCACCACGGGCTCCAGGTCGACCAGGGTGCCCGTCATGTGCGGGTTGCGGCGCAGGATGGCGCGCAGCAGACCACCGCGCCCGCCGCCCACGTCGACCGCCGTCGTGGCGCCGGAGAAGTCGACGGCCTCGACGACGTCGTTGCTGAGCGTCTCGGAGAACGCCGCCATGCTGGAGTTGAAGGCCCTGCCGAGCTCCGGGTCGGCGGCGACGTGGTCGTAGAAGGGAACGCCGTAGACGTTCTCGAAAGCGGTGCTGCCGGTGCGCACCGCCTCGTGGAGCTGGGCCGCGGACTGCCAGAAGACCGGCTCGCCTCGGACCATGATGTAGTCGCGCAGCGAGCGCTCGGTGTCCGTGCGCAGGGGCTGCGCCAGCGGGGTGAGGTGGAAGCGGCCCTCGTCGTCCTCGCGGAAGACGCCCTTGGTGGCGAGGAAGCGCAGCAGACGGAAGAGGTGGGGGCCGTCGACCCCGGCGGCCTTGGCGAGTTCGTCGGCGCTGCGCGGGCCGTCCGCCAGGTGGTCGGCGATGTTGAAGCGCGCGGCGGTGTGCAGGGCGGCGGAGTAGAGGTAGCCCAGGGAGAGTTCGAGTAACTCGCTGGTCACCTGCTCCGGCGCGGCCGGGGCGCCGGGCGGCGTGCCCTGCGGGGTGCCGGACGTCTGCGAAGCTCCTGTGCCTTCGGGGCGAGCGCCTGCCATCGGTGGGTCCCCTCTCTCGTCCCTTGCGAGACACAAGGGCGCAAATGGAATATATGTACGATCAAGTAGCAGTGCTTCAGCCTACGTCCGGGGTTTCGCATTTCGCTCGACTGCCCCGCGAGTCCTCGAAGTCGCCGCGCCCGGCGGGTGGCCGGGTGGCGGCCAGGGGAGCCGCGAGCCCAGCCGGGTCCTGAGCCACTCCAGCGCCGCCGCGCCCTGCGCGGCCTGGAAGGCGCGCACGGTCGGCAGTCCGGGCGGCGCGCTCCGCAGCGACTGGCGTACGAAATAGCCGGCCAGGGCCGCGAGGGTGGCGGTCACACCCTCGGGGTCGGCGTCCCGGCCCACCGGGTGCGCGGTGAAGACGCCGTCCGGGGCAGGGCCGCCCTGGGCACGTACGCAGGGCAGTATCAGGAGCAGGTCGAACCAGGGTGCGGCCCGTACGGCATGGGGCCAGTCGACGAGGACGACACGGCCGTCGGCGGTGAGCAGCATGTTGTCGGCGCGCAGGTCGCCGTGGGCGAGGGTGTCGCCCGAGGCGAACTCGCCCCAGGGCGCGGCGAGATCGGCGAGAGCGGCCAGGTTCCGCCGCACCCAGGGGTCCAGCCGCTCCCGGCCGTGTGCGCTGTCGTCGAGGAGCTGCTCCCACCCCCGGAAGGACTCGGCCTCGCTCTCCACGACGGCCGGGAGGTCCAGGGGCGCCGGGGTGTGCGCGAGCTCGCCCATCGCGTCCAGAACGCGCGAAAACTCCTCGGCCTGCCACGGCACATGGGGCTGGCGGCCGTCGACGTCCTCGAAGGCGAGAGCCACCCAGGTCGCGTCGTCGTGGGTGGCCAGCAGCCGCGGTGCGGGGACGCTGGGCGGCAGGGCGGCGCAGACACGGGCCTCGGCGCGGTGGAGCAGTGGACTGGTGGGGTTGGCCTCGGCGCTCACCGCCTTCACGAAGGCACACCGCCCGTCCGCCAGCCGCACCCGCGCGGCCACGCCGGGCGAGAACCCGCCGTGCTGGGTCACCGCGTCGACGACCGGTGCGCCCAGCCGCGCCTCCAGCGCGGACCGGACGTGCTCGGGAACCTGTCCCCAGTCGGTGCGGACGCCGGTGGCGGGAGGTGCGACGAGGTTGCTCATACGGCCATGGTCGACGACGCGGCACGGGGGAGGCGAGGGGTTTTCCGCACGGGCGGTACCCCGCCACACGTCTCCGGTGCGGCGGGGTGCCGGGGGTCAGGCGCTCGTGAGGATGACGAGCTGCCGGGTCGCGCGGGTCATCGCGACATAGCGGTCGACGGCCCCTTCGATGCCGCTGCCGTACGTGTCGGGGTCGACGAGGACGACCAGGTCGAACTCCAGCCCCTTCGACAGCGTCGGCGTCAACGAGCGTACGCGGGGCGTCTCCCGGAACCGGGGGGCGCCGATGACACAGGCCACGCCCTCGTCGTGGGCCGCGAGCCAGCCGTCGAGGATCTCGTCCAGCTCCGCCACCGAGCCGTGCAGGACGGGGAGGCCGCTGCTGCGGATCGAGGTCGGCACGTTGGCGTCGGGGAGCGCGGCCCGGATGACCGGCTCGGCCTCGGTCATGACCTCTTCGGGTGTCCGGTAGTTGACGCTCAGGGAGGCCACCTCGATCCGGTCGAGGCCGATCCGCTCCAGCCGTTCCTGCCACGGCTCCGTGAAGCCGTGCCGGGCCTGGGCCCGGTCGCCCACGATGGTGAAGCTCCGGGAGGGGCAGCGCAGCAGCAGCATCTGCCACTCGGCGTCGGTCAGTTCCTGCGCCTCGTCCACGATGACATGGGCGAACGGCCCGGCCAGCAGATCCGGTTCGGCGGTGGGCAGCGCGCTCTCGTCGATCAGGGTGTCCTGCATATCCCGCCCGTGCAGCATCCCCAGCGCGCCCTCGCTCTCGTCGATCTCGACGTTCTGCAGCATGCTGGCCATCGCCTCGGCCCGACGGGCGCGTTCGGTGGCGGTGGCGGCCTCGCGCCGCTGATTGCGCACGGACGCCTCCGCGTCGCCGAGCCGCTGGCGTGCGGCGTCCAGGAGCGGCAGGTCGGACACCGTCCAGGCCTGGGAGTCCGCGCGCTGGAGCCTGCGTACCTCGTCGGCGCCGAGCCAGGGGGCGCACTTGCGCAGATACGCGGGCACCGACCACAGGTCGCCGACGAGGTCGGTGGCCTCCAGCATCGGCCAGGCGCGGTTGAAGGTTCCCATCAGCTCCCGGTTCTGGAGCAGCGACCTGCGGAGCAACTGGGGCGAGACCTCGTCGTCGTCCTCGTACTCCTCCGCGTGCTTGTCCATCAGGATCGTGAGCAGTTCCTCACGTATCTGGTCGCGCGCCTCGTTGTGCGGGGTGCCGGGCTCCACGGCCGCGAAGGCGTCGGCCCAGTCCTGGGCGCTGAGCCACACGTCGGACCAGTGGGTGGAGACCGTCATCCCCTTGGTGGGCGGCTCCTCGTACATGGCTACGGCCGGCTCGATCGCCTTCGTCATGTCCGCGGACGACTTCAGCCGGGCCACGTCCGGGTCGGTCTCGGTGCCCGCCGAGGCTCCCTCGGTGACCAAATCCCGTACGAGGCAGGTCTGCACGCCCTCCTCGCCGAGGCTGGGCAGGACGTCGGCGACGTAGTCCAGATAGGGCCGGTGCGGGCCGACGAACAGCACACCGCCCCGGCGGTGACCGAGACGGGGGTCGGAGTAGAGCAGATGGGCGGCGCGGTGCAGGGCGACGACGGTCTTGCCCGTACCCGGGCCGCCGTCGACGACGAGAGCGCCGCGCGAACCCGCGCGGATGATGGCGTCCTGGTCGGACTGGATGGTGGAGAGCACGTCCCGCATCCGGGCCGACCGGTTGCCGCCCAGGCTGGCGATGAACGCGGACTGGTCGTCGAGTGCGGCGCGCCCCTCCAGCCCCTCGGCGGTGAACACCTCGTCCCAGTAGTCGTTGATACGGCCGCGGGTCCACCGGTACCGGCGACGGCTGGTCAGGCCCATCGGGTTGGCGTGGGTCGCCGCGAAGAACGGCTCGGCCGCGGGGGAGCGCCAGTCGACGAGCAACCGGCGCCCCGTGCTGTCGGTGAGACCGAGGCGCCCGATGTACACGGGCTCGCTGTCGTCCTGGTGTACGAAGTGCCCGAGGCACAGGTCCAGGCCGAAGCGGCGCAGGGTGCGCAGGCGACCGGTCACGCGGTGGATCTCGATGTCCCGGTCCATGGCCTCCCGGCCTATACCGCCGGGCGCGCGGCGGGTGGCCTCAAGACGGTCGGACAGCTCGGCGATCGACTGCGCGAGGCTCTCCGCGATGGCCGCGAAGTGCCGCTCGTCGCCGCCGATCAGCGCCGGGTCGGCCTTGAGGGAGAGCCGCTGGGGAAGGTCGAACGCGCTGGTGGTCAGGTTGGTCATGTCATCAGCTCCGATCCGGGGCGGGGCTCGCGGCCTCGGCCGCGGGGAACGACGGCGCGCACACCCGCGGTCCGGTGCCGTGCGCCCGTGACGTCGGCGCGACCCCTCCCACCGGCTCGGTGTCTCCCCACGACCTGTGAACCGACAACAACACACGCACTTCGTGAATCCCCCTCTTGCCTGCAGCTTCTGAGCTCGATGCGCGATTCTGCCCCACCCCCGGGGCCTTGCGGCAAGCCCCCCACTGCGCTATAAGTTGAAAGTGGCAAGGAGTGGGTACACCTCCTTCCGAAGTCCCCTGGCACACCGAGTGGTTGCGCTGGCCGGACTTCTGGCTGCCCCGCGACCGCGTACGTCGCTTCGACGGCCACTCGGCCCGTGGGCGGCGGCCCCGGAGCTGACCCCCGGGGCCGCGTCGGCTCACTGCTTGGTGGACAGGAGCATGACCAAGACGTTGCGGACGTCCTGGATGTTGCGGAACCGGCGGCTTCCCACCCTCAGCTCGCGGGGGTTCTCGCCTCTCAGAAGCTGGCGGGTGAAGCCCGTCAGCGTGCTCCAGTCGTTCTCCAGCGCAAGGTTGTCGGCGGACTGGGTGCCATGGTCGCCGCCGTCCGGAATCGCGTTGAGGATGCCCTGGTACACCGGCTGGAGGCGAGCCGCCTCGGATGTCGCGGCCGCGAGGGTGAGTGCCGCCGTGGCCACTCTCTGGTTGCTGACACCCCCCGAGTCGGTCGCGAAGTTGTACAGGTCCGACAGCTGGCCGGCGAGCGTGGCGCGGTCGAAGGTGATCTGGGCACGCGTACGGGACGAGTTGGCCTCAAGGTGCCCGTGCTCCCTCCCGTACCGGCCGTTGAACGGCAGGACGCGCGAGGAGCGGTCCAACTCGTGGCCCAGGTCGAAGTCGTTGAACTGCACCACCCGCTCGTTGCCGACCGAGAAGCCGCGCAGGTAGAGGTTGTCGGCGGTGTAGTGGAGGTTGACCTGGCGGCGGTCGGGGAGGATCACGATCAGTGTGGCGATGTCCTGGCGGTCGCTGGTCTCCAGCAGCGACGGGTCGGCCGGGAGGTGGTGGCCGACCGCCGTGCGCAGCCGGTTGACGGCCTGGCCGTAGTTGCTGCGGACCGTGGCGTCGTCGGTCTGGGAGAAGTCCCAGTAGTACGGGGTCAGGGCCACCTGGGGCCGTACCGTGGCGGCCGCCGCGGGTGCGTGGCCGTCGGCGGCCTCCGCGGCGGGTGCCACGCCGGTGAGCAGGGCGGCGGTGAGCAGGAAGGCGGGTATTTCCTTGCGCATGGGGTGTTCCTTACGGGGAAGGTCGCGTGCTGGGTCGGGCCTGCGGCGGTGTGGGGGCCGGTCAGGCCTGGCGGACCCGGAAGTCGACGCGCGTGTTCTTGCCGTCGCCGCCCCAGCGGTCGCACACGAACCCGGCGGGGACGCTGCAGTTGTAGCTGTTGCCGCCGGCGAACGGGTTGTTCCAGCTGATCGAGACGGTGCCACCGCCCGACATCGTGTACGTGGCCCGTCCCTCGGTACCGGTCATGAAGCCGTCGGACTCGCTGGTCCAGATGCCGGTGCCGCTGGGGATGATGAGGGAGGGCGGCAGCGAGTTGTCGCTCCAGATGCCGTGCGACAGGCTTGCCCCGGTCCGCGCGAGCGAACGGCCCGAGTCGTTCGTCAGGGCGACCCTGGTGCTCCGCAGCGGGGTGGCGGCGGAGGTACGCGCCTTGAGTGCCGCGGGGCCGCCGGTGAGTGTCATGGTGACGTTGGCGTTGTTGCCCGCGCCGCCGTTGATCGCGCATTTGTAGCCGGACGGCGCCTCGCACCAGTAGGCGTTGCTGCCCGAGTACGGGTTGTTCCAGTGGGTCCGCACCTCCAGCTCGGTGCCCAGGATCCGGTAGTTGGTGTATCCCTCGGTGCCCGTGAGCATCCCGCAGGAGTGGCTGCCCCAGGAGGGGCTGGTGTGCTTGGCCACGAAGTCCGGCGGGAGGTTGTCGTCGTCCCAGCAGCCGTGCGAGAGGCTGGAGTAGGTGCGCTGCAACTGCTGGTCGGTGCTGTTGCTGAAGGCCACGCCCACACTGCGGGCGGACGACGCGCTGACGGTGGAGGACGTGCTGGAGGCGGCGGCGGTCGCGGCCTGCGCGGCCGGGGCGAGGCTCGCGCCGGCACCGGCCAGGGCGGTCACGGCCAGGGCCACGGCTCGCCGGCGTGCGGGGCGGCGTGCGGGACGTGCGGAGCGTACGGACATGGTGGAAACGCCTTCCGGGAAGGGGGAGAGGGGTGGTGGTCCCGCCGGGGCCGGGAACCTCGGCCGGGCGGGCAGGGGCGCGCGGCGTGGAGCCGCGCTGCGCTGTGCCGTTCTGCGCTGTGCTGTGTGACGGAGGGCCAGCTCGGCTGGGTGGTCGGTTCAGCCGGGCCCGGTGATCAGCTCACGTAGTACAGGTCGAACTGGTCGCGCCCGTCGTCCACGCACTCGTAGCGGCTGAACAGCCCCATGCCGATGCTGAGCGAACCGGCCGTGCTGCACGCGGTGTACGTGCTGTAGTGGCCGCCGAACATCCGGAAGCCGGCCGCCTGCGCCGACTCGGCGGTGGCACCGCCGAGCAGGAGTGCGGCCAGGAGCAGAGATCCGGTAGCGGTCTTTCGCATGCGCATGAGCCAGGTCCACCGTTCGGTGTGTGCCGCGTGCGGCTGTGTCTGTCAGGGACGTGACGAGCATTGCGGGGCCCGCCCACGTTTCGCCGACGTACCGCTGACGCCCCGCTTACGGCCGCCGTGCCGCTTGCCCCGCCCGTGCGGCCACCGCGGCGCGGCGTTCGGCGTACTCCCGGGAGCCGGTGATCCGCGAGAGCAGTTCCAGCGCGTGCCCGGCCGTCTCGTCGAGGCCGTGCGCCTCCGCCTGCCCGGCCGACTCCTCCAGTTCCACCAGTGCCTGGGCGGTGCGGCCGAGCTCCCACAGGGCCTGCCCGCTCTGTACGCGCAGCCACACCCGGCCGGCGATCTCCTGCTCGCAGGTGAGTGCGAGCGCGTGCCGGGTGTGGGCCAGCGCCTGTTCGGGGCGACCGCCGTCGAGGGCGATCCGGGCGAGGTGCTGCAGGGCCAGGCGCTGGGTCGGCAGATGGCCGCGGCGCGCCGCGAGGGCCAGTGCGCGCAGACACTGGGCGCGGGCCGGGCGGGGCTCGCCGGCCCGGGCGTACGCCATACCGAGGTTGATCCGGGCCGTCGCCTCGGAGACCGGATCGGCGGCCATCGCGGGGGCCGGCTCCAGCTGCCGCAGGGCCTCGGGCAGCCGGTCCTGCTCGATCAGCAGCCAGCCGAGCAGCGCGCGGACCCGCGACTCGCCGTCGCCCCCGGCCGCGTGCGGATCACGCTGGACGGAGTCGAGCGTGTCGGTGAGCAGGGGGCACCACTCGTCGCGCGGGCGCAGGATCATCAGCGGCCACTGCAGGATGCCCAGCCGCCACGCCTGCGCGTGCAGCCCCTCGGCACGGGCCGCGGTGACCGTCCGGGCGAGCAGTTCGCGCTGGTCGGCGTACCAGTCCAGAGCCTGGGGGCGGGAGGTGAACTCCGCGCGGCAGTACGGGATCCAGGTCCCCGGCGGCAGGGCGCAGCACACCTGGGACGCCGGTTCGGCCGCCTCGGCGGCGGCCAGACAGGTGTGCAGCAGCAGGTCCACCAGCCGCCGCAGCGCGCCGTCCGCTTCCGGCCCCGCCGCGCTGTCCTGTGTGTGCGGTCCGGCGGTGCGGGCGCAGAGGCGGATCAGGTCGTGCAGGGACCAGTCGCCGTCGCGCTCCTCCACCACGAGGTGCGCGCCGGCCAGGGTGTCGAGCGCGCCCAGGGCGGCCTCCTCGGTGGTCCCGGCCAGGGCCGCCGCCGCGTGGACGTCGATCCGTCCGCCCGGGTGCGAGGACAGGGCGTACAGCATCCGGCGGTCGATGGGCGCGATATGACGCAGGGAGGCGCCGAGCGCGGCGCGCGGCCCCCGGTCGTCGACGGACAGCAGGTCCAGTCTCCGGTCCCCGTCGAGGAGTTGTGCGGCCATCCGCTCCAGGGAGGTGTCCGGCTGATAGGCCAGCCGGGCCGCCACCACGCGCAGCGCCAGCGGCAGTCCGCCGCACAGCCCGGCCAGGCGTCGTGCGGCGGCGGGCTCGGCGGCGACGCGCCGGGCACCGAGTACGGAGACCAGCAGGGCCGTGGAGTCGCCGTCGTCCAGGACGTCGACCGGTACGGGCCGCGCCGCCTCGGAGACGACCAGTCCCCCCAGCCGGTCCCGTGAGGTGACCAGGGTGACGCAGCGTGCTCCGCCGGGCAGCAGGGGGCGCACGTGTGCCGAGGAGCCCGCGTCGTCGAGCACCACCAGGACGCGGCGGTCCCCGGTCAGCTCCCGGTACAGCGCACCGGCGCCCTCGGCCGAGTCCGGTATGTGCTGCGGGGCCACCCCGAGCCGCCGCAGGAACCCCTGGAGCACGAGTTCCCCGTCCGCCGGACCGCGTGCCCCGAACCCGCCCAGGTCCGCGAAGAGCAGGCCGTCGGGGAAGCGGTCGGCGTTGTGGTGGGCCCAGTGCACGGCGAGCGCGGACTTGCCGACGCCGGCGGGGCCCGTGACCAGGCAGACCGGGGAGTCCTCGTCGGTCAGCGCGTCGAGCCGGGCGAGTTGGGCCGCACGGCCGGTGAAGCCGCCCGGGGAGCGCGGCAGGGAGCCCCGGCCGCCGGAAGCGCTCGGCAGGGGTGCCATGGGCGCGGGGGACGGCGGCCCGGTGGGGGGCGGCCAGCGACTGGACGTAACCGCCGGGCCCCGCACCCGTCTTCACGCTCCAGCGCACCAGGTACCCGGTGCGCCCGGCGACCACCACGGACGCGGACCTCACCTCGCGGTGCGAGACGATCCCGCCGTAGCGCCGTCGGCCGAGGGCGTCCTCGCCGAACGCGGTGTCGGCCGCCTCCACGACGTCGTGCCTGGCGAGGGCCTCGGCGGTCCTGAGGTCGGTGCGGGTCGGCGTACGGGTGTCGACGGTGGCGTGGTGGCAGAAGGCACCGGAGTCGCCCGGGCAGTCGAAGGTGTCCTTGGTCTGCATGGTGGGCAGGCCGCCGATCCTGGATTCGGGCTTCTCCCAGCCCGGCAGGACCGGCAGGGTGATGCCGTTGAGCTGGTCGACCAGGAGGTTCGGGTCGTCACTGGGCGAGGGCGGCGGCGCGGGGGCCGTGCTCCGCACCGGCGAGGCCGTCGTGGCGGCGCCGCCGCTCGACGTGGCGGCGGCCGCCGGTTCCCCGTCGTCGTCCCCGTTCAGGACGACGACCCCGGCCACCAGCGCCGTGACGAGCACCGCGGCGGCCACCACCGCGGTGATCACCGGACCCCGCCCGCGCGGCCGGGGCTGCGCGGCGACGGGCCCCACGGGCACGGTCGGCGATGCGACGGGCCCCAGCGGAACGGTGGGCGGCGGCACCGCCTGCTGACCGGCGGCCCTGGTGTGCCCGGTCCAGGCGGTGCCGTCCCACCAGCGCTCCAGCACGGGGGTGCCCGGATCCGGGTACCAGCCGGGCGGTGTCGTCATGCTCATCGGGCCACCCTAGAGCGCCGCCTCAGCCGCCGTACACGGTGTCCCGCTGGTCGGGCACGACCGTGCCGTCGGCCCGGCGGACCGGTCCGGCGGTGCCGTCGTGGTCGGTGTACGCGGTGGTGGCGCACGGGTACGCGCCGCTCTTGGGCCCCTTGGGCTGGAGGAACATCGGGTTGACGATCCAGCGGCCGTCGCCGTTGTCGTAGGCCCGGCACATCAGCTCGTTCTTGTTGCGGTTCAGGACGAGCCGCAGCCCGGTGGCGTCACGCAGGAACGAGACGTCCGTGTCGGAGTCGCCGGCCGCGAACACCTGGCGCCGCGCGGCGGGCTGCACCCGCTCGGCGGCCGCCCCGCGCACCCCGAAGACCTCCTGGTTGATCCAGCACCGCTTGCCGTCGATGTACGTGATCATCGAGTCCTCGCCGTCGGCGACCGTGCCGCAGCCCTTGAGGTGCGGGGTGAGCCGCCCGTGCGCGGTGACCGGCCGGATGCCGATGGCGTGGTCCGGCGCGATACCGACGCCGCCCGCCCACACGTCGACGACGGGCTCGGGCGACGCCGAGGTGATCCAGACGTCGAACCCGGCCTTCTGGAGCGTACGGATCAGATCGCGCTGCTGGTCGTAGTAGCGCACCCAGCCCGTCACCTCGGCCGTGCCGACGCGCTGCTGTGCCCCGATCGGCGCGGCCAGGTTCTCGGCGCGGGCGGCCCGGGCGAAGGAGCGGATGTCGGCGGTGCGCCAGCCGCTCATCAGCTGGGCGAGCCAGGCGTACTGGGGCTCGGTCGTGCGCCGGTCCCAGCCCGCGAAGGCGGCGGCACCGCCCGTCGTCCTCCCGTCCCCGTACACCGTGCGTATCTCGTCGGCGCAGCGCGTGTCGGTGGCGGTGGGCAGGGTGGGGCGGCCGGCCGGGCAGACGGCGGCGAGCGCGGTGGCCGCCGGGCCGGTGAGATAGCGGCTGGTGGTGTGCCAGTCGCCGTGCTGGGGGCGGCGGATCTTGGAGTGGCGCAGCATCCAGTACATCGTGGCGTCGCCGACGTCGTTCTTGACCACGGTGTTGTCCCAGTCGAAGACCGCGACGGGCTGGTGGCCCTTGGCCGTACCCGCGCCCTTGCCGCACCTTCCGTAGGTGTCGACGAGCTCCTGGAGGCGGGCCCGGTTCTGCCCGTACCAGCCCTGCTTCACGGTCAGTTCGGGGCACGCGCCGCTCCGGGCCTCGGCGGTGGGGGCGGCGGCGAAGACGCTGCCCGCGATCGCGAGGGCGGCGGCCGCGGCCTGCCAACGACGTGCACTGCGCATGAACACTCCTGCCATGAACGGAAGATCACCGGGGACGGTAGACAGCACAGCCGGGCGTCGTGCGACGCCCGGCTGTCGGGTGGGTGGAGTACAGGTGAACGCCTAGAGCGGCGTCACGTACGCGCCCGAGATACCGCCGTCCACCAGGAAGTCGGTCGCGTTGACGAACGAGGAGTCGTCGCTGGCCAGGAAAGCCACGGCGGCGGCGATCTCGTCGGCCTCGGCGAACCGGCCGAGCGGGATGTGCACCAGGCGGCGCGCGGCCCGCTCCGGGTCCTTGGCGAACAGCTCCTGGAGCAGCGGGGTGTTCACCGGACCCGGGCAGAGCGCGTTGACGCGGATGCCCTCGCGGGCGAACTGCACGCCCAGCTCGCGGGACATGGCGAGGACGCCGCCCTTGGACGCGGTGTAGGAGATCTGCGAGGTCGCGGCCCCCATCCGGGCCACGAAGGACGCGGTGTTGATGATCGAGCCCCGGCGCTGCTCGCGCATGTACGGGATGGCCGCCTTGCAGCACAGGTACACCGATGTCAGATTGACCTCCTGGACCCGCTTCCAGGCCTCCAGGCCGGTCTCCAGGATGGAGTCGTCGTCGGGCGGCGAGATCCCGGCGTTGTTGAAGGCGATGTCGACACTGCCGTAGGTGTCGTACGCCGCCTTGAAGAGCGCGTCGACCTGCTCGGGGTCGGTGACGTCGACGCGTACGGCGAGTCCGCCGACCTCGTCCGCGGCCTTCTTGGCGGCGGCCTCGTCGATGTCGCCGCAGACCACGTGGGCGCCCTCGGAGGCGAGCCGGCGGGCGGCCGCCAGACCGATGCCGCTGCCGGCTCCGGTGATGACGGCGGTACGGCCGACCAGGCGGCGGCAGGTGATGTCGTCGGTCATGTGTGCTCAGGCCTCCGTGCTGATGAAGACGTTCTTGGTTTCGGTGAAGGCGGCCAGCGCGTCCGGGCCGAGTTCACGGCCGAGGCCGGACTGCTTGTAGCCGCCGAAGGGGGTCCAGTAGCGCACGCTGGAGTGCGAGTTGACGGAGAGGTTGCCCGCCGCGACGGCGCCGGAGACACGCAGCGCGCGCCCCACGTCACGGGTCCAGATCGAGCCGGACAGGCCGTACTCGGTCGCGTTGGCCAGCCGTACGGCGTCGGCCTCGTCGTCGAAGGGGAGGACGACCGCGACCGGCCCGAAGACCTCCTCGACCGCCACCGGGGCGTCGGGTGCGACGCCGGTGACGACGGTGGGCGCGAACCAGAAGCCGGGGCCCTCGGGGGCGGTGCCCCGGATGCCCGGCAGGTCGCCGGGGACGTAGCCGCGTACCCGCTCCAGCTGGGTCCGTGAGATCAGCGGGCCCATCTGGGTCTTCTCGTCGGCCGGGTCGCCGACCACGACGGACTCGACGCCGGGGGCGAGGAGTTCGAGGAAGCGGTCGTAGACCGGGCGCTGCACGAGGATGCGGGTGCGGGCGCAGCAGTCCTGGCCGCTGTTGTCGAGGAAGGACATGGGGGCGGCGGCCGCGGCGGCCTCCACGTCGGCGTCCGCGAACACGATGTTGGCGCTCTTGCCGCCGAGTTCGAGGGTGACCCGCTTCACCCGCTGGGCGCACTTGGCCATGATCTGCTTGCCGACGCGGGTGGAGCCGGTGAACACGATCTTGGCGACGCCGGGGTGCTCGACCAGTGCGTCGCCCGCGACCGCGCCCGCACCCGGCAGCACCTGGAACAGGTGCTCGGGCAGCCCCGCCGCCAGGGCGAGTTCGGCCAGCCGCAGCGCGGTGAGCGGGGTGGTCTCGGCGGGCTTGAGGATCACCGCGTTGCCGGCCGCGAGCGCGGGGGCGGTGCCCCAGGCGGCGATCGGCATCGGGAAGTTCCAGGGCGCGATGACGCCGACGACGCCGAGCGGTTCGAGCAGGGTGATGTCGAGGCCGCCCGCGACCGGGATCTGGCGTCCGGTCAGGCGCTCCACTCCCCCGGCCGCGTAGTCGAGCAGATCGCGGACGTTGCCCGCCTCCCAGCGGGCGTTGCCGACGGTGTGCCCGGCCTCGCGCACCTCCAGCCGGGCGAGCTCTTCGAGGTGTTCGTCGACGGCGGCGGCGAAGCGGCGCAGCAGCCGGGCGCGGTCGGCGGGCGCGAGCGCGGCCCACTTGGTCTGCGCCCGCGCGGCCCGTGCGACCGCCGCGTCCACGTCCTGGGCGGTGGCGGCGGTGACGGTCGCGATGACCTCCTCCGTCGCCGGGTTGAGCACCTGGTGCTCATACGGCTCGTACGCGTCGTACGGATCGGACACAGCGGGCCTCACAGGCGTTCGAAGGAGCGGCGGAGCTCCCAGTCGGTCACCGCGGCGTCGAAGGCGTCCAGCTCGACGCGCGCCATGTTGCGGTAGTGCGCGACCACCTCGTCCCCGAAGGCGGCCTTGGCGATGGGGCTGTTCTCCCACAGCTCGGCGGCCTCGCGCAGGGTGGTCGGGACGTGCTCGTAGTCGCCGGTGTAGGCGTTGCCGGTACAGGCGTCCGGCAGCTCCAGCTCGTGCTCGACGCCGTACAGGCCCGCGGCGACGAGTCCGGCGACCGCGAGGTGCGGGTTGACGTCGCCGCCGGGCAGCCGGTTCTCGAACCGCGTCGAGCGGCCGTGGCCGACGACCCGCAGCGCGCAGGTGCGGTTGTCGTGGCCCCAGGCGACGGCGGTGGGCGCGAAGGAGCCGGGCTGGAAGCGCTTGTAGGAGTTGATGTTCGGCGCGTACAGCAGCGAGAAGTCGCGCAGCGCGGCCAGCTGGCCCGCGAGGAAGTGGCGCATCAGCGGCGACATTCCCCCGGGCCCGTCGCCCTGCATGACGTTGCGGCCCTCTTCGTCGGTGAGCGAGAGGTGGATGTGGCAGGAGTTGCCCTCGCGCTCGTTGTACTTCGCCATGAAGGTGAGCGAGACGCCCTCCTGGGAGGCGATCTCCTTGGCGCCGGTCTTGTAGACGGCGTGCTGGTCGCAGGTGACCAGGGCCTCGTCGTAGCGGAAGACGATCTCGTGCTGGCCCGGGTTGCACTCGCCCTTGGCGGACTCGACGGTCAGGCCCGCCGCCGCCATCTCGTTGCGGATGCGGCGCAGCAGGGGCTCGATCCGGCCGGTGCCGAGCACCGAGTAGTCGATGTTGTACTGGTTGGCCGGGGTCAGGCCCCGGTAGTCGGCGTCCCAGGCCTCTTCATAGCTGTCCCGGAAGACGATGAACTCCAGCTCGGTGCCGACCTGGGCGGTCAGACCGAGCTCGGCGAGCCGGTCGAGCTGGCGGCGCAGGATCTGGCGCGGGGCGGCGACGACGGGCGAGCCGTCGTTCCAGCCGAGGTCCGCGATCAGCAGCGCGGTGCCCTCGTTCCAGGGCACCCGGCGCAGGGTCGTGAGGTCGGGGTGCATGGCGAAGTCGCCGTACCCCCGCTCCCAGGACGACATCGCGTAGCCCTCGACGGTGTTCATCTCGGTGTCCACGGCGAGGAGGTAGTTGCAGCCCTCGGTGCCGTGGGCCGCGACCTCGTCGAGGAAGAATCGTGCGGCGAACCGCTTGCCCTGGAGCCGCCCTTGCATATCGGGGAACGCCAGGACCACAGTGTCGATCTCGCCGCTCTCGACGAGGGCGCGCAGCGCCTCGATGTTGAGCGGGGGTGTGCGGTCTGCCACGGGAAAAGCCTCCTTCGGTCAGCCGGGAGCCATAAGGTATTGCCGAGAACCATTGCTTGGGAAGGGGGTGCGGCCAGATGTCGCGACCGGATTCCGGAGACCGGCTCGCTCCGGTGCTGCGGACCGTACGGGCCGGCAACGGCTTCGAGGAGGCGCTGGAGCAGATCCTCCAGGTCGTACGCCTGGGTCTGGTGCCCGGCGGCGAACGGCTGCCGTCGGAGCGGGAGTTGGCCGAGCGGCTCGGCATCAGCCGGGTGACGCTGCGCGAGGTCCTGAAGGTGCTGACCGACCAGGGCCTGGTGGAGGCGCGGCGCGGCCGCTACGGCGGAACGTTCGTGCTGCCCAGGGCCGAGTCGCCCGGCGAGGACGAGCTGCGGCGCCGGGTGGCCGGGGTCGACGTGGAGGACGCGCTGCGCTTCCGCGAGGTCCTGGAGGTGGGCGCGGCCGGGCTGTGCGCGGCGCACGGGCTCACCGACGAGCAGGCGGACCGGCTGCGCGAGGCGCTGGCCCGCACCCATGACGCGCCGCTCGGCGAGTACCGGCGGCTGGACACCCTGCTGCACCTGACCCTCGCCGAGCTCTCCGGCTCACCGACGCTGACCGCGCAGTACGCCGCCGTCCGGGCGACCGTGAACGACCTCCTCGACTGCATCCCGCTGCTGGTACGGAACCTGGAGCACTCCCAGCGCCAGCACACCGCGCTGGTGGAGGCGGTGCTCGACGGGGACGCGGACGGGGCGCGGGAGATGATGCGCGAGCACTGCGCGGGCACTGCGGCGCTGCTGCGGGGGTTCCTCACGTAGCTTCTTCGGCTGCGGGCCGCGGCGGGCTGCTCGCGCGGTTCCCCGCGCCCCGGAAGGGCGTCCGGTACCGCGGTGCACATCCGCACGACCGCTCGGACGCGCACCCTTTTACTCCGACGTAACGCACGGGGCTTGATTTCTGGCCGGGATCCCCGCAAAGGTATGCCCCCAGTCCATTGACCCCATCCCCCGTCGGGAGCCGCGTCATGACCATGAAGTCCACGGAATCCGCCAAGCCCCGCGCCGCCGAACCGGCGGACGACTACCTGGAGCGCCGCACGCTCCGCCGCGGCAGCGCCGGCTGGCTGCTGCTGACCGGCCTCGGCGTGGCCTACGTCGTCTCCGGCGACTACTCCGGCTGGAACTTCGGCCTCGCCGAGGGCGGCTTCGGCGGCCTCGCGATCGCCATGGCCCTGATGGGCCTGATGTACGTCTGTATGGTCTTCTCGCTCGCCGAGCTCTCCTCCGTGCTGCCCACGGCGGGCGGCGGCTACGGCTTCGCCCGGCGCGCGCTGGGCCCCTGGGGCGGCTTCCTGACCGGCACGGCCATCCTTATCGAGTACGTCCTGGCCCCCGCCGCGATCTCCATTTTCATCGGCGACTACGTCGAGTCCCTGGGCCTGTTCGGCCTCACCTCCGGCTGGCCGGTCTACCTCGCCTGCTTCGTCGTCTTCATCGGCATCCACCTGTGGGGCGTGGGCGAGGCGCTGCGGTTCAGCTTCGTGGTGACGGGCGTGGCGGTGGCGGCCCTGCTGGTCTTCGCGGTCGGCGCGTTCCTCGACTTCGACGCCTCGGGGCTGGACGACATCGCCGTCCACAAGGACGCGTTCGGCGCGAGCTCCTGGCTGCCGATGGGCGTGATGGGCATCTGGGCGGCGTTCCCGTTCGGCATGTGGTTCTTCCTCGGTGTGGAGGGCGTGCCGCTGGCCGCCGAGGAGACCCGCGACCCGGCCCGTACGCTCCCCAAGGCGATCCGCTGGTCCATGGGCATCCTGGTGGTCCTGGCCGTGCTCACCTTCTTCGCCTCGGCGGGAGCGCGCGGCTCGGCCGCGATCCAGGACGCGGGCAATCCGCTGGTCGAGGCGCTCCAGCCGGACGGGAAGGCCACGGCGCTGAGCCGGATCGTCAACTACGCGGGCCTGGCGGGCCTGGTGGCGTCGTTCTTCTCGCTGATCTACGCGGGCTCGCGCCAGCTCTTCGCCCTGTCCCGGGCGGGCTATCTGCCGCGCTTCCTGTCCCTGACCAGCCGCCGCAAGGCACCGTACCTGGGTCTGCTCGTGCCCGGCGCGATCGCCTTCTCACTGGCGGCGGCGACCGGCGACGGGGCCCGGATGCTGAACGCCGCGGTCTTCGGCGCCACCGTCTCGTACGCACTGATGTCGCTTTCCCACATCGTGCTGCGCCGCCGCGAGCCGGACCTGGAGCGGCCGTACCGTACCCCGGGAGGAGCGCTGACCTCCTCGGTCGCGCTGGTCCTCGCGTGCGCGGCGCTGGTGGCCACGTTCCTGGTGGACGTGGTGGCGGCGCTGATCGCGCTGGGGGTGTACGCGGCAGCCGTCGCGTACTTCGGCCTCTACAGCCGCAAGCACCTCGTCGCACGGGCTCCCGAGGAGGAGTTCGCGGCGCTCGCGGCGGCGGAGGCCGAGCTGGAACGCGAGTGAGGATCCATCGGCAGCACGAGAGCCGACCGTACGGGAGCCGACAGCGCGCGGGTCGGCGGCACGAGAGGGAGAACGCGGTGGGACGGCCACTGATCGGCGTCAGCACATACCTGGAGGAGTCGGTGCGCTGGGGGGTGTGGGAGTGGCCGGCCGCGCTGCTGCCCGCGTACTACCCCCGCCTGGTCAGGGCCGCCGGCGGCCTCACGGCGATGCTCCCGCCGGACGACCCGGAGACGGCCGCGGAGGTGGTGGCCCGGCTCGACGGCGTGGTGATCGCGGGCGGCCCGGACGTGGAGCCACTGCGGTACGGGGCCGCCCGCGACGCCCGGACCGGGCCGCCCGCGCCCGAGCGGGACGCCTGGGAAACCGCCCTGATCGAGGCCGCGTTGGCGGCCGGGACGCCGCTGCTCGGCATCTGCCGGGGGATGCAGCTCCTGAACGTGGCGCTCGGCGGGACCCTCGTCCAGCACCTGGACGGGCACACCGGCGGCCACGGCGTGGTCGGCCGCCACACCGTGCGCCCCGTGCCCGGCACGCGCTACGCGGAGATCGAGCCGTACGAGGCCTCCGTGCCGACCTACCACCACCAGGCCGTGGACCGCCTCGCGGACGGCCTGGTGGTGTCGGCCCGCGCCGAGGACGGCACCGCCGAGGCGGTCGAACTGCCGGGCGGGGCCTGGGTCCTCGGCGTCCAGTGGCATCCGGAGCTGGGTGAGGACACCAAGGTGATGCGGGCGCTGGTGGCGGCGGCCGGGGCCCGGACGGCGGCGACGGCCTACTGAGCCGGGCCCGACCGGGTCAGCGACAGCAGGTCGCGGGCCGGGCCGGTGGGGCGGTGGGCGGTGCGCCAGACCGCCCGCAGATCGCGGCGCAGCCGCAGCCCCTCCAGGGGGATGCGGACGAGCCGGCGGCCCGCCAGCTCCTCCCCCAGGGCGAGTTCGCTCAGCACCGAGGGTCCCGCGCCGCTCACCACCGCCGCCTTCACGGCCGTGGTGGAGGCGAGCTCCAGGAGCGGCCGGGCCACCCCGCCCAGATCCGCCAGCGCCGCGTCCAGGACCTGCCGGGTGCCCGAGCCCTCCTCGCGCAGGATCAGCGGGGTCGCGGCCAGTTCGGCGGCGGCGATCGGGGCGCGGCGCCGGGCCCACGGGTGGGAGGGCGCGGTGACCACCACCAGGCGGTCGTGGCCGATCACGGCCCCGTCGAGCCCGGCCGGTACGGTCAGGCCCTCCACGAACCCGAGGTCCGCCTCGTCGCAGAGCAGCCGCTCGGCCACGAACGCCGAGTTCCCGGCGAGCAGCGAGACGGCCGTGCCGGGGCGCTCACCCCGCAGTGCGATCAGCCAGCCGGGCAGCAGGTACTCGGCGATGGTCATGCTCGCGGCGACCCTGAGCCGGGAGTCGCGCCGCCCGCGCAGCGCCTGCGCGCCCGCGTCGAACGCCTCGGCCGCCTCCACCACCCGCCGCGCCCAGTCCGTCACCAGCGCACCCTCGGCGGTCAGCTTGGAGCCGCGCGGCGAGCGGTCCACGAGGGCGACGCCGAGGTGGCGCTCCATCGAGCGGATACGGCTGCTCGCGGCGGGCTGGGTGATCCCCAGGTCGCGCGCGGCGCGCCCGAGGCTGCCGTGCCGGGCGACCGCGATCAGCAGCTCCATCGCGCTCAGATCGGGCACCCGCCGGGACAGCGGACCGGTGTCCTCCGCACTGCTCATACTCATAAGCCCAGCTTATGTCCCCATAGGGAGACCGGGTCTGGCGACCCCCTCGTACCGGCGCGAAGGTGGACGCATGGTCACCCTCACCCACCCCAGCGCCCCCGCGCTCGCCGCTCGCCACGAGCCTCTGCGGCACCTCGGTCCCAACTGGTACGCCACGGTCATGGGCACCGCGATCATCGCCAACGCGGGCGCCGGGCTGCCGGTCCGCGTGCCGGGGCTCTCGGTGGTGTGGGGTCTGTCCCTGGCCATGCTCACCGTCCTCGTCGCCGCCCGCGCCGCCCACTGGCGCCACCACCGCGACCAGGCCCGCGCCCACCTCATGGACCCGGGCGTCGCCCCCTTCTACGGCTGTATGTCGATGGCGTTCCTGGCCGTCGGCATCGCCACCCTCACCGTCGGCAAGGACGTGATCGGCGAGGGCGCCGCGGTCCCGCTGGCCTGGGCGCTGTACGCGATGGGCACCGCCACCGGCCTCGCCGTCGCCGTGGGCATCCCCTATCTGATGGTGGTCCGCCACCGGGTCGCCCCCGGCACCGCCTCCCCGGTCTGGCTGCTGCCCGTGGTGGCCCCCATGGTCTCCGCGACCCTCGGCGCGCTGCTGGTCCCCCATCTCGCGGCCGGCCAGGCCCGTGAGGCGATGCTGCTCGGCTCGTACGCGATGTTCGGCATGAGCCTGCTCGCCGTCCTGGTGATGCTGCCCCTGGTCTTCGCCCGGCTGGTCCACGAGGGCCCGCTGCCCCTCGTCCTGACCCCTGCCCTGTTCCTGGTGCTCGGCCCCCTCGGCCAGTCCACCACCGCCGTCAACAAGCTCGCCGACGTGGCGCCCGGCGCGATCGACGCCCCCTATGCGGGCGGTCTGGGCGCCTTCGCCGTGATCTACGGCGTCCCCGTGATGGGCTTCGCCCTGATGTGGCTGGCCCTGGCGGGCGCCATGGTGGTCCGCGCGGTCCGCTCCGGGATGCCCTTCGCGATGACCTGGTGGGCGTTCACCTTCCCCGTCGGCACCTGTGTGACCGGCGCCGAGGGCCTGGCCCACCACACCGGCCTGGACGCCTTCACCTGGCTCGCCTACGGCCTGTACGCCCTGCTGGTCGCCGCCTGGCTGGTGGCCGGCGCCCACACCGTACGGGGCCTGGTCAGCGGAAAGCTGCTCGCAGCGCCCCGCTGAGCGCACCGGGCGCCGCCACGAGCGAGGGTCCGTACCAGGTGAGCGAGCGGCCGTCGACCAGCGCGGCCGGGAGGTGCCCGAAGGCCTCCGGGCCGTCGTCGGCGGTGAAGCGGTAGGGCTCGTCGGGGAGGACCACCAGGTCCGCCCCGGCGGCCCTCAACTCGTCCAGGGGGATGCGCGGATAGCGCTCGGCGTGCTCCGCGTACACATTGCGGACGCCGAGCCGGTCCAGCAGGTCGCCCGCGAAGGTGTCGCGGCCCAGCACCATCCAGGGGCGGCGCCACACGGGCACCACGGCGGCGACCGGCGCGGCCGGGCGCGCCACCCGCTCCCAGGCCTCGCGCGCCTCGTCGAGCCAGCGCGGCCGGGGCAGCCCGCAGGCGTCCACCAGGACCCGGGCCAGCTCCGCGAACGCCTGGTCCAGGTCGCGGACCTCGGTGACCAGGACATCGAGGCCCGCCGCGCGCAGCGCGTCCAGGTCGGGCCGCCGGTTCTCCTCCTCGTTGGCGATCACCAGATCGGGGCGCAGGGCCGCGATCGCGTCCGTGTCGGGGTTCTTGGTGCCGCCGATCCGCGCCGCCGCCAGGTCCGGCGGATGGGTGCACCAGTCGGTGGCGCCGACCACCAGGCCGGGGGCGGTGGCCGCCACCGCCTCGGTGAGCGAGGGCACCAGGGAGACCACCCGGGGACCGGCCGCGGGGCGCACCATCAGTGGCGGGTCTCCTCGATCGCCTCGATGTGGTCGGCGACCGCCACGAGCAGGATCCGGGTGCCGGGCACGGCCGCGCGCCAGCGGTGCCGCACCCCGCCGGACAGGCACAGTGTGTCGCCGCGCTCCAGACGGTAGGCCCGGCCCTCCGCCTCGACCTCGGCGGCGCCGTCGGCCACGTACATCAACTCGTCGTTGCGGTGCTGGAACTCGCGCGCGGTGTCGTGCTCGCCGGTGAACTCCATGGCGTGCAGCTGGTGGTGGCCGCGCAGCAGCTGGCGCACCCCGCCGCCGTCACCGTCGTCGGCGCGGGCGACCTCGACCGTACGCGCGGTGTCGGCCGCGTCGTACAGCTCGGGCACGGTGGTGCCCAGGGCGTCGGCCACGCGCGCGAGGGAGCGGGGGCTGGGGCGGGCGCGTTCGTTCTCGATCTGGCTCAGGAACGGCACCGAGAGGCCGCTGCGCTGCGCGACCGCGGCGAGCGTCAGCCCCAGCTCGCGTCGGAGCCGCCGCACCGCGACTCCCACCCGAAGAGTTTCCTTGTCGTCCATCTCTCCGGCTCCCTCCCCGTCACCTGGTCCACTCCGGCCGCCGCACTGCATGCACCCTACGCAGCTTCGGCGCCCTGGGGCACCATCACGCGGAAGAAGAGTGCCCGCACGGCGTGCTGGGCGTACCCGCACGGATGGGGCCCCGCCGGTGTCCGGCGGGGCCCCATCCGTGTGCGGGCGGCCGAAACCGTTCGGCCGTCAGAGGTGCCTTCGTGGCGGTGCGGTCAGCCGCCGACAGGCGTCCACTTGTCGGCGAGGCCCGGGTTGTCGTCGAGCCAGGCGCGGACCGCCTCCTGCTCCTTGCCCTTGCCGGTCGACTGGATCTTGGCTTCCAGACCGGTGAGCTGCTGCTCGGTCATCTTGAAGCCCTTCAGCCAGGCGGCGGCCTTCGGGTTGTCGCCGGCGAAGCCCTTTCGGGCCAGGGTGTGTACCCCGTCGCCCTTGCCCCAGGTGCCCTTGGGGTCCTTGAGCTTCTTGAGGTCGTACGTGCTGTACGCCCAGTGCGGCGACCAGAGGGTCACCGCGATGGGCTCCTTCTTGGCGTACGCGCGCTTCAGCTCGGCGAGCATGGACGGCGTCGAGCCGTCGACGACCTTGTACTCGCCGTCCAGGCCGTACTCCTTGAGGACCTTGTCCTTGAGCAGGCCCATCATCCCGGCGCTCGGCTCGATGCCGATGATCCTGCCCTTGAACTGGCCGGACTTCCCCTTGAGGTCGTCCAGCGAGTCGATGCCCTTCATGTACGAGGGCACGCTCAGCTCCAGCGAGGTCGGGCCGTACCAGGAGCCCAGGTCCTCCAGCTTGTCGTGGTACTTCTGCCAGTAGTTGGCGTGGGTGACCGGGAGCCAGGAGTCGGTCTCGAAGTCGATCTGGCCGCCCGCCATACCGGTGTAGAGCGCGCCCGCCTCGTACTGCTTGGTGTCGACCTTGTAGCCCCGCCGCTCCAGCAGCTCCTTCCAGAGGAAGGTGGAGGCGATGCCCTCGTCCCAGGGGATGTAGCCCAGGGAGACCTTCTTGCCCTTGCCGACGTTCTCGGCGCCGGAGGCGGTGGCCGTGGACGAGGAGCCGAACATGCCCATGCCGCCGGCCACGAGCGCGAGGACGACCACGCCGACGACCGCGACGGCGGGCTGCGGGCGGTGGTTCCAGATCTTGGCGCCGGAGGTCCGCGCGCGGGCGAGGGCCCGGCGGCCGACCGGCGAGACCTGGCGGCCGAGCGCGCCGGTCATCCGGTCCAGGTACATGGCGAGGATGACGATGGAGATGCCCGCCTCGAAGCCCAGGCCGATGTCGACGTTGCCGATGGCGCGGTAGACCGCGCCGCCGAGGCCGCCGCCGCCGACCATGCCCGCGATGACGACCATGGACAGGCCCAGCATGATGACCTGGTTGACGCCCGCCATGATGGTGGGCAGCGCCAGCGGGAGCTGGACCCTGAGCAGGGTGTTGCGCGGGGTGGTGCCGAACGCCTCGGCCGCCTCGACGAGTTCGGGGTCGACCTGGCGGATGCCGAGCTCCGTCATCCGCACGCCCGGGGGCAGCGAGAAGACGATGGTGGCGATGATGCCGGGGACCACGCCGACGCCGAAGAAGATGATGCCGGGGATCAGATAGACCATGGCGGGCATGGTCTGCATGAAGTCCAGGACCGGCCGGCTGATCGCGCTCACGGTCTTGGACCGGGACGACCAGATGCCGAGCGGCACCGCGAGGACCAGGGTGACGACGGTCGCCACGAGGACCAGCGACAGCGTCGACATCGCCTCGTCCCACAGCTCGATCGAGTCGATCAGGGCGAACCCGCCGAAGGCGAGCACCCCGGCGACCAGACCGCGCAGCCACCAGGCGACGACGGCGAGGATGCCCGCGAAGAGCAGCGGGTGGGGCGCGGACAGGACGGCGTCGATGCCGTCGTACATGCCGTTGACGACCTTGCTGATGGCGTCGAACAGCCAGGAGAGGTGGTTCTGGAGGAAGGTGACGGCACTGTCCACCCACTCGCCGAGAGGGAGCCTAGGCACGGGCCACCTCCTGGGCCGAGCAGACGACCGGCCCGCGCTGGTCGTCCCCGAGGAAGGCGATCAGCCGCTCCTGCGGTACGACGCCGAGCAGCGAACCGTCGCTGTCCTTGACGGCGACGGGGTGCGGCACGCGCGCGGCGACGGCGCACAGGTCCGCGACGCTGGTGTCGGCCGTGACGGTCTCGCAGTCGCAGCTCCCGGCGTCGGGGCGGTGCGGCTCGGTCATCACGGACAGGGCGGTGAGCACCCGGGAGCGGTCGACGTCCTGGATGAACGAGGCGACGTAGTCGTTGGCGGGCGTCAGGAGGATGTCCTCGGCGCTGCCGAGCTGGACGATCCGTCCGTCGCGCATGACGGCGATGTTGTCGCCGAGCCGCATGGCCTCGTTGAGGTCGTGGGTGATGAACACGATGGTCTTCTTCAGGCGCTTCTGGAGTTCGAGGAGCTGGTCCTGCATGTCGCGCCGGATCAACGGGTCGAGCGCGCTGAAGGACTCGTCCATGAGGAGCAGGTCGGCGTCGGTGGCGAGCGCCCGGGCCAGGCCCACGCGCTGCTGCATTCCGCCGGAGAGCTCATCCGGCCAGGAGTCGCCCCAGCCGGCCAGACCGGTGAGCTCCAGGGCCTCGGCGGCGCGCTTCTCGCGCTCGGCGCGCGGCACGCCCTGGACCTCAAGGCCGTACGCGGCGTTCTCCAGGACACTGCGGTGCGGGAAGAGCGCGAAGTGCTGGAACACCATGCTGATCTTGGTGGAGCGGACGGTGCGCAGATCGCGCGGGCTCAGACCGGTCAGGTCCTGCCCGTCGAAGAGCACCCGCCCGGAGGTGGGCTCCAGGAGCCCGTTGAGCATCCGCAGCAGCGTGGACTTTCCGGACCCGGACAGCCCCATGACGACGAAGATCTGGCCGGGCTCGACCGTGAACGACGCGTCGATCACCGCCGCGGTCGTCCCGTCGGCCCGCAGCTCGTCGCGGTCGGCGCCGCCTTCGAGCCTGCGGACCGCGTCGTCGGGTCGTCTGCCGAACACCTTGTAGAGCTGCTCGGCTTGCAGCGTGGACACATAAACCTCACGGGTAGAACTGAGAACGGCCCGCATCCCCCGCCGGCGGGCCGTGGAGCGGCGCGGATTCGGTCCGTCGCCCTGTACGCGGTGTCGTGGTCGTGAAAAACGCATACGAGAGTCCGCTCCGGCGCCGCGCCTGCCCGGCTTTACCCGGAGCAAACGGAAAGGTGATCCAGTTCACTGCCGCGCCCCGAGGCTGTCGGCGTTGTCGGTGGGCTGCGGCATCATCGGGGTGTGACGCGACGCCTGATGCTCCTCGACACCGCTTCCCTGTACTTCCGCGCCTATTTCGGGGTGCCCGACTCGGTCCGGGCCCCGGACGGCACCCCGGTCAACGCCGTGCGCGGCCTGCTCGACTTCATCACCCGCCTCGTCCAGGACCACCATCCGGACGACCTGGTGGCCTGTATGGACGCGGACTGGCGCCCGCACTGGCGCGTCGAGCTGATCCCGTCGTACAAGGCGCACCGGGTGGCCGAGGAGACGGCCGACGGCGTCCCGGACGAGGAGGAGGTCCCGGACACGCTGTCCCCGCAGGTCCCGGTGATCGAGGCGGTCCTGGACGCGCTGGGCATCGCCCGCGTCGGCGTGGCGGGGTTCGAGGCGGACGACGTGATCGGCACCCTGGCCGCGGCGGCGCCCGGCCCGGTGGACATCGTCACGGGCGACCGCGACCTGTTCCAGCTGGTCGACGACGAGCGCGGGGTGCGGGTCCTCTACCCGCGCAAGGGCGTCGGCGACTGCGACGCGGTCGACGAGGACCTGATCCGTACGAAGTACGGGGTCCGGGCCGATCAGTACGCGGACTTCGCGGCCCTGCGCGGCGACGCCAGCGACGGCCTGCCGGGCGTGAAGGGCATCGGCGAGAAGACGGCCGCGCAGCTGATCACGGAGTACGGCGACCTGGCGGGCGTGCGTACGGCGGCCGGTGACCGCACCTCCCGTCTCACCCCCGCCAAGCGCCGGGGCATCGTGGAGGCCGCCGCGTATCTGGACGTGGCCCCGAAGGTGGTCCGGGTGGCGCTCGACGTGCCGCTGCCCGCGTTCGACCCGGCGCTGCCGGCCGAGGCGCTGCATCCGGAGACGGTGGACGAGCTGGCGCGGCGCTGGGGCCTGGGCAGCTCCCTGACCCGGCTGCTCACGACGCTGGGGCGCTGAGTACCGAGGGGGGCCGGGGGCACTGTCGGCCGGGGCCGGTAATGAAGTGAACCCAGAGGGCCGGGGTGCTAACTTAGGTAAACCTAAGAAGAGCAGACGGTTCAGCGCGCCGGGCAGACGGGTCCGGCACACATCAGGGGAGAACGCTGTGGCAGAACGACCGGCCCGCAAGGGGCCGCGGGCCCATGAGACGCACGTCGTGCGGACGGAGTGGATCACTCCGCACATGGTGCGGGTGGTCCTGGGGGGCGCGGCGGCGAGCGGCTTCGCCCTCGACGGGTACACCGACCACTATGTGAAGCTGCTCTTCCCGGCGCCCGGGGTGACCTACCCCGAGCCGTTCGACCTGGAGCGCGTGCGGACCGAGTTCCCGCGCGACCAGTGGCCGAGCAACCGGACGTACACGGTCCGGGCGTGGGACGCCGAGCGGGACGAGCTGAGCATCGACTTCGTGGTCCACGGCGACGAGGGCCTGGCCGGCCCGTGGGCCGCCCGTGCCCAGGTCGGCGACGTCATCCGCTTCTCCGGCCCCGGCGGTGGCTACGCCCCGGACCCGGCCGCCGACTGGCACCTCCTGGTCGGCGACGAGAGCGCCCTCCCGGCGATCGCCGCCGCGCTGGAGGCGATGCCCGAGGGCGCGGTCGTCCACGCCTTCCTGGAGGTCCCCGGCCCGGAGGAGGAGCAGAAGATCCTCGCCCCCGACGGGGTCGAGGTGACCTGGCTGCACCGCGGCGACGCCCCGGTGGGCGACCCGCTGGTCGCGGCGGTGCGGGAGCTGGCGTTCCCCGAGGGCGACGTCCACGCGTTCGTGCACGGCGAGGCGGGCTTCGTGAAGGAGCTCCGCCGCCAGCTGCGTCTGGAGCGGGAGATCCCCCGCGACCGCCTCTCCATCTCCGGCTACTGGCGCCTGGGCCAGAGCGACGAGGCCTGGCGCGCGGTCAAGCGCGAGTGGAACGAGCAGGTGGAGCGGGAGCAGGAGTCCGCTTCGGCGTAGCGCGAAGGGGGAGGGCAACCCTGAGGGCAACCCCTCCCCCTGGGCTCCGCCCCCATGTGTCCGCGGACCGTGCCGGGTTGCTCGCGCGGTTCCCGCGCCCCTGGGTACCCAGGGGCGCGGGAACCGCGCGACCAGCCACAGACGGCCCGCAGACGAACCCCACAGAGGGACGCTCAGCCCACCGAGCTGTACGCCACCACACCCCTCAGCAGCGCCTCCACCGCCTTGCGGGCGTTCTTGGTGACCGTGCTGCCGGCGGCGGAGCCGGGGGCCGCCGCCGCGATCTGGCCGAGTACGTCGATGACCTGCTTGCACCAGCGGACGAAGTCGCCCGCGGGCATCTCCGCCTCGCGCAGGACCTCGTCCAGGCCCTGGCCCGATGCCCACTGGAAGGCCGCCCAGGCGAAGCCGAGGTCGGGCTCGCGCTGGCCGACGCCCTCCGCCTGGTTGATCTTGTGGTCCTCCTCCAGCGCGTCGAGGCGGCCCCAGATGCGGACCATCTCGCCGAGCGCCGCCTTGGCCGCGCCCGAGGGCAGCTTGGGCGCCACCGCGTCGTCGGCCTGGCGGGCCTCGAACACCAACGCCGAGACACACGCGGCCAGTTCGGCCGGGCTGAGGCCCTCCCAGACGCCCGCGCGCAGGCACTCGCTGGCGAGCAGGTCCAGCTCGCCGTAGAGCCGGGCGAGGCGGCGGCCGTGCTCGGTGACCTCGTCGTCGCGCAGATAGTCCAGCTCGGTCAGGAGCGCCACGATCCGGTCGAAGGTGCGGGCGATGGTGTTCGTCCGCCCTTCGATACGGTGCTCCAGCTGCTGGGTGTCCCGCTTGAGCCGGTAGTAGCGCTCGGCCCAGCGGGCGTGGTCCTCGCGCTCGTCGCAGCCGTGGCACGGGTGGGCGCGCAGCTCGCCGCGCAGCCGGGCGATCTCGCGGTCGTCGGCGGCCTCGGCGCGGCCCCTGCGGTGCCGTTCGGGCACGATGTGGCCCGCCTTGGTGCGCAGCGCGGAGGCGAGGTCACGACGGGACTGCGGCGAGCGCGCGTTGAAGGACTTGGGGACCCTCATCCGCTCGATCGCCTCCACCGGCACCGGGAAGTCGATCGCGGCCAGCCGCTTGACCTGCCGCTCGGCGGTCAGCACCAGCGGGCGCGGCCCGTCGTGCTGGTCGAAGCCGCGGTGGCCGTTGGAGCGCCCGGCCGGGATGCCCGGGTCGAGCACCAGCGCCAGCCCGGCGAACTTGCCGGTCGGCACATGGATCACATCGCCGGGCTTGAGCTTCTCCAGCGAGGCGGCCGCGGCGGCCCGCCGCTGGCCGGCGCCCTGCTTGGCGAGCTCGGTCTCGCGGTCCTTGAGGGCGCGGCGCAGCCGCGCGTACTCCTCGAAGTCCCCCAGGTGGCAGCTCATGCCCTCCTGGTAGCCCTCCAGGCCCTCCTCGTTGCGCTGCACCTGGCGGGAGATGCCGACGACGGACTTGTCCGCCTGGAACTGCGCGAAGGACGTCTCCAGGAGCTCGCGTGAGCGGTGCCGGCCGAACTGCTCGACCAGGTTCACCGCCATGTTGTACGACGGCTTGAAGCTGGAGCGCAGCGGATACGTACGCGTACCGGCGAGGCCCGCGAGCGCGCCCGGGTCCATGCCGCGCTGCCAGAGCACGACGGCGTGGCCCTCGACGTCGATGCCGCGGCGCCCGGCGCGGCCGGTCAGCTGGGTGTACTCACCGGGGGTGATGTCGGCGTGCTGTTCGCCGTTCCACTTCACCAGCTTCTCCAGGATGACCGTCCTGGCGGGCATGTTGATGCCCAGGGCGAGCGTCTCGGTGGCGAACACGGCCTTGACGAGGCCTCTTACGAACAGCTCCTCCACGACCTCCTTGAAGGTCGGCAGCATGCCCGCGTGGTGGGCCGCGATGCCCCGCTCCAGGCCCTCCAGCCACTCGTAGTACCCCAGGACGTGCAGGTCCTCGCCGGGGATGGAGGCAGTGCGCTCCTCGACGATCTCGCGCACCTTCTGGCGCCCGTCCTCGTCGTTGAGGCGCAGGCCCGCGTACATGCACTGCTGGACGGCGGCCTCGCAGCCGGCCCGGCTGAAGATGAAGGTGATGGCGGGCAACAGGCCCTCGGCGTCGAGCCGTTCGATGACCTCGGGGCGGCCCGGCGTCCAGATCCGGGAGCGCTGGCGGCGCTCGCGCTCGCGGTCGGCCTCGCGGACCATCTTGCCGCGTCTGCGCTCGCGCGGGTTGTACGTCTTCTGGTTCTCCATCCGGGCCATGCGCAGCAGGTCCGGGTTGACCTCGCGCCGGGCGCCGCCGCGGCCGCCGTGGTCGGTGGACTCCTCGAAGAGGTCGTACATCCGCCGGCCGGCCAGCACATGCTGCCAGAGCGGGACCGGGCGGTCCTCGGAGACGATCACCTCGGTGTCGCCGCGCACGGTGTCCAGCCAGTCGCCGAACTCCTCCGCGTTCGAGACGGTCGCCGACAGTGACACCAGCGTCACCGACTCGGGCAGGTGGATGATCACCTCTTCCCAGACGGCGCCCCGGAAGCGGTCGGAGAGGTAGTGCACCTCGTCCATGACCACGTGGCCCAGGCCGATCAGCGACTGGGAGCCCGCGTAGAGCATGTTGCGGAGCACCTCGGTGGTCATCACGACCACCGGCGCCTCGGAGTTGACGCTGTTGTCACCGGTGAGCAGGCCGACCTTGTCCGCGCCGTAGCGTCTGACCAGGTCGGCGTACTTCTGGTTGGAGAGCGCCTTGATCGGCGTCGTGTAGAAGCACTTGCGGCCCTGCCGGAGGGCCAGGTGCACGGCGAACTCGCCGACGATGGTCTTGCCGGAGCCGGTCGGGGCGGCGACGAGCACGCCCTTGCCGGCCTCGAGTGCCTTGCACGCCTCGATCTGGAAGGGGTCCAGATCGAAGTCGTACAGGTCGCGGAAGGGTGCGAGCGCGGTGGCCTGCTCGGCGGCGCGGAGCCGGGCAGCTGCGTACGCTTCGGCTGGTGAGAGGTCCTCTGTCATCTTGTCTTCGAGCCTACCCGCCGCCTCTGACAGAGGTCGCGATCTTTATCGGTACGGGTCCTCGCCGCAAAGGGGCCCGGGAACGCGGAAGCGGCCGGGTGCGCGCCGTGCGCGCCCCGGCCGCTTCACGGCGTGGGATCAGGTGATGTCGTCGTAGCCGTTGACCCGGCTGCCGGTGCGGCCGCCGTCGGACTGCTCGGGCAGGGCCGGGGTCGTCACCGGCTCGATCTCCCCGAGGTCCTGCGGCGTGAGGTCGAGGTCGGAGGCCTCGTCGTCGCCGGGACCGGAGGCCGCGCGCTCGCGGCGGCGCTTGTCGTTGAGCATCGAGATGCCGACGGCGATGAAGTACAGCACCACGATGGGGCCGGCGAGCAGCAGCATCGACATCGGGTCGACCGTCGGCGTCGCGAAGGCCGAGAAAACGGTGACACCCATGATCATGCCGCGCCACCAGCCGAGCATCCGGCGGCCGGTGAGCACCCCGCCGAAGTTCAGCATGATCAGAAGGAGCGGCAGCTCGAAGGAGAGGCCGAAGACCACGATCATCCGCAGTACGAGGTCGATGAGCTCGTTCAGCGGAAGCAGGTTCAGCGCGCCGTCGGGGGTGAATTCGAGCAGCACCTTCGCCGCGGCGGGCAGGACATGGTACGAGAACCAGCCGCCGGCCACGAAGAGCGGGAAGCCCGCCGCGACGAAGCCCAGCGAGTACTTCTTCTCGTTCTTGTGCAGGCCCGGGGCGACGAACGCCCAGAGCTGGTAGAGCCAGACCGGGCTGGCCCCCACGACGCCCGCCACCAGGGACGTCTTGATCATCAACGTGAACGGCGACATGAGGCCGGACATCGTGACGTTGCCGCAGTGGTCCTTGCTGTCCTTCTGGGCCAGCGTCTCGAAGCCGTCCGGGCAGCCGACCGACTCCCTGATCGGCTTGATGACCAGGTCGACGATGTCCTTGTAGTAGAACGCCGCCACCACGGCGCAGACAAGGATCGCGAGGACCGACTTGGCGAGCCGGTTGCGCAGCTCACGGAGATGGTCCGAGAGGGGCATCCGCCCCTCCGGGTCCTTCTGCTCATTGCGGGCAGACTTCAGCAACCCACGTCCTCATCTCGTGCGGCAGGGCACCTTGGTGATCAGCGCCTGCTTCGGCCCAGGTGTCAGCGGGTGGAGTCGGTCGGCTCGGTGACGGGACGCGAGCTGCTGACGTCGCCGGGGGCCGACTGGATGGTGCGCTGCGCCGGCGGCTGCTCGCCCGGCTGCGGCGGGTCGGCGGGGGCGGTCTGCTGGCCGTCGGACTTCATGGCCTTCGCCTCGCTCTTGAGGATCCGCGCGGACTTGCCGAGCGAGCGCGCCATGTCCGGAAGCTTCTTCGCACCGAACAGCAGGACGATGACGACGAGGATGAGAATGATCTCGGGGGCGCCGAGCCTTCCGAACATAAGCTTTTACCTTCTCACCGAGGCGACGTGGGTGGGGCTGCGGGTCCCGGTCGGACTGGTGTCCGACCGGTTGCGTGCAGCGATCGTAACGCGCAGGGGTGAACGCTGGGCAATCCCCGTGCGTCGTCCCGAACACGGCCCACTGCCTCGCTCCGTGGTCCGTGCTCTGAAGCGTACCTAAAGGGACGGACACACAGGAGTCCCCACCGTCACCGCAAGGTCTCTCCCGTGGCCGAGAGTTCAACTGCGGCGCGTTCGAGCTCCTCGGCGGCGCTGTTGATCTTCCGTGTGGTATCGGCCACTTGGCGGCCGAGCCGCTGGGCCTCGACGAACACCTTGATCGCGAGGACACCGAGGACGGCGATTCCGAGGAACCCGAGGGCGATGGCGGTCATCGGCCAGAACATGAGCGGACCCTAGACGCTGGAGTGGAGGCGGAGGGTGCGGACCCCTCCGCCGGTGAGGAGTTCGACGATGCGCTCACCGGCCGGCTTGCGTACGGCGGAGCCGCACTCGGGGCAGGTGAAGGAGTAGAAGGTGGTGCGGCGGCTGGCGCCGATGGCCAGCCGCAGCGCCCCGGCGGCCAGCTCGAAGCGGGCACGGCAGTCCGGGCAGGCGGCTTTGAAGAGCACCGACTGGACTGCGGCCACCTGACGAGAAATACCGGGCATCACCGACATATTCCGCATATCTCCTCAGCTCTGTCCGTCGTGCGCGCTCTGCTCTTCGTACGCAGCGAGCGCCGCCAGCGCAGCACTGCGGGCACTTTCGGCCAGTTCGTCGGGGGCGACGATCCGGCCGTCGCGGCCGAGGCGCAGCGCGAGGCGCCGCAGCGAGGCCGGCTCCGGGGTGCGCAGGGTGATCCGCAGACCGCCGTCCGCCAGCTCCTCGGCGCTGTCGTGCGGGTAGTACTCGGCGACCCAGCGCCCGCCGGGCCCCACCTCGACGATCACCTCCGGGTCCTCGGCGGCGGGCTGCACCAGTCCCTCCGAGAGGTCCCTCAGCTCCAGCTCGGGCGGTGCGGCCGGCTCGTCGAGCAGCCGGATTTCGGCCACCCGGTCGAGGCGGAAGGTGCGGCGCGCCTCGGAGAGGCGGCACCACGCCTCCATATACGTATGACCGACGGCGAAGAGCCGGATCGGGTCGACCTCGCGCTCGGTGAGCTCGTCGCGCGCGGGCGAGTAGTAACGCACCCACAGCCGCCGCCGCTCCGAGATCGCCCGGTCGACGTCGGCGAAGACCCCGCCCTCCGACTCGAAGGTCACCGAGAGCCGGGAGCTGGCGCCCGCGGCCTCCCCTGCCGCCGCCTCCAGCTTGGCGGTGGCGCGCAGCAGCGCCTGGCGGTCGCCCTCGCGCAGCCCCGGCAGCGTCGCCACCGCGCGGGCCGCGACGAGCAGCGCGGTCGCCTCGTCGGCGGCGATCCGCAGCGGCTCGGCCGCCTCGGCGCCCAGCGCGTTCGGATTGCGCCACCAGATGCGGTCGCCGTCGGTGTCGATGTCGAGCAGGTCGCCGCCGCGGAAGCTGGTCCCGCACATGGGCAGCACGTCGAGGTCCGAGATCAGCTCGTCCTCGGTGATCCCGAAGGCGCGGGCCACGTCGGCGACGTGCGCCCCGGGCCGCTCGCGCAGATAGGTGACGAGGGAGAGCATCCGCCGCGTCTGGTCGATGGCGTTGGCAGCCATGGTCGTCCGGTCCCCTCAGCCCTTGGCCACGGCGCGCAGCCGGTCCACCACGTCGGCCCGCAGATCCGCGGGCTCCAGCACGACCACATCGGGGCCGAACTCCACGAGCCAGGCGTCGAGCCCGTGCCCGTACGGAATCTCCAACTCGTCCCACCCGTCGCCGAGTTCCCGCGTCGAGGTGGCACGTGAGCGCAGCGGATAGCCGGCGCCGGCGCGCAGCCTGATCCGCGCGGAGCGGGTGGCGGTCTCCCCCGCCCAGCTCTCCACGGTCTCGCGCACGGTGACCACATCGGGCACCGGCGCGGTGAACGCGCCGGCCCGCGAGCGCACCTTGCCGGTGATCCGGGAGAGCCGGAAGACCCGCTCGGCGCCCCGGTCACGGTCCCAGCCCGCCAGATACCAGTGGCCGCGCCAGCACTCCAGGGTCCACGGCTCGACATGGCGGGTGCCGGGGCGGGCCGCGGTGGCCTTGCGGTACTCGAAGACGACCGGGCGGCGGTCGCGGCACGCCAGCATCAATGGCTCGAAAGCGGCCTCGTGCACCGGGATGCGCGGCTCGATCGCGCTGTGCTCGTACGGGTTGTCCGCCTCCGGCATTCCGGCGGCGCGCAGCTTCTGCAGTGCGCCGCTGGCCGCGCCCGCGAGCCGGGCCTGCTGCCAGACCCGGGCGGCGAGCCCGAGCGCCGCGGCCTCCTCGGCGTCCAGCTGGACGGGCGGCAGCCGGTTGGAGTCGCGGCGGGCCAGATAGCCGGTGTCGCCGTCGAGGTTCTCCACCGTCTCGATGACCAGGCCGAGTTCGCGCAGATCATCCTTGTCGCGCTCGAACATCCGGTTGAAGGCGTCGTCCGAGCCCGCCGCGCTTCCTTCCGGCCCAGCGGCCTCGACATACGCCTCGATGGAACCGCGCAGTTCGCGCTTGCTGAGCGGACGGCGCGTCCCCAGCAGACACAGCGCCAGGTTCATCAGCCGCTCGGCCTTGGCAATCGCCATCGACGCCCTTCGCCTCTCCTCGAATCCTGCTGCTCCCGACCGTTGACCGTACCGCCCCCGGCTCTCGTGGCAAAAGCCGAGGGCCCATGCCGGACGGCACGGGCCCTCGGTGTGATCGGGTGTGATCAGACAGCGACCAGGTCGCAGACGAAGATAAGCGTCTCGCCCGGCGCGATCCGGCCACCGGCGCCACGGTCGCCGTAGGCGAGGTGCGCGGGGATGGTCAGCTGGCGACGGCCGCCGACCTTCATGCCCTGGACGCCCTTGTCCCAGCCCTGGATGACCTGGCCGACACCGAGCTTGAACTCCAGCGGGTTGCCGCGGCTCCAGGAGGAGTCGAACTCCTCACCGGTGGAGAAGGCGACGCCCACGTAGTGGACCTTCACGAAGTCGCCCGCCTTGGCGACGTTGCCGTCGCCCTCCCAGATCTCCTTGATCTCCAGGTCCGCCGGCGGCTCGCCCTCGGGGAAGTCGATCTCGGGCTTCTCGATGCTCACTGAACTGCTCCTCTTGAATACGTGCAGGGCAACCCGGACAGTCTTACATCTTCACCGTCACATCTTGGACAGGATGTCGATCGAGAAGACCATGGTCGAGTTGGCCGGGATACCCGACTGCTCCTTGTCGCCCAGGCCCTGGTCCGGCGGGATGACCACCATGATGCGGCTGCCCACCTTCTTGCCGACCAGTCCGGCCTTGAGGCCCTTGAGGGTCAGGTTGGGCAGCGCGAAGGTCTGCGTCTTGCCCTGGTCGTAGGTGCTGTCGAACTTCTTGCTGTCCTTCCACAGGAAGGCCTCGTACGCCAGGACCACGGTGTCCGTGTCCTTCACCACGTCGCCGTCGCCCTCCAGCACGTAGTCGGAGACCAGCTTCTTGGGCGCGTCGGTCTTGGGGATGGTCAGCGTCGGCGCCTTGCCGTCGGTGTTGGTGCCCACCTTCGGCAGGTCCTTGTCGTCCTGCGCGACCTCCTTGCCCTTGGCGGAGGCCGGGATGGTGGTCGCCTTCACGATGTCCACGACGAAGACCAGGGTGGCGTTGGGCTTGATGCTGTCGCCCTGGCCCTGCGCGCCGTAGCCCAGCTCCGGCGGGATGCCCAGCTCGACGCGGCTGCCGACCTTCTGGCCCTCCAGGCCCTGGTCCCAGCCCTTGATGACCTGGCCGGCGCCGAGGGTCAGCGTGAACGGCTCCTTGCGGTCGAAGCTGTTGTCGAACGGCTTGTCCGAGTCCCAGGCCTGACCGAGGTAGTTCACGGACACGGCGTCGTTCTTCTTGAGCGCCGCGCCCTTGCCCTCGCTGATGACGTTCACCTTCAGGGCCTTGGGCGGGGTGCCCTCGCCCTTGGCGAGGGTCGGCTTCTCCCCGAACTTGGCGCCCGCGGTGATGGCGGGCAGGCCGTTCTTCATCGAGGCGGAGTCGGAGGGGGAGTCGGAGCCCTTGTCGTCGCTTCCGCAGGCGGCTGTGGCAACCAGCAGCAGCGGGACGGCGAGCAGGCCGGCAAGTCGGCGCACGTGTTCCTCAGATCTCAGACGGCACGGTAGTTTGCCGCCACTCTAAGGCGTACTACGGGCCCCGTACGAGGAACGTACGGGGCCCGTGTTCACGTCGCCGGTCTCATGATCCGGTCACATACCGGCGATCAGCTTCTCCACCCGGTCGTCCACGGAACGGAACGGGTCCTTGCACAGCACGGTGCGCTGTGCCTGGTCGTTGAGCTTGAGGTGCACCCAGTCGACGGTGAAGTCCCGCCGCTGCTCCTGCGCCCGGCGGATGAAGTCGCCGCGCAGCCGCGCCCGAGTGGTCTGCGGGGGCACCGACTTGCCCTCGAAGATCTTCAGGTCGTTGCAGATCCGCGCCGCCTGGCCCTTGCGCTCCAGCAGGTAGTACAGCCCCCGCTGGCGGTGGATGTCGTGGTACGCCAGGTCTATCTGCGCGACCCGCGGATGCGACATGGTCATGTTGTTCTTCGCCCGGTACCGCTCGATCAGCCGGTACTTCATGACCCAGTCGATCTCGGTGCCGATCCGGTCCAGGTCCTCGGCCTCGATCGCGTCGAGCGTGCGGCCCCACAGCTCCAGGACCTGGTCGACGGTGCCGGTGCGGATGCCCCGGCGCTCCACGAAGTCCACGGCCTTCTCGTAGTACTCCCGCTGGACCTCCAGCGCCGACGCCTCACGACCGCTGGCCAGGCGCACCTTGCGCTGGCCCGTGATGTCGTGCGAGACCTCGCGGATCGCCCGGATCGGGTTCTCCAGCGTCAGGTCGCGCATCACCGTGCCCGCCTCGATCATGCGCAGCACCAGGTCGGTGGCACCGACCTTGAGCAGCATGGTCGTCTCGGACATGTTGGAGTCGCCGACGATCACGTGCAGCCGCCGGTAGCGCTCGGCGTCGGCGTGCGGCTCGTCCCTGGTGTTGATGATCGGGCGCGAGCGGGTCGTCGCGGAGCTGACGCCCTCCCAGATGTGCTCGGCGCGCTGGCTGACGCAGTAGACCGCGCCGCGCGGAGTCTGGAGGACCTTGCCCGCCCCGCACAGGAGCTGACGGGTGACCAGGAAGGGGATGAGGATGTCCGCCAGCCGGGAGAACTCGCCGTGCCGGGCGACGAGATAGTTCTCGTGGCACCCGTAGGAGTTTCCCGCGGAATCGGTGTTGTTCTTGAAGAGGTAGACGTCGCCCGCGATTCCCTCCTCGTGCAGGCGGCGTTCGGCGTCGACGAGCAGGCCTTCGAGAATGCGCTCGCCGGCCTTGTCGTGGGTGACCAGCTCGGTCACGTTGTCGCATTCGGGAGTTGCGTATTCCGGATGCGAACCCACGTCGAGGTAGAGGCGGGCGCCGTTCCGCAGGAAGACATTGCTGCTGCGGCCCCATGACACAACACGGCGGAAGAGGTAGCGCGCCACTTCGTCAGGTGACAGTCGGCGCTGTCCCCTGAACGTGCACGTGACGCCGTACTCGTTCTCCAGCCCGAAAATGCGGCGGTCCATGACTGAACATTACGCCCGTTGCCCTCAGCTGAAACCGGGTTCGACGGCACGGGTTGGATCATTTTGGTCAACTCCCACGACGCTTTCCGTACGCCCGGGAGCTGCGAGGACCCCTCGGGTGGCGAGCAGCACCACCAGTGCGGCCGCCCCGCCCCCGCCCGCGACGGCGAAGCCGGCCGCGCTGCCGCCGAGTTCGACGGCGGGACCTGCGACGGCCGTGCCGAGCGCGGTGCCGACGCCGAACGCGGTCACCAGCCAGGAGAAAGCCTCGGTCACGGTGCCGCGCGGGGCGTGCCGGTCGACCACGATGAACGCGCAGGCGATGCACGGCGCGAGGAAGAGCCCGGACACCACGGCGAGCCCGGCCATGGGGACGACACCGGGGACGAGCATCAGCGGCAGATAGCCCACGGCGAGCAGCGCGACGAGCGAAACCAGCCTTTTCTCGGGAGCTCCGGCCCACTGGCGCGCCCCGTACACCAGACCGCCGAGCAGCGCCCCCAGGCCGTTCGCCGCCATCAGCCAGCCGTAGATCGCGTCTCTGCCGTGGTCGTCCGCGTAGGCGGAGGCCGCCACGATGATCGCGCCCAGCGCCAGGCCGACGAAGAAGAAGGCTCCGAGGAGCGCGAGCAGCCCGGTGGAGCGCAGGGCGCCCAGCCAGTGCGCCTCGCGCGGCGCCGAGCGCCACGCGCGCGAGGGGCGCGAGAGGACCACCGAGAGCGCGCCGAGCACCCCGAGCACGTTGATGGCGACCAGCGCGGTGGCGGGCGACCACAGGGCGATACCGAGGGTGACCAGGAGCGGTCCGACCGTGAACATCACTTCCTGGGCTATCGCGTCCATCGCGTACGCGGTGTGCACCTGGTCCTGGCGGGTCAGGACGCTGGGCCACAGCGCCCGCAGCCCGCCCTCCAGCGGCGGGGTGCAGAACCCGGCCACCACCATCGCCGTGTACGCCACCGCGACCGGGTCGAGGCCGCTGAACGCGAGGACGGCCATCCCCAGCGCGCTGGCCACCGACGCCGGCAGCATCACCCGGGGCTGCCCGTACAGGTCCACGGACCGGCCGAGCAGCGGCTGACCGGCGGCGGTGGCCAGGCCGTACACCGCGGTGAGCGCGCCCGCCAGCGAGTAGCTGCCGCCCTCGGCGCGGACGAACAGGACCACGGCGATGGCCGCCGTGGCGTTCGGCAGCCGCCCGGTCAGCGTCCCCACCAGCAGTCGCGCGGCGTGCCGCGTCCGGAGGATCTCCAGATATCCCGCCGCCATGTCGCCCCTCGGTTGGATGAGTTTTACGTATAACGTCCGACGTCATACGTACCATGTCGACAACCCCCGGGTCCACCCCGGAGCAAGGACACCCAGGCGCCCCACCCCACCCGGAGGACCCCGTGAAGACCCAGCCGACCAGCCGGGACGTCGCCCGCGCGGCCGGGGTCTCCCAGGCCACCGTCTCCCTCGTCCTCGGCGACAAGTGGCGCGGCCGGGTGTCCGAGCGGACGGCGGGCCTGGTGCGCGAGGCCGCCCGCGAGCTCGGCTACCGGCCCAACCTCGCCGCCCGCAGCCTCCGCCTCGGCCGCACCCGCACCGCCCTGCTGGTCGTCCCCGCCCTGACCAACGAGTTCTTCGCCCGCGTCTACACCGGCGCCGCCCGGGTCGCCGCCGAACACGGCTTCGGCGTGGTCCTCTACCCCTCCCCCGAGGGCGTCGGGCCGCTCGGCACGGTCGCGGGCATCGCCGCCGGTCTGCTGGTCGCCCTGCCGCTCCACGGCGCGCCCGCGCCGACGGCCGCACTGGTCGCGGTCTGCGTCTTCGGGATCTTCTACACGGCCGCGCCGTCGTACAGCTGGATGATGTTCTTCGTCACCGTCATGGCCGGCCTGCTCTACGGGCTGCTCGGCGTGCTCCACCCCGGGCTGCTGCTCCTGCGCTTCGAGGAGACCGCCGTCGGTGCCCTCGGCGCCGCCGCGGCCGTCGCGCTGGTCCTGCCGGTGACCACGCACGCGGCGACCGACGCCTGGATCCAGCGCGCGCTGCACTGCGTACGCGGCTGCACCAGCGCGGCCACCCGACGGCTCGCCGGGGACGAGGGCGCGGACCCCGCGCCGCACGCCGCCGAGCTGGAACTGCTGCTCGGCCGCGTCCGTCTCGCGCTCGCGCCGCTGGTCCACCCGCTCAGCCCGCTGAAGGGCCGCCGCTCGCGCGCCCGGCAGATCACCGCGCTGCTCGACGACTGCGCCCGCGAGGTACG
The DNA here is from genome assembly GCF_001653515.1 of Streptomyces sp. ERV7. Lineage (GTDB taxonomy): Bacteria > Actinomycetota > Actinomycetes > Streptomycetales > Streptomycetaceae > Streptomyces. The sequence goes on along the minus strand of NZ_LYOY01000001.1, from coordinate 503,191 downwards.
CGGTCTGGCCGCCGTCGCCGCCGACCCGGCCGCCTCCCACGACGCCCGGCTGACGGCCGCGTGCCGCCGGGTCGAGGCGGCGGTCGAGGCACTGGTCACTCCGGCGGCGCGCGCGGGTGCGGCGACGGCGGCACCGGCCTCGGCCGTGGCCGCCGAGCACCACCATCCCGCCGCCGAGGCAGCCCTGCGTCATCTGCACGCCCTGGAGCACGCCCTCGCCGCTCTGGCCACGCCCCTGCGCACCTCGCCGCGCGCACCGGCCCTCACGGCCTGACCCCCGCCTCGGGAGCGTTGCCCGCCAGTTGGTCTAGACCGCCTGCTACGGTCGCCGCAGTCGGCGCCGGGCCCAGCCCCGTGCGCACAGTCGCGCGGAGAGGGGTAGCACGGTGGCCGAGAGCAGCGCCGGGCGGGCATTCATCGGGTCGTTCACCACGGCGGGCGGGCGGGGCGTCACCGTCGCCGCCGTGGACGCGGCGACGGGCGCGCTCACCCCGCTCGGCGCCACCGCCACCCTCCCGAACCCCTCGTTCCTGACCCTGTCGGCCGACGCCACCGTGCTGTACGCGGTGGGCGAGAGCGAGCCCGGCACGGCCGCCGCCTTCGACGTCACCGGCGACACCCCGGTCCTGCTCGGCGAGCCGGTGCCGGTGGACGGCGCCGCCCCGACCCACCTCGCGCTCGCCGCCGGCCACCTGGTGACCGCCAACTACACCTCGGGCAGCGTCACCACGCTCCCGGTGCTCCCCGACGGGCACCTGGGCCCCGCCTCGTACGTCCTGAAGCACCACGGCTCGGGGCCGGACCCCAAGCGGCAGAGCGGCCCGCACGCCCATCAGGTGCTGCCCGACCCGAGCGGGCGCTGGCTGCTCAGTGTCGACCTCGGCACCGACTCCGTGCGCGTCTGCGCCCTCGACGCGTCGACCGGCGCCCTGCGCCTGCACGGCGAGACCGCGCTGCGCCCCGGCACCGGCCCCCGCCATCTGGCCTTCCACCCCGACGGCCGTCACGCGTACGTCCTGAACGAGCTGGAGCCCACGCTCGTCGTCTGCCGCTGGAACGCCGCTGAAGGCACCCTGGAGCCCCTGGAGGAGACCCGGGTGGTCCACGAGGGGGTGACGACCGAGACGTTCCCCTCCGAGGTCGTGGTGGCGCGCGACGGACGGTTCCTGTGGGTCGCCAACCGGGGCCACGACTCCATCGCGACGCTCGCGCTCGACCCGGACGGCGGGCACGCGGCCCTGGTGGCCACCGTGGACTGCGGCGGGCGCTGGCCGCGCCATCTGACCCTCGGCCCCTCGGGCCGCCGCCTCTACGCCGCCAACGAGCGCTCCGGCGACGTCAGCTGGTTCGACCTCTACGAGGAGAGCGGCATCCCGCGCCTGGCCGGCTCGGTGCCCGCGCCTGCCGCCTCGTGCGTCGTCTTCGGCTGAGCTGCCGCCCGTCGCCCCCCGTGCCCATGCGAAGGGCCCGCACCCTCGTCGGGTGCGGGCCCTTTCGCGTCACGTGTACGCGTACGAGTAGCGGGTGCGTCAGTGCACCGGGGAGCCCTGCGGCTGCGGCGTGATGCCCAGCGCGGCCGCGTACTGCGACAGTACGAGCTTGCCGATCGCCGGGTAGGCGCCCAGCGGCTCGGCCGCCGGGCAGCCTGCTTCCTTGGTGGCGGCGTCGAGCAGCCCGTCCGCGACCTCGGGGCCGATCAGATACGGGGCGACCGCGAGCTGCACCGAGCCGGAGCCGCGCAGCTGCTCGGCCATGGCGGCGATCGAGCCCTCCTGGTCGAGCGCGGCGGCCATCACGGGCACGGCGAGGCGGGCGGCCAGCAGCATGCCGGTGATCCCGGCGGCCTGCACGGCCTCCTCGCCGCCGACCGTCGCCAGGATGATGCCGTCGGCGGCGGTCGCGACCGTGAACAGCCGGGCGCGGTCGGCGCGGGCCAGACCGGCCTCGGAGAGGCGCACGTGCAGGGCCTCGGCGAGCAGCGGGTGCGGGCCGAGCACATCGGTCAGCTCGGCGGCGGCACGGCTGTCCATGACGGCCTGGCGCACCCGGCGGATCAGCGCGCTGTCGGGACCCGCGAGCAGCGGCACGACGACGGCGACGGGGCCGTCGGGCGCGGCGACGTCCTGGCCGGCGGCACGGGCCCGCTCGTAGCGGGCGGTGCGCTCGGCGGCGGTGTGCGCGAGCACGGCGTCCAGCGGGGGGAACTCCATGGAGGCGTCATCCGCGCCGTCCAGGTAGCCGATCCGGGCATCGAGGCCGGGCAGCTCGGAGCGCGCGATGCTGATGACTTCCTCGGCCAGGGCGCGCACGGCGGGGGAAGGGGTACCGGGAACGGCGAGAACGAGCGCGGGCGCGCCCTCGGGAGCGACCGCCGGCTCCGGGCGGCGGTGCCGCCCTGGCTGGCGGGGTCGCGGCATTCGTACAGGCAGGCCGGATGCGGGCCCAGTGGGGGAGCTCATGGCGCCGCATGCTACTGGCTTTGCGGGCGCGGCTGTTCGGGTAGGGGGCAGGTGAGCGGTATCTGTCCTGATTTATCCCGTGAGTGACATTGCCCTCAAGTGTCCTGCTCTGTCGTGACCCACAACATGCGTGGATGGTGCGGCAGTCGCAGCTCCCCGCGGGCCAGCGCCGAGGCGATCACCAGGGCTCCGGCGAGCGGATCTCCCGCCGCGGGCACCCTGCGCGCATACGGCGCGAGGGCCGCGAGCTCCTCCCGTACGGGCGCGAGCAGCGCATCGCCCAGGTGGAACAGGCCGCCGGTGAGCGCCACTTCGCATTCGCTCACACTTTCGCCCGCACCCTCGCCGACCGGGCACACGGCCGCCGCCGACTCGGCGATACCGCGCGCCGCCTCCCGCAGGATCGACGCCGCGACCGGGTCGGACGCGGCGCAGCGCCCCACTTCGGGCGCGAACGAGGCCAGCACGGCGGGCCGGTCGGTGCGCGGATACAGCAGCCCGGGCAGCTCCGCCACCGGGCCGAACAGCGCCTCGGCCCGATCGAGCAGCGCGGCCGAGCCGCCGCGCCGGCCGTCGTGGGCGCGCATCGCCGCCTCCAGGCCCGCGCGGCCGATCCAGGCGCCGCCGCCGCAGTCGCCGAGCAGATGGCCCCAGCCGTCGGCCCGCCGCCACCGCGTCAGATCCGTGCCCAGCGCGATCATTCCGGTGCCTGCGGCGACCACCGCGCCGGGCCGCTGGCCGAGCGCTCCCGCGTACGCCGTCACCGCGTCGGCGGCCAGCGCGAGGCGCCGCACCCCGAGCGCGCCGAAGAGCGCCGGGGGCAGCTTGGCGCGCAGGTCGTCGCCGAGCGAGGCCATCCCGGCGGCGCCCACGGCCACCGCCGCCACCCGGTCCGCACCGGTGCGGTCCAGCAACTCCATCGCGGCGGGCACCAGTTGGCCGAGGAGCTGCCCGGCGTCGATCCCGGCGCGACCCGTCCGCACCGGCTCGTCGGACGCCAACACCTCGGCCGGGGCGCCCTCTTCGGCCCGGCGGAGGGCGAAGCGCACCCCGGACCCGCCCGAGTCGACCCCGAGCACCCAGGCGTCGGCGCCGACGGTCACGGCAGGCGCCAGTCGACCGGCTGCGCGCCCTGCCGCACCAGGAGGTCATTGGCGCGGCTGAACGGCCGCGACCCGAAGAAGCCCCGGTCCGCCGACATCGGCGAGGGGTGCGCGGACTCGATCGCCGGGAGCTCGCCGAGCAGCGGGCGCAGATTGCGGGCGTCGCGTCCCCACAGCACCGAGACCAGCGGGGTCCCGCGCGCGACCAGCGCGCGGATGGCCTGCTCGGTCACCTCCTCCCAGCCCTTGCCGCGGTGTGCGGCGGGCTTGCGGGGCGCCGTGGTCAGCGCCCTGTTCAGGAGCAGGACGCCCTGCTGCGTCCAGGGCGTCAGGTCCCCGTTGGAGGGCCTGGGCAGCCCCAGGTCGGTGTGCATCTCGCGGAAGATGTTCTCCAGGCTGCCCGGCAGCGGACGCACCTCGGGGGCGACCGAGAAGGAGAGCCCCACGGCGTGCCCCGGCGTCGGATAGGGGTCCTGGCCCACGATCAGGACCCGTACGTCCTGGAACGGCTGCTGGAAGGCCCGCAGCACATGCTGTCCGGCCGGGAGGTAGGTGCGCCCCTGGGTGATCTCCTGGCGGAGGAAGTCGCCCATCGAGGCGACCCTTCCGGCCACGGGCTCCAGAGCGTCCGCCCACCCGGGCTCGACGATCTCTTTCAACGGTCGTGCTGCCACGGCCGTCACTCTACTGGCGGATCACCGCCGCCCGGACGCAGAGCACATCCGGCAGGTGCGAGGTGAGCAGCCCCCAGGTGTCGCCGTCGTCCGCGCTCGCGTACACCTCGCCGTTGCGGTTTCCGAAGTACACGCCCGCCGGGTCGGCGTCGTCGGTGCACAGGGCGTCGCGCAGCACCGTCCCGTAGTGCGCCTGGGAGGGGAGTCCGGCCGACAGCGGCTCCCAGGTGCGGCCCCCGTCCTCGGTGCGGAAGACCCGGCACTTGTTCTCGGCCGGGACCCGGTCCGAGTCGGCCGTGATCGGGAAGACGTACGCCGTGTCGGGGCGGCGGGGGTGGGTCGCGGCGGCGAACCCGAAGGTGGACGGCAGGCCCTCGCCGATGTCCTGCCACCGCCCGCCGCCGTCGTCGCTGCGGTAGACCCCCCAGTGGTTCTGCAGGAACAGCCGGTCCGGGTCCGCCGCGTCCTGCGCGATCTTGTGCACGCACTGGCCGAACTCGGGGTGCTGGTCGGGCAGGAAGACCGCCGAGACGCCCTTGTTGGCGGGCGCCCAGCTCTCGCCGCCGTCCCGGGTGCGGAAGACCCCGGCCGTGGACACCGCGACGGTCACCGCCCGGGCGTCGCGGGGGTCGGTGACGATGGTGTGCAGGCCCTCACCGCCGCCGCCCGGCACCCACTGCGACCGCGTCGGGTGCTCCCACAGCGGGCGCACCAGCGCGAAGCTCTCGCCGCCGTCCTCGGAGCGGAACAGCGCGGCCGGTTCCGTGCCCGCGTAGACCACGTCGGGCGCCTCCGGGCCCGCCGGGTGCAGCTGCCATACTCGCTCCAGCGACCTCCCCGTGAACTCCGGGAACTTCACCGCCGGTTGGGGTGGCTCCACCCAGGTCGCGCCCAGGTCGTCCGAGCGGAAGACGGAGGGTCCCCAGTGCGCGCTGTCGCCGCCGACGAGCAGTCGGGGGACCGCGCGCCGGGTGTCGATCGCGATCGAGTAGACCGCCTGGGCATTGAAGTGCGGACCGCCGAACCGCCACTCGCCGCCGTGTCTGCGGCCGATGAACAGTCCCTTGCGCGTCCCCACAGTGAGCAGTACGTCAGTCATCGCGACCCCTCCAAAACGCCGTTGTCCCGGATAGTGGCCAGTCTGCACCCGACCACTGACAGCGGCCCCCGCAGACGGTGTCCGCGCAGGTCAAAGGGCGTGGGCCGACCTCGCGAGCCCGTCCGGGACGCCGCCCCGGCCGTATTCACCCGTACGAGAGCGGAGCGACCACGACCGAGCGCGCCACGGGGTCCGGGGCCGGGCGGGACACGGAGACCGGGGGCGGGACGGACACGGGGTTCCTCGCCGGGCGGGGCATCGCCGACATCACCGGCGAGGCAGCCGAGTGCGGCATGCTCGGCTACGGCAAGGCCGACCAGCGCACCGCGGGCATCCACACCCGCCGGCGCGCCCGCGCCTTCGCCTTCGCCGACCGGGCGGCCCCGGCGGCCGTTACCGCCTCGCCTACCACGGGGACACGGCGAAGGGCCCGTTCACCGGGGTGACCGAGCCCTTCGGGATCAGCTGAGGGAGGACCGGCCAGGGGCCTTCCGGGGGCTTCAGCGCGCGCGCAGGTACTGCTTCGGGATGTGCGGCTCGGCGCCCAGCTCACGGGCCGCCTGGCGTGCCCACGACGGGTTGCGCAGCAGTTCGCGGCCGAGCAGGACCGCGTCCGCCTCCCCGTTGGCGAGGATCTTCTCGGCCTGGGCCGGCTCGGTGATCAGGCCGACGGCGGCGACGGGCAGGGCGCTCTCGTCGCGCACCCGGGCCGCGAACGGGACCTGGTAGCCGGGGCCGACGGGAATGCGCACCCCCGCGGCGTTTCCGCCGGTCGACACGTCGAGGAGATCCACGCCGCGCTCCTTGAGCAGGGCCGCGAGGCGGACGGTGTCATCGGCGTTCCAGCCGCCCTCCTCCAGCCAGTCGGTGGCCGAGACGCGGAAGAACAGCGGCAGCTCCTCGGGCCACACCGCCCTTACGGCGTCGGTGACTTCGAGCGCGAGGCGCACCCGGTTCTCGAACGAGCCGCCGTACGCGTCCGTGCGCTTGTTGGAGTGCGGGGAGAGGAACTCGCCGATCAGATAGCCGTGGGCGCCGTGGATCTCGACGACCTTGAACCCGGCGTCCTGAGCACGCCGGGCCGCGTCGGCGAACTGCCCGGTGATCTCCTTGATCTGATCGACGGTCAGCTCGGTCGGCACGGTGTGGTCGGGGTCGAACGCCACCGGGCTCGGTCCGACCGGCTGCCAGCCCTCCTCGGTTCCCGGGGCGAGCGGCGCGCCGCCCTGCCAGGGGCGGTCGGTCGAGGCCTTGCGCCCCGCGTGGGCTATCTGGATTCCGGGCACCGTGCCCTGCTCCTCCAGGAGGCGGGTGATCCGGCGGAACGCCTCGACCTGGGTGTCGTTCCAGATGCCGAGGTCCGCGGGGGAGATCCGGCCCTCGGGGCTGACGCCGGTCGCCTCGACGAGGATCAGGCCCGTGCCGCCTGCCGCCCGGGCCGCGTAGTGGGCGAGGTGCCAGTCGTTCGCCACGCCCGCGCCCGGGCCGAACGCCTCGGCGCTGTACTGGCACATCGGCGCCATCCAGATCCGGTTCGGGATGGTCAGCGACCGCAGGGTGTAAGGCTCGAACAGGGCACTCGCAGCAGGCACGGCAGACTCCATTCAGAACGGCCGCGGCGCCACGGGGCGGCGCCGGGTTCGCTTCGTACGATACGCATCGTAGTACGGGGGATGTCAAACTACGATGAGTCTCGTACAATGGGGAGGTGTCCACAGCAACGAGCAAGCGCGAACTCGACCACCCGGCGCGCGAGGAGATCCGTCTGGAGGCGGTGCTGCACGCGCTCTCCGACCCCATCCGGCTGCGCGTGGTCCGCGAGCTGGCGACCGCCGACGGCGAACTCTCCTGCTCGTACTTCGACTTGCCCGTCACCAAGTCCACGACCACGCACCACTTCCGGGTGCTGCGCGAGAGCGGCGTCATCCAGCAGACCTACCGGGGCACCGCCAAGATGAACGGGCTGCGCCGCACCGACCTGGAGGAGCTCTTCCCCGGCCTGTTCGACCGCATCCTGGAAGCGGCGGCGCTCCAGGGGGCGCGCCTCGGCGGCTGAGCGCCGCTCGGCCCCGGCATCGCCCGCCCGCGCGGCCCTCGTGCCCCGGGCATGCCCTGCCCCGGCTCGGCCTTCGCGCGCGTACGCCCTGCCCCGCCTCGGCCCTCGCGCGCGTACGCCCTGCCCGGCTCAGCCCTCGCGCGGGCCCAGCGCCGCCGAGAGCAGCCCCTCCCAGTCGGCGATCTTCACCGAGCCCCGGCCCAGCGAGCGCCCGAGCTCCGCCTCCGCCCGCTCGATGTCCTGCCAGCCGCGCCACTGCACGGGCCGCAGCCCCGACTCCCGCATGGCGTCCACGGGTTCGCCGTCCACGGGCCGCCGCGCAAGGGCCTCCGCGTCCTCCAGGAGCGAGGTCACCGTCTCCTTGGCGCACGGGCGGTTGGTGCCGATGACGCCGGTCGGGCCGCGCTTGATCCAGCCCGCCACGTACTCGCCGGGGGAGGGTGCGCCGTCGCGCAGGACGCGTCCGGCCGCGTGCGGGACCGTCCCCGTCGCCGGGTCGAACGGCAGGCCCGCCAGCGGCACGCCCAGATAGCCGACCGCCCGCAGGACCAACTGCGCCTCGATCTCCTCGTACGTGCCGGTGCCCCGTACGCCCCCGGCCCCGTCCGGGGCGGTGTGCTCGAACCGGACGCCGCCCACCCGCCCGTCCCGCTCCAGGATCTCCACCGGGCGCAGGAAGAACCGCAGCCGCAGCGTGCGCTCCACACCGCGCGGCTCGCGGTCCGCCGCGGCCCAGCCGCGCAGTACCTCGACGTTGCGGCGGACGGCGGCGGGCAGCGCGGAGGGGTCCGAGCAGGCCGGGTCCAGGGCCAGTTCGGCGGCGTACGCAACGGCCTCGGCACCCGGCAGCGAGCCCAGCTCGCGCAGCTCCTTCGTGGTGAACTTCGCCTGCGAGGGGCCGCGCCGGGCGACCATGTGCACCTCGCGCACCCGGCTCGCCGCCAGCGCCCCCAGTGCCGCGTGCGGCACGTCGGTGGGGCGCAGCTCGTCGGCGCCGCGCGACAGGATGCGGGCCACGTCGACCGCCACGTTGCCCGCGCCGATGACGACGGCCGAGCGGGCGGTGAGCCAGTCGAGCGAGAAGCCGCCCGCCGAGGCGTCGGGGTGGGCGCTGTACCAGGCGACGAAGTCGGTGGCCGAGCAGCTGCCCGGCAGGTCCTCGCCGGGAATGCCCAGCCGGCGGTCGGCGGACGCGCCCACGCAGTACACCACCGCGTGGTAGAGCCGCAGCAGCCGCTCCGGCGACATGCCCCCGGGGCCGATCTCGACATGGCCGAGGAAGTTGATCCGCTCGTCCTCCAGGACGGTCCGCAGGTTGTTCTGGAGCGACTTGATCTTCTCGTGGTCGGGCGCCACCCCGTAGCGCACCAGTCCGTACGGGCAGGGCAGCCGGTCCAGGACGTCGACCCGCAGCCCCGGGACCGTGCTCTGGGTGACCAGGGACTGGGCGGTGTAGACCCCGCTCGGCCCGGAACCGACGACGGCGATGCGCAGCACGAAGGGTGCTCCCTTCCCGCAGGAGGATCCCACCAGGGACTCCAGCATCGCACCGGGGCGCGCGCGGCGTCAGGGGACGGGGAGGGGTTTCCCCTGCGGCGGCGGGTTGCCGAGCTCCCAGTCGAGCCCGAACCGCTGGAACAGCTCGGCGCGCAGCCGGGGCACCTCCATGGGGGCGCCGGGCAGCAGCGCCGCGAAGACCGCGCCCATCAGGAGCGCGCGCAGCATCGGGTAGTCGGCGTCCACGTCCGTCGAGCCGTACCGCTCCATGGTGTCCCGCAGCAGCCAGGACAGACGCTGCTGCTCGGGGCACTGCACGAACCCCTCGGCCTGCAGGATCCCGGCCATGTGGGCGCGCATCAGTACGGGATGGACCCTGGTGAGGCCCAGTATGGCGTCGATGGCGCGGGCGAGCAGCTCCCGGCCGTCGTCGGTGCGCGGCTCCTGCTCCAGGCCCGCCTGGAGGGCCAGGTGCATGACCCGGTGGACGGCCGACTGGAGCAGCTGGCGCTTGCCGGGGAAGTAGTACGAGACCAGACCGCGTGCCGAACCGGCCCGGTCGGCGATGTCGCCGAGGGTGGTCGCCTCGTAGCCGCGCTCCGCAACCAGCTCGACTGTCGCCTGGAGCAGCCGCTCACGGGAACGTCGGCGCAACTCTTCATTGACCGATGCGCTGCGCGGGGACATGCTGTAACTCCTGCGTTGACTGGCTCTGAGCCAATATACTCAGGTCACCGTATGCGGGAACCCCTCGCGGGGGTTCTGGCCTGCGGATTTGCTGCCCTTTCTGGGTGACGCGGGGGATCACCCAGGAGGGGCGGCCCAGTTCTGCCCTGCCCTTCGTCCCGGTCGACGACGGCCAGGACGGGGCCCAGCCCGGCCGGCCGCTCCTCGACCGGCAGATGGTCCACGAAGTGGACGGCGCAGCCCAGAGCCGCGGCGCCGCCGTCCGCCCGGCGGTCGTCGCCCACCATCAGCACCTCGCCCGGCTCCCGCCCGATCGCCTCGCAGGCCGCCCGGAACAGCCGGACGTCCGGCTTCTGCACCCCGTGCTCGTACGACAGGACGTACGCGTCCACCAGGCCGTCCAGGCCGTGGGCGCGGAAGACCGGCCGCAGATCCCAGCCGATGTTGCTCACCACCGCCACGCGCGCGCCCCGCTCCCGCAGCCCGCTCAGGACGGCGCGCGCGTCCGGATAGGGGCGCCAGGCGGCCGGCGCCATGTGCCGTTCGTAGAGCGCGGTGTACAACTGCGGATCCGGCAGCGTCACCGTTTTCGCGAGCCCCGTGTACGTGGCCCGGTGGAGCTCGGCGCTGCGGTCGCGGGTCGCCCAGAGCTCCGCCAGGGGCGGCGGTACGGGTGAGGGGTCAAGGCCGCCGGGCTGCGCTCCCGCCCGTGTCAACTCATCGGTGTACTTGGTGAGTTGCTCCTCGGGGAGCGTGATGCCCCGTTCTTCGAGGACGGCGTCCAGCCAGTCCCGTGTGGACTCGATGCGGAACAGTGTCCCGGAGAAGTCGAACAGCACACCCTTGATCGCCATGGCCGCGATCCTTCCCCGCCGCCCCTGGCCGGTTCAAGCCCCGTCGGCGGGTTGCGGCCGGTTCGCGCCCCATTTCCCGTACGCCGCCGCCGACACTGCCACCAGGGCCGCGCCGATCAGCCAGCCGCCGACCACGTCCGAGAGCCAGTGGACGCCGAGACAGACGCGGGTGAACCCCACCCCGAGCACCGAGACGGCACCAAGGATCGCGGCCATGGCGATCAAGGGTGTGCTGTTCGACTTCTCCGGGACACTGTTCCGCATCGAGTCCACACGGGACTGGCTGGACGCCGTCCTCGAAGAACGGGGCGCCGCCCCTGGCGGAGCTCTGGGCGACCCGCGACCGCAGCGCCGAGCTCCACCGGGCCACGTACACGGGGCTCGCGAAAACGGTGACGCTGCCGGATCCGCAGTTGTACACCGCGCTCTACGAAGCGGCGGGCAGCGCGGAGGGGTCCGAGCAGGCCGGGTCCAGGGCCAGTTCGGCGGCGTACGCAACGGCCTCGGCACCCGGCAGCGAGCCCAGCTCGCGCAGCTCCTTCGTGGTGAACTTCGCCTGCGAGGGGCCGCGCCGGGCGACCATGTGCACCTCGCGCACCCGGCTCGCCGCCAGCGCCCCCAGTGCCGCGTGCGGCACGTCGGTGGGGCGCAGCTCGTCGGCGCCGCGCGACAGGATGCGGGCCACGTCGACCGCCACGTTGCCCGCGCCGATGACGACGGCCGAGCGGGCGGTGAGCCAGTCGAGCGAGAAGCCGCCCGCCGAGGCGTCGGGGTGGGCGCTGTACCAGGCGACGAAGTCGGTGGCCGAGCAGCTGCCCGGCAGGTCCTCGCCGGGAATGCCCAGCCGGCGGTCGGCGGACGCGCCCACGCAGTACACCACCGCGTGGTAGAGCCGCAGCAGCCGCTCCGGCGACATGCCCCCGGGGCCGATCTCGACATGGCCGAGGAAGTTGATCCGCTCGTCCTCCAGGACGGTCCGCAGGTTGTTCTGGAGCGACTTGATCTTCTCGTGGTCGGGCGCCACCCCGTAGCGCACCAGTCCGTACGGGCAGGGCAGCCGGTCCAGGACGTCGACCCGCAGCCCCGGGACCGTGCTCTGGGTGACCAGGGACTGGGCGGTGTAGACCCCGCTCGGCCCGGAACCGACGACGGCGATGCGCAGCACGAAGGGTGCTCCCTTCCCGCAGGAGGATCCCACCAGGGACTCCAGCATCGCACCGGGGCGCGCGCGGCGTCAGGGGACGGGGAGGGGTTTCCCCTGCGGCGGCGGGTTGCCGAGCTCCCAGTCGAGCCCGAACCGCTGGAACAGCTCGGCGCGCAGCCGGGGCACCTCCATGGGGGCGCCGGGCAGCAGCGCCGCGAAGACCGCGCCCATCAGGAGCGCGCGCAGCATCGGGTAGTCGGCGTCCACGTCCGTCGAGCCGTACCGCTCCATGGTGTCCCGCAGCAGCCAGGACAGACGCTGCTGCTCGGGGCACTGCACGAACCCCTCGGCCTGCAGGATCCCGGCCATGTGGGCGCGCATCAGTACGGGATGGACCCTGGTGAGGCCCAGTATGGCGTCGATGGCGCGGGCGAGCAGCTCCCGGCCGTCGTCGGTGCGCGGCTCCTGCTCCAGGCCCGCCTGGAGGGCCAGGTGCATGACCCGGTGGACGGCCGACTGGAGCAGCTGGCGCTTGCCGGGGAAGTAGTACGAGACCAGACCGCGTGCCGAACCGGCCCGGTCGGCGATGTCGCCGAGGGTGGTCGCCTCGTAGCCGCGCTCCGCAACCAGCTCGACTGTCGCCTGGAGCAGCCGCTCACGGGAACGTCGGCGCAACTCTTCATTGACCGATGCGCTGCGCGGGGACATGCTGTAACTCCTGCGTTGACTGGCTCTGAGCCAATATACTCAGGTCACCGTATGCGGGAACCCCTCGCGGGGGTTCTGGCCTGCGGATTTGCTGCCCTTTCTGGGTGACGCGGGGGATCACCCAGGAGGGGCGGCCCAGTTCTGCCCTGCCCTTCGTCCCGGTCGACGACGGCCAGGACGGGGCCCAGCCCGGCCGGCCGCTCCTCGACCGGCAGATGGTCCACGAAGTGGACGGCGCAGCCCAGAGCCGCGGCGCCGCCGTCCGCCCGGCGGTCGTCGCCCACCATCAGCACCTCGCCCGGCTCCCGCCCGATCGCCTCGCAGGCCGCCCGGAACAGCCGGACGTCCGGCTTCTGCACCCCGTGCTCGTACGACAGGACGTACGCGTCCACCAGGCCGTCCAGGCCGTGGGCGCGGAAGACCGGCCGCAGATCCCAGCCGATGTTGCTCACCACCGCCACGCGCGCGCCCCGCTCCCGCAGCCCGCTCAGGACGGCGCGCGCGTCCGGATAGGGGCGCCAGGCGGCCGGCGCCATGTGCCGTTCGTAGAGCGCGGTGTACAACTGCGGATCCGGCAGCGTCACCGTTTTCGCGAGCCCCGTGTACGTGGCCCGGTGGAGCTCGGCGCTGCGGTCGCGGGTCGCCCAGAGCTCCGCCAGGGGCGGCGGTACGGGTGAGGGGTCAAGGCCGCCGGGCTGCGCTCCCGCCCGTGTCAACTCATCGGTGTACTTGGTGAGTTGCTCCTCGGGGAGCGTGATGCCCCGTTCTTCGAGGACGGCGTCCAGCCAGTCCCGTGTGGACTCGATGCGGAACAGTGTCCCGGAGAAGTCGAACAGCACACCCTTGATCGCCATGGCCGCGATCCTTCCCCGCCGCCCCTGGCCGGTTCAAGCCCCGTCGGCGGGTTGCGGCCGGTTCGCGCCCCATTTCCCGTACGCCGCCGCCGACACTGCCACCAGGGCCGCGCCGATCAGCCAGCCGCCGACCACGTCCGAGAGCCAGTGGACGCCGAGACAGACGCGGGTGAACCCCACCCCGAGCACCGAGACGGCACCGGCCGCGGCCACCGCCCGCCGCACCGCCGGGCGCGCGCCCCGGGCGACGGCCAGCCACAGCAGGAGGCCGAATGTCACCGTCACGGTGAGCGCGTGGCCCGAAGGGAAGGCCGCGTACGACGCGGAATCGACGGGATCCGGCCAACTGGGCCGCTCCCGCCCGAGCGCCGCCTTCAGGCTCTGCTGCACGAAGGTGCCCAGCGCGCTCGTCGCCGCCGCCCACAGGGCGAGGCGCCGTCCGCCGCGTACGAAGAGGGCGACGACCACCACGGCCAGCAGGGCGCGCATCGTCCAGGTGTCCCAGACCCAGTCGGTGAGCACCCGGTTGGCGTGGGTGAACCCCCGCTCGGCCACGGCCTTCCTGTGGAGCCCGTCGGCGACCTTGTGGTCCAGGGACATCAACGGCCCCCACTCGGCCGCCACAAGGGCCGTCAGGAGGCCGGAGAGGGCCACCAGGGCCGCGCCCGCGCGGGCCGTACCAGTGGCGCGGGCGGGGGCGTGGGTCGGCGGGGGGGCGACGGGCATGGGCTGGATCCTCGCTGAGGGTGCCGGTCGGTCCTTCGCGGGGCGCGTGCTAGCCGAGGGCGCGCAGGCCCGGGACGAAGGCCACCAGCAGGGGCACGACCGGGACCAGGGCGGCCGCCGCCGTCAGCCGCAGCCGGTGGCCCGCGGTGAGCCGGGGCGAGGCGGCGAGCAGGCGCTTCACCCGCTGCGGGACCTCGCCGTGCGCGGTGGGGCAGGGGCCGAACAGGCCCCGGTCCTCGTTGAGTTCGACCAGGGCGAGCGCGATCGTGAGGCGGCCGTAGCGCCGCGAGGCGACGTCGTCCGCGGCCAGCTCCACCAGCCGGTGCATCTCGTCCCGGAAGGCCGCGAACACCGGGATCTTCGGGAAGCCGTTGGCCAGCGCGGCCGAGCAGTGCAGCAGCCAGTGGTGGCGGGCGCGCGCGTGGCCCTGCTCATGGGCGAGCACCGCATCGAGCTGACGGCCCTTCAGACGTCGAAGTGCCGCTGTGGTGATGACCAGTTGGGGGCTGGGGCCGGGCAGCCACCAGGCGTCCGGGCGCCGTCCCTCCAGGACCACCAGCGGCGCCCCGCCGGGCTCCTCGCCGGGCAGCAGCGGCGCGCGCACCAGCAGCTCCGAGCGCCGCGCCCGGCGCCGTGCCCGCGCGTCGCGGACCTCCCGGGTGAGCATCGCGGCCGTCCAGGCGCCACCGCAGAAGAGCAGCACCGCGAGCGCCGCCGACCACGGGCCGTACGGGCCGAGCCCATAGGCGTCGATCACCGCGCGCGGGGCCGCCGCGAACACCTGCATCCGCACTGTCTGCCAGGCCGCCGCCGCGCTGAAGACCATCGCCAGCGCGAAGCAAAGCAGCACCGCCCCCACCACGCACTGCCAGACCCACAGCGCCACCACCGGCTCGCGCTCGGCCCAGTGGGCGCGCGCGAACAGCCGCGGGGCCACCACGGCGGACACGACGCCGAGCGCCAGCAGCGCGAGGGAGACCATCATGGCCTCAGCCTATGAGCGGGGCCGTCCCGATAGGTACGACCTCGCGCGCCAAGTGACGCACGCCACGTTTTGATCACGATCGGCGGCGGCCGTCGCGGGGTGGACGGCAGACGAACCGCGGGCGGACGTCAGAGGGCGAGCAGCATCGCCAGCATGGCGATTCCCATCGACAACCGGCAGGCCAGGGTCAGTTCGGGCCGCGCGCCCCAGCCGGGCGCACCGCCGTCGCCCGCCGGACCCGCCGTGGGCAGCAGCCGCGCGCCCGTGGTGAGGACGTAGCCCACGTAGTAGACGAGCAGCGCGCCGGTGACGAGCGGGATCCCGCCCGCGGGGCCCGTGTGGCCCCCGTGTGCCGCGTGGCCGCCCACGCCGCTCATCGCCAGCGCCATGTAGACCATGGCGAGCGAGCCGATCGCATGGTGCAGATGGTGGCCGCCGCCGTTCCCGCGCGCGAGCCAGCCCGCCCGCAGGGCCGCGGCCCCGAAGACCCCCGCGTACGCGGCGGAGATCCAGGACGGCGGGGTGGCGAACGCCGCCGGGACGGCCATCGCGGCCATGCCGAAGCCCATCACCGCCTCGCCCCCGGCCGAACTGCGCGCGCGTGGGCAGGTGCTGCGCAGCCGCAGGACGCAGTACGCGCCGGTGGCCGCGCACACCGCCACGAGCAGCCAGCCGGACAGCGCGGTTCCGTGCATGGCACACCTCCCCGCTCGACATGTCGCCCTGCCGAGGGGTCGATTCCCGTATCGGCCGTTGCGCACGCGGGCGCAAGGACACACAAGGGGGCGCGTGAGGGGCTCGCGTGACGCCGGGCTGTCGGGTCGGCCGCCGCCGGCCGCCGGCGTCAGGGGCGAAAGCGCAGCGGATGGTCGGCGGGCACCTCGACCACCACGATCTCCACCCCGTCCGGGTCCTGGAGCCACATCTCGATCAGCCCCCACGGCTCGCGCACCGGGGGACGCGGGACCTCCACCCCGCGCCCGGTCAGCTCCTCGTACGCCTCGGCCGCGTCCGCCACCTGGAGCCACAGCCGCAGACCGGGGGAGGGCGGCGCCTCGGCGCGGCCGGAGACCTCCAGGAAGCCGCCGCCGAGGAAGTAGACCGTGCCGCGCTCCGGCCCCGTACCGAACTCGCGGTGGACGGCGAGCCCCAACTGCCCGCCGTAGAAGGCGCGGGAGCGGTCGGGGTCGGTGGGGCGGAGGAGGGTCCTGCTGCTCAGCACATGCACCATGCCCATGCAGCCTAGGGGCTCTCCGGCGGGGCGGGGTTAGGCTCGGGGGGGGTGCGCCCGCCACGTCATGATGCAGTTGGGAGAACGTTCGCCATGGACACCACCCGCGCCGGAGAGCTGAGCTACCGGGACGCCACCGAGGCCGATGTCGAGGAGCTGGTGCCGCTCATCGAGTCGGCGTACCGCGGGGACTCCAGCCGGACCGGCTGGACCACCGAGGCGGACCTCCTCGAAGGGCAGCGCACCGACCCGGAGGGGGTGCGCCAGGTGATCGCCGCGCCCGGCAGCCGACTGCTCACGGTGGAGCGGGACGGCCGGATCGTCGCCTGCTGCCAGCTCGAACACCGGGGCCACGCGGCCTACTTCGGCATGTTCGCGGTCCGCCCCGAGCTCCAGGGCGGCGGCCTCGGCAAGGAGATCATCTCCGCGGCGGAGCGCAGCGCGCGCGAGGCGTGGGGGGTCACCGAGATGCATATGACGGTGATCTCGGTGCGGGACGAGCTGATCGCCTGGTACGAGCGGCGCGGCTACCGCCGTACGGGAAAGATGACGCCCTTCCCGTACGGCGACGAGCGCTTCGGCATCCCGCAGCGCGCGGACCTCGCCTTCGAGCTTCTGGTGAAGGAGCTGGCCCAGTGACTCCGCGGGGCCTTCTCAGGCGGTGAAGCGGCCGGTGCGGCGGATTTCCGGATAGTCGGTCGTCGCGCCGTCCAGGCCCAGCGCGCGCACCAGCCGCAGATGGTCCTGGGTGTTCACCACCCAGCCGATGACCTGCACGGACGCGGCGTGCGCCCGTTCGACCTCCGCCAGGGTGAGACGGCGGATGTCCAGGGAGAGGGCGTGCGCGCCCACCGCCGTGGCCCGGTCCACGATGTCCGCGTCCCAGTGGCTCGCGACCAGGACCGTCCGTACCCCCGGCACCAGCGAGGACATCCGCGCGAGCGCCTCGTCGTGGAACGAGGAGACCGTGACCCGGCCCACGGCATCGCGCGCGTGGATGACGCGGGCGAGCCCCTCGGCGGCCCTGACGTCCTTGATCTCGGCCTGGAGCGGTGAGCCGACCGCGTCCAGGACCTCCTCGAACAGCGGGATGCGCTCGCCCTGACCGGCGTCGAGCTCCCGCAGCTCGGCGACGGTCTTGTCGGCCACCGGGCCCTTTCCGTCCGTGGTGCGGTCCACCTCGGCGTCGTGCAGCACGACGAGCGCGCCGTCCTTGCTGAGGTGCAGATCCAGTTCGATGACGTCCATGCCCGAGCGTTCGGCGCGGACGAAGGAACGCAGGGTGTTCTCCGGCTCTACACCCATGACCCCGCGATGACCGATGGTGAGGAACGTCAAGACAGGCCTCGCTTCCGTCGACGGCGGTTTCCGCGCGGGCCATCCCGAGCGCACGCGGCAGTGCCGCAGCCTAACGGCCGGGGCGCGCGATGGACCCCGGCTCGCGCGGGGCGGTGGAGGCGTCGGCCCGGTCGCCGCACGGCGTACGGGGGCCCGACGGGTCACCCGGAGGTGGGCGAGTCCCGGCGCCCTTGACGCGGGGGAGCACTACGTCTGCGCCGTGGCAGAACCGAGCGCCCCGGCGGAGCATTGCAGGAAGAACAGCGGCTTGTGTGACGGCGCACAGGATAATTTCCTGGGATCCCTCTTGAGCGGGGTAACCGAACACGGATACGGTGTCTTAACGCGAGGTTCTCCTGTGGAGGAAGTGACATGACGGAAATTCTTGTGCAGGACGTGGCTGCCAGTGGCGTGATCGCCGCCCGGCCCGTGGTCGAGCACCCTGCCTGGACCGTGCTCAAGAGTTCCGTCGAGGAGATCCGGCCCTGGCAGTCCAAGGACGGATCCATCGACTTCGACGCCGAGGGCGCGCCCACCCGCGCGGCCGCCGAGGCCGTCGTCGAGCGGATCGTCTCCGCCGTCGAGGAGCTCTCGCCGCTGCTGCCGCACGACGCCGCCTACCACCGCGCCGTCGTCGCCGACCTGCGCAAGTGGGCCGACAGCGCCTTCGACGTGCCGGACTTCCTGGACTCGCTGCTCGCCTTCCACCCGGCCGCGGACCGCGCCGACGGGCTGCAGCGCCTGGTGGTCTTCCCCATGTACACGCAGAACGGCAACCTGGACCGCAACTTCGAAGCGGTCGTGCTGCGCATGGTGTGGCCCGACTGGCTGGCCGAGCTGGAGGCCACCCGCTACGACAACCCGCTCTTCTGCGGCATCGCCTTCGAGGACTTCACCGCCGGGTACGACACCCACTCGGCCGTCCTCTTCCCGGAGACCATCGCCGTGCGCGAGGCGCCCGAGCGCTTCACCTGGGGCGGCATCTTCTGCGACCGCGAGGCCGCCCGCTTCCGCCGCGTCACCGAGGCGGCCGTCGACCTCCTCGGCGTCGAGCTGCCCGAGGACATCAAGGCGATGGTGGGCGACCAGGAGCGCTGCGAGAAGGCCTTCGTGCTCTGGGACATGGTCCACGACCGCACCCACAGCCACGGTGACCTGCCGTTCGACCCGTTCATGATCAAGCAGCGCCAGCCGTTCTGGATGTACGGCCTGGAGGAGCTGCGCTGCGACCTCACCGCCTTCAAGGAGGCCGTGAAGCTGGAGGCCGAGGGCAACCAGCACGGACGTGACGTGCAGTACGCGGTGCTCTTCGACCGGATGTTCCGCTTCCCGGTCTCCGGCGACCGCAACCGCAACTACGACGGTCTCGGCGGCCAGCTGCTCTTCGCGTACCTGCACAAGCACGACGTGGTGCGCTGGACCGACAACAAGCTGCACATCGACTGGGAGCAGGCCCCCCGGGTCACCAACGAGCTCTGCGCCGAGATCGAGAAGCTCTACCGGGACGGCATCGACCGCCCGAAGCTGGTGCACTGGTTCGCCGCGTACGACCTGGTCTCCACCTACCTCGCGCCGCACCCGGGGTCCCGCTGGGCCAAGGGTCCGGACGCCCTGGACCTCTCGCTGCCGCCGCGCAAGCTCGTCGACGACGTGCTCGCGGACGAGTTTCCCCTGAGCATGTTCTATGAGGCGCTCGCCAAGAAGCTGAAGGACGTGATTGCCTCCACCAAGGGGATCACCGCGGCGAACGCCGAGCGAGCTGCCGCGTGAGCAGTCGTGCGGAGGAGACGATCATGAACGGCAACGGGAATGGCAACGGGTCGCTGAGCGGCGCCGTGGTCGCGGTGGCCGGGGCGGCGGGCCCCGCGGGCCGCGCCGCCCTGCTCAGGCTGGCCGAGGCGGGTGCCACCGTGGTGGCGTCCGACGCGGACGCGGCGCGGCTGGCCGAGGCCGTCGACGCGGCGCGCTACGCCCACGGCGGCGCGACGGTCGTGGGCGACACCGTCGACCTGCTCGACCTGGAGGCCACCCGTGAGTGGGCCGCCAGGACCGAGAAGGAGTTCGGCCGGATCGACGGCCTGGTCCACCTCGTGGGCGGCTGGCGCGGCGCCTCCTCCTTCACGGAGGCCGACCCGGCCGACTGGGAGCTGCTGGAGAAGCTGCTCGTCAAGACCGTCCAGCACACCTCGCTGGCCTTCCACGACGGGCTGCTGCGCAGCGACCGCGGCCGCTATGTGCTGGTGAGCCAGTCCGGCGCGCACAAGCCCACCGCGAACAACGCCGCGTACAACGCGGGCAAGGCCGCGGCCGAGGCGTGGACCCTGGCGATGGCCGACTCGTTCCGCAAGGCGGGGGGCGAGGAGGGGCCGAACGCCGCTGCTGCCATCCTGGTGATCAAGGCACTGGTGCACGACGCGATGCGCGCCGAGCGCCCGAATGCGAAGTTCGCGGGCTTCACCGACGTCAAGGAGCTGGCCGAGGCCATCACCGGAGTCTGGGACCGGCCCGCCGTGGAAGTGAATGGACAGCGCCTGTGGCTGACCCCCAAGCCGTGAAGACGGACGCGCGACGGCACCACGACCCCGAGGTGCGCGGCTTCGCCAGCGACAACTACGCGGGCGTGCACCCCGAGGTCCTGGCCGCCATCGCGCTCGCCAACGGCGGGCATCAGATCGCGTACGGAGAGGACGACTACACCGACCACCTCCAGCGCGTCATCCACAGCCACTTCGGCGCCGGCGCCGAGGCGTTCCCGGTCTTCAACGGGACGGGCGCCAACGTGGTCGCCCTCCAGGCGCTGACCGACCGCTGGGGTTCGGTGATCTGTGCCGAGTCCGCGCACATCAACGTGGACGAGGGCGGCGCGCCGGAGCGCATGGCGGGCCTGAAGCTGCTCACCGTGCCCACGCCGGACGGCAAGCTCACCCCCGAGCTCATCGACCGGCAGGCCTGGGGCTGGGAGGACGAGCACCGCGCGATGCCGCAGGTCGTCTCGCTCGCCCAGAACACCGAGCTGGGCACGGTCTACACGCCCGACGAGATCCGCGCGATCTGCGACCACGCCCACCAGCACGGTATGAAGGTGCACCTCGACGGTGCCCGGATAGCCAACGCGGCAGCGTCGCTGAACGTGCCGATGCGCGCGTTCACCAACGCCGCGGGCGTCGACGTGATCTCGTACGGCGGCACCAAGAACGGCATGCTCTTCGGCGAGGCCGTCGTCGTGCTCAACCCGGACGCGGTGCGCCGGATGAAGCACATCCGCAAGATGTCGATGCAGCTCGCCTCCAAGATGCGTTTCGTCTCGGTGCAGTTGGAGGCGCTCCTCGCCAAGGACCTGTGGCTGCGCAACGCGCGCCACGCCAACGCGATGGCGCAGCGGCTCGCCGAGGGCGTCCGCGCGGTCGACGGGGTCGAGATCCTCTACCCGGTCCAGGGCAACGCGGTCTTCGCCCGGCTGCCGCACGACGTGAGCGAGCGGCTGCAGAAGCGCTACCGCTTCTACTTCTGGGACGAGGCGGCGGGCGACGTCCGCTGGATGTGCTCGTACGACACCACCGAGGGCGACGTGGACGGCTTCCTCCTGGCGCTCAAGGAAGAGATGTCCCGCTAGCCGCCCCGTGCGCGCGTGAATTTGTATGCGGTCGACCGTAAAGTCATTGACTTGCGGTCGGCCGCTTTCGTACGCTCGCGTGCCATGCGACTCACTCAGCGGAACCCTGAACTCGCGGCCTATCTCGCCTCGGACGAGGCCATCGACCATGAGCACCCGGTCGTGCGCGCCCACGTGGCGAAACTCGCGCCCCTCGCGCCCGACGCATATGCATACGCCAAGCTCGCCTATGAATACGTCCGCGACACCATCCCGCACTCCCAGGACGTGGGCGATCCGCGCGTCACCTGGCGCGCCTCCGACGTCCTGGAGCAGGGCACCGGCATCTGCTACGCCAAGTCCCACGCCTGTGCCGCGCTGCTGCGGGCCGAGGGCATACCGGCCGCCCTCTGCTATCAGCGGCTCGCGGACGACGACGGATCGAACCCCGTCGTCCACGGCCTGGTCGCCCTGAAGCTGCCCGGTGAGCGGGAGTGGGCGCGGCAGGACGTGCGCGGGAACAAGCCCGGGGTCGACGCCCAGTTCTCCCTGGGAGTGGAGCGGCTGGCCTGGGCGGTCCGTCCGGAGTTCAGTGAGGTGGACTATCCGGTACTCTATGATGTACCGCATCCGGTGGTGCTGGCCGCTCTGAAGGCCGCGCCCGACCGTCCGTACCTCTGGCGGACGCTCCCGACCGAACTGTGAGGCACGACCGACCATGACGCTCACGCTCACCGTGTCCGACGAGGTGCGCGCGCTCGCGCCCGGCTTCACCCATGTCGCCGTCGAGGCCCGCGGACTCGTCAACGGCCCCGGCGACGAGGCGAGTTCGGCGCTGCTCGACGAGGCCGCCCGGCGGCTGCGCGAGCGGCTCGGCGCGCTCGCCCCGCACGAGGACCCGCACATGGCCGCCTGGCGGGACGCGTACTCCGCGTTCGGCGCCAAGCCCTCGCGCACCCGCAACTCGGCCGAGGCGCTCGCCAGGCGCGCCCTCGCCGACGGCGGGCTGCCGCGCATCAACCGGCTCGTCGACGTCTACAACGCGATCAGCGTCGCGCATCTGATCCCGGTCGGCGGCGAGGACACCGACCGCATCGCGGGCTCGATGCGGCTGGTGCGGGCCACCGGCGACGAGCCGTTCCACACCGTCGCCGGCGGCGAGGCGGCCGTCGAGCACCCGGACGCGGGCGAGGTGGTGTGGTGTGACGACGAGGGCGTGACCTGCCGTCGCTGGAACTGGCGCCAGGGAGTGCGGACCCGGCTCACCGAGGAGTCCGTCAACGCCCTCTTCCTGCTGGAGGGGATGACCGCGCACTGCGGCCTGGAAGAGGCGGCGGCGGAGCTCGCCGAGCTCCTGGCCAAGGTGAGCCCCGGGGCGCGGATCACCGTCCACGCCCCGGTCACCGCCGGGGCGTGACGATTCAGCTGCCGCCGTGCGGACTCAGCGGCTGGCCTCGCGCTCGCGCACCTCTTCGGGCGTGGGCGCGGTGCCGCCGAGGTGGGCCGGGATCCACCAGGTGTCCCCGGCGTCCTTGGGGCGTACGGGATAGGCGCGCTGGGCGGCTTCCAGGAGCTCCTGGCAGCGCTCGCGCAGCCGCCGGGTGATCGCTCCCGCGTACTGGTCGGCGGGCGCCTCGACCGGCTCGCCGACCCGGATGGTGACGGGGATGTGGCTGCGCCTGAAGTTGCGCGGACGGCCCTTGGTCCACACGCGCTGGGTGCCCCACAGTGCCATCGGGATCAGCGGGACGCCGGCCTCCTGCGCGAGCCGGGCGGCGCCCGACTTGAAGGTCTTCAGCGTGAACGACTGCGAGATGGTCGCCTCCGGGAAGACACCGACGATCTCTCCCGACCGCAGCGAGTCCAGGGCGTGCGCGTACGCCGCCTCGCCCTGCTTGCGGTCGACCGGGATGTGCTTCATCCCGCGCATCAGCGGGCCCGAGATCTTGTGCCGGAACACCGACTCCTTCGCCATGAAGCGCACCAGGCGCTTCTGCGGCAGGGCGGCGAGCCCGGTGAAGATGAAGTCCAGATAGCTGATGTGGTTGCTGACCAGCACCGCGCCGCCGGAACGGGGGATGTTCTCCGAACCCTGGGTGTCGATCTTCAGGTCGAGCGCCTTGAACATCGTGAGGGCGGCGCCGACGACCGGCCGATAGACGAGTTCTGCCATCTGGAGAAGACCCTTCTGTTTCCCGGGGAGGGTTCTCCCGGTGGAAGTTACGCAGCCGTAGGTTTTCGGCGTTGGGCAGATCGTGCCCGATACGCGCCGTGGTGGCCAGTCCTGGGGCCTTCGGACGGGGAGATTCTCATCACGTACGCCCAGGTCGGGGCGGGCGGGAATCTTCCGGGCGGCCTTCGGCGCTGAACAGCTCGATGGCCGGATCGAGGAGAGGAAGCGCGGTGCGCGAGGACGGGCCGAGGCTGGGAGCAGCCCAGTTGGGCGCGGAGCTGGGCGAGCGGGCGACGCTGGTGCAGTTCTCCAGCGCCTTCTGCCAGCCCTGCCGGGCAACTCGGCGCACCCTGGCGGACGTTGCCGCGATGGTGGACGGGGTCGCGCATGTGGAGATCGACGCCGAGGCGCGGCTGGCGCTGGTGCGCGCTCTGGACATCCGGGCCACACCGACCGTCCTCGTCCTGGACGGCGCCGGCCGGATCGTGCGGCGCGCGACCGGTCAGCCGCGCCGGGCCGATGTGATCGCGGCGCTGGGGGAGGCGGTGTGAGCGGGGAGGAGCGGTCCGTGACGGATCTCCCACATCGTAGAAGGCACTTGACTGAGGCCACCGGCAATCGTCAATCTGACGATGTGGCGAACAGAATCCTTCTCTTCGGGCGCGTCCATGTGGACCTCGCCCGCAACGCAAGTGCGCGCTGTCCGGGCTGCTGAGCAGTCCCCAGCCCCACCGCACCCACCGCAGAAGGTCAACTCCATGACGGCTTCGCCCGAGCTCGGCACCGCACACGCCGCCTCTCCCCAGCTGTTCCGCGCGGTCTTCCGCCAGCATGCCGCCGGTGTGGCGGTGATCACCGCGCAGCGTGACGGCCGGCCCGTCGGCTTCACCGCCACCTCCCTCAACTCGGTCGCCGCCGAGCCCCCGTTGCTCTCCTTCGGTATCGGCACCGGCTCCTCCAGCTGGCCGGTCGTCTCCGAGGCCGAGCACATAGGCGTCCACATACTCGGCGAACACCAGGAAGGCCTTGCCGCGACCTTCGCCCGCAGTGGCGCCGACCGCTTCGGCGGCGCCACCCGCTGGCAGCCGGGCCCCGAGGGCGTGCCCGTCCTCGACGGCGTCCTCGCCTGGCTGGTGTGCCGGGTCGTCGCGCGCATCCCGGCCGGGGACCACCGCATCGTGGTCGGCGAGGCGGTCTTCGGCGAGCCCGCCGGCGCGGGCCGTCCCCTGCTCTACCACCAAGGTCGCTTCAACGCGTTGCGCGACTGAATCGTCTCCGTACCCACCGGTTACTCAGCGTTGGCAACGTCACAGTTCAAAGCGCTTGCTTACGGGGAACACAGTGGGTGTACTGACGAGTAATATTTCCTTCGGGACGTCGGTCGCCCCGACCGGAAACCGCCCCATCAGGCGCCTATGCTGCGTGCAACAAGGCAGCCCAGAAATGACGATGCAGTAGGAGAGCCGGCGTGAGCTTGAGGATCGTTGTCTGTGTGAAGTACGTGCCCGACGCCACCGGCGACCGGCACTTCGCCGATGACCTGACCGTCGACCGCGACGACGTCGACGGCCTCCTTTCGGAACTCGACGAGTACGCGGTCGAGCAGGCACTGCAGATCGCCGACGAGGCGGACGACGCGGAGATCACCGTGCTGACCGTCGGCCCCGAGGACGCCAAGGACGCGCTGCGCAAGGCGCTGTCCATGGGTGCCGACAAGGCCGTCCACGTCGAGGACGACGACCTGCACGGCACCGACGTCGTCGGCACCTCGCTGGTGCTCGCCAAGGCCATCGAGAAGACCGGTTACGACCTGGTCGTCTGCGGTATGGCCTCGACCGACGGCACCATGGGCGTGCTGCCGGCGCTGCTCGCCGAGCGTCTGAACGTTCCGCAGGTCACCCTGCTCTCCGAGGTCTCGGTCGACGGCGGTGTGGTCAAGGGCCGCCGCGACGGCGACACCGCCTCCGAGCAGCTGGAGGCGTCCCTGCCGGCCGTCGTGTCCGTGACGGACCAGTCGGGCGAGGCCCGCTACCCGTCCTTCAAGGGCATCATGGCCGCCAAGAAGAAGCCGGTGGAGTCGCTGGACCTGGGCGACCTGGACCTCGACGCCGACGAGGTCGGCCTCGAAGGCGCCTGGACCGCGGTCGACTCGGCCGCCGAGCGTCCGGCCCGTACCGCCGGCACGATCGTCAAGGACGAGGGCGAGGGCGGCAAGCAGCTGGCCGAGTTCCTCGCGAGCCAGAAGTTCATCTAGGGCTCGTCGACAGCTCGTAGCTCCCCACCGCCCCCAGATTCTTCGTACTTCGCAGGAGATTGAGTCCCATGGCTGAAGTTCTCGTCTACGTCGACCACGTCGACGGTGCCGTCCGCAAGCCCACCCTGGAGCTGCTGACGCTGGCCCGCCGTCTCGGCGAGCCGGTCGCGGTCGCCGTCGGTGCCGGCGCCGAGGCCACCGCCCCGGCCCTCGCCGAGCACGGCGCCACCCGCGTCCTGACCGCCGACGCCCCGGAGTTCGCCGACTACCTCGTCGTGCCGAAGGTGGACGCGCTCCAGGCCGCGTACGAGGCCGTCTCCCCGGCCGCCGTGCTCGTCCCCTCCTCCGCCGAGGGCAAGGAGATCGCGGCCCGCCTCGCGGTCCGCATCGGCTCCGGCATCATCACCGACGCCGTCGACCTGGAGGCCGGTGACGAGGGTCCGGTCGCGACGCAGTCCGCGTTCGCCGCCTCCTTCACCACCAAGTCCCGTGTCTCCAAGGGCACTCCGGTCATCACGGTCAAGCCGAACTCGGCCGCCGTGGAGGCCGCCCCGGCCGCGGGCGCCGTCGAGGCCCTCGCGGTCACCTTCTCCGCGCAGGCCACCGGCACCAAGGTCGTCTCCCGCACCCCGCGCGAGTCGACCGGCCGCCCCGAGCTGACCGAGGCCGCGATCGTGGTCTCCGGCGGCCGCGGCGTCAACGGCGCCGAGAACTTCGCCATCATCGAGGCGCTGGCCGACTCGCTCGGTGCCGCCGTCGGCGCCTCCCGCGCCGCCGTCGACGCCGGCTGGTACCCGCACTCCAACCAGGTCGGCCAGACCGGCAAGTCGGTCTCGCCGCAGCTGTACATCGCGTCCGGCATCTCCGGCGCGATCCAGCACCGCGCCGGTATGCAGACCTCGAAGACGATCGTCGCGATCAACAAGGACGCCGAGGCGCCGATCTTCGACCTGGTCGACTACGGCGTGGTGGGCGACCTGTTCGACGTCGTACCGCAGCTGACCGAAGAGGTTCAGACGCGCAAGGGCTGACCTGCTCGTTCGTACCGTCCCGGGGGCCGCGTGGTGATCTTCACCGCGCGGCCCCCGGCCGTTTCGGGCAACCATTGACGCGAGCGGAGCCCATAACTAAATTCTGCTATGCGGATCGATGATTCCGGCCAGTGGAAAACAGTCAGTGGAAACTGAACGTGCGGAGGGTGCAGGATGGGTCAGCAGGAGAAGGTGGCGACGAGCCTCGCGGGCGCGGTCAGCGAGGAGATCAGCGCCTCGCTGGTGGCCGTGGACGAGGAGCTCGCCCGCCGCTACCCGGGAGACCCCGGCACCCGCCAGCCCGTGCACACCGTCTACGTACCCGGTGACCTCTTCGACGCCGCCACCCTGCGCTCCTGGGGCGACCAGGCGCTGGCCGCCCTCGACGAGCACGCCCCCGACGCCGCCTCCTTCGCCCAGGTCCTGGGCATCTCCGACGAGCTGGCCGCGCCCGTGTACGAGCGGGTGCGCGCCAAGCTGGAGCGCGAGCCGGTGGAGGACCTGCGCGTGGACTTCGAGGACGGCTACGGCCCGCGCCCGGACGCCGAGGAGGACGCGGCCGCCGCCCGCGCCGCCCGACTGGTCGCCGAGGCCTTTCGCGACGGCACCGCGGCCCCGTACATGGGCATCCGTATGAAGTGCATGGAGGCGGCGGTACGCGACCGCGGCATCCGCACCACCGACGTCTTCCTCACCGGTCTGATGGAGCACGGCGGCCTGCCCGACGGACTCGTCCTGACCCTGCCGAAGGTGACCTACCCCGAGCAGGTCTCCGCCTTCGTACGGCTCCTGGAGGCGTTCGAGAAGGCCCACTCGCTGCCCGCCGGGCGGCTCGGCTTCGAGATCCAGATCGAGACCAGCCAGTCGATCCTGGCCGCCGACGGCACCGCCGCCGTGGCCCGCATGATCGACGCCGCCGAGGGCCGCGCGACCGGTCTGCACTACGGCACCTTCGACTACAGCGCGTGCGTGGGCGTCTCCGCGGCCTACCAGGCCAGCGACCACCCCGCCGCCGACCACGCCAAGGCCGTGATGCAGGTCGCCGCCGCGGGCACCGGGGTGCGGGTCTCCGACGGCTCCACCAATGTGCTGCCCGTCGGCTCCACCGCCCATGTCCACGAGGCCTGGCGGCTCCACTACGGCCTCACCCGCCGGGCCCTGGCCCGCGCCTACTACCAGGGCTGGGACATGCACCCGGGCCATCTGCCGACCCGGTACGCGGCCGTGTACGCCTTCTACCGCGAGGGACTGGAGGCGGCCGCGGCGCGCCTGGCGGCGTATGTGGCCAAGGCCGGCGGGGACGTGATGGACGAGCCCGCCACCGCCAAGGCGCTCAGCGGCTTCCTGCTGCGCGGTCTGGACTGCGGCGCCCTCGACACCGAGGAGGTCACCCGGCTGACCGGGCTGAGCCGCGCCGACCTCGACGGCTTCGCGTCCCCGCGCCGGGCCGCCCTCACCGTCACCGCCCCGTAGCCAGCGGGAGCTGTCACCGCCGCCCCTTACCCTGGACGCGACCACCATCACCACAGGGAACGGGGCAGCGGTGTCTTCGGGGGAGAACGACCGGCTTGCGGGCCGCTACCGGCTGATCGGGCAACTGGGCCGGGGCGGCATGGGCGTCGTCTGGCGCGCCGTCGACGAGGTGCTCGGCCGCGAGGTAGCGGTCAAGGAACTGCGGACGTACTCGGACATGTCCGGGCCCGAACTGGGCGATCTTCGGCTGCGTATGCAGCGCGAGGCCCGCGCCGCCGCGCGCGTGCGCCACCCCGGAGTGGTCGCCGTCCACGACGTCACCGAGCACGAGGGCCGCCCGGTCATCGTGATGGAGCTCGTCGAGGGGCCCTCGCTCGACGGGGTGCTGGCCGAGCGGGGCGGCCTGGATCCGCGCGAGGCGGCCGCGATCGGCGCCCGGGTCCTGGAGGCGCTCGCCGCCGCCCACCGCGCGGGCGTGCTGCACCGGGACGTGAAGCCCGGCAACATCCTGCTCGAAAACGGTGGCCGGGTGGTGCTCACCGACTTCGGCATCGCCGCCATGGACGACCCGGGCGACGGCTCGGCCACCCATCTGACCCGCAGCGGCGAGCTGGTCGGCTCCCTGGACTATCTGGCGCCCGAGCGCGCCCAGGGCCAGGACCCCGGCCCCGCCTCCGACGTCTGGGCGCTCGGCGCCACGCTGTACGCGGCGGTGGAGGGCTCCTCGCCCTTCCGCCGCACCTCCACCTGGTCGACGCTCTCCGCGATCGTGGCCGAGCCGCTGCCCGAGCCGGTGCGGGCGGGGCCGCTCGCGCCGGTACTGCGCGAGCTGATGCACAAGGACCCGGCCCACCGCCCCGACGCGGACTCGGCGGCCCGGATGCTGGCGGCGGTGGCCGACGGCCGGGACCCGGGCCTCACCCACGCGATGGACGCCCCGCCCGTACGGACGCCCGCTCGCGCTCCGCAGCCGGTCGCGCCGCGCGAGGCGACCGTACGGGACGTGCTGCCGCACCGGCCGCAGGGCTTCGGCCCGGTGGTCACCCAGCAGCCCGCGCCGGAGCCCGCCCGGGGACGCGGGCGCGCGCGGGGCCTGGTGGCGGCGGGTGTCGCGGCCGTCGTCCTCGCGGGCGCCGGTGTCACGTACACCCTGATCGGCGACGGGGACGACGACGGCACCCGGCAGCAGGCCGTCGGCTCGGCGTCCGGCGCGAGCCCGTCGGCCTCCGGCGCCCAGGACGGCACGGGCGGCGCGTGGGACGGCGGCGGGCCCGGAGCCGCGAGCCCCGGCGCGACCGGCAAGCAGGACCGCGCCGCCGCCTCCCCCGGCGCCGGGCAGGTCCTGCTGCCGGGCTCCGAACTGCGCGACTGGCGGTTCGTCGGCGAGGAGGAGGCGTCCCGGCTGCTGCCGCCCGCCCGCTACGAACGGCTGCGCTGGGCGCTGCGGGCCCGGGAGAAGTCGACGGTGCTCAACCTGGAGGCGGGGGTGCCGGTGGGCTGAGGCCGCCGCCCGTCAGTCCTGTTCCGCCGTCTCCCGCAGCACCCTCGCCGCGTCCCGTGTCAGCGGGTCCCCGTGCCCGAAGCACGCCACCGACGGGGCGAGTGCGGCGAGACGGCGGAAGGAGGCCTGCGCGCGGGCCCGGTCCACGTTGAAGACGCCGAGCATCACCTGGCCGACCCCGGCCACGCAGTCGCCGGTGAAGAGCACGCCGTGGCGCGGCAGATGGACGCCGATCGAGCCGTCGGTGTGACCGGGGGAGTGCACCACCACCGCGCCGCCGCCGAAGTCGAGCACCTCGCCGTCCTCGACCTCGCGGTCGACCCGCGTCGGGGGTGCCTCCGGCACCGTCAACGCGTGCTCGTACAGCGGAAGTTCCCATTCCAGCAGATCCGGCTCCGGTACCGGCCGCTCACCCCGGATCACCGGTGCGTCCAGCCGGTGGGCGACCACCTCGGCGCCGTACCGGGCGGCCAGCTCCCCGGCCGCGCCGTAGTGGTCGCGGTGGCCGTGGGTCACCACGATCCGGCGGAGGGCGGCCGGGTCGAGGCCGAGGTCCCGTATCGCCTTCTCCATGGGCGCCGCGGCGTTGACGTCGCCCGCGTCCACCAGCGTCAACTCGTCCCCGTCGCGCCACAGATACGCCTGGCCGATCGGGAAGCGGAACATGTGCAGTTCGGGAGTGACCCGTACGAGATCCATGCGGCGAACGTACGGCGGCGCCGGGGTCCGCCGCACGGATCTACGCTCAGCGCGATTCCGCCCAGAGCGTCACGCCCTCGGGAAGGAGGGCGTGACGTTTCATCAGGCCTGCTTGGAGCGCGCGTAGTTCACCAGGAAGTGCGCCTCCGCGACCGAGAGCCGCTCCAGCTCCTGCGGCGAGACGCTCTCGTTCACCGCGTGGATCTGCGCCTCCGGCTCGCTCAGACCGATCAGCAGGATCTCGGCCTGCGGGTAGAGCGCGGCCAGGGTGTTGCAGAGCGGGATCGAGCCGCCCATGCCGGAGGACTGCATCTCCTCGCCCGGGTACGCGATCCGCATCGCCTCGGCCATCGAGGTGTACGCCGGGCTCGTGATGTCCGCACGGAACGCCTGGCCCTGGCCGACCTGCTCGAAGGAGACCCGGGCGTTCCACGGCACGTTCTTCTCGATGTGCGCGTACAGCAGCTTGGTGGCCTCGGCCGCGTCCACGCCCGGCGGCACCCGCAGGCTGATCTGCGCCCGCGCGCTCGCCGGGATGGACGGGGTGGCGCCCGCCACCGGGTGGCAGTCGATCCCGATCACGGTGACGGCCGGACGCGCCCAGATGCGGTCGGCCACCGTGCCCGTACCGGGCAGCGCCACCCCGTCCAGGACCTTGGCGTCCTTGCGGAACTCGCCCTCCGGGTACTGCAGCCCCTCCCACGCGGAGTCGGCGGCCAGCCCCTCGACGACCGTCTGCCCGCTCTCGTCCCGCAGCGAGTCCAGTACGCGGATGAGCGCGGCCAGCGCGTCGGGCGCGGCACCGCCGAACTGGCCCGAGTGCAGGTTGCCTTCGAGCGTGTCGATCCGCACCCGGATCATCGTCATGCCGCGCAGGGTCGCGGTGACCGTCGGCAGCCCGACCCGGAAGTTGCCGGTGTCGCCGATGACGATCGCGTCGGCCGTCAGCAGCTCGGGGTGCGCCTCGGCGTACCGCTCCAAGCCGCCGGTGCCCTGCTCCTCGGAGCCCTCGACGATCACCTTCACGGAGACCGGGACGCCGCCGTTCGCCTTGAGGGCGCGCAGCGCGAGGAGGTGCATGATGAAGCCGCCCTTGCAGTCGGCGGCCCCGCGTCCGTACCAGCGGCCGTCGCGCTCGGTCAGCTCGAACGGCGGGCTCAGCCACGCGGACTCGTCCAGCATCGGCTGGACGTCGTAGTGCGCGTACAGCAGCACGGTGGGCGCGTCCGCCGGGCCGGGCAGGAAGCCGTAGACCGACTGGGAGCCGTCCGGGGTGTCGAGCAGCGCCACGTCCCGGAAGCCCTCGGCGCTCAGCGCCCCGGCCACCCACGCCGCGGCCGCCTCGCACTCGCTCCTCGGCGCCACCGCCTCGTCCGCCACCGATTGGAACGCCACCAGTTCGGTGAGCTCCGCCTGCGCGCGGGGCATCAGTGAGGCGACGGTCTCGGCGATCGGATTCGCGGTCATGGGCACGCTCCTCGTGGGTGCGACGTTGAAGTACGTGTACGCGAGTACACGTGAATGTAAGACGACGGTAGGCCCGATCCTCCCACAGGGTGGACGGGCGCTACCGCGCCGTAGGATGCCGTCATCAGCTTGACCACGGGTCGGATCAGGAGCAGAAGCACATCGTGAGCAGCGAGAACGCAGATGCCGGGACGCAGCACGACGAGCCGCAGGACTCGTCCGTGTGGGATGTAGTCGTGGTCGGCGCCGGACCCGCCGGGGCCTCGGCGGCCTACGCGGCGGCGGTCGCGGGCCGGCGGGTGCTCCTCCTGGAGAAGGCGGAGCTGCCCCGCTACAAGACGTGCGGCGGCGGCATCATCGGACCGTCGAGGGACGCCCTGCCGCCCGGGTTCGAACTGCCCCTCAAAGAGCGGGTGAACGCGGTCACCTTCTCCCTCAACGGGAGGCTGACGCGCACCCGCCGTTCCCGGCAGATGCTCTTCGGCCTGATCAACCGGTCGGAGTTCGACGCCGCGCTGGTCGAGACGGCCCAGAAGGCGGGCGCCGAGCTGCGCACCGGAGTGACCGTCCAGCGCGTCGAGCAGCACGGCTCGGCCGTGCCCGACCGGCGTACGGTGGCGGTCGTGCTGGCCGGCGGCGAGACGGTCCTGGCGCGCGCGGTCGTCGGGGCGGACGGCAGCGCGAGCCGGATAGGGGCCCATGTCGGCGTCAAGCTCGACCAGGTGGACCTCGGACTGGAGGCGGAGATCCCGGTTCCGGCGACGGTGGCCGAGGACTGGGCGGGCCGGGTGCTCATCGACTGGGGGCCGATTCCCGGGAGTTACGGCTGGGTCTTCCCCAAGGGCGACACGCTCACGGTCGGCGTGATCTCGGCCCGCGGCGAGGGCGCCGGGACCAAGCGGTATCTGGAGGACTTCATCGCACGGCTCGGCCTGGCCGGTTTCGAGCCCGCGATCTCGTCGGGGCATCTGACCCGGTGCCGCAGCGACGACTCGCCGCTCTCGCGCGGCCGGGTCCTGGTGTGCGGGGACGCGGCGGGGCTCCTTGAGCCCTGGACCCGGGAGGGCATCTCGTTCGCGCTGCGCTCGGGACGGCTCGCGGGTGAGTGGGCGGTGCGGATCGCGGAGTCCCAGGACGCCGTGGACGCCCGCCGCCAGGCGCTCAACTACGCCTTCGCCATCAAGGCGGGCCTCGGCGTCGAGATGGGCGTCGGCCGCCGGATGCTGACGCTCTTCGAGAAGCGCCCCACGATGCTGCACGCCGCGATCACCGGCTTCCGCCCGGCCTGGAAGGCGTTCGCGGACATCACCCGGGGCTCGACGACCCTGGCCGGAATGGTGCGTACACACCCGATGGCGCGGCGCGTCCTGGACGCGGTGGACCGCCGCAGCTCCTAGGGCGCGGGGCCGGACCCCGTAGCTCGGGAGCACCGGAGGCGGAGGCGGGCCCGGGAGGCCGGGCCCGGCTCACGCGTCGACGGTGATGCGGAAGACCGGGTGGTCGGGCGCGGCGGCGAGCAGCTCGTCGTCGCTCGACTTCGCGGTGACGCCCTGGAAGTACTGGTTCACCTCCCACCCCCAGCGCTCCAGGTAGGTGCGCAGGACGGCGGTCTTCTCGCTGTCCGACACCTCCACGGCCGTGAAGGCGCGGACCTTGCGGCCCACCCGCAGCTCGCCGCCGCCCGCAGCCCGCATATTGCGCACCCACTGGGAGTGCCCACGCGCCGAGATGAGGTACTGGGCGCCTTCGTACGAGTGCGGGTTGACCGGTACCCGCTGCGGCCGGCCGCTCTTGCGGCCCCGGACCGACAGCTCGGCGGTGCCGGCCAGGCTCAGACCGTGGCGGGCGAGCCAGCCGATGGCGCTGTTCATCCGGGTGGTGAAGCGGCCGGCCTTGAAGTAGTACGGCTGCGGCTGCGACGGCGTCGATGACATCGGGACTCCCTGGCTCGGACTTGAACTGTGCTTCCGAGAGCACTGCTCTCGCTTGAGAGCAGTGTGCACGCAACTGGTGCTCCAAATCAAGAGCAGTGCTCTCGAATGTGGACAGGACTCGCTGGCTGGATCAGTGCTCTCGTTTCGGGTCGCCGCTCTCGGTGATGGCAGAATGGCCTTATGAGCACCGTCCAGGGGGCCCGAGCCCGCGCGCGTACCGAGATCACCGCCGCCATCAAGGACGAGGCGAGAAGACAGCTCGCCGCCGAAGGCGCCTCGAAGCTGTCGCTGCGCGCCGTCGCCCGCGAGCTCGGCATGGTCTCCTCCGCCCTCTACCGCTACTTCCCGAGCCGCGACGACCTGCTCACCGCGCTGATCGTGGACGCCTACGACGCCGTGGGCGAGGCTGCCGAGCGGGCGCTCGCCCAGGCCGCCCCCGCCCGCACCGCACCCGCCGCATCGAGGGAGACATCGTGATCCGCGTACTGCTCGCCGACGACCAGTCCCTCGTGCGGGCCGGTTTCCGGGCGCTGCTCACCGCCCAGCCGGACATCGAGGTCGCGGGCGAGGCCGCCGACGGCGAGGAGGCGGTGCGTCTGGTGGGCGAACTGCGGCCGGACGTCGTCCTGATGGACATCCGTATGCCCCGCCTCGACGGGCTCGCCGCCACCCGGCGGATCACCGGCGACGGGGAGCTGGACGGGGTGAAGGTGGTGATGCTGACCACCTTCGAGCTCGACGAGTACGTCTTCGAGGCGATCCGTGCCGGAGCCTCCGGGTTCCTGGTCAAGGACACCGAGCCGGAGGAACTGCTGCGGGCCGTTCGGGCCGTGGTGGACGGGGACGCGCTGCTCTCGCCCGGAGTGACCCGCCGGCTGATCGCCGAGTTCGCCGCCCGCTCCAAGGAACCGGCCACGGCCGAGAGCCTGGGCGGACTGACCGAGCGGGAGCGGGAGGTGATGGCCCTGGTCGGGATCGGGCTCTCCAACGGGGAGATCGCGCGCCGCCTGGTCGTGAGCCCGCTCACCGCCAAGACCCATGTCAGCCGCACCATGGTCAAGCTCGGCGCCCGCGACCGGGCCCAACTGGTGGTGCTGGCCTATGAGTCGGGCCTGGTGCGGCCCGGCTGGCTCGGCTGACGGCGGGCGTCGCCCGCGTACGAGAAGCGCCACAGGACGTGTACGGTCCTGCCGACGAACGCGAGTACGGCGGCAGCCGCCCCGGCGAGCAGCAGCAACCCCCGGGCGGGATGGCGCAGTTCGAAGAGGAAGACGGGTCCGGCGACCGCGCCGAAGGCGAGCAGGGCGGCCAGCGAGGCGGTCACGACGGCGTACATGATCTCGACGGTGACGGCGTCGCGTTCGCCCTGGCTCCGGTTGCTCATGGGAGCAGTCTCCGCGCAGATGCGGCCGACGGGCAAGAAGCACCCGTCGGCCGCACCCTCCCCCGTGGTGGCGTCAGTCGCGGACGGCGACCTTCGCGGGCTCCTGTGCGGCGGCCGCGTCCTGGGCCGAACCCGCGACGACCAGCGTCTGCCGGTCGGTCTTGGTGCGCAGTCCGGTCAGGGTGATGAGGAGACCGGCGAGCGCGATGCCCGTCACCACGATCAGACCCGGCCGGAAACTGTCGAGCAGGTCCTGCGGCGAGTCGCCCCGGTCGCCCGCGGTGATCACGGCCGTCACCACGGCCAGGAAGATCGCGCCGCCCACCTGGATCGAGGTGTTGAGCAGACCCGAGACCATGCCCTGCTCGCTGTCGTCGACACCGCTGGTGGCCTGGATGTTGAGCGAGGGGAAGACGAGCGCGCAGGCCGCGCCGAGCAGCAGCATCGAGGGCAGGATGACCTCCGCGTACTGCGGGGTGAGGCTGATGCGCAGGAACAGGGCGTACGCCAGGACCAGGGCCGCGAAGCCGATGGCGAGGATGCGCGGGGTGCCGAAGCGGTCGACGACCGAACCGATCATGGTCGAGGAGAGGGCGACGAGCACACCGGCGGGCAGGAACGCCAGCGCGGTCTGGAGCGCGGTCCATTCGAGCACCGACTGCATGTACTGGGTGACCATGAACTGGAAGCCGACGTACGAGCCGAAGAAGGCGGCGGCGCCCAGCTGGGTGCGGACCTGGGTGCCCGAGCGCAGCACGCCGAGCCGGACGAGCGGGCTCGCGGTGCGCTGCTCGATGGTCACGAACGCGGTGAGCAGGATGGCGACGGCGAGGAAGGACA
The DNA here is from genome assembly GCF_001653515.1 of Streptomyces sp. ERV7. GTDB lineage: Bacteria > Actinomycetota > Actinomycetes > Streptomycetales > Streptomycetaceae > Streptomyces. Next base: position 467,428 of record NZ_LYOY01000001.1, on the reverse strand, counting down.
GCAGCGTACGGGCGGAGGCCCAGCCGACCTCGGGTGCCTGGACGACGGTGTAGACGAGGAGCAGCATCGAGCCGGTGCCGGTGATGGCGCCGGGTATGTCGTAGTGGCGCTTGCCCTCGCCGCGGTCGCTGTGCGGGATCAGCTTGAGGCCGGCGATCAGGGCGATCACGGCGACCGGCGCCGGGAGCAGCATGGTCCAGCGCCAGCTCAGCTCGGTGAGCAGACCGGAGAGCACCAGGCCCATGGAGAAGCCGGTGGCGGCGCAGGTGGTGTAGATGGAGAGGGCGCGGTTGCGCTGCGGCCCCTCCTTGAAGGTCGTGGTGATGATCGAGAGGCCGGCCGGCGCGGTGAACGCGGCGCTGAGGCCCTTGATGAAGCGGCTGGCGATCAGCAGCGGCCCGGAGTCGACGAGCCCGCCGAGCAGCGAGGCCAGGGCGAAGACGGCGAGCGCGATGAGGAACACCTGGCGCCGGCCGAGCAGGTCGGCCGCGCGGCCGCCGAGGAGAAGCAGACCGCCGTAGCCGAGGATGTAGCCGCTGACGATCCACTGGAGCGTCGAGGTGGTGAGGTGCAGATCGGTCGCGATCGAGGGCAGCGCGACGCCGACCATGGAGACGTCGAGCGCGTCCAGGAACATCGCGGCGCACAGCACCAGCAGGGTGCCCCACAGTCGCGGGCTCCAACGCTCCTGGGCGGACTGGACGTTGAGCGGAGAGGTCATGCGGAGCAGACTACATGCACATGCATCGAGTGCAAGTGCATTTAATTACCGTGCAACAAAGGGCGTTATCTCTGCTAACGTGCGGTCATGGCGGCCAAGAAGTCCGAGCGCATGCTCGTGGACGAGTGGCGCGGCATCCTCGCGGTGCATGCGCGCACGACGTGCGAGCTCGATCGCGAGCTGCATCAGTACGGCATCGGAGCGAGCGACTTCGAGGTGCTCGACGTGCTCGTGGAGGGCTGTGCGGAGGACGGCGGTACGGCGTACCGCGTCCAGGAGCTGGGCTCGCGCGTCCATCTGAGCCAGAGCGCGCTCTCCCGCCTGATCGGCAGGCTGGAGAAGGAGGGCCTGGTCACCCGTGGGATGTGCAGCGAGGACCGGCGCGGCGTCCGGGTCATGATCACGGACACCGGCCGGGCGCGCCATGCCGAGGTGCGACCGCTGCAGCGCGCGGTGCTCGCCCGGATGCTGGCGGACCGGCCCGCGTAACGTCGCTCGTGACGTCTCCCGTACGGCGACGGGGCCACGGCCGCACCTGCCGTGACCCCGTGCGAAGAGGTCCTATCCCCAGGTGATGGCCGAGTTCTCCCGCCACAGCGCGGCGAGCGAGGCGTCGCCCGCGAGGGTCACGGACGAGAGCGGCCGCCGGTTCCACAGCGTCAGATACAGCTCGTGCGCGGAGCCGCTCAGCTCGCAGTCGGCGGGGCCGTCGTCGTCCCGGACCGTGCGCGGCGTCCCGTCCGACAGATGCACGGTCCACACCGCGTCCGTGTCCGTCGCCCGTACCCGAAGGGTGCGCGGCGTCGACGTCCGCACCCGGCTCTTCTCCCGGCCGTGGAAGGCGCGGAGCAGCTCGTCGATGCCGTCGACGGCGAACTCCGGCTCCGGCGCGGTGGGTTCGCCGCCCCGGGCCGACTCCGCGTCCACCCGGTGGATCGCCGTCTCGTGCGCCTGACGGCGGGCCCAGAACGCCAGCGGCGAGGGCGCGGGCATGAACTGCCAGCACTCCAGGTCCTTGGGCGCCCCGCTCAGCGCGTCGACGAGCGCGCGGTGGCCCTCGCGGAACCAGTCGAGCAACTCGTCGCCGTCGAGGTCGGGCTCCTCGCCGCTGGGGTGGAACGCGGTGTGGCCCTCGGTGATGTAGGCGGTCGCCCAGCGGTGCACCGTCCCGGTGTGCCGCAGCAGATCCCGTACCCGCCAGTCGGGGCAGGTCGGCACGGGGGTGCCGGGGCCCGCCGCGCCGGCGGCATCGGCCAGCAACCGGCCCTCGCGGTCGAGGGCGTTGATGAGTTCAGCGGTGTCCATGCCGGAATTCTGCCAGGGGTGCGGCGGGGGCGGTGATCTTGTCCGTGCCGCGGTCACGCGCGCGTAGGGCCACGAGCCGGTGGTGGCGGAGTAGATCGGGCTCAGCGCCGCGGTCACGCGCGCGTAGGGCCACCCCCGGGGTTAGGCCCCCGCCGTCGCGTGCCGCGAGCCGTACGCGATCAGGGCGGCCGCGGCCGAGAGCGCGGCCACCGTCGTCAGGGCGACGGGCAGGGAGGACCACTGGGCCAGGAAGCCGATCGCGGGCGGGCCGAGGAGCATGCCGCCGTAGCCGAGCGTGGAGGCGGCGGCGACCCCGCCGGGTCCGGCCAGCGCGCCCGCGCGGGCCACCGCGACCGGGAAGATGTTGGCCAGCCCCAGGCCCATCACCGCGAACCCGGCGAGCGCGAGCCACACCGTCGGGGCGAGCGCGCCGAGCAGCATCCCGGCCGTGGCCGTCGTGCCGCCCGCGACCAGGGCGCGGGTCTGGCCCAGGCGTTCGAGCAGGAAGGTGCCGCTGAGCCGGCCGGCCGTCATGGCCAGGGCGAACAGGGAGTAGCCGATGGCCGCGACACCGGGCGCCGCGTCGAGGTCCTGCTCCAGGTGGAGCGCGCCCCAGTCGGCCATGGCGCCCTCGCCGTACGCCGTGCACAGCGCGATCACGCCGAACAGGAGCACAAGCCGCCGGGCCCGGCCGTCGAGCCGCCGCCCCTGCGCGTGCGGGGTGGCCCGGTGCGTCGGGGCGGGATGGCGGAGCAGGGCCGGCGCCGCGAGGGCGGTCACCAGGAGGCCGAACCCGGTCAGGGCGAGCAGGTGCGCGGTGGGGGAGAGACTGCCCGCGACCAGCGCGCCGACGCCTGCGCCGAGCATTCCGCCGAGGCTGAACGCGGCGTGGAAGCTGGGCATCACCGGGCGCCGCAGGGCGGCGACCAGATCGACGGCGGCGCTGTTCATGGCCACGTTGATCCCGCCGTACGCGGCGCCGAAGAGCAGCAGCACCGCTCCCAGCGAGAGCGCCGAATGCGCCTGCGGCGGCAGGGCGATGGCCAGCGCCATCAGGGCGGCGCAGGCCACGGTCACGGGGTGGCTGCCGAAGCGCCGGCAGAGCCGGCCGGTGAACACCATCGTCACCACGGCGCCCGCCGAGACGCCGAGCAGGGCGAGGCCGAGGTCACCGGCCGAGGCGCCGGTCTGCTGCTTGATGGCCGGGATGCGGACCACCCAGCCGGCGAAGAGGAATCCGTCGAGGGCGAAGAACACGGTCAGGGCGGTGCGGAGGCGGAGCAGGGAGGGCGCGGAGGTGTGCGCGCCGGATCCTGCCGGAAGGGCCGTCCGTACTTTGTTTAGTAGCGGCACAAACTCAGGATAGGGGTCCCCGACCCCTGCGGACAACCCGTTACCCCCTCACCGGTCGGCCCGCGCGAGGACCGGCGGGTGAGCGGCGAGTGAACGGGGGCCGCCGCCGGAGGGAATGCCTCCGTCCTGGATCATGGGAGACTCGCCCCCATGAACGGCAAGGCGACGCACACCAAGACGAGGCTGGACAGGGGCCGTGGGGCACTCGGCCCCGCGCTCGAACTGGTCCACACGGGCCGCGCCCCCACCCGCGCCGTCCTCACCGCCGAGCTGGGCGTCACCCGGGCCACGGCCGGAGCGGTCGCCGCCGAACTCGAAGCGCTCGGCCTCATCCAGGTCGACTCCCGCCCCGGCGCCGCCGCCGGTTCCCAGGGCCGTCCCTCGCACCGCCTCGCCGTCAACGACTCGGGCCCCGTCGCCCTCGCCGCCCAGGTGCACGCCGACGGATTCCGCGCCGCGCTGGTCGGTCTCGGCGGCCGTACGGTCGCCACCGCGCCCGGCTGCGTCACCGTCTCCGCCGACCCGGCGCAGGTGCTCGGCGAGGTCGTCGAGGCGGGCGCCGAACTCCTGCGCGGCAGCGGGCTGCGCTGCGTCGGCGCCGGCCTGGCCGTGCCGTCGGCCGTCGCCGAGCCGGACGGCACCGCGCTGAACCCGCTGCACCTGGCCTGGCCGGCGGGTGCGCCGGTGCGCGAGATCTTCGCCGAGCAGGTACGGGCCGCGGGCATCGAGGGCCCGGCCTTCACCGGCAACGACGTCAACCTCGCCGCCCTCGCCGAGCACCGCCACGGCGCCGGGCGCGGCGCGCAGCACCTGCTCTGTGTGGCCACCGGGCACCGGGGCGTCGGCGGCGCCCTCGTCCTCGACGGCCGTCTGCACACCGGGAGTTCGGGCCTCGCCCTGGAGGTCGGCCACCTCACCGTCAACCCCGAGGGCCGCCCCTGCTACTGCGGCGGCCGCGGCTGCCTCGACGTCGAGACCGACCCGCTCGCCTTCCTGGTGGCGGCGGGCCGCGACCCCGGTCCCGAGGTCTCGCTCCTGGAGCAGTCCCGCGAGCTGCTGCGCACGGAGTACGAGGACGTGTCGGTGCGCGGGGCCGCGGAGGAGCTCGTCGACCGGCTGGGCCTGGGGCTCGCCGGGCTCGTCAACATCCTCAACCCCGACCGGATCATCCTCGGCGGGCTGCACAAGGCCCTCCTGGAGGCGGACCCGGACCGGCTCCGCGCCGTCGTGGCCGACCGCAGCCTGTGGGGACGCAGCGGTGGGATGCCGATCCTGGCGTGCTCGCTCGACCACAACAGCCTGGTGGGCGCGGCGGAGTTGGCGTGGCAGCCGGTCCTCGACGACCCGCTGGGCGCGCTGGGGTGACGGGCGCCCGGCCGGATCCGGTCGGGTCCTAGTTCCGCAGCGCGAACGCCGCCGCCGGATTCCCCACCAGGATCCGCCCCACCAGCTCCTCGCCCAGGGCGAGTTCGAGCCGGGGGCGCACTCCGCGCAGCAGATACGGCATGCCCGGTGTGTCCGGGGTCACCGTGTCCCCGCCGAGCAGCAGCCGGTCCGCGAACCCCGCGTCGGCGAGCTCCTTGAGCGCCTCCGGCATCCGCCAGTCCGTGGCGTGGTTGGCCCGGGACGGCCCGTCGAAGCCCAGATAGGCGCCCGCGGCGGCGGCCTGCCGGTGGACGGCGAAGTCGGGGGAGCGGTTGAGGTGGCCGAGGATCACCCGGTCCGGCGCCACTCCCGACTCGCCGCACAGCAGGTCGAGTACGTCCAGGGCCCCCGTCCCGAGCTCCAGGTGCACCGCGATCGCCGCGCCCGTGCGGTGATGGGCCTCGGCGGCGGCGCGCATGGTGAGCCGGGCGTGCGCGTCGAGCCCGTGGAACCCGCCGGCGACCTTGATCAGCCCGGCCCGCACCCCACCGCCGTCCGCCACGCCCTCGGTGATCTCGCGCACGAACAGCTCGGCGAGGCAGTCGCGTACGGAGTCGAGCAGCTCGGGCGCGTAGTGGACCGCCTGGTGCATGCCGGTGGCGGCCACGATGTGGACACCCGACTGCCGTGACAGCGCGGCGAGTCGGTCCGCCCGGCGGCCCATTCCGTACGGCGTCCACTGCACCACCGTGCCGCCGCCGAGCTCGCGGAAGGCGGCGAGCCGGGCGGCCGCGTCGTCGAGGTCGTGGAGCTCCTGGCCCGGCAGCAGCGGGCTGCGGATGAAGAGGTGGTCGTGCGCGTCCACCACGCCGAGCCGGTCGGCGGGCACATCGCCGTCCACGGTACGGACGACGGCGCTCACCAGTGCCGTCCCCGGGTCAGCTCGCCGCGCTCCGGTGCCGACAGATGCAGCACCTGGAACCGGTCGCCGGGCGCCTGCGGGGCCTCCTGCTCCCAGAGCGTGAAGCGCAGCAGCTCCCAGCGGCGGGGGTCGACCGCCAGCGCGCTCGCCACCGTCCCCGGCGCGGTCGCCCGCCCCAGCTGCTCGGCCACGTACTCGGCAGGGCGTATCCCGTCCGGCACCACGAGGCGCTCGCGCGTCGCGGAGAGGGGCGCGGCCCCGGCCGCCGGTCCTTCCTCGTACGAGAGGCCCATCCAGTGCTGGACCTCCGGGCGGCCGAAGTCGTCGACGATGCCCTGGAAGCCCGCGCCCCACAGGAAGGCGTTCATGCCCTCGGGGGTGTTCCAGAGGTAGAAGGGCGCATAGGCGTTCACCGGTGAGCCGGCGCCGCGCTCGCGGATCAGATACGCCTTGAGGCCCAGGCCCGGGAAGGCGTCGAGGAGATGGCCGCGGGTGGCGACCCGGGTGCGGATGATGTCCATGTCGTAGTCGGCGGGCAGGGTGATCTCGTACTGCAGGGCGTGCACGGCGTACTCCTCAGGAAGTATCAGGGTGTGGACGACGGGTAGGCGTCGGCGGCGACATGGCGGTCCCAGTCGACCGAGGTGCCGTCCTGGGCGGCTTCGACGACCGCGAGATGGGTCATGAACGTGTGCGGCCCGGCGCCGTGCCAGTGCCATTCGTCCGGCTCGATCCAGACGGTGTCGCCCGCCCGGATCGGCTCGACGGGACCGCCTCGGCGCTGCACCAGACCCTCGCCCTCGGTCACGTGCAGGACCTGGCCGTGCGGGTGGCGGTGCCAGGCGGTGTGGGCGCCCGGAGTGAAGTGGACGCTGAACATCCGCAGCCGGGACGGGGACGGCGGCGTGGCGATCTCGTCGAGCCAGACCGTTCCGGTGAAGTGCTCGGCCGGGCCCCGCGCACTGGCGGGACGCTGACGGGTGACGTGCATGGGTGGCGCTCCTCGGGTGGTGGCGGTCAGGGGGTGCGGGGCGCGAGCAGGGCGAGCAGACCGCGCACCCCCGCGTCGAAGGCGGCGGGCGAGCCGGACGCGCGGGCCAGGACATAGCCGCCCTGGACGGTGGCGACCACCGTCGCCGCCACCTCCTCGGGCACCAGGGGAGCGGTGAACTCGCCCGCGTCCAGGCCCTCCTGGACGATCGCGGCGAGCCGCCCGCGCAGCCAGTCGATGGTCTCGGTGACGGGCGCGCGCAGCTCGTCGCTCGCGATGACGTCCGGGTCCATGGTCAGCCGGCCCACCGGACAGCCGCGCAGGACTTCGCGCTCGCGCAGCAGATAGCCGCGGATCCGTTCGTACGCGGTGCCCTCGCCCCCGAAGGAGGCCTCGGCGCTCGCGCGCAGTTCGTCGGCGGTGCGCCGGATGGCGGCGAGCGCCAGATCCGGCTTGCCCGCGAAGTGGTGGTACATGCTGCCCTGGCCCGCGCCCGCCTGCCGCTGGATCGCCTTGGGGCTGGTACCGACGTAGCCCCGCTCCCACAACAGCTCCCGGGTGGCCTCGATCAGACGCTCGGAGGTGCTCATGATCGCCACTGTACATACTAGTAAGTACAGACTCCAGAGCAGTCGTCGGCGCCCGAACTACTCCCCGGGGGGTACGCCAGGTGCCGCTGGCTGTACGACGCCCCGGACCGCCCCTCGGCGGGAGTCTCGAAAGCACCACGAGAGAACCCCTACCGAGGAGCTGAGCACGATGAACACCCTGGCCTACGACGGACCCGGACCCTGGATCCTGTTCTTCCCGGTGATCTGGGCGGCTGTGATCCTCACGGTCGTGACCCTGCTGCGCCGCACCGTCTGGCGCGGCCGGCGCGGCCCCTGGCGCCCGCCCTTCGCCGACCCCCGGTCCTTTGACGACCGCCCCTCGCTCGACGAGCGCTCACCGCTCGCCGTGCTCGGGCGCCGCTTCGCCGCCGGGGAGATCGACGAGGACGAGTACTGGCGCCGGCTCTCCGTCCTGGACGAGGAGTTCGGCCGCCGCAAGGGCGGTGCGGCATGACCACCGCACTGCGGCCCACCGCCACCGCCGCGGCCCGGGTCGCCGACGCCGTCAGGACGTACGGCGTCGGCGACACCGAGGTGAGGGCCCTGGACGGGGTGAGCGTCGGCTTCCCGGCCGGGCGCTTCACCGCGGTCATGGGGCCCTCGGGCTCGGCAAGTCCACCCTGATGCACTGCGCCGCCGGGCTGGACACCCTCACCTCGGGCTCCGCCTTCACCGACGGCAGCGAGCCGAGCGGCCTGGACGACCGCGCGCTCACCCTGCTGCGCCGCGAGCGCGTCGGCTTCGTCTTCCAGGCCTTCGATCTGCTCCCGACCCTCACCGTGGCCCAGAACATCACGCTGCCCCTCGATCTCGCGGGGCGGCGCGGCGACCGCGAGTGGATCGACGCGCTCATCGACACCGTGGGACTGCGTGACCGGCTGCACCACCGGCCCGCCGAGCTCTCCGGCGGGCAGCAGCTGGGGGTCCCCCAGGCCCTTCAGACACTGGGGGAGGGCGGTGCCCACGCCCGCCCTCGCCGCACAGGACCAGGTCGAGGCGTTCTTCACCGCCTACCGCAACGCCCGTCTGGGCACCACCGAGGACGCGACCCCGGCCGAGGTGCGGGCCAGGTTCCTCACCCAGGAGCTGAACCGGGCGCTCGACGCGTGGGCGGCGGCCCACACCGACCGGGACCCGGTCTTCCGCGCCCCGAACGTCCCCTCCTCCTGGACGTTCCGGTCCTCCGGCGCCGACGGGTCGAACGTCGTCGTCACCCAGAAGTGGGGCGACGGCACCACCGCGGACGTGACCTACACCGTCCGGCCGGGCGACCTCGCCATCACCGCGATCGCGGACGCGCCCGCCACCGCCTGATCCCGGGGCGGCGGGTTTCACCGGCCGGCCCGCCGGGGAGAGTCCGGCATGATCCCAAGGCTCCGGTCCAGGTCCTCCTTCCGCCGGCGGGCGGGCGCGCTCCCCGTACTGCCCCTCACCGCCGCGCTGCTCACCTCAACCGTCGCCCTCTATATGGCACTTGTGGCGTTCGGGAACATCACCGACTTCGACACCAACCGCGCCTTCGTCCACCATGTCCTGGCCATGGACACGACGTTCAAGGACCCGGACCTCACCTGGCGGGCCATCGACTCGACGGCGCTCCAGGACATCGCGTACGTACTGATCATCGCCTGGGAGACGGTCGCCGCGGTGGTGCTCGTCGCGGCGGGCGCGGTCTGGGCGCGGGCGCTGCGGGGCGGCGGCGGCTTCGCCCGGGCGCGACGGCTGAGCACGATGGGGCTGCTGATGGTGCTGCTGCTCTTCGGCGCCGGGTTCATCGCCGTCGGGGGCGAGTGGTTCGCGATGTGGCAGTCCAAGACGTGGAACGGCCTGGACGCGGCGATCCGCGACTTCCTGCTGGCCGGGGTGACCCTGCTCGTCGTCCACCTCCCCGGGGTCGAGGAGCGGGACGTCTGACCCCGCACGGACATCAGTCCGGCGCCGCCTCCCGGGCCCGAGCGGCCGCCCGCGTGATGTTCCGCGCCATGCCTCCGAACACCACGGCGTGGAACGGCGACACGCTCCACCAGTACGCGTGCCCGAGCAGCCCGTGCGGATGGAACAGGGCGCGCTGGCGGTAGCGGGTGCGGCCGTCGCTCTCGCGCTCCGCGCACATCTCCAGCCAGGCGAGCCCCGGCAGCCGCATCTCGGCGCGCAGCCGCAGCAGACGCGGCCGGGTGATCTCCTCCACGCGCCAGAAGTCCAGCGAGTCCCCGACCCGCAGCCGGGCGGCGTCGCGGCGGCCCCGGCGCAGTCCCACTCCCCCGGTCAGCCGGTCCAGCCAGCCGCGTACGGCCCAGGCGAGCGGGAAGGAGTACCAGCCGTTCTCCCCGCCGATGCCCTCGATGACCTGCCACAGGGCCTCCGGCGAGACGTCCACGACGCGTTCGCGGCGGTCGGTGTAGAGGCTGCCGCCCGCCCAGTCGGGGTCGGTGGGCAGCGGGTCGCTGGGGGCGCCGGGGAGGGCGGCGGAGGACCAGCGGGTGGCGACGTTGGCCTCCTTGATCCGCCGCAGGGCGAGCTCGATGGCCTCGTCGAATCCGATGGGCGTGCCGGGCGGATCGGGCACGTACCGCGCGATGTCGTGCTCGTGGCAGACCACCTCGTGGCGCAGCGACTCGGCGAGCGGCCGTGCCAGCCCGCTGGGGACCGGGGTGACCAGGCCGATCCACTCGCTGGAGAGCCGCGGCGGCAGCATCGGCACCCGCAGGATCAGCCGGTGGGGCAGCCTGGCGACCTCCGCGTACCGGCGCATCATCTGCTCGTACGTGAAGACCTCGGGACCGCCGATGTCGAAGGTCCGGCTGACGTCGGTGGGCATCCGCGCGCTGCCGACGAGATAGCGCAGGACATCCCGTACGGCGATCGGCTGGACGCGGTTGCCCAGCCAGCTCGGGGTGATCATCACCGGCAGCCGTTCGGTCAGATGACGCAGGATCTCGAAGGAGGCGGATCCGGAACCGATGATGACGGCGGCGCGCAGCACGGTCGTCGGCACGGCCGAGCCGAGGAGGATCGCGCCGACCTCGGCGCGGGAGCGCAGATGCGGCGACAGGTCCCGCTCCGGCACTCCGACGGGGGTGAGGCCGCCGAGGTAGACGATCCGCCGGACGCCGGCCGCGGCGGCCTGCTCGGCGAAGATCCGGGCGGCCGAGCGGTCGGTCTCCTCGAAGCCCGGCCCGGCGCCGAGCGAGTGCACCAGGTAGTACGCCACGTCCACGCCCCGCAGCGCCGCCCCGACCGACTCCGCGTCCGTCACGTCGCCGCGCACGGTCTCCACACGCCCGGCCCACGGGTGGTCGCGCAGCTTGCGGGGCGTACGGGCCAGACAGCGCACCCGGTAGCCCGCGTCCAGGAGCTCGGGCACCAGCCGGCCGCCGATGTAGCCCGTCGCGCCGGTGACCAGGACGAGTCCCGGGGTGCCGTCGCTCTTCATACCGCCTCCGCCGCTCGCCGTGCCCTGGGCCAACGATCTCCCGCGGGCACCGCTTCCGGGCGGCGCGACACCCCGGCCGCGCTCCGGGGTGCGTACGGGCGTCCCGTGCGCGTGACGGCCGTCGCGGGGGTGCGACGGGCGGGCGGGGCACGGTTTGCCGTCCGCGTTCCGGCGGAGGACGCTCGAAGCGTAGGCCCCTCGCGGCCCACCGGGCGGGCCGCGACCTTCTGGAGGAGGTCATCATGGGCACCGCCTTCGACATGGAGACGCTGCGCCGCGGCATCGAGAGCCACGACGCGAAGACCCTGCTGTCGCTCTACTCGGACGACGCGGAGATCCGCGTCGTCGACCGCAACACCCAGCCGAGCCACCCGATGGTGATGCACGGCCAGGGCGAGATCTCCAAGATGCTCGACGACGTCTACGGCCGGGACATGACGCACAAGCTGGAGCAGTGCGTGGTCCAGGGCGACAGCGTCGCCTACACGGAGTCCTGCGAGTACCCCGACGGCGTACGGGTCCTCGCCAGCTCGATGATGTCGCTCAAGGAAGGGAAGATCGTCGATCAGACCGTGATACAGGCCTGGGACGAGTAGGAGGAGCGGGCGGAGCGGCGAGGCGCTCCTGGAGCCGCGCGTGCCGGAACTGGTACACCGCGCCCGCCTGCCGCAGCACCCCGAGCCGGTGGGCCTCGCCCAGGAACGCCATCAGCCGCCAGGGCAGGGCGCCGCACGCGCACAGCCACAGCCGGGCCGCGGCCAGCCGCCCCCACGCCGACATCGCCACCGTGACCACACCCGTGGGGACCAGCGCGTACGCGCCGATGCGCGCGGCGTCCGGGAGACCGAGCAGACCGGGCAGGGCGCTGCCCACCAGCACGGCGGCCAGATAGATGAACAGCGCGCGGGCGAGCGCGGTGCCCCGGTCGGTCGCGATGCTCGCCGAGGGGCTGATACCGCGGGTGACGTCGACCGGTGCCCCCAGCCACCGGTGCAGCCCGGCCGCGATGCCGCCGACCAGGCCGAGGCCGAGGCCGCCCGCGAGACCGAAGGCCACGGCGGTCCGCAGGATCGCGCCGGGGCTCTGCCGGGTCAGCCACTCGCTCCGGGCGCGGTCGAGGAGCGGCGACAGGTCGTACGAGCCGGTGTCGCGGCCGTCGTTCTCCAGCCGCACGGTGAAGACCTCGCCGTCGGGCCGGTAGTCGTGCGCGGAGATGGCGAGCCGCTGGGCGACGGCGGTGCAGCGGGCGGGCGCGGCGCACAGGTCCAGCTCGCTCACGTCGGCGGGCAGCGCGAACTCACGGGTGCCGCCGCGCTCGATCAGGGTGCCGTGGACGGGCTCCGGCAGTACCAGGTAGGGGTGGCCGTGGGCGCGCAGGCCGTAGCGGGTGCCGTCGGGCGCGTCGACATGGCGCGAACCGTCCGGCGCGTGCCGCACCGGCCCGCTGACCGGGAAGTCGTCCCGCAGCGTGGCGCGCGCCGCCGCCGTGCCCCCCTCGGCCAGGGTGAAGACCGCCCCCAGGGCCAGCCCGGCGAGCAGACCGACGGCGAGGCCGTGGGCCAGTGCCCGGCCCAGCCGGCGCGCCCTGCCGACGGGGTCGCGCCGCCCGCCCTTGGCCACCACGGCCGACTCGCCCCGTACGAGGTACGCGGTCAGCGCGCCCGCGACCGCTGCCCCGAGCGCGGTGAGCAGCGGTGAGTCCGGCAGGAATCCGGCGCCGACGAGCACCACTCCGGCCGCCGCGAGCAGCCCGGCACCCGCCCTGCGCGTCCAGCGGCCGCGGGCTCCGCGCCGGCGGCGGCCGAAGAAGGGCATCGTCGACGGCAGCGGCGAGGTCGGCAGGCCGATCGCGGCGAGCCCGGTCGCGATCACCAGGCCGTACAGCCCGCCCACCGCGAGCCAGCCGAGCGCCCGCGGCATCCCGGCGAACGGCACGGCGAAGTAGGGGTCCTGGCTGAGCGGCCGGGTGAGCCCGACGGCGAGGCTGAGCGGCACCGCGTACAGCACGGGCAGCAGGAACCGTCTTCGGGGCCGGCTCTGCGGGGCGTACCCGGCGCAGACCCCGGCCACCGTGGCGGCGGTCACCGCGGGCAGCGCGGGGTCCTGGCCGAGCGCCCACAGCGGCAGGCAGACGGCCTCCGCGAGCAGTCCGAGCAGCAGCAGCGGCCCCAGGCGCGGCAGCGGCCGGGGCAGTGCGGTGTGCAGCTCCCACCAGGCCAGGTCGCGGGTGTCGCGGTGTTCCAGATGGCGGGCCAGGAAGCGCAGCCAGCGCACGGCGCGGCCGGTGTCCCAGCGCGTGGACCCGGCGAAGGCGGCGGGGACGAAGGCGTCGAGCAGATACTCCTCCAGGGCCGTCGGCTCGGCGAACTCCGGGCGCCCCAGCAGCTCCGCGGGATCGTTGCCGGACTCGCCGTAGACGGCCCGGGCCATCGCCACCATCAGGGGCGAGGCGAGCACTCGGCGCACCGGGTCGCCCGGCCGCGTCCGGGCGAGCACCGGGTCCCAGGCGGTGGTGCGCTCCCCCGAGGGGCCGCGCACGGGCCGCGCGGTGCGGCGCAGGAAGTCGGCGGCCTCCTCGAAGGCGAGCGGCTGGAGCTCGACGACCGCCGCCGCCGTGAACACGTCGCCGTCGGACACGACTTGGGCGTACACCTGGCTGCGGCAGGTCAGCAGCAGCGGACTGCCCGCGTCCAGCGCGGAGTTGAGCCGGCGGACGGCCTCCGCGCGCAGGGGTGCGGCGAGTTCGTCGAGACCGTCGAGCACGGGCAGGACGCGCCCGGCGCCGAGGAGCTCCGCCGCCAGCGGCGCCCCCGAGCGCTGGATGGATCCCAGGGCCGGATACCCCTCCGCGAGCCGGGCCGCGAGCCAGGCGTGGAGCTCCGTGCTGTCGGGCTGCCAGGTGGCGAGCGGGAAGATCACCGGCACCGGGTCGCCCGCGTCGCGGCGCTCCAGGAGGTCGAGGGCGAAGCGGACGGCGAGGACGGTCTTGCCGCTGCCGGGGGCGCCGAGCACCACGAGCCGGCGCGAAGGCAGGCGGGCGAACACCCCGGCGATGGCCTCCCCGGCCCTCGGTGCGCACCAGGGCGGGCCTTTTGTGCAGACACGGGCCGGTCGCCTTGGGGGCGGCGGCCTTCGTCCCGTACGCCGGGCGGGGCGGCAGCGCGACCGTGGGCGGCGGCGCGGGGAGCGTGAACCACACGGTCTTGCCCGAGGCGCCCGGACGCACCCCCCAGCTCTCGCTGACCGCCGCGATCATCGCGAGGCCGCGGCCGTTGGTGGCGAAGGGGTCGGCGCTGCGCACCGTGGGCATCCGGGGGTCGTGGTCGTGGACGGACACCGTGAGGCGGTCGCTCAACAGCTCGATCTCCACGGTGCAGATCTTGTCCGGCTGGGCGTGCCGGTGGACATTGGTCAGCAACTCGGTGACGCCCAGCGCCGCCTCGTCTATCAGAGGATCGAGATGCCAGTAACGCAACTGTGCTGAAACGATTCTGCGGACTTGCCCGATCCGCGACGGCAGGGCTTGGAGCTCCACCGTGCAATGCCTGCTCGACTGGCTGATCACGGCTGCGACTCCCCGATTGAGGTCCGGAAGAAGCTTTCTGGTCCGGCGGGCTGGATCACAGCGTGACCGCCGGTAAACCCTCAGTGATGTGAGACCAGGGTGGCGCAGGGGTCGGCGCTCCGCAACTCGCGCCCCACCAGCCCCCTCAGCCGCGCGGCTCCCCAGCCGGGCGCACGGCTTGCAGGAAGCGCTGGGCGAGCTCCGCGCCGCGCGGCCTGCCGTTCTGCTGGCCCATGGTCAGCCGGTAGCGGTGGCCGTTGATCCTGGCCACGGTCCGGTCGGCCTTGGCGGCCCAGGGCAGCAGTGGCTTGCCCGCACTCACCGCGCGCAGCGGTGCGCTGTCGATCTCCCGCCCGCTGCTGGTGAGCAGGGCGAGCCGGCCGTCCTTGATCAGGACCTGTCCCGCCCTGGTCAGTGAACGCGTCCAGCGTTCGATCCGCACACCCCTGGCGCTGAACTCCGGCTCGGTCATGGCCGCTGTGCCCCCTTCGTACCGTTCCTGCTGGGCAGTCTGCACAACGATGGCCGTACGCACCAGGGCGCGCGGCGGATCGGCCGCCACCCGCCGCCGTACGCCCCTTCACCGGCGTCCCACAAGCCACCCCTATGGATCCCCAAAGGGAATGTTTGTGCAGGTGAGGGCGGTATTGTCAAGTGACGGAGCCGCGCTTTTCCAGCCGACTTCATCCGCAGGCTTCACGACATTTCCAGCCCGGGCGCCCAGTCCCGGGGGCCCGAGACATGGAGGAGTGGCATGGAGACCATCGACGTGGACCGCAGCGACGCGGCCTACCGGGCGTGGCTCAAGGACGCCGTGCGCAAGGTCCAGGCCGACGCCAACCGCTCCGCCGACACACATCTGCTGCGCTTCCCGCTGCCCGAGCGGTGGGGGATCGACCTGTACCTCAAGGACGAGTCCACCCACCCCACCGGCAGCCTCAAGCACCGGCTCGCCCGCTCGCTCTTCCTGTACGGGCTGTGCAACGGCTGGATCCGTCCCGGCAAGCCGGTCATCGAGGCGTCCAGCGGCTCGACCGCCGTCTCCGAGGCGTACTTCGCGGGGCTCGTCGGCGTGCCGTTCATCGCCGTCATGCCGCGCACCACCAGCGCCGAGAAGATCCGTCTGATCGAGTTCCACGGCGGCCAGTGCCACTTCGTGGACGACTCGCGCAAGATGTACGAGGAGGCCGCGGCCCTCGCGCTGGAGACCGGCGGGCACTACATGGACCAGTTCACCTACGCGGAGCGGGCCACCGACTGGCGCGGCAACAACAACATTGCCGAATCGATTTACCAGCAGCTGAGACTGGAGCGCTACCCGGAGCCCGCCTGGATCGTCGCCACCGCCGGGACCGGCGGCACCTCGGCCACCATCGCCCGCTATGTGCACTACATGCAGCACGACACCCGCATCTGCGTCCCGGACCCGGAGAACTCCTGCTTCTTCGACGGCTGGACCCGCGGCGACGCGTTCGCGACCAGCGACTGCGGCTCGCGCATCGAGGGCATCGGGCGGCCCCGGATGGAGCCGAGCTTCCTGCCCGGCGCCATCGACCGGATGATGAAGGTCCCGGACGCGGCGAGCATCGCTGCCGTACGCGCCCTCGAAACGGCCATCGGCCGCAAGGCGGGCGGCTCCACCGGCACCGGTCTGTGGTCCGCCCTGAAGATCGTCTCGGAGATGGTGGCCGCCGGGCGCACCGGCAGCGTGGTCACCCTGCTCTGCGACCCCGGCGACCGCTACCTCGACAAGTACTACTCGGATGCCTGGCTGGCCGAACAGGGCCTGGACATCGCGCCGTACGCGGCGGCGATCGACACGTTCCTGGCCAGTGGGGTGTGGCCGGAGTAGGACGGTCGGCCACCGGCCCTGCGGCTGGAAGCGGCCAGTCGGGGCCGGATTCGGCCGACGAACCCTAGGGGGCCTTCGCCGCCGGGCCACCGCCGGGCGCGGCGAGGCGGCGGTCCAGGGCCGTCACCGCGTCGCGGAACGCCCGGCCGAAGCCCGGCCGGCCCAGGCGCAGCGCGAACCGGAGGGGCGCGCCGCCCGCGGCCGCGAAGGTCCACTGCACCCGGGTGCCCCCGGCGGTCGGGGTCAGCCGCCACTCCTCCAACAGGGCGTGCAGCCCGGGGGCGTTGGTGACGTCGACCCGGTAGGCGTAGCGCGCCGAGGGCTCGGCGGCCATCACCGTCTCCTCGAACCGGGTGCCGCCCCGCAGCCGCACCTCCCGGCCGCCGTCGGTGGCCCGTGAGTGGGTCACCGCCGAGAACCACTCGGGCCAGGTCTCGGTCTCGACGGCCAGCGCGCGGTAGAGGGCGTCCGCCGGGGCGGCCGCGTCGGCGGCGAAGACCAGGCGCAGCGGAGCGGTCTCGACGAAGTCGAGCTCCACGGGACGGAGTCGGCGAGCCATCGGGTCGCACCTCCAGTGATCGGTGTGACGGGCACGAGCGGGCGTCAGCGAGCCCGCACACCCTAACTGGCGGTCCGTCAGATGTCTTCGTCGGGGGCGGCGTCCGCCTCGGCGGAGTCGTCCGCGTCGTCATCGCCCGCCACCAGGAGCCCCGGCAGATGCTCGGCCATCTCCTCGCGCGCGGCGTCGGAGAGCCCCGAGTCCGTCACCAGTGTGTGCACCTCGTCCAGCGAGGCGAACGAACTCAGCCCCACCGTCCCCCACTTGGTGTGGTCCGCGACCACCACGACCCGCCGCGCGGACTGCACGAACCGGCGGTTGGTCTCCGCCTCCGCCAGGTTCGGCGTGGACAGGCCCGCCTCCACCGAGATGCCGTGCACCCCGAGGAAGAGCACATCGAAGTGGAGGGAGCGGATCGCCTGATCCGCGACCGGCCCCACCAGCGAGTCCGACGGGGTGCGCACCCCGCCGGTGAGCACCACGGTCGCCGCCCCCGGCCGGTTCCCGCCGGAGCCCGCGGCCCGCTGCGCCGCGTGGAACACGTCCGCGACCCGTACCGAGTTGGTGACCACCGTCAGATCGGGGACGTCGAGGAGCCGGTGCGCCAGGGCGTACGTCGTCGTACCGCCCGAGAGCGCGATGGCGCTGCCCGGCACGGCCATCGCGGCGGCCGCGCGCGCGATGTCCTCCTTGGCGCTGAGCTCCAGGCCCGACTTGGCCTCGAAGCCGGGCTCGTGCGTGGAGGCCTCGACCACCGGCACCGCCCCGCCGTGCACCTTCTCGATCACGCCCTGGCGGGCCAGCGCGTCCAGGTCCCGGCGCACCGTCATGTCCGAGACGTTGAGCTTCCGGGTGAGCTCATTGACCCGGACACCGCCGCGCCGTCTGACCTCGTCGAGGATCAGGGCGCGACGCTGCTCCGCGAGCAGGTTCTGGTTGTCGGTCACTGCCGGGTCGGTCCTTCCGCGTCGCCGTACATGTCGTCGCCGTACATCCGAATCCTGTCACGGGGAGATTCCGTGAGGACACCGCACTCCGGCCCCCGCATCCGAGATCCTGAAGAACCCGCGCGCCGAGGCCCCGTGCCGAGCCGCTCCCGCCCCGGCGCCACGCCCGACCCGCACGATCCGCGATCGATCCGCACGCTGCCCCCGCCGTGTCCCGCCGCAGATCCTCCCACCATGAGAGCGAGTCACAGAAGTGTCCCGTGCCACACCGGCCGCCGACGACGGCGGACCCGCGCTCGAACTGCTCGTCCACGGCGTCGGTGGGGCCACCCCGCAGTCCATGCTCGACGACCCGCGTACGTTCCGGGTCACCGGGGACGAGACCGCCGCCGTCTTCCGCCGCACCGAGGACGCCGACGCCGAGGACCACCCCGAGCGCTATCGCGAGAAGCCGGTGCCCGAGGCGTACTGCTGGGCCAACCTCACCTCCGGCAACGGCGCCCGCGCCCTGTGGCTGCTGCTCCTGCCGTTCATGGTGGTCAACCTGGCGCACTGGATGCGCCCGCCCGCCCGGGAGTCGGCGCGCGCGGTGCGGCTCTACGGGGTGCTGGTGCGCCTCGTCGCGCTCAGCCTGACCGTGCTGCTGACCGCCACCGCCTGCGAGGTCGCGCTCGATCTGGCCGCCTGGCAGTGCGCGGGCACGGCGGGCTGCGCCGAAGGGAAGTCCTGGCTCGGCTTCCTCTCGCCCGAGCGGCACGGCTGGTGGAGCCCGCCCGGCCGCCGCCTCGCGCTGGCCGCGCTGGTCCCCGCCGCCCTGACCGGGCTGCTCTGGTACCTCTCCAACCGCACCTGGAGCGCCTACGAGTCGCAGCAGCCGCTCGGCGCCGCCGGGGACGAGGACGAGCCGGGCGCGCCCGCCCTGAGCCGCCCCGGCTTCTGGTACGGGCGGCGGCTCGTCGCCCGGCTGCGGGCCGCGCACACGGCCGCCGGGTTTCTCACGGTCGCCGCCGCCGTCACCGGGGCCGCCGCCCGCCACGACCGGGCCGCCGAGAGCGCCGCGCTCGACCTGCTCGGCTGGCTCCTGACGGCGGCTCTGCTGGTGGGCGCGGCCGTCGTGGTGGGCGTGGTGTGCGGCCGGGGCCGCAGCGAGTCGCGCCTGGACGAGCAGCTGGACCGGACCGTCATCACGTTCCTGCCCGCCGCCGCCCTCGGCCTGCTCGCCCTGTCGATGGTGTACGCGTCGTGGGAGCGGCCCGGCTGGGCCTCGCGCTCCACGCTCCCCGGCGACCGCACCTTCGGGATCATCGCCCTCGCCCAGGGCGTCCTGGTCGTGCTGCTCGCCGCCGTCGCGCTCCTGCTGCGGCGCCGCGCGCACGACTCCCGTACCGCTCTGTCCGGCCTCGGCGGCCCCGCCGTCGCTCTGCTCGCGTGCGCGCTCGGCGGAGTGATGACCGGCGGGGTCGCGCAGCGGGTGGCCGACTGGCTGGACGGCTCCGGCACGCCCGGCGCGGCCCACGACGTCTTCAAGGGGCCGCCGCCGCTGCTCACCTGGCAGGCCTCGGTGATCCCGGCCCTGCTCGCGCTGCTCGTCCCGGCCGTCGCGTACTTCGCCTTACGGACCTGGCGCACCGCGCGCTCCGAGGAGCCGGGGCTGCTCGCGGACTACCCGGGGGAGATCCCGGACGCCGCCCGCTCCCGGCGGATCGCCACCGCCCGCGCGATGGCCTCGCTCACCGACCGCACCCCCGTCTTCCTGGGGATCGTCGGCGTCGCCACCCTGCTGCTCGGCGCGCTCGCGCTCGCGGGCTCCTGGGCCACCGGGGAGGTCCCCGGGAGGGCGGCGGACGACGCGCCGGGCGCGGTCGCCTCGGCCGCCGACACCGCCCAGGCGCTGGGCTCCTGGTTCACGGGCCTCGGCTTCCTGCTCTTCGTCACCTGGGGGCGGCGCGCCTACAAGGACGCCTCGGCCCGGCGCACCATCGGCATCCTGTGGGACGTGGGCACCTTCTGGCCGCGCGCGGCCCACCCGTTCGCGCCGCCCTGCTACGCCGAGCGGGCCGTACCGGACCTCGCCTGGCGGATGAACACCTGGACCGGGCGCACCGGCGGCCGGCTGGTCATCTCCGGCCACTCCCAGGGCAGCGTGCTGGCGGCCGCCGCCGTGTGGCAGCTCCCCGCCCGCACCCGCCGCAGCGTCGCGCTGCTCACCTACGGCTCGCCCCTGGAGCGCCTGTACGGGCGCTGGTTCCCCGCGTACTTCGGGCGCCCGGAGCTGACCGCCCTGCACCGGGAGCTGCGCTGCTGGCGCAACCTGTGGCGGGCCACCGACCCGATCGGCGGCCCGGTGCTGCCGGGTACGAACGTGGACCGCGGTCCGCTCCTCGACCCGCTCGCCTTCGGACGGACGAAACGGCAGCCGCTGCCCGCGCCGATCCTGGCCCACTCGGACTACCAGGCCGACCCGGCCTTCGCCGAGGAGCGCACCGCACTCCTCGACGAACTGGCGCCGGCACTGCCGCACCAGCGCTGATACTCCGTCAACGAGCCTGTGGATCAGGGCAGTTCGGGAAGGTCGTCCGCGTAGAGGAGACTCAGGTCGTCGGGGCTCGCGTCGGCGAACTGGGCGACCCGGCCCGCGTGCCGCTCCACCATCGACTCGAACGTCTGGCGCGCGGTGCGGCCGTTGCCGAACGCCGGGCCCTTGGGCAGCGCCGTGAAGTACTTCAGCAGCGCCTCGGCCGTCCCGCCCCCCAGCCGGTACTCGTGCTCCTCCGCCTGCTGCTCCACGATCCTCAGCAGCTCGTCCGGGTCGTAGTCGCTGAAGGTGATGGTCCGTGAGAAACGGGACGCCACCCCGGGGTTGACCCGCAGGAAGCGCTCCATCTCCGCGGTGTACCCCGCGACGATCACCACCACCGCCTCGCGGTGGTCCTCCATCAGCTTCACCAGGGTGTCGATGGCCTCCCGGCCGAAGTCCCGGCCGGAGTCCTCGGGCGACAGCGCGTACGCCTCGTCGATGAACAGCACTCCGCCCCGCGCCCGGTCGAACGCCTCCTGCGTGCGGATCGCCGTCGAACCGATGTGCTCGCCCACCAGATCGACCCGGGACACCTCCACGAGGTGCCCGCGCTCCAGGACCCCGAGCGAGGCCAGGATCTCCCCGTAGAGCCGGGCGACCGTGGTCTTGCCGGTGCCGGGGGAGCCGGTGAAGACCAGATGGCGGCGGACCGAGGCGGCCTTGAGACCGGCCCGCTGCCGCTTGCGGCCCACCTCGATCATGTCGGTGAGCGCCCGCACCTCGCGCTTGACGCTCTCCAGGCCCACCAGCGCGTCGAGTTCCCCCAGCACGTCCTGCGAGGAGCGGGCGGCCTCGCCCACGGGCCCAGGGGCCGCCGGCGCCTCGGTCGGGCGCTGTCCCGGGACCGTGGAGAGCAGGCCCATGGTCTGGGTGGCGGTCTGGACGGCGGGCGGCTCCGGCGACCCGGGGCGCACCCCGCTCTCGTCGCTGGTGCAGTCCTCGGAGACCGGCCCGTCCTCGCCGAACTCGTACCCACCGCGCGCGCAGCGCTCGGTACGGCAGCGGGTCAGTGTCGTACGGCAGCCGTCCACGACATGGAAGCCGTAGCCCCCGCTGCCGGTCACCCGGCAGCCGTGGAAGGTGCCCCGGCCCTCGGCCGAGACGTAGAAACCGGCCTCGGCGGGCGCGGTGACCGTGCAGCGCTCGATCCGGGGGTCGGCGCCCTTGGTGACGATCACGCCGGTCTGCGCCGCGTCGATGGTGCAGTTGGCGAGGGTGCCGCCGCTGCCGTGGTCGCGGAACCAGGCGCCCGTGGAGACCTCCCTGATCCGGCAGTCGTCCAGCTGCGCGGTGGCGCCGTCGCTCACCGACACCGCGGTGTTGCGCACCTGCGAGATGTCGCTGTCGACCACGTCGGCGCGCGAGCCCCGGTCCAGGACGAACAGCGCGTCCGGCACGTCGTGGACCCGGCACGCCTCCAGGACCGCCGTGGCGCCGTCGCTGACCCACACCGCCGGGTAGTCGCCCGTACTGTCGTGGATCTCGCACTGGTTGGCGTCCACCCGGGTGCCCGGGTCCCACACCGACAGGCCGTTGCGGCCGAAGCTGCGGACCGCGGAGCGGGTGAGGGTGAGGACCGACCGGGAGCGCAGGTCCACCGCGTTCTCGGGGATGTCGTGGATGTCGCAGTCCGCGAGCGTGAGCACCGCGTCCGTGTCGAGGGTGACCCCGTCGGCCGAGGTGCGGTGCACGGTGCAGTCGGTGAGGTGGGCGGTGGCGCGCGCGGCGATCTGCACCCCGGCGCCCTTGATCTCGTACACCTCGCAGCCCAGCGCCTCCAGACCGGAGCCCTCGCCGGTGACCGACAGACCCGCGCCCGAGGCGTGGTGCACCCGGCAGCGCTCCAGGCGGGGGTGGGCGCCCGCGCGGACCGAGACGCCCGACTGGCCGGCCGCGACCACCTCGCACTCCTCGAAGAGGCCGCCCGCACCGTCCAGTACGCCGATGCCGACGCCGCCCGGATTGTCCACCGTGCAGCGGCGGACCGTGGGGCGGGCCGCGCCGCGCACCTCGATGCCCACCGCCGAGCGGGTCACCACCCGCAGGTCGCACAGCTCGGGCGCGCCGTCCTCGATCAGCAGGGCGGGCGCCGCCGCGTCCTGCCCCTCCAGCTGGAGGTCCTGGACGGTGGCGGAGGCGCGCACGGTCAGCGGTACACCGTCGAGGGGGGCGATCCGCACCGAACCGGCCGACCCCTCCGGGCCGCGCAGGGTCACGGCCCGCCGCAGGACCAGGTTCTCGCGGTAGGTGCCGGGCGCGACCGTGAGGACGTCGCCGTCTGCGGCGGCCTCCAGGGCAGCGGCGAGCGAGGCGTACTCGCCGGTGCGGCGCCGCCACCTCGAAGTGCCGGTGTGGGTTACCTGGACCGTGCCCTGAGCCATGGCGCTGCTGTGCCCCCACCTCGTGCGTGCGAACGCTGTACGTGCGACTGATGGTCCACCGTAGCGCGCGCGGGGCCGGTGAGTTGACCTGTCAGCTGCCTGCTCCCGCACGGCCCCAGTCCGGACCGTATCCGGCCCATGCGCGGTCGAGACGGGCATACCGCCGTCGCACCAGACGCCATACGACCAGCCGTCGGACGCCCTCCACGAGACCGGCCGCCGCCACGGCCGCGCCCAGACCGGCGAACACCGCGTGCGCGTGCGCGGTGGTGGTGTCCAGGGGGCGGCTCGTCCGTATGCCGCGGTCGTCCGTCCACATACGGAAGGTGGAGCCCGCCGGGGCCGCTCGCCTCGGGGCGGCGACGGTGCCGGTGTGGAGACTGCCGTCGTACGCCGTCCAGTTGGCCACGACCCGGATGCGGCCCTCGCGGCCGCCCACGCCCTCGGCGTCGCCGACGGCGTTGCGCTGACGCGTCTGATGGACCACCACGGCCGTCGTCGCGTGGCGCTCGCGCTGCTCCCTGGTCGCCGCGCGCTGCAGGGTCCGGTCCGTGGCCGCCCCGCACAGGCTCCCCAGCACCGCTGAGGCCGTCACCATCAGCACCACGGCTACCAGCGCCACCCATGCCTCGACGAGATCCGTACGGCGGCGTAAGGAGTTCTGCCGCCAACGCCACACCCCCACTGCGGATCGCACTGAATCGCACCCCCTTCCGCTTGCGTCCTGGCCCCGTACGGTGCGCCGTACGCGCGAGCGGGCCCAAGAGAGAGCAACGTCACCCGGGCCCCCTCCCGCACAACGCGTCCGCTGTCCCCACGAGTTCCCGCGGACGGGCGGGTTACGCGAGAACGCGCAGGGGATCACCGGTGCGGATGACGCCGGGGTTCTCGGGGACGACGTTCTGCCCGAACACCAGCTTGGTGCCGAAGCGGCGGTGGCGGCCCAGGGAGCGCAGCGGCTCGCGGCCGCGCTCGGCGGTCGCCTGGTCGGTGGTGGTGATGACACAGCGCCCACAGGGCTTGGCGACCCGGAAGACGACGTCGCCGAGCGCGATCCGCGACCAGTGGTCCTCGGCCCATGCCCCGGTGCCCTCGATGACCACATTGGGGCGGAACCGGTTCATCGGCAGCGGGCCCTCGTGCGGATGGCCGCCCTGCGCGATCAGCGAGTTCAGCGCCTCCAGCGAGGCGGTGGTGGCGATCAGGAGGGGGAAGCCGTCGGCGAAGCTCACCGTCTCGCCCGGCAGCGCGAAGTCCGGGTCGATCGGCCGCCGGGTCGCGGGATCGTCGAGGTGGACCAGCCGGACCTCCACCCCGAGGTGGTCGCTGAACCACGTGTGCGCGGCCTCGTCGGCCGCTATCGCCTCGACCTTCTTGCCGAAGAGCGTCACCGACACCGGGCCGATCGGCTCGGGCACGGCGACGGTCAGATCCTCGCGGCCGGGCGCGGACAGCCGGACGGAGCCGTCCGGCAGCGCACGGGCGGCGGCCAACGCGAGCCGCGCCTGCTCGCGTTGGGTCACGGCCTTCCCGGCGGCGTCGACGACCATCCAGCGGCGGTCACCGAGCGGACCCCATGGTTCGACCGGCACCTCGTCGAGTCGGTACCCCCCGACCGACTTGACGGGGTAGACGTTGATGTGGCGCACGACGGGCTGAATCGGTCTCTCCATGAGCCAATCCTGCCAGCCGCCTCGGACATCCGGTCGAACGCGGGCGGGCGGTGGGCCGCCCGCTCAGCACCCCGTGCTCAGTACCCCGTGTTCTGGTACGGCTGGTTGTAGCCGTCGTAGGGCGCAGGGGCGGGCGCGGGCCGCGGGGCGGCGGGGCGCATCCGGCTAACCCGCCCCCACCGTCCCACCGGACGGCCCTGAACAGGCGCAGGGTAGAACCCCGGGCCGACCGGAAGGCGTCGAAGTAGCCAACCAGCCGCGAAAAGACCGGAAACACCCTCTTGCCGGGCCGTCACGCCGGGCGCTGCGGCCGGTGCGGCCCGGGCCACCGGGGCCGGGGCGGTGACACCCAGGCCAGCGGCCGTCACAGTTCCAGCCATTGACGCGGTCACGCCAGAGCCCTACGGTTCTCCGAGTTCATGTGACCACACATCGTTCATGGACATGAATTGCAGAAGATCACAGAAGGTACGAGTGCGCGCACTGGCCCGAACATCCCCCCACGCGACAGGACGCCCCCCATGCACATCCGCAAGCTGCTCATATACGTGACCACCGCAGCCGCCGCAGGCAGCCTGGCCCTCCTCACCCCCACCGCACCGGCCACGGCGGGAGTCCTCGCCGACCCGTCGGTCGCGCCGGGCGGCAACTTCGACCTCTCCGTGTGGCAGCTCCAGGAACCGGTGGGCTCCCCCGGCTCGCCCACGACGATCCCGTCGTCCCGGCTCAGAGGGGCCAACGGCTTCCAGGACGCGTACTTCTCCACGGACAAGCGCGACGGCGCGATGACGTTCTGGGCGCCGGAGAAGGGCGTCACCACGCCCAACTCCCACTACGCCCGCTCCGAGCTGCGCGAGATGAACCGCGACGGCAGCACCGCGAACTGGCCGCTGAGCGGCACCCACCGGCTCGACGCGACCCTGCGCGTGGTGTCCGTGACGTCGAACGTCTGCGTGGGGCAGATCCACCTCGGCACCGGCGGCCCGTCCACCAAACCGCTGCTGGAGCTGTACTACCGGGCGAGCGGCGAGATCGTCCTCGGCACGGAGAACTCCCCCTCGGGCGGCCAGACCCTCCACACGGTGGGCCATGTGGCGGTCGGCAGGACGTGGAGCTACACGCTCGGTGTCTCGGGCGGCCACACGATCGACCTGACGGTCAACGGCACGACGACGCACTACGCCATACCGTCGTCGTTCAACGGCTACAAGCAGTACTTCAAGGCCGGTTCGTACAACCAGTCGTCCTCCGACAGCACCACCAAGGGCGCCCGGGTCGGCTTCTACAAGCTCACGGTCGCCCACGGCTGAGCACGCACGGGCACCACCCGGGAAACCCGACTGCCGGCTCAGGCCTTCTTGACCACGCTGGACTTGAGCTGCATGGGGCCGAAGCCCTCGACCTTGCAGTCGATGTCGTGGCCGTCGACACCGTCGACGAGGCGGATGTTGCGCACCTTCGTACCGGCCTTGATACCGCTCGGGCTGCCCTTGACCTTCAGCGTCTTGACCACGGTCACGGTGTCGCCGTCGGCGAGCACATTGCCGACGGCGTCCCTGACCACACCGTCACCGCCGGACCCGGCCTCGGACACACTGTCCCCGGCCGCGGCGGGTGACCACTCGTGCCCGCACTCCGGGCAGACCAGCAGCGCACCCATCTCGTAGGTGTACGCGCCGGAGCACTCGGGGCAGGCGGGAAGGTTCTCGTTCACCGCAGAAGTGTATGCGCAGTGAGCCCGTCAGTGGTCGACCGCGACGACGATCTTGCCGACCTGGCCGCCCGCCTCCATATGGCGGTGCGCCTCGACGATCTCGTCCAGGGCGAAGACGCGGTCCACGGTGGGCACGAAGGCGCCGGTCCGCAGGCCGGAGGTCACGAAGGCCTCGGCCCGGCGCAACCGCTCCGGGTCGGTGGTGGTCTCCAGGGCGGTGTAGGTGCGCATGTTCAGCGCGGGCATACCGAGTGCGAACCCCGGGTACGGGGTCGGCTCGCCGCTCAGCGCCCCGTACTCGAAGAGCGTGCCGCCGGGGGCGACGACCCGGGCGAGGTCCAGTACACCGGGTCCGGCCACGGCGTCGAAGACGAACTCCGCGCCCCGGCCGTCCGTGAGCCCGAGCACGCGCTCCACGACGTCCTCCTCGCCGGTGGCGATCACCTCGGCCGCCCCGGCCTTGAGCAGCGCGTCCCTCTTCGCGCCGGTCCGGGTGGTCGCGATGGGCACCGCCCCGACGCGGTGGGCGACCTGGATCGCGGCCAGGCCCACACTGCTGGACGCGGCCGTGAGCACGACGGTGTCCCCGGCCTTCATCCCGCCGACCTCCACCAGCGCCCCGTACGCCGTCAGATACGGCATCCACACCGCCGCACCGCCGACCGCGTCCAGCGACTCCGGCCGGTGCACCACGGCCGCCGCCGGGACGATCGCGCGCTCGGCGTAGACGCCGTACGCGTTCATCGAGAACGCGGGCACCACACTCACCGCCCGGCCGGGCTCGAACCCCGTGACACCGGCGCCGACCGCCTCGACCACTCCGGCGGCCTCGGCGCCCAGCCGGGCGGGGAACTCCTTGACCTGCTCGATGTAGTCGCCACTGCGGAACAGCGCCTCGGCGCGGTTGATGCCGAACGCGTCCACCCTGATCAGCAGTTCACCCGGCCCGGGTGCGCCGACCTCCACGTCCTCCACACGCAGCACCTCGGGTCCTCCGAGCTCGTGGAACCGCACCGTCCTGGCCATCACGCCTCCCCTTTCCGCGAGTTGACGGCGATGCGGTGAGCGCGTCGCCGTGCCTCAGCCAAACAGGAAGTACGATCACTGTCAAACTTCGATGACCGTCATACTTTGATGGTGGCCGTACTTCGATGCCTGTCGTACGATGTGGCCCGGAGGTACGACGTCGATGGCAGCAGCGCGGCAGAGCGAACGGGGGCGCGTCCCGCCCCACCCGGACGTCCGGGCGATCAGCACCCAGCAGGTGCTCGAAGCCCTGGTCGACCCCGTGCGCCGCCATATCGTCGCCGAGCTCTACGCCGCCCGCGAGGACCTCAGCTGCGGCACGATCGAGCTGCCGGTCAGCAAGTCCACGGCCACCCACCACTTCCACGTGCTGCGCGAGGCCGGACTCATCCGCCAGTACTACGTCGGCACCTCCCGTATGAACGCCCTGCGCGGCGAGGAGTTCGACGAGGTCTTCCCCGGACTCCTGCGCGCGCTGGTGACCGGCCGCGCCAGGGAGTCCGACGCGGCGCGCGATACCTAGCCCGGCCGAGGGGGGTCACCGCACGGCCACCGGCGAGGAGCCGCCCGGTGCCACCAGGCGGGGCTGTCCCGTGCCGTCCGCCGGGACCGACCAGATGTCGCTCGCGCGCCCGCCGCGCCCCGGCAGCGCGTAGCCGAGGGTCGAATCGTCCAGCCAGGCGGCCTGGTCGTCGACACCGCGCCGCTCGGCCAGCGGGTGCTCGCGCATCCCGGCCAGATCCAGGACGTACAGCCGCCAGGGCGCACGGGGATCACCGGAGACCTTCTTCTTGAAGGCGATCCGGGTGTTGTCCGGCGACAGCGACGGGCATTCGACGTTCTCGCGCAACGCCTTCGCCGACCATCCGCGCAGGTCGCCCTCGACGAGGTGGGTGCGGCCCCGGCTGGAGACGGTGGCGTAGAAGCGGTTGTCGTCGCGGGCGAAGGTGACACCCCAGTAGTTGACGTCCGGGGCGTGGTAGCGGGAGCCGTCGATCGTCAGCGGGATGTCCTCGATCGACTTGATCAGATAGCCGGTGCGCAGGTCCAGGACCGAGGTCCGGGTGGAGAAACCGGAAGCGGCGTACGAGTCGCCGACGGCGAACGCGGTCCAGGACAGCAGCTGCCCCGAGGCGGAGACGCGGGCCCGGTTGGGGATACCGGGGACGGTCACGCGGCGCACTTCGCGCAGCCGCCGGTCCAGTACGAGCGCCTGGGTGCGGGCGGGGATCCCCGGCAGCTTCCGCAGGCACAGGGCGCGCTCGCCCGCCGCGTAGAACCGCTCGCAGGACGGTCCTCCGGTGACCCGGGGCGCCTCTCGGCCCGGCAGGCGCGCGACCCGTCCGGTCGCCGAGTCCCGGAAGTACAGGCCGGGTTCGGCGAGGCCGAACGAGCCGTCGGCTTCGGCCTGTTGGGGCGGGCGGTCGCGTTGGCGGGCGTGCAGGACGTAGCCGAGGGAGCCGCCCGCGAGGAGGAGCACGGCGATGACGACGAGGGCGAGCCGCAGATGTCGGTTCGCGGGCTTCACGGCGCCTCCAGGGCGGGTGCGGGGGCGGGCAGGACGCGCCAGGCGGCCACCAGCGCGGCGGCCAGGGCGAGCCCCGCCAGCCACAGGGCGGGCCGCTGCCCCCACACGGTCCAGGCCGCCCCGAACCCTGCCGCGCCGAGGAGGCGGGCCAGCGCCTGACCGGTCTGGAGCACGGCGAGCCCGCCCGCCCGTCCGCGCGCGGGCAGCAGGGGTCCGGCGAGCGCCATCAGCACCCCGTCCGTGGCGGCGTAGAAGACGCCGAGGAGCACCAGTACGGCGACCGCGGTCGGCCAGGCGAGCGGGGCGAGCAGCAGGGCGTACGCGCCGAGCAGGGCCGCGTGCCCGAGCAGGAACGGCAGCCGCCGCCCGGTCCGGTCGGCGATCCGGCCCACCGGAACGGCGAGCAGCAGATAGCCCGCGGCCGGGCCGAGCGGCAGCAGCGGGAACAGGGCGGTCGGCAGGTCGAGGCCGCGCTGGAGCAGCAGGTAGAGGAAGGAATCGCCGATCGTGGCGGCGCCCAGCAGGACGGTCGCGTACAGGACGCGACGAAATACGGGGTCGCGAAGTGCCTTGTGTGGACGGGGCGTTGCCGAGATCGGCAGCGTCCTGGACGTCGGCGGAACGTACACCACCAGCAGGAGCACACCCAGCAGCCCGATGCAGAAGCTGACGACGAACACCGCGTCGTAGGCGTCGGTGGTCGCCTGGAGCACGGCGAAGGCGGCGAGCGGCCCGAGGAGCGCCCCCGTGGTGTCCATGGCGCGGTGTACGCCGAAGGAGCGGCCGAGCGTCTCCGGCGGGCCGCTGAGCGAGATGAGGGCGTCGCGCGGCGCGGTGCGGATGCCCTTGCCGAGCCGGTCGGCGGCGAGCGCCGCGGCGATGCCGGCGGTGGCGCCCCCGGCGAGGAGCAGCCCGAGCCGGGAGAGCGCGGAGAGCAGATAGCCGGCCCCCGCGACCCGCTTGTGCCGGCCGCCGCGGTCGGCGAGCCGCCCGCCGAGCAGCCGCACCAGCGCGGTGGCGCCGTTGAACATGCCGTCCAGGAAGCCGAACTGGAGCGGTGAGAGGCCGAGGCCCAGGACGAGGTACAGCGGGAGCACGGCCGTGACCATCTCGGAGGAGACATCGGTGACGAGGCTGACCGCGCCGAGCGCGAGGACGGCGGCGGGGACGCGCCGCCCGGCCCCGGAGGTCCGGGGCGGCGCGTCCGTACGGCCGGTGGTGGCCAGATACATCAGTGGCAGCCGTACTTCGGGCTGGCGTCCTTGACCTGCCCGTCGGTGCCGACGTAGGTCCATCCGTAGCCGGAGTCGGTGAACTCCAGCTTCAGCACGCCGTACTGGCCGCTGATCCGCTTCTGGCTGTTGGGCTGGACCTGCTCGATGGGGTACGGCTCGGCGCCGCCCATACCGCCGACGACCTCCACGATCCCGTCGGCGGTCGCCTTGCCGTCGGGGTCCTGCGGGGCGAACCGCTCGTAATGGTGGTCGTGGCCGTTGAGGACGAGGTCGGCCTTGGCGCCGTACAGGATCTTCCACACCGGCCGGGAGACGGGGTCGTTGCCGTGGCCGCCGGAGGAGTACAGCGGGTGGTGCCAGTAGGCGGCGACGCACTTCCTGCCGTTGGCGGCGAGGTCGGCCTTGAGCCAGTCGATCTGGGCGGACTGGTCGAAGGAGTTGGAGTCGAGGGCGATGAAGTGCCAGTTGCCCTCGTCGAAGCTGTAGTAGCTCTTGCCCTGCGGGTAGGCGATGCTGCCGAAGTACGCCTTGTAGCCGGCGAACGCCCCGGCCGGGTCGTATGTCTCGTGGTTGCCCGGGACGGGGTGCGTCTTGGCCTTGAAGGCGCCCCAGGTCTTGTCGTAGTAGGCGCGGTAGTCGGCTATCCGGGCGTCGTCGTACTGGTTGTCGCCCATCGTCAGATAGAACTTCGGGTCGATCTGCCGGGCCAGCGCGGCGGTCTTGGGGTGCGCGCAGCCGCTGTCGGAGGCCGTGCACTGGGCGGCGATGTCACCGGCCGCGACCACCGTGAAGGCGCCGCCGGGCGGCGGGCCGCCGTCCACGGTGCCGTACACCTCGGCCTCGTAGAGCGAGTAGCCGTACGAAGTGCCGCGCGCGGTGCCGTAGACGCGCAGGTATCTGCCCTTGCCGGCCAGGCCGGTCCAGTCGTCGGTGCCGCCGTTGCCCGCCTTCTCCTCGGCGAGCGGGGTCCAGGAGGCGCCGTCCTGCGACACCTCGACGCGGTAGGCCTTGGCGTAGGCCGCCTCCCAACTGAGCCTGACCCGGCTGATGGTGGCGTTCGCGCCGAGGTCGACGCGGATCCATTGCGGATCCTTGCCCTCGGCGCTGGCCCAGCGGGTGGCGGTGTCGCCGTCGAAGGCGTTCTTGGCGCCGAGTGAGGAGGTTTCGGCCGAGGATGCGGTGGCGGGTTTCCCGCGCGAGATGAGGGGGTCGGCGGCCGCCCCGGCCCGTCCGGGCCAGGCCAGCAGCAGCCCGCCGAGAAGGGCGAGCACGGCGGCGAGGGCGAGGAGGGGGACGTGGTTTCTGCCGCGCAGGAAGGGGAGTTGGGGTGAGGTGTTCAGGCGCATACCTGGACTCCATGGGCTGGGTGACGGCGAGAGCTGGACACCGTTGCGCGGCCCCGCCCCCCTGCGCGCCAGGGCAGGGGGCAGCGCCACGGCAGCCGGGTCAGAGCTCTCGCTGAGCGCGTCATGCCCACGGGGAGGGGGCACCGCGCCAAGCCGCCGCCGGGGAGCGTAGCGGATTGTAAGGTTTCCTACCAGTGGTGCGGTGGAGGGGTGTGGGAAGGCGGCTCGCTCAGGTCAGTGGTGCAGACGGAGGATCAGCTCGCCCAGCGGCACGGTCGCGGCCTCGTGCAGGACGTTCTCCCAAGACGTCTCCATTGTCCGCCCCGACCGGCGGAGGCGCGAGAGCGGCGGGTCGCGCTGCTGACGACCCGTCCGTTGGCCTTACAGGACCGGATCGCGCCCCGCGACCGCCGGGACAAGCCATTCGTGGCGGATGCGGCCGAATCCCGCTGGTGCGGTGGTTATTGGCTGGCCATCGACGGGTGCGACGGCCGCCCCTTCCGCGGCGGCGCCGTCACCGGGCGGTCCGGCGAACGGCCGGGTGCGGCCGCCGACGGCCGCAGCACCGCCCCCGCCTCCACATCCGCCGCCCGCCTCCACACGCGCCCCAACGTCGCGTACCGGCCGGTCAGCGGGGGCGGACCGAGACGGCGGCGGGGACGGTCCGGGCGTTCCTCGGCGGCTCCGCTCCGTTTGTCCGGGGCTTCGTCCGGCGGCGCGGGGGCGCCGTCCCCAACACGACCGGATAGCGCGGTACGGCGACTGTTGGCCCGGTTCTACCGTGCCTCGTTGGCCAATTCCCATCGAAGGGAGACTGACCCATGAGGGACCAGAGGCGGCTGCCGAGTTCTCGTTTCCGGCGATGGACGGCCGCCTGCGCCGTGACCCTGTTACTCGGCTCGTTCGTCAACCTCGCGTCGGCCGGTCCCGCTCCGGCCCAGCCGGCGGCCCGCCCCGCGGCGCGCTCGTTCGACTTCGACCACGGCAACGCCGCGCTCGAAGTGGTCTATCCGGCGCTCCAGGAGCAGGAGCGGACGGTGATCTCCAAGGACGGTTCCGATCTCACCCTGATCGTGGACTACGGCATGCTCCTGGAGACCTCCTGGTTCGACTCCATCGCGCCGTACCACCCCACGGCCGTCGGTATCTCCTCCCACCTCGGGCGCCGCCCGGCGGCCGAGCGCACCAACCGCAACAAGAACACCGCCATTCTCTACACCTCCTACCGCATCTTCAACGCCCGTATCCCGCAGGCCGCCAAGGCCTGGCGGGAGATGATGGTCTCGGTCGGCCTCGACCCGGACGACCACCAGGAGAACAACCGCACCGCGGCCGGCATCGGCAACCTGGCGGCCCGGCGCGTCCTGGAGGCGCGGTGGCACGACGGCATGAACCGCCTGGGCGACGAGGGCGGACGCCAACAGGCTCCGTACGCGGACTACACCGGGTACGAGCCCGTCAACACCGCGTACGAGCTGCGCGATCCCTCCCGCTGGCAGCCCGCCGTCGTCCCGCACGACGACGGCACCTTCGAGATCCAGAAGTTCGTGACCCCGCAGATGCGGCTCACCACGCCGTACACCTACAAGGACCCGACGCGGTTCCACGTGCCCCCGCCGGTCAACAGCAACCACCACAACCAGCGCGCCTACAAGCAGCAGGCCGACGAGGTCCTCGCGGCGTCCGCGGGGCTCAACGACTACCGGAAGATGGCCGCCGAGTTCTTCGGCGACAAGTTCATGGCCCTCGCGGAAGCCCCCGGCAACGCCGTGATCCAGGACGCCCACCTCGATGTCGAGGGGTTCGTGCACTTCATCGCGACCATCGAGATCGCCATCTTCGACACCACCATCGCGGTGTGGCAGCAGAAGGCGAACTACGACTCCGTACGGCCGTTCAGCGCGATCCGGTATCTGTACGGCGACACCCCGGTGACCGCCTGGGGCGGCCCGGGCAAGGGCACGGTCCACGACATCACCGGCAACGAGTGGCGCAGCTACCTGCCCGTCACCAACCACCCGGAGTACCCGTCGGGGTCCACTGCGGCCTGCTACGCCTACGCGCAGGCGGCGCGGCTCTTCCTCGGGAGCGACAAGGTGCACATCGCGATCGCGCGCAAGGCGGGGTCGTCGCTGATCGAGCCGGGCATCACCCCGGCGAAGGACCTCACCCTGACCTACGACTCCTGGACGGACTTCGCCTCGACCTGCGGACAGACCAGGGTCTGGGCGGGGGTGCACTTCCCGTCGGCCGTCAAGGCCTCGGTGTCCTTCGGCCCGCAGTTCGGGCAGCGCTCCTACGACTTCGTGCAGCGCCACATCCACCCGGACAGCGCGAAGTAGACCAGAAGGAGACCACTCGTCGGCACCGCCCCGGGCGGGGCGGTGCCGACGGGCCCCTCCCTCGTCAGCCGAGCTCCGCGGGTGTACCCCCCGGACGTGCGAACTGGGTGCGGTACAGCTCCTGGTAGCGGCCGTCGAGGGCGAGCAGTTCGTCGTGGGTGCCGCGCTCCACGATGCGGCCGCTCTCCACCACGAGGATCTGGTCGGCGGCCCTGATCGTGGAGAGGCGGTGGGCGATGACGACCGCGGTGCGGCCCTCCAGCGCCTCGGTGAGCGCCTCCTGGACGGCCGCCTCGGAGGTGTTGTCGAGGTGGGCGGTGGCCTCGTCGAGGATGACGACGCGCTGGCGGGCGAGGAGCAGTCGGGCGATGGTCAGACGCTGGCGTTCGCCGCCGGAGAGCCGGTAGCCGCGTTCGCCGACGACGGTGTCGAGCCCGTCGGGCAGCGAGGCGACCAGGCCGTCCAGACGGGCGCGGCGCAGGGCGTCCCAGAGCTCCTCCTCGACGGCGTCCGGCCGGGCGAGCAGCAGGTTGGCGCGGACCGACTCGTGGAAGAGGTGGCCGTCCTGGGTGACCATGCCGATGGTGTCGCGGATCGAGTCGGCGCTCAGGTCCCGTACGTCGACGCCGCCGAGGCGTACCGCGCCCTCGTCGGCGTCGTACAGCCGCGGCAGCAGCTGCGCGACGGTCGACTTGCCCGCGCCGGAGGAGCCGACGAGGGCCACCGTCTGGCCGGGTTCGGCGCGGAAGGAGACGCCGTGCAGCACTTCGGCGCCGCCTCGGGTGTCCAGGCTCGCGACCTCTTCGAGGGAGGCGAGGGAGACCTTGTCGGCGGAGGGGTAGCCGAACCGCACGTCGTCGAACTCTACGGCGACGGGCCCCTCCGGCACCGCCTTGGCCTGCGGCTTCTCGGCGATGAGCGGCTTGAGGTCGAGGACCTCGAAGACCCGCTCGAAGCTGACCAGCGCGCTCATGACCTCGACGCGTGCCCCGGCGAGCGAGGTGAGCGGCGCGTACAGGCGGGTGAGGAGCAGGGCGAGGGAGACGACGGCGCCCGCTTCGAGCTTGCCGTGCAGGGCGTAGTAGCCGCCGAGGCCGTAGACGAGGGCGAGCGCGAGGGCCGAGACGAGGGTGAGGGCGGTGATGAAGGCGGACTGCGCCATCGCCGTACGCACCCCGATGTCGCGCACCCGCCCGGCCCGGGCGGCGAACTCGGCGGACTCGTCGGCGGGCCGCCCGAACAGCTTGACCAGGGTCGCGCCGGGCGCCGAGAACCGCTCGGTCATCCGGGTGCCCATCGCGGCGTTGTGCTCGGCGGCCTCGCGCTGAAGCCGGGCCATCCGGGTGCCCATACGGCGCGCGGGCAGGACGAACACGGGCAGCAGGACGAGCGCGAGCAGGGTGATCTGCCAGGAGATGCCGAGCATCACGGCGAGGGTGAGCAGCAGCGTCACCAGGTTGCTGACCACTCCGGAGAGGGTGTTGCTGAAGGCTCGCTGGGCGCCGATGACGTCGTTGTTGAGGCGGCTGACCAGGGCCCCGGTGCGGGTCCTGGTGAAGAAGGCGACCGGCATGCGCTGGACGTGGTCGAAGACCGCGGTGCGCAGGTCCAGGATGAGGCCCTCGCCGAGCGTCGCCGACAGCCATCGGCCGACCAGGCCAAGGGCCGCCTCGGCGAGCGCGATCGCGGCGATCAGCAGGGCCAGCCGGGTGACGGTCCCCGTCTCCTCGCCGCCGACGATCGCGTTGACGACGCGGCCGGCGAGGAGCGGGGTGGCCACCGCCAGGAGTGCTGTGGCGATGCTCAGGACGAGGAACAGGGCGATGCGGCGGCGGTGGGGCCGCGCGAACACAGCGATGCGCCGCAGGGTGGCTCGGTTGAACGGACGTCGGTCCTGCTGCGCGGTGATGACGTTGTGGAGCTGTGTCCACGCGGTGGCTTCCATACTCATACGAGGAACGTACGACCTCTAGTTAAGTTGAGGTCAACTGTTCCGCCGAATCAGCCCGTCTTGACCAGCTTCCAGCACTGGTTCGCACCCCCGTTCGCGGGCCACTGGATCACCTGCGCGCCCAGGACGAGCGAGCCCCCGCTGACGTCCACCAGATGGCCGTCGAGCCGCGACTCCAGGGTGTAGCAGCCGCGTGCACCGGGAGTGACCCGCCACTGCTGGTTGGTCCCGCCGTTCGCACCCCACAGGTCCAGCTGGGTTCCCGGCACGACGCTCCGGTCGGGCACGTCCAGGCGCTTGCCGCCGGCCACACCGGTGACGGTGTAGTAGCCGTCGCCGGTCGAGGCGAGCCGCCACTGCTGGTTGGTGCCTCCGTTGCCCGCCCACTGGATGATCGGGGTGCCGTCGGCCGTACCCTGCCCGGACGCGTCCAGGAGCTGGCCGCTGTGGGCGTTGACGAGCTGGTAGGTGCCGTCGAGCGGCGCCGTCGTGCCGGGGGTGATGCTCAGGTTGGCGAACTGCGCGCCGTAGTAGCCCGCGGTGCCGAGGCCGATCTGGCCCGCGCCGTAGCTGTTGTCGGTGACCGTGGCGAGGGTGGTCGCGTCGAGCTTCGCGGTGAGGGTGGCGCCCTGGAAGGTGAGTGCCAGGGTGTGCCAGCTCTTCAGACCGGGGGCCGTGACCGTACCGCTCGCGAGGGTGGTGGAGGACCAGGCGGTGTCGGTGCGCAGCAGCGACCAGGCGCCGGTGTCCGACACACGGAGGTGGTAGGCGTTGAGACCGTTGTTGTTGCGGCCCTGGGTGCCGACCCGGCCGAGCAGTTCGACCGCGCCCGGCTGTTCGAGCAGGACGTCCGAACGGACGGTGTAGTCGGTCCAGTTCACGTCGCCCATCAGCGCGTAGGGCTGCGGTGTGGACTCGTCGGTCCAGCGGATGGGGGTGGTCGGGGCCTGCTGGCGCAGACAGCGGCCGGTGCGGCCGCCCGCGCACGGCGCCGTCTCGAAGGCACCGTTCATCGCCGCGACGTACCGCGCCTCCTGCCAGGTGGCACTCCCGGCCAGGGAGTCCGCGTACGGCAGGGCGAGCGGGGCGCGCTGCGGGGAGGTGACCGTGCCCGCGCCCTGGCCGGTCGTGGTGGTGACCGTGTAGAGGTGCCCGGGCTGGAGGGTGAGCCGGTACGTGCCCGAGGTGGCGGTGAGGTCGGGCTCGGGCACCAGGTGGGCGGTGGCGCTGTTGCTGGAGAAGTCGGTGGACCACACGTGCAGGGCGCCGCCCGGCAGACCGCCCGCCACCTTCAGGGTGACGGTCTGGGCGGCGGTCGCGTCCATCGTCTCGAACACGGTGGACCAGGCGGCCCTGCCCGGCGCGGCGTAGCTGACGTAGCTGCCGTTGGAGCGGTTGCCGCCGAGGTAGCCGGAGGCGGTGTCGAGGTACTGCCAGCCGGGGGCGGTGAACTGGGTGGTCTGCGCCGTCGCCCAGGCACTGCGGTCCACGCTGTACGCGCCCGACCAGGGCTGGTTGGCCGTCACCAGGCCCATGCTGTTGAAGACAAGGTTGGGGTAGAGCGCGGCCGCCACCGGCCAGTTGATGAAGGCGGTCATCCTCGCGTCCAGATAGCCGCGGTTGATGGCCCGGGCCATCGGGACGGCGCCGGTCGCCGCGTCCTCGGAGCCGTTCTCGCTCGCCCAGAGCTGTTTGCCGGTGGCCAGCGCGTCCGGGGTGGTCGAGCAGCTGGTCATGGCGGACATATAGCCGCACGGGTAGTGGGCGCCGACGATGTCCACGGCGTCGTCGAGTGCGCTGTCGCCACGCATGGCGGTGGCGATCTGCCACCCGTCGTCGGCGCCGACGACCTTGGTGGCGTACCCCTTGGCGGCGAGGGTCGCGTGCAGGTTCTTGTACCAGGCGGCGTTGAAGCCGCGCTCGTTCCAGCCGCCGAGGTAGTCGATGGTGAGGTGGTGCTGGCGGGCGCAGCCGAGCCAGGCCACCAGGTAGTCGACCATGTCCTGGGACCAGAAGTTCCCGTTGCCCACCCAGCCGGGCGCTCCCCAGGAGAGTGCCGCGAGTTTGATGCCGGGGTTGCGGGCCTTGGCCTGCTCCATCAGCCACCACTCGTACCCGTTCGAGCAGTTGACGCTTCCCCGGGTGTGCTCGATGGAGGACTCGGCGCCGTCCGTGGAGTTGGTGTCGCCGCCGACCTCGACCTTGAGGATCTGCAGGGCGGCGCCGTAGCCGGGCTTGAAGAGGTAGTCGAGGATCTGGCTTCGCTGCGGCTCGGGGTAGTCGAGCAGCAGTCGTGTGTTGCCGCCGCCCCCGCTGATCGCCCCGACGCCGTCGAAGACGCGGCCGGGGGACGCGCCGTCGACGGTGATGTCGGTGTGGGCGGCGGCCTCGGGAGCGGCGCGCGCCGCGGCGGCCATCTGCGGGACGGCGGTCAACGACAGACAGAGCAGAAGGACGGCGAGCAGGGTGCGAGGAAGGGATCTCATCGTGGTGCGACCCTCTCTGACAGGGAAACAACGACATGCACGCACATTTTCGATCACAAGCGAACTCAACTAAGCAGCAGCAAACACTAGGAAGGTCAAGGTGGGGCGTCAAGGCCCCAGGCGCGCCAAGGGAGTTGTGGGTGGCTTTGTGCGGTGCCGAGTGCGGCTGCGAGCATGCCGAAAGGGCCCGCCGGTCGGCGGGCCCTTGGGGTGTACGGCGGTGCGGCGGGCTACTCGGAGCGTCGGCGCACGGCCTCCAGCAGCCCCCGTACGCCCCTCACATGCCCGCCCGTTCCGACGACCACGAGCCGGTACGCGCCTCCGGCCGGCCCGGGGAACCTGGCCCGGCTCTCGGCGCACAGCCGCGTGGCCCCCGGCCCGGCGGATTCGAGGCGGAAGACCAGGGCGTACGAGGAGAAGCGATGGCGCCCCACGAGGGCCAGCTCCCGGCCCGGAACCGCCGTGACCACCCGGAACCCGGGGACCGTGGAGCCCTCGGCGAAGGGCCGGGGCCCGGCGGCGGTACGGTCCGCGGCGCCCAGGAGCCGTACGAAGGCGGTCGCGCCGCGACGGGAGGAGGTCCGGTCCAGAACCTCGCCGAGACCGCGCCAGACGGCGTCGGCGTCGGCCGCGATCACCGTCTCGTGCTCGTCCAGAAAGGGCAGCGAAGCGATCTTCATCCGGGCCTCCGTCGGTGTGCTTCCCCGGGTTCCCACCCTAGGTCCGGCCGCCGACAGGTTCGCGGGCGGCCCTGCCGCCGTGAGCCGCGCGGCCCGGTCAGGCCTCGGGGTCGCGCAGGCCCACGCAGTCGTAGTCCCAGAAAGTCTCCGAGTAGACCAGGGTGCCCGTCATCCACGGCTCGTGCGCGGACAGCCGGGCGACCTGGAAGGCGGGGTCGGGGATGCGCAGCGACGGCGAGCGGAAGCCCAGCGGGCTCGCCGCCTCGAAACCGCGCGTGCGGTAGTACACCGGCGATCCCTCCAGGAACACCAGCGGCACCCCCTGCTCGTCGGCCGCCGCGAGGGCGTGCTCGATCAGGCGGGCGCCGATGCCCCGGCGTTGGGCGTCGGGGTGCACACCGAGCGGCGAGAGGCACATGACGTCCACGATCCGGCGCGGCGCGTCGAGCCGGGTCGCGCTCAGCAGGACGTGCCCGACCACCCGGCCGCCGAGCGTGGCTACGAAGGACATCGGCGTCAGCGGGGCCCGTGCCGTGCGCAACGCGTCCACCAGGTCGGGCACCGGCTCGGGCCCGAACGCGCGCGTGTGCACCTCGCGTACCGCCGGGTGGTCCGCGTCCGCCTCCTGACGGATCACCAGCTTCTGCTCAGCGGCTGTAATCGGCGCGCTTTCCCGCTGATCATGTGATGTCATGTCCGCGAGCGTAGGCTGCGGGGCGCCTCGCGCGCACGGCAATCAGGCGTCGGGGACGGGGGCCCGACGTGGCTGCCCCAGCCCTGCCCGCGGCCGAGCAACACACCCCCGACCGCACCCTCTTCCACCTTTCTCGCGATGGAGACACCTTGTCGCTGCGCATCACCGCTCTGACCGACCCCGCCGAGAACGCAGCGAGCCGCCGGCTCGCCTGGCTGGCGTCGGGGGCCGACGGCACACCCGCCGGATCCGCCTTCCTGCGGCTGTTCACCCGGCCCGGGCAGGACCATCTCGCCGAACTGGACGTCCAGGTCCACCCCGCCGAGCGGCGCGGGGGCGTGGGCTCGGCGCTGCTCGAAGCGGCCGTCGAGGCGGGGCGTCTGGACGGTCGGCGCAGCATGATCGCGCAGACGGAGGCGGGCTCCCCCGGTGACTCCTTCCTCGCCGCCCGCGGCTTCGCCAAGGTGCTGACGCTGACCTACACCCGGCTCGCGCTGGCCGACGCGGACCTCGCGGCCCTGGCCAAGGCCGTGGAGACGCCGCACCCCGGCTACCGGCTGACGTCCTGGGAGGGGACGGTGCCCGACGAGCTCGCCGACACCTTCGTGGCCTCGCGCCGCGCCATGGACGACATGCCGATGGGCGCCATCGACTACGGCACCGTGGTGTGGGACCTCGACCGGGTGAAGGGCGCCGCCGCGGCCGTCGCCGGGCGCGGCGAGATCCTGCACACCGTCGCGGTCGTCGACGAGTCGGACGGCGCGATCGTCGGATTCACCGAGCTGGTGGTCCCGGGCGACGGCACCGGGGACGCCCAGCACTACGGCACCGCGGTCCTGCCCGAGCACCGCGGCCACGGGCTCGCCCACTGGATGAAGGCCGCCTCCATCCACCAGGCCCGCGAACGCCACCCCGACCTCGCGGGCCTGCTCACCGACACCGCGGACAACAACCCGCACATGCGGCACGTCAACGACACGCTCGGTTATCTGCCGACGCACAGCGCGCACGAGTACCAGCTCGACCTGTAGGCCGCGCCCACCGGCCCGGGGGCCTTCCGGCCGGGCTCTCACAGCCAGGAGTCGTACCCTGACCCCGCCGCCGCACCGCGAAGGGCGGCGGCGCGGAGTGAGGGTGAGGCGGATGAGCGGTCCGAACCGTCCCGGGGACGTCCTGGTCGTGGACGACGACGACGCGGTGCGCCGCTCGCTGGAGCGGGGGCTCAGGCTCAGCGGCTTCCGGGTGCGCACCGCCGACGGCGGCCGGGCCGCGCTCGCCGCGGTCGGCCGGACGCCCCCCGATGTGCTGGTGCTCGATGTCTCCATGCCCGGTATGAGCGGCATCGAGGTGTGCACGGCCCTGCGCGGCGCCGGGCACGACCTGCCCGTGCTGATGCTGTCGGCGCTCGACGAGACCGCCGACCGCATCGCCGGGCTCCAGGCGGGCGGCGACGACTACCTGGTCAAACCGTTCGCCCTGCAGGAGCTGGTGCTGCGGCTGCACGCGCTGCTGCGCCGCCGCCCACCCGTCGGCCACGAGGTGGTCCGGGCCTGCGGTCTCGTCATCGACCCGGCGGCCCGTACCGCACACCGCGACGGACGCCTGCTCGACCTCACCCGCCGCGAGTACGCGCTCCTCGAAACGCTCGCCCGCAACACCGGCCTCGTCCTCACCCGCGACCAACTGCTCGAACGGGTCTGGGGGTACGACGTCGACGTACGCACCGACGCGGTGGACACCTTCGTCAGCTATCTGCGCCGCAAACTGGAGGCGGACGGCGCTTCCCGGCTCCTCCACACCGTGCGCGGGGTGGGTTTCGTCCTTCGGGAGCGGCCATGAGACTGTCCACCCGGATCGCCCTCGCGGTGGGCGTGGCCGTACCGGTACTGGTCCTTGCCTGCGGCTGGCTGCTGCTCACGCTCGTCGCCCGCGATCTGCACCGCGAGGAGGACCGCCATCTGCGGACCCGGGCCACCGCGATCGCCCACGACGCCCGCACGCTGCTGCGGGCCGCGGCCGACGACCGGCCCACCGCCGAGGAGAACCGCCGGCGCCGGCTGTTCACCTCGGCGCTCGACGTCGGGGTACGGCTGATCGGACCCGACGACACCTTCAGCGGCGGCCCGCAGCCCGACGCGTCCGTACCGCTGCCCCACCCCACGAAGACCGCGGTGACCGTGCGGGGCGCGGGCCGCGCCTGGCGGGCGTACGCACTGCCGGTGAAGGGGCCGCAGGTGTCCGGCACCCTGTGGGTGTTCGCGCCGGACACCGCGGGCCGCGCCCAACTCGGCCTGGTACGACGGCGGACGGTGACCACCGCCCTGTTCGCCGCCCCGCTCTCGGCACTGCTCGCCTGGGCCGTCGCCAACGGCGCGACCCGCCCGCTGCGCCGGCTGCGGCAAGGCGCGGCGGGCCTCGATCCCCGTACCAGCGCGGTACGGCTCGAACACCGGCCGACCCGGGTCACCGAGGTCGACGACCTGGCCGCCACCCTCCAGACCGTCCTCGCCCGCTACGACGAGCAGGCCGCCCGCACCGCGCAGGCCCTGGACACCGCCCGCTCCTTCTCCGCGGCCGCCTCGCACGAGCTGCGCAACCCGCTGATGAGCATGGGCACCAACCTCGACGTGCTGGCCCTTCCCGGGCTGGCCGAGGCAGAGCGCGACGCCGTCGTCGACGAGCTGCGCGCGGAGCACGCGCGGCTGCTGGGGATGCTGGTCGCGCTGCGGGAGCTGGGGCGCGGCGATCTGGTGGAGCCGGACGTGTTCCGGGTGCTCGACGTGGCGGAGCCGGCGGACGCGGCGGTGGCCGAGGCCCGGCGGCGGGCACCGGACGCTTCGATCAGCCTGGACGCGGAGCCCGCGCCGGTGCACTGCTGGGAGCCCGGCATCCGGATCCTGCTCGACAACCTCGTCGGCAACGCGCTCGCGCACGGCAGGGACGCGCGGGGCCGGGCCGAGATCGCCGTGGCCGTCCGCAGGGAGGCCGGGCAGGTGCTGATCACCGTGGACGACCGGGGCCCCGGGATCCCGCCGCACGCCCGCCAGGAGGTGTTCCGGCGCTTCCACCGGGGCCCCGGCAGCACCGGATCCGGGCTCGGTCTCACCCTGGCCGCCCAGCAGGCCGCGCTGCACGGCGGGACCGTGGAGCTCGGCGAAGGACCCGGCGGGACGGGCACCCGCTGCACGGTACGGCTGCCGGAGTCCGTCCCGGCGCAGGGCGGCGCGCTCCCCCGCCGACGGGACTGGCTGACGCTCACGGCGGCCCGGTCACAGAGTTTCCACAAAGAGCCTTCCTAGCCTCCGGTCGTCCGATCCGATCCCGTGGACCAGGAGGCACCCACCATGGACCAACCCCTCTCGAACCGCCGCCGGGTGGCCGCGGCCGCGCTGGCCGCGACGGCCGTACTCACCGTCACCGCGCCCAGCGCCTTCGCCGACTCCACCCCCTCCAAGGCACCGCGCACCACGGCCGAGGCGCCCACGACCGACGGCGCCAAGGGCGTCTGCAAGCGGGCGCCCAAGGTCGCGGCGCGCCTCGAACGCTCCCTCGGCCGGCTCAACGGCGGTGTGCACACCGTGGGTTCGGTGGCCCGGCTCCAGGAGCGGGTGGACAACGCGAAGAAGGAGGGCCACACGGCGGTCGAGACCTACCTCAACGACAAACTCACTTACCGCAGGGGGTTGGTGACGACCCTTCAGCAGCGCCAGAAGGACCTCAAGGACGTGGCTACCTGGTGCGAGGCCAACCGCAACGGGACGAAGTGATGCGCGTCCGCCCCCTCCTGCACACCGTGGCGACGGCGGCCCTGACCGCCGCACTCGCCACGGGCTGCTCCCACTCCCCCGCCAAGCCGGACGCGCCCTCGGGCACGGAGCAGCAGATGGAGCAGAAGGTCGGCGCGGCGGAGTCGGCGGCGGCCGCGGCCGACGCGGACGCCAAGGGAGACGAGTAGGGGCCGGAAAAAACCGCGAACAGCCCCTACGGCAGGCCCGGCACGGCCTAACGTCTGCTCCATGGACGGACAGTGGGCGGTGGTCGTCGGCGCGGCTCTGGGCGCCGGCGGGGCGATCGCCGGCGCCCTCACCACCTGGTCGAGCGCCCGCGTATCCGCCCGCGGGCAGCTCGACGTGGCGCGTTTGCAGCTCGTCTCGCAGCAGGAGGCCGAGACGGTCGTCCGCAAACGCGCCGCGTACGCCGACCTGATCCTGAGCGTGGACACCGTCAGGCGCCAGATGCGGATCGTGCGCCGGCACGTCCAGACACCTCGGGGCACCGACGACGACCTCGAAGCGAAGCGGGCGGCGGTACATGACCGCATAAGGGAGACGCAGGCGGCCGAATGGGTGCTGCGCCTGATGCTCGCCGAGGACGAACAGGCAGCGGTGACGCATCTGATCGACGCGATCTACACCTGTCATCTCGCCCTCATCGAGGACGTCGACGAGTGGCTGGCGCGCGGGGAGACGGACGGGCGGCGCGAACCCGCGGACACCCCGCGGTACGCCGCGACCACCGGCGCCCTGCAGGCCCAGATGCTGGCCTTCGCGGGCAAGGTGCACGAGCGCCTGTACCGCCCGGCCGGTATCACCACAGGTCAGACGGTCCGTCGGTGGTGGAGGAATCCGCTTGCTCCGCCTCCGCGCCCCTGACAAAGTCTCGGCCATGCCTTCCTTCTCCGCGTACGACGGAACCGAGCTCAGCTACCACGTCCACGGAGACGGACCTCCGCTGATCTGTCTGCCCGGCGGCCCGATGCAGGCCTCCGCCTACCTGGGAGACCTGGGCGGGCTCTCCGCGCACCGGCGGCTGATCGTCCTGGACCTCCGGGGCACCGGCGAGTCCGATGCGCCGCAGGACACCGCCTCGTACCGCTGCGACCGGCTCGTCGACGACGTCGAGGCACTGCGCGAGCACCTCGGCCTCGGCCGGGTGGACCTGCTCGCGCACTCCGCCGGGACGAATCTGGCCGTGCGGTA
The DNA here is from genome assembly GCF_001653515.1 of Streptomyces sp. ERV7. Taxonomy (GTDB): domain Bacteria; phylum Actinomycetota; class Actinomycetes; order Streptomycetales; family Streptomycetaceae; genus Streptomyces. The sequence goes on along the minus strand of NZ_LYOY01000001.1, from coordinate 423,191 downwards.
CGCCGAGCGGCATCCGGAGCGCGTCGCCAAGCTCGCGCTCATCACTCCGAGCGTGATCGCCCTCGGCATCCCGGTCACGGGCGAGGTCCGGCGCGGGACGGCGCTGCTGCGCCGGGACGAGCCGTGGTTCCCGGAGGCGTTCGCCGCGCTGGAGGCGATCTTCGCGGGGAAGGCGACCGCCGACGCGTGGCAGGCCGTCGCGCCTTTCTGGTACGGCCACTGGGACGCGGCGGCCCGCGCTCATCGGGCCGCGGAGGACGGGCAGAAGAACGGCGAGGCCGCAGCCGTCTTCGGGAGCGAGGGCGCGTTCGATCCGCAGGCCACCCGGGAAGCGCTCGCGCGGCTCGGCTCGCCCGTCCTGCTGCTGGCCGGGGAGGTCGATCTCAACTCGCCGCCCCGCGCGATGAACGAACTGGCCGAGGTCTTCCCGCACGCCGAGCTGGTCGTGCAGCCCGGGGCCGGGCACTTCCCCTGGCTCGACGACGCCGAGCGGTTCGTGGCACGCGTCGGCGCGTTCCTGGGATGACACCGCTGGACCGACGGGCCGACGGTGCCCGCTCCGCGGACGGCGGAGCGGGCACCGGGTGCCGGTGACGCAGCGGGAGGGGATCCCTGCGTCTTCGGCACGCGCGCGGCCGTGCCGAGGAACTGGCGCGGCCGCTTCGAAGCCCTGCCACCAGCATCGCAGGCACGGCCCGTGCGCCGACAGTGAACCCCCGGCCACAATCGCCGCCCCGGTGGCGCACAAAGGGGCGGAGAACGATCTCGTGTACGCCCGCTCTGCCGTACACGGTGGCAACGATTTGATCGCGAAACCGGACGCACGCATTCCCCGCGACCGCGCCGGGGCGTTGAACCGGGTATGGACAGGGACGCTGCACAGGGCCCGGAAACCGCGCACCGGGCCGAACTGACCGGGGCCTACTGGCTGTCCACACCAGCCCGCCCGGGACTCGACTGCGAATGGTGCACCCGGCTGCGCGAGGCGGACCGGCGGGACCTCCCGCGGGCCGGCGCCCGGGGCGCGGGGTGGGAGGGCGACCGTATGAGTCCCGCCCGGGCGGCCATGATGAGCCTGGCACTGGTGACCATCGTGCTCGCCATGGCGATGACCGCCGCGCATCTGTGACGGGCCGGACCACGACGGGCGGGCCGCGGAAGACGCCGGGCGGACCTGGGCGGGCCACGGCCGCCCGAGCGCCCTACGCCGTCGGCTCGCCGCGCCAGAACGGCTCGGGCAGCGCCTCGACTTCGAGGGCCGCCTCGCGCAGGTCCGCCGCGACGGGAAGCAGCGCCGTGTAGACGGGGTCACCGCCGGCCGCCATGCGGTCGATCACTTCGGCGTTGACACGGGCCCGCTGGGCGACGACCGCCCCGAAGGCCGTCCGGTCGCCCTCGTAGCCGTAGGCGTCGAGGAACAGGTGGAGGCGCCGGGACCGGTCGTCGAAGTCGGTGAACCCGGTGCGCCGGACGAACCGGCGGGCGTGCAGCGGCACCCACGTCAACGCCATGAACGCCAGGTCGAACTCGCGCGACGAGGGCCCCGCCGTGTCCCAGTCGAAGAACCCGGCCAACTCCCCGTCGCGCCACACCGCGTTCCACGGGGCGGCGTCGTGGTGGCCGATGACCAGGCCGGGGCGCCAGGTCTGCCCGGCCAGCCAGCGCACACCGGGCGGCGGCACGAACGCCTCCGTGGCGTCGTGCAGTTGGCGCGCCCAGCGGCCGACGCTCCTGAGCGCGGCGTCCGAGTACACCCACGCGGGCCAGGGAAGCTCCTCCCCGGCCGTCTCACCCGCGAGATGGGTGAGGATCTCGCGGCCCTGCCCGTCCGTGCCGAGCACCCGGGGCGCGCCGTCGAACCCCACGGATTCCAGGTGCCGCAGCACCGCGTGCACGGCGGGTGTCCAGGGCTGGGCGGCCCGGTGGACCGCGTCACCGATGCGTACCGCGCCGACCGTCCGGCCCCCGGGCAACCGCTCTTCGTCCATCCTCCCGTTGTATCCCACCGCCGAGGGCCGCCGCATCGGCATTTCCCCAGCAGGGAAACGGTAGGGGCCGGTAGGGAAATACGTTTGCCGGTCCCGGCGGGGCGTGGGTAGCGTCGCCGCTCGTGACTTCGACACGGCCTTCGACGCCGACCCTGCGTACCGAGCGTCTGCTCCTCGACCGGTACGTCCCCGACGACGAGGAGGGTTTCGTCGCCCTGTTCCAGGACACGAGGGTGTCCCGGTGGATGGGCGACGGAACCGCTTCCGAGGCGGACGACCGGGCCCTGTTCGGGCGGATCTTCACGAAGGTCTACGCGGAGGACCGGTTCGACGTGTGGGCGGTGCGCCGGGACGGGCGACTGGTCGGCCATGCCGAGATCAAGCGGACCGACGAGGTCGAGGGGCACGAGATCATCTATGCGCTGGCCCCCGACGCCTGGGGCTCCGGCCTCGGCCGGGAGGTGGCGCGGGCGCTCGTCACCCATGGCTTCGACACCCTCGGCCTGACCGAGGTGCACGCGACCGTGGCCGAACCCAACAGGGCGTCACTGGCCGTCCTGGACAAGCTCGGTTTCGCGCACGTCCGCGACATCACCGAGGACGACGGCAGTACGACCCGGGTGCTGACCCGCACCAGGAGCTGACCCGCGCGCGGAGTTGACCCGCACTCGGCCGCGTCCTCAGAGGCGTACCGGCACCGCCACCGGGACGGCTTCGGACGTACGCGGCCCACGGCGCCCGGCCAGGCGGCAGCCGACACAGCCGGGATGACCCCGCCGTGCCGTGGTGTCGCGCATGCGCCAGTGCTGTCGCCCCGGCGGGCGCGGCCCGGACGCCTTGCCCCACCCCGCCAGATGCAGCACCCACGTGGTCAGCGCGGCGAGGGCGATGACGATGCACCCCAGCCACACCCCGATCACCGCCCCCCGGGCGAGCGCCGCGCCGGTGACGACACTGCCGAGCACCCCCGCCCCGGTCCCGGTCCAGCCGGCCACGGTGTGGCCCATGTCGTGGTCGCCGTGTAACCCCATGTCGTCTCCTTGACGTATCAACTCTTCGGGCTGGTACGGATTACGGGTGTGCGCAGGGCAGGGCAGAGCGGCCCGGGCCGCCGCGCGCTAGAATCCCTTAGTGACTAAGTAGCTTAGATCGTAAGGGGATTGTGGAGTGGAAGGCAAGGAGCGCCCTGCGGCGACACCGGAGCAGGCGCTGTACGCGATGGACCGGATGATCGCGCTCGCCCACCTCGGACAGCAGGACATCGCGGCCCGGCTCGGGCTCAACGCCACCGACCTCACCTGCCTCGGCTTCCTCGTCGAGGCGTCCCTGGCCGGGGAGTCGCTCGCCGCGGGCGACCTCGCCGAGCGGGCCCGGCTGACGACCGGCGGGGTCACCGGCGTACTCAACCGCCTGGAGAAGGCGGGCTACGCCCACCGGCAGCCCGATCCGGCGGACCGCCGCCGGGTGCGGGTGGTCATGCACGAGTCCGCGCAGGCGCGCATCCTCGCGGTGTACGGCCCGTTCTCCGAGCGCCTCGGCGCCCTCTTCGCGGACTACGGGCCGGCCGAAGTCGCCGTGCTGGCCGACTGGTTCACGCGCGCGAAGCGGCTCATGCAGGAGTCGCTCGACGAGATCCGCGCGGGCGGCGACGCGGCCTCGGAGTGACTCCGGCGGCCCCGGCGGCGGTTATGGCGTGAACGCGTCGGCCCCGACCGGTTGCCCCCGGCGGGGCCCGGGTACCCGGCCGGTCCCGCGACGCGGGCACGACGACAGGGAAGGGACCGCCGATGAGGGCTGTGACGTGGCAGGGCAGGCGGAACGTCCGGGTGGAGACCGTGCCGGACCCGGTGATCCAGGAGCGGACGGACGCGATCGTGCGCGTCACCTCGACGGGACTGTGCGACGTCGACCTCCGTCTGTACGAGCAGCACGACACCCTCGCCCCGTTCCTGAGGCCGGGAGACGTCCTCGGCCACGAGGCCGTCGGGATCGTCGAGGAGACCGGCTCCCAAGTGCCGGAACTGAAGCCCGGCGACCGGGTCGTCGTACCGTTCCACATCGCCTGCGGGCACTGCTGGATGTGCTCGGCGGGTCTGCCCGGGCAGTGCCGGACCACCCACGACCCCGGCCACGACACCGGGGCGGCGCTGTTCGGCCGCCCCGGGCGGAACGGCTCGGTGCCGGGCGCGCAGGCGGAGTATCTACGGGTGCCACAGGCCCAGTTCGGACCGATCCAGGTGCCAGATGGCCCGCCGGACGACCGCTTCCTCTACCTCTCGGACGTGCTGCCGAGCGCCTGGCAGGCGGTGCGGTACGCGGACATACCGCCGGCGGGAACGGTCGCCGTCCTCGGCCTCGGCCCGCTCGGCGACATGGCCTGCCGGATCGCCCTGCAAGGCGGCGCCTCCCACGCCATCGGTGTCGACGTGGTGCCCGAGCGGCTGGCGCGGGCGCGCAAGCGGGGCGTGGAGGTGTTCGATCCGGGTGACTACGAGAGCCAGGACGAGCTGATCGCCGCGATCGGCACCCACACCTTCGGCCGGGGCCCGGACGCGGTGATCCACGCCGTGGGCACCGAGGCCCACGACGGACTCCTCGGCCGTCTCACCGAGGCCCGGCAGGCGTCCGAAGCCACCCGCCCGCAGGACCGGGGCGCCCGGCGCACCACCAGGACCGGCGCCGACCGACTGGCCGCCCTCCACCTCGCCATCTCCCTGGTCCGCCGGGGCGGCACGCTCTCGCTCGGCGGCGACTACGGCGGGACGGCCGACCCGCTGCCGCTGATGACACTGTCCGAGAAGCACATCCAGCTGCGGGCGGGCCGGACCAACGTCCACCGCTGGAGCGCGGACATCATGTCCTTCCTCGCCGACGACGACCCGCTCGGCGTGGACGACTTCGCCACCCACCACCTGCCGCTTGAGCGGGCGCCGCACGCGTACGACCTCGCCGAACGCGGCGCCGACGGCGCCGTCAAGGTCCTCATGCGGCCCTGACTAGGCTGTCCCCCGTACATCGGTGGCAGCGGCGGGGGCAGGGCGGGGATGAGTGCCGTAGAGGTGGAGCGGGCGCGTCAGGGCGAGGGGCGCAGGACGCTCAACTCCGCGATGTGGGCGCTGCTCATACCGGGCGGCATGGCGCTGGGCGCCGGGATCGGGCAGTACGCGCTCTGGCTGGGCGTGATCCTCACACTCGGACTCACCGCCGTCGCCGCCTGTCTGATCGGCGGCGCCTGGCACCGCGCCGGAGCCGCGACGCTCGCCTCGGTCGGCTGCTTCGCGCTCGTGCTGTTCGCCGGGCCCGCGATGTACGAGGTCTATATGAAGACCGCCGGCGATCCGGTCCCCGCGGTGGTCACCCAGGTCGTCGACGAGCACAACCGGCGCGGCGCGGACCTGGTCTGCACAGTCGCCGAGACCGGCGGCGACCACACCGTGCACAAGGTGTCCCAGCAGCAGAACTGCTTCGGCCAGGCCGAGGTGGGCGACCGGGTCGAGATCCGCAAGGACCCGCTCGGCCTGCTGAAGCCGCGGCTGCCGGACAGCCCGGACCAGGAGGACACCACGGAGACCACCGTGGACATCACCCTGGGCCTGCTGCTGCTCACCGCCGCCACGACGTTCTACGCGGGGCAGCGCCGCCGCGCCGGGTGACCCTCCCGTCGGAGTTCAACCGCGCGGGTGGGCGTGCAGCGCGAAGCCGCTCGTCCCCTGCGGCTCCACCCCCGGCAGCAGCCGCATGTCGCGCCCGTAGTCGCCGCCGACGAGCGTCCGGTACGGCACCGGCTCGTCGGTGAAGAGCCCGTCGAGGCGCTGCCGGTACGCCCGCTTCTGCGCCGCGAACGCCTCCTCGGACACCTCGTTGGCGTCGTACACCGCGAACGGCTCCAGCGGCGCCATGCCGGTGAACCAGAACAGGCCGTGCTGCAACGGGTGGAGGACGTCCGCGAACCGCCCGTGGATACCGCGATCGGAGAACGCCGACTCCCGGGCGCCCGCCGTCACCGACACCAGCGCACGCCGCCCGCCGAGGGTGCTCTCGCTGTACGGCGGGGGAACCGCGGGGCCGTAACCGAAACCGCTGGTGAACACGCGGTCGATCCAGCCCTTCAGGATCGCGGGCGTCGAGAACCACCACATCGGGAACTGCAGGATCACCGCGTCCGACCAGCGCACCTTCTCCTGCTCCGCCGCGATGTCGGGGGACAACCGGCCCGCGAGGGTGGCGCGTTCGGAGGCGTTCATCACATCCAGCCGCTGGTCCCCGGGATGGTCGGGGAAGTCGTCGGCGTCCACCACCGCCTTCCACTTCATCGCGTACAGGTCGGACACCCGTACCTCGTGCCCCGCCGCGCGCAGGTGGTCGACGGCGAAGCCGGTCAGAGCGGCGTTCAGGGACCGGGGGTCGGGATGGGCGCTGACGACAAGGATCTTCTTCTGCCGGGGCTGGGGCCGGTTCTGCTGCGGCGTGGCTGTGTTCATACCCCCACACTCTCCCGGGCGCGGCAGGGCAGCCAGCACCCGGTTCGACCGGCGGACCGCCGTTCCTGGTACTGCCAGGGCCACGCATACTTGACCGTATGAACGGGGTGGAGCACACAAGGCTCACAGAGCGCACAGACGACGAAACCGACGGCATCACAGGCATCGACGGCGTCGGCGACACCCGCCGCGCGCTCGGCGCCTTCCTGCGCGCCCGCCGGGGCCGGGTCACTCCGGAGAACGTCGGCCTCCCCGGTGGCCGCAGACGGCGGGTGCACGGCCTGCGCCGCGAGGAGTTGGCCCAGCTCGCCGGGATCAGCGTGGACTACTACGTACGCCTGGAACAGGGCCGCGCCACCCAGCCGTCGGCCGAGGTGCTCGACGCGCTGGCCAGGGCGCTCGGCCTGGACACGGCCGAGCGGACCCACCTCGCCACCCTCGCCGCCGCCCGGCGCGGACTCGCGCCCCGCGCCCGCGTCAGCCCCCTGCTGCAACGGATCCTGGACTCCATGGCCGGGATGCCGGCCTTCGCGACCAACCACCGCCTCGACGTGGTCGCCTGGAACGGCCTCGGCGCCGAACTCGTCGGCGGTCTGTCCACGCCGGGCCGCCGCGACCCCAACAACGCCCGGTACCTCTTCCTCGACCCCGCCTCCCGGGTGGTGCACCCCGAGTGGCGGGAGCGGGCGGCCGAGGCCGTGGGCCAGCTGCGGGTGGCGGCGGGCAACTACCCGGACGACGCCGGGCTGACCGCGCTCATCACCGAACTGTCCGCCCACAGCGCCGAGTTCCGCGAGATCTGGGCGAGCGGTGAGATCGTGATGTGCGCGGCGGGCCGCAAACAGCTGCGGCACCCGGTCGCGGGGCTGCTCACCCTGGACTTCGAGACGCTCCACGTACCGGCGGCCCCCGGTGAGACGGGCCTGGTGGTCCATGTGTTCAGCGCCGAGGACGGCACCCCGGAAGCGACCGCGCTCGCCCGCCTGGCCAGCGAAGTGGCGCACGCCGACTCCCCCTGAGACCCGGCCGTACGACGCGCATCACCAGAAGAACCAGCCCGGTGTGGCGCTGTAGTCCTGGGGGATGTAGTCGCACGCGCCCTCGGTGAACCCCGTCGCCGCCTGCCGCGCGGCCAGCGCCTCGCCGTGGGCGTCGACACCGTCCGCCGCGACCAGCAGGGCGGCGACGATCACCAGCCACACGACGGGGACCGCCGTACGCGAAGGTGTCCGCCGGGACTGCGCCATGATGCCGCCCGCGACCGCGGCGACCCCGGCCGCGAGCACCAGGCCGAGCGCCGTGAGCGTCAGACGGTCGAGGTCCGGCGAGGCATGGCACAGGAGGTACCGACGGGCGGGCACAAGGCCCGGTACGCGCTCGGCGAAGGCCGCGGCGGTCAGCAGGGCGCCCGCGCCGACCACGTGTTCCGCCCTCAACCCCGTCCACGCGGTGCCACCGCGTCGTTCACCCGGCTCGGCCGTGCGCGCCTTCATCATCCCCCCGTCCCGGAACCCTCTCTCCCCTCCGAGGACGCTTCCATCCCGTCGAGCAGTTCCTGCACCCGCGCACCCATACAGCGCCCGAGGGTCTGGTACGCGTCGAACTGCCGGTGGTCGAACCACTGGTCACTGGTGCTGTCGTGCGGGAAGACCGGATGGGCCGCCGCGTACGAGAGCAGTTCGTAGGGCAGGTCCTTCGTCAGTGTGGTGCGGGCCACGATGAGCGTGCCCTTGTCGCTCCGGTGGCCGTCGATGTCCAGGCTCTCCGGGTAGACGATGTCGCCCGTGACCACCGACGTACGGGACAGACGGGCGTTGAGCTCGGAGAGTACGCCCGGGGGCTGGAGGGGGTCGCTGCCGCCGGGGACGAGGTCGGTGGGATCGTGCAGGGTGATGGTGATGCCCAGTTCCTCGTGAGCGAGCGCGATCGCCTGCGCGAGGGTGGCCGCGAAGGGCGGGATGTCACCGCTCGCGTCGATGCACACCGCCGTACGCACACCCTGCCGCAGGAGTTCGACGAGGCCGAGGTTCTCGTAGTGGCCGCCGTCGGTCACCAGCACCAGCCGGTCGTCCATCGGGTAGCGGCCGAACACCTCGCGCAGCAGATACGGCAGACGCCGGATCAGGGGCGCCGGGGGCGACGGCCAGCGAGGGGCGTTCCACTGCTCGCTGAGGGCGCCGGGGTTGGGCAGCCAGCTGCCCAACCGGGCGTTGGAGAGGGCGAACAGCATCTGGAAGGCACGTGCCTGGGCCCCCATGGCCGAGGCGAACGCCGCACCCGAGATCGCGACGGCCGACTGGACGGTCAGATCCCGCGCGATGTGCCGCTTGGAGCGCTGTTCCAGACAGGCGGTGCAGGCGTAGCCCACATCGGGGCCGCCGACGTAGTCGTGGGAGAGGCTGTAGGACACCGCCCGGCGGCCGGGCGGTGTGCGGTCGCTGCCGGAGAGGTTCGCCGCGGCGGCGAAGATGACCTGGGGGAAGCGCTCCTTGCGCGCCCCGTACTCGCTGAGCCCGGTGGTCTCCGTGGCGAAGTCGTACGGCCGGGCCACCTGCGTACCGCCCGGGCCGGGCAGGACCTCCCGGCGCACGGCGAACGCGGAGGCGAGCCGGCGGCGGTAGAAGGGGTGCAGGCTCATCCACGTCTGGTCCAGGAACGCGCCGATGAACAGCAGCACCGCCGGAACGCAGATCTGCATCCACAGCGGCCAGGCCCAGCCGGTGGCGGTGGCCCAGCCCAGGAGGAGCAGGAAGGCGGCCACGAGCACGATGAGCACGACCCACACCGTCAGATACTGGAGCAGGCCGTTGGGGACGGCGCGGCTCAGGCCCGACCGCCCGCGCACCACGTCCATCACCTTGGACAGACCCGTGCGCACGGTCTGGCGCCGCCGCCACAACGTGCCCACCAGCGCCGCGACATAGGTGACCAGTACGGTCAGGCCCGCGCCCACCGTGGCGTCGGGGCGGCTGACCTGGTGCCGGGTCTGGAGGTAGACCGCCGACCAGGCGAGCAGCGGGAGCACCACGACCACGGCGGTCAGCGCGAGCGTCAGCACCACGAGCGCCTGGAAGGCCCTGGCCAGCCAGCGGTCCATCCGGTCGGCGCGGTCCCAGACGTACGCGCCCAGCCACAGCAGCCAGAGCCCGGCGGTGGCGACGAGCGCGTACGCGACCGTCCACACCGCCGGGTCGCGGAACGACGGGCGCGGTGGCGTGGTGCGGCGGTGGGCGCAGAAGCGCTGATGCCCGGCTGGGCGAGGTGGGTCAGATCGGTCACCGGTACGTCGTGGTACGCCCAGCTCAGCACCAGCCCGATGGTGGCGATCGCGGCGGCCAGCAGGAGCAGGGACGCGAGCAGACCGCGCAGCAGCGTTCCCAGGGCGACCATCCACTGTCCGGTGCCGTCGGCGACGTACTTGGAGTGCCGCCGCAGGTGGTCCTCCTCGGGCGAGCCGGGTACGAACGCCTCCTGGGACGTGACGGCGCCGCCGTTCAGGGCCAGCTGCATCGCGCCGACGGTGTAGCCGCCGCCGGAGACGGAGACCAGGTACCGGGCCTCGCGCAGGGACCGGCGCAGTGCCTGGAGGGCGCCGAGGGTGACGGTGGCCGAGCGGATGCCACCGCCGGAGACGCAGAAGCCCAGCTCGGCGTGCGGCCGGCCGGGGGGTGTCGTGCTGTGGTGGCGCCAGTGCGCCGAGGGGATGCCGGGCTCGGTGTGCGGATGGACGACACCGGTCGGCCAGACCCGCCCGTCCGCCTCCGCGACGGGCCACGGCGGGACCACCTCGGGCTTGCCGGTGCCGTGTTCGCGGTGGGGGGTGGTCGCCGGGGCGGGCACGGCTCACACCTTCCGGTAGCCGTACGCCTCCGAGGCCGCCGCCTCCACCGCGTCCAGCGGCGCCCCCGCCGAGGCGGTCACCACGGCCGCCACCGCGCCCTCGACGAAGGGCGCGTCGATCAGCCGCGTCCCCGGCGGGAGCTCGTCGCCCTCGGCGAGCAGCGCCTTCACGGTGAGCACCGCGCTGCCCAGGTCGACCAGGACCGCCACGCCCGCGCCCCGGTCGACCGCGGCCGCCGCCTCGGCGATCAGCTCGGCGCTGGTGCCCAGGCCGCCGTCGGGAGTGCCGCCCGCGGGCGCGACGGGAGCGGTCGTGCCGCCGCCCGCGAGCCCGGTCGCCAGCGCGGCCACGGCGGCGGCGACCTCCGCGCTGTGGGAGACGAGCACGACCCCGACGAGCCCGTCGGCCCCGCCCGCGCTCACGCGGCGGCCTCCTCGAGCGCCCCGACGAGCAGCGCGGCCGAGGTCGCGCCCGGGTCCTGGTGTCCGATGGAGCGCTCGCCCAGATAGCTGGCCCTGCCCTTGCGGGCCTGGAGCGGTACCGTCGCCAGCGCCCCGGCCTGCGCCGCCGCACTCGCCGCCGCGAAGGACGCGCCGAGCGCCTCGACGGCCGGGAGCAGCGCGTCCAGCATCGTCTTGTCCCCGGCGGCGGCCCCGCCCAGCTGCGCCACCGCCGCCACGCCCTCGCCCAGCGCGGTGGCGAGCTCCTCGCGGCTCACCTCGGCCCGGTCGCCGAGCGCCATTCCGGTTCGGCGCAGCAGCGTTCCGTACAGGGGTCCGGAGGCGCCGCCCACGGTCGAGATCAACTGCCGCCCGGCCAGGGCGAGGACGGCGCCCGGGGTGTCCGGGGCCTCCTTCTCCAGGACGGCGGTGACGGCGGTGAACCCCCGCTGGAGGTTGGCGCCGTGGTCGGCGTCGCCGATGGCCGAGTCCAGCTCGGTCAGCCGCGCCGCCTCCCGTTCCACGGCAGAGGCCGTCACGGTCATCCAGCGACGGAAGAAAGAGGCGTCGAGCACGGGCACTCCTTGAGGTGTACGGGACGGGACAGGGCGAGCGTTCTGTTCAGCAACCCCAGCGCAGTGCGGGCGTGTTGACCGGCGCGTCCCACAGCCGCAGCAGCTCCTCGTCGGCCTGGCAGAGCGTCACCGAGCAGCCCGCCATGTCGAGGGAGGTCACATAGTTGCCCACGAGCGTGCGCGCCACCGGGACGCGCCGCTCCGCCAGCACCCGGTGCACCTCGGCGTTGAACCCGTACAGCTCCAGGAGCGGTGTCGCCCCCATGCCGTTGACCAGCAGCAGGACGGGACTCGACGGCTTCAGGTCCTCCAGGACCGCGTCCACCGCGAAGTCCGCGATCTCCCGGGAGGTCATCATGGGCCGCCGCTCGCGGCCGGGCTCGCCGTGGATGCCGACCCCGAGCTCCAGCTCGCCGGGCGGCAGGTCGAAGGTCGGGCTGCCCTTGGCGGGGGTGGTGCAGGCGGCGAGCGCGACGCCGAAGCTCCGCGAACTCGCGTTCACCCGGCGGGCGATCGCCTCGACGCGCTCCAGGGGCGCGCCCTCCTCGGCCGCCGCGCCCGCGATCTTCTCCACGAAGAGGGTGGCCCCGGTGCCGCGCCGCCCGGCGGTGTAGAGGCTGTCGGTCACGGCGACGTCGTCGTCGACGAGCACCTTGGCGATCTGTACGCCCTCGTCCTCGGCGAGCTCCACGGCCATGTCGAAGTTGAGGACGTCACCGGTGTAGTTCTTCACGACGAACAGCACTCCGGCCCCGCTGTCGACGGCGGCGGCGGCCCGTACCATCTGGTCCGGCACCGGCGAGGTGAACACCTCCCCCGGACAGGCGGCGCAGAGCATCCCGCGCCCCACGAACCCGCCGTGCAGCGGTTCGTGCCCCGAACCGCCCCCGGACACCAGCCCCACCTTCCCGGCGAACGGCGCGTCCCGGCGCACGATCACCCGGTTCTCCACGTCGACGGTCAGCTCGGGATGCGCGGCCGCCATCCCGCGCAGCGCGTCCGCCACGACCGTCTCGGCCACGTTGATCAGCATCTTCATGGGTGCCTCCGGGGAGCCTGGGGCCGGGGTGCGTTCGCGTCCAGTATCGAGCGAACACCGACGCGGGTCACGGACTTCCGCGCCAGGGTGCCGGGGCGCCGGGACGGTGTGCGGCACGGGACGGTCTCCACGGCCGCCGGGTGTCGGCCACATGGGGGCCTGCCGTGCGCGCGTCGGGCGGTTCCGGTGCGGTGCCCGTGAATATGGGGGCCGGAGGCAGGAGAGGGACAGGGCATGCAGAAGAGAACGCGCCCGCGGTGGTGGTCGGTGCTGGCCGGGACGACCGCGCTGGGGCTGGCCGTCGGTACGGTCGGGGCGGCGCCGGTGGCCGCCGCCGGGTCCGGCCGCGTCGCTGTCGCCCGTGGCGCCACGGGCGGGCAGCGCGCGAGCGGCGACGAACAGCGCGCCGCCCAGCGCGAGTTGGAGCGTGCCGCCCGCGGCCCCGGCGGCCTCGCCCTCCTGCTCCGCGAGCTGCCCAAGGGCGGCGATCTCCACCACCACCTGGGCGGAGCGGTCAGCGCGGAGTCGCTCATCGGCTACGCCGCCCGCGACCGCAAGTGCGTCGACACCGTGACGTACGTCGTCGCCCCGGCACCGCGGCCGTGCGCCGCCGGACAGCGGCCCGCCGAGGACGCCACGCGCCCCGGACCGTTCCGCCGCGAGGTCGTCCGGGCCTGGTCGATGCTCGGCTTCGCCCTGCCGCCCGACGGCGATCCGCAGCCCGGCCACGACCACTTCTTCGCCACCTTCGGGAAGTTCGCCGAGGCCGAGGCGGGCCACGACGCGGACATGCTGGCCGATGTGGCCCGCGCCGCCGCCCGGGAGCGCACCGCGTACGTGGAGACGCTGGTCACCGTGGCGGCCGAGCCGCTGCGACGGCTGGTCGACCGGGTGCATCCGGCGGACCCCGGCCCGGCCGGGCTCGCGGAGTTCCACGACACCCTCACCCGCAGCCCCCGGTTCCAGGAGATCGTGCGGGAGGCGGCGGCCGCCTATGACGAGGGCTTCGCGCGCTACCGCGCCATCCTCGGCTGCGACCGTACGCCCACCCCGCCGGCCTGCGATGTCGTCGTCCGCTTCGACTACCAGGTCGGCCGCGCCCAGCCCGCCCGCCATGTCTTCGCCCAGCAGATCCTCGGCTTCGCGCTCGCCCGCGGCCGACTCGGCCGGGTCGTCGGGGTCAACATGGTCCAGCCCGAGGACGCCCCCGTCGCCCTGCGGGACTACCCCCTGCACATGAGGATGATCGGCTTCCTCAAGTCCCGCTCCCCGTCGGTCCACGTCAGCCTGCACGCAGGGGAACTCGTCGAGGGCCTCAACGGCGTCAGCCGCCGCGATCTCGCCTTCCACATCGCCCAGGCCGTCGACGTGGCGGGCGCCGACCGCGTCGGACACGGTGTCGATCTCGTCCAGGAACGCGCCCACCAGGCCCTGGCGGCCCGGATGCGCCGACGGCACGTCCTGGTCGAGGCCCCGCTGATCAGCCACGCCCAGATCCTCCGGGTCACCGGCGACCGCCACCCCCTGCACACCTATCTCGACGCCGGCGTGCCCCTCGCCCTGGCCACCGACGACCCGGGCGTCAGCCGCAGCGACCTCACCGACGTCTTCCGGCTGGCCGTCACCGACCAGGGCCTCGGCATCGAGCAGTTGCGCGCCTCCGCGCGCGCCTCCCTCGACCACGCCTTCGTCGAGGGGGCGAACCTGTGGCGGGAGCAGGACCGGTACGACACCTTCGCCGCGCCCTGCCGCGACGACACCCCCGACCCGGGCCGCGGGCCGGGTGCCGGGTGCCGGGCGTTCCTGGCCGCCAGCCCCAAGGCCGCCCTCCAATGGCAGCTGGAGAGGGACTGGCGGGCGTTCCTGCGCCGCTGCGCCCACCGCTGAGCCTCAAGGGCATACAGGGATGATTCGGGCAGGATGTCGCCCATGAACCACTTCACGCTGCGGACCGGGCTGCGGCTGGGGATCGCCGTCGCCGCCTTTGGGGCCCTGCTGCTGGGCGGTGGGACACCCGCCGACGCGGCGCAGGCGACCCCGGTCCCGGGAACACCGGCCGCGCCCACTCCGGCGGTTGGGGCGGCGGCGCGGGCGGTTCCGGCGCGCCGATCACCCGCAGATCCACCCGTGTCGGCGGGTGCCCTCCCGGCCCCACGCCCTTGGCCGCCGCGCGCAGTGCGGCCACGAAGGCGAGGCACGAGTCGTACCGGTCGTCGGGGATCTTGGCCAGCGCCTTCGCCATCACACCGTCGACCCCGGCGGCGATGTCGGGGCGCTTCTCGGTCAGCGCGGGCGGCTGGTCGTACTGGTGCGCCCACAGCAGCGCCATGTCGTCGTCGCGCTGGAACGGCGGCGCGCCCGCCATCGTCTCGTAGACCACGCACGCGAGGCTGTAGACATCGCAGCGGCCGTCCACCGGGCGGCCCGAGATCTGTTCCGGCGCCACGTAGTCGAGCGTGCCGACGAACTGGCCGACCGTGGTGAAGCCGGTCAGCGACAGCGACTTCTTGGTCAGGCCGAAGTCGGTGAGGTAGACGTGCTCGGGGTGGTCGCTGTCGGTGCCCTGGGCCACCAGGATGTTGCCCGGCTTCACATCGCGGTGCACCAGGTCGTGCTCATGGGCGGCGTCCAGCGCGGACGCCACCTGGGCGGCGATCCTGGCCGCCGTGGCGACCGGCAGCGGCCCCTCCTGGTCGAGCAGCGCCCGCAGATCGCGCCCGGCGACGTACCGCATGGCGATGTACAGGACGCCGTCGGTCTCCCCGGCCTCGAAGACGGGCACGATGTGCGGATGGTCGATCGCTGCGGCCACCCGTGACTCATGGGTGAAGCGCTGTCGGAAGGTGTCGTTGCGGGCGAGTTCGGGGGCGAGCAGCTTCAGCGCGACCGTCCGTTCCAGGCGCAGATCGCGGGCCCGGTACACCACGGCCATCCCGCCGCGGCCGATCTCCCGCTCGATCCGGTACCCGGCGATCCGCCGCCCCACGAGGTCGGAGGGGCGTCCGGTGTACAGATCGCTCTCGGGTGCCATCAGGTGTCACCGGGCCAGGCGCGGGCGCCGTCGATGCCCTCGGGATACTGCCCGTCGCTGCTCGGGGCGACCACCCGGGTCGCGTCGGACGGCCCCGCGCCGGGACTCTCGGCCGGGGGAGGCCCGTCGTCGGCGGAAGGCGCCGCACTCGCCCGGGTCCCGGAGGGCTGTCCGGAGGCCGCGAAGGTGCTCAGCCGCGTCCCGTCGCAGTACACCCACCGCTCGTGCTCGGCGTCGTACAGCCACACCGCCTCGCCGTCGACGACCATGCCGGCCCGCAGCCCCTGGGTGCGCTGCCGGAAGGTCTCGCCGTCGAGGCGGCCCGCCGCCAGGTCCTCCGCCGCGCTGCGGTAGCGGCTCAGCATGTCCTGGACGCGGGTGAGGAGCGGGCGCGGATCGGCGGTACGGGCCAGGGGCGCGCCCGGCACCGGCGGCCCCTGCGGAACGGTGACCAGGAGGCGGCCGTCGACCCACGCCGACCAGGCGTTGGCGCACAGGATCCGGGCCCAGTCGCCCCGCCGGTCGATCAGCTGCACCGGCAGCAGCGCGTCCAGCGGCACCGTGGGGCGTCCGGTGTCCGGGCTCTCCCAGGCGGCGAGTCCGCCGGGCGGGACGACATGGGTGGGACGGAAGTCCACGGGAGTGCTCATCGCGGCCGCCTACTTCCGCATCACGGCGGGCTCGTGCCGCCGCAGCAGCCGGGCGACCGCGAAGCCGAAGAGCACGGACAGGGCCACCAGCATGCCCATGTCGATCAGCCACACACCCGTCTCGTGCTTGAACAGGGGGTCGCCCGTCAGCTCGCCCGGCACGATCCTGGAGAGCCCGATCGTGCCCGCCATCCCGCCGAGCGCCCACCGGGAGGGGACCAGCCAGGACAGCTGCTCGATGCCGGGGACGCCGTGCAGTTTCAACAGCGCTCCGCAGAACACCACTTGGACGATGGCGAGCAGCACGAGGAGTGGCATCGTCACCTCCTCCTTGCGCACCAGCGCCGAGACGAGCAGGCCGAGCATCATCGCCGTGAACGCGAGCAGGGCCACCGCCACCGTGATCTCCACCAGTGGCGGCATGACCACGCCCTCGCCGCCCGGGGCGTTGAGATCGACGCCGAGGAGGGCCACCAGTGTCAGGACCACCGCCTGGAGGACCGTGATCGTCCCGAGGACCACCACCTTGGACATCAGATACGCCGATCTGGACAGGCCGACGGCGCGTTCGCGCTGGTAGATGACCCGCTCCTTGACCAGCTCCCGTACCGCGTTCGCCGCGCCCGTGAGCACACCGCCGACACACAGGATGAGCAGCGCGTTCATCGCCGTCTCCTGGGTCAGCTTGCCGCCCGCGAGGGCACGCGCCATGGCGCCCATCACGAAGGGCAGCGCGATCATGATGGCGAGGAAGGTCCGGTCGGCGCCGAGCGCGGCCGCGTACCGGCGCACCAGGGTGCCCAGCTGGGCACCCCAGCTCTGCGCCTTCGGCGGCTTTCCGACGACCCGGGCGGCCGCCGCCTCGGCGAGGTGCGGCTGGGCGCTGGAGCTGACGACGTACTGCTGGTGGAAGGACGAGCGGGCGTACTCGCCCGCCCAGTCCCGCTCGCGGTCCCGCTCGAAGGCCTCGAAGGCCTCCGGCCACTCGCCGAAGCCGAAGAAGCCCAGGGTGTCGCGGGGCGGTCCGTAGTACGCGATGTGCCCGCCGGGGGCCAGGACGAGGAGCCGGTCGCAGACGTCGAGGCTGAGGACGCTGTGGGTGACCACGATGACGGTGCGGCCGTCGTCCGCGAGGCCGCGCAGCATGTGCATCACCGAGCGGTCCATGCCCGGGTCGAGCCCTGAGGTGGGCTCGTCGAGGAAGAGCAGCGACGGCTTGGTGAGCAGTTCCAGGGCGACGCTCACGCGTTTGCGCTGGCCGCCGGAGAGGCTGTGGATGGGCTGGCCCGCGCGCTGGTCGAGCCCGAGCTCGCCGATCACCTCGTCGACCCGGGCGCGGCGCTCCGCCTTGGCGGTGTCCTGCGGGAAGCGCAGCTCGGCGGCGTAGCCGAGCGCCCGGCGCACGGTGAGCTGGGCGTGCAGGATGTCGTCCTGGGGGACGAGCCCGATGCGCTGGCGCAGCTCCGCGTAGTCCCGGTAGAGGTCGCGGCCGTCGTAGAGGACCGTGCCGCGGTCGGCCGGGCGCAGCCCGGTCAGGGCGTTGAGCAGGGTGGACTTGCCGGCGCCGCTGGGGCCCACCACGGCGAGCAGGCACTTCTCGCCGACCGGGAACGACACCCGGTCGAGCAGGGTCTTGCGGCCCCGGTCGACGGCGACGGTGAGGTCCTGGACGTCGAGCGAGACCTCGCCGGTGTCGACGTACTCCTGGAGCTCGTCCCCGACCAGGCAGAACGCCGAGTGGCCGACGCCGACGATGTCGCCGGGGGAGACCCGGGCGCGGGCGACGGGCTGGCCGTTGAGGAAGGTGCCGTTGTGGCTGCCGAGGTCGACGATCTCGTAGCCGCCGTCGGGGTGGGCGCGCAGTTCGGCGTGCCGGCGCGAGACGACGAGGTCGTCGACGACCAGGTCGTTGTCGGGGGCGCGGCCGAGCCGTACGGTCCTGGCGGGCAGCGGCCGCACCGAGGTGGGCTGCCGGAAGGCGCCGGTCGCGGACGGCATGGACACGGCGGACAGCCGCTCGGGTGCGCGCACCGGCGGCGGGGCGCGGCCCACGAGGACGGCGCGCGGGCCGTCGGCGGGGCTGCCGAACCGGATGACGCTGCCGGGGCCCACGCCCCACTCGTGGACACGGCGGCCGTCGGCGTACGTCCCGTTGGTGCTGCCCTCGTCCTCGACCGTCCAGTGGCCGCCCGCCACGCGCAGCACCGCGTGGTGCCACGAGACGCGGGCGTCGTCGATGACGATCTCGCTGAGGGGATCGCGCCCGACGTGGTAGTCCCGGCTCGGACTCATCACCGTGGAGCCGGTGTCGGTCTCCAGGACGAGTTCGGGCGCTGTCGGCGCGGCAGACCGCTCTCCCATGGGTGGAATTCTACCTATTGGTCCGTTTGTGTGCCCGGTGATGAGTGGCGACGAGCGGGGCCCCAGTGAGTCCTTACCGGCGGTATACCGCCAGGGTTTACCGTCTGCTGGATCTGCGCCGCAGGGATGACGACCCAGGTCATACGCCTGCTGGATGCGTTTGCGGGCGCCCGGTCCCTAGATTGCGGCGCGGAACGCACAGCACCACCGCACCTCTGCACGACCGCACCTCCGCACCACAGCACCTCTGCACCACCGCACCGACGAATCGCACGCCCGACTCATCGCACTACGGACCGGCAGAGAGGACCTGGACGACTATGT
This sequence comes from Streptomyces sp. ERV7, assembly GCF_001653515.1. Classification (GTDB taxonomy): domain Bacteria; phylum Actinomycetota; class Actinomycetes; order Streptomycetales; family Streptomycetaceae; genus Streptomyces. Next base: position 404,461 of record NZ_LYOY01000001.1, on the reverse strand, counting down.
TCCACACCAGACGGGGGAGACGTGGCGGTATACGCGCCAAGGCCGTGACCCTCGCGACCGTGCTCGCCACGGCCGCCGGCGCCCTCGCGCTCACCCCCCAGTCGGCCTCCGCGGCCGCCCCCAACTACTCCGGCGACCCCGTGCAGTACTGGAACAACGTGCTGAACGGCGCCATCAGGACGGCCGGTGGCCCCCCGGGCCCGCTCTCCCGGGCCGCCGCCGAGATGAACGCGGCGATCTACGACGCCGAGAGCTCCTACCAGCTGCGCTGGCACACCATGACCTCCGACCCCTACCTCCAGGCGGTCAGCTACGCCGGCTGGGCGGAGGGCCCGGGCGAGGAGGAGCGGGTGATCGGGCGAACCGCCTACAACATCCTGCTCAAGCTCTTCCCCGACCAGACCACGTACCTCGACAACAAGTTCGTCGAGCGGTTCGGCACCAGGCCCACCGAGTTCGACATCCTCGATGTGACCGTGGTCAACACGATGGTCACCAACATGTGGAACTTCCGCAGCGCGGACGGCTCCGACGACCGGACCGTGTACACCCCGGACGGAAAGCCCGGCGCCTGGCAGCCCACCAGCTACCCGGACCTGCCGGACCCCGGCTGCAGCCAGGGCGGCCAGGCGGCCGGCCCGGAGTGGGGCAAGGTCAAGCCGTGGGCGCTGACCTCCGGTTCCCAGTTCCGGCCCGCGACACCGGGCCGGTTCGCCTCGTACGAGAGCCTGCTCGCCAGTCCGGCCTACGCCGAGCAGGTCGCGAAGGTGCGCGACCTCGGGGCCGCGAACTCCACCACCCGTACGACGGACCAGACCGCGGCGGCCTGGTTCTGGGCCAACGACGCCAACGGCACCTACAAGCCGCCGGGGCAGCTGCTCGACATCACCGCGCGGGTGGCGCGGGACCGGGGTCTGACGCCGTATCAGAACGCCCGGCTCTTCGCGCTGGTCTCGGTGGCCATGGCGGACGCGGCCATCGCCGAGTGGGATGTGAAGTACCAGACGCCGATCGACCTCTGGCGGCCCGTCTCGGCGGTCCGCGAGGGACTGAAGGACACCGCCTGGAAGCCGCTGTCGGGCACCACGCCGTGCTTCCCCGCGTGGGCCTCGGGCCACTCCGCGTTCGGCGCCGCATGGGCGGGGATCATGCGGCAGTACTTCAAGAGCGACAACATCACCTTCACCGCCTCGACCGACGACCCCAAGGCCCCGGTCAAGAACCGTACGTTCACCAGCTTCAGCCAGGCCGCGCGTGAGGACGCGGACAGCAGGGTCTGGCTGGGCGTCCACTACCCGTGGGACGCGAGTGACGGGCTGACGCTCGGTGACTCCATCGCCACCTGGGTCTTCACCCACAAGATGAAGGCCGCGGGATCCTGACGCCCTGATCACGCGGGACCCGCCCCCGGGAACTCCGGGGGCGGGCACCGCACCTCAGCCGGGCTCGTCCCCGGGCGGCAGGTGCGAGGTCGGCCGGGCCTCCGCCGCCGGGTCGAGGATGCGGTTGAGGAAGTTCCTGGTCCGCTCCTCCCGCGGGGCGCCCACGACCTGCGCGGCCGGGCCCTGCTCGACGATGACGCCGCCGTCCATGAACACCACCCGGTCCGCGACCTCCCGGGCGAAGCTCATCTCATGGGTGACCACCATCATCGTCATGCCCTCGCCCGCGAGCACCCGCATCACCGCGAGGACGTCCCCCACCAGCTCCGGGTCGAGCGCCGAGGTCGGCTCGTCGAAGAGCATCACCTCGGGGCCCATGGCGAGCGCCCGGGCGATGGCGACGCGCTGCTGCTGGCCGCCGGAGAGCTGCGCCGGATACGCGTCGGCCTTCTCGGCGAGCCCGACCCGGTCCAGGTTCTCGCGGGCCACGGCGGCCGCCTTCGCCCTGTCCCGGCGCAGCACCCGGCGCTGCGGCAGGACCAGGTTCTCGGTCACCGTGATGTGCGGGAACAGGTTGAACTGCTGGAAGACCATGCCGATGCGGCGGCGCACCGCGTCGATGTCGACGTCCAGGTCGGTGACCTCGGTGCCGCCGACGAACACCTGGCCCGCGCTCGGCTCCTCCAGCAGGTTCACACAGCGCAGCAGCGTGGACTTGCCCGACCCCGAGGGGCCGATGACGCACACCACCTCGCCCCGGGCGACCTCCAGGTCGATGCCGCGCAGCACCTCGTTGTCCCCGAACGACTTGCGCAGCCCGTGGATCTCGATCTCGTTCTGTGGCATCGCTTCCTCACCTCGCCCGGTCCGCGCGGGCCTCTAGGCGGCGCACCACGAAGCTCAGGGGCACGGTCACCATCAGATAGCAGAGCCCGGCGACCAGGATCGGGGTGGAGTTGGCGCTCTGGCTGGCCAGGTCCCTGCCGTACTTGGTCAGCTCCCGCTCCTCCAGGGTGACCCCGAGGAAGAGCACGAGCGAGGAGTCCTTGAAGAGCAGCACCAGTTCGTTGGTCAGCGGCGGGATGACGATCCGGAACGCCTGCGGGATGATCACCGACACCATGGCCCGGGTGTGCGAGAACCCCAGCGAGCGGGCTGCCTCCATCTGGCCCTTGGGCACCGCCTGGATGCCCGCCCTGATCGTCTCGGCCATATAGGCCGCGGCGACCAGGCCGAGCCCGAGGGCGACCTTTCCGTAGGTACCGCCGGGGATCTCCGTGCCGGGGAAGGCCAGCGGCACCGCCACGCCCACGAAGATGAAGATCAGCAGGGCGGGCAGCCCGCGGAACAGCTCGATGTAGATGCCCGCCACCCAGCGGTAGGGCGCCACGGACGAGAGCCGCATCAGCGCGACCACCAGACCGAGCACCAGACCGAAGGCGAAGCCGGAGAGCGTGTACACCACGGTGTTGCGCAGGGCGATGGTGATGATCTCCGGGAAGAGCTTCCCGACGAGGTCGGTCTGCGCGAACTGGTTCTGCAGACGGTCCCAGTCGGCCAGCACGCCGATGGTGATCAGCACCGCCACGAAGACCGCGTACTGGATGCCCTGCGAGACGCGCCTTCGTTGACGCCTCGTCAGGCGGGAGGTCACGACTGGGCCTTGGGCAGCGGTCCGATCCACTGTTCGTAGATCTTCTTGTACGTGCCGTCCGCCTTGGCGTCGGTGATCGCCTTGTCGAGGGCGGCGAGGAGCTTGGTGTTGCCCTTCTTGACCGAGAAGCCGTACTGCTCGCCGGTGGAGATGTTCTCCACCAGGGCGAACTGGTCGGCGTTGGCCTTGTCCTTGAGCCAGCCCTGGACGACCGGGTAGTCGATCACCACGGCGTCGACCTGGCCGGTGCGCAGACCGTTGAGCACCGCGTCGGAGCTCTCGAAGGCGACCGGGTTGAAGCCCTTGCCCGTGGCGTAGCTCTCGCCGGTGGTCTCCGCCTGGGCGCCGAGCTTCTTGCCCTTGGCCTTGAGGTCGGCCAGCGAGGTGACCCCGCTCTTCTTGGTGGCGAGGAGCGCCTGGGTGGCGTCGAAGTAGGGGACGGAGAAGTCGACGTTCTTCTTGCGCTCGTCGGTGATGGTCATACCGGCGGCGGCGAGGTCGCACTCGCCGGAGTTGAGGAAGGCGCCCGTCTTGAAGTTCTCGAACGGAGTGTCGAGGATCTTCTGTTCGATCTTGAGGTTCTTGGCGACGAGGTCGATCAGGGAGACGTCGAAGCCCACGACCTTGCCGTTCTGCTCCGACTGGAACGGCGGGTACGGCAGGTGGGTGCAGGTGGTCAGCTTGCCCTTCTTGACCACCGGCACCCCGCCCGCGGCCTCTCCGGAGCCGCCGTCGCCCGAGGAGCAGCCGGTGGCGACGAGCAGCAGCCCTGCCGCGGTGGCTGCGGCGGTGGTCAGATTGCGGATACGGTGAGCCGTCCTGGTCACGGTGACCTCCATCGATACGGGGGTGGCTGAGGAGCGGAACCGTTCAGCCATGATCGTATGAGACTGGGGGCGACTTCGCCCCCGAAGCGGCAGGCGCGCCGATGACGTCATCCGGACACCCGCCTGCCCGGGGCGCCGTCCGACGGGGTTCCGGGACGCGGTTCAACTTGGCCATCTAGGCTGATCATTGACAGTTCCACCAGGCCCCAGGAGACGACGCCCGTGACCGAGAACCCGGCCCACCTCGATGCTCCCGAGCACGTTCGGAGCAGAATCAACACCTCGCAGCCGCACACGGCCCGGATCTGGAACTACTGGCTCGGCGGCAAGGACAACTACGAGGTCGACCGCGAGGTCGGCGACCAGATCCGGCAGCTCCACCCCGGCATCGGCGACTACGCGCGCGCCGACCGGCTCTTCCTCGGCCGGGCCGTGCGCCACCTGGTGGCCGACCGGGGCATCCGGCAGTTCCTCGACATCGGCACCGGCCTGCCCACCGCCGACAACACCCACGAGGTGGCGCAGCGCATCGCGCCCGAGTCCCGGATCGTCTACGTCGACAACGACCCGCTGGTGCTCGCCCACGCCCGTGCGCTGCTGACCAGCACGCCCGAGGGCCGGACCGACTACCTCGACGCGGATCTGCGCGATGTGGACAGCATCCTGGAACACGCCTCCAAGACGCTGGACTTGAGCCGGCCGGTCGCGCTGATGCTGCTCGGCGTGGTCATCTTCATCGAGGAGGACGACAAGGCGTACGGCCTGGTCCGCCGGCTGATGGAGAAGCTGGCCCCCGGCAGCTTCCTGGTCCTCTCGCACACCGTGACCCACCCCGAGATGCCGGACGTCGACCAGGCGGTGGCGTTCTGGAACGAGCACGGCACCCCCAAGCTCACCCAGCGCACCCCCGAGCAGACCGCCCGCTTCTTCGACGGCCTGGAGGTCCTGGAGCCCGGTGTGGTGTCGTGCTCGCGCTGGCGGCCCGAGGACGCGACGGACGGCGAGCCGGCCGAGGTGGCCATGTTCGGCGGTGTCGGCCGCAAGGCCTGACCTGCGCCGGAGCCGTCTCCTGGGACGAAAATGGATCCGCCTTTGCCATTGCGGGGACCTCCTGCCGGGATGTCCCCGCAATGCGCCCTTCGTCACCGGGACGGCTTCACCGCACCTTGAGGCAAGGTTGACCAACTCGCGGACGGATACGGAGGGTTACGGACGTAGGTTCGGCCGCATGCCCCCCAACCCCTCCTCGCTCCCGGTCCTGCCGTACCGCAAACCCACCCCCGGCCGGGACTACTGGGTCCTCGACGACGTCCTGCCCAACGCCGACGAGGTCCGCGCGCGCTGCCTCGCCAGGGGCGACTGGGTCGAGGGATACCCCCGCAAGCCCGAGACCTGGCCCGGGCTGCGCACCATGCCGGGCCTGGAGCCCGCCGAACTCGACCGGGTGGAGCGGCTGGTCAGGAAGGCGACCGGCGCCCGCGAGCTGTGGCTGCAGAAGGCGCCCGGCGGCGCCACGCTCAACCACAACTGCGTCCAGGTCGTCGGACGGGACGAGGGCGAGCCGCGCCCGCACACCGACTCGCGCGCACTGTGCCGGTACGCGGCGGTGCTCTACCTCAACCCGGACGTCCCCCAGCACTGCGGCACCAGCTTCTACCGCCAGAGCCTGCCCGGCGGCGTCCTCGGCGGCAATCTCGTCGCGGCCCCGCACACCAATCTGGTCGAGGCGCTGGGGACCCGGTTCGTGCCGCCGGACTCCTTCACCGAGGACGTCCGCGTCGCCCACCGCTACAACCGGCTGCTCCTCTACAACGCCAACATGATCCACACCGCCACCGGCTACTGGGGCAGCACCCTTGAGGACAGCCGGATGACGGCCGTCTTCTTCTGGATGGCGTGAGCCGCGGGGTGTTACCCGGCCTGGGCGGGCCTCCTGGCGACGACGACCGTGGCGTACCGCTCCTCGCAGGTTGCCACGCGCGGTACGAGACCGCCCTCGGTGACCGCCGCGACGGCGAGCGGCACCTGGCGCTCGCTCGTCTCGAAGAACAGCAGCCCGCCGGGTGCCAGCCAGTGCGCCGCCTCGGCGGTCACCCGGCGCAGTACGTCGAGGCCGTCGGAGCCGCCGTCGAGCGCCACCCGTGCCTCGTGGACGCGTGCCTCCGAGGGGAGCAGCTCGATCTCCTCGCTCGGCACGTACGGCACATTGGCGAGCAGGACGTCCACGCGGCCGCGCAGACCGTCGGGGAGCGCGGCGAACAGATCGCCCTGATACGCCCGGCCCCCGGCGGCGGCGACATTGCGCCGGGCGCACTCCACGGCGGCCGGGTCGACGTCGGCCGCGTGCAGCTCCGCACCCGTGATCCCGGCGACGAGGGCCACGCCCAACGCGCCCGAGCCGCAGCACAGATCCACCACGACCGCGCCCTCGGGGGCGAGCGCGACGGCCTGCTCCACCAGGAACTCCGTGCGCCGCCGGGGCACGAAGACGCCCGGGTCCACCGCGACCCGTACACCGGCGAACCCGGCCCATCCCAGGACGTGTTCGAGCGGCAGGCCCTCGGCGCGCCGCGCCACCATGGCGTCGAGCTCCTCGGGCGTACGGGCCGTGGAGATCAGCAACTCCGCCTCGTCCTCGGCGAAGACACAGCCGGCGGCGCGGAGCCTGGTCACTACGGAGGAATGGTCAAGCACGGTAATGGGTCTCACCTGGGGGTATGGGGCCGGACATCCGAGGGGGTCCGGCAGGCTGCGGGGCGCGGTCACCCTACCCCGGGCGTGTCGGACGGCCGAAGTGATTTATCCGTGCATACCGCGCATAGAATGACTGAATGATCTTCATTGTCGTCAAGTTCCCCGTGAAGCCCGAGTACGCCGAGGAGTGGCCCCAGCACGTCGCGGACTTCACCGACGCCACCCGGGCCGAGCCGGGCAACCTCTGGTACGAGTGGTCCCGCAGCCTGGCGGACCCCACCACCTATGTGCTGGTCGAGGCCTTCCAGGACGGCGCGGGCGAGGCGCACGTCAACTCCGACCACTTCCGCACGGCCATGGAGACGATGCGCCCGCTCCTGCGTCACACCCCCGAGATCGTGAGCACGACCATCGAGGGTGCGACGGGGTGGAGCGCCATGGGTGAGCTGAAGGTCGACTAGTCCGCGCGGTGGCGCCGCCGCGGTGGCGTCACTTCACGGTGACGGTCACTTCACGGTGACGGTCACTTCACGGTGACCGTCACCGTCGGGGAGACGGTCTTGCCGTCCATCACCCGCAGCTCCTCCTTGCCCTTGGTGTTCACCTTGTAGTCCAGGGAGTAGCTGCTGCCCTGCTTGATGGTGGTGTCGGCGTGCAGGGTCGTCCACTTGCTCCCCTTCTTGTGCTGGAGCACGACCTTGCTGCCGACGGCCAGCCCTTTGGAGCGGCCGGTGAAGGTGACCTTGTCGCCGACCTTCGCCTCGGTGGCGCTCGCCTTGATGGTCAGCGAACCCGGCGCCGCCGATGCGTACTTGCTGCCGCTCGGCGACGGTCCGGGGGCGGGGCTCGCGGCCGTCGCGACCGCGACGGATCCGCCGGCGAGCAGGGCGAAGGACAGGGCGCCGGCCGCGGCCGTCCGGGCACAGCGGCGTGGCAGAGTGGATTTCACGATGGGTCTCTCCCGTCTCGGCGGCTCCCCATCCAGCCGATTGGTACGTTTTCTGAGGCTATATGCTGAGGCCGATGTCCGCTTCTCAGGGCCCTACCCTCCGTGAACTCGCCGTCCAGGCACTGTCGTCGGTCGAGCGCGGCTACGACCTGCTCGCCCCGAAGTTCGACCACACGCCGTACCGCACCCCGGATCCGGTCCTCCACGCCGTCACGCGCGTCCTCGCCGAGCTCGGCCCCTTCGGCAGGGGTCTCGACCTGTGCTGTGGCACCGGCGCGGGTCTGGGCGTGCTGCGCGAGGTGTGCCGCGAGCGGGTCACCGGGGTCGACTTCAGCGCCGGAATGCTGGCGGTGGGCCGGGGGTGCGTCCAAGGGGCCCAGGGCGTCGACTGGGTCCGCGCCGACGCCCGCGCCCTGCCGTTCCGGGACGCCTTCGACCTGGTCGTGAGCTTCGGGGCGTTCGGGCACTTCCTGCCCGCCGAGCGGCCGGGGCTGTTCGCTCAGGTCCGCTCGGTCCTCGCGCCCGGCGGCCGGTTCGCGTTCCCGGTCGCGGCGCCCGCCCGCCCCGGCTCGCTCGGCTATTGGACCCTGCTCGGCTTCGACACGTCGATGCGGGTGCGCAACGCGCTGTGGCGGCCCCGATTCGTCATGTACTACCGGGACTTCAGGCTCGCCGACGTCCGCGCCGAGCTCGCCCGCGCCGGGTTCCAGGTGGACCTGTACGCGCTGGAGGAGCTCGGGCGGCGCCCGGACGGCAGCCCCCGCTGCCGCCTGCTGGTCGCGACGGCCCACTGAAGGTCAACCCCTCTCACCTGCGGTGATAACGCCTGGTGATGCTCGTGTGGCGCGGGGTGAACGGCGGTCGTACCGTGACGGAGGTGGTTCTCACCGGACCGCCGCCAGGGCGCGGCGAACCGGTATTCGACACTCTCGGGGTCACGAGGTGAATGCCTTGCCCTCCGTGCACTTTCCTCTGATGCTCGCGCTGGCCGTGGGCGCGTACTTCCTGTGGCGCAAAGGCGGCACCAAGCTGTCCCACGCGCTGATCTGCGCCGGATTCGGCTTCTACTTCGCCGATACGGCCGCGGCCCCCTCGCTGCACAGTGCGGTCAACTCGGTTATGGGCATGCTCAGTCAGCTGGGCTGAGCCGCCGCCCTTCTCGCTCAGGCGTCCGCGACCCAGCTGCCGTGGAAGCCGAGCGGCACCCGCCCGGGCAGATGGATCCGGGCCAGCGGACGGCCGGTGAAGTCCTGCGCCGACAGGATCAGCAGGTCGGCGGCGCCGCGCTCCGGATCGTGGACGTACGCCAGGGTGTAGCCGTCGTCCTCCGCCGCCCTGGGCGCCGGGTCCGGCCCGTGCGCGGGCACGAAGACCGCCTCACCGACGGCGGCGCCCCGGGGGAGCCGGTGCGACTGGGAGGTGCCGCGCAGGAAGTCGTGCTTGATCAGGGCGTTGCCGAAGGAGCGGTCCGGCGGGACGCCGTCGGCCGTCAGATACGCGGTGAACATCTCGGCGCTGGCCGCCGTGTACCCGTACCGGTGGCGCCGGGACACCAGCGCCTCGTTGACCCGGGGGAACTCCTGCGGCCGGTCGTCGAGCCGCCGGGTGTGCACGCGGCCGTGCGCCAGGTCGACGGTCCAGCGGTCGAGCGAGGCGGGCGCGAGCGCCGAGGGGCCGTCGGAGTCGCGGCCCGCGACCTGGAACGGCGCCGGGAAGGTGGTGAGTTCGACGACCACCGAGGCGCCGTCGTCGTAGGCGTTGAGCGTGTGCGAGGCGAAGACGGGGTCGATCTCGAACCAGCGGACGCCGCCTCCGGCGCGGGGCATGACGCCCACCCGCGCGGGATGCCGGTCGTTCCACACGTACGGGACGATCGCGCCCGCCTCGGCCGCCGCCGCGTCGAAGGTCACGGGGACGTCGAAGAGGACCACATACCGCTCGGTGAGCGCGAAGTCGTGCATCATCGGGCTGTCGGCGACGGGGATCCGTGTCGTACGCGCGACCCGCCCGGTCCGGTCGACGACGAGGTGGCGGACGTGGTCCCAGGTCGGGTAGTAGGTCACCGCGTGCAGCTCGTCGGCGTGGGCGTCGTACTTGGTGTGCGCGGTGAAGGCCCCGCTCAGTGTGGAGCGGAAGTCGTACGGGCGCAGGGTGTTGAGCTCGCCGTCGAGCTCGTACGGCAGCGGCCCGCTCTCCTGGAGGGCGAGGATGCGCCCCTTGTACGGGATGACGTGGGTGTTGCAGGCGAAGTCGCCCTCCGGGACGGGGCCGGGGTACGGCTCGCCGAGCTTGCGGCTCACGGCGGCCGAGCGGACCCACCGGTTGCGGTACCACTCGGCCCGCCCGTCCCGCAGCCGCACCCCGTGGACCATGCCGTCCCCCAGCATCCAGTGGTGCGCCCGGGGGTCCTCCAGGCCCAGCACATTGGGGCCGGTGCGCAGATAGCGCCCGTTCAGCGAGCGGGGGATGCGGCCGGTGACGGGGAGGTCGAAGGCGGTGAGCTCTTCGGTGACGGGCGCGAAGGCCCCGCGCAGAAACGGCAGGCCCATGGCGGACGGCGCCGGTGCGGGCGGTGTGATGCGCGGGGCGGCGGCCGCGGCCGGCCCGCCGCGCAGGGCGAGCAGTCCTCCCGCCGTCGCGCCCGCCGCGCCGCGCAGTACGTTCCGCCGAGTGTGATCGTTCATGTCCGAGCCCCCTGCTCCCTCGTTCGCAAGCCCTGTCGCCGACGATCGTCCGCCCGGGCGGGGGCCTTGGTCAGGAGGCCTGGGCCCCGGACCGGGGTGGTGCCAGGCCCCCTCTTCCCGCCGGGGCCCTTCGGGGTTTTCGCACGAAATCCCAGGCAAGGTGTTGAATGTGCGACTATTGAGATGATGTGATGCGGGTCACAGATCGGGAGTGGCAGCAAGGAGCGAGTCGATGTCCACCACTGTCGAACAGTCCGTCCTGGCCCGCCTCGTCACCGACGCCTCCCACGGCGTCCCCGTCCCCGTCACCCTCAGCTATGACGGCGCCGACCCACTGGCCGTCCGGATGGTGTTTCCGCCCGAGGTCTCGCTGCACGACGGCGGCGTGACCTGGGTCTTCGCCCGCAACCTCATCGACCGGGGACTGTGTGCCCCGGCCGGCACCGGCGATGTGCACGTGTGGCCGCTCGGAAGGGCCCAGACCATGGTGGAGCTGCGCTCCCCGGACGGCCTGGCGCTCCTCGAATTCGGCACGGCGGCGCTCCGCCGCTTCCTCTTCCTCACCTACGCGGCGGTCTCCGCCGACGTCGAGAACCAGGACCTCGACATGGACACCGCCCTGGCCGAGCTGCTGCGCGAGAGCAAGTGAGCGCGCTGCCCCGGTGAAGCCGGGTCACCCCAGCACCGGCGCCGCCCGGTCGAGGACGGCGCCGATGCGCTCCCAGGCCGCCGTGTCGCGGGCCACCGGCTCCAGCGCGACGCCTTCGCCCGTACCCCACGCCGTCGCGGTCGCCACCGCGTCCGCGCCGGTGACGGCCGCCGCGGCCAGCGCGGCGGCGCCGAGTGCCACGAGCTCGGTGGCGCGGGGCACGATCAGCGGCCGGCCGGAGAGCCTTCGTACGGTCTCGACCCAGGTACGCCCCTGGGCGCCGCCCCCGATCAGCCGCAGTGGAAGGGTCGCGGCCCCGGGCCCGGCGGGGTCGAGGCCGCACGCGTACAGCAGGTCGTCGAGGGCGCGCAGGGCGGTGAAGACCGCGCCTTCGTAGGCCGCGCCCAGGAGTTGGGGCCCGGTGGTGGCGTGCCGCAGACCCGTGAGCAGCCCGGCGGCTCCCGGCAGGTCGGGGGTGCGCTCGCCGTCGAGGTACGGCAGGAGCACCGCCTCGCCGCCGGGTTCCGCCTCGTCGCGGCCGAGTCCGAGCAGGGCGGCGACCTTGTCCACGGCGAGCGTGCAGTTCAGGGTGCACGCCAGCGGGAGGAAGGTGCCGTCGGTCGCGGCGAACCCGGAGAGCGCGGGCGAGGCGGGCCGGGTGCGGGTGGCGGCGAAGACCGTGCCGGAGGTGCCGAGGCTGAGGACGGGGTGGTCGAGCAGGCCCGCGCCGCCCAGCCCCAGCCCCACGGCGGCGGCCATGTTGTCGCCGGTCCCGGCGGCGACCGCGATCCCGGCGGGCAGCCCGAGCGCCTCGGCGGCCCGGGCCGTCAGGGACCCCACCCGGGTGGCCCCGGAGGCGGCGACCTCGGGCAGCAGCCGGACGTCCAGGCCGAGGAGCTCCAGCAGCCCGGGGTCGTAGGAGCCGGTCGCCGTCGAGAACCAGCCGGTGCCCGACGCGTCCCCGGGGTCGGTCGCGGCGGTTCCGGCCAGGCGCTCGGTGAGGAAGTCGTGGGGGAGGCGGATTCCGGCGGCCGCCGAGGTGTGCGCGGGCTCGTTCTCGTGCAGCCAGCGCCACTTGGCGGCGGTCACGGCGGCGACCGGCACCGAGCCGGTGCGCGCGGTCCACGCCTGCGGGCCGCCGAGCGCCTCGGTGAGGGCGGCGGCCTGCGGGGCCGAGCGGGTGTCGTTCCACAGCAGGGCCGGGCGCAGCGGACGTCCGGCGCGGTCCAGGACGACCAGGCCGTGCTGCTGTCCGGCGACCGCGATCCCGGTGACGGCCGAGGCGGGCACCCCCGCCTCCTCGATCCCGGCCGCGACCGCCTCGCACAGCGCCCGCCACCACAGCTCCGGGTCGCTCTCGCGCGCTCCGGCGGAGCCGTCGACCCGGTGCGGGGCGCGGCCCACGGCGAGCGGCCGCCCGGTCTCCGCGTCGGTGAGCAGCGCCTTGGTGGACTGGGTGGAGCTGTCCACCCCGATGACGACCGGCCCCTGCGCCATACGGCACCCCTTCTGCTGCGGATCCGGCCTGCGGACCTGGACGTGCTGACCTGCACGGGCGAATTTGCGCGTGCGCGAAACAAATTAGGTGAAGGCCCGGGGTTACGGAAGCCGCGGCGATCATGTCATATTTGTCAGGTCAGTGAACAAATACCAGCAGGGGCCGTCGGGCGCCCCGCACCGAGGTGGACACGACGATGACGGAACGCTTCACTCCCACCCCCGAGGACAAGTTCACCTTCGGTCTGTGGACCGTGGGCTGGCAGGGGCGCGACCCGTTCGGCGACGCGACCCGGCCCGCCCTCGACCCGGCCGCCACCGTCCACCGGCTCGCCGAGCTCGGGGCGTACGGGGTGACCTTCCACGACGACGACCTGATCCCGTTCGGCGCGTCCGGCGCCGAACGCGGCGCCCACGTCAAGCGCTTCCGCGCGGCGCTCGACGCCACCGGCCTCGCGGTGCCGATGGCCACCACCAACCTCTTCACCCACCCCGTCTTCAAGGACGGCGCCTTCACCGCCAACGACCGGGACGTACGGCGGTACGCGCTGCGCAAGACGATCCGCAACATCGACCTGGCCGTGGAGCTCGGCGCCCGGGTGTACGTGGCGTGGGGCGGCCGCGAGGGTGCGGAGTCCGGGGCCGCGAAGGACGTACGGGTGGCGCTCGACCGGATGAAGGAGGCCTTCGACCTGCTGGGCGAGTACGTCGTGAGCCAGGGGTACGACCTGCGGTTCGCGGTCGAGCCCAAGCCGAACGAGCCGCGCGGGGACATCCTGCTGCCCACCGTCGGGCACGCGCTCGCCTTCATCGAGCGGCTGGAGCGCCCGGAGCTGGTCGGGGTCAACCCGGAGACCGGGCACGAGCAGATGGCCGGGCTCAACTTCACCCACGGCATCGCCCAGGCGCTCTGGGCCGGAAAGCTCTTCCACATCGACCTCAACGGCCAGTCCGGCATCAAGTACGACCAGGACCTGCGGTTCGGGGCGGGGAATGTGCGCGACGCGTTCTGGCTGGTCGACCTGTTGGAGTCGGCGGGTTACCAGGGCCCGCGCCACTTCGACTTCAAGCCGCCGCGCACCGAGGACGCCGACGGGGTGTGGGCCTCGGCGGCCGGCAACATGCGCAACTACCTGATCCTGCGCGAGCGTGCGGCGGCCTTCCGCGCCGACCCGGCGGTACGGGAGGCGCTGCGGGCCTCCCGCCTCGACGACCTCGCCCGCCCGACGGCGGCGGACGGCCTGGCCGAGTTGCTCGGGGACCGCTCGGCCTTCGAGGAGTTCGACGTGGAGGCGGCGGGAGCGCGCGGCATGGCGTTCGAGCAACTGGACCAGCTGGCGATGGAGCATCTGCTGGGGGTGCGGGACTGAGCGGGCGTGGGGTTTCCGGGCCGGGTGGCGCTGCTCGGCGGGTGAGCGGCCGTCCCGGTCAGGACTCCGCCCACGCCGCCGGGTCGTCCAGTACCGCCTCCACGACCAGGGCCGCCGCGCCCCGGGCCGCGTCCCCCGCCAGGGACGAGGCGCGCAGACGGCCGCTGTCGCGGGGCCACAGGCCCGACACCACCCGGGTGGTGAGCTCGGCCTCGGCCGGGGGCGTCAGCCACGGCGCCAGTGCGCGGTAGACGCCGCCGAGGACGACGGTCTGCGGGTCGAGGAGGTTCACCGCGCCCGCGAGGACCCGGCCCAGCATCCGCCCGGCCGTGCCGAGCGCCGTCAGCGCGGGCTCGTCGCCCGCCCGCGCCCGTCGCTCCAGCTCGGCCACGCCCGCCGCCCCGGCGTCCTCGTCGAGGCCCGCGCCGCGCAGCAGCGCCGACTGGCCCGCGTACTGCTCCAGGCAGCCCCGCGCCCCGCAGCGGCACTCGGGCCCGGCCGGATCCACCGGGACATGGCCGATCTCCCCGGCGAAGCCGTGCGCGCCGCGCAGGAGTTCGCCGTTCAGGACGAGGGCGCCGCCCACGCCGATCTCGCCGGAGAGGTAGAGGAACGTACGGGCCTCGCCCGGGCCGCCGAACCACAGCTCGGCGAGCGCCGCCAGATTGGCCTCGTTCTCCGCACTCACCGGCAGGACAGGGGCGTTCGGGCACTCGGCCAGCGCCCGCGCGAACAGGACGTCGGCCGGGACGCCGTTCCAGCCCAGGTTCGGTGCCTGGCGGACCGTGCCGTCCGCGACCAGGCCCGGCAGGGCGAGCGTCACCGCGGCGGGCCGCAGCTCCTGCTGACCGGCGGAGTCCAGCGCCTGCGAGGTGAGCCGGGCCGCCCGGGCCAGCACCTCGGCGGGCGGCGCGCCCCGGTTGTCCAGGTGCTCGGTGAGCCGGACCCGGTCGGTTCCGGCCAGATCCACCACGCACACGGTCGTGTGGTCGACGTTGATCTCGACACCGACCCCGGCGGCGCCGGTCCTGGCCGGTTTGAGGACCGTGCCGGGCCGCCCCGCCTGCCCGCTGAAGGTCTTGCCCGACTCCGTCAGGAAGCCGCCCTCCAGGAGCTGCTCGACCAGCGAGGACACGGCCGCCCGGGTCAGTCCGACGCGCGCCGCGACGCCCGCCCGGGTGGTCTCGCCCTCGTCGTGGACCGCCCGGAGCACCAGGCTGAGGTTGTGCCGACGCACGGTGTCCTGGTCGGCCTTGGGCGCCAGCGGGGCGAGGTTGCTCTTCATGTCGTGGCCGAGCCTATGCGATGGTCCGGGCGCCGCAGTTGCCCGATCCAGCGGCGCTCGAACGAGACTCGCGTCCCGGCGCTAGGTTCTCTGATCATGAGTGAGAAGACCATCACCGAACTGCCCGCCGACGAGGCCTTCGCGGTCGCCGCGAGCGCCGAGAGCTTGGAGAGGGCCGCCGAGGCCCTGCGGGGCAATGGATTTGCCGTGCACATAGTGGACACCGCCGCCGATGCCCGCGCGCTGGTGGCCGAGGAGCTGCCGACCGACCAGGCGATCTTCGCCTCGACCAGCGAGACCCTGCGGCTCTCCGGGATCCAGGAGGACATCGACGCGTCCGGCCGGTTCAAGAGCATCCGCGCCGAGCAGGCCGACTGGGACCTGCGCGCCCGCCGCGACGACGTACGCACCGCGCGTTCCGCGCCCGACGTGGTCGTCGGCAGTGTGCACGCCGTGACCGAGGACGGCCGGCTCGTCACCGGCTCCGCGAGCGGCAGCCAGCTCGCCGCGTACGCGTACGGCGCGGGCCGGGCGATCTGGGTGGTCGGCGCCCAGAAGGTCGTCGCCGACCTCGACACCGCGCTGCGCCGCATCGAGACGTACTCGCTGCCCAAGGAGGACGTCCGGGCCCAGCGGGTGATGGGGCAGCGCAGCGTCCTCGCCAAGATCCTCATCACCGGGCGCGAGGTCGTTCCGCGCCGCAGCACCGTCGTCCTGGTCCGCGAGCCGATCGGGTTCTGAGGACCGTTCCCGGACTCTCCGGCACCATCGTCCGAGCCGCCGCACCGCAAGGTGCGGCGGCTTCCGCCGTTCTGTAGGCGGTCGGGGCCGAGATGCGGTTGAACGTAACACCGTTGCAATCCCTTGCGAAAGAGTTTGCGGCGAGAAAGCGGAGAGAAAGCGCGGAGATTTCCCTGGTGTGGCGACGGTGTGTCCAAAGGGTTGACCAGTTGGTCCGGGCCGCCTACGGTCTCGACCGCAATAGCTTTCCGGTTGTTTCAGCAAGAACATTCAGAGTCCTCCTGGGGTAGCAGGGCCGCGCCGCCCCGGAGGCCGCTCCCCCCCCCCGCATCCCCGGCCCCCTGCACCGCTTCCCCGCGAACCCGAAGGACTGATGACCATGCGCCGCACCCGACCAGCCGCACTCGCCCTCGTCGCCGGCACCCTCGCCCTCTCCCTCGCCGCCTGCGGTCAGGACAGCGAGGGCGGCGGCAAGGCGACGCCCAAGGGCGGCAAGGGAGCCACGATCGGCATAGCGATGCCGACCAAGTCCTCGGAGCGCTGGATCGCCGACGGGAACAACATGGCCGCGCAGTTCCGGGCGCTCGGCTACAAGACCGATCTCCAGTACGGCGAGGACAGCGTCGACCAGCAGGTCGCCCAGCTGGAGAACATGATCACGAAGGGAGTGGACGCCCTGGTGATCGCGGCCATCGACGGACGCGCCCTCGGCGACGTCCTCAAGCAGGCCGCCGACCAGCACATCAAGGTCATCTCCTACGACCGCCTCATCCTCGGCTCCCCGAACGTCGACTACTACGCCTCGTTCGACAACGAGAAGGTGGGCGTGCTCCAGGCGACGTACATCGTCGACAAGCTGGGCCTCAAGAACGCCCAGCAGGCCGGCGGCAAACAGGGCCCCTTCAACATCGAGCTGTTCGCCGGATCGCCCGACGACAACAACACCCGCTACTTCTTCCAGGGCGCCCTCAAGACGCTCCAGCCCTACATCGACAAGAAGCAGCTCGTCGTACGCAGCGGCCAGACCCGGCTCAACCAGGTGACCACACTGCGCTGGGACGGCGCCACCGCGCAGAAGCGCATGGACGACCTGCTGACCAAGGCGTACTCCACCGAGCACGTCGATGCCGTCCTCTCGCCGTACGACGGGATCTCGATCGGCATCCTGTCCGCCCTGCGCTCCGGCGGCTACGGCACCGCCGCCAAGCCGTACCCGGTGGTCACCGGACAGGACGCCGAGGTGGCGTCCGTGAAGTCCATCATCGCGGGCGACCAGGCCCAGACCGTCTACAAGGACACCCGCGCCCTGGCCAAGCAGGCCGTGCAGATGGCCGACGCGGTACTCACCGGCAAGACGCCCCAGGTCAATGACACCAAGACCTACGACAACGAGAAGAAGGTCGTGCCGGCCTTCCTCCTCAACCCGGTCAGCGTCGACAAGTCCAACTACCGGGCCACCCTGGTCGACTCGGGCTACATCAAGGCGAGTGACCTCAAATGAGCACCCCGGACATGGGGGCGCCGATCCTGGAGATGCGCTCCATCGTCAAGACGTTTCCCGGCGTCCGGGCGCTCTGCGACGTCTCGCTCACCGTCGCACCCGGCGAGGTGCACGCCATCTGCGGCGAGAACGGCGCGGGCAAGTCCACCCTGATGAAGGTCCTCAGCGGCGTCCATCCGCACGGGAGTTACGAGGGCGAGATCCTCTTCCGGGGCGAGCCCTGCGCGTTCAGGGACATGAGGGCCAGCGAGGCGCGCGGCATCGTCATCATCCACCAGGAGCTGGCGCTCGTCCCCTATCTCTCCATCGCCGAGAACATCTTCCTCGGCAACGAGCACGCCACCCGGGGGATCGTGAGCTGGGGCGAGACGCTCAAGCACGCGGCGCGGCTGATGAAGAGGGTGGGGCTGCGCGAGCACCCGCAGACCAGGGTGGCGGACATCGGGGTCGGCAAGCAGCAGCTCGTGGAGATCGCCAAGGCCCTCTCCAAAGAGGTCCGGCTGCTCATCCTGGACGAGCCGACCGCGGCCCTCAACGACGAGGACAGCGCCCATCTCCTCGACCTCATCCTGGAGCTGAAGGCCCAGGGCATCGCCTCGATCATCATCTCGCACAAGCTCAACGAGATCGCGGCGGTGGCCGACTCGGTCACCGTCCTCAGGGACGGCCGGACGATCGAGACCCTCGACGTGAAGGCCCCGGACACCACCGAGGAGCGCATCATCCGGGCCATGGTCGGCCGGGACCTCGACCACCGCTTCCCCCCGCGCACCCCCTACGAGGGCGATCCCGGCGCCCACCCCGCCCTTGAGGTGCGGGACTGGACCGTGCACCACCCCATCGACCAGCAGCGCAAGGTCGTCGACGACGTGACCCTGCACGTGCGGCGGGGCGAGATCGTGGGCGTCGCCGGGCTGATGGGCGCGGGCCGCACCGAGCTGGCCATGAGCGTCTTCGGCCGCTCCTACGGCCGGGGCATCAGCGGCACGGTGTGGAAGGACGGCCACCGCATCCGTACGAGGACCGTCCCCGAGGCGGTCGGCCACGGCATCGCGTACGTCACCGAGGACCGCAAGCACTACGGCCTCAACCTCATCGACACGATCAGCCGCAACATCACCCTGGGCGCCCTGGGCAAGGTGTCCCGGCGCGGGATCGTCGACGAGCACGAGGAGCGGCGCGTCGCCGAGTCGTACCGCACCTCCATGGGCATCAAGGCGCCGACCGTCTTCGAGCCGGTCGGCCGTCTCTCGGGCGGCAACCAGCAGAAGGTCGTCCTCAGCAAGTGGATCTTCGCGGGTCCCGATGTGCTGATCCTGGACGAGCCCACGCGCGGCATCGACGTGGGCGCCAAGTACGAGATCTACACCGTCATCGACCAGCTCGCCGCCCAGGGCAAGGCCGTCGTCTTCATCTCCTCCGAACTGCCCGAACTCCTCGGCATGTGCGACCGCGTCTACACCATGGCGGCCGGCCGGCTCACCGGCGAGACCGCCCGCGCGGACGCGACCCAGGAAGTCCTGATGCGCCTCATGACCACGCACGACATGACCACGAACAAGAGGTAGCCGAAAATGGGTCCGGTCACCACCGACGCCGCACCGAGCACCCCGAGGACTCCCGAGCCCCCACGCTCCCCCGCCGGGGCGCTGCTCCTGGACGCGGCCCGCCGCAACATGCGCCAGTACGGGATGCTGGTCGCGCTCGGACTGATCGTCGTGCTCTTCCAGATATGGACCGACGGCGTCCTGCTCAAGCCGAACAACGTCACCAACCTGGTGCTCCAGAACAGCTACATCCTGGTCCTGGCCATCGGCATGGTGATCGTCATCATCGCCGGCCACATCGACCTGTCCGTGGGCTCGCTCGCGGCCTTCGTCTCGGCGGCGTGCGCCGTGATGATGGTGGAGCACCACGTGCCCTGGGTGCTCGCCCTGGTCATCGCGCTCGCCATCGGCGCGGTCGCGGGCGCCTGGCAGGGGTTCTGGATCGCCTATGTCGGCATCCCGTCCTTCATCGTCACGCTCGCCGGGATGCTGCTCTTCCGGGGCGGCACCCAGATCCTGCTCGGATCCCGCTCGCTGGGCCCGTTCCCCGAGGGCTTCCAGAAGATCTCCACCGGATACCTTCCGGAGGTCGGACCCGACACCAACTACCACAACCTCACCATCCTGTTGGGGCTGTCCCTGGTCGGAGTCGTCCTGGTCCAGGAGGTGCGCTCACGGCGCCGGGAGCAGGCCTACGAGCTCGATGTGCTCCCCCGCGGCCTGTTCCTCACCAAGTGCGTGGCGATGGCCGCCGCCGTCCTCGCCTTCACCCTGACCCTGGCCAGCTACCGGGGCGTACCGGTGGTGCTGCTCGTGCTCGCCGCCCTGCTCATCGGGCTCGGCTTCGTGATGCGCAACGCGGTCGTGGGACGGCATGTCTACGCGCTCGGCGGCAACCAGGCGGCGGCGAAGCTCTCCGGCGTCAAGGACAAGCGGGTCACCTTCCTGGTCTTCGTGAACATGGGGGTCCTCGCGGCGCTCGCCGGTGTCGTCTTCGCCGCACGTCTCAACGCCGGCACACCCAACGCGGGCGTCAACTTCGAGCTGGAGGCCATCGCGGCGGCCTTCATCGGCGGCGCCTCGATGAGCGGCGGCGTCGGTACGGTGCTGGGCGCCATCATCGGCGGCCTGGTGCTCGGCGTCCTCAACAACGGTATGTCGCTGGTCGGCGTCGGCACCGACTACCAGCAGGTCATCAAGGGTTTCGTCCTGCTGGCCGCCGTCGGCTTCGACGTCTGGAACAAACGCAAGGTCGGCTCATGACACCCCATCACCTTCTCTGAGGAGCAGCGGACATGAACACCAGCAGACGTACGGTGATGGCCGCGGGCCTCGCCGCGGGCGTGGCGGCGACGAGCCTGGGCACGGCCCAGGCCTCGACGACGACCCGCACCCCCACCAGGACACTGTTCGGCACCCTGGACGACGGCACTCCCGTACACCTGTGGAGCGTCACCAACGGCGGTATCCGGCTGGAGGTGCTCTCCTACGGCGGGATCGTGCACCGCCTCGACGTGCCCGACCGGCACGGGCGCCGGGCCAACATCGCGCTCGGCTTCGACAACCTCGCCGACTACGTCGCCAAGTCCCCCTACTTCGGCGGTCTCATCGGCCGCTACGGCAACCGCATCGCGGCCGGCAGGTTCACCCTCGACGGGCAGACCTACCAACTGCCGCTCAACGACAGTGCGAACAGCCTGCACGGCGGCACCAAGGGCTTCGACAAGCAGATGTGGCACGTCGAGCCGTTCACCCACGGCTCCCGCACCGGCCTCGTGCTCTCGCGGATCTCGCCGGACGGCGAGATGGGCTACCCCGGCTCCCTGAAGGTCCAGGTCACCTACACCCTCACGGCGCGCGGCGAGTGGCGCATCGACTACCAGGCGACCACGGACCGGGCCACCGTCCTCAACCTCACCAGCCACACCTACTTCAACCTGGCCGGCGAGGGCAGCGGCTCGATCCTCGACCACACCCTCGAACTGGCCGCCGCCCGCTACACCCCGGTCGACGCGGGTCTCATCCCCACCGGCGAACTGGCCCGCGTCACCGGGACCCCGTTCGACTTCCGGCGTACCAAGCCGATCGGCCGGGACATCCGCCAGGGTCACCAACAGCTCCTGTACGGCAAGGGGTTCGACCACAACTGGGTCCTGGACAAGGGGACGAGCCGGGAGCCCGCGTACGCGCTCACCCTCGCCGAGCCGCACTCCGGCCGGGTGATGAAGATGTTCACCACCGAGCCGGGAATGCAGTTCTACAGCGGCAACTTCCTGGACGGCACCCTGGTCGGCACCTCGGGCCGCACCTATCGTCAGGGCGACGCCCTCTGCCTGGAAGCCCAGCACTTCCCCGACTCGCCCAACCACCCCGCCTTCCCGTCCACGGTGCTGCGTCCGGGCGAGACGTACCGGACGTCGACCGTGCACGCCTTCTCGACGCGCTGAACCCCGGGGACGGCCGGGTGCCGCCTTCGGCTCAGCCGGCGAAGGCGGTGCCCGGCAGCCCGTGTCCCAGGCCCGGCAGCACCAGGAGCGCCCCGGAGAGCGGGTGCGGCCGGCGCAGGCCGGTGCGGGCCGTGGTGACGTACAGGTCGGTGAGGTCCGGGCCGCCGAAGGCGCAGGCGGTGGGGCGCCCGACCGGCAGCTCGACGACCAGGTCGAGCGTGCCGTCCGGGCCGTAGCGGCGCACCGCGGCTCCGTCCCACAGCGCCACCCACACGCCGCCGTCCGCGTCGACGGTGAGCCCGTCGGGGAAGCCGTCCTCGTCCTCGAACCGTACGAACGGCCGCCTGTCGTGGCCGAGTCGGCCGTCGAAGTCGAGGACGTCGATGCGCCGGGTCGGGCTGTCCACGTAGTACATGAGCCGTCCGTCCGGGCTCCAGCCGGTGCCGTTGCTCACCGACACCGGCCCGGGCAGGGCGGTGGTCGCGCCGTCGCCCGTGATCCGGGTGAGGGTACCGCCGCCCGGCGACTCGTCGTAGCGCATGGTGCCCGCCCACAGGGCGCCGTCCGGTGCGACCGCCGCGTCGTTGCCGCGCCGCCCGGGCACGGGGTCCCGCAGCAGCCACGAGAAGGCGCCGTCGGGGCCGTAGAGCCCCACGCCGTCACGGAGGTTGACGACGAGGCCGCCGACCGCGCGCGGCTTCGCGGCGCCGACGTGCTGCCCGGTCGCCATGACCGTACGCCGGCCGCTGCCCGGCTCGTACGTATGGATCCGCGAGGCCAGGATGTCGACCCAGATCAGCCGTGCGGTCGCCGGGTCCCAGGTCGGCCCCTCGCCGAGCTCCGCCCACTCCCGTACCGCCACGTCCGGCCTCATCGCGTCCCCCGGTGGCCGAGCCGCACGGACAGGTCGCCCGCGCCCTTCAGCGCCAGCTCGGCGAGCTCTGCCTCACGTGCCTCGCTCCACCTGATGACGGGTACGGAGATGGACAGCGCGGCGACGACCCGGCCCGCGCTGTCGCGGACCGGGGCGGCCACACAGCTGACGTCCGGGTTGGACTCCCGGTGCTCGAACGCGGTCCCCCGGGCCCGGATCCCGGCGAGCGCGGTGCGCAGCGCGGCCGGGTCGGTGATGCTGTCGGGGGTCATGGCGACGAGCTCGCCGTCCGCGATCCTGGCGTCCAACTCGGGTTCCGGGAGCGAGGCGAGCAGCATCTTGCCGACGGAGGTGCAGTGGGCGGGCAGACGGCGGCCGGCCGCCGAGACCATGCGCACCGCGTGGGTGGAGTCGACCTTGGCGATGTAGATGACGTCGGTGTCCTCCAGGATGGCCACATGGACGGTCTCGTCGCAGGTCTCGGCGACCTCGCGGGCCACCTGCTGCCCCTCGGCGGCGAGGTCCAGCTGCTCGGCGTACCGGCTGCCGAGCTGGTAGGTGCGGACGCCGAGCCGGTAGCGCCCCGGCTGCTCGGGCGTCGCGACCAGATAGGAGCGGGCGGCCAGTGTGGTGACCAGCTCGTGGACCGTCGTCCGTGGCAGCCCGAGCCTGCGCATGACGTCCGGCGCGGAGAGCGGCGCCTCGCTCTCCAGGAAGAGTTCCAGCACGTCCAGTGCCCTGGCCACCGCCGGCACGAGTCGCCCCATGGCCCGCCACCCACCCTCTACGTTCGAAACTTCGATCAACGACCGGAATGACGAACACAGGCTAGCGACAGGGAGGTTCAGGGGGCAATGGTCAGGACCATGCCCCCTCCGGGGCCGGGCCCGGTCACCGGGCCCAGGGGTACTCAGCGCGGGCGTGCGGTGGACACCGCCGGGGCGGGGATGCCGCGAGCGGTGACGAGGCGGGCGCTGCCCTCGGCGAGCTGGTAGGCGAGGCCGACGACGCCGGTGTGGCCGGAGGCCACCTGGTCGGCGAGCACGCGGGAGCGGTCCAGGAGCAGGTCCACGGTGTGCTGTATGTGCGTGTCGATGAGATCGCTGTCCGAGGTGAGCCCGGCGGCCCGGGCGGCCAGCACGCTCGGGGTGACGCGCTCGACGACGTCCCGGACGTACCCGGCGGCGGACATCCCGTCCTCGACGGCGGCGCGGGCGGCCGCGACGGCGCCGCAGGAGTCGTGCCCGAGGACCACGACGAGGCGGCAGTCCAGGACGCTCGTGCCGTACTCGATGCTGCCCAGGACCTCCGGACCCAGCACATGCCCGGCGGTGCGGACCACGAACAGGTCGCCGAGCCCCTGGTCGAAGATGATCTCGGCGGCCAGCCTGGAGTCGGAGCATCCCAGCAGCACCGCGAAGGGCTTCTGCGCCGGCGCGAGTTCGGCCCGCCGTGCGGCGTCCTGGTTCGGATGCCCCGGGGCCCCTGCCACGAAGCGCCGGTTCCCGGCGAGCAGGGCGTCGAGGGCGTCGGCGGGAGAGACGGGAGTGGAAGCCATGTCGCCAGACTCTACGAGGCGGACGCCGGCGGCGCACGGCCCGGGAACCGCGCCGAGGTGGAGCACAGCACCGCATACGCTCCATAACCGACGAATGTGACGATTCCATGACCATGTGGCCGTTGGTGGTTGTTTTCGGCCAGGATCGAGACCGTCACTCCGTGTGCAGGGTACCCGGCCCCCCCTCCCGCCGTCCTCCTGCGCGCGTCGACGTACGGCCGTTCCGTCGCGCACACCGAGTGGCAGGCATTCATGCGGACTTACCGTGAGTTCGGCGAAAATTCTTATGCCTTTCTGACAAGTTACGACAAGACTCGACCGAATCTGACCGTGATCCTTTGACTCTCGATCGGCGGCTCGGTGAAGGTCGTTCACATGTCCGACACATCTGGGGCCTCCACGGGGAGCCCGATGCGCCGACGCGACTTCCGGATGCTGCTCGCAGGAGCGGCCGCCGGACAACTCGGCGCTCAGGTCACATTGGTGGCCCTCCCCCTGGTGGCCGTCCTCGAACTCGACGCCTCCGCCATCCAAGTGGGCCTGCTCACGGCCGCGGAGACCGCCGCCTTCCTGCTCGTCGGTCTGCCGGCCGGGGCCCTCACCGACCGTATGCGCAAGCGTCCCCTGATGATCCGGGCGGACCTGGTGCGCGCCGTGGCCATGGCCAGCATCCCCGCCGCCGCGCTCGCCGACGCCCTGACCATGGCCCAGCTCTACGCCGTCGCGCTGATCACCGGCGTGGCGACCGTGTTCTTCGACGTGGCCCACCAGAGCTTCCTGCCGCAGATCCTGCCGCGCGAGGAGCTCATGGCCGGCAACGGCGGTCTGGAGACGGTGCGTTCGACCGCGCAGGTGGCCGGGCCGGGGGCCGGAGGCGGGCTCGTCCAGCTCTTCGGGGCACACCTCGCCGTCCTCGCCGACGCCCTCGGCTATCTGCTCTCCGCCCTGTTCCTCCTGCGCATCGAGCAGCCCGAGGAACCGCCCCGCACCGCCGCCGACGCATCCCTGCGCAAGGACATAGGCGAAGGCATCCGCTTCGTCACCGGCCATCCGCTGCTGCGCGTCATCGCCCTCACCACGGGGCTCGGCAACCTGTGCATGGCCGTCCTCATGGCGACCCAGACCGTGCACCTCGTACGCGTCGTCGGCCTCGAACCGGGCGCACTGGGACTGGTCCTCTCCGCGTCCGCCGTCGGTGGGCTCCTGGGCGCCCTGTGCTCCGGGCGGCTCGCCTCCCGGTGGGGTCAGGCCCGGCTCATCCTCTGGTCCGTCCTGCTGAGCGGGCCGTTCGCCCTGCTGTGGCCGCTGTCCGGGCACGGCACCCTCGGGGCGGCCCTGTTCGCCACCGGGTCGGCGGGCATCTCCTTCGGCGCCGTCGTCTACAACATCGCCCAGGTCAGCTTCCGCCAGGGGCTGTGCCCGCCGCAGCTGCTCGGCCGGATGAACGCCACCCTGCGCTTCCTCATGTGGGGCACGCTGCCGCTCGGCGCACTCCTGGGCGGCGCCCTCGCCGAGACCTTCGGGCCGCGCACCGCACTGGCCTGCTGCGCCGCCGGTTTCCTCGCCGTACCGCTGCCACTGCTGCTCTCCCCGCTGCGCCGGATGCGGGACCTGCCCGAACCCGAGGCCCCCCGGGCGGACACGGCCCTGGACGGCGACGAAGAGCCCGCACCCGCCCGCTGAACCACGGCGCACCCCAACACACCACCACAGAGCGAGGATTCCGTGCCCAGCATCACGAGCCAGTACCTGGCCCGCTACCGGCGTATCACCGCCGACGACGGGGCGGGCGCCCTGCTGCCGGTCACCGGGGCACAGCGCCGCTTCGCACTGGTGCGTTCGCTGGACCCGGCCGGACGCCCGGACCTGGTGCCGATGTTCTTCGCCTTCCCGTACGGCACCGTCGACCCCGAGCGCCTGCGGACGGCCGCCCGCCGACTCGCCGCACGGCACACCGCCCTGCGCTCACGGCCCGCCGTCGTCCGGGGCACCCCGGTCCTGCACACCGGGGAACCGGACGTCCACGTCACCTGCCCGGCCCCCGCGCCGGGCGAGCGCCCCGCCGACACCCTGCGCCGCGCACTCGCCTCCTGGGATCCGCAGGGCCCGCCCCTGCGGCTGTTCCTCGCCCGCGACGAACAGGACCGCACCCAGGACGTCCTCGCCGTCGTCCTCGACCACGCCGTCTGCGACGGCCGGTCGCTGGCCCGGATCGCCGACGAACTCGGCGCCGCGTACACCGAGGACACCGTCACCACGCCCGAGGAGACGGCAGCCGAACTCGCCGCCTACCGCGAGGCGGTCCTGCTCCAACTCGGCGCCGAGGAACGCGCGGACACGCCCGAGGCGGCCGCGTACTGGGCGGACCGGCTGCGCGCCGTGCGGGCACACGCGCCGCTGCCCCGCCCGGAACGCGTACCGGCGGGCACGCTCCCCAGCGGCTCGGCCGAGACCCGGCTGCCCGCGCACGACGGCGGCGTCCCCTTCCCCGGGCTGCTCGACGCCTGTCGCGCCGCGACCGGCGCCCTGTACGGCCCGGACCACGTCGTCCCGCTCGGCTACCCCTGGGGCGGCCGCCCCGCCGGTGCGCGGCCGGTCGTCGGCTGCTTCCTCAACACCGTGGTCTTCCCCGCCGCCACCGGCCACGAACCGGCGCCGGAGGCGACGGCCGACGCCTGGTGGGACGACCTCGACCGGGCCGACATGCCCTTCGACGCGGTGGTGGCCGCCGCGCGGTCGGCCGGTACGGGCTGGAACGGCGCTCTGGACGGACTGCTGACCGTCGACGACGACAGCCGCCGCCCGCCCCTGCGACTGGCCGGTGTCGAGGGCCGGGAGGTCCACATCGACGGCAGACCCGTACGCGGCCCCTTCGCCGTCTCCGTCACCCAGGGGGCCGAGATCCGTCTGCGGATGGTGTGGGACCGCGCGGTACTCGACGACGCCACCGCGCACCGGGCCTTCGAGGCACTCGCCCAGGCGCTGCGCCCGGCGACGCGCACCGCGGGCTGACCCCGGCACAGCGGCCGACAAAGGGCGCGCGGCACTCAAGCCGCCGTGGAGCGCGCCCCCTTGGAAACGCGGCGCACCCCGCCGCGCCGCACACCCGACGCATCCCCCAGACCCCACACGCCCTTTCACGCGGCCCCGCGCGACCCGCGAGGCCGCCCGTACGACCCTGCCCGGCACGACCGTGACCGGGCCCCGGAAACCGCCCGACAACCCTCAGGGACCGCTCATGCTTCCGCTCTCCGCCTCGCAGGAGATCGTCTGGCTGCACGAACAGATGCAGCCCGGCAGCCGTGCCTACAACTTCACCGCCGCACTCGACCTGTGGGGCCCCCTCGACACCGAGGCCCTGCACCAGGGCCTGGCCGCCACCCTGGCCCGCCACGCGGGCCTGCGGCTCGAACTCGTGGAGCGGCCCGGGTCCGTACCGGGCCAGCGGGTCGCGGAGCGGTGCGCGCCGAGGCTGCACACCACCGACCTCAGCGGCGAGGACGACCCCGAGGCGGCCTTCCAGGACCTGCTGCGCGGCGAGGCCGAGACGCCGCTCGACACCTTCGAGGCGCCGCTGATCCGCTGGACGCTCGTACGACTCGCCGAGCACCACCACCGGCTCGTCCACGTCGAACACCATCTGATCCACGACGGGCACTCGTTCGCGATCCTGCTCGACGACGTCTTCCGCACCTACCGCGCCCGCGTCACGGGGGAAACCCTCACGCTCCCGCCCGCCCCTTCGTACGCGGACCATGTGCGGGCCCAGGCAGACACCGCCTACGCCCTGGAGTCACTGGAGTTCTGGCAGGCCGAACTGCGCGACCAGCCCCGCGACCTGCCGCTGCCCGGACTGACCCGCCCCGGCGCCCACCGCAGGCACCACGGCGGACAGCTGCGGCAGACGATCGGCGCCGATCTCGCCGAGCGGCTGCGCGCCCACACCCGTGAGCGCGGCCTCACCCCCTTCGCCACGCTCCTGGGACTGTTCGCCGAACTCCTGCGCCGCCACAGCGGCCGCTCCCGGATGGTCGTCGGCACCGCGGTCGGCAACCGGCCGCCGGGGTACGAGGACGCCGTCGGCATGTTCGTCAACACCATCCCGCTGCCGCTCGCCCTGGACGCCGCCGTCCCGGCCCAGGACACCATGGACGAGGTCACCGACACCCTCATCCGCGCCCTGCCGCACCAGGACGTGCCGGTCCAGGAGCTGACCCGGGCGCTCGGCCTGCACACCTCCGGCGCCGACAACCCGCTGTTCTCGGTCATGTTCAGCGCCCACGACGCACCGCTGCCCGAGATCGACCTGCCGGGCCTGGACATCACCCTGTTCGAGGGGTTCAACACCGGCACCACCCGCTTCGACCTGGACGTGGTGCTGCTGCCGGACGACCGGCGCGGCGTCACCACGCGCCACGGCGCGCCCGGCATGACCCTGGTGTGGGACTACGACGCCGACCTGCTCGGCGAGGACGTGGCCAAGCTGCTCTCCGGCCGCTTCCTGGAGCTGCTGCGCGCCTACCTCGACGCCCCCGAGGCCCCGTTGGCCGACCTCGCCCCGGCCGCGGTGGAGCCGGCCGCCGAGGCCGCGCCCGTGCCGTACGACCGCGATCTGCTGGATCCGGTGGCCGCCCACCACCCGTCGCTGCCCGCCCTGCTGTGCGGGGCGCGCCGGGTGACGTACGGCGAACTCGACGAGCGGGTCGCCTCGCTCGCCGAGCGGCTGCGCACGGCGGGGGTCGCACCGGGACAGCCGGTGGCCGCCGTCCTGCCCCGGGGAGCCGACTCGGTCACCGCCCTGCTGGCCTGTCTGCGCACCGGCGCCGTCTACTGCCCGCTGTCCCCCGCCGACCCGCCCGCCCGTATCGCCCTGCTGCTCCGGCGGCTCGCCCCGGCGCTGGTACTGACCGGCGAGGGCGGCCCGGAGCTGCCGGACGACCTGCCCGCCGCCCGGATCGACGCGCCCGTGCTGCCCCGCGCCCACGCGGCCGACGTCCTGCCCCACACCACCTACGTCATCCACACCTCCGGCTCCACCGGAACGCCCAAGCCGGTCGCCGTCGGCCGCGCGGCCCTGGAACACCATCTGACCGCGGCCGCCCAGCGGTTCGCCCTCACCAGCGCCGACCGGGTCCTGATGTTCGCGCAGCCGTCCTTCGACGTGGCCCTTGAGGAGGTGCTGCCCACCCTGCACTCGGGCGCGTGTCTGGTGGTGCCCGAGCACGAGGTGCCCACCGCGTCGGAGCTCGCCGAACTGCTCGCCGCCGCCCGGGTCACCGTCGCCAACCTCCCCACCAGCTACTTCCTCGCCACCCGCGAAGAGCTGCGGCCCGCGCTGCGCGAGGAGAGCTGGGCGCCCCGGCTCTTGGTCCTGGGCGGCGAACGCCTGCCCGCCGAGACCCTGCGCGGCCTCCTCGCCGACACCGACGCCACCGTCCTGAACGCGTACGGCGTCACCGAGGCGGCCATCACCTCCACCGTCCACGAGGTCGCCCGCGACGCCCTGGGCGAGGGCGCCGAGATCCCGCTGGGCACCGAACTGCCGGGCGAGCGCGTCCACGTCCTGGACGCGCACCACCGCCCGCTGCCGAGCGGCGCCGTCGGTGAACTGGCCATCGCCGGGCCCGGCCTGGCCGAGGGCTACCCCGGCAACCCGGAGGTGACGGCCGCCCGGTTCCTCACCGTGGACGCGCTCGGCGGGGAGCGCGTCTACCTCACCGGCGACCTCGGCTACCGGGGTCTGGACGGCCTGCTGTACTTCCTGGGCCGTCGCGACAACCAGGTCAAGCTGCGCGGCCATCGCATCGAACTGGAGGAGATCGAGGCGGCGGCGTCCGCGGTGCTCGGCGGGCGCTCCTGCGCGGTCGTCCTGGACCGTGAGAGCCCCGCCGCGCCCCGGCTCGTCGGCTTCTTCGAGGACGGCTCCGGCCCCGCCGACGTCGACGAGAAGGCGCTGCACACCGAGTTGGGCCGCCGTCTGCCCGGCCCCCTCGTGCCCGCCCGGTGGGCCCGCCTCACGACGATGCCGACGCTGGCGGGCGGCAAGCCGGACCGCACGGCCCTGGGCCGCCGCGCGGTCGCGCTCGACCCGGTGGCCCCGGCGGCGCCCGAGCCGGAGACCGTGTCCGGGGACGCGGAGACCATCGCCGTGCCGGACGATCCGATGACGACCCTGCTGGTGGACGGCTGGCGTGAGGTGCTCGGCCACAGCCGCTTCGACGCCGCCTCCCACTTCTTCCACATCGGGGGCCATTCGCTGCTGGCCGCCGAGCTCGCGGCCTGGCTGGAGCCCCATCTGGGCACGCGTCCGCCGTTGAAGGTGCTCTTCCGCAACCCCGTGCTCGCCGACCAGGCCGACGCCCTCGCCGCCACCGCCCCTCTCTCCACGGAGTCGTGATGATCCAGTCCCCCTCCCTTCCCGAGACCACCGTCGCGGCCACCGGCACCGGCACGGCGGTGAGCGTCGCCCACGGCCCCGCCGCCGAACCGACCGCCGTCG
Source organism: Streptomyces sp. ERV7 (assembly GCF_001653515.1). Classification (GTDB taxonomy): domain Bacteria; phylum Actinomycetota; class Actinomycetes; order Streptomycetales; family Streptomycetaceae; genus Streptomyces. The sequence goes on along the minus strand of NZ_LYOY01000001.1, from coordinate 374,303 downwards.
TCGCCCGCTTCGAGGACTGGGCCCGGCGCACCCCGCAGGCCCCCGCCGTCATCGACGGCACGCGGACCTGGACGTACGGAGACCTCGATGCCGCCGCCGAGCGCGTCGCCGCCGCCCTGCGCGACCGCGTACGGCCCGGGGATCTGGTCGGTGTCTGCCTCGACCGGTCCACCGCGCTGGTGGTGACCGCCGTCGCGCTCGCCCGGATCGGCGCCGTCTACCTGCCGCTGGGCCCGCGCCCCGGCGAGCGCCGCACCCAGGCCGTCACCGAGGACCTCGACGTCGCCTGCCTCATCGGTGAGCCCGGTGTGCTGCCCCCGGCCCACCACGCCGGGGAGCACCTCGCACTGCCCCTGCCCACCGACGGCGTGAACGCGCCGGCCGGGGCGGTGGCCGCGTTCGCCGCCCGCCCCTCCGGTGCGCGACGCGCTCCGGCGGGCGCCCTGTACGCCGTCCTCACCTCCGGATCGACCGGCCGCCCCAAGGCGGTCGCCGTGGCCGAGGCCTCGCTCTCCGTCGCCCTCGACTGGTACCGGGCGGCCACCGCCCTGGCGCCGGGCGACCGGCAGTCCCTGCTGATCGGGGTCGCCTTCGACCCGCATCTGCTGGAGCTGTGGGCCGGGCTGACCTCGGGTGCCGCCCTCGTCCCGGCCCCCGACGACACCCGCTGGGACGCGGAGCTGCTCACCGACTGGTGGCGCGATGCCGCCGTGACGGTGTGCGTGGCGGCGACCCCCACCGTCGAGCCGCTCCTGGACCGGCCGTGGCCGAGCGACCTGAAACTGCGTCACCTCGTCGTCGGCGGCGACCGTATGCGCCGCCGCCCCGGCCCGGACGTCACCGCCACGGTCCACAACGCCTACGGCCCGGCCGAGGCCACCGTCGTCACCACCACGTACGCGATGCGCGCCACCGACGCGGCCGCGGGCGAGGTGGCGCCGCCGCCGATCGGCACACCCCTGCCGGGCGTCACCGTCGTCGTCACCGACGACGAGGGCCGGCCCGTCGCCCGGGGGCAGGACGGCGAACTGCGCATCGGCGGCCACTGCCTGGCGCTCGGCTACCTCGACCCCGAGCTGACCGCGCGCCGCTTCACCGCCCCGGCCGGGCACCCGGCGCTGGAGGCTGTCGAGCGCCTGTACCGCACCGGCGACCGGGTCCGCATGGGCGCCGACGGCGGTCTGGAGTTCCTCGGCCGCCTCGACCACCAGGTCAAGATCAGCGGGGTGCGGATCGAACTCGGCGAGGTGGAGGCCGCCTTCGAGCAGGACGCCCGGGTGCGCACGGCCGTCGTCACCGTGCGGCGCGACGACTCCGGCCTCGCCCGTCTCGTCGCCCACCTCAAGCCCGCTGCCGACACCCCGGCCTCCGCCGACCTGCTCACCGCGGTCCGCGCCTGGCTCCCCGAGCAGGCCGTCCCGGCCGCCGTCCGGTTCGTCGACGCCTATCCGCTCGACGCCAACGGCAAGGTGGACCGGGCCGCGCTGGCCGCCCAGGACCCCTCCCCCGCGGCGCCCGCAGCCCCGGCGGACGAGCCGGCCGACGCCACGCCCGGCGAGCGGCTGGTCCTCGCGGCCGTACGCGACCTCCTGGGGCGGCCCGAGACCGTACTCGGCGAGAACTTCACCGATATCGGCGGCACCTCCGTCGTCGCCGCGCGCCTCCTCGCGCACGTCGAGCGGGAGAGCGGCATCCGCCCGCGCGCGCACGAACTGCTGCGCAGCACCGACCTGGGCGCCTTCGCCGCCCTCCTCGACCAGCGCTGGACCCCGCGACCGGCAGGAGCCTGACATGACATCCACCACCGCGCCCACCCTGGCCCCGGATCGGGCGACAGCGCTGCCGGACCTCGTGGCCCGGCACGCCGCCCGCACCCCCGACGCCCTGGCCGTCGTCGACGGCGACACCACCCTCACCTACGGTCAACTCGACCGGGCAGGACGCGCCCTCGCCGCCCATCTGCGCGAGCATCAGGTGGCACCCGGCGACCGGGTGGCACTGCTGACCACCCGGTCCGCCCGCACCGTCGTCGCGCAGCTCGCCCTGTGGGGTGCCGGAGCCGTGTGCGTGCCGCTCGATCCCGCGCAGCCCCGGCTCCGTACCGAAGGGATGATCGCCGACGCGGGCGTCACCCTCACCGTCGGCGACGCCAAGCTGCTGGACGCGGCCGGGCTCACCGGGCCCGTCCTGGCCCTGCCCGAAGTGCCGCTGGCCGACGGCCCGTCGACGGCGGGCGCCGCCCCGGACAGCCCCGCCTTCATCATGTTCACCTCCGGCTCCACCGGCCGCCCCAAGGGCGTCACCCTCGCGCACCGGGCCGTCGCCGAACTGGTCACGGCACCCGAGTACGTCACCGTCACCGCCCGCGACCGCGTCCTGTTCCACTCGCCGATGACCTTCGACGCCTCGACGTTCGAGGTGTGGGCCGCGCTCGCCAACGGCGCCGCGGTCGTCGTGTGCACCGTGCCCCGGCCGTCCCTGGAAGACCTGGCCCGGCACGTCGAACGCCACGGCGTGACGGTGGCGTTCTTCACCACGGCGCTCTTCCACCAGCTGGCCGCCCGCCGCTCACGCGTCTTCGGCCAGCTCCGCTCGGTCGTCGTGGGCGGCGAGGCCATGGCCGCCCGCCAGGCCCGCGACGTGCTGGCCGCCTTCCCCTGGCTGGAGCTCGTCAACGGCTACGGACCGACCGAGACCACCACCTTCGCCACCGCGCACACCGTCACCGGGCACGACTGCGACGCGCCGCCGCCGATCGGCCGTCCCATCGCCGGGGCCACCGTCCACGTCCTGGACGCCGACGGCAACCCTGTCCCCGACGGCGACCGGGGCGAACTGTGGGTCGGCGGTACCCGGCTCGCCGACGGCTACGCGGGCCGCCCCGAGCTCACCGCCGAGCGCTTCGTCGACCACCCCACCGCCGGGCGTCTCTACCGCACGGGCGACATCGTCTCCGCCCGCCCCGACGGCGTCCTGGACTTCCACGGCCGCAACGACGACCAGGTCAAGGTGCGCGGCTTCCGCATCGAACCCGCCGAGGTCGAACACGCCCTGCGCCGGCAGCCGGACGTGGACGACGCCGCCGTCACGGTCGACGGCGCGGGTACGCCCGAGGCGCGCCTGGTCGCGTTCGTCGTCGCCGCGCCCGGGCCCGTGGCCGCGGCGACCGCGCTGCGCGAGCGGCTCACCGCCGTCCTGCCCGCCCATCTGGTGCCCGACGCCGTCACCCTGGTGGACCACCTTCCGCTGACCCCGTCCGGCAAGGTCGACCGACGCGCCCTGGCCGACCGCACCCGGGCCGCCGCCCAGGGCGCGGCCGATACGCCCGCCCCGGCGATGAGCCCTCTGGAGCAGGCCGTCGCCGAGGTGTGGAGCCAGTCCCTGGGCAGCGAAGTCACCCACGCCGGGGCCGACTTCCTCGCCCTGGGCGGTCACTCCCTCCTCGCCCTCGCCGTCACCGACGACCTGCGCGAGGAGCTCGGCGTCGAGCTCGCCCTGGCCGACTTCTTCGCCGCCCCGACCGTCGCCGCCCAGGCCGCCCTCATCGAACGGGCCCTGCTGGCCGCCCACAGCGACCTCCACCCCGACACCCCGGAGCACAGCGATGTCCACTGACGCCGACACCTCGGCGCGAGCCGAACAACAGCGGCTCCAGCGCGAACTGCTGCGCAGGGCCCGGGCCGGCGCGGCCCGGCGCTCCCCGGCCGCCCCGAACGACACCACCGAACAGACCGGCCGGCTGCCCCTGTCCCGGGCCCAGCGCCGCATGTGGCTGATGGAACGGCTCGGCGGCGCGGGCGACTCGTACCACGTCCCCTTCGCCACCCGGGTGCGCGGCCCGTTCGACCCGGCCGCGCTCGCCACCGCCCTGGGCGCACTGGTGGCCCGGCACACGATCCTGCGCACCTGCTACGCGGAACGGGACGGCGAGCCCTTCCAGGAAGTGCTCCCGGCCCCGCACACGGTCGCCGTGCCCGTCGTCGACACCGCCGAGCCGGACGCCCCGGCGCTGCTGCGGGCGGAAGCGGCCCGGCCGTTCGACCTCGCGGCGGGCGAGGCGGTACGCGCCCGGGTGCTGCGCCACGGCGAGCAGGACCACACCGTACTGCTGACGTTCCATCACATCGCCATCGACGGCGGCTCCCTGGACACGGTGGCCGAGGAACTGGCCACGCTGTACACCGCGGCCACCGACGGATCGGGCCGGCCCCTCCTCGCCGCGCCGCCGCAGTACGCCGACCACGCGCGCCGCGAGCACGAGGGGATCCCCGGCCTCCGGGCGGAGCTGGACCGCTGGGGCGGCCTGCTGGCCGACGCCACCCCACCCCGCCTGCCCGCCCCGGCGGCGCCGTACACCGGCGCCCACTCGGCGGCCGTACACACCGTGCCGCTCGCACCCGCGCTGCCCGACGCCCTGCGGGCCCTGGGCGCCGAGCACCGCGCCACGCTCTTCGCGGTGTCGCTCACCGCGGCCTTCGCCGCGCTGCACCGCCTCACCGGCGACGAGGACCTCGTCATCGGCGTGGCGGGCACCCACCGCACCGGGGCGGCCATGCGCGGCCTGGTCGGCCTGTGTGTCAACACCCTGCCCGTCCGCGTCGACACCTCGGGCGACCCCTCCTTCGCCCAACTGCTGGACCGCGTACGCGACGCGCTCCTGGAGGCCCAGCGCCACCGCCACCTCCCCTTCGACCTCGCCCTGGAACGCCTCGGCGCCACGGCACGCGGCGCCGACGGCACCGCGCTGGTCCGCGTCACCTGCGACGTGCTGGGCGAGCCCACGGTGCTCCGGCTGCCCGGCACCCTCGCCGAGTACGTCGACGTGCCCACCGGCGGCGCCAAGTTCGCCCTGTCCTACGGCCTGGCGCCCGGCGACGCCGAACAGCCCACGGCCCTGGTCCAGTTCGACCGCGGCGTGCTGGACGGCGCCGCGGCCGAGGCGACCGTACGGGACTACGCCGCCCTCCTCGACGCGGCGGCGGCCACCCCGGAGCTCGCCCTGAGCAAGCTGCCCGGGCTGAGCACACCGCCCGGCCCCGGCGCCCAGGCCCGGCCGGAGGGGCACCCGGACGCGGCGGTCCAGCCGTCCCCGGCCCGCCCCGGGGACAGCGGCGCCCACCCTGCGGCCCAGGCTCTGCGGGCCCACCCGCAGGTCGCCGACGCCCTGGTCGTCCAGCCCGACGAGGGGCCGCCCGTCGCCTACGCCGTCCTCGACGACAGCTTCGGCCCCTCCGGCAACGAGCTGCTCGCCCTGCTGCGCCGCTCGCTCGCACCCGAGTCCGTGCCCGCCGCGGTCACCCTGCTCGACGCGCTGCCGCAGACGGCTGCCGGGATCCCCGATGCCGCCCGGCTGCCCGGCCGGCCCGCCCCGGACGTCCTGCGCGGACCGCGCGCGGCGGCCGTCACCGAGGCCTTCACCGCGCTGCTCGGACTCACCCCGTCGCCCGACGGCGACTTCTTCGGCCTGGGCGGCCACTCCCTGATCGCCGTGCAGCTCGCCGAACGCCTGCGTACCGGGCTCGGCCTGCCGCTCACCGGCCTCGACGTGCTCCAGGCCCGCACACCCCGGGCCCTCACCGCGCTCCTGGACGAGCGCGCGGCCCAGCAGGCCGCGGCCAAGGCCACGAGCAGGCCCGCCCGTTCCCGGGCCGTCCGCCCCGGTACGGTGCTGGTCACCGGCGCGACCGGTGGCGTCGGCGCGTTCGTCCTGCGGGAACTGGCCGCCCGGGGCCGCCCCGTACTGGCCCTGGCCCGGCCCGAGTCCGCCCACCTGATCGCCGCCGAGGGCGTCGACGTCGTCGAGGGCGACCTCACCGACCTGGCCGGACTGCGCGACGCCGTCGCGGACGTGGACGCGGTCGTCCACGCCGCCTCCACCTTCACCCGGCCCGAAGTGGACCTGGCGGCCATGGAGACGATGGTCGAGGCCTGGAGCGGCGGGCCCTTCGTCTTCGTCAGCAGCGTCGACGCCTACGGGCACCCGCTCGCGCACCGGGTCGTGGAGGAGTCCGCGCCCCGCGAGCCCCTCAGCCCGTACGGCAGGGCCAAGGCCGACTGCGAAGCCATGGTGCTGCGCGCGGCGGGCACCGGTGGACGCGGCGGAGCGAGCGCCGTGCGCTCACCCATCGTCTGGGGTGCGCACGAGCGGCTGCGCGAGCAGCTGCGGTGGGGCGCCATCGGCGCGCTGTACCAGGCCGCCGGCCGGGGCGAAGCGATCGAGCTGCCCCGTCCCGGCACCGGCGGACACCCCTGGTACGGCGTCGCCTGGGTGCACGCGGCCGCCCTGGCCCGCGCGGTGGCCGAGTGTCTGGAGCGCCCCGTCCACGGCGTCGCCAACGCCGTGAGCGGCCACGTCTCCTGGCACGACCTCGCCCGCGACCTCACGGACCTGCTCGGCACCCGCGCCGAGGTCCGCGAGAGCGACGGCGTGCCGCCGGACCTCGACCACCGCTGGCACTACGACAGCCACCGCCTGGCCCGCCCGCTCCGGGCCGCACCGGGCGAGGACCGGCGGAGCGTACTGGCCGAGATGATCAAAGGCATGACGGGCGACACCGCCTGACGGGCCGTCAATCCTCGGGGTGCCCGGGAGCGCCCACCGCTGCCGCAGTCCCTCGCGACCGTCGGGGTCAGTCCGCGCACGGGATGTACGCCAGGCCGTGGGCACCGGGCTCACCGGTCCTGGCGATGTCCAACCGGCTCAGCTCGCTCAGCGTCTCCAGGTCGACGATATGGACGGTGGACGAGACCACGCAGGACACATACGCGACCCGGCCGTCCGGCGACGAGGTGATGGTCAGCGGGAACAGCCCCACCTCCAGCGCCCCCACCCGCTTGCGGGTCTCGGCGGAGAAGACCGTGAGGCGGCCCGGCGCCTGGCGGCCCAGCCGGGACGCCGGGTCGGGTTCCATGCGCAGCTCGCCCACCAGCAGCATGCCCGTCGAGGTGAGGTGCACCGGCAGGACGACGTCGTCCGTGGGCAGCGTGTCGACGACGGACGCCGTCCGGGCGTCGATGACGTTGATGCCCGCGGCCGGCCGGTCCTCGGCGGGAGCGAGGAAGGAACCGGCGTACGGCGAGGCCACGTAGGCGTACGCGCCGTCGGCGGACACGGCGAGCCCCTCGCTGCCCGGCACCTCGACCTTCGCGGTGAGGACACCCCGTTCGAGGTCGACGACCGACACGAACGGCGCCTCCTTGTTGGTGGCGTACCCCGTCCTCCCCGCGGGGTCGATGGCGAACCAGTGCGGGCCGGGCGCGTCCGTGTCGATCCTGCCCAGCGGCCGGCGGGTCCGCGTGTCGATCACCACGACTCCACCGGGCCGGTCCGCCGAGCCCTCCACGCTGACGTAGAGGCGGTGGTTCGCCGTGTCCAACGCCAGCCCGTGCGGCCCGTGTTCGGGGGCGAGGTCGACGACCTCGACGATGCGGCGCGTGTCGGGGTCGATGACGGTCAGCTCGGTGCGTCGGCCGCCGTTCGCGTGGTAGTAGCCCGAGTGGTACGTGGTGGTGCACCACAGCAGGCGCTGCGTCGGGTCGAAGCACACCTCGTGGGGTTCGGCGAGGATGTCGACCGTATCGATGTGCCGGTCGGTGGCGGCGTCGAAGAACGAGAGGGTCGGCCCGCTCTGGCTGACCACTGCCAGCACATCGCCGTCTCGGCCGGCGCGGGGTGACTGCTGCACGGAAGGCTCCCTGGAAGGACGAAGAGGACGTCACACGACGCGTCGTCGCGGACCCCTCCACTCTCGCCACGGGCGGCCGCCTCAACAATGCAAGAATGAGCATCCAATCATTGCCTCAGACGTAAACATGCAGCTCAGGAGCATCATTGGATCTCAATCTGCTGCGCGCCCTGGACGCCCTGCTCCAGGAGAACAGCGTGACCCGCGCCGCCGAGCGGCTCGGCACCTCGCCCGCCGCCGCCAGCCGTACGCTGGCCCGGCTGCGGCGCGCCGTCGGTGACCCGCTTCTGGTCCGCGCGGGGCAGGGCATGGTCCCGACCCCGCGCGCCCTGGAACTCCGGGACGAGGTCCGCGCGTTGCTGCGCGGCTGCGACGACGTCCTGCGGCCCGGCGCCGGCTTCGACGCCGTACACCTCCAGCGCTCCTTCACCGTGCAGGCCGCCGATGTGCTCCTGACGGGGCTGGCCGGGACCTTGAGCGACCGGATCCACGCGGAGGCGCCCCAGGTGGACGTGGTCTTCCTGCCGGAGGCGATCGAGGGCGGCCCGGCGCTGCGGCAGGGCCTGGTGGACGTGGAACTCGGCGTCCTCGACCACCTCGACCCGGAGATCCGCACCCAGCACCTCACCCGGGTGGCACTGGTGGGCATCGCCCGCAGCGGGCACCCCCTCTTCGCAGGGCGGATCACCGCACGCCGGTTCGCCGCGGCCGACCACATCGGTATCTCACGGCTCGGCAAACGCCTCGGGCCCATCGACGGCGCACTCGCGGAGCTCGGGCTGCGGCGCCGGATCGCGGTCGTCGTTCCCAGCCATACGAGCGCGATGATGCTCGCCCGTACCACCGACCTCGTCGCCCTCACCCTGGCCGGCTGGCTCCCCGACACCACCTCGGCGCTGGGGCTGCGCACCTTCCCCGTCCCGCTCGATCTGGCGCCCCTGGAGCTTGGCATGGCCTGGCACCCGCGGAACTCGGCCGACCCGGGCCACCGTTGGTTCCGCGACCACTTGGCCGCCTCGGTGCTGGCCCCGCCCCCGGTCAGTCCCTGACGAGACAGAAGGGGTGCCCGGCCGGATCGGTGAGGACGCGCCACCTCTCCCCGCCCGGCTGGTACTCGGGCCTGCCCGCCCCCAACTCCAGGAGCCGGGCCTCCGCCGCGTCCAGATCGTCGACCTGGAAGTCGAGGTGCATCTGCTGGGGAACGGCCTGGTCGGGCCAGTGAGGGGCCTGGTGGGCGTCGACCCGCTGGAAGCCGAGGAAGAGCCCGTCCGCGCCGGTGAGACCGGCGAACTCGGCGTCCGACTTCGGGTGGGGTTCGAGGCCGGTGGCCTTCTGGTAGAACGCCGCCAGCGCCAGTGGATCCGGGCAGTCCAGCGTGATGGCGGTCAACTTCATCTGCAGGGGCACGGCAACTCCGAGTCGATCGGCGGACGTTCTCCCCGCACACCCTAGAAGAGCGCCCGGCGGCCCCGGTCCCCCACCACCTGCGGGTATGGCGCACGCAGGGTGCGACGCCGTCGGGTCGTCGCACGAAGCGACCCGACGGGCGTCGTTCCGTGTGGGCGCGGTGCGCCTCACACCGTCTTGATGCCGCCGCCCTCGACGACGTAGTCGGCGCCGGTGATGCTCGCCGCACGGTCGGACACGAGGAACGCGACGACGGACGCGACCTCGTCGGGCTCGACCATACGGCCGGTGGTCATGCCCATCGCCGCGGGCACCGCGGACACGAAGTCGCGGTGCCCGACGCCGTTCGCCTCGGCGAGGCGGGCGCCGAAGCTGTCGGCGTCCTCCCATATGGCCGTACGCGTCGGTCCGGGAGAGACGGTGTTCACCCGCACGCCCCGGGGCCCGAACTCCTCGGACAGCGCCTTGCCGAAGGCGTTGAGGCCCGCCTTGGCGGCGCCGTACTCGATCGGGCCGGTGCTCGGCAGCCGTGCGGTCATCGACGAGATGTTCACCACCGAGCCCCGGCGCTCCAGGATGCTCGGCAGCAGTCGGCGGGTGACCCGGACCGTGCCGAACAGGTTGACCTCGAAGCTGTGCGCCCACAGGGCGTCGTCGGTCGCGAGGAACCCGTCGAAGGTGAACTCGTCCCCGCCGCCGAGGTTGTTGACGAGGATGTCCACACCGCCGAGTTCCGCGAGCGCCCGCGCCCCCAGCTCCTCGGCGCCTTCCGGTGTACTCAGGTCGACCGCGACCGGGTGGGCGCCGGCCTCCTTCAGTTCGGCGGTGATCGTCCGGGCCGCGCCGACGACCCGGACCCCCTCCGCGATGAGCTGCCGGGTGATCGCGAGGCCGACGCCCCGGCTGGCCCCCGTGACGACCGCGGTCTTCCCTGCGAGATCGAGTTCCATGTCCCACTCCTCAGATTTTCTTGAACTAGAGGTACAAAATCAGCGCACAAAAAGGGCGCCCGGCGACGACGCCGAACAGCCGGCACGGCCGGGCCGCTCTACAGCGACCCCATCACCGCGTCCACGACCCGCCGCAACTGCGTGGCGTCCTCGGCGGTCTTCGCCATGACGCGCATACCGATCACCGTCGCGAGCAGCCAGGCGGCCAGCGCCACCGGGTCGCGGCCGGCGTCGATCTCGCCGGCCCGCTGCCCCTCCTCGACGGTGGCCCGGAAGGCGCTCTCCGTGCGCGCGAACATCCTGCGTACGGTGTCGGCCGTCCCGGCGTCCGAGGGGGCCGACTCGGCGGCGGCGTTGACCGCCATACAGCCGCGCCGGTCCGGGTCGCCCAGGTCGAGCTCGACCAGCGCCTCCAGCGCCCCCCGCAGCCGGTCCTTCGCCGTACCGGGGTGGTCCAGGAGCTCCGTCAGCCATGCGGCCTGCGAGTCGCGGTAGCGGGCGAGCGCCCGCTCGAACAACGCGTGCTTGCTGCCGAAGGCGTTGTAGAGACTGCCCTTGCCGATGCCGAGCTCGTCCACGAGGTCCTGCGGCGTCGTCGCCGCATACCCCTTGCGCCAGAACACGCCCATCGCGCGCTCCACCGCCACATCCGGATCGAACTGCTTCGGCCTGCCCATGGGTTCACCGTAGCACCGTTTTTGACCCTGAGGTCAAATAGAAGGCTCTCCGGCGGCGAGCGGCGTCGGCTCGCAGAGGTCGCACCAGGCCACGGCGCCCTCCTGGAGACTGCCCAGCGCCAGCCGCCCCGCATGCTCGGCGACGCCGGTCACCATCCGGTACCCGCGCCCGCGCAGTTCGCGCACCACCCGGCCGTACGTGTCCACCTCGACCACCCGGGCGCCGCCCAGAGCGGGCGGGGGCGGCAGCCGGCGGGCCGCGGCGGCCACCGCCCGGCGCACCCGGGGCGGTGCCCGGTGCAGCCACTCCAGCGGGGGTGTGCGCGCCCCGGCCAGCGCGACCCAGAACCCACCGCCGGGGCTGCGGGACATGTTGTCGGGGAAGCCCGGCAGGCCGTCGGCCAGGGTGTCGTGGCGGCCCGCGTCGGGGCCGGTCAGCCACAGTCTGGTCAGCCGTCGCGCGCCGGTCTCGGCCACCGTCACGAACGACTCGTCGGGCGCCAGCGCCACGCCGTTCGCGAACTGGAGCCCGTCGAGCAGCACTTCGGCCTCGCCTCCGGGCACCAGTCGCGCCAGCAGGCCGGTGGGTTGGTGCTCCACGATGTCGGACAGCCAGTCGTCGAGGCCGTGCCGGCGGCTGGACACCGTGAAGTAGACCGTGCCGTCCGGGGCCGCCACCGCGTTGCTGCAGAACCGCAGGGGCATCCCCGCCACCGAGTCGGCCAGCACCTCGGCTTCCGCCCTGCCGCCCGGATCGAGACGGAGCAGCCCGCGCTCCGCGTCGCACACCAACAGCCGCCCGTCGGGCAGGACCTCCAGGCCCAGCGGCCGCCCGCCCGTCCGGCCGACCTCCTCGACGCCGCCGGGGCGATCGGGCCCGCCCGGCCCGGGCAGGACGATCCGCAGGACGCGCCCGTCCGCGACGCCGGTCAGCAGGCGTCCGGAGCCGTCGAAGACGACGTCCTCGGGCCCCGTGCCGCCCAACTCGACCAGACGCAGCGGCGGCAGCGGGGCGCGGGTGGCGGGACTCGGCATGGCGGCCCTTCTCGTCGTCGGACGCCGTCGCGATCTTCCTCGTACGGCAACAGCCTCCTCCCACCTGCCCGTCCCCGCCCGCCGGAACACCCGGGGGCCGGATTCAGGCCGGGCGGTCCGCGGTGACCAGCCATGACGTGCTGAGCAGCCGGACCGTGCCGTCGGACGTCTCATGGGCGCGCAGCCACTCCTCCAGCCTCCGGCGGGCAGCGGCCCGGGCCGCCGCGTCCATCTGCGCGATCAGATGGCTGCCGGGCCCCGTGCCGAGCAGGAACTCCGCCGCGTCCGCCGCCCCGCTCCCCCAAGTCCCGTACGCGCGGGCCTCGGTGACGGTGACGCCGGTGAACCCGGCGGCCGTGAGGACCTCGCGGATACGGGCCGGCTCCGCCAGCGAGAACATACCGGGCAACCCCGGCCGTGCCAGATCCCCGAGCGGCAGCGGACCGCTCAGGACCGAGAACGCCTCGACCCAGCCGTTGCCGTCGGCGGCCGCCGGGCACACGAACGCCAGGCGCCCGCCCGGCCGCAGCGCCCGCCCGATGGCACCGAAGGCGACGACCGGGTCGGCGAAGAACATCACCCCGAAGCGGCTGAGCGCCGAGTCGTGGGCCCCCGGCTCGAAGGGGTGGACCTGGGCGTCGCCCTGCTCGAAGGCGATGTTGGACACGCCGTCGCGCTCCGCCCGGGCGCGGGCCCCGGCCAGCATCGGGCCGGACAGGTCGAGGCCGAGCGCGTGCCCACGCGGGGCCCGGAGCGCGGCGAGCCGCGTGGTCTGGCCGGATCCGCAGCCGATGTCGAGGACCCGGCACCCCTCGGTGAGGGCGGCGGCTTCGAGCAGCGGCTCGTTGAAGCCTTCGTTCACGGCGTTCCAGCGGTCCTGGTTGCGGGCCCAGTGGGCGCCCTCGGGCCCGTTCCAGGCCTGCGCCTGCTCGGTGTTGACGACGTCGGGCACGGAAGCCTCCTGGGTGGCGACAGAGAATGGGCGTACGCCCAAACAGTATGGGCGTATGCCCATACTGACAACCCCGGCTAGGATCCGCAGAGCGGGGAACGCGCCCGCGACCACGGCAGCAGTACGGGAGAAGGTCCATGTCACCGCGCGGAGTGGCGACGCCAGATGTGAGGGAGCGGCTGTTCGCGGCCGCCGAGCGGGTCCTGGAGAAGGGCGGGCCCGGCGCGCTGACGAGCCGGGCCGTCACCAGCGAGGCGGAGTGCGCCAAGGGGCTGCTGCACACGCACTTCGCCGGGCTCGACGAGTTCGTCGCGGAGCTCTGCCTCGACCGGTTCGCCCGTACGGCCACGAAGGCCGAGGCGCTCTCGGGGCTCGTCGGGAACGGCTCGGTGGCCAAGAACCTCCAGGCCGTCGCCCTCGCGCTGCTCGGCTCGGGCGGCCCGGCCGTCGCGGGCCTGGCCATGACGCGCCCGGCGGCCGCCCTGCGCATCCGGGAGGCGCTGGAGGCGGGGGCGCCGGGCTTCGCCGCGGTCCAGGACGCCATCGCGGACTACCTCGTGGCCGAACTCCGGCTCGGCCGGGTGGCCCCCGCCGTCGACCCACAGGCGGTGGCCCTTGCCCTGGTGGGCGCCGCCCACCACCTGCTGCTGACGAGCTGGCCGGGCACGCCCGACCCGCGGACGCAGATGACGCACCTCGTGGTGGCTCTGGTGGGCGGATAGGACGGTCGGCACCACGGTGCCCTCACGCCCGCCCCGTCACTGGCACATCACACCCAACAGCCGACCGGGATCCGGTACGGTGCCTCGGCCGAGCCCGTCAGCGTCCGCCAGCGCCGTCAGGAGACACCGTTGCACGCCCCAGTCGAGACGTCCCGAGTGCTGGTCGCCCTCCATGAAGCCGTCGCCGCCGCCGAGGAGGGCCAAGGGGGCGCACTGTGGCGGCTGGCGGAACGGGGCAGACAGCTCGACGCCAACCTGGTGCGGCTCTCTCCCGGTGCGGCCGTGGCCGAGCATGTCGAGTCCGACCTGGATGTGATGCTGGTCGTGGTCGAGGGCGACGGCCACCTCGACAGCGGGGTGGAGCGGCAGGCCCTGGAGCCGGGTTCGGTGGCATGGCTGCCGAGGACGGCCCGGCGCGCACTCCTCGCGGGGCCCGGCGGCCTCGCGTACCTCTCCGTCCACCGGCGGCGCCCCGGGCTGAGCATCGGCGTCCGTACCGCCGACGCCGACGAAGGCGGTGAGGCGCCCTGCGCGCTGGACCAAGTCTGCCCCGAGTGCGGGCGGATGGCGGCGGAGTCGGACGCCCGCTACTGCGCTCGCTGCGGCGAGGCACTGCCGACGTAGGCGGCGCCGGCGGCTGATGGTCCCAACCTGTCCGGCGCCTACGTCCTCCCTACGGAGACAACGCCCTGACGAACTACCTCACTCGCGGCGGTGAAAACCTCGAATTCGCCCACCGAGTCGCGGGGGCGAGATCCCGTCACCGTTGAGCGCCACCGTCCGGCGTCCGACCGTCGTGCACCGCTCCCGCCGCTCCATCCGCCGTGGCGAGCCTGGCGATCGCCGCCGAGAGGTGCTTCTGCACCCGCTCGGGCAAGGGGGTGCCGCCGGCCGAGTCGACCACCTGCTGGGCCACGCGGTGCAGCTTGGTGTTGGTGTTCTGGGACGTCATGACCAGCGCGCTCCAGGCGCCCTCGGGGCTGATGGCGAAGGCGGCCATGAGAACGCCCCTGGCCAGGTCGATGGTCCCCCGGCTCTCCATCGCCCGCCGCAGCTGCCCGAGTTCAAGCCCCGGGTCCGTCTCCGGGCCCGTGTCGACGGGCTCGGCAGAGTGTGACGGCTGCGCCATGGCCATCTCCCGTGTGCTCAGGGTCCTCCGGGTCCATCCTCCGTGCCCAGACTCGCGCCCGGACACGAGACACGTCAAGATATACATGAAGTCAGATTCGCCTGTTCCATTACGCGAACCCCCGGGCGTACGATCCATTCATGGGTGAAGTGCCGGAACCGCACACAGGATGGACGTTCATCACCAGCCACGCGCGCGTGCTCGCGGCCATCGCCGAGAACCAGAACGCGCGGATACGCGACATCGCCGCGCGCTGCAGACTCACGGAACGTGCCGTCCAGAAGATCATCGCCGATCTGGAACAGGCCGGATTCCTCTCCCACACCCGTGAAGGGCGCGGCAACACCTACCGGATCGAGCCGGCCAAGGTCCTGCGCCACCCGGCCGAGGCCGAGGCGGGCCTGACCGTCGCCTCCCTGCTCGCCCTCCTCGCGCAGGACGAGGCCCACCGCACCGAAGGCGTCTACAGCGGCTCCCGTACGCGTACCGAGGGCGGCGGCTGAAGCCGCGACCCGGCAAGCAGTTCGGTGGCCGCCCGAGGGCCGGCCGCCGCCGGTGTGGACGAGGTGGCCGCCGAAGGAGTCGCCGGGCTTGTCCGGCGTTCCGGCTCCGCACTACCGTGCCCGTGTGGATCTCTTCTCGGACTCATGGACAGCGTTGCGCTCGGCGGTGGCCGAACTCCCGGACGAGGACTTCGCACAGCCCTCCGGCTGCACCGGCTGGCTCGTGCGGGACCTCGTGTGCCACCTGGTCATCGACGCGCAGGACGTCCTGATCACCCTCGCCACGCCCGCCGACGCGGAACCGACCGTCGACGCGGTGACCTACTGGAACGTCGAGGACCACCCGCCGACCGGCGAGGACCCGCTCGACGCGCTGACCGTACGGCTGGCCGCCGCGTACGAGGAACCTGGGCTGCTCAGGTTCCACCTCGACGATGTGGGCTCCGCCGCCGGGCGCGCCGCCGAACTCGCGGACCCCGGCGCCCGGGTGAGCACCCGCGACGAGGTGCTCACGGTCGCCGACTACCTCACCGCGTACGTCCTGGAATGGACGCTGCACCACCTCGACCTGACCGCCCACCTCCCGGACACCGCAGGACCGCCCGCCCGGTGCCTGGCCCACTGCCGGGCGACGCTGGAGGAGATCGCCAAGACGGCGTTCCCGGCGTCGTTCACCGACCGGGACGCGCTCCTGATCGGCACCGGCCGCCGCGCTCCGACCGAAGCGGAACAGGCCGCACTCGGTGGGCCGGCCGCGCGACTGCCGTTCGTCCTCGGCTGACGAAACGCCCTTACGGTGTGCGGGTGTAGAGGTCGGCGAGGGTACGGACGTGGCAGCACAGGGCCCACGGGTCGAGGGGTTTGAGGAGGATCCCGGCGGCGCCGAGTGTGAACGCGGTCCGGGCGAGCTGGTTGTCGCGGCTGGTGCCGGTGACCAGGAGGACCGGCAGGTCGCGGGTCTGGTCCAGACGGTGGAGGTAGGACAGCGTCTGGAGACCGTCGATGTGCGGCATCACCACGTCCATCACCACCGCCGCGACGGGCTCGCGCAACACCGTCTTGAGGGCCTGTTCGCCGCTGGTGGCCCGCAGGACGGGACGGCCCAGCGGGGTGAGGGCGTGTTCCAGGGCGAACAGGTTGTCCTCGTGGTCGTCGACCAGCAGCAGGGCCTGCCCCTGGCCCGGCGGTAAACCGTTTCCGGGCACGCGGGACGACGGAGGTGGTACGGGCACAGATGGCTCCCACTGATCGGCTGTACGGCGATGAGCGGGGTAGCCGCTTCCTGACCACTCCGGAACGGGAGCATATCGACTCCCGCAGGCCCGGGGCCAGTTGGTGCGGGTTTCTCACCCGCGCCCCTGGCCCATCACCTCTCCGCGGGAGCGGATCACTGTTCGAGGAGGAGGTACGGCAGTTTGCGCATGTCGTGGAAGACGACGGTGTCCGGCCCTTCGAGCCGCTCGGCCGGAGTCAGCCCACCGGCATAGCCGAAGGCCCGCATACCGGCGGCGCGGGCGGCCTCGACGCCGGGGCGGCTGTCCTCGACCACCGCGCACGCGCCCGGGTCGACGCCCATCCGCCGGGCGGCGTACAGGAACAGGTCCGGCGCAGGCTTTCCCCGGTCCACTTCGGTGGCGCTGTGGATACGGCCCGCGAAGCGCTCGTACAGGCCGGTGCGGCCGAGGGTGTGGCGCATCTTGTCGTGGGAGCCGCTGGAGGCGACACACGTCGGCAGGGTGATCGCGTCGAGCGCCTCGGGCAGCCCGTCGACGGGCGACAGGGCCGCGTCCACCGCCTCACGGTGGAGCTGCTCGAACCGCTCGCGCCACACCACGGCCGCCTCGTCGCCCAGCCGGGCGGCGACCTGCTCGCCGATCGAGGCGGTGGAGCGCCCGATGAAACGGTCGATCACCTCGTCCTCGGTGAGCGGCCATCCCAACTCGGCGCCCAGGGCGACCTGTACACGTACGGCGATGCGCTCACTGTCGACCAGCACGCCGTCGCAGTCGAATATCACGAGTTCCACAGGCTTGATCATCGTCGCAGCATAGAGAGTGCGGCTTCGCACTGCCCGAACCGGCCGTACGCCCAGGTCCGTGCGCTCCGGTCACGAGACCGTACCGGTGTCGGTATCTCTCGACCGGCCCTGGGTGTGCAGGTGTTCCAACGCGTCGAGGACGACGGTGCGTTCGTGCCAGTCGAGCCAGCCCCCGGCCTGCCGGCCGGTGGCCGCGAGGGCCTTCGCCTGGGCCGGGTGGAGGGCCTTCGTGGGGCGTTCGAGGTGGGCGGAGACCATTCCCAGGCACGCACCCGACGGCCCGACCAGCGGCACACTGTGGCACGCGCGGCTGCCCGCCGCGAGGATGGTGTGCCGTGCCTCCTCGGTGAACACCTCGTCGGTGGCGACATCGTGCACGGTGGTCAGCGCCACGTTCGCGGCGGCCTTCGCACACGACGTACCGCTGTCGCCGACGAAGGCGAAGAACTCGACGAAGTGCTCGCTGAGACCGGTGTGGTGCTCGATCCGCAGTCCACCGGCGGCCCGGTCGCTGATCTGCACGTTGCCCATGTCCGTGCCCGTGATGGCCAGGGTCTGCGACAGGACCGCACCGAGCACCGCGCCCCGGTTGACACGGCCCGGGTCCTCCACACCGACCGCGTCCAGGAGCGGCGGCTCTCTTCGCGTCCGTCGCGGGAACCACAAGTCCGAGGGGCCGTCGGGTCTTTGGGTACGCACGACCGCTTCGGCCAGCACGCGCAGCTTCACGTTGTGCCGCTGGGAGGACCGGCGCAGCAGCGCGAACGCGCTGTCGGCGTCCGGCAGCCGGTAGCGCTCCTGCAGGATGCCCTGGGCGTGCGAGATCAGAGGCCGGCTGCGGACCTGGGCCCGCAGATCACGGACCTCCTCGCGCAGCCGCGCCACCTCCTCGGCCACACCGTCCACGCCGTCCGCGCCGGACTCGCCGCGGTTGCCCATGTGCTCCATACCGTCACCCGCCCTGGCCCGGTTCACGCGCTCAGCACGGAGTCGTCGAAGGTACGGGCACCGGGCAGCCGGTGACGTGCCGCGATCACGGCCGCGTCGACGTCCCGGGTCCCCGTCGCGACACACAGGGTGTAGGAGACGTCCTCAAGGCGTCGACGGGTGGCCTCGCCCCCCTCGGCCGCGTTCAGCGCGCACAGCGCGTCGTACTCGGCGAGGAGATCACGCAGCACTGCCGGGTGAGCCATCAACATCAGGAAGCCTCCGCTCGATACGGTCACGACAGGTTTCCACTGCCCCGGCTCCCCACCCGTACACCCCCACCACAACCCGCTCGTCTCAGTCGGGCACGGAGGTGACGTTGGCGTGGGCCGCGGTGCGGGCCCTCTGGCTGACCGCCGTGACATCCAGGTCGCCTGCGGGGATCTCGTAGATCTTCCCGTTGACGCCCGACCGGTAGAGCTTGCCCGCCGGGAAACCGCCGCGGCCGTGTCCGTAGGTGATCTGGGTGGAGAGGTACATGCCCGACTCCACGGCGCAGAGGGCGTCTCCCTCGACCCGCCAGATCTGGCCCGCCGCATGGGTGGCGATGAGCGGGCGCCCCCGGCCGTCGAGCGTGAGGCCGTCGGGGAGGGCGAGGGCGTCGGAGGGCCCTGCGGAGATCCAGCGCCGGGGG
Source organism: Streptomyces sp. ERV7 (assembly GCF_001653515.1). Classification (GTDB taxonomy): domain Bacteria; phylum Actinomycetota; class Actinomycetes; order Streptomycetales; family Streptomycetaceae; genus Streptomyces. The sequence continues at coordinate 355,584 of NZ_LYOY01000001.1, read as the reverse complement.
TGCGCGGGGTCGCCGACCGGGATGCGGTAGAGGCCGGGGGCGACGGTGGTCTGGATGACGTAGACCTGCGTTCCGTCGGGGGCGACGGCGATCCCGTTGGGCTGCCGCACCTGGGCCCAGGCCGGGTCGACCCGTCCGTCCGGCGTGACGCGGCCGATGCTGCGGCCGCCCAGGGTGGTGGTGTACACGGTGCCGTCGGGCGCCAGGGCCACGCCGTCGATGCCGCCGAGGCCCGAGGCGTATGTGCTGACCCGGCCGGAGTCCGGATCCACCAGCAGGAGCTTCGACAGCGGGAGAGCGTCTCCGGTGAGCGAGTGCAGGGCGTCGTTGCCGGTGCCGACGAGGAGCCGGCCGTCCTCGCGGACGACGATCCCGCCGTTGGCGCCGATGTTCCCGGTGAGGGGTACGGGGGCGCTGCCCGGCGCGTCGATGCGGTAGACGCGGCCCGTGAAGTAGGCGGTGGCGAACATCCGGCCCTGCTGGTCGACGGCGATCGACTCGACCCAGTCCGGTATGCGGGCCACTTCGACCGGCGCCGCCGAGCGCTTGGCGTCGCACGCGGGTGCCGCGGATGCGGGGGCGGGGGCCAACACCCCTGCGGCTGCGGCGAGTACGACCGCCGGCACGAGGGCCCGGCGCGGTCCCCGTAAGGCGGCGCGAAACCTCCTGCGCGACTTCGTGGTGGTTTTCATCGGTACCCCTCCAAGGCCAAGTCGGGCTTGCCCGGCGAAGTATCGACCGAAGGATCTTTCTACGCTACCCCCCAGTAGGTAGCGCGGATCGGGGAACGAGGATGACTGTGCACAAGTCTTGAACCAGTGGGAGCGCTCCCAGCATGGAGTTGGACGGGCCCGCGGTCAAGATGTTTGAGGAGTCGAAGTCATCAGACCTCGGAGAAGCCCAACTCGTTCGCTGTTCTAGGGCAGTTGGGGACCCCTGGACCCCCGCGCGAGCCGAGCCGCACGGAGGTCCACGGGATCCGGCTACTTCAGGTACGGTCCGGCGGAGCCGACCCGGCCCGGGCCGTTCAGGACGTACACCCGCAGATTGCCCTTGCCGGGGGCGCCGACGCTCAGGGTGCCGTCGCCGACGACCTTCACGTCTCCGGTGACGGCATCGGTGTAGGTGCCGTTGGGGATCCCCCGGTACGTCGCCGCGTTGGTCACCGCGACCAGCGCGAAGCTGTCGACGCCGCTCGCCGTGTCGGTGTAGCGGCGCTTGAAGGCCATGTCGCCGGAGATGCCCTCCGTCGAGTACTGGCCCATCTGCAGCGCCGGGACGGCCCGCCGGATCCGGTTGAGCCGCTGGACGTGCTTGGCCAGGGGCTGGGCCAGCGTGGTGGCGACGGGCCCCGAGGCACTGGAGACCGTACCGAAGCCGGAGGCGGTGACACTGCCTTCCAGGCCGGCGCCGTAATAGGCCCGGCCGGTGCTCGCGAGCGGACAGGTCGGCCCGCAGTCGATCTGCCTGCCCGCCTGGAATTCCGTCTCCGAACCGTAGTAGAGGGTCGGAATCCCCCGGAAGGTCCACATCAGCGACATGTTCTCGGCCCATGCGTCGGTGCCGCCCGCATAGCGGGTACTGGACTTGTTGGGCCCGTAGTCGTGGCTGTCGACATAGACCACGTTGTATGTCGCGTCATTGGTCGAGTCGTCGGAGTCCCGGCCGTTGTTGTAGGCGTTGGAGGCATCACCGAAGTTCATGTGCATCCGCATGTCGATGATGTTCATCCCGGAGAACCGACTGTGGTCCGGTGCGTGATACGCGTTCCCGTTCAGGAAGGCGTTGTTGGAGGTCGGCTGGTTCCCGGTGCCGAGCTGCTCCTCGTAGTCGTACTGCTCGATCGCGGCAGTTGCGTCGTCCGCGCTGTATTCCTTGCGCTCCTTCCAGGTGTAGAACTGCGCGGAGTGGTTGACCGATCCCCTGTTCCACTTGTCGTTGACGAAGGCGGCCACCTCGCCGAAGACGAAGAAGTCCCTGGCCCTGGCCACGCCGAACTTCGCCGTGACCTCGTTGTACATGGCGGGCAGGAAGCGGCGGTTCCAGGTGGTGCGCGGAATGTGCACGGCGGTGTCGATACGGAATCCGTCCACTCCCATGTCGATGTACTTGTTGTAGGCACCGATGAGGTAGTTCTGGACCGGCGTCGATTCGGTGTTGAAGTCGGCCAGGTCCTCGTGCAGCCAGCAGGAGCGCGAGTCCTCGCCCTCCCAGTTCCCGATCCAGCACTGGTGGTAGTACGCCTTGGGGAACATCCCGGAGGTGGGGCTCGGCCATTGGCAGTTGTAGACGGTGTAGCCCTCCGCGCTCTTTCCTCCGGTGGGCTTGCCCCAGTTCACGCAGGTGTTGCCGCTCGGCTCGGCCGTCGACCACAGGTCGCCGTTGTAGTACGACTTCCCGGAGACGGGCTCGACCGTGAGGCCGTCATAGGCGAAGTCGTCCTGCTTCTGGTCGTAGTACCAGCTCCACTGGGAGTCGCGCACGCCGTAGACCGTGGGGGTGAACAGGCCTTTCGCACCCCAGCGGGAGCTGTGGTTGTAGACGACGTCCTGGTAGATCTTCATGCCCTTGGCGTGGGCCGCGTTGATGAGGTCCTGGTAGGAGGCGCCCGCGGACTCCAGGCGCGGGTCGACCTTGTAGAAGTCGTAGCCGTGATAGCCGTGGTAGTCGTAGTCCGAGCGGTTGAGGACCACCGGGGTGATCCAGACCGCCGAGAAGCCGAGGCCCTTCACATAGTCGAGCTTGTCGACGAGGCCCTTGAAGTCGCCCCGGAACATGGGGTCGTTGTTCGCGGCGTTGCCGGACTTCACATGCTGGCTGCCGCCCCGGTCGTTGGCGCTGTCGCCGTCGTAGAAGCGCGCGGTGAGGACGAAGTAGATCGGGTCCTTGCGCGGGTCCCCGCCGAGCGGCTGCCCCGCCTTGACGACGGGCGCGTCCCCGGTGGTGGCGGTCACGGCCGCGCTCGCCGCCGAGACGTTCCCGGCCGCGTCGCGGGCGCGTACGACATAGGTGTAGGCGGTGTGCGCGTCGAGGCCGGTGTCACTGCGGACCGTGGAGGTGGTGTCGGCGACGACGGTGCCCTGGGTACCGCCGGTGCGGGTGACCTGGTAGCCGGTGACGGCGGTGTTGTCGCCGGAGGCGTTCCAGGACAGCACGACGGAGGTGTCGGTCACGCTCGCCCTCACCCCGGCGGGAGCGGTCGGCGCCTCGGTGTCGGGCGCGGCCGTGGCGCACGGGTCGGCCGCGGACGCGGTGACCGTCTTGTCCCTGACCGTGGAAACACCTGTCCTGAGCTGGTAGTTGGCGCCGTTGTTGTTGTCCCAGACGCCGTTGCCGTTGTTGAACGTGGCCTGCCAGGTGGTCGCCGTGCCCAGGTCGACGGTCTTCCTCACCCAGTCCGTGCAGGCCGGCTCCATCCCGACGCCGGGCGCGGTCGTCCAGGAGCCGCCGGTCGGCGCGTAGTGCAGGTTGTACGCGGCCCAGCCCACGGTTTTGGTGTAGTAGTACACCGTCGCGGCGTTGCCGCTGCCGCTGCCGCCCGTGGTCGTACACGGGTCGCTGTGGGCGACCGTACCGTCCTTGACGGCGATACTGCCGGTCCCCAGGGCGTAGTTGGCGCCCCCGTTGTTGTCCCAGACTCCCGAGCCGTTGGTGAAGGTCACCTGGAGCCCGGCGGCGGAGCCGAGGTCGACGGTCAGCTTGACCCAGTCGGTGCAGCCCGCCTCCATCCTGACGCCCGGCACGGTGGTCCAGGAGCCGCCGGTCGGCGCGTAATGGAGGTAGGTGGCCGGCCAGTTCTTGGTCTTCGTGTAGTAGAAGACGGTCGCGCTGTTCGAGGTGGCGGCGATCGGTTCGGTACGGGCGGTGTCGGCCCGTGGCGATGCCAGGACCAGGCCGCCCAGCAGCCCGAGCGCGGTCAGGAACGCCGCGAGCGGGCGCCTTCGGCGTGGGCTGCGTGTACGGCGGGGTGTGCGTCTCATGCGCGGCTCCAGTGTGGGGGCTGCCGCGACGAAGGGGGATGCGGCAGCGGGGCATGTGTGCACGCAAGAACTGGCTGAAATTTACAGCAAGTTATTGCAGTGCGGAAGCTACCGGCGCCCGACCGCAGACGTAAAGAGTCCTCCTCCCTTGCCATGCGCCACCCGAGCCCCTACCGTGATGCCCCACCAGTGGGAGCGCTTCCATCCGTCGGACGCCGGGCATCTGCCGACGTCCAGGCCGTGAAGGATCCGCTCATGCGACACCCCCCGCACTTGGCCGTACCCTTCGCCGCGGCGGCGCTCGTGCTCGCGAGCGCCGTGGTCGTCCCTCGTGTCACGGCATCCGGAGCCGAGCCGTCCTGTTCGGTGGCGTATACGGTCACCAACGAGTGGGGCGGCGGCTTCCAGGGTTCCGTCACGCTCATCAACAACGCCTCGGCGTTGGCCGGTTGGAGCCTGGGCTTCGCGTTCACCGGCAACCAGAAGGTCACCCAGGGCTGGAACGCCAAGTGGTCCCAGTCCGCCGGAACCGTCACCGCCGCCAACGAGAGCTGGAACGGTTCGCTCGCCCACGGCGCGAGCGTCACCCTCGGCTTCCTCGCCTCCCTCACCGGCGCCAACACACCACCCCGCGCGTTCACCCTCAACGGCGAGCCGTGCGCCACCACGGGCGGCGGCGACCCCACGCCGACCCCCACCCCCACCGCCGAGGCGCTGGCGGGGGCGTACGGCGGGCCCGCGCCGGTGGTGACGGGTGAGTACCGGCTCGGGGACGTCCGCCACATCACGGCCGACTCGGCGCGGCTGCGCGAGCAGCTCGGCTGGCGGCCGGTGGTGGGGTTCGCCGAGGGGATGGCGGAGTTCGCCCGGGCGGAGCTGCGTCCGGCCGTCGGCTGACGTTACGTCAGGTGCGGGCGGCCGGGAGGACCAGTTCGAAGCGGCAGCCGCCGTGCACGTTGTGGACGGCGGCGCTGCCCGCGTGGGCCTCGACGATGCCGCGCACGATCGCGAGGCCGAGGCCCGCGCCGCCCGGCGGGGTGCGCGCCTCGGTGCCGCGCCAGCCGGTGTCGAAGACGCGGGTCAGATCGTCGTCGGGGATGCCGCCGCAGCCGTCCGTCACCGAGAGCACCACCGACTCCGCGCGCGCCTCGGCGGCGACCGCGACCGTGCCGTCGGCCGGGGTGTGCCGGATCGCGTTGACCAGCAGATTGGCCAGGACCCTGGTCATCTCCTTGCCGTCGACCTCCACCGGGACCGGCTCGACGCGGTCGCCGACCAGCCGTACGCCGTGCTCGCGGGCGAGCGGGTCGGCGCCCGCGAGCGCGTCCCCGACCAGGTCGTGGACGGACATCCGGGCCGGGTTGAGGGCGAGGGCGCCGGCGTGGATGCGGGAGAGCTCGAAGAGGTCGCCCACCATGCCGTTGAGGCGCTCGACCTCGGTGCGGATCTGCCGGAAGTAGCGCTCGGGGTCCTTGGCCATGCCGTCCTCCAGGGCCTCGGCCATCGCCCGCAGCCCCGCGAGCGGGGTGCGCAGATCGTGCGAGATCCAGGCGACGAGCTCGCGACGGGAGGTCTCCAGGGCACGTTCGCGCTCGCGGGAGGCGGAGAGCTTGGCGCTGGTGGCGGCGAGCTCACGGCTGAGCGCGGCGAGCTCGGCGGTGGCCGGTCCCTCGGGCGCGGCGAAGTCGCCGCCGTCGCCGAACGAGCGGGTGGCCAGGGCGAGTTGACGGCTGCTGGAGACGACCCGGCGGCCCAGGACGAGCGCGGTGGCGAGCGAGACGGCCGCGGCCATCGCGATGACCAGGGTGACGACCTTGAGGTCGTGCGAGGACAGGAACATCTCCCAGGCCACGGCGAGCGTCCCGGCGAGCATCGCGCTGACCGCGACGGCGGCCACCACCGCGAGCGAGGCGGTCACCGAGCGGTTGCGCAGCAGGCGCAGCGCGAGCGCCCCGAGCAGGCCCGCGGCGGCGGCGCCCAGGAACGCGTAGACGGCGATGAGCAGGACGTCCCTCATGTCAGACCTCCTCCCCGGCGGCGCGGGCGGCATCCCGCTGCCCGCCGCCGTCACCCTCGTCCGGCACCTCGAAGCGGTACCCGACGCCCCACACCGTCTGGATGAGCCGCGGCTTCGCCGGGTCGTCCTCGACCTTGCCGCGCAGCCGCCGCACATGGACGGTGACGGTGGACAGGTCGCCGAACTCCCAGCCCCACACGTCGTGCATCAGCCGCTCGCGGGTGACGGCCTCGCCGGGGTGGCCCATCAGATAGGCGAGGAGGTCGAACTCCCGCAGGGTCAGGGCCAGTTCGACGCCCTGCTTGGCGGCGCGGCGGGCGGCCGGGTCGAGGACGATGCCCGCGCGCCGCACCGGCGGCCCCGGCCGGGCGGTGGCGGCCCGGCTCCGGCGCAGCACCGAGTCGACGCGCAGCACCAGCTCGCGCGGACTGAACGGCTTGGTGACGTAGTCGTCCGCGCCTATCTCCAGACCCAGGACACGGTCGTCCTCGTCGCCGCGCGCGGTGAGCATGATGACCGGCACGGGCCCGGCGCTCCGCAGGATGCGGCAGACCTCCAGGCCGTCCATGCCGGGCAGCATCAGGTCGAGGACGACGAGGTCGGGCCTTCGCGCCCCGGCCGCGCGCAGGGCGGCGGGGCCGTCGCCGACGTGCTCGACCTCGTATCCGGCGCGTTCCAGATAGCCGGTGACCACCTCGGCCACGGTCGGGTCGTCGTCGACGACGAGGATGCGGGACCGGTCACTGTGCATGGTCACAGCGTCGCATCCGGCGGGGCCCCGCGTCGCCACCCGGATGGCCGACCCGGAGCGATGTCCCTGTTTCGTAAGAACCCGAAGTCCCGATTTGTCCGCCGCGCCTTCGTACCGTGAGGGACGTGACCGACTCGATCCCCACGACGGTGGACGTCGTACTCCCCTGCCTCGACGAGGCCGGGGCACTGCCCTGGGTGCTGGGCAGGATTCCCGAAGGCTGGCGGGCCGTCGTCGTCGACAACGGCTCGACCGACGGCTCGGCCGAGATCGCCCGCACGCTCGGCGCGACCGTGGTGCACGAGGCCCGGCGCGGCTTCGGCGCGGCCTGCCACGCGGGTCTGCTCGCGGCCCGCGCCGAGTACGTCTGCTTCTGCGACTGCGACGGCTCGCTCGACCCCGGGCTCCTGGCGCCCTTCGTACGGGAGGTGGCCGCCGGTGACGCCGACCTCGTCCTCGGACGGCGCAGGACCACCGCGCGCGGGGCCTGGCCGCCGCACGCGCGGGCCGGGAACCTGGCCCTGTCCAGGATGCTGCGCCGCCGCACCGGGCTGCGGCTGCACGACCTGGGCCCGCTGCGGGCGGCCCGGCGCGCGCCGCTGCTCGCCCTCGGTGTGGCGGACCGGCGCAGCGGCTACCCGCTGGAGATGGTGGTGCGCGCGGCGGACGCCGGGTGGCGGGTGCGCGAGCACGACGTGCCGTATCTGCCGCGCACCGGCAGGTCCAAGGTGACCGGCACCTGGCGGGGCACCTGGCAGGCCGTACGGGACATGCGCGCGGTGCTCGCCCTGCCGCCCGGGCCGCCGCTGCCCGCCACGACGGCGGACGCCCGGTGAGGGCGCAGAGCGCGCCGGTCACCCTGCTGGTGATCGCCAAGGCGCCGGTGCCCGGCCGGGTCAAGACGCGGCTGACCCCGCCGTACTCGCCCGAGGAGGCCGCGCGGATCGCCGAGGCCGCGCTCGCCGACACGCTGGACGCGGTGCTCGCCGCGCCGGCCAGGCGCCGCGTCCTGGTCCTCGACGGGGCGCCCGGCCCATGGCTCCCGCCGGGCATCGAGGTCGTCCCGCAGTGCGCGGGCGGTCTGGACGAGCGGCTGGCGGCGGCCTTCGCTCTCGACGCGGGCCCGGCCCTGCTCGTCGGTATGGACACCCCGCAGGTCAGCCCGGCCCTGCTGGCCCCGGCGCTGGCCGGCTGGGGGCCCGGCGAGGCATGGTTCGGCCCGGCGGCCGACGGCGGGTTCTGGTCGCTCGGCCTGACCGCCCCCGATCCCTCGCTGCTGCGCGGGGTGCCCATGTCCGTCCCCGAGACGGGCGCGGTCCAGCGGCGGCGGCTCGTCGACGCGGGACTGACCGTGCACGAGCTGCCGCCGCTGCGGGACGTCGACACCGCGGCCGACGTGGACGAAGTGGCGGCGCTCGCACCGGGCGGCCGGTTCGCGCGGACGGTGGCCGCGGCCGGGCGGCAGGGCGTCGCGCGATGACCACGACCGCCGCACCCGCCGCGCTCGCCTGGCGGGCCGATCCGTACACCGACGCCCTGCGCAGCGGGCGCGGGCCGCTGTTCCTGCACCGCCAGGACGGCTGGCTGCTGCCCCTTGAGGTGGAGCGGTGGTGCGCGGCGCCGGACCCGGCCGACCTCACCGTGCTGCGCCGGTGCCGGGGCGCGGTGCTCGACATCGGGTGCGGGCCCGGGCGCCTGGTGGTGGCCCTGGCCGCGCTCGGTACGGCCGCGCTCGGCGTCGACGTCAGCCCCGAGGCCGTCCGCCGCACCCAGCGGTCGGGCGGCAGCGCCCTGTGCCGGTCGGTCTTCGACCCGCTGCCCGGCGAGGGCCGCTGGCACACCGCGCTCCTGCTCGACGGCAACGTCGGCATCGGCGGCGACCCGGCCGCGCTGCTCACACGGGCCGCCCGACTCATCGAGGCGGATGGCCAGTTGATCGTGGAGGCGGCGCCCCTCGACGTCGACGAGCGCGTGGAGGTGCGGGTGGCCGACGGCCGGGGCGCCTTCGGGGCGGCCTTTCCCTGGTCGCGTCTGGGCACCGCCGCGCTGCTGCGGTACGCGCACGCCACCGGCTGGCGGGCCGGCGAGCAGTGGACGGCCGCCGGGCGCCCGTTCGTCGTGCTGCGAAGGATGCCGGCACGGGTGTGAGCGCGGCCGGGCCCGGACTCCGATGGGGAGTCCGGGCCCAGCGGCCTGTCCGCGTCCGGCGTTCCCGACGGTGCGGCAGGGCGCGGAGAGGCGATCCAGCGCGTACGCCACGGGCGGCGCCCGCCAGGGCTAGCGCCCTCCCTCCGGGGTCTTCCGGCGGCGGCCGCGCTCCTCACGTACCCGCTTGGCCGCCGCCACCAGCGCCCCCGCGACCGCCACCGCCGCGAGCAGCACCAGCCAGTTGCGCAGGTAGTCCAGCGGCAGCACCGTCGCGTTGGTCACCGGGCCCGGCCGCAGGATGTCCGGGAGCGCGATCGCCGTGAGGCAGCCCCCGGTCATCAGGGCCGCCCGCAGCGGGCCGCGCGCCCACGGCCGGGTCGCCGCCACACCCAGGCCGACGAGCAGCACCAGCGGTGCGATCAGCCCGTCGTGCAGCACGACCGCCCCCACCAGCCACACCGCCACGTCCCACGGCGACTGCGCCCACACCAGCGACACCCCGAGCCCCATCAGCGCGACCCCGAGCGCGCCCACCGCGTACCGTCCCATCACCGCACCTCCAGTCGCGTGACCCACTTGGTCTGGAGCACCCCGGGCCGGTTGGGGGCGATGATCCGGGCCGGATAGCCGTGGTCGGGGGTGAGCACCTGCCCGTTGAGCCGCAGGGCGAGGAGGGTGAGCGGGTCGCGCGCGTAGGTGCGGCCCATGTCCATCACGCGGTACGCGCCGTGCTGTTCGAGCGAGACGACCCGCAGCGCGGCCCCGGGCGCGCCGGCCCGCTCCGTCAAGTCCTTGATCCGCACACCGGTCCAGTGCGCGTTCTTGCTCCAGCCCTCGACGCACGCGATGGGCAGCTCCACCTCGTACTGGGGCAGCGCGGCCAGTTCGTCGAGCGTCAGCTCGTAGGGGCGCGGCCCCGCCACCGTCAGCCGCCAGGCCGCCGGGTCCACCCGGGTCGTCCCGGCGGCCGCCGCCGTGCGGTTGACGGGCAGGCCGAGCGGGCCGTGGTCGGGGTGGCGCGGCGCCAGCAGGTCGAGGTCCTTGAGCGGGGTGAGGGACTGGCCCACCGTCGTCACCGTGACCGCGCCGACCGCCACCGCGAGCCCGGTGAACAGCGAGCGCCGGTCGAGCGCGTTCTCCGCCTCGGCCGGCAGCGCGCGCGTGGCGGCCGAGCGCCGCCACCAGTACGCCTTGATGTCCGGCCACTTCACGGCCAGGTGCAGCAGCAGCGCGCCGGTCAAGAGCCAGCCGACCGCGAAGTGGACCGGGACGAAGCTGAACGGCCACGGGTACCACTGGACGGTGTTGAGCAGCCCGGTCAGCAGTTCGAAGACCGCGCCCGCGACGAGCACCGCCACCGAGAGCCGCTCAAGGCCGTGCCGTACCCCCTTCAGCGCGGGCCACACGAACAGCTTCGGGTAGACGGTCCACAGCTTGCCGAAGAGCAGCGGGATCGCGGCGATGCCCACCCCCACGTGCAGGCCCTGGTTCAGCCGGTACCCCCAGCTGGGGCGGGCGGGCAGATCGTCGGCGAGCCAGCCGGGCGGGTGCTGGAGGTAGTGGCTCAGCACACCGGTGACCATGCAGACCAGCATGGCCACGCCGAGCAGCCGGCCGATCGCCGTCGCGGTGCGCCGGTCGTGCAGGGCTCCCCGGAAGGACGGCAGGAGGGCCGACGGCGGCGGGGGAAGCGGAAGTCGTGGCTTCATGTCTCCATGAGATCCCCCGAGCGCCCTGAACAGGGCTCCTGACACCTTACGGTTCACGGACGCGTGGTGCGCTGGGCCGTCCGGGCGCCCCTGGGCCTGCGAATGTGGACGGGTGATCGCTTCGCGTACCGCCACCGCCCCGGCCGCCCCGCCCACCGGCGCACCGGCCGCGCTGCGCCGCTCGGCCCCGACCGCCGTGCTGCTGGCCGCGCTGACCGCCGTGCTCGTCCTCACCGTCGTCGAGGACGGCTACTACTTCCGCCCGGGCACGCTCTCCTGGTGGTATCTGGCCTGCTGGCTGCTGTTCGCGGCGGCGGCCTGGTCGCTGCGGCGGGTCCCGGCCCGCCACCGCGCGGGTCTGGTCCTGGCGGGCGGGGTGCTGGTCGCGGCGACCGGCCTCGCGGCGCCGCCGACCACCAGCACCGACATGTTCCGCTACGCCTGGGACGGGCGGGTGCAGGCGGCCGGGATCTCGCCGTACGACCACGCCCCCGCCGACCGGGAGCTGGCCGGGCTGCGCGACGACTGGCTGTTCCCGAGCGGCGCGGCGTGCGAGGGCCCGGACCGGGCCCGGTTCGGCGAGGCGGACCGCTGCACCCGCCTCAACCGCCCCAAGGTGCACACGATCTACCCGCCGGTGGCGGAGGCGTACTTCCTCGGCGTCCACGGGCTGTCCCCCAAGGCCGCCCGGCACAAGCCGTTCCAGGTGGGCGGCGCGGTGCTCGCGGTGGCCACCACGGGCGTCCTGCTGCTGATCCTGCGGCGGCGCGGGGACGACGTGGCGCGGGCGGCCTACTGGGCGTGGTGTCCGGCGGTGCCGATCGAGGCGGTGAACAACGCGCATGTGGACGTGCTGGCGGTGCTCTTCTCGGTGGCGGGGCTCGGCGCGGTCGCGGTGCGCCGCAGAGCGGCCGGGGGTCTGCTGATCGGCGCCGGGATCGCGGCGAAGATGCTGCCCGCCGTGGTGCTGCCGGGCGCCCTCGCGGGCGTGCTGGCGGGCCGCCGTCCCGACTGGCGGCGCGCGGCGGCCGTACTGCTCCCGGCGTCCGTGTGCGTGGCGCTCTCCTACCTTCCGTACGCGCTCGTCTCGCACGCCTCGGTCTTCGGCTACCTCGGCGGGTACGCCAAGGAGGAGGGGTACGACGACGCCTCCGCCCGCAGCCGGTACGGGCTGCTGCGGCTGGTACTCCCGGACGACTGGGCGCTGCCCGCCGCGCTGGTCCTGATCGCGCTCGTCGTCCTGTACGTGCTGCGCCGGGGCGATCCGGAACGCCCGTGGAGCGGAGCCCTGTTGGTGCTGGGCTGGGCGTTCTTCCTGATGACGCCCGGCTACTCGTGGTACGCGCTGCTGCTCGTCGCCCTGGTGGCCCTGGACGGCCGCTGGGAGTGGCTGGCGGTCGCCGCGGCGGGAGCCGTCTGCTATGTGACGGCGTGGGCGATGCCGCACTCCTTCGACGTGGTCAGGACGAGCGCCTACGCGGTGGCGGCGGCGATCGTCCTGGCCGGGTGGGGGATGCGCCGCCGGGCCCTGTCAGTGGCCCGGGTTAGTGTCTGATGCATGACGACAACTGCCGCGATCGACACGCGAGTAGGGCCGATGCTGCGCGGCTGGCGCGAGCAGCGCAGGATCAGCCAGCTGGAGCTGGCCCTGCGCGCCGACTCGTCCGCGCGGCACATCAGCTTCATCGAGACCGGCAGGTCGCGCCCGAGCCAGGAGATGATCCTGCGTCTCGCGGAGCACCTGGAGGTGCCGGTCCGCGAGCGCAACGCCCTGCTCCTCGCCGCCGGTTACGCCCCGCAGTACGCGGAGACGTCGCTGGAGGACCCGTCCCTGGGCGCCCTGCGCGAGGGCATGGAGCGGCTGCTGCGGAGTTACGAGCCGTTCCCGGCCCTGATACTCGACGGCACGTACACGGTGCTGGCGGCGAACCGGGGCATCGCGATGCTCCTCGACGGCGTGCCGGAGCGGCTGCTCGCTCCGCCGCTCAACGCGATGCGCCTGACGCTGCACCCGCAGGGCCTGGCGCCGCGTATCCGCAATCTGCGCCAGTGGCGCGGGCATCTGCTGGAGCAGATGGAGCGTCAGATCGCCCTGATGCGCTCGGATTCGCTGCGCGAGCTGTACGAGGAGGTGGCGGGCCACCCCGTGCCCGAGTCGGCGGACGAGGACACGGCCGACGACGCCGCCTGCCCCTTCGCGCTCCCGCTGCGCATCGAGCACCGGGGCACGGTCCTGTCGCTCATATCGACGATCGCCACGTTCAACACACCGATGGACGTGACCGTCTCCGAGCTGGCCATCGAGACGTTCCTGCCGGCCGACCCGGAGACGTTCGCCTACCTCCAGTCGCTCACGCCGTAGGCGGTACGCGGTCGAGGAACCCGATCACGGAGGCGACCCGGCCGTCCCCGGCGAGCGTGACCACGTCGGACCCGGCGACCGGCGCGGAGCCGTCCGCGACCGAGACCAGCTCCCAGCGGAACCGGATCACGTCGTGGTGCCCGTCGACGGCCCCCTCCAGCCGGTACGCGTAACCGGGAAACTGGGCGTGGGCCCCGGCGATGTACCCGGCTATGGCCTCGTACCCGGCGACATCGCCCATCGGGTCGGTGTAGGTGCCGTTCTCGCTCCAGGCGGCCTCGACGGCCTTGGCCAGCTCCCCGGCCGAGCCGGTGGTGTTCCACGCCTCGAAGTAGTGGGCGACGGCGGTCTCATAGCGGTTCTCGGACATGGGAATCAGCCTCCGGAAAGAGATCGGGATCTGCTGCGCGTTCGATGGCGGAACCCGGGCCCCGGCCGGAGTGCGCCGCCCGGGACCCGATGGCTCCACCCTGCCCGGCGGGGGCGGTGGGGGTCGATTACCCGCGAGGTAATGCCCGAGGTCATGACCCCGGGCGGGCGGGCGCCGCACACCCGTCTGCGGGGGCTCCCGTCACCCGACTGAACTAGCCGATCCGGAATATCCCTCTAATCGGTTAATTGCCCCTTTCGAGGACATCGCCCTGCCCGGGCTCGGGGATACGTGACAGGAACACGACCGCACACCCCTGGAGCACCCGCGTGGAAACCGCAGGCGTCTGCCCGGCAGGAGACAAGGAAGTTCCATGGCCACCCTGTGCCGCCCCTCAGTAGCCGTACCCGACCATGTGATCACGCAGGAGGAGACGCTCGCGCTCGCCCGCGAGACCCACGCCGACCACCCCCAGCGGGACCTCGTCCTGCGCCTCATCCAGAACACCGGGGTCCGCACCCGCCACCTCGTGCAGCCCATCGAGGAGACCCTGCGGCACCCCGGCTTCGAGGAGCGCAACCGCCTGTACGAGGCGGAGGCCAAGGCCCGGGTGCCCGGTGTCGTACGGCAGGCGCTGGCCCACGCCGAGGTGGAGCCCAAGGACATCGACCTGATCGTCTACGTCTCCTGCACCGGCTTCATGATGCCTTCGCTGACCGCCTGGCTGATCAACACCATGGGGTTCAGGACCGAGACCCGCCAGCTGCCGATCGCCCAGCTCGGCTGCGCCGCCGGAGGTGCGGCGATCAACCGGGCGCACGACTTCTGCACCGCGTATCCGCGCGCCAACGTGCTGATCGTGTCCTGCGAGTTCTGCTCGCTCTGCTACCAGCCGACCGACATCGGCGTCGGCTCGCTCCTCTCCAACGGTCTGTTCGGGGACGCGATCTCGGCGGCCGTGGTGCGCGGCGAGGGCGGCACGGGCATGCGGATCGAGCGCAACGGCTCGCATCTGGTACCCAACACCGAGGACTGGATCTCGTACGCGGTACGCGACACCGGGTTCCACTTCCTGCTCGACAAGCGTGTCCCGGGCACCATGGAGATGCTCGCGCCCGCCCTCAAGGCGCTGGTGGCGCAGCACAGTTGGGAGATCCCGCAGATGGACTTCTTCATCGTCCACGCGGGCGGGCCGCGCATCCTCGACGACCTCTGCCACTTCCTGGACCTGCCGCCGGAGATGTTCCGCTTCAGCCGGGCCACCCTCACCGAGCGCGGCAACATCGCCAGCTCCGTGGTCTTCGACGCACTGGCCAGACTCTTCGACGAGGGCGGCGCGGCGGACGGGGCGGGCGGGCTCATCGCGGGCTTCGGCCCCGGCATCACGGCCGAGACGGCCATCGGGCGCTGGGCCAGGGCGGCCCCGATGGCGGCCGCGATGAGCAACTGAGGCCCGTGCGTGCCGGGCGTCGGGGCGCGGGCCGGGGTCCAAAGACAGGCTCTCAGTGCTCGGGGGGCGTCTCCCGGGCGCAGGACGTCCCGTCGTCGGGCAGCACTCCGTCGAGCAGGAAGGTGTCCGCCGCGTCCCGGACGCACTGCGAGGCGGTGTACCCGCCGTGCCCCTCGCCCTCGTAGGTGAGGACCACGCCCTTGCCGAGGTGGCGGGCGGTCTCCGCGGCCCACTGGTACGGCGTGGCGGGGTCGCCCTTGGTGCCGATCAGCAGCACGGGAGGCGCGCCGGTCCGGTCTATCCTGCGGATGTAGTCCGTACCGGCGGGCCAGCCCGTGCAGGAGATCGCCGCGCCCACCTGCTCGGGGCCGAACATCGGCGAGGCCTTGGCGAACTTCTCCTCCAGCACGGCCAGTTCCGCGGCCGGGTCCTTGGCGCGCACCGGGTCGTCGGCGCAGTTGACGGCGAGGAGCGCCTCGCGGCTGTTGTCGTCGTCGGCGCGCTTGCCCTGCGCGTCCTCCCCCGCGAACTCCTTGTTGATCTGGTCGAGGGCGGCCGGGTCGCCCTTCTCGTGGAGGGTCGCGATGCCCTGCGCGAGGATCGGCCACAGCTGCTCGGCGTAGAGCGAGTTGGTGATCGCGGTGCGCAGGTCGCCGGAGGTGAAGTCGGCCCCGGAGGCCGTCTTGGCGCTCTCGCGGTCGAGCCGGGCGACGGTCGCGTCCAGGGTGGCGGTCGCCTTGGCGGTGCTCGCACCGAGCGGGCAGCCGGCGCCCTGGGCGGCGCAGTCCGAAAGGAAGGTGTCCAGGCCCTTCTGGAAGGCCGTGGCCTGGGCGAACGCGGACTGCGCCGCGTCGGCCGTCAGCGAGTCCACCGCGTCCAGGACCATCCGTCCGGTCCGCTGGGGGAACTGGGCCGCGTAGACCGCGCCGAGCCGGGTGCCGTAGGAGATGCCGAAGTAGTTCAGCTTCTTGTCGCCGAGCGCCTGGCGCAGCACGTCCAGGTCGCGCGAGGCGTTGATGGTGCCGACGTGCGGGAGGAGCTTCCCGGTGGCCTTGCGGCACTCCCGGGCCACCGTCCTCAGCTCCTCGACGAGCTGCCGCCGGCTCGCGGCGTCGTCGGCCGTGGCGCCGTCCGAGGAGCTCTCGATGTCCTGCTCGGCCTCGGCGCCGCAGTGCACGGGGGCGCTGCGGCCCACTCCCCGGGGGTCGAAGCTCACCAGGTCGTACGCGGGGGCGAGCCGCGCGGTCTCCGCCGTGAAGCCTCCGAGGCCCTTGAGGCCGGACTCACCGGGCCCGCCGAAGTTGAAGACCAGCGAGCCCTTCGGGGCGGTCGCCGAGGCCGGGCCGCCGGGTGAGGCCGTGCCCGCCGCGGTGCCCGTGCCGGTGGGGCCCTCGCCCGACTCGGCCGCCCGTATCCGGGCCACCGCCAGCGCGATCGTGCCGTCCTGGGGCCGGGCGTAGTCGACGGGCACGGTCAGCTCGGCGCACTCCATGGCCTTGGGAGCGTCCTTGACCGTGCAGCCGCCCCAGGTCAGGTGCTGGGTGTAGAAGCGGGTCAGATCGGGCTTGCCGCCGTCCGCCGCGGCCGGGACCGCCAGGGCGAGCAGCACCATCGCCGCACCGGCGGCGCCCGCTGTCGTACGTCCGCGCATGGCCGGACCTTTCGGTCGGGGTGCCCCCGCAGCAAACGTAAGCCGCCGAACGGAGTACCGCACGACGGATCGCCCGCTGTCGTCACTCCCTGTGAGAACAGCAGGTCATGGGGGCGGTGGCCCCGAGCGGTCCACCGCCCCGTCGGCTGGGGCCCGGCTACTTGCCGTGCGGGTCGGCCTGGGGTCGGCGCTGCTCCTCTCCGGGGTCGGCGTCCTCGCGTTCGGGGGTCGCGGGGGCCGGGCGGATCCGGGCGGCCTCGGCGCGCAGCATCGCGTTGAGCGCCGCGAAGGGGTCGATGGGCATGGCTGAACCACCTCGCTGTGCTGGTGAGTTGACGTACCGCTGAGCTCGTTCCGCGCGGAACGCTCAGCAGCGCAGCACCACACAGCGCAGGGCATCGAGGGAGGCGGGCCGGCCGAGCCGGCCGGTGCCGGGCCCGGCGGGCTCGCGCGAGGCGGGCCGGGGCAGCACCCCGCACTGTTTCTCCCCCCGGGAGACCCACGCCTCCCGCGTATGACATCCCCGCTGTTTCCGTGCTGCTTGAACGATCCGCCCTGGCGGCAGCGGACTCGCGTGGGCTGCCGGACATCCGAGGTGCGCAAGGCACCTCGAAACCCCGAGTGCTCCCCGCACCCGAAGCGCCGGACTCGTAGATCATTAATGGTTGCCTCGTGCCCAAGCAGCTGAAGCACGCACAATCTAGACCAGTGGAGGCGGTATGTAGAGGGGATGTGTGTAAATTGCGCTCAAGATTTGAGAATGACTCACTGGTCGATGAGCGCCGCTGGTGGAGGGGCCGCGGACAAGAACAGCTGGTGCTGGAGGTGCGGGGGCAAGCCTGAGCAAAATCTGTTTCTGCCCATGGGGCGCTCATCGACGCGCAGAGCTTGGCCGAAAGGCCGAAAACAGGGCCTGACCCGGGGCTTTGACCCACCGGAATCGAATGATCATTTCCGTCGCGTCAGGGAGGGCGGCCGGACGGTTCGGATGCCTGGCGCAACATTCGCCTCAGGCACCCGACTTGTGACGGGGAAGAAGCCCCGTTTCTTCGCCGAGCAGCTGACCAGCGGATTCCTCAACGCCTTTGACTGTTTCTCGGCTGTCGCCCCGTGGGGCGCACAGGCAACACCGCCGTGCGGATCGGCGATCCGCACGGCGGTGGAGGCCGACATCGTCCGGGACCGTCCGGAGCGTGTCGGTGATCGGATGGCGGCGAGGGGTGCCGCCGGCGTCAGGCGCGGTCGGTGAGGTAGCCGCCCATGGACGTGAAGTACTCGTCGGCGGGCAGCTCGCGGCCGTCCTCCGTGCGGACCCGGGTGATGGCCAGGCCGTGGTTGCGGCCGGTGCGGGCGTCGGCTCCGGCGACGATCACGACACCGGCGCCCTCGCGGTAGAAGACGCGGCCGGGGGTGCCGCCGTACACGCCCTCGGACACCACGGCGGAGAGCACCTCCAGGCGCTTGCCCTTGTGGAAGGTGAAGGCGGCCGGGTACGGGGCGGACTGCGCGCGGACCAGACGCTCCAGGACCTCGGCGGGCCAGTCCCAGTTGATCCGGATGTCCTCTTCGGCCCGCTTGTGGAAGAAGCTGGCCTGGGACCGGTCCTGCTTGGTGAACTCCGTCTCGCCGGAGGCGATCCGGTCGAGTGCGCCGATGGTGACCGGGGCGATCAGGTCGACCGTCTTGTGGAAGAGATCCGTCGCGGTGTCGGTGGGGCCCACGGGCACGGCGCGCTGGTCAACGATGTCGCCGGCGTCCAGTACCTCGTCCATCATGTGCGCCGTGACGCCGACTTCGGACTCGCCGTTGATGAGGGCCCAGATCAGCGGCGAGAAGCCGGCGTACTTGGGCAGCAGGGAGTCGTGGACATTGAGGGTGCCGTACCGCGGCAGGTCGTAGATGCGCGGGGGTATCCAGGTGCGCCAGTTGTTGGCGACGAGGATGTCCGGGTCGGCTTCCTTGAGCCGCTGGAAGAGCTCCTCGTCGTCGGGGCGGTTGCGGATGACGACCGGGACGCCGTGCTCCTCGGCGAGCTCGGCCACCGAGTCGCTCCAGATCTTCTCGTAGGCGTGCTCGCTCTTGGGGTGCGTCACGACCATCACCACGTCGTGCTCGGAGTCCAGGAGCGCCTTCAGGGTGCGATGGCCCCAGGTTTGGTAACCGAACATGACGACCCGCATCGGGGTTCCTCCTCAGAAGAGCGAAATAACCAGGGTTAAGTAAAGCAAGGCTTACCTAACGACGCAACGACCCCGATTCTAGGCTCGATTGACCCAGTGAATAGTGATATGTCCGCTATGCCTGGTCGACAGCCCCGGCTTGATGAGGTTAGCGTTACCTAAGTTCCGCTCGGCTGCCGGTCCCCGGTGCGCCTGGACTCCCCCTTTTCCCCACCCCCGACAGGACGCCTCGCAGGCGGCTGTCCCGCACGAATGGGAGTGACATGTCACAGGCTCTTCCTGGCGACGCACCACTGATCCACGATCTGATCGGTATCGGCTTCGGACCGTCGAACGTGGCCATGGCGATCGCGCTCGCCGAGCACAACGCGAGCGTCGGACGGCAGGAGGCGGTCACCGCTCACTTCTTCGAGCAGCAGCCCAGCTTCGGGTGGCACCGCGGCATGCTCATCGACGACGCGACGATGCAGGTGTCCTTCCTGAAGGACCTGGTGACGCTGCGGAACCCGTCCAGCGAATACACCTTCCTGCGGTACCTGCAGAGCAAGGACCGCCTGATCGACTTCGTCAACCACAAGAACCTGTTCCCGCTGCGGGTGGAGTTCCACGACTACTTCGAGTGGGCCGCGGCGAAGGTCGACGACATGGTCTCGTACGGCCACCAGGTCGTCGCCGTCGAACCCGTCATACGCGACGGTGTGGTGGAGTACCTCGACGTGACGGCCCGCGCCGGGGACGAGGTCGTCGTCCACCGCGCCCGCAACCTCATCATCGGTACCGGACTGCGCCCGGTCATGCCCGAGGGCGTCGAGCGGACCGACCGCGTCTGGCACAACTCCGACCTGCTGGCGAAGGTCGACGGCCTGAAGGAGACGGAGCCCACCCGCTTCGTCGTCGTCGGCGCCGGCCAGAGCGCCGCCGAGAACGTCGCCTATCTGCACCGCCGCTTCCCCGAGGCCGAGGTCTGCGCGGTCTTCTCCCGCTACGGCTACAGCCCGGCGGACGACAGCAGCTTCGCCAACCGCATCTTCGACCCCCAGGCGGTCGACGAGTACTTCACCGCGCCGGAGGACGTCAAGCGCCGGCTGATGGACTACCACGGCAACACCAACTACTCCGTGGTGGACATCGACCTCATCGACGACCTGTACCGCCAGGCGTACCAGGAGAAGGTGCTCGGCACCGAGCGGCTGCGCTTCCTGAACATCTCACGCCTCACGGACGTCAAGGAGACGGCCGAGGGAGTCCGGGCCACCATCAAGTCCCTTGTCACCGGCGAGGAGAGCCTGCTGGACGCCGACGTCGTCGTGTGCGCCACCGGGTACCTCCAGGCCGACGGCCTGGGCCTGCTCGGCGAGGTCGCCGGCCGGTGCCACCGCGACGAGCAGGGCCGGGTCCGCGTCGAGCGCGACTACCGTGTGTCGACCGACCCCGAACTGCGCTGCGGCATCTACCTCCAGGGCGGCACCGAGCACACCCACGGCATCACCTCCTCGCTGCTGTCCAACACCGCGATACGGGTCGGGGAGATCCTCGACTCGATCCTCGACCGGCACACCGCGGCCGCGCCCGGCGCGGCCGGGCCGGTCACGGGAGACGCCCGTCAGCCGGCCGTCTGACCGGTCCGCGGTCTCCCTGCCGTGCCTGTGGCGTGCTCGCGCGCGGCAGGCGCGGCGCCGCCGTGTCCGCCCCGGATCCACGAGAGCGGATCCACGAGAAAGGAACGTCCGTGTCCTTGGAATCCGCGCCCGCGCCGGTGGCCCGTCCGGCCGTCACCACGGGGTACCCGAGTGCCCCGGCGTCAGCGAGGGATAACGTACGTGATCATGGGCACGACGACAGTTGAACGCCCGGCGCTCTCCCGGGTCGCGGCGGCCCGGAGGCGACGGGTGGTGGGTTTGGGCGCCATCACGGTGGTCCTCATGGTCGCCGCCGTACTCTCCCTGGGAGTCGGCGCACGCGCGCTGAGCCCCGGTGAGGTGTGGCACGGGCTGTTCGGGGCCTCGGACCCCGACCAGAAGAGCACGGAAGTCAGACTCATCGTGCAGACCGTGCGAGTGCCCCGGACGGTGCTCGCGATCGTGGCCGGTATCGCCCTGGGCGTCGCCGGAGCGCTGATCCAGGGATACACGCGCAACCCCATCGCGGACAGCGGACTGTTGGGGGTGAACACCGGCGCCTCGTTCGCCGTCGTGTCGGCGATCTCGCTCTTCGGGCTCACCGACCCGTTCCAGTACGTCTGGTTCGCCTTCGTGGGCGCCGGGATCGCCGGCGTCGTCGTGTTCGGGCTGTCGAGCATCGGCAGAGGCGCCGGCAATCCGCTGACGCTCGCTCTGGCCGGGCAGGGGGTCACGGTGTTCCTCGCCGCGATGACGACGGCGGTCGCGCTGTCGGACAAGGCGGCGCTGAACGCCCTGCGCTTCTGGAACGTCGGATCGGTGGCCGGTGTGCGCTTCGATGTCATCTGGCCGGTGACCGTCTTCGTCGGGGCCGGACTGGTGCTGGCCGCGTTCACCCTGCCCTCCGTCAACCTGCTCAACCTGGGCGACGACGTGGCCCGCGGACTGGGCGTGAACATCACGCTGATCCGCACCGTCGGCATCCTCGCCATCACCCTGCTGGCGGGCGCCGCCACCGCGGCCTGCGGCCCCATCGCGTTCCTGGGACTGATGGTGGCGCACATCGCCCGGTATCTGGCCGGGCCCGACTACCGCTGGCTGGTGCCGTACGCGGGTCTGCTCGGCGCGGTCGTCCTTCTCGTCTGCGACATCGTCGGGCGCGTCGTGGTGCGGCCGGGCGAACTGGACGCGGGCGTCCTGGTCGCCCTTCTCGGAGCCCCCTTCTTCGCGGCCATGGTGTGGCTGGGAAAGTTCAAGAGCGCATGAACGAGACAGTCGTGAAGAAGCCGGTGGTGCCGGGTGTCCGGCTCGGCCGGGTGTCCTTCGTATGGCGCCCCAGGGTCGTGCTGGTCACGCTGCTCCTGACGGCGGCGGCCTTCCTGTTGTTCTGCCTCTCCATCGCCGTGGGGGACTTCCCCATCGGTCTGTCGCGGGTGGTCGCCACGCTCTTCGGCCGGGGTGACCAGGTCGACGAGTTCGTCATCATGGATCTGCGCCTGCCGCGCGCCGCGGCCGGTCTCGTGGTGGGCGTCGCACTCGGCGTCTCCGGGGCGATCACGCAGTCCATCGCCCGCAATCCGCTGGCCAGTCCGGACATCCTGGGAATCACCGGAGGCGCCGGCGCGGTGTCCGTGTTCCTGGTGACGGTGTCGGGCGGGACCGCCGCGGCGGTCGTCAGCACCGTCGGCCTGTCCGCGGCGGCACTGGCGGGCGGTCTCGGCACGGGGCTGCTGGTGTACTTCCTGGCGTGGCGACGCGGGATCGACGGCTTCCGCCTCATCCTCATCGGCATCTCGGTGAGTGCGGTGATGGAGGCGATCACCACCTGGCTGCTGGCCAGTGCGGACATCAGGGACGTGGCGCGGGCCCAGGCGTGGCTGGTGGGCTCGCTGGACAACCGGTCGTGGGACGAGGTCCGACTGGCCCTCTGGGGCACCGCCGTGCTGGTGGCCGTAGTGGCTTGCGTCGCCTTCCAGTTCAAGCCGCTGCACTTCGGCGACGACGTGGCCGCGGGCCTGGGCGTGCGGTACACCCGGGTGCGGGCGGTCCTGCTGCTGTGCGCGGTCCTGCTGGCCGCGATGGCGGTGAGCGCGGCCGGACCGGTCCCGTTCGTGGCCATGGTGGCGCCGCAGGTGGCGATGCGTCTGACGAAGTCCCCCACACCGCCGATGCCGGCCTCCGCCGCGGTGGGAGCCCTGCTGCTGACCGGCTCCGACCTGGTCGCGCGCACCGCGCTGCCGATCGCCCTGCCGGTCGGTGTCGTCACCGCCGCGATCGGCGGTCCCTTCCTCATCTACCTCCTGGTGCGGGCGAATCGCCGCTAGGTGATACAAAGGTTAGGCAAGCCTAAATTTAGGGGGAGCCTTGGCCGTTCAGTACACCACCGAGATCCAGGTCGGGACCGCTGACGTCCCGCGGTTGGCCGCCAGGGGCGTGACGGTCGGGTACGGCGACCGGACCGTCATCGACGGACTGGACGTGACGGTCCCTCAGGGCGTGGTGACCACCATCATCGGCCCCAACGGATGCGGCAAGTCCACCCTGCTGCGGACGCTTTCGCGGCTGCTGAAGCCGACGAGCGGATCGGTCGTGCTGGACGGTCAGGACATCGCCAAGCTGAAGACCAGGGACGTGGCGAAGAAGCTCGGCCTGCTGCCCCAGTCGCCGGTCGCGCCGGAAGGCCTGACCGTGGCCGACCTCGTCGCCAGGGGCCGGCATCCGCACCAGAGCTGGCTGCGGCAGTGGTCCTCGGACGACGCCTCCGTGGTGGAGCGCGCGCTGGCCATGACCGGCGTGTCCGATCTCGCCGACCGTCCCGTCGACACGCTCTCCGGAGGCCAGCGGCAGCGCGTCTGGATATCGATGACGCTCGCTCAGGGCACCGATCTGCTGCTGCTCGACGAGCCCACCACCTATCTGGACCTGGCGCACGCCGTCGATGTGCTCGACCTGGTCGACGATCTGCACGAGTCGGGGCGCACCGTGGTCATGGTGCTGCACGACCTCAATCTGGCCACGCGCTACAGCGACAACCTGATCGTGATGAAGGCGGGCTCGGTCCTGGCCCAGGGGCATCCGCGCGACGTGGTGACCGCCGAGCTGCTGGAGGAGGCGTTCGGCCTGCGCGCCAAGGTGATTGACGATCCGGTGGGGGAGCGGCCGCTCATCGTCCCCATCGGGCGGACCCATGTCCAGGGGCTGGGCGCCCGTGAGGGAAGCCTGCCTACTTAGGCTAGGCTAACCTCACTGCCCCACGCTAAGGTTTGCCTGCCCTTAGGTGGGGCCGCATTGGACAGCACGAAAGCAAGGGATCCCGGATGTTCCTCGACCGAACGACTCGTATGAAGCCCTGGCGGCGGCTGGCGGGGACCGTGTCCGCCGCGGCCCTCGGCGTGGGGCTCCTCGCGGGGTGCGGCTCCGACTCGGCGGACAAGGACAAGAAGGACGACGCCGCCAACACCCAGGCCGCCTCCGGTGCGTTCCCGGTCACCGTTGAGCACGCGTTCGGGTCCACCACGGTCACCAAGGCCCCCAAGCGGGTCGTGACCGTGGGCTACACCGACGACCAGGACGTCCTGGCCTTCGGCATCAAGCCGGTCGGCATGGTCGACCAGTACCCCAACCCCGAGGGCAAGAGCCCCGACATCAACACCCAGTGGTCGTGGGTGAAGGACAAGTGGGGCGACGCCCGCCCTCAGGTCATCATGAAGAACGGTGACTCCGGCCCCAACTACGAGAAGATCGCCGCCCTGCGGCCGGACCTGATCGTCGCGGTGTACTCCGAGATCGACAAGGCCGCGTACGACAAGCTCTCCAAGATCGCGCCGACGGTGGGACGCACCAAGGCCGAGAAGGAGCCGTTCAGCGCTCCGTGGCAGGACAACGCCCTCCACATCGCCAAGGCGCTCGGCAAGGCCGACGAGGGCGCCAAGATGGTCCAGGGCATCCAGGACAAGCTCGCCGCGGTCAAGAAGGCGCACCCCGAGTTCGCCAACCAGACGGCAGTCTCGCTGTCCTGGTACAAGGACGCGGTCGCGCCGTTCACCACCAAGGACGTGCGCGGACAGCTTCTGACAGGCATGGGCTTCAAGGGCCGGGCCGAGATCGACAAGATCGCGGGTGACAAGTTCTACACCGCGCTCTCCCCGGAGCGCGTGGACCTCGTCGACGTCGACCGGGTGTTCGTCATCAACGACAAGGCGGACACGGAGGCGCTGAAGAAGTTCGACCTCTTCACCAACCTCAAGGTCGCCAAGAACAACAAGGTCTCGTACCTCCTCGACAGCGAGGGCCCGGCGGCCGGCGCGGCCATGTCGCAGGCCACGCTGCTCTCCCTGCCGTACGCCATCGACGAGCTCGTCAAGTCGGTCGGCCAGGTGTGAGCACTACACACACGCGCGTCGCCCCGGCAACCCTGCGCACGACGACCGGACGTGAGGCGGCCCGATGGGTCGCGGCACACTGTCGCGAGATGCCCTGGCTGACAGCGGCCACCGTGTTCAGCACGGTGGCCGGGGCGGCGCTCCAGATGCTCCCGGTGCTCCTGCTCAGTCGAGTGGTGGACGGGGTGACCGAGGGCGAACCGGGTTCGGCCCTGGTCACGATCGGGGTGTGGATGGTGGCCGCCGCGCTGCTCGGCGCGGCGGCCACCGCGGTGTCGACCTACCTGATCGGGCGGCTCGGTGCCGACCTGCTCGCGCAGCTGCGCGAAGGCGCCGTCCGGGCCGTGCTGGGCATGCCCAGCGCCCGGGTCGAACAGGTGGGCCGCGGCGATGTGCTCTCCCGGGTCGGCGACGATGTCGCCGTGCTGTCCCGGGGCATCCGCTCGGCGATCCCCACGGTGTTCTCCGCGGGCGTGCTGGTGGCCATCGCCACGGTCGGCATGTTCGGGCTCGACTGGCGGCTCGGTCTGGCGGGTGCCTGTGCACTGCCCGCCTACGGGTTGGCGCTGCGCTGGTACCTTCCCCGGTCCGCCCCGCTCTACCAGAAGCAGCGGTCCGCCCAGGCCGACCGCGCGCAGGCGCTGATCAGCGGTCTGGACGGCATCGACACAGTACGGGCGTACCGCCTGGAGGAAGCCTTCCGCGAGAAGGTGTCCGTCGACTCCCGGCGGGTGAGGGACATCGGAATCGATGTCTTCCGCCTCTTCGGCCGGTTCGTCGGCAGGGAGAACCGCGCGGAGTTCATCGGCCTGGTCCTGATCCTCGTGGTCGGCTACGCCCTGCTGGAGACCGACTCCGCCACCCTTGGCGCGGTGTCGGCGGCTCCGCTGGTGTTCCACCGTCTGTTCACCCCGCTGGGCGCCATCATGTTCACCTTCGACGAGGCGCAGAAGTCGGGTGCGAGCCTGACCCGGCTCGTCGGGGTCCTGTCGGAGTCCACGGCGGAGCGCCTGGTGGGCGACTCGACGGCCGTGGTGGCGGACGACACCCGGTACCCGGTGGCGGTGGAAGGGCTCACCTTCACCTATCCCGGTGCCGAGGATCCGGTGCTGCGGGACGTCAGTCTGTCGATCCCGGCGGGCGGTTCGCTGGCCCTGGTGGGCGCGACGGGCGCGGGCAAGTCGACCCTGGCCGCACTCATCGCCGGCATCGGGACCCCGCAGGCCGGTTCGGTGCGCATCGGGGCGACCGACCTCGCCGACCTGGACGAGGCCGGGGCGAGGGCGTTGGTCAGCATCCTGACCCAGGAGACCCATGTGTTCTCCGGCTCACTCGCCGACGATCTGAGGCTGGCCGCACCCGGGGCGACCGACTCCCAGCTCATGGACGCGCTGCGCACCGTGGGCGCTCACGAGTGGGTCGAGGCGCTGCCCGACGGACTGCGCACCGCGGTCGGCGAGGGCGGTGAGCGCCTGGACGGCACCAAGGTCGCCCATATCGCCCTGACCCGGCTGGTGTTGGGCCGTGCCCCCGTGGTGGTGCTCGACGAGTCGACCGCCGAGGCGGGCAGCGAGGGTGCCGCCGCACTGGAACGGGCCGTCCTGGCCGCCTGTTCCGGGCGGACCACGTTGTTCGTGGCGCACCGGCTGACCCAGGCGGTGGCGGCCGACCGGATCGCCGTGCTGGACGCGGGCCGCGTCGTGGAACAGGGCACGCACGAGGAGTTGGTGGCCCTGGGCGGCCGCTACGCGCGCCTCTGGCGGGCCTGGAGAGATGGTAGTTAGGCAAACCTAACTTAGGTTAGGGTGGCCTTAGTACCTTGGAAGGGTGTTGAGTCTTCAATGATGGAACCGAGCGCTCGTCTCGTGCTGATCCCCCTTACGCGCCTGGCCGACGTGCGCCGGCGCGCCGGCGACCACTCCGACCGGACCATCGCCGGGGCGTGCGCCATCGGGCTGTCGTACTGGGCGACCGGCCGGAGCCCGGAGGGCCTGGACCTCACCCCGGGCACGCTGTTCGCGGACGTCCTCGGATGGGTCGGCAACGGCGGCGGCGCGCCCGGCGGTTGGGAGGTCGACGACGCGGCCCCGGACGGGGTGCGGATCTCGGTCCCCGAGGGTGTCCTGCTCTCCGACGCGCAGCTCGCGCTGGACGACCTGACGGACTTCCCGGACCGGCCCCTCGGCACCATCGGCCCGTCCGGTGCGGCGGAGCGGCTCAAGACCCTGGCCGAGTGGAACGACACCCGGGCCGACCGGGTCCGGCCGACCATCGTGGAGATGTTCCTGGAGCAGGCGCGCTCCCGGCCGGACGCGGTCGCCGTCGTGGACGAGCGCCGTTGTCTGACCTACCGTCAGACGGCGGAGCTCTCGGCCCAGCTGGCCCACCATCTGATCGGCCGCGGACTCGGCGCCGAGCAGGTCGTCGGGATCTCGCTGGGCCGCTCCGCCGACATGGTGATCGGTCTGCTCGGCGTGCTCCAGGCGGGCTGCGCCTTCGTTCCGCTCGATCCGCAGTGGCCGGCCGCGCGCCGTGCCGTCGTCATCGACGACGCGCGGGTCGTCCTGCAGCTCAACGGCTCCGGTGCGTACGACAGCGCCGAACCGGCCGCCGTCGCCGTCGACATCGACGACTGGGCGTACGGCGGTGAACCCGTCGAGGCCCCCGGGGTGACCGTCCGCGGCGACTCCCTGGCCTACGTGATCTTCACCTCCGGCTCCACCGGCCGCCCCAAGGGCGCCATGATCCGGCACGAGGCGATCAGCGAACGCCTGCTGTGGCAGTCCAGGGAGATCCTCGGCTTCGGCGACGACGACGCGTCGCTGTTCAAGGCGCCGCTGTCCTTCGACATATCCATCAACGAGGTCTTCCTGCCCCTGGTGTGCGGCGGAAAGCTGGTCGTCCTGCGACCCGGCGGCGAGCGCGACCCGCACCATCTGCTGAGCGTGATCGCCCAGGAGCGCGTCACCTTCACCTACCTCGTGTCGTCCATGCTCGACGTCCTGCTGGAGATGGCCGGCGACTCCGGGCGCCTGGACAGCCTGCGGCACGTGTGGTGCGGCGGCGAGGTGCTCACCCCGGAGCTGTACGAGCGGTTCCGCACCAAGCTCGACATCCCCATGTACCACGGCTACGGACCGGCCGAGACCACCATCGGCGTCTCCCACGTCATCTACCGGGGCGAGGCCGAGCGCCTGTCGACCTCCATCGGCAAGGCCAACCCCAACACCCAGCTGTACGTGCTGGACGACGAGCTGCGCCCGGTGCCGACCGGCGTCGGCGGCGAGCTCTATGCGGGCGGCTTCCTCCTGGGCCGCGGCTATGTGAACGCCCCCGGCCTGACCGCGTCCCGCTTCGTGGCGAACCCCTTCGCGGCCGACGGCTCCCGTCTGTACCGGACCGGCGACCTGGCACGGTTCGCCCCGGACGGGTCCCTGGACTTCCTCGGCCGGGCCGACAACCAGATCAAGATCCGCGGCATGCGGCTCGAACTGGAGGACGTCGAGGCCGGTCTCGCCGAACACCCCGCGGTGCGGCACACCTGCGTCGTCGCCAACAAGAACAGCGCGGGCGGCACCTACCTCGTGGGGTACGTGATCCCGGCCGCCGACAGCGAGGACCTGCGGGCGGACGACGTCAAGGCATGGGCCACCGAGCACATGGTGGAGTACATGGTGCCGGCCCACGTCGTCGTGATGCGGGAGTTCCCGCTCACCGCGAACGGCAAGCTGGACCGGCGCGCCCTGCCCGAGCCCGAGATCGTCACCGGCTCCTTCGTGAAGCCCTCCACCGACGACGAACGCGCCGTGTGCGCGGCCGTCGCGTCGGTGATGCGGCTGGAAGAGGTCGGCGTCGACCAGGACTTCTTCCAGCTCGGCGGGGACAGCATCCTCGCGATCTCGCTCCTGAGCGCACTGCGCGAGGCGGGCCTCTACGTCACCGCGGGACAGATCTTCACCCACAGCCGGCTGGGCGCACTGGCGGCGGTGGCGAGCCGCGAGGACGTGGCCCGGGTGGACCACGACGACATCGCCACCGGCCCCGTCAAGGGATCGCCCATCGTCCAGTGGCTCGGCGAGACCACACGGGCGATCGACGGCTTCGTCCAGTCGGTCGTCCTGAACACCCCGGCGGACCTCACCGCCGACGCCCTCGACGCCGTCCTCACCGCCGTCGTGGCACGGCACGACATGCTGCGCGCCAGACTCGTACGCGGGGAGCGCTGGAGCTTCGACATCCCGGCGGCCGGCACGGCGGCGGCCGGATGGCAGGAGAGCGACGGTTCGCCCGACGCGTGCGTGGCCCTCGCCACCGAGGCCCTGGACCCCGACAACGGCGTGATGCTCCGGGCCGTCTGGCGCCGTGAGGCACGCCAACTGGTCGTCGTCGTCCACCACGTGGTGATCGACGGAGTGTCCTGGCGGGTCCTGATGGAGGACCTGGCCACGGCCTGGCGCCAGTGCTCCACGGGCGAGAGCATCGAACTGCCCGCCGTGGGCACGTCGTTCCGGCGCTGGACGCAGCAGCTGGAGAGCGCGTCCTTCGACGCGGACCGCGCCCACTTCGCACGTCCGCTGCCGGGGCCGGACGCCCCGCTGGGCAGGCGGGCGCTGTGCGAGGCAGACACGGTCGAGCGGGAGCGCCAGGTGACCGTCACGGTCGGCCCCGAGGCCACGAGCGCGCTGCTGGGAGAGGTCCCGGCGAAGTTCCACGCGGGCGTCAACGACGTCCTGCTGACCGCGCTCGCCGTCGCCCTCGCCCGGTGGCGCCGCGACCGCGGCCAGGACCAGACCTTCGCTCACATCGAACTGGAGGGCCACGGACGCGAAGGGCGCCACGTGGTGGGCGCCTGTGGCATCGAGCCGGAGCTGTCGC
Organism: Streptomyces sp. ERV7; assembly: GCF_001653515.1. Taxonomy (GTDB): domain Bacteria; phylum Actinomycetota; class Actinomycetes; order Streptomycetales; family Streptomycetaceae; genus Streptomyces. Next base: position 326,090 of record NZ_LYOY01000001.1, on the reverse strand, counting down.
GGACCGTCGGCTGGTTCACGACGCTGTTCCCCGTGACCGTGGACCCCGGCACATCGGGCGACCTCACCGGCCCCCAGTACCTCGCCGCCGCTCTCAAGGCGGTCAAGGAAGACCTCGCCCGCGTACCGAGCAACGGCCTCTCCTACGGCGCCCTGCGCTACCTGTCCGACGCCGCCTTCACGGCCCCCGCGCCCCAGGTCCTCTTCAACTACCTGGGTCGCTTCGACGCGGGCGCGTCCGGTGACTGGCAGCTCTCCGGAGCCACCGGACAGCTGGGCGAGAAGCGCGACCCGAGGATGCGCCTGCCGCGCGCCCTGGAGTTCAACGCGATCGCCGAACCCGCCGCCACCGGCGAGTTCGAACTGGTCACCACCATCTCCTGGCCCGAGGGGATGTTCACCGACACGGACATCGACACGATCGGCGGGTACTTCCGGGCGGCGCTCGCCGGACTGGCGGCGCTCGACGAGGGCGGCCACTCGCCGAGCGACTTCCCGCTGGTGCGGCTGACCCAGGCCGACGTCGACGCGCTGGACGGCTCCGCGCTGCGCGCCGTCCTGCCCCTGACGCCGCTCCAGGAAGGCCTGTACTTCCACTCGGTCTTCGACGACGACTCCGCGGGCAGTTACGTCGAACAGCAACTGCTGACGCTGGAGGGCGAGGTCGACGCCGCCCGGCTCGCGGCCGCGGCCACCCGGCTGCTGACGCTGTACCCGAACCTGGCCGCACGGTTCACGGCCCTCGCCGACGGCCGGGTCGTCTCCGTACTCGAAGGCGGGGTCCAGGCGCCCTTCACCACGCTCGACCGGCCCGGCATCACCGACGAGGAGATCCGCGACCACGCGGAGCGGGACCGCCGCGCCGGATTCGACCTGGCCACCGGTCCGCTGATGCGTTTCACGCTGATCCGCGACCCTGAGTCCGGCCGGAACGTCCTGGTCCAGACCGTGCACCACATCATCGCCGACGGCTGGTCGGTGCCGCCGATGCTGCGCGCACTGCTCGCCGAGTACCACGCGCCGGGGACCGTGCATCCGGTGGGCGGCTTCCCCGACTACGTCGCCTGGCTCGCGGGACGCGACGCCGACGAGAGCGACCGGGTGTGGTCCGCCGAGCTGGCCGAGCTGCCCGGCCCCTCCCTGGTGGCCGAAGGGCACACCCCCTCCGACCGGTTCGCCGACACCTCGGTGGACCCGGAGTACGACATCGACGCGGCCGCCCGGTCGGCCGGTGTCACCCTGAGCGTGGCCGTGCACAGCGCCTGGGCACTGACCCTCGGCGGCATCCTCCACCGCGACGACGTGGTGTTCGGCTCCACCGTCTCCGGCCGCGACGCGGACGTACCGGGCATCGGCGACATGGTCGGTCTGTTCATCAACACCGTTCCGCTGCGTGCGCGGTGGGCCGCCGGCACCACGGCGCGCGAACTGCTGACCTCGGTGCGCGAGCACCAGGGCGCGGTCCTGCCCCACCAGCACGTCTCGCTGGCCAGGATCGGCCGCCAGGCCGGCGTGGGCTCCCTCTTCGACACCCTCGTGGTGTTCGACGTGGCGACCGACGTGGCCGCCCTGCGCCGCCCCGGCGACACGCTGTCCATCACCGGCCTGGTCAACGAGGGAGCTCCGCACTACCCGCTGACCCTGGTCGTGGAGCGGTCCCTCGACGGGCGCCCGCGCTTCAACCTGATCTACGACGGCGAGCTGCTGCGCGAGAACACCGCCCAGGAGATCCTGCGCCGCTTCGCGCACACCCTCAGCGGTCTGCTCACCCGGCCGGACGCCCCCGTCGACGACCTGGAGCCGCAGAGTACGCGGAGCCCGGCACGGATCGCGCCGACGACCCTCGGCGGCCTGTTCGACGCCGCCGCCGACCGCAACCCGGCCGCCACCGCCGTCACCCAGTGCGCCCTCGACGGCACCACCCGGTCGCTGACCTACGGTGAACTGGCGCGGGCGAAGAACGAGTTGGCCGCCGCCCTGCGTGCGGCCGGGGTCCGGCCGGGCCAGCGCGTGGCCGTCGCCGTCCCGCGCTCCCTGGAGCAGGTCGTCGCCCTGGTGGCGATCGTCGCGGCGGGCGGTGCGTACGTACCGCTGGACATGGCCTACCCGGACGAGCGCCTGGAGTACATCCTCGCGGACGCCGCCCCGCAGGCCGTCCTCGTCGCCCCCGACCAGCGGGAGCGCTTCACGGCCCTGCTCGACCGGGCGGGCGTCGCCGCCCGCGTCCTGGTGCAGGGCGACGACATGCCGCAGGACACCGTGAACGCCGTGGCGGAGGAGGCCGGCCGGCACGACCCCGCCTACGTCATCTACACCTCCGGCTCGACCGGCCGCCCCAAGGGCGTCGTCGTCCCGCACTCCAGCGTGGTGACGCTGCTCGCCAACACCCAGCCGGACATGGACTTCGGCCCGGCCGACGTATGGGTCCAGTTCCACTCGTACTCCTTCGACTTCGCGGTCTGGGAGCTGTGGGGCGCCCTGGCGTACGGCGGCGAGCTGCTCGTCCCCGACTACGGGCTGACCCGTTCCCCGGTCGACTTCCACCGGCTGGTCCGTGAGCGCGGGGTGACGGTGCTCAACCAGACGCCGTCCGCCTTCTACCAGTTCATCGAGGCCGACCGGCTCACCGGTGAGCCGCTCACCGCCCTGCGCCGGGTCATCTTCGGCGGCGAGGCGCTGGACCTCGGACGGCTGCGCGGCTGGGTCGAGCGGCACGGCGCCTGCGCGCCCGAACTGGTCAACATGTACGGCATCACCGAGACCACCGTCCACGTCACCCACCGGGTGCTGACCGACGACGACTTCGCCTTCGGCGACGACGTCAGCCCCATCGGCGGCCCTGTTCCCGGACTGGTCACCTACCTGCTCGACGACCGGCTCGAACCGGTGCCGCCGGGCCGGGTCGGCGCCATCTACGTGGCCGGCGACCAGGTGGCGCTGGGCTACCTGGGGCGGCCGGGCCTCACCGCGGGCCGGTTCGTGGCGAACCCGTTCGCCTCCGACGGCTCCCGCATGTACCACACGGGCGACCTCGCCCGCCGGACCCTGGACGGTGAGCTGGAGTTCGCCGGCCGCGCCGACGACCAGGTGCAGCTCAAGGGCTTCCGCATCGAGCTCGGTGAGGTCGAGTCCGCGGTACGGGAACTCGACGGTGTGGTCGACGTGGCCGTCACCGTGGCGGACAGCGGGGACCACCTGGTCGCGCACATAGTGGGCCGGGTGCCGGGCGACCTCTCCGCCCTCCTCGGCGAGAAGCTGCCCGTGCACATGGTGCCGGGCCGGGTCCTGCCGGTGGACGCCCTGCCGTTGACCGTCAACGGCAAGCTGGACCGCAAGGCCCTGATCGAGCGGGCGGCGAAGGACGACGCCCCGGTGGCCGTCGCCGACTCCGTGCTCGACTCGCTGGTCGGTGTCTTCGCCGACACCCTCTCCCACCCGGCGGCCGACGCCGACACCGACTTCTTCGGTGCCGGTGGCGACAGCATCGTGGCCATCACCGTGGTCAACCGGGCCAGGGCCCTCGGTCTGCCGATCGCCCCGCGCGACGTGTTCCTGCTGAAGACGCCGCGGGCGCTCGCCGAGCACCTGGGCACCCGCGTACCCCGGGCCCAGCCGTCCGCTCCGGCGCCCGCGCGCCGCGTTGACGGCCCGGTGGCGCCCACGCCGATCGTCCTGCGCCAGCGGGAACTGGGCGGCTCCCTCGCCCGGTTCGCGCAGGCGAGGGCGATCGAGGTGCCCGAGGGCACCGGCCTCGCCGAGGTGCGGCGCGCCGCGAACGCCGTGCTGGCCGCCCACCCGGCCCTGCGGCTGCGGCTGCACGCCGAGCACGGGGTATGGAGCCTGCGCACCGAACCGGCCCGCGAGGCCACCGTCGTCCGCGCCGGCACGGGCGACGCCCAGGCCGCCGCGAACGAGGCCGCCGTACTGCTCGACCCCGAGTCGGGGGACGTCTTCGCCGTCACCTGGCTCGCCGCGGCCCGCACCTTGGTGATCACCGTGCACCACCTCGCGGTCGACGCGGTGTCCTGGCTGATCCTGCTCGACGACTTCGCGTCGGCCCTGCGCGGGGAGCCCCTCGCGCCGACGACCACGTCCTACGCCGAGTACGCCGAGGCGCTGACCCTCCGGGCCGCCGAAGGTACCGAAGGCCTCGGGCACTGGATCGACACGCTCCAGGCACCCCCGCTGCTGCCCGCGGTCGGCGCACTGCGCGACACCACCGCGGTGCTCGACCCCGGCGTCAGCGACCTGGTGACCCGTACCGCGCCCGCCGCCCTCGGCGTCGCGCTCACCGAGCTGCTGTGCGGCGCACTGCGCACCGCGCTCACCCGCGTCCAGCCGTCCCCCGCCGATCTCGCGATCGAGCTGGAGCGGCACGGCCGGGTCCACGTGCTGGAGCACCACGACTACACCCGCACGGTCGGCTGGTTCACCGCCATCGCCCCCGTCCGGCTCACCGCGCACACCGACCCGGTCGCCGCGGCCCGCGAGCTCGCCGAGCGCCAGCCCGACGAGTCCGGGCACATCGCCTACGGCCGGCTGCGGTACCTCAACCCGCAGACGGCCCCGGTGCTGACCGCCCGTCCGCAGGTGCTGTTCAACTACCTCGGCCGGGGCAGCGAGTCCCAGGCCCTGCACATCACCGGCGGCGACGCCGGAAGCCCGTACGCCGTCGAGGTCAACGCCTGGACCGACGAGGCCACGGGCAGCCTGCACGCCACCTTCACCCTCGCGGAGGAGATCCCCGACGAGATCACCGCGCACTGGCTGAACGCCCTGGAAGCCATCGCGGACGCCGCCGCGACGGCCGAGCGCACGGCGCCGGTCACTCCGCTCCAGCGGGGCCTGTACTTCCAGGCCCAGATGGCCGGCTCGGCCGGACACTACGTCGCGCAGAGCTACTTCGCCTTCGACCGGCGTCTGGACACCGACGCCCTGGCGGAGGCCATGGCCCGCGTGATGGCCCGGCACCCGGGCGTCGGCGCCGGCTTCACCACCGACGACGACGGCAACCCCGTCCAGGTCCTCAAGGCGGGCCGCCGCGTCGACGTCCACACGGTCGAGCTGTCGGGCGACGCGGAGGTCGAAGCCCTGCGCGTACAGGACCGCAACACCGGATTCGACCCGGCCGAGGCGCCGCTGATCCGGCTGACCGTCGTCCGGCTGCCCGACGGCCGCGACGGCCTCCTCCTCAGCTACCACCTGCTGCTGTGGGACGGGTGGTCACGCGAGATCGTCCTTCGGGACCTCTTCGAGGCCTATCGGTCCGTGCTCGCCGGCGAGCCGGCGGAAGCGGTCCCGGCCACGCCGAGTTTCGAGGACTACGCCCGGGAGATCGCGGCCAAGGACCCGGCTGTCTCGGAGCGCTTCTGGGCGCGGCATCTGGCCGGGCTCCCCGGCCCCACCCTGCTCGCCGGTCCGGCGCCGTCCCTCTCGGCCGACCTGCCGCCCGCGCTGGTGCACACGCTCTCCGCCGAGCAGTCCGACCGGCTGCGGAGGGTGGCAAAGGAGCACGGCGTCACGCTGAACTCGGTCCTGACCGGCGCGTTCGGCCTGCTCCTCGGCGCGCACACCGGCCGGAGCGAGGCGGTGTTCGGCGTGACCGTCTCCGGCCGCGAGGGCGAGGGCCTCTCCGACATCGTCGGCGTGCTGCTCAACACCGTGCCCATGTGGACGCGGGCCCGGCCGGGCGACACGGTGCGGGAGTACCTGACGGCCGTCCAGACGGCCCGGGTCGAGGCGATGGAGCACGAGCACCTGGGCCTCGGCGAGATCCAGCGGGCCAGCGGCCACGACACCCTCTTCGACAACCTGTTCGTGCTCCAGAACTTCCTGGACATGGACGCGTTCGACGCGATGAACGCCCGCCACGGCATCACCGCGGTGACGTCGGACGACTCCACGCACTACCCGTTCACCTGGGTCGTCACCCCCGGTGAACGGCTCACCGTGAAGCTGGAACACCGCCACGGCTCCACCGACGACGCCCGTCGCCTCCTCGACGACTACGTACGGGTGCTGGACGACGTCGCCGGTTCGACCGGACCGGTGGGCGCGCTGCGGGGCCTGGGGCCCGTGCCCGAGCCCGGTGTACGTACCGACATCGGCACCGACACCGTGGTCGACCGGTTCGACCTGGCGGCGGACCGCGCCCCCGAGCGGGTCGCGCTCGTCTCGCACGGGCGGAGCATGACCTTCGCGGAACTCCGTGACCGCAGCCGTCAACTGGCGGGAGTGCTCGCCGGGCGCGGCATCGGTCCCGAGCGGACCGTGGGCCTCGCGATCCCGCGCTCCCTCGACTCGATCGTGGCGCTCTTCGCGGTGCTGCGCACCGGGGCCGCGTACGTGCCCCTGGAGCTCGACCACCCGGACGAGCGGATCGCCTCGATCGTCGAGGACGCCCGCCCGGACGCGATCCTCACCGTCAGTGCCGTGTCGCGGCGGCTGACCGGTGACCTGATCGAGCTGGACCGCCCCCTTCCCGCGGCCGAGCCGTACGTGACGTTCGCACCGGGCGACCCGCAGCGCCTGCGGCACCCCGCGTACACGATCTACACCTCCGGTTCCACGGGCAAGCCCAAGGGCGTCGTGACCGAGTACGCCGGACTCACCAACATGCTGATCAACCACCAGCGCCGGATCTTCGAGCCGGTGCTGGCGGAGCACGGCGACCGGGTGTTCCGGATCGCCCACACCGTGTCGTTCGCGTTCGACATGTCGTGGGAGGAGCTGCTGTGGCTCGCCGACGGCCACGAGGTGCACATCTGCGACGAGGAACTGCGCCGCGACGCGCCCGCCCTGGTCGAGTACTGCGGCGAGCACGGGATCGACGTCATCAACGTGACCCCCACGTACGCGCAGCAGCTGGTGGCCGAGGGCCTGCTCGACAACCCGGCCCGGCGCCCCGCGCTGGTGCTGCTGGGCGGCGAGGCGGTCACCCCGACCCTGTGGCAGCGGCTCGCCGGCACCGAGGGAACGGTCGGCTACAACCTGTACGGACCCACCGAGTACACCATCAACACCCTGGGCGTCGGCACCTTCGAGTGCGAGGACCCGGTGGTGGGCGTGGCGATCGACAACACCGACGTGTTCGTGCTGGACCCGTGGCTGCGGCCGCTCCCGGACGGAGTTCCGGGTGAGCTCTACGTCACGGGCGTCGGCATCGCCCGCGGCTATCTGGGCCAGCACGCCCAGACCGCGCACCGGTTCGTGGCGTCCCCGTTCGGCGAGCCCGGCGAGCGCATGTACCGCACCGGCGACCTGGTGGTGCGGCGGCCCGACGGGAATCTGATGTACCTCGGCCGCACCGACCAGCAGGTCAAGATCCGCGGACACCGGGTCGAACTGGGCGAGGTCGAGGCGGCGTTCGCGGCGCACCCGGCGGTCCGGTTCACCGCCGCGGTCGCCCAGCCCGACCCGCAGGTCGACGGTGCGTACCGACTGGCCGCCTACCTCGTGCTGGACGGCGCCGAGCTGGCGACGGTCGCCGCGGAGGTGGGGAGCGCGCTCCCGGACTTCCTGCGCCCGACGCACTACGCCGAGGTCGACAGCATCCCGCTCACGGTGAACGGCAAGGCCGACACCAAGGCCCTGCCGGAGCCCAAGCCGCTGGGCGCGCTGACCACTTCGGGCGAGCGCGGCCCGGAGACCGAGACCGAGGCCGTGGTCTGCGAGTACTTCGCGGAGGCCCTGGACCTGGACGACGACGAGGTGAGCGCGGTGAGTGACTTCGTCTCCCTCGGGGGACACTCCATGCTGGCCGTACGCCTGGTCGGACTCCTCCGCCGTGAATTCGGCCCTGTGATCACGATCCGTGATCTGTTCATCCTGCGAACCCCGGAAGCGATTGCCCGCCACCTCGATGACAACTCCTGACATGAAGAGGTCCCGCAAGCCGGGATCCGAAATCCTGCGGACCGCCATACGCCGCAATGTCGGCGCCATGGTCTGGGGCACCGTCCTCATGGGCCTGTACCAGGCGGGCGAGACCGCGTTCCCGATCGCGCTCGGCCTGATCGTCGAGCACACGATGAGGGACCGGAGCCTTGAGGCGCTCGCCCTGTCGATCGCCGCCCTGGCCGTGATCATCACGACCGTGTCGCTGTCGTGGCGGTTCGGCATGCGCATCCTGCAGAAGGCCAACACGACCGAGGCGCACCGCTGGAGGGTGCAGGTCGCGGCCTGCGGCCTCCAGCCGGTGGACCGGGACGTCGACCTCAAGTCCGGCGAGGTGCTCACCATCGCCACCGAGGACGCCGACCAGACCGCCGACATCGTCGAGGTGGTGCCGATGCTGATCAGCTCCCTGGTCTCGGTGCTGATCGCGGCGATCGCGCTGAGCGTGGCGAGCGTCCGGCTGGGCCTGCTGGTCATCGTCGGAACCGTCGCGATCCTGTCGGTCCTCGGCGTGATGTCCAGGCGGATCGGCAGCAGCACCCAGGAGCAGCAGGCCAGGGTGGCGCGGGCGGGTGCGAAGGTCGCCGACCTGATCACCGGCCTGCGACCGCTGCACGGCTTCGGCGGCAACCACGCGGCCTTCCTCACGTACCGGAAGGTGAGTACGGAAGCGAAGCAGCAGGCGGTCACCGTCGCCCGGGTGAACGGCACCTACGCGGGCACCGCACTGGGCCTCAACGCGGTCCTCGCGGCCTCGGTGACCCTGATGGCCGGCTGGCTCGCCTACAACGGGCAGATCAGCATCGGCGAACTCGTCATGGCCGTGGGCCTGGCGCAGTTCATCATGGAGCCGCTCAAGCTGTTCTCGGACATGCCGAAGTACGTGATGATGGCGCGCGCGTCGGCGGAGCGGATGGCCCTGGTGCTGTCCGCCCCGCCGGTGGCGGCCCCGGGGGAGGAGCGTCCGGCCCCGGGCGGCGACCTCGACGTCGACTGCGTCCGGTACGGGTCCCTGCAAGGGGTGAAGTTCCACGTCCCGGCCGGTGAGTTCACGGCGATCGCGGCCTATCAGCCGCGTGCGGCTGCCGACCTCGCCTCGGTCCTGTCGGTCAGCGTCCCGCCGGACGGCTATGAGGGAGTGGTGCGGCTCAGCGGTCAGGAGTTCACGGAGCTCTCGGTCGAGTCGGTCCGTGAGCACCTCCTGGTGAACCCGTACGACGGGGAGATCTTCGCCGGCACGCTCCGCTCGAACATCGACCCGGCGGGGAGCAGCACGATGGTGCCCGAGGCGGTGGAGGCGTCCATGCTGACCGACGTCGTCGCCCTGCACCGGCAGGGACTGGACTACGAGGTCCGCGACCGCGGGTCGAACCTGTCCGGTGGCCAGCGGCAGAGGCTGTCACTGGCCCGGGCCCTGGCCGCGGACAGCGATGTGCTCGTCCTGCACGACCCGACCACGGCCGTGGACGCGGTCACCGAGCAGCTCGTCGCGCGCAACATCGCGGCACTGCGCAAGGGCCGTACGACCGTGGTGATCACCAGCAGTCCGGCGTTGCTCGACGCGGCCGACCGGGTGCTGGTCCTGGACGGCGGAGTGGTCACCGCCGACGGCACGCACCGCAACCTGCTGGCCAGTGACGAGGCGTACTGCCTCGCGGTGACGCGGTGACGCGATGACGAAGAGGGGCCCGGGGGCCCGGCGAAGTGCCGGGCCCCCGGGCCCCTTGTCCGTCAGGCCAGTGCCCAGGCGACGTCCCTGAGCATGGCCTGTCGCCAGCCCGCCCGGTCGTGGTCCGATGCCGACCTCGATACCCGTACGGTCGCACCGGCCTCGGCTGCCAGGGCTTCGACCCGTTCGCAGTGCGGAAGCATCCGCGTCTCGTGCTCTCCCAGGTCGAACGCGATCCGCAGCCCGGACGGGGCGGGGCGCTCCCGCAGCCGCGCGGCGATGTCGCCGCCGACCGGACCTCCGAGGGGGTCGGGCAGGTCCGCGGCGTCGGGCGTCCACCAGAAGGACCCCGACTGGCAGGCGACGCGGGACACCAACTCCGGGAATTCCAGCGCCGCGTACATCGCGCTCAGCCCACCGAGGCTCTGCCCGGCGACCACCAGGCGGTCCAGGTCCGCGGGTACGCCGCTCTCCGCCACCAGCGGCAGCAGTTCGTCCCTCACCGCCTCCCACAGCTCCGGCCTGCACCCGAACTCGGCCGACCGGTCCTTGGCCGGTACGAAGACCAGCGTGACCGGGGGGATGTCGCCGGCGGCGGCCGCCGCGTCGAACGCGGTCATGGCGGGGTGCAGATGCAGCCAGTCGTCCCCGTCGAGCAGCAGGACCACCGGCCCGCCGCCTCCCACCGGGTGGACCCGCACGGTGCGGCGCCCACCGAGCCGTTCACTGGCCCAGCGGATCCGGGTCCGCGGCAGGGGCAGGACATCGTCCGCGTCGAGGGCCGGCCAGTGCGGTTGGGGCGGAGCGTCCGGCGTGGCGGCGATGGACCGGTCGCCGCCGGCGCCGACCGGGTTGAACGGATCGGCATACGATCCGTCGTCCGTGAGGAACCGGTAGGTCACGCGGAGCCGCGCGGGCATGCGCACTTCGGCGTACCAGCAGTCCGTGTCGCGCCACCGGACCAGCGGCACCGGATCCGACCAGCTCTCGAACTCGATGACCGCCGGGGCGCCGCGCCACAGGAACAGGGCGACCCAACCGCCGTCGCCGGAAGGCTCGTACGCGGGAGTCGCCGCCGTCCAGAACGCGTCGGTTCCGGGCGCACCGGGCAGGCCGAAGGGGGCGAAGGGGTTCGCGTCGTCCGCGGCCCGGACCCGTTCTAGTACACCCATCAGTGGCTCCTTGTGAGGGGGAGAGGGAAAGGTTAAGCTCTGCAATTAGGCGAGCCTAACCTAAGTACTAGACTCTCCTCATTCCCCGCTTCATCCACGATCGATCTGCCGCCGGGCCGGCCACTGGACGGCGCCCGCCGGGCCCATCCGGCTCCAGGAGGAACTCCCATATGAGCACCAACCCGTTCGACGACGCCGACGGCCGTTTCCTGGTCCTGGTGAACGACGAGGGGCAGCACTCCCTCTGGCCGTCCTTCGCCGAAGTGCCCGGCGGGTGGACCGTCGCCCTTGAGGAGACCGGTCGCGACGCGTGCCTGGAGTTCATCGAGGCCAACTGGACGGATCTGCGCCCGCGTTCCCTCGTGACGGCCACCGACTCCTGACACCGCCGTGGTGGCCGAGAACCCCCAGCGACGGACGGACTGCCGATGCTGTGTACGAGGCTGACGAACGCCACCGTCCTCACCATGGACCCGGATCACCCGGTCGCCCATGACCTGGGCATCTGGCAGGGGCGGATCGTAGGCCTGGACGAGGCCGTGACCTCGCTCCCCGCCCGCGAGGTCATCGATCTGCAGGGCGCCACGGTGCTGCCCGGGTTCATCGACAGCCACGTGCACCTGGCGTGGACCGGGCTCAAGCAGAGCGCCCCGAGCGTCGCCCCGTGCCAACGCGTCGAGGACGTGCTGGCGGTCGTGGCGGAGGCGGCCTCCCGCAGAAGCGGGGAGCCGGGTTCCTGGGTGGACGTCATGGGCTACGACCAGCGGGCCCTGGGCCGCCATCTGACCGCCGCCGAACTGGACTCGGTCAGCCACGGGCGCAAGGTGCTCCTGATGCACGACTCGGGCCACGGGTGCGTCGTCAACAGCGCGGTCCTGGACCTGCTTCCCGCCGAAGTCCCGCACCAGGACGGCTTTCTGGCCGAGAGCGCCATGGTCGCCGCGCGACGGCTGCGGCTGCCGTACGCGCAGTCCGAGATCGCCGACGCCGTCGAGCGGGCGGCCCGGGCCTGCCTCGCCGAGGGCGTGACCGCCGTGGCCGAGGCGGGCATCGGAGGCGGCCTGCTCGGCCACAGCCCCGTGGAGCTCGGCGCCTACCAACTGCTGCGGGACCAGGGGCGGTTGCCGCTGCGGGTCCAGCTCATGGCGGCGGGCGACACACTGCGCCCGCGCGGGGCCCACGTGGACGACGGCATTCCGCGAGCCCTGGACCTCGGCCTGCGCACCGGCTTCGGCGACGACTGGCTGTCGCTGGGCGCGCTCAAGATCTACACCGACGGCGGCATGATGGCCCGCACCGCCGCGCTCACCGCCCCGTACACGGGCATGGACCACACCGGCCGGCTGCAGGACGACCCGGAGCGCCTGACCCGGCTCATCGTGGACGGCCACCTCGCCGGATGGCAGCTCGCCGTGCACGCCATCGGCGACCGTGCCGCCGACCTCGCACTCGACGCGCTGGAGCGGGCGCAGGGACTGCGGCCCAGGCCGGACGCGCGGCACCGGATCGAGCACGCCGGGCTGATCCGCCCCGACCAGCTCCCTCGCTTCGCGAAGCTCGGCGTCAGCGCGGTCGTCCAGCCCACTTTCCTGTACTCCTTCGGGGACGACTACGCGGAAGTGATGGGCGGGGAGCGGGCGCCCTGGATGTACCGGGGCCGGGGATTCCTGGACCACGGAGTGATGCTCGTCGGCAGCTCGGACCGTCCCGTGACGGACGGCGCGCCGCTGCGGGCCGTCCAGTTCATGGTCGAGCGGGCCTCCGCTTCCGGCCGGCTGGTGGGGCCGGATGAGGCGATCACCGTAGAAGAGGCGCTCCGCGCGTACACGGTCGCGGGAGCGTACGCCTGCCGGTGGGAGGACAGCGCCGGCAGCCTCGCTCCGGGAAAACGCGCGGACCTGGTCGTCCTGGGGGACGACCCGCGGCACGTCGACCCCTCCCGGATCGGCGGCATCGAGATCGTGGCGACTTACGTCGACGGACACGAAGTAACGGAAGTGGGAAAGCTGTGAGTGGACAGACGCCGACCCTGGAGCGCTTCTCCCCCCTGTGGGAGGCGCCTGCGGCCCCGCCGCGCTGGGTGATCTGGCACGCGGGGGAGGGTGAATCCCTCGTCTTCGACCGGAAGTTCAATGTTCCGTTCGACGTGGACGACGTGCTCCTGGGAGAGGTCCTGCGCCGGATGCGCGAGGCGGGCGCTCCGGAGGGAGACGCCTATCCGGGCCGCCCGTGCGGGTAGCGGCCTCGCCGGACCTCCGGGTGCGTCGCGGTACGGAGGGCCTCCGTGACCTCCGTACCGCCCCCGGCCGTCTGCCGGACGACCCGTCATCGACGGGTCCACAGAGCCCAGTTGTGGCGCACGGTTCACACGAGCCGACTTGGATACCTAGCTAGGTAAGGCTAACCTTACTTCCGTGGTTCCGTCGGGGGTACGCGGCCATCACGCCCCGGACCCCGACCGGGAGACCCCGCACCCGCGCACGGCGGAACCAAGGAAGGAACGTCTTGACCACGGCCACACTGCCCCCTGCCCGGCTCGTCACCCTGCCGCACCGCACTCCGACCGCCTGGGGGCACAACACCCCCGTGTTCTCGGTGAGGCCGGCTCGCCAGGACGAGGGCGCCGCGCTCGCCGCGCTCTCCCGGCCGTTCGTGGAAACGGGAGCACTGCGGCAGCGTCCGCTCTCCCTCTATCTCTCGCGGGCATCCGACTTCCTCGTCGCGCAGGCCCCGGACGGAACCCTCGAAGGCTGCGTGGGGCTGCATGAGCACCCCGCGGCCGGAGTGCTGTACAACTTCTGCGTCGCCGGACGGCGGCAGGGCACCGGGATGGGGGCCCGCTTGCTGCACACGGCGTTCGCCAGGGCGCGGAACCGCTCGCTGACGACCCTGTTCACCGCGACGACCGGCAGCGGCCGCCTCTTCCTCCGCCACGGGTTCGTGCCGGTCAGCCCGAGCCAGGCGCCGACCGCATGGGCACGGTCCTTGGACCCCGCGCGCGACGCCCGGATCCTGGCCCGGCCCGTGTAGACGTCAACCGGACACCGTGGACGACGAGGGGGCGGGCCCCGTGAGGAGCCCGCCCCTGCATTTCGCCCCTGCCTTTCGCTACCGCGACGGCGGACGGTGCCCGCGGTGCCAGGCCGGGTGGCCCCGCCACCCGGCCTGGGCCGTCATGCGTGCGCGAGATCGCTGTCGTCGTACGCGGAGTCGAGGATCGCGGACAGTGCCGCCACCAGGGCATCGGCCTGTTCCGTCCGCAGCGTGAGGGCAGGGGCCAGCCGGATGACGCCCGGGCCCGCGGCGTTCACCAGGAACCCGGCGTCCTGCGCCGCTCGCTGCACCCGCGCTGCCACCGGCTCGGCGAGCACGATGCCCAGCAGCAGCCCCGCGCCCCGCACTTCGCGGACCAGGGGGTGCCGCACTGCCTCGATACCGCGTCCCAGCCGCTCGCCCACGCGCGCGGCGCGGGCCAGCAGGCCCTCCTTCTCGATGGTCTCCAGGACGGCGAGCCCGGCCGCGCAGGCGATCGGATTGCCGCCGAAGGTGGAGCCGTGCTGACCGGGGGTCAGGAGGTCGGCGGCGGCACCGCAGGCGACCACGGCGCCGATCGGCAGGCCGCCGCCCAGCCCCTTGGCCAGAGCGATCACGTCCGGGTCCACGCCGTCGTCCGCCTGGTGCGCGAACCAGTGGCCGGTGCGTCCGATCCCGGTCTGCACCTCGTCCAGGACGAGCAGGCTGCCCGTCGCCCGGGTGATCTCACGGGCGGCCCGCAGATACCCCTCGGGCGCCGGAACGACCCCTGCCTCACCCTGCACCGGTTCCAGGACGACGGCCGCGGTCCGTTCCGTGACGGCCGCGCGGAGCGCCGCCGCGTCGCCGTACGGGACGTGCGTCACCTCCGCCGCCAGCGGCAGGAACGGGGCGCGCTTGGCCGGCTGACCCGTGAGGGCCAGTGCCCCCATGGTGCGCCCGTGGAACCCGCCCTCGGACGCGACCAGGTGCGGACGCCCGGTGCGGCGGGCGATCTTGAAAGCGGCCTCCATGGCCTCCGTGCCGGAGTTCGCGAAGAACACCCTGCCCGGCCTGCCCAGCAGGTCCAGCAGCCGCTCCGCGAGCGTGACGGACGGTTCCGTGATGAACAGGTTCGACGTGTGGCCGAGCCGTCCGGCCTGCTCCCGTACGGCCGTGACCAGGGCCGGATGCGCGTGCCCGAGGGCATTGACGGCGATCCCGCCGGTGAAGTCCGTGTATGCGCGGCCGTCCTCGTCCCACACCGTGCTGCCCTCGCCCTTGACCAGCGCCAGTGGGGGAGTGCCATACGTATCCATCATCACCGCGCGCCAGCGGTCGGTGAGGGGGGTCGTGCTGTCGGGGGTCACGCGTCGTCCTCCATGCCGCCGAGCCTTTCGGACCCGGATTTCTCATCGGGTACCACCGTGGTGCCGGGTCCGTGTTCGGTGAACACCCCGCGCAGCAGCGCGTGCGGCACCCGGCCGTCGACGACCTGCGCCCGGGGGACGCCCGCTCGTACGGCCCGCAGACAGCCCTCCATCTTGGGGAGCATGCCGCTCGCCAGACCGGGCAGCAGGGCGTCCAGTTCACCGGCCGTCAGACGGCCGATGACCTCGGTGCTGTGCGGCCAGTCCGCGTACAGCCCCTCGACGTCGGTCATCATGACCAGCCGGTCCGCCCCGAGGGCCACGGCCAGTGCCGACGCCGCGAGATCGGCGTTGATGTTGTACACCTGGCCGTCCTCGCCCCGGGCGACAGGGGAGACCACGGGGATGCGGCCCTGCTCCAGGAGCGCGCCGATGGTGGCGGCTTCCACGGCCACGATGTCACCGACCAGCCCGATGTCCACCGGTCGGCCGTCCACCCAGGCCGGGCGCCGCACCGCGGTCATCGTGTGCGCGTCCTCGCCCGACAGGCCCACGGCGAACGGCCCGTGGGCGTTGATGGCCCCCACCAGCTCCCGCTGGACCCGGCCGGTAAGCACCATGCGTACGACGTCCATCGTCTCCGGCGTGGTCACCCGCAGCCCGGCCTCGAAGCGCGTCTCCAGACCGAGCCGGTCGAGCAGCGAGCTGATCTGCGGGCCGCCACCGTGTACGACGACGGGCCGCAGCCCCGCCTGCCGCAGCTCCACCACGTCCTGGGCGAACGTCCGGTGCAGCGAAGGGTCCACCATGGCGTTGCCGCCGAACTTGACGACGACCGTACGGCCCTGGAGCTCCTCGCGCCACGGCGGTTCGGCTGCCTCGGGCCGAGTGGTCGCGCGCTTCGTCTCCGTCGCCCCCGCCCCGCTCATGAGCTGTACGCGCTGTTCTCGTGGACGTACTCGGCCGTCAGGTCATTGGTCCAGACGACGGCGGAGGAGTCACCGGAGCGCAGGTCCACGGTGATGGTGATCCGGCGGTCCGACAGGGCGACCTCGTCCCGGGACTCGCCCTCGGCGCCGTCCCGGCACACCCACACGCCGTTGATCGCCACATCCAGACGATCGGGGTCGAAGGCGGCGGACGTCGTGCCGATCGCCGACAGCACCCGGCCCCAGTTCGGGTCCTCGCCGTGCAGCGCGCACTTGAGGAGGTTGTTGCGGGCGATGGAGCGGCCCACCTCGACGGCGTCCGCCTCCGAGGCCGCGCCGACGACCGCCACCTCGATCTCCTTGGAGGCGCCCTCGGCGTCGCCGATGAGCTGGCGGGCCAGGTCGTCGCAGACGGTCCGGACGGCGGCGGCGAACTCGGCGGCGGCGGGCGTGATGTCCGAGGCGCCCGAGGCCAGCAGCAGCACGGTGTCGTTGGTGGACATGCAGCCGTCCGAGTCCACCCGGTCGAAGGTGGTGCGTACCGCCTCGCGCAGTGCCGAGTCGAGCACGTCGGCGCTGACGTCGGCGTCCGTGGTCAGGACGACGAGCATGGTGGCCAGGCCGGGGGCGAGCATGCCCGCGCCCTTCGCCATACCGCCCACCGTCCAGCCGGACCCGGTGGCGACCGCCGTCTTGTGGACCGAGTCGGTCGTCTTGATGGCGATCGCCGCGTCCTCGCCCCCTTCGGGCGAAAGCCGGTCCGCGGCCGCGGCGATGCCGGCCGTCACCCGGTCCATCGGCAGCCGGACCCCGATCAGGCCGGTGGAGCACACGGCGACCTCGTCCACGGCCACGTCCACGCCGCGTGCGGTGCGCTCGGCCATCTCCCGGGTGTCGTCGGCGCCCCCGGGCCCCGTACAGGCGTTGGCGCCACCGGAGTTGAGGACGACGGCGGAGATCCGGCCGTCGGCGAGCGCGCGACGGGACCAGCGTACGGGTGCGGCCTGCACACGGTTCGAGGTGAAGACACCGGCGGCGGCGCGCGACGGCCCCCGGTTCACCACCAGGGCCAGGTCCGGGTCACCGGACTCCTTGATACCGGCGGCCAGTCCGCAGGCGAGGAATCCCCGGGCGGCGGTCACACTCACGGAGCCACTCCATTCGTGGGCAGGCCCAGCCGTTCAGGCAGGCCGAGGGCGATGTTCATGCTCTGCACCGCGCCACCCGCGGTGCCCTTGGTCAGGTTGTCGATGGCGCTCACGCAGATCAGCCTGCGGGCCTCGGGGTCCACGGCGATCTGCACCTGGACGCTGTTCGAGCCGAGGACGGCGGCGGTGGCGGGCCACTGCCCGGGCGGCAGCAGCCGTACGAACGGCTCGTCCTTGTATGCGGCTTCGTACACGGCGCGCACCTCGTCCTCGGACGCGGTGGCCAAGGCCCCCGCCGCCGGGCGGAGGCGGGCCGAGCAGGTCGCGAGGATGCCGCGGGGCATGGGCGCCAGGGTCGGTGTGAAGGAGACCGTGACGTGCTCGCCCGCCGCTCGGGACAGGTTCTGGGCGATCTCGGGGGTGTGCCGGTGGCCGCCCCCGACGCCGTACGGGCTCATGGACCCCATCACTTCGGCCCCGAGGAGGTGCGGTTTGAGCGAGCGCCCGGCGCCGGAGGTCCCGCTGGCGGCGACGATCACGGCCTCGGATTCGACGAGACCGGCGGCGTGGGCGGGGAACAGCGCCAGGGTGACCGCGGTGGGATAGCAACCGGGCACTGCGATCCGGGAGGCCCCCTCCAACTCGTCCCGGGTTCCCGGCAGTTCCGGAAGTCCGTACGGCCAGGTACCGGCATGCGCGGAGCCGTAGAACCGCTTCCAGGCGGCCGGGTCCCGCAGCCGGAAGTCGGCGCCGCAGTCCACGACGAGCGTGCCGGGCTCCAACTCCTGGGCCAGGGCCGCCGACTGTCCGTGGGGCAGGGCCAGGAACACCACGTCATGGCCGCGCAGGGAAGCGGCGGAGGTGTCCTGCAGAATCCGGCCGGCGAGCGTCGGCAGCTGCGGTTGTACGGAACCCAGCGGGCGGCCCGCACTCGTGTGCGCGGTCACCGCGCCGATCTCGACGGCGGGATGCGAAGCCAGCAGGCGGAGCAGTTCACCGCCCGCGTAGCCGCTGGCACCGGCCACCGCGACCCGTACGGTCATGTTCTTCCGTTCTCTTTGTTCGTGTGGGGGTTGTCGACACGGGTCGGTGCCGTGGCTGTCGTCGGCGTGCGGCGCTCACACTTCCTGGCGGGTGTTGTGCTGCTCGGCCCCGGTCACTGTCCCGGTCGCGCATTCCACTGCACTGCGGGCGGCCATCATTAGCTTAGCCTAACCTAAGCTACCTCTCGCTTGGTCCCGCCTGCGCGGCCCGTCGGCAACCGGGTGCGCGCGGCCGCCGCTTGGGTGCGGCCACGTGACTGCTTGCCGCGGACCGGGCCCGGTGGGCGCGCGGCCAGGGTGGCTCAGGGGCAGCGGCACAAGCCCCTGGGGGTGTTCGCGCCGACGGGACTACACCCGAGTCGATCGACTCCAGGGGGAGTGCTGCAGGTTCGCGCACCGGCGAGGAGCCGTGAGGAGCTGCCGGACCTGCTCGCCGGCCTCCGCCGTGTCACGGGCCGTAGCCGGGAACGGGAAACGCAGGTCGCAGTGACCCCGGCGGTATTCGCAGCGCAGGGTGATGCCGTGGCGGTCCAGGGCGAGCGGAGCGGTACGGAGGATGCCGGGCGGCAGCTGTGATCCGGCGCGGATCACGAGCTCCGCCACCATGTCCCCGTGCG
This sequence comes from Streptomyces sp. ERV7, assembly GCF_001653515.1. Taxonomy (GTDB): domain Bacteria; phylum Actinomycetota; class Actinomycetes; order Streptomycetales; family Streptomycetaceae; genus Streptomyces. The sequence goes on along the minus strand of NZ_LYOY01000001.1, from coordinate 307,235 downwards.
CATCGGCCAGATGTGTCAGCATCGCGGCCTCGTCGACGGCGAGTGGATCCGGCTCGGCGAGGGCGACCTCGTCGAGCCCGACGTCCAACGAACCCGCCGTGGTCCGCAGTGTCACACGCGCGGTGTCGAGGCGCAGCCGCCCCTCGTCATGCCCTCCGCCGGCCGGGGTGAGCCAGCCGGAGATCGTCACCTTCGCCCGGATCCGGTCGCGCACCGCGGTCGCCGCGACGTCGGTGAACTCCAGCAGCGTGGCGAGATTGCCGTGAGGGGCCATGGCGACCTGGGCCGACAGCGGGCTGTCCGCCGGGGGGTGAAGGCAGATCCGTCCCTTCGGGCCGACGGAGTGCATGCCGATCAGGTCGTAGTCCTGCCCCTCCGTGGTGAGGGACAGGGATACGGCCTGGGCCAGCAGGGAGCGGACGCGTTCGGCGGGGGTGAGCTCGGCCGGCGCGGCGTCTGCGGCAGCACTCAAGGCAACTCCTCGTGAGGCGGGGGTCTCAGATCAATGCGAGTGAGGTAAGGCTAACCTAACTAACTGCCACTGGCGTGTCCAGGGCCGCGCTGGAGCGGCGAGTGCGGAGTGCTGGTCAGGAGCGGGGTAACGGTGGGAGGGAACGGGAGGTTCGCCATAGTGCGGTTCGGCTCCGAGTGGGCGCAGCAAAGGTGCCTGACCTGCAAGAGCGCAGGTCAGGCACCTTTGCTTGTGCCCCTAGAAGAAGCCCAGCTTCTTCGCCGAGTAGCTCACCAGCAAGTTCTTCGTCTGCTGGTGGTACAGCACATGCGCCCCTATTGACCTGGGGAAATGGCACCCTGTAAGGCTCACGGGCGGAGACTGGTCCGGGGGTGGTCCGGATCTTGGTAGCTGCTGGCCCGGGCGGCAGGGGCGGTTGGGAGTGGGAAGTCGTGGGAGCGATCGGGAGAATGGAGGACGCTCTCGCGGGTGGCCCGTCCTATCAACTACGGCGGGTGGTGGCGCTGGCCTTTCCCAGGGCGGGCCTGAGCGCCAAGACCATCAAGGTGTCCGGACTCCCGCCGGACACCAGGGCGCCGTGTGAGCCTGGCTGCTGTCATCGGCAGGGGGACTTTCGACCACCTGCACCGCGTGGTTCGAGTCCGCCGGGAAAGCGTGAGCAGCTCAATCGCCGCTGAGCCTCATGCTGACAGCGGAAGCGGAGACGACCTGGGAAAGTAGCCGCCAACCGAACTCGTCTTCCCGGGCGAGTGCCGCCGCGTCGAGACCATTGAGGACCTCGTGGATTTCGCGAATTGCGTCGTGCTCCCGGTCGCACACGGCTTCCAGGAGGCGCAGCGTCTGCATCTTGAAGGGCATGCAGGTCACCCCTGCTTGGAGACTGAGATGTTCAACCGCCATGCGCGCCGTGATGCTGACGAGAAGTGATAGCAGCTGCTGGCACTCGGGGGAGGGTGGTGTGTCGGCTTCGCCGATGAGGATCATGAATGCGGTGCGGCATTCGGGCACGCCGCAGGCGGCAGCCAGCCCCACTCGCAGCCCCACGTTGTGCAGGGTCTTGGCGATCACCTGCGGGTGCATCGTCTGCTCGACCGCGTACGCGTGAATGGTTTGAAGGTGTTCCAGGGCATCGTTCCATCGATGCTGAGAGGCCAGGGACTCGGTGAGGAGTCCTGTCAGTTCGAGGCGTTGTGGGCCGCGAAGGCCGTTATCCTCAAGTAGCGTTCGGCAGCGCTGCTCGACTTCCTCGTCGGTCATGAGCCCGGTCGTGAGGGCGTCATTGATCTGGCCGATCTCGCGCTGAATACGCAAGGGCTCAGTGGCCGGCATTCGTTGGCGCAGGGAGGCGAAATCGGCTGTGAGGGCTTGCACCTCTGGTTCCAGGACGCCACGGCCGGTGTGACTGCTGAGCACCGTCAGGCAGTTGGTGACGGCCATGGACACGTCCTCGGGCCGGGAGTCGGCCAGTTGGAAGGCGAGGTCTCGGGCGCGTTGTAGATGGGGCAGCCACACCGCCGATGCTTCTCCGGTGTTTCTCAGTACGTCCGCGAGCTGGGAACGGGTCTTCAGTTCGAGGCCGGGGGCCGGTTCCTTGCGGTTCAGCAGGTACTCCAGCTCGTTCTCGAATGCCTGCCGGGCGTCGTCCAATTTCCCCCGCAGCACGTAGGTACCGGCCAGGTTGCCCCACATGACCGCCAGCGTATCCGTGGCAATGCCCAGTCGGCTGGCATGGCTGGCCAGGCTCTGCACGTGCGGCAGGATCGCCAGGAGATGCTTGTCGTCATTCGCCTCAATGAACGCCGTCAGCCATCCCTGAGCGTGGTACGCAGCTCGGCTCAGGATCTCGGACACGTCAGTGCGGCCTTCCGCCAGCGAGCGGATGATGTGCTGCACGATCTCGTTGACGTTGATCGTGTCGTCGACGCCTTCACAGTGTGCGGTGGACCATTTCTGCTGAGGCAGCGTGCACAGGGGTTCATCACGCCGGGCCAGTGACTCGGCACGAAGCGCACGATGCATCTCGTGGGCGGTGAAAGGGACCTTGGCCTGCGGGCCGAAGACCGCCGGATGGCGAAGCCCCGACCGGACGGCGTTGTCGCTGGACATCAGGGTGGAGAAGTAGAGGAGCCAGATCGGAATCTGCCGGGAGGCGAAATAGGCTGCGGGGAAGAGCGCGTGGGCTGCGCCTTCGGATGCCGGCTGCAGCTCTTCCTTGCCCATCAGGCGTTCCAGAGCCAACCGGATGGCTCCGACCAACGTCTCGGGGTACCCGTGCGGGATGGCGGCTCGGTCATTCAGTGCCAGATCACGGATCTGCTCCAGATAGCGGCCCGCTTCCTTGAGCCCGAACTCGTAACCGGCAAGGTGACCGCAGGCGAGCTCTATCGCCAGTGGCCAGCACTCAAGCTGTTCTGCGAGGGCCGCAGCAGTCCGCTCGCTGACGGTATCCCAATCTCCCTCGTGGTGCAGGCGCATCCTGATCAGCTCCGTGGCCTGATCGGGAGTCATGCTCTGGATGGCTACCTTGGCTCGCTGGGTTGCCCAACTGACCTGGTTGGTCGATGTAATGAGGACGTGGCCGCGCCCGCTTGTCGGGACCCAAGGATCCACCAAACGGCGGTCGACGACATTATCGATGATCATGAGCCAGGGGCGTGCTGAGGAGCTGAGTAGCGTGCGCACCCGGTCACGGAGTCGACTGCTGTCCGTATCTGGGCCGTTGCCCGTGCGACGGAGCAGCCAATCGTGAATGCTCTGGAACGAGGAGTGCAAGGAGGTGCTGCTCTCGCCGTTCACCCAGAAGATGTGGTCGTAGGAGTCGGCCATGTCGTAGGCGTAGTCGGCGGCGGTACTCGTTTTGCCGATGCCGGAGGGGCCAAGCAGCGCGCAGGTGGGAACCGTGCGTTCCCGTCCGCCACTTGTTAGTGACGCGCGGATACGGTCGATGAGATCCGGGCGGGGGACATCTGGTGCGGTGGGCACTGCCCCCACCATGATCCCCCAGTCGAACCCGCCGAGTTCATAGGCCAGATGGCGACCGGGAGTCAGGAGCTCCTCGCGGAACTCCGCCAGGGGGAATACGCCGTCGAACTCGCCTGAAGCGCGACGGTGGATCTCGAATGCCAGATAGTTCGTAAGTCGGCCGGCAGACTCATGGCCAAGACCGCGGCAATGCTCGTTGCGGAGTCGCCGCATGCGTTCCCGCAGCTGTTCCCGCAGTTGATATCGCTGCCTGGAATCCACCGAGATTCGTGCGCGCCCCAGTCGGTGTAGCTCGTCATCGCTCATGCCCGCCGGCTCGTCTCGCCAGCGTCCGCGCTCCATCAACCGCTGAAGGTGCTCGCGGAGCTCGTGTGGATCGTGGACGCTCAAGGTCTGGTTCAGCTGCACCGCCTTGGGGTGGAGCCGCATGTTCGTGATCAGTCGATACGACCCTGCCCGCGGCCGTGCGCGGATCATCCGAAGCAGGATTCCGAACGCATCAGGAGCAGACATCTCCGTGCCTGGACCGCCGGACTTCACCTGGGTTGCATGGATGCTGCCGCGGTGCTGGTCGACGAGTTCGAAGTCGATTGCGTCGGGGTCCGCCGAGTCCTCATCCGGGGTGATTGCGGGTTCGATCAGCGCTGCAGCCACTCCGAAGTAGCGGTCTTCTGCGGCATCGAGAAGCGCTTCCAGTGTCACGAGGTACTGGTATTGGAACCCATCTGCTGCCGCCTGCCCCCCTCGCTCCGCCACCCGTTGCCCTCCCGCTCGTATGAAGGTAACCAACCTATCGGGCACCTCGGACATAGGTCGCCTGAGACCGTACGGCGGTGGGCCGGCCTAGGCATGGTGTGCTGCGGTCTAACCACTGAGCTTGACTCTGTCGGCGATCTTGGGGTTTCTCGGTGCGGCAGCATGGTCAACGGGCATGCTCGGGTAGCTCCGCCGACCTACGAAGTTGTCGAGGTGCTCGTTGTCCCTCCCGCCCCACTCCGTTGAGCAAGTCCCGTCTCTGACCGTGCAGATCGCGCGGGCGAGCAACCCAGGCGGTACGACGGTGATGGGGGGGGTGAGAGACCGCCGACGGGTTGTGGCACGACGAGGACTTCGCCGGCCGGTGCCCATGCCACGGACGCCCCGCTCTCTCGCCCGCCCAGCCGGCCACCGTCCGTGTGCTGCAGACCCTGCTCGGCCTGTCGGACCGGCAGGCAGCGGAAGCGGTCGGTTGCCGCATCGACCGCCCTGGCCATGGAGCTGGACGACCCCGATTTCCACCACAGTGTCCATATCCCTGCATGACGCCCTGCACCGGCGTGAAAATTGAGCCGGCGGCTGTAGCGTCGGCGGCCGCTGCTGACTTCCATCCGCGTCGTCGCGGGTCCCGCGGGTGCGGGGATCGCCATCAAGGCGGACAGGCGTACTTGCGGCTGCACCTAGGGGCAGCGGGGGCGCAGTCCCCCGTCGCGGGCCAGGGCGTCCAGTTCGACGGCGAGTAGGGCCGGCAGCTGGGTCTGCGCCGGGGACATGACCCCGACGAGGCAATTGTCGGGTTGGCAGGCCGACGCGGAAAGGGTGGCTGCCTTGGTACAGGTGTAGCGGGATCTCCCCGCCGCCAGTTGTAACGCGGGCGCCCCCTAGCGCAACTGGCGTCACCGCCCCGAGGGGACCCTGGGTGGCGAGGCCGAGGTGGCAGCAGTGTCACGTCACCCTGCGTACAGCCGACCAGGTCAAAACCATCCTGCGCTTCTGCCCACCCGACCAGACTGTTGCACTCCGCTACGCCCGCTACATGTAGTGGGCGTAGCGGAGGTGACGCCGACTAGCCGGGGCCGGTGCCGATGCAAGGCGCAGCGGCACAGAGGCTGGCGGTTACTTCGAGCCGGACGGTCGAGGCCATTCGGAGCCCGACACGATGCGCTGTGCAGTACGGGGCACGAAAGCTACGAAGCCCGATAGGCATGAGCTTGGATGCCGTACAGCTCCGCGTAACGGCCTCCTATGTCCATGAGCTCGGCGTGAGTGCCGCGTTCGCTCAGGTGGCCTTTTTCCAGTACCAGGATGAGGTCGGCGCCTGTGACGGTGGAGAATCGGTGCGAGACGATCACTGTGATGGCACCGGTGCGAGTCGCGAGATCGCGAGCGCGCTTCATGTAGCGCTGGAAGATTGCCTGTTCGCTGGGTGCGTCGAGGGATGCCGTCGGTTCGTCGAGGATGAACAGTAGCGGGTCGGTCCGCATCGAGGCCCGGGCCAGCGCGGAGCGCTGCCACTGCCCTTCGGACAGATCCGTTCCACCGAGCTCCCGGCCCAGCAGGGTGTCCAGGCCTGCTGGCAGCTGCTCGAGAATGTCGTCTGCCGCTGCTTCACGCAGAGCGTCCGCGATGCGGTCCCGGTCTTCCAGGTGGGCTAGGTCGCCCAAGCCCACGGTGTTGGCGAGGGTGGTGTGGAATCGTCCGAAGTCCTGGAACGCTGCCGTGGAACGGGCGCGCCAGGCCGCTGTGTCGATCTTGTCCAGGTTCTCGCCGTCGACGAGTATGTGGCCCCCGTCCGGTCCGTAGAACTTGCAGAGCATCTTCACCAGCGTTGTCTTGCCGGAGCCGTATTCGCCCACGATGGCCACAATGGATCCGGCCGGTAGCGTCACGCTGATGTTAGTAAGTGCTTGGCGGTCCGTTCCCGGATAGGTGTAGGAGACGTTCTCCAGCTCGATGCCACGGGTCAGTCGCGGCGCGGGTTCGCGGGGCGAACGGCCGGCGGAGTGCTGGGCGGCGTACTCACGCAGCCACAGGAACGGTTCGATGTACTGGCCCGCTCCGGCCGCAGTGGTGGTGCTGTCCACCGCGGACTGGACCGTCTGCCGGAAGGTCGCTGCGACGGTCACCAGGAGTACGAGATCCCCGACGGTGCCGTGTCCCTGGGCCGTTCGGTGGACGACGAGGACGAGGCCGCCGATGAAGGCGGCGGTGAAGAGCGTCCAGCCCGCGAGCTTCCAGGCTGCTGCCACCACCTGGGCGTTGAGCCGCCGGCGCATAGCCGAGTCCCAGGCGGCCGCCTGTCGGCGGACGATGTCACTGGCGGCGCCGGACACCCGGATCTCCTTCCCGCTAGCCGGTCGCGTAGCCAGGTCGAATAGATGCTGCTGCAGGCGGTACGGCTCGGCCGTGGCCAGCTCCGCGTGCGTGATAGCCCTCAGCCCCCGGCGGTCGCACACCACGGGTATCGCTGCGGCTGGCAGGAGCAACAGGAGCCACGGGCTGATGCTGCCCAGCAGCAGGAGGGTGACGACCAAACGCAGCAGGCTGGACACCGAGCGCAGGGCGCTCCACATGCCGCCGACGAGGCGGCCGCCCGCCTTACGCACCACGGTGACGCGGTCCAGGTAGTCCGTACGTTCCAGGTGCTCCAAGCCGTCCAGTGTCGCGAGCTCCCGGTGGACCCAGGGATGGACTTCGAGTCTTCCGACTTGGTCTGAGGCCGTCAGTATCAGGCTGTCGGTGAGTTCCTGCACCACCAGCATCAGGGCGTAGGCCACCGCCGCGCCGATCGCTGACAGCACCGCCGCAGTTACCGCGCCCCGGGAGGTGGCGTTCACCACTGCCCGCAGCGTGAGGGCCGTGGCTGCGACGGTGACCACCTGACCGGCCAGTGCTGCCAGCGCGCCGGCGGTCAGACCGGGGACGCGGCGCCAGGACATACGAAACAGCTCGGCCCACAAGGCGATGTAGCGCCTCACAGCAGGCTCCCTTCGGTGGGCAGGCCGTCTGCAGAATCGTCGAGATCCTGCTGAAAGCGTTCGGACTGGATAGCGAACAAGTCCGCGTAGGCGCCGCCTAGGGCGATCAGCTCATCGTGAGTGCCGGTCTCGGTGATGCGGCCTCCGTCGAGCAGGACGATCCGGTCGGCCTGCCGCACGGTCGACAGACGGTGCGAGATCAGTACGACACTGGTGTTGCCGCGGTGCTGGGCGAGTCGATGAAAGACGTCGAACTCGGTCCGTACATCGAGGTGAGCAGTCGGTTCGTCGAGAACAAGCAATCGTGCGCCCTTGCGCACTGAGTACAGCGCCCGGGCAAGGACGACCTGCTGCCACTGGCCGCCTGATAGGTCGACTCCTCCGGTGCGGCTGCGCGCCAAAGGGGTGTCCCAGCCGTCGGGCAACCGCTCCAGGACGTCGTCGAATCCTGCTTCCGTCGCGGCGGCCTGCACTGCGGCCAGGTCGGCTGGCTCGCTCGCCTGGCCAAGGGCGACATTGTCGGCCGCCGGTAGTTCGTAGCGGACGAAGTCCTGGAAGACCACAGAGACGTGGGTGCGCCAGGCCTCCCAGCCCAAAGTCCGCACCTCCGTGTCATCGGCGGTGATGCGGCCAGAGTCGGGTTCGTACAGACCTGCCAGCAGTTTGATCAGGGTGGACTTCCCCGCGCCGTTCAGGCCGACTACGGCGAGCAACTCGCCGGGGTGAATCTCAAGATCGAGCCGGTCGAGGATCCTTCGGTCGGTCCCTGGATACGTGAATGAGACGTTCTCGAATCGGACATGAGGCGGATTGGCGTACACGTTCGCCGCTGGCGGGAGGTCAACCGGCGTAGGCTTCTGCGGTTCGGGAAGAGCCATGTGGTCCCGCAATTCCTCCCTGGCGCGCAGCACACGGCCGGCGCTGACCATTCGGTACACCTCCTCGCCAGTGCCCAGTGCCTGGAACAGCGACCAGGCGGCGACCAGCACGGCGGTCTGTACATCGATGGGGGTTCGGCCGTGGGCCGCGTCGTAGGTGACCGCGACATAGACGGGCAGCAGACCGATGAGGGCGAGGCCGAACTGCAGCCAGGACTGCCGCGCCACCCGAATCACATGCCCCCAGAAGGGCGCATTGCCCTTGTGGATGTGGCTTTGCATACGCTCCACCATCCAGTCGGCGAAACCGAAGACGCGCACGTCCTTGCCCTCGGCAGCGGAAGTCGCCGCGCTGCGCCACACATCAGCGTGCAGTTCCTCTTGGAGCGCAGCTCCGAGCGCGCGGATCGCCGCAAAGTACTGTCGACTGCGGATGTACAGGCCGGCCGCCGCAGGGATCAGGAGCGTCGGGGCGAGCCACCAGCTGTACCGGGCCAGGACGGCCGCCGCTGCCGCTGCGCCGATCAGCCGGGTGAGCCAGCGCAGTTGTGTGAGAGCTCCCTGGGAAGGCGGGGTCACACCATGGTCCGGTTCCGCCCCGGCCTCACGGATCAGCGCCTGGACACTGGGGGTCTCCAGCGGCGCGATCGAGGGGTGCCCCGTAGTCAGACGCATGATCTCAGCCCGGTGGCGGCCGTCGATGCGCGCTGCGGCGACGAACTCCAGGGGTTTGAGGAAAACCTCCGCCACATAGCCGACGAAGAGCGTCGCGCCGTAGGCGGCCAGAGGCAGTGCGACGGCGGAGGTCAGCTCATCGATGTTCGTCGTGTCCAGACGGTCCACGATTGTGCCGACGCCGAGGGCTACGGCCGCCGGTACCACGGCGTCGACAACGAGCAGGACGGTGAGCGCGAGCACGACCGGCAGGCCCGCCGTCCTCAGGGCGCGTAGCAGGAGCACCCCGTTGCCGGGAGTGCGTGCCGGAGTCATCGGATCTCTCCTTGCAGAATGCGATCGGTTTGCGAGGCTGCCAAGGCGGCCGTGAGTCTGCGCGCCCAGAGCCGCAGCATCAGCGCGTGGTCGTCGGCCGGGCCCACCTCGTCGATGATCCGAAGGTATGTTCCTACCTGGTGAGCGGCGCCCAGGATCGGCGAGGCGGCGCGGACGACCGCTAGGTCGTGCGGCGGCACGCGTGTGGCCCAAGCCTGGTAGAAGTCTGCTTCGACGGTACGGCTCAGCCGGTCGTCGGCGCCCAGGAGTGGTTGGGCGAGGTCAACGCATGGATGGGCTAGGCAGGCGTCCGTCCAGTCGATGTGCATCCAGCCGTGGGCTGTCCAGCGGGAGTTCTCCCCATTGACGTCACCATGTATCAGCGTAGCGGGCATGGCGCGCCTGTCGATGGCCTGGCAGAGCCGATCCAGCAACCCCAGTTGTGCGGCCAGTTCATGGCGGTCGGTGACTGGCAGCAGGTCGGTTCGCCGCACGAGTCCCGTGATGTCGGCAAGCAGCACTGGAAGCCTGCGGTCGGGGCAGCCAAGAGCCAGGATCTCGTCCTCCTGGCCGACGGTCGCCAGCTGGAGGTCGGCCACGGCGTCCAGGGGGTGGCCGATCGGGTTCCCGAGCTCAGCCGGGAGCGGGGTGGTGAGCAACCAGCCGGGTCCGAAGGCAACGACCTCCGGTACGAGTCCGGGGAGCAGATGCGAGATCCAGTGCGTTACGCGTCCCTCATGGGCGAACAGTGGTGGCACTGCTTTGAACCACAGAGGCCCCCGGTCGGTCGGGACTTCAAGGACCAGAGACACACTCCAGCACTTGACGGTGATGGGGGTCCCGGTGCGCGTCCCGCCGAGTCGGCTGAGCTGCCGGTCGATGATGCCCAGGGCGTGGTCCAGGTCGAGGTAGGCGAACCCGTTGCCGTGCGCCGTGTTGGCGCTGGGCATGTGCTGTCCGGTGGGGGTGGTCATGACTGCCCGGCCTCGCTTTCGTGGTGCCCATAGCCGCTGTCCAAGAACCGGGCCAACCGGCTTGCCGTCGGGTGGAGGTACAACTGCCGTAGAGGGACGGTGGGCAGGCCCCGTTCGCGCAGCGCGGTCGAGACGCGCATGACGTGCAGTGAGTTCGCGCCGGTCTCGAAGAAGTTGTCGTGTGGCCCGATCGGTACCTGCAGTACGTCCTCCCAGACGGTCAGAAGGTCACGGAGCAGCCATCCTCCGTCTGCCGCGGCCCGGCCGCGCCCACCAGACTCCGCCCGCTGGGCGGCTGTGAAGGGGAGCCGCTTGCGATCGAGCTTGCCGTTGAGTGTGAGAGGGAGGGCGTCAAGGGCAGTTACGCTGGCCGGCACCATGAACTCCGGCAGTACGGCGGCCAGCCGTCGGCGGACATCACTCGCCTCTCCCCTCGACAACACTACGTAGGCAGCGATCTGGCGGCCGGCGGGGTCGCGGGGGATGGTTTCTTCGAGTACTACGGCAGCCGAGACGACGGCAGGGTCGGCCAGTAGCGCGGCACTGATTTCGTCCGGTTCGATGCGGAAACCCCGAAGTTTCACCTGGTCGTCCAGTCGGCCAAGGTGCTCGAGGACGCCGTCAGGACGCAGCCGCCCCCGGTCGCCACTGCGGTACATCAGTCCGCCCGCCCAGGGATCGGGCAGAAAGCGGTCGCGGGTGAGTTGAGGGCGGTCCAGGTATTCCAGGGCCACCCCCGCACCCGCGACGTAGATCTCTCCTGGCGCACCGAAGGGGACGGGCCGCAGCCGCTTGTCCAGTACGTACACCCGCCAGCCGGGAAGCACGCGGCCCACCGACCGGGTGCCGTTCTGGACGTCGTGCCGGGTGAGGGTGTGGGCGGTGACGTGGACGGTCGTCTCGGTGATGCCGTACATGTTCACCAGACGGCACTCGGCTGCTGGGTGGCGGTCGAGCCATCCGCCCAGCGACCGGGCGTCCAGCGGTTCACCTCCGAAGATGACCAGGCGCAGCGCGAGGTCCGCACCGCCGAGCCAACGGTCCGCCTCCGCCAACTGCATGAAGGCGGTGGGGGTCTGGCTGACCACCGTGGCCCTTTCGTCGACCAGCAAGCGGTGGAACTCCTCGGGCGAGCGCGATACCCAGTACGGCACCACGACGAGGGTTCCGCCAGTGAGCAGAGCCCCCCAGATCTCCCAGACCGAGAAGTCGAAGGCACTGGAGTGGAAGAGCGTCCACACGTCGTCCGGCGACAGGGCGAAGTCCTCCTGGGTCGCGGCGATCAGGGACACCACGCCGCGGTGCGGGACCACTACGCCCTTGGGCTGGCCGGTGGAGCCGGAAGTGTAGATGACGTAAGCAGGCGAATCGGCGCCGCCCCGCGGTGCGGGAAGGCTCGCCGAGGGCACCTGTGCGGTGATTTCCGCAGGGCGAACGACAGGTATGCCCGGGACATCGGGGCCGTCGTCGCGGTCGGACACAACGACCCGGACACCCGCATCCGCCATAGTGTGCGCGAGTCGGTCGGCCGGATAGGCCGGATCCATCGGCACGTAAACGGCGTCAGCCTGGAGCACTGCCAAGATGGTGACGATCAGATCTGGCGATCTGCCAAGCAGCAGTCCCACGCGGTCGCCAGGTACGACGCCCAGCGCCCGCAACCCGGCGGCGCAGCGGCGGGCGCGTTCTTGCAGCTGCGCATAGGTCAGTGAGCGGCCCTCACTGCGTAGGGCTACGGCGTCGGGGCGTTCAGCAGCCTGGGCGGCGAACATCGTGTCGATGCGCTCGGCGATTGAGAGGGCGGACGCACGGCTCCCGCCAGCGGCCACCACGGCCCGCCGCTCGTCCGAGTCGAGTAGCTCGACGTCGTCCGGTGTCGGCGACCCGGTGGTCTGAGTGATTTGCTCGTAAACGTGTGCGGCATGTCGGACGAACCGCTCAGCCGTGTCTGGGTCCACATCACGCAGCCGGTAGTGGGCCTCCAGTTCGAGCGAATCGTCGGAATGTCGCCGAGGTACGAGAGTGAGCGGGAAAGGGGCCGTCTGGCAAGGCAGTTCACCGGTCCGGGCTTCAGGGAGGAACCCCACCATTACCCGGCCGACGTCTGCCTCGGCCGCAGTCCGGAAGCGGGTGGGATCCCAGTGGTCGTCCGGGGCGGCCAAACGGTGGCGGGCCTCGACGATCAGCTCGGCCGTGTCGGTGGCAGCATCCAGGTCGAAGTCCAGGAGCATGGCAAAATCCGCCCCGCCCAGGGAGTACCGCTGACGGGGGGCTGCGCCAGGTACGGCGCCGATAACGGGGTGCCGCTGATCCTCGTACCGGCCCAGCGCGATGCCGGCGGCCACGGCCAGCGGCGCAAGGACATCGCGGGATTCGCCCTTCAGAGAGGTACGGATGACGCCGGTGCGGTCAGTCGCGGCTGGGTTCGATGCCGCCCATTGCCCGCTTCCGAAGCCTGCCGCGAAATCCCGCCGCCCTCGGACGGCCGAGCAGGTAGGTGTGCGCAGCACTCGCTGCGCAGGTGCGGGCTCCAGAGCTTCGGGTGCCACGACACCGGTGGTGGCGTCGGCCAGGGCACGTAGCGAGGGCGCGTCCAGCACGGCCCGGCAGGCAATCAGGACCATATCTGTGGGGCCGTCGGCATAGCGGAGCAGCACACCGTCCACCATCGAGCCCGTTGGAAGTGGCCGATACAACTCCTCGTTGCGACAGCGCAGCCCGGTGTGGGATTCGGCATCGGCAGCTATGTCCACTTGGCGCATGGCGTGGCCACCTCTGCCCGGCAGTGCCTTTTGCACAGCTTCCCGCCAGGCAGTGGGCAGCACGGTGGTGTCCGTGGTCGCAGGCAGCCGGACGCATACGGCGTGGGTGTGCTCCGTAGGGGGGCCGTCACCCGGTATCGCCGGTGGGACGGCAGGGACAGTCACAGAGATCGTTCTCCAGAAAGGCGAGGGTTACTGCTGGGGCCGGTCGGCCGGATCCAGGGAGGGGGCGTCCAACGATGTGGTGAGAGCCGCGACATAGTCCGCGAACAGTGGATAGTCGAAGAGCAGCTGTGTCTCAGTGCGTGTCTGCAACGCCTCATCGAGTAGCACGGTGATGCGCATCGCCGCGAACGAATGGCCGCCCGACTCGAAAAAGTCCGTGGTGTCGTCGACGTCGGTACTGAGAACTTTGGCCCAGACTGCCTGCGCGTGGGTGCGGATGCGGCTGCTGTGCATGGACTCCTCCGGGGTCGCGCGTCGGCGCGGGGTCATGAGGCAAAGGTGGTGACGGTCTCCGTGAACGCCGCCAGATAGGCCGCGACGTTTCCTCGTGTGGCCTCGACATCCGGAAGGCGGGCTCGTACGCTCAGGCCGGCCTCTGTCCGGTTCAGGAAGAGGTCGATGCCTGTACCGGACCGGTTTCCGGTCAGTAGCTGTGCCTCCACAGGCTTTTGGTGACGGGTGCCGGGTAGCGGCCGGAAGTCGAGGTACGACGTCCAGAAGGCGGACTGCACGATCAGCTCCCCGTCCAGCTCGTACTCGACGCGTTCGAAAGGGACACCCAGGTGGTGCAGGGCCGCCCGGGTGGCCGTCCCGGCGTCCGCCAGGGTCGATTCGAATGAGTCCCTCGACGAGACGGTGAACCGGATGGGAGCCGCATTGATGTACCAGCCCAGCGATGGCGCGGCCGGATCCTTCCGCGTTTGCAGAGGGACGATGGTTCGGAAGACGCTGCGCCCGGCGATGGCGAAGGACGCTTGGCCCAGGGCCGCAAGAAGCCCGGTGAACAGGGTCTGACCATTTCGTCGGCACCACTTCTCGAAGGCCGCCACGATCGAGTGGTTCAGGAACTCGAATTCTTGGTTGACCAGCGTAGGCGTTGGCCCCGAGGCGACGTCCGGCTCGATGGGGGCCTGTGGGAGCAGTCCGTCGGAGAGGAACGCGGCCCAGTGTGAGACGGCGGCGGCAACTTCCTCACCGGGAATTGGGTCCTGCCGCTGGGCAGCGCAAAAGTCGAGGTAGCTGGCAGCCGGTTCGAGGGCGGGAGGACGGTCCTCGACGTGCGCTGTGTACAGCTCGTGGACTTCCCGCATCGCGGTCGCCACCGAGTACGCGTCACTGTTCAAGTGATCGAAGGCGGCCAAGAGTGTGGCCGAGGAGTCCCGCAGTACCGCGGCGAAGGTGTAGGCGGGCCATTCCAGGGTGCGGATGGCATCGTCGAAGTAGCTCGCCAGGTGCTCACACAGCGCGGCAGAGGTGTCGAATTCTCCGGCGTCCTCGGTGACCAGTGCGATGACGTGCGGCGCCATCAGGAAGCGGTGTATGCGGGTGCCGTCTGTCCGGAAGCCGCTGCGCAGGGTGTCGTGGCGCTCCAGTAGCCCGGTGAGGGCATGTTCCAGTGCTGCGGGCGCGACCGTTCCGGCGATCTCGACCGCTCCGGCGTGCCAGCGCGGCTGTCTGCGGCCGTGGCTGCGGCGGACGAGAGCCTGGCGCAGATGCTCCTCCTGAACGAAGGACGGCGGTGCGGGGTGTTCGGGGGCCTCCTGGGCCGCAGCGACGGTGCCGGGGGCCACCCGCCACAGGACCAGGCGGCCGGGAGGGACGTCGGACTCCAGCAGCATGCGCATGCGCATGTCGTCGTCTCCTGTCTGGGTGTTCCGTAGTGCTCAGCGTGGCGCGGAGGGGTTCTGGAGCAGTGCAAGGATCTCCGCGCGCACCGCATCCGCAGTGCTGTGGTCCACGACGGTGGGACGGTGGTAGATGGTTGCTCTGAATCCGGCACCGTCGTGCAGCCACAGCACCGCGAAACTTCTCCAGGACTGCAACTTCGTGGTGACTGGCACGGGCGTGACCGTCGATCCCACCAGGGTGAGACCGGTGGCGTACTGCGCCTCCCACTCCGGGGAGAGGCTCGGCATCTGCACCGGGATGAAGTGCGTGGTCCCGGTCGCCTGCAGGACGCGGTCGCTGTAGACGTCGGCATGCCGAGCGGCGGCGAACCACGGCTCGCGCAGCGCTTGGACCAGCTCCGCCAGTGACTGTCCGGCCTGGGGCTGTACGCGGGTGAGACGGGTGTTGAGGAGATGGCCGATGAGGTGTTGGAGTAGAGGGTCTTCGCGACTGGCTGTGTCGGTGCCGAGCACGAGGTCACGTTGGCCGGTCACCCGGGCAATGGCGCTGGCGGTGGCGGCCAGGAGTACCAGGAAGGGGGATACTCGCTCTTCTCGTGCCGTTCGGCGAAGGGCCTGCAGGCCGGTGGAGTCGACGGTGAAGGGGATCCGTTCGTACTCCAGGGGCGAGTTCCTGGGGGGATTTTGTGGGAGCGGCCAGGCGACCTCCCCCGTGCAATCAGCCAGCAGTTCCCTCCAGTGGGGAATCTGCCGGGCGGCGGCCTCGGGCCACGCCGCATGTTGCTGGCGGGCGAATTCGGCGTAGTCGAAGGACAGGGCAGGCAGGTCGGCTGCCCGGCGGCCTAGCCGCGCCGCGTATAGCTCGGACAGGTCGCGCCACAGCAGCACGATCGACCATCCGTCATGCACAAGATGGTGGATGGTGACGGAGAAGAGCAGCGTGGAGTCCAGCCGGTGCAGACGCGGGCGAAACAGCGGGCGTCCCTCCAGCGCCGCCACGGTCGCGTAACGGTTGTCGAGTAACTCTCGTATGACGTCATCGAGCGAACTGTGCGCGTGCTCCGTCTCGCTGAGGGAGATGACCCCGGGTTGCTGGACGACCTGTTGCCCTTCCTGACCGTGGTAGGCAATGGTGGAGCGCAGTACCCCATGGCGCTCGGCCAGGCCGGCGACGGCAGCGGCCAGGCAGCCCAGGTCCACGTCGCCACCGAGGCGGAAGACGAAGACATCGTCGTACTTGGCCGCCACGGCCGGGTATCGGTCAATGTTGCGCAGCATCTCCTCCTGCTGGAAGGAGAGCGGTGCTTGGTCCAGCCCTGCGGAGGCGGGGCGGGCATCCAAGGTCATAGCGGGTTGTCCGAGGTCATGGCCGAAGCACGGAGGTCGCCGGCATTGCGTTGGACTTTGACGATGGCTTCGGCCAGATCCGTCATGCGCCCGGGGTCGGCCAGCAGCGCTGAGTGGTGCAGGGTCACGTGCTCGCGGTGCGCCGTCTCGGCTCCTGGCAGTGACTGGCCCGTGATCTTCTCGATGCCCGGGATGGCGTCGTAGCGCCGCTTGGTCGCCGGCCGGAGCAAGGGGTGCCGGGGCAAGGGAGGGTAGACCGGTTGGAAGGGGGCTGAGGTCTCAGCCTGGAGCGCTGCCGCGACCGTTTCGGCGCTGTGTCCGGCGAAAGCGTCCGGGGTGATGCGGAAGGTGTAGTAGTAGTAGGTGCGTTGGGTTACCTGCGGCAGCGCGGCGACGGGCGTTACGCCAGGGATAGCTTCCAAGAGCGTGTCGAGGGCGCGGGCGTTGCTGGCGCGATGCTCGTTCTGGGCAGGCAGCTCCCGTAGTTGTCCGGAGAGTACGGCGGCGGCCAGCTCCGACATGCAGTAGTTGGAGCCCATCACTTCGCCGGTCATGGAGAGTTCCATCTCGTTTGGCCGGGGGTTCGTCACACGGGAGCGCCCGTCGGACCGAAGCTGGTACATGCGGCGGTACAGCTCAGGGTCGCGGGTGACGGCCGAGCCGCCTTCGCCTGCGGTCAGTAGCTTGACCTGCTGCATGCTGAAGGTGCCGACATCGCCCCACCCACCGACCTTGCGCCCGTTCCACTCCGCCCCGTGCGCCTGGGCGCAGTCCTCGATCAGCGCGAGGCCGTGGCGCTGGCACAGGTCGCGCAGCGCGTCAAGGTCGCTGACGCTGCTGTAGAGGTGGACGATGGATATGGCCCGGGTCTTGGGGCCGATGGCGGCGCGAACAGCTTCGGGGTCGATGCACATGGTCTGCGGATCGACGTCGACGATCACCGGGAATGCGTTTACCGCCATCACGGTGGAGGCGGAGGCGACCCAGGTCAGTCCCGGGACGATCACCTCGTCGCCAGCGCCGATGCCGAGGGCTTCCAGCGCGATCAGGAGGCTGGAGGTCCCGTTGGCGGTCGGCACGCAGTGCTCCACGTCGAGGTAGCGAGCGAACTCTCCGGCGAATCTCTCCTCGAAGCCAGGGTGGTCGAGCCGTGGCCCGGAGATGGCCCACCGGGGGTTGCCGAGGACGGCTAGCACGTTGTCCACGGTGGTCGGCGTCTGCTCCGGCCAGTGGGGCCAGTCGTCGGAGCTGATGCGCGGTCCGCCGTTGATGGCGAGTTCAGCCATGGCTGCCGCCTCCCAGCAGGTCGAACACGACGCGGATGGTGCCCGGCTTCCTCTCGACAGCGCGGGCCAGGGCAGCCTCGTGTCCCTCCAGGGCGACGAAGTCGGTGAGGAGGGGTTTGGTGTCGATGCCTCCGCGAGTCAGCAGGGAGATGGCTTCCCGGTACTTGCCACCCGGGCCCATGACACCGATCAGACTCGCGTAGAGCAGGGGGAGCTTGGCTGTTTCGATGGGGTGGCTGGCGCCGACCCGGTAGCCGACGGAGATCACTCGACCGCCGGGACGGAGAAGGCCGAGGGCTTGTGCCACGGACTGGGGAGCCCCCGAGGCCTCGAAGACCACATCGAACCGTTCGTCCGAGAGCTGCGCATACGCAGCGGCGTCCGTGTTACTGGTGCGGCTTGCTCCTACGGTGAGGGCCGCACCGCGCCGGAACTCAATTGGATCTGTGGCGAGCTCGACGGCGGCGCCCGCGTACTGCGCGGCCTGGATGATCAGGAGGCCGATGCCGCCGCAGCCGAGCACTGCGACGCGCTCACCCGGCTGAATCCCCGCGCGGGCCACGCTGTGCAGTGCGACCGCGGTCGGCTCCACCTGGCAGGCAGTGGCAAGGTCCAGTTCGTCGGGGAGGCTGTATAGGTTCTCAGTCGGTACGTCCACGTACTCGGCACATCCGCCGTTGACGGTGAACCCCAGTTCCGTCAGGGACTCGCACATCACGGGCAGTCCGTCACGGCAGGGAGGGCAGACGCGGCAGGCGTGGATGAGATCGCCGATCACCCGCTGGCCGACCCAGTGATCCCCGGGGCCGTTCACCTCGGTGACGATGCCTGACCATTCGTGGCCGGGCACGATGGGGTAGCGGTGGCCGTGCCAATTGCCGGCGTACAGGGCAAGATCGCTGCCGCACACGCTGTTGTAGTGCACCTGGACGCGTGCCCAGCCGACCTGGAGCGGGCCGAGTTCGAGGTTGACGAGTTTTGCTTGCGAACTTCCCGAGAACTGAAGAGCTTTCATGCTCACTTTCCTGATATGCCTGGTGATGCGGGATGATCCGAGTTGGGAGCCTGGTACGGCTACGACAGTGTGAACACCGAATGCGCGTGCCGCAGGGCCTCGACCGGATCGGCGCGCGGAATGAACTCGTGTGCCACGTAGTCGGTGTAGCCGTGGTCGCGCAGTGCGTTGGCTATGGCCCTGTAGTTGACTTCCTGCCGGTCGTCGATGTCGTGGCGGCCGGGGACGCCAGCCGTGTGGAAGTGACCGATCTTGGGGAGGTTGGCCTCAACCGTCCGCAGCAGGTCACCCTCCATGATCTGCGCGTGGTAGAAGTCGTAGAGGATGCGCAGGGCTGGCGAGCCGACACGGTCGACGACCTCCGCGGCCCACGCTGTGCGGTCGCACTCGTGTCCGGGGTGGTCGACCTTAGTGTTCAGCGGTTCCAGGAGCAGCCCGACACCTGCGGCCTCTGCTTCGGCGGCCAGCGGGACGAGCCCTTCGACGCATGCGGAAAGGGCGTCCTCGGCGGTGTTCGGGCCGCGGTCGCCCGAGGCCACCGAAAGGTTGCGTACGCCGTTCGTCGCTGCTGCGTCGAGAGCACGACGCACCTGGTCTTGCAGCTGGCCGTGATGGGAGCGGTCGATGAACCCCACTTCCAGGGGCTCGTGCCCGTCGATGATGACCAGTTCCAGGCCGAGGTCGTGCGCTTGGGGCCACAGCTCGGACGGCAGGAAGTCGACGCCGGAATAGCCGATGCCGGCGGCTGCCGCAAGGAGGCCGGGCTGAGGCGCGCGGTCCTGGGTGAACGACCAGTGAGCGAAACTCTGTTTGTACGTCATCGATGCAGCACTCCGTTCGTTGGGGTTTCTTGGGTCGGCCAGGGTGGGGCGTCGTGTTCGAGCAGGTCGGTGAGTACGTCCTCGACCACGGCCAGATCGACCGCGACCAGTGGGTTGCGCGGCTCTCCCATAGGTGCGCCCGGCGCGCTCAGCAGGACCATGGCCGTCTCGTGGTCCTGGAGCGCGAGGTAGCCGCGCTTGTTGTCGGCGCGGACGACCGCCATGATGTCCGCGAGGCGCAGCCCCTGGGGCACGCGCAAGGGTGCTCCAAGGGCGCCCACCAGCTCCTCGTGCAGGGCGACGCCGTCGGCGTCAAGGCCGCCGAGTCGGGCGGAGACACGGGCCGCTGCGATCATGCCGAACGCCACAGCCTCGCCGTGCGAAATGCCTCGGGAGCGACGAAGCCGCTGATCGCAGAGCTCCACGGCGTGGCCCACCGTGTGTCCGTACTCCAGGACGAGGCCGGGCCCCTGTTCCTTGGTGTCTTTCGACATGGCGAATGCCTTGGCGTCCAGACTCACTTCAAGCAGCCACTGCAGGGTCCCGGGCGAGTGCAGCTGTCCTTGGGTGATCCGGTCACGCAGTTCCGGTATGGACCGGGGGCGGATCGCCAGGCAGTTCTTGGTGGCCTCGGACAGACCCGACCTGAGTTCCCGGGCCGGCAGGGTCTGAAGGAACTGCACGTCGGTGAGGATGGCCTCGGGGCGGTGGTAAGTGCCGAAATGGTTCTTTCCCTGTCGGCTGTTGACGGCCTGCTTCAGGGAGAGGGTGGAGTCCATCGCGGCGACGGTGGTGGTCGGAACATGGGCCAGGCGCACTCCCCGGAACAGGAGAGCGGCCAGCAGGCCGCCGAGGTTGCCGGGTACTCCGCCGCCGAAGGCCACGACGACCGAGCGGCGCGAGGCGCCGGCCCGGACGGCCTGCTCCAGGTGGGCTTCGAGCGTGACGAGGGACTTCATCTCTTCGCCGGCCGGTCTGCTCAGGATCTCCACTGGTGCCGAACGGGCCAGCTCGCGAAGAAACCCCTCGCCATGCGTCTGCAGGACCGTGTCATCGGTCACCACGAGGAATCTGTCGGCGTCGTAGCTGCCAAGGACATGCGCGATGCGATCCGCGCAGTCGTAACCGTAGTAGTAGGGGTACTTGGCCGAACCCAGCGCGACATTGCGAACATTCCAGCCTGTTTCGTTCATAATTGCATCACCCTTCCCATAGGGCGGTCTTCTTGCTGATCGGGTGTCCCGGTTCTGGTCATTGCGGGCACTGCCAATCGGGCCCGACCATGCGCCCGGAGAACTGAGCGACCTGGGGCAGGTCGACTGCCGGGTTCACCGAGCCCTGCAGACGAGCGTCCCGCTCCCTGATCTTGGTCTGCATCCGTTCGTACTGGCCTCTGCGACGCAGGTACTCGTCGTGCGTCAGGCTGTTGAAGACCAGCGTCGGCCAGGCGAATCTGCGGGCCCAGCGCGAGGCCGCGGGATGCAGTCCGACGACGAAGAACGGGCGGCCGGAGAAGACGAACCCCTCGTCCTGTTCGGTCACGCGAACCGGCTCAGTCACCGTCGCGCCCGGACGGGACCCGTCCAGCCGGCGCATGCCCTGTAGCTGAGCCCACAGGGACCGCTCGAAGCCTTCCTCGTCGATGTGTACAGGACCGTCGAAAACTGCCACCAGCGCCGCCACGGGATGGCTGGCCGCGGGATGCTCGTCGAGGAACCCCATGAGGTCCTCCGTGCAGCGCGCGACCGCCTCTGCCGACCCGAGCGACGAGTACACTCCCAGGGCGTAGTTGCCCTGGCGGACGGCCGCGCTGCCACCGAGGCAAGGGTAAGGCTCGCTCAGCATCAGCGTGCGGAACTGGTTGTGCACGAGATGGGCCACCGCGTCGGCGTCCTTGCCTGCCGGGTGAATCTGTGTGAGGCGCCCGTCCACGAGCTTGTTGTAGGAGCTCCCAACGACATCAGCCGGAGTGGGGGCCATGAGCACTGGTTCCTTTCGTGGCATGGGCGGCAACCTTCGTCATGCCGAGTCAGCCAGGTGGGCGGCGAGCCGGTGGGACAGTGCCAGCGTGGTCAGTGCAGGGTTGGCCGCACCCGCGCGAGGGAAGACAGCCGGCCCAGCAGCGAACAGCCCCTGGACGCCCTTGAGTTCCTGCTGCTCGGTCAGCACGGTGCCCAGCGGCAGGGTGCCGCCCTCGTGGTCCTCGAAACCCAGCGAACTCGACCAGGTGACTGCCTCGCCCTCCACCGCAGCTCCGATGGCTTCTGGGAGCACATGGGCGTTAGTGCGCAAGGGGTTGTCGAAGTCGCCGAATTCCAGCAGGGATCCGCGACAGCCGGCCTTCACCGCAAGGTCGTCCCACACCGCCTGAAGCACCGTACGCTGCGCCGCGATCAGCGACCGGTCGTCGGCGGACGTGGCCGCGTGGACCCGGTATGCCCACGGATACTGCGAGCCGGGGGTGACCTCCACGTGACTGTGCGACGAGGGCAGTTGCTCGCCGGACACCCGGACATCGACCAACACCTCGCCCTCGGGCAGCTGCACTGCTTCGTAGAAGAGGTTCGAGCGTGGTTCGCAAGGCGCGAAGTAGTTGCCGAGACGGCTGACGGCCAACAGTTGCTCGGCCCGCAGCCGACCGAGGCGGAGGAAGAACCCCTGGACGATGTGGTCGTTGAGGCCGGAAAGCCGCGGTTCGCCGACGGCTGAGCCGTCCTCGTTCAGGGTCTGCAGGGCCAGCCGACTGTTCTCAAGGGTTCCTGCTGCGAGCACGACGTGTGATGCCTTGACGGAGAACTGTGTACCGGAGGTCCGGCACCTCGCCAGGACACGGTGCACCGCACCGTTGCGGGAGTGCACGTGCAGGACCTCGGTGTCGCTGTAGATTCTGACTCGCTCGGGTGAGCGGTGACTCTCGCCAGTATCAGGGTCGCGCCAGACGTCCAGGGGGGAGTACGCGTACCAGCGGTCCGGATTGAGCGCACTGGGACGGATCGCCGCGGGCGTGGCACGGAGCGTGAGACCTGCGATCTCGCCGACTGGGAGTAACTCGGTCTGGGCGGCCTCGGAACCGGCCGTCCGCCATGCGGCGAGGTTCCGCTCGACACGGGTGTAGAGAGACTCCCCGCCCCGCCACGATTCGCGCAAATCCGCGATCACCTCGGCGGGCCACCAGGGTTCGGTGAGTGCCCAGGGCTCGATGGGGAGCGTCACGCCGTACCAGTAGAGGGACCTGCCGCCGAGCCGACGGCGCAGCCCCGCGCCCAACGTGAAGTGCGGGGGAGTCAGTGGCGTCCACGGCCGGGTGAAGGACGGGTCGCTGTGCGGTTCGAGCCACATGCGTAGTGCGGCCTCGGGTGGCTCGGCTGTGTTGACGTGGCGCAGGTCGTCCGCCGGGCCTGCGTCCAGGACGATGACGTCGCCGATGCCCCGGCTGTCCAAGACCTTCGCTAGTTCGAGCCCTGCCAGGCCACCGCCCACGACCACCGCGTAGCAGTGTGCGGGCAGGTCACGGTCGACGAGTAACAGGCGCGAATCGTGTGCTCGCTGAGCGGTGACGCCGTTCCGGCTGCCGCCTGACACGGTCAGCTCCCCTCCTTGCATTTATCAGAATCCACCGGTGTCCACCCGGGACTAGCGGTAGGTTTCGAGGGCTCCGGCCCGTCGTACGTCGAGTGATACGCAGTGGAATCCGCCGCCCAGGGTGCGTGAATGCGTGAGCTTGGCTGGAAGCACGTCGATGCCGCGCTTCTCCAAGGACCTGAGCAGCTCCGGCTGCCGCGCGTCGGCGACGACCAGGTCGGGGCGGATGACCAGGAGGTTCATGCCGATCCAGGGCGACGCGTGGGCCCTGGGGCCGGTGTAGCCGATGTCGACCATTTCTGGCGCCCAGATGTGGTCCCAGCTCCGCAGGACTTCAGGCATGTTGCGCTCGTTGACTCGCTCCGGGTTGAGCAGGACCAGCCCGGGCCGCAGCGGCACGATCGTCGAGTCCACGTGCGTAGAGGCGTAGATGTCCCGGCAGGGGTGGACGGTATAGGCAGGGCCGAGCGCAGACTGCAGCCACTGCCAGCCCTTCTCGTTACCGCTGTCGGAGACCAAGTAGAGGATGTCGGTGCCCAGGCGGAGCACGTTGGCAGCGTCGAAGGCGGGTTCACCGTTTCCGAGTCTCTCGCCGGCTGGCCGCGCGGGGCGGTACATGTCGTCGAGGAGGCGCGGCTTGGGCGCAGAGATCCAGCGAGACCCGCTCTCGAAGTACTCCAGGAGCAAATCCCGGTAGGCCAGGGGCTCATGGAAGCGCGAACGCAGCACCATCGGAGTCTCGATGATGGTCTGCCCCACTGTCAGCAGGCCGTCCCTGGGGCAGTAGTCGTAGAAGCCGTCCGTCTCCCAGTCCGGGGTGGAGAACACCGCCGAGTGGTCGCGGGGGGCCGGCCGCCGCACGGTGATGCCCAGGCCTTCGAGGGCATCACACAGCTCGGTCAGCTCCGCCTCTGTTTCTTCGATCACCTGCCGCGGGAAGGGACCGGACGGAATATTTTCCAGGGACCCAAAAGAAGTGTACTCGATTGCGAAAAGGCCTCTGTCTGCTCTGGAGATCTGTGCGCCGACGGCAGTCCCGATGACAACCTCCTCTAGTGGGTCCCATTCGTTGTGAGCGCTCACCAGGCTCATTGTCTCCCACTTCCAGTGAATGGCGTCAATTTCAAAGCAGACCAAGATCAGCTTTGTGGAGCGTACCCCTCTCCCGTCGATCACTCGGTCAAGTGGGGGTAAAGTTTACATTGTTAAAAAACCGTGAACTCGGTTTATGAACGTCATGTGAATCCTGCGCGCGAGCTCGTTGCGTACCGGGTGGGCGGCGTGTACTGTCGATCATCGAATTTGCGTTTTGCCTGTTCATGTAGGCACTCTGAGGCCTCTGGCCCCAGTCCGCAGGCCGTGCAGGCAGGTTGGACCAGCCGCCGCTAAGCGAAACCGGGAGCGGGTAATTGACGAACATCCATCGAACCGATCAGTCGACGAAAGACCTGATAGGAATAGGGTTCGGGCCTGCAAATCTGGCATTAGCGACGGCGATCGACGAGCTTACGAGCGCGTCGGAGCAGGTGACTGGAACGGATACTCTCTTCTTCGAGAAGCAGCCAATGTTCGGTTGGCATCGCGGCATGCTTATCGACGGGGCAACCCTGCAGGTATCCTTTCTCAAGGACCTTGTGACGCTGCGCAACCCGACAAGCCAGTACAGCTTCACGTCGTACCTTCACCGCAAGAACAGACTTGTCGATTTCATTAACAGTAAGACGTTCTACCCTTTGCGTACCGAGTTTCACGAATATCTGGAATGGGTGGCGGGGAACTTCGCCTCATCTGTGGCCTACGGCCATCAAGTGCTGGCCGTGCGCCCCGTGCGGGTTGGGGAAGCGGTGCAGTACCTCGACGTCGAAGCACGTGGCGCCGACGGCACACTGACCACGCACCGAACCCGTAATGTCGTGTTGGGTACCGGCCTGACGCCCCATCTGCCTGATGGCGTCGTGTCGTCCCGGCGCATCTGGCACAGCGGCGAACTGCTGGAGCGGACGCGATCCCTGTCGCCCGGCGACGCGAAGGCCTTCGCGGTTGTTGGCGCCGGCCAGAGCGCGGCCGAAGTGGCGGAATACCTCCACCAGAGCTTCCCGCGGGCCGAAATCCACGCGGTCTTGACCCGGTACGGATACAGCGTTGCCGACGACAGCCCCTTCGCCAACCGCATCTTCGACCCGTCAGCCGTGGACGACTTCTTCTCCGCACCCGAGGACGTCAAGCAGAGACTGCTCGCCTACCACAGCAACACGAACTACGCGGTGGTCGACCTGGACTTGAGCCAGAGCCTGTATCGCACTGCCTACCGGGAGAAGGTCTCCGGCGGTCGACGCCTACACCTCCACAACGTCAGCCGTGTGAGCGACGTCGAGGAGACCGCCGGGCACGTGAACCTGACGGTGGGCTCCTTGCCGGACTCCACTGCCCAACGCCTCCAGGTTGATTGCCTGGTGTATGCGACGGGCTACCGTCCAGCTGATCCGCTGCCCCTCCTGGCGGAGCTGGAGCCGGAAATCAAGAAGGACGACAACGGCAGGCCGGCGCTCACCCGGGACTACCGCGTTGTCACCACGGATGGCGTGCGCTGCGGCATCTACATCCACGGCGCCGCAGCTGAGCACTCGCATGGCCTGTCCGCCGGACTGCTGTCGAACGTCGCAGTCCGCGCAGGCGAGGTTGCACAGTCCATAGCCGCTCGCACCACTCTGTGATGGTGCGGCACGATGCGGAAGGAGTAAGAGCATGTTTGTTCCGCCCGTGTACCGTCAGCGGGACCCTCGGCAGCTGGCCGACGTCGTGCGACGGTACCCGCTGGCCGCGCTGGTGACCAATGGCGAGCCCACCCCCTACACGACTCATCTCCCGGTGATACCGGAGTCCGAAGTGGACGAGCCGGACCTGGTGGGGACTACTTTGCTCGGTCACATGAACCGGGCCAACCCCCACTGGTCGTCACTCGGTGTTGTCACCCCCGCCAAGCTGGTCTTCTGGGGGCCCCACTCCTACGTCACCCCCGTCGCTTATGAGACCGAGCCCGCAGCCCCCACCTGGAACTTCGTATCCGTCCACTTAGAAGGTGTACTGCGGAGGATCGAAGGCGTGGAGAACACCCTCGCTGTGGTCCGGCGCACCGCCTCGCTCTTCGAGTCGTCATTCGGCGCTGGCTGGGATTCTGAGGGATCGCTCGACTACTTCCGGCAGATCGTGCCCGGTGTGGGCGCCTTCCGGCTGGAGGTCAGCTCCGCCCAGGGGATGTTCAAGCTGAGCCAGGACAAGGACCTGGCCACTCAACGCCGAATCGCCGAGCGATTCGCCACGGCGGAGACGTCACATGCTCGTGAACTTGGCCAAAGCATGGACGAGTTGAGGGAGCCAGCCGACCATGACGCCTAGCGTCGAGGCTGCCCCTGAGCAGCACCTGCCACCGCGCGCCCTCTGGGGCGGACGCGCTAGCGCGCCCTGCTTCCTCGAGTCGTTCCGCACGATCGTGCGAGAACACCCCGACGTCGTCGCGGTGGTGGACGAAGACCTGGAACTCACCTACGCGCAATTGGACTCGTGGATCGGGCGTATCGCCGCGCTCCTCGTCGATCAGGGCATCACCGCCGGGAGACGAGTGGCATTCGCCGGGTCACGTGGTGCACCGGCCGTGGCCGCGATGCTGGCCGTGGTGTCATTGGGAGCCACCTACGTCCCACTCGACTCCGAATATCCGGCCAGGCGACTGGCACACATGGTGGCCGACAGCGGTGTCACCGTGTTGCTCCACGCCGGGGATCCGCCAGATTTCGACACAGCCGCCCGCCTAGTGCCGGTGCCCCCCTGGTGGAGGTCCGCCCCGGCGGCCCCAGCCGACCGGGTGCTGGCTCAATGCCGGACCGAGCTGCCCGTCTACATCATTTATACCTCCGGCTCCACCGGCCTGCCGAAGGGTGTGGCAGTTCCGCACAGTTCGTGCGACAACATGGTGGAGTGGCAACGGACGCATTCGGTTCGGCCCGACCTGAGGACTGCCCAGTACGCGCCGCTGAACTTCGATGTGTGCTTCCAGGAGATTCTCGGCACCCTGTGCGGCGGCGGCACGCTCGTCGTAGTACCCGAGCGGCTCAGACGCGATCCGATCTCCCTGCTCGACTGGCTCGTGGTGAACCGTATCGAGCGACTGTTCCTCCCCTGCGTGGCCCTTCATATGCTCACGGTCGCTGCCACCGCCGTGCATTCACTCGCCGGTCTGGTCCTGGCGGAGATCAATGCCGCCGGTGAGCAGCTGGTCTGCACGCCGGCCATCAGAGATTTCTTCGCGTTGCTGCCCGGTTGCCGACTGAACAACCACTACGGGCAGAGCGAATCGGCGATGGTCACGGTCCACACGCTGACCGGCCCCAGCCGGGAGTGGCCCGCGCTGGCTCCCATCGGCCGGCCACTGCCGGGATGCGAGGTGCTGATCGACCCCCCAGACCTCGAAGAGCCGGATGTCGGGGAACTGTTGGTGGCCGGAGCGCCTCTGTCGGCGGGATACCTCAATCAGCCCCAACTCAGCGCCGAGCGGTATGTCACCGTCGATTCAACTCCGCAGGGACACACTCGTGCCTTCCGGACGGGTGACCTCGTCCGGGTCGACGGGGACGTGCTGCGGTACCTCAGCAGGGTGGATCACGAGGTAAAGATCCGCGGCGTGCGGGTCAATCCCGTCGAGGTGGACGCTTGTCTCCTCGCCTATCCGGGCATCGTCGAGGCGGTCTGCGTAGCCGTGGAGATGAGCGAGGGTTCGCGGCAACTGCGCGCCGCCGTCACGATGGAGCCCGGACTGCCCGCCCTCGACACTGCGGCCGTCCGAAGGGCGCTGGCCGAGCGTTTGCCCGCACAGTCGCTGCCACAGTCGGTCACCGTGCTATCCCATCTTCCCCGGACCCCGAGCGGCAAGATCGATCGAGTAGCCGTCACCGAGCTGCTCACCCGTCCTGCGGAGGCCCAGCGATGACTGCGCGTCGGGATGTTGTGCTCACGCCGACCGAAGCGAGCCTGGCAGTGATCTGGACCTCAGTACTGGGCACGCCCGTGGAATCACCCGACAC
The DNA here is from genome assembly GCF_001653515.1 of Streptomyces sp. ERV7. Lineage (GTDB taxonomy): Bacteria > Actinomycetota > Actinomycetes > Streptomycetales > Streptomycetaceae > Streptomyces. The sequence continues at coordinate 279,461 of NZ_LYOY01000001.1, read as the reverse complement.
AGACTTCTTCGACTCCGGAGGCGACTCCTTCCTGGCCACCAAGGTCGTCGTCACCGTGCGGCAACAGTGGAGGATCGAAGTGGCGGTTGACCTCCTCCTGGAGAACACGACCCTTCGAGAACTGGCCTGGCAGATCGACGAGTTCACCTCGTCCGAACCGGTTGAGTAGATCCTGACATCCCCCCCGCACAGACAAGACGGGTTCAATGCTACGAGACGAGACCCCCACGGCCCAAGCACGGCTGGACAGCGTCCGGGGCGGCCCGCTCTCCCACGCCCAGCGACGTTTCCTGATGGCTGAGCATTTCTCGCCTGGTGCCGCAGACAACACTCTGGTGCAGGTCTACATCCTCACCGGTCCTCTGCAGCCGGACACGCTGGGCCAGGCGCTGCAGCAGGTCGTCGCCCGCCACCCGGTGTTGCGGACCGTCTATCCCTGGGCTAACGGGCAGCCCATACAGTTGGTGCTGTCGGTTCGGGACGTGATGGTGCAGCTGGAATATGTGCCACCCCCGCTCGACCGTGCGATGTCCGTCCAGGAGGTAGCCGAAGCGGTCACGGCCGACTGGTGGGACACGCTCTGGGCCCTGGACCGCGAACCCCCCGTTGAGGCGCGGTTGTGCCGTCTCTCGGAGGGACAGCACCTGCTGTGTCTCAGGTTTCACCACATCGCCTTTGACGGCTGGTCTGAGGGCGTGTTTCTGAGAGACCTGGAGCTCGCCTACCGCCAGGCCCTCGCAGGACAGACCCCCTATAGCGAGCCCGCGTCCGGCGAGCTACAGGCAGGTGCCCGGGAGCGAGAGCAGTACAGCCACTGGATGGCGGAGGAATTGCCCTACTGGGAGACCGTTTTGGCGGCGGCGCCGGGGCCAGTTCTGCCGACGCCCCAGACCAACCATGAGGCAGCCTGCCAGGAGCTCGTCGAGACCCTCCCGCCTGCCGCGGTGACGTCGTTGACCAGCGTTGTCCGACGGAGAGGAGGGCCTCCCACGGCCGCTGTCGTCGCCCTGGCTGGCTTGGCACTGAGCCGCGCGTACGCGACCCCCGATGTCTGCCTCGGGACACTGACCAGCGGCCGCTACGAGCCGGTGCTGGACTCCGCGATTGGCTACTTCGTCAATCCGCTGGCGGTGCCCCTGCGATCGCTCCTCAGCGATGTGTCGGCTGTCGTGGACACCGCGGCGGATCAGGTGCTGGCCGCCTTCGAACACGCCAGGACACCGTTTGACGAACTGGTGCGCCTCCTACGGCCCGAAAGGCCTAGACATGCGTGGTTTCAGGCCTGGGCGATCCTGCAGGGGCCGCTACCTTCAGGCGAGCTGGCCGACGGTCTAGCCTTCTCATCTGTCCGCGTGCGCCCGCCGCGTACGACGCGGGAATGGACACTCCAGGTGTTCCCCCAGGCGGACGGCGGCTGGGAATTCGTACAGCAATGGCGTGAAGATGTCATGGATCGTCGTACCGCCGCATCCGTGATGGGCCACCTGCTGGACGCGGCGGAGGAAGTGTGCGGTCTGCGATGAGGAACGGCCAACGAGACATCGTCGTGCTCGACTATCCGGGCCGGCGCGCCGCGGCCAGCATTGCGTCGCTGGGACTCGAGTCCGAGGGCTACACGCCGTGGTATCTGATGTCCCGACACCTGCCCGACGAGCCCACGGCAGCTCACTACACGGCCAGTCTGTACGAGCATGCATCCCCCGACCTCAGGGTTGGCGCCGTCATGGCATATTGCGCCGCGAGTGCGCTGGCCGGCGACTACGCGGCGCTGGTCGGAGCCGCTTCCGGCAAGCGGCCGCCGGTGATCTGCTTCGACGCGGAGCCGTGCACCGTGCGGGATCTCGTGGAGTGCTACGCCGCGGCACTCCGGCAGGTACCCGAGGGTTCTGACGGAGCGCCGCCGGTCGACATCGCCTCGCTCGCCCACCAGCCGCATCGGCTAGTCGAGACGGTACGCGAGGATCTGACCCGCCGGATGTTTCACGCTCTGCTGGCCGATGGTATCCAAAGCGCGGATGCCGAAAGCGTGGTCACGCGCAGCGTGGACATCCAAGTGTCATGGCTGACCCACCTTCTCGCCTGCTTTGACACACGCTTGCCAAACCACGAGGGGAACGTCTTGAACGTGCTCTCAAGAAGGCAGGCAGACCACGGAAAGTGGCTGGCTGGCGAGACAGCCAGCACGGTCCGGATCGACTGTTCGCGCAACGACCTGCTGCGCCATCCCGAAACCCAATCCGTGGTCCTGTCCTTCTTGGAAGAGCACCTGTCACCCGGGAGTGGTGATCAATGACCTTCCGGAAGATAATTGACCATCCTGCGCCACATGGCCTTCATCTCCCTGTCGTCAGCGTGTTCGGCGAAGAAAATGGCGGCGTATTCAGCTATCTCATTCAGGCGCCACCGCATTTCATAGAAGCGCAGAAAATCTGGACGGCAGCTCGGCGCGCGCCCCAGCGTCCGTGCGAAGTGAAACCAGTCCCGCTCGGCAGGCCCCCACATTGCCTCACCCCAGTCAGCAAACAGAAAGGAATCCGCCGTCCGGAGAATGTTGGGGGCGCCTGGTTCGCCATGCGTAATCACCAACGGCACGTCGGACTCGGCGCACCGACGGCCCACTCCGGTGAGCTCCTCATACGTCGCTGTCACAGCTGTGTAGTGGCGGCGGAGAAGCGCATGCGCGCGAGCCCCATATGGGCCGGTGTCGGGAGCCTTTCCCTCGGCCACCGTCAGCGCATCAAACAGGTCGGACTCGAAAGACAGGCCATAGTCCTCGGCGGGCAGATCCCGAGAGATGTCCACCCGGTGGATCGAACGCATCAGCCCGATCACCGTGTCAAGGTCGCTCTTGCTGAGCGTTGCAGTGTCCAGAGGCATGCCGGAGACATACGGGAAAACCACGACGGGAAAGTCTCCCACACGGTGAGAGACTCCTCCGTCGGCACCCGCCAACGGGGCCAGGACGCAGTTGAGACCGGCATCCGCCAACAGTCGGGCAGCCTCATAGGAAGCGGGAGCATGGCCCCGCAGATCCCTGCGCACGCTGACCCAGAGGTCATCCAGCCGGTATGACCAGCTGTCCTCGCCGAGAGGCTGGAATTCAAGTGCCCCGCCCGATATGTCAAATTGTTCATTAAGCATCAACATAAGCCCGGCCTCGTCCAGTCCGTGCGGTGGCAGCAGCATGAGTCCCCCTCGTCAAGAGTTGAATAGGAAAATGCGTCGCGCCGTCGAAATCTGTGATCCAACGGGAAGGTAACTATGACACAAGCCGTGTACTACGACCAAGACGATGCGCTTCTCCGCAGTCACCCGGATCTTATGCTGACGCTGCACCTCGCGCAGACGGCCGCCAAAACAGCAATGTCATATTTCGGCTGCGACGTGCGGAAGTGGGCGAAGGCGGACAGCAGCCTGGTCACGGAAGCGGACCATGCAGTGGAACGCCAAATCCTCGACACTATTTCCCGTGCGAGGCCGACCGATTCCGTACTGACCGAGGAAAGCACCGGAATTCAGTCCGGGAGCCCCCGTCAATGGGTCATCGACCCAATCGACGGCACCACCTCGTTCCTGGCGGGTGTTCGCTCCTGGGGCACGCACATCGCCTTGGATGACCACGGCACACTGCAAATGGCTGTGCTCACCCGCCCCACTGAGGACGCGTGCTGGTGGGCGGTTCGGGGACACGGAGCCTACCGAAGCCGTCTCACTGACCCCTGGCAGTCCCGCTGCCGTCTGCGGACGTCCACGGTGAGCCGCCTCGTTGAAGCGAGGATCGGCGGACTGGTCCCGCCCGGTTCAACGTCCGCCGAAGCCCTGCGCCGCGAGGCCACCTGGGCCGAGGACGAGGTGTCGGTCGTGGTCGCTCTACTGGAAGGGCGTATCGACGCGGTGCTGGACGAAGGCGGCGACGCCTGGGATCAAGCCCCCGCCACGCTGCTCGTCACCGAAGCGGGCGGCGCCTTCCACGACCCCCACGGCGGAGCCCGCTACGACCTGGGCTGGGGCCTCTACAGCAACGCACACCTCCAAGAAGAACTGCTGAAGCTCCTCCGGCCCCTCCAGAAAGGCTGACCCGTGGCAACCATACTCATCACCGGATCCAGTGCAGGCATCGGCGCCGCCGCCGCCGTCCGGCTGACCAAAGAAGGCCATCAGGTCTTCATCACCGGACGCTCTCCGGAAAAACTGACGGCCGTTCACCGCCGCCTGCTCTCCGTGGCGCCTGCCGGCGCCAAGGTGCCTAACCCCATCCCAGCCGACCTTTCGAGCCTGCACAGTGTGCGGTCCCTGGCGGAGACCATCCTGCTGCGCGCCGGGCGGCTGGACGTTCTGGTGAACAACGCTGCGGTGCAGCCTCCGCGGCGGCGTTTTTCAGAGGACGGCTTCGAACTGGGCTTTGCTGTCAACCATTTGGCCCATTTCCTGCTGACCGGGCTGCTGGCCGAGCGGCTCCGTGCCAACGGCGGACGTGTCGTCAACACGTCATCGGACGAGCATGCGGCCGGTCGGCTCGACCTCGACGACCTCAACATGGACACCCAGTGGACGTCAGCCCTGTCGTATCGTCGGTCGAAGCTCGCCAACGTCCTGTTCACCACGGAGCTCCGCAAGCAGCTCGGGCTGCCAGCCTCGTCCTTCCACCCCGGCTCCATCAGCACCGACCTCAACCGGGACGCGCCGTTCGTGCGCCTCATCAAGCCGTTCGAACGGCTGATCATGAAAAAACCCGAGGAAGGTGCCACAACGCTGGTCTGGTTGGCGACCGACCCAGAGGGCGCCGAACCGACGGCCGACTACTACGTGGACCGCCGTCCGGCGGAGACAGGGCAGGCGGCCCGCGATCCGCACACCGCCGCCCGGCTGTGGGACATCAGTGCCCGCCTCTCCGGCTGACAGCAACGAGCAAGACGATCACACGAATCTCCGTCACCGGGAGTACACCCTATGGACCTTCGGAAACAGCCGCGACGCTCGATTTTCATCACGCCCTGCACCAATTTCGAGATGATGAAGCGAGGACTAGACAGCGATGCTGACGCCGTCGTGTTCGACTTGGAGGACTCGGTCCCCGACACGGGGAAGGCCGAGGCCCGCCGACGCGCCATCGAAATGGCGCCGAACCGGAAACCAACCCAAGCCCTCGGCCTGCGCATCAACGACTGGACAAGCCCCTGGTGCTACCGCGATCTGATCGACGTCCTCGGCACCGCCGGCGAACACATCGACTACATAGTGCTGCCCAAAGCAGAGTCGGCAGAGCAGGTCGCCGCCGTCGGCTGGATCCTCCAGCAGATCGAACGGGAAGCCAGCACCAACCACCAAATCCTCGTCGAACCCTGCATCGAAAGCGCCACAGGACTGCTGGACGCGAGGAGCCTACTGGCGGCGAGCACGCGCGTATTCTCCGTCGGCTACTCGGCCACTGGCTTCGACCTCGCCGCCGACCTGCACTTCGATGACCGGGTACCTGCGGCGTTCCGCGACACCACCGCCCTCCTGCCACTCCTGGCCGCACGCGCGCTGGGCCTCGCCCTCATCGACGGGCCCCACCCCCCGCTCCACGACGCCGAGGGGCTGCGCGCCCTGGCCACCGACCGCTTCGCCATGGGCTTCGATGGCAAGTGGGCCATCCACCCTGCTCAAGTGGAAATCCTCAACGAGGCTTTCACCCCCACCCAGTCCGCGCTGCGACGCGCGGTATCCACGCTCGAATCCTACGACGAGGCCGCCCAGCGGGGGCGCGGCGCCGCCGTGGTCGACGGCAGCATGGTGGACATCGCCTCACTGCGAGTGGCTCAGCGGACGCTCGCCAGTGCCCCAGCCAAGACGACCCCCCAAGCTCAGCAGTCCGGCGCATCTATGAGGGATACCGGCGGGCGCTGAGCCTCTTGGGGCAGCGAGGAACGCAGACCCCAACTGCTGACGATTCGCATCCGACGACACGACAGGCAGATGTACGCATGGCAGATCCCTCGTGGGCCACTATTGCCCAAGTGCTGGATGAACAAGCAGCCGAGCGCGGAACGGCAACGGCCCTCAGCACCCCTGCGGGCGGACGGGTTTCCTACCAGGAACTCGCAGCACAAGTCCGGCAGGCTGCACGGCAGTTGACAGCAGCGCTCGGGTCCGGCCAGCGGATTCTGGTCCCGATGGCCAACACACCGGAATCGGTCGTAGCGGTACTCGCGGCGATGACGGCAGGAGTGGCTGTCCCGGTGAACCCGGACGCCACCGCCTCCGAGAGAGCAGCGATCGCAGCGAAAGCACGCCCGGCTGCCGTGTTCCTGCCCACGGCCGCTGCCAGCGGCTGGACAAACGGCCCACAACGCCAACTGGTACTCGGCCGCCTCCCTACGGAGCCAGCCGACACGTCCGACAAACAGCGGCCAGCCGCTGATGACCTTGCTCTGCTCATGGGCACCTCGGGAACCGCCGCGGGGCCGCGGCTGGTCGCTTTCACCCACCGCCAGTGGCTGGAGTGCGCGTGCAGAGTCGTCCACGAATTCGGACTCACCGAATCCGACCGCACTCTTAACCTGATGCCCCTCTTCCATAACCACGGGCTCAACGGAGCGGTGCTCGCATCCATCTATGTGGGGGGGCAGGTGATGTGTCCCGGACCAGCCGACATGGAACATGTGGTGACGTGGCTGGCTGAGGCGGCGCCGACGTGGCTCACCTGTGCACCCACCGTGCATGCGATGCTGCTCGATGCTGTCAAGTCCGAACAGGAATCGACCTCCAGCGCCGGGCTGCGGTTCCTGCGGACAGCCTCGGCTCCGATGTCCGCCACGCTCTGGGCACGTCTGGAGGAGACGTTTGGAGTGCCGGTTCTCAACGCCTGGGGCATGACCGAGACGGGGCAGGTGACAGCGACCCCGCTGCCGCCCGGCCTGCGTAAGCCCGGCAGTGTGGGCGTCGTCCGCCATGGCTTTGAGGTGGTCGTTCGAGACGAAGACGGGGCACCCTGCGCTCCAGGTGTGACAGGGGAGATCCTGCTCAAGGGGCCTCTCGCCTACTCAGGGTACTTCGGCGATCCTTCAGAGGCCGCCACCCTCCTCGAAAACGGCTGGCTGCATACCAAGGACCTCGGCAGGATCGACGATGACGGATATCTGTGGATCGAGGGCCGGAACGCCGACTTCGCCAACCGGGGCGGAAGCAAGATATGGCTCCCGGACATTGACGCGGCGTGCGCCGCTCACCCGGATATCGACAGCGCCCTGGCGTTCGCTGTCCCCCACCCGAGGCTGGGCCAGGACGCCGTTGTAGCCGTGGTCTTGCGAGCGGGAGCGGCCACCACCGCGGAGGCGCTGCACGGCTTCCTCAGCAGCACCTTGCCCGCAGAATCCGTTCCACGCCGTATAGAGATCCTCCCGGAGATGCCGGGGAGCCCCACGGGAAAGCCGCAGCGCCGACTCCTTCAAGAGAGATTCGGTAACCATCCCACGCCGTCGCGACGGGATACTCGTCCTCGCCGCTCCACAGTAGTCATGGAAATCGCGGCATTGTGGTGTGAGGCCCTCGACCTGGAACGGGTCGGTGAGGACGAGGACTTCCTCGCGTCGGGAGGCGATTCCCTCCTCGCGACTTGGCTCACGGCCAAAGTCGCCAAGACACTAGGCGTGGACTTGCCGGTCAGTGCCCTCTTCGACGAAGCGAACACAGTAGCCAGGATGGCCGCATTGGTGGAGGCGGCCAGGGGCGCATGACGACTGCCATGACGAGCCAACGCGACGTTGCATCCCGAAGCACGGCGGCAGAGCCTGCCAGCCGCAGCCGCTGACCTGCACGTAGATGATGGCCGCGATCAGTGGTCCGGGCACAGCGTCCCCGCTGTGCTTATCTGGCGGAGCCTACCCAGTGGGAACTGTTGTGGGTGAAGTCGGGAGTCACCTCCAGGTCGATCTTGCCCAGGTTGGCCTGAGGGACGTCGAACCCGTACACCGCCGTGGCCGATGCTCCGGGCAGGACGGTACCGGTCAGGTGGGTGCCGAGGTTTCCGGCTGAGTCGAACACTTCCTCGGCTTGTTCCCCGTCGGTGCCGGGTTTCACGTACACGGTGACCAGAGCGACCGTGAAGGTCTCGCGCGTACCGTTGGTCACGGTGATGCGCCATTTCACGCCTTGGTTCGGGGGCGTGTGGCTGGCAGCGGTGCTGGTGGGCTGGAACAGAAGGGGTTTGCCGACGATGATGGCCAGGCCGTCGGAATAGGTCTGGGTCTCGCCCCAGGTACCCGCGCTGGCCACCCGGACTGCGGAACCGGCGTGTGTCAACAAGCTACCGCCATGAGCGGCAGCTGCTGTCGTCGTCAGAAGCGCACTCGCCACGGCTGCCACCACACCGGCCCGCAAGGACCTGTATGTGGCTGGACGGCGTGCGTCACCGCTGCTGTCCATAGATTCAGCATCCGCCCTACGAACCAGTACCGCACCAGTAAGCGTGAACGGTGATGATCGCCCATTGCTGGGTAACGGGGGCGGCTTGCCTGATGGAGCGGGGTGACGTCGATCGCCGTGGCGAACTCGGGCCGGACCTTGATTTGGGCTACTGATCTTCGCTGCAAAGACTGGGGTGCAGCGGCTTCTCCCGCGCCTCAAGTCGGAATGGTGTCGGTCCTGCGGGGCAGCCGCATCGATTCCGAGGCCCGTCGCCCACGCGTGGCCGGAGCCCTGGTCGGCGGGGGTGCGGATGTCGCGCTCGGCGCCATGCCTCGGCGCGGGAATGTACGCTCGCCGGTAGGACCGCGAATCCACGCTCTGGGCACATTCATATTCATGATGTTCTTCGTGAAGTCAAGGGGCGGGGTCGCTCGATTGGCGCTCTGACGGGCGTTTTCCCAGATCAGGTGCTGTCTCGGGCAGGTGACGGTGTTCGCACGTCTAGTCAGCTTCGATCAGGTCTGGTCGGACGCATGCTGACCCAGTGCTGACTTTCCTGATGGGGCGTCAGGCGTCAAGTTGGTTGGCGTGGCCTGCTGCAGCCGACCCTTCACTCAGAGCTTTGCTTGCGACTGGGCATCGAGGCGCGGTTTATGGCGAGGGACCATGTCCTTACGGTTCTGTTCCTGCAGCAGTCGCGTGTCACGCGGTTACTCCCTCCGCCTTGGTTGGGCGCTAGTGCAGCATCGTCCTTTTACCGCAATGGATTACCTGAGGGGTGCGGCGCGTTTTGCTGCCGTCGCTCCGCCGTTGCCGGAACACGGGTGATCAATCTCTGCTGTGGGAAACAACGAGGTGCTCAAGTGCCGTTGGCATGGTCAAGGGGGGCGAGTGTTGGAGGACGATAATCCGCCGGCCGGATGGGACGGAGGTGAGTACCGGAGGTGGGAGGCGTACCGGCGCGTTGAATTGCGAGGGTGTGGTGCGCGGGGGTGCCGTGCGCTGGCTGCTGCTCTTCCCACAGCCGCCTCAGCTCGGCCATCTGGCCCGCCTACGGCTGCGCGGTGTACGCATTCGGGGCGTTCTGGATCTGTCGGAGGCTGCCGTACAAGGCGCCGTCCGTCTGCGGCAGTGCCGGTTCGACGAGGCACCGCTCTTATCAGGCGGGCAGTTCGAAGCGCCTGAGCTAAGTGAAGAAGGGCTCGGCGATGTTCGGCGACGAGATGATCGACGATCGGGTACTCGTCCTTGTGCTCCAGCTGGGTCGCGACCGGGATGATCTGTGTCGACTCCCCGGTATTTACGCGTCCAGTGCCCGTACCACCCAGGAATTCACGGTCAAAAGGTGCACCGTGAACGGCACTGTGGACCTTCGCTCCCTCAGCGTTGGCACCCATCTGTCCCTCCAGGACACAATGGTCCGCCCCGCGCGGGAGAGGCCGCGGTTGCCGCCCAGTCTGTTGCCGTCGACGAGTCCCTGTGGGCGGCGGATCTGGACTGCGTGGGCCCCTTCAACAGCAGCGGCAGTAGACGGAACTACCCCCGCGGGTGAGGGGGCGACCACCCTCGACCACGGCGTATCTGGCCCAAGGCCTGAACTAGCCCTGCGGGAGCGGGGACGACCACGACAACGGCGGGCTCGACCGCTGGGTCCGCGAACTACCCCCGCGGGTGCGGGGACGACAATACGGACAAGGGGATGCGATGCCGACGCAGGGAACTACCCCCGCGGGTGCGGGGACGACGTCGTCCGTCCGATAAAAACGGAGTCCAGCCAGGAACTACCCCCGCGGGTGCGGGGACGACGCCGAGAACGGCCAGTGCTACGCACTCGACCAGGAACTACCCCCGCGGGTGCGGGGACGACGGCCATCACGGTCTCCTTCGATTCGGGATCTTCGAACTACCCCTGCGGGTGCGGGGACGACGATGGAGACGGCGATGCTCGCGACGACGCGGGCGAACTACCCCCGCGGGTGCAGGGACGACTACGACCCCGCTGCCCACGGGTCCGAGTCTGAGGAACTACCCCCGCGGGTGCGGGGACGACACGGCCGCGCTCGACCGTATGCAGGCCGCCGACGAACTACCCCCGCGGGTGCGGGGACGACGGCACCGGGGCCGGGTAGAGCTCCGCGAGCTGCGAACTACCCCCGCGGGTGCGGGGACGACCCGGGGTCGGTGTAGCGCACGTCCGTGGCGCCGGGAACTACCCCCGCGTGTGCGGGGACGACCTCTCCCGCTCGGCGTGCTCCTGGGGCGTGAGCGAACTACCCCCGCGGGTGCGGGGACGACGTTGCCTCGGTGTAGACCCAACTGCCGTCAGGCGAACTACCCCCGCGGGTGCGGGGACGACAATCGAGGGGCTGATCGCGCCGGAGAACAACAGGAACCACCCCCGCGGGTGCCGACAGGTCGGCGATCCAGTGCTCGGCCTCGGGATGGGAGCTACCCCCGCGGGTGCGGGGACGACCCGCAGGAGGGCCTTGCGCTGGGGGGTGCGGGCGAACTACCCCCGCGGGTGCGGGGACGACAGGGCGTCGGCGGCGTCCGCAAGCCCAAGCCGAGAACTACCCCCGCGGGTGCGGGGACGACGGTCGGCGGCGGTTCGGGGCACTGCTCCGGGGGGAACTACCCCCGCGGGTGCGGGGACGACCCCCCCCTTGTGTGCGTGGGGCGGGAGGGCGTCGCGGGATGAGCGCGGGGGCCCGCCGTCTCCGGCAGGCCCCGGCACTCGCCCTTCAGCGCGCGGTCGTGGCCGCGATGTGCTCGCGGACCTCCTGTGCCACGACGGGCAGATGGGCGTCCAGGAAGAAGTGGCCGCCGGCCAGGACCCGCATCCGGAAGGACGCCGAGGTGTGCCGCTCCCACAGCGCCACGTCGTCGGGGTCGACCACCGGGTCGGCGTCGCCGCACAGGGCCACGACCGGGCAGGCCAGCGTCCGGCCCGGCTCGGGGGTGTGCGTCTCCAGCGCGCGGTAGTCGCCGCGCAGCGCGGGCAGCACCATGCGCAACAGCGACTCGTCCGCGAGGAGTTGGGAGTCCGTTCCGGAGAGTTCCCGGAGATGGCGGACCAGCGCGTCGTCGTCCACGAGGTGGAGCCGGCGGGACAGCGGGACGGAGGGCGCCGAGCGGCCCGACGCGAACAGGCCCAGCGGCCGCACCCCCTTCTCCTCCAGCCGCAGCGCGACCTCGTAGGCGACCGAGGAGCCCATGCTGTGGCCGAAGAGCGTGAGCGGCCGGTCGGTCCACGGCATCAGCTCGTCGGTGATGAGGCCGACGAGGGTGCGCATGTCCTCGACGGGGCGCTCGGCCAGCCGGTCCTGCCGCCCGGGGTACTGGATCGCCAGCACGTCCACCTCCGGCGACAGCGCCTTGGCGGCGGCGAAGAAGGAGGTGGCCGAGCCGCCCGCGTGCGGGAAGAAGACGAGCCGGGTGGGGGCCTGCGGCGCCGGGTGGTACCGCTTGATCCAGGGGCTGTTCACCGCTGCTTCGCCCCCACCCGGTGCTGGTGCACGCGAAGGTGCACGGTGGCCAGGTCGAGCAGGGGCGTGGGGACCGACAGATCACGGGCGCGTGCGGTCAGGTCCCCGAAGATGTGCTCCACCTCGGTGGGGAAGCCGGACACCACGTCGCGGTACATGGACGAGGCGAAGCCGGAGCCGGCCTGGGTGACCAACGAGGTGGTGAGCTCGCGTTCGCTCTCGGGAACGGGGAATCCCGCCGCGGCCGACACCGCGGCGCCCTCGGCCAGGACGGCCGGGCCGATGCCGGTGCCGCCGGGGACCGCGGCGACGTCACCGACCTCGCCGCGCATCAGACAGGTCACCGTGGACAGGGTGGTGATGAAGACCCACTTGTGCCACATCGAGGCGAGGATGTCGGGCGACACGCTCGCGTCGATGCCCGCCCCGGCCAGTACGGCGCGGATCTCCTCGGTGCGGGCCGAGGCGGTGCCGTCCTGCTCCCCGAGCAGAAGGACGGCCAGCGGCGCCAGCCGGACGATGTCGCCCTCGTCGTTCAGCGTGGTGATGACCTTGGCCACCCCGCCGAGGACGGACTCCTTGCCGAAGCGGGCGTTCAGTACGTCGAGGTGGCGTATGCCGTTGAGCAGCGGCACGATCACGGTGTGCGGGCCGACCGCCGGGGCGAGGTCCTCGACGGCCTGTTCCAGGGCGGTGGACTTCACCGAGAGCAGGACCAGGTCGTACGGCTCCGCCGGCTCGTCGGCGGTGATCAGACGCGGTGTGAGCACCTCGTCCCCGCCCGCGCCCGTCAGCCGCAGCCCCCGTTCGCGCAGGGCCGCGGCGCGCCGTGGCCGTACCAGGAACGTGACGTCGCCTCCCGCGAGGGCGAGCAGGGCGCCGAAGTAGCCTCCGGTGGCTCCGGCGCCGACGACCAGGATCTTCATATGCGTACACCTTTCGTCGTGAACATCGTCGTGCGAGAGGGGGGTGCGAGGGGTGTGTCCCGGCCGCGGGGCATCTCAGCCGCGCAGGGGGTGGAGCAGGCGGTGCGGGCGGCTCAGGGCCACCGTCACCGGGTCGTCGTCCTCACCGCCCGGGCCGAGGCCGGGGCCGGGCGCGACGAGGATGTCCCGTACGTCGACGGGCGCGTCGCACCGGGTGCACCGCCCGTCGGCGGCGATCGGAGCGTCGTCGGCGGTGTGCCGGAAGACCCGGCGCGGGCCGCCCCGCGCGTAGTGCTCGTCGCCCCAGCCGGTGAGCGCCCGCACCACGGGCCACAGTGACACGCCCTTCGGCGTGAGCTCGTAGACCTCGCGTCGCCCGGGGCCCGGCACCCTCGCGAGCACGTCCGCCTCCACGAGGGTGGTGAGCCGGTCGGTGAGGACGGCGCGGGGGACCCCGAGGTGTGCCGCGAAGTCGCCGAACCGGCGCACCCCGTAGAAGGCGTCCCGCACGATCAGCAGCGTCCAGCGCTCCCCGACGATCTCCAGGGAGCGCGCGAGGGAGCAGGACTGGCCGGTGTAGTCGCGGGGCAGCGTCATGGGGCCGACCCTAACCCACGACAGTTCGGTCAGTGAACTGAAATCTTGAAGGTCCTTCACCCCGCGATTACCTTGGTGTGGACCCCCCGTGCGCGGCGCGTGTTCGACCTGGTGCACGATCTGGGGGTACGTGGGGAGCTGGGGAGCTACGCGCCGATTGTCACGACCTGACTGGCGTTGCAGCGTGAGGGGTTGATCAAGCGGTGTTTCAAGTGGCCGACGGCCGTCGTGACGGGGTGGAGGGCGGCCACGGCGACCCGGTCGAGGGGGCCGGCCCGCCGGGCGTGCCGCCCGTGGCGGGCGGCGAGGGCCGCGGGCAACGGGCCGATGTGCTGGTGCGTTTCATCCGGTTCCTCGCGCGCACCCTGCGCGGCGAGTTCCACGGCATCGTCGTCGACCCCATACGGCAACTGGTCAACCGAGGTCTGCGCGGCCTCTTCCTCGGTGTGCTCGCCTGTGTCGCGGTGACCGTCTTCCACGCCATCCATCTGACGCGGGCCGGTGCGGTGGTGGTCCGGCTCACCGGCGAGGTCAAGGCCGATCTGCCGCTGTGGCTGGCGCTGCTGCGCACCCCCATCTCGCTCTTCGTCCCGGCCCTCGACCTGCCGGTCTGGGCGGGCCTCACCCAGCTGTTCCTCGGCTTCGCCCTCGCCGAACTCGTGCTCGGCCGGACCCGGACGCTGGTGATCGCGTACGTCACCACCTTGGCCGGGACGCTCAGCGCACGCGTCATGATCGCGCTCGGCCCCGGCACCTGGGGCGGCCTCGGGCTGCCGAAGGAGATCGGGCAGATCCTGGACACGGGGCCGTCCGCGGCCGTGGTCGGCCTGTTCACCTATCTCTCGGTGATCCGCCGGGCGCCGGTCGTGTTCGCGCTGACCGGCGGCTCGATGCTGTTCGAGGCGATGGTGAAGCCCAATCTGGCCGGCCGCGAGCATCTGATCGCGGTGGGCACGGCCATCGTGCTCGGTCTGCTGCACGGACGCGTCGACCTGGGCCCGGCCGCGCTGCGGCGCAGGTGGTCGCGGTGGCGCAACCGGCGCGCGATGGCGGCCGTCGAGGCTGCCGCCTAAGCATTTCTACACAGAACGCCTGGAACTTCTGTAGATATTGGATAACGGCTAAATGTACGCATAAAGGCCAGATAAGAGCACACTGGAATCGCGACCGGATGTCGCATCGGGGCCAAAAGACTTGCAGGCATCAGAAGGAGGCGAGTCACATGGCCGACGTCTCTCACCGACCAGGTGACATATCCGGGCACCCCGACGTATCGGAGATGCGCGACAGGTACGCGGCGGTACTGGAGACCCGAGGGGTCGCGGCGGTCGAGGAACTCGTGATCCTCGCCGGAATCTACGCGGCCATCTCCGGCTGGACCGTGCACTTCTCCGGCTCGCTGCCGACGCTCGCCCTGACGAACCTGATCGTCGGCATCGCTCTCGCGGTCGTGGGCCTGTGCATGTCCATCGCCCCGGAGCGGTCGCAGGACCTCAACTTCGTGGCCCTGCTGTTGGGCGCCTGGCTGATCGTCGCTCCGTGGGTGGTCGCCCGCCACCCCGGCACCGGAGCTGTCCTGAGCAACATCATCACCGGTGGTGCGGTGTGTCTGTTCGCGCTGGTCGCGGGCGGCATGCTGATGAGCAAGAACAGAAGGGCCACCTGATCCGCGGCGGCTGCCCGCACAGCCGCCCGCCCCGGGGCCCCCGCCCGCGCGAGCCGCGGGCTGGGGGCCGTCGGCGTTCCGCGCCCCATCGCAGGGCAGCTTTCCCTATCGGCTGATCGTCGCGGGCCGCGTCCGGGGCGGACGTCAACTCCCTTGGCGTACAAAGACACTGAGGTCACGGGGCGGTGTGCGCGAGATGCGGGCGCTCCCCATATCGTGGACGCATGCCGACTGCCGAGTTGATCCGGATCGTCTCGCGTGACTCGCCCATGGCGCTCGCGCAAGTGGAACGCGTACGTGCCGAACTCGCGGCCCTGCACCCCCGGGTGGCCACCGAGGTCATCCCGGTCAAGACGACCGGCGACAAGTGGATGGGCGACCTCTCGCTGGTCGAGGGGAAGGGCGCGTTCACCAAGGAGGTGGACGCCGCGCTGCTCGCGGGCGAGGCCGACCTCGCCGTGCACTGCGTCAAGGACGTGCCCGCCGACCGCCCGCTGCCCGCCGGGACCGTCTTCGCCGCGTTCCTCAAACGCGACGACATTCGCGACGCCCTGATCCACCCCGGCGGCCGCACCCTCGACGAACTGCCCGCCGGCACCCGTATCGGCACCTCCTCCGTCCGCCGGGTCGCGCAACTGGCCGCCTCCCACCCCGAACTGCGCTGCGTCCCGATGCGCGGCAACGCCAACCGCCGTCTGGAGAAGCTGGCGGCGGGGGAGGCGGACGCGCTGCTGCTCGCCGTCTCGGGCCTGGAGCGCATCGGCCGTACGGACGTGATCAGCGAGGTGCTCTCCCCGGAGGTGATGTGCCCGCCCATCGGTGCGGGCATCCTGGCCCTCCAGTGCCGCGAGGGCGACCGCGAGCTGATCGACCTGGTGAGCGACCTGGGCGATCCGGACGTCCACCGCGAGGCGACGGCCGAGCGGATGTTCCTGCACGTCCTCCAGGGCCACTGCAACAGCCCGATCGCCGGGTACGCGAGAGCTACCCGCAACGGCGATCTCTCGCTGCGGGCCTGTGTGTTCACCCCCGACGGAAAGACGGTCCTCAACGCCCACGAGTGGGCGGGCCCGCTCGACCCGGCCACCCTGGGCACCTCGGTCGCGGTCACCCTGCTCCGCCAGGGAGCCCGCGAGCTGATCGACTCCATCGCCCACTGAGGACGCCCCGTACCCGCGATGCCGGGTCCTGCGGCAAGTGCCTAAGTCTTTCGGATGAGGAGAAGCGCGACCCCGGACCGATCCGCCGAAGATCGTCCCGCGACTAGCATGGCGACAGCTCGCCGGCTTCGTCGTCGATGCCCAGTCCATCGGCGAAGCCGGCGAGAGCATAGGTTCAGTAGGACAGGAACGCGACTGGACCGGAGGACGTCAGCACATGCTCAGCCGTACCGATGAGGTCGAATCACTCATGGCCCGGTTCCCCGGAGTGCCCCGGGAAGCCGTGATCAAGGAAGATCTGCTGCGCGGAGGGATGGCCTTCGACGACTCGGCCCTCAGCGACAACGAGTCCGGGGAGGTCAAGCCGAAGTCCTACTTCATCTTCTCCTTCGACCACCGCACCCTGCCGGAGCTGGGCGCCGCCGCACTGCGCCGCCCGCCGGAGGAGATCGTGCTGACCGGTGGCCCGTACGAGCTGCGCCGCACGGTCGTGTCGGTGCGGGTCAACCCGGAGTCCCCGTACCGGGTCGCCGCCGACGACCACGGCATGCTCGGTCTGTATCTGGACGGGAAGCGGATCTCGGACGTGGGGCTGCCGCCGATGCCGGAGTACTACCGGCACAAGCTGTCCAACGGCAAGTCCGTGATGGAGGTGGCCCCGACGATCCAGTGGGGCTATCTGATCTACCTCACCGTGTTCCGGGTCTGCCAGTACTTCGGCGCCAAGCAGGAGTGCCAGTACTGCGACATCAACCACAACTGGCGCCAGCACAAGGCGGCCGGGCGCCCCTACACGGGCGTCAAGCCGGTCGAGGAGATCCTGGAGGCGCTGGAGATCATCGACCGGTACGACACCGCCAAGGCGTCGACCGCGTACACCCTCACCGGCGGTGCGATCACCTCGCACGTCGGCGGGCGCGACGAGGCCGACTTCTACGGGATGTACGCGAAGGCGATCGAGGAGCGCTTCCCCGGCCGCTGGACCGGGAAGGTGGTCGCCCAGGCGCTGCCCAAGGAGGACGTGCAGCGCTTCCACGACTACGGCGTGCGGATCTACCACCCCAACTACGAGGTGTGGGACCGGCGGCTGTTCGAGCTGTACTGCCCGGGCAAGGAGGAGTACGTCGGGCGCGACGAGTGGCACCGGCGCATCCTCGACTCGGCGGAGATCTTCGGCCCGCGCAATGTGATCCCCAACTTCGTCGCGGGTGTGGAGATGGCCGAGCCCTTCGGCTTCACCACGGTCGACGAGGCGATCGCCTCCACCGTCGAGGGGCTGCACTTCTTCATGTCGCGCGGGATCACCCCGCGCTTCACGACCTGGTGCCCCGAGCCGACCACCCCGCTCGGCAGGGCCAACCCGCAGGGCGCGCCGCTGGAGTACCACATCCGGCTCCTGGAGGCGTACCGGGCGACGATGGACGAGTACGGCCTGGCCTCCCCGCCCGGATACGGGCCGGCGGGGCCGGGGAACGCGGTGTTCTCGGTGAGCTCCTTCATGGACAGCCTGTCGGTCTAGTACCGCTGGGGCGCCGGTGCGGTGCCGGTCCAGTTATGGTTTATGATTCATCTATACGCGGGCAGCGCTGAACCGCCCGCCCCCAGTACGAGCCCCGGCAGGTCTCCCCCGTCCTGCCGGGGCTCTTTGGCGTCCGGACGGGCCGGAACCGGCCGGGACCCGGCGCCGCCGTGCGGGCCGGTGTTGCGCGTTCACCCGGATGGGGTCACGCTGAGGGCGTTCCCTCTGTATTCGAGTGACTACTTTCCGCTTTCTCGGGGCTGTCATTGTCAAAGCGGCAGCCGGTCCGCCGGCCGTCCTGATGAGGAGCGCAGTCGTGGGCGTGGTCGTGGAAGTGAACCGTCAGTACAGCCTGGATCTCGAAGCCGCCCCCGAACGGGTGCCGCAGATCCGCCGGATCGTCGCCGCACACCTTCGGTACTGGAAGCTGGAGTGTCTGATCCAGCCGGTCAGTCTCGGTGTGTGCGAGCTGCTCACCAACGTCTTCCGGCACACCGAGGGCGACAAGCGCTGCACCCTCGAACTGCGCTGGACGGGGCGCCGTCTGACCGCCGCCGTCCTCGACGGCGACCCCCGACTGCCCGTCCTGGGCGGTGGCGAGCCGCTCGCCACCCACGGCCGGGGCCTGGCCATGGTGGCCTCCCTCAGCGACAGCTGGGGCACCCACCCCACGGCCGGCGGCAAGGTCGTCTGGTTCACGCTGCGGGCCGAGTCGCCCGACGCGCAGGCCCTGGTCCGGCTGCGCCCCCTGCGGGCGCTGTCGATGGCGCAGCGCCCGCCCGGCTCGGTGGTGCGCCGCCCGCTGGTTCCGCTGGAGCGGGCGCCGCATCCCTGCGGATAGCGGGCGGACGGCGGTACGGCCCGGGCGCCCCGCCTCACGGCACTTCGCGCAGGAACAGGGCACCGCAGGTGTGGCAGAACGGCCGCGCCCGCTCGGTGCCCCAGGCGTCGGCCGGCAACTGGTCCCGGCTCATGTCGAGTTCACGGCCGCACATGGACACGCTCTGGCCGGCACGGACCATGTGCCACTCCTTGAGCGTGCTGCCTCCGGGCTCGGTCATCTCGGCGAGGATGCGGTGTTCCATCGTGTGCTGCTCCTTCGTGTGGGCCCGTGGGCGCCTGGCGGGCCGGGCGTGGCGAGCGCGGCACCGTCCCCACTCTGACGCCCGCCCCGGGTGCGCGCATGTCCGGCGGCCCCGGAGGCATGGCTGGAGGGCCCGGGTGTTGCCTTCGGATGAAATCGAATCGAAACCTAACTATTCAAGATTCAATGTTCTGGTTGCTTTAGAAAGCCAAGTAGAGGCGGCTTTGCGCCTTCTTCTCTACGGGCGTCCATCAGCCCGGCCGACCGTTCGGGTGGCTGTGGCCTGCAACTTCTAGCGATCGCGGGGTGGCGGAGGGTGACCGGATCCGTATACGGCGGTCTGCGGAGCCCCGGGGACTGGACAAGACTCTGGCTCGTTCATCGGTCCCTGAATGACAGGAGTGTTCGATATGCGTAAGACGCTTGGGCGTACGACTCTGGTGGCCGCGCTGGCGCTCGCCGGCGCTGCGGTCGCCGTACCGGGTGCGGCCGGCGCCGATCAGCACGACACCCGGGGTGCCGCGATGAGCCTCTACCCGCCGTCCGCGCTCGTCCTGACCGTGGCGCCCGGCAACGGAGACGACGGTGCGTCCGTCCTGCGCGCGGTGACACTCAGCTGCGCGCCCACCCCCTCCGGCACGCATCCGGCCGCCAAGAAGGCCTGTGCGGAGCTCAAACACAACCAGGGGAACTTCGCCGCGATCACGGCGGGTCCGCCGCTCGGAGTGGTGTGTACCAAGGAGTGGAACCCGATGACCGTCACGGCCGACGGTGTCTGGGACGGCCAGCGCGTCTCCTACAAGTACACGTTCGGCAACCCCTGCCTCAAGCAGGCGGGCCAGGGCGTCGTGTTCGACTTCTGACCGACGGGCCCACGACGAGCACACTTCGTCGTACGCGCGCCGCAGCACCATCGCACGAACGGCGGGGCGCTCGTCGAGCTCGACCCCGCTGGTGGCCGGAATGGGCGGTGCGGTGCTCGTCGCGGGCGGCGGCATCGTCTGGGCCGCGCGCCGGCGTCGCCCGACCCGGCACTGAAGCGCTCACCCCGTGGCGACTGCGCCGGTGGCCCCGTGCGGCCACCGGCGCAGTCGTGTGTCACACCCCCGGTCGGGCGGGAACTCAGGGGTAGGAGACCACCGTCGACGGCGTCGTCGAGGTGCCCGAGGTCGGCGCCCCGGTGCCGTTGACGACGTGCGCGTACTGCCCCTGGCCGCCGAGTGAGACCACCAGCAGGTCGTGCAGCCGTACGCCCGGCCGGTCCGGCACTTGGAAGCCGTGGTCCTGGACGATCGTCGGATCCACGTTGTAGTAGCAGTAGCTGCCCAGTCCCCAGCCCTCGTGGGTGGTCACCGAGTCGGCCACCTGGTACGCGGCGAACCCGCGCACGCTCCCGTTCTGCACGGCGGCCTGGTTGGGCGCGTCGTACGCCTTCTCGTTCTGGAAGAAGATCGTCCGGCCGCGCTCGCCGTTCCACCGCACGTCGTACTTGTTGAAGTGCTCCACGAACAGACCCGTGGCCAGGACGTCGTCGCCGTTGACCGTCAGACCGTAGTCGGCCCGGTTGGTGTCCCAGCCGACGCCGCTGCCGTGGTCGGCACGCCACAGCCAGGTGTGGTCCACGACGGTGTGGTTGCTGTTGATCTCCATACTGGAGGTCGCCCGGCCCGCGCCCGCCCCGCCGATCCGTACGAACACGTCCTGGACGGTCGTCGGGTCCGCCGCGTGGTCCGCGCTCGCCCCGGGCGGCCCGACCTGGAGCAGTACGGGCGAGTTGACCGGCCCCGCGTCGATGAGGAGGCCGGCGAGCCGCACCCCGTCGACGTCGGCGACCCGCATCGCGGTGACACCGTTGTCCGGCACGACGGTGGCCAGTCCCAGGCCGAGGACCACGGTGCCGGGCCGGGTGACCTCGATCGGCCGGTCCACGTGGTAGATCCCGGGCGTGAACAGCAGGTTGAGGCCCTGGGCGAGCGCCTGGTTGATGGTCGACGCGCTCGCGCCGGGCTTCACCACGTAGAACTGGCCGAGCGGGAGCGAGCTGCCCGGCGAGGCGCCGGAGGCCCAGGACACATCGCGCGCGTTGGTGCGCTTCGCGGGGACGAACACCTTGTAGTCGTCGCCGTCGAGGTAGAGGAACGGCTTCTCGCGCGAGACCGGTGTGGTGTCGAGCGTGGTGTACGGCGGGTTGGGGAAGCTCTGCGCGGGCGCGCCCCGGACCCCGGAGAAGGTCATGTTCCACACGCCGTTGGTCCAGCCGCCCACCGAGCTGTCACGGGTGTACCACTGCTGCTGCGAGTACGGCCCGACCGTGCCGTCGATCCTGCTGTCGGCGATATAGCCGCCGCTGGCCCAGCCGTAGCCGTTGGGCGCCAGGTTCAGCCCGCCCTTCACATGCATCCGCCGGAACGGCGCGGCCTGGGCGACCGCCCAGCGGTCGGTGCCGTTGACGGGGCTGAGTGCCAGGTTCTCGGCGGAGCGCCAGAAGTTCTGGGTGGCGTTGCCGTTGAACCAGCCCGCGTCCACGGTCACATCGCCGTTGATGGTCGTGTCGTCGGGGTTGCGCCCGAGGCCCGCTATCGAGGTGTAGAAGCCGAGGTTGGCGTTGAGGCCGTTGTACGTTCCGGGCTTGAACAGAAGGGCGTAGCGGCCGGTGCCGAACTGCGCCGACTCCTGCTGGCGGAACACCTGGTCGAGCCTGCCCTGGATGTCGGGGGTCGACGGGTCGAAGACCAGCACGTTGGGGCCCAGGTCGCCGCCGCCGGGCAGGGTGGCGCCCCCGCTGCCGAACACCTGGAACTCCCAGAGGGAGTAGCCGTATCCGGTGGCGCGGGCCGTGCCGTACATCCGTATATAGCGGGCGGTGCCCGAGATATTCAGGGTCTCGGTGCCGCCGGGGCCGTTGGCCGTGGAGTACGCCGTGGTCCAGGCGGTGCCGTCGGTGGAGAGCTCGATGCGGTACGCCTTGGCGTACGCCGCCTCCCACTTGAGGACCACCTTGCCGAGCGCCGCCGGGGCGCCGAGGTCGACCTGGATCCACTGCGGATCCGAGAACGCGCTCGACCAGCGGGTTCCGTCCTCGCCGTCGACGGCCGAGGCGGCCGGGGTACCGCCGTTCTCCTGGCTGGAGACGGTGACGGGCCGGCCCTGGGAGAGCGGCGGCGGGTCGGCGTGGGCGGCGGGCGCGGGGGCGAACAGGAGCAGCGCGGCCACCAGGGCGGCGGCCACGGCGGCGGCGAGCCGCCGAGGATGTGCGAAGGGTCTGGGGGACACCGGCGAACCGGTGGGGGGAGCGTGCATCGAGCCTCGATCCTGGGTCGTGGGGGTGAGGAACGGGATACGGGAGAGCGCTCTCCGACTGCACCCAGATGGTTCTCCGGCGGTGCCGACACGTCAAGTCTTGTACGCAGACCGGTTGTTGGGGTGGGAAGGCCGTGGGTGAGGGGGGATGCCCTCGGCTCCGGTGGAGCGCTCTCCCCCGTACAGTGCCGCCATGAGCGGAGATCTGCGGGAGCGCGCCGGGGCGCCCACGCTGGAGGACGTCGCGCGGGTCGCCGGGGTGTCACGGGCGACGGTGTCCCGTGTCGTCAACGGCGTCCGCAACGTCGACCCCGGCATCCGGGAAGCCGTGCGCAGGGCCGTCGAGGCCACCGGATACGCGCCCAACCGCGCCGCCCGCTCCCTGGTCACCCGGCGGGCGGGGACGATCGCGCTGGTGGTGTCGGGAGTGGACGGGGGGTCCGCCGGGCACGACGGGCCGGACGCGTTCGCCGCCCGGGTGTTCGCCGACCCCTTCTTCGGCCGGGTGGTCGCCGGGGTCGTGGGCTTCCTGCGGCCCCGCTCCACGCATCCGGTGCTGATGTTCGCGGAGACGTCCGCCGACCGGGAGCAGATCGCCGGGTATCTGCGCCAGGGCAGCGCCGACGGCGCGCTGATCGTGTCGGCGCACGGCGAGGACCCGCTGCCCGCGCTGCTCGTCGCCGCCGGGCTGCCCGCCGTGCTCTTCGCGCGCCCGGCCCGGCCGGTGCCGCTCAGCCACGTCGACCTCGCCCACGCGGACGGGGGGCGGCTGGCGGCCGAGCACCTGCTGGCCCGGGGCTGCCGGCGGATCGCCACCATCACCGGGCCGCTGGACGTGCCGGCGGGCCAGGACCGGCTCACCGGGTTCCGGGACGCGATGGCGCGCCGGGGGCAGCCGTACGTCCCCATCGTCGAGGGGCGGTTCACCCAGCGCAGCGGCGAGGAGGCGATGGCACGGCTCCTCGCCGAACACCCGGACGTGGACGGGGTGTTCGTCGGCAACGACGTGATGGCGCGGGGCGCCTGCCAGGTGCTGGGGGAGCACGGCAGGAGGATCCCCGACGACGTCGCCGTGGTGGGCTTCGACGACAGTGCGGCGGCGACCTCCGGGCGGCTCGGCCTGACCACCGTGCGCCAGCCCGTGGAGGACATGGCGGCGGAGATGGCCAGGCTCCTCCAGGAGCACATCGAGACACCGGGGCGCCCGGTGACCTCCGTCGTCTTCGCTCCGGAGCTGGTGGTACGGGAGTCGGCCTGAGGGCGGGCGCCGTCGCCGGTACGGGGGTCAGCGAGCGGCGCGCTCCTCGACCGAGGCCCGCCAGCCGGGCTGCTCGGGGACGGGTGCCACGCCGTCGGCCGGTGCGCGGTGGCCGCCGCGCGCGAAGAAGTCGGCCAGCGGCAGGGTCGCGGCGCCGACGGTGACCGCGTCCGGGCCGAGCCGCCCGAGCTCGATGGTGACGCGCTCGGCGGGGTGGCGCAGGGCGTACGCCGTGGCGTGGGCGCGCACCGACTCCAGGATGTACGGGCCGAGTTGGAGCCCCGCCCAGCCGCCGACGAGGATGCGCTCGGGGTTGTAGAGGTTGATGAGGTCGGAGAGCCCGGCGCCGAGGTACTCGGCGGTCTCGTCGAGCACGGTCCGCGCGACGGGGTCGTGGGGCGCCTCGGCGGGGACGTCCGGGCCTTCCGGATAGGCCGCCGCCACCAGCGCCGCCACCGCCGCCTCTTCCTCGATGCCGTCCGGCAGGGCGGCGCCCGCCTCGCGCCAGCGGGCGACCAGGGCCTCCGCCCCCGCGTACGCCTCCAGGCAGCCCGGCGCCCCGCACCGGCAGCGGCGCCCGCGTACCTGGACCGTGGTGTGGCCCCACTCCGCGGCGCTGCTGTGCGCACCCCCGTAGATCTGCCCGTCGGAGACGATGCAGGCGCCGACGCCCGAGCCGAACAGCACGATCACCGCGTCCTGCGCGCCGCGCCCGCCGCCGAACCACATCTCGGCCTGGCCGAGCGTCTTGGCGCCGTTCTCCACGAAGAGGCGGATGCCGGGCGGGAGTTCACCGGTGAGCGCGGAGCGCAGCAGGGCCTCCAGCGGGACCGCGTCCCAGCCGATGGTCTGCCCGTGCACCACCGCGCCCTCGGGGCCGCTGCGGTCGACGATGCCCGGGACGCCGACGCCGATGCCGAGCAGCCGCTCGGGCGCCAGGCCGGTCTCGCGCAGCACGGCGGCGACCCCGTCGCGGATGAGCCCGACGATGTGGTCCACGTCGTAGCCGTCCACCGTCAAGGTGAGCTCCGCGCGCGCCAGTTCGCTCATCACCAGGTCGAAGAGCTCCACGCGGACGCGGGTCTCGCCGACGTCCACCCCGATGAGGTGGCCGCTGTCGCGGGTGACCCGGAGCAGGGTGCGCGGTCTGCCGCCGTCCGATTCGACGACACCGGCGTCCTCCAGGAGCCCCTCGGCGGCGAGCTCGGTGACCACGTTGCTGATGGAACCTGAACTCAACCCGGTGGCGGGGCCGAGCGCCTGACGGCTCGTCGGACCGTCGAAATACAACCGTTGCAACACCGCGGTCCGGTTGTCGCGCCGCAGGTCACGAACGGTTCGTCTGTTCGGCATGGCCATATGGCTCCCTCCCTGCGTGCAACATACCGCCGCCCGGGGCCTTGACGCGACCTTCTCTCGGGTCTTAACTCACGTCCTAAATTAAGGCGTGAGTCCGTTCAGGACCTGAACCCGGCCATCTCTGGAACCCCGGAAAGGGGCGATCCCGCCATGCGCAGACTCCGAGCCGCGGCTGCCTTCGCGACCGTCACCGCTCTCGCCGCCACCGCGAGTGCCTGCGGCGGCGGCTCCGCCACGGGCGGCGGCGGCAACGACTCCCCGAAGTCCCTGACGTACTGGGCGTCCAACCAGGGGCCGAGCATCGAGGCGGACAAGAGGATCCTGACCGCCGAGCTCAAGAAGTTCGAGCAGCAGAGCGGGATCAAGGTCAAGCTGGAGGTCGTCCCCTGGTCCGACCTGCTCAACCGCATCCTCGCCGCCACCACCTCCGGCCAGGGCCCCGACGTACTGAACATCGGCAACACCTGGTCCGCCTCGCTCCAGGCCACCGGCGCGCTCCTGCCGTGGGACCGGGCCGCGTTCGACGCGATCGGCGGCCGGGCCCGGTTCGCGGACTCCGCGGTCGCCGCGGCCGGCGCCCCGGGCAAGGACCCGGCCGCCGTCCCGCTGTACTCGCTGTCGTACGCGCTCTACTACAACAAGAAGATGTTCGCCGACGCGGGCATAGCCGAGCCGCCCGCGACCTGGGACGAGCTCGTCGCGGACGGCAAACGGCTCTCCAAGGACGGCAAGTGGGCGCTGGGCGCCGAGGGCGCCAACCTCGCCAACAACATCCACCAGGTGTTCGTGCTCGGCAGACAGCACGGCGCGGACTTCTTCGACGCCGCCGGAAAGCCCACCTTCACCTCGGACGGCGCGGTCGCCGCGGTGAAGCAGTACGTCGACTTCATGGCCAAGGACAAGATCGTCGCGCCGGGCAACGCGGAGTACGCCCAGAACCAGTCGCTGCGCGACTTCTCCACCGGGAAGACCGCCATGGTGCTGTGGCAGGCCGCCGCCTCCACCTTCGCCGCGCAGGGCATGAAGCCCGAGGACTGGGGCGTCGCACCGGTGCCCGTCCCGGCCGGGACCCCGGACTCGGACAGGAACGTCAACTCGATGGTCGCGGGCATCAACATCTCCGTCTTCAAGAACACCCACAACCGCGACGGCGCCCTCAGCTTCGTGAAGTTCATGACCGGCGACGAGGAACAGAAGATCCTCAACAAGACGTACGGCTCCATCCCGCCGGTCAAGGCCGCGCAGGCCGACCCCGCCTTCGGCGCCCCCGACACCTCGGTGCTCAAGGAGACCCTGCTGAAGAGCGCCGCCCCGCTGCCGCAGGTTCCCGAGGAGTCGCAGTTCGAGACGGCCGTGGGTACCGCCGTCAAGGGCCTGTGGGCCGACGCGGCGGCGGGCCGCGCGGTCACCACCGAGTCCGTGAAGGCGGCCCTGGCCAAGGCCCAGCAGCAGATGCCGAAGTGAGCGCCCCGGTGACCCCGACGACCCCGTGCGGGGTGGGGACGACCCACGGCCCGCGCCCGCCCGTCGGGGCTCACGCCCCGAAGGCCTTCGCCTTGCCCTTCACCGGCTTGGCGCCGGCCAGCAGGTGCGCCGGGACCAGATCGCGGGCCGGCTCGCTGTAGCCCACCGAGACGATCTTGTCGCCGCGGTAGGTGAACGAGGTCAGCGAGGCGAGCGTGCACTGCCGCTTGCGCGGGTCGTGCCACAGCCGCCGCCGCTCCACGAACGAGCGCACGGTCCAGATCGGCAGCTGATGGCTGACCAGGACCGCCTCATGGCCGCGGGCCGCGTCGCGCGCCGCGTCCAGGGCGCCCATCATCCGTACGACCTGCTCGACGTACGGCTCGCCCCAGGAGGGGCGGAACGGGTTGGTGAGGTGCTTCCAGTTGGCGGGCTTGCGCAGGGCGCCGTCGCCGACGCCGAACGTCTTGCCCTCGAAGACGTTGCCCGCCTCGATCAGCCGCTCGTCGGTGCCGAGGTCGAGGCCGTGCGCCTTGGCGATCGGGGTGGCCGTCTCCTGGGCGCGCTCCAGCGGGGACGCCACCACGTGGGTGATGTCGCGGCCCGCCAGGTGCTCGGCGACCCGGTCGGCCATCTGCCGGCCGAGCTCGGAGAGGTGGTAGCCGGCGCGACGGCCGTAGAGCACGCCGTCGGGGTTGTGCACCTCGCCGTGGCGCATCAGGTGGACGACGGTGAGGTCGCTGCTGCTGTCGTTCATGCGGTGGCCTCCGCGGCGGCACGGGCGGCGGCGGGCAGCGCGGCCGCGACGCGCTCGATCGCGCGCTCGTCGTGGGCGGTCGAGACGAACCAGGACTCGAAGGCGGACGGCGGCAGGTAGACGCCGTTCGCCAGCATCGCGTGGAAGAAGGCGGTGAAGCGGAAGGCTTCCTGCTTCTTCGCGTCCTCGTAGTCGCGCACCTCGTCCGGGGTGAAGAAGACGGAGAACATGTTGCTCGCCGTCTGGAGCCGGTGGGCGACGCCCTCCTTGGCGAGCGCGGCGGTGACGAGCCCCTGGATCTCCTTCGACACCGCGTCGACCTTCACGTACGCGGCGTCGTCGAGGAGCCGCAGCTGGGCGAGGCCCGCGGCGGTGGCGATCGGGTTCCCGGAGAGCGTGCCCGCCTGGTAGACGGGGCCGGCCGGGGCGAGGTGGGCCATCACGTCGGCGCGGCCGCCGAAGGCCGCGGCGGGGAAGCCGCCGCCCATGACCTTGCCGAAGGTCATGAGGTCGGGCTTCACGCCGTCGACGCCGTACCAGCCGGCCTTCGAGGTCCGGAAGCCGGTCATGACCTCGTCGGAGATGTACAGCGCACCGTTCTTGGCACAGGCGGCCTTGAGCCCCGCGTTGAAGCCGTCGGCGGGCGGGACGACGCCCATGTTGCCGGGCGAGGCCTCGGTGATCACACAGGCGATCTCGCCCGGGTGGGCGTGGAAGGCGGCGTGGACCGCGTCCAGATCGTTGTACGGGAGCACGATCGTGTCGCCGGCCTGGGCGCCGGTGACGCCCGGGGTGTCCGGCAGCCCGAACGTGGCCACGCCGGAACCGGCGGCGGCGAGCAGCGCGTCGACATGACCGTGGTAGCAGCCGGCGAACTTGATCACCTTGGCGCGGCCGGTGAAGCCGCGGGCCAGCCTGATCGCGGACATGGTCGCCTCGGTGCCCGAGGACACCAGGCGGACCTGCTCGACGGGCTCGACCCGGGCGACGATCTCCTCGGCGAGGGCGACCTCGCCCTCCCCCGGCGTACCGAAGGAGGTGCCGCGCGCGACCGCGTCCCGCACGCTCGCGATCACCTCGGGGTGCGCGTGCCCGAGGATCATCGGACCCCAGGAACACACCAGGTCGACGTACTCGCGCCCGTCGGCGTCGGTCAGATAGGGCCCCGTACCGGACACCATGAACCGGGGCGTACCGCCCACGGCGCGGAAGGCACGGACGGGGGAGTTCACGCCGCCGGGCGTCACGAGGGACGCGCGGTCGAATAGCGTCTGCGAAACTGGGGCGTCGTATTCGTACGGATAGCTCACACAGCCATGGTGGCAGAGGCCCGGACGTTCTTGCGGACAGGTGTTTCACCGCACCCCGGTGGGGGAGGTCACTGACACGATGATCGGGTTGCGCGGCGGGGGTCGCGCCGTCTACAAAGCAGTCGGGCTACAAGCAATCGGGTGAAAGATATGCATCGCGGTGGCGGACTGGGCGAGGGGACCGATGACCGGGGTCCCGAGCGCGCCCGTCGGCGGGGACGGCACCGGCGCGACGCGGAGGAACGGATCGAACGGATCGACCGCGTCACGGGTCCGGGAAACGGAAGTGGCCGAGTGGGGGTGACCTACAAGTACTTCGGCGCGCCCGACGGAGCCACCGCGGCCCGGGTGCCGATCTCGATGCGCCCCGAGGAACTCGGCGGCGACGAGCTGGGCATGGGCGGCATGTTCACCAAGATCAAGCCGGAGACGGTGGCGGCGATGGTCCTCACCGGCATCCAGGGCATACCGCTGCACAAGGTCCCCCCGCTGGAGCTGGTCGTCCTCCACCCCGACTACGCGGTGGTCAAACTCCCGATGACGGTGGTCGACCCCCTGCGCGGCGTGGGCGAGGAGACGGTGGGCGCGGCGGCCTTCATCTGGTCCACGGTCCCGGACCGCGGCGGCCCCCGCGACGCGTTCAACGTGTACCAGCTGCTGCACGAGTGGCAGGACTTCTCCGTGCGGCTGCACGAGGCCGGGCATCAGCCTTATTGCCTTGTCTGGCCGTGAGCCGGGGACGTCGCGCGCCGATTGAGGCGGCTGTCGAAGCCGGCGCTCAGCGGGCGCGCGGTCGCCGACGAGCATGTCCACGACGAGCCTCTCGTCGCCGATCCCGCCGACTGGGCGGACCTTCCCGTACGACACCTGTCCAGCAACGCGTCCCGGTAGGCGCGACGCCGCGCCGGACCACCCCCGCACTCCCCCTGGAGCTTCCTCCACCGGCATCGCACCTGCGATGTACATAACCCCAAAGCATCTGTAAATGCGGCCTGAACTGGCCTATCTTGTGGCACATGCAGTCCTACACGATCGGTCAGGCCGCCCGCCTGCTCGGGGTCAGCCCCGACACCGCCCGCCGCTGGGCGGACGCGGGCCGCGTCGCCACCCACCGCGACGACAGCGGCCGCCGTCTCATCGACGGCCGCGACCTGGCCGCGTTCTCCGTCGAGGTCGCCCAGAGCGGCACCGGCGAGGACGACGTCTCGTACACCTCCGCCCGCAACGCCTTCCCGGGCATCGTCACCGCCGTGAAGCTCGGCGATGTCGCCGCCCAGGTCGAGATCCAGGCCGGCCCTCACCGGCTGGTCTCGTTGCTCACCCGGGAGGCCGTCGAGGAGCTGGGACTCGAAGTCGGCATGCAGGCCACCGCCCGCGTGAAGTCGACCAGCGTGCACATCGACCGCGCTTAGGACCCGCCCGCTCAGGACAGTCAGGGCAGTTCAGGACACCCGTAAAGGACACGTCCGTACGTCCTCGCAGTACGTCCACGTTCCCCGCGGCGTCGCCGTCACCGGCGCGGCTCAGCACCCAAGGAGTACCGTCCCCATGGCCCCCTTCCTCACCCGGCGCCGCGCCGCGGCCGCCGTCGTCACCGCCGCCCTGCTCGTCCCCCTCGCCGCCTGCTCCAAGGACGACGACAAGAAGAGCGACCAGGGCGCTTCCAAGGGCTCCACCGCCGCGCCGGCCGCGAAGCTCACGGTCCTCGCCGCCGCCTCGCTCACCGACGTCTTCAAGACGGCGGGCGCCGCGTACGAGAAGGCGCACCCCGGCACCAAGGTGACGTTCTCGTTCGCCGGGTCGCAGGAGCTCGCCGCCCAGGTCAAGCAGGGCGCCCCGGCCGACGCCCTGGTCACCGCCGACACCAAGACCATGGACGGGCTGAAGGCGGACACCGGCGCCGCCACCGTCATCGCCAAGAACCGGCTGGTCATCGCGACCGGCAAGGGCAACCCCAAGAAGGTCGGCGCCCTCAAGGACCTCGCCGACACCAAGCTGAAGGTCGTGCTCGCCGCACCCGAGGTGCCGGTCGGCCGCTACAGCAAGAAGGTCCTGGACGCGCAGAAGGTCACGGTCAAGCCGGTCTCGCAGGAGCCGAACGTACGGGCCGTCCTCACCAAGGTCGAACTCGGGGAGGCCGACGCGGGCATCGTCTACAAGACGGATGCCGCCTCCGCCACCGGCAAGGTCGACGCCGTGGAGATCCCGGACGCCCAGAACGCGGTGGCCCAGTACCCCGCCGCCACCCTGAAGACCTCCAAGAGCGCCGACGCGGCCGCCGCCTTCGTGCAGTGGCTCAGCAGCCCCGAGGCGCAGAAGATCCTCCAGGACGCGGGCTTCCAGAAGCCGTGACCCCAGGCCGGGGCCGTCCGTTCCGCACGGGGGGCGCAACGGACGGCCCCGCACCCCCCAGGAAGCCGCGATGAAGAACCACAGCCGCCCGCACCGCTGGAGCAGGGGCGCCCGCTCCGGCGGTCTGCGCGCCCCCGTCACGCTCCTGGTGCCCGCGCTGCTCGCCGTGGCGTTCCTGCTGATGCCGCTCGTCGGCATCCTGGCCCGCACCTCGTGGGGCGACCTCGGTACGCATCTGTCCAGCCCGGGCGTCACCGAGGCGCTGAAGCTTTCCCTGCTCGTCTCGTTCTGGGCACTCGGCCTGTCCCTGGTCCTCGGGGTGCCGCTGGCGTGGCTCCTCGCGCGCGTGGACTTCCCCGGCAAGGCGCTGGTGCGCTCGCTCGTCCTGCTGCCCATGGTGCTGCCGCCGACCGTCGGCGGTGTGGCCCTGCTGCTCGGTTTCGGACGGCGCGGGCTGCTCGGGCCGTGGCTGGAGGACACCTTCGGCATCACGCTGCCCTTCCACACCTCCGGCGCGGTCGTCGCCGCCACCTTCGTGGCCATGCCGTTCCTGGTGATCAGCCTGGAGGGCGCGCTCGGCGGGCTGCGCCCCCGCTACGAGGAGACGGCGGCCTCGCTCGGCGCCTCCCCGTTCCGGGTGTTCCTCACCGTCACGCTGCCGATGGTCGCGCCCGGTCTGGCCGCCGGGGCCGCGCTGACGTGGGCGCGCGCGCTGGGCGAGTTCGGCGCCACGATCACCTTCGCGGGCAACCTCCCCGGCACCACCCAGACCCTCCCCCTCCAGGTCTATCTGCTCCTCCAGAACTCCCCCGAGGCCGCCACCTCCGTCTCCCTGCTGCTGCTCGCGATCGCGATGGCGGTGCTGATCGCGCTGCGCGGCCGCTGGACGGGCGGCGGGAGCCGTTCCGTATCCGACCGGCGTACGGAGGAGGGCCGCGCGTACGCGTACGAGCCCGAGGAGCCCGTACCACCTCATCTGGCTCAATCCCAACTCCCCTCCCCCACACCTCCGTTATAGAGTCCCGACGCAGCTGTCTACGGGGGGTGGGCGTCATGCAAGGCAAGCCGGATCTCGGTGTGCCCGAGGAAGACGGGCTGGCCACGCTCGCCGGAGATCTGCATGACATGCAGGACCATCTCGACAAGCAGGTCCGGCGCATGGACGGCATCGTCGACCGCATCGAGGCCGGATGGCGCGGGCCCGCCTCGGCCGCCTACCGCGACCTGCACCGCGGTGCCGCCAAGGATGCCGTGCGGATACGGGAAATCCTCGCCGTCGTGGAAGAGGCCGTACGGCTCGGCAGGGACGGGTTCAGTGAACAGGATCTCGCCGTCCTAGCCCAGATGCGCCAGATCCAGGACCACATCGACGTCGGCCGCGAAGCCGATGCCCTTCAGGCTCCCCCTTCCGCGCCCGGATCCCGCAGCGGCATCAGCGATCTGTAGGCGTGCCCCCATCTCCCGGAACCTCGCCCCACCGCCCAGACCCCGAGGAGGGCCCACCGTCATGTCCGGCCCCGACGAGCACATAGCCGTACGCTTCAGCGCCCTCCGTGAGCTCGCCGGTGAGCTGGAGGACATCCTCAAGCAGCTCAACGACAGGCTCGACGCGCTGTACACCCGTACCGAGAAGGTCGTGCTCACCTGGGACGGCGAAGCGCGGCACGCGTTCGTCGCCGAACTCGACCGGTGGGACCGCGACATGCAGGACCTCCAGACCCGGCAGGCATGGCTCCACGAAGTGGTGACCACCGGGCACGCCAACTACGCGGCAGCCCATCAGGCGGTCCTGCGGGGCTGGGGTGCCGCCTGATGGCCGGCCCGGCCACCGCTCCCACCGCCGGTTCACCCAACGGCGGTTTCTCCGTGCCGCCCGCCGAGCTCTACACCGCCTCGGACAACATCGGCGTCCAGCAGGACAACTTCCACAAGGCAGCCGAACGCTTCCTCGACGAGCTGGAGAAACACCCCGACTGCGGTGGATTCGGCACTGCCGCCCAGCAGTTCGCCGACGCCTACACCAAAGTCGGCAACCGGCTGCTGGAGGTGTGGGCCAAATCCGTCGCCGGCATCGGCGGCGCCGCCGTCGGCTTCACCGTCACGGCGAACAACTACGCCACAGCCGACATGGCCACCCTGCCCACCGGGCCCTCCGGCAACATCGGGATCCCCCACCACCAGCCCCCGGCGGTCATCGACAGACCGCCGGATTACCGAGACGTACCCGGTCTCAAATGGGGGTCCCACGATGACGCCCAGGAGTTCATCGACAGCGCGCTCGAACACGTAGAGGCCGTCATCCTCATCGTGTTACGCCCCCTGCTGGAGCACGCCTGCCGCTTCGGGAAGGCGGCCACCATCCTGCCGCTGCCCAACCACCAGCGGTTGCAGGAGGTCGCCCAGGCGTGGATCATCCCCGGCTCGGTGGCCGGCACCACCGACGGCAACCTGGTCAATGTGCTGGCCGGGATCACCGACCAGACGAACAGCGACTGGTACACCGCCATGCGCCAGTTCTGCAGCGCGGTATGGGGCACGACCGCCTGGGGAACCAACCGCGACGGTTACGTCTGGTCCCACGACCAGGCCAACAACACTGGTATGTCCCATCCGGTCCTGGCGGTGATCAACGACACCTGCGGTGCGGTGAGTCAGGCCCTCCACGCGTACGCCCAGGCCGCCCAGGACGTACGGCACGACCTCCACCAGATCTACCGCAGAGCCGTGCTCAACTCCCTGCCGCACATCGATGTCGGCAACCCCTTCAAGTTAAAAACGTGGGAGGACTTCGGCAAGAGTCTGGGCAGGTCGCTGGAGGACCTCAGCGTCGGCATCGTCCTGCACCTCGACGAGCACGCGCTGAACGAGGCCGTCGACGCCTACAACAACCGCGTCACCCGGCAGATACCGGAACTCAACAAGCTCATGGCCGCGCTCGACGAGGCCTTCCTGAGCGTTCCGGAGTTCCGCAAGGAGGAAGCCCGCGCCGAGGCGTTCGGAGCGCGCGCGCTCACCGACTTCAAGGGGAACCCTCTCTACACCGTCGCCGGTGACCACGAGCACAACCACACCTTCCCGGTGGACCTCGCCAACCAAGAGGGGGTCAGCGGCGCCCACGTCATCGACCGGCACGTAGGGCTGACCGACGAGCAGCTCGGACAGCGGTTGCGCGACGCCCCGGGCACCAACCCGGCCATTCCCCCCAAGGCCTCGACGTTCGCGGATCTCGCCACGGCCCAGCGGCTGACCCAGGCCGTCCTTGACGATCCCGGCAACCAGCAGAAACTCCAGAACTACCTGGCCAACACCCCCCACTCACCCTCCTCCAGACGCGAGCTCGGGCTGACCTTCTCCCAGCCGACCGGCACGACCTGGACGGCGGGTGACCCGGCGCCACACCCCTCCATGAACGTCCTCGTCGTCATCCGCCCCGTCCCGGGCGGCCACCCGCCGTACGTCGTCCTCACCTCCATGCCTTCCGACCGCCAGCCGCCGCCGTGAACCTGAAGCCGTACGCTCTCCGCACAGCCCCCGGACCACTGGGCGCCGCCCCCGCCTCGCGATAGGCAGTCATCCATGCGAACCCGCTCCGCCACGTACACCGACCGTGCCACCGCACAGTGGGCCACCCAGGAGGTCGTGACGCGCAATGAGCAGGTGATCCACCGCTGGCTCGCCCAGTCCGCGCGGCAGCGGCTCACCATCGAGGCGGGCTGGCCCTCCCGTCCCGAGCCCGTCGGGCGCGTCCTGCTCCAGGCGATGATGCTGGCGGGCCGGGACCCCGTCGATGTCCGTGCCGCGCGCGTCATCCTCAAACGCAGCGACGCCAACCCCCACGGCTTCACTGTCCACGCCACCTTCCCCGTCTACGTCTGAGGCCGACCGTGTCCCTCAAACCTCTGCAGCACGACCGCCAGTACGGCGAGCTGGACCAGGTCCTGCGCGCCTACCTGGGCATGCCCGCCGACGACACGCCGGAACAGCGCAGCGCCGCCCTGAACGCCTATCTCCGCCACACCTGGCACACCCGCCCCTGGGCCCTGGCCACCGCCGAGTCCCAGCTGCGCGAGTACGCCCGCAACCCGCCCGGCAGGCTCCGCCGACGGCTCGGCGAGTTCTACGCCGTACCGGACACCGACCTCCCCGGCGCAGACGTACAGCGCTGGCTGCTGATCCTCGCCGACCACCTGAGGCAGAGCATCGAGGACGGCGAGCTGCCGCCGCCGGGCGCTCCCGCGACCCACTGGGAGTGGCACGCCCGCTTCCCCGAGCTCGCCCAGCTCCTCGGCGGCTGGTTCTCCCAGGACATGCCGGACGAGTTCACCGACCACGAGGCGGCACTCCAGGACTATCTGGACATGACCGACCCTTCGCTCGCCGCCAGGGCGGCCGGGGAGGTCCACGAACTCCTCGCCCTGCGCCTCGACGAGACCGACTGCGCCCTCGCCGTCGCCGAACTGGGAATGGAGGTCGACCCACCGGCCCCGTACACCCCGGCCGCATGGCTCCAGCTCCTGGCCGACAGACTGTCCTGACATGAGACACCACTTCACCTGGGGCGAGGTCTTCGAGCGCACCGACCAACTCGCCGACCACCAGAACTGGAACGAGCTGATCCAGCTCTACGACGCACTGGACGCGGCCCTCGCCGACGCACCCCCCGATGACCGCGAACTACGCCAGTGCCGCGCCCGCGTCGCACGCGTCGCCGTCTTCGAGCTGCCCGCCGACCGGGGCGCGGACGCCGTTCGGATCCTGGAGCGGGAGTACGAGGACGGGTTGGCCCACTCCGGCGCGCTCTGGGAGACGCTGGCGCACGTCCGGGTCTGGGAGGAAGTCGGGCCCCATCTGCGTCATCCGCTGCTGCGGCACCTCGTGGCGCACGCGCGCGTGTTGCGCGGGGAGGATCTGGCCGGCGCCGACGGGCTCGATCCGGGGGCGTGCGGTGGTGTGCCTCTGGCACTCGCTCCCTGGGAGGCGGAGTTCTGGGATGCCGGGGACCATCCCGGCTCGTCGGGGCGGAGCAGCGGGGGCGCGGCCATCGCCTCGCTCTCCTCCGTCGGGCGCGAGGGGCGCACGCGGCTCCCGGCCGCCGGCGGCGGCGCCGTACCCGTGCTCGCCGCGCCCGAGCCCCTGGTGCCGGGCGCGCCCACGTACTGCTTCGTCGGCGTCTCCGGACCCGTGGCCTGCGACGTGCACCAGGCGACCGCCCGGTACCTCCGCGCACTCCCGGCCCACGAGCGGCCCTCGTACGCCACGCCCATCCCGTTCGCCGCCGCCTACCCCGACCTCGTGCTGGCGCTCGGCGGCAGCAGTGCGTACGGGACGGTAGCGTCCGCGGCGCTCGGACGTATCGCCCTCTGGCGGATGCTCAGGCGGTTCGCCGGACTGTCGGTCGCGGCTCCCGCGGCGGACGTGTCCGCCTTCGTCGCCGGGCTCACCTGTCTCACCTGGGAGCTGTCCAGCGACGAGATCTGGTTCCTCCATCTCGCCATCGGGCACGGCGGGACGGAGGGGCGGGGAAGCGTCAGTTGGATCGTCGACGGGCAGGACGTCGACTGACCTTCGCCTCGGTCCGTCGACTGACGTTCACCTCGGGCCTTCTCCTCGGCCCGAAGGCCCCGCTCACTGACTCAGCAACGAAAACGTATGCCCCGCCGGATCCGAATACAGCCGGGAGTCGCGTGGGCCCTCGTTGTCCTTCGTGTCCAGTGGGCGGCCGCCCAGTGCGATCACCTGGCGTTCCACCGCGTCCATGTCCACCCGCGCCACCAGCAGTTCCAGGTGCGCCTGTTGGGAGTCGTCGGGGCGGGGCCAGCTGTTGGGGGCCGCGCCGTGGTCTCGGCGGAAGGCCATCCTCGTACCGCCACGGCCGGTGATCTCGATGCGTTCCGGCCCCCCGCACTCCGTGGACAGCTCCGCGCCCAGCAGGCGGGCGTAGAACTCCGCCAGCGCCTCCGGCTCGGCGCAGTCGAGGGCGAGGACCGCCGCTTCCACCAGGCCTGTCGACTCCGTCGTCACCCTCTTCGAGAGTGCTTCCATCCTCAGTCCTCCACGTCTCATCAGTAGTAGCGGCGGTCCTCTTCCACGATCGGCGCGGCAGGCGGGGGCGCCTGCAGCCGACGACGCTTGAAGATGCTCACGTACGCGGCCGTTCCGATGATGCCGACGGCCATCAGCACGAGACCCGCCACATGGATGTTCATGCCCTGAACGTGCCAGTCGACCGCGAACGTGAGAATCGCGCCGATCCCTATCAGCAGAATGCATCCGCCCAGACCCATGGCTCTACCTCCGAACTCGACTGCACGTACGGTCGGTTCGTACGGGTGCCCATGAGGGCCCACGTCTAACGCCCCGTCCCGCCCCACCGGGCGCCCGCCGCGCTACGTTGATTGCGGGCGCTTGCCCCCGCCCCTCCGCCCACGGGACCGTAGCCGGAATCACTTCGGATGACGGGGTGGCGCACACCGGTCGGCTTCTTCTCGCGGTACTCGCGGTACGACCACCGCGCGCGTGTCGCGACAGTTCGCGATGGTCGCGGTCGCTGTCGGGAGGAGGGCGTCGATGCGTCACATCCTGAAGCCGAAGGGCCCGGAAGAGCGAGAGGAGCGAACGGGGGGTCATGAAGCCCCCGGAACCGAATCCGGGCCCGTCGTGAGGTGGTACCCGCGGGAAGGCGCCTCGTGGTGGAAAGGCCTGCGCGCAGTACTGAGTGTCCTGGACACCGCGTCGGCCCTGAAACAGAACGAGGCCCTTGCCTTGGCGGCAAGAGCGCTCATCGCGGTGGGTGACCTGATCGTCGACGCCGGCAAGCACGAGCGATCATGACACCGGGCCTGGCCGCCGCGAGGCGGCCGGGCCTCCTCCCAAAAGGGAACAACACCTTCGGGGTATGGCCAAGACCTGCTCACCCAATCCATGCTGAGAAGCAGCACGAAACTCGTTTCGTGCCGTCGAGTTGCACACCAACGAGTTGCGCACCAAGCACCAACAAGCACCAAGGACCAAGGGGGGAGTGCCGTGAGCGCGGATGAGCGTACGTGCGAGGAGTGCGGCACTGCCCTGCCCGCCGCGCTCAGTACGGGGCGACCCCGGCGGTACTGCTCGGCGACGTGCCGATCCGCCGCCCGCCGGACCCGGCAGCGCGCCGACGAACAGGCGGCCACCGAGCTGGCGCTGCGGTGCTCGAAGGACGTCGCCGGCCGCCCGTGCGGCGGAGAAGTGGAGTTCGTGCTCAACGTGGAGGGCCGGGAGTCGCGTGTCTGTGGACCCTGCCAGGAGCGGGAGTTGTCGTCGCTGCTCGGCCGCGGCGTGCCCGTCAGCTCGGTCCGCTCCCACCGCCTGACGGACCCGTCCGAGGAGCCCGCGAGCGTGCCGTCCGCCCGACACCCCGCAAAGGGGGCTCGACTCCTGCTCATCGAGGACGACCAAGGGGTCAGATACGCGCTGCGGCACGCACTGGTCCAGCGCGGCTACCACGTCGAGGCACAGCCCGACGGCACAGGCGGACTGCGAGAGGCCTACGCACAACGGCCCGACCTCGTCCTCCTCGACCTCGGGCTGCCCGGCATGGACGGCTCTGAAGTGCTCAAGCGCCTGCGCCTCGTCAGCGACGTCCCCGTCATCGTCGTCACGGCGCGCTCCGATCTCCGCTCCCGCGTTCACCTGCTGGACAGCGGCGCGGACGACTATGTGGTGAAACCCTTCAGCATCGAGGAACTCGTCGCACGCATCGAGCGCGTGCTGCACCGCCAGACCTCCGGGCGGTGGACGGAAGAGGTGTACGACGACGGAACGGTACGGCTTGACTCCGTGCGGCGCGAAGCGCAAGTGGCCGGCACTCCACTGCAGTTGACCGGCACCGAGTTCCGCCTCTTCGACCTTCTCGTACGTAACGCGGGCAGCGTCCAGCCGTTGGACAAGCTGCTCGCCAGGGCGTGGGACACGCCGACCCGGAGCGACACCCGGAAGGTGAAGTTCATGATCTCGCGGCTGCGGATCAAGCTGGACGCGACCCCGCTGGGCAGCGCCTCGATCGTCTCGGCCCGGGGCGTCGGCTACCTCTACCAGCAGCCATCCATACCCGTGGCCCCGGACACCGAGGCCCCCGCACCCCGCACGGGCTACGGCCACGCCGGAAGCATCCTCGACAAGCTCAACGCCAAGAGGCCATAGGGACGTTCCCCGGTACGCGTCGGCGCCCCCGACCGTTACGCACAGTCAGGGGCGCCGAGGTAGCGGCAAGGGTCAGCGCGCGCCGGCCTGGAGGCGCGCCGTGATCGTCGCCAGGCGCTCACCCTGGTAGCGGGCCGCGACCAGCGTCTCGTCGGAGACGGCGTCGGAGCCGAAGTGGGCCGTGCCGTACGGGTTGCCGCCCGCGCCGTACACGACCGGGTCCGTGTAGCCGGGGGCGACGATCAGCGAGCCCCAGTGGTGGAACGTGTTGTACAGGGCGAGCGTCGTCGACTCGTTGCCGCCGTGCCTGTTGTGGGCGCTGGTGAAACCGGTGGCGGGCTTGTCGGACAGGATGCCCTTCGACCAGAGGCCGCCCGTCGTGTCGATGAACTGCTTCAGCTGCGCGGCGATGTTGCCGTAGCGGGTCGGCGAGCCGAAGGCGTACGCGTTCGCCCACTCCAGGTCGTCGAGCGTGGCGACCTCGACGACGTCCTTGACCGCCTCGACGTGCTCGCGCCACGCCGGGTTGGCGTCGATGGCGGCGTCCGGGGCCAGCTCGGGGACCCTGCGCAGGCGGACCTCGGCACCGGCCTTCTCCGCCCCCTCGGCTATCGCCTTGGCGAGCTGGTGGACGTTCCCGGTGGACGAGTAGTAGATGACCGCGACCTTGGCACTCATGACGAGGCCCCTCCCAAGCAGAGATCGTTAGACCGTACCGGCGAACTGGATAGCTATCCGCTTCCGTCGCCGATGACGAGTAAAGCGGATAGCAATCCACTTTGCAAGGGGGTTTCGGCAGTGCGCGCCATGCCCGAATCTCGGGCCCACAGGACGGGCCTCAAGCTTCCCGCGATCAAAACGGATAGGTATCCGATAGCCTCGAACCATGACCCGCATCGAACTCTCCGTCACGGGCCAGGCTCCACCCGAGCGCGCCGACGCCGCCCGCAACCGCCGGAAGATCCTCGACGCGGCCGCCCGACTGGTCAGGGAGCAGGGGCCCCAGGCCGTCACCATGAACGCGGTCGCGCACGCCGCCTGCATGGGCGTCGGCACGGTCTACCGGCGGTTCGGCGATGTCGGCCAGCTCCTCTTCGCCCTCCTGGACGACAGCGAGCAGCGCTTCCAGCAGTCGTTCCTGTCCGGCCCCCCGCCGCTCGGCCCGGGCGCCCCGCCCGCCGAGCGGCTGCGCGCCTTCCTGCACGCGCTCGCCGACCGGATCGTGGAGCAGCGCGAGATCATGCAGATGGCCGAGGCCGCGTCACCGAGCGCGCGCTACAGCAGCGGGGTGTACGCGACGCTGTTCGCCCATACGTCGATGCTTCTGCGCGAA
Organism: Streptomyces sp. ERV7; assembly: GCF_001653515.1. Taxonomy (GTDB): domain Bacteria; phylum Actinomycetota; class Actinomycetes; order Streptomycetales; family Streptomycetaceae; genus Streptomyces. Next base: position 239,325 of record NZ_LYOY01000001.1, on the reverse strand, counting down.
GCGCGTCCCGAGGCGGACACGGCGATGCTGGCCCACCTCCTGCTCGCCCCCTTCGTACCGAGCCTGTTCGAGCACCTCACGGTCACCCGGGGAGTGACGCCGGAGCGCATCAAGGCGGGTATCGACGATCTGCTGGGAGTGGAGCACGGCCCGGCCCGCACCACCCACGACGGTTCCTGACCGCCGGGCCAGGCCCCGTCAGGCCCTCCGGCACAACCGATCAACTGCGGATCGGTCATATGCCAACGCATAATGTTCAATGGCCACTTGGGCCGGGCATGCACACACCGGAGGCCCCGGTTCTCGACACAGGGGGCCGGACGTCTCCACGGTTCCACCACGCATCGCCCCACCGCAGATCGTCCCACCGCACCTTGCCCCCGCACCCTCTCCTCCGTTCGCCTCCGGGCGGGCGGGTCGCCTCCCCCGAGGTGAGCACATGGTCACCGTCCTTCCGGACTTCGCTCCACCGTCACGCGTCTACCGCGCGCACGGGCACACAGTCCTGGCCCTCTGCGGCGAGATCGACATCGCCACCGCCGCCGAGGTCGTCCCGTACCTGGAGGCGGTGACCGCCCCGTACGAGCCCAAGGTCGTGATCGACCTGACGGCGGTCACCTTCTTCGACTGCTCCGGCCTGCGGCTGCTCAGCGCGGCCCGCCGCCGCGTGACCGCCCGCCACGGCAGCCTCACCGTGGTGTGTGCGCACCCGTTCACTCTGCGGATCCTGGCGCTGTCGGGCCTGGGCCCGGCTCTGCGCCTGGTCCCCACCTTGGAGGACGCCGTCCGCCCACCGGCCCCACCGGCCCCGCGGGCCGCAGCCGAGCCGGGCGGCGGCACCCCAGCGTGCGACGGGCGGGCACGGCGGCACACCGCGGCCGACTCCGGGTGACACTGGAAGAGGACCGACAAGGAGGCCGCCCATGAGCATCCCCGCGCTCCCCCGGCTCACCAGCGCCCTGGCGGACGAGCACCGCAACCGCCTCACCGGCCTCGCCCGCGAGGTCGACTTCCCCACCGGGACCCGCCTCTTCAACGAGGGCGGCCACGCCGACCGGTTCTGGGTCCTGCGCTCGGGCACCGTCACCCTCGACATGCGCATCCCCGGCAGACGCCCCGCCGTGATCGAGACGCTCGCCGCGGACGAACTGGTGGGCTGGTCCTGGCTGTTCCGCCCCTATGTGTGGCAGCTGGGCGCCGAGGCCATGACACCCGTACACGCCTACGAGTTCGACGCCGCCGCCGTACGCGACCTCATGGAAGCCGACCCGGCGTTCGGCGTGGCCGTCGGCGGCTGGGTGGGCCGCGTCCTGGCCCACCGTCTGCACGCCGCCCGCACCCGGCTGCTCGACCTGTACGCCCCGTACGGCAGCGGCCACGCCATGTGACCGGTCACCTCTCCTGCCCCGCGCCGTCCGCCACCGGATACGGCACGAACGTCGTGCTGTTCTCGTCGATCGCCAGGGGGCGCCCCAGCGGCGGAACCGCGCGCTGCGGGCAGTCGAGGCGTTCGCACATCCGGCAGCCCATGCCGATCGGGGTCGCCGCGGCCGCGTTGTCCAGGTCGAGGCCGTCGGAGTAGACGAGGCGGGAGGCGTGGCGCAGTTCGCAGCCGAGGCCGATCGCGAAGGTCTTGGCGGGCTCGCCCCAGCCGCCCCGGTGCCGGGTGACCGTACGGGCGGTCCACAGATAGCGCTGCCCGTCGGGCATCGCGGCGATCTGGACGTGGATGCGGCCGGGCGAGGCGAAGGCCTCGTAGACGTTCCACAGCGGGCAGGTGCCGCCGCTGCGGGAGAAGTGGAAACCCGTCGCCGACTGGCGTTTGGACATGTTGCCGGCCCGGTCGACGCGGACGAACGAGAACGGCACGCCCCGGGCGCGCGGCCGCTGCAAGGTGCTGAGGCGATGGCAGACCGTCTCGTGGCCGAGCCCGAAGCGGTCGCCGAGCCGCTCGATGTCGTAGCGGACCTCCTCGGCCGCGGCGTGGAAGGTGCGGTACGGGAGGATCAGCGCGGCGGCGAAGTAGTTGGCGACGCCGATGCGGGCGAGCGGCCAGGCCGGGGCCGCCGGGTCGAAGTCCTCGGCGGCGTGCCGGGACAGTTCACCGGCGTATTCGAGCAGGGCGAGCTGGGTGGCCAGCCGGAACGCCTGCTGGCCGGGCCGCAGCCGCGGCGAGAGGTACAGGACGCGGGTCGCCGGGTCGTAGCGGTGCAGCCGGTCGCCCTCCTCGGTGACCAGACGGACGCCATGTCCGGTGGCGAGGCGGGCGGCGAGCGCCTGGCGGACCTCGCCGGGGCGGATGCCGATCTCGGCGGCGAGCTCCTCGGCCGCCAGGTCCACATCGTGGAGGTAGTTCTGACGGCGGTAGAAGAAGTCGCGGATCTCCTCGTGCGGGGTCCGGGCGGCCACCGGAGTCGCCAAGTCATCGCGTCCGTCGGCCAGTTCGGCCAGCCGCTCGGTCAGGTCCTGGTTGCGTCGGCTCAGATCCAGGAGCACCTCGGCGACGCCCGGCAGCCGGCCCGCCAGATCGGCGAGCTCGGACGGCGAGACGCGGGCGGCGGACACCTGGTCGGCCATGGCCTCGCGCAGTCCGGCGAGCAGCCGGGTGGTGTCGTGCTCGGAGAAGAACGACGGGTCGACGCCGAACGCCTCGGTCAGCCGCAGCAGTACGGGCACGGTCAGCGGGCGCGAGTCGTGCTCCATCTGGTTCAGATAGCTCGGCGAGATCGCCAGCAGCCTGGCCAGCTCGGCCTGGTTGAGCCGGCGCTCCTCGCGCAGCCGTCGAAGCCGCGCACCGGCGTACGTCTTGCTCACCGCGTCCCCCTTCGCGTACGGGCGGCCGCGCGCGTGTCCGTACGGTCCCCGCGAGCCGATCGGGCGCGATCAGCGTAACTCACGGGTGGGTTCGCAAAGTTGGCACAGCAGGGCGGAAAGATTCGCACAACATGGCTTCCGGCCGGCATCGACACCCGCCCGGCACCCCTGCCACAGTCGTACCGCGGCCGCCCGGAACCGAAGCCCCGGGCCGGCTGGGTCGGTATACCGCTCCACTCCACTCCCGGTGCACCTGACCCGTCGCGCCCGACGGCACAGCCGTCGGCCTGTGCGCCGAGCGTACGGTTCCGGGCGGCCGCAGCATCCCCGGCGTTGACTCCGCCGACTCTCCCACCCTCCTTAACACCCTTCGCACTCCGAGGAGATGGCCATGACACAGGACGCCACCACGGCACAGGACGTCGCTACCGCGCGGGACGTCACGACGGCGGCCGAGCAGCTCACGCGGCGCTGGGCATCGGAGCCCCGCTGGAAGGGGGTCGAGCGCACCCACAGCGCGGCGGACGTCGTACGGCTGTCGGGCAGTGTCCGCGAGGAGCACACGCTGGCGCGGCGCGGAGCCGAGCGGCTGTGGCGGCAGCTGCACGAGCGCGACTATGTGCACGCACTCGGCGCGCTCACCGGCGGCCAGGCCGTCCAGATGGTCAAGGCGGGCCTCCAGGCGATCTACCTCTCCGGCTGGCAGGTGGCCGCCGACGCCAACCAGGCCGGTCACACCTACCCCGATCAGAGCCTCTACCCGGTGAACTCCGTGCCCACCGTCGTGCGCCGGATCAACAACGCGCTGCTGCGGGCCGACCAGATCGCCACCGCCGAGGGCGCCGGCGACACCACGGACTGGCTGGCGCCGATCGTCGCGGACGCGGAGGCGGGGTTCGGCGGGCCGCTCAACGCGTTCGAGCTGACCAAGGCCATGATCGCGGCCGGTGCGGCGGGCATCCACTACGAGGACCAGCTGGCGTCCGAGAAGAAGTGCGGCCACCTCGGCGGCAAGGTCCTCGTGCCCACCGCCCAGCACATCCGCACCCTCAACGCCGCCCGGCTCGCCGCCGACATCGCCGACGTCCCCACCCTGCTCGTGGCCCGCACGGACGCGCTCGCCGCCAACCTGCTGACCAGCGACGTCGACGAGCGCGACGCCCCGTTCGTGACCGGCGAGCGCACCGCGGAGGGCTTCTACCGGGTCGAGCCCGGGATGGGCCCGGCCATCGCCCGCGGTCTGGCCTACGCCCCGTACGCGGACCTGCTGTGGATGGAGACGGGCACGCCGGATCTGGCGCAGGCCCGCGCGTTCGCCGAGGCGATCCACGACCGGTACCCGGACCAGATGCTCGCGTACAACTGCTCGCCGTCGTTCAACTGGCGGGCGGCGCTCGACGACGACCGGATCGCCAAGTTCCAGCGGGAGCTGGGGGCGATGGGCTACCGCTTCCAGTTCATCACCCTGGCGGGCTTCCACTCCCTCAACCACGCCATGTTCGACCTGGCGCGCGGCTACGCGGAGTCCGGTATGACGGCGTACGTCGACCTCCAGGAGCGGGAGTTCGCCGCCCAGCGCGACGGGTTCACCGCCGTCCGGCACCAGCGGGAGGTCGGCACCGGCTACTTCGACCTCGTCTCCACCGCCGTCAACCCGGCCGCCGAGACGCTCGCGCTGCGCGGCTCGACGGAAGAGGAGCAGTTCCACTGAGGGTTTCACCGCACCGTCACGCACCGTCATCCACCTGCTTCACCAGACCGTACGGAGGGATCGTGAGCACCATCCAGCGCGTGGGGGTCGTCGGGGGCGGCCAGATGGGTTCGGGGATCGCGGAGGTGTGCGCCCGGGCCGGACTCGACACCGTCGTCTGCGAGGCCGACGCCACCGCGGCCCGGGCGGCCCGTGAACGGCTGGCCCGTTCCCTGGACCGCGCCGTCGAACGGGGCAAGGCGACCCGGGCCGAGCGGGACGACGCCCTGGCCCGGCTCGTGTTCAGCGGCAGCCTCGACGACCTGGCCGACCGGCAGTTGGTCGTCGAGGCGGTCCCCGAGGACCCGGCGCTGAAGGCCGAGGTGTTCGCCGCGCTCGACAAGGCCGTGGAGGATCCGGACGCGATCCTGGCGACCAACACCTCCTCGGTGCCGGTCATGCGCCTGGGCATGGCGACCGGGCGCGCGGACCGGGTGGTGGGCCTGCACTTCTTCAACCCGGTGCCGGTCATGCCGCTGGTGGAGGTGGTCCCGTCCCTGCACACCTCGGCTCACACCCTGTCCAGGGTCGAGGAGTTCGCCGCCTCCGTCCTGGGCCGCACCACGGTCCGCTCCCAGGACCGGGCCGGGTTCGTGGTGAACGCCCTGCTGGTCCCGTACCTCCTGGCCGCCGTCCGCATGGCCGAGTCGGGCTTCGCCACGGCGGCCGACATCGACACCGGTATGGAACGGGGCTGCGCCCACCCCATGGGCCCGCTCAGGCTCGCCGACCTCATCGGCCTGGACACGGTGGCGGCGATCGCGGACTCCCTGTACGCGGAGTTCAAGGAGCCGCTGTACGCCCCGCCGCCGCTGCTCCAGCGCATGGTTGAGGCGGGTCTGCTCGGCCGCAGGAGCGGGAGAGGATTCCACCGGTACGGGACGGAGTGAGGCTCGTACGGACGAGGGTGCCGGGCAGCCGATTGCCGTCCGGTTGCCGCTCTCTGGTTACGCTGTCGGTGCAGCTGGTTCGCCCCGTCCGCCAGGCGGGATGCGTCGCAAGAGGGAACCCGGTGGGAATCCGGGACTGCCCCGCAGCGGTGAGCGGGAACGACCGCCGTCATACGCACTGGGCCCGCGAGGGCCCGGGAAGCGACGGCCACTAGGTGTCCGCCGGGAAACCGGCAGGCGTGCCCGCGAGTCCGAAGACCTGCCCCTGCCCGTGCGCCACCCGTGCGTACGGTGATCTCGGCGGCCTTCGAGGGGAGGGCCGGCGGAGCGGGCGGACACGCACTCGGACACGCGTGCCACCGGCGCTGCCGATCCTCCGCACCCTTCGCCTTCGCTTCTCGGCGAATTCCGGTTCCTCGCGACCAACCGCCCGGGATCCCCACCGCGACTCGCGAAGGAGAGTCCCGTGCACCCCATGGGCATCCGCACGACCACCGGCCGCGCCCACAAGGCACCCGCCGACTCCCGGGTCACCCTCGCGCACATCATGAGCGAGCACGACACCAATCTGTACGGCACGATCCACGGCGGCGTCGTCATGAAGCTGATCGACGACGCGGCCGCGGCCGCCGCGGGCCGCCACGCGGACGGCCCCGCCGTCACCGTCTCGGTGAACCGCATGGCGTTCCTGTCCCCCGTCCGCGCGGGCGACCTGCTCACGGTGCACGCCGAGTTGGAACGCGCCGGCCGCACCTCGATGGACGTCGCCGTCCACGTCACGGCCGAACGCTGGAACGCCTCCGGCCCCACGACGGAGGTCGCCACGGCCCAGCTGACGTTCGTGGCGATCGACGCGGACGGGAGCCCGAGGGGCGTGCCGGAGCTGACTTCCACGGCCTGATACCAGCCGACGAGACGGTGCGAGGGGACGCCCGGGAGGATTCCCGGAGGGGCCCCGCCGCTACGGCACGGGCGTCAGACGACTTCCATCGTCGCCATCATGCCCATCGCCGCGTGGTCGAACATGTGGCAGTGGTAGACGTACTTGCCGCGGTAGCCGGTGAAGGTGGCCTGCACCTTCACCTTCTCGCCGGGCATCAGCCGGACCGTGTCCTTGAGCCCGGTCTCGGGCCCGGACGTCACCGGCACGCCGTTGCGCTCCAGCACCCGGAACTGCACCAGGTGGATGTGGAAGTTGTGCGGCACCCGCTGGTTGACGTTGCTGACCGTCCACACCTCGGTGTCGCCGTACTTGATGGTGTTGTCGACGCGGTTGTGGTCGTACACCTTGTCGTCGATGTACCCCATGCCGTCCGCGACACCCTCGTCCACGCGCAGCACCACGTTGCGGTTGACGGTCGGCGTCGGCAGCGCGGGCAGCGTCCGCAGCTTCGCCGGGACCCGGCTGTAGTCCGCGGCCGTGCGGGTCACCCGGAACTGGAGGACCGGCGTCGGGGGCACGCCCGCGGGCACGCCTTCCGTGTTGACGAGCTCGAAGGTGGTGCCCACCGGGAACTTGGAGAAGTCGACGACGATGTCGGCGCGCTCGCCGGACGTCAGCGAGATCGCGTCGGTGGTCACCGGGGCCTCCAGCAGGCCGCCGTCGCCGCCGATGTGCTGGACGGTCGAGCCGTTGGACAGCTTCAGCGTGAAGAACTTCATGTTGGCCGTGTTGTACAGCCGGAAGCGGTACTTGCGCGCCGCGACCTCGAAGTAGGGCCAGGCCTTGCCGTTGGCGAGGATGACGGTGCGGCCCCGGAAGTCGTTCATCTGGTAGATGAGCTGGCCGTCGACGTCGAAGCGGGCGTCCCGGATGGCGATCGGGATGTCGTAGGCGCCCGACGGCAGCCCCAGCGCCTTCTCCGGCAGGTCCATCAGCGTGTAGAACCCGGTCAGCCCGCGGAAGACGTTCTCCGACTCGACGTGGTGCGCGTGGTCGTGGAACCACAGGTTCGCGTTGGGCTGGCTGTTCGGGTACGTGTAGGTCTTCTCGTTGCCCGGCTGGATCAGGTCCATCGGGGTGCCGTCGCTGGACTCCGGGACGTGGCCGCCGTGCAGGTGGATCGAGGTCGGCGACGGCAGGTTGTTCTTCTGCGTGACCACCACGCGGTGGCCCGAGCACGCCTTGATCCACGGACCGGGGAAGTGGCCGTCGAAGGTGCGGACGGTCGTCTGCTTGCCCGGGATGATCTCGGTCTGGACTTCCTGCATCTCAAAGCTGTAGTACGCGGTGGTGCCCGATATCCGGTCCGGCTTGGTGACCTCCGGAACCGTCATCTCCTGAGCGAACTTGGGGATGGTGGTGGGGTCGATGTCCGTCGCCGTCTGGGCCTGAGCCTCGCTGCTCAGCGCCGGAAGCAGCAGTCCCGCGCCCCCCACGGCGCCGGTGAGCGCGACACCGGCCTTCATCGCATTCCTGCGTGTGATCATCAAGAACTCTCCCAGCGAGGCATGCTGAGGACGCCCCCGCGGCGTCCTGGCAGTGATCGTTCGGGCGGCGTGCGGGCACTCCCGCAGGCGCCGCCGGCCCGTCACGCGGTCCGGCGAGTGGATCGGCTCGCCGCCGCCTGACCGGCAGTCCCGGGGAACAGCCCCACCTCGTTCATGAAGCTCGGCCTCGGGGTGTCGCATGGTGCTTCGGCGCCCTTCCGGAGTGGGGCCCGGCGCGGCGCAGTAGATCTTGTCTCCCAGTCTCCTGGTGCCGCTCTGGCCGAACAAGACACTCTGGTTTCAGGGTTGTGTCAGATTTCGCAAATTAGTTGCCGATTGTGTAGGGCCTCTGGCACCCGAACGTCAGACTCCGTCAGGTACCCGAGGATGGGCCGTACGCAGGTGGGGAGCTATCGTCGGAAGTCCGGATCGGTCGCGTGTCCGGAACGTGTGGGCGGCCCCGGACCGTGGAGGGCCGGTTCCACGGCGACAAGGGGGGCGGTCGGGCCATGGAGCAGGACGATGCCGTGATCGGCTGCACCGGCGAAGTGCTCGTCGGAACCCGCGGTTCCGGCGGCCCCGGCGAGGTCCTGGTACGGGTCCGCGGTGGCTCGGAGACGTTCCTCGCCTGGTCCGAGGAGCCGTTGCCGCGCGGGGCGAGGGTCCTGGTCGTGGAGTCCCGCGGCACGCGTCAGGTCGACGTCATCGCGTGGGCCGACCCGCTGGACGAGCTGGGTCTCGGCTCCGGCTGAGACCGCCCGGCCCCCGGGCCGCTCAGCAGTACCTCAAGCAGAAGACAAGGGAGACCCACATGTTCGGTTACCGCGTGCCCGCCCCGGACGAGGCGATGCTCATCTCGGGCGGCAGACGAGGCCTGGGTGGCGCGCCGTTCCGGGTGGTGACCGGGCACGGCAAGTTCGTGCTCCCCGTCTTCCGCAAGACCCGGTTCCTCACCCTGGCGATGTGCGAGTCCGAGGTCACCGAGACCTGTGTGACCAAGCAGGGCATCGCGCTGACCGTACGGGCCGTCATCGCCTTCAAGGTCGGCAACGACACCGAGTCCATCGTCAACGCCGGTCAGCGCTTCCTGTCCGACCAGGACCAGATGTCGGTGCTCACCGGCCGGATCTTCGCCGGTCATCTGCGGGCGATCATCGGCTCGATGACCGTCGAGGAGATCGTGACCGAGCGCCAGAAGCTGGCCGCCGAGGTCCTGGACACCTCGAAGTCGGAGATGGCGAAGATCGGCCTGATCGTCGACTCGCTCCAGATCCAGTCGATCGACGACGGCGACACCGGCTACATCGAGGCGATGTCGGCGCCGCACAAGGCGGCCATCCAGCGCCAGGCCCAGATCGCCCAGGCGCAGGCCACCCAGGCCTCGGTCGAGGCCGAGCAGGTGGCCGCGCGCAACCAGGCCGAATACGCCCGCCAGACCGCCGTCGTCAAGGCCGAGTACTCGGCCGAGGTCGACCGCGCCCAGGCCAAGGCCGCCCAGGCCGGCCCGCTCGCCCAGGCCCACGCCCAGCAGGAGGTCCTCGCGGCCCAGACCGAACTGGCGCTGCGCCAGGCCAAGTTGCGCCAGCAGCAGCTGGTCGCCGAGATCGTCAAGCCCGCCGAGGCGGAGGCCGAGCGGATCCGGGTGCTGGCCGTGGCCGAGGCCGAGCGGATGAAGATCCAGGCCGAGGCGGCCGCCTCGTACGACCGGGTCGCCCTCGACCGGATGCTGATCGACCAGCTGCCGCAGATCGTCAAGGAGGCCGCGGGCGGGCTCGCGGGCGCCAACGTCAACGTACTGAACGGGGCCGACGGACTCGGCGAGATCGCGGCGGGCCTGGTCGGCCAGGGCCTGACGATCCTCGACTCGGTACGCCAGAACCTGAGCGGATCCGGCCAGGGCCAGGACCGGCGCGACGGCTCCGCGAAGGGCAGCGGCCCGCTGGAGCTGCAGAGTTACCCCGGTGCCTCCGGGAAGCCCGCGCGGGGAGAGGGCGAGTCGTCGGCCGGGGAGGGCACCTCGCAGGCCAGGACCGGTGAGGGTCCGGTCACTCTGGACTGATTCGTCCGCACCGGCATTGGGGCACGGATTGGTCAAGCGGCGCCGGATAAGCGTGACGGGGGTGTCCCGCGGGTGAATCGTGCGCGAGGATGGGGTTATGACCGCGGCCCATCGCGCCATGGCTCAGTTGGAGACATGGCCGAATCTGGTAAGTGGCCCGCCCCGGTGCGCCGTTGGGCAAGCCTTTCGCACGATCGAGTACGAGGTGGTGCACTTCCACTCCGACTACGCCGCCGATCTGCATCTCACCCACCCGGCGATAGAGCGGCTGCTGCCCGAGCTCCGGCGCAGCAGCGCGATCCGGGTGACGCCCGGGTCCGCCTGGCTCACCGTGCTCCTCGACTGCGACGCGGACGTCGAGCTGCTGCTGAGCCTGGTCAGCGTGGCGCTGAAGGCGCACGGCGACGCCCGTCAGCGCCACCCGGGCCCGCCGTGCGAGTGGTACGGCTCGGCCGTGCCCGCACCGCGCGCCACCGTCGGGGCGGGTGCGGGGGCCGCCCCCACCGCCACCCCGCACGGCCTGGTACCGGCCGCCCGGCGTGCGATGGGCCGTCTCATCCCGCACGGCCACAAGCCGGACTGACAGCCCGGGCCCGCCCCAGTAGTCGGTGTGAACCGGCCTCGGGTTCCGGCGAGTCGACGTGGCGTGGATCACGCACGCTTTCAGGGCGGAATCGGCCGATCAATGTGCGAACCCGCCGGTGAAACGCCCGGGGCGGATGCGAGGATGAGCGCGCCATGACTGCCCCAGACACTTGCCGCACGGTGCGGGCCGCGATGTTCGCGGCTCTCTGTGTGCTGCTCACCGCGCTGGGGCACGCCCTCATGTCGGATGCCCCGGTGCCCTGGTGGGCGCTGGGGTGCGGCTTCGTCGCCACCGGCGCCACGGCGTGGGCCCTGGCAGGGCGCGAGCGCGGTTTCGGGCCGGTCGTGGCGTTCGCCGTGGGAACCCAGACGGTGCTGCACGAGCTGTTCTCGTGGGCCCAGACCACCGCGCGGCCCGCCGCGCAGCCCATGGACATGCGGATGACCGGAATGTCCACGACTCATATGAGCCATATGGGTCACATGGGCTCCATGGGCCACGACATGGCCGATATGCCCCTGGGGATGTCCTCCAGTGGCATGTTCGCCGCCCACCTCCTCGCCGCGCTGCTGTGCGGGCTGTGGCTGGCGCACGGTGAGCGCGCGGCCTTCCGGATCCTGCGGGCCTTCGCCGGCCGGCTCTTCGCCCCGCTGCGGCTGATGCCGCTCTCGGCCGCGCCGCCGCGGCCCGCGCGCCGGCGCGCCCGCCCGGACCGTACGGTCCGCGCGCCCAGGCAGCTCTTCCTCGTCCACGCGATCACCTCACGGGGTCCGCCCGCCGGGACCGCTGTCGTCTGACGACAGCCGGTTCCCCGCGGCGTCCTGGGAGTCCCTCTCCGGCGCCCCGGGCATCGGCCGCACGCCTTCGTGCCGCCGTACCCCTTCACCGGACCCGCCGCCGAGCCGGCCGGTCCGGATCCCGGATTCCCGAGAAGGACATCAGGTGATCACTCCTGCCCTGCCCCGCTCGCGCGACGAGTCGACGGACCAGGTCATCACGGCCTGGGCGCTGGCCGCCCGCACGGGCGACCCCGAAGCCGTCGAGCACTTCGTCCGCGCGCTCCACCGCGACGTACGCCGTTACGTCACCTACCTCGGCGCCGATCCACAGGCCGCCGACGATCTGACCCAGGAGACCTTCCTACGGGCCCTGGGCAGCCTGCACCGCTTCGAAGGCCGTTCCTCCGCCCGCACCTGGCTGCTGTCGATAGCCCGCCGCGCGGTGGTCGACAACCTGCGGTACGCCGCCGCGCGGCCGCGCGTCTGCGACACCGCCGACTGGCAGTCGGCCGCCGAACGGGCCCAGCCCCGGGGGCTGCCCGGCTTCGACGACGGGGTCGCGCTGGCCGATCTGCTGGCGGCGCTCCCGGACGAGCGCCGGGAGGCCTTCGTCCTCACGCAGCTCCTCGGGCTGCCCTACGCGGACGCGGCCCACGTCAGCAACTGCCCTGTGGGAACCGTGCGCTCCCGGGTGGCCCGGGCCCGCGCCGCACTGATCGAGCGACTGCACGACGCGGAGGGCGCGGAGCTGGCGGGCGCCCCGGCCTGAGCACGGGGAAGGCCCGGACCGTGTGGGTCCGGGCCTTCTGAGGGCTCACGGAAGTGCGATGCGGTTGCGTGCCGCTTCAGGGGCAGCCCTTCACCGCACCCCGGGCTCCCCTTGAAACGCGCTCAAGAGGTGTCCCGCGGCGAGCGTCGCCGTCAACTCGCCGTCCCGGACGCGCTGTTCGAGCACCGGGGCCAGGTCCCGTACGGCAGGGTGCGCGCGCAGCCGGTCCAGCAGCTCGTCCTGGACCATCGTCCACGTCCAGTCGACCTGCTGGTCACGACGTTTGGCGGCGAGCCGTCCCGTGGAGTCCAGGAGCGTACGGTGCTGGTCGATGCGCTCCCAGACGGTGTCCAGGCCGCTGGACTCGCGGGCGCTGCAGCACAGGACCGGCGGTGTCCAGGCCGCGTCCGCCGGGTGCATCAGCCTCAGTGCGCCCGCCAGTTCGCGCGCCGCCGACCTGGCGTCGCGCTCGTGCGGCCCGTCCGCCTTGTTGACGGCGATCACGTCGGCCAGTTCCAGGACGCCCTTCTTGATGCCCTGGAGCTGGTCGCCGGTGCGCGCGAGGGTGAGCAGCAGGAACGAGTCGACCATGTTGGCGACCGTCGTCTCGGACTGGCCCACCCCGACGGTCTCCACCAGGACGACGTCGTAGCCCGCCGCCTCCATCACCACCATCGACTCACGGGTCGCCTTGGCGACGCCGCCGAGGGTGCCCGCGCTCGGTGAGGGCCGCACGAACGCCGCCGGGTCCACCGCCAGGCGCTCCATCCGCGTCTTGTCGCCGAGGATGGAGCCGCCGGTACGGGTGGACGACGGGTCGACGGCGAGTACCGCCACCCGGTGGCCGAGCCCCGTCAGCATCGTGCCGAAGGCGTCGATGAAGGTGGACTTGCCCACCCCCGGCACCCCGCTGATGCCGATCCGCCGGGCGTTGCCGGTGTGCGGCAGCAGCTCGGTGAGCAACTGCTGCGCCAGCGTCCGGTGGTCGGGCCGGGTGGACTCGACGAGCGTGATGGCGCGGGCCACGAAAGCCCGCTTCCCGTCGAGCACACCCTTGACGTAACTGTCGAGATCGATGCGCACGGGCGGCTACAGCTCGTCGTGGCCCAGCGCCGCGCCGAGCCGCGTCACCAGGTCGTACGCCGCGTCCGGGATGACCGTCCCCGGCGGGAAGACCGCCGCGGCGCCCATCTCCAGGAGGGTCGGGACGTCCTGCGGCGGGATCACACCGCCCACGACGACCATGATGTCGTCGCGGCCCTCGGCGGCCAGCTCCTCGCGGAGCGCCGGTACGAGGGTGAGGTGACCGGCGGCGAGCGAGGACACCCCGACGATGTGCACATCCGCCTCGACCGCCTGGCGGGCCACCTCGCCCGGCGTCTGGAACAGCGGGCCGACGTCGACGTCGAAGCCGAGGTCGGCGAAGGCGGTGGCGATCACCTTCTGGCCGCGGTCGTGGCCGTCCTGGCCCATCTTGGCGACCAGGATGCGCGGACGGCGGCCCTCCGCCTCGTCGAAGCGGTTCACCAGGGCGCGGGTGCGCTCCACGGAAGGCGACTCTCCTGCCTCGTTGCGGTACACGCCGGAGATCGTACGGGTCTGCGCCGCGTGGCGTCCGTACACCTTCTCCAGGGCGTCCGAGATCTCGCCGACCGTCGACATGGCGCGGGCCGCGTTCACGGCCAGCTCAAGGAGGTTGCCGGTGCCGGAGGCGGCGGCGTCGGTCAGCGCGCGCAGCGCGTCCTGGCAGACCGCCTCGTCGCGCTCCTCGCGCAGCCGCCGCAGCTTGGCGATCTGCTGGGCGCGCACCGAGGAGTTGTCGACCTTGAGGACGTCGATCTGCTCGTCGTTCTCCACCCGGTACTTGTTGACGCCGATCACCGGCTGGCGCCCGGAGTCGATGCGCGCCTGGGTGCGGGCGGCCGCCTCCTCGACGCGCAGCTTCGGGATACCCGCGTCGATGGCCTGCGCCATACCGCCGGCCGCCTCGACCTCCTGGATGTGCTGCCAGGCCCGCCGTGCCAGGTCGTAGGTGAGCTTCTCCACGTACGCGCTGCCGCCCCAGGGGTCGATGACCCGGCAGGTGCCCGACTCCTGCTGGATGAGCAGCTGGGTGTTGCGGGCGATGCGCGCCGAGAAGTCGGTCGGCAGGGCCAGCGCCTCGTCCAGGGCGTTGGTGTGCAGCGACTGGGTGTGGCCCTGGGTGGCGGCCATCGCCTCCACACAGGTGCGCGTGACGTTGTTGAACACGTCCTGCGCGGTCAGCGACCAGCCCGAGGTCTGCGAATGGGTGCGCAGCGACAGGGACTTGGTGTTCTTCGGGTCGAACTGCTTGACCAGCCGCGCCCACAGCAGCCGGGCCGCCCGCATCTTCGCGATCTCCATGAAGAAGTTCATGCCGATCGCCCAGAAGAAGGAGAGCCGGGGCGCGAACGCGTCGACGTCGAGACCCGCCTCCTGCCCGGCCCGCAGATACTCCACGCCGTCCGCGAGGGTGTACGCCAGCTCCAGGTCGGCCGTCGCGCCCGCTTCCTGGATGTGGTAGCCGGAGATGGAGATCGAGTTGTAGCGCGGCATCTTCTGCGAGGTGTACGCGAAGATGTCGGAGATGATCCGCATCGAGGGCTTGGGCGGGTAGATGTAGGTGTTGCGGACCATGAACTCCTTGAGGATGTCGTTCTGGATGGTCCCGGCCAGCTTCTCGGGCGGTACGCCCTGCTCCTCGGCCGCCACGATGTAGAGCGCCAGAACGGGCAGCACCGCGCCGTTCATCGTCATCGACACCGTCATCCTGTCCAGCGGGATACCGTCGAAGAGCTGACGCATGTCGTAGATGGAGTCGATGGCCACGCCCGCCATGCCGACGTCGCCGGTGACTCTGGGGTGGTCGCTGTCGTAGCCGCGGTGGGTCGGCAGGTCGAAGGCGACCGAGAGGCCCTTCTGCCCGGCGGCGAGGTTGCGCCGGTAGAAGGCGTTGGACTCCTCGGCCGTGGAGAACCCGGCGTACTGCCGGATCGTCCAGGGCTGGTTGACGTACATCGTCGGGTAGGGGCCGCGCAGATACGGCGCCACGCCCGGGTAGGTGCCCAGGAAGTCCAGGCCCTCCAGGTCGCGCTCGGTGTAGAGCGGCTTGACCGCGATGCCCTCCGGGGTCTCCCACAGCAGATCGCCGTCGGCCTTCCCGGTGGACTCCTTCACGGCGGTGCGCCACTGGTCTTCGGAGCCGTCGGCGCCGGCGCCCGGAGCCAGCGGCAGCTCCGAGAAGTCGGGGATCGTCATGACGCCACTCCCATGCGGTCGAGGGCGGAGGAGAGCACGGCCACCGCGTCGCAGCCGGCGAAGACACCACTGTCGACACCGGTGTACTCGCCGCGGCCGGCGAGGTGGACAGTGCGCGCACCGGCCGACTTGAGCGCGGCGGCGACCGCCTCGGCCTGCTCGGCGTAGAGCGCGTCGCTGGAGCACAGACAGGCGATGGTGGCACCGCTCGCGGCGAACGCCTCGGCGGCCGTGGCCGCGTCCACCGACACCGGGTCGTGCACGGGCTCGATGCCGCCGGCCTGGAACAGGTTGGAGGCGAAGGTCGCCCGGCCGGTGTGCGCGGCGGCCGGGCCGAGCGCGGCGAGGAAGACCCGCGGGCGGGTCCCGGTCGCGGCGAGGTGGGCGTCCGAGCGGGCGCGCAGCTCCTCGAACGCCTCGTCGCGCCGCACCTTCGGCAGCCCGCCCGAGGGCTCGGCGGGGGCCGCCTCGCGCTCGACGGGACGCTCGGCGAGGTGCGGGAACTCGCTGACACCGGTGACCGGTTCGCGCCGCCGCGCGAGCTCGGCGCCGCGCTCGGCCCAGGTCGCGGCGAGCCGCTCGCGGATCAGCCCGGAGCGCAGCGCGGCCGCCTGGCCGCCCGCGCGCTCGATCGTCCGGAAGAACTCCCAGGCGCTGTGGGCGAGTTCGTCGGTGAGTCGCTCCACGTACCAGGAGCCGCCCGCCGGGTCGATCACCCGGGCCAGGTGCGACTCCTCCAGAAGGATCGAGGAGGTGTTGCGCGCGATACGGCGAGCGAAGCCGTCGGGCAGGCCGAGGGAGTGGTCGAAGGGGAGGACGGTGACGGCGTCCGCGCCACCGACGCCCGCGCCCAGACAGGCCACCGTGGTGCGCAGCATGTTCACCCACGGGTCGCGGCGCGTCATCATCACCGGCGAGGTCACCGCGTGCTGGCGCTGCGCTCCGGCGGCGGGGGCCCCGCTCGCCTCGGCGACCCGCGCCCACAGCCGCCGCGCGGCGCGCAGCTTGGCGATGGTCAGGAACTGGTCGGCGGTGGCCGCGTAGCGGAACTCCAGCTGGGCGCAGGCCGCCTCGACGGACAGGCCCGCCTCGGTGAGCGCACGCAGATAGGCGACACCGGTGGCCAGCGACGCGCCGAGCTCCTCGGCGGCCGAGCCGCCCGCCTCGTGGTAGGGCAGCGCGTCCACGGTAAGGGCGCGCAGCCGCGGGAACCGCTCGTCGCAGAGCCGGGCGAGGCCGACCGCGGGGGCCGGATCGAGCGCCTCGCCGGTACGGGCCTCGTGGCCCAGCGGGTCGGCGCCGAAGGAGCCGCGCGCGGAGTCGGCGGGGACGCCGCGCTCCTCGTACAGCCGGAGCAACTCGCGTGCGGCGGGCTCGAATTCGGCGCCCGCGTCGAGGACGACGGGCGCGAGGTCGAGGTAGACGCCGTCGAGGGTGCGGGCGAGCGAGGAGACCGGCACA
Source organism: Streptomyces sp. ERV7 (assembly GCF_001653515.1). Classification (GTDB taxonomy): domain Bacteria; phylum Actinomycetota; class Actinomycetes; order Streptomycetales; family Streptomycetaceae; genus Streptomyces. Next base: position 222,508 of record NZ_LYOY01000001.1, on the reverse strand, counting down.
CCGCCCTGGCCTACGGCCAGCCAGAGCGAGGTGACGCCGTTCTCCAGATCGGCCAGCACGGCCTCGTTGACCCGGGCGGGGTCGGTTCCGGCGTGGCGCTGTCGTACGCCCCAGCCGTCCGCCGCGCCGCCCTCGGGCCGGCTTCCCCGGACAAAGGGGGCGAAGCCCGGATAACCGGCATCGGGCGCGGAGTCTCGCGCGGTGTACAGGGGCCGGGTGGTGAGCCCGGACTCGACCGGGGTGGACAGTGCCTCCTCGGCAGCCGTGCCCGAGACATCTTTACCCGATTTGCGCAGCACGCCTTCCACGAGGCGCTGCCACTGCTCATGGGTTGCATCAGGGAACTCGGCGGCCAGCGAAAGCCCGTCGTCAGGCAGGACCGTCATGCTCAGATGCTAGGGCAGTGGCGCAAAGGTGCAGCAGGGGGAAGGGCTGTGACCTTGCCCTCTCCGGAACGCTCTTGATCCTTTACGGGCGGTGCCGTATCCGGCGCGGACACGGGGGCGCGTTCGTGGTCGCAACGGTCCGTATCGGCCTCTCCGGACGTATCGGCCCGTCTCGGCGCACGCCTCTTGACGGTGCCGGAAGGCCACTGGTTCAGTGGCTCAGCCACTGAACCACATACCTGCTTCGGTACCGCCACCCTGGGGAGGGACTTCGTGGAGACGCTGCCCCGCGAGACCATCGTCGACGTCCTGGAGAACCGGCTGCGCGAGGACATCCTCACCGGCCGCCATCCGGCGGGCAGCTATCTGCCACCCGAACGCAGCCTCGCCGACGGCTACGGCGTCACCCGGACCACCCTCAAGCACGCCTTCGGCCGACTCGTCCAGGCCGGGCTCCTGGAGACCCGCCACGGTGTCGGCACCCGGGTCCGTGACTACGCGCGCCTGGGCGGCGCCGATCTGCTGCCCATGCTGGTGCGCCACAGCCCCGACTGGATCGGCGAGATCTTCGAGGTGCGGCGCGGCATCGGCGCGCTGATCGCCGAGCGCGCGGCGGCCCGCCGCGACGACCGGGCCGTCACTGAGCTGCGCCGACTCCTCGATGCCGTACGGGAGTCGGAGGGCGGTGACGCGGTGCAGCTGGCCGACGCGGAGGTGCACCGGGCGCTGGCCCGGGCCACCGGCAACCGGGTCTACGGGCTCCTCACCAACACCCTCTTCAACGCCTATCTGCCCGTGCGGGCCGCCCTGGTGGGGCCGTTCACCGATCCCGAGGCGGCGTACGCGCGGCTCGCCCCGGTCGTCGAGGCGGTCGCGGCGGGCGACGGCGCCGCGGCACACGCGGCGGCGGACGCCTATCTCACCGCCACCGAGCGGATCATGCTGGAAGGCCTGGTGTGAGCGGCCGGGGCACGGAGTTCCGGGAGACCCTGCTCGGTACGTTCCGGCTCGACGGCGAGGGCCGCACCCGCGCGGCCCGCCTCGGCCTTCGGGCCTTCGCCGACACCGTCCTGCGCCCGGCCGGCACGACCGAGGCCCGCCTCACCGGCCGGATCCGGATCGAGGGCTGGGCCGACGACCCCTGCGCGGTGGGCGAGTTGGAGATCTCCCCGCTGGCGCGCCGCCGCATCCGCTACCGCCTCGCCTTCACTGTGGACGGACGCCGGCTGACCCTGGACGGCTGGAAGTCCGTCACCCCGCTGCGCCCGGTCCGCTCGATGACGGTCCTGCCCTGCACCCTGTACGAGGAGGGCGAGCGGGTCGGCGTCGGCGCCCTGCGCTTTCCCCTGGTCACGGGCCTGGCCCCGTTCCTGGCGAGCTTCCGCTTCCCGCGCCGCGAGGACGCCGACGCCCTGGCCGCGCCGCGCTGGAAGGGCGAGCCCGGCCGTACCGAGGTCTGGTACACCACCGCGACCGACCCGGCCACCGGCGACGGCCTATGGCTCCACCACGAGCTGGTCGCGCCCACGGACGGCTCGGGCGCCCACGCCCACGGCTGGGTCGCGGTGTTCCCCGAGGACGGCCCCGTCGAGTACGCCCGCTTCGGCCCCGAGCCCTGGAAGGGCGATACGGACGGCTTCAGCGCCGAGGGCGTCTCGGTCCGGCCGGGCCGACTGACCGGAACGGCGGGCGCGTTCACCTGGGACCTGGCCGAACAGGCCCAGGACACCCCGCTGTTCACCTTCCCGCGCTGGTCCTGGCGCCGCCCGCTGCTGCCCGCCGCCCAGATCCTCCCGGCGGCCCGCGCCACCTACGACGGCACGGTCACCCACGGCGGGCGGACCCTGACGCTGAAGGGCGCGCCCGGCGCCTCCGCCCGTATATACGGGCACGGCAACGCCCGCCGCTGGTCCTGGCTGCACGCGGACCTCGGCGGCGGTGACGTCCTGGAGGTCGTGGCGGCGGTCTCCACGCGGCCCGTGCTGCGCGCGCTGCCGCCGCTGGTCTTCCTGCGGCTGCGGCGGCGCGGTCGCACCTGGCCCCGGCGGGCCGAGCGGTCGGCCCTGGGCCGTTTCCGGGCGGAGATCGGGCTGCCGGTGTGGACGGTGACCGGACGCGCGGGCCTGCGCCGCATCCGGGTCGAGGTGACCCAGCCCGAGGAGCGCACCCTGACCCTCGGCTACACGGACCCCGACGGGAGCGAGGCCGTCTGCCGCAACAGCGAGGCGGCCGACGCGGTCGTCCGCCTGGAACGCTGGTGGGGGCGATGGCGGCCGGAAGCGCAGTGGACGCTGGAGGGTACGGCCCACGCGGAGGTGGGCGGCCGATGAGCCGGGACGGCAGCCGGACCGCGTCCGGCCTTGTGGCCGCGCTGCTCGCCGACGACGGCACCCGGCCCTGGACGGCGACCGTGCCGCGCAGGCTCGACGACGTCCTCGCCTCGATGCCGGCGCCGGCCCGGGCGGGGCTGCGGGGGGCCGCGGCGGCCGTGGACGCGTACGCGCTCGCCCGGACGGGACGGCGGCTGGCCGCGCTCGGCACCGGGGAGCGCGAGCGGGTCATGGCGGCGCTCGGCGCCCGCCCCGCCCTCGCCCCGGTCCTCGACCTGCTCAAGGTGCCGGTGCTGCTCGCCGCCGGAACCGAGCGCATGCTCCACGAGGGCGCGCGGGGGCCGCTCCTGGCGCCGCCCGACGATCCGCCGCTCGACTGCGTACCGGCCGAGGAGTGGCCCGCGCGGACGACCGCCGACGCCGTGGTGATCGGGTCCGGCGCCGGGGGAGCGATGGCCGCGCGGACGCTCGCGCGGGCCGGGCTGCGCACGGTCGTCCTGGAGGAGGGGCACCACCACACCACCGCGTCGTTCGGGCGCCGCGCCCCGCTCGACCGGTTCGCCGAGCTCTACCGCGACGGCGGGGCGACGGTGGCGGCGGGCCGCCCGCCACCGCTGCTCCCCACCGCGGACCCCCGCAAGAACGGCGAGAGCGCGGACGGGCTCGCGATCAAGGAGGGCAGCGGTACGGGCAACGTGGTGCGCGGCGCCCGGCTGTGGAACAACGTCGACGACGGCTTCGACGCCTGGAAGTTCACCTCCCCGGTCCTGATCGAGAACACGATCGCGTACGGGAACGGATTCAACCGCTGGAACTTCCCCGACTTCGCGGGCGACGGCAACGGCTTCAAACTCGGCGGCGGCACCCCGGCCCCGGCTGCCGCGCACACGCTGCGCACCACCATGGCGTTCCGGAATGCCGCCAAGGGCATCACCGACAACGGCAACCCGGGCGCGATCGCCGTGAGCCGGAGCACCACCTTCCGCAACAAGGAGACGGGCTTCGACTTCGACACGGCCTCGGCCCGCGCCACGCTCACCGCCAACCTGTCCGTCGCGGACGGCCGTCCTGCCACCGTCGGAAGCGGCACGGTCGCGAGCGGCAACTCGTGGAACCTGGGCGGGACATGGGGCGAATCCTCCGTCCGGAGTACGGACCCGAGCACGCTCACGGGCCCGCGCGCTCCCGACGGCTCCCTCCCGTCCGCCCCTGCCTTCCTCACTCCGCGCGACGGCACACCGGTCGGTGCCCGCATGTGACATCACGCGCTTCCGGAAAACGTTTCCAGGAAATCGGACGATGACCGATGAGTTTCCTCGTGGCCCCCGGTCAGAGATCATGGTTGGTGCGCCGCGGCCGCGCGTGTGGCGGATGCGCGCACCGACCTGACCTGCCGAGAACGCGTTACCGAACACCGAGGAACTCAGATGCGTACCCTGATCAGCACTGCTTTCATCTCGCTCGACGGCGTTGTCGACTCCCCGGGCGGTGAGCCCGGATACCGCAACGCCGGGTGGACCTTCAAGGACATCGAGTTCCTCCCCGAGGCGTTCGACATCAAGGGCCGCGAGCAGCAGGAAGCCACCGCGATGCTGCTGGGCCGGACCAGCTACGAGGCCTTCAGCCAGGTGTGGCCCGACATGGCGGAGTTCGCCGACTACAAGGTGATGCCGAAGTACGTCGTCTCCACCACGCTCACCGAGGACGACCTGGTGACGAACTGGGGCGAGACCACGATCCTGCGCTCGCTCGACGATGTCGCCGCCCTGAAGGAGACCGAGGGCGGCCCGATCATCGTCCACGGCAGCGCCGGCCTGAACCGGAGCCTCGCGGACGCCGACCTGATCGACCGCTACCACCTGCTCGTCTTCCCCCTCCTGCTGGGTGCGGGCAAGCGCCTGTTCAGCACCACGGACAAGGACACCCAGAAGCTGAAGCTGGTCGAGCACGAGGCCTACGCCAACGGTCTGCAGAAGAACGTGTTCGACGTCGTCCGCTGACGCAGCTCCCGCCCTCGTACGGCCACCGCCTCAGGGACGCGCGAGGGGGTGGCCCGCGAGGCCGACGGGGTCACAGGACGCTGTCGCTGCCACTGCCGTGCGGGGCGTACAGGTCGAGCAGCCGGATACGGGCCGCGTGGAGGCGGTGCGCCAGGACGCGGCCCACCCAGGAGGAGATCGCGGCGCTGAAGGCGGGGTCGCCGTCCATCATGGCCCGCACGGCCGCCGCGTCGAACTCGTACGTCCGGACCGGTGTCATCGCCTCGGCGCCCAGCTGCCACACGAACGGCCGGAACATCCACGACCAGCCGACCAGCTCACCGGAGCCCAGCTGCCCGATCACGGCCGCGCGTCTGCCGGGGACGTGCATGTCGAGGGTCACGGTGCCGGAGCGCACGATCCAGAACCGGTCGGCGTGGCCGCCCTCGTTGAAGAGCCGGGTTCCGGCGGCGAAGTTGATCTCTTGGGCGATACCCATGAGGCGGTCGCGGTAGTCGACCGGAAGTGCGGTGGTGATCGAGGTCGGATTGCTCATGGAGGGCCTCCTTGTCCGGGTCCCCTTCCAGTGTCGCCCAGCCGCCGCTTCCACGCGGGATCGGCATGTGCATGGCGGCTCGTACAGTCGGCCTTCGCCGGAGGCTCGGCTTCCTTGTGCGGACGCTGTCGGGGGTGCCAGGTTCCGAGTAGCGTGGCGTGCTGCTCCGCCGTGCCGATGACGGAGTTCCGTACCACCTGGACGACTGCCCTTGCCACGGAGTGGCAGCCAGGGGGGCGCCTTCCCCCGGGACGCCACGCTGACCCGGAAGGAATGCCAGTGATCCTCGAACGAGACACCCGCAGCAGACCCAGGTCCCGAAGACGAGGCCTGCTCGGGCTCGTCACCGCCGTTTCCGCGGTGCTGGTGACCGGCCTGACCGGCCCACCCGCGCAGGCCGTGGGCTTCACCCGGATCAACGTCTGGAACTCGACCCACTGTCTCGACAACGCCACCCAGAACGCCGCGAAACTCCAGATGTGGTCGTGCGGCAGTGGTTCGGAACAGAAGTGGCTCGAAGGGTTCAACACCCAGACCGCTCTGTTCACCTTCACCAACCAGCGCACGGGACGGTGCATCACCGCACCGGCCTGGGGGCCGGGGACGGTCACCGTGCAGTTCTGCAACGCGGCCGACCCCACCCAGCAGTGGCGCGTCTTCGCCGCGGACAACCCCAACGGGCCGCCCTCGGGCTGGTACGACGTCTGGCAGAACGCGTCGAGCGGGTACTGCCTGTCCACGCCGAGCGTGGGCAACGGCACGCTCGTGCAGACGACGGTCTGCGATCCCTCGGACCAGTACGACAGGTGGCATACGCAATAGCCCCTCGTCCCGCCGGGCCGCCCGCCCCGGGCGGCCGGCTGATCCTTCACGGCCTCGCCCTTCGTCACGTTGTCGGGGGTTCGCTCTTCTCCGGCTGTTCCAGCTGCGAGGCGAGGACGGCGGCCTGGACCCGGCGCTGTACGCCCAGCTTGGCCAGCAGACGGGAGATGTGGTTCTTGACGGTCTTCTCGGACAGATAGAGCCGCCGGCCGATCTCGCGGTTGGTGAGCCCGTCGCCGATCAGCGCGAGGATGTCTCTCTCCCGCGGTGACAGGCTCGCCAGCTCGGACGGCACGGCGGGGCTTTCCACGGGGTCCGCCCGCAGCGAGCGCATCAGCCGGGCCGTGGTGGCGGGGTCCAGCATCGACTGGCCCGAGGCCACCGTGCGTACCGCCGAGACCAGGTCGGATCCCTTGATCTGTTTGAGGACGTACCCGGACGCGCCTGCCATGATCGCGTCGAGCAGGGCCTCCTCGTCGTCGAACGAGGTCAGCATCAGGCAGGCCAGCTCCGGCATCTGGTCGCGCAGCTCCCGGCAGACCGCGATGCCGTTGCCGTCCGGCAGCCGTACGTCCAGGACGGCGACGTCGGGGCGCAGGGCTGGGCCTCGCGCGAGCGCCTGGTCGACGCTGCCGGCGTCACCAACCACGCGGATGTCCGGCTCGGCGTCGAGCAGATCGGCCAGCCCGCGGCGAACGACCTCGTGGTCGTCCAGCAGGAACACACGGATGGGGTTCTGCTCGGTGAACGTGCGTGCGGCTGACTCTGGCATGGCGCCCCTTCGCTGCCCGGCGGAGGACGGCCCGCAGACCACCGCGGACAGTCCTTGAGCCGATCATCACGTGCCCGGGGCCGAACGCACTAGGGCCGACAGGCCCTACTCGGACCGGGGCAGCGGCCCTGTCGGCCCCGGCTCGGGACCTGTGGCCCCTGCCCGGCGCACCCCTTCGCCGACGACGCTGGAACCGGACCCCTCGCGCCCCGGAGGCGCGATGTCCGGGCCATGGCCTGCTGGTCAGAGGCTCGCCGCGTGGTCGGGGACGTAGCTCTGCAGATTGCGCGGCGGGCGCTCGTAGCCGGTCGACGGCGGCCGTCGCGGCAGCCGCAGCACTTGCGGTGCCGCCTCCTCGTACGGAACGGAGGACAGCAGGTGGGCGATCGTGTTCAGCCGCGCCCGGCGCTTGTCGTCGCTCTCCACGACGTACCAGGGCGCCTCGCGGATGTCGGTGTGGATCAGCATGTCGTCCTTGGCCCGGGAGTAGGCTTCCCAGCGGGTGATCGACTCCAGGTCCATCGGCGAGAGCTTCCAGCGCCGCAGTGGATCCTCCAGTCGGCGCCGGAAACGTTCCTGCTGCTCGGTGTCGCTCACCGAGAACCAGTACTTGCGCAGCAGGATCCCGTCCTCGACCAGCATCCGCTCGAAGATCGGACACTGACGCAGGAAGCGCTGGTACTCCTCCTGAGTGCAGAAGCCCATGACGTGCTCGACCCCGGCCCGGTTGTACCAGGACCGGTCGAACAGCACGATCTCCCCGGCGGCCGGCAGCTGCTCCGCGTAGCGCTGGAAGTACCACTGGCCGCGCTCGCGCTCGGTCGGTTTGGGAAGCGCGACGATCCGTGCGACACGCGGGTTGAGGTGCTCGGCCACCCGCTTGATCGTGCCGCCCTTGCCGGCCGCGTCCCGCCCCTCGAAGACCACCACGAGGCGGGCGCCGGTCGCCCGCACCCACTCCTGCAGCTTCACCAACTCCGTCTGCAGACGCAGCAGTTCCTTCTCGTACGCCTTGCGCGGCAGCGCCGCCTTCTTCTTGTCGGCCATGCCGCCTCCACCGCCCGATGACCCGTCCCGACGACTCATGGAGTTCCACCCATGTCCAAGGTCGAACACCAGGACGCCACCGTACTTTCCGACGACGAGCTGCGCACCCTGGACGCGCACTGGCGCGCCGCCAACTACCTTGCGGCGGGCCAGATCTATCTGATGTCCAACCCGCTGCTCACCGAGCCGCTCAGGCCCGAGCACATCAAGCCCCGGCTGCTGGGTCACTGGGGCACCTCGCCCGGTCTCAACCTCGTGTACACCCACCTCAACCGGGTGATCAAGGCGCGCGGGCTCGACGCGCTGTGCGTCTGGGGGCCGGGGCACGGCGGGCCGTCCGTGCTGGCCAACTCCTGGCTGGAGGGCAGCTACAGCGAGACCTGTCCGGACGTCCCGCGTGACGGGGAGGGCATGGCCCGGCTGTTCCGGCAGTTCTCCTTCCCCGGCGGCGTGCCCAGCCACGTGGCCCCGGAGACCCCCGGTTCCCTCCACGAGGGAGGCGAGCTCGGCTACTCGCTCTCCCACGCGTACGGCGCCGCCTTCGACAACCCCGGTCTGCTGGTCGCCTGTGTGATCGGCGACGGAGAGGCGGAGACCGGGCCGCTGGCCGCCGCCTGGCACTCCAACAAGTTCCTCGACCCCGTGCACGACGGCGCGGTGCTCCCGATCCTGCACCTCAACGGCTACAAGATCGCCAACCCGACCGTGCTCGCCCGTCTCCCGGAGGAGGAACTCGACGCGCTGCTACGGGGATACGGGCACGAGCCGGTCCACGTCAGCGGCGACGACCCGGCCCAGGTGCACCGGGCGATGGCCCACGCCCTCGACGTCGCGCTGGACCGGATCGCGTCGACGCAGCGGACCGCCCGTGAAGAGGGTGTCGCCGAGCGTGTGCGCCGGCCGGTGATCGTCCTGCGTACGCCCAAGGGCTGGACCGGCCCCGCCGTGGTCGACGGCCTGCCCGTCGAGGGAACCTGGCGCGCCCACCAGGTCCCGCTGGCCGGTGTGCGCGAGAACCCCGAGCACCTGCGCCAGCTGGAGGTCTGGCTGCGCTCGTACCGGCCCGAGGAGCTGTTCGGCCCGGACGGGCGCCCCGTCGCCGATGTGCTCGCCTGCGTCCCCGACGGCGCCAGGAGGCTCGGCGCCACCCCGCATGCCAACGGCGGACTCCTCGTCCGGGACCTGCCCCTCGCCTCGCTCGACGACTTCGCGGTGCCCGTCGACAAGCCCGGCACGACGTCGCACGAGCCCACCCGCGTCCTCGGGGACCTGCTCGCCCAGGTGATGAGGGACACCGCCGGGCGCCGCGACTTCCGTCTTGTCGGCCCCGACGAGACCGCCTCCAACCGGCTCCAGGCCGTCGTCGACGTCACCGGCAAGGCCTGGCAGGCCCAGCGTCTGCCCGTCGACGAACACCTCGACCCGCACGGCCGGGTCATGGAGATCCTGTCCGAACACACCTGCCAGGGCTGGCTGGAGGGGTATCTGCTGACGGGGCGGCACGGACTGTTCTCCTGCTACGAGGCGTTCGTGCACATCGTCGACTCGATGGTCAACCAGCACATCAAGTGGCTCAAGACGTCCCGCGCGCTGCCGTGGCGCGCCCCGATCGCCTCCCTCAACTACCTGCTGACCTCGCACGTATGGCGCCAGGACCACAACGGCTTCTCCCACCAGGACCCCGGCTTCGTCGACCACGTCCTCAACAAGAGCCCCGAGGTCGTACGGGTCTACCTGCCGCCGGACGCCAACACACTGCTGTCGGTGGCCGACCACGTCCTGCGCAGCCGCGACTGCGTCAATGTCGTCGTGGCGGGCAAGCAGCCCTGCTTCGACTGGCTGTCCATGGACGCCGCCCGTGCGCACTGCGCCCGGGGCGCGGGAATCTGGGAGTGGGCGGGCACGGAGAACGGCGGCGAGCCGGACGTCGTCCTGGCCTGCGCCGGCGACGTGCCCACCCAGGAGGTGCTGGCCGCCGCGCAACTGCTGCGCCGACACCTCCCCGACCTCGCCGTCCGGGTGGTCAACGTCGTCGACATGGCCCGGCTCCTGCCGCGCGAGGAACACCCGCACGGGATGAGCGACTTCGAGTACGACGGGCTGTTCACCCGGGACAAGCCGGTGATCTTCGCCTACCACGGCTATCCGTGGCTGATCCACCGTCTCGCGTACCGCCGCACCGGCCACGCCCAGCTGCACGTACGCGGCTACAAGGAGTCCGGCACCACGACCACACCCTTCGACATGGTCGTCCGCAACGACCTGGACCGCTACCGCCTGGTCATGGACGTCGTCGACCGCGTCCCCGGCCTCGCCGTGCGCGCCGCCGCCGTACGCGAGCAGATGGCCGACGCGCGCACCCGCTGCCGCGTTGCTGCTCGGCTTCGGTCTGCCGGGTGTCTAGGACGGGCCCCGGACGCGGGGGCCGGGTGTCACAGCAGAGCCCGAAGCGCGGAGCGCCGCACAAGACCCACCGCGTGCCCGTCCCGGACCGCCACGGCCAGTTCCCCGCCGCGCTCCTCCAGCTCGGCGAGCGCCGTGTCCGCCCGCTCGCCCACCCCGAAGTGGGGGAGCGGCGCGCCTAGGTGGTCGCGTACCGGGTCGTCCGGCTTGAGCGTGCCGTCCTCGACGGCGGCGGCCAGCGCGTCCAGGGAGAGCGAGCCCGCCAGCTCCGGGACGGTCGGCGCGCGGTCCGGGCCCACCGGGCACGGCCCGGCCGGGAGGAGCGGCGGCAGTCCGAGGTCGCGCCGGGCCCGCAGCGCGGCCAGTGCCTCGGCGGCCGTGCTGAGCCGGTTCACATACGGCAGCGGCTCGGATCCTGCCGTCGACGCCACCGTGTCCCCGACCCGGGCCCCGCCCTCCTCGCCGTCGAGGAACCCCAGCCGCAGCAGCCATGCGTCGTTGAAGTACTTCGAGAGGTACTGGCGCCCCGAGTCCGGCAGGATCACCACGACCAGTGCGTCGGGGCCGAGTCCGGCGGCCACCCGCTGTGCGGCCGCCACCGCGAGACCGGCCGAGCCGCCGACCATGAGGCCCTGCTCCCGAGCGAGTTGACGGACCGTCAACAACGCGTCGCGGTCGCTCACCGAGAGGAGCTCGTCGACCACGTCCTGCTGGTAGGAGGTGGGCCAGACGTCCTCCACCGTCTCCGGGTGGCGCACATGTCCGGTCGCCTCCACGAAGTACGGACGGCCGTCGCCGCCCGAGTACACCGACGCCACCGGATCGGCGCCGGTCACCCGCACGGCGCCCCCGCTCACCTCCTTGAGGTAGCGGCCCGTACCGCTGATCGTGCCGCCGGTGCCCACGCACGCCACCAGATGCGTGACGCGGCCGTCCGTCTGGCGCCAGATCTCGGGGCCGGTCGTGGCGTAGTGCGCCCCGGGGTTGGCCGGGTTGTCGTACTGGCCGGCGAGCCAGCTGCCCGGCCGCTCCTCGGCGATCCGCGCCGCCGTGTTGAACACGTTGTCCGGGTCCTCGGCGGTCAGCCCGCTGCGCCGCACGACCACCTCCGCGCCGAACCCCCGCAGCGTGGCGATCTTCTCGGTGCTCGTCTTGTCGGGGACGACGAGGACGGCCCGGTACCCCTTGGCCGCCGCCACCATCGCGAGCCCGGCCCCCGTGTTGCCGGAGGTCGCCTCGACGACGGTGCCGCCGGGGCGCAGCAGCCCGTCCCGCTCCGCCTCCTCGATCATGTGCAGACCGATGCGGTCCTTCACACTGCCGCCCGCGCTGAGGTATTCGAGCTTCGCGTACAGCGCGGCCGACCCCTCGCCGCCGGGCGTGCGCAGCCGTACCAGCGGGGTCCCGCCGACGAGTTCGAGCACTGATTCGTGAACGTCCATGAGGCCGAGCTTACGAGCCCCGCGGACCCCGCCACGCCGGTGCGGCCCCGGCGCGGAACCTCCCGCCGGGGCCGCACCCACACCGCTACGCGGCGTCGAACGTATAGAACTTCTTGTGGTCCAGCATGTCCGCCGGCGTCACGTTGTTCCACGGGCGCATGGTGTCGCGCAGATCCACCACGTTCGCCGTCCCGGCGGCCGGGAGGTACGGCGAGGCGGGGTGGCGCTCCTGCCACTGCGCCCAGAGCCGGTCTATGAACGCGTGGTGCAGCCAGAACACCGGGTCGTTGGGGGAGACGCCGGTGGCCATCTGGCCGCCGACCCAGACGTGCACCCGGTTGTGCAGGTTGACGCCGCGCCACCCCTCCAGGTGGTTGCGGAAGCCGTCCGAGGCGCTGTTCCAGGGGGCCATGTCGTACGTGGCCATGGCGAGGACACTGTCGACCTCGGCCTTGGTGGGCAGCTGCGGGACGCCGGCGCCGAGTGCGCGGCGCAGGTAGTTGCGGCCGTCCACCCGGACGTTGACGGTCCACTTGCCGCCGCTGGAGGCGAACGGGCCGTCCATCACCTGGCCGTCACGGCTGCGGCCGGTGCCGCCCAGGAAGTCCGCGGCCCAGAGCGAGGAGGCCGTGGTGCGGTCGGCCGTCCAGTCCCAGTAGGGCAGCGCGACGGTGGAGTCCACCGCCTGCAGGGCCTGCTCGAACTCCAGGAGGAATCTGCGGTGCCAGGGAAGGAACGACGGTGAGCGGTGGCCGACGCGGTCGCTGTCGTCGGTGTCGCTCATGATGAACGCGTTGTGCGTGGTGACGAACGTGTCGTACGTGCCATTGCGCTTCAGCGTCAGGATCGCGTTGACGAAGCGTCGCTTCTCGTCCGCGGTGAGCGTCGCCTGGTTCTTGCGTACGGTCATGGAAGTGCTCCAGATGTGGTGCTAGTGCGGGTGCGGTGCCGGGACGGGATCAGGCGAGCGGGACGAGGGTGGCGCCCTGGAGCTCCACCACGGCCGCACGGGCCACGGCGCGCGGGTTCGCGAACGTCTCGTAGTGGTTGACCACGCTGATCCAGGTGCCGTCGGCGTTGCGCATCACATGCAGTTCCTTGCCGTCTATCCGTACGCCGTAGCCCCCGTGGTGGCCGCCGTGGGCGCCGCCGTGCGCGGGCGCTCCCTGTATCCGGCGGCCCTGGTAGACCTCGTCGAACGGGGCGGGCGCGTCGTGCCCCGTGTGGTCCATGCCGTCCATGCGGCCGGTGCCGCCGTCGGCCGCGGCGGGGACGACACCGTTGGTGGATCCGCTCGCGGTCGCCGCGTACGCGGTGCCGGCCAGGCCGAGGCCGGCCACCGCGCTCGCGGTGAGGCCCAGCGCGCTGCGGCGGGTGAGTCGGGACATGGGTAACCCCCAGTGGTTCGCATTGCTCGGTAGTGGTCCAGCGGCGTCGAGGGCGCGGAAGTGTGAAGTCGCTGCCCTGTCGACGCGCTTGACGGGTCGTCGGCGGACTCGCGTCCGGCTGGTCAGTGCCGGACGTCCGTCGGACCGTCCTGGCAAATGCCTACAGCCCGGCAACGGAACGGCAAAGCGCCGCCCAAAGGGTTGGCCTCAATGCGGACATGTCCAGATTCGAAGTGCAATGTTGAACAGAGATGATCTTGCTGTCCACGCACATCCGGCCCACTGAAAGTGCAGATCCTTCACAAAATCTGTCGATCCCGTGAAGATTTTGCTGTCTGGGTGGCGAAGGTGTGGCGGCCCTCACCCGAGAAACCTGGCCGGTTTCGCGCCCCGTGTGCGGCAGGTGACGGGGCGTGGACGTGCGACGCCGCCCACACCTGAGCGGTAGGTGTGGACGGCGTCCGGGGGCCCCGTGGGGACGGGGTGTTCAGGGGCGGACGAGGATCCGGATCGGGTTGCCCTCCTTGTGCTCCAGACGGCGCACGCCCTCCGCTATCTCCGAGAGCGGGAGTTCGGCGCTGATCGAGCGGCTGATGTCGAGGCGGCCCGCGGCCACCAGATCGACGAGCTGCTCGATGTGCTCCTTGCGGTAGCCGAGATGACCCGTCACCGAGTGCCGGTCGCGGGTGAAGGCGGCCAGCGGGCCCAACTCGACCCTGTCCAGGGACATGCCCACCAGCACCAGCCGGCCCCGGTGGCCCAGGGCGCGGTTGGCCTGGGCGATGGTGTCCGCGCGGCCGACCGCGTCGATGGCGACCTTCAGGCCTCGGCCGCCGGTGAGTTCGGCGATCCGGTCGAGGGCGTCCTCGGCGGTGGGGTCCACGGTGTGGTCGGCGCCCAGCTCCAGGGCGCGCTCCCGAGCGGCGGGCAGCGGGTCGAGGCCGATCACCGGGGCGGCCCCGGCCAGCCGGGCGGCCTGGAGGGCGTGCGTACCGATGCCGCCGAGGCCCCAGACGCCGACGCTCTCGGCCGGGCGGACGGCGGCCGTGTCGATCACTGCCGCGTAGGGCGTGGAGACGGCGTCCGCGAGGATCGCCGCCCGCTCCAGCGGGATGGATTCGGGCACCCGGACCAGGGCGCCGACCGGCACCAGGACGTACTCGGCCCAGGCGCCGTCGTAGTCGAACGCCATGATCTGTACGCGCTCGCAGTCGTCGATCGCGCTGCCCGAGACACAGGCCGGGCAGGAGCCGCAGGCGCGTCCGGCGTGGACCACCACCCGGTCGCCCCGCTGCCAGCCCGGGACCGGCGAGCCCAGCTCGTCGATGGTGCCGGAGGCCTCGTGCCCCGGGGTGATGGCGGGGAGGTCGGTGTGGAAGACGCCGTTCAGGAGGCTCAGGTCGGAGTGGCAGATCCCGCAGGCGACGACCTTGACCAGGGCCTCGCCGGGGCCGGGCCGGGGGACCGGCACCTCCTCGACGCCGAGCTTGCCGGAGGCGGGGTGGAATCGTGCGGCGCGCATGGTGCGCATGACGGTCTCCTCAGTGCCCGGAGAACCCGTCCGGGGCGCCCGGACGGGGGTGGGCTCGGCAAGTGGCGGGCGGCGGATCGGGTCGTCGTCGAGCGATGCTGTTAAGCGATGCTCAATAAGGTTGTACGACTCTTGTTGAGCGATTGTCAACAGCGCCGCCGGTCCGCCCTCCACCCGCCGTCCGGCCTCGGCGCACGGCGCCCCCACCGCTCGTACACTGCGGGCATGTCCGGAAAGCGCATCACCCGCCTGACCCCCGACCAACGCAGGACCCAGCTGGTCGACATCGGACTGGAGATGCTCGCCGACCGCTCGCTCGACGAGCTGTCCACGGACGAGGTCGCCCGCCGGGCGGGCATCTCCCGGGGCCTGCTCTTCCACTACTTCGACTCCAAGCGCGACTTCTACCGCGCGGTGGTGGCCAAGGAGTGCGCCCGCTTCATCGAGGCCGTGGAGCCCGACCCGGCGCTGGCGCCGGTCGCCTGGCTGCGGTCGTTCATCGACGGGTTCGTCGCCTACGTACTGGAGCACCGGGAGATCTATCTCGCCCTGGTCAGGGGCGCTTCGGGCAGCCATCCGGCGGTCGCGGACATCCTCGGCGAGACCCGCGAGGCGGTGGCCCGCCATGTCGTCGACGCCCAGCGGCGCACGGGCATGCCGCAGTCGCCCCGGTCCGGCATCGCCTCCCGGGCCTGGATGGCGTTCGCGGAGGAGGCGGTGACCGGCTGGCCGCTGGGGGAGCCGGGCGCGCGGGAGGAACTGACGGCGTTCCTGGAGTCCAGCTTCGTCAGCCTGCTGGGCACACTGGACCGCCCCGCCCGCCTGGCGGACCTGGCGGCCGGGCAGGCGGGCGGCTGAGAGCCGCCTCCCCCCCCGTACAAGGCCCGTCAGGCCAGGCCGAAGAGCTGTGTCCAGTACGTGCCCGCGCGCCCGCCGCCCGCGAAGCCGACGCCTATGTGGGTGAAGTCGGGCTTGAGGATGTTGGCGCGGTGGCCCGGGCTGTTCATCCAGCCCTCCACCACCTCGGCCGCCGTGCGCTGCCCGCAGGCGATGTTCTCGCCGATGCCCCGGTGCGCGGCCCCGGCCGCGCGGGCCCGGTCCCACGGCTCCAGGCCCTCCGGCGAGGTGTGGGAGTAGAAGCCGCGCGCCGCCATGTCCGCGCTGTACGCCTGGGCCGCCGAGACCAGGTGGGTGTCGTCCGCCAGCGGGCGCAGCCCCGCCGTGGCGCGGCGGCCGTTGGTGAGCGCGACCACCTCCGACACCGTCCGGTGCAGCCCGTCCCCGCTGAACGGCCTGGCCCACAGCGCCGTCCAGTACACCTCGCCCGTCCGGTCGTCGGTGGCGCGGCCGATGCCCGCCTCGGTGAAGGCGGCGTCCCGCAGCGGGCGGCGGGTGTGCGCGTCCTCCAGGCAGTACGCGAGGAACTCCGCCGGGGTGCGCGGCCCCGACACCAGATGCTCGGCGATGCCCAGATACGCGTACCCCCGCGTCGTCACCCGCTGGAAGACCGAGACCCCGTCCGGGCTCTCCACGCTGAGGCGGCCCTGGGCGGCCATGGTGGCGGCGTGCGACTCGGCGGCCGAGGTCAGCCGTCCGTCGATCGTCACCGGCGGGGCCCCGGCCCGGACCCGCTCGGCGTTGACCAACTGGCCGAAGCCGTCGCTCTGTTCAGGCTCCGGCCGCCGCGCGGCGGGGATCACCGTGGCCACGGTGGGCGCGTGCGGCGGTGGGTCCTCGTCGGCCACGTCCACCCCGAAGTCGCGGGCCACTCCCGCCAGGCCGTCCGCGTACCCCTGCCCCAGCGCGCGCACCTTCCAGCCGGTGCCCCGGCGGTAGATCTCGGCCAGCAGCAGCACCGTCTCCCGCTCCGGCTTCGGCGGGGTGAAACGGGCCACGACCTCGCCGCCGGGACCGCTGACCCGCAGGCTCGGCACCGGCAGCCGGCCCAGCGGCACGCCCGGCTCGGCGGGGCTGACGACCACGGTGAGCCGGCTCGCCCCGGCCCGCAGCCGGCCCGGGTCGACCGTGATCACCTCGTCGTCGAGGCGGGTGCCGGGCGCGGACGGCTGGTTGTAGAAGACGAAGTCGCCGTCGCCGCCCACTTTCCCGGTGTCATCCGTGATCAGCACCGACAGGTCGAAGGGCCCCGGGACGCCGATCGTCAGAACGCCGTCCGGAAGGGGCTGGTTGCCTCCGGGAACCAGCTCGCTCATCGACACCACCTGTCCACGGGCCCGCCGCGGTCCGCCACCGCGCCGCGCTGTCCTGCCTGCGCTGCTGTGGGGAGAACGCGGTGGGCGCGGTGGCTGGTTCCCGGCTCCGGCGTGTCGTGGGGATGACTTTCGCGGACCTGGCCGGAAGGCCCGCCGGGAGCCCCTCGGAGGCCGCCGGACGGGTGACATTTCCGGGGCGGATGCGTTCTGCGGGACCGGGTACCAGAATGGAGCCACGCCGGACTAACGAGGAGGCGGTATGAACGCTCAGTCCGAGCCCGCGCCGAAGCGGGAGGGGATCACCCCGGACGCACTGCTCCACACCGGAGCGGGCGGTGATGTCACCGCCGAGGACCTGGTACTGGCCTCGGGGCGCGACATCACGCCCAAGACCCTGGAGTGGGCGGAGCGCCGTCTGGCGCAGGACGGCCCCGCGGCGATCGACAAGCTGCTGCCCTGACCCGCTCGCGGAGGCCAGGCCCCTTCGGGGCTCAGCCCCTCGCGTAGACGCTGCTCGCGAACGAGGCGAACTGGTCCGCAGGGAGGTGCCGGGCCAGATCCGCCTCGGTGATCACACCGACCGGCTCGCCGTCGTCCACGACGACGAGGCGCCGGATGCGTGCGTCGCTCATCACCCGCACCGCCTCGGCCGCGTCCGCGTCGGCGGAGACCGTACGCGGTCTGCCGTCGGCGAGGTCGCCCGCCGTCACCTCGGCCGCCTCCTTCCCGGCCGCGAGCACCTTCACCACGATGTCGCGGTCCGTGACGATGCCGGTCAGCGTGCCGTCGCTGCCCCTCACCGGAAGCGCGCCGATGTTGAGGTCCCGCATCAGCTGGGCGGCGCGGTCGAGCGTCTCGCTCGCCGGGACGCAGCGGACGTCGACGGTCATCAGGTCACGGGCGGTGGTCATGGGGCCTCCGGAGGGCGGTGGGTACGCCCTCGCCATGCTGGCCGCGCCCCGGGTGCGCGGCGACCGTATGGAGACGAACGGGTGAGCCGCCCGCCCTTCCAGATTCTTGGAACACGTTCTACTGTGTGCCCGCCCGCGCGGCGTACAGCCCTGCGCGACCACGTGCGGCGACGCACAGCGACGGACCGTGACCCGCCTGGAGGGCCCGTGCACCTCGAATACACGCCCGAGCAGCAGCGTCTCCGCGCCGAGCTGCGCGCCTACTTCGCCGGGCTGGTGCCCGACAACGCGTACGCGCGGTACGCCGACCCCGCCACCCAGAAGCGCTTCTACCGCGACACCGTGCGCCGCCTCGGCGCGGACGGCTGGCTGGGGGTGGGCTGGCCCGAGGAGTACGGCGGGCGCGGGCTGAGCCCGATGGAGCAGTTCATCTTCTTCGACGAGGCGGCGCAGGGCGGGGTCCCGCTGCCGCTGATGGCGCTGAACACCGTCGGCCCGACCCTGATGCGGTTCGGCACGGACGAGCAGAAGGCGTACTTCCTGCCGAGGATCCTCTCCGGCGAGATCGACTTCGCGATCGGCTACAGCGAGCCCGACGCGGGCACGGACCTGGCCGCGCTGAAGACCCGGGCGGTGCGCGACGGCGACGCCTACGTCGTCAACGGCCAGAAGATCTGGACCACCAACGGCGACACCGCGGACTGGGTCTGGCTCGCCGTGCGCACCGACCCCGGCGCGCCGCCGCACAAGGGCATCTCCATGCTCCTGGTGCCGACCTCCGACCCCGGCTACTCCTGCACCGTCATCAACACGCTCGCCTCGCACGACACCACCGCCAGCTACTACGAGAACATCCGCGTGCCCGTCTCCCGCCGCGTCGGAGAGGAGAACAACGGCTGGCGGCTGATCACCAACCAGCTCAACCACGAACGCGTCACGCTCGCCGCGCACGGCACCATGGCGATCCGCGCCCTGCACGACGTCCAGCGCTGGGCCGCCGACACCAAGCTCGCCGACGGCCGCCGCGTCATCGACCTCGGCTGGGTGCGCGGCCGGCTCGCCCGCACCCACACCCGGCTCGACGCGATGAAGCTCCTCAACTGGCAGATGGTCAACGCCGTCCAGGAGGGCACCCTCACCCCGCAGGACGCCTCGGCGGTCAAGGTGTACGGCTCCGAAGCCCGCCGGGACGCGTACGCCTGGCTGATGGAGGTCGTCGGTGCCGCGGGCCCCATGAAGGAGGGCTCGGCCGGAGCGGTGCTCCACGGCGAGCTGGAGCGCGGCTACCGCTCGGCCGTCATCTTCACCTTCGGCGGCGGCAACAACGAGATCCAGCGCGAAATCATCTCCTGGATCGGCCTGGGGATGCCGCGCGTACGCCGTTAGCCTGACCCGTACAGGAGGTGGCGGCAGATGGGCGACGGCAGTCCCGGACCCGTTGGGGCCGACCCCGGGTACTTCGGGCCCGACTCGGTGACCTGGCAGATGCACGCCGACCCGATCATGTGGATCGCCGGGGTGCGGGCGCTGTACCTGCAGGCCCTGCACCCGCGCGCGGTGCGCGGGGTCATGCAGAACAGCGACATCCGCGAGGACACCTGGGGGCGGCTGCTGCGCACCGCCAACTTCGTGGGCACGCTCTCGTACGGGACGAAGGCCGACGCGGAGCGCGCCGGCGCGCGCGTGCGGCGCATCCACGGGTTCCTCAAGGCCGACGACCCGGTGACCGGCGAGCGGTTCCGGATCGACGACCCGGCGCTGCTGATGTGGGTCCACTGCGCGGAGATCGACAGCTATCTGCACGTCGCGCGGCGCTCCGGCTTCCCGCTCAGCGACGCGCAGGCCGACCGCTATGTGGACGAGCAGCGCGAGTCCGCCCGGCTCATCGGCCTCGACCCCGCGCTCGTCCCGGCGTCCACCGTGCGGCTCGCCGCCTACTTCGCGGACGTACGGCCCGAGCTCGCCGCCGGTGCCGACGCGCGCGACGTGGACGACTTCCTGCGCAGACCGCCCGTCCACCCGCTGCTGGCACCGGCGCGCGCGGTGGTGTGGCGGCGCGTGGCCCGGCTCGCCTACGACACGCTGCCCCCGTACGCCCACGAGTTGTACGGGCGGCCCGCGCCCGAGCCGCACGAGGTCACCCGCCGGCTCACCGCCGCCGGGCGGCTGCTGCGCCGCATACCGGACACCGTGCGCTGGCAGCTGCCGCCGAAGCACGTCCTGCGCGCGGTGGCCCGGCTGGGGCCGGGAACACGTCCGGCACCGTACACACTCCGCAGACAGGCAGCCATACTGGACGGAGCCGGGGAGGGCGCAGCAGCGGAGTGACGGGGGCGACATCGCGCGATGGCGGACACCAGGCTGATCCACGGCCGGTACCGGCTGCTGGAGCTGATCGGGCGCGGCGGCATGGGCGAGGTGTGGGCGGCCCGCGACGAGTCACTGGGGCGGCGGGTCGCCGTCAAGTGCCTCAAGCCGCTGGGGTCGCAGCACGACAACGCCTTCGCCCGGGTGCTGCGCGAGCGGTTCCGGCGCGAGGCGCGGGTCGCGGCGGCGCTCCAGCACCGGGGCGTCACCGTCGTCCATGACTTCGGGGAGTTCGAGGGCGGGCTCTACCTCGTCATGGAACTGCTCGACGGCCGCAATCTGAGCCAGCACCTCCAGGACCACAAGGGCCACCCGCTGCCGGTGGCGCACGTCGTGGACATCGCCGAGCAGGTGGCGTCGGCCCTCGCCTACACCCATCAACAGGGCATCGTCCACCGCGACTTGAAGCCCGCCAACATCATGCTGCTCGCGGACGGCACGGTGAAGATCCTGGACTTCGGGATCGCCCGCCTCGGCGCCGACATCGGCTTCACCTCCCGGCTCACCGGCACCGGCATCGCCATGGGCACCCCGCACTACATGTCGCCCGAGCAGATCGGCGGCGCCCCCGTCGACCACCGAAGCGACCTGTACTCACTGGGCTGTGTGCTGTACGAACTGGCCACCGGGGCGCCGCCGTTCGACCTCGACGACGCCTGGGCGATCCTCGTCGGCCACCGTGACACCGAGCCCGTGCCCCCGCGCGCCCGGCGCGTCGAACTCCCCGAGTTCTTCGAGGAGATCGTGCTCGACCTGCTCGCCAAGGACCCCGGCTCGCGCCCGCAGGACGCCGGGGAGCTGGTGCGGCGGCTGGCCGCCGGGCGCGGGCCCGTCCCGGAGCCGGCCGCCTCCTTCGCGCTGGCGCCGCCGCCCGTGCCGTCGCGCGGGCTGCCGTCCTGGGCGCGCGGGATGACCACCGGCCACAAGGCGACCGGCTCCACACCGCCGGACCCCGCACCACCCGACCCCGACGGCAGCCTCACCGGTGCCTGGACCACCGCGTCGTGGCGGCGGGTATCCAGGCACCCGCCGCCACCACGGCCACCCTGGCCGGACTCACCGTCTTCATCGGCGGGTTCCGGCAGGTGTTCAACCACGCCGAGCGCCATGTGCTCGCCGCGGAGGCCTGGTCGAGGCTGCGGCTGGCGATCCGGCGCTATCGGCTGATCCCGGAGGGAGAGCGGGACGAGGAGCCCCGTCGCCGCCTCCAGGAGGAGATGGACGACGTGGCGACCACCGAGCTGCGGGACTGGGCGGCGGGCCGCCGTGGACTGCGGCCGGGGCCGATGCCCGGTGGCGGGCTGCCGCAGTGAGACCGCCGGACCCGCTTGCGGACGGGCTCGTCAGACGACCTGCCACTGCTGATACGCCGAGCCGTCGGCCGTCTGCTGGGTGACCTGCGCGCCGTCGGCGGCGGACGCGGTGGTCAGCAGGAGCGCGCTGTTCTTGTTGGCCACCGAGTAGCGGCCCGCGCCGAGTGCGGTGAGCTGCCAGCGCTGGCTGTCGCGGCCGGTGCAGGTGGCCTGGACGACGGCGGCGCCCGCGGTGGTGGCGCCCCCGGCCACGTCCGCGCAGAGCTTGGAGGCGCCGTTCACCATCGTGTAGCCGCCGTCGCCGTTGAGGGTCAGCTGCCACTGCTGGTTGGGGCCGCCGTGCGGGGTCCAGGTGATCAGCTGGGTGCCGGAGGTGCCGGAACTCGCCGGGTCGTCGAGCGCCTTGCCGCTCGCGGTGAGGGTCCGGGTGCCGCTCAACTGGCCGCCGTACACCTCGAACTCGTACAGCGAGTACCCGTACGAGGTGCCCCGCTGGGTGGCGTAGAGGCGGATGTACCGTCCGGAGCCGGACAGCCCGGTGAGATCCTGCACCCCGCCGCTGCCGCCGGTGGTGGAGTGGAGCGTGCGCCAGGTCGCGGCGTCGTCGGAGATCTGGATCTGGAAGGCCTTGCCGTACGCCGCCTCCCAGCGCAGCACCACGCGGTTGACGCTCTGGGTGGAGCCGAGGTCGACCTGGAGCCACTGCGGGTCGCTGTACGCGCTGGACCAGCGGGTGGCCGGGTCGCCGTCGGTGGCCGAGGCGGGCGGGAAGTTCGGCGTCTCGGTGCTGGAGGCGGTGGTGGGGCGGTTGCGGGCGAGGTTGCCGGGCTGGGCGAGGCCCGGCCAGGCGGGGTTGTGGCCGACGGCGGCGACGATCGGGGTGAACGCGGCGTAGCCGCTCACCGGCTTCGGGGAGCCCCAGGTCTGCTGGGCCAGGCCGCGCAGCGGATACATGATGCCGCCCGCGATCTGGTCCTCCGTCTCGGCGTTGGGGTTGTCGCACCACACATGGATCAGCGAACCCGGGTTCCTGGCGGGGTCGCTCAGGGTGTTGCCGCCCTGGAAGAGGTCCGGGGTCCACGTCTCGTACATCCACCTGGTGTCGGGTTTGGCGCCCCCGAGGACGTAGTAGGTGGGTGTCCAGGACTCGTTGGCCACGGTGTGCCCGGCCGCCGCCAACTGCTGGGGGGTGAGGCCGTAGTTGTACCAGTACTCGACGAGGATGTCCGCGTTCGGGGTGACGGTGCCGTCACCGGACTTGATGCCGTCGTTCCACATCCGGGTGGTCTTCCCGGCCGCGCGCACCAGCGCGTCGGCCCAGTTGACGTATCCGTAGTAGGTGTCCTTGGCGGTGGCGTTGGCCCCGTAGTGGGCGCGGGCGTAGCTGAGCAGTTGGGGGTAGCTGTTGTAGTCGGTGACGTACTCGTCCGCGCCGATGTGCCAGTAGCGGGCGGGGAAGAGCGGCAGGTACTCGTTGACCAGGTCCTTGATCAGGGTGTACGAGCCGGGCAGCGAGAGGTCGATGAACTCGGCGCTGGCCGTGCCGGAGCTGTTCTTGAGCTTGAGCTCGGGGTGGGCGGCCAGGATCGCGTTCATGTGCCCGGGGGTGTCGATCTCGGGGACGATGGTCACGTGGTATTTCTGCCCGAGCGCCACCAGGTCGGCGATGTCCTGCTTGGTGTAGTGGTCGGCGGAGACGATCTCCGGGTGGGTGGAGCTCTCCAGCCGGAAACCGAAGGTGTCCGAGAGATGGAAGTGGAAGTAGTTGAGCTTGAGGTAGGCCAGCTCCTTGATGTGCTGCTTCACCCAGGCGACCGTGAAGAACTTCCGGCCCTGGTCGATCATGAGGCCGCGCTCGGGTTTGGTGGGCCAGTCCACCGCCGTCCCGGCGGGCACCGAGGCGGACTGGTGCAGCAGTTGGAGGAGCGTACGGGTGCCGTAGAAGGCGCCGGTGTCGGATCCGGCCCGGATGGTGACGGCCTGGCCGACGGTCATCCGGTAGCCCTCGGCGGGCAGGGTGGTGTCGCCGAGCGTGAGGCCGATGTCGCCGGTGGCGGGGGTGCCGCTGACGACGGACACGGTCCGCCCGGTCTGCGCGGCCAGGTCGTCCGCCAACGTGGCGGCCTCGTCGGCGAGTTGGGTGGTGTAGGCGGGGTCGACGGCGATCTTGCTGGTGGCGGTGAAGGTGTACGTGCCGGAGCCGGCCGTCCACTGCCGCAGCGCGGGAACGGTCTGCGGGGGTGCGGCGGCCGCCCGTGCGGGAGCGGCGGCGACGCCGGGCAGCGCGAGCGCGGCCAGCGCGCAGACCGCGGCGATCAGGACTCTGAGCAGTCGCATGGCGTATCCCTGGTCATGGGAGGGGCAGGGGGCGTGCGAGGCAGATGGCGCGGCGCACCAGTGCAGCGCAGCGACGCGCACATGTCAATAGATGCTCGAAACCTCGCCGTAATGAGCGCAATCGAGCAGGGTGCGTCGTCGGGGACCGGCTGCCCGGACGTACGAAACCCAAGGAGCGGCGACGAAAACGACGAAAACACAGCCCTCGCGGCCGCGGGCATCCCCCTGCTGTCCGGCCTCGTACTGGCCCCAGGCGGGGCGTCGGCGGCCGCGCCCGAGGCCGCGCGCCTCACCCCCGCGCGGCCGTGAACACCCCCGCGTGTGCGGCGGCGGCCGCGGCCTCGGCGGCGCGGTCGGCGGCCGCCTCGTCGAGCGGGGTGCCGGTGGTCAGGAGGCGGTAGTAGAGGGGGGCCGAGACGGCGCGGATCACTTCGTGCGGGTCGGTCCCCTTCGCCAACTCGCCGCGCTCGACGGCCTGTTGGACGCACGGGGCCCATTCGTCGACGCGTGTCTCGTAGAAGCGGTGCAGGGCGGCGGCCGTCTGCTCGTCGCAGGTCGCGGCGGCGATCACCGCCTTGAAGAGGGCGCCCTGGCGCTCGTCGGCCAGAGTGCGCTGGACGAGCCGGGCGTTGGCGCGCAGATCACCCAGGAGCGTGCCCGTCTCCGTGCGCGGCAGCGACTGCTCGGCCATGTCCGCAAGCAGGTCCGCGACCAGCCCGGCCGGAGTGCCCCAGCGCCGGTAGACCGTGGTCTTGCCGACCTCGGCGCGGCGGGCCACATCGGCGAGGTCCAGCTGGGCGAGGCCGCCCTGCGCGAGTGCGTCACCGGCGGCGGCGAGCACCGCCGTCCGTACGCGAGCCGTCCGACCGCCCGGCCGGACCGTCCCCGGGTCTGCGTCTCCGGAAGTCATAACGGGACTCCTGTTCCATTAATGGCTGACGCTCTGCTAGGTTGAGGGCACATCCTAACGGAACCACAGAACCGTTAGCGGTCGCCACTCGGCGGCCGCACCGGCTGTGCACGGAGAGGAATCTGTCATGGAATACAGGAGGCTGGGCGCGTCGGGACTGCTGGTGCCGGCACTGAGCTTCGGCGCCGGAACGTTCGGCGGGCAGGGAGAGCTCTTCGGCGCCTGGGGCGACACCGACGCCGAGCAGGCGCGCCGGCTGGTGGACATCTGCCTGGAGGCCGGGGTCACCATGTTCGACACCGCCGACGTCTACTCCGCCGGTGCCTCCGAGGAGGTGCTCGGCGCGGCGGTCAAGGGCCGGCGCGACGAGGTGATCATCTCCACCAAGGCCGGACTGCCGATGGGCGACGGGCCGGGTGACGCGGGCACCTCGCGCTCGCGTCTCATCCGCAGCGTCGAGGACGCGCTGCGCCGCCTGGGCACCGACTACATCGACCTCTTCCAGCTGCACGCCTTCGACGCGGGGACCCCGGTCGAGGAGGTCATGTCCACCCTCGACGACCTCGTGAGGGCCGGAAAGATCCGCTACACCGGAGTCTCCAACTTCTCCGGCTGGCAGCTGATGAAGTCGCAGGCCACCGCGGACCGGTACGGCTACCAGCGCTACGCGGCGCACCAGGTGTACTACTCCCTCGTGGGCCGCGACTACGAGTGGGAGCTGATGCCGCTCGGGGCCGACCAGGGCGTGGGTGCCGTGGTGTGGAGCCCGCTCGGCTGGGGCCGGCTCACCGGGAAGATCCGCCGCGGGCAGCCGCTGCCGGAGCAGAGCCGGCTGCACGCCACCGCGGACTACGGCCCGCCCGTCGAGGACGAGCTGCTCTACCGGGTGGTGGACACGCTCGACGAGTTGGCGGAGGAGACCGGCAGGACGATCCCGCAGATCGCCCTCAACTGGCTGCTGCGCCGCCCCACCGTCTCCTCCGTCATCATCGGCGCCCGCAACGAGGAGCAGCTGCGGCAGAACCTCGGCGCGGTCGGCTGGAGCCTGACCGACGACCAGGTCGCGCGCCTCGACGCGGCGAGCGCCCGGACCGCGCCCTACCCGTACTTCCCCTACGAGCGCCAGGAGGGGTTCGCCCGGCTCAACCCGCCGATGACCGGCCGGATCGCGGGCGGGGCGGCGTAGGCGGGTCCGCCGGGGGTCATCCGCCGGGGATCAGACGGCGTACTCGGGGATGTTCGCCCCGGCCCAGGCCGCCAGGACGCGGGCGCAGTCGGCCACCGACTCGCGCCACGTCCTGGCCGCGCCCTCGCCCGCCTCGTCGCTGACGTGCTTCACCATGTGGAGCGGAACGCCGGCCCGCTGGGCGACGGCCGCGAGCGCGTAGCCCTCCATGTCGACGAGGTGGGCGCGCAGCGCGAGGCGGGTGCGCGTCTCCTCGTCCGCGATGAACGTGTCGCCGGTCGCCAGCGTCGGCCCGTCCTGCCCGTCCTGCCCGGACAGGTCGAGCGGCGGGCCGTAGAGCTCGCCGGTCAGCGCGGCGAGTACGTCGCTGTCCAGGTCGTGCTGGAGCACCGAGGCGATGACGTGGGTCCCCGTCCACCCCGGGCGCAGCGCGCCGGCCGTCCCCAGGTTGACGATGCGGGAGGGGTACGGCCCGCGCTCCAGGACGGTGGCCAGCGCGGTCGCCGCGTTCACCTTGCCGATACCGGTGAGGAGGACGGGCAGATCCGTGTCGAGGAACTGCGCCTCTTCCTTGACGGCCAGCACGAGCAGCGGGCGGTTGGTGGCTATGTGTCCTGAGAGCTCCATGGGGACCAGGGTATTTCCGCAGGGTGGGAGCCCCGGCAGCGGGTCGGGTGTGCGGAGGTGTGCCCGTGGGCGTGTCCGATGCGGGTGTGCCGGTGGCCTGTGCCGGTGATCTGCGCCCGGTTTGATCCTCGCGTTTCAAGGAAGGCGCACCGAAGGGAGACCACACGCCTCCCGCTCACCTCCCGCACACCGGGATCAGTACTCAGGACTCAGGGAATGGAGAACGCCGTGGCTGCCGTGAAGAGCTCGCTGCCGGATGCCGACCTGAAGGTGGTGGGGACCGCGCTGCAGGGCGCCCTGGTGGATCTGGTGGATCTGTCGCTGGCGGCCAAGCAGGTGCACTGGAACGTGGTGGGCCCGCGCTTCCGCTCGGTCCACCTCCAGCTCGACGACGTGGTCACCACGGCCCGTCTGCACTCCGACGTGGTGGCCGAACGCGCCTCCGCGCTCGGAGTCACCCCGGACGGCCGGGCCGCCACCGTGGCCGGATCCTCCGCCATCGGCACCGTTCCGGAGGGCTGGATCAAGGACACCGAGGCCGTACAGGTGCTGGTCGTCGCCCTGGGCAGGGTGGTCGAGCGCATGCGCGAGCGGATCGCCGCGACCGAGAAGCCGGATCCGGTCACCCAGGACCTGCTCATCGGCCTGACGGGGGAGCTGGAGAAGCACGCCTGGATGTTCCAGGCGGAGAACGCCTGACCCCTCGCCCTAGATGTGGTGGTCGTGCTCCGGCGCCTCCGGCCCCTGCCCCGGCGGCCCCTGCCCCGGCGGGGCGTCGGGGGTGTCGGGCGTCTGCCACGAGTCCGCGCGCGGCTGGGGCTCCTGCGGGGGCATCGGCCGTCGCGCGGCCCGGCGGCTGCCGTACCAGAACGCCGCGATCAGTACGGCGACGACGAGGACGCCCACGATCACGAACAGCCAGGAGGCCGAGGTGCTCGCGGCGAGCGTCTGGGAGAGCGTGACGGTGTTCATGGGTGGCTCCTGATCGGGCGGTGGTCCTGGGGGTGACCTGCGGTTCTTCACTCGGTCATGGACCGCTCCTTCGGACGTGCCGGTGTACGCCGGGTGACCGGTGGGCGCGAAAGAAAACATCCACCGGGCGGCCGTGTGAGGTTCCCTGGCAGGGGTACCGGGCCAAGCGCGTCGGACGGGCCCGCGGTGGGGCCGGGCCGATGCCGCAGAGGTGTCGACGGAGAGGTTTCCCATGGGCGCGACCGGCCGGACCGCCGCACGTGACGGCGAGCGGCGGGAGCGCCCCTCGCTGGAGCGGGCGCTGCGTGACCGGGTGGACGGCGAGGTGCGCTTCGACGAGGGCAGCCGCGCGGCCTACGCCACCGATGCCTCGAACTACCAGCAGGTGCCGATCGGTGTCGTGGTGCCGCACACCGTCGAGGCGGCGGTCGCCGCGATCGCGGTGTGCCGGGAGTACGACGCCCCGGTGCTCTCGCGCGGCGGCGGCACCAGTCTGGGCGGCCGGCCGGGTGCCGGGCCCCGGTGACCGACGCACGAGCGGCCCGCGGGGGCCGAGGCAGGAGGAGTGACCCCATGAAACCCACCGCGGCAGACCAGGCGCCGCCGGAACAGCGTGTCCAGGTGGTGCTCAGCGCGTGTTCGGCGGCCGACGCCGAGACGGTGCTGGCCGCGCTGTGCCGGTACTTCTCGGTGGACGCGGGTGCCGAGGGAGCCGGTCATGGGCCCATGGGCCCGGATCCGGCGCGTCCGACCGTGTGGACGGCGAGCTTCGACACCTCCCGGGTGCCGGAGGAGGTCAGCCGGTCCGCACTGGGCGACACGGTGACCGTCGACGTTCAGGGCGGCCCGGTCGCGGTGGCCCGGCTGCGCGATGTCCTGCACCGGACGTACGAGGTGGAGGACGCGGGCACGGCCTCGGGCGACCAGGAAGTGGATCTGCAACTGCGGCTGCGGGGGCGGTAGGAGCCGCGAGGGACCGGCGGCGGACGCGGGCGTACACGGAACGCTCGCCAGCCACTCCCCACCGAGCCCCGCCCGTCCAGCGCCCGCAGGAGATCCGCGGCGCCCGCGACCGGGGTCAGGCGCTCGAAGTAGGTGGTGTACAGGGCCGTGTGCGCGGAACTGAGTTAAGGGGCGAGCGGCTCAGCCGCCCGCGCGGCGTGCCTTCGACCACCGCCGCGCGGCCGCCACGGCCAGGGCGCCCGCCCCGGCCGCGAGCGCGGGGTGGCGGGCGAGGGCCGCCTGGGGCGAGCGCGGGGTCGCACTCCCGTCGAAGGCGCCGTGGGCGCCGTGGTCCTCGCCCGGACGGTCGTCGAGGGGCCGCCACAGGTTGCCCGGCCCGGTGGTGGGCGCGGGGGAGTCGGTCTGCTGCGCCGAGTAGCCCGTACGGGCGAGATAGCGGTCAAGGGCGGCCGGGGCGAACCGGTTGGCCCAGAGGGTGGCGACCGTGGAGGCACCGACGTAGTACTGCTTGCGGCCGGGGTGGTCCGCCGCGTACGCGATGGTGCGGGCGACGACCTCGGGCTGGTAGATCGGCGGCACCGGCCGCGGGTGCTTCGGCAGCCGCGAGCGCACCCAGGAGAACTGCGGGGTGTTGACGGCGGGCAACTGCACCACGGTGACGCGCACGTGGCTGCCGTGGTGCAGGAGTTCGGTGCGCACCGACGAGGTGAAGCCGTTGACGGCGTGCTTCGCGCCGCAGTAGGCGGACTGGAGCGGGATGGAGCGCTCGCCGAGGGCGGAGCCGACCTGGACGACGGCGCCGCGGTCGCGCGGGACCATCCGGTCGAGGGCGGCGCGGGTGCCGTGGACGAAGCCCAGGTACGACACGTCCGTCACGCGCTGGAACTCCTCGGGCCCGATCTCGGCGAAGGGGGCGAAGACGGAGGTGAAGGCGACGTTGATCCATACGTCGATCGGGCCGAACTCGGCCTCCGTCAGCTCCGCCGCCTTCTCCACCTCCTGGTGGTGGGCGACGTCGGTGGGCAGGACCAGGGCCCGTCCGCCGGCCTCCTCCACCTCCGCGGCGGCGGCGTCGAGCCCCGCCCGGCCGCGTGCGAGGAGTGCGATGTTGGCGCCGCGCCGCGCGAACAGCCGGGCGGTGGCACGGCCGACCCCGGCGCTGGCACCGGTGATCACCACGGTCTGCGGCATGATCCCGTCCCGTACTCTTCCTGTCCCCGGCCCGGCTTCCCCGGGGTGGCCGGGAGGCCGCGGGGCGGCCCTGCGGTGGGGTACCCCTCAGAAGCCTCCCCATTCCCCTGAATGGGTGCCGTGTGAAGGCCGGGAATGCGGCCGCTGATAAATCGGCTGGCGAAATGTGTGTGGGTACCCAATGGGGGCACACGGAGGGCTGGAGGTTGATTTCCATGGTCCCCTTGCTCCTCGTTCTACTGCTGGTTCTGATCCTTTTCGGCGCCGGCTTCGCACTCAAAGTCCTGTGGTGGATCGCGATCGCGGTACTGGTCCTGTGGCTGATCGGCTTCGTCGCCAGGCCGCGGGGCGGATCCGGCCGCTGGTACCGCTGGTAGCGGTGTTCCGCGCGGGAGGTTCCGTCACGGCCGAAAACGCGATGTGTCGGCCGGGAGAACCCGGGCACCCGGTCCGTCGGGAGAGAGCGTCACCGAAGGATTTACGCGGAGGCGCTCTTCCGACGCACCATACGAAAGGAATCACGTTTCATGACGGAGAACATCTGGGGCTACCCGGAAACCAGTGGCCATCTCGCGGGCGCGGATCTGCGGGGCTGGAGCGTCGAGGCGACCGACGGGAGCATCGGCAAGGTCGACAAGCACTCTGACGAGGTCGGCTCCGCGTACATCGTGGTCGACACCGGAGTGTGGATCTTCGGCAAGCACGTGCTGCTGCCCGCGGGTACCGTGACACAGCTCGACGCGGCCGAGAAGAAGGTCTACGTGGACCGTACGAAGGCTCAGATCAAGGCCGCCCCCGAGTTCGACCGGGAGAAGCACCTCGGCGACACCGGCTATCACGACCAGGTCGGTGGCTATTACAGCGGTCGCCCGCCGGTCGTCTGACATCGGCATCAGGAACATCCAGCAAGAGACATGAGTAAGAGCACGAGTAAGAGCACGAGTGAGAGAAAGCCTTGCCTCAGCGGGGCCGCCCTGGGCCAAGAACCCGGGCGGCCCCGCTGCATGTGCACCGGAATTCGCCAACTCCGAGGAATGGGGCGGAGGGCCGGGATGCGGGCCCGTGTGCGTTCATTTCGTGGCGCCGGTTTTCCCTCGACCGGGGCTGTATGTATGCGGCGGGCGCAATTCGAAGGAATTCGCGGTGTGTTCGAGGGGCGGCTCGCGGTGCGAGGCCTGGTGAATGCCCGGAGCCTGCCCGCACCGGGTTCCGTCATCGGGGGCGACGCCGTCCGCCGAAGCTGGTTAGATCGGTCCGGGCGCGGCCCCGGAGTGGATCGCGAAAGGCGCCCCCCATACGGCAGAGGGAGACACGATGAGCACCGCCAGGAGGACGGAGACGCGGCCGCCCGCGCCGGGAGGTGGCGACAGCCACGATCTGCTCCGTGTGCACGGCGCGCGCGTGAACAACCTCAAGGACGTGAGCGTCGAGATCCCCAAGCGGCGGCTGACGGTGTTCACCGGCGTCTCCGGCTCCGGCAAGAGCTCGCTGGTCTTCGACACGATCGCCGCGGAGTCGCAGCGGCTGATCAACGAGACGTACAGCGCCTTCGTCCAGGGCTTCATGCCCACGCTCGCTCGGCCCGAGGTCGACGTCCTCGAAGGGCTGACCACCGCGATCATCGTCGACCAGCAGCGGATGGGCGCCGACCCCCGCTCCACGGTCGGCACCGCCACCGACGCCAACGCGATGCTGCGCATCCTCTTCAGCAGGCTCGGGCAGCCGCACATCGGCTCGCCCAACGCGTTCGCCTTCAACGTCCCCTCGGTCCGGGCCAGTGGATCGATCACGGTCGAGCGCGGTGCCGGCAAGTCCCAGGCCGTGAAGGCGACCTATCAGCGCACCGGCGGCATGTGCCCCCGCTGCGAGGGCCGAGGCTCGGTCTCCGACATCGACCTCACCCAGCTCTACGACGACTCCAAGTCGATCGCCGAGGGCGCGTTCACCATCCCCGGCTGGAAGTCGGACAGCTTCTGGACCGTACGCGTCTACGCCGAGTCGGGCATCCTCGATCCGAACAAGCCGATCCGGCGGTTCACCAAGAAGGAGATGCACGACTTCCTCCACGGGGAGCCGACCAAGGTCAAGGTCGAGGGCGTCAACCTCACCTATGAGGGGCTGATCCCGAAGATCCAGAAGTCGATGCTCTCCAAGGACCGGGAGGCGCTGCAGCCGCACATCCGGGAGTTCGTGGACCGGGCGGTCACCTTCACCGACTGCCCCGAGTGCGACGGCACCCGGCTCAGCGAGGCGGCCCGGTCGTCGAAGATCGCGGGGATCGGCATCGCCGACGCCTGTGCGATGCAGATCAGCGACCTGGCCGAGTGGGTCCGCGGCCTCGACGAGCCCTCGGTGGCGCCGCTCCTCACGACCCTGCGGCGCACCCTCGACTCGTTCGTGGAGATCGGCCTCGGCTACCTCGCCCTGGAGCGGCCGTCGGGCACGCTGTCGGGCGGCGAGGCGCAGCGCGTCAAGATGATCCGCCACCTCGGCTCCTCGCTCACCGACGTCACCTACGTCTTCGACGAGCCCACCACGGGTCTGCACCCCCATGACATCCAGCGGATGAACGAGCTGCTGCTGCGGCTGCGCGACAAGGGCAACACCGTGCTCGTGGTGGAGCACAAGCCGCAGACGATCGCGATCGCCGACCACGTCGTCGACCTCGGCCCCGGCGCGGGCACGGCGGGCGGCACCGTCTGCTTCGAGGGCACGGTGGAGGGGCTGCGCGCGGGGGACACCGTCACCGGTCGCCATCTCGACGACAGGGCCGGCCTCAAGGAGAAGACACGCACGCCCGGCGGCACCCTGGAGATCCGCGGCGCGACCGCGCACAACCTGCGCGAAGTCGACGTCGACCTCCCGCTGGGCGTGCTCTGTGTCGTCACCGGCGTGGCGGGCTCCGGCAAGAGCTCCCTCGTCCACGGCTCGATCCCGCCCGGCGCGGGTGTCGTCTCGGTCGACCAGAGCCCCATCAAGGGGTCCCGGCGCAGCAACCCGGCCACGTACACCGGGCTGCTCGACCCGATCCGCAAGGCGTTCGCCAAGGCCAACGGTGTGAAGCCGGCGCTGTTCAGTGCCAACTCCGAGGGCGCCTGCCCCGGTTGCAACGGTGCCGGAGTCGTCTACACCGACCTGGCGATGATGGCCGGTGTCGCCACCACCTGCGAGGACTGCGAGGGGAAGCGGTTCGAGGCGTCGGTCCTCGACCACCACCTCGGCGGCCGTGACATCAGCGAGGTGCTGGCGATGTCGGTGGGGGAGGCGGAGGAGTTCTTCGCCGACGGCGAGGCGCGCACCCCGGCCGCGCAGCGGATCCTCACCCGGCTCTCCGACGTCGGGCTCGGCTATCTCACCCTCGGCCAGCCGCTCACCACGCTGTCCGGCGGCGAGCGGCAGCGGCTCAAACTGGCCACCCATATGGCCGAGAAGGGCGGCGTATACGTCCTCGACGAGCCGACCACCGGCCTGCACCTGGCCGATGTCGAGCAGTTGCTCGGCCTGCTCGACCGGCTCGTGGACTCCGGCAAGTCGGTCATCGTCGTCGAACACCATCCGGCGGTCATGGCGCACGCCGACTGGATCGTCGACCTCGGCCCGGGCGCGGGCCACGACGGCGGCCGGATCGTCTTCGAGGGCACCCCCGCCGACCTGGTCGCCGCCCGCTCCACCCTCACGGGAGAGCACCTGGCTGACTACGTCGGCGCGTGAGCGCTTCGCCGCCGTGCCGGCCGGCGAAGCGCGTTCAAAGACAGGCTCTCAGACCCTGACGCTCTGGCTGGTGACCAGGTCGATCACTGCCGGAATGCCGCCTTCCGTGAAGGCCCGGTGCTGCCGGTCGGCGCCCGTTCCCCGGCGCAGCAGACGCTGCATCAGGGAGTTCACCTCAAGCCCGTCGCCCGCCGCCTCCAGTGCCGGACCGATGTGCCGCGCCAGCCGGCACAGCACGTCGCCGCAGCTGCGGCGCTCTCCGGCGGGGTCGAGGAGTACACCGTTGAGTCCTTCCCGGGCCGCGCGCCAGGTCGCGGCCTGGAGCAACTCGAGCGGGCATTCCGGTACGGGGTCGCCGTCCTTGTGCTCGCGGATGGCGGTGGCGACCAGGGCGCGGATGATCCCGGCGAGCATCACCGCCTCGTCCACCCGCACCTGTACGTCCAGACAGCGCACCTCGATGGTGGGGTAGCGCTCGGAGAGGCGCGCGTGCCAGTAGAGCTGTCCGCTGTCGCTGACCGCACCGGCCGTGATGAGGGCCTCCGTGCGGCTCTCGTAGTCGTCGAGGTCGGCGAACCGCGGCGGGGGGCCGCTGACGGGCCAGCGGCTGAAGACCAGGGTGCGCCAGCTGGCGAATCCGGTGGTACGGCCGTCCCACAGCGGTGAGTTGACCGACATCGCGAGGAGGGTGGGCAGCCAGACGCGGATCCGGTTGAGCACGGCGACGCCGACCTCGCGGTCGGGCACGCCGACGTGCACATGCATGCCGTTGATCAACTGCTCGTCGACCAGCTGCCCCGCGTTCGTCTGCATCGCCAGATAGCGGGGCCGCGGAGTGACCGGGACGGGGCCCGCGCCGTTGACGGGGGCGGCCCCCACGGCGGCGACTCTGCAGCCCAGCTGCTCCGCCGCGGTCCCCACCGTGTGCCGCAGCCGCACCAGATGGCCGCCCAGCTCCGCCAGCCCCAGGCAGACCGGGGTCGCCACCTCCACCTGAGCCTGGAGCAGCTCAAGCTGCACCTCCGGCTCCTCGACCGTCTCCGGTCCGGTCAGCGCCCGTACTTCTTCCGAACGGGGCAGGGGCCGGCCGGTCACGGGGTCCACCAGCAAATACTCTTCTTCGACCCCAAAGGTGAGCATGACACTTGGTTACCCGCCTCCGGACCGCGCGAACCGGCGTGGGTTTGCGCCAGTCGGCCGGTACGGGCCCGGTGCGAGGGTGCCGCCGAGATGCCGCGGGGCCCCGGCTGTACGAGGGTGGAGACTCCGCCGACCCGTCAGACCGCCACCGACCCGCCAGAACGAGGAGCCGTGAGGATGGAAGCAAGCGATGGCCCGCGTGACCCCGGTCCCGGACCCGGCTCCGACCCGGTCGACCGGGGCGGCGTGCTCCCGCCGACGCATTCGCGCGTGACCCTGCGGGTGAACGACACCGTCCACGTCCTCGAACTCGACCACCGCACCACACTGCTCGACCTGCTGCGCGAGCACCTCGCCCTGACCGGGTCGAAGAAGGGCTGCGACCAGGGCCAGTGCGGGGCGTGCACGGTGCTCGTCGACGGCAGACGGGTCAACAGCTGTCTGCTGCTGGCCGTCGCTCAGGAGGGGTGCGAGGTCGTCACCGTGGAGGGGCTCGCCGACGCGACGGGCGTGGACGGTGCGCTGCATCCCCTGCAACAGGCGTTCCTGGACCGGGACGCGCTCCAGTGCGGCTACTGCACACCGGGCCAGCTCTGCTCGGCCGTGGGCATGCTGGAGGAGGCCAGATCCGGCCGGCCCTCGGTCGTCACCGACACCGAACGGCCGAACGACGCCCCGGTGCATCTGACCGCCGAGGAGATCAGGGAGCGGCTCAGCGGCAACCTGTGCCGCTGCGGGGCTTATCCGCACATCGTGGAGGCGGTGCAGGAAGTGGTCGTACGGGACATGGCCGCCAGGGAGGTGACCGCGTGAAGCCGGTGACCTATGTGCGCGCCCGGAGCGTCGCGGAGGCCGCCGCCGCCCACGCGGGCCGCCCCGAGGCCCGGTACCTGGGCGGCGGCACCAACCTCGTCGACCTGATGAAGCTCGGTGTGGAGCGGCCCGAGGTGCTCATCGACATCAGCCGGCTGCCCCTCGACCAGGTGGAGGAGCTGCCCGACGGCGCGCTGCGGATCGGCGCGACCGTACGCAACAGCGACCTCGCCGCGCACCCGCTGGTCCGCGAGCGGTATCCGGTGCTGTCGCAGGCGCTGCTCAGCGGCGCCTCGGGCCAGTTGCGCAATGTGGCCACCACGGCGGGAAACCTCCTCCAGCGCACCCGCTGCGCCTACTTCCAGGACCTGGGCAAGCCCTGCAACAAGCGGGTGCCGGGCAGCGGCTGCGGCGCGCTGACCGGAGTCAATCGCGACCACGCGGTGCTCGGCCACTCGGAGCACTGCGTCGCCACCCATCCCTCCGATCTGGCCGTCGCGCTGGCTGCCCTGGACGCGGTGGTGGAGATGGCCGGGCCGGGCGGCGGCCGGACGGTCGAGCTGACCGAGTTCCACCGGCTGCCGCAGGACAGCCCGGACCAGGACACCGTGATCGGCCCGGGTGAACTCATCACCGGGGTGCTCCTGCCGCCCCTGCCCGGCGGCGCCGTCTCGCGCTACCGCAAGGCGCGCGACCGGGCGTCGTACGCCTTCGCGCTCGCCTCGGTCGCCGCCGTGGTCCATGTGGAGGGCGGAGCGGTCCGGCACATCGGGGTCGCGTTCGGCGGTCTGGCCCACCGCCCGTGGCGGGCCCGGCGGACGGAGGCCGCGCTGCTCGGCGGGGCGGCCACCCCCGAGGCGGTCGCCCGGGCCGTGGAGGCCGAGTTGGAGGCCGCCGTACCGCTGCGGGACAACGCGTACAAGGTGTCGCTCGCCCGCGACCTCGCGAGCGAAGTCCTCGGTTCGCTCGTCGCGCGGCCCTGAACACCCCGAGAGGAGAGCCGCCGTGGGACCGACCCCGAGCGCACTGGGCGCGTCCGTCGAGCGCCGGGAGGGCCGCGCGAAGGTGACCGGCACCGCCAAGTACGCGACGGAGTACGGGCCGCCGGGGCGGGTCCACGCCTGGCCGGTGCACGATCGCGCGCGGCACGGTCGTCTCCCTCGACACCTCGGCCGCGCTCGCGCTGCCCGGTGTGCTGGCCGTGCTCACGCCGGACTCCGCGCCCCGGCTCGCCGACGCGGGCGATCCGACGCTGGCCGTGCTCCAGGACTTCCGGGTGCCGCACCACGGCTGGCCCGTCGCGCTGGCCGTCGCCGAGACCCTGGAGACGGCCCGGGCGGCCGCCCGGGCGGTGGGGGTCCGCTACACGAGCGAGCCGCACGACGTGACCCTCACCAGGGACCACCCGGCGGCCTACCACCCCGACGAGGTCAACGGGGGCCATCCCGGGGAGCGTCGGCAGGGCGATCCCGAGGGCGCGTTCGCCGACGCGGCGGTACGGGTGGACGTGTCGTACGCGGTGCCCCCGCTGCACAACCACCCCATGGAGCCGCACGGGGCGACCGCGATCTGGCGGGACGGTGTCCTCACCCTCTACGACACCAGCCAGGGCGCCGACACCGTGCGCTCCATCCTGGCCAGGCTCTTCGCCCTGCCCGAGGAGCGGGTGAGCGTGGTCTGCGAGCACGTCGGCGGCGGCTTCGGCTCCAAGGGCACACCCCGCCCGCATGTCGTCCTCGCCGCACTGGCCGCCCAGCACACCGGACGTCCGGTCCAACTCACCCTTCCCAGAAGGGAGTTGACCGAGCTGGTCGGCCATCGCGCCCCGACCCTGCACCGCCTGCGGCTCGGTGCCCGGCCCGACGGCACCCTCACCTCGCTGATCCACGAGGTGACCACGCACACCTCGCGGGTCAAGGAGTTCGTCGAGCAGGCGGCGGTGCCCGCCCGGGTGATGTACGCCAGCGGGAGCAGCCTGACGAGCCACCGGGCGGTGGCCCTGGACGTGCCCACCCCGTCGTGGATGCGCGCACCGGGCGAGTCGCCCGGCATGTACGCGCTGGAGTCCGCCGTCGACGAACTGGCCTGCGCCCTCGGGATGGACCCCGTCGAACTGCGGGTGTGCAACGAGCCCCCGGCCGAGCCCGACAGCGGACACCCCTTCAGCAGCAGGCACCTCGTGGAGTGCCTGCGCGAGGGCGCGGCGCGCTTCGGGTGGGCCGGGCGCGACCCCCGGCCCGGAGTGCGCCGCTCGGGGCCGTGGCTGACCGGCACCGGGGTCGCGGCCGCCACCTATCCGGTCCTGGTCTCGCCCAGCCACGCCACGGTCACCGCCCACTTGGACGGGCTGTACGTCGTACGGATCAACGCCACCGACATCGGCACCGGCGCCCGTACCGTGCTCGCCCAGATCGCGGCCGAGGCGCTCGGCGTCGGTGTGGAGTCGGTCCGCACCGAGATCGGAGTCACCGGGCTGCCCAGGGCCCCGCTCGCGGGCGGCTCGGCCGGTACGGCGTCCTGGGGCTGGGCCGTGCACGAGGCGTGCCGGGACCTGGTGCGCCGACTCGCCGACGGGCCCGGCCCGTTGCCGCCCGGGGGACTGATGGCGTCCGCCGACACGGAGGGCACGGCCGACGCGGACTCCCCGTACGCGCGGCACGCGTTCGGCGCCCACTTCGCCGAAGCCGCCGTCGACACCGACACCGGCGAGGTACGGGTGCGCCGGCTGCTCGGGGTGTACGCGGCGGGGCGGATCCTCAACGCCCGCACCGCCCGCTCCCAGTTCATCGGCGGGATGGTCATGGGCCTGGGCATGGCGCTCACCGAGGGCGGCAGCGTGGACCCCGCCTCCGGCGCCTTCATCGGCAGCGACCTCGCGGGCTACCACGTGCCCAGCCACGCCGACGTGCCCGCGATCGAGGCGCACTGGATCGACGAGGAGGACCCCCACCTCAACCCGATGGGCAGCAAGGGCATCGGGGAGATCGGCATCGTGGGGACGGCCGCCGCGATCGGCAACGCGGTCCACCACGCCACCGGTATCCGCTTCCGGGAGCTGCCGCTGACCCCGGACCGCGTACACCTCTGAGGCTCATCCGCGGCGGCGGTGGCCCTCCGGGGTCTGCCCGCCTGATTGCGATCCGTGAGAGCGGGTACCGATGCGTGACCGCTCGCGCGGCGCGGGAGCGGGCGGCCGTTCCGGGACGCGGACAGCGGCAGGAGGATGTCATGGACAGCGACGGCGGGGGCAGGCGGCGTTCCGGTGACGGGCGCGACGAGAGTCCCGAGGACCGCGCCGACCGCAAGTGGGGCGACCTCCTCCAGGAGATCAGGGTGGCCCAGACCGGTGTGCAGATCCTCTTCGGCTTCCTGCTGACCGTCGCCTTCACCCCGCTCTTCCACGAACTGGGCCATGTCGAGAAGGGGATCTACGTCTGCACGGTCGTCCTCGGATCGGCGACCACGGGCGCCCTGGTGGCCCCGGTCTCCTTCCACCGGATCCTGGCCGGCCGCCACATCAAACCGACCGCCGTCGCCTGGGCCTCCCGGCTCACCGTCATCGGCCTGGTGCTGCTCCTCGCCACGATGACCTCCTCGCTGGTGCTGGTGCTGCGGGTGGCGACGCACGGCGGGTACTGGCCGTGGCTGGTGGGCGCGGTGGTGGTCTGGTACCTGGTGTGCTGGTTCGTACTGCCGCTGTGGGTACGCCACCGGCACACCACACAGGAGTGACGGCACCGGGCGCATGACCGGCCCCGTGCCCGGTGCCAGCGCGAGAGCCGAAGAGGCCGCGCGGGTAAAATCCGCAGGGGACCCATTGGCCCGCTCTCCGACCGTTCGGGACGGGAGAAGCCGTGATCAGACCGGTGCCGGACACCTCGGGGACGGGGGGCGCGCAGACCGCCTCCACCATCGCCGCGCTGTCCGCCGAGGCCGACCGGCTCCGCGCCGAAGGCGCCCGCCGGCACCTCCTCGACCTGGCCACCGGGGTCCTCGCGGCACAGTTGCAGGTCGGCCCGGCGCAGGCGCGCGAGCATCTGGAGAAGCTCTCCCAGGACACCGGGGTCAGCCCGCAGGACCTGGCCGCGGACGTGGTGAACGGCGTCGCGGGCGACCCCGACGCCGCAGGGAGCGCACCGCCCCTCGCCGAGGCCCGCAGGGCCCGCCGGGCGCTGGCGGCCGCCGAGACGTACGAGCGGGTCGACGAATCCGCCCGGGCGCTGCTGGAGGGCGGTCTCGCGCCCCTGGGCGCCCAGAGCCTGTGGCTGTGGCGCC
Organism: Streptomyces sp. ERV7; assembly: GCF_001653515.1. Classification (GTDB taxonomy): domain Bacteria; phylum Actinomycetota; class Actinomycetes; order Streptomycetales; family Streptomycetaceae; genus Streptomyces. The sequence continues at coordinate 182,923 of NZ_LYOY01000001.1, read as the reverse complement.
TCACGGAGACGGGCTGTCTGCGGCTCGCCGGGCACGCGGGGGTCGGCGCCGCCGAAGCGGTGGTGTGGCAGTGGATCCCGCCGGGCGCTCCCGCGATGTTCCACGCGGCCGTGGTCGACGGCAGCCCCTGCTGGCTCGGCTCCGGCCCGCCGCTGGGCGAGGTGCTGCCTGGCCCCGGGAGGCGGGCGGGCCGGGCGCTGGTGCCGCTGAGCACCCAGGGGACGGTCGTGGGCCTGGCGCTCGCCGTGTGGCCCGAGCCGGTGGACTTCGACCCGAGGCTGCGGCGCGCCCTCACCGGGCTGATGGAGGTCGCCGGAACCGTACTCGCCGGGGACGACAGCGAGCCGTCCGAGATGCCCGCGCTGATGGACGTACTGGACGCGCTCGGCCATCCCGCGATGGTGCTGCGGGGAGCGCCCGAGTCGCTGGCACTGTCGGTCGAGTACACCAACGGCGCCGCCGACCGGAGCCTGGGCGGCTCCGCGCCCCCCGTCGGCCGGCCGCTCGCCCTCGCCTTCCCCTACGTCCACGCCGAGCTGTCCCGGCTGGCCCGGGGCGCCCACGGCTCGGCCCGGCGGCAGAGCGTGGCCCGGCTGCCCCGGATCGCCGACGAGGCGAGGGCCGCACCGCTGCTCGACGTCCGGGTCCTGCCCGCCGGCACGGACCGGACCGTGGTGCTCTGGCACGCCGTCAGCGACCCCGAGATGTCCGAGAGCCGGGCCGTCGGCCACCTCGAAGGGGTGGCGCTGTTCCGGGACAGCCTGGTGGGCGACGACACGGTGTGGTCGGCGCCCGCCTACCGCATCTTCGGCGTCGACCGGGACAGGGCGCCCGTCCCGCTGCTCGCCATGCGGCCCTGGCTGCACCCGGAAGACGGCGACGTCCTGACCCAGCTGCTCACCACGCTCACCGAACGCCAGCGGGGCGCGCTCGCCGTGCTGAGGATCATCCGTGCCGACGGAACCCTGCGCCATGTCCGGGTCGCCGCGGAACCGCTCGTCGACGACGGGGTGGTCACCGCCATCACCGGCGTCTACCAGGACGTGTCCGCCAGCCGGCGCACCGAGGCCGCGCTGACGGCCACGTTCGACCAGCTCACCGCCGTACAGAAGCAGGCGGCGCTCAGCGACGAGATGGCCCTGCGGCTCCAGCAGGCCATCGTGCCCGAGGCACTGGGGATCCAGGAGCTGCCCGGACTCTCGGTCGCGGCCCGCTACCGGCCGGCCGCACAGGAGTACCGCGTCGGCGGCGACTGGTACGACGCGCTGCCGCTGCCCAGCGGCGGAGTGCTGTTGGCGGTCGGCGACATCGCCGGACACGGCATCGACTCCGCGACGGGCATGGTGGCGCTGCGCAACGCACTGCGGGGACTGGCCTTCAGCGGCCACGCCCCGGGGCGGCTGATGGAGTGGCTCAACGAGGTGACCCTCCGTACGAGCGGAGCACCGACCGCCACCGCGGTGTGCGCCCTCTACGATCCGGCCGACCGCTCACTGCGGTGGGCGAGCGCCGGGCATCTGCCCCTGCTCCTGCTGCGCGAGGGCCGCGCACGGCTGCTCGACGGGCCGCACGACCTGCTGCTCGGCGCGACGCCGTCCGTGACGTACCAGGAGCTGCGCACGCCGCTGCACCCGGGCGACACCCTGCTGCTCTACACGGACGGCCTGATCGAGCGGCGCCACGACGCGCTCGACCAGGGGCTGGAGACACTGGTGGGCCTCGCCGAGCGGTGGAGCGGGTGCGAGGTCGACGAGCAGGTGGAGCGGCTGCTCGAAGCGGCGACCGGCGACACGGACGACGACACCAGCGTTGTCGCGATAAGGGTACGGGAGTGAACTTCCTCTGTATGTGCGGGAGTTATGGCGTCGATCCCTTGAGGTGATCGCGGATGACGGCCAGCAGTCCGTCCGCGTCGACGGGTTTGGCGACGTACTCGTCGACCCCCGCGGCGAGTGCCTTGGCGCGCTCGCCGGGCATCGCCTTCGCGGTCACCGCGATGACGGGGAGGGTGGCGAAGCGGGGTATGCGCCGGATCGCGGCGGTGGCCGCGTAGCCGTCCATCCCGGCCATCATCACGTCCATCACCACCAGGTCGATGTCCTCGCGGGCGGTCAGCAGGTCGATCCCGGCCTGGCCCCCGGCCGCCGTCAGCACCACCATTCCGGCGTGTTCGAGGATCTGGGTGAGCGCGAAGACGTTGCGGGCGTCGTCGTCGACCACCAGGACGGTGTGTCCGGACGGCGCGGGCTCGGCAGCCGCCTCGTCGCGCGGTACGGGCGGCTCCTCGGCGTCGTGGTCCGCGCGCCGGCCGGGAAGCCCGTCGAGCGGCAGATAGAGGGTGAAGGTGCTGCCCCGGCCCACCGAGCTCTCCGCGACGATCACCCCGCCGAGCAGCCGGGCCACCTCGCGGCTGATGGACAGACCGAGGCCGGTGCCGCCGTAGCGCCGGGCGGCGGTGCCGTCGCCCTGCTGGAACGCGCCGAAGACGCTCTCCAGCCGGTCCTCGGGGATGCCCACCCCGGTGTCGGTGACCCGGAAGGCGAGCGCGGGGCTTGAGGGGCCCAGGACGTGCGGGAGTTCATCGGCGGTGGCGCGGTGGATGTCGAGCCGGACATGGCCGGTCTCGGTGAACTTCAGGGCGTTGGAGAGCAGGTTGCGCAGGATCTGGCGCAGCCGGGCCTCGTCGGTGGTGAGCTCCTCGGGGAGGCCGGGGGCGGCCACGACCTGGAAGTCCAGGGCGCGTTCGGCGGCCACCGGCCGGAACGTCGCCTCCAGGTAGTCGAGCAGCTGCCGCAGCGAGAACGGCTCGGGTCGGATGTCCATCTTGCCGGCCTCGACCTTGGAGAGGTCCAGGATGTCGTTGATGAGCTGGAGCAGGTCGGAGCCCGCCGAGTGGATGACCTCGGCGTAGTCGACCTGCTTCTCCGTCAGGTTCCCGTCCGGGTTCTGGGCGAGCAGCCGGGCCAGGATGAGCAGGCTGTTGAGCGGGGTACGCAGCTCGTGGCTCATGTTGGCCAGGAACTGCGACTTGTACATCGACGTCCGCGACAGCTGCTGGGCCCGGACCTCCAGCTCCTGGCGGGCCTGCTCGATCTCCAGGTTCTTGCCCTCGATGTCCCGGTTGCGGTCGGCGAGCAGCGCGGCCTTCTCCTGGAGCTCGGCGTTGGAGCGCTGGAGCTCCTGCTGCTGCTCCTGCAACTCCTGGGAGCGGGTGCGCAGTTCGGAGGTGAGCCGCTGCGACTCCCCGAGCAGCTGGTCGGTGCGGACGCTGGCGATGAGCGAGCCGACGTTGACGCCGACCGTCTCGATGAACTGGTCCAGGAAATCGCGGTGCAACTCGCTGAACGGGCGCAGCGCGGCCAGTTCCACCACGCCGAGCACCTGCTCCTCGACCACCACCGGCAGGATGATCAGCTGGCCGGGGTCGGCGGATCCGGCGCCGGAGGCGATCCTGACGTAACCCGGCGGGACCCGGTCCACCACGACCGGGCGTTTGCTGCGGGCGGCCTCGCCGACCAGCGACTGGCCGAGGAGGAAGCGGCGCGGGCCCGCGGCCGGGTCGTCGGGGGAGCCGTAGGCGGCGGTCATGACGAGTTCCGTGCCGTGCCGGTCCTCGTGGGTCAGGAAGAAGGCGCCGTACTGCGCGGACACCAGCGGCGGCACCTCGCTCATGATCAGCGCGGCGAGGTCGGCCAGGTTGCCGGTGCCCTGGACGAGCCCGGAGACCCGGGCGAGGTTGGTCTTGAGCCAGTCCTGGGCCTCGTTGGCCCGGGTGGTGGCCCGCAGGGACTCGACCATCGCGTTGATGTTGTCCCGGAGGTCGCCCACCTCGCCGGGCGCGTCGACGGTGATCGAGCGGGTGAGGTCGCCCTCGGCGACGGCGCTGGTCACCTCGGCGATCGCGCGGACCTGCCGGGTGAGGTTGCCGGCCAGCTCGTTGACGTTCTCGGTGAGCCGCTTCCACGTGCCCGAGACGCCCTCCACCTCAGCCTGGCCGCCGAGCCGCCCCTCGCTGCCCACCTCCCGGGCGACCCGGGTGACCTCGGCGGCGAACGACGACAGCTGGTCGACCATCGTGTTGATGGTGGTCTTGAGCTCCAGGATCTCGCCGCGCGCGTCCACGTCGATCCTGCGGGTGAGGTCGCCGCCCGCCACGGCCGTGGTGACCTGGGCGATGTTGCGCACCTGGCTGGTCAGGTTGTTCGCCATGAAGTTGACGTTGTCGGTGAGGTCCTTCCAGGTGCCCGACACACCGCGCACGGTCGCCTGGCCACCGAGCTTGCCGTCGGTGCCCACCTCCCGGGCCACCCGCGTGACCTCCTCGGCGAAGGACGAGAGGCGGTCGACCATCGTGTTGATGGTCTCCTTCAGCTCAAGGATCTCGCCGCGCGCGTCCACCCGGATCTTCTGGGTGAGGTCACCGCGCGCCACCGCCGTGGCCACCTGCGCGATGGAGCGCACCTGTGAGGTGAGGTTGTCGGCCATGGTGTTCACACCGGAGGTCAGCTCCAGCCACACCCCCCGTACCCGCGGCTCCCTGGCGTGACCGCCGAGCAGTCCCTGGCCGCCCACCTCCCGGGCCACCCGGGTGACCTCGGAGGTGACCAGGGACAACTGCTCCACCATCCCGTTGTAGATGGTCGCGATCTCGCCGAGGAGGCCGCCCGCGTCGTCGGGCAGCCGGGCCGACAGATTTCCGTCCCGTACGGCCGTGAGCCCCGCGAGGAGCCTGCGCAGCGCGTCCTCGGCCGGCTCCGCCGCGGTGTGGGGGGAGCCGTCGCCGGGGGTGCGGGCGGGCACATCCATCGCAACCTCGCATCGGGCCGTCGTGGCGCAGCCCATGAGCGGCTCGCGGGCGCGGTGGCGCGCGGGTGCGGCCGACTCGACGGGCGCCTCCACTCTGGCACGATCGGCCCGCGCCGACATCCCGGGGCGGGAGCCCTACGGGAGGCCTGGACGTGCGGGAGGCCGTTCAGAGGGCCATCCCGGGCGGGCGGGGCACCGGCACCTCGAACCACACGGTCTTTCCGCGCCCCCGCGGCACCCAGCCCCAGGCCGAGGAGAGCCTCTTCAGCAGATACAGACCGTGGCCGGAGGACCGGGCGGGGCGGTGTTTTCCGTGGGGGTGCGGCCGCTCGGGGCTGTTGTCGCTGACCTGCACCCACAGCTTGCCGGCCGTGCGGTCGAGGCGGAGCTCGTAGGGAGCGCCCCCGTGGGTGCACGCGTTGGTGACCACCTCGGAGACCAGCAGCAGCACGTCCTCCACCGCCGCGCGCTCGTGGACGCCGCGGGTGCCGAGCCACTCGTCGAGGACCTCACGGGTGAGATCGCGGCACTGGCCCACCACACCGGGTCCCTTTTCCAGGCTGAACCGGCGACTGTCCGTCACACGTTCCCCGGCCTGCGCACGATGCATACCCGGCGGGTGCCCGGACCTCCGGCCGTCAATCATCATCCGCATCAAACCACTGAAAAACGGGCATCACCCCTTCAGGACGCTCGGACGACGGACCCGCCGCCACCTGGCGGCGCAGGCCCCCGCCCCGTCGAGGAGCCCCATGCCCACCGCCCGTGAGGACACGATCCGTACGCAGCCGCCACCGGCGGCGTCGGCGGTGCGGCGCCGCGCGCTGGACGGCATAGCCGAGACGGCCCGGCCCCAGGACCTCAGTACCCGCGACGCGCAGTCGCTCTCGGAGGCCATGTTCCGCCGGCTCGCCGAGCTCGACGAGGGCACGCCGGAGCACGCGTACGTACGGAACACGCTGGTCGAGCTCAACCTCAGCCTGGTCAGGTTCGCCGCGCGGCGGTTCCGCAACCGGGCCGAGCCGACGGAGGACATCGTCCAGGTCGGCACCATCGGCCTGATCAAGGCGATCAACCGCTTCGACGTGGAGCGGGGTGTGGAGTTCTCCTCGTTCGCGCTGCCGACGATCACCGGCGAGATGAAGCGGTTCTTCCGGGATACCAGCTGGGCGGTCCAGGTGCCCCGCAGGCTCCAGGAGCTGCGGCTGCGGCTGGCCGGGGCGCTGGAGTCGCTCGGCCAGGAGCTGGGGCGCCCGCCCACGACGGGGGAGCTCGCCGCCCGCCTCGGGGTGACGGAGGCCGAGATCATCGAGGGCGAGAAGGCGGCCAACGGGTACATGGCGCGTTCGCTGGACTACCCGGACGACGACTCCGGAGCCGCGCCCGGGCCCCTGCGCAGACTGGGCGAGGAGGAGGGCGCGTTCGAGGTGGTCGAGTCGCTGGAGTCCCTCAAACCGCTCATCGCGGGCCTCACGGACCGTGAGCGCACGCTGCTGTCGCTGCGCTTCGGCGAGGAGCTGACACAGGCCGAGATCGGCGCCAGGGTGGGGCTCTCGCAGATGCACGTCTCGCGTCTGCTGGCCCAGCTCCTGGAACGGCTGCGCGCGGGACTGCTCGAAGACGAACCGGCCTCCGAACCGGCCTCCGAACCGGTCGGTTCGCGGGCGTCCGCGGCCCGGTCAGCGGCTCGCGGGTGAGCGGCGCTACCCCGGCGACCGCGTCCGTTCCGCCCACGACGGCAGCGCGACCTCCAGCCAGACCACCTTGCCCGTCCCCAGCGGCGTCGAGCCCCAGTCCTCGGCGAGCCGGTCGAGCACCATCAGACCGTGGCCGCCGGGCAGCGAGGGCGCCCTGGGGCGGCGTGCGGGCATGACGGGGCTGCCGTCGGCGACCTCCACCCGCAGGCGGCCGTCCCGGTGGCGCAGCACCAGCTCCTGCGGCCCGCCCGCGTGCAGACAGGCGTTGGTGACGACCTCGGAGACGAGCAGGAGCACGTCGTCCACGCGCTCGCGGTCGTCCCCCGCCGCGGCCGTGGCCCACCCCCAGTCGGCCAGCGCCCGCGCGGTGAAGTCCCGGCAGCGGGTCACCACGCCCTTCGTACCGAAGAGCTCAAGGCGGCGGATCTGGCTCCGCCCGGCCCGGCCCGTGTCGCCCATCGCTCTCTCCGCTACCCGGGCGGGCGGCCCGCGAGCGCCTCGTCCAGGTCGGTGTGGATACGGAACACCGCGTCCGCACCGGTGATCTCGAACATCCGGGCGACGGGCGGCTGGAGCGCCGCGAGCTCGATGTCGGCCCCCGCGGTCTGCGCGGCCGCCGACCGGGCCCGCAGCAGCACGTTCAGACCGGTCGAGTCGCAGAACCGCAGACCCGTGCAGTCGACCACGATCCGCGCCGGAGCGGCGGCGATCTGCTCGGTGAGCGCGGTACGCAACGGCTCGACCGTGTCGTGGTCCAGCTCGCCGGTGAGCGAGAGCACCGCCGCCCCGGCGATCCGCCGCGCCGCGACGGTGAACCGTCTGTCCCCGGCGGTGTCCCCGTCGTGCGAGCCGTCGGTGGTGTCCGATGCCATGGGTTCACCCGTCCTTCGCCACTGCTCGGTGGTGCTGCGCACCGGGCGCCGAGGGCGCCTGTAGGAAGAGTGCCCAATGATCGGCGCTCTAGTGCGTGGGCGGGGCGCGGGCCCAGCCCACCCATCCTCCCCGGCCCGGCCGGCTTCCGCGATCGGTGCGGCCGGGCCGGGCGAGTGTGCCCGGTATCGGCCACGTTCTGGTTTGAGCCACTGATCCGGGGTGACCCGGCAGACAGCGTGAGAACCCGGCGAACGAGAGAGAGGCACCGATGGGTATCACCGACAGCGCGGCCAGGCTCGCGGCCGAGGCGGATCTGAAGGGACGCGCGACCCACGCCACGCACCGCACGGGCACGGCGGCGGCCGGGGTCCGGACGGCGGCGGGCCAGGCGGCCCGCACGGTCCGGGACCACACCCCCGCGCCCGTACGCCGGGTGACGGCCGCGGCGGCGATGGCCGGGCGCGCCCGCCCCCGCAGGCTCGTCTCCGCCGTGGCGGCCGTGGCAGCGGCGGCGCTCGTTCTGCGGCGGCGGCGCGACCGGAGGAAGTGACGGCGGGCGGCGGAGGCGGCTCCCCGCACCGTTCGACGTACCCCCGGTCGCACGCCCGGGCGTCCGGGCGCAGCATGGAAGGCGGAAAGTCGTGCCGATCGGCCTGGGCCTGGCCAGCGGGCGTGTCCCGCACAGGGGCGTACGGGTGAGGAGGCCGGTGATGGCTGGTGCGCAGTCCTTCCCGGCCGGTTCGGGGGCGAGAGACCCGTCGCTGGTGGCCGGCGGTCTGCTGGACGTGCTCGGGGTGGCCGCGGTCGTGCTCGACGCCGAGGGCCGCATCCGGCTGTGGAGTCCGCAGGCCAAGCGGGTGTACGGATACACCGCCGCGGAGGCACTCGGGCAGTACGCCGCGAAGCTCCTGGTGGACGAGGAGCACCGCCATGTGGTGCTGGAGCTGTTCGCCCAGGTGATGTCCGGCGAGGGCACCTGGGCGGGGGTGTTCCCGGTCCGGCACAAGGACGGCAGCACGCTGCTGGTGGAGTTCCGCAACGTACGCCTCGAAGCCGACAACGGCCGGATGTTCGCCCTGGGACTGGCCTCCGAGCAGGCGACGCTGCGGCGGGTGGAGCGGGATCTGGCCCTCTCGCTGCGGCTCGTGGACCAGTCGCCCATCGGCCTGGCGGTCCTCAACACCGAGCTGCGGTACGTCCTGGTGAACCCCGCGCTTGAGCGCATCAACGGCGTTCCGGCCGACGAGCACCTCGGGCGCCGGATCGTGGACGTACTGCCGTTCCTGGACGGCGCCGGTGTCGAGGCGCGGATGCGCGAGGTGATGGCGTCCGGGCGCCCGGTGCTCGACGAGTTCACCACCGGCCGCACCGCCGCCGACCCCGGGCGCGACCACGCCTGGCTGGTGTCGGTGTACCGGCTCGACGACCAGGCAGGTCATGTCCTCGGCGTCGCGGTGTCCGTCGTCGATGTGACCGAGCAGCACGAGGCCGCCGTCTCCGCCGCCCAGGCCCGGCGCCGGCTCTCGCTGATCGCGGACGCTTCGGTCCGTATCGGCACCACCCTCGACCTGGAGGTGACGGCCCGCGAGCTGGCCGACGTCGCCGTCCCGGAGGTCGCCGACATCGCGGCCGTCGACGTGCTCGACACCGTCCTGGCCGGTCCCCGGCCGGGGGAGGCGGACGGCGGCGCCGTGCGCTTCCGCGCGTTGGCGCTCAACGCGGCCTACCCCACCGAAGCCACCTCCGCCGCCGACCCGGTCGGCGACGTCGCCCTGTACGGCCCCACCCGGCTGGTGACCCAGTGCGCCCGCACGGGCCGCCCCGTCCTCGTCCCCCGGGTACGCCCCCAGGACCTGCCGCGCATCGCCCGCAACGAGGACGCCGTCCACCTCCTGGCCGCCGCCGGAGTGCACTCCTATCTGGCCGTCCCCCTCATCGCGCGCGGCCAGGTCCTCGGCGCGCTGGACCTCAAACGGGCCCGCAACCCCGCGCCGTTCAGCAAGGACGACGTCCTGCTCGCCACCGAACTCGCCGCGCGCGCGGCCGTGTCCATCGACAACGCCCGCTGGTACCAGCGCCAGCGCGAGACGGCTCTGATGCTGCAACGCCACCTGCTGCCCCAACGCCCGGCCGCCCCCAGCGGGCTGGACATCGCCTACCGCTACCAGCCGGCGGCGGCCGACGACGAGACCGGCGGCGACTGGTTCGACGTCATCGCCCTCAGCGGCGACCGTACGGCACTCGTCGTCGGCGATGTGATGGGCAGCGGCATCAACGCCGCCGCCACCATGGGCCAACTGCGCGCCACGGCCCGCGCCCTGGCCCGGCTCGACCTGGACCCCGCCACCGTACTGACCCATCTGGACGCGGCCACCGCCGATCTGGGGGATGCGACGGCGACGTGTGTGTACGCGCTCTACGACCCCCATACGCATCTGTGCCACATCGCGGTCGCCGGTCACCCGCCCCCGGTGCACCTGCGGCCCGGCCGCCCGCCCCGGCTGCTCGACCTGCCCACCGGAGCGCCGCTCGGCGTGGGCGGTGTCCCGTTCTCGACGACCGCCGTCAGCCTCGACCCGGGGGACGACCTCGTCCTGTACACGGACGGCCTGATCGAGACCCGTGACCAGGACATCGACACCCGTCTTGCGACCCTCACCGACCTGCTGACCGGCCCCAGCCGCCCGCTGGAGGACACCTGCGACTTCCTGCTCGCCGCTCTGCGCCGCCCGGACACCCACGACGACGTCGCCCTGCTCATCGCCCGGGCCCACGCGCTCGCGGCCGGCTGACCGGGCGCGCGGGGCTGCGGTGTCTCACATCTGGGTGCCGAAGTCCTGGGTCCACCACGGGCCCCCGGGGCCGTTGTGGATCCCGACCCCCAGCTCCTTGAAGGCGCAGTTGAGGATGTTGGCGCGGTGTCCGGGGCTGTTCATCCAGGACTTCATGACGTCGGCCGGGGTCTGCTGGCCCCGGGCGATGTTCTCGCCGTAGGTGGACCACTGGTAGCCGGCGGCGTGGATGCGCTCGCCGGGGCCCGCCCCGCTGGGGTCGGTGTGGTCGAAGAAGTCCTGTGCCGCCATGTTGTCGGAGTGGCGCTGGGCGGCCGTGGCGAGCCGGGAGTTGTCGCTCACCGGGCCGCAGCCGTTCTTGGCCCGCTCGGTGTTGACCAGCGCGATCACCTGCTGGGCGCCCGACCCCTGCTTGGCGAGGCCGTTCGGAGTGCTGGGGGAGCGCTGTGCGGGAGGCCTGGCGGCGGCGCTGTGCGGCGCGGGGCTGTGTGCGGTCGGCTTCGGCGAGGCGGCCGAGCGACTCGGCGACGGCGAGGAACTCGGCTTCGGGGAGGCCGGGTTGGGTGACCGGGTGGGTGAGGGGCCGGTGGCGGTGGCGCTGTCCGGGCTCGCCGCCGTGACGGAGGCGTCGGCCGGGGCGTCGGCGACGGTGCGGCCGGGCCCGGACGGATCGTTGGAGAGGTGGATGACCACGGCCAGGCCGCCTATCGCGGTGGCGCCCGCCAGCACCGCCGCCGCACGGCGACGCCGCCTGGCACGGTCCCGGTCGCGGCGCAGCTCGCCCCGGGTGGCCGCCTCGTCCTGCCCGGCGCGGGCGCCCCGGCCACGCGGTGCCTGCCGGTGGCGGCCGGGCGCCTGCGGTCGCGGGGGTTCCGTCGGGCCCCCTTCGGCCACCCCGTGCGCCATGGGCGCGGCACCCGGCACCCGGTGTGCGGCCAGGGCCGCGAACAGACCGGCCGCCGAGGCCACCGGCACCAGGGCGAGCCCCGCCAGCAGGCCCTCGGGCGGTACGAGCCCGCTGCCCAGGCCCGAGCAGAGCGGGCACTCACGGGTGTGCCGGGTGATGCGCTTGCGCCACAGCGCGGAGGGCACACCGTCCCAGAGCGAGAGCAGCCCGGCGAGTTCCCGGCACTGCGGGGCGCCCGCGAGGGTCCGTACCACCTGGCGCGACGCGTCGAGCCGCTCCTTCATGCGCTGGACGCGTACGGCGGTGTGCTGCGGGGAGAGTTCGAGGGACGCGGCCACCTCGGCGCGGGTCAGACACCCCGCCGTCTCCAGCCACCACAGCGAGAGCAGCCCCCGGTCCTCGGGCTCCAGCCAGCGGGTGGCCTCGGCGGCCTCCCTGCGCTGCCCGGACAGCCCGAGCCGCAGGATCGTCAGGTCCACGAAGTCGGCGCCCGGGTCGGGCAGATCGCTCGGCTCGTGGATGCCGGTGCCGTCCGGCCGGGTGTGGGCGCGCTGCCAGTACTGGCGCAGCTGGTTCATGGTGATGGCCACCACCCACGACCGGAAACTGGCCGGATCCCGGAGCCCCGCCAGTCCGTCGAGCATCCGCAGCACGCTCTCCTGGACCACGTCGTCGACGTCGGCGTGACCGTTCAGCGCCCGCCCGACGATGTTGTACACCAGTGGCAGACAGGCCGCGACGAGCTCGTCCTGGGCCTGCTGGTCACCGGCTCGCGCGGCCGCGACCGTCGCCGTCCCGTACTCCATGTTCACGCCTCGTCCACTCTCCCCGGGTCCCGGTGGTCTCCGGGCTCCAACCGACTGCTTCTCCACCGTGGGAGATCGGCGGGGAACCGGCGGATAACGAAAACGTGGAGAGTTTTTTTCCGGCCCCACCGTCCCACACCGTGCCGCGCCGCCCCTGGCCGGGTCACCCCGTCCGCTGCCCGAGCAGCAGGAGGCCCATGTCGGTGGCCGTGTAGTGGACCTCGCGCCGGTAGCGGTGGCCGGTGACCAGACCCGCGTCGCGCAGCACCGCGAGGTGCTGGGACACCGCGCCCAGGCTGAGGCCCGTACGCGCGGCCAGCTGGGTCGTGGTGGCCGGTGAGCTCGTGTCGGCGAGCACCCGGGCGCGGCTGCGGCCGAGCAGCCGGGCCAGGCCCTCCCCGGCGGACCCGCGCCGCTCCCACAGGGTGCCCACGGCGCGCGCGGGATAGAGCACGCCGGGCGGTGTGGTGCCCCCGCCGCGCAGCAGCCGGCAGCGGGTGGCGAAAGCGGTGGGCACCAAGGTGATCCCGTTCCCGTCGAGCCTCGGCTCGCCCGGCGGCAGATCCACCGGCACCAGCCGGTCCCGCGTCCACTTCAGGGTGGGGTGGAGGTGGGCGAACACCTCCTGGATGCCGTCCTCGGCCAGTTGGCGGGTGCGGTGGACGACGTCCGCCTCCAGTACGGCGCGGATGCGCGGCCAGTACGGCCGTACGGCGGCTCCCCACCAGGCGAGCACCGCGTCGCCCACCTCGCAGGCGGCCCCGGCGATTGCGAGCTCCTCCTCGACGGTGGCGAGCGGGCACCGCGGGGGAGGGGGCTCGAAACCGGTGAGGTCCGTGATCAGCGGCTCAAGGCGGCGGGCCAGGTCGCGGTCCTGCCGCAGGGCCAGCGCCTTCTTGATCCACGGCAGATGGACGGCGTGCCGCCCGGGGTCCTCCGAGGCCCGCACACTCGCCACCGTCTCCCACAACGGAGAGATCGCGAACCTCAGGTTGACCAGATCGTCCACCCCGAACCGCACCGCTCCCACGTCCCGCGCCCCCCCGGATCACCCCACGACGTTTTCGGCCAGACTAAAACAATGGTCCGGCCGCCCCACCGGTGGTGGAGTGCGCGATCATGACGCTTTCCTGCTCCACGGACACCACCCCGGCGCGGCCCGGCGCGCTGCCGCGCGACCGCGACTTCCGCAGACTCCGGACGGCCGACACCGTCAGCCAGGCCGGTACCGCCGTCACCGTCCTCGCCCTTCCCCTCGTCGCCATCGGCGCCCTCGACGCGACCCCCTTCCAGGCAGGTCTGCTCGTGATGTCCGAGTACCTCGGGTTCCTGCTCCTGGGGCTGCCCGCCGGGGCGTGGGTGGACCGGGCGCGGCGCCGCCGCGTCATGGTCGCCGGTGACCTCGGCCGCGCCGCACTCCTGGCCTCGATACCCGTCGCGAGCGCGCTGGACGTGCTGTCCCTGCCCCAGTTGTACGCGGTGGCCTTCGGTATGTCCGTGTGTACGGTGTTCTTCGACGTGGCCGCCCAGAGCCACCTTCCCCAACTCGTCGACGAAACCCGGCTGGTGGAGGCCAACGTCAAGCTGGAGGCGAGTCGCACCCTCACCCAGGCCGCCGGACCCGGCGCGGGGGGCGTGCTCGTCGGCGCGCTGACCGCCCCGCTCGCGGTCGCGGTGGACGCCGTCAGCTACCTGGCCTCCGCGTTCCTGCTCACCCGTGTCCGCCGCCCCGATCCGGCCCCACCCGTGTCGACGACGCGGCCGGGACTGCGGGCCGAGATCGCCGAAGGGCTGCGCTTCCTCTTCGGCCACCCGACGCTGCGGGCGCTCACCCTCACCTCGGCGATCTCCAACCTGTGCGGCACCATCGGCGCGGCCATGCTGCTCGTCCTGCTCGCCGGAGACCTCGGCCTCTCACCCTTCCTCTGCGGCCTCGTCTTCACCGCGGAGGCGGTCGGCGGTTTCCTCGGCAGTCTGCTCACCACGAGGGTCGCCGCCCGACTGGGACAGGGACGGGCGATGTGTCTGTCCGTACTGACCAGTGGGGTGCTCTGGTTGCTGGCGCTCCCGTTCTACCGGTCCGACTGGCGCTTCGCGCTCGCGGTCGCGCTCCAGGGCCTGGGCTGGACGGCCTTCATGACGTTCAAGATCACCTCGGTGTCCCTGCGCCAACAGCTCTGCCCGCCTCCGCTCCTCGGCCGGATGACGGCGACGTTTCGCTTCGTGGTGTGGGGGTCCATGCCGATCGGCGCACTCCTGGGCGGCGCCCTGGGCGAGCACTTCGGCGCCCGCATGGCGCTGTGGGTGGGAGCGCTCGGCGAACTGCTCGCGGTGGTGCCCCTCCTCCTCGCCACCGGCCGGGCCGGAAGCCGTTCCGGCCCGCTGCCGCGTTGTTGATGGATCGGCGCACGGGGCTCGGCGGACAAGTCGCTGTCCGCCGGGCTCCATGCGGCTGATGCCGTACGGCGAGAAAGTCATCGACCCGATCCAACCCCGGCGGATGAGAGGTGTCAGGCCTTCGCGACGGCGTCGGCGGTGGGCGTCCCGGCAGCCTTCTTGTCGGGGCGGGCGGTGTAGAAGACGGAGCCCTGCTTGCGCTCCCGCTCCAGTTCGCCCTTGGCGACGAGCGCTTCGAGGGTGTTGCGCACGACCTGGGGGCTGGTCGCGCGGTCGGGGTGGGCGGTGGTGAGTTCGGTGAGGATGTCGGCGACCGTACGCGGCTCCTGGTGTCCGGCGAAGAGGCCGAGGACGACCTCACGCAGGGTGGGACCGGAGGTCTCGGCCTTGGCGCGGGAGGAGGTCTTCGCCGGAGCGGTGTTCTTGCGCGGGGTCCGCGCGGGCTTGGCCGCGGACTTGACCTCGGTCTTCTTCGACCGGGGGGTGGGCACCTTGGCCGGTGCGTCCTTCGTGGACGCGGCCTTCGCGGGGACGCGTGCGGTGCCGCGCCCGCTCGCCCTGGTGGGCGCCGCGGCCGCGGCGGCGGGGCCGCCGAGGGTGTGCTGCATGGTCTGCAGCAGACCGTGGTCGCGCTCCAGGGAGTCGAGCTGGCCCTTGAGCGTGTCGAGTTCCGCGCGGATGCGCGACTGGTCCTGCTGGTTGGCTTCCAGATCGGCGGTGACGCGCGCCGCGTACTGGTTCTGGAGTGTGGTGGTGTCCGGCTCGTCCGCCATGGGAGTTCGCTTTCCTCGTGCTGGATGATGCCGCCGGATGCCGGCCCTGCTGCGGGCACAGCACAGGCGAGTACGCAAAAAGATACACACCTCACCCAAACAACCGCAGCCCGTCTGAATCGCCTGCACACTAAAGAGTTGATGAGAGAAACCGCCGAGCGCCCCCGAAAGGGCGGGGCGATGTCCTGAGAACGGCGCGGTAGATGGACCGCGATCGCCGACCGCGAAAGTCCGGCCCGGGATGAAACCGCCAACTGATGTCCCGTCAGCAACAGCGATCCAGGGTGCGGTTGCTGGAATTCGTACGGAAAATCGGACGCGAAACGGGAGAGGGCGCGAGTGCTGTCGACGGGCGTCGGGTGTCGGTTGCTCCGAGTGCGCGGAACAACGGCGGCGAGGACGTGTGGCGGACCAACGGTTGCCGGGCGGTCGTCCCCACCACGAACTGAGCGGGGCGTACCGGTGCAGGTCGTATCCTCCGGGGTGTGACCGGCATCACGAGCATGGTCCTGTCGCCCCAGGGCACCCGAAACCCAAGGCCCCGTCGCGTCCCCCGTCGCGACGGGGCCGCCCCTTCGCACAAAGCGAGGGGGATTGACCTATGGGAACCCTGGGCAAGTGCGCAGGGGGTGAACGCGGGCGATGCCGCATGCGGGACGGGGGCAGTGAGGTGAGTGAGGAAACGGCTCCTACATGGAGGACCGGACTGGTGCCGGTCGACGCCGCGGAGGCGCGTCGGCGCGTGAAGGCGCTGCTCGGCGCCGCGCTGGGCAGACCGTCGGCCTCGGCGCAGGACGCGGTGGTCACGGACGCGCTGCTGGTGACCTCGGAGCTGGTGACGAACGCGCTGCGGCACGCGGGCGGTGTCACCGCGTTCGAGGCGATGGCGGACCGGGTGGGGCTGCGGCTGGTGGTCGAGGACGCGAGCCCCGGGCTGCCGTCGACGAAGGAGCCGGGCGGTGACTTCACCCCCGGCGGCTACGGGTGGCCGATGATCTGCCGACTGGCGACCAGCGTCACCGTCAGCCTGCTGCCCGCCGGAGGCAAGCGCATCCAGGTCTTCCTGCCGCTGTGAGCGCGCCGGTGCCGGGGCGCTCGTACGCGCCCCGGCACCGGTCCTCGCTCGTGCGTGGACCCGCGGTCGGCCGTGCGTCAGTCCGCGACGACGCCCATGCCGGTACGGAGCTTGGTGAGGATGCGGCGCAGGATGCGGGAGACCTGCATCTGGGAGACGCCGAGCGTCTCACCGATCTCCGCCTGGGTGCGCTCCTCGACGAACCGCAGATGCACGACGAAGCGCTCGCGCTCGGTCAGGGTGTCCATCGCGGGCGCCAGTGCCTGGAAGTCCTCGACCAGCTCCATGCCCGGGTCCTCGCAGCCGATGATGTCGGCGAGCGCCGCCTCGCCCTCCTCCTCGTTGCCGGACAGGGCCGCGTCGAGGGACGAGGAGTGGTAGCCGTTGGCGGCCACCTGGGCCTCCACGACCTCCTCCTCGCTGATGTCCATCAGCTCGGCCAGCTCCTTGACGGTGGGGGAGCGGTCGAGGCGGCTCTCCAGCTCGGCCCGCGCCTTGCCCAGCTCCGTCCGGCGCTCCTGCAGCCGGCGCGGGACGTGCACGGCCCAGGTGGTGTCGCGGAAGAAGCGCTTCATCTCACCGACGACATAGGGCACGGCGAACGTGGCGAACTGCGTCTCGCGCGACAGCTCGAACCGGTCGATGGCCTTGATCAGTCCGATCATGCCCACCTGGACGACGTCCTCGATCTCGTCCGCGTACTGGCGAAAACGCCGCGCGGCGAAACGCACGAGCGACATGTTCATCTCGATGAGGGTGTTGCGCGCGTACTGGTATGCGGGTGTCCCCTCCTCCAGTACCGCGAGTTGCTCGAAGAAGAGGCGTGACAAATCCCGGGCGTCACGCGGTGCGAGCTTGTCGGGGCACTCCACCAAGGGCAGTTCGGGCGCCACCTGGCTGCGCTGCCCCACCATGGTGCTGACCTCGACCGTCGTCATGATCTCTCCCTGGATCGACCTGTACAAGCTTCCAACGCGTTCCAACGCGAAGAGCGTGTACCCCCGAACCCACCTCGCACACGGCCCGGTTCGCAAGCGGCTGAAACGGGTTCGCCCGAGCCAGGCCCGGCGGTGGGCTCAGAACCTGCGCCAGCGCGCCATCGCGAACGAGAACAGGCCGAAGAGCGCGAGGCCCGCGGCCACCGCCATCAGAAGCCAGGGACCGGCCGGGGTGTGGGCGAAGGAGCGCAGGGTGTCGTCCATGCCCTTGGCCCGGCCGGGGTCGAAGCCGACCGCCGCCCAGAGGGCGAAGCCGCCGGCGGCGGCGAAGACGGCGCCCCGCGACACCCCACCCGCCACACCCGTGCAGTCCACCACCAGACGGGTGCGCGGTGACATCCCGGTGAGCCGCATCCGGTCGTGGTATTCGCGCAGCGCCGCCCGTACCGCGATCCACAGTCCGGCCCCGACCGCGAGGACTCCGGCCGCGCCGACCATCCACCGCCCGCCCGGCAGACCGAGCAGCCGGGCCGTGAGGTCCTGGGAGGTGCGGTCGCTGGAGCCGCCCTCGGTACGGCGGTCACCGAGCGCGTACGTCGAGACGGTGTACGCGACGAAGCCGTAGAAGAGACAACGCGCCCCGGAGAGCAGGCGTTTGCGCGCCTTGCGCCCCTCGGCTCCGGCGGCGCCGAAGAGCGCCTCGGACAGGCGCCACAGGCGGGGGCGGGCAGGCAGGAGAGCACCGGCGCCGTCACCCTGGCCGCCGGTGATCGGCGCGTGCTAGGAAGGGCCATGCCCGCACACCAGGTGTACGACACCGTGATCGTCGGCGGCGGCCACAACGGCCTGGTGGCCGCCGCCTACCTCGCCCGCGCCGGGAAGTCGGTGCTGGTCCTGGAGCGCCTCGACCGCACCGGCGGCGCGGCCGTCTCGACCCGCCCCTTCGCGGGCGTCGACGCCCGGCTCTCGCGCTATTCCTACCTTGTCTCGCTGCTGCCGCAGAAGATCGTCGACGATCTGGGACTGCGCTTCGCCGTGCGCAGGCGGACCGTCTCCTCGTACACACCGGTGGTACGCGACGGCCGCCCCACCGGGCTGCTCGTCGGCGGCGGCGAGGAGCGCACCCGGGCCTCGTTCCGCCGACTGACCGGCTCCGAGGCCGAGTTCACAGCCTGGGAAGAGTTCTACGGAATGACCCGGCGGGCCGCCGAGCGGCTCTTCCCCACGCTGACCGAGCCGTTGCCCGCCCGCGCGGCCCTGCGCGAGCGCCTGGGCGACGACACGGCGTGGCGGATGCTCTTCGAGGAGCCGATCGGCGTCGCCGTGGAGGAGCGGTTCGCCGACGACCTGGTGCGCGGTGTCGTCCTCACCGACGCCCTGATCGGCACCTTCGCCGACGCCCACGACCCCTCCCTGGCCCAGAACCGCTGCTTCCTCTACCACGTCATCGGCGGCGGCACCGGCGACTGGGACGTGCCGGTGGGCGGGATGGGCGCGTTCACCGACGCGCTCGCGGGCGCCGCACGGGCGGCCGGCGCGGAGGTCGTCACCGGCCACGAGGCGACCGCGCTGCGCACCGACGGCCGCGAGGCCGAGGTCGACTTCCGTACGGAGTCGGGCGAGGGCACGGTCGCGGCCCGGCACGTCCTGGTCAACGCGTCTCCCGAGGCCCTGGCCGCGCTCACCGGCGGCCCGGCCCCGGAACACGCCGAGGGCGCCCAGCTCAAGGTCAACATGCTGCTCACCCGGCTGCCCCGGCTGAAGGACACCTCGGTCGACCCGCGCGAGGCGTTCGCCGGGACCTTCCACATCGGGGAGGGGTACGGGGCGCTGGGCGCCGCGTACGCCCAGGCGGCGGCCGGTGAGCTGCCCGCCGCACCGCCCTGCGAGATCTACTGCCACTCGCTCACCGACCCCTCGATCCTAGGCCCGGACCTGGCGGAACGCGGCTACCAGACGCTGACGTTGTTCGGGCTGCACACCCCGGCGCGGCTGTTCGCGGCCGATAACGACAAGACGCGCGAGGCGCTCCTCGACGCGACGCTGGCCCAGCTGGACGCACAGCTGGCCGAGCCGCTCGCGGACTGCCTGGCCACCGACGCCGACGGCCGGCCCTGCATCGAGGCGAAGACCCCGCTCGATCTGGAGCGCGAGCTGCGGCTGCCCGGCGGCAACATCTTCCACCGCCCGCTCGCCTTCCCGTACGCGGAGGAGTCCGCCGGGCGCTGGGGCGTGGAGACCACGTACCCGAACGTCCTGCTGTGCGGGGCGGGCGCGGTCCGGGGCGGCGGGGTCAGCGGCATCCCGGGCCACAACGCGGCGATGGCGGTGCTGGGCGGCTGAGAGCCTGGGGCGCGAGCGCCCGGGCCAGGGCATCGGCCAGGACCACCCTGACCGGCCCCGGCGCGGCACCGCGTAAAGAATCTGACGTGGCATCAGAAAATCTCTTCCCTCGTCGACCGGGCTGCGGCATCCTGCGCCCCATGCAGACGGAGCTGAGCAGAAGACTGGGAGTGGAGCACGCCATCTTCGGCTTCACACCGTTCCCGGCGGTGGCCGCCGCCATCACCCGGGCCGGTGGGTTCGGCGTGCTCGGCGCGGTCCGCTACACCGCCCCCGACGACCTCGCGCGCGACCTCGACTGGATGCAGGAGCACACCGACGGACTGCCCTACGGCCTCGACGTCGTGATGCCCGCGCGGAAGGTGGAGGGCGTCACCGAGGACGACGTCGAAGCCATGATCCCCGAGGGGCACCGGCAGTTCGTGCGCGAGACGCTCGCCAAGCACGGCGTGCCCGAGCTGGCCGAGGGCGAGGCGTCCGGCTGGCGGATCACCGGGTGGATGGAGCAGGTCGCCCGCGACCAGCTCGACGTCGCCTTCACCTACCCGATCAAGCTGCTCGCCAACGCGCTCGGCTCTCCGCCCGCCGATGTCGTCGACCGGGCCCACGCCAACGGGGTCCTGGTCGCCGCGCTCGCCGGCAGCGCCCGGCACGCCCGCCACCACGCCGAGGCGGGCATCGACATCGTCGTCGCCCAGGGCTACGAAGCCGGCGGCCACACCGGCGAGATCGCCTCCATGGTGCTGGTGCCCGAAGTCGTCGACGCGGTCGGGCCGCTGCCCGTACTCGCCGCCGGAGGCATCGGCAGCGGCGCCCAGGTGGCCGCAGGCCTTGCGCTGGGCGCCCAGGGCGTCTGGCTGGGCTCCCTCTGGCTCACCACCACCGAGGCCGATCTCCACTCGCGCGCGCTCACCCGCAAACTCCTCGCGGCCGGCTCCGGCGACACCGTCCGCTCGCGCGCCCTCACCGGCAAGCCCGCGCGCCAGCTGCGCACCGAGTGGACCGACGCCTGGGAC
The DNA here is from genome assembly GCF_001653515.1 of Streptomyces sp. ERV7. GTDB lineage: Bacteria > Actinomycetota > Actinomycetes > Streptomycetales > Streptomycetaceae > Streptomyces. The sequence goes on along the minus strand of NZ_LYOY01000001.1, from coordinate 162,500 downwards.
GACCCGAGCGGCCCCGGCACCCTGCCCATGCCCCTGCAAGGCCTGCTGGTCGCCGAGGCGCTGTCACGGATCCAGAAGTACGAGGTCGCCCCGCTGCTCGGCACGCCGGTCGGCCAGATCGTCGGCCGGATGAACTCCGAGCGCAGCGTCCAGGAGGTCGTCGACGACCTCACCCGCGGCTTCGAGCAGGCCGTCGACCGCATCAGCCGTATCGCCGGAAGGAGCGGGTCATGAGCGGCTCCCCGCCGCCCAACGGGTTCTGGGCGCAGGCCGCCGCCGACCCCGGCCGTGTGGTGCTCACCGCGCCCGGCGGCGAGCGCTGGACGGCCGGGCGGCTGCACGCCGACGTCAACCGGCTGGTGCACGGGCTGCGCGCGGCCGGCCTCGAACAGGGCGACGCGTTCGCCGTCGTGCTGCCCAACGGGGTCGAGTTCTTCACCGCGTATCTGGCCGCCTCCCAGGCCGGGTTCTACCTCGTCCCCGTCAACCACCACCTGGTCGGGCCCGAGATCGCCTGGATCGTCGCGGACTCCGGTGCCAAGGTGCTCATCGCCCACGAGCGGTTCGCGCAGGCGGCGACCGCGGCCGCCGACGAGGCGAAGCTGCCGGGCAGCCACCGGTACGCGGTGGGCGAGGTGGCGGGCTTCTGTCCGTACGGGCAACTCCTCGACGGGCAGCCCGAGTCCGTGCCCGAGGGCCGCACGCTGGGCTGGGTCATGAACTACACCTCGGGCACCACCGGCCGCCCGCGCGGCATCCGGCGCCCGCTCTCCGGCAAGCTCCCCGAGGAGTCCTACCTCGGCGGCTTCCTCGGCATCTTCGGCATCAAGCCGTTCGACGACAACGTCCATCTGGTCTGCTCGCCGCTCTACCACACGGCCGTGCTCCAGTTCGCGGGCGCGTCCCTGCACATCGGGCATCCGCTGGTCCTGATGGACAAGTGGACGCCCGAGGAGATGCTGCGCCTCATCGACGCGTACCGCTGCACCCATACGCACATGGTGCCGACCCAGTTCCACCGGCTGCTCTCGCTGCCCGAGGTGGTCCGGGCGCGCTACGACGTGAGCGCGCTGCGGCACGCCATCCACGGCGCCGCCCCCTGCCCCGACCACGTCAAGCGGGCGATGATCGAGTGGTGGGGGAGCTGTGTGGAGGAGTACTACGCGGCGAGCGAGGGCGGTGGGGCGTTCGCCACGGCCGAGGACTGGCTGAAGAAGCCGGGCACGGTCGGCAAGGCGTGGCCCATCAGCGAACTCGCGGTCTTCGACGACGACGGCGAGCGGCTGCCCGCAGGCCAGTTGGGCACCGTCTACATGAAGATGTCGACGGGCGGCTTCAGTTACCACAAGGACGAGACCAAGACCCGGAAGAACCGCATCGGCGACTTCTTCACCGTGGGCGACCTCGGCTACCTCGACGAGGACGGCTATCTGTTCCTGCGCGACCGCAAGATCGACATGATCATCTCGGGCGGGGTCAACATCTACCCGGCCGAGATCGAGGCGGCGCTCCTGAGCCACCCGGCCGTCGCCGACGCCGCGGCCTTCGGCATCCCGCACGCCGACTGGGGCGAGGAGGTCAAGGCGGTCGTGGAGGCCGCGCCCGGCCACGAGCCGGGCGAGGAGCTCGCCTTCGAGCTCCTCGCCCACTGCGAGGAGCGCCTCGCGGGCTACAAGCGCCCCAAGTCCGTCGACTTCATCGCGGCCATGCCGCGCGACCCCAACGGCAAGCTCTACAAACGACGGCTGCGCGAACCGTACTGGGAGGGCCACGAGCGGGCGATGTGACCGTGGGGCCGAAGGCCACCGGGCTGTGCCACCGGAGTCATCGGGCGGGCCCTGGTCCCGCTGCTCGCCTCGGTGGGCCATGAGGTGATCGGCGTCCCGGCGTGAACCTCCGGCGCGGCCCGCCCGAGGAGCGGGCCGCGCGGACGTCAGCGGTGCTCGCGCACCCGGACGACCCGCAGCGCGGGCGAGGAGAGGATGTCGCGCTCGCAGAAGCGCGAGGAGACCCAGCGCCGCTGCGAGTAGAGCTTCGTCTGGTCGCTGTAGTGCGGCGAGAGGACGTTCTCCGACTGGGAGTACGTCAGCAGGGTGCGGGCGACGGGGCAGCGGCCGCCGTCCCAGCCGACCGCCTGGATGTGGCTGGATCCGGTCGACACCTCGGTGTAGCCGCGAGCCGGATCCCACACGCCCTCGACCTTGTTCCAGATGCCGAGCGCCTCCGTACCGCCGGAGACCGGAAGGCGCTTGCCGCCCCGGACCACGTACTGGTGGCCGCCCAGGGCCGAGTCGAGGGGGATGCCGGCGGCGCGCAGCTCGCCGACCGCGTCGGCGAGTGCCCGGGCGACGCCCGGCGAGGCGGTGTTGAGGGTGTTCGGCGTACGCACCGGGTCGGCCGCCGAGAACGGCACCTTCCACAGCTCGGCCGCCGGGACCGTGCCGGTCAGCTTGCGCCAGTAGCGGTCGAAGAGCAGCGCGCCCCGGCTTCCCGCGTCCACCGTACGGTCCCAGCCGGCCAGTACCGCGCACGCCCCGGACACGTCGACCGCCTTGCCGGTGCTGTCCGTGGCGGTGCCGCCGGGCAGCGCGGCGCAGGCCCTGGCCGTGTCGGCCGCCGCCAGGTGCCCGGCGGGCGCCCGGTCGGCGAACTGCTGGCGCTGGAGGTCGGCGACGGTGAGCCGTCCCTTCGCGGCCAGGGCCGACACGTCCTCGACCGCCCCGCGCGTACGCGGCGAGCGCGCGGTCGCGACGGTGCCGAAGATCCGCTCGTAACCGGTCAGCGGGTGCTCGGCGTTGGTCAGCCAGGCGCTGTCGTTGGAGTTCTCGGCGTACGCGGCGTCCTTGAGCAGCGGCATCCGGGCGGGCCCGAAGACTCCGGGCTGGACGGCGTCCGGGTCCGAGCCGAGGGCGCAGTCGCCGCGCGAGCCGTCCAGGACCGCGACGCCCGAGGCCGGGTAGAGCGCCTTGCCCAGCGGGGTCGAGCAGCGCGCGGCCAGCTCGTCGGTGATCCGCGGGAGCACCTGGGACTGGGTGAACAGGGAGTGCCCGTGCGCGTCGGCGGCGACCGTGTTCACCCAGGGCAGGCCCTGGGTGCGGCGCAGTGACGTGAGGATGTCGTCGGTGCCCGCCGCCTTGGAGAAGCCCAGACCGGTGTCCGCGGCGCGCAGGTTGAGCGCGTTGGGGTCGTTCAGCGCGAACGCCGTGGCCTTGGTCCACGGCAGAGGCACCGTGGGGCCGAGCCCGGTGACCACCGGCCCGTACCGCGTCCACCACTGGGTGCGCGTCACCGGGGCGCCGCCCTTGACCGGGACCGTCACCGTGCGCCGGGTCATGCGCTCGGGGGCGCCGTCCACGAGGTACGCGGTCGGGTCGGCCGGGTCGAGGGCCAGCTGGTGGAGGTTGAGCGTGACACCGGTGGCGACCGTGTGGCTCCAGGCCACCTTGTCGTTGAAGCCGATGCTCATGGTCGGGGTGCCGAGCAGGGCCGCGCCGGAGACGTCGAGCTCGCCGGGGATGGTCTGCTGCATCTGCCAGAAGCGGCGGCCGCCGTGCCAGGGGTAGTGCGGGTTGCCGAGCAGCAGACCGCGCCCGTCGGCCGTGGCGGCGCCGCTGAACGCGACGGCGTTGGAGCCCATGTCGGCCTGGTCGGCCGCGAACAGCCGCTCGGCGGCCTTCGCCTGCGCGGCGGGGTCGGGCGCGCCGGGCGCGGCCGCGGCGGTCGGCGGTTGCGCGGCGGTGATGCCGTCGGTGACGCGCCCCTGCCCGCCGAGCACGGATATCGCGAAGCCGCGCGCGGCCACGTCGACGACGGTCACCGGGCGCACCCAGGCCGCGCCCTTGCACGCCGGGTCGGTGACGCGGTGCTGCTTCAGCCAGGCGTTGTAGCCCGCCGCCCAGCCCCGCATCAGCTCCTTCGACCGGCGGCTCGGCCCGGTGGGCGCCGGGGTGGCCAGCAGCTTCTCGACCGTGCGCGCGTCGCGTACGGACGTGAAGTACAGGTCGCTGGAGAGGTTCCTGGTCGCGGCGGAGAGCGAGCCGTCGGGGGCCGCGTCCGGGCCGAACCACTTCGACCGCTCCCCGCGCAGCGTGACGAATCCGTCGGCGAGGGTGCACACCTGGTCGGCCGCCTGGGCGTAGCCGGTGCCGAAGCCGAGGTCGGCGTAGTCCTTCGCGAGGATGTGCGGAACGCCGTACTCGGTGTACCGGATGACGGCGGACAGGCCGCCGCCGGAGGGGTGGTGCTCGCGGTCGCCGGACGCGGCCGAGGCCGTGGGGGACAGCGGCGCCGAGGCGGTCAGCATGGCGATGCCGGCCAGCGCGAGGCGCCTGATCCGGGTGCGGGCGTGGGCGCGGGTGTCGGTGCGGGCGCGGAGAGCCAACGTTCCTCCCAACTCAGAGGGTGACACGGGTGGTTGCCCGTGACACACGAAGTGCCGCCAGCCACTCAGTCAGCCCGGGCGCACACCTGTCAACACTCACGCCCCGCCCGCGGGGCCCTGGCGCAGATCCACGATCCGTTTGAACTTGCCCACCGACCGCTCGATGGTGTCCGGGTCGACGACCTCCACCGCCACCGAGACCCCGATGCCGTCCTTGACCGCCGAGACGATCGACCGCGCGGCCTCCTCGCGCCGCTCCGGCGCGGTGTCGGCGCGCGCCTCCACCCGGACCGTCAGCGCGTCGAGGCGGCCCTCCTTGGTGAGCCGCAGCTGGAAGTGGGGGGCGAGGCCGGGCGTGCGCAGCACGATCTCCTCGATCTGGGTGGGGAACAGGTTCACCCCGCGCAGGATCACCAGGTCGTCACTGCGCCCGGTCACCTTCTCCATCCGCCGGAACACCCGTGCCGAGCCCGGCAGCAGCCGGGTCAGGTCCCGCGTCCGGTAGCGGACCACCGGCATGGCCTCCTTGGTGAGCGAGGTGAAGACCAGCTCGCCGCGCTCGCCCTCGGGCAGCACCTCGCCGGTGAGCGGGTCGACGATCTCCGGGTAGAAGTGGTCCTCCCAGATGTGCAGCCCGTCCTTGGTCTCCACGCACTCCTGCGCCACCCCGGGCCCGATCACCTCCGACAGCCCGTATATGTCGACCGCGTCGATGGCGAAGCGCTCCTCGATCTCGCGGCGCATCTCCTCCGTCCACGGCTCGGCTCCGAAGATCCCGACTTTCAGCGAGGTCGCGCGCGGGTCGACGCCCTGCCGCTCGAACTCGTCGAGGAGGGTCAGCATGTACGACGGAGTCACCATGATGACCTCGGGCCGGAAGTCCTGGATCAGCTGGACCTGGCGGGCCGTCATACCGCCGGAGGCGGGGATCACCGTGCAGCCGAGCCGCTCCGCCCCGTAGTGCGCGCCCAGGCCGCCCGTGAACAGCCCGTATCCGTACGCCACATGCACCTTGTGGCCCGGCCGGGCGCCCGCCGCGCGCAGTGAGCGGGCCACCACGTCCGCCCAGGTGTCCAGATCGCGCTCGGTGTAGCCGACCACCGTCGGGCGGCCCGTGGTCCCGCTGGAGGCGTGGACGCGGCGGACCTCGGACCCGGGGACGGCGAACATCCCGAACGGGTAGTGGTCGCGCAGATCCGCCTTGGTGGTGAACGGGAAGCGGGCGAGGTCCGCGAGCGAACGGCAGTCCTCGGGCCGTATCCCCGCCTTGTCGAACGCCTCCCGGTAGAAGCCCACCTTCTCGTACGCATGGCGCAGCGAAGCCCTCAGCCGGTCGAGCTGGAGCGCCTCCAGCTCCGCCCGGCTCAGCCGTTCCGCCGCGTCCAGCAGGGGTTCCATGGGCCGCTCCCGTCCTCGCCGGTCGTCACTCCGCCCGAAATCGGACGACCGATCATTCGGTAGATCTGCTCGGGTTCAGTAATCCAGCCACCCGGCCGCACCGTCAAGGCCTGTGGACAACGTGCGCGCACCGCACTGTTCGCGCTCTCGGCGAAACCGCTCTCGGCGAAACCGCCTTGGCTTGATCACCACGCGCTGCAAAGATCACCGGCATGCCGAAGTTCACCGCGTACGACGGGACCGAGCTCGCCTACCACCTGGTGGGGACGGGGAAGCCGCTGATCTGTCTGCCCGGCGGGGCCATGCGGGCCTCCGCCTATCTGGGCGACCTGGGCGGGCTTTCCGCCCACCGGCAGCTGGTGCTGCTCGACCTGCGCGGGACCGGTGACTCGCCGGTGCCCGAGGACGTCTCCTCGTACCGCTGCGACCGGATGGCCGACGACGTCGAGGCGCTGCGCGAGCACCTCGGCCTGGACACCGTCGACCTCCTCGCCCACTCGGCCTCCGGCAACCTCGCCACCCTGTACGCGGCCGCCCACCCGCGGCGGATCGGCTCGCTGGTCCTCGTCACCCCCGGCATCCAGGCCGTCGGCCTGAAGGTCACCCAGGACGACTGGCGGTCGGCCGTGGCGCTGCGCGAGGGCGAGAGCTGGTACGCGGAGGGGCGGGCCGCGTTCGAGGAGATCCGGGGCGGGCGCGACCCGCGCGAGGTGTGGGCGGCCGTCCAGCCGTTCATGTACGGGCGTTGGGACGAGGCGGCCCAGGAGCACGCGGCGGGCGAGGACGCGCAGATCAACCGCGCCGCGGCCGCCGTCCACTACCAGGACGGCGTCTTCGACCCGGCCGCCACCACCGCCGCGCTCGCCGCCGTGGACGCGCCCGTGCTCGTCGTGGCCGGTGCGCACGACGCCACGCCGACGCCGGAGCGCGCCGCCGAGCTCACCGCGCTCTTCCCCCGGGGCGAGCTCACCGTGCTGCCGGGCGCAGGGCACTTCCCGTGGCTGGACGCGCCGGGCGACTTCGTACGGACGCTCGCGGCCTTCCTGGAGCCGGGCGTCCGCAGTGTGCGCACGGCCTCGGGCCTCCGGCTCGCGTACCGGGTCCAGGGCGAGGAGTCCGCGCCGCCCGTCGTGCTGGTCCACGGCCGCGGCGGATCCGGCACCGACTGGACCGGGATCGCCGAGGCGCTCGCCGCCACGCGTCGGGTGTACGCGCTCGACCTGCGCGGCCACGGCCTCAGCGACTGGCCGGGCCGCTACTCGTTCGAGGGCTTCCGCGACGACCTGCGCGGCTTCGTCGACGCGCTCGGCCTGGCCGGCGCCGATGTGGTCGCGCACTCCATGGGGGGCGCGGCAGCCCTCCTGCTCGCCGTGCGGGCGCCGGAGCTGATCGGGCGGCTGGTCCTGGAGGAGAGCCCGCCGCTGACCCCCGTCGTCCCGCGGCGCGGGTTCGTGGAGCGTCCCGACGGGGAGCTCTCCTTCGACTGGCCGGTCGTCGCGGACATCGACGTCCAGCTCAACGACCCCGATCCGGCCTGGCGCGCGGGCTACGCGGCCCTGGCCACGCCGACCCTGGTCGTCGCGGGCGGCCCGGACAGCCACATCGACCAGAAGGTGATCGCGGAGATGGCCGCCCGTATACCCGGGGCCCGCCTCGTCACCATCGACGCCGGCCACTCGGTCCACGCCGAGCGGCCGGAGGAATTCCTCGCGGAGATAAGGGAGTTCGGCATCTGACGGCCCGGCTCGGCCGGTCTCTCAGCCGGCGGCCGACTCCACCGCCACCGCCCGCGCCCAGCGGTAGTCCGCCTTGCCGCTGGGCGAGCGCTGGATGCTCGGCGCGATCACCAGCTGGCGCGGCACCTTGTACCCCGCGAGCCGGGTGCGGCAGTGGCTCTGGATGGCGTCGAGGGTCGGTGCCTCGGCGCCCTCGCGCACCTGCACCACCGCCGCCACATGGTTGCCCCAGGTGGCGTCCGGCACCCCGGCGACCAGCGCGTCGTACACGTCCGGATGGGATTTGAGCGCCTGCTCGACCTCCTCCGGATACACCTTCTCGCCACCGGTGTTGATGCACTGCGAGCCCCGCCCGAGCACCGTGACGATGCCGTCCTCGTCGACCGTGGCCATGTCGCCCAGCAGCACCCAGCGCTCGTCGCCGCGCCGGAAGAACGTCTCGGCGGTCTTCGTGGGGTCGTTGTAGTAACCGAGCGGCACATGGCCGCGCTGGGCGATCCGGCCGGGCTCACCGGGCTTCACCGGCTCGTGGGTGGCCGGGTCGACCACCGCCGTACGGGAGTTGACGCGCAGCCGGAAGCCCTTGTCGGGGCCGGAGTCCTCGGTGGCGGTGCCGTTGAAGCCGGACTCGGACGAGCCGAAGTTGTTGAGCAGCATCGCGGTCGGGACCAGCGCGCTGAACTGGGCGCGGACCGTCTCCGACATGATCGCGCCGGAGGACGAGACGCTGAACAGCGATGAGCAGTCGGTGCCCTTCAGGGGGCCGCTCAGGGCGTCGATCAGCGGACGCAGCATCGCGTCCCCGACCAGTGACACGCTGGTGACCTTCTCCTTCTCGATCGTCCGCAGGACCTCCTCGGGCACGAACTTGCGGTGGATGACCACCCGTTGGCCGAAGTGGAAGCCGATGAAGGCGGTGAGCGTGGAGGTGCCGTGCATCAGTGGGGGAGTGGGGAAGAAGGTGATGCCCTCGCCGCCCGCCGCGACCCGTTCGGCCAGCTCCTCGGGGCGCGCGACCGGCTCGCCCGTCGGCGCGCCGCCGCCGAGCCCCGAGAAGAACAGGTCCTCCTGGCGCCACATCACCCCCTTGGGCATGCCGGTGGTGCCGCCGGTGTAGATGATGAAGAGGTCGTCGGGCGAGCGGGGCGCGAACCCCCGCCCGTCGGACGCGGCCGCCTCGGCCTCGGTGAAGGGCACCGCGTCCAGCGCGGGCGCGCCCTCGGGCGGTTCCCCCACCCGTACGAGGTGGCGCAGCTTCTCGGTGTGCGGCAGTGCGCCCGCCACGCGTGCGGTGAACTCCGCGTCGAAGACCAGGGCCGTCAGATCCGCGTCCCGGTAGAGGTAGACCAACTCGTCCTCGACATAGCGGTAGTTGACGTTGACCGGGACGACCCTGGCCTTGAGGCAGCCGAGCACGGTCTGCAGATACTCGACCCCGTTGTACAGATGCAGGCCCAGGTGCTCGCCCGGTCCGATGCCGCTGTCGATGAGGTGGTGGGCGATCCGGTTGGCGGCCGCGTCCAGGTCGGCGTAGGTCAGCCGGCGCTCCGCGCCCGTGCCGGGGTGGTCGAGGTGGACCAGTGCCTCGCGGTCGGGGACCACGTCGACGACCGACTCGAACAGGTCGGCAAGGTTGTACTCCACCGCTCCTCCTGACCCCGGGCCCATCCGTGTGGCCGTCATCAGAGCAGAGCCCGCCGCAACTGGGAAGGGGCTCCGGCGAAAGAATCTGACTGTCTGTCAGAAAACTATTGAACTGCGCCCCCGGCTCCTGCAACCTGTTCCAGTCCGACGACGGGAGGCAGGCGCATGGGTGGCACCGAACACCTCACCGTGCGGCGCGAGGGCGCCACACTCGTACTCACGCTCAACCGGCCGGAGGCCAGGAACGCCCTCTCGCTGCCGATGCTGGTCGGCCTCTACGACGGCTGGCTGGAGGCCGACGCCGACGACGCGGTCCGCTCGGTCGTCCTGACCGGCGCAGGCGGCGCGTTCTGCGCGGGCATGGACCTCAAGGCCCTGGCGGGCAAGGGGATGGAGGGCGAGCAGTACCGGGACCGCCTCAAGGCCGACCCGGATCTGCACTGGAAGGCGATGCTGCGCCACCACCGCCCCCGCAAGCCCGTGATCGCGGCCGTCGAGGGCCCCTGTGTGGCGGGCGGCACCGAGATCCTCCAGGGCACCGACATCCGGGTGGCGGGGGAGAGCGCCACCTTCGGGCTCTTCGAGGTCCGGCGCGGGCTCTTCCCGATCGGCGGCTCGACCGTCCGGCTCCAGCGCCAGATCCCGCGCACCCACGCCCTGGAGATGCTGCTCACCGGGCGGCCCTACAGCGCGGCCGAGGCACGGGACATCGGACTCGTCGGACGGGTGGTGGCCGACGGCACCGCCCTTGAGCAGGCGCTCGCCCTCGCCGAGCGGATCAACGCCTGCGGGCCGCTCGCCGTCGAGGCGGTCAAGGCCTCGGTGTACGAGACCGCCGAGATGACCGAGACCGACGGGCTCGCCGCCGAGCTCAAGCGCGGCTGGCCGGTCTTCGACACCGCCGACGCCAAGGAGGGCGCCCGCGCCTTCGCCGAGAAGCGCCCGCCCGTCTACCGGCGCGCCTGAGCCTCCGCCGCGCGCCCGAGCCCGTCCGTCGGCCCACCCGAGAAGGAGCCCCCGATGCCCGAAGTCCTCAGCGCCCCCCTGGTGGTCGAGTTCCCGTTCACCCGCTCGCTGGGCCCCGTCCAGAGCGCCTTCCTCACCGGGCTGCGCGAGCGGACCGTCCTCGGGGTGCGGACGTCCGACGGCAGGACGCTCGTACCGCCCGTCGAGTACGACCCGGCCACCGCCGAGGAGCTCCACGACCTCGTCGAGGTCGCCGCCACCGGCACCGTCACCACCTGGGCCTGGAACCCTTCCCCGCGCCGGGGCCAGCCGCTGGCCCGCCCCTTCGCCTGGGTCCTGGTCAGGCTCGACGGCGCCGACACCGCCCTGCTGCACGCCCTCGACGCGCCGGGCCCCGACACCGTGCGGACCGGGATGCGGGTGCGGGTGCGCTGGGCCGAGGAGCGCGCGGGCGCCATCACCGACATCGCGTGCTTCGAACCGTACGAGAGCGAGGCGGCGGGGCAACCGGGCCCGCACAGCGGGGAGTTCGCCGACCCGGTCACCGGCATCGTCGCCCCGGCCCGGCTCGACTACACCCACAGCCCGGGCCGCGCCCAGACCGGGTACATCGAGGCCCTGGCCGACCGCAGGACCGTCGGCGAGCGCTGCCCGTCGTGCCGCAAGGTATACGTGCCGCCGCGCGGCGCCTGCCCCACCTGCGGGGTCGCCACCGACGAGCGGGTGGAGGTGGGCCCGGCCGGCACCGTCACCACGTACTGCATCGTCAACATCAAGGCCTCGCATACGGCGAATCTCGGCATCGAAGTGCCCTACGTCTACGCCCACATCGCCCTCGACGGCGCCGACCTCGCCCTGCACGGCCGGATCGGCGGCATCCCCTACGACCAGGTGCGGATGGGGCTGCGCGTCGAACCGGTGTGGAGCGGGGGCGGCCGCCACCCCGACCACTACCGGCCCACCGGGGAGCCCGACGCCGACTACGACACCTACAAGGAGCTGATCTGATGCGCCCCGCACGGGATGTGGCCGTCGTCGCCTTCGCGCAGAGCGACCACCGGCGCCGCACGGACGAGCTCTCCGAGGTCGAGATGGTGATGCCGGTGCTCCACCAGGTGCTGGCGAGCACCGGGCTGAGGACCGGCGACATCGGCTTCACCTGCTCGGGCTCCTCGGACTACCTCGCGGGCCGCGCCTTCTCCTTCACCATGGCCCTCGACGGCGTGGGCGCCTGGCCGCCCATCGCCGAGTCGCACGTGGAGATGGACGGCGCCTGGGCGCTCTACGAGGCCTGGGTGAAGATCCTCACCGGCGAGGCCGACACCGCGCTCGTCTACTCCTACGGCAAGTCCTCGCCCGGCGAGGTCCGCGACGTACTGACCCGCCAGCTCGACCCGTACTACCTGGCGCCCCTGTGGCCCGACTCCGTCGCGCTCGCCGCGCTCCAGGCACAGGCCCTGATCGACGCGGGCGACACCGACGAGCCCGGACTCGCCGCGATCGCCGCCCGCAGCCGGGACTCCGCCACCGCCAACCCCCATGCCCAGGTGCGCGGTGCACGGCCGCAGGGCGACTACCTCGTGGGCCCGCTGCGCACCGGCGACTGCCCGCCGGTCGGGGACGGGGCCGCGGCCGTCGTCCTGGCGGCCGGGGACGCCGCGCGCGACCTGTGCGAGCGGCCCGCCTGGATCCGGGGCATGGACCACCGCATCGAGGCGCACGGTCCGGGCGTGCGCGACCTCACCGACTCGCCTTCGGCCCGGCTCGCGGCCGAGCGCGCCGGGGCCTTCGAGGCGCCCGTGGACACCGCCGAACTGCACGCCCCCTTCAGCTCGCAGGAGGTCGTCCTGCGCAAGGCGCTGAGGCTGTCCGACGGAGTACGGGTCAACCCGTCCGGGGGAGCGCTGGCCGCCAACCCGGTGATGGCCGCCGGGCTGATCCGGATCGGCGAGGCCGCCGCCGCGATCCACCGGGGCGAGTCCGACCGCGCGCTGGCCCACGCCACCTCGGGGCCGTGCCTCCAGCAGAACCTCGTCGCCGTCCTGGAGGGGGAGCCGTCGTGAGCAAGGAACCCGTGGCCGTCGTCGGAGTCGGCCAGACCAAGCACGTCGCCGCCCGGCACGACGTCTCGATCGCCGGACTCGTCCGCGAGGCGGCCCAACGCGCCCTGGAGGACGCCCAGGTGGGCTGGGCGGACATCGACGCCGTCGTGATCGGCAAGGCCCCCGACTTCTTCGAGGGCCTGATGATGCCGGAGCTGTACCTCGCCGACGCGCTCGGCGCGGTCGGCAAGCCCATGCTGCGTGTGCACACGGCCGGCTCGGTCGGCGGTTCCACCGCGCTGGTCGCCGCGAACCTGGTGGCCGCCCGGGTCCACGGCACCGTGCTGACCCTGGCCTTCGAGAAGCAGTCCGAGTCCAACGCCATGTGGGGCCTGTCGCTGCCCGTCCCCTTCCAGCAGCCGCTGCTCGCCGGGGCGGGCGGCTTCTTCGCGCCGCACGTACGCGCGTACATGCGGCGCACCGGCGCCCCCGACACGGTGGGCTCGCTCGTCGCGTACAAGGACCGGCGCAACGCGCTCCTGAACCCGTACGCGCATCTGCACGAGCGGGACATCACCCTGGAGAAGGTGCAGGCCTCCCCGATGCTCTGGGACCCGATCCGCTACTCGGAGACGTGTCCCTCCTCGGACGGGGCGTGCGCGATGGTCCTCACCGACCGCGCGGGCGCGGCCCGTTCGCCCCACCCGCCCGCCTGGGTGCACGGCGGCGCGATGCGCAGCGAGCCCACGCTCTTCGCGGGCAAGGACTTCGTCTCCCCGCAGGCGGGCAAGGACTGCGCCGCCGACGTCTACCGGCAGGCGGGGATCGCCGATCCGCGCCGCGAGATCGACGCCGTCGAGATGTACGTGCCGTTCTCCTGGTACGAGCCCATGTGGCTGGAGAACCTGGGCTTCGCCGCGGAGGGCGAGGGCTGGAAGCTCACCGAGTCGGGAGTCACCGAGCTCGACGGGGACCTGCCGGTGAACCCGTCGGGCGGGGTCCTCTCCACCAACCCCATCGGCGCCTCCGGCATGATCCGCTTCGCCGAGGCGGCCCTCCAGGTGCGGGGACGGGCCGGAGAGCACCAGGTCGAGGGGGCGCGCAGAGCGCTGGGGCACGCCTACGGCGGCGGCTCGCAGTTCTTCTCCATGTGGCTGGTCGGGTCCGAGCCGCCGAGCCGGTAGGGCGCGGACGGGCGGTCGACGGGCCGTCCACGCCGTCGTCGCGAGCCGGTCGCGGTACTCCTTCCGTGGCCTGTCCGGGACCGGACGCGATCGCTAGTCTGGCCCCGGACGACAGGGAACCGGGAGGAGCAGGGACGTGGCCGAGAGCACCACCCAGCAGACCCGCGTGGGCTGGGACAAGCCGGATCTCGATCTGAGCAAGGCCGACTGGAGGTCGAGCAGCCAAGGGACGGGAGACGTCCAGATCGCGTTCGTCGAGGGGTTCATCGCGATGCGCAACGGAGGGCGCCCCGGCAGCCCCTCGCTGATCTTCAGTCCGGGCGAGTGGCGCGCCTTCGTGCTGAACGCGCGCGACGGGGAGTTCGACCTCACCTGAGCGGCGGGACGGACGGGGTCGCCCCGCCCGGTCGCGAGCGCCCGTGCACCCGCCCGGCCCTGGGCCGGGCGGGGCCGGGGTGCGGCCGTGCCGACGCCCCGGGGCCCCTCTAACGCTTGGTGCCGTGGTTACCATTAGCCACATGGCCGACCACTCCCTCGTTCTCGCTCTCGCCCTCACCGTCCGCCACGACGGCCACGGCGGGGCCGCCGACGACCTGAGCGGGCCGGAGGGGCTGACGGCGTGGGTACGCGAGCACGCGGCCGCGCTGGACGGGGCCGCGCTGGACGGGGACACGGATCGCGGCACCGGTACGGGTGGACGCGCGGCCGAAACCGCCGCCACCGAAGCCACCATCGAAGCCGCCGCAGCGGAAGCCCTCACCGCCGCCGCCTTCACCGCTGACGACAACGCCCTCACCGCCGTGCGCGCGCTGCGGGCCGCCGTACGCGCCCTCTTCGCCCGTGCGGTGCTGCCGGACCCGCCGAGCGCCGCCGACGCCCAGCGGCTGCTCCCCGTCGAGATGGCCCTGGAGCTGCTGAACGCGGCCGCGGCCGCCGTCCCCACCGTGCCCCGCCTGGAGTGGCCCGAGGGCGCCGATCCGTACACCGTCCACCGGGGCACCGGTGACCCCGACGCCGTCACGGCGCTCTGCGCCGCGCTCGCCCGCGCCGCCGTCGACTTCCTGGCCGGGCCCGACCGGGCCAGGCTGCGGGCCTGCCACGCGCCCCGGTGTGTGCGGTACTTCCTCAAGGAGCACCCGCGCCAGGAGTGGTGCGGGCCCTCCTGCGGCAACCGCGCCCGGGTCGCCCGCCACCAGCGGCGCCACCGGTCGCACGCCGGGTCGTAGCGGCCCTAGGCCTCCAGCGCCTCCGCCTCCTCGAAGAGATGCGCCCAGGGCCGCTGGCCCCGCACCGCGGCCTCGATGCCCGTCTTGCCGTACCGGGCCGTCGTGCGCGACCACGCCAGATTGCCGCTCATCAGCGCCCGCATGCCCGCCACATAGTCGTCGACCTGGGTGCGCAGCTGATCGGAGACCCCGGTGCCCGCGAGCGCCTCGGACAGCTCCACCGCGAGCGTCTGGAAGCGCTCCACCCGGGAGTTGGCCAGCCGGGCGACCTCGCGGGCGGCCCGGGCCACCGAGAGACCGGACCCCTTGTGCAGGATGATGACGCTGTTGTTGACGTCCCCGGCCACCAGCTCCTTGTCCGCGGACACGATGTCGTTGACGAAGATGACCACATCGGCGGTGATCCAGCGCATCTCGGCCAGCGGGCTGCCGCGGTGAAGTTCGTTGGGGAGCGTGTACCGGCCGCACCGCTCGACGAGATCCAGACAGGGCTGTACGCCGATGGAGTCACGGCGTCCGCGCAGGAACCCCGGCAGCGACGGAAGCCCGGTACGGGTGCGGTTGATGGCCTCCCAGTGATAGGCCGTCAGATACTCCCGCCAGTGCGTCCGGAAGCGCTCCTGCCACAGCAGTGGGGTGCCGTCGCACAGCCGCTTCCACAACTCCGCGAGCGTGCCCGCGAGATGGTTGGTCGGGTCGCCGGGAGCCGGGCCCCGGTCGCTCATCGTGCGCAGCATGATGTCGATCTGCCGGGCCACCGCGTCGGGCTGCCGGCCGATCGGGCCGTCGAACTGGTCGTCGAACACGAAGAACCAGGCGTTGAGGTCGGTCGCCAGCGCGAGATCCGAGTCGGTGGCGTCCGGATAGAAGTGCGCCATCAGGCGTTCGAGCCCCATCGCGTCGTACTCGTCCGTGGCGCACTGGCCCGAGAGCATCCCGAACCGGTGAAGCCAGTCCAGCGTGTGCTGACGCGCGACCGCGTGGCGCGGATGGCAGCGTGCGGGGAACGGGATGGCGACGAGCCCCGTGCGGTCCTCGGGCAGCGGTGAGCCTGCTGGGGGCGACATCGCTCCGCCTCCTCTGCGCCGAAGGGTGAGCAGCCTTGGGCGGAGCTGCTGTCCGGAAAGCTCATAGTGCGCCCGTGGCCGGAACTGCACAAGCGGCGTGTGGGCCGGTGCTTCGCGCCCCCCGAAGCCGTGTCAACCCCCCAGCAGATCCAGGCGAGTTAGTCAAGCCGGGTTTGCAAGACGGTCACATCGGTGTCACGGTGCGTGTCCGAAAGCGTAGGCTCGGCCCTACTGCCAAAAGGGGACGGTTGTGGCGGACTCGAAAGGCCGGCGGACCAGTGGTTCGCGTAGGCGACTGTTCGAGCGGGAGAATGAACTCCTGCTGCTCGAAGGCATGTTGGACGACCTGTGCGGCGTGGGAGCCGAGGGGGATACGGTCGCGCCGAGCGGCGGCCTGCTCGCCATCTCGGGAGCGGCCGGTCTCGGCAAGATGAGCCTGATCGCCGAGATCCGCAGGGAGGCCGTCGCCCGGCGCTGCACCCTGCTGACGGCCCGCGGCGGCGAGCAGGAACAAGGCGTGGCCTTCCACGTGGTGCGCCAGTTGGTGCAGCCCGTGCTGGCCGCCGCCGGTGAGAACGAACACCGGCGGATACTCGGAACCTGGTACGACATCGTGGCGCCCGCGGTCGGCCTGGTCGCCGTCCCCGGCGGCTCGCCCGACCCGCAGGGCGTGCGCGACGGCCTCGACTGGCTGGTGACCCGGTTCGCCGTCCAGCACACGCCCGTCGTGCTCATCGTCGACGACGCGCACTGGGCGGACGCCGAGTCCCTGACCTGGCTGAGCTCGTTCGCGCTGCGCGCGGCCGAGCTGCCGATCCTGATCGTCGCGGCCTACCGGCCCGAGGAACTGCCCGCGCAGGCGACCGAGTTCCGCAGGCTCGCCGAGCGGCACGGCTCCCGGCCGGTGACCCTGGCGCCGCTCTCCCCGCACGGCGTGGGCAGGCTCGTCCACGACGTGCTGCAGAACGGCGGCGACGACCTCTTCTCCCGCGAGTGCTGGGCGCTGACCGGAGGCAACCCCTTCGAGGCGGTCGAACTGATCGCCAAGATCCGCGAGCGGAACATCAAACCGCACTACGCCAACGCCGCCGAGCTGAGGGAGCTCGCCTCCACGGCACGCGGCAGCGGACTCGTCGAGCGCCTGGAGCGGCTCGGCCCCTCGCCGGTCAGGCTGGCCTGGGCCGTCGCCATCCTGGGCACCGCGGTCGACCCGCACATGGCGAGCAGCGTGGGCGGACTGGGCGCCGAGGAGTCGGTGGACGCGATCCAGCGGCTGCGCGAGGCCCGCATCCTGGCCGACCGCGCGGGCGACACCGACCGGCTGGACTTCTTCCACCCGCTGGTCGGTACGGCCGTCTACCGCGCCATCCCGCCCGCGATGCGGGTGGCGATGCACGGCCAGGCCGCGGTCTGCGTCACCGAGGCGGGCCTGGGCCCCACGGTCGCCGCCCGCCACCTCCTGGAGATGCATCCGGAGGACGACCGCTGGGCGGTGCAGCAGCTGAGGGCCGCCGCGCGCGAGTGCATGCGGGCCGGTGCTCCCGAGGCCGCCCGGCGCTGTCTGGCCCGTGCGCTGCGCGAGCCGCCCTCGCTGGAGGAGCGGGCGGAGGTGCTGTTCGAGCTCGGCTGCTCGGCGCTCCTGAACGAACCCGCCACCACCGTCAACCACCTCCAGGCGGCTCTGGAGGAGCCGGAGCTCGACCCCACCCTGCGCGAGGCGATCACCTACCGGCTCGCCCAGGCGCTGGCGCACACCGACCGGATGGGCGAGGCGGCCGAGCTGGTCGCGGTCGAGGGCCGGAGCTCCACCAACCCCCGCACCCGGCTCCGTATGCAGGCCGAGGGCTTCAAGTGGAACGCGTTCCGGGCCGACGAGGAGGACTCGGCCGCCCGCTCGCGCAGGCTCGCCCGTCTCGCCGACCACCTCACCACCCGGGGCATGGCCGAGCGCTACATCCTCGGGCTGCGCGCCTGGGACGCCATGGTCCGCGGCGAGCCCGCCGCCACCGCGCTCGCCTACGCCGAGGAGGCGCTGGGCGACGGGCTCTCCTGGACCGACGAGGAGTGGGGCTTCGAGGTCCCCGTCATGGTCGCGCTCGTCTTCATGTACTGCGACCAGCCGGGCCGCGCGGACGAGCTGTTCAGCAAGGGCATCGCGGAGTGCGAGAACCGAGGCTGGCGCGGCGCCCACCTCTCGTTCGGCCTCACCCTGCTCGGATACATCCGGTTCTGCCGCGGCCGTCTCGCCGAGGCCGAGGACCTGGTCCACGGCGGACTGCGGATCGCCGACCGGGTCGGCCAGCGCATCCCGGCCCAGTGGTTCGCCCTCGGCATCCTGATGGAGATCCTGCTGGCCCGGGGCCGGGTGGACGAGGCACAGGAGCTGTCCGACCGCTACAACTACGGTCAGGTCGTCCCCAACGCCGTCGTCTACCCCGACTCCGAGACCGTCTACAGCGAGCTGCTGCTCGCCCGGGGTCTGCGCAGCGACGCCGAGCAGCGGCTGCGCGCCGTCGGCCGGCGCCTGGACCGCAGGGGCATGCGCAACCCGGCGTGGTGCCCCTGGCGGCCGCTGCTCGCCGAGGCGCTGGCCCAGGCGGACCCGGCGGAGGCCCAGAAGGTGGCCGAGGAGGGCGTCGAACTGGCCCGCCGGTTCGGCACGGCCGGCGCCATCGGCCGGGCCCTGCACTCCGCCGCCAAGGTCGCCACCGGCGCGAAGAGCCTCAAGCTCCTCGCGGAGGCGGTGCAGCATCTGGAGCGCTCGCCCTCGGCGTACGAGCTGGCCTGTGCGCTGGTCGACCACGGCACGGCGCTCAGCCGCGCCGGGCTGCCCCAGGACGCCTCGGAGCTGCTCATCCGGGGCATGGAGAGCGCGGTGGGCTGCGGCGCCGACGCACTGGCGGCGCGGGCCCGTGACGAGCTGGCCGCGTCGGGGCTGCGCCCGCTGCGGCTGCGTGCGGTCGGCACGGACTCGCTGACCGCGCAGGAGAAGACGGCGGCCGACCGGGCGGCGCGGGGCTGGGAGAACACCCGTATCGCCGAGGAGCTGGGCATCCGGGAGCGGGCCGTCGAGCTGCTGCTCTCGGGCGTCTTCCGCAAGATCGGCACCGACCGGGCGGGACTGCCGGAGCTCCTGCGGCACACCGAGAACCGCCCGGCGCCGGGGACGCCGCCGCGCTGACGGGCCGGACGTGGGCCGGGGCCCGTCGAGGTGCCCCGGCCACGTACCATGGGCGGCATGTCGTTCCTCCGCCGCCGCAGCTCCGCCACTCCCGCGGGCCCGGACTTCGATGTCCTGGCCATGGACCCGGGCGACTGGCCCGGAAACCTCGGTGCCGGGCTGCTGCCCGCCCCCGACGGAAGCTGCCAGGGCGTCTTCCTGCGCTACGACCTGTTCGGCGGCCGCGGCCCCGCGATGGTCATCGGCAATCTGCCGGAGGGCTCCCCGGCCCGGGAGCTCGACGAGGGCCAGGTGCCGTTCGAGGTCGGCCAGCTCCTCATCGCGCTGGAGAACGACGAGCCCGTCGAGGTCGTCGGCTCCGAGGACATCCCCGTGATGCAGGGCGACAACCTGCTGATCGTGCGGCGCCTCAAGCTCTCCGAGAGCCGCGTCTCCTGTGTGCAGTTCGACCGCAGCGACAACGTCCTGGTCACCATCGCCAGCTGGGACCGGCCGATCACCGACGACCTGTACGCGCTCCTGAAGCCGCTGCCCGCGGAGCTCTTCCAGCAGGGCTGACGGCGCCAGTGGCAGGTCGGTGACCTGCCACTGGTCTGATCCACTGATACAACCCACCCTTGTGGCGGCACTCTTGACGCGCCCTCACCCGGGGTCACACAGTGTGCGCGCACCCGCACCCGAGGTGAACTCCCGGCAGGAAGGGTTGTCATGACATCCCATCACAGGACCAGGCTCGCACTCGCGCTGACCGCCACCGGGGCCTTCGGCCTCACCCTGCTCGCCCCCGTGGTACCGGCCGGCGCCCAGGAGCGCGCCACCGAGTGCCCGCGCGTACTGAAGTGCGACTGGATCCCGGCGGCCTACCAGCAGAACGGCGCTCCGGACAACAAACAGGCGTACGGGAACTACGACATCGCCGACCGGCCGTCCACCAACCGGATCAAGTACATCGTCCTGCACGACACCGAAGAGGACTACGACGGCACGATCCGGATCTTCCAGGATCCCAAGAGAGCCGTCTCCGCCCACTATGTCGTGCGCTCCTCGGACGGCCATGTGGCGCAGATGGTGAAGACCAAGGACGTCGCCTGGCAAGCCGGTAACTGGTATGTCAACACGCACTCCATCGGCATCGAGCAGGAGGGCGTCGCCGTCGAGGGCGCCAGGTGGTACACCCCCGCGATGTACCGCTCCACGGCCGCGCTGGTGCGCCACCTCGCCGCCAAGTACGACATCCCGCTCGACCGCCAGCACATCATCGGCCACGAGAACGTGCCCCCGACCACGGCGGGGGGCACCAAGAACATGCACTGGGACCCGGGCCCGTACTGGGACTGGAACCGCTTCATGGCCGTGCTCGGCGCACCCACCCACCCCACCGCGAGCCCCAGCAGTCAACTGGTCACCATCAGCCCCAAGTTCACCGCCAACCAGCAGGTGTTCCGCGACTGCGAGAAGAACACCGACCTGCCCCGCCAGGGCAGCAGCGCCGTCCCGCTGCACACCGAACCCTCCGCCACGGCCCCGCTGTTCGCGGACCCGGGGCTGCACGCGCCCGGCGAAAGCGGCACCAACTGCGCCAACGACTGGGGCAGCAAGATCAGCGCCACCCAGCAGGCGGTGGTGGCCGAGCGCAGACCGGGCTGGACGGCGATCTGGTGGTACGGCCAGAAGGCCTGGCTCCAGACGCCCGAGCACACCCGCACCACCACACCGACGGCGGGCCGGGTCGTACGGCCGAAGGCGGGCCTGACCGAGGTGCCGGTGTACGGCGTCGCCTACCCCGGGAAGGCCGACTACCCCGCCGACTTCACCGCCGCGCGCGTGGGCACCCCGCTCCCGTACACCATCAAGGCGGGCCAGTCCTACCCCGGCGGCGGCGAGGCGCCCACCGGATACTTCTACGCGCCGACGATCGACTCGTCACTGCCCTACGACCACACGTACTTCCCCGGCGCGGCCCAGTACGTCACCGTGCAGATCGGCCACCGCATCGCCGTGGTGAGGGCCGCCGACGTCGACGTCGTACGGGTGCGCTGAGCGCGGCAGGCGCACATGGCGGCGCGCCGCGCGTCCGGTGTGTCGGCACCGGGCACGCGGCGCGCCCCTTTCCCATGGGCCCGGTCCGGCGGAGCAGGTAGCCGGAACGGGCCCCTCACACGGCGGTCAGCGGGTCCCGACCGCCGCTCGCACGGCCCGACGCGCCAGCGCGCAGTCGTCGTGCAGCCTGCGCAGCAGCAGCCGCTGCTGCTCTCCGGCCGAGGGCACACCCGGCTGCTGCGACGAGGCCGCGCCCGAGGGCGCCGACTCGCGCATGGTGCGCTGCACGGCCGTCTCGTACGTCCGGATCTCCCGGGTCAGTACGAGCATCAGGTTCACCAGGAAGGCGTCCCGCGCGGCCGGGCCGGACGCCTGGGCGGCCTGGCTGATCTGCCGCCGGGCCACCGGAGCGTCCCCGAGCACCGACCACAGCGTCGCCAGGTCGTACCCCGGCAGATACCAGCCGGCGTGCTCCCAGTCGACGAGCACCGGACCCGCGGGGGACAGCAGGATGTTCGTCAGCAGCGCCTCGCCGTGCGAGAACTGCCACGCGACCGGGCGGCCCGAGTGGCCCAGTCCGTGCAGCAGCTTCTGGAGGTCGCTCAGATCCCGGTCGGTGAAGAGACCGAGCTCGTGGTAGCGGGCGATCCGCGGCGCGTACTCCAGCGGGTGCTTGAACATCTCGGCCGGCGGCCGCCAGGCGTTGACCCGGCCGATCGCCCCGAGGGCGGCCCGGACGTCGGCGCGGGGCGGAGCCTCGACCGGGTGCCGGGCCAGGGCCGCCGCGCGGCCCGGCATCCGCTCGATCACCAGGGTGCAGTTGTCGGGGTCCGCGGCGATCAGCCGCGGCACCCGCACTGGTGGGCGGTGCCGGACGAACGCGCGGTAGGCCGCTATTTCGTGCCTGAACCGCTCGGCCCAGACGGGCGAGTGGTCCAGGAGGCACTTGGCGACGGCCGTGGCGCGCCCGGTCGATCCGACGAGCAGCACGGACCGGCCGCTGCGCCGCAGCACCTGCACCGGATTGAACTCCGGACAGATGCGGTGCACCGACGCGATGGCCATCCGCAGCTGCGCGCCCTGCGGGCCGGACAAGTCGATCCTCCCGCTGAGCGGTTGGACGCCCGCCCCGGGCCGACGCGCGGTCCGGCCGGCGCCGAGCCGCCCGCCACCAGGTGACGGTGCGGTCGGGGCGGGGCTGACACGGAGGACGATGCTGTGTACATGGGCGAACAGATCCCTTCGTGCGCCGACGAGTAGCTGGCCAGCCCGGCCCGGTGGCCCTGATCCCACCCTGGGGAATGGGGTCCGCCTGCCGGGGCGGGGTGGCGCCTTCTTACCTGACACCCGACTGCGGGTGGCACACCATCTGGCGCACCCTGGCGAACCGTGGCGAATAGTCCCACCGCATCTGACAGGGGGTTACTGTCAACTCAGCCGAGAACCTGGGGGCTTGAAGTGAACGGACAACCCAACACTCGCCTGAACGACCTCTTCGGCCTCGCCGGCTGGTCCAAGGGCGAACTCGCGAGGCTGGTGAACCGGCAGGCGGCCGCGATGGGCCACCCCCAGCTGGCCACCGACACCTCGCGGGTGCGGCGCTGGATCGACATGGGGGAGTCCCCGCGCGATCCGGTGCCGAGGGTGCTGGCGGCTCTGTTCACCGAGCGGCTCGGCCGTGTCGTGACCATCGAGGACCTCGGTTTCGACCGGCAAGGGCGCGCCGGGAAGCGGCGGGACGTCGGACCCAAGCAGAACCCCGACGGCCTTCCGTGGGCGCCTGAACGGACGGCGGCGGTCCTCACCGAATTCACGGGAATGGACCTCATGCTCAACCGACGCGGTCTGGTGGGCGCGGGCGCCGCGCTCGCCGCAGGCTCCGCACTCAGCAGCGCCATGCACGACTGGCTGCACACCGACCCCGTACTCTCGGCCGACGCCCCCCGTCTCGACGATCCCCTGTACGCCGATCCCGCCGGGTACGACCGCTATGAGGCCGCCCCCATCGGGTCGCAGGAGATCGGGGCACTGGAGCGCTCGGTCGAGGTCTTCCGCGCCTGGGACGCGTCCCGGGGCGGCGGACTTCAGCGCAAGGCCGTGGTGGGCCAGCTCAACGAGGTGGGCGGCATGCTCGCCTACCGTCACCCCGACCACCTCCAGCGGCGCCTGTGGGGCGTCGCGGCCAACCTGGCCGTACTGGCCGGCTGGATGTCCCATGACATCGGCCTCGAACCGACCGCCCAGAAGTACTTCGTCATCGCCGCGCACGCGGCCCGCGAGGGCGGCGACCGCCCGCGCGCGGGCGAAGCACTCTCCCGCGCCGCCCGGCAGATGGTCCATCTGGGCCGTCCCGACGACGCGCTCGACCTCATGAAGCTCGCCAAGTCCGGTTCCGGCGACGAGACCCTGCCGCGCACCCGGGCCATGCTGCACACCATCGAGGCCTGGGCGCAGGCGTCGATGGGGCACGGCCAGGCCATGCGCCGCCCGCCCTGCCCGCCTGCCGCCCTGCCCGCAAACGCAAGCGCCCCCCACGCACCCGCCAGAGCCGACCTACCCTTGCTGCCTTCCGGCCCTGGGGGAGTTCAGTCAGATAGCGCCACGTGAGGGGCTCCGCACAGGGTACCCGATCCTCGACCGGGGAACGAGTTCGCGAGCACCCCTCAGCGTCTTGTATTGTTTGCGGCGGAGGATTCGCCTAGTGGCCTAGGGCGCACGCTTGGAAAGCGTGTTGGGGGCAACCCCTCACGAGTTCGAATCTCGTATCCTCCGCCAGTGCCTCACCGGGCACGATGTCGAAGGGCCCCACCGTTCGCGGTGGGGCCCTTCTTCGTTGTCCGGCTCAGGGCCGGTGGGCCGGCGCCGTCACCGACGCCGGCCCGGTGACGCCTCCCGGCACCGCATTAGCGTGGGGTCATGGACATGGCGCAGGAATTCGAGAGCCACCGGCCGCGGCTGTTCTCGCTGGCGTACCGGATGCTCGGCTCGGCGGCCGAGGCCGAGGACGCCGTGCAGGACGCGTACCTGCGCTGGCACGGGGTCGAGCCCGGTCAGGTGGCCGCGCCGGGCCCGTGGCTGGCCAAGGTGGTCACCAACCTGTGCCTGAACCGGCTCACCTCCGCCCGGGCGCAGCGTGAGGAGTACCCCGGGCCATGGCTCCCGGAGCCGGTACGGACCGATGCCGGGGTGCTGGGGCCGATGGAGACGGCGGAGCAGCGGGACGCGGTGTCGTTCGCGGTGCTGACGATGATGGAGCGGCTGTCGGCCCCCGAGCGGGCCGCCGTGGTGCTGCGCGACGCCTTCGGCTACAGCCACCGGGACATCGCGGGTGTCCTCGACTGCTCGGAGGCGAACGCGCGCCAGCTCTACCGTCGGGCCCAGCAGCACCTGGCCGACGGCCGGCCGCGGTTCGCCTCCTCGCGGGAGCAGGACGGCGAGTTGCTCGCCCGGTTCCTGGCCGCCGCGGCCGAGGGGGCGATGGATCAGTTGGAGCAGCTGCTCGCCGACCAGGTGGTCGTCTGGTCGGACGGCGGCGGCAAGGTGAGTGCGGCCCGTCGGCCGGTGGTCGGGCGGGACAACGTGGCCCACTTCCTGGTCGGCCTCTTCTCCCGGTGGGTGAGCGGCGTGCGGATCGGGTTCGCCGAGGCGAACGGCGTTCCGGTGGTGGTCGGCTGGGAGGACGGCGAGCTGACCGCGGTCGGGGCAGTGGAGCTCGGCGAGGGCGGGATCACCGGCATCCAGCTCATCCGGAACCCGGACAAACTGGCCTTCCTCGCCACTCAGCTCAGGGAGCTGTCACAGAACGCCTGACTCGTCGGTTCTTCATCGGTGAGAGCGACTCCGAGAGGGCTGAGACTGATGACCAACGACACGATCATGGTGACCGGAGCTACGGGCGTGCTCGGCCGCGAGGTGCTGGAGCGGACCCGTCGCACCGGCCGCCCGGTCCGCGCGCTCACCCGCGGGACCGGGGTGCCGGACGACTCCGGGGTGGCCTGGTACACCGGCGACCTGACCTCCGGCACCGGACTGGACGAGGCGCTCGCGGGCGTCCGCACGGTCATCCACTGCGCGAGCGACGTCCGGCACTTCAAGAACGACATCCCCGGCTTCCGGCACCTGCTGGAAGCCGGGAAGCGGGCCGGCGTCGAGCACGTCGTCAACATCTCGATCGTCGGCGTCGACCGGATCCCGTACCCGTACTACCGGGTCAAGCTGGAGGGCGAGCGGCTGCTGGCCGCCTCGGGAATCGGCTGGACCAACCTGCGGGCCACCCAGTTCCCCGCGCTGGTCGACCTCGCCTTCGGGGTGCTGTCCAAGCTCCCGGTGGTCCTCGTGCCGTCCCACACCGACTGCCAGCCGGTCGACCCGGGCGAAGTGGCGGACCGCCTGGTCGAGTTGGCCCTCGGCGCCCCGGGCGGCCAGGTCCCCGACTTCGCCGGCCCGACCGTGTACCCGGCCGACGGCCTCGCCAAGGACTGGCTTCGCGCGGCCGGCAAGCGCCGCGCCGTCCTCCCCGTCCACGTTCCCGGCAAGATCGGCGCCGCCTGGCGCGCCGGCCACCTGACCGCCCCCGACCGCGCGCTCGGCAGGCGCACCTGGGAGCAGTACCTCGCCGAGCGGGTCGCCCGCTGAGCGCCGGGCGGGCGCAGCCGCGTCCGTGGGAATCCGGAGCTGTGCGGACCACGGCTCCGAGGCCTGACCCCGAGGCGGGGGATGTCGGCGTCGACCCCGGCATCCCCCGGCTCCGGCCGGTCACCCCGTGACCGGCCGGAGGGGCCTTTCCTCCGCTGCCCGGGCCGGTCGGCGTGGCTCGGGCTGGTGCGGGAGGGGAGGCGGGTGGGGAGCGGAGCGCCTACGCGTCCGGTACGTGGGTGAGCTTGTCGGGGTTGCGGATGGCGTCCACGGAGGTGATCCGGCCGCCGTCCACGGTGATCGCCACGATCGTGCGGGCACCGTCCCAGTGGTACAGGGCCAGGCCCGGCGCCCCGTTGACGTGCGCGAGCCGCAGCCCGTCCGGCGGGACGTGCACGCGGGTCAGGGCCACGATGCCGCGCGCCACGTTGTCGGCGCCGCGCACGATCCCGTGCAGGGCGGTCACCTTGCCGCCGCCGTCGCCGCGCCAGACCACCTCGGGGTCGAGCAGCGAGACCAGCCGCTCCAGATCCCCTTCCTGGCAGGCCTGGCCGAAGGCGCTGACCAGCTCCCGCTGACGGGCGTACCCGGCGGGGTGGTGCGGGCGGCTGCCGTCGACATGGCGCCGGGCCCGCGAGGCCAACTGGCGTACGGCCGCCGGGGTGCGGCCCACCACGCCCGCGACCTCCTCGAAGGGCAGCCCGAACACGTCGTGCAGCAGGAACGCGGTGCGCTGGGCGGGCGACAGCTCGTCCAGGACGATCATCAGGGCCATCGACACCGACTCGTCGAGCGTGACCCGGTCGGCGGGGTCCTGCTCGTCCGGCGCGTGCTCCACCAGCGGCTCGGGCAGCCAGGTGCCGACGTACCGCTCACGCCGTACGCGCGCACTGCCCAGCGCGTCCAGGGCGAGCCGGCCCACGGTCGTGGTCAGCCAGGCGCGCAGATCGCGCACCGCGCCCGGGTCCTTGAGGCCGCGCAGCCGCAGCCACGCCTCCTGGACGCAGTCCTCCGCCTCCGCGAGGCACCCCGTCGTCGTGTAGGCGACCCGCAGCAGCCGGGGCCGCTCCCGCTCGAAGGCCCGGGCCAGTCCGTCCTCGCCGGACAGCGGCCCGCGCCCGCCGGGCGCGCTCACCTCGTCCCCGCGACGCTCGCCCAGACCTGCTCGGTCCGCAGCCACTCCCCGAACGACATGGTGCCGCGCACGTCCGGCCGCTCCACGGTGAGCGCGCCCGCCCGCAGCGCCTGGCCCATCCGGCCGGGCAGCGGCACCGGCATCAGGACGGCCCGGCGCCCGGTGACCGTGCGCCACACCCGGGCCATCTCCCGCACATCGGTGTCCTCGGGTCCGCAGATCTCGATCCGCCCCCGGTGCGGCACCCCCTCCGCCACGTCGGCCACCACCCAGGCGGCCTCCAGACAGGCGACCGTGCGCAGCCGCGCCCGGGGCACCGGCACCACGCCCCACTTGGCGGCCGAGGCGAGCGCCGAGGCGAGAAGTTCATGGAACTGGGTGGCCCGCACGATCGTCCAGGGCACCCTGCCCTCCCGTACGACCCACTCCTGTTCGGCCTTGACCTGCAGATATCCCATCGGCACCATGTCGCAGCCCACCATCGAGACGCATACGTGGTGCTGTACGCCCACGGCGCGCGCGGCGGCGAGCAGCCGCCGCGTCCCGTCCACCAGCGTGCGCGACGCCCCCCTGGGCGACCCGTGGCCGTTGGCCGCGTCCACCACGACGTCGCACCCCGCAAGGGCGTCGATCAGCCCCTCCCCCGTGGTCAGGTCGACCGGGTACTCCGGTGACCTACGGCTCAGCACCCGTACGCGGTGCCCCCGCGTCCGCAACTCCTCGGCGACGCGGCTTCCCAGCGTCCCCGTCCCTCCCGCAATGGCGATGTCCATGTCCCTAGGACGACGCGCCGGGCCCGGATGTGACAAGGGCCTACCGCTCTCCCGGCGGGAAGGCAAGCACCGCGCTAGCTGTGCAGTGCACCGGGCGGCTCGGCGTGTCCCTCCGGCTCCAGCTGGATCGTCGAATGGGCCACGTCGAAGTGGTCGCCGACGCATCGCTGGAGGCGGCCGAGAAGGTCGCCGTAGCCGTTCGCCAGCGCGTCGTCGGCGACCACCACATGGGCGGTGAGGACCGGCATCCCGGAGGTGACGGTCCAGCCGTGCAGATCGTGGACGGCCAGCACACCGGGCTCCTCCAGGAGGTGCCTGCGCACCTCCGCGAGGTCCATGTCCTGCGGGGTGGCCTCCATCAGGACGTGCAGGGCGTCCCGGAGCAGGCCGTACGCCCTCGGCACGATCAGCAGGCCGATCACGATGGAGGCGATCGGGTCGGCGGCCTGCCAGCCCGTCAGCAGGATGACCAGACCACCGACGATCACCGCGACCGAGCCGAGCGCGTCGCCGAGCACCTCCAGATAGGCGCCGCGCAGATTGAGGCTCTGCTCCTTGGCGTCCCGCAGCAGCCACAGCCCCACCAGGTTCGCCGCGAGCCCGCCCACCGCGACCGCGAACATCAGCCCGCCCTTGACCTCCACCGGCTCGCTGAACCGGCCGATCGCCGACCACAGCACCCAGACGAAGATCGCCACGAGCAGCAGGGCGTTCAGGACGGCCGAGAAGATCTCCACCCGGTAGAAGCCGAAGGTGCGCCGGGGCGTGGGCGCCCGCTGGGCCAGGGTGATCGCGCCGAGCGCGAGGGCGACCCCGACGGCGTCCGTGAGGCTGTGCGCGGCGTCCGCGAGCAGGGCGAGCGAGCCGGAGAGCAGCGCGCCGACCACCTGGATGACGGTGATCGACGCGCTGATGCCGATGGTCCACAGCAGCCGGCCGCGGAAGGTGCCGCTCAGGGTGCCCGCGGCCGAAGGCACCGGTCCGTGGTCATGGCCCATGCGGCAAAGTCGATCACGCCCCGGAGAGCCCCGCGACCGGAGCAGCCGCCGGGGCCGGAGCCGGCTGGGCCACCAGCCGGGCGAGCCGCAGCGCGGCCGTGCCGGGCCCGGAGGAGACGAGCGCCGAGGGGACCGCGTTCGGCAGCGAGCCGCCCCGCAGCGACTCCTCGCTGTAGCGGCGCACGGTGCGGTGCCAGTGCAGGATCCCGGCGATCCAGTCCTCGTACTCCCGCAGATACGCGTCCAGCGCCGCCCGGCCGTCCGCGCCGAGGCCGAACTCCTCGTACAGCGGCGGGATCCCGGTCTCCTTGAGGTGGAGGTACTGCCGCAGCCGCGAGCGCATCAGGTCGTCCACGATCCGCACGGCGGCCGGGTAGTCGCAGTCGAAGAAGCGCTGGACGACCAGGAGCAGGTTGTGCACCTCGCCCTCGTACTCGATCTCCTTCTGGTACGAGAAGACGTCGTTGATCAGCATCCCGTAGTCCGTCGCGGAGTTCTCCAGGGCGGTCATCGTGCCCGTGCGGAAGATCTCCGGCGGCAGGGTGTCGGCGTGCCGGATCCGGCTCAGGGCGACGGTGAGTTCGGAGCCGAAGGTCAGCCTGCGCATCTCGATGTAGTCGACCGGGTCGGGGATGCGGTGCTGGGCCTGGTTGTGCAGCTCCCACAGCCAGCTCTCCAGCATCCTCTCGACCGAGGAGCGCAGGCCCCGGCGCCCCTGCGCGGACATCGGCCCCGCCGTACGCGCCCACAGGTCGGCGAGCGAACGTTCCATCGCGGTCGCGGCGAACGCCCGCCCGGCCTCCGGATCGTCCTCGTCCATACAGAGCAGGAACCGCTCGTGGGCGGCCCGCGCCCCGGCGAGGTCGCGTGAACGCCCGTACACCAGCGGGTAGTAGTCGTCCGCGTACGTCCCCCAGGTCAGCCACTCCGCGTGGAGCTCCAGCTCCTCAAGGGTGGCGTCCGGGTCGAGGCCGGCCGAGCAGAGCGCCAGGTCGTAGCCGAGGGCCTTCTGCTCGTCCCAGATGTCGTCGAGCAGACCCATCCGGCCCGCCCAGGCGACCGAGAGGTCCCGGGCCTTGGCGTGGTGGGGGCTGAGCGCCAGCTCGAAGGGGATGTCGAAGCCGGGCACCACGGACGGCCCGACGCGTGCGAAGGGCACATGGGTGTGGCTGCGCAGCCGGGCCGCCGCCGGGCGCCCGAAGAGGTTCCTGATGTCCAGCGCGGAGGTGCCGAGCACCCCGGCGACCATCGAACCGCGCGCCTGCGCCTGCTCGTTCATGTACCGGCTGGAGCGCATGTGCCACTCGTGCCCGCCGGACTGCCAGTCCTGGAGCCCCTTCACATAAGCGGCGATCCGCGCGCACTCCTGTGGACCGAGCCCCTTCTCCAGGCAGAGCGCCGGGACTTCGGTCAGCGCGGTGTTCTCGAACTGCTGGAGCCGGGAGGTGAGGAGGTCGTTGACGGTCTCGGCGGCTTCCTGGGTGGAACACCCAAGAAAGGTCTCCAGCACGAGGATCCCGTTGCTGAGCTCCCCCTCCTCCTCGACCTCCCGCTGATACGAGAAGAGGTCGTTGCGCAGGTGGACGGCGTCCGCGAAGGCGTCGGTGAGCACCCGCAGCGGGCGCGAGCCGGCCACGGAGCGCGGGAGCTCGGCGTGCGCCGCGTACTCGACGATCCCCGCGGACCAGGGCGCGCCGCCGACCTTGCGGCGCATCTCGATGTACTCGACGGGGTTGGCGATCCGCCCCTCGCCGATGTTGACGAGCTCCCACATCGACTCGTCGAGGAGGTTGCGGGTGGACTCGGAGAACCGTTCCCGCCAGCCGTGGGACATGCTCGGCACGGTCCGCGCCCACAGATCGGCGAGCCCGCGCTCCACCTGATTGGTCGGCTCGGGAAACCCCTCATCGAGCTCCATCGGCATGAAGGCGCCGAGCCGTTCGAGATAGGCCTTGCCGCCCTCCCGGTCCTGGGTCCTCTTGAACTCCTCAAGGAAGTGATCGTCGAAGAAGAACACCCACACGTACCAGTCGGTGACGAGCGACAGCGCCTCGGCGTCGCAGTCGGGGTGGGTGTACGAGCACAGCAGCGCGTAGTCATGGGCGTCGAGATCGCTCAGCTCCCAGATGCCGGACCCCTCCAGCATGCCCATCTCGCGGGCCCACGCGCGGGAGTGGACCCGCGCGGCCTCCAGATGGGGATTGAGCCGGGCCGGATACGGCATATAGAAATCCGGCAGGACGAACGGCTGGGTCACTGGGTTCCCCTCCTGATACCACCAGTTGGTCGGCCCCAGCTCTACCCGCGGTACGGCCGGGCAGTCCGTACGGTTCCGCCGCTCATACGAAAGTGTGAGTTCCGCGGGAAACGTGGACGGCGGCCCGTCTGCGCATGCGGCGAGCCCCCGCTGCGCCGATCATCGCCCTATGTCACCTACCCCCACCCCCCACACCCTGCGCCTGTCCCAGCAGCCCGAGGCGGACGCGCTGCTGGGCCGCAGCCCGCTGGCCGCGCTGGTCGGCATGCTGCTGGACCAGCAGGTCCCCATGGAGTGGGCCTTCGCGGGCCCGTACACGATCGCGACGCGGATGGGCGCGGACGACCTGGACGCGGCGGCGATCGCGTCCTACGACCCCGACGCCTTCGCCGACCTCCTCAAACAGAAACCGGCCGTGCACCGCTACCCCGGCTCGATGGCACAGCGCATCCAGCAGCTCTGCCGCTGTCTGGTGGAGGAGTACGGGGGCGAGGCGGAGGCGGTGTGGCGGGACGCGCCCACCGGAGCCGACCTGCTGAAGCGCCTCAAGGCACTCCCCGGCTTCGGCGACCAGAAGGCCCGCATCTTCCTGGCCCTGCTGGGCAAGCAACTCGCCGTCCGCCCCACGGGCTGGCGGGAGGCGGCGGGCGCGTACGGCGAGCCGAACTCCCACCGCTCGGTGGCGGACATCACGGGCCCGGACTCCCTGGCGAAGGTGCGGGCGCACAAACAGGAGATGAAGGCGGCAGCGAAGGCGGCGAAGCCGCCGAGATAAACGGGCCCGGACTTTGCCCGCGGGCCGGTGGTGGGTTGCTCGCGCAGTTCCCCGCGCCCCTGGGTAGTCAGGGGCGCGGGGAACTGCGCGACCAGCCCCCACCGGAGCCGCAGATCTACAGGCAGGCGGGGAGCCGGGGGCGGAGCCCCCGGGGGAACTCGGCTTCGCCCCCCGCCCGCCCCCGGAGGGTCTAGGTGAAGGGGCGGGGTGGGGCCTAATACCGTGGTGGCAC
Source organism: Streptomyces sp. ERV7 (assembly GCF_001653515.1). Lineage (GTDB taxonomy): Bacteria > Actinomycetota > Actinomycetes > Streptomycetales > Streptomycetaceae > Streptomyces. The sequence goes on along the minus strand of NZ_LYOY01000001.1, from coordinate 130,830 downwards.
CGGCGCAGGCCCCAGCGTCGTCGTGCCCGGCGCGGCCCGATGCCCCAGCCCCGTCCGATACGCGTCCAGTGCCGCCTCCGTACGCCCCGTACGCCGCAGCAGGTCGCCGAGGAGGCGGCAGAGGTCCGCCAGGTCGCCGGTGGCACCGCTGCGCTCCAGGAGGCCGAGCGCGGTGACGTAGTGCTCCTCGGCGGCGTCGAGGTCGCCGCGCTCCTCGCGGATCAGGCCGAGGAGGCGGTGCGCGCCGCCCGCGTGGACCGCGCCGTGCCGGTCGCCCAGCTCCGGTGCCGGGTCGACGAGCGGCGTGAGGAGGGAGGCCGCCTCCGCGTGGCGGCCCAGCCGGCGCAGCACGTCGGCCAGTTCCACCTCGACCTGGCAGGTGAAGAGCGCGGCCCGCTTCGCGGCCAGCATGTCCCGGGCCGTACGCAACTCCCGCTCGGCGGAGCCCAGTTCGCCGTCCTGGGCGTAGACGTACCCCCGCATCCAGTGGCAGTGCGCCAGGTCCGTGCGCAGGCGCAGCTGGCGGTAGACCGACTGGGCCTTGGCCAGGGACGCGTCGGCGTCGGCCGTGCGGCCCTCGGCCAGGAAGGTGCGGGCGACCTGGCGGTGCATACCGGCCACCAGGGCCGGGTCGGAGACCTGTGGTGCGAGCGCGAGGGCCAGTTCGGCGGCGTGCGCGGCACGGGCCTGTGCGCCCATGTCGAGGTAGGGGCCGATGATCGCCGAGTAGAGCAGGACCAGGGACTCCGGGTCGTTCAGGCCGGAGGTGCCCAGTTCGTCGATGGTTGATTCGAGGAGGTAGCAGGCGTAGCGGAGCTCGCCCGCCAGGACGTGGGCGATCGCCCGGCCCCGGATCGCGCGCGCCCGGCGCGGCAGCGGCTCGCCCACCTGCTGGCGCTCGGCCGCCTCGAAGTGCCGTATCGCGTCGGCCAGTTCGCCGCACTCCAGGGCGCAGTCGCCCAGGCCGAGGAGCGCTTCCGCCTGTTCGGGGAGCAGGTCGTGCAGCTCGGCCTCGGTCAGCAGCTGACGGTAGCGCACGGCCGCCTCGTCCGCGTCGCCGGTCGCCAGGAGCCGCTGGGCGTCGGTGAGGCCCAGGCGCAGTTCCGTGGCCAGATGCGCGGGGGTGCCCGTGGCGAGTTCCTCGTATGTGGTGCCCAGGCGCTCGGCGAGGTGGCGCAGGGCCGCCTCGGACGGCCTGACCTTGCCCGACTCCAGGGTCGACACATAGGCCGGGGTGTAGGCGGGCTCGGCCAACTGCCGCTGGGTGAATCCCCGTTCGGCGCGCAGCCGCTGCACCCGGCGGCCGATCACGGCAGGTTCGTCCATCGCGTCTCCCTGGTCCCAGGGCATTGCGCATGCCCCGTGCGCCCCCTAACTTAAGCGAGCCGTTCAACAGATTTACCCGACTGCTTAACTTCCGTCACTGGGGGAGGAATTCATGCGCTCAGCCTTGCGTCTGCGCAGAACCATAGCGGCGACAGGACTCGCCGGGTCCGTCGTTGCCGCGCTCCTGTCCGGGCCCGCCGCGGCCGCCGGTACTCCCGCGCCCCGGCCGCGCGTCGAGGTCGAGATACCCGGGCCCGAAGGGGGTTCGGTAGCGGGGTCCGGGCATGTGCGCGTTCCCGCTGGTGGTGTCGGTCGTCCTGGCGCGCGGCTCTCCGGGCGGGCCGCGGACGCCGACGGTGATGTCGCTGAGATCGTCAGCAACGGGCCGAGTGCCGACCGGCTCGATGTGGTGATCGTGGGCGATGGGTACACCGTCGACCAGCTGGACCGGTTCCATGCGGACGCCAAGGAGAAGTGGGGCGAGGTGACCGGCGTCGAGCCGTACACCACGTACCAGAACCTCTTCAACGTGTGGACCGTCGACGCCGTCTCGGCGCAGTCGGGCGTCTCCGGCGACCCCGCCCAGGGGGATGTGAAGAACACCGCGCTGGGTTCGTATTTCTGGTGCGACGGCATCGAGCGGCTGCTCTGTATCGACCAGGACAAGGTCGACTCGTATGTGGCGAAGGCGCCGCAGGCCGACCTCGTGATCGTGCTGGCCAACAGCACCAAGTACGGCGGCGCCGGGTACAACGAGCCCAGCCAGAAGCTCGGTTACGAGGGGATCTCCACCGCCTCGGCCGGCAACGCCAAGTCCGGGCAGGTCGCCATCCACGAGACCGGCCACTCGCTCGGCAAGCTCGCCGACGAGTACTTCTACCCGGGCACCCCCGGCTACGAGCACTACTCCGGGCCCGAGGTCGCCGAGTCCAACATCTCCGTGCTGAGTGCCGAGCAGATGGCCGCGCAGCGGACCAAGTGGTACCGGTGGCTGGGGGAGACCTCCCCCGACGGGGGCCTCGTGGGGGCGTACGAAGGCGGCGGTTACTACGTCACCGGGCTCAACCGGCCCACCGACAACTCGATCATGCGCATCCTCGGCAAGCCCTTCAGCCTGCCCGGGCGCGAGGCGATGATCGCCGGGTTCTACCGGCACGCCTCGATCGCCACGGCCGCCGTGCCGACCGCGCGGACCCTGGGCGTCCACGACAAGGCGCGGGTGACCGTGCCCCAGCTGGTGGGCTCCGGCGCCAAGCAGCCGAGGATCCGCTGGTACCTGGACGGCCGCGAGCTGACCCGGTTCGAGGGGCGCACCTGGGTCGGTGTCGCGCAGGCCGTCATCTCCCCGTGGGACCGGCGCACCCATCAGCTGAAGGTCACGGTGACCGACCCGACCACGTCGGTGCGGGATCCGCGGATCGTCGCCGGGCTGAGTGACTCCGTGGTGTGGAACGTACGGAGGTAAGCGCTTGCTGTGCGGTGCGTCCGGAGTATTGAAGGCTTCGGGCGCGCCGTGCTACACCGGCGGGAGCGGTCTACACCACTTCCCTCCGGGAGTTCCCTGTGTCCTTGCTGCGTCGTACGTTTCTCACGGTTCTGGGAGCAAGCGCTCTCACCCTGGCCGTGGTTCCCGAGGCCTCTGCCGCCGATGAGTTCGCCCTGCTGCGGGAGCGCTGGCGCGACCTCTCGCTCGGCACCGGCTTCGACGCGGGCGCCGAGCCGTACGCCTCCCGGCTCAAGGAGACCGGCGAGCGCGCCCGGGCCTTCCGGGCCTCGATGGCCCCCGCCGACCACGCGCTCTGGCCGGACTGCCCGTTCGACCCGCCCGCCGGGATCACCCAGAGCTACAGCCGGCTGTGGACCATGGCCCAGGCCTTCCTCCAGCCCGGCACCGGCCTCACCGGTGACACCGGTCTGCTCGGTGAGGTGATCGGGGGGATCGACCATGTGGCGGCGAAGGTCTACAACCCGTCCACCACCCGCTACGGCAACTGGTGGGAGTGGCAGATCGGCAGCCCCCGGCTGCTCACCGACCTCGTCAACGCGCTGTACGAGTACGTGGGGGAGGAGCGGGTCCAGGCCGCCTGTGCCGCCGTCGACCACTTCGTCCCGGACTCCGTGTTCGCCGACTACTCGGGTACGTCGACGGGCGCCAACCGCGTCGACCTGTGCCGCTCGGTCGCGGTGCGCGGGGCGATCGGCCGCGCCTCCGCCAAGCTCGCGCTGGCCCGCGACGCCCTCTCGCCGGTCTTCCCGTACGTCACCAAGGGCGACGGCCTCTACGCCGACGGATCGTTCATCCAGCACACCTCGGTCGCCTACTCCGGTACGTACGGACAGGTCATGCTCGACGGGCTGGGGCGGCTGTTCACCCTGCTCGCCGGGACGAGCTGGGCCGTCACCGACCCCAACCGGCAGATCATCCTCGACAGCGTGGAGCGCGCGTACGCGCCGCTGATCCACAACGGGCTGGTCATGGACAGCGTCAACGGGCGGGCGGTGAGCCGGGGTTATCTGCTCGCCGACGACGCGCACGTGATGCGCAGCGACCACTTCCACGGGGAGGGGCTGATGGCCGCCGTCGCCGTACTCGCGGGCGGGGCCTCGCCCGCCGAGCGGGCCCGGTGGCAGGGGCTGATCAAGGGGTGGATCGAGCGGGACCCGAGCCATCCGGTGCTCGGCGCCCGGCAGTTCGGGGTCGCGGACCTCGCCCGGCTCCAGGCGGTCGTGGAGTCGCCCGTGGCGGCCGCGCCCGAGCCGGTCGGGCACACCCTCTTCGCCGCCATGGACCGCGTCGTCCACCGACGGCCCGCCTGGACCGCCAACATCGCCATGGCCTCGGAGCGGATCTCGTACTACGAGTGCGGCAACGGCGAGAACCCGCGCGGCTGGCACACGGGTGCCGGAATGCTCTACTGGTGGCCGGGGCAGCAGGGCAACGACCAGTACACGGACTGGTTCTGGCCGACCGTGGACCCCTACCGGCTGCCGGGGACCACCGTGTCCACCAAGCGGCTCGCGGACCCATCGCTCCCGTACCCCCGGCGCCCCCGCTGCACCAGGCACCGACCCAGACCGGAGAACCATCCGGCCCCGTCCTGGGCGCCGCCGCCTCCAAGACCGACGAACCGGACATCGCAGAGCAGCCGATCGTGGCGATCGCCCAGACACGCGGCCGTGCGCCGACTGATGGCGATCCCGCTTCTCTCAACGCTCCCGAGCCAAGGCCGGAACCACGCCGTCGCCATGTACCGCCGCTGCTGGCAGCGCTGGGCGTTGCCCTGACAATCGCAGTGATCGCGGTGCTCACGGTCTTTCTTGGGAAGTCCGGTTCCGACGGCGAGGACAGCGGGTCTTCCGGGGAGAAGCAGGAGAGCTCGTCGTCGGACACTCCTGACTCCTCATCGCACACGCCGGAGACTCCGGAGACCAGCGTCGCAAACTTCGCCAAGCTGCCCGAAGCATGCAAGACGATCTCCGAAGGGGCGCTTGACCAACTCGTGCCCGGAGTGAAGGTCAAGAACGGCACGGCCGACACCAGCAACACGGCCGACAACAGTCGCTGTTACTGGTCCGGCAGTGATGACACCAACAGCTTCCGCTTCCTCTCCGTGACCCTGTGGCGCTACGACTCCGACACGCGCAGCGGTGATCAGCACGCCGAGGACACCTACGACAAGGTAATCGCCGACGCCCGGACCAGGACTGATGCCTGGAACATCGAGACCGAGCCGGCACCCGACATCGGCGATCAGGCAACCGCCATCAGCTTCGACTCGAAGACGAACAAAGAAGACTCCAAAGAAGCGACGCTCGTCGCCCGTACGGGCAATGTCGTGGTCAGGGTCTACGACAGCGGCTCAAGCCTTTTGGACAACGGGTCGCCTCCCACGTCCGCGAGCATTGTGCGGGATGCGACGACGGCTGCGAAGATCGTTGTCACATCGGTCGCCGATGCCAACAGGTAGCCGGAGGCCCCTGGGTGTGACTCCGCCTCGCCGTGGGCGCCGGCCTTCGACGCCCGTGGTGGCGTGGGCCGCGCCGACCGGCTCGCACTCCGGTGAGCCGCGCTGAGAGGAGGCTCACTCACGCGGTTCCCGCCGTGCCGGGAGCCTCGCCCCAGATCGCTTGGAGGTCGCGGGCGCGGACCGTGAACGCGGTCGCGTCCGTGAAGAACCCCGGAGCTCGTCGTCCCAGGCAGCCTTGACGTATTCCATTGCCGGCGATGGCCCTCGCTAGTAGTAGTCCTCGTGCTTGCGGTCCCGGCCCGTCGGCGTCAGTTCATCGCGTTCGAACTGCACCGTGTAGTCGTAGTCGTCCACCATGATCGCGTACGCGGGCGGGACCTCGGGGTCCTTGGGCTCGGTGATCCCGAGGATGGCGCCCAGGCGGCCCGCCAGCTCGGGGCGGCGCGGGGAGTGGGTGATGCGCACTTCTGCGTAGAAGTGAAACGCGTCTTCTGCGGGTTGCTCCATGGCGGTCATTCCGTTTCCTGCTGTCCGGGCGCTTGCGCCGTCCACTGTCTCACTTGTGGGTGATCTCTCCGTCGAGGGATACGTTCAGATGGCTGCCGTCCCGGCTCAGCCAGCCGAGCTGGGCCTTGCCCTTCTTGCTCAGCTGCACATCCCACTCGAACGGCTGGCCCGCCGTGCGCGACGGCCCCTTGATCCACTCATTACCGAAGCGGTCGATATAGCCCTTGCGCGTTCCCCGGGGCAGCCCCGAGTTCACGTTGACGTCCTGCGACGGTACGAAGCGGATGCGCCCGGAGGTCGGCAGCTGGGCCTCCTTGATGAGCCCCTTCACTCCGGTCCGGGGCTTCGTCGTCGGCACCGGCTCGTCGCACGTCTTCAGCCCCAGCGGGTCGATCATCGACAGCGGGGTGTCGACGTACCCGTGGTGGTTCGGCGCCGGATCGAGCCCGAGGGGATCCGCCGACAGATAGCGGGCGGTCTCCGGGTCGTAGTAGCGGAAGTAGTTGTAGTGCAGTCCGGTTTCGGGGTCGGCGTACTGGCCGGGGAAGCGCAGGGGGCAGTCGGCCGAGCCCTCGTCCGGTGCGGTGGCGTGGCGGGCACCCCACAGGACGTGGTGGTGCTGCCAGGCCAATTCGCCGTCGGGGCCGACCAGTTCCGTCGGGGTGCCCGCCGTGTCGGTGATGACCGCGTGGAAGCGGATGGTGCGGTCGGCGGTGGTGTCCTCGGCCAGCGACGACAGCAGGGACACTCCGCCGGTACGGACGAGGGGGCGGTGGCCGGTCTGGGTCAGGGGGGTGTGCGTGCCCGGGGCGTAGTCCCAGGCGGTGACCCGGCCGTCGGGGGCCGTCTGTTCGGCGAGGCGGGTGTCGTCCCAGGTGAAGTCGGTGCGCTCGGCCGTCGAACCGTCGTCGAGCAGCCGGTACTTGGCGATGCGGCGGCCCATCGGGTCGTACACGTACCGCCAGCGCTCCCCGTCGGGGGTCACCGCTTCGGTGAGGCGGTCCTCGGGGCTCCAGGAGTAGGTCCAGCTCCGGCGCTGCCCGTTGAGGAGCTTGCGTACGCGGCGGACCCGACGGCCCTGGGCGTCGTGCTCGTAGGTCGTGCTCCCCGACCGGCGGACCAGGGTGCCCTCGAACTCGCGCTCGCCAGCCGACCCGGCGGTCTCGGTGAGCGTCGCGGCTGCCGTGGTGGGCGCGTCGGCACGGGTCAGATTCCCGGAACTGTCGTAGGCGTACGTCTCGGTCCAGCCGTGCGCCCGGACGTCTGTGACCCTGCCGACCGGGTTGGTGGTGAACTTCCTCGTACCCGAGGTCAGATCGCGGATCTCGGTCAGATAGCCGTCGGCGCGGTAGGCGTAGGTGCGGTGCTGGAGGAGGCGGTCCGCCTGGTCCGAGCGGCCGGTGAGGGGCCGGGCGGTGAGGGACTGGGAGACGAGACGGCCTGCGGCGTCCCAGTCCTGGTGCAGGGTGACCCCGTCGCCGATGCGGCGCGAGGTCTCCCGGCCGGCCGCGTCGTACGCGAAGGTCAACGTGCCCGCGTCCGAGGACAGTGCGACCGGGCGGCCGGTCGGGCTGTACGACCAGGTCGAGACCAGTCCCGACGGGGTGGTCCGGCCGACGAGCCGCTCGCAGGCGTCGTACTCGTATGTGGTGGTGCGGCCGTTCACCGTCTCGGCCGTCACCCGGCCGAGAGCGTCACGAGCGAGGGTGAGTTCGGCGTCGGCGTTGACCGCGCGGACCAGATGGCCCGCCGGGTCGTAGGCGTACGTCGTCGTCGCGTCCGGGCCGGAGCGCTGCTCGGTGATCCGGCCGAGCGGGTCCCGGGTGAAGTGCAGGGCTTCTCCGGCGCCGTTGGTGCGCGAGACCAACTCGCCCGCCGCGTTGTAGCCGTACGTGAGGGTGCGGCCGTTGAAGTCGGTCTCGGCGGTCGGGCGGCCCGCCTCGTCATAGGTGTACGTCCATGTCAGGCCCTGGGCGTTGGTGACGCCCGTGAGCCTGCGCTCGGTGTCGTGGGTGAAGGCGTAAGTGGTCCCGTCGGGGGTGGTGCGGGTGGCCGGGACATCGAAGGGGGCGGCGGTGCTGTGGGTGGTGTGCCCGGCCTGGTCGGTGTGGGTGAGCGGGTTGCCCTCGGCATCCCACGTCCATGACTCCGTCGCACCGTCGGGGTGCTCGCGCCGGGCGGGCTTGCCCTCGGTGGTCCAGGTGGTGCGCGTGGTGTGGCCCAGGGGGTCGGTGACCTCGACGGGGCGGCCGAAGGCGTCGCGGCTCACGGTGGTGCGGTGGCCGAGCTCGTCGGTGATCTCGACGAGGATGCCCGCCGCGTTCGGGACGACCCGGCGCACACCTCCGAGGGCGTCGGTGATCGAGGTCAGATGGCCCAGCTCGTTGTACACCTGGCTGGTGCGGGCGCCCAGCGGGTCGGTGGTGGCGAGGAGGTTGCCGAGGTCGTCGTAGGTGTGGCGCCAGGTGGCGCCGCCCGGCTCGACGACCTCGACGGGCTGGCCGAGCCGGTTGTAGACGGCGCGGGCCACCGAGCCGTCGGGCAGGGTGAGTTCGGTGAGGTTGCCGTGGTCGTCGTAGGCGTACCGGGTGGTGCGGCCGAGCGGGTCGGTGGTGGTGAGGGGGTTGTCGCCGCGCTCGTCCCACTGGGTGCGGGTGGTGTGGCCGAGGGCGTCCGTCTCCTCGACGACCAGGCCTTCGCCGTTGTAGCGGTGGCTGGAGGAGTGGCCCAGGGAGTCGGTGTAGGTGGTGGTGCGGGCCAACTCGTCGTAGGTGAGCGTGCCGGAGAGGATGCCGTCGACGCCGTCGGTGCGCACGACCCGGCCGCGCTCGTCGTACACGTAGGAGAACCACGTGGCGTTGCGGTCGGTCCAGCGGGTCATGCGGCCCTGGTCGTCGTAGGCGAACGTCAGGGGCTCGCCGCTGGAGTTGATGACCTCGCTGAGGTTTCCGGCGGCGTCGTACCCGTAGCGCATCACCACGGTGCCCGCGTCCGGCGGGAGTTGGGCGCTGTAGCGGTCGGGGGCGTGGTCGAGGAGGCGCAGGGCGGTGATGCGGGGGCCGTGGGAGTCGACGGCGAGGTAGTAGCCGCCGGAGTGGCGGATGCCCTCGGGGACGCCGCCCGCGTTGCGCTCGACGTCGATGCGGGCGCCGTTGCGGTCCTGCCAGGCGTCGATGGGCAGATGGAAGATACCGGGGGTCGCGGAGTTCAGCGGGGTGCTGAAGGAGCGGACCACTCCGGTGGCCGGGTCGGTGATGGTCATCACCCCGTCCGGCTTGCCGTCCCACTCCAGCGGCCAGCGCGGGCCCTTGAGGGGCAGCACCGGCTCGCCCGGAACCGGCACCGGATAGACCAGGCGCATCCCGTCCGCGCCCGCGAAGACGACGCCCTCGCCGTCGATCTGGACGCATTCGTCCAGCGTGGAGATCCAGGTGGGGCCGAAGCACACCCCGCCCCGGTAGGAGGACAGATGGGTACGCTCGAAGACGAACGGCAGCGAGGCGGGCAGCGTCAGGTCCGTCTGCGACATCAGCATCGCGCCGGTCGCCACGTCGATCGGCTCGCCCACGCAACGGGTGCGCTCGCAGTTGCGGGCGGCGGGCCCCAGTTCCACCAAGTCCGGGCGGAGCGAGGGCGGGCGCAGCATGAACGGCGTGGGGTTGGTGAACGCGCCCTCGACGCCCGCCTTCAGGACGCCGCTTCCCGCGCCCAGCGCCCCGCCGAAGATCATGCCGTCCTTGGCGGCCTGGTTGATCTCGTCCAGGCTGAAGCCGCTCTGCAGACCGGTGGCGATCTTCAGCGGCTGGGCCACGGCCAGGTCGACGGTGACCGACTCGACGCCACCGAACGCGGCCGCCACCAGCGTGCCCGCCGCGATCTCCGCGACCGTCGTGGAGACCGCGACACCCAGCGTGGCGCCCATCTCGATGATCACGTCGGCGGCCGCCACGGCCGCCCCCGAGGCCAGACCCGCGGTGAAGAACGCCAGCGCGATCCCGCCCGCGATCACCGCCGCGTCGATACCGATCTGCGTCCACAGCTTGGTGATCGCGTCGTCCACCGCGTCCGCGAACTTCTCCAGCCCCTCCGCCATCTTCCGCGAGGACTTGGACAGATCACTGAGCCAGCCGGCGTCCTTGTCCTTGGCGTACCGCTCCCAGAACGTGGTGAAGGTCGCGATCGCCTCACCCTGGTTGTTGTGGATGAGCGAAGTCGCCGTGTTGTTCACCGGCGTACGTACGTCATCGACCGCGTCGGCGAAAGTCCGCCAGGCCTGCGCCGCGTGCCGCAGGGTGCCCGAGTTCGCGTCCGGCCACCACATGCCCAGCTTCAGCAGGACCTTCTTGGCCTCGTCCTCCAAGCTCACTTCGCACCGTCCTGCGGCTCCTGGGGCTTCACCTTGGCGAACATCCCGGCAATCAGCTCGTCGTTGTCCACATGCCCGTCCGACATGTCGATCATGGCCTCGTGGATGCTCGTCAGCCCGAGCACCAAGATGCCCGCGCCGCGCTCGATCGCCGTCTGCTGCGGCTCGTACGCGTCCCCGAACGCCTTGCCCTGCTCGTCATCACCCCAGGGCTTGCCGAAGCCGTCCAGCGCCTTCACCAGATTCGTCAGCGCCGTACTCAGATTCTTCGCCTGCTCGTGGAAAACGGGTGCCGACAGCTTCAGATCAGCCGTCTTGATGTCCAGAACCTTGCCGTCGTCGCCCACCCGGCACCTTCCCCCGTCGATCCCGCACCCGCCCTGTCCTCTGCGGATGCAACTCCTCGACCCTAGAAGATCCGGGTCAAGAGAACGCAAAGGCGAGGTCGTGGGTGTGTAACGGCAGGTCGTCCCGTATGAAGTCCGAGCTGTCTCGTGAAATCGAGGTTGTGGACCCGGGCGATGCCGAGGATGCCTTCGCGAACGCTGTTGGCTTTGCGGACCCGACGCGCACAACGAGAGGGTTGCTGGCGGGAGTTGAACCGCACCACCGTGCGGGGAGCCCTGGCGGGCGGCTCCCACCACTTCCGGCCCACCTTGCCTTATACATAGGTGACTTGGCGGGGTGGAAGGTGGTGATCAGTCCTCGCAGCTCGCTGCGGAAGGTGTGTCGCGGCACCTCGCGTCTTCGTGGGACTGCGCCATGGTCCCACCGAAGACGATGACGCAGACCAAGGTGGCCACGGTGGCCTGGCTGATGACGGTGACGAACGCTCCGGCGCGGGCGGCGAACGCCGCCGCCACGGTGGAGAACACGCCGACCGCGCCCACGGCGGCCAGGTAACCCCACAGGGAGTCGGACTCGACGGTTGCTCCCGGGTCGAGGTCGAGCCCGGACAGGAACCAGAGCCCGAAGGTCACTACCAGGGTGAGCAGTTCCACGCACACCAAACCGCAGCTGACGCCGATGTCCACACCTGTGTCAGTCCGTCGCCGCTGCCGGGGCCCGGTGGTGGCGTCGAAGGCCGGCGGGGCAACGGGCAGGTTCATGGACACCACCCTGCCCGCGTGGGCGAACCGGGTGCATGAGTACGGGTACTCATGCGCGCCTCCCGCGAGGCAGCGCGAACGGATGATGCGGCGCGCGGGGCGTCCTTCGTCGCCCGGGATCGAACGAGTTCATTCGGGGCCGGGTCTTCCACAGTGATGCGGGTCAGCAGCGTGCGGGCGTCCCGGGTGCGGGGGTGGGCCGGGTGGAGGAACTGCTCGCAGGCGGTCAGTGCCTGGCGAACGGCGGCTTCCGCCTCGCTGCGACGGCCCAGGCCGTGCAGGGCCCTGGCCGTGTCGATGTCCACAGCTCCGCTGTCGGCACGGCCCAGCGGCGCGAGTCGGCCGACCTCGGCCAACGCCTCCTCGTAGCGGCCCTGCCCATTCAGGCTGCGCCCCAGGACGCGGCGCAGGACGACAGCCGTGGGCTCGTCCGCTCGCGGCAGATTCCCGCGGGCGATGGCCTCCGCCTCCTCGTAGCGACCCTGCCCGTTCAGTGCGGCTGCCAGGTTGGTCAATGCGGACAGTTCGGTCTCCCACACCGCGGTGAGGTGCGCGAGACGAGCGAGGGCACGCAGGATGTCCTGCGCCTCGGCCTCTCCCTCTGTGTACCGGCCCTGTCCGACGAGGACCGCCACCCGGTTCGACCGGAGGCCCAGCAGTAGTACCCGCACATTCGGGCCATAGGAGTCGGCCTTCTGCTCCAACTCCGTAATCAAGGTCTCCAGTTCGGGCAAAACCTCCGCCCCCCGCCCGTGGGCGATGGCCGCCCTCGTGGCAAAGGACCTGGCCAGCCATGACACGACCAAGGAGTCTCCACCCCGGACGCGCGGCACCGCGGCAAGAGACCTCGCCTCGGCCTCGGCCTCCTCGAACTCGCCTGCCGCGCATAGATCCCGCAGCCGATCCAGGACTGCCCTCTGCGAAGGGGGCACCTTGCCCCTGGCCCGCCCGCCTCGCGCGCGGCCCCACGTCGTACGTATCGATCTCACAAGCCGTGAGGCTACGGGAGTCCGCTCCCCCCGCCGACCGCCGGCTCCAAGCCATCCACCACACCCCCGGACTGACATACCGTCACCATCTCCGCAAGTTCCCGACGGGCGGACACGGCGGGCCCCGGCAGATGCGCGTTGCTCTGCCGGGGCCCGGTCTGCTCGATATGAGTGTGCTTTCCCGAGGGGTTACGGGGCGGGGCTGAGCCGCCTCCACGGCTTGCCGCCGTTCGCCTCGGCCGTGCCGGGTTCGGCGGTGGTGTACCACTGGGCGTACCAGTAGTAGCCCTGGTGCTTCACGAAGGCCGCTGTCGAGGCCTTCGCGTCACCGGTGAGAATGTGCGTGCCTTGGTCGGTCGTGCCGCCGGCGACCTCCAGGTCGTTGCCGCCGACCAGGGAGCGCAGCTTGAACACGCCGTTGTGTTTGGGCGCGCCGGGTGCTCCTTCACTGCCGTTGTCGGCGATGGGGACCAGTCTCCACTTCTGCTCGGCTCGCCCGTCGCAGCCGACCGAGGCGATGTCCTTGCGCGCGGCGGTCGCGGTCATGCAGCGTTCACCACTGCTGACGGTGTACGTGCCGCCGCCTGCGGACTGTATCTTCCAGTACTGGTTGGGGTTTTGGTCCATGAGCTCCACGAGGTGCACGCGGGACTGGTCGGGGTTGTTGTCGATCATCATGGACTTTCCTGACGGGCTGTCGCCGTACTCGAACATCCAGCCCTTGTCGCCCTTGTCATACATCCGCCACAGCCGCCCGCCGTCGGGCCGGTAGACCTGCCCCTGCTTCCAGGTGGCCGCCTGGCATTCGGCTCCTGTGCTGGGCGCGGGAGGGTTGACCGCCGAGACGTCGCGGCGCCGGTCGCCGGTGGAGCCGTACTCCTTGCCGCCCATCGTGAAGGTGATGTTGGACGGCCCGGTGACGGGCAGGTAGTACTTCAGGTCGATGTCCCGGGATTTGCCCGGTGCCAGGTCCTCGCAGTAGCCGAGGGTGAGCGTGAGACGGTGGAAGTCACCCTTCAGGCCTCCCGCGTTGGGGCCGGTGTGGCCGGGGGTGAGGCCCTTGATCTCCTTGTAGTCGTTGTCCTTGACCACCGGCGGCGTGGAGGTGGGCAGGTCGAGGGAGATCTCGGTGCCCTGGGCGAGGGTGACGCCGGTGTTGTTGGTGATCCGCAGCTTCGGCTGGATCGGATAGAAGTCGTCCTTCCCGGTGGGGAAGTCCACCAGCTGCGCCGTCACGTCGATCACCTCCCTCGGCTGTTGTCGGCCCCCCGCCTTCGTGTTCCCGTATGCCGCGGAGCTCTTGAGGGCGTTGTCCAGCCGGGTGGTGAGGTCATAGCCCATCCCCCACTCCCCGCCGGCACGCTGGGTGTAGTCTCCGGCGAGTTCCCAGATCATCGCGCCACCAATGCCCTTGTCGGCGATGTACTGGCTCTTGGCATCGATGGACTTCTCGTTCTCGGTGGACAGGAACACCCGCTTGGTCGCGTTCCACAGCCAGGGTGCCTGGAGCTCATCCGAGTACTTTTCGGCATACGTGCCGCTCAGTCGGCCTTCGGCGCTGTCGGGGTCGACGCCGTAGGACCGGAGATAGCCGGGTGTGATACCGGCCTGGAGGTTCTTCGTGTGCCACAGCGGGTTCGACCCGGCCCCGACCTCGCGCTCGTTCTCGGTGTCGTGCCACACATTGTCGATGCCGACAGCGCCGAGCCCGCACGCCTGGGCGTTCGCCGGTCCCCTGCCTCCGGTACCCAGCGGGCACTGGGACTGTTCCGGCATCGCCGCCGTCCCCCACAGCCCGTCCGAGCCGCCCTGCACGTCCCGCCAGCCCCGGGAGTAGTACGGGACGCCGAGGTTGATGCGGCCCGCCGGGAGCGCGCCGCGGTAGTAGTGGTACGCCCAATCGGTGTTGAAGTAGCCGTGCTTCTGGAAGTCCTTGGTGTCGGCCCTCTTGTCGTCGTAGATGCCGGCGTCGGCCAGCTCGCTGTCCTTCCCGTCGTCGTAGAGCGGGGCCTGCGGGCCGACGTACTTGTTCCAGGAGCCGTGCAGGTCGTACGTCATCACGTTGACGAAGTCCTGGTACTGCAGCGCCTGGCCGGCGTCCAAGCCGCGCACGAGATAGCCGGAGGAGGAGCCCGCAGAGGTCAGCAGGTAGTAGCGCCCCTTGTCCGAGCCCGCCCTGTCCAGCTTTTCCCGGAGCGTCTTCATCAGCGCGTTGTATCCCTGCTGCAACCCCTTGCGGCGGGGGTTGGAGACGTCCCAGTCCTTGGGGTTGCCCGTGTTGGGCAGGGCGGTCGGGTACTCGTAGTCGACGTCCACCCCGTTGAACCCGTACCGGTCCAGGAACGCGGTGACCGAGTCGGCGAACGTGTCGATGCCCGCCTGGTTCACACTGCCGTCGGCGTTGGTGGTCATGGCGTAGAAGTTCCGGGTGTCCGCCCAGCCGCCCACCGAGATCAGCGTCTTCACGGCCGGGTGCTTCTTCTTGTAGCTGTTCAGCAGGTTGAAGTGCCCCTTGTACGGAAGCGAGCTGTCCATGGCGTTCTTGTCACCCGGCCAGGTCATGCCGGTCGCAGGGTTGTGCGGGTCGTTCGGATCACCAATGCTGATCCGGTCGTTGTCCACACGGGCGAACGCATAGTTGACATGGCTCACCTTCGACCACGGAATGTTCGACGCCAGGTACTTCGGGTCGCCGTTCGTCCCCGCACGCCACCCGGTGAAGTAGCCCACCAAACGCCGCGTGCGATTGTTGCCGACCCACTCACGGCCTGATCCGTCGTACACGTCGCAGTAGCGCGCCGCCACGCCCTCGGTCTGCGCCATACCCTCCGGTCGGCAGTCTCCTGCGGCGGCGGGTTTGGTGCCGCGGTCGTCCTGCGACGTGTCGAACGGATCGCCCGCGTCGCCGCCGTCGGGCTGGCCGATCGGCGGGGCGGACATCTGCCACTTCTGGGCGTCGCTGCCGTTGCAGTCATTGATCTGCAGCGCCTGAGCGGTATCCGATCCGGGTACGTCCAGGCACTTGCCGGAGCCGGGGTTGCGCAGTTCCTGCCGGGCGCTGTACACCCACCGCTGGGCAGCACCGCCGTTGCACGCGTACAGCTGAACCGGAGCGCGGTTGTCCGTGCGCCCGCCATCGACGTCCAAACACTTCGCCAGAGCCTGCAGCGTGCCGTCTCCGGCCGCCGTCCAGCCCTGACCGTCCGAACCTGTGCAGGTCGCCAGACGTATCGGCGTGCGGTCGTCTCGATTGCCACCGCGCGGCTCGACGCACTTGCCCTCGAGCCCCCTGATCGTACTGACGGCCAGTCCGGCCCCCGACTCCCTGAACTTCCACCGCTGCTTCTGGCTCTCCGACTCGCAGGCCACCAACTCCAGTGGCCGTCCCGCCTCTTCAGCGCTCAGACAGCGGCCGTCGGCCGCGCTGACCAGGGTGTACCAGCCGCCACCCGAGCTCCGGGCCTGCCACACCTGGTTTGCGTTGCCCTCCCGGGTCTCGATCAGGTGAGTGCGGTGGGGTCCGGGATCGTGGTCAACCGCCATGTCCGGCTTCGCGGCCGCGTTGATCCGCCAGTTCCCTCCGCCCAGCGACCGCAGCACCCAGCGCTGCGCCTCGGATTCATTGGGCACGTAGGCCTGCACGCTGGTGCCGCTCGCGGTGTTGCTGCCCTGGAGGTCCATCGCCATGCCGGTGGCCGACCTCAGCTCCATGCGCCGGCCGTCGCGTGGCTCCGTGCCAGCGGCCGGGTCCCGCGGGGTGATGACCACATCGGCTGGATAATCGATGTACCAGTACTGGTCCTCCATGACGTGCGGACAGGGGTCGTGGCTGACCCACTTCTTCCCCTGTGATTCCTTGCCCGGGTTCTGTGCCAGACAGGTGCTTGCTGCCCGGCCTTGGTCGAGGGACAGTGCGATGCGGCCGTCGTCGTCACGGCGTGACAGGAACCAGGCACGCTCCTTGCCCAGATAGGTCCAGCTGCTCCAGGTGTCGAGGTAGCGGCCGTTGTGCTGTGCCTGCAGCGAGATTCGCCCCGTGCCGGCGTTGCGCAGCAGCCACCGCTGGCTGTCCGAGGCTTGGTCCCGGGAGGTGATGAGGTAGGCGTCGTCGCGCGCCCCCGCGGAGTCCAGGACCTCCCCGGTGCGGGCATTGCGCAACCGGACGACTCCCTCACGCTCGCCCTTGAGCGGGCTGGTCTTCGTGCCGCCGTCCGATCCGCCGCATTCGTAGGCGGCAACGTCGTTCTGCGCCAGTGCCTGGCCCAACCCGGACAGGCACGATGCCAGCGCTCGCTGCCCGAAGGCGTTGGGGTGAATCGCCTCCTGCTGGTCCCCCTGCGCCTTGCCCTCGAACCAGGCCTTGGTCCAGTTGCTGAGATAGGGGACCCAGCGGACCCATTCGGCTTTGTCCGCCGGAAGAGGACTGCTGTTGCTGTTCGCGTCCGTCGCCTGTTCGGCGGACTTGGCGCACAGCTCGTGCCCGGCGAAGGCGTTCTGCACGTCCAGGAACTTTGCTCCGGCTGTCCCCGCGGCTGCCCGCAGCATGCTGCTGATCCGGGGTACGACGGATTCACGGGCCCAGTCGGAGTCGGTGTCGCGGAACGGACATCCGCCGCTGGTGTACCGGGGGAAGCTGAACGCACCTTCGCCGTACCGGTACTCGGAGCTCTTGGGGAGCACGTTGGGATACGACTGCAGCACCAGCCGGTAGTCCGACTGACCCGCTGCCCTCATCACGCGACGGATCTCCATCAAGCTCTTGGTCACAGCGGCCCGGACGCCGTCGAGCGCACCGGCAAACGCCTTCTCCCGGGTGCTGGAGCACTGCCACCGCACTGGGGGATCGAGGTTTCCCACCGAATCCTCCAGATAGGATTTCGCACACGCCTGGACGATCTCGCTGAACTTCAGGTCGTTGCCGCCGATGGACAGCACGATCATCCGGACGTCATATTGCCGGGCCAGATCTTGGAGCTGCTGAACCTGGGGCTTCTCGCCCTTGAACGACTCCGAGACAATGTGCTCGGTCGTCGCCCCCGAACAGGCGAGGTTGAACCGGCGTTCTGCGGGAATCCCCTCGAACTCAACTCCCTTGATGGGAGCCACGTCCGACCGGTCGCAGCGATTACCGCCGTCATAGGATGTCGTGTCGTACACACAGTCCTGCCCGCTCTGGCACATCGACTTCCGGTCGGTGCCCCACACGTCCCCTTCCGGCTTGGTGAGCGCGTTGCCCGCCCATCGGCCGCCCTCACCGGAGATGTAGCTGTCGCCCATCGAGACGATGGCGGGCGGCCTTCCCGTGCACGAACCGCCCACGGCACTCGCCTTCGGCAGAGCCCTCGGCCTGGCCACAGGAGCACAGTCGGTGCCGAACCGCACTGCCCAGTGGTCAGACTTGAGATCCTCGATGCGCTGCGGATGGACACCGAGGCTGCTGTCCTCGTCTGCGACCATGTAGTCGAGTACTTTGTCCTCGCGGGTGGGCAAATCCGTGGCGATCACACGAGCCCCGAGCGGCTGCAACTCTTCCTGCGTCCACTCGTGCGACTCACGGTTGAAGTCCCCCATCACGGCCCAGTCGTCAGCGCCCGCGTCTTCGTGAGCCGCTTCGACCAACTTGGACGCGTCACTGCCCCCGTTCTCTCCGTGAGCGCTGTACAGCCAGGTGTCAGCTACCCGAATCCCGAGCATGGGCTTAGGGTTCTTTCTATCGTTACCAATAGCACCCACCCGGCCGATCACACGGATGTTTGCATCATTGAGAGCAATGTCCCGATCGACGAAAAAAGCAATGTTCTGCCCTTTAGTTTTGGCCACTCGGGTTTCGAGGAAGTAGTAGAAGTAGCCACCGGCTGCTGTGCATTTATGCACAGAATAAGCTATCTGCTCCCGTCCTCTGCTGATGAAATCGTGAGAGTCATTGCAGTCGTAGCCGGGCGGCTCAAACTTCCCGACCTCCTGGAGCGCCACGACCTGCGGAGCATTGGCCTCTCCCAGTAACCCCTGAATCCTCTCCCAATAGTTGGGCGAGTTCTGCATGTTGAACGTCGTGGTGCGCAGACCGGTCACCGCTGCCTGCGCAGCAGGGGCGCCGGCACCCACCACCCCGAGCAGTCCCGCCATCAGCGCGGCGACGAGGGCGGCGGACACCAGCCGCGCTCTCGGCCGTATTCGGGCCCTTCTTGTTTTCATCCACACCCCTAGACCGGCCACTACTTGACCCGCCTACCTCAGCGCATGCCAATCAACAGCCGATAATCACTTGCTCATCTCTCTCACGAGGTGTCGATCGGAAGGCTGTTCAGCACGTCCCAGGCATGTTCGACGAGTTGCTCCCCGTCTCGGTCAGCGGGCCCAGCTTCGTCGGTCGCGGCGGGCGAACCGCCTGGTAGGGCTCATGGTTGACCCTGGTCGCCTGGGGTGGGGCCTGCGAGTGGGGGTGAAAGATCGCCACCGTCGCCCTGTCGCAACAGGGCGGCGCAGCGGCGCACGGAGACCAGGGTGTGTGCTGAGCTCCTGGCGCACGTCCAGGCGGCGCAGCCGGACACCGGGCTGCCCGGGTCCCGTGTCGTACGGTCTGATGTCGCGGCCGCCCACCGTCCGCAACGGATCTCATCGAATCCGTCGGTGCCGCCGGTACGGCCGAAAGATCTGAACCAATACCGGGAATCAGGCCGCGACGAGCTCCTGCTCGCGGTCCGGCGTCTTGACCTTGGGCTTCTTGTTCGGCAGCGAGAGCCGGAAGACCTTGTGCCACGCGGAGAACACTTGCTTGGGCAGCGGCCCGGTGACGTACTCCAGCTCGTACTTCTCGAACAGCGCGCGCACCTTCACCGCGACCTCGGCGTACCGGTTGCTCGGCAGGTCCGGGAACAGGTGGTGCTCGATCTGGTGCGAGAGGTTGCCGGTCATGAAGTGCATGGCCTTGCTGCCGCTGATGTTCGCCGAGCCCATCATCTGGCGCAGGTACCACTGGCCGCGCGTTTCGCCCTTGATCGACCGGCGCTCGAAGACCTGCACGCCCTCGGGGAAGTGCCCGCACATGATCACCGAGTGGGACCAGATGTTGCGGACCAGGTTCGCGGTGAACGTGGCGGCGAGCGTGGGGAGGAACGACGGGCCCGACAGCAGCGGGTGGATCACGTAGTCCTTGAGCACCTGCTTGCGGATCTTGCGGCCCACGGCCTTGGCCCGGGCGCGGAACTCCGGGTTCTTGCGGCGGCGCTTGCTCAGGTTCCTGCCGAGCTCCAGGTCGTACGCTGCGATGCCGTATTCGAAGAAGCAGGCGTTGATGAAGTTCCACAGCGGCTGGCCGAGGTGGATCGGGTGCCACCGCTGGTCCTCGTCGACGCGCATGATGCCGTAGCCGAGGTCGTTGTCCTTGCCGATCACGTTGGTGTACGTGTGGTGCAGCTCGTTGTGCGAGTGCTTCCACTGCTCGGACGGCGAGACGTGATCCCACTCCCAGGTGGTGGAGTGGATCTTCGGGTCCCGCATCCAGTCCCACTGGCCGTGCAGGACGTTGTGGCCGATCTCCATGTTGTCCATGATCTTCGCCACGGACAGACCGGCGGTGCCGAGCAGCCACGCCGGCGGGAAGATCGAGAACAGCAGCACGCCCCTGCTGACCAGCTCGAGCTTGCGCTGCGCCGAGATGACCTTGCGGATGTAGGCAGCGTCCTTCTCGCCCCGGCTGGCGATCACCTCGTCGCGGATCGCGTCCAGCTCGCGGCCGAGCTCCTCGATCTGCTCCGCGGTCAGGTGGGCGGTGGGGTCGATGGCGGTCAAGGTGCTCCTACCGTTCGATGTCGCAGGGGCCCGCCGCGGCGGACACGCAGGTCTGGATGAGGACGCCCGGCTCGGCCTCGGTGATCTCGCCGGTGCGCAGGTCACGGACGGCGCCCGTCTTGAGCGGCGTGACGCAGCCGAAGCAGATGCCCATGCGGCACCCGGACGGCATGAGCACGCCGGCCTCCTCGCCGACGTCCAGCAACGGCGTGGCGCCGTCCGCGTCGACGGTCTTGCCGGTGGTGCTGAACGTGACCTCGCCGCCGTCACCGGCGACGACGATGCTTGGGCGGAAGCGTTCGGTGTGCAGCCGCTCTTGGACGCCGTGCTCGGTCCAGTGCTTTTCGGCGGCGTCGAGCAGGCCCGCGGGCCCGCAGGCCCAGGTCTCGCGCTCGGTCCAGTCGGGCACGAGCTCGTCGAGACTGGCGATGTCGAGGATGCCGTCAGTGTCCGTGTGCAGCTCGGTGAGACGCAGCTTCTTGTCCGCGACCAGGTCGTGCAGTTCGTTGCGGAAGATCACGTCCTGCGGCTGTGGCGCGGAGTGGACCATGACGACGTCGTCGAACTCGGTGTCGCGCAGCATGCCCATCACGGGTGTGATGCCGCTGCCGGCCGTCAGGTAGAGCACCTTGGCGGGCTTGGCCTGCGGCAGTACGAAGTCACCGGTCGCCTGGTCGAGCTGGATCAGCGTGCCGGGTTTCGTCCTGCGGACCAGGTGGTTGCTGACCTTGCCGTCCGGGATCGCCTTCACGGTGATTGTGACGCGGCCGTCCTGGCGGTCTGTCGGCGAGGTGACCGAGTAGGCACGCCACAGGCGCACCCCGTCGACGTCGACCCCGATCCGCACGTACTGACCGGCCGTGTGGCCGCGCCAGCCCCGTCCCGGCCTGATCACGATGGTCGCGGCGTCACCCGTCTCGGGGTGCACGGACTCGATGCGCCCACGCAGGTCAGCGCCCGCACGCAGCGGGCTGACCAGGTCGAGGTAGTCCGACGGCAGCAGCGGTGTCGTGACCATCTCCAGCAGTTTCCACGCCCTACTGCGGAGGGCTGCACTCGTCATGACTCCAGCTTGATGCGCCTCAAGGCGTAAAGTCCTGACCGCAGGACGTAAATCTGGTCGGCTGAATTGTTCGTAGGGAATAAAACGTGAGCCACCCAATCCGGAGAGTCACCGATCTGGCCCTGGACGAGACGACGGCCACCGCACTCCGGGCCGCGCTGAAGACCACCGCCGACGAGGTCGTCCAGGCGATCATCGACGAGGTCCCTCCCTACGCCAACGCCCTTTCGGGCCGCATGGGCGGCACCATCCGCCGAGCCGTCCGCACCGCCCTGGGGCACTACCTGGACCTCGCGAGCGGGAAGGCCACGGGCGGCGACGGCGGCGACGCAGCCTACGAGCTGGGCCGCGGCGAGGTCCGCGACGGCCGTTCGATGGACGCCCTGCTCAGCGCCTACCGCGTCGGCGCCCGCGTGGCCTGGCGATGCCTGGCAGCGGGTGCCGTACCCGCAGGTCTGCCCGCCGCCGAGGTCGCCAAGTTCGCGGAGCTGACCTTCGCCCACATCGACGAGCTCTCCGCCGCGAGCGCCGCGGGCCACGCCGACGAACTGGCCGCCCGGGGCAGGGCCCACGAGCTCCACCTGGAACACCTGGCCCGCGACCTCCTCGCCGGCGCGAGCCCGGACGTGCTGCTGGTCTCTGCTCAACGGGCCGGGTGGCAGCCTCCGGTTTCGCTCACCGCGGTCCTGCTGCCCGCTGCCCAGGCCCGGCCTGCCTACCGCGTGCTCGACCCGAGCACCCTCGTTCTCGACGATCTGCCGGACGCCACCGGTGTGCTGCTCGTCCCCGATGCCGACCGATCGCATCTCTTGCGGCAGCTGACCGACCGCACCGCCGTGGTCGGCCCGGCCCGGCCATGGACTCGTGCGTCCGCCTCGTACGCACGAGCCGCACGCGCGCGCTCCCTCTCCTCCGATATCCGCGACACCGAGGAACACCTGCCCGAGCTGGTGCTGAGCGCCGACGTGGACGCGTTCGCAGACCTGCGTGCCCGAGCCCTCGCACCGTTGCGGACCTTGCCTGTCGCGACCGCACGGCGGCTGGAGGAGACGTTGCGGGCGTGGCTGCTGCACCAGGGCAGGCGGGACGAGGTGGCGGCGACGTTGTTCGTCCATCCCCAGACCGTCCGGTACCGGATGTCGCAGCTGCGGGAGCTGTTTCCGGATCTCGCATCGCCACACCGGGTCCTTGAACTGACGCTGGCGGTCGGTCTTCGGGTCAGCTGACGCGTACTTCGACCGTCCACGGCGGCGTCCGCGAGCGGTCCAGGAATCGTGCCTCGTTCTTGGTGCCATCGGCTGGCGGCGGCCAGGCCGGGTCACCAGGGGCGGGGGGGGCGGGCCGCTCGCGCCGGGGACCACCGTGGTTCTGCGACGGCCCCGTGCCTGCCTTCCGACAGGCCAACCGGACGACCGACCGGGCCGGCCTGGCACACCGCGCGAGGGATGATGGGGAGGGAATGACGGAACGCGAGGTCAGGAGCTTGCATGGCAAACCGGGTTCACCGACCCCGTGAGGACGCGGAGTTCAATTTCATCCTCGGGATGAGCGGAGTTCCGGTCCTCGCATACTTCACCGGGACATGGCCCAAGGCCATCGAGCCCTGCCGGGTGATGGACCTCGCCGTGGGTGGCATCGCCGACGACTACACGGGCCGCCTGACGGCCGTCCGCGTCGACATCACGCGTTGTCCGGCCGCAACCGAGCGATACGGGATCACCGGAGCCCCGTCCTGCGTCCTGCTCAAGGAGGGAGAGGCGGTGGCGCACGGCACGGGGCCTATGACCATCGCCGAGGTACATAAGTTCCTGGACGGCCACCTCTGAGCGGCCGCTGCGGCACGTGGCCGCGACGCCCGTCAGGTCTCGTCTCGTCTATGGGAGCTGCACCGCCCGAGACGCCTTGGGCTGAGACACCCCCACAGGTCACATGACGCCGTCCAGCACCGGGCTGGGCGGCCACTGCTGCGCTGCGCGGCCATGTCATCCTCGATGCCGTCACCGTCGCCGCGCCGGTCATCTGAATCCGCTGACTCCGCTCATGATCGCCCAGACAGGCTCTCGTGACTGCTGATTGTGGGCATCGCCGTCGGGGACAGCGCGGGGTCGAAGGAGAAGCTCTGTCCTGGATCGGAGTCGGTGCAGGGAAGTTGGAGGATGGGGATCCACTCTCGCGTCGAGCGGCCGGGGACCGAGACACAGGCCCCGGTGTGGACAGGGATGATGCGGTATCCCTGGCGCGGCGCGGTGCTGGCCAGACGGAGGCGAAAGCGTTCTGCGGTGCCGCGGTGGCCGCAATAGTCGTCCATCAGCTGAGCGCCGCCGCGGGTGCTTCCGTTGGCGACGCCCAGACAGCCGTAGCCAAAGACGGGGTGGAGAGAACGAATCCGGTACGAGCCGCCTTCCGCCTGCTCCAGGGCATAGACGGGGATGCCGGTGGCGCACTCGGACTGGTAGACGTTGCCGCCGCTCTCTCCCTCCCGTTCGGACAGGCAGAGGGAGGAGACAGCCGAGCGGATGCGGTAGACGCCCGGCGTCGGGCTTGGCTGTGCGGGGGACGAATGCCGGGCGGTCGGCGCTGTGGCACGGACCGTGCCCGCGGGATCGTCCTCGCCGCTGTTTCGAGGGGTGAGGAGGTAGCTGCCGGCTACCAGGATGAACAGGGCCGGCACAGCCACAAGCAGGCCCAATAATCGGCGACGAGGGGCGGCACCCAGCCGCCCGTGGTTGCCCTCCACAGGACCGACCCGGTCGGGTCCCGGTGAGTCCTCCGCCATAGGATCGCCCGTCACGCCACCTTCTGAGGCAGGGACGTTCGTATGGCCGTCCGCTACGGCACGGAGGACACGAAGCCACTCCTCGACATCGGCGCGGCCGCCTCCGCATGCCCGCACGAATGCGGCCACGACCTCCGGACGAGGCAGTGACCGGCGGCCCAGGGTACTGGCCAAAGTGCTCGCGGGCAGGACATCGCCCCGCTCCTCGGCACGGGCAGCCAACTGACGGTAGGTGAAGCCGGACCAATCCTTCATGGCCTGCATATGGAGCACGAACTCAGTCGGCGTACCCGCTCCCCGCGGATCCGGCGCCCTCACATCAGCCATCCCTGCCGACCCTCCCCCCTGCCCGTACTGTTCGAAACACAGGACAAGCTGGCAACGCTGCGGAGGGCCGACAAGGAAGAATCCAGCTGTTCCGGACCCCTCTGCGCTGCTGCGCCGGACGGTTGACCGTCCAGCCGGTCGTTCCGAACTGTTCGGGACAACCAGAACCGGGTTGACCTGCGCAAACACTTCCCCGAAAACTCGAAGTCGGCCGAACGGCCCGCTTTCCGACACGAGGAAGTGAGCAGCGTGTGGCATCACGATTCGTTCCAGGAAGGCCGTCGCCGCGTCCGGTGCGCTTCTACGGGTTGCCTTGCGGCGGTTCCTGCGTTCGATGCCACAGACGCACCACCTCTCACACCCCGCACACCTCTCACCCCGGGCAAAGGAGCCCTTGATGAATCTTCGTCGCGCGACGGCAGTCCTCGCCTCAAGCATTGCTCTCGGACTCGGCATCGCCGTGCCCTCCGCAACGGCCTCGCCCACCCCGTATTCGGGCGACACAACGTGTGATGGCAGCTACGGCTCAGTCACGTACGACTACGGTCAGATCAGGAACACGGGCCTGTACTGGGTCAAGCTCACCAGCCCCTTCGCCAGGGACTACAACCTGGACGGCTCCCCGAACTACGGCACCGAGGTCTGGGCGATCTACACCGACTCCTACGGCCACGACCACGCCCAGTCACTGGTGAAGGTCGGCCCCGGCGGGTCCGGTTATGGCGACATCTGGTCTACCAGCTACGTCAAAGACCTGCATCTGTACGTCTCCGATACTGACGGCAGCCAGGATCTGTGCACCACACGGATGACCAAGCAGTGGTGAGAGTCAGCCCTGTGACGGTTTGACTCTGCCATCGGACACCCATCATGCGTGGACGCTTACGAGGGTCGTGACTCCAGGATCACGACCCTCTTCCGTACGTCACGGTCCCCGACGGTCGCAAGGGATTCCGGATCGCTGACGGCTCATGGGTCGTCGAGGCCGGAGGAGGCCCCCACACGAAGATCCTTTTCCGGATAGGCGTGGCCGAACTCGTGCATGAGCGGAAGTACGTGATGGCCCCGTGCGAGCCGAGCCGATGGATACCATCGCAAGCTCGGCCAAGAGGCGGCTGTGGCGCCGGAACTGACGGCCCAGCAGGACAGCCCGTCGGCGCCCACGGGGCAGGCAGAAGGAGCATGCGCTCCGGGCGGACCTCAACGGCTCGCATGAGCCCACCTGCTGAGCGGAGCCTGCCGCCCCGGGGGCCAACATCCCGGGTGTTTCCCTGGGGGCCCGGGCCCGGCTCCCTGTTGAACGGCGCTCGCGGGCCGTGCGGGCGCCGGATCGCACCACCGAGCGTCGTTGCGCACGCCTCATCTTTTCAGCCAAACCGTGCGCACACTTCAAGCGTCGGTGGTGGTGGCGCCCCGAGCGTGGACGGCGCCTTCCCCCGCTCTCACGCCATCCGGCGGACCCTCGCACTCGACTTGGTCCCGCGCGGTTGCCCCGTATATCGGTGACCGGGCGGAGAGGAGCCTCTGATGTATGCGATTCCCCTGCGTCGTGGCATGGCCTGGGTGGCCGCCGTGGCGTTCATGTCCATCGGGGTGGTCGGGCTTTCGGCCACGACCGCTTCCGCCCTGCCCGCGCAATGTACGGGTGCGGAGACCAACGGCAACGACACCATCAACTGCCTGTTCCTGCTGCCCGGCCAGACAATCAACAGTCTCGGCGGCAACGACACGATCACCATTGTGGCGAACGCCAGTGGCAACGTGAACTCCGGCGCCGGGAACGACTTCATCTCGGCGGGCAGCGCGGACGGCTCGGCGTTCGACACCGGGATCGGTGACGACACGGTCCAAGTCCTCGGCAACTCCTTCGGGACGATCAGTACTGGCGGCGGCGATGACCGCGTCACCGTGACAGGCAACGACTCCGGCAACATCGACACCGCGGGCGGCGTCGACCGTGTCACCGTTCTCGGCACGGTGCTCGCGGACGATATGCACCTCGGCTCCGGAGCGGACTTCGCCAACCTCAGCACCGTCACCCTCAGCGACGCCGCCAGCATCCACGGCGACGACGGTGACGACACCTTCACCGTCGGCGTCTGCACCCTCAGCACACTTGCGGGCGAGGGCGGCGGCGACACCATCGACGTCGTCGACTCCAACGACTGCACGGTCGCGGGCGGGGCGGGCAACGACAACCTCCACGTAGGCGCGGAGGCTACCGGCACCGTGGACGGCGGTGGCGGCACGGACACCTGCTCCGAGGACCTGCCCTTCTTCGGGACCGAGAGCAGCTGCGAGATCTGATCCCGAGCCCCGAGCCCGGTGGCCTCTCCCCCGCCCCGCGGGGTGACGGAGGGGCCCACCGGTCCCGGGTTTTTGCCGAGGTCGAGCTCAGGGTCAGGGCTGCGGGCTGCGGACGCCGAGCGCTCTCTGTAGGGGTTGGTTGGGTTGGTACAACCCAACCAACCCCTGTGCGTTTGCCACCAGCGGTCCGCCTCTGCGTACATACGGTCCGCGGCCGCCCTCACCGACCACGCCCTCGACCACATCCTCGCCATTGACCCACAGGAGGAGGCTGGGGCGGATCCTCTGTTCGGCTCACCCAGGGAGCGAACCAGACCTCCAGGGTGTCCAGTAATCCGCAGTGTCCCTACCAGGTCATCACAGCTCAGGAAGGTGTTGTCCGTGCATCTGCTTCCCCGTCACAGCCATCCGTTGTTGCCCCTGGTCCTCCTCGCGACAGCCGGATTGATCGCGGCGACGCCGGGCGCCGCTGCCGCCGCGCACACGGCCCCTACTGCTGTCGCAGTGGCCGCGCAGGACCCCCCACCGAGTACGAATCCCCTTTGCCAGAACACCCCGCTAGCTGGCACCCCGCTGTGCCCTGCCGCACCGCAGCCACCGGCAACCCCGACCACGACGCCACCGCCGACGACGCCCCTCCCCCCGAGCGCAAACCCCCTCTGCCAGAACACCCCACTAACCGGCACCCCGCTGTGCCCTGCCACGCCGCAGCCACCAGGAACCCCGGCGACGCCCCTTCCGCCGACGGCAGCCCTGCTGACGACGGGCCAGCCACTGGGTGGCTGATGCCGAACGTCCATCACAGCCGCGCCGGCAGGCTGCGACCCCGGCGAGCGCGTCCAGCTCGTCGACCGAGGGGTGCCTGTGGGCACCTGATCGGCGACCGTCTGGACATGACCGGCGCCCGCTGGGGCTTCGTCGGCGCCGAAGCGTCCCCGGACCGCGACGGGCCCGGTGCCGAGGAGGGCCCGAGGCATACCCGAGGCACACCTGAATCTCTTGGACTACGCCGCAGCTTGGGCTTTGATGGTGATACGCGAAGAATTCAGCGACGCCAGCAGGATCCGGGATATCCACCACCCATCCATTACCACCTGTCAACGAATTGGGCGGGCCACGGTATCCCCTTCCTCAAACCCCGTGGAGATGACACACCCCCACCCCTTTGCCGATTTCCTTTTTCCGGCCACCTTTTTTGTTCTCCAAGCGAGCGGTGGCAGGAATGTCCACACGGCGATTCCGGCACGTCAGGGCTGCCCGCTCCACCGGGCGGGTCGTGGGCCCAGCGGTGAGACGCCATGACAGGAGCAGGGCGGACACCGTCGGCAGCCGCGACCACTGTCACTCCCTCGCCACAGATGTCTTCCCGGAAAAGGAGACAGACCATGCGCTCGATCATTCGCCCCGTCTGTCGGCACATTCTGAGGTCCTCACCCATCCATTGCCTTCCCCTGGACCCCGGCTCCGCCGGTGCGGCCCGCAGATACGTGCACGCCTTCCTCGGCGCCGCACGACACGGCGCCCTCGAAGAAGACAGCCTCCTGATCGTTTCCGAACTGGTGACCAATGCCGTCCGCCACGGCGCTGGTCCGGTCTGGTTCTGTCTGCGGCACGTCACCCAGAGCGACGGCGTCGAAGCGCTTCATCTCCTCGTCGGCGACCACGGACCGGGCTGCGATCTCGACGCCGAGCCGACCGGTGAGGCAGCTGACTCCACCTCGGGACGAGGGCTGGGCATCGTCGATGCGCTGGCCAGTAGCTGGGGATCCACTCAGGCACGGGGCCACCACATCATGTGGGCCAGCCTGCAGATCATGCCCTCCTCAGACCCTGCCTCGCAGCACCCGCAGCCGAGCGCCCCGGTGCCCACAGCGCTCGCCGCCGCATGAGACGCTCCCCATGAACCCGCAGCGCCTCCGCGCGGAGCCAGCGTGCCGATGCCGCAAAAACCACCGCGGTCGCGGCGAGGCGACTGCCTCCGGCAGCACCCCACCAGCCCCCTCCCCCTCGCCCGTGCCGAAGATTCCGCCGCCCATCCGGGTGCACTCCGTGCCGTTCAGCTCCACGGCTCGTCCACGCACCCACCCGTACCGGCCATGGTGGTGGCTATACCCATGACAGGTGTGGTGGGGGACGAGGAGTGTCGTATGCGATCGGCAGCACGCACGTCGGGGCTTGGCGCAGCGGTGATGGTGATCGCTCTCGTTCTGGCCGCCTGCAGCGGTACCGGCGACGATTCCGGCAAAGACCGCATCGTGAGTGCCTCTTGGGGCGATCCGCAAAAGCCCCTGGAGCCGGCCAATACGTATGAGACACGAGGCGGCGCGGCTCTGGACATGATCTTCCGTGGGCTGAAGAAGTACGACCCGAAGACCGGTGAGGCACGCAACTGCCTCGCTGACTCGATCACCACCACCGACCAGCGGCGTTACACCATCCGGCTGCGCCAGGGCTGGACCTTCTCCAATGGCGAACCGGTAACGGCACACTCCTTCGTCGACGCCTGGAACTTCGGCGCGTTGGGGACGAATCAGCAGGTCGCCGCATCCTTCTTCTCCTACATCGACGGTTACGACAAGGTGCACCCCGCTACCGGGGCTCCCCTCGCCCGGACGATGTCAGGTCTGGCCGTGCAGGATGACCGCACTTTCACCGTGCGCCTCTCCCAGAAGTTCTCCCTGTGGCCCGACACACTCGGGTCCTGGGCCTACTTTCCGTTGCCCCGGCTCTTCTTCACCCAGCACGAGCAGTGGCTCAAGAAGCCCGTCGGCAACGGTCCCTACCAGGTCGCCTCGTACAGCCGGGGTGAACGGATGCGGCTGCGGGCCTGGGACGGCTACATGGGGCCCGACAAGGCCCGCAACGACGGCGTCGACCTGCGGGTCTACACCGATACCCACACCGCTTACACCGATCTGCTGGCCGGCAACGTGGACGTGGTCCATGACATCCCGGCGGTCGATCTGAAGAACGCCAAGCAGGACCTGGGGCCGCGGTTCGTCAACCAGCCTGCCGGAGTGCTGGTCACCCTGGGGTTCCCGATGTACGACCCGCAGTGGTCGGGGCCCGACGCCGTGGATCTTCGCCGTGGCCTCTCGATGGCCGTCAACCGCGCCATGATCACCGAGCGGATCTTCCATCAGACCCGCGTCCCGGCCTCCGACTGGACCACGCCCGTGCTCGGCAGCCACGGCGGCCATCAGCCGGGCTTGTGCGGCGCGGCCTGTACGTACGACCCGGCAGAAGCCCGCAAGCTGATCGCCGCCGGCGGAGGCCTGCCCGGCGGGCAGATGAAAATCACCTACAACGCCGACGTCAGCACCAACAGGGAGTGGGTGGACGCGGTGTGCCACAGCATCAACAACACACTCGGCGACAGCCACGCCTGCGTCGGCCAGCCGGTCCCCACCTTCGCGCAGTACCGCGACCGGATCACGAACAGGTCCGTGTCCCAGCCGTTCTCGTACGCCGGGCAGATGGACTACCCGCTGATCCAGGACTTCTTGCAGCCGAACTACTACACCGGCGGCGCTGCCAACGACACCGGATTCCACCGACCTCGATTCGATGAACTGATCGACCAGGCCAACGCAGCGGCCACCCCCGCCGAGGCGGTCAGCAGATTCCAGGAGGCGGAGCGGGACCTCTCGCAGCAGATGCCGTCCATGCCCCTGTGGTATCAGAACGGCACCGCGGGGTATTCCTCCCGCTTGTCAAACGTCTCTCTCACCCCGTTCGGCGTCCCTGACTACAGTCAGGTCAGCGTCAACTGACGACACGTGAGGCCACTGCCGGGGGTCGGCCTCGGGAGGTTGGCGAGCAGCGGGAGCTGGTCCTTGCCGGCCCGTGGACGGCCATTACGCCGCCGCAGGGCGTGGTATCCGGTGACGTTGGCTCTGGAGGAAGTCGCGGACCACCGGTGTCGGGCCGTCGGCGTCCAGTTTTGCCAGCAGGTGCTGGAAGTGGGACTCCACGCAGAACGAGGGAGACCGTTCCAGTGACTCCGGAATGTTCACGGCCCACTGGACAGCCGTGTCGCCGTCGCCGGCACTGGCGTGCGCCAAGGCGATGTGCACCTGTCCGAGGGCACCGTCCCGGTCCGGTATGGCTGTGGCCGCCGCCGCGTGGTCGCACAGGGGCAGCAGGTAGTCGAGCGCCAATTGCGTGCCGCCGAGGTAGGCATGGGCGAAGCCCGCCTGGAGCCGGATGGCCTCCGGAGTCACCCAGTCCGTGCAGTCAAGGTCGTCTTCGTGCCGCTCGGCGGCGTACACGTCGAATGTCGCGTCGAGGTGCCGTGCCACGGCGTCCGCGTCGCCCTCCATCGCCGCGACCAGCGCGTGCGTGCTGGCCAAGGAGGCCAGCATGCGGGGGCTCGGACGAGAGGACGCGCACAGGCGACGGGCCGCGTCCAACAGCGCGGACGTACCGGCGAGATCCCACAGGTCGATCTTCTGCTTGGCGGCCACCAGCATCGCGTACGCCCCGCGCCGGGTGTCGCCCGCGGCGGCGGCGCAGCGCATGCTGGTGAGGAAGGCCGACTGGGCTCGCGTCTGGTCACCCGACTCCACCGCCAGCCACCCCGCGAACGTCGCGGCGTCCGCTGCCAGGCCCAGCAGTCGGGCTCCGGTGGGCTGATCGCAGGAGGCGTTGCGTATCAGGTCCGAGACCATCCGCAGTTCCGAGTCCGCCAGGGGCTGGACCGGGCGCCCGCCGATGGCCGCGTAGAGGTGGTGCAACTGCTTCTGGCGGTCTTCCAGGACGGCTACGGTTGAGCCGGCGATGCGCTGGCCGCGTTCCGCCGGCAGCCACTCGGCCCCCGCGGCCCCGTCGAGCCAAGCGGCACACAGATCCGCGATGCCGTCCGCGCAGGACAGGACCCCGTAACGGTGTTCCGTCGCTCTGGGCGAAGCGTGGGCGATGCGGTTCATGGCTTCGACGGCGGAGCCGTAGGTCCACGGCGCGCTCAGCACCTCGGAGTGACCGGTGGCGGTGTAGAGCCAGTCCGGCCAGCCAAGTCGCTCCACCTCCGTACGCGGCACACCGTGCAGGTGAGCCATGGCGAGCTGCGCGCTGACCTCGGGGGTGATCCGACCGGATTCCCAGCGTGCGACCTTCTCCCGGCGGCCAGCCATCGATCCGAAGCCGAGTTCGGCGTGTGTCTGGGCGACGAGCAGCGCGTACGCGCCGTGGGTCATGCCCTTTTGCTCGCGCAGCAGGGCCAGCGGATGCCGGATTTTCTGCACGTTCATGAAGGGCCCCCTGCTGGAGGAGTGGGCACGCTTGGTGTTCCGGCGGTCGCACCACGGCCACCACGGTCTGTCGCAAACCCTGCCCCCGCGATGCGGCCTCTCGCTCAAGAAAGGACTTTCCGGCCTTTCACTGCTCTTTTCATGATATGCAGAACACAACTCGCACTCAACGCGTCATGGGTCATGACGTCGGTGCGGCCGCCTGCCTGCAGCAAGCACGCGCCCCAGAGCGCAGACGCGACATGGATGAGGGTGACGGCATGCGGGGCGACGTCCGCATGCCGCCGACCCTGCGGTCCGCAGGCTCTCGGAAGACCCTCACCCTCAGGCTGACCCTGCGTCAGCGCTCCTACGCGACGCCCCCAAGGCCTGTGCCGGAACTGAGCTGTCACAGCATGGCTACGGCCATGGTCGCGCTCACGTGCTGGTGTCGGCGTCGCCGTCGCCGAGCACGGTATGGACGGCGCCCAGCAGCCGTGCGCAGCGCCGGGTCATGGCCTCGGGCGACTCGTCGGGGTGGTTGATCCACCAGCGGACCAGTGCGGTGCACATGCCGCGCCATGCGTATGTGAGTGCGTCGGCGTCGAGCGGGTCGTCGGCTCCGGCGGTGTGCAGGAGGTCAGCGGTGCCGACCGCGGCGAGGTCGTCGATCGCGTCGCGGTAGGAGGCCGCACGGTGTGCGGCGTCGCTGTCGGGCGGCAGCGTCGGGTCGTAGAGGACGAACCATGCCTCGCGCTGTCCGTCCAGGGCCGTGAACAGGGCTCCCAGCACGCGAAGGGGCGTGGGCGGCGCACTGGTGCCGTGACGGGCCATCGCGGCCTGGATGGCGCTGAGCAAGCGATCGCCGACGGGGTTGAGGCAGGCGAGGTAGAGGTCCTGTTTGCCGCCGAAGTACTGGTGCAGGAGCGGCTTGGTGACGCCGACGCGGGTGGCGATGGCGGCCACGGTGGTGGCTTCGTAGCCGTGGCGGCCGAACTCCTCGGTGGCCGCGGCCAGGACCTGTCGTTCGCGCGTGGCCCTCGGCACGCCCTTGGTACCGGCCCTGGAGGAGAGCGTTGTCATGGAGCCAGATCTTACCCTAGGGTAATTTACCGAAGGGTAAATTCCTCGGAACCCGCTGGAGCGCATCCATGCCTGCCGCCGCGACCGACCCCCGTACCTCCCGCAGCCGCTCCTGGTGGGGCTGGGGATACGTCGACGCCCACCCCGACGAGGCCGAATGCGCCGCGCTCGGCGCCCTGTTGCCGGGCACCCTGGCCCGACCGCTGCCCATACCCCGCATCACCGACCTGCCCATCGGCCGCCCCACCGTGACTCCCCATGGCTCGACCGACCCGCCGCAGCGCCGTCGCCGCCCTCGCCGCGGCCGCCGCCTCCGCCGCCATCGCGCCCGCCGCCGGCGCGGCCGAGCGCCCCTGCGCCCGCCCCGCCGGGCCCAGACCGCTGCGCCGGACCCACGCGCACAACGACTTCGCGCACCCGCACCCGCTCTTCGACGCCCTCGGGCACGGGTTCACCAGTGTCGAGGCCGACATCTTCCTGGTCGACGGGCAGCTCCTGGTGGCCCACGACCCGTCCGACCTCGACCCGGCCTGCACGCTCGAAAAGCTCTACCTCGACCCGCTGATGGCCCGCGTCCGCGCCAACCACGGCTCGGTGTACCGGGGTTACCACCGCCCCGTACAGCTCCTCGTCGACATCAAGACCGACGGCGCCGCCGCCTACCTCGAACTCGACCGGCGGCTGCGGCCGTACCGCCGGATGCTGAGCAGCTACGCGCACGGCCGCGTCACGACCGGCGCCGTCACCCCCGTCATCTCCGGCGACCGCGCCGCCCGGGTGCCCATGGAGGCGCAGAAGGTGCGGCACGCCTTCTACGACGGCCGCCTGGAGGACCTCGGCACGGCCGCCACCGCCGCTTTCATCCCGCTGATCAGCAGCAACTGGACGCAGAGCTTCAGCTGGCTCGGCGCCGGGCCGTTCCCGGCCGCCGAGCGCCAGAAGCTGCGCGCGATCGTGGCCCAGGCCCACGCCCACCGCCAGCGCGTACGGTTCTGGGCCACCCCGGACCTGGCCGGGCCCGAGCGGGACGCCCTGTGGCGCGAACTGCTCGCCGCCGACGTCGACCACATCAACACCGACGACCTCGCGGGCCTGGAGAGCTTCCTGCGCGCACACGGGGAGTAGTCCGGGCGCACGCACCCACGCCGCACCCCTTCCGGGCCGTCACCCGCAGTCAACACCCGTACGGCGGACACGCCATACGCCCGACCGGCCCGCCTCCTCCGCCACACTGGCCGCCGAATGCCGCAAATCCGGCGCGGCGGAGGAGGTTGGCCATGGCCGTTTCCATCTCGGTGGTGCTGTTGCTGGTGGTGCTGGCGGTGATCTTCCTCCGGAGCGGCGGACTCAAGGCCTCGCACGCGATGGTCTGTGTGCTGCTCGGCTTCTTCCTCGCCGGCACCAGCATGGCCCCCACCATCCAGGACGGCCTGAACGCCACCGCGAGCGTGGTCGGTAGCCTCAGGCCATGACCCCGGCCCGCCCGAAGATCACCGCCGAGGCGCGGCGCGCCCGCCTCGGTCCCCGCCACCTCCTCACCCCGGGCGGCCGCGCGGCCACCCCCGAGGAGGTCGCCCGGGCGCTGGTGGCCCTGCACGCCACCGACCCCGCCACGGTGTATCTGGCCGTCGCCGCGCGCACGGGCGAGGCATCGGTGGCGGAGCTCGAACGCGCCCTGTACGAGGACCACTCGCTCGTCCGGATGCTCTGTATGCGCCGCACCATGTTCGTCCTGCCCACGGCGTTCGCCCCGGTGGCCGACGCGGCGGCCGCGCGGGCCGTCGCCATCCGTGAACGCGCGGGTCTGGCGAAAGTGATCCAGGAGCAACTCGGCCTCGACGGCACATGGTTCGCCGCCACCCAGGAGGCGGTCCTCGCGGCCCTCGCGGCGCGCGGCGAGGCGACGGCGGCCCAACTCGCCGACGACGTGCCGGACCTGAAGTCGCAGATCGTCCAGGCCGCGGGCAAGCCGTACGAGGCGCGGCCCCGCATCACCAGCCGCTTCCTCGGCGTCCTGGCCGCCGAGGGCCGGATCCGGCGCGGGCGCCCGCTCGGCAGCTGGGCGTCCAGCCAGTTCCGCTGGACGGTCGCCGAGCCGCACCCCGAACTCGCGGCCGACGAGGCCAGGGCCGAGCTCGCCGCCCGCTACCTCGACGCGTTCGGCCCGGCCACCACCGAGGACGTGAAGTGGTGGACGGGCTGGACCCTTACCGACACCCGCAAGGCCCTGGCCAGGACCGAAGCCGTCGATGTCGACCTGGACGAGGGGGCGGGACACGCCCTGCCCCACCAGCTGGACGACCCGCCCGCGCCCGGGCCCTGGGCCGCGCTGCTCCCGGCCCTGGACCCGACCCCGATGGGCTGGCGCCACCGCGACTGGTACCTGGACGCCGACCACAGGGCCGAACTCTTCGACAAGACCGGCAACATCGGGCCCTCGGTGTGGTGGAACGGCCGGATCGTGGGTGGCTGGGCGCAGCGCCCGGACGGGGAGATCGTCACGCAGGTCTTCGGGGACGTGGGCGCCGCCGCACGCCGGGCCGTCGAGGCCGAGGCGGCGCGGCTGGCGGAGTTCTTCGGGGACGTCCGCATCCGGCCGAGCTTCCGGACCCCGCTGGAGCGCCGGCTCTCGGCCTAGGCCCCCTGGGGGGCGCACGTCGCACGATCATTAAGTCCCCGTGAAGCGCTCTCGGATGCCATGGACACTTCAAGATCACGGCTCTAGCGTCGGCCGCCGGCGCGACAACCGACGTACGTACGCAGGCGCATGGGCGCAGGCACCTACGTACGCGGGCAACCCGAGGAGCCGTATGTCCCGCAGAGCGCTCGCCCGCGCACTGGCCCTGGTCCTGGCGCTGGCCGCCCCGGCCGCCACCGCGCGGGCCGCCGAGATACCCAAGGCGCCCGGCCACCGCCTGGTCAGCCAGTACGAGGGCGCCCCGGCCACCGCACAGCCGGTCCCGGGACCGGCCCCGGCCCGGCATCCGTTCATGGCACCCAACGGGCGCAGCGGGATGCACGGCGACGCCTGGGGCAGCGGCACCCACCCGTACGCGGGTCCGCTGGGCCGGGATCCGCAGGTGACCAGCGAGCAGATCGCGGCCCTCGGCGGTGAGTGCGCGACGGCGACCTTCGACGCGGCCGGGCGGCTGATCACCGTCTGCGGCACCTTCCAGGGCTTCAAGCTGAAGCTCCTGGAGCCGCGCACGCTCGCCACGCTCGCGGAGTACCAACTGCCCCAGCGCTCCTCCACCGTGGAGGCCGTCACCCGCCTCGACTTCTCGAAGCTCTTCAAGGACACCTCGGGCGGCGCCTACTTCTACCTCGACAACGAGGACCGCGTGGTCCTCGCGGACTCCCGCCACCACATCCTGCGCCTCGCCCACGAGCAGACGGCGGACGGCGCCTGGCGCTTCGCCGTCGTGGACGACTGGGACCTGGCCGGGGTGGTCCCGCACGACTGCGTCAGCTGGACCAACCTCTTCCCCAGCGGCGTCTGCGACCCGGTCACCTCCGTGATGCCGGACTGGCAGGGCCGCATCTGGTGGGTGACCCGGCTGGGCCGGGTGGGCACGGTCGACCCCGGCACCGGCCGGATCCGTTCGGTCGAGCTGGCGGGGGAGGAGATCCAGAACTCCTTCTCGGTGGCCGAGGACGGCGTCTCCATCGTCTCCGACCACGCCCTGTACAGCTTCGGCGCGAGCGCCGACGGCACACCGGTGGTGCGGTGGCGCCAGACGTACGACCGGGGCACGGGCACCAAGCCCGGCTCGGTGAACCAGGGGTCGGGCACCACCCCGGACCTCTTCGGCGACGGCTATGCGGCCATCACCGACAACGCGGACGACCGGATGAACGTGCTGGTGTACCGGCGCGGCGCGGACGTCCCCGACGACCGGCGGCTGGTCTGCCGGGTCCCGGTCTTCGGCGCCGGGCGCTCCACGACCGACAACTCCCTGATCACCTGGGGCAACAGCATCGTCGTCGAGAACAACTACGGCTACGAGAACGTGACCTCGCTGACCTTCGGCAGAAGCGTCACCGGCGGGGCGACCCGCATCGACGTCCGCCCGGACGGCAGCGGCTGCGACACGGTGTGGGAGAGCGCGGTCCGCTCCCCCTCGACCGTTCCGAAGCTCTCGACGGCGAACGGGCTGCTCTACTTCTACGAGAAGGAGCCCAACGCCCTGGGCATCGACGCCTGGTATCTGACCGCCGTCGACTTCCGCACGGGCGCGGTGCGCTGGAAGCGGCTCACAGGGACCGGCCCCGCGTACGACAACAACTGGGCGCCGGTGACGATCGGCCCGGACGGTACGGCGTACGTGGGCGTGTTCAACGGGATCGTGGCGGTGCGCGACCGGGACTGACCGTCGGCGAAGCCCTCAGATCAGCCGGGAGCGGATGAGGAAGCGCACCCCCTCCGGGGCCTCCAGTGAGAAGCCGCTGCCGCGTCCCTCGACGACGTCGACGATCAGCCGGGTGTGCCGCCACACCTCGTGCTGGCTGACCGACATCCAGAACGGTACGGGCTCCTCGACCCCGTCGACGGCGAGGCTTTCGAGCAGGACGTCGGAGCCTCCCGTACGGAACTCGCCGTCCGGGTAGCACATGGGCGCGCTGCCGTCGCAGCAGCCGCCCGACTGATGGAACATCAGGGGTCCGTGGGCCGCCCGCAGCCGCCGCAGCAATTCGGCGGCCGCGGGTGTCAGCTCCACGCGCGCGTGGCCGCCGCCCTCGGTGGCCGGTGCGGCGGCCCGGTGGGTCTCGCGCTCTGCCATGACGATCACGGCCCTTCGGTCTGCGTGTCGTGCCGACCCCGCCAACCAAGCACGGGCAAGGTTGCGGCCACGTTGCGGACCTCTACGGCCGCCGCGCCGACTCCGGGGCTTCGCGCGGGTGCGGGACCGGGGCCGACACCGGCGACGAGGCGGTCCGCTCGTCGCGGTGGAGCGAGACCGTCCGGGCGGGGGCCGGGATCGAGATGCCCTCGGCACGGTAGCGCTGGTGCAGGCGCTTGATGAACTCGTGCTTGATCCGGTACTGGTCGCTGAACTCGCCCACACCGAGGATCACGGTGAAGTTGATCCGGGAGTCGGCGAAGGTGTGGAACCGGACGGCCGCCTCGTGGTGGGGGAGCGCGCCCGTGATGTCGACCATCACGCTGTTGATGACGTCGAGGGTCACCCGCTCGACGTGTTCAAGGTCGCTGTCGTAACCGACCCCCACCTGCACGAGGATCGACAGTTCCTGCTCCGGGCGGCTGAAGTTGGTCATGTTCGTCCGCGCGAGACGGGCGTTGGGGATGATGACCAGGTTGTTCGACAGGTTGCGCACCACGGTGTTGCGCCAGTTGATGTCGACGACGTACCCCTCCTCGCCGCTGCTCAGCCGCATGTAGTCACCGGGCTGCACCGTCTTGGAGGCGAGGATGTGGACGCCCGCGAAGAGGTTGGCGAGGGTGTCCTGGAGCGCCAGCGCGACCGCGAGGCCGCCCACCCCGAGGGCCGTGAGCAGCGGGGCGATGGAGATGCCCAGGGTGTCCAGGGCGACCAGCGAGCCCATCGCCACCACCACGACCCGGGTGATGTTGACGAAGATGGTGGCGGATCCGGCCACACCGGTCCGCGACTGCGCCACGGACTGCACCAGACCGGCGATCACCCGGGCTGTGGTGAGCGTGGTGATCAGGATGAGCAGGGCGGTCAGCGAGTGGTTGACGATCGCCGCGATACGGGTGGTGAGCGGCAGCGCCGAGGCCGCCACCGCGGTGCCGGCGATGACCGCGGCCCAGGGTGCGACGGTGCGCAGCGCGTCGACGATGACGTCGTCCCCGCTCCACTTCGTCCGGAGCGCGTGCTTGCCCAGCCACCGCAGCAGTGCGCGCAGGAGCACCGCGGCGACGAGCCCGGCGGCCAGCGCGATACCGGCGACCACCCAGTCGTGCAGGACCAGGCCCCGGGTCAACGGACACCCTCCGAGCCGCGTCGGGCCGGGGCGGAAGCCGGGGCGGGGGCCGTCACCGGCCGCCATATGTGAAGTATCGCCATCTTGTCACCTGTCAGTTCGTTGTGCGCGAAGCCTCGTTCGGGGGTGCGGGGGACGCGCGCCGAACGGGCTGCCATCCTGCCCCATGGGCGCGGCGACGTCGCAGGTGGGCCGGGGTGACACCGGGCTCCTGCCGGTTCACCCGCGCGGGGTCTCGTCCCGGTCCGGGCCCTGTTCCCGGGCCACCGGCTCCTCGGGCGCGGTGAGTCCGGCGCGTTCGGCCAGTACACCGCCCTGGAAGCGGCTTTCGGCGCTCAGCTCCTCCAGCAGCTCCGCGATGTGGCGGCGGCAGGTGCGCAGGGACATGCCCATGCGCCGGGCGATCACCTCGTCCTTGGCGCCCTCGGCGAGCAGCCCCACCAGCGCCCGCCGCAGACTGGGCCCGACCTCCTTGTACGCGGCCTCGCTGGTGCCCAGGAACGGGGTGGCGCCGGACCAGTGCTGCTCGAACACCCGGCAGAGGTAGGCGACCACGTCGGGGTCCCGGACGAGCACCGCGCCCTCGCCCGAGCCGCCGTCCGCGCGCCGGGGAAGGAAGGCCACCGCCCGGTCGAACACCACGGCCCGGTCGGGCAGTTCGGCGGCGGTGCGGTATTCGGCACCGGCCTCGGCGAGCGTCTCCACATATCCCTGGGTGGAGAGGCTGGAGCGCGCCGAGTGCTGGTAGAGCGTACGCATCCGGATGCCGCGGCTGAGCATCGCCAGATCCCGGTCGATGGCGTCCCCGAGGCGGTGGGCCGCGCGGCCGCCGCCGGGCTGGATGCTGAACACCTCCTCCTGGCAGTCCGCCGCGGCCTCGGTGAGCATCGCGGACGCGGCCGACAGGTCGGGCAGCAGGTCGATGCCCTCCCGGTGGCCGCGCCGGCGCCGGGCGGCGCGGTAGTTCGGCATCAGGGAGTGCAGATCGTCGCGTACGGACTGGGCGTGCGCCGCGTCCCGGGCGAGCCGCGCCTCCAGCGGGCCCACCACTTCCGCCGCGGCGGCGTCGGGGCTGACGGGTATGAGCTCCTCGGGCCGGCCCGGAGCGGGGCGCAGCAGCCGGAGCAGCAGCAGGGTCCGGCAGGCCGCCTCCACCTCCTCCTGGGTCAGGCCGAGTTCCGGGGGCGCGTCGGGCGGCCACCGCTTGAGGCTGCCCCGCGACAGCACGTACTCGAAGACGGCGATGGCCCTCGCGTCCAGCTGCGGCAGCCCGTCCAAGTTTGCCCCGATAGTCATGACTTTCCCCCGCAATGCGGCCGTGCTACTTCCGTGCCATGCAGGGTATTGCCAGGTCAAAGCGCTGGACCAACAGGGCTCGCCGGGATGGACTTTGCGTGTCGGGCCGGGCAAACCCCGCCAGGCCGACATTCCGGACCTCATGCCTTTGTGAGCTCCCGGCCCCGTGACTCCACGGGGTCGCGGAGTCACCCGTTCATGACCTCCCGACCCAGGAGCCGTGCCATGCCCAGAGCACTCCGCTGTCTTCTCGTCCTCACGGCCCTCGTGGTCGGTGGCGCGTGCGTCACCTC
Source organism: Streptomyces sp. ERV7 (assembly GCF_001653515.1). GTDB lineage: Bacteria > Actinomycetota > Actinomycetes > Streptomycetales > Streptomycetaceae > Streptomyces. The sequence continues at coordinate 90,434 of NZ_LYOY01000001.1, read as the reverse complement.
GGCGGGCGGAGGACCGGGGCCGGCCGGAGTGCGCGGCGGTGCCACCGCGACGACCAGGACGGTCGCGGCGGAGATCCTCGACACCAGCTGGGGCGACGACTACGTCCGGCCCCAGCAGTAGGTCTGCCGCCTCCGGTCCCGGAACCAGGTCTGCCGCGGCCTGTCCCGCAAGAGGCCCGCGTCCGGTCCCGGAGGTGGCTCCGCTCCGGAGGATCCGTCCACCCCCCACCCGTGAACTGCGAGGTCGAACAGCGTGTCATCCCTGCCCGCGGCCCCGCCGCCCGCCGCTCATGTCACCGAGGGTAGCGGGACGTTTCGCCACTCCGCTGGCGAAAGCGGAAATTCTGTCAGAGGGCGGCGACGGGTGCGGAGTGCTCGAAGTCCGCGACGACGACGCCGCCCTCCTTGGTGTCGTCGTTGATGAAGACGATCGATTCGATGGGTACGTTCCGTTCGTCGCTCAGCGCCGCCACCAGCTCCTGCGTCACCACCGTCTCCAGGACGACCCGGGCGCCGGGCGCGGTGTCGGGCAGCCGGACGACGGCGAGGTTCTCGGACGCCTTGACCCGTGCGGTGGTCACCAGCAGGGTCAGATGGCCCGCGGCCGACAGGGAGCGGGCGAGCGCGATCTCGCGGCCGCAGCCGAAGACGAGGTGCAGGGTGTTGCCCGCCGACTCCATCTCGCCGTGCAGGTAGTTGCGGGTGACCGAGGCCGCGGCCGGCATCCGGGGCACCTCGCGCAGCAGCAGCGCCGCCTCCTCCGCGGTGACCCGGGAGGCGCCCGAGCCCACGCAGTCCACGGCGACGCACCGAGCGGCGCGGGCCCGCAGCGCGGCGATGGTGTGGGCCGCCCTCGTCCGTACGGCGTGGGCCTGGTCGGGGACGCCGTCCCAGGCGTCCCCCTCGCGGCCCGCGATCAGCCCCGCGATCAGGTCGAGGGCGATGACCGTACCGGTGAAGCCGACCGTCGAGGCACAGGAGTCGGGCTCGTTGCCGAGGTCGACGGTGAGTCCGGCGAGGGCGCCGAGGGAGGAGGGGGTGACGTTGAGGACCGCGAGGGTCGGCACACCGCGCGCCGCCCGGAACGCGGCGATCGTCTCCGAGCTGCGGCCGCTCTGCGACACGCCGATGAGCAGATCGGTGTCGAAGCCGCCGAGCCCCGCCTCGATCTCGCTGGCGAGCACCCGCTGGGCGGGCACGCCGTGCCGGCGCAGCACCTCGACCGGCAGCGCGAGCGCCGCGTACGAGGCGCCGATGCCGGCGAGGAGCGGGCGCCGGACGTGGCGGAGCCGGTCGCCGACCGGCCCGTCCAACTGCCGCCGCACATGGGCGATCACGCGCTCCAGCGCCTGCGGCTGGCCGGCCTGGCCGTCGAGGAAGGTGATTCGCGTTCCGGGCATGAGGAGTCCTTTCGTGCGCCTCCGGCGTGAGCGGGCGGGGCGCGGAGCGGGGGACAGAAGGCGGACCGACCGGACAGCCAGGACGTTGAAGGCAGGATCATCCTGCGAAGTGCCGACCGGGGGAATGGCGCCCGGGGAGCGCACGGTGGCGGACGAGTCCGCCGTGACCGCAGGTGCCTCATCCGCAACGTCGGCGCGCCGGGGTCCACGGCGCTCGGCGCCGTGTGTCCGCCGTCCCCTCGCGCGCCGACGGATACGCGGGCGGGCCCTGGGTATCCGCGTACATACGCGGGCCGTCCCCCGCTCCGAAGAGGCGGGGGACGGCCTGGAAGGTCGGACGGGAACGGCCGGTGTCAGATGAGGTCCATCGCGGCCACCTCGTCGGGGCTGCCGTAGCTGACCGGGCCCTGGAAGCGCCGGCGGGCGGTGGCGAACCACCACAGGGTGGCGATGAAGAGCACCGCACCCAGCGCGATCGGCGCGTAGTTGAACGAGTCGGTGGTGATCGGCGAGGTCTGCGGCAGCATGAACAGCACACTGCTGAGCGCGATCCAGGTCACGGCGACCGCGGCGACGGGCTTGCCCCACCGGCCCAGGTTCCACGGGCCGGGCTCGAAGTCGTCCAGCCGCAGCCGCAGGAAGATGGGCACGCCGTAGGCGAGGTAGAGCCCGACGACGTTGACGCTGACGATGGCGGTGAAGGCGGTGTGCGACCACCAGCCGGGGATGATCAGCACCAGTGAGCAGGCCGCGGCGAGCCATACCGCCTTGACCGGGGTGCGGGTGCGCAGTGACACCGAATGCCACAGGCGCGAGCCCGGCATCGCCCCGTCGCGCGAGAAGGCGAAGATCTGGCGGGTGTTGCTGGTCATGTTGGCGAGGCCGCAGAACAGCATGGCGCCGATCACGATCAGCAGGAGCAGCTTGGCGGTGCCCATACCGAGGGCGTCGATGAGGATCTGCACCGGCGGCGCCGCCGAGCCCGCCTCGCCCGCGTAGTCGCGGATCGCGTAGACGAGGGCGAGCATCAGGACCAGTCCGGCGAGCGCCGAGTAGATGATCGCGCGCATGATGCCCTTGGGCGTGTTGACCGTGGCCTTCACGGTCTCCTCCGACATGTGGAAGCTGCCGTCGAAGCCGGTGAAGGTCCAACTGGTCACCAGGAGGCCGAGCATCGCGGCGTAGAAGCCGTTGCTGAAGCCGGTGGTGTTGACGAAGTGGTTGGCGAACGAGGCCGACTGGTGGTGGGAGGGTTTGAAGGTGAGGGCGGCGACGATCACCACCATGCCGACGAGCAGCCACCACACGGAGATCCGGTTCACCACGGCCACCAGCTGCACGGTGTACGTGTTGGCCAGTGCCTGCACCACCAGGATCACCGCGGCGATGCCGACGGTCTGCTGCGGAGTGGGGTCGTAGGACGGCCACTGCATCGAGACGAACGCCTGGATGAAGGTCGCGGCCGCGTAGTTGGTGGCGGCGGTGCCGCCCACCTGGCCGACGAAGTTGAGCCACCCGGTGTACCAGGACCAGGCACCGCGGTGCCGCTTGGCGAGCTTGCCCGCGGAGAAGTACAGGGCGCCGCTGGTCGGGTAGGCGGAGGCGATCTCGCCCATCGCCGCGCCGACGAACAGCACCATCACCGACACACCGATCCAGCCGAAGATGAGGATGCGCGGTCCGCCGGCGCCCATTCCGAATCCGAAGGCGGAAAATATGCCGGAGATGATGTTGATGATCGTAAAAGATATCGCGAAATTGTCGAACGCGTGGAATCTGCGGGTGAGTTTCCGCGGGTAGCCCATCGCGTGCAGCGTCGCGTCGTCGTCGAGGGCGACGGGCGCTTCACGGCGGGGGGCTTTCGAGCGGAGCGGGGACGTGCGCTCGGACACTGGTGGCAGCCTTTCCTGGTGGGGGTGGACAGGACGCGTCTGGTACGGGTGCCGCTGAGCGGTGCGGTCGTGCGGGTCGGATCAGGCCGGGCCGGGAGTCGGGAGTCCGCAGGACCGCCTGGCCCTGGTCAGCCGTTCCTCGGGGTCGCCGAAAGCGCTCCAGGGCATCCGGGAGGCGTAGGGCCCCATGGCCGTGAGCACTTCCCGGGCCTCGAACTCGCGCTTGGCCATGTACAGCGCGTGCGCCAGATACGCCAGGTCGAGGACCGGGGTGAAGCGGTAACTCGCCGTGTGGGGAAACCAGTTCTGGTAAATGCCCAGGGCCGTCGCCGTCCACTGGGGCTGCAGCCAGGTGCTGTCCGCGAGCAGGGCGGCCGGGTCGTAGTCCTCGACCAGCGCGACCAGGGGCAGCAGCCGCAGCGACGAGTTGAGCGGTGCGCGGTGGCTGAGGAAGGAGGCGACGTCCCAGCGGGCGCTCGCCGAGCCGCCGTGGCGGGTGAAGAAGAAGGCCAGGAACCGGTGGTGGGCCTCGCGGTTCCAGGGGTCGAGCCGCAGGATGTGGGAGAAGAGCAGCCAGGGTCCCGGCGGCGCGGTCAACAGCCCTTTGGGGGCCGGGTCGTGGGAGCGCTCGTAGCGGGCGAGGGCGAGCTGGGCGACCCACGGGGTGGGGTCCTGCGGGAGCAGCTTCGCGGCCCGTCCGCAGGCGGCCGTCGCGATGCGCACCAGCGCACCGGCCCGGCCGTCCTGGGCGTCGGCCATACGTAACGCCCTTACCATCGCGACACGCGCCGCCAACAGCGCGGCCTCCGCGCTCGGTTCCTCGGCCAGCCAGCGCTCGGCGAGGTCGGAGTCGGCGGCCTCGGAGGCGAGCACCAGCGAGCGGTGCGCCCGCACCTCGAAGTCCGTGCGCGCGTCCTTGAGGACGTTGTGCGCGCTCAGATACCGGCCCGCCCTCACGTCCGTGCAGGCTTGCGCCAACTCGCGGTCGTCGGCCGCTGGATGCCACACGTACTGTCCCTCGAACGAGCCCGCAGTCACGATCCCCTCTCCATCCCGAAGACGACGCCACCCGCATGCGCATTCCGGCCATGGCGAATTCGGCCAGGGGACGTAACCCCTACGCAGGCTCACTGACAGCGAGCCACACCTTACTCATCATTAAGTCGTATCGAAACTCGTCGCCCGGAATATCTGGTTCCTTGTCATTTATGGGCGGGGTAAATGGGGTTGGCCCCGCCGGTGCCGCCGTCCGGTTTTCGGTACGAGGTCGGCCGGAGGGTATGTGCGCGGCATATTCCCCAACCGGTGACGCCTTTTCAGCCGTGGCCGGATTGCGTTGACGGTGCTCTAGCGGGACAGGGCGGCCGGCTCCGTACCGGCCAGCAGGAAGGCGCCGACGCTGAAGTCCGCCGTGGTGTCGGCGGTGACGGGCCGGCTGGAGTCGGGGCGGTCACCGACGCCCTGGACGTGGCCGAGGAAGCCGTCGGGGTGCACGGCGGTGGAGACCAGGCCGCGCCAGGCACGGGTGGCGACGGGAAGGAAGGCCGCCCGGGAGACGAGCCCGGCCCGTACCGCGTACGCGGCGCCGTAAGTGAGGAAGGACGTGCCGCTGGTCTCCGGGCCGGGGAAGTGGTCCGGGTCGGCGAGGTTCACGCTCCAGAAGCCGTCGGCGCGCTGGACCCGGCGGGCGGCGTCGAGGGGGCGTCGTCCGAGAAGGCCCGCCGGGTGGCGCGCGTGACGTGGGCGTGTGGCCCGTGCCACTCTTGCCGTCTGCGGAGGCCCTGGTCACGGGGCCGGGAGTCCGGTGCCGGCCGGCTCCGAGGAAACCGATGCCTGGAGTAGGGCTGTTGCTGCATTTGCGTCTGAACGTGCCCGCCGACCTGACCGACGAGGTGGTGCGGACCCTGGAGGCCACGGTGGGCACCGCCCATCTGGCCGTCGTCCCCGGAGCCTCACGCAACCCCGCGGGCGATCTGGTGCTCTGCGACGTCGCCCGCGAGGCCGGGGACGAACTCCTCGGCAGTCTGCGCGCCCTCGGCCTCGACCGGTCCGGGTCGATCGCCGTGGAGAACATCGACCTGTCGCTGTCCAAACGCGCCGAGAAGGCCGAGGCGGAGGCCCCGGGCGAGGGCGTGGACGCGGTGCTGTGGGAGCAGCTGACGGACGCGACCCACGAGGAGTCGACGCTCACGGTCACCTATGTGGCGTTCCTGGCGATCGCCACGATGCTCGCGGCCTGCGGTGTCATGCTCGACAACGCGATCCTGATCGTGGGCGCGATGGCGGTCGGTCCCGAGTTCGGGCCGCTGGCCGGGATCTCCACGGCGCTGGTCCAACGGGCGCCCGCGCTGGCGTGGCGCTCGCTCACCGCGCTGGTGGTCGGCTTCGCCGCGGCGATGCTGCTGACGGCCGGGTTCGGCTGGCTCCTGGACCAGCTGGGGCTCTTCGACAAGGACATGCTGGAGGCGGGCCGCCCCAACACCGCCTTCATCTGGAAGCCCGACTGGATGTCGTTCGTCGTCGCCTTCCTGGCGGGCGTCGCCGGAACCCTCTCGCTCACCTCGGCCAAGTCCGGCGCGCTGATCGGGGTGGCCATCTCGGTGACCACGGTCCCGGCGGCGGCCAACGCCGCCATGGCGTTCAGCTACAAGGAGTACGCGCAGACCTGGGGCTCGACCGGCCAGCTCCTCGCCAATCTGGGCGGGATCGTCCTCGCGGGCGTCCTCACCCTGCTCACCCAGAAGTCACTGCTGGCGGGCGTGCGGCGGCGCCGTCCGCCCGCGCGCTGAGGGTGGACGCCGTGTGGCGCGGGGCGAGGACTGGCCGTCGCTCCCGCGCCACACGCGACCGGAACGGTCAGTACTTGTTGTTGTAGTGGTCCGCGCTGGACCAGGCGCCCCAGTCGCAGTCGGACGAGTAGAACGTGCCCCTGTTGGCGTTGGTGCCCATCGCGCTGTGGCAGCTGCCCTTCTTGCCCTTCTCGCTGCTGTGGCCGCTGCCGTGCTCACGGTCGTCGTCGCGGGCGTAGCCGTGGTGACGGTTGTCGTCACGGGTGTACCCGTGGTGACGGTTGTCGTCGCGGCCGTGGCCGTAGTCATGGCGGCGGTCGTCGTCGCGGCCGTGGCCGTAGTCGTGACGGCGGTCGTCGTCGCGGCCGTAGCCGTAGCCGTGGTGGCGGCCGTGGTCGTCGTCGTGGGCCAGCGCGGTCGCCGCGCCGCTGAAGACGATGCCGACGGCGAGGACGCTCGCGGTGAGCGTGGAACGCAAACGCATGGGTGCTCCTGTGGGGGTCGGAAGCAGATGGTGACGTCCTGAGCGATCACCGATACGGAGGGTGGCGAAACCTGCCTTCACCCGACTGCCGGGCGTGTGACGTCCTTCACGCCGATGTGGCGGTACGTGATGAATTCCTTACAGGGGCACTCCGTACAGGTGTGCACAAGGATCGGCGTGACGCTGCTGCGGGAGGTTCCTCATGAGGCCGTTCACACTGCACTACACGGTGCCCCACGAGCCGGAGGACCGGACGGTCGCCTACCGCTTCGACGCGTCACGGCAACTGAACGTGCTGCCCGACGGGCGCCCCGCCGTCGCCGACCGCGCGGTGCTCAGGGCGAGCGGCACCACCACGTCCACCGCCGGTTCCCAGACGCACTTCGACGACTGACGGCCCGGCAGTCGGATGACGGTTCTCGTCCTCACCTGTGAACAGGACGTCACCACCGACATGGTGGTGACCCATCTGCACGAGCGGGGCGTCCCGCTGGTGCGCCTGGACCCCGCCGATCTGCCCGGCCGAGCGGTGCTCTCCGCCGAGTACGCCCACGGGGACTTCGCCGGGCATCTGTCGGTCGACGGGTTCCTGGTGAGCATGTCGGGGCTGCGCTCGGTCTGGGTGCGCAGGCCCGGGCAGCCCGCCGCCCACGCGCCGGAACCCTCCCAGTGGCTCACCGCCGAGACCCGGCAGGCGCTGTTCGGCATGCTGTACTCGGCGCCGGCGCGCTGGATGAACCATCCGCGCGAGGCCGAACAGGCCCGCCACAAGCCCTGGCAGTTGCGGATCGCGCACGCCAGTGCGTTCGCCGTGCCGCCCACCGTGGTCACCACGGTGCCCAATGTGGCCCGGCAGTTCGTGCGGGAGTACCGGGACGTGGTGGTCAAGAGCGCCGCCGGGCCGCCGCCGGACGAGCCCCTGATGGCGTTGCCGACGACGCTGATCGGGCCCGACGCGGACTTCTCCAGCGTCCGGGCGGGCCCCGTGCTGCTCCAGCGTTTCGTCCCCAAGAAGGCGGACATCCGGCTCACCTCGGTGGGCGCACGGCTGTTCGCCGCCCGCAAGGTCTGCGACCCCGGGCAGGTGGACGGGCGCTACGACGACAGCGGCCGCACCTGGGAACCCACCGGGGTGCCCGACCGCATCGCCGAGTCGGTGCACGCGTACACCCACCGCGCCGGGCTCGCCTACGCGGCGTTCGACTTCGCCGAGGACACCGACGGGGTCTGGTGGTTCCTGGAGTGCAACCAGGGCGGGCAGTTCGGTTTCGTCGAACTCGACACCGGTCAGCCGATAGCGGCGGCGGTCGCCGACTGGCTGGCTCAGTGAACGGGGGCGGGGGCGCGGCCGCGTACGGTCGCCATGAGCGGTACGGAGGGCTGGAGCAGCAGCGCGGCGCGGGGCGCCACCTCGGCGGCGGGCAGGTCGAGGCGGCAGCGCTGGGCGAGGGTGGCAAGCACCAGGGCGGCCTCGACCTGGGCGAAGCGCGCGCCGAGACAGGTACGCGGGCCGCCGCCGAACGGGAACCAGGCGTGGTCCGGCACCGCCTGCGGCGCGTCGGCGTCCCAGCGCTCGGGGCGGAACTCGTCGGGGCGCGGGAACCAGCGCGGATCGCGGTGCGTGGTCCACTGGCTGCACCACACGATGGTCCCGGCCGGAACGCGGGTGCCGCCGAGCGTGGCGCCCGGGCGGGCGACCGCGGGGACGAGCCAGACCGGCGGGTACAGGCGCAGCGCCTCCTTGACGATCTGCTGGGTCCAGACGAGCCGCTCGTAGTCGTCGATGGTGGGCGGGCGCCCCGCCAGTACGGCGTCCAGCTCGGCTTCGAGCCGGGCGCGGGCTGTCGGGGTGCGGGAGAGCAGGTGCACGGCCCACGTCAGCGCCGTGGAGGTGGTCTCGTGACCGGCGGCCCAGAGGGTCACGGCCTCGTCGCGCACCTCCTTGGGCGACAGCGGCCGGTCCTCCTCGTCCCGGGCCGCGAGCAGCCTGCTGAGCAGGTCGTCGCTCGTTTCCGTGTCGCCGGGCGCGCTCAGGCGTGCCTCGATGAGCCGGTGCACCTCGGTGTCCATGGTGGCCACGGCCCTCAGCAGGGCCCGCCGGGACGGGGTGCGCACCCAGGCGGGCAGGAACAGGCCGATGCCGCGCAGCTCGGCGCCGACCGCCTGCCCCGCCACGTCCATCGCGGCGCCCAGCGCCCCGGTCTGCTCCCCGAGGTCGTTGCCGAACAGGGTGCGCAGTACGACCCGCTGGGTGATCAGCGCCATCTGCTCGCGCACGTCGATCCGCTCGCCCTCGCGCCAGGCGTCGGCCGCCGCGCCCGCGCAGTCGACCATCGTCGCGGCGTACGCGCGGACCTGGCGCGGCCGTACGGTCGGCTGCACCAGCGAGCGCTTGCGCCGCCAGTCCTCGCCCTTGCTGAGGATGACGCTCCGCCCGGTGATCTGTTTGAACGCCCAGCCGATCTCAAGGATGTCGAAGGTGTGCTCGCGGCCCGCCAGCATCTCCATGATGTGCTCGGGATGCGAGAGGAAGAGGCTGCGCCTGGGGCCGAGGGACCAGGTCACCGCGTCCCCGAACTCGTCGCGCAGCCGCGTCAGGAAGCCCAGCGGATCCTTCCCGAAGGCGAAGAGGTTGCCCAGCGGCCGGGTCAGGCCCCGGGGGCCGCGGACGGGACGGAGCGGGGGTGCGGAGAGGGACACGGAGACTCCCGGGGTGCGCCGGTGAGGGCTCAACATAAAGCTTTTCTGCCCATGTGCCGGATGCGACAAGCCGTCGGCGCGGACCCCGTGTCCTGACGCTCAGGCTTCGGAGGCCTGAAGCTCCTGCCGCTCGCACTGCGGATGCAGCTCGGGGTGGGTGTCCCACCAGGCCCGGTGGAACGCGTTGTTGTCGACGTTGGCCAGATACGCGCGGAGCGCCGCGCGGTAGAGCAGTTCCGCCTGCCGGGCCGGGACGGTCGAGCGGTTCCAGGCCAGCCGGATGCGGCCGGTGAGCGGGGCGCCGACGAGGGGGCGCATCACGGTGCCCTCCGCCCGCGGCCCGGTCGGCTGGCTCAGGGCGACGGCGCCGCGGGCGATCAGGGCGTACTGCATCGTGCGGTCCGTGATCCGGTGCCGCAGCCTGGGCGCGAACCCGGCCCGCGCACACGCCTCGGCGAACGCCTCCGGCCCGCCGTCGTCGTCCTCCACCAGCGTCATCCACGACTCGGCGGCCAGGTCGGCCAGCTCGATGTGCTCCCGGTGGGCCAGCGGGTGGCGGGCCGACATCCGGATGGAGAAGGGTTCCTCGGGGATGAGCGTCCTCGCCAGGACCCCTTCGGGGAGCGGGACTTCGTGGTCGTTCACCTCCCCGTACACGATCGCGTCATAGCGTCCGGCGCCCAGCATCCGGGTCAGCGCCGTCACCGAGTGCTCCAGGTCCAGGGTGATCTCCTGGCCGGCGAGCGCGCGGTCGGTCTGATCGAGGAGGCCGTCGAGCAGGACGAGCAGGATGCAGCCGAGCCGCAGCGGGGCGTCGGTGGCGACCGTGCGCGCCCGGGTGCCGAGCGCGTCCATCTCGCTGAGCACCCGGCGCGCCCTGGCCAGGACGAACCGGCCCAGCGGGGTGGGCTCGGTGCCGTGCCGGGTGCGGATGAAGAGATCGCCTCCGGTCACCCGCTCGATGCGGCGCAGCTGTGCGGAGAGCGAGGGCTGGGACACACCCAGCCGACGCGCGGCGCGGCCCAGACTGCCCGCTTCCGCGATCTGGCAGACGGCCTGTAAGTGCCTCAACTCCAGCTGCATCTTCCGAGCGTACGCAGCGGCCCCGCGACGCACCATAACTCGCGTCGTATGCCCGACTGGTATGTACCTGGTTTGCCATGTCCACGCCCATACTGCGCCGAGAAGAGACCCCCCACGATCGGAGTGGACGTTGCGCCCCTTCAGATTGACGGCCGCTGTGGCAGCACTGGCGCTGACCACTGGCCTGACCGGCACGTTGGCCGGCACGGCATCGGCCGCACCTCATACGCAGTCAGGGTCGGACCAGCGGCCCACCCCCCTCTCGCGCGCCGTCGCCGCCGCCGACCAGGCGGTCCGCAGCGGGCTCGACACCTTGGTCAACTCCCCGCAGGAACAGTACGAACGGCGCCTGGTCACCCCCTGGGTGAAGAACCTCTACTCGATCGCCTACGAGCGCAGCTACCGCGGACTGCCGGTCGTCGGCGGCGACGCGGTGGTGCTCGCGGACGGCGACGGCGACATCCGCGCGGTGCAGTCCGCCTCGGCCGTACGGATCGATGTGGCGACCACCCCGTCGGTCACCGCGAAGACGGCCGAATCCACCTCGCGCACCAAGCTGGCCAAGGTCGACAAGGTGGTCGACAGCCGGCTCGTCGTCCGGCTCGCGGACGGCAAGCCCGCCCTCGCCTGGGAGACCGTGCTCGCCGGACGCACCAGGACCGCGCCCAGCAGACTCCATGTGTTCGTCGACGCGCGGACCGGGAAGGTCCTCGGCAGCCACGACGACGTGGAGGCGGGCACCGCCAACAGCAAGTGGAACGGCCCCAGTCCGCTCACCATCGACACCACCAACTCAAGCGGCAGCTACTCGCTGCGCGACCCCAACCGGCCCGGCCTGAGCTGCGCCGACTACAGCACCGGCTCCGTGTTCACCAAGTCCTCGGACTCCTGGGGCACGGGCAACCCCACCAGCAAGGAGACCGGCTGCGCGGACCTCATGTTCGCCGCGCAGAAGCAGTGGGACATGCTGGCCCAGTGGCTCGGCCGCAACGGCGTCAGCGGCAACGGCCGCAGCTTCCCCGGCAAGGTCGGCCTGAACGACCTCAACGCGTACTGGGACGGCAGCTCGGTCACCATCGGCCACAACAGCGCCAACGAGTGGATCGCCGGGATCGACGTGGTGGGCCACGAGTACGGCCACGCCATCGACAGCAACACCCCCGGCGGCACCAGCGGCCAGGAATCCGGCCTCGGCGAGGGCACCGGTGACATCTTCGGAGCCCTGACCGAGGCGTACGCCGCCGAGCCCTCCCCGTACGACACCCCGGACTACACCGTCGGCGAGATGATCAACCTCCAGGGCCGGGGCCCGATCCGGAACATGTACAACCCCTCGGCCGTCAACAACGACCCGAACTGCTACAGCTCCGCGATACCCGGCACCGAGGTGCACGCGGCCGCGGGCCCGCTCAACCACTGGTTCTATCTGCTGGCCGAGGGCAGCAGCCCCGGCGGCGGCAAGCCCAACAGCCCCACCTGCAACCAGAGCACCGTGGTCGGTGTCGGCGTCCAGAACGCGGGCAAGATCTTCTACGGCGGCATGCTCCTCAAGACCAGCAGCATGTCGTACAAGAAGTACCGTACGGCGACGCTGACTTCGGCCAAGTCGCTCGACGCGACCTGCAACCTCTTCAACCGGACCAAGGCCGCCTGGGACGCCATCAGCGTGCCCGCGCAGACTGCTGACCCGACCTGCCAGCCGAGCGGCCAGAGCGACTTCTCGCTCGCCCTGAACCCGGCGTCCGGCACCGTCCAGCAGGGCGGTTCGGTCACCACCACCGTGGCCACCAGCATCACCACGGGCTCGGCCCAGTCGGTGGCGCTCACCGCCTCCGGTCTGCCGTCCGGCGTGACCGCCTCCTTCAACCCGGCCACCGTGCAGTCCGGCCAGTCCTCGGTGCTCACGCTCTCCGCGACCACCAACGCGGCGCCCGGACCCTCCACCGTCACGGTCAAGGGCCAGGGAACCACGCTCTCCCACACCGTCGACTACGCGCTCAACGTCGGCGGCACCCCGCCCGGCACCGACCCGCCCAACATCGACGTGGCCAACGTCCAGGCGCATCTGTCGCAGCTGGGCACCATCGCCACCCAGAACGGCGGCAACCGCCGGGCGGGCAGCGGCGGTTACACCCAGTCGCTGGCCTACATCAAGGGCAAGCTGCAGGCCGCCGGATACACCGTGGCCGAGCAGAACTGCACCACCTGCACCTATCCGTCGAACAACCTGATCGCCGACTGGCCCGGCGGCCCCGCCGACCAGATCGTCATGCTCGGGGCGCACCTCGACAGTGTGTCGGCCGGTCCCGGCATCAACGACAACGGCTCGGGCTCCGCGACCCTGCTGGAGAACGCGCTGGTCCTGGCGCAGAAGAACCCCACCATGACCAAGCACGTGCGGTTCGCCTGGTGGACCGACGAGGAGCAGGGCCTCAACGGCTCCGAGTTCTACGTCAACCGCCTCAGCAGCACCGACCGCGCGGCGATCAAGGCGTACTACAACTTCGACATGGTCGGCTCGCCCAACGGCGGCTACTTCATCAACAACGTCAACTCCACCCAGGCGGCCCCGCTCAAGGCCTACTGGGCCTCGCTCAACCTCGCACCCGAGGAGAACGTCGAGGGTCAGGGCCGCAGTGACGACGCGTCCTTCCAGGCGGCCGGCATCGCCACCTCCGGTTACGCGGCCGGAGCGAGCGACCGCAAGACCTCGGCGCAGGCGGCCAAGTGGGGCGGCACGGCCAACGCCGCCTACGACTCCTGCTACCACAGCGCCTGCGACACCCCGAGCAACATCAGCGCCACGGTCCTGGACCGCAGCGCCGACGGTGTGGCGTACGCGATCTGGAAGCAGGCCGTCGGCGGGACCACCCCGGCGCGGGACTTCTCCCTCGCCACCAACCCGGCCTCCGGCAGCGCCGACCCCGGCGGCAGTGTCACCTCCACGGTGAACACCACCACCGTCAGCGGTGACCCGCAGACCGTGGCCCTGTCGGTCTCGGGCGCGCCCACCGGTGTGACCGCGACCCTCAACCCGACGTCGGTGCAGTCCGGCAACTCCTCGACGCTGACCGTGCAGGTCGGCGCGAGCACCGCACCGGGCACGTACACCCTGACGGTCACGGGCGCCGGCACGGTCAGCCACAGCACCACCTACACACTGACCGTCGGCGGCGGCACCTGCACCCCGCGCCAGCTCGTCGTCAACGGCGGGTTCGAGAACGGCTCCAGCCCGTGGACGGCCACCTCGGGCGTCATCACCAACCAGGCCGGCGAGACGCCGCACAGCGGCTCCTACCTGGCATGGCTGAACGGCTGGGGCACCTCCCGCACGGACAGCGCCTCCCAGTCGCTGAGCATTCCGTCCGGCTGCTCCCGCTACCAGCTCTCGTTCTTCCAGCACATCGACACGGACGAGGACGAGAACGTCGTGTACGACGTCTTCACCGTCTCGGTCGGCGGCCAGACCCTGGCCACCTTCTCCAACCTCGACGCGAACTCCGGCTACGTCCAGAAGTCCTACGACCTCTCGGCGTTCGCCGGACAGACCGTCACCCTGAAGTTCAACGGCGTGGAGGACCAGTCCCTGCAGACCTCCTACGTGGTGGACGACGTCACCCTCCAGGTGAGCTGACAGCCACCTGAGGACGTCCGGAACGGCGTCGGCCCCCGCCTCTCCCGGCGGGGGCCGACCCATGCTGTCGAGGCTCTGTGACTACGCGCCGCTGGCCCTGAGCATGTCCTCACGCTCGACGATCTTGACGCGCTCGCGGCCCTGCGGCTCGCCCAGCGCCTTCTCGGCCTCGTCCAGGCGGTGCCAGCCCTCCCACGTCGTCCAGCGCACACCGCGCTCGGCGAGGAAGGCGTCGACCGCCTCCGGCTCCGGCGCGGACGGGGTGCGCAGCCGGCCCTGGGCGTGGTCGTCCAGGAGGTTGGCGACGGTCTCGTTGGCGTCGCCCTTGGTGTGGCCGATCAGACCGACCGGGCCGCGCCGGATCCAGCCGGTGACATACGTCGAGGACAGGTGCTGCCCGGCCTCGACGACACGGCCGCCCTCGTTGGGGACCGTGCCCGACTCGACGTCCCAGGGCAGCTTGGGCAGCTCGTCCGAGAGGTAGCCCACGGCCCGGTAGACGCCCTGGACGTCCCAGTCGTGGAACTCGCCGGTGCCCGCCACGTTGCCGGAGCCGTCGAGGCGGGTGCGCTCGGTGCGCAGGCCGACGACCGTGCCGTCCTCGCCGAGGATCTCGGTGGGCGACTCGAAGAAGTGCAGGAAGAGCTTGTGCGGGCGCTCGCCCACATCGCGGATCGCCCAGTTTTCCAGGGTCTTGGCGACCATGTCCGCCTGCTTGTTGGAGCGGCGGGTGGCGATGGAGCCCTCGTCGTAGTCGATGTCCTCGGGGTCGACGATGACCTCGATGGTGGGGGAGTGGTCCAGCTCGCGCAGCTCCATCGGGCTGAACTTCGCCTGGGCGGGGCCGCGACGGCCGAAGACGTGGATCTCGCGCGCCCGGTTGGCCTTGAGGCCGTCGTAGACGTTCTGCGGGATCTCGGTGGGCAGCAGCTCGTCGGCGGTCTTGGCGAGGATGCGGGCCACGTCCAGGGCGACGTTGCCGACGCCGAGCACAGCGACCTTGTCCGCGTGCAGCGGCCAGGTGCGCGGCACGTCCGGGTGGCCGTCGTACCAGGACACGAAGTCGGCGGCGCCGTACGAGCCGTCGAGCTCGATGCCGGGGATGTCGAGCGCCCGGTCGGCGTCGGCGCCCGTCGAGAAGATCACCGCGTCGTAGAACTCGTGGAGCTCGTCGAGGCTGATGTCGCCGGGGTAGTCCACATTGCCGAAGAGCCGGATCTGCGGCTTGTCCAGCACCTGGTGCAGGGCGGTGACGATGCCCTTGATGCGGGGGTGGTCGGGAGCGACGCCGTAGCGGATCAGTCCGAAGGGCGCGGGCATCTTCTCGAAGAGGTCGATGGAGACACCGGGGTCGCCGGCGGCCGCGGACTTCAGCAGCGCGTCGGCGGCGTAGATCCCGGCGGGACCTGCGCCCACGATGGCTGTCCGCAGGGGGCGGGGCATGAGTGTTTCCCTTCGACCGACAACGAAATGGCTCGTCAGACACCCTAAGCTTAGGCAAACCTAAGTGACTACCCGCCCCCTCTTTATGACCTCATAAGCCAACCTTATGACATCCCAAAGTGATGGTGATGGGCGGGGGTGAACGGCGCGAAACGGTCCTCGCGGCGGGGTGTCCGGGAGCCGCTCGCGGGCAAGGGAGAATACAAAGCCTCAGCAGGAGTGGGAGGTTGCCCCTTGACCGTCTACGTGGACGACGTGAAGGACTACGGCGCTCTCGCGCGACGACGAGGTCTGCCGTCCGCGCACTGGTGCCATATGACGGCCGACACCGAGGACGAACTGCACGCCTTCGCGGCCGCCCTCGGTATGCGCCGCGCCTGGTACCAGCGCAAGGGCCCGCAGGACCACCGCTGGCACTACGACATCACCCCGCCGACCCGCGACCGGGCCGTACGGCTGGGTGCCCGGGAGGTGGACCGGCGGTTCATGGGCAACCTGATGATCAGCCGCAGCGACGACGTCCGGGTCTGACCGGGCGCGCCGCGTCAGACCGTCGCGCTTCTCTCCGGCTCGACCGCGAGCGGGAGGGAAGCGGCCGCGCCGCGCCGCTCCCGGCGCGCGAACCCGTGCCGGACCAGGGCCGCCGCGGTCAGCAGCGCCACCAGGGCGCACACACCCGGCCAGCCGACGGCGGCGTACGCCCGCGCCCCCGTCCAGGACCCCAGGCTTCCGCCGACGTAGCCGCAGGTCATATAGGCGGTGTTGAGCCGGCTGCGGGCCTCGGGGCGCAGCGCGTAGAACCGCACCTGGTTGGCCACCATGCCGGACTGCATACCGATGTCGAGCAGCAGGGTGCCCACCACCAGGGCGGCCATCCCGAGCGAGCCGCCCAGACCGCCGAACGCCAGGACGGCGGCCGCCGCCAGGACACCGAGCATGCTGACGAGGTTGACCGCGTCGGGGCCCCGGCGGTCCGTCTGGCGTCCGGCCAGCGGGGTGCAGAGCATGGTCGCCACGTTGACCAGGGCGAGCGCCCCGACCGCCCGGGCGCCCATGCCGTACGCGGAACTCGTCAGCAGCAGGGCGACACCCGTCCAGACCGCCGAGAAGCCGCCGAACAGCATGGCCTGGTAGAAGCAGGACCGCCGCAGCTCGGGCTCGGTGCGCAGCAGCCGCAGCGGCTCGGCGAGCAGCGACGGATACCGCTGCCGAGACGGCGGGACCGTCCTCGGCAGCACCCGGCTCAGGAGTACCGCGGTGACCAGGGTGAGCGTGGCGGCGAGCAGATACGGGGCACGCCACCCCAGCCACTCCCCGAGGGTCCCGCCGAGCGTGCGGGAGAGCAGCATGCCCCCGATGGACCCGCTCAGCAGGGTCCCGCTGACCGCCCCGCGCCGGTCCTCGGCCACCAGGCCGACCGCCAGCGGCCCCGCGATCGGGGCGATCACCGTGGTCACCCCGATCAGCGCGCTCGCGCCGACCAGCGGCCCGAGCGACGGCGCGGCGCTCGCGGCGAGCAGCCCGAAGCCGGTGAGGCCGAGGAGCGTGACGATCAGCCGCCGGTGCGGGATCCGGTCGCCGAGCGGTACGAGCAGGAAGATCCCCGCCGCGTACCCGAACTGCGCCGCGGTCACCGTGAGGGCGGCCGCGTCCGGGGAGACGCCCAGCGCGGCGGCGACCGTGGGGCTGATCGCCTGCGGGAAGTAGACGTTGCCCACGGCCACCCCGCAGGTGACCGCCAGGAGCAGGATCACCCGGCGGCTCACCTGGGCCCCGTCCCGTACGGCGTCCACGGGGCGGGCTTCGCTGAGATCACTCATGGGCGCAAGTCCACGGCGTCGGCGTGCGGATGCCAAGTGAATTAGCGCCCCGCGTCAATCGGCGCCCGCCACAAGGGCCGGGCGCCCTGCCCGCCGTGCCGGTCGTACGCCAGGGCGTCCGCCGGGGGCCGGTCAGCGGCGCGAGAGGATGCCCCGGACGAACGCGGCCTGGCCGGCGTGCTGGAGGTTGTCCGAGACCACGCTGATCAGCCGGACCCCCAGAGTGACCGGCGGGTCCCACGAGGTGTCGACGACCCGGGTGAGCGCCTTGCCGTCGAGCCCCGCCAGATAGCCGACGGTCTGCGCGTGGACGGCGTCGTGATACCCGGCCAGCTGCTCGGCGGTGGCGCTGACCGAGGCGACCTGGGCGGAGGTGTGGCCGTAACCGGTGTCCGACCCGGCCAGCGGCAGCCCGAACCGCTCGGCCCAGCCCTGACCGGTCCACACCTGCTCCAGTCCGGCGGCATCCGCGATGTGGTCGTCCTGAATCCTGGTCAGATGCCAGACCAGCCAGGCGAGGGAGTTGGCCGAGTCGTCGACGCGGAACGCCAACTCCTCGCCGCTCAGGCCTTCGACGGCGTCCGCGACGCTCTCGCGGATCCTGCCGAACGCGTCGACGAGGAGATCGGAACTGGTGAGGGTGGTCACGGGTACCACGCTAGGGCCTGGCGGCGGCCCTCGCACGGGGAATCGCGCCCTGCGCCTGTGGTCCTAGGACCAAAAGGTGACCCCGGCACCGCCCTTGAGCAGAGGTTTTCTCGTATCGCGCGGGCATAGGGTCGACATCACAGCGGTTGATGGTGAAGCAGACGCGGTGTGACCCGACGGCGTACGGATACACCGGCGCGGGGTCCGGAAGAGGATGAGCCATGGCAGAGGCAGCGAATGGACGCGGGTGGTCCGGCGACCAGTTGGACCTGGACGCCTATCTGGCCCGTATCGGGTACGAGGGGGAGCGCACCCCGACACTGGAGGTGCTGCGCGCCCTGCAGCGGGCCCATGTGACCTCGATTCCGTTCGAGAACGTCAACCCGGTGCTGGGCAAGCCGGTCGCGCTGGAGCTGGAGACGGTTCAGGAGAGACTCGTACGGGGCGGCCGGGGCGGTTACTGCTACGAGCACGTCGTGCTGTTCGCCGGCGTGCTGGAACACCTGGGCTTCGAGTTCACCGCGGTCATCGGGCGTGTCACGCTCGGCAGCGAGAAGATCCTCCCCGCCACCCACGCCCTGCTCGCGGTGCGGCCGGACGACGACGACCGGCTGTGGCTGTGCGACGTGGGCTTCGGCAGCGGGCCGCTCGCGCCCATCGAGATCGCCGACGGGGTCGAGGCGGACCTCGAAGGCTGGAAGTTCCGGATGGTCCGGGGGGAGAGCTCGCTCGGCGTCGACCAGTGGTGGCTCTACCAGTACGGCCAGGACGGCTGGGCCCACCGGCACACCTTCACCCTCACCCCGCAGTACCGCATCGACTACGCGGTGGGCAGCCACTTCGTGAGCACCCACAGCCGCTCGCCCTTCACCGGCCGGCTGTTCACCCAGAAGTTCACCGCCACCCACCACCACCAGCTGGACGGGACCACCTGGCGGTCGTTCCGCCCGGACGGCTCCGCCACCGAGCGCAAGATCGAACCGGCCGAGCTGGGCCGGGTCCTCGCGGAGGAGTTCGGGATCACCGTGGAGGCGGAGGAACTGGCACAGCTGGAGCAGGGCCTCGCCTCGGCCTGACGCCTCGCGAACCGCCCCCGGACACGGCGAAGCCGGTGACCCTCGCCGTGGCGAAGATCACCGGCAGCTCACCGGCGGCGTCCACGGCCCGGGGCGCGGGTCGGGACGGCGAAGCCCGTGAGGGAGGTCAGGAACGCTTGTCCTTGGACTCCTCGGCGCGCTGCGCGTTCTTCTCCTTGATGCGCACCGCCTCCTTGCGCACATCGGCCTGGGTGGCGCGCTCCTTCTGCAGCCACTCCGGGTTCTCCTGCTTCAGGGCGTCGATCTGCTCGGTGGTCAGCGCCTCCGTGACGCCGCCCCGGGCGAGGCCCGCGATGGAGATGCCCAGCTTGGCCGCGACCACCGGCCGGGGGTGCGGGCCGTTGCGGCGCAGCTCCTGGAGCCACTCGGGCGGGTCGGCCTGGAGCGTGTTCAGCTCGGTGCGCGAGACGACACCCTCCTGGAACTCTGCGGGGGTGGCCTCGAGGTACACACCCAGCTTCTTCGCCGCGGTCGCGGGCTTCATGGTCTGGGCGGTCTGGTGCGACGTCATGGTGTCAAGAGTATCGAGCGTGTGCGCCACCTCCGACCATCACCGGTAACCTGGCGGAGTGACAGGCTCGGAAGCAACCCCCTCGTTCCGGCTCGCCTACGTCCCGGGCGTGACACCCACCAAGTGGGTGCGGATCTGGAACGAGCGGCTGCCCGACATCCCCCTGACCCTGGTCGCGGTATCGACCGCCGAGGTGTTCGACGTGCTGCGCGGCGGCGACGCCGACGCCGGTTTCGTCCGGCTGCCGGTGGACCGGACGGACCTCAGCGCCATCCCGCTGTACACGGAGACGACCGTGGTCGTGGTCCCGAAGGACCATGTGATCGCGGCCGTCGAAGAGGTGTCCGCCGAGGACCTCGCCGACGAGATCGTGCTGCATCCCCTGGATGACACCCTCGGCTGGGAGCGCCCGCCGGGACAGCCCGCCTTCGAGCGCCCCGCCACCACGGCGGACGCCGTCGAGCTGGTGGCGGCGGGCATCGGCCTGCTGGTCGTCCCGCAGTCGCTGGCCCGGCTGCACCACCGCAAGGACCTCACCTACCGGACGCTCACGGGCACCCCGGAGTCGCGAGTCGCCCTGTCGTGGCCGGAGGACAAGACCACCGACCTGGTCGAGGACTTCATCGGGATCGTCCGCGGCCGGACCGTCAACAGCTCCCGGGGCCGTGCCCAGACCCCGACCAAGACCAAGTCCGAGCCGAAGGCCAAGCGGCCCGACGCCTCGGGCGCCCGCCGCAAGCCCGCCGCGGGTAAGCCGGCGGCCAAGAACCCGAGGGCGGGTTCCGGCTCGGGTGGTTCCAAGGGCGGCTCGAAGGGCGGCGCCAAGCGCGGCAAGCCCCGCGGCCGTTCCTAGCGCGCGACCGCCGGTCACGGCGTCAGCAGTTCCCGCACCGCCTGCTCGGACCAGTGGAGACGCGCTCCCGGCCGGGACGCCACATACGCGGCCACCGCGTCGGCGTCCCACGCCCCCGCCTCCAGCAGACCCGAGGCCAGATGGCGTACGTACGCGGCGGAAGGCGTCGTCGGGGGAACCTCGTCCACCTTCCAGGGAGCGGTGAACGTGAGCAGGGGAAGGCCGTCGACCCACCCCGCGCAGACGAGGGTCTCGTAGCGGCCGTCGCCGAGCGCCGTCCGCCCCCGTGCCAGCACCTCGGTCAGATCGAGGTCGGTGCCCGGCTCCCGGTACATCTCCTGCGCGGCGATGTCGGCGAACTGGGAGGCCGACACCAGATGGGCCCGCGCCAGCACGCGCCCTTCGGCGTCGGGGTCGTAGAAGGCCCGCCCGCCGCCCCAGACCGGTGACCGGGTGGCGAAGTACATGACGCCGGGCAGCTCCACGGGGATCGACGCGGTCGGCAGACTGCGGTCGCGGCAGCCCGGGTAGACGCGGGTCCCGCCGCCCGGGCCACCCCGCCCACCAGCCACCTCGGCGCGCTCCTGCGGCGCCTGCACAGCCTCCCGTACCCCCCGTTGGCACTGCCCGAGTACCAACCACTCACCTCTCTCACCCGCCTGCTGGAAACCAGCCACACCCTCGACCCCGACCGGCATGACTGGCTGCACGGGCGAGTCCAGGAAGTCCTTGACGCGTACAGCGCCCTGGACTTTCCCCTGGGATACGGCCTTATCCACGGAGACGCCTACCCCGGCAACACTCTCTGGGATGGGGCAAACGTTCGTATCGGCGACTGGGATGAAGCCGCCACCGGCCCCCGCGAAATCGACCTCGCCAACACCTTCCAAGGCGTCCGCTTCGGCCGCACCGAAAAGGAGCTCGATACCTTCAGCGACCACTACGGCTACGACATCCGACACTGGCCCGGCCTTACGGTCCTGCGCCACATCCGCGACCTGCACACCCTCAGCTCCTACATCCGGCGCGCAGACCGCGGCGACAAACAGGCCGAAGAACAGCTCGCGCACCGCATCAACACACTGCAGCACCACGACGACACCGCCCAGTGGAAGGCGGTCTGATACCGCATACGAACCCTCATCCCAGAGGGTCCTGGCCGGGGGTGTCACCAGTTCGGCGGGCGCCCCCGGGCGTTGCTGTTTACGGGGTGATGGTTGGGTCCGTGGAAGAGGAGTGTGGCCTCGCGGATCGAGTCCAGGCCGAGCACCACCATCAGCACTCGGCCAGCCCCGCCCGCCCACCGCGTCCGTCTTCACGGGGGCGAAGCTCCGGCGGGAGACTGCCTGACGTGATCTTCCGGGCGGCGACCAAGGAGCGCAGTCTCCTGAGGGAGGGCATTGCCAGCGGGCTGGAGCCCGACCCGTTGCTGATCACTCCTTGCCCTCGACTGCGGCCCGCCGGGGCGGCCATACGCCGTCTTGGCGGTGTCCCTCCCACAACCGGCCGCCGACTGGTGCCAGTACCTCATCAACCAGGGTGGTGAGTTCACCGCTGCTGCCTGCCAGCGCGACGCGCACCGCGGCATCCAACCGTTCCATAAAACCGGGCCGTGTGGCTGACACCCTGCATGCCAGCCACTTCCCGCCACCCAGCCACGCCCCGTCCAGCAACAGGACGAGCTCCCCCGTCCGCTGCGCAACCTCGGTGACCAGGCAGAGCCGTTCACCGGCCTGAGCGCATCCCGCGAGATCATCGAGGAGATCGGTCAGGGCGTAGCGCCGACCGTTCAGCTCGTCGGCGGGCAGGGCTGGGGGGCCGGCATCCACGAGGATCTTGGCCTGCGCCTGGAGCTGGGCGCCGAGCCCGTCATGGTCGAAGAGCAGCATCCCTGTTGCGCACATGAACAGCAGCGGCGACCGCCGCATGGCGATCTCCCGCTCCACGTATCCGCTCCAACTCGCCTCCGTATGCACGAACAGCTCCACCGGCCAGCCGGCACACCGAAGGCCCTCCCGGTAGGGGGCCGCGCCTTCCTCCGGCAGCACCACAATGTCGAGGTCCGAGAACGCCGTACGGTGCGCGGTCAAAACACTGCCGCCCAGGAACGCGGCTCGCGCCTCCGGATGGCGCTCGGCCACTACTGCGTGCGCCGCCTCCACTGGATCCATGATGTCCATGGCAACCACTCTCCCCACTGCCCCGGTGCAGCGCACCCGGATCTACCCGGTCCCTCACGCACCGAGCACGCGGGGGATCGCGGCTCTTGGACGCGAGCGACTGGCCCACCCTGCCGACTCTTCGGACAGACCCGTCAGCGGAAGTACGGCTTCGGAGCGTTACAACAAGTCGCCTTCGATCTCCATGTACTCCTTGCGGAGCGTGTCGATGATCGCGTGGGATTCAGGCAGCGGGGTTCCGTCGATGGCGCTGATCGAGCGGACACCGACCGCCGCGTTGGTGGCGAAGGCGGCCCGCATGTCCGGCAGGTCGGTCAGCCGGACGGTCCGCGTGTCGTGGTCGTGGGCTCGCTTCACGAGCTCCATCGTCACGCCGACGAGGCAGTCGGCGTTCGGCCAGATCACCCGGCTGCCGTCGAAGAAGCCGATGTTCCAGGTGCCTCCCTCCGAGATCACCTGCTCCTGGTCGGCGAAGAGGGCGTCGTCGAACCCGTGCAGCTGTGTCTGGCGCCGGTGGTGGAGGCTCGCGAAGAGGCCGACGCTCTTGACGCTGGGCAGGTCGCGTACGTAGGTCGTGGACTTCACCTTGATCGGCGGGAGCGGGAGGTTGCCCGCCGGGCGGGAGGTCATCAGGACGTGCGGGTCGTTGGCCTCGCTCGGATGCCCGAGGTCGAGGCGGGGGTCGAAGACGGTGACGCGGACCGTGGTGGATCCGGTGGCGGGAGCCGCCCGGCGGGCCAGCTCGCGCACGCGCTGCGGGTCCAAGTCGGCGCCGAAGAGCTTTCGGCAGTCGCGCCGCAGCCGCTCCAAGTGCAGGGACAGACCGCGTACGCGCCCCGCCTCGACCCGCATGGACGTGAAGTGACCGTAGTTGGTCAGGGCCAGGTTCTGGAGCTGGGCCGGCTCGACCGGCACTCCGTTCAGTTCTGCCATGCAGTCAGCGTGCCACCTCCATCGCGCCCCTCATCCGTGAACGGCCTGGTAGGGCGCTTAAGTTCGGTGAAAGTTCGGTCTGGGGGCGGTGAGAGGACGTTCCGGCGGGCCGGTGCCTGTCAGCAATCTGGTGATGCAAGCGCGAACGGAGATATCCCGGTGACCGGCCCCCCTTCTGGGGCCCGGGAGAGCATGTCCAGCTGCGGTCGGCGTGCCCGTACGAACCTCCGTAGAAGCACCCTGACCGCCGTACCTGCAGAGGACCGGAACTCCCCAGAACTTGCCTGTACACGAACGGGACGGTGCCGCACAGGCCTACGGAAAAGCGGGTCTCCCTGCGCATCGCAGAGGCAGGACACACACCTGCTCGGGGACCGGGCAGCGGAGCCGGTGTTCCGTCATCCCATCCGACTTGAACGCGTTCAGTTGAACGTGTTCAATTGGTGCTGTCGGTATGTGGGCCCAAGGGGGGACGGATGTGGCGGAGAAGCGGCTCGGCGGGCGTGGCGCCGGTTCGGGGCGGTCGGAGTCCATGTTCGTGCGGCGGGGATGCCGTGGTCTTCGGCCTGGGTGTCCTGCGGGCGGTCCTCGGCGTGGGCGCCGCCGCGCTCGCGGTGTTCGCGGCACTCATGCTGCTGCTCGCCGGTCGGTCGCTGGTCCCGCCTCCCGAACCGGACGGCGAACCGCTCTCCCTGACCACGTCCCAGGCTACCGGCGTGTGGCAGGACGAGAGCGGGGGCAGCCTGGAGCTCGCCGCGGACGGGACGTTCGTCAGCCGGAACGCCTGCGGGGATTTCTCTGCCCCGGCCGACGATGCGCGCAGCCGCTGGACCGACATCACGCGGCAGTCCGGAGCCGGGACCTGGAGTCGGCGAGCGGGCCGGGACGGTGGACGGGACCGGGCGGAGACGCGCATCGAGCTCCGCTTCACCCGTGACGGCACATCGGCCGGCTACCGTGCCCGGGGTACTCCCGAGGCCCCGTTGCTGTGGACCTCCGTAGGCGACCCGAACGACGGAGAGCTCTGCGTCCTGCGCAAGACGGGTCGGTCCTCGGGTTGGGCCTCGTGATGGATTTCCTCCCGTGGCTGCAGCCGCCGCCCACACAAGGCGGTGCGTGGACACGATGGTGGTAGCCGTGGATTCCCCCACCGTCTTGGTGTGGGGCTGGTGGAAGTGCAGCTGTGGCGGCCCGAGCTGGGGCTTACGCCCACCGTCCGGGTGTGGCGCCGGGGAACTGGTTCAGAAAGTGTGGCCTGTACCAGTGCCGTGCAGTACGGCTGGTGGACAGTCCGGGTGCGGGCCGGTGAGGGAGGCCTCGGCGTCCTTGCAGCTGTTGGGGACGGACCGACGATGACCGGCCAAGGTTCAGCGCAGGGACGGTGGTATTCGCGGGACGTGGGCCAAGGCCGCGCCACCGCGCGAGGTGGCGATGTTCGCGGTGGTCCCACGCTGCTGGGTGAATTGAGCGGAGTTTCGTCTGGCTGGGCCGCTATCGCAGGATCTCCAAGGACTACGAGTATCTGGCGGTCAGCCAGGAGAACGCGATCTACCTGGCCACCGTCATGCTCTTGTTGCACCGCACCGCGAGAGGCGCCTGAACGAGGCTTCTCAGACACCCACTAGTTGATCCCGGCCGAGAGTATCGCCACCGAGCTGACCGACTGGATCGCCCGGACCTGTGGCGCGGCCGTGGCCCTGCTCCGGCACGAAGGCCGCAACGGAGGCACCAACACGAAGATCAAGATCATCACGCGGTTGCTCTACAGCCGGGCCGGCGGCACCGCCTCCTGCGCCAGCCCATCCTGCTCAACTGACACCGGCACGATCAACGCCTACGAAATCATTGAAGAACCAACTTCAGGACAGTCCCGCCTGCTTGGACCAGGGAGGTGATGGTCCTGGGCTGCTGGTCCGCGCTCCTGCGGCAGAGATCTGACTTGGCCCAGTTACGCGCGCACCGTCAGATTTCGAACTCCAGCCGGCTGTCGACCACCGGTCGCACCGGGTTGGTGTCCCTGCTAACCAGGAAGTCGGGCCGAGTTGTGCTCGGGGCCGTGTTGTCGACCCTGTTGTATGTGATGAGCAGAAGGGCGCGACGGTTTGCCGACAGGTTGTTCGAGGACGAGTGCACGATGCTCGGATGGAAGACGTGCCCGGAGCCCGCAGGCCCAGTGGTCGGCCTCTCTCTGCGAGCAGCTGGCCCACCTGCGAGCAATGCTCAGGACCTGTGGATCGGCCTCGGGGAGGGCGCCTCGCGGGACGCGAAGGGCGTACCTTCCCGAGTGATCGATTGTTGGTCACCGAGTAGGCCCGCGTTGCAGCGTGGGCCGGGAAGGCGTGCCCGTGCTCAGCGTAGTCAACGCCGATGGAACCACCGAGAGCGGCTCCTTTATGGACGAGATCGTCCGCGAGGGCGCGAGGCGGATGCTCGCCGCCGCCCTGGAGGCTGAAGTCAACCAGGACATAGCCGAGTTGGCCGACCATCGCGACGAGTCCGGTCGTCGCCTCGTGGTCGGCAACGGCCACCACCGCGAGCGCACCGTCGCGACGGCCGCCGGGCCGATCCCGGTGAAAGCGCCGCGGGTGAACGACAAGCGCGTCGACACCGAGACGGGCGAGCGCAGGCGGTTCTCGTCGCGGATCCTCGCTCCTTGGTGCCGGAAGTCCCCGAAGATCAGCGAGGTCCTGCCCCTGCTCTCTCTGCACGGACTGTCCTGCGGTGACTTCGTGCCCGCGATGGAACAGTTCCTCGGCTCCTCGGCCGGACTTTCTCCAGCCACCGTGACGCGGCTGACCAAGCAGTGGCAGGACGACCACGCCGCCTTCCAGGACCGCGCACTGTCCGGCAGCGACTACGTCTCCGTGTGGGCCGACGGTGTCCACCCCAAGGTCCGCCTCGGCCAGGCCCACTCCTGCGTCCTGGTCCTCATGGGCGTGCGCACGGACGGCCGCGAGGAACTCATCGCGCTCGCCGAGGGCCTGCGCGAGTCGACCGAGTCCTGGGCCGACTTGCTGCGGGACTGCCGCCGGCGCGGCATGACGGATCCCGAGCTGGTCGTCGGCGATGGCGCCATGGGGCTCTGGAAGGCCCTGGCCGAGGTGTTTCCGCAGGCCAGGCACCAGAGGTGCTGGGTTCACAAGGTCCGCAATGTCATGAACGCGCTACCGAAGTCCGCGCAGCCCGGCGCGAAGAAGGCCCTCCAGGAAATCTACAACGCCGAGGATCGCGACCACGCCGAGAAGGCGGTGAAGGACTTCGGGCGCGCCTACGGCGCGAAGTGGCCCAAGGCCGTCACGAAGATCACCAACGACGTCGATGAACTCCTGGCGTTCTACGGCTTCCCGGCCGAGCACTGGGTCCACCTGCGCACGACAAATCCGATCGAGTCGACCTTCAGCACGGTAAAGCTGCGGACCAAGGTCACCCGCGGCGCCGGCAGCCCAGCCGCGGCCCTGGCGATGGTGTTTAAGCTCGTCGAGTCCGCCCAGGCCCGCTGGCGCGCGATCACCGCACCCCACCTCGTCGCCCTCGTCCGCAACGGCGCCCGCTTCGAACGCGGCCAGCTG
Organism: Streptomyces sp. ERV7; assembly: GCF_001653515.1. Lineage (GTDB taxonomy): Bacteria > Actinomycetota > Actinomycetes > Streptomycetales > Streptomycetaceae > Streptomyces. The sequence continues at coordinate 63,398 of NZ_LYOY01000001.1, read as the reverse complement.
GTCGAGCGGCCGAAGGCGGCGGCAGCGTGATGAGCCACCACAGCCGACGAGGGTGGTCAGGGCCGCGGCGCCACCGCGGCTACACCCTGCTCAAGGTCGACACGGTCGAGGACAACGCCTGGATGTCCCAGCCGGATGCCGCCCGCCGACTGGGCGTCTCGCTGGCCCGCCTCGGGATGCTGATCGCCAACGGCCGCATGACACCGGTGCACAACCCGGCCGGCCGGGCCGGGGTCACCATCGCCAGCGTTCAAACCGAAGAAGCCTGGCGGGCGAACGCGACAATCCGCGCGAAGATCGCCCGTCTCCTGAAGGACACGATCAACTGGTTCTGATCGGTGATCCACAGGTCTTGACGATAGCTCCGTGGAGTGCACGGGCAGGTGGACGTGTTACTTCCAGCCGGAACAGGCGATGATCCGGTGCGGTGTGTATCGCCACTGCTCTGTGCACACTTGGACCCGGATGTTCTCCCAACGGCCCGTCACCGTCTTGGGGCCCCAGTTCGCCGAGGAGGAAACCCCGTTGGGGGTGGCCGAGGTGATCTGCACATCGGCCTTCTCGCGGGTGCCGTCTTCCCACCCGCAGATCGGCGGATCAGTGTTGGGAAGGCAGTGGTACTCGTGGGGGACGTTCTCCCAGTGCACGTAGGCCACAGCCCGGTAGTCGTCGGGCGCAGTGTCCGACACCACCGCGTTGAAGACCTTCGCGGTCGTCTGCGGCGGCGAGTAACTGCTGACGGCCCAGGCGATAGCGCCCTTGTAGCGGGCTCCACTCACGGAGATGTCGAAGGTGCGCATCCCGTCGTAGGGGTCGCTGGCGTGCGCAGCTGGCCCGCCTGCGACAAGCGCGGTGTAGGCAAGACCAACAGCCACGGCAGTCTGGCCGAATACACGGATCGAGCGTTGTGCCATACCGGACTCCCCTGCTCGTTCACCCGGCCTCCCACAGGAGGTAGCGGCAGTATCCGCGCCCGCGAGCTCCGACGTCATGCAGGAGGACAAGCTTGGCCTGGAACCGCCCCTGAACCACCGGCACCCCTGCAGGAGTGCCAAAACGCTCGTTTTCACATGGGTCGGCGGCCCTGCTCGTACTCCTCGCGGATGGAGGCGGGGATGCGGCCGCGGTCGTTGACGAGGTAGCCCTGGGTGCCGGCCCACGCGCGTATTGCCATGCTGGCGGGGTCCTGGTGGATGGGGACGACGGGGGTGTCGGTCGGGTCCGGGCTCTGATCGGGGGAGTGGTCCGGTGTGGGTGGCTGCTGCTGAGTCATGGGGTTCACCGTAGGAGGGGCCACTGACACTGCCCGCTGGCGACGTTCGGGGGAGAGACGCGCATGCTCTTGCGGGGAGCGTTGCGAAAACGTCCGTTTCAGCAACGGGACCCCCACCTCTCTGGAGTCGCGAAGGAGCGGGTCTTCCACGTGCGAAAACGGACGTTCTTGCGTCGGCTCTCTCTCCGTGGTGCCCCAGGGGGCTGGGCCCGTCACGGCCGTGGCCCTCCGCACGCGTCTTCCCATTTTTTGGTTACAGCATAAAGCGCTCCCCGCACCCAGGCTCCCGTCCGTCTGCCGCACCGTGGGGGTCCGTGTCGGACCGATCCGGTCCGGCCTGCTCCGACACGGGGACCACCCCCGCGGGTGCGGGGAGCAGGGCTGGCTCAAGAACCTCAACGACAACATCGGGGGGCCATCCCCGCATGGGTGATGGGGTGGGTAGTCGCGCGCGAGGTGGGTGCCCGGCGTGTCTGCTGAGGCGCCGACTCGTATGACCTGCCTGCCGCTGATCAGGGGGGCGTTGCGGCCTACGGCGGATGGATTCGCTGACGGCAGACGCGGAAGGCCCCCAAGGGACTGGAGCCTCTTCGAGGACCATGTCAACGTACAACCTGCCGGAAGAAGACCAGGTCAGCTGCAGAGAGGCGGGTGGTGGGGCAGTGCTTGCTTCGGTGGCTCTACGGCAGTCTCTGGTCCGGCTGCCAGGTCTCGCCACGAGCCCCCCGGAGGAAGCCCACCTAGCGAACGGAGCTGCCAATTCACCCGTCGTATTGGCCGGCCTTGCGGATCTTGGCGTGTGGACGCTTCGGCTCTGCAGGGTGGGACAGGCCGGGCGGTGACGATCTGCCGCAATGCGGTTGCCGCCGCGACCATGCGCTCCTCGGAGGAGGCGCTGGCAGGGCCGTACTGAGGGGGATCGCGACGGCTCTGCATTCGCGGTGCAGGGCGATATATAGCAGACGATCCCCGGTTTCCGAAACCGGGGATCGTGCAGAGCATTGAGGGTGTTCGCGTGGACGGGTCGCGTCCTGCCGATACGCGTTTTCCCGTCTTTCCGCATAAACCATCTCCAGTGTGAAGGTGACATCGCATGGCTCGTCCTCCGGCGCTCAAGCTCGCCGAGGTTCTGTCGGAAATCCGTATGAGCCCCTCGGCGTTCTACCGCATGCGTGCTCGCGGACAAGCCCCCCGCATGATCAAGTTGCCCAATGGTGAACTCCGTTGTCGACGTACCGACCTGGATGCCTGGTGGGACATGTGCGAGAGAGATTCTGATAGTTGGCGATGAGTTACAACGTCCGCTTCTGGGACATACGCGAGCGCCTCGACCGGCGCAAGCCGTATATGGTCCGGTGGACGGTCAACGGGCGTGAAAAATCAGAGTCATTCATGACTGCCGGGCTCGCCGACAGCAGGCGTTCAAAGCTGGTGACGGCTGCGCGCGGCGGTGAGCCTTTCGATGAACACACGGGCCTGCCGGCGTCCGAGCTGCGAGCCATCAAGCAGCGGACGACGTGGTACGACCTTGCCCACGAATACCTCGACCAGCGGTGGGACCGCACGCCGGGCAACACCCGCCGCACGCTGGCCGACGCATTCGCCACGATCACGCCTGCCCTCGTGCACCCTGGCGCGGCCCATCCGGAGCCACGGGTGCTGCGACGTGCCTTGTACTCGTGGGCCTTCAACAGGAACGCGTGGGCCCAAGAGCCGACCGAGGAGTGGCGCAAGGCTCTGGACTGGATGAAGCAGAACTCCCTGCCTGTCAGCGCTCTCGCAGAGGCCGATGTGCTGCGACGGGCGCTGGATGCCCTGTGTCGCAAGCTGGACGGCAAGGCGGCTGCGGCCAAGACGGCGCGGCGCAAGCGGGCCGCGTTCAACGAAGTGCTCAACACTGCAGTGGAGAAAGGTTACTTCGCGGAGAACCCTCTCAACGGTCTGCGGTGGAAGGCTGCGGCGGTCAACGAGGAAGTGGATCCGGCCGCTGTGCCGAACCCCGCCCAGGTCGCTCGGCTGCTCACGGCCCTTGCCCAGCAGCGGGGGCGCGGACCGCATCTGGAGGCGTTCTTCGGCTGTATGTACTACGCGGCGATGCGGCCGGCGGAGGTCATCCACCTCCGCCTCGACCAGTGCCACCTGCCCGAGACCGGATGGGGGATGCTCAACCTGTCGGGCGGCGTCGTCACCGCAGGCAAGGAATGGACGGACGACGGAGCCGTGCACGAGGTGCACTCGCTCAAGCGCCGCGCGGAGACCGCAACCCGGCCCGTGCCCATCCCGCCGCAGTTCGTGCGCATGCTCCGGGCGCACGTCGAACGGTTCGGCGTGATGCCGGACGGTCGGCTGTTCCGCAACCAGAAGGGCAACTACGTGGACGCTTCCGCCTACGGCCTGACGTGGGCGCGGGCACGGAAGGACGTGCTGACCCGGACGGAACTGGCTTCCAAGCTGGCCAAGCGGCCGTACGACCTGCGGCACGCCGGGATCTCGTTCTGGCTGTACTCCGGTGTGGACCCGGCCGAATGCGCTCGCCGCGCGGGCCAGAGCATCGAGGTCCTCTTCCGTCACTACGCCAAGTTCCTGGACGGCGTCCGGGAGCAGGCCAACCGCCTGATTGAGCAGTCCATGCAGGAGTGGGACCGCGTCAGCCAGGGGTCGCAGCCGGCTGGGTGAGCCGGGGTTTTGGTCCGTGACTGGTCCGGAAGTACTGGTCGCGACTGGGATAGCAGTGGGAGGAATGGGGAGTTACGCCATAAACCCGGCCCTGCTCTGAGTGGGCTGAGCGAGAGGCGCCTGACCGGTAAAAGACCAGGTCAGGCGCCTCTTTTCGTGCCCCTAGAAGAAGCCGAGCTTCTTCGCCGAGTACGACACGAGTATGTTCTTCGTCTGCTGATAGTGATCCAGCATCATCTTGTGGTTCTCCCGCCCGATCCCCGACTGCTTGTAGCCGCCGAAGGCGGCATGTGCCGGGTAGGCGTGGTAGCAGTTGGTCCAGACGCGGCCCGCCTGGATCGCGCGGCCCGCGCGGTAGGCCTGGCTGCCGTCGCGGGTCCAGACGCCGGCGCCGAGGCCGTAGAGGGTGTCGTTCGCCGTGCGGATCGCGTCGTCGAAGTCCGTGAAGGACGTCACCGCGACGACCGGGCCGAAGATCTCCTCCTGGAAGATCCGCATACGGTTGTCGCCCTCGAAGATCGTGGGCTGGACGTAGTAGCCGCCCGCAAGCTCGCCGTCGTACTCGATGCGCTGACCACCCGTCAGGATCTTCGCGCCCTCCTGCTGGCCGATGTCCAGGTAGGACAGGATCTTCTGCAGCTGGTCGTTGGAGGCCTGGGCGCCGATCATCGTGTCGGTGTCCAGGGGGTGGCCCGCCACGATGGCCTCGGTGCGGGCGATGCCCGCGTCCAGGAACTCGCCGTAGTGGCCGCGCTGGATCAGTGCCCGGGACGGGCACGTGCAGACCTCGCCCTGGTTGAGGGCGAACATCGTGAAGCCCTCCAGCGCCTTGTCGCGGAAGTCGTCGTCCGCCGACCACACGTCGTCGAAGAAGATGTTCGGGGACTTGCCGCCGAGTTCCAGCGTCACCGGGCGGATGTTCTCGGAGGCGTACTGCATGATCAGGCGACCCGTGGTCGTCTCGCCGGTGAAGGCGATCTTCGCCACCCGCGGGCTCGACGCCAGCGGCTTGCCCGCCTCCACGCCGAAGCCGTTGACTATGTTGACCACGCCCGGGGGGATCAGGTCGGCGACCAGGGACAGCCATACGTGCACCGACGCCGGGGTCTGCTCGGCCGGCTTGAGCACCACCGCGTTGCCCGCCGCGAGCGCCGGTGCCAGTTTCCACACGGCCATCAGGATCGGGAAGTTCCACGGGATGATCTGGCCGACGACCCCGAGCGGCTCGTGGAAGTGGTACGCGACCGTGTCCTCGTCGACCTGGCTCAGCGAGCCCTCCTGCGCCCGCAGCGCCCCCGCGAAGTAGCGGAAGTGGTCGATCGCCAGCGGGATGTCGGCCGCCAGCGTCTCGCGTACCGGCTTGCCGTTCTCCCAGCTCTCCGCGACCGCCAGCTCCTCCAGATGCGCCTCCATCCGGTCGGCGATCCTGTTGAGGATGTTGGCGCGCTCGGTCGGGGCGGTCCGGCCCCACGCGGGCGCCGCCGCGTGGGCCGCGTCCAGGGCGCGCTCGACGTCCTCCGCCGTGCCTCGGGCGATCTCGGTGAAGGCGCGGCCGTTCACGGGGCTCGGGTTCTCGAAGTACCGGCCGCCGGCCGGGGGTACGTACTCGCCGCCGATGAAGTGGTCGTAGCGGGACTCGTACGAGACGATCGCGCCCTCGGTGCCGGGCGCTGCGTAACGGGTCATCTCCGTGGCCTCCCTCCGGCGCCGCCCGCCCTTGGGCGGCACTCGCAGCGGAGGCTAGGGGCGGCGACGTTGCGCCCCCGTTGCGAGGCGCCCCCGTCGCGAGGCACCCGCGGAGGAACGGCCCGTGCGGCTCACGGGCCGCCCCGCGCTCCTTGCGGTACGGCCACCACCGGCCGTCCCGCCCGAGCCGCAGTTGCGCGCCGCCCCCGACCACCGTCCAGCGGTCGGCCCCGGAGGCGCGCAGCACCGGCCGGTCCTCGTCCTGCCAGGCCCGTGCGAGCGCGTCCCGGGCACGGGCGAGCGCCTCCGGCCCGGGGGTCCACCCCTCCTCCAGTACGGAGAGGGCGGCGGCGCCCCCGTACCGCCACGCCTGTACGGCGAGGTCCAGCTCGCCCGGCCGCCGCCCGGAACCGGCCGCGAGACGGTCCGCGATCCGCCGGTCCGCACAGTCCGCGGCCAGCCGGACCGCGTCCTGATGTGATGTCAGATCGCTGGTCATCGGCTGGAGCTCGTGGCCCGGAGTCAGTGCCTCCGTGAGCAGCTCCCGCGCCCGCCGCGCCGCGTCCGCCGCCAGGAACTCCAGCGCCGTGGGATCCACACCCGGCTCGGGAGCCGTCTCCGTGTCGAGGTGCGGGGGCGCCCCGGCCTCGGCCGGCACCTCGGGCGCGCCGGGCAGAGGCGGCACGATGTCCCGCGCCGCGAAGACCTCGGCGGCCGGCACCCCGGCCGCAACCTCCGGTTCCGCGGACCGGGGCGCCGCACTGCGCTCCTCCAGTTCGGCAAGGAGCGCCCGCTCGCCCCGGCCGCGCATGAGCAGCAGGACGAACGGGTCCTGGTCGAGGAGCCGCGCCACCTGGTAGCAGAGCGCCGATGTGTGCGGGCAGTGGTCCCACGCCCCACAGGTGCACTCGGGTTCCAAGTCACCTATGCCCGGCAGGAGTTCGACCCCGGCCGACGCCGCTTCCTCCACCAGGTGCGGAGGCATGTCGCGGTCGAGGAGTGCGGCGATGTGCCCCGCCCGCTCCACCGCCATGCCGAGGAAACGGTCCCAGCCCTCGTCGGAGAGCCGCTGCCACAGCACGTCGCTGCGATGCGTCGTGCCGTCCCGGTCGCGCACCACCGCGGTGATCCGCCCGGGCCGTACCGACACCGCCCCGACCGCGCCCTCGCGCGCGTAGCGGCGGCCCGTCTTCAGCTGCTGGCCGTCCAGGGCCGTGTCCTCAAGGGCCTTGAGCCACGCCTGGCCCCACCAGGTGCTCGCGAAAGCGCGCCCCTGCGCGGGCGGCAGCGCCGCGAAGGTGCGCTCCTCGGGCGCCCCGCCGCCGTCGGCGTGCTCCTCCCCGTACATCCGCTCCTCCGAAGGATCCCCGTACCCGCTCATCGCCCGCTCCCTCGCAGTGCCACCAGATCCGCCAGCTCGGCGTCGGACAGTTCCGTCAGCGCGGTCTCGGCCGACTCGCCCGTGCCGAGGACCGCGTCCGCGAGCTCCCGTTTGCGCGTCAGCATCTCGGCGATGCGGTCCTCGATCGTCCCCTCCGCGATCAGCCGGTGGACCTGCACCGGCTGGGTCTGGCCGATGCGGTACGCACGGTCGGTGGCCTGCGCCTCGACGGCCGGGTTCCACCAGCGGTCGTAGTGCACGACATGGCCCGCCCGGGTGAGGTTGAGACCGGTGCCCGCCGCCTTCAACGACAGCAGGAACACCGGGACCTCACCGTCCTGGAAGCGCCGCACCATCTGCTCGCGCCGCTCCACGGGCGTACCGCCGTGCAGGAACTGCGTGGCGACCCCGCGCGCGGCCAGATGCCGCTCGATGAGCCGCGCCATCTGCACGTACTGGGTGAAGACCAGCACCGAACCCTCCTCGGAGAGGATGGTGTCGAGGAGTTCGTCCAGCAGTTCCAGCTTCCCGGAGCGGTCCGCGACACGCGGCTCCTCCTCCTTGAGGTACTGGGCCGGGTGGTTGCAGATCTGCTTCAGCGAGGTGAGCAGCTTCACCACGAGCCCGCGCCGCTCGAAGCCGTCGGCGCCGGAGATCTCCGCGAGGGTCTCGCGCACCACCGCCTCGTACAGCCCCGTCTGCTCCTTGGTGAGCGAGACGGCCCGGTCGGTCTCCGTCTTCGGCGGCAGCTCGGGGGCGATGCCCGGGTCGGACTTGCGGCGCCGCAGCAGGAACGGGCGGACCAGACGGGACAGCCGCTCGGCCGCCGCCGGGTCCTTGCCGCCCTCGACGGCCTGCGCGTACCTGGTACGGAACGTGCCGAGGCGGCCGAGCAGCCCCGGCGTCGTCCAGTCGAGGATCGCCCACAACTCGGAGAGGTTGTTCTCGACGGGTGTGCCGGTGAGCGCCACGCGCGCGCGGGCGTCGATGGTGCGCAGCTGCCGGGCGGTCGCCGAGTACGGGTTCTTGATGTGCTGGGCCTCGTCCGTGACGACCATGCCCCACGCCACCTCGCCGAGCCTGGCGGCGTCGAGCCGCATCGTCCCGTACGTGGTGAGGACGAACTCGCCGTCCGCGAGGTCCTCCAGACGCCGTGCGGAGCCGTGGAAGCGGCGCACGGGCGTGCCCGGCGCGAACTTCTCGATCTCCCGCTGCCAGTTGCCCATCAGGGACGTCGGGCAGACCACGAGCGTGGGGCCGGCGGTCGCCGGGGCGCTCTGGCGGTGCAGATGCAGGGCGATGAGGGTGATCGTCTTGCCGAGGCCCATGTCGTCGGCGAGACAGCCGCCCAGGCCCAGCGACGTCATGTCGGCCAGCCAGTTGAGGCCGCGCAGCTGGTAGTCGCGCAGCCGCGCGGTGAGCGCGGCGGGCTGGTCCACGGGCTGCTGACGCGCGCCCTCGGGGTCGGCGAGACGGTCGCGCAGCCCCGCGAGCCAGCCCGAGGCCTCGACGTCGACCCGGCGTCCGTCGACCTCCGTCGAGCCGGTCAGGACGGCGCCGAGCGCGTCGACGGGGGTCACCTTGCGGTCCTGCGCCGCGCGGGCGCGGCGGACCTCCTCGGGGTCGATCAGGACCCACTGGTCGCGCAGCCGCACCACCGGGCGGCTGGCCTCGGCCAGTTGGTCCAGCTCCGCGCGCGTGAGCCGGGTGTCGCCGAGCGCGAACCACCACTCGAAGGCGAGCAGGGCGTCCGCGGAGAGCGTGGAGGGCGCGGCGGACTCCGTGCTGTCCGGCAGCTTCTGCGGGCCGTGCTGTGCCGCGTCCTGTACGGGATCGTCCTGTACGGGTCCGATCACCGCGCGCGTGGTGAACTTCCGCGCGAGGTCCTTGGGCCAGTGCACCTGGACGCCGATCGCGGACAGCGTGCGCGCGGCCCCGCCGAGCAGCTCGCCCACCTCCTCGTCGGCCAGCTCGATCGTGTCCGGCACGGCCGCCGACAGCAGCGGCGCGAGCGGCGCCCACGCGCGCGTGGCGCGACGCAGCGCAAGGAGCGCGTCCATCCGCGCGTGCGCACCGAAGGCCTTGGCGGTGGGCCCGGCCTCGCCCCACACCTCGGCCGCGTCCGCCACCAGGGCGGGATCGCTCACGCTGTGCAGCTGGAGCACGGCCCGGAAGGCCGGTGCCGCCGCGTCCGGTCCCGCCGACTCCAGGCCGGGCAGTTCGACGCGGAGCGAGATGCGCACGCCCGCGTCGTGCCCGGCCGCCACCTCGGTGGCCCAGGGACGCTGTGCGGGCAGCCGCTGCGGCGGGTCGGCCGCGAAGGCGGGGGAGCCGGTCGCCAGGGCGGCGGCGGGCGTGCGCGGCAGGCCGTCCGCGACCGCGTCGAGGAACTGCCGTACCAGCACCTCGGGTTCGGGCAGCAGCAACGGTTCGCCACCGGCGTCCAGCGGCACCGCATGCGCCTCGGGCGGCATCGAGGCCGCCAGCTCACGGACGCTCCCCAGCTCCTCGGCGCCCAGCGGCCCGATCCGCCACGCGTCGTGGTCGGTGGCGGTGAGCCCGGGCAACAGCAGCCCGCGCGCGGCGAGTTGCAGCGCGCGCAGCGCGGCCGTACCCCAGAAGGCGGCGGCCCGCGAGGCGTCGGCGCGCGGCCGCGCCCTGGTCAGCACGGGCAGCGCCGCGCGTACGGGCAGGAGAACCGCACGCACCGCGTACGGCTCGACGTCCGCCCCCACCACGGTCAGCTCCTCGGCGTGGCCCGAGAAGGCGTGCGGGGCGGAGCCGTCGGTGTGCCAGAAGGCGATACGGCCGAGTCGGGCGGGGTCGGCGGGCAGGAAGGTCACGTGGCAGCGGGCGAGTTCGTCGATCTCGGAGGGTGTGGGCACGGGAAGCCTGTGTACGGCGATGACACATTCCTCAAACTTGACTACTGAGGTTCCGGAATCGCCGAGGGTACACCGGCCGGGCTCTCGACGGACGGATACGCGCCGTGATCTGGATCACTCCTATGCGGGTGCTGATGCCACCCCGCCGACCGGGGTGGCATCAGCACCACCATGGCCCCGGGACAGGCCCCCGCCCGGTCCGGGTGGTGGCGCCATGGTGGCGAAGGCCCCCGAATTCCTACGTTCTATGAGGTCAGCGCAGGTGACTGCGGGGAACCAGCGACCGGAGACCGACCATGTCCCAGGCCATTGCGAACGCCGAGACCACCAGCGTGCTCGCGCCACCGCGCCCCACCGGACGGGGCAGCGAATTCGCGCCCCTCCTCAAGGCGGTGAAGGGGCAGGGCCTGCTGGAGCGGCGCACCGGCTGGTACGCGAGGGGCATCGCCGTCAACCTGCTCGCGCTCACCGCGACCCTGACCGCGATGGTCCTCACCGGCGACACCTGGTGGACCCTCCTGTACGCCGTGCCGCTCGGGGTGTTCTGGGCCCGGACCGCGTTCTTCGGCCACGACGCGGGCCATGCCCAGATAACCCGCGGCCGCCGCGCGGGCCGGACCATCGGCCTGCTCCACAGCAATCTGCTGCTCGGCATGAGCTACGCCTGGTGGAACGACAAGCACAACCGCCACCACGCCAACCCCAACCACGTCGACAAGGACCCGGACGTCGGCGTCGGCGCGCTCGTGTGGACCGAGAAGCAGGCCGAGCGGCGCGAGGGCTTCGCGCGCTGGCTCACCCGCAACCAGGCCCGGCTGTTCTTCCCGATGCTGCTCCTCGAAGGCATCGCCCTGAAGGTGTACGGATTCCAGGACCTGCGCAGGCAGCCCCGGCGGGAACGGGCCGTGGAGGGCACGCTTCTCCTGGTGCACCTCGCCGCCTACACGGGGCTCCTGCTGAGCGTGCTCTCGCCGGGCAGGGCACTGGTCTTCGCGCTGCTGCACCACGCCCTCTTCGGGCTCCACCTGGGCATGACCTTCGCCCCCAACCACAAGGGCATGGAGATGCCCGACGCCGACGACGACTGGGGCCATCTGCGCCGCCAGGTCCTGACCTCGCGCAACGTACGCGGCGGACCGCTCACCGACTGGTTCCTGGGCGGACTGAACTACCAGATCGAGCACCATCTCTTCCCGAACCTGCCCCGGCCCCATCTGCGGCTCGTCCAGCCGCTGGTCCGCGCCCACTGCCGGACCGTCGGCATCCCGTACGCCGAGACCTCCCTGATCGACTCCTACCGGCAGGCTCTGGGGCACATGCACGCGGTCGGAGCGCCGCTGCGGCGGGGCGCCGCCGCATAGGAGCCGCTCGGTTGCCGCATAGTGGAAGCAGACGGTCGGGTGCCGCGCGGAATCGGACACCGGGCCGGGAACCGGAGGGCGCGGCCACGCGTTCCCTGGACAGAGAGCGGCGGCAGCAGCGGCCGCGAAGGAGGCGACGGACATGTCGAAGCGCGCGATGATCGCCGCCGGTGGAGTGGTGGTGGGACTCATCCTGATCCCGCTGATCGGATTCCTGCCGGCGCTGCTGGTGCTGATAGGGCTGCCCGTCGTCGCCTATCTGATGCTGGACCGCAGCCAGCGCCGCCGGCTGCGCCACATCACCCGCAAGGAACTGCGCTGACCGCGGCCCCCGGCCCGGCCGCCCCTCAGCCGTCGAGGCCGCGCCCGGGCCCCGGCTCGCCCGCGTAGTAGTCCCGCATCAGCTCCGTGGACCACTCCGGCTGAACCGTCTCGCCCCGTGGGCCGAACTCCGCCATGTACGGCTTGATGTCCAGCACCGGAGTGCCGTCCACCGCGTCCAGGCCGGTGACGTGCACATCCAGCCCGTCCACCCTCACCACACGGCAGCGCGAGACACCGAGCCGGTTCGGGCGGTTCTTGCCGCGCTGGGCGAAGATCCCGACCAGCGGCCAGTCGGGGTTTCCGCGCGGACGGCGTGCGCCCGACTCGATCTTCTCGGGCGCCACCCGGTCGAAGTGGTACACGACCTCCAGATGAGAGAAGTCCGTCAGACCGAACAGCGCCTCGGGGCCGAACTGTTCGGCGTCGAGCCGGATCACCGCCGACTCACCGCCCCAGTGGTCGTCGGCCACCTCGGCCCGCCCGCCGACCACACGCCCCACCGCCCGGCACACCACATCCGCGCCGCGCCTGTCGGCTCCACCGTCCGCCATGTGCGTTCCTCCCGTACCTGAGTCTTGTTGATCCGCTAATTCCGGTAGTTCCGGTAGTTCCGCTTGATCGGCTTGATCCGCGTCCGTAGCGACGCCGTGCTCGCGGAAGCCCGGAACGGTGGCGTCGCCGCCGCACCCGGGCTCTCGGCCCGCCGCCCGAAACCGCATTGCCCAGGGAGCGAAAGGCTGCCAGGATCGTACGCATGATGATCCGAAAGGAGGCCTCACGATCCCACGGTGATCGCTGATGGCCCATTCCACTCCGCCCCAGCCGCTGACCCCCGAGTGGATCAGCACCCACTTCGACTCCCTGCCGTTCCCGGCCCGGATGCCCGCCCTCGCGCGATACGCGCGCACGCTCGCCCCGGACGCATACGCCACCCTGCACCGCGCACTCGACGCCGGTGACCAGGACGAACGGCACACCGGACTCTTCCTCGCCGTCGCCCGACGCGACCTCGGCGCGGTGGCCGCAGCGCTCGAAGACCCCGCGCTGCGCCGCCGGGCGCTCGCCGCGGCCATCCGGCTGCCGGTACCGGAAGAACCCCTCGCCGCCCTCGTGTTGAGCGACATCCGTGCGGTGCGCCACTCCGCGTACCGCGTACTGCGGCTCAGTCGCCGCCACAGCCTCGCCGACCGGCTCCTCCCCGAGGTGTACGAACACCATGGCGCCCAGGATGCGGCCCGGCTGCTCATCGCCTGCTCACCCGGGACGGTCGACCACTGGCTGCCTCGGACCGAAGTCCCGCCAGGGGTGCTGTCCGCCCTCGCCCGCACCGCGCCCGCCGCCGTCGCGGCCCTGCTGACAAGGGAGTACGGCGAACGGGCCGACGGCCCCTACGCGCATCGCTATGCGCAGGGCAGGAGGTTCCTCGCCACCGTCGTCGCGGAACGCGACCCGGCGGCGGGCCTGTCGCTGCTGCGCGACGCGCCCCGGATCATCGGGGAACGCGCGGCCGTCGCTCTCCTGCGACGCCCCGCCGAACTCCTCGACGTCCTGCGAGACCTCCGCCCCATCCCGCCCTTCCTGAGAGGGGAGGAGGCCGAACCCTTCGAACTGACCGTACCGGCAGGCCCCTTGGGCCCGGCGACCGTCGCCGCGCTCCGTGCCCTGCCCGAGCCCGAGCTCGTCGAACTGGCCACCCGTTGCCGCGCCGTGGACGGCCATCTGCGGGCGCCGGGACGACAGAAGGTGGCGGCCGACCCCCTGCTCGCACTGCTGCCTCCGGCAGAACGGCGGCGGCTCGTCGTCGAACGGGCAGGCGGCGACAAGGGACGCCGAGTCCCCCTCGCCGCCCTCGCGCGCTCGAACCCGCCGACCGTGCCGAGTTCAGCGACGCACGGCTGGAGCGCTGGAAACGACGCCCGGTACATCTCATCGCCGTGGCCGTCGGTCTGCCTCTCACCGACGCCGAACCGATCCTGCGAGAACAGGCCTCCCAGCACCGGATCCACCACCGGATGTTCGCCTGGCCCGCGTTGCTGGCCTGCGCCGAACTTGAGGGAGACCCCGACGAGTTCGCCCGTATCGCGCTGAGCTGCGAACGCGCCTGGCACGACCAGGAAGAGGTGCGGCGCTACGCACTGCAGCAACTGGCGGGAACCGCGGTACCACTGCTGGCCGCCCTACCCGAACAGGTCCTCCGGGACGCCACACTCACGACCGTCCAGTCCCGGGACTCCACGGCGGAGACGCTCGCCGCGGCCGCGCTGCTGCTGCGCCGCACGGCGGAGAGCGCCGGCGCGCGCGGGAATCGGGGGCGCGCGGCGACCGCCGCCCAGCTCCTCTGCCAGGTCGTGACCGATCCACGTCACCGTGGCCCGTACCGTCCACTGCGGGTCGATCTGGCGACGGCGCGGTGCATTTGGGCGGCGGGGTGGGTGTCGTCCGGCACGGCTGATCGGGCTGATCGGTTTGGTCGGGCTGATCGGTCTGGTCGGTCTGATCGATCCGGATCGTCTGATCTGTCCGGCTGGGGTGAGCGGTTGGACTCGGCCGGTCGGGCGCTCGAAGACCCCGCTCTGCGGATCGCTCTGGCCGAGCTGCTCGCGTCGCATCTCACCGAACTGCCCGACGCCGACGCCCTGATGCGCCGGACCGCGCTCACTGACGACGACCCCCGGGCCGCCGCCCGCGCCGCCGCCGTGTGGGTCACTCCGGCCGAGGCCAGGGAGGAACGCTGTGCCCAACTGATCGCGGCGGACCCGTCGTTCGCCGCCGTCCCCGAGGTGCTGACGACGACTACCGAACGCCGTACCGATCTGCTCGCACCCGTCCTCGCGGCTGCGGGCGAGGGTGCGGATGAGGGGCGGGGGCTGCGCGGCAGGGTTCGACCCCGGGCCGGGGCATGGGTGCTCCGGCCGAGAGCCGGAGCCACCGGACGCTGGCGGCCGAAGGAGCGCGAGGAGTGGTACGAGGCGCTGGCGGCGGCCGCCACCGACGCACGGGCGCCGATGCGCGTCCGCGCCGACGCGGCGGCCCACCTCCGCTCGCCCGCCCACCTCCACCCCCTAGCCGAACACGCACCTCAACCGGTCGCGGCCGCCGCCCTCACCGCCCTCGGCGAGACCGGCCCGGCCACACCGGAGCTCCTGGCCACGTTGCTGCGGCACGCCGGAACGGGCGGCGTGCGCGGCCGCGCGGCCGTCGCCTCCCTGCGCCGCCTCCTGGCCGAGGAGCCGGACGGTGACGTGGTCGCGCTGCTCACTCCCCTTCTCAACTCCCCGACATCACCCATTGGTTCCCGCAAGGAGGCGGCCCGCACACTGGGGGTTCTGGGTGGGGAGGGCTCGAACAGCGGGGAACAGTACGCACCACCACCCCCGCAGGGCGAAGGCCCCGGCGCTCCGCTCGGAGCACCGGGGCCTTCGTCATCCGTAAGGAAGCGCGAGTCAGCCGCGCCAGCAGCGGATGACCGTGCCGTCGGCCACCTCGAAGTTCAGCCGCCCTTCCAGGTACTCCATGGTGATGATCGAGCCGGGGGCGAGCGATCTGACGGTGGTCCAGCCATGCGCGCGGGCCAGCCGCTCGGCGGCCTCGCCGGCCAGGCCCACATAGGCCTCGGGGGAGTCGTCGGGCTGTACGGAGGGGGTCGGTATGGGTGCCATACCAGCCACCGTAGGCGGCCAGGGACGGGGGCGGAAGCCGGGGCCCCTGCCCTGCCGCTGTCCGCATCACGTCCCCCGCCGGTCACACTTGTGTCACAGGATCATGGGTGGGGTTTACCTCGAACTTGGTCACTCGTACGGGGAGTTCCGGTCGGGCCGCCCGGAAATCACACAGCCCCCGACGGGCCGTTCGGACCCATTACGGAATTCCCTCGGGAGCACTCCGGAAACACCCGCACTAATTTCCGTCCCCGCCCTCCGCGTGGGAAATTGACGAGCCATAGGGAATTCACGGCATCCTTACACGATCCGCACCGAACGGGGATCCCCTTCGCCGTCGGCTGCGTCCGGCGCGTTGGCTCGTATGCGCCTATCCCGGTCAGGTACGCACCCTGTCGGACCGGGTACCAGCGCGAGCATCATGGCTACCGGCCTGATGCCTGACACCTGAGTGGGGGCGGCGATGGGTACGGAGACGGCGACCGCGGAGGCGGGACCACACGAGGCCCGGCCGTCGGGCCGGGTGATCGTGGACTGGCTGACCACCACGGACCACAAGAAGATCGGGCACCTCTACCTGGTCACGTCGTTCGGCTTCTTCCTGATCGCCGGGCTGATGGCCATGTTCATGCGGGCCGAGCTGGCCCGCCCGGGCCTGCAGATCATGTCGAACAACGACTTCAACCAGATGTTCACCATGCACGGCACGATCATGCTGCTGCTCTTCGCCACCCCCACCTTCGCGGGCTTCGCCAACGAGATCATGCCGCTCCAGATCGGCGCCCCCGACGTGGCGTTCCCCCGGCTCAACATGCTGGCGTACTGGCTGTTCCTGTTCGGCGGGCTCATCGTCCTCGGCTCGTTCCTGGTGCCCGGGGGCCCCGCCGCCTTCGGCTGGTTCGCCTACGCGCCGCTCAACTCCGCGACCCGCTCCCCCGGCATCGGCGCCGACCTGTGGATCATGGGGCTCGCGCTCTCCGGGTTCGGGACGATCCTGGGCGCGGTGAACTTCCTGACCACCATCATCGGGATGCGCGCGCCGGGGATGACGATGTTCCGGATGCCCATCTTCACCTGGAACGTCCTGTTCACCTCGATCCTGGTGCTGCTCGCCTTCCCGGTGCTCGCGGCGGCGCTGCTGGTCCTGGAGGCGGACCGCAGGTTCGGATCGGTGGTCTTCGAACCACAGTGGGGAGGCGCGCTGCTGTGGCAGCACCTCTTCTGGTTCTTCGGCCATCCCGAGGTCTACATCATCGCGCTGCCGTTCTTCGGGATCATCACCGAGATCATCCCGGTCTTCGCACGCAAGCCGATCTTCGGCTACACCACGCTGGTCGGCGCCACCATGTGCATCACCGGACTGTCGATCGTGGTGTGGGCGCACCACATGTTCGCCACCGGCGCGGTGCTGCTGCCGTTCTTCTCCTTCATGTCGTTCCTGATCGCGGTGCCGACCGGGGTGAAGTTCTTCAACTGGACGGGCACGATGCTGCGCGGCTCGCTCAGCTTCGAGACACCGATGCTCTGGGCCGTGGGCTTCCTCATCAGCTTTCTGTTCGGCGGACTCACCGGGGTCATCCTGGCCTCGCCGCCGCTCGACTTCCACGTCACCGACTCGTACTTCGTGGTGGCCCACTTCCACTACGTCGTCTTCGGCACGGTCGTCTTCGCCACGTTCGGCGGCTTCTACTTCTGGTGGCCCAAGTTCACCGGAAAGATGCTCGACGAACGGCTGGGGAAGATCCACTTCTGGACGCTCTTCGTCGGCTTCCACACCACCTTCCTGGTCCAGCACTGGCTGGGCGCCGAGGGCATGCCCCGCCGCTACGCCGACTATCTGGCCGCCGACGGCTTCACCGCGCTCAACACGGTGTCCTCCATCGGCGCCTTCCTCCTCGGCATGTCGACGCTCCCGTTCCTCTACAACGTCTGGAAGACGGCGAAGTACGGGACGAAGGTGGACGTCGACGACCCCTGGGGGTTCGGGCGCTCCCTCGAATGGGCGACCTCCTGCCCGCCGCCGCGCCACAACTTCGTGACCATCCCCCGCATCCGCACCGAGTCGCCCGCCTTCGACCTGCACCACCCCGAGTTCGCGCCGTTCCGCGACGACCTGGTGCCGGACCGGCCCAAGGAGACGGAGCAGGCGCAGGACGCTCAGGGCCGGTAGGCGAGCTGGGGCACGGTGAAGCAGGTGGCGTTCATGTCGCCCTGGGTCACCCACCCCCTGCCGTCCTGCCAGCGCGCCACCGACAGACAGGTGCGGCGCTCCTTCGGCGGCCGGGCCGACTGCTCGTACGAGACCGGGAGCAGCAGCCCGTGCGCGGTGTACGGCTCGGTCCGGTTCACGAAGCCCTCCACGCACGCGCGCGTGAGCTTCGCCGCCGGGCAGGAGCGGGCGGCGTCGGTGAACCACATCGCCGCCGCCCACCCCTCCAGCTGCCACTGCGAGAGCGGCTCGCCCTTCATCGCCGCCCGGAACGCCCGTACCTCCGGCCGGTCCTTCTCCTCGTAGTTGCGCGAAGAGCCGGTCACCCACAGGGCGTTGCGGCAGCGCGGGGCGTCCCGGTAGTCCTCGGGCACCGCCGAGTTCCAGTTCTGCACATTGGTGACCTTGGCGGTGACCTTCGCCCCGAGCGCGTCCATCGCCTCGCACAGCTGCACATTGCCGTGGGTGTCCAGCGCGTCGAAGACGAGGTCGGCGCCCCGGGCCTTCAGATCGGCGGCGACCGCGCGGAAGTTCGGCAGCACGAAGTCGACCTGCTCGCCGACCACGTCGTACCCCTCGGCCTTGAGGCCTGCGGTCACCAGGCGGGCGTACGCGGCGGACGCGGCCTGGTTGTAGGAGACGACGGCGGCCGTGCGGGCGCCCTGTTCGCGCTTGAAGTAGCGGTAGACCTCGGTGCCTCCGTAGAGGCTGCCGTCCCAGCCGGGGGTGCCCCGGCGCGGGGCGGCGCTGCCGTAGATCCCGTACAGGTGCGGATAGGTGTCGTAGGCCGCGCCGATGGGCTGGCCGCCGATGTCGGGGACGCCCGCGGCGGAGACCTCGGGGGCGCCCGCGTAGTCGAGCGCGGTGGTCGCGACCAGCGCGAACACCTTCTTCTCCGCCACCAGGCGGTGGACGCACTCGGTGTTGCCCACCCCGCTGCCCCCGTCGTCGCAGGTGAGCACCTCCACCTTGCGCCCGTCGAGTCCGCCGCGGGCGTTGAGCGCGTCGAAGTAGGCGCGGGCGCCGTCGCGCGGCCCGGTGAACGCGGCGCCGCCGACCGGGCTGGTCTCGCTGGTGATGACGCCGACCCGGACCGGCTCGGCCGCCTCAGCGGTCGGCCCGCCCTCGAAGTCCCGCTCGGGCAGCCGGCTGCCGCAGCCGGCGCCCAGCAGGAGCAGCGCCGTCAGCAGCAGGCCTTCAGCAGCCCGGCGCGGCCGCATCGCCGCTCAGCCGGACGAGGGCGCAGAGGGTCTTCACCGAGACCTTCCACGTCTGGTCCTGGAGCACCGCGGTGCCCTTGGCGCCGGGCAGCGCCGGGTTGCCGCCGACCAGCAGGTCATAGGTGACGGCGGCCTGGGTGGGCGAGTTGAAGGTGACGTCGGTGACCTTGGCGGAGGACTGCGCGGCGTTCTTGTCGCCGCCGAACGCGGCGAGCAGCGGCCGCAGCGCCTCGCCGTTCTCCAGCACCTTCACCTTGGCGTCGGTGGACGCCTTGGGGTCGAAGAACGTCGTCCAGCTCTTCTCGATCCGCGCCCTGGCCGCGGCCGGATCGGCCGGCTGGTCGGCCGCCGGGGAGTTGGCCGGCGCGGTCGCGGTGGGCGAGGGGGACTTCTCCGGGCCGCCGTCGCTGTCCGAGCACGCCGTGGCGGCCGGGAACAGCACGAGCACCGCTGCGGCCGCCCAGGCCGCGGGCCGAACACGTGTGCCGGAACTCATCTGGCTCACCACCAAGACTGGATGCTTCCAGGGTCTGCCGCTTCAGGGCATAGTGCAAGGAATCGCCTTCCACCACCAGACGGGCGGACACCGGACATGGGCACCTGATGCGGACTTCCCGGCTGCTGTGGGCGGGTCTGGCTGCCGCCGTCTGCGGCGCGGTCCTCTGTGTCGCGGGCTGGTACGGCGTCTCCGGCGAGCGCTTCACCGCCCGTCAGATCCCCTATCTCGCCTCCTGTACGGTCCCGGGCGCGGCCCTGATCGTGGCGGGCGCGGTGCTGCTCGCACGGACCGCCGGGGATACGGCCGTACGGGTGAACGCGCCCGGCCGCGAGGCCCCCTCCCCCGACGAGCCCGGACCACCCTCCTCCTCCTCGCCCTGCCAGGGCTCCGGCAGCCAGCCCGGGGCGAGCAGCTCCACCGGCGACCGCCCGCCGGTCAGGGCGTGCATCAGCGCGGGCAGCTCCGGGCGGTCGGCGGCCTTCTTCGCCAGACACCAGCCGATCAGATCGCGCAGCCCCGTGGGCACCGCCTGGAGATCGGGCTGCTCGTTCACCACCCGGTACAGCAGCGCCGGCACCGACGCCTCCCCGAACGGGCTGGTCCCCGTCGCCGCGTAGGCCAGCACCGAGCCGAGCGAGAACACATCGGACGACGGTTCGATCCGCAGCCCCTGGATCTGCTCGGGCGACATATAGCCAGGAGAGCCGATGGTCGTGCCGGTCAGGGTGAGCCCGCTGTGCTCGGAGAGCCGGGAGATCCCGAAGTCGATCACGCGCGGCCCGTCCTGGGCGAGCAGCACATTGGCGGGCTTGAGGTCCCGGTGGATGAGGTTCGCGGCGTGGATCGCGGTGAGCGCCTCCACCAGCGCCGCCCCGAGCGCCCGCACCGACCGCTCGGGGAACGGGCCGCTCTTCTGCACCGCCCGCTGGAGGGAGGGGCCCGGGATGTACGCCGTCGCCAGCCACGGCCGGAGCCCCTCGGGGTCGGCGTCGACCACCCCGGCCGTGAAGAAGCCGCTCACGGCGCGGGAGGCGATGACCTCGCGGGCGAACCGCTGCCGAAAGGCCGGGTCCTGGACGTACTCCGGCCGGATCACCTTGATCGCGACCTTGCGGCCGCTGGGGGAGTACCCGAGGTAGACCCGGCCCATGCCGCCGCTGCCCAGCTGGGCGACCAGCCGGTACGGCCCCACGGTGGCCGGGTCGTCAGGCTCCAACGGCTCCAAGGCGCCCCCCGGGTCGCTTCCTGGACGTCACCACGTCACCACGTCGCACGCCGCTCGCCGGAAAGCGTAGCGCCGGTCAGGCCGCGCCGCTCACCCCCGGCGACACGAACCGCCGGTGCAGCGGCAGCAGTTGGGTGTCCGGCTGGCCGACGATGCCGGCCTTCTCGACGGCGGGCGCCAGCCGTTCGCCGAAGAACCGCTCGAAGTCCTCCTGGGACTCCCAGACATCGGTGACGTGCAGCGCGCCGGAGTCGAACCACGCCACGTGCAGACAGCCCCCGTCGGGCGCCTGCTCCTCCCAGCCCACGGCGTCACGCACCGCGTCGTACTGCTCGGGGGTGACCCCGGACCAGCTCAGCGACAGGACAACAGCCATCGACTACCCCTCTCCCGGTCTCGCCCGCCCCCATATGGCGAGCGGGGCAATTCTCGCCTCGGGGGTCCGGTTCGAGCCATGGCGCCGGAGGGCGTGCGGCAGCGTACGGGAGCACGAGCGGCGATCGTCACGCCCCCGGGGGCCGACGGCCCGGCCATCACCCGGACGGCCGCATCGGGCGCGCGCCCCGGCGCGGCCGCCACCCGTCCAGCGGCTGTCGGCGCGCCAGGGCGTCGGCCGGGCGCGAGCCTGGGGCTGTTGCCCGTCGACGCCATCCCAGGAGAACGCCTTGCCTCGTCCCCGACGCCTGTTCCACGGTGCACTCGCAGCCGCCGCCCTGGCCCCGGCCCTGCCCGCCGCGACGGCCGCCGCCGAGGGGACCGAGCCCCCGGCGGCGCGGACGAGCCGGGTGGAGTGGGCCGAGGGAGCCTTCCGTTCGGTGTGCGGCACCCGCCAGGGCGCCGCCCCGGACCGCCGCACCTTCACGTTCTTCGACCACGCGCGGATGGAGGCGGTGGCCTCGCACATCGCACGGGACCGCCAGGGGACGGTGCTGTGGACCGGGCACCTGGTGGGCCGCCCCGACCGGCCCGTCACCTTCGCCGTCGACGGGGCGTGCGGGCAGGGCGCGCCGAGGGTGGCCGGGGAGGTGCACCTGGGCAGCAAGCGGTATGTGATCGACGCCGACCAGCGGGGCGCCTCCACCGTGCGCGAACTGTCGTACGCCCGGCCCGCCTCCGCGCACAGCGACGTCGTACGCGTCGAACCCCCTCAGGGCCCGAGGCCCGCCCGGTTGCCGAAACCACCGGCGACCCGGCCGACCGCGCTCCAACTGTCCGGCCCCGAGCCGCGCGCCGCCATCACCGCCCCGGTGATCGACCTGCTCATCGGGTACACGCCCGCCACCGTCCGCAACACCAAGGGCGGGGTGGAGGCACTGGACCTGAAGGTGAAGGCCGCGGTCGCCGGAACGAACGCCGCCTACGCGGACAGCACCGTCACCGCCCGGCTGAACCTCCTGGGCACGTTCACCACCAAGGAGTGGACCGGGGACGACGGGGACACCGAAGGCATCACCGAGGCCCTGTCGGATCCCGACCGTGTGAAGTACACCGGCGCCTTCGCCGTCGACGCCCGCAAACACCGCGACGACAAGGGCGCGGACCTGCTGCACGTCCTCACCCAGTTCACCCCCGAACCCGGCACCGTCTACACCGCCGGTACGGCCAACACCCCCTCGCTGCCCCGGATCGTCCCCGGCGCGGCAGCGGCGGTGAGCAGCGACGGCGCGGCCTTCGGCGCCCAGCAGTCCGACACCCTCGGCACCTACCACCTGGCGCACGAGATCGGGCACAACTTCGGCCTCAACCACGACTACCTCACCGACCCGATCGACCCGGCCGAGGCGGACTACCAGCGCGGCAACCTCAACCCGTACTACCCCGACAACCACGGCTTCCTGCCGGCCGACCGCACCTGGACCGACATCATGGGATACACCATGGCCTGTGCGGACGAGGCCAAGTGCGAGACGAAGCTGTGGTTCTCCAACCCCAAGCAGAAGTACCAGGACGTGCCCCGTGGTGTGCCGCTCGGCAAGGACAAGCCCGCCGACTGCGTACGGGTCATGAACCTCACCGGTCCGGTGCTCGCCAACTACCGCACCCCGCCCGCCGCCACACCTCCGGTGCCCCCGGCCACGCGGTACGCGCTCGCCGCCGCGCCCGACAGCCCCGAGGGCGGCTCGGTCACCCCGGCCGCGACAGGCCTGTTCGACAAGGGCGACCAGGTCACCCTCACCGCCGTCCCGAAGAGCGGCTACAAGCTGGACTACTGGGCGGTGGACGGCGCCATCCAGTCGACCCGGGCCGCCGACTTCACCGTCACGATGAACAGCGACCACTTCGTCACCGCCAAGTTCATCAGGAGCACCGCCACCCCGACCCGCCTCCCGGCCACCATCACCAAGGTGTCTCCGAACTCGGGCCCGAAGGCGGGCGGATTCACCGTGACGCTCACGGGCGCGGGCTTCACCGGCACGAGTGCCGTGCTGGTCGGTTCGCGCACCGCGACGGGCTTCAGCGGCCGCCCGGCCAGTGCCGTGAAGGTGGTGGACGACTCCACCCTCACGTTCACCGCGCCCGCGTGGCCCACCGCCGCGACCGTGCAGATCGCCACGGCGGCGGGCCGCACGCTCACCGCCTCCGCCGACTTCACCTACACCGACTGAACGGACCTCCCCATGCACCTCGGACGCGCTCTCGGCGCCGCCTCGGCGGCCACCGCGCTCTCCCTCTCCTTCGTCGCCCAGCCCGCGGCCGCCGACAGCTTCGCGGTGGGGTTGGTCGCCCGTTTCGCGGCGCCCACGGGCTCCGGCCCGTACCGGGCGGTGACCTACGACCCGGCCGGGATGCCGGTGGGCGCCCGGGTCGCCGTCAACGAGCTGTCCGCGCCCGACGGCGGCACCCGCTTCGACCTGAGCATCGAGGGCGCCCTTGCCCAGCACACCTACGGCGTACATGTGCACCGTGAGCCGTGCGGCGCGCACCCCGAGGACTCGGGTGCCCACTACCAGGACCGGCTCGACCCCCAGCAGCCGTCCACCGACCCCGTGTACGCCAACCCCCGTAATGAGGTCTGGCTCGACGTGACCACCGACGGCCGGGGCGACGGGAAGTCCGCCACCCAGGTCGCCTGGCGGTTCCGGCCGGGCGAGGCGGGCTCGCTGGTCTTCCACCAGGAGGCCACGGCCACCGGCCCCGGGCACGCGGGCACCGCGGGCGCGCGGCTCGCGTGTGTCAGCGTGCGCTTCGCGCCCGTCCTCGGCGCGGTGACGCGGCCGGGACCTCCGGCGCCGCTAGCCTCGGCCCCATGACTGACACCTTTGAGCACAACCCCCGGGTGTGGACCGCGGCGCGCCTGCGCGAAGCCCTCCAGGGGCTGCCGGACGACACCCCGATCCACGTCGGTGTCGCGGACGGGCCGGGCGACTTCGACGGGTACACCGAGTACGCGCTGGTCAACCTGGAGCCCGTCGAGAAGGACACCGCGGCCGCCGGACCGGCCGCCGTGCCGGGCGACGTGGAGTACACGCTCTTCGCGGACTTCAAGGCCGGCCAGTACCACTTCGACCTGGACTGACCCGGGCCGGCCGGACCTGCGCGGGCTACTCGAAGCGCGAGGTGTCGCCCGCCCCGCGGCGGACGATCTCGATCTCGCCGCCGGAGAAGTCGATGACGGTGGTCGGCTCGGTGCCGCAGTCGCCCGAGTCGATCACGGCGTCCACCACGTGGTCGAGGCGCTCCTTGATCTCCCAGCCCTGCGTCATCGGCTCGGCCTCGTCGGGCAGCAGGAGCGTGCTGGAGAGCAGCGGCTCACCCAGGTCGGCGAGCAGGGCCTGTGCGACGGTGTGGTCCGGGATGCGCACCCCGACGGTCTTCTTCTTGGGGTGCAGCAGTTGGCGCGGCACCTCCCTGGTCGCGGGGAGGATGAAGGTGTAACTGCCGGGCGTGGTCGACTTGATGGTGCGGAACACGTCGTTGTCGATCTGGACGAACTGGCCGAGCTGCGCGAAGTTCTCGCACACCAGGGTGAAGTGGTGACGGTCGTCGAGCTGCCGGATCGACCGGATCCGGTCGATGCCGTCACGGTTGCCGAGCTGGCACCCCAGGGCGTAGCAGGAGTCCGTCGGGTACGCCACGAGCGCGCCGGAGCGGATGCTTTCCGTCACGCTGCTGATGGTGCGCCGCTGAGGGTTGTCGGGGTGCACGTCGAAGTACTTCGCCATCCGCCGAGTCTACGGGCCGCGCGGCGATACTTCCCCGGCCGCCCGTTCACTCGTCGGGGTGGTGCGAGGATCGCCGTGTGACCAGCACTCTTATGCATACTGCCGATACCGATGGTGCCCGCGCCGGAAGGCGCGTTCTGTTCGACGTCGACGGTACGTTGATCGACGCCCTCGACAACCAGCGCCGGGTGTGGCGGACCTGGGCGGAGCGCCACGGCCTCGACGGCGACGAGGTGTACCGGGTGGCGCTGAGGACCCGGCCCCTGGAGACCTTCGCGCACGTGGCCCCGGAACGCGATCCGCACGCGTGCCTGGCCGCGCTCCACGAGTTGGAGGACGAGGACGTCCGCTCCGGGGTGTATACCGCCTTCGCGGGGGCGGCGGGGCTGCTGTCCGCCCTGCCGCCGGGCTCCTGGGGGCTGGTGACGTCGAACTACGAGCACCGGGTGCGCGGGCGGTTCGCCCGGACCGGGCTGCCGGTGCCGGAGGTCCTGGTGGACGCCGCCGCGGTGGCGCAGGGCAAGCCGTCGCCGGTGCCCTATCTGCTCGCGGCCGAGCGGTTCGGCGTCCTGCCGGAGAACTGCCTGGTGGTGGAGGACGCGCCGTCCGGGGTGCTGTCCGGGCTGCGGGCCGGCATGACGGTCTGGGGAGTGAACACGCCGGTCGCGGTGGACGGGACGCACCGCCACTTCACCAGTCTGGAGGAGGCGGCGCCGGAGATCCTCACGTTCGTGACCGGAGCGGGGTGAAGCGGTCGGCGCGGGCACGGGCTGCCCGCGCCGCCGCTCAGGTACGGGGAGCGAGCGCGTCGACCAGGACGGTGCCGGAGGCGTCAGGGCGCCAGGCGCAGGGCCTGGGCCACGTCGGCCGTGCGGGCCGAGGAGGTGGTGGACTCGTAGCCGCCGCGCATCGAGGCGTCGGGGTCCTTGAGGCCGTTGCCGGTGACGGTGACCACCACGCGCTGCCCGGCGTCGAGGCGGCCCGCGCGGTGCTCGGCGAGCAGGCCCGCGATGCCGGCCGCCGAGGCGGGCTCGACGAAGACGCCCCCGGGGGGGCGGGGGCGCGGCCGGGCTGGGCGGGTCGCCCAGGAGCGTGATGCGCTCGCGGGCCCGCTCGGCCGCCGGGTCGGGCACCGGGACGGCGGAGAGCAGCGCCCGCGTGTAGGGGTGGGCCGGGGCCGTGTACACCCGCTCCTTCGCGCCGATCTCGACGATCCGGCCCAGATACATGACGGCGACCCGGTCGCAGACCCGCTTCACCACCGACAGGTCGTGCGCGATGAAGAGGTAGGCGAGCCCGAGTTCGCGCTGCAGACGCTCCATCAGGTTGACGATCTGGGCCTGGACGGAGACGTCGAGGGCCGAGACGGGCTCGTCCGCGATGACCAGGCGCGGCCCGGTGGCCAGGGCGCGGGCGATACCGATGCGCTGGGCCTGGCCGCCGGAGAACTCGTGCGGGAAGCGGTCGATCTGCTCGGGGATGAGCCCCACCAGCTCCATCAGCTCGGCGGCCCGCCGACGCGCGTCCGCCGCCGAACTCCCCTGCACCAGAAGGGGGTCGGAGATGATGCGCGCGACGGTCTGGCGCGGGTTGAGGGAGGAGTGCGGGTCCTGGAAGACCATCTGGATCTCGCGGCGCAGCGGCTTGAGGTCGCGCTGCGAGAGATGGGAGATGTCGTGGCCGTCGTAGGCGATCGAGCCGCTGGAGGGTTCGAGCAGGCGCACGATCGTGCGGCCGGTGGTGGACTTGCCGCAACCGGACTCGCCGACCAGGCCGAGCGTCTCGCCGGGCGCCACGTCGAAGCTGACGCCGTCGACCGCCCTTACGGGAGCCGAGCCGCGCCGCCGGGCCGGGTAGACCTTCGTCATGTCCCGTACGGACAGCAGGGGTTGGGTCGCTGTGGTCATGAAGGAGCGCCTTCGTACGTGGGGAGGTGGCAGGCGGACGCGTGGCCGGCGGGCCCGGACAACAGGGGCAATTCGGTCTCGCAGCGCAGCCGCTCACTCGCGGCGGCCGAGGCGGCCCGGGCACAGCGGGGCGCGAACGCGCAGCCGGGAGCCGGGGTGAGCAGGGACGGCGGACTGCCGGGGATGGCCCGCAGCGGCGCGTCGTCGGGGTCGTCGAGCCGGGGCAGCGAGTCGAGCAGGCCCCGGGTGTAGGGGTGGGCCGGGGCCGCGAACAGGGTGTCCACCGGCGCGTGTTCGACGGCCCGGCCGCCGTACATCACCAGGACCTCGTGGGCGACGCGCGCCACCACCCCCAGATCGTGGGTGATCATGACGACGGCGAGTCCCCGTTCCTGCTGGAGGCGGGTGATGAGGTCCAGGATCTGGGCCTGCACGGTGACGTCGAGCGCGGTGGTCGGCTCGTCCGCGATCAGCAGCTCGGGCTCGCAGGCCAGCGCCATGGCGATCATCACGCGCTGGCGCATACCGCCGGAGAACTGGTGCGGGTACTCGCCCGCCCGGCGCTTGGGCTCCGGGATGCCGACCTCGGCCAGCATCTCCACCGCACGCCGGCGGGCCACCGCGCGGCCGGAGCGGAAGTGGACGCGGTGGTGTTCGGCTATCTGCTCGCCGACCGTGTAGTAGGGGTGGAGGCTGGAGAGCGGGTCCTGGAAGATCATCGCCATCCGGCGGCCGCGCAGCCGGTTCAGCTCACGTTCCGTCAGGCCCACCAGCTCCTGCCCGTCGAGCGCGATGGAGCCGCTGACCCGGGCGCCGGTGTGCAGGCCGAGGACGGCCATGGAGGTGACGGACTTCCCGGAGCCGGACTCGCCCACGATGCCGAGGGTGCGGCCCCGGTGGACGTCGAAGTCGAGGGAGTCGACGGCCCGTACGGGACCGCGGGGCGTCGGGAACGTGACGCTGAGATCCCGTACGGACAGCAGGGGCTCGCGCGCCTCCCGCAGGGGTGTGGCCTGCGGTGAGGGTGCGGGCGCGGTGGGGCGGGGCGCGTCCATCAGTACCTCACTCGCGGGTCGACGACGGCGTAGAGCAGGTCGACGGCCAGGTTGGCGACGACGATGAAGGCGGCGGCGAGCAGGGTCACGCCGAGGATGACGGGCTGGTCCCCGCTGGACAGGGCGCCGTAGAAGAGCCGTCCGATCCCCGGCAGCCCGAAGATGGACTCGGTGATCACCGCACCCGCGAGCAGACCGCCCAGGTCCATCCCGAAGATGGTCAGGATCGGTGTCATGCCCGCCCGCAGCCCGTGCTTGACGACGACCGTGCGGCGGGGCAGACCCTTGGCGCGGGCGGTGCGGATATACGGCTCCGCCATGGTCTCGATCATCGAACTGCGGCTCTGGCGGGCGTACATGGCCGCGTACAGCACCGCGAGCGCCAGCCAGGGAAGGAGCAGGTTGGACGCCCAGTGCAGCGGGTCCGAGCCGAACGGCACGTACTGCGGATAGGGCAGCAGCCCCGCCGTTCTGATCAGGCCGTAGATCAGCATCATGGAGGTGAAGTAGACGGGCAGCGAGGCGGCGGCGACCGCGCCGACCATCAGGACCTTGTCGGTGAGGGTGTCCTTGCGCAGCGCCGCGGTGACCCCGGCGGACAGCCCGAGCACCAGCCACAGGACCGCCGCGCCGAGCGCCAGCGAGGCGGAGACGGGAAGCCGGTCCATCAGCAGCTCCCACACGGACTCGCTGTTCTCGTACGAGTAGCCCAGGCACGGGAAGTCGCAGTGCAGCGCGTACTGGCCGCTGCCCATGGTGCGGCCGGTGAAGATCCCGGAGGAGAAGTCCCAGAACTGCTTCCACAGCGGCTGGTCGAGGCCCATATGGGTGCGGATCGCCGCCAGGCGTTCGACGCTGCACGACTTGCCGCACGCGGCGGCGGCCGGATCGGAGGGCAGGACGTAGAAGATGGTGAAGGTGACGGCGGCGATCGCGATCAGGACGCCGGTCACCCCGAGCAGCCGGCGGCCGAGGTAGAGGATCATGAGCGGCTTCCCCTCGGGTCGAGGATGTCGCGCAGCGCGTCGCCGAGCAGGGTGAAGGCGAGCACCGTGAGGAAGAGGCAGCTGCTCGGGATGACGAAGTACATGGGGTCCGTGTCGTAGAAGGCGACGCTCTCGGCGATCATCTGGCCCCAGGAGGGCGTCGGCGGGCGGACGCCGACGCCGAGATAGCTCAGGGCCGCCTCGGTGGCGATCATGCCGGGGATGATCAGGGTGGTGTACGCGATGACGGGCCCCGCGACGCCCGGCAGGATGTCGCGGGTGAGGATCCGCCAGGGGCCGGAGCCGTTGACCCGGGCCGCGTCGACGTACTCGCGGTGCTTGAGCGAGAGCGTCTGGCCGCGCACGACCCGGGCGATGCCGGGCCAGCCGAACAGGCCGATCACCGCGGTCATCAGGGCGATCCGGTTGACGTCCTTGGCCACCGACATCATCGCGATCATGAAGATGAGGGAGGGGAAGGACATGGTCAGGTCCATGAGCCTGCTGAGGACCGCGTCGGTGCGGCCGCCGAAGTAGCCGGCCGCGATCCCGGCGGCGGTTCCCGCGACCACGACGATCGCGGTCGCGATGAAGGCGATCAGCAGGGAGACCTGGGCACCGTGCACGACGCGGGCGAACAGGTCGCGCCCGGAGACGGGCTCCACGCCCAGCCAGTGGTCGGCGGAGATCCCGCCGAGGGTCCCCTGCGGCTGGCCGCCCAGGTAGGGGTCGACGGCGGTCTTGTCGAACTCCTCGGGTGACCAGCCGCCGAGCCTGCTCAGCAGGGGGGCGGCGGCCGCCATGACGACGAAGAGCGCCACGACGGCGAGGGAGATCTTGACGGAGGTACGGCGGCGCAGTTCCGCGCGGGCCAGCTGCCAGGGGCCTTGGCCCGCCGGTGCGGCCGTGGTGACGAGGGTGGTGGTCATGATCCGGGGGACCCTCAGCCCTGGCTCTTCGAGGGGTCCTTGAGACCGATGCCGGCGTAGTCGAGCTGACCGCCGAAGGAGGTCTGGCCGTAGGCGCCCGCGATGTTGGTGCCCAGGACCAGCGGCCAGCGGCGCACCAGGACCGGCACGGCCGGGGCCTTGGCGAGGATCTCGCCGTCCAGCTGCTGCCAGGCGGTGTTGGCCTGCTTGGCGTCCGTCAGGGCGGCGATCTCGTCCATCTTCTTCATCGTCGCGTCGTCGCGGAAGAGCGAGTGGTTGCCGGAGTTGCCCTTCTCCTTGATGTAGCGGCCGTCGAAGACGAACGGGAGGAAGGTGGACCCCGACGGGTAGTCGGGACACCAGCCCGTGTAGACCATGTCGGTCCGGTTCTTGGTGTCACCGATCGTCGCGTAGAACGCGGACGGGTCGACGGTCTCGATGGTGACCTTGATCCCGGCCTTGGCGAGCGCCTGCTGGATCGCCTCGCCGCGTCCCTTGTCGCCGGTGGAGACGGTCATCTTGGTGCTGAACCCGCCCGCTTTGCCCGCCTCCTTCAGGAGCTGCTTCGCCTTGTCCACGTCGCCGGCCACGGGCACCTTCGCGGTGTCCGGCTGCTTGCCGCCGAAGAGGGAGGCGGGCATGTACGCGGTGGAGGGGTCGTTGAAGGCGGGGCCGCCGGACGCGGTGAGGACGGCGTCCTTGTCGAGGGCGTACTGCACGGCCTGACGGACCTTCACATCGTCGAACGGGGCGTGCCCGGTGTGCATCTGGACCATGTCCGTGCAGTTGGTGGACTCGGCGATCAGCCGCTTGCGCACCTCGGCGCTGGGCAGCACCTTGGCCGCGCTCTCCGGGCGCAGGGCGCCCCAGGAGACTGCGGAGGCGTCCGCGCCCTGGGAGGCGATGAGCCGGTCGTCGATCTGGTTGGCCTTGAGCCCCATGACCATGACGAGTCTGTCCGGGTAGGCCTTGCGCACCTGGTCGGTGGCGGCGTCCCAGTTCGTGTTGCGCACAAGCACCAGCTTCTTGCCCCGCTCGTACGACTCGATCTTGTACGGCCCCGAGGAGAACGGCCGGTTGTCGTACTGGGGCCCCTTGTCCTTGGCCCGGGGGACCGGTGCGAAGGTCGGCATCACGGTGGCGTTGGGGAACTCCGCGAAGGGCTTGCGCAGTTCGAAGACGATCGTGTGGTCGTCCGGCGTCCTGACGGAGTCCAGGTGCTTGCCCTGGGCCGGGCCCTGGTAGCCGTCGGCGCCGGCGAGGTAGCGGGCCGCGTAGTCGGCGCCGCCGGGCAGGTCGGGCGAGAAGGACCGCTCCACGTTGTACTTGACGTCCTGGGCGGTGACGGGGCTGCCGTCCTCGTACTTGACCCCCGGCTTGAGGTGGAAGGTCCAGGTCTTCGCGCCGTTGGAGGAGGTGCCCAGATCGGTGGCCAGGTCGGGCACCAGCTCACCGCCGCCGGTGCCGGGGGCCGCCTTGTAGGTGACCAGGGTGCGGTAGAGCATCCGGGTCCCGAAGTCCATGTCGTTCATGACCCAGTTGCGGGCGGGGTCGAGGTGGGTGAAGTCCTGGTTGGACAGGACGGTCAGGGTGCCGCCCTTCTGGGGTGTGCCGCCCACGACGGTGCCCGCGTTGGCGGTCGCCGGGTTCTTGCCGCCGGGGTCCGGGGCCGCGTGCTTGGTCTTCGAGCAGCCGGTCGCCCCGAGGGCGAGGGACGCCGTCAGGGCGGTGGCGAGGGCGGTGAGGGTGCGCTTGTTCATCAGTGGTCACTCCGAGAGCGCGAGAGCAGTCAGACAGCCAGAGCGGCTGGAATGTGACCTGTAACATAGTAATGTGAAATTGTACTGACAACCCATCGGCCGCTCCTTTACCTACTCGTGTCCCAACGAGAGGTCGGGCGGCACCTCTTGGCTCCGGCAGTGCAATGTGAAATATTACTGCTGTGCCCACGAGAACATCCTCGGACGTCATCGTCATCGGTGCGGGCGTGGTCGGCGCCGCCTGCGCCTACTACACCGCACGAGCCGGCCTCACCGTCACCGTCGTCGACCGCGGCCCCGTCGCGGGCGGCACCACCGGTGCCGGTGAGGGCAACCTCCTCGTCTCCGACAAGGAGCCCGGCCCCGAACTCTCCCTCGCCCTCGCCTCCGCCGAGCTGTGGCGCGAGCTGGCCCGACTGCTGCCGCCGCAGATCGAGTACGAACCCAAGGGCGGCCTGGTCGTCGCCTCCGGCGAGGACGGAATGGCGGCGCTGCGCGGCTTCGCGAGCGGGCAGCGGAGCGCCGGTGTACGGGTGGAGGAGGTTCCGGCGGACCGCCTGAACGACCTGGAACCCCATCTGGCCCCGGGCCTGGCGGGCGGCTACCACTATCCGCAGGACGCCCAGGTCATGCCCGCCCTCGCCGCGGCCCATCTGCTGCGCGCGGGCGGCGACCGCGTCCGTCTGCGCCTCGGCGAAGAAGTCACGGCCCTGCTCACCGGGGAGGGCGGCGAGGTGAAAGGAGTGCGCACCGCGAACGGCACACGGATCCACGCCCCGTATGTGGTGAACGCGGCGGGCACCTGGGGCGGCCAGGTCGCCGGGTTCGCGGGGGCGGAGCTGCCCGTCCTGCCGCGCCGGGGCTTCGTCCTGGTCACCGAGCCGCTGCCCCGGGTGGTGCGGCACAAGGTGTACGCGGCGGACTATGTCGCCGATGTCGCCAGCGACTCCGCGGCGCTCCAGACCTCGGGGGTGGTCGAGGGCACCGCCGCCGGTCCGGTCCTGATCGGCGCCAGCCGGGAGCGGGTGGGCTTCGACCGCGGTCTGTCCACCGAGGCGCTGCGGCGTCTCGCCGCCCAGGCCGTGGCCCTCTTCCCGGTCCTGGGCGGAGTGCGGGCACTGCGTACGTACGCGGGCTTCCGCCCCTATCTGCCCGACCATCTGCCCGCGATCGGTCCCGACCCCCGGGTACCCGGTCTCCTGCACGCCTGCGGCCACGAAGGGGCGGGGGTCGGACTGGCCCCGGTCACCGGGCTGATCGTGGCGGCGTGCGTGACGGGCGGCGAACTCCCGCTGGACATCGCCCCGTTCGCGCCCGGCCGATTCACGGCGAAGGGCTGAGCCCGGACCGGGCGCCTCCCTGTCGGCGCCCCTCGCATCACGACTCGCACCCGCTCAAGGACGCAAGGAGGCCCGTGCCCGAACCCGTCACCCTCCGCGGCCGCACCCTCCGGTTGGAGCCGCTCGCCGAACACCACGTCGAGGCGCTGGCCCGGGCCGCCGCCGAGGACCGCAGCAGTTATGCCTTCACGCCCGTGCCCTGCGGGGTGGAGGCGGCGGAGCGGTATGTCGCCGACGCGCTGGCCGCCCGGGCTGCGGGGCGGGCGCTGCCGTTCGTCACGGTGCGGGTCGCGGACGGTCGCGTCGTGGGGTCGACGCGCTTCTGCGAGCTGGACTACTGGCAGGGCCCGGTGCCCTGGCCGCCGGTCCCGCGCGGTCCGCTCGGCCCGGTGGCCACCGCGATCCCCGACGCGGCGGAGATCGGCGGCACCTGGCTCTCCGCGTGCGCCCAGGGCACCGGCATCAACACCGAGGCCAAGCTGCTGATGCTGCGGCACGCCTTCGAGACCTGGGGGGTGCGGCGGGTGTCCCTGCGCGCCGACGCCCGCAACCTGCGCTCCCGCGCCGCGATCGAACGGCTCGGCGCGGCCCTCGACGGCGTACACCGCGCTCACTCCCGAGGTCTGGACGGCATGGTGCGCGGTACGGCCTTCTACTCGATCCTCGACGAGGAGTGGCCCCGGGTGCGGGAGCAGCTCGAACAGCGCGTCGGGGTGCGCCCGGGGACGACGGACCTGCGCTCGCTCATCCCGGCGTGAGGGAGGCGTCGGGGAAAAGGGTTTGACGCCGATCGCCGTCCGGCGATCGGATGGTGGCCCATGAGCACAGCGCCGACCCACTCCGAACTGCATCCCGACCTGCACCCCGGCTCGCACCCCACTGACGACGCGCTCGTCCGGCGGCTGGTCGCCGGGCAGTTCCCGCAGTGGGCGGGGCTGCCGGTGGCGCGGTTCGCCTCCGGCGGGACGGTCAACGCGATGTACCGGCTGGGCGGGGACATGGTCGTACGGCTGCCGCTGGTGCGCGGCGGGGCCGAGGACCTGTCGCTGGAGCGGGAGTGGCTGCCCCGCCTCGCGTCGCTGCTGCCCACGCCCGTCCCCGAGGTGCTCGGGGCCGGGGAGCCGGCCGAGGGGTTTCCGTGGGAGTGGTCGGTGTACCGGTGGCTGGCGGGGGAGAACCCCGAGGCCGGGGCGCTGAGCGAACCCCGGCTGCTGGCCGGGGATCTGGCCGCGTTCGTGGGCGAGATGCGCGGCCTCACCCTGGCGGACGCCCCGTCGGCCTACCGCGGCGGGCCGGTTGCCTCGCTGGACAGGTCGACCCGGGCCGCCATCGAGGAGCTGCGCGGGATCCCGGAGGAAGGGGTCGACTGCGACGCCGCGCTCGCCGCCTGGGAGGAAGCGCTGCGGGCCCCCGTCTGGGGCGGGCCGCCGGTGTGGCTGCACGCCGATCTGATGCCGGGCAATCTGCTCGTGGACGGCGGCCGACTGAGTTCGGTGATCGACTTCGGCTGTATGGGAGTCGGCGATCCGGCCTGCGACCTCTTCCCCGCCTGGAACCTGCTGCCCGCCGACGCCCGGGAGGTCTTCCGCGACGCGCTCGGCGTGGACGACGCGACGTGGATCCGCGGCCGGGGAAGGACGCTCTCGCAGGCGGTGATCGCGCTGCCTCACTACCGGAAGACCAACCCGGCGATGGCGGGCAACGCCCGGCATGTGATCCGGGCGGTGCTGGGCGAGAGCTGAGAGCACCCCCCCCGCGGTCTGTCTCCCGACCACCGTGGGCTGGTGGTTAGAGTTCCCGAGGTGTCGATCCGTACGTCTGAGTCCGTACGTCTGAGGGGGAATCATGGCTGAGGTGCGACTGCGTGTCTCCGCGTACGCGCTCGTGCGGGAGGAGCAGCGGATGCTGCTGGCCCGGCTGTCGCAGGCGTCCCCGGTCTTCGCCCCGGGGCTGTGGCATCTGCCGGGCGGCGGGATCGACCCGGGCGAGCAGCCCGTGGAGGCCCTGGCGCGCGAACTCCGCGAGGAGACCGGCCGCGAGCTCGCCGCCGCACGGCTGGTCGACGCGCGGACGTACGCCGTCAGCCGGGGCGGCGTGGACTGGCATCTGACCGGGCTGTTCTACGCGGTCGAGCTGGCCGGCGCCGATCCCGGGCGGGGCGCGCCGGAGGTCGTCGAGGTCGACGGCTCCACCGACGCGGTGAGCTGGCTCGCGCTGTCGGAGCTGCGGGAGGCGATGCTCTCGCCGGCCGCCGTCGACGGGCTGCGCATGCTGGACGACCGGGGCGTCTGAACAACCCGGTGCGCGTTCGGCGGGGTGGGGCGGCCGCCGCCCCACCCCGTTCGTGTCAGCGCTGTACCGACGAGAAGTTGTCGAGCTGGATCCAGGTGACCGTGTCCGAGGCCTGCGGACCGTAGACCATCACGCGGCCCGCCGTGTCGGCCTCGATACGGGTGGCGTTGACGCCGAGGTGGTTGTTGCGCGGGCAGACGCCGCGGGTCGTCTTCGGCGGACGGATGGTCGCCGGGAGGGTGCCCAGCTGCGCGTCGGCCGAGAAGTTGCAGGTGATCACGCCGCGCAGCTGGAGGAACTCGGTGCCCGCGATGCTCACCACTCGGGCCTGCGCGGGTGTGTCCGCGCTCGCGGAGACGCCCGCGGCCAGCGTGATGGCCGTCCAGTCGACGAGGACCTGGACCCCGGTCGGAGCGGCGGCGGCGGGCGTGGCGGCGAGCAGCGGCACACCGACGGCCGCGGTGGGGACCGCGAGGGCCGTGGCGAGCAGGGAGCGGCGGCTGGTGGTGCGCGAGGGCATGGTCGATCCTCCGGATCGCGAGAGGCGGGAAGGGCGTGAGGGGTGCGGCGCCGTCATCGCCAGGCGGTCGACACGCAGTCGAGGTCGATCCACGAGATGGCGTTGTCGGCGGTGGCGCCGAAGGCCCACAGCTCGCCGAGCTTGTTCGCTTCCACCCGGCACACACCCACCCCGTAGTACATGTTGCGCGGGGTGTTCTGCCGCACGGTGCGGGTGGGCATGAGCCGCTGCGGCAGCGTCGCGATCTGGGTGTCGGCGGTGAGGTGGCAGGTGAGCGTGCCGCGCAGTTGGAGATACGTGGTGTCGGCGAGGGCGACCAGTCGCCCGCGCGGCGCCTCGGCGCCCGCGGTGACCCCGGCGGCGAGAGTGAGGTTCTCCCAGTCGGAGAGCACCTTCACGCCGTCGACCGCCGGCTGCGTCGGGTACCAGCCGATGGTGACGTTGCGCCGCCCGGTGGTTCCGGGGACGGTGTCGCTGAAGCCGAACAGGAGCCGGGTCTCACCCGTCTTGGGGTCGACCTCGACGGCCAGGCCCTCGGGCTCGCGCCGCTCCAGACCGTCGGCGCCGGTGACCACCTGCGAGTCGAGCTTGGTCTTCGAGTCCAGGGAGTACGAGGTGATGTACGAGGTGCCCGGGTAGGTCGTGACCGGGTCCTTCTTCCACTGGTATACGTACAGGACGCCGTTGAGGGCGGTGTAGCCCTGGAAGGTGAGTCCGGACTCCGCGCCCGCCGGCAGCTCGAAGGTGCTGCCCACCTCCACCCACTCGCCCTGCGCCGCCCTGGCCAGGTCGTAGCGGGTGAAGCAGCGCACACTTCCCTTGAAGTAGACGATGGTCAGGGTGTTGTTGGCGAGGTCCACCGACGGGCCGGTGTTCCGTCCGCCCGGAGGGCAGAACTTCTTCGCGTCGGGCACGCCGGCCTGGTCGAGGGTGGCCCCGTCCTCGAAGCGGAAGCGGGTGACGGCCTGGCCGAAGGCGTTGCTGACACCGTCGTTGGGGGAGACGGGACCGACCTCGGTCCACAGGTAGGTGTCCGTCCCGACCGGCTCGGCCCCCATCGAGATCCCGTGCCCGAAGCCCGTGAGGTACATGCTGCCCGTCAGCCGGCCGGTGTTCCGGTCGATGCGGTTGAGATACATGTTCCCGAGCGGCGTCTTGGCGGCGCTCTCCATCTGGAGCACGAAGACGTGCCCGTTCACCGCGTCGGTGGCGATCGCCTGCGGAGCGGGATTCTTCGTCAGCGCGACGGTCTGGATGAGCTTGCCCGTCACCCCGGACAGGTTGATGCCGTTTATGTCGGTCATGGCCATGGATTCCCCTTCTGCGGGGCGTGATCCGGCCCCACCGACCGAGATCGTACGCATGTGCCACACCAGGTCTTCACCGGAGCGGCCGCGCTGCCGTAGGGCGTACGGCAGCGCGGCCGCTGCGGGAGGTGTCCGGGCCGGGGTCCGGCCGATCACCCGGTCATCGGGTCTCAGGCGTCAGCGAGGTCCGCCCTTCCCGCCCTTGCCGCCCTTGTCGGGCTCCCCGCGGTGGTTGGCCAGCCTGACGGTGACGCCCTGGGCCGCGTTGGCGGCGGTCACCTCGTGCGGGCCGCTGACCCGGTTCTCCGGCAGGACATACCCCTCGGGCACGGCCGTCTCCTGGACGTAGTACGAGCCGAGGGGCAGGTCCGCGAAGTGGCACCGGCCCGAGGTCCCGGTCGCACAGCCGGGACCCACCGGGGTGTCGGGTCCGGCGCCCGCCGTCTGCAGCCCGGGCACCCCGTTGGTCTCGTGCCACAGCCGGAACACCGCCCCCGCCAGTGGCCTGCCGGTCTCGGCGTCCCTCTTGTCGACGGTGAGAGACCCCGTCGGCACGACGTGCCGGTGGTTGGCCGCCGTCACCGAGACACCCTGTGAGGCGTTCGCCCGGGTGAGGACGAGGGGCCCGAAGTGCGCGGGGGAGGGC
This sequence comes from Streptomyces sp. ERV7, assembly GCF_001653515.1. Lineage (GTDB taxonomy): Bacteria > Actinomycetota > Actinomycetes > Streptomycetales > Streptomycetaceae > Streptomyces. The sequence goes on along the minus strand of NZ_LYOY01000001.1, from coordinate 26,095 downwards.
AGGTCGTAGCCCTGCGGGGCCCTGGTCTCCAGCCAGTAGTACGTGCCCGGCGGCACGGTCCGCGTACAGGCGCCGGACCCGCCGGTCGTACACGTGCCGCCCCGGCGGGTGTCCGGCGTGGTGCCCGTCGTCTGCAGCCCGGTGGTCCCGTTGGTCTCCTCCCACAGCTCGAAGACGGCCCCCGCCAGCGGTCTGCCGGTGGCCTCGTCCGTCTTGAGGACCCGCACCTCGCCCTCGGTGGGCGCGGTGCCGCAGTCGGGCAGGTTGCCGTCGAAGGGGTAGTTGTGGAACTCCTGGCCACCGCCGCCCGACGGCGGGCTGGTGTGCGTGAGTGAACCGGTCGTGAAGAAACGCCCGTTGATGCCGGGCAGACTCACCGTCGCCAGGGACGACTGGTTGCCGATCAGCACACTGCCCTGGAACTGGCCAGTGCCCTTGAAGCCGACGGCGGTCGCGTCGGGGAAGTTCCACAGCAGCCGGCCGCGCAGGTGGTTGAACGGGCTGGAGTCGTCGATCGTGCCGCTGTAGGTGTTGAGGGTCCGGTTGGTCCCGAGCACGTTGACCAGCACGGTCGCCCCGGCCGGGATGCGGGCGAAGCGGATGCCCTCCTGGCCGCCGCTCGCGCTCTGCATGTCGAAGTCGACGGTGAACACCTGGAGCATGGAGGTGCCGTCACCGGTGAACAGCGTCTCCCCGCCCGAGTGGACGGCCGTCCCGGTGGGGGTACGGGTGACGCCTCCCGGGTGCGCGTAACACGTGCTGGCGTCGGTGAGCTGTCCGCGCAGCGCGGTGTACGGCTTGGCCGCGTCCGGGTCGTGGATGGTGCGCTGGGACTGGATGGTCCCGGTGGCGGAGCCCGCGTGGCGTACGACGCCCTGCTCGGCGAGCAGCCGCTGCCCGGTCGCGACGGTGACGTTGCCGCCGGTGGTCAGCCAGTCCGCGCCGACGGGCGGCGCGACCCGTGAGCCGACCCCGGCCTCGCCGACGTTGTAGACGCCGCTGACGCCCGCGGCCTTGCGCTGGTCGAAGGTGCCGAGCACGACGACCCGGCCCTCGGCCTCGGCGGCCTTCTCCCGTACGTGGAAGTCACCGCCGACGTATACGTTGATGCCGTTGTCGCGGTAGCGGACGGGGCCGTTGTGGACGGGCGGATAGCCGTCGGGGGGACAGTGGCCCGGCACACACGGGCCGAGCCCGCCGGGCAGCGGTTGGGCGGCGAGGGTGGCCTCGGGGCGCAGTTGCCCGCCGGGCGGGGCCATCGCCGTCATGGGGAGCGCGGCCGCGCTCAGCACGGCCGCGGTCAGCAGGGGTCTGAGGGATCTCGCGCCGGGACGGGCCAGGGAGAGACGGAACACCGGAACAACCAGCTCCTCGTCAGTGGGTTGATCCCCCCTCGGCGGCCAGGCTCACACACCTCCTGCCGCCGCCGGGGGTGACCCGGCGGTATCGCAGGTGAAGACCACCGCAAAGGACCATCGCCACCACGATCGGCCGGTCGCGTGTCCTACACGTCGTCCCAGGCCATCGAGCTCATCCGCCAGCCGTCGGCGGTGCGGACGAACTGGGTGGTCTTGCGGCCGGAGCCCTCGAACCGCTCACCCTTGAGGCACCCGGACTTGCGGTACTCGCTGAACCGGTGCGCGATCGAGCCGAATATCTCGGTCCGCTCGGCCACCTCCCACTCGGAGAACTCCGTCAGCGTCCCGTCGGTGAGCATCTTCTCCCGGGGCTCGATGAAGGTGTCGAGGTCGTAGACCACGAGCTTGCCCGCGACGTTGCTGATGATCATCCCCTGCGGGATGAACAACTCGCGGATCACCTCGACGCCGGGCCGGGTGCCACCGAGGTTGGTGAAGGCGCCGAGGAAGGTGCACATCAACTGGTTGAGCTCGGCTTTGACCTCGGACACGACTGTCCCTCCCCTGGGCGAACACCTGGCGCTCGATCGTCGCCTACGGCCGGTGCGTCGGCAAGCTTCCGGTGGGAAACCCCCGAGAGATCGCATCGGGTGGGGCTGATTCCTCCAACGAGTCGGCCCGGTGCCATCCCGACATATACGATCTTGGGCGTACGAGTGCTGCGCAGGCCGGGGCACTGACCAAGTCGCCGGGGAACAGGGGTACTTCTCATATGGCTGGAATCACGATCGCGCGTTCGGTGACCACACTCGCGGCCACCGCCGCGCTCATGGCCGGGAGCGCCGTGGGCGCCTCCGCCGCGCCGGACGCGGCCGAGCCGGATGTGGCGGGGGTGCGCGCCGCTCTGCAGCGCGTGGTGGACGCGGGGGCGCCGGGCGCGTTCGCGGTGATCCGCGACCACGGCGACTCCGAGCGCGGCCGGACGGTGACCCTGGGCAAGGCGAACCTGGATGGGACGCCCATGAACGCGGGCCGGCGCTTCCGTGTGGGCAGCAACTCCAAGATGTTCACCTCGGTCCTGGTGATGCGCCTCGCCGAACAGGGGCGCATCGACCTGGACAAGCCGCTGCGCGAGTATCTGCCCGCCGGGACGCTCCCCGAGAGCTGGGCGATCACCGCACGCCAGGTCATGGAGCACCGCGCCGGTGTGTACGACCACACCAACGACCTCTTGGAGCAGAGCGGCGAGGAGACCACCGCGGCCTTCGAGAAGCGCATCCGCAACAACGTCTACGAGCCCAAGGACCTCGTGGCGATGTCGGTGAAGCACGGTCTGCAGTACACCCCGGGGACGGCGTACTCGTATTCGAACACCGACTTCGTGCTGATGGGTCTGGCAGCCGAGCACCTCACCGGGCGCCCCTACGCCGAGCTGCTGCGCGAGCAGATCTTCGAGCCGCTGAAGCTGCGTCAGACGACCTTCACCGTGCCCGAGAAGACCATCACGGGCCCGCACATCACCGGCTATCTGACCAACGACGACCGCACCAAGCCGCTGCTGGACTCGACCGAGCAGACCGCGTCCTGGGTCTGGGCCGCGGGAGGCGTCGTCTCCTCCGCCCGCGACCTCGACCGGTTCATGACCACACTGCTGGCCGGGACCTCCGGCGGGCTGGTCTCCGACGAGTCGCTGAAGCAGATGACCAGCGTGCTCCCCACGCCCACGGCGAAGATCAGCTACGGCCTGGGAATCAGGGAGATCGCGCTCTCCTGCGGCAAGGTGCTCGGCCACGGCGGCATCGTCCAGGGCTACCAGACGCAGACGTTCTCCACCAAGGACGGGAAGCGCACGGTCGTCCTGTTCGCGAACGCCTCCAACAACGGCACGGTGACCAGCGGTCTGACCAACACGCTGGAGCCCGCGTTCTGCGGCAAGGCACCGGCCAAGGCCACCCCCGCGCCGCGCAGCTCGATCACCGGGAACGGGAACGCCACCCCGGACCCGGACGGCGGTCGCTGGATCCCCACCGTCGAGGACACCCGCATCTGATGTGACGCGTGTACGGAAGGGCGCCCGCCACCGCTGACGGTGGCGGGCGCCCGCACACGCCCCGGAACGAGGTGTGTGCAAAGACCGGCTCTCAGGCTGCCGGGCCCCTGAGCAGTCGTCAGGGGCTCTCTCCGCCGGACGCCGGGGCCACGTGTCGTGCGGCCCGGCGCAGGCCCTGGTCTCAGACGAGCGAGGCGTGGTCCGAGGCGTGTGCGCCGTGCCCGAACGCCCCGTCGGCGGCGAAGGCCAGCCCGGCGAAGCGTTCCCCGATGTGGCGGTGGGTGGCCGCGTCCGGGTGGAGCCGGTCGGGCAGCGGCAGGCGGACGGCGTCGGCCTCGCCGTAGAGCGCGCGGCCGTCGAGGTAGTACAGGTGCGGGTCCTCGGGCGCACGCTGCTCCACGATCCGGGCCAGCTCGTCCCTGATGACGCCCAACGTCAGCTTTCCGCCCGCCCGTTCGGCCGGGTCGCCCATGGCCGTGAACCGCAGGCGCCCGGTGCTGAGCGCGCTGACGTCCATGGCGCTGGGACCCGGTGTGTCCTCGTGGATGGGGCACAGGAGGGGCGAGACGACCAGCAGGGGTGCGTCGGGGTGGCCTTCACGGATGGTGTCCAGGAAGCCGTGGACGGCCGGGGTGAAGGCGCGCAGGCGCATCAGGTCGGTGTTGACCACATTGAGGCCGAGCTTGACGCTGATCAAGTCGGCCGGGGTGTCCCGCAGGGCGCGGGCGGTGAACGGGTCGAGCAGGGCGCTGCCGCCCAGGCCCACGTTGATGAGCTCGACACCGCCGAGGGAGGCGGCCAGGGCGGGCCAGGTGGTCGAGGGACTGGCGGCGTCGGAGCCGTGGCTGATCGAACTGCCGTGGTGCAGCCACACCTTGCGGCCCCGGTCCGGCGCGGGGGCCAGGGGCGCGTCGGTGCGCAGAGCGACGAGCTCGGTGGTCTCGTTGTGCGGCAGCCAGATCTCGACGTCCTTGGGGGTGGCGGGCAGGCCGGTGAAGCGGAGGGTGACGGGCTGTCCGGGCCGCTGCCGCACGGATCCGGTGGCCATGTCGATCGTCAGGGTGTTGCCGCCCGCCGCGCCGGCCTGCCCCGCCAGGACGCCGTCGACGACCAGGTCGTACACGCCGTCCGGCCGGGGCGGCGCGCCCACGTAGACCCGCTTGGTGGGCAGGGTGTCCAGCTCGATGGCCGTGGCGGACGTGCGGAGGACCAGCCGTATGCCGGAGGGCTGGGACTCGGCCATGGCCAGTTGGGCGTCCGTGTTCTGGGCGCGGGCCCGGGCGGGCAGCCGGTGCGGCAGTACGCCGTGCTGGGTGCGCTCCACGTCGAGGGCGCCGCGCAGGAGGTCGGCGGTGACAGGTGTGGTGATCCAGTCGTCCTGGGTGTCCATGGCCCCTACTCGGTCTTCGGATGCGTGGTCTTGCGAGGTGCGGTGCGGGGGTGGGGTCACTGCGCCGGCCAGTTCCGCAGCAGCGCGTCCATGGCGTCCAGGATCCGCGTCCACGTCTCCTGTGTGTCGGGGGCGCTGTGGCTGAAGCCCCCGCCGAGTTCGAGCGTGATGTAGCCGTGGAAGACGCTGCCGAGCAGTCGGACGGCGTGTGTCTGGTCGGGTTCGCTCAGGTCGTAGCCGCGCAGGATGGCCCGGGTCATCAGGGCGTGCCTGCCGCCCGCGCCGGCGGCCGCCGCCTCCGGGCTGAGCCTGAACTGGGCGGCGGTGTAGCGGCCGGGGTGTTCGCGTGCGTAGTCGCGGTAGACGTTGGCCAGGGCGGCCAGCGCGTCCTTGCCCGCCCGTCCGGCCAGCGCGGCGGCGCCCCGGTCGGCGAGCTCCTCCAGGGCCAGCAGGGCGATGCGGGTCTTGAGGTCCTGGGAGTTCTTGACGTGCGAGTAGAGGCTGGCGACCTTGACGTCGAACTGCCGGGCGAGTGCCGAGACGGTCACCTGCTCGAAGCCGACCTCGTCGGCGAGCTCCGCCCCGGCCCGGGTCAGGCGTTCCGTACTCAGCCCTACGCGCCCCATGGTCTCCCTCTCGCTCGACTGAACTGATTATGCATTTGCCTAACACTTTTAGGCAAACTAGCCTCACCCTTATGAAGCAGCTGACCGAAAAAGAGATCCGTGCCGCCTTCGTGAACTGCAGCAAGGGTGAGGCGAAGCGTCTGTCCGTGCCGCGTGACCTGGCCGAACATCCCTGGGACGACCTGGACTACTTCGGCTGGCGAGATCCCCAGGCCCCCGGCCGGGCCTATCTGGTCGCCGAGCTGGAGGGCACCCTCAAGGGACTCGTGCTGCGCAGCCCCGGCCACACCTCCGGACAGGGCCGCCGCAGCATGTGCTCGATATGCCTGACGACCCACGACGGCGGAGTCTCCCTGATGGTCGCGCCGAAGGCGGGCAAGGCCGGGCAGCAGGGGAACTCGGTGGGCGTCTACCTGTGCAGCGACCTCGCGTGCTCACTGTACGTACGAGGCAAGAAGGAGGCCGGCGCCGGCGCACGGCTGCACGAGACGATCACTCTGGAGGAGAAGATCCAGCGGACCGTGACGAACCTCGCCGCGTTCACCGCGAACGTGACGGCGGTCTGACCGGCCGACGCGGGTCAGGCCGTGCGGTGCGGCCGGAAGGTACGGCGGTAGGCCTGGGGGCTGACGCCGATGGCGCTGTGCAGGTGCTGTCGCAGAGAGGCGCCGGTGCCGAATCCGGCCCGGTGCGCGACGACGTCGACGGGCCAGTCGGTGGTCTCCAGGTAGTGGCGGGCGAGGTCCGCGCTGCGGGGCGAGCCACTGGCCCGGCGTGGTGCCGGCCTCGTCGCGGAAGCGGCGGGTGAAGGTGCGCACGCTCATCCCGGCGTGGGCGGCGAGGCCGGACAGGGTGAGCGGCTCGGCCAGGCGCTCGACCGCCCAGGCCCGGGTGGCCGCGGTGCTTCCGGTGGAGGGGTCGGGGACGGGGCGCTGGATGTACTGGGCCTGGCCGCCGTCGCGCCAGGGCGGCACCACACAGGAGCGGGCGACCTCGTTGGCGACGCGGCTGCCGTGGTCGCGGCGCACGATGTGCAGACACAGGTCGATGCCCGCGGCGACTCCGGCGGAGGTGAGGACGTCACCGTCGTCGACGTACAGCACATCGGGGTCGACGCGGGTGCTGGTGAACATCCGCTGCAGCCGGTCGGCCTCCCGCCAGTGGGTGGTGGCCCGGCGGCCCTCCAGGAGGCCCGCCGCGGCCAGTACATACGTGCCGGTGCAGATCGCCACGACGCGCGTGCCCGGCCGCACGGCCGCCAGGGCATCCCGCAGCGGGCCGGGCAGACGGCCCTCCTCCCGGATCGGACCCAGCCGGTGGGAGGGCGGGATCACCACGGTGTCCACGGCGGCCAGCAGCGAGGCGTCGTGGGAGACGGCGAGGTCGTAGTCGGCCTCCGCGCGGACGGGGCCGCCGTCGAGGCTGCACGTGGTGACCGTATAGAGCGGATCGCCCTCGCTGTCGCGGGCGGCGTGGAAGATACGGGCGGGGATGCCCAGTTCGAAGGGGACGACGCCGTCCAGGGCCAGGACGCCAACGGAGTGCATGGCCAGATCCTTTCAGGACGTGTCCATCACGCCAGCACCAGGGGCCCGGCGGAGCGGACAGCCTTGAGCCGTGCCGGGGCCCCGGCACCCACGCACCGCCCCGAAACGGATGAGGAACTCCATGAGCCGTCCCACCACCCCCACCCCGACCATGCGTGCCGTGTCCCAGGACCGGGCCGGAGGCCCCGACGTCCTGAAGGTCGTCGAGACGGCCCGACCGGAACCGGGCCGGGGCGAGATCCTGGTCCGGGTGCACGCGGCGGGTGTGAATCCCGCCGACTGGAAGACCCGCGAGCGCGGCATGTTCGCCACCGGAGCGACGCCTCCCTTCACCCTCGGCTTCGACGTGGCCGGGGTCGTGGCGGCGGTCGGCGCGGGCGTGACGCTCTTCGGGCCCGGTGACGAGGTGTTCGGCATGCCCCGCTTCCCGTACCCGGCGGGCGCGTACGCCGAGTACGTCACCGCACCGGCCCGCCACTTCGCCCCGCGCCCGCGCGGCCTCGACCACATCCGGGCCGCCGCGCTGCCGCTGGCCGCCCTCACCGCCTGGCAGGCTCTGGTCGACACCGCGCGCGTCCAGCCGGGACAGCGCGTTCTCATCCACGCCGCGGCCGGTGGCGTCGGGCACCTCGCCGTCCAGATCGCCAAGGCCCGCGGCGCGTACGTCATCGCCACCGCCAGCGCCGCCAAGCACGAACTGCTGCGCACGCTCGGCGCCGACGAGGTCGTCGACTACCGCACCCAGGACGTCGCCGCGACCGTCCACGACGTCGATGTGGTCCTCGACGGCATCGGCGGAGCCAACTGGTCGCGCTCGCTGCGCACCCTGCGCCCCGGAGGCACCCTGGTCTCGATCCTGCCGCTCGACGACACCTTCCCGGCCGCGCGGGCCGAAGCGGCCGGAGTGCGTGCGGTGTTCATGCTCGTCGAGCCCGACCAGCAGGGGCTGCGCGAGATCGGCGCGCTGGTCGACGACGGCCGTCTGCGGGTGATCGTCGATGCCGTGTTCCCCCTCGAACGGGCCGCCGAGGCACATGAGTCGGGCGAGACCGGCCGTACCACCGGGAAGATCGTCCTGAGCGTCACCCCGGCGCCCGGCGGCCGTGAGGTCCCTCCTTCGGGTGATGTCCGGGACGCGCCCGAACGGTGAGGGCGGGACGGGGCGCCCCGGCGGGTTCAGGCCGCCCGGAAGGGGGCTGACGGCGCTCGGGGCGCGTGTGTTGCGCCGGTGTGCGCCGTCGAGCGGCCCACGGAATGACGCGATGCATACGGCAGCCGACCGGAGTAGTGGAGAAAAGGGGCACGAATGTCACCCGCCCCGACGGCATTTGTCGCCGGATTTCCGGAACGTTGAACGGGTGGAAGTGGCCACAGTGTGGGAAATCATTCGGTGCGGGTCAGGCACGGTGGCCGCTGCGGGGCGGAGCCGCTTAGGATCACCGACGCGGACCGAGCACCGACGCACGGCCCGCGTGTCGCCCGAGGGCGACAGCAGAACCGCGGGGCAAACGTGGGGGAGTGGGAATGGTGACGCGGGAGCACGTATGCGTCAATTCGTTATCGCCTTCGCCCATCGGCGAGATACGGCAACTGCACACTCTGGGCCCGACCGGCACCAACCTGGAAGCCGCGGCCCATGAGTGGTTCCGTCGGCAGGGTCGGGAAAGCGAAGGGCGGGTGACCCTGCACGCGACCCTCGAATACGCGATGGAGACCGTGCCCAGAAACGGCGAACACGCCCTCGTCGCCTGCGCCGTGTACCCGGATTTGCACACCCTCGTCTTCGGTAACTTACAGGTTTGCCGCATGGTGGACTCCTTCGTGTGGCCCACCCACGAGATGGTGCTGGCCGTCGCGCCGGGCACGGACGCCGAGCCGCGCACCGTGGCCACCCACCCGGCGCCGGCCGGTCTCGTACCGCCGATGAGCGAACGGCAGTTGGTGACCAGCAACGCACAGGCCGCCATCGACTGCGCCGACGGCAAGGCCGAGGGCTGTGTCACCACCGTCGTCGCGGCGAAGGCCCACGGCTTGCGGGTGCTGCGCAGCTTCGGCGAGGTGCCGATGGTCTACACCGTGCACCACGTACGGGAGGCCGCTCGGTGACCGGGACGCCCGGCCCCCACCGTCTCCACGACGAGATGCTCGGCGAGGCGGAGCGGCTCGGCCAGGGGCTCCTGCCGAGGATCGACGCCTTCCGTGCCCGCCAGCGCGACGACGGCACGGTCCCCGACCCGGGCGACGAGGACCGGCGGGGCCTCCTGGCCATCAAGGACGAGGCCGTCCGCTGGTTCACCGGCCATGGCAGGGCGGGGCAGGCCGACGCGCTGGCCGCCGACATCGACGGCTGGCTGGCCGCCGGACTCGGCACGCCCCCGCACTTCGCTCGCAGCCGCGACGCCCTGACCGCCCCGGCCGACGGCGACTGGGCGGCGTTCCTCGCCCCCGTGCAGAGCACCAACAGCGTCCCGCCGGTCGGCAAGAGGCTGGAGTTCTTCCTGGTCCGCCGCAAGGAGCCCGACGCGCTGTCCGACCTGGCCGCACGCTATCCGCACCCCAAGAACAACTGCCAGGCCACCGTGCTGCTCGCGGGCAGCGAAGGGCTGGTCAAGGGCAACTGCATCGTCTTCTTCCCGGAGAATGTCGCGGCCCACGACAAGGTGGCCGAACAGGCATACGCGATCTTCTTCTTCAGTAAATTCCGCAGGATTCACGAGACCTACTCGGTGCCGTCCGCGCGTTCCGTACTCACCCCGGAATCCGTTCCGCACGCCTCGACCGGAATGGACCCCGAGGCGTGTTACCAGGCGCGTTCCCTCTGGGGATATCTGCACGACTACTTCCACCACCAGGGGCGGTGGCCGCTCGACCAGCACATCAAACTCAAGATGAACTGGTTCATCGGGCTGCTGGAAGAGCTGAAGGTCGACGCCAAGACCGTGCTCGCCTGCCACGGTGACACCGTTCCGTACGCCGACGAACAGATCGCGATGATCCTTCTGGAGCGGATGTTCCGCTATCCGCTCGACGCCCGCGCGGTCCGCAACTTCGACGCGGGCACCGGGGTGTTCCTCTACTCGTGGCTGCGCGAACGCCGCGCCCTCGCCGACCACGGCGGCCGGCTGTCGCTCTCGTACGACCGCGTCCTGGACGGACTGCGGGAACTGGTGGACACGATAGAGGCCATGGAAGCCTCGGTCGGCACACCCGAGGAGTACCGCGCGGCGGCCAGGGAACTGGTACGCACGCAACTGCGCCGCGGCGCCGAGGGCGACCGCTACGCGTTCACCCAGGACCAGTCGAGGCTCGTGCGCGCACAGGGCCGTCTGGCGTCCCTGCCACCCCTGCACTTCGCGCCTGCCGAGGTGTGAGCGAACCGTCGAGAGCCGCACCGGAAGACGAATCCGGAGCCGCACCGAGAACCGAGGAGACGAGCGACATGGACACCGACGCCACGGGGGACGAGGGCCGGGCGCTGGACCGGGCCGCCATGGAAGCCGCGGTGCGGCTGTACTTCGAGGCGTGCAACAAGGTCGACCGCGACCTGTTCGCCCAGTGCCTCTCCGCACACGTCGTGCACTATCTGGCCGCCGGTATGTCCGGCCCGATCGCGGGCATCGACCCGGTCGTGGAGCGCTGGGGCGCCGATGTGCGCGCCAACGACTCCCACTGGGTGGTGGACGCCGTCTACGCGGACGAGCACAGCCGTACCGCCGTCTGCGAGTGGACCGCCTTCAAGCCGCGCCTGGGCAAGGTGCTGCGCGGCGCGGAGGTCTACCGCTTCGACGACGCGGGCCTGATCGACGAGGTCCGCATCTACTACGCCTCCCGGCGCGACGACACCGTTCCCGTCAACGAACTGGAGGGCTTCCCCTATACGGAACGGGGGTTCGCCACGTGAGTGACGTGAGGCCTGTAAGTCCCGTGAGCGGTGCCCAGTCGCCCGTCGTCCCGCCGCTCGACGACCGGGACGGCGTCATCTGGCTCGACGGCGGGCTGGTGCCCTGGCGCGAGGCGCGGCTGCACGTCCTCAGCCACGGGCTGCACTACGGCGGCAGCGTCTTCGAGGGCGAGCGCGTCTACGGCGGCCGGGTCTTCAAGCTCCACGAGCACAGCCTCCGACTGGTCGCCTCGGCCCGGGAGATGGGCTTCACCCTGCCCTGGGACGCCGGAGAACTGGACGCCGCCACCCGGGAGGCCGTGGCGGTCGCCGGCCTGACCGAGGGCTATGTCCGCCCGGTCGCCTGGCGCGGCAGCGACACCCTGCGCCTGGTCGCACGGGACAGCTCGGTCCACGTGGCGATCGCGGCCTGGCCCTGGCCGCAGGTCTTCGCCTCCGGGCCGCGCGGAATCCGCCTCGCCACCTCGCGCTGGCGGCGCCCCGCACCCGACACCGCCCCGGTCCGCGCCAAGACGGCGGCCCTGTACGCGCTGGGCTCCCTCGCCGGACAGGAGGCCGAGGAGGCGGGCCGCGACGACGCGCTGCTCCTGGACCACCGGGGCCGGCTGGCCGAGGCCACCGGCGCCAATCTGTTCCTGGTGATCGACGGCGCCCTGCACACCCCGCCGCCGGAGTGCGTACTGGACGGCATCACCCGGCGCACCGTCATCGCGCTCGCCCGCGAGCTCGGCCTGGAGGTCGTCCAGCGGCATATGGAACCGGCCGAACTGACCCGCGCCGACGAGGTGTTCCTGACCGGCACGGCGTACGAGGTGCAGCCGGTCACCGCCGTCGACGCCCTGGACTACCCGATCGGCGCGGTGACGACCGCGCTGGTACGGGCGTACGCACGTACGGTGCGGGGCGAGGAGGACCGCCCGGCTCCGCCGAGCGGGGCCGCGATGGGCGAGGGCGGATGACCGGTACCGAATCCGAACCCACCCGTCCGGCCCCGCCCGCCGGACGGCGCGAGGCCTGGATCGCGGGCGCCAGGGCCGCGGTGCCGTTCACCGTGGCGATCTTCGCGTTCGGCATCTCCTTCGGCGTCCTCGCCAAGGGCGCGGGCTTCGGCGCGCTCGGCGCGACCTCGATGTCCGGCCTGGTCTTCGTGGGCTCCTCGCAGTTCGCCGCCGTCTCCGTGATCGTCAACGGCGGCGGCTGGGCGGCCGCGGCCGTGGCGGGCACCCTGCTGAACCTGCGCTATCTGGTGATGGGATTCGCCATCCTGCCCGCGCTGCGCGGCGGCCGGGCCCGCCGGGCGGTCGAGTCCCAGCTGGTCATCGAGGAGTCCTGGGCCATCGCGAGCGACGCGGACGGGCGCTTCGACCGGACCCGGCTGCTCTCCTCGGGCGTGGTGCTCTGGCTCGGCTGGGTCCTGGGCACGCTGCTCGGCGCGATCGGCCCGTTCAAGGCGGTGGACGTCCTCAACTACGGTCTGGACGCCGTCTCGCCGGTCCTGTTCTTCCTCCTGCTCGCACCCCACCTGGGCACCCCCCGCAAGCGGACGGCCGCCGCGACCGCGGCCGTGTGCGCGGCGGCCCTCACCGCCGCCGGGCTCCCCGACACCGCCATCGCCGTGGCCTGTCTGATCGCCGTCGTCTGGACGGCGAGGCCGACGACCCGACCGGCGAAGGAGGCCCGTTGAACAGCGACCCGTGGATCGTCGTCGGCGCCCTGGTGGCGACCACGTTCCTCATCAAGGGCGCCGGATCACTGGTGATGGGCGACCGCGAACTGCCGGGCTGGTTCCCCCGGTTCGTGGAGTATCTGACGCCCGCGCTGCTCGCCGTGCTGGTCGTCACCCAGCTCGTGGGGTCGGCGGGCGCACACGGGATGACCTTCGACGCCCGGCTCGCCGGGTTCGCGGGGGCCCTGGTCGCCTGGCGGCTCAAGGCGCCCGTACCGCTCGTCGTCCTGGTGGCCGCGGTGATCACCGCGGTGGTACGGGCGGTGGGCTGACGGCGTCGCGTACGGCGGCGGCCGCCTCCAGAGCCCGGGCCAGACCGGGCTCGTGCCCGGCGGCCCGGTGCAGGCGCAGGGCCCGCTCGACGGCCTGGGCCGCCTTGGTGTGGTGGCCGAGCGCCAGGTGCACCCGGGCGAGTTCGGTCCGCGCCTCGCCCTCGACGAGCCGGAGCCCGGCCTGCCCGGCGGTGCTCAGCGCCCGCCGGGTGTACGCGAGCGCCTCACGGTTCTCGCCCAGGTGCCGGTGTGCGGCGGCCAGACCCACGCAGGCCGCGGCGTCCGCCCGCAGACAGCCCGTCGCCCGGGCCGCGTCCAGCGCGCGGCGGTGGTGGTCCAGGGCGCCGGGCGCGTCGTCCAGATGCAGCAGTACGGTGCCGATGGTGTTGAGGGCGTCCGGCTCGACCAGCCGGCGGTGCGTGCGGTGGGTGACGCTGAGCGCGTCCATCCCGTACTTGAGCGCGAGCCTCGGGTCGCCGCTGTCGCGGCACACCGCGGCGAGGGCGTTGAGGGCGCCCTCCGCCGCGTAAGTGGACAGCAGCCTGCCGTGCGCGGCCAGGGCCCGGGTGAGCAGGCGCTGTGCCTCCTCCAGGTCGCCCAGCGCGTGGTGGACGGCGCCGAGCCCCCACAGGGACAGCATCACGGTGTGCTCGTCGCCCGACGCCTCGGCGCGCTCGCGTGCCTGGGTGAAGTACGGCCGCGCGGCGGCCAGTTGGCCCCGGTCCAGGCGGATGGAGCCGAGCAGGAACAGCGCCCACGCCTCACCGGCGGGCTCCCCGCCGTCGCGGTAGAGGGCCAGGGTGTGCTCGGCGTGGCGCAGGGCCTGGTCGAGGGCGCCCAGTTCGCGGTGCGAGGCGGCGAGCCCGAGCACGGCACCGGCCTGCTCCACGGGCAGCCCGGCCCGCGCGAACAGGGAGTCGGCGCGGGCGCTGTGCCGTAGCGCCTCGTCGTGCCGGGCCAGCTCCCACAGGACGTAGCACAGGCTCCAGTGCATCACCGCGCGCGCGTGGTCGTCGTGCTCGGCCTCGGCGGCGCGCAGCCCCGTCTCCGCGGCGCGCAGCCAGTCGGTGCGCTGGCCGTGTTCCATCAGGTGGCCGTGGGTGGCCAGCGCGGACTTCCAGGCGAAGGGGCGCGGCCCGTGGCCCAGGGCGTGCCGGGCGCAGGCCAGCAGGGCGGCCCGCTCGTCCTCCAGCCAGGACAGCGCGGCGGCGGGACCGGTGAACGTCAGGGGCGCGGTGGGGGAGCCGTCAGGCTCGGGCGGGGCGGCGGCGTACCAGGAGTAGAAGGTGCCGTACAGCAGATGGCCGGCCTGCTCGGCGGTCGCCAGGTACCAGGTGAGCAGCCGGTCGAGGGCCTCCTCGCGTACGGCCGTGTCGTCCTCGGCCCGGGCCCGCTCGCGGGCGAACAGGCGGACCAGGGCGTGCAGATGGAAGCGGCCGGGCCGGTGCGTCTCCAGCAGGCTGCGGGAGACCAGCTGGTCCAGCAGCCGGGCTGTGGCGTTGAGCGGGCCCCCGGCCAGCGCGGCGACGGCCGGGGTGGAGACCTCGGCGCCGGGGGTGAGGGCGAGCAGCCGCAGGAGCCGGCGCTCCGGGGCGGGCAGGGAGCGGTAGGACAGGGCGAGGGCGCTGCGCACCCCGGTGTGCTGCTCCTGGTCGAGCGCGAGGTCGTCCAGGCGGTCCTCGCCCCGCAGCGTCCGCACCACCTCCGCGAGGGGCAGGTGCTGGTCGCCGATGAGATGCGCCGCGACGATCCGTACGGCCAGCGGCAGGCCGCCGCACAGCCGGACGGCCTCGGCGGCGGCCTCGGGCTCGCCGCGCACCCGGTCCGCGCCGATCACGCGGGCGAGCAGCGCGAGCGCCTCCTCGTCGTGGAAGACGGCCACGCTCACCCGGTGGGCGTCGTGGAACGCGGTCAGGCCGCGCAGGTCGTTGCGGCTGGTGACGACGACGAAGCAGGTCGGCGAGCCGGGCAGCAGCGGGCGCACCTGTTCGAGACCGGCCGCGTCGTCCAGGAGGATCAGCATCCGCTTGCCCGCCAGCAGCGAGCGGTACAGGGCGGCCTTCTCGTCGGTGTTCTCCGGCAGGTGCCCGGCGTCGACGCCCAGGGCCCGCAGGAGCTGGCCCAGCGCGCCGTCGGCCGTGGTGGGGGGCTCGTCGGCGTGGCCGCGCAGGTTCGCGTACAGCTGTCCGTCGGGGAAGCGGTCGGCGGCCCGGTGCATCCAGTGCACGGCGAGCGCCGTCTTGCCGACACCCGCCATACCGGACAGCGAGGAGATCACCAGCGTCTGCCCCGGGCCCGAGGCGTACTGGGAGAGCAGGGCGTCCAGCTCGCGCAGATAGCCGGCCCGGCCGGTGAAGCTGCCGACGTCGGGCGGCAGTTGGCGGGGGACCGGCACAGCGCCGTCGGCGCCAAGGCGGTACGGCTGAACGCGGCCGAGACCGACCTCGCCGACACCGTGCGGGCCTCGCTCGCCCTGCGCGGCTGGACGGACCTGGTGCGCACACAGCTGCCCGACGGTGTACGGGCGGTTGTCGACCGGCGCCGCATCGACGTGATCGTGGCCAACCTGGTGGGCAACGCACTGCGGCACGGAGCGCCGCCGGTCACCGTGACCCTGGGGGCGGCCGGGGGCGCGGACGGCCAGTGGCTGACACTGGAGGTCGCCGACCACGGCCCCGGGCTGCCACCGGGCTCCCACGAGCGGGTCTTCGACCGGTTCTACAAGGCGGACGCGGCCCGCACCCGGGGCGCGGCCGACGACAGCGGACAGGGCAGTGGCCTCGGCATGGCGATCGCGCTGGAGAACGCGCGACTGCACGGCGGCACGATCGAGGTGGCCGACGGGCCGCGGGGCGGCGCGGTGTTCACCCTGCGCCTGCCCGCGCGACGCGGCACCGAAGGAGGCACCGGGTGAAGGTGCGCCGAAAAGCCCCGGCCGCCGTCCTGGCGACCCTGGGGATCGCCCTCGTGGGCTGCGGCGTGCAGCCGAGCGGTGTGGTGGGCGCGGGCGAGCCCGCGTCCGGGCTGACCCGCGGGATGCGGCTGTACTTCGCGTCCGACAGCGGACTGCGCGGGGTGCCCCTGCTCGACCGGGAGGTCAAGGACCTCAACTCGGTGGTGAAGCTGCTGGCCTTGGGTCCGCCGCCCGCCGAGCAGCGCGACGGGCTCACCTCGCTCGTCCAGCTCGGCGGCTACACCGTGACCGGCACGGGCAACCGCGTCACGATGCGCCTCGACGGCCCCTACACGATGCCGGGGCGCGACCAGGGCACGGGCCAGCTGGTGTGCACGCTGGCACGCGCCCAGTCCGTACTGGACCCCGAGGCCAGGGCCGACGACGTCCGGGTGACACTGCGGCCGAAGGAGGGCGCCGCGTTGGGCCCCTACCGGTGCGCGGAGTTCCTCGACCGGTGAGGCGGGTGGGCGAGGTCCGGTGAGGCGGGTGGGCGAGGTCCGCCAACCGGTGTACCACATGGTCATATTTGTCATGGTCTGCGGAGTGTTCGGGGGATTTTCCGTGGCTGCCATCGCCATAGTGCGGGGCATGACACCAACCCGCCTGTCGGCGCGTCTGCGCACCCGTGCCCGCGCCCGCACGGCCCTGCTGTGCGCCGCGCTGCTCGCCGCCACGGTCCAGAGCACCGCCGTCGCCCCCGCCTTCGCGCGCGGGCCCGGCCACGAGGAACGCGGCTGTGTGAAGACCCAGGGCCACCTCGACAACCGGGCCCGCGAAGTCCTGGACATCACCCGCAAGGCCAAGGACGAACTCCACCTCAAGGCCGTGGAACTGCGGGTCACCCTCGACGGCAAGGACGTCCTCACCGACGCTCTCGGCGAGTCCATGACCAACGTCCCGGCCGAGCCGGACATGCACTTCCGCGCCGGCTCGGTGGTCTTCTCCTACATCGGCACGGCCCTGCTCCAGCTGGTCGAGGAGGGGAAGGTCCGTCTCGACGACACCGTCGAGCGCTGGCTGCCCCGGCTGCCCAACGCCCGCAAGATCACCCTGCGGATGCTGGCGACCAACACCACCGGTCTGCACGACTACGTCACCGACCCGGCCTTCCTCGCCGAGCTCGCGGCGCACCCGTTCCGCCAGTGGACCCCGAAGGAGCTGGTCGGCTACCCGCTGCGCCACCCGTTCTGGTATGCGCCGGGCACCAGCTGGAGCTACTCCCACGCCAACTACGTCCTGCTGTCGGCCGCGCTGGAGAAGATCACCGGCAGCCGGATCGACAAACTGCTGGAGCAGCGGATCACGGGCCCGCTGGGCCTGCACGACACACAGAACAACTTCACCCCCGACATCCCGCGTCCGGTCCTGCACGCCTTCACCTCCGAGCGCGGCACGTACGAGGAATCCACCTTCTGGAACCCCTCGTGGACCACGGCGCCCGGCGCGGTCATCACCACCCACATCTGCGACCTGGCCCGTTCGGCGCAGGCCATCGGCAGCGGTGAGCTCCTCTCGCACCGCGCCTACCGCACCCTCCTCAACCCCCGCACGGTCGGCCTCGGCGGCGCGACCAGGACGTGTCCGGCCACGGTCTGCTTGAAGCAGACCCCGGTCTTCCACTTCGGTCTGGGCGTCATCATCGTCAATGGGTGGGTGGTCCAGAACCCGTCGTTCTCGGGCTACGCGGCGATCCAGGCGTATCTCCCCTCCGACCGGCTGGCCATCGCGGTCTCCGCCACCAAGACCGCGACCACACCGGACGGAAACATGGCCGAGCAGATCGCCAAGCGCATCGCGGACGCCCTCGCCCCCGAGACCCCGCTGACGGCCGCCTGACCGACCTCTCCTCCATCTGGCCTGCCCGAACGGAACCACCCGCACCGGCGGCACATCTTCACGGACGACGGCGGTCCGTGGTGTGCCGCCGGTTCCGGGTGGGCCGGGTCGGATCGAGTCGGGTCGGATCGCATCAGCAGGGGGATGAAGGATGTTCGCTGTCGGCGGGGTGTTCGGGGTGGTGTTCGGCTCGGTCGGACTCCTCTTCGCGGCCTTCGGGATCACCATGCTCGTCCTGGGCGCCCGAAAGAGCGCCGAGTACCGGCGGGTCCTTCGTGAGGGGCAGTTCGCCGAGGCGCGGTGCCTGGAGACGTACGTGGTGCACCGACACTCCACCGACGGGCCGAGCTCCAGTCAGCGCCGCCTGATCGTCGCGTTCCGGACCGGGGACGGCCGCGAGGCGCGGGCCGAGGTCGTCTCACGGCACCCGTACGTGGCCGGGGACGTCGTGCCGGTGCGCTATCCGCCCGAGCGTCCGGAGCGGGCGATGGCGGCGGAGCCCACCCCGGGCGTGGGAGCCGTCACCTGCCTCCTCGGCGGCGTGATGGTGCTCTTCACCTGCGTGGGGCTGCTGTTCGCCGCCATCGGCTTCGGGGTGGCCGCGTTCATGGGCGTGAGTTAGAGCCTGTCTTTGAACCCCCGTCGTCCGCCCGGAGGGCGCACGCACCGGCCGCCGCTGCGCAGGCGGGGGTTCAAAGACAGGCTCTCAGCGTCAGCAGAGCTTGCGCCGGCCGACCTCGGGGATCAGGTCGTGCCACTCCTTTCCGGTGAGGTCGCGGTGCACGCGGCGGCAGAGGTCGGCGGAGAGGGCCTGGGAGGCGAGCGGGTAGGAGCGCCACGGTGTGAGCCGGCCCGCGGCGTACAGGGCGTGGCCGTCCGGGCTGAAGGCGAGGGAGACGATCGTGTCTCCGCCGGTGGGGAGGACCGTCCCGAGAGGGCGCTCGGTCTGGGTGTCCCACAGTCGCAGCGTCCCGTCGGTGCCCGCCGCCGCCACCATGCGCCCGTCGTGGGAGAGGGCGAGGGCGGAGACCTGTGGGAAGTCGTCGTTCGCGGGCTGGGCGTCGTCGGCCCGGAGCGAGAACGGCTTCATGGTCTGCCGTCCCCTCTCGTCCCACACGACCATCTGGGCTTCTACGTTCTGCGCGACCACGAGGCCGCCGCCGCGGGAAGCGAGGGACTGCAAGTCCGCGGAGCGCGGGTGCATGGTGGTGTGTCCGGTCGTCAGGTCGGTGACGTATCCGCCCGACGTGATGGCTTCGTCCTTGGTGGGCGGGAGCACGAAGCGGTACCCCAGATTGTCGACCGCCTTGGTCAGCTTTCCCTTCTGGACGTTCCAGAGTTCGAGGGATCGGCGCTCCTCGGTCTCACGGATGGCCAGCAGGGTCTTTCCCGAGGGGGCCAGGGCGATGTCCAGTGTCCTCTGGCGGGGCTTCCCGGGCGACGTGACGTTGACGGTGGCCTTCGTACGGTGCGTCGTCACGTCGTACAGCGTGATCTCCTGGCGGGGGCGCGGCTGGTACGGGGTCAGCACTCCGTAGGCGAGCGTCCGGCCGTCGGCGCTGAACACCATGCTGCCGTGACAGATCTCGGTGCCCGCGGGGCAGGGCTGGGACGGGAGTTCGGCGATGACCTTCCCGCTCGCCCCGTCACGTACCTGGAACGCCATACGGGAGCCACGGCGCACCGAGGTCGCCAGTACGCGCGCGTCCTGGCTGAACACCGATGAGTCCAGCGGGTCGTTGACCGCCGCCGCCCGTACGACGCCGCGCACGTCGAGCGACCGGACCGCCGTCATACGGCGGCCGCCCAGGAAGCGCAGAAGGCCGCGTTCCACGTCCAGTCGCAGGCTCTTGGCCCTCTCGTCCCCCAGCCGGTAGCGGAAGACGGGCACCGCCGGGGCGGCCGTTCGCCACATCAGGATCTCACTGCCGACGACTGCCACCAGGAGCCGTCCGTCGCCACTGAACTCGACCTCTTTCAGGCCATGTTGTTCGATGGCGAATTCCCGACGGCCCGTGGTGAGGTTCCAGGTGCGGACACCCGTGCTGTTCACGAGGGTGAGGCTCTGTCCGTCGGCGGTGAACCGCATACGGTGGAAGTCGCCGTTGCCGGGGCAGCGGGCGGACGCGTCGAGGGAGCGCGGCAGTGCCAGCCGCCGCTTCGCCGCCATGTCCCAGACCTCCAGCGAAGCGCCCGCCGCGCACGTGGCGAGGAGGCGCTCGTCCGAACTGACCGCTGCGCGGTGGGCGTCCAGCGGGTGGTCGGCCGTGTTCTTGAACAGCAGGCGCCGGTCGGCGACGTTCCACACCTGGATGGACGGGGTGTCATAGGAGTCGGTGAGCACCAGGGCCCGCCCGTCGACCTGGAAGGCGCCGACGGTCAGGACGGATCCCGGCAGGGCGGGCTGGTCGAGCTCCCACTGACCGGGCTGCCACAGGCGGGGGCCGGAGCCGCCCGTCAGGATCACGGTCCGGCCGTCCGGACTCCCGTCCGATGCCGTGCCCTTCGGGGAATCGGACGACAGTGTGCGATGGCTGTCCACGTCACGGCGCTCGACGTCGCGGGCCCCTGCGGTGGTGACCGTACGCCCGTAACGGTCGAGGAAGCGCGGAGTGTCGGGATCGGCGTCCGGGTCCGGGTCCGGGTCGGTGTCCTGGTCCGGACGGATGGCCGCGGCCACGAGGGCGGCGCGCGCCTCCGGTATGTGCGCGATCTTCCAGGCGGCCAGGCTCAGGCGCATCGCGGTCTGCGGGTCGGACGGGAAGTAGGTCTGTGCGAGCGCGGCGGTGCTGCGGGCCGCCGATTCGCCGCGCTGCCGGTCGCGGGCCCGGCCCTGCTGCCAGGCGACGCTGGTCGCCACCACGGCCAGCACCACCAGGACCAAGAGGGCGGAGACGACCCCGCGCCGTACGCGGCGGGTGCGGCGGTACGCGCTGCGGCTCGCGGTGAGGAAGGACTCTTCGAGTGCGGTGAGTTCGATCCGCCGGTCCCCGGCGTCGAAGGCGGTCCGTGCCTGGGCCAGGCGGGTGCCGCGCAGCAGGGCGTCGGAGTCCCGGCCCAGGTCGTGCCAGTCCTGGGCGGCCTCGGCGAGTTGGCGATGGCCGCGCAGACGGTCGCGGTCCCGCTCGATCCACTGGCGCAGCCTCGGCCAGGCGGTGATCAGCGCCTCGTGGGTCAGGTCGACGCTCCGCTGGTCCAGCGCGACCATGCGGGCCCGGGCCAGATGCTCCAGGACGGGGCCGGCGTGCACCGGGTCGACCGCGTCCAACTCCTCGCGGGCGGCGGGGCGCCGGGTGTCGGGCGTTCCGTCGCCGGGCGTGATCAGCCGCAGCAGGACCTGGCGGGCCACCTGGGCCTGGCCGTCCGGCAGTTGGGCGTAGGCGTGCTCGGCGCTCTGGGCGATCGCCCCGCGCAGTCCTCCGGCCAGCTCGTACGCCTGGAGGGACAGGGTCCGCCCCCGGCGGCGGCGCCAGGTCTCCAGCAGGGCGTGGGACAGCAGGGGCAGGCTGCCGGGCTCGGCGGCCGCCTCCTCAAGCACCCTCGCGGTCAGGGCCCGTTCGACGATCAGCCCTTCGGCCGCCGTGGACTTGAGGACGACCTCGCGCAGCTCGGCGGGCGTGAGCGGCCTGACCGGCAGGCTCGCCTCGTGGACGACGGCGGCGAGGTCGGGGTGTTCCAGGCAGTGGCTGTAGAAGTCCGCCCGGACCCCCAGCACCACGCGCAGCCGGCTCCCGGGATCTCGTGCGCCCATCAGGAGGCCGATGAACCGGTCGCGCTCCTCGACGTCGTGGCAGAGAGTGAAGATCTCCTCGAACTGGTCCACGATCAGCCAGGTGTCTCCGTCGTCCGTATCCGGGACGAAGAGCCTCGCGTGATCGCGGACGGGGCGCGGGCCCGGCGTCAGGATCCGGACGGCGGCGGGCCGCACGCCGGGTTCGTGGAGGGCGCGTAGTCGAGGGATCAGCCCGGCGCGCAGCAGCGACGACTTGCCGCTGCCCGAGGGGCCCAGCACCGCCGTGACGCGATGGCGCAGGGCCAGCCGTGCCAGCTCGTCCGTCAGACGGTCCCGCCCGAAGAACCGGTCGGCGTCGCCGGGCTCGTACCGCGCCAGCCCCCGGAAGGGCGGTACGGCCTCCTCGTCCTCGGCCCAGACCTGACCGGCCTCCTGCCGGGACGCCTCCTGCCAGCGCTCCTCCCAGCCCGCCGGATCGGCGCCGCAGGCCGTCACATAGGCCAGCGCCACCGCCAGCGAGGGCAGGGTGTCGCCGGACGCCGCCCGGGAGAGGGCGGCAGCGGAGTACTCCACCTCACGGGCCATGTCCCGGTACGTCGGGCCGCCCGCTTCCTGGCGCATCCGCCGCAGTTCCAGGGCGAATCGCCGTACCGGACCGCTTTCCGGATCGAGCGGCTTCTCGTGACGTCCCACTGTCTCCCCCATCAGTGATCACGTAGCTGTCAGGCTACGAACGGTCGCCGGGACCGGCAAGGAAGGCCCCGGCCACACGTGCGCGGGTGGGAAGCCCGGCCGCGTTCCGCCGCGGCCGGGCCGGCCGAGGAGACCGGTGCCGCGCGCCACCCCCGTGGGCAGCGGTACCGGGCTCGACTCATCAATCCCAGCGGCCGGTCGATTGATGCGCAGCCCCTGCCCGGGCGACTAATCAATGGCGCGCCGGGTCGGCTCCGTCGATCCGGACAGGGCCGGCCCCCACCCCGCGTCCAAGATCATCGGGGTGCAGAATGACCCGTATGTCGATAACGAACACGCCCAAAACAGCTACGATCGACGACACTTCGTCGATCAGTCGCACCTTGGCCCGCGCCTTCGGCGACGACCCGATGATGCGGTGGTTCTTCCCCGGCGACACCTCGGACGCCCCGCGCGAGGCCGGGCTGACCCGCTACTTCACCACGCTCTTCACCCGGCAGTACCTCCACCACGGTGTGTGCGAGCACACCGGGGCGGCGGCCGCGTTCTGGGTGCCGCCGGAGGCCGGGGACAAGGCCGTTCCCGACGCGGAGACCGTCCAGGAACTGGCGGACATCCTCGGCGACCGGGCCGCGCTGTTCAGGGAGACCGTCGAGGCGGCGGCCGAGCACGGGCCCCAGGAGCCGCACTGGTACCTGGCGGTGATCGGCGCCGACCCGGCCGGCCAGGGGCAGGGGCACGGGTCCGCCCTGCTGCGCTCGGGCCTCGCCAAGGCCGACGCCGCGGGTCTGCCCGTCTACCTGGAGTCCTCCAAGCCGTCCAACCTTCCCGTCTACGAGCACTTCGGCTTCACCGTGCTGGAAGAGACGCAGCTGCCGGGGGACGGGCCGACGCTGTGGGCGATGCGCCGCGCACCGCAGCGCCCGGCAACCGCCGGATAGGCTCCGGTCCGTCTCTGCCAGCACCTTCGTCCCGCGCGACTTCGTTGTGCGGGACGGGCCGGTCCACGACGCGGTGGCGGCGTGGCTGTCGTCGACGTGGCCGTTCGAGCGGCTCGACTACACGCCGAGGGCGTGACCGGATCGGCAGCGCGGTCATGAAGTCCCGAAAGGGCCCGCCTCCCGCGGGAGGCGGGCCCTTTCGGGTACCGCACACCCTCAATGGCCGGCGACTACGTGTGAGCCAGTGCCGCCAAGTAGTCGTCGAGGAGCTCGGTCTGGCGCGGCGGAGAAAACTCCTCGGGGGCGAAGAGGGCCTGTACCACCAGCCCGAGGACGAACGACTGGGCGGCCGCGGCGATACGCGCCGGGTCCCCGTCCGGCAGTTCGCCGAGCTCCTGGGCCGCGGCGACCAGATCGCGCAGCCTGTCCCGGCTGCGCCCGTATTTCAGGGCGTACTCGCCGCTCAGGGCGGGGTCGGCGAGCGCGGCGTCCCAGGAGGACACCCAGATCCGGTTGGTGGCGGTGGCATCGGCCGTCAGCGGCAGGATGTCGAGCAGAGCGGCCCGCACGGCGGACAGGCCCGTACCGGCGGCGCGCCGGGGCCGGGCGGCGGTCCGCCGGTCGAGCAGTTCGAGGGCGTGCGCCACCAGGTCGCGCTTGGTGGGGAAGTAGTGGGTGAGCAGGCCGGTGGTCGCGCCGAGCTCGGTGGCGACGGCGCGCAGGGTCAGCCCGCCGAAACCCTGCGCGGCGAGCACCCGCCAGACCGCCTCGGAGACGTCGCGTCGACGGGCTTCGTGGTCGCCCTTGGTACGTGGCATGCTGCTACCGTACATAACCGTAACGCTTGTTATGTGAATGGGGTCATCATGTTCTCCCTCCCCCTGCGGGACGACGTCCGCCTCCGGCCGTTGGAGGTGTGGCACGCCGAGGAGTTCGCCGCGCATCTGGACCGGGCCCGCGAGCACATCCGTCCCTGGGTCGGGGCCGCGTTCGTCACCGATGACGTCGACGGAGCCCGCGCCACGCTGCGCCGCTACGCCGAGCGCCAGGCCGCCGACGGCGCCCGCCTCTACGGCATATGGCTCGACGGCACACTGGTCGGCGGCGTGATGTTCACGGACTTCAGCGCCGCCTCGGGCTCCTGCGAAGTCGGCTGCTGGCTGGAGCCGGGCGCCGAGGGCAGCGGTGTGATCACCCTGGCCTGCCACGCCCTGCTCGACTGGGCGTTCACCACCCGCGGGCTGCACCGCGCCGAGTGGATCTGCCGCGCCGACAACGAGCGGAGCGCCGCGGTGGCCAAGCGGCTGGGGATGACCCTGGAGGGGGTGTGGCGCGAGTCCTGGCCCTACGGCGGCATCCGCCACGACAAGCAGACCTGGGCAATCCTGGCCACGGAATGGCGAACCCAGCGCCAGTGAGACCGCGTCACCCCGCCGTGAGCCGGCCCCGGGTGCGCCAACGGGACAGTTTGGCGAGCAGGAACACCAGGGCGGCCGCGCAGGCCACCGCGCCCCAGGCGGGCAGCAGCAGGGCGGCGGGCAGGAGCATGCCCGGGGTGAGGACCAGACAGGGCACATACCAGCGCAGCACATTCCGCAGCCCGTCCCCGTAGCGCGTCGAGATGGCCGCGTTCGCGCTGTAGAAGGCGAGGACGCCGCCGCACAGTGCCCATCCGGCGCCCGTGGGCAGTACGTGGTGGGGTTCGGCGACGGCGGTGCCGAGCGCCGCCGCGATCACGGTGATGCCGCAGACGAGGACGAACGGCAGATACATCACGGTGTCCCGCATCACCCGCGTCGCCCGGCCCGACTGGGCCCGGCTCAGACCGCGCTCGGCGTTGCCCGTCCCCCAGACGAAGAAGATCAGGGCGAGTTCGGCGGCGACCACGAAGGAGAACAGCGCGGTCACCCCGGAGGCGGCAGTGAAGTGCTCCTCGAAGGTGGCGACCACCGTGAAGACGCTCTCACCGAGCACGATCACCACGAACAGGCCGATCCGCTCGACCAGGTGCTCCACCGACATCCGCTCGTACGGCGAGGTGCCGAGACCCGCCCGGATGGCGAGCAGCGCCACCTCCAGGGCGATCGCCACCCCCCACACCACGAACCGCGCGCCCCCGGGCAGCGCGGCCGACACCGCCCACAGGGCGGCGGGCACCAGGCAGTACAGCAGCGGCCGCCACAGCGGCAGCGGGCTGCCGGGACTGCGGGCGTGGCCGAACCAGATCAGGAACAGCACCAGCCGCACCCAGGCGGCTCCCAGCGCATACGCCCAGGCCCGCTCCTCAAGGCCCGCCGGGGACGCGGCGGCCATCAGCCCGAGCGCGGGCATCGCGGCGAGCAGCATCCCCTGGACCCGGGCCGAGGCCGAGCCGAAGAGGTTGACGGTCACGGTCAGGTTCACCCACGCCCACCAGGCAGGGAAGAACAGCACCAGGAACGTCCCGAAGTCGGCCGCGCCGGGGTTCCCGTGCAGCCCGTGCGCGAGCACGCTGACCGTCACCACGAAGACCAGGTCGAAGAACAGCTCGAACCAGCCCGCGCGGTGTTCCTCGGACCCACCGCCCGTACCGTCGGCCGTCCCGCCGTCTGTCGTCTCGCTCACCCGCCCACTGTGCGAGGCCCACCCGGCGGCGCGGACCGGGCGCGCCGGGGACGGGTGGGTGAGACGCCCGGGCGGGCCAGTGGCCGGGGACGGCACCACCGGACACCTCACCACGTGCACGACGTGCCTCACCACGTGCACGACGTGCCTCACCGCGTGCACGACAGGCGACTCCCGGTCACGATCAGGTGCCCGCCGACCGAGATATGACGGCCCCTTATGGCTCTCACACAGCGATGTTCGCCATACTTCGCGCCGTGGACCAGCAAACAGACGACCAGCACACCGCCCTCAACGCCGCCGCCCTGAACCCGGCGCACATCCCCGGGCTCGGGCTCATGCCCGCCCCGGCAGCCGCGCCCCAAGCGCCGACGGATCGGCCGACCGCGGCCGAGCCGGAGCCCGAAACGGCACAGGCGGCGGACGACACCGCGGACGGCTCGGCGGCCAAGACCGCCCGTC